>NZ_CP012670.1:10372500-11261481 GCF_004135735.1 Sorangium cellulosum | reverse complement strand
CGCAGCTCTGGAGTCCGCTCCACGAAAATAGGTTTCGGGGGCGGCCCAAAGAAACTGCCGCCCCCAACTTATCCACAGGTCTCCCAGCGAGGTCTCGCCTCTAACAGCTGGAGATTGTTAGGTTATTCTGAATGTATTCGAAGCGCTCGTCGACTTTTCAACAGTCCGCCCACGGCCGCTTCGCCCTCGGAAAATCGTCCGCCTGCATCCTCCTGGATGCGGGTGAAAATACGGCCCCCTTGCTCCGGCCTTCGGCTCGGCTCCAGCCAAGCGCGCCGTAAGAGGTGGGGGTGCAACCGTCGCGTCGAGGTCCATCGCATTGGAAGACAGATCGGCACAGCCGTCCCCCATACCGCCTCACAGAGCTCGGTAGCCCGCAGAGCCCCTTTCGGGGTCACCCGTGGAGGACCCGGTGGCGGCATCGGACCGCCCCGAGGACGAATCCGAGGTAGCACCGGGTGAGTCCGGGCGTCTATCCCCAACTGCGAAACCTGATTCAAGTGTCGAATATCGTTAATGTAAATTCATGCCATGCCGCACTGCGAAATCGGCTTCGCGTCGGTCCAGCAGGGCCCCCCCGGAACCCCGCCGCCAAAACCCCCGACGCGGCTCGGCGATTTTGGCGATGCGCCCTCGAACGCAGAGCAAACCCCGCTCATCTCGTCGTCAAGAGGGTAGAGCCGGCTCGGTTTCCAGGTTTTTGAGAAAAACGGAGGCCGTCCAGCACAGAGCGACCGACGGCGAGCAATTTTTGACGGTTCGAGAACTTGGCCCCATGGCCCCGGTCTGGGATATGGCGAGGCGATGCCGTTGGGGATCCGGTTGACAATGGGGGCACTCCTGACTCCGCGGCCGGAGCGGTCGTGGGGCCAGGCGCCAGCCTCGACCTCCGTGCGGGCCGGGGCCGTCGCGCTCGCGGGCGCGCTCGCGCTGGCCGCGGAGCCGGCGGCGGCCGAGGAGCTGCCGCCGCAGGTCGCCTATGCCTACGGCGAGAACGAGACGCCCCGCGCCGCTGCCTTCGGCGGCGCGCTGCGCGCCCTCGGGAACGGGACGTCGGCCATCTTCGTGAATCCGTCCGCGCTGGTCGAGACGCGCGTCTACCACCTGCAGGCGATCAGCCAGTGGAGCCCCGACGCGGATCGGCTGGTCCTCGGCGGCGTCGTGGCCGACTCGGTCACGGGGAGGCTCGCGGGCGCCATCTCCGCCGTCGGCGGCTGGGTTGACATGGGGAAGGGCGGGCTCAGGCGCTCCTACCTCGACGCGCGGATGGGCCTCGCCTACCCCCTCACCGAGCGCGTCTTCGTCGGGCTCGCCGGCCGCTACGCCAGGATCACCCAGGAGGGGAAGCGGACCGAGGGCGGCCTCGGCGACAGCCTCTTCTCGGGCGGCCTGAGGGACAAGGGCGACGTCGACGAGGCGGGCAACATGGGCCGGCACGCCTTCGTCAACGCGTTCACGTTCGACGCCGCGCTCACCGTCAGGCCGACCGACTCCTTGTACATCGCGGTCGTCGGACAGAACCTCTCCTATCCGGACCACGGGTTGCTCCCCACGACCGTCGGCGGAGGGGTCGGGCTCGGCACGCGCGACTTCTCGATCGAGGTCGACGGGCTCGTGGACTTCAACTCCTACACCGACGCCACGTACCGCATCATGGCGGGCGGCGAGTACCTCGCCGGCGACCACTTCCCGCTCCGCGCCGGCTACCGCTTCGATCAGGGCGCCGGGCAGCACGCGCTCTCGCTCGGCGTGGCGTACGTGGGCACGCAGTTCTCCGCCGAGGCCAGCGTGCGGCGGGCGCTCTCCAGCGACGGGCCGACCACGATCGTCTTCGGGCTCGCCTACCACCTGGAGTCGAGCGGGCTGACCCGCGCGTCGTCCGAGGGGTTCTAGGGCCCCCTTCTCGCCGCGCCGCGCTTGCTCTAGGTCGGCGGTGCGTGCTGTGCCTGACCCTACCGACCGACCCCCGCTGGGCTGACGTGGCGCTCGCCGATCTGCCGGCGCTCCTGACCGATCACGCCCACTGCGAGATGAAGGCGGCGTCCAACGCGCTGTCGCTCGCCGCGCGCTGGCCGTCGATCCCGCGCCTCGCGCGCGCGCTCGTCGACCTCGCCGAGGAGGAGCTCCGCCACTTCCGCGCGCTGCTCGACGTCATCGAGCGGCGCGGCCTCACGCTCGGCAAGCCGGAGACCGACGTGTACGCCAGCGAGCTGCGCAAGGCGGCCTCGAGCACCTGCGCGCGCAACGCGCGGGCCGCGCTCATCGATCGGCTGCTCGTCGGCGCGATCATCGAGGCGCGCTCCTGCGAGCGCTTCCGGCTGCTCGCCGACGGGCTCGCGGCGCGCGCGCACGAGCTCGCGCCGTTCTACGAGGAGCTCTTCGCGTCGGAGGCCCGGCACTACCGGACCCTCGTCGACCTCGCCATCGAGGTCGCGGGCGACGAGGGCGCGACGCGAGCCCGGCTGGCCGAGCTCGCGCGCGCCGAGGGCGAGATCGCCGGGCGCCTCGGGGCGGCGCCCGTGGTGCACGGGTAGGCGGCCATGGACCTCGATCTGCTCCGCCTCGATCGCGACGTCGCCCGCGCGGCGCGCGCGTGGCGCGCGGCGGTGCGCGACCTCCGCCGCGCGCCCGCGCCGGCCGACGCCGATCCGGAGAGCCCGGGCGCCGCCGAGGCCGCGGCCCGGCTCAGGAATCCGCTCGATCCGTTCCGGCGCGTGAGCTCACGGACCACCTACCTCGAGCTCACCGGGCAGACCCCCGGCCTCGGCGCGGAGCTCGGCATCGCGAGCCCGCGGCCGCCCGCGCCGCCCGATCCGACCGGGCTCGCGGCGCCGCTCGCGGACTGGGTCCACGCGCTCACGCTGGAGCGGGTCGTCTGGGCCGATCGCGTCCGCCTCGCCGCGGCCTGGCGCGCGGCGTCGATCGCGATCGACCTGCCCGAGCCGGCGCGGATGTCGCCGCGCGAGGCCCGCCTCGGGCTGCTCGCCGATCCGACGGACGCCGGACGGCGCAGGTTCGCCGAGGCGCTCGCCCGCGGCGCCGGGGCGGTCGCGGACGCCGCCCGCATCCTGGTCGAGCGGCGGCACGAGGCGGCGCGGCGGCTCGCGGAGGGGAGCCTCCGCGCCATCGAGATCCCCGGCGATCCGCCCGACGCCGTGCTCGACGCCGCGGAGGCGCTGCTCCGCCGGACCGAGTCGATGATCGATCGCGCGCCGACCTGGCACGACGCGCTCGGGCGCGCCGTGGGCCGGGACGCCGCGTCGGGGTGGCCGGCGCGGCTCACGCCCCGGTGGATCGAGGAGCTGTTCCGCGCGACGCCGCTCACCGAGGGGCTCGCGATCGATCTCGGTCCGCTGCCGCGGCCGCTCGGCGCGGCCTCCTTCGCCCGCGCGCTCGCCCGCTTCGGCGCGGCGCTCGCGCTCGCCTCGGGCGGCGGGTCGTTCGCGCTCGCCCACGCGCCGTTCGATCTCCGGCGAGCGCGCCGCGCCGCCCTGTTCGGCGGCCTCGTCGCCGATCCCGTCTTCTGCGCGCGCGCGCTCGGGCTCGGCCGGGGGCGCGCGCTCGATCAGGCGCGCGCGACCGCGCGCGGCCTGCTCCTCTCGCTCCGGCTCGACGCCGCGCGGGCCTCGCTCGTGTTCCGCGCCGGCCACGACGGAGGCGAGCACGTGCTGCTCCGGTCCTCGCGCGATCGCGGCGACCGCTTCGAGGAGGCGACCGCGCGCGCGCTCGGCGCGCCCATCCCCGGCGCGCTCGCCGGCGTCCTCCCGGCGCTGGAGCCGGACGCGGCCGTCCGGCTCGCCGGGGCGCTCCTCGGCGCGCGCGATCGGCGCGACATGATCGAGCGCTTCGACGAGGACTGGTTCCGCAACCCGCGGGCGGCCGAGGCCATCCGCGACGAGGACGGCGCGCCGCCCGCGTCGCGACGCGCGACCGCCGCCGCGCTCGAGGAGGGGATCGAGGAGATGCTGCGCTCGCTCGCGAGCCTGTAGGGGCGCCGTGCGCGCTGAAAGAGCGCGCCGCGCGCGCTGGAAGAGCCGCCGCGCACGCTGGAAGAGCGCGCGCGGCCGCCCTGCCGAGATCCCTTCCAGCTTTGAGTGACACGTGCTAATGCCGGCGCGCGAAAACGCCCCCCGGGGGCGCCTGGCAGCGAGCAGCTCCCGCTCGCGCGCCCTCGTCGCCGAACCTGCACCCGTGAATCCGAACGCAATGCAACCCCTCCTCGCGTCCGGCGCCATCTCCGTCGATTTCGATCTGACGTTCCTGGCGCAGGTTGTCCTGTTCTCGACGTTCATCGTCGTGCTCAAGCCGCTGCTGTTCGATCCGCTGCTCCGCGTCTTCGAGGAGCGCGAGCGGCGCACCGACGGCGCCAAGCGGGAAGCCCGCGAGATGGACGAGCGGGCAGGCGAGCTGCTCTCCCGCTACGAGGCCGAGATCGAGAAGGTCCGGCGCGAGGCCGGGGTGGAGCGGGAGCGGCTCCGCGCCGAGACCGCGAAGCTCGAGGCGCAGATCATGGCCGAGGCCCGGGCCGAGACCGCCCGCATCCTCGAGGACGGCAAGGCGAAGATCGCGGCCGAGGTCGCCCGCATGCGCGGCGAGCTCGCCGCCGCCCAGCCCGCGCTCGCCGCGGAGATCGCCGCGAGCATGATCGGCCGGGAGGTGCGCCAGTGAAGCCGACCCGCCGCACCTCGCTCGCGCTCGGCCTCGCCGCAGCGCTCACCGCCGGCACCGCGCTCGCGCAGCAGCCGGAGGCGCAGCCGGCCATGCCGCCGGGGCACCCGCCCGTCGGGGCGGCCCAGCCAGCCCCGCACGGCGCCGCCCGGCCGAACCCGCACCAGATGCCCCCCCGCTCGCGGGAGGTGCAGCCCGGCCGCCCGATCGGGCCGGGCGGCCGCCAGCTTCCCCCGGGCCACGGCGGGCTGCGGATGCAGGCGCAGCCGGGTCAGCCCGGCGCCCACGGGCGCGCCGCGCCCGAGGCCGAGTCCGCGGCCCACGGGCACGAGGAGCACTGCCCCGGCCACGGCCCGACCGATCCGCCGCCGCACGTGAACTGGTGGCAGGGGCTCATCGGCGTGAACAACGAGGCGGCCGGCAAGGGCGGCATCCACTCGCTGCTCTGGCGCTACCACAACGAGCAGAACCCCTGCGACCCGAGGAACCAGCCGCCGCCGTTCCTCGCCTCGCTCCTGAACTTCGGGCTCCTCGCCTTCATCATCGTCCGCTTCGGGAGGAAGCCGATCGCCGAGGCGCTGAAGAAGCGCAAGCAGACGATCATGGCGGAGCTCGACAACGCCTCGCGCCTCAAGGAGGAGGCCGAGAAGCGGCTCGACCAGTACGAGGACAAGCTCACGCGGCTCGAGGAGACGCTCGCGGAGCTCAAGGCCGAGCACGCGGCGCAGGCCGAGCGCGAGAAGGCCCACGTGCTCGCCGAGGCGGAGCAGCGGCGCGTCCGGATGCGGAAGGACGCCGAGTTCCGCATCGAGCAGGAGCTCAAGGAGGCGCGCGCCCTGCTCCTCAAGGAGGCGGTGGAGGGCGCCGTCGCCGCCGCCGAGCAGCTGCTCCGGCAGCGCGTCGGCAAGGAAGACCACGACCGGGTCGCCGAGGAGTACCTGAAGGCCATCCCCGCGGCCGTCTCCTCCGGCGCCGCCCGCGGACCCCAGACCACCGGAGCAGCGAGATGAGCTACGAGGCCGTGGCCCGGCGTTACGGGCGCGCGATCTTCGAGATCGGCAAGGAGAACGGGAACCTCTCGACCCTCGCCAGGGAGTTCCAGGACGCCAGCGCGATGTACTCGGCGAGCGAGGAGCTCCGCCTCGTGCTCGACGACCCGCTCGTCCCGGAGGCCCAGCGCGAGGCGCTGCTGCGCGAGCTCTGCGCGCGCGCCGGCCTGTCGGAGGTGACGCAGAGCACGCTCCGGCTCCTGTCGCGGCGGAGGCGGCTCGCGGCGCTGCCCGAGATCGCCCGCCAGCTCGCGCGGCTCGTCGATCAGGACCAGAACCTCGCCCGCGCCGTCGTCACGAGCGCGGGCCCGCTGAGCGACGCGTACCTCGACCGGCTCCGGGCCGAGCTCGAGAAGGCGACCGGCAAGAAGATCTCGATCACCCACAAGCAGGATCCCTCGCTCATCGCCGGCGTGGTCACCCAGATCGACGACCAGGTGATCGACGGCAGCCTCCGGGCCCGGCTGTCGAGCTTCCGTGACAACCTGCTCCGAACCTGAGGGGACGCGAACGCGCACCCCTGTTTCACGATAGGTCCCGGCCCGCGCTCGCTGGCCCTCGACCTTGACGACGTAGATTCCGAAGCCCAAGCGTCTCCCGACAGAGGACTCCGCATGCAGCTCCGCGCCGAAGAGATCTCCCAGATCATCAAGAAGCAAATCCAGAATATCGACAAGGCAGCTCAGGTCGCCGAGACGGGCACCGTGCTCACGGTCGGCGACGGCATCGCCCGTGTGCACGGGTTGAGCCGCGCCATGGCCGGTGAGCTCGTCGAGTTCACCGGCTCGGACGGCGCGAGCCTCATGGGGCTCGTGCTGAACCTCGAGCAGGACAACGTCGGCGCCGCCATCTTCGGCGACACGAGCCTCATCAAGGAGGGCGACGCCGTGAAGCGGACCGGGCGCATCATGGAGGTGCCCGTCGGCGAGGCGACCCTCGGGCGCGTGGTCAACGCGCTCGGCATGCCGATCGACGGCAAGGGGCCGATCGACGCGAAGGAGCGCCGCCGCGTCGAGGTGAAGGCGCCCGGCATCATCCAGCGCCAGCCGGTCACCGAGCCGATGCAGACCGGCATCAAGGCGATCGACGCGATGATCCCGGTCGGCCGCGGCCAGCGCGAGCTCATCATCGGCGACCGGCAGACGGGCAAGACCGCGGTCGCCGTCGACGCGATCATCAACCAGAAGGGCAAGGGGGTCATCTGCGTCTACGTCGCGATCGGCCAGAAGCTCTCGACGGTGCGCCAGGTGGTCGACAAGCTCGAGGCGCACGGCGCGATGGAGTACACGATCGTCGTCGCCGCGACCGCGAGCGAGACCGCGCCGCTCCAGTTCATCTCGCCGTACACCGGCGTGACCATCGGCGAGTACTTCCGCGACACCGGGCGCCACGCGCTGTGCATCTACGACGACCTGTCGAAGCAGGCGGTCGCGTACCGCCAGCTCTCGCTCCTGCTCCGCCGCCCGCCGGGCCGCGAGGCGTACCCGGGCGACGTCTTCTACCTGCACTCCCGGCTCCTCGAGCGCGCGGCGAAGATGGCCGACATCTTCTACGTCGTGCAGAAGGGGACGAAGATCGAGGGCGGCGATCCGGCGTACCGCGGCGTCGACGGCAAGTCGCACATCGGGGCGCACGGGATGCACTCGGCGAAGGACTCGCTCTGGAAGATGATCGACGCGTCCCTCTTCGAGAAGCTCGAGCAGGCGCGCAAGGACGAGAAGAAGGACGAGATCAAGAAGCTCGAGCAGCAGCTCTCGGACAAGGCGAAGGCGAGCGACTACGAGATCGTCCGCGACCCGAAGTCGGGCGGCTCGCTCACCGCGCTGCCGGTCATCGAGACGCAGGCCGGCGACGTGTCGGCGTACATCCCGACCAACGTCATCAGCATCACGGACGGGCAGATCTTCCTCGAGGCCGACCTCTTCTACTCCGGCGTCCGCCCGGCCATCAACGTCGGCATCTCGGTCAGCCGCGTCGGCGGCAACGCGCAGATCAAGGCGATGAAGTCGATCGCCGGCACGCTCCGCCTCGATCTCGCGCAGTACCGCGCCATGGCGGCGTTCTCCCAGTTCGCCTCGGACCTCGACGCGAAGACCCGCGCGCAGCTCGAGCGCGGCGCGCGCCTCACCGAGATCCTGAAGCAGGGCCAGTACGTGCCGCTCGCGGTCGAGAAGCAGATCCTCATCATCTACGCCGGCACGCAGGGCCTGCTCGACAGCCTGCCCGTGGGCTCGCTCGCGCGCTTCGAGGACGAGCTCTACAAGTTCGTGGAGGCCAAGCACCCCCAGATCTTCGCGGACATCCGCGAGAAGAAGGTCCTCGACGACGACCTCAAGTCCCGGATGACGAAGGCGATCGACGCCTTCAAGAAGCGGTTCGTGATCGACGCGGGCAGCGCCGCGGGCGCGTCGGCCGCCGACGAGGGGGAGGACGAGGCGGGCGACGACGAGGAGGCGAAGCCCAAGGCGAAGGCGAAGAACGGGAAGAGCGCCTCGAAGGCGAAGGAAAAGTAGGCAGCCGTGCCCAGCCTCAAGTCCATTCGCAAGCGGATCTCGAGCGTCAAGTCGACGCAGAAGATCACCCGCGCCATGAAGATGGTCGCGGGCGCCAAGCTCAACAAGGCGCAGCAGCGCATCACCGAGCTCCGGCCCTACGCCGTCAAGGTGCAGGAGGTGCTCTGGGAGATCACGCGCGACGTGGTCGCGGCGCCCGCGGCGGAGGGGATCGGGGCGGAGGGCGAGGCGGCCGGGCACGCGGCCGCGGCCGCCGCCGCCGGGGGCGACAGGCCGGCGCACCCGCTGCTCGTCAGCCGCGCGGAGCGACGGGTGCTGCTCCTCGTGCTCACGAGCGACCGCGGGCTGTGCGGCGCCTTCAACACCAACATCAACAAGCGCGCCGAGCGCGAGTGGAAGAGCCGGACCGAGGCCGGTCAGGAGGTCCAGCTCGCGATCATCGGCCGCAAGGGGCGGGACTACTTCACCCGCCGCGACGCGCCCATCCTCGAGTACCTGCCCGGCGTCTGGGACAAGCTCAGCCTCGAGACCGCCCAGGCGGTCGGCGCGAAGCTCCTCGCCCCGTTCAACAAGAACGAGATCGACGCGATCTACCTCGTCTACAACGAGTTCAAGAGCGCGATCTCCCAGACCGTCGTCGTCGAGCGGCTCCTGCCCGTCGGTGGGCCGGCGCCGGCGCAGGGCGAGCGCGCCGAGGGGGGCGACCACGCCTCGCCGCCCGGGCCCGCGTCGGAGTTCATGTACGAGCCGAACAAGGAGGCGCTCCTGGAGCGGCTCGTCCCGATGTACGTGGACATCTCGATCCTGCGCGCGCTCTACGAGTCCATGGCGAGCGAGCTCGGCGCCAAGCTGACGGCGATGGACGCCGCGAACAAGAACGCCAAGGAGATGATCGACAGCCTCACGCTCGAGTACAACAAGGCGAGGCAGGCCGCGATCACGAAGGAGCTCATGGAGATCATCGGCGGCAGCGAGGCGCTCAAGGAGTAGCGCCGCGCCGCGCCCCGGACCGGCGGGATCTCCTGCCGCCGCCCCGCAGCGGCTCGTCGCGCCCGGCCGCCGCCCCGCGGCGGCGCGTCGCGCAGCACCTGGCTCGTCCCCTCGGCGCGTCACCCCGGCCGGCTCGCATCGGCCAGCGCAGATCTCGGTTCGTGCGATCAGCACTGGTCGAGCCGGCCGGGCTGCCCCATGGTGCCATTCCCGTGCTCCAGCCCATCAATCCAGACCACCCGGAGCCGCGCAAGATCGCGCGGGCTGTTGCCCTCATCGAAAAGGGCGAGGTCATCGGCTACCCGACCGACACCGTCTACGGGTTCGGGTGCGACCTGATGAACAAGCAGGCGATCGAGCGGGTCTACCAGATCAAGGGGATGCGCAAGGACAAGGCCCTCGCGTTCATCTGCCCGGATCTGAGCGACATCGCGCGCTACGCGATCGTCGAGAACCAGACGTACCGCCTCCTCAAGCGCTTCCTGCCGGGGCCGTACACGTTCATCCTCCCCGCCACGCGCGAGGTGCCGAAGTACGTGCACCTGAAGCAGAAGACGGTCGGCATCCGCGTGCCGAACCACCCGGTCCCGATCGCGCTGGTCCGCGCGCTCGGCCGGCCGCTCATCAGCACGACCGCGGCGCCGCCCGGCGAGGATCCGATCATCGATCCCACGGAGATCGACGATCGCTTCCCGGGGCTCGCGCTCGTCCTCGACGCGGGGGCGTGCGGGGCCGTGCCGACGACCGTGATCGACCTGAGCCAGGGCGACGTGCAGGTCGTCCGGCAGGGCGCGGGGCCGACGGACGATCTCGTCTGAAGAGCGCCCCGCGCGGGGGAATCGCCGCGGCGCTGGAGGCGGGACCGGGCGGAGGGCGCCGCGCCACGAGGCCGGGCGAAGGGCGCCGCGCCGCGAGGCCGGGCGAAGGGCGCCGCGCCGGCGCGAGCAGGCGCGGCGAAGGGGGGCGAGGGCGTCCCTGCAACGGTTGATGCAAGCGTTGAAACGGCCTTCTCGGCGGCCGAGCGGGGCTCCTCAAGCGTTGAAAGCGCCGGCTCGTCGCCAGAGTGAGCCACCTCAAGCGTTGAAATGAGCGCCTGGGTGCCAAAGTGGGCCATCTCAAGCGTCGAGATGAGCCACTCGGGGGCGAGGGCGGCGTTTCAACGGTCGAGACCAGCGCCTGCGTCGCACGGAACGGCATTTCAAGGGGGGCGGCGCCGTGCCGGCGCACACTCCTCAACGAAGCACATCGCGCAGATCGCACGTCCCTCTCTTCACGGTCTTCACGAGCAAGGGGACCGAGGTGGCGCGCTCGAATTCCGCGCGAACACGGCCGTGCTCCCGCGGCGACGCCACCCCCGAGCAGACGATCACGGCGCGGAGTTGCTCCGCGCGCGGAGCGCCGTCGCGTAGCGCCGCAGCGAGCTCTCGCCTAACCGCCAGCAGCGTCTCGCGAAGCTGGGTGGCGCCGTCCGCGACCTCCTTCCCCTTGAGCTCGACAAAGAGGAGCAGAGGCTGCGCCGGGGGTCGTTTGTAGAAGAAGATCGCGTCGCAGACGTGCGCCACACCGAACCGCCGGCGAAACTCCGGCGTGTCCGCATGGAAGACGAGCACCGTCTCGCCGGCCTCGCGCTGCAGGCTGACCCGCTTGCCGGCCTCACCGTGGCTCGTGTCGCTCGTTTGAAGCGCGTTCCAGAGGAGGAAGTTGAGCGGCACGGCGCTACTTTGGCTCGGCCGCGAGGATGTGGCTGTAAAGGTTGCCAGCCTCGTCGGTCACCGCGCTGAAGGTGCGCCAGTCGATGCTCCGCTCCGCCGCGTCGTAGATGGACCGGACCACGCCGTGGTCGTCGAACAGGTAGGCCGCCACCCCCCCTGGATCGAGGAACGCCGCCGCCGACCCGAGCTTGAGGCGCGCCGCGATCTCGTCCCGGCGGCCGGCGCTGACGCGGCTCGCCTCGATCAGGTTGTTCACGTGATCCAGCACGTAGGGGCTGTGCGTGGTGAAGACGACGCGGATGCCCTTGTTCACAAGGAGCGCGAGCAGCTCGGTGATGGCGAGCTGGGCGGCCGGGTGGGCATTCATCTCGGGCTCGTCAATCACGAGCAGGTCCCCCGGCGAGGCGAGGTGCTTCAAGTACACGTCGAGCCCGGCGAGCGCGCGCACCAGCGACGACGCCGCGTGGATCGGGAGCTCCGTGTCGGGAGAACCGCCGAAGAGGAACGAGGGCCCTGCCCCGTGAGGGAAGAAGTGGAGCGGAGCTCCCAGGATGCGCTCCTCGAGCAGTCCCCAGGCCTGGCGTCGCTCCTCGACCTGCGCCTCGGTCGGCGCGAGCCGCTCCGGCCTGCGGAGCAGCTCCGTGAAGGCCACCACGGGGGACGCCATGACCTCCTCGAACTCGGGCCTCAGCAGCTTGTAGGTCGCGACGAGCGCCTTCCGCTCGGCCGGCAAGACGGCCACGTGATCGTGCAGGCACAACGCGAAGGCTGAGATCGCCGCGTTCAGCAGGAGGATCCTGTCCCGGTCGTCGCGCACCTCGAAGAGCTTGGGTTGCCCAGGCGGCTCGCTGCGCGCCGGGCGCTTGAGCGGCGTGAACGAGATGAAGCGCGCGAGGTCCTCGACGTCGATCCGCAGCTCCTCGATGGGGCCGCGGCGGAGCTCCGACGGCGAGACATCGAGCGTCGCCTCGGCCTCCTCCGAGGGCTCACGGTGGAGCCGGAGGAGATTCATGATGTCGAGTGCGTCCATCCGGAGCCGGACGTCCCCCAGGAGGCCCCCCAGGAGCTCGGTACGCGTAATGCGCATGCTCACGTCGGGCGCCCTGGGCGCTTCGCCGCGGTGGAATGAGGCCGCCCCGACCCGCTCCGCCGCCGCTCGGACGCGCGCAGCGAGCTCGGCGTGCTCAAATTCGGCGACGCGGGCCGCCGCTCGCTCGTGCAGCGCGTTCCACGAGGCCGCCGGGTCGAAGGTGAGCCTGCGCGCGAGCCCGTAGAGGCAGTAGGCTGCCCAGGTCTTGTTCGTGTTGTTCGGCCCCACGAAGATCGTGAGCGGCCGGATGTCGAGCTCGGCATGTGCGATGCGCCCGAGGTTGCGGATGCTGAGCTTCATGCGCTCGCAGCGTACGCGGCACGATAGGGGAGGAGCAACCGGCGCCCTCGCGCCGCTCGCCCGATCGCCGACCGGCTCCGCCTCTGCGCGTCCGCAGGCGCGCCAGGAGTTCCTGGCGCGCGGACGCTACGGCGCAGCCCCGTCGCGCTCCGCCTCGGGCACCTCGACCAGGCTGTACGCGATCCCCTCCCGGTCGAGCCGCTCGCGCGTGGTCGCGAACGCGAGCCGGCTGCGGTCGCCGCCCACGAAGCGGCGGCCGAGCCGCGCCGCCGCGATCAGCGTGGTGCCGCTGCCGCACATGAGATCCGCGACGGTCGCGCCGGGGGCGCTCGAGGCGCGGACGACGCGCTCCAGCAGCCGCTCCGGCTTCTGCGTCGGGTACCCCGTGGCCTCGCGGCGCAGCGGGGTGTTGGCCACCATCCCGGGGATGTCGGTCCACACGCTCCCGAGCCGGCGCCCCTCGTCGGCGTAATACCGGTACGCCTTGCCGCCGAGGACGCGCTCTCGGTAGAGGCGCCCCTCCTCGTCGCGGTGCTTGAAATGCATGGCGAGGCTGGTCTCGGCGTAGGGCTCGCGGAGCATCGGATCCCCGGCGTTGTAGACCACCCGGCCGCGCTCGCCCGCCGCGCGCGCGTACAGGAGGATCGTCTGGTGCGTGACGGAGAACCCCCGCGCGCCGCGGCCGCCGTTGCCCGGCGCCCAGATGATCTCGCCCAGGAACGCGCCGCGGCCGAACAGGCGATCGCACGCGAGCTTGGCCTCGTGGACCGCGCGGTGGTCGAGGTGCAGGTACAGCGTCGCGCCCTCGGCCATGCGATCGCGCACGGCCGCGAGGCGCGGCGCGAGCACCTCGACGAGCGCGTCGGCGCTCGCGCGATCGTCGTACGCGTCGGGCCCGCTCTCCGGCCTGCGCCGCCCGCGCGCCTGGCCGCGCGCCGCGCGCGCGGTCATCGTCGTGCCGACGCCGAACGGCGGGTCGAGGTAGACGAGATCGAAGCGCACCTCGGCGGGGAGCGCCGCGCAGACGTCGGCCGTGTCGCCCAGGGCGAGGAGGTGGTTCACAGCGCGCTGTCGGGCGCCGCCGTGCGAGCGCCCGCGGCGGCGCCCCCCGGCAGGAGGTCCTCGAGGATCGCCGCGGCGAGATCGGTGTCCGTTGGCGGGACGAGCTGCGGCACCGCCGGGAGCCACGGCCAGTAAGGGCCACCGCCGAGGCAGCCGGAGAGGAAGTCGTCCGGCGCGCACGCGACGCGCAGGTGGATGTGATCGGCGTGCGCCGTGCTGTCCCCCGGCTGGAGCAGGACGCTCTCGGCATACCAGACGAGCTCCGGGTCCTCGCCGCGCGCCCGGGCGTACTCGATGACGAGCGCCTCGAGCCAGCGGGCCAGGAAGAGCCACTGGACGTGGGCGTCGGGCGAGCGCAGGAGCGCCTTCACGAGCAGCCACTCCCGCTCGACGTCGAGGCGGACGAACGCCCGCGCGCCCGAGGATGCAGGCGAGCGGCCCCCGTCATCGTCGCCGCGCCGCGCCAGCCCGTCCGGCCCGAACTCGATGAAGCCCGGCGAGCGCACCGGGCGGCCGTCCGGCGTCAGCGCATACAGCAGGAGGTCGGCGTCGCGCCCGGTGCGGTGGGATCGGTGCCCCCGGGTCCGTCCGCCGAAGCGCCTGGAGAGATCGCCGACGAGGAGCGGCGCGCCGCCCGGCCGCGCCCGCGCGACCTCCGCCGCGGCGCGCTGGACGGTCGCGACGAGCCCGGCCGTCCCCCAGCGGACGCCGTTGCTGCGGAGCAGCCGGTAACCCTCCCCCTGCATGGGCAGCTCGACCGCGTCGGTGATGACGCCGTGGTGCGGGACGCCGATCGAGCCGCGGAGCGCGGGGGCGAGCGGCGTGGGGGAGGAGCCGACGCAGGCCGCGCACGTGAGCGCGACGAGCCCCAGGAGCAGGGTGGCGAGGAAGGTACGGCTGGCCATGGCGAGGATCGGGCGCGCTCCGGCCCTGGCCCGCGCCGCCCGCGTCGGGCGCGTGCGGGGCGGAGCCGGCGTGGCCCCTGTCGGCGATACCCTCGCCGGCGGCGGAGGGAAAGTTCTCGAGCATGCGGCAGAGCCACCCCCTGCCCTCACGGCGCGATCAGCGCTAACACCCCCGGTTCATGGAGCCCAGCCACCGCGCACCCCACGGGAGCACGAGCGCGGATCGACGCCCGCCGAACGGGGGCGCGAGCGCGGATCGACGCCCGCCGACCGAGGACGAGCCCGAAGGCATCGCCTGGAAGGGGGCCCTCGCCGTCGCGCTCGTCGTCGGATCCCTCGTGGTGTGGCGCGCTTGCTCCACGCCCGAAGGCGAGCGGAGCAGCGCCCCCGCGCCGTCCGGCGCGAGCCCCGGAGCGCTCGCGCCCGTCGACCCGAACGCCCCGGAGGCGTCGGGGCAGCCGCCCGCCCCGCGCTGCACACCCGCGAGCCCGACGCCGTTCGTCATCGGCGACGCCCCGCCTGCCCCGCGCGCGCCCGGGCGAGGCGAAGGCGGCGGCGAGGCCGAGAGCGCCCAGGATCTCGCGCCCTTCGCCGTCGAGATCGGCCGGGGGACCACGTTCTCCGGCGGCTTCGCCGTGGGGGCGCAGCGGGAAGCGGAGGGCGGCGCCGTCGCGATGGTCGCCACGCTCTCGGCCGACGGCGCCCAGGGGAAGCTCGTCCGGCTCGCGCGCTCGCGCGGGGACATGGATCCTCCGGTCGTCGCGGGCGCAGGCGGCGCGATCCTCGCCGCGATGATCGAGCCGAACGCCGGCGGGCGCGCCATCAAGATCGCCAGGGTCGAGGGGGAGCACGTCACCTGGGGCGCCGAGTTCGCCGAGGGGCGCGACGAGTCGCTCGCGCTCGACGTCGCCGTGTCCGGAGAGCGGGCGGTCGTCGTCTGGGACGACGTGACCCGCGACGGGAAACGATCGCGGATCATGCTGGCCTCCACCGACGTGGCCACGCTGCGCTCGGTCACCTCGCCCCGGCCCGTCTCGCGGCCGAGCACCGACGCCGAGATGCCGCGCGTGCTCCGCCGGCCGGGCGGCTACTGGCTCGCGTACGTGGCGCGCGCCGAGGAGCCGGCGCGGCGCGCCTCGGCGAAGGACGACCACGTCGACGAGGACACGGCCGCGGCAGGCGAGACGATCACCCAGCAGTGGGTCGAGGTGGTCCCCCTGGACGAGACGGGCTCGCTCACCGCCGCGCCGCGCGCGGTCACGCCGAAGGACGGGCACGTGCTCGCGTACGACCTGACGCTGGGCGAGGACGACGGCCTGATCCTGACGTTCCGGGACGACGACACCCCGAGCGGCTCGAGCGGCGGGCGCATCAGCGCCGTGCTGGTGCGGCTCGGCGGCGTCGGCGAGCCGCGCGTGCTCGCCGGCGGGGAGCGAGAGCCGGACGCGCCGCCCGAGGCCGCCCTCGGCCTGGGCGCCGGGGTGCCCGCGCTCCTCGCGGGCTCCGGGGGGCGAGGGTCTCAGGCCGCCGGCGCCCGTTCCGGAGCCGCGGCGTGGCTGGCCGTCGCGAACGCCTCGGGCCCGACGCTGCTCGCGGCGCTCACCGCGCGGGGCGAGATCGAGGACGGGCTGCGCGCGGAGCCCGCGCTCGGGCGCGGTGAGCCCATCGCGGCCTCGCCCGAGGCGCTGCTCGTGGCGCAGCCTGCCGGCAGGGCGATGAAGCTCTCCGTGCTGCGCTGCGCGCCGGCGGCGGCGCCGAGGTAGTCCGCGCCGCCCTCGCCCCGGCCGCGCGGGGGTCCCGCCGGGGCGCCCGGCCCCGGCGAGGGGCGCTGCGCGACCGGCGCGCGACCCGGGGGACGAGCGCGCGGCGGCCCCGGCCCGTCCAGCGCGGCGAGGCCGGGATCCGGTCCGAAACGGCCCCGACAGGTAGGGAAGGCGCCGCTTCGGTGGAGTAGACGCCTGGATTGTTGGATTGAAAGCGCGGGGATGTGTAGCATCCGCCGCAGTGGCCCAAGGGGATGATCCGCAAGAAGGAGCGCCGCGCCGGCCTGGTTTGCCGAGCTTGCCGGGAACGCCGGACGAAGCTGGCTGGGAAGCCAATGCCGACAACGCTCAACCGACGCGCGTCAGCGCGCAACCTCAGCCCGGCGCGAAGACGCTGCTCGTGGGCAGCGCGAGCACGCCGAAGCTCGGCACGCCGCCTGCCGTGAGCGCGACGCCCGCAGGCGACGTGCCGCCCGCCGCGAACGCGCCGGCCGCGAGCGCGACGCCCGCAGGCGACGTGCCGCCCGCCGCGAGCGCGCCGGCCGCGAGCGCGACGCCCGCAGGCGATGGGCCGCCCGCCGCGAACGCGCCGGCCGCGAGCGCGACGCCCGCAGGCGACGTGCCGCCCGCCGCGAGCGCGCCGGCCGCGAGCGCGACGCCCGCAGGCGATGGGCCGCCCGCCGCGAGCGCGCCGTCGGCGTCGAGCGCGCCGCCGCCGGGGCCGAAGCCGAGCAGGCCGCCGCCGCTGATCCGCCGCAAGGACGGCACCGTCGCGACGGGCCCGCTTCCCCCGCCGATGGGGCCGCCGTCGAGGCCGCCGCCGCCGCCGCCGCGCCGCGCGCCGCAAGGCGCGGCCACGCGCCCCCCGAGCCCCAACCGGCCCGCGGTGCCGAGGGCTCCCGGCTCCGCTCCGAACGCGGTGAAGCCGGCGCCGAGCTCCCGGCCGGGTGCGCCCCCCCAGGCCTCACCGGCCACGGTCGCCTTCGACGCGACCACGACCCCCATGCCCATCTCCGTCGAGGCCATCGCGGTCGACGCGACCACGACGCCCATGCCCATCTCCGTCGAGCCGATCGAGACCCCCGCGCCCGGCTCCGTCAGAGCCGGTGCGCCGCCCGCGCCCGGCTCCGTCAGGGCCGGCGCGCCCCCCACGCCCACCGCCGTCTCGGCGAGCGCGACCCCCGCGCCCGGCTCCGTCAGGGCCGGCGCGCCCCCCGCGCCCACCGCCATCTCGGCGAGCGCGACCCCCGCGCCCGGCTCCGTCAGGGCCGGCGCGCCCACCGCCGTCTCGGCGAGCGCAACCCCCCTGCCCATCGCCGTCTCGGCGAGCGCGACCCCCCTGCCCACCGCCGTCTCGGCAGGCGCACCGCCCGCGCCCCCCGCCGTCTCGGCGAGCGCGACCCCCCTGCCCACCGCCGTCTCGGCAGGCGCACCGCCCGCGCCCCCCGCCGTCTCGGCGCGCGCGACCCCCCTGCCCACCGCCGTCTCGGCAGGCGCACCGCCCGCGCCCCCCGCCGTCTCGGCGCGCGCGACCCCCCTGCCCGCCGCCGTCTCGGCAGGCGCACCGCCCGCGCCCCCCCTCGCCAGGCCGGGCGCGACGCCCGCGCCCGGTCCCGTGAAGGCGGGCGCGACGCCCACGCCCCTCTCGCCTTCCCAGCCGTCGCCGCCCGCGCCCCCGCCGCGCGCGGCGCGGCACGTCGAGCCGGAAGCGGCCCCGCCCGTGATCGCGCCCGATCTCGCCACCGAGCTCCAGCAGCGCGCGGAGCGGCTCAAGGGCAGCGACCCGGTCGGCGCGGCGCGCGCGCTCGTCGAGCTCGGCATCCACGAGGAGCGCGTGCGCGGCGACCTCGCCGCCGCGCGCCGCGCCTACGACCGCGCGCGGCAGCTCTCGCGCACGCTCGAGCCCGCGCTGTCGCGGGTCCATCGCCTGCTCGACGCGCGCACCGAGCTCGCCCTCGCGCTCGACGTCGTCGAGGACAAGCTCCGCGTCGCCGAGAGCGACGCCATCCGGGCCGACCTCCTCGCCGAGCGGGCCCGCCTGCTCCAGGCGCTCGGGCGCACGGCGGAGAGCTGCGACGCGTTCGGGGAGGCGCTGCGGCTCGTCCCGCTGCACCCCGCCGCGCTGCGCGGGCTGGAGATCGTCCTGCGCCGCGAGAGCACGCGCAACGCCGAGCAGGCCCCGAGGGAGCTCGCGGCGCACCTCGAGCGGCTCGCCGAGGCCTACGCCCCCGGGCGCGGGCGGCCCGACGGCGACAGCCAGCTCACCGCCTGGATCCACGTCGAGCGCGCCGCCGTGCTCGACCGGAAGCTCAGCAGGCCCGAGCTCGCCCTCGCGTCCCTCGAGGGCGCCGTCGTGTTCGACCCGTCGCCCGGCCCCGTGCGGGACGCGCTCCGCCGCCACCTCGTGCACCACGACGGCATCGTCGGCCTCGTCAGCGCGCTCGCCATGGAGGCCGACCACGAGCGCGACGACGATCGCGCGTCGCGGCTGCTCTACATGGCCGCGCGGCTCCTCATCGACAAGCTCCGCACCCCGGCGGACGCCGTGGCCCTCCTGTCGCGCGCGTCGGCGCGGGCGCCGGTCGGCACGCCGACGGCCCGGCGCCTCGTCGCCGAGCTGATCCGCCTGCTGGAGGCGAGCGGCGCGCTCGACACGGCCGCCGAGGTGCGGAGGACGCAGCTCTCGCTCCTCACCGACCGCGAGGCCATCGTCCACGAGCACGCCCGCCTCGCCGAGCTCTACGACATCCTCGGGAACGCCGAGCAGGCCGCGCTCCACGCGACCCGCGCGCTCGAGCTCGACCCCGAGGACGCCTCCACGCGGGAGCGGCTCGACCGCGCCCTGCTGCGCCTCGGCCGCCACGAGGAGCGCGTGAAGGTGTGGACCGCCGTCGCCAACGCCGACCGGCCCGCGGGCGCCCGCGTCGCGGCGCTCCTGCGCGCCGCCGACATCTCGGAGCACCACCTCGGGCGGCGCGACGAGGCGATCGCGACCCTGCGCGCCGCGTGGGCGATCGAGCCGGGCAACGGCACCGTCTTCGACGCGCTCTCGGCCCTGCTCGCGCCGGAGCCCCGCGCCCTCGAGGAGGATCCGCGCGGCGTGCGGGAGCGGCTCGACCTCTACACGCTGGCGGCCGGCGCGGCCGACGACCCCGCGCGCAAGATCGGGCTGCTCGAGAAGCTCGTCGCCATCTGGGAGGACGAGCTCGGCCAGCCCGCCCGCGCCGTCGAGGAGCTCGAGAAGATCCTGGCGATCGATCCGCAGCGGCGCGCCGCGATCCTCGCGATGCAGCGCAACGCCGCGCGCGCGGGCGACTCGCAGCGGCTCGCGCGCGCGCTCTGCGCCGAGGCCGAGCTGACGAGCGACCCGGGGGAGCAGCGCAGGCTCCTCCTCAGGGCCGCCGAGATCACGGAGTTCAGGCTCAGCGATCGCGACCGGGCCTCGGCGCTGATCGATCGCGCGCTCGCGATCGATCCGGCCGACCCCGACGCGCTGCGCGCGCGCTACCGCCTCGACGAGCGCTCCGGCCGGTACGAGGAGGCGCGCCGCGCGCTGCTCAAGCTCATCCAGCGCGACCCCGCGGCCGACGCGACGTTCGGGCTATGGCTCGACGTCGCGGCGCTCGACGAGCGGCGCCTCAAGCGGCCGCACAGCGCCGTCGAGTCGTACCGGGAGGCCGCGCGGAGGCGGCCGACGCACCCGCTGCCCCGGATCGAGATCGCGCGGCTCCTGCGCGAGACCGGCAACTACGAGAAGCTCGTGGAGGTGCTGATCTCGCTCGCCGAGGAGGCGCAGCAACCCGACGACCACGCCCGCCTCCTGTTCCAGGCGGCCGAGGTGCAGGAGCTCGCGCTCGGGCGCGACCAGGACGCGCTCCGCACCCTCGCGCGCGCCGACGCCGCGCTCGCCGCGGGCCAGCCCGACCCGGCGATCCTCGACGCGATGGAGCGCATCTACGTCCGCGCCGGGGGCGGCGGCGTGGGCGTGGGCCTCGGCCCGCCCGTCGTGCAGCGGCCGACCATCGGCGCGCGCGCGGCGTCCGGGCTGCCCGGGATGTCCCACACGATGATCGCCAGCGAGCTCGCGGGCCTGTACGCGCGCTGGCTCGAGCGCAAGCCCCCGGCGCTCGTCGACCACGCGCTCCGGATCGCCCTCGCGCTGGTCCTCGCGGAGAACAGCCCGCGCCAGGCCGTCGAGATCCTGGAGGGGCTCATCGCCGTCGTGCCCAACCACGTCCCGGCGCTCCGGATGCTCGAGCAGCTCTACCGGCACCTCGACGCGCCGACGTCGCTCGCGGCGCTCCTGCGCGCCGAGGCCGAGGTGTTCTCCTCGACCATCGCGCGCCAAGGGGCCCTCTGGGAGATCGTGTCGCTCGAGGAGCAGCTCGGGCCGGCCGCGGCGCTCGAGGCGCTCGCGCGCATCGTCAAGGACGCGCCGAGGGACGCGGCCGCGCTCGCGGCGATCCTCCGCGTCGCCGGCAAGGTGAGCCCCGCCGACGCGCCGTCCCTGCCCGCGCCGCGCCTGTTCGAGGGCGCCCTCCGCGAGAGCCGCGAGCTCTCGTCCGACCCCATCGCGCGCGCCCTCTACCGGATCGAGGAGGCGCTGCTCGCCGAGGCGCAGGCCGACGGCGACCCCGCCGCCGCCCGCGCCGCGCTCGCCGGCTTCCGCGACGCCCTCGCGCTGTGGCCGGAGAGCCTGCTGGCCGCGCGCGGGCTCGACCGCCTCGCGGGTCGCCTCGACGACAAGGCGAGCATCGTCACCGCCCAGCTCGCGCTGGCGGCGCTCGCCCACAGCGAGCCCGCGCGCGCGATGCACCTCGTGCGCGCGGCGGAGCTCGCCGCCGAGGACGCGTCCCCGGACGGCAGGGCGCGCTCGCTCGACCTGTACGAGGACGCGCTCCGCACGGATCCGGGCTGCGTCGCCGCGGCGCGCGCGCTCGCCCAGAAGCTCGCGGGCGACCCGCACCGGCTCGCCGATCGCCTCGGCGAGGCGCTCGGGAGGTCCACGAGCCGCGAGGCGATCGCGCTGCTCGGCGCCGAGATCGCCCGATCGGTGCTGCAGCACCACGGGCGCCCCGGCGCGGTCGATCCGGGCGTGGGCATCGCGGCCATCCGGCGCGTGATCGAGGCGACCCCGAACGATCCGGCGGCGCTGCTCCTGCTCGCCCGGCTCCTCATCGCGCAGCGCGTCTGGCTGGAGGCCCGCGACGCCCTGAAGCGCGCCGTCGCCGCGGCGACGGACAACGAGACCAGGATCGCGGCGCACTTCCTGGTCGCCGACCTGTACGAGGGGCCGCTCTCGAACCCGTCGCTCGCCCAGGACGCGCTCCAGGCGATCCTGTCGATCGACGCGCAGAACCGGCTCGCGCTCGAGCGGCTGCACCGGCTCGGCGTCTCGCGCGGCGACCACGCGCTCGTGCTGCGCGCGCTCGGGCGCCTCGTCGAGATCGCGCCCGACGCGGGCTCCCGCGTCGAGGCCGACCTGCGCCTCGCCGACGCCTACCGCGACGCCGGCGACTCGGCGGGCATGGTCCGCACGCTGTGCGACGCGATCGTGAGCGCGCCGGGCGACGGGCGCGCGTGGACCGCGCTCGCCCGGCTCTACCGCGTCGACACGAGCGAGGGGGCCACGGCGTACGGCAACGCGCTCACGCAGCTCATCGAGCTCGCCACGTCCCGCCGCGTCCCGCTCGATCCGCGCTGGCTGACGACGCTCGGCCTGCTCGAGGCGACGCTGCTCATCCGGCCCCGCGAGGGGCTCGCGCACCTCCAGCAGGCGGTCGCCCTGCCGGGCGCGCCGCCGGAGTCGCGCACGGCGCTCGGCCGCGGCCTAGAGGCCGCGGGGCGCAACGAGGAGGCGGTCCAGGTGCTGCGGGAGGTGCTCACGTCCGATCCGGAGATCGTCGCGCGCCTGCCGGATCTCGGCCCCGCGCTCGCGGCGCTCGAGGCGGCGCTGGCCAAGGACGGCCGCGCCGAGGAGCGGATCACGGTCGAGGAGGTCCGCGCCTGCCTCGGCGAGGTGTCGCCCGAGCGCATGGCCCGGCTCCGGAGCCGGCGGGTGCCGTCCGAGTGCCCGTACGCCGGGGCGTTCGCCGGCCCGGAGATCGGCCGGCTGCTCGTCCCGGAGGCCCGGAGCCCCTGGATCGACGTGGCGCTCGCGATGGCGCCGGTCGCCGCGAAGGCGATCCGGTTCGAGCTGAGCAACCTGGGCATCAGCTCGCGCGAGCGGATCGGCCCGCGCGACAACCACCCGACGCGGCAGCTCGCGGAGCGCGTCGGCCGCACGCTCGGCATCGAGGCGTTCGAGCTCTACCTGTCCCCCTCGTGGCAGGGCGCCGCCCGGGTGTTCCCGGGCGACCCCCCTGCCCTCGTGGCGGCGAGCTCGTTCGTCGAGCTGCCGGAGCTCGAGCAGACGTTCGCCCTCGCCCGCCTGTTCGCGCGCGCGGCGCTCGGCTTCACCTTCCTCGACGAGATCCCGGCCGAGGCGACCGACGGCCTGCTGCTCGCGGCGCTGCGCACCGTGGATCCCGGCTTCGCGTCGGGCGCCCTCTCGCCCGCGCGCGAGCACGCCGCGCAGCAGATGCTGCCCGGCGTGGGGCGGGCGATCGGGCGGCGGCAGCGCAAGATGCTCGAGGAGATCTTGCCGACCGTCGCGGTGCAGTACGACGCGCGCGCCTTCGTGGTCGGCCTGCGCCGCAGCGAGTACCGCATCGGCTACCTGCTCTCGGGCGACGTGCTCGCCGCGATCGACTACCTCCGCCGGTTCGATCGCGACATCGCGCGCTCCACCGAGGAGCCGCGCCTGCTCCTGCAGCACCCCGTGACCAACGAGCTCATCCGTTACGCGCTCTCGGCCGAATCGTACGCCGAGCGCCGCCGCGCAGGCTCCGTCTGGCCCGCCATCTGAGAGCGGCGGGCACCCGCTTCGGATACGGGCCCACCTCGGCGTTTTCGGTGCTCGGCGTACGTGAGTACGCCTGCGCGCCGAAAACGCCGATCTGGGCCCGTCTCCTGTGCGGGTGACCGCCGCTCGGCGACGCTCGGGGCGGGGGGCGGGGGCGGGGGGAAAGCCTCTCCGGGCGTCGCGATCCGAGTCAATGAATGGCGTCCTGGGGATAACGCGGTGCGCGGGGGGCCGTGCGCCCTGGGCGTCTCTCGTGTTGATTTACCGTGTCGATGACTCTGCGCCTCGGGGCGGAGAGCGGGCGGGGCCGGCCTGAAGGGACATCGGGTGGTATCCTGGTACGGCGTGGCCAATCACCTGGTCCCGGGCGCCCTGGTGGCGAGTCGCTACCGGGTTGATCGCCAGCTGGCCGAGGGGGGTATGGGGGTCATCTGGGCCGCCACCCACCTCGCGACCGGCGAACGTGTGGCGCTGAAGCTGCTTCGTCCCGACGCGACAGAGGATGACTCGACCCGGAGGCGGCTCCTCCGCGAGGCCCGCGCCGCCGCCGCGGTCGATCACCCGAACGTTCCGGTCATTCACGATGTCCTGGAGCTCGACAACGGGACTCCGGCCCTCGTCATGGACCTGCTCGAGGGGGAGTCGCTCCGCGACAAGCTCCTGCGCGAGACGCGGATCCCCCTCGCCGAGCTGTCACGCCTCCTCTTGCCGGTCATCTCCGCGGTCGGCACCGCGCACGCGCTCGGCATCGTCCACCGCGACCTCAAGCCCGACAACATCTTCCTGCTCACCCCCGAGCCGACGGCGATCGGCGGGCCCGGTCGTCCCCCTGCCGCGGGCGACATCGGCCCTTCCGGGACCACGCCGCCGCCGGCGAGGCCGCGGCGCAGCGAAGACGCCCGGGTGAGGGTGCTCGACTTCGGCATCGCCAAGCTCACCGCCGCGCGCGGCGAGGCCTCGTGGACCTCGGACCGCACCGAGACCGGCGCGCTCCTCGGGACTCCCTATTACATGTCGCCCGAGCACATCCTCGGAGAGCACGACATGGATCACCGCGCCGATATCTGGTCGCTCGGCGTCATCCTCTACGAATGCCTCACCTCGATCCGGCCCACCGAGGCGGAGAGCATGGGCAAGGTGCTGAAGCGCATCCTCACCGGCGCGATCCGGCCGATCCGGGAGCTCGATCCCGCCTTGCCCGCCGATGTCGCGGCGATGATCGATCGCATGCTCTGCCCGGACCGCGCGCGGCGCCCCGCCGATCTCCGCGAGGTCGGCGCGCTCCTCGGGCGCTACGCGGCCGTCGCGTTCCGCCCGTTCGGCCCCCCCGCGGCCCCGAGGGAGCCGGGACCGGAGAGCGGCGCGCTCACGCCCTCGGGCCGGACCAGCGACGCGTTCGTGGCGGCCACGGCGGATCTGGACGGGGAGGCCTCGGTCGCGACGCTGCCCGCGGGCAGCCTCCTGCCGCCGCCCCCGTCGAGCAACGCGCTGCCCTCGTCCCGCGCCCGGAGCGCCGCGCTGGACGCGACCGGCGGCGCCGCGCGGGACGGGACCGGCGGCGCCGGGCTGGACGCGCTGGACGGGACCGGCGCTGCGGGCGCGGCCGCCGCGGAGGGAGCGGCCGCCGCGGAGGGAGCGCCCGCCGCCCCGGCGACGCGCGCGCGCGGCGCCTCCGCGGCGCTCAGCGTCCTCGCCGCCTGCGTGATCCTCGCCGCCGGCGCAGGCGTGTCGCTGCTCCGCTGCGCCACGCCGGAGCCGCCGGAGACAGCCCCCGCCCGCCGCGCTGCGCCCGGGGCCAGAGCCCCAGCGGCCAGGGCGCCCGGCGACGCGGACGCCCCGCCGACCATCGAGGTGCATACGCCCTCTCCGGACCGGCCTGAGATGCCTTGAGGCGCGCTCCGTCATCGCGTCCGGACAACCCCTCATGGCGCGCCGGACCGCATCTCGTGCGGTCGAATTCCTGTTGCGCTGGGCGGTTGAACAGGGCGACGCTCTCTTCTGGACAGGAGAGAATCATGCCCACCGACGTCATCGTCCGGATCCGTTCCGCCCGCGGGATCGTCGACCTGCCTGGGACGGTGGATACCATCGGGCCGGCCGCGTCCCCGACCTTCGAGGAGCGCAGGTCGACCCCGGGCATCCGCCTGCTCGCGGTGGCCGTGAGCGATAACGATTATGCCATCTCGCTCCAGCTCCCGGTGCCGGCGGAGAGCCTCGCGGCGCTCCGGGAGCGCGAGGGCAAGGCGGTGCTCATCGTGTTCCCGGGGCGCACGCCGGTGCGCCGGCGGCTGCGCGCCCTCGCGGCCTCCACCGCCCACGTGGCCCCGGATCCGGGCGTGGCGTCGCAGGCGGCGCCGCTCGACCTCACCGCCGGGCGCGAGGGGGCCGCGCCGCTCTGGCTCCTGCCGGCCGGGGTGTTCAGCACGACCCCGACCGTGAGCCCCGAGGGCGTCGCGGCCCGTGACGCGCTCGTCACCGCCGCCCGCTGGATCTCCTCGCGGCGGACCAGCACGCTGGCGCAGCTCTTCCCGCCGAGCGCGTTCCACCCGGAGGAGCCGGTGCGCAAGGAACGGCTCTCGGCGGGCCGGGGCATGGCCATGCTGGAGCAGGCGCGCGCGGCGCTCCAGGTCGCGGCCGTGGGCGGCGAGGAGGCGCGGCGCGACCCGACCGGGGCCGCGACGCTGCGCTCGGCGGCGCTGACCGTCCTGTCGCACCTCATCGCGACGTCGCTGGACGACCGCGGCTTCGCGCCGGTCGCCGAGCTCGCGGCCGCGGAGATCTTCGCGCTCGTCGAGCGGGAGGCGGGCGACGAGGCGGCCCGGCCCGCGCTGCGCGCCCACGCGATCCACCTGCTCCAGCTGCGCGCGCCGGGGCTCACGGCGGCCCAGCAGGAGCGCGCGCGCGAGCTCGTGCGCGGGCTGCTCCGCGAGGCGCCGCCGTACGACGAGCTCACCGGCCCCTGGAATTTCGCGATGTGCGGCGCGTCCGAGTTCCACGAGGGCGAGTGCCGCATCCTCGTTTTGACCCACGGATTCAAGGAGATCCCGCTCCCGCCCGACGCGCCCCCTTCGCCGGGCGGGTGGAGCCCCTACCGCGTCTTCGAGGCCCCGTTCAAGACGCCCGCCGGCGCGCCGATCCGCGTCTTCGCCCGCGGGGCCAGCCCGCGGGACGAGAACCTCGAGATGGGGATGAGGTTCTTCGCCGGGCTGCTCATCAACCGGCACGCCCAGCTCGGCGCCTTCGACCTCCGCGCGGCCGCGGTCCAGGTGCGCCAGGAGGGCTACAAGCTGATGATGAACGCGCAGTGCGCGGGGCTCACCACGCGCTTCGCCATCTCCCAGATGTTCCCCGACGCGGACATCTACTCTTCCTGGGACTCGACCTATTTCCGGGTCGGCCCGGACGGCGTGGTCAATGCCTCCGAGGGGGTCGATTGCTTCGTCGCGGCGCTGCGCGGGATGAGCGAGCGCGCGTCGCACGCCGAGCTCGACGCCCGCATCCGCGAGGCGCAGTGGCACCACGCGCAGGCGGAGGCGCCCGGGTTCTCGCAGTTCGTGGGGCCCTCGCACCCGCTCGTCGTGGCCCGCTATTCCGACGTGAACCGGGACGGGCGCGCCGATTACTACGATGGGTTCCTCGACTTCCAGCTCACGGAGATCGCCGAGGACATCGAGGCGTCGATGACGCCGCGCGATCCGGGGGTGAGCGCGTCGCAGATCAGCGGGCAGGCCGCGGCGGGCCTCAACTGGGCGGCGGGCAGCCTCAACCGCGTGGCGCAGTACTCGGACATCTGGGCCGGTCTGCCGGGCCAGAGCGAGCTGTATTATGTGTTCCAGTCAGGGGGGTTCTACAGCCACCGCGAGCCGCCGCACGACGTGCCCGCGGGGGACGCCGTGGAACAGGATCTCGGGCGGCTGCCGGCGGTCACCCGCTATCAGAGGAACAAGGACGCGCCAGGCGGCCTCACGGTCGAGGTGATGTTCCACAGCCACCTGAGCCACGCGGCCCAGGAGCTGAAGCGCCTGCTCTGCGCGGCCGACGCCATGCGCCGCGCCTTCGATCTCGGCTACCTCGCCCTCGAGGCCGGAGAGGCGCTGTCGACGCCGCGGGGCCAGCGCTGCGCCATGCTCCTCACGATGGCCGGGCTGCTGGAGTTCCCCGCGGACCAGAACTTCATCGACGGCCTGTGGTCGATGGCGCTCAAGGCGCTCAGGCTCCCCGAGGTGTCGCGCAGCACGGTGCGCGCCTGCATCACGGCGGAGGATCACGCGATGTCGAACTACTACGGATCGCGGCGGGGGCTCGGGCAGCTCCTCGCGTGGCTGGAGAGGAGCGATCCGAGCGTGTTCCAGCAGCTCGGGAGCGAGGATCCGCGGGTGGGGAGGCTCGCAAAGATCGAGGTGGGGGCGGCGGGGGAAGACCGGAGGGGGGACCGGGAGGGGGGACGGGGGAGCGGGGGCTGAGGGGGGCGATGCGGTGGGAGGGGGGCAGAGGGCAGGCGTGCGCGGGAGCTGGGCTACCGGGCGCGGGCGAGCTGCGCCTCGAGCTCCCGGATGCGCCGCTCGGTGGCCTCGCGGGCGACGCGCTCGGCCTCGGCCTCGCGCTGGGCGGCCTCGGCCTCGCGCTGGGCGGCCTCGGCCTTTCGCCGGGCGCGTGCGGCCTCGCGGCGGGCGGCTTCCTTGGCGGCGCGCTCCGTCTCCCTGGCGGCGCGCTCGGCCTCTTCGGGCGTCAGCCAGCGCTCCTCGCCGGCCTCGTCCGTGCTGAGGTCGAACGACGCGCCGGCCGGCGTCCGCACGGCGTGGAGCCAGCCCTGCAGGACCTCCGACCCCACGGGCCCGTCGCCGGCATGCACCTGCGCGAACGAGGCGTCGTCCAGGCGGCGCCAGAGCTGGATGCGGAACGGGCCGCCGTGCGCACGCGGGCCGTCCAGGAACGGGTCGAGGATCCACAGCTCCTCGACCCCGCAGGCCGCGTACTTCTGCGGCGCGATCACGTAGTCCTTCGTCGGGTGCTGCGCGCTCACGATCTCCACCGCGAGCCGCGGCGCGACATGGCCCTTCTTCCACAGCCTCAGGCTGCGCACCGCGTCCCCCTCGGGAGGCGGCGGCTCGACCAGGTAGACGTCCGGGTCGACGCCGAATTGCGGGTGCTCGCGGTCCCATCGGACGGCGAGGTTGCGGCCTATCTTCACGGCGCGCCCGGCGCGGGCGGCCCAGCCGAGCAACAGGGCGCGGATGCGCTCGCTCAACAGATCGTGGGGGCTCGACTCGGGCACCGTCTCCTCCGTCAGCACCCAGCGCTCGAGGTCCGGGACGACCTCGCAGCGGCGGATCACGCGGAGAGACGGCGGCATCGGCCCAGAGCGTAGCATGGGGCGCGGGGCGCGCTGCGCGGCGGACGAGGGCGACGGGATCCTGGGTGCGGTCATGGCAACTCCTCCCCCCGGCGCGGAAGGAGCCGCGCGGCGGGGTGTCTCTGCAGAGGGAGTTCCGGGCTGGTGGGGCGGGTGATCTGAAAAAGCGAACCGACCGGGCAGGCCAGGCCGGCGTCGTGATGGCATCGTCCTCTGGCGCGGACGTTTCCACGGCGCGCCCGCTTCCAGTCCCCCGGACATGGGAAGCGCCTCGCAGCCCAGCCGCGAGGAGTGACACGCTGCGCCTGCCGATCGAGGTCCACCGGGTCGCGGGAAATGGGCGCTGTCGAACGTGCGTCGCTGCCCTGCGCGGCCGGAGTCGTTGCGCCCTCCCGGCGCCTGCTGCGACCATGGGACGTGGCAGCCCGCGTCCGACGCGCTCCGCTCGCGTCCTCCCCTGGTGTCCTCGAAGGCCCGGCGCCCGTCGCCCCCGCCGTCCTCCGCGCCCTCGAGGAGCTCGGCGGCGCGCTGATCGTCCTGGATCGGCACCTCCGCATCCTCGCCGCCACCCCCGGCGCCGAGCAGCTCCTCGGGGAGCCCGTGCCCCTCGGGCGCTCCGCGCCCAAGCTGCTCTGCGGCCAGGCGGTCGAGCGCCCCATGGCCGAGGCCCTCGCCAAAGGGCGCTCCGCGGCCGTGGCCATCCCACGCCCCCTTGCCCAGGGCGGTGAGCGCCTCGTCCACGCGCGCGCCGTGCCGCTCCACGGGGCCGACGCGGAGGGGCGGGTGGGCTGGGTGCTGCTCTTCAGCGACAGCGGCGCCGTCTCCGAGGGCTCGGACGCGCTGGTCGAGTTCCACCGGATGCTCACCTGCGACCCCGCCATGAAGCGCATGTTCCGGATCCTCGAGCGCGCGGCGCTCTCGGAGGCCAACGTGCTTGTTCGCGGCGAGACCGGCGCGGGCAAGGAGCTCGTGGCGAGCGCCGTCCACGCCATCTCCCCCCGCCGCCGCCCCCACCTCGATCTTTGCGAGCCTCCCCACCCGCGGATCCTCGCTCCCGAGCTGCTGGAACACGCTCGGATCGCTCCTCTCCAGCCACGCGAGGAGCTGCCCGAGCCCCCGCCGCGATCCGTAGTAGTTCGACATCGCGTGATCCTCCGCCGTGATGCAGGCGCGCCCTCGGCCTCGCCCCCGCCGACGGCTGAGCGCCTCGCTCGCTTCAACGTCGTTTCATCCTGTTTCACGGGCCGTCGTCCCCGACCCGCGCCGCCGCGATTTCTTCGGCCGTTGCTGCAGAGATCAGCGGCTTTACGGCTTGGCACGCCCCTCGCACAAGCGCACAAGCGCACAAGCGCACAAGAACGGGTAGCAAGCACAGGAAACAAGCACAGGAAACGAGCACGGAAGACAGGCGCAGAGGACATGGTCCGTTAGCGATCGGACGAGGAGGAGCGATGATTTTCCGCCAGCTATTCGACGCCGACACCGGGACGTACACCTACCTGCTCGGCGACCGGGGGACGCGGCAGGCTCTCCTGATCGATCCGGTCCGCGAGCAGGTCGATCGGGATCTGAAGCTCATCGACGAGCTCGGGTTGAAGCTCGCGTACGTGCTCGACACGCACGTCCACGCCGATCACGTCACCGGCGCGGGGTTGCTCCGCGAGCGCACCGGCGCGACGACGGCCGGCGGCAAGAGCGGCGCGAAGTGCGTGGACCGGAGGCTCGCGCACGGCGAGCGGATCGAGGTGGGCGCGATCGAGCTCGTGGCCCTGGAGACGCCGGGGCACACCGACGACGGCCTGAGCTTCCTCGTGGGCGACATGGTGTTCACCGGCGACGCCCTCCTCGTGCGCGGCACCGGGCGCACCGATTTCCAGAACGGCGATCCGGGGCTGCTCTACGACGCGATCACCAGGGTCCTCTTCACGCTCCCGGACGACACCCTCGTGTACCCGGGCCACGATTACCGGGGGATGACGGTGTCCACGGTGGGCGAGGAGAAGCGGCACAACCCGCGCCTCGGGGGCAGGAGCCGCGAGGAGTTCATCCGGCTCATGAGCTCGCTCGATCTCCCTCAGCCCAGGAAGATCCGCGAAGCGGTGCCCGCCAATCTGGCCTGCGGCCTCGCCCCCCAGCCCTCCGCTCACGGCGGCGCCGTCTGACGGGCGCCGCCTGAGCGGATCTCCGCTCGTCCACAAAACCCTCTTCCCTCGAGGCAAGCGCCATGATCGGAACGCTCGTCATGGGAGGACTCTTGTCCTTGCCCATCGGTTTGACGCTCGGAGCGCTGGGCGGGGGCGGCTCCATCCTCACGGTCCCGCTCCTCGTGTACGTCCTCGGGCTCGAGGCCAAGAGCGCCATCGCCACATCGCTCCTCGTGATCGGCGCCACCAGCGCGGTGGCCACGGTCGCCCACGCCCGGGCCGGGCGCGTCGCGTGGCGGCTCGGGCTCTCCTTCGGCCTCGCCGGGGCGGCGGGCGGCTTCGCTGGCGGACAGGTCGCGCGCCACGTCCCCGCGGGCCTCTTGCTCCTCGCCTTCGCCGCCGTGATGCTGGCCACGGCGGGGGCGATGCTGCGCGGCCGCGACGACGAGCCCGCGCTGGCCCCGAGCGGGCGAGGGCCCCTCCTCGCCCCCGGGTTCATGGCCCAGGGCGCCCTGGTCGGCTTCATCACCGGCCTCGTGGGCGCTGGCGGCGGCTTCCTGGTGGTCCCGGCGCTGGTCCTCCTCGGCGGGCTGCCGATGCGGACCGCGGTCGGCACCTCGCTGCTCGTGATCACCATGAGCTCGCTCTCGAGCTTCCTCGTCCATGCGGGGCACGCGAGCATCGACTGGCGCCTCGCCTCCGTCGTGACCGCGGCGTCGATCCTCGGCAGCGTGAGCGGCGGAGCGCTCGCCGCGCTCATCCCCGCGAGGACGCTGCGTCACGTCTTTGCGTGGCTCGTCGTGGCCATGGGCGTCTTCATGCTCAGCCGTCAGCTCTCCCCCCTGCTCGAGGCCATGGGGATCGGGCGCGTGCCGTGGCAAGGCCTGGCGCTCGGCCTGGCGGTGGTCATCGTCGGCCTCCTCGGCCGCCTCGGGTCCGTGACAAGGCGGCTGTCTGCGAGGGGACCTCGCGCGCCGGTCAGATCAGCACGCGAGTCAGTACACGAGCACCTCGCCGCCCGACGAGAGCGCGCACGCGCCGTCCTCGGGGTCTCCCCCCGTGCGGAGGATCTCGGACGGCTCCGGCTCGCGGTAGTCGCCGGAGAGCTCGATGTCGACCATGCGCAGGATCGCGCGATCGAGCCTGGTCACGTAATAGCACGGGATCGTCGGCTCCTTGTGCTGTCCGCCGACGCCGGAGTCGTCCGTCAAGAAGAGGTATCGGCCGCCCGTGATCTGCGCGGCCGAGCGCATGGTGAGCTCGGTGAGCTCATCCACGCCGCTCGACGCGACGGGATAGATGTGGACCCCGAGGTCCTCGAGGGCCCGTATCCCGGCCGCCATGTCCGCCGCGCTGCTGTCATGGTGGGGCGCGTCCGCGACCCAGAAGGCGAGGCGCGCCGTGTCGTCGTCCGCGCGCCAGGCGAGGCCCGCCGCCTCGAGGAGCGCCTTGTCGGGCGCCTCGGGGAAGTCGCCGCCGCCGCCCGACGCCTGCGCGGCGAGCTGCTCCTGGAAGTCGTCGAGCTCGGCGCGGAAATCGAACGATTTCACGACGTAGTCGTCGCCGGTGTCTCTGTAAAGGACGAGCGACCAGCGCTGTTCGGCGTTCGGGTACATGGTGAAGATGGATTCGGAGAGCGCGATGAACTCCGTCTGCAGGTAGGTGAGCTCGTCCCCCATGCTCCCGGTCGTGTCGATGACGAGCGAGACGTCGAGCGTCTTCCGCGCCCCTCGCGGCGCCGCGAACGCGCTGTTGGCGGCCCGGTGATCGGCCTCCGTGAAGGGCAAGAGACCCGGGAGCTGCTGCTCGTGGATCGCGCTCCGGTACGCGAGGAAGAAGTCGAAGTTGCGGTTGTCGTCCCAGACGCCCGCGGTGAGCGTGCCGGCCTGGACGCCGCCGCTGCCCCCGCTGTCGCCGGTGCCGGTGCTGGTGCCCGCGGACCCGTCCGCGCCGGCAACGGAGCCTTCGCCGCCGGCGCGGTCATCCGAGTACGCGCCGACGGCGGCGTAGCCGGAGTCGTCACCGGAGCTCGAGCACGCCCCCAGCACGAGGAGGCTTCCCAGCGTGACTACGAATCGAAAACGCATGCTCATGGAGTTCTCCCTGGCCGCCTGGGTCCGCACGCGCCGGTGCCGGACGCGGCCAGGCGAGCCCCTGTGCATGGAGCGTACCGAGCCCGAACCGCGTGATGTCCCGGCGCGCGCGAGGCTGCCCGGCAGCGCGCTGCGCCAGGACCGTGCCAGCGCGCATGATCGGCGGGTCATGCGTTGAGGCTCATGAGGCAGGAGGCGCCGCGGACCGGCCCTCGAGGTCATCGAGCTGCTGCTTCATCCAGGTCCAGCCGCCCCGACGTGGAGCCATGCGCGGTGAAGGACCTCGTGCGCGGGCTCGAGCGCATCCTGGGCGGGCGCGCCACCTGGACCACCGCGATCGCGCGCCCGGGGCTTGACAGCACGACCGCTCGCCCCTTAAGCAAGCAAGTACTTGCTTTCAATTCTCCAGGCGGTCGGCGCCTGGGTGAGCTGGCAGCAAGTGCGACAGACCACACAACAAGAAGGGATCCCCATGAACAGCACCCTCCATGACCGCCGTCAGCCGCTGGAGATGCGCGAGGGAGCGCCGGGCGATGGACGCCGCGGGCGCAGGCCGCGAGGCTTCGGAGCGCGGGGCTTGCGCTTCGCGGCGATCGCCCTCGCGGGCCTCGCTGCGGGCTGTGAGCCCGTCGACGAGGATCTCGACGCGGCGCCGGCGAACGACCCGGAGCTCTCGTCGATCGTGCAGCGCCTGGAGGCCCTCGAGGCCAAGGAGGAGATCCGCACGACGCTCCTCGCGCTCTCGGCGGTCGTGGACTCGTCCGATCCGGCGCGGCTCGAGGAGCTGCTCCCCGTCCTCGCGGACGACATCGTGCTCGACGCCGTCGACTTCGACGGCGTGGTGCACCACTTCGAGGGGGTGGACGGCGTGGTGACGGGCTTCGGGCCCATCATGAGGGACGCGGACGCCAACCTGATGCCGAGCGCCATCGACGTGGAGCTCGACGGGGACAGGGCCTACGCGTCGTTCAAGTTCGCGAACTCCGTCAAGCCGCCGCCGCAGCTCGACCTCCCCGTCGATCACAAGGTCCTCCTCTTCGCGGCGAACTCCGCCGAGCTCCGCAGGGAGAACGGCGCCTGGAAGCTCGTGTCGTTCGAGCTCCTGCACTCCCTCGCGTACCCCGGGACCCTCGCGCCGTGATGGATGGCCTCCTCAGGGGGCTTGACGTCGCCCATGTAGAAAGCAAATACTTGCTTACATGAGTCGTCCTCGCCTCCCCGGGGCCGATCGCCGGCGGCAGATCGCCGAGGCCGCCCTGCGGATCATCGCCACGGCCGGTGTCCACCGGCTGACCGCGGCCGAGATCGCCCGCGAGGTCGGCATCGCCGATGGCAGCATCTTCCGCCACTTCGAGGACAAGCGCGCGATCGTCACGGCCGCGGTGGGCGCCTTCGAGGCGATGCTCTTCGAGGGCTTCCCGCCCGAGGATCCCGATCCGCTCGAGCGGCTCCGGAGCTTCCTCCTCCGCCGCCTGTCGCTGGTGCGCGCGCACCCGGAGATCCTGCGGCTCGCGTTCAACGATCGGCTCGTCGAGGCCGCCGGTGAAGAGGGCGCGGCCCGCGTGCAGGCGTCCGTGCAGCGCTCGGTCGCGTTCGTGCGGGGCTGCCTCGCCGAGGCCCAGGCGAAGGGGGCCATCACGTCCGCCGTGCCGGTGGACGTGATGGTCTGGGCCGTGACGGGGATCCTCCGGGGCGCCGCGCTCGGAGAGATGGCCGGAAAGGGGGAGGGCCAGTCCATCGCGCCCGAGGGGCTCTGGCCCTGGATCGCGGCGTTGCTCCGCGGCGCGCCGTCGGCGCCCACGCAGGAGAGAGAGGACGCCAAGGGCGCGCGGGGGCTCGAGGGCCGCCGGGATACGCAAAGGAAGAAGGGATGATCACGACCATGGCCCATCGATATCGAGCTGGTGTCTTCCTCGTCGCCTGCGCCGCCTCCGCCGCTGCCTGCGCCGGCGCGCCGCCGCCCGCGGCCGACTGCGCGAGCGCCGGAGAGGCCCGCGCGGCGCACCACGCGCACGGAGCGAAGGGGCACGACGAGCACGCGCACGGAGCGAAGGCGCACGACGAGCACGCTCACGGAGCGAAGGCGCACGACGAGCACGCGCACGACGAGCACGCGCCCCAGGCTCCGGCCGGGGGCGCGCGCGTCGACCGCCTCGCGATCCCCCGAGAAGCCGGGCCGGGAGAGCCGCGAGAGGTCAAGGTCATCCTGGACAATCCATTCATGAAGGTCGTGGTCATCACGCTGCGCGCGGGGACCGTGCTGCCGACGCACACGGCGCCCTCGCCGGTCACCATCCAGGCGATCGCCGGCGCTGGCACGGTGCGCTCGAGCGGGGGTGAGGCGCGGATCGATCGCGAACACCTCGTGGCGCTCTCCCCCGGGGCCCCGCACGAGGTGGCGCCCGACCCGGGGACCGACCTCGTGCTGCTCGTGCAGCACATGCGCGGGGCGCCAGCACGATAGCGGTGCCGGGCGCCCCGGCGCGGGCGAGATCTCCTGCCGTCTGTCCGTGGACCCGAGCACCAGGGCGAAGTCGGCCCCCGCCGGAGCTCGGCATCCTGCTTCGCTTGCCGTAGCGCGGCGACGCTCGCGTCGGGGGCTGCGCCGGCGCACCACCGCACCTCGCCGCCGCCGCCCGCGCGCGGCATGGCCGGAGTCGCCGAGGGCGGCGCCAGGGCACCGGGGCAGGGATACCTTCGGCAGGGGAACAGGTCATCCCTGGGCGACGCGGGACTGGAACAGGGAGGTCGGGGGCCGGGACCGAGGCGGTCGTGAAGCGCGTCGTGCGAGAGCACGGAGCGCGGCGAAGCAGGGCTACCGGGCGCGGGCGAGCAGCGCCTCGAGCTCCCGGATGCGCCGCTCGGCGGCCTCGCGGGCGACGCGCTCGGCTTCGGCCTGGCGCTGGGCGGCCTCGGCCTTGCGGCGGACGCGTGCGGTTTCGCGGCGGGCGGCTTCCTTGGCGGCGCGCTCGGCCTCTTCGGGCGTCAGCCAGCGCTCCTCGCCGGCCTCGTCCGTGCTGAGGTCGAACGACGCGCCGGCCGGCGTCCGCACGGCGTGGAGCCAGCCCTGCAGGACCTCCGACCCCACGGGCCCGTCGCCGGCATGCACCTGCGCGAACGAGGCGTCGTCCAGGCGGCGCCAGAGCTGGATGCGGAACGGGCCGCCGTGCGCACGCGGGCCGTCCAGGAACGGGTCGAGGATCCACAGCTCCTCGACCCCGCAGGCCGCGTACTTCTGCGGCGCGATCACGTAGTCCTTCGTCGGGTGCTGCGCGCTCACGATCTCCACCGCGAGCCGCGGCGCGACATGGCCCTTCTTCCAGAGCCGCAGGCTGCGCACCGCGTCCCCCTCCGGAGGCGGCGGCTCGACCAGGTAGACGTCCGGGTCGACGCCGAATTGCGGGTGCTCGCGGTCCCATCGGACGGCCAGGTTGCGGCCGATCTTCACGGCGCGCCCGGCGCGGGCGGCCCAGCCGAGCAACAGGGCGCGGATGCGCTCGCTCAACAGATCGTGGGGGCTCGACTCGGGCACCGTCTCCTCCGTCAGCACCCAGCGCTCGAGGTCCGGGACGACCTCGGAGCGGCGGATCACGCGGAGAGACGGCGGCATCGGCCCAGAGCGTAGCATGGGGCGCGGGGCGCGCTGCGCGGCGGACGAGGGCGACGGGATCCTGGGTGCGGTCATGGCAACTCCTCCCCCCGGCGCGGAAGGAGCCGCGCGGCGGGGTGTCTCTGCAGAGGGAGTTCCGGGCTGGTGGGGCGCGTGATCTGAAAAAGCGACCCGACCGGGCAGGCCAGGCCGGCGTCGTGATGGCATCGTCCTCTGGCGCGGACGTTTCCACGGCGCCCCCGCCTCCAGTCCCGCGGACATGGGCATGAGCTGTCCGCTGGGAAAAGCTCAGCTATGCGCGCGCGAAGTACGTGCCGTGATCGAGGTCGGCGAGCAGGCCTGCCTGCTCGGGCTTCCAGCCGAACCGCGCCTGCGTGAGCGCGCTCGACGCGGGGGTGTCGAGCGCGAAGAACGCGCCGAGCCAGCCGAAGTGCTCCTTCGGGACCGACTCGACCGGCAGGCCGAGCTTGCGACCGATCACGCCGGCGATGTCGCGGGTCGGGACCCCCTCCTCGCCGACCGCGTGGAGCCGCGCGCCGGCCTGCGCCTTCTCGAGGGCGAGGACGAACAGCCGCGCGGCGTCGAGCCGGTGCACCGCGGGCCACCGGTTGTCGCCGTCACCGATGTACCCGGAGCGCCCGGTCTTGCGCGCGATCTCGATCAGCATCGGGACGAACCCGTGGTCGCCATCGCCGTGGACCACCACGGGCAGCCGCAGCGAGGACACGCGCACGCCGCGGCGCGCGAACGAGAGGGCGAGTTGCTCGGAGGCGGCCCGCGGGCCACCACCGGTCGACGCGTCGAGCGGCTCGTCCTCGGTGACGACGCGGCCCGGCGTGAAGCGCGCGGTCCCGGAGGTGATGACGAGCGGGCGATCGGTGCCTGCGAGCGCGCTGCCGAGCGCCTCGATCGCGCCGCGGTCCTTCTCGCAATTGCCGGCGTAGTCATTGAAGTCGTCGTGGGAGAACGCGCAGTGGATCACCCCGTCGCACGCGGCGGCGCCGCGGCGCAGGCTATCGAGATCCGTGAGCGAGCCGCGGTGCACGTCGACGCCGGCGGCGGCGAGCTTCTCGGCGGACGCGTCCGAGCGCGCGAGACCGAGCACGCGGTGGCCGGCGCGGACGAGCTCGGGGACGATGGCGGAGCCGACGAAGCCGCTGGCTCCCGTGAGGAAGATACGCATAGGAAACCTCTCCTTGGTTCGCGATCCACCATGGCACCGCCGCGGCGCACGCGAAATACACGGCCGTCTCCAGTTCTTGCCCGATCGTCCACGCGGGGCTAGGCTGCCACCGTGATCCCCGGGCGCGACCCGCTGCGCGACCAGTTCAAGGGCCTCATCGCGCGGTGGTGCCCCAGCGACGGCGTGCACGCCTCGCCGGTGCCCGGAATTTCTTGCATCAAAGTCTCTCGCCCGGATCAACGCGCGAAGCGGCACTGGCGCGCGTCGTTCTGCATCGTCGCGCAGGGCACGAAGGAGATCCTGCTCGAGGGGCAGGTCTATCGCGAGCGCGAACCGCACTACATCGTCAGCCCGATCGACCTGCCGGTGACGAGCCGGGTCGCGGGCGTGTCGCCGGCGCAGCCGTTCTTGTGCCTGAAGATGGACTTCGATGCGGCTGCGCTGCGCGAGGTCGCGGCGCAGCTCGACCGCGCGCGGCCGGACGACGTCGAGCACCCGGGGCGCGCGATCTTCATCGGCAAGGCGAGCGACCGTATGCTCGACGCCGCGATCCGGCTGGGCGCGCTGTTCATGACGCCCGACGACGCGACCGTGCTCGCGCCGCTCGTGACGAAGGAGCTGATCTTTCACCTGCTGAAAGGCCCCGACGGTCCGGCGATCCGCCAGCTCGTGCGCGCGGGCAGCCAGGCGCACCGCATCGCCGAGGCGGTCTATCACCTGCAGGCGTCGCTCGACGAGGATGTCGACATCGCCGCGCTCGCGCGCGCCGCAGGGATGAGCCGGGCGGCGTTCTTCAAGCGGTTCAAGGAGGCCACCGCGATGAGCCCGCTGCAGTACCAGAAGCGCCTGCGCCTGCTCGAGGCGCGCCGCCTGATGGTCGAGGAGGGCATGGGCGCCGAGGCCTCGGCGTTCCGCGTCGGCTACACGAGCGCCTCGCAGTTCAGCCGCGAGTATTCGCGCATGTTCGGCAACTCGCCGCTGCGCGATGCCCGCGCGCTGAAGCGGACGGCCGCGGTCGTCCAGGATATGTAGTCTCGGTCCAGGGCAAAGCAGGGCAAATCCGGAGCGGCAGCCCGGGGGATGTAGTGCGAGCGTTCACGATATGGATGTCCATTCAAGATCGTCCGCCGGCGACTGTCCACCAGCCCGAGGAATGGGATGACAAGGCTGGCGGGTCTCCTCCGGAGCCACGCGTGAAGCGAGGCGGGCGGTGGGAGCGGGGGCGGTGGGCAGGAGAGCGGGGGAGCTGGGCTACCGGGCGCGGGCGAGCTGCGCCTCGAGCTCCCGGATGCGCCGCTCGGCGGCCTCGCGGGCGGCGCGTTCGGCCTCGGCCTCGCGCTGGGCGGCCTCGGCCTCGCGCTGAGCGGCCTCGGCCTCGCGCTGGGCGGCCTCGGCCTCGCGCTGGGCGGCCTCGGCCTTTCGCCGGGCGCGTGCGGCCTCGCGGCGGGCGGCTTCCTTGGCGGCGCGCTCCGTCTCCCTGGCGGCGCGCTCGGCCTCTTCGGGCGTCAGCCAGCGCTCCTCGCCGGCCTCGTCCGTGCTGAGGTCGAACGACGCGCCGGCCGGCGTCCGCACGGCGTGGAGCCAGCCCTGCAGGACCTCCGACCCCACGGGGCCCTCGCCGGCGTGCACCTGCGCGAACGAGGCGTCGTCCAGGCGGCGCCAGAGCTGGATGCGGAACGGGCCGCCGTGCGCACGCGGGCCGTCCAGGAACGGGTCGAGGATCCACAGCTCCTCGACCCCGCAGACCGCGTACTTCTGCGGCGCGATCACGTAGTCCTTCGTCGGGTGCTGCGCGCTCACGATCTCCACCGCGAGCCGCGGCGCGACATGGCCCTTCTTCCACAGCCGCAGGCTGCGCACCGCGTCCCCCTCCGGGGGCGGCGGCTCGACCAGGTAGACGTCCGGGTCGACGCCGAGCTGCGGGTGCTCGCGGTCCCAGCGGACGGCCAGGTTGCGGCCTATCTTCACGGCGCGCTCGGCGCGGGCGGCCCAGCCGAGCAACAGGGCACGGATGCGCTCGCTCAACAGATCGTGGGGGCTCGACTCGGGCACCGTCTCCTCCGTCAGCACCCAGCGCTCGAGGTCCGGGACGACCTCGGAGCGGCGGATCACGCGGAGAGACGGCGGCATCGGCCCAGAGCGTAGCATGGGGCGCGGGGCGCGCTGCGCGGCGGACGAGGGCGACGGGATCCTGGGTGCGGTCATGGCAACTCCTCCCCCGGCGCGGAAGGAGCCGCGCGGCGGGGTGTCTCTGCAGGGAGAGTTCCGGGCTGGCGGGGCGGGTGATCTGAAAAAGCGCCGGCGGCCAGCACCGCCATGGGTCCGCCCATCGCCAGGACGATGCGGGGAGCCCGTGACGGCGGCGAGAGGGCCTCGATGTGGTCGTGGGAGCGTGGCGATCGGCGAACCGCGTCCCGTCATGGTGCGGCGCCATCCAGGAACCCGGGGAACGCGTCCAGGAACCGGCCTGCCTCGTCCAGGAACCCGGGGAACGCGTCCAGGAACCGGCCTGCCTCGTCCAGGAACTCGGGGAACGCGTCCAGGAACCGAGCAGCATCGTCCAGGAACTCAGGGATCGCGTCCAGGAACCGAGCAACATCGTCCAGGAACTCAGGGATCGCGTCCAGGAACCAGCCTGCGTCGTCCAGGAACTCCGGGGATGCCGTCAGGAGGTCAGGGGCGGCATTCTCGGCATTCTGGAAGTGGGACCCGTGCTGGAGCCGCGGAGCGACGGCGACGTTCACCGCAGATCGTACTGGCCGCCACGCCGCCCGTCGCCGTCGCTGGCCATCTCACCCGCCGCGGCGTGCAGGAGAACGATGTCGCCGCCACGGGCGGCCTCGGTGAGCGTTCAGTGGACGATGCTCTCTCACGGCATGCTGGCGATGGCGACGGAGGTGAAGGAGGTGAAGGAGGTGCCGTTGCCGACGGGCACGGGGGGCGTCCAGCTCGCGCAGCCGGACGCACCGATCGCCGTGCAGCGCGTATGCTCGATCCCGCCGAAATCCACGCCGTTTTGGTTCGTGCCGCGGTGGCGTACGTAGGCGAGCTCCACGAGGGCTTCGTGGCCGGTTCGCCCGCCTGCGCCCCGAGTGAGCGAGGGCGCGCCCGCGATCAGGACCGGCGTGCCGCCGAACGCCAGCGCAGCGGGCGTCGACCACGTGGCGCCGTCATAGAAGCTCGTGAACAACCGTCCGTCTGCGCTGGCGCGGTAAGCGAGCACGACGTTGCCGTCTGGCAACGCGGCCAGCGCGACGGGGCTCTCGCTGCCGGAGGCAAGTCGCTCCGGGTCAGACCAGCTCATCGACCCGTTGCGCTTCGTCCACAAGATCTCACCCTGCGACCGGGTAACCATCACCACATGAAGGTCCTCGTCGCTCGTCGCAACCATCGCGAACGACCAGAGCGTGGCCGCGTTGACGCTGTATGGCGTTTCTCTGTGCTCCCATGAGCCCAATTCCGTCTGCTTCCACACTTGCACCTCGTCCATGGCTCCCTGGACGAACAAGGCCATCCATGGATTTCCAGTCGCAGAAGGCAGCACGATGCTGGGCCTGGAATTGCTCCCCGACTCGACGCTGGCCACCAGCTCGGGGATGGCCAACCAGCTCCCCCCATCGAACTGGAGGTAGAAGTACCTGTCCAGCGGATTGGGGTCGCCCGACACATCCTGGAAATACGCCGCGCTGGTCCGGGTTCCGAACGAGCTGAGCGCCGGGGCGTTGGTCGCCGTCAGCTCATTGCCAGTACCCAGCGGTGCCGCGAAGGTAGACCAGCGCTCGGTCTCGTACGACCAGCGCGTGTAGCGCAGCCGCTTGGAACCGTCGCGCACCAGTCCGATCCCTTCCGCAAGGTTCAGCGCCAGCGCTGGCGGCGCCCCGGTCGATGCGCCGCCCACCGGCGCCGCGGTCCAGCTCCCTCCTGGGTGAAAGTGCGCGCCCATCATGGAGCTCTCGCTGCCGCCGAGAATGAGCACGGTGTGCGGCACGCAGGCGCCCTGCACCATACCATGGGGCGAAGTGCAGAAGGCCCCCGGCGCGCACTGGGAATCGCTCGTGCAGCCCGTCAGGCAACTGCCGTCCATGCAGACGTAACTCCCACATGGCGTCATGTCTGGCGCCTGCAAATCGTTGGGACATTCGCCGCTATCCCCATCGCAGGTCTCCGCGACATCGCATTCATCAACCGCCTCGTGGCAGACCTCGCCCGCACCACGCACGAGGTCGTTCGGACAAGCTGCCCCGACGCCGTCGCAGACCTCTGGGATATCACATGAACCCACGCTCGCTCGACACACCGTGTCGCGCGAAACGATCGAACATGTCCCCAACCGCCCAGCCATATTACATGCCTGGCAGTCGTTCGGGTCGCCGCCGCCACACGGGTCATTGCAGCAGACCCCATCGACGCAGTTCTCACTCGCGCACTCGCCTGCACCGCTGCAGGGGCTACCGTTGGCCCGAAGCGTCGTGGAGCAAGCCGCACCGACGCAGGCGTTAGGCGCGCACACCACGGAGCCCGAATCGACGCACCTCCCGCTACCATCGCAGGTATCTGCCGGGTTCAGCGTGATACCGTCCGCTGCGCAGCTCGCCTCACGGCACACCGTGCCGCTCGAATGAAGCTGGCACGATCCCTCCCCGCTGCACACGCCAGTCATCCCACAGGTGGACTCATCCTGTCTCACACATTCGCCATCAGGATTCAGCCCCATCAGGATGTTGCCGCACTGACCGTCCCGACCGAAGCCTTTCTTCTCGGCCGAGCAGGCCCGGCATTCCCCGGTGCAAACGTCATCGCAACAGACGCCGTCGACGCAGTGGCCCAACGCGCACTCGCTCGAGCTCATGCATTGCTGACCCATGCCCTTTCTCGGCTCGCAGTACCCGCCCGTGCAGTACGCCGTCGGCGCACAGTGCTCGTTCCGCTCGCACCGTTCCAGGCAGGCGCCGCCCGAGCAGCGGTAGCTCCCGCAGCTCTCGCTGCCGCCGTCCACGCACGTGCCGCTGCCGTCACACCTCCTAGCGACAAGCACGTTCAGCCCACTCGTGTCGCAGCTTGCCGCAGCGCAGGTCGTGCTCTCGTCATAAACTGCACACCGACCGAAGCCGCTGCAGACGCCGGTCGTGCCGCAGCTTCTCGCCCCCTCGTAGTCGCACTCGTTGTCCGGATCGTGCCCAGCCACGATGAACCCACAGACCCCGTCAGGACCGCCGTCCTCTCCCTTCCTTGCCGCGGTGCAAGCCTCGCACTCCCCGCTACACGGAAGATCGCAGCACACGCCGTCCACACAGATCCCGCTCAGGCACTCCCTCCCCTCGGCGCATGTCACACCGTTCATCTTCCTCGGGACGCAAGTCACTCCATTGCAATACCCCGTCGTGGCGCAGGCTCCGTCGCCCACCCGTGAGCAGTCCTGGCAGGCCCCATCGAAGCAAATGGCTTGTCCGCAGCTCGTGGTAGCTGCGTCAACGCACTCACCGGCACCATTGCAGCGCGGCGCACCGATGACACCCGAGAGGTCCGCCGCACACGATGGCTCGCCGCATGGCGTGCCGTCTCTATAGAACTGGCATTGCCCTCCGCCATTGCAGGATCCGTTCGTACCGCAAGAGGACTGCTCCTCTTCGAAGCACTCGTTATCAGGATCCGTACCGACCCTGACGAACTCACAGCGTCCATTTTCTATGCCTTGGCGCCCCTTCTTTTCATTACTGCACGCCATGCAGAAACCATTGCACCCTGAATCACAACAGACTCCATCGACGCAGTTCCCCGAGGCGCATTCACTTGCGTCTCCGCACGAGGCACCCAGCCCTTTTTGCGCACAGAAGCCACCCGTGCAGACGTTGCTCGCGCAGTCGTTGTTCACGACGCAGCGCTCCCCAACATCGCACTTCGTCGGACACGCGCCACCACAATCAATGTCCGTCTCGTTGCCGTTCCTGACATCGTCGGCGCACGTTGGCTCCGCGCACGTCTGCTCGATGCACTTGCCGCTCAGGCAGTCCCCGGATGAGAGGCATCGACGGCCGCTGGTACATCGCGGACACGAGCCCTCCCCGCCGCAATCGATGTCGGTCTCGCTCCCGTTCCGCACGCGATCGGTGCAGCTCGACACCTGGCAGATGGAGTTGACGCAGCGAGAACTCCTGCAATCCCGATCGAGGACGCAAGCCCTATTATCGTCGCAGCTCGGGCAGCCTGCGCCGCCGCAATCGGTGTCGGTCTCGCCGCCGTTCCTCACATTGTCGTTGCACCCCGGCGATATGCACACGCGGTTCGCGCACACGAGGCTCTCGCAATCCTTCGGGACCCGGCACGACTGGCCGATGCTGCAGGCGATCGGGCAGCTCCCGCCACAGTCGGCGTCCGACTCGTCGCCGTTCGTCCGCGTGTCGTTGCAGGTCGGAGCGCGGCACCTGCCGCTCACGCAGACCAAACTCTCGCAGTCGGAATCCTGGTTGCATATTCTCCCCGCCGCGCACGTCGACCCGCACGGACCTCCGCAATCGATGTCCGACTCGCCGCCGTTGAGCACCGCGTCAGGGCAGCATAGAGTGACCCCATCATCGATAACACCATTACAGTCGTTGTCGATGAGGTCGCACACCTCGCTCGTGGCAAGGTTCACCTGGAGGCACTTGAGCTCGCCGCCCTCACAGGTCTTGACCCCGACCGCGCAGGCACCCTTGAGTACCGGATTATCGGTGATCAAGCACTGCTCGCCACCTCCAGGATTGCCATCGTCGGGGACACCATTGCAATCGTCGTCGATCCCGTTGCACCGCTCCGCCGCCGCGAAAACGGTTTGCTGACACTCGATCCTCTCCTGGCCGCACACGGTGATGCCGTTACGGCACGGGCCGACCACATCGGGCACCGAACAGGGCAGCCCCTCGCCGAGATCGCCCTCATCGATTTCACCGTTGCAGTTATCATCCCTCAGGTTGCAGATCTCGGGCTTGGGCAAGACATAATCCTTGCACGGCCCCCACTTCCCGCCGGTGCACACCTGCGTGCCCATCCTGCATTCACCGATGCCGGCGACCTCCGGATCCCCATGGCAGCTCTGCATGCTGCCGCCGACGCATTCGCACGAGTCGTCGGGCGTCCCGTCACAGTCCTCGTCGAACCCGTTGCACTCGTCGATGCCAGGGAGCACGTCGCCCTTGCAGTCGCCCCAGACGCCCCCCTCGCACGTCTGCTTGCCCAGCTTGCAGCTCCCCTGCCCGAGCGTCGATTCGGCGCCGCCGTAACAGAGCTGCTCCTGACCGGGCGCGCACTCGCACCCCTCATCCACGAGCCCATCGCAGTCGTTGTCGCGCTGGTCGCAGATCTCCTCGGACGGCAGGAGGTCGCCGACGCAGTCCCCCCAGACGTTGTTCGCGCACTCCTGGGTCCCCGTGTGGCAGAGCCCTATGCCGCGCGTGAGCGGCGAGCCTCCATAGCACTCCTGCCTCTGGCCCGCCTCGCAGGCCACCCCCTCGTCGACGACGCCGTCGCAGTTGTCGTCGAGGCCGTTCGGGATCTCGTCGCTCATCCCCACCTGGGGGCCACAGGCGTTCGGCAGCCCCTTCTCGTCGCAGGCTGGGACGAGGACGTGACAGGCGCCGATCCCGCACTGGAGCGGGGGGAGCGGCTCTCCACGGTTGCACGGGTTATCGCTGTAGTCGGTGTCCACGCCGAGGACCGCCGTGCAGCTCAGCACGCCGAAGAGGAGCCAGAGGCCCGCCGCGAATCGATGGTATGCGCGAATCACCATGTCCACCTCGCCCCCACGTAACCCTCGGGCCGTCCCGACGCGCTCACGGCGATCAAAGGAGTCGGACGCTCCGCGATCCGCGGTGGATGCCCGCTGCCGAGCCGCGCCTGATCAGGCTCCGTCGCGAAGAGCACCACCGCCGTAACCAGCCCGACGAGACCGATGGGGAAGGCGACCGTGCTCACGGTCCCCATCGTGCCGGCCAGATCCGCCGCGCTCTCGCCCTGCGCGTTGCAGAAGCCGCCGCCGCAGTTCTTCTCGATCGTCCCCTTCTGCCCCCAGGTCACCGCCCCCGCGATCGCGCCGGTCGCGAGCCCGGCGAGCCCCACGCCCCCCGCGATGTACGCGACGAGCCGCCGCGCCGGCAGGCCGTCCTCCACGACGGGCGGCAGCACCGCCCTCACAGGCGCGATCGGTGGACTGTAACGCACCATCCTCGCCTCGTCGCCGGGCTGCGCCACCGTCAGCTCGATCGTCAGGCGCTGCTTCCTGTTGACGAAGAACCGCTTGTCCCGCGGCGGCCCCCCGGGCGCCTCCGTCCTCACCCAGTGCTCCCCCGGATCGATCGGCACCGGCACCCCGAGCACCACCGGCACAGCATCCGGGCTCGCCTTCGACGACCGCGTCACCTTCGTCCCCTTCGGCGCCGTCTCCGGCAGCCGGAACGTCACCCACGGGATGTCGGCGTCGATCTTGTCCCGCCGCGAGAGCGCGAGCTTCTGCCGCTCCGCCTCGTCCCGCTGCTCCGGAGGGGACAGCCGCTCGAGCGCGTCGAGGTACTCGTCATAGTGGAGCGCCGCCGTGGCGATGCGGCCCGCCCGCTCCTCGCATTCGGCCAGATGAAACAGCGTCCGCGGCCGCCTCTCCAGCCGGTAGCTCTTCCGCAGGGCCGGGCACGCCGCCTCGAGGCGACCGGCCGCCAGATCCGCCATCCCCTTCTCGAAGAGCTGCTCCGGCTCTGCCGCGCCGGCAGGCGCCGCCGCCCCGGCCAGCGCGAGCCCCAGGAGGACCGCCCTCACCCGGGGGCCACCCCGGAGGCGGCGACCGCGCAAAGGAGGAGAATGAATCTGAGCAGCCCCTGACCAGCTTGACGCAAACATTTCCGATGCTCCATCAAGGCGACGAGGAAGCCATGACGCTTCCTCGCCCGTCGCCGCGGCCGGTATCTCGTTCAGCACGACGCCCCCCGCGCATCCTAAGCGGGTGCACGGCGCTGGCCAACGGAATAGTGCGAGTCACGCAGGCCCACCAGCGCCGGCTCACCCACCGGGGACACCGAGCTCGCCCCCTCTCCTGCGTAATCGCTCGTGATCTCGTATCGTGCCGCCCCGCCGCGCGCGCCGCGACCGCCCTGCGCATACGAATATCTCGACAGGATGATGGCTTTCATGCTTCGGGCCGGCGGCCGGCACCCCGGACGCCTTCACCCTCGCGCAGCGCGGGGCCCGCCGGGGTCTCGTCGCTCACTGGCCCACGGCGCGACGCGCCAATCACGCGTGCTCCTTCGAGCATCGACCACCTCGCCGGCGCACCGCAGTTTTCTTCCACGGGCCACAGGCCCGCAGGTACCATCTGCCGCATGCCGCACCCGACCGGCATCCGGAGGCGCCGGACACCGCTCCGCCACGTCCTCTGGGCCATGCTGGCGGCCTGCACGCTCGCGGATTGTGGGAGCGGGGTGGCCGCATTCCGCCTTCTTCTCGAGGTCCGCGTCGCCGCGCAGGCGAACCAGAACTCCCCGATCCCCGTGACGCTCCTGGCTGTCTATGATCGAAAACTGTTCGAGCGGCTCTCCGAGATGTCGGCGAAGCAATGGTACGAGCAAAGGGATCAGCTCCGGCGTGATCACCCCGGCGGAGACGCGTTCACCGAGTGGGAATGGGAGTTCGTGCCCGGGTACACACCGCCTCCTGCCGTGGTGGAGATCCCCCGCGACGCGATGGCGCTCGTGTTTGCCAACTACCGCTCGCCCGGAGCCCACCGCGTCCGCCTCGGTCCCCACCAGCGGATCCGGATCGAGCTGCGTGACGAGGATTTCTCCGTGACGACGATCGACGCCATCGAGCGAGACCGATGATCTCCGACAACGCCCCGCATCGCCGCGCCACAGGCCGCCCCGCCGTCGCCGGGCGGCCCTGCCCATCTGGGGGGAACCACGCATGAGGCGCGCCGCGGAGGTCCCCGCCGCCGTCCAGTGGCACGACGGCATGCTGCTCTCGCCGCAGCACTTCCAGGAGTCCGCGCGGCGCTCCGAGCGGCTGCTCGATTACCACCTCGGGCAGCTTCACCCGTTCCATTACGGGGTCCACCACCTCGAGATCGACGCCGGGCTGCTCGCGAGCGGCACGCTGCGCGTCCTCGAGGTCGAAGCCGTGCTCCCCGATCACCTCGTCGTCCATCACACGGCGCGCGACCCCGAGCTCCGGGTCGACCTCAAACCCCACGCCGCCGAGCTCGCGGCCGGGCCCGTCACCGCGTACCTCGCGGTTCCCAAGGAGCACCTCGGCAGCGCCGCGACCGGCGGCGATCTCGCCCGCTACCGCTCCGTCGAGGGCGCGCCGGTCCCGGACGACAACACGGGAGAAGAGCCGCTCGCCATCCCGCGCCTCGTCCCGGTGGCGCGGCTCCTCGTCGCCTCCGCGCCGCCGGCCCGCTTCGTGTGCCTGCCCATCGCGGAGCTGCGCCGCGAGGGCGAGGCGTTCGTGCGCACCGAGTACCTGCCGCCGTGCATGGCCGTCCCCCTCACCTCTCCGCTCGGCGCGATGTGCGGCGAGATCGCCGCGCGGCTGCGGGAAAAGGCGCTACGCCTCGCCGACAGGCTCAGCGCGCACTCCCGGAGCAAGGAGCGGGACGAGATCGCGGAGCTGCGCCGGCAGATCCACGCGCTCGTCACCGCCTTGCCGCCCTTCGAGGTCGTGCTCGGCACAGGCAGCTCCCACCCCTACGCCCTCTATCTCGCGCTCTCGGCCCTCGTCGGTCACCTCTCCTCGCTCGCCCGCATGCCGGTCCCGCCCGTGCTGCCCGCGTACCAGCACGACGATCTGCGGAGCACCTTCAGCGCCGCGCGCGATCACGTCTTCCGCCTCGTCGACGAGGGCATCCTGGAGTCGTTCACGGCGCACCCCTTCGACCTCGGCGAGGGGCGCTATCTCGTCGAGTTCCAGCGGCGCTTCGCCGGCCGGCCCGTGCTCGTCGCCGTGCGCGGCCGCCGCGGGACGCCGGAGAAGGACATCGTGAGCTGGATCGAGAGCGCGCTCATCGGCTCGGCGCGCCGCGCGCGCGAGATGCAGCAGAGCCGCGTGCTCGGCGCCGGACGAAGGCGGGTCGAGCGCCACGGCGACCTGATCGCGCCGGCTGGGACGGTGCTGTTCGAGCTCGAGGAGGCCAGCCCCTACCTCGATCCCGGCGAGCCGCTCCTCATTTTCAACACGGGAGATCCCTCCGCGGCCGCCGGTCCCGCGGAGCTCGTCCTTTACGTGAAAGCAACCGACGAGCGCGCATGATGGCAGGATTCGCAGCTCCCCTGGAGACGCCCCGAAGGGAGGCCCCCGCCCTCCTCCACGGGCACGGGAGCCCCGCGCAGGCCCTCGCGGGGAGCACGCTCCTGCTCGACGCCTTCCACGCCTTCTATGCCGAGGTCGCGCAGCAGCGGCAGCTCGTGACCCTCGCGCACGGAGGGCTCGCGCCGAGCGTCGAGACGGTGCGGCAGCGCCTCGTCGACTTCCTGGACACGCAGGCCGTCGCGCTCGGCCGCAAGCTCACCAAGCACGAGCTCCGGGTCTACGACGAGGCCCAGTACGTGATGGCCGCGATGGCCGACGAGGTCCTCCTCCAGGCCGAGTGGGACGGGCGGCACGCGTGGGCGGAGCGCCCGCTGGAGGCCCACGTCTTCCACACCTACACCTCCGGCGAGACCCTCTTCCGCAAGCTCGACGACGTGCTCGACGGGCGCGATCCGGCCCCCTCCGCGCTCCTGCTCGTCTACCTCGCCGCGCTCGCGCTCGGCTTCCAGGGCAAGTTCCGCGCGCTCGGCCAGCACGACGCGCCCGAGGAATACCGGCAGCGCCTGGCGCTCCACCTCCAGCGCGTCGATCCCGCCCTGAGCAGGGCGCTCACCCAGCTCTGCCCCCAGGCCCACGCGCACACCGCGGGCGGGTCGCCGCGGAGCCGGCTGCCGTCGCTGCGCGCGGGCGTGCTGCCGCTCGCCGCCGTCGTGATCTGCCTGGTGCTCGCCGCGCAGGTCGTCTGGGCGTTCCGCGTCGCCGACGTGGTCGAGGCGCTCGACCGGATCGAGGGCGCGTCGTGAGCTGGTCCCTCGCCGTCGCCGTCGCGCTGCTCGTCGTCGCGCTCGTCGTCGGGCTGGCGCTCCTCGCCCGCGCGCGCCGCAAGCGCCGCGCCGCGAGCGCCGCGCCGGTCGACGATCTCCGCCCCGCGATGGCGCGGCTCTTCGCCGCGGCGCACGCCGCGCTCGGGGCGTCGCCCGACGAGGTCCCGTGCTTCCTCGTGCTCGGCCCCTCCGACGCCGGCAAATCCACGCTGCTCGCCGGCGCCGGGCTCGCGGCGCGCCCCGGGACGACCGCGCGCTCGCTCGGCGACAAGTCGACCTGCCAGGTGTGGCTCTTCAAGCAGGCGATGTTCGTCGAGCCGGCCGGGCGGCTGCTCGCGGGCGAGCCGCAGGGGAGCGGCGCGCCCCACGCGTCCGGCTTCCGCGCCGTCCTCGATGCCCTCCGGCGCGGGCGCGCCGAGCGGCCGCTCGACGGGATCCTCCTCGCGCTCCCCGCCCCCGACCTGCTCCACGGCGACGCCGAGTCGCCTGCCCGGCGACGCGAGGCCGCGCAGCTACGCGAGCGGCTCGACGAGGCCCAGCGGCACCTCGGGATGCAGGTCCCTGTCCACCTCGTGATCACGAGGAGCGATGGGCTGCCCGGCTTCGCCCGCTTCGCGCAGGAGCTCGACGCCGAGCTCCGCCAGGCGACCCTCGGCTGGGCACAGCCGGGCACCGCCTCGGTCGAGAGCACCGCCGACCTCGTGGACGAGGCGCTCGGCAGCGTGAGCGCGTCGCTCTCCGCGGTGCAGGCGCGCCGCCTCGCGGCGGATCGGCCGTTCGCGGCGGGCGTCGAGACGTACTTCCTCTTCCCCGACGCGCTGCGCACGCTGCATGGGCCCCTGAAGCAGTTCGTGGGCGACCTCCTCCACCCGCACGACGGCGGCGAGCCCGTCGTCGTCCGGAGCCTGTCCTGGGTCGGCCAGGAGCCGCCGGCGCCGCCGGCGCCTGCGCAACCCGGGTCACCCCTCGCCCAACCCGGGTCGCCCCTCGCCCAACCCGGGTCGCCTCCCGCGCAATCGGGGACATCGCCCCCACCCCGTGTGCTCTTCGCGCGGGATCTCCTCGAGAGCAAGGTCATCGCCGAGGCCTGCCTGGCGCGCCCGACCCGCCTCGCGCTCCAGCGCCGGCAGCGCGTCCTGCGGGCGCTGAGCGCCGCCACCGTCGCGCTCGCGCTCCTCTACGGCGTCTTCCTCGCGCTCGCGAGCAACCGGCTGGAGCGCGACACCGCCTCGCTGCTCCCCTTCCTCCACGACCTGTCGTCGAGCCTGCGCCAGATGAAGCTCGAGGACCCGAGCGCCGACCCCTCGGGCGCGGTGCGCAGGGAGCGCGCCGTCCGCCTGCTCCAGGGGCTCAGCGCGATCGAGGCCACGCGGCTCCGCTCCGCGCTCGTGCCCGGCTCCTGGGTGAGCCGCATCGACGCGCGCGTCGAGCGGGCGATCACCGCCGCCCACGAGCGGGTGATCCTCGACGCCTTCCGCCTGGGCCTCCAGGCGAAGACGAGCCCGCTCTTCGCGGAGCCCCCCGCGCCGCCCCCCGCGGGCGCGGAGATCGCCGCGAGCACGCTCGAGCGCACGCCGGAGTACGTCGCGCTGGAGGCCTGGCTGCGCGAGATCGCCGCGTTCGAGGGGCAGGTGGCCCGCTTCGACGCGCTCGTGGCCGGACCGCCGCCGGAGCCGTCGGACGAGGCCGGCGAGGCGCGCGTCCTCAGCGTCGCCGATCTGACCGAGTCCGTCCTGCAGCACAGGCTCCCGCCGGCCCGCACGACGGCCTACCAGCGGCGCGCGCTCCTCGCTGTCCCGCCCCTCGCGACCTTCGGCCTCGACGCGTACCGCGATCCGGCGCGCGCCAAGTCCGATCGCCTCTTCACCGAGCTCTACCAGCGCATCTCGAGGGCGCTCGACGAGGCCGCGCTGCGCGCGGACGTCGACGCGCTCGTCCGGGGGCTCGCCGCGCTCGAGCGCGGCGGCACCGAGTACCGGACCGAGAGCCTCGCCGCCCTCCACGACGCCATCGCGCGCACCGAGGCGCGCCTCGCCGCGCCCACCCTCTCGTGGGTCGCGGCCGACCAGCTCCCGCCGAACCCCGCGCTCGATCGCCTGCTCGCGGCCGTCCGCACCTCGAGGCTGCTCGGCGACTCGACCTACGGCATCGTGAAGGACGACGGCGAGGGGCGCCTCTTGCTCCTGAAGAGCTACCTCGGGAGCGCGGAGACCCCGCTCTCCGGGCCGCTGCTCGTCCGCAAGGAGGGCGTGGTGCAGCTCCAGCTCTCGCCCCTCGTCGCGGGCCTCAAGGAGCCCTCGGCCGCGCTCCTCCGCCGGCGCTTCATGACGCCCGTCGACAGCGCGGACTCGCTGCCCCTGACCCTCGACGACGCGCGCCTGAGCTGGAACGTCGAGGAGCTCAAGGAGAGCGTGAAGCTCCTCAAGGAGTACGAGGCGTTCGCGCAAGAGGAGGGGCTCGAGCGGTTCCCGGAGCGGGTGCGGGGCACGATCGAGGAGCTCACCCGGCGCAACCTGCGCGACAACGTCCTCGCCGCGGTCGGCAAGGCCGCGCGCCGGGAGATGGCCCCGCCGCCGAGCGAGTCGCGCCGCGTCGAGACGGTGCGCGCCGACGTCGCCGGCCTCGCGCAGGCGGGCGAGCCGCTCCGGGAGCTCCTCGCCGCCGCCGGGCGCCTCGGGCTGGAGGACGTGCGCGACCGCGTCCGCGCCCTCGTGCGCGGCCAGGGCGCGCGCCTGCTCACCCTCGCCAACCGGACGCTCGATTCCGATGGGCTCTACGAGGTCAAGAACGGCACGTTCCTCTGGTGGAACGGCGAGCGCAGCCCCGCGTTCGAGGCGTTCGGCCTCGCCGAGGGCGACGGGGCGCAGCTCGCCGAGTACGCGGTCGCCCAGCGCGGCCGCGCCGACGCCCTGACCCGCGCGCTCGCCGAGCCGGTCCTCGGCCTCCTGGAGAGCGCCGAGGTCGGGGCCGAGGCCCAGTTCGTCGGCGGCATGGCGCCGTGGCAGCGCATCGCCGGGGCGCTCCGCGACTACGAGGCGAAGAAGGCGGGCAACAGCGTCGCCGCCCTCGAGCGCTTCCTCCTCAACGACCTGCCCGCGATCACGTTCGAGAACTGCATCGCGCAGATCGAGCGCGTGCCGGTCGACGTGCGCTCCGACGACTACTTCGCCAGGCGGCGCCGGCGCATCCTCGTCCTGCTCCGCGACCGGTGCGCCACGCTCGCCGAGGAGGAGATCCGCGCGAAGTACCCGGGCCTGCGCCGCTTCTTCCACCGCGCGCTCGCCGACCGCTTCCCCTTCGCGCGGCTCGAGCCGGGCGTCGACCGGGAGGACGCGAACCCGGAGGACGTCCGCGTCTTCCTCCAGAACGCGAGCGACTTCCGCAAGCGCTTCCGGCCCGTGCTGGCGCTGCGCGGCGGCGCCGCCTCCCGGGCCGCCGTGCGCTTCCTCGACCGCATCGAGAAGGTGCGCGAGTTCCTCGCGCCGATGTGGGCGCAGGGGGACGCGACGATGGACGGCTCGTTCGACGTCACGGTCGCCTTCCGCGTCAACCAGGCGCGCGAGGTGGCGGGCAACCAGATCGCCGAGTGGACCCTGCGGATCGCCGACGAGCGGCTGTCCCTGGGCGGGCCCAAGCCGACCGCCACCTGGCGGCTCGGCGACCCGGTGGAGCTCGCGCTCCGGTGGGCGAAGAACAGCCCCGACGTCCCCTCGCTCGAGCAGAGCGCCGGCGCGGTCACGCGCGAGCGGACGGCGTTCTTCGAGGCGAGCGGCCCCTGGGCGCTCCTCCGGCTCATGGCCATGCACGCGCACTCCATGGAGGAGGCGGAGCTGAGGAAGGAGGACGCCGCCGCCAACATCCTCCAGCTCGTCGTGCTCACGGTCCCCGACCCCGCCGGCGGCTGGCTGGAGCGGGTGGGCACGAGCGGCGGCGTCGCCCGCGTGTTCGTGCGCCTCGGCCTCGTCGGCAAGGAGAAGGACAAGCCGCTCAAGTACCCCGATTTCCCCACGGCCGCGCCGGTGCTCGACCCCTAGCGGCGCGGCGGCAGCGACGAACGAGGCACGCATGGCTGAAGGCACGATCGCAATCGACATCGAGCGCCTGCTCGCTCCCATCGCGCAGGACGCGCCCGCCGGGGCGCCGCTGCGCTACGAGGGCACCTACGATCGCGTCCGCGAGGCCCGGCGCGAGGACGACCCGACGCTCCCGCAGGGCGTGTGGGTGACGCGCCTCAAGACGGCGGACTGGAAGCTCGTGGTCGAGCTCTGCGCCGAGGCGCTCGAGCGCCGCTCCAAGGACCTGCAGCTCGCCGTCTGGCTCGCGGACGCGTGGGCGCAGCTCGGCGGGGTCGGCGCGGCGGCGCCGGGGCTCCGGCTGCTCGCGGGGCTCTGCGATCGCTACTGGGACGCGATGTTCCCGGCGCTCGACGACGACGGGCTCGAGGCGCGCGGCGACCTCGTCGGCTGGCTCGACGAGGCGCTCGCGCGGAGGCTCCGGCGGCTGCCCCTCATCGACGGCACCGAGGAGCGGCCCCCGTGCACGCTCGCCGACTGGGAGAGCGGCCGGATGGAGGGCGGCGGCCCGGGCGACGACGCGCGCTCGCCCGAGGCGCTCGCGGCGCGCCTGTCCCTCGTCGATCGCGCGCGGTGGGTGGCGCTCCAGCGCGACGCGCGCGCCGCCCTGGCCGCGGCCGAGCTGCTGGAGCGGAGCCTCGCGGCGAGGATGGAGCGCCCGCCGGTCCTGCACCGCGCCCGCGGCGCGCTGCGCCTGCTCGGCGCCGCGACGGCCTCCGCACTCGGCGAGCCGGCGGGGGACGGCGACGCGCCGGCGCCCGCCGCCGGCGAGGCCCCGGCGCAGCAGGGCGCGGCCGCCCCGGCGCCCGCGCGGGCTCCGGGCGCCGCGATCCAGAGTCGGGTGGAGGCATATCGCCAGCTCAACGAGGCGGCCGACTACCTGCTTCGCACCGAGCCGCACAGCCCCGTCCCTTACCTCGTGAAGCGCGCGATCTCCTGGGGCAACATGTCGCTCGCGGAGCTGCTCGGCGAGTTCGTGTCGAGCGCGGACGACCTGGTCGCGATCTATCGACTGCTCGGCATGCGAGGCCGGGGGGAGGACGACGCCGGATGATCCGATGAACCGCCGGCGCCGGCCCGATCCATCGATCGGGTCGGCCCGGCCGCGCGAGGGTGGATGGGCCTCGGGCAGAGCGTCCGCGCGAGCTGCACGCCCGGCCGAGGCCGCGGGAGAAAGGAACGACCATGGCAGAGAGCAAGCAACAATGGCTGAGCAGGAACCGCCCGCCGCGGGTCCAGATCACCTATGATGTCGAGACCGGCGGCGCGATCGAGAAGAAGGAGATCCCGTTCGTCGTCGGGATCATGACGGACCTGTCGGGCACCTCCGAGGCGCCGCGGCCGAAGCTCAAGGACCGCAAGTTCGTGGAGATCGATCGCGACAACTTCAACGAGGTCCTCGGGGCGATGAAGCCCGAGGTCACGTGCCTCGTCGACAACAAGCTCACGGACGAGGGCGGCAAGCTGAAGGTCAGCCTCTCCTTCAAGAGCATGGATGACTTCCGGCCCGAGCAGATCGTGGAGCAGGTCGAGCCGCTCCGCGCGCTGCTCCGCGCGCGGGAGCGGCTGAACGACCTGCTCGCGAAGCTGGAGGGCAACGACGATCTGAGCGGGCTGCTCAAGCAGGTCGTCGAGGACACGAGCAAGCTCCAGGCGCTCAAGCAAGAGCTCGAGAAGGGCCGGGGCGGTGAGCCGAAATCATTGAACGGAGAGGGGGAGAGCCATGGCGGATGAGAGCACGCAGGCGGTCGGCTCGGCGGAGGCGGCCCCGGCCGAGGAGATGAGCCTGATCGACCAGATCCTCGCGCAGGGGATGGTCCGCGGCGACGCGGAGCCGCAGCGGAGGCACGCGCGCGACCTCATCGACGAGTTCGTGAACCAGGTCCTCGACGAGAACATGAAGCTCGGCAAGGACACGGTGGCGGCCATCGAGGCGCGCATCGCCGAGATCGACGCGCGCATCAGCGCGCAGCTCGACGCCATCCTGCATCACAAGGAGCTCCAGCGGGTCGAGGCGCGCTGGCGGGGGCTGAGCTACCTCGTCATGAACACCGAGACGTCGACGCGGCTGAAGCTGCGCGTGCTCAACGTGAGGAAGGACGAGCTGCGCAAGGACTTCGAGGGCGCGGCGGAGTTCGACCGGAGCGCCACCTTCAAGAAGGTGTACGAGGAGGAGTACGGGACCTTCGGCGGCGCGCCGTACGGGCTGCTCGTCGGCGACTACGAGTTCGACGGCACGAACCCCGACGTCTACCTGCTCACCGAGCTCTCCAAGGTGGCCGCCGCGGCGCACGCGCCGTTCATCGCGGCGGCGTCGCCCGAGCTCTTCGACATGCCGAGCTTCACCCAGATCGGCGTGCCCGGCGACCTCGCCAAGGTGTTCGAGAGCACGCAGCTCATCAAGTGGCGCGAGTTCCGCGAGACGGAGGACTCCCGCTACGTCGGGCTGGTGCTCCCGCACGTCCTGATGCGCCTCCCGTACGGGCCGAAGAGCGCCCCGGTCGAGGGGTTCAACTACGAGGAGCAGGTGGGCGAGGGCGACGGCAACTTCCTCTGGGGGAACGCGGCCTACGCGCTCGCGCAGCGGATCACGAACGCCTTCGCGCTCTACGGCTGGTGCGCCGCGATCCGCGGCGTCGAGGGCGGCGGCCTCGTCGAGAACCTCCCGCTGCACACGTTCAAGACGAGCGAGGGAGACATCGTCGCCAAGATCCCGACCGAGGTCGCCATCACCGACCGGCGCGAGAACGAGCTGTCGGAGCTCGGCTTCATCGGGCTCTGCTACAAGAAGGGGAGCGCGCAGGCGGCCTTCTTCGGCGGCAGCACCACGAACAAGCCGAAGACGTACAACCTGCCGCAGGCGAACGCGAACGCGCGGCTGAGCGCGCAGCTCCCGTACGTCCTCGCGGCGTCCCGGTTCGCGCACTACATCAAGGTGCTCATGCGCGACAAGATCGGGAGCTTCACCTCGCAGGAGGGCGTCGCCAACTACCTCAACAACTGGATCGCCGAGTACGTGCTCCTCAACGACGGCGCCGGCCAGGAGACGAAGGCGCGGCTGCCGCTGCGCGAGGCCCGGATCGACGTCACCGAGGTCCCCGGCAAGCCCGGCGCGTACCGCGCGGTGGCGTTCCTGAAGCCGCATTTCCAGCTCAACGAGCTCACGGTCTCGATGCGGCTCGTCGCGGAGCTGCCGCCGCCGGCGGCGTGAAGGGGCGCGGCGCGCGCCGCGAAACATGAGAGCAGGCCGCGCGCGGCGGCGCCCCGCAGGTGGGGCGGCCGCGCGCGGGCCGCACGAGGATCGTCGATAGAGGAGGGATGAGCCATGCAGAACGTCTACTGGGAAATTGATGGCATCAAGGGCGAGAGCACGTCGGCGCAGGGCAAGGACACGATCGAGCTCCTGTCCTTCAATCATGGCGTGTCCATGCCGCTCACGGCGGGCCCGTCGAACACGAGCCGCGCGAGCGGCCGCTCCGTGCACAACGACTTCACGGTCACCAAGTACCTCGACATCGCCTCGCCGACGCTCAACCTGAAGTGCTGCGGCGGCGAGGACATCAAGACGATGAAGGTGCACCTCTGGAAGGCGGACGCCGCCGGGGCGCCGCACAAGTACATGACGTACACGTTCGAGAGCTGCATCATCACGTCCGTCTCGGTGACCGGCGGCTCGGACCAGCCGATCGAGAACGTCACGTTCAGCTACAAGAAGATCACCTGGGAGTACGCCCAGCAGAAGCAGGAGGCGCCGGGCGGGGCCAAGGGGAAGAGCTCGGCGAGCTTCAGCCTCGAAGAGAACAAGGGCAAGTGATCGCGCGGGGCCGGCGGCGCGCCGCCTCGCCGGCCTCGTGGACAGGGGCGCGGGATGGACGATAGCTGGGGAGCCGCGGACGCGGGGCGCGTGCCGCTCTTCGACCGCCTGGTCGACGACAATCCAGCGCAGCGCAGCGAGGCGCGGCCGAGGCGCAGCCACGACCTCGACGCGCTGCGCGCCTCGGTGCGCCGCGAGCTCGAGCGGCTGCTCGGCACGCGCTGCCCCGTGCCCGGGGACGTCGCCCTCGCGCGCCGGCGCACGGTGCTCGACTACGGCCTGCCCGACCTGGAGCTCGGCGGCCGCGGCGTCATCAAGGAGGAGCGGTTCCGCGTCGCGCGGCTCATCCAGCAGACGGTCGAGGCGTACGAGCCGCGCCTCGCGCGGGTCGAGGTCGAGCTGCTCCCCCCCGCGGACGGCGACGCGCGGTACCGCGCCGCCGTCAGCGCGCTGCTCGTCACCGAGCGGGTCCGCGAGCCGCTCAGCTTCACCCTGCCGCTGCCGGAGGCCGGGTGACGACGGGCGACCGCGACGCGGAGCTGCTCGATCTCTACGCCCGCGAGCTCGCCTACCTGCGAGAGCGCGGCGCCGAGTTCGCCGCGGCATACCCGAAGATCGCCGCGCGCCTCGGCCTGGAGGAGCGCCACGCCGCGGATCCGCACGTCGAGCGGCTCATCGAGTCGTTCGCGTTCCTGACGGCGCGCCTCCAGCACCGCCTCGACAGCGATCTCCCCGAGCTCACGACGTCGCTGCTCGGCGTCCTGTATCCGCCGCTGCTCTCGCCCATCCCGTCGATGGCGATCGCGGCGTTCGAGGTGAGCCCGAGGGACAGCAAGCTGACGTCGGGCCACGTGATCGAGCGGAACACGCCGCTCTTCGCGGAGGCGCGCGGGGGCCCGACCTGCCGGTTCCGGACGTGCGCGCCGGTCACGCTCTGGCCGATCGAGGTCGAGGCCGCCGGCTTCGGCGCGCCGGAGGCGCTGGATCTGCCGCCGGGCTCGGGCGGGGTGATGGCGGCGCTCCGCGTCCGCCTGCGGAGCGGCGGCCCGCCGCTGCGCGCGCTCGGGGTGCGGCGGCTGCGCTTCTTCCTGAGCGGCGGCGGCCTGAACGGCCACCGCCTGTACGAGCTGCTCTTCGGCCACACGCTGCGCGTCCTGTGCGCCGGCGAGGGCGGCGGCCGCGACCTCGCGGAGGCGCGCCTCCACCCGGTCGGCTTCGGGCCCGACGAGGAGGCGCTCCCCTACCCCGTGCACGCGTCTCCCGGGCACCGGCTGGTCCAGGAGTACTTCGCCTTTCCCGAGAAGTTCCTCTTCTTCGACGTCGAGCTCACGCGCCTGCCCGAGGGCACGGCGTGCGAGCTCCTGTTCCTGCTCGACCAGCGCCCGCCCGCGAGCGTGGTGGTGCGGACTGACACCTTCCGGCTCGGCTGCACGCCGATCATCAACCTGTTTCCGCGCACGACCGAGCCGATCCGGGTGGATCACCGCTTTCCGGAGTACCGCCTGGTCGCGGACGCGCGCCGGGAGCGGACGACGGAGATCCACTCGGTGCACAAGGTCACGGCGACGGCGCCGGGCGAGGCGGTGCAGGTGGAGTACGCGCCGTTCTTCTCGTTCACGCACCACGCCGAGGGCGCGGGCCCGCGGGCGTTCTGGCATGCCCGCCGGGTGGCGACGGCGCGCGAGGACGTGCCTGGCACGGACGTGCTGCTGTCGTTCGTCGATCTCGACCTCTCGCCGCGGCGGCCCCCTTCCCGGGTGGTGTACGCCTCGGTGCTGTGCACCAACCGCGATCTCCCCGAGGAGATGTCGGCCGGCGTGCCGCTCTCGCTGGAGCGCGGCGCGGCGATGGGCCGCATCACGTGCCTCACGAAGCCGACGCCGCAGCGCGAGCCTCCGCTCGGCGGACAGGCGCTCTGGCGGCTCGTCTCGAACCTGTCGCTCAACCACCTCTCGCTGTCGGGGCCGGGCGGGGCGGACGCGCTGAGGGAGATCTTGCGCGTCTATCTCTTCGCGTCGATCCCCGAGGCGGAGCGGCAGATCCAGGGCATCGCGGACGTGTCGGCGCGGACTGTGACGCGGCGGATCGGCGCGGACGCGTGGCGCGGGTTCTGCCGCGGGACCGAGGTGACGCTGACGCTCGACGAGGAGCAGTTCGTCGGGTCGAGCCCGCTGTTGTTCGCGGAGGTGCTGAGCCGGTATCTCTCGCTGCATGCGCACATCAACTCGTTCACGGAGCTCGTGCTGAGGAGCACGGGGCGCGCGGAGGTATGGAAGCGATGGCGACCGAGGGCGGGGGCAAAGGCGCTTCTCTAGGCGAAGGCGCGGCTCCGGTGGAGGCCGAGGACCGGCTCTTCGCCGAGGGCCGCCGGTTCGATTTCTTCCAGGCGGTGGCGCTGCTCGAGGCGCGGGCTTCGGGCTGCCGGAGCGTGGGTGAGGGCGCCGAGCCCGCGGCCGAGGCGGTGCGGCTGCGCGGCGCGATCGACCTTGCGTTCCCCGAGACGGAGGTGGCGGGGATCGAGCGCCCGGCGCGCGCGGGGGAGAAGGCGGTGCTGACGGCGAGCTTCCTGAGCCTCGCGGGCGCGCTCGGGCCGCTGCCGCCGCCGTTCGCGGAGCTCGTGTACCAGCGGGCGGCGCGGCGCGATTTCGCGCTGCGCGACTTCCTGGACATCTTCAACCACCGGCTGCTGTCGCTGGTGTACCGGATCCGCAAGCGGCACCGGATCGGGCTCGGCGTGGCGTCTCCGGAGCAGGACGACGCCGCGCGGTACCTGCACGCGCTGGTCGGCCTCGGGCTGCCGTCGCTGCGCGGGAGGCTCCCGGTGAGCGACCGCGCGCTGCTGGAGCCGGCGGCGCTCATGGCGCGGGAGGTGCGGCCGATGGCGGGGCTCACGGCGCTGTTGCGGCATCACCTCGGGGTGCCGGTCGAGGGGGCGCCGCTGACGGGGGCGTACCACCCGATCGAGGAGAGCGACCGGACGGCGATCGGGCCGTCGGGGCGCAACCGGGGGCTCGGGGAGGGGGCTATTCTGGGGCGGCGGGCGTGGGACCAGGAGGCGGGGTTCGAGCTCGTCGTGGGGCCGCTGTCGCTCGAGGACTACCTGCGCTGCTTGCCCGGAGGGGACCTGCTCGGGCCGCTGTGCGCGCTGACGCGGTTCTACGCGGGCGAGGTGCTGAGCTTCACGGTGCTGTTGCGGCTGCGCGCCGAGGAGGCGCCGGCGGCGCGGCTCGGGCGGCGGCACGGGGCGCGGCTCGGGACGACGGCGTGCCTCGGCGGCGGGGCGCGGAGGCGGGAGGCGGTCGAGAAGAGGCTGCGGGGGGCGGCGCTGCGGGGCGCGCCCGCCACGGAGCACGGCGGTTCGATGCGCGATGGTGAATCGGCGACGGCTCATGGCGCGAGGTTCGCATGAGCATTGTCCGAACGATCGAGCTGCTCGGGCTGGATCGGCGCACTGTGTTCGAGGCGAAGGTCGAGCATTTTGGGGCGCGCTGCGCGCGGACGCTCCAGATCGCGGGTGAGATCCGGCATCTCCGATGGCCCTATCGACCTGCGAATGGAGTCCACGAGCGGACAGGCTTCGATCACCGTGGTCACCTTATCGCTCGATGCTTCGGGGGGCCGAATCGACGGGCAAACCTCGTAGCGATGCACGGTCTCGTGAACATGAGCGGTGGTCCCTGGTACAAGATGGAAAGGGAGATCGTCAGCATGCTCGGCGAGGAAGCAGGCTGGATGCGTGTCAACATCGAGTACCTGGGGAGCGATCTTCGACCGGACGCGTTCCTCGTCGTAGTCGGAAGCGCCAAGGGCCCGCTGCGTTCGTGGCAAATCGTCAACGCGAACCCGTATCTGTATCCTACACGTGATTGGCGCGCGCAGCGCCAGGCGGAGCTCGACGCACTGGAGCTCGCACAAGGGCCAGCGCAGGAAACGACATACGACGTCTGAGCCATGCTGCAGCTCAAGAACACAAGTCCCTTCAAGGCGAACATCGCGCTCTTTCCGGACGCGCACGGGGTGGACACGCTGTACGTCGCGGTCCGCGCGACCTTCGCGCTGCGCGGCGGCGCGCTGCGCGTCGCCGAGGAGCAGGAGCCGGTGAAGCTCGCGGACGAGTACTGGGGGGAGCCGGGGCAGACCAGCTTGAAGCACGCCGCCGATCTCCACCTCGGCAAGCCGGCAACCGACGTGGTGCTGCTCGGCGAGGCGTGGGCGCCGCGCGGGCGCCCGGCGCCATCGGTCGATGTGTCGCTGGTTGTCGGTCCGGTCGCCAAGGTGGTCCGCGTCTTCGGCGATCGGGAATGGCGCGGACCGCTCGATCTCCGCATCTCTCCGCCGATCCCGTTCGAGCGCATGCCGCTCGTCTACGAGCGCGCCTTCGGCGGCGTGCTCAAGCACGATCCGGAGAAGGGTCCGCTGGAGATCGATCCGCGCAACCCGGTGGGCGTCGGCTTCGGCCTGCGGAGCGCGCCGCCGGACAAGGCGGTACGGCGGCTGCCCAACCTGGAGGACCCGGCGCACCTCATCTCGGGCACGCGCGACCGCCCGCCGCCCGCGGGGTTCGGCTTCATCGCGCCCTCGTGGGAGCCGCGCCGGCGGTATGCGGGGACCTACGACGAGGCGTGGCAGGAGACGCGGGCGCCGTACTTGCCGAAGGACTTCGACGCGCGCTTCTTCAATGCGGCCTCGCCGGGGCTCGTGTGTCCGGGCTACCTGTGCGGCGGCGAGCCGGTCAAGGTGCAGAACGCCGCGCTGGATCCGTGGGAGGTGCGGTTGCCGGCGTGCGAGCTCGATGTGAAGGTCACGATCGATCGCGATGTCGAGCGGCCGCCGATGCGGTTGCAGACGGTGGTGCTCGAGCCTGGCGAGGGGCGGCTCGGGATGGTGTGGCTGAGCGCGGTGGGGTGCGACAAGCGCGCGCTCAAGGTGAGTCTGGTGGAGATTGATGCGAAGCGAATCGAGCTGAGCGGGCGGAGGTCGTGATGGCGGCGCCGGGCGCGGACATCCTGCGGGTCGGCATGGTGAGCTCCGTCGGGCTGAGCGCCGAGGTGACGAGCGCGGCGGTCCGGGCGGGGATATCCCGGTTCCAGGAGACCTCGGTCCTGGACAGGCGCTTCAATCCCCTGGTGATGGCGCTCGTGGCCACGCCGGATCTGCCGCCGCTCGCGCCGGTGATTGAGAAGACTGCCGGGCTGACGGCGCGGCAGATCCGGATGCTGCGCCTCTCGGGTCCAGCGCTGCGCGCGTGCCTCGAGGGCGCGCCGCCGGGGCTGACCGCGGTGCTGCTGGCGGGGCCAGAAGCGTTTCCGGAGGGCCGTCCTGCGCCTGCCGGGCCGGTCTTCCTGGAGCAGCTCGCGGCGCAGGCCGACATCGCGATCGATCTAGCGCGCAGCCGGGTGTTCCCGGCGGGCCGGGCGGGCGTCTTCCTGGCGCTCGCCGCGGCGCTGGAGGGGCTCTCCGCGCGCCGGTATGATCGCGTCGTGGTGGGCGGCGTGGATACGCTCCTCGACCTGTACTTGCTCGGGACGCTGGACCTGGAGGAGCGGCTGCGCGCGCACGGGATCTTCGACGGCTTCATCCCGGGCGAGGGGGCGGCGTTCCTGCTGCTCGCGCGGCCGGGAGCGGCGCACGGAGGGACGGCGCTGTCGCGGATCGTCTCGGTGGGGACGGCGGACGAGGAAGGGCACCGCTACAACAACGGGGCGGCGTACCGCGGCGAGGGGCTGGACGCGGCGATGAAGGCGGCGTTCGCGGCCGCGCCGGGAGAGTCCGTACGGACGGTGGTTGCCGGCTTCAACGGCGAGACCTTCTTTGCCAAGGAGTGGGGTGTGGCGCTGGCGCGGCACAAGAAGAGGATCGCCGAGGACTTCGTGCTCGAGCACCCGGCGGACTGCGTGGGCGACGCGGGGGCGGCGCTCGGGGCGATGCTCGTGGGGCTGGCGGCGCTGTCCCTGGTGGAGGGCCACCGCCCCTCCCGCTGCCTCGTGTGGGCGCCGTCGGATCTGACGGCGCGCGGCGCGGCGATCCTGGACAAGGTCTGATTCGACAGACGGAGGAGCAAGGCGATGGGAACGACGGTGTTCGCGAACATGCGCGGGGTGGTGCACAAGCAGAGCGGCGGCATGAGCATGGTCTTCCCCGACGTCTGCAAGACGCCGACCCCCGGCGGGCCGGTGCCGATCCCCTACCCGAACATCGGGCAGGCGTCGGACACGTCGGATGGGCCGAAGAAGGTTACGTGCGACGGGAAGATGCCGATGGTGAAGGGGGCCAAGTACACGAAGTCGAGCGGCGACGAGGCAGGGACGGCCGGCGGCGTGATGAGCTCGTGCAACCGGGGGGAGTGCGAGTTCATGCTGTATTCGTTCGACGTGAAGTTCGAGGGCAAGAACGTGTGCCGGATGGGGGATCCGCTGTTTCACAACAAGAAGAACATCATGGGATAACAGGAGACCGCTGCGATGACTCAGATCGGCGAATCCATCGCGATGGACCTCGTGAGCCCTGAGAAGGACAACTGCTGGTACTGCACCGAGCAGCCGGAGCAAACCGTCGAAAACAAGCTCGACGAAGATCCCAACTCCGTAGATAGCGCGGAGAATTCCATGGCGAACAGCTCGAGCAAGCTCGGGCAGGCGCTGGGGCATCGCCCCTCGTGGACCGCGCGGGTCTCGGGAGACGAAATCGAGATCACGCCGGCGGCGCACCACCTCATCCCCGGCAACGCCTCCCTCAAGAAGGCGACGAAATTGCTCAAATTCATGAAGAAGGGAGACACGGTGGACGGGGACGTCGGGTACGACGTGAACGATCGGAAGAACGGGGTATGGCTGCCCACGTACCCGGCGAACGGATGGGGGACGCTGGACCGAGACGCGTACGCCATCCAGGCCATGAAGGTCGCAGGCGCCCAGTTTCACAACGCGCACGCGCAGTACAACCAGAAGGCCAGCCAGAGCCTGAGCGCGATCGCGGACAAGCTCGTCAAGAAGGACGCTCGATGTCCCGTCTGCCGCAAGGAAATGAAGAACGCGAAGCGGCCTCCTTTCGGCCTGGTGGGACGGCTCAACGCGCTCTCCAGACGGTATCGAGGCTTCCTGAAGGGCCCGCCCGGACGCTGGCCGACGGCGTCGGGGATCTATACCTCCGAAAAGTCGAAGCTCATGAAATCGCGATGAGGGCTCACGATGTACTATGTCCTTAGCTACGAGGTGCCGCAGGACGAGGACGAGGGGTACCTCGACCTCCAGGACGGGCTCGATTTCGATGGGGTCGACAGCTGGTCCTTGGGGCAGCGCTTCCAGGCGGCGCTGCCCGACCCGATCGAGGTGGATCTCGTCCCCGTGGGCGGCTACCGAGGCGAGCCGTCGGAGATGTACGACGGCAACATGTGCCTGATGTCCGGACGGCTGGTGTCTGCCCTGCTCGCGTGCGGCGTCGACAACATCGACCATTACCGGGCCGTGCTCAAGAACACGGACACCGGGCAGACCTACGACTACCGGGCCGTGAACATCGTGGGGCTGGTCGCGGCGGCCGATCTCGCGAGCTCCGTCTGGGAGAGCCACGATGGTGACGCGCGGATCGATACCAGCTTCGACGAGCTCGTGGTGGACGAGGGCAAGGCGCTCGGCGCGCTGATGTTCCGACTCGCGGAGAACACGAGCACGATCCTGATCCACGCCAAGGTACGGGATCATCTGCTCTCCTCGGGCTTCCCTACGCTCCGCTTCCTGGAGCCGAGCGAATGGATGACCTAGCGCGGCACCGCTGCTTCAAGCGAGCGCAACTTCGACCCCCTACAGGAGCTCGTAAGCGCGGTGGTCACTAACACCTCGAAAACGCCTCGTCAGGCCTCCTTACCCTGTCCAAAATGCCTCCTGATCCTTGACAACTCGCTCCACCATCTCCTGCTGATTATCCCCCGTGGCATCGAGCGGCACGTAACGGGAATGTACCTTCCCATCCGTGTCGGTGTTGCGGACCGAGATCAGGGCTTTCGGTTCGAGTGGTAGCATCGTCTCGATCCCCGGAAGTTCGAGGAAAACGACATTGTTACCCTGCTCACCGGGCTGGATCCGGGCGCTTCTGACGACGAGCCCTTGGTACAGTTCCTCGATGCGGTCCTGTTTGCTCCACAGGTCCCGGTTTGCGAGCATGATCCCGACGGAGATGGCGCGCGCACCGGAGTGGTCATCCGGGTGGAGCACGGCGCTTTCAAGCCCCTTGACGCCGAGGCTCTTTAGCGTCGGATAGTCGCTAAGGCGCTCGATCAAGGATTTGGTATCGACCATCTTGACCGGACGGTTGATCTCGCAGAGCAAGACGATCCCCTGCTGGAATGCGACGGGCTCGAGTACGATGTGACCGTTCTTCGTGAGCACCGGGAGCGTACCATACCCCTTGATCTCCGCAGCTTTCTTCCAAATGGCGTAATGGATTCTTTCGGCGCTCACCGCCTGGGTCTCGCCCCAGTACGACCCCGCGACGCCGTCCGTGTCGTCGTGAGGAAAAACACCACTCCATCGATTGCTGTCGGAAAACTTATTGTGCTTCGAGAGCTGGACGATCTGGCTCCGCGTGAGGGCGAAATGAGGCTCCGTCCACCGGACGATCGGCGTCTTGGGCGGCAGAAACTTGACCGGTACCCCCTGCTTCTTCGAGATGTCGCGGAAGGCGTCGAGCACCTTGCAGTACAAGGCGCCGTCCTTGATGCTCGTGATTTTGTTACTGCCTTTCTGCAAGATCTGCTTGAGCAACCGCTGCGTCATCGAGACCATCTCCAGTGAAGCGACACTCGCTCCGGTTCACCGCGGCATGCGCGGCTTTTGACGAGGCATGGTTCGGAAACACATCATCTCACACCTGCGGACAGAATCCATGATTCTGTGATATTTCTGTAGAAAGATCAAGGCGGGGTGGCCGGGCATCGGCTGCTCAGAGCCATTTCAAGTACTACAGTCGCACTTCGGCGAGGCAACCGGCCCCGTCCTGCAACCTCAGGTTTTCGGGTCGGTCGGTCTCGTGCATGATCACGGCCGCATCACGAACACCTCAGGGCCCGGCTCAGCCGGACACAGCGCTCCTGCACGAAACACAGCGCTCAGCGAGGTTTGGGCGTGCTCCATGGTCATCGCGCTCGTAGAAGCCATCAGAAGGTCTGTGCAGCGTACCGGCGGCGACTGGACCAACTGATCGAGGCGGGCCGCGTGACTTCTCTGACACCCATCCAGTAGCAGCGCTCGCTGGGATCTGCGCAGGGACGGCCCGAGTCGCCAGTATGTCGACACAGGGCCCTCCCTACCGCGACTGCCCTGACGACCGCGATGGCAATCCTCCGCGCGGCTCGGCTATTGGCCCCTCACGCCCAGAGCAGCGTCACCCGCCTCCCCGCCACCGTCCTCGCCTCCTCGAACCGCGTGCGCGCCTCCGCATCCCCCGCCTCCTTGCGCCGATCGAAGAGCACGAGCACCCCCTCGTCGAGCCCGAGCTGCGCGAGGTACCCGTCGAGCTGCGCCAGCCCCTTCGGCAGCGGGCTCTTCTCCCCCTCGCGCCACACCTTCAGCTCCAGCGCAGCCCGCTGCACCGTCCGCCGCCCCTCGGCGTCGCGGTACGGCCAGCGCACGAGCAGGTCGATCCGCCCCCGGCCGAGGCCGTATTCGCGGTCGATCGTCCCACCGCCGTTCACCACCCGCTGCAGGAAGGCCATCAGCACGATCTGCGGCGCGACCTCGTGGTATCCCAGGCTCCCCGCGAGCGCCTCGCCGTGCTCCCGCCAGAACGCGGCGAACTCCTGGAGCAGCCGCGCCACGTCGAGTCGGCCGTCCGGCAGCACGAAGCGCTTCGGCTCCGCCAGCACCACCGGCTCGACGTCGCCGGCGAGCACCCGCGCGATCACCTCGCGGTAGATGGGGTTCGCGACGCGCGCAGGGTTGTCCGGCGCGAGCAACCCGAGATCCCGCGCGTACCGCAGCTCGTCCTGGTACGCGTCTCCGCCGGCCGGGAGCGCGCCCGCGAGGAGCGGCTCGAGCACGCGCCGGATGCGCGGCTCGTGCAGGCGCGCGACGAGCGAGTCGAGGTGCGTCGCGCGCGCGAGGATGAGCCGCTCCTTCGCCTCCTCGACGTGAGCCGCGGTGATCGGCTCGTCCGGCGGGACGGCGAGCTTCTCCACGATCTCCCGGGCGAGCGCGTTGACCAGCCACGGCTGGCCGGCCGTCAGCGTGAAGGCGCGCTCGATGGCCTCCTCGGTGAACACCTGGCCGGTCTCGGCGGTGTGCTGGCCGTACAGGTCGCGCACCTCGTCGCGATCGAAATCGCCGATCCGGAGCGACTCGATCTTGATGTTGAACGGGCTCGCCGTGCCGAGCCGGCCCGGATCCCCCCCGCTCGCGGCCTTGTACTCGCGCACGTCGCGCAGGCCGCACAGCGCCACCGAGGCGGGGAAATCGGCAGGTCGCTCGGCGAACCCGGCCCGGAGCTGGCGCAGCACGCTGATCAGGCTCTGGCCTCGGAGCGCGTCGATCTCGTCGAAGAACAGCGCCAGCGGCCGCGGGCACGCGCGCGCCCACGCGGCCAGCTTGAGACCCAGGAGCCCTTCGTCTCCCTCCTCGGGGACGGACGGCGGCCTCAGCTCCGGCGGCAGCTCGATCTCTGCCCGCCAGTCGATCTGCCGCACGATCGCCCGCTGCGCCGAGCCGTAATCATCTCCGGCCGCCTCTCCTTCCTCACACGAGAAGAGCAGCGCCGCGAAGCGCCCCGACGCCGTCAGCCGCCGCGCCAGCGCCCGCAGCGCCGTGGTCTTGCCCGTCTGTCGCGGCGCGTGCACCACGAAGTACCCCATCTGCTCCACGAGCCCGGGCGCCTCGGGCAAACGCCGCTCCGCCGGGATCATGTAGTGCCAGTCCGGGCGGCAGGGCCCGGCCGTGTTGAAGCGGCGCGCCATGCCCTGAGCTTGCGTCCCGCCCACGCCCGGCCGCAAGGCCCGGCCGCACGCGAGCCACGAGCGCGCCGCGCGCGGCCGGCCTGGCGCTCTCCTCCCCTGCTCGCCGAGCTCTATCTCCGCGCGCCGAGCTCTACCCCCCGAGCTCCGCCCGCTGCGCATCCCCCCGCGCGCGCACCTCGAACACCCCCAGCCGCGGCCGCAGGAAGCACCGCTCGATCGCCGCCGCCTCCCGCGCCGGCTGGCGCCCGCGCCGCAGCACCTCGTGCAGCCCCGCCACGTCGATCGCCCTCCCCCCGAGGTGCCTCCTGCCCGCCACGAAGTCCCCTCGCCGCCGCGCCCACCACCGCCCCACGGCCACCGCGTCGGGCCACGGCAGCCCGTCGTCCGGGTCGGGCCCCACGTCCTCGTCCTCCGAGTCGTCGCTCGGCCCGGCTTCCTCCAGCGCGGGCCCCTCGAGCTCCTCCCGCACGAGATCCACCCCGGTGATCAACGTCAGCGCCCCGCCCGCCAGCCGGGCCAGCCGGGGCGCGCTCATCCGCTCGATGAGCCACGGCACGTGCGCCGGATCCCCGAGCGCCCCCACCCCCGCGATCGCCACGCGCACTCTCTCCATCCCCGGCGCCCCCCCGAGCCCCCGGAGCCATCGCGCCCCCGCAGGCGGGGCGAGCCGCCGCAGCGCCACGCCCGCGGCCCGCTCCGCGAACGCACCGCCGCCGGCCGCGATCTCGAGCAGCACATCCACGCCCCGCCCGTCCTCGAGCAGCGCCGTCGACCACGCCGCCCAGAACCGCACCGATGCGTCCTCTGCGCCGAGCGCCCGCCGCGCATCGTCGAGCCCCTCCACGAACCCGAGCTCCCCGAGCGCCTTGAGCGCCCGCGCCCGCAGCCGCGCGTCCTCCGCGGAGAGCGCCTCCCGGAGCGCTGGCCCCGGATCCCGCCGACGCGCCGCGCTCGCGGCGATGCCCATCGCCCGGAGCGCCGGCTGCTCCTCCGCGCTCGCGCCGAGCAGCGCCGGCAGCACGTCCCTCACGCGCTCCGGCGCCGCCCACCCGAGCGCGGACACCACGCCGCGCGCGATCCCCGGCGCGTCGATCCCCCGCGCGATCAGCGCCGCGATCGCCCCCTGATCCCGCCGCGCGAGCGCGAGCGACAGCGCCGCGAACACCTCGCCCGCCCCCCCTTCCTCCGCCGCGGCCGCGCACCCGCCCCACGCCGCCTCGCCGCCCCGCCCGAGCAGCTCGAGCTGCGCCGCGAGCCGGCCGTCCAGCTCGGCCAGATCCTTCAGATCATACCGCGGATCGCGCACCGCGCCGTCCCGCTGGCACCAGAGGAACCCGGCGTTGTCCACGGCCTGCGCGAAGACCTCGTCCTCGGTGATCGACACGGGCGCTCCTTTCGCGACGCGCTCGCCCACGCCCGGGCGGACGTCAGTTGTTCTTCACCTCGCTGCCCTTGATCGCGGCCTTCCCCCCGGCCTTCAGCGTGAGATCCGCGCCGGACTCGCCCTTCAGCGCCTTCCCCGCCTTGAGGTTCATCGCCTGCTCGCTCTTGAGGGTCACCGTCTTGGCCTCGATGACCAGGTTCCCCTTCACCCGGAGCACGTAATTGCCCTCGACCGCCTGGGTGAAATTGCCCTTGTTCGCGTGGGTCTCGTCCCCCTCGACCGAGAGCTCGCGCGTACCCTTCACCGCGTGCGACTCGTTGCCCTTGGACACGTCGATCGCGCGGTTGCCCTTGGACACCGTGAGCAGCTCGTCCCCTTTCTCGACCGTCACCACGCGGCTCTTGGCGACGCTGATCGTCTGGTCTCCGCCCACCGACAGCGTCTGATCGCGATCGATCGTGATCGACTGGTCGTGCTTGATACCGATCGTGGCGTCGTTCTCCACCTCGACGACCATGTCCTTCTGGGCGTGCATGTAGAGCTCCTCGCTGCCCTTCCGGTCCTCGAAGCGGAGCTCGTTGCCCGCGCTGCCGTCCTTCGACGAGCGCGACAGGAGGGTGCTCTTCGTCTGCTCGCCGGGCAGCGCGTAGGGGACCGTCTGCTCCGCGTTGTACACCGACCCGGTGCAGAGCGGCCGGTCGGGATCGCCGCCGAGGAAGCTGACCACGACCTCCTGGCCGATGCGCGGCAAGAACCAGCTCCCCCACCCCTTCCCGGCCCAGGACTGGGCCACGCGGATCCAGCAGGAGCTGTTCTCGTCGCGCTTGCCGTACCGGTCCCAGTGAAACTGCACCTTGATGCGGCCGAGCTCGTCGGTCCAGATCTCCTCGCCGCTCTTGCCGACGACGACGGCCGTCTGGGCGCCCGCGATGATCGGCCTCGGCGTCACGCGCGCGGGGCGAAACGGGATCTCCCTGGGCATCGCCTCGAAGGAGTTCTGGTACTCGTCGTTGTCGGCCGAGTGCGTGACGGCGAGCAGCAGGTACGCGCCGTTCACGTCGCCGCGCTCGTGCTGGACGAGCTGGAACGCGTGGCCCGCGGTGAACGCGCGGCAGAACGAGCTGCCCACGAGCCGCCGCGCCACGGCCTCCTCCGCCTCGATGCGACGCGTGACGATCGCGTCGCCGGCGCCCTTGTCGGCGTAGCCGCCGGGATACTCGAACAGCGCGAGCTGCGACCTGTCGCCGCTGGCCTGGCTGAGCAGCGACGTGCCGGGCGACTTGTAATTGTAGTCCGTCGCCGCGTACGACCCCGCCACGACCTCCTCGATGAGCTCGCAATCGGTCATCGCGTCCTCGTCGCGGGTCGAGCTCTCGGCCGCGCCCACGTGGCGCACGTCGCCGAGCTCGGGGCAGCGCGGGTTCCCCGCGCTGTCGTCGCCGAGGACCAGCGTGTGCTTTCCGTCCTCGTGCTGGAAGTAGTAATAGATGCCTTCCTCTTCCAGCAGCCGCGAGACGAACTGGAACGCGGTCTCCTGGTATTGCACGCACACCTCGCGCGGAGCGTACGTGCCGGTGAGCTCGTCGCGATAGTCGGAGAAGCCGAGATCGTCGAAGATCTGCTTCACGATGTCGGGCACCGAGCGGTCCTGGAAGATGCGAGAGTCGGTCGTCCTGGTCAGAAACCAGAGCCAGGGGTGGATCTCGGCACGGTAGGCGGTCCTCGGCTTGGCGCCGTCCACGTGGACCCGGCCGGCCTGGCGGAAGCGCGTGACGACGCCGTGGATCCTGCGCGCGCCGCCGCTGGACAGGCGGATGACCGCGGTGACGCCCTGACCGACGATGGAAGAGAAGTCGATGGCCCGCTCCTCGGACAGGAGGTCGAGCTCGAACCGGAACAGGCCGGACAGCCGCTCCTCGCCGTGGATCCTGACGAGGGCGAGGGCGTCGGGGCCGAGGGGGCTGTGGAGGGCGAGGATCGTCTTCGCCTGGGAGTAGGGCATCGCGCATCCTCTTTCGTTCAGGGCCGGCGGCCGCGTCGAGGCTACCACAGGGGTTCGGCGGACCCGCAATGCGGCGGCGTCGGCGGCGGCCGGTTGGCGTGCAGCGAGCGGTGTGCGACAAGGACATCGCCGCCGTCGAGAGGCGGCGATGCTCCTGTTTGCTCTCGCGGGTGCGCGGTGATCCCTTCCGACGATCTCCCCCACGACGCTCTCCCCTTCCCCACGACCCCCCGGGAGGCCGCTGAGGCCATCGAGCGTGGGCGCTCTCTGGTGGACGGATGGTGACGGGACCGGCGCTCCTCGCGCTGATGGCGCTGCTTGCGGCGGCGCTGACGGCGGTGGCGCTCGTCGCCGAGCGGGGGCGACGGCAGCTACGGAGGGAGCTCGAGGGCGCGCGGCGCGCGCTCGCCGCGGGAGATGCGGCCCGTGCCGAGGCGGCGCGGGAGCGCGAGGCCGAGGCGATGCGCCGCGGCGCGGAGGCCGCCCGGCAGACGCAGGACGCGGCGCAGCGCGAGGCAGGGGAAGCGCGGCAGGCGGAGGGCGCGGCGCAGCGCGAGGCCGAGGCGGCTCGGCTCGCGCGGGACGCGGCGCTGCGCGAAGCAGGGGAAGCGCAGCGCGAGGCCGAGGCGGCTCGGCTCGCGCAGAACGCGGCGCAGCGCGAGGCCGAAGCTGCTCGGCGCGAGGCCGAGGCGGCTCGGCGCGCGCGGGACACCGCGCAGCGCGAGGCCGAAGCTGCTCGGCGCGAGGCCGAGGCGGCTCGGCGCGCGCGGGACACCGCGCAGCGCGAAGTCAGCGAAGCCCGGTGTGAGGCCGAGGCGGCTCGGCTCGCGCGGGACGCGGCGCTGCGCGGAGTCGGGGAAGCGCAGCGCGAGGCCGAAGCAGCTCGGCTCGCGCGGGACACCGCGCAGCGCGAGGCCGAAGCAGCTCGGCTGGCGCGGGACACGGCGCAGCGCGAGGTCGAGGCGACCCGGCTGGCGCGGGACGCGGAGCGCGCCGCGCTGGAGCGTGCGCGGGATGCCGCAGACGAGGAGCGGCAGGAGGCGCTGGAAGCGGCTCGGCTGGCGCGCGCCGAGCGGGATTCGTTCGCGCTGGAGGTGCGGGCGCTGCGGACAGAGCTCTCGGCGGCACGCAAGCCCGTCGAGGAGAAGGCGCCGCCGCGAGAGGCGGAGAGAGCCGCGGGAGCCTCGGTGCGGTCGAGAGCCCCCAAGGCATCCGCGCCACGGAGCGTGACGGTATGGTGGTGCCAGCGCTGCGGGCGAGGAGGAACGCGGCCTGAGCGCTGTTGCCAATAGACCCGCTGCCGCCGGCGCCGCAGCTCAGCGCAGCGGGTCACCTTCTTCCGCGTCGGCCCAGAGCACCTCGCGCTCGTACACCACCCACCCGCCCGGCCGCGGTCAGATCCAGGCGGACCAGCGCGAGCGACGCTCCCGCGCCCCGGTCACGCCGGCCGGGCGCGCCGCGCGAAGAGCCGCTGGAGCAGGCAGGAGACCAGGAGGAGCAGCCCGATGACGATCTTCGTCCACCACGAGCTGAGGGTGCCCTCGAACATGATGAGGGTCTGGATGGTGCCGTAGATGAGCACGCCGAACAGGGTGCCCACGACCGTGCCGAAGCCGCCGGTCAGCAGCGTGCCGCCGACGACGACCGCGGCGATGGCGTCCATCTCCATGCCGCCGGCGTGCAGCGCGTAGCCGGACACCATGTAGAAGGTGAACGCGACCCCTGCCAGCGCCGAGCAGAACCCGCTCAGCGTGTAGACGAGCACCTTGGTCCTCGGCACCGGAAGGCCCATGAGCAGGGCGGAGTGCTCGCTGCCGCCGATCGCGTAGACCGTGCGGCCGAAGAGCGTGTAGCGCTCCAGGTAAAGGGCCGCGGCGAACAGCGAGAGCGCGATGATCACGTTCCAGGTGATCGAGGTGTCCAGCAGAAACGGGATCCGGTGCGACGAGACGTCGACGTAGAAGTCGTTCTTGATGGTGATGGAGTCGATGCTGATGAGGTAGCAGAGCCCGCGGGCCAGGAACATGCCCGCCAGGGTGACGATGAACGGCTGCACCTCGAAGTACTGGATGATCACGCCCATCACGAGGCCGAAGCCCGCGCCCATGGCCAGGACGAGCGGGATGACCGCGGCCGGGCTGACGCCGTGCCGCTCGACGAGCGACGCCGAGACCATCGTGGTCAGCGCGATGACCGAGCCGACCGAGAGGTCGATCCCGCCGGAGAGGATGACGAACGTCATCCCGATGGCGGTGATCGCCAGGAACGCGTTGTCGATGAAGAAGTTGAGGAACACCTGCAGCGAGAAGAACCCGTCGAACAGGAGCGACCCGGCCCCGAACATGAGGACGAACAGGCCGACGGTGACGGCGAGCGGCAGGTGCCTCGGATCGAGCCGGAGGGCTCGCCCGGTCCTGACGGCAGCGCCGGTGGCGGCAGCGCCCGTCGCGGCGACGGCGCCCGTCGAGGCGGCGGCCCCGGTCGTGGCGGCGGCGGTGTCGCTCATGATACGGCCACCCTCCGCGTGCGCTGTCTCTCGATGAGATCCCTGATCTTCTTCGATTGCAGGATGCTGACCAGGAAGACGACGATGGCCTTCAACACCAGGTTGACCTCGGGCGGCACGCCGACGGCGTAAATCGTGGTGGTGAGCGTCTGGATGATGAGGGCGCCGAGGACGCTCCCCGCCAGCGTGAACTTGCCCCCGGACAGCGACGTCCCGCCCAGGACCACGGCCAGGATGGCGTCCAGCTCGAGGAGCAAGCCCGCGTTGTTGCCGTCGGCGCTCTTGACGTTCGAGCTCACGATGAGCCCGGCGATGCCGGCGCACAGCCCGCACGCGGCATAGCAGGCGAAGGTGATCGAACGCGCGCGGATCCCGGCCAGCCGCGAGGCGACCGGGTTGATGCCGATCGCCTCCACGAACATGCCGAGCGCGGTCCTGCGGGTCAGCCCCCACAGGGCGGCGCCCACCCCCGCCACGATGAACAGCGAGACCGGGACGCCCAGGAGGAAGCCGTTCCCGATGACATGATACGGGCGGTAATAGATCGTGATGATCTGCCCATCCGTGATGAGCTGGGCGACGCCCCGGCCCATGACGAGCAGGATCAGGGTCGCGATGATCGGCTGCATGCCGACGAGCGCCACCAGCGCCCCGTTCCACATGCCGAACACGAGCGCCACGCCCAGCGCGCCGCAGAGGACCACCGGCAGCGGGAACCGGGTCGCGTCCTCCATCCCGGCCCCGCCGCCCGTCGAGAGCGCGCCGCCGATCAACGCCGCCGCGACCGCGCCCGAGATGGCCACGACCGCGCCGACGGAGATGTCGATGCCGTGGGTGGCGATCACCAGGGTGAGCCCCATGGCGACGATCATGAGCGGCGACGCGCGGTTCAGGATATCGATGACGCTGCCGTACAGGTGGCCATCCCGGATCGTGACCGCGAAGAACCCCGGATTGGTGACGAGGTTGACCAGGAGGAGGAGGCCGAGCATCGCCACCGGCCAGAACAGGCTCTTCCCGGCGAGCCGGCGCAGGGAGGCGGCCGCGTCGCTCACGCCTGGCCTCCCGCGATGATCTGGTACACCGCCCGCTCGTCGGCCTCGGACGCGGCGAGCTCCGCCGCCTTGCGCCGGTCGCGCATCACGACGATCCGATCCGAGTAGCGCAGCGCCTCGGCCATCTCGGACGAGACGAGCACCACCGCCATGCCCCGATCGCAGAGCTCCATGACCTGACCCATGATCTCGGCCTTGGCCGCCACGTCGATGCCGCGCGTCGGCTCGTCGAGGATGAGCATGCGCGGGTCGGTCGCCAGCCAGCGGGCCAGGAGCGCCTTCTGCTGGTTCCCACCGCTCAGCTTGGAGATGGGCACCTCCGCGTCGGCCGCCACGATGCCGAGCCGCTGGATGTACCCGCGGGCGATCTCGTCCTGCCGGGCCCGGGGCAGGTTGCGGAACACGCCGCGCTTGGCCTGGAGGGCGAGGACGATGTTCTCGCGCAGCGAGAGGTCGCCGAAGATGCCCTCGGATTTCCGGTCCTCGGAGCAGAAGCCGAGGCCGCGCGCGATCGCCTCGAGCGGCGAGCCGAGGTGCGCCGGCTCGCCGTCGATCTCGACCACGCCGTGATCCGCCCCGTCGATCCCGAACAGGAGCCGCGCCGTCTCCGTCTTTCCCGCGCCCAAAAGGCCCGCGATGCCGAGCGCTTCACCCGGCCTCACGTCGAGATCGACGCCCTGGACCGAGCCCTTCTTTCCGAGGCCGCGGGCCCGCAGCAGCGGCGCGCCCCCGCCCCCCGGGCTCGCCGCCTGACCGCGCTCGGCCCGGGCCGGGCCGTCCTCCGCGACCTCGCGCCCGACCATCTCCGTGATGAGCTGCATGCGCGACAGCTCGGCGACCAGGTGCTCGCCGACCCGCTGGCCGTTCCTCAGCACCGTGACCCGATCGCAGATCTCGAAGAGCTGGTCGAGGAAGTGCGTGATGAACAGGATCGCCATCCCCTGCCCCCGGAGGCGCCGGATGACCGAGAAGAGCATCTTGACCTCGTCCTCGGCCAGGCTCGACGTCGGCTCGTCCAGGATGAGGATCCTGGCCCTGGCGCTCAGCGAGCGGGCGATCGCGACCATCTGCTGGACGGCCAGCGAGAAGGTCGAGAGCGGCGCGGTGACGTCGATGTGGATGTTGAGGTCCGAGAGCAGGGCAGCGGCCCTTTGGCGCATCTCCCGCCACCGGAGGGCGAAGGCGCCCGAGCCGCCGTGTCCGAGGAAGAGGTTCTCCGCGACCGACAGGTTGGTGCAGAGGTTCACCTCCTGGAAGACGGCGCTGATGCCCAGCCGCTGCGCGTCCAGCGGGCTCGCCGGCCGGATCTCCCGGCCGTCGAGCAGGATGCGCCCGCCGTCCGGGGGGTGGGCGCCGGCGAGGACCTTCACCAGCGTCGACTTGCCCGCGCCGTTCTGCCCCATGAGCGCGTGCACCTCGCCCGGCAGCAGGCGGAAGTCGACCGACGAGAGCGCCCGCACGCCGGGGAACTGCTTGGAGACCTGCTTCATCTCGAGCACGGGCACGGCAAAGCTCTCCATCGGTCGTGTCCTCCCCGCGCCCTCCGCGCGGATCTCCCCGCCGCGCGCGATCAGTACTTGCGCTTCGGCAGCTCCTGGGCGGCGGTCTCCATCGGGAAGACGCCCTCCTCGGTCACGATGCGCTTGGGCAGCGCCTTGCCCGCCATCAGGTCCTTGACCGCGGTCATGAGCTGCGGCCCGAGGAGCGGGCTGCACTCGACCGTCACGTTGAGCTTGCCCGCCTTCATCGCCTCGAACGCGCCCTTCACCGCGTCGATCGAGACGATGACGATGTCCTTGGCAGGCTGGAGGCCGGCCTCCTCGATGGCCTGGATCGCGCCGATCGCCATGTCGTCGTTGTGCGCGTAAAGGACGTTGATGTTCTTGCCCTCCGCCTTGAGGAACGCCTCCATCACCTCCTTGCCCTTGGCGCGCGTGAAGTCGCCCGTCTGCGACCGGATGATCTTGAAGTTGGGCTTGTCCTTGAGGATCTCCTCGAAGCCCTTCTTGCGATCGATCGCCGGGGCCGAGCCGACGGTGCCCTGCAGCTCGACGATGTTGACGGGGCCCTCGTGGCCCTTCATCTTCTCGACGAGCCAGCGCCCCGCGCGGCGCCCCTCCTCGACGAAGTCCGACCCGATGAGGGTGACCCAGAGGCTGTCGTCCTGGGTGTCCACGGCCCGGTCGGTCAGGATGACGGGGATCTTGGCCGCCTTGGCCTCGCGCAGCACGGGCTCCCAGCCCGTCTCGACCACGGGCGAGAAGGCGATGACGTCGACCTTCTGGGCGATGAACGACCGGATCGCCTTGATCTGGTTCTCCTGCTTCTGCTGCGCGTCCGAGAACTTGAGCTCGATGCCGGCGGCCTTCGCGGCCTCCTCGATCGATTTTGTGTTCGCGGTCCGCCACTCGCTCTCCGCGCCGATCTGAGAGAAGCCGAGCGTGATCCCCTTCTTCTTGTCCGACTGGCAGCCAAGCGCGGCCAGGATCATCACGAGGCCGACCAGGACCACCATCGCTGCGGCGCTACCACGGCTCCTCTTCATGAGGGCAGCTCCTTTCATGTTCGTCAACCCGTCCCCTTGCCCACCAAGGTTCGCGGATCGAAATCAAGACGTCAACCCGAGGCGCCTTGTCGGCCCTCGCTTCGTGGCGCCGGCCTCACCGCTGGCCGTAGTAGGCGCCTTTCCCGTGCTTCCGGTCGAAGTGCTTGCGCACGAGCGCGTCCGGCAGGCGCGCGGCGCCCGGGTGGATCGCGCGCGTGATGAACGCCATCTTCGCGATCTCCTCGAGCACCGCCGCGTTGTACACGGCCTTCTCGGCGTCCTCGCCCCACGCGAACGCGCCGTGGCCCGCCACCAGCACCATCGGCGTGTGGAGCGGGCTCCGGTCCCTGAAGCACTCGAGGATCTGCTTCCCGGTCTCCATCTCGTAGTGGCCTTGCACGGCGTCCGGGCGCATCACCTCGGTGCACGGCACGTCCTCGGCCAGGTGATCGGCGTGGGTCGTCCCGTAGATCGGGATCGGCTCGCCCGTCTGCGCCCAGCCGGTCGCGTAGGTCGAGTGCGTGTGGACGATGCCGCCCACCTCGCCAAAGCTCCTGTAGAGGACGATATGCGTCCATGTGTCCGAGGAGGGGCGGAGGTCGCCCTCCACCAGGTTCCCCTCCAGATCGACGACGACCATGTCCTCGACCGAGAGCAGGTCGTAGGCGATGCCGCTCGGCTTGATGGCCAGGACGCCCCTGTCACGGTCGAACGCGGAGACGTTCCCGAACGTGTAGATGGCGAGCCCTCGGCGAGGGATCTCCAGGTTCGCCACGAGGGCGCGCTCCCGCAGCTCTCGATACGCAGCGCTCATGTCCGGCCCTCAGCGCGACAGCCTGTAGGCGAGGTCGTTCCAGCGGAGCTCGTCCTTGAGCGCGCGGATCTCGGTCCCTGCCCCGATGCGGACCAGCTCCACGCCGATGATCTCGGCGAAGTCCTCCACGTGCTCCAGGGTCACGGCGCGGCTGTGCGCGCAGTGATGGGCGCCGCCAGCCAGGATCCAGGCCTCGCACGCGCGCTTGAAGTCGGGCCTCGGGATCCACACCGCGCGCGCGACCGGGAGCTTCGGCATCTCCTCATCGGGCGGCACCGCCTCGATCTCGTTGGCGACCATCCGCATGCGACCGCACAGGTCGATCATGGTCACGTTCACGGCGGGCCCCGTCCCGGCGTCGAAGACCAGCCGGCAGGGATCCGCCTTGCCGCCGATGGAGAGCGGGTGGGCCTCCAGCGACGGCCTCCCCGCGGCGATCGACGGGCAGACCTCGAGCATGTGCGCGCCGAGGACCCGCTCCCTCCCCTCGACGAGGTGGTACGTGTAGTCCTCGATGAAGGAGACGCCCCCGCGCAGGCCGGTCGCCATGACCTTGAGCGCGCGGACGAGGCCGCACGTCTTCCAGTCGCCCTCGGCCCCGAAGCCGTAGCCGTCGGCCATGAGCCGCTGCACCGCGAGGCCGGGGAGCTGCTTGAGCCCGTGCAGATCCTCGAACGTCGTGGTGAACCCGCCGAAGCCGCCCTCCTCGAGGAAGGCGCGCAGCGCCGCCTCTTGCCGCGCCGCATAGCGCAGGTCGACGTGGCGCTCACCGCCCTTCCTCAGGGCGGGCGCGACGGTGTACGCGTCGCCGTACTCCGCCACGATGCGATCGACCTCGCGCTCGCTGACGTCGGCGATGCGCCCGACGAGATCGCCCACGCCATAGCCGTTCACCGACCACCCGAGCCGGATCTGCGCCTCGACGCGGTCGCCGCCGGTGACGGCCACCTCTCTCATGTTCATGCCGCCGAAGCGGGCGATCTTGAGCCGCCGCGCGTCGGCGACGGCGCAGGCGGCGCGCGCCCAGACGTCGAGCCTGGCGAGGACGTCGCGGTCCTTCCAGTGGCCGACGATGACCTTCCGGTCGATGCGCAGGCGAGCGCCGATGTACCCGAACTCGCGGTCCCCGTGGGCCGACTGGTTCAGGTTCATGAAATCCATGTCGATGGTGCCCCAGGGGAGCTCACGGTTGTACTGCGTGTGCAGGTGAGCGATCGGCTTCTCCAGGCGCGTGAGCCCCGCGATCCACATCTTCGCGGGCGAGAACGTGTGCATCCACGTGATGACGCCGACGCACTGCGGCGCCGCGTTCGCCTCGCGGCAGACGCTGAGGATCGCGTCGGGGCTCTTGAGCGTCGGCTTCCAGACCACCTTGACCGGGAGCTCGCCGGACGCGTCGAGGAACGCGGCGATCTCCCGCGAATGCTCGGCGACCTGCCGCAGCGCCTCCTCGCCGTAGAGGTCCTGACTGCCCGTCAGGAACCACACCTCGAAGCCTTCAAGTAGATTCTTCATGATACCCCTGCTGCGTCAGCTCCCTCTCCACGAAGGACCCGAGCTGGATGTAATCCCGGTACAGCGCGTCATAGAGCCGGGCGCGCGCCGGGTCCGGCCGATAACGAGCCTCGGTCTCGGGAGCCATCGCGCGCTGCGCGTCCTCGACCGCGGCGTGCAGGCCGGCGGCCGTCGCGGCGAACATCGCCGCCCCCAGGGCGACCGGCTGCTCCCCGGCGCGGACCTCGACCGTCATGTCGAGCACGTCGGCGAGGACCTGCATGGTCAAGGGGCTCTTGCGCGCGACGCCGCCGATGCCGATGGCGCCGTCGATGCGGATCCCCTGGGACCGGAAGCGCTCGACGATCGCGCGGGAACCGAAGGCGACCGCCTCGACGAGCGCGCGGTAGATCCGCGGCGCGTCGGTGGCCAGGTCGAGGCCCGCGATCGCGCCCCTCAGCCGCTGGTCCGCGTCCGGCGTCCTCCGCCCGTTCAGCCAGTCGAGCGCGAGGACGGGGCGCCGCGACGGCGGGATCGCCGCGGCCGCCCGCTCCAGCGCGGGGATGATCTCCTCCAGGAGCGCGTCGGCGAGCGCCGCGCGGCGGACGGCGTCGGCGAGGGCCTCCCGGGACGACTCCCCGGCGCACGGGAGGGCCGGCAGGACCGCGCGGAGCGGCCAGCCGAGGAGCTGCTTGAACCACGCGAACACATCGCCGAACGCGGATTGCCCCGCCTCGTAGCCGATCGCGCCCGGCAGGATCGAGCCGTCGACCTGGCCGCAGATCCCGGCGACCAGGATCTCCGGCGCGCCCGTCTTCGGCACGACGAGCATGTCGCACGTGCTCGTGCCCATGACCTTGAGCAGCTGGTGCGGCCGGATGTCGCCGCCGACCGCGCCCATGTGCGCGTCGAAGGCGCCGACGGCGACCACGACGTCGTCGGGGAGGCCGAGCCTCGCCGCCCACTCGGGCGAGATCGTCCCGAAGGGCGTGTCCGCCGTGAAGGTCTGCGCGCCGAGCGTGGCCCTGAGCGCGGGCAGCCGCGGGTTGAGCTTCGCCAGGAACTCGTTCGACGGGTAGCCGTCGAACTCCGGGTGCCACATCGCCTTGTGGCCCGCGGCGCAGCGGCTCCGCTTGATCCGCGCGAGGTCGGTGGTGCCGGTCAGGACGGCGGGGATCCAGTCGCAGTGCTCCAGCACGGTGACCGCCGCGCGCGCGACCGTCGGATTGGCCTCGATGACGTGGAGCGCCTTGGCCCAGAACCACTCGGCGGAATAGACGCCGCCCGAGAACTTCGTGTAGTCGACGCCGCCCCACGTCCGGGCGACGTGGTTGATGCGGGCCGCCTCGGCCACGGCGGTGTGGTCCTTCCAGAGGATGAACATCGCGTCCGGGTCCTCTTCGAAGCCGGCGCAGAGCGCGAGGGGCGTGCCCTTCGCGCCCGCCAGGACCGGCGTGGAGCCGGTGGTGTCGACCGCGATGCCGCGCACGCGCGAGGCGACGTCGCCGCCCGCCTGGCGCAGCGCCGAGCGGACCGACACCTCCAGGGCCTCCAGGTAGTCGAGCGGGTGCTGGCGGAACCGGTTCGCGCGCGGGTCGCAGTAGAGGCCCTGCGCCCAGCGCGCGTAAGGCGCGACCGCGACCCCTGCGATCTCGCCGTCGCGCGCGTCCGCGACGACCGAGCGAACGGAGTCGGTGCCGAAGTCTATCCCGATGACGAACGTCCCAGCGCGCATGACACCCGGTCCAGGGCAAAGCCGGAGCGGCAGCCCGGAGATCAATGTGAACGTTCACAATTCCAATGTCAATTCCAAATCGTCCGCCGGCGACTATCCTCCCGCCCGATGGATGACAAGGCTGGCGGGTCTCCTCCGGAGCCCCGCGTCAAGCGAGGCGGGCGCCGGGCCGCGGTGATGGTCGACGTGGCCAAGCTCGCGGGCGTTTCCTATCAGACGGTCTCGCGGGTGCTGCACGACAGCCCGCACGTGCGCCGCGACACGCGGGAGCGGGTGCTGGACGCGATTCGCCAGCTCGACTACCGCCCGAGCTCGGTGGCGCAGGCGCTCGTCACCGGGCGATCGAGGTCGCTGGGCGTGGTCAGCTTCGACACGACGCATTACGGTCCCGCGTCGACGCTCCTCGGGGTCGAGGAGGCGGCGCACGACGCCGGCTACGGCGTCAGCATCGCCAGCCTGAAGGGGCTCAGCCGCGGGCCGGTGGTGGCGGCGGTGCAGCGGCTGTGCGATCAGCGGGTGGACGGCATCGTCGTCATCGCCCCGCAGCGGTCGACGGTCGACGCGCTCCGCCACGTCACGTCCGACGTTCCGGTCGTCGCCGTCGAGGGGGGGCCGGACGATTCGGTCCCGGTGGTCGCCGTCGACCAGCTCGGCGGCGCCGCCGCGGCGACGCGCCACCTCCTCGACCTGGGCCACCGGACGGTGTGGCACATCGCCGGCCCGCCCGACTGGCTCGAGGCCGATCAGCGCATCGACGGCTGGCGCGGGGCGCTGGAGGCCGCCGGCGCCGAGGTGCCGCCGCTCCTGCGCGGCGACTGGAGCGCGCGCTCCGGCTACGAGCTCGCCCCGCGGCTCCTGCGCTCGCCGGACGTCACCGCCGTGTTCGTGGCCAACGACCAGATGGCGCTCGGCCTGCTCCGCTTCCTCCACGAGAGCGGGCGCGAGGTGCCGCGGGACATCAGCATCGTCGGCTTCGACGACATCCCGGAGTCGGCGTATTTCACGCCTCCCCTCACCACCGTCCGGCAGGATTTCTCCGAGCTCGGGCGCCGGTGCCTCCATCTCCTGCTCGAGCGGATCGAGAGCGGCGAGCGCTCCTGGTCGCGCATCGTGGTCGAGTCCGAGCTGATCCTGCGCAAGAGCACCGCGGTCCCCAGGCGCCGGTGAGCCCGGCGTCCAGCGACGGTGTGATCGTTCACACGGATGCGGAGAGGCCGGCGCGCCCCGTGGGAGGCGCGCTCACTCCGCGAACGTGGGCGTCCATGGAGCGAGCATGTTCTCGACCGTATACCGAGCAGCCTCGGCCGCGCTGAGCTGGCTGGACTCCGGGGCGCGCTCGCTCGGCTTCGCGCCGGGCCCCGTGGTCTGGTACTCGGCGAAGCGCGCCGTGGCGAGCGTGTTGCTGCCCATGGGGACCCACCCTCTGGGCGCGATGTGCGCGCCGAGCTCGGTTCCGAGGTAGGTGGTCGCGCCGTAGGGTCTCCAGTTGCGACCGAGGGCGATCGAGCCGGGCCTGATCGATCCGGCCGCCGTGGCCCGCCCTCCGAGGAACACGATCCCGAAAGGGGTCCCCTGGTCCGTGCTCGGCGCCGTGATCGCCGTCCCGCTGGCGACGTTGTGGATCGTGCAGCCCTCGAAGACGGCCGTGGCGCCGCCGAAAATGAAGTCGACCGTGCCCTCGATGTAGCAATCCCTGAAGTACTGCGTCCCGCCCTTCACATACAGCGTGTCCTGGTGACCGAGGGCCCGGCAGTGACGGAACTGCACGCGGTGACCGGAGACGAGGAGCGCCACGGCCTGCACCCCTGGACCCGTGCTGTTGGCGAAGGTGATGTTCTCGACCGAGACGTCGCTCGCGGAGATGTGGACGCTGTAGCTCCCGGAGGTGCCCAGCGTGCCCCCCTGGCCGTTCGGGGTGCTCGCGCTGTCGCCGTAGGTGAGCACGGTCGTCTCCGCCCGACCCGCCTGACCGCAGAGCGTCACGTGGGGGCGGTCGACGACGAGCTTCTCGGAGTAGGTCCCGGGGGCGATGCGAAGGAGGGTGGGCGTCGTGTTCGACCTGGGGACGCTGTTGATCGCGGCCTGGACCGAGGTGAAATCCCCCGATCCATTCTTGTTCACCTCGATGAGCGCCCCGCCCGTCAGGCGGTTGCAGTCGGACGTCGTGCCGTCGCCGCCCGAGCCCCCTGCGCCTGAACCGCCGCTGCCGCCCGAGCCGCCGCTGCCTCCGGCGCCGCTGCCTTCGCCGCCGGTGCCCGCAGCGCCGCTCGCGGAGCTGCTGGCCGTACCGCGCGCGAGCCCGCGGCACAGGCAGTAATCGGACTGGTGCCCCGAGTCGCACGGCACGGGCGGGCGCGCCTCGTCGGCGCCGCAGCTCCCGTCGAGGTTCTCGTGGGCGGACTCGCAGGCGAGGCCCGCGGCGTTGCACACCGCCGTGCAGCCGCTCCCGTCCTGGAAGACTGCGCCGCAGAAATCATGGCCCGAGGTGCAAAGGTCGAAGCCGGCCGCCTCGATCGGAGAGCAGTCGGCGGGCACGCTGGCTCCTCCGCCCGCGCCGGCGCCGCCCGAGGCGCCGGCCCCCGCGGGAGCGCCGGCGCCGCCGCTCCCCGGGGCCTCGGGCGACACGGCGCCGCCGCTCCCTGCCGCGCCGGTCGATTGCGCGCTCGGAGCGGCGCGCGAGCCGCCTCCGGCCGGCGAGGCCGAGCCATCGGCGCCCTCCTCGGCCGTACAGGCGAACGAGCAAAGGAGTGCGAGCAGGGAAGGGAGTGCGAGACGGGAGCAGGTGCGCGAGATGGGCGAGTCCTCCAGAGCTCCGCGGCGCTTCGTCGAGCGATCCACGAACCATGAGCGCGGGTCTCTTCGCCCATGGAATCGACGTCAGACGAGAGCTTCGAGCCTGCGTGGCAGGCGCCTGCTCGCCCTGATAGGAGGTGCCAGCGAGCTCGCGATGTCAATCATGAGAATGCAGCTTTGATACGCGGCCGCGGGGCGGACGCCGGGGATGGGGGCGCCCGCTGGCCCGTCCGGCGCGTCCCACGAGCGGCGGGGCGCCGGCGAGAGCTCTACGATCTCCCACCCCTGACGCCTGCGCTCACCCGAACAGCCCCTCGACCGGCGTGGTGTGCAGGTCGTTGTCCCCGAGCACGAGATCCGGAGCATCGAAGGCGCGCGCGATCGCCATCCAGACGTCGTTGGTGGAGCGGAGGCCGCGATTGCCGTTGGTCCACACCTGGCCGCCGCGCAGCCCGGTGCCTTCGCCGCCGAACAGCACCCACGGCATGTTGTCCCAGTTGTGGGTCCGGGTGCCGACCTCCGTGATGTACGGGACCAGCGTGCTGTCGAGCAGCTTCCCGCCGGCCACGTCGTCGGTGTCCGCGAGCTGCTGCAGGAAGCCGGCGACGTGGCGGGCGTAGAACTCTTCCACGCGCGTGAGGAACTCGAGCGTGTCGCGCGTGTCGGGGTCGTGGCTCGTGGTGTGGTGCACCTTGTAGATGGCGGCGTCCGGGGGCCACAGCTCGCCGAAGCTCACGTGGTTCGTGCCAGGCGCCCACTGGAACGTGACCACGCGTGTCAGGTCGCAGCGGAAGGCCGCCTTGACCACCGCGAAATGCAGGGTGCCGATGCGCGCGTGCTTCACGTCGTCGCGCTCCTTGACGACGTGCGAGCTCTCGTAGGGATCGATGTGCTCGCTCACGTCGATCGTCTCGGGCGCCTCCGCGACGCCGCAGGACGCGGGGTCCCTCGGGTCCGCGTCGAACTCCTTCTCCACCTCGCGGATGGCGGCGGCGTGCGCCTCCAGCGACTCCCGCTGCGAGCTCGGCGCGAGGCCCTCGAGGCGCTTCAGGTCCTTCATCGCGAAGTCGAGCACGCTCTTCTTCTCCAGGCGCGCCCGGGTCAAGGCGTCCAGGTTGTCGTCCGTCGGGCCGCCCGGCATCAGCGTGCCGAACACCCGCCGGTACGCGTCGAGCGGCTGGTAGTAGGGCGTCATCGGCGCGCTCGGGCCCGAGTAGGACATGTGGCGCGTGGACACCTCCGGCGTGTCGGCGCGCTTGTCGCAAGAGATCTGGAGCGACGCGATCGGGGTGCCCTGGAGCTCGGGCGACTGCCGCACGAGCAGCTGGTCGATGCTCGGCCCCTCGGCCACCGGGTCGTCGCCGCCGTTGCCCGGATACAGCTTCTTGGTGCGCTGCCCCGTGGTCATCAGCACCGTTCCGCGCTCGTGGCCGCCGCCGACGGACCCCTCGAAGGGCAGCTTCAGGTCGCGCATCACGATCATGCGATCTTTCATCGACGCGAACGGATCGAGGATGCGAGAGAGGGTGAAGTCGGCCCCGCTCCCGTTCGGCCAGAAGTTCTGGTACACGGTGCCGACCGGGCGCTGCACGATCAGGAGGCGCTTCGGGGCCGTCGCGCCCTCCGCGGCGGACTCGAGGCCCTTGAGCACCGTGACGAGCCCCGCGGCGGCGCCGATGCCCTGCAGGAAGCGGCGGCGAGACCATGCATAAGACAGGTTGTAGCGCACAGTCATTCCTCCTTGGCGCGCTCGGTCAGCGCCGGTGATACCGCGATGGCTTTCACGAGGTTGGGAAGGGTGCGCTGCCCCTCTGGCAGCGCCGCGATCACGCGCCCGACCTGGCAGTCGCGGGGCGAGAGCGCCTCGTCGTCCGTGCCGTAGGTCAAGAGGTGCCGCGCGACGCAGGCGGCGAACCCGTCGGTCTCGGCGACGGCGTCGGCGAGCTCGACGGCGCTCGAGTAGACCCCCTCGAGGTCGCCCAGGCCGGTCAGATCGACGCGCCCGTCGATGGGCTCCCCGTCGAGGGTGACCCGGTATCGACCGACCGGATCGTAGTGCTCGAGCAGCAGGCCGAACGGGTCGAACTGGCGGTGACACCCCGCGCAGGAGGCGTTCCCGGCGCGCGCGTCGGCGCGCTCGCGCTCGGTCATGTCGGCCGCGAGCAGGTCCTGAATCGCGCCGGCGAGCGCCTCCGGGGGCGAAGGGATCTTGTCCAGGCAGAGCAGCGCGCCGCGCACGAAGAGCCCTCGCGCGACGACGCTCGTGTTGTCGGTCCGGGAGAGCGCCGCGAGCAGGCCGGGCTGCGTGAGGACCCCGGCGCGCTCGTCGGCCGGCAGCGTCACCTTCGCGAACTCCTCGGGCTCTGCGCCCGCGTGCTCCACGCCATAGACCTCCGCGAGCGGGCCGTTCACGAACGTCTCCCTCGAGGTGAGCAAGGTCGACACGTCCGCGCCGCGGTTCCACAGGAGCTCGTCCAGGAGGAGCTCGGTCTCGTGGAACATGCTCGCCTGGAGGGCGGGGGTGTACTCGGGGAACAGCCCTGGATCCTTGACCGTGCCGAACAGGTTGCTGAGGCCCCACGCCGCGATCAGCGTGGTGCTCAGGCTGCGGCGCGTCTCGGGCTTCTCCAGCAGGCGCTCGACCTGGCGCGTCAGCTCGTCCGGGTCGTTCAGGGCGCCGGAGTCGGCGGCGGCGGCGAGCTCCTCGTCCGGCAGGCTGTCCGTCAGGAAGAACGCGAGCTCGCTCGCGGTCTCGTGCGCCGTCAGCTTCACGATGTCGCCGTCCGCGGCGTCGCCGAGCTCGGTGCGGTACGAGAACGAGGGGGACGCGAGGATCGCCTCGACGGCGAGCGAGACGCCGCGCTCGTAGCTCGTCTCTCTCCCGAGGCCGTACACGGACCACAGGTTGTCGAGCTCCGCCGCGTCCATCGGTCGGCGGAACGCCCGCTGCGCGAACCGCGTCAGGAACGCCTTGGCGCAGGCGTCGTCCCCGTCAGGAGCGCAGCCCGTCACCTGCTCGAAGCGCCCCTCGATGCTCTCGGCCGCATAGGTGGCCCTCGCGAGCCGCGCATGGACGAGGGAGGTCCCGGCCACCACGCCCTTCTTGGCAAACGGCTTCGTGCGCGCGTCCGGCGCATGGTCCGGCTCGATGGCCGCCTCTCCCAGGAGGTCCCGGATGGCGTTCGTGAACTGCAGGTCGGCGAGCAGCACGACCCTTCGTTCCAGCCGCGGGTTGCACGCGCCGCCGCCCGAGGGGCTCGCGCCGCCTCCACTCGAGGGGTTCGCGCCTCCACTCGAGGGGTTCGCGCCTCCACTCGAGGGGGCTGCTCCCCCGCCGATATCGCCCACGCACCCTGCAACGAGGAGCGACGCTGCCGCGACGACACCTCGCAGCCGGGCGCCCACCTCGCCGCGAGTGGATGTTTCCGCTCGCGGTCGATTGCACGCGACGCTCGGGAATCGATCGTGAACGCAAACATCCATGATTGCGGCTGCGCGATATGGACCCTCACGGCGCCCCCGGCTTCTGCCGAGAGCGCGCTCCACCGCGGCGCGAACACCTCCCTGAGCGGAGGCCAATGACGCAGATCGATTCACACGATACCTCCTGGCGAGTCCGCGCTGCTGCGCGAAGGATTCCAGCACCCTCTGGGCTACGGCAGGTGAACCGGTGCTGTAGGTCTCTCCCCTGGCTTGACGAGTGATCCGACCGGTGGGCCCAGCCCCGCTTCGGCTCACCACCTTCTATAAATCAATCTCAGCCGGGACGATGCGATGATGCGATGATTTGACGGCCGCCGCCCCCCGGTTGCCTGGATGGCGTGGACGACCCATCCAGGGCGAAGCGGAAGCAACCCTCAGGCAATTGTGAACGCTCACATACGGTTCGTCAAACAAAAGTAGCCGGCCAACTGCGATCCACCGAGCCCGATGGATAACAATGCTGGCGGAGCGGCTCCGGAGCGCCGCGTCGAGAAGAGCGGGGGGCGCGTCACAGCGCATGCGGGGCGACGGCTGGCCGTGGCCCGGTGACGCCCCCGTGCCCCCGCGGGGCGCCGCTAGATCTTCTCCCAGCGCCCGCTCTCGGCGGAACGGACGAGCGCGTCGATGACCCGCATGTTGCCGACCGCGACCTCGATCGGGTTCTCGATGGGGCCCCCCGTGCGGATGGCGCGCGAGAACGCCTCGCTCTGCAGGTGGTACTGGTCGACCGCGGAGAACGTGGTGATCTTGGCCGAGCTGCCGTTCAGCGCCGAGCCGTCATCGAGGAAGATCTTGCACGGCTGGTCGGCGGGGGCGTTGAATGGAATCTCGAGCTCGATGCGGCCCTTGGTGCCGAACGCGTTCACGCGCTGGTAGGCCACCGCCTGCGTGCTGCACGTGAACGTCAGGTGCGCGCCGCCGTAGTCGAGCAGGCCCGAGGTCAAGCGATCGGTGCCGAAGTCGGGATCGCGCTCGAGGAGCGCTATCGCCCGCGCGGGCTCGCGTCCGAACAGGAAGCGCGACGTGTTCACCGCGTAGCAGCCGATGTCGTAGAGCGCGCCGCCCCCGGCGTCCTTCCTGTTCCGAATGTTGGCGGCGTCGCGGTTGAAGAACGAGAACGCCGCCTGGACGCTGACCAGGTCGCCGATCTGGCCGCTTCGCACCCAGTCCCTGGCCTGATGCCACTGCGGGTGGTTGCGGATCATGAACGCTTCGGCGATCAGCTTGCCCGTCTGGCGCTGCACGGCGACCAGCGTCTCGGCGTCCCTGGCGCTGAGCGCGACTGGCTTTTCGCACAGGACGTGCTTGCCGGCGCGGGCCGCGCGCGCCGTCCACTCCACGTGCAGGTGGTTGGGCAGCGGGTTGTAGATGGCATCGATCTCCGGATCGTCGAGCAGCTCTTCGTAGCTGCCGTACGCCCTCGGGATCCCGAGCGACCGCGCGGCGTCGCGCGCCTTGCCGATGTCGCGCGACGCCAGCGCGGCGAGCTGGGTGAGGGGCCCCCGCTTCATCCCGGGCAGGCTGACGTTCAACGCGAAGCTGCTCGCCCCGAGGACGCCCCAGCGCACGGGGGTGAGCTCTTCACTGGACTTTGAATCTAGGTTAGATGTGGACATAGGCGCCTCGCTGCCAGCGAAGCTAGCCGCCCGTGGCGCGCCTGTAAACGCCCGATGTGAGCGAGCCGCCGCCGGCGAGCCGCGGGGCGCAGGGGGAGCCCCACCCGAGAAAATGGGAGCGTCGAGATCGCCCTGGGCCAAGCTCGACCGACCGGGCCCGCCGGCGCCGTGGAGCCGTGCGCCGCACGAAGCTCGGGTTTACCGGCCTCGACGTGGCACGCCGCCTTCGCTCACTCGAAATGAAAGTGGTCCAAGTTGAACAGCCGCTCGGGCTGATCTCCCGTGAACCGCAGGCAAAGGTCGTGCACGCCAGCGGTCGGCGTGATGGAGCATTCGATGTCCGTCCAGGCCTGCCATCCTCCCGTGGCGCTGACCGGGCACGTCCCGACGAGCACGCCCGGCGTGTCGGTGAAGGCGTCGCAGCCGTCCACGTACACCGCGATGGCGCCCCCCGTGGGGGAGCCGGAGGCGACGCGCGCATGGAAGCTCGTCGCGCCGGCGCCGAAGTCCACCTGGGAGATCCCGATCCAGTCCTGGTCGTGGATGTCCGTCACGTTGACCCCCGCCCTGGCCCCGGCGTCCTGCGCGAACTCCACCTCGATCCCGCGCTGATCGGCCATGGTCTCCGCTTCCATGCGCGAGAAGGCGTTCACGCTCTTCAGCTGAGCGACCCTCCCCCCGGCCGCCGGGACCTTCACGATGTTCCCCTGCGGATCGTACGTCAGGTAGTCCAGCGTGATGCTGCGCTGGTAGTCGGAGAACCCATCGCGGTTGGAGAGGACGCGGGTGTGGTAGAAGATGTACCAGCTCCCGGCGTACTCGACGACGGAGTGGTGGTTGTTGTTGCCGTTGTTCCCGGCGGGGTTCGGCAGGATCGTCCCGGCGTGCCGGAAGCCCGTCATCGGGTTGTCGCTCACCAGGTAATCGATCTCGGCGGCGTGATCGGCGAAGGTCGTGGAGTACGAGAAGTAGTACTTCCCGTCGCGCTTGTGCATGAACGACGCCTCGAAGAAGTCGGGGGCGACGATGGTCGTCGCGGAGGCGTCCTTCAGGCTGATCATGTCTTCGTTGAGCCGAATGACACGGGTATTGTCCCCGGTGTCGGGCGGGCCGCCGCCGAAATACAGATAGGCCTGACCGTCGTCGTCCACGAAGACCGAGGGATCGAAGATCCAGTCCACGTCCCCGACGCCTGGCGTGCTCTTGTCGACCAATGGTTTTCCGAGAGCGTCCACGAAGGGCCCCGCCGGGCTGTCGGACACGGCGACGCCGATGGCGCTGCCGGAGTTCGGGAAGTACAGGTAATACTTCCCGGTAGCCTTGCTGTAGGCGCAGTCCGGCGCGTACAGCCTATCCGCCCAGGAGACGTCGGCGGCGTCCAGCGCGACCCCGTGGTCCTGCCAGTTGACGAGGTCATCCGACGAGAAGACATGATAGTCCCGCATGTCGTAGCCCATCTGGTCGTCCGTGTCGTGCGATGCGTAGACATAGACTCTCCCGTCGAAGACATGCGCGGAGGGATCCGCCGTGAAGATGTGGCTGACGATCGGGTTCCTCGCGTAGCCATTCGCCTCCCCGGGAGGCGCTCCCCCGGCGCCGCTGGTCGCAGCGGTCCCGCTCGTCGTGGCGCCGCCGGCGCCGACCGTCGTGGCGTCGCCGGCGCCGACCGTCGTGGCGTCGCCGGCGCCGACCGTCGTGGCGCCGCCGGCGCCGCTCGTCGTGGCGCCGCCGGCGCCGCCTGTCGCCGTTCCGGAGGCGCCGCCCATGCCCCCCTCCCCCATCGAGGAAGCCGGGGCCTTCGGGTCGGGGTCGCTGCAGCTCAGCGCGGAGAGGGCGGCCGCAAGCAGGAGCGATGGTTCGAACACTCGTCTCTTAAGCATCGGTTCTCCTTGACCAGAGAAAAACTCGCCGGCGCTGCGCTCGGACGGCTCGAGCCCGCCGCTATTTACGACCAGCCTCCGCGCCGCCGTCTCTCATCGCGCTGTGGTCGAGCTCGATGGTCGCGGTCGACGACGGTCCCACGATGCGGCGGGTGAGCGTGCTTCGAGCGGCGCAGGGATCCGTCGTCACGGTCGCGGTTCGCAGCCTCAACCCAGGATCCAAGGACCACTTCGTCTTGTCCGGGTCGTGGTTCCATTCCCGCTCATGGCCCGAGGCCGCGCCGCTGGACGTGTCCAGCGCGGCGCTTCACCTCGCGAGGCGGACGCGGTACGTTGAGATACGGGTGCGGGACACCCAAGGAATTATTGAGGGGCGAATCTCTCGTCACTCAGGGCGAGTACCGGCGTACCGTTCGGTATGCTCGCGTTGCTCGTCTATGCGCATGACGACCGTTCCAGGGCGAAGCGAGAGGCTGCCCCTCGGAGATCAATGTGAACGCTCACATTGCGGATGTCAATTCGAATCGACCGTCCTGGCGGCCTCCCTCCGACCGGGACCACCGGGCGATGTGCCAGGGCCGTTCAGTCGCCCGTGGCCTGCGCCCATCCCCTCACGCCGCCGCGCGCGCGGCCCCGCGGCGCGCGGCGCGCAGGGCGACCGGCACGCCGCCCGAGGGCCCCAGGGTGACGTTGCGCCGCACGGGCCGCGGCGGGCGCTCGTCGAGCAGCCGGAACTGCCACGCCGACAGCGCCACGCCGAGCACGATCTTCATCTCGAACAGCGCGAAGGCCGCGCCGATGCACCGGCGGTGTCCCCCGCCGAACGGCAGGTACTCGAACGGCGAGAATTTGCGCTCCAGGAAGCGCTCGGGCCTGAACCGGGACGGCTCCGGGTAGAGGTCGGGGCGGTGGTGCACGAGCAGGATGCACGGCGCCACCCCCGTCCCCGGCTGGAGCTCGTGCTCGCCCAGGCGGAACGGCCGCGCCACGAGGCGCGGGACCTCGGTGACGACGGGAACCAGGCGCAGCGCCTCCTTGCACACCGCCTCCAGGTAGGGAAGCGCGGCGAGGCGCTCGGGGTCGGGCTCCGGGCCGAGCGCGTCGATCTCGTCGCGCAGCCGGCCGAGGACCGCGGGGTGACGGTGGACATGATCCAGCGCCCACGCGAGCGCGAGCGCCGTGGTCTCGCGACGACGCGCGGCTCGTGCTCGAGCACGAGGTGGACGACCTCGCCGCGCTCCTCGGCGAGGATGCGGAGGTGCGGATCCATGAGCCGGCAGAACCGGGCGTAGACGGCGATCCCGCGCCGCAGCGTCTCGCTGTGGCGGATGGCGTGCCCGACGACGCCGACCACCGACACCGGCATCCAGCGCGCGTACTCGAGCCCGAGCGGCTCGCCCGGCAAGCGCCGCATCATGAGCTCCCAGAGCGCGAGGAGCGACGCGTACGGCACGAGCTCGTCGGGCGCGGCGAGCACCTCGGGCGGGACGCCCGCGGCGCGGAGGAGCTCGTCGCGCGGGACGCCGCGCGAGGCGGCGAAGGCGACGACCGCGGCGGGCATGGATGCGAAGACGAGCTCGCCCTCGGGCATGGCGCGCGCCGAGGATATCGCATGCGCAAGGACCCGAGGGGACGCCTCGTCAGGGGATCTCCTGCGGGAAGTCGGGCCCGCCCGCCCGCCGCGCTCCCGCGAGGGCTGTGCGTCGTCGCGGCGCTGCTACGCTGGGCGATATGGCCGAGCCCACGTGGAAGAAGCTCGTCGACCAGCTCAAGGACCAGCAGCACAAGAGTCCTTACCTCGACCGCCTCCGGCAGCGCCTGCCCGCCTCCGGCCCCTCGGATCTGGCCGGCGAGCTCCTCAGGGAGATGGCCTCGGCGCTCGGGAGATCCGAGGACAAGATCAACGTCGCGCTGCTGGAGCTCGAGCTGCAGGGCAAGGCGCTCGATGAGCTCGAAAGGACGAGCGGCGAGGACCCGACGGAGCGGGCGGCGAGGGTCGCGGCCTTCAACCGGCAGCGAGAGGCGGCGGCGCACGCGCTCTGGGAGCTGCGCGTGCACCGGGAGGCGCTCGGGTTCCGGCGGAACGACGATCTGGCCGCGCTGTACCCCATCCCGCCGAAGCGGCGGTAGCCGCGACGGCCCCCGCAGGCTCGCCGTGGCGTGAAGGCGGCCCTTCGATGCGCGGAGCGCTTGTCGCTGCGGCGTCGCTCTCCCGGGAGGGGCGGGTCGCGCGGGGTCCTCGTGTCGCGTCGGGAGGGCGCCGAAGGCGCCCCGGAGCCTAGCGGCCCAGGAGGGCGTCCATCACCCTGTTGTAGGTCTCCTTCTTCTGATACTGGTCGTTGAAGAGCAGAGACTGAGAGTTCCCCCCGTTGCACATCGCCGTCTGCCAGCTATTGAGCCACGACCTGCCGTCGTTGATCCCCCAGAAGGTGACGGCGACGCACTTGGGCATCAAGAAGCAGGCCTCGACGATGTCGTGATAGTACGTGAGCTGCTCCTCTGCGGTGACCTGATTGCCGCAGCGGTTGATGTCCATCTCGGAGATCAACACCTCCAGGCCCAGATCGGCGAAGCGCTTCAGGTTGTACGCCACGTCCGCCCCGCCGGCCTCGTTGTTGGGCGGCCCGATGTGCATCTGAAACCCGACGCCGTCGATGGGGACCCCTCGCTCGACCATCCCCTTGATCATCTCGTAGACGAAGTCGGCCTTGTCGTTGCGCGCGTCGATGCTGTAATCGTTGTAATAGAGCTTGACGCTCGGGTCTTGCTCTCTCGCGATCTTGAAGGCGAGATCGAGGTACTCCTCCCCCAGCTCGTTGTAGAACACCGTGGGCCTCATGCGGGGATTGCCGACGCCGGTGTCGCTGTCGGTCAGGACCGCTTCGTTGACCACGTCCCAGTGCTCGACCTTGCCCTTGAAGTGCCCCATCACGTTCTCGATGTGCCTGCGCATGGCCTGCTCTACCTGCTGCGCGCCTCGCAGGTTGTTCATCCATCCGGGCAACTGGCTGTGCCAGACCAGGGTGTGGCCCTTGACCTTCATGTTGTTCTGCTGAGCCCAGCTCACGATCCTGTCCGCGGAGCCCCAGCTGAACTGCCCCGGATTGGGCTCCAGCGCATCCCACTTCATCTCGTTCTCTGCCGTCACGTAGTTGTGCTCGGCAGCAGCGACCCTCGAGTAGTTCCCATCATTGAGACCCGAGGCCGAGATGGCCGCGCCGATCAGGAGCGGGGGGTTCGCCTTCTCGCCGGCCTCCCTCAGCGTGCTGGCGCTCGCGGCAGGAGTCCTTTCGGCAGGACCCTCGGTCGAGCCGCCGCCGCCCGTGTTGCCGTCGCTGCCGCCCGTGCCGCCGCCCGTGCCGTCCGCGCCGCCCGTGCCGGTCGTGCCGGTCGTGACGCCCGGCGCGCCGCCCGTGCCGGTCGTGGCGCCCGTCGTGCCGGTCGTGACGCCCGGCGCGCCGCCCGTGCCGGTCGTGGCGCCCGTCGTGCCGGTCGTGACGCCCGGCGCGCCGCCCGTGCCGCTCGTCGCGTCCACGTCGCCGCCGCCGGTCTCCCCTCCCCCGTCGCCACCGTCCGAGCAGCCGATAGCACAGAGGAATGCCGAGAGTAGAAGGGTAAGAGGTGCTGATCTCATGCTCTTATGCTCCGAGGTGAAAATCCCGCCTGAATTCCCGCGGCGTGATCGTAGATCATCGCCAGGACCACGCCTAGCACGCGCGGCCCGCGGGGTCGTGCGGAAGCGACCGCACATCGGCCGCCATTCCCAGGCTCGCCGTTTACAGTCTCACGAAGCGGGCCCGAGGGACACGGGTCTCCGGGAGGAAATTCCAGACCAGCTCCATACTTTCACCCTGACGACAATGACGTGTTCGAGATCGAATCGCCTGTACCGGCGAAGAGCGCCGGCGCGCCGCGCGAGAGCAGGGAGAGCAGGGCTACCTGGCGCGGTCGAGCAGCGCCTCGAGCTCCCGGATGCGCTGCTCGGCAGCCTCGCGGGCGGCGCGCTCGGCCTCTTCGGGCGTCAACCAGCGCTCCTGTTTGCCCTCGCCTGGACGGTGGGTGGACCCGCCGCCCTCGCCGCGCGCTACAGCCGCAGCACCGTCACGTCACGCCCCGCGGGCGTCACCGCCGCCTCGAAGCGCGTGCGCTCCTCCGGATCGCCCGCCTCCTTGCGCCGATCGAAGATCACCAGCACCCCCGTCGGCAGATCCAGCCGCTCCAGGTACCTGTCGAGCTGCGCCAGCCCCTTCGGCAGCGGGTCCTTGCCGCCGTCCCTCCACACCTTGAGCTCGAGCGCCTCGCGCTGCACCGCGCGCGTCCCGTCCGCAGCCGCATGGGGCCAGCGCACCAGCAGATCGATGCGCCCGCGCCCCACCGCGTACTCCCGGTCCACGTGGCCGCCGCCGTTCACCACGCGCTGCAGATACGCCATCAGCACGAGCTGCGGCGCCACCTCGTGGTACGGCATGCCCGCCGCGAGCACCTCGCCGTGCTCTCGCCAGAACTCGGCGAAGTCGCGCAGGATCCGCAGCAGATCCAGCCGCCCGTCGGGCAGCATGAACGCCCGCGCCGGCGGGGCAGGCACCCTCGCCTCGGCCGGAGAGGCCAGCACGCGCACGATCACCTCGCGGTAAATCGGGTTGGCGATCCGGAGCGGGTTGTCCGGCGCCAAGAGCCCCAGGTCGCGCGCGTACGACAGGTCGTCATCATAGGTGGCCCGCCGCCCTCGTACGTACCGGCCAGGACGGGCTCCAGCACCCGCCGCACGCGCGGCTCCGAGAGCCGGTGTGCCAGCGAGTCGAGGTGCGTCGCGCGCGCGAGGATGAGCCGCTCCTTCGCCTCATCGACGTGAGCCGCGGTGATCGGCTCGTCCGGCGGGACGGCGAGCTTCTCCACGACCTCCCGGGCGAGCGCGTTGACCAGCCACGGCTGGCCGGCCGTCAGCGCGGAGGCGCGCTCGATGGCCTCGTCGGTGAACACCTGGCCCGTCTCGGCCGTGTGCTGGCCATACAGGTCGCGCACCTCGTCGCGATCGAAATCGCCGATCCGGAGCGACTCGATCTCGATGTTGAACGGGCTCGCCGTGCCGAGCCGGCCCGGATCCCCCCCGCTCGCGGCCTTGTACTCGCGCACGTCGCGCAGGCCGCACAGCGCCACCGAGGCGGGGAAGTCGGTCGGGCGGCTCGCGAAGCCGGCCCGGAGCTGGCGCAGCACGCTGATCAGCCCCTCCGGTGAGCACCCCAAACGAGGCCACCACCCGTTGCCGAGAGACATTCCCTCCCCAGCGGGGCGCCGGCCCGATGCTTGAGGCGCTCTGGCCAGCGTCGTACAATCTACCAGAATGAAGTTTTTCCAGGCCATCGCGCGGATCGGGCTGAAGTCGGGCGACGATCCGAGGATGCGCCGACACAAGACGCTCCTCACGCTCACAGCCGCGCTCAAGGCGTGCGCGTGTCCCGTCTGGGCGGTCGCCTACGGGGCGAGCGGGGACCTCCGCTCGGCGGCGATCCCGCTCGGGTACGTCGCGTGCACCGCGCTGAGCCTCGTTCACTTCGCCAGGACGAAGGAGTTTGCCGGGTTCCGCTTCCGCCAGGCGCTGCTCATCTTCGCGCTGCCGTTCCTCATGCACGCGAGCCGGGGCGGGTTCGTGGCGTCGAGCGGCGTCGTGCTGTGGGCGCTCCTCGCGCCGCTGACCCTCCTGCTGTTCCACGGGTCGCGGGCGTCCGTCCCCTGGTTCATCGCCTACGCGCTGCTCGTCCTCGCCGCCGGCGCCGCCGATCCGGCCCTCGCGGCGCGCGCACACGAGGCGCCGCCGGGCCTCGTCGCCAGCTTCTTCGCGATGAACATCCTCACGGTGTCGGCCATCGCGTACGCCGCCGTGCAGTACTTCGCGCGTCAGCTCGCCGAGGAGCAGGAGAAGCTCGCGGAGCTCGTCATCTCGTCGGCGGAGGCGCTCGACGACATCGCGCGGTGGTCGTCCGCCGCGGCCACCCAGGTCGCGGAGGCCATCGGGGCCCGCGAGGTCGCCGTGTGGAAGGCCGAGGAAGAGGCGCTGGTCAGCCTCACCACCACCACCACCGAGCCGCCGTCGACCGACGCGCTGCGCCACGCCGCGCTCGCGAAGCGGTCGCTCGCGCGATCGTCCGATGTCGTGGTCCCCGTGGTCGGCATGTCGGGCGACGTCCACGGCGCCCTGGTCGTCGTCGGCAAGAACCTCGTGTGGAGCGATACGACGCGGCGGCTCGTCGACTCGTTCGCGCGCCACCTCGGCAGCGCGCTCGAGCTCTCGCGCATGCGCAAGGAGCTCGCCAGCGCGGTGGAGCGCCGGGAAGCGACGATCGCCGACATGGTGAGCCGCGGGATCGACATCCTGCAGACCTGCCCGCTCTGCCATCGTTGTTACGACCAGAATGCGCAGCGGTGCGCCGAGGACGGCGCCACGCTGAAGCGGCCGCGGCCGTTCCCTTACCGCATCGCGGGGCGATACCGCCTGACCCGGGTCGTCGCGGAGGGCGGCATGGGCAAGGTCTTCCAGGCCCACGACGAGCGGCTCGGGCGCGAGGTCGCGATCAAGACCATCAGGACAGAGCACTTCAACAACGAGGATGTGCGCGCGCGCTTCGAGAGAGAGGCGCGCGTCGTCGCGCGAATCCATCATGCGTCGGTCGTCGAGGTGTACGACTCGGGGGAGCTCGAGGACGGCTCGCTCTACATCGTGATGGAGTGGCTGGACGGCTCCACCCTGGCGCACGCCATGCGGTACAACGGCCCGGGGACGCCCGCCCAGGTGGCGGCGCTGCTGCGCGAGGGCGGCTCGGCGCTCTCCGCCGCGCACGCGGCGGGGCTCGTGCACCGCGACGTCAAGCCGGAGAACATCTTCCTGGTCCCGTCTCCGGCGCCGGAGGGCTTCCGCGTCAAGATCCTGGATTTCGGCATCGCCAAGGAGATCTCCGGCGACGTGAGCCTGACCTCCACGGGCATCTTCATGGGGACGCCGCTCTACATGGCCCCGGAGCAGGCCAGCGGCAAACCGGTCGACGCGCGCAGCGATCTCTACGCCTTCGCGGCCGTCGCCTACCAGGCGCTCACCGGGCGGCGCGTCGCGGCCGGCGACGACATCACCGCCATCCTGTCGAGCCTCTCGCGCACGCCCCCGCCGCCCGTCTCGGCGCTGCTCCCGGGGACGCCGCCCGACGTCGACCGCGCCTTCGCGCAGGCGCTCGCGCTGTCGCCCGACGAGCGGCCGCCCAACGTCGAGGCGTGGGTGAGCTCGTTCGTCGACATCCTCGACCACCTGCCCACGCGATGCCGGGGCTGGCGCCTGTCGGGCGACGTGCACGACGCCGAGGAGTTCGCCCGCGCCGAGACGGTCCGGATCCACGAGCCCGCGGCAAAGTTCCCGTCGGGCGCGCCGCGCGCGTCGTGACCGCGGGGGAGGCGGGGTCCCCTGGGTGGCTCCCCTCCGGGGCTTGCGTTCCGGCGAGCCCCTTTTGTGGCTCGCCTGCACTCCAGCCCCTCCGGGGAGCCACCCAGGGGACCCCGCCTCCCCCGCGAGCGGGTCGGGCCTTGCAAAGAGGGCGGCGGAAGGGCTATGCCCGGAACGGGACCTCGATGCTGTGCCCTCGCTGCCACCGGCGGTACGCGGACGACCACCGCTTCTGCCCGCACGACGGAGAGAAGCTGGTCGGGGCCCTCGACATCCGGCGGATCCGGTCCCAGCCCACCGAGCACGTGGGCACGGTCATCGCCGAGCGGTACCGGGTGCGCGGGCTGATCGGGCAAGGCGCCATGGCGCAGGTGTTCCTGGCAGAGGACACGCGGGGCGGCGCGCCGGTCGCGCTGAAGCTGCTCGCGCCGAGGTTCCGCCGCGAGCCCAAGGTGAAGGCGCGCTTCCTCCTCGAGGCCAAGGCCGCGGCCACGGTCGCGCACCCGAACCTCGTCGAGGTGCTCGACATCGGCCTTCATGAGGGGTCGCCCTACCTCGTCCTGGAGTTCCTGTTCGGAGAGGCGCTGAGCTCGCTCCTCCTGCGCGAGAAGCGGCTGTCCCCGGAGGCCGGGATTCCGATCCTCCTCCAGGCGGCCGCGGGGCTCGGCGCGGCGCACCGCGCCGGCATCGTCCACCGGGACGTGAAGCCGGCCAACGTGTTCCTGGTCGGCGAGAAGGGCGACGCGTGGGCCGCCAAGGTCGTCGACTTCGGGTTCGCCAAGCTGTACGAGCACTCGGGGCTCACCCAGGCCGGCGTGACGGTCGGCACCCTGGAGTACATGGCGCCCGAGCAGACCGTCAGCGACCCGCCCGACGCGCGCACGGACATCTATGGATTCGGCGTGCTGATGTACCGGATGTTCTCCGGCAAGCTCCCCTTCAGCGTCGCGAGGGGCTCGTCTCCCGCGCTGTCGCCCGGCGCCGACGAGGCCATGGTGCTGTCGAGCCAGCTCATCACACAGCCCCCGCCGCCCAGCCTGGGCGCGACGCCGGTGGAGAGGGCGCTCGAGGCCGTGATCATGAGATGCCTGCGCAAGCGCCCCGAGAACCGGTATCCGTCGATGGAGGCGCTCGGCGAGGATCTCGGCCGGCTCGCCCGGCCCCTCGCGCTGGCGGCGAACGCGCCGATCACCGAGCCCGACGTGTACGTCGCGAGGACGCCGTTCGGAGCGCACGCGGCGCGGTTCCTGTACAGGCAGCTCGGCCTGGTTTACGGCGCAGCGACGTAGTCACGGCTCGCGCAGCGCCGCCGCGTACTCCTCGGGCGTGTTGACGTTGCGCAGCGATCGCAGCGCCGGATCCGCCTCGCGGAGCCGCGGATCCGAGAGCAGGAGCGCCGGCTCCACGATCCGCGTGGGCACCCGCTCGAACAGGGAGGACAGCCGCAGCCTGCCCTCCGCGAGCAGCGCCGCCGCCGCGCCGCGCGCCGAGCCGTCGTAGACCGCGGCGAGCGGGTGGAGGCGCCCGTCCGCGCGCGGCACGGCGATGGCGCGCCCCTCCGCCTGCAGCGCCGCGACGCGCCGCACGAAGGCGGGGTGGAGGAACGGCGCGTCGGTCGAGGACACGTACGCCCGCCCGGCGCGCGGCGCGACCGCCTCGAGCCCCACCGCGACGCCCAGCAGCGGCCCGCGGCCCTCCTCCGGATCGCGCGCGACCAGCACCCCCTCAGGCAACGGCGGCAGCGCCTGCCCGGGCGCCGCGACCACCACGATCGGCCACGCCGCCTCGCCGAGGCGCCGCACCACCCGCTGGAGCAGCGCCTCGCCCTCGAACGGCAGCGACGCCTTGGGGCGCCCCATCCGGCGGCTCTGCCCGCCGCACAGCACCACGCCCGCGAGCCCGGCCACGCGGCCCGTCCCGCCATCTCCCGCGGGCATCGTCGGCGATCGCTCCTGCTCCATGGACACCCTGGCCCGGAGCATGGCCGCGCGCCCGGCCGCCGGCCACCCTCGGGGTCACCCTCACGCCCAGGTGAAGCCACCCTCGGCGTCACCCTCACGCCCAGGTGAAGCCACCCTCGGGGTCACCCTCACGCCCAGGTGAAGACGCGGCCGTGGTCGTCCACGACGCGCCTGGCCTCGAGGATCGTCCGCACGTCCCCGCTCGGCCCCATCGTGAACCCTACCCGCACCGGCTGGACGCGCTCCGGCCGCAGGAGGCGCAGGCGATGGCCCCGGAGCAGCGTGCCGAGCACGACCTTCATCTCCAGCAACGCGAACGCCGCCCCGAGGCACCGCCGGGCGCCGCCGCCGAACGGGATGTACTCGAACGGAGAGAACTGGCGCCCGAAGAAGCGCTCGGGGAGGAACCGATCGGGCTCGGGGTAGAGATCCGGCCGCGCGTGGAGGATCGTCATCGTCGGGCGGACGGCCTCCCCCGCGGGGATCGTGTACCCCCCGAGGTCGAACGGCCGGCGCGCGACACGCGCCACGTCGACCACGGGCGGGTAGAGCCGGAGCACCTCCTGGCAGACCGCCCCGAGGTAAGGGAGCGTGTCGAACGCCTCCGGGCTCGGCGCCGGACCGAGGCCCTCGATCTCGTCGAGGACCCGCTCGAGGACGCGCGGCTCGCGCTGCAGCCAGACGAACGCCCACGCGAGCACCAGCGCCGTCGAGTCGTGGCCGGCGAAGAGGAGCCCCCGGAGCTGCTCGAGGATCTCCCCGTCCTCCATGCCGCCGCCGTCGTCGTACCGCGCGGACAGCATCGCGGTGAGGAGGTCCTTGCCCTCGACGCCCCCTTCGCGCCGCGCGTGGATCTCCTCCAGGAGGATCGCGTTCAGCGCGCGCTCCGCCCGCTGGCTCCGCGCCCAGGGCCCGAGGCCGCCCAGCTCGCGGCGCAGCCACGGCAGGAGGATGAAGATGGGCCGGACCGACGCGACGAGCTCGATCACCGCGGCCCGGGCCCTCTGGACGCGCTCGTCCCCGCGCACGCCGAAGACGACGTGCAGCATGATGTCCAGCGAGATCGCCCGCGTCGTCTCCACCATCGAGAACGGCTGTCCCGGGACCCAGCGCCGCGCGGCGGCCTCCGCCGTCTCGGCGATGACGCCCGCGAAGGCGCGCAGCGACGCCGCGGAGAAGTGCGGAGAGAGCAGCTTCCGGGCGCGCCGGTGGTGCTCCCCCGTGACGACGACGAGCGACCGCGAGCCGAACACCGGCGCCGAGGTGCTCACGCCCCACACGTCGAAGCTATCGGGCGGCGCGGTGTAGATCGCCCGGAGCGCCTCCGGGTCGCCCGTGAACGTGACGGCCTGTCGCCGGAACGGGAGCCGGAAGGTGTCTCCGTAGCGCGCGGCGAGCTGCCTCAGCTTGGACACGGAGGTGATGGCTCCTACCTGCAGCGATTCGATGGGACCCAGTCGCTTCGGGCCCGGCGGCAATCGATCCATGAATGAATGTCTCCCGTGCATCGCCGGGGCCGCGATGAGCACGGCGGAGCGCTCGCTCCTCACCGCCCGGGCCCCGGAACCTGACAGGCGGCACGCAGCCCGTGCGTGCGCCCTGCGGGATGTGGGCAATCAAGGCACGTGCCACGAGCGCGCTCGCCCAGCGCGCGCGTGATCGTGATCGTGCATGAGGAGGAGGACGAGAACGCCCCTCGCCTCGAGGCCCGTCCCCGGGCGCGCCGCGCGGCCGCCTCGCCCCGGGGTGAGGCCGCCGCCCGCCGGCACCGGGCGAACAGGCGTGGCCCCGGCGGAGAGGCCTTGCACGACAGGGCAACGGATTGCGCGATCGGGCAAGCCATCCAGGAGGGCCAGCGGGCGCCGCGGCGCGCGCCCCGCGTTCCACCCGCGCCACCGCGGCGGTCTCCGGGGTCCCGCGGCCTGGTACGGGGGGTGCAATGGGCCCTGGCGTGGCGGCGACGCAGCGGCACCTCGCGAGGGGCTGCGGCGAGGCAGCAGAAGCCGGAGAGCCGCCACCCGTCGTTCAAGCAGCGCAACCGCGGCTTGGAGCAGCACCCGAGGAACAAAGCACCGAATCCGTGAGACGAGCCGCGGAGAGGGCCCGCTCCTGCACGACCAGAGCGGTCCCCCGATCCGCGGCCCCGTCTCTCGACAGGAGACACGTGAACAAGACCATCGCATTCGAGATCCATGGTTCGATCGCGCCCGAGCGGCGCATCCGGGGAGGCAAGTGATGAGAGAGGTACTGGACCTCAAGGCGCAGCGGAAAGAGCGGCTCCTCTCGCACCCGTTCTTCGACTGGGCGCACTCCGACGCGGTGCCGCTCGAGGAGCGGCTCCTCATGGCGCCCATCATGTCGGTGTTCGTGATGAACTTCCGCGACGCGAACAAGTGGTTCATCCGGTATCCGAGGCCCCTCAACGAGCTCGAGGCGGTCATCAACGGGAACACGCTGGAGGACGAGACCCACTCCGCGCTCTTCCTGGAGAACTGGAAGACGCTCGGCCTCGACGAGCACCTCGGCTGGCGCGCCAGCGACACGCTGTGGTGGGTGTTCCTCGCCGACGAGACCGAGCCGTTCCGGCGCTTCGTCATGGACTTCGCCAGGATGACCGTCGAGGACGGGGGAGACCCCTTGATCCGCTTCGCGCACTCCGAGTCCGCGGAGGCGTGCGGCAACGCCTTCTTCTTGAAGATCTCGGAGGTCGCGAGCGCGCTCGAGCAGAAGACGGGGATCCGGCACCGCTACTTCGGCAGCCACCACCTGGATCGGGAGCCCGGTCACGTCCTCGAGTCGCCCGGCGTCTTCGATCATCAGGAGCTCGACGCCCGGCAGAGGCCGCTGGCCGTGGAGCTCGCCAACCGGATGTTCGACATCTTCACCGAGATGTTCACCTGCTTTCTGCGGTACTCGGAGTCGTACGTCAACAGAGGCGTGTCGCCGCGCCGCCCGGACGTCGCGCCGCCGTCGCGCCGGCCCCAGCAGGCGGCGGCGGACGCGCCGGCCCTCGAGGTCGAGCGGGAGGAGCCGATGGCGCTCTATCACAAGGACGTCGAGAGCATCCTCCTCGAGAAGAAGGCGCAGGCGGCGCGGCACCCGTTCTACAAGTGGCTGCGCGAGGTGTCGGACATCAGCCCGGAGCACAAGCTGCAGCGGTTCATCCCGATGTGGATCGGGGACGTCATGGGCTACCGGGAGCTCAACCGGTACGCGGTCCGCTACAGGACCGCCACCACGCCGCAGGAGGCGCTGATCAACCGGTGGTGCGATGATCTGGAGACGCACAACGGGCTCTTCTTGAACGACTGGATCGCCCTCGGGATGGACGAGGCGCTCGGCTGGCAGGCCAGGGAGACGCTGAAGTTCTGCTTCCTCGATCGCGACGTGGACGTCCACCGGCGGAACATGTGCACGTTCGTCAAGCTCGCGATGGGCAACCCCAGGCCGGCGCTGCGCTACTGGTTCCTCGAGGCCATGGAGGCGAGCGGGCACGCGTTCTTCGAGAACGTGAAGGAGCTCGCCCACGTGGTGGAGCGGCAGAAGGGGATCCGGCTCGATTACCTCGGCGACCGCCACGAGGTCGCGCACCCGGTCCGGGAGCGCCGCGCCGAGTCGAGGGCGATCATCACGAGCGAGCGCATCACCGTCGAGGAGCGGGACATCGCCATCGGCATGATCGAGACCATCTTCCAGGCGCTCGACGAGCAGCTCACGCTGTCCCTCGAGGTCGCCACGTCGAACAAGTTCGGCATCGGGACCGACGCGGGCGCGCGCATCGGGCGCCCGAAGCGCACGGAGCGCCCGAGCCCGCTCCTGCTCGACACGACGCCGAACGTGAGCCGCCCGACGAAGCACGCGTAACGCCCGGTCCGCGGCCGGCGCGGGTCGCGCAGATCGGACACCAGGGCGCCAGGGGACGAACGTCTCCTGGCGCCCTCTTTCGTGCAGGGAGGCGCGCGCCGCCCTGCCCTCCGAGCGGCCGGCGCGCTCGGGACGCTTGGGCGCGGCCAGGTCGCCGTGGATAATGCGCGTCGAGAAGCCGCTCGATGCGCCCTTCCTTCTTCCTCTTCGCGCTGTGCGCCGCGGCCGCGCCGACCGGCTGCGAGCGCCCCGCGGACGCGGGCGCAGGGCTCGCCCCACCTCCCGCCGTCGCGCCGGCCGCACGCGCCCCCTCGCCGCGAAGCGCCCCGGCGACCGCCGAGCGCGCCCCCGCCCCCGCCGACAGCGCCCCCGCCCCCGCCGACAGCGCCCCCGCCCCCGCCGCCGCGATCACGCTCCTCGCCGGCGGCGACGTGTGCCTCGGCAAGGCGCTCGGCCAGGAGCTGCTCCGCGACCCGACGCACGACCCGTTCGCCCCCGTCGCGGCGCTGCTCGCCTCCGCGGACGTGCGCTTCGTCAACCTCGAGAACCAGCTCAGCGATCAGGGCGGCGAGACCCTGCACCCGCGCCAGCCGCTCGTGTTCACGGGCCCGCCGGTCGGCGCGGACGCGCTCGCGCGCGCCGGCATCAGCGTGGTGTCGCTCGCGAACAACCACATGTGGGACTACGGCAAACCCGCGCTCTTCGAGACGTTCGGCCACCTGGAGCGCGTCGGCGTCGCCTACGCGGGCGCCGGCCGGACGCGGCGGGAGGCGTACGCGCCGGCCGTCGTCGAGCACCGCGGCTTCCGGCTCGCGGTGCTCGCCGTGACCGCCATCTGGAACCAGGGCTCGCTCTGGCAGCACCCGGCGCGCGAGTTCGTCGCGGCCGCGGACGCGTACGGGGTCGCGGCCGCCGTGCGCGCCGCGCGCAAGCAGCCGGGCATCGACGCGGTCGTCGTGAGCTACCACGGCGGCACCGAGTACCTGGACGCCCCGCTGCCGCAGGCCCGCCGGGTCGCCCTCGCCGCCATCGACGCCGGCGCCGACGCCTTCCTCGGCCATCACCCGCACGTGCTCCAGGGCATCGAGATGCGGCGCGGCCGGCCCATCTTCTACAGCCTCGGCAACTTCATCATGAAGGTGAAGAGGACAGGGCCGGCCGCCGAGCTCGGGATGCTGGCGCGCCTGCGCCTCTCGCGGGGCGCGCCGCCCGTCGCGGAGATCTGCCCCGTGCGCAGGGAGGGGCTCGGCGCCGTGCCGCTCGCGGCCGACCCGCAACGCGCCGAGACCGAGGCGGCCTTCATCGAGCGGATGCGCCACGTCTCGGCGTTCGTCACGGCCGAGCCGGCGATCGGCCCCTTCGCCGCCGACGGGTGCGCGCCGCTCGAGGGCCCCGCGAAGCCCTCCCCCGCCCCGCCGCCGGAGCTCGCCCGCGCGAGCCGATGAGCCGTCGCCGGCGGCCGGTCAGCGGTGATCGCGGCGGGCCGCGGCCACCTCGTCGACCGCCTCGAGCGCGCTCTCGACCTCGCGGACGAGCTCGTCCGCGATCCGCTGCTCCCGGTCGGCGCGCGCCTCCACGACCGAGGCGTCGAGGCGCACCTCGACGCGCCGGAGCACCTCCGCGATCCGCCGGCCCTCGGCCGAGGCGGCGTCCACGCCCCGCTGCTTCAAGGCGCCCAGCGCGGCCTCCACGGCCGGCGCGAGCGGCGCGGCCACGACGGGGTCGGCGCGCCTCAGCTTGGCCCGCGTGCGGCGCGCGAGCGCGATGAGCTGGCCGGACGGCGAGCGCGCGCGCCGCCGCTGCGCCGCCCACCCGATCGCGGCGAGCGCGCCGACGCCGAGCAGGACCGCGGCGCCCTGCACGTAAGGCGCAGCGCCGGGCGGGACGGGCGGGACGACGGCGCCCGGCACCTCGACGGTGATGCCCCCCTTCAGGCAGCCGCTCAGCTCCCGCGCCGTCTGGAGCCGCATCCGCGCGAGCGGGAGGAGCCGCAGCGGCAGGCAGGGGGCCTCGACGCCGGCGAGCGCGCACGCGGGCGCCGGGCCGCCGGTCGCGACGGCGTGGACCTCGTGGGCCTCCGGGTCGCGGCGCGTCACGTGGAAGCCGCCCTGCGCGAAGTCGACCAGCCCGCCGCTGTCGACCGAGGCGCCGCCGGGCGCCCCGGCGGGCCAGGTCGTCGTCGCCGCGTCGACGATCGAGCCGTCGGTCGAGCAGACGAGCTTGCCCCGGAGGACGATCTCGCCGCCGGGCGGGACATCGACGTGCTGCGCCGCCTGGTCGCGCCGGAGAGGGAAGGATCGGGTCATGGTCGCGCCTCGCTCGGTCCGTCGGTGAATCGCCCGCTGTCGTGGCCTCGCGCCCCGGGCCTCAGCGGAGGTGCGCGCGCGAGGCGGTCTCGAGCAGCATCGCGAGCACGAGCGGGTCGCCCAGGCCGCCCGCGGCGCCCGTGTGGCCGCGGAGGCGCGCGAGGCGGTCGGCGTCCTTGAGGAAGAGCGGCTCGTCGAGCGCGCCGGCCGCGGCCCGCAGGATGCCCTCGCGCTCGGAGAGCAGCGCGGCGGCGCGGGCGCGATCGCCGAGCGCGATCTGCCGCGCGGCCTCGGCCAGCGTCTCGCCCGCGGCGAAGCCCTGGATCGTGCGGGCCACGGACGGGTCGGCGCTCGCGGCGCTGTCGGCGTCGCCTGCCGCGTACGCGACCCGGAGCGGCGCCTCCTCGACGACGTTCTTCCGGGCGACGCGGTCCTTGTACTTGAGCTCGATCGACGCGACGGTCCGCGCCTCCACGCCCGCGGGCAGGCCGAGCTCGAGGAGCAGCGCGTGGCTGTCGTCGCGCGCGAACGCCGGGATGAGGAACCGCATCCCGCCCTCCGCGTCGTCCTGCCGGTCCCTCGCGATGCGGTCGCGCGCCTCGGCCTGCGCGTCCGCCGCGACCTCGATCGCCCGCGCGCGCGCCGCCTCGGCCTCGCTCAGCCGGCGCGACCCGTAGACGTGGAGCAGCTCCACGTCGGGCCGGAGCCGCACCCGGAGCTCGACCGCGGTCGCGACCGGATCGAGCCGCCTGTCGAGCTCCGTCGCGAGGGCCGGGGCGATCTGGTCGGGGTCGCGCAGGTAGTAGTACCCGCCGGCCCCGTCGCCCGCGACGGCGCTCATCAGCGCGCCGTCGTAGTCGGCGCCCAGCCCGAAGGTGCTCGTCTGGACGCCGCCCTGGAAGGCGTCGAGCGCGAGCCGCGAGAGCCGCTCCGAGCGCGTGATCCCGGCGTTCGCGCGCCCGTCGGAGAGCAGCAGCACGACCTTCACGGCCCCCTCCGGGATGCCCGGCCGGCTCGCCTCCGCGTAGCCGAGCTCGAGGCCGCGGCCGATGTTGGTGCCGCCGGCCGCGGCGATGCCGTCGATGGCCGCCTTGATCATCGCGCGCCGCGCGCCGACGGGCCCGTCGGGGATCAAGACCTGGGCGTCGCTCGAGAAGGTGACCAGCGAGAAGTCGTCGCCCGCGTCGAGCCGGTCGACGAGGGCCCGCGCCGCCTCGCGCGCGCGGGCGATCGGCTCGCCCTGCATCGAGCCGCTCACGTCGAGCACGAGGTGCACCGACAGGTGTGGCCGCGCCGCGGGCGCCTGCGCCGTGGAGCGGAGCGCGACGCGCACGTGCACCGGGCCGCCGCCGGGCGGGACCCTCGCGCGCTCGAGGTCGGTGCGCAGGGCGAGCGTCGCGCCCCTCGGCGCGTCGATCGCGGGCGCGTAGCGGGCGCCGACGTCGCTGACGAGCTCTCGCTCGGCCGGCGGGATGATGCCGCGCGCGACGGCGGACTCGAACGCCGCGAGGTGGCCGCCGCCCGGGCGGTAGGTGGTGGCGAAGCGGCCGTTCGGGTCGATCGCCGCCTCGGCGTGGGCCGCGGCAGCGGGTGCGCCCCACATCGCGCCCTCGCGCGACGCCCGCGCGGCGGAGGGGGCGGCCTGTCGCGGCGGGCCGCCGATGCCGGCGAGGCCCTTCGAGGCCGCCGCGCCGTCGGAGGGCGCGGCGGGCGCGGCGCCCGCGCGCGGCGCCGGGAGCGCCTGCGCCTCGGCGTCCAGCGGCCGGGGGCCCTCGCGCCTCTCCTCGCTCGCGGCGCTGGCCTGCGCCGGCATCGAGACGAGCGAAGGCGCCGGGGCAGCGGCGTCCTCCAGCGCCCTGTCGCACGCGAGACCCGCCACCGAGAGACCCAGCGCGAGCGCGCCGCCGAGGAGCGCTCGCTTCGACCACACCGTTCCGAGTTCGCCCATTGCCTGCTCCCTGCCCGCGGTCCGGCGGGCGCTCGGTCAGACGGGCCAGCACAGCGTCCGTTCTACCGCGCCGTGTCCCGAGACGACATCGGCCGCGCCCCGCCCGGCAGCCGCGCGCCCCGACCGGCTACTGAAAGCTGGGCGGCATGAGCGGATTGCTCGTGCTCGTGGGCTCGGCGAGCGGGGCTGCGCTCGCCGTCGTCGCGGGCCGAGGCTTCCTGGTGAACCCCGCGGCCCGGAGCGGTGGCAGCTCCAGCTTCGCCGGGAGCGCGCCCTCCTCGGTGATGTAGACCCGCCGCGCGATCGACGCGCTGCCCCTGACGACACGCACCTCCTGGGATGTCCCGAGGGGACCGACGAGCTCGACCACCCCGTCCTTCAGCGCCGCGGGCGCCCCGTCGATCTTCACCGAAGCGTCCCGGGGAGCGATCGCGAGCTCGACCCGACGCACGGGCGCCGGGGGAGGCTCCGGCGGGGGCGCCGGGCTCGGGGCGGGCGGGATCCGCGGGAGCTCACGGAGCGCGAGGTGCATGCCGGTCAGCGCCGCGCGGGGCCTGGCGGCCGGCCGGATCATCACGAGCCCGCCCACGCTCGCGGCGAGCAACACGCCGATCGCCAGCGGCACCTTCCTCGAGACCCGGCGCGGCGAAGTCAGCGCCTGGCTCGCCGGCCGCTCCTGGACGCCGTAGTCCTGGCTGAGCGTCGCCTCGAGCGAGGACGTCGTCGCGCCCTCGGTCGGCTGGTCCTTCCATCGATCCGCGCTGCCGGAATAGAAGGAGGGCCGCCGGCGCAATCGCTGCGCCGCCCGGGGCTCGAGCCGCGGCGCGACGAGGAGGCGCTCCGACGCGTCCAGCGGGACGAGCATGCGCTCCTCCAGGAGCAGCGGGTCGTCGCCGAGCAGCGGCCTGATCGCGTCGAGCATCGCCGAGGCGCTCGGGTACCGGTCGGCCGGCTGGTACTGGAGCGCGCCGTCGACGATCGCGGCGACCTCGGGCGCGACCCACGGCGCGAACTCCTGGACGGGCGCGGGCAGGTCGGCGACCAGGGTGGCGATGAGGTCGCCGAACGCCTCGACGTGCTCGGTCGGGGTGCGCCCGGCGAGCGCGTGATAGAGCACGACCCCGAGCGACCAGATGTCGGTCCGGTGATCGATCTCCTTGATGGCCCGCGCCTGCTCCGGCGACATGTAGCGGGGCGTCCCCAGCATGCTCCCGGACCGGGTCAGCCCCGTCGTGTCTCGCCGGGGATCGTGGGACGGCTTGATCTTGGCGATGCCGAAGTCGAGCAGCTTGACCACGAGCCCGCCGCCGTCCTCGCGCCGGGCGAGGAACAGGTTGGCGGGCTTGATGTCCCGGTGCAGGACGCCGGCGTCGTGCGCCTTCTGCAGGCCGACGCAGGCCTGGGCCACGATCCGGAGCGCGAGCCCCGGGGGCAGCACGCCGAGGCGGCGCTGGAGCTGCGCGAGATCCTCGCCGCGCAGGTGCTCCATGACCATGAACGGCGATCTCGTCTCGTCGTCCACGCCGGTGTCGAGCACGCGCACGATGTGCTCGGTGTGAATGGCGCTCGCGGCCCGCGCCTCGCGCTCGAACCGCGCCATCGCGGACCTGCTGTGCGAGACCTCGGGGTTCATGATCTTCACGGCGACACGGCGCCTCAGCTCCATGTCGTCGGCTTCATGGACGGCGCCCATGCCTCCTTTGCCGAGCAGTCGGCCCAGCGTGTACCTGCCGCTCAAGGTCTTGCCGTCCACGAGAGGGGTTTACTCTATGAAGTTGTAGACGTGGTCTCAATCGGATGCTGGCTGGGCCCGATGCCCGAGGCAACCGTTCTCGTCGGTTGGATTCCTGCGCTCCGGTGCGCCTTGGACCGTGGCAAGATCACCGCGGTCGCGCAGGTCAGAAGGTGTAGCGGGCTCCGACACCGGGTGCGAGCGCGACCGTCACCTCGCCGACGAGGGGATCGGGGTCGAACGCGCCGAAGTAGCCCCGGTCGGCGTCGATCCGGCCGTAGACCCCTCCGGGCGCGTTGGACCACACCGGCGTGGTGAGCCGGATCAGGACCGCCGCCGCGAGGCCGGCGGTCACGTCGAGGTGGTCGCCGAAGCGCAGCCCCGCGCGCACCTCGGGCGTCATGACGAAGAAGCTGGCGGAGCCCTGCGCCGACGTCCGGTCGACGCGGAACTCCACGCCGCTGGCCGACGTGAAGGTGCCGCTGCGCTCGTCGCTCACCGCGGCGAACAGGGCGCCGGCGCCGAGCCGCATCGAGAGCCGGACGCGTTCGCCGAACGACAGGCCGGACCAGCCGCCCGCCAGGAAGCCGCGGAGCGCGAGCGCGTCGTCGGCGGTGCCGGTGCTCTCCGGCAGGGGATCCCGGATCTGCAGCGACGTGCTCCGCGCGGCGACGGCCTGCTGCACCTGGAGGTAGCCGGTCGTGACGCCGAAGCCGAGGCCGGACCAGAGCTCGTAGCCCGCGTGGAGCACGCCGAGGCCGCCGACGCCGACGTCCAGCGAGCAGGCGCCGCCGCACTGGCCCGCCGCGCCGCCGCCGAGGCTCGGCACGAGCGCCGGGGCGGCGGTGAGCTCGACGAGGAAGCGCCCGGGCGGGGCGCCGAGCACCACGCGCTCCAGCGCGACGGGGATGACCGCGCGCCGGTCGCGGGCGAGGATCACCTCGCGCCGGGCGGTGACGAAGCCGCCGGCGGCGACCTCGATCCGGTGGCGTCCGGGGCTGAGGTGCCCCTCCCAGATCCCGTTCCCGAGCGTCACGCCGTCGATGGTGACGCTCGCGCACACCGGCGTGGGCACGATCCGGAGCGACGCCGTGAGCTCCTCGGCGCGGAGGGTGAGCGGCGTCGTCTGCTTGCGCCGGATCAGCACGGAGGCCGGCATGGTGCCGAGCTCGCCCGGGCCGCGCAGCGCGACCGTGTGCTGGCCCGGGGAGATCGGCCCTTCCCAGGGCGTCTTGCCGACGGTGTACCCGTCGACGAGCACGTCGAGCACCTTGCCGTTCTGCTCGGCGACGCGCAGGCGCCCCGACTCCACCAGCTTGTGGAGGCGCGACAGGATGCGGACGACCTGGCCTCCGGCGACGTCGACGCGCATCTCGAACGGCTCGAAGCCCTCCTTGTAGACGCGGACCACGTGGCTGCCGGCGCCGACGCGCAGCGGGGCGGGCATGGGGTAATCGCCGCGGCGCCGGCCGTCGATCGTGATCGAGGCGCCGATCTCGGCGCCGGTGATGTCGATGGTCCCGATGAGCCCGCGCAGCCTCACGATCGCCTCCTGCGCGGCGGTCCTGGTGTCCTGGGGCAGCCGCTCGGAGAAGTCGTTGAGCAGGGTCTCGAAGAGCGCGAGCGCCTCGTCGTAACGCCGGAGCTGCTGGAGGCAGAGCGCCGCGCTCGATGTGGCGCTCCAGGTCGGGTAGAGCTGCCGCGACGCGAGGAACTCGGCGAGCGCCGCTTCCCACGCGCCCTGGCGGTACAGCGCGACGCCGCGCTCGAAGTGAGCGCGCGCCCCGGCGATGGGATCCTCGGCCGGCGGACGCTCGGCGGCGTCCGATGGTGGCGCGGCGGCGTCCGGAGGCGCGGCGGACGGCGGCGGCGCGGCGGCGGACGACGACGGCGGCGGCGCGGCGGACGAGGCGGGCGATGCCTCGGGGGCGGCCGGCTGGGCGAGCGCGACGGCCTCGCCGGCGACCGCGACGGCGAGCGCGCAGAGCGCAGCGACGGGCGCGCGCCGCCCGCGCGCCGCCTGCGCGCGCCGCCTGCGCGCGGCGCCGAGCGCGAGCAGCAGCGCGAGGGGAGCCCACGCCCGGCCGGGGGCGGGCCGCGCAGGCGCGGCGCTGCAGCCGCCCGGCGCGCTCGGCGCGGGCGGGGGCAAGACGCAGTGGCCCTGCAGGTTGCAGACGAAGCCCGGCGCGCAGTCGTCGATCGAGGCGCAGCTCGTCTCGCAGGCGCCGCTGTCCTGGTCGCAGCGGTACGTGATGCAGTCGACGCGCTCCGGCACCGGGCACGCGGCGGACGCCGCGGAGCACCGCGCCGGCCCGAGGCTGTGCGTCTCGCCGTCGCACACCGGCGGCTCGCACACCTCGTCGATTTTCGCCGGACTGCCTTCCACGCTGCAATGCCCCTCGGGGCTGCACGCCCCGCAGGGACAGGGCGAGTCGCAGCAGATGCCGTCGACGCAGAAGGCGCCGGCGCGGCAGCCGGCGCCGACGTCGGGCGCGACGGCGCACGCGTCGCCCAGGACGAGCCCGTACCGTTCGCTGTGCGTGGCGAGCAAGATCCCCGTCCCCGACTCGTCCTCCAGGCCTCCCGCCACCAGGATCTCGCCGCTCGGGAGGAGCGTCGCCGTGTGGAAAGCCCGCGGGCGCGCCATCGGCGCCGCGCCGGTCCACGTATCGCTCTCCGGGTCGTACCGCGCCACGCTGGCGAGCACATCGCCCTCGTTCTTTCCACCCATCAGGAGGACCTGACCGTCCGGCAACCGCGCCGCGGCGTGCACGGTGCGCGGCTCCAGCATGGAGCGCTCGTGCTCGAAGAGGGTCCACGAGTTCTCTTCCGGATCGTACAGCTCCGCGCTACCGAGATCGCCGTAGCCGAGATCGGTTCCGCCCGCCACGAGGACCTTGCCGCTCAAGAGGAGCGTCGCGGTGTGATACTGGCGGGGGACGTTCATGGGCCGCACGCGCATCCAGGTGTTCTCCTCCGGGTCGTACAGCTCCGCGGTGTCGTGGGTGGCCGAATCCGACTTCTCGCCGCCCGCCACGAGGACCCGGCCGTTCAGCAACCGCGTCGCGGTATGGTTGTCGCGCCCCTGATGCATGGACCGCACGCTCGTCCACGTGTCCTCCTCCGGGTCGTACAGCTCCGCGCTGACGAGATAGCCGTCCTTCCCGTATCCGCCCGTCACCAGGACCTTGCCGCTGTCCAGCAGCGTCGCGGTGTGGAGATAGCGCCCGGTCCCCATCTCGCAGTCCGTGAGGGTCCACGTGCCCAGGACCGGATCGTACAGCTCCGCGCTGGGCAAGTACCTCTCTGCCTGTGTCAGGCTCTCTCCCCCGGCCACGAGCACCTTGCCGTTCGGGAGCAGCGTCGCGGTGTGACCACGGCGATCGTGAATCATCGCGCCCGTGTCGGTCCACGCGTCCATGACCGGGTCGTACAGCTCCGCTCGCTTGACGGGCTGGACCAGGGCGCCGAAGCCGAGCACTTTGTAGCTGCCGCCCGCCACGAGGACCTGGCCGCTCGGGCGAAGGAGCGTGGCGGTGTGCAAGGTCCGCGGGAGGTTCATCCCGCTCGCCGGCTCCCACACCGGATCGACCAGCGCCGCCTCGCCGCCCGCGTCCACCACGAGCTCGATCCGCGCGCCGCGCGCCCGGAGCGCCATGGCCACGGGCCGCCCCGACGCCGCGTGGGCGCGCGGCGCCGTCACGCGCAGCATCGGCGCCCCGCTCCGCGCGTCCGCGAGCTCCACCGCCTCCCCCCGCATCCGCAGCGTCGCGCCCTCCACGTGCCACGCCGCCACCGCCTCGCCCCCGCGCGCGATCCCTTCCTCGAGCAGGAGCCACTCCTCCACGCCCCGGTCGGTCGCGGCCCAGAACGACGTCCCGCCCGCGCGCCGGTAGCTCACCGCCCGCTCCGCCATCACGCCCTCGCCCGCGGCGCCGAGCTCCCGCACCCGCACCTCGACCCCCGCCGGCGTGCGGAAGCGGATCGGCGCGCCGCCCTCGCAGGGAAACACCACGTGGAGCCCTCCGGCGCTCCCGCGCGCCTCCGCCGGACCCAGGTGAAACCCCTCCGCCCCGCGGACGAACGCGTCGCGCGCCGCGAGCACCGCGGCGGCCTGCTCCGGGAACAGGCGGCGCAGGGCGGCGGGCGACCCGGGCTCCGGCTCCGCGCCGCAGCCGGCGAGGAACGCGAGGGCGAGCAGCGGGCCGCGGGCGAGCAGCGGGCTTCTGGAGCGCAGCGGGGCGCGCGGGGGCGAGCAACGCAGGGACATCAGGGGTTCTCCGGCGGTCGGCTCATCTCGACCGAAGGGCCAGCGACCTTCGTTTCCCGAGCGCGAGCAGCGCGAGCAGCGCGGCGCCGAGGCCGCTCTCCAGGGGGTCCGCGGCGCCCGCACCGGCGAGGCTGCAGCCGCCCTTCCCGCGGGGCGGCGGCGGAACGCACCGGCCGGACAGGTCGCAAGCGAACCCCGGCGCGCAGTCCTGCAGCGAGCTGCAGCGCTCCTTGCAGTCGCTGGTGGCCCTGTCGCAGCGGTAGGGCGCGCAGTCCACGCGCTCCCTGGGCTCGCGGGCCGGATCGGGGCAGGCGGCCCCGGCGGCCGGGCACACGAGGCTCCCCAGGCGCTGCGTCCCATCGTCGCTGCACCGGGCCGGGCTGCACGCGTCGCCCGGGCGCACGGCGGTGCAGACCCCGAACCCGTCGCACGCGCCGTCACAGCCCTCGCGCGCGCAATCCCCGCGCAGATCCGAGCCCTTCGGCTGGGGCACGCAGCGGCCGGGAGCGTCGCTCCGGGCGCACGTGCGGCAGGGCTCGGCGCACCGCGACTCGCAGCAGACCCCCTCGACGCAGAGGCCGAGCGCGCACTCCGCATCCGAGGCGCAGGCGACGCCGACCCCCGTATACACCTCGGAGTGCACCTCGGGGCCGGCCACGAGCACCCGACGGTCCAGGAGCACGGTCGCGGTGTGCTGCAGGTGCCCGGACCTCATCCGCGGCGCGGGGGTCCAGGTGTTGGCCTCCGGATCGTACAGCTCCGCCGCGAACGCGGCGATCTCGTCGTCGCCGCCCGTCACCAGGACGGCGCCGTCGTGCAGCCGCGCGGCGGCGTGATCGGCGCGCGCGACGCGCATCGACGGCGCGTCGGCCCAGGCGTTGGCTCTCGGATCGTACAGCGCCGCGCTGGCCAGCGTGCTCTTGTCCTCCTCGCTCACCCCGCCCGCCACCAGGACCCTGCCGTCCTCGAGCCGCGTCGCCGTGTGATCGATGCGCGCGGTGTCGCCCGGCGGCGTGCGCGCCCAGGTGTTGGCCTCCGGATCGTACAGCACCGCGCCGTTGGCGCGGGTCGTCCCGAGGCCGCCCACGAGGAGGACCTTGCCGCTGTCCAGCAGCGTCGCCGTGTGCAGGTAACGGGCATCCTCCATCGCGGGCACGTCGGGCGTGGGGGGCGTGCTCTCCCCTGTCGGATCGTACAGCTCCGCGCTCTTGAGAGGGGTGCCCTGCGCCCGGCCGCCCGCCACGAGGACCAGCCCGCTTTCCAGCAACGTCGCGGTGTGCTGGTGACGCGCCTGCTTCAGGCGGGTCTCCAGCAGGGTCCACGTGTCGGTCTCCGGGTCGTACAGCTCAGCGCTCCAGAGATCGCTTCTTCCGCCGATTCCACCGTAACCGCCCAGCACCAGGACCTGCCCTCCCGGCAGCCGCGTCGCGGTGTGCTGGCGGCGCGCCAGATGCATCGTCCCCTGGGTCGGGGTCCACGTATCGGTCTCCGGGTCGTACAGCTCCGCGGTGTCGAGGGGGACCGTGTTCGCGCCGCCCGTCACGAGCACCTTGCCGCTCGGCAACAGCGTCGCGGTGTGATCGCGGCGCTCCGAGCCCATCGCGCCCGCCGGCTCCCACGCGGGATCGACGAGCACCGCCTCGCCGCCCGCGTCCACCACGAGCTCGATGCGCGCGCCGCGCACGCGGAGCGCCGGGGCGACGGGCCGCCCCGAGGCCGCGTGCGCGCGCGGCGCCGTCACGCGCAGCACCGGCGCCCCGCTCTCCTCGTCGAGCAGCTCCACCGCCGCGCCCCGCGGCCGCGGCGTCGCGCCCTCCACCTCCCACGCCGCCGCCGCCTCGCCGCCGCGCGCGACGCCCTCCCCGAGCAGCAGCCACTCCTCCACGCCGTGGTCGGTCGCGGTCCAGAACGACGTCCCGCCCGCCCGCCGGTAGCTCACGGCGCGCTCGGCCGTCCGCCCCTCGCCCTCGGCCCCGAGCTCCCGCACCCGGATCTCGCCGCCGTCCGCGCGGCGGAACCGGATCGGCCCGCCGCCCTCGCGGGGCAGCGTCACCTCGGGCCGCGCGGCGCCCACCCAGGCCCCGCCCTGCGCCGAGGCGGGCAGCCGGAACCCGTCCGCGGCGGGGGCGAACGCCTCGCGCGCCGCGAGCACCGACTCCGCATGATCCGGGAAGCGGAGCCGCAGCGCGGCGGCCGCGCTGTCCTCGTGCTCTGCCCCGCAGCCGGAGAGGAGCAGCGCCGCCGCGAGGCAGGAAAACGGCGCCGCGCGCCGTGGTCTCCAGGATGGCGTGGGCATCAAGGATCTCCCGCCACCCCATAGAGCAGCCCTGCGCCGGGCGCCACAGCGTCACCTCACCCCGTCTCCCGAGCGCCCTCCGCCGTGTGAACCAGGTGCTCGCCCGCGGGGGCGCGGCCCCCCTCGCCGCGCCTCTCCGGATCTTCCGCCGGCCCCGAGGGCCGCCGCGGCCAGGGCCGAGAGGCGCACCTCAGCGGAGGTTGACCTTGAGCCGCATCGGGCGGCCGCCGCGCTCGACGACGACGGACACGCTGCTGTCGGATTGCATGCGCGAATAAGCCATCATGGCGTTCTGCGGATTGGTCAGATCGATGCCGTTGACCGACCGCACCAGATCTCCGGTCTGCAGGCCGAACGACTCGAGCACCGAGCCCGGCTTGATGTGCATCTTCAGCCCCACCACCTGGTTGTCCCGCGTCTCCGGGATCGCCGCCGAGGTGTGGGTCACGAGCTCGGGATTCGCGAAGATCTTCTCGGCGGCCGACCGGTCGATGTCGATCTCGGTATCGCTCACCCGCTGGATGCTCGAGGCGATCTCGGGCGGGACATGGCTCTTGCCGGGCCTGCGGCTCGGGGTCGCGCGGGGCGGATCCGGCGTGGGCTGCGGCTCCGGCGCGGCCTTGCCGCCGCCTCTGCCCTTCTCGCCGAGCAGCATCTGGCAGCGCGCGCCCCCCGAGGTCAGGACGACCCGATCCCAGGCGATCTGCTCGAGCGTCCGGCCGTCGATCTTCCCGCCACGCCGCCAGAGGGTGGTGGCTCCATCGGCCGCCTCGATGGCCGCGAACGACCAGTCCGGGTCGTCGGACACCGCGATCAGCACGACGCGGCCCGAGTCGCAGGGAGGCGCACGGCGCGGGTCGAGGGAGGAGAGGCCCGCCTGTGCGGCCGCAGCCCGATCCGGCCCTGCGTCGAGCGGCCCGGTCGTCGCGTCGAACGGGCCGCGCGCGAGGCTCGGCGCCGCGCTCGGCGCGCGATCGTCGGAGGACGGCGGCTCGACGGGCGCTGTCGCCTCGTGGGCGGATGACACGCTGTCCTGCGCCACCTCGTGGGCGACCCGAGGAGACACCCCGGAGGCATGAAAATACGCGGAGACCGCGATCATGCTCCCCGGGATGATCACGAATGCGCGCTTGATGAACGCGTCGAGCTTCATGGATAACGCACCTCCTGACAGGAGCGCGCCGGGCCTCGCTGCGCGAGGATCTCTCGCGACCGCGAGGAGCGCGGCAGTGCACGCCCTCGCCACCGGCAGGGCCGCCGCGTTGGGTGAGCACCGAGCGTGCCCGCGGAGGTCCGATCGCGGCGCGCCGCGACGTCGTCCGGCCCGGACAGCGGCCGGTGTCCCGCACGGTCGCCCCGGCCGATCACGCAGGCGTGAGCCGCTCCGTCCCCCGGATCGGCCACGTCGGCCCCGCTTCGCGCCCCGCCGCCGCCGGTGTCGGCGCCGGCGGGACGGCGAGCGACGGCCACGACCGCGGCGATTGCGCAGCCACGCACGGGTTGCGCGCCCCGGGAGGTCGCGGTCCGCGCCTGCGGAGGCCGCGCTCCGCGCCCGCGTGAGCTCGCCGGGCCGCGCTCCGCGCCCGCGTGAGCCCTCCGGGCCGCGATCGGCGCCGGGAGATCGCCCTGGCCGCGGTCTTGCTAACTCCCGCGGAGGAGGCCCATCCGATGACCAAGGCGATTCCCACCGTCAAGCGCTACATGACCGCGAGCCCGCACACGATCGGGCTCGCCCAGAACCTCGCGCACGCCCACAAGGTCATGCGCGAGCACCGGATTCGCCATCTGCCGGTGCTCGACGGGGGCGCGCTGGTCGGGGTGATCTCCGAGCGCGATCTGCACCTCGTCGAGACGCTCCGCGACGTCGATCCCGAGAAGGTGGCCGTGGAGGAGGCGATGACCCCGGTCGTCTACACGATCTCGCCCGACGCCCGGCTCGACGAGGTCTCGCGGGAGATGGCAGAGCACAAGTACGGCTCAGCCATCGTGATCGAGCGCGGCAAGGTGGTCGGCGTCTTCACCACGACCGACGGCATGCGCGCCCTCGCCGAGCTCCTGGAGGCGCGCCCGAGGTCCTGAGGAGCGGAGGCGGAAGGCGCCGGGGCTCGCGCGCTCCGCGATGGACACCTGTGCCAGGCGAGAGGTCTTGCCGGATCGCGGCTGAAGGAGAAGGCATCCCAGCGCCACTGCGGGAAGTCGCCGCGCAGCGGTGAACCGAAGACGAGCTCGATGCGCCGCCGCTCCCGCACTGCGCTATTCGAGCCAGGTGCCGCCGTGCGCTGCGACCGTGATGTTCCACGTGTTATCGTACTGTATTCCTATGTCGAGATCCATGCCCTCGCCATAGTAATCCGGGACGTATGCGATGAACTCGGACTGGAGGTGCAGGGTGTGCTCGCCTCGACGCAGCGGCCCGTGCACGAAGCCGAGCCCCTGGAAGAAGATGACGCCGATGGCCCCGGACGACGTCGGCTCGTCGTAGAACAGCGGTGGTTCGAAGTACTCGGGGCCGAAGTAGTACCTCGACAGATCGTCCGTCGCCGAATCGATGATGGGCCTGCCGTCGAGCGTCACGAGCACGTTGGACATGGTGAACACGCTGCGGCTGAACGGGGCATCATCGGGCAGCTCGTTGTTGTACGTCTCCCCGACCCATGCGGAGATCGGCACCGCGAACCATGACGTCCCCCGGAGCGTGACGTCGAGGCTCCCGACGAGCCGGACGGGATCGCTCGATGTTCCGCTCCCCTCCCCCTCCGGCTCGCCGACGGGGAGCGGCATCAGCGTGACGCCGCGGCTCGACCCGCCCACGTCGCCGGCGACGTAGCGCTCGATGTACTCGCGCATCCACTCCGCGAGCGTCCATCCGCGGAAGGTAGAATCCGGAGCGCACGTTCCCTCGCTCGCCGTTGCGGCCCCGGCGGACAACGCGGTCACGCAGAAGACCACGCCGACCACGGCCCAGCGCCGTAGCGCGTCAATCCATCGCATGGCACTCCTCCCTCCTCATTGTCACGCGCGCTCTCTTGTCGTCCACGAACCATCCCGTGTTCGGACATCCCCGCGTCGCGCACTCAACAGAGGCTCGAAACGCGGACACTATGGCATGTGCAAATCACCGGGACAAGGCGAGCACGCAATACGGATGCGGGCGCCGTGAACGGACTCCGAGGGTTCCACCGCTCCCTGGTTGCCCGAACGAACTCCCGCAGGTTGCGGGGCCAAGGGAGACCTTTCGACGAGCAGACGAGTCATCGAGGGGAATCTTCTTACCCTGCAGGCACCCTCTGAGTCACCGGGGACAACGTCGTCGCGGGCCTGACGACCGTGCGCATCGCCCGGCCCGGCATCGATGAGGCTCGCTCCCATTTCCGTCATCCACATGCACAGGCCTCTGCTCGAGAAGCACCTGGCGGTCGTGGCCCAACTTGAACGTGAAGGCGGGGAGGCAGGTAGAAAAGGTCAATGCTCTTCCCGCCTTCATGTGGCCCCTCTCTGGGCAGAGGTGACCACTCCCCAACTGGCCCATCGAGCTCCACCGTGCCGTCGGCGCCTCCGTCCACCGTGGTCCTGCGCAGCCCCCGCCACGCGTGGGGTGGCTGCCCGCGGTCGTCCCGCTCGCCTCATGCGTCGTAGAGCAGCACCTCGACCTCGTCCCCCTCCACGACCGCCTCCTCGTCGCCCTGCACGATCACCACGCCGTCGGCGCGCGTCGTCGACGACAGGATGGATGCGCCGCCCGTCGCGATCGGAGACACCCGATCTCCGTCGATGCGCACCCGCACGTAGTCCACGCGCCCGCGCTCGGAGACGATCTTGCTCGCCACCACGCACCGCCTCCGCCGGTGCGGCCACGCGCGCGGCAGGCCGCCCAGCGCGCGGATGGCCGGGCCGGCGAAGAACTCGTAGGCACAGAGGCACGACACCGGGTTTCCCGGCAGCAGGAACACCGCCCGCCCGTCGGCCAGGAAGCCGAACCCGGCGGGCTTCGCGGGGCGCATCGCGACCCCGTGGACCGCCACCTCGCCGAGCTCCGCGAGGACGAGCGGCGCGTGGTCCTCCGGCCCCACCGACGACCCGCCCGAGACCAGCACCACGTCCCCGCCGGCCGCCGCGAGCGCGCCCCTCACCGCTTCCCGGCGGTCGGGGACGTACTCGACCGAGGCGTCCCCAGCGCCGTCGCGGCGCGCGAGCGCCGAGAGCACCAGGCTGTTCGAGTCGACGATCGAGGCCCCGCTCGGCACGCTCCCCGGCGGCAGGAGCTCGTCCCCCGTGATGAGGATCCGCACCGACGGCCGCCGCACCACGCGCACCTCGGCGACGCCGGTCGAGGCGAGCACGCCGACGTCCTGCGGCCGCAGGCGGCGCCCGGCCGGCACCACCACCGCGCCCGCCATCACATCCTCGCCGATCGCCGCGACGTGCTTGCCCGGCGGCACGGGCTGCCGCACCCGCACGACCGCGCCCCCCGCGCGCCCCGAGACCTCCTCGGCGTGCTCCGCCATGAGCACCGCGTCCGCCCCGTCGGGCACCGGCGCGCCCGTCGTGATCCTCACGGCCTCGCCCGGGCGGATCGCGCCGCCGTGAGGGCGCCCGGGGAACGACGCGCCCACCAGCGCGAGCTCGACCGGCGCGCCGGCCGTCGCGCCGCGCGTGGCCTCGCCGGGCAGCGCGTAGCCATCCATCGCCGCGCGGGCGAAGTGCGGCACGCTCGCCCGCGCGGCCACGTACTCGGCCGCGACGCGCCCGGCCGCGAGCGCGATCGGCACCGGCTCGTCGCCGAGCCGCTGGATCCGCCGCTCCAGGATCTCGAGCGCCCGCGCGACCGCGGTGCGCTCGCGAAACCCCCGCATCCGGACGTCGTGCATCAGGGCTCCAGGACCATGATCCCCGAGAGAGCGCTCAGCCCGCCGCCGAGGTCTCGAGCGCGCCGTCGTAGACGTCGTTCACGGCGAGCTCGCAGCCGACCGAGGTGAGCCGCGCGCTCGCGCCCGGCCCGGCCTCGTGCAGCGTCCACGTGCTGTCCTCGTTGCGCCGGAAGACCTCGATCCTCCGGTGCTGCTGCGAGACGAGGACGTACTCCTTCAGCGAGGGGATGCGCCGGTAATGCGCGAACTTCTCGCCGCGATCGTACGCCTCCGTGGAGTCCGACAGCACCTCGACCAGCACGACCGGGTTGACCACCGCGTCGTCGCCCTCGGGATCGCGCGAGAGGCGCCCGCAGACGACCGCCACGTCGGGATAGGTCGCGAGGCCCGTCGCGAGCACGCGCACGCGGAGGTCGGACGAGAACACCGCGCACGGCCGCCGGCGTAGCTGCGCCGCGAGCTCCGCGATGACCTGCGCCGCGAGCCGCGCGTGCTCCGGCGTGCCGCCGGCCATGGCGAAGATCTCGCCGTGGAGGAACTCGTGCTTGGTCGAGCTCGCTCGCTCCTGCGCGAGGTAATCCGCGTAGGTGAAGGTGAGCTTGCGGGCAGGCGCGTTCACGTCATGGCCTCTGGCGGGAGTATGCCACGGTTGACGCGCCTCCGGTGCAACACGCGCCCGGGGCCGCCGCCGGACGCCGAACGCCGGGCGCCGGGAGCCGGTCGCCGGGAGCCGGGCACCGGGCGCCTCGCGCTACCGCCTGCCGATCCGGCGCGGCCGGCTCGCGCGCCGGATCGGCGCGATCAGCGCGAACACCCCGAGCGCCATGACCGACAGCTTCGGCCCCCGCTTCTTCCGGGCGCCAGCGTGCCGCTGCCCCGCGATCGAGCAGTCTTCCGCCTCGGCCGAGTCGTCGCTGTCGCCGCTGCAGCCGTCGTCCTCGTACTCGTCCTCGTACTCCGGCTCGCTCGTGTCCCCGCTGCAGCCGTCGTCCTCGTACTCGTCCTCGTACTCCGGCTCGCTCGTGTCCCCGCTGCAGCCGTCGTCTTCGTACTCGTCCTCGTACTCCGGCTCGCTCGTGTCCCCGCTGCAGCCGTCGTCTTCGTACTCGTCCTCGTACTCCGGCTCGCTCGTGTCCCCGCTGCAGCCGTCGTCCTCGGCGTACGCCTCCTCGTAGGCGTCCTCTTCGGTGTCCTCCTCCACGACCACCGCACCGGGGGGGCCGGAGCAGCCGCACCCCATGTCCTCGTCCGGCGCGTCGCCGCCGTCGTCGTGATGGACCGGCACGTCCCCGCCCCATGAGCCGCCGGTCGTGAGCGGCCCTTCGCTGCCCGGCCCGCTGCTCCCATCGAGCCCGCCGGCGCCTTCCCATCCCCCGCCGCCCCCTCCGCCCACGCCGCCGGCGCCGGTCTCGCTAGCGCACTCGTCCAGGCGGAGGCTGCCGGCCCTCATGACCGGCCCGACGGACGCGCCGGGCCCGAACGTCAGGGGCCAGTCCGCGCCCGCGTGCCCGGCCGCGATCCAGAGGGACGCGCGGGTGAGCCAGGTCGACGACGGCGCGAGCCCGGAGAGCGCGACCGCGAGGTCGTCGGCGACCGGACCGCAGCGCAGGAGCTCGGGATCGGTCTCGTCCCGCCCGGGCGACTCCGCGCAGTCCGGCGCGCCGTCGATCACGCCGAGCGCGGCGCGCGGGCAGCTCGCCGCGACCGCGAGGCTCGACGCCAGCGCGGACGCGGCCACCGCGGCGCACGTCCCCGGCGCCTCGGCGGCGTCGCCGTACGCGCTCGCGCGCGCGAAATAGGCCGCGACCACGCTGTCCACGCGATCGCTGCCGAGGGCGATGCTGCGGCTCAGCGCCTCGCGGCTCGCGCCCTCGATCAGCGCCCCGCGGAGCCCCGCCTGGGCCAGGGCGTCGGCGCGCTGCGCCTCGTAATCGCTCTCGCCCGCGCGCGCATCCCAGGTCACGGAGGCCGACGGCAGCGTCACGGGCGCCGCGCCCGCGAGCGCGCCCCGGCCGTCGCCGAGGAGCCACGCGGTCACGAGCACGTCGCCCTCGCCCGCCCGGGTCAGCGACAGCGGCAGGGCCGGCTCGCTGCCGTCCATCACGATGCGCAGCGTCCTCGTGAGCGCCGGCCCGCCGGGCGCCTCGAAGCGGGCCGCGGCGAACCGCGCCCCCTCCAGCGCGCCGAGCTGCGCGGCCGCCTCGGCGGAGAGCGCGAGCCCGGCCGACGCCGCCCAGCGCGCCACCGCGTCCGCGTCCGCGAGCACCGTCACCTCGCTCGGCTCGAGGGTCGCCACGTGCTCGAGCTGCCCGACCACGTGGACCGCGAGGCCCGGCGTCCCCTCCTCCCCGGGGCAGTACGGGCCGACGCCCTCGGGAGGGAGCACGTGCGGGGCGGTCGCCGCCTCGAGCGCCTCGAACCACGCGTCCGAGCTCACGTCGAGCGCGGCGCGCGGCGGCACGGGCACGACGAGCGCCACGGGCCCGCTCGCCCCATGGATTCGCAGGCTCGTCCAGAGCGTCGTTCGCGCCGGTCCCGCCGCGACCGCGACGCGCTGCTCGACCGGCGCCTGTCCGGCGCCGGACAGCAGCGCCCCCGCGGCGAGGGCGTCGCCGGAGAGGCCGAGGAGGACCGCAGGAAACGCAAGCGCAAGCGACCGTCTGGGCATGCGAGGCCGATTGGCAAGCAGCATGCCTTCCATCGTACGCCGCGCTGGCGGCCGACTTCCATGCTCCCGCGGCCAGATGAGAACTGCAGTTCACGACGCCCCGGCGCCACAGCGGGCGCCGGGTGGCGATGGTCACTCCTCGTGCAGGATCGCGATGTCGTCCGGGTGGAGGTGGCAGAAGACCCTATCTCCGGCGTGGAGCGCGGCGTGGCCGGCGCTCTCGTTGGCGACGACGGCGGTGAGCGCGAGCCCGGAGTCGGTCCGGAGCCGGAGCTGGTCGGTCGCGCCCCGGAACAGCTCGTCCTCGACGTGCGCCTCGAAGCAGCTCTCGAACGCGCTTCGCCGCTCCTTGCGGAGCGAGATCTTCTCGGGCCGGATGGAGACCAGGGCGCTCTCGGCGCCGGGCGCGAGGTGCTCGGCGTTGACGAGGAGCTCGATGCCCCCGTCGAGCCGGACCTGCGCGCGCTCGCCGCTCCGGGAGACGACGGTCGCCCGCAGGATGTTGGCCTGACCGATGAAGTTCGCGACGAACGTCGTCCTCGGGCGGTGATAGATCTGCGCCGCGTCGCCGAGCTGCTCGATCCGGCCCTCGTGGATCACCGCGATCCGGTCGCTCATGGTGAGCGCCTCTTCCTGGTCGTGGGTCACGAACACGAACGTGATCCCGAGCTTCTTCTGGAGCGCCTTGAGCTCGACCTGCATGGCGTGCCGGAGCTTCGCGTCGAGCGCCGAGAGGGGCTCGTCGAGGAGCAGCACCTTCGGGCGGCAGACGATCGCCCGCGCGAGCGCCACCCGCTGCCGCTGCCCGCCGGAGAGCTGCGCCGGCTTGCGATCCTCCAGGCCCTCGAGCGAGACCATCGCGACCGCGGCGCGGACCCGCTCGGCCGCCTCCGCCCTGGGCACCTTCTTCATCCGCAGGCCGAAGTTGATGTTCTCCCTCACCGTCATGTGGGGGAAGAGCGCGTAGCTCTGGAAGACCTGGTTCACGTCCCGGCGGTAGGGAGGGGAGCTCGTGACGTCCTTTCCGTCGAGCAGGATGGTGCCGCTCGTCGGCGTCTCGAAGCCCGAGATCATCCGGAGGAGGGTCGTCTTGCCGCAGCCCGAGGGGCCGAGGAGGGTGATGAACTCGCCTGCCCTGATCGAGAGGTCGATCTCGTTCACGGCGAGGAAGTCGTCGAATCGCTTGGTGACGGAGCGGAGCTCGATCATGGCGTCCATCGGGAGAGGGGATGACAGCGGGCGGCCGAGGCGGGAGGGGCCATCGTCATCGCTCCGGCTCCCTGCGCATCCCCAGGAGGAAGATCGCCGCGAACATCAAGAGGAGCGTCGTTCCGAGCGCGGAGCCGAACGGCCAATTCCTCGCCCCGAGGAACTGGTTCTGGATGACGTTGCCGACCATCGGGGTGCTCGCCCCGCCGAGGAGGTCCGGGATCGCGAACATCCCGATGGCGGGGATGAACACGAGGAGCACGCCCGCGAGGATCCCCGGCCAGGTGAGCGGGACGATGACGTGGGAGAACGCCGCCACGGGCCCCGCGCCGAGATCGAAGGCCGCCTCGACGAGGGCGTTGTCGAGCTTCTCGACGCTGCCGTAGATGGGCAGGATCATGAAGGGGAGATAGGAGTAGACCAGGCCGATGATCACCGCCGTCGGCGTGTACAGGATGTCGAGCGGCGCCGAGATCACCCCGAGGAGCTGGAGCAGCGCGTTGAGCAGCCCCTCCGATTTGAGGATGGAGATCCACGCGTAGGTCCGGATGAGGAAGCTGGTCCAGAACGGCACCATCACCAGCATGAGCAGCTTGTTCCGGACCCCCTCCCGCGCTCGCCCGATGAAGTACGCCACCGGATAGCCCACGACGAGGCAGATCGCCGTGGTGATGGCCGCGTACCGCATCGAGTTGAGCAGGATCCGGAGGTAGGTCGCGTCGAAGACCCGCGCGTAGCTCTCGAGCGACGGCTCGAAGACCACCTGCCCGAGCTCGTCCCGCTGGCAGAAGCTGTAGACGAGCATGATCCCCGTGGGCGCCACGACGAAGGCGAGGAGCCAGACGAGCAGCGGCGCGAGGAGCAGCCACCCGAACAGGCCCGGCCTCCGCCGCGCTCCCCGTAGCTCGACGACCTGCCCGGTGGCCGTGTTCATGACGCCGCGCCGCTCACTGCGACGCCTTGAGATCCGTCACCAGCTCGTCCACGTCCGCCGCCGCCTTCCCGATGTCGTGGAACGTCGTCATCCCCTCGAGCGGCGGGTAGCTCGCCGGGTTCGCGAGCTGCTCCGGCGTGAGCAGCTTCCGCGCCTCCGCGTTCGGGTTCGTGTACGGGAACTTGTCCGAGATCTGCTTGCTCACCTCCGGACGGAGGATGTAGTTCATGAACATCTCCGCGCCGACCTTGTTCTCCGCCCCCGCCGGGATCGCGAGGCTGTCGATCGACCTGTGCGTCCCCTCGGCCGGCAGGACGAACTTGAACTTCTCCTTGTCCGCCTGGTGGAGCAGGGCCGCCTCGCCGCTCCAGACGATGCCGAGATCGACGTCGCCGTTGAGGAGCGCCGTCTTCGGGCTGTCGGAGTCGAACACCTTCACGAGCTTGATCCACCCCGCCAGGATCGGCTTGATCTTCGCGAGGTTCTCCGGCGTCACGTCGTCGGGCTTCTGGCCCTGCGTGGCCAGCGCCCAGGCGACGAGCTCGCGGGCGTCGTTCAGGACCACGATGCGCCCCTTGTGCTTCGGCTGAAACACGTCCTTGTAGCCCCGCACCGGCTCCTTCACCCGCTCGGTGTTGACCACGATGCCGACCGTCGTGCCCATGTAGGGGACCGTGTACTTGAGCTCCGGGTCGTGCGCCTGGCCCCTGAACTCGGGCGCGATGTTCTTGAGGTTCGGGAGGCGCGCGTGGTCGAGCGGGAGGAGCTTGTCCTTCTTGATGAGCGCCTCGACCGCGTACTCCGAGGGCTGGATGAGATCGTACCGGGCGCCCCCCGCGAGGAGCTTCGACATCATCTCCTCGTTCGAGGCGTAGGTCTCGTAATTGACCTTGATCCCGGTCTCCTTCGTGAAGGCGTCGAGGACCTCCTGCGGGACGTACTCGGACCACGCGAAGAGGTTGAGCTCGCCGCCGGCCTTCGGGCCGGGCGCCGCGGCGCCGTCGCCCCGGGCGGCCCCCGCGGGCGCCGGGCTCTCCTTCTTCCCGCAGCCGAGGAGGACCATGACGGGAAAGCACAGCAGGATCAGGAGCGCTGAGATGCGTTTCATTGGCCTCTCCTTGTCGTGATCTCGCCCGCGCCGAGGGCGGCGCGGGCCCGGTCGATCGCGCTCGGCTCGCGCCCCTCACCCGCCGCCGGGGAGCCGCCGCGCCGTCCCCTTCAGCGACTCGGCGACCACGACGAGCATCGCGGTCGTGACGATGAACACCGTCGAGATCGTGTTCAGCGTCGGGTTCAGGCCGAGCTTCGCCATGCCGAACACCTTGATCGGCAGCGTCTGGGATCTGGGCCCGGTCGTGAAATAGGTGACGATGAGCTCGTCCATCGACAGCGTGAACGACATCAGCGCCCCGGCGACGATGGCGGGCAGAAGATAAGGCACCATGACGAGGAAGAACGCCTTGAGCGGCGTCGCCCCGAGGTCCATCGCGGCCTCCTCGAGCGCGGGGTCGAGCCCGGCGAGGCGCGCCTGGACGGCGATGAGCACGAACGGGAAGCAGAACGTGACATGCGAGATGACGACCGTCGTGAAGCCGAGCTCCACCTCGACGGTCTTGAAGAAGATGAGCAGGCTGATCCCCATGATGATCTCGGGGATGATCATGGGGATGAAGATCAACGTCGTGAGCGACCGGAGCGCCGGGAACCTGTAGCGGTGGAGCAGCCAGGCGCCCGCCGTGCCGAGGGCCACCGAGAGCGCCGTGGTGATCGAGGCGATGATCACGCTGTTGCTCAGCGACTCGATGAGCGGCGACCGGCGCTCGTCGCCGAGGTGCGCGGCGAGCTCGGCGTAGAGCTGCCGGTACCACTGGAAGGTGAAGCCCTCCCACACCACGCTCATCCTGGAGTCGTTGAACGAGTAGGCGATGAGGAGCAGGATCGGCAGATAGAGGTACAGGAGCACGAGCCCGCTCCAGCCGCCAAGGAGCAGATTCGACAGCTTGATGCCCGACAACGTCCGGAGTCGCATGCGGCGGCCTCGCGACCTCGCGGTCGCCGCGCGAGCTTATCGCTGGCGGAACGGCGGTTGCAACACATTGAGGGGTTGTGTGGCGAGGCGCCGGAGGCGGACATCACGGAGCTGACGGTGACGACGCTCGCTGTCCTCCACGATGGCGGTCGACGCGCCCGCCGGGCCAGCGGGCGGCGCGCCGGGCCAGCGGGCGCGCGCGCGGCCGCCCATTCCGGAGAAGCCCTTGACACCGCTCTCTCCTCCGCTTACCGGCCCTGCATGGCCGGGCCGTCGCGCCGCCCCTCAGGTGAGGTCCCGTGAGCACTCCCCGCATCTGGACGATCGAAGAGGCGAACGCGCTCGTGCCGAGCCTCTCCTCCCTCGTCGGCCGCCAGCTCGCCCTGGCGAGCGATATCGAGCGCTGCTGGCAGCGGCTCGTCAAGATCGTGGGGCGCCCCGCGGTGACCCCGGATGAGCTCATCGCGCTGGCGCGGAGCGGCGGCGCGGAGGCCCGGGCGTGCGAGCGCGAGCTCTCGGAGAAGATCGTCGCCTACGAGTCCGGGTGGCGGGACGTCGAGGAGCTCGGCGTGGTCGTGAAGGACCAGCGGCTCGGGCTCTGCGACTTCTACGGCCGCGTCGACGGCGCGCTCGTCTGGCTCTGCTGGCGCTACGGCGAGCCGGCCGTCGAGCACTACCACGCGCTCGAGGCCGGCTACGCGGCCCGCAAGCCCCTCACCGCGGCCAAGCGCCGGCAGCTCCTCAACTGACGAGGCCCCGTGATCGATCGGCGAAGAGCGGCCCAGGCCATCGAAGACTTCCTCCGCGCCCTCGGGCGCGACATCGACGGGGACCTCGCGGGGACCGGCGAGCGGGTCGCCGACGCGTGGGCCGACGACCTCATCGAGGGCGAGGCGATCGACGCGGCCGCGGTGCTCCGCGAGGGCGCCATGGCCGCGGGCCCCTTCGATCGCGGGCTCGTCGTCGCCCGCGACCTCGCCGTGACCACGATGTGCCCGCACCACCTCCTGCCCGGCCACGGCGCCGGGATCATCGCCTACCTGCCGGGCGAGCGCGTCGCCGGCATCGGCACGCTCGCCCACGTCCTCGACGCGCTCGCCCGGCGGCTCACGCTGCAGGAGCGCATCGGCGGGCAGCTCGTCGAGCTGCTCGTGCGCGAGCTCGGCGCCCGCGGCGCGCTGTGCAAGCTCGCCCTGACCCACACCTGCCTCATCGCGCGCGGCGAGCGCAAGGCGGGCGCGCTCATCGAGACGGTCGCGGTCGCCGGGGTGTTCGCCGAGCCGGGCCCCGAGCGCGACCTCGCCCTCGCGGCGCTCTCCGGGGGCAGGCCGTGACGGGCGTCGCGGTCGTCACCGGGCCGAGCCGCGGGATCGGCCGCGCGACCGCGCTCGCGCTCGCGCGCCGCGGCCTGTCCGTCGCGCTGCTCGGCCGCCCGGGGCCGCGCCTCGACGAGGCCGCCGACGAGGTCCGCCGCCTCGACGTGTCCGCGCTGCCCGTCCCCTGCGACGTCGCCTCCGAGGAGCAGGTCGCGCGCGCCGCCGCCGAGGTCGTCGCGTGGCTCGGCGCGCCCCGCGTCGTCGTCAACAACGCCGGCATCGTCCGCCGCGGCACGCGGGTCCACGAGACCCCGCCCGCGGCCTGGGACGAGGTGATCGCCGTGAACCTCCGCGGCCCGTTCCTCGTCTCGCGCGCCTTCCTCCCGACCATGCTGGCCGAGAAGCGCGGCAGGCTCGTCCACGTGGGCAGCATCTCCTCGACCATCGCGTCGCCCGGCAACGCCTCGTACGCCGCCTCGAAATGGGGCCTCGTCGGCTTCTCCAAGAGCCTCGCCGAGGAGCTGCGCGGGACCGGGCTCCAGTCGATCGCCGTCCTCCCCGGCTCGGTCGACACCGACATGCTCGTCGGCAGCGGCTTCCCCCCGCAGATGAGCGCGGACGACGTGGCGCGGCTCGTCGTGTACGCCGCGCTCGACGCCCCCGACGCCGTGACCGGCGCGGCGCTCGAGATGTTCGGCTGACGGCGCGCGGCTGAGCCCGGCGCGGCCGGGGCGCTTCGCGCCCGCTGCGTGCTAGCCTTCGGCCCGTGGACACGACGCCTCCGCGCCCGGGCGATCTCGCCGCGGCGCTGCCCGAGCTCCCGCTGTTCCCGCTGCCGCAGACGGTGCTGTTCCCCGGCGCCCTGCTGCCGCTCCACGTCTTCGAGCCGCGCTACCGGGCCCTCGTGCGCGACGCCCTCGAGACGCACCGCCTCCTCTCGGTCGTCCTCATCACGGACCCCCGCGCGGTCGACGCGCACGGCCACCCGGCCATCGCCGGGGTCGCCGGCGCCGGCGAGATCATCGATCACGCCGAGCTGCCGGGGGGCCGCTACAACATCCTGCTGCGCGGCCGCGCCCGCGTCCGCCTGGCCGAGCGCCCGTTCGTGCCGCCCTACCGCACGGCCGCGGCGACGGTGCTCGAGGACGAGCCCGGCGAGGTCTCCGCGCAGGACCACGCGGCGCTCGTCTCCACGGCCGCCTCGTTCACGGCGCTCGTCCGCGAGCGGGACAGCGCCTTCGAGCTCCGCCTGCCGCGCGACGCCGCCGCCTCGCTCGTCGCGGACCTCTGCGCCCACCACCTGATCCTCGACGCCCGGGAGCGGCAGGCCGTGCTGGAGACGCTCGACGTCGGCGCGCGGGTGCGCCGCGTGACCGAGGCGCTCGCGCTCCAGCAGCTCTCGCTCGCGTCCGCGCAGCACCGCGACGTGAACTGACGCCCGCCGACCGCGGAAGGGCCTGCCCGCGCGGTCCACCTGAACGCGGGAGCAGACGCGGCGCCGCCGGGCGGCGCCGGACCGGGGTGCGGTCGCGCCAGGATCGGGTAGGCTGCGCCGCCTATGGCGACCACTCGTTCAACGGAACCTTCGGCCCCGGTCATCGTCAAGCACCCGGGGTGTCCCCAGTGGGGACTCGGATACCTCGTGGAGGAGCGCGATGAGAAGCGCTTCTACGATTTCGAGGACGGCCTCAATCACTCCATCGCGAAGGCCTTCTGGTCGAAGCTGGTGCCAGTAGACCTCGCGGACGACGAGGCGACCGCGCTCGAGGCGCGGATCCGCGGCCTGCGTGATCGCCCGTCCGCCGCCGCCAAGAAGCGCGCCCGCGTGGCCGCGCCGCCCGTCACGAGCTTCGACGAGCAGCTCGCGAGCTTCGAGGCGCAGTTCGAGGGCGGGTTCGGGGGCCCGCAGTTCATCGCCGAGGAGCGCGGCGCCGCCGCGGCCGAGCCGGCGGACAGCCCGAAGAAGAAGAGCAAGGCGTACAAGCAGGCGGCCATCGACACCGCGCGCGCCCTCCTCGGCAAGGAGGAGCTCGAGGGGCTGCTCGCGGCGGGCAACCTCGCCGGTTTCATGGAGCGCATCCACAAGGTCCACAAGGCGGCGACCGGCCTCCTGCACCCGCTCGGCGACCTCATCCCGTTCAACAAGATGCCGGCCGAGCACCACCGCGCCTACGCCGAGGCGGTCGTGGATCTCCTCTACGGCGCGGGCGACCACGCCGCCCGCTTCGACCGGCTGGCCGGCGCGCTCGCCGCGGCCAAGGTCGTCACGTGGCCGCTCGCGACGATCCTGAGCGCGCTCGTCTATCCGGAGGAGCACGTCTTCGTGAAGCCGTCGTTCTTCGAGAAGCAGGCCGCCGTGCTCGGCTTCGACCTCGCCTACGACCGCGCGCCGAGCGCCGAGGGCTACGCCCGGATGCAGTCGCTCGCGCGCGAGCTCGAGCGCCGGCTGCGCGAGCGCGGCCTCGCGCCGCGCGACCTGATGGACGTGTACACCTTCCTCTGGCGCACGATCTCCCCGCCCAAGACGACCTCGAAGTCGTGACGTCCTGCGCTGTCCCGGCGCACGATCTCCCCGCCCAAGACGTCCTCGAAATCGCGATCTCCTGCGCTGTCCGTCCCGGGTCGTAGCGGGCCCAGGGCCGCACGCCCCTCGCCGGTCCGTCGCGCGATCGCGCGCGCGCGGCGGCGCCCTCTGGGCCTCGACGCCCGGGCGTGGCCCGCTTATGCGGAGCTCATCGGGGAGGTGTCGCGTGAAGGCAGCCGTGCTCGAGGCCGTGAAGAAGATCGTCATCCGCAACGACGTCCCCCCGCCGGCGATCGGCCCGCGCGACGTCCTCGTGCGCGCGAGGGCGTGCGGCCTTTGCGGGACGGACGTGCACATCTGGGAGGGCGACTTCTTCCCGACGTTCCCGCTCATCCCCGGGCACGAGCTCGCCGGCGAGGTGGCGCTGGTGGGCCGCGAGGTCGAGGGGCTCCAGCCGGGCGACCGGGTGATGGTCGACCCGACGCTGACCTGCGACGAGTGCCATTTCTGCAGGATCAACCGGCAGAACCACTGCCTGAAGTGGAACGCGGTGGGCGTGACCCGCGACGGCGGCTTCGGCGAGCTCGTCCGGGTGCCCGCGAAGAACTGCTATCGCTTCGAGCGCGTCTCGTTCGGCGAGGCGGCGTTCTGCGAGCCGCTCGCGTGCGTCGTGTTCGGCCAGGATCGCGCGCGCATCGACATCGGCTCGGAGGTGCTCGTCCTCGGCGCCGGCCCGATCGGCCAGCTCCACCTCCAGGCGAGCCGCGCCAACGGCGCCGCCGCCGTCACCGTGGTCGACCTGGTCGAGTCGAAGCTCGATCTCGCCCGCGAGCACGGCGCGGCCTTCACGGTGGTCGCCGACAACGCGCTCCCCGAGAAGCTCAGGAAGATCGCGCCTTACGGCTTCGACGTCGTGATCGACGCGACGGGCGTCGCCCGGGTCTTCGGCGACTCGATCCAGTACGTGAAGAGCGGCGGCCGGTACCTCCTCTTCGGCGTCTGCGGGCCGCACGACGAGGTGGAGGTCTCGCCGTTCGAGATCTACCGGCGGGATCTCGAGATCATCGGCAGCTTCGCGATCCGGAGGACGTACGACCGCGCCTTCCGGCTGATGGAGCGCGGCGCGGTCGACGTGAAGAAGCTCCTCTCGGAGGCCATGCCGGTCGAGGAGCTGCCGCGCGGGCTGGAGATGATGAAGAAGGGGACCGCGCCGATGAAGCTCCAGGTGGTCTTCTAGCCGCCGTCGTTTCGGAATATGGACGATGGCCATGGCCATCGTGATCGGAATCGACGTCGGAACCAGTGGCCTCAAGGCCATCGCAGTTGAGGCGGAGCGGGGCGCGGCGGTCGCGTCCGCGCACCGCGAGTACCCGCTCTCCACCCCGCACCCCGGGTGGGCCGAGCAGGACCCGGAGGATTTCGCCGCGGCGGCGCTGAGCGCGCTCGGCGAGCTCGCCCACGCCCTCGGCCCGCGCCGGGGGGACGTGAAGGCGATCGGGCTGACCGGGCAGATGCACTCGGCGGTCCTCCTGGACGAGGCGCGCGCCGTGATCCGGCCCGCGATCCTGTGGTGCGACACGCGGACCACGACGGAGTGCGAGGCGATCCGCGCGAACGCGAAGGTCGGCGACGCCGGCCTCGCGCGGCTGGTCGGCAACCGCGCCCTCGAGGGGTTCACGCTCCCGAAGCTGCTCTGGCTCCGGGCGCACGAGCCCGAGGCGTTCGCGCGCGTCCGGACGGTGCTGATGCCGAAGGATTTCGTCGGCATGCGGCTGACGGGCGAGCTCGGCACGGACGACAGCGACGCGAGCGGCACGCTCGCGTTCTCGCCGGGCGATCGCGCCTTCAGCGCCGAGCTGCTCGACGCGGTGGGCGTCCCGCGCGCGATCTTCCCGGGGTCCGCGGCCTCGAACGCGCCGCTCGGCCGGCTCACGGCCGAGGTCGCGGCGGCGACGGGCCTGCCCGAGGGCACGCTCGTGGTGCGGGGCGCCGCGGACAACGCGGCGGGCGCGGTGGGGCTCGGCGTGGTCCGGGGCGGCCGGGCGATGGCGTCGGTCGGCACGAGCGGCGTGATCCTCGCGCACACCGACCGCTGGATCGTCGAGCCGGAGATGCGGCTCCACAGCTTCTGCCACGCGGTGCCGGGCCGCTTCTACCTGATGGGGGTGATGCTCGCGGCCGGCGGCGCGCTCCGCTGGTACCGCGACGTGCTCTGCGACGGCGAGCGCGTGGGCGCGGAGCTCCGCAAGGTGGATCCTTACGAGATCATCACGGACACGGCGTCGACGGCGAAGCCGGGCGCCGGCGGCGTCGTCTTCCTGCCGTACCTCATGGGCGAGCGCACGCCGCACAACGACGCGGCCGCGCGCGGCGCGTTCGTGGGCCTGAGCGCCCGGACGACGAAGGCCGACGTCTCGCGCGCGGTGCTCGAGGGCATCACGTTCGGGCTCGCGGACTCGCTGTCGCTGATGCGCGGCGTGGGTCAGCCGAACGGCGCCGCCCCGGTGGTGATCGACGAGATCCGCCTGACCGGCGGCGGGGCGCGGAGCCCGTTCTGGCGGCAGCTGATGGCCGACGTCTTCGAGGCGCAGGTGGCGATCACCACGTCGACCGAGGGGCCGGCGTACGGCGCGGCGCTGCTCGGCGCGGCGGGCGCGGGGCTGTTCTCGTCGGTCGAGGAGGCGGCGGACGCGTTCGTCCACGTGGTCTCGCGCATCGCGCCCGATCCGGCGCGCGCCGCGCGGTACCGGGACATCCACGCGGTGTACCAGGGGCTCTACAGCGACCTGCGGGCGCGCTTCCGGGAGCTCGGCAAGCTGGCGTGATGGCCGCTTGCCGAGCTCGGTGACTCCTGCTCAGCCCCATCCTCCAGCCGAGCGCCACGCCCTGGCCCGTCCGCTCCAGGGTCCGACCCGCGCGGCGCCGCGGCTCCGGCGTCACTCGATCGTCAGGGACACGGGCGGGCTGGCGTGCGCTCCGTTCGACACCGTCACCTGGTAGACGCCGGGCGGATAGAGCTCCTCGATCAGGATGACGCGTTTTTCAATCTTGGAGAGGGGGGCCAGCTCGTCGACGCCGTTCCCGGCGATGCGCACGGTCGTCAAGCCTGGGACGAAGTTGTCGCCGATGACGTAGATGGGAAACCAGACGGGCATGTCGGTCCGGTCCGACGCGAACCGCCGGACGGTCGGCGGGAGGTTCGGATCGGGCGCGGGCTCGGGGGGGCAGGTGGTGACCCAGGGCGGGCAGTCGCCGAGGGAGCGGTACGGATCGCGCCCGAGCAGCTCCTGGAGTCGCCATTCCGAGACCAGCCGCAGGCGTATTCCTTCGTAATCGGACGCCATGCTGGGAAGCGACGGCGCCACGGGCGCGGCCTCGAAGCACCCGTCGCCGAGGGCGTGGTCGCGGCACACCGCCATGTCGACCTCGCCGGCGACGAACCGGGAGAGCCACGCCGCGATCGGGAGGGGCCCACCCGGCTCGATGGCGGGGTCGAGGATCATGAGCTGCCCGTCGACCCGGACCACGGGCGCGACGTGGTGGCTCCACGACACCGAGCCGTACGGCTCGTTCTCGGTCTCCAGGGTCAAGTCCCCCTTCACCCTGGCATACCAGGGCGTCGGGTAGCCCCACTGGTGAAGGAAGTAGGTGGCCGCCGGGGCGCGCTCCTCGCAGCCGTTCTCGGGATCGAGCCAGGGAATCCGCCGCGGAAAGTCGGGTTGAGCCGGCAAGGTGAGCTCCGCGAACCGCGTGTCGCGGATCGCCTCGAACCCGTCGCTCAGCTGCGCCGCGGTCCAGCTCGGCACGCAGTCGACCGGCAGGTCCTCGAGCGAGCCCTTGAGGTCGTTGTACGAGTGAGGACCGTCGAGCAGCGGGCAGCTCCCGCTCCCGTCGCCTCCCAGGAGCGGCGCCGTCGCCTCCGAGCGCTCGAGGTCGAGCTCCGGCGCGGCGCCGGGGCCGCCGTCGCCGCCGCAGGCCGAGGGGGCGAGGGCCATTGCCGCGGCACAGAACCATTTCGTCAAAGCAAGATACGACGGTCTCATCGATTCACTCTCCCTGCGTGCGCGATACGAACCGCCACGAGAGCCTGGCTCCCATGGGGGACCGGGCGGTTACCCGGGTGAATGCAGGCAACCTCGGTCGCCCTTCACGCGAACCGCGCCCGACCGCGTCGTTTTCCTGCTGCGCGTGACCACGCGTCGCGAGGGTCCAGGAGGGATCTGTTCGACCTCCTCGACGCGTCGGGAGGTCGCGGGCTACCGGGGCGTCGGGCCCGTGCCGAGGATGTAGCGGATCCAGATCGGGAGCGCGGTGTCGAAGTCCGGCGAGAAGGAGTGCTGTTGCTGCTCCGCGTAGGGCTTGTGGAAGACCTCGACGCCGAGCGCGCGCAGCCGCGTGGCGTCGCGCTCGGCGAGCTGGACGTTGCCCGGCGACTCGCCGGCGCCGACCACCACGACGAAGCGGCGCTGGGCGAGATCGGGCGAGGGCGGCACGCCGTCGAGCGAGAGCCCGGTGGCGAGTCCGGGGGACATGACGATGGCGCCAGCGTAATAGCGCGGATCCCGGGCCGCGATCTCGGCGGCCATCTGGCCGCCCTGCGAGAAGCCGATCAGGATCACCTGCCCGGGGGCGACGGTCACCCGGTCGCGCACCTCGGCGAGCGCCTCATCCAGCCGCGCGCGGTCGCGCGCGGGCGATTCGGACCACACGAACTTGCGCGGTCCGCGCGGCAGGGTGCCGCTCACCGAGACGAAAGCGACCGAGAGCGCGTCGGCGGCGCGCTGGACGCTCTCGTCGATGAAATCCTCCGGCCACGATCCCATGCCGTGCATGCCCATCACGACCGGGATCGGCTTGCCGGGGCGATAGCCCTTCGGGAGCACCAGGAGCGTCTTCTTGATCCCCGACTGCCCCCAGTAGCGCCCGGCCCGCTCCAGGTAGGGATGGACCTGCGCCCACCGCGCATCGTTGCGCAGCGTCTCCAGGTCGGGGTCCCGAGCTGCCCAGCCCGGGTCGACGCCCTCCTCGGCCACGGCGCGCTCCAGCCAGTGGAACGAGGCATCAAGCTGCCCGGCGCGGGCGTGATAGCACGAAAGGTCGTATTTCCCGTGCCCCCCGCCAGCCACGGCCCAGTGCTGGAGCTGGGCCGCGGCCTGGTAATCGCCGTGCGCGACAGCCCTCCGTGCTTCCATGAAGAGCCGCGCCGGCTCGACCTTGCGGAGATCGTGGCCATCGAGCTGCGCGGGGGGCTCGGGCGGGGCCGGGAGCGCGAGGGGGCGCTCGGGGAGCTCGCGCTGCGGAGGCTCGGGCGGCGGCGGCTCGAAGGAGCGGAGCATGGCCTCGATGTCCGGGCGCACCTGGGCCATCGCCTCCGCGGGGGCGATGCCGGCCAGGGTATAGCCGATCTGGTCCTGGACGAAGACGCCCGTCATCAGCTCGACGCGGTTCGCGTCCTTCGGGTCGCGCACGTGGACGACCACCCCGCCCGCGGCGCGGCCAGGGAACGGCTCGCGGCGGGTCTCGTCCAGACCGGGCATCCTGTCCCGCATCTCCTGCACGAAGGTGTTCGCGACGTCATCCGCGGTGAGCGCCTCGTTGGCGACCGGAAACACCTTCACCGAGAGCGAGGCGGAGGTCGGCTCGTGAAGGAACGCGAGATCCACGCCCCTGTCCTGCGCGGACGGCCCCCGCTCGAGGTGAACCCTCTTCCACGCAGGGCTCGCCGGCGTGATGCGGTAGCGCACGGCGACGCCCTCCACGGCCGCGCCCGGGCGCGCTCCGGGCTCGACGGCGCCGCCGTGCGCGGCCGGGCTGGGCGGCGAGCCCTCGGGGCCGCCCGCAGGCCGCGCGGTCCACCAGAACGAGAGGCCGACGGCTCCCGCGACGACGAGGGCGATCCTCGCGATCCTGGCATTCCCTGGGCGCGGCGGCGCCACCTGTGGCTTGCCGGGGCGTCCGCGGGACGAGCTCTGCGTGCGGGGTGGGGCCATGGGGACCCCATGATACGCCTACCGCGGCGCGCGGCCTCGCAAAGCGCCGTGCGCCCGAGTTGCGTGGTTGCCACGGTATCTATCCTCCTGCGGGAGCTCACGATGAGCGAATCGGCTCCGCGAGCCAGCGAACCAGCGCCTCGCCCTCGAGATCGAGCAAGGCATCCTCGACCTCGCCCGGACCCATCACGCGGGCTCGCTCGACGATCGAGCGCTCTTCTTCGGCCGTAGGTCGTCGCCCGATCCGCCGCGCGAAGAGGCGACCGAGCAGTTCCGCAATCGCCTCCTGCTTCCCGCGCTCCTCTCCCCGTCGCTCCCCCCGTTGCTCCCCCCGTCGCTCCCCCCGTCGCTCCCCCCGTCGCTCGGCCTCGATGATCAGCTCCCCGATGATCGGCGTGCGCCGGAGCAGCCCCTCTTCCTTGTCCTCCACCATCATGACGAGCTCCTTCCGCAGATTATGCTCCCAGGGATCGATCGTCGCCATCACGAGGAGCGCCGTGTACAGCTCGGCCCGCTCCTCGGCCGTCCTCGCCTCCGCGTGGATCTCCGCGACGACCTCCCGCAGCGCCGCCGCGGTCGCGTTCCGTGCGAGCGGGACGAACACCAGCCAGAGCACGCTGCCCCGCGCCCGGAGTTCGGCGACCGTGCGCTGGTAGACGGCGTCGATGCGGAAGTGCGCGCCGCTGAAGGGTCGCCCCGGCCAGGCGATGCGGCGCTTGCCCGTCGCCGGCAAGCGCCGCCTGCGGCCTGACAGGACCACGGCGACGCTCTCGATCGGTGGCACCGGCGCGCGAGGGGCTTCAAGGCGAAGCGCGGCGAAGAGGAAGCCGAGGTACTCGAAGACGCGATCCGGAATGTCGTCACGGAGCGCGAAGCAGAACTCCACGTGCAGCACCCGCGGCGCGCCGTCGACCTGCAGGCGCAAGGCCTTGTCGAGCCGACGCTCGATGTTCGTGACCTGGCTGTCCACCCAGCCGAGGACCTCGATGGGACGGCCGTCGGGAACGAACGCGCGCACGAGATCCTCGGGGCGCCTCCGGGCGAGGTGGCGCAAGGTGATGTCGGCGTCTCCCATGCGCGGCGCCCATGGCAGGGCGCGTACCAGGGGTTCAGGGGCTAAAACCAGGGCAATCGGGGGACGCAGGTGCAGCGCGCAGGTGGCGGCGCCATGGCGGTGGCGGCCTCGGGGACCGCGGGGTACCTCGAGGAGACCGGGCGGCTGCTCGCGGGGCCCGGCGCAGGGGAAGGGCCCTGGGTGGACATGCCGCCGTGCTCCACGCCGGCGATCGCCGCTGTGGCGGGCGTCTCCTCACCGCTGCAACTGCCTCCCGAAAAGGTAGCGAATCTGGCGGCTCCCCTGTCTTGTCGAGGAGACCAGCACAGGAGCGCTCTGGATTCAGAGGTGCGAGCGGGCCCTCGATGCCCTCCCCCTACGCCGCCCGCACCCAGCCGCGCGGCGTCTCCTCGAAATGCTCGGCGCTCGCGATCCCGAAGAGGCCGCCCTCCGGCTGCCAGAAGTGCCGCTCGATATCGATGTTCTTGCCGCCGATGCGGATCACGTTGAAGGCGTTCTGCTCCCCCCGGCCGCGCGTGGAGGTCGCCGTGCCGGCCTGGATGATCAGCGAGGAGCGGCCGCCGACCTCGAAGCGCTCGGCGGAGTGCCCGGTGTGGCTGAGGTGAAGGTGGCCCGACAGGATGACGTCCACGCCGCAGGCCGCGATCGCCGCCATCGCCTGCCGCGCGCGCCCGACGACCGCGTGCGGCGACCCCTCGGGCAGGTCGAACGGGTGATGGGTCACGACGATCTTCGTGATCTCGGGCCCGAGGCCGCACATCCGCTCCTGGATCCCCTCGATCTGGCGCCGGTTGATGCGCCCCCCCTTGATCGTGAGCGACCGCGCGGTGTTGAGGCCGAGGACCGCGATCTCCCCGTCTACATGGAATGGTGAGAGATCTTCCGTGATGTGCTCCCGGTACCGGTCCAGCGGACGGAAGAACCGATCCAGCACGTTGTACAGCGGGACATCGTGGTTGCCGGGCACCACGATCCTGGGCGACGGCAAGGCGTCGAGGAAGGCGCGGGCCTCGCGGAACTCGGCGGCGCGCGCCCGCTGGGTCAGGTCGCCCGAGATCACGACCAGGTGGGGCCCGATCGCCCAGCTCCTCTCGAGCAACGGCCGGACGATGGCCTGGTTGACGCGGCCGAAGTGCAGATCCGACAGGTGCACGAGGGTGCGCATGGCGATCACCCCTCCAGCGCGGCGCGACGCGCCGGAAGGTCCTCCCGCCGCCCTGCCCCCGCGCCGAGGCGGGACGACGGCGGCACGAGCACGCGGAGCGCGGCGGGCCGCGTGCGGTAGCAGAGCGGCGGCGAGAGCTCGAGGACCTCGCCGTCCGCCGCCACGCGCAGGCGGCGCCGCGGCGCCTCCACCCGCAGCGCGCTCGTCCGCAGGACGCTGAAATCGCTCGCCCGCTGGATGCGCCCCGCGAGGGCGCTGGCGAGCAGCCGGGCGCTCGCGCGGCGGCTCTCCGCGTGCGCCACGCACACGCCGAGCTCGCCCGGGCCGAGCGGCCCCTGCCGCGCGAGGTCGAGATCGCCGAGCTTGAAGTCGTTGTTGGCGATGAACATGAACGGCGTGCTCAGCTGGAGCTCCTGCCCGTCCAGGAGGAGCCGGAGACGGACGCGCTCGTGGCGCCCTAGCCCCGCGAGGGTCGACAGCGCGAGGGCGATCCACCGGTTCAGCCCGCGGCGCTCCCGCAACGCCTCACGGGCGCGCACGATGCCCGGGTAGATGCCGAGCGTGGAGTTGTTCACGAAGACGTGGCCGTTGACCTCGCCCACGTCGACCTGCACGCGACGCCCCTCGACGAGCGTGCGCACCGCGCCCTCCAGCGCCAGCGGCAGGCCCAGGTACTTGGCGAAATGGTTCACGGTGCCGAGCGGCAGGACCCCCAGGGTCCGGTCGGTGCCGGCGATCGCGGCGGCGACCGTGCTCACCGTGCCGTCGCCGCCGCCGGCCACGAGGAGGTCGTAGGGCGCGCGCGCCGCGCTCCGGGCGAGCTCCCCCAGGAGCCGGCCGTGCTCGGCGCACAAGAGGTCGGCGTCGAGGCCGCTCTCTTTCATGAGCGCCTCGAGCCGCGCGCGCTGCTGCGCCGCGCGGTTCGATCGCGAGGAGCAGTTCAGGAGGACAGCCACGGTTCGATGCGCCATCGTCGATCTCCTGCCGCGTGCGGACACCACGGCCCGCGCGCGGACCTGAAGCAAGCCGTGCGCCCCGGGCTCCCCCGCGCAGGGCGGCGCCTGCCGCGAGGCCGCGCGATCCAGGCCGCCTCATGGCGCGGCCCGGCGTGGCAGGCTGCCACGGCGCACGCCGCGCGCTCGCGTCGGGCGCGAGCGCGCGCGCCGACCAGAGCGGACGTGTTCCGCGGGGCCGGGGCGAGCGCGACGTGGGGTCCCCGGGCGCTCAGCGCGCCGCGCCGTCGCCCTTCGCGGCCCGCGCCTCGACGCGCGAGGCGAGCCGGCGGAGCTCGTCTGCGGCGCGTTCCATGCCGTGGAGGAGGCCCTGGACGAGGTGGGCCAGCGGCCCGTCGTTCGCCGGTCGGGTGGCGAGCCCCGGGCGCGCCGCGAGCCACGCGAGCTCGTCGGCGGCCGCCTCCACGAGGGGCCTCCGCGTCGAGAGCCAGCGCGCGCACCACGCCGCGAGCAGCGCGTCGCCTTCCACCGTCGCGACGTACTGGATCAGCTCCACGAGATCGACGCCGTGGCGCACCCCGAGCAGCGTGCCCCGGTAGGACTTCTCCTTGTTCAGCACGTGATCGGCGAGGTGATCGCGCAGCGCCGAGAAGGCCTCTCCCACCGCGGTGCCGCCCGCGCTGACGGGCAGCCCGCGCACCCGCATGAGCGAGGGCAGCTCCGCGAGCACGGCGGTCGCGTGCGCGGAAACCGCCCGCATCGCGTGCGCCGGCGGCACATCGCCGAGGCGCTCCGCCTCGACCAGCGGGTGGGTCTTCGCCGAGCGCTCGGTCTGGAACAGCTCGCGGACGAGGCTCGCCAGAAAAGCGCGCCCCGCCTGGCTCTCTCCACGGGGCGCGCTCTCGCCCCTCTCCAGGCCGCCGTCGCCGTGCCCCGCCCCGTTCCGCTGTGTTTCCCGCATGATCGTCCCCCTCTCCCCTCCCCGCGCCGGCGTCACGACCCGCTGCCGGCGCGCCGCGCGCCCGTCGCCCTGCGCCTCGTGGTCTTCGAGCGCGCGGCCCCCGCCCCGCCGCGGCGCGACGCGCCCTGGTTGGCGCGGGGGCGGCCGCCCGTCGCGCGGCGCTTGCGGGCGCCAGGGCCCTGCGCGGCGCGCCGCGGCGGCGCCTTCCTCGCGGCGCTCGCCGGCCGCTTCTTCGCGGCGCCCTCCGTCGCCCTCTTCGCGGCGCCGTCCGTCGCCCTCTTCGCACCACCCCCCGTCGCCCGCTTCGCGGCGCCCCCCGTCGCCCTCTTCGCCGCGGCGCGCCGCGACGACGCGCTCGGCGTCCTCTTCGCGGCGCCCTCCGTCGCCTTCTTCGCCGCGGAGCGCCTCGACGACGCGCTCGGCGCCCGCTTGGCCGCCGTGCGCCGCCGCTCGGCGCTCGCCGCGGCGTTCCGCTTGCGGGTCGCCGCCGCCTTCTTCGCCGCGGCGCTCCGCGCGCTGGCCGGCCGCGCCCTGGACGCGGCGCCTCCCTTGCGGCCGCCCTCCTGCGCCGGCTCCTTGTTCACGGCCTTGCCCCGCCCCGACCCCGACTTCTTTCCTCCGCCGGTCATCTTGTTCACGGTCGCCCAGGCCCGCCGCTCCGCCTCGCCTTCCGGCACCCCGCGCTTCTCGTACCCCTCCTCGATGTGCTCGGCCTGCCGCTTCTGCTTGGATGTGTAGCTGGATTTGTCGCCTCTCGGCATGGAGCCCTCCTCGCGAGCCTGTTCCGCTGTCCGTGTTCGCACCTGGATCGAGGCCCCGACGCGCCCCGTCGTGGGAGCGACAGGGCGTGCCCCGCGGCGCCGATCCACAGCCCTGCGGCACTCGCCGTGCACAGCAGGGCAAAGGCGGTGCCGTCGCCTCGAGCGAGCCCGGATTTCCCATCTCTTGCGGATCTGCCGCCCGCGCCGGCGGCGAGGCGCCGGCGCGCGCTCGTGGCAATCGGCCCCGGGCCAGGCCGCGGGTGAGGAGGAACGCCTCGGTCGATGGCGGCGCTGCGCGCCGGTCGCTCCGGCGCGAGCGGCGCCGGGGAGCCCGCCGCGGGGCGAGCCCTCAGAGCGACTCGAGGTAGGCGGTGAGGTCGTCGAGCTGCGCGGAGGTCAGGCCGGAGACGTCGCCGTGCCGGTCGCCCCCGCAGGCCGGATCGAAGCGGTCGCGCAGCGTCGCCGCGCAGCCGTCGTGCATGAACGGGGCGCGCCCGGCCACGCCGAGGAGCGACGGCACCTGCAGCGCCTCGCCGGTGCCGACGTCCTCGTTCCGGTTGTTGGTCAGCATCGGGCCGCCGTGGCAGTCCGCGCAGCCCACCTTCGGGTCGTGGAAGAGCGCCGCGCCGCGCGCCATGGCGGGCTCGTCCTCGGGCGGCGACGTCGGGAAGGCGGGCAGGCTGTCGAGGAAGCGCTCCATCAGGTCGAGCCGCCGCGCGCTCGGCCGCGAGCCGCCCATGCGGGAGACGAACACCTCGCCCATCAGGTGATCGAGATCCTGCTGGTCGCCGCTCCAGTGGAGGGGTGCCGTCTTCAGGACGCCGCCGCCCACGGTCTGCGTCCGCCGGAGGCCGACGGCATCGAAGCTCCACGTGTGCCCGTCCTCGTGCCCCTCGGGGTGGCACGACGCGCACGCGGCGGCGCTCATGCGGTTCGGCGGGAGGTGGAACATGTCGTGCCCGGTGTCCCGCACGCTCTCGCCCGGGAGCGCGATGACGCCGCGGCCGACCACCTCCAGGGCCGCCGGCTCGCGGAGCTGCACGACGAGGTCGCCGCGGCCGTCGAACGCCGCCGCGATCGGCTGGCCGCTCAGCGTCTGCCGGTCGGCGTCGAGATCGCAGCTACGCTCCGCGGCGCCGCGCGCGAGGTCGTCGGCGGTCGTGCTCACGACGACGTTGCTGCCGGCGGCCACCACGGCGAAGCGCGCGCCGTCGGGCGAGACCGCGAGATCGACCGGCAGCGAGGCGCCGGCGATCGCGGCGGCCGGGATCGCCGAGGCGGCCTGCTCGTCCGGCGCGTCCGCCGGCGCGTCCGCCGGGTCGAGCGTGCTGATGGCGCCGTGCACGATGTTCCCGTCGCACCCGGAGCCCGTGTAATACCCGGCGGGGCTGAGGGCGACCTGCGACGCCATCGCGCGCTGGTGCACCACGGCGGCGCCGCTGCCCGGGAGCTTCACCATGCGCCAGGCGACGGACGGCGCGAAGGTCGCCGAGCCGGCCCTGCGCTCGTGGAAGGTGGGGAGCGCGCGGCGCGCGAGCACCGCGCCGTCGGGGCCCAGGACGAGCGTCTCGGCGGACCGGAAGCGGCTGACGAGGAGCCGGTCGCCGTCGACCACGACGTCGCGCAGGTCGGGGGCGGGGCGGAGCTTCCGGACGGCGGGGCCGCCGGACGCCGGGAGCGTCACGAGCTCGCCGCCCGCGCAGGCGACGTGGATCGCGTCGCCCGCGGCGTCGTGGGCGACCCCGCGCGGCGCGCGGCAGACGTCCCTGCGCGCGACGATCGCCCGCGTCGCGAGATCGACGGTGACGAGCGCGCCGCCGCGCCGGAGCGCCACGTGCACGCGGCCGCTCGCGTCCTCGACGAGGCGCCCGGGCTCGTCCCCGGCCGCGAGCGGGACGGCCACCGGCTCGCCCCCGTCGAGATCGACGATCCAGAGGCGATCGCGGTCGGGGTCCGCCGCCACCGCGGTGTGTCCGTCGCGGGCGATGAGGAGGGTGCCGCCGCTGATGGCCGGAGGCGGCACGGCGGTCACGGTGATGCGGGGGTCGGAGGCCGCGCCGCTCGCGGGCTCGGGCATCGGGATCGGATCGCTCCCTATGCACGCCGAGAGGCCCGCTGAGAGGCCTGCTGCGAGAGCGCTCGTCGAGAGGAGCGAGACCAGGACAGGAGAACGAGACTGGGACTGACGCATGAGTTCCTCCGTTTGCGGCGCGCGAGCTCAGCAAGAACGGCTCCAGGGGCGTGTCGAGATTTCGACGGCCAGCTCGCCGGCGGATCGGCGCGCGGCGGGGGCCGGCGGGGGCCGGCGGGGGCCGGCGGGGGCCGGCGGGGGCCGGGGTAGAAGAGCCGTTCTCGGGGTTCCCGGCGTGGTGCGAAGGCGGTCCTGCGTTGCGTGGATCCGTGGCGGGCGGCAGGCGATCTGACAGCGCTGTCCTGGTGTGGCGGCCCGGTCACGCTGCGGAGGGGGCGGGCCGGGCCGTCCCGCCGGGCCGTCCCGCCGGGGGCCTTGGCAGGCGGACCGGCGCCTCCCGGAGGGGGCGGCCGTGGAGCCGGCGAGCGCCGACGGGAGGCTGTGTGCGGGCGACGACGGTGCGGCGCGCGGAGCTGCCGGCATTGGGGCGGCAGCCGTCGTGCTGGGGCCCGGAGACGTCGGCATGCGGCCTGGAGCCATCGGCATGCGGCCTGGAGCCATCGGCATACGGCCCGGAACCCGTCGGCATGCGGCCCGGGGCCATCGGCATGCGGCCTGGAGCCATCGGCATACGGCCCGGAACCCGTCGGCATGCGGCCCGGGGCCGTCGGCATGCGGCCCGGAACCCGTCGGCATGCGGCCCGGGGCCATCGGCATGCGGCCCGGAACCCGTCGGCATGCGGCCCGGGGCCGTCGGCATGCGGCCCGGGGCCGTCGGCATGCGGCCCGGCGCCCACCGGCGCGGTGCCCGCCTCCGAAGCGGAGACGTGGGCGCGATCTCGATGCCGTCGAGCAGCGTTTCGAGCGTCGCGTCGCGCCTCGTCCGTTCTCGTCCCCGCGAGCTCAGGACCCCCGTAAGTGTAGACCCGCGCCGTGCTCGTCGGACAGGTCACCTGCCGCAGGCGATTGAAGTCGTACTCGTAGGTGATGCGCTGCGAGAGCTCCCGCAGCTTCGCGGTCTGCTTCTCCCGCAGATTGCCGACCCGATCGTACGCCCACTCGATCAGCCCGGCGTCAGGGCTGTCCAGGCTCACCATGCGTCCGAGCGTGTCGTACGTCGCCGTCGTGACGTTGCCCTCGGCGTCCTCCACCTCCACCAGATCGCTCACGGCGTTGTAGCGATACTGGGTGAGGATCGGCGTCCCGTCCGCTGGATTCGCGCGCTCGATCATCTCGACGACGCGGTCCATGACGTCCCGGTGCTGGACGGTCATGGCGTCGTCGGGCGCCGTGACCGTCGTACGGAAGCGCAGGACTCCGTCCTGATCCGGCCCGAAGCCGTAGCTCGTGTTGACCTCGACGCAGCTCCTCTCGACGTCCTCCGGATCGGCGGGCGTCGTCAGCCTGGTCACGCGCCCGAGGACGTCGTACTCCCACCTCGTGAAGAGATCGTCGTCGCACTCGGGGCTCATCGCCGGGGTATCCACCAGGACGGTGGCGGCCTCCGTGCTGAAGACGGGATGCCCCTGCGCCTTCCGGCGCCCGCGCTCGTCGAACTCGAGGCGGCCGCTGACGGTCATCCCGACCTCGGTGTGATCTCCGAAGTCCTTCTCCAGATCCTTCTTCGTCTGAATGACGCGTTCGAAGCCGTCGATGAAGGTGACCGTCTCGACGTAGTCGTGTTGATGAGGCGGGACCGTGGGCGCGTTGCGGGACACGTCCTTGTGACCCATGATCGCCCAGAACGGCGCGGCAGAAGCCCCCGGCTGCAGCCCGTACACGGCGCGCAGCGTGGGGACCACGCCCTCCTGCGCGACAGGATCCGCCACGAAGTCGCTCGGCCCCCACACCGCGACAAGCCGGCCGAACGCGTCGTACTTGTACCTCGTGCCGTGGCCGTTCAGGTCGGTCGTGGTGGCGACGGCACCGAACAGGTAGTTCGGGCGGCTCTTCGACTCGTAGCCGAACGAGTCGGTGATGCTCGTCCTGTAGATCCCCGTCCCGTCGTAGCCGTAGGTGAGCTCGTACGAGTTCGGGTCGGTCACCTTCGCGATGTTGCCGAAGTCGTCCCGCTCGATCGTGACCGTGCTCGCGGCGTCGTTGTACGTCGCGGTGGAGCCCGGAATGCCACCTCCGGTGATGTGATGGCTGAACGTCTCGAGCGCGCCCGTCGTCGGATGATAGGTGGCCCGCCGGTCGCGCAGCACGGTACCCGACGCGCTCCCGCTGCGCGCCACCACCCTGCTCGGCTGCGCGAGGTACAGCTCGCCGGAGCTCGAATAGCCGAAGCCCCGCGTGTCGTACTCGACCTCATAGAACAGGTCGTCCGCGGCGCCCTCGTCGGCGCTCAGGAAGAGCGTATCGAGGCCGCCGTGGTCGAAGCGCCAGGTCCGCCGCTCCTCCGTGGACTTCTGCGCCGTCGCCTCGCCCTCGAACCACGCCGTCGTGCGATGCGTCTCCGCGGGGAAGAACGAGCCCACGAGGGGCTCCGGCTTCGCCTGCACGCTCACCCCGCCGGCCGTCGGGTCCTCGTACGTGAACGTCTGGCGCGTGTAGGGGATGGGATCGCCGCTCTCCGAGACCCCTCGCTCGCTCGTCTGATGAACCAGCCCACGACGGTAGTAGTCCTGATTGTAGTACCACGTCTCGATCTGCGAGCCGTCGCCCGTGCTGCCCTCCTCGCCCCGCGTCACGGTCACGATCGACGAGCCGTAGTCCTCGCGCTCGACGCGATCGTACTTCCCCGTCTGCGCGCGCGCGCCCCCGCCCGCCGGCGCCGTGTAGTCCACGGCCTGCGCCAGGGTCTGGCCACGGCCGTCCATCGAGCGGATCCCGACGAGCGCGTAGCTGTTCCCCGGCAGGTCGACGCTCGGCTCCGCCTCGTCGCCGACCTCGTTGCCGTAACGCTCGTAGTCGAGCTCGAACCTGCCGTCGAAGGGGCGATTGACGGCCCTCAGGAGGTTGGCCCTCCCGAGCTGGTTCAGCTTGACGTAGACCTCGGCCTGGCCGTCGACCTTGGCGACGTGATCGACCAGCCCGTCGCCGTCGACGTCACGCCAGGCCACGTCGCTGCCGCCCGCCGTGTCGTTGTAGAAGCCGTAGACGCTGCCGCAGACGAAGAAGACGCAGATCTCGGCGTCGAACGTCGCGCTGTAGTCGCGCGAGGTGCTGAAGCTCAGCGCCTCGGGGTTGCCGTCCCCGCCGTCCACCTTCTCCAGGATCCTCGTGCCGAGGCTCGAGAACTCGTCTCTCACAGCGACCGGCCACTGCGGGAGCGGCCACGTCCGCTCGGCGTCGAAGCGATCGCCCAGGTTCAGCTTCACGTGGAGCGGCTGCTCTCCGGGCTCCGCTCCGGGCTCCTCCTGTCCGGCCTTCGGCTCGGGCAGGCGGCTCACGTGGTCGAGCAGGCCATCGCCGTTGATGTCGATGAAGTCCACCGCCTGCCGGTTGAGGCTGTAGACGTACCCCGCGCCGACGTGCCCGCCGCCTCCGAAGACGCCTGCGCTGAACGACGCGCCGACCGAGACGCCTGCGCTGAGCGAGCCGGTGTCCTCGTAGCGCGCCGCGTTCGGGCCGGTCGCGACGTCCATCACGTTGATATCATTCAGCACGTCCTCGCGGAGGCCGAAGCGGCCGGAGCTCCAGTCCGGATTCGACCACACGATCGGCGCCGTGAGGCCGTAGCCGGTGTTGAGGCGCACGACGGGGCTCCCGCCCGCAGGAGTGAAGGAGACGCGGTCCGGCAGGCCATCCTGGTTGATGTCGAGCAGCTCCGTCTTCGCGGAGCTCACCGCGTAGTCGAGCCCGACGGAGAAGCTCGTGGACATGACCGCGCGCGTCCGACCGCGCGTGTCCGTGTCCGGCACCGCCTGGTCCTTCTCGTCGTTGCCGCCGAGCGACATGCTCACCTTGAAGCGCATGCTCTCCTGGTCGACCTCACGGAACTCGTCGAAGTCGACCGCGCGCTTCTCGGTGAAGCCGCTGCCGGTGTTGAACAGGACGCCGTCGCGCGTCACCAGATCGGGCAAGTTGTCCCCGTTCATGTCGAGGAACTCGACCTCACCCGTGGTATCGGCCGCGCCGATCCCGAGGTTCAGGTTGAAAGCGCTGGCGTCCAGGCCGTAGCTCCACGTATCGGACAGCCGCAGCGCCTGGATGCCCGCGCTCCCCGAGAAGCCGCGGCCCGCCTTCGTGCGCCCGGGCGAGAACAGCCCGCGCCCCACGAAGCTGCTCTGACCCCGCGTGCCGTACACGGGACCGGCGCCACCAGGCACCCCCACGCGGGAGATGGTCGCGAAGAAGAAGGGCGACGCGTCGTCGCTCACGTTCGCGTACTGGAGCGCAGGCTCGCTGAAGGCCTGGTCGCCGCGGTAGTCGCCGAACGACCACCGGTGATAGCCACCCGCCATCATGTCGTGCGTGGGCGCCGGAGCCTCGGTGTCGCCGAAGTCGGGATCCAGCCAGCGGACGTTGACGGGCGCGAGGTCCCCTCCGGTCGAGGGATCCCAGGACACCTGCCCGATGCCGGGCGTTCCGGGGACCCACGTGATGGGCGACCTGGAGATCAGGGTGAAGTAGATGGGCTCCCCCGGCGTGATGCCGACCGGCGGGTCGAGCGCGACCGGACCCGTCGCCGCGGGGCCAAAGCACGTCTTCGAGAACAGCTTGTGGACGCCCTGCACGAGGGCGCACACCGGGTGATCCGTCGGACCCTTCATGAAGGTGCCCGCGCTGGTCGAGCTCTCGGCCGTCACCGGCGTCGTCGGCGCGCCGGCCTGCCAGATGAAGACCGCGGCGTTCACCTCCGGCTGCTGCACGATGAAGCTCACGGGCACCGGATCTTCCGGCGTCGGATCGTCCTCGATCTCGCAGACGATCGCCTCCGGATCTTCCTCGGAGGGGCCGCACCCGAGCACGGCCCCCTCCACGTACACCTCGGCGTCCGGGTCCGGCCGGCTGTAGCGCGTGTACTCGACGAAGGGCTCCCAGCCGACCCGCTCGGGATCCACCGGCGAGTCGGACTTCAGCTCGAAGTAGAGCAAGTCGCCCGGATCGAGGCGAATGCCGGTGCCGGTGACCTGGTACGCCCCTTCGAAGCCGGCGCCCAGGCTGGCGGTCGCCACGCGCTGCGCGCCGCTCCAGTCGGCGGCCGTGGACGGCACCTTGTAGACGTTGAGCTCCACGTCGTCGGAGGTCGAGCGCTTGGTCCCCCCGCCGAGCACGCTGACCTCGCCCGGCGCGTTCGGGATCGCACTGGATACGCCATTTTTGCAAAAAAACTCGCCCGTGGCCGTTTCCACCTCGCCCGCGACCTGCCCAAAGGAGCGACCCACATCGAGGTCGAGGCAGCCGAGCTGTCGCTGATGCTCGAAGGGCTCGACCTGTCGCAGGCCTTACGGCGCAAGCGCTGGAGACTTGGCGTGAGATACATCGACGCGTCGAAGCAAGGCTTGATGGATGCGCGCGGGCTCGATATCCAGCGCGCCCGCTGACCAGTCCCCATCCGTCCCATGCTGCGCTGCCCGCCGATCTGGCGGATGTGCGACGTAAGCTGGAGCAGCTCGCGGCTGCCGGCCAGCTCTCGGAGCTCATCGAGCTGGTGCTCGGGCTGCTGGTCGATCTGCGCGACAAGAACACGGCGCTGTCGGCGAAGCTCGCGAGCGCTGTGGCGAAGCGGATTCAGGAGCGCGTGCTGGGCTCGTATTACCTGCGCGCCGACGACACGGGAATGCGCGTGCTGGATCGGGATCATCCAGCGGGGGTCAAGAGAGGGCACATCTGGGGCTTCGTCGGGGCCGAGCTGGTGTCGTTCGTGTACGCACCGGACTGGAGGGCAAAGCATCCGGCGGCGCTGCTTCAGGGCTTCACCGGCTACCTGCAGAATGATGGCTACGACGGGTACGGCGCGATGTTGCGCGGAGACGACGAGGGTGAGGTGATCGTGCCCGAGGAGCGCCGGCTCGGCTGTGGAATGCACATCCGCGCGAAGTTCGAGAAGGCGGCGAAGGGTGGCGACGCACGGGCCGCCGTGGCGCTCGCGTACTTCAAGGCCACCTACCGCATCGAAGCGGCCTGCAAAGCCGAGGCGCTCTCCCCGGAGGCACGCCTGGCGCGCCGGCACGAGCTGTCGATCCCCGTGGTCGACAAGCTGTATGAGTGGATTCAAGAGCTGCACCTGCGGCTCGTGCCGAATACACCGCTTTACATCGCAACACAGTACGCGATCAACCAGGAGGCAGCGTGGCGGCGCTGCTTCACGGATGGGCGCTTCGAGATCGACAACGATGAAGTCGAACGGCGGTTAAGATCCGTGGCGCTCGGGAGGAAGAACTACTTGTTCGCAGGCTCGGACAAGGGAGCTGAACGCCTCGCCGTCGGTTACACGCTATTTGGCTCGTGCCGGATGCACGGAGTCAACCCGCTCGCCTGGGCGACAGACGTGCTCGGCAAGCTGCAGGGAGGCTGGCCGCGTGAACGGCTGGACGAGCTGCTGCCCGACGCGTGGGCGCGCTCGTCGCCCGCTGCTCCGGCCGTCGGCGATGCCGGCGCGCCCTGAACGACGCGGATCTCGATCCTCGCCACCGGGGTGCCGGAGGGGAGCACCTCGCCGGCTCTCTCGTGCCCGCCGGGTCCGCTCGGACCGCAGGTAGTCGCCGCCCGCGCCCAGTATCGTCGACCCCGACGATCGCCGCAAGGGGTCGCGCCCATGGCGATGGCTGGGCGCTTACGACCAGCGACACCACGCCCGTCGCCAGACTGAAGGCGTCCCATGCCGACTCGAGCCACATCCCGTTCTGGTCGACGTAGTTCGTCGGATTAAGCCCAGTGTACGGTACAGGCTGAGGTTGATCGGCGCATGCACCCCGAGCGCCGCCTCTCCAAATCCCAGCACGCCATCACGGAGCCGGCTCGCACGCCCATCAAAGAGCGTGCTCGGCAACAGTGATACCTGGTCACTCGTCGACGCCTCGACAAGCAGAGAACCAAAGACGATTGAGGGCAAACAGAGCGTTCAACCGGGGCAAACGTCGCACTCTCCAGGAACATGGATTATTCGTAATTCTCCAATTCCTTCCTCAGAGCACCTGCCAGTTCTTCCGGGCCCGGTGTCACGCCCTTTCCGCTGGGCGTGGGAAACACACCCGGCAGAATACCACTTTCTGCCAATCTCGGAAGCAACTCATCCAGAAGGTCAGCAAGAGGAATCTTTCGTGCTTCGTAGGCTGCCCATTCTCCCTCCCGATGAATCTCAGCATATTCCCGAGCTGGCCAGAGAGGAAACACCTGGCAGCCGTCTGCATTGGCCATGAGTGCCCATCCATCTTGCCAGAGCCCCCATGCTATCTGGTCGTCCGCAACACGCTTCACAAAGTGGCGGAATCGCTCGGGACCATCAAGACGAAGCACAGCTTGAATCTCATGCTCACTTGTCCGTCTCATGGATTCTTCCGCTCCTTGTTTGCTCGACCGTAATTGTCGAATTTATGCTGAGTTCGATGAAGGTCCGCGTCCTGGAGGTTCGAGGGCGATTCCACGTGATCGTATCCTTTCGCTGCCTCACGTCCTCTCGTGTGAGCGAGCTGCTTGCCAGGGGGATTTCTGATGCTCGTTCGCTGACCACGCTCGATAGAGTTCTGCTCCTGCCGGATCCAACCTCGATCAGCCGATGAGGTATTGGGGTCATCGGCGATCTGTTTCAGTCGTTCCTGGGCACCTGTCCGTCCTGAACCCTTTGCACCTCCCTCACCACACGTGTTGTGACCGAGGACACGCAGCTCGGAGACGAAGTACTCATGCTCTGCCTCGACCTCCAGGTTGAAGACGCGCTGCGCACCTGGTAGCACCTCCACCCAGGAGATCGCAAGCGTACCGGTGGCGGTCCTGACGTACTCGCCCGCCTCCAGGTTGTCCGCCCGCACCCAGTCGCTGCGATCGACCGAATAGAACCGGTGCGATGACGTCGCCTCGACGACCTCTTGCTCCCCGCCGAACCGAAGGCGGACGACATCGTTCGCCGTCTGGTTGAGCGTGCTGAGCACGACCCGCCCAGGCACGTCCGCGATCCGCGGGGCCGGCCCGATGCGCGTAACGCGCGCGTCGCCCGCCAGCGAGATCTCCTCGAACGCGAGCCAGACCGTCCGCCCCCTGGCAACCCCGTTGTCCGCGAGCCACGAGGGCGGCCTGAGCAGCCGGATCTGGATGGCTTCGCGCACCCCCGCCGGGCTCGGCATCTCGAGCTCGACCACCCGCCAGCTCTCGTCGACGACCGTCTCGCTCCGGCCATCCGAGGTCAGCACCCGATCGCCGACCGAGATCGTCTCGATCGGCACGAGCCCCGACGAGGTCGCCACCTCCGTCCCGGCGACGAAACATGCACCCGGAGCACCGCACGTCGCACCGGTGCAGTGATCGGCCTGCTTGCCGAGACCCGCGACATCGTCCATGCGCCGGCCGCCATCCGCGACGTCATCGCCGTGTCTGGCGACGACCTTGGCCGCGTCCGCGCCCTGGTCGACGCCCTTGCGCATGTCGTTCAGCTTGTCGACGCCGCGGGCGGCCTTCAGCGCCGTGCCCGCCCCGCCGGGCACCACGGGAAGGACCAGCGCCAGCGCGTCGACCGCGACACCGCCGGCGTCGAGCGCGGCGCTCCCCCAGTTGCCCTGCTGGACGTTGTCGACCAGCGACACCACGCCCGTCGCCAGGCTGAAGGCGTCCCATGCCGACTCCAGCCACATCCCGTTCTGGTCGACGTAGTTCGTCGGGTTGTTCCCCGTGTATGCGTACAGGCTGAGGTTGATCGGCGCGTACACCCCGAGCGCCGGCCCTCCTCCGAAGTACTGCGCCACCATCGGATCCGGGCTCAGCCACTGGCTCTGCCGCCCGTCGTAGTACCGCGCTCCGAAGTAGTAGAGGCCCGTTCCGAGATCGAGCTCCTTGCCGCTGAACGTGTGCCGGCGCGCCAGCTCGTAGCGAGAGTCGGTCTCATCGCGCCAGAGCTCGCCGCTCGGGAAGTACTCGTCGTGCTGGATGAGCGTCTGCTCTTCGTTGCTGGCGTACTGCGTGCTCCTGAGGTGGTCGGTGTGGAAGTACAGCGTCGGAGGATGGTTCAGCCACGCGCTGTCCATCTTGGACGCGAGCTGCGTCTCCCCCGCGTACACGTGCTTGGTGAGGTAGCGGCCGTCCCGGATCGTGAGGTCCTGGCTGATGTATGCCGTCTCCTCCTGACCCACGACGTCATGCTTCGAGATCGCGCGCTGCCCCTCGCCGTCGTAGAGATTCCTCGAACGGGTCTGGTTGTTGAGCTTGATCTCGCTCGCGAGCCCCTCTTCGTTCCACGTGATCTCGCGGGTGGCGCCACGGAAGGTCCACTTCTTCTGATGGCCGCTCTCGTCGTACAGGGTATGAACGTGGTGTGGCCTCGCTGCCGGACGCTGCGCGAAGGACTGGAGCGGAGACGAGAGGTGGACTGGAGCGGAGTGGCACGAGCGCGCGGCAGAAAGGCGTCGTGTCGTGGGGGCGTCGTCTGCCGCGCGCAGGCAGCGCGCGGGCGAGGCGCAGGGAGGCGGAGCGGAGCCTGGGGGGACGAAGCGCGCCTCGCCCGCTTGCCGCCCTGAGGGGGAGAGGAGAACGCGGCCGTTGGGGAATCGAGGCGCCAGGGAGGCCCTCGGAGCGAGCCGACGACCCCGAGCTGACAAAGGACTTGCAAAGGGGTCGTCCCATGCTGGCCTCCCTCGCACCGGGCATGGGACGGGGTGAGACGCTGTCTCAACCAAACGTGCGGTGCGAGGGGGTCGTTCACCCCGGGGTCGGTCGGTTACGAGTATGGGTCCAGAACCCGCTGTCGTATGTGACCGCCCCTCCGGCCCACCCGGTTGAGCTGGGAGCTCGAATAGGTAGGTGCCGTACGACCTGTTGTTTCGTCGGCGTGCTGGACCGTCGGCCTCGAGGGCCATCCAGCTCGCCGGGTCCCGCGAAGGGGACTCGCTCGCCTGGGCACCCGGGCAGCACGACCCCGCTCGCACCGCACGAGGTGAATCATGACTGTCGTGGGGTTGGATGTCCACAAGCGTGTGGTAGAGGCCGTGGTGCTTCGCGCCGAGGACGGCCGCATCCTGCATCGGGAGCGCTTCGAGTGCACCCGAGAGGAGCTCGTTCGCTTTGCGACGAAGCGGCTGGGTCCGAATGCCCGTGTGGCGCTGGAGGCCACGACGAACACGTGGAGCATTGTCGAGCTTCTGCGGCCGTACACCGGCGAGCTCGTCGTCTCCAATCCGATGCGCACGCGCGCCATCGCGGAGGCCAAGGTGAAGACGGACAAGGTCGACGCGCTGGTGTTGGCTCAACTGTTGCGGGCCGACTTCTTGCCCCGGGTGTGGCAGCCGGACGGAATGACGCAAGCTCGCCGGCGGCTGACCGCTCGCCGTGCGTCGCTGGTCTCCGATCGGACGCGCGTCAAGAACCGCATTCACGCGGTGCTGCACCAGCGGTTGATGGAGCCACCGGTCAGCGACCTGTTTGGAACGAAGGGCATGCGCTGGCTTCAGATGCTGGAGCTCGACGCCGCGGGGCGCCTCGCCATCGACAGCGAGCTGAGATTGCTGCGTCAGATCGAGATAGAGATGACAGCCGTGGATGAGGCGCTCGCGCAAGATGGGTACGATGACCCACGGGTGCGGCTGCTCATGACGCTGCCGGGGGTCGATGTGGCGGTGGCGCAGACGCTGCTGGCGACGCTTGGTGACATTCAGCGCTTCAAAGATCCCGACGCTGCTGCGAGTTACATGGGGCTCGTGCCCTCGACCCGACAGTCGGCGGAGCATTGCTACCACGGCCCGATCACCAAGCAGGGCAAAGGGCAGGCGCGCTGGATGCTTGTGCAAGCGGCTCAGCATCTGTCCGCGCACCCTGGTCCCTTGGGCGTCTTCTTCCGCCGCCTCGCCAAGAAGAAGAACCGCAACGTGGCGGTGGTAGCGACGGCGCGCAAGCTCGTCACGATTGCCTGGCATATGCTGAAGAACAACGAACCCTACCGCTACGCCATCCCGCGCTCGACGGAGACCAAGCTCTCCAGAATGCGGGTGAAGGCGACCGGCGAGCGGCTCCGGCCCGGGCTGCCGAAGGGACAGCCGCGGCCCAAGGCCTACGGCTCGGGCGTGCGCACCCGCACCGTACCGGCGCTCGACACGATCTACGAGCGCGAGGGGCTGCCGCCGATCGCACCGCTGTCCGACGGCGAGTTGCGCATGCTGCGCCAGCAGAAGGTGCTCAAGCACGTCGCGCAGACCAGCCGCCCTCAGCGGCTGCCTCGTCGCGCTGCGGCGCCCGAGCCGCCCGACGTGCCTGGGGCCGTTTCGCCTCGGTGCCCTGGCCCGCGACCGTCCGCCGGGCGAGCGCCCGCGGCACCGCGGCGGGCCAAGTCCACGCAGACCCCTTCTCCCGGCCGGAGGTTGACGTGAATCGCTGTCCCGAGCTTGACACGTTCATAGGTACTCGTAATCGCGATCGTAGCGCTGCGACTCCGCGAGGGCAGCTCTACGGACGCCGCGATGAAGCGATCGCCGCGAGGCTTGCGGTCAAAGTCGCTCCGGTCCAGCGGGCCGCCGCACCACGGGCACCCCGCCTACGCCACCTGCCGCGCAATCTCCTGGTCGATCGCCTGGAGGCAGGAGAAAAAAAATTCATCCCCGAGAACAAAGGCGTGCCAGCATGCATTCTCTCCGGTCTTCCACACCCGGAGCGAGCCCTCTCGGACGACTTACGGCAAGTTTTCTGAGGGGGCTTGGTCTTTCGTCCCTCAGCAAACCTGATCGGAACCGCGCGACTCTCCCTCCATCTCCGAGGCGCTGCTCAGCGCCGGGGTCTGCCGGTCGGGGACACGTGACGCACACGGGCGGTGAACGCCGCCGTCCCGCCGTCCACACGACACTCAGGAATCCGGGCGAAGCCGAACCGGCGACTGCTCGAAGGGTCGCAGGGGAGTCCCGGATTCCTCCAGTGCCGCTGCGCCTTGTGTGTAGCGAAGCGCTCCGTATTTCGCCGTCGCGCCAGTCCGTTCGTTCACGCCCACCATGCCGGCGGAGGTGTGCTGCTTCAAGTCGGCAGCGATCTTCCTCCAAGCAACTGTCACCTTGGTCGTACTAACGCGACTCTCATCCAGTCCAGAGGGGCCAGAACGGCCAATGTCGAGAATGAATGCCCCCTCATTCTTGTCGAGCAACTCGTTGTTGCCCTGGACTGAGCAGTCGATCGGTCCTTCCGCGAATACGAGCCGGCGAACTCCCTCACGCCGCACGTGCGCCTCCACCTCGTCTCGCGTAGTCGGCGATACGGTGAACGGCCGATACTCAACCGCCACCGCATGTATGGTTTCGATCCCCAGCCAACGTCTGGCGAAGGCGGCGACCTCGTCGAGAGTCGCATAGAACTGGATAGACAATGACGCCATTGGAGACCTTATCTGTCGTACGGGATGAAATCCGTCGGGACGCCGCCGGGACCATTGAGGTCATCAAGCGCCTGAGTCTCGCGCGTGACAGGAGTTCCGTCCGCTCGTGTGCGTCCAACGTTGCGGCCGCGCAGCGTTCCGTCGGGCGTCTCGTAAAGGATGTCCGGGCGACGCCCAGCCTTGTGGCCGCCTGGAGTCGGAATGAGGCGTTCCTTTGCACGACCGCCCCCCGCAACGATTGTGTTGCCGCCGGCCTCGAGTGCGTCCGCCTCGGCGCGAATGGTCGCGTTGTGCGGCGCCGTCGGATCGGTCTTCGGACCGCGTTTCGCACCCCCTGCAGCTCCCTCGCCACACGCGTTGTGCCCGAGGACACGCAACTCGGAGACGAAGTACTCATGCTCTGCCTCGACCTCCAGGTTGAAGACGCGCTGCGCATCAGGTAGCACATCCACCCTGGAGATCGCAACCGTCCCGGAGGCGGTCCTGACATACTCACCCGCCTCCAGGTTGTCCGCCCGCACCCAGTCGCTGCGATCGACCGAATAGAACCGGTGCGATGATGTTGCCTCGACAACCTCTTCCTCGCCGCCGAAACGGAGGCGGACGACATCGTTCGCCGTCTGGTTGAGCGTGCTGAGCACGACCCGCCCAGGCACGTCCGCGATCCGCGGGGCCGGCCCGATGCGCGTAACGCGCGCGTCGCCCGCCAGCGAGATCTCCTCGAACGCGAGCCAGACCGTCCGCCCCCTGGCAACCCCGTTGTCCGCGAGCCACGAGGGCGGCCTGAGCAGCCGGATCTGGATGGGTTCGCGCACCCCCGCCGGGCTCGGCATCTCGAGCTCGACCACCCGCCAGCTCTCGTCGACGACCGTCTCGCTCCGGCCGTCCGAGGTCAGCACCCGGTCGCCGACCGAGATCGTCTCGATCGGCACGAGCCCCGACGAGGTCGCCACCTCCGTCCCGGCCACGAAACATGCACCCGGAGCACCGCACGTCGCACCGGTGCAGCTATCGGCCTACTTGCCGAGACCCGCGACATCGTCCATGCGCCGGCCGCCATCCGCGACGTCATCGCCGTGCCTGGCGACGACCTTGGCCGCGTCCGCGCCCTGGTCGACGCCCTTGCGCATGTCGTTCAGCTTGTCGGCGCCGCGGGCGGCCTTCAGCGCCGTGCCCGCCCCGCCGGGCACCACGGGAAGGGCCAGCGCCAGCGCGTCGACCGCGACACCGCCGGCGTCGAGCGCGGCGCTCCCCCAGTTGCCCTGCTGGACGTTGTCGACCAGCGACACCACGCCCGTCGCCAGGCTGAAGGCGTCCCATGCCGACTCCAGCCACATCCCGTTCTGGTCGACGTAATTCGTCGGGTTGTTCCCCGTGTACGCGTACAGGCTGAGGTTGATCGGCGCGTACACCCCGAGCGCCGGCCCTCCTCCGAAGTACTGCGCCACCATCGGATCCGGGCTCAGCCACTGGCTCTGCCGCCCGTCGTAGTACCGCGCTCCGAAGTAGTAGAGGCCCGTTCCGAGATCGAGCTCCTTCCCGCTGAACGTGTTCCGGCGCGCCAGCTCGTAGCGAGAGTCGGTCTCATCGCGCCAGAGCTCGCCGCTCGGGAAGTACTCGTCGTGCTGGATGAGCGTCTGCTCTTGGGTGTAGCTCTCACACTGACGCCCGAATCACTTCCGGTAGTCGCTGAGCGCGACGACGTTCTCCATCAGCGTCACCTCCGCTCTATACGTTGCGGCGAGCAACGCCCACGCCCGGTCGAATCGGTCGCTCTGGACCAAAGAGCGGAAGGTGAGGATGGCCTGACCGTCCTCGTGCCTCCAGCGCATGCCGCTGCGCTTCATCCGCTGCGTCGCGAGTGTCTTGCAGGCTGCTTCCACCACCCCGGAGCCGATGGGGAGGCACGCTGCCTGCCAGGTCGCATAGCGCATGCGATGGCGATGCTTACGAAAATAGGCCAATTCGTTCGCGAGTCGACCGCTGCCGGGGTGCTGCTTGGTCAGATGGAGGAGTGACCGGATGATCTTCTCCACTCCGTCGGGATCCTCCAGCAGCACACGGCGCAACTTGTCGAACTGTGCCCGGCACTTCACTGTCCCGTCGCCGTAGGCAGCGCTCAGGGCGACGTTCAGGTGATCGGCGGCATGGTAGAAGTCGATGACCTCGGTGCTCGGCGGGAGCGCACCATGGAGGAAATTCCAGTTGTCGTTCGCGCCGTCGGCGACCGTCACCAAGGTGAGGTCCGGCCTTTGCGCGAGGGCTACCCCCAGCTCTTGGGCCAGTATCCGTTTCAGGGTGGACTTCTTGAACTCCGGCATCCGGCCGAACTTGACCGTGCTCAACCGTTCGCCGGTCGCATCGTAGAACGACACGGTTCCGCACCCGACCTCCTGGTAGCCCGCCGGGCCGCTCGCTGGCCTGCCTTCCGCCGTCGCTCGGGCGCGCTTCTCCTCGCGCTCGCCGTCACGCATCGGCACCAACACTCCGTCGAGCGAGACCGCCACGGTCGCGGCCTCCGCGGGTACGAGGTCGTCGGCACGGAGTTGCTGCTCGAACGCCTCGCGTTTCGCTTCCCACTCACGGCTGAGTTGCTTCGGGAGCCGATCGAGGCTGCTCTTCGACGGCTGCATCTGGCCAAGTTTCGCGCACAGCGTCGCGGTCTCCTGGGGCGTCATGAGCGACACCATGAACACCGCCTGCTCCGCAGCGAGCGGCGTCCAGTGCTTCTCGACGATGCCCGCCCGCAGCTCCAGCGCGCTGACCGCACGCTCGCCGTCACGTCGGGTCGAGTAGAGCGTCCGCTCGACCCGCACCGGTCCAGCCGCCGACATGTACGTCTCCTCGCAGCGGAGCACCCGCCGATGCGGTACGCCATCGATCAGCACCACCGGCGCGTCGATGTCAAACCGCTGCAGCTCTTCGGCGAGCAGGTCTCGCTCGATCTCTGCCATCCTCCCCCGCAACTCGCGCTCGAAGGAGCCGAAGTCGTCTACCGGCGGCTTGCCCTGGCGCTCTTCGAGCAGTTCCTTGAGGCGCGCGAGCGTCCGTCCCTTCGTTTTCGCAGATGCCTCAGGTACCGTCGTCACCGTCGATCGTCTGGCCATGCCATATCAATTCCGAACAGCCGCGACATTTTCTCACGCCTCCGAGATTTCTGTCACCGGATGGACCTACCCGCCCAGAAAACTCCAATGATTTCGTGTCAGTTTGGGATCTACACCCATATATATAAGCAACGCCAATGCGATAGCACGGCGACGCAACCCGAACATCGACCATTCTCAAGCGAGCGACGCCATCGTTAGCAGCCCATGGCTCCAGAGCATGTCGCCTGCGACAGGGCGGCGAGAGTGTAAACCTCGAACGACAGGCTGCGAGCGTTCTGGAACTCAAATGACGGGCGGCCACGGTAAGACATCCCACTCCGTGCTCCACTCGATGAACATTGCCCTGTACACATATACGTGGAACAATCCGCTGCGGTTCGTCGACCCCACCGGGCTACTAGTGGATGCGGTGTATGACACGACGGCAGGAAATCTTACTGTAACAGATAGAGACACAAAGAAGACGATCACTGTTGAGGTTGAGTCAGGCGGGAAGCCATTCGGCGATCCTATTCCAAAGGGGAAGTGGGAGATCCTTGAGCGCGGTGGTAAGAGGCCGGATTGGTTTCGTCTCGACGCTGTGGATGCGAAGCCTCGTGATGATGTTCATGAACCAACGGGACGTGGCGAGTTCAGATTGCATGGACCTGGGAACACGCTCGGGTGCATCGCATGCAAGAACCGGAATAAATACAACGATCTCGTCAGGCTTGTGCATGACACAAAAACGGAGGTGGTGACTGATCAGGGGGGTCCTTGGTACGATTTTTGGTCGAATGACAAGATCAAGAAGTTCGGCGATTTGACCGTGAAATAGGATGGGCCATGCTTGCCAGTGATATGGGAGTCGTGCGTCACAGGTGGAACGTGTTGGTGGTTGGTCTGCTCGCTGGCGCGGTGGCTCAACACTGGATAGTCGGTGCCCGCATCGCCCACGCTGCTACGATCTGCTGGAAGACAGGAGTGGAGGCGGGTCTGATAACCGTGCACGGCGTCCCCCAGATTATGTTTGTTGTGTTTAGCGGGATTGGTGTCGCTTAAAGTGTCCTGGCGGCGCAGCGGCTGCTGCTCAAACGGAGCCTCGGTGGATATATGGCGCTGCTCTCGACGGCCGCGTATATCGCGGGAGTTACGGTGTGGGGTGCGCTCCTCGCGACGCCGTTTGTACAAATTGTATATTGAGCTGGCTCGCGACTTCAGCATGTGGGCGCACCTGATGCATCCCCTCATATAGTCCCAAGAATTTCACGGGTCACGGCGTGCTCAAGGAGCACCTCGCCATACGCTGTCATGAGTTGAACAAGCCGCTCTTCCCGCATCTTGGGAATGGTGTTACCGAGCACGCTCTTTGATGGGCGTGCGAGCCGGCTCCGTGATGGCGTGCTGAGATTTGGAGAGGCGGCGCTCGGGGTGTATGCGCCGATCGTAAGCGTTCACCGACCGGACTACGTGTGAGCGGGCTGAGGGATCCCCTCATTATCGCAGCGAAATCTGGCGAATTGATGGTCACATCGAATCACTCCACGGTAGGCACATGTACGATCATTGGCGACATGACCATCGAACCCCTGAGCTTCATGGACGTCGAAGCGAAGAGTTGCGTCATGCGAGTGAGAAATCGTCGTCGCTGGTCGGAATATACATTGGTAGGAGGCGACCAGCGAGCTTACCGCATGCGCCGTTGGTTCGAGCGACATCATGACGACTCTCGCGAAGGACGCGCACAAGCCTGCCGCACATGGCTCCGCGTCTGCGCCGTCTAAGCAGACCATCCGTCCGAAAATCGACCAGAAGTACATCCAGGCCTTCGTCGAGAATTTGTTCGGCGATGACCTGCACGCGATGCGCGTCCTGTCGCTCGCGAACGGCGTCGTTGGCATCCTGCAGGCGGCGGTGCTGGCCATCCATGCCATCGGCCAAGCGTATGCGAAGGTCGCCAACATCAAACCGAAGAGTGGGGTCAAGCAGGTCGACCGGCTGCTGAGCAATACCGGCATCGACGTGTTTCATTCCCTGAGGTCGTGGGTACAGTTCGTGATCGGGGTCCGCAAAGAGATCGTGGTCGCATTGGACTGGACGGACTTCGAGAAGGACGACCACACGACGCTCTGCGCCTACCTTGTGACGCGGCATGGTCGTGCGACGCCGCTGGCATGGAAGACGGTAAAGAAGTCCGCGTTAAAAGGTGCCCAGAAGGACCACGAATACGAGCTCATCGAGTGGCTTCACGGCGCCATCGACGAGACGGTCGAGGTCGTTCTGCTCGCCGACCGGGGCTTCGGCGATCGCAAGCTCTACGACTTTTTGGAGTTCATCGGCTGGAACTTCGTCATCCGTTTCCGCGGTTGTATCGTCGTCGAGAACGCGGTCGGGGAAGCGAGGCCCGCCGACGCCTGGGTGCCCGCGAGCCGCCGCGCCACGATGCTGCGCGATGTGCGCGTCACCGACGACCGCGCAAAGGTTCCAGCCATCGTCCTTGTTCACGCACCGAAGATGAAGGAGGCGTGGTGTCTGGCCACAACGCTTTCGGATCGCAAGGCGGGCGACATCGTCAAGCTCTACGGCAAGAGGTTCACGATCGAGGAGACGTTTCGAGACATCAAGGACAACCACTTCGGGATGGGCCTCTCCGCCACGCACATCCGCAACGCCGGGCGGCGCGATCGGCTGCTGCTGCTCGCGGCTATCGCCCATGCGCTCTTGACGCTGCTCGGCGCTGCGAGCGAGGAAGCCGGTCTCGATCGATACCTAAAGGTCAATACGGTCAAGCGCCGCACACACTCGCTCTATCGCCAGGGGCTCTACTGGTACGACTGCCTTCCCACCTTGCGCGAGGACTGGCTTCGGCCCCTCATGATTGCCTTTGACCGCATCGTCCGGGAGCACGCCGTCTTCCGCGAGATCTTCGGTATTGTTTGAGGGGATTCCCCAGCACTGCATCCACACGATGCGGGAGGAGTGGCTTCGCCGCCTGGTGGATGCCTTTGACCGCATCGTCCGCGAGCATGCGTTCTTCAGCCATTTCTTCGAGGTCAGATGAGGGGATGCCTCAGCCTTCCGACCCGACCTCCCCGTCGAGGCGCTCCACGTCACGCCACAGGTCCACACCTTCCTGCGGCGCGTCGAGAGCGGCGTCACCGACGGCGGCTTCGCGCTCGTCACCGGCGACCCCGGCACCGGCAAGAGCGTCGCGCTCAGGCTCGTGCGTGAGCACCTCGGCACCTTGCCTGACGTGACGGTCGGGACCATCGAGCACCCGCAGAGCCGCGTGCCCGACTTCTATCGTGAGCTCGGCGAGCTCTTCGGCGTGCCCCTTGTTACCGAGCGAGCTATTTGATGGCCGGAAGATCCGGCTCCGTGATGGCCATCGTCGACCCGGATCTCCGCTCGCCGCGATGGCAGCGAGGGGAGGCGCCGGGGCACTTCGGCGGTCGCGGGGCGCCGACGTTCTCAGTCGATGTGGGTGGGGAGGCGATCGTCGCCGTCGAGGACGGCGCGGTGGCGAGTGAGGGCGTCGCTCAGCCCGTCGATGTGGTGGAGCACGACGTCGACGGCGTAGGTGCGAGGGCACAGCGGATCGGGGTCGTCCGGGTAGTTCGCGAGGAGCGCGTCGCGGGCGAGCGCGAGGGCAACGACGAGGGCGGCGGCTGCGCTGCGCTCGTCGTCGACCCGCCGCGTGTCCTCCTCGGCCAGGGAGGCTGGGTTCATCCGCCCTCCTCTGCGTCCAATTGCAGGATACGGCTCAGGACATCGCGCTCAACGAGCTTGCGCTTTTTACGCGCAGCGGCGCGGAGCGCGGCCGTGGCGAGTCGGTCGGTGTCGCGCAGGCTGCCGGCGGCCGCCTCGTGCAACATCGCGATCGCGTCCGACGTGAAGAGCTCTTTCGCGCAGCCGACTCGGCTGAGACGTACACGCAGATAGTCGGCCGTATCGTCCGGCGTGAGCGGGTCGATGGTCAGTCGGTAGTGGAGGCGCGAATACAGGGAGCGATTGCGCCGCACGCGGAGCCGCTCGCCGAGCTCGGGCAAGCCAAGCAACACGAGCGAAAGCAATGCGCGGCTATCCCAGGCGTAATTGAGGAGAATGTGAAGATGGTCGAGCGTGTCCTGATGAAGTAGGTGGGCTTCATCGAGGACGAAGACCGGGAATACGCGCTCCCTCGCGAGTTCCTCGACGTGCGTGCTGACCGCGTAGAAGACGTCTCCAGCGGTGCTGCACCGAGCGAGGCCGAGCGCCAGACAGAGCTGGCGATAGAAATCCCGGCGTCCAAGCGTCACGTTCGCGCAGTAGGTCAAGCGAAACGTCTGCGGCGAAAGGGCATGACGGAGCGCGCGGAGAAGGCACGTCTTGCCAACGCCGGGGTCACCGGCGAGGAGCACGCTCTTTCTGGCGTGCACCGCTTCGATGAGCATCTCGAGCAGCATCTGCTTGGACGGAGGAAGCCAGAGCTCGCCGTCTTCGATCTCCTTGGAGAATGGCTCTGCGGTAAAGCTGAAGTAGCTGCAGAAGTCTATGGTCATCCCTCCTCGTCACCGCGGGGCGTTCGGCCGAGCGCCTTGTCCAGGAGCGCTTTCGGCGGGTCGAAGGGGACGCGTGCCTCGTGCGCGACATCGAGGTTGCAGGCCGGCCTCGCGCGACGGGCGTTCTTCACCGGGTCGACTCGGTGCAGCGCGAAGCGTTTGCCCTCGTGTTCGATCCAGGGCGGCTCGTTCGGCGTGACGAGGCACCGCGATACCGTGACGAGGTGGCCGGCGAGGAAGCCAAGATCGGTCTCCCAGTCCTCCCCATCCATCGAGAGCGTGCTATCACGCCGGACGCGCCGGCGGGCCTGGGTCGTGAGCGCGTCGCGGAGCTTTCGCTCGTCGAGGCCGTCGGTGACGTGGGGATACTCCTCGTAGACCTGCGCGGGGGATTTGCCGAAGAGCGCCGCGTGCGGTGTGCGGTGGTAGTGCTCGTCGACCCAGGCGTAGAGCCGGACGTTGAGGTCGTGCAGCGAGCCGAGCGCGCCGGTGAAGTCCACGCACCTCTCTCGCAACGTCCTCCAGAAGCGCTCCATCTTGCCGCGTGCAGGGGCGTCGTAGGGGCGGGCGTGGATCAGGGTGGTGCCGAGTCGCTCGCACGCAAGATGCAAGGTGTGCCCGCGGTAGGTCGAGCCGTTGTCCAGGTAGAGGGCGTCGGGAGCGCCGTGCTTGCGCAGCGCCCGGATGAAGAGCGCCAGCATGTCGACCTCCCGCTCGGCGCTCATCGCTTCGATCGCGAGAATGTACCGGGAGGCGTCGTCGAGCAGCGCGTGGATCCGCACCGGCGCCGGGCGGCCGTCAACGAGGATCGGTGCCGCGTGACACACGTCGCCGTGCCAAAGAGCGCCGGGGCGCTCGGCCTGCCAGCGCAGCCGCACCTTGCCGCCCGTGCGCTCGCGCAGCGCGACGCGATCGAGGTGGTGCTCGGCGTACAGGCGTCGCACCGTGGTGGCGGAGATGGCGCCCTTGTCGATGCGACCCGCCGCGATCAGGGTGTCGAGGATGAGCGAGACCGAGGCGCTCGGGTGCTCTTCTCGAATGTCGAGCAGCATCTGCCGTTGCTCGGGGGTGAGCTCTCGCGCCCGCCCCTTGTCCTTGCGGGACTTGGGGCGCAGGCCTTCGAGGCCTTCGGTCTTGTACGCGTAGTACCAGCGCTCGAGCGTGGGGACCGAGTAGGAGCGCGGAGAATGGGCGCGCGGGGGGCGAAACCGCTGCTTGCTCAGGTCGGCGAGCGCTTCGGCGAGCTCTCCGCGATCGAGCTCGCGGTGCATGAGCGAGCCGATGATCTCACTGCGATAGAGCGCCACCGCTTCCGCGTGGTCCTTGGGCTTGAGGGGGTCTTGCACGTCGTGTCCTTTCCGCGCCGGTGACACCGCACCGGCCGCACAGCCATCCAAGCGCAAGGCGCTCCGCCGACCGAGGATCCAACCGGGTGGGGCCCGACATGAGCCCGGCAAGCACGCCGCTCGCCATCACGCAGCCCGCGCGGCGCCGGCCATGACGGCGGCCTCGGGGACGTCGGCGGCAAATGGCGCCATCGCGACGAGCGTCATCGCGGCCCGCTCGGCTCGCTGCCGCAGCGAAGAAGCGAGGGGACTGGGGCGGACCGACGGAAAGAGGCGCTTCTGGTCGATGGCGCATAACCAGCGCCGCACGGTCGCCCAGCTGTCGGCATCGAAGCTGGCAGACCAGGGGCTGACACGCCGCCGCACCTCGATGAGCGCTGCACCGGCAGTGCCGACGAGCAGAAGAGCCAGACCGATCGCCGTTGCGGCGAAGTGCCGTCGCGCTGCGACGCCCCGCGGCACGACCGTGATCGTGGCGTTGCAGCGGCGGCACCGATAGCGGCGCGCCTCGATCGTGACGAGCCCGCCGCGCTCGCCAGCGGCGAGCGGCCCGCGCACCTGCCGCGACCGCGTCCCGTGGCCCCACAGCCCTAACGTGCCCCCCAGCGGGCATCCCGCCGCGCCGCAACGAGGGCAGCGAGCTGGCCGCGCGCGCTCTACGGTGGGCGGTGACGCGATCCAGCCTTTGACATCGAGGTCCAGATGGACGATCTGTTGAGGGCTCCGCTCTTTCAAGCGATTCGGAGCACGACGGGAGGGGGCACGCCGCCAAACGAGCTCCTCCCGTCGCCTATTTTGTGGCCGGCACCGCGCCGATGCTCCGCTCCAGCCGCTGACCTACCCCGTTCGCTATGCGGACGGGCGAGGAGTCGTGCTGGTAATTTTAGATGGGTGAACGGAATGCACCATGCCCGCTGGGGCGTAGGAGCCACCACTCGCCGCCGCTGTCGCTTCAGCAGGAGCTACGCTGAGAATTTTGTCGCGCTCGACGTAATGCGTACTCGGTGAGCGCCCTGACGGCTTGCCGCCCCCAGGCAACGCCGCCATCGAGCATGATCCGCCTCTGCGATGGCACGCTGCGGTAGGCCGGCCGCCCCGCCGTCAAAGAGCTGGATCGACAAGCGCACCGTTGGCATCAACAACGGTGCTCAGTAACAGCCCCTGAGCGCCCATAACCGCTGGGGCGGCTTCAAGGCGCTGCGGACGCGCTGGAGCGAGCACATCAGCACGACGCGCAGCCGCCCCGTGCTCATCCTCGATGAGGCGCAGGAGGCGCTCACTCAGGTGCTCTGCGAGCTGCGCATCCTCGCCAGCAAGGACTTCGACGCTCGCCAGCTGCTCTGCGTCATCTTCGCCGGCGACGGCCGCCTGCCCGAGCGGCTGCGTACCCCCGAGCTCTTGCCCCTCGGCAGCCGCATCCGCCGCCGCCTCCACCTCGATTACGCCTCCCGCGACGATCTCACCGCCTGTCTCGACCATCTCCTCGAGGCCGCCGGCAACCTCGCCTTGATGACCCCGGAGCTGAAGGCCACCCTCGTCGATCACGCCGCCGGCAACTACCGCATCCTGATGAACCTCTGCGACGAGCTGCTCGCCGCCGGCGCCGACCGCGGCCTGCCACGGCTCGACGAGAAGCTCTACCTCGAGGTCTTCTCTCCGCCCCAGCGGCCGAAAGCATCGACGAAGAAGCGATGAGCCCCTCGGTCCGCCGCAGGCTCTACGCCGCGCGCGAGCTCCTGGAGCTGCGGCTGCTCTCCGCTGCGCTCGATGCCGTCTCCACCGCGCTCCGGCTCGAGCACCCGACCCTCGACACGCTCGCCGAGCCGACGGAGCCGCCTACGCTGTGCGCGGCACGCCATCTGCTCGTCCAGATCCGCTCGCTCCGCGGCGCCATCCGCTCCTACCGCTCGGCCGTCCACCGCGTCCTCGAACAACCCGACGATGACGGCATCCCCTTCTGACGCGCAAGCTACCCGCTTGACGCTCCGCGTCCCTCAAGCTCCGTGCGCAAGAGCCCCTCAATTCTCGTGGTTATGCTCAGACGCCGTCGCGCCCTGAACGACGCGGACCTCGATCCTCGCCACCGGGGTGCCGAAGGGGAGCACCACGCCAGCTCTCTCGTGCCCGCCCGCGTCCGCTCGGACCGTCGGCAGTCGCCGCCCGCGCCCAGCATCGTCGACCCCGGCGATCGCCGCAAGAGGTCGCGCCCATGGCGATGGCTGGGCGCTTACGTCCGTCCACCTCCTCCGCGGACGGCTGGGCGGCGCTCTTGCGGCGCCGCACGCCTGCGGCCTCGGCCGCTCCCGCGCGCTCCTCCTGCCCGGCCGCGCGACGCGGCCGCCCCTTCGCGCGGGCGGGGGCGTCCTCGCGACCTTGCCACGCGACATGCGGCGCAGACAGCTTCAGCACCGCCGTCGTCAGGCTCGGGACCTCGACTCCCTCCTCCCCGCTCCGTCGCTTCGTCATCGCACCGCGACTCTACGCACGGGGTCGCCCTCCACAAGCACGCTTCAGAACGCGCTCGGCGGAGCGGCTACCTCGGTAACAGGCGTGCCAAATGGCTCTTCGTGGGCAGCGACGACACGGCCCCATGGACATGCACCTTCGTGTCGCTCGTCGGCTCATGCCATCTGCACGGCATCGACCCGGAAGGCTATCTGCGGGATCTCTTCCGCGTGCTGCCGGTGTGGCCGAAGCATCGGCTGCTCGAGCTGTCGCCCAAACACTGGCGTGCGACCCGAGCCCTGCTTGACGAGGCGCAGATGACGCTGCCGCTGGGCCCGCTGACCGTGCCGCCCACGCGCTCGCTGCGCGATGCCGCCGTCACGCCTGCGTAGGTGCAGGCCGTCGCGTCGCGCCCGCCCGTCGTGGCCGGCGCCGCCGTGCGCCGGCCAGGGTAGCCAGCCTCTTCCAGACGGAGCTCGCCGAGAAAAACTCAATAAAATCGTGTCAGTGTTGGATCTTCACCCTTCCGCCTTCGTCGCGATGGCAAGGTAACCGGCGCCGCGCGGACGGTCACGATGCCCTTGGCTGGGCGCTTACGTTAAGGCTTCCGAATGCGGTTCACGAGGTCAGGACGACATGATGGGCGGGGTTCAACCCCATAAGCTATTCCGACGAAAAGTACTCGCTGACAGCTTGAATTTCGTCGGACAACCGAGGAAATCGCTCCTGGCACAATGCTAGATATTTGCGGACCCTGCCGGTCATGCAGGGCACGTGCTCAGCACAATATGCAAGCATGTCAACGCATCGCTCAGCATCCTCCACCGAGGAGCGCTCCATTACATCCACCAAGTTCTTGAACACCAGCAACAACTCCTGAACCGATTCGCGAAGCCACATTTTTTGAGCCTCTGAATACTCCGACGCCCCCCGGCCGCAAGTAAGCTCCTCCAGCAGCGATAGTATTTCTGAGCGCTTCTTTCCGTCTACACGAATCATGATGGATGCCAATACACTTACCGTCGCAGGCGTCATGCAGCACGGCACCCCTAAGTCAGACGCACACGATTCCAGATAAGACAACGCCGAAGACCATTCGCCTTCATGCTCCGAATCGAGTAACACCTGCAACATCTGTGGTACCCGACTCGTGTCCCGGTGGGCGTCGAACTTGCCCCAATCGTAGCAGCTGAACTCCCACATTCCGCCACCTCTCAACTAAACATCAATCGGTATCGAACCCAGTTCCGCTAGGAAACGCAGCCCTGCCATGTTCAGCCTCACAAGGAGGGCAGACGTTCCTGTAAGTCCCCTGCCTAACACCAATGGGTTTGGAAAATACACCGTTCGGCATGGCGTCCTTGGCAACGCCCTCGGCATGCCTTCCCGGTCGGCTCGCAAATGCGCCCGCTTCCTGGGCTGCTGGATCATATCGCCCAATTACGACCGCTGCTCGTTTGCGTCCCCCACCGGTTTTTACGGCTTCAGCCGCGCGCCGTTCCCAAGCGAGTGCGTCAGCTACTTCCACGCCTTCGCTCAACGTCGGTGGACGCACTTCAATTGTTGGTCCCGCCGATGCACCTCCCTCACCACACGCGTTGTGCCCGAGGACACGCAGCTCGGAGACGAAGTACTCATGCTCTGACTCGACCTCCAGGTTGAAGACGCGCTGCGCATCAGGTAGCACATCCACCCCGGAGATCGCAACCGTCCCGGAGGCAGTCCTGACATGCTCACCCGCCTCCAGGTTGTCCGCCCGCACCCAGTCGCTGCGATCGACCGAATAGAACCGGTGCGACGACGTCGCCTCGACGACCTCTTCTTCTCCGCCGAAGCGGAGGCGGACGACATCGCTCGCCGTCTGGTTGAGCGTGCTGAGCACCACCCGCCCAGGCACGTCCGCGATCCGCGGTGCCGGCCCGATGTGCGTCACGAGCGCGTCGCCGGCCAGCGAGATCTCCTCGAACGCGAGCCAGACCGTCCGCCCCCTGGCAACCCCGTTGTCCGCGAGCCACGAGGGCGGCCTGAGCAGCCGGATCTGGATGGGCTCGCGCACCCCCGCCGGGCTCGGCATCTCGAGCTCGACCACCCGCCAGCTCTCGTCGACGACCGTCTCACTCCGGCCATCCGAGGTCAGCACCCGATCGCCGACCGAGATCGTCTCGATCGGCACGAGCCCGGATGAGGTCGCCACCTCCGTACCGGCGACGAAGCATTTCCCCGGAGCGCCGCACACCCCACCCGCGCAGCTATCGGCCTGCTTGCCGAGACCCGCGACATCGTCCATGCGCCGGCCGCCATCCGCGACGTCATCGCCGTGTCTGGCGACGACCTTGGCCGCGTCCGCGCCCTGGTCGACGCCCTTGCGCATGTCGTTCAGCTTGTCGGCGCCGCGGGCGGCCTTCAGCGCCGTGCCCGCCCCGCCGGGCACCACGGGAAGGACCAGCGCCAGCGCGTCGACCGCGACACCGCCGGCGTCGAGCGCGGCGCTCCCCCAGTTGCCCTGCTGGACGTTGTCGACCAGCGACACCACGCCCGTCGCCAGGCTGAAGGCGTCCCATGCCGACTCCAGCCACATCCCGTTCTGGTCGACGTAATTCGTCGGATTGTTCCCCGTGTACGCGTACAGGCTGAGGTTGATCGGCGCGTACACCCCGAGCGCCGGCCCTCCTCCGAAGTACTGCGCCACCATCGGATCCGGGCTCAGCCACTGGCTCTGCCGCCCGTCGTAGTACCGCGCTCCGAAGTAGTAGAGGCCCGTTCCGAGATCGAGCTCCTTCCCGCTGAACGTGTGCCGGCGCGCCAGCTCGTAACGAGAGTCGGTCTCATCGCGCCAGAGCTCGCCGCTCGGGAAGTACTCGTCGTGCTGGATGAGCGTCTGCTCTTCGTTGCTGGCGTACTGCGTGCTGCCGAGGTGGTCGGTGTGGAAGTACAGCGTCGGAGGATAGTTCAGCCAGGCGCTGTCCATCTTGGACGCGAGCTGCGTCTCCCCCGCGTACACGTGCTTGGTGAGGTAGCGGCCGTCCCGGATCGTGAGGTCCTGGCTGATGTATGCCGTCTCCTCCTGACCCACGACGTCATGCTTCGAGATCGCGCGCTGCCCCTCGCCGTCGTAGAGATTCCTCGAACGGGTCTGGTTGTTGAGCTTGATCTCGCTCGCGAGCCCCTCTTCGTTCCACGTGATCTCGCGGGTGGCGCCACGGAAGGTCCACTTCTTCTGATGGCCGCTCTCGTCGTACTCGAAATCGCGATCGTAGCGATGCGACTCGTTCGCGGGCTGCTCGGAGGTGCGCGTCACCGCGTGAGGCCGAGGCCCATCATAGTTGTAGATCGCGTCGTACGTCTGCTCGGGGATGACGTGATCGTCCCGGAAGTCGTCGTCTGCGTCGGGAGAGAAGTCCGGCACCTGCCGCCAGCTCGCGTTCGTCTTTCGGCGGATGTTGTGGATGTCGTCGTACGCGAACGCCTGCGTGTAGCGGTACCTCCAGTCGTTCCGGGTCTGCACCACGCCGGACGCCTGCGTCAGGCGGTCCAGCGCGTCGTACTGGTAGCTGTGAAGCAGATTCCCGACAAGCACGCTCCCGTTCATCTGGTTGTCGAACGGCGCGTCGTTCCGCAGCTCGGTCACGTTCCCATCTTCGTCGTACGTATAGCTGAGCCGCTGGAACGGCCTCGCCGGCTTGTTCTGCTGGCGCAGGAACGGATCGCGATGGTCCGCGTTGACGTGGGCGAGCCTGCGCGAGCGCGGCTTGTACTCGTACGTCGTCTCGATGAAGTTGCCGGCGATGAGCCGGACCTTCTGCCCGAGCTCGTCGTACCCGAGGTGCGCCAGATAGATGGTGTTCGGCGACTCGTCGGGGTGCTGCTCGTTGATCTGCGTGTTCAGCCCGACGATGCTCTTGAGGTTGCCTCCGGCGTCATAGCTGTAACTGATCACCTCGCGGCTCGGGTCGCCGAGCGGCACCTGATCGGGATTCGGCCCGACCCGCAGGTCGGGGAACCGGATCCGGAGCACCCGTCCGAACGCGTCGAACTGATGCTGCACCTGGTAGCGGTACGGACCGCGGTGCGGCTCACGCAGCCGGTGGAACGTCGCCTCGATCTGCACCCGGTTGCCGTGCCGGTCGTAAAGGAACGTGCGTTCGCCGGCCTCGCTGGTCTCCGCCATCACGCGCCCGGCGACGTTCCCGTTCTCGTCCCCCGCGAGCTCAGGCCCCCCGTAGGTGTAGACCCGCGCCGTGCTCGTCGGATACGTCACCTGCCGCAGCCGATTGAAGTCGTACTCGTAGGTGATGCGCTGCGAGAGCTCCCGCAGCTTCGCGGTCTGCTTCTCCCGCAGGTTGCCGACCCGATCGTACGCCCACTCGATCAGCCCGGCGTCTGGGCTGTCCAGGCTCACCATGCGTCCGAGCGTGTCGTACGTCGCGGTCGTGACGTTGCCCCCGGCGTCCTCCACCTCCACCAGATCGCTCACGGCGTTGTAGCGATACTGGGTGAGGATCGGCGTCCCGTCCGCTGGATTCGCGCGCTCGATCACCTCGACGACGCGGTCCATGACGTCCCGGTGCTGGACGGTCATGGCGTCGTCGGGCGCCGTGACCGTCGTGCGGAAGCGCAGGACTCCGTCCTGATCCGGCCCGAAGCCGTAGCTCGTGTTGATCTCGACGCAGCTCTTCCCGACGTCCTCCGGATCGGCGGGCGTCGTCAGCCTGGTCACGCGCCCAAGGACGTCGTACTCCCACCTCGTGAAGAGATCCTCGTCGCACTCAGGGCTCATCGCCGGCGTGTCCACCAGGACGGTGGCGGCCTCCGTGCTGAAGATGGGATGCCCCTGCGCCTTCCGGCGCCCGCGCTCGTCGAACACGAGGCGGCCGCTGACGGTCATCCCGACCTCGGTGTGATCGCCGAAGTCCTTCTCCAGGTCCTTCTTCGTCTGAATGACGCGTTCGAAGCCGTCGATGAAGGTGACCGTCTCGACGTAGTCGTGTTGATGAGGCGGGACCGTGGGCGCGTTGCGGGACACGTCCTTGTGACCCATGATCGCCCAGAACGGCGCGGCAGAAGCCCCCGGCTGCAGCCCGTACACGGCGCGCAGCGTGGGGACCACGCCCTCCTGCGCGACAGGATCCGCCACGAAGTCGCTCGGTCCCCACACCGCGACAAGCCGGCCGAACGCGTCGTACTTGTATCTCGTGCCGTGGCCGTTCAGGTCGGTCGTGGTGGCGACGGCACCGAACAGGTAGTTTGGGCGGCTCTTCGACTCGTAGCCGAACGAGTCGGTGATGCTCGTCCTGTAGATCCCCGTCCCGTCGTAGCCGTAGGTGAGCTCGTACGAGTTCGGGTCGGTCACCTTCGCGATGTTGCCGAAGTCGTCCCGCTCGATCGTGACCGTGCTCGCGGCGTCGTTGTACGTCGCGGTGGAGCCCGGAATGCCACCTCCGGTGATGTGATGGCTGAACGTCTCGAGCGCGCCCGTCGTCGGATGATAGGTGGCCCGCCGGTCGCGCAGCACGGTACCCGACGCGCTCCCGCTGCGCGCCACCACCCTGCTCGGCTGCGCGAGGTACAGCTCGCCGGAGCTCGAATAGCCGAAGCCCCGCGTGTCGTACTCGACCTCATAGAACAGGTCGTCCGCGGCGCCCTCGTCGGCGCTCAGGAAGAGCGTATCGAGGCCGCCGTGGTCGAAGCGCCAGGTCCGCCGCTCCTCCGTGGACTTCTGCGCCGTCGCCTCGCCCTCGAACCACGCCGTCGTGCGATGCGTCTCCGCGGGGAAGAACGAGCCCACGAGGGGCTCCGGCTTCGCCTGCACGCTCACCCCGCCGGCCGTCGGGTCCTCGTACGTGAACGTCTGGCGCGTGTAGGGGATGGGATCGCCGCTCTCCGAGACCCCTCGCTCGCTCGTCTGATGAACCAGCCCACGACGGTAGTAGTCCTGATTGTAATACCACGTCTCGATCTGCGAGCCGTCGCCCGTGCTGCCCCTCTCGCCGCGCGTCACGGTCACGATCGACGAGCCGTAGTCCTCGCGCTCGACGCGATCGTACTTCCCCGTCTGCGCGCGCGCGCCCCCGCCCGCCGGCGCCGTGTAGTCCACGGCATGCGCCAGGGTCTGGCCACGGCCGTCCATCGAGCGGATCCCGACGAGCGCGTAGCTGTTCCCCGGCAGGTCGACGCTCGGCTCCGCCTCGTCGCCGACCTCGTTGCCGTAACGCTCGTAGTCGAGCTCGAACCTGCCGTCGAAGGGGCGATTGACGGCCCTCAGGAGGTTGGCCCTCCCGAGCTGGTTCAGCTTGACGTAGACCTCGGCCTGGCCGTCGACCTTGGCGACGTGATCGACCAGCCCGTCGCCGTCGACGTCACGCCAGGCCACGTCGCTGCCGCCCGCCGTGTCGTTGTAGAAGCCGTAGACGCTGCCGCAGACGAAGAAGACGCAGATCTCGGCGTCGAACGTCGCGCTGTAGTCGCGCGAGGTGCTGAAGCTCAGCGCCTCGGGGTTGCCGTCCCCGCCGTCCACCTTCTCCAGGATCCTCGTGCCGAGGCTCGAGAACTCGTCTCTCACAGCGACCGGCCACTGCGGGAGCGGCCACGTCCGCTCGGCGTCGAAGCGATCGCCCAGGTTCAGCTTCACGTGGAGCGGCTGCTCTCCGGGCTCCGCTCCGGGCTCCTCCTGTCCGGCCTTCGGCTCGGGCAGACGGCTCACGTGGTCGAGCAGGCCATCGCCGTTGATGTCGATGAAGTCCACCGCCTGCCGGTTGAGGCTGTAGACGTACCCCGCGCCGACGTGCCCGCCGCCTCCGAAGACGCCTGCGCTGAACGACGCGCCGACCGAGACGCCTGCGCTGAGCGAGCCGGTGTCCTCGTAGCGCGCCGCGTTCGGGCCGGTCGCGACGTCCATCACGTTGATATCATTCAGCACGTCCTCGCGGAGGCCGAAGCGGCCGGAGCTCCAGTCCGGATTCGACCACACGATCGGCGCCGTGAGGCCGTAGCCGGTGTTGAGGCGCACGACGGGGCTCCCGCCCGCAGGAGTGAAGGAGACGCGGTCCGGCAGGCCATCCTGATTGATGTCGAGCAGCTCCGTCTTCGCGGAGCTCACCGCGTAGTCGAGCCCGACGGAGAAGCTCGTGGACATGACCGCGCGCGTCCGACCGCGCGTGTCCGTGTCCGGCACCGCCTGGTCCTTCTCGTCGTTGCCGCCGAGCGACATGCTCACCTTGAAGCGCATGCTCTCCTGGTCGACCTCACGGAACTCGTCGAAGTCGACCGCGCGCTTCTCGGTGAAGCCGCTGCCGGTGTTGAACAGGACGCCGTCGCGCGTCACCAGATCGGGCAAGTTGTCCCCGTTCATGTCGAGGAACTCGACCTCACCCGTGGTGTCGGCCGCGCCGATCCCGAGGTTCAGGTTGAAAGCGCTGGCGTCCAGGCCGTAGCTCCACGTATCGGACAGCCGCAGCGCCTGGATGCCCGCGCTCCCCGAGAAGCCGCGGCCCGCCTTCGTGCGCCCGGGCGAGAACAGCCCGCGCCCCACGAAGCTGCTCTGACCCCGCGTGCCGTACACGGGACCGGCGCCACCAGGCACCCCCACGCGGGAGATGGTCGCGAAGAAGAAGGGCGACGCGTCGTCGCTCACGTTCGCGTACTGGAGCGCAGGCTCGCTGAAGGCCTGGTCGCCGCGGTAGTCGCCGAACGACCACCGGTGATAGCCACCCGCCATCATGTCGTGCGTGGGCGCCGGAGCCTCGGTGTCGCCGAAGTCGGGATCCAGCCAGCGGACGTTGACGGGCGCGAGGTCCCCTCCGGTCGAGGGATCCCAGGACACCTGCCCGATGCCGGGCAATCCTCCGACCCACGTGATGGGCGACCTGGAGATCAGGGTGAAGTAGATGGGCTCCCCCGGCGTGATGCCGACCGGCGGGTCGAGCGCGACCGGACCCGTCGCCGCGGGGCCAAGGCACGTCTTCGAGAACAGCTTGTGGACGCCCTGCACCAGGGCGCACACCGGATGTTCCGTCGGGCCCTTCATGAAGGTGCCCGCGCTGGTCGAGCTCTCCGCCGTCACCGGGACGGTCGGCGCGCCGGCCTGCCACAGGAAGACCGCGACGTTCACCTCCGGCTGCTGCACGATGAAGCTCACGGGCACCGGATCTTCCGGCGTCGGATCGTCCTCGATCTCGCAGACGATCGCCTCCGGATCTTCCTCGGAGGGGCCGCACCCGAGCACGGCCCCCTCCACGTACACCTCGGCGTCCGGGTCCGGCCGGCTGTAGCGCGTGTACTCGACGAAGGGCTCCCAGCCGACCCGCTCGGGATCCACCGGCGAGTCGGACTTCAGCTCGAAGTAGAGCAAGTCGCCCGGATCGAGGCGAATGCCGGTGCCGGTGACCTGGTACGCCCCTTCGAAGCCGGCGCCCAGGCTGGCGGTCGCCACGCGCTGCGCGCCGCTCCAGTCGGCGGCCGTGGACGGCACCTTGTAGACGTTGAGCTCCACGTCGTCGGAGGTCGAGCGCTTCGTCCCCCCTCCGAGCACGCTGACCTCGCCCGGCGCGTTCGGGATCCAGGGCCGCTTCGGCATGCCCACGAGGCGGAAATCGTCGGCCAGCGACGTGCGGTAGACGAACGCGCCATACACCTCGCGGTCGTCGACGCGGCTGGGGGCGATCCCCTGGTACGCGACCTCGGGAGACCACCGCACGAGGTCCTTGCGCGGATCGTCGACCGAGCTCACGCGGAAGTAGAGGTCGTCCCCCACGCCGATCGGCTCCTGGAGCGGCGTGGGGCCGTTGCAGCCGTTGCCCGCCGTGGGCAGGCACGGCGCGAGATCGTCCCCGGCGAAGGTCCGGGTCCAGATCGGCGGCTGCGCGTCATTCTTGAGGATGGAGACGGTGACCCCGTCGCCGCCCGCCACGTCCTTCTGGATGACGCCGCCGATCTGCACCGTGCCGGCGAAGGGCGCCTTCCAGCGCGCCAGCGGGTCGACCAGGAAGAAGCTGCTCTTCTGGTTCTCGAGGCGGTCCGCGTTCGCGAACGCGATCATCGACTCGTCGTAGGCGCCGAACGTCTCCTCGTCCCCGAAGCGGTCCTTCGCCCCCTTGCGAACCTTGATGGCGCCGTCGCTCACCCACACCTGGTCGACGAAGCCGTCGCCGTTGATATCGGAGAGGATGTGCCGATCCTCCGATTCGTTGTGGGCGATGTTGCCGCCGAGGCCGAACGCGCCGCCGAGCACGGTGAGCCCCGCTCCGGCCGTCCAGCCGCCGGTCTCCGTGTACCCGAGCGAGTTCTGCGCGACGCCGGGGATGCCCTTGTAGCTCAGATGGTCATGGGGGGACGGGGCGAGGGGCGCCGTGTTGACGGTCCCGCTCGCGCCGGTGAGGAAGTCGAGCAACCCGTCGCCGCTGACGTCCAGGAGCGAGCGGCGCACCCGGCTGTGCCCGCTGGAGCCGCCGGCGCTCGCGCTCGCGGCGATGGCCACGAGGTCCACGCCGACGCCGCCGCCACCGCCGTAGCTCGACCCCTTCGTCCGCGAGAGCCCGTGCTCCGCGCGCAGGCCCGTGCTGGACTTCAGGCTGCCCCAGAGCCGGGGCTCCCCGAAGGGGTCCTGGGCCATCTCCTCGTACTCGAAATCATGCTTGTAGAGCTCGGTGCCGTCCGTGCCGAGCAAGCCGACCTCCTGGAGCAGCGACTTCTGGAAGGCGCCCAGCGTGTAGCGGAGATCATAGCTGCGGATGATCGTGGCGACGTAGGCGACCTCGACGCTCTCCAGGCGGTGCGACGTCTTGATCGGGAAGCCGGGGCGCGCGTCGACGCTGCGGTCGGGCCGGGTGTCGGCCGCGTCGAGCACGAAGCTCACGTTGTAGGTCCCCAGGCAGTCGTCGTCGACGTTCGACGTGATGGCTCCGTAGCAGATCCTCTTCGGATAGACCTGCGGCATCGAGACGCCGGACATCGTCTGCTCGTCGTGGAAGTACTTGAACAGGATTCGATTCCCGAACCGGTCCTCGACGAGCTCCAGGTTCCACTTGAAGACGCGGCTGGCGTCCCCGGGATCCGCGAGCCGCGCGTTCGCGGTCTTGCCGTAGACCGACAGGGTCCCGTTCTTGTCGGTCACTTCCCAGTAAAAGATGTCCGGGTCATCGGGCGCAGGCAGCCGGAGGATGCGCTGGAACGCGCCCTCGACGCGGCGCTGGTAGCGCACGCCGCCGGCGGCGGGGCCGACGGCGGTGAGCTGGGCGCCGTCGAGCGCGTAGCGCACCGAGCCCGCGACGGAGCCCGGGTGATCGTTCTGGATCTTGGTACCGTCGTAATCAGGGACGCCGAAGCGCGTATCGTGCTGGATGCTCGAGATCTCGAGGTCCCAGCCGACGCCGAGCCAGCCGTTGCCACGAGCGCTCGAGTACGTGAGCGCCAGATCGGGATCGAGCCCGTTGCGGCCCGGCGGCACGCGCAGCGGATAGCTCAGGTTCGCCGTGCGCTGCGGGTTCGCGCTCGGCGGATCGATCAGGTCCACGCCGGCCGAGGGATTGCCGAGCTCGATGCCCTTCATCTCGTCGGGCAAGGAGTTCTTGGGCCCAGGCGCGTCCGGCGCCGGGAGCGTGGCGTTCATGAACTCGGTGAAGTGCTCGGTCTCGCTCACCATCACGCCGCCGCTGGCGTCCGCGACCCTGGGGATCGCGCGCCACAGGCCGACCGGCTCGTCGAAGTAGAGCGTCGAGATGCTGCGCGTCGTCGCCGCGGGCGGCATGCCCTCCCGGTCGAAGGGCAACGTGAGCCGCACGGGCCGCTTGAAGCGGAGCCCCGCCGGGCCGAAGCGGAAGCTGCCGCTGCCCGGCACGACGTTGACGAGCCCGCGCCCGGCGGGCGAGGCCTGGTCGCGCGTCAAGGGTCGAATCGTGATGTACACCGGCTCCGAGACCGCCCCCGCCGGGATCTCGAGCGTCGCGCCGGCGTGATGCAGCGTCTTCGCCTCATCGGGGGTGACCCACGCGCCGTAAGGCGCGCCCACGTCGGGCGTGAGGCCGCCTGACGCCGTCGCGAGCGCGCTCCTGTCCAGGCACGGCCCGAGCTCGACCTGGCGCGCGACGGTGGAGCCATCGGCGAGGGTGGCCCGCAGCCGAACGGACCAGGCGGCCCCTCCCCGCACCTCGGGGACGCTGAGCTCGAAGGCGCCGTCGCCGCCCAGCTCCGCCGGCGTGAGGGCGCGATCCTCCACGCTCACGCCCGTCACCGCGACGCCTGCGCCGTGCACGAAGCCCCGGACGTAGGCTCGCCCGTGCTCGCACTCGCCGTGCAGCGGGTAGGCGATGCGAAGCTCCGGACGCGCTTGCTCCGGCAAGGCGCTCGCGGCCACGCGCAGATCGCCGATCGCCGAAGACTCCTCCGCGCCGCCGCGCAGCGAGAAGCGAACCGCGTCGAGCGTTCCGAACACGCCCACCGCATCCCACTGATGCCAGCCTGGCGAGAGGCCTCGAAGCGGAATCTCGAGGCGCTCCTTCCCCCCTCCGGCGCTGGCGACCAGCGTACCGCTCGACGGCGCGATCAGGCGGAAGCCGAGCGTGTGGGGGGCCGATGGCGCGGCGAAGGCGGCCGTTCCGAGCTGGGTCGCGCGCGCCGAGGGCAGGCGACCTGCGCTGCGCGACAGCGCGGCGGGGGAGACGGCGGCGTAGCTGCCGCCGTGCGGGATCCCGACCACGCGCACGTGGCTCACGCGGTAACTCGACACGGGGCCGTGCTGAACGGAGCTCCGCGGCGCCCCGAACGCCACCTGATTCAGGCCTTGCTCGAGCCACGCGGGGCTGATCTCTTCGACCTGCAGACCGGACCTGGAGCTCGCCGGCGGAAGCGCCGTCGACGCGCGCTCGGCGGCCCCGTTGATGCTGCGCGGCACGCCGCTCCAGTGCGAGACGCCCTCGAGCTCGTAGACCAGGAACGCGCGCGACAGCGAGCGCGGCTCGGCGAACACGTCGACCGGGAACGTCTGCGCGCCTTGCCCGACCTCACCGACGCGCGCCGTGGCGCGATCGGAGGAAAAGACGAGCGCTCCCGGGAAGCCGTTGCTCGTCACGCGGTCGGCCCAGCGGGCTTCCGGCAGCACGCCCACCGGATCGCGAGCTCCCCAGAACGCGAGCTCTGCCAGACCGCGCTCATCCCCGGGGACCCACTCGATGACCGCCCGCTCGGCGAGGACGGGGAGCGGCATGCGCAGGGGGCCGAGGGCGCCCGACAGCTCGAGCGGACGCTGCTCCAGGCCATCGAGGACGCGCTCGCCCGCGGCGCCATCCACGGTGATGGTCAATGCGCCGCGGGTCCGCCCGAAGCCGCTGACCTGGTGGATCCAGGTGGGCTCGGCGAAGCGGACCTCCACGCGCACGGGGGCTCCGGAGGGCGAGGCCAGGGTCGTCCGCGCGTCGCCGTCGAAGAGCGACCACGCAGCCCTTGGATCCGCGTTCGCAGGGGCGTCGAGCCACTGCGCCGAGGCCACCGCCGCGACGGTCGTCGCATCGCCCGGATCCGGCCATGAGGTCGCCGCCCCCTGCTCCGCGCTGTCCGGCGCCGCGGCGCCACGCAGGCCGGCCCGCGCGGACGCGATCGCATGCAGCGCATCGTCGAGCGGGAGGCTGGGCTCCACCGCGCTCTCCTTCGCGCCCGGCGCTCGGGGTGAGGTGGCGGCCAGCGCGGCGATCGACCCCGCGAGCCCCAGCATCTGGATCAAGACGAAATACGTGGTCCGAGCCCCAGCGGATCGACCGATGATGTTCAGCATGATGCGTTTCCTCGCAGCTCGCCGGTCAGCGGCTCACTCCCATGATCAACGAGGCGAATCGCTCACGAGCCGCTCCCCAGCAGCCCGGGCGCCCGCCCCTCACGCGCGCTCGAATGGACGGTCTTGTGGCCTCACAGCCCGCCGCTCCAGGCACAGGCCTGGAACTCTTCTCGCGCAGCGGAGATGGCCTGCCGGCACACGTGCGCCAGCGATTGCTTCTTGAAGTCGCTGTCGGCCAGATCCCGCCACGCGGTTCGCTGACGGACGATGCCAGCCTTCTGCTGATTGAAATGATGAGGCAGCAACGTCGCCTGCATGCACAGCTCGTACTGGTCGAGATAGCTGTCGCACTCCGCCACGCCGGTGCTGCCATCGGTGACGGTCAACCGGCTCGACGATCTGCCGGCGCCGGCCGAAGCGCCGTCCTCACAGGCGAGGAGCAGCAAGCCGATCGCGCACAGCCAGGCGGCGTTGCGCAGCGGCGAGCTCGAGCCCGCGATTTCGAGCCGAACACGCGACTGCGCGCACGTCGCCATCGCACCGCGCCCCTGGGCGCACCTGCCAGATTGCTGCATGATGCTTCCTTCCCGGATCGCCCGGGTCCTGGATCAACACCGAGAGCCAATGGAGCTCTCATGGGCGCGACACACCCCTCGCGCACCCCATGACATGACGCAGATGTCTCCAGGCGAAGTTACCTACCGCCCTGGAACATGGCGCCGCATGTAAGCACCACGACAGGCACGCTGTCCAGACCCAATCGCGCAGGAATCGAGATCGGGTCGGCTACTTCGAATTCTTGTCACATTCACATGCAGGAAGATCTGCGGGTCAACGTGCCTGCGCGCAATCCCCGGCGCTCCTCCCGATCGGAATCCAGCTTCACTGAAGTGGGCGGGCGTCTGCGGGGCGCCGACGCGCGGAGATGGCATGGAGAATGGATAACGAGGGCGGGGTCGACTGCCGCGGAGAGAATCGCGAGCTACCTCCGCGCCGGGAGCGCCGACGCGCGCTCCCGGCGGAGAGCGCGCTCGGTTCAGACCGGCGCGCCGTGGTCTTCGAGCGGATCCTCCGCGTCCTCGGGCGTGGCGCCGCCGCCTCCGGGGGTGCTGCCGCCTCCGGGGGTGCTGCCGCCTCCGGGGGTGCCGCCGCCGCTGCTGTCGCTGCCGGCCGCCTCGGCGGCCTTCTTCTTCGCGCTCCGGCTGAAGAGCCGCCGCGTCGCGATGGGCACGAGGCGCGGGATCGTCGGATCCTGCTCATTGGCGCGCTCGAACACCCGCACGATCTGCTCGAGCAGGATCAGGTTGATGCCGTCGGCCCGGTCGAGATCGCCGCTCGTGACCTTCTGCCCAGCCGGCCGCGCGGCCGCGGCCTTCGCGGCCTGCGTCAGCGCCTCGGCGGCGCCTTGCAGGCGCTCGACGTAGTCCTGGTCGAGCCGCATCAGCCTGGCGCGCACGGCGAGGGGGCCCTTCTTCTGCGCGAGGTAGCGCTTGCCGAGCGCGGCGAGCTGGGTGAGCCCGCGCGCGAGCGCGGCGGGGTCCTCTGCCGTGCCGAGCGCCCGCGCCAGCTCCTCGCGCGCCTCCTTGCCCGCGCCGGCGACGCCGCGCAGCACCTCGTAGGCCTGGTCGCGCAGCAGGAGGGCGCTCGAGAACCGCTCGCGCAGCGCGGCGTCCCGCGTGGCGCGCGTGGCGTCCTTCTTCTGGCCGGCGCTCTCGTGCGCGTCGAGCAGGCGCTCCAGCGCGAGCGCCTGCTCGACGGCGAGCGCGAGCAACTCGGGCGAGAAGCCGCGCAGCGTCTCGCGCTTGTCCTTCGAGGCGCCCGACCAGCACGCGTGCGCCGTCGCGTAGAGGCGGCGCATGTCGGTCAGCACGCGCGAGGAGGCGATCTGCCGGCCCCGCTCGACGAGCCGGGCCTCGGTCGTGCCGTCGAGCAAGGCCTCGAGGAGCCCCGGCTCCGGCTTGCCCAGCTTCGCGGCCAGGGATTCGAGGGTGGGGAGGTTATCGTCGGTCTCTTCGGGAGGAGAGATAGGTTTGGCCATGGTGCACGCTAGGCGCGTGCGGAGCGGCCCGTCGAGGGGAGCGCACATCTCCGACGCCGCGCCGGCGAGCGTGGACGGAAGCCTGTCCGCTGGCGATGACGGCGCGGGGCGGGGAGCTGCCGGCATCGCGGCGGAGGTCAACGTGCTGCAGCCAGGGGACGTCGTCATGCGGATGGGGGGCCGTCGTCATGCCGCCCGGCACCCATCGTCATGCCGCCCGAGGCCGTCGTCATGCGGCCTGAAGACGTCGTCATACGGCCTGGAACCCGTCGTCATGCCGCCCGGCACCCATCGTCATGCCGCCCGGCACCCATCGTCATGCCGCCCGGCACCCATCGTCCCACGGCGCGGGGCCGTCATCATACTGCCCGACCCGCGTCGTCATGCCGCTCGGAGTCATCGTCATGCGGCTTGGCACCCGGATCACGTTGACGTTCCGCAGGGAGCAGCTGATGGCGGAGAAACCGCAACGGCGCAACGGCGCAACGGCGCAACGGCGCAACGGCGCAAGGAACGCAGCGGAGAGGGAACCAGACCTCTCTCTCCCTTGCGCCCCTTGCGCCCCTTGCGCCCCTTGCGGTCTCTCTGCTTCCCGCCGCTCCCCGCAGCCCTCCGCGTCCCGGCCGCTCACCGGGCGGAGCCAGCCGGAACGCCTCCCGCTCGGGCGGGGGAATCAGCGGGTAGCCGCGTTCAGCGGTAGCCGCCGCCGAACCCCATCTCGTGCTCGAGCTTGACGACCTTGTTGTACAGGCCGATCACGAGCAACGATGGCACCCACTGGCCGATGAAGTTCGCAATCTGCCTCTTGCCGGCCACCATGAAGCCGGCGGAGAGCGCCATCGAGCCGATCGCCAGCCCGAGGTAGGCACCGGACGGAATTCTGGAGGTCCTCTCCTCGATCTTGGTCGTGACCTTGCCCTCTTCCTTCTGAATCGTCGGTTCGATCGTCGCCATGGTGGATCTCCTTCCGCGGCGCCTGCCCGGCGCTGCGCTTGCCGCCGCGACCCGGTGCGACGACCGGGCCAGAAACGAAGGCGCCCGGACGGGAATAAATCGCGCATTGGCGACCGGGCGCCCCGAGCCGCTCCCCCCCGCCGCCCGCTCAGATCCGCGCCGTCACCGCGCGCAGGAGCTGCCGCTGCGCCGCCGCGAACACCAGGAGCACGGGCACGCTCAGGATCACGTTGCCGGCCATCACCACGTGCCAGCGGACCCCGGTCCCCTGCTCCCGCAGCAGGGCGATCGCGAGCGGGAGCGTCCGCACCTGGTCGTCCGTCGTCATGACGAGCGGCCAGAAGTAATCGTTGTAGTGAAAGACGAAGCTGAACAGGAACAGCGCCGAGAGCGTCGGCCTCAGCATCGGGCCGAGGATTCCATAGATGATCCTGAGCTCGCCCGCGCCATCCATCCTCGCCGCCTCGATGATCTCGTCAGGCACCGAGAGCAGCGCCTGGCGCACCAGGAACGTCCCGAGCGCGCTCACCCCGAACGGCAGGATCAGCGCCGCGAACGTGTTCACCAGGCCGACCGAGCCGAGCATCGTGAACACCGGGACGAACGTCACCTGCGCCGGGATGAGCAGGCACGACAGCACCAGCACGAACGCCGCGCCCCGCCCCGCGAACCGCAGCTTCGCGAGCGCATACCCGGCCGGCAGCGCCAGCGCGATCTGCAAGAGGGCAATCGCCGTCGCCATGAACAGCGTGTTGGCGAAATACCGCATCACCGGCACCGCCTGGAGCACCTCGCGGTACGCGCCGAGATCCAGCGCCTGCGGCAGCGGGTACGCCGGAGCGCGGGTGATCTCCGGCAACGTCTTGAGCGACGTGACCGTCATCCACGCGTACGGCCCGAGCCACACGACCGCCACCACGACGAGCAACAGGTCCGAGGCGAGGCGGCGCGCGCCGGCGCCCCCCCGGGTCGTCATCGCCCGGGTCGTCACCTCCCGGCCCGTCATCTCCCGGGTCGTCATGACGGCCGCCTCCCCTCGCGCGGCGCGCCGGCCCGGAGCGCCCGGAGCTGCAGGACCGTCAACAGCAGGAGCAGCCCGAAGAAGACCACGATCATCGCGCTCGCCCGGCCGACCCGCAGGTTCACGAAGACGTGCTCGTAGATCGCATAGACGAACAGGGTCGTCGATCGCACCGGCCCCCCCTGCGTCATCACGCGGACCACGTCGAACGCCTGGAAGGAGAGGATGAGGCTCGTCGTCGCCACGAACGCCGCGCTCGGGCGCAGCAGCGGCCACGTCACGTGGCGGAACCGCCGCCACGGGCCCGCGCCGTCGAGCGCCGCGGCCTCGTGCAGCGCCCGCGGGATGTCCTGCAGCCCCGCCAGGAAGATCACCATGGCATAGCCGGTGATCTTCCAGACGCTCACCGCCGCCAGCGCGAGCAGCGCCGAGCGGGGATCGCCGAGCCAGCTCATCGTCGGCAGGCCGAGGCCGCGGAGCGCCGCCGAGAAGACGCCATCGGCGTCGAGGATCCACATCCAGAGCAGCGCCACCGCGACCCACGACACGACATAGGCGCTGAACACCGCGCCCCGCACGAACGCGTACACCGGACCGGGGCGGTCGAGCGCCACGGCCAGCGCGAGCCCCAGCGCGCCGGAGAGCGTCACCACCACGGCGCTGTAGCCGAGCGTGCGGAGCAGCGTCCCCGCGAGCTCGCCGCTCCCGGCCAGGACCTCGTAGTTCCGGAGCCCGACGTACCGCGGCGGCGTGAGCATGTCCCACGCGTAAAAGCTGTTCTTGGCCGCGAGCAGGAGCGGGACCAGGAAGAACACGGCCAAAAAGGCCGCGGTCGGCAGGAGCAGCAGGTACGGCGAGAGGGGGTGCCTGGGCTTCATCGCTCACGCGCCGCGCGGACGGCCTCGGAGAGGGTCTCGGCGGCGTCGCGCGGGGCGAGCACCGCCTCTTCCAGCCGGGGCTGCACCGCCTCGCGCTGGACGCGGAACAGGTCCGGAGACCACGGCCAGGGCGCCGCGTGCGCGAGCTGGTCCACGGCCACGCGGTCGTTCGGGTGCGCGGCGTAATAGCCGCCCCGCGTGAGCGCCTCGAGGCCGCGGCGCGAGACGGGCATGTAGCCCGTCCGCGTCGCCCACGCGTTGGCCTGCTCCGGCTGCATCATCCAGCGCAGGAACGCGAACGCCGCCTCCTGCGCCGCGGGCGCCGCCCCCCGCGGCATCACGAACATCGTCCCGCCCGTGGGCACCGAGGCGCGCACGTCGCGCGGCAGCGGGGCCGCGCCCACCTCGAACCTCCCCGCGCCCGCCTGGGCCGCGTTCTCCTCCAGGTAGCGGAGGAACGCCGTCGAGGTCCAGATCATCGCGACCCGGCCCGCCAGAAAATCGGTGTTCGTCACCTGCCACGCGTTGTAGTCGCGCCCCGGCGGCGGCTTCATCGTGCGATCCTCGTGCACGAGCGCCTGCCAGAACCGGAGCGCGCGCACGCCCGCCTCGCCGCCGAACGCGGGCGCGCCGTCCGGCGAGAGGATCTCGCCGCCCGCCTGCCCGACGAGCGCCGCCCAGAACCACCAGTCGATCGGGCACTCGAACCCCCACCGCCGCGTGGCCCCGCCGTCGCGCACCACGAGCCGCGACGCCACGCCGCGGAGCTCGTCCCAGGTCGACGGCGGCGACAGGCCGAGCTCGCGGAACACGTCGCGGTTGTAGTAGGCGATGGGCGTCGAGCGGTTGAACGGCAGGCACACGAGCGGCCGCTCCCCTCCCCCCACGAACGTCCCCGCCTGCCCGAGCGCCTCGACCACGTCGAGGTCGCCGCCGGGCCCCGCGTCCAGGAAGCGCGAGAGCGGCTCGAGCGCGCCGGCCTCGGCGAGGTACGGCACCACCTCGCCGACCACGTGCGTCAGCGCGGGCGCGGCGCGCGCCGCGAGCGCGGTCCTGAGCTTGGCGAGCGCCTCGAAGTAGTCGCCCTGGTACACCGCCTCGATGCGGTAGCGGCCCTGCTCGCGGTGGAACCGGTCGACGAGCGACAGGAGCACCTCGCGGTTCTTGCCGCCGTACGCGAACCACAGCGACGCCGCGAGGCGCCCGTCCGGCGAGCGCCGCGCGCAGCCGGGCGCGCCCGCCGCGGCCGCGGCGATCGACGCCGCGAGCGCCCGGAGCGCGTCGCGCCGCGAGCAGCGCGCGCTCGCCCCGGGCCGCGCCGCGCCGCGCCCCCGCCCGCTCATGGCGCGGCCCGCGGGGCGATCCGCGCGCCGGAGCCCGCGTCGAACCAGAGCACGGCGCGCGGGTCGAGGCGCGCGCGCACCGCCTCCCCCGGCGCGGGCGTCGCGAACCCGTGCGCCCGCGCCCGGAGCCGCGTCCCCGAGGCGTCGAGGTACAGGAACGTCTCGGCGCCGAGCGGCTCGGCCACCACGACGCGGGCCTCGACCACGACCTCGTCGGTCGCCCCGAAGCCCGCCCCGCCCTGCGCCCCGAAGCCCGCCCCGCCCTGCGCCCCGGCGCTCGCCCCGCCCTGCGCCCCGGCGCCCGCCCCGCCCTGCGCCCCGGCCTCCAGCCCGACGCGCAGGTGCTCGGGCCGCACGCCGGCGATCACCCGGTCGGGCAGCGCCACGCCCGGCGGGGCGGGCAGCGAGAGCGCCGCGCCCTCGTACCGCGCGCCGGCGCGCTCCAGCGCGACGAGGTTGATCGCCGGCGCGCCCAGGAAGCCGGCGACGAACGTGTTCGCCGGCGCCTCGTAGATGGCGCGCGGCGGGCCGACCTGCTGGAGCTCGCCCGCGCGGAGCACGGCGATGCGGTCGCCCATGGTCATGGCCTCGACCTGGTCGTGGGTGACGTAGACCGACGTCGTGCCCAGGCGGCGCACGAGCGCCGCGAGCTCGACCCGGAGCTCGGCGCGCAGCGCGGCGTCGAGGTTCGAGAGCGGCTCGTCGAACAGGAACGCCGCCGGGGCGCGCACGATCGCGCGGCCCATGGCCACGCGCTGCCGCTCGCCGCCCGACAGCTCGCCGGGCCGCCGGTCGAGCAGGTGGCCGATGCCGAGCAGCGTCGCCGCCTCCTCGACGCGGCGCGCCCGCGCAGCCTTCGGGACCCCGCGCATCCGGAGCGGGAACGCCATGATCTCGCGCGCGGTCATGTGCGGGTACAGCGCGTACCCCTGGAAGACCATGGCCACGTCGCGGTCCTCCGGCGCCACGCGGCTCACGTCGCGCCCGCCGATCGCGATCGCGCCGCCGTCGGGCGCGTCGAGGCCGGCGATGAGCCGGAGCGCCGTCGACTTGCCGCAGCCGGAGGGGCCGACGAGCACGAGCAGCTCGCCGTCCTCGACCTCGAGATCGAGGCCCGCGAGGGCGGGGCGCTCGGCGTTCGGGAAGCGGCGGGTCAGGCCGCGGAGCGAGAGGGTGGCCATGGCGGCGAGCTCAGGTGGCGAGCAGGACGAGCCCCGGGATCGTGTCCGCGACCGCGAGCAGCTTCGGGCTCGGGGCCACCGCGACGGGCACCCGGGCCGTCCGGAGCAGGGCGGCGTCGTAGGCGCTGTCGCCGAAGGCCGCAAGCACGGCGAGCTCCGGGAAGAGGCGCCCCAGCGCGCGGATCTTCCCGTCGCCGTAGGTCGCGGGCGCGCCGAGCTCGGGGGCGAGCCGGCCCTCGCGGACGGCCGGGCTCATGGCGGCCACCTGCGCGGGCGCGATGCCGAGGCCCGCGACGGCGCGCTCGACCGCGATGCGCGGCGAGGCGGAGACGACGTACACCGGCGCGCCGCGCGACCGCGCCCAGTCGAGGATCGGCAGGAGCGCCGGCCGGATGCGCCCCGCGTGGCCCTTCTCCTCGAGCACGCGGTCGACGAAGCCGGCGAGCTCGTCCTCGCGCCACCCGGCGAAGGCCCAGGCCATCATGGCGAAGGCCCGGTCCTCCGGGTACCGCTCGTCCAGGAACGCCGCGTGGAGCGCGCTCGCGATCGCGTGCGCGCCGCCCCCGGCGTCGACGCCGAACGCCTCGGCCTCGCGGCGCAGCGCCTCCTCGGCCTCGGGCCGCGCCGCGCGCTCGGCCAGGAACGCGTCGAACAGGTCGAAGCCGATGTCCCCTTCCCAGAGGGTGCCGTCCGCGTCGAAGGCGAGCGCGGCGCCCGCGCCGAGCGCGCCGTGCTCGGCCTCGATGCGCCGCAGGAGGTCCCCCGTGCTCTCGCGAGGGATCGGCGCGCTGCCGCCCAGGATCGCCGCTGTCATGTCTCTCCCCTCTCCCCGGCCGGGCGCGTGGGTCGTCCCGTCCGAGGCCCACGCCTACAGCGGACCTCGCGTCGCGTCACGGCCCGTCAACGTCCCGTCACCCGAACGGCGGCCGGGCGTCGTGTTCCGCAAGCGGCGTCACCGCGCCTGCTCGAAGAGCGAGCGGTGCAGCACCCCCACCGCCGAGGCGACGCTCGCGTCGTCGATGACCATGCACAGGTTCACGCTGCCCATGGCGTAGCTCAGCATCTCGACGTTCACGCCGGCCTGGCTCATCGCCTCGAGCACCTGCGCGGCGACGCCCTTCTGCCGGGGCAGGCCGTGGCCGACGATCACGAGCGTCGTGTGGTCGGGCAGCACCTCGCAGGCGCCGAACCGCTCGAGCTCGGGGAGCGCCCGGCGGAGCTTCTCGAGGCTGTCGGTGGTCATCGAGACCGAGACCTCCGACGTGGTGATCACGTCGATCACGACCTCGTGCCGCGCCAGCACGGCGAGGACCTGCGCGAGGAAGCCGACCTCGCCGAACATCCGCGTCGAGCCGATCTTGAGCACGACCTGCTTCTCGCGGTACGCGATGCTGGTCACGGCCGGCGACGCCGCGTCGGTGTTGAAGTCGATGACCGTGCCGGGGTGATCCGGCCGGTTGGTGTTGAGCACCCGCACCGGGATGCGCTTCTCCATGGCGGGCAGGAGCGTCGAGGGGTGCAGCACGCGGGAGCCGAAGAACGCGAGCTCCGCCGCCTCCTCGAAGCGCATCGTCGGGATGTTGCGGGCCGTCTTCACGACGCTCGGGTCGGCCGTCATCACCCCGTCGGTGTCGCTCCAGATCTGGGCCTCCTCGGCGTCGAGCGCGGCGGCGAGCAGCGTGGCCGTCAGGTCGCTCCCGTTGCGGCCGACGGTCGTGATCTCGCCGGCCTCGTTGCGGCCGACGAAGCCGGTGACGACCGGGACGACGCCCTCGGGGACGTGCTCGGCGAACGCGGCCTTGACCCGGGCCTCGAAGCCGGGCAGCGGCCGCGCGCGGCCGAAGCTCGAGTCGGTGATGAAGCCGAGGTCCCAGACGTCGTAGGCGCGGGCCGGGACGCCGCTCCGGGAGAAGAAGTCGGCGATGCAGCGGACGGCCATGCGCTCGCCGAAGCTCGCGATGTAGTCGAGGCTCCTCGGGCTGAGCTCCTTGACGAGGCTGATGCCGCGCAGGAGGTCCTCGATCTCCTGGTAGAACGGCGCGAGCAGGTCGGGCGCGCAGCCGAGCGACTCGGCCACGGCGCGCTGCTTGTCGATGGGCACGGCCGGGTCGAGGCGCCCCGCGGCGGCGCCCCTGGCGGCGTTGATCAGCGCGTCGGTCATGCCCTTGTGCGCGGAGCTCACGAGGACGGGGCGGCGGGCCAGGCGGGCCCTGGCGATGTGGAGAACCTTCTCGATCTGATCGCGGCTCTCGACCGAGCTGCCGCCGAACTTCATGACGATCATGCGCGTGCCTCCATGGGCCTGTCGGCCCGGTGGAGCGCGGATGATAGTCACGGCCGGCCGTGACGCGACAAGGGGGGTCGACCCCGTCCTGAGGCCCGGTCCGCCCGGCCGGAGGGCGTCAGGCCTCCGTCTCCAGCACGCCCCGGAAGCTCTCGCGCTTCGTGAGCAGGAGCCAGCGCAGGTTCTTCATGAGCCTGCCTTGCTCCGAGAGGGCGGCGTGGCTCAGGAGGACGAGCTCGGCCACGCTGATGCCCTCCCGCACGTCCTCCGCGGCGACCTGGGTCCTGCCGTCCGCCGCGGCGCGGCAGCGGGCGAAGCGGGAGATGACGGCGGTGGCGAGCGAGAGGTCGAGCACGGCCGCGAGGAGGTGCCGCGGCGCGGAGAAGATGTGCCGGCGCTGGAGCGCGAGGCGCAGGTAGTCCCGGACGAGCGCCCCCTGGTCGCCGTCGAGGAAGCGGTCGACCGTGCGCACGTGCTGGAGCTTGAACGGCCTCGGGATGAACAGCATGTCGACGGTGCCTCGCCCGAGCATCCAGGCGGCCTTGTTGCCGAGGCTGCGCAGCCCCTGGAGCTCCGCGAACGGCGCCTTTCCGACCCGGTGGGCCTGCCGGACCCGCGACGGATAGCAGAGGTTGCCGAGCAGGAAGGCGAACAGCACCCGCGCGTGGAACGAAGGGCGCCGGCGGGGCGCGAGCGGCGCGGCCTCGTGGGCGTGGGCTTGCTGGAAGGCGGCCTCCAGCGCGGCGTCCGTCGCGCGCTCGCCGCCCGCGGGGAGCGCGCGCTCGAGGGCGGTCGTCCAGTCGTAGAGCCGCGCCAGCGTCGACGCCGGCGACGCGTCGGCCGCGAGCTGCTCTTCCCAGTGCCGCGCGATGCGCAGGTACTGGGGCCGGGAGAGGATGACGCCGCGCAGCGTCGCCAGCGCCGTCGACATCCGCTCCGACTCCCCCCGCTGCTGGAGCTTCGCCCGGAGCTGGCGGTCGACGGGGTCGCCGTAGTTGTCGCGGATCGAGGGGCAGAGCTGCGAGAGCTGGGCGACGACGACGTCCTCCTCGTCGCGAACGAACCCGAACGGGAACGCCTGGCACGACCGCGGGATGTACTCGTGGCCGAACCGCTTCTGCAGGCTGCAGAGCAGGTCGTCGTCGAGGAAGACGCATTGCAGCCGGCGGTCCTTCTCCAGCATGGGCAGGACGCCGCGCGCGATGACCGCCGCCGCCTCGCTCCCGGCGCGCTCCCGCACCCAGGGGTCCTCGAGATAGCGCCTGGCCTCCTCGTTGCTGAAGCGGATGTTCCAGGGCATCCGGCAGCACCGCGCCGGGCAGTCGCGGCACGCGAACCGCTGGTTCGGGGGAGAGGAGAGCTTCGTCGCCGAGGAGCGCTTCGTCGCCATGGGGCGGCGGACCATACAACGCGACAACGAGCGGCGCTCACCGTCGTCGTACCGGACGGATCCGGCCCCCCCTCCGGGCGGACCCGACGAGCATGTCGTGCCAGACGGATCCGACCCTGGCCTGCGCGCCGTGCCTGGCCGACCCGGTCCGCGAGGAGCCGCGGGCCGGAGCTCAGGCACGGCAGAGGACGCGGACAAAAAGACAGCGCCGCCGGGGCCTCAGGGGGGCGAAGGCCGCGCCGGCGGCGCTGCTGTCCGTAGAAGCACTGACCGTGCCATCCGGGATCTCCCTAAGATTGCGGCGATGCGTCAGGAACGTTCCCTCCCGGATTTCGATTCTGAAACGGCGGGATCGCAGCGTTGAACGATTGTTAGAAATCTTTCTTTACTAACTAACTTTCGACTTGAACAGAATTATCCGGTCGAGTTGAGCTCCCACATTTCTCACTTGTGACGCGTTCGTGGCGTTCTCCGTGATACGAGGACTCGGAGCGCCGAACAAAACCTCCCGCCGCCAGGCAGCCGATGGCGGGCGCATCGCGTCGTTGCTCCTCGTCGCCCTCCTTCCGCAGGGCTCCTCGTCGCGCCCAGCGCTGCCCCCCTCGGCTGCCCGGCTCGGTCCGGCTTGGTTCGGCGCTCTTACCCTCCACAAGGAGAACGGGCCATGCGACCTGGTATTTCCCTGACGGCAGTGACTGCGATGTGTCTGGCGCTCGCTGCGTGCGGCGATGACGAGGGGGAGCCGCGGCCGGCGATGTCGGGCACCGGCGGAGAGGGCGGCGGTCAGGGCGGCCAGGGCGGTCAGGACGGCCAGGGCGGCCAGGGCGGCCAGGGCGGCGAGGACGCCGCGACCGAGGCGAGGGCGGACGGCGAGCCCTGCACATACGACGACGAGTGCAGCGGCGGCCTGTGCATGACCGAGGACGCCTTCGGCTGGGCGGGGGGGTACTGCTCGTCGCTCTGCGCGCAGGAGCTCATCGAGTGCGGGGCGGGCTCCGTGTGTCTGGCTGCGGGCAGCGACTTCTCGCTCTGCATCAAGACCTGTCAGGACACGGCCGACTGCACGGGCGCGGCGCAGGAGTGCGTCGAGCTGAACGGGGCGGCGGTGTGCCTCGGCGGCTGCAATAGCGACGACCAGTGCCAGGGCTTCTGCGACGATGACTCGGCGCTCTGCTCCACCCTCGACGAGGACTGCGACAACGAGCGGGACGACGATGGGGACGACCTGCAGGACTGCGAGGAGCTCGACTGCTCCGACGCGTGCGCGGCCAGCGTCGCCGCGGCGTGCACGGCGGCCATCGACGTGTCGGAGGGGGGCACGTTCACGGGGACCACGGAGAGCGGGACCAGGCTGTTCTCCGCGGCCTGCCCGGACTTCTTCGGCTCGATTTATCCTGCCGGCGTCGGCGAGAGCGAGCAGGTCTTCCAGTTCGTGGCGCCGGCCAAGGGCTCGTTCCGCGTCGTCGCGACGTCCACGGCCGGCGACTTCGACTGGTACATCCGGACGAGCTGCGACGACCCGTCGACGCTGCTCGGCTGCCTGCTCGCCTATCCCCCGGGCGAGCCTCCCCTGGAGCTCCTGGTCGAGGCCGGGGAGACCTACTTCATCTTCATCGAGGGCCAGCTCGGATCGCCCGCGGAGTACGTGCTCGACGTGGACTTCAAGGAGCAGGTCTGCGGCGACGGGGCGCTCGTGGGCACGGAGCTGTGCGACGACGGCAACGAGGTGGACGACGACGTGTGCTCCAACGCGTGCGAGGTGAACCCGGCGGCCGCGTGCGCGGCGGCGGTGCCGGTGGCGGACGCGGCCGCGGCGGGCGACACGTCCGAGGGCGTGCGCGCCTTCGAGGGCTCGTGCGCGGGCGCCGGCCCGGATCTCGTGTACCGCTATTCACCCGAGGCGAGCGGCAACGTGACCATCACCGCGACGCCGACGGGCGCGGCCGACCTCGTCCTCCACGCGCGGACCGACTGCGCCGATGAGGCGAGCGAGCTCGAATGCACGGACGCCGGCTTCAGCGGAGAGGCCGAGTCGATCACGGTGGAGGTGACCGCGGGGACCCCGATCGACATCTTCGTCGACACCTACGATAACGTCGCTGCGGGTCCGTTCGAGCTCACCATCACGCAGGACTGACCGGCTGAGGCTCCCTCCAGCAGGGGCCGGCGCGGCGCCACCGCCCCCGCCGGCCGCTGCTGCCGCCGCCGCCACGCATCACTGCGGCGGCGCGATCGCGGGCTCCTGGCCGTTCGTGCTCGGCAGATCGGTCACCTGCAGATCCATCGTCGTGAGCTCGCCCGGGTTCACCTGCAGGTTGCCCCCGATGTTGGTCGACTCGACGTTGATGATGTAGGGGCCGGGCAGGACCCCGGACACGCGGTACGAGCCGTCCTCCGCCGTGACGGGGTGGTACAGGCCGATCGCGCCATCGTCGCCGACCGGGGTGGCCAGCATGAGGCGAGCCCCCGGGAGCGGCTTGCCGCCCACCGTGACGCGGCCCCGGATCTCCCCTGTGCCCTGAGGCGCGAAGGCGATGTCCTGCTGCGTGCTCTTCCCATCCTCGATGTTGACGCCCACGAGGATCTCCTGCTCCCCGTGCCGCATCAGGACGCGGAGCATGCCGGGCGGGACCTGCTCGAAATGGAAGCGGCCCTCCGCGTCGCTCACCGTGTTCACGAAGCCGATCGGCCGGTGCAGCAGCATGATCCGGGCGCCCGCGATGGGCTTGCCGTCGCCGTCGCGCGCCACGCCGGAGAAGCTGCCGCCGGGCGACATCACGAGCTTCACCGGCTCTAGGTCGTCGCAGCTCGAGACCTCGACGTCGACCGAGCTCACCGCGTTGCTCCCGTCGTAGCCGCGGACGGTGATCGTGCCCTTCGGCACCTGCGGCAGGCGGAACGAGCCGTCGTCCGCGGTCTCCGCCTGGGCGGCGGCCTCCAGGGCCAGGTTGGTCATCTCGCCGGCGGCGATCACCGACTCCGCGTCGACATAGACGCCCGGCAGGGGAGCGCCGGACGGGTCCACCGCGCGCCCGGTCAGGACACACCCCCTGGAGAGGGTCAGATCCATCTTCTCGACATCCCCGGCGCGCACGCCGACGATCGGAGAGAACGTGGGCGCGAAGTCCGCCGCCGTCGCCCTGACGATGACGTTCCAGGAGGGCAATTGATCGACGCGGAACGTGCCGTCCGGGCTCTCGAACGTGCGAGAGAACAGGGCCGGGGTCGCCGGGGTCTCCGCCGTCACGACCGTGAGCACGTCGATCGAGAAGCGCCGCACGGGCTCGCCCCGCTCGTCCAGCACGCGCCCCTCGATGACGCCGCTCTTCGGCAGCACGAGGCTCACCGCGTCGCCGGGGTGCGCCGTGATCGACGTGGCCCCGTACCCCTCGGCGCTCGCGCTGATCTGATAGGTGCCGTCCGGGAGCGTGAGCGCGAACCGCCCGTCCTCGTCGCTCTTCACGGAGCCGGCCGCCGAGAGCACGTTGCCGGCGACCTCGAAGGTCGACGCCACGACCGTCACCCCCGCGATGGTGTTCCCGTCCGTGCCGTAGACATGGCCGCTGATCGTGGGCCGCGCCTCTCGCTTCGCCGCGGGCGCGGCGCGGACGATCGCCCTGTTTCGATAGCGGACGTGCCTCTCCGCCCCGGCGGCCGGGGCCCCCGCGCGGGGGATCTGCTCGTCTTTCGGACGGAGGACGAAGAAGAGGACCACACCGGCGAGGGCTGCCAAAAGGATCCCGGCGGCGATCAACAGCGGCCGGCGAAAGGGTTTCCGTTGCGAGGTACTCGGTTGCATCATGGTTCCTCCAGACAAATGGCCCCGGCGAGCGCGCCGCGGCCGGACGCTCGGCGGCGGCAGAGAAAGAGAAGGGGCCGCCGGCGGCTGCCGGCGCCCCTCCTTCTCCGCACGACGCGCTCGGCGAGCGCCTCCCCGTCCTGCCTGGGGCCGCGAGTGAGGCTTTCTGCAGGGAGGCCCTCGCCGATCGGTCGAACGCTGGGCGTCGTCTCACCGCCCGATGGGGATCGGTCTCAACGACGCACTGGCATCAGCAGGCCTCCGGGTACCAGGCGACCACCGAGGGCATCGACAGCGGGGAAGCGCCCTGGATCACCCCCTTGACCACCTTGGTGTCGCCGTCGAGCACCGCGGTGAACCGGCACACCTGCTCCTTCTGGAACCGCGTGCTGAAGCCGGTGCTCATGAGCAGAGGATTGAGGGAGAGGTTCGCGGTCGCCGGCCACAGCGCGCTCGCCTCGCAATCGAAGTTCTCCCACGTCACCTCTTCGTTGACATACATGTTGGCTGCGATGCTGGACCCGAACGGCGACTGGAGCATCCACTTGCACGAGTAAGCGCAATGATCGAAGAGGAGGTCGCCGCTCTGCTCGGCCAGGGCACAAATGATCTTGCCGGTGTCCATCTTCCTGAGCCCGTTGCTCTGAACGACCTTGTAGATGCACTGAGGAATGGCCAGGGCGCTGGCCGAGAACGACATGACGGCCGCGAAGGCAAGCGACCAATGAGCAATCTTCTTCATGACAAACACCTCCGAGGAATCGAATCTGTGGTCAGGTTATGAGCAGATACCTATCCAGATTGTCACCCAAGGGATCCATGCCCCGGGGCGCTGACCAGGGGGGCGATGACCCGACGCGGGCGACGAACGTCGTCGTCGCCGCGTCATGGCCACGCCCCCGGAGGACCCCGCCCCGCGGTCATGACGCTAACAACAGGAGACTATTCTCCCGGCGGGATCACGCAAGCACTTTTGACTGGCATTCTCCCGCTCGAAAAAGCGACTGACACAGAACCACGGACAATACTGGCGCTCTTCGAGGATGGGCTCATACCCTCTGCCTCGAACGCACCCCCGGGAGCTCCCACATCCACCCGAAGCATCGCGCACCCACGCCGAGAGCGGCGCAGCAAGATGCGCTGCGAAGAGCGGTCCAGCCCCGGAGCAGCCGCGGATTCACCAGCGCGGGCGCAAACCGGCGATGAGAGGAAGGAACACAGGGATTTCGCGCGGGCCCTGTCGAGGCGAGTGCCGATGTCGCCTGTGCGCCCCGCTCACCGACACGAGGCCGATGAGCACCAGGGAGCCACCCTCACACGCCTCGACGAGCAGAGGCGATGTTCGCTGCGGTGGTGCGATATCGAGAGGTCGAGTCGGCGGGCCGGCGCCAGGTCCGTCCCGGCCTCGCCGGCGGCGCCCGGAGCGGGCGCGCGGCGGTCGTCGGAGGGCGCCCGCGCCGCGCGCCGCCCGCGGGGCGCCGCCGGGCGGGTCAGCGCAGCGTGACGGCGAGCCGGTAGTCGAAGCGCGCCGAGGAGCGCGCGGCGCGCGGCGCGGCGCGGACGCGCAGGAAGTACGTTCCCGCCGGGAGCGCGTGCGCGCCGGGGTGGCGCGGGTCGCCCCCGGTGCCGTCGATCAGCGAGCAGCGGCCCCGGCCGCCGTCGTCGTCGTCCGCGATCATCTTGCCCGCTCCGTCGAGCAGCGACAGCCGGCTGTCGATCTCGAGCGACTCGCACGTCCCGGCGCCGCCCTCGACGACCTCCGCGCGGATCGACCGGCCCTCCGGGAGGTCCACGGCGAAGAAGTCGAGATCATCGCTCGTCCGCGCGCCGGCGATGAACACATCGGCGCCGGAGAGCGGGCTCGCAGCAGACATCGTGTCGTTCGGCTCCGCCTCCACCCCGGCGTCCGAGAGGATCGCCACCTCCAGCAGGTAGATCGGGATCGCCGCCCCGCCGTCGCGCGCCGCGACCTCGACGTCGTGGTCGCCTTCGGGCAAGCGCACCACGAGCGCCGAGCACCCACCGATGCCGCCCGCGTACTCGGCCCCGGAGAGCCCCTCGTCGGTCGCGATCGGCGCCCCGCCCGCGTCGAGCACGCGGAGCGCGGTGCTCAGGCCGCCCTCGCAGTCGGCGGCCGTGCCGTCGAGGACCTCGAGGCGCACGACCGAGGCGACCGGCAGGCGCAGGCGGAAGACGTCCCTGTCGCCGCCCGCGGCGAGGCTCGCCGCGAGGAGCGCGTCGCCCTCGATGACGAGCCCGCTCGCCCCGGCCTGAAGGGGGGTGTCGTTCGGCTCGACCTCGGCGGTCACCGCCTCGAGCTGGCAGGCGGCGCTGCAGCCGTCTCCGTCCGCGGCGCCGCCGTCATCGCACCCCTCCGGCGCGTCGACGAAGCCGTCCCCGCAGACCGGGATCCGGTCGCAGCCCGGATCGCAGCGCGGGCCGCCGTCGCACTCCTCCGCGCCCTCCCTCACCCCGTTGCCGCACGACGCGTCGAGCGAGATGCGCAGCGTGTAGTCCGCGCGCGGCTGCTCGGGGAAGCTGCCGACGCGGACATAGTAGGTCCCCGGCGGGAGGCGGCGCGCCGCGGCGCCGCCAGGCCCGGTCGGATCGATCAGGGAGCAGGCGCCGACGCCGCCGTCGTCGTCGGCGGCGAGCACGGTCGCCCCGTCCGGCGCGAGGAGCGACAGGGCCGTATCCACGCCCTCGGCGCACCGGCCCGGGCCGCTCGAGTCGAAGGTCTCGAGGCGCAGGTCGGACACGGTCGTGAGCCGCACGGCGAAGACGTCGCTCTCGCCGGCCGGATCGAGCGCGCCGGACACGAGGCCTCCGGGCAAGAGGGCGCCGTTCGCGTCGGCCTCGGCGGAGCTCGCGTTGGGCTCGATCTCGACCGTCACCCCCTCGAGGCGACACGCGGCGTCGCAGCCGTCCCCGGCCTCGGCATTGCCGTCATCGCAGACCTCGGGCGCGTCGATGAACCCGTCGCCGCACACCGGGATACGCTGGCACGCCGCGTCGCACGCGGCGCCGCCGTCGCACTCCTCCCGGCCCCCGACGACGCCGTCGCCGCACACGGCCGCTGTCCGCGCGCGCAGGGTGTATCCGATGAGATCGCCGCCGCTGTAGTCCTCGACGCGCACGTAATACGTGCCAGGCGCGGTGATGGCGGCGCTCACGCGGGAGCACCTGAGCTCGCCGCCGTCGTCGTCCTCGCCGATCACGACGCCGTCGGCCGACAGGAGCTGCACCAGCGTGTCGACCTCATCGCAGGAGGCCGGCCCGGTCGCGTCGAAGGTCTCGACCTCGAGGTCGACCGCCCCGGGCACCTCGACGGCGAAGTAATCGACGTCGCCGGCCGGGTCGAACGACGCGGAGAACAGCACGCCGGACGCGCTCACCCGCCCCCGGGTCGCCTGCTCGGGCGCGTCGTTCGGCTCGACCTCCGGGGTCGCGCCCTCGAGCGCGCAGGCGGCGCTGCAGCCGTCCCCGCCCTCGGTGTTGCCGTCGTCGCACGCCTCAGGGCCCTCGACGAGGCCGTCGCCGCACACCACGATCCGCGCGCACGACGGGGTGCAGCGCTCGCCGCCGTCGCACTCCTCCTGGCCCTCGACCACGCCGTCGCCGCAGAGCGCGGTGAGCTCGACGAGGAGGTTGTAGCCCGGGATCGTGGCGTCGTTCGAGAACTCCTCGACGGCCACATGATAGGTGCCGGGATCGAGCCCGGCCGCCCGGCCCGCGACGCGCGGATCGATGAGCGAGCAGGCCCCGGGGCCGCTGTCGTCGTCGCTCTCCAGCACCGATTCGCCGTCCGGGCCGAGCAGCCGGACGAACGTGTCGACGCCCTGGCTGCACTCGCTCAGGCTGCCGGGGTCGTACGTGGCGATCCGGACATCGGCGAGGGCCGGCACCTCGAAGGCGAAGACGTCCACGTCGCCGAGCGGCTCGATCGCGCCGGAGACGAGCGCGCCGGAGACGAGCGCGTTCGGCCGGAGCGCGCCGCGCGCGCCCGCCTCCGTCGCGGTGCCGTTCGGCTCGGCCTCGGGCCACGGCGTATCCAGCTCACACGTGGCGCTGCAGCCGTCGCCGCCGGTCGTGTTCCCGTCGTCGCAGAGCTCCGGATCCTCGCGCACGCCGTCGCCGCACACCGCGGTATCCAGCGTGAGCGAGAGCGTGTAACCGAACGTCGCCGGCGTCGGCGGCTCCGCGCCCGGGGAGACGTCCACGCGGACGAGGTACTCGCCCGCGCGCAGCCGCTCCACCTCGAGGAAAGAGCAGTAGTTGTCCTCGGCGATGTCGTCATTGCCGTCGAGGGTCGTGAGGTCCGCGTCGAGGATCGTCACCCGGGTATCGATGGTGAGCCCGCCGCAGGTCGAGCCGAGCGGACCGTCGAGCGTCGCGACCCGGATCCTCCCGACCGCCCCGTCCGGGATGGTCACCGAGAACATGTCCACGTCGGCCCCGGAGCTGACGATCGCGCGGACTCGTCCGTCCGGCGCGAGGGCGAAGGCGTCGTTGGCCGACGCGGGATCGTCGTTCGGCTCGACCTCGCACCCGGGCTCCACCTGACACGCGGCCGAGCAGCAATCGCCGCCCTCGTGGCCGCCGTCGTCACAGGTCTCCACGCCGCTCCGGACGCCGTCGCCGCAGCCGGCCGCGCAAACGCTCGGCTCCCCGGCGCAGGCGAAGCCGATCTCGACGGCGCAGCCGGGGTCGCACCCGTCGCCGGCCGCCTGGTTGCCGTCGTCACACGCCTCGACGGGCGCGCCGACCACGCCGTCGCCGCACGTCGCCTCCGGCGCGCCGCCCGCCACGGCGCCCCCCACCCCGCCGCCCGCGCCGCCACGGTCGCCGCCGCCCGCGCCGCCACGGTCGCCGCCGCCCGCGCCGCCACGGTCGCCGCCGCCCGCGCCGCCACGGTCGCCGCCGCCCGCGCCGCCACGGTCGCCGCCGCCGCCTTCGCCGCCGGAGGCCGCGGCGGCGTCATCGAGCCTGCTGCGATCGGCGGAGTCGAGCGACCCGCATCCGATCAAGGCAGGTGCCGAAAGGCCGGCGAGCCACGGGAGCGCGGCCCTGGAATGGAAAATCATGAATGTCGAGCCCTCTGCCCGGCGCCATGACAACAGACGCACTGACGCCCGTCCTGCGCCGAGCGCGGCAGAAGACCGAAGCGCCGCCGTCACGTCAAGGGACAGCGGGCGCGCGCCGCGACTCAGTAGGTCACGACCACGGTCTTGCGCAGATACTCGTCGTTCTCGAGCTGGGCGAGCATGAAATGCGCGACGTCGTCGCGCGAGAGCACGGGGCTGGCAAAGAGGTAATTTCCTGGCGGCATGAGGTCGACGCTCACCCGGTATTGACCGGTGAGCCGCCCGTCCGTGAGCCTCGGGGGCCGCACGAGGGTCCAGTCCACATCGCTGTTGCGAACGGCCTCTTCCATGCGCTCCATGTCGGAGTACGCGTTGCGGAGCAGCGGCTTGACCAGGAGGCGAAACCAGAGCGCGCCCCGCAGGTTGGCGCACAGCCCCGCCGCCGTGACCGCGATGAGGCGGCGGACGCCGTGCTCCTTCATGGCGCGGAGGATGTTGCCCGCGCCGCCGGAATAGACGCGCGTCGGCCCGAGGCCGCGCGCCCCCAGGGCGGACAGGACGGCATCGTGACCGGCGACGGCGCGCGACACCTGCTCGCCATCCATGATGTCGCCGCGGAGCGCGCGCAGCCGCTCGTGGTGCGGGACAGGGATGGCGGAGGGATCGCGCGCGAACGCGGAGACCTCGTGGCCAGCCTCCAGCGCCTGACGGATCAGCGCGGCGCCCGTGCCCCCGGTCGCCCCCAGGACCAGCAGTCTGCTCATGAGCCCAGAGCCTACCCGGTCCGGCTCGGCGCGTTCAACCCGCGCCGTCACCCGCCGAGCCGGAGCCACGCGGCCACGCCGTGGTGATCCGACCCGGAGAACGGCGCCCGCTCGCAGCGCGTCACCGCCCACCCCTCCCCTGGTTGAACGAAGACATAATCGATGCGACGCAGCGGCAGGCCCGCGGGCCAGGTGCCGCCGGCCTTGCCGGGGTGCGCCTCCATCCAGGCGTCGAGCCAGCCCGCGTCGCCGGCGGTCGCCCGGAGATAGCGGACCGCCTCCTCGCTCGGGAGCGCGTTGAGGTCGCCCATCAGCACGGCGCCGAGGCTCCCCGATCTCTGCCGCTCGCGCGCGGCGAAGCCGACGAGCTCGCGGACCGTGCGCGCCCGCGCGCGCCTGGACAGCGAGAGGTGGGTGACGAGCACGTCGATCACCTGGCCGGCGCGCCGGATCGCCGCGCGCAGGACGACGCGCTGGCTGTCGCCCTCGAACGGGTCGTCGCGATCGAGCGTGAGCGCCTCCACGGAGTGGCCGAGCACCTCGATGTCGTCCCTGCAGAGGAGCGCGACCCCCTCGCACGCGCCGGTCGCCGCGACCCGGCCCGGCGCGAACCACGCCCGGTATCCGCCGAGGAGCCCCGCGAGCTCCCCCGCCTGGCCGAGATCGCCGCTCGCCGCCGGCGCGTGCACCTCCTGGAGCCCGATGATCGCGGGGCGCAGCGCGTCCATGAGCCGGGCCAGCATCGCCCGGCGCCGCTCCCAGAGGGCGGCGCCTCCCCAGATGTTCTGCGTCAGCACGGCGAGCTCGCGGTCGTGGCTCAAATCCGTCCTCCTCGGGCCTCACTCCGGAGGAGTCTTTATCAGCTGGTCGAGGAGGCTCAAGGCCCCGTGGGCGAGCCAGTCAGCGGCCTTGTCGACGAGCGACCGCCCCGCGAGCGCGCGCCGGCTGACCGGCCGCGAGTCGGCCCGATCCCGCGCGAACAGGTCGGCCACCCGGGCCACGAACGCCGGATCGAACACGAAGAGGTTCACCTCGTTGACGGCGCTCAGGCTGGTGGGGTTCGCGTTGAAGGTGCCAATCGTGCACCAGTCGCGATCGACCAGCGCGAGCTTCGCGTGCAGGACGGCGCGCTGGTACTCGAAGAGCCGGAGGCCGCGCGCGATCCAGGCGGCGTGCGCGGCGCGCGCGGCGCGCTTGACGATCGGCAGGTCGGTCTCGCCGGGGAGGAGGATCTGGACATCGACGCCGCGCGCGGCCGCGTGGACGAGATCCCGGAGCATCCCGGCGGGCGGGAAGAAGTAGGCGTTCTCGATCCAGACGCGCTCCTTCGCGCGCCGGATCGCGTCGCGGTAGCGGGCGTAGACCCGCGCGTTGTCGTCGGGCGTGTCCGCGACGAGCTCGAGATCGGGGTACCTGTCCCCGGTGGCGAAGTCGCGCAGGCGGCCGGGGCCGCCGTTGGCCTCGCCCCAGCGCTGCTCGAAGAGGAACGCGAAATCGCCGACGCAGGGCCCCTCGACGCGCATACAGACATCGTGCCACCCCTCGCCGCCGCGCCGCTTCGGGAGCCACTCGTCGCCCCACGCGGCGCCGCCGGTGTAGGCGCAGTCGTCGATCACGATCACGCGCGCGTGATCCCGCGGCAGGAGCCCGCCCGCGCCGAGCAGGACGGCCAGCGGGCGGTAGGCGCGGACCTCGATGCCGCGGCGCCGGAGCGCCTCGAAGAACGGGCCGTCGGTCTCGTGGGAGCCGAGCGGATCGTAGAGCAGCCGCGCGCGCACGCCGCGCGCGGCCGCGCGGCCCATCACGTCCGCGAACGAGCTGCCGAGCACGTCGTCGCGGTAGATGTAGGTCTCGACGTCGACCCGCCGCGTCGCGCGCTCAACGTCGCCGAAGATCGAGCGCAGCACCGCGTCCATGCCGGGCAGCAGGGTGAGGGCGTGCTGCGCCGTCTGGACGGGGCCCACGCCGGCGAGCGCGTCCGCGGGACCCGGGGGTGGAGCGCCCGCCCCTGGCGCACCGCCGCCGTCGCCGACGGGGCAGCGCAGCCGGCGGTCGCCGAGGCTCATCGCCGCAGTGTGGAGGATGTGGAGGGGAAAGCGAGCGCCGCGGCGGCCCTGGGCACGACGGGCGGGCGGGCCCGGCTCAGTTGCTCGAGAGCGGGCCCTCGGCCGCGACGCCGCCCTTGATCTCGTGCGTGTTCGGGTCGTACTTCGAGGTGCACTTGGCCATCACGAGGCTCGCCTCGAAGTTGCCCTCCGGCGTGAGCGTGCCCTCGACGGTCACCTGGACGCCGCCGCTCGGGACGTCGCGGAAGGTGTCGGGGATGACGCACTGGGCGTAGCGGACGGGCAGCGGGGCCTGGGTGCCGTGGATCTGGAAGCGGTACTCGCAGGGCTCGTCGCGCTTGACCAGCGTGCCGGGCACGAGCTCGCCCTCGACGCGGACCTTGCGGCCGGCGAGCTTGTCCTTGGCGGCGAGGAGCTGATCGACGGGCGTCGCGTAGACGGCGGCTTCCTTGAAGCCGACGAGGAACAGGGCGACCAGCGCGCCGACCATGACGAGCAGCGTGGCGAGCAGGCCGATGCTGCGCGACGGGCGCGGCTTCGGCGGAGGGCTCGCCGCGGCCGGCTTGACCACCGCCGGGGAGTCTTGCTCTGCGAGGGACAGCGCCTGGGCCAACTCTTCGTCCAGCTTCTTGCTCATCGTGGAACCCTTCACGCCCAGGCTAGCCCGCGGGCCACGACCGGTCGAGCGCCACCTGCGCGGCCCGAGGCCGTCCGGCGGCGCCCCCGCTGCATCGAACACTTTTACCGGAGTTCTCCCTCGCGAGCGGACCGCACGAACCTGCGCGCCTGCTCGCGGACGGAGTAGACGCTGGACGAGTCCTCGGAGGTGAAGATCACGCGGATGCCGTCCGCTGCCTCGACGACCCTGGCGCTCGCGCCCATGCGGGCCATGTCGAACAGGGGGCAGCGCGAGGAGGCGTGATACGGCGGCGGCTGCGGCTCGTCGCTGAGCTCGCCGAGCCGCGACTGGAGCGCGCGCGCGAGCAGATTGAGCGACTCCGTGTCGGTGCCGGGGGTCGGCGTCAGCACGAGCTGCACGCCGCCGGGGATGTCCTGCGCGCTGACGCTCGCCGAGTCCACGATCACCTGGCAGATCTGCCGCTCGCTCGCGACGGACATGTCGTCGTCGTCGTAGTCGTCGTCGTAGTCGCCGCGAGGTGGTTCTGCGTGGTGCCAGCCGGGCTCGCCGGGGCCGGGGCCGGGGATCGGGGCGCGGCCGGCGCCGCGCGGCGGCTGCCGATGGCTCTCGTAGGGGACCTCGGACTCGAACGGCGGGGTGCGGCCGGCCGGCGGGGTGGGCGGGACCGGCTGGGCCGGCCGCCGCTCGCCACCGCACCCGGCGGTGAGCGCGAGGAGCGCGGCGGCGCCCAGGGTCACACGGAGGGGACGATGAAATGCGGAATTCATGGAGGCCTCCTGGAGGGCGCTTGCGCGGGGCGGGTGAGCGGCCCGACCCGGGTTGAGCGGCCCGACCCAGGTTGAGCGGCCCGACCCAGGTTGAGGGGAGCGACCCGACCCAGGTTGAGCGGCCCGACCCAGGTTGAGCGGCCCGACCCAGGTTGAGCGACCCGACCCAGGTTGAGCGGCCCGACCCAGGTTGAGCGGCCCGACCCAGGTTCTCGACCCAGGTTGAGCGGGTCGAGGTTCTCGACCCAGGTTGAGCGGGTCGACCCAGGTTGAGCGGGTCGACCCAGGTTGAGCGGGCGAATTGCAAATGCCGTGCCGGCGGGGGTGAGCATCCGCGGAGCCACGGCGCCTCCGCGAGGGCCCTCGGGAGCTCGGCCGCCGCCCCGAGCGGCCGCGCTGCGAGCAGGCCCGGGCGCGCGCGCAGGAGATGCCGCCGTCGCGCGCCGGTCCTGGTGATCGCTGTGCGGCCCTCGCCGCTGGCCGCTGCGGCACGGGCGCAGGCTCCGGCCGCCCGACGGGCGGCGCGCGCGCCTCTGGATCGGCACTGCGATGCACGCTCTGCGCGCCTTACCGGGTGCCCACGCGCGGAGCTAGCGGCGTGGCCCGCGAGCGGCGTCGTCCTCGCGCGAGGGGTGGGCCGCCCCAAGCTGCCGAGGAGCAACGTCCATGTTTGCCCGAGTCAGCAGCGTGCCTGGGCCCCTCATGGGCCGTTCATGGCTGCCTCGATGGCGGGGAGAAACATGGCGTGAGGGAACGCCGCGCGGAACCGCTCGGCGCGCGCGCCGGCGTCGGCGCGCCGCCCGGCCTGGACGAGGGCCTGGATGGCCAGCGCCTCGCGCTGCTGGGCTCTCGGGCTGCGCGGATATTTCCGCTCATGGAGGGCCAGCACGTCGAGCGCCTCTGTCGCTTTCCCTTCACTGAGCGCGAGGCCAGCGCTGCTGAGCAAGGCGCGCTCCTCGGTCGCGTCGTGCTCGCCGGGCGGAGGCGCCTTGCGGGAGGGCGCGCGTGACGGCGCCGCGGCCGCCGCGCCCGCGGCCGTCGGGGGCCCAGCGCTGACGGCGGCGTCGGCCACGGCGAGCCCGGCCGCGGCGCGCTCGGCGCGCCCGGCCCCGGCGCGCTCAGCTCGCTTTGGGGCGGCGCGTTCGACCTCGGCGCGGACGGACACCACCGGCGCCGCAGCAGGCGGCGGGAGCGCGGCATAGACCACGCCGGCGCCCACCCCGGCTCCGCCGAGGAACAAAGCCGCGCCTGCCTTGATGAGCCTGGATCGCGCCATCGTGATGACCGGCGGCGTGCGTTTCTCCCCGGTGGCGCCGGCGGCCTTCACCGCGCTCCCTAGACGGCGCCCAGGGGTCGAGAAGGCACCTGCACCGGGCTGTGCCGCCGGGCTGCCGGAGAGGCCGTCCGTGCCGTGGGCCAGCCCTCCGGTCGAGGCGAGCGACCGCTGAAGACGCGCCCACAGCGGTCCGGCGAGCTCCTGCGCCGGTCCGATCCGGATCCTGCCTGCCTCGAGCAGCATGGGCCTGTCCGCCAGCGCGAACGGCGCCAGGGCGAAGCGCAGGCGACGAAGGCCGAGCGCGTCCGGGTCCCGCGCGGAGAGCCGCTTGACCGCGGCCGCGAACTCGTTGCGGGCGCGCCTCAGCCGATCCCATGCGGTGTTCACGGGGATCTGGAGGGCCTGAGCGATATCGCGCATCTCGCTCCCCTCGAGGTCGTAGAGCACGAACACCGCTCGTCGTTCCCTCTCGATACGCTGGATGATCTCGCGGACGATACGCTGGGTCTCGGCCTGTGCGACCCGGCGCTCCGCGTCGAGCCCGGGGTCCGCGAGCTCGATGGTCTCGGCATCCTGGAGCGCGAGCAGCTCCCGCTGGTTCCGGGCGAGCTGCCGGTGGCGAAGGGCGACATGCGCGCTGATCCCCGCGACCCACGCCTTGAGCGACAGGCGAGGATCGTGGTCCTCGAGGCGCCGGTGAACGACGAGAAACACCTCGTGAGCGACGTCGTGGAGATCCCGAGATGCGACGCCGAGCCGCCAGAGCACCACGAGGACGTAGGGAAGCAAGGTCTGATAGACCTCCTCGAACGAGGGCCGCGGGGGCGACCCGATGGCGGGCGCAGGATCTGCATCGGGTGCGGCAGCGGGCGCAGGCGCCGCGTCGGACGCGGGAGGGGGCGCTGGGCGTGCTCGAGGCTCTTTCATGGACAGGTAGTCCGGCGAGGCCGCCCGGATCGTTGCGAAATCGTACACCGCCCCGGCGCGACCGGCCGAGCGGGAACCGAGCGGAGGCCTCACCCCGGCGGCAGCGTCACCGAGCGGCGACCTCACCGAACGGCGGCCTCGGAGAGGCGAGCCTGTCGGCCAGCGCCCTCCTGGCGCAACGCAGCCGGCTGGCCGCGGAATTGGGGTTCATGTCGCGCGCTCGTGCCCAGGCGACGAGGCTCAGGGGCCCGGCCGCTGCGAGGAGGACCTCGCGATGGCCCACGGCGAGCGCGGCGACCTCGCGGAGCGCGGCGCGGGCGAGGAGCCCTCCCTCGATCTCGACATGCGCCTGGCGGGCGAGCGCGGGGAGTGCGCCGCACAGGATCGCGCGGCGGACGTAGGCGCTCTCGCGGTAATGGGACACCTGGCGCCAGACGACGCCGTGCAGCCAGGCGCGCAGCGCGTCGCGCGGGTGCCGCAGCGGGCCCGGGCGGTACCTGCATGCTCGGATGGCTTCCCAGGCGCCGAGGAGCACCGTCTGGAGGAGATCCTCTCGGTCGCGGGCGGGAATGCGGAGGGTGCGGAGCAGGAGGGCGACAAGCGGCCGCTCGGCCCAGAGGGCCTCGATCGAGGGCGAGACCGCCGGGTGGAGCGCCTCGTTCGGCGCGCTGCGCGAGCGGCGGCCCGTCCGAGGTTTCGCCACTTCGGTGGGCACGCGGCTGCGCGCCCGCCGGCGAGAGATCGGCAATGGGGTCTTCATCGGGGCGGTCTCCGGGACTGCCCCGCTTCTCACTGAAAAATCGACCGGTGCGCGTCGACTGGGCGCCAGAGCGCTCGTTCTGGCGGCAGGCGGGAGCCTGGCGCACGACGGCGACAGCTCGGACCCTCCTGAAGGGCGACGCGGGCTGTCGCCTGGCGAAGGGTGAGAAAACCACCTCGCTCTCCGCAATGCGGCCGAACCTGTGGCGGGTTGCGTCGGGGTTGGTCTGGCGGCGCCCTGGGGTTCCCTGATAATGTGGCCGCACCTGGCGGGGCGCGACTTCGATAGCGCCGCAGAGTATGAGGAGAGGCGATGGCAACACGGGCGCGACGCTGGCAGCGTGGGTTCGTGACGATTTGCTGTGCGAGCACGCTCGGGCTCGGGGTCGCGTCCGGCGGGTGCGGGTCGTCGACCGGGTACCTGTGCCCGTGGGATGAGGACCAAGGGCCCAAGGGAACGCCCTGTGAGGTGCTCGATCCGCCCGACGCCGGCGGTGCTGGTGGGTGCGGCGGTGGCGACGGTGGCGGCGACGACTGCGCGGCAGAGGACGACACGGACGTCGCCGTCGTGCCCGATTTCGGCGGCCTGATGCCGGCGGCAGAGGTCTGCGCAGGGCAGTGCGTCCCGAAGGAGCCGCTCGGGTGGTCCGAGCCGGCGCTGCTCTGGATCGGCTCCCCCGACGCCGTGCCGAGTTGCCCTGCGATCGCGCCGATCATCGGCTACGAGGGCTACGCGGATTTCGCGGCTCCAGCCCCGCACCAGTGCCCCGCCTGCGCGTGCGACCCGCCGGAGGCCACCTGCGAGGTGCCGGTGGAGTGGAAAGCCTTCGCCAGCTTCCCTTGCGGCGGCCCCGAGGCTCCAGCGACCTCGTTCGCTGCCCCGGAGGGCTGGGACGGGACCTGCACGTCGGCGAGCGCCGTGGAGGCGGGACGGATGTGCGATGGCGCCCGGTGCGTGCAGGCGCTCGCGATTCAGGCGCCTCGCGTCGTCTCCGCAGGTTGCGCGCCGAAGGTCGCGGAGGCGCCGGAGAACCCCGACGAGCCCACCCCGGCGGGGAGCTTCGCGCTCGTCGCCCGGGCGTGCACCGGAAACGCATCCCCCCCGTGCGCGGATCCGGGCATGACCTGCACGCCGGCACCACCGACCGGCGACGCGGCGCCGCCGGAGGGGTTTCTCACGTGCATCCACCACGAGGGAGAGCAGGACTGCCCCGCCACGTACCCGGACCGGCACGTCTTCCACGCCGGCGTGGAGGACACCCGCGGCTGCGCGCCGTGCGGCTGTGCCCAGCCTGTCGGAGCGACGTGCAGCGTGCTGGCCTCCGCGTTCAGCGATGAAGGGTGCTCTCAGCTCGTCGCGAGCCAGGTGATCACCTCCGACGCCCCCGACTGCGGGACCGTCGCTTCCGGGACAGCGCTCGGGAGCAAGTCGGTGAGCGTCGTCAGCCTCGATCCCGGACGGTGCGAACCGGTCGGCGGCGAGCCGGTCGGCAGCATCGCGCCGACCGCGGCGGCGACGTTTTGCTGTCGCCGCACCAGCGCTGTACCGGCCTAGTCGACGGCTCGTTCCGGGCGCGGCAGCGGCCTCGCCGGGGGATGGCAGACCGTGAGGGACGCACCTGTGCCCCCCGCACGCAGCACGCGCTTGCAGCCGCTTCATGGGGGTCGCTCCTGCGGGCGCGTCCGATGCTTCGCGAAACCGCACGGGAATTCAGAAGAAAGCGAGCAGACGGAGTGCCACCGCCTCCGAGACGGGCGCCGCGGACCACCCTTCGCCACGGATCGGTCGAATGTGCGTCCGATGTATGTTGAGCGAGAGCTCGCCGGTGAGCTGTCCGACGAGGCGGGCAGAGAGCGGTACCTCCAGCCCCGCACGAAGCCCGAGCGCTGCGTAGGGCAGCGCTAACTCCCTGCCGGTGCTGCCCCTGACGTGCCACACCGCGCCTGCCGTGGCGAGGGCGCAGCCGAAGAACCAGGCCGCATGACCGCAGGGAACGAGGGAGCCGCTCAGCCCCGACACCCCGATGGTCCAGCCGCGATAGGGCTCGGCGTCGATCGGAAGATCCCCGCGGGCCTCCAGCGAGAGCGAGAACCTCTCCCAGCGGGCGCCGGCGAACCCCGAGAACCCGACCGCCACGGAAGGCGCCACGCCGGCGCCGAGCAGCACCCCGGCGCCGAGCTGAAGGCGCCGGCGAGCCGGCGGCGGCCTCGGACGCGGAACGGGTCGGGCCGGCGCGGCGACCGGGCGGGGCGGTTTCGAGGCCGGCGCCCTGGCCGGCGCGTCCGGCGAGGCGGGTGGCGCGGCGTCCTCCGGCGCCGACGGGGGCGGCGGCCCCGAGGACGGCGCGGCGGGAGCGCTCCCCGGCACGAGCCGTGGTGGCAGAACCGGGCGCATCGCGATGCTGAGGGAGAGGCCGATGTCCCCCACGAGCACGCCACAGATCGGGCTCGAGAGCTCCTGGCGGCCGAGCTCCCGGCCATCGCGGTCATGAACCGCGATCTCTCCCTGGAACACCGGCCCCTTGCGCCGGATGACCACCTCGATGTGCCACGCGCCGTCGTGCCCGAACGGGTCGACCCCGCCGAGCTGGCTCGCGACGAGCTCCCGGAGGCTCGGCTCCTCGGGGCACCCCTCGGTGCCAGGCCCCCGCGTGTAGGACAGGCGCGCGCCGCCCGGCGCGCCCTGCGCGAGCGCCCCGGGCGCCGCCAGGAAGAGCGATGCGGCGAGCGGCAGCGCGGCGCGCCTCATCCTCCGGATCCGGTGACGGACGAGGAGCAGGCCGGACATGAACGGGACTCCGACATCCGTCCTGATTCCGGGAAGGTCCCCCGGATTGTTGCAGAATCGTGCGCTGGAGCCGAAAAATAGGATGCACGAGGTTCACCGGCGACGTTTCCCTCGAACCCGAGAGAGATGTCACCTGGGATCGGGACTGCAACGGCGGGTCTGCAACGGTGTTGCGAGGTGGCCGGCGACCGACGCCGTCCTCGCGCGATGGGTGGGATTCCCGGTCGCGTGCCTGCGGGCGGGCGCGGAGCAGCGCTATGCGATCGGCTCGGCCTCGGCCTCGGTCTTCTTCCTGGCGCTGGCGGCGCGGGCCCGCTGCTCGGCGCGCCGCGCTTCTTCCGCCGCGTCCTCGTACGGCGAGAGCAGCCGATCGCGGAGGAGCGCGTGCATCTCGTCCTTGTCGTCGTCGTACTCGGCATGGACCTGCACCAGGAGCGTGCCATAGGCCTCATGCCACGCCTCGACCGCCTTGACGGCCGGATCCGCGCCCTTCGCCTCGGTGACGCCGAGCTTCTTGCCGTACAGCTCCGTCCAGCGCCGCAGGCGGCCTGCCTCCGCCGAGAGCCCGAGACGCTCGACCGCCGCCTTCACGTCCCTGGCGTCGAGCGCCTTGATCATCGCGCTCATGCGCACCCATTGCTGGGAGTAGACGAGGCGGATGAAGTCGGTGCCCGACGACAGCACCTCCGAGCGCACCAGCAGCGCGTCGCGGCGGCGCGCCGCCTCGTCCTCCGTCAGCGGCAGGATGTCGTCGTGATCGAAGGCGCGCTCGATGCCGGCGAGCTGGCCGCTGAACGCTCCAATGCACCGGTCGGTGCCGCGGTCGATTTCCACCATCGTGGCGTCGATGCTCCCGAGCGCCTCGAGGGCCTCGGTGGACGCAATGACCGACTGGACCGCTGCGTCGACCTTGGCAGCGAGCTTGATCTTCTTCGATTTCAACGCCTCCCGGTGAGCGGCGAGCTTGGTACCTGCAACAATGCACCCGCTCGGTGTGAGCCGGCGGGCGAGAAATGCGGCTTTTCCCATCAGACCCGGCTATCGAGATCGCGATGCCCCGGCAATGCGGCAGCACGTTTTCCACACGGTGCTGCACCCCGGCGGGCGTCCCCCCACGCCCCGCTGCACGCCGGCCGGCGTCCCCCCACGCCCCGCTGCATGCCGGCGGGCGTCCCCCCACGCGCCACTGCACACCGGTGGGCGTCCCCCCACGCGCCGCCGCACGCCGGCGGGCGTCCCCCCACGCGCCGCTCCACGCCGGCCGGCGTCCCCCCACGCGCCGCCGCACGCCGGCGGGCGTCCCCCCACGCGCCGCTCCACGCCGGCCGGCGTCCCCCCACGCGCCGCCGCACGCCGGCCGGCGCATTCCAGCGGTGACATATCCGGGGTTGCTCAGGAGAGCGTCGAGACAGCGAGATCTCCGTCGCTCCTCCCTGGTTCCCGGCCTTCCCGTTGATTTTCCTGGGGTTTCTGCCTGCCCACCGTTCTATAGCGGTCCCGACCCGCCTCCCCGTCCGCGCGAGCGCGGACAGGGGGGCCCGAGCGCGTACGAAGGATGCCCCGTTCCCGATCCCCCCTCTCCGTGATCCCTGCGCTGCTCGTGCCGCTCGCCTGCGGCGCGGGGGCGTGCTCCGGCGGCTCCCTGCGGGACGCGCCCGCACAGACCGGCACCGCGGTGCACGCTCCCGGCAGCAGCCCGGCCCCGGCCCCGGCGGGAGCGCGCCCGACCGGCGCCGCCGCGGCCACGCTCGCCGGCGCGGCGCTCCCCGGCCGCGCGCCGCTCGGCTCGCCGGCGGTGCAGCCGCTCCCGTTCACGATCGAGCCGTCGCTCGATCGCCGCTCGGTGCTCTTCGTCTCCAGGCTGTCGTCGGATCGCGCCGGCTGGGTCAGGCGCCTCGACGCCGGTACCGGCGAGCTCGGACCGCCGCACCAGCTCGTCGACGAGGACCTCGCCGGCGCCCTCTCCTCCCCCGACGGGACCACCACGCTGCTCACCTCGCAGGACGGCGAGCTCTGCGTGACCGCGCTCCCCCCGGGCGAGGCCTCGGCCACGTCGCGCACGTGCGCCCCGACCCGCGCGCGCGCCATGGCCGCCGTGGGCGATCGCGTCGCGCTCCTCGAGCTCGTCGAGACCGCGCCGCGCGGCAAGGCCGCGAAGCCGGCGAAGCGCCCCGCGCGCGCGCGCCCCGCCGCCGCGAAGCCCGCGCGCAAGGCCCCCGCCCGCAAGTCGACCGTCGCGAAGTCGAAGCGGCCGGCCAGGGACTCCGGCGCGAGCGGCAAGGCGCCCAGGAAGAAGCGCGGCGAGGATCGCGGGCGCGAGGCCAGGCCCAAGAAGAAGGCCCCGCGCAAGGCGCCCCGGCCGCGGCGGCCGGACCCGCTGCCCGAGGTCGAGGTGCGCGTCCGCTGGCTCTCGCCGTCCGACGGGATCGCGGCCGCGTCGTCCCCCACGGGGCTGCGGTTCCGGCCGCCGCTCCACGGCATGGACCTCATCGACGCGGGCGGCCGGCCCGGCGCGATCGACGTGCTCTACTACGCGGCGAGCCGCAAGAAATCGCGCACGTCGTGGCTCGGCACCGCGCAGATCGCCTTCGCCTCGCTCGGGGAGGACGGCAGGGTCGACCCGGGCCGGCGCGCCGTCGTCGTCGAGGGCGACCTCGAGTACGGCTTCGTCCGCGGCCACCAGGATCCGCGCCTCGTGACGACCAGCGCGGGCTCGGTCCACGTCGACGTCACCGGCCGCAACGGCGCCTGCCAGGCGGTGCGCGTCGCGCCCGCGCTGGAGCGTCTCCTCGCGGGCGCCGTCCCCAGGGCGGCCTGCGCCGTGGACCCGGCGCGCCTCGTGGACGCGACCCCGCTCGCCCCCGCCGAGCTCGGGGCGCTCGAGCGCATCGCCGCGCGCGGCGCGCGGCGCGCCGTGGGGCAGCCGGCGTACGATCCCGGGCTCGCCGCGTGGGCGGGCGATCGCGCGTACTTCCAGACGACCTCCGGCGAGCTCTTCTCGGCCTCGCGCGCCGACGGGCAGCCGCGCCGCGAGCCCGATCCGTTCCCGGCGCGGCGCGCGCGCATCGCGTGGGGCGCGCTCGCGACCGACGGCGAGGGCCTCGCCTTCGCCGCGGGGCAGCTCCACCGGCTCGACCCGCGCGGGCAGGTCGCCGCCGTCGCGGCGCCGGCGCCGGCGGACCTCGGCCCCGGGCGGCCAGGAGGACCGCCGGGCCCACCGATCGGCGAGCCGGAGCGCCCGGCGGAGCGGCGGCGCGTCGCGCGCATCGGCGCGTCCTGGTGGCTGGCCAGGACCGACGTGGTGCGGCTCCTGCCCGGGCCGCACGTGGTGCCCGCGCTGCGCGGGCGCGCCCACGACGGCGGCGCGGTGCTCGTCGGCGGCCGCGAGCGGGGGCTCTTCCTCGAGGTGCTCGGCGAGCGGCTCCAGATCACCGCGCTCGACGCCTCGGGCGCGCTCTCCGCGCCCGGCGCTCCGGGCGGGGCGCCCGCGCAGGCCACGCCTGTGCAGGCCGCGCCCGCGCAGGCCGCGTCCCTCGCCGGCGCCCCCCTCGCGATCGCGTCGCCGGTGCGCCCGGGGTTCGACGCGTGCGAGCGCCGGGGCGGCGGGGCCATCGTCGCCGGCGTGAGCGCGGAGCATCCGGGTCAGGTCGTGGCGCTCTCGATCGACGCGCTCGGCCGGCCCGGCGCGGTGCGCGAGACCTCGCTGCCGCTCGTCGAGGGCGACTTCGCGGTGCGGCTGGTCGCCCTGCCCGAGGGGGGCGCGCTGCTCAGCGACGCGGCCCGGCGGCACGTGGTCTGGCTGGACGACGACGGCGCGGAGCTCGCCTCCCGGCCGTGGCCGGCGGACGACACCGGCGCGCTGTGCGTCGACGGGCAGCCCGCGCGGCGCGCGATCCCGGCCCCCTCGCCGGGGGTCTTCGTGACCGTCCCGGAGCTCGCGGCCCCCGGCACCTGCGTCGTGGGTGACCCCGCGTGGGCCGCCGACGGCAGCCTGCGGTGGTTCGGGAGCGCGGTGCGCGACCTCGACGCGCAGGCCGAGGCGGGCATCGCGCGCCCCGCGCTGCCGGCGAGCGCACGCGCCCCCTCCGCCGGCGCCCCCTCCGCCGCCGGCGCCCCTTCCGCCGCCGGCGCCCCTTCCGCCGCCGGCGCCCCCTCCGCCGCCGGCGCCCCCTCCCCCGCCGCGGCAGCGCCCTCCCCCGCCGCGGCAGCGCCCTCCTCCGCCGCGGCAGCGCCCGTCGCGGCGCTCGACGGCCCGCCGCCGGGCGCGCCCGCGTGCCCCTCGGACATGGTCGCCGTCGACGGGGGCCGCTTCTGCATCGATCGCTTCGAGGCGATGCTCGTCGACAGCGCCACCGGAGAGGCGCTCTCGCCCGATTATCCGTCGACCCCGAACCTCCTCGAGCTCACGCTCGCCGAATGGTCGACCGGCGGGCGGCGCACGGGCGACATCCATGCGCGCGCGTTCCCGCTGCCGCTGCTCCCCGGCTGGCAGCGCGGCCGGACCCTCGCCGCCGCGGCCCGCTCCCGGTTCGGGGTGCGGCCGAGCGGCTATGCGACCGGCCTCGTCGCCGAGAGCGCCTGCGCCGCCGTCGGCAAGCGGCTCTGCTCGGCCTCCGAGTTCGTCACCGCCTGCCGCGGCGAGGACGACACCCTGTTTCCCTACGGCGATACGTTCGAGGAGGGCGCGTGCAACGTCTTCCGCGCAGGCCACCCCGCGGCCATCCTCCACGGCAATGCCTCGACTGGCCACCTGGACCCCCGCCTGAACCGCGTGCGCAGCGCCCGGGAGCCCTTGCTCCGGGAGACGGGCACGAGCCCGCGGTGCGCGAGCCGCTGGGGCAACGACGCGGTCTACGATCTCGTCGGCAACCTGGATGAATGGGTCGACGAGCCGGGCGGGGCGTTCGCGGGCGGCTTCTACGCGCGCTCGACCCGCGCCGGCTGCGAGGCCCTCATCTCGTCTCACCCGAGGAGCTACCTCGATTACTCGACCGGCATTCGCTGCTGCCAGGACGGGATCCCGGAAGCGACGAGCGCCCCGGAAGCGGCCAGCCCCCCGGACACCGCGTCGCCCCAGGGCGCCCCCGCCGATCCCCCCGGCTCAGCGCGACCGCCGCCTGGGCATCTGCCGGAGCAGCCCGGTCAGGGCGAAGGAGGCAGCGATCACCAGGAGGACATGGATCCAGCCGCCCACGGACAGCACGCCGAGGACGGCGAGCAGCCACATCAGCAACGAGACTAGCACCACGCCCCAGAGCACCCCATCGGTCCAGACGTTCATGCGGCCCCCTTCTTTCGAGCGTGCGGAACGAAGCGAGCCGCGTGCCACGCTGTCGGGCGCGCGCGGGCGCGTGCTAGGTTGGGCCGTGATGAGCGCGTCATCCACCGCCATGGAAAGCGACCTGGAAAACCCGACGGAAGAGCACCGGATGCTGCGGCAGATGGTGCGCGATTTCACCCGCGAGGTCGTCGAGCCGCAGGCCGACGAGCACGACCGGAAGGCCACCCTCAACCTCAATCTCATGCAGCGGCTGGGCGAGCTCGGCCTGCTCGGCGTGACCGTGCCCTCGGAGTACGGGGGCGCGGGCATGGACGCGGTCGCCGCCGTCATCGTCCACCACGAGCTCGCGAAGAGCGATCCCGGCTTCACGCTCGCGTACCTCGCCCACGCGATGCTGTTCGTGAACAACTTCTTCCACGCCGGCAACGACGAGCAGCGCGCGCGCTACCTGCCGAAGGTGCTCTCCGGCGAGTGGATAGGCGCCATGGGCATGACCGAGCCCACGAGCGGGACCGACGTGCTCGGCATGAAGACGTTCGCCCGCCGCGACGGGGATCGGTACATCCTGAAAGGGCGCAAGGCGCTCATCACCAACGCCCCCGAGGCCCAGGTCTTCCTGGTCTACGCGACCATCGACGGCAGGATCACGAGCTTCGTGGTGGAGCGGGGATTCCCGGGATTCTCGACCGACGAGAAGACCCCGAAGATGGGCATGCGCGGGAGCACGATGAGCGAGCTCCTCTTCGACGATTGCGTCGTCCCCGCCCGGAACGTCCTCGGCCAGGAGGGCGGCGGGATCCGCAACATGATGCGGAACCTGGAGCTGGAGCGCCTGACGCTGGCCGCGATGAGCCTCGGGATCGCGGATCGCTGCCTGGACATCATGATCCGGTACGCGGCGGAGCGGAGGAGCTTCGGCAAGCCCATCGCCGAGCACGGCCAGATCCAGCGCTACATCGCGGAGAGCTACGCCAAGACCGAGGCGGCGCGCGCGCTCATCTACTCGGTGGCGCGCAACGTCAGCCCCGACCGCAGGAACCGGCTCGGGACCGACGCGGCGAAGCTCTTCGCGGCGCCGGTCGGCAAGGAGGTGGCCGACAACGCCATGCAGGTGCTCGGCGGCTGGGGGTACTGCACCGAGTACAAGGTCGAGCGGTTCTTCCGGGACGCCAAGCTGCTCGAGATCGGCGGCGGCACGCTGGAGTCGCACCAGAAGAACATCACGCGGGAGCTCATCGGTCGATTGAGCTGAATACGGCGAGGACGTGATCGCAGGGCGCGGGGCGAGCCACCTTGCTGTCCTGTCACTGCGCGGTCGCACAAAGGAAGCGTCGGGTTTGCGGTCCGGCCACCGGGCCGCCACGCGATTCGGGCAGCATCGCACTCCATGGACTGGGGAGCACTGGCCACGATCGCGCCGGCGGCGCTGTCGTCCACCATTTACGCGACCATCCAGGCGGCATTTCTCCTCAGGGTCGGCCGGCATCGGCTCCGGGCGGGGTGCGACGCGCCGGGGGCGCCGCGCGCGACGCCGCTCGTCAGCATCCTCAAGCCGGTCGCGGGCGTCGACGACGAGCTCGCGGAGAACCTCGAGTCGTTCGCGCACATCGATTATCCCCGCTACGAGATCGTCTTCGGCGTCGCGTCGCGGGAGGACCCGGCGGCGCCGGTGATCCAGGCCTTCATCGCGGCGCACCCCGAGGTGAAGGCGCGGCTCTGCCTGACCGATCCGGGCGAGGCGCTCAACCCGAAGGTGGCGCAGCTCCTCGAGCTCACGCGCAGGGCCGAGGGCAGCGTGCTCGTCATCTCCGACGCGAACGTGCGTGTCCGCCCGGGCTACCTGAACGCGCTGCTCTCGGTGCTGATGCGGCCCGGGGTGGGGCTCGTCTCGAGCCTGTTCGCGGGGACGGGGGAGCGCACGCTGGGCGCGGTGATCGAGAACGCGCAGCTCGGGGCGTTCATCGCGCCAGGGGTGGTCGCGGCCGCCGAGCTCGCGGGGCGCTCCATCAGCGTGGGCAAATCGATGGCGATGAGGCGGGTCGATCTCGAGCGGGTGGGCGGGTTCGAGGGCGTGGCCGGGGTCCTCGCGGAGGACGACATGCTGGGGCGGCGGTTCAGCGAGCGCGGGTACGTGGTGGAGCTCTGCCTGGATCCGGTCGAGAACCGGAACACGAGCGGCTCGCTGACGCGCACGCTGGACCGGCACACCCGGTGGGCGAAGATGCGGCGCGCGCTGGTGCCGCGCTGCTTCGCGGTGGAGCCGTTCAACTCACCGCTGCTCATCGCCTGGCTGACGGTGCTGCTGAGCCCGACGCGCCTCGCGCTGGAGGTCTGGCTGTTCGCCTGGGCGCTCCAGAGCCTGGGGGCGTTCCTGGCGCTCAGGATGCTGCGGCCGGAGCGCTCCAACCTGCTCCTCCTGGCCGCCGAGCCGCTGCGGACGCTCTGCTGGTTCTTCTGCTGGCTGAACGCGTATGCGAGCCGGCGCGTGACGTGGCGGGGCAATGCGTTCTCCATCGGGGCCGGGACGGCGCTGAGCGCGGTGGTGGAGCCGTCCTCGGTGGGTTCGCCGGCCAGGTAGGCTGTAGGCCGATCCGGATTGCAACGGCTGTCCTGGAGGAGAGGGGGTCGCGCGGGTGGTGGCCGCCCGGCCGTCATTTGATGACGGGGGGCTCCGGGATCTCCGGCGGGACGAGGAAGAAGACCCTGCGGGTGCTGAGCGTGGCCACGCCGTCGCCAGTGACGGCGATCTTCGCGGTGAAGACCTGCGGCGCCGTCGTCGGAGGCACCGAGACGTTCTCGCGCGGGATCACGTCGAAGCAGACCGTGGGCCCCGGGAAGACGTTGGGATAGGTGTCCGCGACGCCGTCCAGGTCCCTGTCGACGACCCTGAGCCCGGCGGCGCACGGCGCCGGCGCCCCGCTGTTCGCGACGATCCCGTCGATGAACGCGCCCACGGCGTCGATCGAATCGCCGTCGTCGTCCTCCGCCGCCGCCGAGACGTCGAGCGAGACATACGTCGTGAGCACCTCGATCGCCCGCACGATGGCGTGGTTCAGGCCATCGCCGTCCTCGGAGACCCTGAACACGAGCGGGCACTTGTCGTTGACCGCGGGCACTCCGCTCCCGTTCGTCCCGGTGCAGCACGCGCCGTCCGCGCACGCCGCCGGGCGAACGGCCGCCGGCCCCCACGCCGTCGGCGGAACCACCGAGCCCGTCGCCAGCACGCCCGCCGTGAGGTCCGCCCTGGCCTCGTCCCCCTCGTCCTCGGTCGTCACCACGCCGATGACGCGGCCGCCCAGGCGGGTCACCGCGCCGAGCGCCTCGCCGTGATCCGGCGACGCGATGTCCGGATAACGGTACGCCGGAATCGTTCCGTTGTGGTTCGGCACGTCCGTGATCATCACCACGATGGGCAGCGAGCCGGCGCGGAAGCCCACCCCACCAAGGAGCCCCACCGACTCGCCCACCGGGATCACGCTGGGCGGCGCGGTCGCCGGATCGAACGCCGGCACGCGGGCGCTGCCCTCGGTCGTGCCCTCCCCCGTGGCGATCTGATAAAGCGCCTCCCAGCCGCTCTCCGGGGTGTCGTTGCCGCCCTCCGCGACGAGGCGATCCACCGCGCTCTGCACCGAGGCGCGCCCCTCCAGCGTGCCGACGCTCATCACCCGGTGCTCCAGGACGAACGGCTCGTCGCCGGCGACCCCGTAAGGCGACTTCGGGAAGTCCCTGTACTGCGTCACGCCGATACCGATGCTCGGGATCTCCGCCGCGAGCTCCTCGATCATCCCCTGGAGCGCCTCGGTCAGGTTCCTGATTTCGCCGTCCATCGAGGCGGTGGTGTCCATCGCGAAGACCACGTCGGCCTGCGAGATGCTGGTCGAGAAATCGAGCGTGTCCTGCGCCGGATCCGGGGCGGCCCGGTACGGCATGATGAACACGAAATCCCCGTTGGCCTGCGGGGTGTCCAGATCGTCGTCCGGGTCCGTCCCGGCGGCCGCCTCGACGAGATCGGTCACCCCATCCTCGTCCGTGTCCGCGCTCGCGACGCTGGATTCGCCCGGATCGAGCGCGCCATCGCAATCGGCATCCTCGAGCGCGTCGAGCAGTCCGTCGTTGTCGCTGTCCAGGTCGAGGAAATCGCCCCCGCCGTCCCCGTCGCTGTCGAGGGGCGCGTGGGCGGGATCGCCGTCGCCTCGCTCGACGGAATCAGGCCGGCAGTCGCCGTCCGAGTCGAGGTCGCGGTACGCCGGCAATCCGTCGAAGTCGGGGTCGAGATCGCGCTCGAAGCCGTCCCGGATGCCGTCGCCGTCGGCGTCGGTGTCGCGGAAATCGGGCAAGGTGTCGCCGTCGGTGTCCGGCGGGTGGCTCGGGTCCGCGCCCAGCTCGACCCGATCCGGGAGGCCGTCGCCGTCGTCGTCCAGGTCCGCGCGATCGGGCACTCCGTCGCCGTCGCTGTCGCCCTCCCCCTCGATCGCGTCGGGACGCCCGTTGTTGTCGGAGTCGGTGTCGAGGTAATCCGGTACGCCGTCACCATCCGAGTCGACCGCGTCAGCGCGCCCCTCGTCCTCGTCGCGGATGCCGTCGGCGTCCGCGTCCCGGACCGTCGCCCCCGCCCCGCCCGAGCCCTCCGACGGGGCCGCCGTGCAGCCGACCGGCAGGAAGAGCAAGAGGCAATGGAGCAGAGGGCAAAGCCTGCGACGCATGGGGGCTCCGGCGCGAAGGTGGGAGTGGATCCTAGACGCCCCGCGCAAGCCGGATCAACCAGGCATTCCTGGCGAGCGCGCGCGCTCCAGCCGTCGAGAACCCGAAATCGTGTCGACCAGGGATCACCGCACACCGGAGAGGTGCAGGGCGCCACGGCAACCCAGCAATGCCCGTCATGCGACGACCTCCGAGGGCCGGAGGGCCGTTCGCGGGCGGCCGGCGCCTGCCGTCTCGTCCAGAAGAGAGCGAGACGCGACGTCAGAGGAGCTTGAGGCGCGGCACCGCGACCTGCACCGACTCCGCCGCCGGCGCCTTCTCCCGGTATGGGCAGTGACGGCACCTGGAATTGCAGCAGTATCCGCGCTTCAGGTGATAGGTCTCCGTGAAGACCAGCCGGCCTGCCTCGAGGTAGTAATCCTCGCCTTCGATCGGCTTGGGAGGCTTGGGCCCGCGCATCTGCCAAAGGCCAAGGTACTCCGAAATCCGCGCGGGGGCCATCCGGGCGCGCCGCCCGCCGGCGCGCTGTCGCCGCGCGCCGCGCGGCGCGCGCCGCGCTACGTCGCCGCCCGCGCGCCGTGCTACGCCTGCGCCACCCGCCGACATCGCCTGCTCCGGCCGGGCCGCCCGCGATGCACGATCGATCCCGCTCGAAGCTCCTCCGCGCCGTCCTGCTCCCGCTCCTCGCAGCGACCGGCTGCGACGGCTGCCCGAGCTCCAGGCCGTACACGCCCTACACCCTCGGCTCGGCGGCGCCCTCCGGCGCCCCGTCCTCGCCGGGCGGCGCCCTCCCCGACGAGGTGGGCGCGGCGGACGCCGGCGCGGCCGACGGCGACGACGCCGGCGCGGCGGACGCGGCGGCCCCGGCCCGGTTCACCGCCGTGCCGAGCGTCCCGGCGCCCGACGGCGGCAAGCGCTGGCCCCTCGAGGGCGGCGCCGCGGTCGCCGCGCCGACCGGGCGCACCTTCGAGACCGGGCTCCTGCTCGACGTCGACGGCGACGGCGCGCGCGACCTCGTCGCCTGGACGCGGTCGCCCGACGGCCTGCGCGGCGAGCTCCTGTTCGCCCCGGCGGCGCGCCCCGGAGCGCCCCGCACGCTCGCCGCGCTGCCCGGCGATCTCGCCGCGCAGGGGTGCGCGCCGCGCGTCGGCCTCAGCCAGATCGGCCCCGCGATGCTCGCCCTCGATTTCGACCCGCACTGCGGCGCGCACCTGCCCGCGCGCGCGGCGCGCTGGATCGCCGTGATCCGCCTCCCCGGCGCCGCCTCCGGCGCGGGCGCGCTGCCGGAGCTCGCCCTGGAGCTCCGCCTGCGCACGCCGCCGCCGGACGAGGCGCTCTCCGCCGCCCTGGAGGTCGCCGATCGCGACGCGGACGGCCGCGACGACCTCGTCGTCTCGATCGGCCTCGCCGGCGCGCTCCGCCCGTTCCCCGCCCCGGCGGCGGGCTCGCCCGAGCCCCGCGTGCCGCTGGTCTTCCTCGATCGCCCCGCCGGCCTGTCGCGCGACGCAGCGCAGCCCGGCGAGGCGCTGCGCGGCCTCGTCGCCTCCGCGCTCCGCGACGCGCGCGGCAAGGCCACCGCGCCCGCCGCCGCCGCGGCCGCGCACCGGCTGCGCCGGCTCCACGCCGCGCTCTGCGCCGACGCCGCGGGCGCCGGCGCGAGCGCCGGCCGCGACGCCGCCCGCGCCGGCGAGGCCCTCGTCTGGGTGGGCCCCAGCCCCGTGCGCTGCGACGAGCCGGGGCTCGCCGCCTCGATCGACCACGCCGAGGCGGTCGCGGCCGCGACCCGCGGCGCGCCGCTCGCGGCCATCGCCGCGCTCGACCGCGGCGACGCCGAGGCGCGCTCCCGGGAGGGCGGCAAGCTCCTCGCGAAGCTCGCGCCCCAGGTGACCGCGGCCGCCGTGTACCGCTCCATCGCCGCCCCGCAGCCGAGCCGCCCCGGCAGCCTCGGCCCGCTCGCGTTCGAGGCGAACGGCGACCTGCTCATCCGGACGGCGCAGGGCGTCGTCCGCGTGGATCACGCGACGCTCGGCGAGTCCGCGGCGGACGTCCCGCCCTGGCCCGCGGCGGTGCTCGCCGGGCCCGCGGAGCTGGTCGGCGTCGAGCGGCGCTGCGACGCGCCCACGCTGCTCGCGCTCTTCCGCAGCTCCCCCGACGCGGTCGGCGCGATGGAGGTCCCGCTCCCGCTGCTCCGCGACCAGGGTCCCCGCGCCCGCGGGGGCGCGGCCTCGCCCGAGCGCTGCGCCGGGACCGAGCGCGTGCCGTTCTCCCCGCTCGCCGCGTCCGCGCGCGGCTTCGACATCGCCCTCGGCGCCGCGCTGGTCTCGATCGACCTGCGGTCGGCCGCGCCGACCTCGGCGGCGCTGTCGTTCCCGCTCGCCACGCCCGCCCCGCGGGGCGCGGCGCGGTCGCCCGACGGCAAGACGCTCGCGGTCCCCGCGGCCGGCGGGCTCCTCGTCGCGACCGCGGGCGGCGCCGCGCGCCTCTGGGTCGGGGACACCGCGCTCGGCTCGGCGTGTGTGCCGGCCAACGGCGGGGCGCGCGTCGCGTGCGTCGGCGGCGCGGCGGCGGTGATCTACGAGGCCAGGTGACCCCGGCGGGCCCGGAGGCCGGCCCGAGGGTCAGCCGACGGCTAGCGCTTGTTGACGCGCTCCAGGTACTTGCCGTCCGTCGTGTCGATCTTGATCCACTCGCCCTCCTGCACGAAGAGCGGGACGTTGACGGTCGCGCCGGTCGACACCGTGGCCGGCTTGGTGGCGCCGCTCGCCGTGTCGCCCTTCACGCCCGGCTCGCTGCTCACGATCTGCAGCACCACGTGCGGGGGCATGTTGACGCCGATCGGCTGACCGTTGAACAGCGTGACGTCGAGGGACATCCCGTCGCTCAGCCACTTGGCGTCGTCGCCGATCTTCTCGCCGGGCACCGTGAGCTGCTCGCCGGTCGCCGCGTCCATGAACACGAAGTCGCTGCCCTCGGGATAGATGTACTGGAGGCTGCGCTCCTCCACGTCCGCCGGCTCGAGCTTCTCGCCCGATTTGTAGGTGCGCTCGAGCACCGCGCCCGTCGCCATGTTCCGGATCTTGACGCGGGTGAACGCCTGCCCCTTCCCCGGCTTGACGAACTGGAAATCGATGACCGAGTAGGGCTGGCCATCGACCATCATCTTGAGGCCTTTTCGGATGTCGCTTGTGTCCATAGGCAGAGCTTCCTGATAGCGTAGGGGCGGCTTGTCGGCGCAGCCGGGGTCAGCGTTCGCGGCACCCTGGCGCGGCCTGGGGTCCGCATCCGCGGCCCCCTTTTAGCATGGGTCGGGGGTCCGCATCCGCGGCCCCCTTTACCACGGGTCGGGGGCTCGCGTCCGCGGCCCCATCGGGTATGGGTCAGGGGGCCGGCGTCCGCGGCCTCCTCTACCATGGGTCGGGGATCGCGTCCGCGGCCCCCTTAGCACGGGCAGGACCTCCTGCACAGGGAGCGGTTTCAGGACCTGAAATGCACGACTTCGACGACGAGCTCCGGGAGATCAAGCGTGAGATCGTGGAATCCCGGGGGCTCATCATCAAGACCAACAATCTCACGAATGCGCTCGCGGCGGATCTGAAGAGCATTTCCAAGCGGCAGATGGCCTACGAACGGCGGGCTTTCTGGAACAGCGCGAGCGCGAACCTGCTCTTCGTCGTCGTGGTGATCGGCGTGGTGAAGCTCGCCTGGGACGCGCGCGTCGACGCCGTCCAGGCCGAGACCAAGGGCGCGCGCGACCGCATCGCCAAGCACGAGGCCGACCTCAAGGAGATGCAGCAGCGGAGCGACGCGCGGGCCAAGGCCGAGAGCGACGCCGCGGCGTTCTACGAGCTCATCCGCGCCGAGCGGCGGCAGGAGGTGATCGAGGGGTTCGAGGCGCTGCGGAAGGCGCCGCTCACCCGGGCCGAGCTCGCGTTCTTCACGGACGCGGTCGACAAGGCGCGGTCGGAGCTCTCGATCAAGTCGTACCAGACCGGGCTCGATCACATGCGGACCGGCCGCTGGCACGAGGCCGCGGTCGCCTTCGAGGACGCGATCCGGCAGAAGGAGACGGCGTCGCACACCCCCTCGGCCCGCCTCAACCTGGCGCGCGCCTACCGGCGGCTGAACCGGCAGCGCGACGCGATCCCGCTGCTCATGACGCTCTCGGAGGCGTCGCCCGACCGCGAGGTCATGGACGACGCGACCTTCCTCCTCGCCGAGTGCCTCCTCGACATCCAGGCCTGGAACGACGCGAAGACGACCCTGAGGTCGTTCATCCGGCGCTTCCCGGACAGCGCGTTCATCAACGACGCGCGCATGGCGCTCGCCGACGTCTCGCTCCGGCACTGACGCGGCCTCGGGCGGCCTCGGTGGCGTCCCGGGAGGAGGGGCGGGCCGGGGGGCTCACCTCCGGGGCTTGCGTTCCGGCGAGCCCCCCGGCCCGCCCCTCCTCCCGGGACGCTGCAACGCATTGCGGCGTGGGGGACGGGCGGACTCAGGTAGATGTGCGCACGTCGATCTTGCGCGGCTCGTTCTTCTTCTTGAACCAGCCGGAACGGAGCTGGCGGCGGAGGCACGACGCGAACAGACAGTCGCGGAACGCGTTCTGCTGGAACGTCACCGCGCCGTGGGCGACCGGGGCCTCGATGAAGATCGCGCGGCCGGTGAGGAGCTGCGCGCGGGTCAGCTCGCCCGGGCGGCGCTCGTGCAGGCACTTGACCCCGCGCGCCTCGAGCGCGCGCTCGAGCTCGAGGTTGTGCCGCCGCACGGCGCCGCCGACGAAGTGGCTGATGAGCTTGTGCCGGTCCCGCCCCGACTTGCCCTTCCGCGCGAGCACCCAGTCGCGGAACGCGTCGACCTCGCCGTAGAGCGCGTCGAACAGGTACACCTCGTTCACGTTGCAGCCCCCGTGGCGCAGGCACGCGGCCGCCACGCGGTACCCGCCCGAGTGCGCCGACAGGCAGAGCACCCCGAGCTTCGCGCGCCTCGGGATCGCGCTGTCGCCGAGCGCCCGCCGCGCCGAGGGGCTCGAGAGCGCCGCCGCGACCTCGCCGCACAGGCGCCGGAGGCCGCCCCTCTTCTCCAGCTTGCCCGGGGGCGACTCGGCCGCGTTCACCGCGCCCTGCGGCACGACGAGCACCGCGTTCTGCTTGCTCTCGTGGAGCTGCTCGCGGAGCTTGTGCGCGGCCATCGCCCGCTCCGCGGTCGTGAGGTGGCCGTGGAAGTGCACGACGAGATCGAGCTCGTCGTTCTCCGGCGCGCGGTAATGCGCCGGCACGAAGACCATCACCGTCGCGTCCTGGTACGGGGACCCGTCGCACGGGAACGGCGCGTGCGACAGCTCGAGCTTCATCGTCACGCCGAGCTTCGAGGCGTCGACCCGCCGCACCTTGGAGGGCGCCTTGGCCATCGCGGGCGCCGGATCCCAGAGCCCCGGCGCCGCCACGACCCCGCCCGCCACGCCGAGCGCCTGGAGGAAGGCCCGACGGCCGAGCGCGGGGATTGCGATGCGGGACATCCTGGCGACCTCGTCGGGGGACCTCGACGCGCGTACCACGGGCGCTCGACCCGGGACAAGAAACGGGAACGGGCGCCGGGAAGGGCTCCCCGGCGCCCTCTCGGCGCCGCGTCAGGCGGCGCGCGGCCTCATGGCTGGGTCCCGACGGCGGCCGAGCTCACCTGCGCGAGCAGGTCCTGGATGCGCCGGACCAGCTTCGCGGGCTCCTGCACCACGCCCTCGACGAGGAGGGCCTGGTCGAGGAGGAGCTCGGACCACTGCTTCACCCGCTCCGAGTCGGGCTCGCGCCCCGCGAGGATGTTGAGGTTCTTCACCACCGGGTGGCCCGGGTTGAGCTCCAGGATGCGCTTGGACTCCTGGGCGTTCTGATCGATGAGCTTCATGATCCGCTCGAGGTTCGCCCCGGGGTCGCCCTCGTCGGCGACGAGGCAGCTCGCGCTGTCGGTCAGGCGCCGCGAGACGCGCACGTCCTTCACCCGGTCGCCCAGCGCGGCCTTCACCGCCGAGACGGCCGCGTCCACCGACGCCTCCGCCTGATCCTGCTTCTCCGGCTCGCCGCCGAGGTCGACGTCGCCGTGGGTCACGCTCTTGAGCCTGCGCTTGTCGAACTCGTTCAGCGCCTTTACCACCCACTCGTCGACCGGATCGACGAGGAACAGCACGTCGTACCCGCGCTTCCTGAACGCCTCGAGGTGCGGGCTCTGCTCGACCGCGTGGCGGCCGATCCCCGTCACGTAATAGATCTCCTTCTGCTCCTCGGGCATCTTCTCCACGTACGCGCGGAGCGAGATGACCTCGCCGGCCTCCGTGTTCATCGACTCGAACCGGCAGAGCTCGGCGATCGCGTCCTTGTTCTTCCAGTCGAGGGTGATCCCCTCCTTGAGGACCCGGCCGAACTCCCTCCAGAAGGTCGCGTAGCGCTCGGGGTCCGACTCGGACAGGTCCTTCAGCGACTTGAGCACCTGCTTGACGATCTGCTGCTCGATTTGCGAGAGCGTGCGGTTCTCCTGGAGCATCTCGCGCGAGACGTTCAGCGAGAGATCCTCGGAGTCGACGACGCCGCGCAGGAAGCGCAGGTACATCGGCGTGAGCTTGTCGCACTCCTCGACGATGAGGACCCGCTTGGCGTACAGGCGGATCGCCCTGCGATCCTTGTGGAACATGTCCGCCGACGCCTTCTCGGGCACGTAGAGCAGGGCGTGGAACTGCACGGGCGCGTCGATCGACAGGTGGACGGTGAGCAGCGGCTTCTCGCCCTCGTAGCCGCCGGTCACGTGCCGGAAGAACTCCGCGTGCTGCTCCTCGGTGATCTGCGGCTTGGGGAGCGTCCAGAGGGCGGCGGAGCGGTTCGCGACCTCGTCGTTGACCTTGATGGGGAAGTGGACGAAGTCCGAGTACTTGCGGATGATCTCCTTGACGCGCCACGCCTTCGTGTACTCGCGCGCGTCCTCCTTCAGGTGCAGGACGATCTTCGTGCCGGGGTGCGCGCGGTCGCCCGGGGCCACGGTGAAGGAGCCCGAGCCGGACGAGCGCCACAGGACGGACTCCGCGCCCGGCAGCATCGAGCGGGTGTGCACGTCGACGCGCGAGGCGACCATGAAGGCGGCGTAGAAGCCGACGCCGAACTGGCCGATGAGCTGGAGCTTGCCGCCCTCCTTCTTCTGCTTCGCGGCCTCGGCGTTGGCCTTCAGGAACTCCAGCGACCCCGAGCGGGCGATGGTGCCGAGGTTCTGCACCACCTCGTCCCGGGTCATGCCGACGCCGTTGTCCTCGATGGTGAGGGTCCGCGCGGCGTCGTCGAGCGTGATGGTGATCCCGGGCTCGCCCGCCTGCTCGGCGGCGTCCTCGCGCGTGAGGGCCAAAAAGCGCGCCTTGTCGAGGGCGTCCGACGCGTTCGAGATGAGCTCGCGGAGGAAGACCTCCTGGTTCGCGTAGAGCGAGTTGATGACCAGCGCGAGGACCTGCTGCACCTCGGCCTGGAACGGGAGCTCGACGGCGCCGGCCGCCGCGGCCTCCTCCGGCGCGGGCGGCGCGGGCGGCGCGGGCGGCTGAGGGCCCGCGCCGGCGTCCGGGGGCTCGGCGGCGGGCGTGGAAACGCTGATGTCGGGGTTCTGGCTTTCCGTGTTCATCTCGGCGACCAAATGGATCCGATTTTCGAAAGGGCAATCCCCTGACGTACCGCGCGCCGCGCGCGCGGCGGCGAGAGGGCCCCGCGGCGCCCCGCCGCGGCTCGCCGCTCCGGGGTCGCCCCGGCGCGGGGTGAGGGCGCCCAGGGCCACAGGGTGCGATCTGCGTTCAGGTCGGGCGCTGCGCGCTCCGGTCCTGCCGTTCACGCGGCTCCGTAAATCCCCTGTCCTGCGTCGGTTTTCCCGAGCGCAAGGGTTTCTTCATCACGCCGACGGCGCTAGATTCTCCGATCTCGCACGCACGCCGTTCGGGAGATTCATTGTGGAAGCATCCCTCCGCGCACTGCTCCGCGCTGTCCCGATCCTCGGGCTCGGCGTGCTCGCAGGGTGCGGTGAGCGGGACAAGACGACGGCCGCGGCGGACGCGAGGCGTCCGCCCGTTCTGCTCCAGTTCGACGGCTACGTCTACGTTCCCGTCAACACGAGCGACTTCAAGCTCCTCGAGCGGGTGCGGGCGCAGACGCGCTCGGTGTTCACCGGGCTGCGCCGGTCCCGGGTGATGGTGAGCCGGCGCGAGGTCCAGGGCCCGAGCGCCGAGAGCTTCACCCGGGAGGCGGTGACGGTCGTCGACGCGGCGACCGGGAAGCGCGAGCTCGCGCTCCGCGTGCGGTACCGCTACGTCGCCCGGCCCGAGGTCGCGAACCGGATCGGCGACCGCGAGGAGCTCGCGCTGGCGCTCCTGCACCGCGAGGACGACACCGTCGCGGAGCGCGTGATGGAGGAGTGCGCGGCGACCCCGGAGCGGAGCCGGGGGAACACCAGCGCCATCAGCATCGACTTCGACCCGTCGCTGCCGCGCTGCAAGGCGGCGATCGAGGCGGAGCAGGCGGCGATCGACGCCGCGCGCGCGAAGGTCCTGGAGCTCGCGGGCGCGGCGCCGGACGCGGCCGAGGGCGCCGTGGTCCCGGTCGAGGAGGTGCGGCGCGTCTACCTCCCGGTCACGGTGACGCTCGAGCGCCGCGCGCGGCAGCGGCGGGAGATCGCGCCGCGCTACGTCCCGCTGGACCGCCCGGAGGAGGCGCCGGCGGTCGCCGGGGCCGAGGGCGCCGGGGCGGACGAGGAGCTCGCGCCGGCCAGGGTGATCATCGACCCGGATCTCTCGAGCCAGAGGACGCCCGAGGAGCAGGCGCTCAAGGCCGAGGGCGCCCTGCTGCCGGAGAGCGCCGCGGGCCAGGGGCGCGGCGCCTCCCGCGCGGAGCGCCGGTCCGAGGCCGACGTCGCGGTCATGAGCCCCGCGGTGGTGCAGGCGCAGCAGCGCAAGGCGGAGCCGACGAACGAGCGCTTCGAGATCCCGTTCGAGACGCTGGCCGATCCGAAGTTCCTGGTGGTGTGGCTGAGCCTGCTCATGGCCTACCCCATCCTCCGGGGCGATCCGCGGGGCCGGAAGCGGGGCTGACGCGGGGCGCGGCGCGCCGGGGGTGGGGCGCGCCGCCGCTCACGCGGCCGACAGGGCGAAGGTCACGCTGCGGCGGACGATGTCGAGCAGCTCGTCGAGATCCGCGTCCGGGATGGTGAGCGGCGGGGCCACGTAGACGACGTCGCCGAGCGGGCGCAGGTAGGCGCCGAGGCGGCGCGCCTCGGCGTAGGCGCGCCAGCCGAGCTCGCCGAGGTACCCGGCGCCGCGGGAGAGATCGATGGCGCCGATCATGCCGAGCGCGCGGGCGCGCGACGCCCCCGGGATCGCGCCCATGTCCGCGAAGGCCCTGGCGATGCGCGCCGCCTTCGGCGCGGCCCGCGCGAGGATCTCCTCCTCGCGGTAGACCGCGAGCACCTCCCGCGCGACCGCGGCGCCGAGCGGGTTGCCGCAGAAGGAGTGGCCGTAATAGAAGGCCCGCTCCGGGGCGCCGAGGAAGGCGTCGAAGATCCGGGCGGTCGCGAGCGTGGCGGCCATGGGGAGCATGCCCCCGCTGAAGCCCTTGCCGGTGCACAGGAGGTCGGGGGCCACGCCCGCCGCCTCGCAGGCCCACATCGGCCCGGTCCGGCCGTAGCCGGTGAAGACCTCGTCGATCACGAGCAGCGCGCCGTGCGCGTCGCAGAGGGCGCGCGCGCGCCGGAGGTACTCGGGGTCGTAGATGCGCATGCCCGCGGTCCCCTGCACGAGCGGCTCGAGCACCACCGCGGCGATCTCGCCCGCGCCGCGCGCGAGCACGTCGGCGAGCGCCGCGAACGCGGCCTCGTGGCCGTCCTCGCGCGCGTGCGGCGGCGGCACGAAGATGCAGTCCATGAGCACGCCCCCGTACTGGCGCCGGAAGATCTCGACGCCGCCGAGGCTCGCGGCGCCGAGCGTGTCGCCGTGGTAGGCGCCGTCGAGCGCGACGAAGCGGCGGCGCCCCGGCTGGCCCTCGTTCCTGAAGAACTGGAGGCAGAGCTTCAGGGCCACCTCGACCGCGGTCGAGCCGTCGTCGCTGTAGAACACCCGATCGAGCGGCCTGGGCGCGACGGCGATCATCTCGGCGGCCAGCTCGGCCGCGGGCGCGTGGGTGACGCCGGCGAGGGAGGTGTGGCACAGGGTGCGCGCCTGCCTGCAGAGCGCCTCGACGAGCCGCGGGTGGTTGTGGCCGAGCGTGGCGACCCACCAGCTCGAGTTCCCGTCGATGTAGCTCCTGCCGTCGGCGTCGAAGAGGCGCGCCCCCTCGGCGCGCTCGATGACGAGCGGGTCGACCTCGTCGATGTACCGCCGCATCGGGGTGTAGGGGTGCCAGATGTACCGCTTGTCGAGGGCGACGATGTCCGCGCGAGAGAGGTTGGCCATGGCGAGGCGGGAACGTAGTGGGCGCCGGGCGGGGGGCCAAGGCCCGGGCAGGGGCGGGCGCCACGCCGCCGCCGGGCGGGCGCCGCTCAGCCGCCGCGAGGGCGGGCGCCGCCATGCGCGGGTTGCCACGGGCGGGCGCCGCGCGTACTGCATGGCGCGCCGAGGTTCACCTCGAGGCCTCACGGAGGACGGAGACGATGACCCCTTCCCAGGACCTGGTCGATCTGGCCCAGCGGCTCGCGGACGCGAGCGGCGCGGTGATCCGGCGCTATTTCCGCAAGGGCATCGAGGCCGACGACAAGGAAGACACGAGCCCCGTCACGATCGCCGACCGGGAGGCCGAGGCGGTGATGCGGGATCTGCTCGCCGCGCACGCGCCGGGCCACGGGATCGTGGGCGAGGAGCTCGGCCGCGCGGACGAGGGCGCGGAGCTCGTCTGGGTGCTCGATCCCATCGACGGGACGAAGGCGTTCCTCACGGGCAAGCCGCTCTTCGGCACGCTCATCGCCCTGCTGCACGGGGGAGTGCCCGTGCTCGGGATCATCGATCAGCCGGTGCTCGGCGACCGCTGGCTCGGGGCCCTGGGGCGGCCGACGCTGTGGAACGGCGCGCCGGCGCGCGTCCGCGCCTGCGCCGGGCTCTCGCAGGCGCGCCTCTCCACCACGGGCCCGCAGTATTTCCCCCCGGCGGAGGCCCGCGCCTTCGAGGCGGTCGCGGCCCGGGCGAAGCTCCTGAGCTACGGCGGGGACTGCTACCAGTACGGGCTCGTGGCGAGCGGCTGCGTCGACGTCGTGGTCGAGCACGGCCTCAAGCTCCACGATTTCGCGGCGCTCGTGCCGGTGATCACCGGGGCCGGAGGGGTCATGACCGACTGGGACGGGCGCCCCCTCGGCGCCGCGAGCGCCGGCGACGTCGTGGCCGCCGGCGATCCGCGCACCCACGCCGAGGTGCTCGCCGCGCTCCGCGCCGGCCACCCGGCGCGGGGCGCGCGCTGACCTCGGGCGCCGGCGCGGTCTCCCGGCGCCGCGGGCTCCCCTCCCCCCGGGCGCCGCGCGCTCGCCTCACCGGCGCCGCGCGCTCATCGCATCGACGCCGCGATGGCGGTGACCTCGTCCGGGGACAGCGCGATCGTCCTCGCGGCCCAGTTCTCCTCCAGGTGCTCGAGCGAGCCCGTGCCGGGGATCGGCAGCATCACGGGCGACCGCGCGAGCAGCCAGGCGAGCGCGAGCTGCGCGGGCGTGGCGCCGTGCCGCTCGGCGGCCGCGGCGAGCGCGGGGCTGTCGCCGAGCTGCCCCATGACCAGCGGGAAGTAGGGCAGGAACGCGATGCCGCGCGCGGCGCAGAGGTCGAGCACCGCGTCCGGCGACTCCCCCTCGAAGTGCGGCTCCTGGGGGACCCCGGGCAGCCCGCCCGCGAGGTTGTAGAGGTTCTGGACCGCGACGATGGGCACCCGCGCGAGGGCCTCCTCGAGCTGCGCGGTCGACACGTTGCTCAGCGCGAGGTGGCGGATCTTGCCCTCGCGCTGGAGCGCGATCATCGCGTCGAGCGACTCGGCGAACGGGACGTCGGCCGGCACGTAGCGGAGGTGGACGACGTCGAGGCGCTCGCGCCGGAGCAGCCGCAGGTCCTCCTCGCAGCCGGCGCGCAGCTCCTCCGGCCGCAGCGCCGCCGCCCAGCTCTTGTCGGGCAGGCGCTTGCCGCCGAGCTTCGTGGCGATGACGAGGTGCTCCGGATAGGGGAAGAGCGCCTCGGCGATGAGGCGGTGCGCGACGTACGGCCCGTAGTACCAGGCCGTGTCGATGAGGTTCATCCCGAGCTCGACCGCCCGCCGGACCACGGCCCGCGCGCGCGCCGGATCGTCGGGCTCGCCCCAGACGTCCTTGCCGGGGAGGCGCATGGCGCCGAAGCCGAAGCGGGTCACCTCGAGATCGCCGAGGCGGAGCGTGGCCGGGGGCACTGCGAACGAGGTTGCTGTCCGTGTCATGCGGCCAGCGTAGCGCCCCGCCGCGGCGATGGATCGACGTCCGCGGCGACGCGGCGCCGGGTGGCGCAGCGCGCGGGGGGTTCACCGGAGGGGCTGGAGTGCAGGCGAGCCACAAGAGGGGCTCGCCGGAACGCGAGCCCCGGAGGTGAGCCCCCCGCGCGCTGCGCCACCCGGCGCAGGCCGGGGCGCGCTCAGGCCCGGAGCCCGCGGTGCTGGAGGGCGAGCGCGTTCTTCAGCACCGGATCCAGCGCGGCGCCGAGCGTCACGAAGCCGCTGAGCCAGGACAGGAGCGCCGCGAAATAGAGGGCGAACACGTTGTGCGCCGCGGCGAGCGGGTCGATGTCGGCGGCGACCTCACCCCGCGCCTGGGCGTCGCGCACCAGGCCCGCGATGCGGTGCAGGAAGGCGAAGGTGAGCGCGCTCATCCGCTCTCCGTTCGGGCCGGCCGCGCCGGGGTACGCCCTCACGAACGCCTGCGCCACGCGCGGGTGCTCGCCGTACATCGCGAACAGCGCCTGGAACACGTGCATGAGCTGGCCGAGCAGGGGCTCCCTGCGCGGCAGCGTCTCGAACGCCGCGTCGACCGCCGCGCCGAGCCGGTCGTGCATCACGAGCATGAGCAGGTCCGCCTTGTCGCGCGCGTGCACGAACACCGTCCCCGCCGCGACCTCCGCGCGCTCGGCCACCGCCTTCGTCGTCGTCTCCTCGTACCCGAGCTCGGTGAAGAGCGCCCACGCGGCGTCCCGGATCCGGCGGCGGGTGTCGAGCTTCTGCTGCGCGCGCCCGCCGCGCTCGACCTCCTGCGCCCCCGCGCCGGGCGCGTCCGGCGCGGGCGCGCCCTTCCTTCGCGTCGTCCGCCGTGTACTGACCTTGCTCACTGAACCAGCAACGTGTGTTCCGCGTTGAATTCAGCGTCAAGCCTCATTTTCCCTTGACGTACCCAGCAACAAGAATGACCATGGTCAGTGACCTTAGTCATTGAGCGAGGTACTGCCATGGTGCTGGTGCATTACGACGAAGACCTCACGATGCGAGAGGCGCGGGCGATCTACTTCGAGGTGAACGCGTTCGGCGCGGATGGCGGGTACGGCGACGCGTGGGTCGACTTCAAGCTCGGCCCCCTGCCCGTCCCGTTCCCGAACACCCGGGCGCGCGTGCGCGCCGTGCGGTTCCACGACCTGCACCACGTGCTCACGGGCTACGACACGAGCACGATCGGCGAGTTCGAGATCTCGGCCTGGGAGCTCGGCGCCGGCTGCAAGGACTTCGTCGCCGCGTGGCAGCTCAACCTGGGCGGTCTCGTCGCGGGGCTCGTCTCGGCCCCGCGCCGGACGGTGCGCGCGTTCCTCCGTGGGCGCCGCAGCGAGAGCCTGTACGGCCGTCCTTTCGAGGCGCTGCTCGATCGGACGGTGGGCGATCTCCGCAGGGAGATGCGCGTGGACGAGCCGGTCGCCGGGCCGACCGCGGGCGACGTGCTCACGCTGGCGCTCGCGAGCCTCGGAGGCCTCGTGTCGGCCGCCATCGGCCTCCCGGCCGTCGTCGCCGTGACGCCGATCGGTCTCGCGACCCTGGCGCTGCGCCGCCGCCGCGCGCAGCGCGCCGCGGAGGCGGGCGCCTGAGGGCCACCAGCGCCCCGCCCGCACGGCCGCCGCGTCGAGGTCCGGCGCCTGGCCCGCGGCCGGCCAGCTTGACCCGGAGCCCGCGCCGCCCGAGGATCGGCCCCGTGCCCCAGCGAAAACGCTATCTCTTCGTGTGCCTCAACCGGCGGCCGGACGGGGTCCCCAAGGGCTCCTGCGCCCAGCGCGGCGCCGAGGGGATCTACACCCAGCTCAAGGTCGCGCTCGCCGAGCGCGGCCTCGCCAAGGTCGAGGCGCGCGCCTGCTCCGCGAGCTGCCTCGACGTCTGCTGGGCGGGCCCGGCCATCGCCGTGCAGCCGGACGGCTACTTCTACGGGCGCGTGACCCCCGAGGACATCCCCGAGATCGTGGACGCGCTCGCCGCGGACCGCCGCGTCGAGCGGCTCGTGCTCCCGCCCGAGGACTTCACGGAGGCGACCGCCGGCCCGCCGCTGCCCGCGCCGCCCCGGCGCGCCCCGCCGGAGGCCTGATGCCCAGCTTCGAGTTCTGCGAGACCATGGCCGGGAGCTTCCACCTGGTCGACTCCCCCGCCGACGAGCGGCCGATGTCGTTCACGATCCGCGCCCGCTCGCGCGGCCTCCGCAAGTTCCTGCGAAGGCCCGAGGTCGAGATCGAGGGCGAGATCGACGCCGAAGGGTTCGCCGACCACCGCTACCTGTCCGGGCGGCTCGGGCTCGACGTCGCGCGCACCGGCACCCTGCCCTACGCCTTCGAGTTCACCGCCAACGACGGCCGCCGCTGCGCCTTCGCGGGCCGCAAGACGCTCCGGGCCGGCGACCTCCTCTCGTCGATGACCGTCCTGCCCGGCGTCCTCGTCACCGACGGCGGCGCCGTCATCGGCGAGGCGCTCCTGCGCTTCGACCTGCGGAGCGACCTGCTCCGGTTCCTCAAGAGCTTCCGGACCACGAGGTGAGCACCATGCGAAGGCTCGAGCCCTCTGCGAGCGCGGTCATCGTCGTCGACGTGCAGGACAAGCTCTCGGCCGCCATGCCGGCGCCCCGGATGGAGGCGCTCACCCGCGCGGCGACGGTGCTCATCGAGGCGGCGCGGCGGCTCGGCGCGCCGGTGCTCGCGACCGAGCAGTACCCCGCGGGGCTCGGCCGCACCCTCGCGCCGATCGCCGAGCGGCTCGAGCAGGCGGGCGCGCCCGTCTTCTCCAAGATGGAGTTCTCCGCCTGCGATTCCGCCGATTTCGAGCGCGCGTGGAGCCAGCTCGGGCCGCGCGCCGCGATCGTCGTCGGCCTGGAGGCGCACGTCTGCGTGTTCCAGACCGTGCGCGACCTCGCCGCGCGCGGCGTCCCGGTCCACGTGCCCCTCGACGGCGTCGCCTCGCGGCGCGACGACCACCGGCTCGCCGGCCTCGACCTCTGCCGCGCGGCGGGCGCGACGATCACCACGGCCGAGACGGTCGTCTTCGACTGGCTCAGGGTCGCCGGGACGGGCGACTTCAAGCACCTGTCGAAGCTGATCCGCTGATCCTGGGGTCCGGGAGGAGGGGCCCCCTGGGGGCTCACCTCCGGGGCTTGCGTTCCGGCGAGCCCCTGTCGTGGCTCGCCTGCACTCCAGCCCCTCCGGTGAGCCCCCAGGGGGCCCCTCCTCCCGGGCCTGCCGATCCCCTCGCCGTAAGTCAGATCACGGCGCTTTGCCAGTTTGTCACGGCTGCGCTCGGACGTTGTCAGACCTGTGCTTGACTCGACAGCGCGCCGGCGCTTGTGACATGATGACGTATGGCTGACGATCTGGCACAAGGCGGAGAGCCGTCGAGCTCGCCTGCGCCTGCGGGCGCCGCGCCGCCCGGCGCGCCGACGGTCCTCGTGGTCGACGACGAGCCGTCGAACCTCGCCTCGATCGAGAAGATCTTCCAGCGCGACGGCATGCGCGTCATCACGGCGGACAGCGCGAAGGCGGCGCTGGAGATCGTGCGGAGCCGCCGCGTCGAGGTCGTCCTGACCGACCTCATGATGCCGGGCGTCAGCGGGCTCGAGCTGCTGCGCGCGCTGAAGCAGCTCTCGCCCGACACCGAGGTCGTGATGATGACCGCGTACGGGACCGTCGAGACCGCGGTCCAGGCGATGCGCGAGGGCGCCTACGACTTCGTCGAGAAGCCGCTCAAGCGGATGACGATCATCAAGAGCGTGCGCAAGGCCGCCGAGCGCCAGTCGCTCGTCGCCGAGAACCGGTCGCTGCGGCAGGAGATCAAGCTGCTCACGAAGCGCGAGATCGTCGGCTCGAGCCCCACGCTCCGCCGCGTGCTCGACATCGCGACCCAGGCGGCGCCCTCGAGCGCCACGGTGCTCGTGCTCGGCGAGAGCGGCACGGGCAAGGAGCTGCTCGCCCGCTTCATCCACGAGCGCAGCGCGCGAGCGCGGGGGCCGTTCGTCGCGGTCAACTGCGCGGCCATCCCGGAGACCATCCTCGAGGCCGAGCTCTTCGGCCACGAGCGCGGCGCGTTCACCGGCGCGCTCGCCCGGCGCGACGGCCGCTTCGCCAGGGCCGCCGGCGGCACGCTGTTCCTCGACGAGATCGGCGAGCTGTCGCCCGCCGTGCAGGTGAAGCTCCTGCGCGTGCTGCAGGAGGGCGAGTACGAGCCGGTCGGCGGCGACACCGTGCGCGCCGACGTGCGCCTCGTCGCGGCCACCAACAAGGACCTCCGCGCCGAGGTCGCCGCGGGCCGCTTCCGGGAGGACCTGTTCTACCGGCTCAACGTGATCGCCATCACGGCGCCGCCGCTCCGGTCCCGGCGCGAGGACATCCCGCTCCTCGTCGACCACTTCCTCGGCGTCTACTGCACCAAGAACAACCGCCCCCGCCTGGAGGCGCCGCGCGACGTGCTCGCGCGCCTGACCGACTACACGTGGCCCGGCAACGTGCGCGAGCTGGAGAACGTGATCGAGCGCGCCGTGGTGCTCTGCCGCGGCGAGCAGCTCTCCGTCGACGACCTGCCCGACTTCATCCGCGAGGCCGCCCCCGCCGAGCCGAGCTCGCTCACCTTCTCCGTCGGCACGCCGCTCGACGAGGTCGAGCGCAGGCTGATCCGCGAGACGCTCCGCCACGCCCGCGGCGACAAGTCCGTGGCCGCGCAGCTGCTCGGCATCTCCACGCGCACCATCTACCGAAAGCTCGGCGAGCTGGAGTGACGCCGCGCTCGCCGACCGGGGAAACAGGGCGCGATCCGGCGCGCGGGGCCGCCCCGCGAAGATCCGTTTGTCACTTTGGCAGAGGGGGCCGCCCCGCGCGGCTGGGGAGCGTCACCTTGGCGGGGTGGCCTCCGCATTTCCGCGAAAATGCGGGCTGGCGCCGGCGATTGACCGCTGGCATGGAGCTCGCTTAGAGGAGCATGGGCGCATGGGCATCGACGCGATCCTGAAGCGGTATTTTCCCTGGGTAATCGGCGTGCTGATCGCGCTCGCCGCCTATTTCCAGGCCTCTGGCATGGGCCAGCTCGTGGCCTCCAGCGTCGCGGTCGACGCGCCGCCGGCCCCGCCCCCGCCGCCGCGGCGCCCGGGGTCGCTCGCGTCGACCGTGAACCAGGACCACGCGACCAGCGCCGGGCCGATCCTCTCGCGCAACCCGTTCGACTCCGTGACGGGGCCCCTGGACGGCAAGCCGGTCGAGCTCCCGAGCGTCCAGCAGGAGCTCATCAACAGCGACCCGTACCAGGACCCGTCGTGCGACAACGCCCGCGTCCTGCTCATCACGCAGGCCGAGGATCCCGAGTGGTCGTTCGCGGCCATGGCCGGCTCGGACGGCAAGGCGATCCTGCGGCGTCAGGGGGATGAGATCGGCGGCCAGAAGGTTTACTACGTCGGGTGGGACCGGGTCTGGCTGACGTCCGGCAGCGCGCGGTGCCAGGCCATCGTGGGCGGCAAGGGCCCCGGCCCGCGCGTCAGCGCCGCGCCGGCGCCCCCGCCCCCGCCGGCCGCGACGGGCACGCGGAAGCCGGTCACCACCCGCGGCGGCAGGAAGATCCCGCCCGAGATCGCGTCGAAGATCCAGCGGGTCAGCGAGACGGAGTTCAACGTGGAGCGCAGCGCCGTCGACCAGATCCTCGAGAACCAGGGAGAGCTGATGCGCTCTGCGCGTATCGTCCCCGAGAAGGAGGGCGACAAGGTGGTCGGCATCCGTCTGTTCGGGATTCGACCGGACTCGCTGCTCGGGACGCTCGGCCTGGAGAACGGAGATCGGCTGTCCAGCATCAACGGGTTCGAGATGAGCGATCCGCAGAAGGCCCTCGAGGCCTATGCGCGGCTCCGGACGGCGGACCGGCTCACGGTGAGCATCAACCGCAAGGGCAAACCGATGAACATCGACTTCAACATCAAGTGAGCTCTGCGCACTGAACTCCAGGGACGAAAGCAGGTAGTGGCATGGCGCGATGGATCGGGAGCCTGAACGAGGGGAGCTTGCTGCGGAGGACGTTGCTGCACATCGGCACGTTCGTCCTCGGCTCGCTCACGTTCGTCGGGGTCATCAGCCTGGTCCTCGTGTCGATCGCCAAGGCCGTCCTCCCGCCCCACGGCGACGGCGCCGCGGGGGGCTCCGCGGAGGAGGCCGGCGGTGAGGCCACGACCGGGACGAGCAAGACCGCCCTGGGCAAGACACCCCGCTCGAAGCGGCCGCGGCTCCCCGCCCAGGCCGGGCGCGCGAGCGCGCCGAGCGCCGACTGAGCGGCGCCGCCTCCCCCTTATCAATCAACGCAGAAACATCGAGCCGACTGATGGTGATGACGACCTTCGAGCGATCCCGCTGCCCCCGGAAGAGCCTCCTCGCCGCGCCGGTGGCGGCGCTCGTGTTCTCCGCGGCGGCCCTGCCCGCCGCGGCGCAGCCCGCGAACCGCAACGCCCCCGTGCTGCGGACCCCTGGCCAGGCCGCGCCGCCCGCCCCCGCTCGCCCCGGCGCGCCCGCCCCGGGCGCGGCGCCCGGCGCCGATGACGACCCGCTCGCGGCGGTCAAGCAGGGCGTCCAGGAGATCGAGTTCAAGCCGAAGCCCGGCGGCTACAAGGTCAGCTTCAACCTCGACGACGCCGATCTCCCCGAGCTGGTGAAGGCGATCAGCAACATCACCGGACGCCGCTTCATCTACGGCGGCAAGCTCCGGCAGATCAAGGCCACGGTGTACGCGCCGGAGAAGGTGACCGTCGCCGAGGCGTACAGCGCGTTCCTGTCGATCCTCGCCTCCAACGACCTCACCGTCATCCCCCACGGGCGCTTCCTCAAGATCGTGGAGACGCCCGGCTCCGTCTCGGAGACGACGCCCGTGTACGGCACCGCCGCGCCCGTGCCCGGCGAGGACCGGTTCGTCACCCGCATGTACCGGCTGAACCACATCGACGCCAACGACGCGGGCGGCGTCCTCAACAAGTTCAAGTCGAAGGACGGCGACGTCACGGTCTACCCGCCCGGCAACCTGCTCATCATCACGGACACCGGGACGAACATCCAGCGCATGCTCCGGATCGTCGAGGAGATCGACGTCGGCGGCGCGGGCGATCAGCTCTGGGTGCAGCCGGTCCACTACGGCTCCGCCGCGGAGGTCGCGACGAAGCTGAACGAGATCGTCGATCCCGGCAGGGCAGGGCCGGGCGGCAGGCCGGGCAGGCCCGGCGCCGGCGGCACGGGCGCCCGCATCATCGCGGACGACCGGACCAACTCGCTCATCATCACGGCCTCGGAGCCCGACTACCTGCGCGTCCTCGGCATCCTGAAGCGCCTCGACGTGCCGCAGTCGGGCGAGGGGCAGGTCCACGTGCTCTCGCTCCAGCACGCCGGCTGCAAGGAGCTGTCGCAGACGCTGAACCAGGTCCTCGGCGGCAGCGCGGGCGGCCCGGCCGTGGGCGGCAGGGGCGCCGCGCGCAACGCCCCGCCGGTGCCCGGCTCGACCGACGACATCTTCGAGGGCCAGGTCAAGGTCACCTGCGACGAGGCGAGCAACAAGCTCCTCATCACCTCGTCGCCCCACGATTTCGCCCAGCTCCGCAAGGTGATCGACCAGCTCGACGAGCCGCGGCGGCAGGTGTTCATCGAGGCGGTGATCATGGACGTGAACGTCAACCGTTCGCTCGACTTCGGCATCGGCTACCACGCCGGCACCACCTTCGAGGCGCTGAACGCGGACGACAGCCTGATCTACGGCGGTAACAACCCGCAGCCGTCGATCCTCGGCGTGCCGACGCAGCTCGGCGCGCTCGCGCTCGGCGTCCGGGGCCCCGAGATCCCGGGGTCGAACAACATCCTCGGGACGGGCATCTCGATCCCCGCGTTCGGCGTGGTCCTGCACGCGCTGGCCCAGGACAGCGACTCCAACGTCCTCGCGACGCCGCACATCCTCGCCACCGACAACGTGCCGGCCGAGATCTCGATCGGCCAGAACATCCCGCTCCAGACCAACGTGGGGGGCGGGATCAGCTCGCTCGCCGGCCTGGCGGGCAACGGCGCCGCCGCCGCGGGCGGCCTCGGCGCGCTCGGCGGCCTGCTCGGCGGCCTCGGCGGCATCGGCGGCACCGCCGCGCGCCAGGACGTCGGCACGAAGATCAAGGTCATCCCCCACGTCAACGACTCGGACCAGGTGCGGCTGGAGCTCACCGAGGAGATCTCGGACGCCGGCCCGACCCTGGAGGGCGCGCTCGGCGCGATCCCCATCAACAAGCGCACGGCGAGCACGACCCTCGTCGTCCGGGACCAGCAGACCGTGGTGATCGGCGGCCTCGTGCGCGACTACACGACCACCGCGGAGACCAAGATCCCGGTGCTGGGCGACATCCCGGTGCTCGGGGCCCTCTTCCGGCAGCGGACCAAGAAGAAGATGAAGACGAACCTCCTGCTCGTGCTGACGCCCTATGTCATCCGCGACCAGGAGGACCTGCGCGCCATCTTCGAGCGCAAGATGCAGGAGCGGCAGGAGTTCATCGACCGCTACCTGGTCTTCAGCGACAGCGCTGCCTGGGAGCCGCCGCGCGACTTCAGCCGGGCCAACGGGCTCGTCGAGGACATCCGGCAGTCGATCCTGGCCGAGGAGGAGCGGGCGCGCCTCGAGGAGGAGGCCCGCCCGAAGCAGCCGCGGGAGCACGCGCCGGTCGAGCCGGTCGGGCTGCCCACGTTCAGCGGGCAGGACGGCGGGCCCGCGGGCGCGCTCGAGATGGACGGCGACATGCCCCCGCCGGGCAACGTCCAGCAGCCCGCGCGGCCCGCGCGGCCCGCGCGGCCCGCGCGGCCCCCGCGGCGCACGCCCGGCACGCGGCAGATGGAGCGCGTGGAATGAGCATGCAGCAACAGTACCTCGGCGAGATCCTCGTCCGGCGGGGCGTCGTCCCCGCCGAGCGGCTCGTGCCGCTCTACGACACGGTCCGCGAGCGCGGGCAGCCGCTCGCGGACCTCATCGTCTCGTCCAACATCGCCGACGAGGCGGCCATCGCGAAGGCGCTCGCGGAGGAGTGCGAGGTCGGGCTCCTCCAGCGCATCGACTCCGACGCCGTGCCGCTCGAGCTCGCGAGCCGGGTGCCGATCACCTACGCCAAGCAGCACAAGATCCTGCCGCTCGCGGAGAACGACGGGGTCGTCTACTGCGCGGTCGCCGACCCGCTCGACACCACCGCGGTCGACGACGTGCGGGCGCTGTTCGGCAAGCCCGTCGAGATCGCCGTCGCCACGAGCGACGCGGTGCTGAACGCGATCAACCGCGTCTGGGAGCGCAAGGAGGACGGGGGGGCGAAGCTCGAGGGCGACACCGCGCTCGAGGAGGACAACCTCGTCGACATCATCGACTCGGACGACGACGCCCCGATCATCGCCTGGGTCAACGGCCTGTTCGCGCAGGCGGTCCGCGAGCGGGCGAGCGACATCCACATCGAGCCCGAGGAGCGCGACGTCGTCGTCCGCTACCGGATCGACGGCGAGCTCTACGTCGCCAAGCGCGCCTCGAAGCAGTTCATGGCGCCGATCATCGCGCGCGTGAAGATCATGGCGTCGCTCAACATCGCCGAGAAGCGGCTCCCCCAGGACGGCCGCATCACCCTGAAGATCGCGGGCAAGAGCGTCGACATCCGCGTCTCGACCGTGCCGACGAGCCGCGGCTTCGAGCGGATCGTGATGCGCATCCTGCACAAGGCGTCGGTCCTGCTCGGGCTCGACGACCTCGGCTTCGCGCCGCGCGAGTACGCGCTGATGGACGGGCTCATCCAGCGCCCGGACGGCATCATCCTCGTCACCGGCCCGACCGGCAGCGGCAAGACGACCACGCTCTACGCCTGCCTCAACCGGATCAACGAGCCGAGCCGGAACATCCTCACGGCCGAGGATCCGGTCGAGTACGAGATCGGCGGCATCCACCAGGTCCACGTCCACCCCGGCATCGGGCTCACCTTCGCCTCGGCGCTGCGCGCGTTCCTCCGGCAGGACCCGGACGTGATCATGGTCGGCGAGATCCGCGACAAGGAGACCGCCGAGATCGCCATCCACGCCTCGCTGACCGGCCACCTCGTGCTCTCCACGATCCACACGAACGACGCGGCCGGCGCCGTGACGCGCCTCGTCGAGATGGAGATCGAGCCGTTCCTCGTGCGGAGCAGCGTGATCGGCATCCTCGCCCAGCGCCTCGTGCGCCTCCTGTGCCCGAGCTGCAAGGTCCCCTACCGCCCGTCCGACCACGAGCTCCAGCAGCTCGGCCTCGACCGCGACCGGCTCGCCTGGAAGGCGCGGCGGAAGCTGTCGAACCGCTACAGCGTGCACGGGCAGCAGTACGAGTACATCGGGCAGGACATCGACCGCGCCGTGTTCCACAAGCCGGGCGGCTGCGACGCGTGCAACCACAAGGGCTTCATCGGCCGGCGGGGCATCTACGAGCTGATGGTCATCGACGACGCGGTGGGCCCGCTCATCCTGAAGAGCGCGGACGCGCAGACGATCAAGCGCGTCGCCATCTCCCAGGGTATGGATACGCTCCGGGACGACGGGGCGCGCAAGGTGATCCAGGGCATCACCACCGTCGAGGAGGTGCTCGCGGCGACCCAGGAAGACGTCATCGTCGACGAGTAGGGAGAGCCGTGGCGGTATTCGAATACAAGGGCATCCTCGTCGCCAGCGGCAAGCCGGTCAAAGGGGTCCGCGACGCGGAGAACGCGAAGGCCCTGCGGGCCGCCCTGCGCAAGGACGGCATCATGCTCACCGGCGCGACCGAGGAGCAGGCGGCCAAGGAGAAGGCGAAGCGCGACATCCAGCTCTTCGCCTTCGCGAGCCGCCCCTCGACGACGGACGTCGCCGTGATGACCCGCCAGCTCGCGACGCTCATCGGCGCCGGCATCCCGCTGTTCGAGTCGCTCAACGCGCTGATCGAGCAGGTCGAGAAGGAGTCGCTGAAGAAGGTGCTCACGCAGGTGCGCGAGCAGGTGCGCGAGGGCACGAGCTTCGCCAAGGCGCTGGAGGGGCACCCGTCCGTCTTCCCGCCGCTCTACGTGAGCATGGTGCGCGCCGGCGAGGCGTCCGGCACGCTCGAGGGCGTGCTGAGCCGCCTGACCACGTTCATGGAGAACCAGGCGAAGCTCGTCGGCAAGGTGACGGCCGCGCTCGCCTACCCGGCGCTGATGGCGGTCATCGGCACGGGCCTCATCTCGGTGCTCATGGTCGCGGTCGTGCCGAACGTGACGGGCATCTTCGCGTCGATGGACCAGGCGCTGCCCTGGTACACCGCGCTGCTCATCGGCACGTCGGAGTTCGCCGCGAGCTACTGGTGGCTCGTCATCCTCGCGCTCGTCGGCGCGGTGTATGGGTTCCGCCGCTGGTTGCGCACGCCGAAGGGGCGCCTCACGTGGGACACCTTCGTGCTCAGGGCGCCCATCTTCGGCACGCTCATCCAGATGCTCTCCATCGCGCGCTTCGCGCGGACCCTGGCGACCCTGCTCTCGTCGGGCGTCGCGCTGCTCAGCGCGATGGACATCGTGCGGAGCGTGCTCGGCAACGCGGCCCTGGAGAAGGTCGTCTCCGACGCCATCGGGTCGATCCGCGAGGGCCAGAGCATCGCCGATCCCTTGAAGCGCAGCGGCCGGTTCCCGCCGATCGTCACCCACATGATCGCCATCGGCGAGCGGAGCGGGCAGCTCGAGTCGATGCTGGAGAACGTCGCCGACGCCTACGACTCCGCCGTCGAGACCCGCGTCCAGGTGCTCACGAGCCTGCTCGAGCCGCTCATGATCGTCGTCATGGGCGGCGCGGTCGCGTTCATCGCGATCTCGATCCTCATGCCGCTCATCCAGATGTCGAGCTTCGTCGGGTAGGGGGGATCATGGGGCGGCGCAGGCAGCGAGAGAGCACGATCTTCTTCCCCTGGGAGCGCGGCGGCGGGCTCTTCCGGCGGACCGGCATGGCGCGCGCGACGCCGTTCGCGGCCGGCCTCGCCATGGCCCTGTTGCTCCTGCTCCTCGGCGCGCGCGAGCGGCGGCTCGTGGGAATCCGGTCGACCCGCGCCACGTTGTCCGTCGTCCACGGGGCCATCACGCTGTACCGCGCCGATCACGAGCGGCGGTGCCCGGCCTCGCTGGAAGCGCTGAAGCGCGAGGGATACCTCGCGATGGACCCGGTCGACGCGTGGGGGCGACCGCTCCGGCTCACCTGCCCTGGCAGGGCGGATCCGGAGGGATACGATCTGATGAGCGACGGGCCTGACGGCGAAATCGGCGGCCTGGACAGGGTGGAGTGAGGACGATGGGAATGAACAGAGCGAAGAACATTCGAAGGTTGGGCCGGAAGCTCTCGCGGGGCGTGACGCTGGTCGAGGTGCTGATCGTGGTGACGATCATGGCGATCATCGCCGGCGGCGCGACGCTCGCGCTGTGGCCGAAGCTCAAGGAGTCGCGCATCAAGAGCGCCTACACCGGGGCGACGATCATCAAGAGCGCGGCGGAGCAGTACCAGCAGCTCGGGAGCGGCGGCGACACGTGCCCGACCCTCCAGACGCTGGTGAGCGCGAAGCAAATCGACGCCAACAAGACGGACGACCCCTGGGGCGTGCCGTACAAGATCAAGTGCGAGGAGGGCGAGATCCGCGTGATCTCGGCCGGCGACGACAGGAAAGAGGGCACGCCAGACGACATCCGGGACAACATGAGGCAGTCGGACCTCTCCAAGATCGCGGAGATGTAGCGCCGCGCTGGTAGCAAGGAGCGCCCATGGCACGCCGTCGCACGAGGGGACTCACGCTGGTCGAGGTGCTGATCACCGTCACGGTGATCGCGGTCATCAGCGGCTCGGTGATCCTCGGCATGGGCGCCGTCACGAGCGCGCGGCTGAAGCGGAGCGCGGCGCTCGTCGCGGGCGCGGTCCGGGTGGCCTACGCCCACGCGAACGCCCAGTCCAAGCCGGTGCGGCTGGTCTTCGATTTCGAGGAGCGGGTGATCGCGCTCGAGGAGTCGACGAGCGCGCTCGCCATCGAGCGGAACGACCGGACCGGCGGCGCCGCCGCCGCGACGGACGCCGAGCGGGCGGCGGTGGAGGAGGCCGAGTCGATCCTGAAGGGGCCGCGCGCGCCGCGCCCCTCGTTCCAGCCGGCGAAGGCGTACGGCTTCAACCCCGAGGAGGGCAGGGCCGGCAAGGAGCTGTCGAGCGGCGTGCGCTTCCTCCAGGTCGAGACCGCGCACCAGGACGACCCCGTGGCGGAGGGGCGCGCCTACCTCTACTTCTGGCCGGGCGGCCAGACCGAGCGCGCCGCGATCCAGCTCAGCCTCGGCGCCGGGGGGACCGAGGACTCGGTGATGACGGTGCTCGTCTCGCCGCTGACCGGCAAGACGGAGCTCCGGCGGGGCAAGGTGAGCATGCCGAGGCCGCGCGACGACGCCGAGGCGTCGGAGCGCGAGGACACGGGGTTCTGATGGGAGCGCGAGGACACGGGGTTCTGCTGCGCGCCCGCGGCTTCACCCTGCTCGAGGTCATGGTGGCGGTCGCCATCCTCGGCCTCGGGCTCACGGCGATCCTCTCCGCGCAGGCCGGCGCCTTCTCGAGCGCGGCGCACGCGCGGAGCCTCAGCGTGGCGACCGGGCTCGCGCGCTGCAAGATGACCGAGCTCGAGGAGCGGCTCGCCAGGGACGGCCTGCCGGCGCTCGACGAGGCCGACAGCGGGCCGTGCTGCGAGGGCGACGAGACGCCGGGCATCACGTGCTCGTGGCGCATCGAGAAGCCGGAGATGCCCGAGCCCAAGTACGGCGAGCTGGACCTCGACGCGGACCTCGACGGGCTCGGCGCGCTCGGCGATCTCGCGAAGCCGTCGGAGTCGACCGGCGCCGCCGCCCCGAGCGGCAACCTGAGCGATCTCGCGCAGTCGCTCGTCGGCGCCCAGGGCGGCGAGGGGGGCGGCGACGCCGCCGCCGCCGGCGGGATCGCGGGGCTGCTCCAGCCGTTCATCGACATGCTCGCGCCGACGATCCAGCCGATCTTCGAGGCGAGCGCGCGGCGGGTGACGGTCACGCTGACGTGGAAGCAGGGGGCGCGCGAGCACGATCTCGAGCTCGTGCAGTGGATCACCGTGCCCCAGCTCGGCGCGCCCGACGAGAGCGGCGCGGGCGGCGCGGGAGGTGGAGAGTGACCGCGGCGGCGCGAACGGCGAGCGCCCGGCGGCGCGGCGCGGCCGGGATCACGCTCCTCGAGGTCCTCGTCTCGGTCGGCATCCTGGCGCTCATCGGGACGCTCATCTACGGCGCGTTCGACGGCATGAGCCGGGCGCGCACGGGCATCGCGCGCATGAGCGACCGCTACCACCAGGGCCGCGGCGCCGTCGCGCGCATCTCGCGCGAGCTCCAGGCGGCGTTCCTGTCCCGGCACCAGCCGGCCGACAGGAACGCCGTCGTGCGGCTCACGGCCTTCACCGGGGAGGACTCCTCGACCGCCGACCGCGTCGATTTCACCGCGTTCGCGCACCGGCGGCTCCTCAGGAACGCGCACGAGTCGGATCAGTGCGAGATCGGTTTTTTCGCCGCGCGCGACCCGGAGCGCAGCGACAAGCTCGATCTCGTGCGGCGGGAGGCGAAGCACATCGACCTGGAGCCGACGCGGGGCGGGGTCGTCAACGTGCTCGCCGAGGACATCGAGAGCTTCAACGTCCAGTACCTCGATCCCGTCACCGGCGAGTGGACCGACTCGTGGGACTCGACGCAGCCGGCGGCGCAGCTCGACCGGCTCCCGGCGCAGGTCTGGGTGACGCTGGTCCTGAAGGGCGGGCCGGGCGACGAGCCCATCAAGTTCGAGACGAAGGTCACGATCCCGATGCAGGTCCCCATCGCCTTCGGCGTGAGCAACTGAGCCATGAACCACCCCGCAGCACCCCACGCCGAGGAGCGCGCCTCCCCCACCCCGCCGGGCCCCACCCCGCCGGGCGGGCGCGCGCGCCGCCGCCTGAGGAGGCGGCGCGACCGGCGGGGCGTGGCGCTGGTCATGGTGCTCGGCGCGATCACGGTGCTCACCGTGTTCCTGACCGAGCTCCAGGAGGAGACCTCCACCGAGCTGTCCGCGGCGCTCGCCGACCGCGACGCGCTCCGGGCCGAGTACTACGCGCGGAGCGCCGTGAACCTGTCGCGCATGCTCATCGCCGCCGAGCCGAGCGTGAGCGCGGCGATCGGGCCGATGCTCGCGATCGTCGGGGTGCGGGGCGAGATCCAGGTGCCGATCTGGAGGTTCACCGACATCTTCCTCGGCCCCTTCAACGCGCAGCTCGTCGCGCCGGGCGAGGAGCCGCCCCCCGGGGCGGCCGACGGCAGCGCGGCGGGGGGCAAGAACCTGGGGCTCACCGGCGGCGGGCGCTTCGAGCTCAAGATCGTCGACGAGGACGCGAAGCTCAACATCAACCGCGCCGCCGACGACATCGCCATCCAGGACCAGCTCGCCGTGGCGGGCCAGCTGTTCGCCCTCATGGCCCCGGCGCAGTACAACCCGCTCTTCGAGGAGCGCGACGGCGACGGCCAGTTCTCCGACCGGACAGCGATCTGCAGCGCGCTCATCGACTGGGCCGATCCCGGCGACCAGCTCTTCAACTGCGATCTGTCCGCGAACGCCCAGGGCTCCACGGGCGCGGAGGACAGCATCTACCAGACGCTCGGCCTCGCCTACCAGCGCAAGAACGCCCCGTACGACTCGCTGGAGGAGCTGCGGCTCGTCCGCGGCATGGGCGACGACTTCTGGGCGACGTTCGTCGACCCGGACCCGAACGACCCTGACAAGCGGGTCCTGACCGTCTGGGGCAACCGCAAGCAGGGCATCAACGTGACCACGGCGAGCCCGCAGGCGCTCCTCGCGCTCACGTGCAGCCCCAACCTGGTGGATGTCGCCACGACGGCGCTCTGCAACGACCCGATCCAGATGACCTCCTTTCTCACGGTGGTCTCGCTCGTGCAGGGCCTGACCGGGGGGCTCATCTTCCCCTCCGCGGCCGATTACCACGCGGCGATGACCCAGCAGGAGGGCAAATCCATGTCCCTGGGGTCCATGCTCGGTCAGCAGCTCAAGGCCATGGGCGTCGAGCCCGTCAAGTTCAAGACGAGCCTGAAGTCGATGCAAAGGCAGGGGCTCATCGGCAACAAGACCAAGTTCCTGAGCATCTACGCCGACGGCGTGGTCCCCGGGAACAAGCGCGAGACGCGCGTGCGCATCCACGCGGTGCTCGATATGACGGGGGCAGGGAAGCTCAGCGAGCCCGGCGGTAGCGGTGGCGGCGGTGGCGGCGGCGCTGGCGGCGCTGGCGGGAGCGGCGCCGCCGCGACCCAGGACAATTACGAATCCCTGGTCCGATCGAACCCCGCCGGGACGATCATCTACTATCGCATCCAATAGGACCCCCCTCCGGGAAGAAGCGCGGAAATGCACAGGCTGCTCGGGATAGATGCTGGGAAATCGGTGGTGCGGGCGGCGCTCATCCGCACCACGTACAGGAGGGTGTTCGTCGAGGCGCTCGGCGAGGCGTCCATCTCGGACGCCGGCTCCGAGGCCGAGGCGATCCGCGCCGCCGTGGGGCTCGTCCGCCCCGACGGCGCGGCCATCGCGCTCTCCGGGGAGAGGTCGTTCTACCGGCGCCTCGAGCTGCCCGCGGCGGCGCAGAAGGAGGTCGAGAACGTCCTCGGCTTCGAGCTCGAGGCCACCGTGCCGTTCGAGATGGAGGACGCGGTCTTCGACTACCGCCTCCTCCGGCGGCCGCCCGGCGCCGAGGCGCTGCCGATCTTCGCCGCGGCCGCGCGCGCGGACGACGTGCGCGAGCGCATCGCCGTCGTGAAGGAGGCGCTCGGCTTCGAGCCGGAGCGCGTCGCGCTCGGCGCGGTGGCGCTCGCCAACCTCGAGGCGGTGATGCCGGAGCTCACCGCGTCCGGCGCCGGCGCGACCGCGCCGATCGCGATCCTCGACCTCGACCAGCTCACGTCCGAGATCGTGATCCTCGCCGGCGGCGAGCCGGTCTTCGCCCGGACGCTGTCGCGCGGGACGGCCGGGCTCCCCGACACGGCGCCGGCCCTCGCGCGCGAGCTCCGGCAGACCCTGGCGGCGTGGCGCAACCTGGGCGGCGAGCCGCTCGCGGGGCTGTACCTCGTCGGCGGCGGCACGGTCGTGCAGGGCGCGGAGCTGTTCCTGTCGACCCAGCTCGGCGTCGCCGTCCTGCCGCTGCCGCCCCCGCGCGTCGAGGGGCTCACGCCCGAGCAGGCCGCGGCGCTGCCCCGCTTCGCCAAGGCGCTCGGGCTGGCGCTCGGGCTGACCCCGAAGACGAAGGGGTTCAACCTCCGGCGCGGCGTGCTCGAGGCCGAGCGCAGCTACCCGTTCCTGCGCGAGAAGATCCCGATCCTCGCCGGCCTCGGCACCGTCATCGCGCTGAGCTTCGGGTTCTCCATCGTCGCGGAGCTGCGCACGCTCGACGCGGAGCGGGAGCTCCTGCTCGCCTCGCTCGCGACCGCCTCGCGCGACGTGCTCGGCGAGGAGACGAGCGACCCCGACAAGGCCCGCGAGCTGCTCGAGCAGGGCCCCGGCGCGGCCGACGAGGACCCGATGCCCCGCGTCGACGCGTTCGACGTCATGGTGCAGCTCTCCAAGGCGGTGCCGAAGGAGATCACGCACGACGTGGTCGAGCTCGACGTGAACCGCGGCCACGTGACCCTCCAGGGCGTCGTCCCCTCGGTGTCGGACGCGCAGATCATCGCGGATCACATGAAGGAGCACCGCTGCTTCCGCGACGTGAAGATCGCGCGGACGAGCCAGTACGTGCAGGGCAAGCACAAGTACGTCCTCGAGCTGGACCTCAAGTGCGAGGACAAGAAGAAGAAGAAGACCGGCGCCGACTCGGCGGACAGCGCCGCCGCGGGCGCGCCGGAGAGACCCGAGGGATCGCGATGACGCTGCGCGAGCGACTCGACAAGCTGGAGCCGCGCGAGCGCCGGCTCCTCAACATCCTCGTCGGCTTCCTCGTGGCGGCCGTGATCCTGCTCGTGCCCATCGGGCTCGCCAGCATGGCGTCGAGCCGGCGCGCCAAGAACCAGGAGGTGCGCGACCTGCTCGAGTCGATCTACGAGGCGTCGGGGCGGGTCAGCGAGCGGAAGGCGCAGCGGGACGCGCTGCTCGCGCGCTACGCGCGGCCGGCGCCGCCCCTCGCCGGCTTCATCGAGGACGCGGCGAAGCAGCAGGGGCTCACCGCGGCCGAGTCGCAGGACCGCCCCGAGGTCCCGCACGGCAAGAAGTACACCGAGCGGATCACGGTGGTGAAGATGCACCGGATCGGGATGCTCGGGCTCGCCAAGATGCTCGAGCGCATCGAGAGCTCCGGCCACCCGGTCGCGATCACGAAGCTGAACCTCAAGCCCCGCGCCGGTGAGCCGGACTCGTACGAGGTGGAGCTCGGCGTCTCGGCGTACGACCGGAAGGCCGATCCGCCGCCGACGAGCCCCGCGTCCACCGCCGCCTCCGGGGACGACCTCGAGGAGGAGGAGCCATGAGAGCGCGGCTCATCAAGATCGCGAAATGGGCGGCCTACCCGCTCTTTTACCTCTTCTGCCTGGGTCTCTTCGGATACCTCACCTTCCCGTACGACCGGCTCAAGGACCGGCTGATCGCCGAGTTCGATCGCACGCAGCGGAAGCGGGGCGCCCAGGCGCAGCGCCTCGAGATCGACGAGCTCGACTCTTACTGGTTCACCGGGGTGGAGATGACGGGCGTGCGGCTCATCATGCCGCCGAACGACCTCGGACCGATGAGGCGATCGAGCGCCGCCGCGTTCACGTCGGGCGACGCGGCCAAGGACGGCCCGCCCAAGCCGACCGTCATCGAGATCGACGAGGCGCACGCCCGGGTGAAGATCCTGCCGCTCCTCATCGGGCGGATGCGGGTCTCGTTCTGGGCGAGCGTGTTCGGCGGGGAGATCGAGGGCGTCGCCCCGATGGATAAGTCGGGCGGCGACATGCACGTCGAGGTGTTGGACGTCGAGCTCGCCAAGGTGACCCCGCTCGGGGACATCCTCGGCCTGCCGATCGCCGGCACGCTGACCGCGAGCCTCGACCTCAGCGCGCCCGAGGGCAAGCTCAACAAGGCGAGCGGCGCGCTCGAGGTCTCGGCCAAGGACGTCTCCGTCGGCGATGGCAAGACGAAGATCCAGGGGCTCATCGCGCTCCCGGAGGCCAAGCTGGGCGAGCTCCTCCTGTCGGCCGAGGCGAAGGACGGCGTCCTCAAGGTCACGAAGCTGAGCGCGAACGGCACGGATCTGGAGCTCGACGGCGACGGCAAGATCACCATGCGTGATCCGTGGAACAACTCCACGGCGGACCTCTACGTCCGCTTCAAGTTCTCCGACGCCTACCGCGGGAAGAACGATGTGACCAAATCGCTGCTCGGCGCGCCGGGCTCGAACGTGCCTGGGCTCATCGAGATGCAACAGCCCAAGATGAAGCGGTCGAAGCGGGCGGACGGATTCTACGGCTGGCACGTCCACGGCGTGCTGAGGCGGCCGCGGTTCGATCCGCACGCCGCGGACTCGCCCGCGGCGCGGGGCCGCGGAAAGACCGACAACGCGCCGGGCGCGAGCCCGCCCACGAGGAGGGCAGGCGCCGTGCCCCGGCCGCCCGACCTCCCGGAGGAGCCGACTGCGGGGGACAGCGAGGAACCGGAGAGCGAGGATACGCCTCCACCACCACCGCCTGTGACCCAGGCCCCCGCGCCGCCGCCTCCGCCGCCCCCCGCCGCCGAGGACGACCCGGTCGGGCGAGCGCCGCGCATGGTCCCGCCGCGTCCCCCGCTGGATCCGAACGCCGAGGGCGAGGGCGAGAGCGCTCCTCCCGTCGAATAGACCTGGACCTCACGCGCGACATGGCCGAGGATTGATGGCTCGGCGATGCGGGATCTCGGCTGGCGGCAGAACAGGCGCATCCTGCTGATCAGCGACAACGAGGCATTCCGCGACGATTGTCACAAGATCTTCCGCGCCGACGACGGCGCGCCGGCGCCCGCGCCCCTCGGAGCGGCGCTGTTCCGCGATTCGACCCCTCGCGGGCACGTGAGGTTCGAGCTCACGACCGTGACCCAGGGGGCGGACGGGCTGGAGCAGGTCCGGGAGGCCCAGCAGCGCGGCGCGCCGTACGCGCTCGTGATCGTGGACGTGCGCACGCCGCCGGGGTGGGACGGCATCGAGACGCTCACCCGCATCTTCCGGGAGGACGCCGCCATCCAGGCGGTCCTCTGCGCGGCGCGCGCGGAGGATCCGTGGGGGGAGCTCTCCAGCCGATTGGCCCCCTCCGACAACCTCCTTGTCCTCGCAAGGCCGCTGGACCCGAGCGAGGTCCGTCAGGCGGCGATCACGCTCACCGAGAAATGGAGTCAGCGCCGCGCCCTCTCCGCGGCCAACTACAAGCTGTCGGCGCAGTACACCGTGACCAGGATCCTGGTCGAGTCGACGACGCTGCCGGAGGGCGCCGCGGCGCTCCTCGGCGCGCTCGGCGAGACGCTCGGCTTCCGGTTCGCGGCCCTGTGGCTCGGGGACGACGAGAGCGGCGCGCTGCGCTGCGAGCACACGTGGAGCGCCGCGCCCGACGAGGCGGCCGGCCTCGACGCGGCGACCCGGGGGAGCCGGTTCGCCCGGGGCGCGGGGCTGCCCGGCCGCGCGCTCGCCCAGGGGGAGCCGAGCTGGTTCAGCGAGCTCGACGCCGTGGACGACGACCCGCGCGCGCAGGCGGCGCTGGGCGCCGGCCTCCGCTTCGCGATCGAGCTGCCCGTCGCGGTCCGGGCCGACGCGGAGGTCGCGGCCGTGCTGGAGCTCATGGACGCCGAGCCGCGCGAGCGCGATCCGGGGCTGCTCGACGTGCTGCTCGCGGTCGCCGCGGAGGCGGGGCACTTCATCGGCAGCAAGCGCGTGGAGGCCGCCCTGCGCCGCAGCGAGGCGAACAACCGGGCGCTCCTCTACGCGATCCCCGACACCATCCTCCGGATCAGCGGCGAGGGGGTCTGCCTGGACTTCAAGGCGTCGAGGGAGTCGAGGCCGTGGCTCCGCGCCGAGGACTTCCTGCACAGGCACGTCGCCGACGTGTTCCCCGCCCGCGTGGCCGAGCAGATCACCGAGCTCGTGGCGCGGGCGCTCGCCGACGAGGCGACGCACGTCTTCGAGTACCAGGAGCGGCGGCGAGAGGGCGCGCGCGATTACGAGGTCCGCATCGCCGGCAGCGACCGCGCCGAGGCGGTCGTCATCGTGCGCGACATCACCGAGCGCAAGCGCGCCGAGGCGGAGACCGAGGCGCGGCGCGCCCGCGAGGAGTCGCTCCGGGCGCAGAACGAGATCCTCGCGGCGCTGTCGACCCCGCTCATCCCCATCAGCGACGAGATCGTCGTGATGCCGCTCGTCGGGGCGCTCGACACGCAGCGGGCGCGGCGGGTGCAGGAGACCCTGGTCCGCGGCGTCGCGTCCCGCCGCGCGCGCGTCGCGATCCTCGACATCACCGGGGTGCCGCGGATCGACGGCCAGTGCGCGGACGAGCTCCTCCGCGCCGCGACCGCGGTCCGCCTGCTCGGCTCGGAGGTGATCATCACGGGCCTGAGCCCGGACGTGGCCCGGACGCTCGTCGAGCTCGGCGTCGACCTGAAGGGGATCATCACGCACAACACGCTGCAGAACGGCATCGCCTCGGCGATGGCCGCCTCGCGCGCGCGCGATGGGGGCCGGCGGCGGCGACGCGCGCGGCGGCGCTGATCGATCCGGGCACGGGGCGGCGCGGAACCTCCCCGCGCCCGGGGCGGCGCGGATCGCTCAGGGGGCGGCCCGCGCCCGGGGCGGGCGCTGATCGCTCAGGGGGCGGCCCGCGCCGATCGTCTCGCGCTGGGATGACCCGGCCGACGGGGGCGCTCAGCGCGCCTTCGCGGCGTGCGCCGCGTGCTGGTCGAGGGCGGCGAGGACGCGATCGTAGTCGGGCGGCAGCTCGACCGGCGGGTTGGCGTGCCGGCTCGTCACGTCCGCGAGCGCGCGCTCGTGGTACTTCACCTTGAACTCGGTGAACTTCAGCCCGTTCGCGGTCGACACCACGACGACCCGCTGGCGCTTCTCGACGAGCCCCTTCTTCGCGAGCTTCTCCAGCGCGGCGAGCGCGACCGCGGTGTGCGGGCACGTGTACATCCCGGTGCGATCCGCGCGCGCCGCCGCGTCGCAGAGCTCGTCCTCGGTCACCTGCTCCGCGACGCCGTCCATCGCCTGGAGGGCCAGCATCGCCCTCGGCGCGCTCACCGGGTTGCCGATCTGGATCGCGGTCGCCAGCGTCTCGCCCGCCTTCATCGGCACGACCTCGCGCCGCCCCTCGGACCACGCCCGGTAGAGCGGGTTGGCCCGCGCCGACTGCGCCACGCAGAGGCGGGGGAAGCGCGTGGTCAGGCCGAGGTCCTTCAGCATCTTGAAGCCGGCGTAGAGGGCGTAGGCGTTGCCGAGGTTGCCGCTCGGCAGGATGACCCAGTCGGGCAGCGTCCAGTCGAACTGCTGCACGATCTCGATGGCCACGGTCTTCTGGCCCTCCAGGCGCAGCGCGTTCATCGAGTTCGCCAGGTAGACCACGCCGTCGGCCGACAGGCGCTGCACGATCGCCATGCAGCCGTCGAAGTCGGTGTCCAGCGAGAGGACCAGCGCGCCCGACGCGATCGGCTGCACGAGCTGCGCCGTCGACACCTTGCCCCGCGGCAGCAGCACCACCACGGGCAGGCCGGCCGCCGCGCCGTACGCCGCGAGCGAGGCCGACGTGTCGCCCGTCGACGCGCACGCGATCGCGCGCACCTCGAGGCCCTCGCGGATCGCCTTGTTCACCACCGAGACGAGCACCGTCATCCCGAGGTCCTTGAACGACCCCGTGTGGCTGTTGCCGCAGAGCTTCACCCACACCTCGTCGAGCCCGAGCGAGCGGCCGTAGCGCTCGGCCCAGAACAGGTTGGTGCCGCCCTCGTCCATCGACACGATGGCCTCGTCCGGGACCTCGGGCGCGACCCACTCCCGCTTCCCCCACACCCCGGAGCCGTAGGGCCACACGGTGCGCTTGTAGCGCTCGTCGAAGAGCTTCATCCAGGTGGCGGGGCTCCGATCGCGGAGCGCGTCGATGTCGTGCGCGACGTCGAGCAGGCCGCCGCAGGTGGGGCAACGGTAGAGCGGCTTCGTCAGCGGATAGCGCCCGGGGCAGCCGGTCAGACATCGGAATGCAGCAGTGTAGGCCATGGCAATACGGATCTCCTGGGTGACGGGAAGCGCTCGCGGGAGGTGGTGTCGTTCAGTCGCTGAAGCGTGGGGCTTCCATCCCGAGCCGCCTATAGAAGTAGATCGCCGCGTTTCTGGCAAACGATCCCTGCGGGACGTACACGTCGTCCGGCGCGGCGAGCGGCGCCTCCGCCGAGAGCGGCCCGTCGCGGTCGCCGGCCAGCCGCTCGAGGTCCTCGATGAACGCTTCCATGGAGGGATAGCGGTTCTCCGGGCGCTTGCGGATCGCCTTGAGGATCACGGACTCGAGCGGCCGGTCGATGCTCCGGCGCCGCTCCGACGGGCGGGGCGGCGGGGTCACGAGCTGCCGGGCGAGGAGCTCCGACTGCTGCGCGCGCGAGAACGGGAGCACGCCGGTGAAGGTCCGGAACATCACGACGCCGAGCCCGTACACGTCGGTGCGCGGGTCGGGCAGGTCGCTCACGACCTGCTCGGGCGCCATGTACTCGATGGTGCCCACGGCGGTGCCGCTCGCCGTGATGTGCTCGGCCGCCTGGATCTTCGCGAGGCCGAAATCCAGCACCTTGACCGCGTACGGGTCGCCCTGCGCGCCCACGAGGAAGATGTTGTCGGGCTTCACGTCGCGGTGGATGATCCCGGCCCGGTGCGCGGCGGCGAGCCCGGACGCGGCCTGGCAGAGCACCGGGATCGCGAGGTCCGCGTCCATGCGGCGCTCGCGCCGGAGCCAGTCGCCGAGCGACTCGCCGAACAGGTACTCCATGACGAGGTACGGGGCGCCGTCGTCCGCGCGCGTGCCCGCGTCGAGCACCTTGACGATGTTCGGGTGCCCGATCATCGCGGCGCTCTGCGCCTCGCGCACGAACCGCTCGCGCGTGCGCTCCGCCCGGGCGGAGAACGACTCCAGGACCTTGATCGCGACCGGCTGCCCGGTCGCGCGCTCGATCGCCAGGTAGACGCGCGCCATCGCCCCCTTGCCGATGTAGCCGCACACCTCGTAGCGCTCCCCGAGGACCGTGCCCCGCAGCCGGGTGGGCTTGAACCGGAGGAGCTCGATGCGCCGCGCCTCGGCGAGCTCCGCGCCGTCGTAGGGGCAGAACCGATGGCCCGCGTCGTACTCCCGGTGGCAGCGCGCGCAGAACATGGCCCCGCATCGAATAGCGCCCCGCGCTCCGGCCACGCAAGCCCGGGGTGTGCGCGCCGTAACACGAGCTGGGGGCGCGGAGCCGTCGCCGCGCGCCGCGGGGGGTGGGGCGCGCCGTTCAGGCCCCCCTCCGCGGCGAGCGCCCTGTCAGCTTCGTGTACACCTGGTAGCCCAGCCAGCGGAGCGGCTCGGGCGGGATGCCGCCGAGGCGGGCCATGTAAAAGGGCATCGCCCGCCACCGGTCATGGTCGCCCGCGTAGAGATCGCAGAGCACGCGGCCCGCGAGGTTGGCGAGGACCACGCCGTGGCCGCTGTAGCCGAGGGCGTAGTACACGTTCCGGTGCTCGCCGCGCACCCCCATGCTGCAGAGCCGGCTCATCGTGATGCCGAGGGTGCCGGTCCACCGGTGCGCGACCCGCAGGCGCTCGGCCGCGGGGAAATAGCCGACGAGCCGGCGCCGGATCGCCTCGAACGCCCGCCCCGCCGAGGCGGGGGAGCCCGGGTAGGAGGTCCGGCCGCCGTAGAGGTAGGCGTACGCCGCGTTGCTGCCCCCGCCGAAGACGAGCTCTCCGGCCGGGGTCATGCTCGCGTACGCGATGCGGTCGTGATCGTCGCTGAAGCCCGCGACCTGCCCCCAGCCGAGCGCGGCGCGCGCGCCCTCGTCGAGCGGCTCGGTCGCGAGCACGTGCGAGTGCAGCGGCAGGACGCCGCTCCTGAAGTAGCCGAGCCGCGGCGTGTAGCCGTTCGTGGCGAGCACGAGCGCCCGGGCGCGCACCCGCCCGCCCGGCGTGGTCAGCGCGATCGTGCGCCCCTCCTCGACCCGGAGCACCGGCGTGTCCTCGTGGAGGGCCACCCCCCGCGCGAGGAGCAGCGGGCGCAGGCCGCGCAAGAGGTCGACGCCGTTGAGCTGCCCCTCGGTCTCGTCCAGCACGGCGCCGGCCGCCCCGCGGATGCCGAGCCGCCGCGCGACCGCCGCGCTGTCCAGGTACCGCAGCGGAATGCCCCAGGCGGCGAGCTGCTCCGCCCGCGCGTGGGCAGCCTCGGCCCGCCGCGCGTCCGTCAGCACCTCCAGGCAGCCGTCGCGCCGGTACCGCACCGGGAGCCCGTGCTCCTGGATCAGCCCGACGATGCCGTCGATGCCGTCGCGCGTCGCCTCGTAGACGCGGCGCGTGAGCTCGGGCTCGCGGTAGCTCACCCCGTTGATCCAGTTCAGCATCATCCCGCCGTTGCGCCCGCTCGCGCCGTTCGCCAGGCGGCGCGCCTCGAGGATCATGACGCGGAGGCTCGGAAATCTGCGGATGAGGTGGTATGCGGTGGAGACGCCCGTGAACCCTCCCCCGACGATGGCCACGTCGGCCACGGCGTCCCCGCGGAGCGGCGGGGCGGGCTCGTAGGCCGGCTCCGCCGCGCTCCACACGGAGAGCGCGGAATCGATGTGCGTGAGCGTGGGCGTGTCGCCGAGAGATCCCGAAGCCACGAGGGTCACCTGTCAGCGTAGCGCTTCGTCTGGCATCATGGACCCCTGGAACCCCCCTTGAAGAGGCGCGTCCGGCTCTGCATGAAGGATCTCTTCCACCAGGACGTGGTGGAGATGATCGAGCGTGAAACCCGCAAATACCAGATCTGGTCCATCGAGGACCCCTCCGACCCGGACTTCGACGAGGCGTATCAGATCCTGTGGGATTGCTTCGGGCCCCACGGGGAGATGGAGCGCAAGGAGGCCATCCACGCGTTCCTCCGCGACGACCCGTTCACGCCCGAGCCGTCGGGCACCTTCATGCGGTACTTCCTCCTCGTGGCGCGGGGCCCGGACGGGAGGCTGCGCGGCGTCCGCGACGGCACCGTGCTCATCAACCCGGCGTACTCACCGGATCTCTGCGTCATCTACCTCGCCCACATCTTCATGATGCCCGAGGCGCGCGGGACGGTGCTGTCCTACTGGCTGCGGATCGCGCCGGTCGAGCTCGCCATGCAGTACCTCGCCGACCTGCACGCCATGGGGAAGATCACGCTCCCCGCGCCCTCGGCGCCGGGCAAGTACTTCGGGATGAACCTCGATCTCGCGGCCGAGGTCGAGTACTTCACGCCGGAAGAGCGCCTGTCGTGGCAGCGGATCCTGTTCTACGGCCGCGGCGGGTTCGACGCGATCAACCCGCGCCACTTCCCCTACCGCCAGCCGGATTTCCGCGATCCGGAGCTGATCCGCGCGACCGGCAACCAGCCCGCGCCGTTCATGGTGCTCGTCCGGCGCATGGGCCGCGAGCGGCAGGCGCAGCTCCCGATCGACGAGGCGAGGGCGCTCATGCGGCTGCTCTACGACGACTTCGCCGATCACGTCGCGCCGCACCTCCTCGAGAACAGCCTGCAGCTCGTGCTCGACCGGCTGGAGGAGCGGGCGAAGCGGAAGAGCTTCGTCGAGCTCCTGCCCCTGCCGACCGGGGCCAGGGACCTGCACCGGCTGAAGCCGCTGTTCCGGTACAACGTGTTCAACAAGTACTACCCGAACACCCCGGACGTCCGCGGCTACCTGAACAGCGGCATCCGCGAGCGGGTGCTCGCGAACCCGCGCTACCTCGACGAGGAGCTCGCGCGCATCGCGCGGGAGCTGGAGGCCCGGCCGCCGTTCGTCTACGGCAGCCGGGACAGGAACGCGACCTGGGAGGGCACGCCGATCACGCCGGGCTCGGAGCCGCCCCCGCCGACCGACGGGGCCGACGCGGGCGGGGCCGACGCGGCGGAGATCACCCGCGACGTGCCCGCGCCGTCCTCGAGCATGGTGCCGCGGTGACCGAGCGGCCGCGCGAGCGCGCCTGGAGCCCCCTTCCCCCATGAACGTCATCACCGCCGGTCCGCTCCCTGCCGCCTCGATCCTCTGGCAACCCCAGGCCGGCGCCTGGGTGCTCACCGTCGTCTGCAAGGCGACGTTCCTGCTCCGCCCCGGCGAGGCGCTGTTCGCCCCCGAGCAGGACCCGCCGAGCCAGGGCGACGCGACGGGCGAGGAGGCGCCGTCGAGGAGCCTCCAGTCCGCGAGCGATCTCGCGCCCGCGAAGCCGCGCGCCGACGTCGTGCTCGTCGGGTTCGCGTTCGCTCCGGGCAAGGTGCCGGTGCGCTCGCTGATGACCCGGATGATCGTCGGCGACGTCGACAAGTCGATCGAGGTGTGGTGCGACCGGGTCTTCTCCCAGGACGGGGCGCTCCACGAGGGCCCGCCGTTCGCGCAGATGCCGCTGGTCTACGAGCGCGCCGCGGGGGGGCCGGGGTCGTGGAACCCGGTCGGGGTGAGCGGCGCCTCGCGCAACGCCTACGGGCAGATCGCCGTGCCCAACCTCCAGCCTCCGGGGCTGTTCATCGCCGAGCCGGGCAAGTCCATCGAGCCCGTCGGCTTCGGCCCGATCGCCCCCACGTGGCCGTCGCGCGTCGAGAAGCTCGGCCGCCACGCGGCCGGGTGGTCCCACCGCGACTGGAGCCGCAAGCCGCTGCCCGCCGGGCTCGACCTCGCCTACTTCAACATCGCCCCCGCCGATCAGCAGCTCCCGTCGCTGCGCGAGGACGAGCGCCTCGTGCTCGAGAACCTCCACCCCGAGCACCCGCGCCTCGTGACCAACCTGCCCGGCCTCCGCCCCGTGGCGACCGTCGAGGGCCGGCGAGGCGGCTCCCGGCAGGTCGCCATGCGCTGCGACACGCTCTGGATCGACGCCGCGCGGGGGCGCTGCTCGCTGACCTACCGCGCGCAGATCGCGCTCGAGCACCCGGAGGAGCGCGGGCGCGTGGTGGTGAGCCTGGAGCCGTCGCAGCTCGCGAGGACGGAGGCCGAGCGATCCCTGCCCCCGACCTCCCGGCGCGCCGGCCTGAGCGCGACCCAGACGCAGGTCCCCGCGCTCAAGCCCGAGCAGGCGCCGGTGCTGCCCTGGAAGACGGAAGAGCGCGGCGCCGACGGCGCGCCCCACTCGGGCCGCTCGAGCGCCGGGCTCCCGTTCCGCGCGCCCGGGGCCCAGAGCAGCCTCGCGGCGCTCCCCGTCTCGTCGGTGGTGCGGCAGGCCCCGCCGCCTGCACCGCCGCCGCCTGCGCCCCCGCCGCCTCCGCCTGCGCCCCCCGTCGAGCAGGCGCCGCTGAGCGCGCTCGCGCCCGCGCCCTGGGCGGCGGACGCGGCGCCGCCGATGACGGTGGGCCAGAGGATCGGGGCCTCCGAGGGCGCGGCCCGCGCGCCGCTGCCTCGCCCGCCCGAGGGCGACGGCGATCCCAGGGCCAGCGCGCCGAGGCCCGCGGCCGCGCCGCCCGACGACATCGTCGAGCTCCTGTGGTTCGACCCCGACGCGCTGCCGCGCGTCCGCGCCCGGTGGCGCGAGCTGATCCTCGAGCTCGACTTCGAGGAGATCGACCCCCGCCACGACCTGCCGGCCGACGACGCGGCCGCGGCGAAGGATCGCCACCACGTCCTCGGCGTGCTCACCGACGGCTCGCCGATCGATCCGGGCGGCGTGCACAAGGCGATCCTCGCGTCGCTCGGCGACCGGAAGCGGTTCGCTCCGCCGCTCGTGCTCGTGACCGGCGAGGCGCGGTTCCCGTTCGATGAGCTCGAGGCGCTCAAGGCCACGGTCGCCGTGGTCACGCCGCTCGCGGGCCTCGACAAGCAGCTCAAGGACGCCATCGACTCGGTCGGGGAGCTCTTGAAGTCGCCTTACCTCCAGAGCTCGACCGGCGTCGTGGACCGGCTGACCCAGCAGCTCAAGGAGCACCTCGCGCAGTCGCACCGCGCGCTGCCGGCCGGCCAGATCGAGGCGTACACCGAGCGGCTCCTGCTCGAGCAGCGGCGGTACCAGACCCGCAAGGTGCTCGGCGACGTGTGGATCCGGGCGCTGCTCGCGGCGGGCGGGCAGGCCCCGATGCCGCTCTACCTGCCGAGGGCCCTGGAGCACCGGCTGCCCATGATGACGAGCCTCAAGGTGCGGGTCCTCGCGGAGGCGCACCTCCGGCAGGATCAGATCGAGCCCAGCCGCTACGCCCTCAAGGCGCTCGCGCTCGGGAGGGTCTTCACCGCGGACGAGCTGCGGCCCGCGCGCACCTCGGACTGAGTCGGCCCGAGCTGCGTCGAACCGAGCTGCGTCGAACCGAGCTGCGTCGGGCCGAGCTGCGTCGAACCGAGCTGCGTCGGGCCGAGCTGGGTCGGGCCGAGGGGGGCGTCAGTCGAGCGGCTCGGTCGTGTCGACGTCGCGCGCGCCGACGAGCGGGAGCACCTCGACGATGAGCCGCTGCTGGGCCGCGAGGAGCTGCGCCCTCACGTCGCCGCCCGGCGAGGAGAAGCGCAGGTGCACCACGAACCCGGGGCCGTCCTCGTAGATGCGCGCCACCGCCTCGGGCGTGAGCCGGCCGGCCACGTAGTCGCCGTGGCGACCGCTGTCCGAGATCGACCACGTCGACGGCCATCGCTCGTCCAGCCGCCGGAGCATCTCGTCCTGGGAGAGATCGCTCTTGAAGGACCACGCGAGCGTCGTGCTGGCTGCCTTGCTCATGATCGCCTCCGCTCAGCCGTCGCCGTCCCCTGGCGTCGAGACGCTCGTCCCGCCGGCGCCGGCCGTCCCGGCGCTGCCCGCCGGCGCCCGCGGGGCGGGCGGCGTCGCGCCGTACGCGTCGGGGCCCCGGTAGATCGTCGGGAAGTCGCCGCTCGGCTCCCGCGCCCCGTTGAGCTTGAAGTCGAAGCCGCCGTTGCTCGGGTTGGGCTCACCATAGATCTCCACGTTCCACCTCTCCGCCAGCGCGTTCAGCTTGCTCCCGAGCGACGTGTTGGAGAGCCCCGGCCTCCCCTCCGGGTTGAGCGCGCTCGGCGCCTCGCCGTTCTTGAAGATGCCGTACCTGGCGTTGTACGGCGCGCCGGCCTGCTGCGCTTGCACCAGCGCCTGGTCGCTGAAGATCGCGAAATCCGTGTCCGACTTGGGCGACCAGACCCCGAACGGCTTGTCCGGGTTGCCCTTGAAGCCGTTCGTGGCCGAGCCGAGCTGCTGCACCGTCGCGTCCGTGATCCCCTCCGACTCGAAGACGCGCCTGACGTCGGACTGCAACCTGTCGAACTGCGCGCGATCCCTGTACGTGAGCGGGACGCGCTGGCCGTCGGCGTCGCCCTCGACGGCCATCCTGAGCCGCTCGGGGGTCGTGTTCGGGTGCTCCAGCTCGCCCCGCTGCACCCGCTCGTACGCGGCGCGGTTCTCCGCGTTCCTCGCCTGGAGCCGGGCGTTCGCCGCGGGGTCCGGGGGCGGCGCCTCGGCCATCCGTTCATTGGTCCAGGCGCGCGCCCGCGCCACCTCCTCCGGGCTCGGCGTGGCCCTCCGCCCCGGCGGGGCCGGCTGCGCGGCGGGCGGGCGGACCCACCCGAGCCGCTCGCCGATCTTCACGGCGCGGATGCCGCCGACGAGGCTCCCGCCGAACTCGCCGACGATCTCGCCGATGCGCGCCCCGCGCTCGCCGAAGAGGCCGCCCACCGCCTCGCCCACGTGCCCGCCGAGGAACCCGCCGGCCAGCGAGCCGCCGAGCCCCAGCGCCGCCACGGCGACGCCGGCGCCCACGCCCGTCAGGACGAGCGCCACCCCGCCCGCGAGGAACGCGGTCCACTGCAGCGTCGTGGTGAGCCACGACGGCACCTCCTCCTCGATCGGCACGAGCGTCAGCGTGTCGCCGCCGATGAACGTGTAGCTCGCGCCCTGGCTGATGACGCCGCCGCACTGGGCCTTCTCGGTCCTGCGCGAAAGGTGCTCGCCGTTGACGAAGACGGTGGAGCTGCCCTGCGCGACCTTCTTGCCGCCGTGCTCGATGACGTCGAGCACCGCGCGCACGGCGGCCCTCGCCTCGATGAACGTGTCCGGAGATCCGGTCTCCGTCGTCCCGCACGGGGACCCCTCGAACATCTTGCCGATCTCGGCGCCGGCCAGCGCGCCGGCGGCGCCGAGCCCGACGCCGCCGGCGATCGCCGCGCCGATGAGGACCGCCCCGGCGCCGCCGGTGACCGCGGTGAACAGGATCGCGCCGCCGATCGCGAGCCCGATGCAGGCCCCCGCGATGAGGCCGGCCCACGCGGACGTGTGGCCGATCTCGTCGCCCAGCCGGGCCGCTTCGAGGGCGCTCACGGCGTCACGGCTCCATCACCCCTCGCCGAGCTTCACGCTCGCGAGGATGCGGTCGAACACCGGGTTGAGCCGCGCCGCCTCGCTCTTCGGCATGGTCGCGGTGAAGGTCAGGACCGCCGGCTTGCGCCCGGCGACGAACACCAGCCGCTGCTCGAGCGGCCCGCCCTGCCCCCGCCACGCGAACCGGAGCTCCAGCGCCGGCTGCCCGTCGACCGCGATCTCCTGCCGGGCGTGGAGCTGGAAGCCGTCGAGCCGCCGGGCCACCTCGACGAGCTGCCGGTCGCCGTACCGCCGGATGTCCTCGCCCGCCGCGAGCGTGTCGCGCGTCATCACCAGGTTGGCGGCCATCGCCTGGGCGGCCCTGGCCGGCGCCGAGAAGGCCACCACCGAGCGGTCCTCCCAGTCGCGCGGCACGTCGAAGGACACGTCGCTGTGCTCATAACGCGGCATCGTTCTCGTCTCCACGCCGCGAGGGGCGGCGCGCGCGCGCCGACATCCCGCGGGCCTCCGGGATCACGGCTCCACCTTGGCGAAGCCGCCCTGCATGTCGCCCTGATACAGCGCCACGCCCTGCGTGGACAGCGCCCGCGCGTAGGCGCGCTCGGCGGGCACGCCCGAGGCCTCGGTCGCCTGCGCCTCGGCCCGCACCGCGCCGCCGTTCACCGACCGCGGCGCCGCCGCGGTCCGCAGCGCCAGGAACTGCGCCACCTGCCCGCCCGCGCCGCCCACGTGGACGATGCCGGCCGCGCTGCCCGCGTTCACGAGCGACCCGAGGTCGCTCGCGCTCAGGCCTCCGAGCGCGGCGCGCGGCTCGGTGAGCACCGGGCCGAGCACGTCCAGCGTCGAGGGCAGCGAGGCGAGGCTCTCCCCCTTCGCGAGCCTGAACAGCTCCACGGCGCCCGTCCCCGTCCTCACGAGCGCGGCGAGCGGCGAGGACGGCGCGCGGACCTCCTCCTGGATCGCCGCGCCGGCGGCGGGCCCGATCTGGAGCGCCGCCGGGGCCGCGGCCGGGGTGAGCGGCAGGGAGGAGGCGGCGCGGGCGAGCCCCAGCGCGGCGCCCCTCACCTCGACGTCCGCGATGCCCCCCGGCAGCTCGACGGCGCCGCCGCCGCGCAGGATCTCGGCGGCCACGCTCGTCGCGCCCCCGCTCCCCGGCCCGCCCGGCGCGCTCGGGGCCTTGGCCTTGCCGATCGTCGCCACCGAGGGCGCCTTCGCGGACGTGGTGTTGATGAACACGTTCGGCCCGCCGTCGATCTGGACCTCGGCGCCGGACAGCTTGAGCAGCCCGCCCGCCGAGATCTCGAGGTTGCCGTTCGCGTCGATGAAGATGCCCTCCGGCGTGATCCGGATCGACGCCACGCCGTTCGTGATCTGGACGGTCTTGTCCTTGTTGATCGTGTACCCGACGCCGTCGCCGACCGTGACGTTCTGGCTGTCGCCCGCGTCGACCGTGTCGGACGTGCCGATGATGGACGTGCGGCCCGCGCCGATGTTGTTGGTCTGCTGCTCGCCGATCGTGTGGCTCTGGCTCTTGAGGACGCTGAAGCTCTGGCTCCCCCCGACGGTCACCGCGTCGCTGGCGCCCACGCTGGCCGAGCGGTTCGAGAGCACGGTCGAGCGCTGATCGTGCTTGATGATCTCGGAGTAATCGCGCTGCGCCTGGACGTGGATGAGCTCGCGCCCCGCGGCGTCGTCGAACGAGAGCTCGTTGAAGCCGTTCGAGCCCGGCGAAGAGTCGCTCTTCCAGCCGCTCTTGGTCTTCTCGGCGGGCAGGGTGTACGGCACGCGCGTCGTGTTGTTGTAGACGCGGCCGACGATCACCGGCCGATCGGGGTCGCCGTCGAAGAAGTCGACGAGGACCTCCTGCCCGACGCGGGGGATGGCGATGAGCCCGTAGCGGCTCCCGGCCCAGCCCTGGCTGACGCGGATCCAGCACGAGCTCTCGTCGCTGAAGCGCCCCTCGCGGTCCCAGTGGAACTGCACGCGCACGCGGCCGAACTCGTCGGTGTGGATCTCCTCGCCCGGGGGGCCGACCACGATCGCGCTCTGCACGCCGACGACCCGCGGCCTCGGCGTCCGCCGCGCGGGGCGGTAGGGGTGACTGGCGAACACCGCCTCGCCGGTCGTGGTCCACTCGCGGTTGTGCTCGCCCTCGAACGAGGAGGCGACGACGAGCAGCGCCTGGCCCGGGGCGAGCTCCTTGCGGGGGTGCTGGCCGATCGACAGGACGACGCCGGGGCACAGGTCGAGGGCGTTGGTGCGGTACCGGACGGAGCGCCGGCCGCGCCGCTCGCCCTCGAGGCTCCGCGTCGCGAGCGCCTCGGCCTCCTTCATGTCGACGCGCGCGACGCCCCTGTCGTCGGCGACCGGCGTGTCCCCGCCCTTGCCCGGCTCGACCACGAACGCGCCCGGCAGGTAGTGGTAGTGCTCGTAGCGGAGCTCGTCGTCGGGGCCGTCCTTCGCCTCCGCGAGGAGCTGGTAATCGGGCCTCATCCTGAAATCGAAGTCGCGGAGGGTGACGTGGCCGGGCCGGACCTCGTGGCTCACGACCACCTCGCTCACGAACTCGCGCCCGGCGGCCTCGTTCGGGTTGTCGACGTAGGCGATGGGCCCGGCGGAGCGCGGCTCGTTGCGCTGCGGAGCGTCGCAGAGGACGAGGCGGGTGAGCTCGGCGCCCATGCCGTCGCCGGGCCGGTGCGCGAAATAGAAGGAGATGCCCGCCTCCTCGAGCAGCCGGCACAGGAACGCGAAATCGGTCTCGCCGTACTGCACCCGGTACTCGTAGGCCGGATACTTGGCGTTCAGCCTCACGTCCGGCTCGATCTCCCACTCCTTGAGCAGGAGGAGCACGATGTCGGGGATCGACAGGTGCTGAAAGATGCGGTTGTTCCGCCGGAGCGTCGCCCGGAACAGCGAGGGCACGATGCGCAGTCGGTACGTGGAGAGCCCTGTCGGCTCGGCCTGCACCTGCTCCATCTGGGCGCAGAGGCCGGCCCAGACCCGGGCGGGCACGAGCGAGTGCAGGACGTTCGACTCCACCTTGAAGGCGGCGGCCTTGCCCACGATGCCGTCGAGGTTGAGATCCTCGACCTCGGACACGGCCAGGATCGTCACCTCGAAGAGCGACGACATCTGCTCCCGGACCGCAAAGCGCCGTACCGAGAGCGATTCTTCTCTTGACGCGAACCACAGCGAGAGGCGCGACATGGGGCGGACGCCCAGTGTAAAGTACGTACGCGCTGCAATCCAGGCCACCGAACGCCGCCGCCCGGGGCGGGTCATCTGCGGTGGGTGGGTTGAATACATCCTCGCTCGGCGCGGGCAGCATGAGTGCCATGGGCTGCCGCGCGGAGGGCTCCATGGGCTGCCGCGCGGATTCGCGGCGCTCCTGCGGCGCTCTCGCGTTATGCCGCGCTGCCGGTCGGCGCCGCGGCGCTGCCGGCCGGCGCCGACCGCATGCGCTCGAGGCGCGCGCGGATCTGGCGCACCGCCGCGGAGGCGGCCTGGTGCGCGTCGGAGGCGCTGCGCACCGCGCGCGTCCCCTTGGCGGCGGCGGGGCCGTCGAGCACTCCATCGAGCACGCCCTCGGCGAGGCGGACGAGCGGGCCGAGCTCGGCCAGGTCCCGCGCGAGCGCCCGCGCCGCCGCGGTCATCCCGGACGCCGCCTCGAACGGGGCGTCGCGTTCGAGGGCCGCGGCGTCCTCGCAGAGCTCCTCGGCGACCGGGCCCATGTCGTGCCAGCACCCGACGGCCGCGCGCAGGTCGCCGGGCGTCACGCCCGCCCTGCCGGCCGGCGACACCGGCGCCCACGCCGGCGCCGGGCCCTGCGCCACCGCGACGACGGGCGCGATGGCGAGGAGCGCGCGCTCCAGCACGCGCGTGGCCTGCTCGATCCGGACGAGGCGCTCCTTGGCGGCGGCGCAGGCCTCGGCCGAGCCTCTCCGGGTGCAGGACGCGGGCACGCCCTCGACCAGCGCGGAGAGCCGCTGTGAAACGTCGAGGGCGAGCTGATCGAGGCCGCCCTGGACGCGCGGCTCGAAGCGGCGGGGCACGACGTCGAGCACGCAGAGCGAGCCGACCACGTGTCCGTGCACCCGCACGGGCACGCCCGCGTAGGCGCGGATGCCGAAGTGCTCGACGAGCGCCTTGGGCACGCGCGCGTCGCGCAGGGCGTCCTCGACGATGAGCGGCGCCTCGTCGAGCACGACGAGCTGGCAGAAGGAGTCGCTGCGCGACGTCGCGCAGCTCACGGCGAGCTCCAGCGGCAGGCCGTGGTGCGCGCGCAGGAGCTGGATGTGGCGGAGGACGAGGCTCACGAACGCGATCGGCGCCCGCGCGAGCCGAGCGGCCTGCGCCACGCAATCGTCCAGGATGGCGTCCGCGTCGGTGCGCAGCATGGCGCCGTGCAGCGCGGCGAGGCGGGCGGGGTCGTTCAGATCGGCCATGGCGGTCGCAGATTACCTTGCTTGCGGGTCCCGGCGCTCGCGCGCCGCGGAAGCGCAAGATAGCTTACCTGGCGCCGTTCCTGGACGGGGCGCCCGAGTTCCTGGACGGCGGGGTTCGGTTCCTGGACGGCGGGGTTCGGTTCCTGGACGGCGGGGTTCGGTTCCTGGACGGGGCGCCCGAGTTCCTGGACGATGAGGCTCCGTTCCTGGACGGGGCGCCCGAGTTCCTGGACGGGGCGCCCGAGTTCCTGGACGACGAGGCTTCGTTCCTGGACGGCCTCGTTGCCGCAACGCCTCCCGCCGGGCAGGATCCCGGAGATGGCTGCCCCTGCACGCAGGCTCGACCCCGCCACCATGGCCGACCTCGAGGCGCTCCCGCCGCACATCAAGGGCGAGATCATCGAGGGGGTGCTGTACACCCAGCCGCGCCCGCGCTCGCGCCACCAGCGCGTGCTGTCGCTCATCGATCATGAGCTCATCGATCCCTATGACCGCAGCCGCGGCGGCCCGGGAGGATGGTGGATCCTGCCGGAGCCTGGCATCGAGCTGAAAGGATCACCGGAGTTCTCCCCCGACCTAGCGGGCTGGCAGCGCGAGCGCCTGCCCGAGCTGCCCGAGGACGATCCCATTCGCATCGCCCCCGACTGGCTCTGCGAGATCTTCTCGCCGAGGATGCGCGCCTACACGCAGGGTATCAAGCGCCCCTTCTATGCGCGCATCGGCGTTCGCTGGATCTGGTATGTCGATCTTGACGCGCAGACGTTCACCTGGAGCCGGCTCCACGAGGGCAAATGGCTGGAGCTTGGCGTGGCGGTCGGGGAGGCACGGGTACGCGCGGAGCCGTTCGACGCGGTGGAGCTCGATATCGCGGAGTGGTGGATGCGGGGTCCGGTACGTGAGGACATTCCGGGGTGACACGGTGGAGGTCGTGATCAGCGCGTCGCCAGGAGGCCCGGAGGCTCGCATGGCCCCCCTGCGCGCGCGGGTGCGCCGGCGTCCCCCGCGGCGCGCCTGCGCCTCCCGCGCCGGCAGCGCCTCGAGGAACGTGCCGAGGTGCACCTCGACCACCTTGCTCACGTCGGGCGTGTAGCCGCCCGCGAGCCCCCACGCGATCGGGATCGCGCCGCTCGAGCGCCGCCCGGAACACGAGCGCGTCGCGCGCGCAGGTCGGCTGCCCGCCACCATGGGCCCCCGCTGCCCGTACTCGTCGTACCCGATGTGCTCCAGGTACTCCGTCGTCCTCGGCTCGTTCGGGCGCTGCTGATTGATGCCCTGGTTCTCGCCGGTTGCCGAGATGAGCAGCCCGCCGTGATCGTACCCGTAGCGCACGACCTCCTCGCCCGACCCGGGGAAGCGCAGCTCCTGCATCCGCCCCAGCGCGTCGAACGCGTACCGCATCGTCGCCTCGTACGGCCCTCGATGCGGCTCGCGCAGCCTCGGGAACTCCGCGGTCAGCTCCGCCACGTGGCCGAAGCGGTCGTATCCGTAGCTGCGCGTCCCCGCAGCGCTCGTCTCCTCCTTGACCCGCCCGGCCCGGTTGCCCTTCGCATCGCCGCCCTCGTTCGGCGCGCCGTACGTGTAGACGACATCCTCCGTCACCGGATAGTCGATCTTCCTCAGCCGGTTGTGATCGTACTCGTACCGGATGAGCTGCCCCCGCTGCGCGAGCTCCGCGTCCTGTTTCGCGCGCAGGTTGCCGACCAGGTCGTACCGCCACTCGGTTCGCCCAGCGTCCGGGCTCACCAGCTCCACCATGCGGCCCACCGTGTCGTAGGCCGCCTGCGTCACGTTCCCGTTCGCGTCCGTTACACGCACCAGCTCGTCGAGCGGGTTGTGCTCGTACCGCGTCACGATCTGCCGCTCCAACCCCTCGATCCGGTTGAACTCCTCCACCGCCCCGATCCGGCCACCGACATCCCGGTACGTATTGCGCACCTTGCCGTTCGCGTCGATCACCATCTCCTCGAACCACAGCCGCCCCTCGAACATCGACAGGTCGTGCTCGATCGCCGTCCGCGCGTACCCGTCCGGCGCGTTCGTGTCCGGCCGCTCCACCAGCCGCACACGCGACAGCACGTCGTGCTGCAGGTGCGTCGGGCGCAGCATCTCCACCGACACGAACGCCGTGTCCGGCTCCACGCTGAACACCGGCTGCCCCTGGTCCTCCACGCGAACGAGCGCGTCAAGTGCCACCGCCCCGTCCTAACAGCGGCATCAGACCCCTACACCAATCCACGAACCAAGGGTGACTAGTCGCAACGGGGCAAACAAAACGACCAACTCGAACGAACTCCGTAGCGAGCCCACACAACGAGCTCAACACGTAAGCCACCGGAACAACGGTCACACCTTTCGGGTGCCTATCAGGGTCGACAAGACGACGACATTCCACCACCACAATGCTACCATCCACCCGAAACGCGACGCTTTGCTCGATTCCTTGCTCGTAAAAGTCTAACTTAGCCAACGCACCAGCCTTGATACCACGAATAACATCAGGAAGTTGCTCCATGACCACACACAGATCTGTGTCCACCGTCACTGGCCACAATTCATCGGAACAGATCGCAACACGAAACTCAACACCTGGAATATCATGAATCACAGAGCAAACATCGTGGATTATTGACCTAACATCGTCCAATTCATTATCGTAGATCCGCACCTCCTCCTCGACCAAACGAACGCAACGCGGAACAACCAACTGAATCACAAACCCCATGTTCACTCTATCGGATATGCGGTTTATATCCGCCGTTCGGCGCAGGCACCAAAACGGCCTTAGTAGCAGGCACTATCGCACCGTCAGAACGAACGACTTGCCCTAGACCTTTGGGAATCTCAACAACCTTGACCTCAGCTATAGATGACCTCTGCTCCGCGAGGAACGCTGCAGCCGCATCGTTATCTAACCATTGTCCCTGCGGTTCCTTAGTACCTGCCGCTCGACCAGTGAGCCTGGCGGTATTCTTCGCCCCTGCCCCATGCCTCTCAAACGAGTGCCCATAGGTAGGTACACTTTTGGGGTTACCCCATTTCAGTTGTCCTCCGGCAGCGCTACTCCCTCCTTTGTTTCCACCCGTAGCCGCCATCTGCATGGTCACGGCGCCCTGCATGACAGCGGCACTGCCGCTTGCAATGAGCACCCCCGCCGCCTCGACGCCTGCCACCGCGACCGGGACCGCTACAGGCGCCGCCGTTCCGCCCGAGCCGACCGTCGCCGCGACGCCGCCGGCAGCCGATCCTCCGGCGATCGCTCCGCCTGCGGCCATCTGAACGACGCCACCTGCGATCTGCCCCGCGCCCATGCCGAGTCGAAACGACTCTGTGTCTCGCGGGGGCGGGAGGAACCCGGCCATATTGCCGACGACGGGAGTCGCGCCGAGCACAAATCCGTACGAGAAGCCGAGCACGGTGTCCCCTGCACGCGCCAGGCCCGCTTCGATTTCCTCTGCTGTCGGCCATTGCCCCGTGGGATCCGTGAGCACAAGCGGGTTGTTCCAGGTGTACGTGTACAGCCCCATGTTGATCGGCCGGTACACCCCCCCGTTGATCCTGCCGGTCATGTAGTCGGCGAGCACCGGATCCGGGCTCAACCACACCCCGAGCCGCGGCTCGTAGCTCCGCGCCCCGTAGTGGTAGAGCCCCGTCGACAGGTCGAGCTCCTTGCCGTTGAACAGGTACGGCTGCCGGTTCTGGAACCGCGAGTCCGTCTAGTCGGCCCACAGCTCCCCGCTCGGCAGGTACTCCGCGTGCTGGCTCAGCGCCTGGTCCGCGTCCGTGACGTACTGCGTGCTCCCGAGGTGGTCCGGGTGGTAGTACAGCACCGGAGGCACCGGGAGCCAGTCCGCGTCCAGCTTGCTCGCGATCCGCGTCTCCCCCGCGAAGAGGTGCTTCGTCGCGTACTGCCCGTTCCGCAGCACCAGGTGCTGGTCGACGTACGCCGTCTCCTCCTCCCCGGCGACCCGGTGCAGGTGCACCCGCCGCTCGCCCGCGCCGTCGTACAGCGCCCGCGAGATCTCCTGATTGTTCTCCTTGACCAGGACCAGACGACCATCCTCGTCCCACTCCAGGCTGCGCTGAGGACTGCCCCGGTACCGCCACTCGATCTGGCGACCGCTCGCGTCGTACCGCAGCTCCCGCAGCCGCGGCTGTGACTCCGCGACCACGTACTCGTCCACCTCTCTCGGCGCGTGCGGCCTCGGGCCGTTGTACCGATACGCGTTCCGGTACGTGCTCTCCCGGATCTCGTACTGCTTGTTCCAGCCGCCGCGGCCATCGGAGGCGTACTTCGCGACCTCCTGGCCCTTCTCCTCCACGTTCCCGAGTACGTCGTACTTCAGGCCCAGGTTGTACCGCTCCTGCTCGTTGCCCCGCTCCTGGTAGATCCCCGACGCGTCCGTGAGCTGATTCAGGTCGTCGTACTGGAACCTCTGCTGCGTCGCCGCCACCATCACGCTGCCGCCGAGGCTCTCGTCCAGCGGCACCTCGTTGTTCAGCTCCAGGATGTTGCCGACCAGATCATACCGGTAGCGCAGCCGCTGGAACGGCCTCGGCGCCCGCCCCATCCACCGCATCTGCGCGCTCTGGTGGTCCGCGTCGACGTCCTCCAGCCTTCGCGTCGACTCGTCGTAGCGGTACCGGGTCTCGACTCCGTTGCCCGCCACCATGCGCACACGCTGCCCGTGCTCGTCGTACCCGATGTGCCTCAGGTACTCCGTCGTCCTCGGCTCGTTCGGGCGCTGCTGATTGATGCCCTGGTTCTCGCCGGTCGCCGTGATGAGCAGCCCGCCGTGATCGTACCCGTAGCGCACGACCTCCTCGCCCGACCCGGGGAAGCGCAGCTCCTGCATCCGCCCCAGCGCGTCGAACGCGTACCGCATCGTCGCCTCGTACGGCCCCCGGTGCGGCTCGCGCAGCCTCGGGAACTCCGCCGTCAGCTCCGCCACGTTGCCGTATCGATCATACCCGTAGCTGCGCGTCCCCGCCGCGCTCGTCTCCTCCTTGACCCGCCCGGCCCGGTTGCCCTTCGCGTCGCCGCCCTCGTTCGGCTTCCCGTACGTGTAGACGACATCCTCCGTCACCGGATAGTCGATCTTCCTCAGCCGGTTGTGCTCGTACTCGTACCGGATGAGCTGCCCCCGCTGGGCGAGCTCCGCGTCCTGTTTCGCGCGCAGGTTGCCGACCAGGTCGTACCGCCACTCGGTCCGCCCCGCGTCCGGGCTCACCAGCTCCACCATGCGGCCCACCGTGTCGTAGGCCGCCTGCGTCACGTTCCCGTTCGCGTCCGTTACACGCTCCAGCTCGTCGAGCGGGTTGTGCTCGTACCGCGTCACGATCTGCCGCTCCACCCCCTCGATCCGGTTGAACTCCTCCACCGCCCCGATCCGGCCACCGACGTCCCGGTACGTATTGCGCACCTTGCCGTTCGCGTCGATCACCATCTCCTCGAACAGCAGCCGCCCTTCGAACATCGACAGGTCGTGCTCGATCGCCGTCCGCGCGTACCCGTCCGGCGCGTTCGTGTCCGGCCGCTCCACCAGCCGCACACGCGACAGCACGTCGTGCTGCAGGTGCGTCGGGCGCAGCATCTCCACCGCCACGAACGCCGTGTCCGGCTCCGTGCTGAACACCGGCTGCCCCTGGTCCACCACGCGACCGAGCGCGTCGAACGCCACCGCCCCGCTGACGCTCATCCCCACCTCGGTCCCCGTGCCCGTGTCCCGCTCCAGGTCCTTCCTGGTCTGCAGCACCCGCCCCAGCCCGTCCGCGAACGTCACCGTCACGATCGGGTCGCCCGGGTGCTGCACGTCCTTGTGGCTCGTCTTCGCCCACGCAGGCAGCGCCACCGACAGGTCCGGCTGCAACGCGTACTCGAACCCGACCGTCGGCTCCCCCGCAGCACCCAGCGCGTCCAGCTCCTCCGCGCTCCAGACCTTGCTCGGTTCGCACCCGACCGGCACCGCGCTCTCTTCCGCAAGGTCGCTCGGCCCCCAGACCGCGCTCAGCCGGCCGAACTCGTCGTACCGGTGCACCATCGTGTGGCCGTTGACGTCGGTCTCCTGCGCGACCGTGCCGTACAGCAGATTCGGCACGCTGTTCGAGTGATACCCGAAGCTGTCGCTCACGCACGTGCGGAAGCTGTGCGTCGGCTCAAGCCTGAAGTGGGGCAGCCATTGACGCGCAACATTCAATACATCAGCTTCCTCGCCCGCTCATCGCTCACTGCCTTTGACGGAGAAGACGGACCCTTCCCAGCCGTATAAGATCACCGCCCCAGGCCTCAGATCCACTTCCATATGTCCACCTTGCGGACCTGAAAACGCAACCTGTACGCTTTGCCCTGGTGAAAGCACCACCTCTTCGGCCCACGGCTCCAAGGTGAGACGAATCTCGGAGTCGTTGCTATTGGTAACAGAAATGACTCCATGCGTATTATACATATCGCTCATGTTCCTTGCTATTCCCTTCATCGTAGGATCTTGACTGCTGCTTCCATGAGCTCTGCGCGCCCCTGGGCAGATGGATTAGCAGGATTACGAAGAGTCTCGTTTCGATAGAACTTTGCCCATGCCTCGGCGATATTTCGAGTGACACCAGCTCGCTGGAGCCCTTCACGAGTCATGTTCGGAATCTGCGACCTAGCTGCATGGGTGTAGATCCCAAACTGACACGAAATCATTGGAGTTTTCTGGGCGGGTAGGTCCATCCGGTGACAGAAATCTCGGAGGCGTGAGAAAATGTCGCGGCTGTTCGGAATTGATATGGCATGGCCAGACGATCGACGGTGACGACGGTACCTGAGGCATCTGCGAAAACGAAGGGACGGCGGAGAATGCCAACAGGTTTGAGACAGGCCGGACGAGAATCCTATGAGGGCATGGCGCTGAGGAGCGCGTTCCGGCTCTGGGCAGCGTCCGGTCGGGGCGGCTGCGGCACGGCGGTGTGCGTGACGCCAGATTCGGGCGCGGCGCGGGTGGTGGCCGTGTGCGTCGGCGCCGCGGCCTCGGAGGCGGCGTCGTCGACGGACAGCGGGTTGATGACTACCGAAGCGGGCGGCCTGCGCACGACGGGCGGCCCGTTTGGGAAGCGTTCCGGATGCGCGGCGTAGGCCGTGTCCAGGGCGACCTGGCGCCGAGCCGCGACATCTTCGACTCGGCCATAGAATACATCAGCAGGTGTGAAGAGCGCAAGTCCAGAATGCTGATGAAGGTCGTTATACCAGGTGAAGAACTCCTGGCACCACGCTCGTGCGTGAGCCAGCGAGGCAAAGCGGTCCGGATAGTCGGGCTGGTACTTGAGCGTCTTGAACTGCGACTCGGAGAAGGCGTTGTCGTCGCTGACGTGAGGCCTGCTGAAGCTACGAACGACGCCGAGCGAGCCGAGGAGCTGGGCGAGCCCCTCCGACCTCATCGCGGAGCCGCGGTCGGCGTGCACCGTGAGCGAGCCGGGCTCGACGTCGTGGCGGGCGACGGTCTCCGCGAACAGGTGCTCGGCGAGCTCTGCGCTCTCGCGCTCGGCGAGCAGCCAGCCGACGGTCATGCGACTGAACAGGTCGAGGACGACGTACAGGCAGTAGAAGACCCCGGGCAGCGGCCCGCGCAGCTTGGTGATGTCCCACGTCCAGATCTGGTTGGGAGCCGTGGCGGTGAGCGTCGGCTTGGCATGCTTCATCGGCCCACGCTGCGCGCGTCGCTCGCCGCTCTCGCCGGACGCCGCGAGCAGGCGGTACATCGTGCGGATGGAGGCGAGATAGACGCCGCGCGACAGCAGCGTCGCGTAGACCTCTGGCGGGGGCTGGTCGACGAACTCCTCGCTGTGCAGCACGTCGAGCACGGCTTGCCGTTCGGGGTCGCTGAGCCGGCGTGGGCTCGGAGCGGGCCCGGTCAGCGCGGGCGGCTTCGCGGGCTGGGTCTGCCGGTAAAGCGTGGCGCGGCTGACGCCGAGCGCCGCACACGCCTGAGCGATGGGGACGTGCGGGTCATCGAGCTCCTCGATGACGTCCATCAGCGCTCTTCGTCGGTCGTGAGATTGACACCCAGAATGGCAGAGACTTTTTTTTGGAGGTCGATGAGCTTCTCAGCGAGCGCGAGCTTCTCCTCGAGCCGCGCCGAGCGCTTCTCAAGCTCGGCGATGCGCCGGTCCTTCGCGTCGTGCTTCGGCTTGCGGCCGGGCTTGCGCCCCGCGAGAGCCTCGCTGCCGTGAAGGGCGAGCTGCTTGCGCCACGCCGCCAGGAGAAAGCTGTAGATGCCCTCGCGGCGCAGCAGCGCCTCGATGTCCCCGCGCTCGGTGCACGCGGCCGCTGCGCGAACGATGCGCAGCTTCTCAGCCGCCGAGAACTTCCGCCTCTTGCCCGGCTTCGGCAGGGTCTCGACGGCGACGCCACTCGGGCGGGGAGCAGCGCCCTGCGCCGCTGGGGCGGGGGTAGGATCGACGGATCGGAGATGGGAAGGCTTCGGCATGGGTCAGGTCCATTTTCCGCCCTCTCACCACAGATTTCCAGGGGGAGCCTGTCTCACCCGACGTTGGCACAGAGGGGCACCTCGCGAGCTGGCGAACGCCGTGGTTGCGACGCGCGCTGATCCTCGTGCCTGGAAGGTTGGCCCGGTCGGGTCGCGGCACGACCCTGCACGTGCCAGTGCGCTCGCAGCTCGCTCGCCGGCTCAATTGAGCTCGGAACCAGCCGAAATCATGGCGGGGGGTAAGGGGGGCGTGTGCCGTCGCGGCGCGCTGAGCACGCCCAATTGTAATTGACGTCGCATTCGTCGGCAGAACGCCGCTCGCGCGTCGCCTCGTACCCCGCGGGCGCGAAATCCACGCTGAGAAAGCCGAACAGCGCCCTCACGCGTGTCAACCGCTTCATGAGCGCCTGTTCCTGCCGCGACAGCTCGATCTTCCTGGGTGGTCGCCCTCGCATGCCGAAGCTTACGCCACCCAGGGGAATATGTTAAAAAAACTTGTCGAACAGTCCACTAGGCCAGGACCTCAATGCCAACAAGAACCCCTCTTAAGTCGAAATCAAGCACCACGTCCGGCCCCTCGTAGTTTCCGATCAGGTCACGCAGTCGAACGGACTTGGACATCTTGCATGGACTGGTTCCAGGATGAGACGGCAGCCGAAGGTATGCCACATCGGCATCATCCTCGGACACGCGCAACTCGAATCCTCCACCATTCAGTTTTGACTCTGATTCGCTCATTGTGGCGACCTCCACTCCAGGACTGTCTTCAGCTTCAGAGTTCCTTCTTTAACCCTGACAGATCCCCTCATTTTATACGGCAAATTCGTCGATTCCCGCGCCGCTGGCACACCGCTTCCACTGAGCACCAATGTGGGACAGTTGTTTGCATGGGCCCACGAGGCTCAGGTGTTTCGGGTGAGCCTACGACGAATACGTGAGAATCTGCGGTCGCTGGCCGGAATAGTATCAGTATGAGGCAATCGGCGGGCGTCGACGCGTGCACGGAAGGCAAGGCGAAGGGGAACTTGACGACGACGCGCTCGGAGGAGCGGTCGCATTCGATGAGGGCTCGCAGGCAACTCGAGCGCGTAGGGCTCAGCGCGAGTAGCATCGAGCGGTTCCTTCACGCCGCTGTGAAAGTCGACCTGCACGTCAAGACCGTGCTGTCCTTGTCGCTGGCAACCCTGGGCGTTCTGCACTCGGTCTCCCTTTGCATTCACGTGATCGGGCGAGGGATGGCGTGGGCAAGAGACGGTAGCCCCAAGCACGCGACCAAACAAGTTGATCGCCTGCTGAGTAACAACAATGTGTCCCCATGGCTTCTGTTCGACGCTTGGGTCCGCTTCGTGGTGGGGCCGCGAGAGGAGCTGCTGGTCGCTCTCGACTGGACGGAGTTTGATGTCGATGACCACGCCACGTTGGCGTTGTACTTGATCACTCGTCACGGGCGAGCAACGCCGCTTATTTGGAGGACGGTCAAGAAGTCGTCGTTGGCTGGCAAGCGCAACGCCTATGAAGACGAGGTCATTGAGCGGCTGCACGAGATTCTTCCGAAAGCAACTCGAGTAACACTCCTCGCGGACCGGGGCTTCGGCGACCAGGAGCGGTACGCACATCTCGGCAATCTGGGCTGGGACTACATCATTCGGTTCCGTGAGTGCATCATCGTCACCGATGCTGATGACACTGCGCGTCCTGCAGGCGAATGGCTCACATCTACCGGACGGGCAAAGATGCTGAAGAACGTCCGGGTCACGCAGGACAAGACGGCCATCGCGGCGGTCGTGCTCGTTCACGACAAGCGGATGAAGGAGCCATGGTGCCTCGCAACCAGCCGTGCCGACCTGACGGCGAGCCAGGTGACCAAGCTCTACGGCCGTCGCTTCTGCATCGAGGAGACGTTCCGCGACGTCAAGAACGTTCATTTTGGCATGGGTCTCTCCGCCACACATATTGGCGACACTGCCCGACGCGACCGACTTCTGCTTATAGCTGCCTTTGCGCACGTGCTCCTGACGCTCCTTGGGGAGGCAGGAGAACGGGCCGGCCTCGATCGCCTCCTGAAGACCAATACCGTGAAGCATCGAACCTTGTCGCTCTATAACCAGGGATGCTACTGGTACACAGCCATTCCCAACATGCGGGAAGAGCGGCTTGTTCAACTCATGACAGCGTACGGCGAGGTGCTCCGTGAGCACGCCGTAACCCGTGAAATTCTTGGGACTATATGAGGGGATGCATCAGTCTTTAACCTGGTAGACGACAGCGCCTCCCTGCCCGAACCCAGGAACAATCACCCGATCGGCGTGCGCAGTATCTCGAATGGCTCCGCTTGGCAGGCCACCCTTTTCGATTCCAGCTCCAAACTCCTGGAGCGCAGCGCGGGCCTCCTTCACGGTGCCAAATCCCGCACGCTCCACTGCCCTTTCGGCAGCATGTGGCATATTGCTATTCACGACCTTGTTGACTGGAATACCCAGTCCTCCCCTTGCGGCCTGAGACGTCGACTTTCCGCCGTTACTGTCCCCACCGGCCGCCGCCATCTGCATGGTGACGACGCCCTGCATCACAGCGGCTTTGCCGCTGACGATGAGCACCGCGCCCACCTCGACGCCTGCTACCGTGACCGGGACCGCCACGGGTGCCGCCGTTCCGCCCGAGCCGACGGTCGCCGCGACGCCGCCGGCAGCCGATCCTCCGGCGATTGCTCCGCCCGCGGCCATCTGAACGACGCCGCCTGCCATCTGCCCCGCTCCCATACCGAGCCGGAACGATTCGGTGTCTCGCGGGGGTGGGAGGAACCCGGCCATATTGCCGACGACGGGAGTCGCGCCAAGCACAAATCCGTACGAGAAACCGAGCACGGTGTCCCCTGCACGCGCCAGGCCCGCTTCGATTTCCTCTGCTGTCGGCCATTGCCCCGTGGGATCCGTGAGCACGAGCGGGTTGTTCCAGGTGTACGTGTACAGCCCCAGGTTGATCGGCCGGTATACCCCCCCGTTGATCCTGCCGGTCATGTAGTCGGCGAGCACCGGATCCGGGCTCAACCACACCCCGAGCCGCGGCTCGTAGCTCCGCGCCCCGTAGTGGTAGAGCCCCGTCGACAGGTCGAGCTCCTTGCCGTTGAACAGGTACGGCTGCCGGTTCTGGAACCGCGAATCCGTCTGGTCGGCCCACAGCTCCCCGCTCGGCAGGTACTCCGCGTGCTGGCTCAGCGCCTGGTCCGCGTCCGTGACGTACTGCGTGCTCCCGAGGTGGTCCGGGTGGTAGTACAGCACCGGCGGCACCGGGAGCCAGTCCGCGTCCAGCTTGCTCGCGATCCGCGTCTCCCCCGCGAAGATGTGCTTCGTCGCGTATTGCCCGTTCCGCAGCACCAGGTGCTGGTCGACGTACGCCGTCTCCTCCTCCCCGGCGACCCGGTGCAGGTGTACCCGCCGCTCGCCCGCGCCGTCGTACAGCGCCCGCGAGATCTCCTGGGTGTTCTCCTTGACCAGGACCAGACGACCATCCTCGTCCCACTCCAGGCTGCGCTGAGGATTGCCCCGGTACCGCCACTCGATCTGGCGACCGCTCGCGTCGTACCGCAGCTCCCGCAGCCGCGGCTGCGACTCCGCGACCACGTACTCGTCCACCTCTCTCGGCGCGTGCGGCCTCGGGCCGTTGTACCGATACGCGTTCCGGTACGTGCTCTCCCGGATCTCGTACTGCTTGTTCCAGCCGCCGCGGCCATCGGAGGCGTACTTCGCGACCTCCTGGCCCTTCTCCTCCACGTTCCCGAGGACGTCGTACTTCAGGCCCAGGTTGTACCGCTCCTGCTCGTTGCCCCGCTCCTGGTAGATTCCCGACGCGTCCGTGAGCTGATTCAGGTCGTCGTACTGGAACCTCTGCTGCGTCGCCGCCACCATCACGCTGCCGCCGAGGCTGTCGTCGTATGGCACCTCGTTGTTCAGCTCCAGGAGGTTGCCGACCAGGTCATACCGGTAGCGCAGCCGCTGGAACGGCCTCGGCGCCCGCCCCATCCACCGCATCTGCGCGCTCTGGTGGTCCGCGTCGACGTCCTCCAGCCTCCGCGTCGACTCGTCGTAGCGGTACCGCGTCTCGACCCCGTTGCCCGCCACCATGCGCACCCGCTGCCCGTGCTCGTCGTACCCGATGTGCTTCAGGTACTCCGTCGTCCTCGGCTCGTTCGGGCGCTGCTGATTGATGCCCTGGTTCTCGCCGGTCGCCGTGATGAGCAGCCCGCCGTGATCGTACCCGTAACGCACGACCTCCTCGCCCGACCCGGGGAAGCGCAGCTCCTGCATCCGCCCCAGCGCGTCGAACGCGTACCGCATCGTCGCCTCGTACGGCCCCCGGTGCGGCTCGCGCAGCCTCGGGAACTCCGCCGTCAGCTCCGCCACATTGCCGTATCGATCATACCCGTAGCTGCGCGTCCCCGCCGCGCTCGTCTCCTCCTTGACCCGCCCGGCCCGGTTGCCCTTCGCGTCGCCGCCCTCGTTCGGCGCGCCGTACGTGTAGACGACATCCTCCGTCACCGGATAGTCGATCTTCCTCATCCGCTAAATCCAGGCCGCCGAACAACTCGACAGTTTCGCTTGATCGCATACGTGACCCCATCACATTCCAATCATACCAAAACCCACAATCACAGCATTAATCCACAATCTCAAAAATATCCGGCGGATAGATGTAATCATCTCCCGTATCGTCCACAATTCTATACCAACCGCGCTCCATATTTAGAACCTCGTACACTCGCCCTCTAGTCAAACTAACCATTTCTCCCGAGCCAAATTCCCGCACCAGTGCCCCCCCTCGCTCCCGGAGGAAAGGGCGATTGTTGACGCAGCGAACCCTCATAAATCCAGCCATTTCTTTACCTTGAACTCGACACGGCCTACACCGTGCCCCTGGTACCAGTGAACTTCTGCACGTCCGATTCCGCCACCAACTCGCTCAACAGCTGCAACACCTTTCATCTTGTACCAATTCGCTGGCTTGCCTCCATACTCGCGCACCAGCCTGTTGACCTCTCTGATTCCTCGCCCAGAGGCAATTCTTTCCACCTGAGTTATTTCTCGACTCACCAACCTCCCGCCGCCGCGCACGAAGAGATCTTTTGCAGCAGCTCCCAAGGACTGCGGGAGATGTATAACATCGCCTGCCTTCTTCGCAGCAGCTACCACCTCCGCATTTGCACCAGCCTTCAGTGCGGCAATTCTGACAATGACTTTTCTGCCGATCTTGGCCAAGGTGGTGGCTGCACTCATACCCACTACATCAATCGGATCGATCAGCGACGCCTCCAGCGGCTTGTCCTCGGCCGCGGTTCGCGTTCGATCGATCTCCTGCCAATGCTGCAGGCGAGTACCTAAGCTCATGCATGAGGCCGAGGCGCATTGGTCGACGAGCTGCGTGGAGACTTGAGAGCTCACATCCTCTGGCGCTACGAACTCTTGGCAGACACCGTCGACACATGTCTCAGCGAGCCCCGTTGGATCGACGAATTTCAGCGGATTATTCCGCGTGTACGTAAATAGCCCTAGATGAATCGGGTCGTACACGCCGCCGTTCGGCGCCCCCCGCATGTACTGGTCGAGGATCGGATCCGGGCTCAACCACACCCCGAGCCGTGGCTCGTAGCTCCGCGCCCCGTAGTGGTAGAGCCCCGTCGACAGGTCGAGCTCCTTGCCGTTGAACAGGTACGGCTGCCGGTTCTGGAACCGCGAATCCGTCTGGTCGGCCCACAGCTCCCCGCTCGGCAGGTACTCCGCGTGCTGGCTCAGCGCCTGGTCCGCGTCCGTGACGTACTGCGTGCTCCCGAGATGGTCCGGGTGGTAGTACAGCACCGGCGGCACCGGGAGCCAGTCCGCGTCCAGCTTGCTCGCGATCCGCGTCTCCCCCGCGAAGATGTGCTTCGTCGCGTACTGCCCGTTCCGCAGCACCAGGTGCTGGTCGACATACGCCGTCTCCTCTTCCCCGGCGACCCGGTGCAGGTGCACCCGCCGCTCGCCCGCGCCGTCGTACAGCGCCCGCGAGATCTCCTGGTTGTTCTCCTTGACCAGGACCAGACGACCGTCCTCGTCCCACTCCAGGCTGCGCTGAGGACTGCCCCGGTACCGCCACTCGATCTGGCGACCGCTCGCGTCGTACCGCAGCTCCCGCAGCCGCGGCTGTGACTCCGCGACCACGTACTCGTCCACCTCTCTCGGCGCGTGCGGCCTCGGGCCGTTGTACCGGTACGCGTTCCGGTACGTGCTCTCCCGGATCTCGTACTGCTTGTTCCAGCCGCCGCGGCCATCGGAGGCGTACTTCGCGACCTCCTGGCCCTTCTCCTCCACGTTCCCGAGGACGTCGTACTTCAGGCCCAGGTTGTACCGCTCCTGCTCGTTGCTTCGCTCCTGGTAGATCCCCGACGCGTCCGTGAGCTGATTCAGGTCGTCGTACTGGAACCTCTGCTGCGTCGCCGCCACCATCACGCTGCCGCCGAGGCTCTCGTCGTATGGCACCTCGTTGTTCAGCTCCAGGATATTGCCGACCAGGTCATACCGGTAGCGCAGCCGCTGGAACGGCCTCGGCGCCCGCCCCATCCACCGCATCTGCGCGCTCTGGTGGTCCGCGTCGACGTCCTCCAGCCTCCTCGTCGACTCGTCGTAGCGGTACCGGGTCTCGACCCCGTTGCCCGCCACCATGCGCACACGCTGCCCGTGCTCGTCGTACCCGATGTGCCTCAGGTACTCCGTCGTCCTCGGCTCGTTCGGGTGCTGCTGATTGATGCCCTGGTTCTCGCCGGTCGCCGTGATGAGCAGCCCGCCGTGATCGTACCCGTAACGCACGACCTCCTCGCCCGACCCGGGGAAGCGCAGCTCCTGCATCCGCCCCAGCGCGTCGAACGCGTACCGCATCGTCGCCTCGTACGGCCCCCGGTGCGGCTCGCGCAGCCTCGGGAACTCCGCCGTCAGCTCCGCCACGTTGCCGTATCGATCATACCCGTAGCTGCGCGTCCCCGCCGCGCTCGTCTCCTCCTTGACCCGCCCGGCCCGGTTGCCCTTCGCGTCGCCGCCCTCGTTCGGCTTCCCGTACGTGTAGACGACATCCTCCGTCACCGGATAGTCGATCTTCCTCAGCCGGTTGTGCTCGTACTCGTACCGGATGACCTGCCCCTGCTGGGCGAGCTCCGCGTCCTGCTTCGCGCGCAGGTTGCCGACCAGGTCGTACCGCCACTCGGTCCGCCCCGCGTCCGGGCTCACCAGCTCCACCATGCGGCCCACCGTGTCGTAGGCCGCCTGCGTCACGTTCCCGTTCGCGTCCGTTACACGCTCCAGCTCGTCGAGCGGGTTGTGCTCGTACCGCGTCACGATCTGCCGCTCCACCCCCTCGATCCGGTTGAACTCCTCCACCACCCCGATCCGGCCACCGACGTCCCGGTACGTATTGCGCACCTTGCCGTTCGCGTCGATCACCATCTCCTCGAACAGCAGCCGCCCTTCGAACATCGACAGGTCGTGCTCGATCGCCGTCCGCGCGTACCCGTCCGGCGCGTTCGTGTCCGGCCGCTCCACCAGCCGCACACGCGACAGCACGTCGTGCTGCAGGTGCGTCGGGCGCAGCATCTCCACCGCCACGAATGCCGTGTCCGGCTCCGTGCTGAACACCGGCTGCCCCTGGTCCACCACGCGACCGAGCGCGTCGAACGCCACCGCCCCGCTCACGCTCATCCCCACCTCGGTCCCCGTGCCCGTGTCCCGCTCCAGGTCCTTCCTGGTCTGCAGCACCCGCCCCAGACCGTCCGCGAACGTCACCGTCACGATCGGGTCGCCCGGGTGCTGCACGTCCTTGTGGCTCGTCTTCGCCCACGCAGGCAGCGCCACCGACAGGTCCGGCTGCAACGCGTACTCGAACCCGACCGTCGGCTCCCCCGCGGCGCCCAGCGCGTCCAGCTCCTCCGCGCTCCAGACCTTGCTCGGTTCGCACCCGACCGGCACCGCGCTCTCTTCCGCAAGGTCGCTCGGCCCCCAGACCGCGCTCAGCCGGCCGAACTCGTCATACTGGTGCACCATCGTGTGGCCGTTGACGTCGGTCTCCTGCGCGACCGTGCCGTACAGCAGATTCGGCACGCTGTTCGAGTGATACCCGAAGCTGTCGCTCACGCACGTGCGGAAGCTGTGCGTCGTCGCGTCGTAACCGTAGGTCACCGTGTACCCGTTCGGGTCGGTGGAGGTCTCGAGGTTGCCGTGATCGTCGAAGGCGAACGCCCACGTCGCCTCCGCGTCCGCGTACGGCACCCCGTCCGGCCGCTTGCCGCCGGAGATGACGTTCGTCACGGACCGCAGCGCGCCCGTTCCCGGCCAGTACTCTGCCGTGCGCTTGCGCAACAAGCGATCTTCCGCGTCCCGCGTCTCGATCCACTCCGGCTTGACGATGTAGGCCGAGCCAGGCTCCGTGTACCCGACCGTCTGGTGCAGATCATCGTCCGCCGTGTCCTCCTCGCCGTAGGCGTGCAGCCCCGTCAGGTTGCCGAGCTCATCGAAGTCCCGTGTCTCGACCGTGCGCTTGTGCGGAGCCGTCGCATCGTCCGTCGTCCCCTCGTAATACGCGCTCTCCCGCCGCGTCTCCCTGGGGAAGAACCACCCCACGCGGGCCTCCAGCCCCTCGGGCGGCGGCGCGTGCTCGATCTCCTCCACCGTGTAGAGCATCCCGTCGCCGTCGCGCAGCGTCGACCGCGCCACGAAGCCCCGCCGGTAGAAGTCGTGGTTGTAATGCTCGAGGTCCTCGACCGACATCGCCGTCACGCCATCCTCGGCGAGCGCCGTCGTCGTGACGAGCCCGTAGCCGAGGTGCGTGCGCTCATCCCGGTCGTAGATCCCGTCCGAGTGCGTCTCGATGCTCGTCCGGTACGCGTGCACGCCGTGCACCCCCGGCGTCTCCTCCACCCCGTCGCGCACGGTGACATCGCTCAGCACCCACTGGCTCGACGGCATGTCGACCAGAGGCGCGCTGTCCACCTCGTCCGGCCCCCCCTCGCCCGGCACCACCAGGTTCCCCTCGCGCCGGTAGTCGAGCTCGACGCTCCCGCCGAGTGGCCGGTCCACCCGCCGGAGCAGGTTCGTCTTGCCGAGCGCGTTCACCCGCGCGTACACGACCTCGTCCCCGTCCCGCTTGAGCACGTGATCCGCGAGCCCGTCGCCGTCGATGTCCTCGAACCCGAGCTGCGAGGACCCGCTCCCCTCCGAGTAGAACACCGACCCGCCGACGCAGAGGAAGTAGCAGACCTCCACGCTGAAGCTGCCCTCGTAGCTCTCCGATCGGCGGAAGCTCACCGCGTCGCCGCCGCCCATGAACGTGTACTCCGGCGGATCGATCGACACGCCCCACGCCCCCGCCGGCCAGCTCTCTTCCGGCGCGAACGCGCTGCCGAGGTTGAGCTGCACCCGGAAGGACTCCTCCTCGGGCGCCTTCATCACCTTGTCGGGCAATCCATCGCCGTTCACATCGACGAAATCCACCACCGTCCGCGCCGTCGTGTACGTGTACCCCGCGCCCGCCGCGACCACGGTCGCGTCCAGGCCAGGCGCGATGCTGTCCGCGCCCGTGTCCTCCAGCCGCACCACGTCCACGCTGGCCACGTCCGTGAACGCGTGAAGGATATCGCCGAGCTCCTCGCTGAGGTCCCCGGCTTCGAAGTCACGCTTCTGGAAGCGCTCGCGCGCGAGCGGCACCGGCGCGGTGAACCGATGCCCCAGGTTGAACGCCACGGTCATCGCCCCGCCCTCGGGATCCTGCTTCACCTGATCCACGAGGCCATCGCCGTTGATGTCGATGAGATCCACGTGCGTCGCCGACAGGCCATAGCTGGTGCCCAGGCCGAAGCGCGTGTGAATGAAACCCTCGGAGGCCCCGTCGCTCGCGACCTCGGAGATCGTCTCGTTCCCGCTGTCGACCGTGATCGACCCGCTCACGTCCAGCCGGATCGTGCGCTGCTCGATGCGCCGCAGCGGCTCCGGCAGCGAGAAGCCGACGTGCGGCCCGAACCCCCGCCCCGTGTTGAGCACCGCCCCCTCGCGCGTCACGCTGTCCGGCAGCCGGTCGCCGTTGATGTCGATCAGATCCCGCTCCGACGTCGTGCTGCCGAAGCTGTAGCCCGCCCCGAGGCTCGGGAGGCTCGCGGCGACCTCCGCGTTCCACGTCTCCGCGCTGCGCAGGCTCCCGAGCCGCCCCTGGCCCCGACCGACCCTGCCCACGATCGACGGCATGACCGCGCCGCCCCCCAGGAACGCATCCGACGCCGCCGCGCCCCAGACCGGCGTCTCGTCGTCCGGCAGCGGCACCGCGAGCGTGAAGCCCCGCTCCGGATCGAGGGTCGGGAACACGATCTCGTCTTCGGAGAAGGCGTGATCGCCGTTGATGAAACCCGCCGACCAGCCGTGAAACCCGCCCGCCATCGGGTCCTGCAGTGCGCCCCCGGCCCCCACCTCGGACGCGGCGTACGGGGCCAGCAGGCCCACGGGGACCTGCTCGCCGTCAATCCACGCGGTCGCGGAGTAGCCGTCCGCGATCTGCCCCGCGAAGACCGCGACATAGATGGGCTCGCCGGCCTCGACCTCCACGTCGATGGGCACGTTGTAGAAGCTGCCAGCGCTGCTGAGCGCCACGAAGTCATGCTTGTACAGCAGCCGATGCACCCCTTGCACCACCAGCGTCAGCGGGTTGCCGGACCAGTTGGCCCCCGGCACGAACAGCGACACGTCCAGCCGCGCCGTCCCCGTGCTCGGCGCGATCCACGACACCCGACGCGCCCCGGGCAACCATCGCGCCACCGGCATCGACACGAACGCCCGCTGCTCGATGAGCGACAGCGGCAGCGGCACATCCCCGGGCCCGTCGTTGTGCAGCATGCACCCGGTCTGGCCGTTCGGCTGCACCCCGCACTCGACCTGACCGCGGCGCGGCGTGCCCGTCGCGCGATCCACGCGCGTGTACTCCTCGTACCGGATCACCGGATCCCACGCGATGAGCGCCGGGTCGTCGGGCACATCCGATCTCACCCGGAAGCGGATCCGATCGCCCGCGTTCACCGGGATCAGGTCGGGCAGCTTCCCATCGCGCCTGAGCTCGTCGAGCTCGAGCCCGCCGTCCTCCGCGCCCACCCGCTGCAACTGCAGGAGCGACTCACTCTCACCGTCGCGCTCGCGCACGATCGCCACCCACAGATCATCGCTCGTCTCTTGCTTCGTGAGATCGCCCAGGATCCGCACCACGCCGTCCGCCGGCGCCACCCACGGCACGTCGGGCCGCCCTGCGACCCGGTGATCCTGGCTGTAGTCGAAGTGGTGGAGCGGCGCCCCGTCCGGGCCGATCTGCCCGAGCTGCGCCTCGTCGACCACGTACGTGATCGTCGGGCTCCAGGACAGGAGATCGGCCGTCGTATCCACGGCCGCCTCGGGATCGATCGTCGGCGCCGCGCTCACCCGGAAATAGATCCGGTCGCCCACGGCGACATGGGTCGTCAGCGCGCCGCCCCCGCACCCGTGCGCGCCAAGGGCGCACGGCGTCACGTCGTCCCCGTCGATCACATCGTTGAACAGCGGCTCCGCCTCACCGCTCTGCACGATCTCGACGCGCACCCCGTCGCCGCCCGCCGCCTGCTTCTGCACCACACCGCCGATGCGGATGTCCCCCGCGAACGGCGCGATCCAGCGCAGGAGCGGATCGGCCGGATGGAAGTCCTCGCGCGCCGCCTGGGCAAAGTCGGGATGCCCCGAGGGCGCGCCCAGTCCGAGCTCGCCCCACGGCGCTGGGCTCCCGAACCGGCCCCGCCGGTCGTTCAGCGCGGCGACCACGGTCCCGAGCGCGCCGGTCGAGACCAGATCGGGATACCCGTCGCCGTTGATGTCCGTCACGATCCGCTCGTCCTCGGTGCTGCTCCGCGTGTACGACACCGAGCCGCTCAGCACGGCGACATTGAGCCCCGCGTGCACGCTCCACCCCGAGCGGTCCGTCAGGCCGAGGGCGTCCTGGAGCAACCCGGGAACGCTCGCCGTCGCGAGATGGTTTCCCGGCGCCGCGCGAAGGAAGCTCAAACCCGCATTGCCGCCGTCGTAGAGGAAGTCCGGCATCCCGTCGCCGTTCAGATCGAACACGCTCCCGCGCACCAGCTCGTCGCCGGAGAAGCCGCCTCCGCCCACCGAGATCGAGAACGGGCCGATGCCCAGCCCCACGGACGCGCTGCCGCCGACGGTCGAGTCCTCCGAGCGCGACAGGCCTCCTTCCCGCCGCGCGTGCCCCCACACCTCGGCCGCCTGCGCGAACGCCGCCACCTGGCCCTCGGCGTTGCGCGGCGCGGTGAAATAATCGAACGTGTGGCGATACAGCTCCTGGCCGAGCGCCACCTGCCCGTCCTCCTGCCGGGTGCCTCGACCGTGGAGCGCGATCGCCCGGAGCAGGCTCTTGCCGAAGTCGCCCTGCGCGTAGTCCAGCACGTAGCTGCGGATCACGGTGTTTCCGAACCGCACGTCGACCCGCGCGAGCCGCTCGGCCGTCCGCTCCAGGAAGCCCGGCCTGCCGCTGAGCAAGACGTCGGGCCGCCCGATCTCGGTCACGAAGTCCACCGCATACGCCGCTTCCACGTCCTGCGACGCATTCGCCGTGTACTCGATGCGCTCGGGGTGCACCTCGATGCGCGGCGCCGAGCCCTGCGCGGTATCCCGGCCGTAATGGATCCACATCTGGTTGCCGAACGTGTCGCGGACCTCCTCCAGGTACCAGCGGAACACGTTGCGCGGCTGGTCCGGACCGGGCTCCGGATCGTCGAGCCGCGCGCTCGCGCTGCGACCGTAAACGTAGGTCGTCCCGTCCTTGTCCGTGACCTCCCAGAAGTAGCTGGTGGGCCCGCCGCCACGGCGCAGGATGCGATCGAATCGCCCCTCCACCCGCCGCCGGTACGCGCACGGATCCCCGCACGGCCCGTCGGCCACGGCGGGCACGAGCTCGCTGCCGTCGAGCAGGTAGCGCGGCTCCTCTCCCGCCGCATACCTCGGCACGCCGAAGCGCGTGTCGATCTCGAGGCTCGAGAGCCGGAGATCCCACCCGACGCCGAGCCACCCGTTGCGATGCTCGCTGTCGTACTCGATGGAGATCGCCGGCTCGATCCCGTTTCGCCCCGGAGGAACCTCGATCGCGTGGCGCAGCCGCGCGGCGCCGCTCGATCCGGCCTCGGGCGGCGCGATCAACGTCACGCCCGCGAGCGGGCTGCCCAGCGCGAGCCCCTTGATGCTGTTCGGATCGAAGCTGCGCGTGCCCGGCGCGTCCGGCATCGCCAAGGTCGCGCTGATGAAATCGGTGAAATGGTCGGTCAGGCTCGCCAGCTTGCCCTGCGCGGGCTCGCCGTCGCGCGCCACGCGCTCCCACTGGCCCAGCGCCTCGTCGAAATAGAAGCCGCTGATGTGCCGTGCCGTCATCCCCGGAGGCACCGCGCCCTCATCGTAGGGCAGCATCAGGCGCACGGGCTTCTTGAACTTGAGCCCGTGCGGCCCGAACCGGTATGCCCGCCCTCCGGGCGTGACGTTCACCATCGCCCGCCCCATGGGCCGCACCTCGCCCGGGTCGAGCGGACGGATCGTGATCCGCACCGGCTCGTCCACCGCTCCCTGCGGGATCTCCAGCACCGCCCCGTCGAACGCGATCACCCGCGCCTCGTCGGGCCGCACGATCTCGCCGTGCGGAGCCCCATCGTCCGGGACCGGCGGCGCACCGACATCAGGCCCCGTCGCCATGCGCCCGCCGTCGTCGCGCGGCAATCGCAACGGCATCGCCGATAGCGCGATCCCGCCGCCTGGGGGCGAGAGCGGCAGAAGCCGAGTCCCTGACGGCCCTGCCAGCGCGACCCCCTCGTGCCCCCGCCCGAGCACCAGCACCACCCCGAGAACCACTGCAAGACGAAGCAGCCAACCCACCCGCCGCATATCGTTTCCCCCGACGCAAGGTCTCACAAAGTGAAAACCCGCGCAGGGTCCCTCAATCAGAATGCATTGTCAACACGCACTCGATTGGAGACGATGACAGCCCATCACCACTTACTGCCATTGACCGCGGCATTTCCGCGTCAGCGACGCATGCGCCAGCAGGGCGTTCTCCTCTCCGCGCGGAGTCATCGTAAATACACTTGACAATCGATCGATTCGCTGTCCGCGGCCCGCGGTCATCCCATCGGCCTGCTGAACCGAGCGGAGACACGCCCCTCCGAGACTATCGCCCCAGAAGCTCGCGAATCTGCTGCGTCATCCCGTCACGATCAGCGCCGCGACCGTCGCGCCAACATGGAGCGATATCGCGCGGCACCTCGCGCCCGCATCAACGCGTGCATGCCCCGTGCGCCCGCGCGCGGAGGCGCCGGCGTCACCCGCGGCGCGCCTGCGCCTCCCGCGCCCGCACCGCCTCGCGGAACGTGCCGAGGTGCACCTCGACCACCTTGCTCACGTCGGGCGTGTAGCCGCCCGCGAGCACCCACGCGATCGGGATGCGCCGCTCGAGCGCCGCACGGAACACCACCTCGTCGCGCGCGCGCAGGTCGTCGTGCGACAGATCGAGCGGCGAGTACGGATCCTCGCGGTAAGGATCCGCGCCGGCCTGGTAGAGGATCAGATCGGGCGCCGCGCGGTCGATCGCGGGGCCGAGGTGCCGTGCCAGGATCTCGAGGTACGCGGCGCCGCCGCTCCCGTTCGGCACCGGGACCGACCAGCGATTGGCCGCGTCCGGGGCGCGCTCGCCCTCGACGTCCCGGTGCGCCCGGTTGTCCTTGTACCAGCTCCCGTAGATGGACAGCCCGAACGCCCACGGGCGCGACGCGAGCAGCGATGCGGTGCCGTTGCCGTAATGGAGGTCCAGGTCGACCACGAGGCCGCGGCGGATTCGCCCCTCGGCGCGCGCGCGCTCGAGCGCGACGACGAGCCCGTTGAAGGTGCAGAAGCCCTCGCCGTGATCTTCATGTGCATGATGGAAGCCGCTCGCGAGGTTGCCCGCGATGCCGTCCTCCAGCGCGGCGAACGCGGCGGCCACGCAGCCGCCGTTCGTGAGGCGGACCGCCGCGGCGAGCGCCGGCGACCACGGCAGCTTCTGCGACTCCGCGAGCGCCCGGGGCTCGCCGGTCGCGATCGCCTGGACGTAGCCGGGCGCGTGGACGCGCAGGAGATCCTCGTCGCCGACCGGCTCCGGCGCCTCGATGCGCGCGGGCAGGCCGCTCCGCTCGATGGCCTCGCGCACCAGGGCGAACTTCCGCATCGGCATGACGTGCTGGCCGATGTCCGCGAAGTACCCCGGCGCGTGGAACACGCGGATCGGGGGCGAGGCGCCCGCGCTCGAGGTCATTGGCAGACCGACTCGAGCCGATCGAGCGCCTCGGCGGCGTGGCGGGGACCGAAGACCAGCGCCGGCCGGAAGCGGAGCGCGCGGTCGCCCGAGCCGCCCACCTCGAGCCCGCGGTTCCGGAGCGCCGCGAGCGCCGCGTCGCGACGGGCGCCGTCGGGGAAATCGACGGCCGCGAAGGTGCCGAGGCCGCGGGCGCCCGAGAGCACCCCGGGGTAGCGGCGGCACAGGTCCTCCAGGCCGGCGAGCAGGCGCTCGCCCGTCGCCCGGGTGTTCTCGAGGAGCCGGTCGCGCTCGACGACCTCGAGGATCACCTCGAGCTGCGCCCCGCGGAGCGGGTCGCCGAGCCAGGTGTTGAAGATGCGCAACGGCTCGGCCGGCGCGAGCTCCTCGCGGCAATAGAAGCCGCCGAGCTGCATCTTCTTCGAGAACGTGACCATGTCCGGCGGCTCGGGCAGGTCCCACGCCTCGTGCGCCCAGATCGCGCCCGTGCCGCCGCCGCCGGTCTGCACCTCGTCGAGGATGAGCGCGACGCCGCGCTCCGCGGTGAGGCGGCGGAGCGCCTGGAAGAACGCGGGGCTCGCGTGGCGGTCGCCGCCCTCGCCCTGGATGGGCTCCACGAGGACCGCCGCGACCTCGTCCGGGTGCGCGTCGAGCGCCGCCTTCACCGCCTCGAGCGAGCGCGCCTCGGCGGCGCGGTTCTGCTCCGCGTGCGCGGCCAGGGGGAACTGGCTCGCCGGGAACGGCACGACGGGCCAGTCGAAGGCGGGGATGTCGAGCTTGTGGATCGGCTTGCTCCGCGTGGCCGAGAGCGCGCCCAGGCTGCGGCCGTGGAACCCGCCCTCGAAGGAGATCACCTTGAAGGCGTTCACGCCGGGCTGGCGGTTCAGCATCGCCGCCGCGAGGTCGGCGTCGCTCGGCGCCGCGCCGCCCCGCCGGCGGCGGGCGAGCCGGATGAACGCGGCCTTGAGCGCGTTCTCCACCGCCTCGGCGCCGGTCGTGAAGGTGAAGACGCGGGCGTGCCCCTTCGGCGCGACCCGCATCAGCGTGTTCTCGACGAGGTCGACCCACTCGGGCGCCGGCGCGACCCCGAGCGCGGAGCGGTAACCGGCGCACCAGTCGAAGCGGCCGTCCTTCCACGCGGCCAGGAGGTCCGGGTGGTTGTAGCCGAGCGGCACGGCGGCGATGTGCCCGTACACGTCGAGCAACACGTTGCCGTCCACGTCGACCATGTAGTTGCCGAGGCTCCTCCGCGCGTCCTGGTAGAAGTGGATCGGCCGCGGGTCCTGGTAGCGGCCGTGCCGGGCGCGGAGCGCCTCGGAGGCGGGGCCCGGGACGGCGGTCCGCACGGAGGCGCGCTCGGGCTCACCGGGGATGGGCGGGGCGATGCTGGACGGAGCGTTGGTGTTCATGAGGGGACTCCACTGGGCGACAACCGGGTTGAAACCGCCTGGCGTGTCATGTCGACTCGCCTCGATCCGCAGACGGCCGGATACGGACGATGATCGATTTCGACGCTGGCGTACGGCTCTTGTCGGCGACGCTGCCGAGCGGCACGAGCACGTTGGCCTCGGGGAAATAGGTCGCGACGTTGCCGCGGGGGATCGCGTAGAGCACGACGCGGAACGCGCGCGCGACGCGCTCGCCGTCGGAGAACCGGCTCGTGATATCGACGAGATCGCCCTGCGCGAGCCCGCGCTCGGCCGCGTCCTCGGCGCTCATGAACACGACCCGTCGCCCGCCGCGCACGCCGCGGTAGCGGTCGTCGAGCCCGTAAATGGTCGTGTTGTACTGGTCGTGGCTGCGGATCGTCATCATCAGGAGCTCGCCTGGCTCGAGCTCGCGCCGCGGGAGCGGATGAGCGATGAAATTCGCCTTGCCCGTCTCCGTGCGGAACTCGCGCCTCGCCGCGGCGTTCGGCAGGGCGAAGCCGCGCGGGTCCTTGACGCGCGCGTTGAAGTCGTCGAATCCGGGGATCGTGCGCTCGATGAGATCGCGAACGCGATCGTAATCGGCGGCGAGCTCCTCCCAGGGCACGCGCGACCTCGCGCCCAGGGTCGCGCGGGCGAGCCCCGCCACGATCGCGACCTCGCTCCGCAGCATCTCCGACGCCGGCGGGAGGCTGCCGCGCGAGCTCGAGACGACGCCCATCGAGTTCTCGACCGTCACGAACTGCGGCCCGCTCGCCTGCACGTCGCGCTCGGTGCGCCCGAGGCAGGGCAGGATGAGGGCGCGCTTGCCCGTCACGAGGTGCGCCCGGTTCAGCTTGGTCGACACGTGCGCGGTGAGGTCGCACCGGGCGAGGGCGCGGGCGGTGAGGGCCGTGTCCGGCGTGGCCGAGAGGAAGTTGCCGCCCAGCGCGAAGAAGACGCGGGCCCGCCCCTCGGCCATGGCCGCGATCGCGGCGACCGTGTCGAGGCCGTGGTGGCGGGGCGGCGAGAAGCCGAAATTCGCCTCGATGCGGTCGAGGAGCTCGGCGGGCGGGCGCTCCCAGATGCCCATCGTCCGGTCGCCCTGCACGTTGCTGTGCCCGCGCACCGGGCACGGGCCCGCGCCGGGCCGGCCGATGTTGCCGCGCAGGAGCAGGAAGTTCATGAGCTGCTGCACGTTGGCCACGCCGTTCTGGTGCTGCGTCAGGCCCATGGCCCAGCACGCGATCGTGCGCTCGGACCGCATCGCGATCTCGGCCGCCGCCCGGATCCGGTCGCGCGGGACGCCGCTCTGCTCCACGATGTCGTCCCACGGCGCCTCGCGCGCGGCGGCCGCGAGCGCCTCGAGGCCGCGGGTGTGCTCCGCGATGAACGCGCGATCGAGCGCCGCCCCCGGCCGGCGCTCCTCCTCCTCGAGCATCTCCTTGATGATCCCGGTGAAGAGCGCGACGTCGCCGTTGATGCGCACCTGGAGGAAGAGCGACGAGAGCGGCACGCCCGGGCCGACGAGGTCGCCCGGGTGCTGCGGGTGGCGGAAGCGCTCGTTGCCCACCTCGGGGAGGGGGTTCACGGTCACGATCTCGCACCCGCGCCTCCGCGCCTCGCGCAGCGCCGTGAGCATGCGCGGGTGGTTCGTCCCGGGGTTCTGCCCGACGACGAAGATCGCGTCGGCGAGCTCGAAGTCGTGGAGGGACACGGTCCCCTTGCCCACGCCGATGGCCTCGCGCAGGCCGACGCCGCTCGACTCGTGGCACATGTTCGAGCAGTCGGGCAGGTTGTTGGTGCCGAGCTCGCGCGCGAAGAGCTGGTAGAGGAACGCGGCCTCGTTGCTCGTGCGCCCCGACGTGTAGAAGATCGCCTCGTCCGGCGAGCGGAGCGCGCGGAGCGCCGAGGCGACGATCGCGAGCGCCTCGTCCCACGACACCGGCCGGTAGTGGGTGGCGCCCTCGTCGAGCAGCATCGGGTGGGTGAGCCGGCCCTGCTTGCCGAGCCAGAGATCCGGCTGCCTCGAGAGCTCCGCGACGCTGTGCTCGCGGAAGAAGTCGGGCGTGACGCGCCGGAGCGTCGCCTCCTCGGCGACCGCCTTGGCGCCGTTTTCACAGAACTCCGCGAGCGAGCGACCTTGCTCGGGCTCGGGCCACGCGCACCCGGGGCAGTCGAACCCCTCGCCCTGGTTGACGCGCAGGAGCGTGCGCACGGCGCGCGAGACGCCCATCTCCCCGATCGCGTGCTGGAGCGTCGCGCCGACCGCCGCGAGCCCGCCGGCCGCCTCGCTGCACTCGCCGATCCGGGGCGGCTCCGGCTCGACCGGCGGCTCGGCGCGGACGTCGCGCGCGGTCACGACGCCGCCTCCTCGGGGAGGGCCACGCGCTCGCGCGGCGCCTCGACCGAGAGCCGATCGTCGGCGTCCGCGGCGCTCTTCTCGGTGATCTTGCGGATCGAGCCGGGGGTCGTGGTGGACGGCATGGCGGGGTCGTTCCGCGCACCATCCTACCGCGCATCGCCCGGCAGAGCAGGCCCCCTCGAGGTCGCGCTCGATGTTCCGCCAGCGTGCGGGACGGCCCCGGTTGATGCCGAGCGGCAGCGCTGACATAGACGGGCCATGAAGCCGCGATGGAAGCTCTCGGTGGAGGCGTTCGGGAAGATCGAGCGGGCCGAGGTGGACGTCCGACCGCTGACGCTGTTCGCCGGGCCGAACAACAGCGGGAAGAGCTATCTGGTGTCGCTGCTCTGGGGACTCGTTGCGCTCCCGGGCGAGCTGGTACCGCAGCAGTGTCCCGAGCTGGAGGCGGCGAACGCGTGGATCGCGCAGCACATCGAGGAGGGGAAGGCGTCGTTCGAGCACGACCTCACGAACGATGAGATCGTTTTGTTCGACAGATTGTTCGACGCGTTGCTCACCGCCAATCGCTCCCGGCTGTCAGGGCGGCTCTTCAACAACGACGCTGTCCCCCTCGGCGCCGTGTCGTTCCAGCGCGCCTGTGGCGAGCGGCGCCTGCGACTCCGCTGGCGAAGGGAGCCGGACGGCCAGTCCGTGGCGGAGGTGCTCTGGCCCGGTGACCAATGCGTCCATGTCACGCTCCCGTCGTCATCGATCGACTACCTCCGGATGAGGATCAGAGAGCTCGTGATGCGCGCCGCCGTGTTCGAGCGCCTGTCGGCGGTCATGCCAGGCCTCGAGCTCTTCGACGAGTCTACCCCCGTGTACCTTCCTGCATCCCGCACGGGCTTCATGCACCTTTACAAGGCCGCAGCGCGCCGGAGCATGCACGAAACCTTCCGCAGGACAGGGGAGAAGCGCGAGTTCTCCCTGGATCTCACCACCCCGGCCTTCCATTTCATCGACATGCTGGCGTTCGGGCTCAAACGCGAGCAGTCCCAGAGATATGCCGAGGAAGCCGCGTTCCTCGAGCAGTCCATGACGGGCGAGGTCGAGCTCCTCGCGGGCGCCGGTGCCGTCAACGAGTACCGCTATCGCCCGACGGGGACCGCGGCGCCGCTACCGATGCAGCTCTCGTCTGCGCTCGTCACGGAGCTCGCCCCTCTGGTCCTCGTCCTTCGCCACCTGTCGTCCTTCCCCGCGCTCATTCTGGAGGAGCCCGAAGCCCACCTCCACCCCGCGCTCCAGCGCCGCATCGCTCAGGCCATAGGGCGCCTGGTACATAAAGGGCTCTTCGTCTGGGTCACGACCCACAGCGAGAACTTCTGCCAGGAGATCAACAATCTCATCAAGCTGGGCAGCCTCCCGCCCGACAAGCGCGCCGAGGCCCAGCAGAAGCTCGAATACGACCCGCAGGATTACCTCGATCTCGATGACGTCTCTGGCTGCGAGCTCAGGCTCGACCCGACCGGCGAGCGCTCTACCACGGTGGCGATGAAGCGCACCGAGGCCGGCCTGGTGATGCCCACGTTCAACCAGGCGATCGTCAAGCTCAGCCAGGATGTTGCATATCTCGACGGCCTCCTGAACGAGTAGGTCATGGCACGGCACACGGGCAGCCTTGAACAGCGCCTCGCCGCGGTCATCGCGCCGGCGCAGGGAGACAGGGGACCCTTCTACGAGGTGCTCCGTCCTCCCTCCCACGCGACGGTCAAGGAAACCAAGAAGGACGGCTACGCCGAGGTGGCGTGCATCGTCCCGGAAGGGCACATCTGCATCCAGTGGAGACTGGAAGAGACGGGACGCTTCCTCTTCCTGCGGGGGGACAAGAACGCCGACGGCGCGCTGCTCCTCCTCGGACCCGATGGCCAGGTCGAGGCGCACATCATCGAGTGCAAGCGGAAGGTCACCCAGGGGAAATGGGAAGACATCCTCCAGCAGATGCGCTGGACGCTGTACAAGCTGCTCGCCCTCGCTGGCGCCCTGGGGCTCTCGATCGACGAGGTCTACCTGGGCACGGCCTACCGGCTTGACGAGCTCTCCGAGGAGAGCTCCCCCAACCCCGCCCTCGGCAAGCCCACGCTCGGGGGTGCCTCAGAGAAAACGTCCGGCGAGGACGAGCTCAGCGAGTCCCGCTTGCGGCAGCTCGCGTGGGAGACCGATGAAGTCCACCTTGCCGGCTTCGACGGGGCTTTCCGCCATGTCAAGGTCCAGCTCGACGAGGGCAGCGGGCATGGTGTGTATCGGATCCTCGCGCCGCGGTCCCGATCCGCTCGCGAGCCTTGAGGGGAGGCTCGTCGAGGCTCGCCACGGCGCCCCCCGCGCGAGCGGGCGCTGCTCCTGTTCACGCGCTCTTCCGGCGGCCCACGCCGCGGGGAGCCGCCCGCGCTTCCGCTCGGTCATCGCGCCGCCTCCGCCGGGACGGCGACGCGCTCCGCGCCCGCGTACACGTTGAAGCGCGCGTCCCGCGCGAAGCCGACGAGCGTCATGCCGTGCGCCGCCGCGAGCTCGGCGGCCAGGCTCGACGGCGCGCCCACCGCGACCATCACCGGGATCGACGCGCGGAGCGCCTTCTGCACGAGCTCGAAGCCGGCGCGCCCGCTGACCATGAGCACCGCGCCCGGATCGGGCAGCCGCCCGGCGAGGAGCGCGGCGCCGACGAGCTTGTCGACGGCGTTGTGGCGGCCGACGTCCTCGCGGAGGTCGACGAGCGCGCCGCCCGCGTCGAAGAGGGCCGCGGCGTGCAGCGCCCCCGTCTGCCCGAACACCGGCTGCGCGGCGCGGAGCCGCGCGGCGAGCCCGTGCACGACGCGCGGCGCGATCCGGGGGGCGCCCGCCGCGAGCGGCGCCGGCGGCGCGAACGCCGAGACGTCGACCGATGCCTTGCCGCAGACGCCGCAGCTCGCGTTCGCCACCGCGAGCGCGCGCTCGGTGCGCCCGAGGTCGATGAGCACGTCATCGCCTAGCGTGACGCGCACGAGGCCGCCCGAGGCGCCCGCGCCCTCCTCGACGGCCACGACGTCGGCGGCGCGGGTGATGACCCCCTCGGCGAACAGCAGGCCGATCGCGAGCTCGCGGTCGTGGCCGGGGGTGCGCATCGTGATGCCGAGGCGGCGCTCGGCGCGCTCGGCGCGCCCCCCCTCCGCGCGGGCCCGCGCGACGACGACGATCTCGAGCGGCTCCTCGACGGCGAGCAGATCCTCGGCGTCCGAGGCGGTCTCGTCGGTGATCCTGCGGATCGGGACGTGGGCTGTGCTGGGCGTCATGGCGGGCGGCTCCGGCTCCCATCCTAGCCTGCTGCGCCCGACAGAACAGGCCCCTCCGCCGGCGCAGGCAGCGCTGCGGCTCAGGCGGGACGTTTGCGCCTCAGTCAGGATGCGGACGTGAAGATCCCTGCGTGAAGCCGCTCTAGCAGCCCGCCCCCGCTCAACCCCCCCACGCTGCGACGAGCCGCTCGAGCTCCCGCTCCGGCGCGTCGAGCGGCGCCTCGCCGCGCCACGCCGGCGGGTACAGCGGCATCACCGCGCTCCGGAGCAGCGGCGCGAAGCCCGCGATCTCCTCCGGCCCCCGCGGGATCCGGACGAGCGGCACGCGCTCGCCCGGGAACGCCTCGAGGCGCGCGAGCGCGTTGTCCCGGATCGGGGCGAGCTCTTCCTGGCTCACCTCGCGCGCGTGGGCGGCCTGGTAGTGCCGCAGGAACGACGCGGCCCGGTCGCGCGGGATGTCCGGCCGCGCCTCCTCGCCCACCTGGCGCACCACCGCGAGCAGCGGCAGCGGCACCGGCGCCACGCCGAGCGCCGCGGTGTCGCGAAAATCGGGCTGCGCGTACGGGAGCACCGCCGGCGGGACGACCGAGAACCCCGCGCGGCCGTAGGCGAGGAGCCGCACCACCGTGTCGCGGTCGTCCGGGTCGACGGCCTCCATCTCCGCCGCGAGCAGCACCTCCGCGCCGCCGAGCCCCGCCGCGTCGAGCGCCCGGCGCGCGAGCGCGACCGGGGCCGCGCGCAGCAGGGCGGCGAGGCCGGTGCGGCGGAAGGCCGGCAGCACGAGGGCGTGCGACAGCAGCACCACGCAGCGCCGCGCCGCGCGGTCCAGCGTGACGTAGCAGTCGCGCACGCCGGCGAGGCGCCCGTCGCCGTCCACGCCGCGCGCCAGCAGCATGTGGTACGTCGCCACGACGGGCGCCGCCGGATCCGTGTGCTCCCCCGCGAACCACGCGGTGAGCACCTCGCGCCGCTCGAGCTCGCCCTTCGGCCCGAAGACCGCGTCGAGCGCCGCGTAGCCCTCGTCGAACGACGCCGCGTCCCGCACCTCGTCCACGGAGAACCGCGCGAGCGCCCGCGCCACCTTCTCCGGCCCCTCCCCCGGGCAGACGTCGCGCGGATCGACGATCATCCGGCCATCTCGCGCAGCACGGCGTCGAAGGCGGCCACCGCCTCGTCCACGTCCGCGACCGACGTGATGAGGTGCGGCCGCAGGCGCACCGACCGCGTCCCCGTGTAGCTCGCGAACACCCCGCGGCGGAGCGCGCGCGCGAGGAAGTCGTCGCGCGCCGCCGTGGTCGGCAGGTCGAACGCGAGCAAGAAGCCGCGGCCCCGCGGCTCGCTCGCGAGCGCCGGGTAGCGCTCGCAGAGCTCCTCGAGCCGCGACAGGAAGTAGCGGCCCGTGGCGCGCACGTTGTCGAGCAGGCCCTCGGCCTCGATCGCGCGCAGCGTCGCCAGCGCCATCGCGGCGCGCGCGCGGTCGCCGTTGCGCGTCTGGTACATGCGCCCGAACTGCGCGACGTCGTACGCCGACGTCGCGAAGAACCCGCCCATCTGCATCTTCTTGCCGAAGCACACGAGATCGGGCGGGCGCGGCAGGTCGAGCTGCTCGTGCGCCCAGAGCGTGCCGCTGATCCCGAGGCCCGTCTGCACCTCGTCCAGGATGAACGCGGCCCCCGCCTCCCCGGCGAGCGCCTGCACCCGCCGGAAGAACGCCGGGCTCGCGTGCCGATCGCCCCCCTCGGACTGCACGGGCTCGACGATCACCGCCGCCACCCGGCCCTCGTGCGCCGCGAAAATCCGCTCGAGCGCGGCGAGCGCCTCGGCCTCGGCGCGGTCGTTCTCGTCGGCGTGGCGCGCGAGCGGGAAGCGGCTCGCGGGGAACGGGGCCGCGGGCCAGGGGAACGCGGGCAGATCGGCCTTGTGGATGACCTTCGAGCGCGTGGCGGACATCGGCCCGAGGCCGCGCCCGTGGAACGCGCCGGAGAACGACACGACGACCGCGTCGGTCCCGGCGTTGTCGAGGATGGCCTCCTGCTGCTCCGCCGGCAGCTCCAGCGGGTTCCTCGGCCGCCCCGACCCCTCCCGCCGCCGCTCGCCGTGCCGGATGAACGCCGCCTTCAGGGCCGACTCGACCCCCTCGCCCCCCGCGTCGACGCAGAAGACCCGCGCCATGCCGCGCGGGGCGTACCGCTGCTCCAGCGCCTCGACGAACTCGAACCACGCCGGCGTCGTCACGAACGGCGTCGACGTCGGGTTCGCCGCGGCGCGGACGAACGCCTCGCGGTGCGCCGCCTCGACCAGCGCAGGGTGGTTGTAGCCGAGCGCCCCGAGCGCGAAATTCGCGAACAGGTCGAGGAACACGTTGCCGTCCACGTCGACCAGCGAGCAACCCCGGCTGGCGATGTCGTCCATCACGACCGCGCGATAGCGCGACTGCATGTCGAAGCCGCCGCGCGCCATCCACGCGCGCGCCTTCGGCCCGGGCAGCTCGGTGACGACTCTTCGCGGGGGGACGGACGGCAGCGTGGGGCGTTCGGAGGAATCCATGGGTGAGCGCGAGTATCCCGCACGGCAGGGGCCGTGTCATCGCCGCGCCGCTTGCCGCGGCGGGGCGCGCGGGTTTACGACGAGGGCATGTCCGAGACGCGCGAGGCCCCGAGGAAGCACTGGATCGACAACGCCGAGAGGGAGGCCCTCTCGGGCGAGACGTTCGACACCGCGAACCCCGCGACGGGCGGCGCGCTCGCGCGGCTCGCCCGCGGCCGCCGCGAGGACGTGGACGCCGCGGTCGCGTCGGCGCGCGCGGCGTTCCCGCGCTGGGCGGCGATGGATCCGAACGAGCGCGCGCGCCTCCTGTGGAAGGCCGGCGAGCTGATCCTCGCCCGGTTGGAGGAGCTCGCGCGGCTCGAGGCGGTCGACACGGGCAAGCCGATCACGGCGGCGCGGACCATCGACGTGCCGCGCACGGCGGACACGTTCTTCTACTTCTCCGGCTGGGCGACGAAGCTCGGCGGCGAGACGATCCCGGTCCGGGGCCCGTTCCTGAACTACACCGTGCGCGAGCCGCTCGGCGTCATCGGCGCGATCATCCCGTGGAACTTCCCGCTGCTGCTCGCGGCGCGGAAGGTGGCGCCCGCGCTCGCGGTGGGCAACACGGTGGTCATCAAGCCCCCGGAGGAGGCGAGCCTCTCGACGCTGGAGCTCGCCCGCCTCCTCGCGGAGGCGGGGGTGCCGCCGGGGGTGCTCAACGTGGTCACGGGGTACGGCGAGGAGGCGGGCGCGGCGCTGGTCGAGCACCCGGACGTCGCCAAGATCTCGTTCACGGGCGGCACGGACACGGGCCGGGCGATCATGCGCGCGGCGTCGAGCACGCTGAAGAAGCTGTCGCTGGAGCTCGGCGGCAAGAGCCCCAACATCGTCTTCGCGGACGCGGACGTGGAGGGCGCCGCGAAGGCGGCGGTGACGGCCATCTTCTACAACCAGGGCGAGCTGTGCACGGCGGGGAGCCGGCTGCTCGTCGAGCGGGCGGTGCACGACCGCGTGCTGGAGACGGTCACGCGCGGCGCGCGCCGGCTCGTGCCGGGCGATCCGCTCGATCCGGCGACGCAGATGGGCCCGCTCGTCTCGGAGGCGCACTTCACGAAGGTGCTCGGCCACATCGACCGCGGCGCGGCCGAGGGGGCGCGCCGCGAGACCGGCGGGCGCCGCGAGGGCCCGGGGTTCTTCGTCGAGCCGACGGTGTTCTCGGCGGTGTCGCCGTCGATGAGCATCGCCCGCGAGGAGATCTTCGGCCCGGTGCTGAGCGTCATCCCCTTCGACGACGTGGAGGAGGCCGCGCGCGTCGCGAACGCGACCGAGTACGGCCTCGCGGCGGGCATCTGGACGCGCGACGTCGGCAAGGCGCACGCGCTGGCGGCGCGCCTTTCGGCGGGCACGGTCTGGATCAACACGTACAACCGGTTCGACGCGGCGAGCCCGTACGGCGGGTACAAGCAGTCGGGCTTCGGCCGGGAGAACGGCCGCGCGGTGCTGGACGAGCTCACGCAGCTCAAGTCGGTCTGGGTAGCGCTCGGCTAGAGCGCGGCGGTCTCCCGCACAGGAGACGGGCCCATCTCGACGTTTTCGGTGCTCGGCGTACGTGAGTACGCCTGCGCGCCGAAAACGCCGATCTGGGCCCGTCTCCTGTGCGGGAGACCGCCGCGATGCGGCGCTGTAGCAGAACCGCGCTAGGCCCGCCTGGGCTCCAAGGCGGCGATCTGGACCGTCGGTTCTTCCCCGGGCGGCGGACGCACCGCCTCGCGCCCGACCACCCGGTAGACCGCCGTCGCCGCCGCCCTGGGCCAGACGCTCCGCGCGCCGGCGCTCTCGAACGTGACCCCTCCCTCCCAGGCGGCCCGGTGGACGGCGTCGTCGACGAGGATCTCGCCGGACAGCGCCGCGCGCGCGAGGTGAGAGGCCGCGTTCACCGCCTCCCCGAGCACCGAATAGCCGAGCCGGGCGCACGCGTGAGAGCCGACCTCCGCCGCGAGGACGCGGCCCGTCGAGACACCGGTGCACACCCCGTGAGCGTAAGGCGAGCCCTCGCCCGTACGCCGCGCGATCGTCTCGAGTTGCTCGCGCACCGAGATGCACGCCGTGAGCGCCCGCTCGAGGTGCTCCGGCCCATGGAACACCGCCATCACCGCGTCACCGACGAACTTGTCCACGACGCCGCCCTGCGCGAGGAGCACCGGGACGATCACCTCGAAGTTGGCGTTGAGCAGGCGCGTGGCCTCGGCGGGCGGCCGCTCCTGCGTGACGCGGGTGAACCGGAAGACGTCGACGAACACGACGGTGGCCTCCAGCGCCTCGCTCGCGGCCGCCCCCTCGGGCCCGAGCGCCCGGAGCCGCTCGACGAAGGCCGCGTTCATGAACTTCCGCAGGATATCGTTCTCCTCGTTCGCCTGGGCCTTCTGCCGGTGCTGCTCCACGGAGCGGAGGGTCTTCTCCAGGGTCGTCTCGAGGTCGCTGAAATCGAGCGGCTTGCAGAGGAAATCGAACGCCCCCCGGTTCATGGCGCGACGGATGTTGGCCATGTCGCCGTACGCGGACACGATCACCGTCCTCGCGAGCGGGTTCACCTCGGGGAGGCGCTCGAGCAGGGAGAGCCCGTCCATGACCGGCATGTTGATGTCCGTGACGACGACATCGATATCCGGGTGTCTCCGGAGCTCTTCGAGGGCGTGCTGGCCATGGTCGGCGAAGACCAGCTCGTAGTCAGCGCCCCTCTTGTTTCGCCGGAAATGCATCTTCACGAGGAGCTGCATGTCGGGCTCGTCATCGACGACGAGGATCTTGGCGGGCTTGCTGCCCGCCTCGCACACCGCGGCGAAGGCCGCGACGAGCTCGCGGGACGACTGGAACCTCCGAGTCCGGTCCTTCGCCAGGGCGCGCTCGAAGAAGCGATCGAAGCCGGGGGGCAGGGCGGGGTCGAGCGCCGAGGGCGGCGGGAACGGGTCCGTGCAGATGCTGACGATGAGCCCGGACAGGTTCTCCACGAGGAACGGCAGTCGGCCCGTGAGCGCGCGGTACGCGATGACGCCGAGCGACCAGAGGTCGCCCAGGGGGTGAGGGACCGCGCCGCGGACCTGCTCCGGGCTCATGTACGCCGGGGTCCCGAGGCGCGCGCCCATCCAGTCGAGCCCCTCGAACAGCCTCCAGCCCACGCCGAAATCGAGGATCTTCACGGACTCGCCGGACGCGCCCCGGGCGAGGAAGATGTTCGCGGGCTTGAGATCGCAATGGACGATGCCCGCCGCGCTCGCGGCCTCGAGGCCCGAGCTGACCTGCCGGAGCAACGACAGCACGGTCGCCGCCGGGAGCTGGCGCGCGCGACGGAGCCGGCTCTCGAGGTCCTCCCCCTCGAGCAGCTCCATGACGATGTACGGCGATCCGTCGTCGATGCCGTAGTCGTGGACCTGGACGATGTGGTCGTTGCGGAGCCGGGCGATCATCGTCGCCTCCTGCTCGAAGCTCTGCCGCGCCTCGCAGGAGACGACGTGCTCGGGCATCATCCGCTTGATCGCCACCGGCCGGCGGAGCAGCGGATCGAAGGCCTCCCAGACGACCCCCATGCCACCGCGGCCGATCTCGCGCCGCAGCGTGTATCTCCCGCCGATCGTCTGCTGCGCCACGACAAGAACTACGTACGCGCGCGCGTACAGCGCGTCAACGGGCGTTACACCGCCCGCGCCGGCTCGACGCCGTCAGCGCAGTCCGGCGCGTCTCGCGCGCTGCGGCAACACGCCGACTTGCCTTCGCGCGACTCCTCCCCTTCCATCTGGGGTGAGGAGGACGGGCATGTCGGATCTCTCGGATCGCAGCTTCCGGCTCATCACCCGGTCACCGGACGCCCTTGGCGGCGCGGAGCGGCGCCTGTACGGCCTGGTCGCGCCGCTGCTCGACGGGACCCGCACGGTCCGAGCGCTCGTGACCGAGCTCGAGCAGCAGGCCGACGCCGCCGAGATCGAGGCCCTGCTCCGCCGCCTCGAGGCGCTCGGCCACATCGCGGAGGCGCGGCCCGAGGGGCCCCAGCGCCCCCCGCTCGCGGAGGCCACGACCGCGACGATGGCCTCGGGCACGGTGACGCTCCTGGCCGAGCGGCCTCGCGCGCCGCCCTCGCCCACGCCGCCGCGGAGCGCCCCGGCGCGCGACGACGAGCCGATGCCCGAGCGGCTCGGCCCGTACCGCGTCGTCGGCCGCCTCGGCTCGGGCGGGATGGGGGTCGTCTACGAGGCGGTGGACGAGGAGCGGGGCCAGCGCGTCGCGCTGAAGACGATCCTGGGCTGCGCGCCCGATCGGCTCCTCCGGTTCAAGGCCGAGTTTCGCCAGCTCACCCGCGTGGTGCACCCGAACCTCGGGACGCCCTACGAGCTCATGGCCGATGGCGACACCTGGTTCTTCACGATGGAGCTCATCGACGGGACCGACTTCCTCAGCCACATCCGCGGCCCCGAGGGCACCCAGGCGGACGCGCCGCTCGGCGCGGCGGAGGAGGCGCGCCTGCGCGCCGCGCTGCGCCAGCTCGTCCAGGGGGTCGCCGCGCTGCACGAGGCCGGCCTCCTCCACCTGGATCTCAAGCCCAGCAACGTCCTCGTCGACCGGCGCGGGCGCCTGGTCATCCTCGATTTCGGCCTCGCGCGGGAGCGCGATCCGGATCCCTTCGCGCCCTTCTTGCGGGCGAGCGTCCAGGGCACGCCCTCGTACATCGCGCCCGAGCAGGTGCTGGGGCAGCCACCGCGCACGGCGACCGACTGGTACTCGGTGGGCATGATGCTCTTCGAGGCGCTCACGGGCCAGATGGCCTTCGAGGGCGCGTCGGTCGCCGAGATCCTCCGCGCCCGGACGCTCCGCGATCCCCCGCGCTGCAGCGCGCTGCGCCCGGGCTTGCCGCCGGATCTGGACGAGCTCTGCGCCCGGCTCTGCGAGCGCGACCCGCTCGCGCGGCCGACCGCCGAAGCGCTCGGCCGCGCGCTGGGCCTCGCTGCCGATCCCGCGGGCGAGCCGGCGGAGCACGCGTTCCTCGGTCGCGCGGCGCAGCTCGAGGCGCTCGAGCGCGCCTTCGAGCGGGCGGCGCCGGGCGGCCCCGTCCTCGCGCGCGTGCGCGGCCTCTCGGGCATCGGCAAGTCGGCGGTCGTGCAGCGCTTCCTCGCGTCGGCGCGCGCGCGCCGGCCCGTGACGGTGCTCTCGGGCCGCTGCTACGAGTGGGAGTCGCTGCCCTACAAGGGGCTCGACGCGGCCGTTGACGCGCTCTGCCGCGCGCTGCGCGGGCGGCCCGAGGCCGAGCAGGCGGCCCTCCTCCAGGCCGACGGCCACGAGGCGGCGCAGCTCTTCCCGGTGCTCCGCGCGCTCCCCGGGCTGGACGCGGCGCCGCGCCCGACCCCGCCGCGCGAGCTGGACCCGGTGGAGCAGCGGCAGGCCGCCTTCCGCGCGCTCAAGCGCATCCTCGCGCGGCTCGGCCCGGTGGTCCTGGCGCTCGACGACCTCCAGTGGGGCGACGTCGACGGGGCCCGCCTGCTGGCGGAGCTCGTCGCGCGGCCCGACGCCCCGCACCTGCTCGTGGTCGTCAGCTACCGCGACGACGAGGCCGCGCAGAGCCCCTTCCTGCGCGAGCTCGCGGCGCTGCGCGAGGCCGGGGGCATGGACGTCCCGGAGGTGGAGGTGGAGCTCGGCCCCCTCGACCCCGAGGACGCGCGGCGCCTCGCGGCCGCGCTGCTGGGGCCGAGCGCGGCCCCCGCGGAGGCCGCGGCCATCGCGGCCGAGTCGGGGGGCAGCCCGTTCTTCGTGGAGCAGCTCGCGCGGCACGCGCTCGCCGCCCGCGCGGGCGAGGCGCCGCGGATCTCGCTGGCGCGCGTCGTGGAGGCGCGGCTCTCGACGTTGCCGGACGAGGCGCGCCGCGCGCTCTCGGTCATCGCCCTCGCCGGCCGCCTCCCGGAGCAGGATCTGGCGCTCACCGTCGCCCGGATCGACAGCGACGACCGGCACGGCGTGCTCAACCTGCTGCGCGCGACCTCGCTGATCCGGACGCGCGGGCCGCGCGGCACCGACGCGGTGGAGATCTACCACGACCGCCTGCGCGCGTGCGTGGTCGCGGAGCTCCCGCCCGCGGAGCGGCGCGCGCTGCACGGCGCGCTCGCGGGCGCGCTCGAGGCGAAGGGCGGCGTCGAGCCCGACACCCTGGCCCATCACTTCCACGAGGCGGGCGACGACGCGCGCGCGTGCGGCTACGCCGCAGAGGCCGCGGAGGCCGCCTTCACGGCGCTGGCCTTCGACCGGGCCGCCGCGCTCTACCGCAGCGCGCTCGCCTGGGGCGGCGCCCGCGACGGCTCGACGCGCCTCACGCTGCGGCTCGCGGAGTCCCTCTTCTGCGCCGGCCGGTGCGCCGAGGCCGCGGGCGCGTACCTCGACGCGGCGGGGTCGGCGAGCGGCCGGGAGCGGCGCGACCTGCACGCCCGCGCCGCGCAGGCCTACCTCGCCGGCACCCACCTCGAGGAGGGGACGCGCGTCGCCCGTCCGCTGCTGCGCGAGCTGGGGATCGGCTACCCCGGCTCGCCCGGCCGCGCGCTCGCCTCGATCCTCTACCACCTCGCGCGGCTACAGCTCCGCGGCGTCGACTTCACGCCGCGCGCCGCGGACGCGATCCCGCCCGAGCAGCTCCTGCCCATCGATCTCTGCTGGGCGTTCGGCTCCGCGCTCGGCCCGGTGCAGGTCCTCGTCGGCTTCGACTTTTACCTCCGCAGCCTCCTGCTCGCGCTCCCCCTGGGGGAGCCGCGCCGCATCGGCCGCGCGCTCGCCTTCCTGGGCGCCAGCCTCGCCGCGACGGGCGGCGGGCCCTTCGCGGCGCGCGGCGAGGCCTACCTTCGCCGCGCCGAGGCGCTGGCGCGCGAGCTCGACGACCCGTACCTGCTCGGGATCACCTCGGTCTTCCGCGGCCTGGCCGAGATCTCGGGGCTCGGCCGCTGGAACCTGGTGCTCGAGAGCGCCGAGCGCGGCGTGCGGATCCTGAACGAGCAGTGCACCGGCGTGAGCGCGGAGCTCGACGCCGGCATCAGCCTCACGCTCAAGGCGCTCGAGCAGCTCGGCGAGATCCGCGATCTGGGGCTGCGGGCGGCGACGCATGTGCGCGAGGCGTCCGAGCGCGGCGGTGCCTACGCGCAGGTGAGCAGCAGCTACTACGTCGCCCTCCTCCGCCTATCGGAAGGGGACGTCGACGCCAGCCGCGCGCATTTGCGCCACAGCATCGGGCCGTGGCTCCGCCACGGGTTCACGGTGCAGCAGTACTACGCGGTACGCTTCGAGGCGCTCTGCGACCTCTACGAGGGGCGGCCCGAGCGCGCAGCGGCGCAGCTCGAGCGCGCGTGGCCCGAGATCGAGCGCGCCCGCCTCCTGCAGGTGTCGCTTTGCCGCATCGAGCTCTTCTCGCTGCGCGCCATCATCGCGCTGAGCCGCGAGCGCGAGCCCTTCTGGCGGCGCGCTCGCCGCCTCCGCGCCTGCCGCCGCGACGCCGACGCGCTCGCTGCCGAGCGGCGCGTGGACGGGCCGCCGTACGCGGCGCTCGTCCGCGCGGCGATCGCCGCGGCGGGAGGCGAGCGCGACCACGCCGCCGCGCTGCTCGACGAGAGCATCGCGGGCTTCGCCGCCGCGGGCATGCATCTCTGCGCCACGTGCGCGCGGCGGCGGAAGGGCGAGCTGCTTGGGGACCGCGCGCAGATCGGCGAGGCCGACGCCTGGATGGCGGCTCGCGGGATCCGCGATCCAGAGCGGTGGTCGCGCCTCTACGCGCCGCCGTTCCCCGCCGCGATCTGATCACGCGGCGGGGATAAGCGTCAGAATACGGCGTACGAGGAGAAGATGCCGAGGTAGGCCTTGACCTCGAGCGAGCCGTCCGGCTGCACGCGCAGCTTGAACATGAGCTCTCGCTGGACGCGCATGGACCACGCGGCCTCGGGCAGATCGACGAGCTGAGTGCCCGCCCAGTCGAGCGCCGCCTGCCCTCGAGCGCGATCGCAGACGCCGAGCTCGACCAGGCAATCCAGCAGCGCGCGCCAGACTGGGCTCTCGTCCGGCCGAGCGCGCGGCCTGAAGTCCAGGGCCACGGTGGGCCGCACGGCGTCGCCGATCTCGAAGTGGACCGCGACCAGGCCCTTGGGCAGACCGAGCAGGTCGAGCAGCAGTGAGAGCGTCCGCGCGTCGCCGGGCCACCCGATCGCGCCGAGCCAGGACGAGATCTGGTGGACGAACATCGCCGCGCTCACCCGCAGATCGCGGCTGCCGCGCTGGGGCATCGTGGTCAGGTGCAACATGTAACCGCCCTCCGGCAGCAGCCGCGCGCAGCGCTCGAAGAGCTCGAGCGCGGCCCGGTCGGGGGCGTCGTCCAGCATCAGCCGGAGCCCCTCCTCGGCCAGCGCCCGCGCGCGCTCCGGCGAGAGCCCCGCCGAGGCGCTCGCCGCGCTCCCGTACGTGGGGTCCAGCGTCATGAACACGAACGGATCCGGCGCGCGGTCGTCCGGCGTATCGTCGATCTCCAGCCACACCACCGGGACGCTCCGGCCTATCTCGGACTCCGGATCGGCCCAGGCCTCCCAGAAGCGATGGGCGCGGCCGAGCTCCGGGATCGGGCGACCGGATCGCAGCCGCGCCGCGAGGGCGCGCTGGCCGCCGTCCTGGCGAGATGCGCAGAACAGCAGATCGCAGCGATCCTCTGCCTGCGCCGTCAGCCGGCACTCGATGCAGCTCTGGGACCAGATCGGCGGCAGACTCGCCGCGCGCTCCGCGATCCGCCGACGCGCCGCCGGCGAGGCCAGGAGGCCGGACAGGAAGGGATCGACGGCTGCAAGCAGCCCGGGGAGCGGCTGGATCATGGCGAGGGCTCCAGCGCCTCAGCCGGCGGTCACCGTGAAGTCGCCGTTCCACTCCCCAGCGCTGCCCGGGTTGTCCTTGACGCCAACCGAGACTTTCCACAGCCCGACCGAGGGAAGCTTCACCTGTCCGCGCAGGGTCGAGTGGCCGGATGGCTCCGTCGTGATGCTCGCGATCGTGCCGTCGACGCGCTCCTGCGATTGCTCGTGCCGGAAAGAGAGACACGCCATGTCCTTCGGAGGAAAGCTAACCCCTTCGACCGTCAGCGGCGTGGAGGAGTCCACCGTGGCCGTCGAAGGCGACACCGACGTCACCTGGATGTTGACGGGGCCCCAGGCCGTCACATGGTAGCCGCCATCCTTGTTGTGCCCGGAGAGGAGCACGGTGAGCTCCTCGAGCGCGATCTTGAGGATCGCTTCACGGTCGTGCCGGCGGAGCGCCTGCTGTACCTCCAGAGAGATCCCGTATTCGGCGAGCACCGTGACTGGATCCCCGGACGCGCGCCGTCGGATCTCTGGATTGCGCATGTAATCGGAAATGAAGTGAATGAGCATGCATCCTCCTTCGCCGCGGGTGCGAGGCCCCTCCGGCCTGCACCGGCGCGTATGCTACATACCGGTCCTCGGCTGATAGTTGCTATAGAACACAAAGTTCCCGCAGTTCGGCGTCGAGACCGTCATGACCGCGGCCGCGACGTCGAGCACCCGAGAGAGCGAGTACCGCACGACGAGGCGCTCTCCGGGCTGGAGCGGGCTGCTCAGGGAGATCCAGTTCATCCCCGGCGCCCACGCGAAGCGCGCCGCCTCGCGGGCGCCGCCCCCGCGCACGCGCTCCACACCGAGGATCGCCTGGATCCGCCGCTCGGGCAGCGTGAAGACGGCGCGCGGAGCGCTGGCGGAGAACGTGCGCGCCGCCTCGCGCAGGGCGCGCTGCCGCGTGTCACCGAGGGCGAGGCCTTGCCCGACCGTACGCGGCTCCGTGGAGAACGGGATCGGAGACTCGAGCAGCGGGCCCTGGAGAAAGAGCAGCGGCGCTCCAGAGAACGTGACGCCCATCCGGGAGGCCACGAGATCGAGGACGCCATCGCTGTTCAGGTCCCCCAACGCGAGCTGGGAAGCATTCTCCGGGACGGGGAAGGATTGGATGGGCGCCGTCCCCTGACCGGGATCGTAGAAGAGCAGCGCCGATCTGCACGGATTCGCGGCGAGGCAATTCGTCGCGACGACGAGCGAAAGCGGCCCCGTGGCCTGCGCGCCCAGCCATCCCGCGTCGATGCCGTACGAGGCGATGACCTTCTTGCAGGCGGTCCCCTCCTTGCACGAGGTCCATCCAGGAACCAGCGGAGGCGGGGCGTTCTGGGCCTTACCGCCGTAGAACACCTGCGTCGTGTCGCCGGCGAAGGCCAGGTCCATCCATCCATCCTGATCGACGTCCGCCGCGAGCACGGCCGCCGCGGGCAGCGGGTGCTCGCTCTTCCACGAGGGGCTGCCCTCGAGCGTGCCGTCCAGATTTCGATAGACCCGCTGATGGCCGCCGGCCGTCCTGCCGTCGGGCGGGCAGCCGCCGAGCCTATTGCCCTCGCCGTACACCGCGACCGCGAGATCGAGCCGGCCGTCGGCATCGATATCGGTGAAGGTCACTGCCGTGGCGCCATACCCGTCCTCCGTGTGCCACGACGGGTTCTGCTCGAGCGTGCCGCCTCGATTCATGTAGAGAGCGGCTCCCCCCTTGCTCGAATCGCAGTGCAGATCCGTCGGGATTGCGACGGCCACGTCGAGCCACCCGTCGCCGTTCACGTCACCGATCGCGATGCCCGCGCGGAACGCAATATCGGCCGAGTACCAGCTCGGGTATTGCTTGTCCGCGAACGGTCTCTCCTTGCTCCTGCGGTTGAGATAAACATTCATTGGCTGCGGGCTCACATCGTTACCGTTCGACGCGACCATGTCGAGCCACCCATCGCCGTTGATGTCGGCGAGCGCCATGCCCGTCGCGAAATTGCCGAGCAGCGCGGTGCTCAGGCTCGGCGTCTTCGAGTAGACGCGATCGATCGGCGTGGTTCCCGGAGCGCCGCCCAGAGCCCCCGGCGCGGCCACCGGATGGGAAGCGCGCGAACACGCGGAGAGGCTCAGCAACGCAAGCGCGCAGGGAGCGGCTCGCTGCACCGTGGCGAGGAAGCAGGCGAGCTGTCCGCGAACAACGTTCACGCTGCGCAGTATCCGACATTGCCGATGATCCTGTCGACGAAATTCAACCCACCGTCGCTGCGTCCGGCGCGTCCTCCCGCCGGGGGGAGGAGCCTTGGAGGACCGGTCTCTCGGCGGCCGCCCGCCGCCGCCCCGCCAGGGTGGCGACCTGTCGGCGGCGGGGCGCTTGACGAGCCGAAACGACTCGGTTAGCCCTGAGAAGATCCATTGCCTACTTGTCGACCGATACGGGCCGCGGCGTCGAGCGACGGCGCGGGCGCGCGCGAATGCGAGGCATCTTGCCGGAATGATGGAATTCGCTTCCACGGGCGCCTCTTCGTTCGCTACGAGCGCGATGAGGAGAGGACGAGCTCGTCGCGCGCGGACAGCGATCGAGCCGCTGGGCTTTAAGGGGAGCCATGCCGACGCTCATCTACAACCCCGGTGGACCCGAAGAGCGTGTCTTCGTCATCCGGGACGAGGTCGTCACCATCGGTCGCGCGGAGGACCAGACGGTCTGCATCCCGCACAGGAGCCTGTCGCGCAGCCAGGCGCGGATCGAGCGGTCCGAGGGCAGGTACTTCCTCGTCGACCAGCAGAGCAAGAACGGCACGTTCGTGAACGGCATGCGGGTCCAGCGCAAGGAGATCCGGGGCGGCGACACGATCACGCTCGGCGAGCTCGACCTCCTCTTCATGGCCGATCCCGTCCTCTCGGCCGGGGGGTCGCCTCTGCCCCAGGCCATCCGCCCGCTGACGCGCACCTCCATCGTGAAGCTCGCCGGAACGATCGAGCCCAGCGCGGGCGCGCAGCGCTCGGAGGCTCGGCTGCAGATCCTGATCGAGGTGGCCAAGCTGCTGCCGCTCTCCGACGACGTCGACACCCTGCTGCACAAGATCCTCGATCTGACGTTCCAGATCCTCAACGTGGATCGCGGCGTCATCCTGCTCGTCAACGAGGCGACCGGCCAGCTCGAGAGGCGCGCCGTGAAGACGTCGCGACCCCTGGAGGGCGACGAGCCGATCTTCAGCCAGCACATCGTCGACTTCGTGCGTCACAACAGGGTGGCGGCGCTCTTCGCCGACGCCTCGGTCGATCCGCGCCTCGATGCGGCGCGCTCCGTCGTCGCCCAGTCGATCCGCTCCTCGATGTGCGTCCCGCTCGAGCCCAAGGACGACGTGATCGGCGTGCTTTACGTGGACAACCTCCGGGCGGCGCACGTCTTCTCCGAGGCGGACCTGGAGTTCCTCGTCGCGTTCGCGGGCCAGGCGGCCGTGGCCGTGAAGAACGCGTCGCTGTACCGGCGCCTCGAGCGCGAGACGGTGGAGCGCATGCAGCTCGTCCTGGACGCGAAGCTCGCGTCCCTCAACCAGATGGTGGCGGGGATCGCGCACGAGATCCGCAATCCGCTGAACTTCATCAACAACTTTGCGGCCATCTCGTCCGAGCTGGCGCAGGAGCTGACCGAGGGCCTGCGCGCGCAGCAGGCGCGGCTCGATCCCGACGCGCTCGCGCAGCTCGAGGAGAGCCTGGTCCAGCTACGCGACAGCACCGTCCGGATCACCGAGCACGGCCGGCGCGCGGACGCGATCATCAAGGGGATGCTCCAGCACGCCCGGCGTCCCTCCGGGGCGCGCGCGCCGGCCGACCTGAACGCCGTGGTGGACGAGAGCGTGCGGCTCGCGCACGCGAGCGCGCGGCTGCGGGGGGACGGGCTCGATGTGCGCGTCGTCGCGACGTACGATCCGGCGATCGGTCCGCTGGAGATGGCGGCGCTCGACCTGGGGCGCGTGTTCATCAACGTGGTCGACAACGCGCTCTATGCGATGCAGCAGAAGAAGCGCGAGCGCGGCGCCAGCTATGCGCCGGAGCTCGGCGTCCGCACCCTGGACCTGGGCGACCACGTCGAGGTGCGCATCCGGGACAACGGGACGGGCATCCCGAAGGGCGCCGTGGCGCGGATGTTCGAGCCGTTCTTCACGACGAAGCCGCCGGGGCAAGGAACGGGGCTCGGGCTTTCGCTGAGCCGGGATATCGTGGTGCAGGGGCACCAGGGAACGATGCGGGTGGAGAGCGAGGAGGGGGAGTTCACGGAGTTCGTGATCACGCTGCCGAAGAGGAGATGATGGCGCGCCGCGGGCTGTGGATCGCATGGCGCTGACAGAGAGCGATCCGCGCCGTCGTTCCCGGCCGCTATCGGGTTCACGCGGCCGAATTGAGCCTCAGAGGAGGGCGTACGAGGAGAGGATGCCAAGGTAAGCCTTGGCCTCGAGCGACCCGTCCGGCTGCACGCGCAGCTTGAAGAAGAGATCGCGCTGGACGTGCATGGACCATGCGGCCTCGGGCAGATCGACGAGCTGGGTGCCCGCCCAGTCGAGCGCCGCCTGCCCTCGAGCGCGATCGCAGACGCCGAGGTCGACCAGGCGATCCAGCAGCGCGCGCCAGGCTGGGCTCTCGTTCGGCCGAGCGTGCGGGCTGAAATCCAGCGCCGCGGTGGGCCGCACGGCGTCGCCGATCTCGAAGTGGACCGCGAGCAGGCCCCTCGGCCGACCGGGTAGATCGAGCACCAGGGCGAGCGCCCGCGCATCGCCAGGCCACCCGATCGCGCCGAGCCAGGACGAGATCTGGTGCGCGGGCATCACCGCGCTCACCCGCAGATCCCGGCTGCCGCGCTGTGGCATCGTGGTCAGGTGCAGCATGTAGCCGCCCTCCGGCAGCAGCCGTGCGCAGCGCTCGAAGAGGTCGAGCGCCGCCGGGTCGGGGGCGTCGTCCAGCATCCGCCGGAGACCCTCGTCGGCCAGCGCCCGCGCGCGCTCGGGCGAGAGCCCCGCCGAGGCGCTCTCCGCGCTCCCGTACGTGGGGTCCAGCGTCATGAACACGAACGGATCCGGCGCGCGGTCGTCCGTCGTGTCGTCGATCTCCAGCCACACCACCGGGACGTTCCGGCCGATATCGGACTCCGGATCGGCCCAGGCCTCCCAGAAGCGATGGGCGCGGCCGAGCTCCGGGATCGGGCGGCCGGATCGCAGCCGCGCCGCGAGGGCGCGCTGGCCGCCGCCCTGGCGCGATGCGCAGAACAGCAGATCACAGCGATCCTCCGCCTGCGCCGTCAGCCGGCACTCGATGCAGCTCTGAGACCAGATCGGCGGCAGGCTCGCCGCGCGCTCCGCGATCCGCCGACGTGCCGCCGGCGAGGCCAGGAGGTCGGACAGGAAGGGGTCGACGGCTGCGAGCAGCCCGGGAAGCGGCTGGAGCATGGCGAGGAGTCCGGCGCCTCAACCGGCGGTCACCTTGAAGTCGCCGTCCCACACCCCGGCGCCGTCCGGGTTGCCCACGCTGGCAACCGAGACTTTCCACAGCCCGCTCCTCGGGAGCTTGACCTTGCCGAGCAGCTTCGATCTGCCATGGGGGTCCGTCGTGACGCTCGCGATCGTGCCGTCGACGCAGTCATTCGACTGCTCGTTCCGGAACGAGAGACGGGCCTTGCCCGCCGGAGGGAAGCTGGACCCTTCGATCGTCAGCGGCGTGAAGGAGTCCGCCTTGGTCGTCGAGGGCGACACTGACGTCACCGTGATACGCGGGGTGCCCCACATCATGACGTGATGGCCGCGCAACGAGGACCGGGAGAGGAGCGCGGCCAGCTCATCGTGCGCGGTCTTGACGATCGCGGCGTGGTCGTGGCGGCGGAACGCCTGCTGCATGTCCAGCGCAATCCCATATTCGGCGAGAACCGTCACTGGATCCTCGGACGCGCGCAGCTGGAGCTCGGGATTTCGCAGATAGTCGGCAATGAAGTAGATAAGCATGCATCCTCCTTCGTCGCGGGTGCGTGGCCCCCGGCCTGCACCGGCTCGTATGCTACATATCGGGCTTCGCCTGCGAGCAGCCTGGGAAGCGGCTGGATCACGGAGAGGGCTCCAGCGCCTCAGCCGGCGGTTACGTTGATATCGCCGTTCCACTCCCCAGCGCCGGCCGGATGATCCACGGAGGCAACCGAGACTTTCCACTGCCCGATCAGCGGGAGAGTCACCTCGCCGAGCAGCGTCGACTGGGCGTATGGCCCCGTCGTGATGCTGAGGATCGTGCCGTCAACACGCTCGTTCGACAGCTCGTTCCGGAAGGAGAGGCGGGCATTGCCCGTCGGAGGGAGGCTACGCCCGAGGATCGTCAGCCGCGTGGGGGTGTTCACCTTGGCCATCGAAGGCGACACCGACGTCACCACGATATCGATGGGGCCCCAGCCCAGGTTCACGTGGTCGTCATCATGGGGCGGGGTGAGGAGCGCGGTCAGCTCGTCGTGCGCGGTCTTGAGGATCGCGGCGTGGTCGTGGCGGCGGAGCGCCTGCTGTATGTCCAGCGTAATCCCGTATTCGGCGAGGACCGCCGCTGGATCCTCGGATGCACGCATCTGGAGCTCGGGGTTGCGCAGATAATCGGCGATGAAATAAACAAGCATGCATCCTCCTCCGTCGCGGGTGCGTGGTGCTCTCCGGTCTGCGCCGGCTCGAATGCTACATATCACGTTTCATCTGGAGCGCGCGCTCCAGGCCGAGGATCGGCTGGATCTGCCGCTCGGGCAGCGCGAAGACGGCGCGCGGCGCGTCGGCGGAGGAGCTGTGCGTCGCTTCGCGCAGGGCGAGCTCCCGCGTGCGAGCACGCAGAGAAGCCCAGCAATGCAATCGCGCAGGAAGCGAGCTGTCCGCGAACGGTGCTCACCCGCGCCGCCTGGGTCAGGACGCGGAGGTGCGCGCATCTGTCAGCGCCTCGTGAGCGCGGCCGTCGCGCAACAGGCCAGCCAGGGCCGCCCGGCAGGGCGCGACGACCTCCCCGAGCACCTCGCGGCGCAGCGCGCCGAGGGCGCGCGCGGGGAGCACGCCGAGCGACTCCGCCCCGCCCGCGGCGGCCGGCCCCGGCGCCGGATCGGGGGCGTGGCGCGCGGCGGCGCGGGAGAACGCCTGCTCGGCCGCGGCGCGCGCCGGCTCGCCGAAGGCCGCGAGCAGCCACGCGAGCGCCCTCCAGGAGAGCGCCGCGTGCCGCGCCTCGTCGGCGGCGATGCGCGCGAGGGCCGCGGCGAGCGCCGGATCTCCGGCGAGGCGCGCGACCTCCTGCGCCTCGGCCGCGCCCAGGGTCTCGCCCACGCAGCCCTCCTCGACGAGCGCCGCGACCACGTCGGCGACGCCGGCCGCGAGCGGCGCCGTGGCCGCCTCGAGCAGCGGCCCGGGGCCGATCGCGCGGCCGGCGAGGCGCGAGGCGATGCCGTACGCGAGGCGCGCGTGCTCGGCCTCGTCGAGCGCGGCCCGGTGCGCCTCGGCGACGAGCTCGGCGGGCGCGCCGAGCGCGAGGAGCTGCAGCGAGAAGCGGGCGAAGCTCGCGATCGAGGCGTGCTCGAGCGCGGCCACGGCGGCGTAGTGCGCCGCGGCGAGCGCGCGCGCCTCGGGCGCGAGGGGGGCGACGTCGAGCGCCACGGGCGCGCGCCAGTCGTCGCGCGCGGCGCCCTCCGCGGCGCGCGGCGCGCCGTCGACGAGCAGGGGGCGGCCGATGGCGCAGGTCACCCCCGCGCATTGCCAGCGCGCGCTCCCGTCGCTGGCCTCGAGCGCGACGCAGGCGGACGCGGGGCGCTCGCTGCCGGCGCAATCCGCGTCGCTCCGGCAGGCGTCGTTCGGCGTGCGGCAGGCGAGCGTGACCTGCTCGCCGCATCCATTGAAATAGGCGGACAGCCCGCAGGTGCCCCCGGGGCAATCGGCGTCGACCGCGCAGCGCGCCTTCGCGCAGACCGAGTGCGGCTCGCGGAGCGCGCCGGTCCCCTTGCAGACGCACGCCTCGGAGGGGCCGCAGTCGGCGTCGTCCTCGCAGGCGTACTCGCAGCCGCAGAAGGGGCCGATCTGGCCGACGCCGCTCACGCATTTGCCGTGGGGGCCGTCCTTGCAATCGCTGTCCGTCTTGCAGGCGAGGTGCCCCTCGGTGCCGCGGCACGCGGGCTGGTCGATGGTCGCGTCGCAGCGCGTGCGCGAGGCGCGGTGCACGGTGCCGTCCGGCTCGGTCACCCAGCCCTCGGCGCCGGAGGGCGCCGGCGGGATTGCGGACGCGGGGGACGGCGCGGGTTGCGGGACGGTGGTGTCGGTGGCCGTGGTGTAGGGGTCGGGGACCGTGACGACCGCGACGTCACCGCCCTTCGAGCTGGTGCAGCCCGCGGCGCCGACGGCGAGGAGGAGGGACATGCGGAGCGAGCGGTGGCGGTCCATGGAGGGAGGGTAGCAGAGGCGGGGGAGCTAGATCACCGAACGCGTTGAAACTCGTAAGCAGGCTGAAACTCGTACAAATTTAAAAGGTTGTAGCCCCCGGCGGCTCCGTCGCGGAGCGTGAACGTGGTCGTGGTCGTGGTCGTCGACGACACAACCGTGGACGTGAACGATCTGCCTCATTCCTCGCTCTCAGCGGTCCGCTGGCAGCTCGCTCCCCTTGCGGGCGGGTTGAGCTGGCTGGGTCGTGGGAAATGAGAGCGGCGATTTCCGGGAGACGTTCACGTTCACGACTGAGCCGTTGACGACGACGACCACGACCACGTTCACGACCACGACCACGTTCACGACCACGTTCACGTTGGTGACCGCTGAGGGGGCAGCGGTTCGGGCTTCGGGCCCCGAGCGCGACCGGGCGAGCTTGGTTAACGGTTAACACCAATGCCCAGGGGGGGGCGGCAATCATCACCAGGGATCCAGCGTCTGTTTGAGAGATGCGCCCTCGCGGTTTTCTCTCCCATCGGCAGATCGCCGCGGAACTTCAACGTGATTGACGTTCCAGGGCTCGGCTGCGATACACGGGCATCCGCTGCGTGTCTCGCCCCGGGGACGGATCACCGGCTCCCCGTCGTATCGGCGTTTCGCGGCTCCCTTCTCTTCCCCACCTCTGCTTTCTTCCCCACGTCCGCCGTCCTCCACCACCCGCCCCGAAGCCCCGCCCGCTTCGCCGGGCCCCCTCCACCACCCGCCCTGAAGCCCCGCGCACTTCCCAGAGCCCCCTCCACCACCCGCCCCGAGGCCCCGCCCGCTTCGCCGGGCCCCCTCCACCACCCGCCCCGAAGCCCGGCGCACTTCCCAGAGCCCCCTCCACCACCCGCCCCGAAGCCCGGCGCACTTCCCAGAGCCCCCTCCACCACCCGCCCCGAAGCCCCGCGCACTTCCCAGAGCCCCCTCCACCACCCGCCCTGAAGCCCCGCGCACTTCCCAGAGCGTCCTCAATCCCCCGGACGAAGCTCCCGCCCCACCCCCCACCACGCGGCACGACCTCACCCCCGACGCGCGCCCATTTCGTGCTCCCTCATGACGCCCGCCATTCCTTTGATCTACACCTGCCCGTTATGCCTGAACCCCAAACCCCGAACCAATCAGGGACACCCACCGTGCAACCCAGCCCGCTCACCACCGCCGAGGCGGCATTCGATCGCCTCAAGCCCGCGCTCGACGCCATGCCGCTCGCCGGGCTGGACACCCCGCGGCTCGATCTCCAGGCGGCCGCCGTGCAGGCCATCGGCGTGGCCAGGGCGCTCTCCGCGCCCGAGCTGCGCCAGCGCATCACCGCCATCGCCGCGGCGGGCGCCCTCGACGCGGCGCTGCTCGACGGCCTGGAGACCGTCGCCTGGGCGACCTGGTTCGCCCGGCACAAGCTCCTGCTCTCGTCGGCCACGCACTCCGGCGCGGCGCTGCCCGCCTCCCTCGTCGCGCGCGCCTACGAGATCCGCGCGCGCATGCTGAAGACGCTCGAATACCACCTCGACGACGATCCGGAGGCGACCGCGCAGCTCGCGCACCTGCGCGCGGGCAGCGGCCACCTCGACCTCGCCAACGACCTCTCGGGCGCCGCCGACATGTACCGGCGACACCGCGCCCGGATCCAGGACGACAAACGGAACTACCGCGCCGAGGACGAGCAGGAAGCGAGCGCGCTCGCGGAGCAGATCCTCCGCCTGCTCGGCGCGACGGCGACCGACGATCAGGCGCTCTGGAAAGGGTACCAGGCGCGCGCCGCCAAGCTGCTCTTCCGCCATTACGACGAGGCCATCCGCGTCGGCCGGTTCCTCTTCTATTACGATGATCCCGAGGGCCGCTTCCCCAACCTCTACACCGCGACGCGCGCCGCATCGGCCTCCCCTCGCCCCGAGAAGAAGCCGGAAGCCAGCCCCGCCGAGCCGCCGGTGATCAGCATCACCTGATCACCCGAGCGGCCCTCACCTCCTCTCCCGGGCGCCTCTCCGACTCCCACCCACCGCAGGGCGCCTCCCCGACTCCCCCGACCGCGCCGCCGCGCGCTCGCGCACCCCTGCCGCATGCGCTATGGCGCCTGCATGCGTCTCTACACGTTCCTCCACTCGCCCAATGCCCTCAAGGTGCGCCTCGCCCTCGCCGAGCTCGACGTTTCCTACGAGCCGGTCGAGATCAACCTCTTTCGAGGCGAGCAACGCGCCGAGTCGTTCGCCCAGATCAACCCGCACCGGAAGGTGCCTGTCCTCGAGGACGGCCCGCTCGTGCTCCGGGAGTCCAACGCCATCCTCGTCTACCTGGGCCGCACCCACGGGACGACGCGCTGGCCCGACATCCCGGCGTCCGAGGCCAGGGCGCTCCAGTGGCTGTTCTTCGACAGCGCGCACCTGACGCCCCACTGCAGCGCCATCTGGTGGACGAACGTCGTCGTGCCCACGGCCGGGCTGCCGCCGGTCGCGGAGGCGGTCGTGGAGCGGGCCACCGCCGAGGCCACGCGCTCGCTCGACCTGCTCGAGGGAGAGCTCGACGGAAAGCAGTACCTGCTCGGCAGCGCCCTCTCGCTCGCCGACTGCGCTGTCGGCGCTGCCGTCGCCCTGCTCCGCGGCTCGCGCCTCGACGACGCCGAGCGCTGGCCCAGGGTCGTCGCCTACCGGGAACGGCTGCGCGCCCGCGATAGCTGGGTCGCGGCGCGCGGTGACGCCATCACCGACCTCGGGGCCGCGGCCACCCGGGCCGGGTGAGCGCGCCGCAACCTGGGTCGGCACGCCGCAACCTGGGTCGGCGCGCCGCAACCTGGGTTGGCGCGCCGCAACCTGGGTCGGCGCGCCCCAACCTGGGTCAGCGCGCCGCAACCTGGGTCGGTGCGCCGCAACCCAGGCGCCCGCTCGGCGGCGCGCCCGCGGCTACCGCCTCGCCCTGCGCCCGATCCCGCGCGGGTCGCGCCCGATCGGCTCGCCCAGCTCGATCGCCGGAGCGCCGGGCCAGGACGGCTCCTCCCGCGGCTCCCCCACCTCGAGCGGGCCGTGCGCCTGCTCGGCCTCCGCGATCGAAGGGTAGCGCTCCACGTCGCCGTCGACCTGGAACCCGCCCGCGCGCGCCGGGCGCACCACGCGGTCGACCACGATCCCCTCGTCCCAGATCCCGCCGTGCTCGACCGCGATCGCGGCGCCGATGGCCACCCCGTCGAGCCGCGACAGGGCGCCATCCGGCCGCCTCGGCGTGGGCCGCCAGCGCAGGAACGCGTCCTCGTGGAGCACGACCACCGCGCGATTGCCGGGCAGCTCCGAGATCCCCAGGGCGAAGCGGACGCGGCGCCCCGGCGCCCCGGCGCTCGCATCGCACCCGCCCCACGCCGCGCCCTCCGCTTCGCCGACCGCGCCCTCCGCTTCGCCGACCGCGCCCTCCGCCTCGTCGAGCGCGCCCTCCACCTCATCGGCCGCGCCCTCCGCCTCGTCGATCCCGGCGAGGTGCTCCGGACGCTGATCCTCGAGCGGCGCCATGCGAACTCCTCCGCCGGAGGTCTCGAACGAGGACGCCGTGCCGTCAAGCCCGCGATGCCGCCCCGTCCCTGCGCGCGTTCGGTGGTCACCCCGCGCTGTGCGCCCAGCGCCCGCGGCGCACAGCGCGCCCACGCGATGACCCAGACGGTGGTCGTCCGCACCGTGCCCCACGCTTGACGCCCGGCAGAGCCCCGCCCATCCCCCATCGCCCATGGTGTCGTTCGACCCGTTCCCCGTCCTGTCGACCCCGCGCCTCCGCCTCCGCGCGATCGAGCCCGGCGACGCCGAGCGCATCCTCCGCATCCAGTCGGATCCGGAGGTGACGCGCTACTTCGGCCGCGCGCCCTTCAGCGCGCTCGCCGAGGCGGAGCAGCGCATCGCCGTCGTCCTGGAGGGCGTCCGCGAGAACACCTCGATCCGCTGGGGCATCTCCCTGAAGGACAGCCACGAGCTCCTCGGGACCGCCGGCTTCTGGCGCTGGAACAAGCCCCACCGCTGGTCGGAGATCGGCTTCGAGCTCCTGCCCGCGTTCTGGAACCGGGGGATCATGACCGAGGCGCTGCGCGCGATGCTCTCCTTCGGCTTCGACAGGATGGACCTCCACCGCGTCGAGGCGCAGCTCGATCCCGAGAACCGCGCCTGCATGCGCGTGCTGGAGCGGCTCGGCTTCGCGCGCGAGGGGTTGCTCCGCCAGAACTGGTGGTACGACGGGAAGTGCACCGACACCGCGGTCTACGGGCTCCTGCGCAGCGACCCCGCGGGCCCTGCGGCCTGAGCCGGCCCGCAGGTCGCGCCCCGCGCCCCCATCGGGCCCCCGTCGTCGAGCCAGCCAGCGCCGCTCCCTCCGCTACCTCGTCGCCGACGGCGCCCCGCCGCCCGGGCCCGGCGCGGGGCTCCCGGGCGCGTGCCCGGCGCCCTGCTCCGCGTGCCCGGCGCCCTGCTCCAGGTTGAGCCGGATCCGCGCGGGCGACTCCGACGTGATCTCCACCGTCTGCGACGCGCCGTCGCTCGAGCGCGCCTCCACCGAGAGCGACACCCCGGGCTGCGGCCGCGCGATGACCTGGCTGCCCACGCCGAGCACCACGCCGTTCAGCCGCACCACCGCGGCGCGCGGCTCGATCTGCACCGCGATCGGGTCGAGCTGGAACCGCTGCCCCCGCGGCCGGCTCAGCGCGACGAACATCAGCGACGCGACCGCGACCCCCGTCGACACCGCGGCCACCAGCCACGGCAACGCCACCGGCCGCAGCGCGTCGCCGGCCCGCATCAGGCCGCCGAGCCCCGGCCGCCCCCCGGGCCGCGTGCTCCCCGGGCTGCTCTCCGAGAGCGGCGACGCGCTCAGCACGGCGCCGGGCCGGGCCCGCCACCCCGCGCGCCGCTGCGGCGCGGTCGCGGCCGCGATCTTCTGCCGCTCCTCCTCCATCCGCTCGCCGCAGCGCGCGATCAGGACCTCCGCCACCTGCGCCGTCGTCATCACGCCCGAGCTGCGCAGCAGGAAGTCCTCGAGCGCGGCCGCCATCTCGCCCGCCGTCTGGAAGCGCCGCCGCGGATCGCGCGCGAGCGCCTTCAGGATGATCTCCTCGAGGTGCAGCGGGCAGTGCGGCGCCGCGAGCGTCGGCCGCGGCGGCTCCACCGACCCGGTCTGCGGCAAGACGAGGTCGTGCAGCACCTGGAACGGCAGCGCGCCCGTGACCGCCTCGAAGAGCACGACGCCCAGCGAGAAGATGTCCGACCGGCGATCGACCGGGTGGCCCTGCGCCTGCTCGGGCGACATGTACTCGCCCTTGCCCTTGATCTCGCCCGTCTGCGTCGTGTCCCCCAGCCGCTCGAACGCCTTCACGATCCCGAAGTCGGCCACCTTCACCGTGCCGTCGCGATCGATGAGGATATTCTGCGGGCACACGTCCCGGTGCACGATGCCGAGCGGCACCCCGCGCTCGTCGAGCAGCTCGTGCGCGGCGTGCAGCCCGTGCGCCGCGTCGGCGACGATGCGCGCGGCGACCGCCGGCGCGAGCGGATGCGGCCTGAGGCCCGGCCTGAGCAGCCGCTGCATCGTCTGGCCGTCGATCCACTCCATCACCAGGAAGAGCACGCCGTCCGTGTCGCCGAGGTCGAGGATCTCGACCACGTTGCGGTGGTGGATCTTCGAGGCGAGGTTCGCCTCGTCGAGGAACATGCGCTGAAACTGCGGATCGCGCGCGAGCGCGGGGATCAGCGTCTTCAGCGCGACGACCTTGTGGAAGCCGCGGGAGCCCTCCATGCGGGCGGCCCACACCTGCGCCATCCCGCCCTCGCCGATGAGACGCAGGAGCTCATACCGCCCGAGACGCTGCCCCGGACCGGGGTCCTCGGAGATCCGCATGGCACACCGAACGGTTGTGGTCGGGGAGCCGCGCCGCGCGCGCGGCCCCAGGAGCGTTCCGGACCGCGGCTCGCGCCCCGTTTCTCCAGGCGCTCACAATAGCCAAGCCCGCCCGCGCCGAAAAGGCTCGTGAGGGCCGGCGCCCGTGTGCGCATCCCCTCCCCCCGCGCGCGCCCCTCCCCGAGGGCGCCCGGCGCCCGCGGATCCGCGTCGCCCCTCCGCCGCACCCCTGCTATGGCCGGAGCACGATGACGAACGCGACCAGCGCTCCTCCTCCTGCTGCAGCCCGCCCCGGTCGAGCCCCCGCCTCCAGGGCCCTGTTCGACCGCGCCTCCGCCGTCCTGCCCGGCGGCGTGAACAGCCCGGTGCGGGCCTTCCGCGCCGTCGGGGGCGACCCCCTCTTCATCGCCCGCGCCGAGGGCGCCCGGCTCTTCGACGCCGACGGCGCCGAGTACATCGACTACGTCGGCTCCTGGGGGCCGGCCATCCTCGGCCACGCGCACCCCGCCGTGGTCGCGGCCGTCCAGGAGGCCGCCGCCCGCGGGCTCTCGTTCGGCGCGCCCACCGAGCTCGAGGTGCGGTTCGCCGAGACGCTCCGCGCGCTCTACCCGAGCATCGACATGCTGCGCTGCGTCTCGAGCGGCACCGAGGCCACCATGAGCGCGATCCGCGCCGCGCGCGGCTTCACCGGCCGCGACGTCCTCGTCAAGTTCGAGGGCTGCTACCACGGCCACGCCGACCCCCTGCTCGTCAAGGCGGGCAGCGGGCTCGCCACCTTCGGCGCGCCCGACTCCGCCGGCGTCCCCGAGGGCGCCGCCCGCAACACGCTGTCGTTGCCCTACAACGACGCGGCCGCCCTCGAGGCCGCCTTCGCCGCGCGCGGCGGCGACATCGCCGCCGTCATCCTCGAGCCCGTGGTGGGCAACATGGGCTGCGTCCCGCCGGAGCCCGGCTTCCTCGCCCTCGTCATCGACCTCTGCCGCAAGCACGGCGCGCTCTCGATCTTCGACGAGGTGATGACCGGCTGCCGTCTGGCCCGCGGCGGCGCGCAGGAGCGCTTCGGGCTCCGGCCGGACCTGACCACGCTCGGCAAGATCGTCGGCGGCGGCATGCCGCTCGCGGCCTACGGCGGCCGCGCCGACGTGATGCGCGTCGTCTCGCCGCTCGGCCCCGTGTACCAGGCGGGCACGCTCAGCGGCAACCCGGTCGCGGTCACGGCGGGGCTCGCGACGCTCGAGCGCCTCACGCCCGACCTCTACGAGCGGCTCGAGCGGCTCGGCGCCGCGCTCGAGCGCGGCCTCCGGGCCGCGGCCGAGGCCGCCTCCGTGACCGCGTGCGTCCAGCGGGTCGGCTCCATGATCACGCTGTTCTTCACGAGGGGCCCGGTCCGCTCCTGGGCCGAGGCCTCCACCTCGGACACGAAGCGCTTCAGCGCCTTCCACGCGGGGATGCTCGCGCGCGGCGTCTACTGGCCTCCGTCGCAGTACGAGGCGGCGTTCCTGAGCGGCGCCCACACGGAGCAGGACATCGAGCGCACCGTCGCGGCCTGCCGCGAGGCGCTCGCGGCCTGAGGGCCGGCCCGGCCGCCTCGCGGCCCAGGCCGGGCCTCGCCCCCCCGTCGCGTCAGTCGCCGGCGCGCACCCAGCCGTTTCGGTAGTAGTTACCGCGGGCCGTCGGCCAGGGCAGGCAGTTCGTCGCCGAGCGCGGCACCGTGAACACGAGCGCGCACGGCCCCGGGTACGCGCCGTCGATCCACTCGACGTCGCGGAGCGACACGATGATCTCGACCGTCCCGTCGCCGTTCACGTCGGCGAGCGTCGGCACCGGCATCGCGCCGAGCCCCGGCAGCGGGACCTTGTGGAGCAGCTCGCCGCCCGCGTTGAGGATGAAGAGGTGGCCCTTCCCCTCGTCGGTCGAGTAGGTGTTGAACACGATCTCGGGGATGCCGTCGCCCGACAGGTCCCCGACCACGACGCCGCCCGTGAGCACCTGCGTGTCGTTCGTGTACGTGACGTCCCAGGACTCGGTCCTGTCGGCGTGGACCGCGTGGATGCGGCCGTCGAGCCCGGCGAAGATCATCTCGGGGCCGGCGTGCGTCGCGTCGATGTCCGCCACGGTCACCTGCTGGGTCGCGGCCACGATGTTGCCGCCGAGGTCGTCGCCGCCGGACAGGTAGTCGGACGCGTAGAACGGGCTCTCCCACCCCTCGATGCGGCTCGCGTCGGGGCGGACCACCCAGAGGCCGACGCCCCGGGCCTGGTCCCTCGCAGCGACGTCCTGGCCCGCCGCGAGCATGACGACCTCCGGCGCGCCGTCGCCGTCGACGTCCGCGATCGCAGGGGCCGAGTTCTTGAAATAGGCCTGCAGCTCGTCGCCGTCGCCGAAGCCCTGCTGCGCGAGCTCCAGATCGTGCATGTACCGCACGCCCGGCGTCTTGGGTCGGCCCCGGAACATGGGATTCGCGTCGAAGGCCTCTCCCGTGCCGCGGTAGAACCCGGCATACGCGTTGTCCATCGGAGAGACGATGTCCTGCTCGCCGTCGCCGTCGAGATCGCCGACGGCCAGGTTCTGATCGTAGGCGCCGGCGATCCAGCACTCGGCGTCGTCGCTGCGGCGCGCGTCGCACCCGATCGTTCCGCTGTCGATCGGCGGGAAGCCCGCGACCGGCGCCCCGCTCGCGTGGAAGGCCATCAGGATGTCGGGGTCGTTGTCGGTGCTCGCGGCGACGACGTCGAGCTGGCCGTCGCCGTCGATGTCGCCCGCGGCGAGGGAGCGGACCTCGTCGCGCCAGCGGACCGGCCAGCCGCTGACGACCCGGCCGCTCGCGTCGAGCATGTAGATCGTGTCGCGCGCCGCGAAGACGACCTCGAGCCGCTCGTCGTCGCGGAAGTCCGCCACGATCGGGCTCGCCCAGATGCGGCCGTGATCCTGCGAGTCGTCGAACCGCCACGCCTGCTTGCCGTCGGGCCCCCAGGCGACGATGTTGCCGTTGTGCGTGACGAGGATCTCGTTCACGCCGTCGCCGTCCAGGTCCGCGACCGCCGGCGACCCGAGCCACGCGCTCTCGTCGTCGTCGGACAGCTCGAGCAAGAGCTCGGGCTCCGCGACCTCGGCCGAGCCGCTCGACGCGGCGGCGCACGACGCCGCGGTCGGCAGCGGCTTGGAGCCGCCGGGGACGAAGCGCGGCGGGCGCGATCCACGGCCATCGTCGGAGGAGCCATCCCCCAGCCGCCCCTCGCACGCCGCAAGAGCGAGGACGCTGGTCAAGAGAGCGATTCTCCCGGGAATGAAAAAACCTCGGTGAGAGACAAAGGACTTCATCATGGCGGGAAGCTTACCAGCCATGCGTTGTGCTCCGAAGAGCGCGGAGCAGCGATCGGACGCGGTCGCGCACGCGTCGGACGGTGCGACGCGCTGCTCCCTCCGGAGGGGAGGTGGGTGAGTGAGGACGCCGGAGGGATGGAGGTGGGCGTCCCTGGCTCCGCGCGCGGTGGTGGGCCCGCTGGGGGCTCCCCTCCGGGGCGTGCGTTCCGGCGAGCCCCTCTTTCTGTGGCGCGCCTGCACGTCAGCCCCGGAGGCGAGCCCCCAGCGGGCCCACCACCGCGCGCCGCAGGGGTATGGGTGCGGGGAGGTGCTGTGCTAGGCTCCGCCGCCATGAACGTATCGCGACGGCTTTGGATCGCCACCGCCGCCGGCGCCCTGCTGCTCGGGCCTGGGGCGCTCGGTTGCAGCTCGACCCCCGCGCCCAAGACGGCCACGGTGGAGCCCGGGGACATGCCCGAAGGCGGCGACTGGACGGGGGTCTATTACAGCGAGCTCTACGGCTACCTGCACCTCGTGCACGACGGCAACGGGGGCAACGGGGTCGAGGGCCGGTGGCTCCGGCCCGTGAAGGATCGGTGGGGCGAGCTGCACGGCACCGCGACGGGCGACCTCATCAAGTTCACGTGGACCGAGCACACCATCGGCGCCATCGGGCCGAACGCGTCGAGGAGCGGCCGGGGCTACTTCAAGTACCAGCGGCCGGAGGGCGAGAACGTGGACGATCGGCTCGTGGGTGAGATCGGCCGCAACAAAGACGAGGTCGGGGAGCCCTGGGAGGCCATCAAGCAGCGCAACATGCTACCTGACCTGCAATCGATCGGCGGCAGTGGCGCCTCCGAGATCAGCGGCGGCGACTGGGACACCGACAACCAGGAGTCCGGTGAGCCCGAGCCCCCGGCGGAGCCGGAGGCCGAGCCGCCCAGCCTCTGACAAGACCAGCAACACCAGAACCCGATGACCCAACCGCAGCCGCGAGGCATTCAGTTCCGCGAACCCCCCATCTTCGAGCGTGGCGCGCCCGGCAGGACCGGCGCCTCGCTCCCCCCGCTCGACGTGCCCGAGGTCGACCCGGGAGCCCACTACGGCGCGCTCGCGCGCGGCGAGCCGGCCGGCCTGCCGGAGGTGAGCGAGCCGGAGGCGTTCCGGCACTTCCTCCGGCTCTCGCAGTGGAACTTCTGCATCGACTCGCAGATGTACCCGCTCGGGTCGTGCACGATGAAGTACAACCCGAAGGTCAACGAGTGGGCCGCGCGCATCCCGGGCTTCGCGCGGCTGCACCCGATGACGCCCGAGGAGCTCAGCCAGGGCTCGCTCGAGGTGATGTGGCGCCTGCAGCAGGCGCTCTGCGAGATCAGCGGGATGGACGGCTGCTCGCTGCAGCCGTCGGCGGGCGCGCAGGGCGAGCTCGCCGGGCTGATGATGATGCGGGCGTACCACGCGGCGAAGGGGCGGTCGCCGAGGAAGGTGTTCATCCCGGAGAGCGCGCACGGCACGAACCCGGCGAGCTGCGCGCTCAACGGGCTCGTGGCGGTGCGGGTCGAGAAGTCCGCGGACGGCGTGACCCACCCCGAGCAGGTGCTCGCCGCGATCGAGCGCGAGGGGGCGGACGGCGACGTGTGCGGGCTGATGATCACGAACCCGAACACGCTCGGCGCGTACGAGACGCACCTGCCGACGATCATCAAGCTCATCCACGACAAGGGGGGGCTGGTCTACGGCGACGGCGCGAACACGAACGCCATCATGGGGCACGCGCGGCCGGGCGACGTCGGCATGGATGTGATCCACATCAACCTGCACAAGACGTTCACGACGCCGCACGGCGGCGGCGGTCCTGGCGCCGGGCCGGTCTGCTTCAAGAAGCACCTGGAGCCGTTCCAGCCCGCGCCGGTCCTCGTGCGGCGGGGCGACGCGTTCGCGTGGGATCACGACAGGCCGCAGAGCGTGGGGCGGCTCCGGGCGTTCACCGGCAACTTCGGGATGTTCATCCGGGCGTACACGTACATCCGGGAGATGGGCGGCGAGGGGCTCACGGCGGCGAGCAGCCTAGCGGTGCTGAACGCCCGTTACCTGTGGGCGAAGCTGAAGGACCACTACAGCGCGCCGGTGCCGCAGCCGTGCATGCACGAGGTGGTGCTCTCGGACAGCCAGCTCGAGAAGGAGACCGGGGTCAAGACGCTCGACATCGCGAAGCGGCTGCTCGACTACGGCTTCCACGCGCCGACGGTGTACTTCCCGCTCGTGGTGCCGGGCGCCCTGATGATCGAGCCGACCGAGACCGAGACGCGCGAGACGCTCGACGAGTTCGCGGCCGCGATGCTGAGCATCCTCCAGGAGGCGCACGAGACGCCGGAGGTCGTGAAGCAGGCGCCGCACAGCGCGGTGCTCGGGCGGCTCGACGAGGCCCGGGCCGCCCGCCAGCCTCGCCTGCGATGGTCGAAGACCTGACGGCCGCGGCGGGGGCGCCCCGGCGGCGGCCGCCGTCCGCGGGCGCCGCCTGCCGGTGGTGCGCGCCAAATTCGCGAAATTCCGCCGGACGCGTCTACAATGCCCGCCCGAGGCCGCCGGAGCGGGCCCTCGCGGGACGGGCGACGCGTGTCTGATACGATCGAGAACGAAGGCGACATCGAGACGATCAGCCAGACCACCCCGGTCTCGGTCGGGGACACGGTGCGCCTCGTGTTCCGCGCGTACGACGAGGCGACGCCCCCGTTCAACATCAAGATCCGCTCCCCCTCGGGGAAGGTGATCATCGAGCGGGTGCTGCGGGATCTGCCCACGGGCAAGCCGCAGAGCGCCTCGCCCGTCGAGTTCAGCGCCTCCGCGGCCGGGGAGTACAAGATCGAGATCAAGCAGCTCTACGGCAAGCAGAAGGGCACGGCCGTCCTCCGCGTGAAGCCCTGACCGCGGGCCCGGCGGCGCGGCGCGCCTCGGGCGGGCGCGCGGCCATCGTGGATGCGGCCGCGGGGTGATGCGTCGCGCGCGCCGGCCGGGGGGTTGATGGGTCGTGGATCCATCCTGGCGTCCTGGAGGTCGATGCTGGCTTCGCCGGCATGGAATGATAGGCCGGCCATCATTCCATGCCGGGAGGTCGAGCATGGAAGCCTGCGCGCTCGATCCTGGAGCATGGGCCCAGCGACCTTCCACACGGCCCCGGCATGGCCGCCTGGCTGCTCTGGCGTTCGTGGCCGCGGCGAAGGCCCAGCGCGGGCTGGCGCGCGGCGAGCGCTGCGGGGCGGGCGGTGCCGTCGGGGGCCGTCGTCAGCCCTGGAGACCGCGCCCACGCTCACACCGGACACAGCGGCTCTCTATACTCCCCGTACAGGCTGACAACGTCTTCACTTTCTCCGAGTGACACCTCGCCGATCTCAGCGGGAAAGAAGCCACCAGGGTCACACTTACGAAGTCGATGTCGAACATAGTCTACCGAATCGGTATCGAGACGCAGAAGAACCTTGTCAGCAGAAAAAAAAAGAATCATGCCGCTGTCATCAAAATCAGATAATACATGAAACGGGATTTCGACAAATCCGCCTCGTCTTGCCTGTCGACCTCCGAAGAGCGTTCGATCCACGAGAGCTAGGACGGGGCGAGGCACCTCGCCGAACGCCGCTTCCAGATCGAGCGCCCCAACCCGATCGAACTCGAAACGAATCGACCTTTTCCCGGATTTTCTTAGCAATATCATAACCAACAACAGCAACCAGCTCAGCGGCACATGAACGTTCTTCGTCACGTCAAATCCAGTCCCAGATTTATTTGGAGACAGGAACTCGAAGTGGACATGCGGCGCATTGGTAACCGTGGGATACCCTATTCCATGCTTCCCCAGAAAATCATCGGGCTTGATGCGAAATTGACGAGTGCCGTCACGACTGCGCCATTTACCCTCGCCAACCTTGACATGATCTACTCCCAGGAACTTGTTCCGCTCACCCTTGAGGTCTGACTTCGAGACACAACGTCGCCATTCAGTTAGGTTCTTGGTCTTCTTGCCGGCCTTGTCTTTACCCAGCAGGTTCGGATTGAGTGGCCCCGACTTGTACAGCCCGAGCGGGTCTGCCCAGCCAATGGCATTGTTCGTATACGCAAAAGCGTTGATATCCCCATCGAGGCCGATCGGGTCACTGCTGACGAATCTCCCAACCTCCGGGTCGTAGTACCGGAACCGGTTGTAACAAAGCCCCGTCTCTGGATCCTCGTACTGCCCCGGAAATCGGATCGCCGTCGAGGTCCTTGCTCCGGGCGCCGCCTCCGTCCGCCCCCACGCCTCGCGCCGCAGCGCGCAGGCCACCTCGCCGCGCTCGTCGACGAGCCGCTCCGGCGTCCCGATCGGGTCGTTCACGTAGTGGAACCACTCGCCACCGTCGCAGTGCGCCACCGGCGCGAACCCGTCGTCCTCGAAGCAGTAGGTCTTGACCTCCACCACGGGATCTCCGTCCGCCCGCGCCCGCCGGGAGATCTCGTGGACGAGCACGTCCCCATCCCACACGAACCGCGTCACCGAGCGCGGCGCATAGGCTCGCAGAGCGCTCGCCGGCGCCTTGCCCACCCGCTTCTCCACGCGCCGGCCGAACGGATCGTAGCGAAATTCGACCCTCTCGCCCTCCGGCGTGGTCACGCTCTCCAGGAGCCCTGCGTGGCTCCAGGTATAACGCCAGGCGCGCCGCGCACCGGTCTCCGGATCCTCCACCGACTTCTCGGCGAGCCGCCCCTCGGCATCCCACCGGTAACGCGCGTTCCCCTTGCAGATGAGCCGGTTGCCCGGCGCGTACTCCCGCAACGGCGCGTCAGAGCCATCCTCGTGGCTGTTCCCTGCCGCGTCGAACCGGAACACCTCGGCCCGCGCCTGCTCCGGGACCCTCGCGAGCAGTTGACCTACGGGATCGTACCGATACGAGGTCCACCCCCATCGCTGATCCCAGGAGGCGCTCAGCTCGCCCGCAGGATCATAGCGGTACGCCATGTCGACGGTGACGTTCTCCGGACGCGGTCCGACCCACGCGGGCTCGCCCGGCCCCACGCGCACCTCGCGAGGCGCCCCCATCGCGCGCCGCCGTTCGATCCGGCCCATCCGGTCATATGCGCTCTCGATGCGGCCCCCGCCCGACAGAGCGCGCGCCACCTCGCGCCCCAGGAGATCGCTCGCGTGCTCGACGACCACGCGCCCGTCGAGCACCGTCCGCCGCCGCGCGCCGAACAGCCCGCGCTCGACCGCCTCGGTGTGCCCGAGCGAGGTCTTGCGCAGGACGCGCTCGCCCTCCAGGTCATGGGCGCTCTCGACCCGGTGCTCCACGCCGTCGAGGATCTGCCGCTCCCGCACCACGCGTCCAGCGGCGTCGCGGTCGAGCTGGACCTCGCCGCCGGGCCACGCGACGCGGACCAGCGCGCCGAGCTCGTCGTGGTCGAGGCACTCGATCGTGCCATCCCCGTACTCCCTCTGGATCACCCTGCCCGCGAGGTCGTAGACGAGGCGCACCCTGTCCCGATCGCCGTGCGACCGAACGACCAGATCGGCCGCCGCGTCGTAGCCGTACCGGATCGTCCGGCCGTCGAACGTGACCTCCTCGAGCACCTTGCCGCTGCCGTCGCGCCTGAGCGTGTGCACCTCGCCCACCTCGTTGCGCACCTCGATGAGCTCACCTTCCGGGCTGTAGCCGAGCCGGACCTCGTGGCCGTTCGCGTCGCGGCGCAGGCAGAGCCTGTGGTAGCCGCCCCAGGCGAACGACGTGACGCCGCCGTTCGCATCGACGAGCTCGGTCAGGTGATGCTCGCCGTCGTACGCGTAGCGCGTCTCCGCCCCCATCGCGTCGATCACGGCAAGCAGATCGCCCCGCGCCGACCAGCGGTAGCGCGTCTCCGCGCCGAAGGGGTCGACCTCCGCGATGCGCCGGCCGAGCCGGTCATGGCGGAAGCGCCACGTGGCGCCGTTCGCGAGCGTCACCTCGGCGCAGTTGCCGTGCGCGTCGTAGGAGAACGCCGTGCGCTCGCCGTTCGGCGAGATCTCCTCGAGCACGAGCCCGCGCGCGTCGTAGCGGCGCGAGGTCGCCGCCCCCGTGGGGTCGACGTACAAGGTGACGTTGCCTCGCGCGTCGCGCTCGAGCCGGTGAGCACCGCCCCTGGCGTCGACGATCTCGATCGGCAGGTCGTTCGCGTCGCGCTCGATCGTCGTGACGTGCCCGAGCGGATCGGTGTACCGGACGACGCTGCCGCGCGCGTTGCGCTCGAACCGCTCGGTCCCGTTGCGCTCGTTCGTGCGCGAGGTCATCCAGCCGTCCTCGCGATAGGTGGCCGTCACCACGGCGCCACCGATCACCTGCTTGTCGAGCGTGCCGTGCTCGTTGCCGTGAAAGCGCCGCGTCTGGCTGAAATCGGCCACCTCGGTGAAGCCGACGTCCCAGTAGCTCACCTTGCAGTGGTGGATCCCCTTCCACCGCGTCTCCCCGTCGTCGAGATGTGTCGGCAGCTCGCCGGCCAGGCTCCAATCCACCCTGCCCGGTATGTCGCCCCACGCCTCGATGCCGCGGCGCTGGCTGTCGAAGACGAAATGCCACGTCAGCCCCGTGCGGTCGGTGTCCTCGACCAGGAGATGTTGCTCGTCATAAGCATACCGCCACGCGTGGCCGTGCCGGTCACGACATCGATCGGATGCGAGACCGTGCCGCACTCCGGGTACCTCTCCGGATCCGGCGCGCTCTTGCCGCCGCCGCCCGCGCTGCTCCCCCGTTCCCACCCCCGGCCCCCCGCGCGCCGGCGCCGCCCCCGCCACCTGGCCCGCCACTGCCGCCGCCTGCTCCGCCTCCACCGAGGATGAACACGCCGGGGTTCATTCCGGGGATCGCGGGGATGTTGGGCACGGGCGCGGTGCGGGCCATGAGAACGCGGGTATCACTGCCGCCGAAATGCCTCAAGGGGCTGCCCGGTAGCCATTACAGCGCGCCGGAAGCATCCTCCGTTGATCCCGCTGGACGGGATGCTTTCATCACGATCCGCCGTCCAGCAGCAATGAGGCTCGTACGTGATCGCCCGGGTTCGTCCCTGATTGCGCAAAAATCATGACAAGGCCGACGATCCCCTGTTAACACCCTCTCCGGGGGCCGGGCAATCCGGCAAGACCTCCCGCCCCCCCGGCCACGACGCCCGACTACGCGGTCCCAGGGAACCCCGGCAAGAGCATCGCCGTCATCCGATCGGGGTTCACGATGCCCTGCTCCTGCATCCACCCGTTCGCCGCCTCGACCTCCGCGCGCCCCTCGTCGCCCTGCTGCAGCTCACCGTGGCGCCGCCGCGCCGCCGCGGCGTACAGCGCCATCCCGGCGGCCTCGAACCCGCGCGCCGCGTCCGCGAGCAGCTGCGCCGAGAGCTCCGCCTCGCCGCGCGACGCCGCGGCCGCCGCGCGCAGCGACGCCGCCAGCGGATCGGCCCAGGGCACGTGCTCCGCGTCGAGCTTGCGGGCGGCGCGCGTCGCCTCCTCGACCAGCGCCTCCGCGTCGGGCGACGTCGCCGCCGCCGCCAGCGCCGCGCACGCCCTGAGGTGCGTGATGATGATGCGCACCGCCTGGATGCGCACCGCCAGCGAGCTCTCGATGCCCGCCCGCTGCTCCGAGAAGAAGCGGTGCGTGGCCTCGCCCTCGCCCAGGTAAAGGCCGATGTGCGCGCGCGCGACCAGGTCGAAATAGCTCTGCAGCTGGAAGCCCGCCTTCGACCAGCTCCGGATGGCGTCCTGCGCCTCGCGCTGCGCGGACTCCGGGTCGTCGGCGACCAGCCAGAACGCGTTGCTCTGCGACGAGCGCAGGCTCGTGGCGAGGTAGCGATCCCCGCGCTCGTCCGCCGCCTGCAGGTACATCGACACCCGGCGCGTGAACTCGCGGATCTCGCCGCCGTACCAGAGCGCCCAGACCGCGAACGTGTGCGCCCAGCTCCGCTCCCACGTGACCCCGGTGCAGCGCTCGCGAAAGATGACGTCCGCCCGGTCGAGATCCGCGATGCCCTGGTGCCAGCGGCCGAACAGCGCGGCCGTCACCCCGCCGACGAACGCGACCAGCCCGAGCGCGTGAGGCCGGCCGAGCCGCGCCGCGAGCGAGCCCGCCGTCGAGAGCAGCTCGGCGACGCGGGGCGCGGACGCGTCGCCGTCGATCGCGAGGTAGGCGGCCTCGAACGCGAGCGCCCGCGTCACGCGGTAGGGCTCGCCCGCCTTCAGCGCGAGCAGCAGGTTGCGCGCCTGGAAATCGGCGCCGCGCGTCGGATCGACGATCACGAGCCCCATCGCCGCCGACCAGCAGACGTCGATGCGCATGAGCTCCTCGGGCGGCACCTCCTCGGCCGGGCGCTCCACGAAGTGCAGCCCACGCAGGCGCACCTGCGCGCGGCGCAGCATCAGCGACGCGACCGCGCGCTCCGGCGTCCTCGGCACCTGCATGCCGACCGCGGTGAGCACCGTGCGCAGGCCCGCCATGCCCGCGTCGACGTAGCCGGCGCGGAGCAGGCTCTCCGCCGCCCGTCGCCCGAGATCGATCGCCTCCGCCTCCGGCGCGCCGTCGCTCGCGGCCATGTAGGCCTCCGCGGCCTTGGCCCCGCGGCCGGCGCTGCTCAGCGCGTCGCCGAGCTTGGCCAGCACGAGCCGCCGCTCCGCCCCGGTCCCGAGGTGGAGATCGATCGCCATGCGGTACAGGCGCGCCGCGTGATCGAACGCGAACGCGGCCTCGGCCTGCTCGCCGGCGCGCACCGCGTAGCCGGCGGCGCGCTGCGCGTCGCCGGCCGCGCGCCAGTGCTCGGCGAGGGCCTCGAGCTCCGCGCGCCCCGAGGCCTCGAGCGCCAGCGCCAGCCGGCCGTGCCAGCCGCGCGACGCCTGCTCGTCGAGCCGGGCCATCACCGTCTCCCGGATGCGGTTGTGGAACGGCTCGACGAACTCGTCCTGGCCCGAGCCGCCGGTCCGCACGAGGTTCGCCGCGCGCAGGACCGACAGCGCCCGCGTGAGCTCCGCGAAATCCGCCGCCATGGCGTGCGCGGCCACGGACGTGAGCACCGGCGAGCCGGCGCACACGACGAGCTCGAGCAGCTGCCGCGCCCGCGCGTCCAGCCGGCCGATGCGAGCCCACAGCACGTCGTCGAGCCGCACCGGCCCGCCGTCGTTGTCCTGCGCCATCCGGTGCCGCAGCAGGGCGTCGATGAACAGCGGGTGGCCGCCGGCCTCCTCGGCGATCGCCTCGATGCTGAGCGGCCGGCCGTGCGGCGCGTCCCGGAGCAGGAGCGCGCAGAGCTCCTGCGCCTCCGCGAGCGACAGGCGGTGGAGCACGATGTGCCCGAGCGCGTCGGCCGGCACCCCGAGGAGCTGCCGCGAGCGCGGCGGCGACGCCTCCGAGGCGGTCCGCACCGCCGCGACGAGGAGCATCGCCCGCGGGCGCGAGGGGTCGACCGCCACGGTCGCCGACGGGGGCCCGTCGAGGCCGGCGAACGAGCCCGGCCGGCTCGCGGCGTGGAGGTCGGCCTCGGTGAAGGGGCGCATCACCTCCGTGAGGAGCGCCATGCTGTCGGCGTCGGCCCACTGGAGGTCGTCGATCGCGAGCACGAGCGGCCGCTCGGCCGCCAGCCGCCCGAGCAGCTCCCGCAGCGCGGCGAAGACGAGCGCGCGGATCTCGGGCGGATCGATCGCCTTGCGCCGCGCGCGCGCCTCGGTGATCGCCGGGACCGACCGGAGCACCGGGAACACCGTGCCGAGCAGCCCCGCGTTCGGCGGCAGGAGCGCCTTGACCTCGGCGGCGGGGCGCCGCGACAGGTGCCGGCTCAGGGCGTCGATGAGCTCGTCCACGGCCTTGTAGGGGACGGCCTCGCGCTCGTAGCAGCGCCCCGCGAGGACGAGCGCCTCCTCGTCGATGCGCTCCAGGAAGCGGCGCAGGAGCGCGCTCTTGCCGACGCCCGACTCGCCCTCGATGAAGCGCGTGATCACGCGCCCCATCTTCGCCTCCGCGAACGCGCCCTCGAGCGCGGCGAGCTCGCCGCGCCGGCCGACGAAGCCGATGCGCTGCGACAGGACCGGCGGCTCGTCGATGAGCTCCTGCACCTGGAGCCGCCGCAGCACGTCGCGCGCCGTCGGCCGCGCGGCCGGGTCGATACGGAGCATGTCCACGCACAGCGCGTCGATGTCAGGCGGCATGTCCTCGACGAGCTGGCTCGGCGGCGGCGGCTCGGCGCGGCGCATCATGTCGAGCGCGGCCTTCGGCGCCGTCTGAAAGGGGTAGACGCCGGTCAGCGTGAGGTAGAGCATGACTCCCACACTGTAGATGTCGGCCTCCGGCCCGGCCGGCTTCCCCTCGGCCTGCTCCGGCGCCATGTAATGAAGGGTCCCGACGACGGCCCGCTCGCGCCCTTGCCCGGCGGCGTCGGCGACGAAGCCGAAATCGAGCACGACCACGCGCTCTTCGGCGGTGACGAGCACGTTGGAAGGCTTGATGTCGCGGTGGACCTTGTACGCGGCGTGCACCGCCGCGAGCCCCTGGGCGAGCTGCGCGAGCGCCGAGCGGAGGCGGGCCTCGTGGAAGGGGCGCTTGATCCGCCCCTGTTGCCCCGCCGCGGCGCCGTACGGAGACCACATGGGGCTGGAGGCCAGGGCGGGGCGCGGCCCGTCGCTCGCGGGCTGGCCCCGCGGCGAGGCGTCGCCCTCCTCGTGGAGCCGCGCGTGCACCACGAAGTCGACGCCGCGGATGAGCTCCATCGTGAAGAAGAGCTGCCCCTCCTCCTCGTGCAGCTCGCCGAGGCTGACCAGGTTCGGGTGCTGGATGTCCTGCAGCGACCGGAACTCGTTCTTGAACCGGAGGCGCGCCTCGGCGCTCAGATTCCGGAGGATCTTCAGCGCGACGCGCCCGTTGCGCTCGCGATCGAACGCCTCGTAGACAACCCCCATCCCCCCGACGCCCACAACGCGAACGACCTGGAAGCGGCGCGTGCCTCGGAACTCAGGTCTCGCGCTCCTCAGGCCCATGCGTGCACCAAGAAATCACCGGCGCCGGGCGGTGGCAAGCCGCGCGTGGCGACGCGTGGAGACGCGTGGCGACGCGTGGCGACAGGTGGAGGCGCGTACAGGCACGTGGCGGCGCGCGGCGCGTGGCGCGTGGCGCGCGCCGCGCGGGGGCTCGGCAGAAAGCTGGCATGCCCAGGCGAAGGGCGGTAGCGTAGCCGCCTGCGAGCGAAAAGAGGCCGGCCGGGCGCGCGCCGCTCAGCCGGTCAGCCCGGTGCGCACCCTGTTGACAACGGGAGGGCATCATGGTCTGCGTAGTACGCTCCGAGGCATCGGAAGCGGGTCCAAGAGCGCCACGCGCAAAGGGTTTGCTGGGGTGATCCAGAGGTTGAGAGACTTCTTCGCGTCGTCGGCGCGGCGCATCACGGCGCCCCCGACCGAGAGCGCGGCCGACCAGAACCCGGGATGTAGCCTTGTTGTAGAGAGTGTCAGCAAGAGCTTCGGCAAGACACAGATACTGAACGACGTATCGTTCAAGGCGGAGGCCGGCGAGTTCGTGACGCTCCTCGGGCCGTCCGGCTGCGGGAAGACGACGCTGCTCCGCATCATCGCGGGGCTCGATCGCGCCGACCGGGGGCGCGTCCTGCTCGCGGGCAGGGCGGTTGACCACCTGCCCGCGAACCAGCGGCCGGTGAACACGGTCTTCCAGAACTATGCCCTGTTCCCGCATCTCACCGTGTTCGAGAACGTGGCGTTTGGCCTGAGGTCGCGCAAGTTCCCCGACGCGGAGGTGCGCGAGCGCGTCCGCGCGAGCCTCCTCATGCTCAAGCTCGAGGACCTCGCCGACCGGTACCCGCACCAGATCTCCGGCGGCCAGAAGCAGCGCGCGGCGCTCGCGCGGGCGGTCGTCAACGAGCCCGAGGTGCTGCTGCTCGACGAGCCCATGTCGGCCCTCGACGCGAAGCTGCGCGCCGAGGTCCAGCTCGACCTGCGCCGCCTCCAGCGCGCCCTCGGCAAGACGTTCGTTCTCGTCACGCACGATCAGGACGAGGCGATGACGGTCTCGGACCGGGTCGTGCTCATGAACAAGGGCCGCATCGAGCAGCAGGGCGCGACGGCGGAGGTGTACGAGCGCCCGCGCAACCGCTTCGTCGCCGAGTTCTTCGGCGCGGCCAACCTCATCTCCGCCCAGCGCGTCGGCGCCACGCTGGTCTTCACGACGGCGGGCGCGCTGCGCGTCAAGACGACGCCTGAGTGGGAGTTCGGCACGCTCGCGATCCACCCCGAGTGGATCGAGCTCTGCGACAGCGAGCCGCCGGAGAACGGCGTGCGCGGCACCGTCCGCGAGAGCTTCTATCGCGGCGACCACGTGGAGCTCATCGTCGAGCCCGGGCCCCTGCGCGTGCAGCTGAGCCCCCGCGCGCGGCTCAAGCCCGGCTCCCAGGTCTGGCTCTCCCTGCCCGCCGAGCGGCTCGAGGTGCTCCTTGACTGAGCCGACGGTCTGGTATGGCCAGCTGACGACGCGGCGCAGGCTGCTCGCGCGGGGGGCCGTGCTGATCGCCGGCGGCGTCACGTGGCTCTCGACGTTCCTCCTCCTGCCGAGCCTCGCGCTGATCGTCGTGTCGTTCGTGAAGCGCGACGCGGACGGGGTCCTCCTGTGGGAGCTGACGCTCGAGTCGTTCGAGCGCATCTTCGGCTCGGCGGGCGACAACGCGCGCATCCTCCTCCGGAGCATCGTCCTCGCGCTGGTCGCGACGACGGCGTCCGTGGTGCTCGCCTATCCGATGGGCTTCTTCATCGCCCGCGGCTCGCGGCGCCGGCGGTTCTTCTGGTTCGCGACCGCCATCCTCCCGCTCTGCATGAACCTCGTGATCCGCACGTTCAGCTGGAAGCTCCTGCTCTCGGCGCAGCTCCCTCCCGCCAAGATCGCGGCAAGCCTCGGCTGGATCGACCCCGGCCGCGACATCTACCCGAGCTGGATCGCGGTCACGCTGGGCCTGGTCGCGGCGTCCCTGCCGTTCGCGGTGATCCCCCTGTACACCAGCATCGATCGCATGGACTGGTCGCTCGTCGAGGCGGCGCAGGACCTCTATGCCTCGCGGCTCCGCGTCTTCTTCGCGGCGATCTTGCCCCAGACCCTCCCCGGCCTCAGCGTCGCGGTGATCCTGACGTTCGTCCCGGCGATGAGCGTCTTCGTGGTGAGCGACATGCTCGGCGGCGCGAAGCACTGGCTGATAGGCAACCTGATCCAGCACCAGTTCGGCCCCGGCCGGAACATCCCTTATGGCGCGGCGCTGAGCCTGATCTTGATCCTGCTGACGCTGGGCGGCGTCACGCTGTATCGCCGGAGCGGGCGCTCCGTGGAGATCCTGTGAACAGCGACCGAGGCCCCTGGCGCGCCCTGACGACGATCGCCGCGTTCTTCGGCTTCGCGCTCCTCTACGTGCCGCTCCTCGCGGTGGCGGTCTACTCGTTCAACGCCTCGGAGCGGGGGCTGGTCTGGACGGGCTTCACGGTCCGGTGGTACCGCGAGCTCTTCGCCGACCCGGAGGCGAGCCGGCGCGCCTGGGAGCTCCGCGAGGTCGCGGTGAACACCCTGCTGCTCGGCGGTGTGTCCACGCTCATCGCGACCGTCCTCGGGACGCTGCTCGCGCTCGGGATGCGCGTCCCGTGGAACGGCTCGGTGACTCGCCTGCTCCAGTCGTTCGTCGACATCCCGGCGGTGGCACCCGATATCACGTTCGCCGCGGTCCTGGTGATGGCGTTCAACCTGCTGCGCCGGGTGTCGGACTGGTTCGACCCGGGCATGACGACGATGATCATCGGCCATGTGACGTTCGAGGTCGCGTTCGTCACGCTGATCGTCCGCAGCCGGCTCATCTCCATCGGACCGACGCTGAGCGAGGCCGCGATGGACCTCTACGCGACGCCCTGGCTCCACTTCCGGAGGGTGACGCTCCCCCTCCTGTGGCCGGCCATCGTCGGGGGCGCCATGCTCGCGTTCACGCTGTCTCTCAACGATTTCGTCATCAGCTTCGTCACATCCGGGCCACGCTCGGTCACGCTGCCGCTCTACGTCTACCATACCCAGGTGCGCGGCATGCAGACCTACCTGTTCGCGATTTCAACCATCCTGGTCTTCGGCGTGGTGGTGTTCATCATGATGGTGGAGCGGCTGACCCGCTGGAGGCACGATTGAGGCCCCGCGTCCGCCTCCCGGACGGCCGGCGCGCGCTCCGCGGCTGACGCGCTCGTCGGCAATGCGGGCGGCGCGAGGGGGGAGCGGCGCTCATCGAAGGCGGCGCGGCGGCGCGAGGGGGGGGAGCGGCGCTCACCGAAGGCGGCGCGGCGGCGCCATGGGGGGAGCGGCGCTTATTGAAGGCGGCGCGACGAGGGCGTGGCCGCGCGCCGCTGCCCCTCCGCGCCAGGGTGCCCGCGGGGACGCGGCGCCGGGCATGAACCGGTGTGCAGCGAGCACCTGAGCTCGGGCGCTCCCCGCGCGGCGCGCGGGCTGCGCGGCGCCGCCGGGGGAGCCGCGCGCGCGGCGCATCCGGTCGCCGGCTCACGCTGTGATGCGCGTCGCGCCGGGCGCCCACACACCGACGTCCATGCGGACGTGGGGGCGTGGGCGGCTCGTGCGAACAGGTTGGATCGGCTCGCGGCTTACGGTAAGCTGACCTGGCAATGCGGCTGTTCGTCCGAAGCTCGCCGTGTCTCGGCGCGACTGCTGGCCCCGAGGCGGACGTCGCCTTCCGCTCCACTTCGACCGTTGGGAATCGAGATCGAAAGATGAGCTTTCGTCGCTCCGCACTCCTAATCATACTCATATCACTCCTCACGTTCTCCGGTCGGCCTGCCTGGGCGGACGATCTGGCCGACGAGGCCGATCTACACTTCAGGATCGCCACGGAGCGCTATGCCGCGCGCGATTACCGGGGCGCCCTGGAGCACTTCCTGGTGTCGAACCGGCTCGTGCCGAATCGCAACGTCATCTTCAACATCGCCCGGACGTACGAGGCGCTCCAGGAGTACCCGGACGCGTTCCGCTACTACGTCCAGGCGCTCGAGCTCGAGCCGAACGCGGCGCGCAGGCCGGCGATCGAGGAGGCGCTCGGGCGGATCCGGCCCAACGTCGCGGTCATCAACGTGACGACGGACCCGCCGGGGGCGACGGTGTACATCAACCGCCGCGATCTCGGCGGCCGCGGCAACACGCCGCGCCTCCTCGGCTTCCAGCCCGGCAAGTACAAGATCATCGTTGATCTCGAGGGGTACGAGCCGGCGGAGGTCGACAACGTCGAGGCGAAGGTCGGCGATCAGACGAACGTGGCGGTGAAGCTCAAGCGCATCGTCGGCACGGTGCGCGTGGTGGGCGAGATGGCGGGGACGACGGTGCGCGTCAACGACGCGAGCGGCCCGCCGGCGTGCACCGCGCCGTGCGACCTCACGCTGCCGCCGGGGCGTCACCGGCTGTACCTGTCGCAGGAGGGCTATCAGCCGTCGGAGCAGGACGTGAACGTCGCGGCCGCGAGCACGGTGGTCGCGCGCTACCGGCTGAACCCGCTCACGGGCAGCCTGGTGGTCAACGCGGACGAGCGCGACGCGCTGGTCGAGGTGGACGGCAAGCCGATGGGCTTCACGCCGGCGGTGCTCAACGTGCAGAGCGGCCAGCGCAAGGTGCGCGTGTCGCTGCGCGGGTTCCGCCCGGTGGAGGAGACGGCGAACGTGGTCGCCGGCCAGCAGACCCGGATCGACATCTCGCTCCGGCAGCTCGAGGAGGTCGAGGCGGCCTCTCGTTCGACGGAGGCGGTCGAGGACGCGCCCGGTTCGGTCACCATCATCCCCGGGTCGGAGCTCCGCGCGATGGGCTATCCCACGGTCGCGGAGGCGCTCCGGGGCGTGCGCGGCCTCTACACGACGTATGACGGCGTCTACACGTTCGCCGGCGTCCGCGGGATCAACCTGCCGGGCGACTTCGGCAACCGCATGCTGACGCTGCTCAACGGGCACTCGATGAACGACAGCTGGGTCAACCTGTCGTACTTCGACTACCTGGCCCGGACGGACCTGGAGGACGTGGAGCGGATCGAGATCGTGAGAGGTCCCGGCTCGGTGCTCTACGGTACGGGCGCGTTCTCCGGCGTCGTCAACATCGTGACCAAGGGCCGCCCGACGTCCAGCAGCGTGGGCTTCGGCGTGGGCACGGCGGACAACTCGCTGATCCGCGGGCGCGCGTCGTTCCAGCTTCCGCTCGGCCGCGACTCCGGCGTCTGGATGTCGGTCGGCGCCGCGCGCAGCCTCGGGCGGGATTATTACTTCGGTGATTACGTGGGGCACCCCACGACCAGTGATGCTGAGCCGGAAGCGGGCGAGCCAGAAGACCCGAACCGTTACATCTACGACGGGCACTCGCGCAACAACGACAAATTCACCGTGGGGACGCTCCAGGGGCGACTCTGGCTGAAGTCGTTCTCGGCGCAGTGGTACCTGAACTCGCGCTCGAAGACGGTCCCGAACGGCGTCGCGGGAACGCGGCTCGACGTCGACAAGACCACCTATCGGGACACCCGCGGTTTTGTCGAGCTCTCGCTCGCCCCCCGCTTCGGGGACAAGCTCGCGACGCTCACCCGCGCGAGCGTCAACCTGTACAACTTCCGCGACAGGCTCTGGCTCAATCCTGACTACATTCTCATGCCCCACTTGTACCAGGCCTTCGACCAGGAAGATTTCAACGACATCTGGGTGCTCGCGGAGCAACGGGTCGAGTTCAGCCCGATCCCGCAGCTCAAGGTCACGGCAGGCGCCGAGGCGCAGGTGCACTTCATGGCTGCGCAACGGGGCGAGGAGATGCACTGCCACTCCGACGGAAGCTGCGAGGGTCGCGTCTATCTGCCTCTGCCGGAAAACGATGAGGAGGGTGACGAGATCGACGAGCACCCCTATCACATTCTGGCGGCGTACGCGCTCGTCGACATCTTGCCGTCGGACAAGATCCGCATCTCGGCAGGCTCGCGCTTCGACTACTACTCGACGTTGAAGGAGAAGACGGTGGTTCCGAGCCCCAGGCTCGCGTTGATCGTCAAGCCGTACGAGCAGGGCAACCTGAAGGTCACCGGCGGCCGCGCGTTCCGCGCGCCCTCCATCCAGGAGCTGTTCTACGGATACGCCGCTCCCCTGGATGATGGGACGTATCTACCCATCTACAATCCCTCGCCCGATCTCGAGCCAGAGCAGGTCTGGTCGGGAGAGATCGAGTTCACCCACCGGCTGTCGTCCACCGTCTCGGTGCTCGGCGCCGGCTATGTGAACCACCTGAGCGACCTGATCTTCCAGCAGGGGAGCCAGACGTTCGAAGACCCGACGCACTACGACAACACCACGGTCCCGATCCTGGTCGTCGGCGGCGAGGCCGAGCTGCGCCGCGAGTGGCGCCAGGGGTGGATGGCCTCGGTCTCGTACTCCTACGCGAAGGCGCAGTACCTGGAAAAGGGCGACGCGAACGCGCTGCGCCAGGTCCCGAACTCGCCGGAGCACATGGGCTCGATCCGCGGCGCGATGCCGCTCTTCGGGAAGGCGCTCGGCCTGGCGTCCCGCCTGACGGTCGAGGCGCCGCGGTATGACCGCAACGTGAGGACCTACGAAGAACTGCCACCTGAGCTGCGGCCGGATGTGCCGCAGACCAAGACCGAGCCGGTCGTGATCTGGGACATCGTCGTCTCCGGGCAGGTGGATCTCGGCGGCCTCCGGTACAACGTCGGCGTCTACAACGTCGGCGACTGGCGCTGGAGTGCGCCCACGGCCGCGCAATACACCATCGCGAAGTTCCCGCAGAACGGCCGTACGTTCCTCGCCTCGATCAACATGAACCTCTGAGGAGCCCGGGCGGCCGGCTCCCGCGCCAGCCGCCTGGCTCGCCCCAGCGCTCCTCCCGTATCGGCGGAGGGGCGCTGGATGTCCCCTCCCCCCCACCACCTCTACCGCAACTCGACGCGCGGGCGCCTCGCCGGGCGGGGCGGCCCACGATCGTTCGCCGCGGCATGGCGTACGCTGCGCAAGCGCGGAGGACGTGCCGGGCGGCCCGCGGCGGGGGGAGGGGTCGCGCGCGCCGGCGTGGCGCGGGCGGGCGCTCGGCCATCCGCCAAGACTGGGGCCGGAGAGCTTGCGCATACAACACCACCCGGCATGTCTCCCTTCGGGCCATGCCACCTGTGACGTTTCGTCGCGCGCCACACGAGGCGCGCCTGAAACCTCGAGCCCCCTTGAACCTTATGGCACCTCGGTCGGTGCTCGGCGCGCCCGCCCGCGCCACGCCGGCGCGCGCGACCCCTCCCCCCGCCGCTCACCGTCTCGATGTCAGGCAGAGGCGCGGTCGCTGGCCCACTGGATGAACGGTAGGCCGCCGGAGAGAGCCGTCATCGGAGGACCCGAATGGACCGCTGCCCGCGTGAGGTACAGATCACCTGAGCCGTAGACCCCCGGGGAGGGTGTTCGTGGGGCGGCGTGGGGGACGGACCGATGTCTGAACCTGATTGGACGTTCTCTCTCCGGCGCGCGCAGCGCGTCGGAGAGAGAACGTCCCAGGTGAGTTCGGTGGGGCCCCCACGCCGCCCCACGAACACCCTCCCCGGGGGCCGGGCAACCCGGGATCCCCCTCTCCTCTTCGCCGGGGGCCGGGCAACCCGGGATCCCCTCCTCACCCCAGCCCAGCCGCCGACGAACCACGACAGCCGCGGCCTAGCGCCCCGCGGCGGGTCACTTGTTGTAAGGCCGCTCCGCCGGCCTCGGGCTGAACATCGTGCACAGGATCGTGTCGTAGAACTTGCCCTGGAAGAAGTAGTTCTCCCGCAAGTACCCCTCGCGCTGGAACCCGACCCGCTCGGCGACCCGGAGCGACGGCCCGTGCCCAGGATCGATGCCCGCCTCGATCGTGTGTAGATCGAGCTGCTCGAACCCGAACCGCACGACCGCGCGCAGCGCCTCCGTCATGTACCCCTTGCCGCTCGCCGAGCGCGCCTGCTCGTACGTGATCTCCGCCCGGTAGTGGTACGACAGGAAGCGGAAGAAGCCAATCGCGCCGATCAGATGATGCTCCGCCCCACGAACGCAGATGCCCCACCGGAGCTGCGACCCCTCCTGGTGCGCTCGCTTGAGCATGCCAATCATATGCTTCGTGTCGGCGACCGTCTTGTGAACAGGGGAGCCCCACAGCCTCAACCACTCGGCATCCGAGCAGACGACGAACAAGGCCTCGGCGTCGGACTCTGTGATCTCGCGCAAGATCAGGCGCTCTGTCTCCAGGCGGGGATGCACAGCGAACGGAAGGTCGAGAGGGCTGCTCATCAGGGGCTTCTCCCAGGGTTGACACCCAGCCTATCATCCTTCCGCCGCGCCGTGCGGTATTCCGACACGCACGCGCGCCGATTGTGTCCACCACGTATCTCGACGTGCGGTGCGTCATCGCGGTGCCGCGCCGCGCGCATCGCGCAAGTATCGAAGATTAAAAGCGAACCCGCCTGACGTACGCCGGGCGCATCGCCGACGAGCAGACAGGATACTTCATCAAGGGTTGATGTCAGTGCACGTGGGAGCAGGTGCCGCGCTGAGCTCGCGAACGCGCTTCGCGCTCTCATCGAGCCTCGACGCTACTGCGACTTCACGTCGGTCCAGACCTCGTCGAACACCCTCGCTGCCTCGCCGAGATCGCGGTGGTGCTCGAGTCGATCGGACACCTCCTTCGTCGGATAGATGAGCGTGTTCGTCCGATCCTCGTCCGGTAGCTTCTGCTGCGCGGCCGCGTTGGGCGACGCGTACTTGGTGTACATCGAGAGCTGCGCCCCGCCCTCCGGCGTGAGCACGTGATTGATGAACTTGTGCGCCAGCTCGGGGTTGGGCGCCTTGGCCGCGATCGTCATCACGTCGACCCAGATGACCGAGCCCTCCTTCGGGATGACGAACGCCAGGCGCTCCTTGTCCGCCTGGATCGCCTTCTGGGCGTCGCCGTTCCAGACGACCGCCATGTCCACCGAGCCCGCCTTCACGTCCTCCAGGGCGCCCACGCCGCCCTTGAAGCCGAGGCACTTCGCCTGCTTCTTCACCTCCTTGAGCACGCGGCCCGCCTCGCGGATCTCGCTCTCCTTCGAGGTGTTGCTCGAGAACCCCTTGTACTTGAGCACCGCGCCGAGCATGTCCCGCTGCTCGTCGAGCAGCACGAACGTCCCGGCCAGCTTCTGCGGATCGAGGAGCATGGACCACGACGGCTCGAGGTTGGGCAGCTTCTTCTTGTTGTAGACGACGCCGACGGTGCCCCACTGGTACGGCACCCCGTGCTTGTTGCCGTCGTCGAACCCCGGGCCGGAGAAGCGCGCCTCGAGGTTCTTGAGGTTCGGTATCTTGGCGTGATCCAGCGCCCCGACGAGGCCGCGCCGCACCATCCTCGGCAGCACCTGGCTCGCCATGATCACGACGTCGTACTGGCTGTCGGCGCCCGCGTACGCGAGCTTGCTCTCCATCTCCTCGGTGGAGTCGTACCGGGTCAGCCGCACCCGGGCCTTCGTCTGCTCCTCGAAGGCCTTGACGATCTTCTCGTCGATGTAATCGGGGAAGATCAGGAGGTTCAGCTCGCCCGGATCGGCGGGCGCGGCGGACTTGGCGCTGGACTCCGGCACCTGGCCGCTTGGAGGGTCGGACTTCTTGGAGCAGCCGGAGCAGCCAATAAGCGAAAGAGCCCCCAGCAGCATCGAAGCGAGCATCAGGGGCCTACGTCTGGTTTGCATCAGTCCGTCCTTTCTCCTTCTCGGTCAAGATCTCTCGCGGGGACGCGGACACGGTTGGAGGTTCTTCACACTAGTTGAACAACGATTTCACAGGACCCGTCGAGTGGACGATTCTGCGCGCAAGCAATGTGACCACGAAATGATGGAACGCGGCGGCCAGCTCCGGCGCCTCGGCGGTGAGGCGCCGGAGCGCGTCCTCCGAGAGGCGGTAGAGCGTGGCCTGACGGCTCGCCGTCACGGTCGCCGAACGTTTCTCGCCCATGTAAAGCCCAGACTCCCCGACCACCGAGCCGGGCCCCATGGTGCGGAGCCGCTTGATCTTCTGCCCGTCGATCTCGAGCCATGCCGTGAGCTCGCCGCTCTCGATGAGGTACAGATCCTTGGAGACGTCGCCCTGCCGGAAGAGATCGAACCCGGAGGGGATCTCGACGCGCTCCAGGTAGCCGAGGAAGCGGAGCATCTCCGGCCTGCCGTTGAAGACGTCCTGGAGGTCGTAGAAGAGCATGGGCGGCGGCAGCATGCTCGGGGGCGCCTCCTGGATGATCTCGTTCTCACACGCCTCGAGGCCCCGGTCCAGATCCGGGTAGATCCGGCACACGTCGTCGTTCTCGAGCACGACCTCGCCCCGCTCGAGGTGGTTGCGGATGTCCGCAGGGACCTCGGTGAGGATGAGCCTCACGCCGTTCGCCTTCGCGAGGCGACGCAGCCGGAGGAAGCTGGCGATGGCCGACGAGTCGAGCCCGTTGACGTGCCGGAAGTCGAGCAGCAGATACCGTATCTCCCCCTCCGTGCTCTGCATGCGCTGCTGCGCGCTGGCGAGGAGGTTGTACGCCGTGCCGAAGAAGACGTAGCCCTGGAGCTGCAGGATGTAGAGCTGCTTGGCGCGCTCCATCAGCGTCATCTCCTCGCCGTCGCTGCGGGCCACGTTGCTGCGGAGGTGTACGCCGGAGATCGCGTTGCGGATGACCTCGATGCGGCTGTAGCTGAGCGCGAACAGGATCAGCGACACGCCGAGCCCCACGGCCACCCCGAGGAGGAAGCCCCAGACGGCGACGACGAGGAGGATGACCACCACGACGAGGTACTCGGTCCGGCGCAGCCGGAAATAGCCCTCGTAGAGCGTGTTGATCAGGAAGTGGAAGCCGAGGTACGCGATGAGGCCCCCGAGCACCGGGCGCGGGTAGTAGCTGATCGCGTCGGCGCCGAGGACCAGCACGATCGCGCTGATCGACGCCGCGAACAGGCCCGCGAGGCGGGTGTTCGCCCCGGTCTTGAAGTTCATCGAGGACTCGGGCATCGACATGTAGCCGACGACGCACCCGAACATGCTGCCGGCGATGTTCGCGATGCCCGTGGCCCGGAGCTCCCGATCGAGGTCGATCTCCTGCTCGGTCGCGAGCTCCACGCCGGATGCGCTCAGGAGCACGGTGATGGCCGCCATCACCGTGACCGCCACCATGTTGCCCCCGCTGTCGAACAGGACCGGCCAGTTCACCTGCTGGAGATCGGAGGCCTGGACCGGCGGCCAGAGTGCGTCGCGCGGGAACGGCCCGAGCAGCCACCCCTCCGAGAGCGCCATCGTGACGCTGGAGTCGGAGAGGTAGAGGATGAGGAAGAACACGCCGATCGAGCCGAGGAGCAGGATCGGCAGGAGCAGGAAGTTTGTGTAGCGCCGGAGCAGCGCCACGAGGAGCAGCCCGAACAGGAGGCCCGTGAGGCACTTGTCCAGCGAGCTCGAGAACAGGTCGGGCAGCTTCTCGAGCGTCGCGGGCTTGCCGGACATGACCGCCAGCGAGCCCTGGACGAGCAACCACCCGGCGCCGGCGAGGAAGCCGCCCGCCACCGGATAGGGGATGAAGCGCACGAGCACGCCGAGGCGCAAGAGGCCGAGCAGCAAGAAGAAGCCGCCGGCGACCACCGACGTGAGCGCGATCGCGACGATCACCGTCGGGAACGCGTCCGCGTTCGGGTCGACCTTGTGGACGCCCGCCGCGATCGCCGACGCCATCGAGGCGAAGATGACCGCGGCGTCCTCCTGCGGCGCGGCGATCACGGGCCGGAAGGAGCTGAGGAGGGCGACGATCACCCCGACGACGACGGAGCTGATCAGAAAGATCCCGATGCCCTTCGACAGGCGATCCGCGAAGTCGTGCGTGAAGACGAGCGCGGCCAGGGAGATGTCGAAGGTGACGACCAGCGTCCCCGAGACCGCAGCGGCCAGGAGCGCCGGGACCAGCTTGAACTGCTTCGCTTTCCCGACGCGCTCCTCGCGCGCCGGCTCCGCAACGTCCCCTGCTTCCTGCTGTGTCATGCTCTTGAGAGACCTCTCGGACGGTTTGGAGAACCCGCGCCGCTGCTAGGCCCGAGGCGCGCTAGCGTCGCCCCTCGGGCAAGCCGAGCATAGCGATTCCGTGGCCGCGCAGATACGCGGCATCCACGGTCGCGGCGACGATGAGGCTCACACGGTGCGCGGAGGGCCCCCGGGCCCTCCGCGCCGGCTCAGGACGCGCCCAGCTCACGCTCGATCGCCGCAGCCTGCTCCTGCAGAGCCTCCGCCTCGCCGGGGTGGCCGCTCAGCCGATGCAGCTTCGCGAACTCGGCGAGGAGCCTCGCCTCCTCGCGCCGGTTGCCGATCTGGCGCTCGATCGCGATCGCGCGCGTGTACAGCGTGCGCGCAGCATCATACCGACCCTGGACGGCGTAGGCCATTCCGAGGCTCGCGAGCATGAGCCCCTCGGCCGGCAGGTTGCCCGCCTCGCGCGCGGCCCGGAGGCCCTCCTCCCAGTAGGTGCGCGCGTCGTCCGGCTGCTGCATCGCCCAGTGCGTGCGGCCGAGCCCGAGGAAGCCGAGCGCCTCCGAGGCGCGATCGCCGAGCTTCTGCGCGTCGGTGAGCACGCGGATGTGCTCTTGCCGCGCCTCCTGATAGCGGTTCCGGGCCTCGAGGACGTCGCGCGCGAACTCGTAGCGCACGACGACGCTCTCGGGCGTCGGCTCGGGCGAGAGCTTGAAGTAGACGCGGTAGAGCCGCGTCGCCTCCTCGTGCGCGTAGCGCGCGGCCGCCTTGCGCGCGCCCGCGAGGAAGTAGCGGCGCGCGTGATCGACCTTGCCCGCGCGGCGCCAGTGCCGGCCGAGCGCCACGAGCTGATCCTCGAGGTCGTCGCCGTACAGGCTCTCGATCGCCTCGGCCGCGAGCCGGTGGAGCTCCTGGAGCCGCGCGCGCGACTGCATCTCGTACGCCGCGTTGCGGAGCAGCGCGTTGCTGAACTGGAAGCGCCGCTCCGTCATCTGCGACCAGATGCACTGCGCCTCGCCGATGCGCACGTGCTCCTCGAGCACGGACGCGTCGGGGAGCATCAGCGCGAGGACGCGCAGGTCGAACTCGCGGCCGAGGACGGCCGCGGCGACGATCGTCTGCTTCACCTTCGCGTCGAGCCGGTCGAGCCGCGAGATGAGCAGGCTGTTCACGTTCTTCGGCGGCATGAACGTGTTCGAGATCGAGATGGAGCTCGAGCTCGACCCGTAGCGCCCGTCCTCGAGCCAGTATGCGAGGATCTCCTGCGCGAAGAACGGGTTGCCGCCCGCGGTCTCGCAGAGCAGCGTCGCGAGCATGTCCGGCATCGGGCCGCCGAAGAACGGGACCGCGAGCGCCAGGAGCTGCTCGCGCGGCAGCGGCTTGAGCTCGATCACCTTCTCCGAGATGCCCGGATCGAGCGGGATGCGCACCGGGGTGCCGTCGTCCTTGCGCCGCGTCGTGCAGATGATCGCGATCGGCAGGCCCCTGCACGCGCGCGCGATGACGCGCACCGCCTCCAGCGAGTCCTCATCGGCCCAGTGGGCGTCCTCGAGGTGCAGGATCACCGGCTGGAGCGACGCCTCGGCGAGGAAGACGAAGGAGAGCGCCGAGAGCGTGCTCGTGTAGCGCAGCTTCGGGTGCAGCCGCTCGTACGGCGAGTCCTCCCAGCGGATGCCGATGAGCGCGGCGAACACCGAGCGCGCGCGCTCGAGCTCGCGCTTGAGCGCGCTCTGGCTCTCGGGCAGGCGCTCGAGGAGGTACTCGAACGCGTCGTCGAAGTTCGTGAGCTTCTCTTCCTTGCCGAGCGCCGACGACTCCCAGAAGTACTCCTTCAGCGCGAACTCGAACGCGTTCAGCGAGCTCTGGAGCGTCTGGTCGCAGCGCGCGTCGATCCACAGGAACGGCCGCTCGTTCTGGTGCTCCTCGCACCGGTGGCGGAAGCGCTGCACGAGGTAGCTCTTGCCGAGCCCCGGCTCGCCGTCGATGTAGACGATGCCGGCCGGCTTGCCCTCGAAGATCGGGCCGACGTACCGCGCGAGCTGCTCGATCTCCTGCTCGCGGCCGATGAGGCCGAGGTCGTAGAACTCCTTCTGGACCGAGATGCGCCGCCGCTCGAGCGAGTAGACGAGGATGGGCAGATCGAAGCCCTTGAACCGGAAGATGTTCTCCGTCGTCCACTGGTAGCTCGTCTCGCCGGCGCGGAAGACCTGCTCGTCGGCCCAGATCGCCGACCACGGCGCCTTCGCGACGAGGCGCGCGGCGAGGTTCGTCGCGCGGCCGATGCACGCGAACTCGTGGCGCTCGGTGCCGCCGTTGAAGCCCGCGTAGCGGACGTCGCGCGTGATGCCCGCGCGCAGGCGCATCTGCCGCAGGCCGCGCTTCTTCAGCTCCAGCGCGAAGTCGAGCGCGCGGTCGTTGTCGTTCTCGTGCGTGATCGGCGCGCCGAAGTGGATCAGCGCCGCGATGCCGAGATCGCCCGCGTCGATGCCGGTGAACGTGCCGCCGTAGAGCTCCGAGAGCTCGTGCAGGAGGCGCGTCAGCTCCGCGAAGCTCGGGATCTGCTCGAACGACAGGAAGACGCTCGTGACGTTGCGGAACTCGCCCTCCGGGGGCATGTCCGCGACGCCCCTCGCCACGAACGCGGCGCCGTCGCCGGGCGGCGCGTTCCGCGGGACCTGCGGCAGCCTGGGCGTCGGCACGTCGCCGAGCTTGTAGACGCCCTCGCCGTGGTACTTCGCGCTCGCGGGCGGGATGCGATCGCAGAGCGCGCGGTCGAGGAGGATGTCCCCCTTCTGCGCCTGCCGCTCGATCGCGACGCACGCGGCGAGCGCCTGCCCGTGGAAGTGGTAGTACGCGCGCTCCGGGGAGATGCGGACGATGCCCCACTCGACCGAGCCCCACGAGAGCCCCATCCGGAACGAGAACGGGAAGCTGCCGAAGGGCGTGTCCCTCTCGGGGTGCTCGGCGAACAGGTCGCGCATCGAGAGCGCGGCGCCGAGCACGTACTCCGCGACCTTGCGATCCGGCGTGTCCTGGAACAGCGCCGTGAACGCGTCCCCCGCGAAGTTGGTGATGAAGCCCCCGGCGTGGTGGACCGCGGCGATGAGCGGGTCGAAGTAGTACCGGAGCGTGCCCGCGAGCGTCTCCGCGCCCGCGCGCCCGTGCTGCATCAGCTTCTCCGTGAGCTCGGTGAAGCCGGGGATGTCGATCATCAGCACCGCCCCCGTGAAGCTGCCCTCGGTGTTGCCGAGAGCGTCTTGCTGGATGATGAAGTCGGGGACGAGCGGGTTCATTTCCTTGCTCCTCAGCAACGGATCCCGCTTGGAATCGGCCTGGGAAGCTGGTCTGCGGGACGCAGAGCCTGGAGTCTACTGCCGGCGGGAACAGATGAATACGGGGATCTTCGATCGGCGCCCTCGAGCGCCGCGTTTCGCGCCTGGCACGCCGCCCACGCCGCGCGCAGGCGCACGTGGGCCCGTTCCGCACGACCTCGGACACCGGCGCCGCGCGGGCGCTCGCGCTCGACGGCGAGCCCGGCGCGCGGCTCCGCCCCGGAGGCGAGCGCCCCCGCCCGGAGCGGACGCGCGGCGTGGACAGAGGGGGAGCCGATGACGAGGGGTGCGGAGCGCTCTGGGGTCATCGTTCGGTCTGGATATCCAGCGGCCGGGGTGCAGGAGCAGGAGCGGGCGGCGGCTCGGGGGCCGGCGTGGGCCTGGGCTGCGGCCGCGGCGTGTAGGTTCGCGGGGCCGGGCGCACGGGCGCCGGCGCCGCGGCCTGCGGCGCCGCGGACGGCGTGCTCGACGGCGCGGGCGCGGTCTTCGTGAGCGTGGCGACCAGGCGCACCGACTGTTCGGAGGGGCCCTGGACGATCGAGTACGGCTCGTAGCCGTCGTGCCGGACGGTCAGCCGGCGGGGGTTGCCGCGCACGGAGCTGTTCGAGATCGAGATCTGGAGCGGCGTGTGCCCGAGCGCCTTGCCGTCCTCCAGGACCTCCGCGCCGGAGGGCATGGACTCGACCACCAGCACGAACGTGCCGCGGTCGACGGGCGGGGGCGCGGCAGGCGCCTTCTTCTCCGGCTCCCTCTCCGCCTGCGGCTGCGCCACCGGGGGCGCCGTCTCGCCCGAGCGCATCTGCGACATCGCGATCCCGATGCCCGCGACCGCGAGGACCCCCACCGCGACGAGCACGACGCCCTTGCGCCCCTGGGGCGCCGCGTCGGCCGGGCGCGAGGCGGCGCCGAGCGACGCGTCGTCCGTCGACGTGGCGCCCCCCGACGAGGACGAGGGGCCCGCGGGGATCGCCGTCATCACGCGCACCGGCGGCATGGGCGTCGGCAGCCTGCCGGTGCCGCCGGAGTCGAGGGTCACGAGGCCCGTCGAGGCGAACGCCGGCGACAGGCCCATCGCCTGCGCGCACTCGGCGAGGCCGCGGATGAAGGCCTCCATGTTGGCCGGGCGGCCGTCCGGATCCTTCGACAGGCAGCGCAGCACGAACGCCTCGAGCGGCTCGGGCACGTCGGCCTCGGGGTTGCGCTCGCGCATCCGCGGGACGGGCTGCTGCAGGTGCGCGATCAGGATCTGGACCGAGTTCTGCGCCTCGAACGGCACCTTGCCGCAGAGCATCTGGTAGACGATGACGCCCAGCGAGTACACGTCGGTCCGGAGATCGACCTTGCCGTGGGAGATCTGCTCCGGCGACATGAAGCGCGGGGAGCCGAGGAACGAGCCCTGCTGCGTGAGCTCCTCGGAGTCGTCCGCGAGCACCTTCACGAGGCCGAAATCGAGGATCTTGACGAGCTCGTCCACGTCCTCGCCGGGCACGAGCATCACGTTCGACGGCTTCAGGTCGCGGTGCACCACCCCGTGCTTGTGCGCCTCGCGGAGCCCGCGCGCGATCTGCCGGGCGACGCCCATGGCGTCGGGCGCCGCGAGGCGACCGGCCTTGCGCAGCCGCCGGAAGAGCGTCTCGCCCTCGAGGAACTCCATGGCCATGAAGTACCGCTCGGGCTCCATGTTCTCGACTCGGCCGTAGTCGAAGACCGTGACGATGTTCGGGTGCTGGAGCCGCGCGAGGATGCTCGCCTCGAGGAAGAACCGCTTATGAAAGTTGGGGTCGATCTGATTGGATGAGTTGGTGGGCGTCAGCACCTTGATCGCGACCTGCCGCTCCAGCGCGATCTGCTCTCCGCGATAGATGACGCCCATGCCGCCGGTCGCGAGGAGCGAGTGGATCTTGAACTTCTGATTCAAGACCTTTCCCAGCAGCGGATCGGACTCACCGCTGGCCGACGAGGCACCGTCCGAAAGCTTCTCCGCCGTGCTCATGGCCTCTGTCTCTTTCCCCTTCCCATCCCGCTGGCCCCCACTGCTGGCAGTCGGGGAAAGCCTACCCCGAGCTCCTCACGCGCGACCGTACGCCCGTTGTTACGTTCTGGTGCAAATTCCGGGACCTGCATCGCTGCGGCACCGCCCGCGCGCATCGGGCTTGGCCCCCGGACGGCTGCGGCGCGATGGATCCAAGCCTACCGTAAGCGGCGGGCCGATCCAACCCAGCTGCGGAAGATGACATTCGTTGGCCACCCGACCGCACGCTGTGGGCGGGCGCCCCCGGCTGGGACGCTTGAGCCCTGAACGAGCTTGCTGCATGGGCGGATGTACCCGTACTCTGACCGGGTCCCCGATGCCGCCGCAGCACTTCATCCGATGCCCCGCGTGCGGGTTGCCGCACCCGTCGGACACCGAAAGGTGCCCGGTGCACGGCACGGCGCTCGTGCTCACGGCGAGCGTCGCCCCGCCCTCCTCGACGCGCGTCCCGCCGAGCAGGAGCGAGTCGGTGCGGCCGGTGGACGGCCCCCTCCCGCCCGATATCGACCCAGATCAGCCCCGGCCGACGAAGGAGGCGCCGCTCGTCGGCCGGCTGCTGCACGACCGCTACCGCATCCTCGGCGTCATCGCGAAGGGCGGGATGGGGATGGTCTACGACGGCATCCACATCGGCCTGCGGCGCCGGGTCGCGATCAAGACGCTCCGCGGCCAGTACGCGCACAGCAAGACGGCCATCGCCCGCTTCCACAACGAGGCCGCCGTGGCGGGCCGCTTCGGCCACCCGAACATCGTCGAGGTGTACGACCTCGGCGTGCTCGACGACGGCACGCCCTACCTCGTGATGGAGCGGCTGGAGGGCGAGACCATCACCGAGCGGCTCGCGCGCGAGCGCCCGATGCCCCTCCCCGTCGCCCTGGACGTGGCCGTCCAGGTGCTCAGCGCGCTGATCGTCACGCACGCCGAGGGCATCCTCCACCGCGATCTCAAGCCGGACAACATCTGCCTGGTCGGCGGCGATCGCGGCCCGCTCACCGTGAAGGTGCTCGACTTCGGCGTCGCCGAGGCGTTCAACACCGGGAACATGCCGTCCGTGCTCGTCTCGACGGGCGCGGCGGGGAGCCACTCGGTGGCCGGGACGCCCGCCTTCATGGCGCCCGAGCAGGCGCAGGGCGTCCGCGATCTCGACGCGCGCGCGGACCTCTACTCGGTCGGCATGCTGCTCTACGTGATGCTCACCGGGCAGCTGCCGTTCAAGGCGCCGACGCCGCAGGCGCTGCTCGCCGAGATCCAGCGCGTCAAGCTGATCCGCCCGCGCATGCTCCGCCCGGAGGTGCCGCCATCGCTGGACGTCGCGACGATGCGGGCGCTCGCGCTCGACCGCGAGGAGCGCTTCCCCAGCGCGGCCTCGATGCTCGACGCGCTCGAGCAGGTGCAGATCGAGGCCGCGATCGGCGGGAACGCGCCGCCCGAGCCGCCGGGCGAGCCGACCGATCCGGACTCGGAGAAGGTCGAGTACTTCGTCCGGGGGAGCGTGCTCCCGCCGCCCATGGAAAAGTGACGGGGCGACGGAGCGACGATCGATGACGACGATGCGGGGGGTCGTGATCCGCGAGCCCGGCGGGCCGGAGGTCCTCGAGGTGCGGGAGGTGGAGGCGCCCGACGTGCCCGAGGGGCACGTGCGCGTCGCGGTCCGCTTCGCCGGGGTGAACCGCGCCGACCTCCTGCAGCGGGCGGGCCTGTACCCGGCGCCGCCGGGCGTGCCCGCGGACATCCCCGGGCTCGAGTACGCGGGCGTGATCGAGGCCGTGGGGGAGGGCGCGCGCCGCTTCGCGCCGGGGGATCGCGTCTTCGGCCTGGTCGCGGGCGGCGCGTACGCCGAGCGGATCGTCGCCCACGAGCGCGAGGTCGCGAGGGTGCCGGACGGGCTCTCCGACGAGGAGGCGGCGGCGGTCCCCGAGGCGTTCGTGACCGCCTACGACGCGCTCGTGACGCGCGCCCGGCTCGCCCCGGGCGAGCGCGTGCTCGTGCACGCGGCCGGCAGCGGCGTCGGGACGGCCGGCGTCCAGATCGCGCGCGCGCTCGGGTGCTTCGTCGCCGGCACGTCGCGCACGCAGGACAAGCTGGACCGCTGCCGGGAGCTCGGGCTGCGCGCCGCGATCGCGCCGGAAGGCGGGAGGTTCGCGGCCGCGGTGCTCGAGGCGACGCGCGGCCAGGGGGTCGACGTCGTGCTCGATCTCGTGGGGGGAGCGTACGTCGCCGAGGACCTCAGGGCGTGCGCGACGCGCGCCCGCATCGCGCTGGTCGGGCTGACCGCCGGCGCGAGCGCGGAGCTCGACCTGCGCGAGCTCCTGCGCAAGCGCATCGAGCTCGTCGGCACGGTGCTCCGCTCGCGCCCGCTCGAGGAGAAGATCGCGGCGGCGCAGGTGCTCGAGCGCAACCTCTCGCCGTGGCTCGCGGACCGCGTCGTGCGGCCGATCGTGGACCGGATCTTCGGGCTGGACGAGGCCGCCGCGGCGCACCGCTACGTGGCCAGCAACGCCTCGTTCGGGAAGGTGCTGCTCCGGATCGGCGCCTGACCGGACGCCGGCGCCGCGCGCTCCGGCCTCGCCGCGCGCTCCGGCCTCGCCGCGCGCTCCGGCCTCGCCGCGCGCTCCGGCCTCGCCGCGCGCTCCGGCCTCGCCGCGCTATCCGGCCTCGCCGTGCTCTTCGATCTCGTCGGCGGGCGTCCACGACATGTCGACCTCCAGCCGGTACGAGCCCTCGAACGCGTGCGGCGGCGAGCCGCCCCACTCCTCGGGCGAGAGCATCGACAGGTAACGGCCGCCGTCGGCGCGCCGGTACAGGTGATAGACGTGGCCGGGCCGCTTCTTGAAATTGCACGCCGCCCGGTGGAGCTCGCCGTCGCGCCGCGCCGCGTCCAGGACCTGCCGCGCCTGCTCCTGCAGCGACCGGATCTGCCGGGCGATCAGCGCGAGCTTGCCGCCGGTGACCGCGCCGAGCAGGGCGTCGGCCTGCTGGATCTCCCGGGCCACGTCGACCAGCTCGTGCGGCGCGGAGAGCCGGCTCAGGGGGTACGGTGAGGTGCGGGCAGGCCCCTCGTGGCGGCCGCCGCCGTGCTTGATGAAGCCGTCGTCGCTCATGCGGAGAGCCGGAGCTTAGTGCAGCGCGCCCTCATCCTGTAGCGGCGGCGGCGCCGGGGGGTCGGGATCCGGGCACCCGTCCTCGTCCTGGACCCCATCCTCGTCTTCCTGCTGCGCGGGGCAGCGGTCCTCGTCGTCGAAGACGCCGTCCTCGTCGTTGTCCCCTTCGGGGCAGCCGTCGTCGTCCTGGAAGCCGTCGCGGTCCTCCGCGAGCTCGCCGCACTGATCGATCTCGTCGGGCACGCCGTCGCCGTCGGCGTCGCGGACGCGCGGCGACCACGCGACCGAGAGGACGGCGCGCAGCGGCGCGGTGCCGACGCCGGCGACCAGCGCGGTCTGCACGCCGGCCAGCAAGGAGACGTCGCCGAGCGCGTAGCGCGCCGAGAGGCCGAGCTCCAGGGCGGCCGCCTCCTGGTGCGCGAACGGCGCGATCGGCCAGAGCGGGAGGTGCCCGTGCGCCTCGAGGAAGATCGTGGCGCGCCCCTCCGGGTCGACGCCGAGGATCTGCGGCCGGAACGAGAGCCCGAGGCCGAACGGGAGCTCGTGGCCGAACACCGTGGGGCACGGATCCGCGCCCGAGGCCGGGATCGGGGTCGCCTCGCACGCGAAGCGGGCCGCGCCGGCGCGGAGCTTCACCCCGGTCGCGAGGTGCGCGCCGAGCGCGACCAGGCGGTACTCGGCGAGGAGCCTGAGCTCGTTCGTGACGCCCCCCTCGCCCGCGAACGAGGCCTCGTCGCCCGTGGGCAGCGTGAAGCGATCGTGCAGCGCGAGCGCGAACCCGCCGAGCTCGCCGTTCGTCGGCGGCACGAGCGTGAGCTTGCCGACGAGGCCGAGATCGCCGATCGCCTGCGCCGGGACCCACGTATCGCCGAGCACCCGCTCGGCGTCGGGCGTGGGCGCGTCGCCGTTCTGGTAGAGGAGCACGGGGAGCGTGAGCCCCACGAGCAGCCGCCGCGCGATGCCCACGCCGGCCGCGAAGTCGGCGCTGAGCTGGTGGCGGATGACGTCGAAGCGGACCTCGTCCGAGGCCGGATCGCGGAGCACGAGGGGGCGGTACGCGTACGAGGCCCAGAGGCTCGCGCTCCACTCGCCCGTGTCCGGGGACGCGGCGGGCTCGAGGTGGAGGCCGGCCCCGGGATCGATCGAGGCGCGGAACCCGCGGAGGTCGGCCGAGGGCTGGGCGGCCGCGAGCGAGGCCACGGAGACGGCGAGCAACGAGGTCAGGGCGATGGCGCTCGGTCGCATGGCCGGGGGAGACTAGCCCGAAACATCGCGTCCCGCTGCGGGTTGTGCGATAGCGGGGGCATGGACTCCATACGGATCCGGGGCGGGAAGCCGCTCTCCGGCAAGATCCGCATCAGCGGCGCGAAGAACGCGGCGCTGCCGATCCTCTGCGCGACGCTGCTCTCCGACGGCGAGAGCCTGCTGCGCAACGTGCCCGCGCTGCGCGACATCGACACGACCGCGGCGCTGCTCCGGTTCCTCGGCCGCGACGTCCAGGCCGCGGCGCCCCTCGTGCGGGTCGGCGCCGGCAGCAACGTGCGGCCGGAGGCCCCGTACGAGCTCGTCAAGCAGATGCGCGCGAGCGTCATGGTGCTCGGCCCGCTGCTCGCGCGCTTCGGCCGCGCCAAGGTGTCGCTCCCCGGCGGCTGCCAGATCGGGACGCGCCCGGTCGACCAGCACCTCAAGGGGCTGGAGGCGCTCGGCGCGACGATCCGGCTGTCGCGCGGCTACATCGTGGCCGAGTGCAAGCGGCTCCGCGGGGCCGAGGTCGTCTTCGACCTGCCCACGGTGACCGGCACCGAGAACCTGATGATGGCCGCCGCGCTCGCGAAGGGGCGCACCACGCTGGTGAACTGCGCGCGCGAGCCCGAGGTCGAGGAGCTCGGCCGGGTGCTCAACAAGATGGGCGCGCGCGTGAGCGGGGCCGGCACCGACGTCATCCACATCGAGGGAGCGGACGAGCTCGAGCCGTTCGACCACGCGATCATCTCCGACCGCATCGAGGCCGGCACGTACATGGTCGCGGCGGCCGCGGCCGGCGGCGACGTGCTGCTCGAGAACGCGCCGCTCGAGGACCTCGAGGCGGTCGCCGCCAAGCTCCGCCAGGCCGGCGTCGAGGTGGGCCGCGAGGGCGACTGCGTCCGCGTCCGCCGCGACGCCGCGCGGCCGCTGCGCCCCGTCGACGTCACGACCGCGCCGCACCCCGGCTTCCCGACCGACATGCAGGCGCAGTTCATGGTGCTGATGTGCCTCGCGCAGGGGACGTCGCGCATCGTCGAGACCATCTTCGAGAACCGGTTCATGCACGTCCCCGAGCTGTCGCGCATGGGGGCGCACATCGACGTGGACGGCCACACGGCGCTCGTCCACGGCGGCGCGCCGCTCTCGGGCGCGACCGTGATGGCGACGGACCTGCGCGCGAGCGCCTCGCTCGTCATCGCCGGGCTCGTGGCGAGCGAGGGCGAGACCGAGGTGCTGCGCGTCTACCACCTGGACCGGGGCTACGAGTTCATGGAGCGCAAGCTCGCGCAGCTCGGCGCCGACACGGTCCGCGTCGAGGGACGGAACGGATGATGAAACCGCTGACCATCGCAGTGCCCAAGGGGCGGATCCTGAAGGACCTGATCCCGCTCATCAAGCGGGCGGGCCTCGACAGCACGCCGCTCGAGGAGAGCGACCGCCGCCTCGTCCGGCCGACGGCGGACGGCGCGCTCCGGTACGTGTTCCTGAAGCCGGACGACGTGCCGACCTACGTCGAGTACGGCGCCGCCGATCTCGGGGTCTCGGGCAGGGACACGCTCCTCGAGCGCCGCCACGATCTCTACACGCCGCTGGATCTCGGGATCGGCCGCTGCCGCCTCGTGGTGGCCGGGCCGGAGGAGACGCCGATACCCGATCTGCCGCGCGTCGCCACCAAGTACCCGCGGATCGCTGGAGACCATTTCGCGAGCAAGGGCGTGGTGGCGGAGATCATCCCGGTGCACGGCTCGGTGGAGCTCGCGCCGCTCGTCGGGCTCTCTCACCTCATCGTCGATATCGTCGAGACGGGCGCCACGCTGCGCGAGAATCGCCTGGAGGTGCTCGAGACGGTCACCGAGGTGAGCACGCTCCTCATCGCGAACCGCGCGTCCTACAAGCTGCGGAGCGACGCCATCCGCCCGCTGGTCGAGCGCCTGCGCGCCGCGATCACCGGCGCCGCGCGGCCGCCGGCCTGACCCCCTCCGACTGGCAGCGTCGGGCCGGTCGTCGCGACGCGCAATATGGGTGAAACCGGACTGAAACACTGGATCGGATCGGCCGTGAGGCGGTGAGGTCATCGCCAACCTCCTTCCGCGGATGCCAGTCGATCCGCGCTCCGGATCCAGGGTCTCCACGAGTCCCAGGATGGCCTCTCCGCGCTCCTGGCCGCGCCGAGCTGAGCATCTCCGCGGGCGCCGGGCTCGCGCGCCAGCGCTCGGCGGCCCCTCGTCACGCCGCGTGATATCGCGCTGACCCCTGCTTTCGCGTCTCGCCTGGACCTGCCCTTGTGATAGGGTTGCGGCCCCTCTCATGAAAATCCACGAGTATCAAGGCAAGCAGCTCTTTGCCCGCTACGGGGTGCCGGTACCGAAAGGGGAGCCTGCTTTCCAGGCGAGCGAGGTGGCGCCGATCGCCGATCGGCTGATCGAGCAGACCAAGAACCCGGTCGTCGTCGTCAAGGCGCAGATCCACGCAGGGGGTCGCGGCAAGGGCGGCGGCGTCAAGGTCGCGAAGGGCGGCAGCTCCGAGGCGCGCGCCATCGCCGAGAAGATGCTCGGCATGCAGCTCGTCACGAAGCAGACGGGCCCCGAGGGGCAGAAGGTCAGGCGGCTCTACATCGAGCAGGGCCTCGACATCGCCCGCGAGCTCTACTTCGCGATGCTCGTCGATCGCGAGCGCCGCCGCGTCGCGGTGATCGCGTCGACCGAGGGCGGCATGGACATCGAGGAGGTCGCGCACAAGACGCCGGAGAAGATCGTCAAGCTCTTCATCGACCCGGTGCTCGGCCTCGCCCCGTACCAGGCGCGGCAGCTCGCGCTCGCGCTCGGGCTGACGGCGAAGGAGACGCAGCGCCAGTTCCTCAAGGCGGCGGCGGCGCTCTACGCGTGCTTCACCGCGGAGGACTGCTCGCTCCTCGAGATCAACCCGCTCGTGGTGACCCGCTCCGGGGACATCGTGGCGCTCGACGCGAAGGTGAGCTTCGACGACAACGCGGAGTTCCGCCACCCCGAGTGGAACGCGATGCGCGACGTCGACGAGGAGGACCCGATCGAGCTGCAGGCGAAGCGCGCCGGGCTCTCGTACGTGTCGCTCGACGGCGATATCGGCTGCCTGGTCAACGGCGCCGGGCTCGCGATGGCGACGATGGATATCATCCTCCATTACGGCGGCAAGCCGGCGAACTTCCTCGATGTCGGCGGCGGCGCCTCGCAGGAGCAGGTCAAGACGGCGTTCCAGATCATCCTGCGGAGCGAGCGGGTGCGCGGCATCTTCGTGAACATCTTCGGGGGGATCATGCGCTGCGACGTCGTGGCGGCCGGCGTCGTCGCCGCGGCGAAGGAGCTCGGCCTCAAGGTGCCCCTCGTGGTGCGCCTCGAGGGGACCAACGTCGAGGCGGGCCGCAAGCTGCTCGACGAGAGCGGCCTGACCATCCAGTCGGCGAGCTCCATGGCCGACGGCGCCCAGAAGATCGTCGCCGCCACGCGCGGCGGCAAGGCCGGCGCCTGAGCGCGCCCGCGAGTGTCGAGCCTCGAACCCAGTCGGTGAGCGGGAGGCCGGTGGTGGCCGGGCTCCTGCCCACGTTGAAGGTAGAGTAATCAAGCGATGAGCATCCTCGTCAACAAGGACACGCGGGTCGTCTTCCAGGGCATCACGGGCGCCTACGGGTCCCAGCACGCCCGCGCCTGCATCGAGTACGGGACGAAGGTCGTCGCCGGCGTGACGCCCGGCCGCGGCGGCCAGAAGTTCGAAGAGAAGGTGCCGATCTTCGACACGGTCGAGCAGGCCGTGCGCAACGAGGGCGCCGAGGTCTCGTGCATCTTCGTTCCCCCGGTCGGCGCGGCGGACGCGATCACCGAGGCGGTCGACGCGGGCTGCCGGCTCGTCATCTGCATCACCGACGGCGTGCCGGTGCTCGACATGATCCGGGTCCGTCGCTTCCTCGAGGGGAAGCCGGCGCGCCTCATCGGACCGAACTGCCCGGGCGTCATCACGCCGGGCGAGTGCAAGATCGGGATCATGCCCGGCCACATCCACAAGAAGGGCCACATCGGCGTGCTGTCCCGCTCGGGCACGCTGACGTACGAGGCGGTCGGCCAGCTCAGCGCCCTCGGGATCGGGCAGTCGAGCTGCGTGGGCATCGGCGGCGATCCGGTCGGCGGCATGGACTTCATCGACGTGCTGGAGCTCTTCAACCAGGATCCCGACACCCACGGGGTGGTGCTGATCGGCGAGATCGGCGGGACGGCCGAGCAGCGCGCGGCGGCGTGGATCAAGGAGAACATGAAGAAGCCGGTGGCCGCGTTCATCGCGGGCCGCGCGGCGCCTCCGGGCAAGCGCATGGGCCACGCCGGCGCGATCATCGCGGGCGGCGAGGGCACGGCGGCCGAGAAGATCGCGGCGCTCGAGGCGGCGGGGGCCAAGGTGGCCGCCACGCCGGCGGAGATGGGGCTCGCGATGCAGGCGGCGCTGGCCGCGGCGCGCTGAGCCCGCGGAGGACGCGCCGGGCGTCTCTTCACCGGCAGGGCCGGGGGAGAGACGCCTAGCCGAGCGCGATCGTCCGTCGCTCGGCCGAGCTCTTCATCGCGGCCTCGATGACGCGGATCACGTCGCGCGCCTCCTCGGCGCGCACGGGCGGCGGGCCGCCGTCGAGGATCGCCGCGGCGATGCCCTCGTAGTAGGCCTCGTACGCGCCGGGCAGGCTCTCGATCACGCGCCGCTCGCCGTCGGCCGTCAGCAGCGTGCCGTGCCACCGCGGATCCTCCTGCCCCCACGCCGGCGCGCCGGGGCGCTTGCCCGCCTTGAGCGCCTCCTCCTGGCCGTCGATCCCGTACTTCAGGAAGCTCCCGCCGGCGCCGTGGACCGCGAAGCGCGGGCCCGGCTCGCGCGCCAGCGTCGAGGAGCGCAGGATGACCCGCCGCCTGCCGTGGTCGAGCGTGAGGTGGAAATAGTCCACGGCGCGCGCCCCGGGCCGCTGCGCGAGGAGATCGGCGGTGACCGCACGCGGCGGGCCGAAGAGCAAGAGCGCCTGATCGATGAGGTGCGCGCCGAGGTCGTACAGGATCCCCGAGCCCGGCGACTCCTGCTCTCGCCAGCCCTGCTTGATGGCCGGACGGAAGCGGTCGAAGTGCGCCTCGTACGACGCCACCTCGCCGAGCAGGCCCTGCTCGATGCAATGGCGCACGGTGCGGAAGTCCGCGTCCCAGCGGCGGTTCTGGAAGACCGACAGGAGCCGCCCGCGGCGAGCGGCCAGCGCGATGAGCTCGTCGGCCTCGGCGCTCGTGATCGTGAACGGCTTGTCGACGACCACGTGCTTTCCCGCCTCGAGCGCGGCGCGCGCGAGCGGAAAATGGGTCTCGTTGGGGGTCGCGATGACCACGAGGTCGATCCCGGGCTCGGCGATCAGGACCTCGGGCGTCGGGTGCACGGCGACGCCCGAGTGGTCCGTCATGACCTGCCCCTCCCGGCGGGTCGCGATGGCCGCGAGGCGCAGCCGGGGGACGGACCGGATCAGCGGGGCGTGGAAGACGGCGCCGGCGAGGCCGTAGCCGATGAGGCCAACATAGACGCGCGGGGACATCATGGCAGAACAGGCTCGCCGGGGACGCTAGCCCGAAGAGGCCATGGAGGAAAGCTCGCGGTGACGCGCGCGGCGCCCGCCGAGCTCGCCGAGCCCGGCCGCTCACCCGACGCATCGGGCGGAAGGTGGCGCGTGGCGCGCGCCGCAGCGAGCCCGGCCATCGTGACCTCGATCCGAGCCTGTGCGATCCGCAGCGCGGACGGCCGCGGCGGACCCCTGACTTCCCGTCAACGTTCCTCGGCTAACGAGATTCGATGCGCCAGCACGACCACGGGCGCTCCGACCAGGACGAGATCGGCTGAGAGGAACAGCCATGGTCGCGCGTCCGTCGATGAGCCGCGAGAGAAGGATCGATATCCTCGCAGCGCCGACAACGAAGCCGACCATACCACATCGCACGTCGCGGTATCACTCCTTGCGCCGGCGCCCGGCGGTTCGTGGAGACGCGGCGGAGCGGTTGCGATAGCCTCATCGTTTCGGAGGCTCATGATGCGCGCTAGAAGCGTCCTTTCTGTGATGGCCCTGACCACCATCATTGCCGGCAGCTCGTTCGCGGCGGGGTGCAAGAGCTCCGCGGAGGTCAGCGTGACCGAGGAGTCGGTCGAGGCGGTCCCGGTGGCCATCGAGGAGCCGCTCACGGAGGAGCACGACGGCGGCTCGGTCGGGTGGGACATCGCGCCCGACGGCACGGTGCGGGCGATCGTGAAGGCGCCGGACGGCAAGCCCATCGACGGGGACGTGAGCGGCAAGCTGACGTGGAAAGGGCCGAGCGGCGACGCCGAGGTGCCCCTCGCGTTCGACGCGAAGACCGGGCTCCTCGTCGCGGCGGGGCCCAAGCTCGAGGCCGACCTCACCCAGGTGAGCTACAACATCGTCGTCGCCGGGAAGCCGTGGAATGGCACGCTCCACGTGCCCGCGGGCGGCACGAGGGTCATCGTGGAGGGCGCCAGGAAGGCCGAGAAGAGGCCCATCCCCGCCGGCAAGACGGGCCCGAACGGCGGCGTGATCCAGGTGGTCGGCGACGACATCGTCGAGGTGGTCGCGGACAAGGCCTCCGGGCAGGTCAGGGTGTACGTCCTGAGCCCGGATCTCAAGCCGATCCCGGTGGGCGACCGCAAGATCAAGCTCGCGTTCGCGGGGCCGAGCTCCGAGCTCGTCGTGCTGAAGCCTGCCCCCGGCGGCCTGTACGCCGTCGGCACGGTGACCACCCGGGTGAACCCCGTGAAGCTCACGGTCGTCGTGGCGCACCCGACGCACGCCGACGTGGTGCTCGTCGGCTACCGCCCCGGCATGCACGTCGTGGTCGGGCCGCGCGCGCCGTCGCTCAACGTCATCGTGGCGACGACGTGGAACGTGGGCGTGAAGGTCAAGACGACTCCAGGTGTGGTGGTGGTCCACGATGACGACGACGACGACGACGACGGCCGGCGGGTCCACGTCATCCACGTGCACGGCAAGCACAAGCACAAGCACAAGCACAAGGGCAAGCACGGGCGCGGCCACTGGCATTGATCTCGGGCGGCGGTGGTCGGCGGCCGCCGATCACCTCACGGCCGAGGTCGACGCCGCCTCGCTCGCGGTCTTCCGCATCGCGTATGGATCCCTGATCGCGTGGGAGGTCGTCCGTTACGTCCTCCACGATCGGATCTACCGCTATTACATCGAGCCCTCGTTCTTCTTCAGCTACCTCCCCTTCGTCCGGCCCTGGGGCGGGACGGGGATGTACTGGCATTTCGCGGCGATCTTCGTCCTCTCGCTGCTCTGCGCCGTCGGGCTCTTCTACCGGGTGAGCGCCGCGCTCCTCTGCGCGGCGCTCACGGTTGTCTTCCTGCTCGACAAGGCGCAGTACCTGAATCACCTGTACCTCGTCTGCCTGCTCGGCCTGCTGCTCGCCGCGGCGCCCGCGCACCGCGCGCTCTCGCTGGATCGCCTCCGCGCGCGACGCGCGCCGTCCGGCGCGCCCGCCGAGACGGCGCCGCGCCTCCACCTCTTCGCCCTGAAGGCCCAGATCGCGATCGTCTACTTCTACGGCGGCGTCGCGAAGCTGAACGGCGACTGGCTCCGTGGACAGCCGCTCACGATGTGGCTCGCCGACCGCGGCGACGCGCCGCTCGTGGGGCCGCTCCTCGCCGCGCCGGCGACGGGGGTCGCGCTCTCGGTTGCAGGGCTGCTCATCGACCTCTCGATGGGATTCCTGCTCTTCCATCGCCGCACCTTCCCGCTCGGCGCCGCGCTCGCCCTGGCGTTCAACCTCGCGAACGCGCTCCTGTTCAATATCGGGATCTTCCCCTATGTGATGATCGCGTCGCTCGCGCTGTTCGCGGATCCCTCGTGGCCGAGGCGGCGGCTCCCCTCCCTGTTTCCGGGGGCGGCCCCCGCGGGCGGCGGCGGCGACGCCGCTCGGCCGGCGCGGGGCGGCGGCGACGCGCCCATGCCGGCGCGGCGGCGGGCGCTGCCGCTCGCGCTGCTCCACGGCTATCTCCTCGTGCAGCTCCTCGTGCCGCTCCGGCACTGGCTGTATCCGGGCGACGTCGCCTGGAACGAGGCGGGACACCGCTTCTCGTGGCGCATGAAGCTGCGCGACAAGGCCGTGAGCGAGCTCGGGGTCTTCGTGGTGGATCCGAGGACCGGCGTGCGCGAGGCGCTCGATCTCGAGGAGTGGCTCACCGAGCGCCAGCTCGGGGAGATGTGCGCCCGGCCCGACATGCTGATCGACCTCGCGCACCACGTGGCCGACCGCTTCCAGGACGCCTTCGGGGTGCGGCCCATCGTCACGGCCAAGGTCGTCGCCTCGCTGAACGGAGGGCCTTACCGCGACCTCGTCGACCCCACCTGCGATCTGGCGTCGCAGCCGAGGGGGCTGCTCGCGCTCGTGAAGCCGCCGGGAGCCGTCACCGGCGCGGCGGGCTCGGCCGAGGTGACGGCCGGGCTCCGGGGCGGGGCGACGCCGCCGTCTCCTGTTCCGTGACGATCAGGGGATCCCACGGCCGGCGGCGTCGCGCGTGGGGCTCCACGCTCGCGCTCACGCGCGCCTGCTCGCGCTCACGCGCGCCTGAAGACGAGCACGCCGCGCCCCTCGCCGTACGAGATGGTGAGGCGCCCCGGCGTGACCTCGAAGACCCCGGCCGTCTCCAGCGCCCGGAGATACCGGGGCTCGTGCTGCGCCGTGGCCTCGGAAAGGCACGCCATCCGCGTCGTCGCGATGGGCCCGAACGAGAGCCTGTCGCGCTCCACCCTGTAACTACCATGGTACCAGTTGCAGCCCGCATGGCCGCTCGCCAGCGGCGGCTCGCCAGCAGAGAACTTGAGCGTGCTGTTCGTGCCCTGGGGGAGCGCGGACTCGGTCGTCCCCTCGACGAACGACACGAGCACCCATTGCGTGCCTGCCAGCCTGTTCGACGCGAGCCTGTCATGCTCGCTTGCCGTCACCGGGACGCCGTAGCACGGAATGGCGAGGAGCAGGGCGAGCATCGGTCGTGGTGTGCGATTCATGTGGTCTAGTCCCCCCGCGCGCTCCGGTCGAGATCGCGTCGAGCGGAGCGGCAAAACGATGTGGGCAGCATCCCCAGGCGACCGCCGCCGTGGGGAGCCTTGCCCAGGCGCCGGCGAGGTAAGCACTCGCCGTGCCCGGGAGGGCGCCGCACGATCGGGACACCGCGTCGAGCACGCTCGGGTCGCACGGCCGCGAACAGGGGAGCGGGCGGGCCGCGCGGGGCATCGCTCACGCCGTTGCCGTCCCGGTCCGGGAAGATCGGGCGCGTGATCGCGCAAGGCGCCGCCGGGTACCCGTCGGGCACCAGCGTGCGACGCCGTGGGGGGACCGGGAGAGCGCCTCGACCCGCGCAAAGGCGAGGGTCGCGCCTCTCGCGCGCTGAGGCTCGCCCGGCGACACCGGCGACGCCACCGGGGTGAGCAGCGCCCGGGAGCGCAGGCCGCAGGCCTGCTCGCAGTGGGACGGTCGCCCACGTGGGGAGCCGGTGAGCGACGGTAAGAGCAAGGCGAACCCGCGCTCCGCACCACGACGGCGCTCGGCGCGCGTGCCCCGCGCCACGATCGATGCGTTCTTGTACAGGTCGGCCACGCAGGCTGCTCTATACTGGGCTCCGGTCCGCAGCTCGCCGGCTGAGGACCGGTCGAGAGACACCCAAGAGATACCCACGGAGCCTGAGATCAGCAGTGATGACCATCGCCGCGCCGGTCGATTTGCCAGGATACGACGTCGAGCAGCTGATCCACGAGGGCAGCAGAACCCATGTTTACCGCGGCCGGCGCGCCGCAGATCGACGGCCGGTCGTCATCAAGGTGCTGAAGGGGGAGCACCCGAGCGCCCGCGATCTCGCGCTGTTACGGCACGAGTTCGGCCTGCTGCGTGAGCTGGATCTCGAGGCCGTGGTGCGGGTGCTCGCGCTCGAGCGGGCGCGCGGCCGCCTCGCCCTCGTCATGGAGGCGATCGAGGGCACGACGCTGAGGGCGCTCCTCCACGAACGCCGGCTGGATCTGCGCGCCGCGCTGGAGCTCGCGGTCGCCATCGCCGACGCCCTCGGCGCGCTGCACCGCTGCCACGTCACGCACAAGGACATCAAGCCCAGCAACATCATCGTCAGCCCGGATCTGCGCCGAGCCACCCTGGTCGATTTCGGCGTGGCGTCGCGGCTCCAGCAGGAATTCCAGCAGTCGGCCTCCGTCTCCGCCCTGCAGGGAACGCTCGCGTACATGTCGCCCGAGCAGACCGGGCGCATGAACAGGGGCATCGATCACCGCGCGGATCTCTACTCGTTCGGCGTCACGCTCTACGAGATGCTCACGGGATCCCTGCCGTTCCCGGACGGCGATCCGGTCGATGTGCTCTATAGCCACATCGCGCGACAGCCTGTCCCGCCGCACGAGCGCCGAAGGGACGTGCCCTTGCCCGTGTCCGAGATCGTCATGAGGCTCCTCGCCAAGACCCCCGAGGACCGCTACCAGAGCGCGTACGGCGTCAAGGCGGACCTCTCGGAGTGCCTGCGCTCCCTCGACGAGACGGGCCGCGTCCAGCCCTTCCCGATAGCGCGCAACGATCGCAGCGACGAGCTGCGCGTCCCGCAGAAGCTCTATGGCCGAGACGGGGAGCGGAGCCAGCTCCTGTCCGCCTTCGAGCGGGCCCGCGGGGGAGCTCGGGAGCTCGTGCTCGTCTCCGGCTACTCCGGCGTCGGGAAGAGCGCCCTGGTCTACGAGACCTACAGGGCGGTCGCCGGGGCCGGCGGCTACTTCGCCCATGGCAAGTTCGATCAGCTAAACCGCAGCGTGCCCGGCGCCTCGATCGTCCACGCGTTCCGGGCGCTCGTGCAGCAGATCCTCGCCGAGCGGACCGAGTCGCTGTCCCGCTGGAGAGCGGCGCTCGGCGCGGCGCTCGGCGCGAACGCGGGGGTCCTCTGCGATCTCATCCCCGATCTCAAGCTGATCACCGGCGGCGCGCCCGCCGTGCCGGCGCTCGGCCCCACCGAGTCGCAGAACCGCTTCGACATGGTGTTCAGGAGCTTCCTGGGCGTCTTCGCCGCCCCGGAGCACCCGCTGGTCCTGTTCCTCGACGATCTGCAATGGGCGGACGCGGCGTCGCTCAGGCTGCTGCGGCTCTTGCTCACCGACCCGGATACTGGGCACCTGCTCGTCGTCGGGGCCTACCGTGACAACGAGGTGAGCCCGGCGCACCCGCTCATGATCACGCTCGAAGCGATCCGGGCGGCGGGCGCGGCGGTCGCGGACATCCCCCTCGCGCCGCTCGCGCCGGAGGACGTGAAGGAGCTCGTCTCGGACGCCCTCGGCTGCGCGGCGCGCGACGTCGCGCAGCTCTCCGAGCTCATCCATGAAAAGACACAGGGCAACCCGTTCTTCATCGGCCAGTTCCTGCGGATGCTGGGCGACGATGGGCTCATCCGGTGCGCGCCGGAGACCGGCGCGTGGACATGGGACATCGCGGCCATCGCGTCGCGCGCCGTGACCGACAATGTCGTCGATTTCATGATCGCCAAGCTGGAGCGGCTCTCGCCGCCCACCCGGCGCGCCCTGCAGCTCGCCGCCTGCATCGGGCACAGGTTCGACCTCGGCACCCTCGCGACGATCTCCGAGCAGCCGGCCGCGCAGGCCGCGCAGGACCTGTGGGAGGCCATGCAGGAAGGCGTCCTGCTCCCCATGGACGCGGACTACCGGCTCGCGCAGTCGGGGGCGGCGGCCGGCGACGACGCCCCGGGCGAGGCGTCGCTCGCCGTCTCCTACCAGTTCCTGCACGATCGCGTCCAGCAGGCGGCCTACGCCCTCATCGCGGACGAGCACAAGCGCGCCGTCCACCTGCGCATCGGCCGCCTGATGCTGGCCAGCCAGGGCGGCAAGCCGCAGGAAGAGCAGCTCTTCGACGTCGTGAACCACCTGAACTACGGGGCGCGCCTCATCGTCGATCCCGGGGAGCGCGCGCTGCTCGGGCGCCTCAACCTGCGCGCCGGAAGGAGGGCGAAGAGCTCGACCGCGTACGCCGCCGCCGCGGAGTACTTCCGCGCCGGGCAAGCCACGCTCGGAGAGGACGGCCTCTCACGGGACCACGCGCTGAGCTGGGCGCTCACGCTGGAAGCGTCCGAGTGCGAGTACCTGTGCGGCCGCTTCGCGGAGGCCGAGGCGCTGTTCCGGCGGCTGCTCGACGTCGCCCGGTCGAACCTCGAGAGGGCGCGGGTCCAGGGCCTCCGGATGAAGCTCTATCAGGTCGCCGGCCGCTACGATGAAGGCGTCACCGTGGGGCAAGAGGCGCTGCGCCTGTTCGGCGTCGAGATCCCCGACTCGAGCGAGGAGATCGAGGCCGCCGTCGCGGTCGAGGTCGCGCAGATCCCCGAGGGCATGGCGGGCCGGAGCATCGAGGACATCCTGCACGCCCCGCTCCTCGCCGACGAGGAGCTCCGCGCGATCATCCACCTGCTCGCCGAGTGCGCGCCCTGCGCGTACATCGGGCGGCCGAGCGTCTTCCCGCTCATCGCGCTGAAGATGCTGAACCTGTCGCTGCGGCACGGCAACACCGAGGCGTCGTGCTTCGCCTACAGCGTGTACGGGCTCATGCTGGTCTCGGTGTTCGGCGACATCCGCTCGGGGTTCCGGTTCTCGGAGATGTCGATACGGCTGAACGAGGAGCTCGGGGACATCTCGCTCCGCGGGACGCTGCTGCACCTCCACGGCGATCACATCAACTTCTGGGTCCAGCCCATCCGGAACGATCTGCCGATCCTGGAGCGGGCGTTCCTCGCGTGCCTCGAGGCCGGCGATCTGGTGTACGCGAGCTACCTGGCCTTCGAGACCGTCTGGCAGGTCTACGAGAAGGGCGATCCCATCCCGGAGATCCACCGCGTCGCCGAGCGCTTCGCCTCCTTCGCGCGCAAGACGGGCAACCACGCCGTCCTCGAGACCATCCGGCTGGAGCAGCAGTTCCTGCGCAGCCTGAGCGGGCTCACGGCCGCCGAGGCCTCGCTCGACGAGGAGGGCTTCTCCGGGGAGGAGTGCCTCGCCGCGCTCACCCGGGCGAGCTTCGGGTGCGGCATCGCCTTTTATCACATCATCCGGCTCATCCTGTCCTACGCCCACGGCCGCCCGGAGGAGGCGCTCGCGGCGGCGGAGGCGGCCCGCCCGGTGCTCGGGGCCGTCATGGCGATGCCGATCGAGGCGACATACCACTTCTATCACGCGCTCACGCTGGTCGCGCTCGGCGAGCGCGATCAGCGCGAGCGGCAGCGGCACGAGGCGGCGCTCTCCGCGTCGCTCAAGAAGCTCGAGCTCTGGGCGACCGAGTGCCCTGACAACTTCCGCGCGAAGCATGTCCTGGTGCTCGGCGAGATGGCGCGCGTCGCCGGCCGCGACGCGGAGGCGATGGAGCTCTACGACCAGGCCATCGATGCCGCCCGTGACAGCGAGTTCATCCAGTACGAGGCGCTCGCGTCGGAGCTGGCCGGGCGGTACTACGCCGGGAGGGGCCGGAAGCGCATCGCCGCCACCTACCTGAACGGGGCCCTGCACGCGTACCGTCAGTGGGGCGCCGAGCGGAAGGCCGCGGAGCTGATCCGGCAGCACGGGCTCGAGGCGCCCGACGCGGACAGGGCGCCCGCGGCAGGTCACGGTCAGGCCGCGTCGAGCTCGAGCAGCGTCTCGGCGAACCACCCGCTCCTGAACAAGCTCGTCGACGTCGCGGCGGTGCTGCAGGCGACGCAGGCGATCTCCAGCGAGCTCGTGCTGGGGCGGGCGCTCGACCGCGTGATGCGCGCCGTCCTCTCGAGCGCCGGTGGCCAGCGCGGGTTCCTGGTGCTCGCGCACGAGGGGCGCCTGGTCGTCGAGGCGGCCGTCACGATCGACCCCGAGTCGGTCGAGGTCGAGCTGCGGCGCCCGCTCGAGGAGTCGACGGATCTGCCTGTCAGCGTCGTGCAGTACGTGGCGCGCACGCGCGAGCTCGTCGCCCTGGACGACGCCGTGGCGAGCCCCTGCTTCGCGGCGGATCCGTACATCGTCGCGCGCAGGCCGAGGTCGGTGATGGGCGTGGCGCTGGTCCACCAGAACCGGCTCACGGGCGTGCTGTACGTGGAGAACGCGCTCGCGCGCGGCGCCTTCACCCCGGAGCAGACCGAGCTGATCCGCCTCCTCGGCGCGCAGGTCGCGGCGGCGCTCGAGAACGCGCTGCTCTACGGCCGCCTGCAGGAGGCCGCCGAGGCGCAGCGCGCCATGAACGACCGGCTCGAGATCGAGGTGAGGCGACGCACCGAGGAGCTCAGCTCCGTCAACGAGCGCCTGTCGCAGAAGGCCGAGGAGCTGGACCGGGCCAACGAGCGGCTGCGCGGCGAGCTCCTCGAGCGCGAGCGCGCCGAGCAGGCCCGGGCGGCGCTCCAGCAGGAGATCATCGAGGTGCAGCGCCTGCGCCTCTCGGAGATGGCGACGCCCATCATCCCCATCACCGACCGCGTCATGGTCATGCCGCTCATCGGGACGATGGACGCGCCCCGCGCCGATCAGGTGCTGGAGGCGACGCTCGCCGGCGTCCAGCGCCACAGCGCGGCCGTCGTCATCATCGACATCACCGGCCTGAAGCAGGTGGACGCCGGGGTCGCCGACTCGTTGATCCGCACGGCCGCGGCGCTGCGGCTGCTCGGCGCGCAGGCGATCCTGTCGGGGATGCAGCCGGAGGTCGCCCGCGCGCTCGTGCAGGGCGGGATCGATCTTCGCGGCCTCGTCACCCGCTCGACGCTGCAGAGCGCCATCGCCCACGCGCTCGCGCCCTCGCCCGGCCGGAGCGCCTGCTGAGCCTCTGGCGCGCTCGCCTCGAGGGGCTGCGCACCGCCGCGCCCCTGCCCGCCGGCCGCTAGCGCGACGCCTGCTTGTCCTCGCAGCGGCCCAGCACGAAGATGCCGCAGACGCGCTCCTTCTGGAGGCACTCCTGCCCTGCCGGGCACTGCGACGGATCGAGCACGCTCGGGTCGCACGGCCGCGAGCAGAACGGCGGCGGGCCCTTCGGCGCGTCGTAGACGCCGTTGTCGTCCCGGTCGAGGAAGATGGGGTTCGTGATCGCGTAAGGCGCCACCGGGTACCAGTCGGGCACGGGCGGCGAGGCCGTGAAGAACCGGGAGAGCGCCTCGACCTGCGTGAACGCGAGGCTCGCGACCCGGGGCAGCTGGAGCTCGCCGAACGACACCGGCAGCGCCACCGGCGTCAGCAGGTTCTCGTCGCGGAGGCCCATCGCCACCACCACGACCCAGCCGTCCGAGGGCGGCGCCGGCAGCGCGAGCCGCGCGTCGACGTCCACGATCGCCGAAGGGCCCGCCGACGGCTCGAGCACCTCGACGAGCCGGCCGCTCACGTACACCTCGACCCGGTCCACGCCGAACCAGCTCGCCGTCTCGATGCGCAGATCGAGCGGCACCGTGTCGCCCTCGATCCGCGCCACCTCGCCGAACGTCGCGCCGCCCACGCTCGCCCGGACGAACGGACCGTAGGTCGCGAACGCGCTGCCCGCGCGCAGCGCCCCGGTGACCTCGCCGAGATCGACCGCCGCCGGCTGGTCCGTCGGCGAGCGGAAATAGGTGCGCGGGAAGCCCGGCTCCGGCGAGGCGCCGTGGCTGTCGCTGCTCGCGACCTGCGTCGGGGTGAAGCCGTGGTCGAGGTAGCGGAAGAGATCGTCGACCTGGCCCGCGTGGAACGTGCACGGCCGATCCGCGTCTTCCGCGGAGACCGCCTGCCCCGCGCCGGGGAGGCACAGCGCCTCCCCCTCGGCCGCGGTCCGGTCGAAATCCCAGATCGCGTCCTGCTCCTCCTTCGTCCTCGTGAGGATCCGCCTTGTGATCTGCCAGGCGAGCGCCGAGCGGGCGCGCTGCTGGCACACCGCGTACCGCTCGCCCTCTCGGCACGCCGGCAGCCCCGACGGCAGGTCGCCGCACGCCGCGCCGAGCGCGGCCTCGTCCTGCGCGGCGTCGATCTCGGACAGGCAGCGGTTGAAATCGACCACCTCCCGCACGGTCGGCGTCCGGAGCAGGTCGAACCGCTTCGCGTTGAAGATCTCCATCGCGTCGACGTCGCAGCTCCCCGCCTGGAACAAGGGGTTGTCCGCCTCGAGCGTCGGGATCGACCGGTTCAGCGTGAACGGGTCGACGCCGAGCTGGTCGATGTACCCGATGAACCCGTCGCGCGGGTGGGCGACGATCACGAGCGCGTCCTGCCCCTCGGCCGCCGCGCCGCGCACGCCCTCGATCACGTCCCCGCCCGGGCGGCAGACCCAGTCGAAGACGCCGTGATCCGGCACATCGAGCTCGTCGTAGCGGAGCGGGAAGCCGATGAAGTGGCCGAGCTCCAGCGTCGAGACCTCGGCGCCGACCGCGGTCTTGAGGAGCGGATCGAGCCCGAGGCTCTTCACCGCGGGCGAGAGATCGGTGTGCACGTCGTGATCGGTCGCCACCGCCACCTCGAGCCCCTCGACGACCGCCGTGGTGACGCGCTCCTCGAGCGCCATGCCGCTGTCGAAGCTCGGGCGCTGGTGCAGGTGCATGTCGATCGACACCCAGCCGGTCGAGTCGACCTCGCGCGGCACGACCGCCTCGATCCGCCGCAGCTCCCCGGCGCGCAGCTCGAGGTCGGGGACCTCGAACCGGCCGAACTCGGGGCCTCGCGTGACGAGCACGCGGTAGCGGCCCGGCTCGATCTCGACCTCGCCGTCGCCCGTGGCCGAGCGCTCGACGTGCCGGACGCCGCTGCCGAGACGGCCGTGGCCGAGGTAGACGCGCCGCAGCCCGTCGCCCTCGCGCGGCTGCCCCGCGGCGTCGAGCCCGACGAACGTCAGCTTGGCGGGCGCGAGCCGGCCGCCCTCGTCGACCACCCGGTACGCGACGCGCGCGGGGCTCGGCAGCTCCGCCGCGACGCGGACCGTGGCCCCGGCGCCGAGCCGCACGCGGATCGGCGCGGACAGGGCCGTGCCCGCCGGGTCCTCGGCGACGAGCAGGTACTCGCCCGGCGCGAGCCGCGCGTGGAAATCGCCGTCCTCCACCGGGTCGAGCCCGCGGTCGGCGTCGATGGCGTAGAGCAGCCCCACGTCGCCCGAGCGCGCGAGGTTCTCCTCCACGAGCGCGTCGACGGTCGCGAAGCCCTTGCCCGGCGCGGGGTCGCGGAAGACGTGGACGCGCGCGTTCGGCACGGGCTCGCCGGTCGAGCGCCACCGCACCGCGCCCTCGAGCGCGCCGGTCGGCGTGCCCCGCGCGGCGTGGACCACCTCGGCGACGCTCGCGATGTCGCCCTCGCCCACGGCGAAGTAGCGCTCGTAGGTGAACGACCGCTTGTGGTCGCACGCCTCGTCGTCGGAGGCGTCGGCGAGGCAGCTCCGGCCGGCGCTCAGGAACGCGGTGGCCGCGCTCGTGAAGACGGGGACGTTGACCGTGGAGGGCGTGCCGTCCGGCCGGGCTCTGGTGAAGTAGCCGTAGCTGACGTCGCCGCCCGCCGCGGCCACGAAGTCGAAGCTGAGCGGCTTTTGGAACGTGTCGCGGCCGGCGAAGAGGGCGTCGAACACCGCCCTCTCCTCGTCGAAGCCGATGCCGGGGCCGAAGATGTCGTTCTGGTTGCCGAAGAAGACGAAGTCCCCGGCGACGATGCCGCCCCTCAGCGTGGGGCGCTGGTTGCGGTCGTCGCCGAGGATGCCCTTGAAGATGTCCGAGGGCCCCGCGTAGTTGTCGAGCGAGAGCGGCTCCCCGCAGGCGCACGTGGGGCAGCCGTCTTCGCCCGACGCGAGGCCGTGCTCGCACTCGAGCGCGCAGGAGCCGGGGCTCGGGCAGCCGTCGACCTTGTCGGGCAAGAGGAGCGTCGTGCGGATCGTGACGAACCGCTCGCCCGGGCGGAGGATGTAGTCGGTGCGGAAGCGCAGCCGGGGCTTGATGCCGTCGAACAGGAGGCCGAGCAGGTCCTCCTGCGTCTCCAGCACGCCGAGCGCCTGGAAGAGGAAGCCGCCGTCGCCCTCGACCCGGACGATCGCCTCCTGCCCGTCGGAGCCGTCGCTGGCGACGAAGACCTCGGTGGCCCCCGGGTCGGGCACGAGCAGGTTGGCGACCGGGAACGACTCGGCGAAGCGGTCGCGGCCCGCCGCGCTCGCGAAGCGCGGATCGGGGCGGCGCAGGTCGGCGTCGACGAGCGAGCCGCCGTAGACGCCCGGCCCCGGCGAGTGGCGGGGGCCGAGGATGGCGACGCGGATCTCGTCGTTCTCCAGGAGGAAATCGCCGACGTCGGCCATGGCCACCGGGCCGCCGACGAGCTCGAACCGGTTCTCGATCGGCTTGGCGCGCAGGAGGTTCGGCGGGTCGCAACCGACGAGGCCCAGCAGGCCGGCGAGGCCGAGCAGCGCGGGCGGCGCGAGCGGGGCTGGGGCGAGGCGGCCGGCGAGGCCGAGCGGCGCGAGCGGGGCTGGGGCGGGGCGGCGGGTTCGCATGGCGGCCCGCTACAGGTTGAGCTGGAGCTGGACCACCACGGCGTCGTTGTCGAGCGCGACGCCGTGGATCTCCTGCCGGTGGGTGAAGTCGGCCTGCGCCTTGAGCACGTTGTCGATGAAGTGGTAGCTAGCGCCGGCGGTGAGGGCCCAGGTGTCGGTCTCGTCCGAGAGGTCGAGGTTGGGGTCGATCCACTCGAAGCGGGCGCTCAGGCCGAGCTTGATGCGCCGGATGAAGTAGCCCGCCTCGCCGACGAGGCCGATCGAGGTGACCGGGGCGAGCTGGCCGAGCGGCTGCGTGGGCGCGCGCTCGGGGCGGCTCTGGTTCCAGAGGAGCTCGGCGAGGGCGTGGGCGCCCGCGGCGTGGACGAGGACGTCGGCGCCGACGCCGTGGATGTCGCGCGTGCCGCCGTTGCTGAAGAAGTAGCTCGCGCCCGCGCCGAGGCGGAAGGGCGAGCCGGCGAGGTCCTGGATGGAGCGGCTCATCGGGCCGAGCGGCTCGGTGGCGAGCCGCGCGACGTAGGCGATCTGGTCGAAGCGGTTGCCGAAGGCCGCGGCGTTCTCGACGTAGCCGGCGAAGAACTGATCCGAGCGCTGGAAGCCGTTGAACATGCCGGCGTAGTAGCTGAGGGATCGGTCCCGGAAGTGGCCCTCGACGTGGAGGCCGACCTGGCGGAAGGGCGCCATGGCGCGCACGGCGAGGGGTCGCTCGACGAGCGCACCCTCGCCGGCGCCGGCCATGGCCGAGCGGCTGAACGGCACGTCGTGGGCGCCGAAATAGAGCTGAGCGAACGGGAAGTGGGCGTAGCCGATCCACGCCTCGGAGAGCCTGGCGGAGGCGTCCGCGCCGGCGGCGAGGTCGCCCGAGATGGCGAACGGCACGTACCCGGCGAGCGTTCCCGCAAAGCCGACGCGCGCGCGCCGCAGGCGGAACCCCTGCCCCTCGGCGGCGTCGCCCGCCTGCAGGAAGGCGTCGTCGCCGACGAACGGCACGGCCTGGGCCTGCACGAGCACGAGGGGCGAGAGGACGAGGCGGCCGATCGTGAGCTGGAACGGCGGCCCGCCGAGCCGGTCCGGCGGCGCGACGGGGGCCCCGGCGGGGGGCTGCGCGGCGCCGGGCGGCGGGGCCGGGGCGAGGCCGGGCGGCGGGGCCGGGGCGGGGCCGGGTGGCGGGGCCGGCGCGGTGCTGGGCGGCGGGGCCGGCAGCATGGTGCCGACGGGCGGCGCGGCGCCGGGCGCGGCGGGTAGCGGGGCCCCGGGCGTGGCCCCGGCGGGCGGCGCGGCGCCGGCCGGCGGCGTGGCCCCGGCCGGCGGCGTGGCCCCCGCCGGCGGCGTGGCCCCGGTCGGCGGCGTGGCCCCGGTCGGCGGCGTGGCCCCGGCGGGCGGTGGCGCGGCGTCCGGGATGGCCGGCGCGGCGGGCGGGAGCAGCGGGAGCGGATCGGCGGCCGGGGGCTGGACCGGCAGCGGCTGGGCGGGTTGCGCGCCGGCTGGCGGCGCCCAGAGCGCCGCAGCCAGGAGCGGAGCGGCGATGGCGGCCGAGCGGCTCGCGCGGGGCCGCGCCTGGGCACATCGGGGATCCTCGCCGGGGCGAGTCCATGCGCAGAGAGTCATCGGCATCCGAGCTGGCCGGCGGCGAGAGGGGGTCGCGACGAGGTCGGCAGCGGGGCCGCTGGCAGGCGTTTTTCGTTTATCCCAGGAATCGACGGGGTGTCAACGCGCCGCCTCGCACCGGGACCGCCGCCCTTTCTGGCGTTGCGCGCGCCGGCGTGTCGAATAAGGAGCTCTCCGGTCGTGTGATCCCAGCCGCATCCCATCAAGCCAGGAACGTTCCACGTCCGAGCCGGATCGAAGGAGCCGGGAGGCCGGGCGTACCCGTCCGCGCGCCGCGCGTTCCCTTTACACTGCGCCGCGCTGTCTCCTACAGTCGCGCCGTGCGCGTGCCCGGCCAGCTCTCGAAGCGACAGTCTGCCCTGCTCTCCGCGGCGCTGCGGCACATCCGAGATGCCGAGCACCTCCTCGCGCCGGAACAGCCGCACACCTCGCCCGATCAAGCCTATCACCTCGCGGGCTTCGGACCGGAGTGCGCCCGCAAGGCGACCCTCACGAACCGCTGGTCGGACAAGCCGCTCGGGCACACGATGGGTCGTCCAGCCGATCCGCTGCTGGAGTTCGCGCTCGCGCTGGATCCGACCGCGGCACGGTACAATCCGCTTGACTGGGGAACACGATACCCGGCGCTGAGCACCTGGGATCCGCAGTGCCGCTATGAGGCGACGGGGACCCGGACATGGCAAGAGGTGGAGCTCCTGCTCGGCGAAGCGAGCCGGGCGGTGCAGGAGATCGTGGCCGCGCTCTGGGCAGATGGACGGCTCCCGGACGGCAGCTTCGAGGCGAGGCGAGCCCCATGATGACCTTCGATCTGGTCCTGCCCACGCTGGTTCGCACGTGCGAGGCGCAACCTGGCTTTTCGGAGCTGCTGCACGCCTGCGCGGTGCGCGACCTGCGGGGTCGAGTGCGCCTGGTCCTCGCGCCAGGAGCTCGCCAGGCGAGCGCCGATCTGGACGGCCTGATGGGCGGCCTGCAACAGGCCCTCCAGGCGCAGCTTGGCCGCTACTTCGCCGCTCCCATCCTCACGACCGCCCGCCACGACGAGGCAGGGCGCCTTGCGCGGGAGGTGCTGCAGGCGTCCAGGCCCTGGAATAACGCCAGCTATGAAGACCTGGCGACAGGGCATCGGATGGACGTGGCGCCGGGTCGATGGCGCCTGCTCGAGCGACGGCTCTCGAAGGAGGTCTGGTTGGATCGGGCCCCCCCAAAACCCCCCTGGCCCCTCGTCCAGGGTGCGCCACCCATCGTGACATTCTACTCGTTCAAGGGAGGCGTGGGCCGGACCACGGCGCTCGTGTCATGCGCCTGGCAGCTCGCGCGCGAGGGGCGACGCGTGGCAGCCATCGATCTGGATCTCGAGGCGCCAGGGCTCGGGGCGCTCCTTGGCGCAGAGACGGATCGGGGCGTGATCGACGCGATCGTGGATCACCTCGCGACGGGCAATGTCGACATCGACGGCCTCGTGGCGCCGGCGCAGGCGCTCGGCGCCGAGGACGCGGCCCGGGTCGACGTTCTCCCGGCCGGGAGGCTCGGCGTCGGCTATGTGGAGAAGCTCGCGCGGCTCGATTTCGCCGCCGTCGGGCCCTGGGAGACAGAGGCGATGACCCCGGTGGAGACCGCGCTCCGGGCGCTGCTCCGGGTCATCAAGAAGAGGCTCTGTCCGGACGCCATCCTCCTCGACGCGCGGGCAGGGCTCCATGATCTCGCCGGGCTCTCCCTTCACGGCCTCGCGCACGTCGACGTCCTCGTGAGCCGAGCGTCGGAGCAGGCGCACCAGGGCTTCGACTTGACGGTGCAGGCTCTGGGGCTGAGGAAGCCCGCGGCCGAGCTCCGAAGCGTGGTGGTCCACAGCTTCGCCCCACCCCGGAGCGCACCGGCGCTCCGGGCGGAAGAGCGCGAGTGGATGCTCCAGCGGAGCTACGAGAGCTTCGACGACTACGTCTACACGGCCTACGCGGAAGACGCCCCCGCGCTCGAGGATGAGACCGCGGCGCACTTCCCATGGATGATCTCCCAGGATCCGGATCTCGAACGGTTCGCCTCCATCTCAACGGTCAAGGACAAGCTCCTGTCCGAGGAGTACCAGGCGCTCAAGCGGCGCATCGACGCGCTTTGTCGCCCGGAGGAGCCGGACGGCGACGACGAGGAGCAGGAATGAACGCGCAGGAACGTCTGCGGCTGTTGCACGATCTCGAGCGGCTCGCGGCCGGCGAGGCGGAAAACGTGGGCTCGCCGATGGAGCGGCTCTTTCTGCCGCTCCCGGCGCACGCGCTCGCGCTGCGCCCCGAGATCGTGGTCGTCCGGGGGGGACGCGGCGCGGGGAAGAGCGCTCTCTTCAAGCTGATCGGGACACTCGACGGTACGGACCGCCTCCGCCGCTTCTTCCAGGATGACCGGCTCCCTGACGCGAGCTGGGTCGAGGCGTTTGCCCAGTCGGCCCGGCACCCGGACGTCGCAGTCCTCGACACGTTCGCCGCCGAGGCGGACGCCGACGCGCTCCGCGCGTTCTGGATGGCGCACCTGCTGCTGCGCATCGCGGAGCAGATGCCGGAGCTCGCGACGCCGCCTGCGCCCCTCAGGGAGGCGTGGGAGATGTACCGGACCGATCCGAAGGTGTGGGTGCCGGTCGCCCAGGCCCATCTCGGCGCGGTCGCGCAGGCGCTCGACCGCGCCGAGCTCGCCCTCGAGCAGAAGAAGACGACCGTCTTCGCGGCGTACGACCACCTCGACCGGATCGGCGCATTCGCGCCGGACGTGCGCCGCCGGTACGTCGGGGCCCTGCTTGCCTTGTGGCTCTCGTTCGCGAATCGATACCGAGCGATCCGCGCGAAGATCTTCCTGCGAGAGGACCTCTTTGACGCGGGAGAGCTAGGTTTCCCGGATGCGAGCAAGCTCCGGGCGCGCTCGGTCTCGATCGAGTGGGACGTCGCGTCGCTCTACCGCGTCGTGGTGCGGCACATGGCGGAGGCGTCGGACGAGCTCCGGCGCTGGCTCGCGCGCGTCAGGCATGGGCTCGTCCTCGAAGATCGAGGCGAGTTCGGCTGGATGCCGGGGCCGATGAACGAGGACACGCAGAAGGCGTTCGCCACCCAGATCGCGGGCGAGGTGATGGGGGCCGGGGCTAGAAAGGGCTACACGCACCGCTGGATCCCCAACCACCTGCAAGACGCGCAGCGGCGCATCGTCCCCCGGTCGATGCTCAACTTGTTCGGCTTCGCAGGGAGAGAGGCAATTAAGCACCCGCTCACGAAGGGCTCGCGGCTCGTGACGCCCACGGATCTGGGGGAGGCGCTCGTCGCGACGTCACGCGCGCGGGTGGGGGAAATCAAAGAGGAATACGAGCTCGTCTTGCGTCTTGACAGCCTGCGCGGCGCCATGGTGCCCCTCGACCGAGACGAGGTCCTCCGGCGCGTCGCCCAGCCGGTCGTCCGCGAGCCGGCCGGGATCCCGACCGACGGCAAGATGGTCTTCGAGGAGCTCTTTCGCCTCGGGGTGCTCAGCTTGAGGCCCGACGGGCGCATCGACGTGCCTGATATCTACCGCTCGGGGTTCGGCATCCTGCGCAAAGGCGGCACGGCGCGCGCCCGCTGAGGAGCATCTCGGGCTCAGCAGCGCAGGATCGCGTCCGACACGCGTCCGCGAAGGCGGACTCTCCAACCTGATTCTCCGGCTCGGCCCTGCCGTTGTCGACTCGCTGCCGAAGCCTTGCCACGCGCCAGCGCCCGCAGGCGCTGCTGAGATCGCCCCAGAACCAAGCCCTCATCGCCATTTCGAACCGGTATGTGTCCCGCGATGTCTCGATGAGGCGGCCGCGCCGTGTCACCCAGGCGCGACGTGGCGCGACGCCTCCGGCAGCGCGTCCGCCGCGCCCCCTCTATGCGCCCCCCGGAAAAGCGGCGACTGCCGCCGGAGTTGGACGGATCTACCCTATGGCGCTGGACAGCGTTTGGGCCTTGCGGCGCAGAGCCGACCCGTGAGACTTTCCGTGGGAGAAGCCACCAATGCGACGAGCTGGACAGACCTGGTCCGGCGGCTTCGGTTGACCAGTCGACGGACAGTCAGGCCGCTCTGAACCTATCGAGGCTACCATGGACAAATGCATTCGATGTGACGGGGAGCTGGAGAAGGGCTTCATCTTCGACACAGGTGACAGTGGCATCGGCAGCCAAGTCAACTGGGCGAGCGGCGCTCCCAACACCTCACCCTGGCGGTTCTCTGCCGTTCAATCCGGCAACAGGACGCTACCTGTAGTCACTTACCGCTGTAAGAGCTGCGGTCGTCTTGAATCGTTCGCACATGTTGCGGCCTGACGATTCATTCAAGCCGAAGCCGCCTCGCGGCTCGGCTTGATTCAGGCGTTGGGTCGGCAGAGAGCGGGGACGCAGGCACGATCCCGAAACAGGCGGCAGCGCATCGAAGGGCCCGGCAACAGGGGGGCGAGCGAAGTCGAGGAGCAGCTCCGACCCGCCAGGCGCCCGCGCGCGGGGGGGCACGGCGGTGACGGCGGGCGCGACCGCGGCCGTCGGCGCGCGGTGAGCGTGAGCGCTCGCCGATCGGCGTCCGCGGCGCGCTGTCCACGGGCGGTGCAGCTCAGGCCCGCCGCGCACGCGATGAGGTACATGGGCTGGCGGTGCTCGGGAGAAAGGTCGAGCTCCAGATTCGCCGCTCGACGCCGCTCGGGCGGGCTCCCGAGCGAGCAGGAATCCGTCGAGCGCCGCCGCTCCGGCGCGGCTCGGATGGCGTATCGTGGCCGCCGGTGGCCCTGGCGCCCCGACGAGCGATCGCGCCAGCGAGCGCGATCCTCCGCGAGTGCGCCGAAGGCGAGGGAGAAGATCGGCATGGGTACGGACATGACGGATGGCGAGGCAGAGGTGAAGATGGGAGCAGCGGTCGAGTCGAACGGCGCGATGCGAGCAGCTCGGGCGCGAAGGGCCGCGGCGGGGTCGTCGCTCGTCTTCGCGATCGCGATCGCGTGTGGACCGGCGGCGCCCGGGGGCGAGCCAGCGCCGGTCCCCGGCCCGAGCGCGCAGGCGGAGGCGTTCGCGGACGAGGTCGTGGAGGCGTTCTGCGACGGGCTGGGCTCGTGCTGCACGGCCCTGAGCCGCACGTTCGACCGAGCGAGCTGCGAGGCGAACGCGCGGACGCTGATCGCCAAGCGCGCCCCCGTGAGCGACGATGTGCGCTTCGATCCCGCGGCGGCGGAGCAATGCCTTGCGAACATTCGCGCGGCGCTCCCGACGTGCTCCGGCATCGAGGACGAGCCCTGTGGCCGTATCTATGTGGGCACGCTCGCTCCCGGAGAGGCCTGTGATCGCTACGACGAGTGCGCGCCCATCCCGGGGGGCCGGACCTATTGCCTCGATGTCTGCAAGGCCGCTCGCCGCGCCGCCGAGGGCGAGAGCTGTGTCCGCACCTGTCGATCGGAGAACGAGTGCGGCGTACTCACGGGGGAGCCGATTCCCGACATCATGAGCCTGACGACCCGGGGCGAATGCTTCGCCGAGGATGGCCTCGCGTGCGTCGGCGGCGTGTGCGTGCGCGCCCCGGGGCAAGGCGCGGCCTGCCTCGACGGCTGGTTATGTGACCGCGGGCTCGATTGCGACAACGACACCTGCGTTCCCCTGCCCGCCGTCGGCGAACCCTGTACATCGCGCTGCGCCAGTGGAGCGTACTGCGGGTCCGACAGCGCGCTCAACAGCGTCTGCGTGCCCTACCTCGCGCTGGGCGAACCATGCTCGCACGACCAGGTCTGCAGCTCGAGAAGCTGCGGCACGCATGCGTGCACCCAGGACAGTTGCGCGCCTGCGTGCCAGTCGCCGACGCTGGGCAGGCCTCACGGCTCCGCCGCCGAGTGCGCGGGCACTGTCCACTTCTGAGCGCCCGCCCGGAAGCGGCCCAGGCGGCGCGGGCGCCGGAGCCGCCGGCGGGCGCTCACGCGCCGCGCTCGGGCCGGTGGAAGAGCCACGTCACCATGGGGCCAAATGCCACAAGCCGGGAAGCGGCATATTGCTAGTGCGGCGGATGATCGCTCTCCTGCCAGGAAGCATGAACGACATGACGATGGAGCACCTCGTCGGGAACGATCTGCAGCAGAGCGTCCTCGAGCGCGGGTCGCTGCCCGTCCGCGAGGCGGTGGACCACGTCCTGCAAGTCTGCGACGGGCTGGCCGAGGCGCACGCCCAGGGGCTCGTGCGCCGCGACCTCAAGCCGGCCAACCTGTTCCTCACGCGCCGGCGAACGGGGCGCCGCTCGTCAAGGTGCTCGACTTCGGCATCTCCAAGCGGATCAAGGCCGACGCCACGGATCTGACCAACACCCTCGTTCTGCTCGGCTCCCCTTTTTACATGGCGCCTGAGCAGATGAGGCGCGCCATGCAATTTGCCCACGCGCCTTCCAGGCGAGCTCGGAGGACCGCTGGCACGCGCTCTTCGTCCTGCGCGACACCGCGGCGCCGGCCCTGGGCCCGCGGGGGTACCCCCGAGCCTGACGGAGGGCAAGCCTGGCGGGGCTCCGCCGGCGCGCCGCGTCAACCTCGGCGGACGCCGGACCGCGTTGATCGCCGGCCCGCCCGACGCGCTCGGAGCCGAGCAGCGCATCGACGGGTGGCGCTGCACGCTACGAACCCGCCGTCGCCTGGGCCCCGCCTCTTGTCCGCGGCGACTCGAGCGCGCGGACCAGCGCGAGCTCGCCCGCGGCTCCTGCGCTCGCCGGACCTCTCCGAGCTGGGGCGCCGCGGCTGGCCGCCGCCGCGCGCCCGTCGGGATCGAGGATAGCCGCGCGCCGGTCAATTCTGGTTGACGCCCGAAATGTGAGCGTTCACAATGCGGATCTCGTCCCCCGAGCCGCGATGGCTTGGCCGAGCTTGCTTCCTACATGACAGGAGACGTCAGATGCCGATGAGCATGAAGCTGATGAGCGCGGTGTTGATGAGCGTCAGCATCGGCTTTGCGGGCGCAGCATGGGCCGCGAGCGGGACGGCGGACGTCCCCGGTTCTGTTGCCGAGGGAAAGGATTTTGGCTGCGGTGGAAAGGGACAGAAGGCCTGTCCGATGCAGGGCTGGATGAAGAAGGTGATGCAGTCGGCGACCACGAGCGGCGACGGCGCGAAGATCGCGTCGGCGCTGGAATACGTGGCTTCGAAGCCGCCGCCCGGGATGCCCAAGTGGGTTGCGATCTCGAAGGATGGCGCGGACAAGGCCAAGAAGGGCGATATCGACGGCGCCAAGGCGAGCTGCAAGGCCTGCCACGATCTGTACAAGGCGGAGTACAAGGCGAAGCTCCGCGACGCCGCCTTCTGAGGCGCCTCTCTCTGCCACCCCCCCTCTCCGCTTTTCGCGCCGGGCGCGCGCTCTCCTGGCAACCCCGGCCGTACCCGACGGGCTGAGGCCGACACTGGCCCGGCGAGCTCCGCCCGAGCGAGTCCGCCACACAGATATTCGGAACCTGCGTGGCAGGTGCGTGTGCGCCCTGATCAGAGGTGCCCGGCAGGCGAGATCTCTCGCCGTCTCGCCGGGCCGTGGCACGAGCCGAGCGCATCGGAGAGCTCACACGGGCGCCGCGCCCCACCCTCGGGATCCAGGAGGCGCGCGCCGCTCGGATCTCGAGCAAATCGTGATTGAGCTCGGACGCTCGCGTCCACCTCGCTCGGACGCTCTCGTCCACCTCAGGGCAAGACGCGACCGCACGGCGGTCCGGCTACCCGCGCCGAACCCCGGGAGCGATGTCGATTTCGACACGAATGCCGCCATTCGCGGCAACAAACGGAGACGCAACCACGAGGAGCTCGACGTTCGGATCGCGTTTGGGTTTCCAGCCTCACCCAGCTTCGTCCAACATTTCACCCCTGCAAGAGCGTTCCATGCCAATCGGAAAACGAACCGGTGTACTGCGTTCACTCATGAGCCGCTCGTTTCGCCTTGCGCCGCTCGCGGTCGCCGTGGCCAGCGGGTGCACGGGCGTCTTGGGACCCGAGGGCGGAGGACCCGAGGGCGGAGGACCCGAGGGCGAGACGGCGGCGGCGGCCGAGTGCGGCGCCACCCCTGCGCTGGCCAAACCGCGCATCTGGCGGTTGACCAACACCCAGCTTGCCAACACCTTGCGCGACGAGTTCGACATCCAGCCGGCAGCGCTGTCGAGCTTGCCGAACGAGGCCAGGCTCGACGGCTTCGCCAACCAGGCCTCAAACCTGCGAGTCGCGCCGCTCCTCGCGGAGGTATATTTCGCGCTCGGCGAGGAGCTCGGGGCGCACGCGCTGCAGAACCCCGACAAGTTCGGGATCGCTTGCGACGTCGCCAGCTTGGCGCCTGGCAGTTGCCTGGACGGCTTCGTCGCCCAAACGGGGCGAAAGCTCTGGCGCCGCCCGCTCTCGGCGGCTGAAATCACCTCCTTCAGCGCGCTCTTCGCCAAGACCGCCGCGCAGGGCGAAGGTCCCGCCGGCGGCGTCAAGAGCGTCGTGCAGGCGCTGCTCATGTCGCCGAACAGCCTGCACCGCACCGAGCTCGGCACGGTGAAGGATACCGGAGCGGTGACACCGCTGACGGATCACGAGATCGCTTCGGCGCTCTCGTACATGCTCTGGGACAGCGCGCCGGACGCTGAGCTCACCGCGCTCGCAGATCAAGGCAAGCTGCGCGACCGTACGGTGATCTTGGCCCAGGCCCAGCGCCTGTTCGAGGCGCGCGACAAGGCGGCGCCGGCCATGAACCACTTCTTCGAGCAGTGGCTGGAGCTCGAGAACCTCTCGAAATCGGTGAAAGACGCCAGCGTCTTCCCGATGGCGACGCCCGAGCTCGCCGCCGATTTGAAGGAAGAGTTGCGCCTGTTCACGAACAGCGTGCTGTTCGACGCGGGAGCGGATCGTCGCTTCGACTCGCTGTTCTCGGGCACGTACGCGTTCGTGAACGAGCGCACCGCCCCGCTCTACGGTTTGAGCGGGGTGACCGGCAACGCCATGGTGCGTCGCGAGCTCGATCCGGCGGAACGCCGGGGCATCTTCACCTCGCTGCCGTTTCTCTGGGGCCACGCGCACAGCCAGGATACGAGCCTCGTCGGGCGCGGCGCCTACGTCCGCGCAGAGGTCCTATGCCACCGCGTGCCGCTGCCGCCCGGTGGTGTTCCGAACGCTGGCCGCTTTGCCGAGCCGGGTGCCACGGGTCGGCAAAGGCTCGGCATTCATGCGAGCCCGGGCTGCGCCGTCTGTCACGACCTGTTCGATGGCATCGGGTTCGCGCTCGAAAGCTACGACGCCATCGGTCGCTACAGAACGATGGATCAGGGGCAGGAGATCGATGCGAGCGGCAGCCTGCCGCTGCCGAGCGAGGGGAACGCGCTTCCTGGAATCATCTTCTCCAACTTCGTGGAGCTGGTGGACGAATTGGCGCAAAAGCCGGATGTCTACAGCTGCTTCGCCCAGCAGTTCGCCGCCTACGCTTCAGGATACGACTTGCCGGAGCTCGACGCCTGTGAAAAGGAGCGCCTCGTGGACGAGTTTGCGCGCTCACGGCACGCGATCGATCAGCTGGTGCTGAGCGTGATCGAATCGCCGAGCTTCATCGACCGGAGAAACTAGGAGTTTGCCATGCGCAACGTGAAATTTTCCCGGCGTACGATGCTTCGTGGCCTCGGCTACGGGACGATCTTCTGTTCTGGGCTAATCGACAACCTCTACGCCCAAACCGTCCCGCGAATCACGCGCGTCGCCATGTTCGGCTATGCGAATGGCTCTCAGTATCAATCGGAGCCGACCGGAGGCGAGAGAGACTTCGTGCTCAAGCCGCACATGGCGCCACTCGAGGCGGTGCGCGACGACATCCTGGTGTTCAAGAACCTGACGCTCGCACGCGACCCCGGCAACGCGCACCGCTCGGCGTCGTTCTCGGTGTTCGGCCTCGGCGCGCCGACCAGCATCGATCAGGAGTTCGCCAGGTTCCTAAAGGGCACGACGCCGCTGGCATCGCTGGAGATCGCGGTCGGACAGACATCCGGCGACGGCGGCGTCATCCCCGGACTGTCTCAGGTCGATGGCAGGTTCATCCCCAGCGTGACAAACCCGCTGGCTGCGTATCAGCGCATCGCGGACCGCATCAGCGGGGGCGGCACGTCCATGAACACGCCGAGCTCCGCCGAGCAGGCGCTGCTCCGCCGTCAGAGCGTGCTCGACTTCATCAAGGACGATGTACGGTCCTTTCGCGGGCGGCTCGGGCCGGAGGAAGCCGTCAAGATGGACTTTTACCTCGAGTCGCTGCGCACGCTCGAACGCGACGTCGGCGGCAGCATCCCCAGAGAGAGCTCGTGCAAGGAGATCGCGTCGCCGCTGCTCAGCAAGAACACCATGATGAACGACATGCCGGAGCACAGCCGGCTATATCTCGACATCATAGCGATGGCCTTCGCCTGCAACATCACTCGCGTGGTATCCGTGATGTGGGGCGGCGGCGAGAACAACGAAGCCATCAAGTTCGGCGACATCGACATCTCGGCCTGGCACTCCGTCTCACACGGCGATCCGGACGGCGATCCGGGACGACAAATCACTCGGCTCCAGGCCTATTTCGCGGGTGAGTTCCGCTATTTCGTCGAAAAGCTGAAGAGCCTCTCCGACGGTGAGCTCTCGCTGCTCGACAACACCGCAGCGGTTCTTTGCACCCAGAACGGCAGCAGCCAGCTGGGCTCAGCCCAGAACTTCGCCGAGACCGACCACCCGCCCCAACACGCACCTTTCGTGGTCGCCGGAAGCTGTGGAGGTGCTTGGAAGACCGGGCGCCTGCTCGACGCCGGGGGGCGCAATCACAACGACGTTTATGTCAGCATTGCCCGGGCGATCGGCATGGACGTGAAGTCTGTCGGCCGCGCTGCCTGGTGTCGAGGTCCGCTCATCACCTAGCTGGCGGCCAGTCGCGACGCGGCAACGGCAGCGCCGTGCTACGACACCCGGGGGGGGGCGCTCCGGCTCACCGCGCAGCTCGCGCGCTCCGCCCGTGATGCCTGCGGCGACGGCGCGTGGAGCTCCTGCCGCTCGTGATGCGGCACGCGTCGAGCCGTGAAGGGAGCTCCAGGTCCACCAGCGCGTGCAGCGCGGCCGTGCGGTGGGACGGTGGGACCGGTGATGCCGCGGGCCCTTCACCGCGGGCGACGCGGCCGCGGAGGGCGCCCGGTGGGGGCCCCTCGCCTCTCTGCGCGATCCACGCACAGGACGCTCGTCCGGCCTGTCTCGAGCCTGGTGGCATTTTCCGCTCCCTCTGCGCCAACTTCGGGTGAGACGAGCTGCCGCTGGAAATCGATGGTGAGAGGGCGGAGAATGGCCCTGACCCGTGCCGAAGCCTTCCCACCTCCGATCCGTCGATCCTTCCTACCCCCGCCCCAGCGGCGCAGTGCGCTGCTCCCCGCCCGCGTGGCGTTGCCGTCGAGAGCGTGCCGAAGCCGGGCAAGCGGCGGAGGTTCTCGGCGGCCGAGGAGCTGCGCATCGTTCGCGAGGCGGCCGCGTGCACCCAGCGCGGGGACATCGAGCCGCTGCTGCGCCGCGAGGGCATCTGCCGCGAGGGCATCGACGGCACCCTCCTGACGGCCTGGCGCAAGCAGCTCGCCCTCCACGGCAGCGAGGCTCTCGCGGCGCGCAAGCCCGGCCGCAAGCCGAAGCAGGACGCGAAGGACCGGCGCATCGCCGAGCTCGAGAAGCGCTCGGCGCGGCTCGAAGGTAAGCCGCGAAACATTATCAGACATCTATCGTCAGCAGGCAATCTTGGAGAAGTTCTATGACAAGTTCAAAGCAGGATCGATTCTCTCGTTGGCTCATCCTGGCGTTCGCATCCGTCGCGCTAGCAGGCTGCGGCGGTGGCACCAATACCGCAGATCCCTCGAACAGCTCATCGTCTTCTAGCAGCTCTTCATCCTCCAGCTCCAGCTCTGGCTCCTCTTCGAGCAGCTCCGGCTCCTCTTCGAGCAGCTCTGGCTCCTCTTCGAGCAGCTCTGGCTCCTCTTCGAGCAGCTCCGGCTCCTCTTCGAGCAGCTCTGGCTCCTCTTCGAGCGGCTCCGGCTCTTCTGTTGGCGATCTCGCATTGGTGGTCGCCATCAACTCCGGCAGCAATTCGAGCGCAACGGTTGACGGCGTAGAGTACCAGGCGGACCAATACGCTAGCGGCGGTACGACCAACAGCACGCAAGACGCCGTCGTTGGTGGGCAGCTCTATCAAACAGAGCGGTACGGCTCATTCAGCTACGAAGTCCCGGTTACCGCCAATGGCACGTACGCCGTAAAATTGCATTTTGCGGAGATTTCTCATGACAGCGCTGGCTCGCGCACATTCAGCGTTGCGATCGAAGGAAACACGGTTATTAGCGATCTGGATCTTTACGCCGAAGTCGGCCATGACACGGGCCACACCGAGACCTTCGCGGATATTGCGGTAAACGACGGCAGCGTCACCATTGAACTGATCAAAGGCACAGAGAACCCCACCATCGCAGGATTCGCTATTTTCTCCAACGACGGAGAATTGGACACGACGGCCACCCCCGCCCCCGATTTCTCCAAGTACTCGGCCTACACTCAGAAATACACCGAGAAGACCGTGATCACTTCAAATCACGCAACAGGCCATGTCGGTGATTTCTTCTTCACTCACTGGAAAGATGGCGGCTCGACATCTTTGACCGTGGACCCGAACGGCGAATTCAGCGTGACCTGGCAGGGCGGTGGCTATAACTATGTCGGTGGCCCAGGATGGCATTACGGAGATGAGAGCAGGGTGATCGGCTACCGCTTCAACAACGACAGCGGCGCCAGCTATATCACTTTGTATGGCTGGGGGTACGACAAGAGCATGCCCACTTCAAACCCGGCACACCTCGTGGAGTATTACATTCTGCAGCGATGGAGTTATGACCCCAGCCAGGGTGCTACCTTTGGCAAGTCCTTCGTGAGCAATGGGGTTGAGTATTCCACGTACCGCTCGACACGGCAGCAGCAGCCCTCTATCAATGGTCGCTCCACGTTCTACCAATACTGGAGCAAGCCTGCTCAGCAGCAGGCCCTCGGACAGGACCACAAAATCATATTCGCCGATCACGTGAAGGCATGGGCTGACACCGGCTGGACTCTCCCGAACATGAACAATATGGACGCGAGCGACGATCCCACCTATCAGGTCATGGCCGTCGAGGTGTTCAACCCCGGCAGCAATGGAACTGCGTCTGGTCGCGTTTGGAACGAGACGCCCTGATCGAGGAGAGATGGGCTCGTCGTCGGAAATCGGGCCGAATGATCCGGGCAAGCCGAGCTGAGGACAGCGCCAAAACGACGTCTTCTTGCTCGGGCTCGTAACAGCCCGACGACGACGGCATCCCCTTCTTCCCCCCAAAACACGCTCTCGACGCTCCGCGTCCCTCCATCTCTGTGCGTGAAGGCCCCTCAATCCTCGCGGCTATGCTCAGTCGCCACGTCGAGCTGCTCTGGCGGCGCGGCGTGCTCCTGGAGCGCCGAGCGGACGAGCTCGAGCAGTTTGCTGGCCGGATCGCGCACGACGTGCTCAGCCCCCTCGGCGCCGCTGCGCTCGGGCTCCCCCTCGCCGCGCGGAGCTTCGGCGAGGGGGAGCCGGCGCAGACGGCGGTCGAACGGGGCCGGCGGGCCATCACGCGGATCAAGCGCATCATCGACGGGCTCCTGGAGTTTGCACGCGCGGGCGCCAGCCCGGAGCCAGGCGCGCGCGCCGCCGAGGTGCGCCCCGTGCTCCACGACCTCATGGACGAGCTCGCGCCTGTCGCGGAGGAGCTCGGCGCGGAGCGGCGCGTCGAGCCGTTCGCCCCGTGCGCCGTGGCCGCGAGCCCCGGCGTGCTGACGAGCATCGTCGTGGGCAGCGGGAGCCTCTTCTGGGAATGCAAAGCTCGACGATGCGGAGCTGCTGATGCTGTACACCTGCGGCGATCGTCGCGGCTCCTTCCTCTTCGGGACGATTCGCTCACTTCGCCCCACGATAAGGATGTGATAGTTCACATTTCCGCTGGTATTGATGGCGGAGCGGCTCCAGAGGACCACGATTCAACCGATGGAAGTTGACATCGCGTATGTGAACGTTCACAATATGCCCATGCCGGCCTCTTCTGGGTTCCACCTGGATGGGTTGTCATGTGCACCGAGATCTTCGTCATCGCGATCCATTTCGGCACCGATTTCGTTCGCTCGATCGGCACGCACGCGAGCAACGGTGAGCTCGCGGAGTTTGCGGTCGCGCCTCAGCAGCGCGGGGGGCGAGGTCTCTACGTCTACGGCCACCCGCGCGCGTATCGGTTTGCCAGCATCCGCTCGACCTCCAGCAGAGCCACGCATCGGACCGGCACCGACGACCTCAGGCGGACTGTGGACCAAGAAATCGACGGAGACACTCATGAAATCAACGTCACGGGAACGGAGGACGTATTTCATGCAAATTGCGAGTCCTATCGAACGGCGAGCTCAGAGCAGCAGAACTGGACGAGCGCGCCGGATCTGGGGCAGGCAGCACCGAGCGAGCGCCGCCGCGGCGTTGCCGTTCATGCTCGGCTGCTCGGCAGCACAGCCCTCTGCCGTCGTAGAGCCCATGACGCCTGCCCCAGCGCCGGCGCTGACCCCGAGCGTGCCACCGCCCGTGTCCGACGTGGCGCCCGCGAAGCCCCTCGTCATCACCAAGGCGAATCACGGCAAGATCGAGTCTAAAGACGTGGACATCTACACTCTCACCAACGCGAATGGTCTCGTGCTCAAGGTGATGACGTACGGCGCGATCATCACCGAGCTGCACGTGCCCGACAGGACCGGAAAGCTCGCCGACGTCGTCGTCGGCTTCGAAGACCTGGACGGGTACCTCTCCGGCAACCAGTTCTTCGGCGCGACGGTTGGCCGCGTCGCCAACCGCATCCACAACGCGAAGTTCAAGCTCGAGGGCAAGGAGCACACCCTGACCGCGAACGACAAGCCGCACCACCTGCACGGCGGCGCCAAGGGCTGGGACAAGGTGGTGTGGAGCGCCGAGGCCGCCGAGACTCCTGACGGCCCGAGCATCCGCCTCACGTACGTGTCGAGGGACGGAGAAGAGGGTTATCCTGGCACCGTGACCGCGAAGACCGTCTATACGCTGACGAACCGGGACGAGCTCCGCGTCGAAATGGAGGCGGTCACGGACAAAGCGACGCTCGTCAACATGGCCCACCATTCGTATTGGAACCTCGGCGGGCACGGCTCCGGCACCATCCTCGATCACGAGCTCACGCTCTATGCGGACAGCTACACGCCGGGTGATCCGCTCGTTCCGACCGGAGTCGTGACGCCCGTCAAAGGCACGCCATTCGACTTCACGCAGTCCAAATCCATCGGCAGGGACTTGAAGGCCGTCGGCGGAGATCCGGTCGGCTACGATCACAACTTCATCGTCCGCGGAGACCCGGCCGCCCTGCGACCCGTGGCGCGCCTCAAAGATCCGAAGTCCGGCCGCGTCATGATGCTGGAGGCGGATCAGCCCGGCGTGCAGTTCTATACAGGGAACTTCATGAACGGCTCGAAGCGAGGCAAAGGCGCGACGTACGTGCAACACGCGGCGCTCTGCTTGGAGAGCCAGAAGTTCCCCAATGCGATCAACGTGCCGGCCTGGCAGAAGCAGGCAATCCTCGAGCCGGGCCAGGTCTACAAGCACACAATGATTCACCGCTTCACGGCGGAGTGAGCGAGGCGGCCCTGCGCGGCTACGGTGTCCTCGGTACGGGCGGGATCGCGCGCGGCTTCGCATGCGCTTCAGGGCAGCCAGCGTCGCCGGGGCGCGCCCTGCGAGGAGCCGCTGACGCTCGACGCCGCGTCGACCGAGCGCGTTATCGCCGAGGCCGCCCGCCGGAGGCGCTTCCGGAGGGAGAAATTCAGACAGCCCGCTCGGGATCGAGCGGGGGAGGGCGGCGATGAGCTGGGAAACCACTCTGGGGAGCATGCGCGTTACGTTGCCTGGCGCGCCGCGCTCGATCCGGGTCGTTCGGCTGGGCCAGGGCAACGCCAAGCGTGGTGTCAACGTGTTTTCGAAAGTGAATCAGCAAGGAGACCTACCGTGAAAGAGATGAAGCTCCGGGGCAAGGGGTGGGCGGCCGTGGCTCCCTTCCTGTTGGCGTTGCTCGCGATGACGGGGTGCAGCAAGGAGAGCAAGGGGACGGGCGCCGCGCCTGCCGCGAGCGGCGACACGAAGCCGAAGATCGTAAAGCTCGCCTTCGTCACCAACAATGCGAGCGAGTTCTGGAAGATCGCTCAGGCAGGCGTCCGGAAGTACGAGCAAGAGAGCAAGGTTCAGGTCGACGTGAAGATGCCGTCGAACGGCACCACGGAGGAGCAGAACCAGATCCTCGAAAACCTCTCGAGCCAAGGCTACGACGCCATCGCCGTGAGCGCCATCGCGCCGAACGATCAGGTCCCGGTGCTCAACAAGGCGGCTGAGAAGAGCAAGCTCATCACGTTCGACTCGGACGCCCCGAAGTCGAACCGACTGCTCTACATCGGCACCAACAACTACGAGGCCGGCAAGGCGCTCGGCGCCCATATCGTGAAGCTCCTCCCGGACGGCGGCAAGATGGCGGTGTTCGTCGGGATGCTCTCGGCGGACAACGCGAAGCAGCGCCTGCAAGGCATTCAGGACGCGATCGCCGGCAAGAACATCGAGATCGTCGACAAGCGCGAGGACAACACGGACCGGGCGAAGGCGCGCTCCAACGTGGAGGACATCATCAACGCGCACCCGGACCTGAAGCTCGTCGCGGGCCTGTGGTCCTACAACGGTCCCGCCATCGCGGCGGCCATCGAGGCCCTCGGGAAGAAGGGCAAGGTCCTCGCGGCCGTGTTCGACGAAGAGGAGGGAACGCTCACGGCCATCGAGAACGGCACGATCTCGGCCACCGTCGTCCAGAAGCCGTTTCAGTTCGGTTACCTGTCGAGCAAGTGGGCGCACGCGCTCGCGACGAAGCCCGACGCGGCGATGACGCAGGTTCCGGCCAGCAAGAGCATCGATACCGGGATCGAGGTGATCGACAAGGCCAACGTGGCGGAGTTCAAGCGTAAGCTCGCCGAAATGAAGAAGTGATCGTGACGGCGCCCGAACCGAACCTCCTCGCGATGAGCGCGATCACCAAGCGGTTTCCCGGCGTGGTCGCGCTCCAGGGCGTCTCTCTGTCGCTGAAGCCGGGCGAGGTGCTCGCCCTGATGGGCGAGAACGGCGCCGGCAAGAGCACGCTCATGAAGATCCTCGGCGGCGCCCAGCAGCCCGACGAGGGCGAGATCCGCATCGAAGGGAGGAAGGTCGCCCTCGAGAGCGTGTGCGTCGCCAAGCGCCTCGGCATCGCGCTCATCCACCAGGAGCTGATGCTGGCGCCGAACTTGGACATCGCGGCCAACATCTTCCTCGGCAACGAAGGCGGCGGGACCGGGCCGCTCCTCCGCCCGCTGCCGAAGGGCGACATGTACGCCCGGGCGAAGGAGCTGCTCCAGCGCGTGGGCTTGACGCTCCCGCCCTCGACCCCGGTGTCCGCGTTGTCCGCCGGTCAGATGCAGATGGTCGAGATCGCCAAGGCGCTCGCCCTGAACGCGCGTATCATCATCATGGACGAGCCGACGTCGTCGCTCACGAGCGGTGAGTCCGAGCATCTCTTCCAGATCATTCACAAGCTCCGAGCGGACGGCATCGGCATCGTCTACATCTCGCACCGCATGGAAGAGGTCATGGCGCTGGCGGACCGGGTGACGGTTCTGCGTGACGGCCGCTACGTCGGGGACCTCACGCGCGCAGAGGCGACGCACGAGAAGATCCTCTCCATGATGGTGGGCCGCGAGCTCAGCGCGCACTACTTCCCGGAGAAACGGCCGCGGAGGTCGGCTGATCCCGTGCTGGTGGTCGAAGACCTCGTCGTGCCCGGCGCGCCCGCGCCGGTCTCCTTTTCGGCCGAACGCGGGGAGATCCTCGGCTTCGCCGGCCTGGTCGGCTCGGGCCGCACGGAGCTCATGCAGACGATCTTCGGGGTGACTCCGGCGCTCGGCGGACGCATGACGCTCGAAGGCGAGGAGTTTGCTCCTCGAAGACCCAGGGACGCCATCGACCGCGGCGTCTACCTGGCGCCGGAGGATCGCAAGCGGCACGGCCTCGTGCTGCCGCTCGGCATCGCAGAGAACACCTCCCTGCCCAACATCGGCAACTACAACCGCTGGGGCTTTCTGGATAGGACGACGGAGCGCCGTGTCGCCGAGTCGGAGGTGAAGCGCCTGCGGACGAAGACGCCTGGCATTCGTCAGCTCGTCGTGAACCTCTCCGGCGGAAACCAGCAGAAGGTGGTGCTCGGAAAATGGCTGGCCATGAACCCGCGCGTGCTCATCCTGGACGAGCCGACGCGCGGCATCGACGTCGGCGCCAAGGCCGAGATCTACCGCCACATGGCCGCCCTCGCGGATGAAGGCATCACGCTCTTGATGGTCAGCTCGGACATGGAAGAAATCATCGGGATGAGCGATCGGGTCGCGGTCATGCACGAGCGACGCATCAAGGGCGTGTTGCCGCGGGAGCGGCTCAGCCAGGAGCGGATCGCGAGCTTGATGACGGGGCACGCCGACAAGGAGGTTGTATCGTGAGGCGCGAGCTTGGCATGACCATCGCGCTCGTCGTGATGTGTCTGGGTCTCTACATCTCAAACCCGGATTTTCTCGGGCAGTCGAACTCGATCAACACCCTGCGGCAGATCTCGATGCTCGGGATCTTCGCGATTGGCGTCGGCTTCGTCATCATCGCCGGCGGCATCGATCTGTCGATCGGGTCCGTGATCGGCCTGACGGGCGTTCTGATCGCGAAGCTCTCGTCGAGCCAGGTCGGCGGCCTGGGCTGCTCGTTGTGGATCGGCATTCCGGTGGCGCTCGGCGTGGCGCTGCTGATTGGCCTCGGCCAGGGCTTGTTGATCACGCGGCTCAAGCTCCAGCCGTTCATCGTCACGCTCGGCGGCATGTTGTTCTTGCGAGGCGTCTCGCAGACCATCGCCGAGGGTGGCACCCTGAGCCTCGGGGGCTCGCCGCTGCTCGGCCTCGCGAACGGCGGGCTCCTCAAGGTCGGGAGCGACGCGCTCGTCCCGTATCCGCTCCTGATCTTCCTCGCGGTGATCGGCGTGTCGACCTACGCGCTGCACTTCACGGTGTTCGGACGTTACGTTTATGCGATCGGCGGCAACCGCGACGCCGCGGAGTACTCCGGCATCAACGTGAAGCGGGTGGAGACGTCCACGTACGTGATCTCGGCGGGTCTCGGCGGAGTAGCTGGCATCTGTTACGCGTCGTACATCGGGCAGATGTCACAACAGGTCGGCGTCGCGTACGAGATGTATGCGATCGCCGCGGCCGTGCTCGGCGGCTGCTCGCTCCGCGGCGGTGAAGGCACGGTGCTCGGCATCATCATCGGCTCCGCGGTGATGCGCGTCATCGACAACGGCATCAACATGTTCCAGCTGCCGTACGAGGACGCTGACGGGATTCAACGGATCTGGCGCCTGGATCCGAACTGGACGTTCATCATCATCGGCGCCGTGATCCTCGTCGCCGTGATCCTCGACCAGGTCGTGAACATGGTGCAGGCAGATCGGCGCATCCGGCGTGCCTCTGCGGGAGTCGCTGAGTCAGCGCCGAGCCTCCGGGCGGCCGCGGCCATCAGCGCAGCGGGGCCGCCGGGTGCACGAGCGCCCGATCGCGAAGACGTCTGAAGTGTGAACCTCCTCCACGTGCTCATTCACCTCCAACGGCTCACCAAGGGCCCCACCCTCGCCGTCGCGCTGGGACTGGGGCAGCTACGCTCATGAAACAGACACCCGACCCGCTGATCCTCGTCACGGGCGCGACCGGCAAGGTCGGCCGCGCCTTCATCGCCCGCCTGCTCGCCGAGCCCGGCTTCGCGCGTTGGCGCGTGCGGGCCCTGTGCCATCACCGCTCGTTGCCGCCGCACGAGCGGGTTGAATCGATCTTCGGCGCGATCCAGGACCGTGCGGTCGTGCAACGTGCGCTCGAGGGCGTGTCCCATGTGCTGCATCTGGCCACCAGCAAGGAGACGCCCGAGGACGCGATGGACGTGTCGGTCAGGGGCCTGTTCTGGCTGCTCGAGGGCTGCAGGACGAGCGCGGCCTTCCGCCAGTTCATCCTGATCGGCGGCGATGCCGCGATCGGGCACTTCCACTATCCGCACCCGGTCCCGGTGGTCGAAACCCAGCCGCACAGCGCCTATCCAGGCTGCTATGCGCTGTCGAAGGTGCTCGAGGAGACGATGCTGCAGCAGTACTTCATCCAGTACGGGCTGAACGGCTGCTGCCTGCGCGCTCCCTGGATCATGGAGAAGGACGACCTGCGCTTTCACCTCAGCTTCGGCTCGGATGTCTTCGGCGCCCCGCGCTGGTGTGACCTGGTGGGCGCCGAGGCCGCCGCGGCCTACGCGGCGCGTGGCGCGATCCCGGTGCTGCTCGACCAGGCCGGCGCCGGGGTGCTCCGCAATTTCGTGCACGTGGACGATCTCGTCGGCGCGATCGTCGCGGCGATCGATCATCCGCGCGCCCGCCAGCAGTTGATGAACGTCTGCATGGACGAGCCGCTCGACTACGCGCGCCTGGGCGAGCACCTCGCGCGCTCGCGCGGCTGCCCGCTGGTACAGATCCGCGAGCGCTATCACTCGACCTGGCTGGACAACAGCAAGGCGAAGTTCCTGCTGGGGTGGCGTCCGAAGTACGATATGGAACGCCTCGTCGAGTCCGCATGGGCGTACCAACGGGCGGCCGACGACCCGCGGCGGATCTGGTATCCAGGTTAGATCCATGGTTGACATCGTCGCCCGCGGACCGACCCGCCATCCGATCGTCGGCGGTCATGTCTCAGGAAGCGGCGGACCGACCCGCCCGTCCATCTCTGCTGTCGATTTCGGTTTCTCCCCTGGGTAGATTCCGGATCCCTCCGGAATCGTACGGCTGGACCCTCTGCTGGCGCTGGATGGCGCCCTCTCCCGGCGCGCGCCCGACCGACAGCCCCCCTGACGCGCCTGCGCGTCGCCGCTGCGCAGGCGCGTCGCCGCCCTAGGAAGCGCTCGGCCCTCCCACGAGCACCCTCGCCCGGCGGCCCGGCGTGCGTCCGTAGGCGTCGACCACCGCGCGCGCCACCGCGGCGGCGCGGCCGCGCTTCACGAGCGCCACGATCGAGCCGCCGAAGCCCCCTCCGGTGAGCCTCGCGCCGTACACGTCCGGCTGCGCCTGTGCGCTCGCCACGAGCGCGTCGACCGCGGGCACCGACACCTCGAAGTCGTCGCGCATGGATCGATGCGATTCGTCGAAGAGCCGGCCGAGCCGGTCCATATCGCCCGACCGCAGGGCCTCGACGGCGGCGAGCACGCGCGCGTTCTCGGTCACCACGTGGCGCGCGCGGCGGTCGAGCGGGGCAGGGAGCGAGCCGATGCGCCGCTCCGCGGCCGCGTCCACGTCGCGCAGCGCCGAGACGCCGAGCGCCGCGGCCGCGCGCTCGCACTCGGCGCGCCGCGTCCGGTAATCGCCGCTCGCGTGGTTGTGGGCGACCCGGGAGTCCACGACGAGCAGCTCGGCCTCGGTCGGCAGCGGGATGCGCTCGAACGCGAGCGTCCTCGTATCCAGGAACAGCGCCGTGCGCTCGTCGGCGAGGCTCGCCGCCATCGGGTCCATCATCCCCACCGGGGCGCCCACGAAATCGTGCTCGGCCGCGTGCGCGAGCCGGGCGATGCCCACGTCGTCGACCGGGACGGCGAGCATCGCGCGGAGCGCGCGGGCGAGCGCCACGAGCAGCGACGCGCTCGACGACAGGCCGCTGCCGAGCGGCACCGTCGACTCGATCCGCGCGTCGAACCCGGACAGCGGCGCGCCCAGGGCGCGAAAGCGGGTGACGATCCCCTGCACGTAATCGAGCCACGCGCCGCGGCGCGCCTCCTCCCCGACGCGGAACGAGGCCCGGGTCCCCCCGCCAACGTTGGCCGTCACGACCGCGACGACCCCATCCGAGCGCGGCGCCGCCTCGACGCGGGTCCGCTGCGGGATCGCCGTCGGCAGCACGTAGCCGCCGTTGTAATCGGTGTGCTCACCGATCAAGTTCACGCGACCGGGCGCGTCGGTCACGACGGCCGCGGGGCGGCCGAAGAGCGCCTCGAACGACTGCAATCGAGCCATCACGGGCTCACCTCCACGGCGCGCAGCTCCGCGGCCTTCTCCTCGGGGAACGTGTCGGCGGTGAAGAGCCCCGCGCCCGCCTCGCTGCCGGCGAGGTACTTGAGGCGGCCGGGCATGCGGTACGCAGGGTAGATCTCCGCGTGCAGGTGCGCCTCGGGGTGCGGCTCCCCGTCCGACGGCGCCTGGTGAAAGGCCATGATGTAAGGCATCGGCCTGTTCCAGAGCGCGTCGAGCTTCATGAGCACGATCTTGAGGGCGAGCGCGAAGTCTCTCACCTCGTCCGGCGTGAGGTCGGCAAACGTGGGGGCGGCGCGGAGGGGCGCGACCCAGACCTCGTACGCGTACCGCGCGCACACGGGGACGAGCGCGGTGGCGCGAGGGCCCTCGTAGAGGATCCGCCGGCCGTCCTCGCGTTCGGCGCGCAGGTGATCCTCGAGGAGCCCCCGGCCGTGCGCGTCGTGGTACGCCTTCTGCTGCGCGAGCTCCCGCGCGGCGATGGGAGGCACGAACGGGTAAGCATAGATCTGCCCGTGCGGGTGGTGCAGCGTCACGCCCACCTCGACACCGCGGTTCTCGAACGGAAAGACATAGGCCACGTCGTCGCGCGCGCCGAGCTCCCGTGTGCGATCGGCCCAGACCGCGACGAGGAGCTCGACGTGCCAGAGCGGCAGGCTCGCGAGCGACGCCCGGGCATCCTGCGTGAACACGACGACCTCGCAGGCGCCGCGCGCCGGCCGCGTGTCGACGATGGAAGCCGGCGGATCGTGCGCGCCGCCGTAGAGCGTCGGGAACCGGTTCTCGAACACGGCCACGTCGTAGGCGCCGGCCGGCAGCTCGGTCGGACGGCTCGGGTCGGTCGTGGGCGCGAGCGGGTTGTACTCGGCCGGCGGCAGGAAGGTGCGCGTCTGGCGGTGCCCCGCGTAAGCGACCCACTCGCCCCGGAGCGGGTGATAACGCAGGTGGGGATTGGGCCGGACGTCGCCCGGGGTCGCGCCGGGCGGCGAGACGGCCTCGATCGACGGGTCGATCGGCTGCCGCCCGTACAGCCACAGCGCGCGGCCGTCAGGCTTGGTGAGGCGGCGCCGGTGGACCCCCGGCGCAGGCGTGTCGAGGCCCGGCGAGCTCATCGTTCACCGCGCCCGCGCGACCGCCGTGCAACGTCGCCGCGCCCGTGCGTCCGCTGTACCAAGCCTTCCCGAACGCGTGCCATCATGCTCTCCCTCTCGCCTCGACGCTCGCGGTCGTCGCGCGTCTCCCACCACACCACGACCGAATCGGCGTCGTGCGTCCCGAAGCAGGCGACCGAGAGCTCCGGGACTTGCAAGGGGCGGAGGAAGCTCGTCGCCATGATCGGTCCCGTCCGCGGCGAGGACGTCGGTCAGAACTGCTTGAAGAATTTCCACGACTCGATGGGAATCCAGTTCGGATTGCCGTCGATGTTCGTGTGCCCGCCGCCGAAGGTGCACACCCGCGTCGGATGCTCCGGATCGCAATCCTGGAAATCGTAGCAGCTGTACGCGCCGTTTGAAGTCGGGATCTCGTCCGGGATCGTGCAGCCGTTGTCCTCGGCTTTTTCGAGGGCGATGAACTTGGCCCCTCTCTTTTGAGCTTCGTTGTTCACCCAGGGGCAAGTCCCGTCGCTCATGCCCGTCGTGTGCATCCAAGCAATGGGCTTATGTGTCTTTTCAGGCAACCAGATGTTGTAGTTGGCCGGGGCGATGCCCACGGCCGCACGGATTTCCGCTTGATGGTTCGTCGACAGCGAATAGGTGATCATCCCGCCGAAGCTGAAGCCGGTCGCGAACACGCGGGTCGTATCGTAGCAGACATTTTCATTCATGAACGCCATGATGTCGTCGAACAGCGCGTGGTCCTTCTCTTGCCACGTTGCGCCGTCCGAGGAGGGGGCCACGAAAATGGCTTGCTCTCCGTCGGCCTCTATCTGCGGTTTGAGAAAGTAGAAGTCTTGCCCCTCGACGTCTTGCCAGCGGCTGCCGATCCAGTGTGAGGTGTAGAACAGCCGGTAGGGCTTGTTCATGTCGTAGTTGCTGGGCATATCGACGTAGTACACGCGATTTTGGCCCGAGCTCGAGATCGTATACTCCTTGGTCGTCAACGTGGTTGCCTTGCCGCACCCCGCGCTCGGCACAGGCGCGTTCCCCATGGGAATGGCGCCTTCGGGCCAGCCACCCGTGCCAGCACCGCCGCTGCCGGCCGGCTCAGCCCCGCCACTCCCGCCGCTGTTGTCACCGCCGGTCCCAACCGCGGTGGTGCCGCTAGAGGTCGCAACGCCGCTGCCGCCCGCGCTGCCGCTAGAGGTCGCGACGCCGCTGCCGCCCGCGCTGCCGCTAGAGGTCGCAACGCCGCTGCCGCCCGCGCTGCCAGCGGAACCGGTCGCCGTCGCTCCGCCCCCTCCGTCGTTGTTCGAGTCGGACTCGGCGGGGGCGCACGAAATCGCGACCCAACTCGCAAGGGTGACACAAAGGGCGAGTCGGCTGAACGTTTGATCTTGCATCACAGATCTCCCACGTACCGGAATCAGGTGAAAAGAAAACAAAACGATTCGAGCGTATCAAGGGCGACTCGCCACACTCACCTGCGACGACCGAGCGAACAGGATCGGTGTAAAAATCGACCGAATGGATCGGATTGACACAAGAGCTCGGTACTCAGGAGGACCCGAGCAAACCGAAACAAAGGTATGGCCCTCGACTGGAATGTGAACGCTCACATTGCCGGTGTCAATTCCAATCGACCGACCCGCGGGTATCTTCGGGCCCGAGGGAGGACGTGGCTGGCAGGGCTCCTTCGGAGCGCCGCGTCAAGAGGGGTGGGCGCCGGACCGCGGCCATCGCCGGACTGCCCGACCACAAACGTACTGCCAGCGTGTCATGTTGCCGCGGCCGATAAGGATGGGGGGACGCGGGCGCTGCACCGGCTTGGGCCAGGCCCACGAGGGTGGGAGGTGGACGCGCTCGCCCTCGAAGGAGGCGACCTCGCGCTCCACAGGCGCTGCATGGCGAGGATTTGCTCGCGCACCAGCGCCCGGCGGCGGCGGAGGTCGACGCCGTGGGTGGTCGCCTCGTCCTCGTTCCAGCCGACGCCCTCCGCTTCGATCCTTCAGGGCGCTCTAAGAGCGCCTCTCAAAACCTCCCGTCGCCAGGCGGCCGAGGGGGGGCGCATCGCGTCGTTGCTCCTCGTCGCCCTACTTCAGTAGGGCTCCTCGTCGCGCCTAGCGCTGCACCCCCCCTCGGCCGCCTGGCTCGGTCCGGTTTTGTTCGGCGCTCTAAGCCCCAGGCATCTTGAGGCCGCGCTCGTCCATCACGGCTTTGTTGCGCGCCTCGCTCTTCGCGTACGCCGGGCGGGCTTTGACCCGCCCGGCATATCCGGTGAAGCTCGGGCGCGGCTCGAGCATCTTGAAGTCGAGCATGTATGCGATGGTGCCGCCGAAGATGACGTCGGCCATCGAGAACTCCTTGCCGAGGACGAAGTCACGGCCAGAGATGGCCGATTCCATCGTCGCGATCATGGCGTCGTAGTTGCCCCAACCGGCGGAGCCGGCGCGGAACTCCCAGTTGCCGGCCTTGGCCATCGAGCCGGGCTCGATGACCGAGGGGGCGAAGAGCGACCAGCGAAAATACGTGCCGCGCGCCGCGTCGTCGAGCTTCGGCGCGAGGCGGCCCGGGGCATAACGATCCGCGAGATAGAGGCCGATCGCCGCGGATTCGGTGACGACGGTGTCGCCGTCGACGAGCAAGGGCAGCTTGCCCATCGGATTGAGCTTCGTGACGTCCTCCTTCTTCTGGTCGCCGGCCAGGATGTCGACGAACTTGAGCTCGTACTCGACGCCGACTTCCTCGAGCATCCACACAGTGTTGGCGGCGCGCGAAAACGGGTGGTGGTAAAGAACGATGGCCATGGTGGTGTCTGTCTCTCCGTTCGTTTCCGCCGGTCGGTCGGCGGCGCGACGGAGGCTACCAGAGGTCGGCCCCGTTGGGCGCGGCGCCAGGTGCGTCAGATTTGAATTTTTCTGCCCGCCGCGTTCATGGCTCCCGCCTCGGCGCGTGGCGAGCTCGACCGCTACCCGGCGAGCATCACCGGCTCGAGCCGCGGCCACACGAACGAGAGCGCGCAGGCGCCGCGTCGGCGCCTCCAAAGCTCGTCCAGCGGGCCGAGCACGCGGGCCTGCGCCGCAGGCTGCTTCGTTCAGGCGGCCCCCTGGATGGGATGAGGCAGCCCAAGGGGCGCCTGGACCCGTGATGCCAACCACACCGGTGATGCTGCGGGCCCTTGACGACGGGCGACGCGGCGACGGAGGGCGCCCCGATGGGCGGCACCGGAGCCGCCCTCGGCGGCGAAACAGGCGGAAAACGATGGCGATCGCCGCTATTTCCGGCGACCGCTCGTCATCGACCGGTGGTTCTGGCGGGATTTCCGACCCGCGACGAGAGCACCGATCACGTTGAACAAGAGAGAAATGAACCGCCCAGACACCAAGGACGCCAAGATAGCTCTCTCTTCCTGGCGTCCTTCGTGCCTTGGCGGTTCGAAATTCTGCGCTTTTCAGGCAGCTTCAGCCCGTTCGTCGCTCTAGCTCGACGCGGCGATCGCCTCCGCGAAGTTCCGCGCGAGCCTGCGCGCTGCCTGCTCTCCGGGCACCCCGGCATGGACCACGAGCGCCCGATCCACGGGTCGCCCTGCGTCCTCCGCGACCCCGTAGAGCGCGCCGCGCCTCGCCTCCTCCACGCGCCGCCGCGCGGCGGGCGAGAGCCTCGGCCGCACCCAGGCGTCGATCGCCCACGACAGCTTCGCGTGCCTCGTCTCATCGCGGGCGATGCGCGTCATCGCGCGCCGGACCCGCGGATCCCGCGCGAAGCGCGCCTGCCACATCCCGACGAGCGCGCCGTACGTCTCCCGCACGCACCCCTCCGCCGCGTTGTCGATCGCGAGCTCCTCCAGCGACCGCACCGGCCTCGGCTCCACCCTCGGCTCCTGCCACCGGCCGCCGTAGCGCGCCGCCACGCGCCGCATCACCCGCGCGTGTCGCACCTCGTCGCGCTGGGCGGCGCGGGCCCGCTCCGTGAGCCGCCGCGGCGCCCCGTGGTGCGCGAGCTCGCGCCCGAGCGCCTCGAAGGCCCAGACGCTCGCCGCCTCGAGCTGGGCGATGTTCGCGAAGTACGCCCCGACCCGCGTCGCGCCCCGCCCCCCGCGCCGCACGAGCCCCGCCGGCCTGCGGCCGACGCAGCCGCCGTCCTCCGACACGATCACCTCGGACTCCAGCTCCCTCACCGCGCCGTCCGCGCCCACCGAGACCACATAGAGCGTGCGCTCGTACGGCGTACAGTCGCTCGTCGTCTGCGTCGCGAGCACCTCGTACCCGCCGCCGACGGCCTTGAAGCCAGACGTGTCGGGGTTGCTGCAACCGATGTTGTAGCCCGCGAGCGCCGCGGCGATCATCGCGTCCGAGGGCGTGTCCACGGGGCCGAGCCACGCCCGCACGCCCTCCGGCGTGTCGATGACCGTCACGTCGTCCCCCTTGTTGACGATCAGGATGTGGTGCTCGCAAAAGGACCCACATTCGCCCAGGGGGAATCCCTGGCGCGGCGCGGCTTCCGCCACCGCCGCCTCACATGCGGCCTTGTCCGTCGCCCCGGAGCACTTCTCCCCGATGGCCTCACGGGTGCGCATCTCTGGCTCTACCGTGAAGGCCTCGAATTGCCGCAGCTCGATGTAGTCGGCCGGCTCCTCGGGCTCGATCCCGGCCAGGAACGAGGTCTCGTGGTCGCTGGTGCACGCGATGGGCTCGAAGCCGCTGGTGTCGATCCCGCAGCCGCCGACGACGGGCGCGAGCGAGAGCGAGAGGACATGACGCAGGATCTTGTCGATGGGTCGTGGTGAGCGCATGGGGCCGTGCACAACAAATGTTGTGCCGCTGCGAGGGACACGGCACATCGCGCTCGGCCGGGGAGCGCGGGCGCCTCGTGCATGACAGCGGTGTCGCGCTGTGCGCGCCGAGCGCGCTCCGTGTCACAACCCGATGAGGGCGGACGCCAGCGCCGGAGGCCGGGCAGCCCGGCACTACCCCTTCTTCTCCCCTGCCCCGCCCGCCGGCGCCGCCGCCCCGCTCGCGCCCGCCGCGCCCACCGCCGACGGCCCGATCATCCTCTCCGGCCGCACGATCGCGTCGAACGCCTCCCCGTCGAGGATCCCCAGCGCGACCGCCGCCTCCCGCAGCGTCGTCCCCTCCGCGTGCGCCTTCCTCGCGATCTTCGCCGCGCTGTCGTACCCCACGTGCGGGTTCAGCGCCGTCACCAGCATCAGGCTCTCGCGCAGGTTCCGCGCGATCCGCTCGCGGTTCGGCTCGATCCCCCGCGCGCAGTGCTCCTCGAACGACGCGCACCCGTCGGCGAGCAGCCGGATCGACTGCAGCGCGTTGTGGATGAGGAGCGGCTTGAACACGTTGAGCTCGAAGTTGCCGCTCGCCCCCCCGACCCCGACCGCCACGTCGTTGCCGAGGACCTGCGCGCACAGCATCGTCATCGCCTCGGCCTGCGTCGGGTTCACCTTGCCCGGCATGATGGAGCTGCCCGGCTCGTTCTCCGGGATCACGATCTCGCCGATGCCGCAGCGCGGCCCGCTCGCGAGCCAGCGGACGTCGTTCGCGATCTTGATCAGGCTGCACGCGAGCGTCTTCAGCGCCCCGTGCGCCGCGACGAGCGCGTCGTGCGACGCCAGCGCCTGGAACTTGTTCGGCGCGGTCACGAACGGCGCCCCCGTCAGCGCCGCGATCGTCGCCGCCGCCCGCGCCGGGAACTCCGGGTGCGCGTTGAGCCCCGTCCCCACCGCCGTCCCCCCGAGCGCCAGCTCGTACAGCGGCCCGAGCGCTCGCTCGATCGCCCCGACGCAGGCGTCGAGCTGCGCCACGTAGCCCGAGAACTCCTGCCCGAGCGTCAGCGGCGTCGCGTCCTGCAGGTGCGTGCGGCCGATCTTGACGATGTCCGCGAACGCCGCGCTCTTCTGCGCCAGCGTCTCGCGCAGCCGCCGCACCTCCGGCAGGAGGCGCCGCTCGATCTGGAGCGCGGCGGCCACGTGCATGGCCGTCGGGAACACGTCGTTCGAGCTCTGCGACCGGTTCACGTGGTCGTTCGGGTGCACCGGCGACTTCGAGCCCATCACGCCGCCGCTCATCTCGATCGCGCGGTTCCCGATGACCTCGTTCACGTTCATGTTGGTCTGCGTGCCGCTCCCCGTCTGCCACACCACGAGCGGGAAATGACCGTCGAGCTCGCCGTCGATCACCTCGTCGGCCGCCGCGACGACGAGCGCGCACAGGTCCGGCGCGAGCAGCCCGAGGTCGCGGTTGACCAGCGCCGCCGCCTTCTTCACGGTGCCGAGCGCCGCGATCATCTCCCGCGGAAACCGCTCGCCGCCGATGCGGAAGTTCTCGAGGGAGCGCTGCGTCTGCGCCCCCCAGTAGCGATCGCCCTCCACGGCGATCGGCCCGAAGCTGTCTTTCTCGATGCGCGTCCCCATCGCCGCGTCTTACCACCCGGGGGCGCCCCGGGCCGGGGCGGCGCGGCGCTCCGGGCCGCAGGCCGCGCCGCGAGGCCCCCTTGCTGGCGCCCCCGACGCCGTGTAGTACCCTTCGCACCGCGCGGGCTCGAGGGCGGCGCGCTTCTTGTGTTCTCGTCCTTTATTTGCGAAGTTCCCGCCCCGCACACGCGCGGGGCGTGAGAACCACGGAGATGAGCATGGCCGGCATGGATTCGGTACCGCGGGAGCTGCTGCAGGCTGCCTACAGGCGCAACCCCATCTACCTGCTCAAGATCCCGCTTCACTTCAGCCTCTGGGCCGCGATCACGTGGGCGCTGTACGCGACGCAGCACCACCCGCTCGCCCTCCCGATCGGGGTGGTCTGCTCGTTCATGATCGCCAACCTCATCCGTGGCCTCGGGGCGGTCGCGCACGACGCGGTGCACGGGAGTTGCTCGCGCTCGAAGCTCGCCTCGTACCTCATCGCCCTGGTCTGCTGGGCCCCGACCGGGATGAGCGTGACGCTGTACACGAACTACCACCTTCATCATCACAAGATCGCGAACACGTACCCTGACGTCGACAACTTCGTCGTCACGGACTACACGCGAAGCCCCGTCCTCGCGAGGCTCCTGCTCCTCGCGGTCTACACGTTCGCCTATCCGCTCTACTTCCTCTTCTGCATGGCGCGGTACGTGAAGCGGCTCAGCCCGCTCCAGCGCGTCCGGATGAACCTGGAGCTCGTCGCCTGGTGGGGCCTCATGGCCTTCTTCTTCTGGGTCATGCCGTGGCAGGTGTTCTTTTTCTTCTACGCGCTGCCGTTCATCTTCGGCGCCATCCTCGCCAGCGTGACCTCGATGATCGAGCATTACGAGATGCTCCCGGGGGAGGACGCCTACAGCTCTCGCACGTACGGGACCAGCGCGCGCTTCGTCAATTTCCTCTGGAACAACGTCACGTACCACAACGAGCACCACAAGTTCCCGGGCATCCCGTTCTACAACCTGCGCAGCTTCCACGAGGCGGCGTATCCCTATTACGACGACCGGGTGAAGTCGGCCTGCTACCCGTCGATCCTGGGCGTCGCCTTCGAGCTGTACGGCCGCATCCTGAGGCTCGACATCGCGAAGCTCGACGAGCGCTACCGCGGCCTCAACAAGGAGGCCGAGCGGCAGAAGATGATGGCGCTGAACGGCATCCAGCCCGGCGCGACCGCCTGAGCCTGAGTCTGAGCCGCGCTCAGAGCGCCGAACAAAACCGGACCGAGCCAGGCAGCCGAGGGTGGGTGCAGCGCTAGGCGCGACGAGGAACCTATGGCGACGACGGCTACTCGGAGGTCGCGGACTCGAGCACCGTGCACCGCTACTTCGCCAACGAATTCGGCAAGCTCGACAAGGCCGTGTCCGGCGGGGCCGTCTACAGCCGCACCTACGATGAGAACGGCAACCTCCTCTCGTTCACCGATCCGCTGGGCTCGACCACGACCTGGGAGCGCGACGCCCGGGGCCGCACGCTCCGCGTGACCGATCCGCTGGGCCGCTCCACCTTCATCGACCGCGAGCCCGACGGGCATATTCGCCGCGTCACCGATCCGGCGGGCGGCGTGACGGAGGTCACGCGCACGGCGAACGTCCTTTACTGGACCGACCCGATCGGCGCGACCTTCGAGGTCCGCATCGACGCGCGCGGGCTCATCACGGAGACCGTGGCGCCGAACGGCGCGCGCACGCGCTTCCTCCACGACGCGCACGGAAACGTCGTCCAGAAGATCAACGCGCTCGGCGCCGTCACCGAGCACGTCTACGATTTCTGGGGACGCTGCCTGTCCGTGCGCGATCCCCTCGGCAACGTCGAGTCGTACGCCTACAACAACCGTGGCGAGCGCGTCGCCGTGCGCCACGCCGACGGGAGCGTGACCCGCTATACCTACAACGGCGCCGGCGACGTCGTGCGCGTCGACCACCCGGACGGCACGGCGACCCGCTTCGAGAGGGGAGGGCTGCACAAGGTCTGCGCGATCCATCGCCCGAACGGCGAGGTGAACCGCCTCGGCTACGATCGCGAGGGCCGGCTCGTACGCGCCGAGAACGCGCGGGGAGACGTCTACCTCATGCGTTACGACACCGCGGGTCGCATGGTGTACGAACGGACGTTCACCGGGCTGGAGAAGCACTATCAATACGACGTGGCAGGCCAGCTCATCGTCGAGCGGACCAGCGCGCACGAGACCACGGAGTTCGCCTACGACGCGGCCGGCCAGCTCGTGGAGCGCACCCTGCCGGACGGCGCCACGGAGACGTTCGACTACGACCTTTGCGGCAGCCTCATCGCCGCCTTCACGCCCGCGGGGGAGCTCACGTACAAGCGCAACGACGTGGGGTGGGTGCTGGAGGAGCGGCTGGTCGCCTCGGGAGAGACGTTCACCGTCAAGCGAACCTACGATCTCATGGGGAACGTCACGCAACGCGCGACGTCGCTCGGGCACACGGCACGCTTCGAGCGGGACGCCTGCGGCCGGGCCACGCAGGTCGTGCTGGACGGGCGTGTATCGGTCGGCGTCGCGCACGATGCGCTCGGGCGCGAGATCGCCCGCGTGTTGCCCGGCGGCGGGCGTATCCAGGTGGTCTACGACGCGCTCGGCCGCATGGCCCAGCGCTGGGTGGGCAATCCCGCGCAGGCCAGCGCGGGCGCGGGGCGGCCCGACTGGGTCGGCCCTCGCCCACCGGGCACGACGGTCTACCAGGCGTATCGCTACGGGCCGTGCTCCGAGCTCGTGGAGGCGTGGGACGATGCGTTCGGCCGGAGGCTGTTCGAGCACGACGCCGCGGGGCAGATCCTGGGTGTCCGCGGCGAGCGAGGCCAGGGGGAGCGATTTGCCTACGACGCCGCGGGCAACCTGCATGAGCCGGGCGGCGAGCAGCGCGCCTACGGGCCCGGGAACCGCCTGGAGCAGAAGGGCGAGTTCACCTAGGAGTGGGACGAGTCAGGGCGCCTCGTCGCCGCGCGGGACGCGCAGGGCCGCTCGACCCGATATCGCTGGAACGCCCTCGGGCTGCTCGCGGCGGTCGAGAAGCCCGACGGGAGGGTGGTCGAGCTCAGCTACGATCCATTCGCGCGGCGCATCGGGAAGCGCACGCTCGAGCGTGCGCCCGACGGGCAGCGGCGCGAGGTGTCGAGCGTGCGCTTCGTGTGGGACGGAGGCGTGCTCGTCCACGAGATCAAGCGCGTGGCGCAGGCGTCCGGGGATCCCGTCGTGGAGGAGCGCACGTACTGCTTCGAGGAGGCCCGGTACGCCCCCTGGGCGCACCGCGATGCGCGGGTCGCGGGCGGGCAGCGCGAGGAGAGCCCGTGGTTCCACTACCTCAACGACGACGTGGGCGCCCCCGAGCGGCTGGTCGGTCCGAGCGGCGAGGTGGTGTGCGAGCTCGAACGATCCGCGTTCGGCGCGAGGGTGAAGGAAGGCGGGCGGACCACGACGCCGCTCCGCTTCCCGGGACAGTACGACGACGAGGAGACAGGGCTCGTCTACAACCGCTACCGCTACTTCGATCCGGCGGTCGGCCGGTACCTGAGCGCGGACCCGGCCGGGCTGGACGGCGGCTTCAACGGCTTCGACTACGCGGGCAACGCGCCGACGCGCTTCGTCGATCCGAGCGGGCTGATGCCGTTCTCGACCGTCCGGAACGCGGCCGGGAACAACCCTGGGGGCAAGGACCTCACCGATCCGAGGAACCGCCGCGGGGTGCCGGGTGATATCGAGGGCAAGAGCCAGGGAGAGCGCGGCGGGCCGGGCGCAGAGGCTCAGCGCGAGAGGTACAAGGACCCGGCGATCACCGAGGCCGTCAAGAACGCGCAGAGGGCGCGCGATCGGCACAAGACCCCGACGGGGGACACGACGTGCGCGGAGGTTGATGCGCTGCACAAGATGGCGCGGCAGATTCGCGCCGAAGGAGACGTGCAGCGGGCGGCGCAGGGGAAGCCAAAGATGACCAACGAAGAGGTGCGCGCTGCGCTTCAGAAGCGCTTCAGAGATGGCGCGACGATCGAGACCACGACCGAGACGGGCGAGGGCATGGCGCCCTGCCCCATGTGCGCACAGATCTTCCGCGAGCTCGGCCTCCACCCGGAGAACATCGGCGACGACGCGAAGGGCGGCGTGATCGGCCCCAACAACAAGAGTGAGACGAAGGTGAACAAGATGGGCCGATGGGATGGTACTTTCACACAGAGTAGCCAGGATACAAAATCTCGACGAGACAACATCCGGACGGTGCGCTCCACGACACCCCCGTTCACCACCTGACGCGCCCGATGACGACACCGCCGCCCCAACTCCTCGCCCCCGCGCCCGTCCAGCGCGCCTGTCGCTGCACCTGGGATGAAGCGTCGAGCGCCACGCTCGACCCCGCGGAGCAAACCGCGCTGGCCGCGCTCGGCCGATGGCTCGACGAGCCGGAGCTGCCCTATGCGATCTTGCATGGCCCGCGCGCGAGCCGGCGCGCGGTCGTGGCTGCCCACCTGGTCCGAGCACAGCAAGAAGGCACCGCCCGCGCTGCGCACCTCGTGCCCGTCGGGCCTGATCTCAGGCTCGAGCGCGACCTGGTCGCGCTGCTCACCTCGCGGCTGCGCGCCGATTATGTGGGCGGCCCGCCTCGGCTGCTGCGCGCGCGAATCGCGGAAGAGCACCTGCGCGTGGGGCCGCCCGAGGCCGAGCCGCCGCTGCTGCTCGCAATCACCGACGTCGAGGAGGCGGAGCCGCTGGTCTCCTGGCCGGCGCTGTTCTCCGCCGTAGGTCCCCGCATCAAGGTGCTCGCCACCGTCGAGGGCGACGACGCTACGGCCCGCGCGTGGATCCCGCGCCTCGGCTTCGATCCGGCGCGCACGCGGATCCATCTGCTGCCAGCGCGGCCCTGGCCCGCCCCGGGCGATCCCGCGGAGATCGTCGCGATCGCCGGCGCGGTGCCAGCGCGGCTCCTCGGCCTGCTCTCCGTCGCCTACGGCCGGCTTCGCGAGGACGAGATCACGACCGCCCTCGGGGCCCCGATCGAGGGCGCCCTCGCCGGGGTCGAGCCGCTCGTCGCGGTCGTCGAGGGCACGTACGCGTTCCGCTCGAACGCGGCCCGCCGCGAGGTGGAGGAGCGGCTCGACCGCAGCGCGCGGGACGCCTTGAGCCGCCAGCTCCTGTCGCTCCCGCCGGACGGCTATCCCTGCACCTACGTGCGCGCCCACCTCGAGCAGGCCGCCGCGCCGCTCCAGGCATTCGCCGCGCTGGTCACCGAGGAGCACCTCGCCCGCTGGATGACTCGGCCCGAGGGCTGTCTCGGCTTCGTCGCCGATCTCGAGCGCGTGCGCCGCCACGCCGTGGAGGTGCTTCCGGCGACTCACGAAGCCGTGGCGCTCGCGGTGCGCGCGGCCCTGGTCGAGGCGAGCATGAACTCATACGCCGACCGCGAGGACCACGATGCTCCGGTGGGCGTCGAGCCGATGACTCGGCGAACGCCGATCGCGGATGCGCGAAATCAGGCCAGGGCGCTCATCGCGCTCGGCGCCGCGATGACGGCCGGCCCGGCGCGCGCCGAGGTGCTCGCGTGGGCCGAAGACGCCGCACGACGCATCTCAAAGACCGACTTTCGCGGCGACGCATTCCTGAGCCTCGCCGATGTCGTCGGGGGCGAGGCGGGATACGCGTTCGCGCGGGAAGCGCTCGCCACGTTCCGGACCACGGAGAACGCGGAGGATCGAGCGCACCAGATGCTCTTCATGGCGAAGGGGTTGCCCCCGGAGGAAGGGATCGCCGTCGCACGCGAGGCGTTCAGGAGCCTCCGCGACGGCGGCGGCGATCCTGGCGATGTCGAGCTCTTCGCCAGCGATTTCCCGCGCGCCGTCGCCGAGGCGCTCTGGCCCGACGCGGAGACGCTGCCTGGGCCCGCGCGGGCGCGGGCGCTCGCCGCGCTCGCGCGGACCCTCGGCGATCCCGACCGCAGGCGCACCGCGTTCGCCGCGGTGGAGCAGCACGCCGACCCATACGATCCGCTCGCGCACCGGACGCTCGCGCGGCTCGTACCGGTCCTCGACGCCCCGGAGGCCCGCCGCGCCGCGGCGCTCGCGCCCCGCTTCGGCGAGCAATCCACCCAAATCTTCGAGGAGCTGATCCCGCGCCTCATCGCGCTGGGCGATCCCGCCGAGGACCTGCTCGAGGCGCTGCCAGTCGAGGCGCGCGTGCGTGCGCTGGCCCGGAGCCTCCCCTTCGCCGCGGAGCCGGCGCGGCTGCGGGCGCGCATCGACGAGGCCATTCAGAACGCCGAGCCGCGCGAGCGCGGCTGGATGCTGTTCGATGTGTGCCCCTGGTTCGCAGCGACGGGCCACAGCGACGCGGTGCTCGACGCGGTCGCGCCGCTCGGCGACGGTGTCCGCCTGACCGCCCTCGGCATCCTGGCGCGCCACGATCCCGCGCGCGCGCCCGAGTTGGTGCGTCAGGCCCTCCCCCTGGCCCTGCAGTTCGGCGCCGACGAGCCGGAGTGCCTGCTCGAGCTGCTCCCGCTGGCCCGCCACTTCCCGGCCGAAGGGGCCGGCGCGGCGCTCGGACTCCTGCTCGACGCGCTCGCCGCAGACATCCGATCTGCCGCGCTCGCAGGCGACGGCGTGAGCCTCGACCGGCTCGCGCCGCTCATCGCGGCGCTCGCGGGCGACGAGGGTCTGGCCGGCGCGGCGCGCGAGGTGGTGCAGGTCGCTGCATGGTTCCCGTGAGCGCTGCGGTGCTCACGGCCTGCCGCCGGCGGAGCGCGCGGAGGTCGCCCTCTTCCAGACGCCGACCCGCCTCGCGGCCGCCTTCAGGCTCGGGCAGCGCTTTCACGCCGCGCGCTCGCCCCACTAGACCACGGCTCCTGGCACAGGGGAGGCGGTGCCATTTGCCAGATTGCGCTCAACGCTCCCCGTTCACCACCTGACGCACGCGATGACGACACCTCGGCCCTCGATCCCCGCCCCCACGCCCGTCGAGCGCGCCTGCCGCTGCGCCTGGGACGAGGCGTCGCGCTCCGTGCTCGACCCCGCAGAGCGAGCGGCGCTGGCCGCGTTCGGCCGGTGGCTCGCCGATCCGCTTTTGCCTTATGCAATCTTGCACGGCCCGCGCTCAAGCCGGCGCTCGGTCGTGGCCGCCCACCTGGTCCGTGCACAGCAGGAAGGCACCACCTACGCCGCGCAGCTCGTGCCCGTCGGGCCTGATCTCAGGCTCGAACGCGACCTGGTCGCGCTGCTCACCTCGCGGCTGCGCGTCGGTTACGCGGGCGGTTCTCCTCGGTGGCTGCGCATGCGGATCGCGAAAGAGCACCTGCGCGTGGGGCCCACGCAGGCCGAGCCCTCGCTGCTGCTCGCGATCACCGACATCGAGGAGGCGGAGCCGCTCGTCTCCTGGCCGGCGCTGTTCGCCGACGTGGGCCCCCGCATCAAGGTGCTCGCCACCGTCGAGGGCGACGACGCCGCGGCCCGCGCGTGGATTTCGCGCCTCGGCTTCGATCCGGCGCGCACGCGGATCCATCCACTGCCGTCGCGACCTTGTTCCGCGCCGGGCGATCCCGCGGAGTTCCTCGCCGCCGCCAGCGCGGTGCAGACCGGGCTGCTCGGCCTGCTCTCGGTCGCCTACGGCCGGCTCCGCGAGGACGAGATCACGACCGCCCTCGGGGCCCCGATCGAAGGCGCCCTCGCCGGGATCGAGCCGCTCGTCGCGGCTGTCGATGGCACCTATGCGTTCCGCTCGAACGCGGCCCGTCGCGAGGTGGAGGAGCGGCTCGACCACGGCGCGCGGGACGCCTCGATCCGCCGGCTCCTATCGCTCCCGCCGGACGGCTATCCCTGCGCCTACGTGCGCGCGCACCTCGAGCAGACCGCCGCGCCGCTCCAGGCATTCGCCGCGCTGGTCACCGAGGAGCACCTCGCCCGCTGGATGGCTCGGCCCGAGGCCTACCTCGGCTTCGTCGCGGACCTCGAGCGCGTGCGCCGTCGGGCCGTTGAGGCGCTTCCAATGGGTCACGAGGCAGCGGCCCTCGCGGTGCGCGCGGCGCTGGTCGAGGCGAGCGTGAGGTGGTACGCCCTCCGCGAGGATCACGACGCCCCGGTGGGTGTCGAGGCGTTCGCTCGGAAGACGCCGATCGCGGACGAGCGAGATCAGGCCAGGGCGCTCACCGCGCTCGGCGCGGCGATGACGGCCGACCCGGCGCGCGCCGAGGTGATCGCATGGGCCGCGAACGCCGCACGGCGCATCCCGGACGTCGAGCTCCGCGGCGACGCATTCCTGAGCCTCGCCGGAGTCGTCGAGGGCGAGGCGGGATACGCGTTCGCGCGGGAAGCGCTCGCCGCGTTCCGGGCCGTGGAGAACGCGGAGGATCGAGCGCACCAGATGCTCGTCGCGACGGGGAGACTGCCTCCGGAGGAAGGCGTCGCGGCCGCGCGAGAAGCGCTCAGAAGCCTCCGCGATGGCGCCGGAGATCCTGGCGATGCCGACTGCTTCGCCAAACATTTCCCGCGCGCGGTCGCCGAGGCGCTTTGGCCCGACGCGGAGGCGCTGCCTGGGCCCGCGCGGGCGCGGGTGCTCGCTGCGCTCGCGGGGGTCCTCGGCGATCCCGAGCGCGTACGCGCCGCGTTCGTCGCGGTGGAGCAGCACCTCGAGCCGTACGACCTGGACATGCACTGGACGCTCAAGCAGCTCGTGCCGGTCCTCGATGCCCCGGAGGCCCGCCGCGCCGCGGCGCTCGCTCCCCGGTTCGGCGAACAGGCCGCCGAGCTCTTCGAGGAGCTGATCCCGCGCCTCATCGCGCTGGGCGATCCCGCCGAGGACGTGCTCGAGGTGCTGCCGGAAGCGGCGCGCGTGCGTGCGCTGGCCCGGAGCCTCCCCTTCGCCGCGGAGCCGGCGCGGCTGCGGGCGCGCATCGACGAGGCCATTCAGAACGCCGAGCCGCGCGAGCGCGGCTGGATGCTGTTCGATGTGTGCCCATGGTTCGCGGCGACGGGCCACAGCGACGCGATGCTCACCGCGGCCGCGCCGCTCAGCGACGGTGCCCGCCTGACCGCCCTCGGCATCCTGGCCCGCCACGATCCCGCGCGCGCGCCCGAGCTGGTGCGTCAGGCCTTCCCCTTGGCCCTGCACTTCGGCGCCGACGAGCCGGATCGCCTGCTCGATCTGGTCCCGCTGGCCCGCCATTTCCCGGCCGAGGGGGCCGCCACAGCACTCGGGATCCTGCTCGACGCGCTCGCAGGCGATTACCGCCATGCCGCGCTCGCGGGCGACGGCGTGAGCCTCGTGAAGCTCGTGCCGCTCATCGCGGCGCTCGCGGGCGACGACGGCCTGTCCGGCGCGGCGCGCGAGGTGGTGGAGGTTGCTGCATGGTTCCCTTGAGCGCGCCGCCTTCTCCATCCCGCAGCCGCCCGGCGCTCCGACGGCGCCCACGCCCAGCGTCGCATCCACCAGCGAGGTATCGGGTATCGGCACGACCGGATCCGCTTCCCAGGAGGCTCCCGGCTGCCCGGCAACGACCGGATCCGCTTCCCAGGAGGCTCCCGGCTGCCCCGGCTCGACCGGATCCGGTTCCCGGCAGGCTGCCGGCTGCCCCGGCTCGACCGGATCCGGTGGCCGGCAGGCTGCTCAGCTGCCCGGCAACGACCGGATCCGCTTCCCAGGAGGCTCCCGGCTGCCCGGCAACGACCGGATCCGCTTCCCAGGAGGCTCCCGGCTGCCCCGGCTCGACCGGATCCGGTTCCCGGCAGGCTCCCGGCTGCCCCGGCTCGACCGGATCCGGTTCCCGGCAGGCTGCCGGCTGCCCCGGCTCGACCGGATCCGGTTCCCGGCAGGCTGCCGGCTGCCCCGGCTCGACCGGATCCGGTTCCCGGCAGGCTGCCGGCTGCCCTGGCGAGGGCGCGATCCCTGTGGCCGCGCGAGAGGTGGCGCTCCTGTCAGGATGCTCGAGGCCGCCGCACGCGCCGTGCCGCTGGGCCCAGGCGCTCGCTACTGGCCGCCGGGCACGCAGATCGCCGTCGCGGTGCCGGCGCCCATGCACGAGAAGCCCGCCGCGCAGTCGGTGTTCGCGGTGCAGGGGAAGGCGCACTTGCCCACCGCCGTGTTGCACCGGTGCGTGCCGCAGACCATGTCGTTCTGGCACGGGAGCGCGAGCGGGCTCGGCTGCGCCGACGTCGTGGCGGTCGGGGCCGGCTGCGGGTACTGCCCCGGCTGCTGATACCCCGGTTGCTGGTACTGCCCCGGCTGCTGATACTGCCCAGGCTGCTGGTACTGCCCAGGCTGCTGGTACTGCCCAGGCTGCTGGTACTGCCCGGGCTGCTGGTACTGCCCCTGCTGGTAGGCGTTGTACTGCTGGTCCGACGGGTCCTCGGCGTCGCGGCCCCGGCTGCACGCGGAGGACAGGAGCCCGACGCTTCCGAGGGCAACGACGACCGCCGCGGCCGCGCGCGCGCTGGCAAAGCACATGGATCGCTTCATCAAAGTCTCCCGCTGGTGCGGGGTCGTCCCCCGCGTGGGCGGCGGGCCGATGTCGACCCGCCGCCGAGATCTGAGCCACCGCCCCCGCAGGGGCAACCGCAGGCCCTTCGTCGGTGAGCGCCGCGCCGCGGCGCCCGCTGGCCGAGGGTAGCCTCGGTCGGCGGCCGCGCGCGCTCCAAAAAAGCGCCGCCGGGAGGTGGGGCCCCCGGGGGCTCACCTCCCGCCGCCGCGCGCTCACCGCGGCGACGCGTCCGGCGACGACGCGTCCCGCGACGACGCGTCCCGCGGCGACGCGTCCCGCGGCGACGCGTCCCGCGGCGACGCGTCCCGCGACGACATTTCCCGCGGCGACGCGTCCCGCGGCGACGCGTCCCGCGACGACGCGTCCCGCGGCGACGCGTCCTTGCAGCAGCGGAAGCCCGCCTCGTACCCGTAGTCCTCTTCCAGGTGGAACCCCACGGTCGGGCGGCATCGACCGCGCATCGGCCCCCACCAGCCCCCCTTCAGCCCGCTCCGCTCCGGCGCCTTGCGGCCCGCCCGGACGACCCACTCGTTGATGTTGCCGTTGAGATCGTGGACGCCGAACGGCGACACGCACCCGGGCATCGAGCCGGTCGGCACGCGCTGGTCCAGCCGCTCGAGCTCCGCCTTGCACTTCGGGTCGCGCATGCACCGCTCGTACCGGTAGAGCGCGATCTGACGCTGGCGAAACGGCCGGTCGATGTTGCACTTGGTCGCGTCGCGCACGTAGCCGTACGTGTACGGGAGCATCTCCTCGCCCTCGCAGGCGAAGTTGAACTCCTCCTCGGTGCAGAGGCGCTTGCCCACGCCCTCGCACTTCTTGACCGCCTCCCGCCACGAGACGAGCAGCGCGGGGAGCTCGCCCTTCCGGTTGGGCCACTCGTACCGGTCGACGCAGTACCGCATCGCCTTGCGCCGCTTCGAGAGGCACGTGGAGGGCTGCTTGTACTCGAGGCACCGCTCGCTGACGCTGCTCGGGGCCTCGGCCTCGGCGTACTCCAGCTTCGCCCGCCGCGCCCGGTCCTTCAGGTACTCCTGGTGGTGCTTCAGGCAGACCTGCGAGACCAGCGGGCAGTAGTCGCCCTCGACGAGGACCATGTCGTCCGGGCACCCCTCGGCGCCGCCGTCCGCCGCGCCCCCGCCGTCCGCCGCGTCCCCGCCGTCCGCCGCGCCACCCCCGTCCGCCGGGCCTCCGTCCGCTGCGCCGCCCCCATCCGCCGCGCCGCCGCCGTCGAGCGGCGTCACGAGCGCCGCGCCGTCGAGCGACGCGGCGGCGTCGGGCCCCGCGGGCCCCGGGCGCGCCCCCGCGTCCGCCGCCGCGCCGGCGCTCGTCGCCGCGAGGGGCGCCGCGGCGTCGGCCGGGGTGGGGCCCGGGCGATCACAGGCCGGGAGCGCGGCCGCGAGGCCGCACAGGAAGACGACGAGGCCGCCCGCGCCGCGCCCGCGCGCGGCCCAGCGCCGCGGGACCGGCGCCTCCGGCAGCGCGGCGCGACGGGGACGCCGGCTCATCGACCCGGGGCGGGGATGACCTTGAGCGGGACCCGGGTTCCCCCGCGGTCCACCTCGATCTCGACCTCCCGACCCGGCTCGAGCCCGCGGAGCGCGAACATGAAGTCGTGGATGTTCGTGATCGCATGCGCGCCGATGCGCACGATCACGTCGCCGCCCTGCAGGCCGGCGCGGGAGGCCGGCGCGTCGGGGCGCACGCCGGTCAGCTTCACGCCGGGACCCTGGTAGGCGTAGTCCGGCATGGTGCCGAGCGACGCGCGGAAGCCGCCGCGCATGCCGCGGTGCGGGTCGGCCGGCGGATCGGTGAAGGCGAGCCGCGCGTCGCGCTGCGAGAGCGCGAGCGCCATGCGCGCCGCGAGCACCGAGCAGCGCGCGATGCCCGCGGCGTCGATCTTCTCCGCGGTGTCGCTCGGCCGGTGGTAGTCCTCGTGGACGCCCGTGAACAGGAAGGCGACCGGCACGCGCGCCGCCGTGAACGAGGTGTGGTCGCTCGCGCCGAACCCCTCGACGCCGTACTGGAGCGCGAGGCCGAGCCCGCGGGCGGCGCCGTCGACGATCGGCCGCCAGTCGGGCGAGGTGCCCAGGCCGTCGACGAGGAGCTTGTCGTCCCGCATCCGGCCGACCATGTCCGCGTTGATCATGGCCACGACGGGCTTCATCCCGGCGAGCTGCGCCGGCGGGTGCTCCACGAAGTGGCGCGAGCCGAGGGCGCCGAGCTCCTCGGCGCCGAAGGCGACGAACACGAGGTTCCGGTCCGGCCGCGCGGGCAGCGCGGAGAACCGCCGCGCCACCTCCAGCAGCATCGCGGTCCCGGAGGCGTTGTCGTCGGCGCCCGGGTGGACGGCGCGCACGCCCGGCGCGCGCGAGGCCGACGTGCCCCCGTGGCCGAGGTGGTCGAAGTGCGCCCCGACGACGATGTACTCGTCCGCGTGGGGGGAGCCCTCCCGCGCCCGGAGCAGGCCGACGACGTTCGACGCCGGCGCCATCCGCGGGGTGACCCGGGTCGTGATCTCGACGGTGACGCCGGCGAGCGGCCGCGGCGCGGGGGCCTTCGCCGCGGGCTTCTCGGCCGCGGCCTTGCCGGGCGGCGCGAGGCCGGCCGTCGGGAAGAGCGCCCGCGCCGCGGAGCGCGTGATGACCACCGCCGGGATGCCCATGCTCGCCGCGTCGCTGGACACGGCCGGGAGCTCGTCGCCCGCGGCGACGAGGATCACGCCGGCGGCCTTGTGCTCGCGGGCGGTGCGGAGCTTGTACCGCACGCTGCCGAAGTCGCGCAGCGCGTCCGCCGGGCGCGCGGCAGCCGCGTGGTGCGCCGCGCCCGCCGTCCCCGCCGGCGCGTGGTGCGCCGCGCCCGCCGGCGCGTGGTGCGCCGCGCCCGCCGTCCCCGCCGGCGCGTGGTGCGCCGCGCCCGCCGTTCCCGTCCCCGCCGGCGCGTGGTGCGCGGCGGCCGTCGCCCCCGGGCCGCTGCTCAGCGTGGGGACGCCGTCGAGCACGAGCGCGATCTTGCCCTCGATGTCGCGGCCGCCGTAGTCGTCCCACGAGACCGCCGCCGCGGTCACGCCGTGGCCGACCAGCACCACGGATCCCGAGACCGTGCCGCTCGCGCTGCCGTCCGCCGTGACCAGCTTGTCGGCCTCGACGCCCTGCTTCCGGCCCGCGCGCTGCACCGCGAGCGACGGCGGCGCCACGTCCGCGCCGACGCGCGCCTCGAACACCTGCCGGTACGGCTTCGCGTCCCTCGGCGCCTCGCCCAGGAGCTCCAGCTTGAGCTCGGCGAACCGGCGCGCGATGAACTCGGCCGCGAGGTCGGCCCCCGGCTCGCCCGTGCCGCGCCCCGCGAGCTCGGGCGACGCGAGGTACGCCACGTCCGCCTTGATCCGCGCCTCCGCGGCGGGATCGAGATCGATCGACGCCGGCGCGGCCGGCGCGGCCGCCGGCGGCGGCGCGGCCGGCGGCGCTGTGGCCTCGCGGGGCGGCGCGGCGGGCGGCGCGCACGCCGCGAGCGCGACGAGGAGCCCCGCCACGGCGGCGCGGCGGAGGCGCGCCGGCCGCAGCGCTGCGAGGCCGGCGCTCACCACGGCGCGGCCTTCTGCGCCGCGCGGACCAGCTCGAGCGCGCGGCGGCCGACGTACTCCTCCACGTCGGCGGGCGCGATGTGGCGGTCCTTCGCGAAGTCGAACTCGCGCGGCTTGCCGTCGCCGAAGGTCACCCGGACGACCGCGGACTCGCGCACGAGCTCCAGCGTCAGGCTGAACTCCCCGAGCGCGAGCCGGTGCTTGTCCGGCTCCTGCGAGAGCACGACGGGCTGCGCCTTCTCCTCGACCCGCGCGTGCGCGAACTTGAGCGACTCGGCCCCCAGCGCCACGGCCGACTCCGCGGCCGCGAGCGCCTCGGCGACCCGCTTCTTGTGCCGCGCGAGCTCCTCCGCCTCGCGCTCCGCCTTCGATTTCACGGCCTCGATCAGCTCATCACGCCAGGTTGCCACGCTGCACCTCGGCGCGAACACTCTTCCGAATCGTGCGTTTTGTCCAGCCCGAGACGCGCGTGGATCGCCCTGGCCAGCGCGCCGCTCGAGCGCCCCGCCGCACACTTCGAAGAAAAACAGGAAGCCCGGGATCGCTCGATGAAGCGGCCTCCGCCGATCGAGCGCTCCCGTCTTCCTGTTGCCCGGGCTCGTCCTCGACCCCGGCAGCCCGTCGAGATGACCGCCGGGCTCGATCGCTCCGGCGTCCACCCGCCCCTGGAAAGGGCGCCGCTCAGAGGTTGGCGCTGCCCTTTTCCGGCGCGAACTTGCTCAGGTCCTCGGCCACCGTGGCCTTCGGGTTCATGAGCTCGTGGAACGCGCGCTTCGCGAGCGCGCCCGTCTCGCCCTGCTCGTGCCGCAGGGCCATGAGCGCGCCCTTCTCCTTCATGAACTTGAGCGTCTCGATCGCGCCCTTCTTCTGCGCGCCGTCGCCGCTCTTCGCCGCCTGATAGAGCCGGTAGCGCAGCACGACGCGCGTCTCCGAGTGCGGGCCGTTGTCGAACTTCAGGTTGTCGAACTGCGCCTGGAGCCGCTGCCGCGCCCACTCCTGCGGCGCCTCGGCGATCTTCACCCGCGTGATCGCCTCGGCGTTCGCGACGTACCGGTACAGGTTGCCGCGCTTGAAGTCCTCCTCCGACCAGTAGCCGAAGGCGCGGTAGTAGTGGTCCTTCAGGTCGTCGAGCGCCGCCCTGTCGAGGTCGGCGTACGTCGCGACCGTCCGCGCCGCGATGTCGGTCGTGCCGCCGAGGATGAGCGCGAGCGCCGCGGCGTTCCGGACCTCGGTGTCCTTCAGCTTCTCGAAGAGCTGGTTCTGCACCGGCTCGTCGAAGCCGCCGATGCCGATCGCGCGCGCGAGCGCGATGCGCACCCCGGGCTCCATGTCGGGCGTGAGCAGCGACACGAGCTCGGCGGCCGCGCCGGACACCGGGCGGAGCGCGAGCGACGACGCGTAGCAGGCGCCGATGAGCTGCTTGCGCGGCTCCTTCTGGCTCGCGAAGTCCTTCGCCTTCTTCGCCACCTCGATCATCGCCTCGTCGTCGGCGCACCAGGCGAGCGCCTCGCACGCGGCCTGGCGGGCCTCCTCGTGCCACGTCTCGTCCTCGATGAGCTTCGTCAGCGGCTCCACGGCGCGCGGATCGCCCCACTCGGCGAGCCCCTGCGCCGCGCCGTAGGCGACCGCGCGCAGCGCCATGCCCATCATCGCGAGGCCCGCGCCCTGGAGCCCGGCCTGGGTGATGTCCATCTTCGGGTCCTTCTTCCGACTGAACTGATCGATCAGCCTCGGGAAGGAGGGCTCGTCCTTCATCCGCCCGATGTAGCGGAGCGCGCTCTGCGCCGTCTCGAACGCCGCCGGGAACGGCGGCTGCTGCCCCTCCTTGGGCAGCGGGTCCGTCGGGAACGCCCAGTCGCGCATCGGCTTCAGGATCTTGTCGGACCTGACCGTGGCGAGGAACCGGAGGCCGTTGGCGTGCGGCTGCGGGCGATCCTTGAGCCACAGGATGACCGGATCCTCGGCCGCGGCCTTGAGCTCGTCGCTCTTGTCCGCGTGGATCACGGCGAGATCGGCGAGCATCCGGGCGCCGACGACGCGCGGCAGATCGGTGCGCGACAGGTGCCCGCCCTCGTCCGCCTCCCAGAACTTCTCGAGCTTGTAGAGCTTGAGCGGGTCGGCCAGCATCCGCTCGCCGATGTACTTGGCGCCGCGGATGTCGCCGACCTCGGCGAGCCGCGTCCCCGCCTCGCCCTGCCAGTGGAGCGACGGCTTCTTCTTCTCGATCCACGCGACGAGCGGGTCGGCCGCGCGCGGATCGGCGAGCTCGCGCAGCATCTCCATGATCTGCTTCGTCTGGAACCAGGTCGTCTCCTCCGGCTCCTGCTTCACGCTGTCGAGGGCGAGGACGAGCCCCTCGCCGCCGATGCCGTCGCGCAGCGCCTCGAGGAAGCGCTGGCGGCTGTCCTTGTCGGCGTTCGCCAGGGCCTCGAGGAGCGGGGCGCGCGCGGTCTCGTCGCCGATCCGCCCGAGGCCGTTCGCGGCCTCGCGCGCGACCTCGACGTCCTTGTCCTTCACGAGCGCGATGAGCGCGCTCGTCCACTTGGACTCGGCGTTGCGCGACAGGACCGTCGCGACGAGCTGCCGCACCGACGGGCTCTCGTCGCCCGCGAGCTTCGCGAGCTCGTCGAGCGACACGAGGCCGGCGAGCTTCTCGGGATCGAACGCGGCGCCGCCGCCGAGCCGCTGGACCTTCGACAGGAACCCCTTCCTGTACTGGTCCATCGCGTCCTTGAACGCGGCCGGCTCCTTGAGCTCGACCAGCGCCCAGACGATCTGCGGCCGGTCGCTCTCGTCGGCGGCCTTGAGCGCCTCGAGCAGCGCGGGCTTCGCGCCGTCGGCCTTGGGCGAGCCGTAGTAGGCGAGCACCTGCGCGGCGACGCCCTTCACGCGGTGGTCGGGCTGCGAGAGCGCCTTCGTCGCGAGCGCGACGCCCTCGTCGTCGCCGGCCCACGCGAGCTGCATGAGCGCCTCCTGCTGGAGCGACGGCTCGGTGCTGGCGGCGGCCCACTTGCGCCAGAGGGGGATCTGGTCCTTCTGGGGCAGGACGAAGATGTTCTTCTTCTCCTTGGCGACGGCCTCGACGGACATCTTCTGGCTCTCCTGCTTGACGCCGAGCCAGACGGCGCCCGCGCCCCCGAGCACGAGGAGGACGCCGACGAGGATCGAGACGGGGCTGAAGCGACCGCGCTTGAAGTTGCCGTCCTCCGCGAAGCCGCCGCCGCCGCCGCCGGGCGCCGGCGGGGCCCCGGGGCCGCCGAGGTCATCGTCATCGGGCGGCCACTTTGCCGCCAGGAGCCCGGGCGGCGGGCGCCGCCCGCGCGGCCCCGCAGGATTCTCTCGTGATAGATTGGGACGATCGAGCATGGTTCCTCCAGCGCGCGGGCGACGACGTTACCCGAACGGCGGCGGCGTCGCGCGGCGAGCCGCGCTGCGCCCCCGACCCCCACCGGCGGGCGGCGGCGTCGCGCGGCGGGCCGCGCTGCGCCACAGACCCCGGGCCAGGCGCGAAGCGCCCGGCCGGTCGAGGCGCCGGACCCTACCAGAGCCGCTCGGACGCCGGCCCAAAGATTTGCTATGAAAGCCGTGGCCCCGTATGGCCGAACCCGAGTTCAATTCCAGTAAGATTCTCTACCCCGCCATCGCGGTGTTGATCGCCCTGAGCGCGCTCTTCGGGCTCGCGGTGCTCCCGCGCCTGTCGCCCGGCGCCGGGGGGATGATCGGCGCGGCGGCCCCCGACGTGACGCTGCCGGTCGCGGCGAACGGCGATCCCGGCGCGCGCATGCAGCTCGCGGAGCTGAAGGGGCAGCCGGTGATCCTCGACTTCTGGGCGACGTGGTGCGGCCCGTGCGCGGTGCAGGCGCCGATCCTCGAGCGGATCTCGCGTCGCTACCAGAAGAAGGGGCTCGTGGTGCTCGGCGTCAACGTGGACGATCCTCCGCACGTGGCCAGCCAGTACGCGATCCAGAAGGGCCTGTCGTATCCCATCCTCATCGACGCCGAGAAGCACGCGTCGGTCCGGTACGGGGTGGAGCGGCTGCCGAGCCTCGTGGTGATCGATCGGCAGGGGAAGGTCGTGGCCTACCTGACCGGCGTCATCGACGAGGCGAGCCTGTCCGAGATCGTCGCGGCGACGCTGTGATCTCCCCTCGCCGCTGACGTCCGCCAAGGTGCCCGCGCCGCTCCGCTCCCTGCGCCTCGCCCTCGCGGCGCTCGCCGTGACCGCGCCGTCGTGCTCGCGGGACGGCGGGGGGTGCGGCCGCGAGGAGGGCGGCGCGCCGCCGTCGGGGAGCGCGCCCGCGCCCGCGCCCGCGCCCGCCGCGACCGCGCCGGGGGGACCCGCGCCCGTGAGCCCGGCCGGCAGGCCGGCGGGCTCGGCGGGCGGGCCTGCGCAGGCTCCTGGCGAGCCGCCGGGGCCGGGCGGCGCGGCGCCGGGCGGCGACCCGATGGCGATCCACCACGAGGCGCGGGAGGAGCTGCTCGGGCTGTTCTCGCTGAAGGCGTTCACGGAGCGGGAGCGCAGGCTCAGGAACCCCGAGCTCTTCCTGGAGAAGAACTTCGGCGGCGGCACGCCGGCGCGCATCCACCACGGCAACAAGGCGCTCGCGCAGCACACGCGCTCGAAGGAGCAGTGTCTCGCGGGCCTGTCGGGGATCGTGCTCCAGACGGAGGAGCAGCGCGCCCGGTGCGGCGGCGAGGAGAACATGGTGCCCGTCCACCGGTACCGGCGCGGGAAGCCGGCGCCGGCGGCGTTCTGCATCGACATCTTCGAGTTCCCCAACAGGGCGTGCGAGCTGCCGATGGTGTGGGCGAGCCCGACGCAGGCGGCGGCCGTCTGCAGCCTGCAGGGCAAGCGGCTCTGCACCGAGGAGGAGTGGAGCCTCGCGTGCGGGGGCGATCCGGAGGGCGGAGCGCCGAGGGTGTACGCGTACGGGGACGAGCTCGATCTGGCCGTGTGCAACACGCAGAAGCGGCTGCGCGGGATCGACGGCAAGCCGTGCGACGGCGACACGGCGCGCTCGGCGTACGAGACGTGCGGGACCGATACCGAGCCTTCGGGGGCGTATCCTGCGTGTCGATCGCGGTTCGGGGTGTTCGATCAGCACGGCAACGTGGCCGAGATCATGACGCGGCGCGACCGGGACGACGGGAAGGTGTACAGCCAGCTCAAGGGGAGCGCGTGGTTCTACGCCGAGGTCGCCCGCGAGCACGACGCGCCCAGGCCGGCGGGGCGGGAGACGTACCCGGATCACTGCGCGTTCAGCCCGCGGTGGCACGTGGAGCCGATGGAGAACGCGTGGCACGCGAACTACCACCTGGGGTTCCGGTGCTGCAAGACGATCCGGTGAGGGGCGGGCGGGAGAGAGGGAGGATATGCCGAGCTGCCCGGCCCCCGGAGACGGTGCCGAGCGTGAACGTGGACGTGAACGTCTGAGCGTCCATCACATCTCGCCTAACCACGCGAAATCTCTCGCATTTCCCCAGAGGGCAAAGTCCAATCATTTCGATGACTTGAGCGAGATGTGACGGATGAAGAGACGTGAACGTGGACGTGGACGTGGACGTGGACGTGGACGTGGACGTGGTCGTGGTCGTGGTCGTCGACGGCACAATCGTGGACGTGAACGATCTGCCTCATTCCTCGCTCTCAGCGGTCCGCTGGCAGCTCGCTCCCCTTGCGGGCGGGGTGAGCTGGCTGGTTGGTTCGTGGAAAATGAGAGCGCCGACTTCCGGGTGACGTTCACGTTCACGACTCAGCCGTTGACGACCACGACCACGACCACGTCCACGTCCACGACCACGACCACGTCCACGTCCACGTCCACGTCCACGTCCACGACCACGTCCACGTCCACGTCCACGTCCACGTCCACGTCCACGTTCACGTCTCTTCATCCGTCACATCTCGCTCAAGTCATCGAAATGATTGAACTTTACCCTTGGGCCAGATGCGAGGGATTTCGCAAACTAGGCGAGATGCAATGAACGCTCAGACGTCCACGTCCACGTTCACGTTGGTGACCGCTGAGGGGGCGGCGGTTCGGGCTTTGGGCCCCGCGCGCGACCGGACGAGCTTGGTTGGTGGTTAACGTCAATGCTCAGGGGGGTCCGCCATCATCACCAGGGAGCCACCGTCAGCTTGAGAGATGCGCCCTCGCGGCTTTCTCTCCCATCGGCTGATCGCTCCAGAACTTCAACGTGATCGGCGTTCTAGCTACGATATCCCATCATGGTGATGATCACATCCTCGGGACACACGCGGTCGGTCTCGACCTCGAAGCCGTGATCGACCAGCATCCGCTGGACGCGCTCGGCCCGGCCCTCGAAGTCGTGGAGCTCGATCGCGATAGCCCGGATCTTGCCCCAGTCCCCAGGGCGGATGCCCTCCAGCACGTCGAGCTCGGCCTTCTCCGCGTCCACCTTGAGCACGTCGATGCGCTCGAGCCCCTCCCGCGCCATGAACCCGGAGAGCGTCGTCAGAGGGCAGGTCACGCGCGTCATGCCGCGCTTCATCCACCAGCCGTGACCGTCGATGAGCGCCGAGTTCACCGAGCGCGGGAGATACCTCATGTACACCGGCAGATCCGCGTGGTGCTTGTCGCATATCCGACGATCGTAGATGGCCGCGAGCGTCGCCTCCTTGTCGTCGCTCGCCATCATGTCGTACATGCTCGAGATCGCGCTCTGGCGCGGCGAGTAATGGAACGTCGCCTCCCCCTCCGCCCGCGCCAGGCCCGCGCGGTGCGCGCGGACGCGCTCGGACCAGGGCCGCACGTTCATCGTGAGGAGCTCGAACGTCTCCGGGATCGGCTCGAAGCAATGAATCCGCGCTCGACCCCGGGTGCGCTGGAGGACCTCGATCGCGAAGATCCCGATGTTGGCGCCGACGTCGACGACCGTCACGTCGTCCGCAGCCAGCGCGCTCAGCAGCCGGGGGCGAAAGTAGCCCTGCACCTGCTGGTACAGCGTCCTCGCCATGTCGGGCACGCGATCGTGCACCACCATCCGGTTCGGCAGCGTGATCATGAAGGTCTTCATCTCGATGGCTCCCGTCGCCCCGCGGCCGCTTGCGCCGCGGATACACCTCTCTGGACGCCGATCACCGGACCGCGCCCGCCACGTCCCGCAGGAACGCGATCACGTCGGCCGCGAGCCGCTGCACGGTCGCGAGCTCGTGCACGTTCGCGCTGTAGCGCCACCGGAACACGAGCTGCCCCCCGCGCACCAGGACGTGACACTCGAGCAGGTTGAACCGGAGGTTCGTCGCCGGCTCGTCGTATCCCGTGCTCTCCGTCGCCATGCGCATCATCGAGCCCGGGCCGGGCTCGTCGATCTGCCCCTGGTAGTTGAACAGGATCCCCGGCCGCTTCCGGAGCCGCCCGAGCGCCGCGGAGAGCTCGGCGTCGCCGCCGAGGTACCGGAGCAGGTTGTAGCCGTGTCCCCCGCTCGGGACGCGCTCGATCTGCTGGCTCAGGTCGAGCAGCGCCGCGACGGGCTCTCGCGCGCTCGGGCGCCGGAGCACGAGCACCCGCTCGGCGCTGAGCCACCCCACCGTGCGCGACACGTCGAGATCCGGGCGATGGGGCATGAGATCTCGGCCCGCGTGGAGCACCATGACGTCCTGCCACGCGCGCCCCGTCCAGCCGGTCACGCCGCGGAGGAGCGCGGCGATGAGCGCGCTCTCCGTGCTCACGCCGAGCCGCGCGGGCACCTCCCGCAAGAGGGCTCTGGACTCGCCCTCCGGGAGCGAGGCCCAGTGATCCCGGATCGACGCCACCGTGTACAGGTGGCGCGTCGACGGGTGGTCCGCCGGGAGCAGGTCGATCTCGCCCCAGGGCAGCCCGAGCCAGTACCCCCGCTCGGCCGGCACGAGCTCGTCCTGGACCCAGCGCTCGAGCGCGCGCGCCCAGCGGCCGATCGAGGTCCCCACGGGCGGCAAACGAGGCTCCGCCGCCGCGGCGAGCTGGTCGTAGGTCGCCTGCAGATCGCGCGCGACGAGCACGATCGACATCCAGTCGACCACGAGGTGGTGCGCGTTGAGCCACAGCCGGCCACGCCCCGCCTCGTCCCACCGGAAGTACACGATCTGGAACAGCCGCCCGCGATCGAGCGCGTGGCCGTCCTGCAAGCGATCGCAGCGCCGCTCGAGCGCCGCCGCGCGCTCCTCCTCCGGAAGCCCGGACAGGTCCACGCTCGAGAACGGCGCCTCGGTGAAGGGCGGATCGATCCGCTGGCGAAAGCCGCCGGGGGCGCGCTCGAAGCGCGCGCGGAGCGCCTCGTGGCGGTTCACGACGTGCAGGGCGGCGCGCCCGAGCCGGTCGAGATCGAGCGGCGCCGTGACCTCGAGCAGCAGGTTGACGTTCCAGCGCTCCGGCCGGCCGCGATGATCGACCTGCTCGAGGTACCAGCGCTGCAGCGGGGTGAGCGGCCGCTCCCCGGACGGGTCGCCGTCGTCGAGGACCGGGCTCGCCGCCGCCGGGCGCTGCGCCACGAGCCCGGCGACGGTCTGGTGCTGGAAGAGCTGCCGCGGCGTGATGTCGAACCCCGCCTCGCGCGCCCGCTCCACGAGCGCGATGCCCAGGAGCGAGTCGCCGCCGAGCGCGAAGAAGTTGTCGTCCACGCCCACCCGATCGAGCTTGAGGACCTCGGCCCAGAGCGCCGCCATCCGCCGCTCGGCCTCCGAGGACGGCGCCCGGGTCGCCGGGCCGGCCGCCTGGCCCCGGGAGCGCGCGCGATCGAGGAGCGCGGTCCGATCGACCTTGCCGTTGGCCGTCAGGGGCACGCGATCCAGCGCGACCCAGGCGCCGGGCACCATGGTCCGCGGCAGCCTGGCCGCGAGGAAGTCCGAGAGCGCCCGCGGCTCGACGGACGCCCCCGGCGCGGGCACGTAGCAGGCGACGAGGCGCTTGCCCCCGGCCGGGGCCGTGTCCACGACGACCACCGCGCGCTCGACGTCGGGATGCCGCGCGAGCGCGGCCTCGATCTCCCCGAGCTCGATGCGGTTGCCCTGGATCTTGACCTGGAAGTCCTCGCGGCCGACGAACTCGATGTTCCCGTCGGGGAGATACCGCCCCAGGTCTCCTGTCCAGTAGAGCCGCTCGCCCGTGTCGGGGTGCTCGATGAAGCGCTCCGCGGTCTGCGCGGGATCGCGGTGGTACCCGCGCGCGAGGCAGACGCCGCCGACGTACATGCGGCCCGTGACCCACTCCGGACAAGGCCGCATGCGCGCGTCGAGGACGTGGACGCGCTGGTTCCTGAGCGGCTTGCCGTAGGGGATGCTCGTCCAGGTCGGGTCCACCTCGCCGATGGGATAGAAGATCGACCAGATCGAGGTCTCCGTCGGTCCCCCCGAGCCGATGACCCGAGCCCCCGGGCAGGCGCGGCGGATCCGGTCGGGCAGGGGCACGGGGATCCAGTCGCCGCTCAGGATGACCCACCGCAGGGAAGCGCAGGCCCGCGCGCCGGCGCCGAGGTGCTCGACCAGCATCTGCATCAGCGCGGGCACCGAGTTCCACACGGTGACGCCGTGCGCGTCGATGAGGTGCCGCCAGTGCGCGGGATCCCGCAGGCCCTCCGGCGAGGGGACGACCAGCGCGCCCCCGGCGCCGAGCAGCCCGAAGAGGTCGTACACGGACAGGTCGAAATGCGCCGCCGAGAGCGCGAGCGCGCGGTCCGACGGCGAGATCTCGAGGCGCTCGTTGAACTCCAGGATCGTGTTCAGCGGCCCGCGGTGGTCGAGCGCCACGCCCTTCGGCTTGCCCGTGGATCCCGACGTGAACAGCACGTAGGCGAGATCGTCCGGCCCCTGGGCCGCCGGGAGCGGGGCGTCGTCCTCCGACGCGAGCGCGCCCTCGTCGTCGACCACGACCCGCCGGGCCCGCTCGGGCCAGGCCGGCGACGCGGCCAGGCGCGCCTGCGTGACGACGATCTCGGCCTCCCCCTGGTCCAGGACGGCGCGGATGCGCTCCGCCGGCCACTCCGGATCCACGGGCAGGTACGCCGCCCCCGACTTGAGGACGCCCAGGATCGCCGCGATCTGCTCCCAGCCCTTCACCGCCGCCACCGCGACGAGCGCGTTCGGCCGGGCGCCGAGCCGGCGGAGCCGCCGCGCGATCGCGTTGCTGAGCCGGTCGAGCTCGCCGTAGCTCAGCGTCCTCTCGGGGCCGATGACCGCCGGCGCGTCGGGCCGGAGCGCCGCGCGCCGCACGAAGCCGCTGTGCAGGAGCTCGTCGGGCAGCGCCCGGACCGCGCCGTTGACGCGCGCGCGGATCGCCCGCTGCCGCGCCGGCAGCGCGACCGGCGTGGCCTCGTGCCAGGGCGCGTCCCCCCGCGCGAGCCGCGTCAGGAGCGCCTCGTACGCCTCGATCAGGTCCGCGGGGAGGCCCTCGGGGAAGAGCGCCTCGGCGGCGCTCCACGAGAGGGCGGCCCCGCCCCCGTCCCATCGCGCCTCGAGCGCCAGGCAGGCGCCCGGCGCGGCGGCGCCGCCGCGCCCGCCAGCGGAGGGCGCGGGGACGCGCAGCCGGAGGGCGGCGCCGTCGGGGTGACGCCCGCCGTCCGGCGCGGGCGCGCCCCTGGCCGCGAGCGCCCCGTCGATGGCCCGCGCGAGGCGCGCGAGCGTCACCTCCCCTTCCGGGATCCCCTCGAGGTGGCCGCTGCCCGAGCCGATCTCCACGTCGATCGCGCCGCTGTCCCCGCGCGACGGCGCGCGCGCGGCCTGGAACGTCATGGCCGGGGGCGACGTGCTCCAGTACGCCACGACCTCGGCGAACGCCGCGGCGATGGCCGCCGCCGGGCTGACCCCCGCCCTCGTCGCGCGCTCGGCCAGCCCGCGGACGACGCCGCCGTCGAGGCGCAGCGCGCGCCGGACGAGCCGGAGGGGCTCCCCTCCGGCCAGGCCCCGCGCGAACGGGAGCGCGGGCGCCGTGAGCGCGCCGCGCCCGGGCGCCGGCGCCGCGAGGGGCTCGCCCTGGAGGAGCTCGGAGAGCCGCGTGTCCGCCCGCCGCGCGGCCTCGGCCAGGAGGCGCTCGAAGAGCGCGGCGTGGCGCGCGATCGTCTCGCCCTCGAACAGCGCCGTGTCGTACTCGAAGTGCCCGCTCAGGCACGATCCGTCGTGCTGCATCGACAGCGTGAGGTCGTACTGCGCGGTCCCGGGGTCGAGATCGATCGGGGTCACCCGCGCCCGCCCCAGCGTGATCGGCTCGGGCACCCTGGGCTGGAACGCGAACATCACCTGGAACAGCGGCGTCCGGCCGAGATCCCGCTCCGGCCGGAGGGCGTTCACGAGCCGCTCGAACGGGATCTCCGCGTGCGCGAAGATCCGCACGGCCGTGTCCCGCACCCGATCCAGGAGCGCGGCGAACGTCGGATCGCCCTCCAGCCTCCCGCGGAACACGAGCGTGTTCACGAAGCACCCGATGACGTCCTCGAGCTCGGGGCGGTCGCGCCCCGCGATCGGGGTGCCGACGAGGAGGTCCGTCTGCCCGCCGAGGCGGTGGAGCAGCGCGAGGAACCCGGCCATCAGCGTCATGAACGGCGTGGCGCCGCGCTCGCGGCCGAGGCGCTCGATCGCCCCGGTCAGCTCCCGCGAGAACCGGAAGGGGTGGCGCGCCCCCGCGTACCGCTTCTCCTCGGGGCGCGGGTGATCCGTCGGCAGGTCGAGCGCGTGGCTCGCCCCCGCGAGCTCGGCCTCCCAGAACTCGAGCTGCTCGCCCCGCGCCGCGCCGTCCCAGCACCGCCGCTCCCAGAGGGCGTAGTCGCCGTACTGGACCGGGAGCTCGCCGAAGCTCGGGCGCTCGCCCGCCTCGATCGCGGCGTACGCGGCGGCGAGCTCGCGCACGAAGATCTCGTGCGACCAGCCGTCGGTCACGATGTGGTGCATCGCGAACGCGAACAGGCTGCGCTCGTCGTCGATCCGCACGAGCTCGGCCCGCGAGAGCGGGCCGCTCGCGAGGTCGAAGGGGCGCGCGACCACCTCCCGCAGCCGCGCGACGGCCGCCGGGGCGCGCGCCTCCTCGGCGAGCCCGCGGTGGTCGGTGACCCGGAAGTCGATCGCCGCGGGCGCCTGCACGATCTGGACGGGCGCCCCGCCCGCGGCGCGGAACACGGTGCGGAGCGCCTCGTGCCGCGCGATCACCGCGCGGAGCGCCCCCTCGAGGGAGCGCTCGCAGAGCGGCCCCTCGAGGACGGCGGCCGAGCCGACGTTGTACGCGCCGGTCCCGGGCGCGAGCCGGTCGAGGAACCAGAGCCGGGTCTGCGCGAACGACAGGGGGACCACCGCCGCCGGATCCCGCCGGCGCAGCGGCGGGCGCGCCGAGGACGCCGTGAGCTGCCCGATCGCCTCGGCCAGATCGGCGAGCGCCGGCCTGTCGAACAGCCACCGCAGCGGGACCTCGAGCCCCGCGCGCTCGCGCAGGCGGGAGACGACGCGCATCGCGAGCAGCGAGTGGCCCCCGAGATCGAAGAAGCGATCGGTCCGGCTCGGGGCGCGCCCGAGGAGCTCCTCCCACACGGCGGCCACGAGCCGCTCCGCGTCGGTCGACGGCGGCTCCCGGTCCCGCCCCGCCGCGCGCCCCTGATCGCCCGGATCGGGGAGCGCGTTCCGGTCGATCTTGCCGTTCGGCGTCTGCGGCAGCCGGGGCAGCGCGACGAAATGCGCCGGGACCATGTACTCGGGGAGCGAGGCGCGCGCGTGCGCCCTGAGCGCGTCGGGCGTCGCCCCCTCCGCCGCCGGCACGTAATAGGCCACGAGCACGCCCTCGCCCACCGCGTCCCGGCGCGCCGCGCACACGCACTCCGCGACGCCGGGGTGCCGCGCGACGGTCACCTCGATCTCGCCGAGCTCCACGCGATAGCCGCGGATCTTGACCTGATGATCGAGCCGGCCGAGGTACTCGATGAGGCCGTCGTGCGTGATCCGGGCGAGATCGCCGGTCCGGTACATCCGCGCGCCCGGCTCGTCCGAGAACGGATCGGGGAGGAACCGCTCCCGGGTGAGCTCGGGCCGATCGTGGTAGCCGCGGGCGACGCCCGCCCCGCCGATGACGAGCTCCCCGGCCACGCCGATCGGGAGCCGATTCCGCCGGTCGTCGAGGATGTAGACGCGCGTGTTGGCGATCGGCGTTCCGAGGGTGATCCGCGCCGGATCGTCGATGCGCGCCACGGCGGACCACACGGTGGTCTCCGTCGGGCCGTACATGTTCCAGAGGGCGCCCACGCGCGCCCGGAGCGGCCCGGCGAGATCCCGCGGCAGGGCCTCGCCGCCCGCGAGCGCGCGGAGGCGCGGGCTGCCCGTCCACCCGGCCGCGAGGAGCAGCCGCCAGGTGCTCGGCGTCGCCTGCATCACCGTGGCCCCGGAGCGCTCCAGCGCCCCGACGAGCGCGGCGCCGTCCCGCGCCTCGGCCGCGGACAGGAGGACCGTCCTCGCGCCCACGCTGAGCGGCAAGAACAGCTCCAGGACGAAGATGTCGAACGACGCCGTGGTCACCGAGAGCAGCACGTCGTCGGCGTCGAGGCCGGGCCTGTCCTTCATGGCCCAGAGGAAGGTCACGACGCTGCGGTGCTCGACCTCGACGCCCTTGGGGCGCCCGGTCGAGCCCGACGTGTAGAGGATGTACGCGAGGTCCCGGCTGCTCGCCGGGGCCACGGGGGGCGCCTCGTCCGGGTCGGTCTGCGCCTCGAGGTCCTCGAGGAGCAGGACGCGCCGGGGCGCGCCGGCGATCTCGAGGCGGAGCGCGCGCTCCGTGAGCAGGACGGCGCTGCCCAGATCGCTCAGGATGAACGCGATGCGCTCGCCCGGCAGCGCGGGATCCAGCGGCACGTACGCGCCGCCCGCCTTGAGGATCGCGAGCAACGCGACGACGAGCCCGGGCGAGCGCTCCAGGCAGACGGCGACGGGGACGCCCGGGCCGACGCCCTCCGCGCGCAGCCGCCGCGCGAGCCGGGTCGCGGCGCGATCGAGCGCCCCGTAGGTGATCTCCTGCCCTGCGAACACGAGCGCGACGCGCTCCGGGCCGCGCTGCGCCTGCCGCTCGAAGAGCTCGTGGACGCGCGCGTCCACGGGGAAGGGGCGCTCGGTGCGGTTCCACTGCTCGAGGCGCCGCGCGTCGTCCTCGGGCACGATCGGCAGGTCGAGCACGGCCGCCTCGGGCCGGGCGACCGACGCGCGGAGGAGCGCCTCGTAGCTCCTCAGCAGCCGGTCGGCGGTCTCGCGGCGGAAGAGGTCGGTGTTGTACTCGAGATCGAGCCGGATGCCCTGCGGGCGGTCCCACGCCTCGATCGTCCAGTCGACCTTCGAGGTCCTCACCGGGACCTCCACCGGCTCGGCCGTGAGCCCCGTGAACGCCGGCAGCTCGGCCGCCGCGCTCTGGAGGATGAGCATCGTCTGGAACAGCGGCGGGTGCGACGGGCTCCGCTCGGGCTTCAGCGCCTCGACGAGCAGCGCGAACGGCAGCTCGGCGTGCGCCAGGGCGTCGAGCGTGTCGCGCCGGGTCCTCTGGAGGAGCTCCAGGAACGTGGGGTTGTCCGAGAGGTCGGCGCGGAGCGCGAGGTCGTTGACGAACATCCCCGCGAGCGGCTCGATCTCCCGCGCCGTCCGCCCGGCGACCGGCGACCCGACCACGACGTCCGGCCGCCGCGTGTACCGGCAGAGGAGCGTCTGGTACGCGGCGAGGAGGGCCATGAACAGCGTGACGCCCTCCCGCTGGCACAGGGCCTTGAGCGACTCGCACAGCGCGCGCGGCAGCGTGAGCGACGTCCTCGCCCCGCGGTACGTCTGCGTCGCCGGGCGCGGCGCGTCGAGCGGGAGCTCGAGGAGGCCGGGCGCGCCGCGCAGCCGCTCCTCCCAGTACCCGAGCTCCCGCTGGAGGCGCTCCTGCGTCCACTGGCCGCGCTGCCAGACGGCGTAATCCCCGTACCGGACGGGCAGCTCGGGGAGCTCCGGGGCGCGCCCCGCGACCAGCGCGTCGTAGAGGGCGCCGAGCTCCCGGATCAGCACGCCCCACGTCCAGTGATCGCTCGCGATGTGGTGCGTCACGAGGAGCAGGACGTGCTCCTCCGCGGAAAGGCGGTGGAGGACGGCCCGCAGGAGGTGGCCGCGCTCGAGGACGAACGGCGCGTGGGCCGCCTGCGCGCACCGCTCGGCGAGCTCCCGCTCGCGGGCCGCCGGATCCATCGAGGACAGGTCCGTGAGCGCCACGGAGACCGCGGCCGCCGGCAGCACCTCCTGGTACGCGTCCCCGGCGTCCTCGTCGAAGCGCGTCCGCAGGATGTCGTGCCGCTCGGCGAGGCGCGAGAGCGCGCCCTCGAGCGCCGCGCCGTCGAGCGCGCCGCGGAAGCGCACCGCCGCGTGCAGGTTGTACGCCGGGCTGTCGGGCGCGTAGCGGTACAGGAACCAGAGCCGCTGCTGCGCGAACGACAGGGGGAAGCGCGTCCGCGCCCCGGTCCGCACCGGCCCCGGGGCCGCTCCGCCCGCCCGAGGGCGCCTCTGCTTCAACGTCGCGACGAGCGCCCTGAGCTCCTCGGACGACAGGCCTTTGATCCGCTGCGCTAGCTCGGTCACCTTCGCGCTCCTCTTCCGGTTCCGGTGCGTTCCCCCGCCTCAGGACGGCTCGTCGGCGGGGGCGGCGCCGCCCGCCAGGAGCTCGAGCTCCTCGAGCCGCGCGGCGAGCGCGCCCGTGATCTGCTCCGCGACCCGGGCGACGGTCGCCCCCTCGAACAGGTCGCGCGCCGACAGGTCGACGTCGAACGCCTCCTTGATGCGCGAGAGGGCCTGGACGGCCAGGAGCGAGTGCCCCCCGAGCTCGAAGAACGAGTCGTGGATGCCGATCGGCCGGCGGCCGAGCAGCTCCTCCCATTGCGCGGCGAGCGTTCGCTCGATCTCGTCGCGGGGCCGCTCGTCCTCCCGGAGCGCGCGCGCCGACGCCGCGGGCGGCGCGACCCGGGCGAGGCGCCGCTGCTCGACGAGCGACGAGAGCTCGTGCGGCGACACCACGATCTGCTCGGGCCCGGCGAGCGCGAGGACCTGCTCGATGGCCTGGATGCCGTCCGCGGGGTCGATGCCCGGCGCGGTCCTCTGCGCCGGTGCGGAGAGCGCGGCGCCGGCGTCGCCCTGGACGCGCTCGAGCACGAAGCCCTCGATGGCCGCGATGACGCGCCCCTGCTCGTCGAACAGCGTCACGTCGGCGGAGAGCGCGCGCCCGGGCACGGTGTCGTCGCGGCGCAGGCGAGCGTGGCTGAACAGCCTCGCGGGGGTGGGCGCGAGGCACACGACGCGGCCGCACGCCACGGGGAGATAGGCCCCCCGGGGGTCGAGCGCGGCGGCGATGGCGGTCGCCACGTCGAGCAGCGCCGGGTGCAGGCCGTACTCGGCCAGGTCGGACGCGAGCTCCGGGCGCAGCGAGAGGAGAGCGAGCGCCTCGTCGCCCCCGACATGGAGCGATTCGATGCTGTCCCAGCGAGGCCCCCACCGCATGAGCCCGCTCGCGTTCACGGCCTCGAACAGCCGCCACGACGAGGCCGGGCCGCAGCGCTCGCGGATCGACGCGACGTCCACGACCGGGCGCGCGGCGTCCTCGTCCGCCCGGGTCCAGGAGCCCGACGCGATCCGGCCCTCGGGCCCGTCCAGGTCCGGGACGGCGATGGTGAAATCGGTCCGCGCCCCGCGCTGCCGGATCGTCAGGCAAACGGACCGCGGCGCGCCGTCCTCCACGCGGCAGGGGGCGTGGAACCGGAGATCGTGGATCGCGACGGCGCGCAGCCCGGTGAGCGCGGCCGCCGCCCGCGCCATCTCGAGGAGCGCCGCGCCGGGCACCACCGCGTCCTCGCGCATCCGGTGCTCGGCCACCGTCCAGTCGCGCGCCAGGCTGAACGCCTTGTGGAACGCCCGCGGCGAAGGCGCCGCGCCCTCGACCCGGTCGATCAGCGGGTGCGGCCCCCGGCGCCGCGACGCGGGCCCCGGCCCGAGCGGCCCCGCCGCGGTGATCCCGGCCCTCGCCGCCATGCCGACCTGCGCCCAGCCGTCCCAGGCGATGGCGAACCCGGGGTTGCCGGTCTGGTCGTGGTACGCGCCGGCGAAGGCGTCGAGGAACGCGTTCGCGGCGGCGTAGTCGGCCTGACCGATCGCCCCGAGGTGGGAGAAGATCGACGAGCACAGCACGAGGAACGCCTGCGGCTCCTGCGCGAGCTGCGCGGCGAGGTTCCACGTGCCCGCGGTCTTCGGCGACAGGACCCGGAGGAGCTCCTCGTCCGTCCTTCCGCGCAGCGGGCCCGCGCCCGGGATCCCGGCGCAGTGGAAGACGCCGTCGATGCGCCCGAAGCGCGCCCTCGCCTCGGCGAACACCCGATCGACGTCCTCTCGCACGGCCACGTCCGCGGCGGCGACGAGCAGCTCGGCGCCTTCCTCCTCGAGCCGCCCGAGGACGTCGAGGATCTCGGCGACGGCGGCGCGCGCGTCGTCGCGCTCGCGGTACTGCGGCCACGCGGACCGCGGCGGGAGCGGCGTCCGCCCGATCAGCACGAGCCTCGCCGCGTGGGTGCGCGCGAGGTGCTCGGCGAGGCGGAGCCCGATCCCGCCGAGGGCGCCCGTGATCACGTAGACGCCCCGCGCGCGCAGGCGCGACGGGCCCGGCGCGCGGGCGAGCGGCTCGAACGTCGGGATCCAGCGCTGCTGCGCGCGCAGGAGCACGAGGTCGTGCTCGGCGTCGGCCAGGAGCTCGCCGGAGAGCGCCCGGGCCCACGGCGCGCTCGCCCCCGCGCCCTGCGGGGTGAGCACGTCGACGACGCGGCAGCGGAGCGACGGGAGCTCGCTCGGCAGGCTGCGGCAGAGGCCGATGAGGGCCGCCTGGTCGGGCGCGTGCCTCGCCTCGCCGGCGACCGCGTGCGCCTCCCGGGTCACGACGGTCAGCTCGAGGTCCGCCGCGCGCGCGTCGGCGAGGCTCCGCGCGAGGGCGCACACGCTGAGCACGCCCCGCGAGAGGGCCTCCTCGGGGCGCGCGCCCGGGTCCGGCAGCGCGCTCCACAGGTGCACGATGCGGCGGGGCGAGAGGCCTCGCGCGTCGAGGGCCGCGAGGAGCTCCCGGAAGTCGCGCTCGCTGTCGGGGCGCACGACGAACGCGCCGGGGCTCGGCTCCGCGAAGCCCGGCCCGGGCCGCACGGGGAGGAGCCGGACGCCCGCGGCGCGGAGCTGCTCCTCCAGCGCGCGCGCGCCGTCGTGCTCGTCGGCGAGGAGCAGCCACGGCCGCTCGCGCGCCCGCTCGGACGCCGGCGCGGCCTGGAGGAGGCGCGACCACCGCAGCCGGAACAGCCGCGCGCTGCCCGCGCGCGCGGGGGCCTCCCGCTCCGCCGCGCTGCGGGGAGCCTCCCGCTCCGCCGCGCGCGCGGGCGGCTCGGGGGCCGCCGCCTCCACGACGTGGCGCGTGCGCTCGAAGGGGTAGGTCGGCAGCGGCACGCGGCGCGCCTGCGCGCGCGGGGACACCCTGGGCCAGCGCAGGTCGGCGCCGCGCGCCCACAGCGCGCCCATCGCCTCGAGCAGCACCTGCCGGTCCTTGCCGGCCTCGCCGGGCCCGGGCAGGACAGGGACCGCCGCGCTGCCCTCCACCCCCCGGAGCTGCGCGCGCACCAGCGAGCACAGGGTCGAGCCCGGCCCGACCTCCACGAACAGGTGCGGCTCCCCGCCCTGGAGCAGCGCCCTCACGCCGTCCGCGAACCGGACCGTGCGCCGCAGGTGATCCGCCCAGTACTGCGGGCTGCGCGCCATGGCGCCCGTCATCCGCTCGCCCGTGACATTGGAGAGGAGGGGGATCCGGGGCTCGCGCAGCGGGATCCCGGCCATCACCTCGCGGAACTCGAGCAGGATCGGCTCGGTCACGTGGGAGTGGAAGGCGTGGGAGGTCTGGAGCCGCCGGCCGCGCACCCCGCGCGCGCCGAGCCGCGCCTCGTACTGCGCGACGGCCGCCTCGCCGCCGGCCACGACGCAGAGCTCGGGCGCGTTCACCGCGGCCAGCGAGAGCTCCGCGGGCAGGTCGTCGAGCACCGCCCGCTCGGAGAGCGGCACCGCGAGCATCGCCCCGCGCGGCAGCGATTGCATGAGCCGCGCCCGCGCGGCGACCGCCCGCAGCGCGTCGTCGAGCGAGAGCACCCCCGCGACGCAGGCCGCGGCGAGCTCGCCCACGCTGTGGCCGAGGAGCGCCCGCGGTCGGGCGCCCAGCGACTCGATCCACCGGGCCACGGCGAGCTCGATCACGAACAGCGCCGGCTGGGCGATGCCGGTGTCCCGGAGCGCGTCGCTCGATCCGTCGAACGCGACGCGGCGCACGTCGACGCCGAGGAGCGGCTCCAGCTTCCCCGCGCACTCGTCGACGATCTCGCGGACGAGGGCGTGCTCCTCGTAGAGCCACCGGCCCATCCCCGGGTGCTGGCTCCCCTGCCCCGTGAACAGCAACACCACGCCCGCGTCCTCGGCGCCCGCCGCACGCCCCTCGCCAGCGCCCGCCGCACGCCCCTCGCCGGCGCGCCGCAGCCGCGCGACGGCCTCGGACAGCGAGGAGGCCACCACGTGGTCGCGGCGCGAATGCCGCCGCCTCCCCTCGAGCAGCGTGAACGCCACGTCGCGCAAGGAGAGCTCGCCGTGGCGCTCCAGGTGGTCGGCGAGGCGCGACCGCAGGCGGGAGAGCGCCGCGTCGGTCCGCGCCGAGAGGACCAGGAGCTCGCCCTCGCCGCCGGGCGCCGCCTCGTAGCGCGGGCCCTCCTGCAGGACGACGTGCGCGTTGGTCCCCCCGATCCCGAACGAGCTCACGCCGGCCCGGCGGGGGGCGCCGCCCCGCGGCCAGGCGCGGAGCTCCGTGTTCACGAAGAACGGCGTGCGATCGAGGGCGAGCTCGGGGTTCGGCGTCTCGTGGTGGATCGTGGGCGGGATGTGCTCGTCGCGGAGCGCCAGCACCGCCTTGATGAGCCCGACGATCCCCGCCGCCGTGCCCGCGTGCCCGAGGTTCGCCTTGACCGAGCCCAGCGCGCACCGGCCGAGCGGGCCGGGGTCGCGCCGGAACGCCTGCTCCAGGGCGCGGATCTCGATGGGATCCCCCAGCGGCGTGCCGGTCCCGTGCGCCTCGATGTACCCGATCGTGCCCGGGCGGACGCCGGCCACCGCGTGCGCCATGGTGATCACCGACGCCTGCCCCTCGACGCTCGGGGCGGTGTAGCCGACCTTCGCGGAGCCGTCGTTGTTCGTCGCGGAGCCGAGGACGATCGCGTGGATGAAATCCCCCTGATCGAGCGCGTCCTCGAGCCGCTTGAGCAGGACCGCGCCGGCCGCGTCGCCGAACACGGTGCCCGCGGCCCCCGCGTCGAACGGGCGGCAGCGGCCGTCGGGGGAGAAGGGCCCGCCGCGCTCGTACAGGTACCCGCGGCGCTGCGGGAACATGAGCGAGACGGCGCCCGCGATCGCCATGTCGCACTCGAGGGCGCGCAGGCTCTGGCACGCCTGGTGGACGGCCACGAGCCCGGTCGAGCACGCCGTCTGGACGGTGACGCTCGGGCCCTTCAGGTCGAGCTTGTACGAGACGCGCGTCGCCAGGTAGTCCTTCTCGCTCGCGATCAGGAGCTCCAGCCCCTCCGCGGAGTCGAGCGCGACAGGCAGCGCGCGCTGGTGCTCGAGGAGGTAGGTGTTCAGGCTCGCGCCGGCGAAGACGCCGATCCAGCCGGCGTACCGCGCCGGGTCGTAGCCCGCGTGCTCGAGCGCCTCGTGCGCGCACTCGAGGAACAGCCGCTGCTGCGGATCCATCCACCGCGCTTCGCGATCGCTGTAGCCGAAGAAGCCCGCGTCGAACCCCTCGGGGTCCTCGACGCAGGGCCGCGCCTTGACGTACCGCGGGTCGTCCACGCGCGCCCGGGGGACCCCGGCGGCGAGCAGCTCCTCGTCGGTGAAGCGCGCGATGGACTCCTTGCCCTCGCACAGGTTCCTGAAGAACGCCTCCGGATCGCTCGCCTGCGGGAACCGCCCGCTCAGCCCGATGATCGCGATGGCGTCGCGAAGCTCTCCGAGCTCCCGCATGCTCACCCCTCCTGCCTGTTCCGGCGCGCGGCCTGCTCCTCGGCGAGCGCGCGCCGCCCGAGGCCGCGCTCGCGCTGCCGCTGGGCGCGCAGGGCGACGGCGTCGAGCCTCGCGTCCTCGGCCGCCCGCGGCGCCGCCGGGTCGCCCGCCCCGCTCCCCTCGTCCCCTCCGGCCGAGAGGGCGGCCCTCGGCCCGAGCGTCCTCAGATAGGCTGCCTGTCGGGCCACGGTCGGGTGCTCGAAGAGGCGCACCAGGGCGACGTCGACGCCGAGGCGCTCCCGGAGGGCCCGCGCCACCCCGACGAGCAGGAGCGAGTCGCCCCCGATCTCGAAGAACCTGTCGTCGCGCCCCACGGCCGGCCTCCGGAGCGCCTCGGCCCAGATGCGCGCGATGGCGTCTTCGAGGTCGTCGTTCGCCGCGACCTCCGCGCTGGCCGGGCTTCCCCCCTCCTCGTGCGCGCCGGGCGCGCGAGGCGCCGCCGCGCGCTCGGCGCCGGGACGCGCCCCGGGGAGCTCGTCGACGACGACGACCCGGACCGGCCGCTCCTGCCAGCGCTCGGCGAGGTAGGCCGAGAGCTCCTCCGCGAGCTGCCCGGGCGAGCGCTCCGGCGGCGCCGCCGGCCGGGTCGGCCGCTCCGCCGCGGCGCGCGTCGCGAGATCGACCATGGCGCGCAGCCCCTCCGACGCGCGGGCCAGCGCCTCGACCGTCGTGTCCGCGGGCGAGATGGCCCCGCCGACGAGGCCGTGCAGGTACTCGTGCCGGGGCCCGACCTTGAACAGACGGGCGACGGACGCGAAATCGAACCCGCCCGTCTGGCACAGGCCCAGATCCACGTCCGGCGCCGACGCCTCGAGCAGGTGGGCGATGATCCCGGCCTCCATGAGGCAGAAATCGCGCGCCATGGCGCCGTAAACCGGCTCGATCGCGCCGAGGTCCGCCACGAGGAGCACGCTGAAGGCCGAGCTCTCGAACGCCGGCGCGTTGATCCCCGCGTGGGCAGAGACGTCGATGTGCGCCCCGATCTCGATGGGGACGAGCTCGTGCCGCTCCGGGTGATAATAGAACGTGCCGCCCGGGACCCGCTCGATCCGGCCCGGCTTCGCATAGAGATAGACCTGCACCGGGTAGAGGCCCCCGGCCGAGGCATAGGACTGCTTGGGGACCGGATAGCCGGGCAGCTCCACCTGCGCGAGCCGCGCCAGCAGGCCGGCCAGCCGCGCGAAGGCGATGGGCTCGCTCCGGAACTGGCGATGGCTGCGCCGCCTGGCGAAGGCGCGCAGCCGGTCGTCCGCCGGCTCGGGGCCGAGGGGGATCGCGGCCCCGGCGAGATCGGCGCGGAGCGCCGGCTTGCTCAGCTTGTGCATCGTCTTCTCGACGGGATCGAGCAGCAGGGCGGCCTGCGCCGCCCCGCGCTCCCGCGCGACCACGCGCGCGATCCACCCGCCGCTCCCGTCCGTCGCCCGCTCGATCCGCACGTCGCGCACGCGCGGGTGCGCGCGGAGCAGCGCTTCGGGGCTCCGCTCGCCCGCCGGCTCGGCCAGGGCGCCGCGGTCGACCTTGCCGTTGCTGGTGAGCGGCAAGCACGGCAGCTCCATCAGGGCGCTCGGGACCATGTAGTCGGGGAGCTGCGAGGCGACGAACGCGCGCAGCGCGGAGAGGTCGACCGCCTGGCCCGGGGCCGGCACGACGCCGGCGAGGAGCCGCTTTCCGCCGCTCGCGGTGGTCCCCACCGAGGCGACGGCGCTCCCCACGCCGGGGGCCCTGAGCAGCGTCGCCTCGATCTCCTCGAGCTCGATCCTGTGCCCCTGAACCTTCACCTGGAGGTCCTCGCGCCCCAGGAACTCGATGTTTCCATCCGGCAGGGCGCGGCCCAGATCCCCGGTCCAGTACAGCCGCTCTCCGGTCTCCGGGTGCGTCACGAAGCGCTCCCGGGTCCTCTCCTCGTCGCGGAAGTAGCCGCGCGCGAGGCCCACGCCGCCGATGTAGAGGCGCCCGGGCACCCAGTCGGGGCGCGCGTCCATCTGCCGGTCGAGCACGTGGAATCGCTGGTTGGCCAGCGGCTTGCCATAAGGGACGCTCTTCCAGCCCGGATCGACGCGATCGATCGGATAGGCGATGGACCAGATCGACGCCTCGGTGGCGCCCCCGAGGCCGAGGACCCGGGCGCCCGGGAACGCCGCGCGGACGCGATCGGGGAGGGACACCGGGATCCAGTCCCCGCTGAGGAGCGCCGCGCGCAGGGGAGCGCAGGGGTCGGTCCGGAGCGCGCGATCCTCGACGAGCATCTGCATCAGCGCCGGGACGGTGTTCCACAGCGTCACGCCGTGCCGGACCATCAGCTCGTGCCAGTGGCCCGGATCCCGCGTGCGCGCCGGGTGCGGCAGGACCACGGCGCCGCCCGCGGCCCACACCCCGAACAGGTCGTACACGGAGAGATCGAAGGTCAGCGACGAGAGCGACAGGACGCGATCCGAGGCGCCCACGCCGAGCCGCGCGTTCACGTCGTCGAGGGTGTTGACGGCGCCGCGGTGCGCGATCGCCACCCCCTTCGGCGTGCCGGTGGAGCCCGAGGTGAAGATGACGTACGCGAGGTCGTCGGGCCCCTGCGCGACGTCGAGCGGCGCGTCGTCGCCTGCCCCGCCGCCGTGGGCGTCGATCGGCAGGACCTGAACGCCCGCGGGCCACCGGCCCGGCTCCGCGAACCGCGCCTGCGTGAGCACGACCTGCACCTGGCCCTGCTCGAGGATCCCCCACGCCCGATCCCGCGGCCAGCCCGGATCCACGGGCAGGTAGGCGGCGCCGGACTTCAGGACGCCGAGGACGCCGATCGCCTGCTCCACGCCCTTCTCCGCGGCGATGGCGACGAGCGCGCCGGGGCGCGCGCCGCCCGCGCGCAGCGCCCGGCCGAGCGCGTTGCTGCGCCGGTCGAGCTCCCCGAAGGTCGTGATCCCGTCGGGCGCGATCACCGCGGGCGCGCCCGGGTCGCTCGCCGCGCTGCGGGAGAACATCGTGTGGAGGAGCGCCTCCGGCGCGGCGCGCTGCGTCCGGTTCACCGCCTCGCGGGCCGCGCGCTGCGCGGGCGGGAGCGCCGCCCTCGCCGCCTGCCGCCACGCCGCGTCGCTGCGCGAGAGCTCGGCGAGCAGGTCCTCGTAGGACTCGAGCATCGCGTCGACCATCCCTTCGGGGAAGAGCGCGTCGACGACATCCCACGAGAACGTGAGATCGCCCCGGTCCTCGGCGACCTGGTGATCGAACGCCACGTGCGGGGTCTGGCTGATGCCGAAGGCCTCCCGGCCGAGCCAGGCGAACGGCGCCCGGGCGCTCGGCCCTCCCTGGCCGAGGAGGCTCGTGAACACGACGGGCACGCCGGGCGACGCGCCGGGCGCCCGCCGCTCGCGCAGCGCGGGGATCGCCCCGACGCGCCGGTGATCGAGCGCGCCCCAGATCTGCTCCTGGGCGGCGCGGGCCGCCTCGCAGAACGGCCGGCGCCGCCCCAGGTCGAAGCCCACGAGCGCCACGGTGGTGAAGTCGCCGACGACCTCATCGACGTCGTCGTGCAGCGGCGGCCGCTCGAACGACGTCAGCGTCAGCGCGAACTCCGGGCGGGCGCTCCACTTCCCGATCACCTGGGCGAACACGGCGAGCACGGCGCCCGACGGCGTGAGGCGGTGCGCGCGCGCCCGCTCCTTGATCCGCTCCCACGCGGCCCGGGCGAGGCGTCCGCTTCGCCTCACGAAGCGCGGCGGCGTGACGTCCCGCGGGCTCGCCGCGAGCGGCAGCTCGGGCGCCGGCGGGAGGCTCGCGATCCGCTCGCGCCAGTACGCGAGGGAGCGCGCGTAGGCCGCCGTCTGCCGGTGCCGGAGATCGTCGAGGACACAGTCCCTGAAGGTCACCCCGAGCGGGGGGAGCGGGGCGTCGGGCTGCTCGTAGAGCCGCGCCAGGTCGCGCGAGAGGATGCCGACGCTCCAGGCGTCGAGCGCGAGCAGGTCCAGGTTGAGGTGCACGCGACGCCGGCCGTCCGGCAGGAGCGACACCCCGACGTCGAACAGCGGCCACGCGCCGGGCGCGAACACGCGGTGGGACAGCCGGGACCGCGCCGCCTCGACGGCGCGCTCGGCGGCGGCCGGCGCCTCCGCGCGGTGGTCCCACACCTTCGGCCGGAAGGCGGGCACGTCCCGCTGCACGCGCTGGAGGCCGTCCGACGAGACGACGGCCCGCAGCATGTCGTGCCGCGCGATGAGCCGGCTCCACGCGCGCTCGAACCGGTCGAGATCGAGCTCGTCCCGCTCGAGCTCGAGGTAGGCGTGACAGCCGACCCCGCCGAGATCGAGGCTCTCCTCGCGCCCGACCAGGTAGGCCCGTTGCACCTCGGTCTGGGGAAAGGGCGCGTGCGGGTCGCCGCGATCCGGCTCCGAGCTGGAGGCGGCGTCCTCCTCTCCAGCGGGCGAGGCGCCGGCGGGCGATCCGCTCCAGGGTGCGCCGCTCCGGGCGAGCAGCTCCTCCAGCTCGGCGAGCGTCATCCCCTCGAACAGGCGCACGGGCGAGATCTGCGCCGCGCCGAGCCGGGCGAGGCGGTTCGCGAGCTGGACCGCCTTGAGGGAATCGAGCCCGTACTCGACGAGGGGCACGTCCCGGCGCAGCGACCCGGCCTCGACCTGCAGGACACCCCTGGCGAGCGCCTCGAGGCGCGAGGTCGCGCCCGATCCGGAGGCCCGCGCCGCCTCGTCCTCCGCGGGCTCTCCGTGCGCGAGCGCCGCGCCCGGCGCCCCGTCGCGGTCGTCGTGGAACACCCCGAGCGTCTCCAGCTCGCCGCGCAGGAACGCCGCCTTGCACGCCCTGCGCTGGATCTTCCCGCTGGTGGTCTTGGGGAGGCGGCGCGGGCCGAGGAGGACGATCGCGGCCACGGGCAGGCCGAACTGCTGCGCCACGGCGCGCCGCGCGGCGCGCGCGAGCTCCGCGAGGTCGAGCCCGCGCTGGCCGCGCCGGAGCTCCTGGCAGACGACGAGCGCCTCCGGCTCGTCTGCGGGCAGGCGGAGGCCGTCCTCGGGGCCCACGGCGAAGGCCGCGCCCCCGTCGGGCGCGAACGCCTCGTGGGCGCTCGCGACCGCGAGCTCGACGTCCTGCGGATAGTAGTTGCGGCCCCGGACGATGATGACGTCCTTGATCCGCCCGGTGATGAACAGCTCCCCCTCGTGCAGGAAGCCGAGATCGCCGGTGCGCAGGGACGGGGGGCCGTCGCCGCCGCGCGGCCGCGCGCCGAACGACGCCCGGGTGGCCTGCTCGTTCTGCCAGTAGCCGCTCACCACCGCGTCGCCGGCGACCCACACCTCGCCGACGTGCCTCTCGGGCGCGGGCTCTCCGCTGCTCGGGTCGACGATCGCGACGCGCACGCCGGGCATGGGCGCGCCGCAGCTCACGAGCTCCTGCGCGCCCGGGTCCGCCGGGGAGCACGCGCGCGCCCGCCCCTCTTGCAGCGCCGCGGCGCTCACCGCGAGGACGCGCGGCGACGGGCGCCTCGGCGCGCAGGTGACCCCGAGGGTCGCCTCGGCCAGGCCGTAGGCGGGCCGCAGGACGTCGGCCCGCAGCCCGCACGGCGCGAAGGCGTCCACGAACCGCGAGAGGGTGCGCGCGCGGACGGGCTCGGCGCCGTTGATGACCGTCTCCCAGGACGAGAGATCGAGCCGGGCGCGCTGCTCGGCGGTCGAGCTCGCCACGCACAGGTCGAAGGCGAAGTTCGGCGCCGCGCTGTGCTGGCCGCGGAAGCGCGAGATCGCCTCGAGCCAGCGCAGGGGGCGGAAGAGGAACGCCGCCGGCGGCATGACATAGCACCTGCCGCCCAGGAACAGCGGAATCACGAGGCCGTAAATCAGGCCGAGGTCGTGGAAGTGCGGCAGCCAGGAGACGAAGGTGTCGCCCTCCTCCAGCCCGAAGCCTTCGGCGAGCATGCGGCAGTTCCGAAGGGCGTTGTGGTGGCTCACCATCACCCCCTTCGGGCTGGAGGTCGAGCCAGAGGTGTACTGCAGGTACGCGACGTCCTCGGGGGCAGCGCGCGGCCCCGGAAGGCCCCCTGCGTCCTCGCCTCGCGCGATCTCGCCCAGCGCGTGGACGGGCACCCCGGCGCGCGACGTCGAGCGGCTCCGCTCGCGCAGCGCGTGTCCTCCGGTGAGCGCGCACGCAGGCGTGCAGTCCGCGACGATGGCGTCGAACCTGGACTCCGCCTGATTCGGGCGCGGCAGCGACGTCGGAATGGCCACCATGTCGGCCAGGAGGCACCCGAAGAACGCCTCGATGAACTCCAGCCCCGGGGCGAACAGGAGGAGGACTCGGCTCCTCGGAGGGTAGCGCCGCCGGAGGAAGGCGGCGATCGCCCGCGCGCGCGCGTGGAGCGCGTCGAACGACAGCGCCGCGGTCTCCGCCTCGCCCTCCTGCAAGTAGATATAGGCCGGCGCGCCCCCGCGCTCCTCGGCGCGGCGGGCGAGCAGCTCGGGGAGCGACGCGATGTCGCCCCACGCCCCGGGCGCCTCGAACGGCGCGGGGCGCCGCGCATCCTGGCCGGGAGGGGTCATGCCACGTGTCACGAGCAGGTCCTTTCACTGAAGCCGCGCTGGATCACGAGCTCGCACCGGGCCCTGCTCCTCTGCGGAGCCAGAGCGCAGAGAGGGCGGCGCGTCGACGCGTCTCGAAGGGTCCGTAAAGCGCGCAGGCTGTCACGACGATTGACCGGGGTGGAACGCTCGTCGCCCGCAATCGGGCGGAGACAGCGTATCTCGAAGGGTCGTTCCGGCGGCCGGCGCAGGTGATGCCACGCCGGACAGGAGCTGTCCAGCGAGTTACCTGGCAGAGACGCCGCCCTGCGGCCATCCGCTTGACACTTCTTAACGGAATGCGCCGTTGACGCACCGTTGCCCCCCAAACAGCAATTCTTGATTATTGCACCGCGCCCTCTGACACCGACGCACCCTCTGACACCGACGTACCGTCGTCTCCCGTGGTCGACACGGGCGGCGCTCCGATCCATGGTCCGCCCATGCGAATTCTTGGAATCAGCGGTGGGTACGAGCCAGATCACCAGGGTTATCCGAGGCCGGCCTTCAACGCGATCTCGGCGCATGACGGCGCGGCGGTCCTCCTCGAGGACGGGGAGGTCGTCGCGGCGATCGAGCAGGAGCGCCTGAGCCGCCTCAAGCATTCGAACAAGGCTCCATTCCAGGCGGTGCGCTACTGCCTCGAGGGCCACGGGCTGCGCATCGACGACATCGATCGCGTCTGTTTCTACATCAGCGAGGCGTGGTGCAACGACCAGCTCCGGCGGGGATTCCTCCCCCTCGGCCCCGAGGTGCGCACGGCGCGCGACGTCATGCGGCGGCTCCTCGGCGCCGAGCTCGGCGTCGATCTCGACCCCGAGCGCATCCGGTTCGTCAAGCACCACACGGCCCACGCGGCGAGCGCGTTCTTCGGCTCGGGGTACGACGAGAGCCTGGTGCTGACGCTGGACGGCTGCGGCGACGGGGAGTCGGGCTCGCTGTCCATCGGCTCGGGCGGCGAGCTCGAGCCGCTGCGGGACATCCCCGAGCGGGACTCGCTGGGCATGTTCTACGTCCAGACGATCCGGTTCCTCGGCTATGGCATGTTCGACGAGTACAAGGTGATGGGCCTCGCCCCGTACGGCGATCCGAGCAGGTACCGCGCGCCGTTCCAGGCGATGTACACGCTGCTCCCGGAGGGCGGGTGGGCCGTCCACTTCGACAGGATCTTCGGCCTCTACGACGTGCTCTCGCCGCGCGCTCCGGGGGAGCCGATCACCCAGGTCCACAAGGATGTCGCCGCCGCGCTCCAGGAGGCGCTCGAGACCATCGTCCTCCACTGCCTGCGCTATTTCCGCCGCGAGACCGGGCAGGAGAGCCTCTGCTTCGCCGGGGGAGTCGCCCACAACTGCACGATGAACGGCAAGATCCTCCGCTCGGGCCTGTTCGAGCGGGTGTTCGTCCAGCCGGCCGCGCACGACGCGGGCTGCGCCCTCGGCGCTGCCCTGGCCGTGCACATGCGAGAGGCGCCGGGGCGGCGGCCCCCCGCGATCGAGCACCTGTACTGGGGCAGGCCCATCGGCGCGCGGGACGAGGTGCGCCGGGCGCTCGAGGCGTGGGGCGACTTCGTCACGGTGGAGGAGCTCGCCGATGCGCCGAGGACCGCCGCCGAGCTGATCGCGGGCGGCAGCGTGATCGGGTGGGCCCAGGGCCGCTCCGAGTTCGGGCCGCGCGCGCTCGGCAACCGCAGCATCGTGGCGGATCCCCGGCCGGCGAAGAACAAGGACCTCATCAACGCGATGGTCAAGAAGCGCGAGGAGTTCCGGCCCTTCGCCCCCTCCGTGATCGAGGAGGCCGCGCACGAGGTGTTCGATCTCGGCGGGGCAGAGGCCATGCCCTTCATGATCTTCACGGTGCCGGTCCACGAGGACAAGCGCGCGCTCCTCGGCGCCATCACCCACGTGAACGGGACCGCGCGGGTGCAGACCGTCTCGAGGCGCCATAACGAGCGGTTCTGGCGGCTCATCCGGGCGTTCGGCGACCTCACCGGCGTCCCGGTGGTGCTCAACACGTCCTTCAACAACAACGCCGAGCCGATCGTCGATTCGGTCGACGACTGCGTGACGTGCTTCCTCACGACGCGGCTCGACGGCCTGGTCGTGGGCGACTACCTCGTCCGCAAGAGGCCAGCGCCGCTCTCCGCCCACGCGGCGCTCGTCCCCGCCTTGCCCGCCTTCGTCAAGCTGCGCTCGCTGCGGGGCCGGACGCCGGGCGGCTACGCGCTGGAGCACGCCATCGTCACGACCTACAGCGAGGCGACAACCCCGGTGTCGCCCGGGGTGTTCGAGGTCCTGTCGCGCGCGGACGGCCAGCAGCGGCTCGGCGACCTGCTCGGCGCGGCGGCGGATCGGGAGTCGCTCATCGCCGAGCTGCTCGACCTCTGGTCCCAGCGCCTGGTGCGCCTCTCGCCCGCGGCGGGCGCGAACGGCGCCGCGTGAGGGCGAGACCCCGGCGGCGCGCGCGCGGGGGGAGGGAAAATCTTTACAATACCCCCGGCGCGGCGGTTCGTAGGGTGGGGCTCGAAGGAGCGATTGCCATGTCCAACGGGTCTCCCACGAACGTGCCCCCTGCATTTCGCCTGAACCGGATGATCATGAGCCTCTGGGTGCCGCAGGTCATTCACGCGGCCGCGGAGCTCGGCGTCGCGGACGTCCTCGCCGAGGCGCCGCTCCCGAGCGGCGCCGTGGCAGAGCGGCTGGGCACGCACCCCGACGCGACGGATCGCCTGCTCCGCGCGCTCGTCACGCTCGAGCTGCTCGAGCTGCGGGGCGATCGGTTCGAGCTCACCGAGGTGGGGAGGTGCCTCGAAACGCGCTCGCCGGTCTCGAAGCGCGCGTGGTCTCGCCTCATGGGCGGGCCGGGCGTCTGGCAGGCCTGGGGGCGCTTGACCGACTGCATCCGCACCGGCCGGATGGCGTGGAGCGCCGGCGAGGGGGAGTCGACCGGGACCGAGCATTTCGACGCGATGGCGCACGATCCCGCCGCCGCCGCGATCTTCCACCAGGCCATGGTCGAGCTCACGCGCGGGGTCGCCCCCGGCATCGTCGGCGCCGTGGACCTCGGCGGCGTCCGCCGGGTGGTCGACGTCGGCGGCGGTTACGGCGCGCTCCTCTGCGCGATCCTGGAGGCCCACCCGGCCGTGGAAGGGGCCGTGTTCGATCTCGAGCACGCGCGCCAAGGCGCGCTCGATCTGTTCGCGTCACGCGGCGTCGCCGGCCGCGCGTCGTTCGTCACGGGGAGCTGCTTCGACACGGCGCCGCCGGCCGCGGACGTCTACGTGCTCAAGAGCGTGATCCACGACTGGGACGACGCGCGGAGCCTGCGTTTGCTCGGCAAGTGCCGCGAGGCGATGGACGACAGGGCGCGCCTCCTCGTCGTGGAGCCGCCCGCGCCGGTCCGGCGCGGGGACCCGACCGCCGACTGGGTCATCACGTTCAGCGACATCAACATGCTGGTGAACACCGGGGGACGCGAGCGCACGGAGGCCGAGTACCGCGCGCTCATCGAGGCGGCCGGGCTGCGCGTCAAGGCCGTACGCGAGACGCCGACCCTCTTCCGGATCTTCGAGGCGGCGCGGGCCTGAGCCCCCGACAGCGCATCTTAGCGATCGATCTCCGGCGCGACGACATCGAAGCTCGCGATGAGCGCCACGAGGTCGGCGAGGAACAGGCCGGGGCTCTTCGCCTCGATCATCCCCATCGCGGTGAAGCTCCCCGTCCTGAACCGCACGCGGTACGGCTCCTCGGCCCCCCGGCCGATGACGTAGCAGCCCATGTCGCCGCGGGCACTCTCGATCCGCGCGTAAGCCTCGCCTTCGGGCCGCATCTTCTTGGGCAGCTTGCCCAGGATGTCGTCCTCCGGGTGCTCGTCGATCTTGTCGAGCGCCTGGCGCAGGATCTTCGCCGACTCGCGGCACTCCTCGACCCGGACGTAGAACCGGTCCCAGCAGTCGCCCACCGTCCCGTAACGCCCCTGCCCCACCGGCACGTCGAACTCGAGCTCCGGATACACCGAGTAGCCGTCTTCCTTCCGGAGATCCCATTTCACCCCGGACGCGCGCAGGTTGGGGCCCACGAGCCCCCAGTCCTTCGCCTCCTCGGCCGTGATCACCGCGACGTTGGCCAGGCGCTTGACGAAGATGTCGTTCAGGCTGATCAGCCGGTCGAACTCCACCATGATCGGCTCGAAGTGGTCGAGCCACCGCTTCACCTTGTCGGCCCACCCCTTCGGCATGTCGAACGAGACGCCGCCGATGCGGTGGTAGTTGTAGGTGAGCCGCGCGCCGCACAGCTCCTCGGTGAAATCGTTGATGTGCTCGCGCTCGCGCAGCGCCCACGGGAACGGCGTGACGGCGCCGACGTCCATCGCCATCGCGCCGAGCGCGATCATGTGGCTCCCGATCCGGTTGAGCTCGCAGGAGATGACCCGCAGGTACTGCGCCCGCTTCGGCACCTCGATGCCCATCAGCTTCTCGCAGGCGCTCGCCCAGGCCTCGTTGGCGAACATCGCCGCGATGTAGTCGACGCGATCCGTGTACGGCATGAAGCCGCTGTACGTGCAGCGCTCGCCGATCTTCTCGATGCTCCGGTGGAGGTAGCCCACGTCGGGCACCGCCTTGCGGATGATCTCCCCGTCCGTGGAGATGACGAAGCGGAGCACGCCGTGGGTCGACGGGTGATGAGGCCCCATGTTGAGCGTCATCTCGTCTTCCAGGTCGGGGCCCGCGCCGCCCCGGTCGACGCTGAAGACGACCTGGCTCATGACGCCTCCGCCTCCTTCTTCGGGAGCTTGATCTTGAACAGCTCCACCGGGTTCGGGCGCTGCGTCGGGATGCCGTGGTACTCCGCCTTCTCCTGCCAGTCCTTGCGGAGCGGGTGCCCCTCCCAGTCGTCGGGCAGGAGCAGGCGCCGGAGGTCCGGGTGCCCCTCGAAGCGCACCCCGAGCAGGTCGAAGCACTCGCGCTCCTGCCAGTTCGCCGACGACCACACGTCGACCAGCGTCGGCAGCGCCGGGCTGTCCCGGTCGAGGAACGCCTTGAGCACGATCCGGTGCTTCTTCGCGTACGAATAGATGTGATAGACGACCGCGATCTTCTTGAGATCGGGGTAGTCGACCCCGGTGATGCACTCGAGGGAATCGCAATCGAGCTCCGGCGCGTCGCGCAGGTGCAGGCACACCTCCTCGAGCTCGCCCGGCGCGACCTGGAACCAGGCGTCGCGGTCCTTCGCGGACACGGGGTGGAGATCGAAGACCGCCGCTTCGCCGAGCTTCGCCTGGAGCGCCTGGAAGATCTCTTCGGGTGTCATCGGGGTGCAGGGTGCGCAGCAGGACGCGGGATCAGCCGCCCGTCGCGCCGCGGCGGCCGAGGGCCCGCTCGCTCTTGATCTTCTCCTGGATCTTGAGGAGCCCTTCGAGGAGCGCCTCGGGGCGCGGCGGGCAGCCGGGCACGTAGACGTCGACCGGGATGATCTGATCCACGCCCTTGCAGACCGAGTACGCGTACTGGAAGAGGCCGCCGCAGTTCGCGCAGCTCCCCATCGAGATGACGAAGCGCGGCTCCGACATCTGGTCATAGAGGCGCCGGACCCGCAGCGCCATCTTGTACGTCAGCGTCCCCGCGATGATGAACAGGTCGCTCGACCGCGGGCTCGGCCGCGGGGCCGCGCCGAAGCGCTCGAGATCGCCGCGCGGGCCGCCCGTCTGCATGAGCTCGATCGCGCAGCACGCCAGGCCGAAGAGCATGTACCAGACGCTGTTCGAGCGCCCCCAGTTGAGCAGCCAGTTGAGCGTCTGGTCCACGTTCGTGGTGATGACGCCGCCGCCGTCCCCCTCGTACTTCGCCTCCCAGCTGCGGGGCGGGGCCATCAGGTTCAGGTTCGGGTTCGATGTCATGACTCCGCACCTCCTTCAGCGACGGCCACCCGCTCCCCGAGCGCCGCGGGCGCGCCCTCGGCGGCCGCGCGCGCGGCCGGACGAGCCCGGCTGCTCACGCCCTGAGCCCCCCGCGGATCCCCCTTGATGGCGCGGATCCAGTTGAGATCGCCCTTCGCCCAGACATAGGCGAAGCCGAGCATCAGGATCGCCACGAAGAGGAGGATCTCGACGAGCGCGTAGAGCCCGCTGCCCTGGTCCACCCAGCGCTTGAACACCGTCGCGACCGGGTAGATGAAGGCGATCTCGACGTCGAAGATGATGTAGATGAGCGCGATGATGTAAAACCGCGGGTTGAAGTTGAACCACGCGGGGCCGACGGGCGCCTCGCCGCACTCGTACGTCTCGACCTTCTCCGCGTACGGGTTGCTCGGGCGCACGAGCTTCCCGAACAGCATCGAGCCGAGGACGAAGCCGATCGCCACCAGGAAGAACGCCGCCACGCTGGCGTATGCCATCAACATCGAACGGGAACCTCGCCCGGCTCGCCTCGCTCGCCCCGGGCGAGAGAGCGCCAGATCCGTGGGTTATGTAGGTGAAATGATGAACCGCGGCAAGCCGGCAAACCCTGAACGCGGGCCGCGCGCCGGCGAGGTGGTGGTCGACAGGACGCGGCGGGCTGGGGTATCGGTCGGGCGTGGGTCTCGTGGACGTGGCAGTGCTCGCGGCCGTCCAGGGGGCGGCCGAGGCGCTGCCCGTCTCGGCGACGGGGCACGGCGCGGCGGCTCGGCTCTGGCTCGCGGGCGACGCCTGGGTCGACGCCGCGCACGCGCTCGCGGCCGCCGCGGCGCTCGCGCTCGCCGTGCGGCGGCGGCTGCTCCACGCGCTCGGCGAGGGCCTCCGGGCGGTCGCGCGGCCGTCGCTCTTCCGGGCGTCGCCGCCCGCGCGCGACGCGGCGCTGCTCACGCTCGGCGCCGCGGCCAGCCTGCTCGTCGCGGCCGCGCTCGACCGCGGCGCCCCGGCGCCCGGGCCCGAGGCGCCGCTCGCGGCGGGGCTCGGCCTGCTCGCGACCGGGGCCGCGCTCGCGAGCACCGCGCTCGCGCCCCGGCGCGCCGATCGCGCGAGGGCCGACGCGCCGTCGCTCGCCGGCATGCTCGCGGCCGGCGCGGCGCACGGGGCCGCCGCGCTGCCGGGCGGGTCGCGCGTCGGCGCGGCGCTCGTGCTGCTGCTCTGGCTCGGCGTCCGGCCGGCGCGCGCCGTCGAGCTCGCGCTCGCGCTGAGCATCCCCGCCCTGCTCGTCTCCGGGCTCGCGGACGCGCGCGCGCTCCTTCGCCCCGCGCCCGGCGCGGTCGCGCTCGGCCTGCTCGCCGCCTTCCTGGGCGCCCTGGCCGGCGCGGCGGCGCTCGGCGCGCTCGCCGAGCGGCGGCGCACGGGCGCGCTCGCGCTGTGGGTCGTCCCGCTCGGCCTCGCGATGGTCGCCTACGCGCGCGCCCTGCCCGGCCCTGCCTGAGCGGGCCTCCCCTGCCCGGCCCGCCCGAGCGCTCGGCCCCAGGAGCCCGCCTGCCATGCTGTAGCCTACGCCCACGAGGATCGCCGATGAACGAGACCCACCCCCCCGTCCATGTCCTGATCCTCGCCGGCGGCGCGGGCACGCGCTTCTGGCCGGCGTCGCGCGCCGCGCGCCCGAAGCAGCTCCTGCCGCTGCTCGGCGGCGAGCCGCTCATCGCCGCCACGGCGCGCCGGGTGCTCCCGCTGTGCGCCCGCGAGGCGAGCGCCGGCTGGGAGCGCCTCTGGGTCGCGACCGGCCGGCGCCTCGTCGCGCCCACGCGCGCCGCGCTGCCGGAGGTGCCGGAGCGGCGCCTGCTCGTCGAGCCCGCGCCGCGCAACACGGCGCCGTGCATCGGCTGGGCGGCGGCGACCGTCGCGCGCGACGACCCCGAGGCCGTCCTGGTCGTGCTGCCGAGCGATCACCACATCGCCGACGTGCCGCGGTTCCTCGAGGTGCTGCGGGCCGCCGTCGCGTCGGCCCGGGGCGGCGCGATCACGACCATCGGGATCCGGCCGACGCACCCGGAGACCGGCTTCGGGTACATCGAGGCGGAGGAGGCGGAGGAGGCGACGGGCGCGCGGGGCGCCTCGCCCCAAAGGGTGCTGCGCTTCGTCGAGAAGCCGAGCCGCGAGCGCGCGGAGGAGTTCCTCGCGAGCGGGCGCTTCCTCTGGAACGCCGGGATGTTCATCTTCCGCGCCGGCGACATGACGGCGGCGATCCGCGCCCACCTGCCGGCGCTCGCCGAGGGGCTCGACGAGATCGATCGCGCGGCCGCGCTGGGCGCCGAGGCCGAGGCCGAGGCCGTGGAGCGGGTGTTCCCGCGCCTGCCGGCCATCAGCATCGACCACGGCGTGATGGAGCGCGTCTCGGGCCTCGCGGTGGTGCCCGGCGACTTCGGCTGGAGCGACGTCGGGAGCTGGCAGAGCGCGTGGGAGCTCGCCGACAAGGACGCGCGGGGCAACAGCGCGCCCGAGGGATCGGTGCTGATCGACGCGCGGGACAACCACGTGGTCGACCTGCGCGCGCGCCCGGGCGACGCGCCGGGGGCCCGCCGGGTGATCGCGCTCCTCGGCGTGGAGGGCCTCGTGGTGGTCGAGACCGACGACGCGCTGCTGATCGTGCCGCGCGATCGGTCGCAGGACGTGAAGCTCGTGGTCGACGCCCTGAAGGCGGAGGGGCGGGACCGGCTGACGTGACCGGCGGGGCCTACGCGCGCCCCGCCCCGCGCCGCGCCACCGCCCGCGCGTAGAGCTCCCGCCGCGGCAGCCCGAGCTCCACCGACAGCTCCTCCGCGATGTGCTTCGCCCGCCGCCCCGCCGCGAGCTCCCGGTCGATGCGCGCGTCGAGCTCGTCGTCGCTCGGCCGCGCGCCCGCCGAGGGCACCTCCGCCGGCCCGAGCACGAGCGTGATCTCGCCGAGCCACTCCCGCTCGATCGCGGCGAGCTCCTCGACCGTGCCGCTCAGGATCTCCTCGTGCACCTTCGTCAGCTCGCGCGCGAGCACGGCGCGCCGCCCGCGCATGCGCTCGGCGAGCTCGGCGAGCGTCTCGCGGAGGCGCCGCGGCGACTCGAACAGCACCACCGCCTCCGGCGTCGCCGTGGCCAGGGCCAGCGCCTCGCGCCGCTCGCGCCCGCCGCGGGGCAGGAACCCGAGGAAGCGGAAGCCCCCCGTCACCAGCCCCGACGCGCTCACCGCCGCCATCACCGCGCTCGGCCCGGGGATCGCCACGACGCGCGCCCCGGCCGCCGCGGCCGCGCGCACGAGCGCCGTCCCCGGATCGCTCACGACCGGCGTGCCGGCGTCGGTCATGAAGGCGATCGACTCGCCCGCCGCGAGCCGCGCGGCCGCCCGCGCCGCGTCCGCCTCCGAGGCGTGCGCGTCGAACCGGTCGACCGGCTTGCCCCCGACGCCGAGGTGGCCGAGCAGCGCGCGGGCGCGCCGCGTGTCCTCCGCGAGGATCCGGTCCGCGCCCCGCAGCGTCTCGACCGCGCGCAGCGTGATGTCGCCGAGGTTACCGATCGGCGTCGCGACCACGTAGAGTCGCCCCGGGCCGCCCGCGCCGCGCTGCTCGTCGCCGGTCGACAAGGCTCAATCCGCCTCGACGGCGTCGCCGAGCTCCTCCTGCAGGTACACCCTGAGCTTCGACTGGAGCCGCGCCTCGAGCTGGCGCACGCGCTCGCGCGAGATGCCGAACTCGTTGCCGAGCTCCTGGAGCGTGAGCGGATCCTCCGCCGCCATGCGCTTGTCGAAGATGATGACGTCCTTGCCCGTCAGCGTCTCGCGGAACTTCGCGAGCCGATCGTGGACGAGCATGCCCATCTCGCTCGCCTCGAACGCGGTGTCCGGGCCCGCCCCCGACGAGACGAGCAGCTCCACGCGCGGGATCGACCGGCCCTCGAGATCGCCGACCGGGGCGTCGAGCGACGCCTCGCCGCTCGAGAGGCGGCGGTCCATGTCGACCACCTCCTTCTCGTCGACCGACAGGCGCTTCGCGATCTCCGCCGCCGTCGGCTCGATGCCCATCGCCGAGAGCTTCGCCTTCTCCTTGTTGAGGTTGAAGAAGAGCTTCCGCTGCGCCTGGGTCGTGCCGAGCTTCACCAGGCGCCAGTTGTTGAGGATGAAGCGGAGGATGTAGGCGCGGATCCACCAGGCCGCGTAGGAGGAGAGCTTGACGCCGCGGTACGGGTCGTAGCGCTTCACGGCCTGCATCAGGCCGATGTTGCCCTCCTGGATGAGGTCCATGATGTTCTTGTAGGCGCGCCTGTACTCGTACGCGAGCTTCACCACGAGCCGCAGGTTCGCCGTCACGAGCCGCGCGGCCGTCGCGACGTCCTGCGTCTTCGCGTACTTGATCGTCAGCTCCTTCTCCTCGTCCGCCGTGAGCAGCGGGTGGCGCTGCACCTCGCGCAGGTAGGCCTGCAGCGGGTCGGTGCGGGAGAGCGCGGCCTCCCCGCTGCCGCGGGCCTCGCCGGCGCCGCGCGCGACGCGGGGGAGCTCGATGTCGTTCACGTCGATGCTCGCGTCGTCGATGACCTCGCCGACGACCTCGACGACGTCGCCCTCCTCGACGTCGCCCGCCTTGTCCGCGCTGCTCTCGGGCGCGGCCTCCGCGTCGTCCTCGTCCTCGCGCGCGCCTTCGGGCGCGCCGGTCGCGGGCTGCGCCTCGGCGCGCGCGCGCCCCGCGGCCCGCGTGGCGGAGCGCTCGCGGCGCTTCGGCGCAGGCCGGGGGTTCGCGGCGACCGCCTGCGCCTCAGGCTGGAGGGCCGCATCGCCCCCTCCTGGCCCCACGACCTCCTCGATCTCGGGTCGAGGGCCTGCGTTCGCAGCCCCCTTCAACCCGGGTCGGGGGCCTGCGTCCGCAGCCCTTTTCAACTCGGGTCGGGGGCCTGCGTCCGCAGCCCTTTTCAACTCGGGTCGGGGGCCTGCGTCCGCAGCCCCCTCCGTTCGCTTCACACGCGGCTCGCTCTTGCTCTTCGCCACCCGGACCTCGTCTCTCGAAGTTCTAGTACAGCCCCGCCGCGTCGCGCCACCTGCGCCGGCGCGCAGGCAACGCGGGCCCTCGCGGTCCGGAGGCTAGCCGCTCCGCGATCTGCGGGTAAGGAAGGGAGCGCGCGAGATCGGAGAACGTGCTACACGGCAGCCTCTACGTGGACTCGATCCGACCCCCGCGCCCGCGCTCGCTGCGCCCCTGGTACCTGGTGGCCACCATGCTGCTCACCTGGATCATCGGCGTGCGCGGGTTCATGGCCGGGTGCGGGACGGCCATGTACCTGCGCAGCGGCATGGCCCCCGACGTCACGGCCGTGGCCGAGCAGGCGCGCGACCAGGGAGATCCCTTCCAGTTCACGTTCGCCGTGCTCGAGGCCGCCCAGGCCCACGCAATGAGCGCGCACCAGGACGTCGCCTTCCCGCTCAGCATCGCGAAGGTGCTCCTCGGCGGGCTGCTGGTCATCGCGAGCGGCCTCGCGCTCGGCGGGCGGCCCGGCACCCGCGGCTTCGTCCTCCAGGTCCTGGCCGCCAACCTGGCCTTCGCCGCCGTCGAGTACGCGCTCACCCGCGACGTCCGCGGCGCCTGGATCGACATGGTCGCGCAGGCGGGCGCGCTCCTGCCGCCGGGCGTCCCCGAGCGAGAGGGCCTCACGAACCCGGACCTCTGGTGGACGGCCGAGCGGGTGCGCTTCGTGCTCTTCGAGCTCTGCATCCTCGGCTTCGCCGCGCTGGCGCTGACGCGGGAGCGCACCAAGCTGTACTTCCAGGCGGTCGCCCGGGCGACCGACCCCGGCGACGATCCATGAGCACCGTAGAAGAGGGGACCGCCGGCGCGGATCCTCGCCCCACACCCGCGCGGGCCGAGGAGCGGCGGGTCGCCCTCCTGCCGGACGACCTCGCCAACCAGATCGCCGCGGGCGAGGTGGTCGAGCGGCCGGCGAGCGTGGTGAAGGAGCTGGTCGAGAACGCGCTCGACGCGGGCGCGCGCCGCGTCCGCATCGACATCGAGGGCGGCGGCGTCGGCCTGGTGCGGGTCGCGGACGACGGCCGCGGGATGAGCCGCGAGGACGCCTCGCTCGCGGTGCTGCGCCACGCCACGAGCAAGATCGCCCGGCTCGACGATCTCCGCTGCATCCAGAGCTTCGGCTTCCGCGGCGAGGCGCTCGCGAGCATCGCCTCCGTGAGCCGCTTCTCGCTCCGGACGCGGCGCGACGGCGAGGCCGAGGGGACCGAGATCCGCATCGAGGGCGGCGGCGCGGCGCAGGCCGCGCCCTGCGGGTGCGCCGCCGGGACCGTGGTCGAGGTGCGCGACCTCTTCTACAACGTCCCCGCGCGCCGCAAGTTCCTGCGCGCCGTCGGGACCGAGTCGGCGCACGTGACCGAGGTCGCGCAGGCGATCGCCCTCGGCGAACCGGGCGTGACGCTGATCCTGTCGCGCGACGGGCGCGTCGTGCGCGAGTGGCTGCGCGCGCCGAACCGCGCCGAGCGGGTGCGCACGATGCTCGCGGGCGAGGAGCTCGCGACGTGCGCGGGGCAGCGGGGGCCGCTCACGGTCGAGGCGTTCGTGTCGCGGCCGGAGCGCGCCCGCTCGGGGGCGGGCTGGCTGTGGATGTTCGTGAACGGCCGGCACGTGCGCGACCGCTCGCTCGCGCGCTCGGTCGCGCTCGCCTACGGCAGCGTCCTCGAGCCGGGCCGCTACCCCATCGGCGCGGTGTTCATCGATCTGCCCGCCGAGCTCGTGGACGTGAACGTCCACCCGCAGAAGGCGGAGGTCCGCTTCGCGGACGGCCGCGCGGTCGCGGACGCGATCTACAAGATCGTCGCGGCGCAGGTGGCCGCGGCGTTCGGCCTGCCCGCGCCGGCCCCCGGCGGGTTCCAGGGCCGCAAGGGCAAGCTGTTCGAGGACGCGGCGCCGCCCCCCGGCGACGCCTGGGCCTGGTCGAACGGCCCCGGCGCGGCGCCGCCCGCGGCCGGCGCCCCGGCGGAGCGGCAGGAGCCGCCGGGCGATCCCTGGGGTCTCGGCGGCGACCTCGGCGGGGCCCCGCCGCCGGCGCGCCCGGGCGCCGTCCAGGCGGGCCCGGGGGCGCCGGCGCAGGCCGGCGGGTGGACCGACGCCGCGCTCGCCTGGCAGGGCGGCGGGCCGGGTGAGCCGGCGATCGCGCCGGGGTCGCCGCCGGTCCCCTACCCGACCGGCAGCGGGCCCACGCTCACGGCGGCGGAGCGGGCCCCGGCCTGGAAGGCGCTGCGCTTCCTCGCCCAGGTGCGCAACACCTACTTCGTGTGCGAGGGGCCGGACGGGATCTATTTCCTCGATCAGCACGCCGCGGCGGAGCGCGTGACGTTCCACCGGCTGCGCGCGTCGTACGACGGCCGCGACGTCGCGACGCAGAAGCTCCTGTTCCCGGCGCTCGTCCCGGCGGCCCCCGCGGAGGTGTCGCTCATCGAGGAGGCGCAGGAGGCGGTCGCGCGGCTCGGGCTCGACGTCCGCCCGGCGGGCGCGGCGCAGCTCGCGGTGCACGCGGTGCCGACGCTGCTCCGCCGCGCGGCGCCGGAGCGCCTCGTGCGCGACCTCCTGGACGAGCTGAGCCACTCGGGCGAGCGCGCCTTCTCCGGCGCGGTGGACCTCGCGCTGGCGACGATGGCCTGCCACGGCTCGCTGCGGGCGGGCGATCCGGTCGCGCCGGAGGAGGCGCGCGCGCTGCTCGCGTCGCTCGACGAGGTCGATTTCGCCGGCCACTGCCCGCACGGCCGGCCCGTGGTCATGCGCATCGGCTGGCCGGAGCTGGAGCACCGCGTGGGGAGGCGGTGACCGGGGCGCTGCGCTGGCCGGATCGGCACGCGAGCGCGGCCGCGGCGAGCGCGCCGGAGCCGAGCGCGCCGGAGCCGAGCGCGGCCGTCGCGCCGGCGTCGTGGGAGGCCCTCCCGCCGCCGTCGCCGGACGAGCTGATCGTCGTGATCGGCCCGACGGCGAGCGGCAAGACCGAGCTGGCGATCCGCCTGGCCGAGCGCTTCGGCGGCGAGGTGGTGAGCGCCGACAGCGTGCAGATCTACCGGGAGTTCGACCTCGGCTCCGGGAAGCCGACGCCCGCCGAGCGGGCGCGCGCGCCGCACCACCTGGTCGACGCGGCCGATCCGCTCGAGGCGATCAACGCCGCGCGGTTCGCCGAGCTCGCGGACGCCGCCATCGCCGACATCCGCGGCCGCGGCCGGGTGCCCATCGTCTGCGGCGGCACCTTCCTCTGGGTGAAGGCGCTGGTCTTCGGCCTGTCGCCCGCGCCGCCCGCCGATCCCGGGGTGCGCGCGCGCCACCGCGCGATCATCGAGGCCGAGGGGCGCGCCGCGCTCCACGCGCGCCTCGCCGAGGTGGACCCGGAGAGCGCGGCCCGCCTCGCGCCGAACGACGCGGTGCGCGTGAGCCGGGCGCTCGAGATCTACGAGCGCTCGGGGCGGCCGCAGAGCGCGTGGCACGCGGAGCACGGCTTCCGCGAGCGGCGGTACGCCGCGCGCCTCGTCGCGGTGCACCGCGACCGCGCCGAGCTCGATCGCCGCATCGAGGCCCGGGTCGCCGGCTGGCTGGAGCAGGGCTGGGTGGACGAGGTCCGCGCGCTCCTCGGCCGCGGCTACGGCGACGCGCGGGCGATGGGCTCCGTCGGGTACAAGCAGGTCCGCGAGCACCTGGAGGGGCGCCTGCCGGCCGCGGAGCTCGCCGGCGCCATCGTGCGCGCCACGCGCGTCTTCGTGCGGCGGCAGCGGACCTGGCTGCGGGACCAGGCCATCGCCCATGTCGCGCTGGACTGACCCGCCGTCGGCCGGCGGCGGCGCGCGTCAGTAGGCGAAGGCCTGGTAGATCTCGGGCTCCACGGGCCCGTCGAGCGACTCGACGACGGGGTTGAAGCGGAGCATCTGCTTCGCGCGGCCGGAGAGGTGGGCGAGGCTCGCGCGGGGCACCCGGATCGAGACCTCCGGGCGGAAGAGCCAGCGGCGACTGTAGCCGATGACCACCATGGGCCGGGGCTCGCGCGTGCGGTTCGGGGTGCCGCGGTGGAGGCCGCGCACGTCGCGGACCATGACGTCGCCGAGCTCCATCATCACCGGCTCGAGCGCGATCTCGCCCGCCGCGAGGCGCCGCAGCCCCTCGGCCCGGGTGAGCAGGTGCGTGCCGCGGGCGATCTCGATGGGGCCATTGTCGGCCGTGACATCGACGAGGGGGAAGTTGACCGCGAGCTGGAACGCCGGCGTCTCCTGCGCTGTCTCGGGAAAGAGCGGCGGCGCGTCGCGGTGGACATCCTGGTAGTCGGACCCGAGCAGCGGCGTATCGGTCGCGAGCTGGACCATGATCATGTCGTCGCCGACCAGGCGCGAGACGACCCCGAGGACGGTCTCGTCCTCGTAGATCCGCGGCTCCGCGAAGGGGGCCTTGAACGGGAGCGTCACGTAGTAGCGCTCGGGCCCCCGATTCCTGAGGTGGCCCTCCCGCGCGATGTGCGCGTCGAGGAGCGGCATGAAGGCGTCACGCCACGAGCGCAGCAGGCCCTTCGGGATGAGGTTCTTTATCACGCAGAACCCGTCGCGCCGGGCCGCACGGGCGAGCTCTTCTATTTCAGCGCTCGTGTAGCGGGAATGGCTCATCATCCGGCGGCAAGCTTGGTCGGGCGTCGCCGCGGCCGTCAAGGCCACGACATGCGTCCTCGCCGGCGCATCGGCGCATTTTCTCCATGAAAAACGATGCATTTTCGGAGAGCCCCCCGCCGGCGGCGCGCGCCCCACCAGGGCTCAGAGGGCCTGTCCCTTGATCTCCCCGTCACAGCGCGGGCAGCCCGCGCCGCGCGGCCGGGCCTCCTGCGCGAACGCGACGCGCCCGCAGGCCGCGCACACGGTCATGTGACTCCGGTACAGCTCCGCGCCGGACAGGATCTCCGCGGCGAACAGGCTGAGCACGACATCGCTCAGGAAATCGCTCTCGCGCGGCGCCGGCAACCAGCCCGCGCGGTCGACCGCCACGCTCCATCGCACGCGCGCGCTGTACAGCGCCGCGCGGAGGAACCCGCCCTCCGGGTTCGGCGCCACGAAATCGAGCAACGCGAGCGCCACGCGCCGGCGCGCGCGCTCGGCGAGCGCCGCGACCTCGCGGCGCCGGTCCTCGATGCCGCACAGCGCCACGACGTCCGCGCCGGGCTCGCGCACCGCGCGCGGCGCCTTCATCCAGCCGGGCGCGACGACGTGCTCGTGCAGCCACGCCGTGAGCTCGTGCGGCTCCCACGGCCGGGTGGTGACCTGCATGAACTGGAGCGCGCCGGCCAGGCTGGGGCTCGAGAGCATGCGCGCGCGCAGCGCGAGGAACGATCGCGCCCGTCCGACGTCGGCCCGGGCGCCCGGCCCGGATGTCTCGCTCCGGACGGAGAGGCGCGTTGACCTGAGGCCAGCTACCGCGATCTTCGACGAATTGCTCACAAGGACCATGGAGTTTCCGTCCCGCGGCGCGCCGCCGGGGGAGCGGCCGGCGCGCCGACGAGTTGCGATGTTGTAAGCACCCGGCGACGCTGTAAGCGCCCGGCGTGCCAACCTCGGTGTGCGCCTGGAACTCATCCCCACGCGTGGAAAACCCGCTGAGTGCGAGAAACCTGCTCGACGTGGCGAATGCGACGGATGTCCGGGGACCGCCGTCCAGCGCACGACGCCGCGGAATGGGGCCTCGGCGAGCAGCTCGCGCGCAATCGACCGCCGACCGACCGCCGACCGAACACCGACGAACGCCGCTCGAACGCCGCTCGAACGCCGATCGAACACCGGCGCTCGTCGCGCCGAACGCGGAGCGCGCGCTCGAATTCCGTCGGCATGGCGCTCCCGCGCCGGCGAGCGGCGTGTGTCGCGGAGCGAGGGCGCGCTCCCCGCCTCAGCGTGAGCGCGGCGGCCAGGTCGACGCGCCGAGGGCGTGGGCGGCGCGCAGGGCCACGACCCGGAGGTGGCCGTCCGGCAGGTGCTCCCGTCCGGCGGCGAGGGCCGCCAGCGGCACCCAGTGCAGCCGGCGCGCAGGGCCGGACGTCGGCGCGCGCTGCGGCGCTGCGTCGGCCGGGGCGGGCCCCGGCGCGGCGGTCGCGGTGACCACGAAGGCGAGCGGCTGGACCAGCTCCGGCGTCAGCCCGGCCGAGGGGCGGTACGCGCCCCCGAGCTCGACGGCCTCGCCCGCCTGAACCCCGTACTCGGCCTGCAGGCGCGCCCGCACGAAGGCCTCGGCGGCCGCGAGCGCGCGCACGTCCCGCGGCAGCCGCCACGCCGGCGCGACCAGGAGGCCGCTGTTCCCCGAGAAGCTCTGGGCCGCCGGCAGGTCGTCGTCGTCGACGCCCAGCACGACCTCGCCCGAGGGCGCGCGCGCGAGCAGCGCGGCCGAGACGGTCAGCGCCCCGAGCGGCCGCGGCACCACGTACTCCAGCTCGCGCGCGGCCACCACGCGGTCGCCCTCGGCGAGCTCCTCGAAGCGCGCGCGCCGCACCTCGAGGAACCCGGCGCTGGCGCTCGGAGCCACCCGCGAGAAGCAGCGGCGGCTCGGCCGCTCGAGCAGCGCGCTCAGCGGCGTCGGCTGCACGGTGGCGACCGCGCCGCCGCGCTCCTGCGCCCCGGCGCCCCCGGCGCCCCCTGGGTCCGCGCCGGGCTGCGCCGCGCGCGCCCCGGCGAGCGGGATCTCGTCGCCGATCCACGGCCCGAACGGCAGCCCGAAGCGCGCCAGGAGGTCGTAGACGTTGAGCTCGAGCCGCGCGTCGGGGAGGCCCCCGACCTGCGCGGCGCGCAGGAGCTGGCGCGCCTCGATGGCGCGGATGCGGCCCGAGGTGCCGAACCCCGAGACGTCCTCGGAGGGCGCATTCACGAACGTGGGCTCGACCTCCACCAGCACCGAGCGCACCTCTTCGAGGATGCCGCCCGGCGACGGGTAATAGGTCGTCCCCGGGATCATCCGCTGGATCGAGGCCGGGGACACCCCGGCTGCCCGCTCCAGCGCCCGCTCGACCGTGTGCCCGACCGGGAGCTCGGTCTGCACGACCGCGATCGGCTCCGCCAGGTAATCGGCGGGGCCGCTGCCGTCGAGGGGCGGCGTCTCCTCGCGGCAGGCGCGCGCGATCGGCCGCGGGTAGCTGGTCCGCGCCAGCACGTACGCGGTGTCGCCGGCGAAGAAGAACGGCACGATATCGAGCGTGGGATGGGGTCGCGCCGCCAGATCGAACACCCGGCCGGTGCGGCGATCCCGGTGGTGCTCTGTCCGCAAGAACTGCTGCGGGCTCCCCGCGGGCCTCAGCCGGAACGCGACCCCCTGGCCGGGATTCACCTTCTCGCCTACAATCAGGTAATTCGTGGGCGGCCAGGGCAGCGGGGCGCCGCCCTCGTCCCGCAGCGCGAACCGGCCGACGAACCGGTTGCGCACGATCCACGGATTGCGCAGCGGCGTCGACGCGAGGACGCGCAGGCCGAGGCGCGCGAAGAGCGCCTCGAACTGCGCTTGCGAGAAGTAGGTATACTCCTCCTTGACCTCGGCCTCCCAGTCGGCGCGGTAGTCCTTCCGCAGCACGAACTCGACAGCGTGCTTGTGGGCGAGCCGGTACCGGCGCCACCCCGGGCGCGGCGCGGGCAGCGCAGGAGACGACGCCGGGGCGGCCCCCGGAGCCCCGGGCGCCACGCGGGCCAGCGGAAACCCCGGCTCGGGCGACAGCGAGCGAAACTCGCGGGCGAACCGCTCGAGCAGCGCCGCGGTCGAGGCGCTCCGCGGATCGGGGCCGTCGTCGCCGTCGTCGGCGGGCACGTCGAGCAGCACCGCCCCCGGCCCCGGGTCGACGAAGTCCCGCACGACCAGCACCCCGCCCGGCGAGAGCTGCCGCACCTGCGCCGCGAGCGCGTCCGCGGCGTTCTCGTGGCGATAGCCGCCGTAGGAGGTCACGTGGTGGAGCACGGAGGAGTCGAAGATCCCGTCGAGGCTCTCCGGGGGGAACACCGCCGTCGCGATGTCCCCGAGCTGGAAGCTCAGGTTCGGGTGCTGGTGAGCGCGGCGCGCGAGCTCGACGACCGTGGGATCGAGGTCCACGCCGATCACCTCGAGGCGCGGATAGAGCCGGGCCAGCGCGGCGCTGCCCTGCCCCGAGCCCATCCCCATGTCGGCGACGCGCCCCTCGCACAGGAGGTGGGCGGCGGTCAGCGCGACCTTCTGGCGCATGGACGCGTCCATCGCGGCCAGGTAACGCGCGTAGGCGGACAGGTCGTCTCGCTGTTGATCCGCCTGGTACCCCGCCGCCGCGCGCGCCGTCATGAGGCCCAGTGTACGCCGGGGGCCCGGCGCGGATCGACGGCGACGTCCGCCCGCGCGCGCGGGGCGCGGCGAGCGCGGCCGAGAGGAACCCCCCGGTGACGCTTCAGGTGCTGGACGTGTGCGGGGCTCTCTAGAGGAGGTCGCGCGCGCCGGAGGGCCGCGCGCTGGGCTGACACGGCGCGGCGCCCCCGGCGCTCGCCGCGACAGGCGCGTGGGGGCGCGCCTGTCGCGGCGAGGAGGCGCCCGGCTCGGCGGTCAGGTCGCCGCGATGCCGGGCAGGGGCGACTTGGCCCCGAGGGTCGGATCGCCGAAGCCGTCGTAGTCCGTGACGCCCATCGCGTCGCACAGGTTGAGCAGCACCCGCTCGTGCCGCTCGGAGCTCTTGATGAACCGGCCGTTGGGGCTGGTCTTCAGGTAGCCGTTCGTGCCGCTCGCCAGGACGAACTTCATCTCGTTCTGGGTGTGGGCCGGCGCGTCGCCCATGTCGCGGCACCACGCGACCAGCGTGTTGTCGAGGAGGCTCCCCGAGCCGTCGGCCTCGGGCGTCTCCTTCAGCTTCTTGACGACGCGGACGAACTGCTGCGAGAGCCACCTCTCGAGCTCGGCGAGCTGCCCCTTCTCCGGGCCGTGGATCATCTGGTTATGCTGCTCGGCGCTGATGCTCATCTTGAGCTCCCACTGATCCTTGTTCAGCCCCGTCACCATGTTCTGATCGTTGCCGAACTGGATCCCGGCGACCCGGGTGATGTCCGACGCGAAGGCGCCGGCGATGATGTCCAGGTGAAGCACGTTGCGCTCCAGCGGGACGGTCGGGTCGCTGGCGGGTGCGGTCGGGATCTGGGGGCCGCCGCCGCCGCCGCCCCCCCCGTTTCCCGGCATCGTCGCCGAGAGCCGCTGCTCGATCTGCCGGATCGACTCGAGGTGCAGATCCAGCTTGTACTGCTGCTCCTTGCCCAGGTTCCCCTTCAGCGTCGCGATCTCGCTCTTGAGGTTGTCGAGGACGCTCTTGCGCCGGCGCAGCATGGCCTCCAGGGCGGCGGTGTTGTCGGTGCCCGGGGTGGTCGGGACCGCGTTCCCGAACACCGTCTTGAAGGCGGACACGGGCGAGTCGATGGGGACCAGGTTGTCCTTCTTGTAGAACCCCGTCTTGCCTTGCACCTCCTCCTTGGCGCCGAGCAAGAGCGTGGGGATCATCCCCGCCGGCCAGGTGGCCTTCAGCTTCTCGGCGATGAACTGATCGACCGAGATCAGCCCGTACTTGCCGTTGCTGTAGTAGCCCATGCCGGTGAGGCCGTCCGCGGACCCGTGGTTGTTGCTGGGGCTCCCGCTGGGGAGACCGTCCAGCATCACGATGTGCTCCTTGATCTCCGCGAGCGGCGACGTGGCCTCGCTGAACGTGGGGGTCTCCCCGGAGACGCTCGTCGGCCTCCAGATCCCGGGGTCCGTCCCCATCGTGAAGAACACGAGGAGCCGCTTCATCTTCTTGGGCGCCGCGTTGGCGATGGAATCATAGAACGGAGAGAACAGCAGGCTGGCTCCGACGCTGGCCCCGACACCCTTGAGGAAACATCGACGACTGTGGCTGCGCATGACCGATCCTTTCACTCGCTACGTTCTTCTGGTGTTGCAGCCGTGGGGCTCACGGATCTTGAACTCTGCGGGTGAAGTGCGGCGCGCGCGTGAGCGCGAGCCACACGCCCTTGAGGGCGAAGTTGTCGGCCTCCGCCTCTTGCCGGACTGCCGCATACGTGCAGCCGTCCTCATTCCAGGTGTCGCCGAACGCGTAATACGACCAGTGGCGGATCATGCAGTCCTTGACGTCCTCGCTCGCCGCGAGGTAGTCGGCCAGCGGGCCCACGCCGTCGAACACGAAATTCTCGCCCGAGGGCGGCTCGACGATCTCGCCGCTCGAGTCGATGGCGATCCCGTTCTCCTGGTCCCGCCATCGACCGATCGCGTCGTAATGCTCGAAGCCGAGCCCGATCGGGTCCATGTCGATGTGGCAGCTATGGCAGAAGCCCGGCTGCGTGTGCAGCTCGACCATCTCCCGCGTGGTGGCCGGCGTCTCGGGGATCTTGATGTTCGGATCCACGCCGGGCGGCGGGGGCTCCAGCGGCTGGCACAGCAGGCGGGTGCGGATCATCTTGCCGCGCTGCGTCGGCGAGGACAGCTTGGAGCCCGCGTGCCCGGCCAGGAAGCTGCCGTGGGCCAGGATGCCCTTGTCGCGCTGCCCTCCGGAGAGATCCACCCGGGTGAAGTCGGTGCCCCCGGCGCCCCCGATCCCGTAGTGCTGGGCCAGGTTGCCGTTGAGGAACGTGTAGTTCGCGACCAGGAGGTCAGAGAACGTGCCGGGCATCGAGGGGTTGAACGCGACATCCATGATGAGCGCCCGCGACTCGTTCATCATGTCCTGGCGCAGCGCGTCCGGGAGATCGTAGAGCGCGGGGTCCTTGACCGTGGTGACCAGGCGGTTGAGCTGGAGCCAGCCGCGCATGAACCGCATCAGCTCCTCCTGGGCACGCGGGTCCTGCAGGAGGCGCTGCGCCTGCGCGTCGATCTGCTCGGGGCTCGAGAGCTGCCCCTGGTCGGCCGCCTGGAGCAGCGCGTCGTCCGGCATGCTCCCGGTCAGGAGGTACGAGAGGCCGCTCGCGATCTCGTGCTGGCCGAGGTTGAAGAGGGCCGGGTTGCTCGGGTCGGGGCTGCCGATCTCGCGGCGGTACAGGAAGTAGGGCGACTGCAGCATGGCGCCCACCACCACCTTGGCGCCGTCCTCGAACGAGCTCTCCGCGGCGAACAGCGCGTCGTAGGCGGCCACGCGATCTTCCGCGAGCGGCTCGCGGAACGCGCGGCGGCCAAAATCGGTGATGAACTGCCGCCGACAGGCCTCGTCCGTGGTCCTGCAGGTGACGGAGGTGATGCCGCTGAGCTTGTTCGTCACCGCCCAGTCCGCGGTCGACTCGGCCCAGTCCATGATCTGGCTGGCCGTCAGGTCGCGGATCACCAGCGCGTTCGCGTCGCTCGCGAACCCGAGCACATGGGGATCATTGAAGATGCTCGGAAGATCGACGCTCGGATCCCTGAAGAGATCACGGACGGTGGCCTCGAACTGCTGCACCGAGAGGCGCCGCACCATGCGCGGGCCGGGGGTGCTGTTGTCCGCCTGCATGCAGGTCGACACCTCCGGGATGACGTGGGGCATCTCCGGCGGCTCGCCGATCGGAGTGTCGCCGCCGCCAGGACCGGAGCTGCTCCCGCTATCGCCGCCGCTGCTGCTGCTGCTCCCTTCGCCGCCGGCAGGGGTGCCGTCGAGATCGCCCAGGTTGCCAAGACAACCGAGCGGGCCGGCGAGGAGGAGCGCCACCGCGGCATAGCGACGGCACACGCTCGCCGGGACTAAGCTACCAAGCGTACTCATCATTGCTCGAGAAAAACCGATGTCTCTCATATTGTCAAGCCCCGATCATGCGGTGTCGACTCGATGTGCTCGAGTGCTCCAGCTGCAATCGCTGCTATCGCCGATTGACTCAGCGCCTCAGCGCTTCTGGCGGCCTCCGCTCTCGCGGCCGCACCCACGGTGGCATTTCATGATGAGATCGAGCCCAGACGCGCCGCGTCGAGCCGATTCACATGCTGGCCACCACGTGAGGTCGTGAAGCGCGCGCCGGCACCGGGATTCGAGGCGAGCTGCTGGCGAGCACCTCGGTCGCCGTGAGCATCGGAATGCGGTCCATGCCTGGATGTAAAGCAAGCGGTATGCCGCGGCGTTTCTCGCGGATTGCGCGGGAATCGTGCGCCGGCTTCTGAATTTTTTCGGGAGTTTGTCGGGTGGACCCGAGGAGGTCCAGGAAGCGCGATCCACCGCTACCGGGATCCAGCGGCGCCCTCCGGTGCCCGAGCCCACGGGCCGGGAGCCGGGTCGGAGCGCCGAGCGCGATCGGGCCGCGCCAGGCCCCCGAGGGCGAGCGCGGCGCCAGGCGCGACGCGGAGCGGCGACGCGCTGCGCCAGCCCTGGCGGCCTGGCGATAGGAGGTTGTGAGAGGCGCTCTCAGCCCTTGGACCAGGCGCTGATCGACCGGTAGCTCGCGACGGACTCCTCGATGACCTCGAGGGCGCGCTTCCGGTCGTACATCGTGTCGACCTCGGCGAGCTTGTTCTCCAGCGTCTTGTAGTCGACGAAGAACCGCATGAGCTCCCTGGTGACGTGCGGGGGCAGCTCCTCGTAATTCGTGTAATGGGCCACCGACGGGTCGTCGACGGCGACCGCGATGATCTTGTCGTCGACGCCCTTGTCGTCCCGCATGAAGAAGCCGCCGATCGCGCGCGCCCGCACGATCGTGAGCGGCACGACCGGCTCCTGCATGAGGACGAGGACGTCCAGCGGATCGCCGTCGCCCGCGTGCGTCTGGGGGATGAAGCCGTAATTGGCGGGGTAATGCACGGACGAATAGAGGACGCGATCGAGCATCAGGAGGCCGGTCTTCTTGTCGACCTCGTACTTGCACTTGGACCCCTTCGGGATCTCGATGACGACCGGGAAGAAGTCGTGTCGACTGTCGGGAAGCAAGATGTCGTGGAGAGGGTGAGTCATTGAGCGTCCTGGTCTGTCGCCCCGCCCGGGAAGCGAGCCGGGCGAGGTGCGCGCAGGTATAGCAGACGCCCGGCGGATCGCCGCGGTGAGATGCCCCACCGGGCGAGGCGATGCGAGATCGGCTCGCGCCGGCGCTCGGACGAGCCCGAGCTCGGCGGTCGCCGGAGCTGGGCTGGGTGACGGACCCGCCCGGATGGATGAGCGTGACCGGCGGCCGCCGCCCGTGCGATGAGCTAGGCCCCATCGCGACGACGCCCCCCGGCGGCTTCCAGAGGGATTTCATGCTCTCCAAGCGATCGTGCTCCACGCAGGCACCCTCCCGGCGACCCGAGCGGGCGTCTGCCACCCTGGACGCGACCGCTCCGCCGCCGTGGCGACGCGCGGCGCTCGCGGCGCTCGCGCTCGCCGGTCCCGTTGCCGGCCTCCACGCCGCGACCGCGTGCGCGCCGGAGCCGGCCGCGCCGCCCGCGCCGGAAGCGGCCGCGCCGCCCTCGGCGCCCGCGACCGCCGCCGGCGCTCAGGGCCGCGCGCCCGCGGAGGACGACGCCGGCGCTCAGGGCCGCGCGCCCGCGGAGGACGACGCCGGGGCGGCCGGCTCCACGGCCGATGCGCGCCCCGTGGTCTCGCCGGTGCTGCGGCCCGCGCCGCACGAGGCCCCGCAGCGCGCCTGCTCCTTCACGCTGCCCCTCTGCGTGCACGCGCCCGCGGGGCTCCCCGGCGCGGCCCTCCTCGAGAGCCTCGCCCACGCCGAGGCCGCCCTGCGCACGTACGACGCGCTCGGCCTCCCGCGACCGCTCCCGGACGGAGACCGGGGCGGCAGCCCATCGTACGACCTCTACCTCGAGCGCGACCCGCGCCGCGGCTTCCTCGCCCGCGACCCCCACCCCCGCGACCCCCGCCCCCGCGACCCCGCCCCCGCGACCCCCGCCCCCGCGACCCCCGCCCCCGCGACCCCCGCCCCATCCGGGTCGGGCACGACCTGCGGGCGCCGGCCGAGCGGTTCGACGCCGCCAGCGCGTTCGCCGTCATCGCGGCGACGGAGGGCCGCGGCTGCGCGGGCGCGTCCGACGCGGCCTATGCCCTCGCCCACGCCGCCGCCATGCGCCTCGACGCCGGGGCGGAGGAGAGCGCGCTCGCCATGACGGCGAGCTACCTCGCCACGATCGCGGCGCCGTGCGCGGCCGAGGAGCTCGCCGCCGTCGACGCCTTCCAGCGGGCGCCCGAGCGGGCGCTCACCGGCGCGACGCTCGGCGCGCTCGACGGCTCCCTGCTCTTTCCGTGGTACCTCGACCACGCCTACGGCACCGGGCCCCCCGCGCAGGTCGTCATGTCGCTGCTCGCCGTCGCGGCGCAGTCCACGCCCCAGGGCGCGCCCCGCTTCCGCGCCGAGCCCGACGTCTTCGACGCGCTCCGGGCGTCGCTCCGGGCCCGCGGCAAGGGCCTCGACGACCTGCTCCTCGACTTCGCGATCGCGCGGGCGTTCCTGGGCAGCCGCAGTGACGGCGCCCACCTGCCAGGCGCCGAGCGCTTCGGCGACTTCGGCCGGGTGCGCTTCGAGTGGTCGCTGCCTTACGCCTCGCTCCCGCGGCGGGTCGCGCCCCTGCGGCCCATCGAGCCGACCGGCGCCACCTACCTCTGGCTCGACCTCGAGGACGGCGCCGCGGCCGCGGGGCCCGACCTGAAGGCGGCCGAGATCACGCTCGTGGCCGACTGGGAGCTGCCCGCGCTGTTCCGCTGGGCGATCGTGAAGGTCGACCGGCAGGGCGCCGAGGCGGGCCGCGTCGAGGTGGCCGGCATCTACGGCAGCACCCGCGCGCAGCGCACCGTGGTGGGCCTCGACGGCCTCGCGGGGCTGCTCATCGTGGGCGTCAACGCGGGGAGCATGATCCGGAGCCGGCCGTTCGACCCCGACGAGGCGCCGTTCATGCCGCACGCGTACACGGTCTGGCTGTCCAGGTAGCCGCCTGTCAGCCGAACAGGCTCCATTCGTCCTCGATGAGCGACAGCGCGTCGAGCAGCTCGACCGCGAGCTCGCGCTCCAGCCACTCGCCGACGCGCTGGCCGGCCGCGATCGCGCTGAAGCTCTCGCGCGGGATGCGCTTCGCGAGGTGCATCAGGCACGCGCCGGTCCGGTCGAGGCGCGCGACCCAGTCGGTGTCCCGGTACGCGTACCTGGCCTGGTGGAGCAGCGACTCGCTCAGCGCGGAGAGCCGGTCGCGGATCACGTCGGCGGGCTCGGCGCGCGACGCGATCGCCTCGCGCGCGTCGCGGATGCCGCGCAGCACCAGGCCGACCGGCGCGCCGGGGTGGAACGACGAGCGCTCCGGCGCGAACGTCAGCGCGTCGAGCGCCAGGAAGTACCAGGCCTGCGGCGACGCCACGCGGTAGAGGTACGCCGCGCCGCACGCGTCGGCCGCCTCCATCGCGATCTGCCAGGCGCCCTCCTCGTCGACGTCGTCCTGCTCCGCGAGGAGGCCGTCGATGCGCTCGACCCCCGTGGCGCGGAAGAACGGATCGGCCCACGCCATGACCAGGACCGACGTGGCGCGCGACCAGCTGCACAGCAGCCGCGCGCGCGCCTCCGCGGACACGCGGCCGCCCGGCGCGAGCCAGACGAAGCGCCCCTCCTTGAGATCGGCCCGGTACTCGTGCAGCGAGGCGCCGTGGGCGGCGAGCTCCTGGAAGAGCTGCTCGCCCCGCTCGGTCCAGCGCTGGGCGAGCACCTCGGCGGGGCTGCCGGACTGCGTGTCGTCCCAGTCGAGCTCCGGCGCCCGGGGCGGCGAGAGCGCCGCGTCCTCCTCCGCCGAGGCGGGCGGGGCCCGTCGCTTCCGCGGCGCGGCGCGGGCCGGCTCGGCGGCGCGCGCGCGCCCGGCGCGCGCCTTCGGCGAGGCGGGCCGCTCCGCCGCGGCGCGCGCCGCCTTCGCCTTCGCGGCCTTCGCGGCCTTCGCGCCCTTGGGCCGGGCTCGCGAGCTGGCGGGCCGCTCCGCCCCGTCGCGCAGCGCGGCCGGCGAGCCCGCCGCCGCGCCGCCGCGCGCGCGCGGCTCCTCGGGGGGCGCTGCGCGCGCGCGCCCGCTGGATGCCTTGACGGTGCGCCTGGGTTCGGCCGCTGTCCCCCGACCGCGCGGTTTGGGCATTGGGACAGGGTAACATGAGGCCCCACGGCCACACCGTTCGAGCCGCGCGGGCGACCTGGGTTGCGGGCGGGGCGGGTGGTGGTCGCGTCGGGGGGGCTCACCGCCGGGACTTGCGTTCCGGCGGGCCTCTTCTGTGGCCCGCCTGCGCTCCGGCCCCTCCGGTGAGCCCCCCTCGGCGCGGGGGCGTGCGCCGGGCGCCCCGAGCGCCTCGTCCTGTGGGCTGCCCCGCGGATCAGCCCGCCTCGCCGAGGGCGCGGCGCACGACCTTCTTGAACTTGACGAGCGGCTGGGCGCCGCTGACGAGGTAGCCGTTGATCACGAACGCCGGCGTCCCGTTGATGCCCGCGCCCCGCGCGACCGCGGCGTCGGCCTCGACGGCGGCCCTGTGGGTGCGCTCGTCGAGCGCCCGGGTGAAGCGCGCCGCGTCGAGGCCGAGGAGCGCGGCGTGCCGCTCCAGGGCCGCGCGATCGAGGTTCGAGGAGGCGGTGTCCTCGAAGAGCAGGTCGTGCATCTTCCAGAAGCCGGGCGGCCCCTTTTGCGCCAGCGCCTCCATCGACGCCTCGGCGGCGAGCTGCGCGTCGGGGTGGAAGGGGAGCGGCATGTGCCGGAAGACCACGCGCACCTTGCCCGGAAAGGCCTTGAGGAGCGCGTCCATCGTGGCCGCGCCGCGCGCGCAGTAAGGGCACTGGAAGTCGGCGAACACCTGGATGACCACCTTGCCGGCGGCCGCGCCCTTGCCGGGGTGGCCCTTCGGCGGCGGGGGCACGGACACCTTCGGCGGGGGCGCCGGCGGGACCGCCTGCTTCTGGATCGCCTCGTACACCGCCGCGCGCGGCGTCCCCGCCACCACCAGCGCCTCCGCCCGCTGGATCTCCTCGTCGATGATCGCCTGGAACTCCTCGATCGGCCGCGCGCCCGCCAGGCTGCGCCCGTTGATGAAGAAGTGCGGCGTCCCCCGCACGCCGAGGTCGTCCGCGAGCTCCATGTCGGCGTCGATCCGGGCCGCGTGCTTGCGCGAGGCGACGGCGCGCTTGGCCGCCGCGACGTTGAGCTTCAGCTCCGCGGCGACGGCCTCGAGCGCGGCGTCGTCCAGGGTGCCCTGGCCGGAGAGGAGGCGCTCGTGGGCCTGCCAGAAGGCCGCGTCGCCCTTCTGGGCGCGGGCCTCGCGCGCGAGCTCTGCGGCGGGCTCGGCGCGCGCGTGGAACGAGAGCGGGTTGTCCTTCCAGACGACGCGCAGCCTGTCGCCGTACTGCGCCGTGAGCTTCTCGATCGTGGGCATGACCCGGCCGCAGAACGGGCACTGGTAGTCGCCGAACATCACCAGCGTGACGAGCGCGGTGTCCTCGCCGCGCACGGGCGAGTCCCCGACGGGCACGAGGTGCACCGTCGCGCTGTCCTCGTCGCCGGCGTCGTCGCGCGCGGCGGCCGCGGCGGCGGCGAGGTTCTTCTTCGTGAGCGCCGCGTACACCTGCGCCGGCGGGGTGCCCTCGTCGCGCAGCGCCCGCGCCTCGACGAGCTGCGCGTCGATGATCGCGGCGAACCGCGCGGCCGGCTGCGCGCCGACGAGCGGCACGCCGTTGATGAACGACGCCGGCGTGCCGGTCACGCCGAGCCGCGCGGCGAGCGCCATGTCCGCGTCGACCTTCCGCGCCGCCCCGCTCTTCTCCAGGAGCTGCTCGAGCTGGCCGGGCGTCACCCCCGCCCTCCGGAGCGCCGTCGCCTCGACCTCGGGCGAGAGCCGCTCGTCGGCCTGGAAGATCGCGTCGTGAAAGGCCCAGAAGGCGCTCGCGCCGGCGTGCGCGAACACGGCCATCGCCGCCTCGGCGCTCGGCCGGGCCCGCTTGTGGAACGCGAGCGGGAAGTTCTTCCACGCGATCCGCAGCCGCTCCGGACCGTACCGCTGCTCGAGCTGCCTGAGGGTGCCGGCGAGGTGCTTGCAGTAAGGGCACTCGAAGTCGGAGAACACGACGATCGTCACGGGGGCGAGCCGGCTGCCGCGCGCCGGATCGGCGCGGGTGACCGGCACCGGACCTGGGTCGGCCTCCTCCTGCGGGGCGTCGGAGGGCGGCGCTTCCGGCGCGGGGCCCGCGCCCGGCGGCCGCGCCGCGACGCCGCCGGCCTTCGCCGACCGCGCGCCGTCCGGAGCGGGCGGTGACAGGGCGGGGCTGCAGGCGAGCGAGAAGAGCAGCGAGAGCCATGCGATGGCGGCGAGGGCGCGGCGGAGCATCGCGCGACTGTACCCCCATTTGCGCTTCGCGCAGGATCCGCGAGGGCCGCCGCGTCCGAGGGAGCAGCACGGACGCGGCGCCGGCCGGAATCACGGAGAGAAGCGGCCCGCGCTCGGCGAGCTCGCCTTGCCGCCCGTTTCCGCGGCCGCCGCGCGTCAGGCTGCGCATGTCCGGGTCGCGGGGAGCGGCTCCGGGCTCTCCAGCGCGGAGAAACGGCTCTGGCGCTCGCGATCGGGGCACCATGGATCGCTCGTCGAGGGCGGATCCACCGCCGGGGCGGGTCTTGAGGTCGCCGGCGGGGGTCCCGAGGTCGCGCGGCGGGAGTCGGGGGCATCTCGAGACCCCCCTCGACCGTTCTCGAGACCCCCTCGACCGTCCTCGAGACCCCCCTCGACCGCTCTCGGGACTGCCGATCTCGCTGCCGAGACCCCCCTCGACCGCTCTCGGGACTGCCGATCTCGCTGCCGAGACCTCCCTCGACCGTTCTCGGGAGCGCGCGGCGGGTTCACCGCGCCGATTTGCACGACCCGGCCGCAGGCCTGCGGAGCCGCGCGGCCGGTGCTCCGCGGCCGCGCTGCATCCTCACGATTCCCCGCCTGGCAACCAGGTTCGTGAGGCGATCTCGATAGGCTACGGCTCCGCCGGCTCATCCACCTCTCCGCCGAGACGGCGCTTCACCCAAGGTGGAGCATCTCGACGCACCCTGATCGCCCCGTCTGCCTCACGCACGACGTTGGGCGCCAAGACGATTGTGGACTGGGTTGGCCGGAATGCGGCAGGGTCCGAGCGCGATCCGGCGTCTGGTCCGGCATACCATCCGATCTGTCCGTCGGGAAACTTGCGCCCGATGATGAGCCCATCACCGTCGATCGGCGATTCGTCGGGCTTATGATAGCCAATGGTTCCATCCGCGTGCTGGACGATCACAGCCTCGGGTAAGCTGTCCAATTGCTCGCGCACGCGCCGGATCTCCGCGGCGATTCGGGGCTCGATATCGGAGGAGCGATCGAGATCGGATGGCTCAGGGGCATCGGGCGCTTTCGTCTCGGAGTTCCATGCGCCAAGAGCCAGGCAGAAAGCCAGTTGCGCCTGCACCGGAGCGATCTCGTCGCGTTCAGCCTCGCAGCCCTTGCCGGCGGGCCCCGTGGGCGAAGGTGCGGGCGGCGCGGTCGGAGGCGCCAGGGCGCTTGATGCATCGCGTGGCACGAAGCGTCCAACGTAGGCGCCAGCAATGCCGATGGCGGCGATGAGCGCGACTGCGACGGAGCGATGAATTATCATGGACACATCTCACTGTGACCGCTTCACCGGTTCATCCACCTTTCCGCCAAACATGCGTTGCACCGCAGGCGGAGCAGGCCTCCCATCGATGGTGATCGTCCCGTCTGGCTCGACCCCCCAGTCAGTCGGCGGGATCTGTGCAGGATCGGAGGGTCGGAACGCGGCAGGGTCCGAACGCGGTCCGGCATCTGGTCCGGCATAAAATCCGATTTCGCCGCTTGGCAGCTTTCGCGCGATGATGACCCCATCACCGTCGTTCCCCCACTCGTCGGGTTCATAGACACCTGTGCTTCCATCGTAGTGCTGGACGATCACCGCCTCGGGATAACCATCCAAGAGCTTGCGATTCCGCCGGATCTCATCCGTGCTTGACCGGCCTCGCGAGCCTATGGAATCAGCCAGAGAATCGGGCTCAGATCGCTCGGGAGCCGTGGACGGTTCGGCGTCGGGGGCCCGCGTGCCAAGAGCCGTGCACATCGCCAACCTTGCCTTGATGGAGGCGAGCTCGGCGCGTATAGACTTGCAGCTAGGGTCAGAGGCCTTCGCGTCCGAAGGCGCGGAGGATGCGCTTGGAGCCGCTTGGGCGCTTGCCGCATCGCGTCGCAGGGCGCGTCCAATGAAGGCGCCAACGAAGCCTGCAATGAGCGCTAGTACAAGCCAGCTACGAAGGGTCATCGCGCATCTCTCTACTACATAGGACATCCTGGGGGTACAGGCTGGCAAGCCTCGTGGTCTTGATCAGCCCACTCCTTTGGAGGAATACCAACGTCGCATGGCGTCACGAACGTGCCAGGATTGGATGGGGGGACATACCTCGAACCCTTGCGCTTCCAGCTCTCTCACGCCATTTATCACTTTAAGTTCGAATTCTATTTCCCGCTCATGAGCACCAACATCTTTGCATTCGGGCGTAAACGAGACTTCACGAACATTCGAACAATATGCAGCGCAGTAGATGGGCGGGTCCGCATGACAGAAAGGCAGGTCCGAGCCTTGACCGAAAATTCCAGCGCTAGGGAGCGCAGTCCTTTCCTCCGATCGAGGAAAGAGCAAATACGAGCACCATAGTACGCGAAACGAAGCGCTTCATGCGAATCTCCTGTGGGGTTAAGCTCACGTCCCGCGCCGCGCACGCGTGAAGTCCGGCGACGCGTGGCCCATTCGCGCTCGCGTCCACGGAAGCGGCGTTGCGTCCGAACTGCACGCAGGCGCCTTCCTGGCGAGCAGCACCACGCCGCAGAACGGGCATGGTGAGCAATATAAGAGCGCCTAACAATAGCCCGCCGACCTCGCTCGAGCGCCCGCTCGCTTGAGACAAACGGTACGCGCATTAGATTGCACGCGTGGGCAAGCTGTTGGTGCCGGACGAACTCTGGGAGCGAATCGAACCTCTATTGCCGAAGGCGGAGCCGAAGCCGCAGGGCGGCCGGCCGCGCACGCCTGATCGAATCGCCCTGACGGGGATCTTGTTCGTGCTGAAAACGGGGATTCCTTGGGAATATCTCCCGCAAGAGCTCGGCTGCAGCGGCATGACGTGCTGGCGCCGGTTGCGCGACTGGCAGCAGGCTGGCGTCTGGGGTCAGCTCCACAAGGCATTGCTGGATGAGCTCGGCGGGGCCGACAAGATCAACTGGGAGCGTGCTGCGCTGGATGCCTCGCTGGTTCCGGCAAAAAGGGGGGTGAAGAGACTGGCCCGAACCCCACAGATCGCGGCCGGCCGGGCACGAAATATCACATTTTGGTCGATCAGAATGGTATCCCGCTCGCCGTCGAGATGACGCCGGCGAACGTCCATGACTCGAAGATGTTCACGCCTATGGTGGATGCGGTACCGACGATCGCGCGGCCTTGCGGCCGACCGCGGCGCCGCCCCAAGAAACTGCACGCCGATAAGGCCTACGACGACCCGGCCCTGCGCTTGGCTTGCCATCTGCGCCACATCGTGCCCCGCATCGCTCGCAAGGGCATCGAGTCGTCGGAGAAGCTCGGCCGTTACCGCTGGGTCGTCGAACGGACGATCGCATGGCTCCGCCGCTTTCGGCGCTTGACTGTGCGGTATGAACGCCGTGCCGATATTCACCGAGCGTTCCTCCAGCTCGCCGTGTGCCTGATCTGCCTCTGCCATATCCAGGCCGGGTTTTGTTAGGCGCTCTAAGTCACAAAACGCTGAGGGGTCGCCGTGTGCATTCCGAATTTGGCGACGGTTGTCTGGCTGAAGCGCGGCGTCAACAGTGCCCTGGCACACACAGACGTCCTTGCGAGGCCATCCAGGGCCGCGGCGTCCGAGCTGGCGGTCGTCTGGACGGATCTCGGCGTCGTTATGGCCGACGCGATCGAGCTCCGGGAGGTGGCCGGCGCGGACTCGGCCAGCTCACCGGCTGCTGCGTGTCCCATGGACCGCGCCTCCGGCCCCCGCCGCAGGGCCGTAACCGAGCAACCCCCGGGTGGAGGCAGGCGTCATTGACGCCCCCGTCCCCTTCGGCCATGACGGGCCCGGCGCGCCGCTCGGCTGCGCCGCGCACTGCCAGGAGAAGCGCACCGGGGGAGCCCATGGAGAAGGTCTACAGCGCCGCCCGCATCCGGCCGGAAGAACACAGGGACGTCCTGGCAGAGCTCTGGAGAGAGAACCTCGCCGGCGGCGAGGTGCCGCAGGAGCTCGTCGAGCGGCGGATGCGCTGGTTCCAGGAGCAGAACCCCGCGGGCCCCGCCAGGACCTGGATGGGCTACCACGGCCCCGAGCGCGAGGTGATCGGCAGCGGCTCGTTCATCCCGCGCGACGTCCATGTCAGCGGGAGAATGCTCAAGGCCGGCGTCCTGGGCGACTTCGCCGTGACCCGGGCCCACCGCATCGCCGGCGCCGCCATGAGCATCCAGCGCGAGATCGCGAAGGGCTGCCGCGACGCCGGGGTCGACTTCCTGTACGGCTTTCCCAACAAGGCCTCTTTCCCGATCTTCCAGCGCGCCGGATACAGGAAGATCAGCGACTCCACGACCTGGGTCCGGCCCCTCACGGCCGCGTACAAGATCCATGAGCTCGCCGCCCTGTCGGCCGGGGAGCAACAGGACGTCGTGAGCGCGGTGACGCAGCGCGTGGCCGAGCGGGCCGCCTCGGCGGTGCCCCATGCCCGATGGCGCGCGCTCTGGGGGTCGGCCGATCCCGGCGCCCCGCCGGCGCCGCTCGCGCGGGCGCTGTCGACCGCGGCGGAGCGCGCCGTGCAGCGGGCGACGGTCAGGCCGGACAGCGCGCTCGTCCGCGCCGCGGGGCGCGCGCTCGACGCCTCGATGGCGCTCCGGGACACGGCGGCGCTGCTCGCGAAGCGGGTGAAGGGCGGGCGCGTGCGCACGGAGATCACGGAGAGCGCCGATCACCGCTTCGACGCGCTGTGGTCGCGGGCGAAGCCCTCGCCGATCGCCGGCGAGCGGAGCGCCGCGTTCCTGAACTGGCGGTACGCGCGGCTCGGCGCCGTCCATTACCGCTTCTTCTGCATGCTCGACAGGCACGACGGGCGGCTGCTCGGCTACGCCGTCTACACGGTGCGGAACAACAAGGTCGAGGTGGTCGACCTGTTCTGCGAGGACCACGGGCCCACGGCCGACCTCCTGCTCCTCGAGCTCTGCCAGGCGATGCGGCGCGAGGGGCACGCCTCGGTCGGCATCCTCCTCGTGAGCCCCCCCTCGTTCGGCGCGCGCCTCCGGGCGCTCGGCTTTTTCGCCCGCCCGCACCCCCCGGGCGTCGGCTCGCGGTGGCTGGTCGTGCACGTCGACCCGAGCTCCCCGGACGAGCTGCGGCGCGCGCTGCTCGACCCGAACAGCTGGTTCATGACCGACGGCGAGCTCGACGTCTGATCGCCGGACCCCGGGCCCCCGCGTCGCACCGAATCGCTGGACCGCCTCCCGCCGCCGATTACCCTTGCCTCCATGGATAACGAGGCGCCGGCCCTGTCCATCGCCCGGCTGCGCTCCGTCTGGGATGCGGAGGTGGGGCCCTCCGCGCGGCGCGCGCTCGCCGCGGCGGCCTGCGCGGGGCTGTTCGTCGCGGCGCACGTGGCGCGGCTCGGGTCTCCGCTCGCCCGCGGGCTCGCCGGCGCCGGCGTCGCGCTGCTCGTCGCGGCGATCGCCGCGCGGGCGATCGTCGTGCGGCGGCGCCGCGGCGACGCCCGGCGCACGGTGCGCGACATCATCGGCCGCACCGACGCGGCGCTCGCCGCCGCGACCCTGAGGGCGCTCGCGCTCGTGGACCGCGCCGCGGTCGACGACCGCGTGGGCTCGCCCGCGCTCGCCGGCCTGCACCTCCGGCGGCTGCTCGCCCGCGCCTCGCAGCCGCGCATCGTCACCCGCGCGCAGCAGGCGGCGGCGCGGTGGGCGACCGCGGGCCTCGCCCTCGGCGCCCTCTCGCTCGCGGCCGCGGCGATCGAGCCGGCGCGCGTCGTCGAGGGGCTCGACGTCCTCGCCGCCCGCGGCGGCGAGGCGCCGGTCGAGCTGCCGTGGCTCGAGGACATCGAGGTGACGGCCACGCCGCCCGAGTACCTGCACGCGAGCGCCGAGGTGCTGCTGCCGTTCGCGCCGACGATGCAGCCCCGCGGGGCCGTGATCACGGTGCGGGGCCGCCCGATCCGGGAGGGGCGCGCGCTCGTGCTGACGGACGGCGAGGCCGAGGTCCCCTTCGTCGACGACGGCGCGGGCGGCGTGGTCGCGCGCTGGACGCTGGGCGACTCGACGACCCTCCAGGCGGCCGCGCGCTTCGGGCGGGTGCGCATCCGGCAGGCCGACGCGCAGCGCGTGGTGTCGATCGCCGACGACGCGCCGCGCGTCACGCTGGAGGGCGCGCCGCGCACGGTGAAGCTCCTCGAGGAGCCCAGCATCCCGCTCCGCTACGCGGTCACCGACGATCACGGCCTGCGCGAGGTGGTCCTCGTGCTGCGCGCCGGCGCGAAGGAGGAGCGGCGCGTGCTCTCGCGGCCGGCGGGGGACGCGCGGGTCGACCGCGGTGGCTACGAGCTCAGGGCGCGCGATCCGTTCTTCCGCAGGACCTACGTCCCCGTCGAGGCGCGGATCGAGGCGCGGGACAACGACCCGATCGAGGGCCCCAAGTGGGGCAGGAGCGAGGCGATCGTGATCGTCCCGCCGCAGGTGGGCGAGCCGGAGGCGCGGCGCTACGTCGCGCTCGCGAGGGCGCGCGACGCCCTGACGGATCTGCTCGCCGATCGCATCGGCCAGCAGCCGCCGGGCGTGGCGGGCGCGGCGCCGCACGCGGCGCACGAGGCCGAGGTGCAGGCGGCCGCGGTGGCGGAGGTCGAGAGGGCGCTCGCCGCCGAGTACGGCGGCCTCCGGGTGCGGGGGCGCGCCGCGTCGCTCGCCCGGGGTCAGCTCGCCAGGCTCGACGAGGCGCTCGCCGCGGAGCGCAAGTCGACGACCCGCGCCGCGCACCAGAGGCTGCTCGACGAGACCGAGGGCGTGCTGCTCGCGTTCGACGCGGGCCTGCGCGGCCTGGGGTACCGGGACGCACGGGCCGTCGCGCAGCGGCTCGCCGACGTGGCGGACGAGGCCGCGCTCGCGGCGGAGCTCCTGGAGAGCGGCGGCCGCGAGGACGGCGAGGGGCGCCTCACGGCGGCCGTCACGGTGCTGGACGGCGGGGGGGTCGAGCTGCGCAAGCTCGGCGAGCTCGGCCGCGATCTCGGCGAGATCGTCGCGAACGATCTGCGCCGGATCGCGCGGGCCCGCGGCGCGCGCGACTGGATGCACGCCGAGCTCGCGGCGCGCGACCTCGCGGCCCGGCTCCGGCGCCCGGAGCCCTCGTTCGGCGGCGGTCGCGGCGGGGTGGAGTCGGGCGCGCCGCGCGGGCCCGAGCCCGGGGACGCCTCGCGCGCCGACGAGAGCGTCGCGCAGGGGGAGCGGGATCTCGAGGAGCTCGCGCGCGATCACGCCGCGGAGACGAACGCCGTCGCCGAGGAGCTCGCGCGCGCGTCGTCGCCCGAGGACATCGCGGCGCTGCGCGAGGAGGCGAAGCGGCACGCGGAGGCGATCCGCGAGGCGGTGCGGCGCCTCCCGCAGCCCGGCGCGGCGCCGGGCTCCGCCGAGTCCGCGGCCGCGGCCGGCCGGGAGCAGGCCGAGGCGATGGCCGGCGCGCTGGAGCAGGGCCGCCCCGAGGAGGCGGTCCAGAGCGGCAAGGGCGCGATGCGCTCGCTCGGCGAGGCGAAGCGGCTCGGCGCGCAGAGCGGCGGCTTCTTCCCCGAGGAGCGGGCGGGCCGCGAGGCCGCGGAGGCGCAGCAGGCGCTCGCCGGGGAGCTGGCCTGGGCCGAGGAGGCGCTGCGCAGGCTCCGGCAGGCGGCGGCGGAGCGGGCGCGGGAGGGCCTGGAGAGGTCGAGCCGGCGCGAGGGCTCGCTCGCCGATCGCGCGCGCGAGCTCCGCGAGCGGGGCGAGCGCGGCGACGCCCGGATGCCGGAGGAGATGCTCGATCGCCTCGACGAGGCCGAGCAGGCGATGCGCGACGCCCAGCGCGCCCTCGCGGAGGGGGACGGCGAGCGGGGCAACGAGCGCCAGCGCGAGGCGCAGCGGCTGCTCGAGATGTCGCGCGGCGAGGACCTGGGCCAGGAAGGCGACGCTGAACCGGAAGGGGAGAGGGACATGGCGAGGAAGGCCGACATCCCGGACAAGGACAAGCACAAGGGCCCCGAGGAGTTCCGGCGGCGCGTGCTCGAGGGGCTCGGGGGCACCTCGGAGCCGCGGCTGAAGGAGGCGGTCAAGCGGTACGCGGAGGGGCTCCTCCGATGAGGCGCGACGGCCAGGGAGGCGCGGGGCGGCCGGCCGGCGCCCCGCGGACCGCGGCGGCGGCCGCGCGCCCGCGGACCGCGGCGGCGGCCGCGAGGCGCGGCCTCAGGGCGGTGATCCTCGCCGCGCTCGCGACGGCGTCGGCGACCGCGTCCGGCCGCCTGCCCGCGCTCGATCTCGATCGCGTCATGCGGGCGCGCGCGGCGATCCTGGAGATCGACGCCCCGGCGGCGCGGGAGATCCTGAAGGACGCCGATCCCGCGGACCTCGCGCTCGCGCTCGAGCGCGGGCGGCTCGCCATCTACGAGGGCGACTGCGACGCCGCCTCGGCGATCCTCGCGCGCCCCGCTCTGGCGGCGACGGCGGAGGGCGCGGCGCTCGGCGACATCGCGCGCGGCTGCGCCCGCGCCACCGCCGCGACGGTCGTCGTCCACGACGAGGCGCGCGGGGTCTGGGTGCGGCTCCAGGACGACGAGGATCGCGCGCTCGTGCCGCTCCTCGTCGAGGTCTCCGCGAAGATGCGCGACGTGCTCGCGGAGGATCTCGGCGTCGAGCTCCTCCGGCCGATCCGGATCGATCTCGTCCGGGACCAGTTCACGCTCTCGGCGATGACGGGCTTGCCCGAGGAGGCGGCGCGGACGACGGGCACCGTCGCCATCGCGAAGTGGGGGCGCGTCACGATGCTCTCCCCGCGCGCGACGCCGAACGGCTATCCCTGGCTGGACACGCTCGCGCACGAGCTGACGCACCTCGCGCTCTCGCGCGGGACGCGCGACAACGCCCCGCTCTGGCTGCAGGAGGGCGTGGCCAAGCGCGAGGAGGTCCGCTGGCGCGAGCCCGACCCGCTCGACGACGTCCCGTCCGCGGACGCGATCGCGCTGCTGGGCAACCAGCGGGGGCTCGGCCACCCGCTCGACAAGCTCGGCCCCTCGATCGCGATGCTCCCGAGCGCGGAGGAGGCGGCGGTCGCGTTCGCCGAGGTCGCGAGCTTCATCCGGTACTGGACGAAGCAGTCGGGCGACCGGGCGCTCCCGGAGCTCCTGCTCCGGCTCAAGGCGGCGACGAGCGACACGGATCTCGAGCGGGCGATCACCGAGATCTCGGGGGCGGATCTCGCGACCTGGGACAAGCGCTGGCGCGCCTACCTCGCGACGGTGCCGGCCGACGTGCCGCCCGACCTCGCGCCCGGCGGGGACATGCCGCACCGGCAGGAGGTGGGCAAGCGGGTGCGCCTCGGCCAGCTGCTCCACGACCGCGGCCACTACCACGCCGCGGCGATCCAGCACGCCCGCGCGCAGGCGCTCGCGCCGCACGAGCCGGCGGTGCGCTGCCACCTCGCCGCGGCGCTGCTCGCGTCCGGCGAGCGCGCGAGCGCCACGCCGCTCGTCGAGCGGGTGCAGGACGTGAACAGCCGCTACGGCCGGTGGTGGTCGCTGCACGGGCTGCTCCACGGGGGGCAAGGGCCCGACGCGGACCGCGCCTTCTCCGTGGGCATCGAGCTCGATCCGCTGAGCCCGGAGGTGGCGTGCGAGGAGAAGCTGCCGCCCGAGCTCCCCGGGGATCCCATCCGGTCAGCGCTGTGCGAGGCCGCGCGCCGCGTGGCGCCCTAGCGCTACTACTGCGGGAAATCGGGCGGAGAGGGGAACCGCCATGACGCCAACGGCGCCAAGGAACCAGGGAAGTAGAAGGGGAAAATGGAGGGACAACCCTTCCCCTCTCTGCTTGGCGTCGCTGGCGCCATGGCGGTTCTTCCGCTGATCCGGGGCAACCTCTCCTCCCGCTTCGCCGGACGCCGCCCTTGCGGGGGCGAGCGCGAAATCATGTCGATAAAATTGCTCCTCTGAACGCAATGGCATCGTCACGCCGGTTTCTGCGCCGGCGCGCTCGCTCCGGCTTTCCTTGTGCTGGAGCGCGGTCCTAGGGTGGCGCCCGATGTCCAACGCCGCTCGCGCCGGTCGCATCGCCCTGGTCACCGCGCTGAGCCTCGCCACGCCAGCGTGGGCTCACGCGCTCGATCGGCAGGAGCCGTCGCTGGCGGAGGTATCCGGCGAGCTCAGCGCCGTCTCCGTGATCGCGTTCGGCCTGCTGCCCACCGCGGCCCTGGGCTTCTCGCCCGCCATGACCCTCCGCTGGCCCGCCGTCTCCCTGACGTTCGAGCCCCGCGTGCTCGTGGAGGTGGCGAGCGGCGCGCCCCCCGGCTCCGCGCTCGCGAGGATGAGGCGCAGCACCACGCTCGGGGCCATGTCGGCGTGCAGGCACGAGGACGCGCTCTTCGCGTGCGGCGTCTTCCAGCTCGGCGTGCTCAGCGCCTCGCCCCGCGAGGACGCGGCGCTGGAGACCGGGACCCCCCTGCTCGTCACGTTCGGCGCGCGCGGGGGCTTCGACTGGCGCTTCTCGCGGTCCGTGCACCTGCGCAGCTTCCTCGAGCTGCACGGCACCCTCGGGCGCCCCTTGCTGACGGTGGGCGGCGCCGAGGCGTGGCGGGCCCCGGCCGGCGCGCTCATCGCCGGGGTCGGCCTGACGTGGCCCATGGCCCCGGCCAGGGCGCCGCGCGCGCCCCACACGGCGGGCCGGGGCGCCGGGGCGCAGGCCGGCGCCGAGTAGGTGCGGGCGCCCCGCGCGCGGCAGGTGCGGGCGCCGCGGGCGCGGCGCGCACGGCCGGACCTCGGGTCAGCCCTTCGACCGGAGCGCGCGCGCCAGGGTGTTCCTGCCGACGCCGAGCCGCTTCGCCGCCTCGGTCTTGTTCCCCTCGCACGCCCGCACCGTCGCCCCGACGTAGCGCCGCGTCACCTCGTCGAGGGTGAGGCCGAGCGGCATCGCGACCTGACCGTCCCCCTCGGCCGCCGTGGCGGCGGGCGGCGGGGCGCCCTCGCGCCGCCGCGCCGGCAGGTGACCCGCGGTGATGCGGCCGTCCGGCGCGAGGGCGATGGCGCTCTCGACCCAGTGCTCGAGCTCGCGCACGTTGCCCGGCCAGGTGTGCGCGCGGATGTGGCGGAGCGCGTCCGGGTCGAAGCGCGGCGACGGCCTGCCGTACCTCGTCGCGTAGACGTCCGCGAAGTGCCGGGCCAGCGTCTCGACGTCCTCGGGGCCGCGCTCCCGCAGGGCCGGCAGATCGATCTCGACGACGCGCGCGCGGTAGTAGAGGTCCTTCCGGAAGCGGCCCTCGGCGACCGCGCGCTCGAGGTCGCAGTGCGTCGCGCACACGACGCGCACGTCGGCGCGGAGCGTCTCGCGGCCGCCGACGCGCTCGAAGGCGCGCTCCTGCAGGAAGCGGAGGAGCTTGCCCTGGATGTCGAGCGGCAGATCGCCGAGCTCGTCCAGGAAGAGCGTGCCGCCCTCCGCCAGCTCGACCTTGCCCGGCACGCGGCGATCCGCGCCCGTGAAGGCGCCGCGCTCGTGGCCGAAGAGCTCGCTCTCGACGAGCTGCGCCGGCAGGGTCGTGCAGTCGACGGTGACGAAGGGCCGGGTCTGACGCCGCGAGTTGACGTGGATCGCCCGGGCGAACAGGCCCTTGCCCGTGCCGGTCTCTCCGCGCAGGAGCACGGTCGCGTCGGTCTGCGCGGCGAGCTGGACCTTCTCGTACACGGCGGCGAGCCGCGCGCTGCGGCCGACGATGCGGTTGAACGGCCCCTGCAGCACGACCCCCGGCCCGCCGCCCTCGGCGGCGCGGAGCGTCGTCAGCGAGAGCGCGCGGGCGAGCTGCGTGGAGAGCGCGACCAGGTAGCGCTCGTCCTCCTCGTCGAAGGGCGCCCCGGCGCGGTTCAGGAGCTGGACGACGCCGCGGACCGGCGCGGCGCCGTCCTCGCGGATCGGCGCGACGAGCATCGAGCGCGTCGTGTAGCCCGTCGCGCGATCGGCCGACGGATCGAAGCGCGGATCGCGCGCGGCGTCGTCGACGCGCACGACCTCCCCCGTCCGGGCGACGTGCCCGGCGATGCCGCGCTCGAGCGGCTGCCGGAGCGCGGGGAGCTCGGGCAGGAGGGCGACGCGCGTCACGAGATCGCCGCGCTCCGCGTCGACGAGCCAGATCGTGGCGCGATCGGCGCGCAGCGCCCTCGCGAGCCGCTCGCACGCCGTGCCGAGGAGGGCATCGAAGTCGACCTCCCGGGCGAGGAGGGAGGCGAGATCGACGAGCAGCGACAGGCGCGACGACATGGATAGCGGAGCAGGATCCAGCATAGAGGGCGCGACCCCTGTCGTCACGGGGTCATCACGCGGCCCGCGCGAGGGCCCGCGCGTCGAGGCAGAGCCCCTCGCGCGCGGCGACCGAGGCCGGGAAGAGCTCGCGCGCGAGGCGCTCGATCTCCGCGACGCCCGCGTCCGTCCGCTGCGGGTCGTGGTGGAAGAGCACGAGCTGGCGCGCGCCGCTCGCCCGCGCGATCTCGGCCCCCGCGACGTACGTCGAGTGCCCCCAGCCGACCCTCGAGCGCCCGTGGTCGCCGCGGTACTCCTCGGGCGTGTACTGCGCGTCGTAGATGAGCACGTCGGCGCCGTCCGCGAGCGCGCGCAGCGCCGGATCGACGCAGGCGTAGTGCTCGGTGTCGGTCGCGTAGACGACGCTGCGGCCGTCGTGCTCGACGCGGTAGGCGAGCACCCCGCCGGGGTGGTTCAGCTTGGCGACGCGCACGTGCGCGTCGCCGACGTCGAACGCCTCGACGGGGCGCGCCTCCCGCAGGGAGATCTGCGCGCTCAGCTCGTCGAGGCGGACAGGGAAGCTCGGCGCCGCCATCTGGGTGGAGAGCGCCTCGCGCAGGCTCCCGACCCCGTGCGCGCTGCCCACGATCGAGAGCTTCGAGCTCGGCAGGTACGCCGGCACGAAGAACGGCAGGCCCTGGATGTGATCCCAGTGCAGGTGCGAGAGCAGCACCGTCGCCTCGACCGGCCCTTCCCGGAGCAGGGCGTCTCCGAGCTTGCGAACGCCCGTCCCCGCGTCGAGGATGATCCGGGACGCCCCGCAGCGGACCTCCACGCAGCTGGTGTTTCCGCCCACCGAGGCCGTCTCCGGCCCAGGCGAAGCGATGCTCCCGCGAACCCCCCAGAACCTGATCTCCATCGCTGTCTCGCGCCTCCTCGGGCCCCCTCCAACGAGCGGCGTAGCGAGCCGCGTGCCAGCGCGCGGGCGCATGAAACGGCTGGATTCGTCGGTCGATCCCGCGGTGGCCGCTCGAGCTTGCAGCGCGGCGTCCGGATCGGCGCTTCAAAATGGATCGCACGGCCGAGGCGGCCTGCCGGCTCGCGCTCCCGCTTCTTGCGCGGAGCGTCGCTTCACGGTTGACGCGCTGGCGGTGACGTGGATGGAACAACGCCGCGGGCGGGCGGGCCTGCACCATGCCGCGGGGGCTGCGCGTTGTGTGTCGCGCGTCGCGTCACGGCTGAGCTCCTCCGCTGGATCGCGGGATCACAGCGGGGCGAGGAGGTTCGCCCGACCCGAACGTTGACCCGGGTCCATCCCGGGGCCTAGCATTCCTGCACTGCTCTCTTTCCCGCATCGTTACCGCCGCTCCGCACAATGACCGTTGCTACCTACGCCGCCGCACAGCTGTTGCGGGTGCTTCCGCGAGAGCGCATTACCCGGGCCGTTGGCCGCCTCTGCGACGCCAGGGCGCCCGCCGCTGTCATGAACGCGGTGGTCAAGCTCTACGCGCGCGCCTACCGCGTCGACATGGACGCCGCAGAGCCGCTGACGTGCCCTTACGAGAGCTTCGACGCGTTCTTCACGCGTCAGCTCCGCCCGGGGGTGCGCCCTGTCTGCTCCGATCCCGGAGCCATCACGAGCCCCGCCGACGGGCGGATCGAGGCCATCGGCCCCGTGACCGAGGGCGGGCGCCTGTTCATCAAGGGCCAGCCCTACCGGGTGGAGGACCTCGTGGGCGATCCCGCCGAGGCCGCGCGGTACGACGGCGGGCAGTTCGCGGTCGTCTACCTGTCGCCCCGCGACTACCACCGGGTTCACGCGCCCGTGGCCGGCCAGGTGAGCCTCATCCGCTCGATGCCGGGGGAGCTGTTCCCGGTGAACGCGATCGGCGAGCGCCACGTGCCGGGGCTCTTCGCGCGCAACCGTCGCGTGGCGATCGTGATCGACACCGAGCGTCAAGGGCGCGTGACCGTCGTGATGGTCGGCGCCATGATCGTCGGACGGATCACGGTGAGCGCCGTCGAGGCGCGCGACGTGCCGCTCGGCGTGCACACGATCACGCCTGCCCTCCCGGTCCGGTGTGGCGAGGAGATCGGCAAGTTCCACCTCGGCTCCACCACGGTGATGTTCGTGGAGCGCGGGGCGGCGCCCCCCTGGACCAGGGCTCCGGGGCCGATCCTCTACGGTGAGCCGCTCGGGGGAGGGGTCACGGCATGACGAGCGAGCGGCCGCGCAATCCCCTGGCTGCGCCCGCCCTGGAGGGCGGCGCCTCCGGAGCCCCCGACGCACCCGCGCCGGGCGAGGCAGGGAGCGCGGCTGCGAAGGCACCGCAGGGAGAGCAAGGGCCGCCCCCCGCGCGCTCGTTCGTCCCCCGCCCCGATCGCGCGCCCAGCGTGCGCCCGCCCCTCGCGACGACCACGCCGCTGCCGCGCCTCGACGCCATCCCGGGCGTGGCCGGCGGGGGCGCCGCCGGGCAGGGGTCGGAGATCCCGGATCTCGATCTCGATCCGCGCATCGCCGGGCCTCCCACGGAGCGATCGCGGCCCGCGACCCCGCTGCCGAGCCCTGCAGCGCGGCGCACCTGGCAGTCGCTCGCCACGGAGATGGAGCGGACCGCGGAGGTCGAGCGCGACGAGGGCGCGAAGGCCTCGCGGCGCCGCTCGCGGCGGCTCGTGAACGAGCAGGGCGACGCGCCGCCGCAGGGCGGAGACGAGGTCGCGCCCGGCGGGCTGGGCGCCGGGAGCCCGAGCGTTGCGCCGCGGTCGAGCGAAGCGAGCGCGCTCCAGGACGTCGACGACGACGGCTGGCTCAGCGCTGCCGCGAAGGCCCCCGCCGCTCCGGCGGCCGAGGAGCCCCGGCAGGCCAGCAGGCCGGCGCCGGCGCCGAACGCGGCAGAGCTGGTCGCGCCCCGGGCCGTCCCTCGCCCGTCGCCGAAGCCCTCGAGCATTCCGCCCGTACCGGCGCCCGCGCCGGGGGGGTTCATCGTCGATCCGGACTCGGTCGCGGTGATCCGGCCCCTGCAGATCGTCAGCATCGAGTCCAACCTGCCGCCGGTCGCCTCGCTGTCCGAGCCCGCCAAGCCGCCGCTCTTGACCGAGCCGTCCGAGCACGACTGGCCGCCGCCTCAGTTCAGGATCAAGTCGGACGACCGGACGACGAAGCTCGGGCTGGAAGCGTTCCAGGATGGCGTCCTGGACGGCCCACCGACGGCGCGCGACACGGCCGTCGACGCCGATCCGGCGGGGCCTCGCGGGTCGCGCGGCGAGGCGCTGACCTCGGCGCCGACGATCGAGCTGGGCGGCTCCATGGCCTGGTCGGCCTCAAGCGCGGACGATCTCGCGGAGGTCGAGCCCGAGCCCGAGTCGACCGACGAGAGGGCCGAGCTCCAGGGCGCCTCGCGGCGGGGCGACGAGGGCGGCGCGGGCGAGCAGGGACAGGCCGACCCGACGCGCAGCACCCTGCCGCCCAGGAGCGGCGACATCGAGCTGGAAGAGGTCGAGCCCGAGCGCGACGGGGACGGCGCCGACGAGGTCGCGGCCGCCCCCGCCGACGCGGCGGCGCATCCCAAGAAGCCGCCCCCGCCGCCGCCGCTGCCGCCGCGACGCGCGCAGGCGCTCGCCTCCCCCGATCTCGCGACGTTCACGAGCTCGGTGCCGCCCCCGCCCACGTCGGTGCCCCCCCCGCAGGGCGAGTCGCTCTCGGCCGTCCGGCCAGCCACTCCCCCCGCGTCTCCCGCCGCGGCGCCCGCGGCGGCGGCGCCCGCGGCGAAGCCGGCGGAGATCGACTCGACCTCCGGCCCGTCGACCGAGCCCGCCGTACGGCGGAAGCGCCCGTGGTGGGAGGAGCTCTTCGGGGACGATTTCCTGCGCACGCTCGACAAGCTCGACCCGAAGGTGGTGCGCCGCGAGGTGGACTTCATCGAGGAGCGGCTCGGCGTCGAGAAGGGCGCGGTGATCCTCGATCTCGCGTGCGGCGCCGGCGGCCACGCGATCGAGATCGCGAGCCGCGGCTACAGCGTGGTCGGCTTCGATCTGTCGCTGGCCATGCTCGCCCGCGCCGCCGACGACGCGCAGGATCGCGGCCAGAAGCTGAACTTCCTCCAGGGCGACATGCGCGAGATGACGTTCGAGGAGACCTTCGACGGCGTCTACTGCTGGTCGACCAGCTTCGGCTACTTCGACGACGAGAAGAACGCGGACGTCCTCGCCCGCATCCGCCGCGCCCTCCGCTCGGGCGGCATGCTCCTGCTCGACATCGTGAACCGCGACTACGTGGCGTCTCGCCAGCCGAGCCTGGTCTGGTTCGAGGGCGACGGCTGCGTCTGCATGGATGAAATGCAGGTGGATTTCTTCACGAGCCGGCTCAAGGTGAAGCGGACCGTGATGTTCGAGGACGGGCGCTCGCGCGAGATCGACTACTCGATCCGCCTCTACGGGCTTCATGAGCTCGGCAAGCTGCTGCACGACGCGGGCTTCAAGGTCACCGAGGTGACCGGCCACCCCGCGCATCCGGGTGTCTTCTTCGGCTCCGAGTCGCCGCGGCTCATCATCCTTGCCGAGCGGAGCTGAGGAGCGGGGGGGTGGTCACGGCATGAGCATCGAGGCCGCGATCACGCGCGCGCTCCCGGGGATCCCGCGCAGCACCTCCCCGGTCGACCAGATCGCCTACGCCCGGGATCTCTGGCCGCGGCACCACCTCGCCGTGACGGAGGGCCGCATCGCCGAGCACCGGCCCGGGATGATCGTGTGGCCGGGGTCCACGGAGGAGGTCGCCCAGGTGGTCCGCTTCTGCGCGGACGAGGGGCTGCCGCTCGTGCCGTACGGCGCCGGGTCGGGCGTGTGCGGCGGCGTCTTGCCGGACGATCGCACGGTCGTGCTCGACCTGAAGCGCCTCTCCCGCCGCCGCTCGATCGATCGGCAGGCGCCCTCGGTCGACATCGAGGCGGGCGCGCTCGGCATCCGCTTCGAGGAGGAGCTCAACGCCGAGGGCTTCACGCTCGGCCATTTCCCGTCGTCGATCCTGTGCTCGACCGTGGGCGGGTGGGTCGCGGCGCGCAGCGCCGGCCAGTGCTCGGGGCTCTACGGGAAGATCGAGGACATGGTGGCGTCGCTCGAGTGCGTCGTCGGCCGGGGCGAGATCGTCCGCTTCGAGCGGCGCGTGCGCGGCCCTGACCTGACGCCGCTCCTCATCGGCAGCGAGGGCGTGCTCGGCGTCGTCACCGCGGCGACCCTCCGGCTCCACCCTGCCCCCTCGGCCCGCGCGTTCGGCGCCTTCTCGTTCCCCACCCTGGAGGCCGGCTGGAACGCGATGCGGGAGATGTTCCAGGCCGGCCTCCGCCCCGCGGTCTCGCGGCTCTACGATCCGTTCGACTCCTTCATGGCGCGGCTCGGCGCGGTGCGACGGCATCGGGCGCGCCCGGACGCCGGCGCCGGCGCCTCGGACGGGGCCGCCGGGCGGGCGCGCGGCGCGCGGGGCCCGGGCGCCGGCGCCGCCGTGCTGCGTGGCCTGCTGCGCGCGCCGGGGCTCCTCAACGATCTCGTCGACGCCGTCGGGGCGCGCGTGCTCCGGGGCGCGACGCTCATCCTCATCTTCGAGGGCACGGCGCGCGCGAGCGCCGACGACCTCGCCCGCGCCGCGGCGATCGCCGAGCGCGGCGGCGCCAGGCCGCTCGGCGAGGAGCCGGCGCGCCACTGGCTCGCGCACCGCTACAGCGTGAGCTATCGCCAGGCGCCCGTCTTCATGGCCGGCGCGTTCAGCGACACCATGGAGGTCGCGGCGCCCTGGTCGCGCCTCGACGCGCTCTACCGCGCCGTCCGCGGCGCGCTCGGGCGCCACGTGTTCGTGATGGCGCACCTGTCCCACGCCTACCCGGACGGCTGCAGCATCTACTTCACCTTCGCCGGCAGCGCGCCGAGCGTCGCGGAGGCCGAGGCGAAGTACGACGCGGCGTGGCGGGCGGCCCTCGACGCCGCCATCGACGCCGGCGGCACGCTCTCACATCACCACGGCGTGGGCCGCAGCAAGGCGCCCCGGCTCGGCGCCGAGCTCGGCCTCGGCGCCGACGTGGTCCACGCGCTCCGGGGCGTCTTCGACCCTGCCGGCATCATGAACCCTGGCAACCTGCTCCCGCGCGACGCCGCCGCCCCGCGCCGGCCGGTGCCGCCCCCCCCTGCGGCGCCCGCCCTCGATGCGGCCTCCCTGCTCGTGCACGCCGCCGGGAGCGTGCGCCTCGGCGACGTCGAGCGCGCGCTCGAGCCGCGCGGCCTCACGCTGGCGCTCGACCCGGTCGCGGCATCGCGCGAGATGACGCTCGACGCCTGGATCGCGGCGGGCGCCCCGGGCGCCCCGGATCCGTGGAGCGATCCGGTGGACCACCTGGTCGCCGGGTTCACCGCGCGGCTCGCGTCCGGCGCCGATCTCGCGGTGCGGCCAGCGCCGCGGCGCGCGGTGGGCCCGGATCTCCTCGCGCTCTTCCTCGGCATGCAGGGGCGCGTCGGCGCGATCACGTCCGTGCACCTGCGCGCCCACGGCGCCTCGCGCCCCCGCGCGCTCCCGGCCTCGCTGCCGCGGCAGCCGCCGCTCGGGGACGCTGAGGCGGCGTGGCTCGACGCGGTGCTGAGCGCCGCCCGCGGCGTGCGCTGAACGGGGTCAGCCGGGCGGCCAGGCCATCGGCCGCCGCCCGCGGCGTGCGCTGAACGGGGTCAGCCGGGCGACCAGGCCATCGGCCGCCGACCGCGGCGCGCTGAACGGGGTCAGCCAGGTGGCCAGGCCATCGGCCGCCCGCCGAGGACGTGGACGTGGATGTGGAAGACCGTCTGGCCGGCGTTCGCGCCGTGGTTGATCACGGTCCTGAAGCCGCTCTCCGCGATGCCGGCCTCCTCGGCCACCCGCCTCGCCGCGAGCAGCAGCCGGCCCAGGACGATCTCGTCCTCGGGCACGGCGTGGCCGATCCCGGTGATGTGGCGCTTCGGGATGACGAGCACGTGCGTCGGCGCCTGCGGGTTCAGATCGTGGAAGGCGAGCACATCCTCGTCCTCGTACACGACCTTCGACGGGATCTCCTTGTTCGCGATCTTGCAGAAGATGCACATGGTCGCCTCCTACGGTGCTTGCGTATCGCGCTGCGCCCGGTCATGCGGCAGCGGCCTGGTCGCGGCGTCCGGCTCTCCCGGCTCCGCGGGGCCAGGCGAATCCAGCGCTCCGCCCTGCCGTTCCTCGGGGAGCAGACGGGCGAGCGCGCGCTCGATCCGCGACGTGTCCGCCGGCTCGGGGAGCAGATCCCTGGGCAAGGCGGCGCCCTTCGACGGGCGCTCCGGATCGACGTCCTGCTGCGCGGCCGGCGGCGGCGCGCCGCGCGCGACCGCGATGCGCAGCACCGCGAGCTCGAGGGCGTCGAGCGCGGCCGTGCGCTTCAGCCCGAGCGACGGCACGTCGTAGGTGAGCATCGCGCCGCCGCTCTCGGCGGGCGCGAGCCCGGCGCGGTCCGCGCCCGAGACCAGCTGCCGCACGAGGCTCCGGAGCAGCGCCGCCCGCCGCCGCACCCGGCGCGCACCCGGATCGGCGTAGAGCGAGAAGAAGCGATTGCGCGAGAACGTGGACGGCGCCAGCACGAGCGCGACGAGCAAGGCCTCCAGGTCGATGGGCGGCGTGCCCCTCACGTCGCGTGCTCCAGGGCGCCGCCGTCGGGCCCTGCGCCCCCGCCGCGCCGCAGGAGCTCGGCCTGACGGTGCGTGCGCAGCGCGCCGATGAGCTCGTCGAGGTCGCCCTCCATGATCTTGTCGAGCTTGTGCAGCGTGAGGCCGATCCGGTGATCGGTCACGCGGTTCTGGGGGAAGTTGTAGGTCCGCACCTTCTGCGCGCGCTCCCCCGTGCCGACCATCGTCCTCCGCTCGGCGCTCTGGGCCTCCTCCTGCCGGCGCTGCTCGAGCTCGAGCAGCCGGCTGCGGAGCACCTTCATCGCCTTCGCCTTGTTCTTCAGCTGCGAGCGCTCGTCCTGACACTTCACGATCATGCCGGTCGGGAGGTGCTTGATCTGCACGGCGCTGTTCGTGGTGTTGACGCCCTGGCCGCCGGGGCCACCCGACGCGGCGATCGAGATCTCCAGGTCCTTGTCGTCGATGTGCACGTCGACGTCGTCGGCCTCGGGCAGCACGGCGACGGTCGCGGTTGAGGTGTGGATGCGCCCCTGGGTCTCGGTGGAGGGGACGCGCTGCACGCGGTGCACGCCGCCCTCGTAGCGCAGGTGGGAGTAGACGTCCTGCCCCGAGATCAGCGCCGCGACCTCCTTGTAGCCGCCGGCGGAGGCCTCGCTCACGTTGAGCACCTCGACCTTCCACCGCTTCGTCTCCGCGTAGCGGCAGAGCATCCGGAAGAGGTCGGCCGCGAAGAGCGCCGCCTCCTCGCCGCCCTCGCCGCTCCGGATCTCGATCACGGTGTTCCGCGCGTCGTTCGGGTCCTTCGGCAGGAGGAGCAGCTCGAGCTCGCCGGCCAGCCGCTCTCGCTCGAGCTCGAGCTCGGGCAGCTCCGCCTGGGCGAGCTCCGAGAGGTCGGGGTCGCTCAGCGCCTCGCGATCCTCGGCGATGCGCCGCTCGACGTCGCGGAGCCGGGCGAACGCCGCGACCACGGGCTCGATCTCGGTCCGCTCGCGGTTGAGCCGCTGGAGCTCGGCCGGAGCGGAGAGCACCGCGGGGCTGCACATGAGGTGCTCGAGTTCCTGAAAGCGGCGCTGGACCGCCTCGAGTTTCGCGATAGGTAGCATCTGCAATCCGAAGACGACGCGGGAGTTGACAGGCCGGCGGACGGGCCGGGCGGCGGCGCCGGCCCGCGTTAGCTGTGCGCGCCAGCGTAGCCGGGGTCGGCGAGCAGCTTGGCGTAGTCCGCGAACACCCGATCGGGCTGGGCCGGAGCGGCCACCGCCTCCTCGCGCCAGAGCGTCGCGCGGAGCGAGGCGAGCGCGACCTCGAGCTGCGCGTCATCCGGCTCGGCGGTCGTGATCTTCTGGACCAAGAACCCCGGCCAGAGCAGCGCGCGGAGCGGGCCCGTGGTGCAATAGCGCGCGAAGAGCCGCTGGATCTCGAAGGTCACCGCGGCGATGAGCGGCAGGAACGGCAGCTTCAGGACGAAGAAGGTGAGCCACTCGACCGGCCGGCCGCCGGGCGGCTTGGGCAAGAGCGAGCCGAGGAACGCCCCGGCGATCGAGAACACCACGATCGACACGAGCGCCACCATCACCAGGAACGTCGTCCCGCAGCGCGGGTGCATCGCGGTCTTGCGCCGCGCGTTCGCGACCTCGAGGAGCTCGCGCGCCTCGTAGGTGGAGATCGCCTTGTGCTCCGCCCCGTGATACTGGAAGACGCGCCGCACCTCGGGGATCTGGCGGATCAGGAGGAGGTACGCGACCACGATGGCGAGCTTCGCCACGCCGGTGATCGCCTGGTACACCGGCGACGTGACCTCCAGCCCGAGGCCGAAGAGCTTGTTGATCAGCTCGGCCCCGCCCTGGGGAGCCGCCACGAAGAGCAGGATCGCGAAGGCGATCGGCAGCACGCCCATCCCGCCGCCCTTCTTCTTCGCGCCGGCGCCGTCTCCGCCCGGCGCGGGGCTGCCCGCCGACGGCGCGGGCTCCGCGTCCTGCGTCGCGATCGCCGCCATGCTGAGCGCCAGCGCGGAGAGGCTCACCCCGCTCGCCTGCCCGGAGCCCGGCCGCTTGGACGCCGGGCCCTTCCCCGAGGCCGCCTCCTCGGCCGAGAGATCCTGCTCGTAGAGGTCCGCGGACCAGCGCAGCGCCTGCGATCCGAGGCGCAGCGACTCCACCAGCGTCGCGACGCCTCGCACGAACGGCCAGGTGCGCGGGCCCCTCGACACGGCGGTCATCGGCTGCTCGCGCACCATGAGCTCGCCCGAACGACGTCGGCAGACGATCGCGACCGAGCTCGGCGATCGCATCATCACTCCCTCAATCACCGCTTGGCCGCCGATATACGGACGTGCAGGCTGCTCGCTCATACGCGTTCCAATCTAGCGCATAACCCGGCGGGCGCATCGAGCCCGGCCGATCCGCGCCGTCGATGGACGGCATCGCGTCCACCCGCCACGGCTAGCCCCCGCTGCGATCGAGCGCTCACGTCGAGCAGCGAACGGGCTCGGGACGTACCGAGCCCTCCGCCACGCCCCGGGCGGGCGCGGCGCGACGGGCGTGCCTGAAATCAGGAGGGATGCGTCTCTGGGCGGAGGGGCGCGCGGCCCCTCGACCCTCTCCCCGGCCTCTACTTGCCGGCAGCCGCGTACTTCCTGCGGAAGCGGTCGACGCGGCCGGCGACATCCATGATCTTGTGCTTGCCCGTGTAGAACGGGTGACACGCGGAGCAGACGTCGGTCGTGAAGCTGCCGCGGGTGGAGCGGGTCTCGACGACGGCGCCGCACGCGCAGGTGATCGTTGCTTCCTTGTACTCGGGGTGGATGCCGGGCTTCATGGTGAGTCCTTCGGGTGTTACGAGGGTGGGCGCCTATAGCTCAGACTGTCCGGGGCCGCAAGAAGCCCTTTCCAGACGCATCGCTCGCTCGTCGTTCGCCGCGTTCGCCGCGTTCGCCGCGCCCGCTGCCGTCCGCACGCCGGGCGCCGCGTGGAGTCGCCGGCGCGGGCGCCGCGTGAAGCTGGGTCCTCTGGCCTCTCCGGCAGGGGCCCGCCCCAGGTCCGCCCCGTGGCGCTGAGGGCGAGGAGCGCGGACGCGGCTTCTGCGTCCCGGAGGCGCCTCGGTCAAGGTCCCGGGGGCGCGCGCACGACAATTGCTAGGGCCGGCGTTGACGCTCTGGTGCACATGGTTAGTTTCGCGGTCGCGAGCCAGCGAGCTCGCGAAAACCGGCGAAAGTATCCGAATTCCCAGCAGATTTGACGGCTCTGGAGCAGGGGCTCTCGGCAGCTGTCAGCCGGCCCCTGCTGACCGGTCGGGTCTTCTCGCCCCCCGCGGTTACCACGCCGTCGCGCACACACTTCTCGGAGGGTTCACGTCATGGGCAAGATCATCGGCATCGATCTCGGCACGACCAACAGCGTCGTCGCGGTGATGGAGGGGAAGGAACCCAAGGTCATCGTGAACGAAGAGGGCTCGCGCCTCACGCCGTCCGTCGTGGCCTGGGACGACAAGGGCGAGGTGCTCGTCGGGCAGATCGCCAAGCGCCAGGCGGTCACGAACCCCACCAACACCATCTACTCGGCCAAGCGCTTCATGGGGCGTCGCCTCGAGGAGGTGCAGGAGGAGACGAAGCGCGTCCCGTACAAGGTCAGCAAGGGCAAGAACGGCGACGCCTCGATCGAGGTGCGCGGCAAGCAGATGTCGCCGCCCGAGATCTCGGCGAAGGTCCTCCAGAAGCTCAAGAAGGCCGCGGAGGACTACCTGGGCGAGAAGGTGACCGAGGCCGTCATCACGGTCCCCGCTTACTTCAACGACTCGCAGCGGCAGGCCACCAAGGACGCCGGCCGCATCGCCGGGCTCGACGTGAAGCGCATCGTCAACGAGCCCACGGCGGCCGCGCTCGCGTACGGGCTCGACAAGAAGAGCGAGCAGGTCATCGCGGTCTACGACTTCGGCGGCGGCACGTTCGACATCTCGATCCTCGAGGTCGGCGACAACGTCGTGCAGGTCATCTCGACCAACGGCGACACGCACCTCGGCGGCGACGACGTCGACCACCTCGTGATGGACTGGCTGGCGGCCGAGTTCAAGAAGGACACCGGCATCGACGTCTCGAACGACAAGATGGTCGTGCAGCGGCTCAAGGACGCCGCCGAGCAGGCCAAGATCGAGCTGTCGAACGTGCAGGAGACGACGATCAACCTGCCGTTCTTGACCGCGGACGCCTCGGGGCCGAAGCACCTCCAGAAGCAGCTCACCCGGGCGAAGCTCGAGCAGATGATCCGGCCGCTCATCGAGCGCACGCTCGAGCCGACGCGCAAGGCGCTCGCCGACGCGAAGAAGTCGCCCCAGCAGATCGACGAGGTCGTCCTCGTCGGCGGCTCGACGCGCATCCCGCTCGTGCAGGAGACGGTCAAGAAGTTCTTCGGCAAGGAGCCCCACAAGGGCGTGAACCCGGACGAGGTCGTGGCGGTCGGCGCCGCGGTCCAGGCAGGCGTGCTCTCCGGCGACGTGAAGGACCTCGTGCTCCTCGACGTCACGCCGCTCTCGCTCGGCGTCGAGACGCTCGGCGGCGTGATGACGGTGATGATCCCGAGGAACACCACGATCCCGACGCAGAAGAAGGAGATCTTCTCGACCGCGACCGACAGCCAGCCGAGCGTCGAGGTCCACGTCCTCCAGGGCGAGCGCACCGAGGCCCGCTACAACCGGACCCTGGGCCGCTTCCACCTGGAAGGGATCATGCCGGCGCCCCGCGGCGTGCCGAAGATCGAGGTGACGTTCGACATCGACGCGAACGGCATCCTGTCGGTGCACGCCAAGGACACGGCCACCGGCAAGGACCAGCGCATCACGATCACGGCGTCCGGCGGCCTCAAGGAGGACGAGATCAACCGGATGGTCCAGGAGGCGGCGGCGCACGAGGCCGAGGACAAGCGGCGGCGCGAGGAGATCGAGCGGCGCAACAAGCTCGACAACCTCTGCTACACGCTGGAGAAGACGATCAGCGAGAACAAGGAGAAGCTGGCGGACAGCGACGTCTCCGCGCTGAACGAGATCATCGCGGAGAGCCGGTCGGCCATCGAGAAGCAGGACGACGCGGCGGTGACCGCGGCGCTGGAGAAGCTCGAGAAGGAGTCGCACCGGATCGCGAGCGTCATGTACGAGAAGGCCGGTCCGCCGCAGGACGGCGCGCCGCCGCCCGCCGGCGCCGCGGGAGGCCAGCCGCCCCCCGCCGGCGGCAAGGGGAAGGACTCGGTCATCGACGCGGAGTTCGAGGAGTCGAACTGACCGCCGCGAGGTGAGCGGACCTTGCGCGAGCGCGGCCTCTGCCGCGCTCGTTTTCGTTTGTCGCTCGCGACGCCGAGGAGATCGGCGGAGCCGCCCTCTTCCCCCGCGGCGCGCTCGTTGGACGTCGACTCGGATGTCCGGGGGCCGTATAACGGGCGCTCATGCGAACCCTCCTGCCGCTCGCCACCCTGGTCCTGCTGGCCGGTCCCACCGCGTGTGGGCCCTCCCCCACGCCTGCCGCGCCGACAGGGGGTGGCGAGGTCCAGGTCGCGCCCGCACAGCCCGCCCCCGCCGGCCCGGCCTACGATCTCTCCCCCGTCGCCGAGCCCGCCGACATCGTGGGCGTGCTCCGCTGGAGCAACCCCTCGGCCACGCTCTCGAGCGTCGCCACCTGCGCCGGGCTGCCTCCGACGCTCGCCGAGTCGGGCGCGCAGGGCCTCTTCGCGGGCGTCCTGAGCGAGCTCGTGAGCCCCTCCATCAACGCGGACCAGCTCGCCACGGTGGTCGCGCTCGATGCGCCGCTGCACCTGCTCGTCGCGCTCGACGACAGCTCGAAGCGGGGCAACCCGGTCGCGGCCGTGTCGCTCGGGCTCGCGTCGCTCGAGCGGGCGAGGGGCGCGATCGAGGCCGGCGCCACCCTCACCGAGGTGAAGCCCGGCATGTGGAAGATCGGCGGCAAGGAGCCGTCGAAGTCGAGCTGCTTCCTCGCCGCGTCCGCGGGCTCGACGCCGGCGCGGCTCCTCTGCGGCGACCGAGACCGGGATGTCTTGGCCCTCGGGCCCTACCTCGCGCGCACGCTGCCGACGCTCGCGAGCGAGGCGCGCGACCTCCACGGCGAGCTCCGCTTCGTCCCGCTCAGCGCGAAGTACGGCGACATGGCGAAGCAGCAGCTCCGGGGCCTGCCGATCCTCGCGCAGAGCCAGCTCTCCATCGACCACCCCGGGTTCGACCGGGCGCTCACCGACGCGGCCACCGCCGTCCAGGGAGAGCTCGAGGCGCTGATCAACGATGCCAGCAAGGCGGACATCGACCTCCGGGCCGACGACCAGGCCTGCGTGAGCCTCACGGCGGGCCTCGAGCTCCGAGGCCAGTCGTCGTGGCTCGCGGGGACGATCGCCGACAGCGCGAACCGCGCCGGGCCCGCGCCGGCGCTCTACTGGCGCGTGCCCAAGGACAGCCACGGCGCCTTCTTCGACCACGGCAGCAACCCCGCGCAGTACGAGGGCATCCTGAAGACGCTGCGCGCGATGCTCGAAGGGTGGATGGAGAAGGAGAAGATCGGCAAGCCGGCCGATCGCAAGGCGCTCGCCAGCGTCCTCTCGCTGCCGCTGAGCCAGGCCACCCCCAGCGTGTCCGCCCATGGCTACCCCGAGGCGCCGCCGGCCGGCGCGAAGGCCGGGAAAGCGACGCCGGACGAGCTCGTCAACGGCCTGATGGGCGGGCTGGTCGGCTGGAACCTGATCGGCATCGAAGCGGCGCCCGATGTGATCGTCAAGTACCTGAAGAACGCCGTCACGGCCTACAACACGACCGGCCTGCGCGCGCGGCTCCGGGACATCGACATCGACCCGAAGGAGCTGCCGACCGTCAAGACGGTGCCGGCGCCGAAGGAGCTCGGGAAAGGGTCGCTCGCGGTCGAGATCCAGATCAAGGGCCTCCCGGACGTCGGCGCTGGCGTCGTGTCGGAGTCGGCCCCCAAGGCCAAGCCCGTGACCGCCACGCTGCATGTCCTGGTCATGGGCGAGGACAAGGCGACGTGGATCGCGTTCGGGCCCGACAAGCGTGACCTCCTGAGGCGGCTCGCCATCGTGAAGGCGGGCGCGCCGGAGGCCGAGACGCTCGCGTCGCGCCCGGGGCTCGAGGCGCTGAAGACCGGGAAATTCCCCTACGCTGGCTTCATGACGCTCGCCCCGGTCACCCGGAGCGTCCAGACGATGCTCTCGACGCTGTCGGACGCCGGCGCGGGCCCGGGCGTGCTGCCCCCGGAGGCGAGGCAGTTCGGCGAGGCGCTGGCAAGGCTGCCGCACAAGGGCGAAGGGCTGATGTTCCTCACGACGCAGGCCCGGGGCGGCGGTTCTCCGCGCGTCGAGCTCTCGTTCACCCTGTCGAAGCCCGTGCTCGAGGACATCGGCGCGCTCCTCGTGGCAGGGCTCCAGATGGCCGGCGTCACCAAGCCCTGAGCGCGCCACGCGCCCGATCCAGGGAGGGGCCGAGCGCGACCGCTCGCGCTCGGCATCGCCTCCGGCCGCCGGACATCGCCCGTGCGCCGCCCGCCCACGTCCACGCTCGGTACGCGAATTGCCCGCCTGCCCGTAAAGATGAGAGGAAGCAATGACCAATCGTGAAGGTGCGAGCCGCAACGGAACGAGCCCGGCGCGGCCAGAGGCGTCCGGGAGCGCCACGACGGCACCCATGCCGAAGCCGCCCGTTCGCCGCCCGGCGGTCGAACCGGACGTCGAGCTGCCCGAGCTGACGCCGGAGCAGCTCGCCGAGCTCAGGCAGGCCCTCGAGGAGCGCCGGGCGAGCCTCGTCGCCATGATCGATGAGCGGCAGCACGCGGAGCGCGACATCTCGCGCGAGGTGGGCGATGAGATGGACGAGGCCAACGCCGAGGGCGCCACCTCGCTGACCTCGAAGCTCCTGGAGCGCGATGTCCGGGTGCTCGCCGAGATCGATCGCGCGCTGGCCAAGATGAGGGAAGGGACCTACGGGATGTGCGAGGGCACCGGCGAGCCCATCGGGTATCGCCGCCTCAAGCTGCGCCCGTGGGCGCGCTACAGCGTCGCCTACCAGGAGCAGATCGAGCGCGAGGAGCGGACCGGCGGCGGCTCGTGACGCCGGCGCCGCCACGCCCGCGCCGCCTTGGCGAAGGCGCGCCTCCAGCAGAGCGCTCGGGCTCGTCCCGAGCGCTCTGGTCCGTGCGTCGAGCGATCGCCGCGGCGAGGCCGCTCAGCCGCCCATCCGCTGGATGAACGGGACGATGCGCTCGACGAACGCCTGCTTGTGGTAGCGGTCGAACTCCGCCCACGTGCAGAGCGTCCGCGGATCCCTCACGCGATCGACGAAGAGCACGCCGTCCACGTGGTCCTTCTCGTGCTGGAAGGTGCCCGCCGAGAGCCCGCGCAGGACGCGATCGATCGGCCGCCCGTCGCGATCCAGGCCGGTCAGCCGGATCTCGGTATGGCGATCGACGACGCCCCTCAGGTTCGGGACGCTCAGGCACCCTTCGTAGTTCTCGAACGTCTCCTCGGTGAGCGGCTCGATCACCGGATTGACCACGATCGTGAGCGGAATGTTGGGCTTGTACGGATAACGAGGGTTGTCCTTCACCTCGACGGCGAAGACGCGCACCGGGACGTGGACCTGCGGGGCGGCGATGCCCGCGCCGTTCGCGTCGCGCATCGTCTCCACCAGATCGTCGATGAACGCCTGCATGGCGCGGGAGGAGAGCTCCTCCTGCGTGACCTCGCGCGCGCGCTGCCTGAGGACGGGGTTGCCGATGTGGGCGATCTTCAGGAGCGTCACGCGGCCATCGTACCATGCGGCCGCGCCGCCGGACGCCTGTGACCCCGGGATTCGCCGCTCTGCCTGCCCGCGTCGGCCCGATCATGCGGCGAGCGGCTGCGTCGGCTATGGAGAGGGCGCATGGATCACTTCCCCGATGCGCCGCGTGTCCCCGAGCAGCAGCAGGCGACGGCCGTCATGCACCTCCGCTTCGAAGACGTGAGCCAGACCGGCCACGTGATGCTGGACGCGCTCCCGCACGGCCTCGGGCCCGCGATCTGGAGCAAGCTCATCCACGGGAGCCCCATCGCGGCGCTCATGGGCTCCCACGGGATCATCCCGATCCTCACGCGCCTCGTCATCGAGGGCGGCGAGGGTCCGATCGCGGCGCGAGAGCCGCTCCATGTGCGCGGCATCTACCAGCTCGCGCACACCGAGGACGCCGCCTCCGACGTGAACCGGCTGATCCTGGCCATGTGGCTCTCGGCCACGGCGCGCCGCAGCCGGACCTATGGCCGCCCGCCGCCCGGCGCCGGCGAGCCGATCCCGGCGGGCCGCGTGTTCGCGGAGCACGTCTTCACGCGGCCGTTCGCGGCGCCGGGGGAGCGCAAGGTGCTGCGCTTCGAGTCGCCGGATCTGCCGGCCGTGCCGCCGGAGCGCTACCCCTGGCGCTCACCGGAGTCGCTGATGGGCTTGCCGGAGGGCGCGCAGCCGCTCGATCCCGAGCCGACCCTGGATCCGATCGCCGTGGCGTTCGGCCTCGATCACACGGACGCAAACCAGCACGTGAACTCGCTCGTGTACCCGCGGATCTTCGCGGAGGCGGCGCTCCGGCGCTTCGCCGCGCACGGGCGCAGCACGGCGCTGCTCGCCCGCCGCGTGGAGGTCGCCTACCGCAAGCCGTGCTTCGCGGGAATGCGCGTGAGGATCGCGCTGCGCACGTTCACGATCGGCGGCGCGCTCGGCGCGGTCGGCGCGTTCGTGCCGGAGCCGCCGGACGGCACGGCCAGCGCTGCCTCTGAGGCGCGCGCTTGCTGCTACATCCGCACGCTGTTCGAGGGCTGAGCGGCCCCCACACGGGCGCGCAGCGCGGAAACGCCGGCCAAGCTGGCCTCCGCGCGCGGATCGGGAGCTCGGGTGCGTCAGGCGCCCATCGGCCGGGCGAGGCCCGCGCGGTCGGCGATCTCGTCGTGGAAGGCGCGGAAGGTGGACTCCTGCGGCCACGACGGCGCGTTGGCGAGGAGCGCCTCGACCCGGGCGAGCTCGCCCTCGTCGATGGCCACCACGGCCGCGGCGTAACGCATCGCCCAGAACACGAGCGGGCTGGCCTCGCTCGCGCGCTCCAGCAGCGCGCGATCGCCCGGCACGCTCTTGTGGGCGAAGGCGCGAGCGAGCGCGCCGGCGGCGGCCCGCAGCGTGACCACGCGATCGCGGAAGGCAGAGCTGACGTCCGGGAGGGGGAGGCGCTGCAGGCGCCCCGCCTGCTCGAGCGCCGCGTCGCGATCGCCCTCGAAGGTGTAGAGGAGCGTGTCGAGGAAGAGCCGGTGCTCGAGCGCCGCGTCCCACGCAGGCCCGCGCTCGGCGGCGGCCATGGCCGCGCGCGCCTTCTCGACCCAGCCATACGCCGCGAACGCCGTGGCCGTCATGAGCGGGGCCATCGTGGCCGGGTGCGGGATGCGGTGCAGCGTCGGCGACCAGCGCTGCAGCACCGACCGCACGTCGCCCGAGCGGAGCAGCCTGCGCAGCTTGCGGCGAGCGAGCCAGCGGCCCGCGGCGAACGCGAGGACACCGCCGAGCACCACCGCCATGACCGCCGGCTGCTGCCAGGCGAACCGGAGCGCAGCGGCCGCCAGCGCCGCCGTGCCTATGAAGAGAAGCGCCGGGATGAGCCGGCTGCCCCGCCCCTCGTCCTCGGAATCGAACGGATCCACGACATCTCCAAGCGTACGGGGCTTCCCGTACGAGGCAAGTCCCGGGCGCCCCGCCGCTTCGACCCGAGCGCCCCAGGAGAAGCCACGAGGAGCCCGGCCCGCCGGACGCCGCGCCCCGGCGGCGCTGAACCCTGATGCCCTGACAGAAGCGCGCCGCGAGCGCCATGGGGCTCGACAAGGAACCGAGGTTCGACTACGAAGTGTCCTCGTCAGGCGTGAGCGCCTGGGACCTCATGGGTCCGCCGACAGCGCGCCGTGAACCCCGCCAGGCCCGGAAGGGAGCAACGGTAGCGGAAAGCGAGTGTGGCGGGCCCACTTATTTTTTGTGGTCGCATCAGCGCGCTGCGCCCACCCCCGCCGCGTGACGCCTCAGGCGGGCGGCTCGCGCCGCGCCAGCGGGGCGAGCTCGATCCCGAGCTCCGTGGCGAACCGGAAGATGCGCTCGTCCCGGTAGAACTCGCCGAAGACGATCCGCGAGAGCCCCGCGTTGGCGATCATCTTGAAGCAGCCCCAGCAGGGCGAGGCCGTGGCGTAGATCGTCGCGCCGTCGATCCGCACCCCGTTCCGCGCGGCCTGGATGATGGCGTTGGCCTCGGCGTGGATCGTGCGCACGCAGTGGCCGTCCTCGATCAGGTGCCCCTCCTCGTCGCAGTGAGGCAGCCCGCGGATCGAGCCGTTGTACCCGGTCGCGAGGATGCTCTTGTCGCGCACGATCACCGCGCCGACGTGCTTCCGATCGCAGGTCGCCCGCGACGCGACGACCTCGGCGATGCGCATGAAGTATTCGTCCCACGAAGCCCGGTGAGTCATCGCTCGTCTCCACGGCGGGGATCCGCGTTCGTCGTCCCCTCCAGAATGCACAAGGAGCCGCCTTCCGAGCCCGTCACGAAATTCCCCTCAAGAGATTCCTCTCACGAGATTCCCCTCACGAGATGGCCCGGCGACGCGCGTCCGACCCCGGCTGAGCCGCGCCGCGCGCTCCTCGGCGCGCTTCTATCACGATGTCGGGCGCCGCGGAGCCCCCGCCGGCCGGCGACCGCGCGAGGCGCCTCGACAGCGAGGGGCGCCGCGTGGTAGCGCGCGGGGGTGAGCTCCACCGCGAACATCCGTCGATCAGACCGCCGCATCCTCGTGCTCGGCTCGGGCGGGCGCGAGCACGCCCTCGCGCGCGCGCTCGCGCGATCGACCTCGGTCGCCGAGGTGATCGTGGCGCCCGGGAACGCCGGGACCCACGCGGCGGGCGGCGCCGGCCGCGCCCCGATCCGCCGCGCCGCGCTGGCCTCGCCCTCGCCCGAGGAGGCGACCCGCCTCGCCGTCCGCGAGCGCGTCGACCTGGTCGTCGTCGGGCCCGAGGCGCCGCTCTGCGCGGGCGTCGCCGACGCGCTCGCCGCCGCGGGCGTCGCCGTCTTCGGGCCGAGCCGCGAGGCGGCGCGCCTCGAGGGGTCGAAGGCGTTCCTGAAGGAGTTCGCGGCCCGCCACGGGATCCCGACCGCTCCGTTCACGATCGCGCGCTCCTTCGACGAGGCGGCGCGCGTCATCCGCGAGCGCGGCGCGCCCATCGTCGTGAAGGCCGACGGGCTCTGCGCCGGCAAGGGCGTCGTCGTCGCGACGACCGTCGACGAGGCGCTCGCGGCCGCGAAGGACATGCTCGTCGAGCGCCGCTTCGGCGACGCCGGCGCGGCCGTGATCCTCGAGGACGCGATCCGGGGCGAGGAGGCCAGCCTGCACGCCATCAGCGACGGCCAGGCGATCTTCGTCCTGCCGGCGGCGCGCGATCACAAGCGGGTCGGCGAGGGCGACACCGGGCCGAACACGGGCGGCATGGGCGCGTTCGCGCCGAGCCCCCGCGTCACCCCTGCCCTGGCCGCGCGCGTCGAGCGCGAGATCCTCCGGCCGACGATCGACGGCATGCGCGCGGAGGGGCGGCCCTTCCGCGGGGTGCTGTTCGCGGGCCTGATGATCACGCCGGAGGGCGACCCCATCCTGCTCGAGCACAACGTCCGCTTCGGCGACCCGGAGTGCGAGGCGCTCATGGAGCTCCTCGAGGGCGACGTCGCCGAGCTCTGCGCGTCGGTCGCGGCGGGCGCGCTGGACCCCGGGGCGGCGCGCGTCGCCCCCGGCCGCCACGCGCTCACCGTCGTCCTCGCGGCCCGCGGCTACCCGGCGGCGCCCGTGACCGGCGACGTCATCCGCGGCCTCGACGCCGCGGCCGCCGTCGAGGGCGCGTTCGTGAACCACGCGGGCACGGCCGAGCGGGACGGCGCGATCGTGACGGCGGGCGGCCGCGTGCTCGCGGTCACGGCCGCGGGCGGCTCGCTCGCGGAGGCGCGGGAGCGCGCGTTCCGCGCGGCCGACGCCATCGACTTCGACGGCAAGGTGCTCCGCCGCGACATCGGGGTGGACGCGTCGCGCGCGGCCGTTTGAAGGCGGAGCGCGAGCCCATGCAGCCCATCGTCGACCTTGCCCCGGGCGCAGAGGAGAACCCGCTCGCCGCCCACTTCGGCAGGCTCATCCGGGAGCACCTCGCGCGCGACGCGAGGCGCGTGTCCGACTTCCGGACGCTGCGCGGCTCCGTGCTCGTGGTCGCGCAGGACTCCGGCACGTCGATGACGATGCGCTTCGATCACGGGCGCCTCACGATCCACGACGGCGCCATCGGCATCCCGTCCGTCACGTTCTGCGGCGACGAGGACGTACTGTTCCGCCTCCCGGAGATCGCGTTTCACCGCTGGCTGCGGTTCCCGATGCTGGGGCTCTTGCACCGCCGCCAGAGCGGCCCCCTGCGCGAGCTCACGCGCCTCGTGGCACGCGGCGACCTCAAGATCTACGGCCTCGTCGCGCACCCGCGGCTCATCCTCACGCTGCTCCGGGTCCTCTCGCGCCACCCCTGAGCCCCCCGTCCAGACATGCCGGACGGACGCCCCGCCAGTGCGATACTGTGAGAGGACAACGGACGTCTCCGTCCCCGCTCCAGGACGGTTCTTGTGGGCTTGCAAACCAATGCTACGCGGGCCAGAAGCTGACTTTTGACGGCCTCTTGGGCTGTTGGTATGGCTCGATCATGGGCATCCGATTGCGCTACCTCGCCCACGATCTCGAGGTGCCGCTCGGCGAGTTCTTCATCGGACGGAGCGCCGACTGCCAGCTGTCGCTCGACGACCCGCTGGTGTCGCGCCGGCACGCGCTGCTGACCGTCAGTGAGAGCGGCGTCGCGATCGAGGATCTCGGCAGCCGCAACGGCGTGCTCATCAACGGGGCCCGGATCTCGGGGCGCCACATCCTGTCCGACGGCGACAAGATCGCGATCGGGGGACAGGAGATGTTCCTGCTCGGGGCGATCGAGCCGAGCTCGGCGCACTCGCCGCGGAGCGCGCCGCTCTGGATGCGGCAGGCGCAGAACGCGCGCACCGTCGACATGAGCGAGATACCCGCGGGCGAGGACGACGGCGCGACGGCCATCGCCTCGCGACGGTCGCTGCCGGGGCTCATCCCGCAGCACCCCGACAAGCGCGTCCACGCGCTGAGCCTCATCGGCAGCGTCGCCGACAAGGCGCTCGCCCTGGGGCGCGTCGACGAGGCGGAGCGCATCCTCCAGCGCTCGCTCAGCGACATCCTCACGAAGGCCCGGGAGGGGGGCGTCGGCGCCGTGCAGCCCGAGCTGGTCGAGAAGGCGAGCACCTACGCGGCCCGCCTCGCCGCGGCCACCGGGCGCGGCGCCTGGATCAACTATATTTTCGAGCTCAACACGCGGCTCGAGCTCCTGCTCCCCGCCTACCTCGTCGATGAGCTGTATAGTGTCCTGCGCAAGGTGAAGGCCGTCGACATGTCCGTCCTCCGTGGCTACGCGAAGCGGCTCCGCGAACGAGCGGGAGAGCGTACCCCGGCGGAGAAGTTCATCCTCCAGCGCATCGAAGGGCTCGAGCGCCTCGGCGCACTGAAATAGACCATGCCTTTCCGCCTCCGGTATTTGGCGCACGATTTCGAGCTCCCCGAAGGGCCCTTCGTGATTGGCCGGAGCGGCGACTGCCAGCTCTCGCTCGACGATCCGCTGGTGTCGCGGCGCCACGCGAGCCTGCAGGTGCGCGCCGACGGCGTCTCGGTGCTCGATCTCGAGAGCAGGAACGGCGTGTACGTCAACGGGTCGCGCATCAGCGGCCAGCGCGAGCTGAACGACGGCGACCGGATCGTGATCGGCAGCCAGGAGATGCTGCTCTACGGCGGGGAGGAGTCGCGGCCCCACGACGCGTACGGGGTCGAGTTCCGGCGCGCGACGGCGACGCTCGGCGCGATGGCGCTGACCGAGATGCGCAAGATGTCGGACGACCCGACCGAGCTCACGAGCCCGACGGGCGACGGCGGCTCCAAGGGCTTCCAGTCGCTGCGCCTGCTCGCGAGCCTCGCCGACAAGGCGCTCGCGATGGGCCGGAGCGAGGAGGCCGAGCGCATCCTGCAGACCGTGCTGATCGACATCCTGAGCCGCGCGCGGACGAACGTCCCGCTGGAGATGCCGGCCGCGGAGCTCGCCGCCCGCTACGCGGCGCGCCTCGCGGGCGCCACGACCAAGGGGAGCTGGGTCAACTACGCGTTCGAGCTGTTCACGATCGCGCGGCGCCCGCTGCCCGGGCCCGTCGTCGACGAGCTCTACACCGTGGTCCGGCGCGTCAAGTCGCTCGATATCCAGCCGCTCAGGATCTACCTCGACGACCTGCGCCGGATGGCGCCCTCGTTCGGTCCGACCGAGCGGTTCCTGATGCAACGGATCGAGGGTCTCGAGCGGCTCGTCGCAGCGAAGTAGCGTCCGAGGCCTCGTGGCCCGGCGAGGCGGGCGCCGCGGCGGCGGGTCGCGCCCCGCGCACGGCGGCGCCCGGCGAGGCGGCGGTGGGGGGCGCCACGCCCACGGCGGCGCCCGGCGAGGCGGGCGCCGCGGCCGCGGGTCGCGCCGCGCGCGCTCCCGGCGGCGACGGGTCGCGGGGAAGCGCGCTCGCCTCCGCCTCCTGCCAGCCGAGGTTGCGCGCGGCGGCCTTCGCGATCGCGTCGCGCAGGTCGGGATCGACGACCTTGCCGAGCTCCAGCCGGACCTCGGGCGGGAGCGGCGCCTCCCGCGGCGCGGGGCGCACCTCCTCGCGCCAGGGGGGCCGCGCGACCGGCGCCACCTTGCCGACGCGGAACCGGAGCGACTGCACCGGGAGGCCGCGCGACCGGAGCTGCGCGAGGATCACGTCGCCGAGCATCGAGAGCTCCTGCGCCCAGGTCGAGCTCGCCGCCTGGACGTGGAGCACGCCGCGCTCCAGCTTGAGCGGCCTGGCGCGCGCCGCGATGCGCGACCCCACGGCCGCCTCCCACTCGCGAAACGGCATCGGCGAGGTCTCCACCTCAGCCGGCGCCGCCAGCGACGTATTCCGCTGGATCAACGCGCCCAGGCGCTCGACGGCTCCGCTCCGACGCGACATGGACGCCGAGCGTAGCAGGCCTTGCGGCGTGTGGTTTCGGCGGAGCGCACCGCCCACGCGCGCCCAGCGTCACGGACGACCGCGCGCCGCCCGAGGCAGGACAGCAAACCCGCCCGCGCAGCCCCCGTCAACCGCGGAGGACTGGCCGCATGTGCAAGCGCGCTCGCCTGGGCGGTGCGGCCCTTTGGGGGCTCGCCTCCGGGGCTTGCGTTCCGGCGAGCCCCTTTTGTGGCTCGCCTGCACTTCAGCCCCTCCGGTGAGCCCCCAAAGGGCCGCCCCCCCCTTGCTTGCAAGGGGCGAGCTCCACCTGGACGACCTCCGTCCAGGGATTCGTCATCGGTACCGAAGGTGGGACTCGAACCCACAAGCCCGTGAGGACAGCGGATTTTGAATCCGCCGCGTCTGCCATTCCGCCACTTCGGCTCGGCGTTGCGATGTCAGTGAACCGATCGAACGGTAGATCACCGGGCACGACCCTGGCAATGGGCGACGCAGCGAGGCCGCGATCACGGCGGCCGCGCCCGGGATGCCGCGGGGGCGTCAGACCACGAAATCCAGCATCTGCAGGCGCGTCAGGTAGTCCTGGAGCGCGGTGGCGTATTCGTCGATCAGGAGATCGAGCTTCACGAGCGCGCCCTGCTCGCTCACCGAGTCGATGGTCCCGCTCACCGGGATCTCGCGCGTCGGCAGGATGAGCACGCCGCTCCAGTACGCACCCTTCTCGGCGTCGCGCAGGCCGGCGAGGCGCAGCCAGCCGTCGGAGAGCTCGGTGACGGGGACGAGGGCGCCGCTGTCGAGGCGGACCGAGCTCTTCAGCGTGTGGGCGGGCTCGACCAGGTAGTGCGAGCGCCGGTTCTTCTCGATCAGATCCTCGAGCGTCGAGCAGATGACCTTGCTCAGCGGCGTCTCCTCGCTGTCGAGCACGAGCTCGAGCAGCCGCTTCATCGACTTCTGCGTGCGGATCAGGTTCGCGCGGACCTCCTCGAGGCGCCGCGCGTCCCGCCGGATCTTGCCGGCCACGACGTTGAGCAGGTTGTTGTAGAACGGGTAGGCGACGTCGCCGTGCGCCTCGAAGAAGTCCCGGAGCTCGGCGATGCCGATGCGCCAGATCTCCGACGGCTGCGTCGTCACCGCCGTCGTCATCCGCCGGATGCCGGTCAGCGCGCCGAGCTCGCCGATGGGCGAGATGGGGCTCAGGCGGAAGCGCGTCTCGCCCGCCTCGATCAGCGCGACCTCACCCTGGACCAGGAGGAGCAGGTGCGAGGGCGCGCTCCCGGCCTCGAAGAGCACGTGGCCGGAGGGGACCTCCTGGCGCTGAAACGCCTTCATCAGCGCGTCGAGGTGCTCCTCCGTGATTCGCTCGAACAGGGGGATCGCGTGCAGATCAGCAGGGCGGACCGCCATGGGGTGACACTCCTCGTTCAACGTGGGATCGGGCTCCGCGCCCGCGGCCTTGCGAGACACGGTCCTCGCGGCGCGCACAGCCTCGGCGTGGACCGCGGAGGAGGCATCCTACTCCAGGTCTCGACCTGAGGAAGGGGGATGGGCGGGCCGCGCCCCGGCGCGCGAAGGACGAGGCGGCGCGCCCGCGCACCTCCGCGCGTCATCCGCCGCCCCCCCGCGCGCGCCGGCGCTCCGGCGCCCCGGACGGGCCCGCTCCGCTGGCGGGATCCGGTGGGTGCCGGTAACGTCGCCCGGGTGAAGCAGCCCGTCCGCCCACGGCCCCTCGCGGCGACGCGCCGGGCATCGCTGCGGCTCCTCGTCGCCGGCCTCGCCCTCCTCGCCGTCGCGTGCGGCGCCGCGCCGGGCAAGCCGCCCGACGCCGAGGCGCCGCCTCCCCCGAGGCCGCGCAACGCCGCCGCGATCGCGCAGTCGATCGCGGGGGGGCGGGTCTCGGTGCTCGTCTACGCCGACAGGACCCGCGGCCACCCCATCATGGCGCGGCTCGCGGCGCTCGATCTGTGGGGCCCCGTGCTCGCGGGCACCGGGCTCGATCCGGAGCGGGACGTCGAGCGCGCCTTCATCACCGCGCCTCGCGTCGACGCGGCGAACGAGGCGGTCGTCGTCCTGGAGCACAGCGTGCCGGAGGACCGCCTGCAGGCGGCGCTCGACACGCTCCTCTCGCGCAGCGACCCGCCGGGGGCCCGGGAGAGCGGGCTCGGCGTCCCGGCCGTGCGCGTGACGATCCGGGGGCACACCCGCGTGGTGGCGAGCGTGGAGCCGACGTTCCTCGTCGTGCTGCCCGAGGCCAAGGCGCGCGAGGCGCGGCGCTTCGTCGGCACCGGGGGCTTCCCCGACCCGACGGGCGACGAGGCCGCGCGCGCCGTGGCGCTCGACCCGGCGAGGACGCTCCGGGCGCCGCGCGCGCCGCGCGTGCCGCCCACCCTCGGCGCGCTCGAGGCCGCCGTGACGCTGGCCGACGACGGCGGCGCCGTGGTCGCGCTCGACGGCGCGAGCGCGAGCCCGGAGCAGGCCGCCCGCGACGCGGCCGCCCTCAACGAGGAGATCGAGCGCGCGACCACGGTCCGCATCGCCATCGTGAAGCTCCGCGTCGTCGACCCGATCGGGTTCTTCGCCGAGGGGGACCGGGTGAGGGCGAAGCGGCGCGTGACGCCGGGGGAGCTCGACAAGCTCTTCGGCCTGCTCAGCGCCGTGTTGCCGCGCTAGGCTGCCGCCCGATGCGACTCGTCAAGATCGGAATCGCCAACGTGAACTCGACCGTCGGCGCGGTCCGCTCGAACACCGACAGGTGCATCGCGCTCGCCCGCTCGATGGCGCGCGAGGACGTGACCCTGGCGGTCTTCCCCGAGCAGGCGATCGGCGGCTACGCGGCCGAGGATCTCGTGCAGTGGCCGGCGTTCGTCGAGAGCCAGCGGCGCGAGCTCCACCGGTTCGCGCAGGAGACGGCGGCGCTCCGCACCGTGCTCATCATCGGCGTGACCGTCGGCGTGGGGGGGGACCTGTTCAACGCGGGCGCGGTCGTCCACGGGGGCCGGGTGATCGCCTTCTCCCCCAAGGAGAAGCTGCCGACGTACAACATCTTCTACGAGGCGCGGACGTTCTCGCGCGGCATGCCGTTCATGGAGCTCGACGCCGGCGGCGTGCCCTGCGGCGACCGCATCTACACCTTCGATTTCGGGACGATCGCCGTCGAGGTGTGCGAGGACATCTGGTCGCCCGAGGGCCCGATGCGGCGCCGCTGCTACGCGGGCGCCGAGATCGTCTGCAACATCTCGGCGTCGCCGTTCCGCGCCGGCGTGGTGGGCACCCGGCGCGAGATGATCGCGACCCGCGCGTCGGACAACCAGTGCACGATCGTGTACGCGAACCTGGTCGGCGGCAACGACGGGCTCGTCTTCGACGGCGGCGGGCTCATCAACCAGAACGGCCGCCCGATGCTGGAGGCGCCGCGGTTCCGCGAGGGGTTCGCCGCGGCGGTGGTCGATCTCGACCGGACGACGCGCTGCCGCCGCGAGGCGAGCACCTGGCGCAGCGATCTCGAGGAGTTCCGCCGCACCTCCCCGCAGATGGTCAAGGCCCTCCGGATCGACGGCCAGACGGCGGACCGCTCGCGCCTCGCCTACCCCGCCCCGCCGCCGGGCACGACGCCGTTCCTGCCCGCCGCGGCGCCGCCGTCGGCCTCGCCGCGCGACGAGCTGCTCGACGACTTCTACGAGGTGCTCGCGCTCGGCGTCGCCGACTATTACCGCAAGATCGGCGCCTTCAAGAGCATCGGCCTCGCGCTCTCGGGCGGCCGCGACTCGCTCCTCACGCTGCTCGTCGCGCACCGCGCGGTGGAGCTCCTCCACCCGGGGCTCGAGGGCGCGGCGCTGCGGGAGCGGGTCGGGGCGTCGCTCCACGCGTTCTTCATGCCCTCGCGCTACTCCAGCGACGCCACGCACCGGGCGGCCGCGCAGATCGCGGCCGATCTCGGGGTGTCGTTCGCGGTGATCCCGATCGAGGACGCGTTCCCGCGGGAGCTCGAGGCCGCCCAGTCGATGCTCGGCGACGATCGCTCGCTGACCGAGCTCACGCGGCAGAACGTGCAGGCGCGCATCCGCGGCGGGCGCATGTGGAACTGGGCGAACTCGAGCGGCGCGCTGTTCCTGCAGACGGGGAACATGAGCGAGAAGGCGCTCGGCTACACCACGATGGGCGGCGATCTCGAGGGGGCGTTCAGCGTGATCGCCAACCTGCCGAAGACGGTGGTCATCGCCCTGCTCGAGCGGCTCTCCCGGCGCTTCGGCTGGAAGGGGATCCAGCAGACGCTCGCCACCACCGCGGGGCCGGAGCTCGCCGAGAACCAGTCGGGCGAGGCCGAGCTCATGCCGTTCGAGGTCCTCGACGCGTGCCTCTACCTGTACGGCGCGGAGAAGCTCGCGGCCGACGAGGTGGCGGCGGCGCTCCCCAGCCTGTTCCCCGACAGGGATCCGGCGGCGCTCTGCGCCTGGGCGGAGAAGTTCGCCGCGCTGTTCTCCCGGTCGATCTTCAAGTGGGTCCAGTCGCCGATCGCGATCCACCTCGGGTCGCTCGACCTCGACCGCGAGCGGGCGCTGCAGCTCCCGGTGGTGCAGCGGACCGAGTGGAAGGGCGGCTGAGCAGGAGGGCCTGAGTGGAAGGGCGGCCGAGCGGGGGGGCCTGCTCGACGCGGCGCTCAGTTGACCGCCTTCTCGACGGTCGCGGGCGCGCCCGGCCTCGATCCGTCCCTGGGGACGCCCTCGAGGGCGGGGGGCGCGGCGCTCGCGGCGCGGATGGATCCGTCGGCCGAGAAGCGCTCGAGATCCTCGGTGACGCGGCGGAGGTAGGCCTGCTTGATGTGGAACGGCAGGAACGCGCTCTTGAAGCCCGCCACGATGATCGACTTGATCTCCTTCAGCCCGAACCCCATCCGCGTGTGGCAGTGCCAGAGCTCCTGGGACACGGTCGTGTCGGTGACGAGCCGGTTGTCGGTGTTGACCGTCACGCGCAGGCCGAGGCTCTGGTAGAGCTTGAGCGGGTGCGAGGCGAGGTCGCGCACGGCGCCGGTCTGCACGTTCGATGACGGGCAGCACTCGAGCGGGATGCGGTGATCGTTGATGTAGTGCAGCAGGTCGCCGTCCTCCCGCAGGCGGCACCCGTGGCCGATGCGGTGCGCGCCGCAGACGTGCAGCGCCTGCGCGATCGACTCGGGCCCGTACGCCTCGCCCGCGTGGATGGTGCAGTTGATGTTGTTCTGGCGCACGAGCTGGAAGGCGGCCTTGTGGTGCTTCGCCGGGTGGTCGTACTCGGCGCCGGCGAGGTCGTACCCGACGACGCCGCGGCCCTTGTAGGCGACCGCGAGCTCCGCCATCTCCAGCGACGACTCCGGCGAGATGTTGCGGATGCCGCAGAGGATGACGTTGCTCTCGATGCCCAGCGCGTCGTGCGCCGCGCGGAGCCCGGAGAGCACCGCCTCGACCACGCTGGTCAGGCGCAGCCCGAGGCGGGTGTGCAGCATCGGCGAGTAGCGGACCTCCATGTACCGGACGTTCTCGCGCGCGGCGTCCTCCGCGAGCTCGTAGGCGACGCGGGAGAGCGCCTCCTCGGTCTGCAGGACGCGCAGCGTGATGTCGAACGCCTTGAGGTACTCGACGAGGGAGCCGCAGTTCTGGCCCAGGTTCATCACCCGGCGCAGCTCGGGCGGCTCGTACGCCGGGAGCTCGACCCGGTGGCTCCGGGCGAGATCGATGATCGTCTCGAGGCGAAGGGAGCCGTCGAGGTGAACGTGGAGATCGGTCTTGGGTAGCTGGCGAAAGAACTCCAGAGGGAGCTTGCCGGATAGCTCGGGATGATCGGACATGAACCATTGTGTCACCCGGCGACCGGCCGCGGAAGGCGGCGGCGGGCGCGGAGCACCCCGCGTCCGATCCCACCCCGACCCCCGCGCCCGCCCTCGCCGACGCAGGCGACGGGCGACGGTGTGGTCACGTCCGCGCGGACGACGCGGGCGACGCGGGCGACGCGCCGGGCGAGGGCGACGAGGGCGGGGAGCCGGGCGAGGGGGACGAGGGCTGCGAGCGACGCAGGAGCTCCCCGCTGCTCACGGCCACCGCGACGGCGGACACCCCGAAGAGGGCGACGAAGAGCCACGCGAGGGGCAGGCCGAGCTGCTCTCCGGCCGCCTCGCGGCGCAGCGCCTCGCGGAGCCGCTCGGGGTTGTACCCCAGGACCACGCGCCGCCCGACGTAGGTCAACGGGAGCCCGCGCGCCTCCATCCGCCCATAGAGCGCCATGTCGGCGTCGATCGCCGCCCTCGTCGCGGGCGACGACATGCACGCCGAGAGCTCGGCGGGCGAGAGGCCGAGCGGGCGCAGGACGGAGACCACGCCCTCCTCGGTCAGCTTGCGCGGCGACGCGCTGTAGAGGAGCGCGGCGGCCTGCTCGCGCTTCTCCTCGGGCGTACAGACGTAGGCCTGCGCCGCGGGGAGCGCGCCGGGGTGGCCGGGGAGCGGCACCATCTTGCGCACGTGGCGCAGCCGCTCGCCGTAGGGCTCCTCCATCTTGCTCATCTCGGGGTGGAGCCTGCGGCAGAACGGGCACTCGAAATCGGTGAAGGCGACGACCGTGATCTTGCCCGGCGCCTGCATCGCCGCGATCTCCGCCGGGAGCGGCGGGATGACCGGGTGATTCCCCCAGAGGAACGGCAGGCCGATGGCGGCCGCCGCGGCGGCGCCCCACGCGGCGGTGCTCACGGGGCCGCCCTGCGCGGCGCGATCGAAGGCCTCGCGCGGCGTGCGCCGCGCCTGCCGCGCGAGGAGCGCCGCGGCGACGGCCGCGGCGAGGGCGGCGAGGTCGACGGCGACGCACCACGCGCAGAGCGCGCCGATCGCGAAGACCTGCAGGCCGAGCAGGACCAGGGCGGCGAGCCCGCCGGCGGCCGAGGCGGCCGCGAGCGCCGCGTGGTGCCAGCGCTCCCGCGCGAGCAGCGAGCCGGCGAGGAGCGTCGTGTACGCGGCGAGCCCGAGGTTCGGCAGCGGGACGCCGAGGAGCCGGCTGTACGGCGATACCCTGACGGCGAAGCAGCCCGAGGTGACGCCGCAGAAGGCAGGGTCGCCCGCGTTCTGGTACTCGACGATGAGCACCGCGCTCGCCGCGATGGCGAGGAAGAGCGCGAGCCGGAAGAGCGTGACGAGGAACCGGGCACGCCCAGCCTGTCGATCGCTGCCCGGACGTACGGCGAAGACGGCGCCTCGGCCGGCGAGGACGAAGAGGAGCACCAGCGCGAGGAGCAGGGCGATCGAGTTCAGCAGCATCGGTCCCGGTGGCTCGTGGTTGGGCTCGAGGCATACCGGACCGGAGCCGGGGCAGCCAGCGAGAGGAGACTCGTGCTAGTCGACTCGGCATGTGTCCCTCCTCCCGCGGAGACTCCCCGACGACCGGCTCCGGCGCGCGCCGCCGGGAGGCGGTCGTCGACCTCCTGTCGTCCTTCAAGCGCGCCCTGCACGCGAACGAGATCGCGGAGCGGCTCGGCGTGGCGCCGAGCCGGTACCCGAAGCTGCAGCGCCTGCTCGAGGAGCTGTCGCTGGAGGGGAGCATCGTCGCCCTCCCGGGCCAGCGGTTCCGCCTGAGCCAGCGGCAGGTCGAGGGGCGCGGCGCCGAGCACGAGGGGACGCTCAGCGTGAACCCGCGCGGCTTCGGCTTCGTGTCGCTCGGCGGCGCGGCCGAGGACGTCTACGTCCCGCCCGAGTCCATGGGCGGCGCGCTCCACGGCGACACCGTGGCGGTGCGCATCGCGACGCGCTCGCGGCGCGGCGTGGAGGGGGAGGTCGTCCGCGTGATCAAGCGGCGGCACGCGCGCGTGGCCGGCGTGCTCCGGCGCCGCGGCAAGAGCGCCTGGCTCGAGCCGGACGACGTCCGCGTCCGCGGGCCGATCGTGGTCGTGCCGCGCGAGCCGGGCGGGCCGCTCGGGCCGGCGGACGCCGAGGACGGCGCCGCGGCGGTCGTGACCATCACCCGCTTCCCGGCGCTGCCCGAGGAGAACCCGGAGGGCGTCGTCGAGGCCGTGCTCGGGATGCCCGGCGATCCGAACGTGGAGGTCGCCAAGATCCTCGTGCGCGAGGGGATCGAGGAGGAGCACCCGGCGGAGGCGATCGCCGAGGCCGAGGCGTTCGGCGACGACGTGCCGGCCGAGGCGCTCGCCGGGCGCACGGACCTCACCCACCTGCCGATGCCGACGATCGACCCGGAGGACGCGCGCGACCACGACGACGCGGTCTGGGTCGTCCGCGAGGAGGACGGCTCGTACCGGGCCTGGATCGCGATCGCCGACGTCTCGCACTACGTGCAGCCCGGCAGCGCGCTCGATCAGGCGGCGCTCGCGCGGGCCAACTCGATCTACCTGCCCGACCGCGCGATCCCGATGCTGCCGCGGGCGCTGTCGTCGAACCTCTGCTCGCTCCTGCCGGGCGTGATCCGGCTCTGCCTGTGCGTGGAAGTCGAGCTCGACCCGGCGGCGACGGTGAAGCGCGCGCGCGTCGTCGAGGGGTACATCCGCTCGATCGCGAAGCTCACCTACCCCGGCGTGGCGCGCGCGCTCGGCCTCACCGCCGAGCCGCCGCGCAGCCCCGAGGCCGAGGCGCTGCGGAACGATCTCCAGGTGATGTGGGACCTCGCCCGGCTGCTGCGCGGCAAGCGGATGCGGCGGGGCGCGCTCGACCTCGAGCTGCCCGAGGCGAAGGTGGTGCTCGACCCGGAGACGGGCGCGCCCCTCGACGTGCAGAAGCGCAGCCACGACCCCGGCGTGGCGAAGGCCTACCAGCTCATCGAGGAGCTGATGCTCCTCGCGAACGAGACGTGCGCGCAGTTCGTCGTCGACCAGAGCATCCCCACCGTCTTCCGCTACCACGCGCCGCCGGACCAGGCGAAGCTCGAGCGGTTCGCGACCATGTGCGCCGAGCTCGGGCTCGCCTTCGACCCCGAGGACGCGACCGAGCCCAAGCGGCTGTCGGTGTTCCTGAAGAAGCTCCACGCGCACCCGCAGAAGCAGGTGCTGCACATGCTGCTGCTCCGCGCGATGAAGCAGGCGGTGTACGACGTGGCCAACGTGGGCCACTTCGGCCTGGCCTCGAGCGCGTACCTGCACTTCACCTCGCCCATCCGGCGGTACCCGGACATCACGGCGCACCGGGCCATCCGGGCGGTGCTGCGCGGCGAGCGCATCGACCGGAGCGAGGCGGCCCTGGAGCGGCTGCGCGAGGCGGCCATCACGGCGTCGGAGCGCGAGCGCAAGGCGATGGAGGTGGAGCGCGAGGTCGTCGACCTGCACCGCGCGATCGTCATGCGCTCGCGGCTCGGGGACCTCTTCGAGGGCACGGTCACGGGCATCGTGGGGACCGGCGTCTACGTGAACATCGAGGATCCGTTCGTCGACGTGCTCGTCCGCATGGAGTCGCTCGGCCCGGATCAGTACGAGATCGACGACGAGGGGCTGCGCGTCATCGGCGTCCGGTCGGGGGACCGCATCGCGATCGGCGACTCGATGCTCGTGCAGATCGAGGACGTGGCCATCCTCCGGCGCACCGTCTACGCCCGGCGGCTCGCCGGAGAGGGGGAGTCGAGCGAGGCGAGGCCGCGTCGGCTCCGGCGCGGCGAGGCGGACGCACGGGCGAAGCGTCGAGTCAAGACCACCAAGAGCACGCTGGACGCCAAGGGGGGCAGGGGCGCCCGCGGCGGCAAGAGCAAGCAAGGCGGCAAGAGCACCAAGGCGCGCAAGAAGCAGCGGTAGCCGCGCGGAGCGCCGCCCCTCCTCTGCCGCGCCGCCGCCCGACGCGCGCGTCCTCCCCTCCCCGAGCCCGCCCCATCCCGCGGACGGCCCCGCGAAACATCATTGAAATCCTCGAGATCGAGGATCGAAATCGAGATCGTGGCTCGCGCGCGATCGCCCTCGGTCGCGCGCGAATCAAGCCCGTCGAGCGGCGCCATCGCCGCGCCCCCGCCGCGACCGACACGGGATCAAAAAAGTAAAGAGTCCTGCATTTCGCTTGCGTTCGGAGGATCGCTATGGTCTCACCTGATTCATTACTAGGGAGAGGTGATCCATGCCGAAGCCGACGTATCCCGCGTACAACACCGGTGACTTCCTGGTCGATTACGAGGAGAAGGCCTTCGAGGACGTCAAGGCGAAGCCGGGAGAGAAGGCGCTGGTCACCTTTCACACGGTGGCTTTCGAGGGGTCCATCGGGCTCGTCAACCTGCTCACCGCCATCCGCCTCCAGCGCAAGGGCTTCGAGACATCGGTCCTCCTCTACGGGCCGGGCGTCACGCTCGGGCTGCAGCGCGGCTTTCCCAAGCTCGGCAGCGAGGCGTTCTCCGGGCACCTCGCGGTGAACCAGCAGATCGTGCGGTTCATGGAGGAGGGCGGCAAGGTGTATGCGTGTCGGTTCGCGCTGCAGGCGCTCTACGGCCACGGCGAGCACGCGCTGATCCCGGGCATCAAGCCGATCAGCCCGCTCGACGTGCTCGACATCCAGCTGCTCCACCGCCGCGAGGACGCGTTCATCCTGCACTCCTGGACGCTCTAGCCGGGCGCGGCGTCGGTCGATGGATACCAGGCGCAAGGTCAGGGCCGCCGCGGTGCAGCTCAGCCCCGTCCTCGGGAGCCGGGACGGGACGGTCGAGCGCGTCGTCGCCGCGATCGCCAGGGCGGCGAAGGAGGGCGCGGAGCTCTGCGTCTTTCCCGAGGCGTTCGTCCCCTGTTATCCGTACTTCTCCTTCGTGCTCCCCCCGCCCGCCATGGGCAAGGAGCACATGCGGCTTTACGACGAGGCGGTCACCGTCCCTGGCCCGGTGACACGGGAGGTGGCCGCCGCCGCGCGCGCGCACGGCGTGGTCGTGGTGCTCGGCGTGAACGAGCGCGACCACGGGACGCTGTACAACGCGCAGCTCGTCTTCGACAGGGACGGCGCCCTCGCGCTCCGGCGGCGCAAGATCACGCCGACGTACCACGAGCGGATGATCTGGGGGCAGGGCGACGGCGCGGGGCTCAGGACCGTGGACACCGCGGTCGGGAGGATCGGGGCGCTCGCCTGCTGGGAGCATTACAACCCCCTCGCGCGGTTCGCGCTGATCGCGCAGCACGAGCAGATCCATTGCAGCCAGTTCCCCGGCTCGCTGGTCGGGCCCATCTTCGCCGAGCAGATGGAGGCGACGATAAAGCACCACGCGCTGGAGTCGGGCTGCTTCGTGGTGAACGCCACGGCCTTCCTGACCCCGGATCAGGTGCGCGAGATCGCGCCGAGCGAGCAGCTCCAGGGCGTGCTGCGCGGCGGGTGCATGACGGCCATCGTGACCCCGGAGGGCGCGCACGCGTGCCCCCCGGTGACCGACGGCGAGGGCATGGCCATCGCGACGCTCGACTTCGCCCTGATCACGAAGCGAAAGCGGATGATGGATGCGGCGGGCCATTACGCCCGCCCCGACCTCCTGCGGCTCTGGATGGATGCGGCGGAGCGCTCGATCACGCTCGGCCCCGGCAGCCCAGGGGCCCCCTCCCTCGATCGTGCGGTGATGGACCATGGAACCACAGACGCTGATCACCGAGCTCCAGTCGTCCGGCCTGAGGGTGGTTGAGGGCCCCGGGGGCGCGCCCGGAGGCGGGGCCGCGCCTTTAGCCCCCCCGGAGCCCGGAGCCGGCCCGGGCGACGGTCGCGCCGCGGCGTGGACCTCGCGCCGCGGCGGGGCCGGGCCGACCGGGCACGTGGCCGCGACGCTCGGCGGCGCCACGGTGATGATCCCGATCCACACGGGCCCGGCCGCGACATCGCCCTTCGTGGCGCGGATCGGGCGCGACGGGGCGGGGGTGGTCGAGCGCGACGGCCGGGCGCTCGCGCCGATCGCGCTCGTGAAGGCGCCGCGCTTCTACGCCCTCTCGACCCGGGACGGGATCCCGTACCCCAAGATCGCGCTGCTGCACGGCGCCGACGTCCTCGCCTCGACGGTGCTCCAGACGTGCGTCCGGTACAGCGACCCGGCCAGGGCGTGCGCCTTCTGCGCGATCGGGCAGTCGCTCGCGGCGGGCCGCACCCTCGCGAAGAAGACGCCGGAGCAGCTCGCCGAGGTCGCCGAGGCGGCGGCGCGGCTCGACGGGGTGCGGCACGTGACCCTGACCACCGGCACGCCGCGGTCCGCGGACCGGGGCGCGGCGCACCTCGCCGACTGCGCGCGCGCCATCAAGGCGGCCGCCGGCCTGCCGGTGCAGGCGCAGTGCGAGCCGCCCGAGGATTTCGCCTGGTTCGAGCGGATGCGCGCGGCCGGCGTCGACAGCCTGGGCATGCACCTCGAGGCGGTCGAGGACGCGGTGCGCGCGGCCGTGATGCCGGGCAAGGCCGAGGTGAGCGTCGCGCGCTACTTCGAGGCGTTCGAGGCCGCCGTGCGCGTCTTCGGGCGCGGCCAGGTGTCGACCTACCTCATCGCCGGCCTCGGCGACTCGCTGGAGGCGCTGCTCGGCGCGAGCGAGCGGCTCGTCGCGATGGGGGTCTACCCGTTCCTGGTCCCGCTCGTGCCCGTCCCGGGGACGCCCTCGGCCGACCGCGCGCCGCCGTCGGCGGACTTCATGCGGGCGCTCTACGCGCACCTCGGCCCGCGGCTCGCGCGCGCCGGGCTGCTTTCGACGGACGTGAAGGCGGGCTGCGCCCGCTGCGGCGCCTGCTCGGGGCTCTCGGGCTTCGAGGCGGCAGGGCGGGCCGCGGCGCCGGCGGACCCCGCCGCGGTCGTGACACCCACCTCGGAGAGCACCGATGACGCCACGTTACAGCTTCGAGCTGGCGCAGAGCCGGGAGGCCTATCTCCAGTACCTCCGCTTGCGCCGGGCCATCTTCTGCGACGAGCAAGGGCTGTTCAGGGGCACGGATGAGGACGCGTGGGACGCCTCGGCGTCCCCGATCGTCGCCGTGCAGCGCGGGGCGCGCGAGGGCGAGGAGGTCGTCGGCGTGGTGCGCATCTACGAGGTGGAGCCCGGCGTCTGGCACGGCGGCCGGCTCGGCGTCGCGCGGGCCCACCGCAAGCAGGGCGTGGTCGGCCGCGGCCTCGTGCACAAGGCGGTCACCACGGCCCACGGCTGGGGGTGCCGGCGGTTCCTCGCGCTCGTCCAGGCGGCGAACGTCCCGTTCTTCGAGAGCATCCACTGGCGCTCCCTCGAGGAGCGCACCCACCGCGATCACCCGCACCACCTGATGGAGGCCGACCTCGCGAGCTACCCGCCGGGCGACGAGCCCCGCCGCCCGCCCGGGCCGGGGTTCGGCTGATGCTCGCCGGCATCGCGGCCCACCTGCGCGGCGCGCTGGGCATCCTCGCGAAGAAGGACGTGCAGATCCCGGCGCGGCACCTGGCCGGCGGCGCCGGCGCGGCCTGGCCCGCCGGCAGCCCCGGCGCGGCCCCGTCGCCCGCGGCGCGCGGCGCGGGCGCCATCGCGCTCGGCGACGACTGCGCGGTCATCCCGGACGGGGACGGCCACCTGCTCCTCGCGGCCGAGGGGATCTGGCCCGCGTTCCTCGAAGGGGACCCGCGGTTCGCCGGCTACAGCGCGGTGATGGTCAACGTCAGCGACATCCACGCGATGGGAGGCCGCCCGCTCGCCGTGGTCGACGTCGTCTGGGGGACCTCGGCCGGCGCGCTGGAGCCGGTCTGGGAGGGCATGATGGCGGCGTCGCGCGCCTACGGCGTGCCGATCGTCGGGGGCCACATGAGCGCGCGCAGCCCGTACAACGCCCTGGCCGTGGCCATCGTGGGGCGGGCCCGGCGGCTCATCACGAGCTTCGCGGCGCGCCCGGGCGACGTGCTCGTCGCGGCGATCGACCTGCGCGGCAGGATGCACCCGGAGCACCCGTTCTGGGATGCCTCGACCGGCGCGGCTCCGGCGCGGCTCCGCGGCGATCTCGAGGTGCTGCCCGCGCTCGCCGAGGCGGGGCTGTGCGACGCCGGCAAGGACATCAGCATGGGCGGCCTCGTGGGGACGCTGCTCATGCTCCTCGAGACCTCCGGCGCCGGCGCGGTGCTCGACGTCGAGGCCGTCCCGCGGCCGCGCGAGGCGCGCGATTTGCCGCTCGAGCGCTGGCTGCTCGCGTTCCCGAGCTACGGGTTCCTGCTCAGCGTGCGCCCCGAGGCCGCCGGCGACGTGCTCTCGGCGTTCGCGCGCCGGGGCATCGCGAGCGCGGCGGTCGGCGCGGTCGACGGCTCCCGGCGGCTCACCCTGACGGCCGGCGGCGAGCGCCACACGCTCTGGGACCTCTCCGCGGAGCCGCTCACGGGGCTCGGGCGCGAGGCGGCCCGATGAGCGCCGGGACCGCAGGCGGCGCGATGAGCGCCGGCGCCGCGGGCGGCGCGCCGCTCTCGGTCGCGCTCCTCACCTACTCCACGAAGCCGCGCGGCGGCGTCGTGCACACGGTGGAGCTCGCGGAGGCGCTCCAGGATCTCGGCGTGGCGACGTGCATCTACGCGCTCAACAAGGACCAGGGCGGCTTCTACCGCGCGCCGCGCTGCCCCGCGGTCCTCGTGCCCGCCGCCCCCGCCCCCGCGGGCATCGACGCGGTCGTGGAGCAGCGCATCGAAGAGCTCGTGACCGGGCTCCGGCGGCTCGGGACGCGGCACGACATCTGGCACGCCCAGGATTGCATCAGCGCGAACGCGCTCGCGACGCTGCGCGCCGAGGGGCGCGTCCCCCATTTCCTCCGGACGGTGCACCACCTCGACGATTACGACAGCCCGTACCTGCGCGCGTGCCAGGAGCGCGCCGTGCGCGAGGCGGACGCGTGCCTCGCGGTCAGCGAGGCGTGGCGGAAGGTGCTCCGGGCGGACCTCGGCGTCGACGCGGCGATCGTGCCGAACGGGGTCAGCCTCCGGCGCTTCACGCCGGCGCCGGACGGAAGCGAGGCGGCGCTGCGGAGGCGCCTCTCCGCCACCGGGTCGCCGCTCTTCGTGACCGTGGGCGGCGTCGAGCCGCGCAAGAACTCGATCCACCTGCTCAAGGCGTTCATCCGGGTGCGGAGGCGCCTGCCCGGCGCCCAGCTCGTCATCGCGGGCGGAGAGACGCTGTTCGATCACGCGCCCTACCAGCGCGAGTTCGACGCCATCGCGCGGGAGAGCGGCCTCCTCCCGGCGCCCCAGGGCCCCTCGCCGCCGCCGCTCGTCCTCGCGGGCGTGCTGCCCGACGCGCTGATCCCGCCCCTCTATCGCCTGGCCGACGCGTTCGTCTTCCCGTCCGTCCGCGAGGGATTCGGCCTGGTCCTGCTCGAGGCGATGGCGTCGGGCGCGCCGGTGGTGAGCTCCGCGCAGCCTCCCTTTACCGAGTTTCTCAGGGACGGAGAGAACGCGCTGCTGGTCGACCCTGCGAGGATCGAGGATCTCGCCCGAGCGATGGAGGCTATCCTGGACGAGGGGGTGAGGCGGCGCCTGCGCGCCGCGGCGATGGAGACCGCGGGCGGCTACACGTGGGATCGATCGGCCCGCATTGCGGCCGCCCTGTACCGCGATTTCCTCGATCATCGCCCGCGCAGGAGCGACCCATGCCGGAGATGCGTTTCGTGATCGAGTGGCCGGGCGGCGAGCAGCAGGTCTGCTATTCGCCGTCGCTCGTGATCAAGGATCACCTCGATGTCGGGGGGAGCTACGACATCGACGATTTCGTGTCGCGCTGCCGGACGGCGCTCGGCATCGCGAGCGAGCGGGTCCTCCAGAAGTACGGATTCCACTGCACCCTGGCCCAGGCGGAGGCGGCGCGCATATCGAGCACGGCCGCGCGATTCCGCCGCCAGCGCGGGGCCCGGGTCCGGGTCCTCAGGTTTGTCGAGTGACGGAAGGAGCAGGACGATGACGACCCGGTCGAAGATGGAGCGCCTCCTGGAGGAGCGCCGGTTCCTCGTATCCGCCGAGCTGACGCCCCCGCGGCACCACGATCCGACGCGGCTGCTGCAGCACGCGCGCGCCATGGCGGGCTGCGTGGACGTGGTGCAGATCAACGACCACCTGCTCTCCCAGGCGCGCTGCGCGAACATGGCCGTCGGGCACCTGGTGCGGCAGGAGGGGGTCGAGCCGGTGCTCCAGTTCTCGCTCCGCCACAGGAACAAGATCGCCCTCCAGGGCGACCTCCTCGGCATGGCGGCGCTCGGGCTGTCGAACCTCATCATCCTGGGCGGCTATCCGTGCTCCATCGGCTCCGATCCGGACGCGAAGGAGGTGAGCGACGTGGACAGCCTGACGGCGATCCGGCTGACGAGCCGCATGACACGCGAGGGGAAGCTCTTCAATGGCGACGGCCTCTCGCCGGCGCCCTATTTCCACGTCGGGACCATCGATTTCCCGTGCCCCGAGCAGGCGATCGCGGGGGCGATGGAGCGGCTCGCGGCGAAGATCGAGGCGGGCGCGCGCTTCATCCAGGTGCAGGCGGTGTTCGAGCTGGCGCCGATGCGCCGCTGGATGGCGGCGGTGGTCGAGCGCGGCCTGCACGAGCGCGCGCGCTTCGTCGCGGCGATCTTCCCCTTCGCGGGGGTGGATCGGCTGAGCTTCCTGCAGAAGGTGCCCGGCCTCGTGGTCCCCGAGCACCTCATCGAGCGCGTGCGCAAGAGCGGCGACGCCGAGGGCGAGAGCTACCGGATCACGCTGGAGCTGCTCCAGGGGCTCCGCGACGTCCCGGGGCTCGCGGGCCTGCACATGCGCTCCATCGGGGCGGAGGACTGGGTGCCGCGGCTCGTGGAGGACGCGGGCCTGCGGCGGGCGGCCTGACGGGACCGCCCGACCCGGCGCTACGCCTTGTGCGCGATCCAGAGCAGCGCGAGCCCGTTGAGCCGCCGCTCGCGGCGGTCGACCTGGAAGCCGGCGCCGCCGAGCTCGGCGCTCAGCCGGTCCTCGGTGTGGCGGTAGGTCGCCTCCGCCGCGTCCGCCCACGCGAGCATCGCGTGCGACGTCTGCGGGTTGTACCGGTGGCCCCGCAGGAACGCGGCCATGGCGGTGCGGTTCATCGCGGCCGCGGGCTCCAGCAGCCCGAGGCGGCCGCCCGGCCGGAGCACCCGCGCCACCTCCGCCAGCACCGGCCCGAGCTCGGGCAGGTGCAGGAGCAGGTTCGACGAGGTCACCACGTCGAACGACGCCTCCGGGAACGGGAGCCGCGTCGCGAGCGCCTCCCGGAACGTCACGTTGTCGAGGCCGAGCGCCCTCGCCCGCTGCGTGGCGCGCTCGACCATCGCCCCCGCCGCGTCGATCCCGATCGCCTCGCTGCTCCTGCGCCCCATCTCGCGCGTCAGGCGGCCCGTGCCGCAGCCGAGGTCGAGGCAGCGCTCCTCCACCCCGGGATCGACCAGCGTGACGAGCTCGTCGACGAGCGTCGCGTAGGGGCCCTCCGCCTGCATGCGATCGAAGAAGTCGACCAGCTCGTGGAACGGGGTCGCCTGCTCCTTCGCCGCGTACCGGTCGCGCCAGCGCCACGCGTCGTCGAGCGCCTGGTACGTCCCCCGGTAGTACAGGAGCGGCGCGCCCGCCTCGCCCCGGCCCGCCGCGAGCGCGCGGCCCACGTAGATGATGTGATCGCCGCCGTCGTACGCGTGCTCCACCTTGCAGTCGATGAAGGCGAGCACGTCCTTCAGGATCGGGCTGCCGGACTCGGCCACGTGCGCCTCGGTGAGCACCGCCTGCCGGTCGATGTCCGTCCCCTTCCCGGCGAACAGGTCCGAGACGTCCCGCTGCTGGTCCCGCAGGATGTTCACCGCGAAGACGCCCGACGCCTCGATGGCCGCGCTCGTGCGCGACCGCCTGTCAGCGCAGAACAGCACGAGCGGCGGCTCGAGCGAGACGGCGCTGAACGAGTTGACCGTCATCGCCAGCGGCGCGCCGTCCTGCACCGTGGTCACGAGCGTCACCCCGGTCGCGAACTGCCCGAGCACCTTCCGGAACTCCGCGGGATCGAAGAGCATGCGGCATAGTACGCGCTCGGCGCGCGACGGGGATCCAGGATCTGCGCCGCGCGCGCGCCGCGTCAGAACGCGCGGGTCCGGTCGTCCGACACGCGATAGAGCTGCATCAGGAGGTGCCGGCCGCCGTACGGCTGCACGTAGCGCAGCGCCGCCGCCTTGCCCGCCACGAAGCGGTGATAGCGCCGCGCCGGCACGACGATGAGATCGCCCGCGCCGACCCAGACGCGCATCCACTCGTCGTTCACGCAGCGGATGTCGTAGACGCCCTGCCCCTCGAGGAACAGCCGCACCTCGTCGGCGAGGTGGCAATGCTCATCCGCCTCGCGCGCGCTCTCGGCCTCGTCGCGCGGCTTGCTCGCGTCGCGGCAGACGTCCTCCTGCTCCGTCCAGCCTCGCTCCGCGCGGATGCGCTGCGCCGCGAGCGCGGCGGCGGCCAGGTCGAACGACCCGCACCGGATCCCCTCCGCCTGAAGCTCCGCGTCGGTGCACTCGATCTCGTCCTCGGCTCTCATCCGGATCGCACGCATGCGCACCCCTCCCGGGCCTGTGAACTTCGACCCCGCGCGCGCGCGACGTCAAGACGCTAACCGCGTCCGAGGAGCCAGACGAGACCTGCAATGCTGAGCGCCAGCACACCCAGCGCGAGCAGCGCAATGAGCGCCTCCGCGATCCCCCACCCTCCGCCCGGGGCGACACGGGGAGCCGACGCGGGCGGCCGCGCGAGCGACGACGGCGCGCTCGCAGCGGCCGGCGACGGCGTCGGCGTGGCGGGCGGCTCGTCGGGCGCAGGAGCGTCGACCACCTCGTCGGGGCGCAGCGGCTCGCACGGGCTGCGCTCGATCTCCGCGAGCGCCTCCGCCGCGGGGTGCTCGAAGACGAGCCGATCGCGGCAGAGCGAGAGCACCTGTCCGGGACGCCAGATCGTGTCGAACTGAGGCACCGGGCCCCCGTCGAGCGACGCGCCGGCGCGCGATCCGAGGTCCTGCACGGAGAATTGATCGGCCCTCCGCGTAATGGCGATGTGGCGACGCGAGACGTCCGGGTCGTCGAGGGGCAGATCGGTGTCCTTGGCGCGGCCGATGACGTACGGGCGCGCCGCCTCCTCGAGGCGCAGCACGCGGCCCTGGTCCGGGCCCTCGATCACGACGACCCGCGGCGTGGGGTCCTCGCCCTGCGCGGCGAGGCCGCGCGAGACGAGCTCGAGGGCGAGCTCCTTGGCGGCCGCCGCGGGGGCGGCCGTCGCGATGGCGGGCTCGATCCGGAGCGCGAGCCAGACGCGCCCCACCCGGATGCGGTCGCCGGTGCGCAGCGGCATCGCGGTGCGCGGCGCGATCCTCGTCTTGCCGAGGAACGTGCCGTTGTCGCTGCCCTCGTCGAGGAGCAGGTAGGTCGCGCCGCGCTGCCGGATCGACGCGTGCCGGGGGCTCACGCTCGGGTCAGGGAGGCGGACCTCGCAGCCGTCCGCGCGGCCGATGATGATGCGGGGCGCGTCCAGGGTCAGCGCGAGCTCGCCGCCGGCCCTGCCGCCGAGCCCCCCGCCGGCCCCGCTGCCAGGCCCGCCGCCGGACCCCCCGGCAGGCCCGCCGCCGGCTCCGCTGCCAGGCCCGCCGCCGGACCCGGCGAGCACCACGATCGTCAGCGCCATCGATGCTGCCTCCGCGCGCCGGGGCGGCGCCGGCTCAAATCGCCGCCGTGCGCCGCATCCGCTCGGCCGCGCTGACGAGCTGCCGCACCGCCTGGTCCTGCAGCCGCGCGGCCTCCTCGATCCGCTTGCCGGCCTCGACGAGCTGCTCGCCGCCGCGCGTCTGGCTGCGGTGCGAGGCGTTGAGGCTGTGGACCATGTTCGAGATCTGCTCGATCGCGCTCGTGATCTGGCGCCCGCCGCGCGCCTGCTCCTGCGCCGACCGCTCCACGTGCTGCGTGATGGTCCGCATCTTCTCCGCGCTCTTCATGATGAGCTCCGAGCCGCGCGCCTGCTCCGCCGTGGCCGCGGCGATCTGCTGCACCGTCTCTGCGATGCGGCCGATGGCGTCGGTGACCTGCTTCGACCCCTTCGCCTGCTCGACCGTGGCGCGGGCGATGGCGCGCACCATGTTCGTCGACTTCTGCGAGCTCTCGAGGATCTTCTTCAGGGCGCGCTCGGCCTCGTTCGACACCTCGACGCCCCGGTCGACGTTGTGGGCGCCGCGCTCGACGGCGGCGATCGCGTTCTTCGACTCGGACTGGATGGTCTTGATGAGCTCCGCGATCTCCTTCGTGCTGCCGCCGGCGCGCTCGGCGAGATCCTTGATCTCGTCGGCGACGACGGCGAAGCCCTTGCCGTGCTCGCCGGCCTGGGCGGCGATGATCGCGGCGTTCAGCGCGAGCAGGTTCGTCTGCTCGGCGACGTCGTCGATGACCGCGAGGATCTGCCCGATCGCCTCGATCCGGAAGCCGAGGTTCGAGATGACCGCCACGGCCTCCTGGCTCGACTCCTTGATGCGGTAGATCTCGCCGATCGTCTTCAGGATCGCCTCGGCGCCCTTCTCGGCGTCGGTCGCCACCTCCTCGGAGAGCCGCGCCGTCTCGTTCGCGTTCGACTGGACCTGGTCGATGGAGACGTCCATCTGGTTCATCGAGGAGCTCGTCTCCTCGGCCGTCAGGGCCAGGGCGTCGACGTTCTTCGCGACCTCGCGGATGGAGTACGCCATCTCCTCGATCGAGGAGACCGTCTCGCGCACGCTCGACCCGAGCTCGCCGACGTTCTCGGCGACCTCCTCGTTCGTGGCCGTCATCTCGAGGATGCTCGAGCTCGACTCCTCCGCGCTCGACGCGAGCGACTCGACGGACTGGGCGATGTTCGCGAGGGCGGTCGTCATCTCGCGGATGTAGACGGTCGCCTGCTCGCTCGCGTGCATGACGCTGCTCACCCCGTCGCTGAGCTTCGGCAGGAGCTCGTCGAGGAGCACGGTGGCCTGGGCGAGCTCGGTGCGGCGCTGCTTGTCGCGCTGCTCGGCCTGGGTGATCCGCTCGGCGATGCCGGTGAGCTCCGCGTAGAGGCGCGAGAGCTCCTGCGGCGCGCCGGCCGGGGCGCGCACCCGCTCGCCGGCCGTGGCGCGCAGCACGGCGTCCACGAGCTCGTCCACGTCGATGTCCGGGCCCCGCTGCGACAGCTCGTTCACCTTGCGGGTCAGGGACGCGCACTCCCGCTCGAGGGCGTCGCGCTCCTTCGCGAGCTCGTCGCGCTCCTTCGCGAGCCCGTCGCGGTCCCGGCTCAGGGTGTCCCGCTCCTTCGCGAGCTGGTCGCGCTCCCGCTCCACGCCGTCCCGCTCCCGGCCCAGGGCGTCCCGCTCCCTGGCGAGCTTGTTGCGCTCGTCGGCGAGGGCGCGGTGCTCCTCGGCGAGCTCGACCTGGCGGCCGGCGATCTCGGCGATCTGCTCGTACGCCTCCGCGAGCTCGGCGGAGGCGCCCTCGGGCACCGGGGGCCGCTTGCCCCGGGCGGCGGCGCGGAGCGCGTCGCGCAGGCCCCCGAGGGGGACGCCGCCCTTGCCCGCGAGGCTCGCGTACAGCACCGCCACCGACGCGGAGACGCCGAACATTCCGAACAGCTGGCCCGAGAACTCCGCCAGCGGCTTCGACGCGAGGCTCAAGCCGAAGCCGACGAGCACGAGGATTACGGCGATGGCGATGGAGAGCTGCTTGGCGTTCATTTCGTGCGTTCCGAGCGGGGCAGCCGGCCGCGCGCGCGGCGGCGGCGCCCACCGTCGACCCCGAGGGACGACCGAGCGTAAGAGGCGAGTGCCCCCGGGTGCAAGGAGAGCGCGCGGCGGAGGCGCGGGCGGGCCGCCGCCGGCAGCGCGGGGCGACCTCCGGTCCGCCGCGCGGGGGGTGGGCCGGCCACCGGCGCGGGGACGGCGCGCGGCGGGGCGACGGGCGCGAATTTGGACGATCGCGACCGGATCGCGTAAGCCAGAGCGGCCGCGGAGGAGGATCGCCCGCCGCGCGCCTCGGCGCGGGCGCGGCTCCTCGAAGGTCCGCTAGCATCGACGTCGAAGACCGCCGCGCGCCGCGGCGGCCGCCTGGCCGCCACGGCCGCCGGGCGGCCGGCCGGCCCTGGCGGCGCCGCCCATGACCCTCGCCGCCCGCCTCCTGCTCGCCTTCGGGGTCGTCGCGATCATCGCGACCGCGTTCGTCGGGCTGACCCTGCGCGAGGCGTCGCGCGAGATCATCGAGAGCGGCTTCGCCGAGCGGATGGACGCGGCGCACGCGGGCGTCCGGCAGCAGCTCGCCGCCGAGGCCGACGCGCTGCGCGATCTCCTGCCGCCGATGTGCCAGCACGACACGTTCGTCGACAAGGCGCACATCGAGCTCGAGCGGGCCAAGGGCGATCCGAACGCGATGGATCCGCGCAGCCGCATCGCCCTCCGCCGGCAGGTCCCGAGCCAGGCCATGGCGCTGCGCCTCGACGAGCTGACGCTCGTGGCGGCCGACGGGAGCATCCTCGCGGCCGTGGACGCCGCGCGCATCGGCACCCGCGACCGCCGGCTCGCGGAGCTCGTCCGGGCGCCCGGGGGCGCGCCGCGGCTCCGGCCGGCGCGGGCGGGGGGCGAGGCGTCGCTGGAGGTCCACTGCGCCCTGTCGGCCCACGGGGTGACGCTCGGCCTCGTGGGCGCGCGGCGGATCGGCCCGGTGCTCGCGCGGATCGGCGAGGCGTACGACGTGGGGCTCTCGGCGGCGAGCGAGGGGGAGCCCGCCCCGCGGGGCGGCGAGGCGGCGGTCGCGCGGCTCCTCCACTTCGCGGAGATCCCGGGCCTGCACGTGGTCGCCTCGGTGTCGCGCGAGCCGCTCCGGCAGGCGCTCGCCCGGCTGGACCGGTCGATCGCCCTGACCGGGATCACGGTGCTGACGATCGCCCTCGCGATCGCGGTCGTGCTGGCGCGCAGCCTGTCGCGGCCGCTGGTGGCGCTGGCCCACGAGACGCGCGAGGTGATGAGCGGCGCGCCGCGGCGGGTGGAGGGGCGCGGCGGGCGGGAGATCGCGGATCTGGCGGCGGCGTTCAACGCGACCATCGACGAGCTCGCGGCGATGCGCAAGCGCCTGGCCGCGACCGAGCGCATCGCGGCCCGCCGCGAGGTCGCGCGCCAGATCGCGCACGAGATCAAGAACCCGCTGGCGCCGATCCGGGCCGCGGTGGAGACGCTGCGGCGGCTCCGGCAGCGCGACGACCCGGCGTTCGACGACTACTTCGAGGAGGCGACGTCGACGGTGCTCGACGAGGTGCACCGGATCGCGAACATCGTGACCGAGTTCACCCGGTTCGCGCGCCTGCCGCCGCCGAACCTGGAGCCGGTCGATCTCGTCGCGATCGCGCGCGGGGTGGTCACGCTGCACGCGGCGCCGGCGTCGGGCGAGGCGACGTCGGGCGGGGCGACGTCGGGGGGCACGGGCAGCACGGGGGGCACGGGCAGCACGGGGGGCGCGGGGGGCACGGGCGGCGGGAAGCGGCCGCGCGTGGAGCTCGCGGCCGACCCGATCCCGAAGGTCTCGGCCGACCGGGACCAGATGGTCCAGGTGCTCACCAACCTGGTCCAGAACGGGCTGGACGCGGCGGGCGCGGTCCGGAGCGATCCGCGCGTGACGGTGACGATCGGCCCGCTGCCGAACGACCGCGTGCGGATCGTGGTGCGCGACAACGGCCCGGGCGTGGCGGAGGAGATGGTGCCGCGCCTGTTCGAGCCGTACGCGACCAGCAAGGAGACGGGGACGGGGCTGGGGCTCGCGATCGCGCAGCGGATCGTGTTCGAGCACGGGGGGGAGATCAGCTACCGCAAGGCCCAGAAGGGCGGCGCGGTGTTCGAGATCTGGCTGCCGGTGGCGGGGCCGCCCCTCCTGGAGAAGCCGCCGGGGGACACGACGCTGCGCCCGCGAGGGCCCGAGGCGCCGTGATCCCCCGGCCGGGGGGCTAGCGGGGCACGTTGTCGAACTCGCAGGCCGTGCTGCAGCCGTCGCGGTTCTTGTCGTTGCCGTCGTCGCACTCCTCGTAGATGGCCTGCAGCCTGCCGTCGCCGCAGTAGGGCCCGTACACGCAGCCCGGCGCGCACTTGCCGTAGCCGCCGGTGTTGCCGCCGTCGCCGTCGTCGCACTGCTCGGGGCCGTTGACCACGCCGTCGCCGCAGCGCGCGCCGACCTGGCAGCTCGGGCCGCACTCGCCGTAGCCGCCGTCGTTCACGCCGTCATCGCACTGCTCGCCGGCCTGCACGACCCCGTCGCCGCACTGGGCGCCGAGGCGGCAGTTGTCGCTGCACCCCGCGGCCTCGTTCGGCGGGTCGCACTGCTCGCCCCAGTCCTCGTCGACGCGGCCGTCGCCGCACTGCGCCGCGGGGGTGCAGTCGGGGAAGCAGCTTCCATAGAAGCCGTCGTTCACGCCGTCGTCGCACGTCTCGGTGCCGTTCACGCGGCCGTCGCCGCAGTACGGCCCGTACGAGCAGTCCTCGTTGCAGCCGTTGTATTCGCCCGTGTTCTGCGCCTCGCCGAGATCGCACGCCTCGTCGTCGGGCTGCACCACGCCGTCGCCGCAGCGCGGCCCGTGCAGGCACATCGGCCCGCACTCGCCGTAGCCGCCGTCGTTCACGCCGTCGTCGCACTCCTCGCCGTACTCCGGCTGCGTCACCGAGTCCCCGCAGAGCGTGCCGAGCTGGCAGCTCGAGCAGTTCGGGTCGTCCGGGTCGTCGCACTCCTCGCCCCACTCCGGGTCGACGCGGCGGTCGCCGCACCGCGGGGCGTTCGTGCAGTCCGGGTTGCAGGTGCCGTAGAAGCCGTCGTTGGCGCCGTCGTCGCACTGCTCGCTGCCGTTGACGATGCCGTCGCCGCACCGGGGCCCGATCTCGCACGAGGTCGTGCAGCCGCCGTAGCCGTCCGGCGTGTTGCCGGCGCCGAGGTCGCACGCCTCGTACGGCGCGTTGACCTGGCCGTCGCCGCACTGGGCCGGGAGCACGCACCCGGGCGCGCAGGCGCCGGAGGCGTTGGCGTACATGCTGTTGTTGACGCCGTTGTCGCACTCCTCGGGGCCGTTCCTCACGCCGTCGCCGCAGTAGGGCCCGAGCTGGCAGTCGTTGCACTGGCCGTAGCCCGACCCGTTCCTGCTGCCGTCGTCGCACTCCTCGCCCAGCGTCACGACCGGCGGGTCGACCCCGCACTGCGGCGTGCAGACCGAGGTGCCGGCGCTGAAGCCCGCGAGCGTGAGCTGGTAGTTCGACCCGGTGACGTGGCGCTCGGCCTGGAATACCGCGATCTCGTAGACCCTGCCGTGCTCGAGGTCGAGGTCGACGATGTAGGGCGTGCGATCCGGGCAGCTGCCCTGGGTGCAGGGGGTCACCTGGGCGGTGCCGTCGTCGAGGATGGTCACGCTCTCTTGAAGCTGCCCGTGAATGCCGCCGATGTCCGCGGTCAGCGTGTTCTTGATGAAGACCCAGACGTCGTCGTCACCGTAGAACGTGAGCACCGGGTCGTTGGCCGCGTCGTTGTCCGAGTTGAACTGGAACCAGTAGCGGACCTCGCTCGTGAAGTAGAAGTTGTGCTGGCCTCCATCGCCGGCCTGCGTCCTCTCCAGCCCGGCGGAGACCAGGCTCTCGAGCGCGGTATCCGGGGCAGGCGGGTTGAGGTCCAGCGGCCAGAACGGGTTCCGCTCGTAGACGAAGGTGCCGGGGTTCACCTCGTCCAGTTCGATGGTGGTGAAGAGGGTCCTGTTGAAATTCGGGTTGTCCCGGTACCACCACTGGAAGTTGGTTTGCCCCGTGGTCCAGCCGTTCGTGGCGCTCGGCGTCAGGGGGCCGGCGCCGTGGGCGTTCACGGGCTTGCCGTCGTCGTCGAGCGTCGAGAGGACGGTGCCGTCGACCTGCGTGCGGTTGCCGCTGGGCGCGATCTCGAAGTCGAGGTGCCCGCGGGGGTTCGCGCTCTGGTCGGCGTCGCAGGCGCTGTTGGCCGTGGCGCTGAAGGTGTTGTCCGTCGGGCAATAGCCGATGAAGTCGCGCAGGACCATCGGCAGCCGCATCTCGGTGCGCTGCGTGGTGCAGACGTAGCCGTCCTCGACCTGGCAGTCGGCGGAGCAGCCGTCGCCGCTCTCGGTGTTGCCGTCGTCGCACCGCTCGTTGGGATCGCCCGGGAGGAGGATGCCGTCGCCGCACCGCGAGGTGCACGCGCCGGCCGCGCAGTCCGGCTCGCCCTTGCAGTCCGGCGTGCAGCCGTCGCGCCAGTTGCCGTTGCCGTCGTCGCAGACCTCGGTCCCCTCCCGGATGCCGTTGCCACAGGCGGAGAAGCCCGTGCAGTCCTGGGGCTCGCCGTCGTCGCACACCCGGCCCGGCTCGATCCGGCACGACGCGTCGCAGCCGTCGCCGGAGAAGACGTCGCCGTCGTCGCACTGCTCGTTGCCGCGCAGGAGCCCGTCCCCGCACACGGCCTTGCAGGGGAAGCCGACGCGCGAGCAGTCCCAGCCCGGCTCGATCGTCTGGCAGTTCGCGCTGCAGCCGTCGCCGCCGGCCGGGGGCTGGCCGTCGTCGCACACCTCGTCGCCGCCGATCACGCCATCGCCGCACACGGGCGGCGCGGGCGGGGTGCAGGGGCCGCCGGAGGGCGGGCACGTCCAGCCGGCCACGATCCGGCACTGCGCCGTGCAGCCGTCGTCGCCCGCGGTGTTGCCGTCGTCGCACTGCTCGCCGGCCTGCACCGCGCCGTCGCCACAGAAGGTCTTCCGCGTGCACGGCTGGTTCGGCCTGCAGACCCAGCCCTCCTCGAGCTGGCACTCCGCGGAGCAGCCGTCGCCGCTCTGCGGCGGGTCCTGGCCGTCATCGCACCGCTCGGTGCCGTTCACGCGGCCGTCGCCGCACTTGTAGATGAGGATGCACGGCTCGCCCGGCTCCGGGCACACGTACGCCTGATCCCGCACCTTGCAGTCGGCGCTGCAGCCGTCGCCGTCGGCCGCGTTACCGTCGTCGCAGAGCTCTCCAGGCTGCACCACGCCGTCGCCGCACTCGATCAGCCGCTCGCACGGCTGCCCGGGGGTCGCGCAGTTGTAGTAAGGCTCCTGCCGGCAGAGGCTCGAGCAGCCGTCGCCGCTCGTGGTGTTGCCGTCGTCGCACCGCTCGCCGCCCTCCCTGACCCCGTTGCCGCACACCGGCAGCTTCGAGCATGGCTGGTTGGGCGTGCTGCACTGGAAGCCCGGCTCGCGCTTGCACTCGGCGCTGCAGCCGTCGCCGGACACGGGCGGGTCCTGGCCGTCCTCGCACTCCTCCGAGCCGTTCACGCGGCCATCGCCGCACCGATACAGCAGGATGCACGGCTCGCCCGGCGTCCGGCAGACGTACGACGGATCGACGTGGAGGCAATCGGCGCTGCAGCCGTCGCCGTCCGCGGTATTGCCGTCATCGCAGAACTCGCCCGGGTGGAGCTCGCCGTCGCCGCAGGCGATGGTGAGCTCGCACCGCTGGCCGGGCGTGGGGCATCGCCAGTACGGCTCGACCTGGCACTGGCCGGAGCAGCCGTCGCCCGGCAAGGTGTTGCCGTCGTCGCAGACCTCGGTCTCCTGGTTGATCACCCCGTCGCCGCAGGCGGGGTCGGGAGGCAGGTAGCAATCGGGGGGCGCGTCCTCGACGGCGCAGGGATCCGGCTCCTCGCCGCCGCTGCCGCCGAGTCCATCGAAGCCGCCCACACCACCGAGCTCCGGCACGCCGCCGGCGCCGCCCGAGCCGTCGCCCGTGCCGCCGGAGCCCGCGGTGCCCCCTCCGCCGGGGCCGGTGCCGCTCGTCGTGGGCGAGGAGGGATCCCCCCCGCCGCAGGCGGCAGTCACCTGGAGCAAACCCACCACCAAAGCCAGATAAGAGGTTCTCAAAGCCACGGCCACCTCGTTGGCGCGCGCTGCGCTCTCCTGAAGCAAACGGCGCCGTTCCGCACCTTATCGCGAAGGCGCGCCGCCTCTCTAGCCGGAAATTGCGCGCCGTGCAGGACTCGACCCGTGTTCCCGCAGCCCGCGACAGCCGCGCGACGGGATGACGCACCTGACGCGATGCAGGGTGGGGACCTGTTCGTGTCCTGAACCCTGAGGCCGCGCGTCGAATCGAGCACGGCGAGGGGTCGCGCTTGACATCCGCGCGCTTGCTGCGGATCAAGCCGCCTGGGGGCCGAAGCCGGGTGGTGGCAGCCTGAGGAGAGGGAGCGCCGCGGCGGTCCACTGCCGGTGAAGCCGGTGCGGGGATCGAGCAGAGCGCACGAGCGCGCCGCGCCAATGTCCTTGTCCTTCGAGCGCCGTTCCGTTGTACCCTCGCGGGATCCGACATCGTCCGCGCGGCCGCTCCACGGGCGTCGCGACGGATCCTCGCCAGGGGGTGAGCCCATGAGCGCCGACGTCCTCTCCATGCAGTGCGCATCGCTGCCGACCGCCCGGGTCATGGGCTTCAAGGGCACCGAGGCGCTCTGCCGTCCGTTCGAGATCGAGGTGCTGTTCACCGTGCCTACGGGCACGGACGTGCGCGGCGCGGTCGCCGCGCCCGCGACGCTCGCGCTCCAGCGCGGGGGCGACGCGCCGCCGATGTGCTGGCACGGCGTGTTCGTGCGCCTCCGGCTGCTGCGCGAGTCGGCCGACCGCGCGCTCTACCTGGGAGCGCTCGTGCCCAGGCTGTGGCTCCAGCGCCACTCGGTGCGCAGCTTCGTCCACACGAAGAAGAAGGTCGACGCCTTCGTGACGGAGACGCTGCTCCACGGCGGGCTCGCGGCGAGCGATCTCCGGTTCAGCGTCGACGTGGACCGCTATCCGGAAGAGGAGTTCGTCTGCCAGTACCGGGAGAGTCACCTCGATTTCATCCATCGATGGCTCGAGCGCGAGGGGCTCTATTATTACTTCGAGCACCCGGTCGATGACGGCAGCGTCGAGATCATGGTCGTCGTCGACAGCAAGGAGCAGCACGAGCCGCTGAGCGGGCGAGGCCGGGTCCGCTACCATCCGACCTCGGGGAACGATGTGTCGGCGGGCGAGTGCTTCCGGGAGGTGCACGTCGATTTCAGCTCGCTGCCCGCCGCGGTGCACATCAACGATTACAACTATGCGAACCCGTCCGCGCCGGTGTCCGGGGAGCACCCCGTGTCCAGGAGCGGCCGGGGCGAGGTCCGGGAGTACGGCTACCGCGTGTTCACGCAGGACGAGGCGGCGCGGCTGGCCCAGGTCAAGGCGCAGTCGATCGCCTGCCGCGAGCTCACCCTGCACGCGACGGGCAACGCCACGGGGCTGCGGGCCGGGTACGTCTTCGAGCTGGAGGACGGCCCGTCGGATTTGCCGACCCGCTACCTGGCCGTCGAGGTGCGGCACGCGGCCGCGATCATGGGCGGCTCCTTCGACGTCGCGCGCACCACGGGGCTCGACCAGGGCGAGACGTACCGTGTCGAGGTGGTGGCGATCCCGGCCGACGTGCAGTTCAGGGCGCCGCAGTCGACGCCGTGGCCGCGCATTTACGGCTTCGAGAACGGCGTGGTCGACGGCCCGAGCGACAGCCAGTATGCGCAGATCGACGACCAGGGGCGCTACCTGGTGCGCTTCAAGTTCGACGCGAGCGACCTGCCGGACGGCGCCACGTCGACCTACCTGCGCATGATGCAGCCGCACGGGGGCAGCGTCGAGGGGTGGCATTTCCCGCTGCGCAAGGGGACCGAGGTCATGGTGTCGTTCCAGGGCGGCGACCCGGACCGGCCCGTGATCGCCGGCGTGGTGCCGAACATGCACCGGCCGAGCACCGTCACGAGCCGCAACCTGACGCAGAACGTGCTGCGCACGGGCGGCAAGAACCACATGGTCGTCGAGGATCTCGAGGGCAAGCAGCACATCGATCTGTACACGCCGGTGGGCGGGACGAACGTTCACATGGGCGGGCCCACCCATCAGGCGTTCATCGCGCCCCCGCTGACGCCGGACGCGAACCCGACGATCCAGGCGGTGGACTGCATGTTCTACGTGTACACGGACGGCAACGCCGGGTTCAACGTGTGCGGGGAGTGGTGGCAGAACGTCGGCGGCAAGCTCCGGCTCGACGTCAGCGACGACGCGACCATCCATTACGTCGGGATTCACACGCTGAACGTGGATGGGGACTCGAACGAGTTCTACAACAGCCACCAGAACATCAAGGTGCGCTCGGGGCGCACCGATACGGTCGAGGCGGGCGGGATGACCCAGAACATCCATGGGGGGCTCACGCAGACGATCGAGCCCGGCGGCAAGCAAGAGGTGACCGGCGGGTGGGTGCACAAGGTCACCGCGCTGAACCACGACGATTACGGCGAGTGGAAGACCGACGTGGGCAAGGGGTGGACCGCGGACATCAAGGGGGCGTGGGCACACACGGTGACGGGCGACATCACGATCGAGAGCAGGAGCGGGACGATCCTGGTCAAGAGCCCAACCAAGATCACGCTCGATGCGCCGGAGGTGACGATCACGGCACCAGCAAAGGCTTACAAGCACACAAACTTTCTCTTTGAAACATTTTACATGAAAGAATCGTTCGGCGCACAGAAGATGGATATCACCGCGATCAACATGTCAGCCAATGGCTTAAAAGTAGAAGCCACGCGGTACTCGGCGGGCTATGTCGGGTTCAAGGGCGAGACCATCACTGGGGGCAAGAAGGACACGGCCAGCTTCGTGTGGTCCACCTTGGGTTCTCACATCCTCGCGGCAGGACTCAACATCTACAATGCCAACTTCACCAAGATTTAACTTCTCGGCAAGAGACCCAGCGCTAGACACCGGCAATTCGGCAGAGAGAGAGGCAGTCATGAAGCGAACCGGGATCTGCCCCAAATGTCAGCACAACGTGCTATGGTACGTGGAGAACGTCGCCGCGAATGAGGAAGCTGGTTTGATGCAGCAGCATCCCACGTTTCAACTTGCCGTCACCGGAAACGGATCATACGGTCGCGCTGGGAGCACAGAGGCGTACGTCTGCCAGCAGTGCGGTTACATCGAACTCTACTTGAAGGAGCGCTTGACCGCAGACGGCAAGCACGTGCGCGAGCTGCGAGGCTCACGGGGGGCGCCCTATCGGGGTTGATCGTTGCATCGGTGGTCGACCACAGGAGAGCGAAGAACTCACTATCTGACACCTGAAGTAGCAACCGCATTCACGCAAACACGGCACGGGGGTCGTCCCTGCCGTGGAGATGATCGCGGAGCTGGCAAGGCTTACGCGAGGCAGGCTAGCATGAAAACGACGGGAACGTGCCCGAAATGCCTCTGCACAACCCTCTGGTACGTGGAGCGCGTCGCAAACAACGATCCTTGCCCTCCCGCCGGAGACACATCTTACGAGTTTCAGCTCGCGGTCACCGGAAAGTTTCACCTCGATGGAGCTGCTGGAAAGCTAGAGGCCTATGCTTGCCAGCAATGTGGCTACGTCGAGCTCTACCTCAAGGAGCGCCTCCCCGCTGACGGCAAGTACATCCGCGAGCTGCGGCGCCCGCAGGGGCCGCCCTACCGCGGCTGATCGATGGAGCCGCCGAGGCGCACGAGAGGCCATCGTCCCTTTCAGACCCACGCGCGACGAGAGGTCCAGTGAAGATCGCGAAGCCGATGAAGGTCCCCATGCTGACCCGGGTGCTGGAGCTCCAGCGGCGGAGCTACTTCCACGTGACCGCCATGCTGGGCTTCCCGCTCACCTGCCCTCGCGCGCTCGTCGACGAGCTGTCGTTTTGGCGCCTCGTCACCGGCGCGCTCGGCGAGCAGGGCGCGATCGACGAAGGCTTCGCCAAGTCACGCGGCGAGCTGCTCGTCGCTGGCAGCTTCCACGCCCCCGGCGGCGTGCCCACCCCGGCCTCGTACGTGAGAGCGCGGGTCGGCAGCGTCGACAAGCGCCTCGCGGTGGTCGGCGACCGGACATGGCGGGACGGCGTGCCGACCGAGCCCGCGCCGATGACCACCCTGCGCATCGACTGGGCGCACGCCTTCGGCGGGGCCGGCTACGACAGGAACCCTCACGGCAAAGGCCACAGGCCGCTCGATCTCGGCGATCGCTCCGTCCACCCGCTGCCCAACGTCGAGCAGTACGGCGAGATGATCCGCGCGCCGTCGGAGCGCCCGGAGCCCGCCGGCTTCCTGCCGATGGATATCACCTTCGCGCAGCGCCGGAGGCGCGCCGGCACCTACGACAAGCGCTGGCTCGACGAGCACTTCCCCGGTCTCCCGTCCGATACGGATCCGACGTTCTTCAACGTGGCGCCGGAGGACCAGTGGCTCGACGGGCTCTTTCGAGGCGACGAGGAGATCCTCATCGAGAACATGCACCCGGAGAAGCCTCGCCTCGAGGGGCGGCTGCCCGACCTCGTGACGCGATCGTTCGTCACGCATCGCACGCCGGAGGGCGATCGTTTCCTCGAGATCCCGATGCGTCCCGATACGGTCTGGCTCTTTCCCGCCGAGGAGCTCTGCGTCCTCCTCTTCCACGGCGTCCTCGCGATCGCCGAGGACGATGCGGCCGACATCGTGCACCTGCTTTGCGCGTGCGAGGAGCCCGGATCACCGCGCCCGATCGAGCACTACCAGGCAGCCCTCGCGCGCCGGCTCGACAAGGACAAGGGCGCCGTCGCCGAGATCTCGGACAGCGATCTCATGCCGCCGCGCGCCTCGGGCGTCGCGCCCAACATCGACCTGGGTGACATGGGACGCTGGGTGAAGAGCGAGTATCTCGTCGCCCAGAACATGCGCAGGGGACAGGAGCGAAGCTTCGCGGAGGCACGCGCGCGCGTCGAGGCCGAAGGGCTCGATCCCAAGGATTATGGCCTCGCCGAGCTCCCGCCCCTCCCCGAGCCGCCGCCAGACGATCTCGATGCCCTCGCCGCGTATGTCGAGGCCGCGTCCCTGAAGACCGAGGAGCTGATGGAGCAGGCCAGAGCCTCGGAGGCGCAGGCCCGCGAGGAGGCGAGGCGAGCCTGGGCCGAGATGGGCGAGGACTTCGACGCCGCCATGGAGAAGGCGGCCAAGGAGGGCGCAGGGCCGCCGAAGTTCTCGGCGAGCGCGCACCTCGCGATGCTGCGCGCGGCGGCGGCGGAGGCACGCGAGGCGGGCGTCGTGCTGACCGACGTGGAGCAGATGCTCGCCGACCCGGGGTATCACGCCCAGATCGAGGAGCAGGAGCGGGGCCTGTTCGAGATGTACCGGCGCATGGGCCACCTCCAGCCCGCGGCCGCGGCGATGGAGCCCGAGGCCTCGGAGCGCGCGCGCGTGGTCATCGGGCTCGCCCTCGAGGTGGGCGAGCCCCTGGCGAACCGCGATTTCACCGGCGCGAACCTCTCGGGAATGCGCCTGTCCGGCGTCGATCTCTCGGGCGCATTCCTCGAGTCGGCCGACCTCTCGGGCTGTGATCTCTCCCGGGCCAACCTCGAGGGCGCGGTGCTCGCCAGGGCGAACCTGGCCGGCACGGACCTCTCCGAGGCGCGGCTCCGCGGCGCGAACCTGGGCGGCGCCGCGCTGCGCGGAGCAAACCTCGAGCGCGCCGACCTGACCGAGGCGGTGCTGAGCCGCGCCGAGCTCGAAGGAGCGCGCTTTTCGGGCGCGAACCTCACGGGCGCCGACTGGATCGAGGCGAAGTTGAGCGGCGCAGACTTCACGGGCGCCACGCTCGGGGAATGCAACCTGCTGAAGGTCGATCTGACCGGTGCCCGCTTCGCGGGCGCCGATCTGTCGGGTGCGAACCTGGTGGAGAGCACGCTCGACGGCGCCGATTTCTCGAATGCCGCGCTCCGCAAGACGACGTTCGTCGCCTGTCGTGGAGAGCGCGTCTCGTTCCGAGGAGCGCGCTTTCAGCAGGGCGTCGTCGTGCACGGGTCCTCCTTTCCCGAGGCCGACTTCAGCGACGCCGACATGGAGCGGGCCAACCTGCGCGGCACCGCCCTCACAGACGCGCGGCTCGACCGCGCGAACCTCCGCGGCGCCGACCTCTCCGGCTGCGACGCCTCCGGGGCCAGCCTGGAGCGCGCCGTCCTGAAGGGCGGCTTGCTCATTCGCACCGACCTCGAGAACGCGTCGCTGCAGGGGGCCAACCTGATGGACGCGCTCGCCTCGAAGGCCCGGCTGGCGGGCGCCGACTTCACCGGGGCAAATCTGTTCCGCGCCGATCTGTCGCGCGTCGCCGGCGACGAGCGGACCACGTTCGCCGAGGCGGAGGTCGGGCACGTGCGCTTCCTGCCGAAGGCCCACGTCACGGGAGGTGCCTCGTGACCCGCGACGAGCTCCTCGACAAGCTCCGGCACGGCGAGCCGGTACGCCACGTCGATCTGTCGCACCTCGCGCTCGACGGGGCAGACCTGTCCGGGGCGAGCTTCGAGGAGGTGCGCTTCCCCGCCGCGCTGCGCGCGGCGCTCCTCAAGGAGTCGAGCTTCATCGCGTGCGATCTCAGCGGGTGCGATCTGGGCGACGCGGACTTGCGCCACGCGAGCTTCTACCGATCGCAGCTCACGGGAACACGCTTCGACGGCGGCAGGCACATCGCAGCGGGCTTCGTCGAGTGCGACGCCGACGGCGCGTCCTTCACGCGCGTCGAGGCGCCCATCGCGACCTGGGCGAAGACCTCGCTCCGGGGCGCGTCGTTCGCGGGCGCGAACCTCGACCGCGCGAACCTGATCGAGATCGACGCCGACCGGACGAGCTTCGCCGGCGCCAACCTCGAGAAGGCGACCCTGTACCGGGCCGATCTGCGAACGGCCGACCTCGCCGGCGCGAACCTTGCGCTGACCACGCTCGTCGAGGCCAAGCTCGGGCCGAAGCGCTTTGCCGACACGAAGCTCTTTCGCACGCAGCTCATGAAGAGCGATCTCGCCGGCGCGAGCTTCGCGGACGCCGACTGCGCGCAGTGCAACTTCATGGGCGCCGACCTGCGCGGGGCGACGTTCGCGGCTGCCCGCGCGCCGCAGTGCTATTTCGGCGAGGCCCGGCTCGACGGGGCGAAGCTCACGAACGGCGATTTCCGGCAGGCGATCTTCGAGAAGGCCGAGCTCCTCCAGGCCGACCTATCGGGGGCAGTGCTGGAGGAGGCCTATTTCGGCCACGCGCGCGCCTCCGGGGCGCGCTTCTCTGGCGCCAGACTCAGGGAGGCTGATTTCTGTTATGCCGACGTGACGGGCGCCGACTTTGAGGACGCCGGCCTGTACCGGACGAAGTTCCACCGCGCCAAACGGGAGGGCGCCGCGTTGCGCGGGGCGCTCCTCGCGGGCTGGCTGGGGGACGACGAGGAGCTGGCCAGGGCAGAATCCTGGCAGCCCACGCGCGGCGCGGCACGGTGAGAATGGACAAGCACCGATCCAACCACTCCGCGCTGCACCGCGCGCTCGACAAACAACGCACTCGATCGAGGCCATCATGAAAACATCAGGGACATGTCCCAAATGTCAATGCACCGTTCTGTGGTACATAGCCGACGTCGCGGCGAACGAGGACACTGGCTATCTCGAGCAGCAACCCACCTTTCAGCTTGCAGTCATAGGAGATGGCCGGAAAGGTCGCGCCGGGAAGACCGAGGCCTACGCCTGCCAGTAGTGCGGCTACGTCGAGCTCTACCTCAAGGAGCGGCTGGCGGTGGACGGCCAGCATGTGTTCGAGCGGCGACCGCCCCCGGGCTCTCCTTATCGCGGCTGACGCCTCCTTCAGGTGGTAAACTACAAGAGAAACCGCGGAGCAGTCCTGTCGAGCGCGGGCGAGAGACAGGGAACATGGAGAGAGGGGTATCATCGTGACAGCCGCAAAGAAGCTTGCCAGGCCGGAAACCTACCTCGAAGCAGGCCGCGTCGAGCGGGTCGGCGAGGCCGTCGTGGTGCGCCTCGCCTCGGGCAGCTTCGAGGCGCGGCGCGCCAAGAGCTGCCTCGTCGCGCCCGAGGCCGGGGACAAGGTGCTCTGCGCCGTCGAGCCGGAGGGGGTCTATCTGCTGGCCGTGCTCGAGGGCCGCGGGGGCGCGCCGACGAAGCTCGCGACCGACGGCGATCTGGAGGTGCAGGCGCGGGGCGGGCGGGTCGCGGTCTGCGCCTCGGAGCGCGTCGACATCGTGGGCGCGCGCGAGGTGGCCGTGACGGGCGCCGAGGTGCACGTGCGCGCCAGGAAGGGGTCTGTCGCCATCGAGGAGCTCGGCTTCTTCGGCCGGCTCGTGCAGGCCGAGGTGGCCAGGGTCGCCCTGGTCGCCCAGGAGGTCGACTCGCGGCTCACGAGGCTCACGCAACGGGTGAAGCGGGTGTTCCGCTTCGTGGAGGAGCTCGACCAGACGCGCGCAGGGACCGTCGACCTGCGCGCCGAGAGCCTGCTCGGCCTTCGCGGCGAGAACGCGGTCATCTCCGCGCGCGTGCTCGCCAAGATCGACGGCGAGCAGATCCACATCGGTTGATCCGAGCGAGACAAAGGAGGCTTTCGATGCTGGCAAAGAGCTCTGCAGGCGGCCTGTGCATGGCGTTCCCGGACGTGTGCCTCACGCCGGCCCCGCCGTCGCCGTCGCCCGTTCCCGTTCCCTACCCGAACGTCGGCCTCGATCCGACCAACACGGGGTTCGTTCCTCACGTGCTGCTCACGTGCGCGCCGGCGCACAACATGTCCTCGCAGCCCCCGCTCACGAACGGCGACAACGCCGGGGTCGCCATGGGCGTCGCCTCGGGGACGGTGATGGGGCCGGCGCGCACCGTGACCGCCGCGTTCACCGTGGTCGTCGGGGGGATGCCGCTGGCGCGGCTCACCAGCATCACGGTCCAGAACAGCACCAACGCGCCCGGCGCCAAGATCGTACCCAGCGCCACCAACGTGCTCGTCCTGGCGCCGTGAGCGCATTGCGCCGGGCGAGGTGACGGTGCGCGTCGCGCCGTCACCCGCCCGGCCCCGCCGCGGTCAGCGGTACGGCGTGCCGGCCGCCCCCCCGTCGGCGTAGCGAACCTCGGGTCGCCACGGATGCGCCGCGAGCCGGGCGAGGGCCGTCTCGACGGCGCGGTCCCGGTGCCCACCTGGGGACCGCGAAGCAGCCGCACGCCGCGCGCGCCTGCCCTGGCGCCCCTTTCTTGCTCGCGCATTGAAGTCCGAGATCACCGCGCGATAACCTGCTCCGGTTACGCATCGCCCTCAGTCAAGGAGCGAAGATGAACCCGGAACCCAAGAGAATGAATGACCTGTTCGCCGAGGCGAAGCCGGCCCTGCTCGAGCTCCCGTCGGAGTCGCTGGTGCAGCCGCGCGTCTCGCGCGAGCGCGCGCTCCAGCTCACCACCGTGCTGCGACAGGAGTTCGCGCCGCTCGTGCCGTCGCTCTCCGAAGAGCTCGGCCCGGCCCGGGCCAGGAGGCGCAAGGCCGATTTCGAGGCGCTCGAGCCGCGTGCGCTCGTGTTCTATGCGGCGGATCTCGCGGTCGATGTGCCGTGGACCTCGACCCAGAAGGAGCGGCGGGCGGCGCTCGCGCGCAAGGTCCGCGAGCACGACGAGCTCCTCTCGGCGTGGGCCGTGCCGCTCTTCCGCAAGGACGACGAGGCGAGCGCCATCGTCGCCGACATCCTGCGCGGCAAGGGCATCCGCGACGACGCCGAGGACACGGTCCGGCTCGTCGCGCTGTTCCGCAAGCACTGGGCCGCGGCGAGGGGCCAGACCCCCATCAAGCAGAGCACGTTGGACGAGGCGGAGGCCGACGCGACGGAGCTGCTCGGGCTGCTCGACGCCGGCGCAGCGTCAGCGAAGGGCTCCCCCCGGGATCTCCGGCAGCGAGCGTACACCCACTGGCGCAACGCTTACCTCGAGATCTACCACCTCGGCCGCTACCTGACGCGACACGACCCCGCGGCCATCGAGCGCTTCCCCGCCGTGGCAGCCGAGCGCACCGCCGCGCCGGCCGAGCGCGACGCCGCACAGCCCGAGCGCCCCGCCGCCCAGCCCGAGCGCCCCGCTGCGCCGACCGAGCGCGACGCCGCCCAGCCCGAGCGCCCCGCCGCCCAGGCCGGGCGCCCCGCCGCCCAGGCCGAGCGCAATGCGACGACGCCCGCCGCACCGCCCGAAAAGCCCGCGCGCCCCGCATCCGCGCCGGCGGAAACGCTGATCGACGACAGCATCGACCCCGCCTGATCCGCGTCGTCCGTCGCCGCCCGCCTCTCGTGCTGCGGGCGCTCATCACGCACCAGTCTGAGCCCTCCGTGGCTCGCTCGGAACTCGCGGGATGCCGGAGCGCACCGGCGTCCTCCACCCCGTCGATCCACGGATCCCTTTCCGCGCCGGCCCGGGCGGCGAAGCGCATGGGCGGATGCCCCGCCGCGCCAATGCCCGCGGCGACGCGCATCTTCCGATGCCCCGCCGTGCCAATGCCGGCGGCGACGCGCATCTGCCGATGCCCGCCGCGCCAATGCCCGCGGCAACGCGCATCTGCCGATGCCCCGCCGCACCAATGCCCGCGGCGACGCGCATCTGCCGATGCCCCGCCGCGCCAATGCCCGCGGCGACGCGCATCTGCCGATGCCCCGCCGCGCCAATGCCCGCGGCGACGCGCATCTGCGGATGCCTCGCTACCCCAGCGCGGGCGGCAGCGAGCCGGGCGGACGAATCCCCGCAAGAAGGAGGGGCTCTCTCAACGCCGGAACCCATGCCCTGGATCGAACGGCGGATCGCCGGTCTGGATCTCGACCGCGGCGCCGGCGGCCTTCGCAGCGCCGTGATCGGAGCCCGGCCGTCGATCGCTCACGAGCGCTCGGGATCCTCCGGGCTCACCGGCGCCGTCTCGTCGAGGTCCTTCATGTTCGCGCCCGCGATCTTCGCCCTCCGCCGCGCGGCGCCGTGCACGTTCGCGCCCTCCAGGTCGGCGCCGCGGAGATCGGTCAGATCGAGCCGCGCGTGCGCGAGCACCGCGGAGGCGAGGCGGGCCTTGCGGAAAGAGGCGCCGCCGAGGTCGGCGCGATCGAGCCGCGCAGAAGCGAAATCGGCGCGATCGGCCCTCGCCTCGCGCAGGTTCGCGCCGACGAGGGTAGCGCCCACGAACCGCGCTTCCTCCAGATCGGCGCCTGAAAGGTTCGCCGAGGTGAGGCTTGCGCCGTCGCCGCAGGCGCGCGCGAGCCGTGCTCGCTCGAGGTTGGCCCCGCGCAGCGAGGCGCCACGGAGGTCCGCCTCCTCGAGCACGGCCTCGACGAGCTCGGCCCTGTCGGCGCGCGCCTTCGCGAGGACGGCGCGGGACAGATCCGCGCCGCGGAGGTCCGCCTCCTCGAGCGCCGCCTCGACGAGCGTGGCGCCCGCGAGGCGCGCGCCGCGGAGATTGGCGCCACGCAGCGAGCATCGCGCGAGCGAGCGCCCGCTGAAGTCGAGTCCCGACAGGTCACCGCCCGACAGATCGTCGCCGTCGAGATCGCCGCCTAGAGCGAGCTTCGCCTCGGCACGCTTGCGCGCCTCGAGCCCGGCGAGCGGCAGGTTCGCGGCCGGCGGCACCTCGACCGGCGGCACCACCTCCGCCGGTGGCAGCATCTCCACCGGCGGCGCCACCTCGGCCAGCAGCACCACCTCCGCCGGCGGCGCCTCGGCCGGCGGCACCACCTCCGCCGGTGGCAGCATCTCCACCGGCGGCGCCACCGGCGGCACATCGGCCAGCAGCACCACCTCGGCCAGCAGCACCACCTCGGCGAGGGGCGCCACCTCGGCCGGCGTCGCCACCTCGGCCGGCGGCGCCACCTCGGCCGGCGGCACCGCCTCGGCCGGCGGCGCCACCTCGACCGGCGGCGCCACCTCGACCGGCGTCGCCACCTCGATCGGCGGCGCCAAGTCAACCGACACGACGGCGCCCCCCTCGCGCCGCTTCCCGTCCACCAGCGTGCGCGGTTCCTGGAAGCAGCCACGGTCCGCGGGGCGGATCAGCGGCGGCGCGGGCACGGGACTCCACGGCGCGCCCGGAATCGGCGGCTCCCCGCCCGACGCGCCCGTACCGGGCGCCGCGAGCGGGAACTGCGCCCGCTCTGCCCCGACCTGCGCGAGCAGGTCCTCGGGGATAGGCATCCTCTGGTCCAGCGGTCCCGTCTCTCCGCGCACCGCGAGCGCGGGCTGCGCCTGCGGAGCGGCAGGCGTATCGCGGAACGGGAGCACCGGCGTTTCCACCCTCCGGAGAGGGCCGGTCTCCACCAGCGCGAAAGGCGGCTCGTTGCGCCTCGGGAGAGACGTGGCCCGCGCCGGGCTCCGGGGCGTCACCTGCTCCCGGAAGAACGACACCGCGCCGGAGCCCGGCGCGACGGCGTCCGGGAGCGCCGCCCTGTCTGGCCCGCCGCGCGCGTGGGCCGGAGGAGCCGTATCGCCGGGCTGCGGCCAGGCGATGGTCATGGTCCGCGTCTCGACCCCCGCGAACAGGCGGATGTCCTTCAGGACCTCCAGGCGCTCGATGGCAAAGCTGCCGCGCCATACCAGCGAGGCGATCTGCCGATCGGCGTCGAGGACGAGCAGGTCGGCGCCGAGCGCGATCTCCTGGAACCCGCCCACCCCGGCGCCGTGGACGCGGTAGCGGCGCACGCGCGCCCGCGCCGACGGGAGGCGCACCTGGACGCGCGCCCTCCGGTCGCTCAGATGATCCAGGACGATCCACTCATCGCCCTGGAGAAAGGGGATCTGCTGATCGAACGGCGCCGGGTTGAAGGCGCGAAAGTCGAAGTCTTCGGGGATGTCGAGCACCTCGGCCTCCGCCGCGCCGGTGGGCGCCGCGCCGCGCGATCCGTGCTGCGCCGGGGGCGCCGCGGCGCGCGCCTCGAGGCCGCCGAAGAGCCGCCTCCGCAACGGCCAGCGCGGCGCGATCGGCCCGAAGCCGGCTGGCCGGTGAGGGCTCACGGGATGGACGAGGTTCGGGCGCATCGCGCCGGGGCCCGGCGGTCGATTCCACCCGTCGGCGCGCGCGCCCGCGCCGGCGTCCGGGATGCCGACCGGGTTCCACGGAGCGCCGGGTCCCCCCTGCGCGCGCTCGTACACGAGCGGCATGCGCTGGAACGGCCCAGGGCCGTCGCTGCCGGGCGCGGGGTCGCCGAAGACATGAATCGTCTTGTCGAGCAGCAGCGCGTCGCGGAAGAGCGCGAGCCGCGCCGACAGGGCCGTCACCGGCCCGGCCGGCGGCGCGTGGGCGTGCCCCGTGAGCACGACGCCCGCGCCCGGGAGGTATGGCGCGGTCTCGCTCGCCGATCGCAAGCTGCGCGAAGGATCGTCCTCCTCGTAACGGTCCTCGCGCTGGACGGGCTCGGGCGCCGAGAGGGCCGCCTCGCCGTCCGCGCCGAGCGAGAAGGTCGCCTTCACGACGACCGTGACGCGCAGCACGCCGCCGGTGCGCCACAGAACCGAGCCGCACGCGACGGGGTTCAGGGCGACAACGTCCACCGGCCAGCTCGAGCGCATGCGCCCATCCTACGTGCTCGCGCTCCCCGGAGGGCCGCTCACGATGCGGCCGGGGGGACCTGAGGCAGGATGCGAGCCCCCGAGGCAGAATGTCTCGACGGCGCGCCGGCTCCACGCATCGACATCCCGTCACCAGGAGGACGGACACCGGATGATCGACCGGTGTTCGGCGGTCCAGCGACCGTGATCCGCACGCCAGCGGCGGTGTTCGGCGGGCCAGCGACCGTGATCCGCACGCCAGCGGCGGTGTTCGGCAGGCCAGCGACCGTGATCCGCACGCCAGCGGCGGTGTTCGGCAGGCCAGCGATCGAAATCGGCAGGTCAGCGGCGGTGGCTCGGCGGCCGGCTCATCCGTGGGCGCGCCCGAGGCCGCCTGCGCGCCGCGAGGCACGGGAGATGAATGCGATGCCGGCATGCAAGCTCGCTGGGCCCTCCCCCTCGCCGCGCTCATCACCCTCCCGCTCGGCTGCCGCGACCGGGGCGAGTCGCCGCTCCGGCGCGAGCAGGTCGCCGAGGCCACGCCGCGCCCCGGCGCGCCGCCGCCCTCGCCGGGGCCGCTCCAGGTGCCGCCCTCGACCCGCGAGGCGGTCTCGTTCCAGGAGGGGTTCGCGCCGATCGTGGAGCGCGTGAGCGCCGCGGTCGTGAACGTCTCGTCCGTGCGGTTCGTGCGGCCGCCCTCGCCGGAGCGCGTGCCGTTCTTCTCCAACCCGTTCTTCCACGAGTTCTTCGGGCCCGAGTGGGGCGGCGGGCCGCCGTCCGGCCCGCGCGTGCAGCGCGAGCAGAGCCTCGGCTCGGGCGTGATCGTGTCGCGCGAGGGGCACGTGCTCACCAACGCCCACGTGGTCGAGGGCGCCAGCCAGGTCCGCGTCACGGTGCCAGGCCGGCCTGAGGTGAAGGCCTCGGTCGTCGGCGTGGACGCGAAGACCGACGTCGCCGTCCTGAAGCTCGACGGGGGCGAGTTCGCGTTCGCGGCGTTCGGCGACTCGGAGGCCGCGCGGGTCGGGGACTTCGCGCTCGCCATCGGCAACCCGTTCGGCATCGGCCAGACCGTCACCCTCGGGATCATCAGCGCGGTCGGCCGCGGCAACATGGGGATCGTCGATTACGAGGACTTCCTCCAGACCGACGCGGCCATCAACCCGGGCAACTCGGGCGGCGCCCTCATCAACATGGCCGGGGAGCTCATCGGCATCAACACGGCCATCCTCGCGCGCGGCGCGCAGGGCAACCAGGGGATCGGGTTCGCCGTGCCCTCGAAGCTCGCCCGCGCGGTGATGGAGCAGATCCTCGAGCACGGCCGCGTGATCCGCGGCGCGCTCGGCGTCGCGATCCAGGACGCCTCGCCCCCGCTCGTCGAGGCGCTCGGGCTGCCGAAGGACACGCGGGGCGCGGTCGTCAGCGACGTGGCCGAGGGGAGCGCCGCCGAGGAGGCGGGCCTCCGGCGCGGCGACGTGATCGTCGCGATGAACGGCGAGCACCTCGTCGACGGCCGCGATCTCAGGATGCGGGTCGCCGAGACGAAGCCGGGCACCCGGGTCACGCTGCGCGTCCTCCGCGACGGCAAGAGCCTGGAGCTCGCCGCGACGCTCGACGAGCTGCCGGAGCCGAAGCGGGAGGCGCCGGCAGCGGGGCCGGCGCCGTCGAGCGCGCTCGGGATCGAGATCGCCCCGCTCTCGGACGAGGCGCGGCGGAGGCTCGAGATCCCGGGCGAGGTGCGCGGCGCGCTGGTCGTGGGGCTGAGCCCGGACAGCCCCGCCGGCAGGGCGGGGCTCCTGCCCGGAGACGTGATCGTGGAGGTGAACCAGAAGCCGGTGGCGGGCCCCGAGCAGGTCAAGCAGGCGGTCGAGGCGGCGGGCAAGCGGCCGGTGCTGCTCGTGGCGTGGCGGGAGGGGCGGACGCGGTTCGTGCTCGTGGAGCGGTGAGCCGCGCGCCGGCCGGGTGGCCGGCGCGGTGGGGGCTCACCTCCGGGGCTTGCGTTCCGGCGAGCCCCTCTCGTGGCTCGCCTGCACGCCAGCCCCTCCGGTGAGCCCCCACCGCGCCGGCCACCCGGCCGCTCACGTCGGCAGCGGGCGCTCGCCGGCCCCGCTCGGCCTGCGGCGCGCGACCTCGATCCCCGAGATGCAGGCGGCCAGCCACACGGTGCCCGCGGCGAACCCCGCGAGCACGTCGCTCAGGTAGTGCACGCCGAGGTACATCCGGCTGAAGCCCATCGCCACGGTCCAGGCGAGCGCGAGCGCGAGGATCGCGAGGCGCGCGCGCAGCGTCCGGACGAACAGGACGCCGAGGTACGAGAGCATGCCGAAGGTGATGAACGTGCCCATCGCGTGCCCGCTCGGGAAGCTCCACCCCTCGGCCACGGCGTGCGGGTCGGCGAACGCGGGCCGCGGCCGGGCGAACAGGGCCTTCAGCGCGAGGTTGAGGAGCCCGCCCCCGGCGAGCGCGATCAGCCACCCGACGGCGAGGACGCGGCGCCGCCGCCAGATCAGCGCCGCGGCCACGACGAGCGCGACGACCGTGAGCACCGCGCCGCTGCCGAGGTGGGTGACGGCGCGGAGCGCGGCCACGCCGGCGCGGCTGGACGAGGCGTGGAGCGCGCGCGCCAGCGCGAGGTCGATGTGGACGATCGACTCGCCCCCGTTCACGCCCTCCGCGAGCGCGACGAACACGAGCGCCGCGGCGCTGAGCGCGAGCCCGAGGCCGAGGTGGATCACGAGGTACTCGGCGGCGGAGAGCTCGCGGAGCTGCCTCGCGACGGCCGGGAACCGGGCCGAGAGCCGCCGCGTCGCCGGGTGAGCGGCCAGCGCGGCGAAGGCCCGGACGCCCCGCCCCCACAGCGCGCGCGCGTGGCGCTCCGCGAGGCGCGCGACCACGACGAGCCCGAGGAGCGCCCCCACCGCGCTGATCACCATCAGCGCGAGCAGGATGAACGGCCGCGCGCCGACCGCCGCAGCGATCTGCTCCGCAGGGAGATCCAGCGCTTGCATCGCGGAGGCTCTAGCATGGCAGTCGGCCTGTTCAGGCGCGGATGGTGAGGGAGCCCGGGCGGCGCGCCTGGGTGCGTCCGCGACGCAGGGCGCGCAGGCCGACGGCGCGCAGGCCGACGGCGCGCAGGCCGACGGCGCGCAGGCCGACGGCGCGCAGGCCGACGGCGCGCAGGCCGACGGCGCGCAGGCCGACGGCGCGCAGGCCGAGGGCGCGCAGGCCGAGGAGGAGCGCGCCGCCCGCGATCGGCGCGAGCCCGTGAGGCGCGGCGCCGGTGGCGGGCAGAGGCCGCCCGGCCGAGCAGCCGCCCACCGCCTCGAGCGGCGGGGGCGCCTCGTACTTGCAGCCGTGGACGGGCGTCCCGACGGCGGGCGCGCAGACGCCCCCGTGAGGGCACGGCTCCCGGTCCTCCGGGAAGCAGAGCGCGCTGCAGGTCGGGCCCGCCTCGCCGCGGAACAGCGCGCACAGGCCGAGCTCACACGCCTCGTGGCGGTCGCAGGCGGCGCCGATCGCGCCCGGGCTCGGCCCGGCATACCGGCACTGCGGGCGCCCCTCCTCGTCGCCGTCGCAGCGCATCCCGGCGGGGCAATCGGCCGAGCGCTCGCACGGCCGCGAGCAGTACGCGAAGCTCGGCGCGTCCTCCGGTGCCACGCACAGGCCCGAGGCGCAGTTGCCCGGCTCCACGCAGCGCTCGCCGACCTGCCCCGCGGTCCCGTCGATCACCGCGAGCAGCGGCGCGATGAAGCCGCCGAGGTGCGCGTCGACGCGGACGGCGCTGGCGCGCTCGGCGCACGCGTCGTCCCCGCGCGAGATGATGCCGAGCAGGACCTCCTCGCCCTCCGCCGCTGCGGAGCCCAGGACAGGCCCGCCCGAGTCGCCGCCGCAGGCGCCCGACGGCGACGGCGAGAGCGAGAACGTGAGCGCCGACAGCTCGCCCAGCGCGGCCGTCCCCTGCATCCGCCGCGCCTCGCCGCCGCGGGCGTCCGGGTCCTCGCGCCCGAAGCCGACGATGCGGACGATCCGGCCGGCGTCGTCCCCGGACAGGGGCCGCGCGCTCGCCGGGACCGGGGCGATGTCGAGGGGCTCGCGCAGCAGCAGCGCGCCGAGGTCGTGATCGGCGACGCCCGACCGGTACTCCGGCGACGACCACGCCCGGACGACGTCCACGTGGACCCCCTCCGCGGCGGACAGGCCCACGAGCACCGTGTCGGGCGGGTCGCCAGCGAGGCAGTGAGCCGCGGTGAGGACGACCCGAGGGTGGATGAGGACGCCGGTGCACCCGACCACGCCGCCCCGGGCCACGCCGACGACCGCCGCGTCGGAGATCGCCGGCGTGCCGTTCGTCACCCGCTGCCGCGCCCCGGCGAGCTCCGGCGGCGCGGGCCCGTCCGCGGGGGCGCACGAGAGGGCCGGGAGCAGCAGCAGGGCGGCCGCGAGCGGCCCTCGTGCCATGCGCGCGGTCATGGACAGGACGCCTGCGTCACCTCACCGCGGCTGGCCGCAGCCTCACCGGGGCTGGCCGCAGTTGCCCCGCCAGCAGCACGCGCTGGGCCCCGGGTTCAGCGTCGTGAAGCAAGCGACGGCCGAGGCGTTGCAGAGCACCGAGCACTGCCACGGCTCGCTGCCCGGGTTCGTCCAGCTCCCGGCCGTGCAACCGTACGTGGCAAAGCACGCGTCGTGAACGTCGCAGCACGCGCCCTTGGTACCACAGCTCACGATCCAGTTGTACTGGCCCGGCAGGAGATCGCACCCCCAGTTGTCGTACTCTTCCCCCGAGATCACGCGGGAGACCTGCGCCTGGATCACGGCCGCGCCGGTGATGGCGCCCTCGAGGGACGGGAGCTGCTCCAGCTCCACCTCCATCGATCCGGTCGTCGCCTCGGGCGCCGGCGCGTCCGCCGTCGCGGGGTGGAGGTACGTCCACTCGACCGTGGGCGTCTGCCCCTGAGGGACGCGAAAATCCGCCGAGAACTGCGGGGTCCCGGCGCGATCGTAGATGTCCACGCGGACCCGCGACGCGTCGAGCCGGACGGCGTGCGCGACGCTGCCGTCGAGATCCATCGTCAGCGACGCCGCCCCGTCCTCGAGCTGCGAATCGCCGGCGAGCTCCGTGCTCGAGTCCACGCTACAGCCCACGAACGAGAGGACGCCCACCGCGGCGAACGCACCAAGACGCAGCAAGACCCTTCCCATCGCTGCCACCTCCGCGTCATCACGCCGGCACCACCGGCGCTGTATCATTCTATATGCCAATGCGCGGACCGTCGTGTCCGCGCAGCGCTGTCTAGCAGGCGTCACGTTACAGGGGATCCTCGTCGCGGTGGCGGTCTCTCGAAGCGGGAGCGCGACGCAGGCAATCCGCGGCACGGGGCGAGTCGACGGATCGCGCATCGGGCGCCGCCGCCGTGCAGATGCCGGCCGCGCCCGACGGGGTTCTCCCGTGGCGCCCCGAGGAGGGAGGTGATGCTCCGAGGGAGGACGCGGCGCGGGCCCGCTCAAGGGGTGAGCGACACGACGGCTGCGGGGGTCTCGAGGTCGCCGAGGTGGGCGACGCGGATCTCGTCCTCGGAGACGGAGTAGACGTGATCCTCCATGAAGACGCTCCGCTTCACGAACGAGCGCGCGTCGGTCCACCAGCTCCGGCAACCGGCGTTGACCGGGCTCGAGCTCGTGTCGGGCAGCGGGTGCGGGACGCCGCCGACCGGGGTGAAGCCGCCGCCGACATCCACCTCGTAGACGAGCAGCCCGCTGAACGTCATCGTATCGCCGGACGCGCCGCCGCTCCCGCCCTCGCAGACGACCATCGGGATGCCGAGGAGCCCCCGCTGCGCGAAGTAGTTGAACGCGAGGTGGTTGGTCGCGGCGTCGCTCGCGGAGCCGCGCGTCCCGATCACCTCCTTGTGCGCGAGCCTCGGCGCGTCGAGGTCCGTCACGTCGAAGATCTGGAGCATGACGCCCTGGAACCACGCGAAATCGCCCTGATCGTCGGCGTCGTAGCCGATGCTCATGAGGTGGCCCTCGTCGATCATGTGCATGTACGTCGAGAACCCCGGGATCTCGAGCTCGCCGCGCACCTTCGGGGACCCGGGATCGGAGAGGTCGAGCGTGAAGAGCGGGTCGGTCTTCTTGAACGTCACCACGAACCCCACGTCGCCGTAGAAGCGCGCGGAGCGGATGTCCTCGCCCCTGGCGAGGTGGTCCACCATGCCCTTGACCACGAGCGCGCCGCCCTCCTGCTTCAGCGACGCGACGGTGTTGTGCGTGTCCGGGTCGGGCAGGCGGCCGGTGGTGGTGGCGACGCGGAGATAGCCGTCGTGCTCGCTCAGGGCGAGCTGGTTGAGCACGCGCCCCTTCACGACGCCGCTCCCCAGGTACGCGCTCGGCGACGCGCTGTCGCTCAGGGCGAACTCGTGGATCGTCGTCGCGTCGGGCGTCTTGGCCCCGTCGTCGTAGAACCAGCCGGACGTCTGCCCGTACTGGTGCCGGCTCGCCACGTAGAGCGACGTGGAGGTGGCGTAGACGACGCCCGGCTTGCCGACGATCGTGACCTGGCCGATCCCCTCGCCGCCGAGCTCGGTCGAGACGACCGAGAGGAAACGGTGGCCGTCGCCGGTGTTCGACAGGTAATAGCCGTCGCAGCCGGCGAACGGGTCGGCGCGGCGCGGCTGCGCCACGCCGTCCCGGTACGGCGTGTCCCGCACGGTGGGCATCATGTCCTCGAACGAGGCCGCGTCGATGAGCGCGAGGTTCTCCTCGATGAGCGCGTCGAAGGCGTCGCTGACGGTCTGCTCGGCGGCCGGGCTCAACCCCCCTTCGGCCATCGCGCAGAGGGAGAGGCCTTCCGGCCACGACCGGAGGCTCGCCAGGACCGGCTCGGGAGAGGACACGACCGTGTGCACGACGTCCCCGACGCGGCGAGCGTTGATGAACGAGCCGGAGAACTCCAGGGTCCGCGTGACGACCGGCGCCGCGAGATCGCCGAGGTCGAGCTCGGTGACGAGGAGCGGCGCGCCGTCGCCGGTGAGCTCGCAGTCGTAGCCGTAGGCGCACTCCGTGCCGCTCGCCTCGACGATGAAGTCGTTCTGCGCCGGGACGAGCGATGAGTACACGAGGGCGCGCTCCCCGTGGACGAAGAGCTTCCTGGGCACCCCCCGGATCGGGACCGAGGCGACCCGATGCGCGTCCGCGGCCGGCCACGCGTCGACGATCTGGAGCTCTCCGTGGGCGAGGAGATAGATGTGCTCGCCGTCGTTCTTGATGAAGTCCGCCTCGTCGACGCCCGCTTCCTGCGTGTTGGTCGTCGAGTACGCCGCGGCGGCCTCGCCGCCCCCGCCGGAGGCCTCGTCGGCCGGCGCAGGGATGACGCCTCCTCCCGTGCCGGCGCCGCCGGCGGCGGCCCCGATGCCGCCCTCCAGCGAGGGCGGGGCACACCCGTTCGCGAGGCTGCGCAGGGCGTTCGAGCGCATCCTGTCGACCGACGCGATCATGGTCTGCTTCAGCCGCTCGCGCAGCAGCGCCTCGACGTCCTCGCAGCCCCTCGCGGGCGTGAGGGCGCTGATGACCCGGGCCGCCGGGGTCGGCGTCGGCCCCGGCGCCGGGGTGGGCTCGCCCGCTCGGAGCGAGCAGGCCGCAACGCCGCATCCGACGGCCAGGAGCGCGAGGAGCGTGTACGTCTCGGGGTGTGAGCGCATGAGAAGTCTCCGTGCCAGCGTCGTGGTGTGAAGGATGGCCGGACACAAGCACGCGACATACCTCGTTGCTCAGCCTGAGATTTCAAGGAGATAGCCATGCTCTGGCTGACACACAGCGGCACACCTGGCCTCCGATGGCGCAGGGTGGCCTGGGTTCGCGACGGGAGGCCGGCGGGAGTCGGTCCGAGCTTCTCGCTCTCCTCCTGGCTCGCGAGGCGCAGTCGCGGCTGGGACCGCCCCCGCGCCGGCGGGCCGCCGTGCTCGCCGCTCGCTCCGAGACGCTCACGCGCGCCGCGCGGCGCTCCTGTCATCGAGCCGTGCGGGACGGCTCACGCCACGTCCGCCTCGAGCTCGCCGAGCACAATCGCCGTCGAGACCGATGGCTCGAAGAGCTCGGCGCGCGCGGCGCGGTACTCCGGATCGGCGAAGAACCGCTCCCGCGCCGCGCGGTCGGGGAACAGGATCGTGAAGACGCGGTTGATGCGCGCGTCGCCCTTGAGCACGCGCGCCACGATGAAATCATGGCCGAAGGCGCCGCCGTAGGACGACAGGATCGGCGTCATGCGGGCGCGGTAGCCGGCGTAGGTCGCCTCGTCCGTCACCTGGAGCCCCATCAGGAGCACGTGCTTTCGACCCTCAGCGCCCATGGGAGTAGCCTCCATCCACGTCGAGCGTCGTGCCGGTCACGAAGCCGGCCCTGGCCAGGAACAGCGCCGCGTCCGTCGTGTCCCGCACCTCGCCGATGCGCCGCAGCGGGTGGATCGAGGCCATCGAATCGGCGCCTTCGCCGATGAGCGGTGTGCGGATGATGCCGGGCGCCAGCGTGTTCACGCGGATATTGTGGCGGGCGAGCTCGGCCGCGAGCGACACGGTGAGCGCGTGGACGCCGCCCTTGCTGGCCATGGCGGCCGAGGCCGGCATCCCCGTCATGGCCTGCTGGACGAGCACCGTGCCGACATTGAGGATCGATCCCCCGCCGCCCTCGATCATCAGCGGCACCACGGCCTGCGTCATCAGGAACGTCCCTTTCAGGTTGGTCGTGAAGAACCGCTCCAGATCCTCCTCCGTGCTCTCGAGGAACGGCTTCACGCCGAAGATCCCGGCGTTGTTGATCAGCACATCGACGCCGCCGAGGTGCTCCTGCGCGGCGGCGGCCACCGCCCGCGCCGTGGCCCGGTCGCCCACGTGGCCCGGCACGGCGACGACGCGCGCGCCGCCCTCGAGGCTCCGCCGCGCCCGGTCGAGCTTCTCCGGATCGCGCCCGTTCACGATGAGGCGCGATCCTTCGGCCAGGAAGCGCCTCGCGAGATCGAGGCCGATACCGCTGCTGGCGCCGGTGATGACGACGCGATCGATTCGGTTGGACATGGGGTGTCGCTCCTTTCTGGTCAGCAACCTAGGACCGCGCGCCGGAACAAGAAATTGGTATATTTCTATGGACTTTATAACCTCCCGTTCTGGACCCTGCGCGCGCTGCCATGACCTACGATCAGCTCATCGCCTTCCTCGCCGTCGCGGGCGAGGGCTCGTTCAGCGCCGCCTCTGCGCGGCTGCACAAGTCCCAGCCGGCGGTGAGCAAGCTGGTGCGCAACCTGGAGAGCGAGCTGGGGGTCGAGCTGTTCGATCGCCGCGAGTACCGCGCCACGCTCACCGACGCCGGCCGCTTGTTCCACGAGCGCGCGTCGGTCGTCGTCGAGGGCACCGAGGCGCTGCGGAGCTTCGGCATGCAGCTCTCGGGCAAGGTGGAGCCGATCGTGCGGCTCGCCGTCGATGCGGTGACGCCGCTCGGGCCGATCATGGACGTCTTCCGCGGGGTGCAGGCGCGTTATGCCTCGGTGCGCCTCGAGCTCGGCACCGAGCGGCTGGCGGGCGCCGCCGACGCGCTGCGGGAGCGCCGCGCCGATCTCGCCGTCGCCACGCGGCTCGGGATCGACCCGTCCGAGGTGGAGACCGCGCGCTTCTGCGACGTGCGGGTGCTCCCGGTGGCGCGCTTCGATCACCCGGTGGCCACCTGCGGCACGCCGATCCCGCCGGCGCTGCTGCGGGCGCACGCGCAGATCGTGCTGCGCGACAGCGCCAGGGGGGGCGCCTCGCCGTCCCTGAACGTGCTGGAGGGCGGCCTGCGCTGGACGGTCACCGACGTCGCGGCGAAGAAGGAGGTCATCCTCGCGGGCATGGGCTGGGGCGGGCTGCCCGAGCACGTGGCCGCCGACGCGCTCGCGTCCGGCGAGCTCGTGACGTTGCAGGTCCCCGAGTTCGAGGCCGACGTCATGGAGCTGTTCGTGACACGCCGCCGCGACCGCCCGCACGGCGTGGTCGCGCAGGCGCTCTGGGAGGCGCTGCGGCGCGGCGGCCGCGACGCCGGGGCGCCGACCGCGGCCGGGAAGGCCCGGCGCCGGCGGAGGAAAGGCTGAGCCATGAGGGCCGGGCTCAGCCCCCCTCGGCCATCGCGCAGAGAGCGACCTTCGGGCGCGCGGGCCTACTGGAGCGAGCCCAGGCCGGGGAGCTTCGCGAAGTCCTCGCGCAGGCGGCGATCGCGCTCGACGAGGCGGCCGTCGAGCTCCTCGTCGGAGGCGTGCCGCGTCCGGCGGTGCCGCTCGGCGAGGCGGCTGTCGATCGCCCGCACCATGAGCACCGCGAGCAGCGCGGCGAGGAGGGAGACCACGTCCGAGGCAATGAAGGCGGTCCGCGCCTGGATGAACTCCGCCACGGTCTGCGCGCGCATGCGCGAGGCGAGCAAGGCGAGCCAGCCGCTCGCGAGGTAAAGCCCCCACCACGCCCCGATGGCGCCATGGTGCACGGCGCCGGCCCGCGGGGCGTGGACCATCTCGACGCGCCGGTAGCCGCCAGCGCCATCCAGGAGAGGGCGCGGCGCAGGCTCGGGCACGCCGTCCGGGGCGAGGTGGTCGTGCAGGTCGCGCAGCACGCTGTACGGGCGTACCACGTTGACGAAGGGGATGAAGAAGGCTGTGACGGCCTGGAACGGAGTCCAGGGAAAGCCGCGATCGATCCCGAGCGCGTCGGTCACGGCCACGGCCCTGGAGAGCCAGCGCAGGAACAGCACGCCCGTCACGGGAACGAGCACGAGCTCGCTCAGGCCCCCGATCTCACGGAGGGTATTGGCGAGCGCCCAGGTCGGCGCCGGGACGTCCGTCAGGCGGAGCAGCACGATGTGCCACGCGCCGACCAGGCCCGCGAAGCCAGACAGCGCCGCCATCGCGATCAGCGCGATGATGGCCGCGCGCGCTCGCGCGCGCGCGACGCGGACATCACGGTCCCACCCTTCCCGTGCCTCGTCCCAGCCCCTCATCGGGAGGAGGCTATCAGCGCGACGCGAGGCGTCGCAAGAGGAGCGCCGGAGGAGCGGCGCGAGGCGTCATGGGCGTGAGCGCGAGGCGGGCTGCGCTGATCATGAGGTGATGAGACAGGAGAGCAGCGATGTCACGGGGAGGAAGGAGGCATGAAGAATGCGTGACGGATCCAGGGGGTCAGGGGATCTGGAGATCAGGGGATCTGGGATCAGGAGGTCAGGGGATCAGGGGATCGGCCGCTCGCGCGCTCGCCACACAGGCACATCCCTGATCCTCGACGCAGCACGTCCCGCGCCCGTCAGCCGCCACGGACTTGCTGCACCAGCGCGGCCGCGCCGCTCGCCCCCGCATTGTCCCCTTCGCTGGCGTCGCCGCCGGGCCCGCCGGGACCGGGCATTCCCACCTGGATGCTCACGCCGCGGATCTGCCTTGGAATCGCGCCGACGTGGGCGATCCCGAAGGACGAGCCGCCGGCCCCGCCTCCCCCGGGGCCACCGGCGCCGCCGGCCCCGCCGGGGCCGCCCGGGCAGGCGGCCCTCAGCCCGCCGCGCGCCGGGCCTCCGGGACCGCCGGCGCCGCCCGCGCCGCCGGGCTGGCCGTCGGCGCCGGCTCCGCCAGGGCCGCCGTTGCCCACCGTGATGCGCACGTCCGTGAGCGTCAGCGCCGCGCCCAGGCTCGCGAGACCGAGGCTCGAGCCGCCTGGCTGTCCGCCGGCGCCGCCCGCGCCGCCGCAGCCTCCGGCGCCGCCGCTCCCGCCGCCCGCGCCCGCCGTGCCCAGGAGCGGGTTGAGGCAGACCCCACCCGGGGCGCTCCCGCCGCCGCCTCCGCCCTGACCGGGTGTACCGGGCTCGCCGGGCATCCCGGCCGGCCCCGCATAGCCCGCCGCGGTGAGGCGACCCAGGCCCATCCCGCCGGCGCCTGGAGCGCCCGGCGCGCCGTCCGCGCCCGGTGCTCCAGGCCCGCAGCCGGCCAGGCCGGCGCCGCCCCCGACGAGGGGCGGGAGGCCGACCGCGCCCGGCAAGCCGGCGCCGGCCGTCGTTTCACCGCCCGCGCCGCCGATCGAGGCCGGGCAGGCCGCGTTCGCCGTGGGAGGCGCGATCGCGGCGAGGGCGAGGCACGCGGCCGCCCCCGCCGCGCCGTCGGCACCCGAGGACGCCGGCGGGCGCTCGCGCGGGGCGGCGCCGGCCGCGCCGTCGCCCGCGACCAGGACGCATCGGGTGAGCTCGGCCGTGGCGCCGTCGGCCAGGACCGCGATGGACGACCCGCCGGGCTGCGTTGCGGGCGCGGCCTGGAACCAGAAGTCCTCGATCCGCGTGACCCCCTCGCCGCCGCGCAGCACCGCCGCCACGACGCCGGGCTCGGTGGCGACCGTCGTCTTTGCCTGATCGCCGATCCAGCGCCAGCCGTCCTCGCAATCGAGCCCGCCGAAGAGCGCCACGCCCGGCGAGACGACGACGGGCTCGTTGAACGCCTCGGCGCACGCGTACACGCGGCGCGTGGCCTGCGCGGCGAGCGCGATCGCCTTGTCGAGCGTCCTCACCGGCGCGGCCCGGGTGCCGGGGTTGAGGTCGTTGCCCGAGGCGGTGACGAAGATGCCCAGGGCGTCGTCGAGCACGCAGGCGTCCTCGGCGGGCGAACGCGCGCCGTCGCAGCTCTTCGCGCCGCCCGAGCCGCCGGCGCCAACGGCGCCCGAGCCGGCGCTTTCCGAGCCGGCGCCGCCCGAGCTGCCGGCGCCGCCCGAGCCGCCCGAGCCCGCGCTGTCCGGACCGCCAGCGCCGCCCGAGCCGGCAACGCCCGAGCCGCCGGCGCCCGAGCCCGCGCTGCCCGAGGCGCCCGTGCCCGAGCCACCGGCGCCGCCCGGACCCGGCGCGGCGCCGGTCGATGCAGCGCCGCCGGCGTTCTGGAAGTCACGGTCGGCGGGTGAGCACGCAGCGACGGTCGTGGAGGCGGCGCCGAGCAGGGCGGCCGCGGCGGAACCGCGGAGCAATGCGGCCCGAACGAAGCCTGGATTCATGGGAATCCCATGCGCCCGGTGGCATCCGCCGTCAACCGATGAGGCTGCTTGCTGACCGAAGGCCCGTCGCAGCGCGGCCGGCAGTGCCCCGCCCGCACGTGGCATGGTACACGGTGCCCTGCGCGCCGGCCGCGTGCGGTACGATCGCCGAGGAGGTTGGAGATCGATGAACACGGTACGCACGGTTTGCGAGAGTGACGAGCGCGGCACGGCTCATGTCGCCGTGCCGATCGGCCTGCCACGCCGCCGCGTGGAGATCGTGATCGTGTGGCAAGAGGTCGACGGCGACGACACACCGGATGCACACGGCTGGCCGCCCGGCTGGTTCGAGCGCACGGCTGGGACCATCGAGGATCCGTCCTTCGTGAGGCACCCGCAGGGGGAATATGAAGCGCGTGAGGCGCTTCCGTGAAGTTCCTGCTGGATACCAACGCGTGCATCGGCCATCTGACGGGCCGCTCGCCGAGGATCACGGCACGGCTGAGAACACTCTCCGTCTCCGATGTCGTCCTGTGCTCTGTCGTCAGGGCAGAGCTCTGCTACGGCGCGCACAAGAGCGTCAGGACAGAGCAGAACCTCGAGAAGCTCAAGGCGTTCTTCGCTCCCTTGCTCTGCCTCAGCTTCGACGATGTAGCCGCGGAGATCTACGGGCGAGTGCGGGCAGAGCTGGAGACTCGAGGGACGCCGATCGGCCCCAATGATCTTCTGATTGCCGCCACGGCGCTCGCGCATGGCCTCACGCTGGTGACCGGGAACGAGAGAGAGTTCGGGCGGGTGCCCGGGCTCCGCATCGAGAACTGGGAATCGTGAGCCGTCGTCCAGGGCCGGTGCGGGGCGCGCACCGCGCCTCTCGGGGCGCGCGCCGCGCCTCTCGAGGAGGCGGCCGCGCCCCGTCGAGGGGCGCGGTGGCGTTCGTCAGAAGCTGCCTTTGGCGCCGAGGATCGCCCCCGCCGGCCCCGCCTCCAGCACGCCGGCGCTGAGCCACCTCGGACGCGCGCCGGTCGCTGCGCCGGCCTGCTCTGGCTCGGTCCACAGCAGCACCGCCGCCGCGCCGAGCCCGGCCAGGCCCACGCCGAAGGCGATGGTGCTCCCCCGGGCCATCGCGTGCGCGCTGCTGGCGGCGTCGCGCACGCCCCTCCGCTGCACACAGGCGCCGCCGCAGCGCACGGCTCCGCGTCCTCCCAGGCTCCGCGCTCATCACATCGCTGCGGCCGGTTCTCCAGACAGCGCGACTCCGCCGGTCCGCACTCTCCGCTGCACTTCCCCTCCACACACGTCTGCCCAACGCACTCCTCGGCGTCCTCCCACGCCCCGCCCTCATTGCACCGCTGCGGTCGATTCCCCGAGCAGCGCGCCTCGTCAGAGACGCATTCTCCGGTGCACTTCCCCTCCACGCACGTCTGCCCGACGCACTCCGCTCCGCCTGGCGTGCACTCTTCGCCACCGCCACCACCCCCGCCACCGGCCGCATCTCCAGCGCCCGCGCCGTCTCCGACGCCGGTCCCGCCTCCGCTGGCCTCCCCTCCGCCAGCTCCGCCATTCCCCCCGGTACCGCTCGCGGTGCCTCCACCGTCGCCTCCGGCCCCGACCCCCCCGCTTCCTTCCCGCAGGTAACAGCCGTCTTCCAGCCCCACGAGCGCTCCACACCCGCCGGCCGTGAAAGCCCACGCCGCCCACATTCATGCCGCGCGCTGCCGCTTCGCCATGTCCTCTCCTACAGCCCCCGCGCAGGCGCTGTCCACCACGGCGCGTGACCAGGCTCACCCCCTGCTGCGCCCCCGGACTGCGTCCTCTCCGCAGCCTGCCTCGCCGAGCACGCCGCGATGCCCCCCTCGCGCGGTCGGTTCGCCGCATCGACGGCGCTGACCCAGCATACGCGGCCATCGCGCCGCTCCTGGACGCTCCGCGGCCGCTCCGTCGGGTCGCGCGAGCTGCTCGCCAGGATGGAGCGCGCCAGCCAGCGCCAGCCGCCCCCAAGCGTGCGCGCACGTTCCCTGTGATCAGAGCATGAAGCCCCACGCAATTACGCGCCATCTGCCGAATTGAGGCCTCTATTTCCGCCAAACAGAGTGCCTATTTCAAGTGCGCTCCTCCACGAGCGCTGGTATCACACCCGCGTGGGCAAGCTCGATCGGTTCGCGAAGGTGACCTTCGCCGAGGAGACCGCGCGCGTCACCCGCGGCGCAGCCGCCTGGCACGACGCACCCGAGGTCCGCCTCGAGCGCGTACAGGCCGACGGCTACCTCCGGGTCCTGCGGCCCGAGGAGCTCGCCTCGCTTGCCGCCCCCTGGCCCGAGGCCAGGGAGCACGACGAGGCTCTCGTCGAGCTCAAGATGGCCGGCGACCACGTCGACGTCGTGCAGGTCAAGCGCGCACTGCTTCGCCGGCAGGCGCGCGAGGTTGAGCGCGTCGAGGAGCGCGACCCGCCCTGGATGGGCGAGCAGCCCCTCTGGTTCGTCGCTCCCCACCTGCCCGCATGGCTCCGCGGCGTGCGCGTGCTCGAGAGCTTCTCGCCCGGCTGTTACCGCGTCGGGCCCTCGCCATTTCAGTTCCTGTGGATCGCCGCCAACGAGCTGCCCTTGCGCGACGAGCTCGTCCCTTTCCTGGTTGCCCGCTCGGGGCGCCCCCTCGACGAGTTTGCCCGGTGGGTCGCTCCGCGGCGGAAAGCCGATTGGGTGTTCTACATGCTACAGTACATGCCGATGTCACCGTGGACGCGCGAAGAACTGGAGCAACGGTTCGCCCGCTCCGACGATCCCGAGGTCGAGGCTCGACGGCAAGAAATCTTGCAGACCTTGCTCGCTCACAGCCCGGACGTGAAGGAGCGGCTCATCGAGCAGGGAGTCGAGAAGGGTCTCCTACAAGGGACAGAGAGGGGCCAGCTCATCGGAGCGCGCGCCGCGTTGCGCAGGGTGCTCGCGCGGCGCGGGCTCGCGCTGACCTCCACGCTGGAGGCCCAGATCGACGGCTGCTCCGATCTGGCCACCCTGGAGCGATGGCTTGACCAGGCCGTGAGCTCAGCGAGCGCCGAAGAAGCGCTGGCGTAGCCTCGCCCTCGAGGACGGCGCATGGAGAACGGAGACCGGTGCTCACGGCCTCCGACGCCCTCCGAAATCATCGGTCCGCGGGGCGAGGAGCAGCGTGGCTCCTCGTCCGGTGAAGACTCGATCCAGGCACTTGTCCACGCCCTCCCCTCTCATAACGGCCCTTCTGGAGAAGATCACTCAGGGAGGTGAGCTCCTCTGGGACTGGAAGTCCCGGGCACTACTTCCCGCGGATGATCATGCAGGATGACGACGCGGGGTCGAGCTCGCCGCAGGGCGCCGCTCCGGACCAGCGCGGCGTGGATCGGAGCACGGGTAGCACCGAGCCCTGTCCAAGAGCCTCGCGAGACTCCCGCGCGCCCGCTCTGCGGCGCTCCGTCGTGTCGCGTGAGCCGATGACGCGCGAGGGAGCGCGTCAGCCGGCCAGCCGCCCGAGAGCGAGCGTACACGTTCCTGTGATCAGAGCACGGAGCCCCACGCAATTACGCGCCATCTACCGAATTGATGCCTCTATTTCCGCCAATCAGAGTGCCTGTTTCAAGTGCGCTCCTCCGGGAGCGCTGGTATCACCCCCGCGTGGGCAAGCTCGATCGGTTCGCGAAGGTGACCTTCGCCGAGGAGACCGCGCGCGTCACCCGCGGCGCAGCCGCCTGGCACGATGCCCCCGAGGTCCGCCTCGAGCGCGTACAGGCCGACGGCTACCTCCGGGTCCTGCGGCCCGACGACCTCACCTCGCTCGCCGCCCCCTGGCCCGAGGCGCGCGAGCATGACGAGGCCCTCGTCGAGCTCAAGATGGCCGGCGACCACGTCGATGTCGTGCAGGTCAAGCGCGCACTGCTCCGACGACAGGCGCGCGAGGTCGAGCGCGTCGAGGAGCGCGACCCGCCCTGGATGGGCGAGCAGCCCCTCTGGTTCGTCGCTCCCCACCTGCCCGCCTGGCTCCGCGGCGTGCGCGTGCTCGAGAGCTTCTCCCCCGGGTGTTACCGCGTCGGGCCCTCGCCATTTCAGTTTCTGTGGATCGCCGCCAACGAGCTGCCCTTGCGCGACGAACTCGTCCCTTTCCTGGTCGCGCGCTCGGGGCGCGCCCTGGACGAGTTTGCCCGGTGGGTCGCGCCGCGGCGGAAAGCCGAATGGGTGTTCTACATGCTACAGTACATGCCGATGTCACCGTGGACGCGCGAAGAACTGGAGCAACGGTTCGCTCGCTCCGACGATCCCGAGGTCGAGGCTCGACGGCAAGAAATCTTGCAGACCTTGCTCGCCCACAGCCCGGACGTGAAGGAGCGGCTCATCGAGCAAGGGACTGAGAAGGGCCAGCTCATCGAAGCGCGCGCCGCGTTGCGCAGGGTGCTCGCGCGGCGCGGGCTCGCGCTGACCTCCACGCAGGAGACCCAGATCGACCGCTGCTCCGATCTGGCCACCCTGGAGAGATGGCTTGACCAGGCCGTGACCGCCGCGAGCGCCGAGGAAGCGCTGGCGTAGCCTCGCTCTCGTGGACCGCGCACGGAAAACGTGCTCGGAGCACGGAGGCTGGTGCTCACGCCCTCCGACGCCCTACGAGATCGTCGGTCCGCGAGGTGAGGTGCAGCGTGGCTCCGCCTCCGGTGACGACGCGATCCAGGCACGTGTCCACGCCCTGGCTCTCCTACCGGTCCTTCTGGAGAAGATCGCCGAGGGAGGTGAGATCCTCTGGAATGGGCATCCCGAGCACTGGTTCCAGCAGATCGTCGTACAGGGTGACGGCGCGGGGTCGAGCTCGCCGCAGGGCGCCGCCTCCGGGCCAGCGCGGCGTGGATCGGAGCGCGGGTAGCACCGAGCCCTGTCCAGGATCCTCGCGGGGCTCCGGCGCGCTCGGCCGTCGCGCCGCTCCCGGGCGCTCCGTCAAGTCGCGCGAGCCGATGGCCACGATGGAGCGCGCCGGCTGGCTCAACCGCCGGAGGCGCGTGCGTGAACGTCTCTGTGATCAGAGCACGAAGCCCCACGCAATTACGCGACATCTGCCGAATTGATGCCTTTATTTCCGCCGATCAGAGTACCTATTTCAAATGCGCGCCGCCGGGAGCGCTGGTATCACACCCGCGTGGGCAAGCTCGATCGGATCGCGAGAAGGAGACCTTCGCCGAGGAGACCGCGCGCATCACCCGCGGCGCCTCCGCTTGGCACGACGCCCCCGAGGTCCGCATCGAGCGCGTGCAGGTCGACGGTTACCTCCTGGTCCTGCGGCCCGACGGCCTCGCCTCGCTCGCTGTCCCCTGGCCCGAGGCCCGGAGGCCCGGGAGCATGACGACGAAGACCTCATCGAGCTGAAGTTGGCCCGGTGAGTCGCACCGCGGCGGAAAGCGGATTGGGTGTTCTACATGCCACAGCACATGCCGATGTCACCGTGGACGCGCGAGGAACTGGAGCGCCGCTTCGCTCGCTCCGACGATCCAGAAATCGAGGCTCGGCGGCAAGAAATCTTGCAGACCTTGCTCGCCCACAGCCCCGACGTGAAAAGGCAGATCATCGGGGAAGGTCAGCTCATCGAAGCGCGCGCCGTGTTGCGCAGGGTGCTGGCGCGGCGCGGGCTCGCGTTGACCTCGACGCAGGAGGCGCAGATCGACGGCTGCTCCGACCTGGCCACCCTGGAGCGATGGCACGACCAGGCCGTGACCGCATCGAGCGCCGAGGAAGCGCTGGCGTAGCGCACACCGCACGGCACGGCACCGGCGAGCTGCACGGCGGCCCCCTCACGTCCGCGTCCTCGCGTTGCTCTCTCGCTCTCGCCCTCTCCCTTTCCTCCCCTGCCCCGTCCTCCCCTCCCCGCTTCAGCTCGCCATCGCCGTCTCCCCCTTCGCTTCCCCTCCCCCGCCGCCGAAAGCTCTGAAATTCGTGTAATTTCGCAATGTTATGCGAGATGCGACGGACGCTCAGACGTCCACGACCACGTTGGTGGGCGCGGGGGGAGGCGGGGATCGTGCCCTGATCGCGCCCCGCCTCAGCTCGCCATCGCCGTCTCCCTCCGCTCCCCCTCCCCCGCCGCCGCGAGCGCAGCCCGGAAGCTCTGGATCGTCGCGTACAGCCCCTGCCGCAGCGCCACCCGCGGCTCGAACCCCAGCACCCGCCGCGCCGTCTCGATCACGGGCCGCCGCTGCTTCGGATCGTCCTCCGGCAGCGGCCTGAACGCGAGCCGGCTCGCGCTCCCCGTCAGCCGCAACACCTCCTGCGCCAGCTCCAGCACCGTCACCTCCGCCGGATTGCCCAGGTTCACCGGCCCCACCGCCACCGGGTGCTCCATCAGCCGCACGCACCCCTCCACCAGATCGTCCACGTAACAGAAGCTCCGCGTCTGCGACCCGCTCCCGTACACCGTGATCTCCTCCCCCCGCAGCGCCTGCACGATGAAATTGCTCACCACCCTCCCGTCGTCGATCGCCATCCGCGGCCCGTACGTGTTGAAGATCCGCGCGATCCGCCCCGACGCCCGCCCCTGACGGTGGAAGTCCATCACCAGCGACTCCGCGCATCGCTTGCCCTCGTCGTAACAGGCGCGCGCCCCGACCGGGTTCACCCGGCCGAAATAACCCTCCGGCTGCGGGTGCACCTCCGGATCGCCGTACACCTCGCTCGTCGACGCCTGCAACAGCCGCGCGCCGTGCCGCTCGGCGCACTCCAGCGCGTGCAGCGTGCCCATCACGTTCGTGACCGTCGTCCGCACCGGATCCTCCTGGTAACGCGCCGGGCTCGCGGGCGAGGCGAGGTTGTAGATCCGGTCGATCTCGTAATCGAACGGCGTCGTCACGTCGTGCTCGACCAGGTAGAAGCGGCTGCTGCGCATCAGGTGCGCCACGTTGGCCGGCGAGCCGGTCGAGAAGTCGTCGAGCGCGATGACCTCGTGGCCGTCCGCGAGGAGCCGCTCGCACAGGTGCGAGCCCACGAATCCGGCGCCCCCCGTCACCAGGATACGCATGCTCCTCCCCACCGATCTCCCGTTCGCGTCAACCATCGGAACACCTCCGTTCCCGCGTCACGTCGCGCGTGAACCGCTGGACGCTGTGAAAGCTTCGATGCGCGCCCGGCGGAACCTGCTCGGTTTGCGGTGCGTTCGCAAGCCAATCCACGACCCCAGGGCGCCGCGCGCCCGCGACGGCGAGGCTCGCCCGCTCCCCGACAGGCGCCTCGGGCCAGGGCCTCATGCGAGCGGGCTCCGGGGTTGCGCGGGATCGCAGAGCCGAACCCCCGACGGCGCGCCGTCCCGCTCCAGCACGTCCTCGCCCTCTCCATGGCCGTCGCCGTCGCCGTCCAGGATCCGGCCGTCGCCGTCGCCGTCCAGGATCCGGAAGGACGGCGGCCAGGGGGACGGCGGCAACAAGAGCTCGTCGGCCAGATCGAGGAGCGCGTCCACCCGATGCGCGCACGTGTGCCGCGCGAGCACCGTCCGGCGCCCGTGCTCGGCCACGCTGCGCGCGAAGGTGTCGCTCGCGAGGAGCGCGCCGAGGTGCGCCGTCATCTCCTCCGCATTGCGCGCGACCAGGTAGTCGCGGCCGGGCGAGAAGAGCCGCTCCACGTCGCTCCACGGCGCGCTCACGAGCGGGATGCCGCAGGCGAGCGCCTCGAACGGCCGGATCGTGGGCACCCCGGGCAGCAGCGCCGTGTACGGCCGCCGCGGGATGTGCACCGTGACGCGCGCCCGCGCGAGCGCGTCGGGGACGAGGGGGTTGGGGAGCCAGCCGGCGTACTCGATCCCGGCGTCCGCGAACGCCGCGAGCACGCGCTCCGGGTAGCTCGCCCCGTGCACCCGCGCGCGCAGCCCGAGCGCCTTCACGGGCCGGATCAGGAACTCGTACAGCTCCGCCGTCCGCTCGCCGTCTCCCCAGTTGCCGATCCACACGAGATCGCGCTCCTTCTCGACCTCCGGCAGCGGCCGGAAGCGGCGCACGTCCGCGGCCTCGTGCCACACCACGGCGCGCCGCGCGAGGCCGCGGGTGAGGTAGAGATCGCAGAGGCTCCTCCCCGCCGCGAGCACGCAGTCGTACTGCGTGAGATCGCGCCGGAGGATCGCGGCAGGATCGGTGATCAGCCGGTGATGGGTGTCGTGAAAGAGGAGGTGGTAGCGGTCGGTCCGCGCGCGGTGCTCGCCGAGCCGCCGCACGAGCTCGGGATCGTTCCATTCATGGACGATCACCACGTCGATGCCCTCGAGCGCGGCGTCGAGATCCAGCGTGGCGAGCGCGTACCGCCGCGGCGAGAGGCGGGGATACGCGGCGGCGACCCCGAGCAGCGCGGCCGGCCCGTGGGCGGCGACGAGGTGGCGGGCGCTCCAGGCGTCCTCGGGCTCGAAGGCGAAGACGTCGTGGCCGCGCGCGTCGAGCTCCGCGGCGATCCCGCGGAGGAAGTGCGCGTTGCCGTGATTCCAGTCCGAGAGCAGCGAATGGCAGAAGAGGGCGATTCTCATGATGTCTCTCAAGCGGTGAACGGTGAAGTATCGGAAGTGCGGAATGCGCTCCGGAGCGACGGGGCGCCGGGCGCCGGGGCCGGTCAGGCCGCGCCACACGCCCGCGAGGCCGCCGCGCCCCGCCGCGCCGCCGCCCCCTCACGAGGCGAGGCCGCCGCGCCCCGCCGCGCCGCCGCCCCCTCACGAGGCGAGGCCGCCGCGCCCCGCCTCGCCGCCGCCTCCTCACGAGGCGACCTCCAGCGGCGGGGCCAGCGCGTCGCCCGCGTAGACGGCCCCGAGCCGCTCCTCCACGCCGAGGCGCCACGCGTGGAGCGCGCGCAGCCCGTCGCGCAGGCCCACGCGCGGCGCCCAGCCGGTGAGCGCGTGGAAGGCGCGGCAGTCGGAGACGTAGTACCGCGGATCGCCCGGCCGCCACGGGGCGAGCGAGACGGCCGGGCGGCGGCCCGACAGCTCGGTGATGAGATCGAGCAGCTCGAGCAGGCTCACCGCCCTCGCCGGCCCGCCGCCGAGGTTGAAGGCGCGGCCCGACGCCCGCCGGATCTCCCGCCGCGCGAGGAGCAGCGCGTCGACGAGATCGTCGATGAACAGCGCGTCCCGGACCTGCAGCCCGTCGCCGTACAGGGTGATCGGGTCCCCCCGCAGCGCGCGCGCGACGAAGTGGGCGATCCACCCCTGATCCTCGTTGCCGTACTGCCGCGGACCGTAGACGCAGCTCATCCGGAGCACCGCGGCGTCGAGCCCGAAGGTGCGGGCGTAGTCGAGGACGTACTGGTCCGCGGCGCCCCTGGAGCAGCCGTGAGGGCTCCGGAGATCGAGCGGCTGCTCCTCGGAGATGCCGTGCTCGCGCGTGCGCTCGCAGCGGGGCTGGTAGCGCTCGCCGTCCGCCTCGAGGGCGACGTCGGGCAGCGCGCCATAGACCTTGCTGGTGGAGGCGAACAGCAGCGGCGGGGGCCGATCGAGCCTCCGGAGCGCCTCGAGCACGTTGAAGGTGCCGCGCGCGTTCACCTCGAAGTCGAGCGCCGGGTCCGACACGCTCCGGGTGACGGCGGCCTGCGCGGCCAGGTGGAACACGAACGACGCGCGCCGCACGGCGTCGCCGACGGCCACCTCGTCGCGGACGTCGCTCACCCACAGCTCCACGCGGGCGCCGTGGCGCCCTCGGAGGAGCTCGACGTTGCGCTCGACGAACGCGCGCGAGAGGTTGTCGAAGAGGAGGACCGGCTGCCCGCCGCGGAGCAGCCGATCGGCGAGGTGAGCGCCGACGAAGCCGGCTCCCCCCGTGATGAGGACATGATCAGGCATATCTTGCTCCGTTCCGATCTGGACAGGCAGCGGGCGGCGCGAGAGAGCACCTCGGGAACGGAGGACGCAGGCCGGCGCCGCAGGCAGAGCGCCCGCCGGCCGCGCGATGTTTCCCCCCGGTCCGCGCCTCGCTGCGCGGGGATCCCTGCGGGGACACCGATTAACATGCGGTCCGGAGACCCGCAAACCGATCAGGGGCGCTTTGTCCATCGGGCCGAGATCGCGCGCGACGCGCGCCGCCGGCGCGTACGGAGCCGCCGGACGCGGGGTGCAGAGGCGATGTGCCGCAAAGGGTCCTGGGCAGGAGAATCGATGTGCGAGCGGCCATGAGCGCGGCCCGGGACAGCGGCGAGGAGGGGTGAGCGGGCTCGGCGCGGGGCGGAAAGGAGCGGAAGCGAGCTGATGCGCGGCGGCGACAGCGCGGCGGCGACAGCGGAGCGGCGACAGCGGAGCGGCGACAGCGGAGCGGCGACAGCGGAGCGGCGACAGCGGAGCGGCGACAGCGGAGCGGCGACAGCGCGGCTCCGGCTCGCCGGACCGGGACTACCTCGCTGGAGGGCCGTCCAGGCAGAGCCCGGCGATGCTGCTCGTGAACGAGGTCCCGTCGTTCCGCCGGACCGTGACGGAGTTGCCCCGGAGCGGCGACGAGAACACCTCCTCGACGACGCCGGCGCCCGCCTTCGCCGTCACGACGCGGCCGACGAGCGAGCCCGGCGCCACCGCCTCGATCGGGACGCCCGGCGCCATCACCTGCTCCTCGGGCAGCTCCGGCCGCCGGAACGCCCCGAACCGCACCGCCGGCGCCGCGGCGCCTCCGTCCGCCTGCGCCATGAGCTTGCCGACGCACGGGCCGAGCGGCGTGCTCACCGCCGCATAGCGCACGGTCGGGTCCACCGGCAGCCGCCGCGACTCCCCCGCGAGGGTGACGGCGACGGCGAGGGCGAACGCGGTCACCGGGACCACGAGGGCGATGGCCACGACCGACGCGGCGGCCCCGGAGGTCGCCCGGTCGAAGGAGGCGAGCTCGGCGCTCACGGCCTGCTCGAACGACGCGAAGAGGACGACCTGGCGGGCGCGCGCGCGCGCCAGGACGGCGGGCGCGACCAGGTTGTCGGCCGCGCAGAAGCCGCAGCGCGCGATGGCGCCCGCGCCGCCGCCGCCGTCGAGCGGCGCGCCGCAGACGTGGCACGCGGCCGGCTCGCCCGGAGCGGCCGGCGGGCGCGCGGCGCACGCCTCCTCGATGCGCCGCTGCCTGCGGCGCACGAGCGCGAGCACGGCCGCGCCCGTGCCGACGGTGCCGAGCCACGCCGCCACGGTCATCCCGCCCACGACGAGGTTGCCCTCGGTGTCGGGGGTGACCCACAGCCCGAGCAGGAGGAACGCGCAGAGCGCGGAGATGGGCACCGCCGCGAGCCCGAACACGACCAGGAGCCGCGCGTGCCGTTGCGACGCCGTGACGAGCATCCGCCGCAGCGCCTCCGAGAGCTGGCGGCGGCGGACATCGGTCTGGAAGAGGGCGTGCGCCGCGGCGCGCAGGCGCTGCGCCGCGTCCCCGGGCGGCGGACCGCGGTAATGGCACGCCGCGCAGGCCATGAGATCCGGGCTGGCGAGGGACACCGGCGCAGGGCGCCCGCATTGCGGGCAGTGCACGGCGAGCATCGGGGGGATTCTACGCCGGCCGCGCCTCGGCCGGTCAAGGCGCCCTCGCGGCGCGCCACGCCCTCGCGGCGCGCCGGGGCGCCGGGGCGAGCGCGCCGGTGCTATCGTCAGGCGATGCGGTATCGCGACGAACGGGACGCCCTGCGGGGTCGCGTGGACAGCCTCGAGGAGCAGCTCGCGACGGCCAGGAAGGAGCTCGAGGCGCAGCGGGACGACGACCGGGCAGCGCGCGTCGCGCAGATCGAGCGCCAGATGGCGGAGGCCCGGCGCGTGCTCGACCAGCTCGGCCGCGAGCTCGACGAGGTGCGCGGCCGGCCGCGGCGGCCGTCGGTCGCGCCGCGCGTGGCGCTCCTGGGCGTGGTGGTCTGTGCCGGGATTGCGGGCGTGCTGCTGGTCACCCGGCGCCCCACCCCGACGGCCACCCTCTTGCCGGCCTTCCCGCCCACCCCCGCGCCCCCCGGGCCCACGACCCCCGTGCCCTCGATCACGCCGCCGGACGCCGAGCCCACGGCCGCGCCCCCGGAGGCCGAGCCCACGGCCGCGCCCCCGGAGGCCGCGCCGGCCCCGGAGCGCCCCCTGCGGACGGCGCGCGCGACCTGGAAGGCGACCGTCCAGCGCGCCACGGGCCTGCCCCTCGCGGCGGGCGCGACGTGCACCATCGAGGCGACGCTCACGAGCGCCGGGGACGACATCCATGTGCCCGGGCTGGAGGTCGTCTGCCGCGGGACGCCGATCTACCGCTCGAGCGACGAGCTCAGCGGCATGTCGATGTTCCGCAGCGGCGTGGAGGAGGACTCGGGCCCGGCCCCCGGGACGACCCTTTATGCGATCTCGTACGAGGACAAGGGCGCTCGCGCCGGGGCGAGGGCGGAGATCTCGCTCGACAGCGTGCGCAAGGCGGGCATCGTCTGGCGCGACGCGGCGCCCGCGTACCGCGTGGAGCTCGCGATCCCCTACCAGAGCGCGCCCGTGAAGGGCGAGCCGCTCCTCGACGCCACCGGCCGGGCGCTGCGCGGGTCCGCGCGCGTCACCGACGCGACCGGGCCGAGCCCGGTGAAGGTCGGCGCGCGGTGCACGCTGCGCGCCTCGCCGCTCGCGCGCCCGGGCAAGTGCCTGACGCGCCTCGAGTGCGGCGGCCGCATGCTCTACGGCGCGGGCACGACCGGCGTCTCCGCGTGCACGGTGGAGGGAGACCAGGTCGTCCGCGTCCACGACGGGAACACGAGCCGGAGCGGGGGCGATCCGGCGCTCGATCTCGACGTCTCGACGGGGCGGCTCACCGTGCGGGACGAGGTGGGCTCCGCCGCGTGGACCGTCGGGATGACGCTCGACAATCCCATGCTCGAGTAGCGCCGAGCCGGCCTTGTCAGGCCTCGCTCAGCCGGTCACGCCTCGATGAGGCGGAGCGCGCGGCGGGTCGCAGCGAGCTCGAGGACGGCCTGGTCTCGCGTCACGAGCGCTGCGCCGTGCACGATGGCGGTCGCGATGATGAGGCGGTCGGCAGGATCGGCGTGAGCATGGAGCCCCGCAGCCGTGAGCGCGATGGCGGGCGTGAGCGCGGCGAGCTCGCCCGAGACCGCGGCGAGCGCAGCATCGAACCAGCGCTCGGGGCGCTCGCCGAGCTTGAGCCTTCCCTCGTGCGAAAGCCGAGCGAGTTCCCAGCGCGAGATGGCGGGAATGAGGACCGCCCGTCCGGCGGCCGCCGCTCGCTCGATCCCTCCGCGCGCGCTTCGAGAGGGGCGCGCCGGCCACGAACCTGACCCACGCGTGGGTGTCAAGGACGAGCGCGCTACCGGACATGCCAGTCGTCGCCCGTCGAGAGCAGCTCATCCGTCTCGTCCACGATGGTCGTGATGCTCCGCAGCGCCCCGTAACGCGAGCTCGGCGGCTCGCCCACCGGCACAAGGCGGGCAACGGGCTTGCCACGCTTGGTGATGAGGACTTCGGCTGTCGTGCGCTGCGAAAGCTATCGCCCAAGAACCTCGTCATAGAGGTCCTCGTACGCCCGTGCCATCCGGTCCACCCCGAACCGCTCGACCCCCCGCGCGCGCCCGCGGAGGCCCATCTCGGCGCGCTCCTCCCGGGCCGCCACCGCCTCGAGCGCCCCGGCCAGGCCCTCCGGCGCGCCGGGCGGCACGAGCAGCCCCGTCTCGCCCTCCCGCGCGACGGCACGCTGGCGCGGACACGGCCGCTGGCACATTCGCGGGCACGGGCACGGGCACGGGCACAGACGAGGCGGGAGCCGTCACGCCGGCTGTCCCCGGTACGGCGCCCAGGCCACGGACACGCTCCGGCGCCGCCCGCCAGGGGTGCCCCGCCCTCCTGGCAAGCGCGTCGACGCACGCCATGAACCGCCGAGCGCCTCGGCGTGGAGGTCCTCGCACGCGCGGTCCATCGAGTCCCCGCCCGGCCGCGCCAGGTCGGCACGCGCATTGCTCCGTGGCGGGCGAGGTCAGGGAGCGAGGAGCTGGACGGCGGCCTGCGAGCGAAGAGAGGCGCTCGCAGGATCGCATGTTCCTGTCTGCTTTGACGACCAGCTCGCCGAGCGCCCCCGGGCCGAGCTATCGATTTCACCAACGGTTCAATTTCGAGGTGACGACATGATTCGCTTCAATCGTATCGTGGGCTTTTTCGTGGCTTCCATGGCCGCCACGGCGATCGCGGGGTGTACCGCGCAGGTGGAAGACGACGCCGTGCCCGAGGACGTCGCGCAGGCGGAGCAGGCGTTCGACGTCGTGACCTGCGGGATCGATCCCCCGACGGCCACGTTCGTCGGCGGGATCGACTACCTCTCGAACCGGTCGTACAACGACTGTTACAAGGGCTTGATCCTCGACGTGACAAACTATGAGACGGGGTTCACCCCGAAGCCCCCCGGGAATAGTTACCTCCTCACGAAGGTGACATGGGCGGACGCCTACCCCGGCAACGAGGCAGCGTGCGAGAGCCTGTGGATGGAGGCCTACCTGTACAAGGAGGTCAACGGGGTCATGGTGCACCAGCAGACGGAGACGAGGCACGGGGCCTGGACTGACCTCTTTGGGTGTCTGGTCGGCTATCCGACCATCTCGTTCACGGGCCTGGATGCCGGGGCGAAGTACCGCGTCGCCGCCACCGCGCGCGAGGGCAGCTCGCTGCGGAAGATGCACGTGAAGACCGAGTGGTCTTACTACCCCTGATCGCCCCGGGACCGCCGTCCTACCGCCCGAGCACCTCGTCGTAGAGGTCCTCGTACGCCCGCGCCATCCGGTCCACCCCGAACCGCTCGACCACCCGCGCGCGCCCGCGGAGGCCCATCTCGGCGCGCTCCTCCCGGGCCGCCACCGCCTCGAGCGCCCCGGCCAGGCCCTCCGGCTCGCCGGGCGCCACGAGCAGCCCCGTCTCGCCCTCCTGCACGATCTCCGGGTTGCCTCCGACGCGCGTCGCCACGATCGGCAGCCCCGCCGCCGCCGCCTCGATCAGCGTGAGCGAGATCCCCTCCGTGAGCGACGCCAGCGCGAACACGTCGAACGCGGGCAGCAGCGCCGCCACGTCGCCGCGCGTCCCCGCGAACGTCACCGCGCCCCCGAGCCCGAGCCGCGCCGCCTGCGCCTCGAGCGCCGGCCGCAGCGCGCCGTCGCCGATGAGCGTGAGGTGCGCGTCCGGCCGCGCCCCGCGCAGCCGCGCGAACGCGGTGAGCAGCGTCGCGTGGTCCTTCTCGGGCGCGAGCCGCGCCACGCAGCCGACGTGGTAGCCCGCCGCGGGCACGCCGAGCCGCGCCCGCGCCGCGGCCGCGTCGCCCGGCCGGAACGCGTCCGTGTCGACGCCGTTCAGGATGGTCACCACCTTCGCCGGATCGATCCGCTCCACCTCGAGCGCCACCGCGCGGGCGTCGTCGCTGACCGCGACCACCCGGTCCGTCAGCGCCGACGCCACCTGGTTGACCAGCACCTTCCGCCGCTGCCGGGGGTAGTTGCGCCCGTGCTTCGTGTGCACGACGCGCGGGCCGGCCCCGCCCGGCAGGCTCGCGGCGCGCGCGAGCCCCGCCGCGAGCGCGCCGTACAGGTGCGGCCCCGGGTTGTGCGTGTGGACCAGCCGGATCCCCTCGCGCCGCATCCACGCCGACAGCCGCACCGTGAGGCCCGCATCCAGGCCTCGCGCGCGCGGGATGGTGACCAGCGGCACGTCGAGCCGCGCGAGCTCCTCGGCGAGCGCGCCGGGCTCCTCCAGGGCGCACACCACGGGCGCGAACCGATCGCGCGCCGTCCGCTCCAGCAGCCGGAGCACCACGCGCTCGAGCCCGCCCACGTTGAGCGACAGCACCAGGTGCGCGACCCTCGCGGGCCCGCTCCGCGCGACGCGCGGCCCCGCCCTCCGCGTCGGCGGGGCCTCGGTGGGCTCGATCACGCAGCGACCTCGCGACCGAACTCGATGGGCACCTCGGAGACGGTGAAGCGGAACTTGCCCCCCTTGGTGACCGGGATCTCGTCGACGACCTGCACCCGGATGTCCGCCCGCTCGCCGAGGAACCGGCGCAGATCGCGCTCGATGGCCTGCGACGTCTCCGGCCCGTAGCCGTCGCCGGGGACGATCCGGATCGTGATCGCCCGCGACCGGTCCTGGTGGACCTGGTAGCGCTCGACCGTCGGGTTGTCCTTGAAGAAGTACGGGAAGAACACGGCCGAGACGAGCTGGCCGTCCGGCCCGACGATCATGTCGAGCACGCGCCCCTCGACCGAGGCGAGCAGCGGCAGCCCGCGGCCGCACGAGCACGGCTTGTCGGCCGCGATCACGACGTCCTCGTTCTTGTAGCGGATGAGCGGCATCGACCGGCACACGAGGTCGGTCAACACGATCTCGCCCGGCTCGCCGGGCTTCGCGTGCCGGTCGCCGCACTGGATCTCGACGAAGACGTTCTCCATGTTGAGGTGCTTGCCCTCGTGGCGCTCGCACTCCGCGCCGATCAGCATCATCTCACGACAGCCATAGCGATCGAACACCGGCGCCTGGAACGCCTTCTCGATGATCTCGCGCTGGTGGGGGAAGAGCCGCTCCGCCGTGGCGACGATCCCGCGCGGCGAGGGCAGCTTGCGCCCCACCTCGAGCGCGTAGCGGGCGGTGTAGTAGAGCGGGCTCGTGTACCCGACGATGAGGTTGGGCTGGTAGCGGAAGATCTCGTCCACCACCCCCGCGAGCCGCGCCTCGGACAGGTCCCACGCGCTGATCGTCTTCCTGCGGAGGACGGTCTCGTACAGCGTGCGCTTCGCCTTCTTCCAGCGGGGCTCCATCGTCGGGATCCCCCAGATGTAGAGCTCCTTCTCGCCGAGCCGGGCGCCCGCCCAGCGCTCGGCGCGCAGGGCCGCGGCGATGCGGCGCTCGTACGTGGCGTGATCGTAGAAGAACCGCGCCGGCTCCCCGGTCGAGCCGCCGGTGCCGCTCCTGTAGAGCTTGCCGTGCCAGCCGTCGGCGATCAGCTCGTTGCCGTTCTTGCGCAGATCGGCCTTGGTGAGGACGGGGAAGCGCGCGAGATCCTCGGGCGCGTGGACGTCCTTCGCGCGCACCCCGTACTCGGCGAAGCGGCGCCGGTACCAGGGCACGTGCTGCTCGGCGAAGCGCAGCGCCTCCTGCATCTTTCGCCAGTTGAGCTCGCGGAGCTCGCGCTCCGGCCGCCACTGGGAGCGCTCGAGCTCATCCAGGTGGGCCAGTGTCGCCCGCCCTCGGAGCCGTGTTTCATAGAACGGGAAGAGAACGTGACGAAAGAGCGCTCCGTACATGGCCAAGGGATCCTCTCGAAAGGGTGGGAACTGTAAGTTATCCTCGGAGGGATGCTCCTTCCAAGCGAAATGCCGGGCGGCGAGAACCGGAGTCGTCCGCTGATTCCGCCCGAGATGATGTCGGAGTTTCCATGAAGCCAGGATAACGCCCCGCTCCCACGTTCGGCCTCCCTCTGCGCGATTCGCGGCTCAGCGCCACCCCTTCTCGTTCATGTCCACGTTACGTCCACGTAAACGTCAAAGTAAACGTCGACATGGACGTGCTCGAGCCCGTCGACGGCTGACGTGGACGTTGACGTTTGCGTGGCTCAGCGTCGGTCGGGGCCGCGAGAGGGGCCTCGAAGCAGGGAAAGGACCCCCGGCTACTGCCGGGTAGGCTCCGCCTCCTGCTGCCACAGCGCGGCCAGCGCAAACGTCTTCGCGTTCTCCGGGACCGCCTGGCAAAAGCTCTGCCGCCTCGCCGGGTCCGAAATCCGCTGCGCCCGCGCCACGAGCCGCTGCATCGCCACCCCGATCGCCTCCCGCGCCGCCTCGAGGTGCCCGGAGGCCCGGAGCGCCTCGGCGTACCCGAGCCGGATCTGCGCTTCCCCCTCCTCCGTCCCGCCCACCGACACGAGCAGGCCGAGCCCGCGCCGCGCCGCCTCCAGCGCCTCGCGCGCGCGCCCCTGCTCGAGCAGCACCCGCGCGCGCACCGCGAGCGCGAGCGCCTGGAGCGTCGGCACGTGCGCCAGCATCGCCACCGCCGCCCCCGCCTCGTCGTCCGCCGCGCCGAGGCTGCCGAGCCGCGTCAAGATCGCCGCGTGGTAGGCGCGCGACCGCGCCTCCTGCCGCCGGTTCGCCTGCGCCGCGAACGCCTCGATCGCCTCGACCGTGACCGCGCGCGCCGCCGCCAGGTCGCCCTGCTGCGTCCACAGCAACCCCAGGTTCTGCTTCGCGAACGCCGCCACGTTGTGCAGCCCCATCCGCTCCGCCTCCGCGAGCGCGTCGCGCAGCCCCGCCTCCGCGCTGCCGTACACCCCGAGCTGCACGAGGCAGTGCGCCGCGTTCACCCGGCTCAGGCACGCGTTCCTGAGATCGCCCGTCTGGAGGTACGCGGGGATGCTCTGCTCCGTGCACTCCAGCGACGCCGCCGGATCGCCGTAGCAGAGCGCCCGCGACGCGCGCAGCGCGTGGATGCGCGCGGCCACGGCCGCGTCGCGCTCGGCGAGCGGCATCGCCACGCGCGCGAGCTCCTGCACGATCTCCTCCGCCGCCGCGTACTGGCCGCCGTGCAGGAGCGACCCCGCGATGCGCGCCAGCGCGCTGACGCAGGCGCCGGTCGCCTCCTCGATGTACGTCGGCGCCCCGCGCCCGGGCTCCCCTCCGCGCCCGAGCGCCGCGGCCCCGCCCGCCAGCCCGCCCACCGCGGCCCCGCCCTCCACGCCGCCGGGGCCCGGGGAGGTGCCGCCCCCGGCGTCCGCCCCGCCGGGGCCGCGCCCCCGCAGCGCCTCGACGAGCTCCGCGAGCCGGTCGCCCATGCCGAGGCGCACGCGCATCGACGCCGCCTCCGCGGCGGCCGCGTACCAGAGCGCGCTCCGCCGGGGGAAGCCCTGCATCGCCGCCACGGCGCACCGCTCGGCCTCGGCCGCCTCGCCGAGCCACTTGTGCGCCTCGGCCTGCACGAGGCGCAGCGCCGCGAACAGCTCGCCGTCCGCCTCGGCGCTCGCCGCGCCCTGCTCCGCCCGGAGGATCGCCGCCCGGAAGTCGTTCGCGCCGAGCGCCTGCTCCGCCGCGCGCCGGAACCAGACGGCCGCCCGCTCGGCGTCGCCGCCCCGCGCGAAGTGATCCCCGAGGAGCGCCGCGTCGCGCTCGCCCGCGGCCTCCAGCCACTCGCCCGCCAGGAGGTGGCCGAGCGCGCGGTCCGCGTCGGTCAGCGTCGCGTACGCCGCCTCGCGCACGAGCGCGTGCCGGAACACGTACTCGTCCTCGCCCCGGAACCTGCCCTCGCCCCGCCGCGCGATGAGCTCGCGGTCGACCAGCACCGCGAGCCACCCGTCCGCCTGCGGCGCGCGCCGCTCGCCGCCGAGCAGGGCCACGAGCCCGCCGCGCCAGAACTTCTGGCCGAACACGCTCGCCGCGCGCAGCACCCGCCGCGCCTCGCCGTCGAGCGCCTCCAGCCGCGCCTGCACCATCGACAGCACCGTCTCGGGCAGCGCCTCCGTCCTCCCCGCGGCGGCCGCGCGGATGAGCTCCTCCAGGTAGAACGCGTTGCCCCCGGCCCGCTCGCACAGCCGCGCGCAGAGCTCGGGCGGGACGGCGTCGCCGAGCACCTCGCGCACGAGCCGCTCGCTCCCCCGGCGCCCGAGCTCGCGCAGCCGGATCTCCTGCACGCCGCGCGAGACCCACACCTTCGGGAAGATCGCCTCGACCTCGGGCCGCGCCAGCGCGAGCACCATGAGCGGCTGATCGCGGTGCGCGAGCGCCGCGTCGATGAGCTTCACCGTGGGCACGTCGCCCCACTGGAGATCCTCGAGCACGAGCAGCACCGGCTCGTCCCGGCACTCGGCCAGCACGAAGTCCTCCCAGGCGCGCCGGATCTGGTCGCCCATGAGCATCGGGTCGCTGCGCGCGGCGCGCAGCTCCACCCGGCCCTCGTCGGAGAAGCGGACGCGCGCGATCTCGCCCAAAAACTCCGTCACGCGCTCGAGGTCGCCGCCGCTCAGGGTGCGGCCGACGCGCGCGCGGAGGCGCTGCTCGCGGAGCTCCTGCGGCTCGCCGCCCGAGAGCCCCGCCTCGCGGCGCAGGAGCTGGCGCAGCATCCCGAACGGCGAGCCGGCGCTCATCGGATCGGCGTGGCCGAGCCAGATCTGCACCCGCTCCTTCCGCTCCTCGACCCGGCGCAAAAATTCGTAGCGCAGCCGGCTCTTGCCGATGCCCGCGGGCGCCGTGATCAGCACCGCGCGCGCGGTCGGCTCGGACACGCACTCGTCGAGCACGGCCTCGAGGATCGCGAGCTCGTGGTCGCGCCCCACGAACGGCGTCGTCCGGCCGAGCAGCGTGCGGGCGGCCTCGACGAGGTCGCGCTCGGCGCGCAGCACGAGCCCGGTCGCGTCGCCGCCCACGTCGAAGCGCGCGTCGAGCAGGCCGGCCATCACCTCGTCGAGGCGGATCGAGCCGCCGGAAGCGCGATCGAGCAGGCGCACGGCGCGATCGATCGTCGGCCCCATCGGGAGCCGGTCGTCCGCGGAGCCGCGGCCGGCGACGAGCGCCATCTGCACGCCGGGGAGGAGGCCGCGCACCTCGAGCGCGCACCGGGCCGCCCGGGCGGCCTGGTCGGTGATGAGGCCGCGGCCCTCCAGCGTGATGAGCAGGAGCCCGTCGGCCAGGGTCTGCAGCGCGCCGCCGAAGCGCGAGGCCACGCGCCGCACGTCCTCCTCCGGGACGGCGCGCGCGAGCGGCAGCGTCATCGGGAGCGTCATCGGCATGGTGGGCCCCTGCCAGGCCGGCTCCGCGGGGCCCGTGCGCGCGAGCATCAGGCAGAGCGTCCGCCGCTCGCCGGTCGTGAGCGCGCCGGAGCGCCGGCTCACGGGCGCCGGCGGGGAGCTCTCGATCTCGCCCACCCGGAGCAGCGCGTCGGCCGCGGCGCCGCCGTCGGCGGGCCGCGCGGCCGGGTCCTTCGCGAGCATCTGCGCCACGGCGGCGTCGATCGCCTCCGGGACGTCGGGGCGCACGTCGCGCAGGCGCGGCGCCTCGTCGAGCACGACGCGCAGCAGCGCGGCGTGAATGTCGTCGCCGACGAACGGCGGGCGCCCGGTGAGGCAGTGGAACAGGACGCAGCCGAGCGCGAACACGTCGGCCTGCGGCCCCACGGCGCGCTCGCCGCGCGCCTGCTCGGGCGCCATGTAGAACGGCGTGCCCATGACGACCCCGGTCATCGTGAGCGGCGCGAGCGCGGTGAGCCGCGCGATGCCGAAGTCGAGGAGCTTGATCCGCTCGACGGACTTGCCGAGCAGGTAGAGGTTGCTCGGCTTGAGGTCGCGGTGGACGACGTTGTGGCGGTGCGCCTCGGCGAGCGCCTCGGCCACGCGCAGGCCGAGCGTGACGCTCTCGGCCACGGTGAGCCCGCGCCGCCTGAGCCGGTCGCCGAGGCTCTCGCCCTCGAGCCACTCCAGCGCGAGCCACGGCTCGCCGCTCGCGGTGGCCCCCTGCGCGATGTAGCGGACGATGCCGGGGTGGCGCAGCTCGGCGAGCACCTGCGCCTCGCGCGCGAAGCGCTCGCCGTGCTCGAGGCCGTGCCCCGACATGACCTTGAGCGCGGCCGCCTCGCCGGTGAGCCGGTCGAGCGCGCGGTAGACGGAGCCCATCCCGCCCGACCCGGCGAGGCGCTCGATCACGAAGCGGTCGGCGACGATGTCCCCGGGTTTCATCGGGACGGCGAGTATCACACGGCGGGGGCCGCGAGCGCGGCGAGATCCCGGCGCCGGGCGCGCCGCGCGGGCGGCTCGGCGCGACGCCGCGGCCGCGCGGGTGGGAGCGCAGCGGCCGGTGCGTGGAGGGCGCCCGGGGGGTGCGGCAGCGTCTGGAGCCCGGCAGGCGAAGTGACACTATGTGTGTACGAACGTTTACAGATCTGCATGCGAAATGACACTACGTGTGTACAGACGTTTACAGATCTGCATGCGAAATGACACTACGTGCGCCCGAGCGGGTGCACCTCCGGCTGCGCCCGGAGCCGGGTGGCCTCGCCCGCCGGGCGGCCAGCTCGAGCACCTCACCGATCTCGCGCGTCGGCCAGTCACCGAGCTCGTTCCCCACGAGATGCTCGCTGTCTTCGTGATAGGCACCGTCGAGAAACACGACGCGCAAATGGGCGCCCTCGCCGAGAAGGCGCCCCTGGTCATGGTGCGACTCGCCTCGCCCTACGTGCCCCAGCGGCGGCGTTCGTCCTCCTCGTCGGCCACGTGCTGCTCGTGGCTCCGCGTCAGCGATTCGATGAGCCGCTCGGCAAAAGCGCGCACGGACACGTCAGAGTCGTCCAGCCACGCGCGCGCGAGAGAGAGCTGCTCCGCGTCGTGCTCGGCCAGGCTCGCGACCAGCCCATCGGTGCTGTGGACACGGGCGATGATCTCGCCCGCGACCGAGCTCCGCGGACCGAACCGCTGCACCAGGGCGCGCCAGATGGGATCGAGCTCGGGCGCGCGGGGGCGCACGATGGCGGCGGCCGTGCGACCACGGCGCGCATCTTGCCCCACCCAGGCGAGGACGTCCTCGGCCGGCCAGGCGAACGAGGAGCGATGATGAAACATGAACGCCATCTGCAGGCGCCCCGCCGCCGGGTCGCGCCGATCCAGGGCCGCCGCGACGGCCCGCCACGCCGCCCGGGCGTCGCGCGCGGCGGCCGCGTGCAGCGCCGCCCACGCGTGCTCCTTGGCGCCGCGAGGCTGCGATAGCGCCACGAGCGCAAGCTCCGCGACGCGCGTGGCCTCGCCCTGATCGACGAGGAGCCGCGCCCCCAGCTCCCAGAAGTGATCGGTCATGCCGTGTACGCGGTGCGGCGCCAGGCGTTCGAGCGCCCTGAGCAGGAGAGCTCGCGAGGTCGCCGCGCGCTCGGGTCGCTCCTCGATGCGCTCGACCAGGAGCTCCAGCGCCGCCGCGGCGTGCTCGACCAGCGTCCCCTCGACGAGCGCCCCTGCGAAGGCGGCGAATGCCGCCTCACTCACCTGGAGCAGCCAGCGCCGGTTCCGGCCCAGCTCCAGCACGCAGGCCCCGTCGAGGAGATCCCCCTGCACGGCCGACCGGATCCAGGCGAGCTGCTCGTCCGTCGCGCCTAGCTCCATGACAGCCAGCGCGAGCAGGGGCGCCTCGGCCGCGTCCAGCTTCAGATCGCTCAGGACCGCCTCCGCCGCCACGCCTCGGCCCGCCTGCGCCCAGCCGCCCAGGTAGCGCGCGAAGACGGCTCGCTTCCTCCACGCCCCCGCCCCGCGGCACGTCCTCGCCTGCTCGCGGAGCCCCGCGAGCAGGGTCCCGCGCTCGTCGCACCGGCCCAGCGCGTAAGCGAAGACGTGCGCGCGCACCGCCTCATCGGACACGAGCCAGTCGAGCTCGGAGAGCAGCGGGACGTCGCCCGCGAGCCCCTCGCGCGCGAGCGCTTCGTCGAGCGCATCGTCGTTCTCGCGGAGCGCGGCCGGTCCCCAGGCCCCGACCCGCTGGCGAAGGCGCTCCTTGAACGAGGACGGCGCGAGCAGCGCCTCGAGGCTCCCGGGGTACTCGCTGTCGGGCGCTAGCCAGCCCGCGTCGTAGGTGCGCACGGCCGCGAGCGCGTCGCGGAGCTGGACGCGCTCGGATTCCGTGAAATCGGCCAGATGAGCGGCGAGGATCGCCATGGCATGCTCGCCCATCCCGGCCCGGATTGCGCCGCGCAGCTCACCGGCGACCGCTCGCTTCGCCTTGGCCGCCACGTAGGGATGGGGATCGCCGAAGCGCTCGGCGAGGAGCGTCCATGCTTGGGCTCGGGCCAGGTGCACCTCCTCGCCCGCAGGTGCTGTCCAGGCGCCGTCGATCGCCTCGTGCGCGAGGCGGAACGCCCTCGTCGCCAGGACCGCCTGGACGCCCTGGAGGGCGACGGCGCGCACGGCGGGATCGGGATCGTTCAGGCGATCTTCCAGGAGGGCCATGCGCTGGGCGAGCGAGCGGTGCGTCGCGTTGAGCTCGACGAGGAACAGCCCTGCCCATATCGCCGTGGCGTTGTTCGCATACGCTTCGTTCTCTGCCTGCGCGAGCCGGAGCAGCGCGGCCTCCGCGTCCTCGAAGGCGTCCGCGCGGGTCGCGAGCTCGTCCAGGGCGAACACGATCCCGCGGCGCTCCTCGACGCAAGCGCGCAATTCGTCAATGCTCGACGCCTCGATCCGCCGGCGGAGCTCGCGCGCGGTCGCGCTGGGCGCATGCCGGGCGATGAACCGGAGGCGCGGCCCGAGCAAGCCGAGCGATCTGAGCTCCCCCCAGTCCGCTGGCGCCCGCTCGAGGTCCTCGACGCCGACCCGAGCCATGCCCACCAGGAGCTCGCGGGGGAGCCCGAGCCGCAACAGGGTGTCGAAGAAGTCGTCCAGGTAGAGCTGGCCGTATTGAACCAGCGTCCGGCCTCCCGGGTCGTGCCCGCCGTCCGGGTCGAGGAGCCACGCGATCACCTCCCGCTCGAGCACGAGGGGCGTCACGTACTTGTACTTCCAGCCCTGGTTGCGCCGGAGGATCGCGCGCCTCACGCACTGATCCGCGCCATCGAACAGGTCCTGCCCGCGCTCGAGACCCACGGCGCGGGACACGTCCTCCCGCTGCGCCGGCGAGAGCTCGCTCCAGTCGATCCGTCGCGTGATGGACGCGGCGAGCAGGCAGCGCGCGCGGCGGAGGCGGAGCGCCTCCAGCTCCGGGCCCGGGCTTGCCTCCGAGGACGCTGCGAGCGCCCACTGCGCCGCCTCGCGCACGTCGCGGGGCGGGCGATCCTCGACACGAGACTCGCGCGCGAGCAGGTCGACGAACCAGGGATAGCCCTCGCTCAGCCGGGCGATGTCGTGGACCCCCTGCGCGTCGGTCGACACCCCGAGCACGTGGGCCGCGAGCGTCCGGGTGGCGGTCGGATCGAGCGGCTTGAGGTACCAGCGCGGGGAGCGCCTCGCCTTCGCCAGCGCCTGCTCGGGCGCCGGCGTCACGATCAGGAGCCGCGCCGACGTGTGCGTCCTCGTGGCGGCGACGAAACGCGCGGCGAGCGGATCCACCTGGATCGGCGGGCAGTCATCGACGATCAAGACGACCGCGGGGTGGCGGACCAGGAGCCGTCCGCGGTCGAGCGCATCGAGCGCCTCCTCGGGGGTCCGGGCGACCCGCACGCGCTGCTCGATGGCCGGGTCGCTCGCGAGCGTTTCCAGCACCAGGCGCGTCTTGCCGACGCCCGGGGGGCCGACGAGCCACGCCGCCAACTCGCGGGGCGTTGACGGGGCGTGCCGGATGAACCTGAGCAACGCGTCGCGCAGCGCCTCTCGCTCCGCATCGTCGGTGAACTCCGGCTCGTCCCTGTCTTCCCGGTGCCAGGCGCGCCAGTCGTCTAAGCTGTACAGCAGCGGGAGGACGCTGAACCGGTCGGCCCACCTGGCGACGCTCCCGCCCTCGGGCTGACGCGCGCGCAAGAAGTCGGTGAGCGCATGGGCATCCAGGATCTCGATGTGCGCGCTGGGGTCCTCCGCGTCCGGCCGCTCCTGCTTCATGCGCTCCCAGAGCGCGGCGGCCAGGTGCTCGTGCGGCGTTCGTTGGACGCCGCCTCGCGTCACCTGGCCGTCGAGGTTGCCGATTGTGTTGATGAGCAGCTTGAAGTAGCCGCCCTCCAGCAGCACCTCGACGGTCCGGCCGAGGCCCTTCCGCTCCTGGACGTCCCGCAGCGCCAGGTTGAGCCAGTTGTCCCCGCTCTTGCAGCTGTACGCCGTTCGGGCCTGATCGTCCTCCGTGAGCGGACCCAGGTGGTACGCTTTCTGGTAGTCGGCCTTGGAGAGGTGAGGCGCTCTCTTGACGGTGAGCAGGATGTCGCGTCCACCGTCCGCAACGCTCCGTTTCGCTGGGCCGTCGACGACTGGACCGTCGTGACGATCGTAGGCCTCGAACCGGATCAGATCGAAGCAGAACTGCTCGAAATCGTCCGGATCGAGCGCCTCCAGGAGCTCGACGCTGAGGTCCGTCCAGCCGAGCGGGTCCCGTACCATGACGGCAGTGTGGACCGGCGACGCCTCACGGGTCAACGAAGGCACCTGCCTGCGGGAGGATGGCGGAAGCGGACGCCGGACGTCGCACGATCAGGCGAGCGAGACAGGTGGACGTCGGATCCGTCACCCATCGCAGCGGTCGCGCTCAGCACGCAGGCGCCCGACCTCCCCGGCACCTGCCTCTCCCAGCAGGCGCGATCCGTCACGCCCCCCCGTCTCCACCCCCTCGCGACGGATCCGATCCGTCGCGCCCCCCCCCCGCCGCCCCCTCGAGCGCGAGCGCCGGCGGCCCACCGCACCAGGGTCCCGGGCTCCGCTCAAGGATGCGCCGGCGCCGCTGCCCCTCCGACGGGGCCGGTGGACGCGTAAGTAAACGGTGACACGAAGAGGACCTACTGCAGAGCCCGTGAATTGCTTGACCCGATCGAGCCCAAGGACAGAGGCGCCGCGGATGTCCGCAAGGCGCTGTCGCTCATGAAGTCGAAGGAGGCTCTCGTGTTGCGGGCCGAGCGCCTCGCCTCTGAGAAGACGCGCGGACTCATGTGCCGGGACGGGACAATGAGCCCCACCTGCCGCTGCCACGGACCGCACCGCGGGTGCTGCTCCCACCACCGCGGCATCGCTGGCTGTGAGCCGCTGCCGACCGAGGTTTCCTGCCCGTAGCCGACGTGCGCGTGCGCGGCGTCCGTCCCGAAGGGGCATCACGGTCGGCCTCTGGGACCTGTCTCTGAGCGGAGCTGATGCAGGCGCGCCCCCCCAGCGTTCCAACAGTGTTGGACGGGGGCCGGCGGTGAACGGTGAACGCCGGCGATCACGTGGCCGCGGTCTTCACCTATCGGACGCGGGACGCGATGATCACCGACACCGGCCTCTCCTCGCACGAGATCGCCGCCTCCTCCTCGCTCCCACGCCCCACGGTCGCCACTCGCCTCCACCTCGCGCGCCACCTCTTCGCCCAGCCGCCAGCCTCCCGCGCACCGCCCCGGCCGGGAGCTCCGGGAGCCCACGCCGGCTCAGTGACCCCGAGCGGAAGGCGGTGCTCGACGTGCTGCACAGCGACGAGTTCGTCGACCAGCCCCCGCCGGAGGTCTACGCGACGCTGCTGTCGCGCGGCGTTTATCTCGCCTCCATCCGCACGATGTACCGGCTGCTCGCCGCCTCCGGCGAGAGCGGCGAGCGGCGCGCGCAGCGTGCGCCGATGAAGCACGCCAAGCCGACGCTCACCGCCACGGCGTCGAGCCCGGCTCGCTCACGGTGCACGCCGACCGCGGCTCCGCGATGAGGTCGGAGGGGCTCGCCCAGCTCTTCGGGTCCCTCGGCGTCGGTCATAGCTTTCGCCGGCCTCACGTCAGCGATGACAACGCGTTCTCCGAGGCACAGTTCAAGACGCTCAAGTCCCAGCCCGACTATCCGGATCGCTTTGCATCGCTGACTCATGCACGAGCGTGGTGCCAGGAGTTCTTCGGCTGGCACAACGACGTTCATCAGCATGCTGGCCTTGCGCTCTTCACACCTGCTGATGAATTCTACGGCCGCGTTGAAGACATCGCGGCCCGTCGACAGGTCGCCCTCGATGCGGCCTACGCCGCGCATCCTGAACGCTTCCCGAACGGTCCGCCCGTCGTACGCAGGCCGCCTGCCTCGGTAGCGATCAACACGCTGTCCGTAGACGACGCTGCCGGTAAGGCCGCGGCGCCGCCGCACACGGGCACGACCAGCGACGCGCCCGAGCCTGGCGCCACGCCCGCCGCCGCGGCGCGACCTCTGCCGCTCACGTCCCAGAGCCGGAACGCGCCTCTCTGCGCGATCCACTCGTAGGATTCTCGTCCGGCCTGTCTCAAACCTGTTGGCATTCTCCGGTTGACAGCCGGTCACCAATCGGCGCACGACACGTCACGCCGTGCGCAGCAACCGGGCGCGTAGGTAAAGGCCCGGTGATCATGGCGACGAGCTTCATCCTGCCGTCGCAGGTCGGGCACGCGAGTACATCGATCGCGAACGTGCGGCGCAGCAGTTCGGCCCAGGGGCGATAGCCGCCCCGTGTGCATCCGGGCTCGGGCTCTTCGTCCGCCTTCGCGGGCTCTTCCTGCCTCCCAGAGCGTGGTCCGATGCGCTGACGCCATGGGCTCGCGGACGCCAGCACCCCCGCATCCTTGACGGAGTGAGCTACCCCGGCTTCTTCGTCACGACGAACGCGACCATCCCCCCAGCACCAACCTCCCTCTCCTCGATCTCGACGAACCCTACCTCGCGCATCTCGCGGAGGATCGTCTCGCGATCGTAGACATGGACGACCGGCGCCTTCCCGAACCAGCGCAGCACCGTGATGATCGCGCCGTAAGGTACCCAGGTGCTGCCGAGGCAGACGTTGGACGAGATGAACGAGCCGCCGGGCTTGAGGAGGTCGAAGATTGTCTTGAGGGTGCGCCTCCGATCGGGGACGAGGTGGAGGATGGAGTAGGCCCAGGCGCTGTCGAAGTGCTCGGGCTCATACGGAGCACGTCCGTCGAGCGTGCCCTGGCGAAAGGTGACGTTGGTCACGCCTTGGACCTGCTTCTTCTGGTTGGCGATGCGGATCATCTCGGACGAGACGTCCATCGCGTGGATGTGGCCGGCGAACGGCGACATCTCCAGGGCGAGCGAGCCGGTGCCGCAGCCGATCTCGAGGACTGTCGAGCTCGGGCGCAGGTGCTCGCGGGTGATGGCCTTCTTGCGCTCGAAGGCCGTGACGTTCCCCACCGGCTTGGCCGCGTACTTCTCGGCGATGCCGTCCCAGAACTTGGCGTCGGTGCTCATCGTGGTCGACGATTCTATGCACGCGGCGCGTCTGCGCCCGGTGCAAGTTCGTGACGCAGGGGCGCAGTTTCGCGCCACCCCTCGGCCTCGCCGCGGAACAGCGCTGCGCGATCCGTCATCGCCGCGGTGATGCCGTCGCGCGCGGCTCGCAGGCGCGCGTTGTCCCGGAGGTCGCGGTGGCTGAGGAGCCAGAAGTCGCCGACGTAGCGCAGGTCCGGCTTCGCGAGGCGCTGGAGCCCTGGCTCCGGATCGCCGGCGTACGTGGGTAGCATCACGAAGCCGAGGCCCGCGTGTGCGGCCTCCATCATGATCGCCATCGACTCGAACGTGCCCCAGATCGGAACCTCGGGGTAGCTCGACGACGCGACGAGCTCCTCGGCGATCTTGCGCAGGTTGGATCCGAGCCAGCGCGCGGGGCGCGCGCCGCGCTCGGGGTCGAGCTGGGCAGCGTGCGCAGTCGCGACGTAGTTACAGAGGGTGATGGGGACGAGCCGCCGCCCGATCAGGTGCTCCGGCGGGGACGCGCTCGGAGGGAGCGCGCGCACCGCGATGTCGGCCTCGCGCTTCGACAGATCCAGGTTCTTGGCATCGGCATCCAGCTCGAGCTCGATGCCGGGATGCTGCTCGCAGAGGCCGGCCAGGGCGCGGAGGAGGATCTTCGCGATGAAGGGGTCGGTGCAGGTCACCCGCACGGGCCCCTCGAGCCGCGCGTCTTGCCCGGCGAGGCCGCGCTCCAGCGCGGCCATCTCCCGCTCGACGCGCACCGCCCCCGAGACCATCTCGTTGCCCGCGTCCGTCAGCAGGTACCCATCGCGGTGCCGGTCGAACAGCTTGACGCCGAGCCGCGTCTCGAGGGCCTCGACCCGCCGCGCCACGGTCGAGTGGCTCACGCCGAGCATCGAGCCCGCCGCGCGAACGGAGCCCGTTCGGGCGAGCGCGAGAAAATGGCGCACGTCATCCCAGTCCACGATGCCCGCCAGCATACCCCTCGCGGGTGCGCGCGACAGATTGCAGACACGAGCCGCCGTGACCGAGGGCGCCGAGGCGCTGCGGGTCGACGTGGCGGCCGAGCTTCCGCCCCACGAGCGGGTTGACGTCCGGCGCGGAGGGAAAAGGTTGCCCCACCTGGGTCGGGTTGTTGGCGTGATGCCGGACGTCGGGCCGCGCACGGGTGCGGCAGCGACGCTGCATGCTACGAAGCTGGTCATGAACGGCGAGCGCGAGCAAGAGGAAGCGGGGAGTTCGCCCTCTGGCCCGCCCGCGCGACGTCCAGAGAGGGTGGAGGCGAGCGACATCGAACGAGAGATCAGGGCACCGAGGCTGATCTACATCATCGGCTGGACCGTCGAGTTCGTGGTCTTTCTCTTCGTTCTGTGGGGCATCGTTTGGGTCCTCCTGCGAGCTTGCGGCGTTGTCGACTAGAGTACCGATCACGTTGACTTTTTGGGGCGGGCGGCTCTCGTCCCGAGACGGCGGAGGCGCAGAGCGCTGCCTCGGGCCCGTCGTCCTCCTCGACGTCGTGGCGCGCGCACGAGCGGCCGGAGCTTCGCGCGCCAATCGCGGGCCCTTCGATGCGCTACCGCCTGTGTCGGGATCGTGCCTGCGCCCCCGCGCTCATTCCACGGGTGCGTCGAGGTGGCGCGCCACGGCAGCGGCGACCCGTGGATCCAAGCTTCGGCGAAAGCACGGCTCCACGGATCGCCCTCTCCTGCCCGATCATTTCACGACGAACTTCGCCGTCGTGAACTTGACTGTCCCGCTGTTGAACTGGGCCTCGATCAACAGCTTGACCTCGTGCAGATTCCCCAGGGGGAGGCCGAGTTTCTCCCACTGGGTGAAGTGCTCGGAGACGGAGATGGTGCCGCAGGTGCGAGCCGTCCGCCGGATGCTGAAATACTGATCGAACGTTTCACTTGGACCCGTGATGGCCGGCTTGTTCACGCGGGTCTTCTTCCACACGTCGTAGGTCTCGCCATCGGCAGTGAGCGTGCCCACCTCGTCACGCGGCGTCCCATCGGAGGAAAAACCTCCCGGCTTTTCGCTCCCCCAGTCGTCGAGGATGTAAAACTCGCGCAGCGGGTTGACGGTCCAGCCGTAGATTCCGATGTACGTGAAGCCACCTTCCTCCTCCGTCTTGGTATGCGCGAACTCCGCCGAGATGGTGCCGATCTGGGTGTGCTTCTGGGTCTGGTTGAAGTCGAGCCCGACGCGCGCCAGGAAATCCTCGACGTCGTTCCATTCCGCGCTGAACGTGGCGTCGACGCCGTGCACGGTCATGCAGCCCGATCCGCCTCCTTCCGCCCAGAGCTCATAACCGTAACCGTTGCCCGCATTGCCTCGGCTGTTCGAGCAATACTCCCTGCCTCCGGTCAGGGGTGTCGCTGGCGGGCAGGTGCTCGCGCCGCCGCCCGTGGCCTCGCCGCCGCCGTCGCCCGTGGCCCCGCCGCCGCCGTCGCCCGTGGAGCCACCTCCACCCGTCGCTCCGCCCGCACCGGGGAGCCCACCGCTGCTGCTCGCGCCGCCACTCCCGCCGCCACTCCCCGTGACGCCTCCGGTAGCGGATGTAGCGCCCGCGCCCCCGGCGCCCGGTTGACCACCGCTCCCGCCCGCGCCGGTGGATCCTGCGATCGATCCGCCGCTCCCGTCTTCGTCCTTCACCTCCCCGGAGCCGGCACAGCCCGTGAAGGCCGCGCCAGCCAGGCAAGCGGCGAGGATGCCCAGCGACCAGCGGGACGGAGCGAAAATCTTCATGGTCGGAGCATGCCCTGGTTTGCACATTCGAATCAAGCGAGGCGAACCGTTCGAAGGATAGCTCGTCGTCGGCTTGCCGCATCGGGCAGAAGTTTCCAGAAGCGCGCAAAGATCCCCCTCCCTTGGTCGCGCCCGACACTGCCGCGTGAGGACCAAGGTCCCCGCTCACCTGACAATCGTCGCCGCGGCGCGCCCTCCCGCGAGTGGACTGTTCGACAAGTCATTCAACATGCTCATCGAGCATGCCGCACAGTCGCGCTCCGCCGCGTCTCCGAGCGCACCATCGAGAACGGCAACCTCGTCGCGACGTACGAGCCGCGGTGACGCGCGCGCCGAAGGAGCACGCGCGCCACGGCGCGGGGACTCGGCATTTCGATCGCCATCGGAGCCGCCATCGGCCGTGAGCTTGCTCCAGCGCCCGTCGACCTCCGCTCGCGTCTCGCTGGTGACGGAGGTCGAGAAGGCCTCTGTCCTTATTTCAGGCAAACCGCTTCCAGGTTGTTCCCGTCGGGGTCGTACAGGAAGGCCACATAGTACGTCGGGCCACGATCCGCGCGCACGCCGGGCTCACCGGGCGCGCCCGATGCGGGCGCGACGCGACCCGCGTACTCGCCATGACCTCGTGGTCCGATGTGGTGTGCATTGCACCCATCGCGCGGCGCGCCGCGGGGCGCCTGGCCGAGCGGGTCGACGGCCCGCGGCAGAGGTGATCGATGGCGTGGCGGTGACGGTCAGGGACATCACCGCGTCCAAGCGGCTGGAAGCCGAGCTCCGTGAGGCGCTCCAGCGCCGGGAGAGCGACGCCGAGGAGCTCCAGCGGAAGAACCGCCAGCTCGCCGAGGAGAACGCCGAGCGCGAGCGCGCCGAGGCGCTGCTCCGGCAGCAGCAGGAGACGATCCTCGCGATGTCCACGCCGATCATCCAGGCGTGGGAGGGCGTGCTCGTGCTGCCGGTCATCGGCACCGTGGACACCGCGAGGGCGGCCCAGATCATGGAGCGGCTGCTCCCCGAGATCGTCCGGACCCAGGCGCGCTTCGCCATCCTCGACCTGACCGGCGTCAGCGCGGTGGACGCCTCGACCGTGTCGCACCTGCTCGCCGTGGTGCGCGCGGCGAGCCTCCTCGGCAGCACGTGCCTCGTCTCCGGGATCTCGCCGGCGATCGCGAGGACCATGACCGAGATCGGCGGCACCGAGGGGGCGTTCCTGACGTTCGGGCTGCTCCAGAGCGCCCTCCGCCACGCGCTCTCCCGCTGCTCCGCCTAGGTCTCCTGGCCGCCCTGGGCGCGGCGCAGCCGCGGGTCCGCAGCGCTGCTGGTCCAGCAGCAGGCCGCGTGGCCGGCGGACGTGCTCGTCGGCGATCCGGGGCGCGCCCGCTGCCCCTCGGAAGGCGTTGAAGAGCTCGCGCGTTGCCTGGTCCCGATATTGCTCGATCGGGAGAGGCGCGAGGCGCGGCTGCTGCGGCGGCTGCCGCTCCCCGGGAGCGCCGAGATGGATTCAACTCACGGTGGAGAATAGGATCACCTCATGAACCGATCGGCAATGGTCTTCGCGGGTGTCCTGCTCGCCGCCGGCTGCGGGCGCGGCGCCACGGCTCCTGGGTCCCCCTCGTCGAGGACGACTGCGGTGTCTGGCGCTGACCCAGGAGCTCAGCCGCCCGCGGCCGCGGCCGCGACCCCGGCCACCGCACCGGCCGCCGCCCAGCCCGCGCCGCGCACCGCAGACCCCGACCCGGCGGCGGACGCCACGCGCCAGCGGGCCGCCCGGGAGGCGACGGACGACCCTCGAATCGAGGAAATCCGGAAGAAGTACGCGGAGATCCAGGCGGACAAAGGCCTCGAGACGAGCGAGCTCCGCATGGCCTGCGCCGCTGGCGAGGGGAGCGCCGAGGTCCGGCTGCACCGGAAGGGCGATACCGTCTACCGAGCCGTGCTGAAGGACAACGCCGCGGGAGACGCCGGGTCGACCTATCACTTCTATTATGACGACGGCCTGCTCATCTTCGCCCTGAACGACGCCTACCCCTTCGGCGACCCCGCGGCGACCCGCCTCCTGCAGCGCCGGTACTACTACCACCAGGGCAGCCCGATCCTCTGCACGCGCAAGCGCGCCGAGGGGCCCGCCGACAAGGTCGAATCCCTGCTGAACCAGGCGCCGAGCGAGCCTGTCGACTGCTCCTTCGCGCCCAAGGTGCAACGGCTGGCCTCGCTCGCGCGGAGGGGCGCAGCGGGGATGGCCGAGCTGAAGAAGCTGCTCTGTCCCGAGCCGCCCCGGCAGACCGGCCGGTAGGCGCGCCTTCCGGCAAGGAGAGAATCAATCCTTGGCGTCCCTGGCGCCTGGGCGGTTCGAGCTCCCGCGCTTTTCAGGCGATTTCAACCCGCCTGTCACCCTGGCACGCTCACTCGTCGGCCTCGGCACGGCGTTCTATGTCCCCCCGCGCGTCGGCGGAGACGCCGAGTGCAACGGCCACGACCCGAGCGTTTCGCGGGCGGCCGCTCAGGCGTCCGGCGGGACGTCCCACGCGATGGGGAACACATCGTACCCGCGCTGGAAGAAGAACCCCTTCCGGCGTGCGACGCCTTCCCCGCGCCGCAGCCCGGGCAGCCGGCCGAGCAGCAGATCGATCGCCGTCCGCCCCTCCGTGCGCGCCAGCAGGGAGCCGACGCAGAAGTGGATGCCCTTGCCGAAGGCGAGGTGTCTGGTCACGTCGCCGCGACGGATGTCGAAGCGATCGCCGTCAGGGAACTCCGCCTCGTCCCGGTTGCCCGACGCGTACAGCAAGAAGACCCGCGCGCCGCCCGGGATCCGGACGCCGGCCACCTCGGCGTCGGCCGTCACGTTTCGGAAAAAACCGCGGATCGGCGACTCGTAACGCAGCACCTCGTCCACGGCGCCCGCGAGGAGGCTCCTGTCGTCGCGCAGCGCCTGCGCCACCTCCGGGCGCGCGAGCAGGAGATCGACCGCGTTGCCGATGAGATCGGTCGTGGTGTCGTGCCCGGCCGCCAGGAGATCCATGGCATTGCAGACCGCCTCCTGCATGCCGAGCGGCGCGCTGCCGCCGATCGCCTCGGGCACGAGGAGCGTGAGCAGATCCTCCCGCGGATCGTCGCGGCGCGCCTCGATCTGGGCCTGGAAATAGCGCTGCATGGCCACGTAGCCGCGGGCGCTCGCCACCTGCACCTCGACCGGGGCGTGCGCCGACATCAAGATCTGCTTGTCCTCGTGCCAGGCCCTGAGCTGCCGCATGTCGGCGCGCGGCACCCCGAGCAGATCGCAGATGACGTAGCCCGGCAGCGGCAGCGCGAGCTGCGAGACCAGGTCGGCGCGGCCGTCGCGCGCGAAGGCGTCGATCAGCTCGCGCGCGATCGCGCGGATCTGCCCCTCCAGCGCCGCCACGCGCTGCGGGCCGAACGCCTTGCCGAAGACCGCGCGGACGCGCGTGTGGTCGGGCGGGTCGCTCTGCACGAGGGAGGTGAACGACTCGTATCCTTCGCGCAGGATCGCGCGGACCTCGGGGAGGGGCTCGGCCGTGGCGTAGAGCGCGTTGGCGGAGGAGAAACGAGCCGTGTCCTTCAGGACGGCGACAATATCTGCGTACCGGGTCACGATCCACAGATCGAGCCGCGGGCAGTAGAACACCGGCTCTTCCCGCCGCGCTCGCGCGTAGAGCGGGTACGGGTCCTCGATCTGCTCGGGGAGGCGTGGGTCGAAGAGCTCGCCGAGGGAGCGCCTCGGGCTCCTCGGTGGCGGCGGCATCGGCTTCCGATCGGCTTGCATGACGGACCTCCCCTGGCGACGAAAGGAGCCGAGCCCGCGGCCCCTCGCGCAGCATAGGGGATCTCCGGGAGCGCAAGGAATACAAGCTCGATCGCGGCGCGACGCGGCGTGGCGTCGCGGACGGCTCCGGCAGGGCCGGGGGCATCGGAAGGCGGCGTCCTGGGGGATCCGGAGAGCTCGGGGCGCGGCGCAGAGCGCGCCGGACAGGCGCATTTGCGGGACGTAGGCACACATCGCCGTGGCAGGCTGGACTGCGCCCCGCGGCTCTTGCGACAGGCCACGCCGCGTCGCTGAATTGACCGAGCTCGTTCCACACGAGAGGGTCGCTGTCTTCGGGATAGGCACCGTCGCGAAGCACGACGTGCAGATGGGGGTTCGATCGGGCCTCCACGGGCTCGATGAGCGTCGCGACTGCGCGCCGGGCTTCGCCTGCAACCTGCGAGGCCACTGCGTCCCTCCGCCAGCCGCGCCGGGCGGAGCCGGCGGGTGCAGCGCCGCGCCGGGCTCCTCCAGCGCCGCCGGGGCGCGCGCCCTCGGGTTGCTGTGCCTCGGCCTCGTCGCCGCGCGAAGGGGGCGCCACCGCCGCCGTCAGCGCCGGCCGCGGCCTCGCCGCGCCGCGCGCTCCGCCTCGTCCTCCCCGAGCGCCTCGGACTCGGCGTCGTCGGCGTCGAACGGCGCGATCCGCTGCCTGCGCGCCGCGTCCTCAGGCGGCGCCGGCGGAGCGCTGCCGCGGATCTCCTGGGCGATCCGGGAGAGCATCGTCGCCACGCCCTCCTCGACGGCGTGCCCGAGCTCCTCCGCGCTCCGCTCGAGGCGCTGCTTGCGCTCGAGGTGCTCGGCCCTGCGCTGCTCCTTCAGCCGCCGGAGCTCCTCCCGCCGCGCCCGCTCGGCGCTGCGCGCGATCTCCCGCCGGATCTGCCGCGGGGACACGTCGCTGGAGAGCGCGGCGCGCGCATGGAAGGCGAGCCCCAGCCCCCACCCGAGCAGCGGCCAGAAGAACCACCACGGCCCGGGCGTGAGCGCGTTGACCGCGAAGAGGAACGCGTTCACCACGACGAAGGAGAACAGGTGCGACCGGAAGCCCTTGCGCCGGCGCGCGACGATCGCCGCGCGCGCCTCCTCCTCGCCCCGGACCAGCTCGATATCGCGCGACGCGGCCTCGATCGCGGCCCGCGAGATGCCGATCTCCTCGGCCGCCGCGACCAGCTCGTCGTGGCCGACCTCGCGCGTCTGCGCGCCACGGAGGGCGCGCTCCAGGATGACCCGCACCTCGGCCTCGGTGTACTGCCGCCCGCCCTGCTTTCCCGATCTCGCCATCGCCCACCGCTCCTCGCGCGCTCGGAGCATACGCTCGACCGCGCGCGGGCGCCCCTTCCATGAGCGCATGGGATGCCATGCGCGGCGACATGTCGACGGAGGACTGGCCTGCCTGGCATCACGGAGGGACACCACAGCGGATCCCACCGCCCGGCCGGGCACCAGACCAGCCAGCGGAGGTCGTCGACCGCCACCGCGCCTGGGCCGGAGCGCTCCACTCCATGGCTCAGCCGCTCGGCATCGCTCGAGAAATTCAGGCGCACTGTCGTGCGGAAGCGTGATTGAGATCAGCGCCCTCTCCTCTTGACGCGGCGCTCCAGAGGGGCCCTGTCAGCCCTGTCCACACATCAGTCTCGAGGACACCGCAGGGCGGTCGATCTGGATTGACATCGGCCCTGTGAGCGTTCACATTCTGGCCCGTTCGTATCTTGCTTCGCTACGGAGGGTTGGTCCTGCGCGCCGAGAGCTTCGTCGGCCGATCGGTCTCGGCGTGGGTTTCGTTCGCTCGGTCTTCACGTTCGCGAGCAACGTTGAGCTCGCGGACGTGGCGGTCGCGCGTCAGCAGCGCTGGGGCTGGGCGCGAGGTCTCCACGACGACCCGCGCGCGCGTGGGTTGGCGAGCATCCGCGCGACGCCCCGCGCCCCCATCGAGCTGACCCGCGTCGACGACCTCAGGCGGATTGCGACCTGAGAAACCCGTTGAGACCGTCATGAGACGACCCGCGGTGCCGCACGGGCGCCCGTGCATTTCATCGGCCAGCTCATCCAGCTCGACGCGTGCACGTCGAGAGGGCGCAGCCATGGCCGCGCGCGGCGACGCTCGCATCCGGCCCCTCTGCAAAGAGACGCCGTATCGACGATTTATCCATACATTGAAGAGGCCTCTCTCACTCCACCCCTGCAACACGCCCACCTGGGCACAGGAGAACCTCATGAGACGACGATTCGAACGATGGTCCCTGCTGACGACGCTCGCGCTCATCGCGTGCGGTCCCGCCGAGCTCGACGAAGCCGATTTCGAGCTCGACGAAATCGCCGAGGGCATCACCATCGACACCGCGGCGACCTACACGATCGTCGGCGTCCAGAGCGGGAAATGCGTCGAGGTGGCTGGAGGCAGCACCGCGGACGGGGCGGGCCTGCAGATCGCCGGCTGCAACGGCTCGACGCGGCAACAGTTCCGCATCGAATCGACAGGCGGCGGCTACTATCGCATCCGCAACGTCAACAGCAACCGCTGCCTGGACGTCACGGGGGCCTCCACCAGCGACGGCGCCCGCATCCAGCAATACTCCTGCTGGAGCGGGGAGAACCAGCAGTGGTCGTTCTCGGACGTCAGCGCCGGCGTCGCGCGCCTCACGGCGCGTCACAGCGGCAAGTCCCTGGACGTCTACAGCCGCGGCACCGCGGACGGCACCGCCGTGATTCAGTGGTCGTGGAACGGCGGGACCAATCAGCAATTCCGGGTCACGCCCGTGGGCTCGGGCGGCTCGGGCGGCTCGGGCGGCTCGGGCGGCGGCAGCGGGGGCGGCAAGTTCGTCGGTAACATCACGACCGGCGGGCAGGTGCGCTCGGACCTGATCCGGTACTGGAACCAGATCACCCCGGAGAACGAGGGGAAGTGGGGCTCCGTCGAGCCCCAGCGGGACGTCATGAACTGGGCCGGCATGGACCGGGTCCGGGATTACGCGCGCCAGAACGGCATTCCTTACAAGGGTCACACCCTGATCTGGGGCGCCCAGCAGCCGAGCTGGCTCGCCGGTCTGCCGCAGAGCGAGCAACGCGCGGAGGTGGAGGAGTGGATCCGCGCGTTCTGCCAGCGCTACCCGGACGTCGCCATCATCGACGTCGTGAACGAGCCGCCCCCGCACACCACCCCGGTGTACATGAACGCCCTCGGCGGCGCGGGCTCGAGCGGATACGACTGGATCGTGCAAGCGTTCAAATGGGCGCGGCAGTACTGCCCGAACGCCATCCTGCTGCTCAACGACTACAACAACATCGAGTACAGCGCGGACAACCAGAACACGATCAACATCGTCAACCGGATCCGGGCGGCGGGAGCGCCCATCGATGGCATCGGCGCGCAGGCCCACGCCGCGTTCTCGATCCCGACCAGCACCGTGAAGGGCTTCCTCGACCGGCTCGCCGGCACCGGTCTGCCGGTCTACATCACCGAGTACGACATCGACCTGGCGAGCGACGCGCAGCAGCTCAACGTGATGCAGAGCCAGTTCCCCATGTTCTACAACCATCCGAGCGTGAGGGGCATCACGCTGTGGGGCTACGTCAGCGGCCAGACGTGGCTGAGCAACTCAGGGCTCATGAGCAGCGGCGGCCAGATGCGGCCCGCCATGGCCTGGCTGATGGACTACCTGGGGCGCTGACGCCGAGCGCGTCTTGCCTGCCGCCTCACTCCCCCGGTGAACAGAGGAGATGATGATGAAAATCAGACTTGAACAATCGCTTTTGTTCACGATGCTCTCTGCCACGGCCGCGTGCGGCTCCGCCGAGCAGTACGACGACGTCGACCTCGAGCTCGACGAGGCGGCCGAGAGCATCACCATCGACACGGCGGCGACCTACACGATCGTCGGCGTCCAGAGCGGGAAATGCGTCGAGGTGGCCGGAGGCAGCACCGCGGACGGGGCGGGCCTGCAGGTCGCCGGCTGCGACGGCTCGACGCGGCAACGGTTCCGCATCGAATCGACAGGCGGCGGCTACTATCGCATCCGCAACGTCAACAGCGACCGCTGCATGGACGTCACGGGGGCCTCCACCGGCGACGGCGCCCGCGTCCAGCAGTACTCCTGCTGGAGCGGGGAGAACCAGCAGTGGTCGTTCGCGGACGTCGCCGGCGGCGTCGTGCGCCTCACGGCGCGTCACAGCGGCAAGTCCCTGGACGTCTACGGCCGCGGCACCGCGGACGGCACCGCCGTGATCCAGTGGTCATGGAACGGCGGGACCAATCAACAGTTCCGCGTCGTGCCCGTGACCTCGGGCGGAGGGTCGGGGGGCTCTGGCGGCGGGGGTTGCGGCTTGCCCACCACCTTCCGCTGGCAGTCGAGCGGCGTCCTGGTGAGCCCGAAGTCCGACGCGACGCACAGCATCGTGTCCATCAAAGATCCGACGGTCGTCTTCCATGACGAGCGCTGGAACATCTATGCCACCACGGCGAACACCGCCGGCAACTGGCAGATGGCTCACATGAGCTTCACCGATTGGTCCCAGGCCGCGTCCGCGCCGCATTACTACATGGATCGCACGCCTGGCTTCAGCGGCTACCGGTGCGCGCCGCAAATCTTCTTCTTCAGGCCCCAGAACAAGTGGTACCTCATCTATCAATCCCAGCCGCCGCAGTTCTCCACGACCGACGACCCGAGTCGCCCGGAGACGTGGACCCGGCCCCAGAACTTCTTCGCGTCCACTCCCCCTGGCATGCCCAGCCTGCCGATCGACTACTGGGTGATCTGCGACAGCGCCAACTGTCACCTCTTCTTCACCGGCGATGACGGCCGGATGTACCGCAGCCAGACCACCCTGCAGAATTTCCCGAGCGGGTTTGGTCCGGTCTCGGTCGCCCTTCAGGACTCGAACCGTTTCAACCTGTTCGAGGGGAGCTCCACGTACAAGATCAAAGGCATGGACAAGTACTTGACCCTCATCGAGGCCATCGGCCCGACGGGCGCCAGGTTTTATCGCGCGTTCACCGCCGACCGCCTCGACGGCGCGTGGACCCCGCTCGCGGACACCTGGAACGCGCCGTTCGCGGGCCAGAACAACGTCACCTACGCGCCGGGGGTGGCGGACTGGAGCGACGACATCAGCCATGGCGAGCTGCTGCGCGATGGCAACGACGAGACCGCGACGATCGACACCTGCAACCTGCAGTTCCTGTACCAAGGACGCAACCCGAGCTCGGGCGGCGACTACTCGCAGCTCCCGTACCGCCTCGGCCTGCTGCGGGCGATTCGCTAGTACGTTGTCCCCCGGGGTCGTCGCTCACGGGGCCTGCGCGCCGGCGGGCCCCTTTTGTGGCCTGCCGTAACACCTCCCGCTCATCGCCATGGGAGGAGCTGCTCACCACCTTCCCTGACGAGATCGACGTGCTCCTGTCGCCCGGCGCGAGCGGCGTCTTCGACGTCACGCTCGACGGCGCCGGGATCTTCTCGCGCGCCGCCGCCGGGCGCTTCCCCGAACCCAAGGAGCTCAAGCAGAGCATCCGCGACCGCATCGCCCCGGATCGCCCGCTCGGCCATTCGGACCGATGAGCGCCTATCCCGGTAGACGGACCGCGCCCCCGCCGCTCGCCGGGTCCTTCTTCGACCGAGCCCGTCACCGTCGCCGTCGCCCTCGAAAAGGCGCGGGGCGCCGTGGGGCGACGGCGACGGTGACGGGCGAGCGCGGGTTGGGTATATCCATGGACAGCGCGAGGACGAGCACCATGATCCTTCCCAAGAAGCGTGACCCACGGTTCATCACCATCCGCCGTGGAGGGCTCCTGGATGATGGCACCCATCACGCGCTGGCGATCTGGGCCGCAGAGTGCGCGCAGCACGTCCTGCGCTTCTTCGACGACTACAGGCCAGACGACGACCGGCCGCGGAGAGCGATCGCGCTCGTGCGGGCGTGGACCCGGGGCGAGGCCACGATGAGAGAGTGTCACAACGCGGCGTTCGCCTCCAACGCCGCAGGCCGCGAGGCGCCCCCCGCCGCCCGGTTGGCCGCCCTCTCGGCGGGCCAGGCGGTGGCCGTGGCGCATGTCGCCGCCCATGAGCTGGGGGCTGCGGCGTACGCCATCAGGGCCGCCAGGGAGGCCGCTCCACCGGGCCAAGGGGACGCGGCTGCGCGCGCCGAACGCCAGTGGCAGTGGGAGCAACTGCCCGACTCGATTCGAGACCTCGTCCTCGACGACCAGAAGCTGCGCAACGCGCTCTGCTGGAACGTGTTCGTCGACTGAGCCGACGGCGCTGCCACGCGGGGACGTGACGCGCGAGGTCCGTTCCATCGGTGGGCCTCTCGCTCGTCGAGCTCGCCCGGCTTCGACGCGGCCGAGCGCGCCACGCTTCCCCGCCGCGGGTGTCCACGACGCGGCTCGTGACGCCGACCACGGCGCCGCCCACCGCGTCGCCGAGCGCCTCGGCGCGGTTCACGGTGCCGTGGCGCTGCCGGGCGCGAGGCGAGCGGACGCGGGTGGTGCGGCCTTCCGGGCTTGCCGGGGCGCGCGCGCCGTGCCTTGATCGCGCGCGTGACGACGGGGTTCTTCGAGGCGCGCGGCCTTCGTTTCCGGCTCGATCGCGAGGGGGTCCTGGTGAGCGAGGGGCCGGCGCGCCCGGTCCAGGCCAGGATCGACCCCGACGAGGCGGGCCTCGGCGGGGACGAGCCGCTGGCCGAGCTGCTGGGCCGCCGGCTGTCGGCGCTGCTCGGCGCGCCGGTGAGCGACGAGGAGGGGACCTTCGACCTGGCGGTCGAGCGCGAGGGGGCCGTGGTCGCGGCCGTGCAGCTCTCGTGCGGCGAGGACGACGAGGACGTGCTCGATCTGCTCGGCGAGCGGGCGCCCTCGCTGCCGGTGCGCGCGCTCGTCGAGGCGCTGGTCGAGGCGCTGCGGGGCCCGGGGTGACGGTGCGCGGGGGAAGGCCTCGATGAAGGACGCGCCGAGGAGGCGGCGCGTGCCGTTCTGACCGCGCTCCGGGTTCGCGGCATCGCCGTGCCGGACGCCGCGCGGAAGCGCATCCTGGCAGAGAAGGATCCGGAGACGCTGGAACGGTGGCTCGAGCGGGCCCTCGTCGCCGCGTCGCTCGCCGAGGTGCTCGACGGGCTGAGCTGAGCGACGCCGCTGCGGCGGCTCACCGCCCTCGAGCTTGGCCTGCGCGTCCACGCCACGCGCCCTCGCCGCCCGAGGCGCCTGCGCTCGCCGCGCGACATCGCCTGCTTCCTCGAGCCCACGCTCGCCCCGCTCGCGCACGCGCTCGCCCCCTCGAAGGGCACATGGGGGCTCGTGCACGAGGAGCCGTAGCGAGCCCGATTCGCTCGATCCATGAGCGATTTTTCTGGATCCAGCTTGATCTGATCTGGTTTTTTGAGTGGATTTTCTGGATCAAGCTCATCCTTAGCCAGATCATGGCAACAAAATTCTGGTTCAAGCCCTCGATTACCCCGGAATCAGGGCATATTTTCTAGATTCCGTCGACTTTTGTCTGGTTCTCCGGCTAGGATGTCTCGATGCCCCTGGTCTCCACGCCCCCCGTCGCCCCGCGCGGCTACAGCGCCGTCGAGCTGGCGCGCGCCGCCGGCGTGAGCACCGGCACGATCAAGCACTGGATCGCGGAGGGGCTGATGGACAAGCCCGCGTTTCGCGCCCGCCGCACGGTGTACGGCCGCGAGCACCTCGTGCGGGCGCTCGCGATCAAGAAGCTGCGCGACCACAACCTGCTCCTCCCGGAGATCAAGCGGAAGCTCGCCGGCATCCCGCTCGAGGAGCTGGCGAAGGAGGTGCTGCCGCCGGAGCCGCCCGCGAGCGCGGCGCCCGGCGCGGCGGAGCGCGCGGACGCGGCGGAGATCGGTCGGGCGTGGCGGCGCGTGGAGCTGATGCCGGGGCTGGAGCTGCACGTGCGCGCGGACGCAGGCGCGGTGGTGCACCGGATGGCGGCGGAGATCCGCGACAAGTACGGGTGTGAGCGCGAGGAAGAGCGGCGCTAGCGCTGGCTCTCCCGCGCCGCCGGCAGGCTGCGGAAGGTGCCGAGCGTTGAGCGCCTGGAGCTCGTCGAGGTAGTAGCGCGGCGACGTCTCCAGAACGGCTTGTCGGCCCGCCGCCGCGCCCAGAGCGGTCGACAGCACCGGTAGTTGGCCGCGTCCTTCCGGTCATCGTCGAACTGGGAGAATCCTGACCCGTGAGGCAGCGTGGGAGCGCTGACGCGCCCGCCAGAGCGCAGCCATCGGGATGGAAATGTCCGGTTCGTTCAATCGTAAGGCGGCGGCGGGAGGTACGACGGCAGTGGTGAACCGCGGCCCGCCCCGCGACGAGGCGTCTCCCGGTCGTCCAGCGCCGGAGGAAGGGCCGGGTCCACCCCGTGCGCACGGGCATCGAGCACGTGCGCGGCGGCCTGCGCTGAAACCCACGAAAGGAAATCAACCTCATGAGCGAACCGACGCCCGCAGTCGACACCCCCCGCGCCCCCACGCCGGTCCTCTCGGTCAGCCCCGTCGTGCTGCCAGCCCCGGGCCGCGCCGTCGATCTCCAGGTGCGCGTCTCCGCGCCCGTGACCGGAACCGAGCTGCCCATCCTCTTGCTCTCGCACGGCCACGGCCCCTCCAACCACCTCTCCTCCTCGAACGGCTACGCCCCGCTCGCAAACTACCTGGCGGCGCACGGCTTCGTCGTGCTCCAGCCCACCCACCTCGACTCGAAGACGCTCCCCTTCAGGAGCTCCGATCACCCCGAGGCGCCGCTGTACTGGCGCTCGCGGGCCGAGGACATGAAGCGACTCCTCGACCAGCTCGACGCGATCGAGGGCGCCGTCGCCGCGCTCGCCGGGCGTCTGGACCGGAGCAAGGTGGCCGTCGTCGGGCACTCGATGGGCGGGCACACCGCGAGCCTGCTGCTGGGCGCGCGGCTCACCGATCCCCACGACGGGACGGAAGTGAACCTCGCCGAGCCCCGGATCGAGGCGGGCGTGCTGCTCGCCGCGCCCGGCAGGGGCGGCGATGTCCTCACCGAGCTCGCGAAGAGGTATTCTTGCTTCTCGACCATCGACTTCTCCTGGATGACGACGCCCGCGCTCGTGGTCGCCGGCGACAAGGACGCCTCGGCCCACCTGACGGTCGCAGGCGCCGGCTGGCACGCCGATCCCTACTTCCTCTCCCCAGGCCCCAAGTCCCTGGTCACCCTGTTCGACGCAGGGCACGGGCTGGGCGGCGTCTCGGGCTACGACGTCGCCGAGACCACGGACGAGAACCCCGCGCGCGTGGCCGCCGTCCAGCGCCTCACCTGGGCCTACCTCCGCACCGCGCTCTACCCCGGAGACCCCGCCTGGCAGGAGGCGCAAGACGCGCTGACCGGCGCGGCCAGCCCGCTCGGACGGGTCGAGTCCAAGTGAGCGGGGCCGCCTTCGCACCACCGCCTGCGGGCCGCCGAGGCGCGCCGTGTCGACCTCAGCGTGCTCCGCGGCCGCGCGGGGGGCCTACGCCCCGCCGAGCAGCCCTCCCGCGACGCGGGCGAGCTGGTCGAGGAAGCGGCGCGCGCGTGCCGGCACCAGCCGCCCGCTCGCGTGGAGCGCCGAACGATTCCTTCACGACGTCCACGTAGCGCTCGGTCAGCTCGAGCTCGACGCGCACGCCCGGCGCCGCCACGAGGAACGACGCGACCGCCCGGGCCACGACCTGCTCGCCGAGCACCGTCGGCGCCGAGATCCGCAGCGTCCCCTGCAGGGCGCCCTCCTCGCCGCGCACCTCGCGCTCGGCGGCGGAGAGGTCGGCGAGCAGGCGCTCGGCGCGCTCCCGGTAGAGCGCGCCGGCCGGCGTGAGCGACAGCGAGCGCGTCGTCCGCTGCACGAGCCTCACCCCGAGGCGCTCCTCGAGGCCCGAGAGCCTCCGGCTGAGCGCCGACGGCGAGACGCCGAGGCGCTTCGCGGCGCCGGCGAGGCTCCCCGCCGCCGCGAGCGCGACGATGAACCGCAGATCGTGAAAGGCATCGTGGCCGGCCGTCATTCGTGATCTCCATGCACGACAGTCGTCCCGTATCATGACTGGAACGCACGGTTCCACGCCCGCATGATCCTGCGCGCAGGGTGCGCCGGAGCGCGCCCGAGGAGCGATCGGATCGTATGGACAGGGAGCGTTCGGAAGGGGTTTCTGGGGGATCGGGCCGCATCTGGGCTCACGCTTGTCTCAGGCTCGTGCTCGGCACGAACATCGCCGTGCACGGGCTCGCGCGGGTGCGCGACGCCGCCGGGTTCGGGGCGAAGCTCGCCGCGGATTTCGACGGGCTGTTGCCGTCATGGCTCGTCGGGCCGTTCGGCGCCGCGGTGCCCTTCCTCGAGCTCGGCATCGGCGTCGCCGTGCTGCTCGGCCTGCGGCTCCGCGAGGCGCTCGCGGCCGGCGGCGTCCTGCTCGCGAGCCTGACGTTCGGCATGGGCCTGCGGCAGCAGTGGGAGGTGGTCGGGCTGCAGCTCGTCTACGCGCTCGCCTACTGGGCGCTGCTCTACCGGCTGGAGGACGCGCGGCTCACCGCGGACGAGCTGCTGCTCGAGCGCCGCGCCGGGCGGGCGCCGCTCGGCGCTGCTGCTCCAGGGGCCCGCACGCACCGCGGCCGCGGTCTGCTGGAGTAGTCCCTTGTAGAGGACAAGACACCCATTCTGGCAGACGATGGCCGCTGGCTTCCCCGCGGCGCCCGACCTCGCGCGCGCCCCGGGCTCGACGCCACAGGTAAGTTGATGTGGCTGCCGCGCTTGCAGCGGAGTCAGCGTCGGTGAGCACCAGGTGAGCCGAGTCACCGACTACGTAGTATTACGTCTACATGATTGAGTGAACCGTCCGTCCAAGGTAGCCTTACGGTGTGCGAGGCTGGCTCGGAGTCGCTCGAGTGCGGGGGTGAGCCGCGACGGCGACGACGGGTTTCGGCCGCGTGACGTCGCGGGGGACCTCGAAGGAGGGGCAAGCATGAGAACCGTTCTTTCTTTGGCGGTGTATGGGCTCCTGGGCGGCGCGTTCGCCGTGGCGGGTTGCGGTGACGGCGGCTCGGGCAGGGACGGCGCCGGCGGGAGCTCCTCCAGCACCACGACGTCGTCGAGCACGATGAGCGGGACCGGCAGCTCGACGAGCGCGGGGACCTCCGGCGGCGGCGCGGGCGAAGGCGGCGGCGGGAGCGTCGACCCGAGCGAGCAATGCCCTGGGTGCGCGCGGCTCTCCGTGCCGCTCACCAAGGAGGGGCAGGCGACGCAGTTCTTCATCGAGTTCGACGAGCCGGTCGACCTGACCGGCGCCACCGTCACGTTCCGCGTGAGGGCCCACACCGGCACCAGCGGCGGCGTGCAGCCGTTCGTGCAAAACGGGGTTGACCTGTCCTGGGCGAACATCGGCTATTCATGGAATCCGGTCGCCGACCTGGGAGAGTGGGTGGACCTCGCGCTCGATGTCGATGCGTTGGCCCCAGCGTCTCCCTCGTTCAACCGCACCGTGGTGAAGTTGATCGGGCTTCAGGTCACAGCGGGCGCCACGGGGCCCTGGACCAACCCGACCGTCATCTACGTCGACTCCATCACCGTGACGAGGCCAGGCAGCACGAGCGGCGCCGGGGGCCCGAGCAGCCAGCGCGGCGCCGGGAGCTCGAGCGATGAGCCGGCAGAGTTCGGCGCCGGGGGCGCGGGCGGCGCCAGCGGTGAAGGCGGTACCAGCGGCGTCGGCGGCGAGGGCGGCACGGGCGGCGCGGGCGGCGGAGGTGGCGAAGGCGGCGCAGGGGGTACGAGCGGCGAAGGCGGCGCGGGCGGCCAAGGCGGCGCCGGCGGCGGAGGCGGCGAAGGCGGCGCTGGCGGCGCCGGCGGCGCGGGCGGCGAAGGCGGCGCGGGCGGCGGAGGCGGCGCAGGCGGCTCCGCGGGCGGCGCGGGCGGCGCGGGCGGCCAAGGCGGCGCGGGCGGCCAAGGCGGCGCGGGCGGCGGCTCCGCCGGAGATGTGATTCACGTGGTGGGTCCGTTCGAGTTCACGACCAGCGTGGAGCCGCTGGAGATCGGCAATTACATGCCCGTGGCGGGCTCGACGCTCCTCCACATCTCCGAGTGATCCCGGGCCAGCCAGCCTGCGGCGCCCGCGGCTCCTCACCATGGGGAGGGAGCTCGCACCGAACTCCCGCACGGTGAGCACGCCTCCGCCGGGTCGGTCTGGTCCTCCAGGATCGACGCTCGACCAAGCGCCACAGGCCCAGGACGAAAAAACCGACCTTCGAGGGCCGGCTCTCTCGCATCGATCGAAACACAAGGCACGGACAGCGCCTCATGAGGACCCCTCACTGGAGCGTCGGGGTCTCCCCGTCGATCTCCCGCTTGCTGGGCGAGGCCGGCGTCTCGGTGGAGACGCGCCGGTCTCCTGAATGGCTGGATCGGAGCTCGCCCGCGCCCGCGCGACGACGCCGTTCAGCTAGAGCGCGGCTTCGCGGGATCGGTCACGACAGCTTGTCGGACATCGCGCGCGTAGACGTTCGGGTTGTGCCGCTCCATGAAGAAGTGCGGGTTGCCCAGGGCAGTGAAGCCGTACTTCTCATAAAGCCCATGCGCATCGGAGGTCACGAGCATCCACCGGCGCAAGCCTTGCAGACCGGGATGAGCGCTGACGCACTCCATCAACCACTTGGACAACCCCTGTCCTCGATATTCCTCCAGCACGAAGACATCCCCGACGTACGCGACCGTCGCGAGGTCACTGATCACTCGCGCGAACCCAACCTGCTTGTCGTTATGCAGCAGAGCAAAGCACAGGGATCCGTCGAGCGATCTCCTCACCGTCTCTCTCGGGATCCCCTTCGCCCAGTACGATCGGCTGAGGAAACCATGAATCACCTCCAGATCCTGCTTGTCAGGATCGCAGGTGACACTGAATTCCCCTTTCTTCCACTCCATTGCCATTGCTCCGCGCGTGCTCCTGCCCAACCCCGCGTTCACGAGGTCCGACCTCGGAAACATGTACGTCTACGCCCTGACCAGGGCCAAGAGATCGATCCGCTCTCCCGTCGCCGCCCCCCTCCCGCCCGGCTGCTCGCAGCCGGCTCGCCCGCCCTCCGCCTCTGGCTCGCCGGCATTGCGTCGCGGCAGGCCTCGCACTCCCGCGACGAGGCCCACCGGTCGCCTCTCGCCCGCGGCGCTGGCCGCGCGCACCCAGATCGCGCGGCTCGACGCGACCCGGCTCGCGCCTCCCGCTGGAGGGTCGAGCGTGTCCTGATGAAGCAGGTGCGCCCCATCGAGGACGAAGACCGGGAATACGCGCCCCGGGGTGGGCCTTCCAGACGTGGTCCGAAAGTCAAGCTCATCGCAGCGGCCGTCCCACCATACAGCCACGCTGCTCGCGCTGGTGAGCCTGGAGCATCTCATGCGATCCAGCCCTCATGAAAAGCGACGCTATATCTACAATGCATCGATGCACCAGACGGTGCCGCCTTCACTCCGCAGCCTGCGGGAGCGGTAGCTGCCCACCTGCGAAGCGCCGCCACCGGCTGCCAGCGATGTAAGGAGATAGGGGTACCAGTGCGACAGCCGCCGCTTGTCTCGCCGTGTTTCTTGTCGCTAGGCTCTTGCCTGGTTTCGCCACACACCCGTACAGTCGGGGGACGTAGTCAACCTTGCGAGTAGCGTGAATCCTGCGCCGAACGTCTTATCCAGCACCCCGGCCGAGCTCGGACCCGGGTCCGTGCTGGGTCGTTACGAGCTGCTGCTGCCGATCGCAGCAGGCGGCATGGCCATGGTGTGGGCGGCGCGGCTGAAGGGGACGCGCGGCTTCCAGAAGATCGTCGCCGTCAAGACGATGCTGCCGCAGCTCTCCGAGGACGACCAGTTCGAGCGCATGTTCCTCCTGGAGGCGTCGCTCGCGTCACAGATCCGCCACCCGCACGCCGTCGAGATCCTCGATCTCGGCGAGCAGGACGGCGTGCTGTTCCTGGCCATGGAGTGGATCGACGGCGTCCCGCTCAGCCAGGTGATGAAGGTCGCGAAGCGGCGGACGGGCGTGCCGATCCCGATCGCCGTGCGCATCGTGATGCAGGCCTGCGCCGGCCTGCACGCCGCGCACGAGCTCAAGGACAACAGCGGCAACCTCGTCGGCCTGGTGCACCGCGACATCTCCCCGCAGAACATCCTGGTCACGTACAACGGCATGGCCAAGGTGGTGGACTTCGGCGTGGCCAAGGCCACCGCGTTCAACGACAGCACGACGCGGGCCGGCCAGCTCAAGGGCAAGGTGAGCTACACGGCGCCGGAGCAGGTGCGCGGCGACGCGATCGACCGGCGCGTCGACGTGTTCGCGATGGGCATCGTGCTCTACGTGCTCACCACCGGCAAACACCCGTTCCGCAGGGAATCCGAGGGCGCGACGCTGTTCGCCATCTCGTCACCGGACCCGGTGGTGGCGCCGCACACGTTCCTGGCCGACTACCCGGCGTCGCTCGAGGCCGTGCTGCTGCGCGCGCTCGAAAAAGAGCGCGACCAGCGCTACGCCACGGCCAACGAGCTGCTGCGCGCGCTCGACAAGGCGCTGCCGCCCGGCCAGCGCGCCGACGACGAGGACGTCGCCGATTTCATCCGCGAGCTGTTCGAGGAGCAGCACCAGCAGACGCGCGCGGCCCTCACCGAGGCGCTGGAGCGCGCCGACCGCCATCAGCTGAGCAACAACCTCGGCATCTCCGACGTGACCGGCACGAGTCACTCGGTGGTGAGCGCCTTCAAGACCGTCGACATCGACATCCGCCGCGCGACCCCGGACGAGGCCGGGACGAGCTCGCCCGACGACGAGATCCCTCCGTTCGCGCGCCGCAGGAGCCGCGCGCCGCTCGCCGTCGTGGTCCTCGGTCTCTTCGCCGCCGGCGTGCTCGCCGTGCTGCTGCTCCGAGGCGCCGACGCGCCAGCCCCTCTTCCTTCCGTCGCCGCGCCCGCCGCCCCGGCCCCGGCGCCCCCCGAGGCGGAGGCGCCGGCGCCCGCGCCTCCCGAGGCGGAGGCGCAGGCGCCCGCGCCTCCCGAGGCGGAGGCGCCCCCTTCGACCGAGCCCGGCGCGCCCCCGGACGAGCCCTCCGCCTCGGCCAGCGCAGCGCCGGCGCCGCGCCCGGTGTCACGCGCGGGCGCAGCGCCCCGCCGTCAGCCCAAACCCGCCGAGCAGATCAATCCGCCGAGCCCGACGCCGAAGCCCGCGCCGCCCAAGTCGTGGAAGCACGATCCGGGGTTCTGACGCCCTCAGAATGCTCCTGAGAGGCTCGCGCCCATCGCCGAGCCGCCCGCGACGGGCACGAGCGTGAGCGAGGTCTTCGCGGGCTCTTTTGGCTTCTTCTTCTGAAGGAGCAAGAACGCGGTCGCCGTGCCGACCGCGGCGACGCCGACGCCGAGCGCCACCTGCGCGCCGTAGTGATAGAACTTGAGGTCGTCGTAGCGCGACCCCATGGAGGACGGGCACGACGTGCCGCCCGGACCGCAGGCGTCTTCGAGATCCTGGAGCGCGCCCTGGCGCAGCACGAACAACACGCCGGAGCCGATCAGGCTCGCGGCGCCGACGCCCCCGATGACGTACGGCACCACCTTGGACGGCGGCCTCTCCGGCAAGGCGCCCGCCTGGATCAGCACCTCTTGCGGCAACGCTTCGAGCGTCACCTCGACGCGCGTCACGCCCCCCTCCTTCAGCACCACCGTCTCCTGAAACGGCTTGTGATTGGGGGCCCTGGCGGTGAGCGCGTGAGGCCCGGGATCGAGCGGCACCTCGACGCCGATGGACGTACCGCCGAGGGCGACGCCGTCGAGCGCCATCGCCGCGGAGGCCGCCCCCTTGCCGCGCACGATGACGAGCTTCGGGATCCGGGCGCGCAGCCGGCCGATCGACTGCTCGACCTCGGCCCGAAAATCGGGCCCAACGGCCTCGGCCTCCGCGAGCGCCAGCTCGTAGCCGCCGAGCGCGGCCACGAGCCGCCCCAGGTTCTCCTCGCACACCGCGATGTGGAAGCGAACCTGCGGAGTCATCCGCACCTGGCCGACCTCGCGGAACCGCTGCAGGGCCGCGGCCCAGTTGCCCGCTTGCTCGAGCTCGGTCGCCTGCTGAAACTGCGCGCGAGCTCGCGTGAGCTCGTCGGCGTCCTGCGCGAGCGCGGGCGCCTCGAGCAGCAGCAGCACCGCCGCGACGCGGAGCATTCGTGGAAAATTCCTCACCGCCGCGACGCGGAACCTTCGCGGGAAATTCCTCATGCGAGGCTCGCCATAGTGACTTGCCGTCTCCGCTGCTGTCAACGTGGCGGCGCGGCCTTCGCGGCGCGCGACGCCGCGCCGCGTCGTCGTCGGAGGTGCGAGCATGCCGCAGCGCCCCGCGTGCGGATCCTGACGCCGTCCCGATTTGTGGCCGCGAAATCCGCGAGAGAATGATATTTTTGTCGTTGGATGTCGACCCCGAGCTCTCTTCGTTGCTTCGCGCTGCTCCGCGCGTTCTCGGCCGCCGCGCTGGCGGCGGGGATCTCCGCCGTCTCGTGCAGCGTGCCGGATTTCGAGTTCGCGCCGCCCGACCCCGGCCTGCCGGCGCACTGTACCGACGACACGCAGTCCGACGGCGAGACGGACCTGAACTGCGGCGGCGAGTGCGATCCGTGCCCGCTCGGCTCCGGCTGCGCCGCGAGCCGCGACTGCGCCGAGGGCGAGTGCATCGACGGCGTTTGCCAGGAAGCGGGTTGCATGAACGACGCCCGCGACGGCTCGGAGTCGGACGTCGATTGCGGCGGCAGCTGCGACAGGAAGTGCGCGACCGACCAGCGCTGCAACCTGGCCAGCGACTGCGAGAGCGGCGTGTGCCAGGAGGGCCTGTGCGTCGGGGCGACCTGCACCGACGGCGTGCGCAACGGCACCGAGAGCGACGTGGACTGCGGCGCCGACTGCGAGGGTTGCGAGGACGGCAAGGCTTGCCGATCGAGCAAGGACTGCCTCAGCGACGATTGCATCGACGGGGTGTGCGGCCCCACGTGCTCGGACGGCTACGTCAACTGCGATCGCCAGGCCGCGGGGGAGTGCGAGGTGAACGTGCGCACCGACGCGGACAACTGCGGCGACTGCGGCCAGAAGTGCGCGCTGCCGCACGCGACGGCCGAGTGCCAGGGCGGCGCCTGCAGGGTCAAGGAGTGCGAGGCGCCTTACGCCGACTGCGACGGCGATCCCGAGAACGGCTGCGAGGTGGACACCTCGACCGACGCGAGCCACTGCGGCAAGTGCGACGAGCTGTGCCCGGCCGTGAACGGCGACGCGTACTGCGAGGCGTCGGAGTGCAAGGTCGAGTGCAACGAGGGCTTCACCGACTGCAACGGCCTGGTCGGCGACGGCTGCGAGAGGGCGACCACCCGCGACGTGTTGAACTGCGGCGGGTGCGGCGTCGAGTGCGTGCCCGCGGAGGGCGGCAGGCCCTGGTGCCGCGACGGCGGGTGCGGCGAGACGGTTTGCCCGGTCGACAAGGGCGACTGCAACGGCGATCCCGACGACGCCTGCGAGGTGGATCTCGCCACCGATCCGGAGAACTGCGGCACGTGCGGCGGCCTGTGCACGGTCGCCAACGGCACCGGCAAATGCACGCCCACCGGCTGCGCCGTCGGGAGCTGCGAGCCGGGCTTCGCCGACTGCGACGGCCGCTACGACAACGGCTGCGAGACCAACACGGGGACGAGCCTCAGCCACTGCGGCGGCTGCGGCGAGACCTGCACCATCGCCGGCGGCACCCCCAAGTGCGAGGACGGCGAATGCAAGGTGAGGACCTGCGACAGCGGACGGGGCGACTGCGACGGCAACCCGGACAACGGCTGCGAGACGAACGTCAACGCCAACCAGACCCACTGCGGCGCCTGCGCGGCCGCCGGCGGCGTCGACTGCAACACCATCTACGCGAACGCCACCGCGACCTGCCAGAACGGCGCCTGCGCCTTCGTCGGCTGCAAGGCGGATTACGACAACTGCAACAGCTCGTTGACCGACGGCTGCGAGGCCAACGTCAGGACCGACGAGGGGCACTGCGGCGGCTGCGGCACCCGGTGCAACACCATCCACACCACCAGCAACCAGTGCATCGACGGCACCTGCAACCCGGTGTGCACGACCGCGCAGTACGACGAATGCGGGGTGCCGGAGAACGGCTGCAACATCGACCTGTGGAACGACGAGAACAACTGCCTCGGCTGCAACCTCGTGTGCCAGAGCGGGGCCAGCGCCCACGTCACCAGCAACCAATGCAGCTCGTCGGGCTGCAACCCGGTGTGCAGCGGCCTGTGGCGCAACTGCGACGGCAACGGCATGAACGGCTGCGAGAAGGACGTCTCCGGCGACATCAACGCCTGCGGCGATTGCAGCACCCGGTGCCTCCTGGCGCACGCGAGCGACACCACCTGCACGGCCGGCACCTGCGTGCCCACCTGCGACCCGGGCTGGAAGGCCTGCGGCGACCCCAGCGACGGCTGCACGACCCAGCTCGGCACCGCCAGCAACTGCGGCGACTGCGGCCACGTGTGCTCGGGAACGAGGTCCATCTGCTCGAACGGCAACTGCGTCGTCTCGCCGGACATCGTCGTCGTCAACTCGGGCGCGACCGGCACCTTGAGCACCACCGGGGGGTCGGCGCCCATCCTCAACGTGAGCCACGCCCTGCAGACGCCGCGGGACCACGATCGCATGATCCTCGTCGGGATCGTCGCCTCCGAGAACTCGCTCGTGCCGGTGAGCGTCACCTACGACGGCACGCCGATGACGCGCTTCAACTCGCAGCAGGTGCCGAGCGAGAGCAACGGCGCGGCGCACATCTACTACCTCCTGGACAGCCAGCTCCCGGCCGCCACCGGCAACAAGCCCGTGGTGGTGCAGATGGCGAACTCGAACACCTGGGGCATGTACTTCGCCAACGTGGTGGAGCTGAAGGGCGTGCACCAGTCGAACCCGTTCGCGAGCACCACCTCGACAGGCACCCACGCCAACGCGGCGGACTGCGGCGGCACGGTGTCCCGAGGGGTCAGCACCAATTTCAGCGCGACCGGATCGTTCGTTTACACGCTGATGGCGGCGCGCAATGCCAACGTCGGCGCCACCATCGGCCCCACCGCGGCGACCTCCATCATGAGCCTGCGCCTGACCTCTCCGTCGACCATGGTCGCGCTGGCCGGTTATCTCGTGGCCAACTCCAACACCACGATCTCCTGGACGATGAGCGGCTGCTGGAGCACCGCCGGCGTGGGCGTCGCCGTGCGGCGCGCCAGCGGCGGCTGAGCACCTCGGGGCGCTACGCTCCGCGCGGCGGCTCGCGCGGAGCGGCCGGCGGCGAGCGGGGCATGACCGAGAGCGGCAGGTGGCTGACGCGCCCTGTCGCTGGCTGGCGCGGCGTGAGGCCTCCGAGGGGACGCACGTCGCGCCGCCGCTGCGTTCCTGCGTGATCCGAGCGGCGAGCCGGCTTCGCGGCGCGGCGTCGCCGAGACGCAGCGGGATGCGCACGGATCGGACGCAACTCGCGCGCTCCATGCGAGCGACCTCATGTACATTCGGCGCTCGGGGACTGCTTGATCCCGCGGCCCGGGAGACGACGATGAATCGACACACGAAGGCGATGCTGGCGGCGCTCGCGATCGCGTTGGCCCATGGCTGCAGCGATCCGTCAAAGCCTGAGGGGAACGCCACCGCCGGCCGTGGCACGGCTGGCGACGGCGGAGGCGACAGCTCCGGCGGCGCCAGCGGCTCCGGCGGCAACAACGCCGGCGGCGACGCGAGCTCGGATGGCGGCGCCGGTGCCCATGGCGACGGCGGTTCCTCGGCCACGCTCGGCTCTGGTGGGTCGACCGCTGCCAGCGGTGGAGCTGGCCCGGGCGGGGGAGCCCAGGGTGGAGCTGACCCTGGAGGCGCAGGAGGCCTCGGCGAGGGGGGGGCCACGGGGGGTGGCGATGGCAATACGGGTGGCGGCGGCGAAGTCCCTGCCTGGGATGCCGACGACTGCATGCTGCCGCTGGGCGTTCCTCCTGTGCTCCGTGAGGAATACAACTACTCACATGCGGCGGGGGTCGGCGACTTCGATGGCGACGGCCGGCTCGACATCGTCGCCGCGGGCACCAACTTCCTGGACTGGCACTTCGTCAACATCCGGCGCGGCAAGGGCAACGGCGTCTTCGCTGCCCCGGTGGGGTACGGCGTAGCCCAGGACTCGGAGGCCCTCGCGGTGGGCGATGTCAACGGCGACGGCAAGCTCGACGTGGTCACCGCGCACCAGGACGCCGACACCTTGAGCGTCCTGCTGGGAAGGGGCAATGGCAGGTTCGACCCCGCCAGCTCGCTCGACGGTGGAAGCCAACCCAGCGCGGTCGCGATCGCGGACGTCACCGGGGATACACGAGCAGACATCGTGGCGGCTTACTACGGGAGCGGCAATGTTCGAATTTTTGCCGGCACCGCGAGCGGCTCGTTCACGGCCCTTTCATCCATCCGTCTCGACGGCCAACTCTCGTCGCTCGCGGTCGTCGACGTGAACGGCGACGGAACGCTCGACATCCTCACGAGCGGGCGGGCCGTGTCTGCCGCCAACGTGCACGTGCTCCTGGGCACGGGTAGCGGAACCTTCGCCACGCCAGCCACGTACGCATTTTCCCCGCAGCAGCTTTCCGGCGTCGCCGCGGGTGACTTCGACGAGAACGGCAGCGTCGACCTGGTCGTCACCGTGTCAGGGAGCTTCGTCGCGATCCTGCCGGGCACGGGCAACGGCAGCTTCTCGGCCACGCCGACGTACCACAGCGTGGGGCAGGGCCCGAGGGCCGTCGCGGTGCATGACTTCAACAAGGACGGCCACCTCGACATCGCCACGGCAAACTATACGAGCCACGACGTCACGATCCTGAATGGCGCCGGCGACGGTCAGTTCCCCACGAGCGCGACGTACTTCGTCGGCGGAAGCCCACGGACCTTGACGGTCGGGGACGTGAGCGGCGACGGCGCGGCCGATCTCGTGATCGCCCAAGGGCACGTGGTCACGCTGCTGGCCGATGGCAAGGGCGGATTCGGTGCCCAATCGAGGGTCGCCGCCGGGGCGAAGCCCAGCGCCGTCGCGGTCGGTGACTTCAACAGCGACACGCGACTCGACGTGGCGGTGGCGAACAAGACGTCGAAGACGGTGAGCGTGTCGCTGGCGTCTTCGACCTACGGATTCCCGACGCCGACGTCGTACAACGTCGGCACCGATCCCGTCGCGCTCGCGGCTGGGGACCTCACGGGCGACGGCGCGCTCGACATCGTCGTCGCGAACAAGGGCGACCACTCCATCAACGTGCTCGCGGGCAGCGGCGCGGGGTCGTTCACCGTTCGCTCGGCGACTGGGGCGGGCGTCGGTATCAACGCGCTCGCCCTCGGGGACGTCGACGACAGCGGCACGCTCGACGTCGTGACAGGCAACGAGCAAGGTGGGAGCGTCAGCGTCCTGCTCGGGGCAGGAGGCGGTGCGCTGGCCGCGCCCGAATCGATCTCGCTGTTCTCGAGGACCACGGCCGTGGCGCTCGGACACCTCGACGCCGACGCGAACCTCGACCTGCTCTTCGCGACCAGCTCCCCGCAGCAAACCAGCGTCCTGCTCGGCAAGGGCGACGGCACCTTCGATCTCGGAGACTCCTATCCGCACTCCAGGCCGCTCGCGATCGCGACGGCCGACTTCAACGGCGATGCAGTGCTCGACTATGCGACGCTCGGGGCCGGCGGCATCTCCGTCCATCTCGGCGTCGGCGATGGAACCTTCGGCTCGCCGTTCAGAACTTCGCAGCATATGAGTGATCCGGCGGCGCTGGCGGCAGGAGATTTGAACCGCGACGGTCGGGTCGATCTCGTCGTTGCCCAGAGCAACAACATCGCGATCACCGTCTTCTTCGGCCTCGGCGACGGGACGTTCGCGACCGGGCTCGACTATCCGGCGGGCGTGAGGCCGGTCGGCGTCGCGCTCGGCGACTTGAACCGGGATGGCTGGCCCGACGTCGTGACCGCCAATCAAGACAGCGACGGCTTCGGCGTCCTCTGGAACCGCGGGATCGTCTGCGGCGCTCCGTGAGCTCGAGCAGCTTGGAGCGCCGAACAAAACCGGACCGAGCCAGGCGGCCGAGGGTGGGTGCAGCGCCAGGCGCGGGCCCCGCCGCTCACGGACGGGCGTCCAGGGGGGTACGGCGTGGGCCCCGCCGTGTTCAGCGACCAGACCGGGCTCAAATGTCGAAGCGACCCGACGCCTCGGGCTGGTAGACGATGCGCTGGATCCGGAGGCGTCGCGTGCGGCTCGGCGTGGGCCACTCCACCTCCTCGGTCTCGCGACAGCCGAGCAGCGCGAGCCCCATCGGCGCGAGCACCGAGATCCGGCCGCTCTTCACGTCGGCGGCCCCGGGGAACACCACGGTCATGCAGAGCTGCTCCTGCGTGTCGAGGTCGACGAGCTCGACCTTGGAATTCATGGTGATCACGTTCGGCGGGATGTCCCCCGGCTTCACGACGTCCGCGCGCTCGATCTCGATCTCGAGCTCCTCCAGGTTCGGGGTGTCTCCCCCGGGCCGCTCGCGCATCGCTTCGATCAGCCGCACGAGCCGATCGCGATCAAATTCGGTGAGGACAATGGGGTTCGAGTGAGGTGCCATGAGCTGGGATCTCCTTGTGTCGTCGACTCGATCCGGGCTCGGCCGAAGGTCCGCGCCGGGTGAGCTGGCCGGCGCGAGTGCTTGTCCAGGTCGCCCGCGCAGGCCCCCTCGACGCCAGCCCGCTTCATCCCGGGAGCGGCCAGCGAAAGGCGCCGGAAGGCCGCTCCCCTACGAGCGTGCGGGCGACCTCGGGCAGAGGAGCCGGGTTCGCAGGGAAATGAGCGCGCTACGCGCGCCGCGGCTAGGCCACGAACGCGATGCGACGAGGTGCAGGCAGGCGCTCATTCCACGGGGACCGTAACACGACGCTCCTCCGCGGGCCACGACAAGGGAGCGGCGCGTCCGGCAAGCCGTCCCGTTTTCCACCTCCCGGGCCGGCTCGTCCACCGGCCGGGCTCGCGCCGGATCGCCGCGGGTGCCCGCGGCCCGAGCTCGTCGGCCGAGCAAGCCTCGGACGAGTCGGACAGCACCGCGACGATCACGCCGGGATTCCTCAGCGTGTCGGCCCCCCGTGTCCTCGAGCACGGGCGCATCGAGGGGGCGGGCCGGGATCGCGCGCGACGTCGAAGCGGCCGGGATCGCGTCGGGGCTTGTACACACGGGCTGAACAGGCGGGCGGAACGCGCTCGCTGAACGCACGGACGGAGCGGCGGGACCCGCGCGGCGGCGTGCGCGCGGACGTGTCAACCCCAGGAATGCGCGGATCCAGCGCACGCCGCACCTTCCACTACCCGGGGTGCCGGCGTACGATCCGCCGTGATGCTCTCTCCTACAGCGGTCGCGTTCGATCTCGACGGCACGCTGATCGACAGCCGGGGCGACATCGTGGCGGCGATGAACCACGCGCTCGAGGCCACGGGGCGCCTGCCGTTGCCAGGGCAGGTGATCGCCCGGTACGTGGGCGACGGCGCGCGCACGTTGTGCGCACGGGCGGCCAGGCTCCCGGAGTCGTCCGCGGCCGTCGAGGAGCTGCTCCAGCGCTACCTCGCCTACTACCTGGAGCACCCCCTCGACTTCACCCGCTGGATGCCGGGCGCGCAGGAGACCATCGAGAAGCTCTCCGAGCTCACCGATCTGTCGCTCTGCATCTGCACGAACAAGTCGCGCTCGGCGACCGAGGCGGTGCTCGCCGGGCTCGGGGTCCGCGCGCGCTTCCGCGCCGTGATCGCGGGCGACGACCTCGTCGAGAAGAAGCCGGCGCCCGAGCCGCTGCTCCGCCTCGCGCAGCGCCTCCACGTCCAGCCGGACCGGATGGTGATGGTCGGCGACGGCCCCCAGGACATCGAGTGCGCGCGCCGCGCCGGCGCGCGCTCGATCGGCGTCCTCGGCGGCATCGCCCAGGAGCAGGCGCTGCTCAGCGCGCGGCCCGACGTGCTCCTCCACAGCCTGAGCGAGCTCTGGGACGTCCTCCGTCGCTGGCGCGAGGCGACGACCCGGCTCTCCACGCTCCGCTAGCCGCGGGCCGCGCGCCACGCTCCGCTAGCCGCGGGCCGCGCGCCACGCTCCGCCAGGCGCGCGCCACGCCCCGCCAGGCGCGCTCCGCGCGCCTCAGGCCGCGACGCCCTCCGCGATCTCGCGCCCGAACGCGGTCGCGTTGAGGATCGCGCGCAGGCGCACGCGCGCCCGGTGCAGCCGCGAGCGCACCGCGCTCTCGCTCACGGCGAGCTTCTGCGCGATCTCCTGGAGGCCGAGGTCCTCGTGGTAGTGCGCCAGCACCACGTCGCGGTAGTCGTCCGGCAGCTCGCACAGCGCCTCGCGGACGTACGCCTCCCGCTCCGCCGCCGACGCGGCGTCGTCCTCGCCGGTGGTGCTGCGCATCGTCGGCAGGAGGCCGAGCTCCTCGAAATCGAGCCCCTCGACGATGCGGGCGCGCTGCCTTCGCTGCGACCGCATCAGCATCAGCGCCTCGTTCGCCGTCACCCGGAAGAGCCACGTGGTGAAGCTCGAGTCGCCCCGGAACGAGCGGATCGTCCGCACCACCTGCAGCAGGGTCGACTGGACCAGGTCGAGCCGGTCCTCGTCGGACACCGGGTAGCGCGCGAGCTGCCGCTCCACGTGCGGACGGATGAGCCGCGTGAGCTCGTCGAGCGACTCCCGGTCGCCGTCCTTGGCCCTGCAGATCACCTCGGCGAGGGGGCTCCCGCTCGCGGCGCGGCACGCCGGGCGCGCGGAGACCGCGCCGGGCCGGGTGAGACCGCGCTGCGGCGCGGGGGCATCGGGCCTCTTGCTGGGGCTCGGAACATCGGTCGGAACGGCGGTCAGAGCCATGAACCATTCTCCGTCGAGGGCGCCGCGTGCGCATCCGGCCCACGGCCCGGTGGTGCGCTCCGATCAGCAAACGGCTTGCCACGGCAAGCTCAACGGACGTGCGCGCCACGTGCGCACAGGGTGCTCAGCCGGTATAAGCGGCCATCATGTCCAGCGACGCTCCGCGATGGGAAGCCCCCCGAGGGGGAGACCGCCTTGTTCCGATGCCGGAAGTGGACCGGCCCGCGCCGTCCGTCTCCGCGCCCCCGCGCGCGCTCGCGCACCCGCTGCCCGCGGGCATGCGCGATCTCCTCCCGGAGGAGGCGCGGCGCCGGCGCGCGCTCGGCAAGCGGGTGCTCGACCACTTCGTCCTGCACGGCTACCAGCCGGTCGCGCTGCCGGCGTTCGAGTTCGCCGAGGTGCTCGAGCGCGGGCTCGGCACGCTGGACGCCGCGGACGTGCTGCGCTTCATCGAGCCCGAGTCGGGCGAGGTGGCGGCGCTGCGCCCCGACATGACCCCGCAGATCGCGCGGCTCGTGGCGACGCGGCTCGCCGACGCGCCCCGGCCGATCCGCCTCTGTTACGAGGGCACCGTCCTCCGGCGGCGCCAGGGGCGGGCGCGGCGCCACCGGCAGATCCCGCAGGCGGGCGTCGAGCTGTACGGCGTGAGCACGCTCGGCGGCGACCTGGAGATGCTCCGGCTCGCGGCCTCCTCGGTGCGCGAGGCCGGCCTCGACCGGTACGTGGTCGACCTCGGGCACGCGATGATCGCCCGCGCGCTGCTCGATGCCGTCCCGGCGGGCCTCGCCGCGGAGCTCTGCGAGGTGCTCGAGCAGAAGGACACGTCCCGCCTCGCCGCGGTGCTCGCGAGCCCGCGGGCGGCCGACGTCCCGCGCCGCATCGTGGCCGCGATCGCCGCGCTCCCGGACCTCGCGGGCGGCGGCGAGGCCGACCCCGACGGCGCCGCGGTGTTCGACCGGGCGGCCCGCCTCCTCGACGGCACGCCCGCCGAGGCGCCGCTCGCGGAGCTGCGCGCGCTCTGGGACGCGGCGAGGACGAGCCCCGAGCTCGGCCCGGCGCTCCGGGTCGACCTCGGCGAGCTGCGTGGGCTCGCCTACTACACGGGCGCCATCTTCCACGTGCTCGCCGACGGCCCCGGGGAGCCGATCGCGGCGGGCGGGCGTTACGACGATCTGCTCTCCCGCTTCGGCCTGCCGATGCCGGCCGTCGGCTTCGCGCTGAACCTGGACGCGGTGGCCTGGGCGCGCGAGGTCGCCGGCGCCGCGGACGAGCCCGCGCCGCGGGTGCTCGTGGCGGTGCGGCCGGAGCGGGCCGAGCGGCTCGCGGCGGCGCTGCGGGCGCGCGGCGTGCCGGCCGTCGCGCACCCGCCGGACGAGGATCCGGAGGGGTACGCCCTGGCGTGGCGGTTCTCGCACCTCCTGCGCGAGCAGGACGGAGGGCTCGTGCTCTCGGCGCCGGGGGGCGGGGCGGGCGGGGGCGTTGCGAGCGCTGTGCCAGGAGGCCTCGACGACGCCGCCGTGGCCCAGGCGATCGTGCTGAAGACGACGACCGCACATCCCGGTGACAAGTAGACGCTCGCTCGGCACGCCAGCCTGGGGTAAAGGCGAACGTGGACCTGGACGGAGCCGCTCGGCCTGACGAGCGAGCACAGGCTGGGCCAGGCGACCCGGGAGGAGCTTCGGAATGACCGCGATCGTGATCGTCGGCGCGCAGTGGGGCGACGAGGGCAAGGGAAAAGTCGTCGACCTCTACACGGAGAGCGCTGACCTCGTGGTGCGCTATGCCGGCGGGCCCAACGCCGGCCACACGCTGGTGGTGGGCAACGAGAAGCTCATCGTGCGGCTGATCCCGAGCGGCATCCTCCGCTCGAACGCCCGCTGCGTGATGGCGCAGGGAATGGTGGTCGATCCAGGGGTGCTGGTCTCCGAGATCGACGCGGTGGAGGCGCGGGGGTGCTCGACCGAGGGGCGGCTGTTCGTCTCGGATCGGGCGCACCTCATCCTGCCGTTCCACCCGCTGGTCGACACGCTGCGCGAGGCGGCGGCGGCCGACGGCGTCCGGCTCGGGACGACGAAGCGCGGCATCGGCCCGTGCTACGAGGACAAGGCGTCGCGGCGCGGGGCGCGGCTCGGCGATCTGCGCGACATGAAGCGGCTCGCGGCGCTCGTCGCGCGCTCGCTCGAGGCGTGGACGCCGACGCTGCGCGCGCTCGGCGGCGAGCCCCCGGCGCTCGACGCGATCCTCGACGAGCTCGCGCCGCTCGCGAAGCGCATCACGCCGATGCTGGCCGACACGTCGCAGCTCATCGACGGCGCGCTGCGCCGCGGCGAGCGCGTGCTGCTGGAGGGGGCCCAGGGGACGCTGCTCGACATCGATCACGGCACGTTCCCGTTCGTCACCTCGTCGTCGGCGATCGCGGGCGGCGCGTGCGTGGGGGCCGGGGTCGGCCCGACGCGCATCCGCCGCGTGCTCGGCCTCGCCAAGGCGTACTGCACGCGCGTGGGCGAGGGCCCGTTCCCGACCGAGCTCGGCGGCCCGCTCGGCGAGCGGCTGCGGACGGTCGGCGGCGAGTTCGGCTCGGTGACCGGCCGCCCGCGGCGGACCGGCTGGCTGGACCTGCCGGCGCTGCGCTACGCGGCGCGGGTGAACGGCCTCGACGGGATCGCGCTCACCAAGCTCGACGTGCTCACGGGCATGCCGGAGCTCAAGGTGTGCGTCGCCTACGACACGCCCTCGGGGCGGACGCGCGAGTTCCCGATCGACGAGCTCGCGACGGCCAAGCCGGTGCTCGAGCCGGTGGCCGAGTGGAGCGAGCCGCTCGACGCCGCCCGCTCGATGAGCGAGCTGCCCGCGGCCGCGCGGCAGTACGTCGAGATGGTCGAGAAGGAGACCGGCGTGCCGGTCGACGTGGTGTCGGTCGGCGCGGACCGGGACGCGACTATCGTGCGGCGCAACGCGTTCGCCTGACGGCGTTTCGCGTGACGGGGGGGCGGACGCCGGCTCCGCGGGCCGATGCGAGGGCCCTCCGCCGCCCCGTCCGCGCGCCGTCGGAGACGCGCGGGCGGGGGCGCTGGCTCAAGCGATGTGCTCCGAGTCGAGCGCGTCGTTCGGCGCGCCTCGCCTGGCCCGGCGCCGCCCACGAAGAACGAGCCATCCGATCTCCCGCGCGAACAATGAATCGCCAAGGTGCCAGGCCAGGTTGCTGCTCCTGGCGTCCCTGGCACCTTGGCGGACCGGAATTCTGCTCTGCAGGCGGGGTTACCCCGCTGGTCGCTCTAGCCGCCGCCCTGCGGACCGGTCTCGCTGCCCTGGGTGCCTCCACCTTGGGTGCCTCCACCCTGGGTGCCTCCGCCCGGCCTCGTGGAGCCCCCCGGCGTCGTGGTGCCGCTCCCGGGGGTGCCGGTCCCGCCCGGCGTCGTGGTGCCGCCCGGCGTGCCGGTCCCGGGGGTGCCGCCCGGCCTCGTGGTGCCGCTCCCGGGGGTGCCGGTCCCGCCCGGGCTGCCCCACTCGTGGGTGCCGCCGCGCGTGCCTGCGCCGCCCTGGGGACCCATTTCGCCCTCCGGCGCGCCCGTCTCCCCTCCTGGCGTCTCGCCCGTGCCCGGCGTTTCTCCCTCGGGGGCACCCTCAGGTGCGCCTGTCTCGCCGCCCGTCTGCCCGGCGCCCGGCGCGCCCGTACGTTCGCCGCCCCGGCTGCCCCCACAGGCCGCCATGAGCGGCAACGCGGCCACGACTACCAGCAACATGCTTCGCATTGATGTGTCTCCCACGTCGTCTGCGTTCGCGGCTCGTGCCGAGCCGCCGGCGTTGAGGACGCGCCCTGCGCACGCGGGCCGCCCCAGCGAGGCCCGGCGTCGCGTCCCGCGCTCGACATGCTGGGGGCTGACCTCGGCCCTCGGAATCGAGACAGGGCCGGAACGCTGCATCGGGGCACGCCCGATCGAGCGCCGTTGCCCGCCCCTTGCATGAGGTCATCACGGCCTGTGAGCGCGGAGCACGCATCCGTCGCGCCCGGCCGTCCGCCGCGCGGCGCAGGACGCGCGACGCAGAAGAGGGGGTGACGCATGCGCGAAAGATTCCGGGATACGGTCGTCGTGATCACGGGCGCCTCGAGCGGTATCGGCCGCGCGACGGCGCTGGAGTTCGCCAGGCGAGGCGCCGCGGTCACGCTGGCGGCCAGGCGGGAGCAGCCGCTGCGCGAGGTCGCCGCCGAGTGCGAGCAGGCAGGGGGCAAGGCGCTCGTCGTGCCCGCCGACGTCACGAACGAGGCCCTGGTCATGGAGGTCGCGCGGCGCACCGTCGAGGCCTTTGGCCGGATCGACGTCTGGGTCAACAACGCGGCGGTGACGCTCTTCGGCCTGTTCGAACAGACGCCCTCCGAGCCCTACCGACGCGTCATCGAGACCAACCTGTTCGGCTACATCCACGGCGCCCGCGCCGCGCTCGCGCAGTTCCGGCGGCAGGGCAGCGGCGTGCTCATCAACGTCGCCTCGATGGTGTCCAGGCTCTCGGAGCCCTACGTCAGCGCCTATGTCGCGTCGAAGCACGCGATTCGCGGGCTGTCCCAGAGCCTCCGGCAGGAGCTCGAGGTGCTGCGGGCCCGCGATATCCACGTGTGCGTCGTCATGCCCGCGACGATCGACACCCCCCTCTTCCAGCACGCCGGCAACTACACGGGACGCGCGCCCAGGGCCATGCCCCCGGTCTATCCACCGGAACGCGTGGCGCGCGCCATCGTTCGTCTGGCACGGACACCGCGGCGCGAGGTCTATGTGGGGAGCTCGGCCCTCCAGCTCGCCCTGCTGTCCTTCCTGGCGCCGGGCCTCACCGAGCGCCTGCTCGCCCGGACCGTCGACCGGCTGCACCTGCAGCACGGGCGGACGGCCTATGCGACGAACGGCAACCTGTTCACGCCGCTGGTGGAGGGAACGACGGTGAGCGGCGGATGGAAGCCGCGGGGCAAGAAGCGGCTCCTGCGCGCGGCGGTCGTCGGGCTGGCCGCGCTCGCGCCGGCGATGCTGGGGCTGCTGTGGCTCCGCCCGCGGCTCCTCGCCGCCCGGTGACCGCGCGCTCGCGCCCGCCGGGAGCCGCGCTGTCGCAAAACGACACACGCGCCGACCTGGGCCCTGCGGCCGCGCTGGCCGGGCGCGTGGTCTCCAAGAAATCGGCTCTCGCCTCGGTTGCGGACCGCCGCGCCGGCTCTAGGGAAGCCGAGGGACGATCGTGAAGGGCCATGTCCGGAGCACAGGACGGGCAGCGCCCTCGGCGTCCCGGAAACGCGCCGGTCGCCGGTGATCCGATCCGGCACGTCGCCGCCGCACAACCGGTGAGGTCAGCATGACTGGACGAAAGAGGCTTGCAGGGAAGCGGATAGCAGCGCTCGCAGCGGACGGGTTCGAGCAGCTCGAGCTGACGGTGCCGATGAAGGCGCTCCGCGCCGAGGGCGCGGAGGTGGAGGTCGTCTCGCTTCGCCGGGGCAAGATCCGCGGGATGAACCTGCACGAGCCCGGCAAGAGGGCGCATGTCGACCGGACGCTCGACGAGGCGGATCCGGCGGTATACGACGCGCTGCTCCTGCCGGGGGGGTTCATCAGCCCGGATCTTCTCCGGCAGAGCGAGGAGGCGCGCCGGTTCGTGCGCGCCTTCGACGATCAAAGAAAGCCCATCGCGACCCTCTGTCACGGCCCCTGGCTGCTCGTCTCGGCGGAGCTCGTGAGCGGCAGGCAGCTCGCGTCCTGGCCTGGCATCCGCGACGACATCGTGCATGCCGGCGGCGTGTGGCGCGACGAGGAGACGGTGCGCGACGGCAACTGGCTATCGAGCCGCGGGCCGCAGGATCTGCCCGCGTTCGTGCGCGCGATGATCGACCTGTTCGCCGAGGCCCACCCGATCCACGCCGCCGCGTCGCCGCTCGCCGTCCAGTCGGCCCCGCAGCGGACGTCGCCCCCGCTCGTGGCGCTCGGCGCGGCCGCGTTCCTGCCGAGCCCGTCGGGGGCGCGACGCGTCTTGCGCGGCGCGGCGGCGCTCGCGGTGGGGGGCCTCGCGGTGCTCGCGTTGCGCCGGGTGGTCGTCGCGTAGGACCGCAGCAGGCAACGGTGGGCTGGGGCTCGGCGTTGGGCCTGGCCATACCGGGTGATCCGGGCTGCGCGGTCGCCATCCATATTCCCGGGGACATCGGTCCGTCCCCCGCGTCGAGCCGCGAGCTCCCTCGGGGGCCTCCGGGTGAGGCCGGAGGGGAGATTATCGGTCTTCCGACCCGGGAATGTACTATTCTGCCTGTATGGCGGAGAGCAGGTACACGTTTACGGGTGTGGAGCGTGCGCGGGAGCTGGAACGCCTGAGGCGGATCGAGGAGATCGCCGACCCCGGGAGCCGGCTCCTCCTCAAGGCGTCCGGGATGGGTCCCGGCTGGAGCTGCCTCGAGGTGGGGGCGGGTGCCGGATCCATCGCCGCGTGGATGGCAGAGCGAGTGGGCCCCGAGGGCGAGGTGGTCGCCGTCGACCTCGATGTCGGGTTCCTCGCGGCATCGCATCTGCCGGGTGTCCAGATCGTCGAGGGCGATATCCGACAGCTCAACCTCCACGCGGCCCGGTTCGACGTGGTGCACGCCCGCTACGTGCTGGTCCACAACGCGGAGCACGAGGCGCTGCTCGACGCCATGCTGGCGGCGCTCAAGCCAGGGGGCCGTCTGGTCCTCGAAGAGCCCGATTTCACCGCGGCGAAGGGCGCGTCCGGCGCGGAACGCGAGGCCTTCGATCGGGTCAACCAGGCGATCGTCGCGATGTTCGAGGCCGGCGGAAAGGACCCAGGGCTGGGCCTGCGCCTGCCCGCGATCGTGACGTCGCGAGGGCTCGCCATCGAGCGCGTCGAGAACGACGCGCCGCTGTGCCAGGGCGGCCACCCTCAGGCCGAGGTCATGCGCCTCTCCGCACTCCAGCTCCGTGATCCCTACCTCGCGACCGGCCGGATCAGCGAGGTAGATCTCGCCGGATATGCCCGGTTCGCGGCGGATCCCGCGTCGTGGGGCATTTACTACGGCACCGTCGGCGTCGTGGCCCGCAAGCCGGCCAAGACGACGGATTGACGCCCCGCCCGGGCGGGCCGACACCGGAGCTCCGGGCCCGTCCTCCAGCAAAGCGTCGAGTTCCGCATTGCCCCTTTGCGCCCGAGCCCCAAAGCACGTCGCTCGCCCGACAGCATCGCCGACTGAGCGCGTCCGGATCTTCCACGAGCTCGCGCCGGCGCCGCCGCCCGGCCGGCGGCCGCTTCCGTTCATCGACACGACGGGGTGGCACCTCCGCGGAGGATCGTCGCGCGGTGAGGAGAGTTCATCCGATCCTGTGCGCCGGTGAGCATTGCAGCTTTCGTGAGCTCGCGGCTTGCGTATCCCCAGTTCGGTTCAAGATAGATGGCGGGGCGGGCCAGGCATCACCGCCAAGCGCTCGATCGCCGGACCGCTTCCGTCATTGACATGGGGGGATTATGAACATCGGAATTGACTCTCTTCGTTTTGCATGGATGGCAGCTCTCGCGCTCGGAGGAGCCAGCGCCTGCTCCGTCGCGACGGAAGACGGCGGCCTGGCGGCGACGGGCGACGACCGCGCGGCGGAGGCGGTCGAGTCCACGTCGCAGGCGGTCGCGCTGGCCGCCCCGGATCTCGCCGCGGTGCTCACCGCCTTCTATTCGGTCGAGGTCGCCGAGGCGCAGCTCGCCCTCACCCACGCGACGGACCAGCACGTCCGCGAGTTCGCCCAGGCGATGCTCGACTACTACACCGCTGCGAACCAGGAGCTCGTGGCCGCGCTCCAGCAGCTCGGCCTGACGCCGCAGGAGAACGCGGCCAGCCAGGCGCTGGCCCAGCGGGGCGCCGAGGAAGCGCGGACCCTGGAGGGGCTGACGGGGGCCTCCTTCGACCTGACGTACGTGAACGCTCAGATCGAGCTGCACCGGCAGATGCTGGCCCAGCTCCAGGAGCAGATCCTCGTCGTCGGCGTGGATGTGACCCCGGGGCTCTCTCAGCTCGTCCCACAGATCCGGACGGCCACCTCGCGGAACCTCAGGTTCGCGACGTCGCTCCTCTCGCTCATGGGTAGCCGCTACGTCCCGGGGACCTCCGGCATCTACCCGCCCCAGTATTACGGCAACGGCGGTTACAACCCGTACACCTACTACGGCAGCAACGGGAATCCTTACGCCTACCCGTACGGCTCCCCGTACAATTCGTATTATGGAAACAACGGGTATTACTACCCGTATGGCGCGTATGACCCCGCGACCGGCCTCCCCCGGAGCGGCACTCCTTATCCCCCCGGATCTCGCCCGTGAGGCCCGGGCGCCTGGTCCGATAAGGAACGACCACCGTGACCCGCGCCGGGGCCCTCGCCCCGCGCGGGGCGCGGCCGCGGCGCCCTACAGCCGCCGCCGCGCTCGCCCGCGATCCGGGATGACCGCGTGGATCTCCGCCTCGCTGAAGCCGGCCGCCTTGTAGAGGCGCTTCAGGTGGACGAGCTCGATATGGGCGCTCTTCGCCACGGCGGCGCGGATGCGATCGAGCACGCTCAGCCGTTCGAGCGGGAGCCGCGTCGCCTCGACCGTGGACCGCAGCGCCGCGGCGGCCGCCTTCACCTCGGCCGCGGCCGCCTGCGCCTTGTCCAGGCTGAGCTTCGGGTGGATCCCGGAGCCGAGCAGCTGCGCCAGCACCTCCAGCCGATCGGGCTGCCCGGGGATGTCGCCGTCCTCGTGGTCGGCGAAATACGACATGCCGCCGGGGAACAGGATCGACAGCGCGGGATCCGCGGTGGGGCGCCCGACGGCGTTCCAGACGTCGTCGGCCACCTTGGCGAGGGCGTCGTCGGCGCGCGCGGACTCGGCCTCGACCTTGGCGAGCAGCGGCTCGGCCTCGGCGCGCGCGGCGTTGCGCTGGGCCTCCACCCCGTCAAAGAGCGTCAGCACGGGCACGAGCCGCTGCTCGGCGAGCTCCCGCAGCGACCCGCCCTTCGCCGAAGCGGTGTGGAGCGTCGCGCGCACGTCACCGATGATGTCGTCCGCTGGCGCGTCCTTGCGAATCACCTCGCCCATGATGTCGATCCTCCTCCGGCCTTACGAGGCTCCAGGGTCGCAGGGTCCGGCGAAACACGACCCCGCAAACGCCCCCCCGTCGGCGCTGTCACCCTCGGCACCATAACGGAGCATCGCCCGCCCGATCAACCGGATCGCATCCCCATCGCCCGCCCGATCGGCCGGATCGCGCCCCTCGGACATCACCCGGCGTGAGACCGGGGAGCGCGGCGCTGGTACACTCACCACGTGCACCTCGGTCCGATGTTGCTCCCGGCGCTCCTCGCCCTCCCGCTCGCCGCGCACGGCGCCCCGGGCAAGGGCGACCTCGTCGCGGCCGCCGCGGCGGCAGGGCGGCCGCCGGAGTGCTCGGCCCGGACGGGCCGCGCCATCGCCCGCGGGCCGAGCGTCTGGGAGCGCGCGCGCGCCCCGGAGCTACCGCGCTACTGCGACCTCCTCGCGCGCGGCCAGGCGCAGCTCGGCGACGACGCCAAGGCGGCGCGCGCCTCGGCGCGCCTCGCCGATCAGCTCCTCCCGGGCCACGCCGCGCCGCAGGTCCTGCTCGCGCGCGCGGCCCTCGCGCTCGGCTCGCCCGAGGACGCTGCGCGCGCCTTCGCCCGCGCGCGGAGCATCGACCCGCGCAGCGTCGAGGATCCGCACACCCTGCACGACCTCGCCCGGTCGCTGTCGCGCACCGGCCAGCGCGACGAGGCCCTCGCGGTCTACCGCGCGCTCGTCCCCCGGATCGATCTGCTCGCCACCGCGGACCAGCGCGCGCTCGTGCTGCTCGAGGCGGCGCACCTGTCGATGGCGGCCACGGGGGCCGCCTCGGGGCCCGCGGCGGCCACGGGGGCCGCCTCGGGGTCCACGGCGGCCACGGGGGCCGCCTCGGGGCCCGCGGCGGCCACGGGGGCCGCCTCGGGGCCCACGGCGGCCGCAGGCGAGCGCGGGGAGAGGGCGCGCCCCGTGCTCGACGAGGCGATCGCGTACCTGCGCGAGGCGCGCCAGCGCGCGCAGGCGCAGCTCGCCCGCGACGTGATGCTGTCGCTCGCGCTCGCGCTGGATCGGGCCGGCGACAGGGCGCAGGCCGACGCCGCGCTCGAGGCCGCGACCCCGGGGATCGCGCCCGCGGCGGCGCGCGCGCTCGACCGCCACGCCGGCGCGGCCGCGCGCCAGCACGCGGCCGAGGACCTCGCCGGCGCGGCCGCGCGCCTGCGCACCGTCGACTACCTCGCGGCCCCCGACGACCGCCTCGCGCTGGAGGCGCTCGCGCTGGAGCGGATCGCGGCGGCTGCGGCGATCGATCGCTGGGAAGCCTACCTGTCGGGCGCCGGCGGGCGTGGGCCGTGGGCCGCGGCGGCGCGCGCGCGCCTCGACGCGCTCCGCAAGGTCGCCGGCGGAGCTCGCCGGCCCGCGCGCGAGAGGCCCGCGCCCCCCGGGACCAGGGCCGGAGGCGCCCGGTGAGCGCGCCGCCTCGCGCGCCCGCCCGGAGCGGAGCCCGGAGGCGTCCGGCGGGCCGGAGATCGCGCTCGCTCGCCGCGCTGCTCGGCGCCGGGGCGCTCGCGGCGGCCGCGCTCGTGACGGCGCCCCTCGGCGCAGCGCCGACCGTGTGGGCCCGCGCGCTGGATCCCGAGGCCGACCACCGCGCGGCGCTCATCGCCCAGGCCGACGCGCTCCTCGCCCGGTACAACCGGCTCCGGCGCTCGCCGCTGCTGGAGCGGGTCGAGGAGATCGGCCCGCTCTGGCTCCGCGAGGCGCGCGCCCTGTACGAGCGCGCCGGCGCCGCGACGTCGCGCGACCACGCGGTGCGGCTCCGCTACGCCGACATCCTGGAGTCCCTCGGCGACGTGCAGAGCGCGGCCGCGAACCTCGAGGCGCTCCTGCGCATCCACCCCCCGGCGCCCGCCCGCGCCGAGGCGTGGCACGCGCTCGCGGTCTGCTACGCGCGGCTCGGCAGGTACGCCGACGAGATCAAGGCCTACGACGAGGCGCTCGCGCTCGAGCCGCACGCGGGCTCGCGGGCGCTCCTCCTGGCCAATCAGGCCGAGGCGTTCATGGTGCTCGGCGACATCACCGCCGCGGTCGACGGCTACCGGGCCGCGCTCGCCACGCTCGGGTCGCTGGACATGTTCCGCTACGGGGTGACCACGCTCTGGGGGCTCGCGGTGGCGCTCGACCGCTCCGGCGATCTGGAGGGCGCGATCGAGCACATCCGGCTCGCGAGGACGTACGACCGGAACGATCAGCAGATCCATGGGTCGGGCTGGTTCTATGTGCCCCCGTACGACGAGGCCTGGTACGCCGCGCTCGGCCACTGGGCCGCGGCGCGGAGCGCCGACCTCGACGAGCGCGCGGGGGGGTACCAGCAAGCCGTGGCCGCGTGGGCGTCGTACATCGCCCGCGCCCCCGCCAGCGATCCCTGGGTGCCGCTGGCGAGGGCACGGCGCGCGCAGTGCGAGAAGGAGCGGGCCGAGACGCTGAGGCGCCAGCGAAAGCCGCCCACGCCCGCGGCGGCGCGCCGGCGCTGACGCCGCAGCCAGCGCCCGCCATGGTGCACCGGCGCCGACGCCGCGGCGCCCGCGGCGTCGCACCGGCACGGCGGAGCTCGGACGCCGCAGCGGCCCCTCGGCCCGGCGAGGGCGACGGCGCCCCCCCTTTACGACCTCGCCCGGCGGCTTCACCTTATCGGGGCCGCTCTCGCCCGCGGGGGCGGCGCCGGTCCAGCTCACCCCGAACGGAGATCCGTCGAGATGCGCGACTCGGTGTTCAATGAGCCGTTGCTCTGGTCGGGACGTCCGAAGGTCATCGCGACGCCGCCCCTCTACTCCGTGAGCGCGGCGGTCTGCGGCGTGACCTCCGCGATCAGCACCGCGTCGGCCATCGTCGTCAGCAAGGCGCTCGGCGCGTCGCCGACCCAGCTGCTCGCCTTCGCGGCGTGGATGGCGAGCCTCGCGGTCGCGTTCAGCTACCTGCCCCGCTGGTGGCGCTCGGAGCTCGAGTACATGCTCACGGACCGGCACATCGTGGTGCGGCGCGGCAAGCTCCTGCGCTGCATCGAGCGGCGGTCGATCAGCTACGCGCGCATCCACTGGAACCCGAAGCACCCGGGCGTCGGCGATCTCGAGCTCGTGCGGGCGGTGCCGACCGGCGCCCTCCGGCGGCGGCTGTCCATCGTGCTGAACGGCGTCGTGGCCCCGGACCGGGTGTGGGCGATCCTGCGGGGCGTCGTGCCGTCGGCGCCCGCGGGGGACGGTCACCGGCTGCTCTCGCAGCGCCTCGACGAGGGCGAGCGGGTGCTCTGGTCGGCGCACCCGGTCGACTGCTGGCACAAGTGGATCCCGGCCGGGTTTCGCGGCATCGGCTCCGCGCTGATCGGCGTGCTCCTCGGCGGCTTCGCGGTGGTGACGGCGGTGCACGCCGTGCGGAGCGTCCGCATCGTGACCGCGGCGGGGATGGATCCGGAGAGCCTGTCGTTCGTGGCGCTCGTCGCCTCGCTGTCGCTCACGATCGTGCTGCTCGTCGCCGCCGGGGCGGCGATGCTCTACGTGTCGGTGGTGCGGCCCGCGCGGCTCGCGGCGCGGACGCGGTACCTCATCACCGATCGGCGCGTGCTCATCCAGCGGGGCGACGAGGAGCTGCACCTCGATCGCTCGCGGATCGTCGACGTCATCGACGCCCCGGGCGCCGGCGGGCTGCGGGACGTGTTCCTCGTGCTCGACGGGCCGCGCGCGCGCGCGGTCGCCGCGAGCGGCGCCTTCGGCGAGGCCCCGGGCAACGGCCTGCAGCCGGTGCTGCAGCGGCTGACCGACGTCGAGTCGGTCCGCCAGATCCTCCGCCCCGCCTAGAGCGGCGGTGGGGCGCTCGGGTGGGGAGTGCTCTGGCCGGTCGGGGTCAGGGCGGGGGGCGGCGGGCGGCGCGCGCCTCGAGGTCGCGCACGCGCGCCTCGAGCTCGCGGACGCGCTGCTCGGCGGCGGCGCGGGCGCGCTGCTCGGCGGCGCGCGCGCGCAGCTCCACCGCGCGCGCCTCGCCCTCGGCGCGGAGGGCCTCCTCCGCGGCGGGGACGAGATCCGTCGCGCGGGAGGTCCGCGCGACGCGCAGCGCGGGGTGCGGGCCGTCCTTCAGCACGACGAGGTGGGCGTCGAGCGCCTCGACCCGGACCGGATCGGCGCCGGCGTGGACGCGCAGGAACGTCCCGTCCGGCTCGCGGCGGTAGAGCTGGAGCGGCACGCGCTCCTCGGACAGCGGCGCGCGCGCGGCGGCCGCCTCGGGATCGAAGAGCAGGAGCTCGAAGCAGCCGAGCTGCCAGTACTTGGCCGGCGCCTCCTCGTAGACCCGGCGCCAGTCGCCCGTGACGATCTCCAGCGCGAACCGCGGCGGGCGGTGCCCGTCCAGCCACGTCTGCCACTGCCGCGGGAGCGGCGGCACGGGGCGGTGGTCGAGGACGTAAAGGTCGGGCAGGACGCGCACCAGCGGCTCGCCCCGCACCCAGGCGAACGGGTGGTCGCCCCCTGCATACCAGTCGGTCCAGCCGCGCTCGCGCGCGAGCTGGGTGAGGACCGAGAGCAGCAGGCGGACGACCTCCGCGCGCTCGGCCCGGCCGGGGCGCTCCGCGCCGTCGGGCAGGTGCCAGCCGGACCAGTCGATCACGGCGCTGGCCTCGTCCGGCGACAGATCGCGGAGCACGAGCGCGCGTGGCGCCCGCCGGGCGTTGAGCAGGAACCCGAAGCGCTTCGGCGATGCCACACGCGCAAACTAGCACCGGCCGGCCCCGAGTGGAGGACGCAGCGCGCGGGAGAGCCGCGCCGGGCCGGCCGCGCGGCTCGGAGCAGGAGACCGGTGCGCGGCGGGGTAGGTGGGCCTGGGGAGGGCCTGCAGGGGCCCCGTGGACAGACGGGACAGGCGCGGGAGCTCGGGCTCAGCCGTCGTGGTCGAGCCGCGGCCCTTGCCCCCCGTGGATCGAGAGTTTTGCGATACGCTGTGTCGTTGACCATGACGCGACACGAGCTGTCCGGCATTCCAACCGCCCCCCATGCGCCTCCGGTCCTGATCACGTCGATCACCGCCGACCTCGGCCCGGGTCACGTCCTTGCCGGTCGCTACGAGATCCGCTCGCGCCTCGGCGCGGGGGGCATGGGCGCCGTGTGGCGCGCCCTGGATCGCGCGCTGGAGGAGGAGGTCGCCGTCAAGACCCTCCTCGCCGGCTGGTCGAGCGAGTCGCTCATGGTCGCGCGCTTCCACCGCGAGCTCAAGCTCGCGCGGAAGATCGCCCACCCCAACGTCTGCCGCGTCTTCGATCTGGGCGAGGCCGACGGGCTGCGCTTCCTGACCATGGAGCTCGTCGAGGGCCAGACGCTGCGCGCCCTCCTCTCGCAGGGTGCCCTCGAGCCGAGGCAGGCGCTCGCGCTCCTCCAGCAGGTGGCAAGCGGGCTCGCCGCCGTGCACGAGCAGGGGATCATCCACCGCGATCTCAAGCCCGAGAACGTGCTGGTGCGGCGCGGCGGGCAGGCGATCGTCGCGGATTTCGGCCTCGCGCGGGGCGCGCTCGCCCAGGCGTCGACCGCCGAGGGCATCGCCGGCACGCCGACGTACATGTCCCCGGAGCAGCTCCGCGATGAGCCGCTCGGGACGGCCAGCGACATCTTCTCGCTCGGCCTCCTCGGCTTCGAGCTGCTCACCGGTCGCTCGCCCTTCGGCAGCGGCGCGCCCGCCACGATCGTGAGCGCCATCCTCCGCGATCCTCCGCACGGCCTCGAGGTCCCCGCGCTGCCGGCCGAGATCTGCCGCGCGCTCGACGCGCTGCTCGCGCGCGCCATGGCGAAGCGCCCCGAGGAGCGCTTCCCGTCGGCCGGCAGCTTCGCGGCCGCGCTCTCGGCGGTGATCGCCGACCTCGACAGGGCGAGCGACAGGGCCGCTGCGACGGACGCGACGATCCCGGGCGGCCGGCCGTCGCTGCCGCCCACGTCGACCGCCGTGCTGGACGTGACGATCCCGGGCGGCCAGAGCTCGCTGTCGATCACGGCCATGGATGCGACGACGCCGAGCGGCCGGCCCACGCTCTCGTCCGGCCGGCGGCGGTGGGGCGCGGCCGTCGGCGCGGCGGCGGCGCTCGGCCTCGCCGCCGTCGCCTGGCGCGCCGGGGTGACCGGGCTGCCCGCGTCCCCCCGCGTCGCCCCGCCGGAGCAGCAGGCGCTCGACGCGCGCTCGGCGCCTGCCGAGGACGCCCGCCCTGCCCTCGTGGTGATGCCCTTCGACAACCTGACCGGAGAGGCCTCGTGGGACGGGCTCGGCCCGGGCGCGGCCGAGGCGATCCTCGGCGGCCTGCGCACGCTGCCGCAGATCCGCGCGCTCGACGCCGCCCCGTCCGACCCTCCGGCGGCCGCGGCGAGGCGGCGAGGCGCGGCCTGGGTCGTCACGGGCACCGTTCAGCGCGTGGGGACCGACCTCCGCCTGGCGGCGCAGCTCCGGGCGACCGACGGCGCGGCCGCGGGCGAGCCGATCGAGATCGACGGCGATCCGGGCGAGCTGCCGCGGCTGCTCGACGCGCTGCGCAGCCGCGCCCTCGACGAGGTCCGGCTCCTCTGGCGCGACCATGACCGCCGCGATCGCGCCGTCCGCGGGACGAGCAGCGCCACGGCCCGGGCGAGGCTGCTCCAGTACTACCGGCTGATCGGGCCCGCGCCCCGCCCCCAGCACCACGCCGAGGGCAAGCGCCTGCTCGACGAGGCGCTCGCCGCGGACCCCGGGTACGTGCCGGCCCTCGCGGAGAGGGCCTATCTGCAATCGTTGCACGCTTACGTGCAGAGCGAGCCATCGCTCTACGCGTCGGCGCTCGACGATCTGGATCGCGCCCTGTCGCGCGCGCCGGACGATACGCAGGCGCTGGTCATGCGCTGCCGCGTCCTCCAGGTGAAGCGCCAGGCCCAGGAGCGCGTGACGGACGCGGACAACGCGGCGGCGTTCGACGCCTGCGAGGCGGCGCGCCACGCCGATCCCGGCTCGGCCGACGTGCTCATCGCCTTCGCGCGCCTCTATGACGACACCTGCCAGCACGACCTGGCCAACGTCGCCGCCGAGCAGGCCCTCGAGCTGGATCGCAGCCTCTCCGAGCGCGTCCTGAGCCAGCGCGTCGCGCTCGCGGTGCAAGAGGGCAAGTGGGAGATCGCCGACCGGATGTCGCGCCGGCTGGCGGCGTTCAACAGGGAGCAGCGGGCGCTCGGGGCGCGCGCGATCAGCCGGCGCATGGGGGTCGTGCCGACGCCCGGCGCCCACCTGCTCCGCGCCGCGGTGCTGCTGCGCCAGGATCGGCTCGACGAGGCGCGGGCGGAGCTCGAGGAGGAGCTCGCCGCGGACACGGGGGCGAAGGCCAACGGGCCGTTCGAGGCCGCCGCGCTCCGGGGCATCCTGCGCATCGCGCGGCAGAAGGGGGAGGCAGCGGACGCCCGGGAGGCGCGGCGCCTCGCCGTGCTGGAGCGGCAGCTCCGCGAGGGCGCGAAGGGGAACCCGCACGTGGCCGCGGCCGTGGCCGGCGCGTACCAGTGGACCGATCCCGACGCCGCGGTGGGCTGGCTCGGTCGGATGGGCGCCCCCGGCTCGTTCACGGAGGCGTTCCACCGCGCGCTCGCCTACCGGATGGCCGGGAAGGACGCCGCGGCGCGCGCGGCGCTCGGGACGCGCGCGCCGGCCGCGCAGTGGGAGCGCGCCTGCGCGACGTGGCTCGGGTCGCAGCTCTCCCCCTGAGCGCGGCGGCGCGCGCGCCCCGGCCTGCCCCCCGCGGATCAGATAGGATCGCAGATCGGGGAGCACATCGCTTGCGGCGTGGCCGGCGGCGCGCTCGGCATCTCGGGCTCCTCCTCCGACGGCGGCGCGTCCTCGCCCTCCTCGATCTCGTCCTCATCCCACGCGCCCTCGATCTCGCCGGCGCCGCTCGCCGTCACCTCGCCGAGAGCACAAGGGCTCTCCTCGCTCGACGCGACACACCCAGAGATGGTCACGAGCGACACGAGGCCGCCGAGGAAGAGCGCGAACAGGCCGAAGGAATTGCGATATTGATGATTCATGGCGCACCTCTCCATCGAGCAGCCGGCGGGCTGCTGTTTGCAGGGATTCCGATGGACGCGCCGTTCACCGGTCAGGCGGCCGAGCGTGTGAGTCACGACTGGCGACCAGGACCGACACGCGGATACCGACATGCATCCTCGCGGATGGGCTCCTGCGGAGCGGGTGCCGGATCTTCCGTGAGAACCGCGTCGTCCGCTCGCCGATATCGCACGTGTCGTACCAGCGACCGCGGCCCGGCTCGGGGCGCCGCGCGCCGAGGTGCTCTTCGGGTGAAATGCGGCGCGATCTACGGGAAAAACGCGAGATCTTCGGCCGGGCCTGCGGGTCGGGAGGGCGCCTCGGCGCGGCAGGGCGCCGGGCGGGATCGAGCGCTGTTGCTCAAGCGGTGCCCAGATTGAGAGGATGGATTGCGCAAAGTGAGAAGCCGCGATGCGCAGGCGAGCAGATCTCCTCGCCATCCCCGAGGCGGAGCGCTTTCACGAGATCCTCGACGGCGAGCTCCTCCGGAGGGCCATCCCGAGCTGGCGCCACGGGGGCGCTCAGGTCCGGCGCTCGACCCGCCCGGGCGGCCCCTACGACCGCCGCCCCGGGCGCGGGAGGCCGGGAGGGTGGCGGTTCGCGACCGACCTGGTTCGCTCCACCCAGCCGGACACCGACGGGGAGCGCGGAGATGGCATTTTATCGACGATCCCCTCTCGGGTCCACCGCAGTCCGACGCCGGCTCATCGCTGCCACCGAGCACGCAGCGGCTCGAGCAGGTCGCTGTCCCATCCTCGAAGGGCGCGCACGCGCCGGCGCACCCTGGCGCGGTAGCCTGCCACCGCCGCCGCGACGATCGGGGATCCCCGCGCTGGCAGGCCCCTGCCGAGGCGGCGCGCTTCGGCGCCTACCGCGCGTGCGGATCCGCGAGCCACGCAGCCAGGGCTTCGGCCGGGAAGGTGAGCACCACCTCGCCCACCCGGTCCTCCCCGAGCCGATCCAGCAGCACGGCGAGCGCCGCCTGCTCCGCCTCCGCGAGCGGCCGCCCGAGGCGCAGCGAGCACAGCCGCGCCGTCATCCGGAGCTGCCCGCGCTCGATCCCGCGCTCGATCCCGCGCTCGATCCCGCGCTCGATCCCGCGCTCGATCCCGCGCTCGATCCCGCGCTCGATCCCGCGCTCCTCCGCCTGCTTCAGCGTTTGCTCATACCACTCCCGGGTTTCCATGATGAAATCCCTCTCCTCGGCCGGCAGCCCCGGCAGGAGCTCCGCCGGCACCTCGAAGCTTAACCGCACCAGCCACGGCAGCGCCACCCGCCGCTCCCACGCCTGCTCCGGCAGCTCCGCCAGGTCCCGCAGCGCCATCCGCCGCACCCGCGCCGACCCCAGCAGCCGCAGCAGCACCGTGACCCGCACCCGCGGCAGCTCCGCGATCACCACCACCTGCACCCGCCACGCCGCCGCCGGCGCCGCGTACACGCCTTCCGGCCCGGCTACGTCCGGCACGAACCCGAAGTCGCGCAGCACGCCCTCCGGCCGCCCGGCGCTCAAGAGCCACGCCGCCGGCAGCGGCAGCCGCCGCTCCGCCCGCAGCTCCAGCGTGTGGTGCCACTGGTAGCGCTTGCGCAGGCACCCGTGCAGCTCGGCCGCGCCGAGCGCCCCGCTGAAGACCTCCACCATCCCGGGCTCGGCCGCCATCGTGCGCAACAGCCCCGGCTCGATCTCGGGGTGCGCCACCAAAAGGGCCGGGTCGGGCACGTGCCAGAGGTCGATCCGCTGCGCATCACCGGCCGGGACCTCCACCTCCGTCTCGGCAGCGCCGACCAGCCCGAACACCTCGCGCAGGATGTTCTTGCCGAGCTGATCGAAGCGGAAATGCATGCTTTCGCAGCGGGTAGCACAGAAACGCAGCGATGCTTGCATTCCCATTTGCGACACGAGCTTTCCATTGCTCATGGCGCGCGCTCGCGCTGCTCGCGCTCCTCTGCGCCGCGATGGCGGGCTGCGGCGCGGAGGGCGACCCGCCCGCGCGCCGCCCCGCCCGTCCGCTCAGCGGCCGAGGCTCTTCGGGAGCACGGCCGGCGGCGCCGGGACCGGGTACAGCGCCACCTCGCTGGTCCTCGGCGCGGGTGTGCCCTGCGCCACGCCAGGTTGCTCGCCGCCGCTCGGGTTGCATGCCAGCCGAGAGCCTACCCCGAACCCGGCCGAAGGAGGCGGCCCCGTGCTCCCCGAGAGCTCGGTGCCCGTCGGATACTCAGCGCTGGCGACGGCGAAGCCGAAGCGCGCGGGGCTCGCGCGCGATCGATCGAACGGATCGATCGGCTCGATCGAACGATCCATCGAACGCCCCACGCCGACCCTCCCCGGGCCCGCGCCGCCGCGACGATCGGCCCGATCCCCGGCGCGGCCGCGTCGGCACGGTCGTTGCGATATCTCCTGGACGCCGGAGCGCGACACGCTCGCGCGCCCCGGCGATGGACAGCGACACGCCGCGCGCGGCCACAGGCCTTGACCGCTCCACGCGGGCCTGACGGCGAGGGGGATCTCTCCGCCTCGTCCCCGGCGCGATCGACGTCGACGTCCGTCTGAATTCCCCACGACGAGCAGGCAGAAGGATGGGTATCCGATGAAGTTCAGGCCGTTTCATCTCGGATTCGCGCTCCTGGTCTCCGCCGGAGCGATGACGACGATCGGGTGCGCGCCGCCCGTGGACGCGCAGGGAGAGCAGGCGGTCGGGACGCTCAGCGTGCCGCTCGTGACGTCGGAGGGGGGCGATTTCCGCCTCCACAACGCCGTGTTCACCGTCCAGTCGACGAGCGGCGCCCACGCCGCCACGCTCGACTCCGAGAGCGATCCGGACGCGGCCACGCTCACGGCGACCCTGTTCCAGGGGCCCTACAGGGTCCGCCTGGAGGGCGGCTGGGACCTCGCCCGGATCGAGGCGGACGGCACGGAGTCTCCCGTCTCCGCGGCCCTGATCTCGCCGAACCCGCAGAGCTTCACGATCAGCGCCTCCGAGACGACCGACATCTCGTTCACCTTCACGACGGGACAGGGCACCATCACGCTCGGCAACGGCTCGGTCGACATCGGCTTCGCGGTCGCGCCGAACGAGGGTCTGGGGCAGTGTAACCTGCTCTCTTCCTCCTGCGCGTCGGGGCAGACCTGCCTCCTCGCCGACGCGACCGGCCGCGCGTTCTGCGCGTCCCCGGGCTCGCTGCCGGTGGGCTCGCCGTGCAGCTCGGACCAGTGCGTCGCGGGCGCGCAGTGCCTCAAGGTGGATGAGGACGACCCGGAGCAAGGCTCTTGCGTCAAGTTCTGCCGCGTGAGCAGCGCGACGTTCGGCGTCAACTGCATGAGCCTCGGCCTCCCGGACAGCAACATCGGCTTCGTGGCCCCCGCGCCCGAGGGGACGTGTGATCTGCTGGCCCAGACGGGCTGCGCCGAGGGCGAAGCGTGCCAGTACTCCGGCGGCAGCTTCGCGACCTGCGGCGCGCCGGGCACGACGCCCGCGGGCGGCGCGTGCACCGGGGAGACCTGCGGGGCCGGCTACCAGTGTTATAACGGCGTGTGCACGCAGATCTGTGACACGCGCAACTACTACGTCGGCAGGGCGGACTGCATGTACTGCAACAACGTGGGGACCGGCAACGCGGGGCGCTGCTCTCGCTACTAGCCGCTCTCGCGGCTGACCGGCGCCGCGGCCGGAGATCCTGCCGGGCCTCTGGCCGCCGCCCCGCAGCGGGTGGACGGCATCGGCGCCGCGCGACGACCGGAGCGCCCCTGCCCGCGGCGCCCCCGTCGTTGCGCGGCGCCGCGGTCGTGGGCGACAATGCCGCGGCTCCCGCGCCCATGCCCTCCCTCGTCGTCCGCGAACCTGGCCAGGTGTCGTACACGCTCCCGCTCCGGGAGGGCCTGCGCCTGGGCCGGCACGAGCAGAACGACGTCGTGCTCGACGATCACCAGGTCTCGCGCTTCCACGCCCGGTTCACCCGGTCGGAGCAGGGCTGGATGGTCGAGGATCTCGGGTCGACCCACGGCACCCTGGTCAACGCCGCCCGGATCACGGCCCACCTCCTCAAGGCCGGCGACCGCATCCAGGTCGGCAACGTCCTGCTCGCCTTCCGGGACGACGAGGAGGCCGAGATCGTCCACCAGCAGCCCACGGCGAGCGGCGCGCCGGCGCGGGTGGACAGCGACCGCCGGCTCCAGCTCGTCCACGAGCTGAGCCGCGCCGCCTTCGCGCTCGAGGACCGCGAGGAGCTGCTCGGCAGGATGCTCCAGTCCATCCTCGACGTGCTCGGCGGCGAGCGCGCCCTCGTGGGCCTCGCCGACCCGGGCGCGCGCGGCTTCCGCCGCATCGCGCGCACCCGCGGGGGCGGCCCGGCGCCCGACGACATCGCCGTGAGCCGCACCATCCTCGAGGCGGTCACCGCGCGGCGCGAGGGCGTCATCTTCCACGACAGCGGGGAGCGCGGCGCCCCGAAGACCCTCGTGCGAGAGGGGATCCTGACGGCGATGGCCGTCCCGCTGCAGGCGGGCTCGCTCCTCCTCGGGTTCCTCTACGTCGACGCGCGGCGGCCGTCCTCGCGCTTCACCCCGCACGATCTCGATTTCTTGACGGCGCTCGGTCACCTGACCGCGGCGGCGCTCGAGAGCGCGCAGCGCTACCGGCGGATGGAGGCCCTCGCCGAGGCGCTCGGGGCGGGGGGGCCGGCCGGCGAGCTGCTCGGCGCGAGCGAGCCGATGCGGCGGCTCAAGGCCCAGATCCAGAAGTACGGCGCGTCGACGGCCAACGTGCTCGTCCACGGCGAGAGCGGGACGGGCAAGGAGCTCATCGCGCGCACGCTCCACGGCGCGTCGCCCCGCGCGGCGGGCCCGTTCGTCACGCTCAACTGCGCCGCCATCCCGGAGTCGATGGTCGAGAGCGAGCTCTTCGGCCACGAGAAGGGTGCCTTCACGGGCGCCGCCGCGAAGAAGCGCGGCAAGTTCGTGCTGGCCGACGGCGGGACGCTGTTCCTCGACGAGATCGGCGATCTTGGCCTCGCCGCGCAGGCCAAGGTCCTCCGCGCCATCCAGGAGGGGGAGATCCAGCCGCTCGGCGCCGAGCGGGCGGTGCACGTCAGCGTGCGGATCGTGTCGGCCACGCACAAGGACCTCGCCGAGGAGATCGCGAACAGGCGGTTCCGCGAGGATCTCTACTACCGGCTCAACGTGGTCGAGCTGTCGGTGCCCCCGCTGCGCGAGCGCGGCGAGGACATCGAGCTGCTCGCGCGGGCGCTGCTCAGGGCCGCCGCGGCGAGCATGGGCAAGCGGGAGATGGAGTTCACCCCGGCCGCCCTCGCCGCGCTCAAGGCGCACCCCTGGCCCGGCAACGTCCGGGAGCTCCGCAACGAGATGGAGCGCGCGGCCATCGACGCCGAGCTCCCGATCGTGGACGTGCACAACCTGAGCTCGCGGGTCCGCAAGGGCCCCAGGGAGGAGCCGGGCGCGCGCGATGGGCAGACGCTCGCCGAGCGGTTCGCGGCGCTCGACACGATGGAGCGGCGGCTCATCGAGGAGGCGCTCAAGGCGGCGCGCGGCAACCTGTCCGAGGCGGCGCGGCAGCTCGGGATCACCCGGGTCATGATCAAGCGGCGCATCGACCGGTTCGGGCTCGGCTTCCGCGACGACGGAGGGGCGCGCTGAGCCCGCGCCCGCCGCGCGTCAGGGCTTCTGCCTCGGCCTTCGCGGCCTCGGGAGGCCGTACTCCTTGATCCGGGAGACCAGCGTCCGCCGCGAGATCCCCAGGAGCTCCGCCGCGTAGGTCTGGTTTCCCACGCACTTCTCGAGCGCCTCGATGATGCGCTGCTTCTCGCTCGGCTCCGCCCCGCGCGGGGGCGGCGCGCTCGCCTCGGCGCCGCGCGGGGCCGCGGGCGCCGGAGGGCCGCTCGGCGGCGCGGCGCCTCGCGGCGGGGCGGCGGGCGCGCCGCCGTCCCTCATCTTGGCCGGCAGGTGCTCCGGGAGCAGCGTCTCCCCGGTGCAGAGCATGACGGCGCGCTCGATCACGTTGCGCAGCTCCCGGAGGTTGCCCGGCCATGGATAGCGCTCCAGGAGCGAGATGGCCGCCGCCGAGACCGCGGGGACGCGCGGTCGCTCGAACGCCTTGCTGGCCCGCGCCGCGAAGAGCTGGACCAGCGGCGCGATGTCCAGGGCGCGCTCGCGCAGCGGCGGGATCGTCAGCGTGACCCCGTTGAGCCGGAAGTACAGGTCCTGCCGGAACGCGCCGCGCGCGACCTCGGCCTCGAGGTCGCGGTGGGTGGCCGAGAGGAAGCGGACATCGATGCTGCGCGGGACGCGGCCGCCGACGCGCAGCACCTGGCGCTCCTCCAGCACGCGCAGCAGCTTGACCTGGGTGCTCTTCGGCAGCTCGCCCACCTCGTCGAGGAACACCGTGCCCCCGTCCGCCGCCTCGAACAGGCCCGGCCGCGCCTCCAGCGCCCCGGTGAAGGCGCCCTTCTCGTGCCCGAAGAGCTCGCTCTCCAGCAGCGACTCCGACAGGGCCGCGCAGTTGAGCCCGAGGAAGGGCCCCCGCGCGCGGGCGGGCGAGGAGCGGCGGTGGATGGCCCGGGCCAGCACTTCCTTGCCCGTGCCGGTCTCGCCGAGCAAAAGGACGCTGATGAGGCCCGGGGCGGCGAGGGAGGCCTGCTCGTAGAGCGCTTGCATCGCCGGGTCCCGGACGACGATCTCCGCGCTCTCCCCCGCCGCCGAGGGGTGACCTCGACCGGCCGGGGGCGCGCTCATGGCGGCCTCGGCCAGGCGAACGACGATCAGGGCGGAGCCCAGGGTGATGCAGTCGCCCGGCGCGATCTCGATGGCCTGCCCGGAGACCTGCCGCATGTCCTCGGTCTTCCCCGACTCCGCGAGCGCGCGCGCCGCGTCTGCGCGCGAGGCGCGCACGAAGATCGGGTTGGTGCCGCCGAGATCCTCGATCCGGAGCGGCGGGCCGAGGTGCAGGATGGCGTGCCGGCGCGAGACGGAGGCGTGGGGGATGCAGATGTCGCTGTCGGCGGAGCGGCCGATGGAGACCGAGCCGCTCGGGGGCAGCGGGTGGACGACCACCCCGTCGCCCGCGAAGACCGCGAGCTCCCGCGCGGCAGGCGAGCGCGAGGCTCCGGCCGCAGGGCGGGGGCCCGGGGGCGCCGCCCCGGCCCCTGCGTGCCGGCCTGAACCATCCTTCTTCACCGGTTCGTTCTACACCTGGAGGGCGCGCCCGGTCACGATCCAGACTCCCGCCCTCGCACGCAAGGCACCACGACCGCCGCCGTGCGGGACCGACCGCCCGCGCCGTGAGCCCGCTGGAGCTGGCCGGGCACCGCACCAGAAAAGAAGCGGGACGACCGATGAGTTCCCGGCCGCCGACCGGTCCAACGCCTCGACAGGTGAGAATCACCGAGCAAGGAGCCGACGAATGACCACCACAACCGAAGCCACCCCGACCTCCGACCGCGAGCTGGTGTTGACCCGCATCATCGACGCGCCGCCCGAGAAGGTGTTCAAGGCCTGGACCGACCCCGAGCTGCTCAAGCAGTGGTTCGCGCCCCGGCCGTTCACCACGCCGGTCGCCGAGCTCGACGTGCGGCCCGGCGGCGCCAACCTCATCGTGATGCGCGACCCGCAAGGCAACGAGCACCCGAACAGGGGCATTTATCTCGAGGTCGTCGAGAACGAGCGGCTCGTCTTCACCGACGCCTACACCAGGGCGTGGGAGCCGTCGAAGAAGCCGTTCATGACGGTGATCTTGACGTTCGAGGACCAGGGCGGAAAGACGAAGTACACCGCCCGCGCGCGCCACTGGACGGTCGCCGACCGTGAGGCCCACGAGAAGATGGGCTTCCACGAGGGCTGGGGCCAGTGCGCCGACCAGCTCGAGGCCCTCCTGAAGGCCGGCACGTAAGGGCTCCGCCCCGGGCGCGGTCGCGCCGGCGCGCCGCGGTGAGGCTTTCAGGAGAGAAACACACACTCGCCTCCACCATGCCCCGAATGTCCACCCCGTGGGCTCCGGCGCCGGTTCCTCCGGATGCATCGGACACGGGAGATGCCTCTGCCGTCCACACCCCGCATGGCACATGTGCCAGGGGGCCCGGTCCAGCACCCTGCGTGTCGTGCTCGCCGCGCCGCCGCGCGGCCGGAGCGCGGGAGAGCCCGAGGAGATCCGAGGGGATGGATTTCTGGCTCGGTCCTTGCGGAGCGCCTGGAAACCATGCGAACCCAACGTTTCTCCTCCCTCTGGCTCATCGCCGCGACAGGCCTGCTCGCCGCCGGGTGCGATACCGGCTCCACGGCGACGGGGACGCACAGCGCCCCGCTCCGCCGGGCGCAGTCCTGCGAGGATCTCGAGGCTTCGTTGAAGCAGGACGCGCTCGCCAAGATGAACGCCCAGATCGACGCCATGATCGCGAGCTACCACATGGCGTATTTCGGTCCCGCGATCGGCGCGGACCAGAACGGTCCCGTGGCGGTCCCCGGCGAGCCCGCCGTCACGCCGGCCCCGACGCCCCCTGGAGCGCCCGGAGCGGGCGGCGACGCCGGGGCGGAGGCCGGCGGCCATGCGCCGCAGACCGCCGGCGGCGCGGCGAACGACAGCGCGGCGCCGGCCCACTCCGACACGAACACCCAGGTGGCCGGCGTCGACGAGGCGGATATCGTCAAGACCGACGGCAACCACATCTACCTGCTCCACGGCGAGAAGTTCTACACGCTGACCGCGTGGCCGGCCTCGTCGCTGGCCGTCGGGAGCTCGCTCGCGATCGAGGGCGACCCGCGCGAGATGTTCGTGGCGGGCGACAAGGTCGTGGTCTACTCGTCCGTGAACGGGGCCCAGATCTACGAGCGCGCGGGCGTCGAGCCGCGGCCGGAGTTCTACGACTACGGGTTTGGTGGCGGCATCGGCAGGCCTGTGGATACCGTCCCTGGGACGGTGGATCCCGCGGTGCCGGTGGACGCCGGCGGAAGCGACCCGTTGCCCCCGCCCGACGCCGAGCCGCCGTCCGGAGGCGACACGCCGTCTTCCGACGCCGAGCCGCCGTCCGGAGGCGACGCGCCGTCTTCCGACCCTGTGCCGCCGTCCGACGGGGGCGGGACCAATGGCTCGGCGGGGGCCGACGAGGACATCGCGCCCACCGGCGGCGCGTACGCCCCGCTCACGAAGATCACGGTCCTGAGCCTCGCGAGCGGCGCCCCCAGCGTGGTCAAGGAGCTCTATTTCGAGGGATGGTACGCCTCGGCGCGGCGCGACGGCCAGCACGTCCGCACGGTGCTGACCGGCGGCGCCCACGGCCCCGCGCTCCGCTACTGGCCCGAGGCCATGACGGAGTCCCCCTCTTCCGCCGAGGCGTGGCGCGCGGCCTTCGAGCAGCTCCGCGCCGAGAACACGGCGATCATCGAGGGCGCGCCGGTCTCCACCTGGCTGCCGTATCGCTTCGAGGAGCGGGGCGATGCGGTCGCCCTGCTCGAGGCGCGCTGCTCGGACTTCTACGTTCCCGAGGCGGGCACGACGTCGTACGGGCTGACGCAGATCGAGGCGATCGACCTCGACCACCTCGACCGGGAGCCGGCGTCGACCTCGGTCATCGGCGCGACCGACACCGTCTATGCGAGCCACGACGCGCTCTATGTCGCGGCGCGCGGCTGGCAAGAGCCCCTGTCTCGCGCGGACCTCGGCGACGAGCCCGTGATCCTGGACGCCACGCACCTGCACAAGTTCGACCTCACCGCGGATCCGAGCCAGCCCCGGTATGTCGCCTCGGGCTCGGTGCCCGGACACCTCCTCAACCAGTTCTCGCTCGACGAGCACGACGGCAGGCTGCGCATCGCCACGACCGCGCAGCTCGCGTCGGCGACCGCGTGGACGACCGCCAACAACGTGTTCGTGCTCGAGGAGCGCGGCGCGGCGCTCGCGCGCGTCGGCGCCGTCCTCGACCTGGCCCCCGGCGAGCAGATCCGGTCCGCCCGGTTCGTCGGCGATCGCGGCTACCTCGTGACGTTCCGCCAGGTCGACCCGCTGTTCGTGCTCGACCTCGCCGATCCGGCGGCGCCCGCGGTCACCGGAGAGCTCAAGATCCCCGGCTTCAGCGAGTACATGCACCCCATGGACGACGGGCACCTGCTCACGATCGGCAGGGATGGAACCGACGACGGCCGGGTCACCGGCGTGGCGCTCCAGGTCTTCGACGTCACGGACCCGACGGCGCCCGCGCTCCTGCACAAGGAGACGCTCGAGGCGCCAAACGCGCACTCGCCCGCGGAGCACGACCACAAGGCGTTCACGTACGACGGCGAGCGCGGGCTGCTCGCCTTCCCGCTCGTGAGCTCCGCGCGGGATACCGGCGCGATGGAGAGCGCGCTCCAGCTCTACCACGTGGACCTCGACGACGGGTTCCGCTGGCTCGGCGCGGTCGACCACAGCGCCTTCTTCGACGCCACGCCCGACGACTGGGGCTGCTACGCGTACCTCCCCGAGGTGCGGCGCGGCCTGTTCATCGAGGACCACGTCTACTCGATCTCCCTCGGCGGCGTGATCGCGAGCTCGCTCGACGACCTCGCGACCCCGGTGGCGTCGCTGCCCCTGCCCGCGCCGGTCACCCCGTGGAGCGCGTGCGGCGGCGTCGCCGAGCCCGTGCCGGATCCCGGCGTCGAGGCCCAGCCGGATCCCGGCGTCGAGCCGCAGCCAGAGCCGGGCGTCGAGCCCTAGCCGGTTCCTCGCATCACGGAGTGACGGGCGCCGGGGCCAAGGCCCGAGCCGTCAGCGCCGGGGCCAAGGCCCGAGCCGTCAGCGCCGGGGCCAGCGCCCCGGCCGTCACCCCTGCTCCCGCGCCTCGAGCTCGCGCACCCGCGCCTCGAGCTCGCGCACCCGCGCCTCGGCCGCCTCCCTGGCGCGCACCTCGGCCTTGGCGACCTCCTCCTCGGTGGGCACGAGCTCGCCCTTGCCGCCGGCGCGCGCGAGGCGGAGCCGCGCCTCCGCGCCGCTGCCCACGACGCAGAGCCAGCAGTCCAGCGCGGGGGAGAACGCCGGGCCGGGGCCCGCGTACGCGCGCACGTAGGCGCCGTCGGGGTCGCGCCGGTAGACCTGGAGCGCCACCCTGCCGGCGGGCGGCCGCGGCGCCGCGGCGGGCGGGTCGAAGATCGCGAGCTCGGGACAGCCGAGCTGGCAGTACTTGAGCGGGATGTCCTCGTACGCCCGCTGCCAGTCGCTCGGCACGATCTCGAGCGCGAAGCGCGGCGGCCGGTGGCCCGGCAGCCACGTCTGCCACTGCTTGGGCAAAGGCGGCGAGGGCCGGTGGTCGAGCAGGTAGACGTCCGGCGAGACGCGCACGAGCGGCTCCTCGCGGACCCAGGCGAAGAACCGATCCGAGCCGGCGTGGTGGTCGGTCCAGCCGCGCTCGCGCGCGAGCTGCGCGATCGACGACAGGAGCAGCCGGGAGATCTCGTCGTGCTCGCCCCACGCGCCGATGCCGTCCGCGTCGTCGAGGTACCAGTCGGACCAGTCGATGGTCGCGCGCAGCTCCTCGGGCTCCGGATCGCGGACGACGAGCGCCCGCGGTAGGCGCGTCGTGCGGGGGTGAGGAGCTCCGGTGCGGACAGGCGGCGCGGGCGGCACGAGCTGCCACCGTAGCATCGCCTCCGCGGCGGCGGGAGCCGGCAGGCGGGCGACGTCGATCGCCGCCGCCAGGCGCCAGTGGGTGGTCGCGTCGGGGGGGCTCACCTCCGGGGCTTGCGCTCCGGCGGGCCTCTTTCGTGGCCCGCCTGCACTCCAGCCCCTCCGGTGAGCCCCCCCGACGCGACCATCCCCTGGCGGCGGCCGGGGCTCCCGGCGCGACGCGCCGGCGCCATGTCGACCGCATGCGTTTCATGGGGATCCTCTTCGATGTCGACGGCGTCCTGGTCGACTCGCCGCACGAGCGCGCCTGGCGCGAGGCGCTGTCCTCGCTGATGACCGGCGACTGGCGCGCGATCGCGCCGCGGACGCGCTACGCGCCGGAGCGGTTCACGACGGCCGTCTACCAGCGCGTCATCGCGGGCAAGCCGCGCGAGAGCGGCGCGCGCGCGGCGCTCGAGCACTTCGGCGTGCCCGACGCCGCGGCGCGCGCCGGCGTCTACAGCGAGCACAAGCAGGCGCTCATGCTCCAGCTCATCGAGGCCGGGGAGTTCGTGGCCTTCCCTGACGCGGTGCGGCTCCTCCTGCGCGTCAAGGCGCGCGGCGTGCTCACCGCGGCGGCGTCGTCGTCCAGGAACGCCAGCCTGCTCCTGCGCCGGCTCCGCGCCGCCGCCTTCTCGACGCCGCGGCAGGGCGGCGACGCGCCGGAGGTCGCGCCGGGCGCGACGCTGCTCGACCTGTTCGACGCCGACCTCTGCGGCGCCCCGGTGCCGCGGGGGAAGCCGGCGCCGGACCTGTTCCTGGCCGCGGCGCACGCGCTCGGCGCCCCGCCGGAGCGCTGCCTCGTGATCGAGGACGCCTCCTCCGGGGTGCAGGCGGCCAAGGCGGCCGGGATGGCCGCGCTCGGCGTGGCGCGGCTCTCCGACCAGGCCCTGCTGGTCGCGGCCGGGGCGGACCGCGTCGTGACCTCGCTGGACGACGTGGACCCGGACGCCCTCGTCGACGGGCGGCTCGCGGCGCGCGCGGCGTGAGGCCGCGGCGGCGACGCGTGCGGCCGCGGCGCCGTGCGGCCGCCGCGCCGCTCAGCCGGCCTGCTTGCGCACGACCGCGAGGCTCCAGATCTCCCCGGCGCTCGTCCCCACCCAGAGCGACGGCGACGCCTTGCCGGAGACGGCCAGCACCCTGGGCTCGCCGCGGGCGCCGAGCGTGACCGTGGCCGTCGGCGCGAGCGGCGCGCCGGCGGCGGCCTCGATGGCGGCGCCGTCGAACAGCGCGACGCGGCCGTCCGCGAACGCCGCGAAGAGGCTCGACTCGAGGACCGCCACGTCCGCGGCGGGCGCGTCGAGCGCGATCATCCGGGCGGCGAGCTTGCCGGACGAGCGCGTTATCGCGCAGACCGCGCTCGAGCCGCGCCGGTACACGGCGGTGAGCTTCGGGCCGCCGCGCACGCGGTCGAGCGGCTCGGCCGCGCGCGGCAGGGCGGCGCGGAGGGTCGGGCCGGGCTCGGGCGTCGCGCCGGGGTGGACGCGGAGCTCGCCGCCCTCCCCTGCGCCGTTCACGACCACGTGCGTCTCGGTCTCGGTCAGGTCGAACGCCCGCACGTCGCCCCGCAGCGCGAACGGGCGGGCGCTCACCTCGATCCGGTCGAGCTTGAGCTCGGTCGCGCCGCCGTCCCAGCCGAGCGCGAGCGCCGTCTCGCCGGACGGGCGCGCGGCGAGCAGCCGCGCGTCGCGGCCGACCTGATCGAGCTTCGGGGTGTGCGTGACGCCGACCAGCGCCCAGACCGCGTCCTCGCTGCGCACCACGACGACGTCCTTCGAGAGGAACGCGACGTCGTCGGCCGAGGCCAGCGACAGGTTCGTGGTCCTCGCGCCGGAGCCGCCGGCCGGGCAGACGCCGAGGCGCACGGGATCGGTCGAGAGCATGGCGACGAGCCCCGGGCTCGCGAGCACCGAGGCGCCTCGGATCTCCGCGTCGAGGCTGTGCACCTTGCGCGGGGCGGTGAGTTGGCTGAAGGGCATGGCCGGCGAGGATACCGGTTCTCCCGGGCGCGTGGCCGGTGTTCTGGCAGGCTGGAGCGTGGGGCACGACGCCGCGGGCAAGCGCCCTGGCGAGGGGCGCATGCCCGCCCGGCGGCCCGGGAGGCGGGAGCGCGCGCTGCCGCGTCGCCCCGCGGATGTCAAGCGGCGCTCACGGAAGGCCGGCCTTGCCCGAGCGGAGCGATCTGGCCACCATGGTTCCATGCGCAAGATGTCGCTCGCGGAGGCGAAGGCTCATCTTTCAGCCTTGGTGGACGACGCGCAGCATCACAAAAAGCGCACGTTGATCCTGCGGCATGGCAAGCCCGCGGCCGCGATCGTGCCGGTCGATGTGGCCGTCCGGTCGAGACCTCGCCTGTCCCATGTGGACATTGAGCAGCTGTTCGCAGGCCTGGGCTCGACGGCGATGCAGGAGAGCGCGATGGAAGATCTGCTGTCAATGCGACGATGAAGCTCGTCTCTCGACGCTTCGATGGACGTCGTCATCGCTCTGACCGGACCAGCTTTCTCATGTCATGTCGCGGGCCCGAACCGCGTGTCTCCTCGCAAGTCGTGACGCGCTCGTCGTGCCAGCAATCTGCCCGATCGAGGTCATCGCATCGCTGACGCGCTACTGGCGCTGAAGCGCAGATGCCGGTCGCATGAGAGCTTCTGGTTTCAAGAATGCGGGGTCGCCCTTCCGAAGAAGCTCGACATAAGCCTGATACTGCCCCATCCGGGTCGTCAGCAGATCCTGCGCCCGAATCGGCTCCGTCTCATTATAATGAACACATATCGCGATAAGCTGCGTCAGATAAAAATACGCATGAGCCACCAAGTCTTTCAACCGCTCAGGGCCCACCCCAACATGCGCAATACGATTGCGGGCACGATAGACACGACCGACTTGCCAAGCCACACGCTGCCTGGACCGTTCATGGTATTCAGCAATAGCCTTCCCGCGTCTGGCAACGATTCCCCCACCAAAGTCCATCCACAACGAATGCGCCCGGAACGCGAGAAGCGGATGCGCGGCGTAGAATGGACCGGTCATTTGCTGGAGCTTCGCCTCGTCTCCCAGAAGGTGCTCAAGCACCTTTCCTCGATGTACCCGATCCGTAGCAGCACGCAAATCCCGATAACCTCCTACGACACGAAGCAGTTCACCCCGCGCGCGTTCGTCAGTGACCGAGTGCTCCATCACGGCGGCGAAGTCCCCGACGTCTCGCCGGAGCTTGCCAAGCGTGACCGCGTGGGAGACAAGCTCCTTCGCCGCGGCCAAGGCGCCTCCTCGAAAGCCGCGGGCGCCCGAAGTCATGCGTTCGATGCCACTCCAAAGAAGCAACAACCTTGTCTCAGGATCTGACTTGTACACAGCACGATGTCGCAATCGAATAGCATCGTGCAGTGGATCTGCCGCAGGCTTCGAGCTAGCAGCCCATGATGAGGCCAGAATACGCCTGATCCCGTCCGGATCGACAAACCGCGGCTCTTCCGCGAGCCGCTCCTGGAACTCGCAACCGCGGAGCGAGCCACCAGGGAGGCGCACACCAACAATCTCGCTCGCCACATCGATCCGGCTTTCGGGAAGAAAAACCGTAAGCGCCCCAACTGTCGACAGAACTCGACGATATGCAATCGCAGCAGCCCCCACGGGGTCGAACGCATCAATGAGGACCTTGGCATACGTTCCTCTCTTGAGTGGTCGGCCGACCCGAGGTTCATTCGGCAATGCGTCAACTATACGAAAGCTCAGATCTCCGTCGGGGAAGGGCGGTCGTTCCGCAGGCAGAGTCAAGCAAACGTAGCATTCAAACTGCTGCTTCGCTGAACAGACGCGTGTCGCAAGGGTGGCCACCACGGCGACAGCATCGTCAGCGGGCGTAATCTCGTAGGCCTCCAACAGTCCTGCGTCCGTCCATCCTCGGGCTCGAAGCTCCGAGACGATGCACTCCGCGAGCCCAACAATCCGCTCATGCTCTCCCGGCTCATACTCCAACAGGCGTTGAAGCTCCGCGAAGCCGTCTTCGATATAGCTGCGGCGGAGAGCTGGTAATAGTGCGTTGATCTGCCCGAGCGCCGCGCGTATGTCATCAGCTTTGTCGGACTTAATGCGGCGAGCGGCCTCGACGAGCACATCGCGACGGGCGCTGTACCGGCTGACGAGAAGCACGTCCCTTTGTAGCGTCTTCTCCGCTTCCGCCGCGACGTCCGGAAGCATCTGCACTCCATGGCCGCCGTCCTCGGGGTCCATGGCTGGCTTTGTCTGGCCGCCCGAACGCAGCCAAGCATCAGCCAGCGCAACCACCTCCTCAAGCGCAGCACACGAGCCGAGCGTTCGAGCCTTCCGTGGTGCGGATGAACTGTGGAGTTGCTCGTACCAGCGCTGGAGAAAGAGACGGGCGGAACGAGCGTTCAGACTCACGTCCCCTGCATACAAAAAGACAGAAGGCCGCGCAAGCAGGAAGCTTGCGCGCGACCTGCAGGAACGGCCTTTCTAGAATTCGGAGTGGGCTCCTAAGCGGACCCTAGCACGTCAGCAGGGTCTGTCAACCCTCTGCAGGAGGTGGGCGGCTCGGTCAGAACCGTCGAGCGGATCCCGATGCACCGCTGAAGGGCATAACCGATGAGAATACCGGTTCTCCCGGATGCGTGGCCGGTGTTTCGGCAAGGCCGGCCGCGACGCCACGGGCGAGCGCCGTAGCCAAGGTCTCCAACCATGCCTCTGCCGGCGCCACGTCCGCCCATGCCGCTGCCGGCGCCGCACCCGCGGCGTCAGCCCTTGAGCAGCGAGCGGACGTCGATGTCGAGGTTCTCGGACTCCGCGACGGCGTCCATCGCCTTGCGGAGCTGGGCGAGCGTCACGCCGGAGGGGACGTCGACGCGCGCCTCCATCCGGAAGAGCTGCGAGCCGGTGACGGGCGCCTCGTAGGCCGAGGTCTCGAGCGACACGATGTTGACGCCGGCGCCGTGGAGCGCGCGCGACACGGCGCGGACGATCCCCTCGTGATCGAGCGCGTCGACGGAGATGAGGCACGGGATGGTCGCCGCGCGCCGGTGCGCCTCGGGGCTCTTCGTCCTGCGGCTCTGGACCGTGAGCCCGGTCGTCGTCGTGAGCGCCCCGGCCTCGCGCTCGATCGCCTCGATCGCGCCGGGGGGCCCCGAGGCGAGCACGAGGATGCCGAACTCGCCGCCGAGCACGGCCATCCGGCTGTCCTCGACGTTGGCGCCGCGCTCGGTGAGGAAGTGGGTCACCTCCGCGACGAGGCCCGGGCGGTCGGGGCCGAGGCAGGAGAGGACCAGGAAGGTTTCGGTCTCGGGTGTCGCCATGCGGCGCATCTTAGTCCGATCCGCGGGGCCGGCGGGCCAATCCGACCGGCTGGCCTGCGGCCCCGGCGCGCCCGGGAGGTGGCCTCGTCCGGGGGGCTCACCGGAGGGGCTGGAGTGTAGGCGGGCCACGAAAGAGGCCCGCCGGAACGCAAGCCCCGGAGGTGAGCCCCCCGGACGAGGCCACCTCCCGGGCGCGCGCCATCGACGCGCTTGTCGCCGGCGGGGCGCCGGGCCACAGCACGGCGCGCCATGCCGTACGAACGCGACAACATCCACCGCCTCACGCCGTACACGCCCGGTGAGCAGCCGCAGCGGGCCGACGTGGTCAAGCTCAACACGAACGAGAACCCCTACCCGCCGCCGGCCGCCGTGCTGGAGGCGATCCGGCGCGTGTCGGCCGACCAGCTCCGCCGGTACCCGCCGCCCCGGGCGCAGCCGTTCCGCGAGGCCGCCGCGCGGCTCCACGGCCTGTCGCCCGAGCAGGTGATCGCCACGAACGGCGGCGACGAGCTCCTGCGCATGGCCGTGACCGTGTTCTGCGAGCCCGGCGGCCGCGGCCTCGGCGAGACGTACCCGACCTACTCGCTCTACGACGTCCTCGCGGACATCCACGGCACCTCCATCACCCAGGTCCCGCTCGAGGACGACTGGTCGGTCCCGGAGGACTTCGCGGCCCGGCTCAACGACCACGGCTGCCGGCTCGGGCTCCTCGTCAACCCGCACGCGCCGTCGGGGCGGCGCGAGCCGCTCGACAAGCTCGAGCGGCTGGCCCGGGCGTTCCGGGGCGTGCTCCTCATCGACGAGGCGTATGTCGACTTCGCGGAGGGCGACGCGACACCGCTGCTCGACCCGGAAAGGGGGCTCGACAACGTGCTCTTGCTCCGGACCTTGAGCAAGGGCTACTCGCTCGCCGGGCTCCGCTTCGGCTACGGCCTCGGGCACCCGCGGCTCATCGAGGCGCTCGACAAGGCGCGCGACAGCTACAACACCGACATCCTCTCCCAGGCCGCGGCCACGGCGGCGCTGTCGGCCCGCGACGAGGCGCGGGAGAGCTGGAAGAAGGTGATCGCCGAGCGAGCCCGCCTCGCCGGGGCGCTCCGGCAACTCGGCTTCTCGGTCGCGCCGAGCCAGACCAACTTCCTCCTCGCCGCGCCGCCGGGAGATGGCCTGTCCGCGCAGGCCCTGTACCGGGCGCTCCACGACCGCGCGATCTTCGTCCGTTACTGGGACGCGCCGCGCCTCCACGACAAGCTCCGCATCACGGTGGGCACACCGGAGCAGGACGATGCGCTCCTCGGGGCGATTGCGGAGATCCTCCGCGAGGGGGCCGGCGGGTAGAGCGCCGCCCCTGCGACTCGCGAGGCCGGGGTGGCTCAGGTCGCCCCGCCTCCTGACGATGCGCCGCCGGGTCGACCCGTTGTCTGGTGGTGACCTCCCGCGCGTGCACGCGCGGGGCCCCTCCCAATATGCAGCCGACAGGCTCTCTCCGCCGTCTGTGTTGGGAAGCCCGAAGCCCGGAGAAGTGGCCTGTGCCGAGGCCGGGTAGAACGAGCTACGGGCGCGAGGCTCGGCCGATCAATGTCCTCTCGCCTCGATGTGGACGCTTGCAGCTGGACAGCGAGCGGACGAGCGTGTGCGGGCGAGAAAACTCGCAGGGTGGAGGGGATGCGAATGAGAACGGGGGTACAGGCGAGGCTCCTCATGGGGGCCGTGGCCGCCTTGGCGCTCGGCGCCGCGGCGTCCGGGTGCTGGAAGCGCAGCGACGACTCGCTCGGGCGCTTCTGCGCCGTGCCGGCGAACGGCGACGAGGACGGGAAGGAATATTGCGTGGGCGCCAACCGGAGCCCGAGCGACGCGTGGAGCCAGGCCGAGAGGCATGGCGATCTGCCGATCGAGATGTGGGCGGATCCGCCGCGCGGCGTGGCCATGCGCGAGCTCGCCGGGAGCGAGGACATGCTGGCGCTCTGGCTCGGCAACGTGGACAAGGTCGTCTCCTATGTGCGCGACCAGGAGCGGAATGCCGAGTCGTACAGCGCGACGCTCGCGGGCAAGCTCCGCTTTCTGCTGGACTATGCCGCAGGCCAGCAGAGATCGCTGCTGGAGGAGGAGCCGGTCCGCGCGGCCGATCGGTTCAAGGAGGCGATGACCGAGAAGGCGAACGCCGAGAAGGAGCCGCTCCTCGCGGCGCTCGCAGAGGACAAGCAATCGATGGCGGCCGTGCAGGCGATCTTCGACCGGGCGCGGGAGGACGCGGCGCCGCTCCAGGCCGAGTACGCGAGCGTCGTTGCGCGGTTCGCGGAGTACCGGGCGACCGAGGCGGCGGAGACCGCGGCGGTTGCGGCGCTCTCGGCGCAGGCGTCGCGGTCGGCGCTCGAGGAGCTCGACGTCGTGGAGGAGGCGATCCTCGCGGCGGCGCGTGAGGCGAGCCGCGCGCCGGGCGAGCTCTCCGTCGCGATCATGGCGCTCTCGGCGCGGATCCAGGCGTCCGCGGTCGCGCTCGACGAGGCGCTCGCGCCGCACGAGGAGCTCCTCGCGACGCACGGCGCGGCGATGCCGGACATGAGCTCGGGGGCGCTGCGCTCGCTCAACGCGATGCTGGGATATGCGCAGCAGCGGGTCGCCCGCAGCGACAGGACGGCGACGGCGCTGCTGGGCGGGGTCCGCCTCCGGCGGCAGGCGCTCCTGGCGCTGCAAGGGGACGAGGGCGCGCGCGAGGCGAGCGCACGGTCGCGGAGCGAGACGGCGTCGGCGACGTTCCTCGCCGGCGCGCAGGCGCGGGCCGCGGCGATCGCGAGGCCGCTGCCGGCGGCCATTCGCCTGGGGCTACCGTACGTCGCCGATCGGTGCGGAGAGCTCGCGGCGCTGTTGCAAACGCAGCCGCTGTGCGAGGCGCCGTCGTCCTCATGGCGCGAGGCCGGGTGCGCCGCGCTCCGCGGTCGGTACGAGGCCGCGGAGACCGAGCTCAAGACGACCCTGCCCCGGATGATCGCGGAGGGCCTCGCGGCGATGCGCGCGAAGGGGGTGGACGCGGCGCTGCTCGATGCCGCGCAGGCGCGGCTCGACGCGGGCGACGTGATCGGCGCGGCGATCGCGTATGACGCGGCCGTGAGCCGCGCGGAGGGGGCATGAGCCGGTCGGTCTGCGCTGCGCGGTGTGGCTGGAGCGCCGCGGTGCTCCACAAGCTGGTCGCGCTGGTCACGACGCTGGCGGTGCTGGCGCCGTCGTTCACCTGGGCGGGCACGGCGTACAGCCTGAGCTGGAGCCGCACCCAGTCTTACTTGTCATGTGAAGGTGCCTTCCTCGTCGAGAGCGGAGACCCATTCTTCAGCGTGAACGACACGCCACTGCCGACCTACGAGGTTCCCGGCACGCTGGTGACGCACGCTGACGGCTCGCAGAGCAACCTGGCGGAAGCGGAGTTCGACTCGGTGCTGCTCCGCATGGGGGCCAACGAGTTTCATTTCCGTGTGAGGAACTCCAGCGGCAACGACTCGTGCACGCATTCGCACGAAGTGGTGAACCTCGTGTCGATCCCGCTCGGGCTGAACAAGCCGGTCTTCGACGTGTGGCGCGACGGGACGGCGTTCTCCGGCAGCGCCGAGGTCGACCTGAGCCTCGCGGAGATCAACCCGCCGCTCGCGCGCGACATCGTGAACCTCGAGGTCGCGCTCGCCGCGCTGCGCGAGAAGCTCATCCGGAACGCCGCGAGGATCTCGGACCTGCGGGCGAGGATGGACCGGCTCCAGCAGCTCGACACCGAGCTGCACGATCTGGTCGCCCGGCCGCTCGACGAGATCGCGCGGGTCGACCTCGCCGAGATCCTGGACCGCTACGAGGACGTGGTCGACCCGGAGACGCGGGCAGCGATGGAGCAGCTCGTCGACGACCTGGAGGACGAGCTCGGGCGGCTGATCGACGAGTTCGGCGCGCAGGCGGACGAGGTCGCGGATCTCGCGACGCAGGACGCGCGCGCCGAGGGGTGGGATCCGGACGATCCGTCGAACTACGCGCTCGGCGAGCACGACGTGCCGTGGGTCGAGGTACCGGACATCTCGGAGGTGCCGGGGGCGTTCGAGGAGGGGAGGGATCCGTATGCGGCGTACGCGGACGCGGTGATCGAGGCGCTCGAGGCGGACGTGAGCGACGGGGTGGTGGTCGCGCGGGCGGACTTCGTGACGAACGTGCGGGCGTGGCGGGAGAACAGCGCGGCGCTGGAGATCGCGCTGCGCGACCGGATGGGCGTGTCGATCGCGGAGACGAACGCGTTCCTGAACGCGCAGAACCGGGTCACGGCGGTTGTGCGGCGGTACATGGATGCGTCGGACTGGTTCCTCGACACGCCGGTGCCGCCGGACCTGCGGGCGCAGGTGGACCTGGTGCTGAGGCCGCGGTTCGAGGCGCTCGCCGAGCAGATGAAGGACAGCCTCAACCTGTTGACGGGCGAGGCGCTCGACCTGGAGCAGACGCAGCTCTACCAGACGATCAGCGCCTTCGCGGGGGCCATGTCGACGGTCGGCGAGGGCTTCCAGGCGTACGCGGGGATGATGCAGACGCTCGTGCACGCCACGACGCGCATCGGGGTGGGGTTCGTGCCGGTGGTCGGGCCGGTGCTCGACCTGTGCGAGGCGGTCACCGGGAAGGCGTTCTGCCTGCCGGCGGGGCAGGAGCTCAGCGACGAGGAGCGGATCTTCTCGGGGGTGGGGTTCGGGCTCGGGGCGATCGGGCCCATGTGGCGGGTGATCAAGACCAGCAGCGGGCTCAGGCCGTCCGCCATCCGGGTGGCCGGGGAGATCGCGGAGATCGAGGAGGCGTTCGCCCAGATCCTGAAGACGAACCGCGTCAGGGGGTACAAGAACCTCACCGGGGCGATGACGACCAAGCCGGTAAACATCTTCGAGAAGAAGGCGGCCAAATTCCTGGTGGACGACGGCCGGTCGCTCGTTGGGGTCGGCGACGACGGCGTGCGCACGGTGCTCGGCATTCCGAAGGAGTCACCGACCGGCACCATCGAGGGGAAGGCTCCCGATTTCCTCTCGGTGTCCAGCGGGCACAAGCTCATCCTGAGCGAGGCAAAAGGCGGAACGATCGACGTTTTCGAGGTGCGCAATCAGCTCACGAACGCGATGGAGGCGGTGAAAAAGAAGGGGCTCGCTGGAGACGTGCAGCGGGCCGAGCTCATCATGGAGCAGGGGGCGGAGTTCAAGCCGGATAAGTTCATCGTGAAGGACGGCTACCTGTTCGACACGGACAAGGGGAAAACCGTAACCCTGAAAGGCTTCAACACATTCATCATGGTGATCCGGCTATGAGCGAATCAAGACCTCACTTCTTCGGCTGGTGTGACGAACCAGAACGCATCGATGCATTCGCGGCGGCGCTATATGCGCTGGTGATTCCAGGGGATCTCATGAGCGTGGACCTGAGCACCGATATTTGGTGCAAGACGTCCTCCATGGACGAAGCGCTCGCGATGGTCCGCGCTCACTTCGGAGGAAGGAACAGCGCTCACGTATCGTCCGGCGTGATGCTGAGCGATTCTGAGCGCGTCATGGTGTTCAGCGCCGCGTGCTACCCTGAAGAAAGCGAACGTCGTCGTCCCTTCGGCCCGCTCAGCATGGCGGCGGGTGAACGCAAGTGGGATTTCTACCCGTACGAGATCGCCGTGGGCAGCTACAGCCCGCGCTTCGTGGAGGCCGAGGCGGCGGTCGCCTACCACATGGTTCAGGACGACGTCGAGGACCTCCTGCTCCGCCTCTGCGCGCCGGACGCGAGCGGGCGCGTGCCGACCGGCGCCTGCACGGGCGAGGAGGACTGGATCGCCCCGGTCGAGATGTGCGCGACCTACAACGCGAACGCCACGGAGCTCGCGCGCGATCTCGCCCTCTCGTGGGTGAGCCTCCATGACAAGGAGAGCGTCTCACGCATCGCGGGCATGTCGCTGGAGGCGCTCTGCGCGCGCGTCGACGCGGCGCCGCGCGGCGCGCGCGTGCCCATGAAGGGCCCGCGCGAGCTCACGCGTTCGCTCTCGCGCGAGACCGTCCTCAAGGCGCTCGCCACGTCGCCGACGGAGCTCCTCGATGCGCTCGAGGCGGCGGCGGTGCCGGATGACGCGTGGCGCGCGGCCGAGCCGCAGGCGCGCGAGATCATGGAGCTGCTCCGTCAGCTCGGGGAGGCCGCCGAGGGCGAGGGCCCACCCGCCTGGCGAGCAGACATCACGACGCGTGGGCACACCCGCTTCCTCGAAGAGCACGCCCCGTTCCACGTCCGCCGCCTCCCGAGCGGCGGCGTCGTGCTGGCGACCCACCCGTACCGCACGCTCTGGCCGCTCTGGTCCGACGCGCTCTTCGTGCTCGGCCTGACATCCTGACACCGACCACGCGCGCCCTCGCCCGATGGCAGGCCGGGCGCCTTTCGCGCCATGAGGTCAGACGGCGCCCCCTCTGCGCGAGACGGCTCCTCCCGCTCGACGGGGTGTGCTCTCGGCCGGGGCCGTCCACCCCGACCTGCCCGATCAGAGCGACTTCAGGTACTCCACGAGCTGGCGCTGCTCGCGGGGATCGAGCCTCAGGCGGAATCGCCTGTCGTAGCTCCGCACGACGTCCAGCAGCGTCTCGAAGCGGCCATCATGGTAGAATTGACCCTTGTTCTCCGGCCGCATGAACAGCCCTCGCTCCCGGACGAAGAGGGCCTCCAGGTTCATCGTCCTGTACGCGTCGCCAGGCGCGCGGTTCGCCTGGAAGGGGTCGATCCTCATCTCTCGGGGCGAGTGCAGTGCTCTGCTCCCTCGTCCTCGGCGGAGGCGACGTGCGCTGCTCCCTCGTCCCGGTCGGCCGAGCTGCAAGAGAGCGCGGTCACGCCGAGCGGGACCGCCGCTCCAGCGAGCACGAACAGCGCGGTGAGATGTAGCTTCATGGCAAGACCTTTCGATGTCTTCTCGTTATGGTGCGAATCCAAAAGTGATGGACGCCGGCCTTCCTGCGCAAGTAAGAGAGTTCATGATCGCTCCATCGGGTGAGCCGCGCATGCGCGGTCCGTCGGCGGTGACAGGCGTCGAGTGCGCGGATTCCATCTTCATCGCGCTCGTGCGCGATGGCCGCTGCGCATGGCGACCGCGACTTTGCTGGATCCGGAGGGGATGAATGGCGCTGCGGGCGTGGTCGCCTCGCGCCGCGCACGCAGGGGCAGGTCGCTCAGCGACGCCGCGCGCCGGGAGGGCGCTCGATCGAGCGCGAGGCCGCCGGCGCGACCGTGAAGCCGAGTTGCCGGAGCGCCCCGGCGAGGCGGGCTCGCTCGGCGATCACCTTTTCCAGCTCTCCCTCGCCTCGTCGCGGGCCGACAGCGCCGCCGTGGCCGCGGCCTGGGAGAGGATGTCGGTGTCGTAGCCGTCGCGCGCCTCGGGCGCCGTCGTGGCGTCCGGCTCATCGAAGGGCCCGCCGAAGTCTCGCTCTAGCGCACATCCTCCGAGCACCACCTGCATCGACGGCCCATCTCGGCCCATCTCGACCTGAATCCCACAGATGACGCCCCCCTGAACCCCCGCTCCTTGCGCGATGCCGTCCCGCACGATCGCGTTCCGCTTCCGCTCGCCCCCCCGGCTGGTGTTTCATGGAACGGTCCGCCCACCCACGCGCGAGCCCGATCCCGTGCCCCCTTCCGCCTCGCCCAATTTCGCCTTCCTCGCCCACCACGACCCCCGCCTCGTCGTGCTCGGGACGCAGGCGGAGCGCTACTTCGCCGAGGATCCGAACACCTGCCTGGTGAAGCTGCGGCAGTTCGGCGAGATCCTCGCGCAGCGCGCCGCGGCGCGCCTCGGGCTCTACACCTCGCCCGAGGACAGCCAGGTCACGCTGATCAACCGCCTCCGCGAGCGGGGCGCGCTCGACGCGACGACCCGGCAGCTCTTCCACGACCTCCGCGTCGCCGGCAACAAGGCGGCCCACGAGCTCCGCGGCGAGCACCACGAGGCGCTGCACCAGCTCAAGATGGCGCGCGAGCTCGCCGTCTGGTTCCAGCGCTCGTTCGGCAACAGCAGGAAGTTCGACCCCGGCCCCTTCGTGCCGCCCCGCGATCCGGCGAAGGAAGACGCGCAGCTCGCCGCCGAGCTCGAGAAGCTCCGTGAAGAGCTGGCCAGGAGCAAGGTCGATCTGGCCAGGAGCAAGGTCGATATCGAGGCCGTCCGCGCCGCCGCCAAGGAGGAGGCGAAGAAGCGCCTCACGGCCGAGGAGCGCGCCCGGAAGGAGGCCGAGGATCGGGCGATCCTGGAGGCCCTCGCCATCGAGGCCGAGCAGCAGTGGGCGAAGGACGTCGAGGCCATCCAGCGCCAGAAGGCGCAGCTCGCCGCGGAGCTCGCCGCCCTCCAGGCCCAGGCCGCGCAGGCGCCCCCCGCCGTCGTCCAGGCCGCGGTCGACCGCGCCGCCGAGGCCGCGCAGGCGGTCCACCTCGACGAGGTCGCCACCCGCCGGATCATCGACGAGCAGCTCCGCAACGCGGGCTGGGAGGCCGACTCCGAGCACCTGCGCTTCGAGCGGGGCAGCCGGCCGGAGAAGGGGAAGAACCGCGCGATCGCCGAGTGGCCGACGGCGAACGGTCCGGCCGATTACGTGCTCTTCGTCGGGCTCGACGCCGTGGCGGTGATCGAGGCGAAGCGCAAGCGCAAGGACGTGGCCGGCGCCATCGAGCAGGCCAAGCGTTACAGCCGCGGCTTCCTCGCGCAGGACGGCGCCGCGGCGCCGGGCGGCCCGTGGGGGAGGGACCGGTACAAGGTCCCGTTCCTCTTCGCCACGAACGGGCGCCCCTACCTCAAGCAGATCGCCGAGAAGAGCGGTATCTGGTTCCGCGACGCGCGCCGCGACGACAACCACGCGCGCGCGCTGCCCGGCTGGTACTCGCCCGAGGGGCTCGCCGCCCTCCTCAAGCAGGACGTCGCCCTCTCGCACGCGAAGCTGCACGGCGAGCCCACGGACTACCTCGGCCTGCGCGATTACCAGATCCGCGCCATCCAGGCGGTCGAGGCGGCCATCGAGGCGGGGCAGCCCGCGTGCCTCGTCGCGATGGCGACGGGCACCGGAAAGACCAGGACGGCCATCGGGCTCGTGTACCGCCTGCTCAAGGCGAAGCGCTTCCGGCGCGTGCTCTTCCTCGTCGACCGCACCGCCCTCGGCGAGCAGACGGCGGACGCCTTCGGGCATCACAAGCTCGAGAACCTCCAGACCTTCACCCAGATCTTCGATCTCAAGACGCTCGAGGACATCACGCCGGATCCCGACACCCGGGTCCACATCGCCACCGTGCAGGGCATGGTCAAGCGCATCCTCTATCCGGCGAGCCCGGGCGATACGCCGCCGGTCGATCAGTACGACTGCCTCGTCGTCGACGAGTGCCACCGGGGTTACGGGCTCGACCGGGAGATGAGCGACGCCGAGCTGCGCTTCCGCGATCTCGACGACTACATCTCGAAGTACCGGCGCGTCCTCGACCACTTCGACGCGGTGAAGATCGGCCTGACGGCCACGCCCGCCCTGCACACCACCGAGATCTTCGGCAACCCCACGTTCCGGTACTCGTACCGCGAGGCGGTCATCGACGGCCAGCTCATCGACCACGAGCCGCCCGTCCGCATCATCACCGCCCTCGCCCAGCAGGGCATTCGCTGGGGCAAGGGGGAGAGCGTGCACGTCTTCGATCCGGGGACGCAGCAGCTCGATCTCGTCCACCTCGAGGACGAGGTGAACATCGAGATCGACGGCTTCAACCGGCTGGTCATCACCGAGGACTTCAACCGCGTGGTGTGCGCCGAGCTCGCGAAGCACCTCGACCCGCTCGGGGCGGCGAAGACGCTCGTGTTCGCCGCCAACGACACCCACGCCGACCTGGTCGTGCGGCTGCTGAAGGAGGCCTTCGAGGAGAAGTACGGGAGCGTCGATGACGACGCGGTGCTCAAGATCACCGGCGCGGCCGATCAGCCGCTCAAGCTGCTCCGCCGCTTCAAGAACGAGCAGCTCCCGAGCGTCGCCGTCACGGTCGACCTGCTCACCACGGGCGTCGACGTGCCCCGGATCGCGAACCTCGTCTTCCTGCGGCGCGTGAGGAGTCGAATCCTGTACGAGCAGATGCTCGGTCGGGCCACGCGGCTGTGCCCGGAGATCGACAAGGCCGTATTCCGCATCTTCGACGCGGTGGACCTCTACGCCGCGCTCGCGCCGTACACCGAGATGAAGCCGGTCGTGCCGGCGCCCAGCATCTCCTTTTTGCAGCTCGTCCGCGAGCTCGACACCGCGCCGGACGACGAGGCGCGGCAGGTGGTGCTCGATCAGCTCATCGCCAGGCTCCAGCGGCGGCGCCAGGCGCTCAAGGGGGCAGAGCTCGGGCGCTTCGAGGGCATCGCCGCGATGTCGCCGAAGGAGCTCGGGCAGATGCTCAAGCGAGGGACGCCAGCGCAGGCCGCGGCCTGGTTCCGGGAGCACCAGCACGTCGTCCGGGTGCTCGACGGCGGCGTCGCCGAGGCGCGGCCGCTCCTCGTCTCCGAGCACGCCGATCACCTCGTCGGCACGGAGATCGGCTACGGCAAGGCCAGGCGCCCGGACGACTACCTCGAGGGCTTCACCGCCTTCTTGCGCGAGAACCTGAACAAGATCCCGGCGCTCGTCGTCGTGACGCAGCGGCCGCGGGACCTCACGCGCGCGCAGCTCAAGGAGCTCCAGCTCGCGCTCGACGAGGAGGGCTACACCGAGGCGGCGCTCCAGGTGGCGTGGCGGGAGAGGTCGAACGCCGACATCGCCGCGTCGATCATCGGCTACATCCGCCAGGCGGCGCTCGGCGACGCGCTCGTGCCGTACGACGAGCGGGTGGACCGGGCGCTCAAGAAGATCGCCGCGAGCCGGAGCTGGACGGCGCCGCAGCGCGACTGGCTGCGGCGCATCGGCGCGCAGCTCAAGAAGGAGAAGGTCGTCGACCGCCAGACCCTCGACGAGGGCGAGGCGTTCAGGTCGCACGGCGGGTTCAAGAGCCTCGACCGGGTGTTCGGCGGCGGGCTGGAGCAGCTCCTCGGCGACCTGCGCGAGGAGATCTGGAAGGACGCGGGGTGAACGTCCGGCGCGTTCGTGCCGTGCTTGCGCCCGGGATGTGCTAGAAATCGCTCGCCATGCCCATCGCTGGTCGCAAGAACAAGGATCTATACCGTGGCGACAGCGCTACAGACGTGGAGGTGCCCACCCCTGACGCGCGCACGCCGATCGTCGCGCACATCCTTTACATTGGCGGAGCAGGAAGACCGACACCGTTCACGTCGACGACGGAGGCTCGCGAGGTCGCGGAGCAGTTTGCCGGCAAAGATGGCCATGTGTGGGAAACGGATCCTGAATCTGCAAAGCACCAGGGCGCACGCCATATCCCGCTCAAGCGGCTGCTTGCGGATCTGAAGGGCAAAGGCAGAGGCGAGTGCGCCTGGGACGACCCATGGGAGGTCGCGCGAGCGAGAGCGCTGGCTGAGCGTTGGAGCGAGCACTTGCTCGACTGGCGCGGAGTCTAGAAGAAGGTCGTCGCAAACTGCGTGAGAGCAGCCTTCCGACGGTGAACCATGGAGCCTTTATCCTGCAAGAACTGCTGCCACAACCCGCTCCAGCTGGGATCGATTGGCACGGCGTTCGGATTCTGTACTCGGCACAAGGTCGTCCTTCGGGCGCCACATCTGACGACGTGCGGGCAGCTCCTCCGGAAGGATCTCCGGGCCAGGAGCGCAGTGCGAGAGAGGGATCTGCACGACAAAGCATTCCGACCAGACATGGTTTCTGTTCTGGCAAAATCGTCTCGCGATGCGGCGGAAGATGGGCTGGTCGAGTCGAACGGCGTCGCTCTTCCGGATGCCGTGGTCGAGGAGGTCATGGACTACGGCCTGCTCGACAGCAAGATCGCCACAATGGCAGCTCTCCACCGCATTCCCGGCGCACGCGCCGAAATTGCTTTAATCAGCATAGGACGCGGTTACTTCCAGAACTGCATTGCTCATCGCGGCAAGTGGACATCTGGCGTGCACATACTCCAGTGGACACTCAACCGGCTCACAGATGCTCCAGCCATCGCCGCAAACGATCTACTCGGCCCGGTGACGCTGACGCTTGAACGAACCCACGAGCTCGCGATCTGGGACATCCTGTTCTTCCGCCTCATCTTCGTCGCAGACGTCGCGCAGCAGGCCAAGGAGGAGGGAGACCCGCTTGGAGACCTGGTGGATCTCCTTGATGCGGCAGTCGTGCAGACCCAGCCTGGGTCGCCCGAAAGCCTGACGAAGTGGCTGCGTAAGCGCGCAGAGAAGATTCGAGGCGCATTCCCTCCCGCTCGGTATGACGAGCTGCGGCGAGAGCTCCGCCGGGCGGATGACGACGAAGCGGCTTGAGCCTGCGCAGATCAGATCACCACCAGCCGGAAGCACGGCCACACTCTCACGCGGTGTACGCTCTTGTCGACGATGGGCATAGAGTCGCGCGCCTGGCACGGGCCGCCGCGCCGCCCGGCTGCCTGCACGACCCCATGGACCTCGACGCCGGCTAGGCGTACCAATCGTCTTCGAGCACCCACGCCATGACAACCCAGGATATCGTCCAGAAGCTCTGGAACCTCTGCAACGTCCTCCGCGACGACGGCATCACGTACCACCAGTACGTCACCGAGCTCACCTACCTCCTCTTCCTCAAGATGATGAAGGAGACGGGGCAGGAGAAGGGGCTGCCCAAGGGGTACCGCTGGGGCGACCTCGAGGCCCGGGAGGGCGTCGAGCAGCTCACCTTCTACCGCGAGCTGCTGCTCTACCTCGGCACCCGGGGCTCGGGCCGGGTGCAGGCGATCTTCGCCAACGCGCAGACGATGCTCACGCAGCCGCGGAACCTGAAGAAGCTCGTCGACTCGATCGACGACCTCGACTGGTACTCGGCGCGCACCGAGGGCCTCGGCGACCTGTACGAGGGCCTGCTCGAGAAGAACGCGGCCGAGAAGAAGTCGGGCGCCGGGCAGTACTTCACGCCGCGCCCGCTCATCGACTCCATCGTGCACCTGGTGAAGCCGAAGGCGGGCGAGCGGGTGCAGGATCCGGCCGCGGGCACGGCGGGCTTCCTCATCGCGGCGGATCGCGCCATCAAGGCCGAGACCGACCAGCTCTTCGAGCTCGGCGAGCGGGAGCAGCGCTTCCAGAAGCGGGACGCCTTCTGCGGCGTGGAGCTCGTGCCTGACGCGCACCGGCTCGCGCTGATGAACCTGATGCTCCACGACATCGAGGGGGAGCTCGCGCTCGGCGACACGCTCTCGCCCCTCGGCGCGGGCCTCGAGCCCGCGGACGTGATCCTCACGAATCCGCCGTTCGGGACCAAGAAGGGCGGCGGCCTGCCGACGCGGGACGACTTCACGTACCCGACGTCGAACAAGCAGCTCGCCTTTCTCCAGCACGTGTACCGGGGGCTCCGCCGGGGCGGGCGCGCGGCGATCGTGGTGCCGGACAACGTGCTCTTCGAGGAGAACGCGGGGGCGGAGATCCGGCGCGATCTGATGGACAAGTGCGAGCTGCACACGATTTTGCGGCTGCCGACGGGGATCTTCTACGCGCAGGGGGTGAAGACGAACGTGCTGTTCTTCACGCGCGGGGAAGCGGGGAAGGACAAGGGGAACACGAAGGCGGTGTGGATCTACGACCTGCGGGCGAACATGCCGGCGTTCGGGAAGCGGACGCCGCTCACGCGGGAGCACTTCGCGGAGTTCGAGAAGGCATTCGGGGGCGATCCGTACGGGAAGAGCAAGCGGAAGGATCAGGGGGCGGAGGGGCGGTTCCGGAGGTTCACGCGGGAGGAGATCCGGGCGCGGGGGGATAACCTCGATATCGCGTGGCTCAGGGACGAGAGCGTGCACGGGGCGGATGACCTGCCGGAGCCGGAGGAGATCGCGGCGGAGATCCTGGAGAAGCTCAGGGTGGCGATGGAGGAGATGGAGGGGCTTTCTCGCATGGTTGAGGAAGCAGAATGACGCACGAAGAACTACCTCATGGCTGGACCATCACTACAACAGGCGACTTGTTCGAGTTCGTATCGAGCGGCTCACGCGGATGGGCGAAGTACTACTCCGACAGAGGAGCAAAATTCATTCGCATAGGCAACCTTGACCACGGAACGATCGATCTCGATCTACGTGAAGTTCAACACGTGAATCTTCCGGATGTGGCAGAGGGCACGAGAACACGCCTTCGCGAAGGCGACCTCCTAATCTCCATCACTGCCGAGCTTGGAATGGTCGCAATCGTTCCAGGTCAGTTTGGCGAGGCATATGTAAATCAGCATGTGGCTCTTGCTCGACCGCGACCAGCCGTAGAGCCTCGATTCATTGCCTGGTTCTTGGCATCGGACGCGGATGGCAAAAAACAGCTACTGGAGCTGCGTCGGGGAGCGACGAAGGTGGGTCTCGGATTGGACGACATACGTCAGGTTCAGGTTGCACTTCCGCCTCTCGCCGAGCAGCGCCGCATCGTAGACAAGATCGAGACGCTGACCGCTAGAAGCCGCCGCGCCAAGGAGGCGCTCGACGCCATCCCCGCGCTCCTCGCTCGCTTTCGAAAGGCCGTGCTCGCAGCCGCCTTCCGCGGCGATCTCACGGCAGACTGGCGGGAGAAGAACCCCGACGTGGAGCCGGCCGAGGAGCTGCTCAAGCGGATCCGCGCCGAGCGGCGGCGGCGATGGGAAGAGGCGGAGCTCGCCAAGATGCGAGCGAAGGGGAAGGTGCCGGGGGACGATCGGTGGAAGGCGAAGTACGAGGAGCCGGCGCCGGTGGACGCGAGCGAGCTGCCGGAGCTGCCGGAGGGGTGGTGTTGGGCAACGGTCGAGGAACTCGCAACAAAGGTCGTTGATGGCGTACACAAGAAGCCCAACTATGTCGAAGCTGGAATCCCGTTTCTCACGGTGAAGAACTTGACCGCCGGACCAGGGATCTCCTTCGACGACGCAAGCTATGTCTCCTTGGCCGATCACGAAGAATTTATCAGGCGCACGTACCCGGAGATGGGAGATATCCTAATCTCGAAAGACGGAACGCTGGGAGTGCCTCGCCTGGTCCGCACGGAGAGGGTCTTTAGCATCTTTGTTTCGCTCGCCTTAGTAAAGCCGGTCATTCGGACCATGGGCGACTATCTCGAGCTAGCATTCCTGTCGCCATACTTTCAGGAGCGGTTCAAGAGGACGGGATCCGGGCTTCAGCACATCCACCTAACTGATCTACGTGCCGCGGCACTGCCCATTGCTCCAACAACAGAACAGGAGGAGATCAGTCGCCGATGTCGTCGCATCACTGCAAAATTCGAAAGCCTCGAGACCCGCTACATTGATGTTCTCGGATGGCTGGGCAGAATGGATCAGGCCATCCTCGCCAAAGCCTTCCGCGGCGAGCTCGTCCCCCAGGACCCGAACGACGAGCCCGCCTCCGTCCTCCTCGAGCGCCTCCGCGCCGAGCGCGCGCTGAACGGCAAGCCCACGAACGGCGCCGGCCGCCGCCGCGCCGCCGCCTCCCCGCCCCCTGCCCCCTCCGACCCCGCCGGTCGAACGGCGAAGCCCCAGGCAAGCCGCCGAGGCCAAGCGCCAGCGCGCTCTCGCGGGTAGCCAGCGGTTCCTCGTGCCGCCCTCCCCGCGGCCGTGCTCCTCGCAGCGGTGCCACGCGACAGGACCGTCGCGGACGCCCTTGCAGAGGGCCAGCCCGCGGCGTCGCCCCGTGCCGCCCCCGGGGGCGACGCAGGACGAGGACGAGCGGCCGCGCACGGCCCCGAGCCCCGGAGGCGCTCCGCGATCCGCCGCGAGGCGGTCCCGAGCCCTGACGGACGCTCGGCCTTGCGGTCCCGAGGGGGTCCCGACCCCTCGCGCGCGCTCTGATTTGCGGTCCGGAGGGCTCCGGACCCCCCTCCTGGCACAACAAACGGCGCCTCCGGGGGGTCGATGGCACAGAAAATCGAAAGAATTGGCAATGTCTGACACAGATTCGCACCCCGAAGACGCTCTGCATTGCATCCGGGGGTGCACTGGCACGCGGTGTGTCGCAATGCATTGCGTTTGTGCCAGTGCCAGCGCACCCTCACCTGACACAGATCAGGGGCGTCCTGGCACAGATCCGGGGCGCTGTACGCTCCGAGGCGGCAGGGAGATCGAAACGGGGCGGAAGTGCCAGCGACAGCGGCGCCGCCGTCGGAGGGGCGTGCTCCCGGGGCGGGACCACGAGGGAATGCGGGAGCCACGACCGGGGAAGAGCATCCCCGGTCCGATTCCTCTGCCCGGTCGCGGGGCGCTCCACGGGCACGCGCCCGAGACGTGCCGTCCCCCCCGGGGCGTACAGGGTCGCGCGCTCAGGAGCTGGTCGTGGCGAGGAGCTCCCGGGCGTCGCAAACAACCGCAGCGCGACGGATCCAGCGGTCCAGCTCGGCGAGGTCCGTGCTCGCGAGGACGCGCTCCCGCACCTCGGCGGGGACCTCCAGCCCGCGGGCCTCGAGGACGGCGAGCACGTCGTGCGCCTTGGCCTTCAGGGTGCCCTCCCGCATCCCTTCCTCCCGGCCCCGCTCGACGCCCTTCGCCACGTAGCCGCGCGCGAACTCACTCTGAAACTCGTATCCGCTCTTCATCATCGCCTCCAGCATCCGCCTCGCCGCTGCGTTCAGCGAGGATAGCACCACGTCCGCGTACAGGGCGCGCCGCTCCTGGTCGAGCCCGGCCGCCGCCGTCAGGAACGCCACCCCGATCGCCTCCGCCGCCTCGCCCTGCCCGTGCGCCATCGCCGACAGCACCGCCACCTCGGGCGCGGCCTTCGCCTGCTCGACGTCCGTCACGACCGGGACGCCCTCGGGCCCGAGCACCAGCGGCTTCAGCACCCAGCCAGGGTGGCCCGTCTCGATCGGCCGCGAGCACCAGCGCACCATCTCCGGGTCGATCGTCACGACCAGCAGCCGGGTCGGGCAGCGGTGCCGGGCCCTCGTCAAGATGACGTACGCCGGCCACACGTACGGCTTGTCCGGGTCCACGCCGAGCTGGACCTCCACCACGATCGCCATCGCGGGCCGCTGCTGCGCGCCGACCAGCAGCACGACGATGACATCCGCCCGGCGGGTCGAGGGAATGATCTCGGTGAGGTCGGAGGACTCGACGCGCGCCTCCGTGAACGTCGGGACCGGCTGGCCGAGCGCGTCTCGCAGCATCTCGGCGGCCAGCGTCGGCCGGTTCTTGAACAGCTCTACCAGGGCTTCATGGGTCATTGAGGGCATCGGGGGGTCTCCCGGCAAGTCACATCCACACTGGAGCTCAGGCAGCGCGCCAGGCTCGTGCGGTGTCTCCCGCAGGGGCCGGAGCAACTACCTCCCGTTCTTGAATTCCGGCCGGCTCGCCAGGTTGGTCACGCGGAATGATCGTGGGAGCGCCGTATGCCCCCCGATGTCAGGGCACGGGACTCCACGAAAGGGACGGCGTATCGGTAAGTCGAGCGCATCGGCCGCCGAGGCCGGGCCGCAGGGTGGGTGCCGAGCCTGAGCCCCACGAGAGCGGCCGCGGGCGGCGGCGCGAGCGGCCGCAGGCGGGGCGCGACGACCCAACGCCGTGGGACCGCGCCGCCTCGCCAGCGTCGGCGCGCGGTGCCCGCCCGCGGAAAGCGCGGCGTCGCTGGAAGCTACTGGCAATGCAGAGCAGGCGCCGAGGCGCTCACGCGGCCAGCAGGGCCGGCGCCCGGGTTCACAGGCGGGCAGCGAGCCGGTGCCGAGCCTCGGTGGTCTCGAGGGGCTGCTTCCAGGACCGGGAAGCGCGCTCGATCACCGTGAGGACGACATCGACGTTCAGGAGCCGTTGATGGCGAGAAGCTCTGTCGCGTGGTGGACGACCGCCGCGCGGCGGATCCAGCGGTCCAGCTCGGCAACGTCGGTGCTCGCGAGGACGCGCTCCCGCACCTCGGCGGGGACCTCCAGCCCGCGGGCCTCGAGGACGGCGAGCACGTCGTGCGCCTTGGCCTTCAGGGTGCCCTCCCGCATCCCTTCCTCCCGGCCCCGCTCGAGGCCCTTCTCGAGGCCCTTCGCCACGTAGCCGCGCGCGAACTCACTCTGAAACTCGTATCCGCTCTTCATCATCGCCTCCAGCATCCGCCTCGCCGCCGCGTTCAGCGAGGATAGCACCACGTCCGCGTACAGGGCGCGCCGCTCCTGGTCGAGCCCGGCCGCCGCCGTCAGGAACGCCACCCCGATCGCCTCCGCCGCCGCGCCCTGCCCGTGCGCCATCGCCGACAGCACCGCCACCTCGGGCGCGGCCTTCGCCTGCTCGACGTCCGTCACGACCGGGACACCCTCGGGCCCGAGCACCAGCGGCTTCAGCACCCAGCCAGGGTGCCCCGTCTCGATCGGCCGCGAGCACCAGCGCACCATCTCCGGGTCGATCGTCACGACCAGCAGCCGGGTCGGGCAGCGGTGCCGGGCCCTCGTCAAGATGACGTACGCCGGCCACACGTACGGCTTGTCCGGGTCCACGCCGAGCTGGACCTCCACCACGATCGCCATCGCGGGCCGCTGCTGCGCGCCGACCAGCAGCACGACGATGACATCCGCCCGGCGGGTCGAGGGAATGATCTCGGTGAGGTCGGAGGACTCGACGCGCGCCTCCGTGAACGTCGGGACCGGCTGGCCGAGCGCGTCTCGCAGCATCTCGGCGGCCAGCGTCGGCCGGTTCTTGAACAGCTCTACCAGGGCTTCATGGGTCATTGAGGGCATCGGGGGGTCTCCCGGCAAGTCACATCCACACTGGAGCTCAGGCAGCGCGCCAGGCTCGTGCGGTGTCTCCCGCAGGGGCCGGAGCAACTACCTCCCGTTCTTGAATTCCGGCCGGCTCGCCAGGTTGGTCACGCGGAATGATCGTGGGAGCGCCGTATGCCCCCCGATGTCAGGGCACGGGACTCCACGAAAGGGACGGCGTATCGGTAAGTCGAGCGCATCGGCCGCCGAGGCCGGGCCGCAGCGTGAGTGCCTGGCCTGAGTCCCACGAGAGCGGCCGCAGGCGGGGCGCGACGACCCAACGCGGTGGGATCGCGCCGCCTCGCCAGCGTCGGCGAGCGGTGCCCGCCCGCGGAAAGCGCGGCGTCGCTGAAAGCTACCGGGCAATGCAGAGCAGGCGCCGAGGCGTTCACGCGGCCAGCAGGGCCGGCGCCCGGGTCCACGGGCTGGCAGCGAGCCGCTGCCGGGCCTCGGTGGTCTCGAGGGGCTGCCTCCAGGACCGAGGCGCGAGCTCGATCACCGTGAGGACGACATCGACGTTCAGGAGCCGTTGATGGCGAGAAGCTCTGTCGCGTGGTGGACGACCGCCGCGCGGCGGATCCAGCGGTCCAGCTCGGCAACGTCGGTGCTCGCGAGGACGCGCTCCCGCACCTCGGCGGGGACCTCCAGCCCGCGGGCCTCGAGGAAGGCGAGCACGTCGTGCGCCTTGGCCTTCAGGGTGCCCTGCTCGATGCCCTTCGCCACGTAGCCGCGCGCAAATTCACTCTGAAACTCGTATCCGCTCTTCATCATCGCCTCCAGCATCCGCCTCGCCGCTGCGTTCAGCGAGGATAGCACCACGTCCGCGTACAGGGCGCGCCGCTCCTGGTCGAGCCCGGCCGCCGCCGTCAGGAACGCCACCCCGATCGCCTCCGCCGCCTCGCCCTGCCCGTGCGCCATCGCCGACAGCACCGCCATCTCGGGCGCGGCCTTCGCCTGCTCGACGTCCGTCACGACCGGGACGCCCTCGGGCCCGAGCACCAGCGGCTTCAGCACCCAGCCAGGGTGCCCCGTCTCGATCGGCCGCGCGCACCAGCGCACCATCTCCAGGTCGATCGTCACGACCAAGAGCCGGGTCGGGCAGCGGTGCCGGGCCCTCGTCAAGATGACGTACGCCGGCCACACGTACGGCTTGTCCGGGTCCACGCCGAGCTGGACCTCCACCACGATCGCCATCGCCGGCCGCTGCTGCGCGCCGACCAGCAGCACGACGATGACATCCGCCCGGCGGGTCGAGGGAATGATCTCGGTGAGGTCGGAGGACTCGACGCGCGCCTCCGTGAACGTCGGGACCGGCTGGCCGAGCGCGTCTCGCAGCATCTCGGCGGCCAGCGTCGGCCGGTTCTTGAACAGCTCTACCAGGGCTTCATGGGTCATTGAGGGCATCGGGGGGTCTCCCGGCAAGTCACATCCACACTGGAGCTCAGGCAGCGCGCCAGGCTCGCGCGGTGTCTCCCGCAGGGGCCGGAGCAACTACCTCCCGTTCTTGAATTCCGGCCGGCTCGCCAGGCTGGTCACGCGGAATGACCGTGGGAGCGCCGTGTGCCCCCCGATGTCAGGGCACGGGACTCCACGAAAGGGACGGCGTATCGGTAAGTCGAGCGCATCGGCCGCCGAGGCCGGGCCGCAGGGTGGGTGCCGAGCCTGAGTCCCACGAGAGCGGCCGCAGGCGGCGGCGCGAGCGGCCGCAGGCGGGGCGCGACGACCCAACGCGGTGGGACCGCGCCGCCTCGCCAGCGTCGGCGCGCGGTGCCCGCCCGCGGCAAGCGCGGCGTCGCTGGAAGCTGCCGGCAATGCAGAGCAGGCGCCGAGGCGCTCACGCGGCCAGCAGGGCCGGTGCCCGGGTTCACGGGCTGACAGCGAGCCGCTGCCGGGCCTCGGTGGTCTCGATGGGCTGCCTCCAGGACCGAGGCGCGAGCTCGATCACCGTGAGGACGACATCGACGTTCAGGAGCCGTTGATGGCGAGAAGCTCTGTCGCGTGGTGGACGACCGCAGCGCGGCGGATCCAGCGGTCCAGCTCGGCAACGTCGGTGCTCGCGAGGACGCGCTCCCGCACCTCGGCGGGGACCTCCAGCCCGCGGGCCTCGAGGACGGCGAGCACGTCGTGCGCCTTGGCCTTCAGGGTGCCCTCCCGCATCCCTTCCTCCCGGCCCCGCTCGATGCCCTTCTCGATGCCCTTCTCGATGCCCTTCGCCACGTAGCTGCGCGCGAACTCACTCTGAAACTCGTATCCGCTCTTCATCATCGCCTCCAGCATCCGCCTCGCCGCTGCGTTCAGCGAGGATAGCACCACGTCTGCGTACAGGGCGCGCCGCTCCTGGTCGAGCCCGGCCGCCGCCGTCAGGAACGCCACCCCGATCGCCTCCGCCGCCTCGCCCTGCCCGTGCGCCATCGCCGACAGCACCGCCACCTCGGGCGCGGCCTTCGCCTGCTCGACGTCCGTCACGACCGGGACGCCCTCGGGCCCGAGCACCAGCGGCCTCAGCACCCAGCCGGGGTGCCCCGTCTCGATCGGCCGCGCGCACCAGCGCACCATCTCCGGGTCGATCGTCACGACCAAGAGCCGGGTCGGGCAGCGGTGCCGGGCCCTCGTCAAAATGACGTACGCCGGCCACACGTATGGCTTGTCCGGGTCCACGCCGAGCTGGACCTCCACCACGATCGCCATCGCCGGCCGCTGCTGCGCGCCGACCAGCAGCACGACGATGACATCCGCCCGGCGGGTCGAGGGAATGATCTCGGTGAGGTCGGAGGACTCGACGCGCGCCTCCGTGAACGTCGGGACCGGCTGGCCGAGCGCGTCTCGCAGCATCTCGGCGGCCAGCGTCGGCCGGTTCTTGAACAGCTCCACCAGCGCTTCATGGGTCATTGAGGGCATCGGACAGTCTCTCGGGGCTTTGCAGCCCTGCTCGATCTCCAGGCGGCGTGCCTGGCGCCTGCGGCGGCCCCGCACGGAGCGGAGCAACCGCCTCCCGCTCCTGAATTCCGGCCGGCTCGACGGGTTGGTCACGCCGTGTGGCGTCCATGCGCCCCGGCGTCAGGGCACGGGGCTCGATGAGGGATCGCGGCAGAGGGCTTCCCGTGGGGCCGCCGCCGGGATAGGACTGGAGCGTGATGCGCGCGATGGCACGTTGGCCCCTCCGGACCCTCCTCCTCGCGGCGCTCGCCCCGGCGTGCGGCCCCGCGCCCGTGGACCCCGCCACCCCGGCGGACGACGAGGACCTCCCCCGGCGCGCCGCGAACGCGGCGATCGCCGCGCTGGCGAATCGCAACTTCGATGTCCGCGACTGCGCCGCCTCCCGGGCGCGGCTCGTCGAGGAGCCGGGGGCGCGCTTCGGCACGCCCCCGGGCGACCGGTGCGGCATCCTCGTCGCGCGCAGGAGCGACCGGACCTGGCTCGTCGTCGTCCGCTCCGCGCTGCCGTCGAGCTCCGCCGGGGCGCGGGCGATCGTGACCGTGCTCCCCGAGGCCCAGGGCGTCAGCGCGATCGAGTACGCTCCCCCCTGATCGATCCGGGCGGCCGCTCAGGCGAGCCCGCAGCGGCTCGGCCTAGCGCGACGGTGGGAAGTTGCCCCGGATCAGCAGAAGAACCGCCATGGCGCCAAGGACGCCAAGGAGAGAGGGGAAGGGTTGTCCCGCCAGTTTCCCCTTCTACTTCCCTGGTTTCTTGGCGCCCTTGGCGTCATGGCGGTTCGCCTCTCGGCCCGCCTTCCCGCAGTAGCGCTAGAACGCCGATCACGTTGGAGTTCCGCAGCGATCAGCCGATGGGAGAGAAAACCGCGAGGGCGCATCGCTCAAACTGACGGTGGCTCCCTGGTGATGATTGCCGCCCCCCTGCGCATTGGCGTCAACCGTTACCCAAGCTCGTCCGCCCGCGCTCGGCGCCCCAATCCCGAACCGTCGCCCCCTCAGCGGTCACCAACGTGAACGTGGACGTGGACGTGGACGTGGACGTGGACGTGGACGTGGACGTGGACGTGGTCGTGGACGTGGTCGTGGTCGTGGACGTGGTCGTGGACGTGGTCGTGGTCGTGGTCGTGGTCGTCAACGGCTCAGTCGTGAACGTGAACGTCTCCCGGTAGTCGCCGCTCTCATTTCCACGAACCAGCCAGCTCACCCCGCCCGCAAGGGGAGCGAGCTGCCAGCGGACCGCTGAGAGCGAGGAATGAGGCAGATCGTTCACGTCCACGATTGTGTCGTCGACGACCACGACCACGACCACGACCACGTCCACGTCCACGTCCACGTCCGAGCGTCCATCACATCTCGCCTAACCACGCGAAATCCATCGTATTTGCCCAGAGGGCAAAGTTTAATCATTTCGAGGACTTGAGCGAGATGTGACGGATGATGAGACGTCCACGTCCACGTCCACGTCCACGTCCACGTCCACGTCCACGTTCACGGCCACGCTCCGCGACGGAGCCGACGGGGGCCACAACCCTTTGAATTTGTACGAGCTGGTCCCCGCCGCTCGGCCCAGCCGCCGCTCACGCCAGGCCCATCTCCTCGAAGCCGCGCCGCATCGCCGCCTTGCCGCCCGACTCCAGGATCTCGCCGTGACTCATGATCACCCGGTCGAAGTCCCACTCCATGAGCCGCCGAAACGACGCGCGCGCCTCCTCCCGGTCACGGACGAACACGTGCCGGAAGATCCGGCTCGGGCCGAACCGCTTGTGGATCCGGTTGATCCGGAAGAACCACCGGGTCGCGCCCTCCACGTCGTCCTGCAGGTTGAAGACGAGATCCGTCAGGACGAGCGTCCGGCTCGCACGGTGAAAGAACACGCTCTCGTGGAGCATCCGCGTCCCGCCGAACTCGAAGCACGCCACCTCCTGGTCGAGGGAAGGATCCCAGTCGCCCGGCAACGTCCCGTCGACCGGACACCGCCCCGCGATCGCCCCGGTCGACGCGCGGGAGGCGTAGAGCCGGGCCTCGGGATACCGCAGCTTGTACACGTGCGCCTCGCTGCTGTGCATCTTGTTCGGGGCCACGATGATCCGGACCTCGCCGAGCGCGTCGAGCGCCCCGTAGTCCTCCTCCCGGAGCCGGATCGCGTTGTGGACCAGGAGCCCCCCGCCGCCGAGGCGGATCACCGTCATCCTCCTGCCGAACGGGGCCTTCTTCCAGCGGCCATCGAGGCAAACCAGGCCCGGCGCGAGCTCGCGCAGGGTGCCGTACGGCTCGATCTCATCGCGCTTCATGATCACCTGTCCATGCGGTCGTTCCGCGACCGCTCCTCGGAGACGCGCCCGTCGTGCCGCGGGCGCGCCGGAGAGAGCGCCCGCGCGCGCGGCGCCATCGCAGGATAGACGAGATCCGCGGCCCAGCGCGCGCCGACGTGCCGGCCCTCGGCGCGGCCCAGATCGCCGTGCGGCGCAGGCCAGACGCCGTGCGGCGCGGCCCAGATCGCCGTGCGGCGCAGGCCAGGCAGCCTCGGGCGCGAAGCGGGCTCGGCGCGATGCCGGCCTTCGACGAAATGGAGAGCCCGGACGCGGACGTGGACGCGATCGTGGACTACATGCTGGCCATCAGGACCCACGAGGAGGACGATTGAGCGCGCGCCCGTCCAGGCGCGCTCGGCGCCGCGCCGCCCCACGCCGGCCGCGTCAGGCGGACGGGCCGCCTCCCCGAGTCGACGCCACGCAGCGCCAGGGGGCGCACCAGGAACAGAGGGAGAGCCCGGACATGGCAGCCATTCGCGGCGTGATCTTCGATGTCGATGGCACCCTGGTCGACAGCAACGACGCGCACGCGCGCTCGTGGGTCGACGCGCTGAAGGAGCTCGGGCACGACGCCCGGTTCGACGAGGTGCGGCGGCGCATCGGGATGGGGGGCGACAAGCTCCTCCCGCAGGTGATGGGCATCTCCAGCGACAGCCCGGAGGGGGAGCGGATCACCGAGCGCGTCTCGGAGATCTTCATGAAGCAGTATCTGCCCGAGATCCGCGCGCTCCCGGGCGCGAAGGAGCTCCTGGAGGCGCTCCACCGCCGCGGGATCAAGATCGCGGTCGCCAGCTCGGCCCGGCAGGAGAAGCTGCGCAAGCTGCTCGAGATCGCGGGCGGCGACGGGGTGGTCGAGAGCGCCACGTCGGCGAGCGACGCCGAGCAGTCCAAGCCGGACCCCGACATCGTGCAGGCGGCGCTCGACAAGCTGGGGCTCGCCGCCGACGAGGTCGTGATGATCGGCGACACGCCCTACGACATCGAGGCGGCGGGCAGGGCCGGCCTGCGCACGATCGCCGTCCGCTCGGGCGGCTGGACCGACAGCGGCCTCGCGGGCGCCCTCGCGATCTACGACGATCCAGCCGACCTCCTGGCGCGCCTCGACACCTCGCCCCTGGCCGAGGGCGCGGGCGGTTCACCCCCTCCGTAGGCCCGCTCCGAGGGCCGGGCCGACCGGGCGCGCCTCCCCTCGCCGAGCGCCCACGACGCCGCCCCGCTCAGCCCGCGATCTGCTCGAGCAGCACCTCGTGCGCCACCGGCTTGACCAGGTGGGCATCGCACCCGGCCTCCCTGGACCTGCGCCGGTCGTCGTGCTGCCCGTAGCCGGTGAGCGCGACGATCCGCAGCGCGCGCTCGCCCTGCTCCTCGCGCAGCCGCCGGGCGACCTCGTAGCCGTCGAGGTCCGGCAGCCCGATGTCGAGCAGGATCACCTCGGGCGCGAAGCGCCGCGCCGTCTCCAGCGCCGACGGCCCGTCGTGGGCCAGCGCGACCGCGTGCCCCGCCTGCTCGAGGAGGAGCGAGAGGCCCTGCGCGTGGTCGCGGTTGTCGTCCACCACGAGCACCCGGCGCGCGAGCCCGCGCCCGGACGGCGCGGCCTGCTCCCGCGGGCGCGCGGGCTCCTCCGTGACCGGCAGGCGCACCGTGAGCTCGCTGCCGCGCCCCTCCCCCTCGCTCGCCGCCGACACCGCGCCCCCGTGCATCTCCACGAGCCGCTTCACCAGCGTGAGCCCGATCCCGAGCCCGCCGCGCGAGGGGTCGAGCGTCGGGTGCGCCTGCTCGAACAGGTCGAAGATGCGCGGCAGCATCTCCGCGGGGATCCCGATCCCCGTGTCCCTCACCCGGATCGCCACCTCTGCGCCCTCGCGGCCGGCCGTGAGCCAGATCCGCCCGCCCTCGCGCGTGTACTTCGCGGCGTTCGTGAGCAGGTTGACGATCACCTGCTCCAGGCGCGCCGGGTCGCCGAACACCCAGTACGGCCCCTCGCCCACCGCCACCGAGAGCTCGTGCTTCGACGCGTCGATGCTCGGCCCGGCCGCCGCAACGGCCTGATGGATGACGTGGCGGAGATCGATCGGCTCCTTCTTCAGCACGATCTTGCCGCGCGTGATCCGCGAGACGTCGAGCAGGTCGTCGACCATGCGGCCGAGCTGCCGGAGCTGCCGCTGCATCACCGACAGCGCCCACGCCCGCCGCGCCTCGGGCACCGAGGAGAGCTGCGACACGCCGAGCGCGAACTGCATGGCCGAGAGCGGGTTCCGCAGCTCGTGCGCCAGCATCGCGAGGAACTCGTCCTTGCGGCGATCGGCCTCCCGCAGCGACTCCTCCGCCCGCTTCCGCTCGGTGATGTCGATGTTCATCCCGACCCACTCGCGCACGCGCCCGTCGCGGTCCACGACGGGCACCGCCCGCGCCAGCGTGAAGCGATAGCCGCCGTCGGCGGAGCGGACCCGGTACTCCGCCTCGTAGCGCGAGATCGTCGTGATCGCGTGTGTCCAGCGCCGCAGGGTGCGATCGCGGTCGTCCGGGTGAACGGACTCCAGCCAGCCGAGGCCGAGCATCTCTTCGGGCCGCTGGCCGGTCATGGCGTACCAGCACGGCGATTCGCTGGTGGTGAGCCCGTCCGGCGACGTGATCCAGACCGTCTCCGCCGTGGCCTCGACCAGGCACCGGTAACGGTCCTCGCTCCGGCGCAGCGCCTCCTCGGCCCGCTTGAGCCCGGTGATGTCGATGATGATCCCGACGGTGCGGACCGGCGTCCCGTGCTCGTCCCAGATCGCCGCGCCGCGCACCGCCACCCAGCGGATCTCGCCGTCCTTGCGGACATAGCGCTTCTCGCTGCGCCACGCGCGCTTCAATCCGCGCGCCGCCTGCTCGTACAGGGCCTGATCCATCGCGCGATCCTCGGGGTGCGTGAGGTCGAAGAAGGTGCGCTCCAGGAGCTCCGCCTCGGAATAGCCCGTCAGCTCGCAGAACTCCCGGTTGGCCCGCAGGATCCTCGCCGTCGGCGGCTCCCCCTGGGCCAGGGCCACCCCGGCCTGCTCGAGCGCCGCATAGAGCTCGCCCCCGCTGAACAGGTCCGAGGGAGGCCCCCCGGGAGCGGGGCAAACCCGCCCGGGGTCCGGGGTCTCGACGCGGGGCGGCGCCGCGATGTCCGTGCTTTTCCGCTGGTCTTGAGCCGATTTCACGCCCCCCCGAGACGCCTCCCCCGAAGCGCCGGCCAGCGTGCCGGCGGCGCGAGGGCGCGACGTCGCGCCCATCGTAGACCAACGGCGCGCCGCCCGCAGCGGAGGAATCGATCGAGCGGGGCGCTGGGCGGCCGCGCCAGGACACGGTAGCATCCCGTCGCTTCGGACCCTCAACCCAGGACAGCGAGCGCGCGCGAAAGCGGCGCCCGCACGACGCACAGCACCCCCTATGAAGCTTGCGATTATCTCAGGCAGTCACCGCGCCGGATCCGAGTCGGGCAAGGTCGCCCGCTACGTGCAGCACAAGCTGACCTCGGTCGCCGACGTGGCCTCCACCTACTCGCTCGATCTCGCCGACAACCCGCTCCCGCTCTGGGATCCGGAGGCGTGGCAGCCCTCCGAGAAATGGGAGCGCCTCTGGTCCCCCATCTCCGCGCAGCTCGCCTCGTCCGACGCGTTCGTCATCGTGACGCCGGAGTGGAGCGGCATGGTCCCCGCCGGGCTGAAGAACTTCTTTCTCCTCTGCACGCGCGGCGAGCTCGCGCACAAGCCCGCGCTCATCGTCGCGGTCTCCGCGAGCGCCGGCGGCGCCTATCCGATCGCCGAGCTGCGCATGAGCAGCTACAAGAACACCTACCTCTGCTACATCCCGGACCACGTGATCATCCGCAACGTGCGCGAGCTCTTCAACGACGTGTCGGCGCCGCAATCCGCTGACGACGAGCGCATCCGCGAGCGGCTCCACTACGCGCTGGGGATCCTCGTGCAGTACGGGAAGGCGCTGAGGCAGGTCCGCGCGAGCGGGGTCATCGACCTGGCCAAGCACCCCTACGGGATGTAGGCGACGGGGCGCCCGACGCGGCGGGCCTCGGACGGCGTGCGCACGCCGTCCTCCGACAGACGGCGTGCGCACGCCGTCCTCCGACAGACGGCGTGCGCACGCCGTCCTACGGCGGCAGCTCCTCGAACTGAGGGAGCGCGTCCGTGATCGAATGCCAGGCCGCCTTCGAGCCGACGTAGATGTGATGATCGGGTCGACGCGCCGGTGCGCCGGAGAGCGTGCCGAGCTGCACGTGGGCGAACCTGTGCTCGCGAATCACGTCGACCATGGGCGAGAAACACCGCTTGCAGAGGCAGCGGTACCCGTCCTCGGATTCGTCGACCTTCAAGAGCTGGTCGCGCCCCTCGGCGATGCGGACCTTGTCGATCTCGATCCCGCCGATGGCGGCGCAGGCCGCGCCGGTACGCCGCCGGCACCTCGAGCAGTGGCAGTAGAACGCATAGAGGAACGCATCGTCGACCTCGAAGCGCACGGCCCCGCAGTAACAACCACCGTTCAGCATAGATCCTCCATCTCCTTCAAGCGCTTCTGCAGGAATCACCGCTCCGCCTCCTGCATCGTGAGCTCGAGCGCGCGCCGGTACGCGGCGCGCGCGTCCCCGTTGCGGCCGAGCTTGCGCAGGAGCTCGGCGCGCGCCGAGTGCAGGAACCGGTAATCGCGGAGCTCGCCGCGCGCGTCGAGCGCATCCATGGGCTCGAGGCCAGCTCCTTGGTCTCGGCGAACGGCCCGTCGGTCGTCGAGACCTGGCCGCTTCGGACCTTGACCAGCACGGCGCTCGACGCCGGCCCCGCTTGTGGGCCGAAACACGATGGCTCGAGGACGGTGTCTGACGGCGCCGAGCCCGGGATCCTCGACCACGCCAACGGGGGCGTGGACGGCGGGTGTGACACGAAGCGCACGAGGCGCGCGCAGAAGCTCACCTGAGACGAGGAGGGCAAGCCGAGGCTCGACGTGCCCTTTGCCACCGAGGTTGCCCTTTGCCACCGAGGTCGAGATCCCCGGTCCCTTCCGGAGACCGGGAAAGGCAGCCGCCGAGGCGGTCGCGCGCAGCGCACGCGCACGCACCGCCGCGGCCCGTCATCGTTACTTGCGCCGGCTGGCCAGGAAGGCCTGGAACGACTGGGCGGCTTCGGCCTCGACCTTCTGCACGTGGGGGCGCTGTCGCAGCAGCGCGAAGTAGCTGTGCAGCTGCGGCCAGTCGTCGTAAGGATCCTTGCCGGAGAGCGTCTTGAGCACCAGGCCGGCGAGCGGCATGACCGTGATCGCGGCGATATCCGCGTAGGTGAGCTCGCTGCCGGCGAGGTGAGGGCTGAACTTCGCCATGCGCTTGAGGCCGTTGATGCCGCGCTGGACGCCCTGCTGCGCGTGGGCCACCTGCTCGGGCGTCGTGCTCGCGCCGAAGAACGCGGCGGGCAGCACGGGGCGAATCGGGCCGTCGATGCTGGAGTCGATGACGGACATGATCGCGCGACACTGCGCCGCCTCCCAGGGGTCGGCGGGCAGCAGGCGGTTCTCCTTCGGCCCGATGGCCTCGATGTACTCGACGATCGGCTGGGACTCGATGAGACAGTCGTCGGAGCCCGATCGCTTGATGAACGGGATCCTGCCCAGCGGGCTCTTCTCCAGGAACGCCGGGTCCTGGGACGGCGGCGCCTGCTCCTCCACGAAGGGGATTCCCTTCTCGAGCAGGGCGAGCTTCACCTTGTTGTGATAGTTGCTCAACGCGACGCCATAGAGCGTGATCATCGGAAGTCCTCCTGCTTTCAGGGCGGCCTAGCAGACCGGAGGTCCTCCCCGCTGTCAAGGCGATCGCCGGGGTGACTCGGGCGGTGGCCCTGCGCCAGGAGGAGCGCACCCCAAGAGCGCGTCCCCACCACCATCGCACACATTGGCCCACGCAGCGAGGGCGGGAGGGGCGCGGGCGACCCGGGGCGGGGCGACCCGCGGGCGACCCGAGCCCGGGACGGGCGACCCGCGGGCGACCCGAACCTGGTTGGGCGACCCGAACCTGGTTGCGGGGGCGGCGGGCGACCCGAACCTGGCGGGCGCGGGCGACCCGAACCAGGTTGCGCGACCCGAACCGGGTTGGCGACCCGACCCAGGTTGAGCCCAGCCGACCCGAACCGGGTTGGCGACCCGACCCAGGTTGAGCCCAGCCGACCCGACCCAGCCGACCCGACCCAGGTTGAGCCCAGCCAGGTTGAGCCCAGCCACACAAGCCCCCCCGACCCAAGTTGAGCCCAGCCCGAGGTTGAGCCCAGCCCGACCCACGCTGCCAGCGCAGTTCGCGTCCTCGGCCGAGCATGGCGGAACTTGGAGACAACTGGCGGCCGCCACCCCACGAGCGGCACAAGTCCTTGAAATAACTCACGCCGGCCCGCGGCACGACGCTTGTCTGTGCACTCCGCGCATGAGCCAGCCTCGCGAGATCGTTCCAGGCGCGACCTACCTCCTCACCCGTCGGGTCCTGCGCCGGCACCTCCTGTTGCGCCCCTGGGGAATCCCCTCAAATAATACCGAAGATCTCGCGGAAGACGGCGTGCTCCCGGACGATGCGGTCAAAGGCAATCATGAGGGGCCGAAGCCAGTCCTCGCGCAAGGTGGGAAGGCAGTCGTACCAGTAGAGCCCCTGGCGATAGAGCGAGTGTGTGCGGCGCTTGACCGTATTGACCTTTAGGTATCGATCGAGACCGGCTTCCTCGCTCGCAGCGCCGAGCAGCGTCAAGAGCGCATGGGCGATAGCCGCGAGCAGCAGCAGCCGATCGCGCCGCCCGGCGTTGCGGATGTGCGTGGCGGAGAGGCCCATCCCGAAGTGGTTGTCCTTGATGTCTCGAAACGTCTCCTCGATCGTGAACCTCTTGCCGTAGAGCTTGACGATGTCGCCCGCCTTGCGATCCGAAAGCGTTGTGGCCAGACACCACGCCTCCTTCATCTTCGGTGCGTGAACAAGGACGATGGCTGGAACCTTTGCGCGGTCGTCGGTGACGCGCACATCGCGCAGCATCGTGGCGCGGCGGCTCGCGGGCACCCAGGCGTCGGCGGGCCTCGCTTCCCCGACCGCGTTCTCGACGACGATACAACCGCGGAAACGGATGACGAAGTTCCAGCCGATGAACTCCAAAAAGTCGTAGAGCTTGCGATCGCCGAAGCCCCGGTCGGCGAGCAGAACGACCTCGACCGTCTCGTCGATGGCGCCGTGAAGCCACTCGATGAGCTCGTATTCGTGGTCCTTCTGGGTACCTTTTAACGCGGACTTCTTTACCGTCTTCCATGCCAGCGGCGTCGCACGACCATGCCGCGTCACAAGGTAGGCGCAGAGCGTCGTGTGGTCGTCCTTCTCGAAGTCCGTCCAGTCCAATGCGACCACAATCTCTTTGCGGACCCCGATCACGAACTGTACCCACGACCTCAGGGAATGAAACACGTCGATGCCGGTATTGCTCAGCAGCCGGTCGACCTGCTTGACCCCACTCTTCGGTTTGATGTTGGCGACCTTCGCATACGCTTGGCCGATGGCATGGATGGCCAGCACCGCCGCCTGCAGGACGCCAACGACGCCGTTCGCGAGCGACAGGACGCGCATCGCGTGCAGGTCATCGCCGAACAAATTCTCGACGAAGGCCTGGATGTACTTCTGGTCGATTTTCGGACGGATGGTCTGCTTAGGCGGCGCAGACGCGGAGCCATGTGCGGCAGGCTTGTGCGCGTCCTTCGCGAGAGTCGTCATGATGTCGCTCGAACCAACGGCGCATGCGGTAAGCTCGCTGGTCGCCTCCTACCAATGTATATTCCGACCAGCGACGACGATTTCTCACTCGCATGACGCAACTCTTCGCTTCGACGTCCATGAAGCTCAGGGGTTCGATGGTCATGTCGCCAATGATCGTACATGTGCCTACCGTGGAGTGATTCGATGTGACCATCAATTCGCCAGATTTCGCTGCGATAATGAGGGGATCCCTCAGGTTGCGCCCCGATGCGGCCATCAACCAGCTGTTGGTCTACGCCCTCGCTGTCTCGGCCCGCCGTTATGGTGTCGAGGTTCATGCTCTCTGCGCGATGTCGACGCATCTGCACCTGGTCGTGACCGATGTGCATGGCGTGCTGCCACGTTTCCTGCAGTTCTTCCATCGCCTCGTCGCGCTGGGCACCAAGGTGCTGCGCAAGTGGGAGGGACCGGTATGGGACCATGAACCCACGAGTGTGGTACGGCTGCTGACGCAGGCGGCGATGGTCGAGAAGATCGCCTACGTGCTCGCAAACCCCGTTGCCGCTGGCCTGGTCCGGCACGCGAGAGAATGGCCGGGCATCAAAGTGGATGCCGGGGAGCTCGGCCGTGGCGTGCTCCACGCCACGCGCCCCTCGGCATATCTCGATCCAGAGAATCCCCAGTGGATCGAGCAAGCAACACTCCCGCTCGCCCTGCCGCCGGACATTGACCACGAGGCCGCGGAGGGCTTTCGCCATCAGGTCGCTGCCGAGCTCGAGCGCCTGGAAGCGCAGGCGCATGCCGAAGCGGAGCGGCAAGAGGTCGGCTTCCTGGGCGCCGAGCGAGCCAGCGAGGTCTCCCCGTACGAGCGAGCCACGAGCTTCGAGCGGCAGCGTGTGCGCAACCCGACATTCGCGGTCGGCCGTGAACAGGGAGACGCATGCCGAGCCGCTGCTGCCACCGTGCGAGCGTTCCGTTCGTCGTACCGCGCGGCGCTGGAACGATGGCGTGCCGACGTTCGCAGCGCCCTATTTCCGGCGGGGACGTGGTGGATGCGCGTGTTTCACGGCGCCTCTGTAAGCAGCGCCTGTGCCATAGACGTGACGCTCGCCGCATGAGCCGCGCCGCTCACGCACGAGGCGTACGCGAAGCGCCGGAGACCCTTCCGGGGCCGATGGAATCGTTCCGCACCGCCAGGCGAGCTTAGCACCGCGCCGCCTGCGTTCGTCCTGGGTTGCACACCGCGGGCTGCGCTCGGCTTGGGTAGGCCCAGAGAGAGTGCTCGCCATGCGGGGTGAGGGATGGGTCGTGTCTGAACCCAATCGACGAGAACGTCCGCTGCGTCAGCTTCCGCTACATCACGGATGTGCTCAGCCCTGAGGAGGCGCTCGACAGGCGCCGCCGGAACGCGCCCCCCCGCGGAGCGCGCGAGGAGGAGATGGGGGAGCCCGGCTTTCCCGCCTACACCGCCTACACAACCTCGGTAGGTTGGCTCGGCTACTCGTATGCCAAGCTGCGCCGCCTGTGCTGCGAGGGAATCGCGCGCGGCTTTCCGCATTTCAAGATCAAGCTTGGAGCGAGCGTCGAGCGTCGGCGACGACACCCGCAGGACACAGATCGTCCGTGACGAAATCGGAGCGTATCGCAACCTCATGATGAATGCCAATCAGGTCTGGGACGGGGGGGTCAAGCCATCGCCAGCATGCGGCGGCTCGCCGCGTTCGCGGCCATAGTGGATCGAGGAGCCACGCGCCTTGATAATCTTGTCGGCCACGCCGCGATTCCGAGGGCGATCTCGCCAATCGGCGTGGCCCGCCAACCAGGACGGCTTGCCCCCGGGTTGCCCCCGGGTTGCCCCAACCTGGGTCCGGGTTGCCCCAACCTGGATCAGGTGGTCAGGTCGGGTTGCCCCAACCTGGGTCAGGTGGTCAGGTCGCAACCTGGGTCAGGTGGTCAGGTCGCCCCGCGGACCACGCCAATCCGGGTCGCCGCCGCCTCAACCTGGGTCGGGTCCGCCTCAACCTGGGTCGGGTCGCCGCCAACCTGGGTCGGGTCGCCCCGCCGCCACCGCGCCGCGCCGCCGCGCCGCCCCCAACCTGGGTCGGGTCGCCGCCGCCCCGCCCCCAACCTGGGTCGGATCGCCGCCGCAACCTGGGTCGGGTCGCCGCCGCAACCTGGGTCGGGTCGCCGCCGCCCCGCCCCCAACCTGGGTCGGGTCGCCGCCGGTCGCCGCCGCCCCGCCCCCAACCTGGGTCGGGTCGCCGCCGCCGCCGCCGCCGTCGCGATCACCGCGGGACCACGATCACGTCCTCGCAGGTGAAGTCGACCCCCAGGGACACCTCGACGTCCGCCTGCACCACGGCGCACGTGTCATCGCAGAGCACGATCGCCGTCGGGTTCGCGGCGTCGTCGTAGCGCCATGTCCCCTCGGCCGCGCATTCCTGGTCGTACACGAGGGTCACCGGGGTATTGCTCGTGGCGCTCGTGTACGTCACGTTGACCTTCTGCTTGTCGAACGTCCTCCCGTCGGGCGGCGGCGGGATCGGGATCGTGCACGAAACGGCAGCGCCACGGATCTTGTCGACGGCCGCCTTGAACGTGGCCGCGGTCTGCTTGGGGTCACCGGTGTCGATGATGAACGCCTCTCCCGTGCCGCCCGCCGCGGCGATCTCCTGCAGGTTGGTGAGGCTCGGCGGCGCGTCCTCCACCGGCGGATTGTTGACCCCGACCACGAAGGTCGAGATGCCGCTGGCGTGCGCCGCCTCGACGTGCTCCACGACGGCCTCGATCCTGTCCGCCTCCGGGCGCCCCTCGCGGCTGCACAGCTCCGGATAGCCGTCGGTCACGAGCACGATCGCATATTTCCCGGGGTTCTGCTGCCGTTGCGCCTCGACGAACGCGATCGTGCCTTCCATCACGAATGCCGTGGGCGTGCCCATGCGCCAGCTCGTGTCGTCCGGAGGCGTGACCGCGTCGATCGCCTCTCCGAACACCGGAGAGGGCAGCGGCGTCATCGCAACGTCCGGGGTCACGTACGTCTCCCCCACGCACATCCGTCGCGCGCCAGGGAAGAACGTGAGCGACGCCCTGAACCCGGTGGACGCGGGATCCACGAAGAATTCCTTGGTCGCGGCGACGACGGGATCCCACTTGAGGGACTTGTCGCGCCAGGGCGCGTTGTTCGCTCCCATGCTGGCCGACACGTCGAACGCGAAGGCAAGGTACACCTGTTGAAACCCGGCTTCGGAGGACTTGGTGGCGCAGGCCTCCCCTGCAGCCGTCGAGCCACCGCTGCTGGCGCTGCTCGCCTCCGAACCGCCGCCCAGGCCCAGATCGCCATCACCGCCGAACACGTCGCCGGAACCGTCCCCGGTATCGCTGCCGGTCCCGCCGGGGGTGCCGCTGCCGCTGCCGCTGGTGGAGCCGCCGCCGTGCTGCGGCGAGCCACCGCCGCCCTCGCCGCTGTCCGGGGCCCCGCTGCAGGCCACGCCGACCAGAGTCACCATTGACAAAGCAATGGCCATCGCAGGCAATCTCATAAACCAACTCCTCTTCGAGCGCGTGCCAGCGCGGTGCACCGGCACGAAAGCACTTGAAAGCGAGAGGCTCCCGAAGGCGGAATTTTCCAGGACCGCGCCTCGCTGAAACCCCGGGACCGACGGCGAGTATAATCGATGGTGCGAATCTGTGCGCGAGATACGCATCCGAAAAGATGCCGCGTTGCATTGCGCTCCTCATGACGCAATGCGACCGCGAACCCGCAGCGCTGCAGGATGGGTCAAGCGCCTCGTGGCGGGCCTCCCATCGTACACCCCGTTGCATGCGCTCGGGACAGAGTGCGCCCTTGCAATCCGCCTTCGTGGGAAATCAGCGCCATCTCAGCATTTCACGCTCGACGGCTCGGGCCGCACAGCGGTCTGTCAAATCGCGCCTCGACGGACCTGTCGAGCGAGACGACGCCGCCCTCGAAGCGGATCGGCGCGGTGAGCAGCGCGCGGAACATCTTGTATCCCGGCGCCCCCGGGCGGAAGGCGTGCAGGAAGACGTGGTGCCGCCCGTCGGCGCCGATGGCCACGGACGGGTGCCCTGGCCCCCACCACGCCGCGCTGGAGCTCAGGAGGATCTCCGACGACTTCCGGTACGGGCCCGTGAGCGTGTCCGCCACCGCCGCTCCGATGCCGTAGTGCGCGGTCGAGAAGTCATTGCCGGCGTAGAGCAGGGAATAGCGCCCGCCCTCCTGGGTGATCCAGACGCCCTCGATGAGGTGCGCCTCCCACGGCTGGTCGTTCTCGAGGAGGACGGCGGGCTCACCCTCCAGCGTGCGTCCGTCCGCCGACAGCCGCTGGGCGTGGATGCGGGTCCTGAGCGCCCGTGAAATCGTGGCGATCTCCGCCGCCTCCGCGCCGCCTGCCCGCGCCCGCAGGCTCTCCAGCCGCTCCGCGAGCTCCGTGAAGTGCGCTGTCGCCGCCTCGATCAGCGGCTGCAAGACGAAGAACTGCTCCATGGGCTCGAGCGTCTCCACCCACGGCCACAGCGTCAGCGTCAGGACCGCGGTGCGCTGGTCCTCGCCGGCATCGAAGAGCTCCCGCACCCGGTCGGGTTCGCGGTGGAGCACGGCGACCAGCCTCCGGGGCCACACGCGGTTGTCGTCCTTCTTCCAGACCAGCCAGGGCGCGCCGTGCGCGTCCACGAGGAGGTGGGGATCGATCACGTCCCCCGTGACGATCGGCGCTTCGTCGGGCTCGAAGGGGCCATCCGGGCGCTCGGATCGGGCGAGGCCGATCGCCAGCGAGCGGTCCTGCATGCGGGCCGTGAAGCAGACCCAGAATTCGCCCCTGACCCGGTGCATCTCGGGCGCCCAGAAATTTCCACGTAACGAACAATTTTCCACCATCTCGGCTCCCGTGCCGGGTGAGCGCAGGGTGATCGCGGGCGCGAACGCGGGGGACCGCGCCCTACTTGATAACATGATCGGATGTTCAGATCCGGACCCCTCCCATGGTGCTCGTGATCAGATGGGCCGTGCTCGGGAATAGTTAATAAAGATGCCTTGTGCTCGGATGCTTCCTGGCTCGCGCCCTTCCTTGTTCGGCGTCGCGCTGCGTGCTGCTGCGCGTGTGGAGGCCGGCTGCGGAGGCGGCGCCCCGCCCGGTGGCTCTTCGATCGGCGGCACGGCCACGAGCGGCGCGGGCGGCAGCGGCACCGCGGGGAGCGACGCAGAGGCGGGCGCGACGGACACCGGAGCTGACGGAGCCGGAGGCGGCGCCACGGGCGCCGCGGCAGGCGGCGGCCAGGGCAGCACCGGCGCCGGCGACAGCGTGGTCTGGTCGTTCTTCGCTGGCCTCTGAGCTGCCCTGCGACCGCAGTGCGCAGCGCTGTCCACGCTTCTCCTCGGCAGGAAGCGCCCGATGCAGGTGCCTTCACGTGTGTGTCGTGATCACTTCCAGAAACAGCGGGAATTGTAGGCGCCAGCAACCTTGGCGCGCACATCGCCGAGCGCAGGCGCTCCGCCTCGTGCCGCTGCCCATCGACTTTCCCGCTCCGAGGATCAATCCTCACAATCATCTAACTTGCGGAAGCCCAACATGAACAAGAACCGTTCTTCTCGATGGCTGTTCGGCGCGACCTGGTTCGCGCTCGGAAGCGCGACCCTCATTGGCTGCAGTGTGAAGATCGACGATGGTGAAGGTGGCGTGGGCGGCGCGGGCGGCTCGGGTGACGGGAGCGGCATCACGAGCACCTCCGGCTCGTGGACGACCACCACGACCACGACCGGCTCGGTGACGCCGACCACCACGACCACGACCGGCTCGGTGACGCCGACCACCACGACCACGACCGGCGTCGGGGGCGCCGATGCGACGACCACGACGGGGGTGGGTGGCGCCGGGGCCGGCGGCTCGGGCGAAGGCGGCGACGGGGCGGGGGGCTTGGACACCGGAGCCGGCGGGAGCGAGCCCGCCAGAAAGTTCGTCGGCAACATCACGACGAATAACGCCGTGCGCCCGGGCTTCGCGACGTACTGGGACCAGATCACGCCCGAGAACGAGGGCAAGTGGGGCTCCGTCGAGCCCAGCCGCGGCCAGCGAAACTGGGGCCCGCTCGACGCGATTTACAAGTACGCGAAGGACAACAACATCATCTTCAAGCACCACGTCTTCGTGTGGGGCAGCCAGCAGCCCAGCTGGATCGGGGGTCTCCCCGGGCCGCAGCAGGAAACGGCCGTGAAGGACTGGATGAAGGCGTTCTGCGAGCGCTACCCCGACACGAAGTACATCGACGTCGTCAACGAGCCGCCGCCCCACACCACGCCCTCCTACAAGAACGGCATCGGCGGCGACGGCGCCAGCGGCTGGGACTGGATCGTCAACTCCTTCAAGTGGGCTCGCGAGTACTGCCCGAACGCGGTCCTGATCCTCAACGACTACAACAACATCGAGTACGAGGGCGAGCACCAGAACTTCATGCGAATCGCAAAGGCGGTGATCGACGCGGGCGCCCCGGTCGACGCGCTCGGCGCTCAGGCGCACGACGCGTGGAGGATCGGCACCAACCAGGTGAAGAAGTACATCGACAATCTCGCCTCTCTGGGCAAGCCCGTGTACATCACCGAATACGACATCGGCATCGCGGACGACAACCGGCAGAAGCAGGTGATGGAAGAACAGTTCACGATGTTCTGGAATCACCCCGCCATCCCCGGCATCACCCTCTGGGGTTACATCGTCGGCGCCACCTGGCGGGACAACACCGGCATCGCGCATCCGGTGGGCAACGACCAGCTCCGCATGCGGCCGGCCATGACGTGGCTGATGGAGTTCTTGGGTCGGCCGACCCAGTGACGCCACGCTGACGCGATGATCTCGCGCGAGCTCCCTCAGCCGGGGAGCTCGCGCGCCGGTCTCCGGGGCAGCCGACCCGACACCGACCCGGCCGAGGTCAAGCCACCCGGCCGAGGCTGGCCCACCTGAGCGCCGCTGCGATCCCCCGGTTGAAGCGCCCCCCCGACCGAGCCGCCCGGCGCCCGGGCGACCCGACCGACGGCGCGGGCCGCGCAGCAGCTCATCCGGCGGAGCCTAGTCGCAGGTGTTGTCGCGTGCGTTCATCAGCGTGAGATTGCGGAAGGTGCTGTTGGTGGCGCAGGGGCTCTCGTTGACGGCGGTGTTCGTGACCGTGAGGTTCTGAATCGTGATGTCGGAGGAGTTCGCGAACTCGTCGCGCGCGGCGAGCCGGATGTCGCCGCCGCCGGTGACGGTCCCGGACTCAGCGGCGATGTTCACGTTGTGGCAGTTCTCGATCAAGATCGAGTTGCTGCCCGTGTCGGCGACGTCGATGCGGTCGATCGTGACGCCCCCGCTCTCGGACACGCAGAAGATCCCGCGCCCGCCACCGCGGGCGACGACCTGGCCGACGCGGATGTTGGTGGGATAGCCGTCGCCGATGCGCCCCGCGCGATTGGCGAGCCGGAACGCCGCGTAGCCGGTGCCCGTGCCTGCGTTCACGGCGTCGACGATCCCAATCTCGGCGTTGACCGTGTCGTTCAGGAGGACGCCGCATTCCCCGGTGTCGCGGGCGATCACCGTGCCGATGCGGAGGCCGTCGACGCCGTAGGTCTCGACGCCGTGAGAGCCCGTCCCCTCGGCATAGACGTAATCGATGTCGATGTCCTTCACCTTGTCGGCGCGGTTCGAGCGCCCATGGTTGTCGACACGAATTCCGAGGCCGTTCGCGACACGCAGCTCGACGTGGCCGAGGCGCAGGTTCTCGACGTCGCGGAAGAACATGGCGTAGAGCGGGGTGCCGCTGATCGTGACGTTCGGGATCTCGATGTCGGTCCGGCCGCGCGCATAGATGGGCGCATTGTCGCCGGAGCCGCCGCCGGTGACATCGATCGTGCCGCAGATGTTGAGCACAGTGTAGCTGGGCACGCTCAGCCGGGAGCTCGCGGGCATGGCCCCCGAGCCCTGAACCAGGACGCTCTCCTTCCGGGTGCGGTTGCGGCTCAAGCTGTCGAGCGCCGCCTGGATCGCGGCCCGCATGTCGCCACCACGGTAGACGTTGCGCGTGCCGTTCTGCGCGACCCAGCTGGATCCGGAGCCGGTCACCACGGCGTTGTAGCCGCTCGTGTCCCCATCGCAGGGATACGCCGCGTCACCTCCGCCGCTCCCGCCGGTGCCGGCGCCCCCGGCGCCCGCACCGCCGGTTCCGGCGCCTCCGGTGCTTGCTCCGCCGGTTTCGGCGCCCCCGGTGCCTGCTCCGCTGGTCCCCATCCCGCCCGTGCCGTCGATGCCGCCTCCCGTCCCCCCGGTGCCACCAGCAGGTGCTCCGCCGGTCCCGCTGCCGATGCCGCCCGAACCAGCCGCGCCAGCCCCCGATGTCCCACCGGTCGAGGCTCCCCCGCCGGCGCCCGAGCCGCCCACGGCCGGAAGTCCGCCGCCCGCGCCGCTCGGCAGCGTGCGCCCCGGGGCGGAGCTGTCACCGCTGCCCTCCGGATCGCTGCCCGACCCCGAGCCGCAGCCCGCCGCCATCAGCAGGCCGGAAAACGCAACGAACAGCGCGGAAACACCTGGCATTCGAGTCTTCATCATCGGCTCCGAACGGTGAGAGGGACCTGCCGTCCCCGGGTCGACGCTGGCGCTGGGACCCGACCCCCGGGGCCCCGAAGGCCAGCGCTGGACGACGCTGTAGAGCTGCTGGCGCCAGGATGGTGTCGACGCGGGAGCAGAACCAATCACGGTTCTCGACAGACGATGACGGATTCGCCTACGGGCGCATGATTGCAGTCTTAGAGTTACTGAAGCGACCAGCGACCCGACCCCGACCAGCGACCCGACCCAGGTTGGCCGGCGGCGACCAGCGACCCGACCCAGGTTGGCCGGCGGGGCGACCCGACCCAGGTTGGCCGGCGACCAGCGACCCGACCCAGGTTGGCCGGCGGGGCAGCGACCCGACCCAGGTTGGCCGGGGAGCGACCCGACCCAGGTTGGCCGGCGGCGACCAGCGACCCGACCCAGGTTGGCCGGCGGGGCGACCCGACCCAGGTTGGCCGGCGGCGACCAGCGACCCGACCCAGGTTGGCCGGGGGCGACCCGACCCAGGTTGGCCGGGGGCGACCCGACCCAGGTTGGCCGGCGGCGGCGCGACCCAGGTTGGCCGGCGGCGGCGACCCGACCCCGGCGGCGACCCGATCCAGGTTGGCCGGCGGGGCGACCCAACCTCGGACGAGTCGCCTCGCAGGTTGCCCCAACCTCGGTCGCCCCAACCTCGGTCAGGTCGCCGGGTCGCCCAACCTGGGTCGGGTCGTCCCGCCCAGGTTGCCTCAAGCTCGGTCGCCCCAACCTCGGTCAGGTCGCCGGGTCGCCCAACCTGGGTCGGGTCGCCGCCCCCCGGTCGCCCAACCTCGGTCAGGTCGCCGCCGCCCCCCGGTCGCCCAACCTCGGTCAGGTCGCCGCCGCCCCCCGGTCGCCCGCCAACCTCTGTCAGGTCGCCGCCCGCCAACCTCGGTCAGGTCGCCGCCGCCCCAACCTCGGTCAGGTCGCCGCCCACGGCGGCCGCCGCCAAGCTCGGTCGGGTCGCCCCTCGGTCGGGTCGCCGTCAGCAGAGCGTCGCGCCTCCGTGACCCGTGGTGGAGCGCCGCTGCCCGCGCCTTGCTCGTCGGCCGCGTTTCGTCTCACTTGAGATACACCGCCAGGCCGAGGTTCTGATCGCGAATCGCTCCCGCCACGAGCCCGGCGATCTGCGCCGCCCCGGAGCGCGCAAAGTGCGTGTGGTCGTCGCAGAAGAACTCGCCAACCGGTCCGCTGGTCGTCGCGCTCACGTCGCCCCCGGGGACCGGACAGAATTGCAGGGAATTGTACAGAGCGACGCTGAGCTCGTGAAGATCGATCACCGGCACACCCAACGCCTCCCCGGCCTCCTGGGTCGCCGTCACATAGCCGCCGCGCGTCCCCCGAGCAGTGCCGCCGTTGCACGCGATCGCGCTCACCGGCGTCACGAACACGGGCCGGGCGCCGCGCTCCTGGGCCGCTCGGGCCATCATGCCGTAGCTTTCCTTGAACGCGTCGAGCCCCACGTGCCGATCACACGTCGGCGAGCCGTCGTTGATGCCGAACTGGATGAACAGATAATCGCCCTGCTTCATGCCGTCGAGCATCTGCGCCCACCTGTCCTGGAGCACCGGCTCGCCGCTCGCGTCGCGGTCGAGCACGCACTCCCCCGTGTCATCCATGACCTTCTGCACATGGTAGAGCCACGTGCGCACGCTGCGGCCACCGACGGCGCGGTTCACCACGGTGACGCGCTCGTCGAAGAGCGCGGCGAGCTGGCCGCCCCAGCCGGCCGGGCAGGGAGTCTGCCCGTTGGCGACCGTGGAGTCCCCCGCGATCCAGATCGTGATGTTCGGCAGCGGCCCCATCCCGCCTGCCCCGGCGCCGCCACTGCCGGAAGCACCGGCCGACCCCGCCGCGCCGGCAGACGCGTCCCCCCCCGGCCCCCGCACTTCCATCAGCGCCCGTCGACGCCTGCGAGCCGCCACCCGTACCCCCCGCTTCACCCGCGCCGCCCACCCCGGCCGTGCCCCCCACCCCGGCCGTGCCCCCCGCCCCGGCCGTAGCCCTCGCCCCGCCCGCGCCGCCCGTTCCAGCGCTGCCACCGCTCCCCGCCGTCTCCGGATCGGCGCTGCAGGCGGCGGCGAGCAGCGTGAGACAGGACATTCGCGCAACCCTCCGGTACGCGGCAGCTCGATCCCTCCAGTGCGTGAACATAGTTCTTTCCTCCAACCACGAGGCCCGCATGTGCCCATCCGGCAGGGCGCCGGTGACTTCGTCGCCGCGACCGGATCACCCAGGTCATGACGTCCCGCGTCGCGGCGCTCTTCTCCAGCACCCACGCGCCTCCACGCGGATCGCACCTTATCAACGCCGGGCCGGGCGGCGCGAGCTCGGTGGGCCAGAAAGCTCAAACGTGATCCGAAAGTCAAGCGCCTCGTGTCGGCCATCCTCTCGTACAGTCATGCTGCACACCGGTTGACCGATGACCCCCCGTGAGATCCGCCCTCGTGGCAAGGTAACGCTGTATCAACAATTCTTCGCGCCCCGAGGAAGCCGCCTTCACGCCGCCGGCCTGCGGGAGCCCTGCGGGCGCCGGCGCGCGCGAGAGAGCGCTCGAATTCAGGGCATCTGCGTGGGAAACTATCGGTCACCTCACGCGTCCCGAGTGGTCCCGGGCGACCAGAAAGAGCAGGTCATGCGTCCTCGTGCTTCGTGGCTTGGTTCGACGATCTTCATCACGAGCTGCCTCGCCCTGGTGGTGAACTGCTCTGCAGTCGGCGAGCGCAACAACGTCACCCCCGGTGGCGGCGGCGGCGGCCCGGGCGCAGGGCCCGGCGCCGGCGGGGATCCCGGCTTCGGCGACCCGGGGGATCCGCCGGACATCGACCCCGGCGGAGATGGCTTGACCCAGTGCGGCGATGGAATCCTGACCACGGACGAGGCCTGCGACGACAGCAACGTCGTGGGCGAGGACGGCTGCGCCGCGGATTGCCGCTCGGTCGAGCTGGGCTGGTCCTGCCCCATTCCCGGCGCCGCCTGCACGCGCATCGCGCGCTGCGGGGACGGTGTCGTCGTGTTTCCGGAGCTGTGCGACGACGCCAACACCGCCGCGGACGACGGCTGCTCGCCGACCTGCAAGGTGGAGGTGGGCTTCAAGTGCGACGGCGGCCCGAGCGCCTGCATACCGACGACCTGCGGCGACAACCGGCAAGAGGGCACGGAGAGCTGCGAGGACGGCAACACCATGCCGTTCGATGGCTGCTCCATCAACTGCCAGGCCGAGCCCGATTGCTCCGCGGGCTCCTGCGTCTCGCTCTGCGGAGATGGCCTCGTGCTCGGGGAGGCGTGCGACGACGGCAACAACATCGACGGCGACGGCTGCTCCGCGACCTGCACCAAGGAGCCCGGTTACGAGTGCACCGTGCCCCAGCCCGCGGGATCCATGGATGTACCGGTGGTGTTCCGCGACTTCAGGGAAGCCCACCCCGACTTCCAGCCCAATGGCCCTGGCCGCGACACGCCGGTCTTCGGCATGGTCGCGGCCCAGCTCGACGCCGAGAAGAAGCCCGTGTACGTGGCGGCCGCGAACAGCCTGGTCACGAGCAAGGACTCCTTCGCCCAGTGGTACCACGACGTGCCCGGCACCAACAGCACCACGGCCACCACCCTCACGCTGTGGGAGACCGAGGGCGGCCGCTTCGTGAACCGCTGGGGCGCGGACGGCGAGCCCTGGACCCTGCTGTCCGAGGCGAGCGCGCATTACTGCGGCAACGTGGGCTACGAGGAGAACGGGGAGCCCTGCACCTCGACGGAGCAGGCCACCCCCAACTGCGGCGATATCCACAGCCCCGAGTTCCACAGCTGCGAGGTGCGCGGCGGGGTCTACTGGGCCCGGTACGTGGACGAGACCTACGACGGGAATCCGCTGTTCTTCCCGGTCGACGGCGATCCGTTCACCCCGGCGGCCGAGCGCGGCCCGGCCGATGTCTCCCCGGGTTACGGGGGCTGGATGAAAGAGCAGGGCTCCCCGAGCCACAACTTCCACTTCACGAGCGAGATCCGCTACTGGTTCCAGTACACGGCGGGCCAGGAATACGAGCTCGACTTCACCGGCGACGACGATGTGTGGGTGTTCATCAACGATCGCCTCGCGGTCGACCTCGGCGGCATCCACAGCGCCGTCAACGGCCGCCTCGTCATCGACGCCGCGGGGGCAGCCAGCGTGAGATACGCCACGGAGGACGACGATCCCATCCCGAACCGGCCCCCCGTCGACCTCGGCCTCGTGGACGGCAACGTCTACCAGATCGCCGTGTTCCACGCCGAGCGCCAGACCACGGCGTCGACGTTCAAGCTCACGCTCGCGGGCTTCGCGACGGCGCGCAGCGAATGCACGCCCATCTGCGGCGACGGCATCGTCAGCCTGGGCGAGGAGTGCGACGACGGCGTGAACGACGGCGGCTACGGCGAGTGCGGGGAGAACTGCCGGCTCGGCGAGTTCTGCGGCGATGGCATCGTGCAGGCTGTCGAGCAGTGCGACGACGGCAATAACCTCGACGGGGACGGCTGCGGCAGCGGCTGCCGCAACCTCGACGTCCGCTGAGCTGCCCAGTACGGGGTGGAGGTCGCGTTCGGGGTGCTCACCCGTCGCACAGCCACGCCACATGCGCTGATCGACCGAGAGTGTCTCACGCGCTCCGCCCTCGTCAGGAATGCCGCCCTCATCGCCGTAACACCACATAGGCCGCGAGCGGCGCCCGCTCCCCTATCTCCGTCGCTCGCCGGCGCCGCCGTTCGTGGCGCCGGCGGTGCGCGACGATGTCGTGCGACAGGCTCGCTCTGTCCACTTGCGCCCGGAGCGCTGCCGCGCGCGTGAGCTCCACGCTCACGATGGCAGAGCGCAATGCGCGCGTTGAATGAGAGCGGAAGATCGCCACGATTCCATAATTTCCTTGAACTCAGGACGAAATTCCTGAAAGTGTATCCGACGGCGTACGCCCGCCCGCACGCCGGAGAATGGAGGGGTCTTGACATGCTATCCGAAATTCCGCGCTGGATGCAGCGGCTCGGTCTGGGGGCGCTTCCGGTCCTCTCGTTCCTCTGTGCCACGCCGGCGTCGGCGGGCTCGTTCGCGCTCTTCGAGAGCGGTCAGGTGCGGCCCCTCGCCCTCTCGCCGGACGGGGAGCGCCTCTTCGCCGTCAACACGCCCGACAATCGCCTCGAGATCTTCGAGGTGACCGGGAACGGCCTCCTGCACAGCGGCTCGATCGCCGTCGGCCTGGAGCCCGTCGCCGTCGAGGCGCGGAGCGACGACGAGGTCTGGGTCGTCAACCACCTCTCCGACAGCGTCAGCGTCGTCGACGTCTCGTCTCCGCAAGGACCCCGCGTGGCGCGCACCCTGCTCGTCGGGGACGAGCCGCGCGACATCGTGTTCGGCGGCCCCTCCCGCCAGCGCGCGTTCATCACGACCGCCCACCGCGGGCAGAACGCCCCCTTCGACCCGCAGCTCACCACGCCGGGCGTGGGCCGCGCCGACGTCTGGGTCTTCGACGCCGCGAACCTCGGCGCGAGCGCCCTCGGCGGGACGCCGCTCACCATCATCACCCTGTTCACCGACACGCCCCGCGCGCTGTCCGTCACGCCGGACGGGTCTCGAGTCTACGCGGCCGGCTTCCACACGGGCAACCGGACCACGACCCTCCACAGGTTCGTGGTCGAGGACGGGCACGGCCCCCTCCCGCCGTTCACGGACCACCTCGGCGTGCCCCAGCCGAGCACCCCGCTCATCGTGAAATTCGACGGCAGCCACTGGGTCGACGCCGCCGGGCGGACCTGGGACGACTCGGTCAAGTTCAACCTGCCGGACAAGGACGTCTTCGTCATCGACGCGACCGCGAGCCCGCCGGCCCAGCTCCCGGGGACAGACGGCTTCCACGCCGGCGTCGGGACCGTCCTCTTCAACATGATCGTCAACCCGGTGAACGGGAAAGTCTACGTGACGAACACCGAGGCGAACAACCTGGAGCGCTTCGAGGGGCCGGGGATCTTCGGCGGCTCCACGGTGCAGGGCCACCTGCACGAGAGCCGCATCACGGTGCTGAGCCCGGGCAGCGTGGAGCCGCGGCACCTCAACAAGCACATCGATTACAGCGCTTGCTGCGCGCCCCTGCCGAACGCGGAGAACGAGAGGAGCCTCGCGACGCCGCTCGGGATGGCCATCACGAGCGACGGCGCGACGCTCTATGTCGCCGCGCTCGGCTCCAGCAAGATCGGCGTGTTCGACACCGCCGCCCTCGAGGACGACACCTTCGCCCCGAGCGCGGCGGACCACATCGCCCTGGATCACGGCGGCGAGCCGGTCGGGCCGACTGGCCTCGTGCTCGACGAGGCGCGGGGGCGCCTCTACGTGATGACCCGCTTCGACAACTCCATCGCCGTGGTCGACACGGCGACGCGGGCCGTGGACGCGCGCGTCCCGCTGCACAACCCCGAGCCGCCGAGCGTCGTCGAGGGGCGCCGGTTCCTCTATGACGCGAAGTCCTCATCGAGCAACGGCGAGGCGTCGTGCGCGAGCTGCCACGTCTTCGGCGACGTCGACAGCCTCGCCTGGGACCTCGGCAACCCCGACGCCACCACCCTGCAAAACCCAGGGCCCATCTTCGCCTTCTTCGGGACGCTCGTCGATTTCTACGCGCTCAAGGGCCCGATGACGACGCAGAGCCTCCGCGGCCTCGCCAACCACGGCTCGATGCACTGGCGCGGCGACCGCACCGGCGGCTACACCGAGCCGAGCGCGCAGCCGAACAGCGGGATCTACGACGAGCGAGAGGCGTTCCGGCAGTTTTTGCCCGCGTTCGTCAGCCTGCAAGGCCGCAGCGAGCCGATCCCGGCCAGCGACATGGAGAAGTTCATCGATTTCGCCCTCCAGATCATGTACCCGCCCAACCCCATCCGGAACCTCGACAACTCGCTCACGCCCGATCAGCAGGCGGGGCTCGACCACATGCTCGACCCGCTCGGGGTCGTCCAGGACCGGTCCTGCGAGGACTGCCACACGATCGATCCCACCGGGAACGCCGAGCTCGGCGAGCCGTTCCCCGGCTTCTTCGGCTCCGACGGCCGGTTCATCGGGTCGGAGGTCGTGCAGAGCTTCAAGGTCCCGCACCTCCGCAACATGTACCAGAAGGTCGGGATGTTCGGGATGGCCTCCATCCCCACCGTCGTCCCCGGCGACAACGATCACAAGGGCGATCAGATACGCGGCTTCGGGTTCCTCAACGACGGCGCGCACGACACGATCTTCCGCTTCATGCGGACAGCCGGCTTCGACAAGGCGAACGGCGGGCCCAACGGCTTCGACGACAGCCCCGGCGCGGACGGCGACGTCAAGCGGCGGCAGGTCGAGCAGTACATCCTCGCGTTCGACAGCAACCTGGCGCCGATCGTCGGGCAGCAGGTCACGCTGACCCAGGACAACGCGGCCGCCGCGCTGCCGAGGATCAACCTCCTCGTCGAGCGCGCCGAGCAGAGCGAGTGCGATCTCGTCGTCAAGACGCCGCTGTTCGGCGAGGAGCGCGGCTACCTCTACGACGGCGCGGGCAGCTTCCTCCCCGATCGGTCGAGCTCCGCGCCGCTCACCAAGGGCCTCCTGGTCGCGAGCGCGCTGCTCCTCGATCATCCGGTGACGTTCACGTGCGTGCCGCCCGGCTCCGGCGAGCGGATCGGCGTCGACCGCGACGAGGACGGGTGGCTGGACGGCGACGAACTGGACGCGTGCACCGATCCCGCGGATCCGTTCAGCCCCTGAGCTAGACGCCGACGTCGAGTGGTCTCGGAGGGCGGGGTCGGCGTAGGGTCGCCCGGTTCGAGGCGGAGGAAACTGACGACATGCGATTTGTGTCTGGTGCCGATCCATCGAGGCCGCTCCCCGGGTACTCGTCCGCGGTCCTCATCGACGAGGGCCACGAGACCGCCGTCTACAGGGCGGTGCGGGACGCGGACGGCGAGCCCGTCATCCTGAAGCTCACGAGGAGCGACTACCCGACCTCCCGCGAGCTCGCGCGGCTGCGGCGCGAGTTCGGGATCCTGCGGGCGCTCGACGTGCCCAGGGTCCCGAGGGCGTACGCCCTCCACGAGCACGACCGCGGCCTCGCGCTCGTGATGGCCGACGTCGGGCGCCCGATGCTGCGGGACGTGCTCGATTCGCGGAGGCTCGACGTCGGCGCGGCCCTGGCCATCGCCGTCTCGCTCGCCGAGGTGCTGTCGTCCGTGCACCAGCGGCGCATCATCCACAAGGACGTCGTGCCCCGGAATATCCTGGTCGACCCGGCGACCAGGGAGGCCTACCTCATCGATTTCGGCATCGCCGCGCGCCTGTCGTACGAGACGCAGCGGGTCGCCGGCCCGGACGCGCTGGAGGGGACGCTGGCCTACCTGGCGCCGGAGCAGACCGGGCGGATGAGCCGGGTGATCGATCTGCGCGCCGACCTCTACTCGATGGGCGTCGTCCTCTACGAGATGCTGACGGGCGCCCTGCCCTTCCCGTCGGAGAACGCGACGGAGCTCATCCACAGCCACATCGCGAGCGTCCCGGTCGCGCCGCACGCGCGCGCGCCCGAGGTGCCGCTCCCGCTGTCGAACGTCGTGATGACGCTGCTCGCGAAGACGCCGGAGGAGCGTTATCAGAGCGCCGAGGGGCTCAGGGCGGACCTCGTGGAGTGCGCCCGTCAATGGGAGAGCGCGAGGAGCATCGCCCCGTTCCCGCTGCGGCGCCACGACCGGGTGACCGAGCTGCGCCAGGCCCAGCGGCTCCACGGTCGAGAGCGCGACGTCGCGCGGCTCCTGGAGGCGTTCGAGCGCGCCCGCGCGCGGGGGCCGGAGCTCGTCCTCGTCTCGGGCTACTCGGGCGTCGGCAAGTCGGCGCTCATCCACGAGATCCACAAGCCGATCGCCCGCAAGGGCGGCTACTTCGTGTCCGGCAAGTTCGATCAGATGTCCAGGGACGTGCCGCTCGCGCCGGTGGCGCACGCGCTCCGGGAGCTCACCCGGCAGATCTTGACCGAGCCGTCGGAGTCGCTCGAGGCGTGGAAGAAGGAGCTCGGCGCCGCGCTCGGGAACAACGCGCGGGTCCTCGTCGATCTCGTCCCCGAGCTCGAGCTCGTCCTCGGCCCGCAGCCCGAGGTCGCGGCGCTCGGCCCGGTGGAGACGAAGAACCGGTTCGACTTCACGGTGCAGAGCTTCATCGGGGTCGTCGCCACGGCCGACCACCCGCTCGTCCTCTTCCTGGACGATCTGCAGTGGATCGATCCCGCCTCGCTCAAGCTGGTCCAGATGCTCCTGCGCGACGCGCGCAGCGAGCACCTGCTCCTCATCGGCGCGTACCGTGACAACGAGGTGGAGCTCGGCCACCCGCTCTCGGCCCTGCTGGAGGAGCTGCAGCGGGCGGGGTTCCGGTCCACGGACATCCGCCTCGGGCCGCTCGACGGCCCCAGGGTGGCCGAGCTCGTGGCCGATACGCTGACGACCGGGGTCGAGGAGGTCGAGGCGCTCGCCGCCCTCGTCTTCGAGAAGACCCAGGGGAACCCGTTCTTCGTGCACCAGTTCCTGGACGCGCTGTACCGGGACGGCCTGCTCCACGTGGAGGCGGGCGCCTGGCGGTGGGATCTCGATCGCATCCGGGGCGCGCGCGTCACGGACAACGTGGCCGACCTGATGATCGGCAAGCTGCAGCGGCTCGCGCCGGAGACGCGGCGGATGCTGACGCTCGCGTCGTGCATCGGCTTCAAGTTCGGCCTGCGGACGCTGGCGACCATCTCCGAGAGGTCGCTCCGGGACGCGGCGCGCGACCTGTGGGGGGCGCTCCTCGCCGGGCTCGTGGTGCCCATCGACAGCGATTACCGGCTCCTCGAGGCCGATCTCGGCGACGACGGCGGCCTCCCCGACGCGATCCCGGTCGATTTCGACGTCAATTACAGGTTCCTGCACGACCGCGTGCTCCAGGCGGCCTATCAGCTCGTGGAGGACGCGCACAAGCAGCAGGTCCACCTGAGCGTCGGGCGCCTGCTCCGGCAGCACGCCGGCGAGCCGCCGCGCGACGACGAGCTGCTCGACATCGTCCACCACCTGAACCGCGGCGCCCCCGGGATGAGCGATCCGGCGGAGCGCGCGGACCTCGCCGCGCTGAACCTGCGCGCCGGCCGGAAGGCGAGGGCGTCGACGGCCTACCACGCCGCCGCCGCCTTCTTCGCCGCGGGCGCCGCGCTCCTGTGCGAGGAGAGCTGGGAGAGCCGCCACGAGCTCGCCTGGGCGCTCCACGCCGAGGGCGCGGAGTGCGCGTACCTGAGCGGCGACATCGAGCGCGCGGAGGCGATCTTCGACGCGCTCCTGCCGAGGGCGAGAGGAGCGGTGGAGCGGGCGGGGCTCTACCTGCTGCGCACGCGCATGCTCAACTCGCTGGCGCGGCACTCCGAGGCCCTCAAGGCCGGCAACGAGGGGCTCACCGCCCTCGGGCTGGGGCTGCCGCTCGACGGCGACATCGGGGCCCTCTTCCTCGAGGAAGAGCGGCAGATCAAGGCGGCCCTGGGCGATCGCCGCGTGGAGGACCTGATCCACGCGGCCGAGGCCCGCGATCCGGTGATCCGGGCGGCGGAGCAGCTCCACGCGGCGATGCTCCTCCCGGCGTTCTTCGCGCACCAGAGCGCGTTCGGGCTCCTCACGGTCCGGCGCGTGAAGCTCGTGCTCGAGCACGGCCCCACGTGCGACTCGGCGAGCGCCTACTCGAGCTACGGCTCGCTGCTCGCGGGGGCGATGGGGCGCGTCGCGGAGGGCATGGCGTTCGGCAAGCTCGCGATGGCGCTCAACGAGCGGCTCCCGAACCCCGGGCTGACGGCCCTGGTCAAGGTCACCTACGGCACGTACGCGTACCTGCGCGAGCCCATGCGCGATGTCACGCCGTACTACCACGCGGCGTGCCAGGCGGGGCTGGAGGCGGGCGACTTCACCACGCTCGGGGTCGCCACCTTCCTGACGACGCAGTACCTGTTCGCCGCGGGCTACCAGCTCGAGGACGTCCTCGAGAACGCCGAGAAGAACCTCGCGCTCAACCGGCGGACGAGGGAGGCGTTGCCCATCGCCGTGCTGACGGTCACGAGGCAGGCCGTCGCCAACCTGATGGGCAGGACGCTGAGCCGCTCGACCCTCAGCGACGGGCACTTCAACGAGGAGGAGTTCCTCGCGACGCTCGACGAGAAGGAGCACGGCAACACCCTGTTCCACCTGCACGTCATGATGCTCCGGCAGCGCTGCTTCTACGGCGACTACGCCGGGGCGCTCGCGGCCGCGGAGGCGGCCGACCAGAAGGCCGCCTACGCGTCCGGGGACACGCACACGACCGAGCTCGCCTTCTACTGGTGCGTCACGCTGCTCGGGCTGCCCCCGGCCGAGGCGCCCGAGGAGGCCGCGCGCAGGGCGGAGCTCCTGCGGAGGAACAAGGAGCGGGTCGAGGACCTCGCGGCGGGCTCGCCGAGGAGCTTCGAGCACAAGCGCGTCCTCGTCGAGGCGGAGGAGGCGCGCGTCGCCGGGGACGTGAAGCGGGCCATCGCGCTCTACGAGCAGGCGATGACCCTCGCGCGGGAGGACAGGTTCCCGCAGATCGAGGCGCTGGCGAGCGAGCTCTGCGCGAGCTTCTACGTGGGCCTCGGGGCTACGGCGGCGGCGGGCGCGTACCTGAGCCGCGCGCACCGGGCGTACCTCCACTGGGGCGCGCTCGCGAAGGCGGACGCGATCGAGCAGGATCACCCGGAGCTCCTGCCCGCGCAGGTGGACGAGGGCCGCAGGCTGACGACGAGCGTGTCGACGAGCACGGGCTCGCTGAACCGGACGCTCTTCGCCCGGGCGAGCATCGGGAGCATCCGGGACGCCGCGCTCGTGGTGCGCGCCGCGCAGGCGATCTCCAGCGAGATGGACCTCAACCGGGTGGTCGAGCGCCTGATGACGATCGTGCTGGAGAACTCGGGCGCCCAGCGCGGCGCGCTGATCCTGTCGCGGGAGGGCACGCTGGTCGTGGAGGCGACCTTCCAGACGGACCCGAACGAGGTGAAGGTGGACCAGGAGATCCCGGTCGAGGAGTACGCGGACCTCGCCCGGTCGGTGGTCGTCTACGTGGCGCGCACGAAGGACCCGGCCGTGCTGCACGACACGAGCGAGGCGAACCGGTTCTCCGAGGATCCCTACCTCGGCGGCGGGGCTACCCGGTCGCTCCTGTGCTTGCCGCTCTTGCACCAGGGGCGCCTGAGCGGCGTGCTGTACCTGGAGAACGGGGCGCTGAGGGGCGTGTTCACGGCGGCGCGGGTGGAGCTGCTCGCGCTGCTGTCGTCGCAGGCGGCGATCGCGATCGAGAGCGCGCGGCTGTTCGCCGGCATCCGGAGGGCGAAGGAGGAGGTGCAGCACGCGAACGAGCGCCTCGAGGCCGAGGTCGCGCAGCGCACCGAGCAGCTCCGGCGCGCGAACGCGGAGCTCAGCGGGGCCAACGCGAAGCTCGAGCGCGAGCTCGTGCAGCGCGAGCTCGTGGAGCGGGAGCGGGCGGCGCTCCAGGAGCAGGTGCTGCTCTCGACGCGGATGCGGCTCGCGGAGCTGTCGACGCCGCTCCTGCCCATCACCGACCAGATCATGGTGATGCCGCTCATCGGCACGGTGGACGAGGAGCGCGCGTCGCAGGTGATGGAGGTGGCGCTGGAGGGGGCGCAGCGGCACGCGGCGCGGGTGGTGATCCTCGACGTCACGGGGCTCAAGCAGATCGACTCGCACGCGGCCGGCGCCCTGTGCCGGGTCGCGATGGCGCTCCGGCTGCTCGGCACCGAGGCCGTGCTCAGCGGCGTCGCGCCGCAGGTGGCGCAGACGCTGGTGGGGCTCGGCATCGATCTGTCGTCCATCGCGACCAAGGGGACGCTGCAGAGCGGGATGGCGTACGCGCTCCAGCGCGTGCGCGCTGGCGGGGGGCACGTCGGGGTCGATCCGCGGTAGGCCGCTGTCGGGCGCGGGGCGCGCCTCGTGTCCTCATCCTTTGACCGTGACGAGATCCTTTGACCGTGACGAGATCCTTTGACCGTGACGAGATCCTTTGACCGTGACGAGATCCTTTGACCGTGACGAGCGGCCACAGTCGCGCCACGCGGCCACGCGCCGCGCGATCCCCGCGTCCTCGACCGAGCGCACGACCGGCGTGATGGGTTTGTAGGCATACGGCCCCTCCTCTTTCATCCGCTGGTGGTACTTCGCGAGGATGTCGCGCCGCCGCACGCTCGGCGCGTCGGAGTCGAGCGGCGTCACGACGTGCAGCCCCTCGACCGCGCGTCAAGTGCACACGCTCTACATCCTCGCGCTGCGCGCGGGTCGTCATGGGCCCACAGGCCCGTGCGGGCGTTGTCCGCCGCCGTCTCGTGCAGTCCGGACAGGCCCTCACGCAGCATCGCCTCGCGCTGGCGCGGCGACATGGGGGGTATCCCGCTGCCCCTGGAAGAAGATCGCGCGGAGCCGCTGCTTCAAGGCGCCGAGTCGCGGCGCGATCTCGTGCCGATCCGCGTCCGTCGCGAGCAGGCGCATGCCGCAACAGATATCGTTAGCAGCGGCGCCCAACGTAGTCGCGCAGCGCCGATCGTCAAGCGGCGTCGCGCGGGTCCGTTCTGCCAGAAGGCGCGCGGCGCACGGGGGCGCGAAGATGTGCGCGCTTCTGGCCGCTTGGCCCACACCAAAGAAAGGAGATCGCCGCCGTGTCGATCCGGCGCCCCCTCGTTCGGCGTGACGTTAGAACCAGGGCTTATCCGGTCGGGACTGTCCGGGACACCCAACTCTCGACCAGAAATAAGGAGACACCACGATGCGATCCATGAACACCGCGGGACCGGCGACGAACGAGGCGAAGACCGAGGCGGGGCAGCCTGATCGCGCTCCGCCCGTCGGGCGCCGGACGGGACGGGACGGCGCGGTCGTGAGGCGCATCTCGGCGGCAGCGTGCCTGTTCGTCGCCGCCTGCGGTGGTGGGGACGACGGCGAGCCGGAGCAGGTCGCCTGGCAGGACATGAGCGTCGAGGAGCGCCTCGAGTACATGAACGACGTCGTCCTGCCGCGGATGACCGAGGTCTTCGTCGCGTACGACACGAAGTACCAGACCATGACCTGCGTGACGTGCCACGGCGCCGACATGGCCGGCGGTACCTACGAGATGCCGTCCGCGGCGATCACGCCGCTCCCCGACGAGGAGCACTTCCTCGAGTGGGCAGGCGATCCGGCGCACCCGGAGCGCGAGGCGTTCGGCACCTTCATGTTCGAGCAGGTCGTGCCCGAGATGGCCAAGCTGCTCCAGGTCGAGCGATACGACCCGACCACGAATACAGGCACGTTCTCGTGCGCCAACTGCCACACGGTGGCGAGCATCCAGGATTGACACTATCCTGGGATGGCCTCGGCGCGCGCGGCGACTTCGGAAGGGGCTCCATGGGCGACAACGGGAACACGGGGCTCGGCGCCCCCGAGCTCGCGTCGGACGAGCGGTTGCGAGAGGTCGCGGCGGGCGCGGCGACGCTCGCGCAGGGGGCGCACGGCGACGGCGTGCGCGCCTTGCAGGAGGCGCTCGGCGCGGTGGGCCACCCGGCGACGGTCGACGGCGCGTTCGGGCCGAAGACGCACGCGGCCGTCGCCGCGCTGCAGGCCGCGGAGCGGCTGCCGCCGACGGGCGTCGTCGACGCCGCGACCCTCGCCGCGCTCGACAGGCGCCTCGCGGCCCGGCGCACGCCGTCGCTCCGCGAGGCCATGGCCAGGGCCGCAGGGCTCAGCCCGGACCAGGTGGCGGCGCTCGGCCGGACACCTCACGCGGTCCAGGCGTCCTCCGCGCCCTCACGCCACGACGTCGACCATTTCACCGACGCGAGCGCCCTGCCCCAGGTCGTGCCCGGGGCCGTGCCGGACCCCGACGCGCCGCCGCCCTCCGTCGACTCCGTCGAGGCTCGGCCCGCGGCGCGCGCCCTCGGCGCGCTCGCCCCCGATCGGCGCGCGCGCGTCGACGAGGTCCGGCGCGCGCTCGGGGGCGACGCGCCCGCGCTGGCCGCGCTCGACAGGCTGCTCGCGGCGGGACGGCTGCACGCGGGGCCGCTGCTGCCGAGCCTCGCGGCCATGGCGGGCGTCCGGCGCGATGGAAGGCTCGTGATCGAGGGCGGCATCGATCCGCACCTCGTCCTCGCGCAGGCGATCCGGCACGTGGACAACCCGCTGCGCGTCCGGCAGGGCGTCGGCCGCGGCACGTGCGGCGCGGGCACGATGGAGTACGTCCTCCTGCGGCTCGATCCGGCCGAGCTCGTGCGGATCCTCGACGGCATCACGCGGGGAGCGGGCGAGGTGGCGCTCCGCTCGGGCCGCGCGCTCAGGATGCCGCGCAACGCGATCCCGCGCGACGCCTCGGGCCGCGTCGACATCGACCGGCTCCTCCAGTCCGCGCTCATGAACCACGCCACCGCGATGAGCTGGATCTTCGATTACGACAACCCCGAGGACGACGACTCGTTCTGGGCCGCCCTGGGCGGCGACACGCGCGTCCCGCTCGGCAACTTCACGAGCCTGTTCCAGGACATCATGGGCGGCAGCTACACGAGCGTCTCATCGCTGCTGCGCAGCGGCGCGTCCGTGGCGGAGGACGTCGCCAGGGCGGTGGACCGCGGCGAGCGGGTGCCCGCGCTCCTCAAGTGGCGCGAGGGCTACCACTGGGTCGCGGTCGAGAAGATCGAGCGCGGGGCCGACGGCGTGGCCCGCTCGGCCATCCTGCGCAACCCCTGGGGATGGGACAAGTGCCAGGGCCCCCCGCCCCGCGCGCCGGTCCCCGAGGGCGGCGGCCGGTTTCGCATGAAGTACGCCGATCTCGCCGAGCACATCCACGGGGCGACCCTCAAGGGGTGATCCGATCGATCTCCTCCGGGTCGGCGGCCTGACGGCGATGGATCCCCTCCCGCGCCGCGCCAACATCGCCCGGCACACGAGCCGCGCGAACATCGCGACGGCGGCGGGCGCGCCGAGGACCTCTCCGCCTTCGCGGCGAGGAGCGTTGATGTCGTGTACGAGCACAACGTCCTCCACGGGCTGAACGAGGACCAGGAGAATCAACCGCCGGCGGGGAGGGCGACAGCGAGGCGGGCTGAGGCGAAGAGGCGGGCCGAGGCAGGCGACGGCTCCGGCGCGTCGGCGTGGGGAAGGTGCGTTTGGCGCGTGACCCGGGGCTGCCTCGGCAGGGTTGCGCGACATCGGGGGTTGGGCCTATGGTCCGGGACGTCGTGCGTCGATCCACCCCCTCCCCGCCCTCGACCGCCCGCCCAGGGTCTCCATGATCCGGCTCGACGCCGTGAAGAAGAGCTTCGATGGCAAGGTGTTCGCCGTTCGCGAGGTGTCGCTCCATATCGCCAGAGGGGAGCTCGTCGTCCTGCTCGGGCAGTCGGGGTGTGGGAAGACGACTACGCTGAAAATGGTGAATCGCGTCATCGAGCCGACCGACGGGACAATCGTCGTCGATGGCAAGGACACGCGGGCCATGGACCCCGTCGCGCTGCGCCGTTCCATCGGGTACGTGCTCCAGCGGACAGGCCTGTTTCCACACATGACCGTCGCCGAGAACATCGCGATCGTCCCTGCGCTGCTCCGCTGGTCGCGACAGAAGATCGACGCCCGCGTCGACGAGCTCCTCGAGCTCGTGCGGCTCCCGCCTGCGCGCTACCGCCACCGCTCGCCGCGCGAGCTCTCCGGCGGCCAGGCCCAGCGCGTGGGGGTCGCGCGCGCGCTCGCCGCGCGGCCGCAGGTCATGCTGCTGGACGAGCCCTTCGGCGCGCTCGACCCGCTCACGCGCGACGCGCTGCAGGCCGAGTACCGGCGCATCCACCTGGAGCTCGGCCTCACCACGCTGATGGTCACCCACGACATGACCGAAGCGCTGCTCCTCGCCGACCGGATCGCGGTCATGGACGAGGGGCGCATCGTCCAGCTCGCCCCACCAGGCGAGCTCCTCTCGGCGCCCGCGACGGAGTACGTCCGCGCGCTCATGCAGGCGCCCAGGCGCCAGATCGAGCAGCTCCTGCGCCTCACGCGGGCGGACGCGGCCGGGGCATGAGCGAGAACCTGCGCCAACAGCTCGTGCGGCTGCCGCGCTACCTCGACCAGCACGTCACGCTCGTGGTGATCGCGCTCGCCCTCGGGGTCGCCATCAGCTTGCCCGCGTCGATCCTCCTGGCCAGGAGCCCACGCCTCAGGTGGCCAGCGCTGGCGGCGGCGGGCGTCGTCCAGACGATCCCGAGCCTCGCCCTGCTCGCGCTCATGGTGCCGCTCCTCGGCGGATTCGGGTTCTGGCCCGCCCTCGTCGCGCTCGTCCTCTACAGCATGCTGCCGATCCTGCGGAACACCGTCACCGGGATCGCCGGCGTCGATCCCGCGCTCACCGAGGCGGCGCGCTGCATGGGGATGACCTCCGGCCAGGTGCTCCGGCGGGTCGAGCTGCCGCTGGCTGCGCCGGTCATCCTCGCGGGGATCCGCACCGCGGCCGTCTGGGTGGTGGGCACCGCCACGCTGGCCACGCCGATCGGGCAGACGAGCCTCGGGAATTTCATCTTCGGCGGCCTCCAGACGCGCAACTGGACGGCCGTCCTCGTCGGCTGCGTGGCCGCCGCGCTGCTCGCGCTCGTGCTCGACCAGCTCATCGCGCTCCTCGAGTCGGCGGCGCGCTCGGGGAGCCGAGCCCGCGCGCTCGGCGCCGGCATCGGGCTCACCCTCGTGCTGGGCGTCGGCGCCGTCGCCGACGCCGTCGTCGCGTGGGGGCGCGGTGGTCCGAGGACGGCGGCGGAGGACGCCGCGCCGCCCGTCGAGCGGAGCGCCGTCACGGAGGTCCGCGTGGGCTCGAAGACGTTCACCGAGCAATACGTGCTCGCGGCCCTCATCGGGGCGAAGCTCCGCGACGTCGGCCTGAACGTGGCGCGCGCGGAGAGCCTCGGCTCCACGGTCGCCTTCGACGCGCTCGTGCAGAGCCAGATCGACGTCTACGTCGACTATACCGGGACGATCTGGGCGAACACGATGAAGCGCACCGACGCCCGGCCGTCGTGGGAGGTCCTCGCCGGGATCACCGGCTGGCTCGCGCTGGAGGCGCAGGTGCGCTGCCTCGGCCCGCTCGGGTTCGAGAACGCCTACGCCTTCGCGATGCGGCGCGACCGCGCGGAAGAGCTCGCCATTCGGACGATCGACGACCTCGCGCGACACGCGGCGTCGCTCCGCCTCGGCGCGGACTACGAGTTTCTGCAGCGTCCGGAGTGGCCGCGCGTCCGCGACGCCTACGGCCTCCGGTTCCGCGAGGCGGCGAGCTTCGACTCGACGTTCATGTACGGCGCGGTCCAGCGCGGCGAGGTCGACGTGATCACCGCGTTCTCCAGCGACGGCCGGATCGATGCGCTCGACCTGATCGTCCTCTCCGATCCTCGCCGTGCGTTCCCGCCGTACGACGCGGTCATCCTCCTGTCGCCCCGCGTCGCGGACGACGCGCGCGTCATCGCCGCGCTCACGCCCCTGCTCGGCGCGATCCCGGTCGAGAGGATGCGGCAAGCGAGCCTGATGGTCGATCGCGATCAGGACAAGAAGACCCCCGCCGAGGCCGCGGCCTGGCTCGGCGGGGCGCTGTGATCCCCCGAACGGTCGGGATGGGTCCCCGACCCCGCGCGCGGCGCGGCCTCCGGGGACGAGCGGATCAGTCGATGAGGTCGACGGGGATGTGCCGCAGCTTGGTGGCCACCATCGCGGTATAATAGAGCGGCACGCCCTGCGACGACCGCCTGTGCACATAGCGGTGGCTGGCTTCGAGGCGGAATAGCTTCTGCTCGAACACCGTCCGGATCAGGTGCGAGAACCCGAATCTGTATTTCGTGTCGAGGAAGGCCTCCTTGATGTTGAACGCCACGAGTCCGCCGTCCTCTATCAGGTTCACGGCGGCGATGAAGGCCTGGTGGGGGATGTCCCCGAAGCCCAGCGCCGCAACGCACGTCATCGTGTTCAGGCGGGCGTCGATCAGCATCTGCCGCTCCCGCTCGGTCAGCGAGCAGATGTCGCCGGCGACGTAGCCGCGGTACATGCCGGGGCGGTCTCGCTCGGCCGCGGCCTTGGCCTGCTCCAGGAGGTCGACCCCCCACACGTCCGTGATGCCGCGCGAGCGCAGCCTCTCCGCGACGATGCCGTTGCCGGCCCCCAGGTCCAGCACGCGCACCTCTCCACTCAACCCCAGATCGCGCCGGACGTCATCGAGCAGACCCACCACCCGGCTCGGTGATCGGCATTGCAGCCGATCATAGAAGAGATACTCGTAGAGCCCCGGCTCGGCAAAGATCTTGCCATAGTCGTGCATCCGCAGCGGGGCCCAGCGCCCATCCACGGCGATCTCGCAGTACTCCTCGTGCTGGTCGACGCCGGGGTCGAGCCGAGGAAATCGGACGCGGCCCTCCCACCGCGCCATGCTCTCATCACGTTGTCTCGATCCTTCAACGGACATCTCACCTCCAGGAAATGGACACAGGTCAGTCGTCGGGTTCTCGAAGAGGGCCGGGAGCGTGAAACGATGCACGCTCTCAGGGGCGACCTGGGGCGCCTGATGCTCGCGGCCCCCCGTCGCCCGGTCATGGGACGCCAGGCACATCGTTCGGTCGATCCCCGGTTGTCCCGGAGAGGGCGAGCTCACGGAAAGGCGGGGCGAGCTCACGGAAAGAGGCGACGAGCTCCCATGGCTCCCCCCATCTTCCCGCTTCGATGCTCAATTCTCTCTCCGTCACGAGCCGGCAGGCGCAACCAGGGAGGATATCTGGGTGAAACGGTACCGCGGCGCGCACGCGGAGCCGACTTTCATCATGGAACATTCTCGCCCCGACTTCCAGCACCATCGATACGTGCGGGCCGGATCCGGCGGCGGGCCAGCGCGGGCTGGAGGCGCCCTGTGCGCTCTCGCGCAGTCTGCCCGGTCGCGGTGGCGCGCGAGGCGAGCTGCCCTGATCGGAAGATCGTGAGGGCCACGCTCACCGACATCTGGGAGATGGTGCGCGCCGAGCGAGTCGAGGGCCAGTCGAGATCCTGGCCGGCCGGGTGCTCACTTGTACGTTGTCACCCAGGCTCGTCCCGGGGCCGTCGCGCACGGGGCCTGCGCTCCGCGACGACCTCGGGTGACGCAGGGCTCGGAGTGGCCGACCAGGAGGTGCGAGCGCTCGAGCTCGTTCCTATCGGACCCCACGGTGCCGCCCAGGAGCGTCGTCGAGACAAATAGGTCATCTGAAGTGAACGAGGGCAGGTCCGTGGGCTCGATATCCAGTCCAGGCTCTCCTGCACGCCGAGGGGCGAGCGGGTGATCCCATCCCTGGTCCCTGCCGTGGTCGGCGGGAGACCCGCACAGGCCGGTTCGCCGGCGTCCGGCAGCACAGCAGCGGCCACCGGCGCGCCCGCACGGGATACGATCGACGCCCATGGACACCGCCGCCTTCCGCGCCGAGATCGAGCCGCTGAAGAATGACGACCGCGTCCGCCGCGTCGTCTCGCTCGGGCGCGACGCCGCGGCCGGCGACGCCGGCGCCCGCGCGATCCTCGCCGCGCTCTCGGCCAGCGCGCAGCCGTACGAGCGCCTCCTCGCGCTGCTCGGCGTCCACGGCACCGGAGACGGCGCGCGCGTCGTCGCGGCCCTCTCGGACCCGTCCCGCACCGTGCGGCGCCGGGCGGCCCGCATGGTGCCCCGCTTCTGCGACGACGCGCAGGCGCTCGCGGCGCTCGACGCCATCGTCGGGCGGCGCCTCCTCCGGCGCACGGTGGCCGCCCTCGCGCGGCGCAAGCGCGTCGCGGTCGTGGACGCGTTCCTCGCCGCGCGCATGGAGCAGGGGCGCGATCCGACGATCGTGGACCTGCTCCCGTTCGGCTCCGAGCCGCTCGTGTCGGCGCACCTGCGCGACATCGACGAGGCGGGCGGCCCGTCGTGCCTCGATCGGCTCGCCGACAGGCACCCGGCGGTCACGGGGCGCTGGTTCCAGGCGTCGATCGAGCGCTCCCGGGCGCTGGACGTCCGGCAGCGTTATCGCCTCGCGTCGCTGCTCGCCCCGCTCGCCCGGCGCGCCCCCGACGCGGCGCTCCGGCTCGTCCAGTCCCTCTTCCAGCTCGGCGAAGAGCCCTCCTCCCTCTCCGGCGCCCTCCGCGTGCTGGTCCGCGCGCGCCCGCGCGACACGTTCGACCTCCTCAAGGCCCGCCACGAGGGCGGCCGCCCCGCGCGGCCGCCGGGCGCCTTCGAGGTCGCGCGCTTCGACAAGGTCGCGCCCGCGCTCGGCGCCGAGCGCCTCGATTACCTCGTCCGCCACGCCTGGGCCGCCCTCGGCGACGGGAAGCGCGGCGTGCGGTGGTTCCTGCGCCTCGCGGCCGACGATCGGCAGGCGGTCTTGCGGGCCTTCCTCGCCGGCGAGCGAGGTGGCTTCGGCGCGTTCCTGTTCCGCCACGTGACCGCCGGGTCGCCCGGGGAGATCGCGGCCCGGGAGCGGGCGTTCGAGCGCTGGTCGTACGCCGCCAGAGGGTCCGACGGCACGATCAAGCCCGAGGTGCTCGACTTCTTGCCGCGCGACCTGCGCGAGCGCGAGGCGCGGCGGCACCTCGACGACTGCCCCGCGCTCACCACCAGGCCGGACCGGCGGATGGCGTACGCGCGCCTCCTGGGCTTCGCCGAGGCCAGGGCGGCGCTCGCGCCGTTCCTCGGGCACCCCGAGGGCGAGGAGCGGGCGAAGGCGCAGCGGCTCCTCGTCGCGACCGTGCTGCACGACCGGGGGGCGCTCGCCGAGGCCCTCAAGAACGTGCGCGGCCGCAAGTTCGAGCAGGACCCGGTGCGGCGCGCGATGATCGAGGCCCTCGCCGCGCTGCCCGTGGCCCGGTTCGGCCCCGAGCACCTGGAGGACGTGGGCCAGGTGGTGCAGGACGCGCTCGACGCGGCGGACCTGTCCCCGGCCACCGCGGCCGCCGTGGAGCGGCTCGTGGTCCGCCTGTTCCGCGTCGACGGGGCGTGGGGCGCGCGCTGGCTCGCGAGGCTCCTGTCGGTGCGCGGCGCGATCGCGACCCTGGGCCTCGGCGAGGGGCTCACGCGGGAGGAGGCGGCGCGGCTCGCCCCGGCGCTCGCGCAGCTCGTGGACCTGTGGTGCACCAAGGAGCGCGCCGCCGCGGTGATCTGGCTCGCGCAGAGCCTCGGCGAGCGCCTCGCGGCGGTGCCGCCGGTGCTCGGGGCGCTGGAGCGGCTGGCCCGCGAGCTCCCCTTCGCCGGCGTCGCGGGCCGCGCGCTGGCCCTGCTCCGCGCGCACGATCGGCCGAGGCTCGCGCGGCTCGTGCCCGAGCTCCTGCGCGAGGACCGGAGCTTCGTCCTGATCGACACCGTGGCCAGGCTCGTGAGCCTCAGGCGCCAGGACCTGCTCGACCCGCTGCTGGAGGGCCGGCCGATGACGGGCCGGTTCGCCACGGGGCGGACGCACTGGGTGATCGACTTCGAGGCGGGCCACGGCCGCTGGACGGCGAGGCAGCAGGAGCAGTACGCCGCCGGCCTGCGCGCGCTGCTCGCGGACGCGACGTGCGACGTCCCCACGCTCAGGTTCGCCCTCTCCACGCTGGTCCGGCTCGCGTACGCCGACGCGTCGGCGATCACCCCGTTCGCCTCGGATCCGCGGCCGCCCGTGCGGGAGATGGCGATCCGGGGCCTGCCGTGGCTCGACGCCGGCCAGGGCGTGCCGGTCCTCATCGAGTGCCTGGGCGACGATCGCGCGCGCTGGGCCATCTACGCGCTCCGGAAGGCGTTCGCCGACATGCGCCAGGAGCGGGTGCTGGCGGAGCTCCGGGCGGTGCCGACCACGAAGGTGACCGTGGCCAAGGAGGTGGTGCGCCTGCTCGGCGAGGTGGGCGGCGACGACGCCTACCACGACCTGCTCCGGCTGGACGCCCCAGGGACGCACCGCGACGTGCGGATCGCGCTGCTCCGCGCGCTCTGGGACCACCTGGAGCGGCCCGAGACCTGGGCCGTCTTCGAGCGCGCCGCGCGCGATCCCGACTGGATCGTGGCCTCGAAGCTCGCGGACGTCCCGCTCGGCCGGCTGTCGCCCGCGGCCGAGGCGCGCGTGGTGGACCTGCTCGCCACGATCCTCGGGCGGGCGGAGCCGGAGGCGCGGCTCGCCCTGCTCCGCCGCGCCGCGTACCTGCCGCTCCGCGACGAGCAGCGGTCGCTCTTCCGCCGGCTGCTCGCGCACCTCGGGACGCCCGCGCCGGAGGAGGCGGCCGAGGCGCTGTCCGCCGTGCTCGCCCGGATGCGGCCGGAGGGCGAGACCGATGCCGTGGTCCAGCGGATCGAGGCGCTCTTGCCGGAGCGGCGGCACCTCGTGGCGTTCCTGCCGGCGCTCTCGGCGCGGCTCGGCCCCTACGCCCCGCCGCATCACGTGGCGGTCGGCCACGGGGTGCTGGCCGCGCTGAAGGCGGACGCGCTGGCGACGCCTCAGTATCTCGCGCTCGCGGCGCGCCTGCTCGACTGGAAGGGGCTCTCGGAGGCGCTCGCCGAGCTCGCCGAGCGGGACCTCCTGCACCACGACGCGATGGTCGCCGCCATCGCCGCCGTGCGGGGCTGCGTGCATCCGGCGCGCCTCGAGGAGCGGCTGCGCGAGAGCCGCGATCCGCGGCTGCGCCGGCTCGCGCTCGCGGCGCTCGAGCGGGCGGCGGCGCCGAAGAACGGGTGGTCGAAGGAGCGGCGCGCGCTGCTCGAGGTGTACCGGCGGGATCCGTCGCCCGCGGTGGCCGGGCCGGCGTCGTTCGTCGCGCCGCCGTGAGCGGCGCCGGGGCCGCCCCTCGTCACGCCGCGCGCGCCGGCATTCCCGTCAGGAACAGCGCGGATCCCGCGACGCCCGCCTCCCACACATAGCGGTCGCCGCCGGGCACGGAGCGCGCGATGGCGAGCACCTCGTCCGCGGTGTAGGCGCGCAGCGCCGAGACCGTGCCATCCCAGGCGAACAGCAGCGGGATCAGCGGCAAGAGGTACGTCAGGAGCACCCGCGTCAGGCGGAACGGGCGCACCAGCGGGACGAGGAAGAGCGCGCCCACGAAGAGCACGATCATGTTCATCGCCATCGCGGGCGGCGCGAGCACGACGGGCGCCCGCCGGAGCGCCGGCGACGCCGCCACGTCGAAGAACGCGAGCGGCGCGCCCTGCGCGACGATGCTCGAGATCAAGGCGCGCACCTCGTCGGGCCGGAAGTGGTGCAGCGCGCCCGACATGGTGCGCACGCCGTCGAGCGCCGCGCCGTCGACCGCGCCGGGCCCCGCCATCGCGTCGACCGGCCGCTCCAGGTACGAGGTCCGCGCATCCCCGAGCGCGCGGACGCGCGCCATGCCCGCCTCGCTCGGGTTCCGATCCGTCAGCACGAGCTCGACCTCGCTGCCCGCCGCGCGCACGAGGCGGCGCATGTGCAGCGTGCCGCCCCCTCCGCCCGAGCAGACGTCGACCACGCGCCTGGCCCCGGTCGCCTCGAGCAGCGCGAGGAGCCTGGGAGCTACGCCGTCATAGAAGCCGATCTTCGTGAAGCCCAGATCGAGGAGATCGGTGGCGCCGTCGCGGACGGCGCGTGGAACCCAGTCGAAATCCTCGAGCTCAAAGAGGTGGATCCGGCGCATGGCGAGTCGTCCTCCGGGTGGGTGCGGCGTGGGCGGGCCGAGCTCCCGCGCTGGCGCGCGATCGCTCCGCGCGATGCTACACGGCGTGATCGTCGTGCACGACGAGGAGCCGCGAGGCTACACGGCGTGGTCGTCGTGCACGACGAGGAGCCGCTGGAGGCCGAAGCACTCGACGACCGCGTTCCAGTCCGGCGGGCCGACGACGTAGCGGGGCGCGGGCAGGCGCGGGACCGCGTCGGCCCACGCGAAGCGCGTGTCGTGCACCCCCAGGGTCACGTCGCCGTGGCCCGGGACGCGGAGGACGAGGGCGGCGAACGTGAACGTGCCGCTGCGCATGCGGAACAGGGAGAAACCGCGCGTGCCGGAGACGGCGCCGAGCGGCGCCGCGGCGAGGAGCCGGCCCGTCTTCGGGTCGTGCAGCCGGAGCTCGCGCGGGTCCAGCTCGAGCTCGAGCGCAGGGCGCGGCCGCGATGAGCGCACGACCGTCGTCACGAGCCCGGCCACGATGATGAGCAGGGTGAGCGGCATCGCCACCCACCGTCCAGCCGCCGAGTCGAGGACCCCCAGCGCTCCGAGCGCGACGCTCACGACGCCGACGAGCGCCATCGTGAGGAGCCAGGGCGCCATCGCCGAGAGCCCGCCGCGCAGCGAGGAAGGGTTCGGCATGAGCGAGACGCGAAGCGGCCCGTGTGCGGCGTGACCGGGGACCGTGGCCAGCGAGGGCACCGAGGCGAGCAGCGCCTCGAAGGCGCCCGCGGGGAGAGCCACGTCGACGCTCTCGACGGGGGGCGCGGCCAGGCGGTGCGCCGCCCCGGGCCGGTGATCGCGGCCGCCGATGCGCAGCGGGCGCTTGCCGCCCGCCAGGTGGAGCACGGTGCCCAGGGTGACCCCGGTGCCCGGCATGCGCCAGAGGCCGAGCGAGGCGCCCGGGAGCGCGAAGACGCCCCCTCGGCCCTCGTCGACGAGGAGGCGGTCGCGATCGACGTCCAGCACCGCCTTCTTGCCGCGGAGCGTGGGCGCGACGAGGAAGCCGTAAATGGCGATGACGACGATGAAGCCGACGGGCACGACCGCCTTCATCGCCCGAGGCGGCAGCACGGCGGCGAGCCCCGCGAGCCCGGCGAAGAGGGCGAGGCTCACGAGGATGGCCGAGACCCCGAACCCCTTCGACGGCGAGCTCACGGCCTCGAAGCGACGAGGGGTGTCCCCGCGCGGCGCGGGCCACGGTGTGCCAGGGTGCATCTCCGAAAGGTAACGCCGATCGCCGGCAGGACGAAATCCCCGCCACACTCCTGTCTCACGCACCACCCCGACTCACGCTCCGACGGACATCGATGTCACCCGGAGCGCGCCCGGCGCCTTCGCTATCGCCCCAGCGAGCCCCCGGGCGCAGCAGGCCCACGGCGCAGGGAGCCTGACGCGCCCAGCTCGAAGAGCAGCATCGCCACCAGCGCGACGCAGTCGGGATCGCGCGAGTCCGAGACGATCTGGCGGAGCTCGTGGAAATACCGCACGTGCAAGGCCCGCAGCCGCTCGAGGTCACGGCGCGCGACGCTGAACAGGTTGTAGGAATTCAGGCCCGGATCGCCGCGGCGCTGGCGGCTGCGCGGGGTGCGGCGGCGCCTTCGAGCTCTCCGTCGAGCTGCGCTGGGGCGCGGGCGAGTCGACCCCTGGGGGCCATATCTACCTGATCGAGAACGGGACGCTGCTCGGCGAGGTCGGCGCGTTCTGAGCCCGATCTGCGGTGAGCGCGGCGACGGCGGCGCGGCCACGGGCGACGGCCGCGGCGCGAGCCTGGACCCCGAGCTCGCCCCGCCGGCGCCCGGGACACGGGCGGTCACGGGGTCATGTGACACCCGAGGTCGCGGCCGAGGGCCCAGCACGACGGGCAGACGCCTTCGGGGCAATGCTCGTCGGAAGCGCCGGCGAGCCGTATGTCGTACGAGGTGCACGTCGCGTCCGGCCTGATCACCAGCGTCCCGTTCATCGTCCCCCCTGCGACGGTGCAGCGATAGAGGCGCGTCCCTGGAGCGAGCCCGAGCGGCTCGCCATGCCGGCTGATCAGCAGGCAACCGATGCGACGGCTGAGGTCCCGGCACGCCAGGCAGCCGTCGTCGTCGCAGTATTGCCCGGAGGCCCCCGCCAGGTTGCTGGTGTACTGGACGCAGGTCCCGTTCGGGTGGACGACCAGCGATCCCTCCCCCCTCCTGCCGCTCGCGCAGCGGTAGATACCCGCCGTGACCGCCTCCGCCCCCTCTCCGATCGACGCGCCCGCGCGTCGCCCCGGCTCGCCGGCGGGGTCGGCCGAGAGACAGCCGATCATGTGGGCGAACGCGGCGAGGACCGCGAGCCCGGCCCCGGCCTGAAGTGCGCGCCCCATGGGATGATGACGAGTGTTCATATGTTCGCTCCGTTGTTCGTCGACCCGCGGCACGCGGACACCACGCTGGCCCCCCCCGACGCCATCGCCTCGAGCCGCAGCGGGCCCCGACGTCCCCCCTCACCCCGGGGCCGGAGGCAGGATCGAACGGGCCAGGCGCAGGTCAGGCCGCCGCCTCGCCCCGTCCCCAGCGCGCTAGTTCTGCAGGATGCACTGGAGATCCCTGGCGAGGACCCAGCAGGACGGGCAAGCGCCGCCGACGCAGTACTTCCCGGAAGCACCGGGCCTGTACCCGGCGTGCCGAGTGCAGGTCGAGTAGGGATCTGGCTGGACAATCAGGTATCCCGGCTGCCCTCCCCCGATGGTACAGCGAAAGATCCCCGAATCGAGGACGGCTCCCTGGGCATCCTCGATCGGCTCGACCTCCGGTTGTCCCGCCTCGTTGGCCGCGTCCATCGCCGCGCAGCCGTTCACGAGGGCGAACGCGGCCGCGAGCGCGAGCCCGAAGCCGGTCTGGAGAGCGCGACCCGTTGTTCGATGAGTGCTCATACATCCCTCCTTTTTCGGTTGCGATGAAGCGTGCATGACAGGGCGCTTCACCACCTCGCCGCGGGAGGTTGCAACAAGAATGCCCGGGGCATCGCGCCGGCTCCCGGTCGCGGCGAGGCGTCGGCGGTGACCCCCACCTGCTCAGCGGGGCGGTCCGGCACGTCGCGTCATGTCGAATACGGGCGTTCCACCCAGGAGCTGCAAATTCGACGAGGGGCCGGCCCCGCCCCGGCGCCGCCATCCTGCCGACGCCCGCAGCGAGGCTGGTTATCTCAGGAGGGAGATGGTCGACGTGCCTGGAGCCCCGTCCTCGCGCTTCGTCGAGGTGCCTCGTCCGACGAACCCGCGCGCGTCGTGGGAAGCGCGGGCCAGGGAGAGCCGCTCGAGCTGCCCGCCGAGCGGCGACGCGCCCTCGCGGGGTCCGGTGTGGCCTCGACCCGCTCGGCGCTCTAGCTGGCTTCGTTCATCGGTCGCATCACGATCTGCACGATGCGGGAGCGCTCCCGGGGCAGCGCGGCGAGCACGACGGCCTCGGCCACGTCCTCCGCCGTGGAGAAGCCCCGCAGGCGCTCCGAGCCGGCGGTGCGGCCGTCGCCGAGCGCGAAGTGGGTCTCGACGCCGCCCGGACAGACGGCGCTCACCTTGATGTTCTCCTGCCAGAACTCGCGGTCGAGCGCCTGGGTCAACCCGACCTGCGCGAACTTCGACGCACAGTAGATGGCCTCGCGCGGATAGCCCTGGAGGCCGGCGACGCTGGCGAGATTGATGATGTGGCCTCCCCCCTGGCGGCGCATGTGGGGGATGACCTCGCGGCAGAACAGCCACGTCCCCTTCACGTTCGTCGACATGATGCGGTCGTAGTCCTCCTCGGACCACTCGAGGAACGGCCGGTAGCCGCCGATCCCCGCGTTGTTGACGAGGAGGTCGATCCGCCCGAGCTCGCTCACCGCCCGCTCCACGCACGCGGCGACCGACGCCGCGCGCGTGACGTCGGCCTCGATCATCAGGCAGCGGCCGCCCGCCGCGAGGATCTCCCGCTCGAGCGCCGCCAGATCCGCCCCGGTCCGCGCCACGCCGACCACGACGGCCCCCTCGCGGCTCAGCGCCAGCGCGCTGGCCCTCCCGATCCCCCTGCTCGCCCCGGTGACGAGCGCCACCCTGTCCTTGAGACGCACGGTATCCCCCTCTCTGCGGCGCGCAGAGGCGAGCGAAGCGCCGTTCCCCCCACGCCGGCGGCGGGCACCGTATCACGTGCGCGGCGTGCCGGCGCGGAGCCGGTAGGCGACCGCGGGCGGAGCGCCGCCGTCCAGCCAGGAGCGGGCGCGGTCGCCCTCGCCCCCCGGGTTGACCCACACGATCGTCCGGAGCGCACGGACACGCCGCGACGCACCGGCAAACAGGCTGCGTGCGGCGTCGTCCTGGGGGAGACGAGGCGCCGAGACGTCTCCGCGCGCATCAGCGCCTGGCCAGCCGCGCTTCGGCGGCGTCCCGATAGCGGCGCTGCGCGGCGAGCGCGACCTCGGCGAGGTCTTCGGGCCAGTCCCCGATGGCGCCGCGCCGAGCTGCTCCTGGCGAACGCCTCCCGAGGCGCGATACGCCCCCTGCGCCCGCCGAGCACGCCCCCGCGCAGCGGCGACGTCACACACATGCAAATGCATCACATTTGCAATTGACTTCCAGTTGTTTCGGTCGCATAAGGTGCGCCGCCGGCGGCGATGGCCCCGGCCGTACCGTCATGCTTGCTGCAAAGAAGCTCTCGAAGTCCTATGGCGGCGCCGCCGCGCTCGACGCGCTCGATCTCGAGATCCCGGCCGGCGAGGTCTTCTGCCTCCTCGGCCCGAACGGGGCGGGCAAGACCACCACCCTGAACCTCTTCCTCGGCTTCACGAGGCCCTCGTCCGGCGCGGCCTACGTGGCGGGCGCCCACGTGGAGCCCGATCCGATCGGGGCGCGCCGGAAGATCGCCTATGTCCCCGAGCAGGTGCGGCTCTATCCGCACCTCACCGGCTGCGAGAACCTCGCCTATTTCCTCGGCCTCTCGGGCGCGCGCGCGCCTTCGCCCGCGGAGCTCTCGCGGCTGCTCGTCGCCGCCGGGCTGCCCGAGGGCGCGGCGCACCGCCCCGCGGGCGGCTACTCCAAGGGCATGCGGCAGAAGGTGGTGCTCGCCCTGTCGCAGGCCAGGAGCGCGGGCGCGCTGCTCCTCGACGAGCCGACCTCGGGCCTCGATCCGGGCGCCGTCCGCGAGCTGTGCGCCGCGATCCGGCGCGAGAGCGACCGCGGCGCGGCCGTGCTGATGGTGACCCACGATCTCGGCGCCGTGGCGAGCATCGCCCACCGGATCGGCATCATGAAGGCGGGCCGGCTGATCCACGTCGCGAGCGCAGCCGGCCTGTCCGAGGCCGACGTCCTCTCGCTGTATCGCCGGCACTTCGAGGGTCCCGAGCGCGCGGCTCCCCCGCCCCCCTCGCGCCGCGCCGCGCCCGAGGCCCTGTCATGAGCCCGAGCCTGCGCCCCCGGGCCGCCGGCCTGGCGACGGCGCTCGCCGCGCTCGTCGCGGCGCGCGCCGCCGAGGCCGCGCCGCCCGAGCAGGCCGCGCCGCCCGCGCCGGAGACCGCAGCGCTCGACGCCTCGCCCCCGCCCGCCGAGGAGGTCGTCGTCATCGGCCAGCGGATCGGCCCGAGCGACAGCGCCGACGTCCTGACCTCGGTCGACATCCTCGGCGGCGAGGAGCTCCAGAAGCAGAGCACCGCCGAGCCGCTGGAGCTGCTCCGGCGCGCGCCAGCGGTCTACGTCGAGTCGTTCAACCAGGGCATCATCACCGCCGATCTCGGGCTCCGCGGCTTCAACACGCAAGGCGACGTCGCGCACACGAAGCTGCTCATCGACGGCATCCCGAGCAACCACCACGTCGGCCTCCCCGACATGAAGGCGGTCTTCCCGCTCGAGATCGAGCGGATGGAGGTCGTCAAGGGCACGAACGACCCGCGCTACGGGCTCAACAACGTCGCCGGCAACGTCGACGTCGTCACGCGCAAGACCGGGAACGAGCGCGTCGCCCGGCTCCGCGCCGGCAGCTTCTGGACCGTCGAGCCCCAGGTGCTCGTCGCGACCCAGGACGACACGCTGAGCCAGACCTACTTCGCCGGCTACCACGGGTCGGACGGCTACCGCGATCACGCGCGGAGCGACAAGGTCGCCGGCTCGGCCAAGTGGTTTTACGAGCCGTCCAGGGAGCTCCGGGTCGGGCTCATCCTCCGGGGCATGCTGCTCGACGCGGACGCGCCCGGCTACCTGTCCGCCGAGGACGCGCGCGCGCGGCCCACCGCGTCGCCCGCCCACTCGGCGGCCGACGGCGGCCGGCAGTCGACGCTCCACGCCAGCGTCCACCTGGATCACGAGCTCGCCGAGGGCCTCTCCTGGCAGCTCAAGGCCTACGGACAGGCGTTCTTGCGGGACCGCTGGGTGAGGTTCGACCCGGAGCTCTCCCAGCAGATGCGCGTCGAGGACGACAGGCAGTACGGCGCCATCTCGGTGCTCACCTACCGGACGCGCGATCCCCGGGCGCTCGGCCTCGCCGTCGAGTGGGGGGTCGATTACCAGCTCCAGGACAGCAGGTATCAGCGCTTCCCCTCGGTGGATCGCGCGCGCCAGGGCGCCGCGTTCCGCGACGAGGACCTCGCCCTCCACGCCGCCGGCTCCTATGTGCAGGCCAGCGCGCGCCCGATCGAGCCCGTCAAGCTGGTGGCCGCGCTGCGCGCCGACCGCCTGGCCGGCGCCGGCCGCTTCCTGGAGCAGCCCGAGGGCGAGGCGCCCCGCAGGGTCGAGCGTGACCTCAACGACTACGGCTTCATCTGGCAGCCGAAGGCGAGCGTCATGGTGACGCCGGTGAAGGGCCAGAGCCTGTATGCCAATTACGGGCGCACGTTCCAGATCGGCACGGGCCGGGGCGCCTACGCCACCCGGGGCGCGCCGCTCGATCCGTCGATCAACGACGGCTGGGAGGTCGGCTACAGGTCGAGCGTCTCCCCGTGGCTCAAGGGCCACCTCGCCTACTGGGAGCAGCGCGCGAGCGGCGAGGTGCGGGACAAGGGCGACGGCTCCGGCGACGCCGAGAACGTCGGCGAGACGCTGCGGCGCGGCTTCGACGTCGAGCTCACGCTCCGCCCGTTCGAGCTCCTCTCCGTGTGGGGCGCGTTCAGCCGCGCCCTCTCCGAGCAGGTCGAGCCCGGGCCGGCGCTCGCCGCGAACAAGGGCAAGGAGCTCGACCACGTCCCGAGCTTCAGCGCCAAGGGGGGGATCGACGTCCGCCCGCTCCAGGAGCTGCTCGTCTCCGTCTTTTGCTACGCGCAGGGAGATTACTACCTGACCAAGGAGAACACCACCGAGGAGCTCGGCTCGCGGAAGGTGGGCGACTACGTCCTCGTCAACGCGAGCGCGTCCTACGACGCGACCGAGACGATCTCGCTCGGCGTCGAGGTGAACAACCTGCTCGACCAGTCTTACGACACATCCATCTGGCACAAGGACTACGGCGCCGTCGGGGCCCAGCACAACCCGGGCAACGCTCGCTCGGCGTACGTGACTGGCACCCTGATCTTCTGAGATCGCCGCGGTCCGACGAGGCCCTCAAGGGAGTCAGCGCATGAGAGCCCTCTGGACAGCCGCGCGGCACGAGGCGATCCGCTCGTTCCGCAACCGCACCTTCCGCATCGTCGCCGCGCTCGTCGCGGCGCTCCTCGCCGCCGCGTTCCTGCTCGAGGCGGCGCGGCACACCGGGGAGGCCCGCCAGCGGGCGGCCCTCCAGGAGCTGGTCCACCGTCAGTGGGTCGAGCAGCCCGGACGCCACCCGCACCGCGCCGCGCATTACGGCTCGTTCGCCTTCCGCCCCCCGGGCCCGCTCGGGTTCTTCGATCCGGGCCTCGAGTCGTTCGCCGGCACATCCATCTTCCTGGAGCCGCACCAGCGCAACGCCCTGAGCTTCAGCGAGGCCGCGCAGTCGAGCGAGCTCGCGCGCTTCGGCACCCCGAGCGCCGCCTTCGTCCTCCAGGTGCTCTTGCCGCTGCTCCTCTTCTGCATGACCTTCGCCAGCGTCGCCGGAGAGCGCGAGTCGGGGACATGGGCCCTCGCCGTCTCCCAGGGCGTGGACGCGCGCGTCCTCATCGCCGGCAAGGCCCTCGGGGCGCTGCTCGCCGTCGCGCTCTGGCTCGCGCCGCTCCTCGCGCTCGCGCTCGCGGGCGCGCTGCTCGCCGGCGTGCTCGACGCCTCCAGGGACACGCTCCTCCGCGCCGGCCTGCTCGCGGGCGGCTACGCCGTCTACCTCGCCGCCTGCACGGCGCTCGGCGTGCTCGTCTCGGCCCTCCACCGCCGCGCCCAGGGCGCCCTCCTGACGCTGCTCGGCCTCTGGGTCGCGCTCTGGATCGTCGTGCCGCGGCTCGCCACCCAGGCCGCGAGCCGCCTCCACCCGACGCCCTCGCGGGCCCAGATCGAGCTCGACCTGGCGCACGCGATCCGCGACCTCGGCGACAGCCACGACCCCAGTAACCCCCGCTTCCAGGAGCTCCAGCGCCGCACGCTGGCCGAGCACGGCGTGTCGCGGGTCGAGGACCTCCCGGTCAACTACGGCGGCGTCGTGATGCGCGAGGGGGAGAAGGTCAGCACCGCGGTGTTCAACGACTACTACACGCGCCTGTTCGCCGCGCACCGCGCCCAGGACGGGCTCGCGCTGCGCGCCGGCCTGTTCACCCCGCTGCTCGCGATCCGGTCGTTCTCGATGGGGCTCGCCGGCACCGACGCCCACCACCTCGTCGACTTCGAGGAGCAGGCCGAGGCGCACCGCTACGCCTTCATCCAGCGCCTGAACCACCTGCACATCACCAAGATCCGCTGGCACGACGACAAGGCGCAGCGGGTCGACGCGGCCGAGTGGCGCGCGTTCTCCCCGTTCGAGCCCAGGCGGCCCCCCGCCGCGTGGGCGCTGTCGCGCGTCGCGCCCGCGGGCCTCGCCGTGATCGCGTGGGCGGCGGCGCTCTCGCTCGCCGTCGCGCTCTTCCCCCGTCGCCACGGAGAGGCGTCATGAGCCCCTTCCTCGTACGCGCGCGCCTGGAGCTCCGCCAGCTCCTCCGCGCGCGGATGCTGCTCGTCACCGTCTGCCTCGTGCTCGCGGCCGGCGCCCTCGCCATCGTGGACGGCGCGGCCCGCGTCGGCAACGAGCGCGAGGTCATCGCGGCGCTCGAGCCCGAGCTCAGGGAAGAGGAGCGTTATCTCCGCAAGACCCACGCGCCGCAGGACGACCTCGGGCTCGTCCTCTACTACCTCGCGATGCCCGTGGCGCACGAGCCGACCGCGTGGACGGCGCTCTCGACCGGGCTGCGCGACGTCCACCCGTACAGCCGGCACCTGCGCTTCATCGGGCTCGTGCCCCAGCTCTACCAGGCGGACATCGCCAACCCGCTCCGGCAGCTCGCCGGCAGCTTCGATTACGGGTTCGTCCTGATCTTCCTCGTCCCGCTGCTCATCATCGGCGTGAGCTACGATGTCCGCTCGCGCGACGAGGACCTCGGCACCGAGCCGCTCGTCTGCTCCCAGCCGACGCGGCTGTCGCGCCTCCTGGCCCTCCGGCTCGGCCTGCGCGCCGCGCTGGTCGCCGCCGTCGCGCTCGCGCTCCTCGCCTTCGCCGTGGCCTGGCTCGGGCTCCCGCTCGACGCGCGCGCCGGGGCCTTCGCGCTCGCCTCGCTCGCGTACATCGCGCTCTGGTTCGTCCTCGCGTTCCTCGTGGCCTCCCTGCGACGCTCGTCCGCGTGGAACGCCATCACGCTGGTGGGCGCCTGGATCGCCTGGTGCGTCCTCCTGCCCGCCCTCGTCAACCTCGCGATCGTGACGGCCGCGCCCGCCCGCGGCGGCGTCGAGCTCACGCTGGCCCAGCGGCAGGAGATGAACGCGGGCTGGGACCGGCCGAAGCGCGCGACGCTCGATCCGTTCTTCGCGCGGCGGCCCGAGTGGGCCGCCACGGTCGTGCCCGAGGACCGCTTCTCCTGGCCCTGGTATTACGCCATGCACGAGGTGGGCGACGCGCACGTCGCGCGGGAGGTCGAGGCCTACCACGCGGCGCTCGCGCGGCGGGAGCAGTGGACCGCGCGCGCCGCCCTCGTGATGCCGCCCCTCGCGCTGCAGCTCTTGCTCGACCGGATGGCGGGCACGGACATGGCCACGGAGCTCGCCTTCCGGGACAGCATCGCCGCCTACCACGAGCGGCTGAAGCGGTACTTCTATCCGCTCATCTTCAACGACAAGGGCCTCGCGGCGTTCGACATCGACGCCGTCCCGCGCCACCGCTTCGAGGGCACTGGGCAGCCGATCCACCTCCCCGGCCTCGCGGGGCTGCTCGGCGCCCTCGCGCTGCTCGGCGCCATGCTCCCGTGGGCCGCCCGGCGCATCGACGCGACGCCCGGGCGCGAAGAGGCCAGCGCGTCAAAGCGCGGCCGGATCCGGCCGTCCGCCGCCGAGGAGCCCCCGAGTCGCCCCCCCTGCACCTCGCTGCCCCACGACGGGGGAGCCCGGGAGACATGAGCCATGGAGGACCGAACGCCGCGAATCGAGGACATTCACCGTCTGCTGCTGAGCCCAGGGGAGCTCGCCGCGCTCGCCGAGCCAGAGAGGAGCCTCTACCTCTCGCTGCCGCCCACGCTCCCCGCCGAGGAGATCGAGCGGGTCAACCGGGGCACCCGGATGGCCGGGGGCGATTACGTCTATCGCGGCCTCGAGTTCGCGGTCCCGCCCGGCGTCCTCGTGCCGGGCGGGACGAGCGAGGTGATCTTCGACGCCCTCCACGACGGGCTCGTGGAGGCGCGGGGCGCCTCGGTGATCGTGATGGGATGCGGGGCGGGCGTGGAGCCCGTGCTCGCGCGGCAGCGCGGCGCGCGCGAGATCCGCGCCATGGACATCCACGAAGCGAGCGTCGCGTCGAGCCTCGCGAGCTTCGAGCGGCACACCGGCCCGCGCGACCCCGAGCGGCATCATTTCCTGGTCTCGGATCTCTTCTCCGCGCTGCCGCGCGGCGAGCGCGCCGACGTGATCGTCTTCAATCCGCCCGCCAACCCGCTGCGCTCGGACGATCCCGATCTCACGCGGGTGAACTTCTCGGGCTCCGCGATCATGGCGCGCTTCTTCGACGAGATCGCCTCGCGAGCGCTGCTCGCGCCGGGCGGGAGGGTCATCACCGTGCTGTCGAACGCCAGCGACCTCCGGGGCATCGTGGCGCACGCGCTGCGGCGGGGCTTCCGGCCCGAGGTCCTCCAGCGAAAGACCTGGACCGCTCCCTACGACAAGATCCTGACGCACCTCCTCTCCCTCACGCTGGACGAGCGCTGACGAGGACAGGGCCGATGCCACAGCACCGCACGCAGCCCGGCCCGGCGGCCCTGACCTTCGGGTCGTACTGGCAGCTCGCCGTTCCGTTGACCCTCGCCGGCCTGTCGGGGCCCATCATGAACGCGACCGACACCGCCGTCATGGGGCACTTCGGGGACGCGGCCACGATGGGGGGAGTCGCCGTCGGCAGCCAGATCTTCAACACCCTCTACTGGCTCCTCGGCTTCTTCCGGACCAGCACGAGCGGCTTCGCCGCCCAGGCGCGCGGCGCCGGGGACCGGCAGGACGCCGCCTTGCAGCTCCTTCGCCCGCTGCTCTTCGCCGGGCTGGTCGGCTGCGTCTTCCTGCTGCTCGAGGGCCCGATCGGGGCCGTCGCCGTCGACCTGATGGGGGCTCGGGGAGCGGTCGAGTCCCACGCGGCGGCCTACTACGACGCGCGGATCTGGGGGGCACCCTTCGCCCTGATGGGTTATGTGATCGCAGGCTGGCTCATCGGCATGGCCGAGGTGCGCTGGGCGATGCTCCTCTCTGTCGGGATGGACCTGCTCAACCTCGCCCTGACCGTCACCTTCGTCAAGGTGCTCGGCCTCGGGGTGAGCGGCGTCGCCTCGGCAACCGTGCTGGCCGAGGTGACAAAGGTCCTCGCCGGCTCCCTGGTGATCTGGCGCAGAGGCCACCTGCGGGCCCTCCATCTCCGCTGGCAGCACGTCGCCGATCTCCACGCCATCGCCCGGATGTGGCGCGTGAACGGCGACGTGCTGGTGCGCACCACCTGCCTGCTCGGCGTCTTCGGCTGGATCACCCGCCAGAGCGCGCTGCTCGGCCCCGAGGTCCTGGCCGTCAACGCGATCTTCATGCACATGCAGCTCGTCATCTCCAGCGCGCTGGGCGGGATCGGCAGCACCGCGGGGGTGCTCGGCGGCCAGGCGATCGGGGCGCAGTCCCGGGAGCGCTTCCACGCCACCCTCCGGCTCTCGTTCTGGAGCGCCTCGCTCGCCGCCCTGGCCATCAGCCTCGCGTGCCTCGTCGCGCGGCCGGCCCTCCTCGGGCTGTTCACGCCGCTGGAGTCGATCGTGCGGATGGCGACCCGCTATTACGTCTGGATGGTCCTGTTCCCGATCGCCATCTTCTGGAGCATGGTCCTCGAGAACGTCTTCACGGGCGCGACCCGGGCTGGTCCCATCCGCAACTCGCTGCTCACAGCCTCCCTGGTCTTCTTCACCGCCTGGGCCGTCCTCTCGGACAGGTGGGGTAACCACGGGCTCTGGATGGCCTTCCTGCTGTTCAGCGTGACGCGCTCTCTCTACCTTCACCTGGCGCTCCCGAGGCTCCTGCCGCTCGCGTTCCCGGCGCGCGCTCGAGAGCCCGTCACCGCCTGACGTCCGCTCCGAGCCGCCGTCCCCTCCACCCCCAGGAGAGCCCTCGATGTGTTCGATCGCCGGCATCTTCAACAAGAAGCACCCCATCGCCGCCGCGCAGCACGACGAGCTGGCGTCGCTCCTCGACGCCATGCACCACCGCGGACCGGACGCGCGGGGCGCCCTGCAATGCGCGCGCTGGGCCCTGCTCGGCAGCAACCGGCTGCGCATCACCGACGCCGACAACCCCGGCGCGGACATGCCGCTCACGTCGGCCGATCAACGGCTCACCATCGTCTTCAACGGAGAGATCTACAACCACCGCGATCTGCGCGAGCGGCTGTCGGGCTTCCCGTTCAGGACCGCCTCGGACACCGAGGTCATCCTCGCCGCGTACGAGGCCTGGGGGCTCGCCTGCGTGGAGCGGCTCGATGGCATGTTCGCCTTCGCCCTGTTCGACCGCGCGACGCAGACCGCCCTCCTCGCCTGCGACCCCACCGGGCAGAAGACCGTTTACCTGTGGGAGGACGACGAGGCCCTGGTCTTCGCCTCGGAGATCGACCCGCTCATCAAGAACCCTTATCGCAGGAAGGACTGGGACCTCGACGGCCTCGCGGAGTTCACCGCGCACCGCTTCATCCTCGGCAGCGCCACGCACGTCCGGCAGATCCGCAAGCTCGAGTCCGGCACCTGGCTGACGAGGACGCCCGAGCGGCAGGAGACGGGGCGCTTCTACCGGATACCGCGCGGCGACCTGTCGAGGACCGACGTCCCTGCGATCAAGCGAGAGATCAGCGACGCCGTCGCCGAGGGCTGCCGCAGGACGTTCGACCTGGAGGTCCCCTATGGGCTCCTGCTGAGCGGCGGGATCGACTCCACCGCGGTCCTCGCCGCGGCCCGCCGCGCCGGCCTGCCGATGAGGACCTTCTCCATCGGCTTCCAGCCGACCGGCCAGCTCCTGCCGCGGAGCGCCAGCGTCTTCGACGAGTTCGCCTACTCGAGGGCGCTGGCCCGGGAGCTCTCCGCGCAGCACATCGAGATCACCCTGTCGGACACGGACTACTGCGCTTACCTCGACCGGTGGATCGAGATGGCCGGTGAGCCGCTGGGCTCTCAGGAGGCGCCCTGCCTCATCCGGCTCTTCGAGGAGGCCGGGCGGGAGACGCGCGTCATCTTCTCCGGGAGCGGACCTGACGAGATCTTCGACGGCTACTCCTACGGCCGGGCGATGGCGGACGTGCCCCTCCCCGAGCTCCCCGAGCGCTACCACGCGACCTTTCACTGGTCCGGGGCGACCGACCTCGGGCGACTCATGCCTCACCACGACGCCGCGCGCCTGACGACCAGCAAGTACCGCCAGATCCTCTCGCTCTACCGCGACTGGCCGCTGGACAGCCTGCAGGCCGTGCAGCTCCTGCACTTCCACGGCCGGCTCGGCGTCTACGAGTTCCGGCAGATGGACCTCATCAGCATGCGCCACAGCGTCGAGGCCCGCTCGCCGCTCGCGAGCACCGAGCTCGTGCGCGCCGCGTTCGCCTTCCAGGGCCGGCTGAAGCAGCTCGATGGCCACGAGAAGGGGATCTACAAGCAGGCGCTCGCGGATCTCGTCCCCCCGGTGATCGCCTCGCGCAAGAAGCAAGGCTTCCCCATCCCCGCGGAGATGTGGTTCTCGAGGCCGTTCGTGGAGAGGGCGGCCATCCTCTTCGACCAGGGCTGCGTTCTGAGCGGAATCGGCCTCGTCGACCCGGGGACCCTGCGGAGGCTCTGGGAGGACCCGGACCCGGCCACGCGCAACCTGTTCTCCCGCCTGTACACGGCCGAGGGCATCCTCCGGCGCCAGGCGCCGCACCTCGCGCCGTCGCGGGCCGCCTGAGCGCCGGGCCGCATCGCGGGCGCGAAATGACAGGCCCGGCGCGACGTCGCGCGCATGAATCGCAACTCATTTGCAATTGACTCTTGGTTGCTTGTGATACATAAGGTGCCTGCCGGCAGGGACGAGTCCGCCGGCTGTCCCGTCAACCTCGATGCGCAGCGACCGCCGGGGCCGCGCGGCGGAGCCCGCGCGCTCGGCGCGCCCGGTCTCGACGTCCCGCGGTGCGCCCGACGAGCCCGCGCCTGATCTCCCGTCGCGCGCTCGGCGCCTCACCCCCGCGCGTCCCACCGCCCGTCGGCCGCGGCGCCGTGGTTCGAAGAAGAACGTTGCTTGGGAAGGGAGTCCTTATGGATGTGATGGATGAGCCGATCGCGAGCCCTCCTCCGGATGCAGCGCCAGGGAGAGCGGCGCGGGCTCGCCTCCTCTCGGAGGGGTACGCCGTGATCCCCGGCGTCCTCGACGTCGACGAGGTGCGCCGCTACCGCGCGCTCGCGGCGCGGATCCTCGCGCCGCAGCAGGACAGGGGGTACCAGGAGAAGCACGTCGCCATCGGCAGCCTGTTCGACCTCCTGCGCGAGCCGGGGTACGTCGATCTCATCGGGCACCCGCGGGCCCTCGCCGCGCTCCGTCGCCTCGGGTTCGACGAGCCGCGCTACGAGCACGGCATCGTCTTCAACAAGCTGCCGAGGACGCCGCGGACCTTCTGGCACCAGGACTGCATTACGTGGAATCACCCGATCGCGTACGAGCCGGAGCCGCACGAGCTGATCCTCATCTACTACCTCGTCGACACGACGCCCCACAACGGCTGTCTCCGCGTCATCCCGGGCAGCCACAGGAGGCGCCACGCCCTCCACGAGCCCCTGCACGGCGCCTGCATCCCCGACCTGGAGCGCATGCGGGACCCGAGCTCTCCCGTCTTCCAGATCTATCCCGATGAGGTCTCGCTCCCGGCCAAAGCCGGCGATCTGGTCGTCGTCGACGTGCGGCTCCTGCACGCCACGCACGCGAACGACGGCGACGAGGAGCGCACGGCGCTGAGCCTCTGGTATGCCCCGTCCGTTCGAGATCTCCCCGAGTGCGTCCGCGCCCGCTACACCTTCCGGACGGGGGTCGATGGGCGGCTGCCATACGTCCCGGAGGGCTGGCCCGAGGACGTCGCGTCGCGACTCCGCGCCCTCTTGCCGGCGCCTTACGAGGGGGGCGTCGCGCCGTTGCCCTGGCACACCGATCCTGACGAGCGGCTCCGCTGATCTGGAGGGCATCATGGACACGATCACCGACACTTCGCTTCCAACCCGCATTCACCGCATCTACAACGAGCTCGCGAGCATGGGCTCCCTCGCGCCGAGCCAGCGGGTAAACCACCTGTTCAGCGAGCTCGTGAGCATCTCCCTCTCTCGATCGCATGGCGAGGCCGACGAGGTGCTCGGCGACCCCGTCGTGAGCGAGATCCGGGAGAGCCTGTGGCGCATCTGCTCGCGCGGCGAGCTCGAGCTGGAGCGCCACTGGGCGCGGCGCATCGCCGCCGCGGACGACCCGGCGGCCGAGCTCCGGAGCTTCCCGTACGCCGCGAACTACGAGAAGCTGACCCGGCTCGAGCTCTCCGGCCTGCGGGGCGTGCGCGACGAGCTGCCGCGGCGCGTGCTGTTCATCGGCTCCGGGCCGCTGCCCTTCACCTCGATCCTGCTCGCCGAGCGCCTCGGCGTACCGGTCAGCAACATCGACGTCGACGAGGAGGCGTGCGCCGCCGCCCGCACCCTCGCGCGGCGGCTCGGGCTCGCGGACAGGCTCGAGTTCCTCTGCGCCGACGCCCTGTCCTGCGCCGATCTATCGGAGTTCGACTGCGTGCTCCTCGCCGCGCTCGTCGGCATGAACCGGCGCGAGAAGGGCCGCCTGCTCCACCACCTCCACGGGGCCATGCGCCCGGGCGCGCTGCTCCTCGTCCGCAGCTCGCAGCGCCTGCGCGCGCTGCTTTACCCCGAGGTCGACATCCACGGCATGGCGCCGTTCGAGCCGCTGCTGGAGATTCACCCGCACGACGAGGTGATCAACTCCGTGATCCTCGCGGAGAGGCCGGAGGGTGGCCGGAGCGCCGGCTGACGAGGTTGTATGGTAAGGTCCCGGCCTGCCAGGAACCGGCCGAGGAGCCCCTCATGACCACACCGCTGCTCCCCTCGAAGCTGCCGTCGACCGGCGTCAGCATCTTCTCGGTGATGACGCGCCTCGCGAACGAGCACGGCGCCATCAACCTGTCGCAAGGCTTCCCGGATTTCGACTGCGCGCCCGAGCTGGTCGAGGCCGTCGCCCGCCACATGCGCGCCGGCCACAACCAGTATGCCCCGATGGCGGGCGTGCAGGCGCTGCGCGAGGCGCTGGCCGCGAAGCTCGAGCGGCTTTACGGCAGGCGGTACGATCCGGCCACCGAGATCACGATCACCTCGGGCGCGACCGAGGGGCTCTTCAGCACGATCACCGCGTTCGTCCGGCCCGGGGACGAGGTCATCCTGTTCCAGCCCTGTTATGACTCCTATGCTCCGGCCGTCCGGCTGAACGGCGGCACGCCGGTGTTCGTCACGCTCCGCTTCCCGGAGTACCGCATCGACTGGGACGAGGTGCGGCGCGCGCTCACGCCGCGGACCCGGCTCCTGCTCCTCAACTCGCCCCACAACCCGACCGGCACGATGGTGTCGGCCGACGACATGCGCGAGCTCGCGCGGGTGCTGGACGGACGGGACGTCGTCGTGGTCGGCGACGAGGTCTACGAGCACATCCTCTTTGACGGGCGCCGGCACGAGAGCCTCGCGCGGTATCCGGAGCTGGCGGATCGCTCGGTGGTCATCAGCTCGTTCGGCAAGACGTACCACACGACCGGCTGGAAGGTCGGTTACTGCGCGGCGCCGCAGGCGCTGTCGGCCGAGATCCAGCGCGTGCACCAGTTCGTGACGTTCTCGGTGAACGCGGCCATCCAGCACACGTATGCCGAGGTCGTGGCCCGTGATCCGTTCGCCGAGGGCCTCGCGGCGTTCTATCAGGAGAAGCGCGACCGGTTCCTGCGGCTCATCGAGGGCTCGCGGTTCCGCCCGCTGCCGTGCCAGGGGACGTATTTCCAGCTCCTCGACCACTCGGCGATCACGACGGAGCGGGACACGGACTTCGCGCTTCGCCTCCTGCGCGAGCACGGCGTCGCCGCGATCCCGACCTCGGCCTTCCTCCAGGGCGAGGAGCCCGGTCCCGTCCTGCGGTTCTGCTTCGCCAAGCGCGACGAGACGCTCGAGCGCGCGGCGGCGAAGCTGCGGCAGGTCTGACGGGCGCCGCGCGGGGCGCGCATCAGCCCGCGCCAGGACGGGGGCGACGGGCCACGGCGCGCCGCGCCGCCGCGAGCGCCCGGGCGGCGTCGACGGCCTATCGGCCGGCCGCGGCCCCGAGGGATCGCAGGGGCTCGCCGTGGACCTTCATCGGGACAGCACCCGGCCGGCGACGGCGGAGAGCCGCTCGGCCAGCGCCGGATCGCGCGCCTCCGAGGCGGTGATGATCGCGCTGTCCAGCGCCGTCTGGCAGCCGTGGCGGCACGGCCCCTCATGGATGCCGAGGAGCGGCACCACGCTCTTCACCAGCGCGCGCGCCCTGTCCGCATTGCGCAGCAGCACCGCGACCACCTGGTCCACGCTGACGGCGTCATGGTCCGGGTGCCAGCAATCGAAGTCCGTCACCATGGCAACCGTCGCATAACAGAGCTCCGCCTCCCGGGCGAGCTTGGCCTCGGGCATGTTGGTCATGCCGATGACGTCGCAGCCCCAGCTCCGGTACAGCTCGCTCTCCGCGAGCGACGAGAACTGCGGCCCCTCCATGACCAGGTACTTGCCGCCGCGCCGCACGGCGATGTCGAGGCCCTCGCAGGCGGCCATCACCGCGTCGCCGAGGCGCGGGCACACCGGCCTCGCCATGGACACGTGCGCGACCACGCCTGTCGTGAAGAAGCTCTTCTGGCGCGCGAACGTGCGATCGATGAACTGATCGACCACGACGAAGGTGCCCGGCGGCAGGTCCTCGCGCAGGCTGCCCACCGCGGACAGCGACAGCACGTCCGTGACGCCGCTGCGCTTGAGCGCGTCGATGTTCGCCCTGAAATTGATCTCCGACGGCGGGATGCGATGGCCGCGGCCGTGCCGTGGCAGGAACACCACGCGGTGGCCGTCGAGCGTGCCGAAGCACAGCTCGTCCGAGGGCTCGCCGAAGGGCGAAGAGACCTTGCGCCAGGTGGCGTCCTTCAGACCTTCGATCTGATAGAGGCCGCTGCCGCCGAGGACGCCGAGCACGGGTGTGGGGGATCGCGACATGGTAGGATTCCTGAATTATCGCACGTCTGCGGTGCGCCTTGTGCTCGAAAGCGCGAGGGGATCGAGCCCCTCGAAGCTCTGGAACGTGGGGTGGCCGTGCCCGGGCGCGATGGGCGCCTCGCCCCGGTCCAGGCACGCGGTGCGCAGCCCGGCCCCGCGGGCGGCGTCCAGCTCGGCCACGCTGTCCGAGAGGAAGAGGACGTCCGCGGGCGGCAGATCGAGCGCCTGGGCGATGAGGCGGTAGGACCGCGTCTCCGTCTTCGGGCCGGTCGTGGTGTCGAAGTAGCCGGAGAACAGCGGCGTCAGGTCGCCGTGCGCCGTGTGGCCGAACAGCCGCTTCTGCGCGGCGACCGAGCCGGACGAGTAGACGTAGAGGCGCAGCCCGCGCGCGTGCCAGGCCTGGAGGGCCGCCGCCGCGTCCGGGTGGACATGGCCTGTCAGCTCGCCGCGCGCATAGCCGTCCGCCCAGATCAGCCCCTGTAGCGCCTTGAGCGGCGTGGCCTTGCGGTCCTCGTCGATCCAGCGCAGCAGCAGCGCCACGAGGGCGTCATCGCCCGGCCCCACCTCGCCGGCGAGCGCCCGCGCCTCGTCCAGGTGTCGCCGCACCTCCGGGTCGCCCGACCGCGACGCCACGAAGGCCGCGAGGTGCCGCCGAGCAAAGGGGAAGAGGACCTCCTTCACGAAGGCGATGGAGCTGGTCGTGCCTTCGATGTCGGTGACGACCGCGCGCACGCCGCTCACGGCGCGTACCTCGGGAAGCGGTCCGCGATGTCGCTCCCGGTGAAGCTCCCCACCCAGCCGTCCGGGCGCTCGAAGAAGCGAATGGCCGCGAACAGGGGCCGGGGACCCATGTCGAACCAGTGCCGCATCTCCGCGGGCACGCGGACGAGGTCGCCGCGGGCGCACACGACCTGGAACACCCGCCCTGCGGCGTGCAGGTAGAAGCAGCCGCCGCCCTCCACGAAGAGGCGGGACTCGTCCTCGGCGTGCGTGTGCTCGGCGAGGAACTTCTTTCGCGCCTGCTCCGCGCCGGGCGCGTCCGGCTTCATGCGCACCACGTCCACGATCTCGTAGCCGTGGGCCTCGCGCTCGGCCTCGACCACGTCGCGGTACGCGGCGAGCACCTCGTCCTGGCCGGCGCCCTCCTGCAGCGGAATGGACGCGTCCACGCGCTCGAAGTGGACGCAAATGACACCCAGCTCGCGCCGGATGTCGTCCAGGGCGGTGTACTCCCCCAGCGGTCGGGACGGCTGGTCCTCGGCGTAGATGATCAAGTGGCTCATCGGCATAGCCTCATCCTCTCGAGCGCACAGGTCAACAGGTGCTCCAGCGCGACCGTGTGGCGGCGCGCCTCGGGCACGGAGCGGCCCCAGGCGTAGAGGCCATGGCCGGCGATGAGATACCCCACCGCCTCCGGGCGGCGGGCGAGCTCCGCGGAGACGCGCTCGGCCAGCCGCGGGACGTCCTGGTCGTTCGGGAAGACAGGCACGACGACGGTCGCCTCGTGGGTGCGCGTGTCGCCGAGCGCCTTGAGCAGCTCGAGATTGTGCAGCACGACCCCGCCGTCATCCTCGCGGAGCGAGGAGAGCAGCGCGCTGACGACGGAGTGGGTGTGCAGCACGGCGCCCACCTCGGGACGCTCGCGGTAAAGCTGGAGGTGCAATGGCGTCTCCGCCGAGGCGCCGGGCGGCGGCGGGGCATGGATGTCCGCGACCAGGACATCGACCTCGGTCAGCTCGCCCTTGTCCACCCCGGAGCGCGTGACCGCCGCGGTGCGTGCGTCCAGCCGGCGCGAGAAATTGCCGCTCGTGGCCGGCACGAAGTTGCGCAGGCTCAGGAAGCGGCCCACCTCGACGAGCTCCCGGGCCGCCTCCGTCGGGGTGACCAGGGTGGCGGACCCCAGAGCGCTCGCAGCGGGAGAAGCTGCCGTTGCGATCATCGATCCTCTCCTCGGCTCCTCATCCTCTCCATCCAGCGCAGCCCAGCGGACGGGCGTCGCCGCGCTGGCACGCGCGGCGAGCGGCAGCACACCACAAAGGAAACTCAATTGCAAATGCAATCGACGGCTGGAGGACGGGCGGCGGCGAGGATCGCGGGCTCACCGCGCGATCGCGTGCGTGTACTTGAGCAGGAGCGAGCGCTCGTGAGCCGCGCCCGCCCCGCCGAGGCGCTCGTCGTAGACCAACCACAGATCGGTGCCCTCGTGGACATGGTGGCGCAGGCGCGCGCTGACGCTCGCGCGCTCGGTGAGGCTGCTGTACTGGAGGAACGCGCCGACGGAGGCGTGGATGTCGAAGCCGAGCTTCAGCCGCAGCCGCGCGATGTGCGCGTCGAGGGCGACATCCCGATCCGGAAAGACGAGCCTGTCGAGCTGGTACTCGCCGCTCAGGCCGAAGTGGGGCGATGGTGTCCACGACGGGCTCAGCAGGGCCGAGAGGCTATAGCCGTCGTAGAACTCCCCCCTTCGACGTAGACATCGCAACGCAGCCGGCGGCCATCGGGCATCGACAGCGTCGCGCCAGCCCGGTGGAACGCATAGCGGCCCTCCGGGACCTCGATGCCGCCGGCCAGGCGCAGAGGCTCTCGCGCCTCTTCATGTCGGAGGAAGCCCTCCACCTCGATCTCGTCCCCGCTCGCGAGCGTCACCCCGATCGAGGGGGTGACCAGCGCGGACTCGAGGAGGCCGTCGCGGTGCCGCTGGTAGGCCTCGCCTCCCGCGTAGAGCCACACGGCGCGCACGGACCGGCTGTGGCCGATCTGCCACTCGTATCCGGCGGAGACATCGGCTGAACGGTAGCCCCGGTAGGGCTCGAAGCCGATGCCGGGGTCGAACGCGGCGCCGGCCCAGCCGAGCTCCGCGCGGTAGCTGAACCCCTCCGCGCGGCGCCGCTCCCACGCCGCGAGGATCCGGCCCCCGTCGAGCCAGCGCTCCGGCTCCGCCGCGCCCGGCCGCGCGGAGCGCACGCCATGCGCCAGCTTCAGCGTGAGGAACTCGTCCGCCACGACATGGAGGGTGGCGTCGGCCCCGTAAGCGACGTCATGGCGGCCATCGACCCCGACGCGGCTCGTCAGCATGCCGCCGACGCCGGAGAGCGGATCGTCGAGCTGCCGGCGGAGCCTCAGGACGCCGAAGTTCTCGGACGGGAGCGCGGCGCTCTGCGCGGTCTGGAGGTCGCGCGCGCCGATGTCCCATCGACCGACGCGGCCGACGAGGCGCGCGCCGCCGAGGAGCGCGACCGGCTCACCGTCGACGAGCCCGATGCGCCGGCTGTGGAACAGCCGCCCATCCCCGGCGAGGTTGAACTCGAAGATCCCGGCGCGCTCGAGGAAGAACTGCCGCTTTTCCGGGAGAAAGAGCGGAAACCGGGTCAGGTTGATCTGCTCGTCGTCGGACTTGACCTGCGCGAAGTCGGTGTTGAGCGTGACGTCGAGGGTCAGGTTGCTGGTGATGCCGTACTTGACGTCCACGCCGGCGCTGTACACCGCGGTCCCCTCGTCGGGGCCGCGCCGGCCCCCGGCGTCGAGCGGAGTCCGGACGGAGTAGCCGAGGAGCGCGTACGGCGTGACGGTGAGCGCGCGGCGCGAGGCGACGCCCGTGAGCGCGACGTCCCTCAACCTGGAGGGCTTCGCGTAGGTTCTCGACCACCTCGGCGGCACGCGCGGCCAGACGTGCCGCTCGTTGTGCCGGGCCAGCCAGCGATACACCGAGAGGCCCATGGTCACGTCCCCGGTCTCGCTCTGGAACCCGAGCGTCGAGAAGGGGACGCGCATCTCCGCCGACCACCCGTCGCTCGTCCTCCGCGCCGCCGCCTCCCAGCGGCCGTTCCAGCTCCAGTCCGCGTCGCCAGAGGCCATGTCGGCCGTGACCGTCCCGTCCACGCGCGTGCCGGTCGGCGTCATGTAGAACCAGAGCGCCGTCGTATCGTCGTTGAAGGGATCGACGATGAGCCCCACGGTGTCGTCGCCGGCGGACTCGTCCCGGTACAGCGAGTGCGCCCTCACCTCCGCCGGCTCGGCGTCGAAGAGCCGCGCCGCCAGGTAGAGGTGGCCGTCGTCGTGGGCGACGCGGATCTCCGTCACCTGCGACGGCGCGCCCCCGAAGGCCGGCTCGTACACCGCGACCGGCACCGGAGCGACCGCCCGCCACGCCGCCTCGTCGACGGCGCCGTCGAGCGTGATGGGGGCCGTGAGCCGCGGCAGCCGCATGAGCGGCTCGGCCCGCGCCCGCTGCGGGAGGCAGAGCGCGACCAGGGCGACGCCCGCCGACCCGAGGCCGCGAACGCGCGAGCGCGGCGCGGTTCGGCGCCCCCCTCGTCCCGGCGCGACCGCCGGCGCCTCCTCGCAGCGCGGCGCGCGGCGCGCGCTCCGCCCCTGGCAGAGGGCGCGCCGCCACGACAGCCGCCCCCAGCCTGAGTCCCGTTTCATTTGCAATTATATTGCATCATCACTACCAAGGGCCGCGGCCAGGATCAAGCGCGCGCACCGCGGCGCGCCCCCTGGCGAGCGCGCGCACCGGGCTCCACGCCGCGCCATGGCTTGCTCGCGCGCGGCGCCCGCCGAGGGGCGCGGCGATACCCCTCGAGGGAAACTCCGGCTGACGGCGAGGAATCGCGCCCTCGGCGTCGAGGTGCCCGGACCTCCGCGCGGAGCCCTCCTGCTTGCCAGCGACACGGGGGTTCGCCTATCGTCGTTGGGCAACGGGCGGCTCGCGAGAGCTCCTCATGTCGTCGTTGGGCGATGGGAGGCCCGCGAGAGCTCCTGGCGACGCTGGGATCGGCAGATCATGCGCAGGACGATGCAGCCACAGATGGGCGCGCTGGCAGGCCCCGCACGGGCGAGCGCCGGGGCGCGCCCCGCGCCGGGTCACGGGCGGGAGCGGCTCGCCGGCCCCGCCCGCCCGCGAGGCGCCGCGGCGACCGGCGGGTTTCGCCCGGAGCCCGGCCCCGCGCGGCGCTCCGCGACGGCGCGCGCCGCCCGCTCCGGCATGCGGCTCGTGCTGCTCGCCGCGCTCGTCGTGGGCGGCGCGTTCGGCTGCCGCCACGCCCTCTCGCCGGGCGACGTGGGCGCGACGCGCGACTGCCCGACCGAGTATCGCCCGAGCTGCCTCGGCGGCGATGATCACTGCGTGACCGACAAGAACGGCTGCCAGGTCTGCACCTGCGTGGACGCCGGCACGCGCGCGCGGCCGATCGATCGGCGCGACGTACAGTAGCCGCGTGACGTGCAGGAGCCCGGCGCCCCGCGGCCCCGAGATCTCCGGGTCCAGCGGGGCGCCGCGGGCAGCGCCGGGTCGTCGCGCCAGGCCGGCCGCGGGGTGACCGTGACGATCCGGTCTGGTAACGTGCGCCCCGTCATGCCTCCGGTCATCGACAAGCGCACGTTGCTTGCGACCCTGAAGGATCAGCTCGCTCGCGAGCTGGAGCGCGTCGCGGAGCGGGCGCGCGACGCCGCGGACGCCGCGACGCACGAGGAGAACCGCGCCGAGGGAGACAAGGACATGCGCGCCACCGAGGCGTCGTACGTGGCGCGCGGCCACACCGAGCGCGTGCTCCAGATCGAGCAGGCGCTCGCCCGGCTGGGGGCCGTCGCGGTGCGCGATTTCGGCCCGGGCGACGCGATCGCGAGCTCGGCGCTGGTGGAGCTCGAGAGCGGCCCCCGGCGCGCCCTCTACTTCCTCCTGCCGGCGGCCGGCGGCGAGCGCATGCAGGTCCAGGGCGTCGAGGTGCAGACGCTCGCCACGACCAGCCCGCTCGGGACGGCCTTGCTGGGCCTGTCCGAGGGCGACGAGGCCGAGGTCGCCACGCCGCAGGGGACGCGCGTCTACCTGATCGCCGGCGTGCGGTGACGCCGGGACCGGCGCCGGAAAAAAAGAGGACCGCCTCGTAGGGAGCCCCCGCCCGCCGGCGTCCCAGGGGTGAACGACCCGCGCGGCACGACGCGGGCGACCCAGGAGAGGAGAGCCATGATGCAGTCTCGTCGGTGGAGGCTTTTTGGGATCTTGCCGCTCGTCGGCGCGCTCGCCGGTACGGCCGGTTGCACCGCGGAGACGGGCCAGCGCGACACGTCCCCGACCGGGGAGGCCGCCGAGGCCGCGGCCGCCCGGGGCCCGAAGGGCGGTCGGCATGGCGGGCACCGGAGGGGCCCCGGCGGCCACCATGGCGGCGCGCACGGCCCCGAGCGCCTCCTGCGCGCGGCGCTCCACGAGCTCGACCTCTCGGACGCGCAGCGGTCGACGATCCAGGGCGCGCTCGAGGGGCTGCGCGACGGCGCGAAGCCGCCCCCGGAGGGTGGAGCGGTCTTCGCGGCGCTCGCCGAGGGCGTGCGCGCGGGCGCGATCGACCGGGCCGCGATCGAGGCGAAGCTCCCCGCGGCCGGGCGCTGGACCGAGGAGCGGCGCGCGCGCGTCGCCGGGGCGCTCGGCACCCTGCACGCGACGCTCACGAAGGAGCAGCGCAAGCAGCTCGTCGACACGATCGCGGCGAGGATGGAGGCGATGGGAGAGAAGGGACGGCGCGGCCCGATGGGCGCGCGCGGCGAGCACGGCCCGATGGGCGCGCGCGGCGGGCACGGCCCGATGGGCGCGCGCGGCGAGCACGGCCCGATGGGCGGCCGCGGGATGAAGGGGGGCCCGCTGGGTCACCTCCTCCGCGGGCTCGACCTGCGCGACGAGCAGCGCGCGCAGATCGACAAGGCCATCGAGGGCGTGCGCCCGAGCGCCGCCGAGCGGGGCGCCCGGAAGGAGGACTTCGCGGCGATGCGCGCCGAGATGCGCGCGCGGCTCGCGACGTTCGCCGAGGACCGCTTCGACGCGAACGCCTTCCTGCCGGCCGCGGGCGCACAGAAGGGGCCGCGGGCGCACCTCGACCGCATGGTCGACGCGCTGGCCGCGATCGTCCCGATCCTCGACGAAGCGCAGCGCAACGCGCTCGCCGACCGCCTCGAGCAGGGCCCGCCTGCGGGCAAGCACCGGCGCGGCGGGCGCGGGCACGCGCACGGCCATGGCCACGGCCCCGGGCACGGCGACCACGGCCCCGGGCACGGCGACCACGGCCCCGGGCACGGCGACCACGACGGGCGCGCGCCCGGGCGCCGCTGAGCGCCGCCGAGCGAAGGACCCGGTGGCGCGCGCGATGTGGCAGGCGCAGAATCGCGGGGGCTCGTGACCGTCGACCTGAGGCTCGTCGCAGCGCGTGTCGCCGGGGGCGACGACGCGGCCTTCCGGCAGATCGTCGACCACACGCGCGCGCCGATGTACCGCCTCGCCGCGCGCCTCGTCGGCGACCTGGCCGAGGCCGAGGACGCCCTGCAGGAGGCGTTCGTCGACGCCTACCGCGCCCTGCGCGAGGGGCGCTACGACGGGAGATCGAAGGTGGAGACCTGGCTGTACCGCATCGTGACCAACGCCTGCCTCGACGCGCTCCGCCGCCGCCGCGACACCCCGCGCGACGCGCCGGCCGAGCCGCGGTTCGACGGCCTGGTCTCCGCCGAGGCGCGCGTCGCGCTGCGCGAGCTCGACGCCCTGCTCGCCGGCCTGCCGCCGCTGGAGCGCGCCGCGCTCGTCCTCGTCGCCGTCGAGGGGCTGCCCGCGAAGGAGGCCGCCGTCGCGCTCGGTTGCTCCGAGGGCGCGATCGAGCAACGTTTGGTGCGTGCCCGCGCCGCGCTGCGCGCGCGACAGACCGAGGAGGCGCCCCGTGCCTGACCGCGACGACGACCGGACCGAGCTCGATCGGGACCTCGCGCGCCTCGCGGCCGCGACCTCCCGGCTCGACGCCGACGACGGCTTCACCGACGCCGTGCTGCGCGCCGCCGCGGCGCAGGCCGACCCGGCGCAGGCCGCCCCGGCGCAGGCCGACCTGGCGCAGCCCGACCCGGCGCAGCCCGACCCGCTCGCCCGCATCGCCCGCGCCACCCGGGACGTCGCGCCGGACCCCGCCTTCACCGACGCCGTGCTGCGCGCCGTCCGGGCGGCTCCCCTGCCCGCGCGGCCCACCGTGACCGACGGCATCGTCCGCTCGGGCCGCGCCGCGGTCGTCCTCACCGCGCTCGCGGCCGCCGCGAGCGTCGCGTTCGTCTGGCAGGCGCAGCGCCAGGTCGACGCCGCGATCATGGCCTCCGTGGACACCCTCGAGGTCAGCGAATGACGTCGCGCCCCCCCGCCCCCGCGCGCTGGAAGCCCGCGGCCGTGCTCGCCGCCGTCTTCCTCTTCGGCGGCGTCGCCGGCGCCGCGCTCGGCCACGGCGTCACCCTCCACCACCTCCGCGCCACGTTCCGGAGGCCTCCGGCCGAGGCGCGCGCCCAGTTCCGGCTGGAGGCCATGCGCCGCCGCCTCGACCTCACCGACGCCCAGGAGAGCGAGATCGAGGCCATCCTGGCCGAGGCCGAGCTCGAGCGGGAGCGGCTCCTGGCCGAGTGCCGCCCCGGCCTCGACGCCCTCCGCGACGGCACCGACGCCCGCGTGAAGGGCGTGCTCACCGCCGACCAGCGCGCCCAGTACGAGCGGTTCGAGGCGATGCGAAGGCGGCGCCCCGGCCCGCCGGACGGGCCGGGCCACCACCACCGCGGGCGCGGCCGCGGGCCCGGGGAGCGGCGGGGCGACTGAGGGTCGCGCGCGCGCGGGAGGTGGTCGCTAGGCCAGATCCTCTTCCTGCAGCGCGCAGTTGATCCCGAACGCCGCGTCCGCCCCCTCGGCCGCGGCCATGATCGCGAGCAGCACGTCCCTCGACGCGTCCCCGGCGACGAAGACGCCGGAGGTGGTCGTCTCCTCGTGCCGCTCCGCCGTCTCCACGCCGCGCTCCTCGGTCACCTCGCACCGGAGCTTCGCCGCGAGGTCCGCCCCCTGCTCCTGCCTCGCCTTCACGAACAGCGATCGTCGCTCCACCGCGCTGCCGTCCGCGAGCACGACGCGCGAGAGCCACCCGTCCTCGCCCTCGAGCCGGGCGATCCGCTCCCTGCGCACGGCCACGCCGTGGCGGGCGAGCCGCGCCTCCTCGGCCTCGGACAGGGGCGCCGGGCCGTCCGTGAACAGGATCACGTCATCGCTCCACGTCTTCATCGTCAGCGCGAGCTGGACGCCGGTGGAGCCCGGCCCGTAGACGCCGATCGGCTGGTCGCGCGCCTCCCAGCCGTCGCAGTACGGGCAGTGGTGCACGCTCTTGCCGTACATCTCGCGGAGCCCCGCGAGCTCCGGCAGCCGGTCGACGAGCCCGGTCGCGAGCAGCAGCTTGCGGCACACGAGGCGCTCGCCGCCCTCCAGCGAGACCTCGAAGCGCCGCGCGCCGGCGCGGACCCCCGAGACGGCCGCCTCCCGCAGCTCCACGCCGTAGGGCGCGAGCTGCTCGCGCCCGATTCGCCTGAGCTCGGACGGCGCGATCCCGTCGCGCGAGAGGAAGCCGTGCATCGCCTGCGCTGCGGCGTTGCGGTACTGCCCCGAGTCGCACACGAGGACGCGGCGCCTGCACCGGCCCAGGATCAGCGCCGCGCTGAGGCCGGCAGGCCCCGCGCCCACGATGATCACGTCGTACCCCGGGAGCACCTCGTTCCGTGGCGCCATGGGCAGGGCCCCTCGCAACGGGCGCGCCGACCCCCCCAGCGCCCGCGAGGGGCGCCGCGCAGCCCGTCCGTTCGCGTCTCCAGGGCCCGGCAGGAGAGGCAGCGAGGCGAGGCCGCGAGAGCGCGGAGAGCACGGCGCGAAGCGAGCGCGCTCCGCGCTCTCGTCCTGCCGCCCCGCCCCTCCGTTCCAGGCTGGCGTTGCATCGCTGTTCCGCGCGGCCGTGACGCGACGGCGCCATGCAATGACGAAAGGGTCCTCTCGGCTCTCCGGGCCGAAGAGATCCGAGAGGCGCATTTGTCATCGGTTCTTCCCGCACCATCCCCCACCCGTTCCGTCCTTACCCGGTGTCACGCGGCGCTCTGCCAATGGCCCAGCGGACGCACGGCGCCGGGCTGTCTCTCGAGCCTTCCTGCAAGGCGAGCATCCGGCCGCCTCCGGCCTGTCGCTCCGTGCGGCTCCATTCCCGGCGACGGAGCGCGCCTCGGCGAGCGCGCAGCGCTCCGCAGCAATGAAAGGGTGTCGGGTAAGCGGAGCTCCCGAGGGGCGCACGCTCTTCACGACAGGATGACCCACGTCTCGGACAGAGCCTATTGTTCGCTGATCAACACAGAATTTTACAGCGATAACCAACGAGTCATGGACACGCATGACCGTTCACGGATAGAATCACTGCATACCCTTCGGTCCCGCCACGAAGGGCCAGCCAAGGGGGGAATCACCATGTACCGGATCAGCGCCGCTGATTTCGCCGCGCTCGCGTTCGTCTCATTGGCTTCCTGCGTCACGACTCAGGAAGAGGAGGATGGCTTCCTAGGCACCGCCCCGACCCCGCTCGAGTACATCAACGCGCTGAACCCCAACGCGCTCGTCCCCAACGCGCTCGTCCCCAATGCGCTCGTCCCCAATGCGCTCGTCCCCAATGCGCTCGCGCCCGGCGCGCTGAGCCCAGCAGCCCTGAGCGCGATCCAGGATCCCGGCGCGGCGGGCGATCTCTCGCGTCAGTTCCTCAGCTATGTGGTCGGATGTGCGCTCACCCCGTCGCAGTCGTTCAGCTTCTCGTGGACGGATGCGGGGGGCACGGTCCACGAGGAGGTCTACGCGGGGCTCATCGGCCTCGCGCCGGGCTGGGCGACCAAGCCGCTCGGGCAGACGGAGCAACAGTGGGTCTCGGCGTGCCTCGGGTCGCGGGTGAACTGGTACGGCGCCTCCGTGATCATCTCGTCGCGCGCCAGCCACGCGGCGCTCGACAAGACCGGCAGCGCCGAGCTCTCGACGTACACGCAGCAGGAGGGCGCCTTCTGGGGGAACCTCTTCGATCCCTCTCCGTACCTGCACGCCTGCTATCACGAGCCCAATCGCGACTACGCGCGATCGATGCTGCGCGAGTGCGCCGCCGGTCACCTCGGCGCCGGCGGGAGCGTGGTGGAGTGCGGGCTCATCCACATCCTCGGGTCGTGCGACAGCCACTGCCTGCCGCTCAACCCGAGCGGCCAGTACTACCCGACCTGCGTCGACAACCTCACCGGGCCCCCGGACGCGACCACCAAGGTCGTCACCGTCTTCCTTCAGTGATCGCTACCGCGCCGGCGCCCCGGACGCCGGCAGGAGCGCCAGCACCCGGGCGGGCGCGCCGCTGCCGCGCGCGAGCGGGAGCGGCGCGACCACCACGAACGCCCCCGCCTCCGGGAGCTGCTCCAGGTTGGCCAGGTTCTCGATGTGGTAGCCGCCCGCGCCGAGGAACGCCCTGTGCTGATCGAACGCCTGGCTGGGCCCCGGGTCGGTCGAGAGCGTGTCGATGCCGATGCAGCGGACGCCGCGCTCGCGCAGGTAGCGGCTCGCCTCCACGGACACGCCGGGGAAGTGCATGACGCCCTGCGCGTCCTGGTTCCTGTACTTCACCGGATCGGACCAGCGGGCCCCCCAGCCGGTCCGGATGAGCACGATGTGCTTCGGGCCGAGCGCCCCGTGCCGCGCCTCCCAGGCCTTCAGGTCCTCGACGGAGACCTGGTGATCGGGGCTCGCCGTCACCTTCGCCGTCACGTCGACGACCGCCGCCGGCCCCACGAGCTGCTCCGGCGCGATCTGCTCGACGGTCTCCGCCCCGGCCTTGAAATGCGCCGGCGCGTCCACGTGCGTGCCCGCGTGCTCGTCCATCGAGAACCGGCTGGAGTAATACGCGTCCTTCTCGACGGTGCTGAGCGTCTCCGCGGCGTAGGGCTTGTTGCCGGGGAAGAGGGGCATCTCCGGCGTGATCGGGTGCGTCAGGTCGACGATCCGCGCCGCCGCGAGATCGAGCCCCGCGGGCGCGGCCTGCCCCGCGCCCTCCGCCTGCGCGGCGGCGGCCGGCGGCGCCGCGGCGGGCGCGCTCACGGCCGGCGGCGCCGCGGCGGGCGCGCACGCCGCGAGGGCGATCGCCGCCGGGCCCAGCGCGTGGGCCCGCGCCCGCCTCGCGCCCGCGGAGAGCCTCCTCGACATGCCGATTCCATGCGCCTTGTGCATGGCGCGCATGTCATCACAGGCCCGCTCCACGCACAAGCCGGGGCGCGGCCTCGCGCCGCCGCGCGGCTCACACCTCGTGCAGCCTCACCCGCCGCCGCAGGTGGTTGAGCAGATCGATGCGCGTGACCAGCCCGACGAACTCGTCGCCGTCCGTCACGATCGGGACGAGCCCCGCGTCGAACATCGGGAGGAGCTCGCGGACCGGCGTCCGCACGTCGACCGTCCGGAGCCGCGTGGTCATCGCCGACGCGACCGGCTCGCGGAAGCGCGCGACGTCGTCGACGGCGGCGAGCAGGAGATCCGACTCGTCCACCAGGCCGACGACCTTGCCGTCCTGCAGGACGGGGAGCTGCGAGACGTCGTAGAGCTTCATCCGCGCATAGGCGACCAGGAGCGTGTCCGTCGGCTGCACCGTGACGACGGCCCGCTCGGCGTGCCGGCGCGTGATCACGTCGCGCAGGTCCCCTGTCGGCTCGCGATCGGTGAAGCCCTGATCGGCCATCCAGAAATCGTTGTACATCTTCGAGAGGTACTTGTTGCCGCTGTCGCACACGAGGGTGCAAACGCGCTTGGGCGACGACTGCTCGCGGCAGTAGCGCAGCGCCGCGGCGAGGAGCGTCCCGGACGACGAGCCGGCGAGGATCCCCGCGCTGGAGAGGAGCGCCCGGGCCGTCTCCAGGCTCTCGCGGTCGGGGATCGTGTACGCGTGCTTGACGCGGGAGAGGTCGAGGATGGAGGGGAGGAAGTCCTCGCCGATGCCCTCGACGAGCCACGAGCCCGCCTTGCCGAGGTGGCCAGTCCTGACGTAGCCCGCCAGCACCGAGCCCTCCGGATCGGCGAGCACCATCTCGCAGCCCGGGATCGCCCGCTCGAAGTAGCGCGAGAGCCCGGTCAGGGTGCCGCCGGAGCCGACGCCGCACACCATGGCGTCGAGCTTGCCGCCGAGCTGCGCGGCGATCTCGGGGCCGGTCATGGTCTCGTGGGCGAGCGGGTTCGCGGGGTTCTCGAACTGGTTGACGTAGAACGCGCCTTCCTCGCGCGCGATGCTGGCGGCGAGGTCCTGGTAATAGCTCGGGTGGCCCTTCTCGACGTCGGAGCGCGTCATCACCACGTCCGCGCCGAGCGCCTTCAGGTGGAAGATCTTCTCCTGGCTCATCTTGTCGGGGATGACGAGCGTCAGGCGATAGCCCTTCTGCGCCGCGACGAGCGCGAGGGCGAGCCCCGTGTTGCCCGCCGTCGCCTCGATCAGGTGGCGCCGGTCGCCGCCGAGCAGGCCGGCGCGCTCGGCGGCGGCGATCATCGAGAGGCCGATGCGGTCCTTGATGCTGCCGCCCGGGTTCTGGTTCTCCAGCTTGAGGAACAGCTCGCACGGACCGGTGTCGAGCTGAGTGACCTTGACCATCGGCGTGTTGCCGATGAGGGAGAGGACGTTCTCGGCGGCGCCCGCGGACGGCATCGGTGTCATGGCATCTCAACGTCACACGGCGCGCCCCGTCTGTCGAGGTGTTCTGCCCGCCGCGGCCGGCGCGCGCGGCCGCCCGCCCGCCCGGGCAGCGCTCGCGCTCGCCAGCCCGGGCAGCGGTGGACAGCGGTGGAGAACGGGGATGCTCCGTCATGATGGGCTGTGCGGGGCGGACGCACACGGCCGGATGCCGCGCCGCAGCGCGGCGGCGCAGGGCGCGGCAGCCTTCGTCCCGACCGAAAGCCGATCCGAGGTATCCCATCCCCGCTCCGCTGCCCGATGGCCGTCGCGCTGCCGCCGGCCTGGCGCAGCTCCGCCGGATCCGTGAGCACCTCGTACCGGTGAGAGACCTTCGCGTGGTCATGAGAAGCGAGGTTCACGACGAGGCCGTTCAGCCATCGCGCGACCGAGCCACGCGCCGGGTCATAAGATCATGAAGATCACAGCCGTTGCATGGGTCCTTCTGCTGTCCTCTCCGGCCACCCTGGGGTGCGGAGCGGAGCCGTTCGCCTCACCGTGCGCGGACGGGGGCACCTGCGACCCGGAGCCCTCGGCCGCGCCCTCGGAGGAGGAGTGTCTCGAGGGGCTCGCCGCGCTGCGCGTGCAGGCCGGGTGCGGGGTGTTCGCGAGCCGGTCGTTTGGAGACGATAGCAATCCCGGCACGATGGAAAAACCGGTGAAGACGCTCGCCCGTGCCGTCGCGCTCGCGCCGCGTGCGCGCGGGCGGGTGTTCGCCTGCACCGACTCGTACTCCGAGAGCCTCACGCTGCGCTCCGGCATCGATCTGTGGGGCGGCTTCGTTTGCTGGGCCGGATGGCCCCACTATACGGAAGGGTCGGCCAGCGGGGTGGTGACGCTCTTCACTCCAAACGCCGGGGGTCCCCCGATCACCGTGGTGGCAGCGCAGGACGACGGTGAGGGGGCCACCGACGGCGTAACGACGATCGTGGACATGCACGTGCAGCAGAGGCGCAAAGTGGAGCCGGATCGCGATTCCATCGCGTTGAGGCTCGAGCCGGGCGCGGTCGTGCTTCCTGAATCACGGTCGCCCAGTCCACGTGTTTCAGGCGCACCCCATCATCGTACTTGAACCCAAGCACATCGATTCGAGGTCCTTGTCGAGCCCTTCATCGAGCCCGTCGTGCCCTTCATCCACCGCGCCAGCGCCTCCCCGTCGAGGCGCTCGAGGACGAGGTACGGGAAGCCTCCTCGACGCGGGCACGGACCCGGCACCATGGCCGGGTCAGCCGGTCAGCCGCTGCGGTGGGAGCGGGCCAGGGCCAGCCGACCAAGGGCCATGCCGGTCAGCCGCTGCGGTGGGAGCGGGCCAGGACCAGCCGACCAAGGGCCATGCCGGTCAGCCGCTGCGGTGGGAGCGGGCCAGGACCAGCCGACCGAGGGCCATGCCGATCAGCCCCAGCACCAGGGCCACGATGGCCCCGCCTCGCCCGTTGCCGGTGCCGATGCCACCGGGGGAGGTCGCCAGGTGCAGCCCGGCGAGGACCATGCCGATCAGCCCCAGCACCAGGGCCACGATGGCCCCGCCTCGCCCGTTGCCGGTGTCGATGCGGCCGGCGGAGCGGGCCAGGGCCAGCCCACCGACGCCCACGCCGATCAGCCCCACAACCACCGCCACGGTGGCCCCGGCTCGCCCGGAGCCGGGGCCGATGACACCTTGCGCGGCCGCCGGTGCGGCAACCCCGACCCCCCCGAGCAGGGCGGCGACGGCGGCGGCGACGCGGCTCAGCGATCGGGTGCGTGTCATGAAGCGCTTCCTTGCCCCGATCACCGTGACGGCCTCGCGCGGCCGTGCGGCCGCCTGCGGAACGACCCTGCACTTCTTCCCGCGATCATCGACCTTTGCGCCAACTGGGAGCGAGCGTTGCGTCATGACCCACGTCTACGCCCGGCGGGCGCCCCGGTCTTGGACGAATTGGAAGCCGCCGGGCTCGCTGCCGGTCGCGCTGCGGTGCGTCCCGGCGCCGCGCCGATCCTTCGCGGTCACCGGGTCAGGGCAGCTCGAGGTCGCGCGCGCTGTCGGCCCCTTCCCCGCGCGCCATCCGACGCGGCCGGCGCGGCCGACGCGGCGACGGCAACGTGGTGCAACGTGACGCGTTCGCGGGAGGACCGGGCGATGAGCGCGGTCGGCGAATCGCCGGAGAGGGCCACGAACTCGCGGATCAGGTGCGACTGATCGCAGAACCCTGATTCGGCAGCGAGCCGGGCCCAGTCCGGATCGCGCTCCCGCTCGGCCCGCGAGAGCGCCCGCCGAAAGCGTGTGATCCGGGCGAAGGCCTTCGGGGCGAGGCCGGCCTCGGCGGTGAACACGTCGACGAGCCGGCGGTGGCTGATGCCGAGCATGGCCGCGACGTCGCCGACACGCCGCTCGCCTCCCTCGAGCGCCGCGATCGCGCGCGGCACCAGGGGATGACCCGGGCGCGCGTTCGAGAGGCGGTCGAGCAGCGCGCGCTCGAGCAGCGCGAAGCGAGCGCGCGGCTCCGGCGCCGCGCGCAGGCGGTCGTGGAGCTCCGCCGCTCGGTGCCCCCAGAGGTCCGCGAGGTCGACGTGCGCGTCGGTCAGCGCGCCGGGCGGCGCGCCGAGGAACGGCCACGCGCCGCCGGGGCGAAAGTGGACCCCGACCATCGACACGTGCGCGCGGGTGTCGACGCCGAAGGAGGACTGGTACGCGCCCGACACGGCGGCGCCGGAGTGGCGGCGAATGGTGGGGCCGTCGTGGACGCGAAGCTCGTCCTCGTCGAGGTTGACGATGAGCTGGAGGGTACCGGAGGGCAGGATGCGCTCGGCCGCGCGGGGCGGAGCAGTCGAAAGATACCAGAGCTCGGCGACGTGCGCCGAGAGCGGCGGACCCGGCACGTGGCGGACATACAACACGTGGACATCATGGCCGACAATCGCGTCACCGGCCACATCGCTGCGCGGCGCGCGTCCACGTCGGTCAGTCCCTCGCGCGCCGCGGGCGGCGTGGGTCAACGCGCCACCGATCGACTCTCAAGGACTCATGGCACAACCATGCCATGAGCTCCTACCCGGTGCGCTGCTGTCCCTCCGACGCCTCGTGAAGCTCGACTGGGTTGCCGTCGGGATCTTCGACCTGAATCTGCGCGCCCCCCCGGGCCGCGTTCGATGTCGTCCCGGAAGGGCGCCCCGGCCGCAGCTCAGGTGCTGGCGAGCGAGGCGTCCACCGCGGCGATGCGACGACGCGATCGCGACAAGCGGTGCTAGGGCCGCACCGCTTGCTGGAACGCGTCCGGGCCGAGCGCGTTCAGCACCTCGCCCCGGCGGAGGCCGCCCCGCCGCGCGGTCCCCACGCCGAAGCGCAGGTTGTGGAGCCCGCCCGTCGAGTGCGCGTCCGTCGAGATCACGAAGCGGATACCGCGCTTGCGCGCCTCCTTGATCCACCGGGGCTCCATGTCGAGGCGGTGCGGATCGCCGTTCACCTCGATGGCCGCCCTCGACCCGGCCACCGCGTCGAGCACCTCCTCCACGCGGCACGCGAACGGCTCGCGCCGCTGGATGAGCCGGCCGAGCGCGTGCCCCCAGATCTTGAAGACCGGAAGCCGCATCGCGTTCACCAGCCGGCGCGTCATCTGGTCCGCATCCATCTTCATGCGCGAGTGAATGCTCGCGATGATGATGTCGAATCGCTCGAGGATCGCATCCGGGTAGTCGAGCGCTCCGGACTCCAGGATGTCGGACTCGGTGCCGCGGAGCAGCTTCACCTTCACGCGCTCCTGCACCCGGGCGATCTCGTCCCATTGCCGTTTCAGCCGATCGACGCCCACGCCGTTCGCGTAATGGGCGGCGGGCGAGTGGTCGGTGATGGTGAGGTATTTCATCCCCATCACCTCGGCCGCCAGGGCCATCTCCTCGATCGTGTTCTTGCCGTCCGAGAACACGGTGTGGCAGTGCACCATGCCCTGGATATCGGCCTCCTCGATGAGCCCGTCGTCGCGCTCGCCCGCGCGGCGCGCCGCGGCGGCCTCGATCTCGCCCTCGCCTTCGCGGAGCTCGGGCGCGATGAACGGGAGCCCGAGGTGCCTGTACAGCTCCTCCTCGGTCGTCGCCGGGAGGCGCTCGCCGCCGCGGAGGAGCCCCCGCTCGTCCAGGGAGAGCCCCTGTCCGCGCGCGAGCGCGCGGAGCGCCTCGACGTGGGCGGGCGCGCCCGTCCTGTGGAGCAGCGCGGCGGCGTAATCCCCGGGCGGCACGCAGAGGAGCTCGCCCGACAGGCCCCCCGAGAACCTCACCGCGCACCGCGACGCGCCCCGATCGTCGACCGCCGCGACACGCGGGAACCGGGCGAGGCAGTCCGTCACCGCCGCGGGGTCCTCGGCGGCGGCCACGAGGTCGATGCGGTCCACCGTCTCCTCCCACCGCCGGATCGCGCCGGCGAGGTCGGCCTGCGCGGCCGCCTCGCACCCGCGCACGTGGGCGAGGAGCGGCTCGGCCACCTCGAGCGCGTCCGCGAGGAGGACGCGCTCGTCGCGCGTCTCGTGCCGGTAGATCCCCTCGAGCAGGGTCGCCTCGATCTTCGCGCCGAAGCCCTTCACGCCCCGGACCTTCCCGGTGAGGCACGCCTGCTTGAGCTCCTCCACGCTGCCGATGCCGAGCGCCTCGTGGAGCGCCTTGATCCTCTTGAGGGTCATCCCCGGCACCTGCGACAGCTCGAGGACGCCGGGGGGCAGCTCGGCGCGGAGCGCCTCGAGCTGCTCGGAGCGCCCGGTCTGGAAGAGCTCGGCGATCTGGCCGGCGAGCGCCGCGCCGACGCCGCGCACGCTGGTGAGCTTCTTCTCCGCGACGAGCGCGCCGAGGTCGTCCGTGAGCTCCTCGAGCGCCTGGGCGCCCGTGTCGTAGGCGCGCGCCTTGAACGGGTTCTCCCCCTTGAGCTGGAGCAGCAGCGCGATCTCGCGGAGGGCGCGGGCGATGTCGAGCTTGTCGTGCATGGACGCGCTCCACCATAGCACCCGCCGGCCGACGGTTCAGGACCGCGCGGCGCCGGGGGCCGGGCGGCGCCGGGGACCGGGTTCAGCCGTGCCTGCGCCTCGAAGAGGCCGCCGACATCTTTTTCTGCGCCCGCGTCACAGCCGCTCGTCGTGGATCGTCGGAGCCATGACGGACGATGTCCCGTCGATCCGATCGAATCGAAGGAGAGCGACGATGCAGGCACGGATGAAGAACCCCGCGATGATCCTTTCCGAGGCGATGCCGGCGATCCTCGAGGTGTACAACGCCACGAAGCAGGGCGGCGTGCCCGAGTCGACGCTCGAGCTCGTCCACCTGCGCGCGAGCCAGATCAACGGCTGCGGCTACTGCGTGTACGGGGGCGCGATGGTCGCGAGGAAGGCCGGCGTGAGCGACGAGAAGCTCTTCGCGCTCGCGGCCTGGCGAGAGGCGCCCTGGTTCACCGACGCGGAGCGCGCCGCGCTGGCGCTCGCCGAGGCCGCCACCCGGCTCAGCGACCGGGCGGACCCGGTGCCGGACGAGATCTGGAACGAGGCCAAACGGCACTACGACGAGCGGGGCCTCGCGGCCCTCGTCCTCATGGTTGGGGTGACCAACCTCTTCAACCGCCTCAACGCCACCACCCGGCAGGTCGCGGGCCCGACCTGGTAGTCGTCGGAGGCTCTCCGGAGCCTCCCGGGAGGATTGAAATTCAACCCGGAGGCTCTCGGGAGCCTCCCGGGAGGATTGAAATTCAACCCGGAGGCTCTCCGAAGCCTCCCGGGAGAATTAAAAACTCGACCGGAGGCCTCAGGCAGCCGTCGCGGAGCGCGCCGAGCGCGCGCTGATGCGCGAGCGAGAGAGAGACCGCAAGGGCACGAGAGCGCACGGGAGCGAAAGGCCTGCTTCCCCGGGTTCCTTGCGCCCCTGGCCTCAGGGCGGCCTCATCGTCGGTGTTCCAGGCCCTCACTGGCACGCGAGCCGGCACACCATGGCCGCCGTGTACGCGCACCCGTGGTCGCCCCACAGGGACGAGCTCGGCCCCGTGCACCGGAACGAGCACCCGCGGCCGTCCGGCGTCGCCTCGGCCGTCAGCCGGTAGCCCTCCGCGTTGCAGCTCCCGGTCGACGACAGGCAGCTCGACCGCTGCGGCTCGCACTGCTGCACCACGTAGCCGGCCGGGCACGTCCAGTCCACGCTCGCCCGCCCGTAGTCCGGCGACCGCCCGGTCTCCGTCGCGATCGGCTCGTGCTTCGAGAACGTCGGCATCCCCGTCGTGACCTGCTGCGGCACCACGACCGCGCGCTCGCGCGGCACCACCGCGGCGCCCGGATCCTTCGGCCGCACGAGGAACGTGTCCCGCCGCGTCTGCCGCTCGCAGCCCGCCGCCTGGCCCTCCGGCGTCCACGTGAACGTGAGCGCCGCGCTCCCGTGCGCGGGCACGTCGACCGAGCGCTCGCCGTGCGTCACCCGCACGTCGACCTGCGCCCGGTTGCGGAGGATCGCCTGCGCCGTCGCGGTCGCGCCGTACGGCACCACGCCGAAATCGAGCGGCAGCGGCGTGATCTCCGGCTCCGCGAGCGAGAAGCGGCACACGTCCGCGATCGGGTAGACCGCGTACGCGAGCGGCACCGCCTTCTTGACCTCGAGCCGCAGCGCGCCGAGCGCCGACCCGCCCCCCGCCGCGCCGCCGGCTTCGCCGGCCACGGGCGCGCCCTCGACGCCCTCGATGGACAGCTCCCCGACCGAGGTCATGGTCACCCGGCGATCCCCCGCCGCGATGCGGGCCTTGAGCAGGCCGAGCGCCGTGCCGTGCGCCTCGCCGGCGGTCACGTCCGTCTCGTAGGCGACCATGGCGCCGCGCCTCACGGCCCCGATGAAGTGCGTCGCCCGGCCGCAGGCGCAGCCCCCGCCCGCCGCGGGCACGACGTCCCCGGTCGGCTCGAAGAACTGCGGATCCTCGTCGGCGACCAGCGCCATCGCGATGAGCCGCAGCCGGCGCCTGTCGAGCGTCCCCCCCGCGCTGAAGTACGCGGGCAGATCGACGTCGGCGCCCACGAGGACCGAGTCGACCGCGACGCCGACGTAGCGAAAGTCGATCGCGCGCTCCCCCGGCGCCGGCGCGACCGCGGGCGCCGGCGCAACGGCCGGAGTCTCCGCAACCGATGGAGCCGCCGCAACCGATGGAGCCGCCGCAACCGATGGAGCCGCCGCAACCGATGGAGCCGCCTCCGCCCTCGACCGGGCGCAGGCCAGGCCGACCGGCGAGAACGCCCCCGACGCGCTCCGCGACAGCCCGCGGCCCGGCACCATCGCGCTCGATGTGTCGAGGAGGTAGTCGTGCCGCACGTCGCTGAACGCCCGCGCGGCCGCGAGCAGCGCCTCGGCCTGCGAGCAGCGGCCCTCCCTGCAGCCCGACGCCGTCGCCGCCCCCGCGGCGCCGCCCGGCGGCGGGACAGGCACCTCCGGCGCGCCGGAGCAGCCGGGCGACGACGCGAGCGCCCCGAGCGCGAGCGCGCCCGCACAGGCCCGCGCGGCGCGCGATCGTGCCGCGCGAGGGCGACGAGCGCGCGCCGCGCCGCTCACGGCCATGCGATCGTCATCCACCGCACGCGGCCAGAGCCGCTCGCCGCGTCGTCCGCGAAGAACAGCGACGCGCCGGAGCGCCCCGCGAACACCGGCGACACGTCCTGCGACGCGGCGCCGGTGAGCCCCACCAGGGGCTTCGGCGGCGACGCGGCGCCCCCGCCCGGCGCCAGCGTGAAGGCGCTCAGCGACACCGAGTCGCCCGGCGCCGACGCGAGCGCGCCGCGGCAGACCTCGCCGCAGGCGAGCGCGACCGACGACACCGCCGCGCCCTCCGGGCCGGCCAGCGCGACCGGCGGCCCGACGAGCGCCCCCTTGTCGTCGAGCCGCGCGAGCCGCGCGCCCCCGCCGGTCGACGCGCCCTCCCCGGCCGGCTCCTCGACCCAGCCGACGACCAGGCCGCCCTCGCTCGGCGCGAGCACCGGGCTGCGCGAGTGCTCGGGCGACGCGTGGAGGCGCGCCTCGTCCCCGAGCTTCTGGAGCGTCTTCGTGTCGAGCCGCGCGAGGTAGATGTCGCCGGCGCTCTCGCCGCCCGGATCGCCCGCGCCGGCCGCGTCGCCGGCCGGCCGCGCGTCCGACCACACGAGCCACGTCTCCTGGCCGCGCACCGCGATCTGCACCTCGGACGCGTCGAGCGGCGCGCTCGTGATGCGCCGGTCCGGCACCGTCCGGTTCAGCGCGCGGTCCACCCGCGCCGCGTACACCTCGGCGTTGCCGTCGCGCGTGTCGATCCACGCGACGATGTAGCCTCCGGCGCCGTCGTGGGCGATCGCCACGTCGGACGCCTCGCTCGGGACGCCGCCCCGCTTCTTGCGCGGCGCCGTCGTGAGCCGCTTCTGGGCGACCTTCGCGCCCGCCGCGTCGAGCTTCGTCACGAACACCTGCGTCTCGCCCCGCTCGCGCGCGACCCACGCGAGCACGCTCTCGGCCTGCGCGGCGCCGGCCTGCCGCTTCGGGTCGGCCGGGGCCGGCGGCCCCGCCGCGATCGCCACGCCGCCGAGCGACGACGCCCGCTGCGAGACGACGTTCAGCTTGCCGAGGCCGCTCGCGGAGGCGGCGCGCACCGCCAGGGTGGCGGAGAGGTCCTGCCCGCGCGGCGCGTCCGACGCCCCCTCGACGAAGTAGGTGACCCACGCCGCGAGCAGGGCGCCGCCCCCGAGATCGGCGGCCGCGACCCGGGCGATGTGGTCGCCCTCGACGAGCGCGCGCAGCGCGGTCGCGCGCGGCGGCGGCTCCCTGTCCTCCCGGAACGCGGGCGCGCGCCACGCGCTGTCGCGCACCGGCAGCGACACCAGCGCGAGCGGCGCCCCCGCGCCCGCCGCCTCGCCCGCGCCGCCCTGCCGCGGGGCGGCGCCGGCCGCGGCGCTCGCGAGCGTCCAGCAGGCGCCCCCGTGGCAGCTCAGCCCGCGCACGAGGTACGGCACGCCCTCGGTCGCCGCGAACGGCGCGGCGCGCACCGGCTCCGCCGCCCGCACCGAGAGATCCGGGCCGAAGCGCACGAACGTCGGCCAGATCGGGGCGGCCGCCTCGCCGCCCGTCGCCTCGAGCGCCGCGGGCGCGAGCGTCACCGCCGCGAAGCCGTCGCCGTCGGCCGCGAGGTCGGGCGGCCCGCTCGCGCTGAAGACGAGCCCCGCCCGCGCCGCGCCGAGCGCCCCGTCCGGCCCGACCGCCGCGAGGTGGATGAGCCGCCCCGCGCCGCGGCCCTCCGCGCCGCCGCGGGCGCGGAGCATGTCTTCCCACGCGAGCAGCGCCCGGCCGCCCCCCTCCGCGGAGGGCGCGACGAGCGACACCAGCGCCTGCTCGCCGGACGGCGGCGTCGCCGGCCGCGCCGCCACGACCACCTTGCCGCCCGGCTCGACCGCCGCGAGGTAGACCGCGCCGTCGATGTCGCGCTCGTCGGTCCAGGTGAGCAAGTAACGCCCACCCGCCGCGACGATCTCGAGATCGGTGCGCGCCGTCGGCTCGGGGCTGACGACCGCCGGCGCCGACACCTTCCCGGCCGCGTCGATCTCCAGGATCGACACGGCGCCGAGCTTGGCCGCGTCGAGGGCGTCCTCCGCGGCGGCCTTGGTCGCCGGCCTGCGCTCGCCCTTCGCCGCCGGGCCCGGCCGTGGGAGCACCAGCGCGACCGCCGCGCCCCGCTCGGTCGCGACCGCGTTCCACCCGAGCACCTCGCGCGCGACCGACGCCGGCGTCGTCGGCTTGATCGCCGGGCCGCTCCCCTGCGCCACCGCCGACACGACCACATCGACGCGGTCCTCGCGCGGCACCTCCCACACGACGAGCGCGCCCTTCGCGTTCGGGAGCACGTCGAGCCACGAGATCTCCTCCGCCGTGTGCGCGACGAGGCTCGCCGGGGCGAGCGGCTTGCCGGCCGGATCGAGCGCGAGCACGCGCACCGCGCGGCCGCCCTCGAGCTGCTCGATCCACGCCGCGAGGTAGCCCTTCGGCGCGGCGCGGAGCGCGGCGACCGGCACGTCGGCGGGGACCGGCCCCGCCTCGATGGCGTCGCCTCGCGGCGCCCCGTCCGCGCCGAGGACGCGCGTCCGCCACGTGCCCCCGGCGGCGTAGAGCAGGAGCGCCTCGTCGCCCCGCCGGGCGAGGTAGGGCGTCGCGTCCTCGTCCTCGAGCGCCGCGATCACGTGCGCTGGCAAGAGCGGCGGCCCCTCCGGCGCCCGGGGCCGCACGGACGGCGTCTTCACGACGGGCGCCGGGCGCGCGGCGGGGGCGGGCGTCGCGCCGCCGGAGCACCCGAGCACCAGCGCGAGCGCGGCGCCGAGCAGCCCCGGCGATCGGCGCCGGAGCACGGGGCCGACCAGGCGGCTTGCGCCGCCCACGGGGCCGCGTCGGATCCACGAGAGAGGGCTGCGGACGAGCATGGCGGCGACCATGCCAGATGCGCCCAGCCCCCGCTACAGGGCGCCGCGCGCGCGGGCGCCGTGACGCGCCCAGCCCCCGCCGCAGGGCGCCGCGCGCGCGGGCGCCCTGCATGCCCGGGTCGGAGCGCGGGCGCCCTGGGCCGAGCTAGAAGGCGAGCAGGCGCCCGAGCAGCGACCGGTACCTGCGCAGCGCGAGCCGGAGCTCCTCCGTCGACACCTCCGACCGCCCGAGATCGCTGTCGAGAAGCTGCTGCAGCGCGATCCGCTCTTCCCGGAAGCTCTGCGCGACGCGCTGGATCACCTCGGTCACGAGCGCGTCGGCCTGCTCGACCGCCAGGCGAGGCGCCTCGATGAAGCCCGCCTGGATCGCGCTCCATCGCTCGGACAGCTCGCGCGCCTCGTCCGGCGTGAGCACGGGCGGGCGCTCCGGCCAGGGCTCGCCGGTCGGCCCGCCCCGCGCCGTGTAGACGGCGGGCTGCCGGCCCGACTCCGGCGGGAGCTCGTCGTCGGCGCTCCGCGCTTCGGTCTGGCTGCTCTCGCGCGCCGTTACCACACGCTCTCTGTGCATTGGACTCACGATGGCCACCTCTCCGCTCGTTCGCGTCGTCCGCCCAGCGGGCCAAGCAAGCGCCATGCGCGTCCCGCTGTGCAGGCGTGCCCGCCGCGGGGCGCGCAGCGCGGCAAGCCCAGAGGCCCCGAAGACACCGAGAAGCTCCGACAAAGCGCAGGCCTCGGCCCGCGGCGCCGTTCGGGCCCGATCACCGGGCCGCGGGAAATCCTCCCCGGCCGGGGAGGCGGAAGAGTGAGGAAACCGCGCGTCGCGCGGCGGCGCCGCCGCCCGGACGAGGACGCTCGCGCTCAGGCGCGCGTGGCCAGGAGGCGGGTCACCACCGCGCGGAGCTCGTGCACCACCTGCAGGAGCGCCTCGTCCACGTTGCTCCAGGCGGTCACGGGCCGGACGACCTTCCCGACGCGCGGCACCGCCTGCAGCCCGGCGAAGCGGGTCGCCTCCCAGTCGCACGGCCGGAGCACGATCGGCACGACCGTCGCCTGGTTTGCGGCGCGCCGCTCCATCGCGCGCGACACCTGCGCGTCGTCCTGCTCGGAGGCGAGGTAGCTCGCGCTCACGAGGAGGAGGATGAGATCCGCCGCCTCGAGCTGCTCGCGGGTGGTGCGCTCCAGGTCCTCGCCGGCGCCGATCTTCCCGCTGTGCCACGGGGCGACGAGCCCCTGCCGCCTCAGCGGGCTCATCTGCGCCTCGAGCTGCGCGAGGAGATCCTCGTCGCGCGAGGCGTACGAGAAGAAGACGCGGACCGGCCCCTTTGCCGACGGCACCACGTCCGCCGGCCGCCCTGCGGTCGATCCCGCCGGCCGCTCTGCGGTCGAGCCCGTGCTCACGGGCCGCCCCGTGGCCGAGACCCCGCGCGGGTCCTGAGGGGGCGGCGGCGAGGGCGGCGGCGGCGCCGGCCGCGCCGCGCCCGGCTCGAGGCCGCGGAGGATCTCGGCGACCTCCGCGTGATCGCCGCCCCGGTTCTCGTAGACGAGGAGCCGGATGCCCGACGCCTCGAGCAGCCGCCTCCGGAACGGCTGCACGCCCTCCGGCACGAGGGCGAAATGCACCGGCGGCTGCCCGCCCGAGAGCGCGCGCACGCGGGCGAGCGTCTGATCGATGTTGTCGTCGGCGAGGCCGAAGCCGACGAACAGGAGGGTGTGCGTGCGGTAGAGCGCGCCGAACGCGTCCTGCAGGAGCGGCGAGCCGAACATCGCGCTGTCGTACTGGTCGCGCGAGAAGACCCAGGTGTCCCACGCGCGCAGCGTCCCGTGCAGCTTGAGGATGTACCCGCGGTCCGCCGCGATGTCGCCGGTCGGCCGGTCGACCGCGCGCCACTCGCCCGCGAACGCGCGCTCGAGGAACCGGTCGATGTTGGTGGTGAGCACAGCCTTGAGCCTCGGCTTGAGCGCGGCGATCGCCTTCGCCGTCTCCGGGATCTCGCGGCCGCGATCGTCGAGCGCCCCGTCGATGATCGCGCCGAAGTCCTGCGGCCCGAGGGCGAGCTTCACCGCGGAGAGCGCGTTGATGAGCTGGTTCGCGTCGATGTAATGCTGGATCTCGTCGAGGGCCGCGCGATCCGCGCCCTTCCTCCGCGCGCTGTCGCGCAGCCTCTCGGCGAGCTGCTTCCAGGTGGGCATGCCCGCCCCGGCCGACACGCCCGCCCCGGCGAAGACGATGAGGTTCCCTGACGCGTAGCGCTCGCGCAGCTGCTCGAGGATCTCGTCATCCATGCATGGACACGATACCGCGGATCCGCGCGGGCGGGCGCGGGCCCCCGCGGGCCTCACCGCGGCGGCGAGGCGCGGCGCTCGGAGGTCAGCGAGACGCCGACCCCGAGCCAGGCGCCTTCGACGGCGCGCGCCGCGCCGTGGGCGTCCTCGTAGGGCGCCGGCCGGAGCACGACGCCCGGGTCCAGCGTGAGCCCGAGCCACAGCGGGCCGCCGAGCCGGGTCTCCAGCCCGAGCCCGAGGCCGGCGCGGGCGGACCAGGTGTCGCGCTCGCCCTCGATGCCGTCGACCGCGACGGCCGCGGGCAGCCTGACCGAGGCCACCGACGCCGTGGCGCCGATCGACAGGCGCCACGAGGCCGCGAGCCAGATGCGGTAATCTCCCGAGATCCCCCCCTCGATCCAGCGCAGCGCCTCGCCCCCGGGCGGCGCGGCGAGCAGCCGGGCGAACAGGTGCTCCGTGAACCGCAGGCGGCGCAGGCCGAGCGCGACGCCGGCGCCGCCGAGCGCCCGCGGACCGCCCGAGACGACCGCGGCGTACGGCCCGGCCGAGACGGTGAGCGCGTCGAGATCGCGCGAGGCGAGCTCGATCTCGTCCGGCGTCGGCCGCCGGGGCGCCGGGGGGCGCCGGGGGGCGCGCGCGCGGCGCATCTCGGCGAGGATCATCTCCGAGGTGGCGATCGCGAGGAGCCGCGCGGCCACGTCCGAGGTGAGGCCGGCGACGGCGATCTGCCGCCGCACGACCGGGCGCCCGTCGAGGCGCACCTGGATCTCGAGGCGGGCCGCGGTGGGCCGATCGATCCACACGGTCGCGACCCGGTCGCCGAGCGGCCCGACCGGCTCCGCGGCGAGCGAGGCGCCGTCCGGGAGCTCGATCTCGAGCAGGCGCCGCAGGCGGACCCCCGCGACCTCCTCGGCCGCGCCGCGCGACAGCGCGACGCGCACCTCGACGGGCCGCGCCGGGGCGGCCGGCCGCCGCGGCGCGGCCGCCGCGGGGGCGCGGCCGCGGCCCGTCGCCACGGCGCGCGACCCGGCCGCCCTCGCGGGCGAGGCGCAGGCGAGCAGCAGGGCGGAGCTCAGCAAGAGGAGCGCGAGGACGGCGGTCGACGGCCGCTCCCGGCGCAGGGCGCGCACCGGCGGCCGGAGGCCGGCGCGGCGCGGGCTCTTGATCGGCGACGGCGTCCTCGCCGGAGATGATCCGCTGGGCATCCTCGCACCGGCCATCGGGGTACCTGCTGGCCACATACCCCGTTGCCACCGGAATTGCCTCTTTCTTGTGGCCCGCGCCCCCCTCGCCCCGGCCGCGCCTCGCCGGACGGCGGCGCCGCAACGCCGCCGTCGAGCGACGGCGACCGCGCGTTCGTAATACTTCGCTGTCAGCGCGCTCCTCCACCGGGGTGCGGTCCCCCCGGTCTGGCCACGGAGCCCTGGGATGCGCGGCGTGCCCTCGGCCCCGCCGCGCCGCGCACGGCCCCGCCGCGCCGCGCCGCGCGGCGCCCGCGCGCCGGGCGGCCGAGGCGCTATCCCTCCTGGCGGAACGCGGCCACGAGCCAGTTCACATGACGACCGGTGTCGTCGTGGTTCGCGTGGCGCTTGAGCAGGGGCATCTTCAGGATGCGCACGTGATCCTGGAGGTTCGTCCTGAAGGGCGAGCCCGCGATCGGCGTCCCGTCGGGGCGCACCTGCCGGCCCTCGATCTTCATCTTCCGGAGCACCGCGATGGACGCGAGCCGCAGCAGCTCATAAGCCCTCTCCGGATCCTCGCCGCTCACGGAGACGATGAGCTTGCCGAACGTGGGGTCCTTGTTGACCAGGACGTCCCCCTCCTCGAAGCCGCAGTCGAAGCGGATCTTCAGATCGGAGAGGCCCTTGTCCGCGAGCGCCTCGCGGATCGCGTCGACGTCGGGGAGCTCGATGCGGTCGAAGATGCCCGCGTTGGGCAGGAACAGCCCCTTGCCGCCGTCCCGCGAGTCCCTGAGGTCCGGATTCCAGCTCTCCGCGTTGATGCGGAACTCGCGGCTGACGTGCGTCTGCACCACCTGCTGCTGCTCGAAATCGATCGCCTGTCCGTCCGCGATGCGCATCTGCCAGGCGACGAGGTTCACCGGGGCGCGGCTGCGCTTCCGCCGGATGGCGTAGCTCTCCTCGCTGACCGGGTGCTCCACCTGGATTCGCGTGTTCATCTCCAGGAAGTAGAACTTCCCCTCCTTGAACATCAGCTCCACGGTGCCCGCGCCCACGTAGCCGACGCGCTCCGCGATCCGCACGGCGAGCCCGCAGATCCGCTCTTCCATGCCGGGGTACCGCCGGAGCAGCGCCGGCGGCGCCTCCTCCTGGATCTTCTGGCTCGCGCGCTGCTCGCTGCAGTCGCGCATGCCGAGGTGCCGCGTGTTGCCGTAGCGATCCCGCAGCACCTGCACCTCCAAGTGGATCGTCTCCGGGATGTTCTGCTCGAACATCACGCCCGGCTGCCAGTTGTACGCCCGGATCTCCCCGAGGACCTTCTGGATGGACTGGGGCACCTGGTCGGCGGTCGGGATGACGGCCTGCCCGCGCCCGCCGCCGCCGTTCGCGGCCTTCAGCCGCCCCGGGAAGGTGAAGCGCCCGGCCGCGTGCGCCTCCAGGATGGCCCGCTGGATCACGTCGGGATCCTCGCTGTCGATGACGATCCCCGGCGTCACGGCCTCGGGGTCGAACTCCTGGGCCGTCAGGCGGAACTTGCGCTTGTCGCCGGCGTTCTCGACGACGTCCTGCATGGGGCCGATGAAGACGATGTTCTTCTGGCGGAAGTGCCGGATCGCCGCGGCGTTCTCCGCGAGCGGGCCGTAGCCGGGATAGAGCCCCGCGCGCGACAGCTCCTCCTGCCAGCCGTCGCCGAAGCGCTCCTCGAACTCGGCCCTCACCCGGTCCGCGATCTGGACGTAGTTCGCGTAGCTCTCGCGGAAATTCCCCTTGAGCCCCACCGCGAAGCCGCCGCCCTCGCGCGCGATGCGCACCTGGAGCGCGTTGGCGTCGTCCTCCAGGCTGTAGAGGACCACCGGGATCTTGCCCAGGGCGATGGCCTCGCGCGTGGCCCGCACGCCCATCTCCCCCTTGTCCGCCACGAGGATGTACTTGAGTCGACCCGCGCTCACGGTCGTGGCGGGATAGCCGTCCAGCCGGAACACCGCCGCGTAGAGGAGGTCCAGCACCTCGGGGTCGCCGCGGTGCAGCTCGCCGGCCCGGGCGCGCAGGAGCTCCGCCGCCTGCTCGCGCAGCGAGGGCACGTCCTGCTCCAGGATGAGGAACTTGAGGAAGCGAGCGTCCTCGAAATCACGGCGCTCGAGCGCCTCCAGCAGCCCGCCCTCCAGGTATCCGGCGAACCCGTCCCGGTCCGCCGGCGCGAGCGACGCGCGCGCCTGCCGGATGCGCGAGAGCAGGCCCTCGGCCGCCGACAGGAGCCCCGCCACCCGCGCCTCGTCCGCGAGCTGCCGGCGCAGCGCCGCCTCCAGCGGCCGCTGCCAGCCGAAGTGCGTCCTCCACACCTCGCCGTTGGCGATGAGATAACGAAGCCCGACGAGGCGGTGCGCGTCCGCGCCGCCGGCCAGCGTCCCGAGGTCGAGGAGCACGAACCCAGGGACGCCCAGCGCCGTGGTGAACGCCTCCATCGAGGAGATGTACCCGCCTCGAGGCAACACCAGCTTCCACGGCGGGAGGGCTTGTGCGTCCGTGCGAGCGGGCATGGAGCTGGTGCGGACGGCGGTGATCATGTTCAAGCGGTCCTCCGGCCGGACAAGCAAGCACAGAACCGTTACGGGATGTCAAGCCGTCGCTCGACAGCGGGTGTTCGTGATCGGCTGTGGCCCGGGGGGTGAACCGCTCGACGTCGCCACGCGCCACGGGCGCGGCGGGGGGGGCAGCCCCCCGCGGGGGCGAATCGCAGGACAGACGCTCAGCGCGGAGCGGGCGACAGGGACGGACGTGGGTCGATCACGGCGCGGGGCTCGCGTCGAGGGCGGGCTCCGAGGGCGGCTCGGGCTCCGCCTCCGCTTCCTCTTCCTCGGAGGCCTCCTCGCCGGAGACGAGCTGCCGGACATCCTCGCACCGGCCGTCGGGGTACGTGGCCACGTACTCCCGGGCCATCACGGAGGCCTCCTCCTTGCGGCCGGCGACCACCTCCGCGCGGATGCGCTTGCAGAACGAGTCCTCCGCGAGGTTGCCCTCGGGCGACAGCGTCCGGGCCTGCTCGTAGTACTTCGCCGCCAGCGCCTGATCGCCCATGCTGGCGTACATGTTGCCGAGCGTGTAGGCCGCGATCTGCGCGTTCGCGTCGCTCGGGAAGCCCTCGACCACGCGCGTGAGCGCGCGCATCGCGGCGCCGCGATCGTCGCCCGTGCTGTGGTCGCCGCTCTTGTCGCGCAGCAGATCGCTCAGATCCATCAGCTCCTTCGCCGTCCTCGCGGAGGCGATGGCGCCGTCGACGCCGCCCGGCTGCTGCTTCAAGCTCCGCAGCGCCTCGGCGACGTCGCCCGCGTTGTAGCGCGCGCGCCAGTCGGGCGCCGGCGGCGAGGCGGCCGGGGACTCGACGTGGGCCTGCGCCGCGCTCGAGCGCGGCGGCGGCGACGACGACGACGACGACGACGACGACGACGGCGCGACGGCGACGCGGGGCCGCGGCGCCTCCTCCGGCGGCGCGACGGCCGCCGCGCGCCGCCGGATGGGCACCTCGGCGGCCGCGTCGCCGCGCCCGAGCTCCCGCGAGCCCGCGGGCGACGTCAGCTTGACCGCGCCGTCGGTGACGTCGACGTCGATGTCGTCCACGTTGTGCCGCACGCGGAGCACGCTGCCCGCCGACGTCGAGAGCCGCGCCTCCCCCGCGACGATGGCCAGCGCCGCCGTGCGCACCGCGCTCGCGGTGTCGACCGACGCCTCGCCCTGCACGAGCCGCAGCGTCAGCGCCCCGCCGTTCGCCTGCTCGACCTCGACGGTCGTGCCCGGCCTGAGCACGATCTTGCCGCCGCCCGGCAGCGGGAAGGTGCGCGCGTGCGAGCCCGCGGCGAACACGTCGACGAGCGACGGCATGTCGTCGGCCTTCGCCACGGCGAGGGGCGCCGGCGCGGCCTGCGGCTCCCGAAAGACCGCCCTGCCGACCCACAGGCCGCCGGCGAACGCCGTGAGCGTCGCCGCCGCGAGCAGCGCGGCCACGCTCGCGCGGCGCGGCGCCTGGGGCTCGCGCGCCTGGAGATCGTGCTCGATGCGGTCCCATACGCGCGCGATCCGCTCTTCGGTCGCGTGGTCGCGCAGATCTGCCGGGGCGATCCGGGGTAGCCCTCGCCGGCTCATGGGGAGACCTCGTTGTGGGTTGGATCGACAAAATGACCGTCGAGGAACTGTTGCGCACGCGAGATCCGCCGCTTGACGGTCGCCAGCGAGCAGCCGCACATCTGCGCCACGGTCTCGAGCTCGTGCCCCTCGACCGAGCGGAGGATCCACGCGATCCGATCGTCGGCCGGCAGCGTGTGCAGCAGGGCGTAGATCTGGGCGATCTGGGCGCGGGCGTGGGGCGAGGCGGCCGGGCTCGCGAGCGCGTCGAGATCGACCGGCTCGCTCGACTTGCCCATGCCGAGCAGGCCGAGCAGCCGCGCGCGCCGCATCCGCGAGCGGACCTTGTGGACGACGATCGAGCCGAGCCACGCGCGGAAGGCGGCGGGATCCACGAGATCGCCGAGGCGCTCGAACGCGCGGAGGAACGCGTCGTGCACGATGTCCTCCACGTCGCGCGCCGAGCCCTCGATGCGCGTCGCCAGGTGGATGGCGAAGGCGGCGTGCCGCCGGTAAAGCTGCTCCAGCGCGCTCACGTCCCCGCGGGCGCCCAGGATCACGAGCTGCGCGTCCGGCAGCTCCGTAAGGCCGGCCCCCCGCTCCCCCGACGCAGGCGCGACGGAGCGCCGGCTGCCCTCGGCGCGCGCGCCCCCGGGCTGGACATCCCTGCGGCCGCGATCCTCGGGCGCGGAGGCGGGCCCGACCGCGCCCACGTCCTCCAGGGCCTCCGCGGCCGGGGCGGCCGGGGCGGCCGGTTCGACAAGGCGCAGGCGCGCTCGCTGGGGTCTCGGGGACATGTCTTCGTACCTGAAAGGAGCGGGGAGAGGGTCGCCACGCCGGGCGAGGAGCGGACCGCCGGCGGTGGCGAGGCGCCGCACCCCGGGCTCCTGTCCCGGGCGGCGTCCGGAGCGCCCCGAACTTTCCACGGTTTTGTAGACGCCTGGTAGGGCCCGGGCGGCTCATCGAAAAAACTTGTGAGCCGTTCTGGCCCCCCGAGGCGTCTGGGTGGTGGCCGCCGGATTGGCGTGCGGCTCATACGCCATGTTTGGTTGGGGGCGGCCTGGCCGCCCTCGTTTTCGGAGGATTCCATGAACAAGCTCGTCCTTGCGCTCGTCGCCGTGTCGGTTTCGTCCCTCGCCGTTGCCTGCGGCGGCGCCCCGGCGGAGCCGACCGACCCGTCGGCGGCGCCGACCGACCCGGCGGCGGCCCCGGCCGACCCGGCGGCGGCCCCGGCCGACCCGGCGGCGGCTCCGGCCGACCCGGCGGCGGCCCCGGTCGACCCGGCGGCGGCCCCGGCCGACGCGGCCCCCGCGCAGTGAGCCTCTGCGCAGCGCGCCGCTTCCTCGGGGAAGCGCGCGCTGCGGAGCGCTTTGGGCGGCGCCTCTCCGGAGGTGTCGCCCTCTTTATTTTTGTGGTCCCGACGTCCCCTGGGCCCCCGGCCTCGCGCACGACCCGGCCTCTCAGGTGACCCGGACCGCGGGATCGGCGCGCCGCGCCGTGCCACCTCGCGCGCGCAGGCCCGCGGCGCAGCGCCGGGGCCTGCGCGGGGCGCTCGCCGGCGCGCCCGTGCTTTCGCGCCATTCCGCCCGCCGACTCATGTATGTTCCGCCCACGCGCCTGGCCGTGGACGGTCCCGGGCGGCGCAGCGACGGTTCGCGAGCCGTCCAGCGGTTCGCGAGCCGTCCACGGCGGCCCGCGAGCCGTCTCTCCAACCACCTCCTGCCCGCTACCCATGTTTCGGGGATCGTTCGAATGGATCACTCCAGCCGCCTGAGCTTCGTTCAGCGGTCCGGGCGGCGTCGCCCTGGCTTCCTCCCCGCGCGCGCCCTGGCGTGGACCGTGCTCGCCGCCCTGACCGCGACGGGGCTCGGCGCGGGCTGTGGCCGCTCGGGGGTGTGGGACGAGGTCGACCCGGCCTACGGGGTCGACCCGGTCGATCCCGGGGGCCCCGCGTGCGGTGACGGCGTCTGCGACGGCGGCGAGTCGTGCGAGAGCTGCAGCCCCGACTGTGGCCTGTGCCCGACCTGCGGCGACGGCGCCTGCGACGGCGCCGAGACGTGCTCGAGCTGCGCGAGCGACTGCGGCCCGTGCCCGACCTGCGGCGACGGCGCCTGCGACGGCGCCGAGAGCTGCGGCAGCTGCGCCGCCGACTGCGGCCCGTGCCCGACCTGCGGCGACGGCGCCTGCGCTGGCGCCGAGACGTGCTCGAGCTGCCCCATGGATTGCGGCCCGTGTCCCGGCTGCGGCGACGGCGCCTGCGGCGGCGCCGAGACATGCCAGACGTGCCCCGGCGACTGCGGCGTGTGCGCCCGCTGCGGAGACGGCGTCTGCTCGGCGCCGGAGGACTGCCTCTCCTGTGCTCCGGACTGCGGCGCCTGCGCCACGTGCGGCAACGGCGTGTGCAACACCCCCGCCGAGGGGTGCTTCACCTGCCCGGCGGACTGCGGCCCCTGCGGCCGCTGCGGCGACGGCGTCTGCTCGGCGACCGAGACGTGCGCCTCGTGCCAGGCCGACTGCGGCGTGTGCTCGGTGTGTCCGAACGGCGTCTGCGAGAGCTTCGAGACGTGCGCTGTCTGCCCGGCGGACTGCGGCGCGTGCGAGCCCGCGGACTGCCGCGAGGTCCTGGCCTGCACGTTCGCGTGCATCGATTTCGGGCGGACGCCGCCGGACTTCAGCATCGCGTGCGTCTCGAACTGCGTGGCCCGTGGCTGCGCCAACGCGCAGTTCTTCATCGATCGGGTCATGACGTGCACCCTCGCGTCGCGCCCGGCCTGCGGCGGCGACCTCGCGTGCGTCCGGCAGCGGTGCAGCGCCGAGATCGCGGCCTGCGTGGGGGCCACCTGCTGAGCGCGCTCCGGGGCGGGCGCGCGCGTCCCCCCGTCCCCGGCGCCCCATCTCCCGGCCGCCGGCGCCCCATCTCCCGTCCCCGGCGCCCCATCTCCCGTCCCCGGCGCCCGGCCCCCCGCCCCGGTCGCCCTCGCCTCACGTGTCGTCGAGGAGCTCCCGGGCGGTCAGCTCGCTGGCCGACCGCCCGTGCTCGTACTCGAGCAGGCCGATCGCCGCGTAGCGCGGCCGGATCCGCGCGGAGAGCAGCCCGATCCGCTTCAGGTTCGGCACGATCCTCTTGAACATCGTCCGGCGGAAGAACCCCATCAGGTCGCTGGCCAGCATGAGCTTGTCCCACTCGCCGCGCGTCACGCGGTGGGCGTAGAACTCGTCGTAGAACTCGTGCGCCAGGAACCGGTTGCGCAGGAGCAGCGACATCTCGAACGCCCAGTCCTCCCGCTCCCGGCGCGCCGCCTCGTCGATCCCCTCGCGGTAAAACTTGCTCAGCGCGAGGACGCCATAGTGCACGTGACGCGCCTCGTCCGTGATCACCGACCGGAGGATGTCCTTGAGCAGCGGCTCGCCCGTCACCTGCCGGATCGAGCCGAAGGCGCCGAGCGCGAGGCCCTCGATCATGATCTGCATCCCGAGGAACTTCATGTCCCACCGGCCGTCGCGCATGATCGCGTCGATGACGACATACAGGTTGTCGTTGATCTCGTAGAGCTTCTCCAGCTTCTGCGTGAGGTAGGTGTGGAACACCTCGACGTGGCGGCCCTCGTCGGCGACCTGCGTGCTCCCGTAGAGCTTCGCGTCGAGCCAGGGCACGGACTCGATGATCTGCGACGCCGCGAACAGGGCGCCCTGCTCGCCGTGCAGGAACTGGCTCAGCATCCAGCAGAGGAGGCCGTGGCGGTGCGTCGCCCGCTCTCGCTCGGAGAGCCGGCGCCAGATGGGCAGCTTGGACGGCGGCATCCAGCTGTCGGGCAAGAGCGGCATTGCTGGATCCTGCCTGTCGACCTGCCGCGACCAGTCGAGGTCGCTCGTGGCGTTCCACTGGGACGTCTTGGCCAGGTCGTAGAGCCTCGCCATGTCGGGGTCGTCCCGCCCGTAACTCCAGTTGAAGCTGGCTTCGTATCCAACAGGGATACAGGTCGATCTCACCCCCTTGCCGCGCTGCTGGACGAAGCCGCGGAAAGCAGGCCCGAGCAGCGACGCGAGCACCCGGACGTTACCGCTCATCGACGCGTCGCGGAGGAGAGGGGCGGAATCGAGGAGGGTCTGGATAGCTTGCTGGATTCGCATGGACAACGAGAGCTTTCCGGAGCGCCGAGGCGCGAACCGACGCCCGCGGACGAGCGTTATAACGACATCCATCGCCCAGCCGCAATCAAACCATGATCTTTTTACGTCGTCATATCGACTCCGGGAGCTCCCGAGCTCCCCGGAGGGGAGACGCCGAGTCGGCGCCCATCGCTCCCCTGATATCCCGCGTCGCGCGGATCGGCCCCGCGCGGCCGCTCCCGCGCGGCTGCGCCGGAGCGGCCGCGCGCTCGCCGCCTCACGCCGGGCCGCACCGCAGCGTCGGCGATGGCGGCGGGCTCAGCGGGCGCGCGGCGACCAGCACGAGGCCCGGCGGCCCCGCCGCGAGCTCGAAGCCCGAGATCCCGCGGACCGCCTCCTCGGTCGCGCAGAGTCCGTGCACATCCTCGACTGGCGCCCACGAGCCGACCTGGGCGAGGGCGCCGCCGATGATCTCCGGGTTGAGCATCGATCGCACCGTGACGGGCCCGGCGTGCAGGCACAGGTTCACGTGCACGCGGGCGTCCGGGCGCGTCGTCTGCGCGATCTCGTCCTGGAGCATCACGGCGGCCTCGAGCACCTCCTCGCGCCCCCGCTGCGCCTCCTCCGGGTCGAAGGAGAGCTGGCGCACCGCGAGGATCTCGTTGCCGGTGGTGGACACCAGCGTGAGCCCCGCGCTCCGGAGGCGCTCCTCCGCGAGGTCGAGCACCCGGCCGAGCTCGTCGGCGATCAGGTCGTCGAGGTCGTCCTCGTCGAAGCGCGCCCGGAGGTCGAGGTAGACCGCGATCGCGTCGACCGTGACGTCGGGCAGGCTGCTCCGCCCCGACGCCGGCTCGCCCACCGCCTCGCGCAGCGTGCAGAGGAAGCTCTTCACCGAGGCGAAGCGGTGCTCCGGCTGCTTCTCCAGGCAGCGCAGCACGACCGCGTCGAGCGCCGGCGGCAGCGGGGTCCGCCGGCTCGGGCGCGGCGGCGGCTCCTCCAGGTGCTGCCGGAGCAGCTCGGTCGCGTCCGGCGAGTAGAACGGGAGCTTGCCCGTGAGGAGCCGGTGGAGCAGGACGCCGAGCGCGTACACGTCGACGCGCGCGTCGATGGCGCCGCCGAGGATCTGCTCGGGCGCCATGATCGTGAGCGTGCCGGGCGCCCTCCCCGCCGTCGTGAAGCCGGTCGCGCCCGCGTCGGGCTCCATCAGCTTCGCGATGCCGAAGTCGAGGAGCTTCACCGCCCGCGGCGCGCTCCGCGTGACGAAGATGTTGCTGCCCTTCACGTCGCGATGGATGATGCCCGCCGTGTGCGCCGCCTCGAGCGCGGAGCACACCGGCTCGAGCAGATCGAGCGCCTGCTCCGGCGAGAGCCGCCCCTCCTCCCGGAGCAGCACGTCGAGCGTCACCCCGTCGAGGTGCTCCATCACGTAGAACGGCCTGCCGTCCGCGAGCTCGCCGGCGTCATAGATCTCGACGATCCCCGGGTGCTTGAGCAGCCGCACCACCTCGACCTCGCGCAGGAAGCGCTTCACCATCTTCGGCGAGGCGGCGAGCGTCCCGTGGAGCACCTTCATCGCCACGCGCGCGCCGGTGCGGCTGTGCCTCGCCTCGTAGACGGCCCCACATCCGCCCCGGGCGATGGCGTAACCGACGATGTAATCCCCCGCGCGCGCGCCGCTCGGCAGCTCTCCCCTGGAGAAGGACCTCTCCTCCAGCGAAAACGCCCGCGTCTCATCATCTCGTGTCGCGAATCCATCGATCGTCATAATCCCCCCGATAGGTCTAAGGCCTCGCCCGAGCGACGTTTTTTTCCAGCGCGGAAGATCGTGTTGCCACTACACGCCGCTCCCCCTGGTGGTACAGTAAATCCATCGTTATCGACACGGTAGCCTATTCCATCTGCTGGCAGAATAGGGGGGACAGATGAAGAGGCGAGTTCCTTCGTGCCACCTGCGTACGTTGGTGTTTATTTCGCTGATCGGCTGCGGCGGCGCCGACGGATTTTCAACGGAGGCGGGGTCGGTCGAGGCAGCCACAAGTGCGCTCCTGAATCACAATGCCCTCAACCCGAACGCGCTGAACCCGAACGCGCTGAACCCGAATGCGCTCGACCCGAACGCCCTCGACCCCAGCGCGCTCGCCCTGAACAGACTCCAGGAGACGAGCGTCGGGGCGCGCATCCTCTCGTCGATCCGCGCCCCCGGGGAGCTCGGGGCCCTGTCGAGGGAGCTCCTTCGGTACATCGTCAGCTGCGCGCTGAGTCCATCGCAGTCGTTCCGCTTTTCATGGCACGACGAGCAGGGCGAGCGTCACGAGGAGAGCTATCCGGGGCACCTCGGCCTCGCCGCGAGCTGGAGCCATGAGCCGCTGAGCGCGTCCCGGGAGCAATGGGTCTCGGCCTGCGTGGCGTCGCGCGCCAATCTGGCGGGCATCTCCGTGCTGATCTCGTCGCGCGCAGCGCACGCGGCGCTCAGGTACCCGGACCGGTACGAGGTCGAGGCCTATCCGCGCGAGGAGGGCGCGTTCTGGGGCAATCTGTTCAGCAACCCACCTCGCCTTTATGCCTGCTACAACGAGCACAACATCGAGAGCTCCCGCGCCATCGGGAGGGAATGTGCGGCCGGACACGTCGGCGAGGACGACGACCGCGCCACGGAGTGCCCGAACATCCACATCGTGGGCTCGTGCGATCACCAGTGTGCCGAGCTCGACGATCCGGGCGAGTACCGGACGCGTTGCCGGAACGATCGCGGGGAGTGGTCCACCGCGGTGGTCACGACGTACTTGCGTTGAGGCCCATGCAGCCCGATCCTCGTGAAGGCGGAAGCGGGGCTCGCGAAGGAGCGCCCCCGGCGCGGTGCAGGGAGTGCGGGCGGCGGGTCGCGCACGCGGATCCAGGGTGCCCCGAGCACGGCCCCGTGACGCGGCAGGCCAGCCCGGAGGCCCACGCGGCGGGCGGCCCCGAGGACGCCGACGCCGGCTGGCTCCGCGCGATCACGCCGCCCGACATCGCGGGGTTCCGGCGCGTCCGGCTCGTCGGCGCGGGCGGGTTCGGGGCCGTGTTCGCGGCCGAGCCCGAGGAGGGGGGAGCGACCGTGGCGATCAAGGTCGCGCGCGACGATCGGCCGGACGCGAGCCTCCGCCTCGTCGAGGAGATGCGCGCCCTCTACGACATCGGGCCGCCGCACGTGCCCGCCGTCTACGCCTGCGGCCAGCTCCCCTCGGGCCTGCCCTACTTCGTCATGCAGTACCTCGACGACCGGACGCTGGCCGATCGCCTGGTCGCGCGCGGCGTCGCCAGCCCGGCGCCGCCGCGCGAGGCGTGCGCCCTCGCGCGCGCCACGCTCCGGGCGCTGGAGGCGATCCACGCCCGCGGCTACGTGCACCGCGACATCAAGCCCGAGAACATCCTCATCGCCGGCCCGCCGGCCGGCGCCGGCGACCGCGGGCCCCGCGCGACCCTCATCGATCTCGGCCTCGCGACGCGCGATCCCCGCCTCGCGGCGGGGCCGGGCGGGCCGCCGCCGCGCCTCACGCTCGAGAGCGACGCGCCCGGCACCGCCGAGTACATGGCGCCCGAGCAGTGCGACGGCGGCGGCGACGTCGACGCGCGCGCGGACGTGTACTCCCTCGGCGTCGTGCTGTTCGAGCTGCTCACCGGCAGGCCGCCGTTCTGGGGCCCCCCCGCCGTGGTGCGGCAGGACCACCTGAGCCGCCGCCCTCCGCGCCTCTCGTCGATCGCGCCGACCGCGCCCCCCCTCGAGGAGATCGTGCTCCGGTGCCTCGCCAAGGACAGGAGCCAGCGCTTCGAGAGCGCCGCCGCCCTCGGCGCCGCGCTGGAGGGCTTCGAGCGCGCCCAGGAGCGCCGCCCGGCGCGCCCCGCGCGCGTCGCCGCGGAGGCGACGCCGCCGAGCGCCCGCAGGATCGAGCGGCGCGCCGTCGCGCTCCTCTTCTTCGAGGCCGAGCTCGACGTGGTGACGCTCCAGCGCAGGCTCAGCGCGCTGGGCGGCGAGCTCGCGCACGCCGCGGGCAACCGCTTCGTCGCCGCCTTCGATCACGAGGACGGCGCGAACCCGCTGCGCCGCGCGATGCACGGCGCCCGCGAGCTCGAGCAGCAGCGCGTCCTCTCCCGCGGGCTGCTCGATCTCGCGTCCGTCTCGGTCCAGATGCGGCCCGACGGCGCGCGGCGCTTCTTGAGCCCGCTCTTCCACCGGGAGGACCGCTTCGCGGGCGACGGCGCCGCGGGGCTCCTCGTGTCCCCCGCCGCCGCGGCGGCGCTGGGCGACGGCGCGCAGCCCCCGGGCGACGCCGCCGCCCCGCCCGGGCCGGCCTCCCTCCTCCCCGGGCCGGCCTCCCTCGTGCCCGAGGCCGATCCGGCGGTCGAGGGGAGCTCCGAGCCGTTCTTCGGCCGGAGCGACGTCCTCGGCGAGCTCGTCGCCGGCGCGCGCAACGCCGTGGCGACCGCGACGCCCACCGTCGTCAGCGTCATCGGCGGCGCCGGCCAGGGCAAGAGCCGCCTCGCCGGCGCCCTCGTGCGGCGGCTGCGCGAGCTCGAGGACCGCGCCGAGGTGATCGAGCTCCGGACCGGCGAGCCGGTCGCGGGCGGGGTCGACCGCGTCGTGCGGGAGATCCTCCAGCAGGCGCTCGCGCTGCCGTCGTCCCCGCCGGCGGACGGCGGCAGCGCGCTCCTCCGGCGGCGCCTCGGCGCCCCGCAGCACGCGAAGCTCGGGGGCGCCGTCGCGCTCGCGCTCGGCTGGATCCACGAGGGCGGCTCCGGCCCGGGGCGCTACCCGGAGCTCCGCGCGCTCTCCGCGGCGCCCGGCGCGCTCCGCGCCGCGCTCGCGGTGGCCGCGGGCGAGGCCCTGCGCCGACGGGCGCAGCGGACGCCGCTCTTCGTGGTGCTCGACGACGCGCACGCGGCCGACGACGCGGCGCTCGCCGCGCTCGAGTACGCGGCGCTCGCCGAGGTGCAGGCGCGGCTCTTCATCTGCGCGCTCGCGCGGCCGAGCTTCGAGAGCGCGCGCCCCGGCTGGGGCGAGCGCGCCGCGCGCCGCGAGACCTACCGCCTGGAGGCGCTCGACCGGGAGAGCGCCGTCGCGCTCTGCCGGCGGCTGCTGCTGCCCGCCGAGGACGTGCCCGAGCCGGCGCTCGTCCACCTCGTCGAGCGCGCGCAGGGCGTCCCGCTCCTGCTCGTCGAGCTCGTGCGCGGCCTCAAGCGCGAGGGCATCGTGCGCCGGCACCCGCGGGGGGACGCCTGGTACCTCGCCACGGACGAGCTCGATCGCCTCCCGGACATGCCGCTCCTCGACTGGCTGGCGCTCGGCGAGATCGACGCGCTGCCGCCCGCGCTGCAGGCGCACGCGCGCCTCATCGCGCTGCTCGGCCCCGACGTCACCGTCGCCGAGGTGGCCGGCGTGCTCCAGCGGCTCGACGAGCACGGCGAGGCCGACGACCTCCCGCTCGACGCCGCGGTGTCGGTGAAGCGCCTGGTCGCCGCCGGCCTCCTCGTCCAGGAACGGCGGGGCCGCATCGGCTTCCGCCACGCGCTGGTCCGCGAGGCGGTGGCCCGCGGGGCCCCCGACCTGCTCCGCCGGCGCGTCCACCTCGCGGCGTTCAAGCTGCATCGCGACGCGGCCGCCGGGGAGGGCGGCGAGCGCGCCGCGCCCCACCTCAAGGAGGCGCGGCTCCTCCCGTTCGCATACCACGCGGCCCAGGCGGGCCTCGGCGCGGTCGCCGAGCGCGCCTACCTCACGCTGGCCGAGCGCGCGCGCGCCCGGCACGCGTACCTCGACGCCGAGACCTTCTACAGCCGCGCCCTGGAGCAGCCGCTCGATCCGACGGCCCCGAGCGCGCCCCTGCGTCAGGGCCCGCACGCGGGGGAGCCCGGCGCGCCGGGCGGCGCGCGCCCCGACCGCGCGGTCGCGCTCCGGGGCCGCGGCCTCATGCGCTACCGCCTCGGCCGCTACCACGACGCGCTCGCCGACTTCGCCAGCGCGCGGGCCATCGCTCGCGCGCGGGGCGACGTCCCGGCGCAGATCGACATCCTCCTCGACGAGGCCACGGCGCTCGACTGGATGGAGGAGTTCAAGAGCTCCGAGGAGCGCGTCAAGGAGGCGGGCGTGCTCGCGAGCAAGATCACCCTGTCGCCGGCGCTCGCCGCGCGCCTCTCGCTCGGCGTCGGGCGCTCGCTGCACCGCTTCAGCCGGGAGGAGGAGGCCGCGTCCGCGCTCCGGTACGCGGCGGCCGCCGCCTCCACGCTCGGCCACGAGGGCTACGAGACGCTCGTCATCTCGCTGCTCATGCTCGGCTTCGTCCTCCAGGGGCTCGGCCGCCTCGACGAGGCCGAGCGCGCGCTCGACCGGGCGATCACCCTCTGCGAGGCGCACCACGACACGCTCCACCTCGGCTCGGTGACGAACAACCGCGCGCTGCTCTGGGCGTGCCGGGGCGACAAGGCCCGGATGATCCGCGACCTCGAGCGGGTGCTCTCGCTCGCGCGCGACCTCGGCCAGAGCGGGCTGGAGCGGGTCGGCGAGTACAACCTCGGCGAGTACCTCTACCTCATGAACGACCTCGAGGCGGCGAGGCCGCACATCGAGCGCGCGCTCGCGATCGAGCAGCACCGCCTCTGCGGGAACTGCCGCCCGGTCGCGCTGCTCCTGAAGGCCCGGTTCCTGTACTACCGCGGCGAGGACGCCGAGGCCCGCGCGCTGTACGAGCGGATGCGCGACATGCAGGAGCAGGCGCGCGCGGAGGGCCCCGCCGACGCGCTGATGGTCCCCTCGGAGGAGGTGCTCTGCGCCATGCTCGACCTGGCGACCCGCGACGGCGGCGACGCCGAGTGGGACGCCCTCGTGGACCGCTCGGCGCGGAGCTCCGTCGGCCAGGAGCACATCGAGGTGCTCGAGACGCGCGCGGTCGCCGCCCTCCGCCGCGGCCGCCTCGCGGCCGCGCGCGCGGCGCTGTCGGCCGCGTCCGGCGCCGCGGGGCGCATCCCGAACGTCATGGGCGACCGGCTGCGGCGCCTCGCGGCCGCGCTCGCCGAGCGCGAGGCCCTCGAGGCGGAGCCGCCCGATCGAACGACGCCGGACGCGGAGCCACCTCTCACCGCGTAACACCCATCACACACACGCACACGCCAGGCAACGGAGCCGCGCGTCACGCCCTTGCCTGATCTACTCTGGGGCAGCCCCTGCGTCTCCTCCATGCCTGCACGCAGCGTCCTGGATGGACTCCTCCGCTCCTGCCCAACTCCACCCGCGGAATCCATCCGGCCCCGGCGACGACGACACCGCGTCGCCCGAGGCGCGTTTGCGTGCGCTGGAGTTCCCTCCTGGCTTGACAAAATGGCCTCTCGGCTCGATGGGACCGGCCTGGCGTGTTGATCGGACTGGCAGGTGGGAACCCCGGCCCGACTTGACAGACTGGATCCTCGGCATGACATGACGCGACGACCGCATGCATGATATCGGGCTTCGATTCACGCGAGGGGCGGCGGGTCGCCCCTGAAGGAGGCGTGAGCGTGAGAGAGAGACAAGCGACCGTGTGGGGCATCATCCCGGCCGCCGGCGTGGGGAGTCGACTTCAGCCGCTCGCCGTCTCGAAGGAGCTGCTGCCGGTCGGCAGCCGCCTCGACCAGGGGGTCGAGCGGCCCCGGGCCGTGAGCGAGTACCTGGTCGATCGCATGTTGCTCGCCGGCGCGACCAAGATCTGCTTCGTCATCTCCTCGGGCAAGTCGGATATCCTCGACTATTACGGGGCCTCCGTGGGGCAGGCGAGCCTGTCGTACGTGGTGCAGCCGAGCCCGGCCGGCCTCTGCGACGCGATCTTCCGCGCGCTCCCGCTCATCCCGCCGGAGGATGTCGTGCTCGTCGGCCTCCCGGACACCCTCTGGTTCCCGGAAGATGGGCTCTCCGCGCTCCCGCCTCGGGAGCTCTCGTTCCTCCTCTTCCCGGTCGAGCGCCCGGAGCTGTTCGATGCCGTCGTGACCGACAGCGAGGGGCGTATCCTCGAGATCCAGGTGAAGCGCCCCGACGCCGCGACGCGCTGGGTCTGGGGCGCCTTCAAGCTGACCGGCGCCGCGCTGCAGCAGCTCCACGAGCTCTGGTGCCAGCGGAACCGGTGCGACCGGTACATCGGCACCCTCGTGAACGAGCACATCGCCCGCGGAGGTGTGGCGCTCGGCGTCCGCGCCGGGCACGCGTACGTCGATGTGGGGACGCTCCACGGCTACCGCGAGGCCATCCGCCTGCTGACCCCCCGGCCGCCCCAGGCGATCGCCGCGGAGGGAGAGCGGCAGGGGGCGCCCGGGGCGCGCCCGCTCTGAGCGCGTCCGCCCGGGAGCGCGCGCCCGTCAGGTCGACCCGGAGGCGAGCGCCAGCGTCTTCGCGTTGTCGGGCACGCACGTGAGGAACCGCTCGCGGATGCTCGGGTCGCTGATCTTCTCCGCGCGCCGCAGGAGCTGCTCACGCGCGGCGGCGAGCGCCTCGGCCGCCGCCCGCTCCGCCCCCGCGGCGGCGAGCGCCTCGGCGTAGGCGAGCCGCACCAGCGACTCCCCCTCCTCCAGCGAGCCGGTCTCCTCGAGCTGCGCGAACGCCTCGCGCGCGACCGGCAGCGCCTCGGCCGCGCGGCCCTGCGCGAGCAGCGCGCGCGACAGGAGCGCGACCGCGGCGGCGCGGAGCGGCGGCGCCACCGTCAGCGCCTCGACCGCGGCGCGCGCCTCGCGCTCGGCCGCCGCCGGGTCGCCCGAGAGCAGCAGGATCTTCGCGAGGTACGTCAGCGTCACGCCCTCCATCCGCCGGTCGCCCTGCTGCTGGAACGCCGCGGCGGCGCGCTGCTCGAGGAGCTTGGCCTCGTCGAGCTGCCCGAGGTGGGCGATGACGTAGCCGAGGTTCTGGAGCGCCGCGGTCTCCAGGTCGTCGAGGCCCATGCGCTGCGCCGCCGCGAGCGCCATCCGGAGCGCCGACTCGGCGACCTCGAAATCGCCCAGCTCGCCGTACAGAAAGCCCAGGTTCGAGCGCACCGCGCACGCGTTCCGGCGGTCGCCGGCCTGCTCGAACGCCGCGAGCGCCGCCGTGAGCCCGCTCAGCGCGGCCCCGATGTCGCCCTTCGTCTGCGCGCGGATCGCGCGCACCTGCTGGTAGAGCCCCGCGGTCTGCGGATCGAGCGAGGCGGGCCCGCTCGCGACGGCGTCGAGCATCCCGATGATCCTGTCGGCCGCCGCGTAGCGGCCCCCGAACACCAGGTACGTCGCGCCCTCGCACAGGCACATGTTCCGGGCGCTCGGCGCGCCCGTCGCCTCCGCCACGCGCGCCGCCCAGCTCTCCACCCGGTCGAAGTGGCCGAGCTTCCCCTCCGCGATGATCACCTGCGCGATGGCGCGGAACCACGTCGAGCTGCCGGGCCGCACCAGGCTCGCCGCCTCGGCGCCGCGCTGGGCGGCGAGCGCCGTGTCCTGCCGCCAGACGCTGGCCTCGGCCTCCACCAGCCGCAGGCGGCCCAGCTCCTCGTCGGTCGCGCCGCACTGCACGCCCATCTCGGCGCGCGCGAGCGCGCTCGCGAGGTCGTTCGCCTCGATCGCCTGCTCCGCGGCCCGCCGGTACCACCGCACCGCGCGCTCGGGCTGCCCGCCGAGGCGGAAATGCTCCGCGAGCGCCATGGCGTCGGTGTGCCCGCTCCGCTCGAGCCACTCGCCGGCCAGCTTGTGGCCGAGCGCGCGGTCCTGCTCCGTCAGCATCGCGTACGCGGCCTCGCGCACGATCGCGTGGCGGAACACGTAGTCCGTCGGGCCGAGCCACCCCGGGGTCGAGGCCGGCGCGATGAGCTCGCGCGCCGAGAGCGCGTCGAGCCACGTCTCGGTGTCCTTCATGCGCGCCGCGCCGCCGAGCAGCGACGCCACCCCGAGCTTCGAGAAGCGATCGCCGAAGATGCTCGCCGCCCGCAGCACGCGCTTCGCCTCGTGCCCCTCGGCGTCGAGCCGCGCCTCGACCGTGCCGAGCACCGAGTCGGGCAGCACGTCGCCCTTGCCGTCGGCGACCGCGCGGATGAGCTCCTCCAGGTAGAACGGGTTGCCGTCGGCCCGCTCCACCACCCGGGCCACGGTCTCGGCGGGCGTGTCCTCGCCGAGCGCGCTCCGCACGAGCCGCTCGCTCGCCTTCGACGGCAGCGGCCCGAGCTTGATCGTCTGCACCTCGCGGTCGGCCCACAGGCCGGGGAACTGCTTGTTCACCTCGGGCCGGGCCAGCGCGAGCAGCATGAGCGGCAGGTCCCGCAGGTTGCGCAGCGTCGCGTCGATGAGGCGCACGGTCGCCGCGTCGCCCCACTGCAGGTCCTCGAGCACGAGCAAGACCGGCTGCGCCGCGCACTCGGCGGCGAGCCAGTCCTCCCAGGCGCCGCGCGTGGCGTCGGCCATCAGCATCGCGTTGTCGCGCGCCGCGCGCAGCCCGCTCGCCTCGCCGTCGGGGAACGGCGTCCGCGACAGCTCGCCGAGGAAGGCCGCGATCCGGTCGAGCGCCTCGCCGCTCAGGTGGCGCCCGAGCCGGCGCTTCAGCTTGCGCCGCCGGCCCTCCACCGGCTCGCCCTCGCGGATCCCCGCCGTCTTGCGGATCGCGTCCGCGATGAGGCCGAACGGCGACCCCGCGGCCACCGACTCGGCCCTGCCGGAGAGGATCTCCACCGGGCCGAACTGGCGCCGCACCCGGGTGAGGAACTCCAGGCGGAGCCGCGATTTGCCGGCCCCGGCCGGGCCGAGCACGAGCACCGCGCTCGCCAGCGACTCGCTCACGCACCCGGAGAACACGCCCTCGAGCATGGACAGCTCGCGGCTGCGGCCGACCCAGAGGCTCGGCTTGCCGAGCAGCACCGGGGTGCTCTCGTCGGCCGCCGTCTCGCCGGCCAGGAACGGCCCCTCCTCGTCCGCGTCCACCTTGAGCCGGCCGCCGACGATGCTGGCCGTCACGTCGTCGAGCCGCACGATCCCGGCCTGCGTCGCGCGCAGCGCGCGCACCCCCCGGTCGATGACGTCGCCCTCGATGAGCTTCGCCGACGACACGCCGCGGCCCGTCGCGACGGCGAGCGGGATGCCGGGGAACCGGGCGCGCAGCGCGAGCGCGCACCGCACCGCCCGCTCGGCCCGGTCGACCGCGCTCCCCGCGCCGGCGAGGATCGCGACGAGCGAGCCGCGCGAGATCTCGGTGATGTGCGCGCCGTAGGGCTCCACCGCCGCCCGCACCTCCGACCGCGGCACCGCGGAGGCCGGGCCCTCGCCCGTGAGCTCCTGCAGCACGCTCGAGACGTCCGACGCGCTGGGGACGCCGCCGGCCGCGGCCACGCTCGTCTCGACGTCCTCCGGCTCGCCGGCGAGCACCAGGGACACGAGCCGCTGCTCGCTGCGCGTGAGGAAGCCGGGCCCCCGCGCCGAGCGCATGGTCGCGTCGCGCGGCGACGCCAGCGTCACCGGCCGCGGCGTCGCCCATGCGTCCAGCACGTCCGCGATCTGCGCGAGCTGCGCCCCGACGTCGCCGCAGTCGCGCGGTCGGTCGTCGGGGTGCTTGGCCATCATCCGGGAGATGAGCTGCTCGAGCGGCTCCGGGAGGTCGGCGCGGATCTCGCGCAGCTTGGGCGTCTGCTGGAACAGGAGCTTGGCCAGCGCGGCCATCACGTGCGCCCCCTCGAAGGCCGGTCGCCCCGCGATGCACTCGTAGAAGACGCACGCGAGCGAGAACACGTCCGCGCGCGCGTCGTGGGTGCTCCCGCTCTCGATCTGCTCGGGCGCGATGTACCCGGGCGTCCCGAGGATCCCGCCCGTGTACGTCAGCCGCCGCGACTCCCGATCGGGGCGCGCGATGCCGAAATCGACGAGCTTGAGCTGGCCGACGTCGCCGGCCACGAGGAAGATGTTGCTCGGCTTGACGTCGCGGTGGATGATCCCGCGGGCGTGCGCGAAGGCGAGCGCGTCGGCCGTCCTGCGCAGCACCGCGAGGCTCTCGGCGGCCGTGAGCTGCCGGCGCGCGAGGCAGGTCGAGAGGTCCTCGCCCTCGAGCCACTCCATGGCGAGGTAGTGCTCCCCCGTGCCCGTGCTCCCGTGCGCGACGTAACGCACGATCCCGGGGTGGCTCAGCTCGGCGAGGATCTGCGACTCGCGCTCGAACCGCTCGACGTCGAACGCCTCGCGGCTGTGCAGGACCTTGAGGGCGACGCGGCGGTCGTCGAGGCGGTCGAGGGCGCGGTAGACGGTGCCCATCCCCCCGGCCGCAACTTGCCTTTCGACGACGAAGCGGCTGGCGAGGACGGTGCCGGAATCCACGCTACTCTAGGAAGGCGGTGATCGCTCTCTTGTATACCTCGGTTCGCGGAGGAAAGACACGGATGCCGAACGGGAACCGGATGGGCTCCCGGTCCCGGCAGTGCGGGAAGCTGCCGTCCGACCTCGGGCGGTTGCAGACGTCGGCGCAGCTTCCCACGACGTCCACCACGCAGTCCTCGAGCGAGTCCCCGCAGACGCGCGGGATCGACGTCTCCCCGGGCGCCAGGCACGCGAAGCGGCGCTGCCGCTCCAGGAACACGTTTCCGTAGTAGGCGGCCTCCACGTGGTCGTAGCGCCTGCGCTCGGCGCGCGTCGACGCGAGCGCGTGGTCGTTCCCGCGGAGCGAGATCGTGACGTGCTCGCCCATGTAGTTCACCCGCGAGAGCAGGCAGGCCGAGACCCACTCCTGGCACTTCTCGTCGCACCGGCCGCGCGCCTTGCCCCACTCGGGCGCGAGGCCGAGCTCGCCGCGGAAGCGGTAGCGCCTGCCCTTGACCTCGATGTCGACGTGCTCGTCCTCGGGGAGAGCGCAGCTCACGATGAAGCTGAGCAGCTCCCTCGACTCGGGATCTCGCAGCGCCTCGCTCGTGAACGCATTGCCCATCAGCGCGTTGCGGGTCAGCGCGTTATGGGTCAGCGCGTTGCGCGTCAGCGCGTTACGGGTCAGCGCGTTACGGGTCAGCGCGTTGCGGGTCAGCGCGTTGTGGACGATGACCTCCTGCTGCACCTCCGCCACCTCCTCATCATCGAGCTCGGCAGAGGCGACACAAGCGATCTGCGAGGACGACACAGCCACGCAGACGATGAGAGCGATCTGGTGTGCAGATTTCATGGTCCTAATTTCATCTACACTACTCCCGCTCTCAAATTCAATTATTTTATGGACATTTTTGGGAACATACTTCTCCACACTCCCCTGACACGCATCACGTGGTCAGGTGCCGGGAGCGGAGCTGCGCAGGGCGCAGCACTCGCGCGCACCTCCGAGTCGTGGCGGCACGGGAGCAGCGCGCGGGTGGGAGATTTACGCCAGCTTCCTGGTCAGCAGCGAATTGACCAGGTCGGGGTTCGCCTTGCCGCCGGAGGCCTTCATCACCTGGCCGACGAAGAACCCGAGCAGCTTCGCATTGCCCGCGCGGAAGCGGGCAACCTCGCCGGGGTGCCCGGCGATGATCTGGTCGACCATGCGCTCCACGGCGCCCGCGTCGGCGACCTGCCGGAGCCCTCTCTGCTCCACGATCGCCCGCGGACTACCGCCCTGCTGCACCATTTCAGCGAGCACGTCTTTCGCGATCTTCCCTGAAATGGTCCCGTCATCGATCAGCGCCTGAAGCTCGCCGATCTGCGCACCTGAGAAGGGCAAGTCGTCTACCTTTCTGTCCTTCAGCTCACGCGAGAGCGAGTGAATGATCCAGTTGGCGGCGCCCCTCGGGTTGTCGTGCGCGGCCACGGCCCCCTCGAAGAGCCGGAGCAGGCCGTCGTCCTCGGCCAGGACGACGGCGTCGTCGCCCGGGATCCCGCGCGCCTCGATGAGGTGCCTGGCCCTCCGGGCGCGCGCCGGGTCGAGCCGCGCGAGCCGCTCCTCGAGGGACGCGCGCTCGCCCCTCGGCTTCGCGGGCTGGGGCCTCTCGGGCGCGGACGCCGCAACCTCAGGCCTCTCGGCCGCTCCCCGGGGTCCGGGCGCCGCGGCCTGGGTGGGCCTCTGCTCGGCCCGCCTCCCCCACGAGTCCTTGAGCGCCACCGTGCGATTGAACACGGGCGCGCCGGGCGCGGAGTCGACCGGATCCACGCAGAAGAACCCCTGGCGCTCGAACTGGACGTGGCTCCCCTTCTCCACCGTGGACAGGCTCGGCTCCACGCAACATCCGGTCAGGGTGACCAGCGAACCAGGATTCATGTTATCCAGAAAATCCTGACCTTCATCGACCGCGTCGGGTCGTTCGACCGCGAAGAGGCGGTCGTAGAGCCGCACCTCGGCGCGGATCGCGTGGGCGGCGGAGACCCAGTGGAGCGTCCCCTTCGGCCGGCGGCCGTCGGGCGCGGCGCCGTCGTTCCCGGGCGGCTCGTAGGTGCAGCGGAGCTCGAGCACCTCGCCGGAGGTCGGGTCTTTCACCACCTCGCGGCAGGTGATGAACCCGGCGTACCTGAGCCGCACCCTCTGCCCGGGCGCGAGGCGGAACCACTTGGTGGGCGGCTCCTCGAGGAAGTCGTCGCGCTCGATGTAGAGCACCCGCGAGAGGGGGACCTTGCGGGAGCCCTGCTTCGGCACGTCCTCGGGCCAGTAGGGTGCGTCGATGTCCTCCACCTTCCCCTCGGGGTAGTTCTCGAGGACGACGCGGAGCGGGCGCAGCACCGCCATGACGCGCGGGGCGCGGAGGTTCAGGTCGTCGCGGATGCACGACTCGAGCTTCGCGATGTCCACCACGCTGTTCGCCTTGGCGACGCCGATCTCCTCGCAGAAGGCGCGGATCGCCTCGGGCGTCACGCCGCGGCGCCGGAGCCCGGCGAGGGTGGGCATGCGCGGGTCGTCCCACCCCGTCACGTGCCCCCCCTTCACGAGCGCGAGCAGCTTTCGCTTGCTCATCACCGTGTAGTTCAGGTTGAGCCGCGCGAACTCGTACTGCCGGGGGCGGGACGGGACGTCGAGCTGGTCGATGATCCAGTCGTACAGCTCCCGGTTGTTCTCGAACTCCAGCGTACAGATGGAATGGGTGATCCCCTCGATCGCGTCCGAGAGGCTGTGGGCGAAGTCGTACAGCGGGTAGATGCACCAGGCGTCGCCCGTCCGGTAATGGCGCGCCCGCTTGATGCGGTAGATCGGCGGATCGCGCATCTTCATGTTGGGAGCGGCCATGTCGATCTTGGCCCGGAGCACGTGCTCGCCCTCCGCGAACTCCCCGGCTCTCATGCGCGCGAAGAGATCCAGGTTCTCCTCGACAGACCGGTTCCTGTACGGGCTCTCTCTCCCGGGCTCGGTCACGGTGCCGCGGAGCTCGCGCGTCTCGGCCTCGCTCAGGCTGCACACGTACGCCTTGCCCTTGCTGATGAGCTCCACCGCGAACGCGTACAGCCGCTCGAAGTAATCGGACGCGAAGAAGAGCTCGCCGCCCCAGTCGCACCCGAGCCAGCGCACGTCCCGCTGGATGGACTCCACGTACTCCAGGTCCTCGGCCGCAGGGTTCGTGTCGTCGAAGCGCAGGTGGCACGCGCCGCCGAAGTCGGCCGCCAGCCCGAAATTCAGCAGGATGGACTTCGCATGTCCGATGTGGAGGTAACCGTTCGGCTCGGGTGGAAACCGGGTCACCACCCGCTGGTGCCTGCCCGCGGCGAGGTCTTCGGCGATGATGGTGCGGATGAAATTCGAAGGGGCGGCGCCGCTATCGCCGTCGTTCGATCGGGGGCTCGACGTTGTCACAGGTCCTCTCACCTCGGCTCGGGCGGCGGGGACGGTCGCGACCAGGCGCGACCGGGCGCCGCCGCCGAGCGGAGCCTACTCGAACGGCACCTGCCGGACCACCGCGGAGAGGGCGCGGCCTTTGGCGCATCGACGCGGACGGGCGTGGGCCGGCCGGGGGGTGGGAGGGGGGCCTCTGGGGCTCACCTGCGGGGCTCGCGTTCCGGCGAGCCCACGTTGTGGCTCGCCTCCACGCCAGCCCCTCCGGTGAGCCCCAGAGGCCCCCTCCCACCCCCCGGCCGGGGCGACGGTGTGCAGGGCGGGCTGGAGGATAGGCGGGCGGGCTGGAGGATAGGCGGGCGGGCTGGAGGATAGGCGGGCGGGGTGCGGCGCACCCGGGAAGGAGCGCGCCGGCGGGGGGCAGGCCTTCGGGGGCTCCCTGGAGGGGCTGGAGTGCAGGCGAGCCACGACAGCGGCTCGCCGGAGCGCAAGGCCCGGAGGGGAGCCCCCGAAGGCCTGCCCCCCGCCGGCGCGCGGCCGCCGCCGCTCAGAACTGGGCGGCCTCGGTCGACTCGTGCAGGGCCAGCGTGGACGCCGCGCCGCCCGAGATCACCTGGGCGACCTCGTCGAAGTAGCCCGTCCCCACCTCGCGCTGGTGGCGCGTGGCGCTGTAACCGAACTGCTCGCCGGCGAACTCGGCCTGCTGGAGCTCGGAGTACGCCGCCATGCCGCGGCGCTGGTACTGCCTGGCGAGCTCGAACATGCCGTGGTTCAGCGCGTGGAACCCGGCCAGGGTGACGAACTGGAACTTGTACCCCATCGCGCCGAGCTCGCGCTGGAAGCGCGCGATGGTCGCGTCGTCGAGGTGCTTCTTCCAGTTGAACGACGGAGAGCAGTTGTACGCGAGCAGCTTGCCCGGGAACTGCTTGTGGATCCCCTCCGCGAACCGCTTCGCCTGATCGAGGTCCGGCGTCGACGTCTCGCACCACACGAGGTCGGCGTACGGCGCGTAAGCGAGCCCGCGCGCGATCGCCGCCTCGAGGCCGCCCTTCAGCACGTAGAAGCCCTCGGGCGTGCGCTCGCCGGTGATGAACGGCTTGTCGCGCGGGTCGATGTCCGACGTGATCAGCTTGGCGCTGTCCGCGTCGGTGCGGGCGACGAGGACCGTGGGGACGCCCATGACGTCGCTGGCGAGGCGGGCCGCGACGAGGGTGCGAATGAACTGGCTGGTCGGAACGAGGACCTTGCCGCCCATGTGCCCGCACTTCTTCTCGGAGGCGAGCTGGTCCTCGAAGTGCACGCCCGAGGCGCCCGCCTCGATCATCGCCTTCATCAGCTCGAACGCGTTGAGCGGCCCGCCGAAGCCGGCCTCCGCGTCGGCCATGATGGGGGCGAGCCAGTAACGCCCTGATTTGCCCTCGGCGGCCTCGATCTGGTCCGCGCGGAGGAGCGCCTGGTTGATCCGGCGCACCAGCGTCGGCACGCTGTTCGCCGGATACAGGCTCTGGTCGGGGTACATCGTCCCCGCCTCGTTGTTGTCGGCGGCCACCTGCCACCCGCTCAGGTAGATGGCCTTGAGGCCGGCGCGGACCTGCTGCATCGCCTGGTTGCCGGTGAGGGCCCCGAGCGCCGCCACGTAGGGCTCGCCGTGCATGAGGTTCCAGAGCCGCTTGGCCCCGAGGGTCGCGAGCGTGTACTCGATACGCACCGTCCCGCGGAGGCGCGCGACGTCGGCCTCGGAGTACGGACGGACGACGCCGTTCCATCGGCCGGGGGCGAGATCGCTCTGGGTCGCGTGCAGCGCGTCGGCGGAGATCGGCGTGTTGAGCGGGAAAGCAGCGGACATGACTGGGCTCCTGATGCGTTTGGGTTACGGGCGGCCGCGGCCGCTGTGTTGTTGTCGAATCATCCGGGCCGAGCTCACGAGCGCTGCTCTCTGTCCCTGGAGACCAGGAGCTCGTAAGCCGGCAGGGTGAGGAATTCCTCGAACGTGTCGCCGATCGACAGGCGCTCGAAGAGCGCGCGCGCCTCGGAGAAGCGGCCTTGATCGAAGCGCGCCTCGCCGAGCGCGCCGCGGAGCGCCGCCATCTCGCTCTCCATGACGGCGCGGAAGCGCGCCTCCGTGAGCGGCGCGCCGTCGTCCAGCGTCGCCTTGTGGCGGATCCACTGCCAGACCTGGGTGCGGGAGATCTCCGCGGTGGCCGCGTCCTCCATCAGGTTGTAGAGCGGGACGCAACCGAGGCCGCTGATCCACGCCTCGAGGTACTGGACGCCGACCCGGATGTTGTGACGCAGACCCGCCTCGGTGCGCACGCCAGGCGGGACCTGCAAGAGGTCTGCCGCCGTCACGCGCACGTCCTCGCGCTTCCTCTCGATCTGGTTCGGACCGGGCATGTGCGCGTCGAACACCTCGCGCGCGAGCGGCACGAGCCCCGGGTGCGCGACCCAGGTGCCGTCGTGTCCGTCCTTGACCTCGCGCAGCTTGTCCGCGCGCACCTTCTCGAGCGCGGCGCGGTTCGCCTCCGGGTCGCTCTTGATCGGGATCTGCGCGGCCATGCCGCCCATCGCGTGCACGCCGCGGCGGTGGCACGTCTTCACGAGGAGCTGGGTGTACGAGCGCAAGAAATGCTGCTCCATCGTCACCAGCGCGCGATCCGGCATCACGCAAGCCGGGTCGTTCCGGAGCTTCTTGATGAAGCTGAAGATGTAGTCCCAGCGACCGCAGTTGAGCCCCGCCGAGTGCTGCCGCAGCTCATGGAGGATCTCGTCCATCTCGAACGCCGCGGGCAAGGTCTCGATGAGGACCGTCGCCTTGATGGTGCCGGCGGGCAGGCCGAGCGCCTCCTGCGCGAACAGGAAGATGTCGTTCCAGAGCCGCGCCTCGAGGTGGCTCTCCATCTTCGGCAGGTAGAAATAAGGGCCGGTGCCGCGACGGACGAGCTCGCGCGCATTGTGGAAAAAGAAGAGCCCGAAATCGAAGAGCCCGCCCGGCAGCGGCTTCCCGTCGAGCGCGACGTGCTCCTCGAGGAGGTGCCACCCGCGCGGGCGAACGAGGAGGGTCGCCAGCTTGTCGCCGAGGGCGTAGCGCTTGCCCGTCGTCGGATCCTCGTAACGGAGCTCGCGGCGCACGGCGAGCCTCAGCGCCGCCTGCCCCTCGATGAGGTTCTTCCACGTGGGCGACGTGGCGTCCTCGAAGTCCGCCATGAACATGTTCGCGCCCGAGTTCAGCGCGTTGATGATCATCTTCGGATCCACCGGGCCGGTGATCTCCACGCGCCGGTCGAGGAGGTCCGCCGGCAGCGGCGCCACCTTCCAGTCGCCCTCGCGCACCTCCTGCGTCTCGCGGAGGAAATCGAACCGCTCGCCCGCATCCAGCCGCGCCTGCACGTCGCGACGACGGCCGAGCAACGCCGGCACCCGGTCGGCGAACTTCCGTCCGAGCTGAGCGAGGAAGCGGAGGGCCTCCGGTGTGAGGACGGATTCATCTCCCGCCACCCGCGGAGCGAGGAGGCGGAGGTTGGGGGTCTCGTGATTCTGGCTCATCCACATCTCCTGCAACGCTTCGCGTCGTTACAACGACCTTATGTTTGTCGACGCGGTTTCTACGTCAACTTCGCATTGAAATTCAGGCGGACAACGATGTTGACAAAAGACCTTTACAACCAGTCAACGAGTAAACTATTGTAAATTTCCATTCGGTGAGCTGGCCCTAAGCGCCAGTTCAGTAAGGAAAGCTACGTTCGGGAGGGTCCCCATGGCCGATACGCCTCTTCTTGGAGCCAAGGTCCGTGCGCTCCGGCGTCGCGAGCACATGACGCAGGTCGATCTGGCGGAGCGCCTCGGTGTATCGGCGAGCTATCTGAATTTGATAGAAAACAACCGCCGTCCGTTGACCGCGCCGCTGCTCATCCGTCTGGCCCAGATATTCCAGCTCGATCTCCAGACGTTCGCCTCGGAAGAGGACGTCCGGCTGACGGCCGATCTCCACGAGGTCTTCGGAGACCCGATCTTCGAGAGTCACGGGCTGACGAACGCGGATCTGCGGGAGCTCGTCGCGGCGTCGCCGAATGTCGCGCGCGCGGTGCTCACGCTGTACCGCTCGTACGCGTCGACCCGGGAATCGCTGGACACCCTGGGAGAGCGGCTGGCGGGCGACGGGTTCATCGGGGTCGACAACTCGCGGCTGCCGTCGGAGGAGGTCAGCGACCTCATCCAGCGCCGGATGAACCACTTCCCCGAGCTCGAGGAAGGCGCCGAGGCGCTCTGGCGCGAGGCCGAGCTCGACGCCGACGACGTCTACCGCGGCCTCGTCCGGTACCTCCACGCGACGCGCGGTATCGAGGTGCGCATCGTGCGCGTCGCGGACGAGCGGCAGGCGATGCGGCGGTATGACCCGGACAGGCGCGTGCTCAGCATCTCCGAGGTGCTGCCGCCCCGCAGCCGCCGCTTCCAGCTCGCGCACCAGGTCGGCCTCTTGACGCAATCCGCGGCCATCGACCGCAGCCTCCGCGACGAGAACCTCACGACCCCGGAGTCCCGCGCGCTCGCCCGCGTCGCGCTGGCCAACTACTTCGCCGCGGCGGTCCTCATGCCCTACCAGCCGTTCTTCGAGGCGGCGCGCACCGAGCGGTACGATATCGAGCTGCTCGCGCACCGCTTCGGCACGAGCTTCGAGCAGGTGTGCCACCGGCTGACGACGCTCCGCCGCCCCGGCGCCGAGGGCGTGCCGATGCACATGGTGCGCGTCGACATCGCGGGCAACATCTCGAAGCGCTTCAGCGGCTCGGGCATCCGCTTCGCGCGCTTCAGCGGGGCGTGCCCCCGCTGGAACATCCACGCCGCGCTCATGACGCCCGGCATGATCCGGATCCAGCTCTCGCAGATGCCCGACGGCGCGGTGTACTTCTGCATCGCGCGCACGGTGCGCAGCGACCGCGGCGGCTACCACGTGCCCCACACCGTGTGGTCGATCGGGATGGGCTGCGACGTGCGCTACGCCCGGGAGCTCGTCTACGCCGACGGCGTCGACCTCGACAACCTCGACGCGGCCGTGCCGGTCGGCGTGACGTGCCGGACCTGCGAGCGCCTGGACTGCGCTCAGCGCGCGCTGCCGGCCCTCCAGCACCCGCTGCGCCTCGATGAGAACCGGCGGGGGGTCTCGTTCTACGCGTCCGTCGAGAAGTGACGGCCCCGGTTGGCCCGCCGGGGGAGGGGGCCCCCTGGGGGTGCCCCCCCTCCGGGGCTTGCGTTCCGGCGAGCCCCTGTCGTGGCTCGCCTGCACTCCAGCCCCTCCGGGGAGCACCCCCAGGGGGCCCCCTCCCCCGGCGAGCCTGCTCTGCTCAGGCCGCCTGGCCGAGGTGCCCGGGCGAGCCTGCTTCGCTCAGCTCGTCTGGCCGAGGTGCTCGGGAGGCCACCTCGGGCGGGGCCGCTCAGCTCGTCTGGCCGAGGAGCTCGTTCAGCGTGGACACCAGGCGGGCCACGTCGACGGGCTTGATCAGGTGCGCGTGGGCCCCGGCCGCGCGGCTCTTCTCGCGATCGTCGTCGCTGCCGAAGCCGCTCACCACGATCACCGCGCGCGGCTTCGCCTCGATCGACGCCGCGAGATCGAGGCCGCTGCCGTCCGGGAGCGATACGTCCGTCACCAGGGCGTCGACCGCGCGCTCGGCGAGCAGCGCGCGCCCCTCGGCGCACGAGCGCGCGATGTCCACGCGAAAGCCCCGGCGGCGGAGGGCCATGCCGAGCAGCGACGCGGTGTCGTCGTCGTCGTCGACGACGAGCACGAGGGGCAGCTCGGCGCTCATCGGGCGCCGCCGGCCTTGCGGGCCGCCTCGCTCAGCGGCCACTCCAGGGTGATGCGCGTCTCCGCGCCGACGCGCTCGACCCGCGCCGCGCCGCCGTGCGCCCTGAGCACGCCGTCGATCACCCGGACCGGCAGCGCCCCCTCGTCGAGCGGATCCGCGCCCGGCGAGAGCGCGGCCTCGAACAGCTCCTCCACCGACGCCGTGTCCGAGTCGCTCGTCAGCACCACGCGCGCCATCTCGCCGTGGGCCGCGAGCGCCACGACCACCCGCGAGCGGGCGGCGCGCAGGGCGAGCATGAGCGCGTCCGCGAGCGCCGCGGCCATCGAGGAGGGGTGCGCGAAGCCGCGCAGCGGCGCGAGATCGAGCGCCACGGTGACCTGGCGCCGCCCGTAGACGAACGACGCCTCCGCGACGGCCTGGCGGACGAGCGCCTCGACGTCCAGGAGCTGCGCCGGGGCGTCCATCTGCCGCGCCAGCTCCGACGCGACGGTGTAGCGGTCGGCGAGGCGCAGGAGGCGGCGCACGCCGCGCCGCGCCATCGTGAAGAACGCCGCGTTCCGGGCGGTGGTCTCGCCGTCGAGCGCCCGCTCGAGCTCGTCGAGCGCGCCGGAGACGACGCCCGCGGGCCCTCGCACGTCGTGACCGGTGCGCGCGAACAGCTTGTAGACCGACTCAGGCAACGCCTTCTCCGCCATGCTTCTTCAACGCCTCGCGCCCCTGTCAGCTCAGCGAAGAGCTCGCCGATCCCGGTGAAGAGGCAGCCTTGTCCTTGTCCGGGACTTCGTCTGCGCCGGAGCCATCCTGCTCCCCGTACCGCTCCAGCTTCCGGTAGAGGGTGCGCCGGTCGAACCCGAGCATCTGGGCGGCGCGCGACTTGTTCCCGCCGACGAGCGCGAGGACGCGCTTGATGTAGCGCTTCTCGAGCTCGTCCATGGTCATGATCTCCGCCGGCTCGTCGACCGCGACGACGAAGCGGTCGGGCCGGTACGCCTGGACCTTCTCCGGCAGGTCCTCGACCGTGATCTGCTCGAAGCGGGCGAGCGCGACGGCGCGCTCGATGCTGTTCTCCAGCTCGCGCACGTTGCCCGGCCAGTTGTACGCGGTGAGCTTCTCGGCGGCCGCGGTCGAGAGCGAGAGCACGCCCTTGCCGCTGCGGGACGAGAACTTCTCGAGGAAGTGCATCGCGAGGTGGAGCACGTCGGTCCCGCGCTCGCGCAGCGGCGGCAGGTCGATCTTGACGACGTTGACCCGGTAATAGAGGTCCTCGCGGAACCGCTTCTCGTACACCTCGGTCTCGAGGTCGCGGTTCGTGGCCGTGACGATGCGGGCGTCGAACGGGATCTCGGCGTTGGAGCCCACGGGGCGCACCTTCCGCTCCTGGAGCGCGCGCAGGAGCTTCGGCTGGACCTCGAGCGGCATCTCCCCGATCTCGTCGAGGAAGATGGTGCCGCCGCTCGCCTCCAGGAACAGGCCGGTGCGCTGGGTCTTCGCGTCGGTGAAGGCCCCGCGCGCGTGGCCGAACAGCTCGCTCTCGAGCAGCGCCTGGGGCACGGCGGCGCAGTTGACGGCCACGAAGGGGCCGGGGCGGCCGCTGGCCTCGTGGATCGCGCGCGCGATGAGCTCCTTGCCGGTGCCCGTCTCGCCGTGCACGAGCACGGACGCGTCGCTCCGCGCGACCCGCCCGATCAGGTCGTACACGCGCTTCATCGCGGGGCTGCGCCCGACGAGCCCCTTGGTGTGCTGGACGTCGTGGGCCGCCTCACGCAGGCGCCGCACCTCGGCGCGGAGCCTCCGGTGCTGGACGGCCCGGGAGACGGTGAGCCCGAGGAGGTTCGCGTCGAGCGGCTTCGTGACGAAGTCGAACGCGCCGGCGCGCATCGCGGAGATCGCGGTCTCCAGGCTCCCGAGCGCCGTCATGACGATGACGAGCATGTCGGGCCGCGCCCCGAGGATGCGCTCGCAGAGCTCCAGGCCGCTCATCTCGCTCATGCCGACGTCGGTCAGCACGACATCGAAATCGTCCTCGCTCACGAGCTCCAGCGCGCTCTTGGCGGAGGTGCGAGCTGCCACGGAGAACTCCTGCCTCTTGAGGAGGGCTTCGACCAGATCACACGTCGCTTCGTCGTCGTCGACGACGAGTATCCTGCCGCTCATCGCGTGTCCTTCCCCGGCAGCTCCGTCGGTCGACCGCTGCCCTGCCTGAAGTTGCAGGGACCGTGCCACGGAGATACCGCGCCATCAAGCCCAGGCGGAGCGAGCGCCGCGGCGACCCGACGTGACGTTTCGCCACACCTGCGCGTTCCTGCCTCGGGCAGCTCCGCGCCGCGGCCGCGCGAGCTCCGCGCCGCGGCCGCGCGACGCCGACCACGACGTCTCCGCGGCCCCGCGAGAGCGCGCCCCCCTCGGGCGCGCCCCAGGACGCGGCCCACCTTCGCCCCGGCGAACCCAACCGGCATGGCGCTTGCTCGACTACGCATCATGAAGAAGAGGGGGAAGAAGGCTGGGCGCCGCGGCGAGGCGTGCCTGCTCATCGCTGAGTCCGGCGCTCCGTGGGTCGAGTGCGCCGCGTGGCTGCGCACCCGGACGCCCGAGCTGGAGACGGTGGTTCAGCGGCCGGACGAGCCCCCTTCGACCTTCTTCTCGCGCCTCCTGGACCGGCTCCGGCGGGCGAACCGGGTGAGCACGGCCGTGTTCGTGGCGGCGGCGGCGTCGACCCGGCTGACGCTCCGGTCCTCGCTCCTGCGCGCCCTGCTGGGCGCGCTCCCCGGCGTGAAGCGCGTGATCCTGTGCCCGGGCTCGGATCCGCGGGCCCCTGCGGCGCGCGAGCTCGCCGGCCTGTCGCTGACGGTGCGCGAGCTGCTCGGCGGCGACTCCGTCACCATCTCGCTCGCGGGGCCCCGCGGCGAGCCGCTGCGGGGCCTCGCGCACCTCTCGGCCGCCTGAGCGCGGCGCGCCGGGGACGACGAGCCTCCTCTCACCGCCTCGACCCCTCGAACCACGTTTTGCCGGGAGAAGAACGCATGAAGGCGACACAGCTCTTGAAGGCGCAGCACCGCGAGGCCGAGCGGCTGTTCGAGCTGGTCCTGTCGGGCACGGGCGATGTCCGAGCGGCGGCGGACGAGCTGACAAGGCACCTGCTCGCCCACATGCTCGCCGAGCAGGTGGTCCTCTTCCCGGAGCTGCTCGCCATCGAGCCGGATCTCGTCCGCGGGGCCAGCGAGGAGCACACGGTCGCGCGGTTCGAGATCCGGCGCGTCGTCGACACCCTGCCTGGCGACCCGACCTTCAAGGCCAAGCTCGTCACCCTGAGGGAGCTCGTCTCCCATCATGCCGAGGAGGAGGAGCGAGCGCTCCTGCCGAGGGTCGAGGGGGAGCTCTCGGACGACATGAACGAGCGGCTCGGCGAGCAAATGCAGGAGCTCTTCGACGCGCTCATCGCGCACGCCCGCCGCACCCGGAAACCGGGCCTCGCCTCGAAGCACGTCGCCACCGCGGCGTGACGCCCGGCCGCGCCGGAGAACCGGTGAGGCTCCCGCGCCCCAGGCGCGGGCCGCCTCGTCCGGTCGCCCCGGCCGAGGAGAATCGACCGTCAGGGGTTCGTCCCCGGCGCGTCGCCGGGGCCCGTGGGGCCGCCGTGCGACGGTCCGTAGCCATGGGACTCTCCATAGCCGAGATCCTCGGGGACCATGGTGTCCGCCGGGGTCGGCGGGTCGGACGAGGCGGCGCTCCGCGCGTCGTTCACGGTGATCTCGTGAACACCGCGCTGGAGCTCCACCTCCTCCATGTCCGCGCCGCACGCCCGGCAGGGCGCGGCCGCCGTCGACACGAAGATGTACCGGCGGCCGCAGGCATTGCAGCGGAGCTCTCGGATCATGGCAGGCTCGCCACGCTCAACCGGGCCTGCCGCCCCGCGCCGCCTCCTCGGCGTCGCGCAGCGCGTCGCCCTCGGGGCCGTCCAGCGCGCGGGCCGCCTCCTCGCCGAGCGCCTCGGCGTCGCCGCGCTTCACCGACTGCTCCACCGCCTTGCGGTAACGCCGGTCGGCCGTCCGGTTGCCCTCTCCTTCGATGCCCGTGGACGGGCCCTCTCCAGAAACCTTCTTGTCATCCATGAACTCCTCCTGATATCGAGTCGTCGGTTCGCGGAGGGCCCCGCGTTCAGACGCGCCGCCTGGCCTCCTGGATCGCGCGATCGAGCGCCTCGACCCGCTCCGTCACGCCCCTCTTCACCTGTTCAAGATTCGTGCTCGTCGCCGCGTCGAGATCGCGCAGGCTCCTGCGGACCGCCTCCGACTTGTCCTGGAGCTCCTTCACGACCCTGTCGGCCTCGGCCTTCGACATCTTCTTCTCGAGCTGCTGACGCAGCTCGGCCACGTCCTTCTCGAGGGCCTCGACCCTGCGTGTCGTGGCCTCGCGGACGTCCGCGCGCGCCTTCGCGAGCTCCGCCTGGGCCTCCACGGTCTTCTCACGCGCCTCGAGGGCCGCGTCGTTGAGCTTCTCGGCGGCCTCCCGGAGCGCGGAGTCGGTCTCCCGCTCGGCCCGCTGGTCGATCTCGGCGACCTTCCGGTCCAGCTCGTTCGCCACCTCCGCCGCCCGCTGCTCCGCCTCGCGCTGCGCGCGCTCGGCCTTGGCCTGCGCGTCCGCGGGCGACTCGCAGCCCGCGAAGAGGCTCGTGACGATGGCGATGGGAAGGAACGTTCGGATGGTCAACATGGCAATCTCCTCTGGTCTGCGGTCAGGCCCCGACGTCGAGCCCTGGAGAGCGCCGGACGCGGCGCGCCGGCCCCATCGAAGCTGCCCGGGATGGTCTGGCTGCGCCCGGGCGCGTCTCCCCACGGGCATTGCGACAGGCGTGCCACGCAGAGCGCGAACCTCCGGCTGAGCACGACGACCCCCCATCGGATGCATCGGTATTCCGGCGCCTCGACACAGGTGGACGGACGGGTCGCATTCGTTCGTTCCCCGCGTCGGCGCCTCGCTCGCCATGTCCGCTGGTGGTATCCGCCGACTCCGTCTCGATTCGACGGTGCTTGTCACGTCGTTGCGTCCATCGTGCCGCCGACGTCCGATGGAGACGAACACGACAGCACCTCGCGTCAGGCAGCGGCTCACGTCGGGTTCCGCCCAGCGGCGCATGACAGCGAAGCGCGTGCGGCAAACCGCCTCATCCGTGACGCAACGCACCGCACATCATGACAGCAGCTCACCCCCAATCGGCACAGAATTTGCTTGTATGGACGGAGGGGGAGCCACGTCCAGATGAGCGTCCCCGGCGGAAGCGGCCTCGACGGGAGGCGCGGGGTGCGCGCCTCGCGGACGCGGAGGTCGCGCCCGACGCCCCGTGCTTTGCGCCGGCGGGGCGTCTTGTGGCGCTCGCTCAGCTCACCGAGTATGCCGTGCGCGCTGACGCCACCCGAGGTCGATGTCGCCCAAGATCGCTCGCAGCTCGCCGCCCGGTCCCCTGAGGGGGATGCCTGCCGAGACGGGGCCCAGGCCGCGACCGATCCCGCCATGACGATGCCGCTCTCCACGCTGATCAGGGCCCGCCGCGAGGCGATCATCGAGCGGTTCGTCGGCGAGCTGCGCCGCCAGGGGACCTCGGCGCCGGAGGCGCGGGAGCCGCTGCTCCTCCACGCGCTGCCGAGCTTCCTCGACGAGGTGGCCGCCCGCCTGGAGGACGGCGTGACGCCGGACGGCAGCGACGGGGCGGCGCGCGCCCAGGGTGAGGCAACGTGGGCCCCCGGCTTCGACCTGGAGGGGACGGTGCGCGAGTACGGCGTTCTCCGGAGCGCCCTCCTCCGGGAGATCCGGGAAGCGGGGCTCACGCCGAAGCCGGGCGAGGTGGAGGCGCTCTCCGACTGCGTGGACGCCCGCGTCGCCAGGGCGGTCAGCGAGCACGCGCGGCGCCAGCGGGAGGCGCTCGAGGCCGAGCGCCGGCGCGCCGAGCTCGATCGGGGCGAGAGCGGCGCGCTGCTCTCCCAGGCGCCCGCGCCGATCTGCCTCCTCCGGGGCGAGGGCCTCGTGCTCGAGCTCGCGAACCCGCCCTTCTGTCAGATGGTCGGCCGCGACGATCTCCTCGGCAAGCCGCTCGTCGAGGCCGTCCCCGAGCTCCGCGGCCAGGCGTTGCTCACGCAGATCGCGGCCGCGGCGACGAGCGGCGAGCCCGCGGTCGCCAGCGCGCTCCCGGTGCGGATCGCGCACTGGACCGGCGAGCTCGTGGAGCGGCTGTACGACGTCGTGTGCAGGCCCGTGCACGGCGTGAGCGGCGCCCCGGGGGGCGTCCTCTTGATGGCGCTCGACGTGACCGAGCCGATCGGCGCGCGCCAGAATGCGGAGCGGCTCGCGCTCGAGCTCCAGCAGAGCGTCGCCCAGCGCCAGCGCGCGGAGCAGGCGCTCCGCGTGAACGAGGAGCGGTTCCGCAGGGCGCTCCGGGGCTCGCCGGTCATGGTGTTCAACCAGGACCGGAGCCTGCGCTACACGTGGACGCACAACGCCTTCGGCAAGGCCGAGCGCGAGGTGCTCGGCAAGACGGACGCGGAGGTGCTGGAGGATCCGGACGCGGCGCGGTCGCTCGATCGGATCAAGCGCGAGGTGCTCGCGAGCGGGGTCGGCCAGCGGCGCGAGATCGCCCTGCACGCCGGCGGGCGCACGCAGCACCTCGACCTCTCGATCGAGCCGCTGACCGACGACACGGGCGAGATCGTCGGCATCACGTGCACGGCCACGGACATCACGGAGCGAAAGTCCATCGAGCAGGCGCTGCGGGCGAGCGAGGCCCGGTTCCGCACCGTGAAGGAGGCGTCGCCCGACGGGTTCATGATCCTGCGCAGCGTGCGCGACGCGTCCGGGGCGATCTCGGATTTCGAGTGGGTCTACGTGAACCCGGCCATCGGGCCGATCGTCGGCGGCCGGGGCAAGGACCTCGAGGGCAAGCGGCTGCTCGTCGAGGTGCCGGGCAGCGCGCTCGCGAGCGCCTTCGACACGTACGCGCGCGTCGTGGAGACCGGGGAGGCCACCCGGGTCGAGGTCTCCTGCGCCCACGACGGCGCCCCGCGGATCTTCCGGGCCATCGCGGTCGCGCTCGGCGACGGGGTCGGCGTCACGTTCCACGACATCACCGAGCAGAAGCGCACCGACGCCGAGCGCGCCCAGCTCCTCGAGCAGGAGCAGCGGGCGCGGCAGCACGCCGAGCAGCTCAACCGGCTCAAGGACGAGTTCCTCGCGACCGTGTCGCACGAGCTGAGGACGCCGCTCCAGTCGATCCTCGGCTGGGCGCGCATCCTGCGGACGGGTGAGGTGGACGCCGAGTCGCTCGACCGGGGGCTCGCCACGATCGAGCGCAACGCCAAGGCGCAGTCGCAGCTCATCGAGGACGTCCTCGACGCCTCGACGATCCTCGCCGGGAAGCTGCAGCTCCGGACCGAGCCGGTGGACGTGCGGCAGGTGCTCGCCACGGCGCTCGACCTGGTGCGCCCGGCGGCGCTGGCGAAGGGGGTCGCGGTCAACGCCTGGGTCCTCGACGACGTGGGCATCTTCCTCGGCGACGCCGACCGGCTGCAGCAGATCGTGTGGAACCTCCTCACGAACGCGGTGAAGTTCACGCCCTCGGGGGGTCACGTCCGGGCCGGGGTGCGGCGCGTCGACGCGATGCTCGAGGTCGAGGTGGAGGACGACGGCGAGGGGATCCCGGAGAGCTTCCTGCCGTTCCTGTTCGAGCGGTTCCGGCAGGCCGACGGGGGGATGACCCGCGCCCACGGCGGGCTGGGGCTCGGGCTCACCATCGTGCGGCACCTGGCCGAGGCGCAGGGCGGCACGGTGCACGCGGAGAGCGACGGCGAGGGCAAGGGCGCGCGCTTCCGGGTCCGGCTCCCGATCCGCGCCGAGGCGCAGCCGGCGCTCCCGTCCACGCAGCGGCGGGGGAGCGACGGACAGGGGCCTGCCGCGCGCCGCGTGCTCGACGGCGTCCGCGTGCTCGTGGTCGACGACGAGACCGACGCCCGCGAGCTGCTCGGCATCATCTTCGTGCGCGCCGGCGCCACGGTGAGCGAGGCCGCCTCCGCCGGCGCGGCGCTCGAAGCGCTCCGCGGGGGCGAGTTCGACGTGCTCATCAGCGACATCGGCATGCCGGGGGAGGACGGCTACGCGATGATGCGGCGGCTGCGCGCCCTCGGGCCCGAGGTCCCCGCGAGCGGCATCCCGGCCCTCGCGCTCACCGCCTACACGCGCATGGAGGACCGCCGCCAGGCGATCGCCGCCGGCTTCCAGATGCACCTGGCCAAGCCGATCGAGCCGAACAGCCTGATCACCGCGGTGGCGCACCTCGTCGGCCGCGCCGGCCACCGCGGCACCTGGCCGTAGCCCGGTCCGCCGCGCGCGCCACCGGACGCGCGTGGCGCCGTCCAGGGCGTCCAGGCCCCACGGCGCCGCCGCGCAGTCGGCCCTTCCCGGCGCTGCGAGCCCACGATAACGTCACCGGCGTCGGAACGGGCCGCGGCCGGGCACGGAGCCCCTGGAAATCGACCCTACCGCGGGCCGGGTGCAGTGCGCAGCAGGCCCTATGCGGTGTCTTCCGTCTCCAAGAGCAGGTGAACGGCCCTCCAGCGCCGTCCCCATCGCACTGCGTCACGTGCAGCGTTGCTCTCGTATGCTATCGACGAGCCTGCGTCGTGCCCCTCCGTGAGGACGTGATGGACGGTAAAATCCTGAATATTATCCTGATCGAGGACGACACCGTCGACGTGATGAACGTCCGGAGGGCGTTCGAGAAGGGCAAGATCACGAACCCGCTCTGGGTCGCGGGCGACGGCGTGGAGGGGCTCGATCTGCTGCGCGGCAACCAGGTGCCCCGGGATCGGCGGCTCGTCCTGCTCGACCTGAACATGCCCAGGATGAACGGCATCGAGTTCCTCCGCGAGCTCCGGTCGGACGTCACGCTGCGGGCGACGCCGGTCGTCGTGCTGACGACGTCGAACGACGATCGGGACAAGGTGGACGCGTACGACCTGAACGTCGCCGGCTACCTGCTCAAGCCCGTCACGTTCATGAGCTTCGTCGAGGTCATGACGGCCATGAACCGGTACTGGACGCTCGTGGAGATGCCTTGAACCAGAGGTTGGTTCGCCTCCTCGTCGTCGACGATGACACCGTGGATCGGCTCGCGATCCTGCGAGCGCTGCGGAGCGGCCGCGTCGACGCCGAGATCCGGGAGGCCGACTCCGTCGACACGGCGCTCGCGGTGCTGTACGAGCAGCAGATCGACTGCGTGCTCCTCGATTTCTACCTGCCCGGCGGCGACGGGCTGGCGGTGATCGAGGCGGCCCGCAAGGCGAAGCTCACGGCGCCGTTCATCATGCTGACCGGGCAGGGGGACGAGTCGCTCGCCGTCGATCTGATGAAGCGCGGCGCGGCGGACTACGTGCCGAAGAACCTGCTGACGCCCGAGCGGCTCGTGCAGAGCCTGCGCTACGTCCTCCGGCTGAACGAGGCGGAGCGCCGCGAGAACGAGGCGCGCCGCGCGCTCGCGCGCCACGCGAGCCAGCTCGCGCAGCTCACCGAGGCGACGCTCCGCATCCACAGGTCGCTCTCGCTCGACGAGCTGATCCAGCGCACCACGGACGAGGCGCGCGCGCTGCTCGACGCGCACGTGGCGGTCGCCCGCCTCGCCGCGCGGGGCGTGGAGCAGCGCTCGATGACGGGCGTCTCGATGTCCGAGGAGTACGCCGCGCGGGAGGACCGCGACTGCGTCCGCGAGATCGCGGTCGGCCTGATCGAGCGGAGGAGCGCGAGCGTCCGGCTGACGGAGGACGAGATCGCGAGCGACCCGACGTGCGCCGACGCGCTCTCGCGCGCGCCGGCCGGGCTGCAGCCGCGCTCGCTGGTCGCGGCGCCGCTGCGCGGCCGGGACGGCCAGTGCATCGGGAGCCTCCAGCTCCTCGATCGCCGCGACGGCCCGTTCGACGAGAGCGACGAGGTGCTGCTCACGCAGCTCGCGCAGTCGGCGTCCGTGGCGCTCGAGAACGCGCGGCTGTACAACGAGGCGCAGGCGGCGACGCGCGCGCGGGACGATCTCCTGGCGATCGTGTCGCACGATCTCCGGAACCCGCTCAACACGATCGCCATCACGGCGTCGCTCCTGCGCAGCGATCTGCTCCAGCGCCAGCAGGGCGAGGAGGACGAGGCGGTCCAGCTCGTCGACCGGATGGACCGCGGGATCCAGCGCATGACGCGGCTCATCGAGGACCTGCTCGACGCGTCGCGCATCGAGGCGGGGCGGCTCGTGGTGTCCCCGCGGGTGGAGCGGGGTGGCAGCCTCGTCCGTGAGGCGCTCGAGGCCGCGGCCTCGCTCGCGGAGGCGAAGGGCTGCAGGGCGGTGCAGGGCGCGATCGACGCGAGCCTGGAGGTCCTCGCCGATCGGGATCGCGTGCTCCAGGTCTTCTCGAACCTGCTCGGCAACGCGCTGAAGTTCACGCCGAAGGGCGGCGTCGTGAGCGTCTCGCTCTGCCGGGTCGCCGGCCTCGCGCGCTTCTCGGTGGCGGACACCGGCCCGGGCATCCCGCCGGAGCATCAGCCCCACCTCTTCGATCGCTACTGGAAGGCCACGCAGGAGTCGCGCACCGGCGCGGGGCTCGGCCTGTACATCGCGCGCGGCATCGTCGAGGCGCACCACGGGACCGTGGCGGTCGAGAGCACGCCGGGGCAGGGGACGACGATCCACTTCTCGCTGCCGCTCGCCTGCTGAGAGCGGCGGGCTGACGATCCATGTCTCGCGGCCGCTCGCCTGCTGAGGGAGGCGGGCGATGGCCGCTTCAGGTGGGGCTCACCGGGGGCGGCGGCGCGCCAGGCGACGGCGCGCCGGGCGGTGACGCGCCGGGCGGTGACGCGCCGGGCGGCGGCGCGTCGACCTTCTTCGCGCGGCGCTTGGCCTCGGCGCGGCGGCGCCGCCCGTAGGCGCTGGTCACCTCGCGCACGATGTCCGGCCGGTCCCGGAACACGAACCGCGCCGCCGCGCGCACCGTCGACATGCGCGAGAGGAGGAGCCCGAGCACCTTGTTGCGGAGGACGAGCGCCTCGCGCGCCTTCTCGCCGAGCCCGGCGTTCTCCGTGGGGCGCGCCCGGAGCTCGGCCGCGAGCTCCGTGGCCTCGTCGAGCATGGCCGCGTCGAACCCGCCGAGGCCGTCCATCGCCTCGCGGTGGGGCGCCGCGAGGGCGGCATAGTCGTCGAGGGCCAGCGCGAGCGCGTCGGCGGTGGCCGGGTCGCCCGCGTGGGCCTGTCCGAGCTTGGCGAGCCTCGCGTCGTTCTCGTCCTCGACGCCGTCGTCGAACAGCCACTCGAGCGTCGCGGTGATCTCGTCGAGGACGATCTGCCCGCGCTCGAACGGGCTCGCCTTCTTCGGGTCCACGACGAGCAGATAGCGCGTCCCCGCCTCGACGGCGGCGCGCTGGAGCGAGAGGATCTCCTCACCGGTCTTCGCGGTCAGGGCGTCCCCGTTCTTCTTCTTGGTCGCCGCCATCTCGAGGCCGCGGCGCACCACCTTCCCGTCCTTCACCTCCGCTTTCCAGTAGGTCTTGTGGAACCTCGCGATATCGACCGCTTCGCCGAACAGCACATGAAGGGGCACGGAGAGGGAGAGCTCGCCGTTTCCCGGAGAGGCGAGCGCCTCGTCCATCCACAGGTCCAGATCGGTCTTCGCTTTGGGCATCGGAATCTCCTGATGTGCCGAGGGATTGTTGATGGGGAGTGAGCTTCTCCCCAAGCGTTCCGGGTTAACAGACGCCCGCGGCGAGCGGCAAGACCGCTCGACCGGGATCCCCGGGGAGAGCATGAATTCGACTGCGGCGAGCGCGCTGTGCGGTCCAGGAACTCAGGCGCTCCGTCCAGGAAGGAACCACGGCGCCCCGTCCAGGAACTCAGGCGCCCCATCCAGGAACCACGGCGCCCCGTCCAGGAACGCAGGCGCCCCATCCAGGAACCACGGCGCCCCGTCCAGGAACTCAGGCGCCCCGTCCAGGAACCACGGCGCCCCATCCAGGAACCACGGCGCCCCGTCCAGGAACCACGGCGCCCCGTCCAGGAACCACGGCGCCCCGTCTGCTGCATCCGGCCCACCGGCACGTCTCCACGGCGCCATCGAGGCTCGTCCCGGTCGCGTTGCTTGTTCGAGGCACGCCCGTGCTCCCCGCGACCATGGCGGTCCATGACGCGCGAGCTCGGTCATATCGCGGGCGTCGAACCGCTCGACCGCGTCGAGGTCCTCTGCGCGTCGAACAGCCCGATCGCACGTTACGGCGCCATACTGTCCCTCACGGTAAGGCCATGGTTCGCCAGCTCCACGCCGTCGCGCTCGTACAGCACGCCGGTCGGTGAGCGGCGCGGACGCGGAGGTCGAGGCGCACGTCCGCGATACGGATCCATCGTCGTCCACCCGTACGCGCTCGGCGAAGGCAAGCACCGCCGTGCGCGGCGCTGCGGGCCTCTCGGTGTGGACCGTTCGCCAATCGGATGGTTGACGAACACTCCCGCCGCGCGACCGACTGCGCACAAGCGCGCCCTAAACGGTCGAATATCGTCGCGTCCGACACGCTGATTTTCTCCTTGACGCCCCCGCTACACCCACAGAAAAATGGTTCGCGTCCCACGGCGCGTGTCGCTATCTGGCCAGGGCTTCCGCCATGTCTATGCGCTCACATGGCGAGGTCTGCCTGCTCTGCGCTTGTCCGCTCGTCGTCGTCCCGACGTTGGCACAGAGGGGACGAAGCGCAGCGGATAGCGTGTCGGGATAACGCATACGCTAGACACAAGAGCTGTCGAGAGGGTTGCGAGCGGACAAGCAACAGAAGCTGCAATGAGAAGTATCAGGATTGCATGAACCGCGGTCCATGGTCTTGTGCAAGACCAGGGTCTGGAAGCGAAGGCACGAAGTGTCGAACCTGCTTTAAACGGTGCGAGTCCGGGGATCCTCCATCGTCGGATTGCAAAAAGTGTTTGTTCTGAGGTTCCAATGACGATTCACGTCACCACAAATGAGGACATTCGGAGAGCGATCCAGCGCGGGCTTCGCCTTCCTGTACGTCTCGTGCGCGATAACGTGCTGGAGGGGCCGTGCGCGTCCGATCCCGAAGACCATTGTGAGCGGCGGTGCGATTACTGGAACCTTCGAGGGCGGGAAAGGACACAATTTCGTTCGCGGTTTCATGATGTCATCGATGCATTGAAATCGCGGCAGAGAATCGTCGTATGGACGTCCGGGTTGTGGAGCGACAGGCTGATGCTGTGGGCGCTCTGCGCGTGGAGGCTCCGCTATCGGCCCGAGCACCCGGATCTCGACATCGTCGTCCTGGGAGATGCGCCGGAGGATGGGTTTGGCTATGGCTTCGTCCATGTGAAGCCGGCTGACGCGCGCCGCGGTCTGGACGACGCGCGCGCTCTATCTCGGACGCGCGTCCAGCACATGGCGCGCTCTTGGCGAAAGGTATCCGGTCGGTCTCCGGTGCTGTCCACCGAGGGGGGGCGTGCAGGTCGAGTGCGGAAGGATCTCGCAGAGCTGGGCACCCACCAAGCGGCATTTTTTCCTCGGGTGGACGGTAGCGCGCTCACCCTATCTTGGGTTGACGAGCTCTTGTTCGCGTGTCTCGATAAAGACTGGTCGACGCCCGTGGACGTATTTATGCACCGTTCATCGGCTGGCGAAGAGCTGCGTACTGGTTGGGGGATGCGCATCGGCGATTGCTTTCTCGCCATGCGGCTGCGCCAGTGGGCCGAGCACCGTGGGGCTGAGGCCGCGCTGGAGAGTGTGCCCTACAGGACGGACAGACCACCTATGCTAGAGGCTCGCTATAGGTTGACGGCTGTCGGCGATAAAATAAAGCGACACGGCCTTGCTGAAATCGCCCAAGGACCACCGCTGCCTGTGTGGGGTGTCACGGCGTACGATCCGCGGGCTCCTTGGGTCGTGATGGACTACGGCACAGCTCACCAGCGCATCCAGCGACTTGAAGCGCCCGCCACGAAGGACGCGGAATGACGCGGCGAGGCGCGCGAGCTCCTCAGAGGGCGCCCACCGGCGACGCGCCGGTGCTCCCAACATAGGATTGCGGGCGGGGCGGGGGGCGCCGCGGTTCGACGATCAACGGCTCGGCCGCGGCGAGGGGCCCTGCGCGTCGAGCCGCCCGACCGCGCGCTACGGCAGCGTCGTGTCCGTCACGGTGAGGCAATGGTTCGTCAGCTCCACGCCGTCGCGCTTGTACACCACGCCGGTCGCCACATCGGTCATCGCGCCAAGGCCGAGCTCTCCGTAATCGACCTCGAGCCGACTCACATAATCCGGAGAACCGTCGCCCTCGGTCGGAACGTCGGTGCTGAACGTGGCGCCCGTGAACAGGTTCTGCAGGTAGTAGGTCGCCGTGTCCGGCACCGGCACGTTGGCCCGCTCGACGTCGATTGAGGTATAGTGGTCGACCAGTACAGCGTCATCGGACGAAATGTCCTCCTGGAGGGCGAGTTGAGCGGCGCGCTCGAGGCCGATGGCTCGAGAGATCTTGTTGTCCGGCCAGCCGGCCAGCAAGAAGAAGCTCGTCGTGTAGCGCTCCGCGCAACCGAAGCCCACCTCCTCGGCGGACAGCGTCACCGACCAGTAGCGGCGATCCGCCTCGTTCCGCACGAGCTCCCAGCCTCTGAGCGTGCCAGTCGGCATGTCCCATGCGACGAACACGATGCGATCGAGCCGCGGCGGCCCGAGCGGGGGCCAGTACACCTCAGCGAGCCAGAGGTCGTCCTTGCACAAGAGACCACGCTCCCGAAGGCCCGAAGCCAACCTGTGATCGTTCCTGCTGTGCCCGGCTCGTGCGAGCAGCTCCGCGACGTCGACGGGGACGGGAGGGTGATCGCCCTCATCGCCGCAGGAGACCGCCGCGAGCGCGACCATCGCGATTCCAACGAGCTTCGACCGCTTCATCCGTGCCTCCTCGGCTCCCTTGGGAAAGGTGCCCACGTCGATGGCCAGTTCACGGTCGCCCGCAGCGGCAGGGGTGCTGGGGCTTGCCCCAGGCCCATGTCGCGGGGGTCAAACCGCTCGGTCGCGGCGAGGGCCTCTGCGCGTAGAACCGCCCGATCGCACGCTATGGCAGCGTGGTGTCCGTCACGGTGAGGCAATGGTTCGTCAGCTCCACGCCGTCGCGCTTGTACACCACGCCGGTCGCCACATCGGTCATCATGCCAAGGCCGAGCTCTCCGTAGTCGACCTCAAGCCGAGTAGTTTTTCTCGAAGGACTGCGTTCCTCGGCTGAAACCTCGGCGCTGAACGTAGCGCCCGTGAACAGGTTCTTCAGGTAGTAGGTCGCCGTGTCCGGCGCCGGCAGGTTGGCCCGCTCGAAGTCGAACAGGGTATAGTGGTTGACCAGTACAGAATCATCGGACGAAATGTCCTCCTGGAAGGCGAGTGGAGCGGCTCGCTCGACGCCGATGGCTCGAGAGATGTTGTTGTCCGGCCAGCCGGCCAGGAAGAAGAAGCTCGTCGTGTAGCGCTCCTCGCAGCCGAAGCCCATCTCCTCGGCGGACAGCGCCACCGACCAGTAGCGGCGGTCCGCCTCGTCCCGCACGAGCTCCCAGCCTCGGAGTGTGCCAGCGGGCATGTCCCATGCGACGAACACGATGCGATCCAGCCGCGGCGGCCCGAGCGGGGGCCAGTAGACCTCCGGGAGCCAGAGGTCGTCCTTGCACATGAGAGCACGGTCCGAAAGGCCGGAAGCCAAGTCGTCCTCGTCGCTGCTGTGGCCGGCGCGGGCGAGCAGCTCCGGGACGTCGACGGGGACGGGGGGGGTCGTCCCCGCCGCCGCAGGAGACCGCCGCATGCGCGACCATCGCGAGACCAATGATCTTCGACCGCTTCATCCGTGCCTCCTCGGCTCACTGGGGGAAGCCGGCCAGGTCGATGGCCAGCCCATCGTCGCCCGCGGATCCAGGGACGCTCGGGTTCGCCCCAAGCCCGCCCTTGCCACCCGTTCCCGCTCGGAGCTGAGCCTCCATGACCGCCGGGAGCGACGCTCCCACCACGGCGATGGCGATCGAGGGTCCGCCCTGCCCTCCGCCGCCGTGGCCGCCGTTACCCCCTTTGCCGCCGTCGCCGCCAGAGCATCCGAAGGGCGAGCCGCCAAAGCCCTGCCCGCCGGGCGCCCCGAGCCCAGGCGCCCCGCCGATCTGGAACATGCCGCCATGGCCGCCATCGCCGCCTCGCGCAGCTTCAATCGTGGTGCCGTGGATGTCCACGCGCGCGTTCAGGATCATGAGGCCGATGCTCGCACCGCCATGACCGCCGCCGTGCCCGCCGCGCCCGCCGCAGCCTCCCGATCCGCCGGAGCCGCCGCTCGCGCTGCCGGCATTGCGCGAGGAGCCACAAAACATCGCGCCGGCCCGCGTGCCGCCCCCACCGCCGCCGCCCTGCCCGGGGAGCCCGTCGCCGCCATCGCCGCCGTTCACCCCGAGGTAGAGCCCTTGCGTGTCGAACGTGCCCAGGCCGCGCCCGCCCAGCCCGTGCGCGCCGTCAAGCCCGTCCGCGCCGGTTTGCCCGGCCAAGCAACCGTCAGTGCTGGTCGCCCCTTGGCCACCGAGGCCGAAGCCGCCGGGGTTCGGGAGCGGCGTCAGCTCACCGTCACCGCCAGGTCCTCCGTGGTCGATCGTTCCATCCCCGCCTCGCCCACCCATCGAGCCGCCTTGCGCACAGCCGGCCTCCACCTCGTCGGCGCCGGGCACGAAGTCCCCGGTGCACGCGTCCTGTCCGAACCGGCCATGATGCCCCGCCCTGGCCGACGCGTTCTTCGGATCGCCCGGCGCACCGTCGCGGCCCGGCGCACCATCGCCCGCGATCAGCGCGCCGCGGTGAAGGGTGACCCGAGCGCCCTCCAGTACAATCGCCGCGATGGACGAGCCGCCCGGCTCGGTGGCCAACGCGGACTGTGCCTCCAGATCGAAGATCGTTGCCGCGGCGTCGGCCTCGAACGTGAGCGGTATCTCGTCCGGGCCGGGCTCGATCATGGTGTTTCTCCCGCCACCGTGGTGGCTCCACCGCCGCTTGCAGTCGAACCCGCCCCAGATCTCCAGGGTCCCGCGGACGCGCACCGCCTCGGGGAAGGGTTCGGCACAGGCATGGATCCTCGGATGCAGCTCAGGCTCCTCGTCCAAGAGCTCGATGGCCCTCGCGATCGTCTTGACGGGAGCTTTGCGCGTCCCCGGGTTTTCATCCTCGCCAAGGCTCGAGCTGACGAAGACGCCACACTTGTCCGTTGCCTCAAGGCCCTTCTCGGGTTCGTCGGGGCAAGGCGGCGCCTCCTCGACCGGTGCCGGCGGCTCACAGCGAAGGCGAGGCCCGCAGGGGACCTCCGCGCAGCCGGTGCCGAGGCCGCAGGAGGCCAGGAGCAGGACCGTGGCGTCCGCGGAGGCAGAACGCCACGAACGCGTGCGCTGGATGGGTCGCGGCATGGCGGTCACCTACCACACACCATCGAACGAGATGCCGGCCTGATCGCCGGTGATCCTCGGCGCCACACGCACAGGATGCCGACTCCGCTCGATGCCATCGTGGAGGAACGAGCCGATCGTCGCGGCGGCGACGACCCCCGCCCCGATGACGAAGCCCGTCGCGACGTCCCGACTCACCTCGTGCGCATCGTAGAAATCGTTGATCTCGGCGCACTCCACGGCGTGCGCGGGCGAAGGCGACGCGCAGATCCATGAGCTGCTGTCGTGGGTGTTCCGCCGGAGCCGCGCGACGCGCCGCTCCGCCTCGCCGGCGAACTGCGCCGCGAGCGATGAGGCGACGAGGCCCCCGGTGAGCGCGAACGCGGTGGCGCCGATCCCGGCGATCCGCTGCGCGCCCGCCGTCCCGTCGAACGGCCCGGGCGGAGCCGGTTGGGCCAGGGGCCTGGCCGGGCGCCTGGCCAGGGTCTTCTTGGGGGTCGCGGACTTGGTCGAGGCCGGAGCAGGCGCCGGCGCCTCCCTGGGCTCCTCGACGAACCGGAGCACGACCTTGACGGCCTTCCCCTTCTCCACCTGGACGGTTTGCTCGGCATCGAGGAAGCCGGGGAGCGTGGCCTTGATCGTGTGCGTGCCGGGCTCGACGTACGTGTAGCCGGTCGTCGATGCATCCCTGTCCCGCACCTCCCCGCCGATCGTGAGCAGCGCGCCGTGATGGCTCAAGTCGACGTCGAGCTGGCCCACCTCGCGCCGGGCTTTCTCGAGGCCGTTCGTGTAACGCCGCCGCTCGGCGGCCGTCCCCGCGCCGGGATCCCGCAGGCATCGGTCGATGGCCATGGCGGCGTCGACGTGCCGCCGGAGGGCGAGCAGGGCCATTCCCCATTCGCAGCGGACCCTACCGCCTGCGCCGAGCTTGTGCGCGAGGTAATACGCCTCTTCTGCCTGCTCCCATCTCCCCTGGTTGCGGGCGCGGTCTCCCACGCGGATCAACGCCTGGATATCGACACCGGGCTTGCCCTCCGCCGTCGCCGGAAGGCCGCCATCGTCGGGCCGAGGCGCGTCAGCACGGCTCGGCGCAGCGACAGCCAGGCTTGCCGTAAGGAACAACAGCGCCGTCACGCACGATGGTATGCGCTGAGCTTGCGACAAGCACGCTCGTGGGATGCGAATGCGCACGGCTCACCTCGCGCCATCGAGGGGGAGCTGCCGCCATGCTGGCTTACCCAGCGCGGCGTCGTCTCGTTCGGCACCCATAACAGCCTCTCGTGGCACGGCGGTCAAGCGTCTGTCGCATCCGTCGCGCGCCACTTTCTCCGAGGGAGCACGCCGATCCGGCGCCCGAAATTCTGTTCGCAGGCCGCTGAGACGTGAGCCGGCGAGAGCGAGTCCGCACGGGCGAATTCATGAGAAATGGAGACCGCTCAACGGAATGCAGAACTCGGAGAACCGAGCGCCCGATGGGCCCCGTCTCGCTGGAGCACACGTCGCTGAAGCCCTCGGTTGGCCGAGGCGCCGAAGCCGTTGCGAACATCGACGCTCGTCGGCCTCGCCTGGTCGAAAGCCGGCGGTCGCGCGCTGGCGCCGCACCCAGGCCATGGAGCGATGGCCCCGTGGCAGGCGAGGAGCCATCGAGGACGTACAGGCGGCCGGCCTGGCTGGTCCGAGGCGCGGTGGACCGACACGCGACCGAGCGCCGTCCTTGCCGGAGCGGGCGAGCAGAAGCGCCGCGGTCGAGGGCCAGAACGGGCGCCACGTCGCGGTCAAGGGATCTGCTGGAGCGCGGCGCATGCAGCCCCATGCTCCCGTCGGATCAGGCAGAACGCGGAGGCCGAGGGTCCGCGTGGACGAGGCTACCCCCGCGCGGGTCGGCCCGAGGATCTCTGCGGCCCTTCGCGTGGCCCGCGCACATTCGGCTTGACATACGCCGAAATAGGCACCGGTCCTGTCGCACGCCCCAGGACTTCACGTGCGCAGCCTGCGTCCATCTCCGCGGGCTGGTGCCGCGGACCAACGGTCCGTTCCGCAAAGCGAAACCAAACCGCCGAGATCGCAAGCCTTCTCAAAATCAGAGCCGGCGGGCTGAGGTAAAAACGCCGGCGCTGGTGCTGAACACGCGCTGACCGGGATACCGCGGTCAGCTTGCAAGAAGGAAGAAGATTCTACGAATAACAGAGTGCGAAGGGGGGGACTTGAACCCCCACGGTGTTACCCGCTAGCACCTCAAGCTAGTGCGTCTGCCAGTTCCGCCACCTTCGCGAGTGGGTCGCGCGACGGAACCTACCCAGCCGGCCAGGGAAGTCAAGCGAATCCTCACGAAGCCGTGACCTGGACGCGATTGTCCGGGGTTCCACGCCCCGCGCGCGGCCTCGGCCGATGGTCCGCCGCGGCTTCGCGGCGCGCTCCAGCCGGTCGGCCGCGCCGCGCTCACGGCGTCGCGCGCACGGCTCGCGCCTGCGCCGTGCGCCGCACGCCGCGCGCCGCGCGCCGCCAACGGTGTGCCGGAGCGCAGCGCGGCGCCCCCTGCGGCCCCTCAGCGGACGAGCGCCTCGACGATCTCGCGGATCTCGAACGGCTTGCGCACCCAGGACACGCCGCAGTTGGCCGGCAGAGGCGCGGCGCCGGCGCTGCCGGACATGACCACGAGCCGCGCCTCGGGGTTGGCGCTGCGCACCGCGGACACCGTGCCGAGGAGGTCCTGCTCGATCGGAGAGATGTCGAGCAACGCCGCCTGGAACGGGCCGGTGGCGAGGGCGCCCGGGAGATCGACCGCCTTCTGCACGCTGACGATGCTCGCGCCGCGCGCGGTGAGCGCGGTGTCGAGCAGGTCCACGACCGCATCGTCGTCCTCGACCACGAGGATCCGGACGCCTTCGAGGACCGCGCTGGCGAGCGATGGGGTCGTGCTCGGCAGCACGGACGGCGCCTCGTCGGCCTCGGCGTCGGACGACGCGCCAGCGGGGCGGCCAGCGCCCTCGATGGGCCAGCGCAGCTCGAAGCGGGCGCCCTCCTCCGAAGGGACGAGCGCGAGCGCGCCGCCGGCGGCCCGGGCGAGGGCGGCGGAGTGCCGGAGGCCGATGCCCGCCCCCCCCGGACGGGTCGAGACGCCCGAGCTCAGCAGCGTCGCCCGGCGCGACGGCGGGACGCCGGGGCCCTGGTCCGCGACGCCGAGGACGACCGCGTCGCCGTCGAGCCTCCCGTCCACGCGCACGACGGAGCCGCGCGGCGAGAGCGCCACGGCGTTGAGCAGCAGGTTCGTCAAGATCTGCACGACCGTGGCGCCGCTGCTCACGGAGGTCCGCGCGAGGGCGGGATCGAGCCCGGCGTGGAGCGTGATCGCCGAGCGGCGCGCCTCGGGCTCGAGGCCCGTCACCGCGTCGTCGATCACCTCGCCGAGCAGGCGCAGCGCTTCCCCCAGCGGCGCGGACGCGACCTCGGCGTCCCCGGCCGGACGGCCCCCGGTGTCGGCGCCGATCGCCCGCCGGATCAGGCGGCGCGCGTCGCGCGCCCGGGTGGCCGCCACGCCGAGCGCGCGGCTCAGCTCGGCCCCTTGCTCGCCCTGCGCCCGCTCGATGCAGCCCACGATGACCGTGAGCGCGTTGGAGACCTCGTGCAGCGCGATCGCTAGCTCCTGCGCGGGCGGAAGGCATGCCGCGCTCGCGCGCTCCTCGTCCTCGCGATGTCCCAAGTCGTCCCCGAGAGGAGGCGTGGCGGTCAGGCCATCCTCTGTTGAAGACTCCGATGTTCCGCGCGTCCGCTGCGCCACGGGCGCTAGCCTATCTCGCTCTGCCCTTGGCTGGTACCGCCCTTTTTCGCTCCGACTTCACCGGGAGGTCGACGGGGGGAGCGGCAGGACGTAGGAGCCGTCGGGCGCCGACCGCGCCTCGCCGATCTGGATGACGCCCGCGACCGTCCCCCGCGCCGTCTCGCTCTCGACCAGGAGCCAGGCCACCACCATGGCGTCGCCGAGCCGAGCGCCCGCGTGGTCGCGGATCACGCCCTGGAGCACCGCGGGGTACGGCACGGTGAGATCGAGCGCGGTGACCGCGGAGGCCACCGCGGGCACCGTGAGGCGCGGCCGCACGAGCCACGGATAGGCGGAGCCCGGCGTGGGCCGGACCGAGAAGTCGAACTCCCCGGGATCGGTGCCGAAGGAGAACCCGCCGCCGCGCAGGACCCCGGACGCCTGCCGTGGGAGGAGCGGATCGGGCCCCAGCACCCGGCCGAGGTAGTCGGACACCTCGCCGGTGGAGGGGATCGCGAACACGTCCGCGCCGCGCATGGGCTCGCCCGCAGGGCCACGGACCCTGCCGCGCAGCGTTCCGGCCTCCGGGATGAGGACCGACTGGCCGCAGTAGCAGTCGTCGCCGGCGGGGACCTTGAGGACCTGCTCGCCCTTCGCCTTGGTGGTGTCGTTGAGCGGCTGCGCGAAGACGACGTACTCGCCGGGCGGCAGGCTGGCCTGGAAGAGGCCGTTCGTGTCCGTCTCGGTGTCCAGCTTGAAGCCGGCGGTCTGGGTCATCTCGAGGTTCGCGCTCTGGATGCGGACGGCCGCGAGCACCGGGTTGCCCTCCGCGTCGAGCGTCCGCCCCTCCACGCGGCGCGATTCGGCGCCGATCGGCAGCAGCGAGAGGTCCAGGTTCCCCGTGGAGCCCTGCAGCGCGAGCGCGGCGAGCTCCCAGTAGACCGTCGGACGCGGGTCCAGGTCCTTCGGACGCAGGCGGATGAGCGGGCTCCTCTCCTTGTCGGTCCAGTAGAACTTCACGCTGAAATCGACGCGCGAAGGCGAGAGGCTCAGGTCCGGCTCGTGCTTGAGGAGGCCGACCTGGGAGATGACGCTGCCGGTCAGCGCGTCGACGAGATCGAGCTTCCACCCGTCGACGCGGACGCCCTGCGGCACCTCCATGGCGCCGTGCAGCACCTCGGGAGCCCCGGCCTTGATGTCGGGCGTCCACCGCTCGGGGATGCGCTGGTTCGGCAAGAAGATCGGCGGGGGGGTGTCGTCGCACTCGCCGGACGCCTGCGGGATCAGGTAGACGTGGTAGTTCCCGGTCGGGATCGCGAGCCGGAACCGCTGGCCGCCGGCGCCGTCCGGCTCCGAGATCGTCGCGTAGCGCTGCCCGGGCAGGCCCTGGAAGGACGCGACGCGCCGGAACTCGACCCGCACGGGAAACGCCCCGCCGTCGACGGCGCCGTCGCAGTAGGAGCCGCCCATGCTCAGCGTGGCGTCCACGCGCGCGGGCGCGGGGACCTGGAGATCGAGCGAGTGCACCTGCCCGCCGGGCTCATGAGGTGGAAGGCCGATCCCGCCCGGCGCGAAGAGGAGATGCGAGACCTCCGTGCCCAGCTCGCGCGAGGCGCCTGGCCGGATCTCCAGGATGAGCCCCTCCAGGCTCGCGCTGGTCGCGACGCATGCGCGCTGCCTGCCGACGCTCGCGCAGGTCGCCTCCGGGCCGCACTCGGCCGAGCTGTCGCAGGCGTTCTGCGGGCCGACCTCCAGCGCCTCGAGGGGGATGCCGCACGCCGCCGCGAGCGGCAGGCTGGCCAGCAGCGCAGCGCGCACGATGGGTCGCCGGCTCACGACCCCCTCTTCCTCCGGGAGCGCGCCGCATCCGAAAGCGCGCCGCCGAGATCCGTCCGGCGCTGCGCGATGGTGGAGCGCTGCGACCCCGTGAGGACGCCGGCGCTCGACCGCCGGACGGCGGACGCGTGCGACGCGCAGCGCCCGAGCGGATCCGCATCCGAGCAAGCGCAGGAGGACATCACACCGCGGGGGGCAAGCGATGTTCGTGCCAGCTCGCCGCGCGCGTTACGAGCAGCGCGCGACGTGCCTGGCGCCGGAGCTCCGGCGCGCAGCGACAGACGGAGCTGTGACAGCGATGTCGCGTCGACAGCGCGGCGCCGATGTGGCCAGGCCGCAACCGTCGCGGCGGGGTGAAGCGAGGGCGTGCACACGGGAGGGCCTCACGTGGGACGGGCTACGAGAATGTGCCCGATGGGGGTGCAGGGTGCGCGCTGCCGGCTGCAGGAGGACCAGCTCGCTGCCGCCGTCAGCGCGGAGGCGGTCTCAGCGCCTACGTGCCTGCACGAAAGCGCGAGCTGCCCGAGTCGATGCGTCGGAGTGAGGGCACCGTCCCGGGCTGCCATCGCGCCTCGGCGTACTCCATCCGCGTCGCGAGGCGTACGAGATCGGCGATCTCGGGGTGCGCCGCGCACGCGGCGGCGAGCCCGTCGGGCCGGGAGAGCGGAACGGAGAGCTCCAGGCCGCGCTCCCTGATGGTCGCGCGGATCGCCGTGGCGAGGTCGCCCGCGGCGAAGAGGCCCGCGCGGCGCATGGCCGTGCGGGTCGTCTTCATGACGCTCTCGTACGTCATCTTGCTCTCGCTGTCGCAGATCTCGCGGAGGCGGCGCTCGGCGCGCGGCGGGATGAGCTGCCAGAGGTTCTGCTCGAGCCGCACGACGGCCGGGTTGCCGCGGGTGCTCTGCGCGGTGGCTTCCAGCGGGCCGAACGCCGCGACCACGGCGGAGAGGAGCGTGCGGAGCTCGTCCTCGGTGCTGGTGTTCGCCAGGACATGCTCGGGCATCGCCCCCGCCAGGTGAGCGCCGAGCATGAAGCGCAGCTCGGGCGTGTCGTCGCGGACCTCACCGCGCAGCAGCACGGCGGGCGGGCTGAGGCGGACGATCTGCCCCTCGGGCGTGGAGGGAGCGGGCGACGAAGCGCGCTGATGGAAGAGGGCGGTGCGCAGGAGGCCCAGGTGACCGGCCACCACGCCGTAGATCTCCCCGAGGAGGGTGGGCGAGGTCGGCTGGACGCGCTCGGCGCCGGAGAGCGCGGCCTGGCTGGTGTCGCGGCGGAAGAGGCCCGTCTCCCAGACGATCGCGAGGGCCTCGCTGGCCGGAGCCTCGAGGTCCCGGAAGAGCAGGGCGCTCACGAGCTCCGGCGCGTCGCGCTGCGCGGCGAGCAGCGGCGGCGAGATGAAGCCGTCGCTCCGCCGGTCGGAGGGCGCGTCGCCGTCGCCCTCGAAGGCGCGCAGCACGTGCTCGATCGCGCGGGCGTAGGTCATGTTCTTGTCGGCGATCGCGGCGGCCTGGAGGCGCTCGAGGGCGCCCCGGTCGCCGAGCCGCAGGTGCGCCTGCATCCGGCGCACGGCGAGCGCCTCGCGAGAGCGGTCCTCGCGCTCGGCGAAGCGCGTCATGAGCCGCTCGCCGGCGTCGTACGCGCCCGCGGCGAGCTCCCGGAAGAGCGCGGCCTCCTCGAAGCTCTCGGCCGCGGACGGCGGCCACGTGGTCACGAGCCGCGTCGCAGACGAGGGCGGGTGGACCGACGCGGGCGAGGTGACCAGGGGGACGGCGCCCGGTGCGCCGGCGCTGGACGGGCTCGCGGGCACGCTCCCGCGCCGTTCGTCGCTGTCCACGGCCCCCCCCGGCGCGGCCCCCCCCGGCGCGGCCCCCCCCGGCGCGGCCCCCCCCGGCGCGGCCCCCCCCGGCGCGGCCCCCCCCGGCGCGGCCCCCCCCGGCGCGGCCCCCCCCGGCGCGGCCTCCGCCGGCGGCGCGGCGAGCTCCGGCGCGGCGAGCTCCGGCGCGTCGAGCAGATCTTCCTCCGGCGGCTCGACGACGGCAGATCGAGGAGAATCGACGGCCAGCGACTCGTCCAGCGGGTCGGAGAGCTCGACCAGATCGATGCGCGGACCGCTGGAAGCCGGAGCATCGCCGCTCGCCGGCGCGCGGCTGCTCGCCGGCGCGCGGCTGCTCAGCGGTGCGCGGCTGCTCGCAGGCGCCTGGCCGCTCAGCGGCGCGCGGCTGCTCAGCGGCGCGCGGCTGCTCGCAGGCGCCTGGCCGCTCACCGCGGGCCGGGAGCTGGGCGGCGCCTCCGATGGGGGCTGGACCGGCGCCGCGGCTGGGGTCAGGTGCGGGGCGGCGCGGCCCACCTCCTCGGGTGGCAGGGTCGCCCGCTCGCTGGCCAGCTCGGCGTTCAGCTCGGCGATCTTCAACCCCAGCGAGCGATCGGAGCCCGCGAGCGCCGTCGCCTGCGAGAGGATCTGCGCCGCGCGATCCGGATCGCTCGACATGAACAGGCGCGCGAGCTGCATCAACGCGCGCGCGCGATCGATCCCGGAGCTCTGGGCGACGAGCTCTTCGAGCGCCCGCCGGGCCGCCTCGGGCTCGCCTCGGGCGGCCGTGAGCTCCAGCTGGCGCCGCAGGGCCAGCGCGCGCGTCTCCGGCTCCGCCGCGGCCTCCTCGAGCAGGCGCGCCGCCGCCTCGAGATCACCGGCGCTCTGCGCGGTCTCGGCGGCGGCGAGCGCGACGCGGCCCCGGGCGCGCATGCCCTGGAGATCGCCCCCGAGGGCGCGCTCGAAGAGCGGGAGCGCGGCCGAGAAGTTCCGCTTCAGCGCGAGGCGCTCGGCCATGCCGAGCGCCACCAGCGTGCTCGGGCCGACCTCGGCGTGGCGCCGGGTCAGCTCGCGCATGCCCGCGCCGTGGCCCTGGATGACGTCGAGCGTCTCGGCGAGCAGGAAGGCGTGCAGATCGACGTGCGCCGGGCGCAGGCGCGGCGCGATGCGGCCGAGCTCCTCGACCGCGGCCTGCGCGTCGCGCGGCGTCCCGGTCCCGCGCAGGCGGTACTCGATGCGGCGGGCCTCGAGGACGGCGTCGGGCGAGTCGGGGGCGAGCTTCACGGCGCGGCGAGCGCGCTCGAGCGCGGTGACGTCGTCGCCGAGCGACGAGGTGGCGTGCGCCGCCTCGACGAGCAGCTGCGCGCGCCGCTCGGGAGCGTCACGGGACGCGCTGGCGAGCTGATCGAGCGCGGCGGCGAGCGCGTGGCCATCCCCCTCCCGGCGGGCGATCTCGACGCGGAGCTCGATGACCGCCTCGCGCGGCGCGATGCGGGCGACGCTCTCGAGGGTGTCCCTCGCGGACTCGACGTCCCCGCCGGCGAGGTAGCTGCTGCACGCGCGGAGGTTGTACTCGGCCCTCTCGTCGGTGGTCGTCGCAAGATCGCCCAGCCTGCACCAGAGCGGGGCGGCGCGGAGCGGGGTCCCGAGCCGCTCATGGATGTCGGCGAGGAACCTCAGCGCGCTCACGTCGTCCGGCGACACGTCGAGCAGGGCCGAGAGCTCGGCGCACGCCTCGTCGAGGAGGCCGAGGCGCTGCTCGAGCAGCGCCGCGCGCCGGAGCCGCAGCGCGCGCCGCGTGTCGGGCAGCGGCGCGGCCTCGATGCGGCGCGCGAGCAGGGCGGCGACCGCGGCGTGATCGCCGCGCTCGCTCGCCTCCTGCTCGAGGATCTCGAGGGCGTGCATGTCGGCGGGGTCCAGCCGAGCGATGGCCTCGTAGAGCGCCGCCGCGGCGCCGCGCTCGCCGAGCTCCTGCGCGAGCGGCGCGAGCTCGCGCAGCACCAGGAGCCGCGCCCCGTCGTCGGCGCAGGCGCCCTGGAGCAGCGTCAGCACGTCGAACAGCCGCCTGCGATCGTCGGCGCGCCGCGCGAGCCGGATGAGCTCGTCGAGGTGCGCCTTGTCGAACGAGGTCTCCTGCGCGACGTCGACGAGGAGCTCCAGCGCGCCGTCGAGATCGCCGCGCGCCGCGAGGACGGCCGCGAGCTCGCGCGTCATCTCGAGCCGGACGGCGTCCGGCAGGTCCACGCGCGCGAGCTCGGCCCGGACGAGCGACTCGAGCTCGTGGCCGCGCCCGATCGCCGCGTACAGCCGCCGGAGCCGGGTGACGGCCTCGGCGCGCCCCTCGCGGTGGAGCTTCCCGCTGGAGAGCGCCCGCTCCAGGGCCACCGTGGCCTCTGCGCGCTCGCCGTCGCGCTCGTGCTTGTCGGCGAGGTGGAGCAGCGCCTCGACGCGCCGCGCGACCGGCAGGGCGTCGTCCAGCGAGCGCTTCAGCGCCTCGTCGCCCGTGGCCTCCACGGAGGCCTCCGCCTCGTACGCGAGCGCGTCGTCCTCGGGCGCGCGGCGGGCCGCCTCCACGAGCAGCGCCGCCGCGACGGGCGGCACGTTCAGCGCGTCCGCGAGCTTGCTCGCCCACCGGAGCAGGCCAGGGCCGACGCTGGAGTGCGGCCTCATCGCGGCGGCATACACCGCCGCGATGAGGTGCGACGCCGGCTCCGTCTCTCGCGCGAGCGCGCCGGCGATGCCGAGGAGCGTCATGAACTCGTCCACGTCGCCGTCGGCGAGCATCGCGCGCTCGATGGCGGCGAGCGCGAGCGCCGGCGCGTCGAGCACCTCGACGGCGATGCGCGCCATCGCGATCCCCGCGCGGGCCCCGTCGGGGCCGTCGAGCTTCGTGAGGCTCGCCTTCACGGCGCGATCGAACCGGATGGCCTCGACCTCCGGCTCTCCGGTGCACGCGATGAGGTCGCGGATGGCCGCGCCGACATCCTCGACGATCGCCGGGTCCGGGCGCACGACCATGGCGCGGAGCAGGATGTCGAGGCGCAGCCGGAGCCCCTCCTCCGTGCGGCCGGTGAGGGCCGCGGCGCGCTTCAGCCACGCGTTGCGCGACGACGGATCGACCGTCGCCGCCACCCGCTCGATCGCGCGCACGGCCTCCGACGGCTCGCCGACGTGCTCGGCGAGCCGCGCGAGCAGCACGTACGAGGTGCCCTCGGTGGGCACCGCCTCGAAGCTCGCCACGGCGTGCGAGAGCGCGAGCTCGTAGGCGCCGCGCCGCTCCAGCTGGCGCGCCGCGCGGTAATGGGCGGCGCGCCGGCCGTAGCAGCCGAGGGCCGCGCCGGCGAGCAGGCGGTAGGTCCTGTCGAGGACGGCGACGCCGCCCTCCGCGTCCGCCGATTTCTCGACGAGCGCGACGGCGTCGGCGCGGAGGGGATCGAGCTCGATCGCGCTGGCCGCGGCGGCGAGCGCGCGATCGGAGAGGCCATGCTCGTGCGCGAGGTTGGCCGCCTCGATCAGCAGGCTGGCGCGCCTGCGACGCTCGTGCCCGACGTCCCCCGACCACCTGCCCTCCTCCGCCGCGGTCGGCTCACCCCGATCGCCCCGAGGCGCGGCGGCGCGGGCGAGGATCGCCTCGATCGCCGCCTCGAAGCCGGCGAGCTCGCACATGTCCCGCGCGTAGCGCTCGACGCCGGCGCTCGGCGCGAGCTCGCTCGCGCGGAAGAGCGCGTCCTCGGCGCCGCGATGATCCTCGGCGAGATCCCAGAGCAGGCTGCCGAGCTCGCGCCACGCGGCCGCGGCCTGCTCCGCCGCGTCGTCGCCCCGGGCGGCGAGCGCCCGGGCCCTCGCCCTGGCCAGCGCGATCCGGCCGTCGGAGCTGAGCCCCTTCGGATCGACCGGCGGCGCCTCGAGGCGCTGGATGCGGGCGAGGATCTCCTGCGGGTCGGCCCCCGCCTCGGCGGCGCGGGCGAGCTCGAGCGCCGCGCCGTCGGCATCGCCGCCGTCGAGCCGGCAATCGGCGAGCATGAACATCAGCTCGACGGCGTGCGGCGCCGTGATCTCGGCGGCGAGCCACCGCTCGAGGACGGTGATCGCGAGCTCCGGGTCGCCGGCGCGGCGCGCGAGCTCCAGGAGCCGCTCGCGCAGGAGCGGGTCCTGCGGGCCGAAGACGTCGAGAGAGCGCCTCGCGAGCGCCGTGCCCCGCTCGGGATCGAGGTCGTAGAGGGCGTGCAGCGCGCTGGCCAGCCCGGCCGCCGTCTCGCCGAGCGGCTTGGGCTGCGCCAGGATCCACGCGAGCGCGTCCGAGAGCCGGCCTGCGTCGCCGGCGATCGCGGCGCGGCGGATGAGCTCCGCCGTCGCCCGAGGGCTCCCGGGTCGCAGCGCGAGCCAGCGCTGGGTCCACGCGAGCGCGAGCGGCAGCTCACCGAGCGCCTCCAGCGCCTTCGCGAGGCCGTCGCAGAGCGCGCCGCGCGGGAACACGGCGGTGATGGACCGCTCGATCGCGGCCGCGATCGCCCGGTCGATCTCGAATGGAGGCGGCCCCGCGACCGCCGCGGCGAGCTCCGCCGTCAGGATCGAGGCGAGCGTGGCCACGGCGCGCGCGCACGACGGATCGGCCTCGCACGCGAGCACCGCCGCCTCGCGCGCGAGCGGCGCGGCGCCCGCCCGCTCGTAGAGCGACGCGGCGAGCGCGAGCAGCACCGCGCGCAGCGCCGGCCAGGCCGGGGCCGCGAGCTGCACCATCGCGTCGGCGCGCCCCCGCGCGCGCCCGGTCCGCGTGGCCAGCACGAGCGCAGCGCTGGCGGCGCCGCGGTGCCCCGGCGCCTCGACGAGCAGCGGCAGCAGGTCGTCGAGGGCCCGCTCGTCGCGCCCCAGCCGCCGGTCGCTCGCCGCGAGGAGGAGCCGGGCGCGCACCCGATCGACCCGCGTCAGCGAGGGCGCGCGGCTCGCCTCGCCCCTCGCCGCGCGCGCGCCCCCCGAGAGCCGCGCGCGCAGCAGCGCCTCGAGCGCGGCTGAGCCTCCGGTCCGGCGGCTCAGCCGGTCGAGCGCCAGCAGGCAGCCGCGATCGGTCGGCAGCGCCTGCGCCAGCCCCACGAGCGCCTCCTCGTACGCGGCGCGCTCCTCCGGGCGGCCCCGATAGATGACGACGAGCCGGCGCAGCGCGTCGATCTTCCCCTCGGCGGTGTCCGCGCCCGCGAGCGCCCGCTGCGCGGCCAGCAGCGCCTCGTCCTGCGCCTTGAGCCGCCCGGCGACGCGCTCGAGCCCCGCCGCCGCGCGCGCCGGGTCGGCGCCGAGGCCCTTCAGGGTGTCGAGCGCCCACCGCGCGAGGCCCGGGTCGCCGATCTTCTCTTCCGCGAGGCCCGCGAGCTCCCAGAGCGCATCGATTCGCCCCTCCGCGTCGTCCCTCGCCCTGCCGTCCGAGCCCTCGCCGACGCGGATGAGCGCCTCGACGAGGGGCGCCATGTCGTGCAGCGCCGCCGCGTGCTCGCGCAGCGCGGACCGCGCCGCCGCGTTGCCGCGGTCGCTCGCGGCGGCCTCGATCCAGGCCTCCACGGCGCGGTCAGGGCTCGCGAGCGGGCCGGCGTAGAGGCGCGCCAGCGCGACGTACGCCTCGGCCCTCGCGGCGCCCGCCCGCCGCTCGGCCCTGAGCTCCAGCCGCGCCGCCACGAGCTCGTAGAGCCCCGCCTGCTCGAGCACCTCGTCGGTCACGCCGGCGGCCTCGCCGTCGACGTCCGCCTCGAGCCCCGCGTCGAGCACGCACCCGACGGCGCGCGCCCAGTCGCCGTCGCTCATCGCGCCCTGGAGCCGGTGGCCGTGCAGCTCCATCGCGCGCTGCAGCGAGGAGCGCCCCGCGGCCTCGCCCGCGCCCCCGGACGCCCGCGCCGCGAGCGCCTCCGCGTGCGCCCTGAGCACCTCGTCCGCGGCGCCGAGCCTGCCGCGCACGAACAGCGCCGCGGCCATGGCCTTGGCGGCCGTGTCGTCGTGGGGCGCGATCTCGAAGGCGCGCAGGCGGTCCTCGAACGCGGCCTCCCGCTCCCGCCCGGCCTCGCGCCGCCTGGCCGCCTCGAGGTACGCCCGCGCCGCGGCCTCGGGGGGCACCTCGTCCGAGGCCCAGGTGGCGATGGTGCCGAGCAGCTCGCTCGCCATCGCGTCGTCCGGCGCGAGCTCGCTCGCCTCCTTGAGGGCGTCCACCGCGCCCGCGACGTCGCTCGCGCGCGCGAGGAGCACGGCGATCTTCACCAGCATCCGCGCCGTCGCGCCCGCGGGCTGCTCGTCGTCGCGGATGCCGCGCAGCGCCGCGGCCGCCAGGGCGGGCTCGCCCAGCCCGGCCAGCCAGCCGGCGAGCTCGCTCCTCATCGCCGGATCGTCGCCGAGCGAGAGCGCGCGGCGGGCCAGCGCCGCGGCCCTGTCGAGCTCGACGCCGCGCGCGGCGAGGAGCCTCGCGAGGGTGAGGGTCGCCTCGCGCTCCCCCTGGGCGTCACCGGCGGCGCGGCGCTCGTCGACGCGCGCGCGCCAGTACGCCTCCTCGGCCCGCGGACCGCGGTGGCGCGGCACCGGCGCGACCCCCCGGCTCCCGCCGAGGACCAGCTGCCCAGCAGACGCTGGACCCGCGGGTTCCATCAGCTCCGGCGACGACAGCGTTCGCCGCGCGCCCGACGCTGATGTTGCCCGATCCGGAGTTGAAGAGCTCATGTCGGCGACGGCGACCCGCTTCTGGTAGACGGATACCGCTCAGACTACCAGAAGGGTCCAGGCCCAAGGCCAGTCTTCGGGTGAAGCGCCGCGCTTTACCGGAGCGTCACCGCGAACGGCAACGCCGCGAGCGCCCTCTCTCCGGCCAGGAGCGGCGCCATCGACGTGGCGAAGGTCCCGAGCTCCGGCGCGACATCGAGCCACTCGGGCAGGAGGGCGCCGGCCATCGCGTCCCGCGCGCGCGCCTTGAGCGCCGCGCGGTCGGGGGCGCCGGCGCCGCCCTCGCCGCCGCTCTCGGCGCTCTCGTCGCCGGCGGCGAGGAGCTCGAGGAGCCCTCCATCGTCCTGCTCGATCTCGACCGGCGCGTCCGCGGGCAGCTTCGCCAGCTCGCGCGCGAGCTCGATCGCCCGGTCCAGCCCACCGAGCTCATCGACGAGCGAGCGCTCCTTGGCCTCGACCCCGCCGAAGATGCGCCCTTCGGCCGACGGCGCGATCGTCTCCCGCGGGAGATTCCGCCCCTCCGTGATGCGATCCAGGAACAGGTCGTAGGTCGCCTCCATGAAGGCGAGCACGCGCGCGCGGGTGGGCTCGTCCCACGGCGTGAGCGCCGACATGTACGCGGCGCGCGCCGCCCGCTCCGGATCGGGGTTGGCGGCGACGGTCTCCGCGTTGATGCCGAGCTCCGAGAGCGCCTTCCCGACGGAGAACTTGCCGCCCACCACGCCGATCGAGCCGATGATGCTGGTCGGCTCGGCGAGGATCTTGGTGCCCGCGCAGGCGAGGTAGTAGCCGCCGCTCGCCGCCATCCCGCCGATGGAGACGACGAGCGGCTTCTCCTTCCGCAGCCGCATCAGCTTCTGCCACAGCAGATCCGAGGCCAGCGCGGATCCGCCGGGCGAGTCGATCCGGAGCACGACCGCCTTCGTGCTCGTGTCCTTGGCGAGGCGCGTGAGCACCCGCCCGAGCTCACGCTCGCCGATTCCGTCCGAGGAGCCCAGGGGCACGCCGCTGGCCGTCATGGTGATGCCGCCGATCGCGGGGACCACCGTCACGTGCGGCGCGCCCAGCGCGCTCGCCCCGGAGAACGTCCGGAACACATCGACGAGGCTCCGCGAGAGGCTCGGGTCGCGCTCGGCACCGCCGAAGCGCGGCACGGACAGCTCGGTGCCGGCGAGCTTCTTTGCATCCTCGCGCGCGTCCTCGAGATCGCCCAGCGCATCGACCAGCCCGCGGGCCTTCGCCTCTTCCGGGGCGAACGGGCCGTCCTCCACGGCCTCGCGGAGCTCCGGCTTGCCGCGCCCCTCCACGATGGCCGACAGCCACGCCTCCCGGAGCCCGCCCAGCGCGGCCTCGAGCGACTGACGCGCCTCGGGGCTCGACCCCTCGCGCGTGAACGGCTCGCTCGCGCCCTTGAACTTCCCCACCTGAAGGAAGTCGACGTCCACGTTGAGCTTGTCCAGGAGCCCCTTCGCGAACACCAGCTGCGCGGCGATCCCCACCGTGTCGACCTGCCCTGCCGGGCTGAGCCAGAGCTTCCCGCAGCCGGTGGCGGCCAGCAGGATCGTCGCGTTGTTGTACTCGTCCGCGTGGCACACGACCGGTCGACCCGCCTCGCGGATCTCGCCCAGGGTCCGGCCGATCTCGTGAGCCCGCGCGAACGCGAGGCGCGAGGTCCCGAGCCGCACCAGGAAGCCCTTCGCGCTCTTGGCCTCGGAGAGCTTCCGCAGCGACTGCACGAGCTGCACGTGGGTCCGGCGGCTCGGCGGGCCGAAGATCGCCGCCGGCGCGCTCTCCGGGAGCCCCCGCGAGAGGTCGATCTCGACGACCGCCGGCTCCCCGGGGCTCCCGGCGGGCGGCGCCGGCAGCGAGGCCCGCTCTCTGCCGGTGCAGCCCGCGATCGAGGCCGCCACCGCGAGGGCGCCGACACAGGTCCACCCTCTTCGTCGCTCTCGGCGCTCACTCATCGTTGATCCCAGGCAGATCCGAGGTGTCGATCTCCGGCGCGGTCGTGCTCGGCGGGCTCGGCGGGTGGATGCCGGGCAGATCGCTCGTGTCGATGATCCCGCCCGGAGCCACGTAATCGTCGGGCACCCGGCCGTCGTCCGGCGCCGGCGCGCGGCGGATCCGCCGCGGCGCCGGCGTCGGTGCGGGCGTGGCGGGCGTGGCCGACGGGCCGGGCCCCGGAGCGCCCGCCGGAGCAGGGCCCTGAGGGCGCCCGCCCGGCGCCGGCGCGGCGTCGCCCGAGGGCTTGCCCTCCGCCTTGTCCAGCCGGTCGAGGAACGCGCGGAGCGCGTGCGCGAGCGGGTGCGGCCGGCTCATCGCGAGCAGGCGCTCGTTCTCGGCCCGCGCGGCCGCGAGATCGCCGGAGCGCGCGAGCGCGTAGACGAGCAGCGCCCGCGCTCGCCCGGGGATCCGCTCGCTGCTCGCCGCCGCCCGGAGCCGATCGACGACCGCGGCCCAGCTCGGCTGCGCCTCCGCGAGATCGAGCGCGGCCAGCGTCAGGGCGTTCTCCGGCTGCGCGCTCTCGGCCGAGATCGCGCCCACGAGCTTCCGCGCGGAGGGGACGTCCCCCTGCACGCGCAGCAGGTCGATGGCCGCGCGGGTCACGGCCGGGTCGGCCGGCGCGACGCGGCGCGCGTGGTCGACCGCCTTCCTGGCGCGATCGGTCGCGACCTGGAGCTCGTGCCGCGTCGCGTCCCGCGCCGGGTCGTCCGGCGCGAGCAGCTGGAGCCGCAGCCACCGCATGTCCGCGCTCACCGTGTCGATCACGGCCAGCCCCGCGGCCACCCGCGGATCGTCCTCGGCGAGCGCGCTCGCCTTCACGAGCTTGTCCCGCGCCGTCTCGAGGTCGCCCTCGGAGAGGCTCCGCTCGCCCTCGCCGACGAGCGTCGGGACGCGATCGTCGCTCGTCACCGGCCGCGCCTGCGGGACCCGCTGCAGGTACTTCGGCCCGAGGGTCGCGGCGGTCACCACCGCGAGGCCCGCGACGATGAGGCCGACCACCCATCGCGCGATCCCGGTCCTCCGCGTGGACAGCGCGGTGATCCGCGTATCCCCATCGTCGTCGGCATAGAACGAGCGCCCCTCGGGCTCCGCCGGCATGCCCAGCGGCGACCTCGCGCCCGACCGCCGCGGCGCCGCGCGCTCCTCGCCCGGCGCGCGCAGCGCCGCCCCGCGCCTCGCCACGGGACCGTCAGCCTCGTCGTCGTCGGCGGCGGCAGGCCCCGCCGCGGGGCCGACGCGCGGCGGGACGTGGCCCTGGATCCGCGGCGGCGAGAGCCCCTCGGCCTCGCCGGCGCCGCCGGCCGCAGACATGACGTTGCCCTGACGCCCCTCGGCGCCCCTGCCGCCGCGGAGGGCTCGTGGATCAGGCCTGCGCGCGGGGTGCCCGTCGGGCAGCGGCGGCGCCTCCTCCGGCGGCACGACCACCCCGGGCAGCGCCGCGCGGCGTGCCGCGGGGCGCTCCCTGCCCGACTGCACGTCCCGCACATCCCTCACGACCGTCTCGGCCTCGTGGATGGCCCCGGGCGCAAGCCCCGCGCCGTCCTCCGCCCGGGGGAGCGGGATCGCGACGGAGCCCTCGGTCTGCGCGGGCGCCGGACCGCCGAGCCCCTGGGGCGTCTGCGACCTCGACCGGCCGGGCACGGGCGCGGGCCCCCCGATGCCGAGCGCGGTCCCGGCCATGATCATGCTCCCCGGCCCCTTGAAGAACGGCTCCAGCTCCGCGATCGACCCGAGCCGCCGCGGCCTGGCGTTGCCGCGCGAGATCACGTCATCACGGGTGATCTGGCCCTGTGAGATGGCCGCCTGGAGCTCCCGGAGCATCGTGAACTCGAGCTCCCGGCCGCCCAGGGTGCGCACCACCCACCGCTCGGGGAGCGCCCCGTCGGAGCGGCGCACCTTGAACTGGTAGCCGCAGTTCGTGCACTTGACCGTTGTGCCGCGCTCCGACACGAGCGCGTCGTCGAACTCGTATTCGGTGCTGCAACGCTCGCAGGTGACATCCATCTGCTCGACCGGTCCCCGTGTCCTCCGAACGGCTGGCCCACAGGCGCGAGCCTGCCGGGTATCCTCGTTCGGAGGTGGCCGCCCGGATCCCGGCGAACGGTAGCACGGGTTCCCCCTCGCGCGCGCCAGGCGTGGGCGCCGGTCGGTGGTGCGGCCGGCGCGGCGCGGCGCGACGCGCCGGCGTACGGTCTCGGGCTCACGGTGCGCCGGCGCGCGTTCGCCGGCTCGCCGCGCGCGGGCCACAGGTCGACGTGAACGCGGCTTCACGGCGCGCGGGCGCGAGCGGGCCAAATGCGCCGAGCCTCGCTGAGCTTGTACGGGGCATGTCGCTTGCTACGCTCGTCCGGTCGCGACCGCGACGCGCGAGGGCGCCGCCCCTCGACGCCGCGCGACCCAATGCTTTCGGGAGACGGTTCATGAAGCGACTTTCTCTGCTGAGCCTCGCGAGCGTGCTGGCGCCCCTCCTCGCGGGTTGCCCGATCTACGAGGAGACCGAGGACCACTTCTGTGACGCGGAGGACTGCGTAACCGGCACCCCGGGCGGCTGCGAGGCGCCGGTCGACTGCGGGATCAACGAGACCTGCGGCGAGGACCACCAGTGCCACGTCGGCGACTGCACGCTCTGGGGGTGCAGCGACGGCTTCACGTGCGAGGTCGCTGACGATCGCACCGCGTCGTGCGTGGCGGGCGACGCTCCCGGGGCCGGCGGCGGCTCCTCCGGGGCCGGCGGCGGCTCCTCCGGGGCCGGCGGCAGCGGCGGCGGTGGCAGCGACACCGTGTACTGCGGCAACCCCGACGACTGCGCCGCCGGGGAGACCTGCGCGCCGGACGGCACGTGCCGGCCCGGTAGCTGCGCTCAGGGCCTCCCGGCCGGTGAGCCCCTCGGCTGCGTCGAGGGCTTCGTCTGCGAGGGCGACGGCACGACCGCGACCTGCGTGCCGGAGACCCCGGCCGCGTGCGGCGCCGACCTCGACTGCGCCGGCCTCGGCCCCGGCTACCTCTGCGTGAGCGGCATCTGTACCGCGCCGCAGGACCAGTGCCTCGACCAGACCCAGTGTCCGGACGGCGCCAGGTGCGTCGAGGGCAAATGCACGCCGGCCTGCAGCGCGGACGATGACTGTCCCAGCAGCTACCGTTGCGACACCCCCCTCGGCATCTGCTCCCAACCTGCGCAGCCCTGCGTCATCACCGACGACTGCGGCGGACCTGCCAGCGTGTGCGTCGACGGCGCCTGCGTCCCGAGGAGCGACGGCGCCACCTGCCCAGACGGCCACGTCTGGGTCGAGAACGGCTGCATCCCGAATCAGTCGAGCAACTTCGTGTGCTCCGCGGATGGGGAGCAGGACGTCTGCGCGCCCGGGTCCATCTGCCTCAATCACAGCTGCTACATCTCGTGCGACCAGCCGAACACGAACGCCTGTGACAGCCAGTCGCCCTCGCTCCGCGAGTGCAGGACCGTGGCGACGTCCTCCGGGGTGCATCAGGTGTGCGGGTCGAGCGAGAACCTCGGCGGCGAGTGCGATCCCGAGACGCCCTGCAGCGAAGGCAAGATCTGCATCGACGGCTTCTGCAGGTAGCGCCGCGGCGCGCTTCCACCGAGATCGCCTCCCCGGGGCGGGCCCCGGCCCTGCTCCCTCCGTGCGCAATCCGCCCTTGGCATGCGCGCTGCCTCACGTCCCGCCGGTCACTGTTCAGCCACGCCAATCCGCGCTGAGGGTACGCGACGCCCGCGTACCCACGCGATGTGAACCGACGGAGCCACAATGAAGGCAGACGATCTCGTCAAGTACATGGCCGACATGTTCCCTTACAGGAGGAAGAGCTCACGCGACTGGATCGGTCCCGTCTCGGTCGGGCTCGGCCTTGGCATCGCAGTCGGGGTCGGGCTCGGCTGCCTGGTCGCGCCGACGACCGGCGAAGAGACCCGCCGCCGGCTGCGCGACAGCGCGGGTCGGCTGCGCCACAGCGCCGAGCGGGCCAAGGATCGCGCCCTCGGCGCCGCGCACCGGGCCCGCGATGAGCTCCAGGAGAGCACCAGCTCGATCACCGGAGAGCGCTCGTTCGCCGACGAGATCGGCGCTCGCTGAGCGGCAGCGCGCTCGCCGGCGGTGGCCGGGGAGCGCGCGGAGGCGCCGCACCGTCCCAACCACGGTGCGGCGCCTTCCATCATTTCCCGGCCGCTTTTCACCAGCCGAGCGACATCTGCGCAGCCGGAGCGGCACAAGCGATGCTTTTCCGAGCGCGGATGGATTGAACGAGACACCTCGCGAAGCGCGTCACAGGGGCCTCTTCAGATCATGATTTATCGGACGCTCACCGCATTCTTCCCAGGTCGCACGGAAGCCGCCGGCGCCCTTGGCCGGCTCCTCGCCCTGGGCGTCGCTGCCGAGGACATCAGCATGGTGCCCAGGCAGCATTCCCGCCTGGACGAGATCGAGCTCACGGTCCACAGCAAGGCGTCCCAGGGAGCTGCCCTGGGCGCCGTCATCGGAGGGCTCTTCGGGGGCGCGCTCGCCGCGATCACGGCCGGAGGCGCGCTGATCATCCCGAGGCTCGACGCGTTCCTGGCGGGGCCGCTCGTCGCGTGCCTCGCTGGCGCGGGCGCCGCCGGCGCGGCCGGCACCCTGCTGGGCGCCGTGCTCGGCGCGCGTCTGCCCGAGTACGAGGCGCGCTGCCTCGACGAGGCCAGCGGCCTGGGCGGTGGCGCGCTGCTCTCGGTCCGGTGCCTGCCCGACGTCTCCCGCAGCGTCGAAGAGGTGCTGAGCGAGAGCGGCGGTCGCCGCATCCGCAAGACGTACAGCCGCAGCGCCTGAAACGGGCGCGGCCCCGGCGCGGCGCGGCCCGGAGCACAGCGGGCACCGGCGTGGCCAGCGGCGAGCCCGATCGCTCGACGCGCATCGCGTGGCCCCGGGCGGGTCGCGTCGCCGCGCGGCTCGCCACCGCGGTGGCTCGGCGCAACGGAGGAGCGCGCAGGTGGCGGCGAGCGCCCGTGGCGCGGCCTCGTGTCGTGCCGCTCCACCGAGCGCTCGTCGCTCCTGGGTGAGTCCGTGTCCGGGCGACGCCCCTGGGCGCGCTCGCGTCAGGGCGACGAGCCGAGCTGGCTCTGGCGCGCCTGCTCGTTGAGGATGCTCTCGACCGCCTGGGCCAGGGTGCTCTTCACGTAGCTCCGGCTCGCGAGGGTCCCGAGCCTGCCGAGCACCCGCGGCGTCAGCCCCCCGCCGAGCAGGAACCCGAGCCCGGCCGCCGCCGCGAGCGCGACGTGCGGGTTCTCCCGCGCGAACGCCGAGATCGCCCGCGTGACCTCCGTCGCGTCGAGCCGGCTGAGCGTGTCGTTCACCTTCTCCCGCGCCTCGCCGTCCTGTGTCGCCTCGACCTCGCCTTCCGCCATGCTGACCTCCCTCAACTCAGCCGTGTGACAACCCGTCCGACCAGGTATCCCACCGCAGCCACCGCGCACAGCGTGGCGATGGGGCGCTCTTGCACCAGCGAGACGAGCTTCTCGTCCGCGCGACGGACCTCGCTGAGGACACGAGGAACGGCGGCGGGCATGCTGGTTTGTCCCTCTCGGCGTCCGGGCTCCTGCTCGATGTTTCCATTGACGACCATCGTGGATCCCTCTCCAGCAATGCCCGAACCACCCGAAACGAGTGCATCGGCTGCACGATCCAGGGACCGGCGCAGCCTGCGCAGTAGGTCGGGAGGGGAGAGCCAGGAACCGAAGAAAGAGAAGAGGGCGCGATGCGCACGGACGATCGAGCCCTTCCGGGAGGTTCATGCTCACACGGCGAGCGGCACCGGCCGGCCCCTCACGCGATCCCCCGCGAGCAGCGGGTGCTCCGAAGCGGGTGACCGCCGCTCTAGAAGCGGAGGCCGAAGTCGCGGAGCGCGCGGCGCAGCGCACCCGCGCCGTCGCACACGGCGATGCGCTCGGCGTCTGGCATCTGCGCGGCCTTCCGAGGGTCCCCCTTGAACCACACGGCCCGCATCCCCGCCGCGAGCGCGCCATCGACGTCCGCAGCGAGCGAGTCGCCGACGTGGACCACCGCGGCGAGCGACGCGCCGAGGCGCTCGGCCGTCCATGCGAAGATCTCCCGCCCCGGCTTCTCGAACCCGAGCCGCCCCGAGTCCGCGACCGCCAGGAAATGCGCGGACCAGCCGAGCTCGTCGACCAGATCGGCGAGCCGGCCCTCCGAGTTCGAGAGCACCGCGACCGGCACCCCGGCCTGCCGGAGCTCGATCACGACGTCGATCATCCCCGCGATCGGGCGGCGCCAGAGGTTCTTCCGGGGCTGCTCCGTCCAGAGCCAGTCGACGACCGCATCGACCGCGTCCGCCGCGACGCCGCCCGCCCCGAGCAGGCGGCGCATCATGATCTTCCACGGGTGCCCGCTGACCCCGCGGTGGATGGCCTCGTTGTACGCGCGCCAGCCCTCGTCGACCGCCGCGTCGAGCTGCTCTCGCGGCGCGGCGACGCCCCGCTCCGCGAGGCGGGCGGAGAGCAGCCCGGTGTCGAGCTCCACCAGCGTCTGGCCAAAGTCGAAGGAGACAGCGGTCGCGGGCTCGTGGCGCATGGCTAGTCGGCGTACATCGCCTCGATCTCGCGCGCAAAGTTCTGGGTCACGTTGCGCCGCTTGATCTTGAGCGTGGGCGTCAGCTCGCCGTCCTCGACGGTGAAGCCGCGCGGCAGGATCGAGAACTTCTTGATCGTCTCGGCCTGCGCGAGCTGCCCGTTCACCTCGTCGACGGCCCGCTGCACGCCCTCTTGGACCTCGGGCGCGTCGCGCGGGAGATCCGCGCCGAGCCCGCGCGCGGCCGCGAGGCGCCTCACGGCGTCGGGGTCGGGCACGATCAGGGCCGTGAGGAACTTGCGCCCGTCGCCGATGACCACCGCCTCGGCGATGAGATCGTGGCGCTTCAGCGCGCCCTCGAGGTTCGCGGGGGAGATGTTCTTTCCTCCGGCGGTGATGAGGATCTCCTTCTTCCGCCCGGTGATGTGGAGGAACCCCTCCTCGTCGATCTTGCCGAGGTCGCCCGAGCGCAGCCAGCCATCGACCAGGGCCTCCGCGGTCGCCTCCGGATCCTTGTAGTAGCCGAGGAACACGTTCGGCCCCTTCACGAGGATCTCGCCGTCGTCCGCGATCCTCACGTCGACGCCCGGCACGCTCGGCCCCACGGAGCCGAGCTTCGTCCTGCCCGGCACGTTGTAGCTCGTCGGCCCGCTCACCTCGGACTGGCCGTAGACCTCGGTGATCAGGATGTCGAGCGACGCGAAGAACTCGAGGACCTCCTTCGCGATGGGCGCCGCGCCGCTGCTCGCGGCGTGCGCCCGGGAGAGCCCCACGGCGGCCTTCACCTTCGAGTAGACCAGCTTGTCGTAGAGGCGGTGCTGCATCGCGAGCAGCGGCCCCGGCGGCTCACCCCGGGCGCGGAGCTCGCTGCACTCCCGGCCGACGCGCCTCGCCTGCTCGATCGTGAGCTTCTGGAAGCCCTTCGCCGCCGAGAGCTTCGCGCTGATCCCGGCCCGGATCTTCTCCCAGATGCGCGGGACCCCGAACAGCACCGTGGGCTGCACCTCCCTGAGGTTGTCCGCGACCGCCTCGAGCGACTCGGCGAAGTAGACGGCCGAGCCGACCGAGGCCGGGAGGTGGACCGTGAACATCTGCTCGGCGATGTGTGACAGCGGCAGGTAGGAGAGCGTGACGTCCCACGGGGACATCGGGATGATGCGCGCCGACACGTCCGCGACCCACGTGAGGTTCCCGTGGCTCAGCATGACGCCCTTCGGCGGCCCCACCGTCCCGGAGGTGTAGATCAGCGCCGCGAGGCCGCCCGGATCGAGCGCGTCGAGCCGCTGCTCGAGCGCCTCGTCCGCGACGCGGCTGCCCCGCTCGAGGAACTCCTCCCAGGAGAGGACCCGCGGATCGCGCGCGCGCTCCGCGCCGCGCATCATCACCGCCCACTGGAGCTGCGGCAGCCCGTCCCACCGGCTGAGGACCTTCTCCAGCTGGCGCGTGTCCTCGACCAGCACGAGCCTCGAGGCCGCGTGGTGGACGATGTGGCGCACCTCCTCGGGCGAGCAGGTCGTGTAGATGCCCGCGGGAGCGCCCCCGACCGCCATGCAGGCCATGTGCATCACCACCCACTCGGGCCGGTTGAAGCCGAGCAGGCTCACCGTGGAGCCAGGCTCGACGCCGAGCGCGATGAGCGCCTTCCCGGCGCGGCGCACCTCGCCCGCGTACTCCCGGAAGCTGGTCATCCTCCAGAAGCCGCCCTCCTTCACATAGTGGGCCGGGGCCTCGGGCCGCCCCTTCGCCTGACCCAGCAAGCGCCGCGGAATCGAGTCGCAAGCCATCGGTCACCTCTCGCCAGCAAATTGTGCGCGAGCCAACGCGACATTCCTACCTCTTCAACGCATCCCCTTCGCGCGTCAGGAGCGGCCGGAGGGTGATGCTTCTCACGGTAGCAGGGGCAACGTCAATTTCTTGAGAACGGAACGCTACCTCCGGTGCGCCCTGCCGGCGCGCGCGGAGAGGATCGCGCCCACGCGCCGCTCACAGCCCTCCGCGCTCGGCTGCGGGCCGCGCAGATCGCCGGGTTCGGCTCCGGGACCGGCTGGGACGCCGGGGCGCCGTCGACTGGGACGCCGGGGCGCCGTCGCGGGCGAGCCGTCGGCCGCCTGCGCACGGTTGACTTCGCCCGCCGCCAGCTTGACTGCACGTCCTCGGATCAGGACCATTCGGCGGTGAGCGCACACAAGGGGAGGGGTTGGGAGGCTGACCGGGCGGTGGACTCCGCCCGCAGCGACGAGCTCGCCGCCTCGGGCCCGCCGGAGCATGTGCATGCGGCGCTCGAGACCCGGACCCTGCGCTCCAGGCAGCTGACCCTCCCGGGGCCCACCGAGCCCCCGGCGACCGTCCCGATGCGGCGCCCCGACCGCGACGCGCCGACGGCCGTCGGTCGGGATGCGCCGCCTTCCCCCTCGGACCGGCGCTCGCGGAGCCTCGGCAAGTATCAGTTCATCGCGACGCTCGGGCGCGGCGGCATGGCCGATGTGGACCTGGCCGTCGCGGTGGGGCCGGCGGGCTTCAGCAAGCTGCAGGTCATCAAGCGCCTCCGGCGCAACATCGCCGACGAGCCCGAGTTCCGGGACATGCTGCTCGACGAGGCCCGCCTCGCCGCCCGGCTGAACCACCGCAACGTCGTGCAGACCAACGAGGTCGGCCTCGTGGACGGCGAGTACTTCATCGCCATGGAGTACCTCGACGGCCAGCCGCTGAGCCGGGTGCTCTCCCGCGCGCGCGAGCAAGCGCGCCCGATCCCGCTCGCCATCTCGCTCTGGATCCTCGGCGAGGTCCTGGCCGGCCTCCACTACGCCCACGAGCTCGTCGACTACGACGGGACGCCGCTCCACGTCGTCCACCGCGACGTCAGCCCCCACAACATCTTCATCACCTACGACGGCCAGGTGAAGATCGTCGACTTCGGGATCGCGCTCGCTGCCCGCCGCGTCGTCGAGACGCAGGCGGGCACGCTGAAGGGCAAGGTCGCGTACATGGCGCCGGAGCAGGCGTTCTCGCCCTCCTCGGAGATCGACCGGCGCGCGGACATCTTCTCGATCGGCGTCATCCTCTGGGAGGTGGTCGCGTCGCGCCGCCTCTGGCGCGGGCTGACCGACCCGCAGATCATCTCGTGCCTGATGCGGGACATCCCCGACGTGCGGACCGCGCGCCCCGAGGTGCCGTTCGAGCTCGCGCGCATCTGCGGCCAGGCGCTCGCCCACGCGCCGGGCAGGCGCTACGCGACGGCCGCCGAGCTCCGGGCGGAGCTCGATCGGTACGCGGAGCGCCTCTCGGAGCAGGTGACCGCGGAGCAGGTCGGCGGGCTCGTGGGCGAGCTCTTCGCCGGCGAGCGGGCCGAGATCCGGACGATCATCGATCGCCAGCTCAAGACGCTGCGCGAAGGCGGCCCCGACGCGGCGAGCGCGGAGCGCTCCGGCCACGCCTCGAGGCTGCCGTCGCTGCCCTTGCACGAGCGCCTCGACTCGTACCCGCCTGCCCCGGAGGAGGGGGCGGTCACCCCCTCGACGCCCGCGGCTCGCCATCGCTCAATCCCCCCGCAAGGAACGCTGCACGCGGTCGTGCGGCCCGAGCCCACGGCGGCCGCTCCCCCGGCGCCGGCGCCGCGACGCCCGCGGATCCCGCTCGTCGCGGCCGCGGCCGTGATCGCGGCGCTCGGCGCCGTCACGCTGTATCTGAAGCTGCGCGATCCGGCGAGAGAGCGCCCCGGCACGCCCGCGTCGTCGCCGGCCCAGAGCGCGCCGCTCGCGCAGGCGCCGCCCCCGTCCAGCGCCGCCCCCTCCCCGCCGGCCACCGAGCGCAGCACGCCGCGCGCGGCGGTGGAGGCCGGGCTCCTCCGCGCCACGATCAAGGCGAGCCCCGCCAGCGCGAGGATCCTCCTCGATGGGGTGGCGCTCCCCTCGAACCCGTTCGAGGGCAAGCTCCTCAAGGACGGCGCCGCGCACCGGATCGAGATCTCCGCGCCAGGCCACGTGACGCAGCGGCGGATGCTCATCTTCGACAGGGACATCGAGCTCGCGGTGACGCTCCACGCCGCGCCGAAGGCCCCGGCGCCCTCCCCCGCAGCGCCGGCCGTCGAGGCGACCACCGCTACCCGGGCTCGATCCGCCGAGCCGGCCTCGCCCCAGCCCGCCGAGCCGGCCTCGCCGCGGCCCGCGGAGCCGGCCTCGCCCCGCCCCGGCGAGGCGGATCCGACCATCCCGCCGCCGAAGCCCGACCCGTACTGACCACGGCCGAGGAGCAGCGACGGATCACAGATCCTTGTACCCGGTCGGCGGCTCCTCGAGCTTCGCCGCCCGGGCCACGCCGCGGAACACGTAGTCGGAGTAGCTGTATGGTCCGTCGGACCACACGAGAAAGTCGTCCGCGAGCATCCCGTCCGGCGCCCCGTCGCAGAGCTCCGGCGCCGCGATGACGGGGCCTTCGTTGTAGACCGGCGCCGAGGCGTTCACGTCCTCCTCGGCCTCTTCCATCGCGGCCAGCGCGCCGGCGTGCCGGTCCGCGTCGAGCTCGTCCACCGGGTAGAGCTCCCAGTCGAGCAGCACGAGCTCCGGATGGGGCGGATCGTTCGGAGGGGACGCGAAGGGGGCGTGCGCGGCCCCGGGCAGGCCCGTCCGCGCGAGCGCCGCGAGCAGGCGCGTCCGGTACCGCAGCGCCGCCTCCCCCGGGGTCCAGAACGCCGTGAGCGCCGCGATCACCTCCTCGGTCCTCGCCTCCCGCCAGAGCGACGGATCGCGCGAGCCGAGCTCGAGGCCCCGCTCCTTCCCGAGGCGCGCCTCGAACGCCGCGGCGTGCGGCGCGAACTCGGGCAGCTCGGCCAGCGCGTGATCGACGGACCAGTGGAGCCGATGATCCACCTCGCGCACGTACCGGTGCTTGCCCAGCGAGCGGAGGAGGCGGGCGATCTCGTCGACGGTGCGCGCGGCAAACGACCAGGCAAGCATCATGGGGCAGGGCTCATCGATCCGTGCAGGGGGCCGTGCAGAGGGTCGCGCGCGAGCGGCTCGCCCGGGTCGATCGGGCCACGGCCGGCGCGGGCGCCGAGCACCTCCGCACGGCGTGACTTTCCATCGCGCGGGCGCGGCGTCGATCACTTCTTGGCGGGGACGTGCCACGCCCCGGCAAACCACACCAGAGATCCGTCTGCGCGGCGTACGGTCGTGGCCGGAGCGAAGTACGCGCCCAGCGGCACGGGCTCCCACCGGCCTGGCAGCCACGCCCAGCGGCGGCTCCTCCACTGCCACTCGCCGTCGATCCAGACGAGCCCGCCGGGCTCCTCGGGCACCTCGACGATCTCGACCCGCGCCGGGGGCGGCGGGTACGGCACGACGATCGCAGGGTCGCTGGGCAGGTGCGGGCCGGTCGGGGGCAGCGGGAGCGAGCTGCCGCAGCCGCCGAGGAGGGCGAGCGCGAGCGAGCCGCCGAGCGCGCCGTGGAGCAGCGCCTTCATCCGACGTCGATCCACGAGAGGTAGGCGTCGAGGAGGTCGCGGCCGAAGAGCAGGCACTCCAGCGTCGCGAGCGCGAGGAACGGCCCGAACGCGATGCGGGCCTGGCCGAACCCCTCGCCGGGCTCCTCGGCGAGCGGATCCAGCGCGAGCTCCTCCTCGGCGGCGGCGCGCTCGTCGGGGGACATCGCCGCGAGCTCCTCGCGGATCTGCGCGCGCTCCAGGCGCACCGCCTCGGGCTCCTCGATGCCGCCGCGCAGCAGCAGCATGGCGATCGCCGCGATCGAGCCCTGGACGGCGCCGGCGCACAGGACGAACAGGGCGCCCCCCCAGCCGAACCAGGCACCCGCCAGCATGAGGAGCTTCGCGTCGCCGAGGCCCATGCCGACGCGGCCGCGGATCCGCGGGTAGATCACGACGAACGGGAGCCAGACGATGGCGAAGCCGACGGCCGCGCCGAGGAGCGCGTCGTCGAAGCCCATCGAGCGCAGCGACGCGGTGGCGACCCCGAGCACCGCGCCGCCGATCGTGATCGCGTCGGGGATGTACATGTGCTCGAGGTCGATGAACGTCGCCGCGAGCAGCCCGAGCGCGAGCGCGAGGTCGGCGGTGTACGTGGCGAGCGCGCGGAGGACCGGCGTCGACCCGGGGAGATCGAGGAGGATGAGCTCGACGATCGCGAGCGACAGGACGCCGCCCGCCGCCTCGACCAGGGGATACCGCGGCGACACCGCCGCCCCGCAGCAGCGGGCGCGGCCGCGCAGCAGCAGGTAGCTGAGGACGGGGATGTTGTCGAAGGCGCGGATCGGCGCGCCGCACGCGGGGCAGCGCGAGCCCGGGTGGACGACGCTGAGCTCGCGCGGGACGCGGTGGATGACGACGTTGAGGAAGCTGCCCCAGAGCAGGCCGAAGCAGACCGCGAAGGCGCGGAGGAACCACGGGGGGAAGTCGGCGAGCGTCACCTTCGGCTCATGTCCTCGGGTTCGAGGCGGCGAGCCGGAGCATCATCGTGAGCGCCTGCTCGAGCTCCGCGACGGAGGGCTGCACGGGGTTCTCGGCGAGCGCCGCCTTGAGCTCGACGAGCCGCCCGCCGAGCTCCTGGTATCGCCGGCGTAGGCCCTCGGTCGGCGCCTCGGCCACCCACCGGCGCACGATCTCCCGCAGCTCGTCCAGATCGCTGCCGGCGAGGAGCCGCGCCATCTGGGAGGCCATCGGATCCGGTGCGTCGTCCACGCCCTGCCCCATCCCGGCCAGCATAGCGCGGGCACTTTGACGGGCGAGGGGTCCTGCGACATAAGGCGAAGCGCTTCGAGGAACCGTGCGGACGACGACGCCTGAGCTTGCCCTGATCCTGCTGGCCGCCATCGCCGGGGGGGCCGGGTGCGACCGCGGGGCGCCGCAGCAGGCCGAGGAGAGGCGCCCGGACGGCGACGCCCCGGCGGCGCCCGCGCCGCAGGGGAAGGTGCTCGAGGCGGCCGAGAACGAGGCGCCCGCGGCCAGCGCGAGGCCGCAGGCGGGCGCCGCGGCCCAGGCGGGGCCCGCGCGCATCGAGATCCCCGCCGGGAAGCTCATCGCGGGCAGCACGCCCGGGGACAAGGGGCGCGACCCGACGCTCGAGCCGGCCTTGCTCGAGGTCGAGCTGGGCGGCTTCACCATCGATCGCCACCTGTACCCGAACGATCCCGCGCGGCCCCCGCTCACCGGCGTGACGCGGGCGCGCGCCTCCGAGCTCTGCCAGCAGGCCGGCGGGCGGCTGTGCACCGAGCTCGAGTGGGAGCGCGCGTGCAAGGGCCCCGAGGGGACGCCCTACGCGGGCGGCGCGGCGTGGGACCCGGCGTGCGCCAAGGCGCCGACGTCGTGCGCGTCGGGGTTCGGCGTCGTCGGCATGGGGGCCGCGCTGCGCGAGTGGACCGCGAGCGACGTCGCCCCGATCGAGGACCTCCAGCCCAAGGCGGCGTCGGTGCGAGGGGCCACGGCGAGCGCGCGCGGCGTCGATCACCGGTGCGCGCGCCGCGCCGCGGTCGACCCGGCCGCGTCGGGCGACGACATCGGCTTCCGCTGCTGTCACGGGGCGCCGAACGCGGCGACGATCCCGTCGCCGCAGTGGCAGCAGACGTTCCGGCGCGCGGAGATCAGCCCGCAGCAGGTGACGGAGCTGCTCGCGTCGGTGCGGCAGCTCCGCGACCTCGGCGGGGACATCTCGTTCTTCAAGGAGCCGGACGACGTGAGCGTCGTGCTCCGGCGCGGCCGGACGCGCCTCTCGCCGGGCGGCACCCCGGCGAACCCGCCGGAGTCGATCCCGCCCCCGAACACGACGCTCACCACGTCGCCGCTGCTCTGGAACCCGGTGCCGGGCGAGGAGGTGCTCGTGGTGACGGGCAAGTCCGACGACGACTCGTTCATCGTCGCGTTCCTGAAGCTCCCCGGAGATCGCTACCGGATCGCGTCGTCGATGCTGCTGAAGGGCGAGCGGGGGCCGATCGCGCTCGGCTACAACGGCTACGTGCGGCGGCGGCTCGGGTGGGCGACCTGCTGGGACTGCCGCGGCGAGTCGGGCAACATCACCTACCGGGACGACCACCGCGTGGTGATCACGCAGCGGTGAGCGCGCGTCAGCGCAGGTCGCGGGCCAGCCTGCGCCGGCGCCTCACCCGCCGTCGCCGAGCAGGGCGTGCCGGTACGCCGTGGCGTACTCGATGATCCGCTCGAGCGCGTCGGCGAACTCGGATTGATCGAGCGACTCGGTGGGCATCTCCGCGCACAGCAGGATCTCGTCGCGATGGTCGAGGGCGAACTTGGCGACCCGCATGTCGCGGTTGGCCTCGAGCAGGTAGCGATGCAGCCCGATCCGCTGGCCGGCGTCCTCGACCAGGGGATCCGGGCCCTCGTCGCCGTCCGAGCGGCCCTGCGGGTCGAGCTGGTCGAGCACGCCGAACATCGAGAGCACGACCCAGTTCTCGGTGCACTGGACGTAGAAGGGCGGCAGCTCGACGATCCCCTCCTCGCGCGGACGGATGCGCAAGGTCGACGGCTGCTCCAGCTCGGCGCTGTAGCCGATCTCCTCCGTCCAGCGCTGCAGGGTGGTCACGTCGATCACGGGCTCCCGTGATCGCCCTGCGGCCGCCGGGGATCAAGACGCCGCGCGCGGGGGCAGCCCGGCCGCTAGAGGGCGAGGACGGCGGCCTCTCCCCGGGCGGCGATCTTCGCCGCGATGAGGCTGAGCAGCGCCTGCCTCCGCTCCTCGAGCTCCACGAGGGCGCGCGGCGGCACCAGCTCGTCCTCGATCCCGCCGCCGCCTGGGCGCAGCGCCGCCGCGGCCTGCTCGGGACCGAAGCGCAGGAGCGCGTCGTGGAGCGCGCGGGGAAACCGCGCCGCTTCGACCAGGCGCTCGAGCTGTCGATCGAGCTCGCGCGCCTTCACGTGCGGCGGGAAGGCGCTCGCGTTGGCCTCCAGCACCAGCGCCCCCGCGCTCACGTCGATGACGATCTCCTTGCGGAGGCCGTTGCCGGCCAGGTAGTCGAGCGCGAGCATCTCCAGGTAGCCGCGGAGGATCGAGGCGCGCTCGCCGCGCGCCGGCGACCGAGAGCGCGCCCAGCGCGCCCACACGTCGAGCTCGGGCGCGTCATCGAAGCGAATCGACCGCAGGCGGGCCGCCGCCCAGCGCGGGCCGGGCGGGCCGGGAGCGGGCGACTGGACCAGGGCGTCGACCGTCCCGTCGTTCATGACCGCGAAGCGACGCAGCAGCCTCCGTCCGCCGGGCTCACGGCCGAGGAGCGCCGCGAGCTCGCCGATGCCGATCCGGCGCGACGCAGCGGCGGGCGCCACGTGCGCGTCGAGCGCCCTCGCGAGCCGGTAAAACGCGACGGGCCGCCGGAATCCGAGCGGATCCTTCTTCAGCGCCGGCGCGAGCCTCACCTCGATCTCGTGCGCGGGCGCGCCGCTGTCGGCAGCGCCGAGCGCCAGCGTGGCCTCGAAGCGGCCCTCGCCCCGCTTGCCCGCAGGTCGCAGCGCGCGCAGCGGCGCGCGCTTCAGGGCGCGCGCGAGCTGCTCCTCGTCGAGCGCGCTGGCCCGCGGCGCGGAGCGCGCCGGCGCGCTGCCCGGCGGGCGCGCCGGAGGCGGCCCGATCGCGGGCGCGACCTCGGCCTCTGCCAGCGCCGCGATCGAGCCGGCCGGCGCGCCGCTCCGCTCGGACCCCGGTCGCGCGCACGCAGCCGCGAGCAGCGCCGACGCGACGAGCAGGCGCCCCGGAGACCAGCGGGCCGCGCTCGCCGCGCGCTCGCCTGGCGCGCGGCGGATCATCCGTTCTTCGCGAGCCCGCGTGGCACCTCCGGCGAGGGCGCATCGCTCGCCGGCGAGCCGCCGAAGACGCGCTCGAGCAGGAACTGCTCGATGCGCTCGATGACCATCTTCTTGCGCTCCAGCGGGACCACGTGCGTGCCACCGGTCACCATCATCAGCTCGCCGCGCGGCAGCGCCGCCGCCATCTCCTCGGCGAGGCGAGGCGGGGTGAACGTGTCGCGATCGCCGGCGATCACCAGCGCCGGCACGTCGATCCGCGGGAGCAGATCGGCGGCCGAGTGCTCGCCCGCGCTCTGCAGCATGTGGAGGAACATCGAGAAATCGATGTCGACCATGTGCCGCATGTACGGGAGCAGATCCGACGGGGTGATCGCGCTCGCGTCGACCTCGCGGGCGAGCAGCGCGATCCGCAGCGCCATCGGCGCCGGCACGCGGCTCCAGATCGCGCGCGCGATGTGCGGGTACGCGTCGACCTGCGCGATCACGCGCGGCAGGAGCTGCGCGAGCACGTCCGTGCCCTTGAAATGGTGCGTGATCCGGCCGGACGAGCCGCAGATCAGCACCAGCCCGCGCACGCCATCGCGGTGGGTCCGCAGGTGCTCGAGCGCGACCTGGCAGCCCATCGAGTGCCCGAAGAGCACCACGGGGCCGCCGCCGATCGCCGCGCGCACCGCCGCGAGATCGCTCGCGTGGTCGCGCAGATCGATCGCCTGCGGGTCAGCGGGCAGGCTGCTCCGACCGTGGCCGCGGTAGTTCCAGTGGGCGACGTTGACCGTGCGGGCCAGGTCGTCCCACAGGTACTTCCAGATGAAACCGTCGCATGCGATGCCGTCGCAGAGCACCGCCGTCAGGCGTTCGGAGCCCGTCCTAGCCCCACCGGCGAGGCTTTCGATGCCGCCGGGACCTTCCCGGTAGCGGACATAGATCCGCGTGCCGTCCTTCCCGGCGGCAAAGAGCTCTCGAACCATCGATTCCCGAGCGACGCGGCGTACGCGAGGCCCGCGGCGAGGTTAGTCGCCGCTGTCCTCGTCGTCAGCCACGTCATTGACACTCGGAAGCTTTTTGATGTCTATCCGCGCCAGCTTCCAGGCGCGCTGCACAACCCAGGAGAGCGAGCGGTCCAGCCGCGCCGCTTCCTCTTTGATTTCCTGCAGCATCGACTCCGGAAAGTAGAGGCTCTGCTTCCGCTTGTCCGTCTTCGAGGCTTCGTTGTTCTTTGCCAGCGTGTCCTTGTCGGTCATACGCTCTTGGGGCTCCTCCCGATCCGCCACAGAGGAGCACCTTAGCGTACGGTGCACTTCCGTGGAAAGCATTCGTTTTTCCATGATGCCGATTCCGGCCACTATGTATGTAACACCGCGACAGTCGCTCTGCGTCAGAGCTCCGGAAATGCAATTTTCCCCGCAATCGCGCTCGCCGCGACGATCAGGGGACTGGCCAGGTAGACCTGCCCTGGGCCGCTCCGGCCCGGGAAGTTCCGGTTGATCGCCGAGACCGTGACCTGCTCCTTGCGGCTGGAGACGCCTGGCCCGGCCTTGATGCACGCGCCGCAGGAGGGGTCGACGAGCTCGGCGCCGGCCCGCTCGAAGATCTCGAGGTAGCCCTTCGCCTCGGCGTAGCGGCGGATCTCCTGCGAGCCGAACTGGATGTACAGGTGCACGCCCTCGGCGACGCGCTTGCCCTGCTCCACCGCGCGGCGCAGCACGGCCGCGTACATGTCCATGTCCGCCTTCTTGCCGCCCGTACACGAGCCGCCGTACGCGATGTCGATCTTGACGTCGCCGCCCGCGATCTCGCGGAGCGACCGCAGCGGCACGCCGTTGCGCGGATCGCCCGGCGTCGCGACCATCGGCTCGATGGAGGAGAGGTCGACGTCGAACGTCGCCGCGTACTCCGCGCCGGGATCCGCGCGCACGATGCGCGCGCGCACGTCGTCCGCGGCGAGCCCGCGCTGCGCGACGAGGTAGCGCACGATCTCCTCGTCGGCCTCGATGATCCCGGTGAAGCCGCCCGCCTCGACCGCCATGTTGGTGAGCGTCGCCCGCTCGTCGAGGCCCATCGCGCGGACGCCCTCGCCCGCGAACTCGAGCACCTTGCCGATGCCCTGGCCCGTCTTCCAGAACGGCTGCGAGAGCAGGGAGAGCATCACGTCCTTCGCCGTCACCCCCGGCCCGAGCCGCCCGGTCAGGTTGAAGCGCACCGACCGCGGCACCGCCACGCGCACGTCGCGCGTGAGCCACGCGTTCGCCATGTCGGTCGAGCCCACGCCGAAGGCGAAGCACCCGAGCGCGCCCGCCATGCAGGTGTGCGAGTCGGTCCCGGCCACGATCTGCCCCGGGAGCGCGAGCTCCTCGATCACCTTGTTGTGGCAGATGGCCTCGGAGCCCACGGTCCTGCCGTCGCGCTCGACCTCGCCGTAGAGCTTGATCCCGTGCCGCTCCGTGAACGCCTGCTGCACCGTCGCGAGCGAGGCGGCCTGCTCCCTGAGGCCGAGCTTGAGGTGCGCCTCCGGCATCACGCGGTCGAGGAACGTGAGGTGGTCGCGGAAGGCGAAGACGCTCTCGGGCTCGCTCACGACCGCGTCGGGCCCGAAGCCGGCCCGGAAGAGCGACTCGGCCATGGGCGTGACGTACTCGTGCGAGAAGCGCACGTCCACGCGGACGAAGAGCGCGTCGCCGGGCTTCACCGCCGAGGCGCCGATCTCGCCCGCCGCGGCGTCCACGATCGCGTGCGCCGCGATGATCTTCTCGCACAGGGTCATCGGCCGCGGCGGCGTGGCGAGCGTCGGCGGCGAGACCTCCCCGGCCAGGCGCGCCTTGTTGTAGGCGAACAGGCCCCCGTACTCGACGACGTCGGCGCTGATCGGGTCGAGCCCGCGGGTGAACTCGCCGATGGGGATCTCGTCGCCCCGCGCGAGCCGGTCGAGCAGCGAGAAGTCGGTCGTCGTGAGCAGCCCGATGTTCTGGCAGTTCTGGCCGTAGATCTTCTCGATGCTGCGCGCGACGACGAGCTGGATCCCGGCCTCCCGCTCCGAGTACGGCGCCGTCTCCCGCGAGCTGCCGCAGCCCTTCGAGCGCCCGCTGACGATGACCCCGAAGCCGCCGTCCTTGATGGCGTCGCGCTCGATGAGCCCGCCGCGCAGCCCGACCAGGCAGTACCGGGCGAGCGTCTCGTCGTAGTAGTAGCAGACCCAGCCCGGCGTCAGCTCGTCGGTCGAGATGTTGTCGATCAGCGCGTGCCGCTCGGGATCGAAGCGCAGCGCGCCGCCCGAGAGCTGCTGCTTCAGGAGCTCCGGGTCCTCCGTCAGGTAGAGGATCCTCCCGGTGACTTGAACGGACGTGCGGCGCGGGATGGGCATCTGGACCTCGCCCCCCCGGCGCGCAGGGCAGGCGCGCCGGGGACCTGGACACACCTAGTCGCTCTGCGCGGGGGCGCCAATCCTGGTCTGCTCGCCGCGCGCGGGGCGCGTAGCGGCGTGCGCCGCGTAACGCTCCGCGCGCTCACCGCGGCGGCGGGAAATCCAGCGTCGACGCGGCGTGCGGCGCGGGGCAGCGCGCCTTGACGGCGCACCGGGGAGGTGGTGTCTTCCCGGCCGCGGCCGGGCCGCGAGCGATGACCCGACCCACGATTTCCAGCGTCCCCGTCGCGATCCTCGGCGCCGGCCTGACGGGCATGGCCGCCGCGTACCACCTCGGTCGAGCCGGCGTCCCCCACCGCGTGTTCGAGCGCCTGCCCCGGCCGGGCGGCCACGCGATCACCACCGTGGACGACGGTTTCCGCTTCGATCGGACAGGCCACCTCCTCCACCTGCGCGACCCGGCGACCCGCGAGCTCGCCCTCGGCTGGATCGGCCCCGACGCGCTGGAGATCGAGCGCCGCTCGATGGTGTGGTCGAACGGCACCTACACCCGCTATCCGTTCCAGGCGAACACCTTCGGGCTACCGCCGGCCGTCGCGTACGACTGCCTGCGCGGCTTCATCGAGGCGCGCTTCGCGCCGCGCAGGTCCGAGCCCAGGAACTTCGAGGAGTTCTGCCTTGCGCATTTCGGCGAGGGGATCAGCCGGCACTTCATGCTCCCCTACAACAGCCGCCTCTGGGGGGTGCACCCGCGTGAGATCACCGCCGACTGGTGCTCCCGCTTCGTCCCGATACCGAAGCTCGAGGACGTGCTCGCCGGGGCGGTCGGGCTGAACGACAGGGAGCTCGGCTACAACGCGCGGTTCCTCTACCCGCGGCTCGGCATCGGGCAGCTGACCCAGGGGCTCGCGCGGGCGCTCGCCGAGCAGCGGCCACGCGACGCCGGCGCGCCCGCGATCGAGCTCGGCCGCGCGCCCAGGGCGATCGACTGGCGCGCGCGGGAGCTCGTGTTCGACGACGAGATCGTCCGTTACGACGTGCTCATCTCCTCGGCGCCGCTGCCCGCGCTGGTGCGGCTCCTGTCGGACGCGCCCAGGGCCGTCGGCGAGGCGGCCGCCCGGCTGCGCTGCACGCACCTCCACTACCTCGACGTGGCGCTCGACGCCCCGTGCGGGAAGCCGCTGCACTGGGTGTACGTCCCGGAGGAGAAGTACCCGTTCTACCGCGTGGGCTGCTACTCGAACTTCTCCCCGGCGATGGCGCCGCCGGGGAAGGCCTGCCTCTACGTCGAGCTGGCCGACCGCGCCGAGCCCGAGCTCGCGACGCTGCTCCCCCGCGTCGCGGACGGGCTCGTCGAGATGGGGCTCATCCCCTCCCCGGGCGCCATCCGCTTCGCCCGGCCGCGCCGCATCGACCACGCGTACGTCGTGTTCGATCACAGGTACTTCGCGTCGCTGGGGGCCGTGCGGCCGTTCCTGCAGGGCCAGCGCATCGTCTCGTGCGGGCGCTACGGCGGCTGGAACTACTCCTCGATGGAAGACGCGCTCCACTTCGGGCGCGACGCGGCGGCGGAGGCGCGGGCGCTCCTCGGGGGCGCGCCGTGAGCAGCGCGGGGCCTGGCTCCCGCGACGCCGGCGAGGCGCCGGAGGTCTCGATCGTCATCCCGATCTACAACGAGGAGGCGATCCTCCACGCGGCCGTGGTGGACCTGCGCGAGCGGCTCTCGCCGCTCGGCTGGCGCTGGGAGCTCGTGCTCGCGGAGAACGGCTCGCGCGACGGGACGCTCCGCATCGCCGGCGAGATCGAGCGCAAGTACCCGGAAGTGCGGCGCTTCTCGATCGGCGAGCCGAACTACGGGGCGGCGCTCCGCGCGGGCATCGAGCGGGCGCGCGGGCGCTTCGTGCTCTGCGACGAGATCGACCTGTGCGACGCGGATTTCCACGCCCGGGCCGTCGACATGCTGCGGGAGGGCGGCGTCGACATGGTGATCGGCTCGAAGCTGCTCCCGGGGGCGCGCGACGACCGCCCGTGGGCGCGGCACGCGGCGAGCCAGATCTACAACGGGCTCCTGCGCGCCGCGCTGGGCTTCCGCGGGACGGACACCCACGGGCTCAAGGCGTTCGTCCGCGAGCCGCTGCTCGGTATCGTGCGCGACTGCGTCGTGGACAAGGACGTCTTCGCCAGCGAGCTCGTCATCCGCGCCTACCGGGCGGGCCTCCGGATCGAGGAGATCCCCGTGCGCGTGCTGGAGAAGCGGCGGCCCTCGATCAACCTCACGCGGCGCGTCCCGAACGTGCTCCGCAGCCTCGTGAAGCTGACCTGGGCGATCCGGGTCCGCGGCTGACGGCCCGGCCCGGACCTTGGCGGGGTGCGCTGCGCGCCGGGGGCTCCCCTCCGGGGCTTGCGTTCCGGCGAGCCCCTTTCGTGGCTCACCTGCACTCCAGCCCCTCCGGGGAGCCCCCGGCGCGCAGCGCACCCCGCCAAGGTCCGGCTCGCTCGTGAAAAATTTCTGGCATGCTATACGCCCTCCAGTGACGATCCTCCCTTCGAGCGCCGCAACACCGGCTCGCCGCGCCGGCACCGACGTGGACGTGGTGGTGATCGGGGGCGGGGTGAACGGCGTGGGCGTCGCCCGCGACGCGTCGCAGCGGGGCCTGAAGGTCGCCCTGTTCGAGCGCAACGATCTCGCCTTCGGCGCGAGCGGGAACTCGAGCGGCATGATCCACGGCGGGCTCAGGTACCTGACCAGCGATCCGCACGTGACCGAGACGTCGTGCCGCGACTCCGGGCACATCCAGGCGATCGCGCCGCACCTGCTCTTCCGGATCCCCTTCCTCGTGCCGTTCGAGAACGCGGGGCGCGCGCGCGTCCTCTACACGCTCGCCGACGCGTTCTTCGAGGCGTACGACGCCTACCAGCCGCTCAAGCGCGGCAAGCCGCACGCGCGCCTGTCGTCCGACGAGCTCAGGACGCTGGAGCCCGGGCTCCACGGCGACCTCGCGGGCGGCTTCAGCTTCGACGAGTGGGGCATCGACGGCGCCCGGCTCTGCGTCGCCAACGCCATCGACGCGATCGAGCGGGGGGCGAAGGTGTACGTGGGGCACACGGTGGAGCGGATCGAGCGCCGCGAGGACACCGGCGAGATCCTCGCCGTGCGCTACCGCGATCTCAGGACCGGCGAGGGCGGGCGGCTCCGCACGAGCGTGGTCGTGAACGCGACCGGCGCGTGGTCGCCGATCACGGCGTCGCTCGCGGGCCTGCCGGCCGCGAGCTCGCGGGTGCGGCCCGGCAAGGGCATCCACGTCGTGTTCGACCGCCGCCTCACGAACTACGCGATCATGGGGACGACGATCGACGGCCGGCAGATCTTCCTCGAGCCGTGGGAGAACATGAGCGTCGTCGGCACGACCGACGACGATTTCTACGGCGACCTCGATCAGGTCCGCGCGACGAGCGAGGAGGTCCGGTACCTGGTCCAGGGCATCGCCCGCGTGTTCCCACAGATCCGCGAGGCGCGCGCGATCGGCACGTTCGCGGGCGTGCGGCCCACGATCCACGCGTACGGGCCGACCGAGGACGATCTCTCGCGCGAGCACCAGATCATCGACCACGCGGCGCACGGCGCGCCGGGGCTCTACTCGATGATCGGCGGCAAGCTGGCCAGCTTCCGGCTCTTCGCCGAGCAGATGACCGACGTCCTCGCGCGGCGCTTCCAGCTCGGCGCGCGCTGCGCGACGCACACGACCGCGCTGCCCGGCGGCGACCGCCCGGCGGACGCGCTCGCGCTCGCGCGGCGGCTGGAGGTCGACGCGGTGGCCGCGCGCCGGCTGGTGTACCGGCACGGCTCGCGCGCGCTCCGGATCGAGGAGCGCGTGCGCGAGCGGCCGCGCGAGGCGGCCACGGTGTGCGCCTGCGAGCCCGTCATCGAGGGCGAGGTGCGCTACGTCCTCCGGCACGAGCTCGCCCGGAGCGTCGCCGACGTCGCGCGCCGCACGCGCCTCGGCCTCGGCGCGTGCGGGGGCATGCGCTGCGCGGCGCGGTGCGGGCAGATCGTGGCGCAGGAGCTCTCGCTCCCGCCGCGCGAGGGCGCGCGGCAGGCGATGCAGTTCCTGGCGCGGCAGGCGACGACGCGCGCCGTCGCGCTCGGACCGGAGCAGGCCCGGCAGGAGGCGCTCGCCATCGCCAGCGTGCGGTCGGAGCTCGGGGCGCCCGCGGGTGACGAGGCGGCCCTCTCGGCGCGCGAGGAGGGCGAGCCGCGGGCGCCGCGCCCCGCGAGGGATCTGGAGGAGAGGGCATGGCGCGATCGATCGTCGTGATCGGCGCCGGCGTCGCCGGCCTCGCCGCGGCGTGGAGCGCGCGGCGGCGCGGGGCGCAGGTCGCCGTGATCTCCGCGGGCGTCGGGGAGACGGCGCTCGCGGGCGGCGCCGTGGACGACGTCCCGTGGGACCAGCTCGAGCGGGCCGCGCGGCTGCTCGGCGGCGAGCTGCCCGCCGGCGAGCTCGCGCCCGCGGCGAGGCTGTTCGCGGCGGAGCTCGGCCTGTGGGACGTGCCGCAGGCGGCGGCCGCGCGCCTCGCGACCGTCGCCGGGCGGATCCGCCCGGCCCGCGGCCGGGATCGCGCGCTGCTCGATCTGGGCCCGCTCCGCCGCACGCGCGTCCTCGTGCCCCGCGCGCCGCGCGGCGCGTGGGACGCCGACGCGCTCGCGGAGTCGCTCGCGGACGAGCCGTTCGCCCGCGCGCGGGGGCTCCGCTTCCTGCCGGTCGACGCGCCGATCCTGCGCTTCGACGACGAGCGGCGGATCCCGGACGGCGACCTCGCGGCGCGGCACGACGACCCGGCGCGGCTCTCGTGGCTGCTCGAGCGGCTCCGCGAGGCGCTCGAGGGCGCGGGCGGCGCGGGGGCGATCCTGCTCGGCCCGTGGCTCGGCGCGCGCGCCCCGCGGGCCGAGGCGCTGTCGGCTCGCCTCGGGGTCCCGGTGGGCGAGGCGCTGGTCGGCGCCGGCTCGCCGGCGGGGCTGCGCTTCGAGGCGGCGCGCGACGCGCTGCTCGCCGCGATCGGGGCGACGCAGCGCCACGGCCGCGTGCGCGCGGTGGGGGCGCGCCGCGACGGGCCGGGGGATCGCGGCGAGCGCGTCTCGGTCCACGTGGAGGGCGACGACGCGCCGCTCGAGGCGGACGCCGTGATCCTTGCGATCGGCGGCCTCGCCGGCGGGGGCGTCGTGTACGCCCCGCCGGAGCGCGGCGCCGGCCATGACCTCGCGGCGCGCGGGGCCGCGCCGTTCGCGCTCTCGATCGCGGCGCCCGTCACGCTGGGTGACGCGCGCGGGGCGCTCGGCGTGGTGAGCTCCATGCAGGGCCCCGAGCTCGACGTCGTCGCGTGGCCCTGCGGCGAGCGCCCGGGCGCGCTGGAGACGGTGGGCATCCGGTGCGAGGGCGTCCGCGCGGCCCCCGGGATCCTCGCGGCCGGGTCGGTCGTCGCCGGACGGGCGCGCACCGTGCTCGACGCGGTGACGACCGGGCTGCGCGCCGGCGCCGAGGCCTGACGACGCCGAGGCCTGACGGCGCCGAGGCCTGGCGCGGAGCCGGAGGAGGCGTCAGCGGGTCGCCGGCATCTCGCGGAGGAGCTGCTGGTAGCCGACGGTGAGCGCGAAGTCGGTTCCGCGGGTCGGATCGGCGGGCACGTCGCCGTCGGGGGCGCGCGCGTCGGCCGGCCCCGTGGGCTTCTCGATGAGCACGGCCCTCGGCGCGCCGGCGGCGATCCCGCCCTCGGCGGGGAGGTGGCCCTCGAGATCCCGCTCGCGAAGGATGGTGGCCGAGACCTGTTGCTCCGGGCTCTCGATGACGATGTCCGGCCGGATGCCCTGCGCCTGGATCGAGCGCCCCTTCGGCGTGTAGTAGCGCATCGTCGTGAGCCTCACCCCGGCGCCGCCCGGCAGCTCGAAGATGGTCTGCACCGACCCCTTGCCGAAGGTCGTCGCGCCGACCACCGTGGCGCGCCCGCTGTCCTGCAAGGCGCCTGCGACGAGCTCGGCGGCGCTCGCGGAGTACTCGTTCACGAGCGCGACGACGGGCAGCGCGGCGAACGCGCCGCCCGCGTGCGCGCTCGCCTCGTCGACGACGCTGTCGCGGTGGCGGGTGGAGTAGATCGTCCCCGACGCGAGGAACTCGTCAGCCACGGCCTCTGCCTCGTCGACGAGGCCGCCGGGGTTGTTGCGCAGGTCGAGGATCACGCCGGCGAGCGGCGCCTTCGAGGCGGCGCGCAGCCTCGCCGCGGCGCGGAGCAGCTCCTCGTGGGTGCCGTCCTGGAACTGCTTCACGCGGACGTACGCGACGTCGCGCTCGAGGCGCTTCGCCGCGACGCTCGTGACGTGGATCCGCTCCCGGGTGAGATCGATCGTGAGCGGCTCGGCGACGCCCTGCCGGCGGATCGTGAGCTTGACCCGGGTGCCGGCGGGCCCGCGCATGATCTTCACGAGCTTGTCCAGGCGCTCGCCGCGCACGGGGCGCCCGTCGATCGCGAGGATCTGATCGCCGGACCGGATGCCCGCCCGCGCCGCGGGCGAGCCCTCGATCGGCGCGATCACCGTGATGACGTCGTCCCTCGTGTCGACCTCGATGCCGACGCCTCCGAACGTCCCCCCTGTGTCCTCCTGGAACAGGGCGAACTCGGCGGCGTTCATGTAGGCGGAGTGGGGATCGAGCTCGGCGACCATGCCCTTGATGGCGCCCTCGATGATCTTGCTCCGCTGCGCCGGCTCGACGTACTGGTTCTCGACGAGCACGAGCACGCGCGCGAGCTGCGCGAACGGAGCGTACGGGCTCTGCGCCTGGGTGCTCGCGCCCGCGAGGTGGGACGTCGCGGCACCTCCCGCGAAGGCCGCCGTGACGAGCCCGATGGTGCGCATCCATCTCGAGAAACGTCGCATCCGCCGACCATAGCAGCGGCGCGGCCGGCCGCGCGCGGAGCGCCTGCGCAGGCCGCGCTCGCGCAGCCACCACGTGGGGGCGCGGGCGCGTGGGCGCGCCGGCCTGGCGCCGTGTCGACCAAGACGCCGAGACCGGCCGGCGCCGCGCGCCAGCCCGGGCATACTGCCCGGCCAGTCGAAGGCACACGCGGCGCCCAAGGTCCAGGCGCATGGTTTGTCCTAGAGGAAGTGTTCGGCTATCTTCGCGCGCCTGAACGTGGAACTTGCCTCCTTAGCGCCCTGCTTCGCGTCCGCGAAGCGGGGCTCGCCGCGAGGGGCGCCTCCCGCCGGGACAGCCAGTGGCGGTCGCGAGGGGCTGGCCGCGGCTGCGCTGTCGTCCGTGCGCTGGAGACAACTCGCACCCCGAGGCGGCTAGGATGGCCAAACCCACCGATCGTGAGCTCGTCGATCAGGCGCGGAGCGGAGACGCCCAGGCCTTCGGGGTGCTGGTTCGCCGATATCAGAAGCGGATCTTCCGGCTGGCGTTCCATCTCGTCCGCTCGGGCGCGGAGGCGGAGGACGTGACCCAGGAGACGTTCGTCCGGGCCTACCAGGCGCTCGATCGGTTCGACGGCCGGAGCGAGCCGTTCACCTGGCTCTACCGGATCGCCGTGAACCTCTCGCTCAACATGATCCGGGCCCGCAAGCCGAGCAGGAACTCGACCCCGTCGGACGATCCGCGGATCGAGTCTCTTCTGCTCGAGACGCGCCCGAGCCACGGCGTCGATCCGGCCGCGACGACGCAGCGGCGCGAGCTCGCGGCGGCGCTCTGCGAGGGCATCGACGCGCTCTCGGACACGCTGCGGACGACGTTGATCCTCGTGTGCATCGACGGCGTGCCGCACGACGATGCCTCCAAGATCCTGGGTTGTCCGGAAGGAACAGTCGCCTGGCGCGTCCACGAGGCGCGCCGCAAGCTCCGCGCGTACCTCGCGGAGCGCGGTTTCGGAGGGGACGCCGAATGAACGTCACCAGCAGCAAGCTCGACCTCGACGGGATGCTCCACGGATGGCCCGCCACCGACGACGACGAGGCGGCGTGGGAGGCGCGGGCAGCTCGGATCGTCGAGGCCGCCACGTCGCGGCGCCCGGAGGACACGGCCGCGCTGGCCAGCCTCCTCGCGGCCCCTGATCTCGCCCCGGAGCCGGGCGAAGCGCAGATCGAGGACATCGCGCACGGAGCCCCTGCCACGGGAGAGCACGGCACCATGGCGCCCCGATCCGGCGCGGCCGGGGCCGCCAGCGCCTCGCGGCCGCCGGAGAAGAAGCGCCCGTCGCTGAGGGAGATCGCCGAGCGGGCCAGCCAGGCGTCGGGCCGCACGAGCAGCGCGCCCGGGGTGGGCAGCGCGGCGCTCGTGACGCCGCTGCCGTCCAGCCGCAGCGCCCTGACCACGCCGCTGCCGTCGTCGGGCCGCGCGTCCACGCCGCTGCCGCCCTCCGGCCGCGGCTCGACGCCGCGCGGCTCGCTCCCCTCCACCAGCCGTGGGTCGTCGCCTTCGCTGCGCCCGGCCGAGAGGGTGGCCGAGGATTCAGGGGTCATCGATCTCAACCGGCTCAGCGCGTCGGCGGCCCAGGAGCCGGCGGACGCCGCCGAGCAGGCGCAGCCTGGCACGGCCGACCCGCTCGACGGCGGGAGGCCCGCGGAGGTCGCCGCGATGTCCGCGGGGAGGCGGCGCGCTCCGACCGGCGCCTCCGCGCCCGAGGCCTCGGCTCGGCGAATGTCCGGCGGGATGATCGCCGGCGCGGCCGTGGCAGCCCTCGGCATGGCCGCGGCGGTCACGGTCATGTTGCGGACGCCCACGGCCGTGCCGCAGCAGGAGACCGCGGCAGCGTCGCCTGCCGTCCCGGTGACCCCGGCGCCTCCCGGCGACGAGCAGGCCGCGCCGACCGCACCGGCAGCGCCCGCCCCGATCGCCGCCGCGCCAGCGGCGGCCGCGGCGAACGCGGAGAAGAACGCGGTGACCGAGCAGCCGATCGTCGCCGCGGAGGGGAAGCTCGCCGTGTCGCCCAAGGCGAGGACGCTGGCCGGCGCGCCGGCCGTTGCCCCCGCGCCGGCGGCGTCTGCAGCGGCCGCCACGGCGCCGAAGGCGGAGCCGGGCAAGGTGGCGGCCGCGCCGGCCGCGACCGGCGAGGCGGAGGACCTGTCGTCCGCCATGCAGGCCGCGGTGGGCTCTGATGGGGCCAAGAGCCCCTCGGTCGTGTCCGAGGCGCCGGTGCCTGCTTCGGGTCCGCTCCGGCAGCAGCAGAACATCCCCGAGCAGCCGTCGCAGGGATCGGTCCAGGCCGCGCTCGGCGCGGTCATGGGCGGCGCGAGGGCCTGCGTGGCGGGCGCCGACGGCGTGTCGCGCGCGCAGATCACGTTCTCGTCGTCAGGCGCGGTGAGCAAGGTGACCGTGAGCGGCTGGGCGGCGTCGAACGGCCAGTCGAGCTGCGTGCAATCCGCGCTCAAGGGCGCGAACGTGGGTCCGTTCTCCAAGCCGTCGTTCTCGGTCCACGCGACGATCCGGCCGTAGCGCCCGCGCCGCGGCCGGCCCCGGCCGGCCGGCGCGCATCGCCCCGAGCCCCCCAAGATGTCGAGCGGCGTCGAGCCCCGCTGTCCCCGCCGTGGAGAACGGAGGCCAGGCGCAGCGCGGTCCCGGTTGACAGGGATGTCCCCGCAGGTAGAATGCGCGCCCCCATGGTTTCCGCGACTCAGCAAACCCAGCGCATCCGTCAGCGCAAGGCGCGCACTTCGGGTTCCCGCCGCAAGCGCTTCGAGCGTGCGAACGGCACCCCGAAGTTCCCGATCCACCCGGCGGGCTACGACCAGAACGCGCCGGACGCCCTGCGCGCTGCCCCGTCCGACGGGACGCAGGCGAAGAAGTAGGAGAGCTTTTCTCATGGCCAATCACGCATCTGCCGACAAGCGCAACCGCCAGCGCATCACGAGGACCGCGCGCAATCGCGCCACCAAGTCGGAGCTCCGCACGACCATCAAGAAGGCGCGCACGGCGCTGAAGGGTGGTCCGCAGGAGTCCGCGGCGCTGGTGACCGCCGCGGCGAGCGCGCTCGATCGCGCCGCGTCGAAGGGGACGATCCCGGCCAAGCGCGCGTCGCGTGTGAAGAGCCGCCTGGCCCTCGCCCTTCACAAGGCGAGCGTCGCCGCCAAGGCCGCCGCGAGCTGAGCTCCCACTCCCTGCACGAACGTCCCGCTCACCGCAAGGTGGAGCGGGCGTCGTCGTTTTGTCTGCTCGTGACGCCGCGGAGCCGCGGAGCCGCCGCTGGCGCTCCGCCGGACCTCGCGGCGCGGCCGTCCGTCCGCTCTTGCCGCGCGGCGATCCGTCGGTCCTCGCGGCGCGATCAGTGGGCGTCGGCCCAGGTCGGGCCGTGGCCGATGTCGACGACGAGCGGCACGTCGAGCGGGAAGACCGACTCCATGGCCTCGCGGATCCTGGCCTTCGCCTCGTCCACGGCCTCGACCGGCACCTCGAACGCGAGCTCGTCGTGCACCGTGAGCACCATGCGCGCGCCGGGGACGACCGGCCGCGGCACGCGCACCATCGCGAGCTTCAGGAGGTCCGCCGCCGTCCCCTGGATGGGGGTGTTCTGCGCGATGCGCTCGGCCTGGGCGCGGCGCATGCGGTCGCTGCTGCGCAGATCCGGCAGGAGGCGGCGCCGGCCGAGCAGCGTGCGCACCGACTCGGAGCGGCGCGCGTCGGCCATCGTCCGCTCCATGAACTCGTGCACGCCGCGGTAGCGCGAGAAGTAGGCGTCGATGAAGCGCGCCGCCTCCGCGCGCGAGATGTCGAGGCGCTTGGCCAGCGCCGCCTCGCCCATCCCGTAGATCACGCCGAAGTTGATCGTCTTGCTCCGGCGGCGCATCTCGTCCGTGACCCCCGCCTCGTCCACGCCGAAGATCTCCATCGCCGTGCGCACGTGCACGTCCTGCCCGGCGCGGAAGGCGTCGACGAGCACCGGATCCCTGGACAGGTGCGCGAGCACGCGCAGCTCGATCTGGGAGTAGTCGGCGCTCACGATCACGCTCCCGGGCGGGGCGACGAACGCCCGCCGGATCATCCGGCCGAGCTCCGTGCGGATCGGGATGTTCTGCAGGTTCGGGTCCTGGGACGAGAGCCGCCCGGTCGCGGCCACGGCCTGGCTCCAGCGCGTGTGGATGCGGCCCGTGACCGGGTGCACGAGGCGCGGCAGCGCGTCGACGTACGTGCCCTTGAGCTTGGCGATCGCGCGGTGCTCGAGCACGACGCCCGGGAACGGGTGGTCCTCGGTGAGCGCCTCGAGCACGTCGGCGTCGGTCGAGCGGCCGGTCTTCGTCTTGCGCTGGGAGCGCAGCTTGAGCTCGTCGAACAGCACCGCCTCGAGCTGCTTCGGCGACGCCAGGTTGACGTCGTGCCCGAGCAGCTCGCGCGCCTTCTGCTCCAGCGCCGCGAGCTCGGTCGTCATCTGCGCGCCGAGCGCCGCGAGCGCCTTCGGATCGCAGAGCACGCCCGTGAGCTCCATCTCCGCGAGCACCGCGGCGAGGGGCAGCTCGATCTGCACGAGCAGGTCCTCGAGCCGCTCGGCGCGGAGCCGCGGGCGCAGCCGGTCGGTGAGCGCGAGCGCGACGTCCGCGAACGCGGCCGCGAAGCCCGACGCCTCGCCGAGCTCGATCTCGTCGAGGCCGCGCTGCGCCTGCCCGCGCCGCTTCGGGGCCACCTCCTCGAGGGTCCGCATCTTCTGGCCGAGCTCGCGCTCGGCGAGCTCGTGGAGCTGGTTCTTCGCCTCGGGATCGAGCAGGTAGCTCGCCAGCATCGTGTCGAACGCCACGCCGACGAGCCCGATGCCGTGCCGCAGCAGGATCACCTCGCAGAACTTCACGTCGTGGCCGACCTTCGGGAGCTCGGGGTCGGCCAGCGCCGGGCCGAGGACCGCGTCGACGTCGCGCATCGAGAGCTGGGCCGGGGCGCCGAGGTAGCGGTGCCCGAGCGGGACGTACACGGCGTCCCCCGGCTCGCAGGCGAGCGCGACGCCGCAGACGTGGGCGCTCATCGGCTCGCGGCTCGTCGCCTGCACGTCGAGCGCGAGGCGCCCCGCGGCGCGCGCCTTCCTGACGAACTCCTCGAGCTCCGCGCGCGCCGTGATGACGCGGTAGGTCGCCGCCCGCGCCGTGGGCTCCGGCGCGCGGACCGCCTTCAGGAAGCGCGAGAAGCCGAGCTCCGTGAAGAGCTCTCGCAGCCTGCCCGTGTCCGCGCCTCCGTAGCGCAGCGTCTCCAGATCGAGCGAGACGGGCGCCGAGCCGTCGAGCGTCACGAGCTTCTGCGAGAGGAGCGCGTCCGCCTCGTTCTGCTTGAGCGACTCGCGGATCCTCGGCTTCTTGACCTCGTCCAGGCGGGCGTAGATCGAGGCGAGCGATCCGAACTGCGCGAGCAGCTCGGCCGCCGTCTTCAGGCCGACGCCGGGCACGCCGGGCACGTTGTCCGAGCTGTCGCCGACGAGCGCGAGCAGATCGCGCACCTGCCCCGGCGGCACCCCGAACTTCGCGATCACCTCGGGCTCGCCGTAGACCTTGTCGCGCATCGCGTCCCAGAGCACCACCCGCTCGCCGTCGACGAGCTGCATCAGATCCTTGTCGCTCGACGCGATGACGACGCGCAGCCCCCGCTCCATGGCCCGCGCGACCGCGACGGCGATGAGATCGTCGGCCTCGAGCCCCTCGCGGATGAAGATCGGGATGCGGTACGCCTCGACGATCTCCCGGCACCGGCTCATCTGCACCCCGAGGTCGGGCGGCGGCGGAGGCCGGTGCGCCTTGTAGCGGGCGTCGAGCTCGTCGCGGAACGTCTTGCCCGGCGAGTCCATCGCCACGCCGAGGTACGCGGGCTTGCGCTCGTCCACGAGCTTCGTGAGCATCGCGACGGTGCCGTACGTCGCATGGGTCGGCTCGCCGCTCGGGCTCGAGAGCGGGCTGATCGCGTGGTAGGCGCGGAAGACGTAGCCGGAGAGGTCGATCAGGTAGAGGACGTCCGGAGCTCCGGCCGGGGGCAGCGCGGTGGGGCGCGGGGACATGGACGGACCCTTAGCACCTCGGCGCGCGGCCGGTTCACCGAACCACGACGTCGCGCCGCATTGTCACGTCGAGGGCGCGGCCCTCCCGCTCCACCCCGACGGTGACGCGCGTCCCCGGCGCCCCGCGGAGGCGCTGGATGCAGTCCGAGAGCGGGAGATCCGCCGCGCTCTCCCCGTCGATCCGGACGATGACGTCGCCCCGCGCGAGGCCGGCGAGCGCGGCGGGACCGCCCTCGACGACGTCGGCGATCACGACGCCGCCCGGGGAGACCGAGAGCATCGCGCCGATGCCGGTGAGCTCCTCGCGCGAGCCGTCGTCGCCGAGCGGACGGAGCTCGATGTCGGCGCGCGCAGAGCCCGCGCCGCGCGCGTCGAGCCCGGGCACGATCTTGCTCACGTACGCGTCGTGGCGCACGCGCACCGAGAACGGCCCGCTCGCGGGCACGCCCTCGAGCTCGTAGTCGCCGTTCGCGTCGGTGAGCACGAGCGAGATCGCGTTCGCGCCGGAGGACGTCACGGAGTCGAGCTCGACCTGCGCCTCGACGACCGGCTCGCCCGACGCGGCGTCGACGACCCGGCCCCGCAGCGTCGCGCCCTGCGGCAGCACGATGCGCACACCGCGGGTGACGCGGCCGGCCTCCACGTCGACGGACGGGCTCCGCGCGGGCGGGCGGCCGGCCGCGCTCGCCGCCAGCACGTAGCGGCCCGGCGCGAGGTCGCCCCACTGGAACGCGCCGGCCGGGTCGAGCACCTTGCGCGCGCGGCCGTTCACGCTGCCGCGATCGGCGGTCCCGGCCGGCACGAACGACTCGATGGCCAGGAGGTACGCCTCGACCGGCCTGCCCGACTCGTCGACGACCTCGCCCGCGATCCCGCCCGCGGCGAGCAGGCGGAGGACGTTGTCGCCGCCCGCGGCGACGCGCGTGGGCTCGGCGTCGCCGAACGGCGCCTGCTCGGCGGTCGCCTCGCAGCCGTCGGCCTCGGGCGGCAGCTCGAAGCGCCCCTCGGCGTCGGTGCTCGCCGACGCGCCCGGCGGCTCGCGGCAGCGGACCACGGCGCCGGCGCTGGGGCGGCCTTCCGGATCGAGGACCACGCCGCGGACCGGCCCCGCGCTCGCGACGACGGTCTCCCGCGGCGGCGGCGGCTCCGGAGGCGGCGCCGCGGCCACGACCTCGGCCTCCTTGGGCGCCGAGACCTCCGGCTCCGGCCGGGAAAGCTCTGCCGGCGCGGGCTCGGGCCGCGCCGGCATCACCGGGGCAGGACGCGGCAGGAACAGCCAGACGAGGAGCGGCGCGACCAGCAACGCCACGGAGAGCAGGGCCGCGGTGAGCCAGGCCCTCCGCTGCGCGCCCGCCGTTCCCCCTCCCGCCATGCCGTCCTCCCGCCGCGCGGTCAGCGGCCGGCGTCAGCCGGCCCCGCCGCCCCCTCGTTCGCGTCTTCAGGGGCCGAGCGCGGGTCGGCCGGATCGGCCCCCTCGTCCGAGGGGCCGAGCGCGGGGGTCTCCGGCTCGGCGGGCCACGGCGTCTCGCTGGAAGAGCCGCCGCAGGCCCCGAGGAGCAGCGTGAACAGCAGGAGCAGGATGCCGGGCCGCATGGCGCGGCATCCTAGCTCGTTTTGGAGGGGAGGTCTCGAGGACCGGGCTGTCTGCCCGGGGGCGGCGCGCTCGCGCGCCGAGCTCAGCGCGACGCGGACAGGTTGGTCCGGGCGATCCAGAGGCAGGCCGCGGCGTTGATCGCGCACCAGACGACGAGGGCCAGACGGCCGAAGGGGCCGGCGGCCTCGCCGAGCACGACGACGGAGGTGAGGTAGGCCGCCGTGCCGACCGCCACGCCCGCGATCGCCGGCCTGAGCCGCTTCACGCCGAAGAAGAGCGAGGTCAGGCCGAGCGGGAGCAGGGCGTTGGCGAGCGGGAGCCAGCGGTGGACCGACGCGCCGATCAGCAGATCGAGATCGGCGATCGGCCGGGCCAGCACGTCGACGACGAGATCCACCCGCGGCAGGAGCCACGGCGCGAAGAAGAACAGCCCCGGCCCCGCCGCGAGCGCGGGGATCAGGAAGCTCGCCTGCCACGGGCTCGAGGCGTTCGCGTCCCTCTTGCGGGCGCGGCGGCCCACCCAGCCCGCGAGCAGCAGCAGCGCGAGCAGCCGCACGACCATGTGGGTCTGCGTCACGCGCGCGACCGAGCTGGCGGCGTCCAGGATGCCGGCGCCGTAGAGGAGCTTGCCGCCATCGGAGTCGTCGACCACACGCGCCCCGGCGCGGAGCGCGTCCTCGACCGCGCGCGGCTCCGACACGCCGAGGCTCACGAGCAGCGCCGCGGCGCCGGCCACGTGGGGGGAGGCCATCGAGGTGCCGCTGTACACGGAGTAGTTCTCGCACTTGTCGCGCCCGCGGTTGCAGATGGTCTGCTGGGTGACGTTGACCCCCGGCGCCGCGACGTCGACGCCCTGGCCGCGCGAGGAGAACCTCGCGATCTTGTCGTTCGCGTCCGTGGCGCTCACGCCGATGACGCCGTCGGAGGCGCCGGGGTACTGCACGCGGCCGCCGGTGTTGCCGGCCGCCGCGACGACGACCGTGCCGCGCGAGATCGCGTAGTCGATCGCGTTCTGGAGGACCTTGGAGTTGCGCGGGCCGCCGAGGCTCAGGTTGATGACGTCGGCGCCGTTCTCGGCGGCCCAGCGGATGCCGTCGGCCACGTCGGCGGTCGTGCCCCACCCGTTCTCGTTCAGCACCTTGACCGGCATGAGCCGCGCGTGGAACGCGAGCCCCGCGGCGCCGAGGCCGTTGTTCGTCGACTGCGCGATCGTCCCCGCGACGTGCGTGCCGTGGCCCTGATCGTCGTTCGCGTGCGTCGTCTTGTTGACGAAGTTCCAGCCCCCCACGCAGTCGGTCGACTTCAGGTCGCTCCCCTTGGTGAACGGCCCGTGGTCCTCGCACGCGATGCCGGTGTCGACCACCGCGACCGTGACCCCACGGCCGGTGGCGAAGTCCCACGCGCGCTCGGCGCCGACGCGCGTCATGTGCCACTGGTCCTTCAGCAGCGGATCGTTGGCGACGAACGACGCCCGCACCCGGGCGAGCGGCTCGGCCACCTCGACGCGCGGGTCGCGCGCGAGCCGCGCGAGCGTCGCGCCGAGGGGGCCATCGACCGTGGCGATGTGGATCCGGGTGTCGGAGGCGAGCGCGGTCGGCGTGACCTTCAGCAGGGAGAAGTCGCGCGCGAGGGTGGCGAGCGCGCTGTCGTCGAGGTCGTCGCGGGCGTCGACGACGATCTGCCCGGGGATGTCGTAGCTCGACTCGTCGAGGTCGGCGCTGAGGCCGAGCAGCGGCTCGCCCGCGGTCGCGACCGGCTCGATCAGCCTCTCCAGGCCGCGCACGGCGGGTTCGGCCATGCCCGGGAGCCCGGGGTCGGCGTAGTCCGGGAGCCCGGGCGGCCCTGGCGAGCGCGCCGCGAGCGCGGCCTCGGCGCCCGGGTCGTCCGCGCCGTCGGCCCTGGCGGCGCCGGACACCGCGACCAGCGCGGCCGCGGCGAGCAAGGACGTCACGAGCGCCGCACGCCCGTTCCGTCCGGTCGGATGGGTGGCGATCCCTGACCCACGCTGAAGGCGAGACTTGTGCATTGGCGTCTCCTCCTCGGCAGGGTAGCGCCGCGGCTTGCGCGCAGCCATCGCCTCCGGCGTCGATGCATCGCGCTTGCTGCGGTTGTCATGCCTGTCACGTTTGCCGCGTTGCCCCGGCGCCGCAGCGCCGGCGGCGCCCGAGCGGGCGCTGCCCTGCTCGGCTTCGCTCGGCTTCGGGGATCGCGCCGCGCGCGCCGCCCGCCCCGTCATCGCGGCCGCGCGACAAACGTGCTAGCCGCAACGTCCATGGATTTTCTGATCCCGTCACGCGCCGACCGACCTGGCAACGACCCGATCTTCACGCTGAACGCCGAGGCGAGCGAGCGAGCGGCTGCGGGCGAGTCTGTCGTGAACGCCACCATCGGGGTCTTGCTGGACGATCGCGGGGAGCTCGCCGTGATGAGCGGCGTGGCCGAGGCGCTGCGCGAGCTGCCGGCCAGCGTCATGGCCGGCTATGCGCCCATCGCGGGCCCCCCTGAGTTCCTGCGCGGCGTGGTGGCCGACGTGCTCGGGCAGCGGCCGGCGGCGGCGTGGGCGGCCGCGGTCGCCACGCCGGGCGGCAGCGGCGCGGTGCGCCTCGCGATCGCGGACTTCCTGGAGCCACAACAGACCGCGCTCACCACGTCGTACTACTGGGCTCCTTATCGCACCTTCACGGACGAGCTCGATCGGGGGCTCACGACCTTCCGGATGTTCGATGAGCACGGCCGCCTCGACACGGTCGATCTCGAGCGGAAGCTTCAGGGGCTCGTCGAGGCGCAGGGGCGCGGGATGCTCATCCTGAACTCGCCGTGTCACAACCCGACCGGCTATTCGTTCGATGAGGAGGAGTGGGCCCGCATCGCGGAGATCGTCGATCGGGTCGGCGAGGCGGGCGGCGCCGCGGGCGAGCGCGCGCCGATCACGGTCGTGCTCGACGTGGCGTACACGCACTACAGCGCCGCCGGCCTCGACAGCTGCCTCGACCCGCTGCTGCGGCTCGCGGGCAAGGCGATGCTCCTGGTCACGTGGTCGGCGTCGAAGGCGTTCACGCAGTATGGCCTCCGGGTGGGCGCGCTCCTCGCGATCCACCCTGACGACGAGGAGCGCCGTCGCATCCAGAACGCGCTCAACTACTCGTGCAGGGGCACGTGGTCGAACTGCAATGCTGGCGGCATGGCCGCGATCGCGCGCGCGCTGACCGAGCCATCACTCCGGGCGCGCACGGAGAAGGAGCGCGCCGCGCTCAAGGCGCTCCTGGACCGTCGCGTGGCCCTGTGGAACGAGCTCGCCTCGGCCCGGAAGCTGCGGTATCCGCGCTACGACGGCGGCTTCTTCATCACGGTGTTCTGCGACGACGCGCAAGCAGCAGCGTCGCGGCTGAAGCAAGAGGGCGTGTTCGTGGTCCCGATCGCCGCCGGGGCCTTGCGCGTCGCGCTCTGCGCCGTGGCCGAGCGCGACATCCCCCGCCTGGTCGACGCGATCGCGCGGCAAATCGCAAACTAGTCGCCATCTCTCACGACCGAAGCACGCCCCCCCGCGCTCCCGACATCACGACTCACCCACGCCCCCCGTCCCCTCTCCCCGTCCCCTCTCGGAGAGAGCCGCCGGGGGAGGGGGTGGCGTGCGCGAGGGCGGCGGGGGTGGGCCCCACAAACCCGAGCGCCGGCCCGCATCGCGGCGAGTCGCCCCCGGCCCCCCCACCCCCGTTTGTGAGGCACCAGCCCCCCAAAAGGCGCGAGTTTGTGGGGGGACCCCCGCCGCCCTCGCGCGCGCCACCCCCTCCCCCGGCGGCTCCCCGGCGGACTACGAGGCCCCCACCCAGGCGGGCCGTCCCCCCCGTCTGCCGATCACCTGGGCGACACCGCCCAGAGCCCCGCCATCCAGGCCTCCACGTCGCTCACCGTCCGCGGGATATCGATCGAGAGGTTCCGGCACCCCGACTCCGTGACGAGGATATCGTCCTCGATCCGCACCCCGATGCCACGGTAGCGCTCCGGGACCGTCTCATCGTCGAGCTGGAAGTAGAGGCCGGGCTCCACCGTGAGCACCATGCCCGGCTTCAGCTTGCCGTACTTGTAGACCTGCTGCCGCGCCTGCGCGCAGTCGTGCACGTCGAGGCCCAGCATGTGGCTCACGTTGTGGAGCGAGTACCGGCGATAGAGCTGCTTGTCCTCCTTGAGCGCCTCCTCCGCCGAGACGTGGAGGATGCCGAGCCGCTCGAGCCCCCGCGCGAGCACCCGCATCGCCGCGCGGTTCGGCTCCATGAAATCGTTGCCCGGCTTCACCTCGCCGATCGCGGCCTCCTGCGCCTCGAGCACGAGCTCGTAGATCGCGCGCTGCTCCGGCGAGAACTTCCCGCCGATCGGCAACGTCCGGGTGATATCCGCGGTGTAGAGCGCGTTGCCCTCGACGCCCGCATCGAGCAGGAGCAGCTTCCCCGGCTCGAGCCGGCCGTCGTTCCTCGTCCAGTGCAGGATGCAGGCGTGATGCCCCGCCGCGGCGATGGTCCCGTAGCCGACGTCGTTGCCCTCCACCCGGGCGCGCAGGTTGAAGATGCCCTCGACCTCTCGCTCGCTGCGCCCGCCGGGCAGCGCGCGGATGACGTCCTCGAAACCCCGCTTCGTCGACGCCACCACCGCGTCGAGCTCCGCGATCTCCAGCGCGTCCTTGAGGAGGCGCATCTCCGAGAGCGCCTCGCCGAGCTGCTTGTCGCGATCGTGCCGGGGCAGGAGCTTGTCGACCCGCTCGGACGTGCCGCGGAGCACGCGGTGGGGGCGCGTCACCGCGCCGACCAGGCCGCCCAGGAACGCGTCGAGCTCGGGCAGCCCGCGGCACTCGTCGACCCCGAAGCGCGCGCGGCTCTGCTCGACCCCGAGGCGCGGGCCGACCCAGAGCTCCCCCTTCGCCCGATCGGTGAAGAACGTCTTGTCGCTGCGCCCAGGGTTCGGCTCGACGAACAGGATGTCCCGGTGCCCGCCGCCCTCCTGCGGCGCCATCACGAGCACGCAGTCAGGCTCCAGGTTCCCCGTCAGGTAGAAGAAGTCCGAGCCGGGCCGGAAGCGATAGTGGGTATCGTTGGCGCGGACCTTCTCGTGCCCGGTGGGGATGACGAGCGTCTCCGCCGGAAACTGCTTCGAGAGCGCGCGGCGCCGCGCCGCGTACACCTCCGCGTGCGCGATCGGCTGGGGCAGATCGCGGGACACGGGCGCCCACCGCTCCAGCATGAACGCCACCAGCGCGTCCGGCAGCGCCGAGTCGTGGCTCGCCGGCTTCGCTTCAGCCCCTCCGCCCGCAACAGCAGGCGCCTCGGCAGGGCCGCTCTCTGCGGACACGCCGGGGGCGGGATCGGCCTGGAGAGGGACGGATGCGCTGGTGTCGGGCGTGTGGCTCATGGGAGTGAAACTATGGTTCGATCGGGCGCGGTCGTTCAAGCCAAAGCGCGCGAAAGGCGCCGCGCCGAGCGAGCCGGCCCCGAGGCGGAGCGTCACGCCACGGAGACGCCGCCGTCGACCGCGAGGATCTGACCTGTAATGAAGTCGTTCTCGGCGAGGAACACCACCGCGCGTGCGATATCGCCGGCCTCTCCGATGCGCCGGAGCGGGATGCGCTCGCGGAGGCGGGCGAGCGTTGCCTCGTCGTACGAAGAGGGCGGCAGGACCGTTCCAGGCGCGACGCCGTTGACGCGCACGTCGGGGGCCAGGCCCACCGCGAGGCCGCGCACCAGGTGGGCGAGCGCGGCCTTCGAGACGGAGTACGGGATGTAATTCTTCCAGGGGCGCTCGGCGCTGATGCAGGCGAGCGCGACGATGGCGCCGCGACGCTCGCGCAGCGCGGGGGCGAGCTCGAGCGTGAGCAGGTACGGCGCGGTCGCGTTGAGCGCCATGGCGCGATCCCAGGCGTCGGCGGAGAGCTCGTCCGGCACGACACGATCGAAGTTCGCCGCGTTGTGGACCAGCACGTCGAGCCGCCCGGACGACCAGTCGAGCGCCGCCCGGGCCAGGCCGGCGAGCGCCTCGCGATCGTACAGGTCGGCCTGGAGCGCGATCGCGCGGCGGCCGAGCGATCGCGCCTCCGCGACGACGGCCTCCGCGCCGGCGCCGCTCGTGGCGTAGTGGACAGCCAGATCAGCGCCCGCGGCGGCGAGGGCGCGGGCGATCGCGGCGCCGAGGCGGGTGCCGGCGCCTGTCACCAGGGCGACGCGGCCGGTCAGGGGGACGTGGGGCATGGCCCTGGTTTAGCCGATCCATGACGGCGACGACGCGGTTCGTCGTACCCGGGTCGACTCCGAGGATCCTGGCCGTGCCGACACACACCCTCCCTGGTGGGTCCCGTGCCTCGGCTTCGGAGCTCCTGAGCCTGTGTCCCGTCACGCGCGCGAGCCGAGCAGGGGTCGGGGTCGCGCGCCGAGCCCGATCAGCAGCATCGACGCGCCGCCGATCATGAGATCGACGCCGACGAGCAGGCCAATCGCCCACGCGGCGGTGCTCGGCCAGCTCCACAGGATCAGGACGCCGAGGGCCAGCGTGACGAGCCCGTCGAACAGGAGGAAGCCCCACGCGGGCATCTCGCGGTGCTGGACGGCGCGGATGATCCTGAGGAGGCCGTCGGCGAAGAAGAACGCCGCGAGGATCAGGGTCAGCGTGACCTTGCCCGTCGTCGGGAAGGCCATGATCAGCCCCCCCGCGATGATCTGGACGATCGCGCTCACCAGCGACCAGGCGGAGCTGGCCCACCGTCGGATCCGGATGGCGTGAACACCTTGAAACAGGCCGCTGAGCACCAGCAGCGCCCCGAGGGCGACCGCCGTGACCAGCGAGGCGACCACGGGCATGAGGATCGCGAGGACGCCGAGCACGAGGAGGGCGGCACCGAGCCCCAGGAACGAGCCGCGGTTCTCCTGCACGGTGTTCATGTCGACCATCCCCAGCCCTAGAGCTGTCGTGCGGCGACGGATCTCCAAGCGCTCAGCCATGTGCCCCCTCCTCGTTCCGAGCCAGCGTTTCACCAGGACCTGAGGCCAAGTGCCCGTCGCGCCTGCCCGCCACGGGATCTCCGCATCATGGGCTCTCCGGGAGCGCGGAGCGCAGCGGGCAAGGCCAGGTCGCGGTGAGGCGAACAAGGTGTCGTCGCCGAACGGTGTCAAGGGACGTCCATCCGGCGGCCGGCGCCGGCCCGCAGCCTGCGCGACGCCGCGGCTCCGGAGGCCGACCTGCCGGGCGCCGCGGCGTCGCCAGGACGTGCAGGCCCGAGCGCCTAGGCCGCCTTGCTCTCGCCCTTCGCGGTGCCCGCCTCCGCCTTCTCGGCGGGCCGCCCGGACGCGCTCTCCTTTCCGCCGGTCTCCTCGCCGCCACGGATCTGGATGCGGCGCGGCTGCATCTCCGCCTTCTTGGGCACCGAGAGGTGGAGCACCCCGTCCTTGAGCTCCGCGCTGAGGCTGCCGAGATCGGCCGCTTCGGGCATCACGAACGAGCGGCTGAAGGCGCCGTAGCAGCGCTCGTAGGCGAAGAACCGCTCGTCCTCGCGCCGCTCCTCCTCGTCCCGCTTGCCGCTCACCGTGAGGCGGTTGCCGGTGATCGACACCTCGAGATCCTGCTCGCGCACGCCGGGCAGGTCGATGTTGATCGTGTAGCTGTCCTTCGTCTCCTTGATCTCGGTATCGGGCACGAACGCCGTCCCCGTCGCCGGGACCATGCCGGCGAACGGGTCGCTGCCCAGGAAGTCGCGGATCATGCGGAAGGGATCGAACGCGCGGAGCGGCTCCATCATGCGCATCGGATCCCAGGCGTTGGCGACCGGCTCGCCGAGCTCGCCTCGGCGAATGTTGAGATTGGCCATGATACCCTCCCTCCAGACGACAACGTAAGGATGGGCCGCGCGTGGCGCACCGGCGGTGCAGATGCGCAGGGCCCCGCGGCGCGTCCTGTCGTGCCCGCCGGCCCGATCTGGCCGTGAGGGGCCGCAGGCCGGACTGCGATTCATCTGGTCCAGCAAGCGTGCCCTGGCCAGCAGCCAGCAAGCGTGCCTTGGGGGGCGCGGAGGTCCCATGTCGACGGCTCATCCTGCTCGTCGACTGCCTCTCTCCTCGGCGCGGAGGGGTCTTCGGCGGTGGGAGCACGGGCGCGCTGCCGTTTTTTTCTCCCGCGCGGCGCGCCGTGGCAGGCTGGCCCGGCCTTGCCCATGCCCCCGACACGCCGACGAGCCGAGAGGGAACGCTCCAGGGGACCGGCGCGCTTCCGGCGCGCCCTCGCCGCCGCGCTGCTGCTGTGCGCGGCAGGGTGCACGGAGAAGCTCGAGTCCATCGGGCTGCCTGGCCTCGAGCTGCCGGGCGCTGATCGGCCTCGAGCCGGCGCGGCGCCCGCCGACTCGGGGAGCGCCGCGCCGCGGGCTCAGGGCGCGCCGGGCCCGTCGGCGGCGGCGAGCGCCGGGCAGCGGGCCCACGCGGCGGCGTCGGACGAGTGTGATGAGCTGCCGTCGGAAGAGGAGGAGCGGCGCGCGCAGCTGCCGCCGCTGACCGCGCTCGGCAAGGTCGTGCGCGCGGAGCCCTGGACCCCGCCGCCGTACAAGGTGCTACCGGGCGTGACGCTCCCCGCGAAGATCGCCGCGAAGCTCGAGAAGATCGACCGGGGCTACGCGCGCCGCACGCGGGGGGAGCACCTCGTGATCACGAGCGGGACGCGCGACGCGAACCGCCAGGCCCGGGCGATGTTCACGAAGCTCAAGCTCGGCGAGGATCTCCTCCAGCTCTACCGGAACAAGGCCGCAGCCCGGGAGATCACGCGGGCGTACCAGGCGAACGCCCGCAAGCCGCCGGAGCAGGTGGTGGACGCCATGGAGGCCGTGATCCAGGGCCAGATCGACCGGGGGATCTACATCTCCGCGCACCTCCGCAAGGGCGCGGTCGACGTGCGCAACAGGACCATGTCCTCCAGGGAGAAGCGCGCGTTCCTCGAGAGCGCCGCCGACGTCGGGGGCGTCCGGGTCATCGAGGAGGCGACGCCGCCGCACTACCACCTCCAGATCGACTGACGGGCGATACCGTTCAGGTCATCGGGGCGATGGCGCCGCCGCGCGCTCCGTCTTCCGATGGATGGACGGGCGGTGCCATGCCGGCGCCCGGCGCGCCCCCCGGCGCGCTGGCGCCCAAAGGCCCCTCCGGCCGCCGCGCGACAGCCGCGCGTCAGGAGACGCGCAGCGACACCGTGGAGCTGGCCGTGCGCCGGAGGCGCAGCGCGAGGCCGAGGAGCATGGCGCCGATCGCGATCGCGAACGATCCGATGAGCCAGCCGAGCGAGAGGACGCCGGACACGGGCAGCGTCGCGAGGGTGATGCCGAGGAGCACGGAGGTGAGCCCGCTCAGCCCCAGCCAGACCTCGCTCGGGATCATGTGCCGGAGGCGAACCGCGCCGATGACCCTGAACAGGCCGATCACCACGGCCCAGGCCGCGATGACGCTGGAGAGCGCGTACGCGGTGAGGATCGGCTGCCAGAACGTCAGCACGGCGATGGCGACGCCGAAGATGCCCTCGACCACCGAATGCACCCCACAGCGGTCGGCGATCGCGCACGTGAACGCCGCGGAGCCGTCGAGCAACGCCCACGCGCCGAACAGCAGGACCAGCGTTCCGAGCGACGGGAGCGGCCAGATGAAGAAGAGGATCCCGACGAGAATCCCGACAAGGCCTCTCACGGCCAGCACCCACCAGGTCCGCTGAATCGATTCCATGCCTCCCTCCTCCTCCGGCGCACACGCGCCGACGGCGCTCACGACCGGGGAGCGCGCGCCGTTGCCTGGGCTCGCTCCCGGCCGACCCGTGCGGCGCGCTGTGCCGTTCCTGCCCGCACGGATCCACACCGCCGGGACTGCATGCACGTCCCCTGCCCGGCGCGGCGAGCGAGCTGCGCGGCGACCCCGAACAAGCGCCACTGCGCCGTGGACCGCACCTGCGTGCCCCCGCCCCGACGCCGGGTGGTGCGGCCCTTTGGGGGCTCACCGGTTGGGGGCTCACCGGAGGGGCAAGTGCAGGCGAGCCACAAACGGGGCTCGCCGGAACGCAAGCCCCGGAGGTGAGCCCCCAAAGGGCCGCACCACCCGACACCGAGCCTCACCAACAATGTAATACACATCACACCATCGAGACCGGGGTGAGCGCTCGAGGTCGCTCCCCTTCGTGTTTTTTTCGCGATGAGTTTTGCGGGCGGCAGGGGTCTACAGGGCAGGGCGCGGATGAGGCGGCCCTGCGGCTCCCGGGCCGGGAGCCACGATCGACGGGATGGGCGTCGGAGCGAGTTGCAGAGCGAGCTGCAGAGGGAGAGGAGACATGGTCATGAAGCGCGTCTGGATCGCAGTGGGTCTGTTCGTCGCCGCGTGTGGTGGGGAGGGCGACGCGCCCGACGTGGAGCCGATCGCGTGGAAGGACATGAGCTTCGAGCAGCGCGACGAGTTCATGGAGGATGTCGTCCTGCCGCGGATGACGGAGATCTTCGTCGCGTTCGACGCGAGCTTCGAGGGCATGACCTGCGCCACGTGCCACGGCGACGGCGCGACCGACGGGACCTACGCGATGCCGAGCCCGCAGCTCACCGTGCTGCCCGGCACCGAGGAGGCGTTCATCGAGAAGTACGAGACGGATCCGGAGCACGCGCGCTGGAGCGACTTCATGTTCGAGCGGGTGGTGCCTGAGATCGCCAGCCTGCTCCAGGTTCCCCGGTTCGACCCGGTGACCCAGACGGGCGAGTTCTCTTGTTACAACTGCCACACGCTGGAAGGCGTCGAGCAGTAAGCGCACAGACGTGCCGCTGCCCTGGAGGTGACGGTGACGAGGGCTGAGCACCTCGTGCGCGCCCTCCCGGTGTCCGGACGGTCCGCCTCTCCGAGCGCCTCCGTTCAGCCCGTCCGCTCTCGGTCCAACCCGCTTCATACCCCCCTCGCCGGCGGCCGGGCAGCTCTGAAGCTGCCCCGCCTCCCCCCCCGCCAGCGGCCAGGCAGATCGGAGTCCCGGCGCCCCCTCGCCGCCAGCCGGGCGAGCGCCTCCGCAGGCGCCCCGCAGCCCCGGACCGCGATGGACAAAAAAAAACCTGCGCACAGGAAACCCTGTGCGCAGGTTCGAAGAAAATCCCGGCGACGTCCTACTCTCCCACCAGGTCACCCTGGCAGTACCATCGGCTCCAAGGAGCTTAACTTCCGAGTTCGGTATGGGATCGGGTGTGGCCTCCTTGACATCATCACCGGAAACTTGTGGGTGCGTCCCTAGAACGGAGCCCTGCGGAGCCGTCTTCTCTTCTCGCTCCACGCAGGACCAGCTGTGTCACGCTGCTCGTCACCC
>NZ_CP012670.1:8627500-10367500 GCF_004135735.1 Sorangium cellulosum | reverse complement strand
TCAAGGACCGAGGAGGAGAGCTCGGCTCGCTGCTGCGAGCTGCCTCGCCTCAATCTTCCAGAACCAGAGCCTGATCTTCGATCAGGATCGACCGCTCCCGCGCCCGGCACCACCCTTCCGGATCGTGACGCTGCGCAGCTCGCCCGTGGGCGAGGATCTCTATCGTACGATCCAGAGAGGCACGAGCTTCTGCTTGCCGACTCTCCGATTTCGCCGATGCCGATTCGGGGCGGGCTTTCTAGCGCCTCACCTCGAATCTGTCAACCTTCTTTTTCTCTTTCGAGACTCCTTCAAGGAAGGTCGACCGGGCGGTCTCCCGAGTGGCAGCCTTTGCTGCCGGGCTCTGGGCCCCGCCTGAGCGGGGCGCGCTTTCTAGCGACCCGCCCCTGGCCTGTCAACCTTCATTTCTTCCAGGCTCTCTTTCGAGACTCCTTCGAGGAAGGCCGACCGGCGATCTCCAGAGTGACAGCCTTCGCTGCCGATCTCTGGCCCCCGCCTGAGCGGGGGGCGCTTTTTATCGACCCACCCCGGACCTGTCAACCTGCATTTCTTTGCGGAGGGTGCGTCCTTTGGCAGAGCCCGCCCGCTGACCGCCAAGCTCGTCCGCCACCCGAGGAGGCATCGAGCCGGTCGAGCGCGAGCTCGGCGGGGCGTCACGCCGCGCGGCGAGCTCGCTCTCCGGGTGCCGGGCGGCCTCTCCGGGCGCCGGGCGGCTCGGCACGACCTCCGCGCGACGAGGCCCTCGGCCCGGGCGACACATCACTGCGGAAGTTGCCCCGGAACCGCAGAGGAACCGCCACGGCGCCAACGACGCCAAGAAGAGGGGAAAGGGGAATGGGTTGTCCATCCATTTTTTCCCTCTACTTCCCTGGATTCTTGGCGCCCTTCGCGTCATGGCGGTTCGCCTTTCGGCCCGACTTCCCGCAGCAGCGCTAGCATCGCAGGACATGTCGATCCTCGATCGCTTCTGCTGGTACGAGCTGAGGACCACGAACCCGGACGCCGCCAGGGCATTCTACGCCGAGGTCGCCGGCTGGCGGGCCGAGCCGACGGGCGCTTCCAGCGTCTTCCGCGCGGGCGAGCTCCGCGTGGGCGGGCTGGTCGAGCTGCCCGAGCGCGCGAGGGCCCTCGGCGCCCCGCCGCACTGGCTCGGTCAGCTCGGCGTGCACGACCTCGACGCGTCGGTGCAACGCTGGATCGAGCGTGGCGGCCAGGCGCTCGGGCCCGCGCAGCAGGCGGCCGATGGCAGGCGCGTCGCCGTGGTCCGCGATCCGCAGGGCGCGGTGCTGGCGCTGTGCTCACGGGGGGATGCGTGGGGCCAGGGGGACGCGTGGAGCCGCGAGGGCGTCGCGTGGCACGAGCTGCACACCACCGACCACGCGCAGGCCTGGTCCGTCTACGCCGAGCTCTTCGGGTGGAAGGCGACCGAGGCGCTGCACCTGGGACCGGAGATGGGGCCGTACCAGATGTTCTCGTGGGCAGGCGCCGATCGGAGCGTGGGCGCGATGGCGAGCACGGCCCGGGCGCCGCACATCCACACGCACTGGCTCTTCTACCTGACGGTGGCGGACCTCGATGCCTCCCTGGCGAGGGTGCGGTCGCTGGGCGGCACGGTGGTGAACGGGCCGATGCAGGTCCGAGGCGGCGATCGCGTCGCCCAGTGCGAGGACCCGCAGGGCGCTGCCTTTGCCCTTCTTCAGCGCGTCACGGCGAGCCGCTCGACGCCGGGACCAGCGCCCTCGACCCCGGCCCCGGGCGCGCGCCGCCCTTGATGCGCGCCTCCGTCACGACCTCGTCCCACTGCGCGTCGTAGCCCTCGAAGTGGACCCGGTAGGAGCCGGGGGCGACGACGCCGGTGATGATGGCGGGCTTGTACGCGCCCTTCCACTCGACCTCGACGCGGTCGCCGACCTTCCGCGCGCTGCCCTCGCCGGAGGCGCGCTGCTCCTCCTCACGCAGTCGCCGGGCGCTCGCCTCGTGCAGGCACTGCTCGCGATGGCAAGCGAGGCCGGAAGCGCAGTCGTCGTCGGCGCGGCACGGAGACCCGAGCGGCGCCTTCTTCCCGCAGGCAGCGAGCGCCGCGGGCAACGCGGCCGCGACCACGAGCGCTCTCAGAACGGCAACGGCTCCACCCCGCACGGCGCCCCATCTCACCAGACCGGCCCCGGCCCCACAACGCCGATCCGACCCCGGCCCCACGACGCCGACCGCGCCCCGCCCCTGCCGGCGGGCCCGCGCTCTGCTATGGTCGCCCCCGCCGTGCGACTGCTCGCCGCCCTCGCGCCCGTGGCCCTGCTCCTCGCGGCGCCGCCGCTCACGGGCTGCGGCGGCGCCCCCGCGCCGCGCGTGTGCGCGGGCGCCGGCGTCTGCGGCGCCGGCTACTGCGTCGCGGGGCGCTGCCGGCCGGCCGACGCCCTCCCGGCGCCCCTCGACGCGCGCCGCATGCTGCTCCCGCCCGAGGACCTGGCCGTGCTCGAGCAGAACGGCGACGCCGCGCCCGCCGTCCCCGACGCCGCCGCCCTCGGGCGCGCCTCGACCGGCGACGTCGTCCTGCTGCTCCGCTTCACGCCGCCCTTCGGCGAGGACGCCGAGATCGCGAGCGCCTTCGTGGTGCTGCAGCCGGCCCCGGGCGCGCCGCCCGCGGGGCGCGCGCTCACCCTGGAGGTCGCGCGCATCCTCGAGCCGTGGCGCTCGGCCACGGCGACGTGGGGACGGCAGCCCCGCCTGTCCGTCCCGGAGCCCGCGGCGATCGCGCCGCGCCGCCCCGTGACGCCGCTGCGGATCGACGTCACGTCGCTCGTGCGCGGCTGGGCCAAGCGGCGCAGGGACGACCACGGCATCGCGATCCTCGCGCCGGGCAACGACGCCGTCGGGGCAGCGTACACCATGGGTCTCTCCCAGGGCGTCGGCCCGCAGCTCGAGGTGTACGTCCGGTGAGCGGCGGTCGGGACGACGACGAGGAGGACGACCTCGACGCGCGGCTCTCCATGCCGCTCCCGCTCGTCCGCCCCGACGCGGCCCGGGCTCGGCCCACGGCGCCGGACGAGCCCCCGGCCGCGCGCGGCGCCGCCACCGCGCGCGGCGCCGGCCACGACGACGAGCCCGCCGTCACCCGGCGCTCCGCCGCGAGCGCGATGCCCCCCACGCGCGCGCCCACCGCGTCGCCGGCGTCGCCAGCGTCGCGCGCGACGCCCGCGTCCGCCCCGCCCCCCGCGCTGCTCCAGGTGCGCGACCTCCGCGTCTCGTTCACCGCCGACGGCCGCGTCAGCCGCGTCCTCGACCGCGTCTCGTTCTCGGTGCCGCGCGGGCGCACGGTGGCGCTCGTGGGCGAGTCGGGCAGCGGAAAGACCGTCACCGCGCTCAGCATCCTGCGGCTCCTGCCCGCGCCCTACGCGTCGATCGACGGCGGCGCGATCGCGCTCGAGGACCGGGACCTCCTCGCGCTGCCCGAGCGCGAGATGCGCGCCGTGCGCGGCGGCAAGATCGCGATGATCTTCCAGGAGCCGATGACCTCGCTGAACCCCGTGTACACGGTCGGCGCCCAGATCGCCGAGGCGATCCGGCTGCACCGGCCGATGTCCCGCGGCGACGCGCGGCTCTACGCGGTGAGCCTGCTGCGCAAGGTCGGCTTCCCCGAGCCCGAGGAGCGCGCGAGCAGCTACCCGCACGAGCTCTCGGGCGGGATGCGCCAGCGCGTGATGATCGCGATGGCCCTCGCGCCGGGGCCCTCGCTCCTCATCGCCGACGAGCCGACCACCGCGCTCGACATGACCACGCAGGCGCAGATCCTCGACCTGCTCGACCGGCTCAAGGCCGAGTCGTCGATGAGCCTCCTGCTCATCGCGCACGACCTCGCCGTGGTGAGCGAGCTCGCGGACGAGATCGTGGTCCTCTACGCCGGCGTGGTCGTGGAGCAGGGGCCGGCGCGAGAGGTGCTCGCGGCGCCGTCGCACCCGTACACGCGGTCGCTGCTCCGGAGCGTCCCGGCGCCCGGCCACCGCCCGCACCGGGTGCGCGGCCAGAGGGCGCGGCGCCTGCCGACCATCCCGGGCGGGCCGCCGGATCTGCGCGATCTCCCGCCCGGGTGTCGCTTCCACGACCGCTGCGACGCGGTGTTCGCGCGCTGCCGCGCCGAGGCCCCGGCGCTGTACGCCGTCCCGCCGGGCGCGGGGCAGCACGCGGCCCGCTGCTTCCTCCTCGCGGACGCGGGCGCCGGGCGCGCCGGCGAAGGAGGCGCCGCGTGACGCGCGACGCCGGCTCCCCGCGGCCGCCGGAGGGCGACAGGCCGGGCGCCCCGGCGGCCCGCGCCGAGGGCGCCCGGGGCGCGCGTCCGCTCCTCCAGGTGGAGGGGCTCTCGAAGCTGTACCCGGTGCAGCGCGGCCCGTTCGCGAAGCCGTCGTTCGTGCAGGCCGTCGACGGGGTGACGTTCCACGTCGACCGCGGCGAGACGCTCGGCCTGGTCGGCGAGTCGGGCTCGGGCAAGAGCACGCTCGGGCGCGCGGCGATCCGGCTCATCGAGCCCACGGTCGGCCGCGTCCTCTTCGACGGCACCGAGCTCACGGCCCTGTCCGATCGCGCGCTCCGGGCGATGCGCCGGCGCATGCAGATCGTCTTCCAGGACCCCTACGGCTCGCTCAACCCGCGGATGACGGTGCGCGAGATCGTGGGCGAGGGCATCGTGATCCACCGCCTCGCGCGGACCCGGGACGAGGAGACCGCGATGGTCGAGGGCGTGCTCCAGAAGGTCGGGCTGCGGCCGGACATGATGGCGCGCTTCCCCCACGAGCTCTCCGGCGGGCAGCGGCAGCGGATCGCCATCGCGCGGGCGCTCGCCGTGCGCCCGGATTTCCTCGTCTGCGACGAGCCGGTGAGCGCGCTCGACCTCTCGGTCCAGGCCCAGATCATCAACCTGCTCGAGGAGCTCCAGGACGAGCTCTCGCTCGGCCTTTTGTTCATCTCGCACGACCTCCGCGTGGTCGAGCACGTGAGCCACCGCGTCGCGGTCATGTACCTCGGCCGGATCGTGGAGATCGGCCCGGCCAGCGACGTGACCGAGCGGCGGCACCACCCGTACACGCGCGCGCTGTTCGACGCGATGCCGTCGCTCGACCGCGGCGGCAAGGCGCGGCGCCTGCTCCCCGGCGCGCCGGCGAGCGCGATCAACCCGCCCGAGGGGTGCGTGTTCCACCCGCGCTGCCGGAAGGCGGAGGAGGGCAAGTGCGACGCCGAGATCCCGCCGCTCGAGGAGCTCGTCCCGGGGAGCGGCCACCGCGTGGCGTGCTGGCACCCGGAGGTCGAGTGACCGCGGCGCGGCTCAAGTTGGCACAAACGACGGTCCGATGTGACTCGAACCGGACGCGCTCCTGCATGAATTCTGCGCCCTTCTCAAAGGCATCTTCCTTGCTGCCCGTCGTGCGCACCCCGGGGGATCGCGTGTTGCGAGATCGATGGAAGAGGTGATGAGATGGCGAGTGATGAGCTTCGAGCGTTGACAGCAGCCCTGCTGCTCGGTGCCTGCCTGATCGGATGTAGCAGCATCCATGGAGGCGGCGGAGACGGCGGCGGCGCCAGCGACGGCGGCGGCGGCAGCGACGAGAGCGACGGCGGCGGGGGAGACGGCGGCGGCCGGGTGACGTCCGCGGGCGGCCCGTGCGCGGTGCGCGACGTGGAGGGCACGATCCCGGGCGTGAAGCTGTCGATCACGTCGAGCCGGTGCGTCTACTTCATGGGAGAGCACGCGGAGTTCGTCTACGAGGTCACGACCGACGCGAGCGTCCCCCCGATCGACATCGCGGCCTCGACCGGCTGCGGGCGCTGCACCAAGCCGAGCTCGGATCCGCTCTCGTTCGTCTCCTACCAGATCAGCGGCACGTCGGTGGACGGCGAGCCGCAGCGCTACTGCCTGTGCGACGTGGGCTGCTGCGCTCCCGACGAGGCGACGACCGTGGAGGTCGACGCGACGGTGGCCACCGACACGATCCGCTGGTCGGGGCGGCAGTGGGATGGCCCGTCGGACACGGGCAACCCCGAGGGCGCGGCGTTCGCGCCGGGGAGCTACGATGTCGTGGTGACGTTCGACGGAGGGGCGCAGGGCTCCGTGACGGCGAAGCTGGGGATCCAGATCGTCCTCCCGTGAGGCCCGGAGCGGCCCGGCCCCGGAGGTGAGCGCCCAAAGGGCCGCACCACCCGGCCCCCTGCGGGAGGAGCTGCACCCCCCGCAGGAGGCCGGCCGCAGCGGGTCTGCTAAGGTCCGCGCACCATGCACGCCTGGCGCGCACACACCTTCGGCTCCCCCGAGATCCTTGCCTGGGAACAGGTGGACGATCCCCCGCTCGCCGACGGCCAGGTCCGCATCGAGGTCGCGGCCGCGGCGATCAACTTCCCCGATGTGCTGTTCACGGCAGGCGCGCACCAGGTCAAGCCGACACCGCCGTTCACCCCCGGCTTCGAGGTCGCCGGCGTCGTCATCGAGAGCCGCGAGCCGTCGTTGCCGCCGGGCGCCCGCGTGGCCGCCACGCTGCCCGGCGCGGGCGGTTACGCGACGCACGTCATCGCGGGTCCGCGCACGACCTACGCGCTCCCCCACGGCATGCCGTTCGAGGACGCCGCGGCGCTGACGATCACCTACCAGACAGGCTATCTCGCGCTGCACAGGCGCGCCGGCCTCCGGCCGGGCGACACCGTCCTCGTGCACGCCGGCGCGGGCGGCGTCGGCAGCGCGGCCATCCAGCTCGCCAAGGCCGCTGGCGCGACCGTCCTCGCCACCGCCGGCGGCGAGGAGAAGGCGGCGGTATGCCGCGCGCTCGGGGCGGACGTCGCCATCGATTACCTCCGCGAGGACTTCGTCGCGATCGTCAAGGACCGGACGTCGGGCCGGGGGGCCGATATCGTCTTCGACCCGGTGGGCGGCGACGTCTTCGACCGGTCCACGCGGTGCGTCGCGTTCGAGGGCCGTATCCTGGTGATCGGCTTCGCCTCCGGCCGCATTCCTGCGGCGCGCGCCAATCACCTGCTCGTCAAGAATTACACCGTGATCGGCGTCTACTGGGGCACCTACAGCCGCAACGAACCCACCCTGACGCGCAGGGCGCAGGACGAGCTCTACGCGCTTTACGCCCGGGGAGCGATCAAGCCGCTCCTCTCCGCCGCGCGGCCGATGGCCGACGCGAGGGCCGCGATGGCGGCCGTCGCCTCGCGCGCCACGACGGGCAAGGTGGTCCTCACGACGCGCTGACGGCGGGGCGCACAGCGCTCCCCAGCGCGCCGCTCCCCCGCGGGCGCGGCGTCCCGGCAGGATCATCCGGCGTCCCGCGCGAAAGGACAGCACACAGCTCCTCCGACGTTCGACTCCGCATGTGCGCCGCCGGACGCACGTTCCACCGCGACAACGCTGGACTCCGATCCGACTCAGGCGCGCCCTGGTGTCCAATCCAAGCAAGGCCGGATGCGCCAATCCTTCAACACGTCGGTTTCATGCCAGGTGTCCAGGAAATACCATGACTCCCGAGGGGGACAATTCATGGATCTTCGAATCGTCTCGGTCCTGTGGCCTAGTATCCTTTTGGCGTCGCAGGTGGCCTGCGTGGGCGTGCAGGGGCTGGAATCCGATGATGTCGGCGAGGTCGATCAGCCTGCTCTCGGCTCGAACGCGCTCACATCCAACGCGCTCACATCCAACGCGCTCACATCCAACGCGCTCCTGTCGAGCGCGCTGACGGAGACCGCGATCGCGTCGAACGCGACGATGATCGACGCGCTCAGGGATCCGCTCTCGCGCGAGGTGTTCAAGTACATCGTGAGCTGCGCCTTGCCTGGAGGGGCGCACCTCGACGTCAACGTGGATGGCGTCTCGTACGGCTTCGACGGCGGACTGGGCCTCCACGGGGGGTGGGGCGAGACCGGCGGCACCTGCGACGAGGCGTGCAAGGGCTGGGTGTCGGCGTGCGTCCTCGCGAGGCTCAATTACCTCGGGACTCCGGTTCCCTTGTCGCTTCGAGGGGGCAAGAGCGAGCTGTACGCCGGCGCGACGGAGCAGGCCGAGTACACGGTCCGCGAAGGGGCTTACTACGGCGACATCTTCGCTGACCCGCCCGTCTACCGCGCCTGCCTATCGCCCGAGCAGGTCTCGCTGGAGCGGGTGTGCGGGCCCTCGCTGGACGACTGCGTCGTGACGGTCGTCGGCTCGTGCAGCGCCGCTTGCGACGCGCCGCGCTCGGACGGCAGCTTCCCGCACTGCCACGACCGGCCGCGCGACACGACCGGCGGGTTCCCGAGCGGGGCGATCGACTACCCCAGCGCGATCACCGTCTTCGAGAAGTAGAGAGGACGCGGGGGGGGAGATGGCGGAGATCCAGCTCGTCACGCGACGAGCTGGATCCTCTCCTCGGCTGGTCAGGCCGGGACGCCGCTCGCCTCGCGGCGGCGCGGCGGCCGCGATCAGCGGCAGCCGCCGGCCGTCGACTCCTCGGGGAGATCCCCGAGCGTGTCCTGGTCCGTCGTCTTCAAGCCGAAGCCGTAGGGGAACAGCGGCTTCTGACCGTCTCCGCGGTTGACCGTGGTCTGGCAGTCGCTCGCCGGCCACGAGAACGACAGCTTGCCCTGGAACTCCTCGTCGCCGAACAGCACGTCCGCCACGCCGCCGCCCTCCGTGCCCGGCAGCCACGCCGCCACGAAGGCGTCGGAGAGGTTCAGCTCCTTGTTCACGTAGAGCGGCCGCCCCGACAGGAAGACGGTCACGATCGGCAGATCCGGCGCGGCCGCGCGGATGGTCCGGAGGACCTGCGCGTCCTCGGGGCGGAAGGCCGCGTGCTCCAGCGTCTTCGCGTGCGGCGCGGTGCCGTCGTCCTGGAGCTGGATGTCGCCGTACATCTCGGCATACGGCGTCTCCCCGATCACCACGATGGCCGCGTCGAAGCTCCCCGACGCGCGGCTGCCGTCCTCGCTCAGGGTCACCTGGCCGCCGCCGCCCTTCACGAGCTCCTCGATCCCGGCGTAGATCGACGTCGCGCCCGGGAAGTCGGAGTTGTCGACGTCGGTGCCCTGCCACGTCCGCGACCACCCGCCGCACTGGTTCGGGATGCTGTTCGCGGACTTGCCCGCGACGAGCACGTTGGAGGACTTGCTGAGCGGCAGCGCCCCATCTCGGTTCTTGAGGAGGACGAGCGACTTCCGGACCGCCTCGCGCGCGATCTCCTTGTGCTCCGCGGCGCCGAGCGCGCCCTGCTGCCCCGCGAACATCCGCTCCGACGGCGCGCCCTTCGTCGTCCGCGGGCCGAGGAGCCCCGCCCGCATCTTGACGCGCAGGATCCTCGTCACGGCGTCGTTGACGCGCGCCTCCGAGATCTGGCCGCCCTGCACCTGGGAGAGCGTGTTCTGGTAGAACGCCTTCCAGTCGGTGGGGACCATCATCATGTCGATGCCCGCGTTGAACGCGGCGGCGCACGAGTCGTTCGTGCACCCGGGCACCTGGCCGTGGCCGTTCCAGTCGCCGATGACGAAGCCGTCGAAGTGGAACTTGTCCTTGAGCACCTTGGTGAGCAGGTCGCCGTTCCCGTGCATCTTCGTGCCGCGGATGCTGTTGTAGGACGCCATGACCGTCTGCACGCCCGCGGGGATGGCCGACAGGTAGCCCTGCGCGTGGAGGGTGCACAGCTCGGTGTCGGAGGCGAGGTTATTGCCCTGATCGTCGCCCTTGTCGGTGCCGCCGTCGCCGATGAAGTGCTTGGCGGTCGCGATGACGTTCGCGGGGCCGAAGAGGCTCCCGCCCTTCGGATTGCCCTGGATGCCCTTCACGATCCGGCCCGCGTAGGCGTTCACGATCTCCGGATCTTCGGAGAAGGCCTCGTAGGTGCGGCCCCACCGGTCGTCGCGGACGGTCGCGAGGGTCGGCGCGAAGGTCCAGTCGAGCCCGGTCGCCGCGACCTCCTTCGCCGTGGCCGCGCCGATCCGCTCGAGCAGCTCCGGATCGTTCGCGGCGCCGAGGCCGATGTTGTGCGGGAAGAGCGTGGCGCCGCGGACATTGTTGTTCCCGTGCACCGCGTCGATGCCCCAGATGATCGGGATGCCCGCGCGCCCGCCGGTCTTGTCCACCGAGGCCTTGTAAAAGGCGTCGGCGAGCGTGACCCAGTCCCCCGCCGACGCGTTCTTGCTCCTGCTCGGCCAGGAGCCGCCGCCGTTCAGCACGGAGCCGATGTTGTACTGCCGGACCTCGTCCGGCGAGATCTCGTTGATCTCGGCCTGGATCATCTGGCCGACCTTCTCTTGCACGGTCATCCGGCCGACGAGCTCGGCCACGGCCGCCTCGATCTCCGGATCCTGCGCGAGCTCGCTGTGCACCTCGGGCCAGCCGGCGTCGCAGGGCAGGAGCCCCGCGCTGTCCTCGCCGCCGCCGGCGCCGCCCGTGCCGCTGCCGCCCGTGCCGCTGCCGCCCGTGCCGCTGCCGCCCGTGCCGCCATTTTCGCCGCCCGTGCCGCTGCCGCCCGTGCCGCCATCCTCGCCGCCTTCACCGCTGCCACCGGCGCCGCTGCCGCCCGTGCCGCTGCCGGGGCCGGTGCCCGTCCCCGTCGATGAGCTGGTCGGCTCGTTCGACGAATCGTCCCCGCAAGCGGCCGGCGCGAGGACGACCGCCGCCGCCATGATCCATGTCGCATACCGTGTAAGGCGCATAAGGAGCTCCCCTTGGTTGTCCGTGATCAAGAAGAAGGGTTTTGAAGTGATCCGTGGCCGTCATCCAGGGCGCCCTGGGGACCGGGCCCCGCGCGCGCCTCGCCCGCGCGCGCCGCGGCACGGGGACCGAGGGCGCGCCGCCCGCTCGCGTGCCTGGAGCTCACCCCTCGGCCCCAGGCCGCGCGCTCTTCCCGTGGAGAGCAGGGCGCCCCCCACAACGCGCATCGCACGCGCGCTCGGCGGGCGGACGGCGATGCCCTGTCAAGCATCTTACCCGGGCAAGACACAGGCCAGAGCGCACGCATGAACGTGCGCGGAAACAGGCCCCACGCACCGGGTCGAAAGCAATACAACGGCGATGTTCTAGTCCATGGCAGCACCGGCACGCAAGCCCCCCCTCATCCTCCGGACCAGGGGTCGGTCGCTGATCCTGGACGCACTCCACGCCTGGACACAGCATGGACCGCGCCAGCGGTGCGCGCGGAATCCTCCGGTGCTGCGCGCCGTGGCATGACGCCACAACGTGTGGAAGACGGCCACGGACGCCCGCGGCCGCCACGAGGGCGCGCCCTCTCGTCGTGGCGTCAGGGCGCGTGGCCGTGAACTTGCAACTTTGCAGGACACGAGGTTGACGCCATGCGCAAGCCACAATCCCGAGAGGTCCTGACGACGGCGAGGCGCCCTCCCCTTGCGATTGCCGTGCTCCTGCTCGCGCCGGGGCTCTCCGCCGGCTGCGGCCAGGCCGACGCGCCGCCCCCGAATCCGGGCGCCCCGCCGGGGCAAGAGAAGAAGATCGATACCAGGCTCCTCGAGAAGGGCGCAGAGGCGCTCCAGGACCTCAGCCCGGTGCGGGCCATCGACCACTACCTCGACGGGTTCCACGTGATGAAGGACGACCCGGACCACCACATGGAGGCCCATCACTACTGCAAGGGGGTCAACGAGGAGTTCACGCAGTGCGTGATCTTCGACGGGAACACGAGGGATGCGAACATCATCGGGGTCGAGCACATCCTCTCCGAGCCGATGTTCGAGCGGCTGCCCGAGGACGAGAAGAGGCGCTGGCACCCGCACAATTACGAGATCCTCTCAGGCCAGCTCACGCTCCCCGGCGTCCCCGCCGTGGCCGAGAAGGCGGCCCTCAGGAAGAAGATGAACAGCTACGGCAAGACGTGGCACCTCTGGGACACCGGGCACGCGGGGCGCCCGGCCGCGCACGACCTCCCGGTCGGCGCTCCCCTCCTCGCCTGGTCGTACAACCGAGATGGGGAGATCCCTCCCGGCCTGCTGGAAGCGCGCGACAGGCGCGCGGGGATCGACACCGCGGAGAAGCGGAGAGAGCGCGCCGACCTCGCCGCGATCGCGAACCCGCAGCGGGGCGTGGACGATCTGAGGTCCAGATTCCCGAACGCGACGAGAGCTCCGGAGGGCGTCCGGGCGAAGTGACGCCACCGGCGAAGTCACGCCGCCATCGCTCGTCGCTCGATGGCGCGGACGGCGCAAGTCGCCGACACGAGGGCAGGCCAGCCGGGGCGCGCGCGGCATGCGCGCAGGTGGGCAGCGAGCAGGCGCGCACGACAGGCCGTCCACAGGCTCGCCCCCGGGGCCACGCCCGCGGGTCGGCGGTCCGAAGGACGGGGGAGCGCCCAAAGACATCCTGATGAGCCCGATTGTTCGTGGCGAATGATTCAACCAAGTCGGAATTAAACAACCTGACGAGCGATTTCTTGCTCTCCATGGAAGCGGGATTTACCCGCGGGGCCAGGCTCGCTTATGGTGCGCCCATGCTATCGATTACTCGGACTTCAATCCGTCTCCTCGCGACCACCGGTGCAATCCTCCTCGCGCTCGTGGCGTGCGGGGGCGACGACGATGAAACGGGCTCCGGCGGCTCTGGCAGCACGACCGTGACCGGCACCGGCGGCGCCGGCGAGGGCGGCGCGGGCGAAGGCGGCGCAGGCGAGGGCGGCGCGGGCGAAGGCGGCGCAGGCGAGGGCGGCGCGGGCGAGGGCGGCGCGGGCGAGGGCGGCGCGGGCGAGGGCGGCGCGGGCGAGGGCGGCGCAGGCGAGGGCGGCGCGGGTGAGGGCGGCGCAGGCGAGGGCGGCGCGGGTGAGGGCGGCGCAGGCGAGGGCGGCGCGGCCCCGGAGGCCACGACGTGGTCGGACGTGGAGCCCGTCCTCAAGGCGCGCTGTGCCCCCTGCCACACCAACACCCCGGCGGCCGGCGGCTTCGCGCTCACCTACGCGTCGGCGATGACGGACGCAGAGAACGCGGCGTGCAAGGCCGAGGGGCTCAAGAGGGGCGCCTGCGCCCTCAAGCTCGTCCTCTCCGGCGCCATGCCCGCCAACATGGGTTGCAAGGGCGATCCGGCGCAGGACGGCGGCAAAGCCGCCTGCCTGAACGCCGAGGAGCTGGCGACGCTCGAGGCCTGGGTCGACGGCGGCCTGGCCGAGTGACGCGCCGGGGCGCGGCCCCGGCCGCGCCTCGCCTCACCGCGGCGGCTCCGTGAGCGCCCCGTCCTCGTAGGCCTGGATCAACCGCTCCAGGACCTCGATCTCCCGCGATAACTCCTCGCCCTTCTCCGTGTCCGCGACCCTGCGCGGGACCCCGTGGACCTCCACGTCCGAGATCACGGGGATGATGTCCTCCCCCGCCTCCACGGCCTGCTCGACCGACGTGAAGTGGTGGTGCTGCGCGAGCCGCGCCCCGCTCGCCTCGAGCACGAGCGTGTACCCCTTGTCGCCGTAGGCCTCCGAGAACGCCCCGTCGATCGTCACCGCGCGGCGCGACGCCTTGATCGGCGACTCCCCCCGCTCGACCCGCACCGGCACATGCCCGTTCACGATGAGCCCGCGCTCCTCGTCCACGCCGAACTCGCGGCACACCCGGCCGCAGAAGCCGGCGTCGTGGATCAGGTGGAAATAGGGGTTCTTCGTCTCCCGGTGCGTCGCCTCGTCGGCGACGAAATACGACTCGAAGGTCGTCATCCGGTCCTTGCCGAACATGGGAGAGAGCGGGCCGGTCCAGAGGTACCAGAGCATGTCGACGTCGTCCTGCGCGCCCCCCCGGAAGGCCCGGCGCACCTTGCGCTCCAGCGCGTCGAACAGCGCCCTGCCGCGGCGCGGTGCGCCGTCCACCTCGAAGGGGAGGAACGCCCCCTCGCCGTCCACCGGGACGCAGCCGTGGAAGATGAGCGCGCGATCACGCCGCAGCCACGTCGTGCCCTGCTGCGCCATCCAGCGCATCTGGCGGGACAGCACCGGGCTCTTCAGGAAAGACTCCTTGAGGAGGGCGATGCACGCCGCCTCGTCCTGCGTCAGCGCGTACGGGTCGCCGGCGCCGAGCGTCGGAAAGCGGGTGTCGAGGAGCTCGTGGCGCTCGCCGTCGATCGTGACCGTGCCCGCGCGCGGGTCGACGCGGTGGAGCAGGCAGCGGTGCTCGAGGGCGTACTCCGGGCGCCGCCGGCAGAGCTGGCCCTCCAGCTTGAGCTGGAGGATCGCCATGGCCTTCTGCATCCGCGCCATGAGCAGCGCGTCGCGCAGCCCCTCGCCCCGGACCGCGAAGCGCGCCGCCGGGTCGTCGGCGTAGGCGGTGCGCGCGAGCCGGTCGACCGGGGCGACCGGGATGCCGAAGCCCTCCTCGAGCTGCGCGAGGCGCCCGTAGCGCAGCGAGAGGCGGACCACCGTGGCGATGAGCGCCTCCTGGCCGAGGCTCGCGCCCATCCAGCTCACGTCGTGGTTGCCCCAGACGACGCGCGCGCGCGGCTGACGCATCAGGTACTCGATCACCTTGTCCAGCCGGGGGCCGCGATCGCCGAGGTCGCCCGCCACGACGAGCTCGAAGACGGTGAGGTTCCGGATCGCGCGCGCCGTGGCGCGCAGGATCTCGATCTCGCGGCCGTGCTGGAGGAACGGGTCGACGAGCGCGTCGACGTAGGCGCCCTCGCCGAGCGCGGCGCGCGCGGACACGAGCTCGCGGAGCAGGCCCCGCATGTCGGCCGGGAACGCCTGCTCCACCTGGCGGAGCGTGTAACGCAGCGACAGCTCGCGGATGACCTCGACCTCGCGCGCCAGCGCCCAGAGCACGAACGCCCGCCGCGCCGCCGCGTCGCCGCGCGCGACCCGGGCGTAGCTCTCGCGCGGATAGTAGATGACCGAGAGCAGGGCGCGCTTCTCGTCGGCCGTGATCCGGTCGCCGAAGACGCGCTCGACGAGCGGCCGCAGGCTCCCGGACGCGTTGTTGATGATGTGCTTCAGCTTCCTGTGCTCGCCGTGGACGTCGCTGACGACGTGGACCGTGCCCTTGGGGAGCGACAGGATCGCGCGGAGGTGGCCGATCTCGGCGAGGGCGGCCTCGGTGGTCGGGTACCGGCCCGCGAGGGCGCGGAGGAGGGGCAGCTCCCGCGTGTCGAGCATGGCGCCCCAGCATAGAGCAAGGCCGCGGCCCGCCGCAGCCGGCGAGCGCTGGCGTGCCGCACCGCCCGGCCGCGCTACCCCCCGGTGGTGGTCACGTTGGGGGCGCTCACCTCCGGGGCTTGCGTTCCGGCGGGCCTCTCTCGTGGCCCGCCTGCACTCCAGCCCCTCCGGTGAGCACCCCCAACGTGACCACCACCTTACCCCCTTGCGGCAGGACAGCGCCCGATTAGGCAACGTCACGGGGAGCACCCGGGCGCCGAGCGCGAGCTCGGCGCGGGCTCCACCTTCACCATGGAATCAACCCTGTCCCGATGAGCAAGTCTGTCCTGATCATCGATGATGATGTCGATCTGGCGACCACCCTGGCCGAGACGCTGCGCGAGCTCGGGTACGACGCGACGCCGTTCTTCAGCGGTCGAGAGGCGCTGGAGCGCCTCGCGGCGGGCGAGCGGCCGGGGGTCATCCTGCTCGACCTGATGATGCCGAAGATGAACGGCTGGAAGGTGTGCGACGAGCTCAGCGCGGCGCCCGGGCTCGGGGAGATCCCGGTCGTCATCATGACCGCGGCGTCGAACATCAAGCAGCCGATGCCGACGCACGCGCGCGAGGTGATCAACAAGCCGTTCGAGCTGGAGACCCTGCTCCGGACCATCGACGCCGCGTGAGCGACGCGCGCGGCGCGGCGCCGCTCACGCCCGGGCTGTCCCCGGAGGAGGCGCCGGTCAGCGCGGCGCGGCGACGACCTTCACGACGAGGGCCGGGTCGGCCTCGATGTCCTCCTGCGCGAACAGCGCGGGGCGCCACGCCTTGCGCGAGAACATCGCGGTCTGATCGGCGAAGTGGGGCGACGCCGGATCGTGCGATTGAGCGTAGGAGAGCAGCGCCTCGGCGCGCGGGCCGTCGGTCGTGAACTCGAGGGCGAGGAGGAAGCTCGTGCCGGTGTTGATGGGGTAGCCCGAGGTCGTGAGGCCCGTCACCTCGTTGAGGACCTCGCCCGCCTCGATCCTGGGCAGGAGCGTGCTGTTGTTCCCCGTCGAGTACGCCACGACGTTGGCGACCCCCTCCCGGCCGTTCCCGCCGTGGATGGGGATGATCTCGTCGCCCTTCCGCGTGAACTGCGCCTCGCCGAGCGGCGTGCTCGGATCGAGCCCCGCCTGCGCGAGCGAGAGCGTCGCCTCGCCCAGCGCGACGAGGATCGGATCCGGGCCCGTCTCAGGGGCCTTGGCCAGGTCGCGCGGGGTCGCGAGCGGGTCCTCGGGGTCGAACGGCTGCTCGTAGAGCTTGCCCGCGTCGACGAGGTCCCTGGGCTGGAACCGGCCGAGCAGCTCGCGCCACACGAGCGCGCCGGCGCTGCTCGCGTCCAGCCGGCCGTCCCAGGACGCGAGCGCGAGGCACGCCTCGGAGAGGTCGACCTGCTCGTCCCCGATCTCCACCGGCGCCGCGCCGTCGCAGCGCTCGACGACCGCCGCGAGGAGGTTCTCCGCGGTGCTCGCCCGGTTGCTCAGGATCGCAGCCTGGAGCTCCTCCCGCGCGAAGAGGCCGTCCTCGCCCGCGGCCGCGCCCTCGCCCTCCTCGGTGAGCAAGCGGAGGTTCATGCGCGTCCGGGCGGAGATCGGGGCGCCGGGCGTGCCGAAGAGCGCCGGGTAGCCGGTGAGCGGCTCCGCGGGGTTCGTGAGCCACGGCGTGTCGTTCGCGTTCATGACGAAGTCGGTGCGCGTCAGCATCGGCACGTCGCTCCACGGCACGAGCGGGCCGGCGCCCTCGGTCTCCACCCACTCGTCGCGCCGCGTGCTCCCATCGAGCAGCACGATGCCCGAGCCGGCCAGCGCCCCGGTCAGCCCGTCCCTGGTCAGCGCGCTCCGGTAGGCGCTCAGCGCCTCGTCGCTCAGGTGGGGCACGCGCGAGGAGTCCACGAGCAGCGTTTGCCCGCCGGCGTCCACGGCGGTCGTGAACACGAACGGGATCCCCCGCAGCTCCTCGTGCGCGCGCCGGAGCTCCTCGACGTCCCTGGCCCGGCCCATCCCGAGCCACTGATCGAGGGCCGTCACGTTCTCCTCGTTCGCGTCCCGCAAGGTGAAGGCCTGCTCCGCGGACCAGGCGAGGAGGGAGGCCCCGAGCATCGGGCCGTAATGGCTCCGGTACATCGCCCGCGACACCTGCGTGAGCGAGCCGTCCTCGCCCAGGACGTCGATGGTGAGCTCGCGGCGCTCCATCTCCCGGCGCTCGCCCTCGTAGAGGTAGGCCGTCGGATCCTCCGGATCGAGGGCGAGCCTGTAGAGCGTGAAGTGATTGGCCGGCGAGACGGTGTGAGTCCACGCGACGTGCTCGTTGAAGCCGATGTTGATGATCGGCAGGCCCGTCAGGGAGGCCCCGTAGACGTCGAGCTGCCCCGGGATGGTCAGGTGGGACTCGAAGAACCGGAGCTCGCCCTCCCAGGGGAAGTGCGGGTTCGCGACGAGCATGCCCCGGCCGCCGTCGGCGCGGTCGCGGCCGATCGCCCAGGCGTTGCTGCCGAGATCGAGGTGGGCGAAGTCCGGGGGCGCGAGCTCGCGCGGGGGCCGCCCCCCCTCGCCGGACGCGGGCGGGGGCGCGGCGCGGCTGATGAAATCGAGCATCTGCCTGCTCCCGGCCAGCAGGTTGATGTGGTGGTAGTACGCGGCGAGATCGGCGGCGCGGATGGGCTTGACCCACGCCGCGCCGGCGCAGGGCGCGGGCAGGTCGTCGGCGCCGGTCTCCTCGAGGTACAGGTTGTATCCCGCGGCGTACCCCTCGACGAGCGCGCGCGCCTCGGGGGACGAGCGCGCGAGGAGGGCCTCGCCGCGCTCGACGACGCCGAGCGCGAGGTAGGCGAAATCGCTGTCGATGTTCGCTTCGTCCTCGCCGGGGCCGAACGTCCTGGCGCGCTCGCTGCGCACCTTCACGATCTGGTCGGCGAGCGTGCACACGACGTCGCGCGCCCCGGCATGGCCGAGCCCGAACCCGAGGCTGCCGTGGTCCTCGGCGACGATGTGCGGCACCCCGTGGCTCGTCCAGCGGATGGTGGCCTGGTAGTCCCCGTGCGCGACCGGCGCCGGATTGACGCCGGACTCGTCGCTGCACGCGGCCAGGAGGCCGAGGCAGCTAAGCCCAACAACGATTCTTCCTCGCATGAAAGCATTCTCCCGGCCGCGGGGAGCGCCGCGCCGCCGGCTCGCGCTTCCGGCGACGGCGCCGCCTCGAGAGCGCCGCCGCGCCCTGCTTCGAGCGCTCTGCGACCCTGTGATGGTCCTGTGTTCGTGTTCCTGTGCTCTCTGCTCGAGCGCCGCGCGAGCATAGGGACGCGGCGCGGGGACGCCTAGACGGCAGAGCCCGCGCGGCGCGCCGGGCACGGTCGCCCGCGCCCGCGCGGCGCGCCGGGCACGGTCGCCCGCGCCCGCGCGGCGCGCCGGGCACGGTTGATGGAGGTGCTGCGCCGCTGTGCAAGGCTCGCTCTCTCCCAGGCCGCAGGCTGCGTCCAGGCCGCAGGCTGCGTCGCGCGCGGGCGAGCCGGGGCGCGCCGCGCGCGCGGCCCCGGCCACGGCGATCGTCGTCCTCGTCGCGCTCGGCTCGGGGTGCGTCCGCGAGGCGGCAAAGGAAGCGACCAGCGGCACCCTCGAGGCGCTCGAGCGCGGCGCGGGGGAGCTCACCGCGCCGGCCGGGGGAGCGGACGGGAGGCAGGCCGAGGGGGCGGACGGGAGGCAGGCCGAGGGGGCGCGCGGCGGGCAGCAGGCCGAGGGGGCGGACGGGAGGCAGGCCGAGGGCGCGCCGGGGGCCGGGCGCCCGCTCGTGGGCGCGATCGTCCACGACGCGGTCCGGGCGGGCACGGCGGAGCTCGGGCGACAGGCGGGGATCCTCGAGCCGGTCATCGCGCAGACGAGCGAGGCGGTGAGCAGCGCCGTGGTCGAGGGCGCCCTCCAGCACGACCGGCAGCTCCTCGCCCTTGTCGAGCAGGGCTCGGGCGCCGCGGCGCGCGCCGTGGTGCGCGAGGGGACCGCGCAGCTCGTGGAGCAGCTCGCCGGTTGCCCGGCCGGCGACCCGGGCTGCTCGAGCGCCGCGATCGAGCGGGCGAGCCGCGCCGCCGCGACGGGCTTCGCCGACGGCCTCGGGCGGGCGCTCCGGCCCTGGATCCTCGGCCTCGCGTTCGGCGCCGGCTTCCTCCTCGCCGCGCTGCTCGCCATCGCCATCGCGGCCGTCACGCGGCGGCACGAGCGCGCCGCCACGCATTGACGCGCGGCGCGAGGGGGCGCTCGCGGGCGCTGACGTCCTTCGGCTTGATCCATGCGCCGCCGGTTTGCGTGATCGCCGGGCTCCCCGAGCAGGAATACCAGAGAGAGGCGGGACGGCTCCGAGGGTGCTCGCGCGAGGAGAGAGAGCGTCGGGGATCCGAGGATCGGTGGCGCCGATATTCTGTCACCGCCATCGGTAGATTACCCCGCCAGAGCGCGCCGAGGCTCGCTCGGCAGGGCCTGTCCCCAGCGGGGAACGCCCGTCCGATTCATCGCCTCGTCGGGCCGCATCCATCAGCCGTCAGGAGAGCACGTCGGTCGCGGTCTTCGCCCCGAGGACGTTCTCGATCCAGCGGTCGAGGGTCGCGATGTCCGAGCATGCCTGGATGCGCGCGCTCTCGTTCTCGGCGAGCCCGATCCCTGCACGCGCAAGCAGCCGCAGCAGCGTGTCCCTCTTGCCCCTGAGCTCGCCCTCACGGATGCCCTCGAGCTTGCCCTCACGGATGCCCTCGAGTTTGCCCTCGCGCATGCCCTTGAGCTCGCCCTCGAGCTTGCCGCGATCGATGAGCCTCTGCACGAACGGGGGAAGCTTCGCCTCGCCTTCGATCTGCCGTTCCATGACCAACGCCTCCAGCGCCTGCTGCATGGGTTTGCGCAACCCGTCCCAGATGAGCTGAAAATAGACCATCGCGTGCTCCTGGTCGAGCCGGCCCAGGGCCGCGAGCGCCGCCTGGAGCACGGTGAGCCCGTTCGGCCCGTTGCCATGCGCCACCGCGGACAGCACGGCGAGCTCGGTCTCCATTTCTGCTTCTTCTGCTTCCGCAACGGCCGGGTCGGTGATCTCGGGGACGACGGCCGGACCGAGCACCAGCGGCTTGATGGTGCCGAGGCCCAGGCCGAGGTCGATGCTCTCCGCCGCCCAGGCGGCCACGCCGGCGTCCGGCGCGACCACGAGGACGACCGTGGCGCACCGCTTCCTGGCGCGCACGCCCGTGACGTACGTCGGCCACGAGAACTTCTTGTTCGGATCCACGTTGCGCTGGACCTCGAGGACGATCGCCAGCACGAGCTTGCCGCTCGCGTCTCGCAGCTCGAGCACGAGATCCGCGCGGAGCTCCGCCGGGATGAGCTGGTCGAGCGACGATTCGACCACCGCGACCGAGGCGTGCGGCGGCACCTCGACGTGGAAGAGCGTCGCGAGCACGTGGGGCGCGAGCTCCGGGCGCTCACGGAACATCTCGACGAGGGCATTGTGCTCGAGCGTCGGCATGAAGCCCGGTTGGGCACGCCCCATGCCGGCACGAAACGACGGGAAAACGCGACGAAAGATCCTGCTCAGGGGGTGGCGGCGCCATGGCGGAGAGCGGCGATCATCCGCCGCTGGACAACCGGTTCGTGCGCGACGTCCGCTGTTTCGAGAGCCGCCCGCGTTCGCTGGCGCGTTCGGCGCTCGTCGTCCGCGTCGGCCTCTCCGCGCTCCCCCCGCGGCGCCGAAGCACGCATCGGCCCCTCGATGCCTCGTGTCGATTTCTTGCTGCCCAGCATCGCCCTCTCGGCGCTCCCCATCGATTTTTCGATGTCCCACGTCGATTTCTTGCTGCCCAGCATCGCCCTCTCGGCGCTCCACATCGGTTTTTCGATGTCCCACGTCGAATCTTCGACATGCGCCCTTGACAGAGGCCCTGGCCGTGCGCTCCTGCGGACATTGGTCCGGCAGCGATCCGCCTGACCTGCTCCGTTGATTCATCGACACGGATCGCCCCAGGAGGTTCATCCCCGTGCCCACGTCCACCCGCATCGACACGACAGAGCTCGAGCTCGCCACCGCGAAGGCCCGCAAGAAGATCGACGAGGCCTTTGCTCTCCTCGCTCCTTACCTGGTCGTGCTGAACGAGGCCGAACGCGCCGCCATGCCGCGGGCGAGGGACGGCTTCGAGCAGGCGACTCGGTCGCTGTGCCGCGCGATGGCCGACCATCCGGCCGTGGCGGCCGCGGCGGGCTTCGAGTCCGAGGCGGTCCTCGAGGACCTGAACAACCTCGACGTCATCCGGCCGTTCTTCGAGCGCGTCGAGGAGCTGTGGCAACGGCTCGCCGACAGCCGCCTCGCCTGGGCGGCCGAGGCGTGGAGCCCCGCGCTCGTCGCCTACGGCGTCGCCAAGGCCGCCTCCGACGTGAACCCCGCTCTCCGCACCGTGACAGCCCCGCTGGCGAAGATCTTCGCCACGCGCCGCGCGCGCGGCGCGGAGCCGGGCCAGGCGCCCCAGCCCGTGCCCGGCGCTGCTGCGCCCGGCGCTGCTGCGCCCGGCGCTGGAGCGTCGCCGGTCGCGGGACCGCCGGCGACGCCCCGCCCATGAGCGACGCCCGCTCGTGAGCGATATCCCGCCCGTGAGCGATACCCCGCCCGTGAACGGCGCCCCGCTTCCGCGTTGACCCGCTTCTCCGATTGCCCCGCCGTCCCGATCCAACCCGCTCCCGCAACGCACCCTGATCGGCCCGCCGCGGATCGGCCCGCTGGCAATCGACCCGCCGCCGGTCGCTCGGGCACGGCGCTGCCATCGCGACCGCGCCGCTTCCCGGCAATCGCGGCCACGCCGCCTTTCGGCTCGCGACGGTCGGCCTTACAGCATGCCTGGAAGGAGGCTCCACCCCATGGCAAAGGCACCCCACGACCCGAAGGTCGAGCAGAACAAGGCAACGAGCGAAGGAGGTTCCATCGGCGACGCCCAGGCTCTGGAGCAGATCACCGGGCTCATCCTGCTCGACATGGCGGCGGCCGAGGCATACCGCGTGGCGAGCGACGTCTGCAAGGCGCCGGAGATCAAGAAGCAGCTCGAAGCGTTCCGGCAAGATCATGAGCGGCACGTGCGCGAGCTCTCGGACGCGCTCGGCACCGCCCTGCCCGAGGAGGCCGACGATCGTGGCCTGTGCATCCGCCGGTACACCGAGCTGTCGGCGCGCGAGGACCGGACAGCGCTCGTCGCCATGCGCGGCAACGAGGAGCTCACGAACGACGCCTACGCCTCGGCGCTCGCGAGCGATCTGCCGGCGGAGGTCCGGCGGATGGTGGAGGCGAACTGGCAGGATGAGCGGCGCCACATCCGCTGGATCAATGAGGAGATCCGGACGCGCGGCTGGGAGCTCCCGGAAGTGCCGTCGACGCTGGCCGAGGCCGCGTGATCTCGCCGATGGCCGACGGCCGAGCCGTCGGTCAATGCGCCGGCCGGGAAGGCTCAGCGCTCGCGATCGAGCGCGGCGTGAGGCGCGCGATTGATGCGCGGCCGGACAAGTCAAGCATCCAGCAGCATTCCAGCCGATGATCGCTGCGCGCCCGCCACCGGCGGCATCCGCGGCCAGCGTCCTCGATAGCGGCGACCAGCATCGTCCCAGGATGAACAAGATTGAAGCGGGGACGCTTCGTGGACCCCCGCTGCCGGGCAGCCCGCTGCAGCGACGGGATGCTGCGCTGGCATAATCGCCGGGTCTGAACCGTTGATCTCGCCGTTCTCGTCGCGTCTCATCCTCGTCGCGTCTCATGCCGCTGCGGCGTCCATGCCCTCCGCCTCCTGCAAGCCCAAGGAGGAGGCGCCGCGCTGCCCCAGTACACAATCCGAGCCATCTCAAAGGAACCGGGGAGCAAGCGAGCCCCGTTCGAAGCCCCATGAGCAGATGGCATGATGCTGCCATGGCTTCGCGCCCGACCGCCCGATACGCCTTGGATCGGCCATTCATTGCAACCGCAAGCACGACCAAAAAATCGACCCCTGCCAATGAGCACGAAAACAATCTTGACACAAACTCGACCAACCGTTACAGCTCCTGTTATCCACAGCAGACTGGGGAGACCGCTGTGGCCCGCGCAAGCGTGGCGTTCCTTTTGGTGGGACAAGGAGGCGCAGCGTGCTCGATCGAGCTGGATGCTTGGCCAACGATCGATTCATCCGGCAGTACCAGGAATGGATCAACCCGATACTGGCCCGGGATCTCGAGCTGAAAACGACATCCAGGCCAAGCCGGATCGTCGATATGGGCGTGGGCCCAGGGTTCCTGTCGCGGGCGCTGGCCCGGCGGTTCCCCGAGGCCACGGTGATCGGGGTCGACATCAACCCCGCGATGCTGGATCTGGCCCGTGACAACCTCGCAGGGAGGCCCGAGGCGCAGCGCATCGAGCTGGTGAAGCAGGATGTCCACGCGCTGTCGTTCGAGGATCGGTACGCGGACGTCGTGATCTCGTGGTCCTGCTACCATCACTGGGCGGATCCGGTTCGTGGGCTGGCCGAGTGCTGGCGCATCCTCCGTCCAGGCGGGGTCCTCTCCATCTTCGATGTGGAGCCGAGCCCCGAGATGATCCCTTATCTACAGGCGAACCTCTCCGACCCCGAGATCGCCGGCATCCTCGTCAAATCGCTGCGGGAAGCAGTTCCTCAGCAGGTTGTTGGAGAGCACGCGCGCGCCGCGGGGATCGTCGGCTTCGAGATCAAGCCGTTCGAGCTCGACATGGCCGCGGTGCTCGACTGTATCGACGAGATCGAGGAGCCGGCTCGGGTATCCGAGCCATCCCCCGTCAACAGCATCGCATGGGCGCTCACCGCCCGGCGTTAACCCGGAGCCACGAAGAAAGGAGGTGATGCTCATGAAGCGCTACGTGCAGCCGAAGCTGATCGATCTGCGCACCGCGATCGTTGTCGGCGGCCATTGATCCGCCCGACGCCGCCCTCGCCGGCGGCTGGGTGGCTGGATGAATGGCCAGGAAACATCGGACCAGACCGCTGGGGCACTGCCCTGAAAGGAGATTCTCATGAAGCGCTACGTGCAGCCGAAGATGGTCGACCTGCGCACCGCGATCCTCGCCGGCGCCCATTGATCCGCCCAGCGCCGCCCTCGCCGGCGGCGGATGGACGGTCAAGGATCGCCGCACGAGCCCGCCCTCACCGGCGGTAACCGAGCAGCCTCGGGGCTCCGATCTCAGGGTCGGGGCCTCGAGGCTCCTCCTCTCATCCCATGAGGAATGCACCCGATGCTTGATGCCAGCTTCATCCCTGCACTCGCCGAAGGCGTCGAATGGCGCGAGCACGCCAAAGGCGTCGTCATCAACCCCATGATGGCCCTCAACGACACCGCTGCGACGATCTTCCGCCTCATCGACGGAGAGCGCACGGTGGGCGCCATCGCCGGCGAGATCGCTCGACAGTACGACGCCCCGGCCGACGAGGTCCTCCCGGACACGATCCACTTCATCGAGCAGCTCATCGACAAGAAGATCGTTCGTCCCCATGAGTAATCCGCCTTATCCGCCTCCGCTCCCCGGGCCGATGAACACGCCGCCCGAGCCCGCCGAGTGGCTGCGCCTGCGGGCGCTCGGCGTGCTGAACAACCTCGTGGGCATGGTGGCGCTGGGCCGCCGGGCCGGGCTCACGCCCGAGCAATGCGCGCGCTTCGTGGTCGAGCAGTACCGCGACCACGGCTTCCACGACGGCTGGCGCACGCTGCACGGCACCGGCAATGCGGCGCAGTTCGCCGAGATCTTCGCCGCCGGCCGGCGCATGCTCTACGACGAGGTCATCGTCTCGGCGGCAGAGGGAGGCTTCCTCGTGCGCTCCCGGGCGTGGTACCATGACCCCCAGCCGGAGGTGTTCTTCTTCATGGACGTCGAGCTGCCCGAGCTCGACCGCTTCTCCGTGGAGGTCATGCGCGTCCACGCGGAGGAGCTCGCGATCGAGCTCGACATTCGCCGGAGCGGCGAGTGGGAGGTGGCGCTCATCCGGCCACGAAAGGAGCCCTGAAGGCTCGCCATGCGCGTTCCCGCCTACCACGTCGTCGGCGCCCTCAGGGGGCTGAGCCTGGGCCTGTTCAGCCCGCTGTGGGTCGCGTACCTCTACTCGCGCGGCATGGATCTGATCAGCATCGGCCTGCTGGGAACGCTCTTTGAAGCCGTCAAGTTCATCTTCGAGGTGCCGACCGGCGCGCTGGCCGACCACTGGGGGGATCGCCGCTCGCTGCTGACCGGCACCGCGCTGATGGTGCTCACCTGGGTGGGATTCGGCTTCATCCAGGGGTTCGGCCTCGCCTGTGTCGTCATGGTGACCTGGGCGGCGGGAGAAGCCTTCATGTCGGGCGCCTACGAGAGCTGGATCTCCGGCCTCGTCCCGGAGGAGCGGCTGACGCGCACGTTCCTCGACAACTCGCGCATCAACGTGATCGCGCTCGTCCTGGGCGCGGCCGGGAGCGGCTGGGTCTACCAGCGCTCTCCCACGCTGCTCTTCCTCGTGATCGCCGCGCTCTTCGCCGTTCAGCTCGGGGTGTTGCTCGGCGCCAGGTTCGCTGCGCGCAGCCCGGAGCTCGCGCACGCGCCGGAGAAGCCTTCGCTCGGGCTGCGCGGCATGCTGGCCCACACGCGCGCCAGCGCCTCCGACCTCCTCCGATGGCGGCTGGGAGGGCGCGTGGCGATCATGACCCTGTTCGCCGCCATGGTCTTCGATGGCATCGCTCGCTTCTACCAGCCTGCGCTGGTGGACCGTGGCACGTCACCTCAGGCCATGGGGGGGGTGACGTTCGCCGCGGCGCTCGTCGTGCTCGTGTTCCTGACGCTCGGCGCGCGGCTCACGGCGCGGATCGACCGCGCGCCCCTGGCCGCGGTGGCCGCCGTGGATCTCGCCGTGGTGGCGCTGTGCGCGGCCGTGGTGCTCCTCTCCGGGGCCCCGGCGCTGATGGCCATCGCCCTGCTGCTCGCGATGGAGGACGTGCGCGATCCGATCCTCAAGAGCGTCATCGCCAGAGGCGCGCCCCAGGCGCGGCGGGCCACCATCCTGTCGCTGGTCTCCGGGATCGGCGCCGCGGGCGAGATCCTGGCGGGCGTGATCTTCGGGTTGCTCGTCTCGACGCTCGGAGAAGGGAGCGTCTTCGTGGTGGGGGCGGCGCTGATGCTGCCGACGATCACCGCGGGCCTGCTCCGGCGCGCTGCGGGAGACGAGCCGTCGGCGGCGGGGCTGGGCTCGAGCCCCCAGGAGAAGGGTTGAGGGGGATCGATGTGCGGCATCGTTGGTCTTGTGGCCCTGGGAGACGAGGAGCTCGGTCCGCGCGACGTGCGGGCGGTGGACGCGGCGGTGACTCGCCTCTTCGCTCGTGGGCCGGACGGTGAAGGGCGGCTCGCCCGCCGCGGCGTCGACCTCCGCTTCCGCCGCCTGGCCATCAACGATCCCAGCCAGGCCGGGCTCCAGCCCTTCCAGAGCGAGGATGGAACCGTGGCCGTGCTGGTGAACGGCGAGATCTTCAACCACCATGCGCTGCGCGCGGCCGTCGGGTCTGGCCATCGCTGGCGCAGCGGCTCGGACTGTGAGGTGCTGCTGCCGCTCTACCGCGCCCACGGGCTCGCCGCGCTGGAGCGTCTGGGCGGGATGTTCGCCGCGGTGGTCGTCGATCTGGCCGAGCGGAAGGTGCACCTCGCGCGCGATCGCTTCGGCATCAAGCCGATGTTCTACAGCGTGCGAGGCGGCCGGATCGCCGTGGCGTCGGAGGTGTCTGCCCTCACCTCGCTGGTGGAGGCGCCGGCCGGGATCGACTGGGGAGCCGCGCTCTCCGATCCGTGGTTCGCCCGCTATCCCTGCCTCTCCTGGCCAGACCCCGCGCGCTGGTACGCCGGGGCGGAGAGCGTCCGGCCCGGCGAGGTGGTGACGATATCGATGACGGACGGGAGGGTGTCCACGCGGCGCTGGTGGCGGCTCGGGGCCTGCCTGGCCGGCTCGACCGGCGCGGAGGGAGGGCCCGCCGCCACGACCCCTGCCGAGGCGCCGGTCGCCGCGTATCGAGAGGCGCTGGAGAGGTCCGTCGCAGATTGCCTGAGCGGCGAGGCGGACGTGGCGCTCTTCCTCTCCGGCGGCATCGACTCGGTGGCCATCGCCGCGCTGGCGCGCGCCGGCGGGGCGCGTCCGCTGTGCGTCACGAGCTCGGCCCCGGCGGCGGAGCTCTCGGGCGATCTCGGCGCGGCCCACGCGGCGGCGGACGCGCTCGGGCTCCCGCTCGCCTCGTGGGCTCCGTCGGACGTCTGGCCGAAGCTGGATGCCGACCTGTGGACCGGCCTGCTCGCCATCACCGAGAACCCGCTGACCGGCCCCGAGCAGCTCTACAAGATGGCCATCTACGTGGGCCTCGCGCGCTCCCACCGCGGCGTGCGCGTCACGCTGTCGGGGCAAGGCAGCGACGAGTTCAACGGGGGCTACAGCACGCTGTTCGCCCCGCCCGGCGGCGGCTGGGACGACTTCCTCACGGCCGTGGATCTCCTGGCCGGCGAGATCTCGGCTCACCGCACGATCGACCTGGCCGCCCACTGGAATCGTGATCTCGGCGCCCCGGTCGTCCGCGGCCGGCCGCGGCCGCCGGAGGCGACGGCCCTCCCTGGAGACAGGGGCTGGCGTGACTACATCACCAGCAAGTGCCGTGATCTCGAGCTGTTCAACCTGTGGAACGAGGATCGGACAGCGGCCGCCGTGAGCATGGAGAACCGCGTGCCCTTCCTCGATCACCCGGTGGTGCTGACCTCCGCCCGGCTGGGGCTCGATCCGGCGCTCGCCGCGCGGTGGCTGTACGACAAGCGCGTGCTGCGCGCGGCGGTGGGCCCCTTGTTGCCGGAGGCGCTCGCGGTGCGCGAGAAGGTGCCGTTCTTCTACGGCCGGGGGGCTGCCCTGGCCGCCAGGGAGATGGCGAGCCTGCTCGGCGCCGACGGCGGGCGGCTGCTCGAGGCGGCGCTCGACGGCTCGCCTGCGGCGCGGGAGTGGCTCGACGCGGACGCGCTGCGCGCGGCGGCGCTGCGGGTGATCGAGGATCCCCAGGCGCGCGGCTGGGAGGGCGTGCTGCGCGTCGTCAACCTCGCGCTGCTCGACGGGCTCGTGACGCACCGGATCCAGCCGCCGCAGATCGTTCCCGGAGCGGGCGCCTGACAGTCCATCGTAAAGCACGACAGGGATGAGCTCATGGAGACATCGAGGACCGACACGTGGAGCGAGCGTTTGGGTGACTGGGTCGCAGGGCTCGGCGGCAACGAGGAGGGGCTCCCGCGCACCCACCTGCATCGGCGGTTCAGCGCGGAGGCGTTCCGCTCGCTGCCCGGCTTCGCGGAGGCGGCCGACCTGGAGCGCTTCATCGCCCGTTACCCTGCGCCGATCATGGCCGTCGGCGGGCCGTGCTGGGACGAGACGGCGGGGTTGCGCGATCGGTTCCTGATCCGGCCCGAGCAGGCGCTGAAGTACTACGCTGCCGGCGCCACCCTGGAGCTCGATCATGCCGACCTCTTCTCGCCCGAGCTCGCGCGCGTCGTGGGCACGCTCGCCGGCATCCTCCGGCTGCCCGCAGGTGTGACGGGCAAGGCCATCGTCTACGCCTCCCCGAGCAGCAGCGGGTTCCCGGCGCACTTCGACGCGTACTACAATTTCGTCTTCCACATGGGCGGGGTGAAGCGCTGGAACCTGTGGAACAACGACAACGCCACCGATCCCGTGGTGCACTACGAGGTCGAGACGTATCCCTTCGTCCCTCCCAACCTGGCCCCTTACTGGCAGGGGACGCCCACGCCCACCCGAGAGCCGCCGATGGTCGAGGAGCTCAGCGCGGGGTCGCTGCTCTTCTTGCCGCGCGGGATCTGGCATGAGACAGCGGCGAGCGGGTACTCGCTCTCGATCAACATCACGTATTCGATCCCGACCGTGGCCGATCTGGTGTCGACCGCCATCGCTCGTGCCCTGCTGTCACATCCGCACTTCCGCAGCACGCCGCTCAGGCTGGACAGACCAGCCGCGTCGCTGGCCGAGGCGGCGCGGGTGCTGGGCGCGCTTCCCCCGGAGGTCCTCGCGGAAGCGCAAGGGGAGGGGCAGGATCTTTATCAGATCTTCCTGCGCGGCTACATCACGAACTTCCGCGAGCACCTGGCCGGCGTCATGGACGAGGCGAAGAGGAAGTGAAGCGGGGCGTCCCGCCGGGCGACGCGGCCGCGCAGGGCAGCCCGCGCCAGCGCAAGCTCGGCGGCTAGCGCTTCTTCGCCCTCGCGGCGGAGTTCGGACGGATATCGACCTGCGTGGTATTCTGACAGGGCACCAGCGCCGTCACACCTGCGCTGAGCCATTCGGGGTATTTCGTCTCCCCCGGCTTCCCCACGCGCACGAAGAAGCGACCGCAGCGCACCACCAGCGGCTCGTTGACCGGCCCCGCGTGCTTCCCGTTCACATAGACGCCCCCCGTCTCGGGGAACCCCACCGTGAGCACGCCATGCCCCTTGGGCAGCGTGGCGAGGTCAGGCACCTTCCGCGCCTCGTTCTCCGCGGCCTCCTTGGCCGCCGCTTCTTTGGCCGCCGCTTCTTTCTCCGCGGCCTCCTTGGCCGCCGCTTCTTTCTCCGCTGCTTCTTTGGCCGCCGCTTCTTTCTCCGCTGCTTCTTTGGCCGCCGCTTCTTTCTCCGCGGCCTCCTTGGCCGCCGCTTCTTTCTCCGCGGCCTCCTTGGCCGCTGCTTCTTTCGCCGCGGCCTCCTTCGCCGCTGCTTCTTTCGCCGCGGCCTCCTTCGCCGCGGCCTCTCTCGCGGCCGCTTCCTTGGCCGCTGCCTCTCTGGCCGCCGCCTCTTTCGCCTCCGCGTCGCGCGCCGCGGACGCTTTCACTGCCGGCGCTTGCGACCCCGGGCTCCGCTCCTCTGAAGGCTGCTCGCTCGGCGGCAGCGCCGCCGTCGCGTCCGACTCGAGCTCCGGCGTCGCGTCGACCGGCGCCGTGGTGATCACCACCGGCGCCTCCCGTCGCGCGATGTAGATCCAGAGCACCGCGACGATCGTCGCCGTGACCGCCGAGACCGCGATCGTCCCGATCGGCGACAGCGACCGCGGCACCTGCCACCGCGGCAACGGCCATCGCCGGCGCAGCGACGCCCAGCCCTGGCGCAGCGACGCCCAGCCCTCGCGGAGCAGCTCCCCGCCCCGGCGCAGCATCGGTCCCCCGCGGCGCAGCGCCGGCCATCGCTCGTGCAGCGACGCCCAGCCCCGGCGCAGCGACGCCCAGCCCCGCTGCAGCGACGCCCAGCCCCGGCGCAGCACCGGCCATCGCTCGCACAGCGACGCCCAGCCCCGGCGCAGCGACGCCCAGCCCCGGCGCAGCGACGCGCCGAGCACACCCGAGGACGCGGCCGCCGAGGCCCCGGTCAGTCCCGCCGCGCCCGGTTGCGAAACGCCGCCGGTCGGCGTCAGGCCCACCGAGCCCACGGGCAGCGCCATGCCCGGCGGCGGCAGGCCAGGCGGCGGCAGGCCAGGCGGCGGCAGGCCAGGCGGAGCCACGGGGACCTCCACGCCGGACGGCGTCACGGACGACTCCGGCGACGACGCCGGAGCCGCCGCCGGGCCGAAGAACACCGGGGCCAGATCCGCCGGGAGGGCCGGCGGCGGGCCGAAGCGGATCGCCTCCGGGATCCCCGAGGGCGACGCGCCGAGCGGCGCCAGCGAAGGCGCGGCGCCCGGCAGCGTCGAGCTCCCGTCCTCGAGCACCGGATCGGCCTCGTCGGGCAACGTCGCCATCCCGCCCGCCAGCGCCTCCTCGGCCTCCGCGTCGCGCTCCGCCGCGCGCCGCGACGCCTCGAACAGCCGGCCGAACGTCTCGCGATCCGGCAGCCCAGGCTTCCGCGCCTCGCCCTTCGCCCCGTCCCCCCTCGGCCCCCCGCCGTTCGATCCCCCGCCCTTCAACCCCCCGCCGTTCGCCCCCGCGCCCCTCGCCGCCTCCCCCTTCGGATCGCCTGGGAGCGGCGGCGCGTGGTTCGCCGGCACCGGGATCGTGATCGGATCCGGCCCCGGCGCGGCGGTCTTCCCCGGCCCGTCCCGCCGCGCCGACCCCGCCAGCGCCTCGGCGGCCGCCGCCGTGGGGGGCGCGGTCTGCGCCAGCGGCCCCCCGGGCCGCGGCGGCGCCGGGCTCCCGTCCCTCGCGAGGCGATCCTTCGCGAGCCACCTCGCGGCGTCGGCCGCAGGCCTCGCGGTCTGGCCCCCCTTGCCCTTGACCGGGATCGTCGGACGCCGATCCTCCTCGGGATCCGCGTCCTCGAGCTCGATCGTCGCGTGCGCGGACTGCACGCGCGTCACCAGCTCGGACTTGCCCCGCTCGGGCCGCGACACCTTCGCGAGCGTCTGCTCGACGTCCTGGCAGGTGAGCTTCCGGTTGTCCGGCGACGGGGAGAGCGCCGTGTCGAGCAGCGCCGCGATCGGGCGCGGGATCTCCGGGCGGATCGACGAGATGGACGGCGGACGCGTGCCGTCCGCGGGCGGGCGGCGCCCCGAGAGCAGCGACCAGAGCAGGAGCCCCAGCCCGTAGATGTCGGCCTTCGTCGTCACGCGCTCGGCGCGCACCTGCTCGGGCGCCATGAACCCCGGCGCCCCCTTCACCACGCCCGCGATCGTGTCCGGCGTGCGCCCGAGGATCTTGCCGAGGCCGAAGCCCGTCAGGCGCACCTGCCCGTCCCACCCGATCACGACGTTCTCGGGGTGCAGGTTGCGATGGATGACCGGCGTGGGGCTGCCGTGCTCGTCGGTCGCCCCGTGCGCGTGCGCGAGCGCGCCCGCGAGGCAGTGCACCACGTAGTACACCGCCGCGTCCGCGAGCTTCTGCTGCCGCGACGACAGGTGCTGGAGCAGCCGATTGAGGTTCACGCCCTCCACGTGCTCCAGCACGAGCACGAGCTTGCCGTCGTGCTCGAAGAAATCGAACATCCGCACGATCGCCGGGTGATTCAGCGACGCGCAGATCGACGCCTCGCGCGCGAGCTCGTCCCCGAAGCGCGGGTCGCCCTCGGCCGTGTTCGGGACGAGCTTCAGCTCGCTCACGCGCCGGAACCCGAGCGGGCCGTCCAGCCGCCCGAGATAGACGCTGGTGGGCCCAGAACCGGACAGGCGCCGGAGGATCTTGTAGGCCCCAATCGTCCCGGGAGCGGGCTCCGTCGGAAACATCCGGGGCCGATCATACCCAAGCGCGACGACGCCCCCAAGCCAACGACCAACACGGATCATTTCGCGGCGCCGGGGGGCGTGCGCGGGCGCCTCGGTAAGACGCCATGCTCCACGCACGCTGTGCGCGGCGCGCTGCTCTCCTGCTCACCCCCCGCGGTACAGCCGATCAGCGAAGCGCTGGACAGCCGTGACGGATCACGGCGCGAGGTGGATCACGCGACCCGCGCGGATCCCAGGGGCGCCGTGACGGCGCGCGCGATCGGCCGCGGCTCGGCGCTACGAGCGGCGGCGGGCCTGGGCTATAAGCCGCGGCGATGAAGCTCCGCTCCTGGCATCGCCTGCTCGCGGTCGTCCTCCTGGCCGGCTGCGAGGCTGCCGTCCCGCCGCCGGCTCCGCCCCCGCCGCCCCCGCCGCCGAGCGCCGCCTCGGCGCCCACCCCCGCGCCGCCGCCCGCGCCCGTGGCGCCGGCGCCGCGGTTCCCGGCGGGGTGGCCCCACCCCGAGGGCGCGCCGCCGGTGCGCGGCCCCTCGATGGTGTCGAGCGACGCCGCGCTCGCCTCGAAGGTGGGCGCGGACATCCTCGCCTCGGGCGGCAACGCCGTCGACGCGGCGATCGCGACGGCGTTCGCGCTCGCCGTGGTGCACCCGTCGGCCGGCAACCTCGGCGGCGGCGGGTTCATGGTCGCGCGCCTCGGCGACAAGGAGCACGCGCTCGACTTCCGCGAGACCGCGCCGGGCAAGGCCACGCGCGACATGTTCCGGGGCAAGGACGGCAAGCCCACGGACGGCTCGCGCGTCGGCCACCTCGCGGCCGGCGTGCCGGGCAGCGTGGCGGGGCTCTGGGAGGCGTACGACAAGCTCGGATCGAGGAAGAAGACGTGGGCCGAGCTCGTCGCGCCGTCCATCCGCCTCGCGAGGGAGGGCTTCACCGTCGACGAGAACTTCGCGAACACGGTCGCGCGGGTCGCGAAGAGGCTCGAGCGGTTCCCGGCCTCGGCCGCGCTGTTCCTGCCGGGCGGCGAGCCGCTGAAGGTCGGCGCGACGTGGAGGTCGCCGGATCTCGCGGCCACCCTGGAGCGCATCGCCGAGAAGGGCCCGGCGGGCTTCTACGAGGGCAAGACCGCCGAGCTCATCGTGGCGGAGATGCGGCGGGGCAAGGGCCTCATCACGGCCGCGGACCTCAAGGGCTACAAGGCGAAGTGGCGCGAGCCGGTCGTCTTCGAGTACCGCGGGCGCCGCGTCACCTCGATGCCGCTGCCCTCGTCGGGCGGCATCGCCCTCGCGATGATCGCGCACACGCTCGAGGGGCTCGACGTCGCGAAGCTCGGCTGGCACTCGCCGTCGCACGTGCACGTGGTGGCCGAGACGATGCGGCGCGTGTTCCTCGCGCGCAACGAGATCCTCGGGGATCCCGACTTCGTGAAGAACCCGGTCGACGAGCTGCTCTCGGTCGCCTGGGCGGAGAAGCAGCGCGCCTCGATCGATCCGGAGCGCGCGACGCCGACCACCGCGCTCGCCGGCTCCAGGAAGGACTCGGGCGGCCGCGGGCCGCACACGACGCACTTCTCGGTCGTCGACGCCCAGGGCAACGCGGTCGCGCTCACGACGACGCTGAACGGGTGGTACGGCGGGGGGGTGACCGTGACCGGCGCGGGCTTCCTGCTGAACAACGAGATGGACGACTTCGCCACGGTGCCGGGCACGGCGAACCAGTTCGGCCTGGTGCAGGGCGAGGCCAACGCCATCGCCCCCGGGAAGCGCATGCTCTCGTCGATGTCGCCCACCATCGTGACGGACAAGGACGGGCGCGTGGAGCTCGTCCTCGGCGCCGCGGGCGGGCCGACGATCCTCACCGCCGTCTTCCAGATCCTGTCCAACGCGGTCGACTTCGGCTTCGACGTGACCACGGCCGTCAACGCGCCGCGCTTCCACCAGCAGGACTTCCCCGACAAGCTGTTCATCGAGAAGGGCGGCTTCCCCGACGAGCTCCAGAAGGCGCTCGGCGCGATGGGCCACAGCCTCGACGAGCGCGGGCACATCGCCGACGCGCCGGCGATCGGCCGCGAGGGCAGCGCGTTCGCGGGCGCGCGGGAGCCCCGCCGGCCGGGCTCCGAGGCGGCGGCCGGGAAGTGACCTCGCCGCGAGGCGCTGCGGCGCCTGGGTGACCCGCAAGGAGCGCAAGGGAGAGAGGGGAAAGAGGGCAGCTCGTCGCTTCTCCTCGTCCCCTGACGCCCTCGGCGCCCCCCTGGCGTCTTGAATCCGCCGACGTTCTCTCCCCCTGGCGCCTCCCCCCCGTCGACGTTCTCTCCCCCCTGACGCCTCCACCCCGCCGACGTCCTCTCCCCCTGGCGCCCTGGCGGTGATTCTGCCGAACGAGACCGACCCTCCGCAGGAGGAGGAACAGCAGGAGGAACCTGCGCCCCGGGCGCGGCGCCCGTCCCCCTGTGCGCGCTTGCAACGTTATTTTCGCATTGATACGAATGAGGTATGTCGTCAACACTAGACCATCATGCTGGACAGCTCGCGGCGCTGGGCCACCCGGTGCGACTGAATGTGCTGCGCTTCGTGGTTCAGGCTGGCGAGGAGGGGGCATCCGCAGGTGCGATCCAGGAGCACGTCAGCCTTCCGGCCTCGACGCTGAGCCATCACCTGAAACGGCTCGTCGAGGCTGGCATCCTGAAGAGCAGGGGAGAGGGGACTTTCCACTACTACAGGGCCGACCACGATGCGCTCCGCGCCCTCACCTCGTACCTGTGGGAGGATTGCTGCAAGCGAGGCAATGGAAGCTGCTGATTTCTGATGGCCGATTCGCTCCCTCGCGGGGCGTCGCCGTGATCCTCCCGGGGTGAACGCGCGCGCGGGTGCGCGGCGGTGGTCGCCGGTGAGGCGATCTCTGCGCGACGCGACCTCGGGCCGACGGGGCCGCGCGGGGGCGGCCTCGCGCTCTCCCCCTGGCCCCGCCGGCCGCATCCTCCCGTGGCGCCCGCCGTCCGACGCCAGCCGTCGTGCCGTCGATCGTGCCGTCGCTCGAGCGATTCCACCGCCGCGTCGCGTCCGGTTGTACAAGCTCGACCGGGAGCGCCGGCGGGTCGCCCCGCCCGGCACGACCTGAACCCCGGGGGGGGCGGGCCGCCGGCGCATTGCGGAGCTGCCATCGCGGCGTCGCTCGGGGGCGCGACGCCGCGTTGCGCTCGCCCCGGAGGACGCCCTGCGCGCGCGATTCGGGCGGCGGTTCGGCCTTGACACGCGGCGTACGTTTCGATTGCTTACAAATGTGCGATCCGCCGAGGCTGCCCGCCCGCATTCTTGCCCACACGCCCCGGGGCTCGCCGATGGTTTCGCTGAGGAGCCAGCCCTCATGCGCACCGGCGAGAGCCGCGCATGAGGCGCTCGCCGTCGACGCGAGACGGAGAGAATCGCAGCAATCCTTGGGGGTGATCGACATGGTCGATCTGTTGAATCACGAGCTCATCGACACGTTGCATGACGGGACGCGCAGCAGTGTCTATCTCGGCCGGAGGAAGGGCACGGGGGAGCTGCGCGTCATCAAGGTCGCACGCAAGGGCAAGAACGGCACCCGCAACGTCGCCATCCTGAAGCGCCAGTACGAGATCACCCGGGAGCTCGACCTGGATGGGATCGTCAAGGTCCACGATCTCGAGGTGCGCCTCGACTACGCCGCCCTCAGCATGGAGTACTTCGCGGGCCGCTCGCTGCGCTCGCTGATCGACGAGAGCAACGGGCGCGGCGTCGACCTCGCGCGGGCGATCCGGGTAGCGCTCCAGCTCGCGGACACGCTCGGGGCCGTCCACGAGCGGAACATCATCCACAAGGACATCCAGCCGAGCAACATCATCGTCGAGACCGGCACGAGCACGACGAAGCTCACCGATTTCTCCATCGCCTCCCTCCTGCCGGGGGAGCGCCCCGCGGTGTACGACCCGTGGACGGCCGGCGAGGGGGCGCTCCAGTACATCTCGCCCGAGCAGACGGGCCGCATGAACCGGGCGATCGACTTCCGGTCGGACTATTACTCCCTCGGGGTCACGCTCTACGAGCTCACGACGGGCTGCCTCCCCTTCGAGACGACCGATCCGATGGAGCTCGTGCACCACCACATCGCGAAGACGCCTGTCGCCCCGCGCCAGCTCAGGCCCGAGATCCCGGAGGCCCTCTCCAGGATCATCATGAAGCTGCTCTCGAAGACGGCGGAGGACCGGTACCAGAGCACCTTCGGCCTCAAGGCGGACCTCGAGGCCTGCCTCGACATCCTCGAGAACCGCGCGACGGGCGCGGATTTCGTCCCCGGGCGGAGGGACAAGCCGAACCGGCTCCAGGTGTCGCAGAAGCTCTACGGCCGGCAGGCGGAGGTCGAGGCGCTGATGGCGGCCTTCAGGAACATCGGCGGGTCCGGGCAGGAGGGCGGCCAGGGCTGCCCGTCGGAGCTCGTCCTCGTGGCCGGCTACTCCGGGATCGGCAAGTCGGCGATCGTGAACGAGATCCACAAGCCGATCGCGCGGGAGGGCGGGTACTTCGCGGCCGGCAAGTTCGACCAGCTCGCGCGCAACATCCCGTACGCGTCCCTCATCGCCGCGCTGCGGGAGCTCGTCCGGCGGATCCTCATGGAGAGCAAGGACGAGCTCGCCGACTGGAGGTCTAGGATCCTCGCGGCCGTCTCCCCGAACGGCCAGGTCGTCGCCGAGGTGATCCCGGAGATCGAGCTCATCCTCGGCAAGCAGCCGCCGGTCCCGGACCTGGGCCCCATCGAGACGCGCAACCGGTTCAACCTGACGTTCCGGAGCTTCATCGGCGCCATCGCGCGGAAGACGCGGGCGCTCGTGCTGTTCCTCGACGATCTCCAGTGGGCCGACTCGGGCTCGCTGAACCTCATCAGCGTCCTCCTGGAGGACCCCGACATCCGCCACCTGATGCTGATCGGCACCTACCGGGACAACGAGGTGGACGACGCGCACCCGCTCATGATGATGCTGAGCGCGCTCCGCGAGGGCGGGGCGCGCGTCCGCACGATCACGCTGAAGCCGCTCGCCGCCGAGCACGTCAACCAGCTCGTGTCCGACACGCTCGGCTCGCCCCCGGACGAGTGTCGCCCGCTCTCGGACATCATCTCGACGAAGACCGACGGGAACCCGTTCTTCACGATCCAGTACCTGGAGAGCCTCCGCCGCGAGGGCCGGCTCTGCTTCAGCTCGGAGACGGGCACGTGGCGGTGGGACACGGCCGAGATCGAGCGGATGGGGGTCGCGGACAACGTCGTCGACCTGATGATCCGCCGGATCGAGGGGCTGCGGGCGCCGGCGCAGCGGGTGCTCCAGCTCGCGGCGTGCATCGGCAATCAGTTCGGGTTATCGCTCCTCGCGCTCGTCCATCAGAAGGACCAGCGGGCCACGGACGAGGACCTCTGGGACGCGCTCGAGACGGGGCTCATCGTGCCGCTGGACGGCGATTACAAGCTCGCGCGCTTCCTCGAGGAGGCCGACGGGGGCTCGGTCGCGTACAGGTTCTTGCACGACCGCGTGCAGCAGGCGGCCTACAGGATGCTCCCGGAGGACGAGCGAAGGAGGATTCACCTGGAGCTCGCGCGGCTCTTGCTCCGGGAGACCCCGCCCGAGGCGGTCGAGGAGCGGATCTACGAGATCGTGACGCACATCAACCTGAGCGCCGATCTCCTCGTGGACCGGCGGGAGCGCCGCGAGGCCGCGGCGCTGAACCTGAGGGCCGCGCAGAAGGCGAGGCGCTCCACGGCCCACGGCCCCGGCGTGCAGTGCCTCCGCGCCGCCGCCGCCTTCCTGCCGGACGACGCGTGGCGGACGGACCACGCGCTGGCGCTCGCCGTCTATACCGACCTGGCCGAGCTCGAGTACCTGACGATCCACTTCGATCGCGCGGAGGCGTGCGCCCGGATCGTCGAGGAGCACGCCAGGGACGTGCTGGAGGCGATCCGGGTCCACGAGACGCGCATCCAGTTCTACATCTCGCAGAACCGCATGCAGGACGCGATCGACCTGGGCATGCGCGTGCTCGGCATGCTGGAGGTGGAGCTGACCGAGGCGCCGCCGGCGAACGCCGACGCGGTCCGGCTGGCCGAGCTCCCTGCGATGACGGACGAGCGGATGCTGGCCGCGATCCGGATCATGACCACCATGAATCCGGCCATGTACCTCGCGAAGCCGGCGTTGCTTCCGGTGAACGCGTTCACGATGGTGGATCTCTGCACGCGGCACGGCAACTCGCCCCTCGCCGCGTTCGCCTACGCGATCTACGGCGTGCTCCAGTGCGTCATGAACAACATCGATGAGGGGTTCCAGCTCGGCCGTCTGGCGCTCGATCTCACGCGCAGGTTCGGCGCCGTCGAGCTGGAGAGCAGGATCTCTGGCGTTGTCCACGTCCTCATCTACCACTGGAAGCGGCACCTGCGGGAGACGCTCGATCCGCTGCTGCACGCCGTTCAGGTGGGCCTGGACACCGGAGACATCGAGTATGCCGTGAACACCTCGATGCAGTACGCCGTGCACTCGTTCTTCGTGGGGGAGGAGCTCTCGACGACCGAGCTCCGGATGAAGCACACGGTCGACCTCTCCTTGAAGCTCAACCAGCAGTTCCAGCTCTACAACATCAAGATCTGGAAGCAGCTCGTGCGCGGCCTGCGAGACACGTCGGCGGAGAAGCGTCGGCTGGTCGGCGACAGCTTCGACGAGACGACGATGACGGAGTGCCTGGGGCAGAGCCGAACATCCCTCTTTTCGCTGCACCTCGCGAAGGGCATGCTGCTCTATCACTTCGGTGACGCGGCGGGGGCCCACGACTGTCTCCGCGCCGGTGAGCAGTACCAGGACGCCGCCGGCGGCATGATCACCGACCTCGAGCACAACTTCTACGGCTCCCTCGCGGCCCTCGCCGCCCTCGGTCAGCTCCCGGAGGAGGAGCGAGCGGCCGCGCTCGAGCGGGTCCACGCGAACCAGCGGCGGCTCGACGGGTGGGCGCGCTCTGCCCCGGAGAACTGCCGGCACAAGCACGATCTCGTGAGCGCAGAGCTCTCGCGCGTGAGCGGCGCCGTGGTCGAGGCGATGGCACTCTACGACCGGTCCATCGAGGGGGCGCGAGCGCAGGCGTACCTGCACGAGGAGGCGCTGGCGTGCGAGCTGGCCTCCTCGTTCTACCGGGGGATGGGCCGACGCGCGATCGCCCAGCACTACATGACCATGGCCTATCGCGGCTACGCGCTGTGGGGCGCCGAGGCGAAGTGCCAGCGCCTCGTCACCGCGTTCCCCGAGCTCATCCTCGAGGGGACACCCGACCAGGCGACGCCGACCTCGGGGCCGCCCAGCGCCGACGGCGCGGCCCTGGATCTGCTCAGCGTCATCAAGGCGTCGCAGGCGATGGCGAGCGAGATCGTCCTGGAGAGGCTCCTGGAGAGCCTGATGACGATCGTGCTCGAGAACGTCGGCGCGCAGTCCGGCGTGCTGGCCCTCGCGCGCGGCGACGCGCTCTTCGTCGAGGCCGAGGGCGCCATGCAGCCGAAGCAGATCCGGGCGCTCCAGGGGACGCCCGTCGACACATCCGCGCAAGTCCCGCTGTCCGTGATGAGCTACGTCCAGCGCACGCGGAAGAGCGTGCTCCTCGACGACGCGGCGCAGGAGGCCAGGTTCTCCGGAGATCCTTACATCCAGGAGCGGAAGACGAGGTCGCTGATGTGCTCGCCGATCGTGCGTCAGGGCCGGCTCGTTGGCGTGCTTTACCTCGAGAACAACCTGTCGGCCGGGGTATTCACGCAGAGCCGTCTCGAGCTCCTGTCGCTGCTCTCCACGCAGATCGCCATCTCCATCGAGAACGCGAAGCTCTACGAGGGGCTCGAGCAGGAGGTCGCCGCGCGGACCGAGCAGCTCCGGGTGTCCAACGAGCAGCTCCGCGAGGTGAACGACCGGCTGCAGGTGGAGCTGGCCGAGCGCGTCCGCCTGCAGGAGGAGCGCGTCCGGATGCAGGAGGACATCATCCAGGCCCAGCGCGCGCGGCTCTTCGAGCTGTCGACGCCGTTCATCCCGATCACCGACGACGTGATGGTGATGCCCATCGTCGGCACCATCGACGATATGCGGGCCGAGCAGATGCTCGAGACCGCGATGCACGGCATCGCGTCGAGCTCCGCGAGGGTCGTGATCATCGACGTCACGGGGGTGAAGAGCGTGGACACGAGCGTGGCGGGCAGCCTCATGAGCCTGGCCAAGGCCGTGGGCCTCCTGGGGAGCAAGGCGATCCTCACCGGGCTCCGCCCCGCCGTGGCGCAGAGCCTGGTCGCGCTCGGCGTGGACCTCGGCGCGATAGAGACGCGGGCCAACCTCAAGGCGGGCATCGCCTACGCGATGAGGCGCACCGCGGCGAGGCTGCACTCCTGACGGGCGCGAGCCGCCCGCCGCTCGCGGGGGGCTCGTCCGCGGTCACCCGGCGCGCGCGATCTCGCCGCCGGGCTCGGAGTACCGGAGCGCCGCGAGCGCCCAGCGCTGATGGCCGGCGATCATGTCGTCTATCGCGCCCAGGTACTGGCGGATTCCGCCGGTCGACCACGACGAGAGCGCCTTCTCCTTGACGTCCTGATACTCTGCCACCCGGTCGTCGTGCATGCGCCTGAGCTGCGCGACCGCCTCCTCCAGCGTGATCTTGTGCCTGTCCCGGAGCACGAGGATGAGGTTGTGCACCTCGCCGGACCGGAGCTCCTTCTCGAGCGAGAAGTAGTCGTTCGTCCAGCAGAGGAGGTCGTTGCAGATGTCGCGGACGCGCTGGAGCAGCGGATGCTGGACGATCTCGAGAGGCAGCGGCTGATCGAGCAGCAGCTCGACCAGATCGCAGTAGGGATAGACGGCTCCGCTGTAGCGTCGCATCATGATGTACTCGTCGAGGTGCGGGATCCTCCGGCGCGCCCGGTTGTTCGCCTCCCAGAGGTTGGCCTCGTAGTAGTATTGAAAGTGCGAGAGCCAGCGGTTCAGGAAGAAGTGGGGACGGCCGCGCCGGAGCCGATCGCGGATGTCGAGCAACCCGCGCGTCAGGGGATCGTCCATGTCCGCCTCGACGTACCCGAAGAGCTCGCCCAGGTATCGCTCGTTCAGCTTCGCGACGGCTCGCGGGTCCGAGCTGAGCTCGCCTTCGTCGTAAATGTCATCGAGGAGAAACAGCACGGCGGTGAAATCGGACGCCAGCTGGAGGGTTTGCACGCTCGCCGAAGGGAACACCCATGCTGCCAGTTGAGCGACGCCCGCCGCCTTGATGCGCGCGAGCGCCCGGTCGTCGGTCAGCAGTCGCAGCCGGCGAACCCAGTGCACCGTGCGGCGCTCGACGACGTCCATCTTGGGATGACAGGACGCGGAGAACGGGTAGTCGAAGCGGTCCTCTTCGTTCTTGCGCACGACGATGCTGGTACGATCCGATCGCATGAGAGACTCCATCGCAAACCGCGGCCCTGCTGCTCGTGCCACGAGCGCACAGCGCGACACATGGGCAAGCCACGTGCGGGGGTGACGTGCCGCGCGCGCGGCGGACGCGTCAGGCCGGGACCACCTCGACGGGGAGCGCCAAGGGGCAGCGGGTGTTGAGGGCCACGTTCCACTCGAGACGCTCGGCGCGGAGCTCGATCCGGCGGCACCGGCGGGTGAGCTCCTCCAGCACCACGCGGGCCTGCGTCCGGGCCAGCGATGCGCCGAGGCAGAAGTGGGCGCCGTGGCCGAACGCGAGGCTCGCCTGAGCGCGGCGCTCCGGGTCGAAGCGGTCCGGGTCCTCGAACCGCGCCTCATCGCGCAACGCCGAGCCGAGGAGCAGCACCACCATCGCGTGGGCGGGCAGGCGCACGCCGCCGAGCTCCGTCTCGGCGAGGGTCAGTCGCATCACGGCCTGCGCGGGCGGCTCGAAGCGCAGGGCCTCCTCGACGAAGCCCGGGATGAGCCCCGGCTCCGCTCGGAGGCGATCCATCCACACGGGGCGCCGGGCGAGAATCAACGCGAGGTGCGTCATCAACGTGATCGTCGTCTCCAGCCCCGCCGCGAGGAGCAGGAAGAGGAACCCGATCACGTCGCTCTCCGTGAGCGCGCTGTCGTTCACCCGGAGGCGGAGCAGGTCGGTCACCAGATCGTCTTCCATCCGGCTGCGGCGCGTCGCCAGCAGGTCCTGCATGCACCGCTCCATCTCATCGATGGTCCTGCGCACCTCACCGATCCGCGCGTGATCGTCCGGGGGGATGGTGCCGACGCTGACCAGGTCGGCCGTCCAGCGATTGAAGTGCTTCTCGAGCGAGGGATCGAGGCCCGTCAGCCGGGCCATGACGCTGAACTGCGCGCGACAGGCGAAGTCGGGGATGAAGTCGACCACGCGTCGCCGCAGGAGGTCGTCGGTCAGCCGCGCGGCCGTGGCGCGCATGTGCGGCTCCAGCGAGCTCACCGTGGCGGCGGTGAAGCCGCGGTTGATGAGGTTGCGCAGGTTCCCGTGTCGCGGCGGGTCCGCGACGATCAGGGAGTCGGAGATGGGGTTCTTGCGCTGCAGGCAGGGGTGCTCGGTGGCGATGCGCATCCCCGCGGAGGAGAACACCTGGGTGTTCTTGAGGGCCGCGACGACGTCGTCGTATCGAGTGACCACCCACATGTCGTTGGGATCGACCTGGCACACGGGTGAGGAGCGGCGCAGCTCCGCATAGAACGGGTACGGGTTCTCTCGGACGTCTTTTGCAAGCAAGTGAAGTCGGCTCATCGTTCTCTTCCTGTGATACACGGAGCACACGACCGCATCATGCGGCGAGCGCGAGGACCTTCGGCGCCGCACGCATCAGATGTTGATATCGCCAACGCCGCGACATCGCGTCGGCTCCGCTCCGGGACAGTGTCTCCCGTTCGCAGCAAGAGCCCGATGCGACGCCGTGGGCCGCGTCCCGACGATGCTTCGGTTGATGGGTGACCACCCGGGCAAAGCTCGGGTCGCCTGGGCGCGACGAGGCGCGGCGCGGCACGAGCCGCCGCCCGGGGTCTCGCGAGGCACGGCTGCATCCCTCGCTCGCCGGCGCGCACCCAGGCGCGCGAGCACAGCGACTCACGTCATCCGGGCTGCCGCGAGCGCTCTTCCCGGTGAGTCATGCAACCAGAGCCAGGCGATAGCGCTGCTGCGCTCTCTTCATGGCTGCGCGGGGCCGATGTTGCGTCGGTGTTCCTCCGTTCGGTGACACGATGGTATACGATGTGGACGAATGCGCAACGGTAATCTTTGCTGGTGAACTGTGCGCAACGACATCCTGCCCCTCGATACGCCAGCCGAGCGCGCGATTGCAATGCCCGGATCGCAGCGCGTCAAGCGATGTGACAAATGACACATTGCACGATGCCCCGACGGCGACACCCCATGAGCCCTCCATTGGCTCATTGCAATTCAGCAACGCGAAAGGCGCCATTCGGCAGCTTCGCAATGCGACCGGCGCCGGGGCGCAGCGACCGATCGATATGATACCGGGAGATCGCGTGCAGCAATGAAATCGACGCGGATCCCGGCTTTCACAGTTGAACCCCGCGTCCCCTGCGCGGGCGCGCGGCCCCGCGGAGGGCCCGGGACGCAGAAATGAACGACAACGCGGGCCAATCGCCGATTTCACGTGGGCTCTCCACGAAATAGAAGCACCAGCGCAATTCAACGTTGATGAGATTTTCATCCTGCGAACGACGACCGCGCGCTCGCAGGGCGGCTCGCCATGCAAGACGAGCGCCTCGCACGGCCGGGCGCGACACGGTCCCGCGACATCGATTTTATTCAGATGCCATGGCGAAATCGGCGTCGCCCGCCGCCGCGCTCCCGGCCACGGCTGCGGATAGAAAAATGGACGGCGCGCAATGCCGAGCGGCGGCGACCAGCGTCGCGTCGTGCGCCCGGCGCCGCTCGCCGGGGAGCCCCCGCGTGGCGGGCCCCTGGACGGGGCGCCCCCACCCGGCGGGGCCCTGGACGGGGCGTTCCCACCCGGCGGGGCCCTGGACGGGGCGTTCCCACCCGGCGGGGTCCTGGACGGGGCGCGGCGCCGCAAGCGCTACGCGGACCGGAGCGGGCGCCGCGGCGAGGCCCTCCCTCGCGCCGAGCGCGACGCGGTCATCGCGACTCGACATGACCAGCCACCTCCCGCTGGCGCGCCGGGTCGCGCCCTCGAGGCTCGAGGCGCGCCGTTCGGCGCAGGAGGGTGCAGCCGGGGATGTCGGGGATTTCGGGGGCCGAGCGGGCGCGTCGAGCCGTCCCGCGTCCTCCGGTCGAGCCGCCCCGCGTCCTCCGGGAGCTCGCGCCGGGCAGATCAGGCGCCTTGCGCCGTCAACGGACGAGGGCGCCGTCGCGGCGCTTCGCGGCGCGCATCTGCGCGACCGTCCTCGTTCCTCCCTTCGCGCCGGCCCCGTCCGCCGCCGCCTCGGGCGAGCCCGCCTCCGCGTCCCTCGCCTTGTCCGGCTCCTCCGTCGTCTCGCCCGCGCCGGCCTCGGTCGCGCCGTGGGACGGCAGCAGCGCCCTGGCGCTCGACAAGACGACGACGCTCATCAGCGCGAGGACGCTCGCGGAGCCAGCAGCGAACACCGCCATGTGCAGCAACGTGCGGCGGAGGAGGCTACCTTCATTCAACTTTCCGATGAGCCGCAGCATGTTGCTCCCACGTTCTGGCCGGCGCCGGCTTCACGGCGCCCGTCCGCTGGCGTTCGGAGGTCCCACGGTGTCCCGTGGTCCCCGTCCCGTGGACCTTGCGAGCCTCGTGCCAGCCGGTGATCGCCGACAAAACCGCGCGGATCGCGCGGGCGGAGGCGCCCCCGTGTCAAAATGGTCGCGGTGGGCGCGGGAAGGCCGCCGCGCCTTGCCAGAATGACAACCCGGTTCGCGGCGGCGGCGCGCCCGGCCGCAGGCGCGTCGACCCGTTGCGCGGCCCAGCGCGATCTGGTACCCATCGCGACTGACAACCTGAGGAGAGCACTCCCTTGAAGATCAGCTCCTGAATCGGTCTCCGTCGCAGGTCGCGAGCGCGCCCGGGCTCTTTCCTGGCCTGGCCGCCCGACTCGACCTGCTCGTCCCGTGACCGGGCCGCCGGGCCCTCAGGATTCAGGAGCTCGTATGTTGTCGTTGCGCGCGCAGCGCCTCTCCTTCTCTTATTCCGACGCGTCCACGATCCTCGCGGACGTCGACCTGTGCCTCGTGCCCGGGTGGTACGGGATCGTCGGGCCGAACGGCGCCGGCAAGACCACGCTCCTCCGGCTCTTCGCCGGCGATCTCGCGCCCGAGGCGGGGAGCCTGCGCCTGGATCCGCGGGGCGCCGCCGTCGCGGTCTGCCCGCAGGCCGTGGAGCGCGCCGGCGCGGCGATCCACGCGCTGGCCGAGGCCGAGGACGGCGCCGCGCGCCGGCTCCGCGGCGCGCTGCTCCTGGATCCGGCCGAGCTCGGGCGCTGGGACACGCTGTCGCCCGGCGAGCGCAAGCGATGGCAGATCGGCGCGGCCCTGGCCGGGGAGCCGGACGTGCTCCTGCTCGACGAGCCGACGAACCACATCGACGCGGACGCGCGGGCGCTGCTCGTCGGCGCGCTCGGCAGGTTCCCGGGGATCGGCGTGTGCGTCTCCCACGACCGCGAGCTGCTCGACGCGCTGACCGTCGGCACGATCCGGGTCGATCGCGGCGAGGCGCGGCTCTACCCGGGCGGGTACGGCGCGGCCAGGGAGCTCTGGGAGGCCGAGGCGCGGGGGCGCGAGGAGGCCCACCAGCGCCTGCGCGCCGAGGAGCGGCAGCTCCGGAGGCGGCTCGGCGAGGAGCGGCGCGCGCAGGCCGCGGCGGACGCGGATCGCAGCAAGGGCAAGCGGATCAAGGGCCCGCGCGACCACGACGCCCGCAGCATGGCCGCGGACTTCCGCGTGTCCACGGCCGAGGCGCGGCTGTCGCGCAACGTGGGGGTGACGCGGCGCAAGCTCGAGAAGGTGTCGGCCGAGGCGGGGACGTTCGAGCTCGAGAAGGCGGTGGGCCGGAGCGTGTTCGTCGGCTACGAGCGGTCGCCCACGCCGTGGCTGCTCGTGCTCGACGCGCCCGAGATCCGCGCGGGCGGCGGCGACGGGCGGGTCCTCTTGCGGGACGTGCGGCTCGGGCTCGGGCGCGAGGACCGCGTCCGGATCGCGGGCCCGAACGGCGGCGGCAAGACGACGCTGGTGAAGGCGCTGCTCTCGAGCGCGCGGGTGCCGGCGGACAAGGTGCTGGTCGTGCCGCAGGAGCTCGGCGAGGCCGAGGAGCAGGCGCTCCTCGCCACGGCGCGGCGCCTGCGCCCGGAGGAGCGGGGGCGGGTGATGTCGCTGGTCGCGGCGCTCGGGGTGGAGCCGGGCCGCCTGCTCGCGTCGGCGAGGCCGTCGCCGGGCGAGGCGCGAAAGCTGATGATCGCGATGGGCCTCGGGCGGCACGTGTGGGCGCTCGTGCTGGACGAGCCGACCAACCACCTGGATCTGCCCTCGATCGAGCGGCTGGAGCGCGCCCTCGCCGACTACCCGGGCGCGCTGCTCCTGGTGACCCACGACCAGGCGTTCGGCAGGAGCTGCACGTCCATCCTCTGGACGGTGGCTGACGGAGAGGTGCGGGTGTCGTCGGACAGCGCCGGCGCGTGACCCGACGCGCTGCGGGCGGCGCCGGCGCGTGACCCGACGCGCCGGCGCCCTCGCTCGCGACCGCGCGTCCGCGCCGCGCTCAGTCGATGGCCGGCGTGGCGCCCATCTCCTCGAGCACCGCGTCCGCGCCCGCCACCGCGTCCATCACCCACTGCATGTAGCGGAGATCGACGTGGATCGTCCGCGTGATCGCGGGCATGAAGAGCCAGTCGGACGCCATCGCCTCGTAGTTGCCGTCGAAGGCGAGGCCGACGAGCTCGCCGCGCGCGTTCAGCGTGGCCGAGCCGGAGTTGCCGCCGGTGATGTCGAGATCGCTGAGGAAGCAGACCGGCACCTCGCCGAGGTCCTCGTCCACGTACGGCCCGAACCGCTCCTCGCGCGCCGCCTCGAGCAGCGCCTCCGGCGTGTTGAAGGGCGGCTCGCCGGTGCTCTTCGCCACGACCCCGCTGACCCCGGTGAACGGCCGGTAGACCGGCTCGTCGGGCGCGAGGCGGTACCCCCGCACCGTGCCGTACGTGATGCGGAGCGTGCTGTTCGCGTCGGGCGCCAGCATGCCGCCCCGGTACACGCGGAGCGCCTCGATGTAGCGGGGCCGCACGAGGCTCATCGCCCCGAGATACGCCTTGTCCCGGTCCTCGATGGCCTCCTCGACGGGCGCGATCGCGAGCGCCAGGCGGATCATCGGGTCCGCGCTCGCCTTGAGCTCGTCGAGCGTCGCCGTCTTGAGCAGCCTGACCCGGACCGTCGCGTCCTCGAGCGTCGTCTTGTCGTAGAGCGCGTCGATCGCCGCCCCGAGGGCGGCCTCGGTCGGCGCCTCCGCGCCCGCGAGCACCCCGAGCAGCGCCGGCCTGTCCGCCTCCGGGAGCCGCAGCGCGCGCTTCACGGCCAGCTTGAAGGCGCCCTGGTCGATCCTGCGATCGTAGGACTTCTGCAGCGAGAGCTGCGCCTGCTCGTGCCGCTCCCAGGTGCGCTCCTGGTAGTCGGCGTCGCGCTCGGCGTCGGGCTTGGGCCGCTCCTCGGCCATGCGCACGAGCGTGACCGCGGCGTCGAGGAGCCTGACGGACGAGAGCGTCTCCGCCACGGCGGCGTCGTGCTCGCGCGTGCGCTGGTGCGCGGCGTGCGCCGCGGCGATCTGCTCGATCGCGCCGCCGTAGGCCGCCTGGCGCCCCGGATCGGCGTCGATCCACGCCTTGAGCTCGGCCTCGAGCTTGACCTTCTCCGCGGCCAGGCCGCCCTCGACGAGCCCGTCGAGGAGCCCGCGCGTCTTGAGCAGCGTGTTGCTGTAGCCCTGGATGGTGGGCTGCGCCTTGATCCGCACCTCCGGATCCAGCTTGCTGAGCTCCTCCAGGAGCGCGATGGACTCCTCCAGGAACTTCACCCGGTGCGGGTACTGCCACGACACGGCGGTCTCCACCTCGGCCGCGGTCCGGAGCCGGTTCGTGACGCCGGGGTAGCCGGCGACCATCACCAGATCGCCCTCGCCGAGCGGCGTCGAGGCGAGCTTCAGGTGGTGCGGCGGGCGATACGGCACGTTGTCCGCGGCGTGGCTCGCCGGGAGGTTGTCCTTGCCGACATACGCCCTGAAGAAGGCGAAATCACCCGAGTGCCGGGGCCACCGCCAGTTGTCGATATCCCCGCCGAAGTTCCCGATGCCCTCGTGGGGGATATAGACGATGCGCACGTCCTTGATCTCGAGCTGCTCGATCAGGGAGTACTTGCCGCCGCCGAAATACTCGGCGACCGAGCAGCGGACCTCCGGGCGCCCCTCCTCGCACGCGGAGACGAGCTGCTTCTTGCGCCGCGCGATCTCCTCGTAACGCTCGAGATCCCCCGCGATCGCCTCGACGCCGCCCCGGACGTCGCCCGTGACGTCGCGGAACGCCCTGGTCACGAAGACGCGCGCGGTGGGGCCGGCCCATTTCTCCTCGGCGCGGGATCTCGCGAGGTAGCCGTTCGTCAGGAGATCCTGCTCCGGGGTCGAGTTGTACTGCAGCGCCCGCGTGGAGCAGTGATGGTTCGTCGCGATGAGGCCGTCGGGCGAGACGAACGACGCCGAGCAGCCGCCCAGGCTCACCACCGCGCCGAGCGGGAACGCCGTGGGATCGGTGAGCGACGCCGGGTCGATCTCGAGGCCCAGCGCCCTGAGCTGGTCTCCGTGCTGCGCCATCTGCTCGGGCATCCACATCCCGCCCGGGTTCTCGAAGGGCGCCGCCTGCCCCGGTCCGACGTCCGGCGGCCTGGACTCACCCGCTCTCGGCCGCTCCGAGCCGCAGCCCGGCGCAAACGTGGAGAGGACAACGAGCGTGAATAACGTGGTGCCACGCAGAGGAGTACCCGACATGCGCTGGTGTTATCATCGCTGGTGGATAAAGCAACCACACGACAACTCGCGATCTGCGCGATCGACGCGCCCTGGGCTGCAAGCGGCGCCGCCTCGGAGGAGCGGCTCACACGCCGGCGATACGTTCGATCCCGAAGAGCTCTTTTTCCATGATGCGATCGAGCCCGGCCAGATCGGGAACAAGGCCCCTCATGCGCTCTCCGAGACGCGCTATCGAGTCCAGCGGGGGATGCCTGAGATTCCGGAGATCGGCGGCGCGCGCCTGCGCGTGGACATATTGCCAGAAATACGGGCCACGGCCGTGGAGCGCGGGAGCGCGCGCGGCGGCGCGGCGGTGGGGTGGCGGGCGGGGCGCGGCGGCGCGGCGGTGGGGTGGCGGGCGGGGCGCGGCGGCGTGGCGGTGGGCGGGGCGCGGCGGCGGGCGCGTTTCGGGAGGAGCGCGCTCGATCGCGGCGCGGCTCACTCGACCTGGTGAGCCCGGAACGAGGCGACCGCGCCGCTGGTCTCGAGGCAGCGGTGGATCCACGGGGCGTCGCGCTCGCGCACGGCGATGAGGCGTACATCGCCGGAGTTTTCGAGCGGATCGAGGCCCTGGAAGCCCACCAGCTCCGCCTCCTTCAGCGTCATCACCTGGGCTCCGGTCTCGCGCAGCACCTCGGCGCTGAGCAGGTCGGCGCCGCTTGACCCCTTGGCGAGGTACACCTCGAACACGGTCATCATGGGGCCATGGTCGCCGGACGGCACCGCGTGCACAAGGGCCGATTACCCCTTGCCGGCCGCCTCGCGCTTCGTCTCGAGCTCTTCCCATCGGCTGACCAGGCGCGCCGCCTCCTGTTTCGCGCGCTCGAGCTCCGAGAGCAGGCCCGCGACCTCGGCGCCGCGGCTCGCGTAGAGCCCGGGATCCGCGAGCTGCGCCTCGAGCTCGCGGACCTTCTGCTCGGCCTCGTCGATCCGCCCGACGATGCCGTCGAGCTCCGTGCGCTCGGCGAACGTGAGCTTCGGCCTGTCGGCCGGCCGCGCCGCGGGCTTCGCCGCCGCCGCGGCGGGCCGGGGCTCCGCGGCCTGCGCCTTCTCGGCCCGCGCGCCGGCCTCGGCCGCGAGCGCGTGGGCCCGCTGCTCGCGGTAGGCGTCGTAGTTGCCCGCGTAGCGCACCACCCGGCCGTCGCCCTCGAAGGCGAGGATCGAGGTCGCCACCCGGTTCAGGAACCAGCGGTCGTGGGTGACCACGAGCGCCGAGCCGTCGAGCTCGACGAGCATCTCCTCGAGGGCGGCCAGGGTCATCACGTCGAGGTCGTTCGTGGGCTCGTCGAGGATGATCACGTTGGCGCTCTGGGTGAGCATCTTGGCCAGGGCGACCCGCGCCCGCTCCCCACCGGAGAGCGAGCCCACCGGCTGCCGCGCCTTGTGCGGATCGAAGAGGAACCGCTCCAGGTAGCTGCGGACGTCCATCGAGCGGCCGCCCACCTCGACCCGCGTGTGCGAGCCCGCGATGTTCTCGAAGATCGAGGCGTCGAGGTCGAGCCCGCTCCTGTGCTGGTCGAAGTAGGCGACGCTCGTGTTCTTCCCGAGCACGACGTCGCCCTCCATCCGCGGGCCCTCGCCGGCCGCGCCGCCCTCGTCGGCCGCGCCCCCCGCGCCGGCCGCGCCGTCGGCCGCGCCGACCTGGCCGAGGATCGCCCGGAGCAGCGTGGTCTTGCCCGTGCCGTTGCGGCCGACGATGCCGACGCGCTCGCCCTTGGTCAGCGAGAAATCGAGGCCGCGGACGAGCCACTTCCCGTCGACCGAGAGGCCGAGCTCCTTCAGCTCGAGGATGGTCTTGCCGGTGCGCACCGCCTCGACCGAGAGCTGCGCGGCCCGCTCGGCCCTGGGCGGCGGGGCCGCCTTGGCCGACTCGGCGCGCTGGATGCGCGCCTTCTGCTTGCCGGTGCGCGCCTTCGGCTGCCGCCGCAGCCACTCGAGCTCGGTGCGCAGGAAGTTCTGCCGGTTCGACTCGGTGCGCGCCTCGAGCGCGAGGCGCTCGGCCTTTTGCTCCAGGTACTCCTCGTAGCCGCCGTCGTAGCTGTAGACCTTGCCCTTATCGATCTCGAGCGTGCGCTCGACGACCCGGTCGAGCAGGTAGCGATCGTGGGTGATGAGGAGCAGCGCGCCGGGGTGCTCCTCGACGAGGTAGCGCTCGAGCCACTCCACGGTCTCGACGTCGAGGTGGTTGCTGGGCTCGTCGAGCACGGCGAGCGCCGGCCGCGACACGAGCAGGCGCGCGAGCGCGACGCGCCGGCGATCGCCGCCGCTGAGCACGCTCATGGGCGCGTCGGGCCGGGTCACGCCGACGTGGCCGATGATGGCGTCGACCCGGTGCATCATGTCCCAGCCGCCGAGCCGCTCGACGTCGGCCGCGGCCGCGGCCTGCTCGGCGAGCTGCGCCTCGGCGTCCCCGGTGCCGGCCGCGAGCGCCCGGCTCGCCTCGTCGTGGCGGGCCTTGGCGGCGTGCCAGGCGGAGAGCCCGGCGAGCACCACGTCGCGCGCGGTGTCGGACGGCTCGAACACCGGATCCTGCGAGAGCACGCCGATCTCGGCGCCGCGGCGGCGCGCGATGGTGCCGCTGTCGGGCGGCTCGAGGCCGGCGAGGATGCGGGCGAGCGTGCTCTTCCCGGAGCCGTTGACGCCGACCAGGCCGACCCGCTCGCCCGTGCGGATGCTCAGCGAGACGTCGTCGAGGAGGGTCTGGGGGCCGAAGGATTTGTGGAGATCGTGGGCGGTGAGGACGGGCACAGGGCGCGGAGCTTAGCGCAGCCCGTGCGGCGTGGCCGGCTTTGCGCTGGCGGGGGCGCCCCGAGGGCGGCGCGCGCTCGGCGCTCGCAGAGGAGCCGATCGGGCGCTGTGCCGGGCTCGCGGACGAGGGATGCATGCTCGGATGCCGCCCGCTGCGGCGAGCGCTGAACCCTGGCCTGGCCCTGCGAGCCGCCCGCTCACCGCGGGTCGCCCGCTGTGTGGCCCGCAAGGTGCATGGCGGAGCGAGATCCCGCGTCCACGACGCGCCCCGGAGGTTCCCGTGACGAGCACCCACCTGATCCCGACGACGCCGACCGTCACCCCGGCGCCCGCAGCAGCGCCGCTGGCCACGCGCCGCGCCCTGTCCGCCATCCCTCGGACATCGCGCTGGTTCGCGTGCGCGGCGGCCTGCCTGAGCCTCACGGCGTGCAGCGAGCCGTCTTCGGCCCCGGCGCAGCCGGGGCGGTTCACCTATCCGATCGCGCCGCTGGCCGCCGAGCGGTGCGACGGCTGCCACGCCGCCAGCGCGCCGGGCGGCGTCATGTCGGACTACCGCAACGCGAGGCCGTTCATCACGCCGGGCAAGCCCGACGAGAGCCTCTATTACACCCTGCCGAAGGGCCATCCGGCCGCATGGGGGGACTCCGCCGGGCTGGTGCGCGCCTGGATCGAGGCCGGCGCGCCGGAGTAGCGTCGATCATGGCGTGGGTCCCACCGCGGCCGGCGCAGCGGCGCGTCGCTCCGCTGCTCTGGATCGTCGCCGGGCTGGCGCTCCCCGCGGGCCTCCTGTCGCTGCTGCTGGTCGGCGCCGCCCCGGCGGGGCGAGGCCTCGCGGTGGAGGTCGCGGCAGGGCTCGGCTACGTCGCGCTGGGGCTCCTCGCGCTGCAGCTCGCGCTCGGGGCGCGGGCGCGCTGGCTCGTCGACGCGGTCGGCCTGGACACGGTGCTGCTCTTCCACCGGCAGGTCGGGCTGTGGACCGCGGCCTTCGCGGCGGCGCACGTCGTGCTGCTCGCCTTCGTCGAGCCGTGGTACGTCGCGCACCTCCTCGACCTCGGCGCGGACGCGCCGCGCGCGCTGGCGCTGGCCCTCGCGCTGATGGGTCTGCTGCTGCTCGTGCTGGTCCCGCGCCAGCTCACCCGGCTGCGCATCCCCTACGAGGCGTGGCGCGTCGGGCACGGGCTCCTGGCGGTGACCGTCGTGGGCGTCGCGCTCTGGCACGCGCTCGCGCTGGGCCGCTCGAGCGCCACACCGGAGGAGCGAGCCGCCATGACCGCGCTCGTCGCCGCGCCGCTGGCCGTGCTGCTCGGGTCGCACCTGCTGCGCCCCCTCTCGGCGCTCCGGCGCCCGTGGCGCGTCGTTGAGGTGCGCCGCGAGCGGGATCGCGTGTGGACCCTCGTCCTCGAGGCCGTCGGGCATGACGGCCTCCGGTTCCATCCTGGTCAGGCGGTCTGGCTCACGCTCGGCCGCTCGCCGCTCTCGCCGAGGCAACACCCCTTCACCGTCGCGTCGAGCGCCGCCGCGCCGCGCCGCGTGGAGCTGACGATCAAGGAGCTCGGCGACTTCACGCGCTCCATCGGGCGGACGCCCGTGGGGACGCGGGCGTACCTCGCCGGGCCGTACGGCGCGTCCGCGCTCGATCTCCGGGCGCCGCGCCCGCTCGTCTGCGTGGCCGGCGGGATCGGCGTGACGCCGATGATGAGCATGCTCCGCACGCTCCGCGACCGCGGCGATCGCCGCCCGGCGCTCCTCGTGTACGCCGCCGGCGCGCCCGACAAGATCGTGTTCGCGCCGGAGCTCGACGAGCTCGCCCGCGCCCTCGATCTCCGCGTGGTGTACGTGCTCGAGAGCCCGCCCCCCGGATGGACGGGGGAGCGCGGGCTCATCGGGGGCGAGCTGCTCGACCGCCACCTCACCGCGAGGTACGAGGGCGCGGAGGTCTTCGTCTGCGGCCCCGAGCCGATGATGAACCTCGTGGAGCGGGCCCTCCGCGATCGCGGCGTGCCCGGCGCCCGCGTCCACGCGGAGCACTTCACGCTCGTCGGCTCGAGGCCGCCCGGGCGGCGATCGCTCCGGGAGCAGCGCATCCGCGTCCTCGCCGCGGGCGCCGCGATGCTCCTGCTCGCGGCGGTGCTGCTCGTCGCCGCCGTCCGCGCCGCGCCCGCGAGCTCCACCGGGCCCGGCGGGGCGAGCGCGCTCCACGCGCCGCCGGCCGCGAGGCTCTCTGGCCTCGCGCCCCCGGGCGGAGCTCAGGGAGCGAACCGGACCCGCCCGAAGCGCCGCGCCCGGTGGAAGTTCCCCTCGCCCAGGATGGGCGACCACGCCGTGCCGCCGTTGTTCTCCATGGCGTAGAAGTTCATCCGCCACGCGTCGCCGGGCGCCGGCGGCGCAGCCTTCGCCCTGGCGAACGAGCCCCACGGGATCTTCGCCTCGACGACATATCCGCGGTCCTCATCCGAATCGTCGTCGATCGTCCCCCGGAGCGCCACCGCGCTCGTGAGCCCCGCGCTCCATTCCTGGTGACCGAAAGGCCCGTTCGGGCCGCCCCTCGGAGCGTTGTAGTCGTCGAACCGCGAGTCGAAGACGAGGTTCTGTGGGCTTATCTGGATCTCGTAATAGTCCTTGTTGTCCCCGTCGCCGTCCGGGTCGATCATCACCTCGACGGTATCCCGCTCCCAGAGGTGCGGATCCCTCGCGTCCTTGGGGAACCCGCCGGTGATCGTCCTGTCGCTGACGTCGAAGCCGACATAGAGAAAGCCGTCATCCCAGAGCAGCCACGCCTCGCCCTGCGTCGGTTGCGACCGGTCCTCGCGGCCCGTGCGGACGTTGACGAACGGGCCGGTCCGCGCCGCCGCCTGCCACGCCGGCTCGTCGAGGCGGCCGTCGAGGGTGACGGTCACCCCGGGCGCGAGCCTCTTCACCGAGAGCTCCTTCACGGCGGCCGGCGGCGTGCCCGGCCCGGCGGCCTCCGCTCCCCTGCTGCCGGACACCGGGGCTCGACCCGGGCTCCGGCCGGCGCCGGCCCCGGCGGGCGCGGACTCCTGCTCGCCCCCGCCGCCCCTGGAGCACGAGGCCGCGACGGCGGCGCCGACCACCACCAGGGCCCGCGCGAGCGCGAGCGCGTGCGCGTCGCGCGCATCGTCGACAGCGCGCCCCCATCCGCCGGGACGGCGCGCGCGCGCGTCGCGCGCATCGTCGACAGCGCGCCCCCATCCGCGGGGACGGCGCATGCGGGCCGCTACTTCCGCCCCTTCTTGCGGGCGTCGCGCTCGCGCTTGCGCTGCGCCTTCTTGGCGTTGCGCTCGCTCGCGCTGAGCGTCTTCATCTTGGTCATGGCCGGGCCCGCCGCGCCGCCCATCCCGGGCATCCCCATCCCCGGGAAGCCCATGCCGGGGAAGCCCATGCCGGGCATGCCAGGCATCCCGGGCATGCCAGGCATCCCGGGCATGCCAGGCATCCCGGGGAAGCCGCCGCCGCCGGCCATGGCCTTCTGCATGTTCTTCATCATGGCCATCTGCTTCATGCCCGGGAGCTTGCCCATCAGGCCCATGTTCTGGCCGAGGCCGCTCATCATCTGGCGCATGAAGAGGAACTTCTGCACGAGCTCGCCCACCGCCTCGGGCTTGGTCCCCGAGCCCTTCGCGATGCGCTCCACCCGCTTCGGCTCGCGGATGAGCGCGTAGGGATCGCTCTTCTCGAGGCGGGTCATCGACTGGATGATCGCCTCGATGCGCACGAGCTCCCGGTCGTCCAGGTTGACGTCCTGCGGCAGGCCGCCCGGGAACATGCCGCCGAGGGGCAGCTTGTCCACGAGGTCCTTGAGCGACCCCATCTTCTGGATCATCCGCACCTGATCGAGGAAGTCCTCCAGGGTGAAGTCGCCCTGGAGCATCCGCGCGGCGTCGCGCTCGGCCTTCTTCTGGTCGACGACCTCCTCGAAGTCCTGCATGAGGCCGACGACGTCGCCCATGCCGAGGACGCGGCTCGCCATGCCGTCGGCGCGGAACGGCTCGAACTTGTCGGTGGTCTCGCCGACGCCGCTGAAGAGGACCGGCGCGCCCGTGACCTCCTTGATGCTGAGCGCCGCGCCGCCGCGGGCGTCGCCGTCGAGCTTCGTCAGGACGACGCCGCTGATCGACAGCCGCTCGTTGAAGCCGCGCGCGGTCTTCACCGCGTCCTGGCCGATCATCGCGTCGACGACGAGGAAGATGTTGTCCGGCGCCGTCGCGTCCTTGATCTGCGCGAGCTCCTGCATGAGCGGCTCGTCGATCGCGAGGCGGCCCGCGGTGTCGTAGATGATGACGTCGCGGCCGAGCTTCTTCGCCTCGGCCCGCGCCGCGGCGCAGATCGCGACCGGCGACTCGCCGGGGAGGTTGAACACGGGGACCTTGAGCTGCTCGCCGAGCACCTTGAGCTGCTCGACGGCCGCGGGGCGCTGCATGTCGGCCGCGACGAGCAGCGGCTTGTGCCCCTCCTTCTCGAGGTAGCGGGCGAGCTTCGCGCAGCTCGTCGTCTTTCCGGAGCCCTGGAGGCCGACCATCATGATGCCCGTGGGGCCGCTCTGGGCCCAGGCGATCTCGTCGCCCTCGTGGGTCATCATCGCCTCGAGCTCGTCGTGGCAGATCTTGATGAAGTGGTCGCTCGCCGAGACCTGGTGGACCTCGCCCGCGTGCTTCACGCGGGTCTCCAGGGTGCGGCCGACCGCCTTCTCCTTGACCCGGGCGAGGAACGCCTTGACGACGCCGATCTCGACGTCGGCCTCGAGCAGGCTCAGCCGCACCTCGCGGAGCGCGGCGTCGATGTTGCTCTCGGTGAGCTCCGTGAGCCCGGCGAGGCGGTTCCTGGCCTGACGAAAGCCCCGTGTCAGCGTGTCGAACATGGCAGGGCGGTCTTAGCACAGGGGACCGCGAGCGCGGATCCCCTGGCTCGGAGAAGCGCATCCTCCGCCGTCGGCCCGCCACGGGCCAGGCAGCGCGGCCCGGGGCGGTCGCATCCCGCGCCGGGCGCGGGCCCGGGGCGGTCGCATCCCGCGCCGGGCGCGGGCCCGGGGCGGTCGCATCCCGCGCCGGGCGCGGGCCCGGGGCCCTCACATCCCGCGCCGGGCGGCGCGACGGAGCGCCGAGAGCGCCTCGGCGCACGCCGGCATGACCTCGGCGCTTTCCTTGATCTTGGCGTCCGCCGCGGCGAGATCGGACAGCGCCCCTGGCCCGGCGGACGCCGCGGGGGCCGCGAGCAGCGCGCGGACGCGCGCCTCGGCGGCCGTCGCGTCGAGCAGCAGGCGATAGGCCCGAGCGCACGCGTCCCTGGCGCGCTGGGCGGGCGGGGTCGAGGCGGGCTGCCGCTCGACCGCCGCGAGCAGCGCCTCGCGCGCGGCGCGCGGCTCGCTCGGGGCGTCGCGGAGCACGTCGATCGCGTGCAGGAGCGCGTCCGCCTCCCGGTCCGCGGCCGACTGGCCGCACCCGGGCGCCGCGGCGACGGGGGCGAGCGCGGCGAGCGCCGCCAGGGCGGCGAGCCGCCCGGTCCTCCTGCGTGCCGTTGCTGCCGCCCCCACGCTCCCCGTCCCGCCGGGCGTCCTCCCGCCGGGCGTCCTCAGTCGGCCGCCTTCGGGGGCGGGCCGAGCTGGATGCGCTCGCCGAGGTAGGCGCCGATCAGCGTGAAGAGCACGCCGATGAGCGCCATGATCACGTACATGAAAAGCGGCATCGTCCGGACGGTCTGGCTCTGCAGGAGGTAGAAGACCGTCGGGATCGCGACGAGCAACGAGGCGACGACCGGCTCGAGGAACGTCTTGCCGGGCGAGATCATGCCGAGGAGGGTGCCCCCGAGGAACCAGACGGGGATGGCGACGATCATCCCGTTCGACCCCTCGAAGTCGAGCTGCTGCACGAGCATGGGCAGGCCGCCGATGAGCGCCGCGGTCAGCACGCTCTGCAGGACGAGGGCGATGAGGCACCAGAGGATCGAGAAGCCCTCCTGCTGGTAGCGGCGCTGGCGCTCGAAGTCGGAGCTCTGGGCGGGCCGCAGCGAGTCCATCCGGGCGCCGCACGCAATGCAGCGCCCGCTCGCCGTCACGGCGGCGTTGTTCGCGCCGCACGACGGGCAGACGATGGCGTTATCGTTCTTCGGCATCGCGCTCAGGCTAGGCAAGCCGCCGCGGGCAGGCAAGCCGCCGCGGGCGGGCAGGCCGCCGCGGGCGGGCCGGAACCGCCCCGGGGCGTGGTTGTCTTGGACAGGGCGGGCGCGGCCGCCGCACCGCGGCCTTCGCTCCGGCTATACTCGGCGACACGTGCCCACCGACCCGACCTCGACCCTGGAAACCTTCCCGCGCGGCCCGCGCGGCCCGCGCGGCCCTGGTCTCGGCGCGACCGGGCCCGATCCGGAGCTGCTCGCGCTGCCGGCGCCGCCGAGGCAGGCGCGCACGGTGACGGTGGCGCTGATGGCGGTGACCGCGATCGCCGCGCTGGGGATGGCGCTCGCCCTGCTCGGCGAGGCGCGCTACGCGCTGTCGTCGGGCCAGCCCGTCAACGTGGGCGAGCTCGCGCCGCTGCGCCCGGGGGCGGATCTCGCGAACCGCTACGTGCGGGCCACGGGGCTGCTCGGGACGAGCGGCGCGATCCGCTACGGCCGGGCCGCGGAGGGCGACTCGTTCCGGCTCTCGCCGGTGGCCGGCAACCCGGCGCTCTGGGTCGAGATCCGGGTGCCGGAGGGGTTCGAGGGCCCGCGCTTCGTGCCGCCGAGCGTGTTCGCGGGGCGGCTCGTGCCGTTCCGGAGCGCGGGCATCCGGCACGCGCGCCTCGCGGCCGAGGTCGAGGAGCAGACGGGCGCCGGCGTGCCGGACGGCGCGTGGCTGCTCGTCGACGGCAGCTCCCCGCGCGCGTCGCGCTGGGCGGTCGCGCTCGTGGCGCTGTTCGTCGGGTTCGCCGGGTGGAACCTGTTCGGCATCGCGCGGGTGCTGCGCCGGGTGAGGGACGCAAAGGACGGAAGCGCCGGTTCTTGACGCGCTGGGCGCGGCGCACGACCTTCCCGCCCAGACATGCCCAGGGTCACCTTCGTCAACGAGCACAGGACGGTCGAGACCGAGCCGGGTCGGCTCCTCAGCGACATCGCGGCCGAGCACGGGATCGCGGTGTGCCGCGAGGCGTTCCGCGGCACGGGCATCGGCGACTACACGTGCTGGGTGAAGGGGGAGCCGGGCGCGACGTCGCCGCCGACGTTCGTCGAGCGGCTGCTCGGGGTGCGCGGGCAGCGGCGGATGGCGAACAGGACGCGCGTGCTCGGCGACGTGCAGGTCTGGACGCAGGCGGGCCCGGGCAACCGGCTGCGCGCGCCGCGCCCGATCGCGCCGCCGCCGCGGCCGTCGGCGGATCCGGACGCGCTGCGCAAGCCGATCGACGCGAGCGGGAGCGCGGCGTTCCCGTACGGCGATCCGCGCGCGGTCGGCCACGGCAAGCGCGAGCCGATCGCGGCGGGGGCGCTCGAGGCGAAGGCCGCAAAGGAGAAGAAGGCGAAGGCCGCGGCGGCGACGGCGAAGGCGCCGGAGGGCCCGGCCAAGGCCACCGAGGGCCCGGCCAAGGCCACCGAGGGCCCGGCCAAGGCCACCGAGGGCCCGGCCAAGGTCACGGAGGGAGCGGCCAAGGCCACCGAGGGAGCGGCCACGGCCACAGAGGGAGCGGCCACGGCCACGGAGGGCCCGGCCACGGCCACGGAGGGAGCGGCCACGGCCACAGAGGGAGCGGCCACGGCCACGGAGGGCCCGGCCAAGGCCACCGAGGGAGCGGCCACGGGGGGCCCGGCCGCGGTGAAGGCGCCCACGGCCGACGCGAAGACGCCCGACACCGCGGCGGAAGCGTCACGAGCTGCTGCGGGGGCGCCCGACACCGCGGCGGAAGCGTCACGAGCCGCCGCGAGCGCGTCCGACGCCGCGGCGGAAGCGTCACGAGCCGCCGCGAGCGCGTCCGACGCCGCGGCGGAAGCGCCACGAGCCACCGCGAGCGCGTCCGACGCCGCGGCGGAAGCGCCACGAGCCGCCGCGAGCGCGTCCGACGCCGCGGCGACGCCCGGTCCCGCAGCGGCAGCCAGAGAGGGCGGTGGAGCGACGTCGGCGTAGCCGATCGAGGGGCACGTCCTTCCTTCAGGACCGCGGCGAGCGGCGCGAGGAGCTCCCACGCGACGCCAGGGGGGCGCCGTCACGCGCACCACGCCGCGCGGCCGCCGAGCCTCGCCCCCCCGACGCGGACGCCCCCGCCCTCGCGCGGGCGTGGGCGCCACCAGGCCTCCGCTCCCTGGGCCTTCGACGACCGCGCCGCGCCGGACCGGCCGCGCTCACTCGATGGTCGAGCCCGTGACCGTGATCGGGGTGTCGTCGTGGTTCGAGATCTGCGGGTAGGTCGGGTACCACGAGCCGCCGACGTTGCCGGTGATCACCGAACGGTCGATGACGATGTTCCCCGTGTGGTCGTTGGTCACGAAGAAGATCGCGCTCCCGTGGGCGTTCACCGCGTTCCGCTCGATCCGGGTCCCGCAGAGCGAGAGCGTCATGGTGTTGCCGTCGTTGTAGATGGCCCCGCCGCTGCCGCCGCCCGGCGTCCCTGCGCCGGCGGGATTACCGCCGTTGCCGAGCGCGCGGTTGTGGGAAAACAGGCTGTTGATGACCGTCCAGGAGACGCCGATGCTGCTGATGCCGCCGCCGTTGGCGCACTCGTTCCCGTAGCCCTCGGCGCCGCCGAAGGTGCTGTTCACCACGTAGAGCGGCAGGCCGTCGTGCTGCATGAGGGCCCGGATCGCGGCGCCGCCGAGGTCCGGGCCGGTCGGGTCGCACACGTTGTTGAAGAAGCGTGAGTTGATGACCCTCAGGCGCCCACCTCGCGCGAAGATGGCGCCGCCGCCCTCGTCGTCGTCGTCGGTCGATTCGCCCTCGATGAAGGTGAGGTTCTGGACGGTCAGGCGCGGGTGATCCTGGTCGTCGCAGTGCGATGTCGTCCAGACCTGCGCCTCGTCGCAGGTGTTCATGTAGAGGATGCGCCGCCGCCCGCCGCCGCTCAGGGTCACGAGCCCGCCGCCGTCGATCACGATCTCGGGGCCCGTATCGTTGAAGATCTTCGCGGTCTCCTCGAGCGTGATGGTGATCGGGTCAGGGCCACAGTCGAAGATGATGATGCCGCCGCGCGCCACGGCGCTGACCACGGCCTCCGAGGTGCAGCTCTCCCTGGTCCCGTCGCCGATCACCGTCGTCGGGGACGAGGTGTCGGCGGCCTGCGCCTCGGCGGGCACGGCGCAGGTCCCGTCGGGGTTGCCCGCCGCCGGGCCGCCGCCATGATGCGCGGGAGACTCCGGGGGCGCGCCGCCCGGGCCCGTCGCGCCCCCCGAGGCGCTCGACGCGCCGGTGCCCCCCGCGGCGGTCGCCTCTCCGCCCCCGCTCGGGTCGCCCCCGCAGGCCCCGAGCACGGTCGCCATTGACACGCACAAGATCAGCGCAAGCGATCGTCGCATCCTGTCCTCCTCGCCCCGAGAGCATACTCGCGGCGGACTGGACCGCGCTCCGCCGATGACGTCGCGAGGTGCCGAGAGAGCATCGACGCCGCAGCGCGGCCGCGGCGACCCCGATCCGAGGGAGCGCCGGGTGCGTCCACCAGCGATGGTGTGCGGTCTCAAGAGCGGTGACTGGCGAGGGCGCGAACGCCCGGCCGGGTCAGCCCGATGGGCCGCCCGTCACCCGTGGCAGATGGCCTTGAGCCCCGAAGAAGGATGCCCGAAGAGATCGAGAATGACTGCTTGAGCTACCGCCGAGCACGGATCCAATTCTGGATCGATGACACACCAGCCGGCGCGATCCTCGATGGGCGCGAAGGCGAGCCGGGCGCGAGCGGGGCGTATCATGGGATCTTCGGAGAGCGCGTGGACCACTCCGCGATCAGCGGTTCTTCTGCCGATCCGGGGCAACTTCCGCAGTGGTGCTCGGGCGACAGACGGGCTGAACCTCCCTGACGGGCGCAGATTCGTGAACCGCCGAGGCGCCGAGGACGCCGAGAGGAGCGGGGAACGACGATGCGCGGGCAGGTGGCTGCCCCAGCACCCCTTTCCAGGAGGAGCGGATCGCGTGAGAGGTCTTCTGTCGCCTCAAAGGATGGGACGGAGGGCGCGAGCGGGCCCGCGCAAGGCGTGAATCGCTGACAGCGAAAGCAATTTACTCCCGGCAGCAATGTTCGATATCGCGCGAGGCGCCGCTGCCGTCGAGGCTCGAAAACGCCGCGAGAGCAGAGAAAAATGAGTGAGCGAGTGCGTCGTTGGCGCACAAAAGTGCTCGCGATTGGCCCGCGGCGTGTGCCTGACCGGACGGCGTCTGGTACGTTGGGCACCTCGGCGCTGTTGAGTCGCAGCGCCGCGAACCCATGTCGGTGGCGACCCATGTGGTCGGCGCCCGCACCGGCTCGTGCCTCTCGTCAGGCGCGGCGTGGAGGAGACGGTGAACCCCGAGCAACACACGCATCGCTGGCCTCTCAAGCGCCCCGGCTCAAGACTCAGGCACGCTGCGCCGCTCTTGCTCGCGCTCGTCGCGGCGTGCAACGGCCGGATCGGCGGCACCGGCGAGCCCACGGAGCCCGGCGCGGGCCCCGGGAGCGCGGGCGGCACCGGGCCCGGGAGCGCCCAGGTTCCGGAGGACCCGGAAGACGTGCTGGCCTCGCCCTTCTGCCAGGCGCCGCAGCCCGGCCCGGCGCCGCTCCGCCGCCTCAGCAACCACGAGTACTCCAACACGCTGAAAGATCTCTTCGCCGGCGTCCCGGGCGTGGCCTCCACCGTCGACACGGCGGTCGCCACGTTCCCGCACGAGCCCGAGTCGCTCGGCTTCCGCAACAACGCGAGCTTCTTGACCGTCGGCTCGCTCGTCGCCCAGAAGTACCTCGACGCGGCCGAGCAGATCGCCGCCGTCGCGGCGCGCGCCCCGGGCCTGGTCTCCTGCGATCCGGCGGCGCTCGGTGAGCTCGAGTGCGCGCGCGACTTCATCCGCACCTTCGGCGGCAGGGCGTACCGGAGGCCGCTCACCGAGGCCGAGATCCAGCGCTACGAGGAGCGCTTCACCGCGGGCGCGGACGGGCACGCCTTCGAGGACGGCATCGAGTGGGTCGTCTTCAGCATGCTGCAGTCGCCGAACGTGCTCTATCGGGTCGAGCTCGGAAAGCCGAGCGCGGGGGACGTCACCGAGCCGACGCCCTACGAGATGGCCTCGCGGCTCTCGTACCTGGTCTGGCAGTCGCAGCCGGACGAGGAGCTCACGCGCGCGGCGGCGGCGGACGAGCTCGGCACGCCGGAGCAGATCGAGGCCCAGGTGCGGCGCATGCTGGCCGATCCCAGGGCCGACCGCCTCTTCGAGTACTTCGACCAGTGGCTCGACACCGACCTCCTGAGCGGCATGACGCGCGATCCGGCCGTGTATCCGGACCTCGTGCCCGGCCTGCCCGCCCTGCTCCAAGAGGAGACGCGCGCGTTCGTGAAGAGCCTGTTCTCGAGCCCGAGCGGCTCGTTCGACGAGCTCCTCACCGCCGACTACAGCTTCGTGAACGGCCCGCTCGCGCAGCACTACGGCGTGAGCGGCGTGAGCGGCGACGCGTTCGTCAAGGTCGACATGCCCGGCCGCGCGGGCGTGCTGACCCAGGGCATGCTGCTCGCGCGCGACAAGGCGACGCGCACCTCGATCGTCCGGCGCGGCCTCAAGGTGCGCACCGATCTGCTGTGCCGGCTCGTGCCCGCTCCCCCCAACGACGTGCAGCTCGATCTCGAGGGCCTGGGCGCGGAGCTCTCGCAGCGCGAGCGCCTCGAGCTCCACCGCACCGAGCCGAGCTGCGCGGGGTGCCACGCGCTGATGGATCCCATCGGCGTGGTGTTCGAGTCGTTCGACGCCGTGGGCCGCTCCCGCACCGTGGACGAGGACGGCAGGCCGGTCGACACCTCGAGCGACATCACGGCCACGCTCGACGTCAACGGCCCCCTGGCGAGCGCCGCCGAGCTGGGCCAGCGCCTCGCGCAGAGCGAGGAGGCGCGCGCCTGCTACGTGCTGCAGAACTTCCGCTTCTTCTTCGGCCGCGACACGACCGACGCCGACCGCTGCTCGATGGCGGCGCTCTCGACCGCGTTCAAGGAGAGCGGCTACAGCCTGTCCGAGCTCGTGGTCGCGCTCGCGCAGACCGACGCCTTCCGCTACCGCCCCGTGATCAACCCGGAGACCCCATGAGACCGCTGAGCCGCCGAACCTTCCTGCGTGGCGCATCCGGTGTTGCGCTCGCGCTCCCGTTCCTCGACGCCATGCGCCCGAGCCGCGCGCGCGCCCAGCCGGCGCCCTCCCCGCGCCGCATCATGTTCGTATTCCAGGCGAACGGCGACCAGACGGCGAAGCGCTTCAGCGCCGCCGGGGAGACGAGCTTCGAGCTCGGCGAGTTCCTCGCCCCGCTCGAGCCTTACCGCGAGGATCTCGTCTTCATCAACAAGCTGCACAAGCGCTTCTACAATCTGCCGGAGGACGAGCGGGCCGACAACCACCAGCAGGGCGGCAGCTCGCTCGCGCCGTGGAAGTCCGGCACCGGGTCGTTCCCGATCGGCGGCGCCGAGACCACCATCGGTTACGTGGAAGGGCCGAGCGCCGATTACGTGATCGGCGGTCGCGTGCTGGAAGCCGAGGAAGGCGTCGCGCACCGGCACCTCGTGTTCCGCATCGGGCAGAAGTACAACAACATCTGGAACACGCACGCCCACGCGGGCCCCGTGGGCGAGCAGAACCCGATCCCGCCGGAGACCGATCCGTACGAGGCCTACGCCCGCATCTTCAGCTTCGCGTCCGACGGGGCCGCGCAGCAAGAGGTGCTGAGGCGCCTGGCGAAGCGGCAATCGGCCATCGATCTGGTGCGCGAGGAGGGCAACACCCTCCTCACCAAGCTCGGCGCCGAGGACCGCGCCAAGGTCCAGCAGCACCTCGAGGCGATCCGCGACGTCGAGCGCGCGCTCCAGGCCCCCAGCGACGCGGCCGCGTGCGCGCCGACCCCGCTCGGCGAGCGGCTCGACCCCTACAAGGACGAGAACCACGTGATCATGGGCGAGCTGTTCTTCAAGATCAGCGCCCTGGCGTTCGCCTGCGACCTGACGCGCGTGGTGAACTTCAACTGGAGCGGCAACACCAGCAACCGCGTCTACTCGAACCTGGGCCTCAGCGAGGGTCACCACGACATCTCGCACAACAGCGACGACGCCGCGTTCGCCGACATACGCAAGATCCACAAGCACCTCTGGCAGCAGAACACCAAGCTCTACGAGATCTTGAAGAGCACGAGCGACGGCGACGGCACGCTCTGGGACCACACGCTCGTCGTGCACTGGAACGAGCTCGGGCAGGGCGACACCCACAGCATCAACGACAGCCTGGTCGTCTTCGCGGGCAAGGCGCACGACCACTTCCGGCGCGGGCGGCTGCTCGACTTCGACAACAAACGCTCCTTCGCCGACATGCTCGTGAGCTGCTTCCACTACATGGGCTTCGAGGACGTCACGAGCTTCGGCGAGGACGCGCTGAACACCGGGGGCGCCCTGCCGCTCACCTGAGCAGGCGCCCGGACGGCGGCGGCGCGAGCGTCGCGGCGCGTCGCGGGCGGCGCGCTCCAGGTTGTGCGGCTGCTCCCGGCGCCCGGCGTGCTATGCACGCGGCGATGAGCGATGTCGTCGTGATCGGGGCCGGCGTGGCCGGGTGCGCATCGGCGCTCTCGCTCGCCCGGCGCGGGCTCTCCGTCCGCGTCCTCGAGCGCAACCCGGGCGAGGGCGCTTCCTGGGCCGCGGCCGGGATCCTCGGCCCGCAGCTCGAGGCCGCGGGCGACGGCCCCATGGCGCGGCTCTGCCTGGCCAGCCGGGCCCTCTACCCGGAGCTCGTCGCGTCGCTCGCCGAGGCGACCGGGATCGACGTGGGCTACCGGCGGTGCGGCGCGCTCCGCGTGGCGCTCTCCGCGGCCGGCCGCGAGGAGATCGCGCGCGAGATCGCCTGGCAGAAGGCCGCCGGCCTCGCGATGGAGCTCTGCGACGGCGACGCGGCGCGGGCGCGCGCGCCGGCGCTCTGCGCCGAGGTCACCGGCGGCGCGTGGTTCGCGGACGAGGCGCGCATCGATCCGCCGTCGCTCCTGCGCGCCCTGCGCATCGCGGCCGAGCGCGCCGGCGTGCAGTTCCGCTCCGGCGCGGCGGTCCGGCGCGTCCTGGTCGAGCGGGCGCGGGCGGTCGGGGCGCTGCTCGAGGACGGGAGCCGGGTCGAGGCGCGCTGGACGGTGCTCGCGGCGGGGAGCTGGTCGTCGCTCATCGAGGCGTCGGGGCTCGCGCCGCAGGCCGTGCGGCCGGTGCGCGGGCAGATCGTCGAGCTCACGCCGGCGTCGCCGGTGCTGTCGCAGGTCGTCTTCGGCCCCGGCTGCTACCTGTCGCCGCGCGATGACGGGCGTGTGCTCGTGGGCGCGACCATGGAGTTCGCCGGCTATGTGCCCGCGGTGACGTCCGGGGCCGTGCGCGATCTGCTGACCGCGGCGCTCCGGCTCGTGCCCGCGCTCGGGGAGGCGCCCCTCGGCAGGACGTGGGCCGGGCTCCGGCCGCACCCGCGCGACGAGCTGCCGATCCTCGGCGAGGGGGAGATCGCGAACCTGGTGTTCGCGACAGGGCACTTCCGCAACGGCGTCCTGCTCGCCCCGGTGACCGGGAAGATCGTGGCGGCGCTGATCACGGGGGAGGAGCCGCCGCTGGATCTGGCGCCGTTCTCGGCCGGGCGGCCCGGCCTCGCCGCCTGAGCGGGGCGGCGGGCGCGGAGCGGCGCCGACCGCGACGGCGGCAGCCTCAGGAGCTCGCCGCGAGCCGCGCGCGCACCTTGGCGAGCACGGCGACGTCGGCGGGCGGGAAGAGCTCGTCCCGGAGATCGGGCGCCTCGGCCCAGCGCACGGCGGCGACGTCGAGCGCGGTGGGCGCGGGCGAGCCCTCGGCGAGGGACGCGGCGTAGAAGAGGAGCAGCACCGGCCGCTTCGGGTAGCGGTGGTACGTCACCTCCACGATGTCGCCGACCTCGGCCTCGACGCCGATCTCCTCGCGCAGCTCGCGGACGAGGGCGTCCCGCGGGTCCTCGTCGGCCTCGACCTTCCCGCCCGGGAACTCCCAGGCGCCCTCGAGGTGAGCGCCCGCCTTGCGCTGCGTGAGCAGGACACGGCCGCGCTCGATGATGACGGCGGCGGCGACGAGGAGGAGAGGAGGAGCGGGCTCGGGTGTGACAGACATGGACGCGTAGGATGTCGACAGCGGTGCAGAAGACAAGGGGACAAGCGCCGTGAGCGCGGCTGCGATGGTCAGCGTCACGGAGGTCCGGAGCGGACCGCGCGGTCGGACCGACACACCCGCAGATCGATGGCATTACGGCGAGGCGCGCGACTTTACCACTATTTCGAGTCGAACATCTCCGGCGGGACAAAGCATCGCCGCGCTCCGCGCTGACGGAACGTCGTGTGCCGCCCTGACCGCCCCGACCCCGGCCAAGGTCACGCGACATGCGGACGCCGCTGTCGGGATGCGCCTCCTCGGTGCGCGCGCATGCCGCGTCAGCTCGCGTCTTCCGTGATGTCTGCGCCGATCAGACCGAGCACATCGTCAGGTGCTTCTCCAGCACCTCGCGTGCGCCAGGAGCGATGGGCAACGATCCGCGCAGCCTGGCCCAGGCCTCTCGCGCGCGCAACGCCGTCTCGGTCACGAGCGCGCCCGTGCGCTCCGGCGACGCGTCGATCTTTTCGGCCAGCGTCTCGAAGTGGGATCGGGCAACGCTGGAGCAGTCCTTCTCGCCGGAGAGGCGCAAGGCGAGACGCTGGTCGAGGGCCGGCCCATAGGCCAGCGTGGAGACGAGATCATAGGCGGGGGAGAGGCGCGCACGGCGGCCGTCGGGATGAACCAGCGACCAGTTCTTCAGGTGAGCGTCGGCGTTGCCGCTCAGCACGACGAACACGAGGCGGCGTACCAGCTCCTCGTAATCGGGCTCGCCGCACACGGTTCGCACGATGTTCGCGATCGTCGCATAGTTGTGGCCCCTGTACTTGTCCCGCGGACGCACGTTCAGGACCTGGGCGAAGTCCTCTTGATGAATGCGGGCTCCCTGTTCATCCCGATCGAATCGCCGGATCGCGAGCGCCAGCGTCTCGTCGAAGCGCAGCTCATCCGGCAATCCCTGGACGTCCGTGACCTGTACGAGACTGAACTCCGGCACCCGGATACCGATCTCCTGTGCCCACGCGAGCATTGAGTACTCGTTTTCTGGAACGCGAGAATACCGCGTATCCGGCAGCTTGACGATCCAGCGTCCGCCCTGGCCCGTGACGGGGAGGGTGAAGCGACTCCCCTGCTGAAGCACCGAGAACTTGAGCTGCATCCCGGCCAGAGAGAAGCGCAGCGCGTCCTCCCCGGGGAACACGAGGGGGCAAGCTCGTCGAGCTCGGCGCCTGGCGCCGCCGAGTCTTCGGCCCGGACGACGATGGCGCCGGGAAATCGCCGCCGAGCGCGGCCAGGAGTGGCAGCTCCTGCTGCTCCTTCACGCCGGCCTTGCGAGCCAGCAGCACGCGAAGCGCGCTCTCCTCCTCCGGCAGGTAGTTCTGGAAGAACGGAGGTAACCGGCCGCTCTGTCCAGTGTACTCCAGAGGGGGGACCAGGTGATCCTCGGACCACCGACCGAGCACGGGACGGTCGGGGAGCGCCATGTAGCCCTCATCGAGGCGGAACGCGATACGCCCGTCGCGGTACCGCTCGATCACGCCCACCGGCACCTCGCGAAGCAGAACACGCAGCAGCATGCCTCAATCCTCGCTCACGATCATGGAAGCCAGGGACGGGCTGTCATCGGCGCTCCACTCGCCCTGCCGCTGGAAGTAGCGCTCGACCGTCTTCTGCAACGCTGCCTCCCGCAGCGCGAGGAACCGCGCGGCGTCGCCATCACGCAAGGCCGCCTGCGCCTCGGTCGAGATGGCATGCGAGGCGAGCGTCCGAGCATCGCTCGTCGCCGTGATGGCCTGGATCAGGCCTCGCGTCGGGAGCCGCGGGTGCAGGACGCGGTTCGCCAGGCCTGAGGCGCGGTCATCCTCGGCGAGCTTGCCGCGTAGCACGGTGGGTACCTTCTCCTCACCGGGCGCGGACAGGAGCGCCGGCAGATCGAGCAGCTCCCCGGTCACCAGATCCCGAGGCCCCAGCGACGCCAGGGCGCAACACTGGAGCTTGCTGCGCGCCCTGGCGAAGTGAAAGCTGTGGAGGAGCGTGACGTCCTCGGCCGGCGCCGTCCCTGCGAGCGCCAGCAGCCGCTGGACCGAGCCCTCCTCATCGTCCTTCCGGATGCAGGCGAGGTGCTGCCTCATCCCCACGGTGGCTCCGGTCAGGCGGGCGCCGAGCGCCCCCCGCCATAACCAGCGACGCAGCAGCAACCGGCTGCGATCACGAGGCGCCGGGAACTCGTGAAAAAACTTCGACAGCACCACGACGGGCAAGGTGTAGGGCAAGAGCTCCACGTGCGCGAAGCCGGCGTCACGACGGAGAAAGACGATCGTCTCCCGCAGGGCGGCCTCGGTGGCCCGGAGAGCCCCGGGCACCTCGTCGCGATCCAGCGCGTCGGTGAAGTCGCGATCGAGCGGGAGCCCCTTCACCGCCAGCAGGGCGTTGAGCACGTCGCCTTCTGGCAGCGGACCGAATCCCATCTCGGAGGCCCTTTGCGCGACATGGCGCAGGTCAGGAGGCTGAGGCTGGCTGAGCGCCCCGAAGAGCGCGTCGAAGACCTCGTGCGCCTCGAGCGGGCGACCCGAACGGTTCGTGCGGTGGAATATGGTCCTCAGCACCTGCTCGTCCCTCGTCTCGACGATGTAACAGGGCATCTGATATTCCCGGATCCGCTTGCCGACGTCGAGCACGAGGGCGCGCTGCGCCGGGTCGAGCGCGGGATGAGCGAACAACCACTCGAGGAGCTGCGCGGAGTCGAGCACGACGGCCAGCGGCAGCCTGGGGGAGGTCCTCTCCGCCTCGGTCTCTTCGCGCCCCTTCGCATCGGCCTCTCCAAGGACCTTCGTGTAGACGAACTTCACGCCTCCGAGATCGAAATGGATGGCGCGCGCGCCGGACGCGGGGTGCCCGAGCAGGGTCTCGGCGAGCGTCGTGACGCGCTGTTGCCCGTCGACGACCCACAGAGCATCGGAGCGCGCGGGAGCATCGAGGCTCAGCTTGCCCAGCGAGAGCCGCGCTGCAGGCGCTTCACGCTGCCAGAAGAGCAGCGTTCCGACGGGATAACCCCGGTAGATGCCATCAAACAAATCAAGGCGGTCCGAGTCTCCCCACCTCAACCCGCGCTGGATAAGGAGGGATGCGAATCTTCCCTTCTCGAACCCTGGGGAGAAGCTCGTCAATCTGAAAAGCCCTGGCCTCAGGACGGCGATCCGGCTGCGGCGGCGGCTGGGCGGAGCGGCGCGTGGCCATGTCGCACCGAGTATATCCCGCCCAGACTCGCCCGTCAGTCGCCAGGCGGGCGCGCACAACCGCTCTGGCCGCCCCTACCGCCGATGCGCCGACCCGGACAGCATCGCCGCCGCACGCGCACGCTCCGCCCCGGCGCCAGGCAGCCCAGCGTCCTCGCCGCGCCGCGCCGCGCTCGCCGGCCTCCCCGGCGACCGCCGAGCCCCCCGGGAGCGAGCCGGTCCGGACGGCGGCCCCCCGGGGCCTCGCCGGGAGCGAGCCCGCCTCCCTCCCGCTTCCCTTTGCCGCCGAGGTATGGGATGGCGCGTGCCATGAGCGTCACGTACCGGGAAGCGGGGGTCGATATCGATGCAGGGGACGCGCTCGTCGAGCGCATCAAGCGGCTCGCGAAGCCGACGCGCACCCCCGAGGTGCTGGCCGACGTGGGCGGGTTCGCCGGGCTGTGCGCGCTGCCGGGCGGGCTGTCCGAGCCGGTGCTCGTCAGCGGCACCGACGGCGTGGGCACCAAGCTGAAGGTCGCGTTCGCCACCGGCGTGCACGACACGGTCGGCATCGACCTCGTCGCCATGTGCGTGAACGACGTGCTGACGGTCGGCGCGCGGCCGCTCTTCTTCCTCGACTACTTCGCGACGGGCAAGCTCGACGTCGACGTGGGCGAGGCGGTGGTCCGCGGGATCGCCGAGGGGTGCAAGCAGGCCGGCTGCGCGCTCCTCGGCGGCGAGACGGCCGAGCTGCCCGGCATGTACGCCGACGGCGAGTACGACCTCGCCGGCTTCGCCGTGGGCGTCGTCGAGCGCTCGCGCATCCTCGACGGCAAGCGCACCTCGCCCGGCGACGCGGTGATCGGCGTGGCGTCGAGCGGGCTGCACTCGAACGGCTACTCGCTCGCGCGGCGGGTGCTCGAGAAGGAGTTGGGGCTCCGGATGGGCGACCGGCTCGACGAGCTCGGCCGGACCGTGGGCGAGGCGCTGCTCACGCCGACCCGGATCTACGCGCGCGCCATCACGACGCTGCTCGCCGCGTGCGGGGAGGCGGTCCGGGGGCTGTCGCACATCACGGGCGGCGGGCTGCCGGGGAACCTCCCGCGCGCGCTGCCGGACGGGCTGGGCGCGCGGCTCGATCTCGGCGCCTACGAGCGGCCCGCGATCTTCCAGGTGCTCCAGCGCGGAGGGCCGGTGGACGAGGCCGAGATGCGGCGCACGTTCAACCTCGGGGTCGGGCTCGTCGCCGTCGTGGAGAAGGGCGCGGCGGACCGGGCCATCGAGGCGCTCGCCGGGAGCGGGGAGCGGGCGTGGGTGCTCGGCGAGGTGATCTCGGTCGGCGACGTGCCGTTCGAGGAGCGCGTGCGGTTCTAGAGGGGCGGTCACCCGCCCTGGAGCCGGGCCCTCAGCTCCTTGATCGCCTCGTCGATCGCCCGGTTCTTCTTGTAACAGGGCCTCACCGCCGTCTCGAGCACCACCAGGGTGCGCGCGTCGCCCTCGGAGACGGCGCGCTCGAGGAACGGGAGCTTCTCGCCGCAGGTGGCGTCGCGCAGCTCGAACGAGATCCGGACCGCGGGGGTTCCGCGCGCCGCGACCTCCGGGTCACGGAGCAGCTTGGCGGCGCGCGTGGCGGGCGTGGAGCGGCCGCGGGTCTCGACCAGCTCGTAGAGGACGTCGATGCCCGCCGCGCCGAAGCGGCGCGCGAGCGCGTCGAAGACCCTGTCGGCGTGCTCCTCGCCCGTCCTCGCGATGGCGATGGCCACGTTGCGCACCGCGATCGCGAGCGGGCGCTCGCGGAGCGCCGTCGGATCGCGCTCGCCGAGCAGGTGGATCGCCTCGGCGGCCTTCACCCACTGGCGCGCCCTGACCGCGTCGAGCAGCGCCTTCCGGGTCGCCTCGTCGGGCGGTGGCTCGGCCGGCACCTCGGGCGCGGCGGTGGCGGCCGCGTCGGGCGGAGCGGCGGCGGACTCGGGCGCCGGGGCCGCGGACGCGGGGGTCTCCACGGCCGCGGCCGGGTCGACCGACGCAAGCCCCGACGCAGCGAGCGCGCTCGCGGGCGGCCGCGCCGGGCCGTGCTGGGGGTCAACCTCCGCCGGGGCTCGCCCGCCGCTGGCGAGCGCTGCGATCACGCCCGCCGCGATCAGGCCGAGGCCCAGGAACGGAACGACCCCGCTCAGGCGAGCGCTCAGGTCGGCGTGGCGCCGTCGCGACGCTCGCGCTTCCCTGGCCGCCTGCTTTTGCCTGGCCTTTTCTTCCTCACGCTCCCGGGCGGCGCGCTCTGCCTCGGCCGCCTCCAGCTCCCGCAGCAGCGTCGGGGCGAACGCGGGCCGTGAGCCGCTCAGAGGCTCGGAGCTCGGCGCCGACGCAGGCGCGCTGTCCTCCTCCTCGGGTGGCTCCTCGAGCGACGCCGCGAGCGGTGGCTCCTGCGGCAGCGGTGGCCGCTCCGGCGGCGGCGCTGACGACGGCGCCTGGGCGGAGGCTGGCGCGTCCGCGGACGGCAGCGATGGCGCGCTGGACGAGGGCACCTCCGTGGACCGCGCGGACTCTCCCGTCGATCGCGAGGGCTCCTCCGGCTGCGGGGGCGTGGTGACGGCGAGCGCCGTGGGCGTCGAGACAGGCGCTTCCGCTGCGGATCCCTGCGAGGCTCGCTCTGTCGAGGCCCGCTCCGTCGACGCGGGCTCCTTCGACGCCGGCTCGGTCGAGGCTCGCTCCTTCGACGCCGGCTCGGTCGAGGCTCGCTCCTTCGACGCCGGCTCGGTCGAGGCTCGCTCCTCCGACGCCGGCTCGCTCGAGGGTCGCTCCCTCGACTCGGACTCCGTCGAGGCCCGGTCCTTCGGCGCCGGCTCGTCCGGGCTCCGCTCGGTCGACGCCGGCGCCGGCGAGGCAGACTTCCTCGACGCGGGCTCCTCCGACGGCGGCGAGGACGCCCGCGGCGGGGAGCCAGCGGCTTCGGCAGAGACCTCACCGGCGGCCTCCCGCGCAAAGGCGACCTGGGCGAAGAGCGCCGCACCGCCCACCGTGGTCGGGCGGGAATCGCGCGTCAGCTCGGCGACGAGGGTCGGCGTGTTGCGCACCGGCGTCGGCCGCGAGTGGCTGTCCGCGCCCTCCTCATCGTCCTCGTCCCCGTCGGTCTCCGTGGGCGCCGCCCGCCGCGCGCTGTCCACGCTGTTCCCCGGGACCTCGCTCGATTCGCTCCCCGCGCCCTCGCTCGCCGCGCGCGCCGGCTCCTGCCCGCTCGCGCCGCCGTCCGCGGGCTCGCCGGTCGCCGGCCCCGCGACCGCGCCCCGCGCGTCCGCGATCTCATCGACCTCGTTCAGCGAGACCAGGCACGATTCGCCGAGAAGGATCGCCGACGAGCTGCCCGTGGCCGCCCCCGGCTCGCCCGGCGCTGCCCCGGGCCCCCCCGCGCGCGCGGGCGCGCTCGGCAGCGGCGGCGGCCGGCCGCTCGGCGGGCGCGCCGGATCCGCCAGCGCGGGCACCGACGCCATCTCCGCTCGCGACGACATCTCCGCTCGCGACGACATCTCCGCCCTCGGCTCCTGCGTCACGATCCCCGACGCGGCGCACGCCGCGTCGAGCGCCGCGATCAGCTCCGCCGCGCTCTCGTAGCGGGCGCGCGGCTGCTTCTCGAGCAGCCGCCGCACGACCGCCTCGATGGCCGGCGGGACCACGGCGCCCGGAGCGTGCTCCGCGATCGCCGGCACGGGCGCGCTGCGCTGCTGGTTGAAGAGCGCGACCGGATCCGTCGCCTGGAACGGGTGCTTGCCGGCCAGCATCTCGTAGAAGATCAGGCCGAGCGCGTAGAGGTCCGCGCGCTGATCGACGAAATCCATCCCGAGCGCCGACTCGGGGGCGAGGTACGCGATGGTCCCGAAGATCACCCCGGCGGTGGTGAGGCGGGCCGGGAGCGACGCCGGCCCGGTCTGCTCGGCGTCAGGCGTGGCGACGGATCGGCGCAGCTGGTCGACGCTCACCTTCGCGAGGCCGAAGTCGATGAGCTTCACGAGGTCGCCGTGCGACTCGACCACCATCACGTTGCGCGGCTTCAGGTCGCGGTGGACGATGTCCATCGCGTGGGTCGCGTCGAGCGCGGCCGCGAGCTGCCGCGCGATGTGGGCCGCGCGCGCGGCGGGCACCGGGCCGCGCCGGATGATCTCGTGGAGCGTCGTCCCGCGGACGTACTCGAGGACCAGGAAGAACGAGCCGTCCTCGTCCTCGCCGAAGTCGGTCGCGGTCGCGACGTTCCGGTGCTGGATGTGCGCGCCGGCGATCGCCTCGCGCTCGAAGCGCTGCACGAGCTCGGGGAGCCGCTCGGTGTCGGGGTGCAGGATCTTGATCGCGACGCGCTTGTGCATGTGCACGTGCTCGCCGCGGTAGACCGCGCCCATGCCGCCCATGGCGACGACCTCGTCGATGCGGTAGCGCCTCGAGATGACCCGCCCGATGTACGACGCCGCCCGGCGCTTGGCGGCCGCTTCGGCGGTCAGGGGCGGCTCGGGCGGACGGTCGGACATCGTGGCGGCGCCACCCTACCCTGAGCGGGGCGGTATGGGTACTACCCGCGGCGTGGGGGGACGCCCCGAGGGCCCCGGCCGGAGGGGGCCCGTGCGCGGGGAGCGGGAGCGCCCCACGCGCGAAGGGGCACGGTGATCACGGGGGAGAGGGGGCGGGCACGCCATTCCGTGCGCCCCACGCGCGAGGGGGCCCGGTGCCGCAACCACGGTCGGCTGCCGCAACCGCGGCCGTGCGCCCCACGCGCGAAGGGGGCCCGGTGGGCAGAAGAGGGTGGGTGAGCACAGCGGCTGATCTTTGCGAACGATCAGACCTCTTCTCACGTATGTCGCAGACCGTTTTGCCTCGAGAAACCCGGCGCCTCGAGCGCAGCGTCGTCCCAGAAAGAAGGGGTCAGCGGGCCTCGCGGGGACCGCTCGGGCCGAGTACACTGTGGCCATGACCCAGGCGTTCAGCTCGCTCCCGTACCATGTCGATCCCGCGGATCCTCGCGCGCCCAGCGTCGATCAGTGGCGCCGCATGACCCCCGAGGAGCAGGCGCGCGTGGTGGACATGCTCCCCTCCGAGCTGCCGATCGAGCTCTGGCCGCCGGAGGGCGATGTGCACCGCAAGGCGAAGGAGAGCCCCGTGCAGGCGCTCTCCGCGTTCTTCCAGCGCACGGGACGGAAGGTGTACATTTCCTCCGAGCTTCCCGTGTATTACCCGGGCGAGCGCGTCATCGCGCCCGACGTGCTGGCCGTCATGGACGTGGAGCCGCACGAGCGCAGCAGATGGGTTGTTCAGCGCGAGGGCAAGGGGCTCGACCTCGTGATCGAGGTGCATGTTGCGGGCGATGCGCACAAGGATCACGTCGAGCGGGTCGAGCGCTATGCCCGGCTGGGGATCCTGGAATACTTCGTCTTCGATCGCGCCCGGTTGCGGCTGCACGGATACCGGTTGCCCGAGGGAGCACGGCAGTATCAACCGATCTTGCCGCAGCGCGGGCGCTACCCCTCCCACGTGCTCGGCCTGGAGCTGACCGTGGAGGGCGACAAGCTCCGCGCCTTCGCCGGGACGGCGGCGCTGCCCGATGCCGGGGAGATGATCGCCCAGCTCGAATCGTCGGTGAACGAGGTCGTCGCGCACAAGGAGGAGGCCGAGCGCCGCGCGGACGCCGAAGCCGAGCGCGCCGCCGAGCTCGAGCGGATGCTCGCCCTCGAGGCCGAGCGCGCCCAGCAGGAGGCCGAGCGCGCCCAGCAGGAGGCCGAGCGCGCCCAGCAGGAGGCCGAGCGCGCCCAGCAGGAGGCCGAGCGCGCCCAGCAGGAGGCCGAGCGCGCGAGCGCGCTGGAACGTCGCCTGGCCCAGATCGAGGCCGAGCTCGCGCGCCTGAAGCAAGGCCGCTGACAGGGCCCACCCGCCGGCGTGCTTGACCTCCTCCCAGCCCGGCGGGAGCGCAGCGCAGCACGCGGCCTTCAGCGCAACGCAGCGCAGCGCAGCAGGCAGCCCGTCCGCGCCCGCCCCGGATCTCTCCCGCGCCCGCCCCGGCCGTAGTATCTGCCCCCCATGCCCACCCTCGATCTCGGCGTCCTGATCTCCGGCCGCGGCTCGAACCTCCAGGCGATCCTCGACGCGATCGCCGCAGGCCGCCTCGACGCCCGCGTCCGGCTCGTCGTCTCGAACCGCCCCGGCGTGGCGGGCCTCGCCCGCGCCGAGCGCGCCGGGATCCCGACCCGCGTCATCCCGCACCAGGGCTTCGCCGATCGCGACAGCTTCGACGCCGCCATCGCGGCCGCCCTGCGCGAGGCGGGCGCGACCTGGGTCGTCCTCGCCGGCTTCATGCGCCTGCTCTCGCGGACCTTCCTCGACGCCTTCCCGCACCGGGTCGTCAACATCCACCCGTCGCTCCTGCCCTCCTTCCCCGGCGTGGACGCCCAGAAGCAGGCGCTCGAGCACGGCGTGCGCATCACCGGCTGCACCGTCCACCTCGTGGACGCCGGCACCGACACCGGGCCGATCCTCGCGCAGGCCGCCGTCCCCGTGCTCGACGGCGACGACCCCGACACGCTCGCCGCGCGCATCCTCGACCACGAGCACGCCCTGCTCGTCCGCGTGCTCTCGTGGATCGCCGAGGGGCGCCTCCGCGTCGTGCCCCCCCCCGTGCCCGGCGGCCGCGCGCGCGCCGCGCTCGCCGGCGTCGACGCCGCGCTCGGGCTCGCCCACGAAGGCCGCGCGCCGCAGCACCCCGGGGAAGGGGCGTGATCCACAAGCACTACGACGTCATCGTCCTCGGCCGCTCCATCGGCGCGCTCACGGCCGCCGCGCTCCTCGCGCGGCGCGACTTCACCGTGATGGTCGTCGGGCACGGGGAGCGCCCGCCCACCTACCGCCTCGACCAGCACGTCCTGCGCCGCCGCGCCTTCACGATGCTCGCCGAGCCGTCGCCGGCGTGGCGCCGCTTCCTCGTCGAGCTCGCCCAGTCGCAGACCTGGAAGCGCCGCATCGCGCCCGCCGTGCCCATGCTGCAGGTCGTCGCGCCGCGCCGGCGCCTCGACGTGCCGCCCGACATGCTCCTCTTCGGCCGCGAGATCGACCGCGAGTTCCCCGAGCTCCGGCGCGTCGTCGACGAGCTCTACGCCGAGCTCGCCTACGTGAACGGCGCCGCCGACGACGCGTTCTCGCACGACGCCGTCTGGCCGCCGGGCACGTTCTGGGAGCGGCGCGAGACCGCGCGTTACGCCGCCATGCTCCCCTACGCGCGCGCCGAGCCCGACGCCGACCTGCTCATCGAGTTCCCGCGCGGCCACCTCTTCCGCTCCATGGTCACGCAGTCGGTGCTCTTCGCCACGGACCTGTCGGCGCTCCCGCCCCCGTTCGCGGTGGCGCGCCTGCACGGGGCCTGGACGCGCGGGCTGATGATGCTCCCGCGCGGCGAGGAGGAGCTCGAGGAGTTCCTCGTCGAGCGCATCCTCGCCCACGGCGGCCGCTGCCTGCTCGACGAGCGCGCCGCGTCGGTCCACGTCCGCCGCGGCACCGCGGCCGGGGTCGTGGTCGACGGCGACGACCACCCGCACGGCGGCAGCTTCGTGATCACCGACATGGACGGCGAGACGCTCGCGAGCCTGTCGGGCGGCGAGGGCATCCACAAGCGCGCGCTGCGCGAGTGGCCCCGCATCACGTCCTCGGTCGGCCGCTTCGTCGTCTCGCTCATCGTGCGCCGCGAGGGGCTGCCCGAGCCGCTCGGCCCCGAGGCGCTCCTGCTCCCGTTCCCGTCCGCGTCGGCCGCATCGGCCGCCCGGCCGAGCGCGGCGCCGCGCGCCCCCGACGGCGCCGGCGGCCGGCCGAGCGCGCCGCGGCAGGCGCGGCCCGCCGGCCCCGCGCGCCCCGTGATCCACCTCCAGCGCTGCGACCTCCCGCCGCCCTCGACCGACACGCTGCTCGTGGCGGAGATCCTGCTCCCCGACCGGGGCCCGCTGTCGCTGCTCGAGGCGCGCCAGGCGGTGCTCGACGCGCTCACGGCCGAGCTCCCGTTCCTGGAGCGCCACCTCGTGCTCGTGGACTCGGTGCACGACGGCCTGCCCGTGTGGGTCTACGACGGCCCGCGCCGCCGCCTGGTCGAGCGCGCCCTGCTGAAGGGGGCCGCCCCGGGCGCCGAGCCGATGGTGCGGCAGCTCGAGGTCGACCCGCCCGGCTACCTGGGGCTCGCGGGCGAGCCGATCCGCGGCCCCATCGAGCGGACGCTGCTGGTCGGCCGGAGCGTGCTGCCCGGGCTCGGGCAGGAGGGCCAGCTGCTCGCCGCGTGGGGCGCGGCGCGGCTCGTGACGCGGACCGACCGGCGCAAGGAGCGGATGCGCCGCGACATGTGGAGCAAGGTCGAGATCGGCTAGAGCGCCGATCGCATCGATCCGCCGAGAAATGAGACGTCAAGGCGCCGAGGGCGCCGAGGTCTCATTCCATCGAGAACTTCACGTCAGCCTTCCCGCTGCTCTGATACCCCTCCACGGTCATCGAGACCTCGTACAAGTTCCCCATGTTCATCCCCAGGCGCTGCCATGCATTGAAGTGGTTGGCAACGGTGATGGTTCCGCTCGTACGCTTTTCCTTACGGACGCTCCAGAACTGATAGAACGTCGCGGTGCCTTCGATGGAAGGCTGGTTGACGCGCTCGGTCCGGTAGATGTCATAGGTACCCCCGTCGCTCTCGACGGTGCCCATGTGTCCCTGCCCGCCCGGGGGACGCCAGTTGCCCCAGCTATCGACGATGTAATATTCCACGAGCGGACCCTTCGTCCACCCATAGACACAAAGGTACGAATTTCCGTTCGGCTGGTAGTTGGCCTCGTAGGTCACGATCTGGTCCTTGGACCCGGGCCTCACGCCTTTACGACCCAGCAAGTTATTGATGTTGTTCCAGTCTACACTGAAACCGTCAGACTTGTTGACCAGGCACCCGCTCCCTTGATCTTTCCAGTATTCATAGGTGTACCCGCAGTGGTCACCAATTTTATTATCGCAGATCATCTGGTCGGGCTCCGCGCACGCGGCCGGTGTGCCGCCGGTGCCGGTCGTGGCCCCGGGCCCGTCCGAGCCCCCGGTGCCGGTCGTGGCTCCGGTGCCGGTCGTGGCCCCGGTGCCGGTCGTGGCCCCGGGCCCGTCCGAGCCCCCGGTGCCGGTCGTGACCCCGGTGCCGGTCGTGACCCCGGTCCCGTCCGCGCCTCCGGTCCCGCCCGCTCCCGTCCCGGTGGTGGCCGGGCCGCCCGTGGTCACGCCGCCCGAGCCATCCGTGCCGCCGGTGCCGCCGGCTCCCTGACGGACACAGCGGAAGACCGAGCCGTCGCAGGTGCAGACTCGCGGGTCGGCCGGGCTGGAGCTCCGGTCACACACGGCACCCGCGCCGAACGCGCTGCACTCGGTCCCATCGTTCACGCCCGCGCAGTTGCCCTCGACCGTGCCACCGGTGCCGCTACCCGTGGTCACGCCGCTCGTCGTCGTGCCCCCCGTCCCAGCCGAGTTGCCCCCTGCCCCGGGCTCCACAGGTGAATCGTCCGCCCCCGCGCAGCCCACGGCGACGAACCCCAAGAAAGTAAAAGTTTGCAGCAAAGATGAACGCACGGCTCCTCCTTGGCCAGACGGCCCAATTCTCGACAGCCTACCTCGTATTCGCGGCTGGTACCAGAGCTCGGTGGCCACGACGACCCGGAGGGGCACTCCAGTCGCCGGCCCGGGGCGAGCCCTCAGGCCCGCCCTGGCCAAGCCGCGAATGAGATCGAGGAGCCGCCCTCCGGCACGATGGGTTTGCGAGCGGCCGCCGAGGCAAGCCGTCCTCGGCCAACCGGAAGGCGTGACAGGGGCGGAGCTGCTGACAGATCCCCTCATTTTATACGGCAAATTCGTCGATTCCCGCGCCGCTGGCACACCGCTTCCACTGAGCACCAATGTGGGACAGTTGTTTGCATGGGCCCACGAGGCTCAGGTGTTTCGGGTGAGCCTACGACGAATACGTGAGAATCTGCGGTCGCTGGCCGGAATAGTATCAGTATGAGGCAATCGGCGGGCGTCGACGCGTGCACGGAAGGCAAGGCGAAGGGGAACTTGACGACGACGCGCTCGGAGGAGCGGTCGCATTCGATGAGGGCTCGCAGGCAACTCGAGCGCGTAGGGCTCAGCGCGAGTAGCATCGAGCGGTTCCTTCACGCCGCTGTGAAAGTCGACCTGCACGTCAAGACCGTGCTGTCCTTGTCGCTGGCAACCCTGGGCGTTCTGCACTCGGTCTCCCTTTGCATTCACGTGATCGGGCGAGGGATGGCGTGGGCAAGAGACGGTAGCCCCAAGCACGCGACCAAACAAGTTGATCGCCTGCTGAGTAACAACAATGTGTCCCCATGGCTTCTGTTCGACGCTTGGGTCCGCTTCGTGGTGGGGCCGCGAGAGGAGCTGCTGGTCGCTCTCGACTGGACGGAGTTTGATGTCGATGACCACGCCACGTTGGCGTTGTACTTGATCACTCGTCACGGGCGAGCAACGCCGCTTATTTGGAGGACGGTCAAGAAGTCGTCGTTGGCTGGCAAGCGCAACGCCTATGAAGACGAGGTCATTGAGCGGCTGCACGAGATTCTTCCGAAAGCAACTCGAGTAACACTCCTCGCGGACCGGGGCTTCGGCGACCAGGAGCGGTACGCACATCTCGGCAATCTGGGCTGGGACTACATCATTCGGTTCCGTGAGTGCATCATCGTCACCGATGCTGATGACACTGCGCGTCCTGCAGGCGAATGGCTCACATCTACCGGACGGGCAAAGATGCTGAAGAACGTCCGGGTCACGCAGGACAAGACGGCCATCGCGGCGGTCGTGCTCGTTCACGACAAGCGGATGAAGGAGCCATGGTGCCTCGCAACCAGCCGTGCCGACCTGACGGCGAGCCAGGTGACCAAGCTCTACGGCCGTCGCTTCTGCATCGAGGAGACGTTCCGCGACGTCAAGAACGTTCATTTTGGCATGGGTCTCTCCGCCACACATATTGGCGACACTGCCCGACGCGACCGACTTCTGCTTATAGCTGCCTTTGCGCACGTGCTCCTGACGCTCCTTGGGGAGGCAGGAGAACGGGCCGGCCTCGATCGCCTCCTGAAGACCAATACCGTGAAGCATCGAACCTTGTCGCTCTATAACCAGGGATGCTACTGGTACACAGCCATTCCCAACATGCGGGAAGAGCGGCTTGTTCAACTCATGACAGCGTACGGCGAGGTGCTCCGTGAGCACGCCGTAACCCGTGAAATTCTTGGGACTATATGAGGGGATGCATCAGGCGGAGCTGCGCATGGGCCACTCCGTGGGATCCGAGACTGCGAAAACGAAGAGCGGTCGCTCCCGCCCCTCGCTCCAGGGCCTCGGAACCGGAGCGACGCTCTCCCCGCGAGGCGCCGAGGCTGCCTGAGCCGCGAGGCGCCCCGGGGAACGTCGCCCCAGCCGCGACAGGCCGCGGACGACGACGATCACTCCAAGGTGGGAGTATCCCACTCGATCCATTTGGCCAGATCGGCCGTGGCGACCGGCTGCGGCTCCATCCGCCCGTCCGGATCAGCCCTCCGGGTCAGGTGGGCCCGGCGTGTCCACCGGGATGACGTTCACGTTGCTCCTGTAGTTGCCAAAGACGGTCCCGAACCACCCCTGCGCCTCGCTCCAGGCGGAGCTCAGCGACTGAGCCGGTTTTACGTTCGGCCCCACCGGATTGGTATTCACGATCCGGAACGCAGACACGCCGCCGGTGCCGGATTCATGCGGAATGCCCAGCGCGATTCGCTCATCGAACGCGCCGATGGTGAACGCGCCCTTCCCCAACCTGGAACAGCCAGTCACGCCGATGGCCGTGGGATCGATGATGTCGTTCCGCCCGGCGTCCCGCTCGTCGACCAGCACGTCGAGGATGCGGCTCACCCCCCAGGCCCAGGCGACTTGAGCGCTGGCGCCGGTGTTGCCATAGATGTTCGAGAACAGACAGCTCCTGCTCGTCTCGCTCGCGATGCGGTTGTTGTCATAGCTGATCGTGGCGACCCCCTCCCCCGCGAGGAGGGATCTATCCAGGCTCCCCCCACCCAGCCCGATGATGGCCGGGACGGGGCCGTTCGCGCCCCGCGGCAGGGACACCGACACGCTGAAATCGATCGTCTTGCCGCCGTGCTCCACGTGCACCGAGATGGAGCTGCTGCTCACCTTCCCGGTCACCGTATCGGGTCTCCCCGGCTTCTCACCATGAATGTACTTCTCGACGGCCTTCTTCAGCTCCGCCCTGCGGCAGCGCCACTCCGACCTCTTGGACATCCGCGCGCCATCGAAGAACTCGAACAGATCCGGCAGCGTGCTGGTGTTCACCTCCTGGGGCTCACCGACATCACAATCCTCACCATGAAACTCTTCAAAGTCGGGATTGTAGACTTCATCGGCCGTGCCGCCGTCGCCACCACCACTCCCCGTCTGCCCACCCGTGGTGGTGTTCCCCTCGCCGCCACCGCCGCTGGTGCTGCCGGCTGGGGGGCTCCCCCAGCCGAGGCGCTGGTACCGCGGGTGCCGCCGGTGCCGCCGGTGTTGCCAGCGGAGGAGGCGCCCCCAGCAGCGGCGTCACCCCCCCCGGTGCCCGAGCTCGCACCGCCGCCCGACGCGGATGCCCCGCCCGTCGTGCTGGTCGCCTGGGAATCGTCTGCTACCGGTCCGCATGCGATTATCAGGGAGCGCGGGGGAAGACCTGGAAGAACCCGCCGCGCTCGACCACGGAGAGCGGCACGTCGAACAGCCGCGACAGGCTCTCGTCCCTCAGCACCTCGCGCTTCGGGCCGTCGGCGAAGACGCGGCCTCTCGCGAGCAGGACGACCCGCCCGATCTCGGGCGGGATCTCGTGCACGTGGTGGGTCACGAGGACCAGCGTCTTGCCCTGCCGCGCGAGCCGTCGGACCACGGCGACGAGCTCGATGGCGGCCTTCAAATCGAGGCTCGTCGTCGGCTCGTCGAGCACCAGCGCCTCGGGATCGTGCACGAGGGCCCGCCCGAGCAGGCAGCGCCGCTGCTCGCCGGCGGACATCTCCGCGATCGGCTTGTCGCCGAGGTGCGCCACGCCGAGGTCGCGCAGCACCGCCTCGGCCCGCGCGCGCTGGGCGTCGGTCGGCGGCTCGTGCGGGTGCAGCCCGGCGCTCGCGAAGAAGCCGGAGAGCACCACGTCGAGGCCGCGGACGCCCCGCGGATAGGCCATCTGCAGCTCGTAGGACACGAGCCCCAGCCTGCGGCGAAGCGCGGAGACCTCCCACCGCTCGCGGCCGAGGATGCGCACGGCCGAGCCCTCGCGGACGACCGGGTAGATGTCCCGCGAGAGCAGCCGGAGCAGGGTCGACTTGCCGGCCCCGTTCGGCCCGAGGATCGCTGTGCTCTCTCCCTGCTCGATGCGGAGCGAGAGGGCCTCGAAGACGCGGGTGTCGCCCCGGAAGACCTCGGCGTTCTCGATCTCGATGAGCGGCGGGGGGCTCACCGGGCCGCTCCATGGGTCGCGTTCATCGGGGGCAGACTAGCAGGCTCCTGGAGCGCTGGGCGGGCTGAAAGAGGACGACACACAACCAGGCCCGCTGTCGGACGGGGTCGGCCGTGGTGGCGCGGGGTGCGGGGCGCGGGGCGCGGGATGGATGGCCGCGCCCGGCACCGGCTCTTTGTCTGAAACTTCTGCTCTCACTGCGTCATTCGGCGAGGAACAACGGATGATCCCAGGCGCAGATCGCGTCGCTCGCCCGGATCTCGAGGATCTTCGCGCGCCGTGACTCCTCGGGACACGGGTGGTGGATCGGCCGTGTCCCGGATCATCGATCCACGCCAGCGCTCGACATCACATGTCGTCTGGGTGGGAATCACCAGGAAAGCCCTGGGACAGCGCGCTGGCCAACTCATGACATGATGGCCCGATGATTGCAGCAGGTAGTAGTCCGGGGACCTTCAACACGTGCCCCGCGCCAAGCCGACGCTGGCGCTCGGGAGCATAAAAATCCGGCGCGTGGCCGGGCCGCGCGGCCGCTTGGAGAGAGACGGATGACGAAGATCAAGGGTTCGCTTTTCGGTGCTGGGGCCGTGGGGTGCATGCTCGCCGTGCTCGGGGGGTGCATCGTCGCCGCAGACGACGGCTCCAGCGTCGCCGAGGAGGACGAGATTTTCGCCGAACAGGCAGCCGCCGCGGCGGCCTCGCAGATGCGCTTCGGGGTCGCCCCCTACTGGGACCAGAGCTGGGCGCCGCCCGCGTCCGGGCCGGCCAACGTCGACGTGGTGGCCATCGGCGACTGGCTCCTCGCGCGCGGGTTCACCGCGACGCACGGCACCAAGCTCGGCCAGATCCTCGACCGGGGCAAGACCCCCTATTTCTTTGGCTACATCGCCACCGCGATGACGAAGGACGGGCTCGGATCCCAGGACGACTGCGACGGCAACTCGGGCAGACCGCTGTGCCAGAGGGGCGCGGCGTACATGCGCGCGCACATCGGTGAGATGGTGGCGGCCTACAGGAAGGCGGCGGGGGCCATCGGCGACGCCCTGCGGAGTCGCGGGGCGTCGGCCGAGCCGCTGATCCACATCGAGCCGGACTGGTACCAGTTCTCGCAGACGGCGCAGACCAACGCGCTCACCGAGGCAGAGTCCGACGACTTCATGAACCGGATCCTCGGCGCCATCCGCGAGGGGTGCCCCTCGTGCAAGGTGGTCATCGACTTCAGCCCGTGGTTCAGCCCGTCGGCCACCAGGTGGGCGTCGTCCGTCGGAGACTTCTACGACGGCTGGGATCGCAGCGTGGTCAAGTACGTCGGGCTCACGGGCAAGCAGTTCCCGTTCACCGAGGGCAGGATCGACAACTTCACCTACCGCGACATCACGCGCGCGGTCGGCCTGCCGCTCGTCGTCGTCGACGCGTACACGTTCGGCGGCTACGCGATCGACATCGATACAAGCTGGCTCAACGAGAGCAACATCGCCAAGGCCGTCGACATGGGCATCGCGATCGTCATGCTCTCGCAGAAAGGCGACGTCGCCGGCTATGACCGCTTCATCGCCCAGGTGAAGGACAGCAGCTCCAGCAGCAGCTCCAGCTCCAGCAGCAGCTCCAGCTCCAGCAGCAGCTCCAGCTCCAGCAGCAGCTCCAGCTCCAGCAGCAGCGGCGGCGGCACCACGTCATCGTCCAGCGGCGGCGGGGGCAGCGGCGGCGGGGGCACCACGTCATCGTCCAGCAGCAGCAGCAGCAGCAGCGGCAGCGGTGGCAGCGGCGGCGGCGCGACCGGCGGGGCTGCGCGCGTCGAGCCCGGGACGGCCTCGATCACGCTCACCAGGGAGTCGGACTGGGGCCAGGGCTATTGCAGCAAGGTGAAGATCACCAACAACAGCTCCGGCCCCGTCACGTGGAAGGCCATCCTCCCGAAGGAAGGCACCATCACGAATTCGTGGAGCAGCGTGCTCACGCAGGACGCCACCAGCTGGATCTTCACCGGCGCCCCCCACAACGCCAGGCTCGAGACCAAGGACGCGTCCGCCGATTTCGGCTTTTGCGCCAGCCGGTAACGACCCGAGCCCGCTCGACGCGCCGCAGCGGGACCACCGACGGCGAGCAACGGCCCGAAGTCCGACCGACGAGCTGGAGCAGGGCGTCGGCCGATCTCGAGCTCGCCCGCTGCGCTCGACTCAGCAGGCGCCGGCGCAGCCGTCGGCGCTGTTGAACCAGAGCCCGCCCGCATCCTCGCACGCGCTGCGGTCGTACTTGCCCGTACAGCAGCGCTCCTCGCTCTCGCAGACCTTCGCGGCGCCCTCGCCGCTCCGGAAGCAGCAGTTCCGGTTCTCGGGAGGATCGGGCACGGCGGCGGCCGGATCCTCGGGCGCGCTGACGTCAGGCGCGGTCGCCTTCTCGATGGCCACCGGGACTGCAGGTGCGACGAGCGTCGCCACCGTGTCGCAGCCGAGCGAGGCACTCCCGACGAGGACCACGAGCCCGGCCACCAGCGCACGAACGGTTCCAGCCAGCTTCATGGCCGCCGTGGGTGGCATGGTCGCAGGCCGGCTGCAAGTGGCATGCTCTGCGTCTCCCGGCGTGAGATCTCCCGACGCGAGATCGGCGACGACTGCGGCCGTGCTATAACCCGACGCCATGGCGACCACGGCGATCGCGCCCGACAGGGTCCTGCCTTTGAACGGCGCTGCGGCCACCGCGGTCGCGTGGCGCAGCCGGGACCAGCTCCGTGTGACCGTGATCGTCAAGGCGACCTTCGCCTTCGCCGCCGACGCGGTGATGCCGAGGGTCGAACCGCAGAAGGTCCTCCGCGGCGAGGTGCACCACGGCGGCAACCCCGGTCGGAGCGTCCGGCTCACGAGCGATCTCGCGCCGCACCTGGAGCGCGCCGACGTGCTCTTCACAGGCCACGCCCACGCGCCGGCGCCGGGAACACCCGTGCAGTCGTTGCCTGTGCGACTCGCGATCTCCGATGAGGGGGGGCCCCTCCTGGAGAAGGAGCTCGTCGTGCAGGACAGGGCGGGGTTCCAGCGGATGCCGATCGTGTACGAGCGGGCCGTCCGCGGGGAGAACGACCAGGAGAATTTCCTCGGCGTGCCGGCGACGGGCGACCCCGCCGAGGTCGAGGCGAACGTCCTCGATCCCCGTGAGCCGGCGCGCCCGGCGGGCTTCGGCCCGATCGCGCGCGCCTGGCCCGCGCGCAGGCGGCTGCTCGGGTCGACCCCGCGCAAGGCGCTCGACGCCCCCATCGCCGAGATCCCCGACGCCTTCGAGTGGGCCTATTTCCAGGCGGCGCCCCCCGATCAGCGGATGCGCTACCTCCGCGGCGACGAGTGGATCGAGCTCCACGGGCTCCACCCCACGCTGCCCCGCCTGAGGACGCGGCTGCCCGAGGCGCGCGGCCGGGCGCGCATCCACGGCCTCTCGAGCGCCGGCGTGAGCGAGGGGCAGCCGCTCGACCTGAACGCGGACACCCTGCGCATCGACGGCGACGAGCAGCGGTGCACCCTGGTCTTCCGCGGCAGCTTCCCCGTCCCCGACGAGGCCGCGCTCGCGGCGGTGTTCGTCGTGGCGGGGGTCGAGACCGCGGACGCGCCGCTCGACTGGCCCGAGAGGCCTCAGGAGCGGGGCGCCGGGGCCCCCGAGCCCGGGCAGGGCGCCGGGGCCCCCGAGCCCGGGCGGGCGGAGATGGTCGCCGGCGCAGCGCGGGCCGTGGACGCCCTGAGCGCGACCCAGGCGGCTCCGGCCGCCGCGGCAGGCACGGTGAGCCTCCCGGCCGACGGCGCGGCGACGGCGGCGTTCGCCCTGGCGGCGGCCGTGACCCCGTTTCGACCCGGGATCGCCCTCGTCGATCGCGGCGCCGCGGCCGCGGGCCCGGGTGCGCACGGACCGCAGCAGGACACGGGGACGATCGCCTTGCCCCCGGACGAGGAGGCGGCGCCCGGATGGCGCCCCTCGGCCACGCTGGCGCTGCTCCCCGAGCAGGACGGCCGGGCGGCGGACCGGCCGCCGCTGCCCTTTCAGCCGGCGTCCCCGGGCGAAGCAGGGCCGCTCCCGTCGGCGGGCGCGCGGGAGCCGGGCGCGGCGGAGGAGCGGCGGGATTCGGGCACGCTCGCGCTCACGCCCGAGCCCGCGGACGGCGCGGAGGCCCCGCCGAGCGCTCCGGAGCCGCCTCCGCTGTCTTCGCCGTCTCCTGCGCCGGAGCCGCCGCAAAGGGCCGTGCTCAGCGCCTCGCCGGCGCGCTCCCCGGAGCCCGACGCGCCGAGCGCGGCGCCTCCCCCGCCCCGGCCGCCTCCTGCGCCGGAGCGTCCGGCCCTGCCCACCCCGTCCCCCGCGCTGAGAAGGAGCCTTTACGAACGGTTCGATCGCAAACGGTAGCTCGCCGCACCCGGGCGAACGCGAGGGGCGCCCGGGGGAGGCGCCGAGCGGCAACTGCCCCTCTCCCACGGCCCCCTGATGGAGCTGCGACGATGACATCCCGATCCGATTCGCTCGACATCCGCCTCGAGCTCTCCGCCTTCCCGCCCGATCTGCTCCAGGTCCACAAGCTGACGGGCCGCGAGGCGATCTCGCAGCTCTTCTCGTTCGACGTCGACATCAGCTGCCCGCGGGAGGCCGCGGTCGACGGCCAGGCGCTGACGGGCGAGAGCGTCGCGATCGCGCTCGAGCAGGACGGCGTGGAGCTCCGGCGCATCCACGGGATGGTGGCCGAGGTGCGCGACATGCTCGCCAGCTCGCTGGAGCACCGGGCGTACCGGCTGCGGATCGTCCCGCGCGCCTTCCGGCTGACGCTCGTCGAGACCACGGAGATCTCGATGAACGTGACCGCGCCCGATCTCATCAAGCAAAAGCTCGAGCTCGTGGGCCTGAGCGGGGGCGACGTGGAGCTCCGGCTCATGGGCAGCTACCCGACGCGGGAGTTCGTGGTGCAGTACCAGGAGACCGATTTCGCCTTCATCTGCCGCCTGGCAGAGCACCACGGAATCAGCTTCTTCTTCGAGCACCAGGACGGGAAGGACACGATGGTCTTCGCCGACGACGCCGGCGGCTTCTCGCCCGCGCCGGGGGCGGCGTCCGTCCAGTTCCGCGAGCGGGGAGAGACCCGGGACGTCTTCGAGATCGAGGCGACATCACGGCTCATCCCGAGCGTCTTCGTGGCCCGGGACTACAACTACCGGCAGCCGATGCTCGATCTGACGTCGGAGCACGTCCTTTCGGACGGGTTCGCGGGGGGCGTGATCGAGTACGGCGGCCATTACAAGACGCCGGCGGAGGGCAAGGCGCTCGCGCAGATCCGCGCCGAGGAGCGGCAGGCGACGCAGCTCGTCTACGCGGGCAGGAGCTCGGTGTGCGCGCTCGGCGCGGGCGCGCGCTCCACGCTGGAGGGGCACCCCGACCTCGAGCCGCTCGAGCTGCTCTTCGTGGAGGTGGAGCACCACGTGACCCAGGCCTCCGGCAGCATGGGGACCGGGGAGCCGCAGCGCTACGTCAACGCGTTCCGGGCGATCCCGGCGCGGAGGACGTACCGGCCGCCGCGCGCCACGCCGACGCCCCGGATCACCGGCGTCGTCACGGGCATCGTGGACGCGGGGCCGGGCGGCGGGGGCAAGGACGCGCAGATCGACGACCAGGGCAGGTACATGGTCCGGTTCCTCTTCGACACGGCGGCGGCGGCGGGGGGCGGCGCGCCGTCCCGGCCGGTGCGCATGCTCCAGAACCACGCCGGGGCGAATTACGGCACGCATTTCCCGCTCAAGCCAGGGACCGAGGTGCTCATCGCCTTCGTGAACGGCGACCCCGACCGGCCGGTCATCGTCGGGGCCGCGCCCAACCCGCTGACCCCCTCGCCGGTCAACAACGCGAACCGGTCGACCCACCGGATCAAGACGCAGGGGGGAATCGTCTTCGATCTCGTGGACGAGTGATGCGCGGCGGCGGCCCCCCGCCGGCGCCGCTCAGGGCTTCGGCGAGGGGCGCGGGGCCGAGGGCGCGTCGGGCGAGGCGCCCTTCGCGCGGCTCATGCTCCGGATGGCGTAGTTGAGCGCGGCGCGGAGGTTGCGCTGCGTGTTGAGCTGCGAGAGATCGAGCCCGAGCGCCACCATCGTCTGGGCGACGGTCGGCTTGATCCCGGCGACGATCCCGTCCGCGCCGAGCAGCCGGATCGCCGTGATCAGCTCGATCAGGTGGCTCGCCACCTTGGTGTCGACGACCTCGACCCCGGTGAGGTCGAGGATCGCGAAGCTCGCCCGCTTCTCCACGATCTGCGACAGCAGGCTATCCATCACCTCGGCCGTGCGCACGCTGTCGACCGTGCCCACCATCGGGAGCGTGAGCACGCCGTCCCAGACCTCGATGATCGGCGTCGACAGGTCGCGGATCACCTTCTGCTGCGCCGCGATCTGGTCGAGCTGGATGCGCAGCTCGTTCTCGACGCGCCTGGAGTCGGTGACGTCGAGCGACACGCCGAGGACGCCGTCCACGCCCTCGCCGCGCTCGTCCCGGAGCGGGATGATCCAGTGGTCCCAGTCGATGCCGCGCTCCTGGGAGGAGAAGCGGTGTACCGCGCCGTCGAACCACTGCTGGCGCACGTCGTCGTTGCGCGAATGGAGGTCGAGCACGTTCTGCCCGACGTATGGCCCGGTCCTCTGTCCGCTCTTCTCCAGCGCCTTGCCCGCGTGATAGTGGCAGAGCCCCGCGCGATCGATCGCCCAGAACTCCATGCGATCCATGTGCCCGGCGATGCCGTCCAGGAGGCGCGCCTTGAGCCGGAGCGTCTTCGGATCCTCCCCGGCGTCCTCGGGCGCGGCCCGGAGCGAGCCGAAGACCGCGCCGCCGTCCGACGACCGCCGCGCGCTGCACGTCATGCGCTGGTAGGCCCCGCCCGCGTCGCGCAGCCGGACGCTGAACGAGACGGGCGCGTCCGCCCCGAGGACCCTGGACCACGCCGCCGAGAGCGCCTCGCGATCGTCCGGGTGCGCGAGCTCCGGGAGCCGCGCGCCGCCGAGGGCTGCGGCGCCCAGCGCCTGCCGCGCCACGTCGCTCCCGCGGAGCAGCGCTCCGTCGGCCGAGGCGACGAAGAGCAGATCGGGAGATCGGGTGAAGAACTCATCCAGCAACACGTTCGAAGCAGCGTTCATCAGCCTCACATCCATCGAGAGCGGAGAAGGGAAAGGGTACCGCGAACGCGGCATGTTTCGGAAGGATTCTCCTGCGGCCGAGACGTTCATGAGGCCGCGGGAGGCTGCGCGGCGCGAGCGCAGCGCGACCTCGTATGCCAGCTTGGCGACGCTGCCCACCACGAGGCGATGTGGTGATTCGGGCTGCGCACAGGCATGGATGAGCTCGCACGGCGGGTGACGGGATCCGCGCGGCCGAGCTGCCGCTCGAGCTCATGCGAGTCGGATCGAGGCGGAGGTGGCGAAGGCGTATGTCGCGCGGAGCGCTAGCGCTGCTGCGGGAGGTCGGGCCGGGCGGCGAACCGGCCATGGCGGTTCTTCTGCTGATCCGGGGCAACTCCCCGCAGCAGCGCTAGGCGCGCTCGTTGGGCGACGGGCGCGGGGCCGAGGGCGCGTCGGGCGAGGCGCCCTTCGCGCGGCTCATGCTCCGGATGGCGTAGTTGAGCGCGGCGCGGAGGTTGCGCTGCGTGTTGAGCTGCGAGAGATCGAGCCCGAGCGCCACCATCGTCTGGGCGACGGTCGGCTTGATCCCGGCGACGATCCCGTCCGCGCCGAGCAGCCGGATCGCCGTGATCAGCTCGATCAGGTGGCTCGCCACCTTGGTGTCGACGACCTCGACCCCGGTGAGGTCGAGGATCGCGAAGCTCGCCCGCTTCTCCACGATCTGCGACAGCAGGCTGTCCATCACCTCGGCCGTGCGCACGCTGTCGACCGTGCCCACCATCGGGAGCGTGAGCACGCCGTCCCAGACCTCGATGATCGGCGTCGACAGGTCGCGGATCACCTTCTGCTGCGCCGCGATCTGGTCGAGCTGGATGCGCAGCTCGTTCTCGACGAGCCTGGACTCCGAGACATCGACGGACACGCCGAGCAGGCCGTGGGCGCGCTCGCCGGGCTGGTCGCGGAGCGGGATGATCCAGTTGTCCCAGTGGACGCCGTGGGATTCGCTGCGGAAGCGGCGCACCTCGCCATCGTACAATCGCCGCATCTCGGCGGCGGTCTCGGGCTCCCGCGCGTGGAGCTCGAACACGCTGCTGCCGAGGTACTGCCCCGGCTTCAGCCCGGATTTCGCGAGCCCCCTCCCCCGATGATAGGTGAAGACCCCTTCCCCATCCAGCGACCATACCGCGATGGAATCCATGTGCTCGGCCATCTCGTCCAGCAGGCGAGCCTTGAGCCGGAGCGTCTTCTGCTCCTCTCCGGCGAGCTCGGGGACGACCTCGGGCGCGGCGCGGAGCGAGCCGAAGACCGCGCCGCCGTCCGATGACCGCCGCGCGCTGCACGCCATGCGTTGGTAGGCCCCGCCCGCGTCGCGCAGCCGGACGACGAACGAGACGGGCGCGTCCGCCCCGAGGACCCTGGACCAGGCCGCCGAGAGCGCCTCGCGATCGTCCGGGTGCGCGAGCTCCGGGAGCCGCGCGCCGTCCAGGGCCGCGGCGCCCACCACTTGCCGCAATGCGTCGCTCCCGCGGAGCAGCGCTCCGTCGGCCGAGGCGACGAAGAGCGGATCGGGACACCTGGCGAAGAACTCACCCAGCAATGCGTTCGAAGCAGCTTCCATCAGGCCCATGTCTCCCGGAGAGCGGAGGGGGCCGGAGGCTATCGCGAACGCGGCGCGTTCTGGAAGAGCTCTCTCGTGAGACCGGGGCGGTTCATGGGCCGATGGGCGCGCCGCGCGGGCGCAGAAGCGCGCTCGCTCCATCGGAGCGCGAGCGCGCAACCACGGTCGGCGTCACTTGACCTGCGCGATCACCCCGCAGCCGATGCGTCCTCCGGCGTTGCCGGCCGGCTGGCTGCCGTCGTCCTGCTTCTCGTGGACGATGATGGCGCGGCCGATGAAGGAGTTCGGCGCGCCCTCCTTCAGGTTCGCCCCGTTGGCGACGATCTCGTGGGTCCCGGTCCCATCGGCCTTGACCTCGATGTTGCCGAGATCCCCGAGGTGACGCTCCCCGCCGTTGGGGAGGCCATGCGGGTGGTTCTCGGGGTTGTAGTGCGCGCCCGCGCTCGTCGCGTCCGGCGCGCTGCAGTCGCCCTTCTCGTGCACGTGCACGGCGATCTTCCCGGGGGGAGCGCCCGAGACCTGGATGGCCACCTTCACGCCGCCCTCCGCCTCGGTGAACGTCGCGGTGCCGCTGAGCTTCGAGTTGCTCCGCGCCTCGATGGGCACCACGACCGACACCGCCGACGCCGCGCCGTCCGCCTGCTCGCTGGCCTCGGGTCCCGGCGTCGCCCCCGTGGGCGCGACCGGGGTCTCGGGCGCAGGCTGCGCCGGCTCGACCGGCACCTGCGGCGCAGGCTCCGGCGCGCCGCCGCAGGCAGCGACGACCAGGGCGAACGAAGCGAGCAGCGGAAGGGGATGACTGAGCTTGATCACGACAGGGACCTCCAGGTTGCGCGAAGCCGTTGTTCCTCCGCCCACTCCTAGAGCGGTCTCAGCGGGCGATCAACAGGCCTGCTCGACCTCCGGCAGGTAAATCGCCCGCGCGCCCGGGCCGGACACCCGTCGATTCGTGCAATGTCCGATGCTCCCATCGGGGAAACCCCTGACGAGCCGCGGCGCCGCGCGAGGCCTGAGGCATTCTGCCACATCGGGACGAGGCGCTCGCGCCATCGGGACCGAGGGCGCGAGCGCCATCGATCCCGAGGCTGCCGCGAGGTTGGAGGAGGCGCGGTCGCTGTCTCCGCGCCTCGGGCGAGCTCAACGATGCGAGCTCACTGCTGGGTCGGGCAGCCGATGGGCTCGGTGCCGATCACGACGTCATCGATCCACATCGTGCGGGGCGCGTCCTCCTGGTAAGACTCCCAGCCGAAGCCGAGGCTGGTGAACTCCGGCGCGGTCCACTCGTAATCCTCCACGCTGTTGGCGCAGCCCTGGCCGGTCCCGGACATCTTCAGCTCGGTGATCTCCGCACCGTTCAGCCAGAAGCGCATCTCGTTCTTCGGCCCGTCGAAGCTGAACTCGACGCACGTCCACTCGCCGACCGGGACCACCTTGCCCTCGGCGTGATGCCAGCAGTCCGTCTGCGGCGCGGTCCGGGGGTCGCTCCAGTAGCCGGGAGTGTCGTAGTTCGCCATGAGCTGGCTGCCGCCCTCGACCGGATGCTGACCGCCGTAACGGTACACGGCCGAGTAGGGCATCCCCTCGAAATCGCTGTTCGGGACGACGCCCGCGCCGTCGACAATGGTCCAGTGCACGTCCGTCTCAGGCGCGGACTCGAGGAAGAACATCATGCGGCCATGGACGACGTTGCCCTCGACGGGCAGGGCGCTCTCGTCCTTGAACTGGATCATCGCGGACTTGTAGTTGTCGTCGCCCGAGCTCTGGGGCGTGGTCACCTTGACCGACTTGGTGCCGCTGTACGCCTTGCCCGTGTCGACCGAGACCGCGGAGCCGTCCATGGCCGTGTAGACCGTCCACTTGCCGCCGGGCGCCTCCGCGGCCGTGTACGCCTCGAAATCGTCGCAGTAGAGCCCCGCGCAGGCCGACGCACCGCCGCCGTTGCCGCCCTCGCCGCTGCCCCCTTCGCCGCTGCCCCCTTCGCCGCTGCCCCCTTCGCCGCTGCCGCCCTCGCCGCTGCCCCCTTCGCCGTTGCCGCCCTCGCCGTTACCCCCGCCGCCGTCGTTACCCCCGTTGCCGCCGCCCGTGCCGCTGGTCGACGTCGACGTGGTGCCGCCGCTGTCGTCATCCGAGCAAGCGGCAGCGCCCATCGCCGCTGTCGCGAGCAGGGCGAGCAAGGTAACACAAGAACGAAGCTTCGTGTTCATTCGATCCTCCGCGGCGACTATGCACGAGGGCCCCGCGTGGTTCAAGAACGAACGTTTGCTGTGGATCGCCCTCTTCATGGGCCTGATCGGCCATGGCACAGGCATGGTGCGGCGCGATCCGCCGCGCGCTGGAGCTACCTTGAAGCGCCTGCCGCCCCGCCTCCGGGAGCCGGCGTGCGCGCCTGTTCCACGTCCTCTCTGGCCGCCTCGGGCGAGATCGCATAGAGCCTCTCCTCTCCCTGCTTGCCTCGTATCCGCATCAGCACGGGCGCCGCGCTCCCCGGGCTCCCGGCCGCGGCGAACGTCGCCTCGTCCATCAAGAGGCCGCCGGGCCTCGCCTGCGCCTGGATCCGAAACGCGGTGTTCACGCGATCACCGATGATCGTGAACTCCCGCCTTCCGCTCGACCCGATGCTCGCCAGGACGACCGGCCCCGTCGAGAGGCCGAGCCGCGTCGGGAACGCCGGCCGGCCCTCCGCGCGCTGCCGCTCGTTGAAGGCCGCGATCGCCCGCTGGATCCGCTCCGCCGCCGCGAGCGCGTCCGGCGCGCTCCGGAAGAACGCGAGCATGCCGTCGCCCACGTACTTGTCGACCTCGCCCCCGTGGTCGTAGACGACCTGCGCCACCGTGGCCATGTACAGGCTGAGATCCGCGAGCAGCGGCCCCGGGTCCTCCCGCTCCGACAGCCGCACGAAATCCTCGATGTCGCTGACCAGCACCGTCAGCACCTCGCGCGCCGGCGGGCTCGGCCGGTTCGACGACACGCTCTCCTCGATGCTCTCCCACGCCCGGTCGGACAGGTACCCGCGCAGCGCCGCGTGCAGCTGGCAGATCTGCGCGTACCGCGCCTCGAGCTCCGCGCGCTGCCGCTCGAGCTCCCGGCGCTGCCGGTGCAAGAGGAGCTGCGTCTCCACCCGCGCCAGCACCTCGCGGAGCTCGAACGGCTTGGTCACGTAATCGACGCCGCCCGCCTCGAACGCCGTCACCTTGTCGCCGATGCCGGTCATCGCGCTCAGGAAGATGACCGGGATGTCCGCCGTCCGGGGCTCCGCCTTCAGCCGCCGGCACACCTCGTAGCCGTCCATGTGCGGCATGCTCACGTCGAGCAGGATGAGGTCCGGCGGCTCGGCCGCGACCGACATCAGCGCCATCGCCCCGCTGATCGCCGCCCGCACCTCGTAGCCCTGCGCCGTCAGCATCGAGGTCAGGAGCGACAGGTTCGCCGGCATGTCGTCGACGATCAGGACGCTCGGCGGCGGCTCCTTCGCGCGCTCCGGCCGCGCGCCCGCGCCGCCCTCGAGGGCCTCTGCCTTCGTGCCTCTGTCCGTCATGACGGCTCCTCCTCGTCGGCGCTCGAGAGCGCCAGAATGCTGTCGAACCGGTACCGCCGCGCGAGCTCGGCCACGGCCCCCGCGAGCTCCGCGTCCGCCGGCCGGATCCGCTCGACGGCCGCCTGCACCGCCCGCGGGTCGAGCCGCGTCGCCGCCTGCCGGAGGTCCTTGCGGAGCGGCGCCGGCAGCTCCGCCGCCGCGCGCGCGAGGTCCACGGTCCGCGCGGCCGGCGCCGGCGGGGCCTCCGCGGGCTGCTCCTCGTAGGTAAAGCGCGCCCCGAGGTGCCTCGAGAGGAGCGCGAAGAGGTCCGCGTCGCGGAACGGCTTGCTCAGGAAATCGTCGCACCCGGCCTCGAGCGCGAGCGACCGGTTGTGCTCGAACGCGCTCGCGGTCATCGCGACCACCACCGTCTCCCGCCCGCGCGGGCTCCGCTTGATGCGGCTCGTCGCCTCGTAGCCGTCGAGCAGCGGCATGCGCAGGTCCAGGAGGACGAGGTGGGGCGCCCACGTCTCCCACTGCGCCATCGCGCCGAGCCCGTTCGTCGCGCTGCGCACCTCGAAGCCCGCCGAGTCGAGCAGCTTGAGCAGGAGGTGGCGCACGTCCCACCGGTCGTCGACCACGAGGACGCGGTAGCGGGGCTGGCCCGGCGCGAGGCCCACGACCCGCAAGGAGCGCGGCGCCCCGCCGCGCTCGCGCGCGGCGTCCGAGAGCGACAGGCGCACGTCGAAGCGGAGCGTGGTCCCGCGGCCGACCTCGCTCTCCACGTGGATGTCGCCGCCCATCATCCGCACGATCCGGCGGCTGATGTGCAGCCCGAGGCCCGTGCCCTCGCGCGCCCCGCGCGCGCTCGCCGTCTGCACGAACGCCTCGAAGAGCTCCGCGATCTCCTCCCGCGCCATGCCGCGGCCGGTGTCCGTCACCTCGAACGACAGCCGCACCCGCCCCGCCCCCGCGCCCTCGTGCGCGCCGGTCGCGAGCCGCGCCCACGCGCGCAGCGTCACCGACCCCTTGCTCGTGAACTTCAGCGCGTTGCCGAGCAGGTTGATGAGCACCTGCCGCAGCTTCCCCTCGTCGCCGTGGACGTGCCGCGGCACGCCCGGATCCCGCTCCACCGCGAGCGCGAGCCCCTTCCGCCGCGCCTCGACCGCGAACATCTCCGAGAGATCCGAGAGCGTGTCGTGGAGGTCGAAGTCGGCCTCGGCGAGCGTCATCCTGCCGGCCTCGATCTTCGCCATCTCGAGGATGTCGTTCACGAGGCCGAGCAGGTGCTCGCCGCTCTTGCCGATGACCGCGAGGTTCTCGCGGTGCCGGTCGCCGAGCGATCGGTCGCGCTCCATGAGCTGCGCGAAGCCGAGGATCGAGTTGAGCGGCGACCGCAGCTCGTGGCTCATGTTGGCGAGGAACATGCTCTTGGCCCGGCTCGCGGCGTCGGCGTCGGCCGCCGCCTTGCGCGCCACCTCCTCGGCCCGGCGCGCCTCGTGGAGCTCCTCGCCGAGCCGCTGCTCGGCCGCGCGGCTCACGGCGAGCTCCTGCGCCGCGCGCTCGAGATCGCGCTCGCGGGCGCGGAGCCGCTGATGGAGCGCCCAGAGGACGACCACGAGGAGGGTCCCGACGAGGACGCTGGCGGAGACGACGAGCTGCATGCGAACTGCCCCACCCGCCGCCTGTCCACGGCGGGACGGACCGGCGCGCCGATCCCGTCGCAGGGCACAGGCCAGCGTACATGACTTCGGGACACGGCGTGACGCCGCGATCGGCCGCGCACGCGCGGCGCGGACGGCGCGCGCGGCGCGTGGGTCAGGCGGGCCACGTTCGTGGCCCTCGGGCCGGCGGGCCACGGACGCGGCCCGCCGGCCTAGCGAGCGCCGCCGTCCGGCTCCGCCCGCCGCGGGGCGACGACCTCGTCCGGTGAGGGCGCGCCGCCGTCTCCCGCTGGCGGGGGCGCGCCGCGCCCCTCGAGCGCCGGCGGCAGCCGCGGCGCGGGCGCGGGCCTCTCCAGCGCGCGCAGCGAGGCGAGCCGCGCGACGAGCGCGGAGGCCTCCTCGGCCGACAGCGAGACGCGGGCGTGGAGCTCCTTGCCCTCGGCCGCGATCTCGACGCGCTGGAGCAGCGCGCCGAAGCCGATGAGCCGCGTCGCGAGATCCTCGGCGCGCGCGTCGCGGGCGGCGCGCAGCCGCGCGCCGAGCTCGGCGCACGGGGCCTCCGCGTCGCAGAGGACGACGCCGCGGACGGCGATCTCGGGGCCGAGCGCGACCCCGGCGCCCGCGGCGACGACCGACGCCGCGGGCGAGCGGGCGCCGCCGCCCGGCGCGAGCTCGCGCTCGAGCTCGGCGCGCTGCTCGGGCGTGAGCACCACGGTGACGCGCGCCGCGGCCTCGCCCACCTCGCGGGCGACCTCGCGGTGCGCGGCGCTCTCGCGGACGGGCTCGGCGCGGCCGTCGGCGGCGTCGATCATGGCGCGCAGGTACGCCCCGCCGCCGAGCAGGATCGGCCCCCCGGGGCGCACGGCGATCTCGCCGCGGCCCTCGGCGCTCGAGTCGCGCACCGCGTGGAAGCTGCCGATCTGCGTGACGACGGGCTGGCCGCCGCGGGCCTCGACGACCTTGGAGGCGCACGTGAGCAGCGCCTCGCTCTGCACGGCGCCCGCCGCGACCAGCCCGAAGTCGCCGCCCTCGCCCGCCGCCGGGATGGCGAGGACCACCTCGGTGAGCCCGGCCATCGGGTCGAAGCCGCACACGTCGCGCACCTTGCCGAGGCCGGGGATCTCGCGCTCCTCGCGCAGGAACGAGGCGAAGGCCTTCGACGCCCGCAGCGCCGGGAGGTCGAGCGAGGCGACGAGCAGCGCGTCCGCCGGCACCGCGTCGAGCGCGCTGGGCGCCGGGGGGCTCTCCTGCCGGCGGCCGAGCAGCCAGGCGATCCCGCCGCCGAGCAGCGCCCCGGCGAGCAGGAGGGCGAGGCCGTCTCGGGTCCGCGTCTGCACGCGCGACCGTTAGCACACACAACGGCAGGCCGGGCGCCCCGGTCGCGGGGGGAGGGGCGCGCCGGGGGGCTCCCCTCCGGGGCTTGCGTGGAGGCGAGCCACGACAGGGGCTCGCCGGAACGCCAGCCCCTCCGGGGAGCCCCCCGGCGCGCCCCTCCCCGCCACGGCTACGCGCGCGACGCGGGCCCGGGCGGGGGCGACCAGCGCGTCCCGCGGACGACGTCGAACACGGGCACGGTCACGTTGAAGTTCCAGCGCTTCATGAGCCGCGGATCGTGGTGGCGCCGGTGGTGCTCGCGCAGGCCGAGGAGCCCCGGGAGCCGGAGCACCGCGCTGTCCGCCGGCAGGTGATAGGCGAGGTGCAGCCACTCGTAGCTGACGAAGAACCCCATCGCCGTCGCGAGCCCGAGCAGCGCCGCGTCCCGCGTGAACAGGATCCCCGCCGCGGCGGTGAGCGGCAGCAGCAGGACGAAGACCAGGAGCACCGAGTACGGCGGCGTCAGCACCAGCCACAGCTCGCGGGCGCTCCGGAGCGCCATGTCGTCGGCCGTGAAGGCGAGGTGGTGCTCGCGCTCGTGCCGCTCGTACAGCGTGCCGAGCAGCGGCGCCCGCCGGTGCAGCACCGACCTGTGCGCCCACCACTCGAAGGCGAAGGCGAGCAGCAGCGTCGCCGGGACGGCGAGGAGCTCGACCGCCTCGACGGCGTCGAGGGAGCCCACCGCCGCCGCGAGCACGAGCGCGCCGAGCGCCGTGGGCGCCGCCAGGTGGAGCGCAGGACAGTACCCGCGCGGGATCCGCGCCGCGATCTCCGCGCGCCGCCGCCGCCGCCGCGGAAAACCCCGCTCGTTCGCGACCATGGGGGACTATGAATTCCAAAAAAACAGAACGCAAGCGGGGCCCGAGGCGCCGGCGGTGTGCGCGCTCAGCGGTCCGGCCGCTCCTCTTGCGATTCCGCGCTGTCCTGGCGCGCGCGTCCGTCCGCCGTCGCGTCCCGCTCGAACAGCGCGCCGATGGCCTCGCCGATGCGGCCGATCTTCGTGGCGAGCAGCACCACGATGAGCAGGAAGGCCACGAGGGCGATCTCGTTCGGGGAAGCGCCGAGCACCATGTGCCGATGTCTACCACGCCGGCCGCGCCGCGCCGCGGCCCGCGCGGGCGAGGAGGCGCTGCGTGGCAGGAACGCGGAGGTCCCGCGATCGCGTTTGACAGCCCGCCGGCGACCGTCGACAGTCCAGCCGATACGGGGCCCTCGGTTGCTGCTCCGCGGGGCCGACCTCCAGAGATGACCGCCGTGTCCGAGCTCCGCGACGACCCCGAAGCCGTGCAGGCGCGCCTGCGCGCGGGCGCGATCCTCCTGGCCGACGCGTCGCCGGAGGGGGAGGCGATCGGCACGGCGCTGCGGAGCCGGGGGTTCGACGTCACCGCGACCTCGATCGCCGAGCTCGAGGCGCGCCTCGGGCGCGACGCGCCGCGGGTCGTGATCGTCGACATCGATCAGCCCGGCGCGATCGAGGCGCTCGAGCGGCTCTACCATCATCGCCCCGGCGGCGTGGCCGCGTCCGTCCTGCTGGTGGGCGATCCGGCCCGCTCGGCGGAGCTCGATCCGCAGCTCTTCGGGCAGGTCTTCGAGCGGCCGGTCGACATCGCCGAGCTCGCCGCGCACGTGAGCGCGGTCGCCGAGCCGGTCTGGCTCCGCAGCGATCACGGCGCCGCGCCGCGCCCGCCGACGGCCCCCCCGGGCCCGCTCGACCAGGAGCTCCCGTCGAGCCCGGACTTCTCCAGAGAGCTCGACCCGCTCGACGTCGGCTCCGTGCTGCCGCCCCCGGAGGACGGCGAGGCGGTCGGATCGCGGCTCTTGCCGGCCCGGATCAGCCCGGAGCTCGAGGAGATCCTCGTCGCCGCCGAGCAGCGGGTGACGGCGAAGGCGCACCCCTCGAGCATCCCGGCGGCCGAGGAAGAGGTCGATCTGATCCTGTCGCCGGAGCTGCTCTCCGCCCTCGATGAGCCGATCGATCCGGACGACGACGAGCCGCGGACCGGCGCGAACGCGGCCTTCGCCCCGCTGCACGCCGGCTCCGCGCCGCACGCCGGCTCCGCGCCGCACGCGGCCGCGTTGTCGTACGCGGCCTCGGCGTCGCAGCCGAGGACCGGCGAGGGCACGCACGGCGGCGCGGCCGTGCCGCACCAGGCAGCCACCCGCGCCGAGCCCACCGGGCCGGGTGAGCCCATCGACGAGCTCGCCGAGCCCGGGGACGAGCCCCACGTCGAGCCGTCGCACGACGCCGCGTACGCGACGAGGCGCACCGGAGCCGAGCTCGCGGCGCTCGCGCGCGATCCGGAGGCGCTCCTGCCCGAGCGGGAGGACCGCGAGCACGGCTCTCCCGCGCCGCGCTGGGGGGGCGGGCGCGACGCCGCGCCGCCGACGCCGCGCGAGGCGATCCGGCCCCACGGCGGCCAGTCGCCGCCGGGCGTCGCGCTCGCGCCGCCCCGGCCGGTCGAGCTGCGGACCGCGCCGCTCCCGTCGGGCGCCGGCGAGCCCGACCTCGACCCGCTCGCCGCGGCGCCGCTCCCGGGGCGCCCCGCCTCGTCGGGGCGCGCCCCGGCGCCCGTCCCGCCGCCCACGGCCGGCGCGAGCCCCCCCGGACGCGCCCTCATGCCGCCGGCGGCGCCCGTCGCGGCGGGCGCGCTCGGCCGCTTGCCCGCCCCGGCCCCGCTGTCCGTCGCCGTCACCGGCGCGCCCGGGCGCGCCCCCGCGCCGCCGGTGCCCTCCGCGCCGGCCACGGTCAGCGCCGGCGCGCTCGCCCGCGCGCCGCTCTCGTACGCGGCGGCCGACGAGGCCCCGAGCTCCGCCGGCGCCTCCGCCACCGTGCTCGGCCCGGGGGACGCGCCGCGCGCGCTCGCCCGCGCCGTCGGCAGCCGCGCCTCCGGCTCGCTCGCGGTCTCCACGGAGGACGGCGTGCGGCGCATCGTGCTGCACGAGGGCGATCTCGTCACCGCCGGCTCGAGCATCCCCGACGAGACGCTGCTCGCGTTCCTGGTCGGGCGCGGCGACCTCGCGCGCGAGGTCGCCGCGCGGCTCTCGGGCAAGCTCCCCGCCTCGGGCCGGCACGCCGGCGCGGCGCTCATCGCGCACGGCCACCTCGGCCAGGACGACCTCTGGCCGGTGCTGCGCGCGCACGCCGAGTGGATCATCGGGCACGTCGTGCTCGTCGAGGCCGGCACGTGCGACCTGGAGCCCGAGCCGCCGGGCCGCCTCAAGGCGGAGCCGAACGTCTTCGGCGGCGCGACCGGCGCCGAGGTCTTCGTGGAGACCGTTCGCCGCGTCATCGCCCCCGAGGTGGCGCTGCGCCGCCTCGGCGGCCCGGGCGCGCGGCTCGACGACGGCGTCCGGCGCAACCTGCTCGGCGAGTGCGCGCTCCGGCGCGAGGAGGAGGAGCTCGTGCGCAGCGCGCGCGGCCGCGCCGTCGGCGAGCTCGTGGGCGCGGCGGAGCCCGACCACGCCAGCGTGCTCTACGCGCTCGTCTGCCTGGAGGTGCTCGACGTCCTGATCCCCCCGTCGATCACCGAGGCGCCGCCCGCGCCCGTGGCGGATCCGCTCGACGAGGAGGCGATCCGGCAGCGTGTCCGCGCGCGGCTCGCGCTGGTGGAGGAGGGCGACTACTTCTCGATCCTCGGCGTCCCGCGCGACGCGACGAGCTACGAGATCCGCCGCGCGTACCTCGCGCTCCGGAGGGCGTTCGAGCCGTCGACGCTGCTGACCGCCGCGACCGTGGACCTGCTCGACGACGTGCGGCTGGTCATCGAGGTGCTCGACGAGGCCTACGAGATCCTGCGCGAGCCCCACCGGCGCGAGCGCTACCGGCGCGCGATCGAGGCGGGGCCGCCGTAGGGGCGGACTCGCTCGTCGGGCTCGACGCCGAGTCACACCTCCGATACCGTCCCACGCTCACCGGATCGCGCGCGCTCCCCTGGACGAGTCCGATGACGGTCGCAGCCTCGTTGTGCTGAAGCTGCGGCATCCGTGCTTCGCCAGGCCAGACGCGAGCGCCCGTAACCCGCTACTGACATCATGACCAACCCCCCCGCCTACGTCGATGAGTACGACGTCCGACCGGACGCGAATCGCCTCGCGCTCAAGGTCGCTCGCACTATCCTCGACGCGTCCAGGCCAATCGAGGTCGCGATCGAGGGCACGGAGATCAAGCTGGAGCCTCAGCGACTGCCTGCGCAGCCCTGGCCTGTGGGCACATGGGGGCTCGACGAGAAGCAGGACGGCCCTTGGCCCCAGCCGGTCCTGTTCGACTGCTCCTGGCAAGGCGGCAGGACCCAGATCGTCGCGTCGGCCCAGCGCGGCAGCGGAGAATACCGCGACCTCGTTTCGCTCCAGTTCTCGGCTCGATCTGTTCCGCAACAGCTCGTGTGGATCAACATCGCGGCGCTGCTGCGCGAGGGATCCATGGGCGAGGTGTCGTTCGAGGCATGGTTCAGCCTGTCCAAGCGCATTCCGGGCGATCCGGAGGAGAAGCAGCGCCGCGCGCGGCGCATCGTGGCGGTCAAGGATCTCGTCGAACGGTCCGGTCTGCCGCTCGCGTCCGCCGCGAACATCGATGCCTTCAAGGTCACGCTCCCCGAGGGTCGTGTCCTGCCGTCGCCCGACGTCGCGCTCCGCAGGCTCGCAGAGCTGGCGCTGCTGAAATTGCCCTTCTGGGTAAAGAACCAGCGAGACGCCATCGAAGGGCGACCGTACCTCGACCCGGACCAGATGGCCTCCATCCAGCCCGTGGAGAAGGCGGCACTCGACGCCGTGATAGCGCTGGATGCGGCCGGTGCGGAGGAGACCGATTCGCCCGAAGCGCAGGTGGAAGAGCAGGGCACCACCGAACCGATACCGGAGGTCGCGGGCGGCTCCCTTGGTCGGCACGATGCGCCCCTGGATCTGAAGCCCGCGCAGGTCTTGCCCTTCGTGAACGAGCGCGGTCTCAAGGTCTCCGACACGCTGCTCGCACAGCTCTGTGCCGTGCTCTCTTCCGGCAAGCACCTCCTCCTCGTCGGCCCACCCGGGACAGGTAAGACGGAGCTCGCCGGCGCGCTCGCGGATGGCGCACGGGATGCAGGGTATTGCACCGGCCTGTTCGTGGCCACGGCGTCCGCGGACTGGAGCACCTTCGACACCATCGGCGGCTATGCCATGGAGAAAGACGGGCACTTCGCGTTTCGGCCGGGGGTCTTCCCGCGCGCGGTCGATCAGAAGAAGTGGCTGCTCCTCGACGAGGTGAACCGCGCAGACGTCGATCGATGCTTCGGCGAGCTCATGACCGTGCTCGCGGGAGGCCCTACCGACACGAGCTACACGCTGCCGGATGGGACCGCCGTCTCCATCGGCCCGCGAGAGGGCGACACCTACCGCGTCCCCGCGTCCTTCCGGGTGATCGCCACCATGAACACGTGGGACAAGACCTCGCTCTTTCGCCTGTCCTATGCCGTTCAACGTCGCTTCGCGGTGGCCTTTGTCGGGCCGCCGGACGACGCGACCTACGCGAGCATCATCGACCACCATGCGGGGGTGGGGGACGACGCGATCCCGCCCCTAGCGCCCGAGGCGCTCACGCGCATGAAGCGCCTCTTCCGCGCCTCGGGGCTGCTCGCGTACCGGCCCCTCGGACCAGCGCTCGCGATCGACATGGTGCGCTACCAGCGGCGGAGGCAGGCGGACGGGGATGGGCTCGCCGAGGCGATGGCGCTCTTCGTGCTGCCGCAGCTCGAAGGCCTCGACGCAGATCCCGCGGCCAAGGTGTTCGGCCTGATCCAAGACGAGCTCGCAGGGTGGGCAGGAGATGACGCCATCGCGGCCCTCCGCGCGCGCTACCGCGACCAGTTCCCGGCCGTGGTGCTGCCCGGAGCATGAGCTCGTGGGAAGACGAGCTCCGGGAGCATTTCCCGGGCTACCTCCTCCCGTCGGCGCAGCGCGGAGCGCTGACGCGTGAGGCCGCCGAGCGCTTCCTCTCGCGGCTGGGGCACCGCGTCGACCTCTTGGAGCTGCTCCTCGCCGCGAGCGCGCTCTCGCCCCTGGCCGACGAGGTGCGCGCCTTCGCCAGGGAGCTACCGCTCGTGGCGCGCGAGCTGCCGGCGCACACCGAGATGCAACGTGTCGAGAACAGAGGCCGCATCCGCGGCCGCCTCGACGTACCAGGCACGCTGCGCAAGCGAGCCGCCGGAGATCCCGACGGCCTGACGTCGCGGGTTCGTGAACGCCGCTTCGATTTACCCGAGAACGTGCTGCTCGTCGCGACGGCAGCTCGACTCGCGGGGCTCCTCGCGCGGCTGGAGCAGAGCGGCGTGATCGCGAAGAACACGAAGAAGAGCTGGGCCCAGGGCTTCACCCAGGACGCCGAGGCCATCCGCCACGCGCTGGAGTCCACGGTCCTGCGCGAGGTCCCCAGGGCGCCGGTCCAGGCCGCTCACGAGCAGGCCGCGCGCGCAGCCCGTCACCCGGCCTATCGGCGCGCGCTCCGCCTGCACGACGCGATGAAAAGCATGGCGACGAACGACGCGGTCGCGCTCGCGCGCCTCGTGGCCGAGGGGGCGCTCGCGCCCATGGATGCTCCGACGCGCTTCGAGATCGCGGTCCTGATCCGCCTCGGCCGGCAGATCGAGGAGGCGCTCCGGGCACGCGGGGAGGCCGTCGAGCTGCGCCGTGCCTTGATCGAGCCCAATCGCGCCGAGGTCTTCGACTTCGCGGCGGGCCGGACGCAGCTCCGTGTGCTCTACAACCAAGTCTGCTTCGACGACCTCGGGCCGCGGGATCGCGGGATGCGCCACTACTTCGGGAACCACGGGCGATTTCGACCCGACATCACGCTGGAGCTCGTCCGCGACGGGAGGCGCCTCCGTGCCGTCGTCGTCGAGGTGAAGCTCTCAGACGAGCGCGATTACCTGGGGCAGGGTTATCACGAGGCGCTCCTCTACCGCGCCGAGTACGAGAAGGATCTGACGGGTTGGCCCAAGGCGATCCTCGTCGTGTCGAGCGCGGCGATCCAGGGAGCGCCGCGGCGTGAGGACGATGTGATCGCCGTGAGCTGGGATGGCTGGGTACCGCAGGAGGTGCTGGACGGGTTGCTCGACGGCTTCAGCGGGGCTCACCCTCCCGACAGCGAACGACCGAACAGGTGAGCGCGTACCGCGTCGCCCGAGCTCGTCCATGGCTCCGCGAGGGGGAAGCATTCGAACCGCAGAGGCGCAGAGGACGCAGAGGCGAGAACAAAGGACTTCCGTGCCCTCCGCGTCTCTGTGGCTCCTTCTCACATGAAACCCTGGACGCCCCTCGGGAACGCTGTCCTGAGATGGACCTGGTGACGGGTCAGGCGCGCCCCTTGCAAGCGCCCCTCCGGCAGGAGGCACCATGTCGAAGGCGAGCGACTTCATCGACGCCCTGCGTCGGATCGAGACAGACGGCAACGTCGAGCCCATGGCCGCGCTGTTCGGGCCCGACGCCGAGCTCAGCAACCCCGCGATCACGAGGCCGCTCCATGGCCAGGACGGCGCCCGCAACTTCTGGCGCAGCTACCGCCACACCTTCGGCGAGGTGCGCTCCGAGTTCCGGTGCGTCGTCGAGTCCGAGTGCGCCTCGTTCCTCGAGTGGACGAGCCGCGGGACGCTGTCGCACGGGGCCGCCTTCTCGTACGACGGCGTGAGCGTCATCGAGCACCCGGCCGGCGCCATCACGCGGTTCAAGTCGTACTTCGACCCGAAGGCCCTCGGCCTTCAGCTCGAGCACGCGGCGTAGCGCCGCTCGCCGGCCCGCGCGACCGCGTCGACCACGATCTCGCCCTGCTCGACGCCGATGATCGCCGCGGCGCCCTCCTCGAGCTGACCGCGCAGGATGAGCTCCGCGAGCGGCGCCTCGATGAGGCGCGCGATCGTGCGCTTCATCGGCCGCGCGCCGAGCTCCGGGTCGAACCCGCCCGCGTCGAGCAGCGCGTCGATCGCCTCCGGCTCGACCTCGAGCGCGACGCCGCGCGCCTCGAGCTCGCGCTCGAGGCCGCCCAGGAGCCGCCGCGTGATCTCGGCGACGTCCGCCCGCGTGAGCGGCGCGAAGCAGAGCACCTCGTCGATGCGGTTGTAGAGCTCGGGCGGGAGCGCGGCGCGGGCTGCCGCGAGCATCACCTCGCCGAGGCGCTCGGGCGACGGGGCCGAGGCCGCGCGGCTGAAGCCCACGGAGCGCTCGGCCTTGAGCGCGCCGGCCTCGGCCGCGCCGAGGTTCGACGTCATCACGAGGACCGTGTTCGTGAAGTCGACCCTGCGGCCGCGGCCGTCGGTCAGGCGCCCCTCGTCGAAGACCTGCAGGAACGCCTCGAGCACGTCGCGGTGCGCCTTCTCGATCTCGTCGAGCAGCACCACCTGGTACGGCCTCCGCCGCACCGCCTCGGTGAGCTGGCCGCCCGCCTCGTGGCCCACGTAGCCGGGCGGCGCGCCCACCAGGCGCGCCACCGCGTGCGACTCGGCGTACTCGGAGAAATCCAGCCGCGTCATGGCGTCCGCCGAGTGGAACAGCGCCTCGGCGATCGCCTTCGCCGTCTCCGTCTTGCCCACGCCGGTCGGCCCGAGCAGGAGGAACGACCCGATCGGGCGGCGCGCGCGCAGCCCGGCCGCGTTCCGGCGGAGCACCCGGGCGATGCGCGCGAGCGCCGCGCCGTGGCCGACGACCCGCTCGGCGAGCAGCGACTCCAGCGCGAGCATCCGCTCGCGGTCGGTCTCGAGCAGCCGCTCGACCGGCAGATCCGCGAGCTCGGCGACCACCTCGGCGACCTCGGCCGGGCCCACCTGCCGCGCGGCCGCGCCCAGCGCGGCGCGCTCGCCCGGCGCCCCCATCGGCGCGCGCTCGCCCGGCGCGCCCTGCGGCGCGCGCCTCCGCGTGCGCGCGCCGGCCAGGTCGAGGATCGACAGCGCCTTGTCGGGCAGCGCGCGCCCGGGCAGGTAGCGCACCGACCAGGCGACGGCCGACGCCAGCGCCTCGTCGGTGAACGAGAGCCCGTGGTGCGCGCCGAGCCCCACCGCGACGCTCTGGAGCAGGAGGAACGCCTCGTCCTCCTCGGGCTCGTCGATCTCGACCACCGTGAAGCGCCGCGCGAGCGCCGGATCGACCTCGATGCTCTTCCGGTACTCCTCGGGCGTGGCGGTGCCGATGAGCGTGATCTCGCCGCGGGCGAGCGCGAGCTTGAGCTCGGCCATGGCCTCGTCGAGCGCGCCGCTGCCGAACAGCTCCGACAGCCCGTCGATGAACAGGATCACCCGCCCGCCCGCCTCGCGGAGCTCCGCCCGCAGCGCGGCGAACCGCTCGCTGAGCGCGCCGCGCGCGCCCGTGCCGGAGAGGAGCTCGGAGGGCACGATCTCGACGACCACGCGCGGCTCGCGCTCGTCGAAGGCGAGCCGCTGCGCGACGCCGCGCGCGACCGAGGTCTTGCCCACGCCCGCCGGGCCGAGGAGGCAGGGGTTGTTCGCGTGGCGCTTGGCGAGGACGTCGAGCGCCTGCTCGATCTCGCGCTCGCGGCCGACGACCGGCTCGAGCTCGCCCTGCGCCGCCGCGAGCGAGAGGTTGTGGCCGAGCGAGGCGAGGGCCGGGAAGCGCGCGCGGTCGAGGGTGAAGAGGGCGAAGCGCGCCGCGGGGCTCGCCGCCGCGGCGGCCCCGAGCGGCCACCCCGCGGCGCTCGCGTGGTCCGGCGCCGCGGCGGCACTCCGGGGCGCCAGGGCCACGGCGGCGAGCGGCTCGGCGGCGGCGGGCGCGTCCTCCGCCGGCGCCGCGGGCTTCTGCGGGCGCGGCGGCGGGAACAGCGGCACGGCGACGCCGGGGCCCCGCGCCGACGGCCGCAGCTCGGACACGGCGACGCCAGGGCCCCGCGCCGACGGCCGCAGCTCGGACACGGCGACGCCGGGCCCCTTCGCCGACGGCCGCAGCTCGGAGACCGCGACGCCCGGGCCCTTCGCCGGCGGCCGCAGCTCGGGCACGGCGACGCCGGGCGCCTGCGCTGGCCGCAGCTCCGCGGGCGAGCGCGCCGGGCCTGCGGCCTCGCCGCGGACCCGGCGCGCCGCGGACGCCCTGGGCGCCGCCGGCGACCGGTCCGGCGCGTCGCCGTCCCGGGGCGCGCGCGACGGCACGGCGCGCCGCGCGTGCACGACGCCGAGCGCGATCTGCAGCGCCGCGGTCCGCAGCCGCGCGAGATCGACCCCGGACTGCGTGAGCGCCCGGTGGGCGGCCGAGGTGCGGTCGGACAGCAGCGCGAGCAGCAGGTGGAGCGCCGCGGGCTCCTTGGCGGCTGCCCGCTTCGCGACGTCGCGCGCGCCCCCCATGGCCCGGCCGATCGGATCGGGGCCCTCGTCGTCGACCGAGCGGGTCGCCTTGAGCAGGGCCTCGTCGTCGAGCCGCCGATCGCGGAGCAGGTCCGCCGCGGGGCCTCCGCGCATGGCGACGGCGGCGAGGAGGTGCACGCTCGACAGGCGCTCCTTGCGCTGGCCGGCGAGATCCTGCGCGAGCTTGCGAAGCGTGACGAGCTCGGCGTGGGAGCGAGTGCTGGTCATCCTTCCAGAGGTCTCCAGGCCCCCGGTTCGCACGCCCGAGGGGAGCGGGCCAAATTTCGGAGGCCGGGGGCGCCCGGGGGGCGCGCGCCGCGCCCGCGCCCCCTGGCGGCTCGCCCGCGCCTCCCGGCGGCTCGCCCGCGCCTCCCGGCGCACCGCCGCGGGACCCCGCGCTCACGCGCACCTCCGCGCGGCGACCGCGTCAACGAAGGATCGGCGCCACGGTGTCGCGGACAGGACCTCGAGCGCCCGCCATCCCACGTGCTCCTGCTCCACGAGCGCACACGCGTCCCGGACAAGGCCATTGTGCGCCGCGTCGCACAATGGCGTGAATTCCCACCCTGACCTGCGATCCTCATGCGCGCTGCTCATTTCATACGCCCTTGACAGACCCGCTCGCGACGCGGTGTCATTATCTCGGGGGTCACGAATGTTCCTTCGGCTGCGCGCCGCTCCGGATCGCCGTGCTCGAGACGGCAAGCGGCACGCTCATCTCAGGCGACGATTGCGCTGTGTGGAGACGGGGTTGCTCGTGGGACTCGCGTCCCTGCTCTCGGCGTCATGCTCGCCGACGGCGCCTGACCGCCCCGAGAATGCGGTGGTCGTGGGCGCCCTCCTGCCCTTCTCCGGCAGCGAGTCGGCCATCGGCCGCAACCTCGAGCAGGCCATGTTGCTCGCCGTCGAGGACCTGAACGCGGCGGGTGGGCTCGACGGCAGGCCGTTCGACCTCCTGAGCCGGGACAGCCACTCGAGCTCGGAGCGCGGGCTCGGCCAGCTCCTCGAGCTGCTTTACACGGACCGGGTCGACTACCTGATCGGGCCCGAGGAGAACGATCTCGCCCGTGAGATCGTACCGGACGTGAAGGGGCGCAACGTATTCCACATGATGCCGGGGTACGCGGCGCCCTCCGTCGCGCGCAGCGAGGTGAGCGGAGGCTGGATGCGGCTCGCCGCGTCCCCGCTCGCCGTCGGCTGCGCGCTGGCGAAGCACGCCCTCCGCGAGGACGTCGACGCCGTGAACAGCATCGCGGCGCGGGACGACTACAACACCAGCGTCAGCAGCGAGTTCACGAGCCATTTCGCGCTGATCGGGGGCAGGGTCCTCCCCTCGGTGACGATCAGGTCGGGCGAGCAGACGTATCTGAGCAAGATCGAGTCCGCCCTCGCGCCGCAGGTCGGCAGCACGCTGCTCGCCGCCTACCCCGCCACCGCCTCGACCCTCATCACCGAATGGACCATCTCCGGACACCGGGGCACCTGGCTCCTGGGCCCTGCGCTCCGCACCGAGGTGTTCCTCGCCAACATCCCGGCGGGCTCTCTCGACGGGTACATCGGGGTCTCGCCCACGCTCAGCCTGCGGAGCGAGTGTCGCGTCGTGGACGAGGAAGAGGACACGGTCGACTGCGCGACCGGGAACGCCGCCGCCTTCATCAGGCACTTCGCCGACCACTGGAACGGAGAGACGCCGTTCCCCGCGGCGCACTTCTATTACGACGGCGTCGTCCTCATCGCGATGGGCATCACGTACGCCCAGGCGACGGGCGTGACGATCCCGCCGTCCGGACGCGAGCTGCAGAATATCCTCCGTGAGCTCAACGGCCCCGACCACGAGGTGGCCTCGTGGCGCGATCTGGAGACGGCGATGGCCAAGCTCCGCGCGGGGATCCCGGTCCGGTATGCCGGGGCGGCCGCCGAGTACGAGTTCGACGAGTTCGGGGCGAACAAGCATCGGTACATGAACAGGTGGACCATCGACGGCGACACCTTCGTCGACCTGACGCCCATCTCCGTCACGTGCGAATCCTGGAGATGAGCGCGCCGCGACATTGATTCCAGGACAGACGCTCACGCAGGCCACCGCGCGCGACCGAACGATCTTTGCTCCAGGAGGGGTATCGTGGCCATGATGCGACGACGTTGGATGACGGCCTTCGGGCTCACGCTGATGGCGGCGGGCTGCGCAGCCAGCGAGGCCGCCGACGTGGGCGGGGACGCCGCGCACGGAGGGCCCTGATCGAGGCCGCGGATCCGCCCGTCGTGGGCATGCTCGGCCTGTTCAACCTCTCGTACCGGTGCGCGCTGGCCGCGGAGGCGGCGGGCAGGCCAGAGATCCCCGTCGTCGCGTTCGACTTCGAGCCGCAGACCGTCGAGCTCATGCGCGCAGGTCGCATCGCGGCCACGCACACGCAGCGGCAGTACTACGAAGGGTACCTCGTGCCCTACATCCTCTATGGCATCGAGACCATCGGCCTCGACGCGACCAAGGCGATCCTCGCTCCGCAGCTGGTCGGCGGCGACAAGGTCGACATCGGCCTCGACGTGGTCCCGGGGGACAGGGTCGACGAGTACATCAATTTCCTCGACCAGGCTTGAAACGGCCGATCCGCCCGCTGCAACGCTTGATGCAAGCCTTGAAGCGGCGACCCGGCCGCCCAGTCGGCGTTGTCAACGCTTGAAAGGGCCGACCCGGCCGCCCAGTCGGCGCTCTCGACGCTTGAAACGGTCCATGGGGCGCGCCGGGGGTCGTCCTCGAGCGTTGAACGCGCCCGCTGGAATCCTCGGAGCCCGGCTCCCGGCCTCGGAAGGGGTCGCTCGGCCTTCGCGGGAGCGCTTCCACCCGCCGGGCCCCGTCGGCTCGCGGTCGCGAGGGGGCGCCGGGCGTCGCCCGGGGCCACCTGACGAGCGGCCTCACCGGTGGCGTGGCCGCCGGCCGGTCGAGGCGGGCCGCGCCTACCAGGAGAGCCGACCCGCCACGGCCGGCTCCACGCTGACGCCGGACCACGCGAGCGTCTGGATGAAGCGGACGCCACAGGTCACCACGACCGCCGCGTTCTGCGTCGATTGGTAGGCCGCCCCGGTCTCCACGGATGGGAAGAACCCAAGATACCGCGAGCACAACCCCCGCGCATTGCACACAGGGAGACGCCCGACGTCGAGGCGCGCCGCGAGCTCGAAGGTCAGAGGCACGCGGAATGGCGAGACCCGGCCTGCCGCCATCGGGCCTCCCAGCACGCCGAGCCAGTGCGCGTCGCCGCCGAAACCGAAGAGCCCCACGTCGGCGCCGATGCCGATGTCCACGGCTTCACGGACGGGCCACCGATGCAAGGCGGTGATGGACGGCATGATGCCGCCGGTCGATCGCGCGGCACGGGCCCCGAGCACGACATAGGCCGCCTTGACGTCGATCTGCCACCGCGGCGGCGCGCCGTCTTCCGCTCGGGCGCCTGTGGGCACGAGCGACATCGCGGCGATGGCGATCATCAGGTGATTAACGTGCCTTTTCCGGCACCACATCGTCGTCCAGCGCCTTCCTTCGAGCGGCGCGGACCGCCGCGAGCCAGTGTACCTGATCCGGGTCGCTGTCCCACGGCGGGGCCTCCCGATTGAGCGTGTCCCAGTACTCGCGCGCTGCCGCCTCGGCCGTCTCGCGCTCGCGCTCGCCGTCGGGCGCGTCCTCGACCCGGTCCGTGAAAGCTCGCCAGGGTTCCGAGGCATGGTGGCTCAGGTTCGGCCACGGTCGGCCGGGCGCCCCGTCAAAGACCCCGCCGCTGCTCTCGAGGTAGCTCTCGTAAGCGCTCCGAGCAATGGCGTCGCGCCGGCGGCGGTTGACATGCCCCATGCAGCGATGGGCCTCCTCATCGAGCTCGGGGTTCCGCGGCGCTCGAGCTGAAATCCCCTCTGGAACGCGCGGAGCGCCCTGGGTCGGTGCTGCTCGGTCGCGTCGTCGGACGACAGGGTCCGCCAGAGATAGGTCCGGTGAAGGCGCGCAGCCACCTCGGCCGCCGCCCGCTCGCCGTCGCCGGCAGGCGCCTCCTCGAACGCATCCATGAAGGCGAGGAACGCGCTCTCGACGGCCGCGAGCAGCATCGGCCATGGCGGGGTGAACCCCCGGGGGAGGAGGCCCTGGCTGCGCTGGACAGCGCCCGCGGTGACCCTTGGGTCGGTGCCGCTCGATCCCGGATCGCCGACCCACTTCCTGAATCTCTCGCGGTGCGCCGCTGCCCACGCGCGGTCTCGCTCCGGCAGGTCGTCCTGCCATACCTCGGCGCACAGCTTGCCCAGATCCTCGAAGGTCGACTTCCATTCCTCGGGATCCCTGGTCGAAAACAGCGCATGTCCGATGGCCGCCTCGCGCACGGCCCGAGGCACGAGGGACTTCGTCTCTCCCATCGAAAGATTCATCAGTAGTCTCCGGGTTGACCGCCCGTGGGGTCGGTGGGCCTCGGGGGGCATCCCCAGCCCTCGCCAGCGCCGAGCGAGCAGAGCAGCGGAACGAGCTGCGGAAAGGCCCATCCAGGAGGCGGACCGGGTAGGGCGATCATGGCATCGATGATGTCGTCCGCCGAGATCGCGTCGGGGTCGATCAGCTCCGGCGGCACTTTCTCCGGGTCGTAGCGGAAATCCCACACGAACCGGCAATCGACGCTCGCGCCGCCAGGCACCGGCAAGCTGTTCTGGAGGTCTGTTTTCCTGATCTGAGACTCCAGGGACTTCCATTCGTCCTTGCACATGACATACGTCACGGCGAAAGGTCTGAGGATGAGACACTCGAGCATTTCGGCCACGGTGTACGACGGCTCCTGGTCGGTCCACTGGCTCCACTGGCCGCCGGCCTGGTAGCGGCACTGGAGCTTGCCGATCTGATCGTGCTCGTTCCTATAGTTGAGCCATCTTATAGCCTTGACGCTCATGACCATTCTCTTCATGAGCGACATCTCGGCCGGCGGCAGCGTCGCGACCCGGCTTCATCAGCTCGTCGCGGTCGCCGGGATCCAGTATCGAGCAGCCGCAGGCGAGCAGAACGAGCAGAAGTCTCATGGACTTCTCTCCGGGGGTGACGGAGCCACGCACGCGCGAAGGTGGCCGACCCTACCAGCAGCGCCCCGCGCCGATCAAGCGGCGAGAGTTCACGGCGCGAGTGATTTCACGTTGCCGATCTGGGCGTGAGAACGCCGACGCCGTGAACGGAATGACCGGAGCGGGATCGCGTCGTGCGCTCTGCGGAACGGACCGCTCTCCGGCGGGGAATATCCTACTGCGCCGAACGGGTTAAAAAATGAGAGAGGTGACTTCCGGGTTACCCTGCTCGAGCGCCCCCCGCGCGAGCGCCGCGTCCCCGCCGGCGAACGCCGACATCGCGAACCTCCCGGGGCGCCGGACCGGGTGCCGCACCTAGATCGAATCGCGCGAGCAGACCGGCGCGCGCGGCGACACAGGCGGCCCGGCCCCGGGGAGCTCGACGGTGAACGTGGCGCCGGCGCCGGGCGCGCTCTGGACACGGATCGAGCCGCCGTGCGCCTCCGCGATCTGGCGGCTGATGTACAGGCCGAGCCCCAGCCCGCCGTAATGCCGGTCGGACACGGCGCGCTCGAAGCGGTCGAAGATCCGCGGCTGGCGCGCCGGATCGATGCCAATCCCGTGATCCGTCACCGAGAGGCGCACCGTCCCGGCCTCGTCGCCGGCGACGATCTCGATGGGCTTGCCCGCGCCGAACTTGATCGCGTTGGCGAGGAGGTTCGTGACGATCTGATCGACGCGGGAGCGATCCCAGCGGCCCACGAGCCGGCCGCTGGTCCGCAGCGAGACCGAGCACCCGGTGCGCGCCAGATCCAGCTCGAACCGCGCGATCACCTCGCGGACGACCGCCCCGAGGTCGACCTCCTCCACATCGAGCGCGACCCGGTCCATCTGGATACGCGAGACCTCCAGGAGCTCGCTGTTCAGGCGGGCCAGGCGCGTCGCCTGCCGCAGCGCGCGCTCGACCTGCTTGCCCATCGCCTGCGGGTCGAACGGCCGGCCCCCGTGGAGGCTCCGATCCATGGCCTCGAGCGAGAGCGTGAGCGACGTCATCGGCGTGTTGAGCTCGTGCGTCGCCACGGTGAGGAACTCGTCCCGCAGGCGAATGGCATCCTGGGCAGCGCGGTACAGCCACGCATTGTCGATCGCGAGCGCGGCCCTTCGCGCCACCTCCTGGACGAGCTCCAGGTCGGCCTCCCCGTAACGGCGCCCGGGGGCGGCCGAGATGACGCTCAGCGCGCCGATCGGCCGCCCCCGCGCCACGAGCGGCACGCTGATGAAGCTGCGTGTCCCGAGATCGCGGAGGAGCGCCACGTACCCCTCGTCCTCGGCGTATTTCCGGAGGTCGCCCTCCGAGAGCTCGGGGACCAGGAGCGGCCCCTCGCCCCGCTGGACCCTGGCCGCCGGGTCGGACGCGCGCCAGTCGAGGCGATACCGCCGCTTGAGCTGATCGAACAGCGGCTCCTTCGCGGGATCCCTGTGCGCCCAGAACGATCGCCGGAGATGTTCCCCTTCCACGAGGTCGATCTCGCACCAGTCGCAGAGCGATCGCACCGACAGCCGCGTGATGTGCGACAGCGTCTCCTCGTAATCGAGCGACCCGGAGAGGATCTCCCCGGCCTCGGCCAGGAAGGCCGCGCGCCGCCCGGCCGCCTCGGCCGCGGTCCGCGCGGACTGCTCCCTGGCGAGGAGCCGCGCGTTCTCCAGGGAGATCGCCGCCTGCGCGGCGAGGAGGGAGAGGGCGGTGAGCCGCTCCGGCGGGAACGCGCCCGCGAGGAGGGTGTTCTCGAGGTAGAGCAGGCCCGCCACCTCCGCCTGCCTCAGGATGGGCATGCAGAGGAGCGATCGGGGCCTGTGCCGCGCGAAGTACTCGTCGCCGGAGAACCTGCCCACGCTGGCCGCGGTGTTGACCAGGATGACGCGCTCCTTCGTCCGGTGGACGTAGCGGACGAGCGACATGGGGACGCGCCGACAGACGTCCTCCGTCGAGCGCGGGAGGGAGGTCGCCACGCCCCCGCTCTCCTCGAGGGTCGCCTCGGCGCCGATGGAGAGGCGCTCGTCCTGAGCCAGGACGAGGCAGGCGCGCTGCGCGCCGCCCTGCTCGAGGACGACCCTGAGCAGCGTGCGCAGGAGCTTGTCGAGGACGATCTCGCTGGAGATGATCTGAGACGCCTTGATCACCGAGAGCAGGTCGAGCTGCTCGGGCCGCGCCGCGAAGGAGGCCGTCGGGGCGAGCGGCCTCGTATCCCAGAGGCGCGGGCTCTGCTCATCGATCCGCTGGACCTTGCCGTCCGCCCCCCAGCGGGCGTAGCCGGCGCGGGCCTCGCGGAGGTAGGTGTCGGCGATCAGGTCGAACCCGCGTTCCCGGTAGAACCGCGACGCGATCTCGTACGCCAGCGCCTCGTCGTGGACGAAGCCACCCTCGCGCGCGCGGCGAATGGCCTGCTCGTAGCGCTGCGCCGCAGGGTCCCACTCGCCGCGGAGGCGCGCGATCTCGGCGCCGATCAGCGCCGCCCGATCGCCGAAGTTGTCGGGGCAGCTCTCCGCCCAGGCGTCGATCTGCGCCTGGTGGGCGAGGAGCGCCTCCATGTGCCGGCGCCGCTCGCCGGCGTCGCCCGCGCGGCCGCGCGCCGCCCGCACGAGCGCTCCGTAAAAATGGTACTCGGCCACCTCGAAGAACGAGCCTGTCGTCCAGAGGAGCGGCCGCGCCTTCTCCTCGGCCTCGAGCGCGGCGTCGAGGTCGTCCGCGAGGAAGCGCGCCTGCAGCTTGCGTATCCAGTACCAGCAGGTCGCGATCGCGAGGCGCGGATCGCCCTCCAGGCGCTGCTCGAACCGGCGCTCGTCGAAGTCCGCGTCGTTGAACGAGGCGAGATCGGGCAAGAGGCCCCGGAGCGCCCGGATGAGCTGGAGCTGCACGGTGACGATGTCGATCTCGAGGCCGAACCGCGCCCGCCGCACGAAGAGGAGCGCGCCCTCGGCCTCCCGCTGCACCTCGCCGAGGGGCTCTCCGGCGGCGAGCAGGAGCGTGATGAGGCAGTTCTTGTTGTACGAAGCATACGTGAGATCGCCGGTCTCCTGCCCCGCCTCGAACCCGCGTCGCAGGAGCTCGACGCCGCTGCGCAGGTGCCTCACCCACGGGTTGACGCGGTGCCCGAAGCCCAGGTAGACGCGGGACTTGAACCGGAGGGCCTTGCGGCGCTCGAGGAGGTCGAGGCCGAGCCTGGCGAACCGGTAGGCCATGCGGTAATCGCCGAAGCGCGGCCCGAGGAGCATGCCGAACCAGGTGTATGCGATGCACGAGGCGTCGCAGTTGCCGTGCTCGAGGCTGAGGTTCGTCATCCGAGACACGACGAGGCAGTTCAGGTTCGCGTCGGTGAACAGGGCCGGCGACTGGGCGTGGGTCAGGACCTCGAGGGTCGCGCGGCACGCCGGATCGGTCATCTGGGGCGAGTCGATGAGATCCTCGACCGCCCGGCCCCCGAGCAGCGTGAAGACCCGCTCGTATTCCTTTTGCACCTCCTCGTCCGCGGGGTGCGGCGACCACGTGATGCCGACCCTGCGGAGGTAGTCGAGGCCCACCTCGACGCCGCGGTCGCTGCGGCCCATGGTCGTGTAGAGGCCCAGGCGCACGCACGTGACGGCGGCCAGATCGATGAGGCTCTCGGCGCGGCGCGAGAGCGCCGAGAGCCGCTCCTCCGCGGCCGAGAGGTCGCCGGTGAGGTACTCGCACTCGGCCCGGTGGAGCTCGAGCGCGAAGGCGAGCGCGTACCGTCGCTCCCAGCCGTCCTCCAGGAGCAGCGCCCCGCCGGCGGCGAGGTACTTGAGCGCCGAGGCGCAGGCCGTCGACGCCTTGGCGCGCTTGCCCGCGATGAGGTTGAGCTCGGCCACCCGCTCGCGCTCCTCCTGCGACGTGATCAAGGGGGCGCCGCGGTCGAGCTGATTGACGATCTCGAAGATCTTCTCCGCGAGCTCCTCGGGCGCCGTGCGCGACGCGAGCAGCCGGCCGATCGCGAGGTGCATGGCCGGCCGCTCGCCCTCGGGGATGAGCGAATACGCGGCCTCCTGGACCCGGTCGTGGAGGAACCTGTAGGCGGGGTCGAGGCGCAGGACGAGCCCCGCGCGGACGGCCTCGCGGAGGTCCTCGTGCGCCTGCTCCACCGAGCCGCCGCGGACCGCCGCGAGGAGGGCGACGTCGGCGGCGCTCCCGAGGCAGGCGAGCTGCTTCAGCGCTCCCTGGGTGCTCGGGGGGAGCCGCACGAGCTTGCCGACCATCAGGTCGATCACGTTGTCCGTGAACCCCTTTTCACGGATCTTCGCGACGTCCCACCGGAAGACCTCGGCGCGCTCGTCGAACGCGATGAGCCGCTCCTCGTGCAGCGCGGCGAGGAACTGGATCGCGAAGAAGGGGTTGCCGGCCGTCTTGTCGTGGACGAGGTCCGCGAGCTCCCTCGCGTCCTCGCGGCGGCAGTGGAGCGCGTCGCTCACGAGCGCGGCGAGGTGCTCCCGCGAGAGCGGGCCGAGCGCGATGTCCGAGATGCGCGCGCCGTCCTTCCGCGCCTTGTCGAGCGCCAGCATGAGCGGGTGCGAGGGGGCCACCTCGTTGCTGCGGTACGCGCCGACGAGGAGGAGGTTGCGCGTCCCGGGGTGCGTCAGCAGATCACGGAGGAGATCGAGGCTCGCCAGGTCGGCCCACTGCAGGTCGTCGAGGAAGAGCGCGAGCGGGCGCTCCTCCCGGGCGAACACCCCGATGAAGCTCCGGAGCACGGCGCGGAACCGGTGAGACGCCTCCGTCGGCGGGAGCTCGGGGACCGGCGGTTGCCGGCCGATGACGAGCTCGACCTGCGGGATGACCTCCACGATGAGCTGGCCGTTGCTCCCGAGGGCGCCGAGCAGCCGCCGCCGCAGGGCCTCGATCCGGTCCTCCGGCGCGGCGAGGACCTCGCGCACGACCTCCCGGAAGGCCTGGATGATCGTGGAGTACGGGATCTCGCGCCTGTCCTGATCGAACTTCCCCGCGAGAAACAGGGCTCGTTCCCGGACGACCGGCTCGCAGAGCGCGTGAACGAGCGCCGACTTCCCGCTGCCGGAATAGCCGGAGACCAGGACGAGCTCGGGGGCCCCCGTGTCCACCACGCGCTCGAGCGCGCGCAGCAAGGCGGTCGCCTCGTCCTCGCGGCCGTAGAGCTTCCGAGGGATCTGGAAGCATTCGGGGGTGTCGCGCTCGCCCAGGGGAAACGGCGCGACCGCGCCCCTGGCCCGGTGCTCCGAGAGGCACCGCTCGAGATCGTGCTTGAGGCCGCGGGCGGTCTGGTAGCGATCCTCCGGCATCTTGGCGAGGAGCTTCAGGACGATCGCCGAGAGGACCTCGGGCAGCGCCGGGACGACCGCGGAGGGCGGCGGCGGGTCGCGGGCGACGTGGCAGTGCACCCACTCGAGCGGATCCCGCGCCTCGAAGGGCAGTCGCCCGGTGAGCATCTGGTAGAACGTGACGCCGAGCGCGTAGAGGTCGGCGCGGCTGTCGATGGCCCGGTCCATCCGCCCCGTCTGCTCCGGGGCCAGGTACGGCAACGAGCCCTCGATGAGCCGGGGAGGCCCCGCCGGCGGCTGCTCGCGGGAGAGGTGGGCGGCGAGGCCGAGGCCGGCGATCTTCACCTGGCCGGTGGTCGTGTTGACGACGAGGTTCTGGGGCTTGAGATCCTTGTGGAGGACGTCCCGCCGGTGGAGCTCCGCCACGCAGGCCGCGATGCGGACCGCGAGCTCGAGGAACCGCTCGGGGGCCATGGGCGCGCCGATGAGGTGCTCGAGCGACTCGCCGCCGAAATCCTCCATGACGAGCGCCGGCAGCCCCTCGAACGTCTCGAGGGCGAACGGGCGCACGATGGCCTCGTGGCCGTCCAGCAGCTTGCCAATCGCGTACTCGTGCCGCAGGCGCTCGATGTCCTGCGATCGGCCGCTCCTCGGGTCGAGGACCTTCAAGATCACCGGGAGGCCATCGGCGCTCCGGACCGCGCGGAGCAGGCGGGTAGTCCGGCCCTCGTGGAGGGTCTCGAGGATCGTGTACGGGGAGGGAGGGTGCATCTCCATGGGGAGATTCACCGGGAAGGCTCGCCGTGCGCGGCTCGCGCCCGGCGGCCCGGCGGGACGTGGCAGCCGTCGTCGACGCCGGGGCGGTCGAGCCCGCGCGCCTCCCCCGGCGGACATGGCCGCGCGACGGGCGCGAGCGCACGGCGCGCGCCGATCGCCGCGCTCCCCACCCCGCGCTCCCCTGATCGTGTCATCGCCCACCCCCCCTATCGATACCACGCCGACCCAACCGCGCTCGCCCCTGAGCCCGCGAGCGCACGAGCGGCCGGGCGCTGAGGTGCGCTGAGCAGCAGGCGAGACGCGGGCGCCCCTCCCGCGCGGGCTGGTCGAGGCCCTCCGCTCACCTCGGGAGGGATCCGGGGATCAGGGACGAAGCGAGAGCGCCCCCTCGTGGGCCTAGCGGCGGGAGGTCTCGAGGGCGGCGGGAGGTCTCGAGGGCGGCGGGAGGTCTCGAGGGCGGCGGGAGGTCTCGAGAGAGAGGCGCTGTCAGTTCGATCCCGTGTACTTGAACTCGAGGATCGATCCCGGGTTCTCCACCAGCCACGTGGCCCCACCGTCCGGCGTGCTCGCGTTCCCCGAGGTGTCCGTGATCACGTAGAGCGTCCGGCGATCCGGGCTCATCGCGAGGTCGCGGTAGCGGTTGGTGGTCTTGAAGTACTCGACGGGCTCGCCGACCACGGATTTCCCGTTCGGGCTCAGCTTCACCCGGTACAACGCGCCCTTCTTGAGGGCGGTCATCAGGAGCGAGTGCCCCCACCCGGGGATGCCGTAGCCGGCGGGGTAGTAGTGGAGCGAGGAGGGCGCGATCGTCGGCCAGCAGATGTACTCGAGGAACCCGCACGCCGTGTCGCGGAAGTTGTAGTCGTTCTCGACGGTGTAGAAGGTGAGGAGCGGCTCGGTGAAGTCGGGGTGGCTGAAGGCGCTCTCCGGCTGCCGCGGCACGGAGGCGGGCGGCACATGGTCGTCCCAGGCGAGATCCTCGCAGGGCGTCGGGCTCGCGGCCGACCAGTTGTCGTACGTGTAGGCCTTGTCGTCCTGATAGCCGACGACATGGGGCCAGCCGTAGTTCTTGCCGGGCCGGATGAGGTTCACCTCGTCGTCGCTCTTCGGCCCGTGCTCGTTCGCGTAGAGCTTGCCGCCGCGGCCGAACGTGAGGCCCTGCGCGTTCCGGTGGCCGTACGAGTAGATATGGCTGCGGACGCCGTCGATCTTCGGGTTGTCCGCCGGGATCGAGCCGTCGAGGTTCATGCGCAGGATCTTGCCCACGTACTTCGACCAGTCCTGCGCCGCGACCTCGGCCGCCGTGGGCAGCTCCTGCGCCCGGATCGGGTTGCACTTCCTGGCGAACTGGTTGTTCCCCTGATCCCCGATCGTGTAATAGAGCCTCCGATCAGGCCCGAACAGGAGCCGCGCGGAGTTGTGATCGTCGCTCCCCGGCAGCCCCGTGATGACGTCGTGAGGGCTCCCCAGCGTCTCGGTCGCCGGGTCGTACGTGTAGCGGCGGATCTTCGTCCTGCGCTCCACCGCTGGACCGGGGTCGACGTCATAGGTGTAGGAGACGTAGACGTAGTCTCTCCCCTTGCCCTGGAGCAGCTCCGGGTGCAACGCCAGGGCCAGGAGCCCGTCCTGCCCCCCCGACTGGAACGCTTCCTCGACGGTGATCGCGGTCGTCTGCGCGCCGTCCTCCGGGTCCACGCGCACGACCCGCTTGCCCACGCGCTCGGTCAACCAGAGGCGGTCATCCGGCCCCCAGACGATCCGCATCGGGAACGACAGGCCGCTCAGGATCTCGCGCGAGGTGAAGGCGGCTTCCCCGGCGGCGTCGGCATCACTCCCCTCGTCGCCGGGCGCGCCGACGACGGCTTGGCCGTCGGCGCCGACCGGATCCTCCTGCGGCTCCGCAGGGCCGCAGCCGGCGAAGCCCCACGACATCGTGGTGAGCAAACCAACCTGTGCCAGAACAATAGCTGGACGGTGTGAGATGAAGAAGGACATAGGACTACCTCACTGCTTCTTTCAAGTGACGGCGCTGATCGAGCCCACCGCGCCGGGGCGCGGCGGACCTGCTGAGAGAGCTCCCAACGAGGGAACGCGGATCGCAGGGCGCCTGGTAAGGCGTGTGCAGGTTAGGATAAGGTCTTAACTGTATAGGAAGCGCCAAGGCACCCCGGACTGTCAAGTCGAATCCACATTGCAGCACGAATGACACGGCGCGCGACGAGGCGTTGAGCTCATCGGCACAGACGTTGCGATCTGCGATGAAGATAACGATGAAGATGACGAGGATCGCGACGTCGCGCCGACATCGGATCCAGCGGTGGGCCGACATGCCTCCGCGCGGAGCCGTGCAGCGACCTCGTCCAGGAGGGTGAAGGAGCCGCCGGACGACCAGAAAGGCGCGTCCGGGGGCGTGGCGCCGGGGCGACTGACGGGTTGGAACCTGTTGAAACGAGCAGAGTTTCGAGTCGCCAGAACGCCAGGGAAGCCAGGAAGAGGACACCATCCTGGCGTCCCTGGAGGCTCATTTCTCGCTTGATCGATGGGCTCGATGCCCTAGGCTCCTCCGTACGGGTGCGCAGGGGCGCCCTCCCCGCCGGAAAGAAGCCTTCACCCTGCATCGGGACGCGCGCGAAGACCTCGCACGTCATGACCACGTCGACATCCTCGGGCCGAGGGAGCGGGTAGCGGCCGATTCGAGAGGAGACGTTCATGATCGATCCCGTTCGCGAGCTGAAGATCCGCGCCGAGCTGCTGCACACGCGGCTCGCGTCCAGCGACACAGCGGCGCTGGCGCGCCTGCGCGCGCTGCCCGAGCTCCGCCGCGCCGACGAGGCCGCGCTCGCCGCGGCCGTCCCCGGCATCCGCCGCAAGCACTGCCTCGCGGTGGTCGCGCGCGAGTGCGGCTTCTCGAGCTGGGAGAGCGCGCGCCTCGCCCTCGGGGGCGCGCCCGACGCGCCCGAGCTCGGCACGTTGCTCTACGGCCGCGACGGCGGCGTGCTCCACCACTGGTTCGCGACCTACGACGAGGCGCGCGCCCACCTCGAGGCGCTGCCGGAGGCGCCGCGCAGCTATCTCCTCGCGCACAAACAGCACTTCTTCATCGCCGATCCCGCGTTCGTCGCCTCGCTCGGGCTCGACCCCGACGACCCGGACTGGCAGGCGATCGGGTGGGACTGGGCACGGCCCGCCGATCCCGGCGCGAGGAGCCGCCTCTGTGCGAAGCGGCTCGCCGCGATGCGAGGAGAGGCATGAGCGCCCCGCGGCTGCACCCGCACCTCTCCGCCGCGCTCGACACCGCGTTCCCCGGCCGCCCGGTCCACGAGGTGACGCCGCTCACCGGCGGGCGCTCCGGCGCCACGTTGATCGCGTTCGTCGTCGACGGCGCCCCGTACGTCGCGAAGCGTCACGCCGGGCTCGCTCCGGGCGATCCGGAGCGCGCCGCGCGCGAGATCGCGTGTCTGCGCATCGCGTCCGAGCGCGGCGTGGCCCCGCGCCTGCGTCACGCGGACGCCCGGACGGGCGTGACGATCATGGACCGCGTCGCCGGGACGCCGCTCCGGCCGACGCCCGCCGACCCGACGCAGCTCGAGCGCGTCGCGGCGACGTTGCGACGGCTCCACGACGGTCCGCCGTTTCCGCGCGGTCCGGCGCTCATGGACGTGCTGCGCTCCCTCGACGCGCGGTGCGCTGCGCTCGCGGGCGTGGGCCTCCCCGCGGATCTCGTCCGCACCGTCGACGAGCTCACGCGGGGGGGCGGGCCCCACGCGCCCGCGGCGCCGTGTCATCGCGACCTCAACCCGAACAACGTGCTCGTGACCGTCGACCGCGTGCACTTCGTCGACTGGGCCACCGCCGGCGCGGGCGATCCGTTCATCGATCTCGCGCAGCTCGGCGTCTTCGCGTTTCCGCGGCCCGAGCAGCGTGAGGCCCTGCTCGAAGCGTACCTCGGTCGACCCGCGAGCGACGGCGAGCGCGCGCGGGCGCACGTCGCGCGCGTCATCGCCCTCGCCTTCTACGCCGCGGCCTTCCTCGTGGGAGCGCGCCTCGGCGGGCCCCCTCCGGCGGACGACGGCCCCGTCCCGCTCGCGGAGCTCCGCGCCGCGCTCGGCGCCGCGCCGGAGCGCACCCACCCCGGCACCGTCGCCGCCGCGCTCCTGCACGAGATGCGCGAGACGCGCCGGGAGGCCCACGTGCATATCGCCGCGAAGATCCCTGAGCCGTAGCTCACCCCTTGTCCCTTGTGCACGACTGGCTCTCACCATGATGCGCGCTGGCCGAGCACGACGCGCGCTGGCCGAGCCGCCGATCTGCTCGACGGGCTCGGGCTCGAGTCCCGCGGATACCCCGCCCGGGCCGCGTGAGCCGGTCAGATGATCAGGATGACATCGATATCGCTCTCCGCCGGGAGCGCGCCCGCCGCGGGCACGTGAGGCGCGTTGGCCGGCGCGAGGCGGAGCGCGCGGGTGAGCCGCGTCGCCGGGCCCCCGGGCAGGGGCCCGAAGGCCGCCGGCGCGCTCGGGGGCGGCTCGCCGTGCGCGCGCTCCGCGCAGCGGGCGATGGCGGCCCGCAGCGCGCAGAGCACGCGCTCCGCGTCGAGCCCGCCGAGCGCCTCGACCGCCCTGGCCAGGCCCTCGTCGACGCAGCCGGCGCACGGCGTCGAGCGCGCGGCGAGCCGCACGACGAGCCTCGCCGCCGAGCCGCCGGGCTCGGTAGATTTGAACGGCACGGCGAGCGCCGAGCCCTCCCCCACATCCACGCTGATGAGGACGTGCTCGCGATCGCGCACGATCACCGTTTGCCGCGGATGTCCCGTGTCCATGCACCCTGGAGCCGACTCACGTTGACTTGCGTTGACGAGTATCCACAGGCGGTCCGAGCTCGCCTGTCCGCTCTTCTCCACATCGTCGCTGGTGAGGCCCTCTGCCATTCGCGCGCCCTCCGGGACGGCGAACCTACTGCCGCCAGAGGCGGACGGCGATGGGGGCTCCGGACAGACAATGTCCGTGATGGCGAGTCCGCTCGGGACGCCTATCCGCGGCGGTGAGCGCGGTCCCACCGATCCTCGCTGCGTCCGTTGCGCCGCTCGGCGCGAGGCGGTAAGCACAGCCACGGGTGGAGGGCGAAGCGTGGATGAGCCGGAGCGACGCGACGAGGACCCGGATCATGGCCCAGACGGTGTCGGGAAGGACCGCGCGCAGCTCGGTATCTTGTTCCTCGCCGCGGCGTTCGCGCTGGCGCTCCTCCTGACGGTGATCGGGCTCCTCGCGTTCACGGCGATGACCCCGAGATCGCCGCCCGGGCCCTCGGGGGAGCACCCCGGCGCAGGCCCGGCCCGCGGGGCCGGAGCGAGCCCGCGCCCCGCGCTGCGCGAGCGCGGCCGGCCGGGCGCGACAGCGGGTGTCTAGCCGCAGGTCTTCTGGACCACGCCGAGCAGCGCGCCGAAGTCGACAGGCTTCTTCAGGTAGCCTGTCCCCTCGGGCGGGCCGTCGTGGCCGGACACGATGGTCACCGGGATGGCCGCGAGCGCGTGCACCTGCTTCAGCGCGGCGAGCATCTCCTCGCCGGTCATGATCGGCATCATCAGATCGAGGAGGATGAGCCCAGGCGGCGGGTCCGCCTGGTGCAAGAGATCCAGCGCCTCCCTGCCGTTGCTGGCGCAGTACACGTCGTAACCCGCGGATTCGAGCATCTCGCGCAGCATGTCGCGGAGCTCGGCGTCGTCGTCGACCAGGAGGACAGGGGCGCGCGGGTTCGGGGGAATCGGCGTCACGCGCGGCGTGCTGGGCCCGCCGGTTGGCCAGGGTTCATTCATTGCTGTCACCTCTTCGGGCTTCGCAAGCATGTAGGCGCGATGGCAAGCAAGAGCCGTGCACACGGCGCATGCTGTCAGGATGTCCAGATGTTCTCCGGATCCGTGGCTCCGGGCCTCGCGGGGCGGCGCCGCGCCGCGCGCCGGGCAGGGGGCGGGCGGGGCGTTGCGGGAGCACGGGCGCCGCGAGCGAGGCCATGCGAGCGGCGAGGGTTACGGGAGTTGCGTCGCGGGTCAAGCCTCTCGTCTTGCCCGCCCGCGCGCGGCGCGTCTCGTTGTCTCGCTCACGATGCCGCGGCGTTTGCCGCCCGCGCGGCGCGTCTCGTTGTCTCGCTCACGATGCCGCGGCGTTTGCCGCCCGCGCGGCGTCGCCGGACCGGAACCCGAGCGCGCGCGCCTGGGCGGGGCCGGTATGACGGCGTCGCCAGATCACCGCGTCGAGCACGTAGTGGGTCGCCTGCGGGACCGCGAGCAGCGGCACGAGCAGCGACAGCGCGCGCGGCCCGAGCAGCGGCTCCCCGGCGCCGCCGAAGAGCTCCGGCCGGTCGTGCCAGACGAGCCGGTCCCAGATCATCTCCTCGGCGAACGCGAGCGCCAGCGCGAGCCCGAGGAAGCCGAGCAGCCCGCCGGAGAGGAGCCGCGCGAGGAGCGAGCCGGGCGCCTCGCGGGCGCGCTCCCGGGCGTACATGAACAGGAGCGCCATGTACGGCACCCCGTGGGCGATCACGTTCGTCACGGTGAACTGGAGATCGCTGTCGGTGGCGACGATGCCGACGTACCAGGTCGCCGCGGTCGTCGCCACGACGACGTGCTTGCCGAGGTTCAGCGGCGCGCGATCGACCCACGCCCGCTGGAGCGCGCGGGCGACGTAGGCGACCGCGAGCGCGGCGTACACGGCGCCGAGCGGGCCCACCGCGGCCGCGAGCCAGGACGCGGTCACGAAGTCGCCGTCCATGAACCAGTGGAACGCGCGCGGGGCGTGCGCGTGCCAGTGGAGGAGCGGCCACCCCGTCGCCGCGTAGACGAGCGCGTCGTCGAGGACGCGATCGAGGCGCGACCGCTCGCCCGCGAGCGCGCGGTAGATCGCGACCCACCCGACCTGCTGGCGGACGAAGTGGATCACGGCGACGTAGGCGAGCGCGCGCCAGAAGGTCAGCGCGGAGGCGAGGTGCAGCGCGACGCCGGCGGCGTAGCAGGCGACCGGCGCGGCGGCGTAGAGCGCCGGGTGGCGGCGCAGCTCCTCGCGATCGAGGTAGGTGCGGAAGAGCGTCGCGTGCACGTGGGCCACGTCGACGCCGACCACGAAGACCAAGAAGCCCCACGTCGGCAGCTCGCCGCCCCCGGAGAGCGCCGCGAGCGCCAGCGCGAACGCCGCGGAGCCGCCGAACACCGCGAGATCGAGGCCGCGGCCCCACAGGTAGGCGCCGCGGGCGGCGCCGCGGCGGCCGGCGGGCAGCGCGCCGAGGAGGTCGGGCCCGGCCGAGGCCAACGCCGAGCCCCGCGCGTCAGCCGTGGATGGCCGCCGAGATGATCCAGGCGAGCCCCAGGATCACCGAGCCGATCACGATCGCCAGGGCCGTGTTCTGGTCCTCCTCGATCTCCTTGCGGATGGAGAACGGGGTGAGCTTCGTGATGAGGAGGAACGCGAGCAGGAACACGACGAGCCCGAGGGCCACGAAGACGAGCGTTCCGGCCACGGCTTTCATCAGGGTATTGGCGTCGGGCATCGGCGGTTCTCTCTGAGCTCGGGGCGGCGCGGCGCAGTGCGCGTGCGCGCTGCGCGTGAGCCTACGCGAGTCGGCCGGCCGGGTGAAGCGCGGTCGCCGGGTCGAGCCGCGGGCGCGCCGGGCCGGCGACGTGCTATCGCCTTGCCGTGTCGATGATGGTGAGCCGCCTCCTGCTCCGCCGCGCCCTCACGACCGGGCTCGCGGCGCTCGGCCTGCTGACCGCGGGCGCGCCCTGGCCTGCCTCCGCCGCGCCCCCCTCCGGCCAGCCGACGAAGGCCGCCGCGGGCGCCGCGAAGGCCGCCGCGGCCGCGGCGGAGGCGCCGCTCTCGCTCGCGCTGCCCGTCGAGCGCGTCACGCTCCAGAACGGGCTGCGCGTGGTGCTGAGCGCCGACAGGAGCTCGCCCACCGTCGCGGTGGCCGTGACGTACGACGCGGGCTCCCGGGACGAGCCGAGCGGCAGGAGCGGCGTGGCGAGCCTCGTGACGGGCCTGATGGCCCGGGGCAGCCGCAACGCGCCGCCGGGCGAGCCGCGGCGCCTCGTGGCCGAGCGCGGCGGCGAGCTCTCCGCCGTCACGGGGGTCGATCGCACGACCTTCACGACGGCGCTGCCCGCGAACGAGCTCGCGCTGGCCCTGTGGCTCGAGGCCGACCGCATGCGGGCGCCCGACCTGAGCGCGGCGGCGTTCGAGGCGCAGCGCAAGGAGGCGCTGGCGCGCCGCGACGCGGCGCTCGGCGCCGCCTACGGGAAGGGCCCGGACCGGCTCGGATCGCTCGTCTTCCAGGGGTACTGGCCCCACGAGCACCCGGCGCTCGGCCAGGCGGACGATCTCGCGGGCGCGGAGCTCGCCTGGGTCCGCGACTTCCACGCCGCCCACTACGGCCCGGGCCGGGCGGTGCTCACCCTCGCCGGCGATTTCGACGCCGGCGAGGCGATGGAGCTCGTCCACAAGTACTTCGACGACATCCCCGCCGCCCCCGCGACGCCCTTCAAGGACGTGCCGTTCCCGGAGCAGACCAGCCAGCGCACCGCCGTGGTGCGGGACAGCGCCGTCCGCGTCCCGTCCATCCTCTACGGGTGGGCCATCCCGCCGCGCGCGAAGGCGGATCACCGCGCGCTGGAGCTCGCGGCCTTCCTGCTCGGCCACGGAGAGAGCTCGCGCCTCGCGGCGCTCCTCGTCCGGGACAAGGCGGCCGCGCAGTCGGTGCGGGTCGCGACGCACGGTCACCGCGGGCCCGATCTGTTCTCCATCGACGTGCGGCTCGTCGATGGCGCCCGGGTCGGCGACGTCGAGAAGCTCATCGAGGGCGAGATCCGGTCGCTCGCGACGGCGGGGCCGTCGCAGGCCGAGCTGTCGAGGGCGCGCCGGCTCCTGCAGTCGGCGTTCGTGGCGCGCCTCGGGGGCGCGAGCGCCCGGGCGCGGGCGCTCGGGGAGCACGAGCTCCTCTTCGGCGACGCGGCCCACCTGAACGGCGAGCTGGCCCGCTACTTCGCGGTGACCCGGGAGGACGTGCAGCGCGCCGTGCGCGAGCACCTCGGCCCGACCCGCAGGACGATCGTGGAGACCTACCCGCCCGACGCCGAGGAGCTCTCCCCGAGGCCGCGGCCCCGGCCTCCCGCGGCGGCGGCCTCGAGGAAGAACGGGCGCGGCGCGCAGGCGACCCCGGGCAAGGGCTCGACGAAGGCGCGCGGCGCGGCGGCCCGGCCCGCGCCGAAGGCGGCCCGGCCCGCGCCGAAGGCGGCCCAGCCCGCGCCGAAGAGGAAGCCGGCGAAGACGAAGAAGAAGTGAGGCGATGAGCGAGCGAGGCGAGCGAGGCATGCGAGGCGAGCGAGGCACGCGAGGCGAGCGAAGCACGCGAGGTACGCGGCGGCGAGGGCGCCCCTCTCTCCCCTGGATCGCGGCCCTCGCCGCGGCCGTCGCCGGCGGGTGCGCTCCCGCCGGTGACGGCCGTGCGCCGCGCGCGCCGGCGCAGCAGGCGGCGCCGGCGAACGGCGCGCCCGAGGCGACGCCCCCCGCGGCCGCGCTCCGGGAGCAGCCCCCGCCGTCCGGCCCCGCGCGCCTCGCGCGCATGCCCGCGATCTCGTGGGCCGAGCTCCCGACCGGCCTGAGCGTCGCCACCGCGGTGCACCGCGCGCTGCCGCTCGTGGAGGTGCGCGTCGTGGTCCACGGCGGCTCCGCGGCCGACGGCGAGCGCACCGGGCTCGCCGCGCTCACCGGCGAGCTCCTCGTGCACGGCGGCGCCGGCGGCCTCTCGGGCCGCGAGCTGCTCGCGCGCGTCGCGTCGCTCGGCGCCTCGCTCCGGGTGGACACCGGCCTCGACGCGACGGTGATCGGCCTGCGCACCACCCCGGACCGCCTCGCGGAGGCGATCGAGCTGCTCGGGCTCGTGGTGCAGCGGCCGCGGCTCGACGCCGCGGAGCTCGGCAAGCTGAAGGCCCGCGCGGTCGAGGCGGCGCTCGACCGCGCTCGCCTGGACGACCGCTGGGGCGCGCGGATGGTCCTCTTCCGCGACCTCTACGCGCTCCCGGGCGAGCTGCACCCGTACGCGTCCTTCGCCGCGACCGCGGCGGAGCTGCCGAAGATCACCGCCGCCGACTGCCGCGCGTTCCACGGCAAGTGGTACGTCCCCAGGAACACCGTCGTGGTGGTGGCGGGCGACACGACGCCCGAGGCCGTGCGCGCGGCCGTGGAGAAGGCGTTCACCGACCGGCGCGCCGACGAGCCGCCGGCGCTCTCGTTCACCGATCCGGTCCCCCCCGGGTCGCTCAAGATCACGATCGTGGATCGCCCGAAGAGCGCGGAGAGCGAGCTCTTCCTCGGCGTCCTCGGCCCCGAGCGCCGCGACCCGGCGTGGCCTTCGTTCGCGGTCGCGGGCGAGGTGCTCGGCGGCCCCTCGGGTCGGCTGTCCCAGGACCTCCGCGCGCGGCGCGGCGTCGCGCGCGCGGCGGCGGCGACGACGCTCGACGTCGCGCACGGGCCCGTGCCGCTCGTGGCCCACGCGCGCGCGCCGTCGGCGAGCACGGGCCTGGTCGCGGAGGAGCTCCTCGCCCACGCGGAGCGGCTCGCCGCCACGACGCCGTCGCAGGAGGAGGTCGAGGTGGCGGCGCGCCGGCTCGCCGCGGGCCTCGGCCTGGCCGTCGAGACGGCCGGCGGCCTCGCGGACGAGATCGTGGCGCTCCAGGTGCTCGATCTGCCGGACGACCACCACGACGGCTACCGCCGGGAGCTCCGGGACATCACCCCCGTCCTCGCCGGCAAGGCCGCGGCCGACCACGTGCGCCCCTCGCGCGCCGCGCTGGTCGTGACCGGCGACGCGCAGGAGATCGGCCCGATGCTGAGCCGCTTCGGCGACGTCAAGGTGGTCGACCCGACCCGGGCCTTCGCGCGGAAGCGCACGATCCCGCGGGCCCCGGGCGGCGCGCCCGGCCAGGCCCCGGCGCCGGACGGCGCGGCGCACGCGCCCGCGCAGGACCGGCCGTGACGGCGGAGGCGCGCCGCGCGCATGCGCGCGCCGGGCGCGCCGGCCCGGCGATGTCGCGCGTCGTCGCGCTCGCGGCGGGGCTCGCCGCCGCGGTCCCGGGTCGCTCCGGGGCGCAGCCGAGGCCAGCGCCGGTGACGGTCGCGCCGGCGGCCCACGCGCCGGCCGCGGGGCAGCTCGACGGCGCGACGTACGACTACGCGCACCCGTCGGCGCCCGCGCACGCCGCGGCCCGGGACGAGGCGGCCGGGGCCGGGGCAGCGGCCGACGCCCGCGCGACGGAGGCCGGGGCAGCGGCCGACGCCGGCGCGGCGGCGCGCCCGGTGCCGCCGGAGCAGCGCTGGATGGGCCGCGTCTTCGTGCACCGCCTGGCGGCCGCGGCCCCGGCGCGGCCGCTGCCGATCCTCGTGTTCCTGCACGGCACCAACGCCGAGCAGATCAGGTACCGCTGGATGGGAGGCGGCCGGGAGGGCGACGTCCGGCGCATCGCGGCGGCGCTCATGGAGGCGGGTCAGATCCCGCCGATCCTGGTCGCGGGGCCGAGCGCCGTCCTCCCGGCGGCCATCGCCGCGCCCCGGACGAGCTGGCCCGCCTTCGATCTCGACACGTTCCTCGACGCCACCGCCGCGCGGCTGCGCGGCGTCGCGACCCTCGACCGCACGCGCGTCCTGGTCGCGGGCCACTCCGGCGGCGGCTGCAACAAGGCGGGCGGCGTCGTGACCGCCCTGCGCGCGTCCACGCCCGTGCACGCGGCGCTCGTCATCGACACGTGCATGGACGCCGACATCGCGCTCCCCCTCGCGCTGTCCCTTCCGACCACGCACGTCGTCGTGTCCTGGCAGACCATGACCTGGGCCCGGCGTCCCCTCGGCGCCTTCCGGCGGGCGTTTCAGGCCGCGGTCGAGGCGCACCCGGCGGCGCCGGGCGTCCTTCGCGCGCTGGAGCACCTCCGCCCGACCGAGCCCATGCCGCACGACGCCATGGTGCCCCTGGTGCTGCGGCGGTGGCTCCCGCCGCTGCTCTCGCCCGACGCCGCGCCGAGCATCCCCTGCGTCTCGCCGTGATGCGCCCGACCGCAGCAGGGGCGTGGCGGCCGCCCCCACGCGCGGGCCTCTGGCGCGCAACGCACAAAAAAAAAGAGCGCCCGTCCGACGGTGGGGGGGGAAACCGTCCCTCAGGCGCTCTGCCCCCCGGCATTGCAGGAGCTGGGCCAGGGAACTCCTGACGGCGGATCATCGATCTGCGCGCCCCGCCCAGGGCGTCGTCATTTCAATTCGGACATGCCCGATTTCATTCGTGAAATCGCGACGCGAGCGCTGCCCCGGCGGGGTGCCGTCCCGGAGGGAGGCGCTCGTCGGCTCGCTCGGGGCGCGATGGGCCGCTTGCGGCGGGCGTCCTTCGCGCGTCTTCCCGCCGCTCCGGCGCGCTCGATGCGCCCGCGCTCGTGCCGGCGGAGCGGCGCGCCCCTCGGGCCGGCGCTACGCGGTGCGACCCGTCGGGCCGGCGCTACGCGGTGCGACCCGTCGGGCCGGCGCTACGCGGTGCGACCCGTCGGGCCGGCGCTACGCGGTGCGACCCGTCGGGCCGGCGCCGACGCGCCGCATCTTCCCGACGCGCCTCGCCTGCTGCCGGATGTGCTCCACCGCCTTGTCGAAGAACACCTCCGGTGAGCTCTTGCTGACGGTGATCTGCTCTCCGGCGACGAGGACGACGAGGAGCCCCCTGTCGGTCCTGCCCAGCGCGAAGAGGTCGACGGTGAACGGCGGCTCGTCGTCGATGGTGAGCGATAGCTGACACTTCAGGACCTCTCCGACGCCGGGCTGACTCTCGACGACGAACCGTTGCAGGAGCCCGCTGGCGTGGACGTCCCCGGTGACCCGATTGAGCGCCCACCGGTCCCTCGGCCAATCCATGTGATCACGGAGCTCGTATATCCAGTACAGGAGCTCCTCGGCGACCTGGCCGATCGCCGCCTTGGATGCCTCGTAGGACAGCTTCACCTGCTCGTACTTCGTCATCGGGGCCTCCATCGCTCCTCGGCCCGCCTCGGCGAGGCCTCCGCGGGGGCTGACCGCGTCGCTGGAGCGCCTTCTGGGTCGCGCTCGCTGCGCGGGCCTGGGTGGATCAGGGTGAATCAGGGTGGAATGCGCGCGCCCGTCACGCGTTCGTCGATATCGGGCCGCCCGGGCATCCATGGTCGTTGTCGTGGTACCGGAGGACGGCTCATACCATGGAAACCCGCCCGATCCAATGAGGTCTGTCCGGCGCCGTCCCCGTCACAACGCGCGCCGGCGGCGCCGGAGGGAGGGGATACTGCCGTGTTCCTCGCTCGCGCGCCCTGGGCCGGGCCGCTCGCCGCGCTCGTCCCACAGCGCCTGATGCGCCCCGGGTGAGCCGCTCGATCAGGCATAGTGGCGGAGCAGCGCGCCGCGCATCGGGTTGTCGCAGGCCCGCGCGGCCTCGCGGAGCGCCTCCCGGTCGACGGGCACCCGGTGCAACGTGACCTGGACCGCGCCGCGGCGCGCCTCCACCGTCGCATACTCGGCGTGATCGAGCAGCGTCGGCGGCCCCCCGGCCGCGAACTCCTTGAACGGGAGCCCGACGCTGCCCGGGTTGACGAGGAGCGTGCCGCGGTGCTGGCGGAGCATCTGAATGTGCGTGTGCCCCCCGGCCATGACCGTCGCCGCGTGGCCCGCGAGGGCGCGATCCAGCTCCTCGGGCGGCGTGTCCGCGAGGAGATTCTCCATGTGAGACCGGGGTGAGCCGTGAAACAGGAGCAGCGTCGCCCCGGCGTCGAGCGGGATCTCGAGGCGCGCCTGGAACGTGCGCAAGAACGCGAGATCGTCCCCGGAGAGCTGATCACGACACCAGTCCACCGCGTCGACGACGATCGGCACATCGGTGTAGGTGCGGATCAGCGCGGGCTCCAGCAGGAACTCGTCGTGATTGCCGAGGATGCACGGACACCCGAGCTCCCGCAGCACGTCCAGGGTGGCGCCCGGGCGCGGCCCCAGCGTCGCGACGTCCCCGAGGCAGACCACGTGATCGACGCCGACCTCCTCGATGCTGGCCATCACGGCCCTCAGCGCCACCTCGTTGGCGTGGATATCGGAAATCAGCGCGATCCGCATGGGAGGACCTCCTCGTGGGCGGCCGATCGACGAGCCAGGGGGCGTCGGCGGCCTCACGGCGGCCGAGCGAACGTCGAGGGTAGACCATGTCCGGCGGTGCCTCCAGCCCTTCGCGCCGGGGCCGGCCGGGATCGATCGCGCCCCGGAGGCGCGTGAGATGCGATGGCGCCGCGTGAACGGCTGTGCTCGACAGCGCGTCATTGCCGGTCAGGCGCACACACGGGTTGGGTTTGCAGCCGGCATGAAGTAATGTCCCCGCGCGCCGAGCTCGCGCGACGCGCCGGGCAATGCGCCATTCCCAGAGCATCTCACAGAGGTCAACGCAGCGCATGAACGCCGACGTCCGGGATCCCGGCGCCGCGGCCCCCTTCGACTGGAATCGCACGGAAGCCGCGCCCCAGGCGCCCCCGGCGCCCGCCGGGGGCGAGGCGTGGCTGCCCTTCGGCCGCGCGGCCCGGCCGGTCGAGGTGCTCGACGAGACGCTGCGCGACGGCATCCAGGGCGTCTCCATCGTCAACCCGCCGCGCGCGCGCCGGATCGAGCTGCTCCACGCCATGGCGAGCGTCGGCGTCGACGTCGTGAACCTCGGCATCCCGGCGGCCGGGCCGGGCCACTTCGAGGACGCGTGCCTGCTCGCCCGCGAGATCGTCGCGGCCCGGCTCCCGCTCGCGCTGACCGCGGCCGCGCGCACGATCGACGCCGACGTCGAGGCCATCGCCCGCGTCGCCGAGCGCGTGGGGACGCCGATCGAGGCCTACGCGTTCATCGGCAGCTCGCCCATCCGGCACTTCGTCGAGGGGTGGGGCCCGGATTTCCTGGTGCGCCGCGTCGAGGGCGCGGCGCGGGCCGCCGCCGCGGCGGGCCTCTCGTTTTGCCTCGTCGCCGAGGACGCCACCCGCTCGCCGCCGGAGGCGCTCCGCGCCCTCTTCCGCGCCGCCGTCGGCGCCGGGGCGGCGCGCGTCTGCCTGTGCGACACGACCGGCCATGTCACCCCGCCCGGCGTCGCCGCGCTGATCGCGTTCGCCCGGCGCGAGCTCGCCGCGCTGGGCGCGGCCCGGATCGCGCTCGACTGGCACGGCCACAACGACCGCGGGCTCGGCCTCTCGGCCGCGCTCTGGGCGGTGGCGTGCGGGGTCGAGCGGGTCCACGCCACCGCGCTCGGCGTCGGGGAGCGGGCGGGCAACAGCAGCCTCGAGCTGCTCCTCGACAACCTCGGCCGCCTCGGCGCGCGCCCCGCCGTGCCGCGCGAGCGCCTCGCCGCGTACTGCGCGGTCGCCTCCCGCGCGCTGGGCTGGCCGATTCCGGCCGATCATCCGATCGCCGGCGCCCGCCTCCGGGCGCCGCCGCCGCGCGGGGCCGCGCCGGCCGAGCCCGTCGAGCCAGCCCTGCCGGCGGGCCTGGCAACGCCGGAGCGCGCGCCCCGGAGGTGAGCCCCCCGAGCGTGCCCCCCCCGGCGCCGGGCCTCGGCGCGTCAGCGCGGGGCCACGCGGGCCAGCGCGGCGCGGACGATGGGCGCTGCGGGCGCGAGCGCGTCCACGAGCTCGCCGACGCGGCCTGCCGCGCGCTCGGCGCGGGCCCACGCCGCCGAGTAGCCGAGCGTGCCCGGCGGGTGGGCCGACGCGAGGGCGATCGCCTGCCGGAGGTCGTCGCCGATCTCGGCCAGGGCGTGGAGATCTGCCACGCCGGCGCCGCGGGCGCGCGCCGCAGCGTAGAGCGCGCGCACGATGCCGAGCAGGTCGCGGGCGGCCTCCAGGGGGAACGGGTCGCGGCGGATCGAGAGCACGCCGGCCGCAGATCCGGGATGCCGGGCGGGGCGTCAAGCCGGTGCGTCGTCGCGCTGCGGCTCGAATATTGCAGCCACGCGGGGACATGAACCCCAGGATGCAGGAGCCCCCGAAGCCCGAAGGCCCGACCGACGACGATTTCTCGCAGCCGCCCAACCCGGGCGACCCCGGCCCGGAGCAGCCGAAGCCGTCCGCGCCCGTCGATCCCGCCGAGGATCCGCGGATCCCGCATCCAGGCGAGATCCCGCGCGGGATCTGAGCCGAGCGCGCCCGCCGCCCGCGCGACCCGCCCGCGCATCCCGCGCCGCCGCCCGCCCGCTGTCCGGGATCAAGCCCCATCACGCGCGCTGTCCGGGACTGCGGCGCTGCGTCCGGGACTGCGGTGCTGCGTCGCGACGGTCTCACGCCGTGATCTACGGCAGTCACCCGACGACCTTTCGACCCCAGCAGACGACATTTCGCCCCGGCCGATCGGCGTGTGCAGATGTCGTGAGCGGAAACCGCCCGTTGCAGTCCAGGAAATACTGCACGGCGAGGCGCGCGGCGCGGACGCCGACGGCGTCATGCTCCATGGCTTTGTGCTGGAGCAGGATCGCCGGGAGGACATATCGACGGACATCGCGTGGCCGGATCGTGCGGTGTCCACGGGGAGCGCACGGGCCACGCCGTCGCATAAAAATGTATCTTGAGTCAGCAGGGTCGGCTACGCTCCGGCTCCTGCATGACAGGCGAGGTGCCGGGCCCGCGCTGCGCGGCGCATGGCAACCCCCGTTCCTGATTGACATCGACGCAGGATGTCCTCGGGAATCGAATGCCTCGTTAAAATGATTACACATTCACGGGCTCCAGGACCTTGTGCGGTGGCTCCCTGCGCGCAGCCTCGCCCGGCGCGCGCGAGGCGCGCTGGCGGCGAGCGCTCCTGCGACGAGCGCAGGAAACGTCCCTATTTCATTCACGCCATCTGACATCCTGACGACTTCCAGGCGCGGCCCATCGGCTGTACCATCGCTGCGCCAGGCGACGTGTTTACGGACATCGCCTCGATATCCCATCTGCCAGGGAGGTTCCATGGATCCCGGTGAAACGGCGCACCCTTCGCTTCATGGCGAGCTTGTGGCGCTCCGCGCCCGTATGTCCAGGCTCGAGCAGATCGAGCGGGAGCTGCGAGCAGAGCTGCGCCGCGTGTACCTCATGCACGAGGCCGCGCCCTACCTCATCTGCGTACACGATCCCGTCGAGAAGCGGACGCTCTACGAGAACCGCTCGCTCGCCGCCGCGCTCGGATACCCGAATGACGACGCGGCGTACTCGGGATTCGGCGGCTTCCTTTCGCTCGCGCACCCGGACGACCAGGCCCGGGCTCGCGAGCAACTCGATGGCAATGACAGCGCGGGCGAGCGCGCAGAGATCGCGTGCCGGTTGCGCAGGGCGGACGGCTCATGGCGCTGGATCAGCCGGCGCGACATCGTCCTCGAGCGGGACGACGCCGGCGCCCCGCGCCAGATCATGAGCGTCTTGCACGACATCACCGAGCAGCGAGAGGCCGAGGCGGAGCAGCGCCGTCAGGCCGAGGATCTGAGCGTGTCGAAAAGATTGGTTGACAACGCGCTCGACGGTATCACCCTCACGTCGATGGCGGGCGAGGTCATCTATGCCAACGTCGCCTTCAAGACGATGAGCGGCTTCGGCGACGGGGCGGTCGGGCGCATGATGACCGATTTCTACTCACCGGAGAGCTATCATCAGCTCTCCGCGGTGGTCGTGCCGACCCTGACCAGGGACGGCGCATGGCGCGGCGTCCTGAGGATACGGCGCCCGGACGGGAGCGAATGGATGGGGCAGACCAGCGCCTTCATGATCGCGGGTCCATCAGGGGAGCCCACGGGGATGGCGGCGTTCTGGAGGGACATCACCGAGCAGCTCCGGTACGAGCAGGAGAAGCTCGCGCAGATCCAGGTGATCGAGGCGCAGCAGGCGGCGCTCCGGGAGCTCGGCACGCCGCTCATCCCGATCGCCGACGGGGTGATCGCGATGCCGCTCATCGGGGCGATCGACCGGGATCGCGCGCAGCAGATCCTCGAGGCCCTCCTCGGCGCGCTCGGCGAGACGCAGGCGGCGGTGGCGATACTCGACATCACCGGCGTGAAGGCCGTGGACGACGAGGTCGCGGCCGCGCTGGTCCGCGTCGCGCAGGCGGCGAGCCTCCTCGGCGCCGAGGTGGTGCTGACGGGCATCCGCCCCGTGGTCGCGCAGGCGATGGTCGATCTCGGGGTCGAGCTCCGGGGGCTGGTCACCTGCGGCACCCTGCAAAGCGGCGTCGCCTACGCGCTCCAGCGGAAGGTGCGGCCGGGCCGCGCCTGATCGTCCCCGCGCCGTCGCCTGCAATCCAACGAAGGGAGTTCAAGCATGCGTGCTCGAGCGACAGGGAGTTGTTTGTCCTGTGGGGTGGAAGATCTGGCCGGCGATCTGCCGGTGCTTGAGCTCGTGACGGACCACCCCCGCCCATCCGCGCTGTCGTTGCGCCGCGCCTGGGTGTCCCGGGCGCTGCCCGCTCACCTCGCGCTGGCGCTCGAGGCCGTGAGCCGGCGGTCGAGCACGACGCTCTTCGTCACCCTGCTCTCCGCCCACGCCGCCTTGCTGCACCGCCACACCGGGCAGAGCGACATCCTGATCGGCGCGCCCTTTCCGCGCGGCGGCCGCGCGCAGGGCTGGGCGCCCGGGGACGGGCCTCATCACCCGCTCGTCGTCCGCGCCCGCTTCCACGAGGAGTTGAGCTTTCGCGCGCTCCTCGCGCAGATCGCCGCGCAGGTCGCCTCCGCCGAGGCCCGCGGCCCCGCGCCGTTCGACGCGCTCCTCGCGCGGCTCGGGCTGGCCGAGGACGCGAGCCGACATCCGCTGTTCCAGACCACCTTCGCGCTCGATCCCGGCGGGGACGGCGCGGCGGGGCCCACCGCGACCGGGTTCGCGCGCGCCCGCGCGGCCGTGCCCGTCGAGCTGTCGCTGTCCGTGGCGGCGTCCGACCGAGGGCTCGCCGCCACGATGGCGTACAGCGCCGACCTGTTCGATCCGGGGACCATCGAGCGGATGCTGGGCCACCTGCACCTCTTGCTCGCGGGGCTCGCGGAGGACGCCGAGCGGCCCGTCGCCGACGTCCCGCTCCTCACGCCGGAGGAGCGGCGCCGGGTGACCCTGGAGTGGAACGCGACGCGGAGCGCCTACCCGCGCGACGCGTGCATCCATGAGCTCTTCGAGGCGCAGGTCGCGCGGGCGCCCGGCGCCGTCGCCGCCGTCGACCGCGGCGAGACGCTCACGTACGGCGAGCTGAACCGCCGCGCCAACCGGCTCGCTCACCGGCTCGCGCACCAGCTCTCGGGGCGGCGCGCGGGCCCTCCGCTGCGCGTGGCCGTCTTCGTCGAGCGCTCGCTCCGCACGCTCGTCGCGCTGCTCGGCGTCCTCAAGGCCGGCGGCGCCTATGTCCCCCTCGATCCGGGCTATCCGGCGCAGCGGCTGCGCTCCATGCTGGAGGACGCCGAGGCGGGCATCCTCCTCGGGGAGCGCGCGCAAGCGACGAGGCTCGGCTTCCGCGGAGAGGTCATGGACCTCGACGAGGCGTGCCGCGGGCCCGGCGACGAGGGGGACCCGGCCCGCCGGGCGACGGCGACCGATCTCGCCTACGTGATGTTCACCTCCGGGTCGACCGGGCGGCCCAAGGGGGTCGCCGTCCCGCACCGCGGGGTCGTCCGCCTCGTCCAGCAGACCAATTACGTGGCGCTCGGCCCGTGGGATCGGGTGGCGCACGCCGCGAGCCTCTCCTTCGACGCGTCGACGTTCGAGATCTGGGGGGCGTTGCTCAACGGCGCCCGCCTCGTCCTCGTGCCGCACGAGACGCTGCTGTCGCCGGAAGGGCTACCGACGCTCATCCGCCGCGAGGGGATCACCGTCATGTTCCTGACCACCGCGCTCTTCCACCAGATCGCGAGCGCGAGCCCGGGCGCATTTCGAGGGCTCTCGTACCTCGTCGTCGGCGGGGACGCGCTCAGCCCGAAGCTGGCCAGCGACGTGCTCACGCGCTGCGCTCCAGCGCGCCTCGTGAACGGCTACGGCCCGACCGAGAACACGACGTTCTCCACGGCGCACCTCGTGCGCGCGGTCCCCGAGGGCGCCGTGCGCGTGCCGATCGGGCGGCCCATCGCCAACTCGCGCGTCTACGTGCTCGACCGGCGGCTGCAGCCGGTGCCCGTGGGCGTCCCGGGAGAGCTCTACGTCGCCGGCGACGGGCTGGCCCGGGGTTACCTGAACCGGCCCGATCTGACGGCCGAGGCGTTCATCGAGAACCCTTTGCCCGAGGAGCCCGGGGACCGCCTCTACAGGACAGGCGACAGGGCCCGCTACCTGCCCGACGGCTCCATCGAGTTCCTCGGGCGCATCGACGCCCAGGTGAAGATCCGCGGCTTCCGCGTCGAGCTCGCGGAGGTCGAGGCCGCGCTCTCCGCGTGCCCCGCCGTGCGCGACGCCGTGGTCGTGGCCCGGGAGCACGCGCCCGGCGACAGGCGCCTCGTGGCCTACGTCGTCGCGAGCGCGGGCGCGCGGCGCGGCCCGGCGCGCGGCGAGCGCGGCGCGGCCCAGCGCGCGGCCGACGGGGAGGACGCCGGCGCCTCGCCGCGCGACCTGTCGAGGATCCTGCGCCGGTACCTGCAGGAGCGGCTGCCCGCCTACATGATCCCCTCCGCGTTCGTCGCGCTGCCGTCGCTGCCGCTCTCGCCCGGCGGGAAGGTGGATCGCAGGGCGCTCCCGGCGCCTCCGCGCGACGCGCGCCGCGCCGGCGCGCCGGCGGAGCTCGGCACCCTGCTGGAGCAGCAGGTGGCGAGGATCTGGGCGGAGGTCCTCGACACCGACCGGATCGAGGCCCACGCGAGCTTCTTCGAGCTCGGTGGGGACTCGCTCTCCGTGGCGCAGGTGCTGCTCCGCGTGAAGGCGGCGTTCCAGGTCGACGTGCCCGCGCGCCGGCTGTTCGAGGCGCCGACCGTCGCCGGCCTCGCCCGCGCCGTGGAGGAGGCGCGCCGCGACGGGGCGCGCGGCGCCGCGGCGGGGGCGCGCCGCGCGATCGACCTGCGCGCCGAGGCCGTCCTCGATCCCTACATCCGCCCTCGCGGAGCGGCCGTCGACGCGAGCGCGCCGCCGCGCGACGTCTTCCTTACCGGCGCCACGGGGTTTCTGGGCGCCTTCCTCCTGCGCGAGCTCCTCGAGCGGACCTCCGCGACGGCGCATTGCCTCGTCCGCGCCCCGGACGCGGAGGCGGGCCTCTCGAGGATCCGGCGGGCGCTCGAGGCCTACGGGATCTGGGAGCCCGCCCTCCGCGCGCGGATCGTCGCGGTGCCCGGCGATCTCTCGCGGCCGCTGCTCGGGCTCACCGCGGCCGGGTTCGAGGCGCTCGCGGCGCGCGTCGACGCGATCTACCACGCTGGCGCGGAGGTCAACTACATCAAGCCGTACGCGTCCCACAAGGCGGCCAACGTGCTCGGGACGCAGGACGTCCTGCGGCTCGCCTGCCACGGCCGGACCAAGCCCGTCCACTACGTGTCGACGATCGGCGTGCTCGGCCACATCGGCTTCTTCACCGGAGTCCGGACCGTGAAGGAGAGCGACGATCTCGAGTGCTCGGCGGACTACCTGCACACGGACATGGGCTATTCCCAGAGCAAGTGGGTCGCGGAGAAGCTCGTGTGGCTCGCGCGCTCGCGGGGCGTGCCGGTCACCGTCTTCCGCCCCGGATTCATCACGGGTCACAGCGAGACGGGCGCCGCGAACCTGAGCGACTTCGCGAACCGGATGATCCGGGGGTGCCTCGCGATGGGCGCGGCCCCGGATCTACCGGAGCAGAGCAAGGAGTTCGTGACGGTCGATTACGTCAGCCAGGCGATCGTGCACCTGTCCTGCCGGCAGGGGTCGCTGGGGAAGGTGTTCCACCTGGTGCCCGCGCCGTCGCGGCGGCTCGACCTGAACGGCTTCTTCGATCTGCTCGGCGCCCATGGTTATCCGCTGGAGCGCCTGCCTTACGCGCGGTGGCGCGAGGCGCTCCTGAAGGAGGCCCGGCGTTCGCGCGACAACCCGTTTCTCCCGCTCCTGCCCATGCTGACCGAGGAGGTCCACGGCGGCCGGACCCGCTGGGAGATGCAGGAAAAGATGCCCGCATTCGATTGCCGGAACACCCTCGAGGGGCTGGCCGGGACATCCATCGCGTGCCCTCCCATGGACATGCGGCTGCTCGACACGCTCCTCGCCTACCACGTGCACAGCGGGCACCTGAGCGCGCCTGCCTCGCCCACGAGCAACGTGCGCCCCCGGTCCGGCCAGTGGATGGCGCGAAACACCGCAAGTGAACGGGTGGCCCAGCGGGGGCGGGGGGTCTGAGGACATTACCGGAGCGCCGCCACGGGCCCATGGATGGCGCGAAACACCGCAAGTGGACGGTAGGCCCAGCGGGGGCGGGGGGTCTGAGGGCATTGCCGGAGGGGCCAGAGCGCAGGCGGGCAAACGACAGAGCGCCCGCCGGAGCGCCGGCCCCGGAGGCGATGCCCTCAGACCCCCCGCCCCCGCTGGGCCGGGCCATCGTCGAGACGCACTGTCGGGACGCTCTGCCAAACCCAGAAGCACGCTTGGAGGACGCGGCGCGCCTACCCGCGATCCTCCTCGCGCCGCACTTTCACCGCGCACGCCTTGTAGGACGGCTGGCGCGAGTACTGGTCGAACGCCGGGAACGTCAGCTTGTTCGTCACCTCGTAGTGCATCGGGATGAACAGCTCCCCCGGCTGCACCGAGTTCGTGATGAACGCCCGCGCCTTGATCTCGGCCCGCCGCGACGCGACGACCACCCACTCGTTCATCGCGACCCCGAGCCTCCTCGCGTCCACCGGGCTGACCTCGACGTAGATCTCCTTAGGATAGAGCCGCCGCAGCACCGCGGACTTCTTCGTCCGCGTCTGCGTGTGCCACTGGCTGGAGCTCCCTCGCCCCGTGAGCAGCGTGAACGGGTACTGCTCGTCGGTCGGCTCCGGCAGCGGGCGCGGCGCCTGGAACGCGAATTTGGCCCGCTGATCCGGCCGGAAGAACCGCCCGTCCTCGAACAGCCGCCGCTCGTTGTCCTCGGGCTCCGCGCCCTCGGGGAACGGCCACTGGATGCCCCCCCGCGCGTCGATCATCGCGTAGTCCCTGATGCCCGAGATATCGCAGGGCTGCCCCTTCGACAGCCGCTTCAGGATGTGGAAGACGGCCTCCGGGCTCCTCCACTCCTTGAACAGGTCGCCGCACCCCCAGTACTGGGCGATGAGCTGGAAGATGTGAAAATCCGCCAGCGCCTGGCCCGGCGCCCGCGCGACCTTCTTGACCAGGCCGATGCGCCGCTCCGAGTTGATGAACGTCCCCTCCTTCTCGGCCCACGACGCCGCCGGGAGCACGAGGTGGGCGCGCTCCACCGTCTCCGTCGTCGTGAACATGTCCTGCACCACGAGGAACTCCAGGCGACCGAGCAGCTCGTGCAGGTCCTCCTGGTTGATCCACGAGTGGGCCGGGTTCGTCGCGATGATCCAGAGCCCCTTGATCTTCCCCTTCAGGATGCCCTCGATGATCCGATCGTAAGCCAGGCTGTTGCGGCTCGGGATGACCTCCTCGGGGATATCGAGGAGATCGGCGACCTCCCTCCGGTGCTCCTCCTTCGTGAAGTCGCGCCCGGCGAACAGGCCCGTCGTGTTGCTGAACATCCGCGAGCCCATCGCGTTGCACTGGCCCGTGATCGAGTTCGCCCCCGTGCCGGGCCGGCCGATGTTCCCCGTCATCAGCGCCAGGTTGATCAGCGACTGCGCGACCCGGACGCCCTCGTGGCTCTGGTTGACGCCCATGGTCCACCAGAACGACACCCGCTTGCCCCGGTGGATCGTCTCCGCGAACGACGAGAGCTGCTCCTCGCTGAGCCCCGTCGCCTCGGACACCCGCGCCGGCGTGAAGCCCTCGACGTGCGCCTTGAACGCCTCGAATTCGATCGTGTGCTCCCGGATGAACGCCTCGTCGATCCACCCCCGCTGGATGAGCAGGTGCGCGATGCCGTAGAACAGCGTGAGATCCGACTTCGGCCGGAGCGCGTAGTGCGCCGTCGCCGCCATCGCCGTCTCGGTCTTGCGCGGATCCACGACGAGGATCGCGGGGCGATTCCTGTTCTTGCACAGCCGCTCCCACATGATCGGGTGGGCGATGCAGAGGTTCGAGCCGACGAGCACCACCACGTCGGACTCCTCGAAATCACGGTAGGTGTAGGGCGGCGCGTCGAAGCCGAACGCCTCCTTGTAGGCGACCACGGCCGTCGCCATGCACTGCCGGGTGTTGCCGTCCCCGTGCAGCATGCCCATGCCGAACTTGGCGAGCGCCCCGAGGAACGCCATCTCCTCGGTGACGATCTGCCCGGTGCTGATGAAGGCGACCGACCCCTTCCCGTGCGCCTCCTGGATCGCCTTGAAGCGATCGACGAACGTGCGGAGCGCGACGTCCCACTCCACCCGCTCCAGCTTCCCGCGCGCGTTCCGCAGGAGCGGCGCCGTGGCGCGGTCGCTCGCCCGGAGCGGCGTGAGCGCCTCCCAGCCCTTCGGGCACGCCATCCCCAGGTTGACGGGATAGTCGGTGTTCGGCGTGAGGTTCACCGCCTCCCCGTCCTTCAGGTGGATGTTCAGCCCGCACCCGGTCGAGCAGAAGCCGCACACCATGGTCGTCGTCTGATCGGGCTTGAGCCGCGCCGGCACCCTCCCGAGGCCGAACTCGCCGGGCGTGAGCAGCAGCTCGCGCGTCAGCGGGCCGTTCCGCTGCAGGAGGATGTTGTCGCTCGCCTTGCGCTCCGGAGGCGCCTTGCGCTCCAACGACGTCTCGCCCGCCGGAGACGGCCCGTTCGCCGGAGACGTCTCGCTCGCCGGAGAGGGCTTGTTCGCCGGAGACGGCTTGGTCGGCCCGTTCGCGTCGCGGGTGGTCATCAGGAGAGCCCTCCGGGCATCTTGGAGGCGGGAGCGGCGGCGAAGAAGAGATACCGCTCGAACAGCTCCCCCGAGAGGCAGAACAGGAACGCGACGACCGCCATCGCCATGAGCGCCTCCGAGCTGATGCCGCTGTCCGGCGCGGCGAAGAGGCTGAGCGCCGGCAGGACGATGCCGCCGAGCGCCCCGCACGCGAAGCGCCACGCCGTCGCGCCCTGGAGCTCCCCCGTCATCAGGATCGCGCTCCGCTTCAGCGTCGAGTGGCTCCGCTTGCGGAGGTGCCGGAACACCGAGAGCTCCACGAGCAGCTTGAGCGCCATCGTCGCGCAGAGGAACGCGGAGAGCGCGCGGAAGCCGCCCGTCAGGAGCAGCGCCGCGTGCTCGCGGCTCAGGAGCAGCGCGATCATGAGGATGGTCGAGCTGCCGAGCACGGCCGCGGTGGCGGCGAACTTGAAGCCGGTCAGGGCCCCTCGCCAGTGCTCCCGCTGCGTCGCCGCGTACACCATCACCGAGCAGAAGACCCCTAAGATCCCGCTCAGCGCGACCGTATAGGAGAGCGGGCCCTGCAGGTGGCGGAGCGGGAGCAGGGCCGGGAGCGCCGGCATGGACGCCACCCAGAACGAGGCGGCGTAGAGCGTCCCGGCGCCCGCGAAGAGCGAGAAGCCGAGGATCTCCCGGCTGAGCCAGGACGTCTTGAGCCCGAGGAACGCCCGGAACGCGTACTGCGGGCGCCCCAGGTGGAGCAGGCTCGCCGCCAGCGCCGCGAGCCCGAAGACGAGCGCGAACGTGGCGCTGTGGCCGCCGAAATCCTGGGTCGCCTGCTCCCCGAGCACCTTGTTCAGCGCCAGGCTGACGCAGAAGGCGCCCACCGAGAGCTGGGTCAAGACGAGCATGATGACGAGCGGCGGGTGGGAGTGCTCCCGGTTCACCTCGTAGAAGTCCGCGGGCAGCATGTTGCGCGGGAACGATCTCTTCGTCTTGTAGCTGGTCGTCGGGAGCGTGTGGCCCGGCGCCGGCGCCCCCGGCAAGAAGATGTTCGCCTCGCTCTCCTGCACCGCGTTCGCCTGATCGACGACCGTGATCCGGATGGCGCCGTTCGGGCACGACTGCACGCACGCCGGGGCCTCGTCGTTCGCCAGCCGGTCGCTGCACATGTCGCACTTGCGCACGATCCCCCGCTCCGGGTTGAACTTCGGGGCGTCGTAGGGGCACATCAGGATGCAGTACTGGCAGCCGATGCACTGGTCATCGAGGTGCTTGACGATGCCGGTGACGGGGTCCTTCTCGTACGCCTTGACCGGGCAGCCCGACATGCACGCCGGGTCCAGGCAGTGGTGGCACGAGGTCGTCACGCTCTGCTGCGCGGGCGCCTGCGGCGTGCCGCCGTGGAGCAGCCCCACCGACCGCCACACCTCGGACTCGTCGAGCCCGTTCAGGCTGTGGCACGCGGTGACGCACGCCTTGCACGCGGTGCACGCGTCGAGATCGACCTCGAAGGCGTACTGCTGCCCCGGCTTCGGCCGCTCGAGGGGGATGAGATCGCGGTAGTACCTGGACTGGGCCGGGAGCGCGTGCTCCTCGTGCAGCCTCGAGAACCGCTCGACGGCGGTGAGCTCCTGCTGCTGCTCGAGGAGCGCCTCGAGCAGCTTCTGGTTGCTGTCCTGGCGCCTCTTCGGCGAGTTGACGACGGGCAAGCGAAAATGGGTGTCGGACACCTTTGCGACGCTCATCGAAAGTTCCTGTCTACCCCGCGCGGAAACCCAGTCCGGAGGACTTCAGGAGACACACCGCGAGCGCCTGCGTGTCCGCCGCGAGGGTGAATGTGGCGCTGCTCCCGGATCTCACTCAACCCGCTCGCCGCTCGGGCGGCTGCGCCGCCGCCTGGACCTCGACCCGCCCGCCCCGGACCCGCGCCGGGAACACGGGGACGCGCACCCCCGGGTCGTCGAGGCACTGGCCGGTGCGCAGATCGAAGCTCTGCTTGTAGATCGGCGAGGCGATCTTCGGGACCCCTCCCTTGTCGCCGACGATGCCGCGGGAGAGGACGAACGCCTTGCTGAACGGGTCGAAGTTGCTGATGGCGTAGATCTCCTCGCCCTCGCCGACCCGGATCACGGCGATCTGGCGCTTGCCCACGAGCGCGCAGACGCCCGTGCTCGGGATGATGTCCTCGACCGCGCAGACATCGACCCATCCCTCGGTCGTGCCCTCCTCGCGGAGCGCCTCCGGATGCCGCTCGTTCATGCTCGTTTCCCTGAAAAGACCGATGTTCATGGTGCTAGATCATCTCCTCGACGGCGGTCGCCTTCTCCTTCCACGCCGCCGGACGGTGCTGCGCCCGCTCGCTGACGAAGACGATGCTCCGGTCGGGCTCCCTGGCGTTCACGAAGGGTCGGAACTGCTTGAGCTTCTCGGGATCGGAGATCGCGGCCTTCCACTCGCACTCGTACGTGGCGATGACGTGGGCCATGTCCCTCTCGAGCTCCTCGCAGATCCCGAGCGAGTCCTCGATGACGACCTGCTTGAGGTAGTCCATGCCGCCCTCCAGGTTGTTGAACCAGGTGGCCGTGCGCTGGAGCTTGTCGGCCGTGCGGATGTAGAACATCAGGAAGCGGTCGAGGTACTTGATGACCGTCGCCTCGTCGAGATCCGCGGCGAAGAGCTGGGCGTGCTGCGGCTTCATCCCGCCGTTGCCGCAGAGGTAGAGGTTGTACCCCTTCTCCGTGGCGATGATGCCGAAGTCCTTGCCCTGCGCCTCGGCGCACTCGCGCGCGCAGCCCGACACGGCCGACTTCAGCTTGTGGGGGCTGCGAAGCCCCTTGTAGCGGTTCTCCAGGGTGATGGCGAAGCCCACGGAGTCCTGGACGCCGTAACGGCACCACGTGCTGCCCACGCACGACTTCACGGTGCGGAGCGCCTTGCCGTAGGCGTGCCCCGACTCGAAGCCCGCGGCGATGAGCTCGGCCCAGATGTCGGGGAGCTGCTCCAGGCGCGCGCCGAACAGGTCCACGCGCTGGCCGCCGGTGATCTTCGAGTAGAGGTTGTACTTCTTCGCGACCTGCCCGAGGGCGATGAGCTGCTCCGGCGTGATCTCGCCGCCCGCCACGCGCGGGACCACCGAGTAGGTGCCGTCGCGCTGGACGTTGGCCATGAACCTGTCGTTCGTGTCCTGCAGCGGGAGGTGCCGCTTGCTCAGGATGTGCTCGTTCCACGTCGAGGCGAGGATCGACGCCACCGCGGGCTTGCAGATCTCGCACCCCTTGCCCTTCCCGTGGCGGGCGAGCAGGTCGTCGAACGACCTGATCTCGTGGATCCGGATCAGGTGATAGAGCTCCTGCCGCGAGTAGCCGAAGTGCTCGCAGATGTGGTTATTGACCGCGACGCCGGCCTTCTTGAGCTCCTTCTTCAGGAGGTCGGTGATCAGCGTGGTGCAGGAGCCGCAGCCCGTGCCCGCCTTGGTCTGCCCCTTGATCGCGGCGACCGTGGTGAGCTTGTCGTCGCAGATGGCCGAGCAGATGGTCTTCTTCGTGACGTTCAGGCACGAGCAGATCGTGGCCGAGTCGGGCAGCGCCTCCACGCCGAGGCCGGCGGGCTTCGCGCCGTCGCGGGGCGCGACGATGAGATCCTCGGGGTGCGGCGGGAGCGCGATCTTGTTCTGCACGAGCTGGAGCAGCTGCCCGTAATTCGAGGCGTCGCCGACCATGATGCCGCCGAGCAGCAGCTCGCCGTCCGCGCTGACGACGAGCTTCTTGTAGACGTTCGACGTCGCGTTCATGAAGCTGATCACGCGCGCGCCCGGCTGCGCGGCGAAGGCGTCGCCGAAGCTCGCGACGTCGACGCCCATCAGCTTGAGCTTCGTGCTCATGTCGAAGCCGCCGAACCTCTCCTGTCCGCCGGTGAGGGCGTCGACGGCGACCCGGGCCATGTGGTAGCCCGGCGCGACCAGGCCGTAGAGCTGGTTGTTGAAGCTCGCGCACTCGCCGATCGCGAGGATGTCCGGATCGGACGTCTGGCAGCGCTGGTCGATGGCGACGCCGCCGCGGTTGCCGAGCGCGAGCTCGCATTTCCGGGCGAGCTCGTCCCTCGGGCGGATGCCGGCCGAGAAGACGATCATGTCCGTCGCGAGCTCGCTCTGGTCGGCGAAGAGCATCCTCGCCACCCGGCCGCGCTCCGCCACGATCTCGGTGGTCGACATGTTCGTGTGGACCTCGACGCCGAGCTCCTCGATTTTCCGGCGGAGGATCATGCCGCCGGCCTCGTCGACCTGGAGCGCCATCAGCCGCGGCGCGAACTCGACCACGTGGGTCTCGAGGCCCATGTTCTTGAGCGCGTTGGCCGCCTCCAGCCCGAGCAGCCCGCCCCCCACGACCACGCCGACCCGGGCGACCTTCGCGTGCGCCTGCATCGCCTCCAGGTCCTCGATCGTCCGGTAGACGAAGCAGCCCTTCGTGTCCCTGCCCTTGATGGGCGGGACGAACGGGTACGAGCCGGTGGCGAGGACGAGCTTGTCGTAATAGACCGTCTCCCCCTTCGCGGAGGTCACGCACTTCTTCTGACGGTCGATGGCAACGGCCTTGTCGCCGAGGAGGACATGGACCCCCGCCTCCTCGTAGAGGCCGGGCTTCACCATCGACAGATCCGCGGCCGATTTGCCGCTGAAGAAGGCGGACAGGTTCACCCGGTCATAGGCAAGCCGCGGCTCCTCGCAGAAGGTCGTGATGTTCCATTCGCGCAGGAAGCCGCCGAGCACCATGTTCTCGATGAACTTGTGCCCGACCATGCCGTTCCCGATAACGATGAGGTCCTTCTTCTTGCTCATGCACCCGCCTTGCTGGGCCTGGTGACGCACGCTCACGCCACGTTCACTCCGCCATCCGGGTGACTCGCCGGACGGAACCCGGACTTCATGGGTCTACTGTGACCCCTGTTTCACGGTTGTTTCGCAGCGATAAATTGTCGCCCCCGCCGCGCGCCCTCATCGGGCGCGCTTCATCCTGGGGCCCTGTTTCCTGCATGTTTCGCGATCACCGAGGCGCCCATTGCAGTCCTGCTACGAGGGTCCACGCCAGCACCGATGAAGGGAAATGGACGCGCGGCGCGAGTCACGTCCGTCCGTTTCAACCACGTTTCGCGCCCGGACCGGATGCAGTGGAGTCCGTCCGTCTCACGTTTCATCGGATGCAATGGAATCCGGCCCCCCACGGCGGGGCACGGCCGAGGGGGGAGGAGGGCGGGGGGTGCTCACTGGAGGGGCTGGAGTGGAGGCGAGCCACAAAAGGGGCTCGCCGGAACGCAAGCCCCGGAGGTGAGCACCCCCCGCCCTCCTCCCCCCTCGGCCGAGCGGGGCGCCTCCCGCGGCCGAGCGGGGCGCCTCCCGCGGCCGAGCGTCGCAGACCGACGATCAGCCCGGCCGGCTCGCCCTGGCCACGAGCTCGAGCAGCTGGTCCGAGGCGACCGGCTTGGTGAGGTGCGCGTCGAAGCCGGCCTCCCGCGAGCGCCGGCGGTCCTGGTCCTGGCCGTAGCCGGACACGGCGGCGATGTAGGCGCGCTGGAGCTCGGGGGCGGCGCGCAGCCGCCGGACGACCTCGTAGCCGTCCATCCCGGGCAGGCCGATGTCGAGCAGGATGAGCTCGGGCCTCCCGGCGCGCGCCGCCTCGATGGCCGCGGGCCCGTCGTGCGCCATCGCGACCGTGTGGCCGTGGAGGCTCAGGATGCGCCGGAGCCCGTCGGCGGCGTCCACGTTGTCGTCGACGAGCAGCACCCGGAGCGCGGCCCCGCCGCCGCTCGGCGCCTCGCTCGGGCGCGGCGCGGGCGCCTCCTCGGCGGCCCCCGCGAGCGGGAGCCAGACGCTGATGGCGGTGCCCTCGCCGGCGCCGGCGCTCCGGGCCTCGACGCGCCCGCCGTGCAGCTCGGCGAGCCGCTTGACCAGCGTGAGCCCGACCCCGAGGCCGCCCTGCGATCTGTCGAGCGAGCGGCGCGCCTGCATGAACGGCTCGAAGACGTGCGGGAGCAGCTCGGCGGGGATGCCGACCCCGGTGTCGACCACCTGGAGCCACGCCTCGCCGCCCTTCGCCTCGCAGGCGAGCGAGACGTGGCCGCCCGGGTTCGTGTACTTGATCGCGTTGTTGAGGAGGTTCACGACGACCTGCTCGAGCCGCACCCGGTCGCCGTGCACGAAGACCGCCGGCTCCACCGACACGCTGAGCGCGTGCCCGCGCTGCTGGAGGAGCGGTCGCGCCGACTCGACCGCGGCCTCGATCACGGCGCCCAGCTCGAGCCGCTCCCGCTTCAGCGCGATCTTGCCGCGGGTGATCCGGGAGACGTCGAGCAGATCGTCGACGAGCCGCACGATCGTCTTCACCTGCCGCTCCAGGGTCGCGAGGATCTGCTGGTCGTCGCGCTCGCCGCGATCGCTCATGTTCATGCGCAGGAGCTCGAGGCCGGTGGTGATGGGCGCGAGCGGGTTCCGGAGCTCGTGCGAGAGCATGGCGATGAACTCGTCCTTGCGCCGGTCCGCCTCGTAGGCCTCGCGGTAGAGCCGGGCGTTCTCGAGGGCGACGCGCCGCTCGCGCTCGATGATGGCGGCGCGCTCCTCGTGCAGGCGGGCGCGCTCGATCGCCTGCGCGCACTGGCGCGACATCGCGACCAGGAACTCCCGCTCCTCCTGGTCGAACGGGCGCGGATCCGCGAAGCTCAGCCCGAGCACGCCGATCGGCCGGTCCTGGACCCGCAGGGGGACGCAGCAGAGCGAGGCGGTGGTGACGGTCAAGTCGCGGGCCGCGAACGCCGGATACCGCGCGCAGAGCTCCTCGCGCGAGCGCAGCCAGAGCGGCGCGCCGGTCCGCATGGCCTCGGCCAGCGGGAGATCCGCGGTCACGGGCAGCTCCCGGTAGCGCTCGACGGCGGCCTCCGGGTAGCCGACGGCCGCGAGGCACTCGAGGACGTCGCCCGCGGCGACGGCGATCGTCCCCGCGTACGCGCCCGCGGCCGCGATGCCCTGGTCGATGACGACCTCCGCCACCGCCTCGCTGGTGAGCGCGTCCGCGAGCGCCGCCGTGATGCGCTGGAGGCCGGCCATGCGCTGCGCGGCGCGCTCGGCGGCCCGGCGCGCCTCCTGCTCGGCCAGCAGGCGCCCTGTCTCCTGCTCGGCCAGCAGGCGCTCCTGCCCGGCGCCCAGGGTCGGGCTCGGCGAGGCGCCCGAGCTCGGGCCGTCGCTGGTGCGAGGCGTGGTGACGGCATCCGGCCTGCGCATCTGGATCCATGCATATCTGCAATCGGCGCTCATGGCCACAGGCCGCGCCGCGCGATCGGGGCCGCGGCGCGATCGGGTATGGTAGGGTCGCGGCGATGCGGATCCTCGTTGTCGGCGCGGGCGCCGTGGGCGGTTATTTCGGGGCGAGGCTCGGCCTCGCGGGAGAGGACGTGACCTTCGTGGCGCGCGGCGCGCACGCCGAGGCGATGCGCTCGCGCGGGCTCGTGCTCCGCACGCCGGCCGGCGAGCTGCGCACGCCGCCGCTCCGCGTCACCGCGCTCGACGGGGCGCGCGGGCCGTTCGATCTCGCGCTCGTGGCCGTGAAATGGCCGTCGCTCGCCGCCGTGAGCGCGGCGCTCCCGGCGCTGCTCGCGCCCGACGGCCTCTGCGTGCCGCTCCTGAACGGGCTCGACTCGGAGGACGCGGTCGCGCGCGATCTCGGCGCGTCGCGCGTGATCGCCGCCGTCGCGTTCATGTCCGCGAGCCTCACCGGCCCTGGCGAGATCCACACGGTCGCGCCGACGCGCGCCGGCCTCGCGCCCTACCGTCCCGGGCAGGAGCCGCGGGTCGAGGCGGTCGCCGCGCGGCTCGAGCGCGCGGGGATCCCGGTCCGCCGGGCGTCGGATCACCGCGCGATGCTCTGGGAGAAGATGGTCTGGAACGCGCCGTTCAATGCGATCTGCGCGCTGACCGATCAGCGCGCCGGCGTGGCGGCGGAGCGGATGGAGGACCTCGTCCGGGCGGGGATGCTCGAGGTGATCGCGGTCGCGCGCGCGGAGGGGACGGACATCTCCGGGGCGATCGCGGACGCGATGATCGCCATGACCCGCAAGGAGTACCCGCTCACGGAGCCGTCGATGCTCCAGGACGTGCGCGCCGGCCGCCCCACGGAGGTCGACATCCTCCAGGGCGCCGTGGTCGACCGCGGCCGCCGGGCCGGCGTCGACACGCCGGTGCTGCGCATGCTCGCGGCCCTGCTGCGCGGCCTGGCGCCGCGCCCGGCGGCGCCGGCGAGCGCCGGATAGGCTCGCCCGGGGTTGCTCCCGCGCGCTCCTCCGTGGCCGCGCGGGGCCCCTCGCCGCGGGACGCCGCGAGCCCACCTCGGGGCACGGTCCTCGCCGCGAGCCCACCTCAGAACACGGTCCTCGCCGCGAGCCCCCTGCCCATGGGGAGGATCTGCACGCGCCCCACCTCCGTCACCGTGCGCTTCGCCGGGAACAGGAATCCGCCGAGGATCTGCAGCGCGCCGATGGCCTGCCCGAGGCCGTCCGCGACGAGCAGCACCTTGTTCGTCGCCTCGTGGTTGCACGACCCCCTGCAGCGCCCGCGCGAGCCGAGGTCGATCCAGGGCCCCGCGACGGGCACCCAGAGGGCGCGGTCGGCCGGTTTGTCGCTGACGGCCGCGACGACGGTCGAGATCCCGTAGGTCGTACCGAGCACGGCGACGCCGCTCCAGATGAGCCCGCGATTCGGCACCGAGTCGGTGATCGTGACCGTGTCGCGCGCCCTCTCCTGCGCGCGCGCCGTCGAGGGCACACCGATCATCGCGACCGCCACGGCGGCGGCCGATGTGAAGAGAGCGAGCTTCTCCATGCGATCCTCCTACCCCGGCGCGCAGGAGCAAGCAGGGTGCCGGCGCGACGTGCCCGGATCCGTTGTGTCGCTGCGGTGACGGGCGCGCCCCGCCGCCCGATCCGTGTGGCGATCTGCCCCGCGTGAGACAGCGCGCCTCGTGCCTGACGCGAGGGCGCTCATGAAGGAGGGCTGGAGAGGGGGGAAGTGATCTGTGGCGCGCGGGCCTCGTCGCCTCGCGAGCCCGCAGAGCTCGATGGAGGAGGAGAAGAGGCCCAGTCCTGAGTGCGGCGATCAGGCGCCGCCAGCGCCGCCTTCGCCCGTGCCGCCGCCGGCCGTGCCGCCGCCGGCCGTGCCGCCAGCGCCGCCCTCGCCCGTGCCGCCGCCGGCCGTGCCGCCAGCGCCGCCCTCGCCCGTGCCGCCGCCGGCCGTGCCGCCAGCGCCGCCTTCGCCCGTGCCGCCGCCGGCCGTGCCGCCGGCGCCGCCCTCGCCCGTGCCGCCGCCGGCCGTGCCGCCGGCGCCGCCTTCACCCGTGCCGCCGCCGGCCGTGCCGCCGGCGCCGCCCTCGCCCGTGCCGCCGCCGGCGCCGCCCTCGCCGCCGGCGCCGCCCTCGCCCGTGCTGCCGTTGCTGAGCGGATATCTCGGGTCGAGGCAGAAGAAGCCGTCAGGCGTCTCGGCGCACTCTTCGGACCTCTCGCAATCGTTCTTCTCCTCGCACTCCTTCGGGTCGTAGGTGCAGAAGCCGTGGGTATCGAGGCCGAGGAACTCGCAGCGCCCCTGCGGCACCATGCAATCGGTGTGCGCCGTGCACGCCCTGGTGCAGAGACCGGCGTCGCTGACGCCGAGCGAGGCCCCGTAGACGCAAAGACCGTTCTCGATGCCGCCGCAGTCGGACTCGAACGGATCGCCGCCGAAGCTGCAGTACTGGGAGCACGCGCCGACGTCGCCAGGGAAGACCGCGCACAGCCCGGCGCACGCGTTCTCCTCGGCGTCCGGATCGCACGCGGCGCCCAGCGGCAGGCCTTCCGGCGGCTCGTCCACGCAGAAGCCGCTCCGGAGATCGCACTTGCGATCGCCGGAGCACTGGCTGTCGGAGCCGCAGGTCGGAAGGCAGAGCACCCCGATATCGATGTTCTGACAGCGAAGCTCCTCGCGGCCTTGACACTTGTACGGATCGAGATCGTCGGCGGCGCCCCGCAGCTTGGGCTCCCCGGGCGTGCAGCCGAGGTAGCACGCGCCCTCGAGGCAGAGGCTGCCGTCGCCCTCACAGTCGCTATCTTCTTCGCAGTCCTTCGTGCAATACCCGCCCGGCGGACCGCCCTCGGGGTCGGACTCCGGAAAGCAGACCCCCTCCGGGCCGCAATCGGCGTCCACCTCGCACGCGGCGCCGAGGAACTCCGCGACGGCCGGCGTGGTGGTGCCGGTGGACACCGTGCTCGTGGGCGTGGTGGTGCTGGTGGTGGTGGTCGTGACCGTCGAGCCCCCCCCGGCGCCGTCGTCCGCGTCATCGGAGCCGCAACCCATGAATCCCGCCGAGAAGGCGCCCGCGGTGAGCAGGATCGCCGAAATCCGTTGCACTTTCATCGCTGTCTCCCGAGCCAGGAGGCCCTGCCCACCGGGGGCGCGCCTTCATGTGGTTTACCGACAGTAACGGAATCGGTGCGGCTCCGCTACACCGGACAGACCGCGGCTCGCTCGAATCGCGCCCCCGTGGAAGCCGACAGCGCGGCAGGGGGGGGGCGCCGCGCTGCAGAATGGCAGTCGAGTGGTCTCTCGATCTCCTTCAGGGGATTCCCGGACAGGAGTTCAGGCCAATTACGTGATCACTGGAACATACCGCACGGCCCTCCGCTCCGCGCCGGTGAGCGGCCAGCGATACCGGTGGTCGCCCGCGGGCGCCCAGCCGGGGAGCGACGGCGGCTCGTCGCGGGCGAGCAGGACCCAGACCTCGCGGCGCGCCGGAGGCTCCCCCGCCGTGAGCGCCGCGCCGAGGGGCAGCCACGCCTCCGGGGCGAGCGTCGCGCGGGAGATCGCCACCTCGAACGATCGCCCCGCGCGCACCAGGTCCTCGCCGCGCGCGCGCTCGACCCTGGGCGCCCGCGCGAGCTCGCCTTGCTGGACCAGGGTGCCGGTCGCCGTCCGCAGGAAGGCCACGCGCTTCTGGAGCGGCTCGACCAGCGTCATCTCCAGGTCGGGCCGCAGGAGGGCGAGCGGCAGGCCGGGCGCGCCCGCCCCGGTGCCGACGTCGACCACGCGCCGGCCCTCGGGCACGTGCTCGGAGAGGAGCCGCGCGTCCGCGAGCATGAGGTCGGCGAGCTCGTCGGCGCTCCGCGCCGCGGTCAGGTCGACCTTCGCGTTCCACGCCGCGACGAGCTCGATCCAGCGCGCGAGCGCCGCGGGGGCGCGGGCGGGGAGGCTCGCCTCGCGACCGGCGAGCAACGCCGCGATCCGCTCCGCCATCCGTTCGGGGCCGCCCAGGTCCATGCGCGCAGTGGAGCACAGGACCCGGCGACGGGGCACCCCTCCGGCGGCGGGAGGTGGGGGAGCTCGGGGGGTTCACTTCCGGGCGGCGGGAGGTGGGGGAGCTCGGGGGGCTCACCTCCGGGCGGCGGGAGGTGGGGGAGCTCGGGGGGCTCACCTCCGGGGCTTGCGTTCCGGCGAGCCCCTGTCGTGGCTCGCCTGCACTCCAGCCCCTCCGGTGAGCCCCCCGAGCTCCCCCACCTCCTCTGATGCCAGCGCGGCGGTCAGCGGCCGTGGCGCGCGCCCGTGCGTCCGCCGCGACGGCCGCCGGGGGCCGCGGCGTCGCCGAGGGGCAGCGCGCGCTGGGCGCCGAGGTCGTAGACGAGGTGGCCGGCGCCGTCGATCCGGGCGGCAGGGTTCAGCGTGTGCGGGGCGCGGGCGCCGCGGCCGAGCAGGTGGACGACCGGGAGCCCGCGCGCCACGAGGGCGTCGGCGATGAGGCGGCGGTGGCACCGCCACCAGAGCGTCTCGGCGCACATCAGGGCCATGCGCCGGCCGGCCCGGGCTTCCGCCTCGAGCTCGGCGAGCGCGCGCTGGAAGGCGTCGGTCTCCATGTGATCGGCGTAGGCCCGGAAGCTCGCGTTCTCCCAGGCGAGGTGGGGCGAGCCCTCCCGCCCGGACCGCCGGCCGCCGAGGGAGTCGCCGCGGAAGACGTAGGTCACCCCGAGCGGCGGCAGCGCGCGGGCGAGCGCGTCGCGCGACAGGTGCGGCGACCGGCTCGATCCCGGGAACCTCCGGACGTCGACCAGCGTGTCGGCCGGCCCCTCGCCCAGGAGCTCGACGAGCTCTTCCAGGCTGCGCGTGCCATGACCCACGGTGAAGACGGTGCCCACGGGGAAAGCGTTGCGCGGCGCCCGCGGACCGGCAACGCGGGCGGCAGCGGTGAGCGAGCTGAGCGCGTACAGATGCGGGACTAAGAGAAACCGCAAGGGGCGCAAGGGATAGAGGGAGAGCCATGGATGTGACGGCCTGCATCGCGAGCTCCGCGATCGCATCCCAGCGCCCGCCCGGCGATCAGACGAGGAGCATGCCCTCGATCGGCGGCAGCCCGATCACGCCGCCCGCGTCGCGCTCGACGCGCAGCTCGCGCGGCGTGAACGCGCCGCGCAGCCCGCCCGCGCAGGCCCTGCCGGCGGCGACCGCGGCGGGCGGCGCCACGTGTCGGAGATCGTCACCGTCACGTCCCGCGGCGCGCGCGGCCGCTGCGCGGGCAGCCAGAGCACGCCGATCACCAGCTGGAGCCGCTGCCAGCCCTGCACCACGTCGATCCACCGGGTCGCGAGCGTGTCCGCGGGCGGCGCGAGCTCGACGCGTAGCCACCGCGCCACGGTCTCGCGCACCGCCCGCCGGAGCCGCTCCGCGTCCGCGCTCAAGCCCGTCGAAGGTGTCGTTCAGCGCGAGCGCGTCGTCGTTGATCGCCGCGCACAGCGGTCACCCCTCGCCGGCGTCGATCGCGCACAGCGGGCGGCGCCCCACGTGCACCGCGATCTTCGCCGCGCCGGCGCGCTCCGGCACGAGCAATCCCATCTCGCCGTACGCGACAGGCTCGCCCGCCCGCGCGCCGGCCCACGGCTCGAGCGGCGTGACCTCGAAGCACGCCGCGCGCGCGACCTCGTCGAGGCCGATGGTGGTGGCTCCGGGCGAACGGCGGCAGCTCGTCGAAGCGCGGCGCGAGCGAGATCAGATCGCTCACCCAACCGAGGGCCGCCGTACTGAAAGAGCATCGTCCTGCGCCGCAAGACGCCTGGGGACGCCGCGTCGCCGCAAGAACATCCCGGGCCAAACCAACGCCCGGAAGGTGACGTGTGCCCGCGCCACGCCGATGCGCCCCCTTCGCGCTCTGCGCCGCGCTCGACCCGCTCTTTCGACCGATGAACGACGCGTCGCGACGCTCGCGATCCCGCCACGTCGGTTCGCCGTGCCACACTTCCTCGCGCAGCAAGCCGGCCTCCTTTACCAACGCGCCCTCTCCGAGCACGACCTGACGCGCAGCTCGCCACAGCCCTGAGCTGCGTCCGGAAGCGTCCGCGACGGGCGGGCGTCTCCCTCAGCGCTTGGCTTTGCGGGGTCGGGGCCGCCTGGTGGCGCGGGCTGTAGGCTCTGGAGCCGGGCGAGCTCTGCCTCGATCGCCTCGCGGGCGCGGCGCTCGGCTTCGAGCGCCTCGGCCAGGCCCTGCCGCTCCGCCTCGGCGCGCTGCCGCTCCACCTCGGCGTCGGTCGGGAGCAGCGTCCCCCCGTTAGCGCCGTAAGCGATCCGCACCGCACCTTGCCGTCCTCTCCGACCACGCGGAGGTGGTATCCGAGCACCCGCGAGCGGATCCGATCCGCGTCCGTGCTCTCAACCCGCAGGAGGCCGCGCTTCGTCCGGCGTAAGATCTGCCATCGCACCCCCGAGCGGCTCTCCTGATAGTCCGGATCGAAGACGACGAGCTCCTCGACCCCGAGCCGCGCGTACTTGGCGGGCGAGTTGATGTAGTCCTTGTCGATGTCACGCGAGACGATCTCGAATGCAAACGAGGGCACGAGCCCCATCTCCCAGACCTTCCACACGCCCACCCGCGTGGAGCGTTCCACCCCGGGCAGGACGTAAACGTCGGGGGCGATGCCCTCGGGGTGCCAGCGCGGATCCTGCGGCACGCGGCCGAGGGCGAGGAGGAGATCGAGGAGGTCCTGGTGCATCGACGGGAAGGCGGTCAAGCCGCCCGCGGGCTGCGGGCGAGCGGTGCCCCTTCCCCCTGGGGCGCGGTCACCCCCGCTGGGAGGTGAGCCCCCAAACGAGGCCACCCCCCGCTGGGAGGCCGCGCTCGCCGGGCGAGCGGAAGCGTACCCTGGACGGGAGCGCTCCTCAGGCCAGCTGCCTCAGCAGAGCGCGATGAGCTGCTCGGCGACCTGCGGAGGCATCGTCGGCTCGAGCCGACAGCGGCACGCCTTGTCGGCGTCGACCGGCACCCCTTGATAACGCTCGAGCGCCTGCCGCGCGAGAGCCACCTGTTCGTTGAGGCGCCGCGCGAGGCTGCGTACCACCTCCGCCTCGTCCAGCGCGTCGGACGCGGCCAGGTGTCCGACAACACGCGACAATCTCTCGATCTCGGCAGGTGCCTCAAGAACCAGCGTGCGGCAGCGCTCGATGAGTTTGCGCCTCGCGGCCCTCCTTTGGACCTTGAACGGGTCGTTGATGCTGTAAGCCACCTCCGTGTACTTACCGCTGCCGGTCTTCGGAGACAGCTTGTCGTCCCGCACCTCGAAATGATCCGCCCAGGCGCTCGTCGTCGGATTCAAAAGGACGTTCCCGCTCCCGTCGTGCAGCGGTAGCTTCGACCTCGAACGGTTGCACCAGCGACACGCGTACAGGCAGTTCGCATAGGTGTTGGACTGCCCAGCGTCCTCGCTCTGAGGGACGACATGCTCCACGGTGGTAAGGCCCGTCGAGCCTATCCCGTATTCGATGAGGTCCGCCTCGTGCAGCATGCAAAGGGCGCAAGTGAAGCCGAACTCCCACCGCAGGCAAGGACGGAAGGCGTGATAGCCGCGCTGCGACCGCGCCGGCGCAGGATCATGGCTTCGGGAGAAGGGAGTCGTCGGCGGTCTGGTCACGGGAGGCAAGATCTTCATACTTCTTCAGGATTCCTCTCGCTTCTTCCAGCAGATGGAGGGCGTCTTCGGACGGCGCCGGGCGTGTCGGGCAGTAATACGCCGACATTAGCTCGGCGTACTCGCGCTGCATCTCCAGGAGCTCGTCGAGCGCCAGCTGGAGCCGCGCCGCGACATCGTCGTCGTCCGGTCGCGCGTTCCGCTCGTGCATCAGCGCGGCGATGCGATCGTGCTGCGCCCCGGTCTGCTCCTCTAGAGCGTCGATCCGGCGGCGCAGCGCCGCGCGCGCCTCGTCAGCGGAGGTCTGGCTCGCAGAGAGCAGTTTCGACCGTGACAGGCTCCAGCTCATCCTGCGCTCCGTCGCTCTCCGCCGCTCGATCAGCAGCTCAGCGGTCGCCGTGCTCATGGCTCCTCCTCCAGTCGAAGCGTCTTCCTGACTTCTCGCAGCGCCTCGTCAACCGTCTCGTCGACCGTCACGTTTCCGTCCCAGAAGAGCCGCGCCAGCCCCGACATCTCCGCGACGCGCTCGATGGTCTCATGGAGCCCCGCGGCCTCCAGGAGAGGGCCGACACGGGCTCGCGCCATCGAGCGAAGCGCGTTCAAGCCCTCGGTGTCCCGGTTCACGACCGGCTTGAGGGTCGAGACCCGCGCCCGCTGCCGTGCGACGTACTCGAGCGCCGGCAGGATATCGTTCGGATCGCGGCTCGTGACAAGGAAAGGATTCGGCACCCATCGGATCGGTCCCGCGTGCCACGGCGGATAGTCGTCGGGCATCGGCTCTTCGCGGAGCAAGGTCGATACCAGCACCAGCGCCTCGTGCGGGAGGCCCCAGATCCCTGGCGGGAGGTCGACGACCACGTCACTGAGCGCTGGAACCTGCTGCGCGAGCCCGTCGAGAGTCCAGGCGAGGCTCCTCGCCCAGTCGAACGGCTGCCCGAAGAACCACTCGACGCTCTGGATCACATCGTCATGCGTAGACGACGACGGAAGGTAGAGCACGCGGTCGTCGCGCTCGTGGCGCCACAGCAGCGCGTCCACCCGCGCCGGCCGCCTGGTGAGGAACGCGTAGTTCAACGGGTCGTTGAAGTAGGGCGGCGGGTGCGGTCGGTCCCTCCACGTCTGCCCGTCGCGCCGCAACGCGTCCCGCCGCTGCGCGCGCAGCGCTCGTGTCTGCTCGACCGTGAGCATCTCCCCGGTTGGCGGCGCTTCCAGGTTGATCGATCCGTCATCGAGCAGCGTCACCGCGGGCGAGCGCAGGCGCAAACCATCCGCCAGCGACGTGCCCGTGAGATCGCAGTCGACAAGGACGGGCACGCGCCCACGGGCGGCGAGGAGCTTGGCGCAGACGGTGGCGAGCGTGGACTTCCCCACGCCGCCCTTGACGGAGCAGAAGGTATGCAGGCGTATCGTCCGCCTGCTCACGACGTGCCCTCCCGCAGGCCGAAGGCGCCGATCACCTGGTCCATGCGGGGATCTTCGCGGAAGGGTGAGCGCTCCGCAAGCCGCAGCAAGAGGGAGCCCGCGACCTTCTGGGCGGGGGGCTTGCCATGCACCATGAGGCGTCCGAGCGCACCGGCAGCCAGCGCGACCACGTCGGCGCCGCGCTCGCCCGCCGCGACGAGCATGGCCTCGGTTGCCTCCTCCACGCGGGCCGGATCGCGCGCGGCCACGCCGAGGAGGTAGGAGCCGAATGCGGCGGGAGCCGACGGGGCGTTGGCGTGCTCGATCGTCAAGGCGCGCGCATCGTTCTCCAGAGAATCCACACCGGCGGCGAAGAGACGCACGAACCCCCACCAGCGCAACTCGCGAGCTCGTGGGCTGTCGACCATCGCGCGCAGCTTCGTCTCCAGGAGCGCGCGTTCTTCGGGCGCCAACTTCTCCGCGATATCGGCTGCAGTGAGGACGACCCGTCGCGTGAACCAGAACGCCGCTTCATCATAGTTTTCCAGAGCTTGCAGATCCTCCGGGAGCGCTTCGAACCGGCGCATACGCGCTTCCAGGCTCAGGTCGGCGAGACGTCCGCGATTCAGGTGCAGGAGCGCGTAGAGCGCGAGATCGGGTATGTTTCCAGGGGCGTGCCACTCGAGCACCGAACCGAGCTTCGGGCCTGATTGGACACCGCGTGCAAGCGTGAGCAGCTTGTCTTCGAGTGCCGGCGAGGAGACGCTCCGCAGCTCAGGAGCGTTCTGTTCCGGTTCCTGCCCCCGGAAAACCAGCGCGAGCTCCTCCATGGTGCTGAGCGCATGGAGCACGGCAGCGAGGCGGTGGTCGAAGCGATCGCGACCGAAGCCGAAGGGATCGAGGACGTCACGTGGCTCCGCCGGCGGCGGTGCCTGTGCAACGAGGCGCCGGATGCCATCGCGGCGTGCGTCGGGGGAGATCGCGTCGAGCTGGAGACAGAGCCACTGGAAGAGCCGCCAGGTGAGCCAGAGGCACTCACGCAGCGGGAGAACTGCCGGGCGCGCAAGCCGCTGCACCACCTCGCCGCACACGCGCAGCAGAGGGCCCTCCGCGGCGCCGAGCGTGTCGGGCTCGGGCGGCTCGCTCACCTTGTTGAGAAGGCGAGCGAGCCGCGCTGGGAAGATTTCTCGGAGGTCGACCTCCCCTCCGGGCACCTTGACGAGCGGGCGGCGCATGGCGGTGAGGCGGAGAAAGGTGACATCGACAGCCAAGCGGGCGATCGGAGACTCATCAGGGTGGTCGAGGCGGTTAAGCGCGACATCGACATGCTGCCCATAATCCTCGTCCGCATGTTCCAGCCACCATGGGATGGGGGCAGAGGATAAGAATCCGGGGATCTCGCTCGCCACGAGGAATAAAACGCCTCGGTCTTCACGGGTCGACCAGAAGCCATCTAGGCGATTCTGGAGGACGCCTGAGAGCGACGCAGGTAGCGGCTCATTCGGCTCAGATAGAATCGTCAGCAAATCGTGGATGCGTGGGCGCTCACCGCCTGCGCTCATGCCGCGCGTCTGACTCCAGGCGCGAATGAAGGGCGGATCATCACGAACGAGGCGAAATAGCGCGGTTACAGATCTCCGAGCATACTCTCGCAAAGCGCTCCCATTCGTGGGTGCCCGCTCAATTTCCGCGAGGAGCTCGTATAGAGCACCGTCATGCTGCCCCTGGAGGACCTTGAGCTGTCTGGCAATTTTTCGTCTATCGTCCGGATCCGCCCTCAAGAACGCCGCCTCTACTGGTACGTGCACAGGCAGAACGCCGCCGTGGACGGGGATGGTCATACCATAGGAGATGCTCCGAGCATTGGACGCCGCTGCGGCATCGGCGGCGAGGACAGCGGCGCCGTGCTGGAGTATCTGCTCGAAGTCGAGCCGCTCGCGTCCTTGCGCATCGACCTGCTTCACGGCGACACCGCGCTGCTGGAGCGGGCGCTCTTTCCAGGTTGCGGAAAGAATTGCCAACGCCTCCTCTCCCGCGTCGACGAGAGACACGATATTGATAGGCTTGCTCATCTCGGGAGGACGAGCGAAGCCGAGCGTCAATGCGTCCATCGTCAACGCTCCGTCTCTTCCCCGCTTGTCGAGCAGGAGCCACGCCTCTCTGATGGCGCGGTCATGAGCCGCACGTCGCGCCTCGTTCTCGCCCGTCCATTCCCTGATCACGTCCCAGAGACGAGTTGCGGCGCCTTCGTTGTCTGTTACGTAGCCATCATCGTCCCGTTTCCACGCAGCCAGAGGATTGTCTAGAAGCTTCAAGAGCAGGAATTGCAGCGTCTGCGCGAGCGAGTCGCTCATGGACGCTGCTGTCATGGTCTCCTGGCGGACAAGCAACGCGCGAGCGAGGGCGGCTTGCTCCGCTGCGGAGCGACCGACCGCCGCCGAACCGTCATCGTTGCAGAAGGCACGAAAGATGCACCCCGCGTACGTCTGAGCCAGCCGTATCCTAGCAAACTCTCCACCGATATGCCCCGGCTCCCTCGCCATCCACTCTTGATTGTCGAGGATTCTCTTTGGCTCGCTCTTGTCGAGCCCTCGATAGCGCCGCTCCAGCCGCAGCATCTCCGCGGCGGCCAGCGCGTCGGGGAAGCCCAGTTCGGCCAGGTTGAGCAGCCGTGAATCGTCGTCTCCCCCGCGATCGAGAAGACTCCTGACGAGCGCCGGTATCGTGATGTCTCGCGCGGCGGCGGGGCGCACGCGATCCATCAAGGCGTGGTACTCGTCGTCGCTCTGCCAGGCCAACATGTCCGTGAGGCCGGGCGCACCGAGGGCGTTGGTCCCAAAGAAGTCGGCCGAGAGCCTCCACCAGGTGGCGTTCTGCAGCACCGCATGGCGATATGCCAGCATCTCTCGAAGCGGCTCCAGTACGAGCTCTTCTCCCCATGCCTGGTCTGGGTCTCGCAGCGCCGGCAGGCCGTCCACGGGGGGCTCGCGTTCCTCCTGGACCCACCCTTCCGCGAGCAGGGCGTGAACCCTCTCTGCCAGCTTTTCCGCTCGAATCGTGTCCGCCCGATCGTCGCGCTCGAGCTGAAAGTGGGCCCTCGTGCGAGGCCCGATGCAGAACCGCTCACGATGGGCTCGAAAGACCGAGACGAGGACGTCTTCCTGAAAGAGCCTCTCGATGAGGTACCAAGGAACCAGAATTCGCGCAGGGAGCGGGTCCGGCATCGGAGACGTGGCCTCCGGTCCGCCGGGTAGGTAGGGCTCGATGCGAGCGCGCTGCGCTGCATCGATGCACCCATCGTCGTGAAGGTACCTCAGAAATGCCCATGGCGAGATACGCTGTGCATCGATGCGGACCTCCTCATCGACGATCGCGGCGCCATTCTTTCGGGCGGCCGCCCTGTCGTCGTACGGAGCTCCAGGATCGGCGTCCAGCGTCGGGAGGTACTCGATCTGGCGGAGCAGGGCCTCGAGCTCAGCGAGCTTCTTCGGGTTCGCCGTGATCCGGAGCTTGGCGAAGTCTTCGCGAATGCGTTCACCGGCGCGCCGGAAGAGGACAAGCCGGCCGCTCGGGCCAAGGGAAGAGCGTAATGCGCGGGTCTGGTCGAGGACCTCGAGGAGCAGCAACTCAAGATCCGAGACCAGGATCGTGGCGCCATCGAGACGGAGCGCAGGGAGCTGGTCGCTGAGAGAGACCGGCGGGCAGAGGAAGCCCGGGGTGGTAAAACGCCTCCGTTCCAGGATGCGCGTCACGAAGAGGGCGAGCTGAGTGCCAGAAGCCGCGAGTGCGGTAGCCGTAGGAACGGCACCTCGCCGGGCGAGCAGCGATACAGTCTCGGTGTAAGCTCTTCGCTGCTGAAAGAAGTCGGCGAGCTCCGAGGCAGGGCGGGCTTGAAGGAACCCAGCTTCGACCAACCGCTTGTAATCAATGGGCTCCCTGTCTTCGGGCAGCTCTCCGAGCAAGAGGAGGAGCCGGAGCCGCAGGAACTCGGCCCTGGCGTCCGCCGGGAATCTCTCCTTGACGCGCGCCGCGATCTCCTTGATCCGCCGCGCTTGTTCCTCATCGAGCGCGCCTGCGAGCCGCTGCAGGGAGCCGACGGCGTAGAGCGCGTCCAGGTCTAGGCGATCGCGCTGGTCTGTGTAGAGCCTCCACGCGATTGCGGCGGCCTCCTCGAGTCGGTGCAGGCGGAAGAGGATTTGCGCGTGACGCACGCGGGCCGGAGCGTCCTCGGGCCTGCGCTCCACATAGCGCCGCCATGCGCTCTCGGCATCTTCCGTGCGGCCGGTCTGCTCTCCTGCGATGGCGCGCGTGCGCAGCACGCGCGGGCGGTCGTCCCGCAGATCCTTGACGAGCTCCCACGCGGCCTCGGCCCGATCATTGACCAGAAGTTGCTCCGCGAGGAGCAAGCGGCACCCCTTGCCGGGGAGCTGTTCGTAGGCCACCTCCGCGTGCCGCAGCGCGTCCTCCGGCCGGCCCTGGCTGGCGCAGAGCTGCGCGGTGATGTGCTCGATGGGCGCCCGGCCGGGGAAGTCGCTTACCAGCGCCAAGGCTTCGTCGAGCGCGCGGTCGAGCTTGCCGCCAACGGCGAGCAGCTCCACGCGCGAGAGGCGCTCGCGCCAGGGATGGTCATCGGGATCGGCTGGCAGGGCGCGCAACGCATCGTCCACGCGGCCGTCGACGGCGAGGCGGAACGCGAGGCGACGGCGGCCGTCATACGCCTCTTCTCTGTCGTTTCCATCCCCTGCCGCATAGCGTTCCCCCAGCTGTCCGTCGTCGTACGTGACCCCGCGGAAGGCCTCTTCGGCATGATCCAGGTCCCGGCGTGTCGCGGGCGGCAGCGCACGGCCACGGAGGGCACCGAAGCGCTTCTCCAGCGCCGCGATGATATCTGCGCGCCGCCCGACGGGGACGAGCACGGCTCTGGGGGGGTTCTCGAAGATCGTTCTGACGAGCGTTTCGGTGAGCGCGATCGTCGCCAGGGCGGCAGTGAGCGTGTCGTCGTCGCTGCTCTCCAGAACCGCCAGCCCGATCTCCGCGGCACCGGCGAGATCGTCGCGCGAGAGCAACGCCATGGTCGCGTCCAACTGGATCGGCGCAGAGGACGACAGGTCCGGCGGGATCTCGCCGCGCCGGATGGCGATCCTCTGCCTGATCTCCGCGATGCGGCCGCGCTGCTCGGCGTCTTCCAGCACATCCTTGTCGGCGAGCAGGGCTTCTGCGCGGCTGAGATCGCCGACGAGCGCCGCTGCTTCGGCGAGGTTGAGTCGGGCTTTGACGGACAGCAGGTCGGCATCGACCGTGGCGAGCAGCCTCTTGGCCTCATCCGCCTCCTGCATGTTGAGGGCGATGGCGGCGAGGTTCAGGCGGCAGCGCGAGGCGCGCTGCTTCAGCTCGACAGAGGCCGCATCCCCGGCCACGTCGAGTATCTCCTCCGATCGCTGCAGCATGTCTCGGTAGCGCTCCCGCGCCTCGGCGTAGCGCCCCGCGTCGAAGAGCTTCGACGCTTCCTGGTTGATCTGCTCCTGGGACGCGTCGAAGTCCTTCTCGTACGTGGAGAGCATCTGCCGGAGCATGCTCTCCTTGAAGGGTTTCGGCCCACCCCTCACGGTCGCGCTCACCTCGTCGGCCGCGCGCCTGGCCCTCTCGCTCCACGACGCCGCGGTCCGCTCCAGCTTCTCCCACGGTTCCCGCAGTCGGGTGACGACCGGGCCGAAGTCTCCGGCCTGGTGCTCGCTGACCCATCTCTGGATCTCGTCCGCCGCGCCGCGCGCGAGCGCCGCGCGGAGCCCGTCGAGCGGGAGCACCTCGTCGGGCAGCACGATCTCGCGGGTGAGCTGCCGGACACGATCTAGGTTCGATTCTTCCTCGATTTCCTGCACCAAGCGCCGCAGGCGACGCTGGCGGGCGCTGACGCCGCTGGGGATCTCGGGCGGTTCCGCTGCGACGAACACCTTCGCGGCACGCAGCCGCTGGCGTGCGTTCCCCTCCGGCGCGTCGAGCGCCGCGACGAGCCGGTGGTACCACGCAGCGTACGCGCGATCGGCGCCGGAATAGACGAGCGACGCCGCCGCATAGGGGAGGATCGGAGACGTCGAGGCGTGGCGGGTCGACGCCCCGGCTGCCTGATGGCTGAGATCGATATCCGCGATGACGACGCCCTCTTCGCCAGGTTCCAGGTACCCTGCGTGCTCGGGGAAGATGCGGGGATCGTACGCGCGCCCCTCATCTACATAGATGCTGCTGCCGCCGCCCAGCGCATGGTCGGCGTAAAGCACCGGGCGACCCTTGCGCCGGGCGTCTTCCAGGGCCCTGGCGTCGAATTCGGAGAGCGTGTGCTTCCCCGTGAGGCTCGGCGCGGCGATGAGCCTGCACTTCGAGAGGTGTGGGCCGACCTGCTCGCGGTGAGCTTCGCTCTCGCGTTGCAGATGGTCCAGACAGATGAGCACGCCGAGCCGCCCGCCGATGCTCTCGGGCAGGTCGATCGGGGCCCAGCCTTGCCCTGGTTGCAGGAAGCGGAGCTCCGGCTTTGCAGGGTGGAGCTTCGGGATCAGCGCGAGCAGCCGGCCGCCGTGCAGCACTGGGCTCACGGCGCAACCAAGCAACTCGTCGTGATCGGCGCTGCTGCCTAGCTTTTCGTAATGCCGCTGTTCGAGCGTGTCGTCGTCGACGAAGTGCGTCCCGGCGACGACGACGGTGTCCGGCGCCGCCTTGGCGATGTTCTCCAGCAGCGCGGGCGGGATGCTGTACTCGGGGAAAACGAGGATCTGCACGCTCCAGGCGCGGCACGCATCGAGGATCGCCTCCACCTTGCGCTTCGTCTGCGCGAGGTAGGCTTCACGAATCCGACGCCTCAGCTCCTTGAGCAGGCGCTGGAGGTGCAGCGGCGCGCTGCTCTCGCCCACGGGGAGCAGGGACGACACCTCCCGGCTCGGATCGCCGAGCGGATCCTCCAGGGCACTGGGTCTCGGGATGGGGACCACCGGATGATAAGCGAGCTGGACCACGCCCACCCGCACATGGCTCGCCGCTGCGGCCCGTCGGAGCCCTTCGCTCGCCTGTCCGTCTTTTCGTAGTGTTTCCAGAGAGTTGCTCATGGCTGCGGCTGCGCTGGCCGCCGGATGGTAGCCCCGGCCCGCCGAGGGGGCGAGCGACGTGTCCTGCCGATCGCAGAGGAAGTTGTGGCGGCCTTGGCGCCATGGCGGTTTTTCTGCTGATCCGGGACAACTTCTCGCAGTAGAGCTAGCCCATCGAGCGGAGCAGGTGCTCCAGCGCGCGGCGCTCCTCCGCGTCGGTCACCGACTTGAGCGCCCGGTTCACCTCGCCCACGGCCGCCGCCGCCAGGAGCGCGACGGCCGCCGGATCGGGCGCCCCGCGGGCGCGCAGCCACGCGAGCGCCTCGTGCTCGGGGTTGATGACGATCTGGCACCGGCTCGCGTCGTAACGAACCGGCCTCCCGGAGCGACGCTCGACGACAGAGCGCACCGGGGCGCCCTCGAGGCCCATCTCGAGGACCGCCGCGAGCAGCGCCGCGGCGAGCGGGCTCTCCGCCTCCCCTTGCGGCCCGGCCACCGCGTCGAGCCGCGCCTCCCCGCCGCCGATCAGGCCGCGGACGCCACGCCACAGCGCGGACGCCCACGCGCGCACGCCCCGCTCGGAGCGCGGCGCCCCCGCGGCGACCTCCACGGCTGGCGCGCGCTCCGGATCTTGCTGCGCCCCGAGGACGGCCTCGGCGCCGGGGGCGCACGGCGCGCCCTCGCCCACCGCCGCTCCCTCGCCTCCCTGCGCGCCCTCGCCCACCGCCGCTCCCTCGCCTCCCTGCGCGCCCTCGCCCACCGCCGCTCCCTCGCCCACCGCGGCGATCGCCCCGGCCGGGGCCGGCGCGCTGGGCGCGCCGAGCTCGCGCAGCGCGCCGGGGGCGACGCGGTGGCGCAGCACCTCGACGAGCGCCGAGCCCTCGTCCAGCAGCACGAACGACGGCGCCCCGCCCGGGAAATCGCCGCCCGCGCCCCCGCGGCCGTCGGAGATCCACAGGCGGCGCCGCGCCGCGAGCTCCGCGCGGATCTCCGCCGGGCCGACGCGCCCCCCGGCGGCGGTCGGCGCCGTGAGCGTGCCGCCCTCCAGCCGGTCGAGCAGGTGCAGGTTCCACAGGTACGGCGCCGCGGCGGGCTCGTCCGAGAGCTCGGCCGCCATCGACGCGGCGGCCTGCATCGCGAGCTCCGCGACCGCGTCCCAGCGCCCGCCCGGCGGCCAGACGAGGAGCATGCCCTCGACCGGCGGCTGCCCGATCACGCCGCCCGCGTCGCGATCGACGCGCAGCTCGCGCGGCGTGAACGCGCCGCGCAGCCCGCCCCCCGAGGCCCCGCCGGCGGCGCCCGCCGTGGGCGTCGCCACGAGCACCCGCGGCGCGCGCGGCCACCGCGCCGGCAGCCAGAGCACGCCGATCACGAGCAGGAGCTGCTGCCAGCCCTGCACCACGTCGATCCACCGGGTCGCGAGCGCGTCCGCGGGCGGCGCGAGCTCGGCGCGCAGCCACCGCGCCGCGGCCTCGCGCACCGCCCGCCGGAGCCGCTCCGCGTCCGCGCTCTTGCCGAGCCCGTCGAAGGTGTCGTTCGGCGCGAGCGCGTCGTCGTTGATCGCCGCGCACAGCGGCCACCCCTCGCCGGCGTCGATCGCGCACAGCGGGCGGCGCCCCACGTGCACCGCGATCTTCGCCGCGCCGGCGCGCTCCGGCACGAGCAACCCCATCTCGCCGTACACCACGGGCTCCCCCGCCCGCGCGCCGGCCCACGGCTCGAACGGCGTGACCGCGAAGCACGCCTCGCGCGCGGCCTCGTCGAGGCCGATGGTGACGAGCGGCGGCGCCGCGAGGCGCGCCTCGGCCGCGAGATCGCGCGCGATCGCGAGGGTGGCGTCGTTGACGAGCACGGCGGTCGAGAGCTGCAGCCGCTCGGCCTCGCTGAGCCGGAGGACCGGCCGGCCGTAGCTCCGCTTCGGGTACGGCGGCGGCGCCGAGGTGCACAGCCACCCCGCGGCCGCCGCCCGCCGCAGATCGTCGAGCGACCAGTAGCGGCCCTCGATGTCCTGGAAGACCGGCGCGCTCGCGGCCCGCGCGACGAGGCGCTTGCCGGACGCCAGCGTCGTCAGCACCCCGCGGCGCGTGTGGCTCCGCGCGAACGGCGGCAGCTCGTCGAAGCGCGGCGCGAGCGAGATCAGGTAGCGGCCCGCGACCCGGGCGAGCTTCGTCAGCAGCGCGCGCGTCTCGGCCCGCGACGGGTCGTCCGCGCCGGTGCGGGCCACGATCCGCAGCGGGATCGGGAGCTCCGCCTCCACCCGGCGCTCCGCGCCGTCCGGCCCGACGAGCCGGACGTCCGACGCCGGCCCCTCGATGATCTCGAGCTCGCCCTCGGCCTCCCGGACGTGCAGCGCCGCGAGGCGCACCCTGAGCCGCGGGTGCGGCGGCGCGCCCGGCAGCACCGGCGCGCCGCGGACGCTCCGGGCGGCGGCGTCGCGCCGCGGCCCCTCGCCGGCGGCCGCGGCGGCGCGGCGCTCCCGCTCGAGGGCCGCGCGCCGCCGCCGCGCCGGCAGCCCGCCGTGCGCCATGACGGCGCGCCCGCCGGCCCAGCGCAGGAACGCCGCGCCCTCCCGGTCGTCGCGGACGAGGACCGGGTACCACGAGAGCGTCTCGAAGCCGGGCGCCTCGTGGAGCACCGGGATCGACGACCTCCCCGGGTGCGCCGCCTCGATGGTCTCGAGCGAGCACGAGACCACCTCGCCGCGCGCGTCGAGCATGCGGAGCAGCGACAGGCGCCGGAGGCGCGCCCCGAGCTCGCCGAGGGCCGGCTCGACGGGGCCCCGCCGGGCCTGCTCCGCGATCGCCCGCGCGCAGTCGAGGAGGTAGGCCGTCACCCGGGTGTCCGGCCGCCCGCGGTCGCGGAGCGGGTCGCCCCGGAGGCCGAGCCGCGCGCGCGCCGCGCCGTCGCCCTCGAGCGCGGCCACGAGCGCCTCGCAGAGCTCGCGCTCGGCCGCGTGGACGGCGGCGTCGTTGCGCGGCGACAGGAGGCTGCCCCAGCCCCTGCCGGGCACGGCGGCGTCGTCGTCGATCGCGATCGCGACGGGGCCGAGCAGCGGCGCCCTGGGCTGCGCGGCGAGCGGCTGCGCGGCGTGGTGCCACGCCTCGGCCATCGCGTCGCTGGGCGTGACGAGCGCGACGGAGCCGGGGCGGACGACCTCGAGGACCGGCGCGCCGGCGGCGCCGGGCCCCGCGAGCTCCTCCAGGGCCGCGGCGAGCGCGCGCCGGCGCGCGGGGCCCCGCGCCGCGAGCTCGTCCTCGGTGAAGAGCCCCGGCGTGTAGAGGACGAGCTCGCGATCCGGGAGCGCGGCGGCGAGCCAGTCGAGCTCGCGCTGCGAGGCGGCGAGCACGGGCCGCCCGTCGACCGCGCGCCCCCGCGCGTCGGGCGGCGCGACGCACAGGCCGCGCGACGCCCGCGCGAGCGCGGAGAGGCCCTCCAGGCTCATGAACCGGCCCGTCACGAGCATGGGCCAGATCCGCGCCTTCAGCAGGCCCTCGAAGGCCGACGGCGCGAGGTCGTCGCCGGGCGGCGGCGTCACGCCGCCCTGGCCATCGGGGACGCCGAGGCGCGGCGGCGCGCAGAACAGCGCCCCGATCGCGGCGCGGAGCGGGGCGCGCAGCCGCGCGAGCTCGCGCTCGGACGGCGCGCCGCGCGCCGCCGCGCCCGGGAGCACGGGCCTCGGGCCGAACAGCCGCCGCGCCTCGCGGTCGGCGGCGGCGAGCGCGACCCGGAGGGCGTGGCGGACCGCGCGGAAGAAGCGCTCGTCGCGCTCGACGCCCTCGTACGAGAAGCGGGGCCGGACGCGCCCCTCCCACGCGAGCGCGATCTCGACCGGCAGGGGGACGGCGGCCGGATCGAGCTCGACGGTCTCGAGGTGCCGCCCCTCGACGAACACGCGGACCTCGGCCCTGCGCCGGGCGTCGCCGTCGCCGGCGAACACGGCGAGCTCGCCGCGGAGGCCTGCGAGCGGGCCCTCGCGCTCGTGGAAGGCGGCGCGGAGCGCGTGCTCGGGGGAGGGCGGCACGACGGGCTCGCCGGTCGCGTGGCGGAGGAACGCCCTGCGGCGCTCGGCGCCGAGCCTGGCCTGCTCGAACATCACCTCGGCGTCGACGAGCGGGAGCCCGGCGAGGGCGCGCTCCACGAGGCTCCCGCGGCTGCGGAGGACGTCGTGGGCCCAGGGGGAGAGCTCGTCCGGGAGGTCGGCGTCGCCGCGCAGGAGGAAGAGGGGCGACCTGTCGCGCGCGTCGAGCGACGCCAGGGAGACGGGCCGCCCGCGGCCGTCGCGGAGCAGCGGCAGCGCGCGCACGGCCTCCGCGGCGGCGGGCAGCGCGTCGCCCGCGCGCGCGGCGCCGGTCGCGACGCACGCGAACGCCGCGAGCGCGTCCTCGAGCCGGTCCGGATCGAGGGCGACGACGGCGACGCTCTCGGGGACGGCGCCGTCGCCGCAGACGAGCGCGGTGAGCGCCGCGAGGGCGTCGAGCAGCGCGGCGGTGGCCGCCTCGCGGAGCAGCGGCCGGAGGGGCGCGTCCTCGCGCAGCGCCGAGCGCGACGCGTTGGTGGGCAGCTCGTCCGCGTCGGCGACGATGCGGACCGGGAGCTCGACGCCCTGGTAGGGCGCCGAGGGGAACCGCGGGGCGAAGCTCCAGCGCTCGCGGACGAGCCTCACGCCGCGCTCGAGGTAGTCGATGACGGGGAGGCCGGAGAGGGGTGGCGAGAGGGGTGGTGAGAGGGGTGGTGAGGGCGGTGATGCGAGGGGCACCGGGAGCGGCGTCGACAGCGGCGAGACGAGCGGCGACGAGCGCAGCGCGGCGCGCGACGACTGCGGCCCCGAGCGCGACGACTGCGGCCCCGAGCGCGACGACTGCGGCCCCGAGCGCGACGACTGCGGGCCCGAGCGCGACGACTGCGGGCCCGAGCGCGACGACTGCGGGCCCGAGCGCGACGACTGCGGGCCCGAGCGCGACGACTGCGGCCCCGAGCGCGACGACTGCGGCCCCGAGCGCGACGACTGCGGCCCCGAGCGCGACGACTGCGGCCCCGAGCGCGACGACTGCGGCCCCGAGCGCGACGACTGCGGCCCGGAGAGCGCGCCGGCGCGGAAGCTCGGGACGGCCGCGTCGTCCGGCGCGCTCGGGGGCGCGACGATCTCCAGCGCCGCGCTGCGCACGCCGCGCACGCGGAACGGCACGCGGAGGAGCACGGCGCGCCCGAAGGTCGGCGACGCGCGGCGGAGCGGCTCGCCGCCGAGCGTGATCGGGATCGGGAAGTCGCCCGTCGCGGCGGCGAGGTGGCCGAGCTCGGGCGGCAGATCGCCCGTGATCGCCCGCTTCAGCACGGACCAGCCGAGCCGCCGCCGCACCTCGATCCGCATGCCGGACGCGGGCATGCCGGGCGGCCGCGGCACCTCGTCGCAGGCCGGGGCGGCGGCCGGGGCGAGCGGCTCGGCGGGCGCCTCGAGCAGGGCGGGCGTGAAGCGCACCCGGGCGCAGGTCGCCCCGGAGGCCTCGCCGGACGGGCCGCGGCCGGTCGTGAGCAGGTCGACACGCGCGGGGCGCAGCCCGAGCGCCGCGTTCACGCCGAGGGCGAGCAGGCGGAGCCGCCGGGACGGCTCGTCGGGCGTGGGGTTGAGCAGGTGGTCGAGGAGCCGCGTCAGGACGGGCGCGTCGAGCGGCTCGCCGTCGAAGGTCAGGGAGACGTCGTCGGCGTCGTGGTCGAGGTCGATGCGGGTCGCGCCGCCGGCCGCGGCCGCGCGGACGAGCTCGAGCAGGTAGAGGTCCAAGTCGACGAGCAGGTGCTCCCTGAGCTTCTGGACGGCGCGCCGGGCATCGACGCGGATCGCACCGCGAGCGACGACCCGGCTCACCGCGGGAGCCCCCGGGGCGCGCCGCGCGCGCCGTGGAGGTCGCGCGCGCCGCGCGGATCGCCCGTGCCGCCAGCGCCGCGCGCGCCGTGGAGATCGCCCGCGCCGCCCGCGCCGCCCGCGCCGCCCTCGCCGCCCGCGCCGCCCGCGCCGCCCGCGCCGCCCGCGCCGCCCGCGCTGCTCGCGGAGGCCTTCGCGCCGGGCGCCGCGCCCGGAGGCGCCTTCGCGCCGGGCGCCGCGCCGGCGGGCGGCGGGCGCGCCGCGACGTCGAGGAGCCGGTCGCTGTCGTTGGGATCGAGCGGCCCTTTGGCCTCGACGAGCAGCGCGCGCGCGAGCAGGTTGCCGGCGGTGACGGCGTCGAGGGCGGCGCGCCTGCGCGCGAGCGCCACGGCGTCGCTCTCGACGTTGAGGTACAGCGTGTACCCGGGCCGCCAGCGCGCCGCGCAGCGCGCGACGTCGCGCGCCGCGTGGCAGGAGCGCGCGGGCCCGCCGGCGGCCTGCCCGCGCGCGGGCACGAGGATCGCGCTGCGCTGCCGGAGCGCGCCGTCGATCTGGCACAGGCGGACCCCGGCGACCGCGTGCCGGGCGCGGGCGAGCGCCTCGGCGACGACCGTGAGCAGCGCAGCGTCGCCCTCGGAGGCGCTCTCCGGCGCCTCGCGCACGAGCAGGTAGGCCGCGCGCACCTCCTCGATGCGCGCGAGCGGGAAGCACTGCGTGAGCAGCGAGAGGATGGCGGGGTGGCAGCACAGCACGACGGGCAGGCCGCCCTGCGTGACGGCCTCGGTGAGCGCGTCGGGCCGCTGGGCGACGAGCAGCGGCTCGCGCCCCGGCGCGAGCGACCGGAGGCCGGCGCGCGCCCTCTCGCCCGCGAGGGGGTTCGCGAGCGGGAACGGGATCTCGTCCGGATCGAGCGCGGTCGGCGGCGTCATCGCGGCCTCGAGCAGGGCCACGTACTCGGCGACGGCCGCGCTGGCCGCGACGGCCACGCCGCCCGCGCCGCGCGCGCCGCCCGCGCCGCGCGCGCCGCCCGCGCTGCGCGCGCCGGCCGCGACCGCCACGCCGCCCGCGCCGCGCGCGACGGCCGCGTCGCCCGCGCCGCGCGCGACGGCCGCGTCGCCCGCGCCGCGCGCGACGCCTGCGCCGGCCGCGACGCCCGCGCCGGCCGCGACGCCCGCGCCGGCCGCGACGCCCGCGCCGGCCGCGGCCAAGGCCGCGGCGGCGGCGGCGGGCGCGAGACGGGCGGCGAGCTCGCGCCGGAGTGGTCCCTTCACGAGCTCGCGCACGCGGGCGAGCGCCTCCCAGAAGGCGTCGTCGCGGCGGACGTTGTCGCGGCTCAGCGTGTGCTGGAGGCGGGGGCTCATCACCTTGAACCGCACGCCGGACAGCCCGCTCAGGACCTCGTCCGCGGTCTCGAAGAGGGTGAGGCCGCGGTTGTAGAAGCCCGCGAAGCTCTGACCGCGCTCGACGGCGGCGTCGCGGCTCACGTGCTGCGCGAGGCGATGCGCGCCGGCCGAGGGGCCGACCACGAGCGTGGTGTCGCCCTCGACCGAGGTCACGGACACGGGCGCCGCGACGGTGAGCGGGCGGTCGATGCGCTCGACGCGCGCCCTGGCGAGGGCGTCGGGGCCGGCGTCGGGGCCGGCGATGCCGAGGGTGATCTCGCACTCGGCGTGGCGGCACCAGCGGCGGAGGGCGGCCCGCGCGCGCCGCGCGTGCTCGACGAACGCCTCGCGGGTGAGCTGCTTGAACAGGGTGACGCGGGTGCCGCTGCCCTCGCGCGGGCCGGCGTCCTCGAGCTCGTAGCTCGTGTCGCCGAGCAGCCGGAGGCGGAGAGCCTTCCCGTCGCGCCACGTCTCCACCTCGACGTGCTCGGGCTGGATGGCGAACACGGAGACGAACCCGACGCCGTACTTGCCGATCTTGCCGGCGTCGCCCTCCTTGGACGAGCTGAAGAGCGTGAGGAGCGGCCCCTCGATGTCGTCGCGGGACATCCCGGCCCCGTCGTCCGCGACCGAGGTGGCCGAGGCGCCGGGCAGCGCCTCGATGCGGACGGCGATCGTCCGCGCGCCGGCGTCCATGCCGTTCTGGACGAGCTCGCGGAGGAATGCGTACGGGTCGGCGAACTGCTGCACCATGTCGGCCACGGGGCCTGGCGGCGGGCCCTGGGGGGCGGGCCGGCGGTCCTCGTGGAGGGAGCGATAGGGTGCCATGGCGCCCTGCGAGGCTATCACACGGCCAAGCTGAGCCTCGGGGCTGTCCCGGAGGACTCATGAGATCCCGCAGCGCGCCCGCCCCGGGGAGGCTCGGAGGCTGGACGCGACCACCACGGCTCGCCGCCGGGGCGCCGGGGTTGGTCAGCGCAACCACACGCCTCGCCGCCGGAGCACTGGGATGGTCGACGCATCCCCCACGCCTCGCCGACGGGGCTCCGGGATGCTCGGCGCATCCCCCACGCCTCGCCGCCGGGGCTCCGGGATGGTCGGCGCATCCCCCACGCCTCGCCGACGGGGCTCCCGGGATGGTCGGCGCATCATCCACGCCTCGCCGACGGGGCTCGGGGATGCTCGGCGCATCATCCACGCCTCGCCGACGGGGCTCGGGGATGCTCGGCGCATCATCCACGTCTCGCCGACGGGGCTCGGGGATGGTCGGCGCATCATCCACGCCTCGCCGACGGGCCCAGGGGGGCGCCTCTGTTGATCGTCGTATTACCGTTGAGATCTCGGCATGTTGACGAGGCTCTCTGGAGCTCTGGTGTCGCCATCGGTCGAATTCCATCTCGTCATCAGCGCGCTCGACTGGCACGGTTCCGACGGCCTGGGCAGCTTGACGCCACGACTCGCCCTTCTACCCTCGGCAGGATGCAAAACCTCACGCTGTCCGACCTGAAGCTCGGACTCACCGACCTGTTCGACAAGCGAAGATCAGCGCTCCTGCGCTCCAGCTCCGGCAAGACCTACGAGCCGATGCTCGCGAGGAAGCTGGCGGAGATCTCCGCGCTTCCGCCCGCCGTCGTCGGCGGGAGGGCCCTCGCCGCGGAGCTCGACGAGACCGACGCGGGGCACGACGGCCTCGGCAAGGCGGTCTGGCACATGACCGAGGCTTACCTCCAGCACCCGCAGATCTCGCCGGAGACGGCCGCGGCGGCGGCGCGGATCCGGCGCGCCTTCATCCCCGCGCTGTCCGAGCTCAGGGCGAGCTACGCGGACGAGGCGACGGCGGCCATCGAGCGCAAGAAGATCCTCGGAGAGCACAGGGCCGATCTCGAGCGCTTCCCCGTCGCCGGGGGGGAGACCCTCTATCACTGGATCAGCGGCTTCCTCGGCGCCGGCGAGCGACTCCACTCCATGCTCAGCGACCGCGCCGACGTGAGGGAGACGTCCCGCAAGGGCGCCGGCGCGCTCCGCGCCGCCACGATAGGCCTCCTCTCCCGCCTGCGGGCGGGCCTCGCCGACGAGGTCGAGCACACCCCGGAGCTGCCGCGCGACCTCGACGCCCAGGTGTTCGGCTACCTGGACGAGCTCCATGGCCCCCGCGCCGCCGCGGCCAGGGCGAAGAAGGCGAAGAAGGCCGCGCCCGGGGCGGCGGAGCCGGCCGGGCCGGCTGCGCCGATCGAGACTGCCTGAACGCGCGCGCTGGTCTCGGGGCCGCCCGCTCGCGGCCTCCTACGATGCTCCCACACCGCGCTCTGGCGGTTGGCCGGCCTTCATAACGAGCCGGTCAGGTCTGCTCGTGCTTCACACCGCCCGCGAGCGCTTCGACGAGGCGCTCGCCTTCCTCCCTTCCCCCGACTGAAGACGCCGCACTCGCCCCTGAGCTGTGCCGGGCTCGCGTGATTCCATCTGGGCGAGTTTATCTCGCGCCCTCTCAAGGGCAGCATTGTAGAGAAGGGGCCATACACCAACAACAAAACGCCCCGTCATGCGCCGCAATGTCTCACTCAAGTCCACCGGCGCACAAGGAACCGGCTCGACACCAGAAGCTCGCCGCGCTCGCCTCACAAAACCGTCTGTGCACGAACGGCGCCACGACTGCGGCAGAGAGTGTGTTTCTACCCGCTCCCGCTGCGCGCGCACAGACTCTTGCACAGCCCACGACGGCCCATCCTTGGCACATCGATCAGCCCGCCCCCCCGCCTCCGTTGAGCTCCGCAAGCAGCGAATGGCGCGGCGCGCCAGATCACCCCAGTACGTACCTTCCCATTCACGCTCCACCAGAGCCCAGAACCCCCGAAGTCGTGGTCTATTGAGCTGAAACAGTGACTCGATTGCGCGCTCCTGAACGTAGGCATCCGCATCTCGCGCCAACTCAAGCAGCGCGTCCACAGAAGCTTCGGCGTCGTAATTCCTCAACTGCTCGGCGATGAGCTGACGAGGCCGACGCGAGCGCTGCGGACGGCCAACTTCCGACAGCAAGAACTTCAAGATCCTATCGGAGCGATATTTCGCGAGCTCATGAAGGGCGGCGTCACGTACATCTTGCGATTCATCATTCGCCGCCATGTAAAGCAGCATCGATACAGCGCGCTCGTCGAATGTGTCCTCAAGCGCATCCACAGCAGCGAGGCGGACATTGGGGTCGGAGTCATCGAGCAATGGCCTGAGGGCGCCCAAAGGATCACTCACATGCAGCGCACTGAAGCTGCGAGCGGACAACCGGCGCTCTCTCGGATCCCGACTCCTCAGACCAGACAAAACGGTCTGGAGCCCCACACACCCCGTCACTTCTTGCATGGCTTGACATGGCTGGCGGGAATCTGTCCCTCGATCAAGATTTCATTGTTCTTCTTCATGTCCTGGACCACGCCCTGAATGGCAGATCTAGACATCCCCTCTTCCTCCATCATCACCTTCACCTTCTCAGGCGTCAGGATCTTTATGGCTCCGCCCTTCTCGAGCATCTCGAGATCTTCGCGTGACATCTTGTAGGTGGAACCAAATTTGGCAGCATTCTTCTGCTCCGTTGAAATTGACGTGTACCTGCTCGTCATGTCACTCTGCTTCTTCTGCACATGATCCCATGGCGTTTGAATATACGCGCTATTCGCCTCGGAGCTACCAAGAGGATATCCGAGCGGATCGTTCTTGCCGCGATAGTTATCTCCGCGGTATACGAATTTCGATAAACCGAGTGGATCCGTAGCGTTGACTGGGTCCCCGTCCCAGGCGAACAGGTTGCTCCCACCGCGTATCCCCAGCGGATCCGGGCTGCACCAGCCTCCCGCCTCCGGATCGAAGAACCGGAACCGCGTGTAGCAGAGCCCCGTCTCCTCGTCGGCGTACTGCCCCAGCAGCCGGAACGGCGACTCGACCCGGTTTCGGTGATTGAGCGCGCTGATCGGATCGCGCTGCACCTCGACGACCTTGCCCCAGGCCGAGTGCGCCGCCGCCCATGCCACGAGCCCGCCCGGGTCGAGCAGCTCCTTCGGCGTGCCGAGGTGGTCGTTGATGTACGTGAGCACGCGCCCGTCCTGCTGCTGGAGCAGCGGGACGAACGTCCCCGGCGCGTGCACGAACGTCCGCGCCCCCCGCTCCCGGTCGACCTCGGCGGCGAGCTCATCCCCATCCCAGACGAAGTCCACCACGCGGGGCCGGCCGACCAGGGCCGTGCCGATCACCTCCTTGCGTATCCGCCTGCCGAAGGCGTCATAGGTCATGACGACCCGCGTGCCATCCGGGCGGCGCACCTCGCGCAGCCGGTCGCGGCAGTCCCAGGTGTACCGCGTCATGTCCTGCTCGGTCGCGGCCCCGCCGTTCGGGTGGTTCTCCCGGTAGCGCGCGAGCTCCACCTTGGCGGTCCGCCGCCCGCGCGCGTCGACCTCGTACGCCGCCGCCTCGGTCCTGCGCAGCACGCCGCCGCGCTCGATCCGCCACGACGGCTGCGTCCAGTCCTGCGCCGGCTGCGCCTGCGCCAGCATCCCCGCGCCGCCGCGCTCCGCGAGCTCCTCCAGCATGCGCGTGATCGAGCCCGCCGGATCGTACGTGAAGACCTCGCGTCGCTCCCCCCGCTGTGCGGCCAGTAACCTGTCGACGCGATCGTAGCGGTACGCCGTCGCCCCCCAGCGCGCGTCGTCGATGCGCTCGACGCGCCCGCGCGCGTCGTAGAGCCACTGCCGCGCGACCAGCACCTTCGGCACCCCCGGCGCAGGCGCCGTCGCGCGCTGCTCGATCAGCCGGTCCATCGCGTCGTAGGCGCTCCGCACCGCGATGCCCGCCGCGCCGTCCTCGCCCACCCTGCCGCTCGTCCGCTGGACCTCCCGCCCGAGCACGTCGCGCTCGAACACCATCCGATGCCCGTCGTGCTCGATCGCGCTCAGCGCGTCGAGCGCATCGTACGCATACCGCGTCCTGGCGCCGTCCGGCATCACCCGCTCGACGCGCCGCCCGCGGGCGTCGTGGGCGTAGCGCACCACCTTGTCGCCCTGCCGCGCGCATACGACGCGCCCGAACGCGTCGCGCTCGAACCACGTCTCGACGCGCTGCCCGCTCGCCTCCTCCAGCACCGCGCCCATCAGCCGCCCCATCCGGTCGCGCGCGTAGCCGATCACCCCGTCCGGCGTCTCGTCGCCGATCAGGTTGCCCGCACGGTCATGGAACAGGTTGCGCCACGTCTTGTCCGCCCGGTGCTCGATGCGCCCGAGCCGGCCCGAGCTGCGGTAGCCGTAGCGCAGCGTGCGGCCATCGAACGTGTCCTCCTGCCCGACCCTGCCCGCATCGTCATAACGAAAGACGTACTCTTCGCCCCTGGGGTTGATGACGACCTGGAGCCGCTCCTTCTTCGTGTACTCGAAGCGCCACACGCCCCCGCCCGGCTCGACCACCTGCGCCAGCACGCCCGTGCCCTGGTAAGCGAGCTGCGTCGTCTGCCCCAGCGCATCGACCAGCCGCACCGGGTTGCCCATGCGGTCGTAGGTCGCGACCGTCCGCGTCCCGTCGGGCCGCTCGACGCGGATCGGCCGGCCCATCCGGTCGTACGCCACGCGCGTCGTCCGCCCGAGCGCATCGGTCTGCGACACCGGCCGGCCCATCCCGTCGTGCGCGTAGGTCGTCCGCGCGCCGCGCGCGTCGGTCTCGGCGATCACGTTGTGCCGCGCGTCGTGCTCGTAGCCGAACAGCAGGCCGCCATGCCCGCCGCCGTGTCCGTGGATGCCCGTCACGCGGCCGTGCGCATCGCGCGCGAACGCGTACGCCTCGCCCGTCGGGAACAGCACCGCGCTCACCTCGCCGCGCGCGTCGCGGATCACCTGCGTGACGTGCCCCTCGGGGCTGATCTGCCGCACCACGAGGTCGCCCTCGACCTCCCACCGCGTCTCGTTGCCGAGCGCGTCGACCTCGCGGATCAGGTTGCCCCGCGCGTCGTACCAGCGCTGCACGCCCTCGCCCGCGCCGTTCACCTCCGCGACCAGGCGCGCGTCCTCGTCGTACGCCCGCTCCCACAGCACCGTCCCGTCGGGCAGCGCGGCGCGCGTCACCAGGCCGTCGGCGTTCCAGGTGTACACCCGCGGCTCCTCGCCGCGGACCTCGGTCGTCCTCGCCCGCGCGTCGCGACAGAGCTCCACCTCGTGCAGCCCGTCATTGCCGCCCGTCTTCCGGCACCGGTATCCGTGGCGATCCTCGTAGGCGTACCAGAACCGCTCGCCGTTCTTCAGCGTCGCCGACGTCATGCGGTGGCGGACGTCGTAGTCGTAGCGTTCCACCCCGCCCACCGCGTCGAGCGCCGCGATCAGACACCCCGCGCGGTCGTCACGGCTCATGCAAGGCTACTTGATGTGGCCCGGCTTGCGAACGTCAGGTTCGACGGATGACAAGATGTCATTTTTGACGTGAAGGATGAGAAAGAAGTCCTTTCCGCAATTTTCGCAGACCGCGTAACCTTCGGCGTCGATTGTGCCGTCTGGGGGACGGCCTCCATGCCGAACGGACTTCCGATCCGCCCAGCGAATGCGATCCCCGAGCCGATACTCCCTGAGCTCTCCTGTTCCCACAAATCCTTCGATATCCTTACCCGTCGTCCAGCCACACCTGGGGCATTTCACGGCCGCAACGATGACGTTGTGTGTAGACACTATTTGATTCTCCGTATCGGGACCTCGAGCTTCCGATGAGTCTCATTGAAAAAATTTGTGATCCGCCTCTCCTTTGTTACGGCCTCGAATCCTGTTGTTCGTGCAAACGCGCCGAGCGCTGCATCTGCTCTCCCTTGCTGTCCAACGGTCGCCTGAAAGACCTTTCGGAACTCCGGCGTGCTTGCCAGCTGTCCAGCCCGCGGTCCCCCGAACACATCGATCCCCTCAGCTTTCAGGAACGCGCGGCGGCGCGCTGCTTGGCCCGGAGTAGAAACGTTGAGGAACTCGCGGTACTGGTTCGGTGTGACGTAGGTTCCACCGGCGCGAATCTCTGCCAATGCGTCAGCGTGGCCCTGCTCCGCTGCGGCTATCAACAAATTATTGTCTGCAAATATGGGGTCGCGGCAACTCAGCCCAAATGGATCGACGTCTACCGTCGGAGCGCCATCGAATGCGAGTAGATTGAGCCCACCGCGTATCCCCAGCGGATCCGGGCTGCACCAGCCTCCCGCCTCCGGATCGAAGAACCGGAACCGCGTGTAGCAGAGCCCCGTCTCCTCGTCGGCGTACTGCCCCAGCAGCCGGAACGGCGACTCGACCCGGTTTCGGTGATTGAGCGCGCTGATCGGATCGCGCTGCACCTCGACGACCTTGCCCCAGGCCGAGTGCGCCGCCGCCCATGCCACGAGCCCGCCCGGGTCGAGTAGCTCCTTCGGCGTGCCGAGGTGGTCGTTGATGTACGTGAGCACGCGCCCGTCCTGCTGCTGGAGCAGCGGGACGAACGTCCCCGGCGCGTGCACGAACGTCCGCGCCCCCCGCTCCCGGTCGACCTCGGCGGCGAGCTCATCCCCATCCCAGACGAAGTCCACCACGCGGGGCCGGCCGACCAGGGCCGTGCCGATCACCTCCTTGCGTATCCGCCTGCCGAAGGCGTCATAGGTCATGACGACCCGCGTGCCATCCGGGCGGCGCACCTCGCGCAGCCGGTCGCGGCAGTCCCAGGTGTACCGCGTCATGTCCTGCTCGGTCGCGGCCCCGCCGTTCGGGTGGTTCTCCCGGTAGCGCGCGAGCTCCACCTTGGCGGTGCGCCGCCCGCGCGCGTCGACCTCGTACGCCGCCGCCTCGGTCCTGCGCAGCACGCCGCCGCGCTCGATCCGCCACGACGGCTGCATCCAGTCCTGCGCCGGCTGCGCCTGCGCCAGCACTCCCGCGCCGCCGCGCTCCGCGAGCTCCTCCAGCATGCGCGTGATCGAGCCCGCCGGATCGTACGTGAAGACCTCGCGTCGCTCCCCCCGCTGTGCGGCCAGTAACCTGTCGACGCGATCGTAGCGGTACGCCGTCGCCCCCCAGCGCGCGTCGTCGATGCGCTCGACGCGCCCGCGCGCGTCGTAGAGCCACTGCCGCGCGACCAGCACCTTCGGCACCCCCGGCGCAGGCGCCGTCGCGCGCTGCTCGATCAGCCGGTCCATCGCGTCGTAGGCGCTCCGCACCGCGATCCCCGCCGCGCCGTCCTCGCCCACCCTGCCGCTCGTCCGCTGGACCTCCCGCCCGAGCACGTCGCGCTCGAACACCATCCGATGCCCGTCGTGCTCGATCGCGCTCAGCGCGTCGAGCGCGTCATACGCATACCGCGTCCTCGCGCCGTCCGGCATCACCCGCTCGACGCGCCGCCCGCGGGCGTCGTGGGCGTAGCGCACCGCCTTGTCACCCTGCCGCTCGCATACGACGCGCCCGAACGCGTCGCGCTCGAACCACGTCTCGACGCGCTGCCCGCTCGCCTCCTCCAGCACCGCGCCCATCAGCCGCCCCATCCGGTCGCGCGCGTAGCCGATCACCCCGTCCGGCGTCTCGTCGCCGATCAGGTTCCCCGCACGGTCATAGAACAGGTTGCGCCACGTCTTGTCCGCCCGGTGCTCGATGCGCCCGAGCCGGCCCGAGCTGCGGTAGCCGTAGCGCAGCGTGCGGCCATCGAACGTGTCCTCCTGCCCGACCCTGCCCGCATCGTCATAACGAAAGACGTACTCTTCGCCCCTGGGGTTGATGACGACCTGGAGCCGCTCCTTCTTCGTGTACTCGAAGCGCCACACGCCCCCGCCCGGCTCGACCACCTGCGCCAGCACGCCCGTGCCCTGGTAAGCGAGCTGCGTCGTCTGCCCCAGCGCATCGACCAGCCGCACCGGGTTGCCCATGCGGTCGTAGGTCGCGACCGTCCGCGTCCCGTCGGGCCGCTCGACGCGGATCGGCCGGCCCATCCGGTCGTACGCCACGCGCGTCGTCCGCCCGAGCGCATCGGTCTGCGACACCGGACGGCCCATCCCGTCGTGCGCGTAGGTCGTCCGCGCGCCGCGCGCGTCGGTCTCGGCGATCACGTTGTGCCGCGCGTCGTGCTCGTAGCCGAACAGCAGGCCGCCATGCCCGCCGCCGTGTCCGTGGATGCCCGTCACGCGGCCGTGCGCATCGCGCGCGAACGCGTACGCCTCGCCCGTCGGGAACAGCACCGCGCTCACCTCGCCGCGCGCGTCGCGGATCACCTGCGTGACGTGCCCCTCGGGGCTGATCTGCCGCACCACGAGGTCGCCCTCGACCTCCCACCGCGTCTCGTTGCCGAGCGCGTCGACCTCGCGGATCAGGTTGCCCCGCGCGTCGTACCAGCGCTGCACGCCCTCGCCCGCGCCGTTCACCTCCGCGACCAGGCGCGCGTCCTCGTCGTACGCCCGCTCCCACAGCACCGTCCCGTCGGGCAGCGCGGCGCGCGTCACCAGGCCGTCGGCGTTCCAGGTGTACACCCGCGGCTCCTCGCCGCGGACCTCGGTCGTCCTCGCCCGCGCGTCGCGACAGAGCTCCACCTCGTGCAGCCCGTCATTGCCGCCCGTCTTCCGGCACCGGGATCCGTGGCGATCCTCGTAGGCGTACCAGAACCGCTCGCCGTTCTTCAGCGTCGCCGACGTCATGCGGTGGCGGACGTCGTAGTCGTAGCGTTCCACCCCGCCCACCGCGTCGAGCGCCGCGATCAGACACCCCGCGTCGCCGTATCGGTACTCGACCCACTGCTCCAGCCGTCGCTCCGCCCACAGCTCGAGGCGCGTGATCCGCCCCTCCTCCCATCGCACCTTGAGCTCCCGACCTGCGGTATCGATGAGCCGGACGAGCCGCTCGCCCTCGTGCTCCAGCCGGATCTCGTTGCCATGCTCGTCCCGGATCGCCCGGAGGTGCACCCTCGTCCCGTCGCCCTCCGCCGCGAAACTGCGCACATGGCGCGCGTCGAGCTCCACCACCCGGAACTCGCGCGCGCCGTCGCGGTGGAGCTCCAGCCGCTCGCGCCGGTGGAATGTCGTCTCTCCCGGCCCGACCTTCTCGAACCAGATCCATCGCCCCTCGCCGTCGCGCAACGCGAGGACCTCGTCTCCCTCTTCGATCCATTGCTCGCAGGAAGACGCCCACCCCGGCCCGAACGCCCCGTCCCGCTCCTCGTGACGCGCGGACGAGTAATGCCGCGCCCAGACGAGCGGGATCATCCCCGGGGCGGCGATGTCCACCGCCGCGTCGACCACCGCGCCGCTCGTGACATCGACCGGGTGTCCCTCGGTCGTGCACTCCTCCAGCGGCGGCGACGACGACTTCCCTGCCTTCGCCCCCTTGTGGCTCCCCCCGCCACCTGCCCCTCCGCCGCCGCCCGGCGCGCTCGGCCCGCCCCCGCCCGGCGCGCCGGCGCCGCCGCCGCCGCCTCCGCCGCCCGTGCCCCCGGCGCCGCCCGCCCCGCCCGCGCTCGTCCCGGCGCCGGCGGTCACCGACTTGTTCATCTGCCCCATGCTGCCGGTGATCCCGGCCATCCCGAGCTCGATGAGCACGTTCGGCGCGCCGAGCCACGGGAAGCAGGGCCCGCCTGTGTTGAGGCTCAACGTCTCCTTCAACGTGCCCGGCTCGTTGCCGTGACACGCATTCATGCACCCGCCGACCGTCAGGATCTTCTTTCCCTCGATCTTCGTGCGCATCGGGGGATCGATGACCCCTTCGGCCACCGTGCCCATCGTGGGGTAGGGGATCGGCAGCGGGCTCGGCGCCGCCGGCGTCGTGCACACGCTCACGGCCATGCCCGTCATCTGGTGACCCGAGCCTTCATGCACCGTGTCCAGGCTCAGCGCCGTGACCTTCCCCATGACGGGGAAGCATCGCGCGTAAGCGGGCGCACCGTCAAGGCGACGCCGGCCGCGCGGCGGCGAGATCGGCCGCGCGGGCGCTCTAATGGGCCACGTGCGGATTCGACAGCGCGGCGGCCAGCTTGTCGAGGAGCCAGACGGTGCCCTGCTCGCGGCCTGGCGCATCGTCCTTGCTGCCGAAGAAGACGCCTTGCTCGGTCATCCGCAGCAGAGTGCCCGTGCCTTCCGGCAGGAACTCTACCGAGGCGAGCGACACCGACAGCTTCTTGTCGTTCACATACATATCGTAGGCATAGACGAGGAGCCGGTTGGGGACGATCTCATGGAAGCGGGCGTCGAAGTACGAGACCTTGCCGTCGGGGAAACGACCTTTCGCGGTCTCGCGCCCGCCCGGGCGGAACTCGAAGACGCGTTCGAGCTCGGTCCACCCCTCCGGTCCGGCAAACCAGCGCGCCTTGGCCTTGGCGCTGGCCCAGGCCGAAAAGACGCGCTCCGGAGCATAGGGGTACGTGCGGTCGAGGACGAAGGAGGAGCAGTGGACAGGCTGTTCGATCATTGGGCGTTTCCTTTGCGCTCGAGCTCTTCGGCTAAGAGATACTCGTCGAGCTTGTCGAGGTGGCGGTTCCACTCGGCGCGACGCTGGGAGATCCAGCGCTCGAGCTCGTTCAGGCCCCGGGGATCCATGCGGCAGGTCCGGACACGGCCGACCTTCTCGGTCCGAACCAGCCCGCTCTTCTCCAGGACACCGATGTGCTGGACCACGGCCGCCAGCGAAATGCCGAGCGGCGCGGCCAGCTCGCTGACCGACTTGGCGCCCTTGCCGAGCGCTTCCACCAGCGCCCTGCGCGTCGGGTCGCCGAGAGCATGGAAGACGTCGGCGGCGGGCCCATGGTTAAGCACGGACTAAAGTGTAGTGCGCGCAACGAGGACAGTCAAGCGGCCACTAAAGTAACGGGCGCGTCCCCACCTGCCGACGAGCGCGCGTTGCCCCCACCGCCGTCACCGCCGCCCGGCGCACCTCGGCGCCGTTGTTCCCACCCGGGGCGCTCGCGGCCGGAGCGCCGGCTGCGGGCGCTCCGGCATCGACGGAACCTCGTCGCCTTGGCTACGCTCCCGGATCCAGGCATGCCTCGCCCCGAAGATGCTGCCCGGAAGAACATCGACGATGCGCTGACCACCGCCGGCTTGGCCGTGCAGGACCGGCGCGCGATGAACCTCGACGCGGCGCGCGGCGTCGCCGTCCGGGAATTCCCGCTGAAGCGAGGCCACGGCTTCGCCGATTACCTGCTCTACGTCGACGGGGAGGCGGTCGGCGTGATCGAGGCCAAGGAGGTCGGCACGACGCTCACCGGCGTGGAGGGGCAAACCGAGAAGTACTCCGTCGGGCTTCCGGATCTCGTGCCGGCCCCCGTGCGGCCGCTGCCGTTCCTCTACCAGTCGACCGGCGTCGAGACCGCCTTCACCAACCGCCTCGATCCCGATCTGCGCAGCCGCAGCGTCTTCCATTTCCACAAGCCCGCTTCCCCCCGCGTCTGAGCAGCATTGCATCGATGCTGAGGTCGCTCGCCTCCTCTCCGTTGCCGACGAGGTCGAGCAAACCATCCGCGCCCAGCTCGCCCGCGCGCAGCGCCTCCGCCAGGCCGCCCTGAAGCGTGCCTTCGAGGGCAAGCCCGTCCCGCAGGATCCACGCGACGAACCCGCGAGCGCGATGCTCGATCGGATCCGTGCGAGACGCGCCGTGCCGCCCGCCCCGAACGGCCCGAGCAAGACCTCCCGCAAGAGCCGCGCTAAGGTGGTCCGAACCCCCGAGGGGAGGATCGACGATGGGTGAACGCTCCAGGACCATCAAGCACCCCGCGTCGGGCAGGCAGCTCCGCTGCGCGCGACACGTGCTCCGTTTCACGGGCGACGAGGTCGCAACGCAGCGCGCCCCGTTCCTGCGCGACCTGCTCGACGTCCTCGTCGACGGAGCGCAGCAGGCGATGCGCCTGCAGATCGACGGCCGCAGCACCGCGCCGGGCACGCCTCCAGCCTGGCTGGAGGACGCGGCAGCGTTCGAGATCGAGCAGATAGAGGAGCGCGAGATCGTCCTCCGCGCCCCCTCGCTCGCGGAGGCGCTATCGCTGCGCTCCCGGCAGCTCGATCTCTTCACGGCCGCCGAGCCGGGCCGCTCGTGCCTCGACTACCTCGAGGACAGCCTGGACGACGCCCTCGCCGGACGCGAGGACAGCGATCGCTACGATCGGCCGCTCATGGCCACCCTCGAAGGGTTCGGCCGGCTTTTCCGCCACGGCGTGGACAGCATCGAGCTGATCAACGGCCGGACGCTCCGTGTCGACGCCGGAGGCGTCGAGGCGATCCGCGCGCTGCGCCAGCGCACGCCCGAGGATCGACGCGTCGCGGTCGGCGGCAAGCTCGACGCGATCCGCCACAGCGATCGCTCCTTCACGCTCGTCCTCACCTCGGGCGAGACCCTGCGAGGCCTGGCCGCCGAGTCGGTGGCTCCAGCGGACCTCGCGAGGCGCTTCGGTCAGCCGGCGATCGTCTCGGGCATCGCCAGGTTCCGGCCCTCCGGCAAGGTGCTGCGCATCGAGGCCGAGCGCATCGACCCGGCGACGGGCGACCTCGCGGCCTGGTCGACGATGCCGCGGCCTCTGGACATGCCGGCCGAGCCGCACTGGTTTCGTGTGCCGCAGGGGCCGAGCTCCGGCGTCGCGGCGATCTTCGGCGGTATTCCGATGGATGATACCGAGGAGGAGTTCCAGGAGGCGCTCGAGGAGCTCTCCTGGGGAATCCCCTCAAATAATACCGAAGATCTCGCGGAAGACGGCGTGCTCCCGGACGATGCGGTCAAAGGCAATCATGAGGGGCCGAAGCCAGTCCTCGCGCAAGGTGGGAAGGCAGTCGTACCAGTAGAGCCCCTGGCGATAGAGCGAGTGTGTACGGCGCTTGACCGTATTGACCTTTAGGTATCGATCGAGACCGGCTTCCTCGCTCGCAGCGCCGAGCAGCGTCAAGAGCGCATGGGCGATAGCCGCGAGCAGCAGCAGCCGATCGCGCCGCCCGGCGTTGCGGATGTGCGTGGCGGAGAGGCCCATCCCGAAGTGGTTGTCCTTGATGTCTCGAAACGTCTCCTCGATCGTGAACCTCTTGCCGTAGAGCTTGACGATGTCGCCCGCCTTGCGATCCGAAAGCGTTGTGGCCAGACACCACGCCTCCTTCATCTTCGGTGCGTGAACAAGGACGATGGCTGGAACCTTTGCGCGGTCGTCGGTGACGCGCACATCGCGCAGCATCGTGGCGCGGCGGCTCGCGGGCACCCAGGCGTCGGCGGGCCTCGCTTCCCCGACCGCGTTCTCGACGACGATACAACCGCGGAAACGGATGACGAAGTTCCAGCCGATGAACTCCAAAAAGTCGTAGAGCTTGCGATCGCCGAAGCCCCGGTCGGCGAGCAGAACGACCTCGACCGTCTCGTCGATGGCGCCGTGAAGCCACTCGATGAGCTCGTATTCGTGGTCCTTCTGGGTACCTTTTAACGCGGACTTCTTTACCGTCTTCCATGCCAGCGGCGTCGCACGACCATGCCGCGTCACAAGGTAGGCGCAGAGCGTCGTGTGGTCGTCCTTCTCGAAGTCCGTCCAGTCCAATGCGACCACAATCTCTTTGCGGACCCCGATCACGAACTGTACCCACGACCTCAGGGAATGAAACACGTCGATGCCGGTATTGCTCAGCAGCCGGTCGACCTGCTTGACCCCACTCTTCGGTTTGATGTTGGCGACCTTCGCATACGCTTGGCCGATGGCATGGATGGCCAGCACCGCCGCCTGCAGGACGCCAACGACGCCGTTCGCGAGCGACAGGACGCGCATCGCGTGCAGGTCATCGCCGAACAAATTCTCGACGAAGGCCTGGATGTACTTCTGGTCGATTTTCGGACGGATGGTCTGCTTAGGCGGCGCAGACGCGGAGCCATGTGCGGCAGGCTTGTGCGCGTCCTTCGCGAGAGTCGTCATGATGTCGCTCGAACCAACGGCGCATGCGGTAAGCTCGCTGGTCGCCTCCTACCAATGTATATTCCGACCAGCGACGACGATTTCTCACTCGCATGACGCAACTCTTCGCTTCGACGTCCATGAAGCTCAGGGGTTCGATGGTCATGTCGCCAATGATCGTACATGTGCCTACCGTGGAGTGATTCGATGTGACCATCAATTCGCCAGATTTCGCTGCGATAATGAGGGGATCCCTCAGGGAGCTCTCATGACAGTGCCGGAGGGGCCGTTCGTCCTCGACACCAACGTGTGTGTTGCATCTTGCGCGCGGGAACGAGTTCGGCCGCCGTCTCGACGCGGTGTATGGGCTCCAGACCCGTCCCTTCCGTCCGATGATCTCCATCGTGACCGTGGGGGAGCTGTTCGCTTTCGCCAGACGCCGAGGCTGGGGGGCGGAGCGGACCGGCAAGCTGAACCAACTCGTCAATCAGCTCGTCGTCTTCGACATCAACCGTGCCATCATCGATCACTATGCGGCGATCCACGCGTTCCTGATCGGCTCCGGCCGAGCCGTGGGGGATAACGATGTCTGGATAGCCGCCACCGCCGCCGCGACATCGGCGCTGCTCATCACGACGGACAAGGACTTCGAGGCCCTCGCCGGGACCTTCCTTCAGGTGTCGGTCTTCGCTCTTCATCCCGGGAAACATTGAACGTGTCGAACCCCTCCGCCCAGATCGTCCAGAAGCTCTGGTCCTACTGCAACGTCCTGCGCGACGACGGCCTCTCCTACGGCGACTACGTCGAGCAGCTCACGTTCCTGCTGTTCTTGAGAGGGCGACGTTCTCGGAGAAGAACCCTGCAGGGCAGTGGCGAGCCTACGAGTACGCAGAGCTGGTCGCCCGGGACAAGTGCAGCCTCGATATCTTCTGGCTGAAGGACGAGAGCCTGGAGGCGTCCGAGAGCCTCCCGACGCCGGACGTGATCGCGGGGGAGATCGTGGAGGACCTGCGCGCGGCGCTGGAGCAGTTCGAGGCGGTGGAAGCCGATCTGAGGGCGCGGGCGGCGGCGGGCTGAGGCGTGGGGGTTGCGGCGACCGTCCTTGAGCCCGACGGCGAGGCTTCGGGGTTACCGCGACCATCCCTGATGCCCCGACGGCGAGGCTTCGGGGTTGCCTCGACCATCCCTGAGCCCCGACGGCGAGGCTTCGGGGTTGCCTCGAGCATCCCTGATGCCCCGACGGCGAGGCTTCGGGGTTGCCTCGACCATCCCTGATGCCCCGACGGCGAGGCTTCGGGGTTGCCGCGACCATCCTTCACCGCGGTGGGGCGCTGACCGAGGTGCCCTCTCCCCGCGAGGGCGAGGCGGATGCAGGAGGTATCCCGCTCGCGGAGAGCAGCGGGGCCGCAGCAGCGCGGGGAGCGCCGCCCTGGGGCGCGGGCCGGGCCTGCTCCGGAAGCTCCCCGCGCCAGGCGTCCGCGACCGGCTCGGCCGAGGGCGCGGAGGACGCCGCGGGGGGCGCGCTGGCCGTGGCGGCCACGGGCGGCGGAACGGGCGAGCCCGCGCCCGCGAGGGGCGCCTCGGCCCCGGGAGCGCTGGACGGCGGCTCCGGAGGCGGCGCTCCGCTCACGAGCAGCACGGCGGCCACCGCGATCGCCGCCGCCACCCCGAAGCCCACCCGCGAGGGCGAGAGCCACCGGCGCGGCCACGATCCCGGGAGCGCGCCGTGGGAGCCCGGCTCGACGACCATGGCCGCCTCGAACCGCGGCTGAGCCGGAACGGCGGTGACACTGCGCTTCGCTCCGGGCTCGCTGGCCGGAGCAGGAGAGGACATCGGAGTCGACGGCGGCGGAACTGACGGCGGCGCGCTGGAGAACACCGGGGTCGACGGCGGTGGCACGGACGGCGGCACACTGGAGAACACCGGGGTCGAGGGCGGTGGCACGGACGGCGGCGCGCTGGAGAACACCGGTGTCGACGGCGGTGGCACCGACGGCGGCGCGCTGGAGAACACCGGTGTCGACGGCGGTGGCACCGACGGCGGCGCGCTGGAGAACACCGGTGTCGACGGCGGCGGCACCGACGGCGGCGACACCGACGACGGTGGCGGGATCGACCGCGGCACTCCCGACGAGGGCGGCGGCACCGAGGGCGGCGGCAACGAGCGAAGCCGCTCCAGCAGATGCACGTCAAGCCCTCCCCCGGACGGCGGCGGGTACGAGCTGGTCGACGTCGCGACCGCGCCGCCATCCCCCCGCCCCGCCACGCGCGCGCCTCCCCGCGCGCCGCCGCGCGACCCGCGCGCGCGATCGCGGAGCACGCGCTCGATGCGCTCGACGAGCCGGTGGGCCGCGGGCGGCGCGAACGGGCGCAGCGCCTGCACCAGCTCCGCCACGTCGGCAAAGCGCTGGTCGCGATCCCGCTCGAGACATCTCATGATGACCGGATCGATCTCCGGCGTGAGCCCGCGCCGGACCTTCGACGGCAGCGGCGGCACGTACCGCCCGCCGAGCACCAGCGAGACCGTCTGCACCGAGCGGGCGTGCATCGGATACCGCCCCGTCAGGAGCACATAAAGCAGCGAGCCGAGCGCCCAGATGTCCGCGCGCGCGTCCACGTCGCGCTGCCCGCGCATCTGCTCCGGTGGCATGTAGTGCGGTGTCCCGAGCATCAGGCCCGTGCTCGTCCGCAGGTCGCCGAGGCCCAGCGTCGACGCCTCCGACACCTTGGTGATGCCGAAATCGAGCACCTTGATGCACGGCAATCCATCGCGCGTGTGCGTCAAGAACAGGTTCGCCGGCTTCACGTCCCGGTGCACCAGCCCGAGCGCGTGCGCCTCCGCGAGCGCGTCGCACGCCTGGATTATATAGAGCGTCGCCTCCTCGACCGGCAGCGGGCCCCGCTGCTTGCGGAGCGCCCGGAGATCACGGCCAGTGAGCAGCTCCATCACCAGGAAAGGAAGGCCGCTCTCGAGCCGCCCCACGTCGTACACCCTCACCGCGTGCTCGCTCCGGAGCCGCGCCGCGATCCGCGCCTCCCGCAAGAACCGCCGCGCCATCTCCGGATCGGCGGCCGTCGCCGGCAGCAGCAGCTTGATCGCCCGCAGTCCTCGGGCCTCCACGTCCGTCGCGGCGAGGACCGCGCCCATCGACCCCTTCTCGAGCAGGCGATCCACACGGTACTTGCCCGCGATCAGGGTTCCGGCCTCCAGCCCTTGGATCTCTTCCAGGCCGCGCATGTTCGAGACCTCCGACCGAGAACGCCGCGCCGCTCTGCCCGGAGCATATCGCATCGAGGTCCCGAGCACGAAAGCGGCCAGGTCAGGGCATGGCAGGAGACCGCCCCCCGCGGGCAGCGCCGCCCGGCGCCGCTGCAGCGCCCCCCGGCGCCGCTGCAGCGCCCCCCGGCGCCGCTGCAGCGCCCCCCGGCGCTGCTGCAGCGCCCCCCGGCGCCGCTACGGAGGCCCGCTCGGCCTCTCGATCACGACCGTCCGCCGCGCGCCGCCCGCCTCGAGCGTGAGCTCGAGCGCGCCCCCTCCCCGCGCTTCCTGCGCGATGCGCTGCAATGCGTCGAAGCGGAGGATCGGGTGGCCGTCGACAGCCACCACCACGTCGCCGACGCGGACGCCCGCGGACGCCGCGGGGCCCGGGTCGTCCACGGAGACCACGACGGCGTCGCCGCTCGTCTTCAGCTCGCCCTCCAGCAGCGGGAAGACCGGCGCCACCGTCAGGCCGAGCACGCTCACCGTCCTCCGGTAGCTCTGCACCGCCTCGTCGAAGCGCTCCCGGGGCATGCGGTAGCGGGCGACGGCCACCACCGCGCCGTCGCGCTCCTGGAAGCGCGCGTCGACGCGCTCGGGCGTGGCGAACGCGCCGACCTGCCGCAGGTAGCGGCTCGCCTCGGCCTCCGCCATGCCGGCGCGCCGCGCGCCGCCGCCGCGCGCCTTCAGGAAGCCGTGGGCCTGCGACCCGGCCAGCGCCGGCACGACGTGGCTCGCGAGCCGGGAGATCGCGTCGGCGCGCGCGGACGACAGCGCGGCCTCCCGGGTCGCGCCCGTGCCCTGGCCGACCACGAAGACCGCGCCGCCCTCGGAGACGAACGGCTGCTGCATCCAGGGCGGCATCTCCCCGGCCGGCGGCGCCGCGCTCGCGCCCGGGCCCGCCGCGCCCGGGCCCGCCGCGCTCGCGCCCGGGCTCGTGCCGGGAGCGACGTCCGCCCCAGGTGCGCGGCGCGCGCGGCCCCAGCCCAGGTGCGTGACGCCCACGCTCACGATCAGCAGCGCGGCCGAAAGCGCGACCGCCACGTACGCAAGGCGCGACCCCGGCCCGCCGGCCCCGGCGACGGCCCTGCCCGCGGCCGCCGCACGAGGCGCGCCCGCCGCCGGCGACCCCGCGGCCACCAGCGACCCCGCCGCGCCCTCCTGCCCCGCCAGCGCCGGCGACCCGGCCGCGCCCCCCTGCCCCACCGTGGCGCCCTGCCCCGCCAGCGCCGCCCCCGCCGCGACAGGGCCCGCCCCCGCGGCCAGCGCCGCCGGCGCGGGCTCCCCCGCGGCCAGCGCCGCCGGCGCGGGCTCCCCGGACGCATCGCGCGGCGCCGGCCCGGCGCCGAGCCGCTTCAGCGCCGGCCGGAGCGACTGGAACGACAGCGGCGCGTTGCACCGCTTGCACGGCACGTACGGCTCCCGGTCCTCCAGCGCGGCCTGGACCGCCTCCTTCACGTCGAGCACCGCCCGCCTCGGCGCGTCGCACCGCGCGCAGACGCCGTCGACGACCGCCGAGGCGACCACCGCCCGGAGCCGCGGCGCCGCCGCGGCGAGGTGCTCGAGCAGCGCGACCGGACAGCCCTCGATCCGGATCGACGTCACCTCGTCGCCCAGCGCGCGCAGCGACAGCTCGAGCGCCTCGGCCCCCTCCTTCGTCACCCCGGCCGCGCCCGCGAGGTCGAGCACCAGATCCCCCTCGATCCCGTCGAGCGCCCGCTTCCACCGGACCTGCGCGTCGAGCTTGCAGCGCACGCGGATGCGCGTCCCCCGCTCGTCGACCGTCTTCTCGATCGCCTCGCTGGTCCCGGCGTCGAGCCGCGTGAGCTCGTCGAGCGCGACCCGGACGTCGGCCGGGAGCTGGATGCCCGCGTGGCTCACCGCGAACGCGAAATAGCTCTCCGCGTCGTCGTCGAACACCGCCGCCCCGCCGCAGCGCGGGCACGGGCTCGCCGGCGGCTCGTGCGTCCGCACGACGTGCGCGTCCCGGTCGCAGTCGAAGAGCCGCTCGAACGCGGCGCCGCAGCGCTCGCACCGGTACGGCCCGTAGAACGACACGATGCGCCCGTCGCCGAAGAAGCGCCGGATCATGCTGACCTGGTTGACGATCGGCTCGGTGCAGCGCGCGATGTACAGCTCCGACGCGCTCAGCGAGACCTCCGCCAGCATCGCCATCCACTCGCGCACGCCGAACGACGTGACCCGCTGCACCCCGCCCAGGTCGAACAGCACGCGCCCGCCGATGCCCCGCGCCACCACGTGGCCCTGGAGCTCCTCGGTCATCCGCCCCGACAGCGAGACGACGAGCAGGTTGCCCAGCTTGCGCCGCGTCACCGTGAGGGCGCGCGGCCCGGGCGCGGCCGCGCCGTCGAGCTCCGATCCCGGGCCCGCGTCCGCGAGCGAGCGCGCGGGCGGCCGCCTGGAGCGCGGCGGCGCGGGGTCGAGCGCCCGCACGGCCTCGAGCCGCGACGACGCCTCGAGCTGCGACGGCGCCTCGAGCTGCGACGACGAGAAGAGCGGCGCCGACAGCTTCGTGGCCGCCCCGGCCGTGCGGCCGCCGCCGTGCGCGCTCGCCGGCGCGCCGCCGAGCCCGTCGAGCTCCCCCGCGAACGAGTCGTCGTTCTGCAGGCTCGACGCCTGCTTCTCGACGATGTGCGACAACAGCTCGGACTCCGAGCCGAGCGCGCCCCGCCACGCCTCCACCCGCTGGCCGAACAGCTCCTCCATGAACGACGACAGCGCCAGCGCCGACGTCGCGAGCCGCTGCTCCCGGGCGAACGCCTCCAGGTCGATCTGGAGATCCCGCGCGGTCGCGTACCGCTTCTCCCGGTCCCGCTCCAGGCACCGGAGCACGATGCGCTCCAGCTCCGGCGGGTAGTCGTGGCTCACCTGGCTCGGCGGCAGCACCGGATCCTCGACGATCGCCCGCATGAGCTCGAACTCGGTCGCGCCGCGCCGGAACAGCCGGCTGCCCGTCGACATCTCGTACAGCAGGATGCCCACCGAGTAGATGTCGCTCCGGCGATCGAGCTGCTCGCTCGTGCACTGCTCCGGCGACATGTACGGGACCTTGCCCTTGAGCGCGCCGTCGCGCGTCTCGTTGACGCGGTTCGCCGCCTTCGCGATCCCGAAATCGAGGATCTTCACGGCCCCGTCGTACGTGACGAAGACGTTGTGCGGCGAGACGTCGCGGTGGACGATGTCGAGCGGCTTGCCGTCGAAGCCGACCTTCTCGTGCGCGTAGTGCAGCCCGGCCGCGACGCCGATCGCGATGGTGACCGCGTGCTCCACCGGCATCCGCCGGTTCGCCGACCGGAGCGTCTTCTTGAGCGTCCTGAGATCCTCGCCGTGCAGGTACTCCATGGCGATGAGCGGGACGCCGTCGACCTCCTCGATGTCGTACATCTGGACCAGGTTGGGGTGGTCCAGCGTCGCCGCGATGCGCGCCTCGTCGAGGAACATCCGCACGAACTCGGGGCTGTCCGCGAGGTGCGGGAGGATCTGCTTCACGACGCAGATCTTCTTCACGCCCGAGATGCCCGCGACGGAGGCGACCCAGATCTCCGCCATGCCGCCCATGCCGATCTTCTTCAGCAGGCGGTACCGGCCGAGCGTCGTGGAACGGCGCGCCGCGGCGCTCATGGGGCCGGCCACGTGGCGCTCGGTCATGCGCCGGCCTCTGCCATCCGGGCCCTTGGCGTCGCTTCTCCGGGAGCACGGCAGGCGATCATCTGGCTCATCGAGGTTCAGCGGCCTGTGGACTTCGCGAAATTCACGCTGCGGCGCGCACCGCGCGACTCGATCTGCAGCGCCATCGTACCACCGGTCGGCGTGCGCGCCCACGCGTCCGCCGCGGCCCTGTCGAACGCCTCGACCGAGTGGACCGGACGCTCGTTCACCGCGAGGACGATGTCGCCCGCGGCGATCTCGGGCGACGCGTCGCCGCCTCCGCGGCTCCCCGTCGCTGCCCGCGCGCGGGGGACCGCGACCACGATGAGCTCGCCAGCGGTGCGCACGCTCGCCTCGAGCTGCGGGAAGAAGGTCGCCACGGTGACGCCCTGGAACGTGGCCGTCCGCCGGTAGTGCGCCGCGGCCGCGTCGAAGCTCTTCCGGGGCAGCCGGTAGCGCGCGAAGGCGACGACGCCGCCGCCCTCCCTGCGCACGACGGCCTCCGCGCGCTCGGGCGTCGCGAACGCGCCGACCTGGGCGAGGAACCGCCCGGCGATGCGCTCGGCGAGCTCGGCGCGCGGCGGCGGGGTGGCGCCGGCCGGCGGCTGCGCCATGAGCAGCCCGACCACGGGAGAGCTCGCGATCTCGCCGACGAGGCTCGACGTGAGGCGCTCGATCGCGCCGTGGCGCGCCGCGGCGAGCGCGTCGGCCTCGCTCGGGCTCGGGCCGCCGCGGCCGACGACGAGGACGCTCTCGCCGTCGATGACGAACGGCCGCTCCACCCACGCGGGCGGCAGGTCGTCCATCGCCGACCAGCGCGCGGACGCCTGGGCCGACGCCGGCGCCGCGGACGCGGCCGGGGGGGCCGCGGGCGCCGCCGGCGCGGCCGTGGGCGCCGCGGACGCGGGCGCCGCCGCGGGGCCCAGGCCGCTGCGCCACAGCGCGAAGCCGGCCGCGACGAGCGCCACCGCGCCGACCAGCGCGACGAACGCCGGGCTGCCGGTCGCGCCCGGCTGCGCCGCCGCCGCGCCGGTGGGCAAGGCGCTCGCGGCGGCCGTGGGCGTCGCGCTCGCGGCGGCCGTGGGCGTCGCGCTCGACGGCGAGGCGCTCGCGGCCGCCGCCGGCGCCGCGGCCAGGGGGGACTGCGACGCGCGCGCGGCGTGCTCGCCGAGCACGTAGAGCAGCGAGCGCGAGCCGTCGAAGGAGAGCGGCGTGCTGCACCGCTTGCAGGGGACGCGCGGATCGTGGCCGCCCCGGAGCAGCTCGGCGTTGCTGTCGATGTCGACGATCACCGCCCGGATCGCGCCGCACGACGCGCAGCGGCCCTCGACCACCGCCGACTCGACCCGCGCGCGCTGCGGCCAGGAGGGGCTCGCCATGCGCTCGGCGAGCAGCCGCGGGCAGCCCTCGATGCGCACGTCCTCCACGGCGCCCTCGATCCCGCGGAGCGCCGCCTCGAAGCGCGCCGCGCCCTCGGCCGTCACCCCGGGGACGCCGCTCAGGTCGAAGACGACCTGGCCCTCGAGGCCGTCGATGATGCGGCTCCACCGGAGCGCGGCCGTCATCTTCGCCCCCACCTTGAGCCGGGTGACGCGCCCGTCGACGGACTTCTCCACCGCGTCGCCGCCGACCGGGTCGTCGCTCTTCTCGAGCTCGAGCAGGATCGCCCGCACGTCGGGCGGGATCGCGCCGGCGCCGTGCTGGGCGACGAACCCGAAGTACGTCTCCGCGTCGTCGTCGAAGGCGCCCGCCCCGCCGCAGCGCGGGCACACGGCCTCGGGCGGCCGGCACCCGGCCAGCGCGGACGCGTCGTGCACGCAGTCGACCAGCCGCTCGAACTGGGCGCCGCACCCCTCGCAGCAGTAGGGCGCGAAGAACGAGACGACCTGCCCGCCGCCGGCGAACCTGCGGATCATGCTGATCTGGTGCACGACCGGCTCGGAGCAGCGCGCGAGGTAGAGCGCGCGCAGGCGGGGCTGCGCCGCCTGGAGCATCTGGAGCCACTCGCGGACGCCGAACGACGTGATCCGCTCGACGCCGGCGAGATCGAACAGGACCCGCCCGTCGAGCTCCCGGGCGAGCGCCGCCCCCTTGAACGCCTCGGTCATGCGCCCGGCGAGCCGGACGACGAGGACGTCGCCGATCCTGCGCCGGTCGGACGCGAGGGCGTCGAGGCGGCCCGAGGCGCCGACCGGCGGGACGCTCCGCGTGGGCGCGGCGCGGTGCGCCTTCGCGGCCAGCGACAGCCGGTCCACGGTGGTGGGCAGGTGGCTCGACGAGACCGGCCCCGAGGCGGGCCCGAGCGCCGCGTCGCGCGGCGGCCTGCGGCCCTTCGACGGCGGCGGCGCCGGGATCGTCGGCCGCGGGTCCTCGCCGGTGCGCGCCGTGGGCGGCGTCGTCTGCGGCGCCGCGGGCTCGGCGCGCGGCAGCGGCGTGGGCGACTCGGAGAGCACGGTGAGGGTCATGGTCTGGTTGTGCAGGTCGCAGTGGCCGGTCGCGTAGGGCGCGATCTCGCCGTACGAGTAGAAGCCCGCCACCTGCGTGCCCCGCGGCAGCGCGCCCAGCACCGCCTCGACCTCCTCCTCGACCCGGTCGCCCAGCACGATCCGCCGCCCCACGCAGCTGATCGCGATCGCCAGCGCGCCGTCGCCCCCCGCCCGCGCGCCGTCGCCCGCCGCCTCGCCCGCCGACCGCGCCGCGCGCTCCGCGCCCCCGATCAGCCGCTCGAAGTCCGCCTTCATGAGCTGCACCAGGTGGCCCTCGGGCACGTCGCCCGCGAACGTCATCGACTGCCTGTCGTGGTCGACCGCCAGCACCGTGCGCACCAGCGCCTTCTCGTCCCCCGCCGCCGCCCGCAGCGACAGCGGGAACAAGAGCGCCGACGCCGGCAGCTCCGACGCCTTGTCCCCGAGGTACTCCTTGTACAGCGCGAGCGCCGGGCGCCCGTCCACCTCGTAGAGCACGTTGCCCTCCGAGCGCGTCACCACCCGCTCCGGACCGAACTTGTCCCAGCCGCCCCGCGACCCGTGCTGGATCACCACGTGCTCGCCGTACAGCCCCACCGCCGCCACGATCCCGCTGCGCACCGTGTCCCCGGTGCACACCCACGTCCGCTGGAACCGCGTCCCGTCCCCCGACAGCCCCCCGGTCACCACCACCGACTCCGGCAGCGCCGCGTTCAGCCCGCGCACGAGCTGGCTGCCGTTCACCCCGAGCCCCTCGCTCAGCAAAAGCACCCCGCGCAGCCCGGGACGGTCCAGCTTGCGCGCCAGCGCCTGCCCCGCCGCGAACGACTCCGCCGCGCTCCCCACCTCCACCTGCGCCGTCCGCAGCGCCGTGCGCTCGAACCGCGCCACCGCCACCGACAGCGTCCCGTCCCGCACCGCCGCGCCCGCGATCTCGCCCGCGCTCGAGCAGCCGACCATGTGCGACCTCGGGTACGCCCGCCTAAGCTCCCGGATCGCCCCGGGGTCGTCCGCGAACTCCGGCGCCCCGAACACCAGCACCAGCGTCCGGTCGCCGTCGAGCGCGGGCAGCGCCCGCACCGACCACGCCCCCGTCTCGCGCGAGAACGAGAACGTCTCGAGCCGCATCCCCGACGCCGCGCTCGAGGCCGGCCACTGCGGCTCGAAGGAGGTGTCGGACGCGATCTCGAGCTCCTCGAACTCGGCCATCCCGCCCGCCGGCTGCGCGACGACCCGCGCCGCCACGCCCGCCTTCTCCTTCGCGTCGCGCGGCTTCCGCTCGGGCTCGCCGGAGCGGAGGGTGGGCAGCGCCGGCGACTCGGAGAGCACGGTGAGGGTCATGGTCTGGTTGTGCAGGTCGCAGTGGCCGGTCGCGTAGGGCGCGATCTCGCCGTACGAGTAGAAGCCCGCCACCTGCGTGCCCCGCGGCAGCGCGCCCAGCACCGCCTCGACCTCCTCCTCCGCGCGATCGCCCAGCACGATCCGCCGCCCCACGCAGCTGATCGCGATCGCCAGCGCGCCGTCGCCCCCCACCCGCGACCCCTCGCCCGCCGACCGCGCCGCGCGCTCCGCGCCCCCGATCAGCCGCTCGAAGTCCGCCTTCATGAGCTGCACCAGGTGGCCCTCGGGCACGTCGCCCGCGAACGTCATCGACTGCCTGTCGTGGTCGACCGCCAGCACCGTGCGCACCAGCGCCTTCTCGTCCCCCGCCGCCGCCCGCAGCGACAGCGGGAACAAGAGCGCCGACGCCGGCAGCTCCGACGCCTTGTCCCCGAGGTACTCCTTGTACAGCGCGAGCGCCGGGCGCCCGTCCACCTCGTAGAGCACGTTGCCCTCCGAGCGCGTCACCACCCGCTCCGGACCGAACTTGTCCCAGCCGCCCCGCGACCCGTGCTGGATCACCACGTGCTCGCCGTACAGCCCCACCGCCGCCACGATCCCGCTGCGCACCGTGTCCCCGGTGCACACCCACGTCCGCTGGAACCGCGTCCCGTCCCCCGACAGCCCCCCGGTCACCACCACCGACTCCGGCAGCGCCGCGTTCAGCCCGCGCACGAGCTGGCTGCCGTTCACCCCGAGCCCCTCGCTCAGCACCAGCACCCCGCGCAGCCCGGGGCGGTCCAGCTTGCGCGCCAGCGCCTGCCCCGCCGCGAACGACTCCGCCGCGCTCCCCACCTCCACCTGCGCCGTCCGCAGCGCCGTGCGCTCGAACCGCGCCACCGCCACCGACAGCGTCCCGTCCCGCACCGCCGCGCCCGCGATCTCGCCCGCGCTCGAGCAGCCGACCATGTGCGACCTCGGGTACGCCCGCCTGAGCTCCCGGATCGCCCCGGGGTCGTCCGCGAACTCCGGCGCCCCGAACACCAGCACCAGCGTCCGGTCGCTGTCGAGCACGGGCAGCGCCCGCACCGACCACCTCCTGGGCTCCCGGTCGTAGTGGAACGTCTCGAGGATCATGGGGCGCCTCGCCCGCAGATTACAGCACGCGGGCCACGACGAGCGTCATGTCGTCGTCGAGCGGGCGCCCGCCGTGGAAGCGGGAGACCGCCGCCATGATCGCGTCGCGCGCCTCCTCCGGCGTGTACGTCGCCACGCTCTGGAAGAGCGCCCGGAGCCGCCGCTCGCCGAACTGCTCGGACGCCGCGCTCTCGCACTCGGTCACGCCGTCGGTGAACCAGAGGAGCGCGTCGCTGCGCTCGAGCTGCACGGTGCTCGACGCGTACTCGGCCGAGCTCGCCGCGCCGAGCGGCGAGCCCTGCGACGCGAGCTGCCGCACGGCGCCGTTCCTGACGAGGTACGGGAACGGGTGGCCGGCGTTCGCGAAGGTCAGCGAGCGGTCCTCCGGATCGAAGACGCTCGCCGCGCAGGTCATCAAGAAGCGCTGCTTGCCCGCCTCGAAGATGCAGCAGTTCATCAGCGCGAGCAGCCGCGCGGGGGTGAGCGCGTCGCGCTCGAGCGTGCGCGCGAGGTCGCAGGCGGCCTTCGCCGCCCCGGTGATGATCGCGGACGAGATGCCGTGGCCGGTCACGTCGCCGATCACCGTGAGCATCTTGCCGCCCGGCAGGTCGTGGAACGTCCAGAAGTCGCCGCCGCACTCGGCCGCGGGCTGGAAGTGGCTGGCGAGCCGCAGGGCGCCCCGCGCGATGACGTCCTCGCCGGGCACGAGCATCTGCTGGACGGCGCGCGCGACCTCGAGCTGCTTCTTCAGCGACGCCTTCTCGGCCGTGTCGGCCAGGAGCTGCACGAGCCGGTCCCCGAGCCCGACGAGCTGGACGCGCACCTCGTTGATGGCCTCGTCCGAGTCGCGCGAGCCGGCGGCGCCGCGCGCGGCGCCGCCCAGGGAGAGGATCTCGCCGAGCCTGGCGGCGAAGCGCCGCGTGGTCGTGGAGACCGCGGAGCCGGCGTCGAGCGGCCGGTCCGGCTCGGCCTGCGAGCTCGCCGCGTCGTGGAAGATGGTCAGCGCGTCGCCGATGGCCACGACGACGCTGCGCAGCCGGTCCCGCTCGGCGAGGAGCTGCCGGTGGAGCGCGCCCATCTCGTTCGTGGAGAGGTCGAGCGACCGCGTGAGCAAGCTCCTGTCATCGGCGACGTGCCGGTAGTGCTCGCTGATCCGCGCGACGACCTTGTGCCACGTCTCCCGGTCCGGCGGCTCGTCGATATCCTCGATCCCGAGCCGCCGGAGCTGCCGCACGAGGAGCGGATCGATCTCAGCCACCGATCCCCTCCGGACGCGTCGCCCGGGGGCGGGCGGTGGCGGGGCCCCCGGGGTGCTTCCCGGAGGGGCTGGAGTGCAGGCGAGCCACGCGAGGGGCTCGCCGGAACGCAAGCCCCGGAGGGGAGCACCCCGGGGGCCCCGCCACCGCCCGCCCCCGACCTACCACCCCGGCCGCTCCAGGGTCTCGACGGTCGACGTGGAGCGCTCGAAGAAGTGGAGGGACGCCGGCAGCGAGCGGAACTCGCGCGGGTTCACGTCGAGGTCCCAGAAGGACGTGACCATCGTGGACGAGGTAGGCGCGACGTCGATGACGAGCACCGCCCCGGCCGCGTAGATCTTGAGCATCCCGAGGCCGGCGCCGCCGCGCGAGGTGTCGAGCACGTCGCCGCGCGAGGCGTCCGCGGCGCGGGCGCTCAGGCCGCGCGTGATGCCCTCGAAGACGTGGTGGCGCCGCAGGCCGCCGAACGGGTCGTGGGCCTGGAGCGCGAGGTGCGCGCCGTCGGTGCCGAGCCGGAGCGTGGGGATCTCGCTCTCCTCGAGCACGAGGTCGCGCCGCCGGTCGTGCGTGTAGCGGGGGCGCCCGCGGCCGTCGATCGGCGCGTCGTACATGGCGTTCATGAGCAGCTCGTGCGCGAGCGCGGCGAGCCGCTCGGCCACGCGGGCGGGCGCGCCGGCGCGCTCGGCCCAGTGCGCGACCTCGGCGACGGTCCGGTCCCGATCCTCGCTCGTGCGGGGCCGCCACTTCACGATGGTGGCGCCCCACGAGAGCAGGTCGGACAGGCGCGGCGGCAGGGCGAGCGGCTTCAGGATGCGCCGGACCGCGAGGGCGATCTCCCACGGCCGCGGCATGGAGGCGAAGCTCGGCCAGCCGACGATGCTGGAGAGCCGCGGCTCCTTGAGCGCGGCGTGGAGCACGGCGTCGGTGCTCCCCGAGGTCCACACGAGCAGGTGCAGGCTGGGATAGCGCTCGGCCGCCCACTCGAGCGCGAGCTCGAGGTCGGCGGCGTCGCAGCCGAGCAAGAGGGGGCGCTCGGACAGCCGGTCGCGCAGCTCGGCGGGGTCGCTGGCCACCGGCACGTCCTGCATGCCGGCGGCCGCGGACATGACGCGGGCGATCCGCTGGCCGACGACCCGGTTGCGCTCGAGGACGGCGATCGTCGCTTTCGGGGCAGAATCGCTCAAGAGGGCACCGTGGGCTGGCCCGGGCGGGAGCCGCCCGGGGGAAGAACACGGCCATTACATCACGATCCGCCGCCCGGTGGCGCCGCGGAAAACGTCCCGCCGCGGCGCGGCGCAGCGCGGCGAGGAGCATCAGCTCGCCCGATCGTCGGCGCGGCGAGACGGCGACCGGGCGGCGCCGTGAGCCCCGACACCTGGGATATCGTGAAAGGCTCCCCTCGCCTCGGAGGTACCCATGATGAAGCTTGTTCTCCGGTCGCTCCCAGCGCTCGGGCTGGCGGCGCTCGCGCTGGGCGCTTGCGCCGACACCGGCTCGCTGGCCGACGAATCCCGGGCTGTCGCGAGCGCGCCGAGCGCCCTCGCGCCGAGCGCCCTCGCCGCCGGTCGGTCTTATGCCCTCTTCGAGAGCGGCCAGGTCCGGCCTCTCGCCCTCTCGCCGGACGGGTCGACGCTCTTCGCCGTCAACACGCCGGACAACCGGCTGGAGATCTTCAAGGTGAAGAAGGGCCGGCTCATGCACCGCGGCTCCGTCGCCGTCGGCCTGGAGCCGGTCGCGGTCGCGGCCCGCAGCGACGACGAGGTCTGGGTCGTCAACCACCTCTCCGACAGCGTGAGCGTGGTCGACGTCTCGAAGCCCCACGAGGCCCGCGTGGTGCGCACGCTGCTCGTCGGGGACGAGCCGCGCGACATCGTCTTCGCCGGCCCCGGCAAGGGCCGCGCCTTCATCACCACGGCGCACCGCGGCCAGAACAGCCCCGTGGACCCGGCGCTCACCACGCCGGGCGTGGGCCGCGCCGACGTCTGGGTCTTCTCCGCGACGAGCCCGAGCCCCGCGCCGCTCACCATCGTCACGCTCTTCAGCGACACGCCGCGCGCGCTCGCCGCCTCGCCCGACGGCGCGCGCGTCTACGCGGCGACCTTCCACTCCGGCAACCGCACCACGGTGGTGGAGGCCAACGTCGTGAACCTGGGCCTCGGCCTGCCGCCGCCGACGACCAACTTCGCCGGGGTCGCGCAGCCCTCGGCGCCGCTCATCGTCCGGTTCGACGGCCAGCGCTGGGTGGACGAGCTGGATCGATCCTGGGACGACAAGGTGAGCTTCGCGCTCCCCGACAGGGACGTCTTCGTCCTCGACGCCCTGGCCGACCCGCCCGCGCCCATGGCGGGCCCGTCGGGCGCGTTCCAGGGGGTCGGCACGATCCTCTACAACCTGGCCGTCAACCCGGTGAGCGGGCGCGTCTACGTGACCAACACGGAGGCGTTCAACGAGCAGCGCTTCGAGGGCGCCGGCGCCTTCGCGGGCCACAGCGTGCGCGGCCGATTCAACCACAACCGCATCACGGTGCTCGATCCGGCGACGGGCGCCGTGGCCCCGCGGCACCTGAACAAGCACATCGATGACAGCGCGTGCTGCGCCCCGGTCCCCAGCGCCGAGAACCAGAAGAGCCTCGCGCTGCCCCAGGGCATGGCCGTCTCGGGGGACGGGCAGACGCTCTACGTCGCCGCGCTCGGCTCGGACAAGATCGGCGTCTTCTCCACCGCGGCGCTCGAGGGCGACACGTTCGTGCCCGACGTGGCGCACCAGATCCCGGTCCCCGGCGGCGGGCCGACCGGCCTCGTGCTGGACGAGGCGCGCGGGCAGCTCTACGCCCTCACGCGCTTCGACAACTCCATCGCGGTCATCGATCTCGACGACCGGGCCGAGGTCGCGCGCGCGCCGATGCATAGCCCCGAGCCGGAGAGCGTGATCCGCGGCCGCCGCTTCCTCTACGACGCCTCGTTCTCGTCGAGCCGCGGGGACTCGGCCTGCGCGAGCTGCCATGTCTCCGGCGACGTCGACGGCCTGGCGTGGGACCTCGGCGACCCCGACGCGGTGAACACGCCGATGCCGGGCCCGTTCGTGCTCGATCCGACGCTCTTCGGCGAGCCCGCCGAGTTCGCCGCGCTCAAGGGGCCGATGACGACGCAGACCCTGCGCGGGATGGCCAACCACGGCCCGATGCACTGGCGGGGAGACCGCACCGGCGGGAACGACGCGCCGAGCGCGCAGCCGGACGGCGGCACCTTCGACGAGGAGGCCGCGTTCAAGAAGTTCGACGTGGCGTTCGTCGGCCTGCTCGGGCGGGACGCGCCCATCCCCGAGGCGGACATGCAGGCGTTCACCGACTTCATTCTCCAGCTCATGTATCCGCCCAACCCGATTCGCCGGCTGGACGACACGCTCACCCCCGATCAGGAGGCGGGCAAGGCGTTCTTCACCGAGCCGGGCGGCGCGTGCAGCACGTGCCATGTGCTCGATCCGTCGGGCAACGCCGAGCACGGGGTCGATTTCCCCGGCTTCTTCGGGACCGACGGGCGCTACACGTTCGATTTCATCTTCCAGAGCTTCAAGGTCGCCCAGCTCCGCGGCCTCTACGCGAAGGTGGGCATGTTCGGCATGGCGCAGAACCCTCGCTTCAACGATCGTGACCAAGGGTTCCAGGGCGATCAGATCCGCGGGTTCGGCTTCGGCCACGACGGGACGATGGACACGATCTTCCGCTTCCACGATCAGCTCGGCTTCAACGAGGCGCCAGGGGTCGAAGGCTTCCCGCCGGGCGAGGCGGGCGACGTGCTGCGCCGGCAGGTGACCGACTATCTCCACGCCTTCGAGACCAACCTGGCGCCCATCGTGGGCCAGCAGATGACGCTCGCCGGCGCGGGCGATCCGGCGGCCGAGCAGCGCGTGGATCTCTTGATGGCGCGCGCCGATGTGGGCGAGTGCGATCTGGTGGTGAAAGGCCGCGTCCATAAGGAGGAGGTGGGGTTCCTTTACCAGGGCGACGGCGCGTTCCGCCGGAACAGGGCGGGGAGCGCGGCGATCGGCGCGGCGACGCTGCGCCTCATCGCGGCCGCGGGGACGCCGCTGACCTATACCTGCGCGCCGCCGGGCGCAGGGGTGCGGATGGCGCTCGACCGGGATGGCGACGGGGCGCTCGATGGGGACGAGGAGGACGCGGGGACCGATCCGGCGGATCCGGCGAGCCAGCCCGGAGGCTGAGCCCGGCCCGCGTCGCCTCGAACGTGTCATCGCGCCAGAGACCCCGCCCCGCGGGCACGCCTCGCGCGCCGCCTACCGCTGGCGAAGCCGGGCCTGTCTGACACACCGCGTCCTGGCGGGCCTCGCGCAGAGGCTCCCCCCTCGGAAAACATCGCGTCGGTCGGATCACCGCGACGCCTCTTGGGCATTAAGGACGGCCATGTTCGGCCCCCTGCTGCAGGCACCGCCAGGGGCCTGCACCCCAGGATCGAGGAGCTTCGCGATGAACAGGACACTTGCATCGACCACCGGCATTTTGCTCGCGTTTTTCTTCGCGGCTTGCGGCTCCTCGACCGGCCCGACCGAACCCGAGGGCGAGGGCGGCGCGGGCGGCGCGACGGGGCCGGGCGGCGGCGCGGCGGGCCCCGGGGGCGGGGGAACGGGCGGCGGTCCGGGCACGGGCGGCGCCGCGGCGAGCGGCGGTGGGGGCACGGGCGGCGCGACGGACCCGGGCGGCGACGGCGGCGCTCCGGTCGGAGAAGGCGGCGGTGGCAGCTCGTCCACCGGCGGCGGGCCCGTCGTGATCGAGCCCGTGCTGATCACCTCCGGTCAGGACGACTACTGGAAGATCGAGACGCCGACGGAGGTGACGAGCGGCAACGCCGACGTGACCGTCGACGACGCGACCACCCACCAGCGGTGGGACGGCTTCGGCGGCACCTTCAACGAGGTGGGGTGGCACGTGCTCTCCATGCTCAGCGAGCCGGAGAGGGCGCGCGCCATCAAGCTCCTCTTCGACGCGCACGAGGGAGCGGCCTTCGTCTACGGGCGCATCCCCATCGGCGCCAGCGACTTCGCGATGGATCGCTACACCCTCAACGAGACGCCGAACGATACCGCGATGGAGAGCTTTTCCATCGATCGGGACAGGGAGAAGTTGATCCCGTACATCAAGGCGGCGCTCGGCGTGAGGCCCGGCCTCCACCTCTGGGCCAGCCCCTGGACGCCCCCCACCTGGATGAAGAGCAACGGCGCCATGGATGGCGGCAGGATGAAGGACGACGCGACGATCCTGCAAGCGTATGCCCTGTACCTCGCGAAGTTCGTGGAGGCGTACGCGGAGGAGGGGCTGACCATCGAGGCGATCCACCCCCAGAACGAGCCCAACTACGAGACGAGATATCCGAGCTGCCTGTGGACGGCGCCGCTCATGACCAAGTTCATCGGCACCTACCTCGGGCCGACGTTCGAAGAGCGAGGGCTCGCGGCGCAGATCTATCTCGGCACGATGTCCAACGACGCTGCCGGGGCGGACGTGGCGATCCTCGACGCCGTGACCGGCGACGCCACCGCGATGAAGTACGTCAAGGGCTTCGGGCTGCAGTGGAACGTGATGGGCAGCGTGGCCAGCCTGAAATCGCGCAATCTGCCGATCGTGCAGACGGAGCACAAGTGCGGCAACTATCCCTGGATCGACGCGACATTCAACCGGAACGCGGCGCCGAACGACCACGCCTATGCCGTGGAGAGCTGGGGGCTCATCCGCGACTGGATCAAGGCCGGTGTGAGCTCGTACAGCGCCTGGAACATGGTGCTGGACACGGCCGGGAAGAACCTGGACTCGCAGCGGCCGTGGCCCCAGAACGCGCTCCTTACCGTGGACACGGCGACCAAGACGCTGAACGTGACGCCCGTCTACCACGTCTTCCGCCACGTCTCCCAGTACGTCGATCCTGGGGCGACGCGCGTCGGCACGACCGGCGGCGACGCGCTGGCCTTCAAGAACCCTGACGGCACCCTCGTCACGATCCTGCACAACTCCGGCAATTCAGCGAAGGCGACCACCCTCGGCGTGGCCGGCACGAAGCTCCAGTTCAGCATTCCTGCACGCGGCTGGGCCACCGTCAACTGGAAGTGAGGCCGAATCGGGCGCGGCGCTTCCGCTGGAATCAGCGTGGAAGAAGAGGAGTCACCGGGACGCCCTGGCCGGCGCCGCGCCGCGGCCGGGGAGCGTCAGCGCGCAGCCGATCGCGAGGAGCAGCGCGACGCCGAAGACCGCGATGGCCGTGGTGTGCTCGCGCACCACGACCTCGGGCGCGCGGGCCTCGGAGAGGACCAGGCCGAGCACGGTGAGGCCGCCGATGCCCCCGAGGTAGCGCATCGTCGAGGTGAGGCCCGCGGCCATCCCGCTCTGGTGGCGCGGGACGTCGCTCATGGCGGCGGCCTGGGACGGCGCGGACGTGAGGCCCAGGCCCGCGCCGAGCAGGGCGAGCGCCGGCGCCGCGTCGGTGATGGCGCCGAGCGGCCGCGCCGCGAGCAGGACCATGCCGACCAGGGCGAGCGAGCCGCCGAGCAGGGCGACGGCGCGCGCCCCGAACCGCTCGGAGCCGCGCCCCGCGAGCGGCGAGGCGACGACCATCATCGCCATCATCGCCACCAGCGTGTTGCCGACGTCGCGCGGCGCCACGTCGAACAGCCGCGCGGCCACCTGCGGCAGCTCGAACATGACCGAGTACATGGCGAAGTTCTGGAGGGCGATGATCAGGCTGCCGCCGACGAAGGTGCGCCGCCGGAACAGCGAGAAGTCGATGACCGGGTCCGCGGCGCGCCGCTCCCAGAGCACGAATGGCACGAGGCCCAGCGCGCCGAGCGCGGCCGCCCAGCGGAGGTGGGCGTTCTCGAGGCCGATGACGAGGCCCAGGAGCGAGGCGCCGAGCAGCGCCGAGCCCACGAGGTCGAAGCGCGCCGGCGCGGCGGGGGCCGCCGGCGCGGCGGGGGCCGCGGACGCAGCGGGCGCAGGGGGGGCCGCCGGCGCGGCGAGCGCGGCGGGCGCCGGGGACGCCGCGCGCGCGCCGAGGTGCGCGAGCGCGGCCGCGACGAGCAACACCGGGACGTTCGCGAGGAAGATCGACGCCCACCCGAAGTGCGCCACGAGCAGCGCCCCGACCTTCGGCCCCGCGCCCGCCGCGAGGCCCATCATCGCCCCGAAGGCGCCGAACGCGCGGCCGCGCACCTCGGGCGGCAGCTCCGTGCGGAGCATGGCCGTCGCGCTCGGGGCGAGGATCGCGCCGCCCGCGGCCATCACGATGCGCGACGCCGTGAGCACCGGGAGCACCGGCCACACGTAGGCGAGCGCGGCGCCCGCGGCGAAGACGAGCTGGCCCAGCGCGAGCGCGCGCCGGTGGCCGAGCCGGTCGCCGAGCTTCCCCCCCGGGCTCTGCAGGACGATGTTCGTGAGCAGGTAGCTCGTCACGAGCCCCTGGCGGAGCTCGCCCGAGCCCTCGTGGAGGTCGCGCGCCATCTCGGGCAGCGCCACGGCCACCATCGTGGAGTTGAGCGGCGCGAGCGCCGTCGAGAGCACGATGGCGGCGAGCAGCCGCACCGGCACCCGAGACGAGCCCTCCGCCCGAGACGAGCCCTCCGCCCGGGACGAGCCCTCCGCCCGAGACGAGGCCTCAGCCACGCGTGATGGCCCGCCGCTGGAGCAGCACCAGGCGGTCGCCCGCAAACGCCCACTCGAGGTCCTGCGTGCCGCCGAACGCCGCCTCGCACGCCGCGGCCAGCGCCTCCAGCGCGGCGAGCCGCGCGTCGTCGAGGCACAGCGCCGCGGCCCGCTCGGGCTCGACCTCGACCTCGCGCGTGCCGCCCTCCTCGGCCCACACGATGGCGACGTCCTTGTCGCCCGGCCGCCGCTCGAGGACGCGCCCGCCCCGGGCCATGCGGTAGCTGTCCGGGGTCACGAGGCCGGCGACGACCGCCTCGCCGAGGCCCCACGTCGCCTCGACCACGCGCTCGTCGGCGCCCGTGGCCGGGTTGCGCGTGAAGAGCACCCCCGCGCAGTCGGCGTGCACGAGCCGCTGCACGACGATCCCCATGCGCGGCTCCGGCGGCAGCCCGAGCCTCCGCCGGTAGGCCAGCGCGGCCTCGGTGCGCGCCGAGGCGTGCACCCTGCGGACGGCCTGGAGCAGGCCGTCGCGGCCCCGCACGTTGAGCTCCGTCGCGTGCTGCCCCGCGAAGCTCGCCGCGGCGCCGTCCTCGCCGACGCCGGACGACCGCACGGCCACCGGCCCGTCGAGCGCGCGGAACGCCTCGACCAGCCGGTCCACCGCCGCGCCCTCGCCGGCGACGACCCGCGCGACGAACCCCGCCGACAGCGCGACGCCCGGCGGCACCGGCAGGCCCCCGCGCAGCGCGCGCCCGAGCTGCGCCGCCTTGCCCCCGAACTCCGCCTCGTGGAGCGCCTCGTGCAGGCCCGCGATCACAGCGTCGCCTCCTGCGCGCGGCGCTCGGGCGCCCTGGCGAGGACCGTCACCTCGCCGGCGGCGCCGTCGACGCGCACGCGCGCCCCGTCCGGGATCGTCGTCGTGCCGTCCCGCGTGCCGACGACGCCGGGGATGCCGTACTCGCGCGCGACGATCGCCGCGTGGCAGAGCTGCCCGCCGCGGTCGGTCACGATGGCGCCGAGCAGCGGGAGCACGACGTTGAACGACGCCGACGTCGCGCGCGTCACGAGCACGTCGCCCTGCTGGATCCGCCCGAAGTCGTCCGGGTGGATCACGACGCGCGCCGTGCCCTCGTACACGCCGTCGTTGATGGAGAGGCCGCGGACGGTCGCCTCGGTGTTCCTGGCCTCGGACTCGACGGACATGGCGGCGAGGAGGGCGTCGACGGCCCGCGTGGCGCGGCGCGCGGGGGCGGGGAGCAGGTCGAGCGGGGGCGGCGGGCCGGGGGGCATGTTCAGCCACGGGGGCGCGTCGGCGAGGGTGGCCGTCGCGCGGAAGCGGGCGCGCCGCGCGACCTCCGCGGCGGACGGCGCGCGCCGATCGCGCAGGAGGCCGATCATCTCGTCGAGGGAGAGGTCCACGGCGTGCTCGGGGTCGTCGATCGTGCCGGCGGCGGCGAGGCGGCGCCCGGCCTCGAGGACGGCCCGGCGGGCGAGCCCGGTGCCCCAGGCGTCCGAGTAGAGGGCGCGCTCGTCGCGGAGCCGGTTCGTGCGGCGCGCCTCGGCGAGTAGCTCGTCGAACTGGGCGCGGTGGGCCGCGGGCACGCGCTCGCGCAGCGCCTTCTCCCGGGCGTCGCGCGCGGCGAGCGCCCGGTCGCCGCGGTCGCCGTCGACGGCCGCGCGGATGGCCCGGACGAGCACCTCGGGCAGCTCGCCGCCGGTCTTGTCGGCCACGTCGTAGCCCACGGTGCGGAACCGCACGAGGTCGAGGTAAGCGCGCGTGGCCTGACCGACGTCGCCCTCCAGGGCGGCGAGCGCGTCGAGCACCGCCTGCGGGTCGCCGCGCTGGGCGAGCGCGTCGCGGCCCGCCGCGCTCGCGCGCAGGGCGCTGGAGAGGGCCGCGAGCTCCTCGGCCGCGACGCCCTTCGCGAGCGGCGTGGTCCCCTGCAGGAGCGCGAGCGCCTCGCCGGGGCTCGCGCCGGTCCACGCGGCGACGTGCGCGAGGTAGTCGCCCACGGGCAGGACGCTGGGGAAGTTGTAGCGGTGGTGCAGGGCGATCATGGCCTCCAGGTGGGCCTGGACGCGGCGCAGGTGCGCGATCAGCGCGTCCGTGTCGAGCCGGGCGGGGTCGACGGCCTGGACGGCGAGGTTCCTCTCGGTGGCGCGGGGCCGGTCGACGCGATCCCACCGGTCGAGGTCCTCGCGCCACAGCCTGGTCTCGAAGACCTTGCGGGACCGCTCGACGCGCTCGCGCAGCCGGGGGTGCAGGCGCAGGAGGAGCCACAGGAGCGGCTTCGGCGGCGGCCCGCTCGCCCCTTCCCGCGCGCCGACGGCCACGGCCTGCATGTAGAGGAAACCGCTGACGAGCGCCGGCCTGAAGTGGCTCATGAGGAGCCCGTAGCGCTCCGCCCCCTCGGCGAAGCCCCTCGGCATCCCGTACATGAGCGGCTCGACGGAGAACCGGGAGATCGGTCGCGAGAAGTGCGCCCGCTCGAGCTCCCAGGGGCCCGGGCCGGGGGCTTGGAATCTGGCGTCGGGAAAGCTCGGATCGTTCTTCATCGCTGGACCACCCCTGACCGACACGCCGCGCCCGCACGAGCCGCCGCGGCGCCCCGAGGGCAACGGCGACCGCTGGGTGACGTTTCGGTCACGATTGCATGGAGGCCCCGAGGGTAGGGGTGGCGATCGTGGCGGTCCAGCCCTGGCGAGCGGCGGAGGAGGCGGGTGATCCGATGGCGGGGGCGTGCGCGGGTGTGCGACAGCGGGTCCGGTGGGACGGCGTCGCGGAGCTCGTCCCGGGGGTGCGCGGCGCGAGCCTCGTCGGGCGCCGCGGAGCGGCCTCACTCGCGAATGCGCGTGCCGGTGTTGTAGCCGCGCGGCGCGAGCGGCGACAGCTTCTCCAGCCAGATCTGCTCGAGCAGGGTGAGCTCGTCCGACACGGAGAACCCCGGATCGTCCTTGGGCTTCACGACCTCGAGCACCTCGAACGTGAAGGCGTCCGGGCCGTGCAGCTTCCAGTCCCTCTGGAGCTCCTGGTTCGTGTGCATGCCGATCGACAGCATGAAACGGTGCTTGTTGAGCGGTCCATGGAGGTTCGTGCTGCTGCCGAGCAGGACCTTGCCGTTCACCGTGTTCTTGACCTGGAAGATGCCCGCCTGCGTCGGGGTCTCGAGGTTCGTGTCGTGGACGTGGTCGTGAACGTCGGCGACCGCTGGGGGCGCGCACGGCAGCGTGGCTGTTACGCGACGGGGCCCGCAGGGCGCGGAAGGCCCCGAACCCCGGCGTCCTCGCGGGGGGTTCTACCCGTCCGCCGCTCCGGCTCCCCCTTCGAGCTACGACATCGCTACTGATTCGCGCCGATCGAGTCGAGGAAGGCGTTGTAGTCGTCGACCTTGCCCGCCGGCACCACGTCGATGCCGAGGTTGAACCGGGTCTCGTCGACCATGTGCCGAGCGAGGATGTCCCTGGTCGCCTCGAGGCCGATGCTCTTCATGCCGTAGAGGATGTACGGCACGATGTACCCCTCGTAGTACTGCCGCTGGACGTGCGTCGCCTTGATGCGGCCTTGACGCATGTAATCGACGGTCTTCGGATCGAAGTCGAAGGCCACGATGGGGAGGCCCGGCTGGTCCGCGGCCTCCGCGGCCATCGCGCAGCGATACGACACGCTGAACAGGCCGAGCATTCCCACGACGGGCGGGTCCGCGGCCACGATCGCGGCCTTCATCGCTTCGACATCGTCGAGCTCTTTCTCGTTGGACCAGATGACCGAGCTCACCACCACGGTGTAACCGGCTCTCGTGAGCACCTCCTGGGCGCCCCGCGTCCGATCCATCCCGTCGGCCCAGGTCTCATCGGTGCTGCCGTGGAGGATCACCGTCCCCGGCCCCTCGGGCAGCTCCTCGAGCAGGGTCCTCCCCGCCGTGGCGCCGGCGGGCTCGTTGATCGTCCCGACGTAGAGCGAGCGCCGCGAGTCCTTCAGGTCGGTGTCGAGCGTCACCACGTGGATCCCCTGCTCGACGGCCTCATCGATGACGGCAGCGTTGCCCTGGCCGAACGGCGCGATGCCGATCCCCTCGGTGCCGCCCGCCACCGCCTGTCGGATCTGCTCGTTCTGGTGCTCCACCCTCTCTTCCAGCTCGCCCGTCCGGCCGAGGCCCGCGACCACGTTCCCCGTGGCGCCGAGCTCGCCCATGGCTCGGCCCGCGCCCGTGGCGACCGGCGCAAAGAAGCCGTCGATGGACTTCACCAGCACCGCCATCTGCATCGGATCGAGCGAGCTCTCGTTGATCCTGGCGACGAGCGCGTCGATCGTCGCCTCGAGCTCCACCGGGGTGAACTCGTTCTCGACCATCGGCGCTCGCTTGATGGGCTCGGCCCTCTCGCCCGATCCGACCGTGTCGCCCGATCCGCACGCCGCCGTCGTCAACATGAGCCCCAGCGCCGCCATCCAGCATCGTCCAGTCCTCGTCATGGATCCCTCCTCTTCCTTCATGGCTCCAATCGCTCGCGGAGCCCCTGCGTGAGAATCGAGCCTGCGTGACGCTCGTGCGCGCGGCGAGATCACTGGCGGAAGGGGCAGTCCACGGCGACGGGGGCGAGGTCGACGAAGGCGTCGCCGTCGATGGTCCACCGCTGCATGAAATGATGCCTGCTCGCCCCGTAGTCGTCGAACTCGTACTCGGCCGCTGCCCCGACGTACCGCAGCGGGATCCCCGCGCGGAGCCTGGCCATCGCCGCCTTCATGTCCCGCCACGAGGCCGCGTCATGGCCGGGGCGGTTGAGCTCGCGGATGATCTTCTGCAGCTCGAATCCGGACGACGGGATCGTCCCGCTCGTCGCCTGGGCGTACACGAGGCCCATCGCGAGCAGGACGACGCCGTCGTAGTAGAAGTGCGCCGCGGGCAGCGGCGCTTCGCCGTCCCACCGGCGCGAGAAGCGCGCGATGAAGGCCGCGGCGTTCCCGGTCGTGCACTCGACCGTCCCCTGGGCTCCGCCCGCGACATGGCACTCGCTGCGCAGGCTGAGCGACGGCGAGACCCCCAGGAAGCCATCGAGAGCGCCCGTGGGAATGTTGGCGAGGAGCACCTCGGTGCGCAGCGCAGGACCGAGGAACCAGGTGCCCGGGCGCCCGGAGACGGTCCACTCGGTCACGATGGTCGAGGCGGTGGCGGGGTAGGCGGCCAGGAGCGTGCGCTCGGCGCGCGACGCGAACGCGGCCTTGATCTGGGTCGTGTACGTCAGCTCGCCCGACGTGAACGTCACCGAGGGGAGGATCGTGCCGCCGAGCACCGTGAACCGCGTCGAGAACGCGCTGCTGACGCCGACGTTGTAGTCGTCCCGCGCCGTCAGGCTGTTCACGGTGTCGATGCCCTCGAAGACGGCGAGCTTCGCCAGGGCGCAGCCGACGTGGAACGCGGAAGGGGCGAGCCGCATCCGGCCTCCCCTCGTCTCGCTGCGCGCGACCGTGGGCGCGGCATACCCCGGCAGCATGTGAAACACGTCGAGCGCCGTCACGTCCTGCGCGATCTCGCGGGCGAGATCGTTCTCCTCGGGCCCTATCAGGTAGGCGACCCGATCCGTATAAAGCAGCTCGAAGAGCTGCGCCAACCCACGCTCCGGGCTCGAGTGGCTGTCCCGGCTCCGGAGGTGGAACGGCCTCCCGTCGAGCCCCCCCGCTGCGTTCACGTCCTCGATGGCGAGCAACATCGCCTGTTCGAGGTTCCGGCCGATGGCCGACTCGCTGCCGGAGAAGGGCAGGAGCGCTCCCAGGATGACCGCGTCCTCGGGGCGAGCGGGCGCCGTCGGAGCGCAGGATGCCGCGCCCAGGGACGCGAGCCCCACGAGCAGCCCGGTCCCCATGCAGTGAATGAGCCGTTTGCGACAGGCGAACCACTTGCTGCCTCGCTCGGATCGATCCGAGGTGGCAGGTATCCCGGACGGCATTCTCGACCCCCGAGCGCGGATGACAACGCATCGAGGAACGATCTGTCAAGGACGCATTATTGGAAACCGAGATGACCGCAAGGGGGGGCGGGCATGGCGTGGACATGCAAACCGTCATGAAATGTGGCCCACGCTCGCCCGGCGCCGCTTGCCGTCGTCGGCGTCGTGATCTCTGTCCGTGCAACACGGCGTTCAGGCCGAGAGGTGGGCGTGACCACGAGCGTGGGGCGGGGCCTGCGCTCCGGTGGGCCCCGTTCGTGGCCCGCCGGAGCGCAGCCCCCCTTCCCCGCGACGACCTCGGGGGACGCAGACCCAGGGCGACCAACGGGTTGAAACCACTGAGAAGTGCAGAGACTCGAACCGCCGAGACACCAAGGACGCCAAGGAGAGGATCACTTCTTGGCGTCCTTGGTGTCTTGGCGGTTGAGCTCTCGCTCGTTCAACGGGATCGGCGCCCTAGGGCTTCAGCGTGATCCGCACCTTGTATTGCTGGCGGGCGAGGATCGAGCCCCTCTGGATGGCAGGGTCCGTGGTCCCGAGGCGGCCGCGGTCGAACCGAAGCAAGGCCTGGCACCCCTCGGCGGGAAGACCCGTGGGGTACGACTCTTTGGGAACGATGAACGAGCCGGTGTCCTCCGTGAAGCCATCCGAACGATCCCAGGAGACGTCATCCACGCAAGGCCCCGGATCGTCGAAGCTGACAGGTCCGAGAGACCAGCCCATCCGGTCGTCGGTGCCCAGCGGCTCCCACGACAGCACCAGATCCTCGCCCGAGCTGAGGCTGAACTCGCTGTCCTCCTCGGGCGTGGTGAGCTCCGGGAGCTCGGGCATCACGACCTCGAATCCGTCGAAGTCGTTGAACCGGACCTGGATCGCCTGGCCGGGCTCGGCCCGGCTGAGGTAGCCGCGGCACATGGCGGCGATGAGGTCGTCCTCCGGATAGCTGTCGTGCCAGAAATAGCAACGGAGCTCCACCTCCTCCTGGCCGCTGCGCACGACGAACGTGTCGGGGAGGTACTCCCCGTCGCCGATCTCCCGAACGCCGAACGCGTTGCTGGGGTCCGTCTTCCGGACATAAGCCTCCGCGTCGCCCCGGTACTCGACACCATCGCGGACGAACGGCGCGCTGTACCCGTGGACGGCGATGGTGACCACCTCGTCCTCCGCGAGGGGCCGATACTCGTCCGGTGAGCACGCCGCCCCCGAGAGGCCCAGAGCGGCGATCGCGGCCGCTCTCCCGATGTTGCGCATGAGCTCCTCCTCTCCTATCTTCTTCGCCGCCGGCGAGCGCCCGTCACCTGCAGGGGGGGCAGTCCCCGCCGCAGTCGGCGTCTTCCTCTTCCCCGTTCCGCCGGCCGTCGCTGCACGTGCGCGGCTGACACGTGCCGGCGAAGCAAATACCACTCTCGCAGTTCTCATTGGCCCGACACTTATATCCATCCGCGCAGGGGTAGCAACCAAATCCACAATCCACGTCGGTCTCGTTACCGTTTTGAACGCGATCAAGACAACGGTCGACGGAGCAGGTCCCATCTGGCCCGCACACGCCCGTGAGGCAGTCATACTTGCTATTGCACGGCCGCGTTATCCTGCACGGATCGCAATGACCGCCGCAGTCCATGTAGGTCTCCCCGTAATCAGGATCGAGCATGCCGTTCTTGCACTCGAGGGGGATACAGTTCCCGAGGAGGGAGCAGAACCGCGTCGGATCTTCGCAGTCCACGTCGTACAGGCATGTGACCTCCTGTCCGCTGCCATTGCAGAATCCGGAGCCGGAGGGCGCAGGGGAAGGTCTAACATACTTGTTGACGGGCCCGGTCGGGTCGCAGACGTCCTCGGTGCACGGGTTGCCATCGTCCCACACGTCGTCCGGGTCACGCTCGGCGACGCGTTGCCCGTCATGGCAGCGCGTGATCTCACAGTCGCCTCGATACTGGCTCCTCGATGTCTCGTACAGCTCGAGTACGCAGGCGCCGTCGATGCAGGCCACCTCCCCGCACCTCGGGTCCACATTATAAGGCAACTCACACTCCACCGTGCCTCTGCACTCCGGCGGCGGAATGTACGGAAGCGGCGGAGGGTCCGAGCAAGCGAGCCAGGACGACGCGATGGTGAGCGCCGCGAGCGCCGCGGCGAAGCTTCTCTGTGTGTTCATGATCCCTCGTGTCCGATGTCTGGGCGGTCGACGTACAGCGGGCACACGGCGCAGGAGCCGCCGCAATCGCGAGCGGCCTCGTCGCCGTTCATCACTCCATCGCTACACGTCGCGTCGCGGCACACGCCGTCCATGCACACGCCGCTCTGGCATGACTCGTGTGAGCCGCACTTCTGTCCTGAATCGCAGGCGGGGCACGATGGGGCGCCACAATCCACGTCCGTCTCCGCGCCGTTGAGCACCCGATCGCCGCAGCGCGCGTGCGCGCACGTCCCGTCCTCGGCGCAGATCTGCTCGACGCAATCGTCGTCGCTGTCGCACGGCTGTCCGGACTCGCAGGGATCGCAGGGGCCGCCGCAGTCGAGCGCCGTCTCTCCGGAGGAGACGTCCAGGATGCCGTTTTCGCACCATTCGTGGACGCACCTGCCGGACGTGGAGCAGGCATAGGAGGGGTTTCCACAGTCCTCGTCCCGGAGACAACCAACCCACTTACCGTCCTTGCAATATCCCGACGTCTCCGGCGATGGCCCGGTCGGGTGAGGCAGGTGCACGCTGGTTCCGTGGGCGCAGCGGTCGATCGTGCACTCGTTGCCGTCGTTGAAGACGTCGCTCCCTGAATGCTCGACCCGAGCCGCCCCGGCATCGTCGCACTTGACGACACGACAGTCGCCAGCGCGCTGGTGCTCGAGCTGCTCGCGCAGGGCCAACCTGCAGACGCCGGCGACGCACAGGGCCTGGCCGCACCGCGGGTCCACGGGCCCTGGGCAGTCCCGGGCCGCCTCGCAGGGAGCAGCGACGCATTCGCGGACGGGTCGACACGCGCGCTCGCAGCGATCCCCCTCCTCCTCCCTGGCGCCAGGCTCGCAGCAGCTCACGTCCCCGAGCTCCGGACACCGGCAACGCCCGTCGATGCACTCCGCTCCGGTCAGCTCGGACCCGCAGTCCGCCGTCGAATCGCACGGAGGCTCCTGCTCCACATCGATATAAGCGTCACCGCTGCAGGCTGCCCAGACGACGCCTGCCAGGAGCACCATGCAGGGGGCGCTCAGGCGCCGCTTCCACATGCGCGGCACGATACCAGGCGTCTTCGTGCAGAGGACAGGGAGATTCGAAGTTCAGGTGTCGAAAGACGCGCGCAGATCGCATTACGTCGAGCGCGCCAAAATTCTCTCCGATGTGGGCCCTGACCCAGAAAAAGATGAGCTTGGCGCCACACTCGGTAGCACGCCCGGGCGAGGTCGGGCGCTACCACGCGAAGGACAACGCCACGCCGGGGGCGGTCCCCACGGCCCCCACGCGGACCGTCGTCTCCGGCGCGAGCAGGAACCCCGCGGCCACGGCCCCGCCGGCCGCGAGGCCGGCGCCGACGAAGGCGCCCACCGACAGGGCCGTGAAGGTCCTCGCGCGCCCGTCGGCCTCGGCATGGGCGTCGCAGGCCGGGAGCCCCGGCCGGCAACGGAAGACCTCCCAGCGCGCCCGGACGAAGGCGGCGTCCCGCTCGCCGGCCGCGTCGTTGGCCTCTGCGAGCGAGAGGCCCCCGACGACGCCGAGCGCCACCGACGTGGCCGCGAGCCCGCCCACGGTCCACCACCGGAGCGCCGGGTCGCGCGCGGACCGAGCCGGCCCCGCGCCGGGCCGATCGACCGGCTTGCTCGCCGGGGGAGGCGCGGGGATGTCCGCTCGGGCGGGCGGGAGCATGAGCCACACGGTCCGGTCGCCGCCCCCGTCGATGGCGACCGGCACCTCGACCTGCGTCCCTGCGAGCTGCGCGCCCACGCGGCGCTGGCCGGGAGCGACGTACACGGGGCGCGGGAGCGGGGAGACGCCGACCTGGCGCCCGTCCACGAGCACGGCAGCGCCGGGCTCGCTCACGCGCACGTCGATCGCCCCGACGTGCCGCCGCGCCTCGGCGAAGTTGGCGCGCGCCAGCTCGTAGCTCTCCTTGAAGCCCGGCGGGACCCAGATCTTCGGCGCATCGGGGGTGCCGACCATGTCGAAGTAGATGGAGAGGAACTCCGCCGCCATCGGGAACTCGCGCAACCGGAACGACAGCATCCCCACGCGGAACGCGTCGGAGGCGCTCCTCGTGAGCCGCCACAGCGTCAGGTGGATGTCGCGCGCGTCCGCGATTCGCCCTTGGTCCACGAGCCGCTCCGCCTCGTCGAGCATCTCCTGCTCGGGTCCGGTCGGCGGCGGGCGCCGCGGGAGCGGCTCCGCCGCCACCGAGGCCGGACACGAGTGCAGCAGCAGGACCGCGGTGATCAGGCTTCGTGGCGAGCGTCGCATGGTTGGATCTCCCGGGGCGTCTTCCGCGGAGCAAGGGCGCCCTGTGCAGCCTGCGAGGTGCTCGGCGTTCCCCGGGCTCGGGGTCAAGCCCCCGGATCGAGAGCTCGCCAGCGCGATCTCCCACCCTCGACCGCCTCTCTTATCAGAGATCGCCGCACGGTTGCGCCCGGGATGCGCGGCACGAGGGCCTACATCACGCGCGCCACATGCATTACGTCGAGCGCGCCAAAATTCTCCGAATCCATGCGTCAACGGGCCAGAGGCGTCCCTTCCTGACAGGAACGGAGAGGCGTCGGCCGACACGCTCCGGGATCCCTGGGGCGCCTGCGTTCGCCACGGCAAATTCATGGACCGACCCCGTCCCTGGTTGGGCGGAATGTCTCCCTTGAACCAGCGTAGGCCCTGGGCGCGGGGGTGGCTCCGGGCATTGCCGGAGGGGCCAGAGCGCAGGCGGGCAAACGATAGAGCGCCCGCCGGAGCGCCGGCCCCGGAGGCGATGCCCGGAGCCACCCCCGCGCCCAGGGCCGGGCCACCGGCGAGGCCTTCAGGCCGACCGCCGCCCCCCCCGATCGTGGCTTCAGTCCTGGAACGCCCCTGGAGGACGCAGCCCTAGTTCCCCGCGCTCCGCTCCTTCAGCGCCGGCGGCAGCGGCGGCAGCCCCGGGCGCGGCCGGTACCCCGGCTTCCGGTACGACAGGATCGGGATCGCCTCGTTCTTGTACGGCGCGCGCTCCCCGGGCTTCGGGCACTGATCCCGCACCCAGTAGACGTCGAACGCGACGATCTCGTCCTCCGGCCGCCCGGTGCGCTCGTGGTACCGGAGCAGGTAGTCCTGCAGGCCGGGCCTGCGGAACACCTTGTTCCGGTCGAGCCGGATCCGGTTGAAATAGTCCTGCTGAATCTGCCCGAGCCCGAGCCCCCGCGCGTCGGTCAGGTCCAGGTCCGGCGGCAGCCCCGTGAACGGATCGACGTGCCGCCCATCCACGGTGATCGCGTCGACGCTGATCGACCCGTCGTCGGTGATCGGGTTCGGCGCGAACATCCCCCACCCCTGGAGCAGGCGCGGATACACGATCGTCGCCTGCACGATCTTCGGCTGGGTGTGCTTCAGAAAGGCCGGAACACTCTTGTTCTCGTTGATGGCCTGGCTCACCGCGCAGAGCCCGAGATACGCAATCAAGGTCTCCCGCGCGATCACCCCGCCGCGCGCGACCTTCTCCGCGAGCGGCGACGGGCTCGCCGCCGCCTGCGCCTGCGCCCTGCGCGAGGGCCGCGCCCCGAGCCCGAAGAAGCGGGCGATCTCGTCGCGCCGCCGCGCCGCGAGCCCGAGCAGCGCCCCGGGCGCGCCGAGGGTCAGCGCCCAGACGACCGGCCGCGCGAAGCGCCCTCCGGGCAGCGCTCGCAGGATCTCCCGCAGCGCCGCGGCGCCCTGGAACACGCGGCCGTCCCGCGGATCGCGCGCCTCGAAGAGCTCCGGCCGGCGCGCCTCGCCCCCGGCCGCCGCGAGCTCCGCGGCGGGCGCCGGCCGCGCCTCCTCGAACCGGAGCAGCTCGAGCCGGTCGAGCCGGACGAGCAGCCGCATCAAGGCAAAGGCGAGCGGCGACCCGCCGTCATAGACGACGACCCGGGGCGCCGCGCGGCGGCGATACCACCGCTCGAGCGCGTCCCAGTGCTGCGACGTCGGCAGCAGGAACGACCAGGCGATCATGAACCACGAGAACGGCCCGAGCCGCATCATCACGCCGAACGAGCCGTGCAAGGCCCACATCCCCGCCATGGCGAGCGGGCGCGTGAGGCGGCGGCCGTACGGCGAGAGGATCCACGTCACGAGCAGCGCCTCGAGGACGAGGACCGCCCAGGCGATCCCCTTCGTCGCCCAGAACGGGAGCAGCTCCCGCGCGAAGACCGCGATCCCCGTCACCATGCGATCGAGGTGCAGCACGTAATGCACCGTCTCGCCGCGCCGCCAGATCTGGCCCGATTTGTTGACGACGTTGAAGTAATAGATGGTCGCCAGGTTCAGGATCGCGAGCAGCACGATCCCGGAGACATACGGGCGCTCGGCCCACGCGGGGCGGCTCCGGTCCGCGAGATCGGCGGCCGTCCGCTCCCGCCGCTCGCGGAAGGAGCGGAGCAGCGCGTCGACCGAGAAGCGCCTGCCGGTCGGCATGAACATGGCCCAGCAGGTGATGAGGTTCACGACGACATAGCCGCCGTTCTCGATCATGACGATCCGGTTGTCCCGGCTCGTCACGAGGAGGAAGGAGAGGATCGAGAACAGCCGCGTGTGCCAGCCGATGAAGAAGCAGAAGAAGCAGAGCAGCGAGAGCGCGAACGCGACGTGGACCTCGGCGGTCGACGAGAACGCGTGATACAGGCTGAAGTTGTATCCGCTGCTCGGGCGGAAGAGGTGAAAGTGGTTGGTGAGCACCCCGTCGTTGCTGTAGATCCAGCTCGCCTCGGCCCAGTGGCGCAGGCAGTCGCCCACGAGGAGCGCGCCGAGCACCAGCCGGAAGAGGCCGAGCGTGCGGACGTCGATGGTGCAGTAACGCTCCCGGATCCAGCGCCCCGCGCGCCGGAGGCGCCCCCCGGCCCGCGGCGCCGGCGCAGCGGCCTCGGCCGGCGGCGGCGCGCCCTTTCCGGGCGGCGCGGCGGTGTCCGCGGCGCCCGGATCCCTCTCCCGCTCAGCCATGCGAGCGCCTCAGTTCAGCGGTTGATGTCGCCGGAGGACCGGGCGGGGCGACGATCCCGGCCCGGCGTCGAGCCGCTTCGTGCCCCCCCGCGAGTGCGACATCACCTTCTCCCGCTCGATGGCGTCTGACCCGGGCGGCGGCCCGCCGGGCGCGGGGATCGGCGCGGCGATCCAGTACACGTCGAAGCCCGACAGCGCATGGTCGCGCTTCCCGCCCTCCGAGAGCGGCCCGCCCTTCGCGAGGTAGTCCCGGAACGCCCGCTGGAACCCGGACCACGCCGGGCGCCGGATGCGATCGAGGTAATCGGTCCAGAGCTGGCCGAGCCCCGCGGCGGGGTGCCCGGCAGGGTCGAGCCCCGGCTCCTCGCCCGTGAGCGGATCGATCGGCTTCGACGCGCGCGTCTGGCCGTCGATCACCACCATCCCGTTGCTCCGCGGCGGCTCGGGCGCGAGGACGTCCCACCGCGCCAGCATGCGCGGCCACGACGCCACGGCCGCGAGCACCTTGCCCTGCGGGATCGCCGCCGCGCCGGGCAGCGGGTTCTCCTTCGCCGTCTGCGCGATCATCGCCGCGAGCACGACCAGCACCGCCGCCTCGCGCAGCGATCCCGCGACAGCGCGCGCCGTCCGCGCCGCCGGCGCCGGCCCGGCGGGCGCGTCGTCCTCCGCGCCGCTCCCGTCCGCGTGGGCCTCGTCGGGCAGCGGGATGCCGCACGCCTGCTTGCCGAGCAGCGCGCTGATCCGGTGCCGTCGCGTCGCGACCAGCTCGTACGCCGCGTCGAGGAGGTGGGAGACGCCGGGCAGCTTGAGCGGCCACGCGAGCCAGCCGAACGGCAGCGCCAGCAGCGCCTCGGTGACGGCCGCGCCGCGCAGGAACACCCGCCCGTTGCGGTCGACCGCGAGCACCGTCCGGTCCACGAGCTCGGCCGTGACCTCCTTCGGCATCGGGAGGCGCTCCGTCGCGCCGGTCTGGTTGCGGACGAGGAGCTCGTCGAGCGCCGTGTTGCCCTGGAACGCCAGGTGCCCGCGCAGATCGAGCCGCTTGAGCAGGCGGCAGATCGTGAGGCACAGGCCGCAATCCGCGTCGTAGACGATCGTGCGGGCCCGCCGCTCGTTCCAGGAGCGCTCGTAGGCGTCCCAGAGCTCGGCGGGCAGCACGAGCGGCGCCGCGGCCACGAGCGCCCAGCCGAAGAGCCCGAAGTCGAAGAGGAGCCCCAGGAGGAGCCCGTGCAGGAGCATCAGCGCGGCGGCGATCCCGCGCGTGAAGCGGAAGAGCGCGGGGACGAAGAGGAGCGCCGGGATCGCGAGCTCCATCGCCCGGAACCCGTACGTGAGCCCGGTCAGGGTGCCGAGCGGCAGCGCCCCGCGGAGCCACGCGCCCGCGTCGCTCGCCCACCGGTCGACGTGCAGCGCGTAGTAGAACGCCGTCCCGTCGCGCCACGCGTCGCCGCGCTGCTGGAGCGCCGAGCAGAGGTAGATGAGGCCGAGCTGCAGCAGCACCGCGAGCGCCGCGAGCGAGGTCGGCGACCAGCCGGGCAGGCGCCCGGCCTGCACCTCGGCCTCCGGGGTCGTCGAGCTGTCGTTGAGCTCCGTGTCGCGCTGCTCGTCCCGGAGCGCCATGGAGGCGCGGAGGCTGTCGAGCGAGAAGCGGCTCCCGCAGGGCAGGAAGGCGGTGAGCGCGAGGAGCGCTATGGCCGCGTAGTTGCCGGCGTTCTCGAGCAGGATGTTCCTCGACGTCAGGCTCACGAGGAGGACGACCGAGAGGACGTGGAAGACGCGCGTCCGGTAGCCGATCAGGAACAGGACGTAGACGACCAGCGTGAGCGAGAAGGCGAAGTGGGCCTCTCCCACCGTCGAGAAGGCGTGAAACAGGCTGAAGACCTGCTCCTTGTCGCGGAGGTTGAAGAGGTGGTTGTGGTTCGGCAGGACGCCTTCGTTCGAGTAGAAGTCCCGCACCCACCGCCACCGCGTGAAGAGGTCGGCGATCAGGACCAGCGCGAAGGAGATGCGGAACAGCCCGAGCGAGCGGGCGTCGAGCCGCAAGAAGTGATCGCGAAGTGATTTCACGGACAGTCCTCGACCCGGAAGCCGTAATCGGACGCGTGCTCGAGCTCGGGGACGCTCGGCTTGCGCAGGAGCAGGGAGCGCACGGTCCACAGATCGCCGAAGACGCGGTAGCGGAGCGCGGTCTGGTCGAGGTAATCGACCCCCGCGGAGCCGCCGGTGCCGGTGCGCCGGCCGATCACCCGCTCGACCATGCGCGCGTGGCGCTGCCGCCAGATGAGCATGCCCTGCTCCATCTCCAGGATCCGGTCGAGCACCTCGCGCGGCCACGCGAGCCGGGGCAGCTCGCGGTAGCTCTCGATGAAGACGATCGCCGCGCGGATCGCCCGGCGCTTCTCGCGGGTGGCCGCGTCGGCCTGCGGGTCGTCCTCGGCGAGCAGGAACGCCTCGGCGTTCGCGTTCTCCGCCTGGTAGCGGGCGCGGAGCCGGTCGACGTCGGCCGGGGTGAGCGCCTTGTCGATCGCGATCTGGACCCTGCGCTCGCTCTCCGCGCGCATCGACCGGATGTAGTTGCGCAAGAAGCGCAGGACCGCGCCCGGCTCGCTCGACCCGTCGATGGGCGTCCGCGAGAGCCACTCGTCGAGGTAGTGCTTGAGGCTGGGCCCGCTCGCGAGGCGCGCCTCCAGCCGGCGCGTCGCCGACGACGGCGAGCCGTCGGCGGTCTTGAGCGCCTCCTTGTAGCTCCCCTCCCGGCCGAGCGGGATCCGGAGCGCGTCGTCGAGGCCCATCAGCGCCTCGATCTCGCGGAGCTGCGCCGACTGGAAGCCGCTGGCCGGGATCAGGCGATCGCGGAAGTCGAGGTAGTCTCGCGTGGTGAGCGTCTCCATCACCCGGAAGTGCTGGATCGCCTGCTCGAAGATGGTGACGACCCGCCGGAACGAGCGCGCCGCGGAGGCGAGCTTCTGATCGGGCACGGGGTTCTGGCGGAAGAGCTCGCGCGCCGAGGTGAGCTCGCGGAGGATGAGCTTGAACCAGAGCTCGTAGATCTGGTGGACGACGATGAAGAGGGCCTCGTCGTTGCTGACCTTCTTCTCGTCGTCGTCGAACCCGCCCTGGAGGGCGAGCAGCTCCTCGACGTGGATATAATCCCAGTAGTTCATGTCGGTAGCGATCGCGGGATCTGCGCCCGTGGAGCGTGCGCGGCGTGCTCACTGGCGAGCGCCGCGCGGGCTCCCGTGAGCGGCGCGTGGAGTCTACTTCCCGCGCCCCGCAAAACGGAAGCGCGCCGGCGTGCGTCGCAAGGAATGCGCGTGTCGCAAGAACTGCGCGTCGAGCGGGCGGCCGTCGCTTTCATGAGCCCGGCGCGCTCACGGCGGGCTCGCCGCGGCGGGAGGCGGCTCGGCAGGGAGGCGCCGCACGCCGTCGGGGCCCACGTCGACGGGCGGCGCGTAGCTCCTGAGCTCCGCCTTCTCGTGGCTCGTGGCGCCGGTGGCCTCGATCGCCACGACGCCGACGTCGGGGCAGAACGTCGACACGAAGCGCGCCGGCCGATCGCCGAGGCGCTCCTCCACCGTCTGCACGCACCCCGAGAACCGGCCGGCGGGCACCTCGATGGCGACGCCGACCGCCGCGATCCGGGCGCGCCCGCCGTGCTCGCCGATCCACGTGGTGCCGGGCGCGATCGGCTCCTTGAGCACGAAGGCGCCGGTGTCGCTGCGGACGACGCCCCCGGCGGTGAACTCGAAGCGCCTCACGCCCGAGGGGAACCGGAGCTCTCCGTGTCGCTCGCCCGCGCGGTGCACGCGCGCGACGAGCAGGCCCTGCTCGCCGACCTCGTTCGTGGTCGCGTAGTGGTAGATGTACCCGTCGACGAGCGGGAAGTAGCGCTCGGCCTGCGTGCCCGAGGAGGCGCCGCGCTGCCCGTCGGGCGCCGCGTTCCACGCCGGGGGCGGCGCCGCGCGGTCGGCGCCGCCGCAGCCGAGGAGCGCGAGCGCGAGCGCTGCGAGGCGCCGCGCGGCGGGGCGGGCCGGGGGCCTCTCGGTCTCCGCGGTCACGTCGCTGCTTCCTCGGTCTCCGCGGTCACGCCCTGGCCTCCTCGGTCTCCGCGGTCACGTCGCTGCTTCCTCGGTCTCCGCGGTCACGCCCTGGCCTCCCCTCGGGTGTCACGGGGCCGCGTGGGCGTGCGACCAGTACCAGAGCGAGAGGAACGCGAGCAACGCCACGGCCGCGAGGAGCAGGATCACGGCGAGCGGATCGGGGTCGATCCGGCGCAGGAGCTCCCGCGCCGCGCGGCGGACGTCGGCGCGCTCGGCCTCCCGCGCGAGCCGCCCCGCCTCCGCCCGGACGAGCGCGTAATCGCCCCGCTCGAACGCCTGCTGGACGCGCTCCAGCGCGGGATCGCGCGGCCGCGCCGGCGCGCCCTCGGGCGGGGGCGACGCCGCCTCCGCGTCGCGCCGCTTGCCGCGCTTCTTCGACCGGCGCCGCGGCGCCGCGCCGTCCGCCCGGTCGGGCGCGGCGCCCGGCTCCTCTCCCGCCCGTCCGGCCCCTCGGGCGGCGTCGGTCGGCCCGGGCTCGGCGGCGGCGTCGGCCGGCTCCCTGTCGGTCACGTGCAGCTCCCGGTGATGATGAAGGCCATGGCCGAACCCCTGCAGCGGATGCGTCGAGACGCGGCAGGCTACCTCAGCCCCGGCGCGCGTGCCCCAAAAAAGGCCGGGATATCGCGGGCTCGCCGGCCCCGGAGCGCCGCCGGCCGCAGGGCGTGGGGCTCGCCGGGCCTACCGCTCGGTCGCGATCGGCTCGGGGCGATCGCGCCAGGGCACGATCGCCTCGCCCTCGTCGTGGACCACGCAGCGGAGCCCCTCGCACGCGGCCCGGTAGTACGCCTTGCGGCCGCAGCCGATCGCCTGGAAGCGGCCCCCGAGCTGCTCCTCGACCTGCACCTCGCTGTCGGCGCATTCGAGATCGGACGTGGCGCGCGACCGGACCATCGGCAGCGCGTTGGAGGGCACGTTGCCCACCGTGCACGCCGGTGAGAGCGCGAGCGCGACGAGGGCGGCGAGGAGAGACCTGAGCACGGGCCCAGGGTAGTCCACGAATCCGCTCGTGAGCCCGAGAAATCGGCGCGGCGCTCGCCGTCGTCGGCGTCGTGGAGCAGGGCACCTTCCGGAGCCCGCGGGCCGACCCGTCGGTGCTCGGCACCACCACCGCCGGCGCGAGGCTGGGCGGTGGGAGCTCGGCGGTGCTCACCGCCGGCGCGGTCGCGCTCGGCGGCAACGCCGCCTTCGTGGGGCTGCTCGCGCCGCACGCGCTGAGGCCGTTCCTCGGCGTCGGCTGCTCGGACACGCCAGGTCGCGATCGCGACAGGCGCACCGGACCTCATCCCACCGGCTCTCCGGCAGGGTGCACAGCATGGCGCCGAGCCGGGAACGCTGGGCGAGGCTGACGTGATCGAAATTGGCCGCACAGGCCACCGGCATTCCGTCCTCCTCGGTGAGCACCACCTCGGTCGAGAGACCTCGAATGGTGCGCGTGACAGGGACGACGATGATCTCGTTCAAGCTCTCGACCACGGAGTCGCGCGCAAGGAGGAGGACGGGGCGACGTTTATCAGGTGGGTGGAAGGTGTGTACCAGCGAACCTCTCCGCGCCTCACGGAATGTCCTCCCAGCCCTCGGCGTCCCAGGCGAGCATCTCGTCGGCGTCATGGCCGAGCTCGTCTTGCTGGACGGGCATCTTCGCATAGGCGGCCGCGTCCGCTGGGCCGACCTGGGCGGCCGCCGCCAGCGCTAGCCTGGCCAGCCGGACGCGCTCCGCTACGAGGGCGCGGACGCCGCGGCGCGCCCGCGCCTCGGCGTTGTGGTGGCCACCGGGGTCCTGCGCCATCGCCGGCGCCCGTCCGCGGCGGCGCAGAGCGCGTCGGCGATGGCGCAGGCGTCGAACGCCGGGTCGGGCCGGCCGGCGAGGTAGCCGCGGATGACGGCGCGCGCGCGGCGGTGGTTCACGCGGCGCTCCCGGAGCTCGCGCAGCGCCCGGAGCGCGCGCTGCGGGGGGAGCTCCCGGAGGGCCGCCGCGATGAGCGAGCCCTCCTCGCGCCGGTCGGGAGCGGGCGTCTCGGCGCCGGTCGCGAGGAGGTTCACGGCGATGCGCGCCTGGTTGAAGTGGTTGATGCCGGCGGCGAGCGTGCGCGCGTAGAGGCGGCGGTAATTGCCGAGGATGTTCTCGTGGAGGAACTCGATGGAGACGGCCTGGCCTCCGGAGGTGCCGTAGAACTCGGCCTGCCCTGTGCACGCGAAGCAGGCGTTGATGAACATGACGAGGTCCTCGCGCTCGACGCGCTCGGTGTGGAAGCGTGCGGGGGGCGCGGGAGGGGCGGTGGGCATGGCAAAGAGCCGCCCGGGGAATGGTGGGGCGATCAACCTACGACAGTTTCCAGACTGGGATCGGAAATCGCCCCGAAGTCCCACGGGCGGCAACCGGCAGCATATACCCAAAGGGGCATCTCTCGAAGGACAAGATCTCCCTTGACGACAAGTTCATCGCTGGCAGCGCTGAACGTCGCCCCCCTGCCTACCATGTCTTCGTCCCCCGCTCCGAATTCAGGAAGGGCAAGGGTGGCGAGAGACGGACAGACATCCACCTCACGAAACAAGCCCTCATCGCCTGGGAGGGCACGAAGCCTGTGGTTGCGACCTCGATGTCCCGCGGACTCCTTGTCCCTTGACCGCTTTCCCCGAGGGAGGCAACGCGGCGTGTGGGGCGCGAGCCGCCCCTGGCACGCGTGCCCGCACGGAAAAGTTCTTGGTACAGCGCTACTTTTCCAGGAGGAGGCGAATTGAAGATTTCCTATGTCAACAGGCACGTGCGGCGTGGCTGTACGATGAGAGCGTTCACACGGGGCGCTTGACATTCGGATCGCATTTGGATTCTCTAGCCCCTCGGATCGCGTTCGGAGCTCCTCGTCCTGTTGCTCCTCGGAACGCCTGATAGTTTTGCATGCCAGATGCAGCGCGGTGCGCGACCCGTGCGTCGGCACGTGCCGCTTGCTCGGAACATCACGGTGACAATGCAAGATGCGCCAAAGCACTTGCAGCGCGGTCCATGGAACTAGCGCAGGCCATGGAACTCGAGGTTGATTTTTTGCGCACGTTGGAGGTCCTCATGCCCTTAAAAAAATGGCCTGCTGTCCTTTCGTTCTCGGTCATCTCTGTCCTCCCCGCCGCGGTGTATGCCAGCGACCCCGCCAATCTTCCCCTTCCGCCCAGGGGCTTCGATTCCAGGGACGCCAACATTCCCCATGGGAAGGTGGACGTCTCCGTCAGCTATCCGACCCGAAACTACGGAATGCGGAAGGTGACGGTCTATACGCCGCCGGGGTACTCGACGAACCAGAAATATCCTGTCGTTTACCTGCATCACGGGATCGGCGGCAATGAGGTTTCCTGGATCGGCCAGGGGAGCAACGAAGGCAACGCCGACAACATCATGGACTATCTGTACTCGAAGCAGATGGCCAAACCCATGATCGTCGTGATGCCCAGCGGCAAGATGGACGGAGCGGACGATTTCGCGCGCTTCGCGAACTTCGGGGACGTCCTGCTCAAGGACCTGATCCCCTGGGTCGAGAAGACTTATTCCGCCGCCACCGACGCCGATTCGCGGGCCATCTCCGGCCTGTCGATGGGCGGGGGGCAGACCTTCAACTTCGGGTTCCCCAACACCGATGTCTTCCATTACATCGGACCGTACTCGGCTGCGCCCAATACCCAGCAGCCAAGTCAGACCATCAAGGATGTGGCTGCGGTCAAGAACAACGTGAAGCTCATCTTCATCTCTTGCGGCAGCGCAGACAACCTGATCGGCAACAGCAAGAATTATCACGACTTCCTGGATCAGAACAACATCGACCACATTTACCAGATCGAGGCGAACGAGGGCCATACCAAGACCGTCTGGAACCGCAGCTTTTACAACTTCGCCCAGCGCATCTTCCTCGACGAGGGCACGACGAGCGGCGGTGGGGCGGGTGGGGCCGATGGGGCCGGTGGGGCCGGTGGGGCCGATGGGGCCGGTGGGGCCGGTGAGACCGCGGGCAACGGCGGGAGCGCTGGAGACGGGAGCGGAAACGGCGGGAGCGCTGGAGACGGGAGCGGAAACGGCGGGAGCGCAGGAGACGGGAGCGGAAGCGGCGCAGGCGCAGGGGACGGAAGCGGAGACGGCGGGGGCGTGACCGGAGGTGGTGCCGTCACGACAGGCGGTTCTGCAGCGGCTGGCGGGCAGGTTTCGAGCAGTGCGAGCGGCGGCACCGACCAAGGTACGCCCGTGGAGGAGGACTCTGGCTGCAGCGTCTCGGTCCCCGGGTCCGACCCCGGAACGCCTTGGCGCCTCGGGCTCCATCTTGCGGCGCTCGGAGCCGTCCTCTTCAGAGCGCGAGCAAGGCGGAATCGCGGCTGAGCGGCCGAGCGTCGCTCCGAAATCTGCGTTTTTCAGGCAGCTTCAACCCGTTTGTCGCTCTACAGCGGTCTCCGCCCGCCTCTGCACCACGCAGAGCAGAGCGGCGGTCTCCCGCGCAGGAGACGGGCCCAGATCGGCGTTTTCGGCGCAGAAGCGCACTCCGGCGCGCTGAGCACCGAAGACGTCGAGGAGGGCCCGTATCCGAAGCGGGTGACCGTCGCTCTGGCGCGAGCAGGCGTCTACTCCGGCCAGACCTCGATCCAGACGAACAGCACCTGTCCGGCGGCCTGGTTGTCGACCGCCACCGGATAGACAGTGCGCGCTCGGAGCGCCTCGACGAGGTGACCGTGGTGGATCGCAAACCGCCCGATGAAATCGTCGTTCGCGAGATCCCTGTCGACGAGCTCACCGCTCAGGTGGACATCCGGCGTGAGCGGCACGCGGTACCAGGTCGGCGGGCCTTTCCATCCGGGCGTGCAGGTGTCGCGTTGCCCCGCCCATGCCGTCCCACTGACGGCCGTCCGCCTTGGCCGGGCTGATGACCGCGCCGTCGATGGAGATGCGGACATGCGCCGGCAACGGCGGCGCCGCCGGCTTGCACGCCGCGCAGCCGAGGGCGATCCCGCACAGCGCGGCCGCTCCGAGACGACGTGACGCCATGCTTCGAGAACGTATCCCGGCGGCCGCGCCGCACCAACACCGAAGCGCGCGCGGGGGCGCGGCCGGGTGCGCTGGTCGCGCGGCGGCACCTCGCGGCGAGACCGCTGCGGCGCACGCCGCGCCGGCGCCCAAGGCCTCGCGCGCGTTCGAGCCAACGACCGCACACGGTCCCGTGGTCCGAGAGCGCCGCGGCGACGCTACCGGAAGTCTTCCGGATTGGTATCCTGGTCGCCGTCCTCGACGGCCTGATTGTATCGCCACACGTCGGGGCGTGAACCGTCAAGGTCCGAACAGCCGTACTCGGCCGCCAGTCGCGCTGATGTCACCGACCGCCGGTTCCATCGCTCACGCGTGGGGTCGGTCGCGAGCGCCACGACCGCGCGCCCCGCGTAGCGAGGCGACTCCGACACCGCTCACCAGAACTTCGGCGGGAGTCTGAACGCCCACGCCCATTGGCACGACGTCGCCGTCGATGGCGTCTTCGAGAAGGTGGACGAAGGCGTCCGCTTCCACGAAGCAAAAGCCCCGGAGAAAGCCGGCGCCCACGGCGTTGCCCGGCGCATCCACGCCCGCGTCGTCCGCTGGTTGCGCCGTCACCACGCGCCACGCCGGCGCGTGGTCGCCCGACCTCGTGGAGCGGGCGGTGACGGCGGCGGGGCTCCGTGGGGCGGGCGGGTGACGCGCCGCGCGCGGGCGGGGTTCATCACGGCCTGCCTCCCCCATCCCGATCAGCGGTCCGCCGACCTCACAGAGCGGAAGTGATCATGCAGTGTAGAGGCGAGATGAGCCGCTCGCGTGCTCCGTTCAGCGTGGACCGCAACGGCCGAACCACCTCCCACCCGGGCAGCGCTCCGGCAAGCCGAACGCGAACAGCGTGTTACCCGGCGTGCCGATACCGAAGCTCTCGTAGCCGCTCCCCCAGTACACCGTGCCGTCCACCACCGCCGGCCCGGCGTTGACCGAGCCGTCGGCCGGATGGCTCCAGAGGACGGCGCCCGTCGCGGCGTCGAGCGCGTGGACGTTGCCGCTCATCGAGCCGCCGTAGACCAGGCCGTTCGCGACCGTCAGCGGCCCCCTGGTCTGCGCGCCCGGCGTGGGATCGGGCGTCTGCCACAGGATGTCGCCCGTGGCCGCGTCAAGCGCGCTCCACGATCCCCAGTGGATGACCTCCCCGGACGGCTGCAGCGTGTACTCGACCTGGCCGTTGTTGCCGATCGGCACGTAAATCCTGCTCTCGTCCACGGCGACGCCCCACATGATGCCGCCCAGCTCCCCGCCGGGGCCGACCAGCGTGCTCCACACCACGCTCCCGTCGTCCCTGTCGAGCGCCCAGAAGATACCGCTCTTCTGGCCGGCGCCGACCAGATCGCGGCGCTCCGCCCCCGCGCCGGCCGTGAAGAGCGTGGCGCCCGTGCCGAAGTCGTAATCCGGGCCCGCCGGATCAGGGCACCAGTCGCCCCCGAAGTAGCACGCTCCCGTCCAGGCGTCGAAGCCCTGGAGCCGCCGCACCCACTTCAGCGCGCCGGTGCGGAGGTCAAGCGCGAGCACGGCGTCGATGTAGTTGTCTTCCGCGAGGCAGGCCTCGGCCGCGATGGCGTCGTCACCGGCGGCCTCCACGCACGCGGAGACGGACGGCGGCACGGTGTAGTTGTTGCCGGTGGCCACGTACAGCGTGCGGCGCTCGAGGTCGATCGCGGGCGCGCCGCCCCAGACCGCGCCGCCGGTGTAGCCGGCGGGCACCGTGTAGCGCTTCCAGAGCAGCGCCCCGGTCCCCGCGTCGAGCGCGACCACGCTGCCGCGGAAGCTGCAACACGGATACGCGTTGTCCGCCGCGAAGAGCTCCTCGCGCGAGGAGACGCCCACGTACACGCGGCCGCCATGCACGACGGGAGACTGCGTGATGATCGCGGCGGGGTGCGGGTCGAGCTGCGTCTTCCACAGGAGATCGCCGGTGCGGCTGTCCACGGCGAGCATGTGCGCGCCGGCCTGGGTGCCGAGGAACAGCGTGTGGCCGTGGAGCGCGGGGCTCGTGCGCGAGACGGCGCCGGGCGTGCCCGTGAGGCCTGCGATCGTGCGCGTCCAGAGCGGGAGCCCGGTCACGGCGTCGAGCTTGTACAGGTTGCCCCCCCCGTCCGGAAAGTAGATCGCGCCGTGGTCGACGGCCGGCGTCGCGGGCACGATGCCGCTCGTGGTGAAGGTCCACTTCACGGCGAGCGACGCGGCGTTCGCTGGCCCGATGTCGTTCTCGCCGCGCGCGTAGTGCGTGTTGGCGAGATCCTTGCCGTGAACGGTCCAGCGCCCGACCCCCCTGCCCATGGCCGTGCGGCCCAGGACGACACAGAGCACGGCGAGACATGCGGCCGCCACCATCGCGGACCGCACCCAGAAGATGCGCTTCATGATGATCCTCCTGGGACATCGATGTCAGCGACAATCGGCGGCCCGACACGTCAGCCCCGTCGCCTCTGCAACACGAAGCCCCAACGATACGTCACGCGGAATCGAGCAGCGCGTCAATCGGGTAGCGAAGATTGACGAAGCGCGGGAGCGATCCGGAACCGTTGAAGGGCGTGCTCGCCCCGCTGAGGACCCAGCGCGCCGCGGTGATGTAGTCGTCAGAGGCGCCTTGTCATCAGCGAGGCGTGTGCGTGGGCGCTCGCCGCCGGCCTGCGCACCACCAAGAGCGCCCGGTCGGCGGGCAGCTCGGTGAGCTGGAGCGCCGATCGCGCACGCCAGGGTCCCGGCCGGCGGCAGCAAGCCGCCACGCCGTCGGGTCGACTCCTGCTCTGCACCGTCGCCAAGGTCCCGCATGGTCGCGTCGCGCTGCGCGCCATCACCGCCGAGGACTGCGAGATGAAGCGGCTGTATGTACGCCCGGGGCAGCGCGGCCTCGGGCTCGGGCGGCGGCTCGTTGCTCGGGTGCTCGACGAGGCTCGCGCGATCGGATACCGGCGTATCTACCTCGACACGTTGCCGTCGATGGCGCGTGCCGCGGCGATGTACGAGGCGCTCGGGTTCAAGGGCGTCCCTCCCTACCGGCACAACCCGGTCGCCGGCGCCCACTACATGGCCCTTCCCTTGTGACGGGCCGCTCAACGGGCTGGGAGGACCGTCACTCGGCGGAGCAGTCGGGCGCCGAGCTCGGGTCGGCCACCCACGTCGCGAGGCGCGCGGTTCCGACATCGCCCCACGCATCGTGAGCGAGCTGATTGAGCCGGCACCACGCATGGCGTGTCTGCTGGATTCCGAGCGATTTCGCCGCCTCATGCTGCGCCGTGCGATCCGGCAACGAGCTCTTGTCCTTGCTGAGCTCGTCGTGCGTCATCGCGACAGGGGCCGGACAGTCGTCGCCTGGCTCGTAGTGGACCGTACCCGAGACGAGCCCATGGGCGGTCGTCCGCCGGTGGCGGACCGTCACGACCGCGTACTCCGGGTACGAGGCCTCCGCGTCGCGAACCAAGGCCGTCTGCCTCGGCTTGTCGCCCTGCACGACGACGAAGCCCGTCGACGGAATCGCCGAGTACGGCGCGAGCCGGGGGAAAGCGGTGAGCGACTGATCCACGAGGGCGCCGCCGCCGAGCTCGACCCAGTTCGTGTAGGAGTAGAAGTCCTGCACCGCGTGCAGCGAACGGGAGAAGGCCAGCATGGCCAGGGCATCTCCGTCCAGCAGCGCGATGCCCGGGCCCAGCGCTTTCACGGCCCTGGCCTGGTACTCGGCGACGAAGGCGGCGCCTCCGCTGAAGTTGCAGTCATCGAAGTGGGCGGCATTGAAGAGAAGGAACGTGGGGTCCGTGGACACGTTACCGGCGATCAGGGCCTTGAGCACGGCAGGCTTCAGGAACGCCAGCGCCGTGTGCGCACCCGCTGGAGCTGGTTATCGCCGCCGCTGTACCAGTAGACGAAGGTGGAGCCCACCAGGAGGCGCGCGGGGTAGTCCGCCGACGCGAGCACCCCTGCGCCGGAGCCGTCCTTGTTCGCGGCGTGGATGTTGCGGTGCGGGGCGCAGGTCAAGCGAGATGCTGTGGGTAGCCGGCGCAGCGCAGCCACCGAGGGCGCTCCCTGTCTGCCTGTCCTGGCGCTCTCGCGCGCGCGCGACGCGGTCCTGATCAGAACTGGAAGTAGACGAACGGCACCGCCGCCGCGCTGGCCGCCTCGTGGAGGCCGATCGCGACCAGGAACAGCAGCGCGCCCTGCAGCGGCGCCGGCGTCGCGATGAATGCGCTCTTCGCGCGCTCGTACAGGCGCTCCGGCACGTAATGGGAGAGCAGCGCCACCGCGAGCAGCGCGACCAGCACGGGCGGGAGGTTCGGGTGGAACGTCGTCAGCGTGCCGATCTGCCGCAGGATGAGCACGGCCTGCGAGAACGTCGGCACGCGGAAGAAGATCCACGCGAAGCAGACGTAGTGGAACGTCAAGAACACGCAGAGCGCGCGCAGCGGCAGCGGCGTGGCCGCGCCCGCGGCCGCCCGCCCGCGCCCGCCGCGCCGCTGGAAGGCGCGCGTGACCGCCAGGCCCAGGCCGTGGAGGAAGCCCCAGAAGACGAAGCTCCACGACGCGCCGTGCCACAGGCCCCCGAGCACCATCGTGATCATCAGGTTGCGGTACGTCGCGAGCTCCGAGCCGCGGTTGCCGCCGAGCGGGATATACAGGTAGTCCCGCAGCCACGTGGAGAGCGAGATGTGCCAGCGCCGCCAGAAGTCGGCCAGGTTCTGGGCCTTGTACGGCGCGTCGAAGTTCTTCGGGAACCGCACGCCGAGCAGGAGCGCCGAGCCGATCGCGATGTCCGTGTAGCCGGAGAAGTCGCAGTAGATCTGCGCCGCGTAGCCGTACACGCCGCAGAGCACCTCCAGGGCCGAGTAGTTCTCCGGGCGCTCGAAGACGCGGTCGACCAGGTTCAGCGCGAGCTGATCGGACAGGACGACCTTCTTCAGGAGGCCGACCGCGATGAGGAACAGCGCCTCGCCCCCCTGCTCGCGCGTGAGGCTCGGGGCGCGCTCGAACTGCGGGAGCAGGTCGCGCGGGCGCACGATGGGGCCGGCGACGAGGTGCGGGAAGAAGGCGACGAACAGGAGGTAGCGCAGGTAGCTCCGGTGGGGCGGGAGCTCGCGCCGGTAGACGTCGATGACGTAGCTCATCGACTCGAACGTGAAGAACGAGATGCCCACCGGCGGCAGCAGCACCCGGAACGCATGGTCCACGCTCACCGGCTCGCCCGTGAGCAGGCCGCGGAGCGCCGCGACGTTCTCGATCGCGAAGTTCCAGTACTTGAAGAACCCCAGGAAGCCGAGGTTCAGCGCCACGGTGGCGATGAGCATCGCGCGCCGCGCCCGGGGCCGCTCCTCGCGGGCGATCGCGCGCGCGAGCAGGTAATCGACCGTGGACGAGGCGAAGATGAGCGGGAGGTAGCGCCAGTCCCAGGCCGCGTAGAACGCGTAGCTCATGACGAGCAGGAACACGAGGCGCGGGAAGACGCCGAGCCACCGCGCGAGCGCCCAGGATCCGAGGAAGGCGGCGGCGAAGAACGCGGCGTAATGGAGGGTGTTGAAGAGCACGGCCGGTGGGAGCCCGGGGCAGGGGCTGCGAGGCGCGCGCCGCGCCGGGGAGCGCGGGCGCGCCGGGGAGGGTTACCCGGGCGCGGGGCCCGTGTACCATGACGCCGCGCCGCGCGGGCGAGCCGGCGGCGCGGCGCCCGTGTACCATGACGCCGCGCCGCGCGGGCGAGCCGGCGGCGCGGCGCCATGTTGAACGGCGCCCCGCGTCGTGCCAAGGATGGAACTGATGCTGGGTCGCCTCATCCTCGGAATCGTGAAGGGGCTCATCGTGGGGGGCTTGCTCGGGTTCGGGCTGGCGAAGCTCGGCCTCGCGGCGCCCGGCGCGGTCATCGCCTACCTGGCCGCGGCGCTCGCCGGGGTCCTCATCGGGCTCGTCGCGGGCAAGCCCATCTGGGCCAAGGACGCGAAGATCGAGGCGGGCATGAAGGCCTTCGTCGGCGCGCTGCTCGGCGTGGGCCTGATGTTCGTGGCGCGGAGGTGGCTCACCATGCCCGTCCCCGTGCCGCTCGGCGAGCTCGGGGGCGCGAACCTGTCCCTCGGCGAGGCGTCGGGGACCGCCGGGACGTTCGGCGGCCTCGCCATCACGTCGCTCGCCGCGATCGCCGCCCTGCTCGGCGGCTTCTACGAGGCCGACAACGACCCCTCGGACGAGGCCACGCCGGGCGCGAAGCCCGCGGCCAAGGCCGCGGCCGGGGGCAACAACAAGCGCATCGCCTCCTCCGCGGCGGCCGACGATCTCGACGAGGATCTCGAGGCCGAGGCCGAGAAGAAGCGCGCGAAGCGCTAGCCCGTGCCGGTCGCGCGGGCGCTCCTCTACGCCGCCTCGCTCGGCGCGATCGCGCTGGTCGCGCGCTCGCTCCTCGTCGGGCCGATCCCCGTCGCCGCGGCGTGCGCGGCGATCGTGGGGTACCTCGCGCTCGTCCTGTGCGGGGTCTTCTTCCTCGGGCTCGGCATGTTCGTGGACGTGGTGCGGCGCGGCCCGCCCGGCGCGCGGGGCGTCGCGCTCACGTTCGACGACGGGCCGAGCCCGGAGCACACGCCGGAGGTGCTGGACCTGCTCGACCGGGCGGGCGTGAAGGCGACGTTCTTCGTCATCGGCCGCAAGGCCGAGGCGCACCCCGATCTCGTCCGCGCGATCGCGGCGCGGGGCCACGCGATCGGGCTGCACGGCCACGCGCACGACCGGCTGTTCGCGCTGCGCTCGTCCCGGGTGGTCGAGCGCGACCTCGCGCGGGGCCTCGAGGTCCTCGAGCGGATCACCGGCGAGCGGCCCACGCTGTTCAGGCCGCCGATCGGCCACACCAGCCCGCGCATCGCGCGCGCGGTCGACGCGCTCGGCCTCGACGTGATCGGCTGGTCCGCGCGCGGGTTCGACGGGCTGCCGGGGGCGAGCCCGGAGGGGGTCGCGGCCCGCGTCATCCCGGGGCTCCGCGACGGGGCGATCGTGCTGCTCCACGACGCGGCCGAGCGCGACGACCACGCGCCCGCGGGCGTCGCGGCGCTCCCGCGCATCCTCGCGGCGATGGGCCAGCGCAACCTGGCCGGCGTCCGCGTCGACGCGTGGCTCGACGAGGGCGGCGGGGACGACATCGTGACCCGGTGAGCTAGACGATGGATCGCTGGAGGCGCTACGCTCCCCCGTGATGGCTGCGCCGGTGAGCCTGACGCTGTTCGCGCACGTCGCGTCGAGGTCGGAGGACGAGCTCGACCTCGCGGAGGCGGCCCTCCTCATCGACGAGGCCGCGTACCCGGGGCTCGACATCCCCCACTACCTCGGGGTGCTCGACCGGCTCGGCGGGGAGGCGCACCGCGCGCTCGGTCGGCCGCTCAGGGCGGCCGAGGTGACGCCGGGGAGCGGCCCCATCGAGCAGCTCCTGCGCTGGCTCTACGGCGAGCTCGGGTTCCACGGCAACACGTCGGACTACTACGATCCGAGGAACAGCTACCTGCACGAGGTGCTGGATCGCCGGACGGGCATCCCGATCACGCTCGCCGTGGTGCTGCTCGAGGTGTGCCGCCGGGTCGGCATGGAGGCCCAGGGCGTGTCGTTCCCCGGCCATTTCCTGGTCAGGACGCCGGTGCGCGGCGGCGTGCTGCTCATCGATCCGTTCGAGGGCCGCCTGCTCGGCCGGGAGGACCTGCGCGCGCTGCACGCCCGCGCCACCGGCGCCGCGCGCGATCCCGACCCGCGGCTGCTGGTGCCGGCGCAGAAGCGGCAGATCCTGGTGCGCATGCTGAACAACCTGCGCTCGATCTACGCGAGCCGCTCGGACGCGGCGCGGCTGCGCGGCGTGCTCGAGCGGATCCAGGTGCTCGCGCCGTCGGAGGAGCTGCGCAAGGAGCTCGACCAGCTCGGCGGCGAGCGGCCGTGGCCGTCGTCGGGGCGCGCGGTGAACTGACGGGGCGGGCGGCCGGGTGGTGGTCGCGTCGGGGGGGCTCGCCTCCGGGGCTGCGTTCCGGCGGGCCCCTTTCGTGGCCCGCCTGCACTCCAGCCCCTCCGGCGAGCCCCCCCGACGCGACCACCACCCGGCCGGGGCGAGCGGACGGGCGGAGCGAACGGGCGGCCGCTCGCGCGCCGCGCGGGATCGAATACGCTCGTGGCGCATGGTTCAACCCGCCACGGCCTGGCCGACCTTCGAGGAGCTCTACGAGCGCATCCGCGCCCTCCCCGAGCACCTGACCGGCGAGATCCTGGAGCCCGGCGTCCTCCGCACGGTGTCGCGACCCGGGAAGCGCCATCGCCGCGCGGCCAGGCTCTGCCTGCACGGCCTCGTGCCGTTCGACGCGAACGTCGGCGGCACGGGCTGGTGGATCGAGCCCGAGACGGAGATCCGTTTCCCCGGCGGCCGGCTCGTCGTACCGGACCTGTGCGGCTTCCGTGTCGAGCGGGTACCCGAGCTGCCCGACGAGACCCCGCTGTCCATCCTGCCGGACTGGTGCTGCGAGGTCCTGTCGCCGCGGACCGCGCGCGACGACGTGGCGGTGAAGCTGCCGCTCTACGCGCGCTCCGGCGTCGGCTGGAGCTGGATCGTGGACCCGATGCGCCGGCTGGTCGAGGTGTTCGAGACGGTCGGCGGAAGGCCGGCGCTCACGGCGACCGCGCAGGACGAGGAGCGCGTCGCGCTGCCGCCGTTCCACGGGGAGCTCGCGGTCGCCTCCTGGTGGCTTCCGGGCGCGGCCGAGGAGTAGAGCGCTTCAGACAGGGTTTCTCCAGGTTTCCGGGTGCGGTCCGCCGTCGAGGACCGACAGGTCGAGATCGCGGAGCTGCTCGGGGTCGCCCAGGACGTCGATCCGGGCGATTTTCCCCTGCGCGAGCGTGAAGCGGAGCACCCGGAAGAGCCTCCCGCGCGGGGCCACGACGACGCCCACCGTGCCGTCGACGAGGGCAGGGCGGGCCAACCTGGCGCCGCGCGCGCCGGAGATCGCCTGCTTGGCCCAGGCGAGCGCGCCGCGGGACTCCTTCCCGGCCGGGGGCGCGACCGTGGCGTCGGCGCGGACCACGACGTCCGGATCGAGGATCGCCACGAGCGCGTCGAAGTCGCCGCCGCGCAGGGCCGCGAGGAAGGCGTCGACGACCTCGCGCTGGCGGCCGACGTCGGCGTCCGGCGACGGGGGCGCCCCCTGCACGCGGCGGCGGGCGCGGCTCGCGAGCTGCCTCGCCGCGGCCGGGGAGCGGCCCACGATGGCGGCGACCTCCTCGAAGGGTACCGCGAACAGGTCGTGCAACACGAACGCGAGCCGCTCGGCGGGGGTCAGCGTGTCGAGCACCACGAGCAGCGCGAGGCCGACGGAGTCGGCCAGCACCGCCTCGCGCTCGGGGTCGGTCCCGGCCTCGCGGTCCGCGGCGGGGTCGGGCGCGGCCATCGGCTCCTCGCGCCGCGCCTTGCGCGAGCGCAGCATGTCGAGGCACACCCGCGCCACGACCGTCGTCAGCCACCCGCCCAGGTTCTCGACGCCGCTCGTGTCGGCGCGGGTCAGGTGGAGCCAGGACTCCTGCACGGCGTCCTCCGCCTCGCCCAGAGAGCCGAGCATCCGGTACGCCACCGCCCGCAGGTGGGCCCGGTGGGCCTCGAACCGCTCTGCCAGCCAACGATTTTCATCCATCGGTCACACTCCCTCGTCGCGCTTCGTCATGGCTGTGACGAACGAACCCTGGCCGATGTGACGACGCGAACGGACGTTCAGCGCCCCGTCACGGTCGGCGAGCACCCCCGAGCTCCTCGAAAGGATCACGACCATGCTGAAAGCACGGATGAAGAACCCCGCGATGCTCATGCCCGACATCATGCAGCCCATCCACGCCCTGCTCGGCACGGTGAGGAAGAGCGGCGCGCCGGCGCGGACGCTCGAGCTCGTCCACCTGCGGGTGAGCCAGATCAACGGGTGCAGCGCCTGCATCGACATGGGCGCGCGCGAGCTCAGGAAGGCGGGCGAGACCGACGAGCGCCTGTTCGCCGTGGCGGCCTGGCGCGAGGCGCCCTATTTCACCGACGCGGAGCGCGCCGCGCTGGCGCTCGCCGAGGCCGCGACGAGGCTCAGCGATCGCGCGGATCCGGTGCCCGACGACGTCTGGGAGGAGGCCGCGAGGCACTACGACGAGCCGGCGCTCGCGGGGCTGGTCCTGCACGTCGCGCTGATCAACTGCTTCAATCGCGTCAACGTCACGACGAGGCAGATCGCCGGCTCGATGAAGGAGGCGCGCCCGGACCCCCGCTGAGGAGGCGTCGACACGCCCCGATGTTCCCCGGCATTTGCCGCGGGCCGGAGCTCTCTGCTCTCGCGTCGTGGTGCTTCGCCAGGGGGACGTTGCCTTCCGGCAGCGCCCCTCGGGTCGACCGTCCTCGCGCCGAGCCGAGATCGCGCCCCACCGCGGCAGAGCCACGTCAGGGGGGACAGGCGCTCGTGGCGTTGTCTTCCTCGCGGACGCTGTCGACATGCTCGAGGCCCTCGACGAACGCCGCGATCTCACAGCTCGTCAAGCGCGGGTTGCCGATGACCTCCACCGAAGCGATGGACCGGGCGCCCAGGCCGCGGAGCGTCGTGAGCGCCAGGTTGTCGCTGATGATCAGGCTCTGGAGCTCGCTCAGGTCCTCGAGCCCCGTGAGATCGAGCAAGGCATCGTTGGCCGTGACGACGAGCCCGTTCATCCGTTCGATCCCGCGTAGCGCGTCGATATCGGCGAGCCGAGGGTTGCCCTCGAGGGTCACCGACCCGGGCATCCCCGAGCCCCCCGGGCTCAAGGGGCCAAGCCCGTCGAGGCTGGTGAGCGTGGCGTTATTGACGATGCGGATCAAGAACTCCACGGACCGGAGCCCGCTCAGGCCCTCGAGGCTCGTGAGCCGTCGGTTGTCAGCGATCTCCAGCCTGGTGAGCTCCGAGACCTGATCGAGCCCCGTGAGGCTCATGAGCTTCGGATTCGCGACGATGGTGGCCTCCTTGACCGTGCGCAGCGCGGGCGCGCCCTCCAGGCGGACCAGCCCCGAATTGTCGACCACATCGAGATGGCGCGCGGATTCGAGCGACGTGAGCCCCGTCAGGTCCGCGAGCTCCGGGTTCGCCGAGATCTCGAGGACGCTCACATCAACGAGGTTCTCGAGGCCATCGAGCGAGCTCAGATTTGGATTCCCCAACAGGTACAGGCTGATGGCGGTCCGGAGCTTCTCGAGCCCTTCGAGCGAGCTCAAGCTCACGTTCCCCTCCACCACCATGACCCCGACGGTCTCGAGCGCGTCGAGGCCCTTCAAGCTGACGAGCCCGTTACAACCGATGATTTTGAGCCCGTCGAGGTGCGATGCATTGATCCCCTCGAGGCTCGTGATCTCATCGCTGTCCATCACCTCGATGTTACCTTGGCGGAAGTTGCGGAGCGCGCTCAGGCTCGCGAGCCGAGCGTTCGACTCGAGCGAGAGCTTCCCCGCCTCGACCTTCTCGAAGCCTGACAGGGACGCGAGGGCAGCATTGTGGGAGATCAACCACGAGTGTCCGTTCAACGCGACGCCCGCGACGCTCTCGAGCAGTGGGTTCGCGGAGACTTCTATGAACCCCGTGACCTCCTCCAGGCTGCGCAGCCCATCGAGGTTGCGCAGCGCTGGATTCTCCAAGATTCTGAGGCTACCGTCGATGGTCGTCAGACATTCCAGCGGGGACAGGTCGGTGACGCCGCCGGTGATCTCGAGCGTGCCGCGGAGCGCGGTCATCCCGCGCAGTTGCTCGAGCTGCGCCTGACTCGTGACGATCAGGTTGCCCTCGCGAACGTCGGGATCGCAGCCTTGCACGCACGTCCCACCGCCGCAGTCGTCGGTGCAGCGCCACGTTCCCATCGCGGGGTCGCACTCGCAGCTCGACGGCGTGCAGCCCTCGTCGACGCAGGGCTGCCCCGCGGGGCAGCCCTGCGTCTTGCAGCCGGCGGGGTTCGGGCCGCGACACGCGGCGCCGGCGCCGCTCGATGCGCTCGAGCCGGCGCCGCTCGATGCGCTCGAGCCGGCGCCAGCGCCGCCAGCGCCGCTCGATGCGCTGGAGTCGGCGCCGGAGCTGCTCGTGCTGTCGCCGCCGCCGTCACCTCCTGCGCCGCTGCCGAGGGGAGAAACCCCGCACGCAGCGACGAGCAGCGAGAGCGCCGAGGCGCAACAGCGTGTGGATACGGTGTTCAAGGGCCTCATGGCAAAGCCTCCTGCCGTCTCAATCTCCGGTATCGCTCCTCCAGATCACGGTTTCTCCGCGCGCGCCGATGCCGGCGGCCGACTCGACGCGATCGACGTGCGGGCTGCCGGGGTGCGCCTCGAGGAAGCGCCGCGCCGCCGCGTGCGCGCCCGCGCGATCTCCCTTGCTCGCCAGCGCCTCGACGCGGATCGCGGCGGCCTCGTCGGCGAGCTGCGCGCCGGCGAACTCGCGCGCGTGGCGATCCAGCAGCGCGAGGGCGGCCGCCGGATCGCCGCGCCGCAGCGCGCGCCGCGCGGTGTCGAGCAACGCCAGCTCGGAGGCCAGCGCCGAGGCGTTCCTCTCGGGCGCGCGCTGGCTGCTCGCGGCCGGGGCGGCTCCCGCCAACGCCGCAGGATCCGGGGCGGCTGGACCCGGGGCGGCTGGACCCGGGGCGGCTGGCCGGGACAGGGGCGGGCCCTCGTCGACGCGCGCGCGCTCCTCCGCGACGTGCTGTGGCCACGCCTCTGCCGCGCCGGAGGCCGGCGGCGGGGCGACCGCCGCCTTCGCCTTGCCGGGCGGGTGAACGGGTGCTGCCGGCGCGGTGGGCGTCTCCTGCGAGCGCCGCGCCGGCGCCGTGACGCCGGTCCATTGCACGACCCCGAGCGTGAGGACGCCCGCGAGCGCACCGATCCCGAGCGCGCTCAAGATCCCGCCCCCGCTGGCCGCGCCCACCACGTTCAGCGCGGCCCCGGCAGCCGCCCCGCCCGCGGCCGCCCCGCCCGCGGCCGCCCCACCCGCGGCCGCCCCGCCCGCGGCCGCCCGCCCGCGGCCGCCCCGCCCGCGGCCGCCTTGGCCGCGCTGCCCGCGAGCGTCGCGGCCGTCGCGACGCCGAGCGCGGCGAGCGTACGCCGCGTCAGGCCGCTCGGCGGGCTCTCGTCGAGCGCCGCGCGGAGGAGCGCCGTCTGCAGATCACCCTCCTTCTCGTCCAGGAGGCGCTCGGGATCGGTCATGGCGATTCTCCTCGGTGATGGGCCCGCGCCTCCAGCCGCTTCACGGCGGCCTGGAAGTGCTCGCGCGCGCGACGAAGACGGGACGCGACCGTGCCCGCCGGGAGCTCGAGCAGCGCCGCGATGGCCGCCGTCGGCATCTGCTCCAGCTCGAACAGCACGAAGACGGCGCGCAGGTCGAGCGGCATCGTGTCGAGGATGGCGTCGAGCGTCGCGCGGGCGCGCGCGCGATCCATCATCTCCTCGGGGCCCGGCGCCGGATCGGCGCGCTCGTGGGGCTCGTCCTCCAGGACCTCCCGGCGCCGCTGCTGTGTCCTCCGCGCGCGCGAGGCGATCCGCAGCGCCGTGCCGAACAGGAACGCAGGCTCCCGGCCCGCCTCGATGTCCCCGAGCCTCCTGGCCGCCACCAGGAAGACCTGCTGCACCCCGTCCTCCGCGTCCGCGCGCGGCACGCCGAGCCGCACCAGCGAGCGCCAGACGAAGGCCGAGTGCTGCGTCACGAGCGCAGCGAGACGCCCGGCCGCCGCCCGGCTCTCGGGTGGATCGGCGGCGGGGAGCTCCGCCAGGGTCAGCGCTTCACCACCACGGCTCACGCCTCGTGCAATCTCCGGATCCAGGCGACCCGATCATCAAAACGACAGGCCGGCGCCGGCGTGCAGCGTCAAAAGGACAGGCCGGCGCCGGCGCGCAGCGTCCAGGTGACCGCGGGCACCTCGTGGATGAGCTGCGCGGGGCGCTCGAACACGAACGAGCGCCGCACCAGCGGGAGCTGCGGGCCGCCTTGCAGGTCGACGCGCACGCGCGCCCCGGGCGAGGCGGTCGCGCGCGCGAGGAGCCCGAGGCTGGCCCAGGGCACCGTGGCCTGCTTCGCCTCGGCGATCGTCCCGCCGACGAGCCCGGCGCCGCGGAGGAAGCCGCCCTCCGCGCCCACGCAGGGCGCGAGCGCGAGCCAGCGCGCCGGGCGGAGGAGGTCCGCGCAGGCGTCGAGCCGCCCGATCCCGCGGGTGAAGCGGGCGGCGCCCGGCCCGACATCGACGACGCCCGTGGCGGCCAGCTCGACCGCGCCGCGAAGCGAGACGCCGAGCCCCGCATCGGCGCGCAGCTCGATAAAGGGTCCCCCGCCGAGGAGGGCGCCGGGGGTGACGCCGGACGCGGCGCTCGCGTGGAGGCCGAGCGTCCACCGGCGCGCCTCGGGCAGCGGCTGCTGCGGGGAGCCCAGAGGGAATCGGGCGGCCGGTGAGGGCGGGCGGGCCGCCGGCGCGCCCGGAGGGCCGTGATGAGCGCCAGGGCCGCGACGACCTCCGCGCACGTGGCGCCGCCGACCTCGCGGACGCGCGCCCCCTCCCCCGCGCCGAGGGTGATCCGGCCGCGGGTAGCGCCCGCGCGCCGGGTGATGCGCACGTGTACCTCGAGCGCCGCTTCGTCCGGCGCGGCGGCGCGGGCGCGGCTCGTGCGCGCGGTCAGCTCGCGCAGGAACACCTCGGCGCCGGGACAGCCCTCGTGCGCCTCGTAGGAGATGCGCAGGGGCTGGACCTCCGCCCGCGCGTCCGACCCGGCCAGGGCACCGGTGAGCGCGGCGACGGCCACGAGACGGCGCGGGTGGAGCACGGCGCTCCCGGAGCATCGCACGGCGAGGCAGCGTACACGAGCCGCCGTTGCGCGGCGGCGCCGATGCGACCGCAGGCGCGGCGGGCCGCAGCGACACGCCGCGGCGGTCACCTCGCCGGTCCGCCGCCGGGATCGGGCTGGCCGGGCCCGGCAGCGCCCCGCGCGGCAGCTCGACGGCGCTGTCGCCGCGCGGGGCGACATGGGCGCAGGGGGCAGGGGCATCGAGACATCTCGGCCAAAGAACCAGACAAAAATCGACGCAATCCAGAAAATATGTCTGGCTTTCTGGGATCACGCGGGCCGAATTCAGAATGAAGCCGCCAGAATCAGGCCAATCGAGAGCGATATTCAGAAAAACGATTCAAATACCCAGACAAATGCATGCTGAATCCAGAAAAAAAATGCCCAGGGATCAAGCGAACGGGGTGCGCTCCGGAGCGTCCCCGCTCGGCGAGCTCACGGCCTGGCTCGGCTTCCGGCTGCCGGCGTACCACCGCCCGCCTCTCGACGCGCCGCTGCGGCGGTGCTCGAGCTCGACGCGCACGGCCCTTCGGCCGCGGCGCGACTCCTGGGGAGGCTCTCTCCATCGGGCTCGTCGGCCCGGGGGGGAGGACGACGAGAAGAATGCCCCCCTTCGGGAGACGCAGCGCGAAGAGACCTAGCGGGAGAACCGGTCGACGGCGATCTCGTACGTGAGCCCATCGCCGCTACCGCGGGTCGTGATCGTGCCGCCGAAGATCACGGGGCGGCGCTCGCCGTCGAGCGTCTCGAGCGTGGAGCCATCGACGACGAACGTGCAGGTGTTCCCGGCGACGTGCTCGCCGCGCTCGACGACGCAGGAGCGCTCGAGATCGCCGTCGCCGTCGAGATCGACCCGCTCGCCGCACATGTCCGGATCGATCTGCGCGAGCTCGAGGTCCTCGAACACCGAGGTCGTGGCCTCGATGTCGAGAGGCTCCGCGCACGAGAGATCTATCGGGAGGTGCTGCTCGACAGCGTCGCGGAGCTCGAACCCATCAGAGCTCACCACCCGCTCTGCGTCGATGACGCTCAGGTAGCTGACCATCGAGGCCCGCGCCGGGGCGCGGCGCGCTTCGAAGCCACCCTCGGCATGGCCGCCACCTCTCTGGAACTCCTCGACAATGATTCTTTGGAGGTGGAATTCATTCTCCACTTGCTGACAGGCGGACCGGACGCGCTGCATCCACGCGCAGACGCCGGGGTGCGCCTCAATGGTGCATCCACCCGCGCTCATCATCGCGGCAGCAGCGTCGATCCCCGTGTCACGAGACCGATACAAGGAAGATCTTGACAGCGACCGATGGCTTCTGATTTAGGACGTCAAGGGGACATTCAATACATTGGGAGAGCGCGACGTGCTGTTCAGAATCGACGCGGCGCTGCAGACGGACGCCGGGACGGCGGCCGCCGATGACGGCTACGGTGCCGTGATCGTGGGCACCGGCATTGCCGGCGCGATCGTCGCCAACGAGCCAGGCCGGGCCGGCAAGCGGGTGCTTGTGGTGGCGGCGGAGACGGGGACCCACCGGTCGATCTCCGGCCATGAGCCCTGTCTCGCCAGCTTCTTCGCGGCGTCGTCGAACGACAACCGGTCGCCGTTCCCCGAGGACCCGAACGCGCGGAGGTAGGGCGGCTGGGGGGCGGATCGAGGTGGTGTCGGGAGGGATCGGCCGAGAGCGAGGCCGACGGAGGGACGCCCGGCGATTTCGAGGGTCGCGTCGAGTGGCTCGGGTCGGCGACAGGACCCGGAGGAGCAGCGCATGATCGGGATGGGGAGGGAGATCTGCGGCGACCTGGGGCTCGCCGAAGACCGCGAGTGGCTCGTCACCAACGGCATCGGCGGCTATGGCTCCGGGACGGTGGCCGGCTCGCTCACGCGCGGCTACCACGGGCTCCTCGTCGCCGCCCTCCGGCCGCCCGTCGACCGGCGGCTGATGCTGGTCAAGCTCGACGAGGCGGTCACGTACCGCGGCGCGGCCTGGGACCTCGCGAGCAACCGCTGGGCGAGCGGCGCCGTCGCGCCGCGCGGCTTCGTCCACCTCGAGCGCTTCGCGCTCGAGGGCTCGATCCCGTGCTGGCGCTACGCCTGCGCCGACGCGCTGCTCGAAAAGCGCGTCTGGATGGAGCACGGCCAGAACGTCACCTACGTCGCCTACACCGCGCTCCAGGCCCGCGAGCCGCTGCGCTTCACCGCGCGCGCCATCGCCAACAACCGCGCCTTCCACGACACCGGCACCGTCGCGTGGCCGACCGCGGTCAGCGCCGCCTCGGGCGGCGTCCGCGTCGTCACGGGCGGCGACGCGCTGCCGCTGTTCCTCAAGCTGGAGGGCGGCGCGGCCACCCCCGCGTCGGAGCTCTACCGCGGGTTCGCGCTCCCGGCCGAGACGGCGCGCGGGCTCCTCGACCGCGACGACCATGTCCACGTCGCGACCTTCGAGACAACCCTCATGCCCGGCGAGACGGCGGTGTTCCTCGCCGCCGCCGGAGATGGCGTCACCGCCGTGGATTTGGAGTCCCTCCCGCGCCGCCGCGCGCGCGATCGAGCCCTCCTCGCGGCGTGGAGCGAAGCGAGGCCGCCGGGCGCGGCCGCCGCCCCCGGCTGGGTCTCGCAGCTCGTCCTCGCGGCCGACCAGTTCGTCGTGGACCGCGCGCAGACCCCCGGCGGCAGCCCCGGCAAGAGCGTCATCGCCGGGTACCCGTGGTTCGAGGACTGGGGCCGCGACACGATGATCAGCCTCCCCGGCCTCGCGCTCTCGACCGGACAGGCGAGCATCGCCGCGCCGATCCTCCGCACGTTCGCCGCGTTCGTGGATCGGGGGATGCTGCCCAACCGGTTCCCCGACGCCGCCGCGCTCCCCGAATACAACACCATGGACGCCACCCTCTGGTACTTCCAGGCCGTCCGCGCCTGTCACGAGGCGACCGGCGACGACGGGCTCCTGCGCGATCTGTTCCCGGTGCTGCGGGAGATCGTCGACTGGCATGTTCGAGGCACGCGCTACGGGATCCAGGTCGACGCGGGCGACGGCCTGCTCCGCGGTGGGCAGGACGGCGTGCAGCTCACCTGGATGGACGCCAAGGTCGGCGATCACGTGATCACGCCGCGCATCGGCAAGCCGGTCGAGATCAACGCCCTCTGGTACAACGCGCTGCGGGCGATGGTCGCCTTCGCCGCCCGCCTCGGCGAGCCCGCCGAGCCATATCAGGGGATGGCGGCGAAGGCCCTCGCGTCCTTCGAGCGCTTCTGGAACGCCGCCGCGGGCTACTGCTACGATGTCCTCGACGGGCCCGCCGGCGCCGAGGCGGCGCTCCGGCCGAACCAGATCTTCGCGGTGTCGCTCCCCGAGAGCCCGCTCTCCCCCGAGCGACAGCGCGCCGTGGTCGACGCGTGCGCGCGGGCGCTCCTGACCTCGTACGGGCTTCGCTCGCTCGCCCCGTCGGAGCCGGCCTATCACGGGTTCTACGGCGGCGATCAGGCGCGCCGCGACGCCGCGTACCACCAGGGCGCGGTGTGGGGCTGGCTCATCGGCCCGTTCATCGAGGCGCACCTCCGCGTCTACCGCGATCCCGAGGCGGCCCGCCGGCTGCTCGCGCCGCTGGGCGACCACCTCGGCGCCGCCGGCCTCGGCTCGATCAGCGAGATCTTCGACGGTGACGCCCCCTTCGCGCCGCGCGGGTGCATCGCCCAGGCGTGGAGTGTCGCCGAGGCGCTCCGCGCCTTCACGCTCCTCGACCGGGCGGCGTCGCCCGTCCGGGAGCGCGCTTGACCCGACGACGCGACGAGGAGATCCCGAGGTGATCCAGGGCAAGGCCGGTTCTCTCGGCCGCCGGGGCGCCCTACGATGGCCACCATGGACCGCCGTACCGCCCTCGGTGCCCTCGCCGCGGGGCCCGTCGTGGCCGCTTGCAGCCGCGCCGAGCCCTCGCCCACCCGCAGCGACGAGGCTGCGCTCGCCCTGGAGGACGTCGTCCGCGACGTCGCGCCGCTCGGGTTTCCCTGGGAGACCCTCGATCCCTTCCTGTTCTGCGTCCACCACGACGACGCGTACCCGGCCGGCAACGAGCGGCTGGGGCCGGCCGCCTCGCTCGCCGGCCGCGCCATCGGGCGCGATTTCGCCGGGAAGGACGGCTGGCGCATGTACCACGGCGACGAGATCCCCGGCTTCCCGCAGCACCCGCACCGCGGCTTCGAGACGGTGACGCTCGTGCGCCGCGGGCTCGTCGATCACGCCGACTCGCTCGGCGCGGCCGCGCGGTACGGCCGCGGCGACGTCCAGTGGCTCACGGCCGGGCGCGGGGTCGTCCACGCGGAGATGTTCCCGCTCCTCGACCGCGGCGGGCCCAACCCGCTCGAGCTCTTCCAGATCTGGCTCAACCTCCCGCGCGCGGACAAGCTCGCCGATCCCCACTTCGTGATGATGTGGGAGCGCACGATCCCGAAGCAGCGCGCGCGCGACGCGGCCGGGAGAGGCACCGAGCTCACGGTCGTCGCGGGCGCGTTCGGCGACCTCCGCCCCCCGGCCCCGCCGCCGCGGTCGTGGGCGGCGCGCGCCGAGAGCGACGTCGCGATCTGGACGCTCAAGATGGCGCCGGGCGCGCGGTTCACGCTGCCGGCCGCCTCGCCCGGCGCGAACCGCGCGCTCTATTTCTTCCGCGGCAGCCAGCTCCGGGTCGGGGCGCGCTCCGTCCCCGCGGCGCACCGGATCGTGCTCCGCGACGGCGCGGCGGCGCTGCTCGAGAACGGCGCCGACGAGGCCGAGATCCTGCTCCTCCAGGGCCGGCCCATCGGCGAGCCCGTCGCGCAGCACGGCCCGTTCGTGATGACCTCTGCGGCGGAGGTCCAGCAGGCGTACGCCGATTACCGGCGGACCGGCTTCGGCGGATGGCCCTGGCCGAGCGACGGCCCGGTCCACGGCCGCGAGGACGGCCGCTTCGCGCGGTATCCGGACGGGCGGATCGACAGGGCGGGCTGACCCGCGCGGGCGCGCCGACCCTTTCCCCGCGCATCAGGGCGCCGCCTTGGCCCCGCCGCCCGCCGCGGTCTCCGCGCCCGGCAGCAGCACCACGAACCGCGCCCCGCCGTCGGCGCCTCGCTCGACCCCGATCGAGCCCCCCGCCGCCTCGACGAGCCCCCGGCACACCGCGAGCCCGAGCCCCGTCCCCTCGCCGACCTCCTTGGTCGTGATGAACGGCTCGAACAGCGTGTCGCGCACCTCCTCCGCGATCCCCGGGCCGTTGTCCTCGACCTCGATCCGCGCGCCCCCGCCCGCGCCGCGCGCCGCGCGCACCGTGATGCGCCCCCCGGCGCGCGGCACCGCGTCGGCCGCGTTCAGGAGCAGGTTCAGGAGCACCTGCACGAGCCGCTCGTGCGACAGCGGCACGGGCGGCACGTCGGGCGCGACGTCCCGCGCGAGCTCGACCCCGCGGAACACCTTCTGCGGCGCCACGAGCGAGACGACGTCCTCGAGCGCCTCCGCGACCGACCCGGTGGGCTCCTGCCCCGCCTGCCCCGCGCCCCCTGGCGCCCGCGCGCCGCGCGCCGCGGGCCGCGCGAAGTCGAGCAGGTCGCGCAGGATCTTGTGGATGCGCTCCGTCTCGCGCTTCATCCGCTCGAGGAAGTCGCGCTCCTCGGCCTTCGTGAGCCCGCCCGCGAGCAGCAGCTCCTGGAAGCCGAGGACCGCGGCGATCGGGTTGCCGATCTCGTGCGCGAGCCCCGCCGCCAGCCGCCCCACCGAGGCGAGCCGCTCCGAGCGGACGAGCCGCTCCTGCGCGCTCTTCAGGTCCGTCGCGTAGCGCTCGACCTCGGCGATCTTCGCCCGCAGCGACTCCTCGTCGGCGCGGAGGCGGCCGGTCATGAGCGCGAGGCTCGCCCCGAGCTCGGCGAGCTCCCGGGCGCCGGCGCGCGGCACCTCCAGGTCCCGCGCCCCGCCGGCCACGCGGCGCGCGGCCTGCGACAGCGCGTCGATGGGCCGCACCACGAGGCGGGTCATCGAGAAGTACGCGAACACGAGCAGCGCGAGCGCCACGACCCCGGTGTAGAGCGCCACGATGCGCACGAGCGGCGCGGCCGGGACCGTGGACGGGTCGGTCGACACCAGCACCGCGACCGAGCCCACCGCGGGCGCGCGCCCGGGCGGCGCCGCGGCGGGCGCGCTCCCGGGCGGCGCCGCGGCCGTGGCGCGCCCGGGCGGCGCCGCGGCGGGGGCGCGGGCGTGCTCCGGGACGATCACCAGGATGGCGCCCCCGCGCGCCGTGCGCACCGGCCTCGTCGCCTCGGCGCCGGCCTCGACCGAGGCGGGCAGCGCCGCCGCGACGTCCGGCTCGCCGGCGCGGTCGAGGAGCGCCCCGGTCGCGTCGTAGACGCCGATGGCCGAGGCCCCGTCCGGGCCGAGCTGGGCCTCGAGCAGCAGCGGCAGATCCGGCGCCGATCGGGTCGCCCGCGCCGCGACGACGTGCCCGGCGATCGCGCGGCCGAGCGCGCGGGCGCTCGAGGCGCGCGCGCCGCCCAGGGTGGCCCGCGTGAGGCTCGCCACGGCGAAGAAGAGCGGCACGAACGCCAGCACGAGCAGCGCGCCGAGCGCGAACAAGAGCTGAAGCCGGATCCCGAGCCGCACGGTGTCGTCTGCCCCCTGTCGCCCATCCTCGCCCGGCACGCCGGCCGTCCGCTGCCGAAAGCGCGCGGCCGTCCGCTGCCGGAAGCGTGCTGGCTCGGAGGAGCGCCCTCTCTGATAGCGGGATGCGCGCCCGTGGCAAAGCGTCGGCCGAGGGCCGGCCTGGAGCATCGCCGTGCGCGCCGGCCGCCCCATCGCGCGCCGCTCGGGGCGAGGCGCGCCGGCCGCACGCGAGGCGCGTCGGCCGCACGCGAGGCGTGGCCGCGGCACAGGAGCGAGACCGGCGCCTCTTCGGCGTCGCATGCTGGCCCTCCTGAACGACCCCTGAATGAAGCGCGAGGCGTCCGCATCGCATGGACGTGCGACGCGGCCGCACCCACGCAGCGGAGCGGCCTGCGCCTCGGTACGATCGATCGCTGCCGGAGCCTCTCTCGATGACGACACGCTCCCTGGGCCCGCTCTCCCGCCGACCGTCCGCCCTGCTGCACGCGCTGGCCACAGCCCTGGTTGCAGCGGCGTGCGCCCCGCCCCCGGCGGGCGGGAGCGGCGGAACTGTGCTGGACGACGGCGGTGCCGACGCGGCGCCGCCCGATCCCGGCGTGGATGCGGGGGACAACACCCCACCCGATCCCGGCGATACGGGGAACGTCACCCCACCCGGCCCCGCTGGCGCTGGGGGCGCGGGCGGCCCGTCAACGGAGGCGGACGGCGGAACGGACCCGGACGGCGGCGGCGGCATGGGCGGCGGCGGCGGCATGGGCGGCGGCGGCATGGGCGGCGGCGGCGGCATGGGCGGCGGCGGCATGGGCGGCGGCGGCATGGGCGGCGGCGGCATGGGCGGCGGCGGCGGCAATGGCGGTGGCTCCAACGCAGGAGGCGGCGGCGCTGGCCCTGGTGGCCCCGGCGAGGGTGGGGGCGGCAGCGACGCAGAGGGGTGTGTCGTGGAGGCGCCCGCCGGCGATCCGACGCCGCCCGCCGGCGGCACCCCGTGGGTCTTCCCGCCTGGCGCCCCCTACGAGCAGCGCCCGCCCTGGCGCGCGGGCGCGTGCACCGGCTGGTCGCAGGTGCCTCCCGCTTACAGGTACCCGAGACCAGCCGTCTCGGATGAAGGGCTGTGGATCGCCGACGGCGAATACCTCAGCTCCTCCCATCTCATGCACCTCACGCCCTGCGGCTGGACGATGACAGGCTTCGGGCGGGAGCTATCGCCCCGCGGCGTCGTCGCCGGGTCGGACTGGGTTGCGCTCCTCGTCAACAGCACGACCGCGCTCCCGTACCGGCGCGGCGGGATCTGGTACGCCATCGCGACGCCGGAGCTCACGAACGGCCCCAGTGGCGCCTTCAGCATCGGCGGGACGCTGGCGATCACCTCATCCGACGGGGCAATCTATCTCTACGACCCGTCGACCGGATGGCGCAACATCCTCCCCGCGGGCGCCGGGTACGCGTCCGCGCTCTGGGGCGACCCGACGCACCTCTACGAGGCCCACGGCTCCGGCGTCCGGCGCTGGGACGGCTCCCGCTGGCGAGAGCTCGTCGGCCCGACGTCGCAGCGATACCAGGCGATCGCGGGCAACGGGACCGAGGTGTTCGTCTCCAGCGGTGAGCACCTCTACCTGATCTCGGGTGACCCGCTCGTCCTGCAGCCCGATCTGGACTGCGGCGACGATCGCCTCGTCGACACCTACACCAGCCTCGAGGGCGAGGGCGGGACGCTGGCGCTCGCGGCGCTGTGCTTCACGGGGACGCCGGACGTGCGGAGCACCCGGGTCTTCCTCCGGATCGACGGCGCGTGGGTCGCGACACCCGCCTTCCCGGATCCGGAGACCAGGTTGAACACCTTCCCTGCCCTCACGATCGACCGCTCGGGCGTCGTCTACGCCGGCGTGGGCAGGGGGCAGATCCTGCGGCTCGATCAGGCCGGCTGGACATCGCTCGTGGAGTCGCCCGCGCCCACGTGGAGGACGTTCGCGGGCCGCTCGGCGGACGAGCTCTACGCCATCGGCGACGGCGTCGCGCGCCTCTCCGCCGACCGCCTCTCGTGGACGCCGGTCGCCGGCGCCGAGGAGATCCGGGGCCGCGAGGCGTGGCAGGCGCCGGACGGCACGCTCTTCGTGGTCTCGATCGACGCCGGCACGACCTCGCTCCACCGTCACGACGGCGCGACCTGGACGCGCGACCTGACGCTCCCGGCCTCGGTGACCTCCAACGTCGTGGGGCGCTCGCCCTCGGACGTCTATGTCGCGCTGGAGAACACGCTCTACCGCTGGGATGGCAGCGCGTGGGCCAGGGTGGGCCAATCGCCGTGCAACGGCAGGGACGCGTTCATGGCGCGCATCGCGCTCGCGGGCGCGCGCCACCTGGTCGCGCGGTGCGAGAGAGATCGCCTGGACGATCGCCCAGGGCCCGCGTTCGTGGAGTGGGACGGCGCCGCGTGGTCCGAGCCTCCCGTGACGGGAACGGACCTCGCGCCGATCGGTCCTCCGGAAACGCCGCAAGCTTACCTGTGGGACAGGCAGGAAGGCGGGACCACGTACCACGCGCGCGACGATCTCGGCTGGGCGCTTCGCCTCCTGCCCCCCGGGGGCGTGGCAGACCTCGCAGGCACCCCTGGGCGGCTCGTCGCGAGCCTCTTCGCCCACGACCCGGAGACGGGCCTGCGCGGCCCGAACCTCGGCCGAACCGACGGCGCGGCCTGGACCCTCGACCAGGACTGGAGGCATTTCGCGACCAACGGCCAGCTCGATGTCCCTCCCCGGATCTGGAGCGACGGCCGCTGGGTCGCCACCACGGCCTTCCTGGGGCTGCTGCGCGACGAAACGAGCCTGGCCAGCCTGAGGAACACCGCGGTCCTGTGCGACCTCGGGCCATAGGCGCGCGGCGCGACGGCGGCGCGTCGGGCGAGGCGCGCCGCGCCTGGGCGCTCTGCGCCCGTATCGATACGGCAGAGCCGGTCTGTCCCATCGACGCAGAGCCGGTCTGTCTCATCGACGTTGTGGTCGAGGGCGCCCCTGTGCTTGAAGCGCGGGCGCGTATCGGGAAATAAAGCTCGTTTGCCTCGCCCCGCGCGCCGGACACGGCCTGAGCAGGGCTGGGAACGACAGGGCCCCTGGCGCACACATGCTAGTCTAGTCGGTGCGTTGTCACGAGAGTGCCCGCCAGGCTCGAAATCACAGAATGAAGGAAACAACGCCAGAGCGCTCGAGCTCGGGCCTGGAGGGTCCAGCGCTCCCCGCCGCGCTGCAGGCGCTCGTCTGGGAGGTGCAGGGCGACGCGCTGGATCTGCGCGCGGCGCAGGCCCCGGCGGCGGAGCTGTTCGGGCACCCCGCCGAGCGCTGGGCGGCCGACGACGGGCTCTTCCTGAGGCAACAGCACCCCGAGGATCGGCCGCGGCTGCTCGCCCTGCTGCGCAGGGTCCTCGCGGAGGGGTCGACGGAGCACATCGAGCACCGCTTGCTCGCCGCCGACGGCCGCGCGGTGTGGCTCCACAGCGAGATCGCCCGGCAGCAGGGCCGCGGCGGGCCGCCCGTCGTCCGCGGCGTCTCCACGGACGTGACGCGGGCCAGGCGCGCGGAGGACGCGCTCCGCGAGGCCGAGGCGCGCGCGCAGGCGCTCCTCGAGTCGACCGAGCAGGGCATCTACGGGATCGATCGCGCGGGGCGGTGCACGTTCGCCAACCGGGCCTGCGCGCGGCTGCTCGGCTACGGGAGCGCGACGGAGCTCGTCGGGCGCAACATGCACCAGCTCATCCACCACACGCGCGCCGACGGGACGGCGCTGCCGGAGTCGAGCTGCCCGATCCACCGCGCGCTCCGGGAAGGGGAGGAGGTCGCGCACATCGACAGCGACCTCCTGTGGCGCGCGGACGGGACGAGCCTCCCCGTCGAGTACTGGTCCCGCCCGATCCGAGAGGGCGGAGGGCTGGCCGGCGCCATCGTGACGTTCGTCGACATCACGGAGCGGCGGCGGAGCGAGCAGCTGCTCGCGATGCAGGCGCTCACGGGCGCGCTCCGGGCCGAGGTGGCCGCGGCGCTCTCCCGGCCCGGGACGATGCGGGAGATCGCGCAGCGCTGCGCCGAGGCGATCCAGGGGAACCTCGACGCCGCGTTCACCCGCATCTGGCTGCTCGACGAGCGCGAGCAGGTGCTGGAGCTCGGCGCCAGCGCCGGGATGTACACGCACCTCCACGGGCGTCACAGCCGCGTCCCCGTGGGCCACTACAAGATCGGCCGCATCGCGCAGGAGCTCCGGCCGCACCTGACCAACGACGTCCTGAGCGACCCGCAGGTGAGCGACAAGGAGTGGGCGCGGCGCGAGGGGATGGTGGCCTTCGCCGGGTATCCCCTGCTCATCGAGGACCGGCTCGTCGGGGTCATGGCGATGTTCGCGCGGAGGCCCCTGCGCGAGGAGGTGCTCGAGGTGCTGGCCGCGATCGCCGACACGATCGCGCAGGGGATCGAGCGCAAGCGCGCCGAGGACGCGCTCCAGCGGAGCGAGGCCAAGCGGGCCGCCAAGCACGCCGTGCTGCGGCGCCTCGTCGGGCAGTGCGGCGACGGGATCGTGATGGTGGACGAGCACGGCGTCGTCCACCTGATGAACCCCGAGGCCGAGCAGCAGCTCGGGTCGGCCACGGGGCTCACGGTCGACGCGTGGACGCGCACGACGGCCTTCCTCGCGCCGGACGGCGCGCCGGTGCCCGCGGAGCAGACGCCGCTGCACCGCGCCCTGCGCGGGGAGAAGGTGGAGAACGCGCGCTGGCGGGTCCGGCGGCCCGACGGCTCGATCCGCGTCCTGTCCGCGAACGCGTCCCCGCTGCGCCACGCGGACGGCTTGCCCGCCGGCGTCGTGATGAACACCCGCGACGAGACCGAGCAGCTCAGGCTGGAGCAGGAGCGCGAGCGGCTGCTCCGGAGCCTCAAGGAGGCGGTCCAGGTGCGCGACGAGTTCCTCTCCCTCGCGTCGCACGAGCTCCGGACGCCGCTCACCCCGCTCCTCCTCCAGGTCGAGAGCCTGCGCCGGATGTTCCAGCCGGGCCACGAGGCGCCGAGCAAGGCGCGGCTCGACGCCAAGCTCTCGACCATCCACCGGAGCGTCCTCAGGCTGCGCGATCTCATCGATGAGCTGCTCGACGTGTCGCGGATCTCCGCGCGGGGCCTGCCGCTCCACGTCGAGGATTTCGATCTCGTCGCGCTGCTCCGGGAGGACATCGAGCGGTTCGAGGAGTCGCACCCGGGCACGCCCGTCCGGCTCCTGGGCTGCCCGGAGGTCCGCGTGCGCGCGGATCGCTCCCGCGTGGAGCAGATCATCACGAACCTCCTGTCGAACGCCGTGAAGTACGGCGCCGGCGCCCCCGTCGACGTGCGCGTCGAGGCGGACGCGGAGCGGGTCCGGTTCGCGGTGGAGGACCGCGGCATCGGCATCGCGCCCAGCGATCAGGCGCGCATCTTCGAGCGGTTCCAGCGCGCGGCCTCGGTCATGCACTACGGCGGGTTCGGCCTCGGGCTCTGGATCGTGCGGCGCATCGTCGATCAGCACGGGGGCAGCATCACGGTGCAGAGCGCGCCGGGGCGCGGCTCGACCTTCACCGTCGATCTGCCCCGCACCGCCGCCTCGACCAGGGCCGCGCCGGATCCCGGGCCGCTCGGGTCCCCCCGCGCCCGCGGCGACGGGGGCGCGGGCGGGCCCTCGTGTCCTCCGTGACACGCCGGCTGCTACAACGGCAGCCGTCCGATGCGCTTGATCGAACCTTCCTCCGGGCCGTCCGATGCGCCTCACGACCTCCTCCTCGCCGCCCCCGCGGCCTCCGCTGCGCTCTCCTCGCCGCCGGATCGGCGCGCCCCGTCGGGCGAGCCCGCGGGCCTGCCCGCGGCGGGCGACGCCGAGCTCGCGCTGCTCCGCCGCGAGATCGAGCGCCTGCGCCGCGAGGGACGCGAGGCCCAGCGCCTGCGCCGGGAGCTCGCGGCGCTCTTCCTCGTCCTCCTCGCCCTCTTCGCCGTCGCGCAGCTCGTCCGGGACGTCCTCCGCGCGGACCTGCCGCCGCTGCTCCAGATGGCGTCGTCGTGGGGCCTGCTGCTGCTGCTCCTCGCCCCGATCGGGTGGTTCGTCCGGCGGCAACCGCTCCCGCTCGCCGAGCTCGGCGTGACGCTCTCGGGCGCGAGGCAGAGCCTCCGCGAGGCGCTCGTCGTCGCCGCCGTCGCCTTCGCCGCGGGCCTCGCGCTCCGCGCGGGGCCCGCGCTCCGGGGCGAACCGTGGCTGGTCTGGGGGTCGGTCGCGGGCTACTCGCGCCTCGAGTTCGCGATCTTCCTCGCGAGCTACGGGCCGCACTGCCTGGTCCAGGAGCTCATCGCGCGCGGCGTGCTCCAGACGTCGCTAGAGCGGCTCCTGCCCGACGCCGGTCGGCTCTCGCCCATCGTCATCACGTCGGTGCTCTTCGGCGTCTTCCACCTGTACGTCTCGCCGGGCTTCGCGCTCATCACCTTCGCCGCGAGCGTCCTCTTCGGCCTCTTCTACGCGCGCCACCGCACCCTCATCGGCGTCACCGCCGTCCACGTCACGGTCGGCCTCACCAGCGTCGCCGTCGGCCTCAACTGACGCGCAAACGAGGAGCGCCCTCCCACCTACATCCCCACCTCCCACCCGCACACCCCCACCTCCGGCTTGCGTCGCTCCGGCCGGGGTGGTGGGGCGCTCCGGGGTGCTCACCGGAGGGGCTGGAGTGCAGGCGAGCCACGACAGGGGCTCGCCGGAACGCAAGCCCCGGAGGTGAGCACCCCGGAGCGCCCCACCACCCCGGCCGGATCCAGACCGTCGGACGGTCGCCCCCGGCAGAGAACTGGGCCCGGAGGATCGACCTCTGGTAGCGGCATGCGAGCCCATGGCCAACCTGGTGCTCGCCGTGCTCACCGCCCGCCGCATCGCGCGCAATGCGGCGCCGCTCGCCTGCGCGCTGGCCCTCGGGGGGCTCGTGGTCCTCGACGCGGCCGAGCGGCTCCCGGACGTCGCCGCGGGTGCGGCGCTGCTCGTGCTGCTCGGGGTGCTCGTCCACAGGGCGCGGCGCCGCGCCGCGGCCATCGAGGCGAGCGCGCTGCTCGACCTCGAGGTCGGCGCCCTCCTGATCGTCGCCACGTTCGCCGCCATCCTCCGCGTCGACGGCTCGCTCGACGGCGACGCCCACGCCGCGCTCTACGTGGTCATCGCCCTCGTGAGCGCGTTCGCCCGCCCCGGGGCGTCGGTCCTCGTGGCCCTCGCCGCCGCCGCCCTCGAGATCGCGATCCGCTCGGCCGCGGCCGCGCGCGGCGCCCCGATCGCGTGGGGCGCCGCCGCGCAGCACCTCGGCTTCATGGCGGTCTTCTCGGTGCTGAACGCGGCCATCCTCCGCGCCGAGATCGGCCGCGTCCGCAAGGCCTCCCGCACCCGCCTGCAGGCCGAGATCGAGCGGCTCCGCGACGACGCGCGCAGCTACCGCCTGCTCGCCGCCCCGGCCCAGGCCCGCGGCGCCGCCTCCCCGAAGGGCGACGACGAGCGGCTCGCCCGCTCCGGCGTCGAGGAGATCCACCAGTCGGTGCTGTTCGCGCTGCGCCTCTTGCGCGAGTCGCTGGAGCTCTACACCGCCGTGCTCCTCTGGCAGAACGACGCCGGCACGCACCTGCGCATCAGCGAGCTCGCGAGCGACGCCCCGAACCTCTCCGAGGGCCCGTTCCTCTCGGGCGACGGCGTCTTCGGCGCGGCGATCACGCAGCGCGCGCCGGTCGTCATCGCGGGCCTCAAGCCCGGCTACAAGCTCCCGTACTACGTCGGCCCGTCGCCGGTGCGCGCGGTGTGCGCCCTGCCGGTGTTCGAGCACGGCCAGCTCCGCGGCGTGCTCGTCGTCGATCGGGTCGAGGACCGGCCGTTCTCGCCGCGGGAGCTCGAGCTCATCGACGAGGCGTCCCGCTACGCCGTGCGCGCCATCCAGAACGAGCGCGTGTTCGTGCAGCTAGAGCGCGCCAAGGTGGAGCAGGGCAAGCTCTACCGCGCCGCCGAGGCGCTCGGCGCCGCCACCACGGAGGCGGGCGTCATCGAGGCGGGCGTCACGAGCGCGTGCGAGATCACGTCCGTCGATTTCGCCGCGGTCACGCTGTACGACGAGGCGCAGAAGGTGCACGAGATCCGCGCCGTGAGCGGCGACGGCGGCGCCGAGCTGACCGGGCAGAGGTTCCGCCACAACGCCGGGCTCGTCTCGATGGTGCTGCAGAACCGGCACCCCCTCCCCTACCGCGGCGAGTACGACGAGAAGCGGCAGGTCGTCTTCACCCGCCGGGTGACGCCGCCGCCGATGCCGTCGATCATCGTGCTGCCGCTGCTCGTGCACGACCGGCCGCTCGGCACGCTCGTCCTCGGCTCGCGGCGGCGCGCGGCGTTCACGGACTCGGTGCGCAGCACGCTGGAGGTCCTGGCCAGCCACATGGCCGTGTCGCTCTCGAACGCGCGGATGATGAGGCGCCTGGAGGAGCTCGCGACGATGGACGGGCTCACCGGGCTGCTCAACAAGCGCGCGATGCTCGAGGTGGCGGAGCAGAAGATCACGGCCGCGCGGCGCTTCTCGCGGCGGCTGTCGGTGCTCGTCACGGACATCGACCATTTCAAGAAGGTCAACGACACGTACGGCCACGACGTGGGCGACGTGATCATCAAGGGCCTGGGCGACGTGCTCCGGCGGGCGAAGCGCACGACGGACGCGGTCGCGCGCTTCGGCGGCGAGGAGTTCGTGGTCATCTGCGAGGAGACGGACGCGCGCGGCGCGATGCTGCTGGCCGAGCGCGTGCGCGAGGAGCTCGGCCGGACCATGTTCCACGCGGCCGGCCCGAGCGGCCCGGCGCAGCTCCAGGTGACGTGCTCGATCGGCGTGGCCACGTACCCCGAGGCCGGCGGCACGTGGGAGGAGCTCTTCAAGGCGGCGGACGAGGCGCTCTACGTCTCGAAGCGCTCGGGCCGGAACCGCTCGACGGCGTGGTCGGCGTCGATCCGGTCCGGCAGCGGGCACCCGCCGGCGCCGGAGGCGGGCGCGCCGGCGAGGCACGAGGCGGAGGCGCCGCGCCGGGGTGCGGGCGGCAGCGCGCCTCCCGGCGCGGCGCTGCCGCCGGCGGGCGGCGGTCACGACGGCGGAGCGTCCGGCAAGCGCGCCTCGGTCAGGGCGCCGAGGACGGGGGCGGAGGCGCCCACCCCGCGGAGCGCGCCGCCCAAGGCGGGGCCGGAGGCGCCGGGCCAGCGCAGCGCGCCGCCCAAGGCGGGGCCGGAGGCGTCGGGCCTGCGCAGCACGCCGCCGAAGGGCGAGCCGCGGAGCAAGCCGAAGACCGCGGCGTGAGGTGAGACGACGGCACGGGCATGATGACGGCGGGGGCGGCCTCGGAGGGGGTCGCGGGTGCGCTTGCGGCGCCCCCCGGGTGGGCACATAGAGTGGCGATGAGCTCGGAGCCCGACCGCGACCCGAAGGAGGACCTCAAGCAGGGGCTGAGCCTGCTGTGGCGCGCGGCCCGCAAGACGGCCGGAGAGCTGCGCCGGGACCTCGATCGCACGAGCGTGGGCAAGGTGATCGACGACGCCGGCCGCGAGCTCGTGCGCGCGACGACGAACGTGATGAGCCGGCTCGGCGCCGAGCTGAGCAAGGGGAGCGCGCCGGCGCCGCGCCCCGGCCTCACGCCGGAGGAGCGCGAGGCCCGTGGCGAGGAGCTCACCGGCAGGGAGGGCCCTGGCGGGGATGGCCCTGCCAGCGGCGAGGATCCCGCGGGCCGCGAGGGCCACGACGGTGCGAGGCCGCCGGCCGGGCCCGCGGCGGGAGAGCCCGGGCTCCGCATCGCGGTGGACCCGTCGGACGACGACGACAAGCCGCGCTGAGGGCGCGGGAGCGGCGGCCCGGGGTGGCCGGGCTGCGCCTCGAAGCGAGAGGGCGGGAGCGATCGGGGCTCACCCTGCCTCCTGGACGAGCGCTCCCGGTTCCTGGACGAGCGCTCCCGGTTCCTGGACGAGCGCTCCCGGTTCCTGGACGAGCGCTCCCGGTTCCTGGACGAGCGCTCCCGGTTCCTGGACGAGCGCTCCCGGTTCCTGGACGAGCGCTCCCGGTTCCTGGACGAGCGCTCCCGGTTCCTGGACGAGCGCTCCCGGTTCCTGGACGAGCGCTCCCGGTTCCTGGACGACCTCTCCCGGTTCCTGGACGACCTCTCCTGGAATGCCGGGCCATGCCGGCCACCACGCGGCTCAGGGCGATGGGGTCGCCTCGGGGATGTCGCCGCCCCCGTCTAGCCGCGCAGCGAGCGCCTCGCGCGCGTCCTCGGCGAGCGACGGCGGGGTCGCCGCGTCGCTCGCCAGGTCGCTGAGCGCCCGCGTGGCGCCTTCGCCCGGCAGGGCGGCGAGCTCGCGGAGCAGGAGCCGCTGCATGGGGAGGAGCTCCGGCTGCGGCAGGGTCACGGCGCGCTCGATCTGCGCCGCGAGCCGCCCGGCGCGCGACGCGCTCGGCTCGCCGCCGGGCGGCGCCCCGGCCGGCGCCCCGGGGAGCTCCGCCGCGGTAAGGCCGTCCGCCTGCACCACGCACGCCGCGACCGGCTGGCCGAGCGAAGCGCGCCGCGCCACGGTCCCGCGCTGCGCGTCGAGCAGCGTCACCTCGCCGCGCGCGTCGCACAGCGCGAACCCGCCGGCGTACGCGGCCCCGCCGAGGAGGTCGGCGTCCGCGGCGTGGACCCACGCGAGCGCGCCCGAGCGCGCGTCGAAGCCGGCCGCGATCCGGAGATAGGTCGCCGCGAACCGCCCGCCCTCGACCCCGGCCGCGCCTCGGGCCCGGGGGCGCGCATAGAGCCGCGCCCTGTCCGACGCCGACGCGACCGGCGGGAGCACGTCGGTGCCGTCGGCCATCCAGACCGGCGCCCCGGGCAGCCCGCGATCCGGCAGCGCCACGGTCGACGCGCGCCCCGCGGCGCCGAGGCCGATCGCCCCGTCGAGCCGCGTGGCCGCCGACGCGCCGCCGAAGAAGATCGCGCCGCCGCTCAGGAAGGCGTGGCTCACCGGCGCCTGGAAGACCCCCCGCGCCACCTCGCCGCCCGTCTGCAGGTCGAACACCGTGACGTACCGCCCGTGCCAGGGCAGGAGCGCGTGGCGCCCCACCACGGCGGGGACGCCGATGGCGGCCTCGTCCTCGATCTGGCGCTGCACCATCCCGTCGTGGCCGATGGCCAGCACCACGCTCGTGCTGCCCGTGGTCGACACGAGCGACACCACGGTGGTCTCGCCGTCATCGCCCGCGCCGCGGAGCCTGCCGCCGGCGTTCCGCGTCCAGAGCGGCCTGCCGGTGCGCGCGTCGAGCGCGAAGAGCTCGCCCTGGCCGAGCCCGACGACGACGCTCCCGGCGACGGCGGGGCGCGCGTCGAGCGGGTGCGCGAAGGTCCACGCCGGGCCGCCGTCGAGCGGCACGCCCACGAGCCTGCGCGCGCCGTCGCCCGCGACGCCGACCGCCACGTCGGCGCCGAGGGGGATGGGCCTGCCGGCGAGCTGCTGCGCGGCGAGCCGCTGCGCGAAGGCGGTGATGCCCGCGCCGCCGTCGTCCTTCCAGCGCGGGTCGAACGCCTCGCCCTGCGTCTGCCCGCCGCCGCAGGCAGCGCCCAGCGTCGCGAGCGCGCCGGCCGACGCGACGAGGAGCGCGCGGACGCGGGCGGAGGCGCGGGGCGAGCGCGGGGATCGCACGGGAGGTCTCCTGCGGGTGTCGTAGCGCGGCTCGTCGCGGCCGAGCAAGCGCGCGCCCGCGAGCGAGCGGGCGTCGCAGCGATGTACCGGCCTGTGCGCGGCGCGATCGCAGGATCACGCCGACCACCAAGACGGGGCGTTGCGGCACACGTTCGCGCCCCACTCTGGCACAAACTGGCCGAACCCAGATGCGTCATGTCGCTGGGTTGCCGCCGAAATGGGCGCCAGCAGAGGGGGTTCGCTCTTGGCTTGACGATTGCTCTCTGGCGCTGTCCAGCGGGACCGGGGACAGGCCAGGGCAAACGCGGCCTCCGGTGCCGAGCAGTCGCTTGGGAGGAGAGATCAATGTTCAACGCTTTCAAGGGCTTTGGGTCGCTGGCGGCAGCCGGCCTGGTGTTCGCGGTCGGGCTCGTCGGTTGCGTCTCGCAAGCGGACGATCACGAAGCAGAGCTCGGATCGCTCAGCTTGCCGCTTGCGGCCAATGGGCCCTCCGGAGCGCGCTATCAGCTTCGCAATGCAACGTTCGAGATCCAGGGCAACTACTACTCCTGGGATTACGGCACGGGGGGATCCGCCAGCAACGCCACCGCCACCGGCGGGGGCGGCTACTATCTGTCGACGGTGAATACCGAGGATCACGATCCGGGCGCGGACGCCATCACCGTCGATCTCGAGCAGGGCGGTTACTACGTCACGCTGCTCCCCGGCTGGAGCTTCGAGAAGATCGAAGGCGACACGGTGACGAACGTGGAGGCCACGCTGCTCTCCTCGCAGCAGATCTATGTCTACGTCTCGCCGCGATCGACGACGTGGGCCGAGTATCGGTTCGGTATCGGGGACAGGGCGCTGTGGCTCAACGGCAAGCTGAACATCGGCATCGATGTCCATGAAAATCCGGACGACTACTACGGCGCGGGCGGCGCGGGCGGCGCGGGCGGCGCCTCCTCCACCGGCTCCTGGGCCACGGGCACGGGCGGCGCGGGCGACGGCTCCACCGGCTCCTGGGCCACAGGCGTGGGCGGCGCGGGCGGCGCGGGCGGCGCGGGCGGCGGGTCCTGGGAGGGCGGCACGGGCGGCGGCGAGTAGCGCTGGGGCGAAGGGCTCAACAAGACCGCTTGTCGCCCGAGGACGAACGGCCGGGGGGGTGGATCGGCGCGATCCGTCGCCTGAGTCATGCTCGCTGCAGCCGCGCCTCCTGTCCACCTTGCTCCCGGGCCGGCGCCCCGTCCTCCAGCTTCCCGGTGAGCCGCACGCGCGTCGCGCGGTGCACCCACACGTCGAACGCCTCCATCATGCGCCGCTCGATGTCCGCGCCCTCGAGCAGCCCGAGCGCGCGCGCGACGGCCTCCAGCGTCGACAGGGCGCCCTGGTGCGGAGCGCGCCGCAGGCCGTAACGGCTCGGCGCGCCCGCCGGGAGGGTGACCGGCTCGGCGCCCTGCGCGTCGGGGTCCCGGTGGCAGGCCCGGCGCGCCTGGTTCCAGTTGCCGTCGGGGACGAGCAGCACCGCCGGCTCGCCGCGCGCGTCGTCGGGCGAGAGGGTGCGCGCCGCGGGCGACGGGAAGAGCACGAGCCGACGCCCCTCCGGCAACGGCGGGCGCGGCTGCGGCCCGATCTCGCCGCGCACGCGCACCTCCGCGCCGTCCAGCAGGCGCGCGACGAGCCGCCCCGTGTTGGTGCTCCGGGTGCGCTCGATCCGGTGCGTGAGCAGCACGACGCGCGTGCGCACCGGGAGCCGCGGCAGCGCGCCGCAGAGGCACATCTCCCGCGGCAAGCCGCAGCCACGGCAGCGGGGCGTCCCTCGCGCGCGGATGGGGGGCAGATCGGGCGGCTGCAGCGGGACGAAGCTCATGAGGGCCGAGCGAGCGCTCTCGCAGATCCGGGCTGCTCGGTCCAGCGTCCCGGCGCTGGACCTCCGCACGAGCCCGGAAGTCCCGCGGAGGATCTCGGGGTTCCCCCCCGAGCTCCCCGAGCTCCCCGCAACCCCGGTTCAGGCGAGCCGGGAGAGCGCCCTGCGACGGGCCGCGCGCCCGCGGCGGAGCGGGCCCGGCGGCGGTGCTACGCTGAGGCGCCGATGAGCCACCCCCCGGGCATTGGTATCGACCGTTAACCAAGCTCGTCCGGTCGCGCTCGAGGCCCGAAGCCCGAACCGCCGCCCCCTCAGCGGTCACCAACGTGAACGTGGTCGTGAACGTGGTCGTGGTCGTGGTCGTCAACGGCTCAGTCGTGAACGTGAACGTCACCCGGAACTCGCCGCTCTCATTTCCCACGAACCAACCAGCCAGCACACCCCGCCCCCCAAGGGGAGCGAGCTGCCAGCGGGCCGCTGAGGGCAAGGAATGAGGCAGATCGTTCACGTCCACGATTGTATCGACGACGACCACGACCACGACCACGTTCACGACCGCGACCACGTTCACGACCACGACCACGTTCACGCTCCGCGACGGAGCCGCCGGGAGCCACAACGTTTTGAATCTGTACGAGCTTCAGCCTGCTCGGCGATCTAGAGGGCGGGCTTGATGCATTGCCGGGCAAGGATCGACCCGAAGCTGTCCCCCGCGAAGGGCTCCCATCCCTCCGGCAAATCGAAGGCTTCCACCACGGGACGCACGACGACGTTGTCGGGCGGGGAGTCCGGGTTCGGATAAGGGATGGTCGCCTGCGCGTACGACTTCGGCATGAAGCCTTGGACCTGCCACTGGAGACATGCGGGCTGGGACGGCGAGGTCTGGGCGTGCGCGACCCCTCCCGATGATGCCGACGAGCCAGCCGATTCATCCGAGCATGCCGCGAGAGCGACATGGACGGCGAGCGCCCCCGTGAGGCTTGCAGCGACCAGACGCATTCTGTTGGAGATCATGAACATGCGGAGCTCCTCTCGATAGCCAAGAATCGAAACATGAGAGCTCCGCAGCGTCAACAACGAGCCCCCATTTCGAGGCGCGCCGCCTCGACACCCAGCACGATTTCGACGTTTCACGAGCGGCAGATCGGCGAGACGCCCCCTGGTCGGCGTTCAACAGCGCGCGGCGCTGTGCCAATCGCCCGCGCACTGGGCCTTCAATATGCGCGGCGCCCCTTGGCGGCTCTTTCCGCACATCCGCTCACCGATGATTCGAGCTCGAATTCATGGCTGGCCCGGCGTGGGCATTCAACCCCGAGCGCAACGAGATGACATAACACGCTCGCTACCACCTGCCGCTGCGCGCCGTCGAAGCATACGAAGCACTCCGGGAACGCCGTCCGCCCGCGCGCTGAGGCGCGCGGCCAAGGCGGCCTCCCCGATTTCCTGGACCAGCGCAACGGCCCGCGCACCTCCGCAACGGTCTGCGTACCCCCGCAACGGTCCGTGGCTGGCCATCAGCGTACGAGCCTGACGACATTGCTTCCGCGCGCCGCGCGATCGCACGTTTTCGCCGAGCGTCCGAGGCAGCGACCCTCAGACAACGCGATGGAACACCCATTGCCTGCGCTCGCGCACCGCACCTGATGAAGGCTCGGAGACGGCATGAGGCTCGCTGGGCATCAGCCCGAGGCCAGCACCCCATCGCTCGCATCGCGCTCGTTCGGAACAGCAACGCTCCTGTACGTACTCCGCGCCCGGCACGAATGCTCAGGCGCATGACGAGCGATAGCCGCCCTGCGACATCGTGGAAGTCGAGTCGTCGCGGACGACACGCCACGGCTCAGGCCCCGCCCCCGGCGATGGGCCGAGCGACAGACAGCGAATTGATCTCCGCAACTCCGCCTCAGAGCAGGAGGCGTACCAATAGATCAACCGAAGACGAGACCAAGAACCAGTAGAACGATAGCACCAACAGAGGGACCATCGATGAAGAAGGCGCTCATTACATTGGTAGCCGTGACCTTGTTGCTGATCCAGATGACCGCATCTGCGCAACCCGCTGCCCCGCTCTCCAATGTCCAGATCATCGGCGTAGCCTCGGATGGCACGGGATCCATCTGGGAGAACATTCCTTTCACCCAGACAACGGCAATCACACCCTTGACGGGAACCACAGGTTATATCGCGATCTATGTTCAAGGAACACAGCTCGGATCATTCCCTGCGATCCGGAATGGCGGCGACATCATCACGACGACCCAAGCTCGCCCGACCGATTATGTACAAAACAGCATGGGTTACATCATCGGCGCCATTCATTATCGGACGTTCGATCTGGCGGACGTCACGACCGGTCAGCTTTCAGCCACGTCAATCAATTACTATCCTCCCAACCAAAGCGTCACCGATTTTCTTTATGTCCATGTAGATTGAACGGTGTCGTTCAAGGCCTCGGTTCGCCCGGTTGCGGGGGGATGGTCCACCAGCGCTATCTCCCGGTGATCCCTCGCGCGCCTGGCCCAGGCGCAACAGGCCCGGCGACCAGCACCAGCACCACCACACCACGCGCGATCGGCGGATGGCGCGCCGCTCGTGGCCCGCCTTCGCCGCGTGCTAGAAGGCCCCGTGCACTTCACCATCTGCCACGAGCTCGACGCCCCCCTCGACGCCGTCGAGCTCGCCGTGCTCTCGCCCGAGCTCGGGCCGCGCCTCGCCAGCAAGGTCGCCGCGCTCGAGAGCGTCGTGACCGTCGAGCACGCGCTGGAGGGCGGCGAGCTCCTGCGCGTCCTCCGCTTCCAGGCGAGCGCGCCGCTGCCGATCTTCAAGGGCTACCCCGTCACGAGGGACGCCATGTCGTGGGAGGAGCGCTCCACGTACCGCCTCGCCGACCACGCCTCCTCCTGGGAGGTGACCCCGAAGGCGCAGTGGCGCAGCTATTTCCGTTCCCGGGGCACCTACCGGCTCGAACGGCTGCCCGACGGGCGCACCCGCCGCCGCGTCGACGGCGACATCGAGATCCGCCTGCACCTGCTCGGCCCCCTCGTCGAGCGCCTCGCCCTCGCCGAGGTCCAGCGGACGTACGACGCCGAAGCGGATACGCTCCGGGAGCTCGTCAGCGCATGAACGCCCTCCAGCGCATGAACGCCCTCCAGCGCATGAACGCCCTCCAGCGCATGAACGCCCTCCCCTGCCCCGCGCGGTCGCCCCGCCCCGCCCGACGTGACCGACGCGCCCGCTCGCCCAGCGCCCCCGCCGCGCTCCTCGCCCTGTGCGCGCTCGCCGGCGCGACCGCCGCCCACGCCGCGCCGCCCGACGGCCCCTCGCAACCCGTCCCCGATCCGGGCAAGGCCGTCGCCAGCAGCGACGACGCCTCCGCGATCGCCGTCAACCCCGCGAACCTCGCCTTCCTGCCCGGCACCGAGCTCCGGTGGACCTGGGTCTCGACCGGCTCGGCGTCGCCGCTCCCGGCGCGCGGCCACTCGCTCGCGCTCGGCGTGCCGCTCTGGTTCCTGTCCACCGGCCTGCGCGTCGACTTCCTCGACCCGACCGGCGCCGCGGCCGCCCCGCTCGACAGCCCGTCGCGCTGGGTCCGCTGGGGCCTCGCGCTCGACGCCGGGCCCACCCTCGCCTTCGGCACCACGCTCGGCTGGAGCAGCTCCGATGCGCCCGCCCTCGACAGCCACTTCTCCCTCACCAGCGGCGTCACCGTCCGGCCCGCCCCCTGGCTCTCGCTCTCGGCCGTCGCGCGCGACTGGAACCGGCCCGAGAGCCGCCTGCGCGACGCGATCGAGCGCAGCTACGACCTCGGCGTCGCCGTGCGCCCCCTCGGCGGCCGGCGCGCGCTCGAGCTCGGCCTCGAGACCGCCTACGTCGAGGGCCGCGACCCCGGCGAGGGCGGCGCCTGGACGCCGCGGGCCACGCTCGCGATGCGGGTGCCGTACGTGGGCACGCTCCGCGGCGACGTGGCGCTGCGCGACCTCGAGGCCGACGGCGGCCCGCGGATCGCCGCCATGGCCGGCCTCGACATCAACGTCGACGAGACGCAGCTCTCGGCCGGCGGCGTCTTCGGCGACGCCCTCACGAAGAGCGGCGCCGGCTTCTACGCCGGCGTCGCGCTCCGCAGCTTCACCGAGCCGGGCGTCCGGCTGCCCGCCCGCGTCGTCCGGGTCCGCCTCGACTCGACCCCCGGCGTCCGCCGGCACACGCACTTCCTCCAGCAGCTCTGGCGCCTCGCCGACGACCCCGAGGTCGCCGGCGTCGCGCTCGTCCTCCGCGCCGAGCCGGCCAGCTCGCTCGCCCACGCCGAGGAGGTCGCCGACGCGGTCCGCGAGCTGCGGCGCCGCGGCAAGAAGGTCGTCTGCCACCTCGAGGACAACGGCGGCCGCTCGCTCCACGTGTGCTCGCAGGCCGACGCCATCGCGATGAACCCCGCGGGCGGGCTGCGCTTCTCCGGCATCTCGTCGAGCTACTTCTACTTCGGCGGCCTCCTCAAGAAGCTCGGCGTGCAGGCCGACTTCGTCCGCATCGGCGCCCACAAGCTCGCCCCCGAGCAGTTCGCGCGCGAGGGCAGCACCCCGATCGGCAAGGACGACCACCAGGCGCTGCTCGACCGGCTCAACGACACCTTCCTCCGCACGGTGAGCGCCGGCCGCCGCATCCCGGTGGAGGAGCTCCGGCGGCGGCTCGCCCGCGGCCCCTTCCTCGCGCAGGAGGCGCGGCTGAACGGGCTCGTCGACCTGCTCGCCTACGACGACGAGCTCGGCCGCGTCGTCGACGAGGTGATGGGGCGCTCGTCCCGCCTGACGGACGACGACCCGGACGACGCGGCGCCGGAGCGCTGGGGCCGCTCGCCCAGGGTCGCGCTCGTCTACCTCGACGGCGACATGATCGACGGCGAGAGCCGGTCGGTCCCGCTCCTCGGCGTCAAGCTCGCCGGCTCGTACACGGTCGCGGGCGCGCTGCGGCGCGCGCGCGAGGACGCGAGCGTCCGCGCCGTCGTGCTCCGCGTCGAGACCGGCGGGGGCTCGACCCTCGCGTCCGACGTCATCCTCCGCGAGGCGATCCTCACGGCCCGCGTGAAGCCGCTCGTCGTCTCCATGGGCTCGCAGGCGGCGAGCGGCGGCTACTACGCGTCCGTCGCCGGCAGCCCGATCTTCGCCAACCCGTCCACGATCACCGGCTCCATCGGCATCTTCTACGGCAAGGTCGACGTCACCGGGCTCCTCGAGAAGATCGGCGTCCAGGTGGAGACGCTCCGCTCCGCGCCCCGCGCCGACGCCGAGTCGCTCTACCGGCCGTTCACCGACGACGAGCGCGAGCAGCTCGGCATCAAGGTCAAGCAGCTCTACGATCGCTTCGTGGCCCGCGTCGCCGAGGGCCGCCGCATGACCCCCGACGAGGTCGACGCCGTCGCGCGCGGCCGCGTGTGGACCGGCGCCCAGGCCCTGGAGCGCCGGCTGGTCGATCGCGTCGGCGGGCTCCGCGAGGCCATCGCCGAGGCGCGCAGGCTCGGGAAGCTCCCCGACGACGCGCCCATCCTCGCGCTCCCCGAGGAGGGCACGTCGCTCCTCGGCATGGTCCTCGGCCTGGCCGGCTTCTCGGCGAGCGCGCAGGGCGAGCTCGCCGCGGCGACCCTCCCGCCCGTCATGCTCGACGCCGCGCGCGCCCTCGCGCCGTTCCTCGTGTTCGGCGCGGACCGGCCGCTCGCGCGCAGCGAGTTCGCCGGCGAGATCTCGTTCGGCGCCCCGGCCTCGGCCCGCGAGGGCGAGCCCGGCCTCCGCGCGACGGGGGCGCCCTGAGCCCATGGATGCGCCCGTGATCGCCGCGCCGCCGCTGCTCGACGCGCGCGCCGCGCGCGTCGCCGTGGACGACGTGGTCGCGCTCGACGGGCTCACCGCGACGACGCGCGGCGACCGCGTGCTCTGCGCCGGCGACACGGGCGCGCTCTTCGCGGCGCTCACGGGCATCCCGCGCTCGGCCTCCCGGCGGCCGGCGGCGGTCGCCGCGGCCGACGACGCGCAGGACGCGGCGCCCGGCGAGGCGCGCGTCGTCGCCGGGCGGCTCGCGATCGCGGGCCGCGACGTCGCGCGCGCCGCCCACCGCGCGGCGTGCGGGGCGGCGCCGCTCGACCCGCCGCTGCCGCTCGCCTGGACCGCCGAGGCCTACGTCGGCTGGGGCGCCCGGCTCGCGGGCGCCACGGCGCGCGCGGCCGCCGAGCTGGCGCCGGTCGCCCTGGCGCGCGTGGGCCTCGGGGCCGCCGGGAAGCGCGCCGTCCGGACGCTCGCGCTCCCCGAGCGCCGCGCGCTCGTCCTCGCCCAGGCCATCGCGACCGCGCCGGCCGTCCTGATCGCCGAGGATCCGCTCGTCGGCCTCGACGACGGCGCCGCCGCCTTCGTCCTCGCCGCGCTCGCGGGCGCCACCGAGGGCCGCGGCGCGCTGCTCACGGCCGCGCGCCTCGACGTGGACGGGCCGCGGGGCGCCGTGGTGCGCGGCGCCACCGACGTCCTCGTGCTCGCCGGCGGCGAGCTCGCGTTCGCGGGCGCGTTCGCGGAGATCGCCGCCGGGGGTCGCACCTACGCCCTCACGGTCCGCAGCAACGCCGAGCCGCTCCGGGAGGAGCTCGCGGCCCGGGGCATCGCGCTCCGCGGGGGGCCGGCGCGCTTCTGCGCCGCGCTTCCCGAGGGCGCGACCCCCCGCGACGTCGTGCTGGCCGCGGCGCGCTGCCGCGCCGCGATCGTCGAGCTCACCCCCCTCTTCTGAGCGCCGTCGCGTCGCTGTTCGCCACCCGCCGGGCGCCGTAGTACCGTGCGCGCGATGTCGACCGAACCCGCCGCGAACAAGCCGTCCGCCGCTCAGGCCACGCCGGGCGGCGCTCCCCCCGGAGGCCGCCTCGCCGTGCTCACCGCGTTCGCGGTGGGCGCGTCATGGATCCCGGTCCCGGTGCTCCCCGAGCGGATGCTGCTGCGCATCCGCGGCGCCATCGCGCAGGACACCGTCGCCCGCCACGGCCTCAGCCTCACCACCGACGCGCGCGCGGTCCTCGCCCAGCCCGGGCAGGACCAGACCACGTTCCGCAGGGCCGCGGAGGTCGTCACGCGGGAGGTGCTGAGGCGGCTCTCCCCGGCCCAGGCGGTCGCGGCCGCCGCGCGCGGCCTCGAGGTCTACGCCCTCGGCCACCTCCTGAACCGCTACCTCACGCGCGTCCGGAAGTCCGGCGCCGTCCGCGTCCAGGCGGACGAGGCGCGCCGGATCCGCGACGCCATCGACCGCGCGGTGCGGCGCTCGCTGTCCCCGGCGCTCCGCCCGAGCCTCACCATCCTGCCGGGCGGCGCGGAGGACCTGCGCGACGAGTTCACGCGCTGGATCGACACGTTCCTGCTCGCGGGCGCCGCCGTGCCCGAGTACATCGAGCGCCGCCTCGACGTGGCGTTCGACGAGATCGTCGCGACCGGCTCCCCTCATGACTGACCCCGAGGATCGAACCGCCCAGGCCGGCGCGCCCGGCGACGGCCCCGCGGCCGAGGGCGCGCCCCTGGGCGAGCAGGGCGCGCGCGCCGCGCTCCGGCGTTGCCGCCGGATCATCGTCAAGATCGGGTCGAAGAGCCTGGCCGGCGACGCCTGGGATCGGCTCGCCGCCGAGGTGGCCGCGCTCCGCGGCCGCGCGGGCCGGAGCCTCGTCCTCGTGTCGAGCGGCGCCATCGCGCTCGGCGTGGCGAAGCTCGGGCTGAAGTCGCGGCCGAAGGACATGGCGTGGCTCCAGGCCGCGGCCGCGGCGGGCCAGAGCGTGCTGATGCAGCGGTACGAGGAGGCCTTCGGCAAGGTCGGCCTGCTCGTCGCGCAGGTGCTGCTCACGCACGCCGACCTCGCGGATCGCACCCGCACGAACAACGCGAGGAACGCCCTGGCCGCGCTGCTCGAGGCGGGCGCCATCCCGATCATCAACGAGAACGACGCCGTGGCGGTCGAGGAGATCAAGTTCGGCGACAACGACCAGCTCGCGGCGATGGTGACGCCGCTGTGCGAGGCCGACCTCCTGATCCTGCTCTCGGACGTCGAGGGCCTGCTCGACGGCGAGGGGCGGCGCGTCCCGCTCGTGCGCAGCGTCGCGCGCGAGGCGCGGCACCTCGCCGGCGCGTCGACCTCGGGCGTCGGCACGGGCGGCATGGCCAGCAAGGTGGAGGCGGCGCGGCGCGCCACGCTCGCGGGCTCGCACGTGGTCATCGCCGGCGCCCGCGAGCCGAGCATCGTGACGCGCATCCTCGCGGGCGAGGACGTCGGCACGCTCTTCACCGCGGTGCCGCAGCGGCTCAGCGCGCGCAAGCACTGGATCGCCTACACGCTGCGCCCGCGCGGGGCGATCCTCGTCGATCGCGGCGCGGCCGAGGCGATCGGCACGAAGAACCGGAGCGTGCTCGCGGTCGGGGTCCTCGGCGTGCGGGGCACCTTCCTGCCGGGCGACGCCGTGGCCGTCTTCGACCCGGAGGGCACCGAGATCGCGCGCGGGCTCGCCCGGATGTCCGCGAGCGACGCCGCGCGCATCGCGCGGAAGAAGCGCGACGAGTCCGGCGACGACGTGGTCGTGCACCGCGACGACCTCGTGGTGCTCCCGAGCGAGTAGGCCGCCGCCCGCCCGGCCGCGGTGTGGGCGCGAAGGCCACACGGCCGGCGGGCCGGGCACGCCGTGAACGGCCGCGTCGGCGCTCCGCGCGTGCCGGCGCGACCGCCCCCGGCGCGACCGGCGCGACCGCCCACGGCGCGACCGGCGCGAGCGCGCGTCGTTGACGATCGCGGGAACCTCCGCGCTGCCCGGCTGTCGTTCCTTGCCTGGAGGTTGGCTGATGCGCGCTTGGCTGTTCGTCGTCAACGGCATGGTCCTCGCCGGGATCGCCCTCGCCGTCGGGGTCGGCCCGAGCCTCAGGGCCTCGCGGCTGCTCCCGCCGCGCGCGGCGGCGGGGCACGAGGATCTCGCGGCGCTCGAGGCCCGCTACGCTGCGGACCCGACGCCGGCCAACGTGACGGCGCTCGCCGCCGCCTACCTGGAGCACGGGCAGCCCGGGCTCGCCTCCTCCGCGCTCGACGCGGCGCCCCACGAGGTGCGCGCGCTCCCCGAGGCCGCGCACCTCTCGGCCCGCGCCCTGTTCCGCCGCGGTCGCGCCCGCGAGGCGCTCGCCGCGGCCGAGCAGGCCTCGGCGACCTGCTCGAGCGGCGCCTGCCCTGCGTGGCTCGCCGCGAAGACCGCGCGCCAGCGCGCCTTGCTCGAGCAGATCGTCGCCGCGGGCGTCGAGGACCCGCAGGCCGACCCGGCGGCCGTCCTCGCCGCCTACGAGCGCGGCGCGAGCGAGGTGCGCCTCGTCGCCTTGCGTTGAACCCGCGCAGGCGAGGCGGCCGGGTGCGGCGATCGTCGGGGCCGGATCCAAGCTTGGAGACCGCGTCGTTGTCGAATGACGGCTCACTCCTTATGCCGTAGTCTCACGTCTTGCTCGGCGCGTTCACACCGGGGGCGCTGTCCGATGAAACCACCGGTTGCGCTTGGGAGGGTCTCCCTCAGGTGGAACAGCCGCAAGCACGCACGCCGGGCGCCCTCACGCCCGCATCGAGGGGGTCGTTCCGCGGCGCCGCCGCCGTCGCGGCCGCGCTGGCCGTCGCGGCCGCCGCGGGCTGCGCGCGCCCGATCACCAACGCCGGGCTGGCCATCCCGGCGGCGCGGCCCGGCCTGGAGCAGCGCCCGATCGACCTGCGGCCGCCGTTCGAGCTCGCCACGAACGAGGACGCCATCGTCCGCATCGTCACCGACGTGACCTGCACGGGGACGCTCATCACCGAGGACCTCGTGCTCACCGCGCACCACTGCGTCGCGGCGCGGGACGAGAGCGGCAGGACGCTGCGCCGCGATCAGGAGCCCGAGCGCATCGCGATCGAGCTCGGGGGCGATCACCTGCCCTGGGGCGACGTCACGGTCCGCGCGGTGGTGTCGCCGGACTGCGGGTACACGTCGGGTGAGGGCGACATCGCCATCCTCGTGCTGTCGCGCCGGCTGATCGGCATCCCGACGCTCGCGCCGCGGATCGAGGCCGCGCCGGGGCTCACGGAGCGGGTGACGCCGTACGGCTTCGGCCGCTGCGCGCTCTCGCGCGATCCGGTCCACCTCGTGCCGCGGCCGGGCGGCGCCATCGACGCCGTGAGCCCCGCGCACTTCGTCGCGACGGCCTCGATCTGCCCCGGCGACTCGGGCGGGCCGGCGCGCAGCGACCCGGGGGGCGATGTCGTCGGCGTGATCTCGGCGAGCGTGATGGACGGCGACGAGCTCACGACCGGCGTCTCGTACTTCAGCCGCCTCGACGTGTGGCCCGAGCTCTTCTCCGCGGCGCGCGAGATCGCCGCGGGCGCGAGCCCGAGCGAGCTGCCGCCCTACCGGAGCTGCCGGCGATGACGCCGCCGCGGCCTCGGCGAGCGCCCCTCGCCCGCCGCCAGGGCCGCGCCAGGCCCGCGTCGCGCCAGGCTCGTCCCCGGGCGACAACGTACTAGGCTTCCGGGGCCGCATGAGGAAGCTGTTCAACGGGCTGCTCTGGACCCTCGGCCTGCTGGTCGTGATCGGCGTCGCGCTCCGGGCGCTCGTCCTCGACGTCTGGACGGTGCCGAGCGACCCGATGCTGGGCGCCTCCATCGCGCCGAGCCTCGCGCCGGGCGACACGGTCGTGGTGCTGACGCGGGGCACGCCCGGCTTCGGCGAGCTGGTGCGGTGCCCCGATCCCGAGGCCCCGGGCAGGTACATCGTCGGCCGGATCGCGGGCGTGGCGGGCGACACGGTCGAGGTCGATCACGGCACCCTGCTCGTGAACGGGAAGCGCTACGACTCCGAGCGCGCGTGCGTCGAGCCCAGGATGACCATCGACGATCCGGCGACCGGCAAGGAGGTCGCGCTGTCGTGCGACATGGTGAGGATGGGCGGCGGCCTCCACCTCCGGGCGGTCGGGCGCAGACCCCCGCTCGAGCGCCGCCGGCGCGTGGACGTGCGACCCGGGACGGTCTTCCTGCTGAGCGACAACCGGAGTTACCACGACGACTCGCGCGATTTCGGCCTGATGCCGCGCGAGGCGTGCGGCGAGCGGATCGTCTTCCGGCTCTGGGGGAGCGGGGGCCTCCGCGACGAGGAGCGGCGCTTCACCTACGTGCGCTGACGGCAGGGTCACCTCGAGCTTGACCCCTCCGCGCTCCGACGTCTAGAACCGTGTCTCTCTCCACCCGGGTCGGGCGTCGAACACACGTCGCGGTCCGGGCTCCGGCCGGGTTGCTTCAATCGGTCGTGGGTCCGCCCAGGCGGGCCTCCACTGGCGCGGGTCGGGGAGCCGCGACGTCGCGGTCCTCCAATGCACCGAGGAGACGTTTGCACACCGAGCAGCACGAGATCGGCATCGTCTGTGGCCAGTGCGACCTGTGGAGCCCGATGGGCACCGCGCGTTGCCCTGAGTGCGCGAACGACTTGGCCCTGTTCACGCCGCGCCAGGCGAGCTCGCCTGCCCTGTCGGTCCGGCGTCCTCCGTCGTCCGGCGCCGCCGGGGGCGCGCGGCCGGAGGCCCGGCTCGCCCCGACGAGCTCGCGCGGCCCGGGGCGGAGCCCCAAGACCCCCTCGTCCAAGAGCGAATTCGCCGAACTCTCCCAGGAGGAGCTGATGGAGCAAGCCCGTAACTACGTCTGCCGTTCCTGCTCGAGCAGTGTTCCCTCGGGCCACAAGTTCTGCGGGAGGTGCGGGACGGCGGTGCCGCCCGAGATCCTCAACGCGCAGACGCTCTTCTTCGGGGACATGCAGAACCCGGCGAAGGCGAAGCTGATCCTCATCCGCGGCGAGGGCATGGATGGGCTCTCCTTCCACCTCAAGGCCGAGCAGCACATCGTCGGCCGCAACGGGCAGCTCGTCTTCCCGGACGATCCGTTCGTCTCGCCGAAGCACGCGAACTTCTTCTACCGCGACGGCAGGCTGGTGGTGCGCGACGAGGGCTCCCTGAACGGCGTGTACATCCGCGTGCGCGGCACGATCGACATCACGCCGGGCGACACGTTCCTCGCCGGCGAGCAGCTCTTCCGGCTCGATCCGACGCCGCGCGCCTCCGACGGCCAGGACCCGGACGGGACGTTCTTCTACTCGTCGCCGAAGCACCCGAGCCCGTTCCGCCTCACGCAGGTGCTCCAGGGCGGCGCGATCGGCATGACGGTCTGCGCGCGCGGCAGCTCGCTGCAGGTCGGGCGCGAGGGCGGCGACCTGAACTTCCCGGTCGATCTGTACATGTCGGGCTCGCACTGCCGGCTCGAGGAGCACAACGGCAAGTTCACGCTCACCGATCTCAACAGCCGCAACGGCACGTACGTGCGCATCAAGAGCGAGCGCGAGCTCGCCCACGGCGACTACCTGTTTATCGGGCGCAAGCTCCTGCGGGTCGAGCTCAACACCAACTAGCGCCGCCCGAGGGGGGCTGGTCGCCCGGCCAGGCTGGGACAGGCGCCTGCGCCGCGCCGCGGCGGCTCCGCTCCGGGGCCGCGCGGCGCGCGCGAGGCGCATTCCGCCGGGCACCGGCGCTGCGGCTCGCCTGCTACACTCGTCGTGGGCCGGTCGACCCCGGGCGCGCGTCCGCGCCGCTGCGATCTCCTCCGGAGGCTCTCTCGCCGATGACCACCGCTCGCTGGCCCCTCGACGTCTTCCACGCCGGACCGGTCGCCGCGGGCGCGGCGCTGTGGCGCAGCCGCGGCCAGCTCCACGTGACCATCGTCGCCAAGGCCACCTTCGCGATGGTCCCCGGCGGCGACGCGCGGCAGATCGACCCGCTCGACGTGGTCCGGGGCGAGATCCATGCGCGGGGCAACCCGATGTCGCCGCTCGTCGCGGCGAGCGAGCTCGCGCCGTGGCTGGAGCGCGCCGAGGTGGTGCTCACGGGCCACGCGTGGGCGCCGGGCGGGGTGCCGGTGCGGCGCATGCCGGTGCGGCTCGCGATCCTGCGCGGAGCGGCGGCGCTGGTCGACAAGCGCCTCGAGGTCGTGGGCGATCGGACGGCCGCCGCGGGGGCGCCGAGCCCGGAGCCCGCGCCGTTCGTGAAGATGCCGATCGAGTACCAGCGCGCCTGGGGCGGCCCCGGCGATCCGGAGAACCCCTTCGGCGTCGGCGGCCTGGAGGACACGGGCGGCAGGACGGCGCTGCCCAACGTGCTGCCGCCGGACGGGCGGCGCGCGCCGATCGGCCTCGGGCCCATCCCGTCGATCGTGCCGAGCCGGACGCGCCTGCTCCGCGGCCTCGCGCGCGCCGAGCTGGAGGGGGTGGCGTCGATCCCGGACGGCTTCGACTGGTCGTATTACCAGTCGGCGCCGGCGGATCAGCGCTTCGACCGGGTGCTCGGCGGCGAGCACATCGTGCTGGAGGGCCTGCGCCCGCATCACCCGGCGCTGACCACGCGGCTGCCGCCGCTGCGGGCGCTCGCGACCATCCACCTGCCGAACGGCGCGGCGCGGTCGTTGCCGCTCCTGGGCGACATGCTGATCGTGCAATCCGACGCCGGGCGCTGCGCGGTGGTCTTCCGCGGGAGCTTCCAGGTGGCGTCGGCGCAGGCGCTCGCCACGCTGCGCGTCGCCGTGGGCGTCGCGGTGGGGGGCCAGCCGGTGCCGTGGCCGGACGTCACCGAGGTGCTCGCGCGCGCGCCGGTCGCGGGCGCCATGCCCGGGGGCGCGAAGGCGGCGGACTGGAGCTCCACGGTGCGGCTCGAGGACGACGACATCGAGGACGTCACGGACGACGTCGCGGCCGCGCGAGCGAGCCCCCTCGAGCGCACGCTCCCGCTCGAGCGCACGCTCCCGCCGCAGGGGCAGGACGCGGTGCGCGCGCCGTTTCCGATCGCGCCTGCGGGGGCGCACGGCGATCGGGAGAGCGGCGCGCCCCCGGAGGCGCCCTGGGCGGCGGGCCGTGCGTCGGTGGTCCCGGCGAGCGGGTCACCGCTGGCGGGCACGATCGACATGCTGGCGGGCACGATCGAGGTGCCCGCGCCGGTCGCCGCGCCCGCGCGAGAGGCCACGCCTGCGCAAGAGGCTGCGCCTGCACCGGTCGCCGCGCACGCGCCTGCGCCGGTCGCCGCGCCTGCGCCCGCCATCGAGATGCTGCCCACGCCCGACCGCGACCCGCCGGCCGAGCGTTCGCCCGGGCAGCGCGCGCCTGCCGGGGCGCCGCCTGCGCCGAAGCGCGAGCGGCCCGATCTCGTCGGCAGCCTGTACAGGCACTTCCACAAGCGCTGAGCCGGAACGAGGTGTGCAGCGATGAGGAGGTATTGGCCACCGATACCTTCCCCCTCGCGCGTCCCCAGGCGCGCCCCTGCATCGGATACAGTGCCAGGAGAGCCGCGGAGGAGGCGCAACGATGAACGGGGAGCCGACCGATACCCAGAGGTGCAGCGAGCCGAGCGCCGCCCCGTCCTGCGGCGAACGGACCGCTGCGAGCGCGTACCGCGCGCCGAGCGCCGTGAGAATGGGCGCGGAGTCGGCCGCCGTCCGGCCCCGCGAGGCGCCCGACGCAGGCCCCCCATGCGCGGAGCGGATCGCGCCTGCGGCATGCGCGGCGAGCGCGGAGGCGGCGCCCGGGCCGGAGGAGGAAGACGCCGGGCCGTCTCCGAGCGACGGTGGCCGCATGGCGGCGCCTGCGGCGCGGGCGAGCGGCGCAATGCCGAAGGATCTCCCGCCATCTCCTCCGCGGGCGAGCGGCGCAATGCCGAAGGATCTCCCGCCATCTCCTCCGCGGGCGAGCGGCGCAATGCCGAAGGATCTCCCGCCATCTCCTCCGCGGGCGAGCGGCGCAATGCCAAAGGATCTCCCGCCATCTCCTCCGCGGGCGAGCGGCGCGGCGCCGAGCGATGTCCCGCTGTCCCCGGGCGGCCCGCCGGCGCCGGAGCCCCTGCCGCAAGAGGCGCGTTACGCCGCGGAGCCGGCACCTCGCGCGACGCGCCTCGATCCGGTCGAGGCGCTCGGGGAGGCGAGGGCCGCGCTCCGAAACCGGGCTCGGCAAGCGCCCATCCTGCGGCTCGATTCCCCGGATTTCGCCTGCGAGCACCTCCGGCTGCGCGGGGTGCACGGCAAGGAGGCCGTCGGCCAGCTCTTCTCGTTCGACATCGACGTGGTGTGCAGCGACGGCGCCGAGCTCTCGATCGAGCAGGTGCTCGGCGCGGCCGCGTCGCTGGTGTTCGAGGTCCAGGGCGCCGAGGAACGGACCGTTCACGGGATGATCGCCGAGGTGGAGGACCGGCACGAGACGGAGGCCGCCTTCCGCTCCTACCGGCTCCGGCTCGTGCCGCGGGCGTTCCGCGCGACGCTCGTGGAGCTCCAGCAGGTCTTCCTCGAGCTCAGCGTGCCGGAGCTCATCCAGCAGAAGCTCGCGTTGCTGGGGCTCGGGGCCGACGACGTGGTGATGCGCCTCTACCGCGATTACCCGGCCCGGGAGATGATCGTCCAGTACAAGGAGTCGGATCTGGCCTTCATCTCGCGGCTCGCCGAGCACCTTGGGATCTCGTTCTTCTTCGAGCACGAGTCGGGGCGCGACGTGATGGTGTTCACGGACGAGCAGGTGGGGTTTCAGCCGCTGCCGCGGGGCGACGCCGTGGTGTTCCGGCCGCGAGGCGAGCGGCGCGACGTCTTCGAGCTCAAGGAGCAGGCCAGGGCCTTCCCCGCGACGTACGTCATGCAGGAGTACAACTACCGGACGCCGAGGCTCGATCTCACGGCAGCCCACGAGTCGGCGGCGGGCCTCGGGGGCGGGGTGGTCGAGCACGGCGCCCATCACAAGACGCCGGAGGAGGGCCAGCAGCTCGCGCGGATCCGCGCGGAGGAGCGCGCCTCGTCGGGCCGTTATTTCGAGTGCGGGAGCGACGAGCTCCGGCTGATCCCGGGGGCCGTCTTCGCGCTCGAGGGCCACCCGCAGCTCGACGGGCAGCGGTTCTTGGTCGTCGAGGTGGAGCACCGCGCGGTGCAGCCGGTGGCCATCGAGGGCGCGGGCGGGCGCGAGCAGGAGTACGTGAATCGCGCGCGGCTGGTGCGCGCCGAGCAGGCCTACCGCCCCCCGCGGGCGACGCCGCGGCCGAGGATCCACGGGGTGGTGACGGCGCTGGTGGAGCCGCTCCCGGACGGCGAGATCGGGAAGCGCTCGCCGATCGACGAGCAGGGGCGTTACCGGGTGCGCTTCCATTTCGACGCGGGGGATCCCGCGTCGCGCGCGTTCCCCTCGCGGCTCGTGCGGATGATCCAGCCGCACGCCGGCCCGAATTACGGCATCCATTTCCCGCTCAAGCCCGGGATCGAGGTGCTGATGGTCTTTCTGGACGGAGACCCCGACCGGCCGCTGATCGTGGGCTCGGCGCCCAACCCGATCACGCCGTCGCCGGTGACCCGCGACGTGAACCTGATGCACCGCATCGAGACGTCGACCGGCATCCTCATCGAGATGAGAGACTGCCCGTCACGCGAGTGACGGTGGTGCAATCCTTCGGGGGTTCCCCCCCCGAGGGACGCCCCCCCAGCGCGCCGCCGAGCGGCGGTCACCCGCACAGGAGACGGGCCCAGATCGGCGTTTTCGGCGCGCAGGCGTACTCCAGTACGCCGAGCACCGAAAACGTCGAGATGGGCCCGTATCCGAAGCGGGTGACCGCCGCTCACCGCTTGCGGCCAGCGCGCCCGCTGAGCCGGCTGATGGCGTCGCCCGCCGCCCACGCCACGCGCGCCGCCGCGTTCAGCGAGCGCACCACCGGCGCCGGCACCTGCGCGATCAGCCGCTCGAGATCCACGGGGCCGTCGATGGACGGCAGGAGCTGCTCCATGACCTCGGCGAACAGGTCGTACTTGCGCGACAGGTCGTCGAGCCGCGCGCGCATCGCGTCGGCCTCGGCGCCCTGCGCGTCGCCGAGCAGCGCGAGCGCGCGCCGCGCGAGCGCGCGCTTGTCCTGCACCACCCGGCGCAGGCGGCCGAGGTACGCGCCCACGATCACGTCAGGGTACTTGCCGCGCAGCGCGAACGAGTCGTGCCGCGCCCCCGACTCCCGCCGGCGCTCGATGATCCCGGCCGCCTCGAGCCCGCGCAGGTTCGCGAAGATGTTGCTCTTCGAACGGCCGAGCTCCTGGCTCAGCTCGTCCATCGAGCGCGGCGCGTCCGCCAGGAACAGCGCCGCGACCACCTGCCCGCCCAGCCGGGTGATGCCGGGGAACGACGCCGCGATCTCGGCGCCGACCCCCTCCAGGAGCTCCTGCCGCGCGGCGGCGACCCGCTCCTCGTCCGAGGCCCGGCCGTCGCCGCCTCCGCCCGCTGCGGGCGGCTGCTGCGGCGGATGCGCGAACGGCGACGTCGGCCTGCGGGCGGTCATGATGGGTGACTCACATAACGATCTTTCGCGGATGCGCCAAGCAGCCAGCGCGCCCCGCGCCGTGAAGGCACATCGGGGATGCTCCCCCTCCGGGGCTCGCGTTCCGGCGCGCCCCCTTCGTGGCTCGCCTGCACCTCAGCCCCTCCGGTGAGCGCACGGCGCGCCCCGTCCCCCGGCGCCGGGCCTGCTCAGGAGCCGTCCGTGCAGATCGAGGCGAAATCGCCGCGCGGCCGGCTCTTGTAGAACTCGACCGGGCATCCGCCCCAGCGCGAGACCATCTCGCCCACGTCGATGGCCAGGCTGCTCGACCAGTCCCGCGCGCCATCGAAGCGGGCCCGGATGATCCCGTTCGGGTCGATGATCCACGTCTCGGGGAAGAGCTGGGTCCCGTACTGATCCAGCACGACCTTGGACTCGGGGTCGAAGAGGATCGGGAACGGCGGATCGCCGCTCAGGGCCACCTTCAGCGTGTCGCGCACGTCGTCGGGCCCCGCGTCGGTCGAGACCGTGAGGACGACGAAATCGTCCCGCGTCCGGGCGATCCGGCCGAGCTCCGCCAGCGCCGGCATCTCCTCGAGGCACGGTTGGCAGGTCTTGGTCCAGAAGTTCAGGAACACCGTCTTGCCCCGGAACGACGAGAGCCGCACCGGCTTGCCGTTCATGTCCGGCAGCTCGAAGTCCGGCGCCAGCCGGTTCTGCCCCGCGTAGGCGGGGCGCAGCGCGCACATGGCCTCGCAGCTCGTGGTGCGCTGGTCGTTCTGCGCCGCGTGCACGAAGCTGTAAACAGCGACGGCAGCGACGAGAATGAAGAAGATCTGCGCGATCGTCGCCGATTTCACGAGCTCAGGCATAGCGTAGGGTCCGGCGGGAAGAAAGCGGACGGACGCGCTCCGGGTCCCCGCGCGGGTCAGTCCCCGCCGGCGAGGAGCCGCTCGAGGCGCCGCTCGTCGACGCGGTACTTCATGATCTTCCGCCCCTCCAGCTCCACCACCGGGACCTCCCAGTCGTAGAGCGCGCGCTTCTCCGGGTCGGCCCCGCGGTCCAGGTCGACGACCGCGAGCTCGAACGGCAGCCGCGCGCGCACGCGCTCGAGCGCGGCGTGGGCGTCGTCGCAGAGGTGGCAGCGCACGCGTGTGAAGAGGGTCACTTTCTTCATGGCATCCCCGAACGGGTGGTGGGGCGCTCCGCCCGCTCACCCCGCCGCGAGGAGCGGCAGGCTCTGGCGGCGCGGCGGCTCCGGCCGCTCTACCTTCTTGAGCGCGCGCTCGTAGTCCCGGAACGAGCCGCCCGCGCGCACCGCCTGGAGCACGGCGCGCCCCTCGGCCTCGCCGCCGGCGGCGAGCTCCGCCTCGACCCACGCCCACCGGGCGCTCGTGGCCCGCACGTCCGCGCGGCCGCGCAGCCCGCGGCGGAGCCGATCGAGCCGCTTGTTCACCACGTCGATCCCCGCGAAGCGCGCGCCGTGGAGCGGCGTGTTGCGCTTCGGGCAGAAGGGCGCGATCCCGAGCGCCACCGGGACGATCCGCGAGAGCTCCGAGACGAACGCGACGCACTCGTCGACGTCGGCGTCGGTCTCGCCGGGGACGCCCACCATGAGGTAGAGCTTCAGCCGGTTCATCCCGTGCTGGCGCGCGAGCTCGGCCGCCCGCTGGAGGTGCCGGGGCCGCGCGCGCCGCTCGAGCGTCTCGCGGACGCGCTCGCTCGTGCCGTCCATCGCGGTCGTGAGCGTGCGGTAGCCCGCGAGCCGCAGCGCGCCGACGAAATCGTCGCTCAGCCGGTCCGGCCGGAGGCTGCTCAGCCCGACCTCGCAGCCCCGCTCGGCCAGGGTCCGGACCACCTCGACGATCTTCGGGTGGTCGCTGACCGCGGCGCCGACGAGGCCGACGCGCCGCGCGTCCGCGGGGATGAGCTCGAGGAGGCGCTCCTTCGGCACGATGCGCATGCCGCCGTTGGTCGAGCGGCGCATCACGCAGTAGGCGCACCCGCGCGAGCACCCCCGCTCCGCCTCGATGAGGAACATGTTGGAGAGCTCCGTCTCCTCGGCGCGGATGGGCGACCAGGCGGGCAACAGCGCGTCGTCGCACCGCGCGACGGGCGGCATCTCCGCGCCGTGGCGCGCGGGCACGAAGACGTGCGGCAGGCGCGCGAGCGCGTCGAGCGCCGCCTCGCGCGAGGGCGCGTCCCGGAGCAGCCGGAGCGCGTCGATCGCGAGGGTGTCGGCCTCGCCCATGATGATCGCGTCGGCGAACGGCGCGAGCGGCAGCGGGTTGGAGAACGTGAGCGGACCGCCCGCGAGCACGAACGGGTGGCGCCCGTCGCGCTCCTCCCGGAGCGCCGGCAGCCCCGCCAGGTCGAGCAGGCGGACGACCCCGGCGAGCTCGAGCTCGTAGGCGACCGACAGCGCGATGACCGGGAAATCGGAGAGGGGGCGGAGCCCCTCGTAGGTGACCGGAGCGCCCTGGGCCGGAGGCGCGCCCGGGACGTCGTCGTCCGGGAGGAAGGCCCGCTCGCACGCCATCCCGGGCTCGGCCTGGATGGTCTTGTAGATCTGGAGATAGCCGAGCGAGCTCATGCCAGCCCGGTACGGCGAGGGGTAGGACAGCGCGACGCGGAAGGGCGCCTGCTTGTCGATACGACCGATCTCGCTCGCCAGCCGGCGGCGGATGGTGGTCGTCATCGCGCTACGAGACATCGGCGGAGCGTCCCTCAGGGGGCGTCCAGGCGCAAGGATACGGGGGCGGCAGGCGGCCTCCTCGAGGCGGGTTCCTTCCAGGCTCACCGCGTCATCGCGCCCAGGTGGCGCCGGGGGGTGGGGCTCGGCGGGGCGCCGGGGCGGGACCAGAGGACCCGCTCGCCGTCGGTCTCCCAGGTCAGGGCGCCGCCCCGATCCATGCGCGCCACCGCGACGCCGCGGGCCGCGAGGCGGGCGAGCACCTCCGGGCTCGGGTGCCCGAAGCGGTTGCGGACCCCGCACGAGATCGCGGCGACCGACGGGTCCACGGCCGCGAGGAGCTCCGGGCCGGTCGAGGTCCTGCTGCCGTGGTGCCCCACCTTGAGCAGGTCGGCCCGGAGCGCGGCGCCGTACCGCGCAACGAGCGCGGCCTCGGCCTCGTGCTCCGCGTCGCCGACGAGCAGCGCGGAGCGAGCCCCGTACGTGATGCGCAGGACGAACGAGTTGTCGTTGGCGCCCACGTCGGGGTGGAGGTCGGGGCACGGCGCCAGCACCTCGACGGTCGCCCCCGAGAGGAGCCGCGGGCGGCCGCAGAGCGAGGCGGGCCGCACGATGGGCACGCCGCGCCGGCGCAGATCCGACAGCAGCCCGGCGTAGACCGGGCCCGCGCCCTCGGCCTCGCCCTGGCCGGTGTCCCAGAGCTCGCCGACCTCCACGCCCGCGACCGCGGAGGGCAGGCCGCCGAAGTGATCCGGGTGCGGGTGCGACAGGACGACGGCGTCGAGGCGCGCGCGGCGGCGCGCCCGCAGCAGCGGCTGGAGGACGCGCGCGCCGGGATCGACGGGGCTGCCCACGAAGCCGCCGGCGTCGACGAGCATCGCGCCGCCGTCGGGGAGATCGATCAGGATGGAGTCGCCCTGGCCCACGTCGAGGACGTGGACGCGCAGCCACCCGCGCGGCGCCCCCGCGCGCGCCGCGACCACCTCGAGCAGCAGCCAGGCGGCGGCGCCGGCGGCGAGCGCCGCGAGCCTCTCTGCGCGGCGCGCCGCCACGGACGCGAGCGCGATCGTGGCGGCGAGCGCCGCGAGCTGGGCGGGGGACGGCTCGGGCAGGCGCAGCACCGCGCCGGTCTCGGCCGAGGCGCGGGCGATGGAGCGCACCACGAGCAGCGCGCCCGAGCCGACGAGCGCGCACCCGCGCTCGACCGACGGCGCCCAGGAGAGCACGGCGTGCGCGAGGCAGAACGGGAGCGCGGCGAGCTCGCCGACCGGCGCCGCGATCACGTTCGCCGCCACGCCGAGCAGCGGGAACGTCGCCCCGTTCATGAGCAGCAGCGGCGCGCAGCCGAGCATCGCCGCGAGCGTGGTCGCGACGGGCGCGAGGAGCTGCCGCGCGCGGGCGCGCGCCGACGACAGGCCGAGCGGCCCGCCCCCGGCGCGGTCCTCGCCCCCCTCGCCCGGGCCTGGCACGAGCGCCGCGGCGAGCGGCCGCTGGAGCCAGAGCAGCCCGGCGGTCGCGGCCGCCGACAGGCCGAACGACAGATCGCACGCGACGAGCGGATCGAAGGCGCCGGCGCCGGCGAGCGACAGCGCGAAGCTGCGGACGCCCACCGGGCGGAGGCCCAGGAGCCGGGCGCCCATCGCGAAGCTGAGCATCGCCGCGGCGCGCGTCGCCGAGCCGCCGCCGCCGGCGAAATCGGCGTAGAGCCACGCGGCCGGCACGCACAGGGCCGCGGTGATGCGGCCCGCGTCCCACCGCGCCGCGATCGGGCCGACGCGCACGAGGATCGCGCGGAGCGCCGCGGCGAAGCCCGCCACCGCGAGGACCAGGTGCGTCCCCGAGACCGCGAGCAGGTGCGCGAGGCCGCTCTCGCGGAAGGCCGCCTGGTCCTCGGGCGCGAGATCGGTCTCGCCCAGCACGAGCGCGCGCCCGAGCGCCGTGGCGTCGGGGTGGAACGTCGCCTCGATGCGCTCCCGCACCGAGGCCCGCGCGCGGTCGACGGCCGCGCCGATCGATCGCCCCTCGGCCGTCCGCCGCGCGTCGACGATCGTCCCGCTCGCGACGACGCCGCTCCGCGCGATCGCGGCGGTCGCGTCCCGGAGCCCCTCGTTGCGGAACAGGTGGAGCGGCGCGAGATCCACGACGACGTCGAGCCGATCGCCCCGCGCGAGGTCCATCGGCGCCCCGTAGAGGCGCGCCCGGAGCGACCCCGCGATCGCCCGGCCGCCGCACGTCCCGCCGGAGATCTCCACGTCGACGCGCGCGGTCGCCGGCTCGCCCTCGTCCTCGGCGGCCTCCGGCGCGCGCGCGCCGCCGCTGGATCGCCGCGCCGCCGTCCCGACGACGACCGGCGAGCTGACGACGGCGCCCGTCACCTCGCAGCGCGCTGGCGGCTGGAGCAGCGCGGTCGCGCCGTCGTAGAGGTCGCCCGCGCGGTCGAGCAGCGCGCGGGCGCGGAGGCCGGAGGCGACCAGCGCCACGCCGGCCGCGGCGAGCGCGAGGCCCCCGACGTGACGGCGGAGCGCCGCGGCGACGAGCGCCGCGCCGAGCGCCGTGGGCGCAGGCGCGAGCGCGAGGGGAGCGCCCGCGGCGAGCGCGAGCCCGAGGAGCAGGACCGGATCGACCACGGCCGCGCCGCCTCGCAACACCCGGGCCGCGCGCGTCACCTCGGCGTTCCGGCCCGTCGCGAGGCGCGCGCCCCCTGGCGCCGCCATGGCGGAACATGGCGACTCCGGTCACCCGGCAATCCCGCAAGAGCTCCCGAACGAACCCGTGGTGTGGCGGCTGCAACGTTCATGGCGACGAATGCATCGGATCGAATCGCTCGTCGCGCGTGGCACGCGTGCATCGCCCCACATTCCCCTCTAGACTGTTTCGCTGGATGTCGCGGCTCACAGCGCGCACCCACATTGCAGTACCTGGAGGCGCTCGATGTCGTTTTGCTCGCCCAGAGTCAGCTTGTTCCTTGCCCTGGGACTCACCACAACGGCCTGCAGCTCGACCCTGGAGGGCTCCCCCGACGCGACGGGCGAGGCGCAGGACGCCATCCAGGACGGCTACCTGGACAACGGCGACAGGGCCGTCGTGGGCATGTACAACGCCGAGATCGGCGCGATCTGCACGGGGAGCCTGATCGCCCCGAACGTGGTGCTGACGGCGCGACATTGCGTATCGGACATGGCCAATGAGCTCGACGGCCAGATCACCTGCCGGTCCACGCGGTTCACGGACACGCACCTGGCGCGGCGAATCTACGTGACCACCGACGCGGAGATCGGCAGAGACTCGCGATTTTACGCCGGTCGCGAGATCGTGCTGCTCCCCGGCGCGGAAGGCGCGGAAGGTGCGGAGATCGACAGCTTCTGCGGCAACGACCAGGCGATCCTGATCCTGGACGAGCCGATCCCGGAGAGCGAAGCGGCCCCGCTCGTTCCGCGGGTCGATGTCCCGCTCGTCGAGGGCGAGCAGTATTACGCGGTCGGCTTCGGGGCCACGAACGATCAGAGCACCGGCGCGGGCCTGCGGCGGCGCCGGGACAACCTGTTCATCGACTGCGTGGCGGACGGGTGCCCGTCGTCCCTGGTGAAGCCCACGGAGTGGGTCGGCGACACGGGCATCTGCGAGGGGGACTCGGGCGGGCCCAGCCTCGACCTCATGCACCGCGTGATCGGCGTGACCTCGCGCGGGGCCCAGGCGTGCGAGTACCCGATCTACGGGTACGTGTACGGCTGGGCGGCGTGGATCAAGGAGACGACCTTGCGCGCCGCCCGCCTCGGCGGGTACGAAGCGCCGCCGTGGGCCACCGGCTTCCCGACCGATCCCGTCTACTCGGCGGAGGTCGGCGCCGCGTGCGAGCTCGCGGAGGAGTGCCCGGCGAATGCCTGCCTCGACAACTATTGCACCCGGCCCTGCAGCGACGTCGCGACGTGCCCGAGCGGCTTCCGCTGCGACGAGGAGATCGGCTTCTGCGCGGAGCTCCCCGAGCCGGATGACGGCGAGGACGAGGCGTCGTGCAGCGTCCGGCCGGGGCCGGATCCGGCGGGGCCGGTCCCGTGGCTGCTCGGCGCGGCGGGCCTCGGCGCCGTCGCGGGCCTGCGGCGGCGCGGCCGCGGCCGGGCCCCGCGTGCCTGACGCGCGGGGCCCCCGGCTCCGGCGGCGGGCGGCGCTCGCCGCGCTCGCCGCGCTCGGGCTCTCGGCGTGCGGGCGCGAGGCCCCGGCCGCCGCCGGCGCGGCGCGCGTCGTCTCCCTGTCGCCCAGCACCACGGAGGCGGCGTTCGCGATCGGGGCCGGCGCGGCGCTCGTCGGCCGCTCCCGCTACTGCGACCACCCGCCCGAGGCGCTCCGGCTGCCCAGCGTCGGCGGCTACGCCGATCCGAGCATCGAGGCGATCATCGCGCTCTCGCCGACGCTCGTGATCGGCTCGCGCGGCCCCGCCGGGTCGGCGCTCGACGAGGCGCTGCGCGGGCACGGGATCGCGACGTACTTGCCCGAGACCGAGTCGCTCGCGCAGATCGAGGCCATGCTCGCCGAGATCGGCCGGCGGCTCGGCGCGGCCCAGGGCGCCGCGCGGGCGATCGATCGCATCCGCGCGCGGCGCCTCGCGATCGAGCAGGCCGTGAAGGCGAGGCCGCGCGTCCGGGTCGCGCTGCTGTTCGACACGTCGCCCCTCTTCGTGGCGGGCCCCGGCAGCTTCGCCGACGAGCTCATCCGGCTCGCCGGCGGCGAGAACGTGATCACCCGCGGCGGCCCGTACCCCTCGATCGGGGTCGAGCACCTGCTCGCGCTCGACCCGGACGTGCTGCTCGACGGCACGGCCGGCGAGGGCGACGCGCACGGCGCCGCGCGGCTCTCGACGCTCCGGGAGGCGCCCGGCTTCCGGTCGCTGCGCGCGGTGCGGGAGGGGCGCGTGCGGCCGCTCCGCACCGACGTGGCGCTGCGGCCGGGGCCGCGCATCGGCGACGGGCTCGCGGCCGTGGCCCTGGCGGTCCACGGCGACGCGCTGGCGCTGGCGGAGCCCGCCGCCGCTCCCCTCCCCCGCGGCGGGGGCGCGGGCCGCGAACCGCCCTCCCCCCTCGCCCCGCCGCCCGCGGAGGCGCCGTGACCCGCGTGCGCGCCGACGCGCTGCTCGTCGCCCGGAGGCTCGCCGGCTCGCGGACCGAGGCCCAGGCGCTGATCATGGCCGGCAAGGTCACCTCGGGGCCCCGCCGCATCGACAAGCCGGGCACGATGCTCCCGGAGGACAGCGAGCTCCACGTCGCCTCGGGCCCCCGGTTCGTCTCGCGGGGCGGCGACAAGCTCGAGCACGCGCTCGCGGCCTTCGCCGCGCACGGCCTCGACGTGGCCGAAAAGACGTGCGTCGACGTGGGCGCGTCGACGGGCGGCTTCACCGACTGCCTGCTCCAGCGCGGCGCCGCGCGCGTGTTCGCCGTCGACGTCGGCTACGGCCAGCTCGCCAGCAAGCTGCGCGCCGACCCGCGCGTCGTGGTGCGCGATCGGGTCAATGCGCGCGAGCTCACGGCGGGCGATTTCGACTGCCCGATCGACCTCGTCGTGGTCGACGCGTCGTTCATCAGCATCTCCCGGCTGATCGAGGCGATCGCGCGCGTGCTCCGCCCCTCGGGCGACCTCGTGGCGCTGATCAAGCCGCAGTTCGAGGCGGGCCGCGAGGCCGCCGCGCGCGCCCGCGGGGTCATCCGCGACGAGGCGACCCGCCTCGCGGCGATCGCCGAGGCCCGGGGGGCCATCGAGGCCGCGGGCTTCTCGGTCATGGGCGAGGTCGACAGCGCCGTGCGCGGGCCCAAGGGCAACGTCGAGCACTTCGTCCACGCGCGCCGCGCCGGCTAGCCTCCCGTCGCCGCGCGCCTCGCGCGGGGTGGTGCGGGGGCACGGGGGCCCCCCTCCGGGGCTTGCGTTCCGGCGAGCCCCTTTCGTGGCGCGCCTGCACTCCAGCCCCTGCGGGGAGCCCCCGAGCCCCCGCACCACCCCGCGCGAGGCGGCGGGCTCGGCCGTTGGAATGGTTGGAGAGTCAAGCACTTGGGCGGGTGCGCGCCGCGCGCACGGATGCCCGACCTAGCTGACGGCCCGCGTAGACAATGGTAGACGCGACGAGTACACGCGCTCTGCGCCGCGATGGGGCGGCGCTGGCCACAGGGACGGCCGATCGGCAGCGAGGCGGCCCGGCGAGAGGGAGGACGACGACATGCTCGGACGGCGGGGATTGGTGAGGATGATCGCCGGGGCGCTCGCGCTGAGCGCGCTGGCGCTCGGGTGCGGCAAGAAGGACGGCGGCGCGAACGGCGACGCCGCGAAGCAGGCGGAGAGCGACCCGTACTGGAAGGTCGGCTCGTACCTGAGCCTCTCGGGGGAAGAGACGGCCTTTGGCGTCGACTCGAAGGAGGGTATCGAGCTCGCCATCGACGAGATCAACCAGGCCGGAGGGGTCAAGGGCAAGCCGATCAAGATCCTGTTCGAGGACAACAAATCGAAGCCCGAGGAAGCGACCAACAAGGTGTTGCAGCTCATCGACCGCGACGAGGTGATCGCGGTGCTCGGGGAGGTCGCCTCGTCGCGATCGCGGGCCGGCGGCATCGTCGCCAACCGGAAGAAGGTGCCGATGATCACGCCGTCGTCCACGAACCCGGACGTGACGAAGGTCGGCCCGTACGTGTTCCGCGCCTGCTTCACGGACGACGTGCAGGGCCGGATGGGCGCGCAGTTCATCGTGAGCACGCTCAAGAAGAAGAAGGTGGGGCTCCTCTTCGCCTCCGACGATCTCTACTCCTCCGGCCTCGCCAAGGAGTTCCGCGACGAGGTGAAGCGCCTCGGCGGAGAGGTCGTGATGGAGAAGAGCTTCCTCAAGAAGGAGACCAACTTCACCACGTACATCAACGAGCTCAAGTCGGCGAACCCCGAGATGATCTACGCGCCGATCTACTACACCTCGATGGCGCCGATCGCGCGGCAGGCCAAGGCCGCGGGCGTGCCGGGCAGCATGTTCGTCGGCAGCGACGGGTGGGACGCGGACGAGCTCCTGCGCGACGCCGCGGAGGAGCTCGAGGGCGCGTACTTCACGAACCACTACGCGCCGGACGTGCCCTGGCCGAACTCGCAGGCTTTCGTGAAGAAGTACAAGGAGCGGTACAACCGCACGCCGTCGAGCATGGCGGCCCAGGCGTACGACGCGGCCAAGCTGCTCGCGGACGCGATGAGCCGCGCCAAGGAGATGACGCCGGACGGCATCCGGCAGGCCATCCAGGAGACGAAGGGCTTCCAGGGCGCGACGGGGACCATCACCATCGACGCCGAGCGCAACGCGGACAAGCCGGTCGTGATCGTCCAGATCAAGGACAAGCAATTCACCTATTACGCGACGGTCAACGAGAAGTCCGCCAAGCAGTAGCGACGGCGCCCGCGCGCGGTCGACGGCCGCGCCGCCCTCCCAGAGGTCTCCATGGAAAAGATCGTGAATGCCCTCATCACGGGGCTCGCCCAGGGGTCGATGATCGCCCTCATCGCCCTCGGGTACACGATGGTTTACGGCATCTTGAAGCTCATCAACTTCGCGCATAGCGAGGTGTTCATGATGGGCGCCTTCGCCGGGCTCTTCGGGATCACGGCCCTCGGCGCCGGCGACTCCCCGCTGGTCGCGGGCGTGGGCGGCACGCTCTGTGCGATGGCGTTCGCGGGCGCGCTCGGGGTGGCGGTCGAGAGGGTGGCCTACGCGCCGCTGCGCGCGCGCGGCCGGGGCCTCGCGAACACGCGGATCACGCCGCTCGTGACGGCGCTCGGGATGAGCGTCCTCCTCCAGAACCTGGCGCAGCTCCTCTTCACCGCCCGCTACCGCGGCTACCCGCAGCTCCTGCCGATCGAGCACACGCGCAAGGTGATCTTCGTCACCGCGGTCGTCGTGATGATCGGCCTGGAGCTCCTCGTGCAGCGGACGTGGACGGGCAAGGCGATGCGCGCGCTCAGCATGAACGTCGAGGCCGCCCGGCTGATGGGCGTGCGGACGAACCGCATCATCGCGCTCACCTTCGTCACGGGCTCGATGCTCGCGGCGGTGGGCGCGGTGCTCTTCTGCCTCGACCAGTCGCAGGTGTATCCCACGATGGGCGTGGTGATCGGCACGCGCGCCTTCGTGGCGGCCGTCATCGGCGGCATCGGCAACATCACGGGCGCCATGCTCGGGGGCATGCTGATCGGGGTCATCGGCGAGCTGACGAAGCTCACGCCCTACTCGGGCCTGCAGGACGTCCTGGTGTTCGCGGCGCTGATCGCGGTGCTCCTCGTGAAGCCGACGGGGCTGCTCGGCACGGCCGGGACCGAGAAGGTGTAGCCCCCGCTCCGGCCGGGGGTGGTGGGGCACGCTGGGGGCTCACCGGAGGGGCTGGAGTGGAGGCGAGCCACGACAGGGGCTCGCCGGAACGCAAGCCCCGGAGGTGAGCCCCCAGCGTGCCCCACCACCCCCGGCCGGCCTGGCCCAGCGGGCCGACCCCCGCCGCGCCCCGTGCGGTATCCTCGGCGCATGCGACGCCTCGCCCTCGCCGTGCCGGTCTCGCTGCTCCTCGCGTGCGTCGCGGCGCCCCCCGCCAACTGGGCGCGCGGCGGCGCGCTGCTCGACCTCCCCCGGGCCCGCTGGGTGCTCGGCGACCTCGCGGTCGACGTGATGCCGGACGGCAAGATCTTCGTGAACGGCGAGCACGAGCTCAACGTGGACCGGGGCGGGCGGGTCCATGGCCTCTCGGCCGAGCCGGTGGCGCTGCTGGAGGTGGACGGCCGGGTCACCGGCCCGAACGACGACGCGCTCGGGCAGATCGGCGTGCTGCACGCCGCGCTGCCGGGCGAGGCGAACGCGTGGCTCACGGTCGCGCGGACGGGCGCGGTCATCCGGTACGGGGAGGACGGCGAGCGCGAGCCGTTCGGCGTCTGGAGCGGGTGCGCCGTGACGCCGCGCGCGCACCAGACCTGCACGCTGATCACGCACCTGCTCGGTCTGCGCATCCGGAAGATCGAGCGGCAGCGCGCCGGCGCGCCGGTGCATCTCGGACCCGGCCTCGTGCCGTTCCCGTAACGGTCATCGCTGCTCTGGCTCGGTCTCGTCTCCGGGCAGAGGCTCGATGCGCGTGAGATAATACGTGCGGTGCTCCTTGCCGGTCCGCTCGACCGTCACGATCCACACGTGCGCCACACAGCGAGTCCAGAGATAGGGCTTGAGGGATGCTGGGTCCGCGATGCCGTAGCCGACGCGCCCGCGGACGACCTCGCCGCGCTCGTCGAGCTGAAACTCGAACTGCCGCCCCACCGCGAACACGCCGCGGAGCACGCCGGTGAGCCGTTCCTCCGACTCGCGGATGTCCGTCTTTCGTGCGCGCTCCGCGGCCGCGGCCACGAGCTCCGGCGTCTCGAAGCGGCATTCTCGCTCCCCGGCAGCGAGGCGCAGCGTTGCCCCCCGACTCTCCATGAGCTCCAGGAAGCTCGCGAGCGCGCGCACGACCCGAGGATTCGACTGGGCGACCGCGTCGGCGTAGGCCTCCTCCTCCAGCTGCGTCGCCTGGAGCAGTCGGCTCGCCTCGTCCACGGCTCCGCGCAGCACACCGGGCTCCTGCTCGGGCTCCGTGACCATCTCTTCGAGCTCGAACCCGAACGATCCAGGGAACGTACCGGTGACGAACAGACGGTAGCTCTTCTCGTCCGGGATGCGACCGCGCGCGCCGAGCTCGCGCCCGCCGAGCGTCGACGCCGTCGTTGAAACGAGGCGCTGGAACGCCTTGAGCGCGTCCGCGCCGAACGTCGCCTCGATGGCGCCCGCTTCGGCGACCGGATTCCCGCCGAACGCGAGGCTCGCCTTCGCGCGCCCGTCGAGCGCCGCGACCGCCTCCAGCGCGGCGATCTCCTCGTCGAGCCGCCGGAGGCGGCTCTCCAGGTTGATGCGCAAGAGCTTCTGCTCCGGGCCGAGACGGCCGAGCCGCTCGTGAATGAACGCCCGCTGCGCCTCGAGGTAGGCACGGTCATCCGCGGCGCTCATGGCTCTCCCCCTTCAAGGTCGCGAGCCGCATGCTCGCCGCGGCATCGGAGTCCGTCGTGACGAGCTCGAGCTGGACCATGCCTTTCCACTGCTGGCTCTGCTTCTGGTGAGAGAACAAGCCGAACCAGTACGTCACGTCGGAGATGAGGCCCGCCTGGTCGGCGGTGGAGAGGTCCACGAACCAAGCGTCGCACAGGGAGCGCGCCCTCGCCTTGTCTGCGTCGAACAGATCCTCGTCCTCCGGGCTCCATGTCGATGGCAGCGGAGCGACCGTCACGACGTCCACATCGTTCGGCTCCCGGTCCATGGCTTCCACGAAGCTTCCGTCGATCCACTGGATCCCGGACCGGAGCCCTATGCGCCGGAGCTCGGCGCGGTAGGCGAGCAGGCCCTCCAGAATGCGGATCCGCTGCTTCGACGTGGCGTAACGCTCGACGAGCTCGACAGGCGTCGCGAGGTACGGCGAGACACAGTCGCGCCGGGTCGGCGACTTGAGGAACGGCGGTAGAATCGCGTTCCGTCCGCTTCGGACCCGAATCGCCTTCGGGATGGGCACGGCGCGACCCCCTCGCCTACTTCAGCAGCCAGCCGAACAGCATCCGCTTGGTCGTGTCGCGCGCGACCGCCGCGATCGAGTCGACGAGCGGGATCTCCTTCGGGCAGACCTCGACGCAGTTCTGCGACTTGCCGCAATCGGTGATCCCCCCCTCGCTCATCACCGACTCGAGCCGCTCGTCCTGACGCATCGCCCCGGTCGGGTGCATGTTGTAGAGCCGCACCAAGTTGAGCGCGAAGGCGCCGACGAACCTCGTCCCGTCGTTGTACTGCGGGCACGCCTCGACGCAGCAGCCGCACGTCATGCAGCGGGAGAGCGGATACCGCTCCTGCTGCCGCGCCTGCGACTCGCGCGGCCCCGGGCCGAGCTCGTGCGTGCCGTCGACGTCGATCCACGCGCGCACCCGCTTCATGTCCTCGAACATCCGGCTCCGGTCCACGAGCAGGTCGCGGACGAGCGGGAACTTGGACATCGGCTCCAGCGTGATCACCTCGCCCTTCGGGGCGAGCTGGTCGATGAGCGCCGAGCAGGCCTGGCGCACACGGCCGTTGATCACCATCGTGCACGAGCCGCACACCTCCTCCAGGCACACCGCCTCCCAGACGACCGGAGCCACCTCCTTGCCGTCCACGGTCCGCGGATCCCGCTGGATCTGCTGCAGCGCGCTGATCACGTTCATCTGCGGCAGGTAGGGGACCTTGAACTCCTCCCAGCGCCGCGTCTCCGGCCGGTCCGCGGTGTCCTGCCGCCGCACGCGCAGGCGCACCAGCCGGCCCTCGCCCCTCGCCTGAGGCGCCGCCGCCGCCGGCGCCGCCGCCCCGTTCGCCTTCTCTCCGCTCGCCTTGGCCATCCTACACGCTCTTCTGCGACGGCTTGCCCGCCGGCTGGACGTTCGCGGCGCTCGCCGCGCTCGCCGCGCCCGCCTGCTCGTACTTGCGCTCCCGCGGCGCGACCAGCGACGTGTCCACCGCGTCGGTCACGTGGATCGACTGGCCGGCGCACGCGTAATCGAGCTCGCGGACGAACCGCACGGCGCCCTTCTCCTCGTGCCGCGCCAGCGTCGTGCGCAGCCACTCCGCGTCGTTCCGCACCGGGAACTCCGGCTTGTAGTGCGCCCCGCGCGACTCGTCGCGGCGCCGCGCCCCCTCGGCGATGACCCGCGCGAGCACCAGCATGTTCTCGAAATGGCGGACGAACTGCGCCCCCTGGTTCACGCGCTGGGCCGTGTCCGTGCACTTGACCCGCCCGGCCCGCTCCTCGATCTCGCCGATCTTCTCGAGCACCCGGTCGAGCGTCGCGTTGTCGCGCTCGATCGTGCAGTCGCGCAGCATCACCTCGCCGAGCTCCTGGTGCAGCCGGTACGCGTTCTCGGGCCGCTCCGCGTCCTGGTTCTGCGTGAGGATGCGCTGGTAGTCCGCCTCGGCGCGCTTCTCGGCCTTCTCGAAGATCGACCGCGGCAGGTCGAGCGCGCTCCGCCGCATGCTCTTCTGGTAGCTCGCGACAGCAGGACCGCAGACCATGCCGCCGTAGAGGCACGACAGCAGCGAGTTGGCCCCGAGCCGGTTGGCCCCGTGGTACTGGTAGTCCACCTCGCCGACCGCGTAGAGCCCCGGGATGCTCGTCGCGTGGTTGCGCGGCGAGCCGACCTTGAGCGCGCCCCGCGCGTCCGCCTCGTAGTCGACCCACAGGCCGCCCATCGAGTAGTGGACCGCCGGGAAGACCTTCATCGGGCTCCGGTACGGGTCGGTGCCGGCGAACTTCTCGTAGATCTCGAGGATGCCCGCGAGCTTCTGGCGGAGGAACTTCTCGTCCTTGTGGGTCAGGTCGAGGTAGACCTCGTTCTCGTTCCTGCCCGTCGTCGCGTTGAAGATGCCGCGCCCCTCGTGGAAGCACGTCTTGAAGATCGCGCGCGAGGCGATGTCGCGGGGGACGAGGTTGCCGTAGCCGGGGTAGAGGCGCTCGAGGAAGTAGTCGCGCTCCCGCTCGGGGATGTCCTTCGGATCCCGCGCGTCGGTCCGGTCCTTCGGCACCCAGACGCGGCCGCCCTCGCCGCGCGCGCTCTCGGAGATGAGCCGCAGCTTGTCGGCGCCCGGGATCGCGGTCGGGTGCACCTGGATGAACTCGCCGTTCGCGTACACCGCGCCCTGCTGGTAGACCGCCGACGCGGCCGTCCCGGTGCAGATGACGCTCAGCGTGGAGCGGCCGAAGACGATGCCGCAGCCGCCCGTCGCGAGCACGACCGCGTCGCCCGTGAAGGCGCGGATCTGCATCGACTTCAGGTCCTGCGCGACGCAGCCCACGCACGTGCCGGAGTCGTCGAGGATCGCCCCGAGGAAGTCCCAGAGCTCGAACTTGCGGACCATCTTCTCGCCCGGGATCGCCACCCCGTGCGCGTCGGTCACGTCGGCGAGCTCGAGCCGGCGCACCTGCTCGTCGAGCGCGTAGAGGAGCTGCTGCCCCGTGGTCGCGCCGGCGTAGGCCGTGCGGTGGTAGAGCGTGCCGCCGAAGCGGCGGAAGTCGAGCAGGCCCTCCGGCGTCCGGTTGAACGGCACGCCCATGCGGTCGAGCAGGTGCACGATGCCCGGCGCGGCCTCGGCCATGCCCTTGACCGGCGGCTGGTTCGCGAGGAAATCGCCGCCGTACGCCGTCTCCTCGAGGTGCACCTGAGGGCTGTCCCCCTCGCCCTTCGTGTTCACCGAGGCGTTGATGCCGCCCTGCGCGCACACCGAGTGCGAGCGCTTCACGGGCACGAGGGAGAGGAGGTCGACCGGGACCTTCGCCTCGCACAGCTTGATGACCGTCATCAGGCCGGCGAGGCCGCCCCCGACGACGATCACCCGCCGAACCTTCCCCCCCTCGCTCCTCGTCGTGCTCTTCGCGGCCATGTTCGATCCGATGCTCCTCTGCCGCTCCCCGCCGGGGCGCGGCCGCGACGATGGTCAGTGCGGGGCCGGCGCGATCGGCTCTTCCGGCGCCCCCGCCGCCCGGCGCGCCGTGGCCGGGAGCGGGAGGTCGGCGCAGGTGCGGGCCCCGTCCGCGGCCGCGCTCGCCGTCCCCGGGAGCGCCGCGCCGGTCGCGAAGTAGATCACCGTGTTGGCGCCGAGCAGGAAGACCAGGAGGCCCACCACGCCGAACGCCACCGCCGCCATCCGCTGCGCCCTCCGCGACACGGTGATCCCCCACGAGAAGCAGAAGCCCCAGAGGCCGTTCGCGAAGTGGAACACGCTCGCGGCGATGCCGAAGAGGTAGACGAGCGCGATCACCGGCACGCCGCCCACGGTCGACGCCATGTTGGCGCACAGCCGCGGGTAGAACTCCTCGGGCGCCATCCGGCCGAGCCACTTCTGCGCCCAGTACTCCCACATGTGAAACCCGATGAACGCGAAGGCGAGCACCCCGGTGACCCGCTGCATCGTGTACATCCAGTTGCGCGAGTACGTGTACTTGCCGACGTTCGGCTTGCCCTCGAGCGCGAGCTTCACGCCGTACAGGGCGTGGAACGCGAGCGGCAGCACGACGAGCCCGATCTCGAGCGCGGGCAGGTACGGCATGCGCGCGATCTCCGCGACCGCGTCGTCGAAGCGCTCCTGTCCCTGGAGGGCCTTCGCGTTGGTCCAGAAATGAAAGACCAGGAAACCGCCCACGGGGATGGCGCCGGTGAGAGAATGCAGCTTGCGCAGGAGAAAGGACCGGCGGCTCTCGTGAGAGAGCGATCTCGCGGGGGTTGCCTCGGACACGCTGACCTCGATGGAAGGCGGGCGCGGCGGGTGTATGGGATGGCCCGGGTGACGTCAAGGTGAACGCTGTCAACAGTTTCGGTCGATTTTCCGCGGCCTTTGGCGCCGGGCGCGCGGTCCTCGTCGCGCTCGGCGCGGCGCTCGGCGCGGCGCTCGCTGGCGCCGCGTGCGGCGGCGCGCCGGGCGGCGGCGAGCCGGTGAGCCCGGTCCTCGGCGGGTCGCCCGAGGCCCAGGCCGATCTGCAGCGCATCCTCGCGCGCTTCGCGAGCGGCGGGCGCGCCGAGCGCATCGCCCTGGAGCCGGAGCTCCTCGCCTTCCGGCGGCGCCACGCGGGCGACGACCTCGCGCGCGTCGCGGACGCCCACCTCGCCTGGATCGCGCTGGAGAAGGGCGATCTCCGCCGCGCCGAGGCGCTCTCGGCGCAGATCGAGGCGGAGGGGCGGAGCGCGACGGGGGACCTCGCGCGCGTGCTGCGCGGCGCGGCGCTGCGGCGCGCCGGCGAGCCGAGGCGGGCGTTCGGGGCGCTGCGCCCGCTCGTGAGCAAGGTGATCGACCCGCACGTGCGCTCGCTCCTCAACGAGGAGATCACCGCCGCCGCGATGGAGGCCGGCGCGTGGACGCAGGCGATCGAGCTGATGAGCGTCTGGCTGCGCGAGGCGGGCGACGACGAGCGCGCCGTGGTCCGGGCGCGGGTCGAGGCGCTCCTGCGCGAGGTCCCGGACGCGCACCTCACGGCCGCGCTGCGCGCCGGGCACGCGACCGCCGAGATCACGGATCCGGCGACGGACGTGCGCTCGCTCATCGCGGAGCGCCTCGCGCGCGCCGCCCTCGAGCGCCGCGACGTCGCGCTCGCGCAGGAGCTGCTCACCCGCGCGGCCCCGCTGCTCGGCGACCAGGGCGACGCGGTCGCCGCGCTCGCGGCCGGCGCGGGGACCGCGCGCGTCGAGCCCCCGACGGTCGGCCTCCTGCTCTCCACACGCACGGCCACGTCGCGCCGCCGGGGGGTCGACATCGCCGCCGGCGTGGCGCACGGGCTCGGGCTGCTCCGTCCGGGCTCGGACGCGCGGCTCGTGAGCCGCGACGACGGCGGCCAGGGGAGCGTGGACGAGGCGCTGAGCAGCCTCACCGCCGAGGGCGCCGCGGTGCTCATCGCCGGCTCCGACCGGGAGCAGGCGACCGCGGCGGCGAGGTTCGCGCGGGCGCACGCGATCCCGGTGCTGCTCGTCCACCCGCCGGAGCCGGCGGCGCTCGACGGCGAGTTCGTCTTCGTCGTGGGCGAGGAGCCCGTGACGGGCGTGGAGGTCCTCGCGGCCGCGCTCGCCGCGCGGGGCGCGAAGCCCATCGCCGTCGTGGGCGGTGACGCGGGCGGCGGTGACGCGGGCGGCGGCGCGGCCGGCGGCGGCGCGGCCGGCGGCGGCGCGGCCGGCGGCGGCGCGGCCGGCGGCGGCGCGGCCGGCGGCGGCGTGGCCGACGGCGCCGACGCGGGCGACGTCGCGCTGAGGCTGCCGTGCGACGGCGCCTTCGACGCGCGCGCGCTGCGGCCCCTCGGCGTCCGCGGGCTCGTGCTGGCAGGCGACGCGCGTTGCGCGGAGCAGGTGATCCGCGCCGCCCCGCGCTCGGTGACGATCGCGGTCGGCTTCGAGGCGGCCACCTCGGCGCCGCCGGGCTCGCTCGTCGCGACGGCCGGGCCCTTCCCGCTCACCGCGGCGCCGGACGGCGCGCAGGCCGCGCCGCCGGGCGCGCTCGATCCGGCGGCGCCGCGCCGCGACGTGCCGGACGCCGGGTCCACGCTCGCGGCGTGGCTCGCCAGGCACCCGTCGCCGCCGAGCTTCTGGGCGGCGCTCGGGCACGACGCCGGCGTGCTCGCCCGGGCCGGCGTGCGGAGGCTGCCCAAGACGGGCACCGAGGACCCGGCGGAGGTGAAGGCGCGGCGCTTCGCGGCCGCGAGCGCGGTCCGCAGCGCGTCGACCACGCTGTGGACCACCTCGGCGACCAGCTTCGGCGGGGCGCGGGTGCTCCCGAGGGCGATCGGCTACCGCGAGATCGGGAGAGCGCGATGAGCCGGACGAACCACGCCGCCGGCGGTCGTCGGGAGCGCGCCGCCGGCGGTCGTCGGGGGCGCGCCGCCGGCGGTCGTCGGGGGCGCGCCGCCGGCGGTCGTCGGGAGCGCGCCGCCGGCGGTCGTCGGGGGCGCGCCGCCGGCGGTCGTCGGGGGCGCGCCGCCGGCGGTCGTCGGGGGCGCGCCGCCGGCGGTCGTCGGGGGCGCGCCGCCGGCGATCGTCGGGAGCGCGCCGCGCGTGCTGGCGCGCCGTCCTGGGGCTGCTCCGGGCTCCCGGCGGGCGTAGCATGGCGGCGCATGATCCGCCGAGCCCTCTGCTGTGCCGCCGCCAGCGCGCTCCTCGTGCTCGCCCGGCCCGCGCTCGCCGATCGCGTGGCGGTGCTCCCCGCGCGCGGCGGCACCGACGAGGCCGCGCGCGGCGCCGCGCAGGCCGAGGTCGCGCGCGGGCTCGTCGCGCTCGGCCACACCCCGGTGCAGGACAGCGCGGTCACGGCCGCGCTCGCGGGCGTGGCCGACGGCGTCGCCGACACCACGGACGAGTACCGCGCGGTGAGCGCGCAGACGGGCGCGGACTGGGTCCTGGCCAGCACGGTCGAGCCGGCGGTCACGAGCGCGCGGGTCGAGCTCACCGCGTACCTCGCCTCGACCGGCCGGGTCGAGTCGGTCGCGCGCGAGGTCGACCGGGGCCGGTCGCCCGAGCAGACGCGGGAGATGCTCGCCGTGCTCCTCCGCCCGGAGGGGCTCGGCGCGGGCGCGCTCCCGTGGGAGCGCTCCGCCCCGGCGGGTCTGCCGCTGCCTCCGCCGCCCGCCGGGGCCGCGGCGCCGGACCAGGCCGCGCCGCCGCCTCTTCCCGGGCCGCCGCCCTCCCCGCCGGCGAGGGCGGTGGAGATGGCGTACCCGCTCGGGCCGGAGCGCGTCTGGCCGGCGTACTCGGGCGGGCGCCGGCTCGCCGTGACCGCCTCGCTCGGCGCCGCGGTCGCGGCGGCGCGCCTCGAGGGGGCGAGCGGCAGCGCGGCCTCGCTGGTCGGGGCCGCGCGCGTCTCGTACGCGGTCGCGGACCGCGGGCTCGAGCTGTTCGCCGGCGGCGGCGGCAACCTGGTCGGGCCGGGCGCCGGCTGGCTCGAGGGCGGCGCGCGTTTCCTCCTGACGCCCAGCCTCACGCCCGAGGGCGGGGCGTACCGCGCGTTCCCGCTCCACGTGGGCCCGTCGCTCCTGGCCGGCGCGTTCTTCCGGTCGGGCGGGGGCGAGGTCGTCCGGCCGGGCGGCGCGACGTACCGCGGCGATCTCGAGGTGCACCCCGTGCTCGGCGCGTCGCTCGACGTCGTGCTCGGGCTGAGCCGGTCGGCGCAGCTCGAGGCCCAGCTCGGCAACCTCCGGTGGGTGCCCACGGCGGACGGCTCGCTGCTCCTGCTCGGCGCGACGCTCGGCGCGGGGCTCCGGTTCTGACGCATGCGGATCGATCTGCCGAGCCGCCGCAGCACCATCCGCCTCGCCCGCGCGCTGGCGGGCCGCCTCGCGGGCGGCGACCTCGTCGTGCTCGCCGGCGACCTGGGCGCGGGCAAGACGTTCTTCGCGCGCGCCCTCTGCCGCGCGCTCGGCGTGCCCCAGGAGATCCCGGTCACCAGCCCGACGTTCACGCTCGTCCACGAGCACGAGGGCCGCATCCCCGTCGCGCACGCCGACGCCTACCGCCTCGGCGGCGCGTCGTCCGCGGCGGGCGCGGAGGGCGACGCGGCCGCCGAGCTCGCGCAGCTCGGGCTGCGCGAGCGCCGCGCGGAGGGGGCGCTCGTCGTGGTCGAGTGGGGCGAGCCGTTCGTGGAGGCGCTCGGGGGGGACGCGCTCGTGATCCGGCTCGAGGCCCCCGAGGACCCGAGCGCGCCGGGGCGCGCCGCGGAGATCAGGGCGACCGGCGCGCGGAGCGCCGCGGTGCTCGCGGCGCTCGAGGGCGATCTGCTCCGGCGCTGATCATGGCCTTCGGTGCCCCCGCGCCGCGCCGATGCCGCGACCCGCGACCTCCCCTTGCCACGAGGGGCGACGGCAGCTCTGGCCTGCTAAACTCGACGCTCGTGGGCGAATGTCGACGGGGGACGAGCGCATCCGTGGGTGCGCGGCGCGCAGTGGGTTGAAGGAGCGGTGCGACCATGGGTGCAGGCCAGTCTCTGAAGGATGTCCTGAAGAAGAAAAAGCGGGAAAGCGACGAGGTCGCAGCCAGGGTCGACTGGGAGGCTCGCAAGCGGGAGCGGGTCGCCGCGATCAAGGAGCTCTACGACAACATCGAGCGATGGCTCAAGCCCTCCCAGGAAGAGGGCGTCGCCGAGCTCTCCCGTGAGCCGTACGAGCTCTGGGACCATCATATGGGGACCTACTCGAGCGAGAGGCTGAAGCTCGATGTTGGACATATCGGGGTGGAGTTCGTGCCCCTCGGCGAGAAGGTCGCTGGCGCCTCTGCGCGGGTCGACGCGATCTCTGGCCCGCACCGGCTCACCATGATTCATCTCCCCGGCCAGGGCTGGAAGCTCCTCCTGCGGGGGCAGGTCGTGGCCATGGCGCCCCTGACGGAAGAATCGTTCGCGGATGCTCTGGAAGAGCTGCTCGAGGGATGAGCCGCGCCGGGGAGAGAGCACACCTCAACGAGGAGCGCCCCAGCGCCGACGACGTCATGCGGTGGCATGATGACGTCTTCGTGGCTCTCGGCAGGCTCGAGCGCAGCCTCGGCGAGGCGATCCTCGCGCAAAGCGAGGTGCCTGAGCAATTCGTCGGCATGTCGGAGGAGGAGGTACGTCGTCACTTCGGGGATGCGCGCGACGAGCTCGAGCACGTGACGTGCTTGCAGCTCCTGGCCGCGGCCGAGGCGGTGCTGCGGGTCGATTACCTCATTCGGGTTTACGGCAAGCAAAAGGATCCGATCAGCAAGGCGTTCAGGGCTCTGTACAAAGAGAAGAAGCGGCGCGTTGCTCTTGATGAAGATCTGCTCGATCTCTGGAGAGAGCATGAACCGGCCAGCCGAACCGTCATCGGAGATTTTCGGGGCGCGCTGCACTACCGCAACTGGCTTGCCCACGGCAGATACTGGAAGCCTGCTCTGGCACGCAGCAACTACGACGCCCAGAGCCTCTTCGAGGACCTGTGCGCGCTGTTCAGGAAGCTGCCAGGCGTGAGCGGCTGGCCGGGCAAATTGGTGCGCCTGTAGCCTGGGTGTCACGGCCCGCGGCGGAACACCGCGATCGAGGTCAGCCGCCGCTGCGCCACGAGCACGTCAGGACACGCGTCACCCGCCAGGGTGGCAGACACGACCGGATGGCTGGCCGCGCTCCCCTGGCGCCGCGTCGGACGCGATCGCGGCGGCCGACACCGCTCCCGACGCCCCGGCGGACGCGATCGCGGCGGCCGACATCGCTCCCGACGCCCCGGCGGACGCGATCGCGGCGGCCGACATCGCTCCCGACGCCCCGGCGGACGCGATCGCCGCGGCCGACACCGCTCCCGACGCTCCGGCGGACGCGATCACAGCGGCCGACATCGCATCCGACGCCCCGGCGCGGCCCCCGACGGCTCCGCCGGCGTCCCCTGCCGGCGTCCCCTCCCCGCCGATGGCGCCCCCTATACCGCCGGCGCCCCCTGCCCTTGTGCCTCCCGGCCCGCCGCGCCGCCCGCCCAGGACCTCGCGCCCGCCCCGCCAGCCCTCCGCGTCGGCCCGCCGCCCGCGGCCGTGGTGGGCTACGCCGCATGCCGCATGCCCGGGGCCGTGCGCGGCGGCGCCGCGTGGTACAAGAGCGCCACGGTGATGGCAGGGGCGGAGACCAGCCAGCGCGGGCTGCTCGACAGGGTGCTGGAGCCCGTCCTCGCGTTCCTGGACAACATCGGCAACATCGTCACGCTCACCTTCCAGACGCTCGTCTGGCTGGTGCGGCCGCCGTTCCGCCCCGCGCAGTTCCTGGCGGCGATGGACTTCCTGGGCGCCCAGTCGATCTTCATCGTCGGCCTCACGGGCGTCTTCAGCGGCATGGTGGTGACGCTGCAGACGACCTACGCGCTGCGCGCGTTCAGCGCCGAGGGCCGGGTCGGCGGCCTCGTGGCGGTCTCGCTCGCGCGCGAGCTCGCGCCGGTGTTCTCCGCGATCATGGTCACGGCCCGCGCCGGCAGCGCCATGGCCGCGGAGCTCGGCAACATGCGCGTCACCGAGCAGATCGACGCCATCGCGACGATGGGCGTGAGCCCGGTGCAGTACCTGCTCTCGCCCCGGCTCCTCGCCGCGGTCGTGATGCTGCCCTTGCTCTGCATCCTCTACACGAGCGTGGGCATGTGCGGCTCGTACCTCGTCGCGGTGATCTGGCTCGGCGGCGACGCGGGCTCGTTCTTCCAGAGCATCCGCGACTTCGCGGTCCCCAAGGACCTGACCATGGGGCTCATCAAGGCGTGCGTCTTCGGCTTCATCATCTCGTCGGTCTCGTGCCGCCACGGCTTCTTCGCCTCCGGCGGCGCCCGCGGCGTCGGCGTCGCGACCACGCGCGCGGTCGTCGAGAGCTGCGTCACCGTGCTCGTGACGAACTACATCCTGACCCAGCTCCTGCTCGACCTCTGAGCCCCGCCGAGCCACCACGCGAGCCGTGGCCTATCCACTCGTCTCCTGACGCGACGGACGCCAGGCCCACCACCGCCCCGTCAACCCTCCTCGCGGAGCGCGATCAGCGCGGGCGAGAGGTGCACGGGGTACCGGGACGGCGCGCGCAGGCGCGCGACCCCGGGCGGGAGCAGCGGCCGCGCGGCGACAGAGCGCTCGCGCCCCTCGCTCGGCGGCTCGGGCACCTCGAGGCCGCGGCCGCCGCGCATCACGGCGCGCGCGAGCGGGGCGAGCCGCGCGGCTCCGAGCGCGCGCGGCGAGAGCATCCGCTCGTGCGCGAGGTGGACGACGTCGGCGACCGCGCGCCCCGCCTCGTCGTGGTAGCGCATCACCATCTTGCGCCCCGGGATCACGTCCGCGCGGTCGCTCGCGCCCCGCCGGAGCGCCCACGCGCCCGACTCCTCGAGCGCCACGAGCTCGCAGCGCACGGCGAGCGGGTCCGCGCACGACTCCGCGAGCCCCGAGGCGATGAAGCCGCCGGCCGTCATGCCCACGCGCCGCGCCTCCAGCAGCAGCGCCTCCTCGTCGTGCCCCCCGAGGTCGACCAGCCGATCGGCGTACCAGGGCCAGCTCCCCTCGTAGGGCGACGCCGGCGGCGCGAGCGCGCCGAGCTCGATCCCCGCCTCGCCCCGGAACGGGATGCCGAGCGCCGTGGCCGCGAGCGCGCTCGTCGTCGCGGCCGCGCCGCCGACGTGCGCCGCGCGGGCGAGCGAGAGCGCCTCCTCCGCGGACGGCGCGCGCGCGGACGAGCCGTCGACGACGACGCCGCCGTCCGCGGCGACGTGGAGCCGCGCTGCCCGCGTGGCCGCGGCCGTGCCCCGGCGGAGCGCCGGCACGAGCAGCGCGCTCACGAGCAAGGCCTCGACGAACGGCCCCTCCACCGTGACGGCCGGCGCGCCCGGGAAGGCGATCCCCCCGTCGGGGACCGCGTCGATGTCGAGGTGCGGCGGCGCGCCCGCGAGCCGCGCCGCGAGCGCCTCGCTCAGGCCGCAGGCCGCGCGCGCCGCGGCGATCTCCTCCGCGCCGGGGCGCGCGCCCTCGGCCTCGAGCGCCTCGATCGCCGCCTCGACGCCGGCGACCACGAGGAAGCCGGTGTGCGGCGGCATCGCGGTGAACGCGAGCTCGAAGCTCGCCCGCCGGTCGGCGACGCCCGCGCGCACGAGGCGGTCGGCGTCGAGCAGCGCGCGTCCGTCACGGAGCAGCGGGCTCGCTCGCAGCATGGTCTCCGCGCCGCCTCCCTCAGAGCCGCTCGGCCAGCATCCGCGTGCCGGCGACCGTCGAGGCCTCGTCGAACAGGAACGGCAGGACCACGGTCGGCACGTCGAGCTCGCGGCGCAGGCGGGCGAGGCTCTCGCGCTGCACCGACTCGCGCATCGCCCGCCGCGCGCCCGCGACGATGGCGCTCTCGGCGGTGTGCGCCGCGCGCGTCGGCGCCTGGATGTCGAGGCGCGCCGGATCGGCGAGCAGCGCCCGGCGCTCCTCGGGCGAGAACAAGGGCGGCAGCACGCCGTTGATGATCAGCCGGTGGACGGGGAGGCCGAGCTCGCCGCGGACCTCCGACACGAGCTCGACCGTCTCGGTGGCCGGCATCTCCTCGGGGAGGGTCACGACGACCACCCCGCTCCGCGCCGGGTCCTGGAACATCGCCCACGCCGCCTCGGCGTCCCGGCGCAGGATGCCCGGCGGCGCCACGTCGAGGATCACCCTGGGCACGCGCAGCATGTCCATGCCGTGCCCGGTCGCGGGCGCGTCGAGCAGCACCACGTCGAAGCGGGGGGAGCCGTCCTCGAGCAGCTCGGTCGTGTGGAACCACGCCTTGCCGAGCATCGCCCACTCGAACATGCCGGGCACCGCGCGGAAGAAGGTGCGCGTGTACTTGTTGTCGAAGACGAGATCGGCCGCGGCGCGCACCTTGAGGACCATCTCGCCGTACTCCCGGAGGGCCCGCTCCGGCGAGATGTTGACCGCCCACACCCGCTCGGCGACGTGGGCGACCTCCTGGCCGATGGGCCTCGTGCCGAGGATGGCCGAGAGCCGCTCCTTGGTGTTGCACATCGCGACGAGGACGCGCTTGCCCCGGGCGGCGAAGGCGAGCGCGAGCGCCCCGGAGATCGTGGTCTTGCCGACGCCTCCCTTGCCGGTCACGAACAGGAAGCGCCGGCGCTCGAGCTCGGGGAGGTCCTGGCCGTGGCCGCCGGCCTCCGACACGTGGTGAGCGCTGGTCATGCAGCCAAAGCGGAGTTAGGCGCAAGCTCAGGCGAACGCAACCCGGATCAAGGAAACGTGCTCTGCTATGCATCTCGCATGCGCATCACCGAGCGACACCTCGAACCGCTGAACCGACGCTTCCAGGGCGCGCCGCCCGTCGAGCTCCTCCGCTTCGTCCGCGAGACCTTCGGCCCCCGGGCGGCCATCCTGAGCAGCATGCAGCGGGCCGGGACCGCGATGTGCCACCTGGCCGACCGGGCGGGGCTCTCCTTCGACGTGCTCTTCGTGGACACCGGCGTGCTCCACGCCGAGACGCTCGCCACGCGCGACGAGCTCGCGCGGACGCACCCGAACCTGCGCGTCGTCACGCTCTCGCCCGAGCGCAGCTTCGCCCAGCAGACGCGCGACGAGGGCCTGCTCTACCTGTCGAAGGAGGGCCAGGAGCGGTGCTGCGACCTGCGCAAATCGGCCCCGCTCCACGCGGTCCGCGGCCGCTACGACGCGCTCGTCGCGGCGCTGCGGCGCGGCGAGGGCGGCGCCCGCTCCAGGGTCGCGCCGTTCGGCCTCGACCTGGCGAACAACGCGCTCCGCGTCCACCCCTTCGCGTCGCTGAGCGGCGAGGAGCTCGACGCGTACTTCGCCGCGCACCCCGACGCGGTCGAGAACCCGCTGCACGCGATGGGCTTCCGCACCATCGGCTGCTTCCCGTGCACGACGCCCGTGCTCCCCGACGAGCCGGAGCGCGCCGGCCGCTGGCGCCACCTCGCGAGCGTCGAGTACTGCGGGATCAACCCGGTGGATCGCGGCGAGGCCGAGGGCGGGATCGATCTCGACGACCGGTACGCGCCCATTTTCTCCGCCTGAGCGCCCGCTGGGGCCCCTGCTCTCCGGAGCGGCCTATGCGCGCCCCCGCCTGAACGCTCACCCGCTGAGCCCCTGGGGGTGCTTCTCCGGAGCGGCCTACGCGGCCCTCCTTGCCGCCTGGGCGGTCGGCAGCGGGGGGAGGGGCCCCTGGGGTGCTCTCCGGAGGGGCTGGAGTGCAGGCGAGCCACGACAGGGGCTCGCCGGAACGCAAGCCCCGGAGGAGAGCACCCCAGGGGCCCCTCCCCCCGCCAGCGAGGCGCGTCACGACGCGCCCCACGACGCGCTGCGTGGCGCCCCACCAGCCGCCTGCGTATCCCGGTTCGCGTCAGCTCGATCTTGACTCGACGGGCATGCAGGGAGATTTGCCCTGCATGCCGGCGAGCTACTTCGACGTAGACGGCACCCTGGTCACGACCAACCTCGTGCACCCGACGGTGTTCTACATGCTGAACCAGCCGACGCCGATGCACAGCCTCGCGAAGCTCGGCCGCGCCCTCGTCAAGGCGCCGTGGATGGCGATGGCGGAGCTGCAGGATCGGCGCCTCTTCAACGAGCTGCTCTTCAGCTCGTTCGAGGGCGTGTCGGAGGACCGCCTCATGGCGCTCGCCGAGGAGGCGTTCGCGAAGGTGCTCCGCCCGGCGATCTACGCCAAGGCGCGCGACCTCGTGAAGTGCAGCCTCGACAAGGGGCACGACGTCATCCTCATCTCCGGCGCGCTGGATTTCCTCATGCAGCGGCTCGCCGAGCACCTCGGCGCGACGGGCATCATCGCGAACCGCCTCGAGGTGAAGGACGGCTTCGCGACCGGCAAGCTCCTGCGCCCGGTGGTGGCCGGCCCCGAGAAGGCGCGCCTCATCCGCGAGCACGCCCACGCGCACGGCCACGACCTCGACGCGTGCTTCGCCTACTCGGACAGCTACTCGGACGTGCCGATGCTCTCGGTCGTCGGCTACCCGGCCGCGGTGAACCCCGATCGCAAGCTCAAGCTGCTCGCGCAGGCCTACCACTGGCCGATCCTCGATCTCGCCGCCTGACCCCGGCCTCTCGCGGAATGGCGGCGCCAAGCCCATCACAGCCCAACACCTCGCACCACCTGCTCTGAAAGCCCCATGAGCCATCCTTGCGTCGTCACGCTAGACAGCCGCAGCGCCCCGCGGGTGCTGTTCTCAGGCGACCAGCTGGTCGAGGTCGACCTGCCCACCGGGACCCGGGTGATCTACCCGAAGCCGCCCCTCGAGCCGCTCAAGGACGTCGACGCCGCGATCCGCTACGCGATCAACCACCCGTACAACTCGGAGCCGCTCTACGCGAAGCTCCGCCCGGGGATGAAGGTCACGATCGCGGTGGACGACATCTCGCTGCCGCTGCCGCCGATGCGGCGCCCCGACATCCGCGAGCGCGTCCTCACCATCGTGCTCGACCTGCTCGCCGACCACGGCGTCGACGACGTCGAGATCATCATCGCGACGAGCGTCCACCGGCGGATGAAGGACTGGGAGGTCCGCCACATCGTGGGCGACAGGATCTTCAACGCCTACTGGCCGAAGAGGCTCTACAACCACGACGCCGAGAACCTCGCCAACATGAAGCACATCGGCACGACCGACGTCGGCGAGGAGGTCGAGCTGAACAAGCGCGCGGTCGAGAGCGACCTCGTGATCTACGTGAACCTGAACCTGGTCCCGATGGACGGCGGGCACAAGTCCGTCACCGTCGGCCTGTGCGGGTACCGGAGCCTGCGCGCGCACCACACGCCGCGGGTGATGCGCGACTGCTACTCGTACATGGACCCGAAGAGCTCCGCGCTGCACACGAGCGTCGAGCGCATGGGTCGGCTGGTCAACAAGAAGCTCAACGTCTTCAACATCGAGACGACGATCAACAACCGCATGTTCGATCGCCCGCTCGAGTTCCTCGGCAAGAACGAGGACGACCTGAGCCCGGGCGAGCGGAGCGCGCTCCGCGCCCTCCGGTTCACGCTCTCCAAGGTGCCGCAGCCGGCGCGCCAGGCGATCTTCCAGCGCGTCCCGTCGCCCTACGGCGTGACCGGGGTGTTCGCCGGCGAGACCGAGGCCACCCACGAGCACACGCTGAAGCGCAGCTTCGATCAGTACCTCGTCCCCGTCTCGGGCCAGGCCGACATCCTGATCACGGGCATCCCGTACATCAGCCCGTACAACGTGAACTCGTTTTTGAACCCGCTGCTCGTCCAGGTGATGGCGAACGGCTACCTGTTCAACCTCTACCGGGGCGCGCCGATGCTCAAGAAGGGGGGGACGATGATCATCCTCCACCCCTGCACCGACCTGTTCGACAACGAGCACCACGCCCCGTACATCGAGTTCGTCCACCGGCTCTTGCCGGAGACGCGCGACGCGATGGAGCTGCACAAGCGGTACGAGAAGAAGTTCTCCGAGAACCCGGCCTACATCGAGATGTACCGCTTCGGCCACGCGTACCACCCGACCCACCCGTTCTTCATGTGGTACTGGGGCGAGGCGGGCCGGCAGCACATCGGCCGGATGATCGTGGTCGGCGCCGACAACGAGTACATCCCGCGGCTGCTCGGCTGGGAGACGGCGCGCACGATGGACGAGGCGCTCCGGATGGCGAAGCAGTCGGCCCCGCCCACGCCGGAGATCATGGCCCTGCACGCGCCGCCGATCCTGATGGCCGACATGACGGCGTAGCGGGCGGGCCCCCCCGCTGTACGAGCCAGCATGCGGCTGCACCTCATCGACGGCACCTACGAGCTGTTCCGCGCCCACTACTCCAAGCGGCCGGATCACCGCGCGCCGGGCGGCTGGGACGCGAAGGCGACGGTGGGGGTCGTCGCCTCGCTCCTCGCGCTCCTGCACCACCCGGACGAGGAGGTCACGCACCTCGCCGTCGCCTTCGACAACCCGATCCGCTCGTTCAGGAACGACCTGTTCGCCGGCTACAAGAGCGACGAGGGCATGGATCCGGCGCTGCGCGCGCAGCTCGATCCGGTCGAGGAGGCGGTGCGCGCGCTCGGCGTCGTCGTCTGGACGATGGCCGACTTCGAGGCGGACGACGCGCTCGCGACGGCGGCGGCGCGGCACTCGGGCGAGGTGGAGCAGGTGCGGATCCTCAGCCCGGACAAGGACTTCGGGCAGTGCCTCTCGGGCGAGCGGGTCGTGCAGGTCGACCGCCGGAAGGAGCGCGTCATCGACGAGGCGGCGCTGCGCGCCGCGCGCGGCGTGGGCCCGGCGAGCATCCCGGACTTCCTCGCGCTCACGGGGGACGACGCGGACGGCATCCCGGGGCTCGCGGGCATCGGCGAGCGGACGGCGGCGGCGCTCCTCGGCGCCTACGGACACATCGAGCGGATCCCGAGCGATCCGGCGGCGTGGACGGTGGCGGTGCGCGGCGCGGACCGGATCGCGCGCGTGCTGAACGAGGAGCGGGAGGCGGCGCTGCTCTACCGGAGGCTGGCGACGCTCCGGACCGACGTGCCGCTCGCGGAGCGCCTCGACGACCTGCGCTTCCGGGGCGTGCCGCGCGCCCGCTTCGAGGCGTGGTGCGACGCGATGGACGTGCGCACGCTGAAGAGGCGGCCGACGCGCTGGGCGTGAGCCGCGGGCGCGCCGCGCGGCCTCAGCCACCCGGCGGCGCGCGGGGCGCTCTGCGCGACCAAGGGGGTGCGCTAGGGCTGCTGCGCCGGCGCCTTGAGCTCGGCGAGGACGCGCTCGCGGAGGAGCGGCACGGGCGGCGAGCCGTGCGACAGGAGCGCGTCGTGGAAGCGGCGCAGCGAGAACGCCGCGCCCAGGGTCGCCTTCGCCTCGTCGCGGAGCTTCAGGATCTGGAGCTTGCCGAGCGTGTAGGCGAAGTACCCCGGGTCGAACGTCGCGCGCACCGCCTGCTCCCGCGCCGTCGCGCGGTCCTGGAAGCAGTCCTCGACGAAGCGGCGCTCGGCCTCCTCGAGGCTCATGCCCTCGACGTGCACCCCGAGCGACACGACCACCCGGCAGTTGCGCAGCAGCGCGTCCGCGAGCTGGCCGAGCCGGCTCTCCGGGTCGTCCTCGCCGAACCCCTGCTCGATCATCATCTGCTCGGCGTAGTGGGCCCAGCCCTCGACGAACGAGTAGCTCCCGAACAGCTTCTGCGCGACCGTCGGCGCGCGGTCCTCCCACAGGCCCTGCACGAAGTGCCCCGGGTAGACCTCGTGCACGGTCGTCGAGACCAGCGTCCCCCGCGTCATCACGTACTCCTCCTGCTCCTTGCGGGGCCACGACGGATCGGGCTTCGTGATGTAGTAGAACGCCTCGAGCCCCTCCCGCTCGAACGGCCCCGGCGCGTCGAGGAAGGCGGCGTTCCAGCGCATGTAGGGCGGCGTCTCCTTCACGATCGCCCGCTCGTCGGACGGGAGGCTCACGAGCCCCTTGTCGATGACGAACCTGCGCGACGCCTCCATCACGCGCGTCGCCTCGGCGAGGAGCGCCTCCGCCTTCGGCCGCGTGGGCTTCACCTTCGCGGCGAGCGCCTGGTAGGCCGCCTTGTTCGCCGCGAGATCCTCCTCGCCCATCCGCTTGAGCTCGGCGAGCGGGATCGACAGGCCCTCCTGCGCGAGCAGGAGCTTCCGGTAGCGCGCCTCCCCGAGCACGTGGCTCGCGTCGCCCTTCGGCAGCTCGACCCGGGTCAGGTGCTCGGCGAGCGCCTCCGCGGCGTCGGCGAGCGCGGCGTTCGTCTTGCTGAAGTCGGCCTGGAACGCGGCGTCGCCCACCCCTTGGAGCAGCTTCACGACGTCGCCGCGCAGGTACTCGGCGTAGCCCCGGTAGATCTTCGCGGCGACCTCGACCACCGGCCTCGGCATCGGGCTCACGAGGTTCTCGCGGACGCGCGGCACCTGGGCCAGGGCCGCCTTCTCGTGCGCGAGCAGGCGCCTCGCGCGCTCCGGGAGCGGCGCGTACGCCCGATCGAGGTAGTCGTTCACGCCGAACAGCTCGCTGTAGAACTGCGGCTGCCTGCGCCACTCCTCGGCGTCCCTGCCGCTCCAGAGATCGAGATCGATCTGCTGGAGCAGGAGCGCCCGGTCGAGCGCCTCGTCCGGCGAGAGCGCCGCGACGTCGACGGCCGCGAGGGCCGCGCGGTCGCGCTCGAGGCGCGCGAGCCGCCGCTCGATCGCCGCGGCGGCGTAGTCGCCGACGCGGCCGTCGTGCTCGTGCAGCCCGCGCGAGCGCGCGAACGCCGGCTTGTCCCGGGTCCACTCGGCGAGGATCCGGTCGCGCAGCGCGGCGAACGGCGCCCCCGGGGCCTCCGGCCGCGCCGCCGCGGGGGGCGACGGAGCCGGTGGCGTCGAGGGCGGAGAGGCCGCGCCGGCGGACCGGGGCGACGGTGGCGAGCCCCCGCCACAGGCGGCGAGCCCGGCCAGCGCGGCGAGCGCGGCGAGCGGTGCGAGGCGACGCGACGGCGCGCGGCGGACAGCCGATTCGTGGGGTGCGGCCATGGCGGGGCTGGAGCCTGTCAAACCGCCCCGGGCCGGTCAACGCCGGGTGGTGGTCACGTTTGGGGTGCTCACCGGAGGGGCTGGAGTGCAGGCGGGCCACAAAAGGGGCCCGCCGGAACGCAAGCCCCGGAGGTGAGCACCCCAAACGTGACCACCCCCCAACGCCGCGGGCTACTCGCGGAGCGCCCGGTCGATGATCGCGTCCACGTGCGAGAGCGCGTGATCGAGGTCGAAGCAGCGCGCGATCTCGTCCGGGGCGAGCAGCGCCGCGACGTCCGGGTCGGCCGCGAGGTTGTCGCGGAAGCGCCCCTCGCCCGCGATGGCGCGCATTGCGCAGCGCTGCACCAGCTCGTACGCCGCCTGCCGCGGCCGCCCCTTCTGGACGAGCGACAGCAGCACCGCCTCGCTGAAGAAGAGCTCCCCCGTGCGATCGAGGTTCTCGCGCATCCTCTCGGGGTAGACGACGAGCCCGTCGACGAGCCCCGCGGCGCGGTCGAGCATGAAGCCGAGCGTCGAGGTGGCGTCGGGCGCGATCATCCGCTCGACGGAGGAGTGCGAGATGTCGCGCTCGTGCCACAGCGGGACGTTCTCGAGCGCGGGGATGACGGCCGCGCGCACGACGCGCGCGAGGCCGCACAGGTTCTCGCTGAGGATGGGGTTGCGCTTGTGGGGCATCGCGCTCGAGCCCTTCTGGCCCACGGTGAAGCGCTCCTCCGCCTCGCGGACCTCGGTCCGCTGCCAGTGCCGCACGTTGGTCGCGAGCCGCTCGATGCCGGCCGCGACGAGCGAGAGCGCCGCGAAGAGCTCGGCGTGGCGGTCGCGCGCGACGACCTGCGTCGAGACCGTCTCGGGGCGCAGGCCCAGGGCAGAGAGCGCGCGCTCCTCGATGCGCGGCGAGAGGTGCGCGTACGTGCCGACCGCGCCGGCGATCTTGCCGACCGCGATCGCCTCGCGCGCGGCGCGCAGGCGGGCCCGGCCCCGCTTCATCTCCGCGAGGTGGCCCGCGAGCGCCAGGCCGAACGTGATCGGCTCGGCGGCGATGCCGTGGCTCCTGCCGATCATCGGGGTGCGCCGGTGCTCGTCCGCGCGCCGCGCGAGCGCGTCGCAGAGCTTGTCGAGCCGCGCCGCGAGCAGGTCGGCCGCGCGGACGAGCAGCAGCGCGAGGCTCGTGTCGAGCACGTCGCTCGACGTCATGCCCCGGTGCAGCCACCGGGCGTCCTCGCCCGCGAGCTCCTCGACGTGGGTCAGGAAGGCGATGACGTCGTGCTTGACCGTGCGCTCGATCGCCTCGATCCGCGCCGGATCGAGCGAGAGCTGCTTCGCGCGGATCCCCTCCGCGACGCCGGCGGGCACGAGCCCCTCGGCCTCCATCGCCGCGCAGGCGGCGAGCTCCACCTCTAGCCAGGTCGAGAATCGGGTGGCGGGTGACCAGAGCTCTTCGAAATCGGAGGGGGTGTAGCGGGGGATCATGGGCGGGACGCTGCGGAGGTCTGGAGGGTGCGTCAAGGATGGAGTGGTCCGGACTTGCCCGGGCCGGCCCGCTCGGTCCCTGCGCGCGCGGCGCACCCGCGCGCCGCGCGAGGCGGCTTGCGGGCGTGCGGCTCGCGCCAAAGGTTCGCGCGCGATGCCGACCCAAGCAACGGCGCCGGGGCGCGCCGACCCCGGCGGGGGCCTCCCTCGTTCGCCGCACCCCGCGGACGGCGCGGCCGTCCCCATGAGCCAGCCAGCGTCCGCGAGCCAGCCGGCGCCCGTGAGCCAGCCGGCACCCGTGAACCGGCCAGCGCCCGTGAACCGGCCAGCGCCCGTGAGCCGGCCGGTCCCCGTGAGCCGGCCGGCCCCCGTGAGCCAGCCCGTGCCCGGCAGCGAGCCGGCGCCCACGAGCGCGCGCAGCAGCCGGCGGCTCAAGCCGTACATCGTGGTGGTCGCGATGGACCTGTCCGAGCCTGGCGGGCGGGCCTGGCGGTTCGCCTTCGACCTCGCGGCGATCCGGGGCGAGACGGAGATCCACGCCGTGGTCGTCGGCCCGCGGCAGGTGGCCCCGGCCGTGCGCGACGTGACCACGCCCGGGGCCTCGTCGCCGCCCGCGCTCCGGGTGCTCCAGCACCGCTGCGCGGACGGCCAGCCGCGCCTCATGGCGATGCACTTCCGCACGGGCCGCCCCGACAAGGCCATCGTCGAGCTCGCCCGCGAGCTCAGCGCCGATCTCGTCGTCGTCGCCACGCACCCGCAATCGCGGCTGCAGCGGCTCCTCGGCGGCTCGACCGCCGATCGGATCGCCCGCAACGCGCCGTGCCCGGTCGTGGTCGTGCGCCCCAAGGAGGACGACGACGCCGACGCGAGCGAGTACGACCCGCGGCTGCGCTGACGCCGCCGGCGCGCTCGCGTCAGCGCGCTCGCGTCACCTGGCTGGCCGCGCTCGCGTCAGCGCGCGCTCGCGGCCTTCGGGGCGTCGGCCTGCGCCGGGTCGCCGGGCTGCTCGCCGGGCGCGCCGACGCCCTCCGCCGTGCCCCCTTCGCGCGTGTCCGCGTACCCCCACGCGACGCCGTCTTCATCGACGAGGATGTTGTTCGCGTCGCCGATCGGCATCGGATCGAGCGCGACGACGTGCCCCCGCCGCGCGAGGTCGTCGAGCGCGGCCTTCGGCGGGGGCGTCCGCCGCTCGACGCGCACCCGATCCGGCAACCCCTGGTGATGGATGCGCGCCCGGCGGACCGCCTCGTCGATCGTCATGCCGTGATCGACCAGGTTGCGGAGGACCTGGGCGACGGTGTTCGGGATCGTGTCGCCTCCCGGCGATCCGAGGAGGAGCGCGACCTTGCCGCCCCGGCTCACGAGGGTCGGCGACATCGAGCTCGCCATGCGCTTGCCCGGCGCGACCGCGTTGATGCCGGTCTCCGAGAACGCGGCCAGCGCGTTGCCGAGCACCATGCCCGTGCCGGGGATCACGATCTTGGCGCCGAAGCTCGCCGACTGGGTGGTCGTGCACGACACGGCGTTGCCCTGCGCGTCGATCACGGAAAAATGCGTCGTCTCCGGGGACTCCGGCGCGGCGGCCAGCAGAGGGGGCGCGAGGTCGGCGGCCGGCGTGGCGCGCTCCGGATCGATGGGCGGCCTGCGGCTCATGAGCTGGCTGCCGTCGAGGAAGCGCTCGAGCAGCCGCGCCGTCCCGGGCGGGGCGAAGTCGGGATCGGCGCCCACGAGGCGCCTGTCGACGTACGCTCGCTTCGCCGCCTCGACGAACAGGTGCAGCGACAGCCCGGAGTCGGCGGGCGCCTCGAACGCCTTCACCCGCTCCAGCGTGAGCATGATCTCGGCGAGCGCGACGCCGCCCATCGACGGGGGCGGCATCGTGTCGACGGTGAAGCCGCGGTACGAGAACCGGAGCGGCGCGCGCAGCTTCGCCCGGTAGGCGCCGAGGTCGCGCTCGGTGATGTGACCGCCGTGCGCGCGCATCGCGCTCGCGATCTTCCTGGCGATCGAGCCCTCGTAGAACGCGCGCGGCCCCTCGGCGGCGAGCGTCTCCAGGGTGCGGGCGAGATCGAGCTGGCGCACCAGGTCGCCCTGGGCGCGGGGCGCCTTGCCGCGCGCCCAGATGGCGCGGGCGGCCCGGTCGGCGCTCAGCCGGGGCCACGCCCAGCGCAGCGTCAGCGCCTGGCGCGCGCCGAGGCGGTGCCCCTTGCGCGAGAGGCGGATCGCGGGGGCGATGAGCTCGGCGAGCGGCCGGGTCCCGAACCGCTCGTTCGCCAGGGCGAGGCCGGCGACCGTGCCCGGGACGCCGGCGGACGCGTACCCGTAGGCGCCCGCGCGCACCATGGCCATGATGGACTCGGTGGTCACCGACGCGGGCGCGGTCTCGCGGAAGTCGATCGCGTGCGTCTCGCCGCTCGCGAGGCGGACCATCATGAAGCCGCCGCCGCCGATGTTGCCCGCGCTCGGGTGGGTCACGGCCAGCGCGAACGCGACGGCGACCGCGGCGTCGATCGCGTTGCCGCCGCCCCGCAGCACGTCGGCGCCGACGCGCGTCGCGTGCGCCTCGACCGAGGTCACGAGCCCGGCGTCGCCGCGCACGGCCCGCGCGCCGCCCGAGGCGAGCGCGATCGGCGGATCGGGGGGCGGCGGATCCGGAGGCGGCGCCGCCGCGGCGCTCGCGGGCGCAGTCGCCGCCGCGGCGCTCGCGGGCGCAGTCGCCGCCGCGGCGCTCGCGGGCGCAGTCGCCGCCGGGGGCGTCGCGGCGGCGCGCGCGGGCGCCGCCGCGACCGGGGCGGGCGGCGGGCGCACCTCGCAGCCGGCGCAGCCGGCGAGCAGCGCGAGGGCGAGCCCCCAGCGCGACCTCCAGAGGGGGGACAGGGTCATGAACGTGGACGCGAATCTACTACGACCGCGGGGAAAGCCAGGCCGGGCCGCGCACCCGGGCCGCGCACCTGGCCCGGGCTCGCGGCGCAGGGCACGGGGCACGGCAGCGCGCTCCTCGCGCCGCGCGCGCCCTCAGGGCGCCCCCGCCGGAGGCGCCTCCGAGGCGCGCCGCGCGCGCCGTCAGCGGCGCTGGGGCCCGCTCACGACCGCTTGCGGCGGCGCGCGGCGGCCACGCCCACGCCCGCGACGAGCGCCGCGAGCCCGGTGCCCGCGAACGGCGCCGAGGAGCTGGAGCCCGGCGCGGCGGCGCAGGAGACGCTGGCCTCGGCCTCGGCGTGGGCGTTGACCTCGACCTCGAGCGTGCTCAGGTAATCGAGGCAGTCCTGCAGGCTGCCGACGACGTCGACGTACTGCCCATTGCAGAACAGCGCGCCTTCCGGCTGCGAGCACTTCGCCTGGCACCCGCCCTGGAGGTTGACCGTGCAGTCGGCGTTGCAGTCCACATTGCAATCGAAGTTCGCCTCGGCCTTGCACTGCCCCGAGCAGCTCGCGTCACATTGCGCCTTGCAATCCGCGTTCGGCGGGGTCACCTCGCAGCTCGCGCTGCACTCGCCGTCGCAGCTCGCCTTGCACGCGCCCTCGCACTCCGCCCGCGCGCCGCTTCCGCTGGCCTCCGCCGCGCACCGGCCGCTGCAGTCCGCCTTGCAGCTCGCCGAGCAGCTCGCCTGGCAGTCGAAGCTCCCCGGATCGACCTGGCAATCGGCTTCGCAGCGCCCGGAGCAGTCCACGTCGCACTCGGCGGTCGCGCTGGCGTTGCACCGGCCCTCGCACTTGCCGGCGCACGCCGCCGTGAGATTGACCGGCTCGCAGCTCGCCTCGCACCCGCCCGAGGTGCGGATCTCACACTGGGAGCTCGCCGCGAGCTGGAAATTTCCACAGGCCTCCGGACCGGGCGCGGCCGACGCGGAGGGAGCCATGAGCAAGGGCGCCGCGAAAGTAAAGGCACTTACAAAAAGCTGAGCAATGGTCCGTCGCATGCCAATTCTCCTGGTTGAGGGCGCGGGATCCGCGTGGGGTCCCAGCGGGTATTGCAATGGGACGACCAACGCCGTCCTTCGAAGCAGTCTCCGTGAATCTTCGACGCAATCGCGTCCACGCGGCGTGAGCGTATCACCGAGTTCACGGTTCCATGTTGCGCATTGTCACACTGCGCGCATGTCCGGGAGAGTGAGAGAACATGCGCGGTGGTGATCAGCGGCTCACGAAGTCGGCGATCTGTCCTTTTCCGTGGCGTGCCACCACGCCTCTGCGCGCCTTGCCGGGCGCCGGCGCGCTGAGGAAATCGCCGCCGACCGCCCAGAAGGCCCCGTCGCTGTCCGCCCAGACGGCGTGGAGATCGGCGTAAGGCTCCTCGGTGAACTCATCGATCCACGCGCCGCCGACCAGGCGCTGCTTGAGACCTCCATAGCCCACGATCGCGACCTCGCCCGAGCGGCCGCAGGCGACGCCGTTGACGTCGTTGGTGAGCGCGACCTCGACCCTCCGCCACGCCTCGCCGTCCGAGCGCAGCACGTCCCTGCCGCCGACCGCGTACACCGCGTCGCGGCCGCAGCCGGCGGCGGTGAACAGCGTGCCCTGCGCGATCGGCGGCTCGGACTGCAGTTCCCAGGTCGTGCCCGCGCGGTGCCAGATGACGCCGAACTCGCCGACCGCGTAGAGGTCGTCGGACGACTCCCCCCATACCTTGTAGAGCGCCCGGCCGGTCGCCTGGGGCAGAGGCTCTCTCGACCACGCGCGGCCGTCCCAGCGAAGGACGATGTCCTTCTGCCCCTCCTCCGCGCTGCCCGGCGTGCCGCCCACGGCCCACGCCTCGTCGGGGGAGAACGCGATGACGCCCCACAGGGTCGCGTCCGTCCCGGTCTCGTGCTCGGTGAACGCCGCGCCGTCCCAGCGGACCGCGCGGCCCCGCTCGCCGACCATCCACACGTCGGCCGGGCCGGAGCCGGCCACCCACCAGAAGGTCTCCTCCCCGCCCGCCGGGAGCTCACGCCACGTCGACCCGTCGTGATGGAGCACGAGCGACGTCAGCCCCGTGTTGCCGAGCGGCCCTCCGACCGCGAACACGTCGTCGGGCGCCGTGCCCCATATCGACAGGACCGCGCGGTCCAGATCCCCCTCGTCGAGCACCACGCGCCACGCGGGCGGCGGCTCGGGGCTCTCCTCGGCGGGGCAACCGGTGAGGACGAGCGCGGAGAGCGCCAGGGCGGCCGCGGCGTGCAGGCAGGTGCGCATAGGGGGTGAAATATCGGCTTTCGAGAGATCCTGTGTCGGGGCGCGCCGCGCTGCTCGCCCGGCGCGCCTGCCCGCGAGGGTCAGTTGCAGAACACGTCGTCCTGCTTCGGATAGTAGTAGACGAAGATATTGCAGTGCTCGTTCTTCTCGACGATCGGGCCGAACGTGTAGCAGCAGTCGAGCCGATCCTCGGGTGTGCTGTTCGTGGTCACGTCGTACTCGTCGAGGCCGCTGCAGCCGACGGCGGCCTCCGGCCGCTGCCACTCGTAGGAGCACCCGTACCAGACGCCGCCGCTCGGCGGGAGCTCCAGGTCGAGCTCGGGCGAGATGAGCATCGGCGGATCGTCCCAGGAGTTCGAGGTGTAAAAGCGCCTCGACGCGTCGGGCGTGCCGATGGTCTTGCCGTCCCATGCCCACATGTCGAACTGCGTGCCTCGGCTGTGAAAATGGCCGTTGGCGCCGATGATCCGCACGGGAGAGGGGCTGTTGATCTGGCACGATCCCTCGAACGTGGGCCGCGGGTTCGACTGACAGACACGGACGGATTGCTTCGACGCGAAGACGGTGCCCAGCTCGTGCTTCACCTCCTCGGCGGGCAGCGACCACAGGTTCACCCGGACGCGGCCGACGGCCTCGGGGGTCTTCTGCGTCGACGCGTTCACGTAGTGCGTCTGCAGCATGAGCCACTCGTCGGGCTGGAGGACGTTCGCGACGCCCTCGGGGAACTCCCAGTCGAGCCGGCCGTCCTGCTGGGAGTTCGCGATGAGCGGCCAGTCGGCCCAGTTGGGGCTCTTGAAGCACTCGCCCACGCCGTTCCGGTTCTTCTGGACGAGCCCGCCGTCGGGGCCCAGCCCCTTGATCGTCCTCACCCGGAAGATGTTCATGTGGTGCGAGCCGTCGCGCTGGGCGATCTGCACCCGGTGGAGGTTCACGGGCGCGTCCGGGTCCATCCCGTTCGACGCGGCGAGGTCGCGGACCCGGAAGAAGTAGCAGTCCTGCTGCTCGACCCCCGCGGGGACCTCGATGTCCTCCGTCTCGATCTGGAAGCCCTCGCCGGCCGGCGGCGGGTCGAGCAGCGACGGGTCGATCGACGGCCCGGGCGCCGGGTTCGCGCGGTCGTCGACGCAGGCCGCGACGCTCAGCACGAGGGGGAGCAGACCATATGTCATCCGTCGAGCGGCCATGAGTGCCTCCAGGCGTGAAGCAACGATGATGGAGTTATACACCGCGCGGCGATTTCACGGCCAGCGGGCGAGGGCCTGGGCATGAATCCGTCGGGCTCCCGGGCGTCGTGGCCGAACGACGACGGGAGCTGCTAGGATGTGGGAGAGGTTCAAGATGGCGGCGCCCAAGAAATGCGGTTCACACACGGAGCTTGCCTCGAGTGACGCGACGCGCGTCACCCGGTGCGCCTGCGGCATCGTCCACGTGACGCTCCTCGGCCCGGGGGTGACGGTGCGCATGTCGACGGAGGCGTTCCGCGGCGTCGCCTCCGGGCTCAAGGCAGCGGCCGAGCGGCTGGACGACGACGCCCGCCTCGGGGCGACCTCCATCAATTAGCTTGCGCGCCCGGCGAGGTGCGGCCTACCAGTGCTTCGTCGCTGAGCTGTTCTCCCCCGATGGCGGCTGTTCGGTAAAGGGCGCCTCTCGTGTACGACGACGACGCGGAGCACTGGGTCGGCAAGACGTTCGCAGGAATGTGGCGGATCGAGCGCGTGCTCGGCACGGGCGGCATGGGGAGCGTGCTGCTCGGACGGGCCGCCGACGGCTCGCAGGTCGCGCTGAAGGTGCTGCACCCGGAGCTCAACGCGATGGCGGAGGTGCGGAAGCGCTTCCTGCGCGAGGGCTTCATCGGGAACTCGTTCGGGGGGCCGGACGCGGTGCCCGGCGTGGCGCGCGTGCTCGGCTCCGGCGAGACGCCCGAGGGGCTCGCGTACCTGACGATGGAGGTGCTCCAGGGCGAGACGCTCTTCGATCGGATGGCGCGCACCGGGACGATGCCGGCCGGCGAGGTGCTCGCGCTCGCGGAGCAGGTGCTCGACACGCTGGCGGTCGCGCACGCGCGCGGCGTGGTGCACCGCGATCTCAAGCCCGAGAACATCCACCTCGGCACCGACGGGCGCGTGCGCATGCTCGATTTCGGCATCGCGCGCGTGGTCGACGGGCTCACGGGCCTGCCCGAGAAGACCGCGACCAAGACTGGCATGATCATGGGCACGGCGACGTACATGGCGCCGGAGCAGGCCACGGGGCTCATCCACGACATCGACGGGCGCACCGACCTCTTCGGGCTCGGGGCGACGATGTTCCGGCTGCTCGCGGGGCGGCCCGTGCACGGCGACGTCACGGAGGCCATGGAGGTCATCGCCGCCGCGACGGAGCCGGCGCCGCCCCTGGCCTCGGTCGCGCCCGGGATCTCGCCCGCGGTCGCGGCCGTGGTGGACCGCTCGCTGGCGTTCCTCAAGCTCCATCGGTACCCGAACGCGGAGACCATGCGCGCGGATGTCCGCGCGGTGCGCGCAGGCGGCCCGCCGCCCTACGCGCTGGCCGTCCTGGAGGGGCGGATCCGCGCCGGCCAGCCGATCTCGCAGCCAGCGCCGGCGGGGCCGCCCGCGCCGCCGCCGCCGCCTGCCGCTGTGTCGCCGAGCGCCCGCCCCCAGCCGACGGTGGTGGAGCCCGCTGCGGCCCCCATCCCACCCGCTGCGGCCGCCGGCGCGGCGATGGGCCGGCCGGAGCGCACGCTCCGCGACGACAGCACGCCCGCGCCCCTCGCGCAGTGGTCGACGGGCAAGCTGCTCTTGCTCGTCGGCGCTGCCTCGCTCGCCACGGGGGTGCTCGTGGCGGTCGTCGTCCTGTTGCTGGTGAGCTGCTGACCGCGGCCTGGTGAGCCGCGGGCAGGCCCTGTCATCGCGAGGTGGGCCCCGTCGTCGCGGGCGGGGCCCCGTCGTCGCGGGCGGGGCCCGTCGGGGTCAGGCGCGCTCGTCGAGCGGGATGTACCGGACCTCGTTCTCGCCGGTGTAGATCTGCCGCGGACGGCCGATCTTGCCGCTCGGATCCTCGTTCATCTCCTTCCAGTGGGCGATCCAGCCGGGCAGGCGTCCGAGCGCGAACATGACGGTGAACATGTTCGTGGGGAAGCCGAGCGCGCGGTAGATGATGCCGCTGTAGAAGTCGACGTTCGGGTAGAGCTTCCGCTCGACGAAGTACGGATCCCTCAGCGCCGTCTCCTCGAGGCGCTGCGCGATGTCGAGCAGCGGATCCTTGATGCCGAGCTTCGCCAGGATCTTGTCGGCCGCCGCCTTGATGAGGCGGGCGCGCGGGTCGTAGTTCTTGTAGACGCGGTGGCCGAAGCCCATCAGGCGGAAGCCCGACGACTTGTCCTTCGCGAGCTTGACGAACTTCGAGACGTCGCCGCCGTCGGCGCGGATCGCCTCGAGCATCGTCACGACCTCCTGGTTGGCGCCGCCGTGGAGCGGGCCCCACAGGGCGCAGATGCCCGCGGCGACCGACGCGAAGAGGTTCGTCTTCGCGCTCCCGACGAGGCGCACCGTCGAGGTCGAGCAGTTCTGCTCGTGATCGGCGTGCAGGATCAGGAGCAGGTTGAGGACCTTCACGATGTCCTCGTCGATCTCGTACGGCTCCGCCGGGACCGAGAACATCATGTTCAGGAAGTTCGCGCAGTACGAGAGCGAGTTGTGCGGGTAGACGAACGGCTGGCCGATCGACTTCTTGTACGAGAACGCAGCGATCGTGCGCACCTTCGAGAGCAGCCGCGCGATCGTGATGTCGAGGAGATCGGTGTTCTTCACGTCGATCGCCTCCGGGTAGTAGCTCGACAGCGAGAGCACCATCGCGGAGAGGATCGCCATGGGGTGCGCCGTCGACGGGTAGCCGTCGAAGAAGCGCTTCATGTCCTCGTGGATGAGCGAGTGCCGGGTGAGCAACGTGGAGAACCGGGACAGCTCGCTCTTGCTCGGCAGCTTGCCGTAGATCAGGAGGTACGACGTCTCCACGAAGGTCGACTGCTCGCCGAGCTGCTCGATCGGGATGCCGCGGTAGCGGAGGACGCCCTTCTCCCCATCGAGGAACGTGATGGAGCTCGTGGTCGAGGCTGTGTTGACGAAGGCCGGGTCGATGCACACGTACCCGGTCTTCGCTCGAAGGGAGCCGACGTCGATCGCCTTCTCCCCCTCGGTCCCCGTGATCACGGGCAGCTCGAGCGTCTGCTCCACACCATTCTTGTTCAGCGTTAACTTCGCGGTCTCCTGCACGCCTCCTCCTTCCGCCGCAGCGCGGCGTAAGCTATCACGAGCCGAGGGAAGAATGCTTCCCCAACAGAAACGAGGTGATGCGTTTGAGCGAGCCGGTCGTGCGGGGGGAGCTGGCCCACCACCCGGAGGCGCCCCGGTTGGTGGCCGAGGTGCGGCGGGTCCACGGGCGTTACGCTGACGAGGTCGTCGCTCGTTATCGCCTGTGCCCGTTCATGCGCGACGCCGCAACCGGTTTCGGTCGATTCTATGTCCTTCTCGACCGCGAGCCCGCCCTGGAGACGGCGCTCGCGGCCGTGGAGGAGGCCGACAGCGCCGTCGTGCACCTGGTTTTCCCGCTCATCCATACTCCGTCGCCGCCGTTCGAGCGGTTCGCATCGCGCCTCGGCGAACAGCTGCGACGCCGTCGCAACCCCGCCCCGGTCCTGGCCGCGTTCCACCCCGAGATGGCAGGGGACGAGACGAACTCGCACCGGCTCGTCGGGCTGCTCCGGCACGCGCCGGACCCGTTTATCCAGACCATTCCAGAAGGGCTGAATCATTCGGGGACTGTGCTCGCGGGGGCGGGGGTCGAGCCCGCGGCCGACCCCGCAGAGGACAACTTCCGGCGGCTTCAAGGGGCGAGCATCGCCGCCGTCAAGGCCAAGCTGGCGGAGATCATGGCGGATCGGGACACCAGCTATGCGCCCCTCCTCGAGCGGCTCGGGGTGGCCCGCCCGGGCCCCCGCTTCGGCCCGCCGCCGGCGCGCTAGCGCTGCGTCCCCCGAGCTCGCCCCGGGGTCGTCGCGGAGGGGCCGGAGCGCAGGCGGGCCACAACAGGGGCCCGCCGGAGCGCAAACCCCGTGAGCGACGACCCCGGGACGAGCTCGGGGGACAACGCGCTAGGCGGGCGAGCGGCGAGGCGCAGGGCCCGACTCGCTGCCTGCCTGAGCGCCGGCCTCGGCCTCGCGCTGCGCGATCAGCGGCATCAGGTACGGGAAGCCCGCCGCCATGGTGTCGAGGTGCGGATCGATCTGGGCGGCCAGCCAGAAGAGGAGCACGCAGGCGCGCTCGACGTAGAACCAGTCCTCGGGGTACTCGAACGAGCGCATCAGCTCCTGGAGCTCGCCGCGCTCCAGCTCGGGATCGGCCAGCTCCTCCAGCTGCTCCGGTCGGGCGCGCATCAGCGCGGCCGGCGTCCGATCCCGGATCTTGAGGAGCTTCGCGAAGTAGGTCTTCACGGTCCGCTCGAGGAGCGCGTCGTTGCCCCCGGGCGCGACGAAGCCCATCCGCCGGAAGCCGCGCACGACCGCCGCGTCGTCCTGCGCGAAGATCCCCTTCAGGATGTCGAGCAACCCGTCGATGAGCTCGTCCCGGGCCTCGCAGATCGCGCCGAAATCGAGGACGACGAGGCGAAACCCGCCGCCCTCCTCCGCGCTGCGCGCGGCGATGAGGAAATTGCCCGGGTGCGGATCGGCGTGGAAGAAGCGATCCACGAAGAGCATCTTGTAGAACGCCTGCACGAGCCGGAGCGCCACGTCCGACGGCTCGATCCCCGCGCTCCTCAGCGCGTCGAGGCGGGTGATCTTCGTGCCCTCCATGAACGTCATGGTGAGCACGTCGCGCGTCGTGAGCTCGTGGATGACCTCCGGGAACGCGACGCCCGCGTCCCCCTCGAAGCGCTGCGCCATCCGCTCCATGCACGCGGCCTCGTGCAGGTAGTCGGTCTCGCGGCGGAGCAGATCGACCAGCGACTCGTGCACCCGCTCGATGCGCCCCACCGGGACGAAGCGCTTGTAGACGAGGAGGGCGAGGCGCAGGACGCGCAGGTCGACGGCGATGACGCCGCGGATGCCCGGGTAGAGGAACTTCACGGCGACCTTGCGGCCGTCGTGGAGGCGCGCGACGTGCACCTGCCCGAGCGACGCGGCCGCGAGCGGCGCGCGCTCGATCGACGCGAACAGCTCGCCCGCCGACCTGCCGAAGCTCCGGCGCAGCGCGGCCTCGAGATCGCTGAAGGGGTGCGGCGGGACCTGGTCCTGGAGCTGCTCGAGCTCCTTGCCGTAGGCGCGAGGCAAGAAGCCGCCCATGATGGACAGCACCTGGCCCAGCTTGATGAAGACGCCCCGCAGCTTGAGCATGACGCGCAGCAGGCGTCGGGCGTTCTCCTGGTCCACGCGGGCGCGCCGCGCGACGAGCCAGCCGGGCAGCTCACGCGCGGAAGAGCCGCTCCCGAGGCGCCTCCCGAACACCCGCCCGAGCCCGAGCTGGACGAGGTAGCTCGTCAGGATGATCGAGAACGCAAACAGCGCGCGGAGAAGTCGGACGGCGAGCGTCATGGGCGGCAGTGCAACCGCACCATGCTACCGCAGGGGCCGCCCGGGGCCAGCCAGGCTCGCGCTCCAGGGGCGCTCTGGCCCTGGAGGGGGCCGGACGGCCGGCGGGCCTCGCCGGGCCGGGGCCGAGGGGCCTCCGGCGGCCGGCTCGGCTCAGGACAGCGCGTCCTTGATCGCCTTGATCGGGCGGGCGCGCACCGACTTGCTGGCCGGCTTCGCCGCGAACGTCATCGGCTGCTTCGTGAACGGGTTGATGCCCTCGCGCGCCTTGGTCGCCGGCTTCTTGACGACCCGGAACTTCGCGAAGCCGGGCATCGTGAAGATGCCGTTCTTCTTCAGCTCCTTGTACGCGATCTCGGTCAGCGACTCGAGGATCGCCTTGACCTGCTTGCGGGTGACCTCGTTCTCGTTCGCCTCGACCACCGCGTTGATCAGGGCGCTCTTGCTGAGCGACGTGGCCTTCTTCCCGTCCGTCTTCTTCGCCGCCATGTTCTTTCCTCCGGAGGTTTGTGCCCTCTCGCGCGCCAAAGGAAACACAACGGCCGCCGCAGATCCAGTGTCGAATCGTCGATCGGAGCTACAAAAATAGGGGTTTCAGGCCCCGGCGGGCGCGCCTGTGCGCCGGAAGGACGGCCGGGGGAGCCTCGTCCAGCCCGCCAAAATCCCCATAAAACGGCCAGGATCGGCCGCTCTTCAGGCCGCACGAGCCCGCCTCGACGGCCGCCGGATGGCGGCGCCGCGGGGTAGGAGATCGCCCGATCTCCTTCCGTTGAAGGCGATCGTGGCCGCGCGGGGGCGGGCAGGCTCCTCGGCGCCGCAGGCGGCGCGCGCGATCGGCGCTCGCGCCGCGACGACGCGCCAGCGGCGGCTCTCCGCCGCAGGCGGCGCGCGCGATCGGCGCTCGCGCCGCGACGACGCGCTAGCGGCGGCTCGCCGCCGAGCCCGCGCCCCACTTCCGCTTCGCGGAGAGGCCCAGGATCGTCAGCGACTGGGGCGCCTGCGTGAACTCCATCACGTCGCCGAAGCCGACGCTCACCGAGTGGATCGGCCCGTCGAAGAAGAGCTTCGCGTCGTGCGTCTTGCTGCGCACGACCAGCGACGCGCCCGGCGGGATCAGGGCGTGGCGGAAGCGGTACTGCTCGCCGTGCGGGGTGTAGGGCTCGCGCACCACGAGCTGGAGGCGCTTCGAGGTGAGCGGCAGGACGCGACCGCCGGCCGAGCGCTGCGCGGCCGTGGAGCCGGCCGCGGGGCCGATCCAGAAGCCGCTCGACTTCTGCTCCTCCTCGACCCGACCGAACCGGATCACGTAGCGCGACGTGGCCGCCGGGGACACGTGGCAGAAGAGCGCGTCGTTCAGGACGCGCGCGGAGGCGAGCTTGTCGTTCACCGTGACCTGCATGCGGGTGAGGACGGTGCGGCGCAGCGAGCCGCGCAGCGCCTTCGCGATCGCCTCCGCCGCGTCGACGCTCGTCGCGCCGCAGAAGAAGCCGACGGAGTGGCCCGGCGCGCTGTTGATGCCGAGGATCGGCACCTCGCCGACGTTGTGCGACGCGCTGAGGAGCGTCCCGTCGCCCCCGACCGTGATCACGAGGTCGAGCTCGCTCGTGTCGAACGTCCTCGCCGCGCCCGTGATCAGGTCGATCTGGGCGCCGAGATCGTCGAGCGCCGCCTTGACCTCGCGCACCGTCTGCTCGTGCGACTCGTGCGACGCCTTGAGGCGCGCGATGGCGGCGTCGCCCGCCTCGACGAGCCGCGTGATGCGCGGGTCCTTCCGCTCCTCGCGGTAGATCCTCCAGGCGGAGCGCTTCACGACGAGCGCGACGCGGGGCGGCCGGCGCTGCGCGGGCGCGGGGGGTTGTTCTGACATCAGAGCTCTGCGAGGCGCCGGAGCGCCACCTCCGTCTTCGCGTCCTCGATCACGCCGCGCCGGGTGAGCTCGATCGCGGCGTCGAGCGGGACGGACGTGACGACGGCGAAGCGCTCGAGCGGCGAGCCGTCCTCGAGGGGCGTCCCCTGGCGCGCGAGGTCGACCTCGACGTGGAAGTAGAAATGCCGCTCGCCGACCATGCCCGGCGCCGGGAAGCTCGGCGGGCCGAGCTCGCGGAGCGCCGCCGGGTCCACGTCGAAGCCGACCTCTTCGAGCAGCTCGCGGGCGGCCGAGCGCCGCAGGCCCTCGGGGCTGCGCTCGTCGACCTCGACGAGCCCGGCGGGCAGCTCCCACAGCGCGCCGAGCGCGGGCCCCTCCGGGACCGGCCACACCGCGGGCGGGCGGGTCGCGGCCGGCGGCCGGAGCGCCGAGCGGAGGAAGACATGACGGCGGCCGTCCGCGCCGCGGTGGTGCGGCGCGATCACCACCGCGTCGAGGCGCTCGCGATCGACGCTGTCGTAGGTGAAGGGCTCGCTGAGCGAGCCGTCCGGGAACTCGACGCGGAACACCTGGCGCCGCACGTTGAGAAACCCGGGAGGGTCCAGCGAGGGGATCGTCTGGACCAGCTTGAGCGCGAGCTTCGGGAAGGGAGGTAGCGGCATGCGGTGAGGTGTGCAGCATAGCGCCAAATGGCCGCCGATCGCGATGCGCGCTCGCCGCCGCCCGGGCGCTCCCGTCGCCCGGGCCCCGGCGCCGCGCGCTGGGGGCGCCGGTCCCACCGAAGGGGGCTGGCGCCGCGCGCTGGGGGCGCCGGTCCCACCGAAGGGGGCTGGCGCCGCGCGCTGGGGGCGCCGGTCCCACCGAAGGGGGCTGGCGCCGCGCGGTGGGAGCGCTGGTATGCCGCGACACCGGCCCAGGCATCCCGCGACGCCGGCGCGGGCGCCGGACGAACGCGACGGCGAGCCCTCGACGAGCCGGTGACGAGGGCGTGGCGCGGCCGCGGCCGCGGACGGCTCAGCCCAGCATGCCGCGCGCCTTCGCGATCGCCTCGATCTCCGGGCGGCGGCGCTCTAGCTCCGCCTCGTCCTTGACCGGCAGGAAGCGCGAGGCGAGCCCCTCGCGCGGCACGCGCAAAAACCGGGGCTCGAGCGCGGCCGTGATCTCCCCGAGGAGCCGCTCGAACTGGATCGCCTTGCGATCCCCGATCTGCTTCTCCACCTCGACGTAGGTCCACTCCATGACGAGCGCGCTCAGCGCGGCGGCGTCGACGAGGAACGTGTTCGTGTTGAAGACCGGGACCGTGCTCGGATCGAAGCCGCGGGGGAGCCGGAACTCCTCGGTGATGACGCGCCTGCCGTTCCAGCGCACGGGCCCGCCGCCCCGGTCGCTGCCGACCTTGTCGACGACCTCGACCGTGATGGGGCCGCCGTGGGCGAGGTGCCAGCCGAGGATGGCCGGATCGACGGTCGCGCCGAGGTTGTCGAGGTTCGCGATCCAGACCGTCTTGCCGCCGCGCGCGCGGAAGCGGTCGAGCAGGCCGCTCCGCCGGAGCGCGTCCGGCAGGTCGCCGTGGCCGGTGGCGTAGACGCCCGGCCCGCCGTCCTCGTCGAAGAACAGCGCTCCCTCGGGCGTCAGGCGGAGCGAGACGTTCTGCTCGAAGGTCGCGCAGCGCTCGCCGTCGAGGCGCGGGCCGAGGGCGTCGCGGATGGGGCGCTCGGTCGCCTCGCTCGTCATGAGCCAGAGCGGCACGTGGGCGCCCTCGCGGGCGACCAGCCGCTCGAGGGCCGCGTTCTCCCCGAGCCGGAGGTCGAGGAAGCTCCGACCAGGGAGCGCCTCGACCAGCGCCTTGACCACGCCGCCCATCCGCGTGGCCATCCCGCCGGCGAGGACGCAGAGCGCCACCTCGCCCCGCGAGAGCGCCGAGAGCCCGCGCTCGCGGCAGCGCGCGTGGTCGGCCGTCCCCGCGACCGGCGCGGTCGCGATGTCGTCCGGGGCGGGCGGCTCGACCCGGCCGGACAGCCGGTTGCGCGCGTCCCGCTCCACGCCGATGGTGGCCGCCCGCTGCACCAGGCGGGCCTCGTCGAACCCCCGATCGTGCAGGCGCTTCAGGACGGGGGCGGGAAGGGCGTCGATCTGCTCGGCGAGGGACACTTGGATCCCAAAGCACGGGCAGCGCGGCCCGGCAACAGGTCGCGCCCGCGCGGACCCGCGCGATCGCCGGCTCAGCGCAGCACGAGGACCCAGACGTCGTAGAGGGCGTGCGTCCACACTGCAGGCGCGAAGCCGCGGAACACGTAGATCGCGGTGAGCACGAGCCCGCACACCATGCGGAACACGAAGGACGGGAGATTCCAGGGATCCCCCAGCGCTCCGACGTAATGCCAGCCGGAGAAGACGGCCGCGGCCACGACCGCCCAGCCGACCAGCAGGACCACCCCCTGGAGCCCTCGGCCGAAGAAGAACCGGATCCCGAGCGCGCCCAGCCCGAAGAGGCCGGCGCGGAAGGCGATCTCCTCGTAGAAGCCGGCGCCGAGCGACATCACGACCCCGGTGAAGATGTCGTTCGAGGCGAGGGGTGGGCCGAGCCGGAGGGAGCCGACCACGTAGGAGCCGGCGAAGCGCATCAGGATGGCGTAGAGCGCCCCCTCGGTGGCGAGCAGGGCGAAGCGCCGGGTCTGGAGGGCGTGGCCGCGGCCGAGGATGGACAGGACCAGGACGAACGCCGCGCCGACGGCCACGGTGAGGCCCGCGTAGAGCGGGAGGCTGTGCTTGGCGAGGGCCCGGAGCTCGGCGGTGACCGGATCCGCGGCGTTCCGGATGGGGAGGAAGGCGACGCCGAGGTGGTAGAGGATGAAGATCGGCATCGTCAGCGCCAGATCCGTCAGCGCATCGCTCTTCGCGGTGGGCTTCGGATCGGCGGGCGCGGCGCCCGGCCGGGCGAGCTCCGATCCGGCGCCGAGCATCAGGACGGCCTCAGCCGATACACGATCACCAGCACCTCGGCCGACCACATCACGAGGTTCAGGACGAAGGGGGTGTCCCGGAGGATCTCCTGCGTGGGGCTCTCGGCCTTCGGACGGCCGGCGACGAGCTGGAGGAACCGGATCACCCCGAAGAGCGGGTGGATCGTCGTGAGCCACAGGTGGGGGTTCTGGAAGAACCGCTGCGTGTCGTGGTCCAGCGTGTACGCCAGGTAGGTGGCGATGGTGGCGACGCCGGTCACGGCGAGCGCCGCCGTCAGGGCGCCCGACGAGTAGCCCTCCAGCGCCGCGCGCTGCTTCGCGGCGTTGGCGGAGGCGAGCTCGTGCCGGCGCTTGCCGAAGCCGAGGAAGAGCGCGAGCAGGGCGGTGCACGCGATCATGAAGCCGGAGAGCGGCGTCCTCGTCGCGAAGCCGCCCGCGAGGACGCGCAGCACGAAGAAGACCGCGATGCAGCCGACGTCGAGGTACGCGATCTTCTTGAGCCGGAACGAGTAGGCGACGTTGAGGACGTAGTAGCTGGCGGCGACGAGCGCGAAGAGCGGCGGGCCGAGCAGGCTGGCGCCGAGCGCGATCACCGCGAGGCCGACCGCCATCGCCTTGGCGACCGGGATCGGCACGCGCCCCGAGGCGATCGGCCGGAAGCGCTTGACCGGGTGGACCCGGTCGGCCTCCGCGTCGACGATGTCGTTCAGGATGTAGACCGCGCCGGCGAGCAGGCAGAAGATCGCGAACGCCCCGAGCGCGCTCTTGATGATCGACGGGTGCGTCAGGTGCTTGGCGAACACCACCGGGGCGAGGACGAAGAGGTTCTTCACCCACTGGTGGGGGCGCATGGCGCGGATCATCCCACGCACGCGCCAGAGCAGCGTCCCCCGGGGAGAGTCCGGCAAGAGCGGCGGCTGCGCGATCAAGCTGCCCGAGGGCGGCTCGCTCTCCGGGGGACGGACGCTCGGCGAGGCCGCGCTCCGCGGGGGCGACGAGGTGGTGGCCTTGCCCGCGGGCGCCGCGCTCCGCGCGGCCGGCGAGCCGCCGCCCTCGGCAGGCGACGAGCTCGCCGGCTCGGCGGCCTCACGGGGACCATCAGCGCCGGACGCCTCCTCAGGGAGGGCGGTGGCGTTGTGGCGAAACAGGGGACCCGAGGCGGTCACGGCGGACGGAGCATACCTGGGACCACCGCCCCGGGCCATTCCGCAACAGGCAAAACCCCCGGGATGAGGGCGCTCGCGACCGGGCCGGCGGCAGCGCCCCACGCGCCCCTCCGCGCAGCAAAACCGGGGGAAGGTGGCGCAGCGTACCCGAGCCAGCGGCTCGCCAGGAGGTCGCGAACCCGGGTTCGCGCGGGCCGCCAGGAGGTCGCGAACCCGGGTTCGCGCGGGCCGCGCGGGGTCGCGCCGCGCCTCGTGGAACGCAAAATGCGTATCCCCGCAGGCGCGCCGTGACCTCGTGCTACCATCGCCCGTGATGACATCGGCGCTCTCGGTCGCGCGTGAAGCTTCGCCCGTTCTCCTGAAGCTTCGCTCTGCGGTGGAGCAAGCCCTCGAGGGGAAGCCGGAGGCGGTCGAGCTGGCGCTCATCGCGCTGCTCGCCCGGGGGCATGTTCTCATCGAGGACGTGCCCGGCGTCGGCAAGACGACGCTGGCCCGGGCGCTCGCGAAGGCCGTGGGAGGCGAGCTCCGTCGCGTGCAGTTCACCAGCGATCTGCTGCCGAGCGACGTGCTCGGGGTGAGCGTGTTCGACCAGCGGATCGGCCAGTTCGTCTTCCGCCAGGGGCCGATCTTCGCGAACGTCCTGCTCGCCGACGAGATCAACCGGGCGAGCCCGCGGACGCAGTCGGCGCTGCTCGAGGCGATGAACGAGGGCCAGGTGTCCATCGACGGGACGGCCACGCCGCTGCCCGAGCCGTTCTTCGTGCTCGCGACCCAGAACCCGCAGGATTTCGCCGGCACGTTCCCGCTCCCGGAGTCGCAGCTCGACCGCTTCATGGTCCGGATCCGCATCGGGTACCCGCCGCCCCAGGTGGAGACGCGGCTGCTCCTGCAGGGCGGCGAGCCGGATCGCGCGCGAAACGTGCCGCAGGTCATCGATCCCGCCCAGCTCGTCGCGCTCCAGCGCGAGGTCGATCGCGTCGAGCTCGACGCGTCGCTGGCCACCTACCTGCAGGCGGTGCTCGCCGCGACGCGCTCGAGCCCGACCCTCTCGCTCGGCGCGTCGCCGCGCGCCGGCATGAACCTCGCGCGCGCGGCCCGGGGGCGCGCGGTGCTCTATGGACGGTCGTACTGCATCGCGGACGACATCCACGACCTCGCGGTCGCGGTGCTGGCCCACCGGGTCCGGCTCTCCGCCCACGCGGAGGGCTACATGCCGACCCGCGACGAGTGCGAGGCCGCCGTGCGCGACCTCGTGGCGCGGGTCCCGGTCCCGCTCTGAGGGGTGGGCGATGGGCGCAGAGGACCGGGAGCGTGGCTCTCCCAGCGGCCGCCCCCGCGGCGCCGAGCGCACCGACGCGGCGCCGCGCAGCGCCGTGCGGGCGAGCCGGCCGAGGCGCGATAGGCCCAGGATCGAGCAGCGACCGCTGCTGCCCGCGCGCAGGGAGGACGCGGCGCCGTGGACGCGGTGGCTCCTCGCGCTCCGGCCGCCCCGGAAGCTGAAGTTCACCCGGGAGGGGAAGTACTACCTCGGGATCACGCTGGGCGTCGGCTTCGCGGCGATCAACACGGGCAACAACCTGCTCTACCTGCTGCTCGGGATGCTGCTGTCGCTGATCGTCGTCTCCGGTGTGATGAGCGATCTGTCGCTCCGCCACCTCACCGTGACCCGGCGTCTCCCCGCCCGCGCCCAGGTGGGGCGCGCGCACCTCGTCGAGATCGAGGTCTACAACCACAAGAAGCGCGTGCCGTCGTACGCGATCGAGGTCGAGGATCTGCGCGCCGGTCAGCCGGCCGACAAGCGCTGCTTCTTTTTGAAGATCAGCCCCTCCAGCGCGCAGGTGGCCGCCTACCGGCGGACGCCGGCGAAGCGCGGCCGCGACCGGCACACCGGGTTCCGCATCGCCACCCGCTTCCCCTTCGGGCTGTTCGAGAAATCGCGCGAGGTCGAGGCCGAGGGCGATCTCATCATCTACCCCGCGGTCGATCCGGTCCGGCTCCCGGTCGAGGACGCGGGCCGCCGCGAGGGCGGCGCGAGCCTCAGCGGGCGCGGCGGCGGCGACGAGACCTTCGGGCTGCGGCCGATGCGCGACGGGGACGATCCGCGCGACATCTACTGGCGGAAGAGCACGCTGCGCGACCAGCTCGTGCTGCGCGAGCGGGCCCGGGAGACGCGGCCCGACGTGCAGATCGTCGTCGACACGGTGCGCCCGGCGGGGGAAGGCGACGGGTTCTCGCAGCTCCTCGAGCGGCGGATCCGCGAGGCGGCCTCGCGCGCCGTCGCCCACCTCAAGCGCGGCGACGGCGTGATCGTCGCGACCACGCTGGGCGAGCGCGCCCGGGGCGATCGCAACAGCGGAGCGGACGAGATCCTCCGGTTTCTGGCGCTGCTCGAGGCCGTCGACGAGGGCCGGGTGCCCGAGATCAGGGCCGAGCGCGCCGCCCGGGCGTCGCTGCGCCAGGGCGCGGGCCCCGGGCCGGCGAGCGGCGGGCGCCGCGCGAGCACCTCGAGGACCGCATCGTGAGGTTCGGGGTGGTGCACCGGGTGATGACGAACGCGCTCGCGGCGCTCGGCGTCATCGCCCTGGTCGCCAGCGGGCAGTTCAACCGCTACGTGAGCTGGGCCATCCTCATCGGCCTCGGGCTCGCGCTGCTCGTGCGCGAGTCGTGGCAGCGGCACCCGGCGTTCCGCTACGTGGACATGGGCGCCCTGCTGCTCGTCATCGCCGTCCAGGGGATCCGCATCGTCTTCACCGACGCGAGCGTGCTCGACGTGCTCGTCGAGTTCGCCGCGGCGCTGCAGATCATCCGGCTCGCGACGCGCAAGGGGGCGGTGCACGACCAGCAGGTCATCGTGCTCGCGCTGCTGCACCTCATCGCCGGGACGGTCCTCGGCGGCGGCCTCGGCTACGGGCTGTGCTTCCTGGGCGTGCTCATCGTCGCCCCGGGCGCGCTCGTGCTCAGCCACCTGCGGCGCGAGGTGGAGGGCAACTACCGGCAAGGGGCGCGCGACCGGACCGGGCTGCCGGTCGACGTGCCGCGCATCCTGCGCTCGCGGCGGGTCGTCGGCCGCTCGTTCCTGGCCGTCACCTGCCTGCTCTCGATCCCGATCTTCGCCTTCACCGCGCTCCTGTTCGTCATCTTCCCGCGCGTCGGCCTCTCGCTGCTCCTGCTCAACCGCGGCCACACGGGGCGGATGATCGGCTTCTCGGGCAAGGTCGATCTGGGCGCGGTCGGCGTGCTGCGCAGCGATCCCAAGCTGGCGATGCGCGTCGAGATCCCCGGCCTCCCGGACCCGCCGCCCGCGCGCCTCACCCTGCACCTGCGCGGCACCGCGCTCGACGCGTACGACGGTCGCACCTGGTCGCAGAGCGAGAGCTTCAAGCGCCCGGCCGAGACCGACGCGGGGCTCGTGTCGATCGAGCGCTTCCCGGACCCGGCGGCCGATCCGGTGATGCGGATCGATCTGGAGCCGATCGATCCGCCGGTGATCTTCCTCCCGCCCAACGCGACGGGGCTCCGGTTCAAGCACCGCGGGCAGCTCGGGATCGACACGAGCACGGTCGCCCACCGCGGCCCCGAGGGCGAGCTCAGGTACCACCCCGTGGACGATCGCGGGCTGGTCTATGACGTGTTCCTGTCGCGCAAGCGGGCGCCGACGTTCCAGCGCCTCGCGCCGACCGAGCGGCGGCGGTACCTGGCGCTCCCGGAGGATCTGCCGCCGCGCATCGTGGAGCTCGCCGGGGCGTGGACGCACGGCCTGGAGCGCCCCGTCGAGATGGCGCGGGCGATCGAGGCGCGCCTGCGGGCGGAGTACCGGTACGACCTCGCGTCGCCCTCGGGGAAGAGCCCGCAGCCGCTCGACCATTTCCTGTTCGAATCGAAGCGCGGGCACTGCGAGTTCTACTCGACGGCGATGGCCATCCTGCTGCGCGCGGTGGACGTCCCGGCGCGCAACGTGACCGGCTTCATCGGCGGCACCTACAACCGCTTCGGCCGCTTCTATGCGGTGCGCCAGGGCGACGCGCACTCCTGGGTCGAGGTCTACATCGACGGCGAGGGGTGGCTGACGTTCGACCCGACGCCGCCGGCCGACGCGGCGCCGAAGAGCGAGCTCGTCGGGGTCTGGGCGTACCTCCGCGACTTCATCGAGGCCACGAGCCAGCGCTGGGACAGGCACGTCGTCGGCTACGATCTGAACCAGCAGGTGAGCCTGTTCCAGACGCTCACGTCGCGTTACCGGCGGTCCAGCGCCGGCGGCGAGCCCGCGCTGCCGCGCCAGCAGCTCCTCGCCGTCGCCGCCATCGCCCTCGCGGCGGGCGGCGGGCTGCTCTACTGGCGCTTCCGCCGCGGGCGCCGCGCGCGCGACGACGGCGGCGTGGAGGCGGGGCGCAACCCGAGCGCGATCCTGGCGACCGCGCTCTACGAGAGCCTCGAGGCCGCCATGCTCGCGCAGGGGATCCCGCGGCCCCCCGGCACGCCGCCGCTGCGCCACGCCGAGACGCTGGAGCTCGCGGCCCACCCGCTGGCGCGCGAGATCCTGACGCTCACGCAGGTCTACCTGCGCGCCCGCTTCGGCGGGGAGACGCTCACGGAGGAAGACAGCCGCGACTTCGAGCGGCGGATCAAGGCGCTGCGCTCGGCCGATCTCCGGGCGCTCTCCTCGGCCGAGATCCACGCCTCGCCGTGACCCGCGCCGCCGCGCGCGGGCCTAGCGGCGCCGCACCGGCCGCCGCGCGATGAACGCCTGGCGAATGCCGGTGAGCGCGCGGCGGTTCGGGCCGCCGAAGACGAGCGGATCCCTGGCCGCGAGCTCGCCCAGCCGGTCCATGTACGACTGCGCGACCACGCGCTGGCCCAGCAGGCTGACGAAGTTCGACTGGCCGCGCAGGGTGGACGCGAGGACGGACGCCGTCGACGAGTCCGGCACCGTGGCGGCCGAGAGCGCGTCCAGCACGCGCCGCAGCGGCACGACCGACTGCGCGGTCGCCAGCTTGCGATCCGAGGCGCCGAGCGGCTGCGGGGCGTACTCGAGCCAGATCCCGGCGACGTTCAGGTGGTTGAGCAGCCGCTTGGACCAGCGCGGATCGAGCTCCAGCACGAGCGGCCGCGCGTCGGCCAGCGTGGAGAGCGCGAACTCGCTCGGCTCGCCCACGAGCGCGAGGTCGCGCAGCAGCGGCGTGAGCTTGCGCTCGCTCGCGAGCAGGCTCGCCGCGACCTGGCCGCGATCGAGCAGCGGGATCGGGATCACGAGGACGTCCGGCCGCTCGCCGCGCGTGACGCGCGCCGCGAAGATGCGCCACGCGATCGCCGGCGAGCGCACGAGGATGGCGGACCTGGGCTCCAGGCTCCCGTACGCCTCGTCCGTCCAGACCTCGGCGGCCGTCTGCTCGCTCCGGTCCGCGGCGAAGCCGGCCTCCTCGCTCGTCAGCGCGACCAGCGTGAGCTGGAAGACGACGAGCAGCACCGCGCCGCTCCGCGCGAACGGCACGCGCGTGGCGAGCAGCGCCCGCACCGCCGCGTGCGCCCCGAGCGCCGAGCCGGCGGCGATCGCCGCGACCGCGAGCGAGCGCAGCGGGGTGAGCGGATCCGCGGAGAGCACGCCGGCCGCCCGCGCGGGCAGGAGGGTGTCGAGCGCGAGCAGCGCGAGGAAGGGCGCGGCGAGCCAGCGCGCGCGCGGGCGCGCGAGGGCGATCGCCATCCCGGCGGCGGCGATGAGCAGGGAGACGAGGCCGATCTCGCGGCTCCACGCGGCGAGCGCCGTGGTGCGCGCGCTGGCGACGTCGAGCGCGGCGAGGCTCCCGGCGGAGAGCGCGTGGCCGATGTCGGCCCACGCCCGCGGCGCGAACGGCCGGAGCGCGAGCGGGGCGAGCAGGAGCGCGGCCGTGAGCGCCCCCGCGGCGGCGGCGGCGACCAGCATGCGCCTGGGCGGGCCCGCGGCCGGGGCCGAGGGCTCGCCGGGCGCCCCGTCGGCGGCCGGGCGCTCAGCGGCGAGCCCCCGGCGGGCGACGACGATCGCGCACGACCCGGCGAGCGCGGCGAGCGCCGCGGGCGGGCTCTCCGCGAACGTGGCCCCGAGCAGCGCGCCGAGCCCGATCCAGGCGCGGCCCGCGTGCCGCGCCCTCTCGGCGCAGACCGACGCGAGCGCGAGCGTCACGAGCGCGGCGCAGGTGGCGAGCATGGCGCCGCCGCCGACGGTCGCCTCGCGCTGCCAGGTCGGCGACAGCGCCGCCGTGAGGACGGCGATCGCCGCGAGCACGGAGGCGAGCCGCGGGCTCGCGGCGGCGCCCGGCGCGGCGCTCGCGGCGCCGGCCGCGGCGGGGGCCGCGAGCGCCGCGCCGCCGAGGCGGAGCCTCCGCCACAGCGAGCGCCCGGGGAGGGGCGACGGGCGCGCGGCTTCGAGGAGGAGCCGGCGGACCTGCGCGTAGAGCAGGCGCGACGCGAGCGCGAGCGCGAGCGCCGACACGAGCGCGGTGCGGAAGGTGAGCGAGCCGAGGGGGAGCAGGCTCAGCGCCTGCGAGAGCGGGGTCGACAGGCCGCCGCCCACGCCGATCGCGACGAGGCCGAGGTCCCGGACCGCCGTGAGATCCTCCCGCCACTGCCCGGAGGAGGCGGCGCGGGCCAGCGAGAGCCCGAAGGGCAGCGCGGCCGACAGCACGGCGAGCGACCGATCGAGCCAGCAGCGTTCCTCTCCGGAGCTCACCGGCCGGCCATGCCAGATCGGGCGCGGGCTGGCCAAGTTCCCGCGTGCGGCGCCGACCGCCGCGACCCGACGGGCAGACGACGTTCGGGGCGCGAGCATCCGGAGAGGCGGTGCGCGGCGACCTGGGCTAGAGTCGCCCCTCCCACGGAAACCCGGAGGTCGGCTCGTGTCCCGTTTCATCGATGAGCTCAAGAGGACGCACCGCTGCGGCGATCTGCGCACAGCGGACATCGGCAAGGAGGTCATCCTCTTCGGCTGGGTGGCGCACCGCCGCGACTTTGGCGGCTGCGTCTTCATCGACCTGCGCGATCGCGAAGGCATCACGCAGGTCGTGTTCGACGCCGGCTACGAGGCCGGATCGGTGAAGCGCCTGCCGGCCCTCGAGGGGTCGGGCGAGCCCTACGCGACGCCCGAGCAGCTCGCCGCGTCGCTGAGGCTGGCCGAGACGGTCCGCCGCGAGTGGGTCATCGGCGTGCGCGGCGTGGTCGTGCACCGGGGCGAGCAGAACGTGAACCCGAAGCTCGCGACCGGCGAGATCGAGGTGCGCGTGGCCGAGGCCGTGATGTTCAACCGCGCCGACAACCCTCCGTTCTCGATCGAGGACGACATCCGCACCGACGAGGAGATCCGGCTCCAGTACCGGTACCTCGACCTCCGCCGGACGCCGCTCCAGCGGGCGCTGCGGATGCGCCACGAGGTCAACCGGGCGACCCGCAACTACCTGTCGGACCAGGGCTGCCTCGAGCTCGAGACGCCGTTCCTCGTGAAGTACACGCCGGGCGGCGCGCGCAACTTCCTGGTCCCCTCGCGGGTGTCCGCCGGCAAGTTCTACGCGCTCGCCGAGAGCCCGCAGCTCTACAAGCAGCTCTTCATGGTCGCGGGCTTCGACCGCTACTTCCAGATCGTGAAGTGCTTCCGCGACGAGGATCTGCGCATCGACCGGCAGCCGGAGTTCACCCAGATCGACGTCGAGCTGTCGTTCGTGAGCCAGGACGACGTGTTCCGGCTGATCGAGGGGCTCGTGTTCGCGGTCTTCAAGGCCGCGCTCGGCAAGGATCTCACCGAGCTCTACCCGACGGGCCGCTTCCCGCAGATGCCGTACGCCGAGTCGATGGCCCGCTTCGGCAACGACAAGCCCGATCTGCGCTTCGGGATCGAGCACACCGACCTGACCGACCTCATCATCGAGCACGGCGGCGGCGGGGTGCCGCTCTGGGTGGAGCTCGCCGAGAAGTACCGCTCGGGCAAGCTCCGGCGCGACGTGCCGGCCGAGATCGTCAAGGCGCTCGTCATCCCGGCGAGCGCGAACCTGTCGCGCCAGCAGACCGAGGAGCTCGAGCGCGGGCTCAGGGACGTGAAGGGCTTCCGGGGGCTCGCGCGGGCCAAGCTGGCCGAGGACGGCTCCTGGACGCAGTCGCCGCTGTCGAAGTCGATCACGCCGGAGCTCCGGCGGCAGCTCAACGAGAAGCTCGGCGCCAGGCCGGGCGACATCCTCTGCTTCCAGTTCGGCAAGGCCGCGGTGGTGCACACCGTGATGGCGAAGCTCCGGGTCGACATCGCCAAGAAGATCGGGCTCATCCCGGAGTACGGGCATGGAGACCAGTGGCGGTTCCTCTGGGTGACCAACCCACCCCTGTTCGAGCTGGACGAGGAGACGGGGCGGTGGGCCGCCGCGCACCACGCGTTCACGCGGCCGATCGACGAGCACGTGCCGCTGCTCGAGGCCGATCCGGCGCGCGTCGAGTGCTACCGGTACGATCTCGTGCTGAACGGGTTCGAGCTCGGCGGCGGCTCGATCCGGCTGCACGACCCCGACGTGCAGGCGCGCGTCTTCCGGACGCTGGGCATCGACGAGGGCGACGCGCGCGACAAGTTCGGGTTCCTCCTGGACGCGCTCCGGAGCGGCGCGCCGCCGCACGGCGGCATCGCGCTCGGCATGGACCGGCTCGCCATGCTGCTCGGCAGCGCGCCGACGCTGCGGGACGTCATCCCGTTCCCGAAGACCAACCAGGGCACGGACCAGATGACGGGCGCGCCGGTCACCGTCGACGCAGCGCAGCTCGCCGAGCTGAACGTGAAGACGGTGGTGCCCGCAGCGCCGCGGCCGGGCCCCGCGGGCGGCGCCGGCGCTTGACGCGGCGCGGGTGCGATGATGGGCGCGCGGCGCGGGCGCTCGCAGCCCGCGCTCGCCCGGCCGCCGTGTCCGCGCCGGTCGTGCGCCACCGCGCCGCGCGGCCGCGCCCCTCGGCCTTTATGTTTGCAGGCCGCGCACATCTGGTAGGGTAGGACCGTATTCTTCGCCATGGCCTCCCCGGCGCGCGTCCTCGTTGTCGATGACAGCCCGACCATCCTGAAGGTCGTCAGCGCCATCCTGGCTCGCAACGGGTTTGATCCGACCGTGGCGCGGGACGGGCTCGCGGGGATCGAGCTCATCAAGAAGGGGCCGAAGTACGACCTCGTCCTCCTCGACTTCGTGATGCCGAGGATGAACGGCTACGCCTTCTGCCGGGAGCTCCGGTCGAACCCGGCGCACCGCACGGTGCCCGTGGTCCTGATGAGCGCCAAGGGCGACAAGCTCCGGGGGCAGTTCGTGCAGCAGACCGGCGCCGTCGACGCGATCACGAAGCCGTTCGACGCGCGCGCGCTGGTCGCGGTGATCGAGGGGGCGCTCGCGAAGACGGCGGAGGGGCGCGCGCGGCCCGTCCCCGAGGGCGCGAAGATGCTCGACGAGGACATGATCGCCGAGAGCGTGCGGCCGAGCCTCATGTTCCGGCACATGCGCCAGCGCGCCGGGATCGACTTCGCCCAGCACCTGGCGACGGTGATGACGCCGGCGATCATGAGCCTCTCGCCCGAGGCGCGGACCAACGAGGCGGCCGTGATGCAGGCGATCGCCCGCGTGATGACGGGCGACGTGGTGTCCATGTTGACGCTGACGCTGCGCGATCTCGACACGCCCCCGGACGCCAAGGAGGTGATGAGCGGCGATGTCTCCGCGATCCCGCTGGCCGAGATCCTCCAGCTCTTGCAGATGCAGCGGCAGACGGGCGTGCTGCGCGTGGCCACCAACCGCGCGTCGGTCACGATCTCGCTCCGCCAGGGGCTCATCGATCTCGTGCAGGCGCGCCACTCGTCCGACGAGTTCAAGCTCGGGCGCTACTTCATCGAGCGGGGGCTCGTCACGCGGGAGCAGCTCGAGGCGCTGCTCCGCGAGAAGAGCCCGTCGGCGCTGCTCGGCCAGGTGCTCGTGGAGGCGGGCGTCGCGACGCAGGACGATCTGATCGCCGTGCTGGAGCGCCAGTCGAGCGAGCTCATCTACGAGGTGCTGCGCTGGCCGTACGGGCGCTTCTCGTTCACGCGCGAGCCGTTCCGCCCCGAGGTGGAGCAGGCGCGCCTCGGCCTCCCGGTGTCCTCGCTGGTGCTCGAGGGGTTCCGGCGCGTCGACGAGTGGCGGCTCATGGAGGGGACGATCAACTTCGATCAGGTCGTGGTCGTCGATCAGGTCGCGCTCGACGGCGTGGGCTCGGGCAAGCTCACGCGCACCGAGGAGCTCGTCCTCGGGGCGGTCAACGGCTCGCGCACGGTGAGCGAGGTGATCAAGGAGAGCGCCGTCGGCTCGTTCGACGCGATCAAGACCATCTACCAGTTCCTGCAGTCGCGCGTGCTGAGGACCAGGGCGGCCTGAGGCCCGGCGGACGGCGGGTCGCCGCGCACGCGCTCGCGAGCGGTAGGCTCACGGGAGGAGCGCGCGGCGGCGCCGCCACCGCGCGTGGCTCGCCGCAGGGCGAGCAGCGCCTCCGGCGCTCGGCGGCACGCGCCGTCCGAGGATCGCCTGCGCGCGCGAGGCTCAGGACGCCACAGGGGGGCGCGACGCTGAACGTTCGCGGCGGAGAGGGCGGGATTCGAACCCGCGGATCAGTTTCCCGATCGCACGCTTAGCAAGCGTGTGCCTTCAGCCACTCGGCCACCTCTCCAGGTTGTCAGGATGGTCCGCCCGACCCCCCGCGGGGCGGCCGGATCGGACCTCGAAGCTCGGCGATTGAAAGAGCGTCGGCTCGACTGCCGCTCGGCGCGGCGGTCGAGGGAGCGGCAACATACCAAAGAGCCTGTCACGGTGCACAAAAAGATCGCTCGCGATGTGCGCTGGCGTCCGGTCCTGACCCCCGGGGCGGGACGACGGAGGGCGCGGGGGGCGACGGCCGGGCGGACAGGCTCGACCTTATGGCGTCCAGGGATGCCCTCCGGGGTCCTGGGTTACCATGCCGCCATGAACACCGCGCCCCGACAGAACCTGCTCCGCTGGATCACCGGGACGAGAGCCCCTGCGCCGACGGTCCTGATCCGCCTCGCCGTGGGCAGCGTCTTCCTCTCCGAAGGGATCCAGAAGTTCCTCTTCGCGGCCGAGCGCGGCGCAGGCCGCTTCGCCAGGATCGGCCTCCCTGCGCCGGATGTCCTCGGCCCCTTGGTCGGCGCCACGGAGATCCTCTGCGGAAGCCTCGTCCTGCTCGGGCTGGCGACGCGCCTCGCCGCCATGCCGCTGATCGCCACGATGCTCGTCGCCATCACGACGACGAAGATCCCCATCCTCGTGCAGCGCGGGTTCTGGGCGATGGCGCACGACTCGCGCACCGACTGGTCCATGCTCCTCGGGGCGCTGTTCCTCTTGATCGTCGGAGCCGGTCCGCTCGCGCTCGACGCGCGGATTGCGCCGCCGGAGGGCCCGCGATCTCCGCGGTAGCGGGGAACGGCGATCGGAACGGGGGAGCGGCGATGCGCAGCTCTCCAGCTCGGCGTTCTGCGGCGGCTGCCACGAGCAGAAGCAGGTCGATGTGACGGACGAGGCGAACGCGAGCATCTCGTTCGGCTTCGGTCGCCCGCCGGGGACGGTGTGGGGTGTAATGAGAGCGGATGACTGCGTCTTCCGGGGTGAGCGGCCGTGGGTCGCCGAAAGGGAGACATCATGAAAGAGACCAGGCTGGAGGTCGGCGGGATGGGCTGCTCGTCCTGCGTTCGCCACATCGACAGCGCGCTCCGCGCGCTCGACGGCATCGACAGGGTCGAGGTGCGCCTGCGCGAGGGGACCGTGGTCGTGCAGCATGATCCGGCGAGCGCGCCCGTGGACGCCCTCGTCGAGGCCGTGCGCGAGGCCGGCTACGACGTGCGCGCCGGCGCCGCGTGAGGGTCCGGAGCGGCACGGAGCGCCGGAGCGCGCACGGAGCGCGTGGACGCCCGCTGACGCTCGGCCTCCGAGCAACCGCTCCAGTACAGGCCCGCGCAAGGCGTGCTCGATGGGGTGGGTGGCGCCCTCGAGCGTGATCGCCCGTCCGCCCCGTCGCCCGCGACCACGACGTCGAGCGCCCGCCGGCGGATCGGCCGAGCCCATCACGCGCGAGCTCACGGCGAGTTGACGCGATAGACGGGGAAGTAGCTCGCGACGCGGCCCGCGGCGAAATCTTCCGCGAGCTCGGGCACGCGCTCCCAGTCGTAGATGGCGTCGGGGCGAAGCTCGGGCATCCACCCGGTGCGGGCGGCGAAGCTCATCGCCACCGGGTGCTCGTTATGACGCGCGTAGTGCGTGTGGACGAAGATGTGCCGCTGGATACAGGCCATGGCCCGGTTCATCGACATGGCCGCGCCGAGCTTCCAGCCGGCGGTCGCGAGGACGCCCTGGCGCCCGAGCGCCTTCAGCGTGACGCGGAGAACGGGCGACCCGATGTAATCGAGGAAGATGGAGACCCCTTTTCCACCCGTCACCCGGTGGACGACATCCAAGAACGCCCTCTCCGAAGCCTGACAGCGCTTCTTGTAGTCGGGGTCCGCGGCGGCTCGCTCCTCGTCGACCGCGAGATCGGGAAACTTGCGGCGATCGATCGCGCGAAGGCCCGCTCTCGTGATCTCGTCGAGGTGGGCGGCGGACCCGGAGATCATGGTCACATCGCAGCCGAGCCTGCGCGCGAGATCGAGCTCCGCGAGCGTCGTGCCGCCGCCCCACCCGAACACGTACGGCGCCGGGAGATCCGCCTCGCTGAGCTGAAGACGGAGCGCGCTGAGCGCGACGCGGAAATTCGACCACGCGGTCGGGTACCGGAGCGAGTAAGCGGCCCATTGCTCCAGGGAGTAGGGGCTGCCCTCCGGGACCTTGAGCAGGTTCTCCCCTCGGACCTTGGTGCGCTGCGCCAGGAAGCCGATGGTGTTCGGCGCGTCGTAGCCGTGCGCCTTGACCATGTACCCGAACTCGTCCTCGCAGGTGACGTTGCCCGTGAAGACACAGACGTCCCCCTCGCGGACGCCGCGCACGTTCGCCCCGGGCTTCAGCACGCGGACGACCGCGGAGTTCCCGAGCACGACGCGCGGCTCGCCGCGGAGCTCGCACACGTCCACGGGCCGCCGCGCGAGCGCGTGCGACATGTTCCCTTCCCAGCAGCCGAACAGCGGCTCGACCAGCACCTCGTCGTCGGTGATCTCCGGGAAGGAGAACGTGTCGAGCTCAAGTGTCGCCGCGCCGTGGGGCTCTCCCTTGGGGCGAGCGCAAAGCAGCCAAGCCGCAGTCGTGTACATCGCGTGGACCTCGTGATGAAGGGGTTGGGACCTGAAGGAGGAGAGGAGCGCGCCTCGCGCAGCGCTGGAGAGGACCGCGGCCCCCGCCTCGCGCGCGGCGCCGGCGCGCACGCGGGCAGCGCGCATCGCGCGATCTCGGAGGGCAGCGCTCACCCTGGCGCATGGGTCGTGAGGAGCCAGTCGTGGACGAGCCGGGCGGTCGTATCGGCGTGGTCGGTCAGTATGGTGAAATGGTTGCCAGGCAGATCCATGACGGCCTGGGCTTGCTCCCAGTGCGTCCGCCAGTCGCCGCTGCCGGGCACGACCTCGCCCTCCATGCCAGGCATGGGCTCCGTGACACGGACGAGCAGCGTGGGGGCGGCGAGCGGCGCAGGCACCCAGTCCTCGAAGAGCTCGGAGTACCACGGCATGGCCGTGAACTCGTTGTCCGTGCGCGGCACCGAGGGGAGATACCCGATCCACGCGCGCTGCAATGCGGTCGCCGTCGCAGCAGACACATCACGCATCAGGTAAGTATCGAGGAGCACGAGCGCGGCCGGGGAGATGCCGAGCCCCTCGAGGTGGCTCGCGACCGCGTGGGCGATCCATCCGCCCGAGGAGGTCCCCAGCAGGACGAACGGGGCCCCGCCGGCGCATCGCACGACGCTCTCGGCGTGCGCTCGAACCACGGTCGCGCGGTCCTCCGGCAGCGGCTCGTCGTGCCCGAAGCCCGGATTGGGGAGCACCCAGACGTCCCGCAGGCCGGAGAGGGTGGACGCGAACCGGGCATACTGGATGGACCCCGTCGGCGGTGTGACCGTGGGGAAGCACAGCACGGCAGGCAGCGTGCTGCCGCGGGCGAGCTGGATCGGGCTCGGGACCTGGGCGCGAAGCCTCGCCTTGGCCTCACGAGCGCGGCGAATCCGGGACGAGAGGATCACGAGTTCGTATCCCAGGCCGAGCTCGCCAATCGCGCTCATCTGCTTGAGGTGCGATATCAGCGTGCCCTCGCTACCCACGCCGGAAGGAGCGGCTCCCGGGCCGGGGCCGGATATCCTATCTCCCGTGGGGCGCCCGGGATCGGTCGCCGGGCGCTCGGGATCGGCCGGGGTCGCGGGCTCGGGGGCCAGCTCGCGGAGCAGCCTGTCGACCACCTTGTCCGTCGTCAGGTGCTCGAAGAGCAGCGTCGGAGGCAAAGAGAGATCGAGCCGGAGGCCTAGCCTCTGCCTTATCTCGAGGGCCATCAGGGAGTTCAGGCCGAGCTCGAGGAGCGGCCGCTCCGGCGCGATGTCGTGAGGCGAGCTCAGCCCGAGCGCCTTGGCGGCCTCCTCGCGCACGAGATCGATCATCGCCGCGCGCCGCTCGGCGGCCGAGAGGCGCTCGAGGCGCGCGCGTGCTTCGGAGGTGTCCTGCGGCGAAGGGCCCTCGCGCAGCCGAAGGAGACGCCCGAGCAGCGGCGGTACGCGGCTCCGAGCGCGCTCCAGCGCCGCGCGCATCCGGTCGAGCTCCAGGCGCGCCGCCACGGAGAGGGCGTCCCCCGCGTGCACCGCGCACTCGAGCAGACGAACACCCTCGCTCGCGGTGAGCGCGCCCATGCCCGCGCGCGTGATGCGCAGGACGTCGGCGTCCGTCAGGTGCGCCGCCCCGTCGCCGCGCCCGGACCAGTAGCCCCACGCGAGCGACGTGGCGGGCAACCCTCGAGCCCTCCTGTAATACGAGAGCGCATCGAGGAAGGCGTTGGCCGCCGCGTAGTTGCCCTGGCCCGAGGCCCCGAGCACGCCGCCGACCGACGAGAAGAGCACGAAATGATCGAGCGCGACGTCCTCGGTCGCCCGGTGGAGGTTCCATGCGCCCGCGACCTTGGGGGCCATGACCGTGGCGAGCCGCTCCGGGGTCTGGTTGCGCAGCACACCGTCGTCGAGCACGCCGGCGCAGTGGAACACGCCGCGGAGCGGCGCCTGCTCGGCCGCCTCGCGGACGAGCAGGCGTACGGCCTCGTGATCGGCCACGTCGCAAGCGACGAGGGTGACCTTCGCGCCCAGCGCGATCAGCTCCGCTGCCGCGAGGTCGGCGCCCTCCGCGGCCATCCCGCGGCGCGACGCGAGGACGAGGTGCGATGCGCCCTGCTCGGCGAGCCAGCGCGCCGTATGCCGCCCGATCATGCCAAGCCCGCCCGTGACGAGGTACGTCCCGTCGCGGCGAAGCGAGCGCTCCGAGGCTCCGGGAGCCGGCATGGCGCGCGCGAGCCGCGGGACGAGCAGGCGCTCCTCCCGGAGCGCCACGTCAGGCTCGTCATCGAGCGACAGCGCCTGGGCGACGGCGTCCGCCGCCGCGCCGCCGGAGCCCAGGTCCAGGAGGCGCAGGCCGAGCTCCGGGTGCTCCAGGCGAGCGCTGCGCAAGAGCCCCCACAAGGGCGCCTGCTCCAGCGTGCTCACGCCGTCGTCGTCGGAGGTGGCGATCGCCCCCTGCGTGACCCAGACGAGGCGCGAGATCCGTGGAGCCCGGGACAGGAGGTTCTGCAGCTCCGCGAGCGCCCGGGAGAGCAGCGCGCCCGTGCGCTCCACGAGGTCGCCCCCGCCGGCCTCGGGCGCAGGCCACACGCGGAGCACGTCACCGTGGCCGTCGAGCGAATCCAGCGACGCCTCGTCGAGCCCGACGCCCGCGCCCTCCAGCGCTCGCTTGAGCGCTCGCTCCCGCGGCCCGCCGTCGGAGAGGAACGCCCAGCGGCCCGGGGGGCGCCCCGGCCGGCGTGAGGGCGCCTGCCACGTGACGGTGTAACGGTGCCGCTCCGCTCGCGTGGCGCGGCGCAGCGCCGCGCTGTCCGCCCGCTTGAGGTGCAGTCCGTGGATCTCCCCGACCGGCGCGCCGTGCTCGTCGTACAGCGCCACGTCGAGCCGCCGCAGCTCGTCGCCCTCGTGCGCATGCCGCACGCGGGCCCAGAGCGCGTGCGCCCCCTTGCGCCACAGGCGCAGCCCCGCGAGCGCGAACGGCATGAACATGCCGGGCTCGGCGCCGCCCTGCCACAGTCCGGCTGCGTGCAGCACGCCGTCGAGCAGGGCCGGGTGCACGCCGTACTCCTGGGCCTCCGCGCGCCATTCCTCGTCGAGCGCAGCCCTCACCCAGCGCACCGCGGCGTCGCCCGGCGGCCCTTCGCGCCACGACCCCCGCAGCGTCCGGAAGCGCGGGCCGTACTCCACGCCATGCTCTTTCAGCACGTCGTAGTACCCGGAGATGGGCTCGGGCTCGCTCCCGTCCGGAGGTAGACGCGGCGGGGCGATCGGCGGCACGGCCTCGCTCTGGACGGGCTCCAGGCTGGCCTCGGCGTGCAGCGTCCAGGAGACCTCCTCGGGCTCCTGGGAGAGCGGCGCGCTGTAGATGCGCACGCGGGCCCCGTCCCGGGCGCCCAGGGGGGTCACGCTCACCTGCACGCGCACCTCGCCGCGCTCGGGCACGAGCAGCGGCGTGTGCACCACCGCCTCCGTGACCGCGAGGTCACGGGAGCGATCGCTCGCCTCGGCCGCAGCGCGCGCCAGCTCGAAGAGCGCCACGCCGGGCAGGACGATGCTCCCCAGCGCGCGGTGCTCGCTTACCCAGGACGGCGATCGCCGCGACACGGTCGTGTTGAAGATCCGCGCGCCGGTGTCCGCCGCCACGCTGTAGGTCCCGAGCAGCGGGTGATCGGCGGAGACCAGCCCTGCGGCGGCGGCATCGGCGCCCTGGGTCCCGGGAGCGAGCCAGTAGCGCTCGCGCTGGAAGGCGTAGGTAGGCAAGGGGACCCGCCGGCCCTCCGGCAGCACGCGGGCCCAGTCCAGGGGGAAGCCCTGGGCCCACAGATCGGAGAGCGAGAGGAGGAACCGCCGGAGGTCGCCCTCGTCGCGGCGCAGCGAGCCGACCACGGCAGCGGGCACCCCCGTCGCCGTGAACGTCTCCCGCAAGGCCAGGAGCGACAGCGGGTGGGGGCTGACCTCCACGAAGAACCGATGTCCGTCGGCAAGGAGCCTCTGGACCGCATCCAGGAGGCGGACCGGCTGCCTCATGTTCCGGTACCAGTAGGCTGTGCCGAGCTCGCTGCCATCGAGCCTGTCCCCGGTGACCGTCGAGTAGAGCGGGAGCGTGGACGAGCGCGGCTCGATCCCTGCGAGCCGGTCCAGGACCTCCTCGCGGAGCACCTCCACCTGGGCGCAGTGCGTGGCGCCGTCGGCGCGCACCCTGCGGGCGACGACCTGCGCCGGCTGGAGCTCGCGGAGCAGCTCCTCGACGGCGTCCTTCTCGCCGGCGACCACGGTGGAACGAGGGCTGTTGACCGCCGCGATGGCCAGCCGCTCGCCCCAGCGCGCGAGGCGCTCGCCGAGCTCGGCGGCGGGCAGATCCACCACGATCATGGCGCCCTGGCCGACGAGCCGGGTGAGCAGGCGGCTGCGGCGCGCGACCACCATGGCGGCGTCGTCGAGCGACAGCGCGCCGGCGACGCAGGCCGCGGCGATCTCTCCCTGGCTGTTGCCGATGACGGCGTCGGGCTCGACGCCCATCGAGCGCCAGAGGGCCGAGAGCGAGACCATCACGGCGAAGAGGAGCGGCTGCATGACGTCGATCCGCTCGAGCGACGGGGCGCCCTCGTCGCCGCGGAGCACCGCGAGCGGCGACCAGTCGACGTGACGCTCGAGGGCGCGCGCGCACGCCTCGATGCGCTCGCGAAAGACATCGGAGCTCTCCAGGAGCGCCTTGGCCATGTGGGGCCACTGCGAGCCCTGCCCTGGAAAGACGAACACGACCTTGCCCTGGGCCCTGGCCTCGCCGAGCACCACGCCGGGAGCGGCGCTGCCCTGGGCAAGGGCGTCGAGCGCGTCGAGCAGCGCCGCGCGATCACGGGCGACCACCGCCGCGCGCCGCGCGAAGTGCGTGCGCGTGCCGGCGAGCGAGCAGGCCAGATCGGCGAGGGCGAGGTCCGGATGGGAATCGAGGTGGGCCCGCAGCTTCGCCGCCTGCGCCTGCAGCGCCTTGCCGGTGCGCCCCGAGAGGACCAGCGGAAGCCAGGTCGCCGGCGCCGCGGCCGCCCGGGGCGCCGTGGCCGCTGGCTCGGGCGCCCGTTCCAGGATGACGTGGGCGTTGGTGCCGCTGGCGCCGAACGCGCTGACGCCGGCCAGGCGCGCGTCGGGCCAGGCGCGCGCTCGGCTCGGCAGCTCGAGCGCGAGGGCTCCCCAGGGGATGTCCGGGTGCGGCGCCTCGGCGTGCAGGTTGGCCGGGACGGTGCGATGGCGCAGCGCGAGGGCCGCCTTGAGCACGCCGGCGAGCCCGGCCGCCGCCTGCGTGTGCCCGAGGTTCGACTTGATCGAGCCGACGACGAGCGGCGCCTCGCGGCCGGCGCCGTACACCGCGCCGAGCGCGCGGGCCTCGACCGGATCGCCGAGCCGCGTGCCGGTGCCGTGGGCCTCGACATAGCCGACGTGCTGCGGCTCGACCTCGGCCAGCGCCAGCGCCCGGCGCAGCACGGCCTCCTGGGCGCGGCCGTTCGGGGCCGTGAGGCTCGCGCTGCGGCCGTCCTGGTTGACGGCCGAGGCGCGGACCACGGCGAGGATCGAGTCGCCGGCGGCGAGGGCGTCCGACAGCCGCTTCACCACGAGCACGCCGGCGCCCTCGCTCCACCCCACGCCGTCGGCGGCGGCCGAGAAGCTCTTGCAGCGGCCGTCGGGCGCCATCCCGCGCAGCCGCGAGAGCTCGACGAAGAGGCCGGGCGTCAGCAGCAGCGTGACGCTGCCGACCAGGGCGGTGTCGCACTCGCCCGCGCGCAAGCTCTGGCAGGCCAGGTGCAGCGCGACCAGCGCCGACGAGCACGCGGTGTCGATCGTGATGCTCGGGCCGTGCGTGCCGAGCACGTACGACAGCCGGCCCGACGCGACGCTGCCCGTGTTGCCGGTCCCGACGTAGCCGTCGAGCGCCTCGAGGCCGGGCTGCGCCGCGGGCAGGTAGTCGGACGCCATCATGCCGACGAAGACGCCGGTCTGCGTGCCGCGCAGCCGCTCGGGGACGATGCCCGCCTGCTCGAGCGCCTCCCAGGCGGTCTCGAGCAGGAGCCGCTGCTGCGGATCCATGGCCGCGGCCTCGCGCTGCGAGACGCCGAAGAACTCGGGGTCGAAGCGGTCGATGTCCTCCAGGAAGCCGCCGCGCCGCGCGGTCATCTTCCCCGGCGCGTCCGCGTCGGGATCGTAGAGCGCGTCCGCGTCCCAGCGGTCGATCGGGACCTCGCGGGTGGCGTCGGTGCCGGCGAGCAGCAGCCGCCAGAGCGCCTCGGGATCGTCGGCGCCGCCAGGGAAGCGACAGCCCGCGCCCACGATCGCGATCGGCTCGTGCGCGGCCGCCGCCCGCGCGGGCGCCGCGATCGCCGCCCCGGTCCCGCGCAGCTTCTGCGCGAGCTCGACGATCGACGGGAAATTGAAGAGGTCCTCGATCGAGACCGGGAGCCCGAGCTGGCCGGCGAGCCGCGCGTGGATCTGGACCAGGGCCAGCGAGTCGGCGCCGAGCTCGAAGAAGGGGCGGCGGCGGTCGATGCGCTCGATCCCGAGCCGCTGCTCGACGACCGCCGCGACGCGGTCCTCGAGGTCGTCGCCGCGCTGGCCTCCGGACGCGGCGAGCGCGCGCGGGGCGGCGGCGCGGGTCGGATCGGGCAGCGCGCCGCGATCCACCTTGCCGTTCGCGGTGACGGGGAGCGCGTCGAGCAGCGTCACGTGGGTCGGCACCATGTACGCGGGCAGGCGCCGGCCCAGCCAGCGCCGGACGTCGCGCGCGGTCAGCCCGAGCTCGCTCGCGGCGTCGTCCGCGAGCTGCTCCTGGCTGACGCTGCCCGCCAAAAAGGCGTGGACGACGACGAGATCGGCAGGCCGCTCCGCCGACAGGACGTCGTCCGCGACCAGCCCGACAGGGCACAGGCCCACGCCGTGGGCTCCGGCCGCCTCCATCCAGCGCTGGCCCAGGCGGCCCGCGAGGCGCCACGCGGCCGCCTCCCGGGGGCCGAGGAGCAAGAGAGCGGCGGGCGCGCCGGCGGCGACCGCCTCGTTGCCCGGGAGCTGCCCCTCGGCGATCGTGCCGTCGGAGACCCGCTGCCAGGCCGCCTCGCGCTGGCGGTAGACCCCGGGCGAGAGGTCCGCGAGCGGCTCGCGCACCACGAGCCAGAGCTCGAGTCGGGTGGGCTCTTCTTGCGGCGCGCCCGCCCGGAGGCTCGTCGCCCAGAGCTCGTCGTGGCTGACCAGGCCCGCGAGGGGGGCGGCGCCCCCCGCGGCGGGCCCGAGGTCGATCCCGAGCTCGGCGGCGCGATCGATCAGCAGCTCGGCGGCGTAGCCGGCGTCGAGGTGGCACAGCGCCTCGGTGAGGTCGCCGTAGAGCGGCCGCACGCGCGCGGCGTCCGCCACGAGGTGGAGGGTCAGCGCGGTCGCCTCGACGTCGCCGAGCCGGACCAGGCGATGGGCTTCACGATCGTGGCCGTAGCGGCCCGCGGGCAGGTCCGCGGCGCGAGGGACGTCCAGGAGGACGTGCACCGGGTACAGGCTGCCCGCCGAGGCGTGGCGGTACTTCGGCAGCGGCTGGCGCGGCGCGGGCAGCGGGCGCAGCACCTCGAGCAGCGCGCCGAGCGAGCTCGCCGAGGGCGCATGCGCGGCGGCGACCGGGCGCGCCGGGGTCGCCACCACGCGGGCGAGCGCCGCGCCGGTGAGGCCGGGGCCCTCGAAGACGCGGTAGCTCTTGCGAGGCCACGGCGCCTCCCGATCGCCGCGGGCCGCGAGATCGAACGCGGGGGCGCCCGACGGCCGCCAGCCCGGGCCCAGCTTGAGCGCCGCGCGCTCGGCGCGCGCCTTCGTCGATCCGTCGCGCCTGTCGTCCTTCGCGGCGACGAGGTAGGCCGCGAGCTGCTTCGCGCCGCTGGCCTGGCCGACCGTGCTGACGACCGCGCGCTTCACGAGGGGGTGCTGCTCGAGGTGCCACTCGATCTCGCCGAGCTCGATGCGGTGGCCGCCGACCTTGACCTGGTGATCCTCGCGGCCGAGGAACTCGATGTCTCCGCTCGGCAGATAGCGGCCGAGATCGCCGGTCCGGTACAGCCGCTCGCCGCTCCGCGGGTGCACGAGGAAGCGCTCGGCGGTGCGGGCGGGGTCGCCGAAGTACTCCCGCGCAAGGCCGATCCCGCCGATGTAGAGCTCCCCGGGGACGCCGTCGGGGCACGGGCGTAGCTGCGCGTCCAGGACATGAAACGTCTGGTTGCGCATCGGGCGGCCGTAGGGGATCGACGTCCAGCGGGGATCGACCTGCTCGATCGGATAGAGGATCGACCAGATCGACGCCTCGGTGGCGCCGCCGAGGCTCACGACGCGGCAGCGGGGGACGAGCGCGCGGAGGGCGTCCGGCAGCGCGACCGGGATCCAGTCGCCCGACAGCAAGGCGAGCCGCAGCGTCGCCGGCAGGACGTCGGGGCGGCCGGCGGCGTGGTCGACCAGCATCTGCAAGAGCGCCGGGACCGAGTTCCAGAGGGTGACGCCCTCGTTGCGCAGCCACTCGGCCGAGCGGGCCGGGTTGCGCAGCGCGGCCGGCTCGGGGAGGACCAGCGTGCCCCCGGCGCCGAGCACGCCGAAGATGTCCCACACGGACAGGTCGAACGAGAGCGACGAGATCCCGAGCGCGCGGTCGTGAGGGCCCACCGCGAAGCGCTCCTGGATGTCGAGGATCGTGTTGACCGCGCCGAGGTGCTCGACGGCGACGCCCTTGGGCTGCCCGGTCGAGCCGGAGGTGAAGATCACGTAGGCCAGATCGGTGAGCCGCTGCGCCGGCTCGAGCGGGCCGTCGTCCTGCTCCGCGCAGGCGCCCGGCGCGTCGACCGCGAGCGCCTCGACCGGGTCGGGCCAGCGGCCGCGGAGCGTCGCCTCGTCGGTCAGCGCGTGACGCACCCGGCCGCGGGCGAGCAGCGCGCGCCGGCGCATCTCGGGGAGCTCGGCGTCGATCGGCAGGTACGCGCCGCCCGCGAGGAGCACGGCCAGGACGCCCACGACCTGGGGCCAGCCCTTCTCCATCACCACCGCGACGAGCTCGCCGGGCGTGACGCCGCGCGCGCGCAGGTGGCGGGCGATCCGCCGCGCCTCGCCCAGGAGCTCCCGGTAGCTGAGCCGGCGCCGGACGTCGACCACCGCGAGCGCGTCCGGCCGGAGCGCCGCCTGGCGCTCGACGAGCTGGTGCAGGAGCAGGGTCGGGAGCGGGCCCTCGGTCGCGTTGACGGCGGCGCGGCGCGCGAGCTGCTCGGGCGGCGTGAGCGCCCAGTCCGGCGCGCTCCAGGCCTCGTCCGACGCCGCGAGCCTGGCGAGCAGGCTCGCGTAGGCCGCGAACATGGCGTCGATCACGCCGTCCGGGAACAGCCCCTCGACGAAGTCCCAGGAGGTCGACAGCCGGCCGCCGATCTCGATCGCCTGGTGATCGAGCCACACCTGCGGCGTCTGCGAGACGGCGTGCGGGGCGCCGAGCAGGCGGGCGCCGGACGGCGGGCCCGCCGGCGCCAGGTCGCCCAGGCCGAGGGCGCTCGTGAACACCACCGGGAAGCTGGCGAAGCCGCCGCGGGCGTGGGCGATCTCTCGCGTCACGTCGAGGCAGCTGACCAGGTGATGATCGAGATCGTCGCGGAGCTGCCGCTGGTAGCGCCGCGCGCGCGCCTCGAAGCTCGCGCCGTCGCCGGGATCGATCTCGACCAGGATGACGGCGGTGAAGTCGCCGACGATCTGGTCGATGTCGGGGTGGATCGGCAGGCGGTTGAACAGCGTCAGGTTGAGCGTGAAGCGGGGCCGCCGGCTGAAGGCGCCGAGCACCTCGGCGAAGGCCGCCATGAGGACGCCCGATGGGGTGAGGCCGCGCGCCTGCGCGCGCGCCTTCAGCGCCTCCCAGTCGGTGTCCGCGAGGTCCGCGGTCAGGTGGCGGAAGCGCGGGACCCCGATCGCGTCGGGCGCGACCGCGAGCGGCAGCTCGGGCCCCGGCGGGAGCGCCTCGGCGCGCGCGCGCCAGTAGGCGAGATCGCGCTCGGCCGCCGGCGTGCCCGCGAGGGCTCCCTGCCAGCGTACGTAATCGCGGAAGGTCAGCTCGAGGGGCTCCAGGCTGGCCTCCGGGTCGGCGTAGAGGCGCACCACCTCCTGGAAGAGGAGGATGAGGCTCCGGCCATCGGCGATCAGGAGGTCGACGCCGAGGTGCAGCCGGATCACGCCGTCCGGCAGCCGGGTCGCGCAGATCTCGAACAAGGGCCACCGGTCCGCCGGCAGCACCCGGTGCGACATCGCGGCGCGCACCTCCGCGGCGCGCGCCGCGGCCTCTCCAGGGGCGAGGCTCGCGGCGTCGAGGACCTCGATGGCCATCGGGGGCACCTCGGCCAGGACCTGCTGCCGGGCGTCGGGGCGCACGATCGCGCGCAGCATGTCGTGGCGCGCGATCAGCCGGTCGATCGCGCGCTCGAGGCGGACCAGATCCAGGCCGGCGAAGTCGAGCTCGACGTAGAAGTGGGTGGCGACCCCGCCGAGCGCGAACTGGCGGCCGCGGCCGAGCCAGTAGGCGCGCTGGATCGCGGTCAGCGCGAACGGCTCGTGACGCGCGGCCGGGTCGACGACCAGGGGCGGCAGCCGCGCGGCGTCGGCGTCGTCCGCCGGGATCGATCCGGCGAGCAGCTCGGCCAGCGCCCGCGGGCCGGCGAGCTCGAAGAGGAGCCCGACCGAGACGCGCTGGCCGGTCAGCTTGCCGAGCCGCGTGCGCAGCTCGACGGCCATGAGCGAGTCGAACCCGAGCGCGGTGAAGCCCTTGCGCGGGTCGACGCGGGACGCGTCGGGGTGGCCGAGGACCGCGGCCGTCTCCGCCAGCACGAGGGAGGTCAGGCGGCGGAGCCGCTCGCTCGCCGGGAGGGCGCGGAGCTCGGCGAGCAGCGCGACGGCGCCGGTCGCGGGGGACAGCGCCTCGAGCGCGCGCTGGGCCTCGGGGAGCTCGCCGAGCAACGGGCGCGGGCGCGCGGCGGCGAAGGCCGGGGCAAAGCGGGCCCAGTCGACGTCGGCGACGGTCAGGGTGACCTCGTCCTGGTCGAGCGCCTGCTGCAAGGCCGCGATCGCGCGCCGGGGCGCCATCGCGGACACGCCGCGCCTGCTGAGCTGGTGCTGGCCCGCGCCGTCGGCCATGCCGCCGCCCGCCCAGGCGCCCCACGCGATCGAGGTCGCCGCGAGGCCGAGGGCGCAGCGGTGCTCGGCGAGCGCGTCCAGGAAGGCGTTGGCCGCGGCGTAGCCGCCCTGGTGCCCGCTCCCCCAGACGCCCGCGGCCGACGAGAACAGGACGAAGGCGTCGAGGGCGCGATCGCCGAGCAGCTCGTGGAGGTGCCGGGCGCCGTCGATCTTGCCGGAGGCGACGGCGGCGAGCTCGTCGAGGCGGGTCTCGGCCAGGGGCGCCTGCTGGGTGACGCCCGCGGCGTGGAAGACGGCGCGGAGGGGAGGCCCCTCGTCGTCCAGGCGCTGGAGCAACGCGGCGAGGGCCGGCCGGTCGGCGGTATCGCAGGCGGCGACGGTGACGCGGGCGCCGAGCGCGGTCAGCTCGGCGACGAGCTCGGCGACGCCGGGGGCGTCCTGCCCGCGGCGGCTCGTCAGGACCAGGCGCTCGGCGCCGGCGCGCGCGAGCCAGCGCGCGACGTGGGCGCCCAGGGCGCCGGTGCCGCCGGTGACGAGCACGCTGCCGCGCGGCGTGAAGGCGCGCGCCGCGGGGGCGTCGCCGTGCGGCGCGCGGACCAGCCGCCGGACGAACAGCCCCGAGGGGCGCAGCGCCATCTGGTCGTCCTCGGGGCGCGCGAGCGCGGCGGTGAGCCGCTCCAGCGCGCGGGGGTCGAGCGCGTCGGGCAGGTCGAGCAGCCCTCCCCAGCGCTCGGGGTGCTCGAGGGCCACGACCCGGCCGAGGCCCCACGCCAGCGCCTGCAGCGGGCGGGCGAGCGGGTCGGAGCGCCCGATGGAGACGGCGCCGCGGGTCAGCAGCCACAGGGGCGCCTGGATCGCGGCGTCGCCCAGCGCCTGCACGAGCGCGAGCGTCAGGGCGAGCCCGCGCGGCAGGGCGGGATGGTCGGGCAATGCGGCCTCGTCGAGCGCGAGCAGCGACAGGGCGCCGCGCGGCGCGGCGCCGCCGCCGAGCACCTCGCGCAGGCGCGCGGCCAGGCGCGAGCGGTCGAGGTCGCCCGCCGCGACCGGCACCGGGAGGACCTCCGCGCCGCGCTCGGCGAGCGCCCGGTGGACCGCGCGCGCGATCGCGTCGCCGGCGCGCTCGTCGGAGGAGGGATCCGCGGAGGCGGCGCCCCGACCCGCGGAGGAGAGCCCCTCCGGTGCGGCGTCCAGAGCACGATAGAAGAGCAGCCACCTGCCCGAGAGATCGCCGCCGATGGCGCTCGCGAGAGGCCTCCACGTGACGCGGTAGCGCCAGGCGTCGAGGGCGCTTCGCTCGCTCTGCTGGCGGCGCCAGCGCGACAGCACGGGCAGCAGGGCGGCGAGGGACGCTCGCTGCTCGTCGCCCTCGACGCGCAGCGCCTCGGTCAGGGCGCCGAGGTCCGCCCCCTCGACGGCCTCCCAGAAGCGGCTTTCGGCAGGCGAAGGCGCGCCCGCGTCGGTGGTGCGGCTCCCGGGGGCATCGAGCCAGCAGCGCTCGCGCTGGAAGGGATAGGGGGGGAGCGGGACCCGCCGGCCTCCGGGCAGCACCTTGGTCCAGTCCAGGGCGAGGCCCTGGGTGGTGAGCTCGCAGAGCGAGAGGAGGAGCCGCCGGAGGTCGCCCTCGTCGCGCCGCAGCGAGCCGACCACCGCGGCGGGCGCGCTCGACGCGCCGGCCGTCTCCTGCAGCGCGGGCGTCAGCACCGGATGGGGGCTGACCTCGATGAAGAAGCGATGTCCGTCGGACAGCAGCCTGCGCGTGGCGTCCGCGAAGCGGACCGTCTGCCGGAGGTTCCGGACCCAGTACGCGCCGCCGAGCGCCGCGCCCTCGATCCGCTCGGCCGTCACGGTCGAGTAGAGCGGGATGGTGGACGCGCGGGCCCGGATCGGCGCGAGCCTGTCCAGGAGCTCCTCGCGGACGGCCTCCACCTGGGCGCAATGGGAGGCGTAATCGACGCGCACCTTGCGCGCGAAGACGTGCGCGGCGTCGAGCTCGCGCAGCAGCGCGTCGATGGCGTCCGGCTCGCCCGAGACCACGGTGGATCGAGGGCTGTTGATCGCGGCGACGGCCAGCCGCTCGCCCCAGCGCTCGATCCGCGCCTCGATCTCGGCCGCGGGCAGCTCCGCGACCGCCATGGCGCCCTGGCCCGCGAGCCGCTGGAGCGCGCGGCTGCGCAGCGCGACCACCGTGGCCGCGTCCTCGAGCGACAGCGCGCCGGCGACGCAGGCCGCGGCGATCTCACCCTGGCTGTGGCCGACGACCGCATCCGGCTCGACGCCCAGCGCGCGCCAGAGCGCGGCCAGCGAGACCATCACCGCGAAGAGCGCCGGCTGCACCACGTCGACCCGCTCCAGCGAGGGCGCGCCCGCCTCGCCGCGCAGCACCGGGAGCAGCGGCCAGTCGACGTGGGCCGAGAGGGCGCGCGCACACGCCTCGATCTGCCCCCGGAACACCTCGGAGGTGTCGAGCAGCGCCTGCGCCATCCCGATCCACTGGGAGCCCTGTCCCGGGAACACGAAGACCAGCTTGCCCTCGACGTTCGCCTCTCCGAGCACCGCGTCAGGGCTCGAGCGGCCCTGCGCCAGCGCCGAGAGCGCCTCGAGCGCCGCGCCACGGTCGGTCGCCACCACCGCGGCCCTCCGCTCGAGCTGCGAGCGCGCCGTCGCGAGCGTGCGGGCGACGTCCTCGAGCTCGAGCTCCGGATGCGCCGCGAGGTGCGCCCCGAGGCGCTCGGCCTGCGCCCGCAGCGCCGCCTCGCTCCTGGCCGACAGCAGCAGCGAATGCGCCCGGGGCAGGGCCGCGACCGGCTCGATGGGGGCCGCCGGCTCGACGGAGGGGGCCTCCTCGAGGACGACGTGGGCGTTGGTGCCGGAGAGCCCGAAGGCCGACACCCCCGCGCGGCGGGGCTCGCCGCCGTCGCGCCGGGGCCAGGGGCGCAGGGCGTCGACGACCTGAATGGGGAGCGCGCCCCAGTCGATGTGCGGGTTGCGCGGGGTCGTGCGCAGCGTCGCCGGCAGCGCCTCGTTTCGCAGCGCGGCGACCATCTTGGCCACGCCGGCGAGCCCGGCGGCGGACTCGAGGTGGCCGATGTTGGTCTTGACCGCGCCGAGCAGCAGCGGGCGGTCCGCGCCGCGCGCGGCGCGCCCCTCGCCGTAGACAGCGGCCAGCGCCTGCACCTCGATGGGATCTCCCAGCGAGGTGCCCGTGCCGTGGCACTCGATCACATCGACGTCCGCCGGGGTGAGCCGCGCGTCCTCGAGCGCGGCGCGCAGCACCTTCTGCTGGGAGGTGCCGTTCGGCGCCGTGATGCCGCTGCTCGCGCCGTCGTGGTTGACGGCGCTGCCGCGGATGACGGCCAGGATATCGCGCCCGCGCGCGCGCACGTCGCCGAGGCGCTCGAGGGCGAGGACCACGACCCCCTCGCCGCGGCCGTACCCGTCGGCCTGGGCAGAGAAGGTCTTCGAGCGGCCGTCGGGGGCGAGGGCGCGGGCGCGCGACAGGAGCACGAAGCCGTCCGGCGCGGCCATCACCTGCACGCCACCGGCGAGGGCGAGATCGCACTCGCCGCGGCGCAGGGACTGGCACGCGAGGTGGAGCGCGACGAGCGAGGAAGAGCAGGCCGTGTCCACGGAGAGCGCCGGCCCCTGCAGCCCCAGGGTGAACGCGAGCCGCCCCGCGGCGAACGAGGAGTGCGTCCCCATGACGGCGTAGGCGTCGGCCTCCCGGCTCGTGCCCTGGAGCAGCTCGTAATCGCTCGGGCCGATGCCCACGAAGACGCCGGTCCGGGAGTCCCTGAGGGAAGCCGGGACGACGCCGGCGCCCTCGAGGGCGTGCCAGGCGGCCTCGAGCAGGAGGCGGTGCTGCGGGTCGATGTGCTTCGCCTCCCGGGGGCTGATCCCGAAGAAGGCCGCATCGAAGAGGTCGATGTGATCGAGGAAGGCCGCCTCGCGGACGTAGCTCTTCCCCTTCTCGTCCGGGTCCGGATCATAGAAGGCGCCGGCGTTCCAGCGGCCCTCGGGGACGGGGCCGACCGCATCGAGGCCCTGCTCCAGGAAGCGCCACAGGCCGTCGAGGTCGGCGATGCCGCCGGGCAGGCGCAGCCCCAGCCCGACGATGGCGATGGGCTCCTCGCTCGGCGCGAGCGCGACCCGGGGCTCCCCTCCCTCGCGCAGGGCACGGGGTGGCTGACCAAGGGCCGGGGCGAGCGCCTCGAGGAGGAAGGCCGCGACGCGGTGGGGCGAGGGGTGGTCGAAGGCCAGGGTCGCCGGCAGGCGCACGCCCGTCGCCCGCTGGAGCCGCCGGCGGAGCTCGACGGCCAGCAGCGAGTCGAGGCCGAGGTTGACGAAGCCCGTGTGCGGGTCGACGCGCGAGGCGTCGGGCTCGCCGAGCACGGCGGCCGTCTCCGCCCGCACGAGGGCGACGAGGTGGTGGAGACGCTCGCGCTCGGCGAGGCGCGCCAGCCGGACGAGGAGGAGCTCGGCCTCGTTCGTCGCGGGCGAGGGCGCCCTGGATCGCTCGTCGAGCGCCGTCCGGGCTTCGGGCAGCTCGTCCAGCAAGGGGCGCGCGCGCGCGGCCGTGAACGGCGGAACCAGGCGCGCCCAGTCGATGTCGGCGACGGTCAGCGTGGTGTCACCGTGGTCGAGCGCCTGCTGCAGGGCCGCGAGGGCGAGCTCCGGAGCCATCCTGCGCAGCCCGCGCCGGTGGAGCAGATCCTGGAGGCGCGCGTCGTCGGCCATGCCGTCGCCGGCCCACGGGCCCCAGGCGATCGAGGCGGCCGGTCGCCCCAGGGCGCGGCGCCGCTCGGCCAGCGCGTCGAGGAAGGCGTTGGCGGCCGCATAGCCGCCCTGGTGGACGTTGCCGAAGACGCCGGCGCTCGACGAGAAGAGGACGAAGGCGTCGAGGGGCGCGCCGCCGACGAGCTCGTCGAGGTGCAGCGCCCCGAGGGCCTTGCCGGCGACGACGCTGGCGAGCTCGGACGGGGTGATCTGCGACAGCGGCGTTTGCTGGACGACGCCCGCCGCGTGGATGACGGCGCGGAGGGGCGCGCCTTCGGCCGCGAGGCCCTGGACCAGGGCCGCGAGCGCCGATCGGTCGGCCGCGTCGCAGGCGGCGACGGTGACGCGGACCCCGAGGGCGGTGAGCTCCGCCGCGAGCTCGGCCGCGGAAGGGGCGTCCTGGCCGCGGCGGCTGGTGAGGACGAGGTGCTCGGCGCCGTTGCGGGCGAGCCATCGGGCGACGTGGGCGCCGAGGCCCCCGGTGCCGCCGGTGACGAGCACGGTGCCGCGCGGCCTGAACGGCGCCCCTCGATCCGGGCTCCCGCCGCGGGCGGCGCCGGGCTCGCTCCCGCCGCGGGCGGCGCCGGGCTCGCCGAGGGGCGCCCTCACCAGCCGTCGCGCGAACAGCCCGGAGGGGCGCAGCGCGAGCTCGTCCTCGGCAATGTGACCGCCGAGCACGGCGGCGAGCGGCGCGAGCGCCTCGTCGTCGGAGGCCTCGGCCAGGTCGATGAGCCCACCCCAGCGCTCGGGGTGCTCCAGCGCGACCACGCGGCCGAGCCCCCAGGTCAGCGCCTGCAGCGGGTGCTCGACGGGGGCGGCGCGTCCGACGGAGACGGCGCCGCGGGTGACCAGCCAGAGCGGCGCCTCGAGCGCCGCGTCGCCCAGGGCCTGCACGAGCGCGAGCGTGAGGGCGAGCCCCCGGGGCAGCGCGGGGTGCGCGGGCAGCGGGGTCTCGTCGAGGGCGAGGAGCGAGAGCACGCCGCGCGGCGCGGCCCCGTCCCCGAGCGCCTCGCGCAGCCGCGCGCAGAGGGCGGCGCGGTCGCACTCGCCCTCCGCCACCGGCACCCGGACGACCGTCGCGCCGCGGCCGGTGAGCGCCCGGAGGACGGCGCGCCCGAGCGGGTCGTCCGCAGGATCGGCGGGAGCCGAGGGATCCGGGAGAGCGGCGCCCCGGTCCGTCGTGAAGAGCAGCCAGGTCCCCGCAAGGTCGCTCGCGGAGGGGCTGGCCAGCGGCCTCCAGACAGCATGGTAACGGAGGGCGTCGAGGGCGCGCTGCGCGCGGCGCTCGCGGCGATAGGTCGAGAGCGCGGGCAAGAGGGCGGCCAGCGAGGCGCGGTCGTCGTGGCCGTCGACGCGCAGCGCCTCGGTGAGGGAGTCGAGATCTCCCCGCTCCACGGCCTCCCAGAAGCCGCTCTCGGCGGGCGACGATGGGCCAGCGGCCACGCCGGCGGTCGGGGTCCCGGGCGCCGCGAGCCAGTAGCGTTCGCGCTGGAAGGCGTAGGTGGGCAGGTCGACGCGCCGCGCGCCGAAGGGGGCGAAGAACGCCCTCCAGTCGATCTCGTGTCCGCGGACGTGCAGGCCGCCGAGCGCGGCGGTGAGCGCCTGGAGCTCGGGGCGGTCGTCGCGGAGGGCGGGCAAGAAGGCGGAGCGGGCCAGCGCCTCCTCGGACAAGCAGCCCTGGGCCATGGCGCAGAGCACGCCGCGGGGGCCGAGCTCGAGGAAGGTGGTGACGCCCTCGGCCTCGAGGGTGCGGACGCCATCGACGAAGCGCACGGCCTCCCGCGCGTGCCGCACCCAGGTGTCGGGGGAGCGCAGCGCCTCGACGGTGGCGAGCTTGCCGGTGATGTTGGAGACGAGGGGGATGCGCGGCGGATGGTAGGTGAGCTGGCGGAGGACGCGGCGAAACGCGTCGAGCATTCCTTCCATGCGCGGGGAGTGGAAGGCGTGGCTGACGTGCAGGCGCGTGGTCTTGCGCCCGAGGGCCTCGATCTGTCGGGCCACCGCCAGGACGGCGTCGTCGTCCCCCGCGATCACGGTGGACAGGGGGCCGTTGAGGGCGGCGATGGCGACTTGGCCTTCGCGCGTGCCCGGCGCGCGCCGCGGATCCGCCTGCGCGATTTCCCCCAGCAGGGGCGTGATCTCGTCCTCGGACGCCTGGAGCGAGACCATGGCGCCGCCCGGAGGGAGCGCCTGCATGAGGTGAGCGCGCGCCGCGACGAGGGCGCAGGCGTCGTCGAGCGACAGCACGCCGGCGACGTGGGCGGCCACCAGCTCGCCGATGGAGTGGCCGAGCAAGACGTCGGGCTTGAGCCCCCAGCTCTCCAGCAGCCGGAAGAGGGCCACCTCGAGCGCGAAGAGGGTCGTCTGGGTGAAGGCGGTCTGATGCATCAGGGCGGCGTCCTCGGTGCCCTCGGGGGCGAAGAGGACGTCGCGCACGGGGCGAGCGCGGACCGACGCGGGTCGTGGCGCCGCGTCGAGGCGGGCGCACACGGCGTCGAGGGCGTCGCGATAGACGGGGAACGCCTCGTAGAGGGCGCGGCCCATGCCGGGGCGCTGGCTGCCCTGTCCGGTGAAGAGCAGGGCGAGCTTGCCGCCGCCCCGGGCCTCTCCGAGCACCAGCTCCGGCGCGGCGCCGCCCTGGGCGAGAGAGCCCAGGGCGCCCGGGAGGACGGCGCGCTCGCTCGCGACGACCACGGCCCGCCGCGCGAAGTGCGAGCGCGTGGTGGCGAGCGACGCGGCGATGTCCACGAGCGCCAGATCCGGGTGGGCCTCGAGGTGCGCCCGCAGCCGCTCGGCCTGGGCCCGCACGGCGGCCTCGGTGGCGCCCGAGACGAGCAGGGGCAACCACGGCGGGGGCGCCGCGAGCGGCTGCGGGGGCGCCGCGAGCGGCTGCGGGGGCGCCGCGAGCGGCTGCGGGGGCGCCGCGAGCGGCTGCGGGGGCGCCGCGAGCGGCTGCAGGGGCGCCGCGAGCGGCCTCGCCGGCGCCCCGTCGGCAGGGGCTTGCTCGAGGAGGACATGGGCGTTGGTGCCGCTGATGCCGAAGGAGGAGACGCCGGCGCGGCGTGGACGACCGTGGTCCGGCCACGGCCTCGGCTCGGTCAGGAGGCGGACCGTGCCCGGCGACCAGTCGACGTGCGGAGAAGGGGTGTCGGCGTGCAGGGTCCTGGGCAGGAGCCCGTGCCGCATGGCCAGGACCATCTTGATGACCCCGGCGACGCCCGCGGCGGCCTGGGTGTGGCCGACGTTGGACTTGATGGATCCGAGCCACAGCGGGTTGTCCCTGGAGCGGCCTTGTCCGTAGGTGGCGAGCAGTGCCTGCGCCTCGATGGGGTCGCCGAGGGGGGTCCCGGTGCCGTGGGCGTCGACGGCATCGACATCGCCGGCCGAGAGCCGGGCGCTCTCGAGGGCTCGACGGATGACGCGCTCCTGGGAGGGGCCGTTGGGCGCGGTGAGGCCCTGACTCTTGCCGTCCTGGTTGACAGCGGAGCCGCGGACGACGGCCAGGATGGGATAACCGTGGCGCCGTGCATCGTCGAGCCGCGAGAGGAGCAGCATCCCGGCGCCCTCGGCCCAGCCGGCGCCGTCGGCGCGGGCGGAGAAGGATTTGCAGCGGCCGTCGGGCGCGAGCCCGCGCTGGCGGCTGAACTCGATGAAGACGGTCGGGGTCGCCATGACGGTGACGCCGCCGGCGAGCGCCAGGGAGCACTCGCCGCGGCGCAACGCCTGGCAGGCGAGGTGGAGCGCCACGAGCGAGGAGCTGCACGCCGTATCGACGGCCACGGCGGGCCCCTCGAGCCCGAGGGTGTACGCGACGCGCCCGGGAGCGAGGCTGCCGCCGCTGCCGAGCGCGACATGGCCGTCGAGCATGTCCAGCGACGCGAGCATGCGCGCGCCGTAGTCCTGGTACATGACGCCGACGAACACGCCGGTCTGGCTGCCCTGGAGGGATCTCGGGTCGATGCCCGCGCGCTCGACGGCCTCCCACGAGAGCTCGAGCAAGAGCCGCTGCTGCGGATCGATGGCGAGCGCCTCGCGCGGGCTGATGTCGAAGAAGGCGGGGTCGAAGCGATCCGCGTCGTGGAGGAAGCCCCCCTCGCGCACGTAGCTCTTGCCCCGCGCGTCGGGGTCGGGGTCGTAGAGCGCGTCGAGCTCCCAGCCGCGGCCCTCGGGGAAGCCGGAGATGGCGTCCGTGCCCTCCCGGAGGAGCTGCCAGAGCGCCTCGGGCGTGTGCGCGCCGCCGGGGTAGCGACAGCTCATCGCGACGATCGCGATGGGCTCCTGCTCCTTCTCCTCGGCCTCCCGAAGGCGCTCGCGCGTCTCACGCAGGGCGGACGTCACCCGCTCGAGGTATGCGCGGAGCTTCTGTTCTTCGCTGTTCACTTGCCCAGTCCCATCCCGTCGAACTCCCTGTCGATCAGCGCGAAGAGCTCGCTGTTGGTGGCGGCCCGGAGGTCCTCGGAGGCGGCGGCGGTCTTCGCCTCCGGGGCGCCGGCCCACGGCGACAGCACGGCCCGCAGCCGCGTGGCGATGCGCTCCCGCGCGGCGTCGCTCGGGGGCATCGCGGCGAGCATGGCCCCGAGCTTGTCGATCTCGGCCAGCACGGGGGCTTCCGGCGTCGTCTCCTCCGGGACCACCACCGCCCGCAGCCGCTTCGCGAGCGCGGCGGGGGTGGGGTGGTCGAAGGCCACCGTGGCCGGCAGGCGCAGGCCGGTGGCCGCGCCGAGGCGGTTTCTGAGCTCGACGGCGAGGAGCGAGTCGAGGCCGAGCGCCTGGAGCGGGCGGCCCGGCTCGACCGCGTCCGGCGCGGCGAGGCCGAGCACCGTGGCCACCTCGGCGCGCACGAGATCGAGCAGGACGCGGTCGCGGCCTTCCTCGGAGAGCGGGGCGAGGCGCTCGTTCAGCGCCGGCGGCGCCCCGGCGCCGGCAGCGGCGAGGCGCCGCGGCGCGGCGCGGAAGAGACCCCGGAGCAAGGGCGGCACGGCGTCGCCGGCGCGCGGGCTCGATCCGGCCGCGCGGAAGCGCGCTGGAACCACGGACGCTTCGGGGCGGGCCAGCGCGGCGTCGAGCAGGGCGAGGCCCTCCTCGGGCGAGAGCGCGACCAGCCCGAGGCGCGCCATGCGCGCGAGGTCCACCTCGCCCAGGTGGGCCGTCATGCCGCCGCGCGCCGCCCAGAGGCCCCAGGCGAGCGAGAGGGCCGGCAGCCCTTGCGCCCGGCGGTGGTGCGAGAGCGCGTCGAGGAAGGCGTTGGCCGCGGCGTAGTTGCCCTGGCCCGGGGCGCCCAGCACGCCGGCGAGCGACGAGAACAGCACGAAGGCGGACAGGTCGAGCTCCCGGGTGAGCTCGTGCAGGTGCAGCGCCGCGTCCACCTTGGGCCGGAGCACGCGATCGAGCCGCTCGGCGGTGAGGGCGTGGAGGACGCCATCGTCGAGCACCCCGGCGGCGTGGATGACGCCGGTGAGCGGATGGTCGGGGGGCACCGAGGCGAGGAGCTCCTGCAGCGCGTCGCGGTCGGCGACGTCGCAGGCGGCCAGCGTGACGCGGGCGCCCGCCGCTTCCAGCTCGCGCTGGAGCGCCTCGGCGCCCCTGGCCGCGCGGCCCGCCCGGGACGCGAGGAGCAGGTGCCTCACGCCGTGTCGTTCGACCAGGTGCCGGGCGACCAAGGCGCCCAGGGTGCCGGTGCCGCCGGTGACGAGCACCGTGCCCTCGGGGCGCAGGGGGCGAGCCGCCGCAGGGGAGGATGCGGTCGCCCGGGCCAGCCGGGGGACACGCAGGGTCCCGCCCCGCAGGGCGAGCTGGGGCTCGTCCGCGCCGAGGGCCGCCGGCAGCGCGCGGAGCGAGGCCTCGTCGCCGTCGACGTCCACGAGGACGAGCCGTCGATCGGGGTGCTCGGACTGCGCGGTGCGCAGGAGGCCCCAGAGGGGCGCGTGGGCCAGGTCGAGGGTACCCTCGCCGGGGCGCGCGGCGACGGCGCGGCGGGTGAGCACGACGAGCCGGCAGGAGGCCAGGCGCTCGTCCGCGAGCCACGCTTGCAGCAGCAGGAGCCCTCGGCCGGCGGCGTCGCGGGCAGCCCCCGCCCGATCCCCTGGGTGCGCCGTCCAGGGGACGACGACGACCTCGGGCACGCGACCGCCTCGATCGAGGGCGGCCTCGAGCGCGGCGACGTCGGCGTGGCCGTCGACCTGGATCCCGGCCTGCCCGAGCGCGGCGGTCAGCCCCAGGGCGTCCGCCCCCAGCAAGGCCCAGGCGCCGCCGCTCGGCCGCGGAGGGGAGGGCAGGTCGACCCACTCGACGAGGTACAGGTCCCGGCCCTCCTGCTCCGGGAGGAACCGATCCGCCGGCGCGCGGCGCATCGTGAACCCCTCGATGTGCGCGACCGGCAACCCGGAAGCGTCCCAGAACAGGAGATCGGCCACGGCGATGTCCTGATCGAGCCGCTCGTCGTGACGGAGCGCATGCTCGGCCCAGCAAGGCGCCGCGCGGCGGCCATACCAGACGAGGCGCTCCACGGCGAACGGCAGCCGGGGCACGTCGCTCTCCTCGAGCGGGCTCTGGGGGTCGCCGTCGCCGGACGGGATCGCGCCCCTGCTCCACATCTCGAGGCCGAGGGCGTTGTCGATGAAGCCGGCGGGGAGAGGTGCGTCCTCGGTGGGGACGCCTTCGGGGGCCTCGAATCGGCCGAGCCCGGCGCCCTCGCGCGGCCGGGTGGCGCTCCGGATCCACCACCATGCGGGGCCCCAGTCGATGTGCGCCTTTCGCAGGATGTCGTCGAGCGGCGACGCGGCGGCGGAGACGCGGTCCAGGGCGCGCGGGTCGAGGGGAGCGCGCGGCTCGACGTCGCTCGGCGCGAGGCCATCGAGGACGGCCGTGGCGTGGATCGTCCACGCGCCCTCGCCGCGCGTGGCCAGGATCGCGGAGAACCCCGAGCGTCCGCCGGCGAGGGGGGTGAGCTGGACGTGCAGGCCCGCGCGGCCTTCGGGATGGTCGAAGGAGAGCGTCCTCAGGAACTGGACCTCGCGCAGCTCGATGGGCTGGCCGGGCCAGTGGGCCTCGCCGACCGCGAGGAGGACGGCCAGATAGAAGGCGCCCGGGACGACGATCCGGTCGTAGACGACGTGGCTCTGGAGGTAGGCCTGGACGCCGGGCCCGATCTCCAGCGAATGCAGGACGGAGCCGTCCGGGAGGCCCGATCGCTGGCCGGCGAGGGGGTACCGACCCGCCGGCGCGGCCTGGGCCTCCGGCGCGCGTCGCGGCGCCTCGGGCCAGCAGCGCTCGCGCTGGAAGGGATAGGAGGGCAGGCGGATGCGCCGGGCGCCGAGCGGCGCAAAGAACGCGTCCCAGTCGAGCTCGTGCCCGCGGACGTGCAGGCCGGCGAGCGCGGTGAGCAGCGCCTCGACCTCGGAGCGCCCCTTGCGGAGCGCGGGCAAGAGGGCGGCGTGCGCCTGGGCCTCGTCGGACAGGCAGCCCTGGGCCATGGCGCAGAGCGCGCCGCGGGGCCCGAGCTCCAGGAAGGTGGTGACGCCTTCGGCCTCGAGGGTGCGCACGCCGTCGAGGAAGCGGACCGCCTCTCGCGCGTGGCGCACCCAGAAATCGGGCGAGCACAGCGCGTCGGCGCTCGCGCGCTGGCCGGTGACGCTGGAGACGATGGGGATGCGCGGCGGATGGTAGGTGAGCTCGCCGGCCACGCGCCGGAACGCCCCCAGCATCCCCTCCATGGCGGGAGAGTGGAACGCGTGGCTGACCTGAAGCCGCGTGGTCTTCCGTCCGAGGGCCTCGAAGCGCTGTGCCAGGGCGAGGGCCGCGTCGCGGTCGCCCGAGACGACGACCGACGAGGGTCCGTTGATCGCCGCGATGCCGACGCGCGCCTCGCGCGCTCCCCGGTCGCGCCGGGGATCCGCGGGCGCGGTCCCGTCCGCGAGGGCGGCCCCCTCGAGCGCGGCGCGGACCTCGTCCTCGGACGCCTGGAGCGAGATCATGGCGCCGCCCGGGGGGAGGGCCTGCATGAGGCGAGCGCGCGCGGCGACGAGGGCGCAGGCGTCCTCGAGCGACAGCACGCCGGCGACGTGGGCGGCCGCGAGCTCGCCGATGGAGTGGCCGAGCAAGCAGTCGGGCTCGAGCCCCCAGGCTTCCAGGAGCCGGAAGAGGGCCACCCCGAGCGCGAAGAGGGCCGGCTGCGTGAAGGCCGTCTGCTCGAGCAGGGCGGCGTCCTCGGAGCCCTCTCGGGCGAACAGGACCTCACGCAGGGGCCTCTCGAGCTGCCCATCGAGGTGGCCACAGACGGCGTCGAGCGCGTCACGGAAGATCGGGAAGGCGTCATAGAGGGCCCGGCCCGCGCCGGGGCGCTGGCTCCCCTGACCTGGAAAGAGGAGCGCGAGCCTGCCGCGCCCCTCGGCCTCGCCGAGCACCCCGGGGGGAGCGGGGCTGCCTCGCGAGAGGGCGCTCAAGGCGTCGAGGAGCTCCGCGCGATCGCGGGCGACGACCGCCGCCCGCCGCTCGAGGTGCGCCCGCGTGGTGGCGAGGGAGCAGGCGAGGTCCACGAGCCGAAGATCGGGGCGGGCGTCGAGGTGCGCCCGCAGCCGCTCGGCCTGCGCCCGGAGGGCGGCGCCGGTCCTGGCCGACAGGAGCAGCGGCAACGCCGGCGGCAGCGCCCGAGGAGGCGCGGCCATGTCCGCCTCCCTTCCGCGAGGCGCCTCCTCGAGGACGACGTGGGCGTTGGTGCCGGAGAGCCCGAACGCCGACACGGCAGCGCGACGAGAGGCGCCGCCTTCGCGCCGCGGCCAGGGGCGCAAGGCGTCGACGACCTGGACCGGCAGGCCGTCCCAGTCCATGTGGGGATTGCGCGGGGTCGTGTGCAGCGTCGCCGGCACGCCCTCGTGACGCAACGAGGCGACGATCTTCGCCACGCCGGCGAGCCCGGAGGCGGCCTCGAGGTGGCCGATGTTGGTCTTGACCGCGCCGAGCAGCAGCGGCCGATCCGCAGGGCGCCCCTCGCCGTAGACGGCGGCCAGGGCGCGCACCTCGATGGGGTCGCCCAGCGAGGTGCCCGTGCCGTGGCACTCGACCACATCGATCTCGGCCGGGGAGAGCCGGGCGTCCTCGAGCGCGGCGCGCAGCACCTTCTGCTGGGAGGAGCCGTTCGGCGCCGTGATGCCGCTGCTCGCGCCGTCGTGGTTGACGGCGCTGCCGCGGACGACGGCCAGCACGTCGCGCCCGCGCGCGCGCGCGTCGCCGAGGCGCTCGAGGGCGAGGACCACGACGCCCTCGCCGCGGCCGTACCCGTCGGCCTGCGCGGAGAAGGTCTTGGAGCGGCCGTCGGGGGCGAGGGCGCGGGTGCGCGAGAGGAGGATGAAGCCGTCGGGGGCGTCCATCACGTGCGCGCCGGCGGCGAGGGCGAGGTCGCACTCGCCGCGGCGCAGGGCCTGACAGGCGAGGTGGAGCGCGACCAGGGAGGAAGAGCAGGCCGTGTCCACGGAGAGCGCCGGCCCCTGCAGCCCCAGGGTGAACGCCAGCCGACCCGCGGCGAACGACGGCTGCGTCCCCGTGATCACGTGCGCCTCGGCCTCGCGCGCGGCGCCCTGCAGGAGCCCACCGTGGTTCGGGCTGATCCCCACGAAGACGCCGGTCCGCGAGTCTCGGAGCGAGGCCGGGGCGACGCCGGCGTCCTCGAGGGCGTGCCAGGACGCCTCGAGCAGGAGGCGGTGCTGCGGGTCGATGAGCTTCGCCTCGCGGGGGCTGATGCCGAAGAAAGCAGCGTCGAAGAGCTCGACGTGGTCGAGGAACCCCGCCTCGCGGACGTAGCTCTTGCCCTCGGCCTCGGGGTCCGGATCGTAGATCTCGTCCATGCTCCAGCCGCGGCCCTGCGGGACGGGGCCGACCGCGTCCGTCCCGTGCTGCAGCAGGCGCCAGAGCCCTTCGAGATCGACGACGCCGCCGGGGAGGCGCAGGCCCACGCCGACGATCGCGATGGGCTCGTCGCCCGACCCGGGTCGGGGCTCGGCGCGGGCGATCCCCTCGTCGCGCGGGGGATGGCCGAGGGCCGAGGCGAGCGCCTCCTCGAGGAGGAAGCGCGCGACGTGGTGGGGCGAGGGGTGGTCGAAGGCCAGGGTCGCCGGCAGGCCGACGCCCGTCATCCGCTGGAGCCGCCGGCGGAGCTCCACGGCCATCAGCGAGTCCAGTCCGAGGTGGGTGAAGCCCGCGTGCGGGTCCAGGCGGGAGGGGTCGGGATGGCCGAGGACGGCGGCCGTCTCCGCCAGCACGAGCAGGAGGACGTGGCGGAGACGCTCGCGCTCGGCGAGGCCCTCGAGCCGGGAGAGCAGCTCGGCCCCCGCGGGCGCCGAGGACGGCGCCGCGAGGGCGGCCTGGGCCTCCGGGATCTCGCGCAGCAGCGGGCGCGGGCGCGCCGCGGTGAAGGCGGGGGCGAAGCGCGTCCAGTCGACGTCGGCGACGGTGAGGGTGGTCTCGTCGTGGTCCAGCGCTCGCTGCAGGGCCGCGAGGGCGAGGTGGGGCGCCATCGCGGCCACGCCGCGGCCGCGGAGCGCCTCTCGCGCTGCGGGGTCCGCCGCCATGCCGCCGCCGGCCCACAGGCCCCAGGCGATCGAGGTGGCCGGCCGCCCCAGGGCGCGGCGCTGCTCGGCCAGCGCGTCGAGGAAGGCGTTGGCCGCCGCGTAGGCCCCCTGCTGGCTGCTCCCCCAGACGCCCGCGATGGAGGCGAAGAGGACGAAGGCGTCGAGGGGCGCGCCGCCGAGCAGGTCGTCGAGGTGCAGCGCGCCGAGGGCCTTGCCGGAGGCGACGTCCGCGAGCTCCGCCAGGGTGATCTCGGCCAGCGGGGTCTGCTCGGTGACGCCCGCGGCGTGCACGACGGCGCGGAGGGGATCTCCTCCGGCCGTGAGGCGCTGGAGCAGGGTCGCGAGCGCCTGGCGATCGGCCGTATCGCAGGCCGCGACGGTGACGCGGGCGCCGAGGGCGGTGAGCTCGGCCTCGAGCTCGGCCGCTCCGGGGGCGCCCCGCCCGCGGCGGCTGGTGAGGACGAGGTGCTCGGCGCCGTTCCGGGCGAGCCACCGGGCCACGTGCGCGCCCAGGCCCCCCGTGCCGCCGGTGACGAGCACCGCACCGCGCGGCCTCCAGGAGCGCGCGGCGGGCGCCTCGCGGCGCGGCGCCCTGACCAGCCGTCGCGCGAACGGCCCGGAGGGGCGCAGCGCGAGCTGGTCCTCGGCGTCGCGACCGCCGAGCGCGGCGGCGAGCCGCTCGGCCATCGCGTCGTCCAGCTCGCCGGCGACGTCGATGAGCCCACCCCACCGCCCGGGGTGCTCCAGCGCGACCGCGCGGCCGAGCCCCCACGAGAGCGCCTGCAGCGGGCTCGCGAGGCGGTCGGAGCGCCCCGTGGAGACCGCGCCGCGCGTCAGCAGCCACAGCGGCGCCTCGATCGCCGTGTCCCCCAGCGCCTGCGCGAGCGCGAGCGTGAGGGCGAGCCCCCGGGGCAGCCCGCCGTGCCGGGCCAGCGGGGCCTCGTCGAGGGCGAGGAGCGAGAGCACGCCGCGCGGCGCGATCCCCTCTCCGAGCGCCTCGCGCAGCCGCGCCGCGAGGGCGGCCCGGTCGAGCTCGCGCCCGTGCACCGGCACCGGCACGACCGTCGCGTTGCTCCCCGCGAGCGCCCGGCGGGCGAGGCGCGCGACGTCGTCGTCCCGACCCGGGTCGACCAGCAGCCAGGTCCCGGAAAGGTCGCTCCGGGACGCGCCGACCAGGGGCCTCCACACGCTGCGATAACGCCAGCCGTCGAGGGTGCTCTGCTCCGCTCGCCGCCGGTGGAAGGTCGAGAGCGCGGGCAGCAGGGTGGCCAGCGAAGCGCGTTGCTCCTCCCCCTCGATGCGCAGCGCCTCGGCGAGGGAGCCGAGATCCGCCCGCTCGACGGCCCCCCAGAAGCCGCTCTCGGCGGACGACGACGGGCTGGCGGCCACGCCGGCGCTCGAGCTCCCGGGAGCCTCGAGCCAGTAGCGCTCACGCTGGAACGCGTAGGTGGGCAGCATCACCCGCTGGCCCCTGGGCAGGACCTTCGTCCAGTCGAGGGAGCGCCCGTGGACGCAGAGCTCGCCGAGCGAGAGGAGGAAGCGCCGGAGATCGCCCTCGTCACGCCGCAGCGTGCCCACCACCACCGCCGAGACCCCCGACGACTCGAGCGTCTCGCGCAAGGCCAGCGTCAGCACGGGGTGGGGGCTGACCTCGACGAAGAAGCGGTGGCCGTCGGCGGCGAGCCGGCGCGCTGCGTCCGCGAAGCGGACCGTCTGCCGCAGGTTCTGGTACCAGTACCCGGCGCCGAGCTCGGCGCCGTCGAGCCAGCCTCCGCTCACGGTCGAGCAGAGCGGCACGGCGGACGAGCGCGGCGCGATCCCTGCCAGGGCGCCCAGGAGCTCGTCGCGGAGGACCTCCACCTGGGCGCTGTGGGACGCGTACTCGATGCGCACCTTGCGGGCGAAGATCTGCGCGGTCGCGAGCTCCTCCAGCAACGCGTCGAGCGCGCCCGGATCGCCGGAGACGACCGTGGAGCGAGGGCTGTTGAGCCCCGCGATGGTCAGCCGCGCTCCCCGGCGCCTCAAGCGCTCTTCGAGCTCGGCCGCGGGCAGCTCCACGGCGGCCATGGCGCCCTTGCCGGCGAGCCGGGCGAGCGCGCGGCCGCGCAGCGCCACCAGCTTGGCGGCGTCCTCGAGCGACAGCGCGCCGGCCACGCACGCCGCGGCGATCTCGCCCTGGCTGTGGCCGACCACGGCGTCGGGCTCGACGCCCATCGAGCGAAAGAGCGCGGCGAGCGAGACCATGCAGGCGAACAGCGCCGGCTGCACCACCTCGTCCCGATCGAGCGAGGGGGCGCCCGCTGCGCCGCGCAGCACCGCCGGCAGCGAGAAGCCCACGTACGGCGCGAACGCGCGCCCGCAGGCCTCGATGCGCTCGCGGAAGACCTCGGAGGTCTCGAGCAGCGGCTGCGCCATCCGGGCCCACTGCGAGCCCTGTCCCGGGAAGACGAAGACGAGCTTGCCCTGGGTCCTGGCCTCGCCGACCACGAGGTGAGGGGCGGGCTTGCCGGAGGCGACCGCGTCGAGCGCCTCGAGGACGGTCGCGCGGTCGTCCGCGACGATCATCGCCCGTCGCTCGAAGTGCGACCGGGTGGTGGCGAGGGAATACGCGACGTCCGGGAGCCCGAGGTCCGGACGGGCATCGAGGTGCGCGCGCAGCCGCGCGGCCTGGTCCCGCAGCGCCGCTTCCGTGCTCCCGGACACGAGCAGGGGCAACGCCGGCGGCAGCGCGGCGGAGGGCTCGGCCTGGGCCGTCGGCTCCGCCGGAGGAGCCTCTTCGAGCAGGACGTGGGCGTTGGTGCCGCTGATGCCGAAGGAGGAGACGCCGGCGCGGCGGGGAGGGCCGCCGGCCTCCCAGGGCACGGTCTCGGTCAGGAGGCGGACCGTGCCCGGCGACCAGTCCACGCGGGGAGAGGGGGTGCTCGCGTGCAGGGTCCTCGGCAGGAGCCCGTGCTGCATGGCGAGCACCATCTTGATGACCCCGGCGATCCCCGCGGCGGCCTGGGTGTGGCCGAGGTTGGACTTGATGGATCCGAGCCACAGCGGGTCGTCCCTGGAGCGGCCCTGTCCGTAGGTGGCGAGCAGGGCCTGCGCCTCGATGGGGTCGCCGAGGGGGGTTCCGGTGCCGTGGGCCTCGACGGCATCGACGTCGCCGGGGGAGAGCCCGGCGCTGTCGAGCGCCTGCTGGATGACGCGCCGCTGGGAGGGGCCGTTGGGCGCGGTGAGGCCCTGGCTCTTGCCGTCCTGGTTGACGGCGGAGCCGCGGACGAGCGCGAGGATCGGGTGGCCGTCTCGGCGGGCATCGCCGAGCCGCGCGAGGAGGACCATGCCGGCGCCCTCGGCCCAGCCGGCGCCGTCCGCGTCGGCGGAGAACGCCTTGCAGCGGCCGTCGGGCGCGAGCCCGCGCTGGCGGCTGAACTCGATGAAGGAGGCCGGCGTCGGCATGACGGTGACGCCGCCGGCGAGCGCCAGGGAGCACTCGCCGCGGCGCAACGCCTGGCAGGCGAGGTGGAGCGCCACGAGCGAGGAGCTGCACGCGGTGTCGATGCTGACGGCGGGCCCCTCGAGCCCGAGGGTGTAGGCGATGCGCCCGGAGGCGACGCTGGTGGTGCTGCCGGTCCCGATATGGCCCTCCAGCGCGTCCGGCGTCTGGAACAGGCGCGCGCCGTAGCCCTGATCGATGACGCCGACGAAGACGCCCGTGCGGCTTCCGTGCAGGGAGGCGGGGTCGATGCCGGCGCGCTCGACGGCCTCCCACGAGAGCTCGAGCAAGAGCCGCTGCTGCGGGTCCATGGCGACGGCCTCGCGCGGGCTGATGTCGAAGAAGGCGGGGTCGAAGCGGTCGGCGTCGTGGAGAAAGCCCCCCTCGCGCGCGTAGCACTTGCCCTCCCGGTCCGGGTCGGGGTCGTAGAGCGCGTCGGTGTCCCAGCCGCGGTCCGAGGGGAACGCGGAGATGGCGTCGGTGCCGGCCAGGAGCAGCTCCCAGAGCGCCTCGGGGGTGTGCGCGCCGCCGGGGTAGCGGCAGCTCATCGCGACGATCGCGATGGGCTCCCGTCCGCTCGCCTCGACCTCGCGCAGACGCTCACGGGCCTGGTGCAGCTCGTAGGTCACCCGCTTGAGGTAGCCGCGGAGCAACTCCTCATTTGCCATGCACATCTCCCTGCACGCCGAGCTCCTGCTCGATGAAATGAATGAGCTCGGCGTCGGCGGCCGACTCGATCTGCTCGCGAAGGGACGCGTCGGCGGGCTTCTCCTCGGCGCTGGTCAGCTTCGACAGGAGCGCCTGCAAGCGGCTGGCGAGGCTCGCCCGGGCGACGTCGTTCGAGGCGATCGCCGGGAGGGCGGCCTCCAGCCTGTCGAGCTCTGCGAGGTCGAGGGCGGCCGCCGTCGCCTCGTCCTTGAAGAGCTCCTCCTTCAGCCGTCGCGCGACGTCGAAGGGGGTCGGGTGGTCGAAGAGCAGCGTGGCCGGCAAGCGCAAGCCGGTGGCAGCGGCGAGGCGGTTCCGCAGATCGAGGGCCATGAGCGAGTCGAGCCCGAGCTGCGCGAGCGGACGCCTGGGCGTGACCGCGCCCGGCGCCGCGACGCCGAGGACGGTGGTCGCCTCGGCGCACACGAGCTCGGTCAGGGCGTGGTCGCGGCCCTCGTCGGAGAGCGCGGCGAGGCGCCGCTTGAGCGAGGCCGGCGCGGCGGCGTCAGGGCTCCGTCGAGCCGGCGCGCGCAGGAGGTCGTGGAGGAGGCTGCGGAGCAAGGGCGGCAGCGCCTCGGCGTCCCCGTCCAGGTTGAACCGCGCCGGGACGAGGGATGCGTCGGATCGCCCGAGGGCGGCGTCGAAGAGGGCGAGGCCGTCCTCCAGCGACAGCGCGCCGACGCCCTGGCGAGCGATGCGGTGGATATCCGCGCCTCCGAGCTGGGCCGTCATGCCGTGGCGCTCGACGAACCGGCCCCAGGCGAGCGAGGTGGCGGGCAGCCCTTGCGCCCTGCGATGATGCGAGAGCGCGTCCAGGAAGGCGTTGGCCGCGGCATAGCTGCTCTGGCCCGGGCTGCCGAGCACGCCGGCGAGCGAAGAGAAGAGGACGAAGGCGGAGAGCGGGAGCCCCTGGGTGAGCTCGTGCAGGTGGAGCGCGGCGTCCACCTTGGGTCGCAGGACGCGGTCGATCCGCTCGGGGGTCAGGGCGCTCAGGACTCCATCGTCGAGCGCCCCGGCGGCGTGGATGACCGCCGTCAGCGGGCGGTCGTGGGGGACCGAGGCGAGCAGGCGGCTCACCTCGTCGCGATCCGCCACGTCGCAGGCGACCAGCGCGACGCGGGCGCCGGCGGCGGTGAGCTCGCGCTCGAGCGCCTCGGCGCCCTCCGCGGCGCGCCCGCGGCGCGAGGCGAGGAGCACGCTGCGCGCGCCGTGCCTGGCGACGAGGTGCCGGGCGATCACGGCGCCGAGCGCGCCCGTGCCCCCGGTGATGAGCACGGTGCCGTCGGGGCTCAGGGGGCGGACCGCCCCACCGGACGAGGCGGCGATCCGCGCGAGCCGCGGGACGAGCAGGGTCCCGCTCCGCACGGCGAGCTCTGGCTCGCCGGAGGCGATGGCCGCCGGCAGGACGCGGCGCGAACGCTCGCTGTCATCGAGGTCGATCAGGGCGAGGGATCGATCCGGGTGCTCGGTCCGGGCCGCTCGCACGAGGCCCCAGAGCGGGGCGCTGGCCAGGTCGAGGACGCCGTCCTCGGGCCGCGCGCCGACGGCGTGGCGGGTGAGCAGGACGAGCCGCGACGACGCGAACCGCTCCTCCGCGAGCCAGGCCTGAAGGAGCGCGAGCCCCCGATGGGCGGCCCCGTGGGCCGCGGCGGCCGAGCCACGGGCCTCCTCCGTCCAGAGGAGGAGGACGACGACGTCGGGCAGGGGCTCGCCCCGGGCGAGCGCGGTCGTGAGCGCGGCGAGGTCGGCGAATCCGGCGACCCGGAGCGCGGCGGCGTCGACGTCGGTGGAGACGCCGCCGTCGCCGGCCGCCCCGAGCGCCGCGGAGAGCCCCCCGGCATCGGCGCCGAGCAGCGCCCAGCGCCCCGCGGGGCGCTGGGCGTGCGCCTCCGGCAGCGCCGTCCAGTCGACGCGGTGGAGCGCGTCGTGGCCGGCGGGCGCGACGTCGGCGCGCCGCTTCGGCGCGTCGAGCCAGTAGCGCTCGCGCTGGAAGGCGTAGGTGGGCAGCGCGACGGAGCGCGCGCCGAGGGGGGCGAAGAACGCCCTCCAGTCGAGCTCGTGCCCGCGGGCGTGCAGGCCGCCGAGCGCCCGGGTGAGCGTCTCGATCTCGGGGCGGCCCTTGGCGAGGACCGGCAAGAAGGCGGCGCGGGCCTGGGCCTCGTCGGACAGGCAGCCCTGGGCCGCGGCGCAGAGCACGCCGCGCGGTCCGAGCTCGAGGAAGGTCGTGACGCCTTCCGCCTCGAGGGCGCGCACGCCGTCGAGGAACCGCACGGCCTCCCGCGCATGGCGCACCCAGCGTTCGGGCGAGCGCAGCTCGTCCTCGGAGGCGCGCTGTCCGGTGAGGTTGGAGACGATGGGGATGCGCGGCGGATGGAAGGTGACCCCGGCGGCGACCTGTCCGAACGCCTCCAGCATCGCGTCCATGCGAGGGGAGTGGAAGGCGTGGCTGACCCGCAGCCGCGTGGCGCCGCGGCCGAGGGCCTCGAAGTGCTTCGCGACCTCGGCCACCGCGTCCTGGTCGCCCGAGACGACGGTGGAGAGCGCCCCGTTGATCGCCGCGATGTCGATCGCCTCGTCGCGCCCGGCGAGGACGGCCCGGACCTCGTCCTCGGACGCCTGGAGCGAGATCATGGCGCCGCCCGGGGGGAGGGCCTGCATGAGGCGAGCGCGTGCGGAGACGAGCGCGCAGGCGTCCTCGAGCGACAGCACGCCCGCCACGTGGGCGGCCACGAGCTCGCCGATGGAGTGGCCGAGCAAGACGTCGGGCGTGAGCCCCCAGCCCTCCAGGAGCCGGAAGAGGGCCACCTCGAGCGCGTAGAGCGCGGTCTGGGCGAAGGCCGTCTGGTCGAGCAAGGCGGCGTCGTCCGAGCCCTCGTCCGCGAACAGGACGTCGCGCAGCGGCCGGCGCAGCGCCGGCGCGGGCCAGGGCGCCAGCGTGGGCCGGGACTCCGCGATCTCGAGGTGGTCGCAGACGGCGTCGAGGGCCTCCCGGAAGGCGGGGAACGCCGCGTACAGGGCGCGGCCCATGCCTGGACGCTGGCTCCCCTGCCCCGTGAAGAGCAGGGCGAGCGAGCCCCGGGTCCGGACGTCGCCTGTCACCACGTCGGGGGCCGAGCTCCCGCGGGCCAGGGCGCCGAGGCCTTCGAGGAGGGCCGCGCGGCCGCTGGCGACCACCGCGGCCCGCCGCTCGAAATGCGACCGCGCGGTGGCGAGGGAGGCGGCGACGTCGACGAGCTCGAGGTCCGGGCGGGACTCGAGGTGGGCGCGCAGCCGCTCGGCCTGCGCCACGAGCGCCTCTTCGGTCCTGGCCGACACGAGCACGGGCAACGCCGGAGGCACGGGCGTCGTGGGATCGAGCGGCGCGGCCGCTCGGGCGGGCGGGGCCTCCTCGAGGATGACGTGGGCGTTGGTGCCGCTGATGCCGAAGGAGGAGACGCCGGCGCGGCGCGGGCGGCCGTCGGGCTGCCAGGGGGTGGGCTCGGTGACGAGGCGGAGGCTGCCCGAGGACCAGTCGACGTGAGGCGAAGGGGGATCGGCGTGCAGGGTCCTGGGCAAGAGCCCGTGCTGCATGGCCAGGACCATCTTGATGATCCCGGCGACGCCCGCGGCGGCCTGGGTGTGGCCGACGTTGCTCTTGATGGAGCCGAACCAGAGGGGCCTGTCCTCGGAGCGGCCCTGCCCGTAGGTGGCGAGCAGGGCCTGGGCCTCGATGGGGTCGCCCAGGGGGGTCCCGGTTCCGTGGCTCTCGACCGCGTCGATCTCGCCCGGGAAGAGCCGCGCGCTCTCCAGCGCCTGACGGATGACGCGCTGCTGGGCGGGGCCGTTCGGCGCCGTGAGGCCCTGGCTCTTGCCGTCCTGGTTGACCGCGGAGCCGCGGATCAGGGCGAGCACGGGGAGGCCGCGGCGCCGGGCATCGTCGAGCCGCGCCAGCAGCAGCACCCCGATGCCCTCGGCGAAGCCGGTGCCATCCGCGTTCGCAGAGAACGCCTTGCAGCGGCCGTCGGGGGCGAGCGCGCGCAGGCGGCTGAACTCGATGAACGCGGCCGGCGTCGCCATGACGCAGACCCCGCCGGCCAGGGCGAGGGAGCACTCCCCCTGGCGCAGCGCCTGGCAGGCGAGGTGGATCGCGACGAGCGAGGAGCTGCACGCGGTGTCGATGCTGATGGCGGGCCCCTCGAGCCCGAGGGTGTAGGCGATGCGACCCGAGGCGACGCTCGCCGTGCTGCCGATGCCGAGGTGGCCCTCGAGCTCGTGCGGCGTGTCGAGCACGCGCGCGCCGTAGTCCTGGAAGCTGATGCCCACGAAGACGCCGGTCGGCTCGCCACGGAGGGAGGCGGGGTCGACGCCGGCGCGCTCCAGGGCCTCCCACGAGGCCTCGAGGAGCAGGCGCTGCTGCGGGTCGATGGCGACGGCCTCGCGAGGGCTGATGCCGAAGAACGCGGGGTCGAAGCGGTCGGCGTCGTGGAGGAAGCCCCCCTCGCGCACGTAGCTCTTGCCCCTGTCGTCGGGGTCGGGGCTGTAGAGCGCGTCGACGTCCCAGCCACGCTCGGACGGGAAGGTCGAGATGGCGTCGATGCCGTCCCGGAGCAGCTCCCAGAGCTCCTCGGGGGTGCGGACGCCGCCGGGGTAGCGGCAGCTCATCGCGACGATGGCGATCGGCTGGCCGTCGAGGGCCTCCGGGACGGGAGCGGAGGCGCCGGAGGCCTCGACCTCGTGGCCGAACAGCTCCTCCTTGATCCGTCGCGCGAGGGCGGCGGGCGTGGGCTGGTCGAAGAGCAGCGTGGCGGGCAGGCGCAAGCCGGTCGTGCTCTCCAGGCCGGTGCGCAGCTTGAGGGCCATCAGCGAGTCGAGGCCGACCTCCCGGAGCGGGCGGTCGGGGCCGAGGTCGTTCAGCGCCGCGACGCCCAGGAGGGCGCCCACCTCGGAGCGCACGAGATCGAGCAGCGCACGGCTGCGATCGGCGTCGTCGAGGGCAGCGAGGCGCTGCTTCAGCGACGACGACGCGTCGGGGCCGGGGTCGAGCGCGCCGGGGCCGGGGTCGAGCGCGCCGGCGCCGGGGCCGAGCGCGCCGGCGCCGGGATCGGCGGAGGGCGGCCGATCCGCGGCGCGGACGAGGCCTCGGAGCAGGCGCGGCAGCGCGTCGGGGTCCCCCTCCGCGTGGAAGCGCGCCGGCACGAGGGCGGCGTCGGGCCGGGCCAGCGCGGCGTCGAGGAGGGCGAGGCCGTCCTCGGGCGCGAGCGCGGCGACGCCGAGGCGAGCGATCCGCGTCAGGTCGGCGGGGCCCAGGTGATCGGTCATGTCGCTGCCCCTGGCCCAGGGGCCCCAGGCGAGCGAGACGGCGGGCAACCCCCGGGCCCGGCGGTGATGGGCGAGCGCGTCGAGGAAGGTGTTGGCCGCGGCGTAGTTGCCCTGACCCGGGACCCCCAGCACGCCGGCGAGCGACGAGAAGAGGACGAAGGCGGAGAGGTCGAGCGCCCTCGTGAGCTCGTGCAGATGGAGGGCTGCGTCCACCTTGGGCCGCAAGACGCGGTCGATCCGCTCGGGGGTGAGGGAGAGCAGCGCGGCGTCGTCGAGCACCGCCGCGGCGTGGATGACGCCCTTCAGCGGGCGATCGGGGGGGATGGCCCCGAGCAGCCGCTCGAGCGCCTCGCGGTCCGCGACATCGCAGGCGGCCAGCGTGACGCGAGCGCCCGCGGCGGTGAGCTCGCGCTCGAGGCGCTCGGCCCCCTGCGCGGCGCGACCCTGGCGCGAGGCGAGGAGGAGGTCCCGGACGCCGTGCCTCGTGACGAGGTGTCGCGCGATGACGGCGGCCAGCGGGCCCGTCCCTCCGGTGATGAGCACCGTGCCATCCGGGCCCCAGGCTCCGCGCGCTGCCGCATCCGAGCCGGCGTCTTGCCGCGCGAGCCGGGGAGCGAGCAGCTCCCCGTCGCGCACGGCGAGCTGCGCTTGCCCGGCGGCGAGGGCGGCCGGCAGGCGGCGCAGGGACGCCCCGTGCTCGTCGACATCGACGATCACGAGCGGGCGCTCGGGGTGCTCGGACTGGGCCGCGCGGACCAGGCCCCAGAGGGGGGCGTGGACCAGGTCGACGACGTCCTCGTCGGGTCTCGTGGCGATGGCGCGGCGGGTGAGCAGGACCAGCCGGCAAGGCGCGAGGCGCTCCTCGGCGAGCCAGGCTCGCAGCAGCGAGAGCCCCCGGCGCGCGGCGTCGCGGGCCGCGGGCGCCGGGTCGTCGCCGCGGTCCGCCGTCCAGGGGACGACGACGACCTCGGGCAGGGGCTGGCCCGGGGTGAGCGCGGCCTTGAGCGCGGCGAGATCGGCGTGATGGACGACCGGGACCGCGGCCGCCTGGAGCGCCTCGCGCCACCGGACGTCGTCGACCCCGACCAGCGCCCACGGCCTCGCCGCCGGCGGCGCCACGCGGGTGGGCAGCGCCGCCCACTCCATGCGGTAGAGCGAGCCGACGAGCTCGGCGCCGGGCGGCGGGCGATCGGCGGGGATCGCGCCGGCGCTCGGGGCCCTGGGCGCGTCGCGCCAGTGGCGCTCGCGCTGGAAAGCATAGGTGGGCAGCGGGATGCGCCGCGCGCCCAGGGGGGTGAACCAGGCGTTCCAGTCGAGCTCGTGCCCGCGGGCGTGCAGGCCGCCGAGGGCCGCGGTGAGCGTCTGGACCTCGGGCGCTCCGCCGTGGAGCGCGGGCAAGAGCGCGGCGCGCGCCTGGGCGTCGTCGGACAGGCAGCCCTGGACCATGGCGCAGAGCGCGCCGCGCGGTCCGAGCTCGAGGAAGGTGGTGACGCCCTCGGCCTCGAGCGTGCGCACGCCGTCGAGGAAGCGCACCGCCTCCCGCGTGTGGCGCACCCAGTACTCGGGCGAGGCCAGCAGCTCGGCGGTGGCGCGCGCGCCGGTGACGTTCGAGATGACGGGGATGCGCGGCGGGTGGAAGGAGAGCCCGCTGACCGTGCGGCGGAGCGCGTCGAGCATTCCTTCCATGCGAGGGGAGTGGAAGGCGTGGCTGACCCGCAGGCGCGTGGTCTTGCGCCCGAGCGCCGCGACGTCCCGCGCGATCTCGACGACGGCGTCCTCGTCCCCTGCGATGACGGTGGACCGGGGGCCGTTGACGGCGGCCACGGAGACACGGTCCCCGCGCCCCACGAGCAGGGGCGCGATCTCGGCCTCGGAGGCGTGGAGCGAGACCATGGCGCCGCCCTGGGGGAGGGCCTGCATGAGGCGAGCGCGCGCGGCGACGAGGGTGCAGGCGTCCTCGAGCGACAGCGCGCCGGCGACGTGGACCGCCACGAGCTCGCCGAGGGAGTGGCCGAGCAGGAAGTCGGGCTGGAGCCCCCAGCGCTCGAGCAGGCGGAAGAGCGCCACCTCCAGCGCGAAGAGGGCCGTCTGGGTGAAGGCGGTCTGGTCGAGCAGGGCGGCGTCGTCCGAGCCCTCGTCCGCGAACAGGATGTCGCGCAGAGGCCGGCCGGGCGCCTCCTGGGATCGCGCCGCGTCGAGGTGGGCGCAGAGGGCGTCCAGGGCCTCCCGGAACGCGGGGAAGGCCTCGTAGAGGGCGCGGCCCATGCCGGGGTGCTGGCTCCCCTGTCCGGTGAAGAGCAGGGCGAGCGGGCCCCGGGCCTTGACGTCGCCGACGATCCCATGGGGACCGGGGTTGCCCCGGGCGAGGGCGCCCAGGGCGTCGAGGAGCGCGTCGCGGTCCCTGGCGACCACCACCGCCCGCCGCTCGAAGTGCGTGCGCGCGGTGGCGAGGGAACAGGCGATGTCCACGAGCCGAAGGTCGGGGTGGAGATCGAGGTGCGCCCGGAGCTGCTCCACCTGGGCCAGCAGGGCGGGCTGGGTCCTCGCCGACACGAGCACCGGCAGCACCGGCGGGATCCCGGGAGCAGGCTCGGCCTGCGTCGGTCGCGGGGCGGCGGGGGCCTCTCCGAGCAGGACGTGGGCGTTGGTGCCGGAGAGGCCGAAGGCCGACACGCCGGCGCGGCGGGGGCGGCCGTCGTCACGCCGGGGCCAGGGCAGCAGGCGGTCCACCACCCGGACGGGCAGGGTATCCCAGTCGATGTGCGGGTTGCGGGGGGCGGTGTGCAGCGTCGCCGGCAGGGCCTCGTGGCGCAGCGACGCGACGATCTTGGCGACGCCGGCGAGCCCGGCGGCCGCCTCGAGGTGGCCGATGTTGGTCTTGAGCGCGCCGAGCAGGAGCGGGCGGTCCACCTCGCGCGCGGCTCGTCCGTCGCCGTAGACGGCGGCCAGGGCCTGCACCTCGATGGGGTCGCCCAGCGAGGTGCCCGTGCCGTGGCACTCGACGACATCCACGTCGGCCGGCGCGAGCCGCGCGTCGTGGAGCGCGGCGCGCAGCACCTTCTGCTGGGAGGTGCCGTTCGGCGCGGTGATGCCGCTGCTGGCGCCGTCGTGGTTGACGGCGCTGCCGTGGACGACCGCCAGGATGTCGCGCCCGCGGGCGCGGGCGTCGTCGAGGCGCTCGAGGGCGAGGACGACGGCGCCCTCCCCGCGGCCGAACCCGTCGGCGGCGGCGGAGAAGGTCTTGGAGCGGCCGTCGGGGGCGAGGGCGCGCATGCGCGACAGGAGCACGAACGCGTCGGGCGCCGCCATCACCTGGACGCCGGCGGCGAGGGCCAGATCGCACTCGCGACGGCGCAGGGCCTGGCAGGCGAGGTGCAGCGCCACGAGCGAGGAGGAGCAGGCGGTGTCCACCGCGAGCGCCGGCCCTTGCAGCCCCAGGGTGAAGGCGAGCCGCCCCGCGGCGAACGAGGCCGGCGTGCCCAGGACGGCGTAGGCGTCGGCCTCCTGGGTGCTGCCCTGGAGGAGGGCGTAATCGCTCGCGCCGATGCCCACGAAGACCCCGGTCTGCGAGTCCTTGAGCGAGGCCGGGACCACGCCGGCGTCCTCGAGGGCCTGCCACGCGACCTCGAGCAGGAGCCGGTGCTGCGGATCGAGGTGCTTGGCCTCGTGGGGACCGATGCCGAAGAAGCCGGCGTCGAAGAGGTCGACGCGGTCGAGGAAGGACGCCTCGCGGACATAGCTCTTGCCCCTGGCGTCGGGGTCCGGATCGTAGACGTCGCCGGTCTTCCAGCGGTCTTCCGGGAAGGGTCCCGTGGCGTCGATGCCCTGCGCCAGGAGGCGCCAGAGCCCGGCGAGATCGACGACGCCGCCGGGGAGCCGCAGGCCCAGACCGATGATGGCGAGGGGCTCGGCGCTCGGCGAGAGCGCGCCCTGCGGCGCCGCCGGGGCTGCCGCGGCGCGGGGGAGCTGGCCGGGGGCCTGCGCGAGCGACGCCCGCAGGAAGCCCGCGACGCGGTGGGGCGAGGGGTGGTCGAAGGCCACGGTCGCCGGCAGCCGCACGCCGGTCGCGTGCTGGAGCCGCCGGCGGAGCTCGATGGCCATCAGCGAGTCGAGGCCGAGGGTCTTGAAGCCCGCGTGCGGGCTGACGCGCGAGGGGTCGGGGTGGCCGAGGACGGCGGCCGTCTCGCCGCGGACGAGGTCGAGCAGGAGGCGGTCCCGCTCGGCCTCGGGCAGGACGGCCAGCCGCTGCTTCAGGCTCGACGGCGCCTCGCCCGCTGCGCCGGCGTCGCGCTGGGGCCTGGCGCGGCGGAGACCTCGAAGCAAGGGCGGCACGGCGGCGGACGGCGCGCTCCACGCGGCGGTGTCGAAGCGCGCGGGGATCAGCGCGGCGTCGGGGCGCCCCAGGGCAGCGTCGACGAGGGCGAGGGCGTCCTGGGACGCGAGGGGAACCAAACCCAGCCGGTGCATGCGCGCGCGGTCGGCGTCGGAGAGGCGCGTGAACATGCCGGCCTCGGCCCAGGGGCCCCAGGCGAGGGAGAGGGCAGGGAGCCCGTCGACGCGGCGCCGGCTCGCCAGCGCGTCGAGGGAGGCGTTGGCGGCCGCGTAGCTCGCCATCCCGGCGCCGCCGAGCACGCCGGCGGCCGAGGAGAACAGGACGAAGGCGGCGAGGTCGAGGTCCCGGGTGAGCTCGTGCAGGTGGAGGGCCGCGTCGATCTTGGGTCGCAGGACGCGGCTCACCCGCTCGGGCGTGAGCGAGAGGAGGACGCCGTCGTCGAGCACGGCGGCGGTGTGGACGACGCCGGTCAGCGGGTGGTCCGGGGAGACGGACGCGAGCAGCCGCTGCAGCGCATCGCGGTCTGCGACGTCGCAGGCGGCCAGGCGGACGCGAGCGCCCGCGGCTTCCAGCGCGCTCCGGAGCGCCTCCGCGCCCGGGGCGGAGCCCCCCTGACGTGAGGTGAGGAGGAGGTGGCGGACGCCGTGCCGGACGACGAGGTGCCGGGCGACCAGCCCGCCGAGCGGGCCGGTGCCGCCGGTGACGAGCACCGTGCCCTCGGGGTTCAGCGGGCGGGTCGTCGCGTCGGGGGACGCGGTGACCCGCGCGAGCCTCGGGACGCGCAGGGCCCCCTCGCGCAAGGCGAGCTGGGGCTCGCCGGAGGCGAGGGCGGCGCGCAGGGCGCGGAGCGACGCGCCGCGATCGTCGAGGTCGACGAGGACGAGGGGGCGCTCGAAATGCTCGATCTGGGCTGTGCGCACCAGCCCCCAGAGGGCGGCGTGGGCGAGGTCGAGGCCCCCCTCGCCGGGCGTCGTGGCCATGGCGCGGCGGGTGATGAAGACGAGGCGGCAGGGGGCCAGGCGCTCGTCCGCGAGCCAGGCCTGGAGGAGCGAAAGCCCCCGGTGGGTCACGTCGTGGACCGCCTGGGCGACGTCACGGGCCTCGTCCATCCAGGGGACGGCGACGACGTCGGGGATGCGCTCGCCGCGGGTGATGGCGTCCTGAAGCGCGGCGAGGTCGGGGTAGGCTTCCACGCGGGCCGCAGCCGCGCCGACGTCGGCCGGGGCGCCGCCTTCGCGGGCTCCTCCGAGCGCCGCGGCCAGCCCGAGGTCGTCGCCCCCGAGGCACGCCCAGCGCTCCGCGCGAGGCGGCGCCGGGGGGGTGGGCAGCGGCACCCAGTCCACGCGGTGGAGCGCGTCGTGGTGCGCGGCGCGCGCGCGGCGGATCTGCTCCGGGGACACGGGTCGCGTGACGAGGGCGTCGGCGGACGCGACCGGCTCGCCCGATGCATCCGCGAGGGCCAGCGAGACCGCGCCGTCCCCGTCACCGCGGGACATGCGGACCCGGAGGACGGAGGCTCCGGTGCTGTACAGGGACACGCCCGCCCAGGAGAACAGGAGCGACACGGTGCCTTCCCGGCCGGGCTCGAGCGCGAGGGGGTGAAGGGCGGCGTCGAGCAGCGCCGGGTGGAGGCCGAAGCGGGCGGCGTCCCGCGCGGGACCATCGGGGAGGCGGACCTCGGCGAAGAGGTCGTCTCCGCGCTTCCAGGCGGCAGCGAGGCCCTGGAAGTCGTCGCCGTAGGCGACCCCTGTGTCCGCGAGGCGGTCGTAAAAGCCATCCAGATCGAGCGGCTCGGCGCCGGCGGGCGGCCAGTCGCGCAGGTCGAAGGGCGTCGCGTCGGCGGCGGGGGCGAGCGCGCCTGTGGCGTGGCGGGTCCAGCGGGAGTCGTCCTCGCCTTCCGGGCGGGCGTGGAGGGTCAGCGACCTCCGCCCCGCCTCGTCCGGGGCGCCGACGGAGAGCTGAAGATGGACAGCTCCCCGGGGCGGCAGCGCGAGCGGAGCCTCCAGCGTGAGCTCCTCGATGCGGCCGAGCCCGGCGTGGCGGGCGGCGGCGAGCGCGAGCTCGACGAAGGCGGTGCCGGGCAACAGGACCGCCTCGAAGACCGCGTGGCCGGCGAGCCAGGGGTGGCTCTCGAGCGACAGGCGCCCGGTGAAGAGCAGCTCGCCGGTGGTCGCGAGGACCACGGCGGCGCCGAGCAGCGGGTGGTCGGCGGCGCCGAGGCCGGCCGAGGTCACCTCCGCGCTGCGGGGCGCGGGCGCCGCGAGCCAGTAGCGCTCGCGCTGGAAGGCGTACGTGGGCAGGAGCACCCTCTGGCCGGCGGGCAGGACCTTGGTCCAGGCCAGGGCCAGGCCGTGGGTGTGCAGCTCCGACAGCGAGAGCAGGAGACGGCGGAGGTCACCCTCGTCGCGCCGCAGCGAGCCGACGGCGGCAGCCGGGGTGCCGGAGGCATCGAGCATCTCCTGCACGGCCAGCGTGAGCACCGGGTGGGGGCTGACCTCGACGAAGAAGCGATGTCCATCGGCCAGGAGCGCCTGGGCGGCGTCCGCGAAGCGGACGGTCCGCCGGAGGTTCTCGTACCAGTAGTCGGCGTCGAGCTCGGTGCCATCGAGCTTGTGGCCGTGCGCCGTGGAGTAGAACGCAAGGGTGGATGAGCGCGGCACGACGCCAGCGAGGCAGTCCAGGAGCTCCTCGCGGATCGCCTCCACCTGGGCGCAGTGCGAGGCGTAGTCGACGCGGACCTTGCGGGCGAAGACGTGCGCCGACTCGAGCTCGTCGAGCAGCGCGTCGATGGCGTCGGGCTCGCCCGAGACGACGGTGGAGCGAGGGCTGTTGACCGCGGCGATGGACAGCCGCTCCCCCCAGCGCGCGAGGCGCCCTTCGAGCTCGGCGGCCGGGAGCTCCACGGCGGCCATGGCGCCCTGTCCTTCGAGCCGGGCGAGCGCGCGGCTGCGCAGCGCGACCACCTTGGCCGCATCCTCGAGCGACAGCGCGCCCGCCACGCACGCGGCGGCGATCTCGCCTTGGCTGTGGCCGACGACCGCGTCGGGCTCGACGCCCATCGAGCGCCAGAGCGCGGCCAGCGAGACCATCATGGCGAAGAGCGCCGGCTGCACGACGCTGGCCCGCTCGAGCGCGGGGGCGCCCTCCTCGGCGCGGAGCACGTCGAGCAGCGACCAGTCGACGTGAGGAGCCAGCGCGCGGGCGCAGGCCTCGATGTGCTCGCGAAAGACCTCGGAGCTGTCCAGGAGCGCCCTGGCCATGTGGGGCCACTGCGAGCCTTGCCCGGGAAAGACGAAGACCACGCCCCCGCGGACGACCGCCTCGCCGAGCACGGAGCTCGGCGCGGCGCGGCCCTGCGCGAGGGCGTCCAGCGCTTCGAGGAGCGCTGCGCGGTCGCTCGCGACCACCGCCGCCCGCCGCTCGAAGTGCGTCCGGGTGGTGGCGAGCGAACAGGCGACGTCCAGCAGCGCGAGCTCGGGATGGGCCTCGAGATGGGCCCCGAGCTCGGCGGCCTGCGCCTGCAGGGCCGCGTCGGTCTTGCCCGACACCGGGAACAACAGCCACGGCGGCGGGGCCAAGGGCGCTTTCTCCAGGGCCGCAGGCGCTTCCTCCAGGGCCGCAGGCGCCTTCTCCAGGGCCGCAGGCGCTTCCTCCAGCACGACATGGGCATTGGTGCCGCTGATGCCGAAGGAGGACACGCCGGCGCGGCGCGGCCGGCCGTTCGGCTCCCAGGCCACCGGCTCGGTCAGCAGGCGGACCGTGCCCTGAGACCAGTCGACCTTGGGCGACGGCTGCTCGGCGTGCAGCGTCCTGGGCAACAGCCCGTGTTGCAGAGCCAGGACCATCTTGATGACGCCCGCCACCCCCGCCGCGGCCTGGGTATGGCCGAGGTTGGACTTGAGGGTGCCCAGCCAGAGGGGCCTGTCGTCGCCATGCTCCTGACCGTACGTGGCCAGCAGCGCCTGGACCTCGATCGGGTCCCCGAGCGTGGTCCCCGTGCCGTGGGCCTCGACGGCGTCCACGTCGGCCGGCGACAGCCCGGCGCTGGCCAGCGCCTGGCGGATCACGCGCTGCTGCGCCGGGCCGTTGGGCGCGGTCAACCCCTGGCTCCTGCCGTCCTGGTTCACCGCCGAGCCGCGGACGACCGCGAGGATCGGATAGCCGCTTCGCTGTGCGTCCTCGAGCCGCGCCAGCAGCAGCATCCCGACCCCTTCGCCCCACGACGTGCCGTCCGCACTCGCGGAGAACGCTTTGCAGCGCCCGTCAGGCGCCAGCGCTCGCTGCCGGCTGAACTCGATGAACGTCGTCGGCGTCGCCATGACCGCGACCCCGCCGGCGAGCGCCAGCGAGCACTCCCCCTGGCGCAGCGCCTGACACGCCAGGTGGAGCGCCACCAGCGACGAGCTGCACGCCGTGTCGACCGTGACCGCGGGGCCCTCGAGCCCCAGCGCGTACGCGATGCGCCCCGACGCCACGCTCGCGGCGCTGCCGATGCCGACGTAGCCCTCGAGGGCGTCCGGGGCCTGCAGCAGGCGCGCGCCGTAGTCGCTGTACATGACGCCTGCGAAGATGCCCGTCTGGCTGCCGTGGAGAGAGGCGGGATCGATGCCGGCGCGCTCGACGGCCTCCCAGGAGGTCTCGAGGAGCAGGCGCTGCTGCGGATCGATGGCGAGCGCCTCGCGGGGGCTGATGCCGAAGAACGCGGGGTCGAAGCGGTCGGCGTCGTGGAGGAAGCCCCCCTCGCGCACGTAGCTCTTTCCCAGGGTGGCGGCGTCGGGGTCGTAGAGGCCGTCGAGATCCCAGCCGCGGCCCTCGGGGAAGGTGGAGATCGCGTCCCCGCCGCGCTGGAGCAGCGCCCAGAGCTCCTCGGGGGTGCGGACGCCGCCGGGGAAACGGCAGCTCATCGCGACGATGGCGATGGGCTCGTTGCGAGCGGCTGCTGAGGAGACGGCGGAGGAGGAGACCGCCTTGGCGTCGGAGCCGAGGATCTCCCCCTCGAGCCGCCGGACGAGGGCAGAGGGGGTGGGGTGGTCGAAGAGCAGCGTGGCGGGCAGGCGCAGGCCGGTGGCGGCGCCGAGGCGGTTGCGCAGCTCGAGGGCCATCACGGAGTCGAGGCCGAGCTGCTGGAGCGGGCGGCCGGGATCGACGGCGGTCGGCGCCGTGAGACCGAGGACCGCGGTGACCTCGGCGCGGACGAGGTCGAGGAGGACGCGGCCTCGGCGCTCGTCGGACAGGGCGGCGAGGCGCTGCTTGAACGTCGACGGCGCGCCGTTGGCGCCCGCGGCGTCCCGACCCGCGCTGGCGCGACCCGCCTGGCGCAAGCGGGTGTCGCCGGCGCCGGGCAGCGCCCTGCGCCTCGCGCGGGGCGGAGCGCCAGCGCCGGGGGGCGTCGTCCGCTCCAGGCGGCGGAGCGCGTCGTGATGCGAGGCGAGCGCGCTCTTGATCGGTTCCGGGGAGGCGGGCCTCGTGCGGAGGGCGTCGATGGATGCGACGGGCTCGCCCGCGGCGTCGGCGACGGTCAGCGAGACCGCGCCGTCCTCCTCCCTTCGAGAGAGGCGCACGCGCAGGCTGGACGCTCCGGTCGCGTGCAGGGACACGCCCGCCCAGGAGAAGGGGAGCACGATGTTGCCCGTGCGATTCCAGATCTCCAGCGCGAAGGCGTGGAGGGCGGCGTCGAGCAGCGCCGGGTGGAGGTCGAACTGGCCGGCATCCTGGGCGAGACCTTCGGGGAGGCACACCTCCACGAACAGGTCGTCTCCGCGCTTCCAGGCGGCAGCGAGGCCCTGGAAGTCGTCGCCGTACGCGAGCCCCGCGCCGGCGAGTTGCTCGTAGAGGTCGTTCAGGTCGAGCGGCTCGGCGCCGGCGGGCGGCCAGTCGCGCAGGTCGAAGGGCGTCGCGTCGGCGGCGGGGGCGAGCGCGCCTGTGGCGTGGCGGGTCCAGCGGGAGTCGTCCTCGCCTTCCGGGCGGGCGTGGAGGGTCAGCGACCTCCGCCCCGCCTCGTCCGGGGCGCCGACGGAGAGCTGAAGATGGACAGCTCCCCGGGGCGGCAGCGCGAGCGGAGCCTCCAGCGTGAGCTCCTCGATGCGGCCGAGCCCGGCGTGGCGGGCGGCGGCGAGCGCGAGCTCGACGAAGGCGGTGCCGGGCAACAGGACCGCCTCGAAGACCGCGTGGCCGGCGAGCCAGGGGTGGCTCTCGAGCGACAGGCGCCCGGTGAAGAGCAGCTCGCCGGTGGTCGCGAGGACCACGGCGGCGCCGAGCAGCGGGTGGTCGGCGGCGCCGAGGCCGGCCGAGGTCACCTCCGCGCTGCGGGGCGCGGGCGCCGCGAGCCAGTAGCGCTCGCGCTGGAAGGCGTACGTGGGCAGGAGCACCCTCTGGCCGGCGGGCAGGACCTTGGTCCAGGCCAGGGCCAGGCCGTGGGTGTGCAGCTCCGACAGCGAGAGCAGGAGACGGGGGAGGTCACCCTCGTCGCGCCGCAGCGAGCCGACGGCGGCAGCCGGGGTGCCGGAGGCATCGAGCATCTCCTGCACGGCCAGCGTGAGCACCGGGTGGGGGCTGACCTCGACGAAGAAGCGATGTCCATCGGCCAGGAGCGCCTGGGCGGCGTCCGCGAAGCGGACGGTCCGCCGGAGGTTCTCGTACCAGTAGTCGGCGTCGAGCTCGGTGCCATCGAGCTTGTGGCCGTGCGCCGTGGAGTAGAACGCAAGGGTGGATGAGCGCGGCGCGACGCCAGCGAGGCAGTCCAGGAGCTCCTCGCGGATCGCCTCCACCTGGGCGCAGTGCGAGGCGTAGTCGACGCGGACCTTGCGGGCGAAGACGTGCGCCGACTCGAGCTCGTCGAGCAGCGCGTCGATGGCGTCGGGCTCGCCCGAGACGACGGTGGAGCGAGGGCTGTTGACCGCGGCGATGGACAGCCGCTCCCCCCAGCGCGCGAGGCGCCCTTCGAGCTCGGCGGCCGGGAGCTCCACGGCGGCCATGGCGCCCTGTCCTTCGAGCCGGGCGAGCGCGCGGCTGCGCAGCGCGACCACCTTGGCCGCATCCTCGAGCGACAGCGCGCCCGCCACGCACGCGGCGGCGATCTCGCCCTGGCTGTGGCCGACGACCGCGTCGGGCTCGACGCCCATCGAGCGCCAGAGCGCGGCCAGCGAGACCATCATGGCGAAGAGCGCCGGCTGCACGACGCTGGCCCGCTCGAGCGCGGGGGCGCCCTCCTCGGCGCGGAGCACGTCGAGCAGCGACCAGTCGACGTGAGGAGCCAGCGCGCGGGCGCAGGCCTCGATGTGCTCGCGAAAGACCTCGGAGCTGTCCAGGAGCGCCCTGGCCATGTGGGGCCACTGCGAGCCTTGCCCGGGAAAGACGAAGACCACGCCCCCGCGGACGACCGCCTCGCCGAGCACGGAGCTCGGCGCGGCGCGGCCCTGCGCGAGGGCATCCAGCGCTTCGAGGAGCGCTGCGCGGTCGCTCGCGACCGCCACGGCCCGCCGTTCGAAGTGCGTCCGGGTGGTGGCGAGCGAACAGGCGACGTCCAGCAGCGCGAGCTCGGGATGGGCCTCGAGATGGGCCCCGAGCTCGGCGGCCTGCGCCTGCAGGGCCGCGTCGGTCTTGCCCGACACCGGGAACAACAGCCACGGCGGCGGGGCCAAGGGCGCTTTCTCCAGGGCCGCAGGCGCTTCCTCCAGGGCCCCAGGCGCTTCCTCCAGGGCCCCAGGCGCTTCCTCCAGGGCCGCAGGCGCTTCCTCCAGCACGACATGGGCATTGGTGCCGCTGATGCCGAAGGAGGACACGCCGGCGCGGCGCGGCCGGCCGTTCGGCTCCCAGGCCACCGGCTCGGTCAGCAGGCGGACCGTGCCCTGAGACCAGTCGACCTTGGGCGACGGCTGCTCGGCGTGCAGCGTCCTGGGCAACAGCCCGTGCTGCAGGGCCAGGACCATCTTGATGACGCCCGCCACCCCCGCCGCGGCCTGGGTATGGCCGAGGTTGGACTTGAGGGTGCCCAGCCAGAGGGGCCTGTCGTCGCCATGCTCCTGACCGTACGTGGCCAGCAGCGCCTGGACCTCGATCGGGTCCCCGAGCGTGGTCCCCGTGCCGTGGGCCTCGACGGCGTCCACGTCGGCCGGCGACAGCCCGGCGCTGGCCAGCGCCTGGCGGATCACGCGCTGCTGCGCCGGGCCGTTGGGCGCGGTCAACCCCTGGCTCCTGCCGTCCTGGTTCACCGCCGAGCCGCGGACGACCGCGAGGATCGGATAGCCGCTTCGCTGTGCGTCCTCGAGCCGCGCCAGCAGCAGCATCCCGACCCCTTCGCCCCACGACGTGCCGTCCGCACTCGCGGAGAACGCTTTGCAGCGCCCGTCAGGCGCCAGCGCGCGCTGCCGGCTGAACTCGATGAACGTCGTCGGCGTCGCCATGACCGCGACCCCGCCGGCGAGCGCCAGCGAGCACTCCCCCTGGCGCAGCGCCTGACACGCCAGGTGGAGCGCCACCAGCGACGAGCTGCACGCCGTGTCGACCGTGACCGCGGGGCCCTCGAGCCCCAGCGTGTACGCGATGCGCCCCGACGCCACGCTCGCGGCGCTGTCGATCCAGACGTGGCCATCGAGGGTGTCGGACGCCTGGAACGAGCGGGCGCCGTAGTCGTGGTACATCATGCCGACGAAGACGCCGGTCTGGCTTCCGTGAATGGACACGGGGTCGATGCCGGCGCGCTCGACGGCCTCCCAGGAGGTCTCGAGGAGCAGGCGCTGCTGCGGATCGACGGCGTGCGCCTCGCGGGGGCTGATGCCGAAGAACGCGGGGTCGAAGCGGTCGGCGTCGTGGAGGAAGCCCCCCTCGCGCACGTAGCTCTTGCCCCTTGCGTCGGGGTCGGCATCGTAGAGCTCATCGAGGTTCCAGCCGCGGCCCTCGGGGAAGGCGGAGATCGCGTCCCCGCCGCGCTGGAGCAGCGCCCAGAGCTCCTCGGGGGTGCGGACGCCGCCGGGGAAACGGCAGCTCATCGCGACGATGGCGATGGGCTCGTTGCTCGCGATCCCCGGGGCCGAGGCCGAGCGAGGGGGCGCCGAGGAGGAGGCGGCCTCGCCGCGATGGCCGTCGATCTCCGCGCGCAACCGCCGGACCAGGGCGGAAGGCGTGGGGTGGTCGAAGAGCAGCGTGGCGGGCAGGCGCAGGCCGGCGGCGGCGCCGAGGCGGCTGCGCAGCTCGACGGCCATGAGGGAGTCGAGGCCGAGCTCCTGGAGCGGGCGGCCCGGCTCGATGGCGTTCGGCTGCGCGAGGCCGAGGACGGTCGCCGCCTCGGTGAGGACGAGGTCGAGCAGGGCGCGGTCGCGATCGGCGCCGGACAGGGCGGCGAGGCGTTGCCGCTGGGCCTGTGACCCGCCGGCGCGGCCGGCGACGGGGCGCCGCGCCGTGGCGTGGACGAGACCTCGGAGCACCGGCGGCGGCGCGAAGGCGCCCCGACCCGCGCTGGAGGGCCCCGAGGCCGCGGCGCCTCGACCCATGTCGATGCGCGCCGGAACGAGCAGGGCGTCGGGGCACCTCAGGGCCGCATCGAGGAGCGCGAGCGCGTCGTCGGACGAGAGCGCGCCCATGCCGAAGCGCGACAGCCGCGCGAGGTCGGCGTCGGCCAGGTGCGAGGTCATGCCGCTGCGGTCGGCCCAGTAGCCCCAGGCGAGCGAGGTGGCCGGCAGTCCGTGGGCCCTGCGATGATGGGCGAGGGCGTCGAGGAAGGTGTTGGCCGCGGCGTAGTTGCTCTGGCCCAGGGTGCCGAGCACGCCGGCGATCGAGGAGAAGAGCACGAAGGCGGAGAGATCGAGCGTCTTCGTGAGCTCGTGCAGGTGGAAGGCCGCGTCCACCTTGGGTCGCAGGACCCGGCCGATGCGATCCGGGGTGAGGGACAGGACGACGCCATCGTCGAGCACCCCGGCGGTGTGGACGACGGCGGTCAGCGGGTGGTCGTCGGGGATGGCCGCGAGCAGCCGCTCCAGGGCGTCACGATCGGCGGTGTCGCACGCGGCGAGCGTGACGCGCGCGCCCGCGGCGGCGAGCTCGGCCCGAAGGGACTCGGCGCCTCGCGCGGAGGGGCCCTGACGGGATGCGAGGAGGAGGTGGTGGACGCCGTGCCGTTCGACGAGGTGGCGGGCGACCAGCGCGCCGAGCGTGCCCGTGCCGCCTGTGATGAGCACCGTGCCGTCGGGGTCGAGCGGGCGGGCGGCGGCGCGGCTCGCCCCTTCCCGGACGCCGGCGAGCCTCGGGACCTGCAGGGCTCCGCCGCGCAGGGCGAGCTGGGGCTCGCCGGACGCGAGCGCGGCGGGCAGCGCGCGCAGGGACGCCTCGGCGTCGTCGAGGTCGATGAGGAACAGGGGATGATCGGGGTGCTCGGACTGAGCCGAGCGCACGAGACCCCAGAGGGGGGCATGGACCAGATCGACGACGTCCTCGTCGGGCCGCGTGGCGACAGCGCGGCGGGTCAGCAGGACGAGCCGGCTCTCGGCGAGGCGCTCGTCCACGAGGCAGGCCTGGAGGAGCGCGAACCCCCGCTGGACGGCGTCGTGAGCGGCCTCTACGACGTCGACGACCTCGCTCGCGCGCGAGATCCAGGAGATGACGACGACCTCGGGCGCAGGCTCGCCCCGGTCGAGAGCCTCCCTGAGCGCGGCGAGATCGGTGTGCCGCTCGACGCGGGCCGCGGCCGTGCCGGCGCGGGTGGGGACGCCGCCTCCGCGGGGCCCTCCGAGCGCGGCGAGCAGTCCGCCGTCGTCGGCCCCGAGCACGACCCAGCGCCCGGTGAGCGGCGCGGGGGAGGCGCTGGGCATGGGTGACCAGCCCAGGCGATAGAGCGCATCGAGGCGCGAGGCGCGGGCGCCCTGGAGCTGTTCCCTCGACGCAGGCCTCGTGCGGAGGGCGTCCACCTGCGCGACCGGCTCCCCCGCGGCGTCGGCGATGGCCATCGAGGCCGCGCTGTCCCCGGCGCGGCGTGAGAAGCGCACCCGCAGGCGGGTGGCCCCGGTCGCGTGAAGGGACACGCCCGCCCAGGAGAACGGGAGCGATACCTCGTCCGGGCCGTGCGTCGCGAGCAGGAGCGCGTGGAGGGCCGCGTCGAGCAAGGCCGGGTGGAGGCCGAAGCTGCTCGCCTCCTGCGCGGGAGGCTCAGGGAGCTCGACCTCGGCGAACACGTCGTCGCCGCGCGTCCAGGCGGCCAGGAGCCCCTGGAAGTCGTGGCCGTAGGCGAGCCCTGCGCGGGCGAGGCGGTCGTAGGCCCCGTCCAGATCGAGCGCGGAGGCGCCCGCAGGCGGCCACTCGCGCAGGGTGAACGGGGGCGCGTCGGAGGCCGGGGCGGCGGGCCCGAGCGTGCCGGTGGCGTGCCGGATCCACGGCGCGTCGGGCGGGGCGCCGTCGACGAGGGTCGGGCTCCGGCGTTCTTCAGGGCGCGCGTGGATCACCAGCGATCGGCGTCCCGCCTCGTCCGGGGCGCCGACGGAGAGCTGGAGATGAACGGCGCCCGTCGGCGGCAGCGACAGCGGGGTCTCCAGCGTGAGCTCCTCGATGCGGCCCTGGCCCACGTGGTGAGCTGCGACGAGCGCGAGCTCGACGAAGGCCGTGCCGGGCAGGACGACGACATCGAAGACCGCGTGGCCGGCGAGCCAGGGGTGGCTCTCCAGCGACAGGCGGCCGGTCAGGAGCAAGCCGCCGGTGTCGGCCAGCCGGACCGCGGCGCCGAGCAGGGGGTGATCGGCGGGGGAGAGGCCCGCGGAGGCCACGCCGGCGCGAGGGGCCTTGAGCGCATCGAGCCAGTAGCGCTCGCGCTGGAAGGCGTAGGTGGGCAGCGGCACCCTCCGGCCGTCGGACAGGATCCTGGTCCAGTCGAGGTCGAGGCCGCGCGTGTGGAGCTCGGACAGCGAGAGGAGGAACCGCCGGGAATCCCCCTCGTCCCGCCGCAGCGAGCCGACGGCCGCGGCGGGAGCTCCCGACGCCTCGATCGCTTCCTGCACCGCCAGCGTGAGCACCGGATGGGGGCTCACCTCCACGAAGAACCGATGTCCTCCGGAGAGGAGCCGCTGCACGGCGTCGGCGAAGCGGACCGTCTGCCGCAGGTTCCGGTACCAGTAGGCGGCGTCGAGCTCGCTTCCATCGAGCTTGTCGCCGCGCACCGTCGAGTAGAGGGCGATGGTCGTCGGGCGCGGCGTCGTCCCCGCGAGCTCGGCCAAGAGCTCCTCGCGGATCGCCTCCACCTGGGCGCAGTGCGAGGCGTAGTCGACGCGGACCTTGCGGGCGAAGACGTGCGCGGCCGCGAGATCGCGGAGCAACGCGTCGACGGCGTCCGGATCGCCCGAGACGACGGTGGAGCGAGGGCTGTTGACCGCGGCGATGGACAGCCGCTCCCCCCAGCGCGCGAGGCGCCCTTCGAGCTCGGCGGCCGGGAGCTCCACGGCGGCCATGGCGCCCTGTCCTTCGAGCCGGGCGAGCGCGCGGCTGCGGAGCGCGACCACCTTGGCCGCATCCTCGAGCGACAGCGCGCCCGCCACGCACGCGGCGGCGATCTCGCCCTGGCTGTGGCCGACGACCGCGTCCGGCTCGACGCCCATCGAGCGCCAGAGCGCGGCCAGCGAGACCATCATGGCGAAGAGCGCCGGTTGCACGACGCTGGCCCGCTGGAGCGCGGGGGCGCCCTCCTCGGCGCGGAGCACGTCGAGAAGCGACCAGCCGACGTGAGGGGCCAGCGCGCGGGCGCAGGCCTCGATGTGCTCGCGAAAGACCTCGGAGGTCTCGAGGAGCGCCCTCGCCATCGCGGGCCATTGCGATCCCTGTCCCGGAAAGACGAAGACGAGCGCGCCCCGCGCCCTGGCCTCGCCGAGCACCGTCGATTCGGGGGCGAGGCGACCGTCGGCGAGGGCGCTCAGGGCGTCGAGGAGCGCGGCGCGGTCGCGCGCGACCACCGCCGCCCGCCGCTCGAAGTGCGTCCGCGTGGTGGCGAGGGACCAGGCGATGTCCGCGAGCCGAGCCCCCGGGTGCCGATCCAGGTGCGCCCGCAGCGCGTCGGCCTGCGCCCGCAGGGCCGCGTCCGTCTTGCCCGACAGGAGCAGCGGCAGCGCCGGCGGCGCCTCCCCGCGCGCCGCCGGCCCGGACCCACCGGCCGAACGCAGCGCTTCCCACCTCACCGGCGCGCCGGTCACATGGAGGGTCCCCAGCGTGTCCAGCATCACCTCGCGCTCGTCCTCGTCGCGGCGGAGCGACGGCAGCGCGACCCCCTGGAGGCCGGAGCGGCGCAGGTTCGACTGGATGGCGTGGAGGGCGATGGGATGCGGGCTGATCTCGACGAAGGTGCGGAACCCCTCCTGCAGGAGATGATCGATCGCCGTCGAGAACAGGGCCGGATCACAGAGATTCCGCACCCAGTGGCGCGCGTCGAAGCGCTCGCCCGGGAGCACCGATCCGGTCACTTCGGAGGCGACGGGGAGGGTCGCGTCGCGGGGCCGCACCTCGCGGAGCGCCTCGAGCAGCTCCTCGCGCAGGCCGTCGACCATGGGGCAATGGGGCGCGGCGTCCGTCGCCACGCGGCGGCAGAAGACGTCCCGGCGCCCGAGCGCCTGGAAGACGGCGTCGAGCGCGTCCGGCTCGCCCGCCAGCACCGTCGCGTCGGCGCTCTGCTGGATCGCGCGGAAGAGGCGCCCCTCGGCTCCGCGCAGCGCCTCGGCGGACTCTTCCCATGACAGCCCGACGACGCCCATGACGCCTCTTCCCCGGAGCTGCCCGAGGACGCGCGCGTAGGCGCAGACGATCCGCATCGCGTCGTCGAGGCTCAGGACGCCGGCGACATGAGCCGCCGCGATCTCGCCGATGCTGTGGCCCACGACGGCCGCGGGCCGGACCCCCAGGGCGCGCCACTGCGCCGCGACGGCGATCTCGGTGGCCACGATGGCCGGGAAGCTGACGTCGATTCCATCGAGCCGCGAGCCCTGCGGATCGGCCGTCAGCTCGTCCACGAGGGACCAGCCGAGGTGCCGCTGGATCAGGCGGCTGCACCGCTCGATCGCGGCCCGGAACACGGGCTCGCGGCGCAGCAGCCGGAGGCCCATGCCGGGCCACTGCGACCCCTGACCGCCGAAGACGAAGACCACGTCGGCCGCGGCGCCGGGCTCCGCTCGACCCGCCGACACGCCCACCTGCGTCCGTCCGTCGAGGAACCCTCGCAGGCGTCGCCTGAGCTCGTCGGTGGAGCGCGCGGTCACCGCGAGCCGATGCGCGCCGGCCTCCTCTGGGCTCGCGGCTCGAGCCCAGAGGAGCGACGAGGGGGCGCTGCCGTCGGGCGGCGCCGTGGTCTCCAGCCACCGCTCCGCCTGCGCCCGCAGCGCCGCGGGGCTCTCGGCCGAGAGGGGGAGGAGCGCGACCTGGGGCGACGACCACTCGGTCAGCACGACGTGGCAGTTCGTCCCTCCCATGCCGAAGGAGCTGACTCCGGCCAGGAGAGGCCGATCCGGGGCCGGCCACGGGCTGAGGGCGCGCGTTACGGCGAGGTTCAGATCGGAGAGCGGGATATGGGGGTTCGGCTCCTCGAAATTGAGGCTGGGCGCGAGCTCTCGGTGCTTGATGCAGAGCGCCACCTTGAGCAGGCCGACGATGCCAGCGGCGCCTTCCAGATGACCGACGTTGGTCTTGGCCGAGCCCACGAGCAGCGGGCGGTCGGGGGGCCTCGCCTCCCCGAGCACCGCGCCGAGCGCCGCCGCCTCGATGGGATCGCCGAGCTGCGTCCCGGTGCCGTGCAGCTCGACATACTGGACGTCGGCAGGATCGACGCCTGCCCGCCGGTACGCGAGGCGCAAGCCCGCCTCCTGCGCCAGCGGATTGGGGGCGGTCAGCCCGTTGGTCTCGCCGTCGTTGTTCACCGCGCTGCCGCGGATGACGCAGTGGATCGGATCCCCGTCCGCGATGGCGCGCGAGAGGCGCTTCAGCGCCACCACGCCGCCGCCCTCGCCGCGCACGTAGCCGTTCGCCCGCACGTCGAACGTGAAGCAACGGCCGTCCGGGGACAGGCCGCCGAACTTGGACATCCCGATCGTGCTCTCCGGGATGATGTTCAGGTTCACGCCCCCCGCGAGGGCGAGCGTGGACTCGCCGCGCCGCAAGCTCTCGCAGGCCAGGTGCACGGCGACCAGCGCCGCCGAGCACGCCGAGTCGATCGTCATGCTGGGGCCGTGCACGCCCAGCGTGTACGAGACGCGGTTCGCGATGATGCTGCGATGATGCCCCGTCACCGTGTGCTGCGTGATGGCCTGCAGATCGTGCTGATAAAGCAGCGTCGCGTAGTCGTCCCAGATGGATCCGAAGAAGACGCCGGTCTGGCTGCCCTTCAGCGACCTCGGGACGATCCCGGCGTCCTCGAGGGCCTCCCAGCCGAGCTCGAGCATGAGCCGCTGCTGCGGGTCCATGGCGGCGGCCTCACGGGGCGAGATGCCGAAGAACATCGGATCGAAGCCGTCGATCCGGTCGAGGAACCCTCCCCAGCGGGTGTTCATCTTGCCGGGGGCGGCGAGGTCGGGATCGAACAGCGCGTCCGGGTCCCACCGCTCCCTCGGCGCCTCGGTGATCGCGCTCACCCCGCCTCGGAGCAGCCGCCAGAAGGCCTCCGGGCTCGCGGCGCCCGGGAGGCGACAGGCCATGCCGATGATCGCGATGGGCTCGTCCTCGGGGTGTGGACGATCCTGCACGGGCGCTCCGCGCTCGCTCGTCCCGCCGGCCAGGTGACGCGCCAGGGCCTCGGGGGTCGGGTGTTGCCAGATCAGGATGGGGGACAGGGGGCGTCCGAGCGCCCGGGCCAGGTCCGCGAGGAGGTCCGTCGCCCCGCGTGAGTCGAGCCCATGACGGCTGAACCGCTCGCGGAGATCGATCGACCGCGGATCGATGCGCAGCCGCTCCCCGAGAAGGGATGCGATCAAGGCGCGGAGCTCGCCCTCCGCCGGCGACGCCGCCCTCGAATCGGCGAGCTCGTCCGTCATGGTGCTACTCGAGTCTCGCGCACACGACTCATCCCATCGACGGAGACGACATAAGACATGGTGTCATGAAAGGTAATGCGTAACCTCACGATCGCGACCTGCCGACTTGACTTCCTTCGCCTGTGCGCTAGCTACCGAGGCCCACGGACTGCTTGATCCTGGCTGAAAGCATGTATCGCAGTCTGCCCGAGCAATTGACACATGATCGAGCGGCGCTCAAGCGACGCAACATAACTTAACAGAAATTTGGACCGATGTTCACAAGGATGTGTGTGTGATTCGCGGCCACGTCTACTCTGGCCTGAAGGCGACCTGAGACTGCAAAATTCAAGCGTATGAATGGAGAGATCCATGCACGTCGGGATGGGAGTCATTTTTCAGGCCGAGGATGAGGGGCGCACGGATGGCGACGTCTATCGCAATGAGCTTCGCCTGGCGGACCTGGCGGAGCCGCTCGGCTTCGACTCGATCTGGGGTGTGGAGCATCACTTCACGGGGCACACGGTGTGTCCCGACGTACTGCAGTATTTGAGCTATCTCGCAGGGCGCACGCGGCGGATCCAGCTCGGCTCGATGGTGGTGGTGCTGCCGTGGCACCAGCCGATGCGGGTGGCGGAGCAGGCGGTGATGCTCGACCACCTGAGCGACGGGCGCTTTCTCTTCGGCATCGGGCGGGGGCTCGGGCGCGTCGAGTTCGAGGGGTTCGGGGTCCGGCAGGAGGACAGCCGCGAGATCTTCGCCGAGGCGGCGCAGATGATCTTGCAAGGGCTCGAGCGCGGGTACTGCGAGTTTGACGGCAAGTTCGTCAAGCAGGTGAGGCGCGAGCTCCGGCCGCGCCCCTTCAAGTCGTTTCGCGGCCGCACGTACGCTGCGGCCGTGTCTCCCGAGTCCTCCGCCATCCTGGCCAAGCTCGGCATCGGCATGCTGATCATGCCGCAGAAGCCCTGGGACGTGATGGCGGCCGAGCTCGGCGAATACCGGCGCATCTTCCGGGAGGTGAACGGCGTCGAGGCGCCGCCGCCGGTCGTCGCCGGCTGGGTCCTCTGCGACGAGGACGCGGCGCGAGCGCGCAGGCACGCCGTCGAGCACATCGGCGGCTACTGGAGCTCGCTGGTGCGGCATTACGAGCTCGTGGGGGATCATCTGGCGAAGATGCGGGGGTATGAGAGCTACAGGACGTTGCAGCAGATGATGAGCGCTCCGGGGGGCATCGACATGATGACGGAGTTCTTCGTGAACCTTCAGAGCTTCGGGACGCCGGAGCAGTGTTACGAGAAGATCATGGATATCAAGCGGCGCTCCGGCGCCGGGGCGTTCGTGGGGGTCTTCAGCTATGCTGGGATGCCCTACGACGTCGCAGAGAGGAGCCTGCGGCTCTTCGCCTCCAAGGTGATGCCCCGGATCAAGGCTCAGGCGCCGGCGTAGCGCGGCTCGAGCGACGGGGCGCGAGGGCGCCGTTCGGGCGCGCGGCGTCCTCGTCGCAGGGCGACGCCTTCTCGATCCTCGTCGGGGCGGGCTGGGTCGACGCGCACGCGAGGAGCAGCGGCGAGCGCGAAGAAGTGGCTTTACAGAGCGCGTAAATAATGGATCATCTCCTCGCCGAGGTGCTCCACGAGGCCGGCGTGCCCCCGGCGTGCTCGGCTCGAGACGATCCAGATCGACAGGGCGGGCCTGTCGGGAGGCGCGGACATGAAGCTGTTTCGTTTTGCCGGCGGTGGCGGGCCGCGCCTCGGGATCGAGGACGAGCGGGGAGCGCGCCACGACCTCACGGCGGCGTCCCCGGACGCGTTCGCGTCCGTCGCCTCGTGGCTCGCCTTGCCCGATCCCCTCGGCGCGGTGCGCGACGCGCGCGCGCGCGCCGCGGTCCACCCCCTCCCGCCCGACGTCCCGCTGCTCGCCCCGATCGACGTACAGGAGGTCTGGGCGGCGGGCGTCACCTACGAGCGGTCGCGCGACGCGCGCAAGGAAGAGAGCGCCGGCGGCGGCGACTTCTACGATCGCGTGTACGACGCCGAGCGCCCGGAGCTGTTCTTCAAGGCGGTGCCCCGCCTGGTGGCCGGCCCGGGCGCGCCGGTGCGCGTCCGTCGCGACTCGAGCTGGAACGTGCCCGAGCCGGAGCTCGCGCTCGTCGTGTCCGCGGCGGGCCGCATCGTCGGCTACACGGCCGGCAACGACGTCTCGTCGCGGTCCATCGAGGGCGACAACCCCCTCTACCTGCCGCAGGCGAAGATCTACGACGGCTGCTGCGCGCTCGGCCCCGCCATCGCGCTCGCGGACGAGCCCGGGCTGGATCTGCGCGCGCTCTCCATCCAGCTCGCGATCCGGCGCGCGGGCGAGGCGGTGTTCGCGGGGGAGACCTCGACCGCGCGGATGCGGCGCAGGCCCGAGGAGCTCGTCGCCTACCTCACGCGCGAGCTGAGCTGCCCCGCGGGCGTCGTCCTCATGACCGGGACCGGCATCGTGCCGCCAGACTCGCTCACCCTGGAGCCTGGCGACCTCGTGGAGATCACGATCCGGGGCGTCGGCACGCTGGCGAACCCGGTATCCCGAGGTTGACGAGGCGCATCGTAGAAAGCTCACGAAGTCGAGACGTTCATCGCCGGTTCCGCACTGAAACCATGGAATTCTTCGCCCACAACGCCGCCACCGGGGAGAAGCTCGGTGCTTACCGAGACGCCACCGCCGCCGAGATCGACGCCGCCGCCCGCGCCGCCGCCGCGGCGGCGCGGGCCTTCGCCGGCCTCGATCCGGAGATGCGCGCCCGCTTCCTGGAGACCGCCGCCGACGAGATCGTGGCGCTCGGCGATGCCCTGATCCAGACCGCGCACCGGGAGACCGGGCTGCCCGTCGCCCGCCTCGAGGGCGAGCGCGGCCGCACCACCGGCCAGCTACGCCTGTTCGCCGCCGTCGTGCGCGAGGGCTCCTGGGTCGATGCCCGGATCGATCCCGCGCTGCCGGACCGCAAGCCGCTCCCGCGCCCCGACGTGCGCCGCATGCTGCGACCGATCGGTCCGGTGGCCGTCTTCGGCGCGAGCAATTTCCCCCTCGCGTTCTCCGTCGCCGGCGGCGACACCGCCTCCGCCCTCGCGGCGGGCAACCCGGTCGTGGTCAAGGCCCACCCGGCGCACCCCGGCACCTCCGACCTCGTGGCCTCGGCCCTGCGCTCCGCCGTGCAGAAGGCGGGCCTGCCCGTGGGCGTGTTCGTCATGGTGCACGGCGCCTCGCCCGAGGTCTCGCTCGCGCTGGTGCGCCACGAGGCGATCCAGGCGGTGGGCTTCACCGGGTCCATCCGCGCCGGCCGCGCCCTCTGGGACGCCGCCGCCGCCCGCCCGCGGCCGATCCCCGTCTTTGCGGAGATGGGCAGCATCAACCCGCTCATCGTGCTGCCCGGCGCGCTGCGCGAGCGCCGCGACGCGATCGCCGAAGGGCTGGTCGGCTCGTGCACGCTCGGCGTCGGCCAGTTCTGCACCAAGCCGGGCCTGGTCCTGGGGCTCTCCTCCCCGGAATGGGATGCGTTTGCGCGGTCGGTCGCCGACCGAGCCCGCGCCATCACGCCCGGTGTGATGCTGCACGCCGGCATCCAGGCGTCGTTCGACCGCGCCGTGCGGGAGCTGCAAGGCGTGGCGTGGCTGACCGACACCGGCGCGCGCGTCGCGCGCGTCTCCGCCGCCGACTTCGCACGGCAGCCGCACCTCGCGCACGAGATCTTCGGGCCGTACACGCTGCTCGTCACCGCTTCGAGCCGCGGAGAGCTGCTCCAGCTCCTCGGCGCGCTCGACGGCCAGCTCACCGCCACGCTGCACGGGACCGCCGACGAGCTCGCCGCCGCCCAGGACCTGGTCGATGTCCTCGGCCGGGTCGCGGGCCGCCTTGTCTTCAATGGCTACCCGACGGGCGTGGAGGTGTCGCACGCCATGCACCACGGCGGGCCGTACCCGGCGAGCAGCGACGCGCGCTTCACCTCGGTTGGAAGCGCGGCCATCTTCCGCTTCGCGCGCCCCGTTTGCTACCAGTCGTGCCCCCCCGCGCTGCTCCCGCCGGAGCTCCGCGACGAGAACCCGCTCGGGATATCCCGCCTCGTCGACGGCCGGGCCACCCGCGATCCCATCCCGCCCCGCGCATGAGCCAGGACCCGGTGCTCGAGTCCGGCAGCGAGGCGATCTACGCCCTGCGCACGACCGCGCCCGGCCCGTCGGGGCGCCTCCCGCTCGAGGCCGAGCAGCTCCGCGCGATGTCCAGCGGCGAGCTGTTCGGCTGGACTCAGAATGCCGGGATGGGGTGGGAGCCTGCGCGCCTGCTCGGGAAGCAGTTCCTCGTGCTCAGCACGCAGGGGGGGATCCGCGCGCCGGACGGCGCGCCGATCGCGCTCGGGTACCACACGGGGCACTGGGAGGTGGGGCTGCTCATGGAGGAGGCCGCCCGCACGTTCACGGCCAGCGGGGCCATTCCGTTCGCCGGCTATGTCAGCGATCCGTGCGACGGGCGGACCAATGGCACCGTGGGCATGCTCGACAGCCTCGCTTACCGCAATGACGCGGCCATCGTGTTTCGAAGGCTGATACGCTCGCTGCCCACCCGCCGAGGGGTGCTCGGCGTCGCCACCTGCGACAAGGGCTTGCCGGCCATGATGATGGCGCTCGCCGGCAGCCTCGACCTCCCCACGGTGCTCGTGCCGGGGGGCGTCACGCTCCTCGCGGAGGAGGCGGAGGATACCGCCAAGGTCCAGACCCTCGCGGCGCGCTTTGCGCGCGGGGAGGTGACCCTCGACCACGCCGCCGAGATGGGCTGCCGCGCCTGCGGTTCCCCCGGCGGCGGCTGCCAGTTCATGGGGACGGCCGCGACGAGCCAGGTGGTGGCGGAGGCGCTCGGCCTCGCCCTCCCGCACGGCGCGCTCAGCCCGTCGGGCGCCGAGATCTGGCGCGACCTCGCCCGCCGCTCCGCGCACGCGCTCATGGCCCTCGAGCGACGTGGCGTGACCACGCGGGACCTCCTCACCGACGATTCCCTCCACAACGCCATGGTGCTGCACGCCGCCGTCGGCGGGTCGACCAACCTGGTGCTCCACGTGCCGGCGATCGCCCATGCGGCCGGGCTCCGGCGCCCCACGGTGGACGACTGGGCGCGCATCAACGCCCTCGTTCCGCGGCTCGTGGACGTGTTGCCCAACGGGCCGCGACATTACGCCACGGTCCAGGTCTTCCTCGCGGGAGGCGTCCCGGAGGTCATGCTCCATCTGCGCGAGCTCGGCCTGCTGCGGCTCGGTGCGCGCACCGTCAGCGGTCGGACCGTGGGCGAGAACCTCGAGTGGTGGGAGCGCAGCGAGCGGCGCCGGCGCCTGCGCGACAAGCTCCAGCAGCTCGACCGCATCGACCCGGACGACGTGATCCTGTCCGCCGGGAGGGCGCGCGAGCGCGGCCTCACCAGCACGGTGACCTTCTTGCGCGGCAACCTCGCGCCCGAGGGAGCGCTCGTGAAGAGCACCGCGATCGCTCCCCAGGCGGTCGGACCGGACGGCGTTTATCTGCACGAGGGGCCCGCGCGCGTGTTCGGCAGCGAGCACGCGGCGATCGAGGCGATCAAGACGGGCGCCGTGCAGCCGGGTGACGTGATGGTGCTGATCGGCATCGGCCCCGGCATCGGGATGCCGGAGACCTACCAGATCACCTCCGCCCTCAAGCACGTGAAGGACGGGCACCGTATCGCCCTGGTCACGGACGGTCGTTTCTCCGGCGTCTCCACCGGGGCGTGCATCGGCCACGTCAGCCCGGAGGCGTGGGCGGGTGGGCCCATCGGCCGCGTGCGCGACGGCGACCGCGTCAGGCTTCGGATCGACACGCGCAGGCTGGAGGGGACGGTGGACGTCGTGGGCGTGGATGCCGGCGGCCTCGCCGCCCGTTCGCCCAATCCAGCCCTTCGACCCGACGCCCGAGTGAGCGCGGATACGCGGTTGTGGGCCGCGCTTCAGGATGCCAGCGGCGGCAGCTGGGGCGGGTGCGTCTATGATGCGGAGCGCATCATCGGGCTCCTCGGGCGCGCCCTCGCGGCCGAGCGGGGCTCCTTTGGCGCATGAATTTTTCGATAGAGCGTCACTTTTCCAGGACGATGGCGGATCGCGCAAGGTTTCATGCGAGGACGTGACGACGTGTGATAGGCCATAGAGGTCTCTATCCGATCACGTCTCCTTGCTCGAAAGGGAACGGCACGATGTCGATTGGCCAGTCTCGTGGACCGGCGCGGCGCGCAGTGGCGGTGTTGAGCTGCGCGCTCGGGCTCTGGGGCCTCTCTGCCTGCAAAGGCAAGCCCGACAGCACTCAGGCCGCAGGGGGCTCCGCCAGCGCCGCGGCCGCGCAGGCGCCGCGCGGGCAAGGGCCCAAGATCGTGCCGGGGCCCGGCTTCAACCCCGAGTGCTTCGCGCCGTGGAAGCAGGACACCAAGTATCTGCAGTGGACGGCTCGAAAGCCGCCGTTCCGCCTCGCGCTCGTCAACGGCTACGTCGGTAACGCCTGGCGCATCCAGATGGTCAAGACGGCCAAGGCCTTCGCCAAGGACCCGGCCATCGCGCCGCTCCTCAAGGAGTTCAAGGTGGTGTCGACCGGCACCGACGTCGCGGCCCAGCTCGGTGCGATCGAGGACTTCATCAACCAGGGCTTCGACGGCATCGTCACGCTCGCCGTCAGCCCCGACGGCTTCGATCGCGTGATCCGTCTCGCTGACAAGAGGGACGTCATCCTGGTTCCGTTCGACAACGTGCTCGACACGGACAAGGTGATGCAGGTCAACGAGGACCAGACGGCGATGGGGCGGCAGTGGGGCGAGTTCCTCGACAAGCAGCTCGGAGGGAAGGGCAAGGTGCTCGAGGTCCGCGGCCTGCAGGGCAACTCCGTCGATCGCGACCGCCACGTCGGCTTCCGCCAGGTCATGGAAGCGCCGGGGAAGAGCTACACCATCGTGGAGGTGGTGGGCGGCTGGGACGACGGCAAGGCCCAGAAGGCGGTGGCCGACGCGCTGGCCGTGCACCGCGAGTTCGACGCGCTCTTCGCGCAGGGCGGGTCGACGGGCGCCGTCCGCGCGCTCCTGGACGCCGGGCACAAGCCGATCCCGGTCGCCACGGAGGCCGAGAACGGCGTGCGCAAGCTGATCGCGAAGCACCACGAGCAGGGCATGAAGGGCCTGTCGCTCGGCCAGTCGCCGGGGCTCGCGGCCATCGCGATGAAGGCGGCGCTCGAGGGCCTGCAGGGCAAGGTGCTGCCGCAGATGATCTCCGTGCCGATCCCCGCCGCCGATCACACCACGCTGAAGGACGGCGAGAACTTCTTCTCCCAGCTCTCCGACAACTTCTTCACGCCCAACGAGTTCCCGCCGTGCGGGGTCAACATCTCGGGCGTGAAGATCATGAACGAGTCGGAAGCCGACGTGAAGTAGCGCCCCGGGGGCGCCCCAGCATCATGACCGAACCGGTGAGCCCTCCGCTCCTCGAGCTCCGGAACGTCTCCAAGCACTACGGCGGGGTCACCGCCCTGAGCGGCGTCGACCTCGCCTGCGAGGCGGGGAAGGTGCACGCGATCCTCGGCGAGAACGGCGCGGGCAAGAGCACCCTGATCAAGATCATCGGCGGCGTGGTCAAGCCGAGCGCCGGGGAGCTCTTGCTCCACGGCGAGCCGGTCCGGTTCGACCACCCGATCGAGGCGAACGCCGCCGGCGTCGTCTGCGTCTTCCAGGAGCTGTCCCTGATGCCGACGCTGACCGTGGCCGAGAACATCGGCATCACCATGCCGACCAACCGCCTGGGGCTCTTCGATCGCAAGGCGCAGGTCCGCAGGGCCGAGGAGCTCTTGGCGCGCGTCGGCTGCGAGGGCGTGAACCCGAACGCCTGGGTGAGCGATCTGCCGCTCTCGCGCCGCCAGATGGTCGAGATCGCGAAGGCGCTCGGCAAGGACCCGCGGCTGCTGATCCTGGACGAGGCCACCTCCGCGCTGACCAGCAGCGACGTCGAGAAGGTCTACGCGCTCCTGGCCGAGCTGAAGGCGCAGGGCGTCGGCATGCTCTACATCTCGCACCGCATGCACGAGATCAAGGAGCTCGCGGACGTGATGTCGGTCTTCCGCAACGGTCGGCACATCGAGACCTTCGCCAGGGGCCGGCGCAGCGACGACCAGATCGTGGAGCTCATGATCGGCCGTGACATGGGTCACGTCTTCCCGCCGAAGCCGGCGGCGCGCAGCTTCCCGGCGACGCGGCTCGAGGTGCGCGACCTCGGCTGGGAGCGGCAGCTCGAGGACGTGTCGTTCAAGCTCGGCGAGGGCGAGATCCTCGGCATCGGCGGGCTCGACGGCCAGGGCCAGCGCGAGCTGTTGCTCGGCCTGTTCGGCGTGCTCAAGGGTCTGCGCGGCGAGATCAAGATCGACGGCAAGCCGGTCGAGCTGACGAGCCCGCGCCAGGCCAAGGACCGCGCGCACGGCATCGCCCTCGTGCCCGAGGACAGGAAGACCGAAGGTCTGATGCTGCCGATGGCCATCGCCGCGAACATGTCGCTGGCCTCGCTCGACAGGTTCACGCGCGGCGTGGTGATCGACCGCCGGCGCGAGGCCGCGCGCATCGACGAGATGGTGCGCCGCATCCAGATCAAGGTCGGCTCGCTCGATCACCCGGTGTCGTCGTTGTCCGGGGGCAACCAGCAGAAGGTCGTGCTGGCCAAGTGGCTGATGACGGAGCCGCGGCTGCTGATGCTCAACGATCCCACCCGCGGCATCGACGTCGGCACGAAGCAGGAGATCTACCAGCTGCTCCGCGCGCTCGCGGACGCCGGCACGTCCATCCTCTTTTACACCACGGACTACGACGAGCTGATCGGCTGCTGTGACCGCGTGCTCATCCTCTACCAGCACCGCGTGCAGGGCGAGCTCGTGGGGCCCGACATCACCGAGAAGAACATCCTGGACCTGGCCCTCGGTCTGCGCGGCGGGCCTGAGCGCGCGAAGCGCGAAGCCGAGCGCGCGCGAGCAGACGCACGATGAAGGACTGGAAGCTCCGCCTGCGCCAGAACCAGGGCCTGCTCGTGGCCGTCGGTCTGTGCATCTTCTTCTACGGGCTCTACTCGCTGTCCCACCCCAAGGGCTTCAGCGCGTCGCTGGTGGGGCAGAACGCCAACGAGTCGTTCGTGCTGGTGGCGGCGGCCATGGCCCAGACGGTCCCCGTGCTGACCGGCGGCCTGGATCTGTCCGTGGGTGCGGTGATCACGCTCGTCAACTGCGTGGCCTCGCACGTGCTTGCCGGCGGCGCGCTCGAGAATTTCCTGGGCATCCTGCTGTGCCTGGCCGTGGGCATGGCGGCGGGCCTGCTCAACGGCTGCCTCGTCGTGTACGGCCGCCTGCAACCGATCATCGCCACCCTGGCCTCGGGCACGATCTTCATGGGTGTCGCGCTGTTCCTGAGGCCGACGCCCGGCGGCCAGGTCGATGGCGATCTGGCGTTCGCGGCCACCTTCGATCTCGACGAGCTGCTGCAGGCCGCGGGCGCCGCCCCCCTCGACGGCGCGCTGGGCTTCGTCGGCAAGATCCCGTCGCCCGCGATCTGGATGGCGCTGCTCGCGCTGCTCTGGGCCTACTACCGCCGCACCCGCTACGGCCTCGGCGCTTACGCCGTCGGCGCGTCGCAGGAGGCGGCGTACATGTCGGGCGTCCGCATCCAGCGCGTCAAGCTGGCCGCGTACACGCTGTCGGGGTTCTTCGCCAGCGTCGGCGGCCTCTACCTCGCGCTGCAGACGATGTCGGGCAACGCCGACATCCCACAAGCCGGCTCCTACACGCTGAACTCCATCGCCAGCGTCGTGATCGGGGGCACCTCGCTGTACGGAGGGATCGGCGGCGCCCTGGGATCGCTCTTCGGCGCGCTGGTGCTCCGCTCCGTCGCCTTCAACTTCCGCGTCTTCGACGAGGGCTCGACGCTGGGCCTCCTCGCCAACCCGCTCTACCAGCCGCTGTTCGAGGGCCTCATCCTGCTGGCGGCCGTCTGCCTCGGCGCGCTCTGGGTCGTCCGCGTCAAGAACCGGCTGCGCGTCTTCAGGTGAGCTCGATGCGACAGCTCCTCTCCCTCAAGAGCCTCTTCGGCGAGATCGACAGGCCGACCTGGTACGCGCTGCTGTCGATCGGCGTCGTCCTCGTGATCGGCTCGCTCGGCACGCTGATCACCCAGGGCACGCTGAGCTTCCTGAGCCCGGGCTACATCCTGCAACAGCTACAGATCGCCGCCTTCCTGGGCGTCGCCGCGACGGGCATGATGATCGTGATCCTGCTCGGTCACATCGATCTCTCGCTGCCGTGGGTGCTCACCTCGAGCGCGATGCTGTCCGCAGGGCTCGGCGGCTGGGCCGCGTTGCCCTGCGGGCTGGCCGTCGGCGCCGCCGCGGGCCTGGTGAACGGGCTCGGCGTCGCAACCCTGCGCGTGCCTTCGATGATCTTCACGCTGGGCACGAACACCGTGCTTCAGGGGCTGATGGTGCTCTACACCGGCGGCTTCGCGCCGCGCAGCGAGGCGCCGGCGTGGATGGAGGTCCTGGCCGTGGGCAAGACGCTCTCCATCCCGAACTCGCTGTTCGTCTGGATCCTGGTGGGCGGCGCCGGCACCTTCGTGCTGAAGAAGACCGCGCTCGGCCGCTACATCTACGCCGTGGGCAACCAGGAGCAGGCCGTCTATCTTTCGGGCGTCAGGACGCACTGGGTGCTGATCGGCGCCTTCGTGATGTGCGGCGTGTGCTCCGCCATCACCGGCATGCTGCTGGCAGGCTTCTCGCACAAGGCCTACCAGGCGATGGGCAACGACTACCTCATGCCGGCCATCGCCGCGGTGGTGCTCGGCGGAACCAGCATCCTGGGCGGGCGCGGGACGTACCTCGGCACCGTCCTCGGCACCCTCCTGATCGTGCTGCTCCAGAGCATGCTCAGCGTGCTGCAGATGCCCGAGGCCGGCCGCCAGATCATCTACGGCGCCGTGATCATCGTGATGCTGCTGGTCTACGGCCGGCAACATCAGGAGGGGCGATGACCCGTCCCAAGGCGCCACCGGGCGCGGCGCCAGGCGCATCCAGCGGCGGATGGCCAGGCCATGGGCACACACGCCCTGGTCTATAGGCACGCTGTCGTGATGCCCGCTCGGCAGCGAGGGTCACCGCCCGGCGATGGCGCTCAAGCGAGCATGCCGTCGATGGGCCCGGAGCCCTCACCCTCGCCGAAGTTCTCCGTCCACTCGGTCTTGTCCCGAACGGCGGCGGCGATGAGGCCGTTGAAGAGGCGGTTGTTCGTGACGTTCCCGGCGTCGATGTACTCCCCCTGCTTCAGGTAGCCGCCGCCGTTTCCGGCGATGATCGTCGGCACGTTGCGGAAGCTGTGCGACGGGCCGTCCGCGACGTGGTTCGTCCACAGGATGATGGACTTGTCGAACAGGTCGCGCGCCTTGAAGTGATCGAGGCCGTGGAGCAGCGTCTGCATGCGGAGCACGTCGATCTCGGCGTGCGCTTGCTCGGCCGTCGGGTTGCTGCCCGAGGTAGCGTCCGATTGCACACGGTGGCTGAGGTGGTGGAAAGGCCAGCGGAGCCCCTCGTTCGACGGCACCGCATACTTCGTCTGATCCGTGCCGTCGCCGTGCTGCAGCGTCGCCACGCGGTTGAAGTTGCAGGCGAACGCCAGCGCCACGAGCTCGAGGTGGAGCTTCGCGACATCCTCGATCATGCCGTCCGTCTTGAACGCGAAGCCGCGCTCGAGCGCCTCGAGCTCCGACGTCGCGAGGCCCGCCTGGCTGCAGGCGCTGCCCATCTGGCCCATCGTGACCTCGGCGTCGCGGATGGAGTCGAAATGTTGCTGGAGGCGCTGCTTGTCGGCGGAGCTCAGGGCCGACATGCGCATCAGGCTGTTCAGCTCCTCGCGCACGAAGTCGTTCGCGCTCTTGCGGCTGAGGAGGAGCTCCTCCGCGAGCGGCCTGCCGCCGCCACCGCCGCTCGTCAGGCCGACGAGCTTGGAGTAAAGCGTGTACGGGTTGTCGTCCGCCGAGCGCACCTGCCCGGCACCACCGCCCTTGAAAGAGATGCGCTCGGCGATGTACCCATTCCTGAGGTTGCCGGCGTAGAGCGTGAGCGGATCGGCGCCGCCCTCGTTCACCAGCTGCGCGACCACCATGTCCGCGGACACGCCGGTCGAGGACGCGGTCTTGCCACCGCCCTGCGCCGGGCGCGCGGTGAGCGCCTGACACAGGCCCTGCGCGTGGCCGCAGTTGGTGGGCCCCCTCATCGGGAAGTTGATCCCGCGGATGAACAGCAGGTTCGGGGCGTGAGGCGCGAGCACGTGCGTCGCCTTTCCCGTCATGGCGGCGAGCCCGTCGGTCGTGAGCGGTCCCGTCTTGTCCGGGAAGAACCGGTCCCCCACGACGCCACACGCCGCCACGATGTAGAGGCTGAACACGGGCGGGCTGTCCGCGGCCCAGGCGGAGCGCGACGGCAACCCCTCGAGGAACGGAAGGGCGATGGCAACGCCGCCGGCGCGCAGGAACGCGCGCCGATTGATGCCGCGCCGGCGCGCCACGTGCGGATGAGCGAGGTTCGTCACGATCTTGGAGTTCACAGCGGGCCTCCCACGCGAGTCCGAAAGGCTTCGTGCTTCACGAGCTCGAGCATCATTTCCTTCACCGAGCCGCTGGCGCCGCGGCTCAACCCGGCGAGCGTCTCGACGAGCGGCAAGTCCGACGGGACGACGTCGCGCTGGAGCGCGAAGCTCGCGAGCTTCTTGGCGTAGCAGAGGTGGGCCTGCTCGCCCTCGGCCATGTGGCGCATCAGCTCGCCGGCATCCGCGAACGACTTGGCTCCTTCGGAGAAGGAGTAGACACCGCTGCTGTCGATCGGCAAGCCCCCGTTCTCCTCGTCCCGATATTGCCCCATGCCGTCGAAATGCTCGAAGGCGAAGCCGACGGGGTTGATGAGCTCGTTGTGGCACACGCCACCGCAGGGGGAGGTGAGCCGCGTGATGCGCTCACGATTCGTCTGCCCGGGCTCGAGAGGCGGGAGCTGCGGGAGGTTGGGCACCGGCGCGCCGAGCGGCGTGCACAGCACGTCGAGGTTGATGCTGACGCCGCGGTGGATCGCGTCCGACTCCGCGTTCAGGGCGTTCAGCGTCAGGTAAGGGAGCTGCGAGAAGAAGCCGACGCGATCGGGGCCGAGGTCTCGCTCCGCGAAGCCGCTGCGGATCGGCTCCAGGCCGTAGAGGCTCGCCATCCCCGGCCCCACGAAGCCCCTCGTGGACGTGAGGATGTCTTTGACGCCGAGGCCCTCGGTGAAGATCTTTTCGAAGAACAGGTACGCGCTCTCCTCGTACTCCGCGTTCAACGATTCGTCGTAGTCCCGCACGCCGACCTTGCTGATGGTGGCGTAGCGATCGAAGTGGAGCAGCTCGCTGTGGAAGTGCCGCATGCGCAGGGCCGCGGCGGGCTCCTCCAGCATCGACTCGGCGACCGCGGCGATCGCTCCCGGCGTCGTGAGCGTGGGCGCCTCGTCGAGCAGCGCGTCGTCCGGCGCGGCGTTGCGCAGCCAGAGCGAGAGCTTCGCCGCGATCTCGTAGCCATCGAGCGGCCTGCGATCCTCGCCGAGCTCCGTACGGTAGAGGAAGTGCGGCGACTGGAGCATCGTCCGGATCACGAGCTGCGCGCCCTTGGCGAACGTGCTCTTCGTGCCGGACATCGCCGCGCCGGTCTCGAAGAGCGCGGTGTATTTGGCGACCTCGGCGTCCGTCAGCGGGCGGCGATACGCACGGCGCCCCACGGTCTTGATGAAGCCGGCCGCGTCCGTATCCGGGTACACCTTGGCGAGCGACGCGTCCGAAGCCGTCACCTCCTCGGCGAGCGCCTCCGCCGCCGACTGGTAGTCGCCCCACGAGCGCTGGTTCACGCTCAGCAGGAGCTCGTTGTTCGTGAAGTCCGTCGTGCCGGCGACGGGCTTCTCGAACGCGTCGGACAGCGATGACGGAGCGGCGAGGTTCAGGACCACCTGCACGCTGCTCGCCCACTGCGAGTTCGTGAGGCGCACGAACCGGTGGTACTGCGGCGCCCCCGGCATGTCGATGCCGCGCGCCACGCCGCCGGTGGCTGGGCCGCTGCCGCCCGGCACAGGGTCCTCGCTCCCCTCCAGATCCAGATCGCCCAAGGAGCCCGTGCACCCCGCGAGCAGGAGCACCGTGACGCAGAGCCCCGCGCCGAGCCCCCGCCTGCAGCGCGGCAAGCCGGTTATCGAGAAAGACGGTGGGGTCATCATTGTCTCCTGACTGACCTCTGGTGGTTGAGCAGGTCCCTGCTGGTCCCTTGGCATGGTCAGCGATGCGACGACCATCGTGCTCGCTGAAGCGGCGCGCGTGGTGCCGGTCGATGGCACGTATGAATCAGCGATGGTTTCCGCGATGACGGCGCGATTGCAATCGTTCGCCGAGATCGAATCGTTCGCCGAGATCGTTCAGATGACGAAGGTCTCGGCGCGCACGACGAGACCACCTATCCGGGGCAAAGCAAAAGGGTCCCCTTCGGGTTGAATGTGAACGATCACATATCGTGTGTCAATTCCAATCGACTGGCTCGCGGCTCTCTTCGAGTCCGGCGGAAAACCACGCTGGCGACGCTCGTCCGGTGCGCCGCGTCAATCGGGACAGGCGCCGGACCGCGATCATCGCTGCTCGCTAGCGCCCGGCGCCGCGGGTGTTCAGGTAGACCGCATACAGCGAGGTCGTTCCGCAGATGAACAGGCGGTTGCGTTTGGCGCCGCCGAAGCAGACGTTGGCCACGACCTCGGGGATCAGCACCTTGCCGAGCAGCGCGCCGTCGCTCGCGTGGCAGTGCACGCCGTCGCCGGCCGACAGCCACAGGTTGCCGTGCACGTCGACGCGGAGGCCGTCGTACACGCCCACCGGGCAGGTCGCGAACACCTCGCCGCCGGACAGCGTGCCGTTCGCGGCGACGCGGAACCTGCGCACGTGGTGCGGGCCGTCCATCACGTGCGTCGCGCCGGTGTCGGCGATGTACAGCAGCGACTCGTCCGGCGAGAAGGCGAGGCCGTTGGGCTGCACGAAGTCGCTCGCGACGGCGGTCAGCGCGCCGGAGACCGGGTCGAGGCGGTAGACGCGCTGCGCGCCCTGCTCGCCCGGCGCCGCGTCGCCCTCGTAGTCGCTGTCGATTCCGTAGCTCGGGTCGGTGAACCAGATGCTGCCGTCGGACTTCACGACGACGTCGTTCGGCGAGTTCAGCCGCTTGCCCTCGAAGCGCGACGCGAGCACCGTGCGCGAGCCGTCGTGCTCGGTGCGCGAGATGCAGCGGCCGCGGTGCTCGCAGGAGACGAGGCGGCCCTGCAGGTCGACCGTGTGGCCGTTGGCGTTCATCGCGGGCTGGCGGAACACCGAGACCGAGCCGTCGGTCTCGTCCCAGCGCAGCATGCGGTCGTTCGGGATGTCCGACCAGACGAGGTAGCGCCCCGCCGGGAACCACGCCGGCCCCTCCGCCCAGCGGCAGCCCGTGTACAGCGTGTCGACGTGCACGTGTGGGAGCGCGAGCTTGCGGAAGCGCGGGTCGACCACCTCGAAGCTCGGGGTCAGCGCGATGACCATCGGGTTGTCCTCCTCCACTACGAATGCCCGCGGCGGCGGCCGTATACCAGCACGATCGTGAGGCTCACGACGCCGTAGATCACTCGCCGGCCCATCTCCGGGATCGGCATCTCCGGCAGGATGGGGTGCAGCCGCGTGCTCAGGACCACCCCGGTGCGTGTCGAGGAGGGCCGCCTTCCCGGCGCCGCCCTCCCACGCCGTCACCCCTCGCCTGCCGTGTCGACCGCCGCCGCGAGCGCGAGGGCCCATCGACCGCCGATGCAGGCCCCCTGCGCCGGGCACGGCCAGGGCGATCATGACCCTCAGTACGTCGAGAACAGCTCCCAGAGGAACTTGGGCGCGAACGCGGGCCAGCCGTGATTGGTGTTGCTGTAGTTCGGGTCTCCGTGCTCGCACCAGTAGACCGGATAGCCCTCATCACAGCCCTCAAACATGACGCAGTTCGAGAGCTTGTCCGTGTACCCTTCGACGGGCATCGTGCTCGCCTGGCAGTGGTTCAGCGCGGTATAGAAGTCGCGCGTCTTCGGGCCGTTGTCGGTCCCGACCACCGAGTCGCGCTCTCCGTGGATGACGACCGCCGTGACCTGCCCGGTGCACTCTCGGGTGCTGGCGTTGAGCGGATACTGGGGGACGTTCTTGGTGGCGCACGGGCCCACCGCGCGCAGCTTGTCCGCGTGCTCGCATCCGAGGATGCTCGAGAAGTCGCCGCCCGAGCTCTCGCCCGCCGCGAACACGCGGGCCTTGTCGATGCAGAAGTTGTCCGTGATCTGATCGTAGAACGGCTGGAAGAAGGAGACGTCGTTCGCCCCCCAGCCCGAGTTGGAGTTGGCCGGGTGAGGATAGACGCGGATCCACGCCTCCCTGGGGCCGGTCGCCTCGAAGCCCGCGTTCTGCTCTGCCCAGCCGATCGGGTTGTTCGTCGGGTTGAACATGATCATCACCGGATACGGCTTGCTGGCGTCGTAGCCGGTCGGCAGCTTCACGTAGTACTGGTGACCCGCCACGGTGAGTGGGCTCTGCGCGCTGCCCGTCTGCGGATTGGCCTTGTTGCAACCCGAGCTCGGCTGGGGGGCGACCTTGCCTCCCGTCGATCCGCCCGAGCCGCCCGCTCCAGGCGAGCCGCCGCCTCCGCCCATTCCCCCCTCGCCGCCCGCGCCACCCGCGGACGCGCCGCCGTCGCCGGTCGTGCCGCCGCCGGTCGTGGCGCCTTCGCCGGTCGTGGTGGTACTGCCGGTCGTGTCGCCGCCGCCGCTGCCCGAGGTGGCGGCCCCCCCCGTTCCGGCGTGAGGGGTGTCGCCTGACGCGCTCGCGCCATCACCACTGCAAGCCGGGAGAGCGCAAGAGCCGGCCAGCGCCGCGAACAATGTGGCCCGAGCGAGAGTAATTTTGTTGGTCATTTGAACACCCAGGAGCGATTCCGCCCTCACCGGCAGCGTTCCACGAGGCGCCCTCCGCGTGAGGTCGTTTTCAGTTGATTGACGGATCGGAGGCCGACAACGGAGCTGAGACCGCAAGCGCGGTGAAGGACGCCAGTGTGATCGTTCACATTCTCGATGTCAACTCCTGTTGGCGGGGCCGCGGGGAGGTTCGATCCCGAGGTGAGGACTGGGGTCCCGGAGCCCCACCGAGGAAGCAGCGCGTCAAGCGAGGCGGACGCCAGGCCGCGGTCATGGTCGATAGGAGACCCGCGGGCGGATCAATTTCGTTTGACGCCCAGAATGTGATCGTTCACAATTCGCTCTCGGGGCGTCTTGCTACTTTGTCTTGGATGGGCGGCACCGCGCATCCGTGCCCTTCGCCCTGGGCTCGGGATCGGACCTCTGCACTGGCTCTGCCCGCTCGGTCGTCGCGGGCGCCGCAGGCGTGGCGTGCGCGAGGGAGGGTGAGGTCGCGGGAACATCGTAGGCCTCGGAGATCCATGAGCGTTCGGCGGCGCGCCCAGAATGGGCTGAGCACGTCCCGGGAGCGAGCATGAAGAAACATCGATTCCTTGCGTCACTGGCGTGCATCGGGTGCGCGCTGTCGCTCGCCGCCTGCGGAAGCAACGACGGCCACAGCGGCGCCGCCCCCACCGGTCAAGGTGGCGGCGGCGCCAGCACGGCGGGCGCCGCCTCTGGCGGTTCCAGCGGGGGGTCTCCTCGAGACGCCTCGGCCAGCGCGGGAGGTCAAGCAGGCGCCGGCGTGGGCGGCGGAGCGCCCAGCGGCGGAGCCGGCGGCGGCGTCGGCGGCGAAGCCGGCAGCGGCGTCGGCGGTGAAGCCGGCAGCGGCGTCGGCGGTGAAGCCGGCAGCGGCGGTGTCGGCGGCGTCGGCGGCGGTGCGGGCTCGGCGGGGACGGGCGGTCCAGGCGAATTCGAGCCGGTGACCATCTCGTTCGGGACCACGCTCGATCCGCGCACTCAGGTGCTCGAGGCGCGAGCGCTCGCCGAGTCCATCGCCGATCCCAGCTCTCCGCAGTGGCGCGCCAAGGGTGACCAGCGCAGGACTTATCACTTTCCAGCCGCCGGCGCCGACGTTCCTTACCGCGTCTGCGTCCCGGAGCGCTGGGACGGCACGTCGAAGTTGCCCCTCGTGATGTTCTTGCACGGCGCCTCGAACGACGAGAGCTCGTACCTGGATCAGAACGACAAGCAGATGGTGAAGCTGGCCGACCAGCATGGCGTGCTGCTGGTCTCGCCGCTCGGCTACCGCGGCGCGTACGGCACCTTCCTGCGGCTGCCGGCCGTGTTCGGGCAACCCGAGGAGGCGGAGAAGCTCCTGGCCATGCGCACGCCCGAGCGCGAGCGCGATCAGGAGCTCAGCGAGAAGGACGTCATCAACGTCCTGGAGCTGGTGCTGAGCGAGTACCCCATCGATCGCAGCGCGATGTTCCTCACTGGACACTCCATGGGGAGCGGCGGCACCTGGTACATCGGCGCCAAGTACGCCGACTACTGGAGGGCTCTGGCGCCGATGTCCGGACCGTTCGTCCTGGAGTCGGGCTATCCTTGGGACCGGCTGCGCGACGTGCCCGTCTTCGTGACGGAAGGGACCCGCGGCACGCCTTCCCTGACCGGCAGCCGGGAGCTGCGCGACTGGATGATGGCTGGCGGCTACCCGATCACGTACAAGGAAGTCGACGCGGACCATGCAGGCATGGTTCCGCTCGTGCTGCCCGACGTCTTCGACTTCTTCGACCGTCGGTAGTTTCCGCGCTCGTCGCGCGCCTCCACGTCGCCCGGAGCCGCGGCAAGGCTCGAGCTCCAGCGGGCGGCGGGGGAGCTGCCGGGGCTCGTGGACGCAGACAGGAGGGTTGCCCCGGCCTGGGATCTCCACGATGGTCTCGGCTCTCAGGTCACTCCTCGAGACCGCTCGATCGCGCAGGAACTGCCCGGGGCAGGGAGTGCCCGGGGTTGACAGGACATCCTTCGGACGGCCCCGGATCAGGGGCGACGAGAGAGGAGCCGAGCTTGATGATCAGCGGAAGCAAGTGGAGCGCGCTCTTGGCCGTATCGGTCGCCGCCGCGAGCGCCGCGGCCTGTGCCGGGGACGACGCGCCGAGCCCGCCGGGCGCGACGTCCGGAGCAGGTGGGAGCGCGGGGAGCGGGAGCGCTTCGAGCGCCGGCGCGACGAGCGGCCATGCGACGAGCAGCGGCAGCGGCGGCAGCTCGGCCTCGTCGGGCGCGACGGGCGGGGGCACCGGCGCTGCCGGCGGCGGCGGGGGCTCCAGCGCTGCCGGCGGCGGCGGGAGCACCAGCGCTGCCGGCGGCGGCGGGGGCTCCAGCGTTGCCGGCGGTGCGGGCGGCGGCGGGGGCTCCAGCGCGACGCCGAGCGCGGGCTGCGGCCGGGCAGCAAGCCAGGCGCTGAACGAGTGGGTCGAGCAACCCACGAAGAGCGTCGCGTCGGTCGAGCGGCACTGGTGGGTGCGGCTCCCCGAGAACTACGAGCCGACGCGCGCATACCCCGTCGTCTTCATGTTCCACGGCTGCTCGAGCGCGACGAACAACGTCCCGATGCAGAACGTGACCGGCGACGACGCGATCCTGGTGCGCGGCGCCGGCGTCTCCGACGGCATCTGCTGGGATGCCTCGTCGGACGGACCGGACCTGGCCTTCTTCGACCAGATGCTGGCGGACGTGCTCGCGAACACCTGCGCGGACACGTCGCGCGTATTCGCCGCCGGCTACAGCAGCGGCGCCTGGCTCATCAACATGCTGGCGTGCAAGCGTGGCGACAGGCTCCGCGCGGCGGGCACGGTCGCGGGCGGAACGCCGGGCAGGCCGAGCGGCTGCGTGGGGCAGGTGGCGCGCATCTTCATCCACGACGTGGACGACACGTCCAACAGGATCGAGAGCAATCATGCGGAGCGCGATCGCCTGCTCGAGCTGAACCACTGCGACGCGGGGTCCGCGCCGGTGCCGGAGGATCCGGCGCCCTGCGCGCGCTATCAGGGCTGCGACGAGGGCTACCCGGTGATCTGGTGCGAGACGAGCGGCAAGGGCCACGACCGGCAAGATGCGCTCGCGCCCGACGCGTTCTGGAGCCTGTTCTCGGAGCTCTGACGCGCAGGGCGGCGAGCGCGGCGTGAGTCGGAAAGCACAGGAATGCGCCGAGTCAGCCCGGGGCAGGTTCCGCGGTCGAGGGTCGATGCTCCCGAGACGCTCCACTATTTCTTGTCCTCTCTACTTCGGAGTCCGGTCACCCGGCAGAGGGCTTCGCCTCATTCCGAGGCGGGCCGCAGCGGCTCGAGCGGCCCCCCCACGCGCTGGTGTGCGTTCGACGGGGATCACACCCCCTCGCCGAAGGACAACGGCCAGTCGACGACCTGGAACCCTCGCGAGGTCTGGGCCTTCGCCACGGGGACGCATGCCACACGCGGCCCCTATGTCCCGCAGCACCTCACCAGCAGCTTCTTCCCGTCCGTGATGGCCGAGGAGCGGCTCCCAGGCCGCGACGGCGAGGAAGTCCTCCCGGCTCACCGAGTCGGACGCGACGAGCAGTCGCCGCAGCAGGCGCGCGTGCCCTCGCTCTCCACCGAGCTGGTTCGCGAGGTCCATCCTCTCCCGGAGCCGGACGACCTTCCGGGAGATCGCGTCGAGCTCGCCGCGCTTCACGACGGGAAGATCCCCGGCCCGCATGCCCCGACCGAGGCACGTGACGAAGTGGCCGCCGCGCGTGACGACCAGGAACGGGCCCTGCACGGGATCGTCGAGCGAGATCGCCACCCGCTCGACGCGCTCCGGCAGCGTGGCGGCGTCGAGCACAGCGCGGAGCAGCTCCGGGTCGCGGTAGAGCTCGAGCGCGAGATCCACCTCGCTGCGCGGCAGGCGATCGAGGCGTGAGAGGAAGTGCTCGGCGTGCTGCACGCCGGCCTAGGTAACCCCTGCGGACAGGGTGGGACAAGTCCGCAACGTCCTCCGCGAGCTGGGATCGGCCATTTAGCGCACCAGCGCCCATCTCGGACGGGCGACCGCCATCGGCGGCGGTAGGGCACCGCGGAGCGCCGCATCATCGTCCCCGCACCAATGTGGCCAGGTTGATGAACGGAGCGTCCGAAAAGGGGGGGCGTCGCAATGTCGAGGCGATGCTTCAAGATCCAGCCGGTCATCCTCCTGAGAACGGGGTCGGACTGGTAGCCCTCGTTCCCTTTCAGGGCCCGCCGCTTCTCCTCGAAGTCCGCCTCGGCGATCTCGAAGAGTCGCGCATCTGTGACGGCCTTCCCGGAACGCCTTGGATTCGGGTGCTTGCTCGGGCCGACGACCTGGAAAGTGCCGATCACGCATGCCATGCCGCTGCCGGTGAAATAGGCGTGGAGTCCGTGTCCACGACCGGGACGTGCACCTGCCGATCGATCTCGGCCGACGTCACGTGGGATCGACCTTCGCGCTCATGAGCACTGACCGTGCATTGGCGCGTCGCGCGGGAGGTCGCACGCATGGCCGGCGCTGATCACACGTTCACTGACACCGGAAGAAGCAGATCTCGGTCGAGCTGAAAGCAGGGAGACGACGTCCGTCGGCGGGAACATGACGGTGCCGAGGGGTAGCCGAGGGGGGTAGGAATAGGTCGCCCGCATGCCGGGGGCGCTGTATGCTGTGGGCCATGGCGCCCGGCATCGCCACGACGACGCGCTACCGCCCGGTCGGCCAAGCCGAGCTTGACCTCATCGTGCCGAGCGGCTACCGCCGTTTCCCGCCGCGCCTGCCCGAGCAGCCTATCTTCTACCCGGTGTGCAACGAGGAGTACGCGGTGCAGATCGCGAGCCGATGGAATACCGCCGGGGGCGCTGTCGGGTACGTGACGCGGTTCGAGGTACGGTCCGACTTCCTCGCGAAGTATGATGTCCAAATCGTGGGCTCACGCCTCCACACGGAGTACTGGATTCCAGCGGGGGAGTTGGAAACGCTCAACGACGCGATCGTCGGCACAATCGACGTAATCGGCGAGCACCGGGCCGAGGGGCACGGCGCGACAAAGGAGACGACTCCTCAATGAGCATCGCTCACCTCGCCGACACCGGCCTCCCCTTCAACCGGAAGGAGCGCTTCTTCACGGGCACCGTGTTCCCGATGCTCGTCTGCGCGGACGACTTCGCGCACGTCGGCCGCCTGACGGAGCTCGTCGGGCTGGGCGAGGTCACAGTCGACGCTCGCCCCGACTCGGCCAACGTGCAGTTCTTCACCGAGTACGGCTTCGCCGAGTCCCTCGTTGGCGAGACGAAGGCTCGGTTTCCTGGCGCGCCCACGGCCAAAGACACGCCCGACGTGCTGATCTACATCGCCGGTCCGACGCGCGCGCTGCTCGCGATCGAGGCCAAGATGTACGACCGGCCCACGACCGCCGAGCTGAACGAGCAGCTCACGGCGCAGGCGGCGCTCGTCCGCTACATCGCCGGACGGCTCGACGTCGATGCGGCGCGCATCGCACATGTCGCATTGCTCCCCGCGGCGCTCGCTAGCGAGATCGGCGCGCTCCCGGTGCCGATGGTGACATGGGAGCAGATCGTGGAGACGTACGCCGACGTGGCGCCCCCCTACTTCGTCGAAGTACTGCGCGTCGCCCTTGCACGACACGAGCAGCTCGCGTCGCCGCGCCGGACATCCGGCGCGAACGCAGAGATGAAGCTGACCGGCGCCGAGATCTATGCGCGCCACCGCGCGGGTTCGCTCGCGACCCCCTGGATGGGCCGGCAGGGCGGCCTGAACGGCGCCGGGTTCGCGAAGGACATCGCTTCCGGAACGTGGCGCGCCCAGCGCTACGAGTGCAGCTCGAAGCCGGTGCAGAACCCGAACTGGTTCAGCGCCGACGAATTCGTCGCGCGGATTGCAGCAACGCAGCCGACGCAATGAGCGCACGGCGGCCCAAGGGCGGCCGATATAGCCGCATCGGGGACATGCCCCCGAAACCGTACCCCGCGGTAGCCTCCGCGCCGCTGTGGCTCCGCGTCATGGGCCAGCCGGTTTCACCCGCGGCGGCGTTCACTTTCCACGAGTATCCCCTGGCGATGAGGTGAGCATGCGCATTCTCCAGGTCATCCACGGCTATCCTCCCCGCTACAACGCCGGCTCCGAGGTTTACACCCAGACGCTCGCCCACGGCCTCGCCGCGCGCCATGACATTCATGTCTTCACGCGCGAAGAGGACCCCTTCGCCCCCGACTACGCCCTCCGGCGCGAGCGCGACGCCGACGACGAGCGCGTGCAATTGCACCTCGTGAACATGCCTCGCTCCCGGGATCGCTACCGGCACACAGGCGTGGACCAGCGCTTCGCCGAAGTGCTCGACACCGTTCACCCGGACATCGTGCATGTCGGCCACCTGAACCACCTCTCGACCTCGCTCCTCATCGAGGCGGCCGCGCGCGCGATCCCCATCCTCTTCACGCTGCACGACTATTGGCTGATGTGCCCGCGCGGCCAGTTCATGCAGATGTTCCCGGAGGATCCGAGCGACCTCTGGGCCGACTGCGATGGGCAGGAGGACAGGAAATGCGCCCTGCGCTGCTATGCACGCTACTTCTCCGGGGATCCCGCGATGGAGGAGCAGGATGTGACCTACTGGACGAGCTGGGTGCGCGGCCGGATGCGGCATGCACGCGAGATGATCGAGCTCGTCGACCGCTTCATCGCCCCCTCGCGCTACCTCCACGACCGCTTCGTCGAGGGGCTCGGCCTGCCGAAGAGCAAGCTCGTCTATCTCGACTACGGGTTCGACCGCAGCCGCCTCGAGGACCGTGCCCGCGTGCCCGGTGAGCCGTTCACGTTCGGCTACATCGGCACGCATATCCCGGCCAAGGGGATTCATCAGCTCCTCGATGCATTCGGAAGGCTACGCGGCACCGCGCGCCTGCGCATCTGGGGCCGGCCACGGGGCCAGGAGACCGCGGCGCTCCAGGCCCTTGCGGCCGCGCTCCCAGGCGATGCTCCTTCGCGTGTGGAGTGGCTGCCGGAGTACAAGAATCAGCGCATCGTCGTCGATGTCTTCGACCGTGTGGACGCCATCGTCGTGCCCTCGGTCTGGGTGGAGAACTCACCGCTCGTGATTCACGAGGCGCAACAGGCGCGTGTTCCGGTGATCACCGCGGACGTCGGCGGGATGCGCGAGTACGTTCACCACGAGGTCAACGGCCTCCTCTTCGCCCACCGCGATGCTCGTGACCTCGCGCGGCAGATGCAGCGCCTCGCCGATGATCCAGCGCTCGCCCGCCGCCTCGGACAGCGCGGCTATCCCGACGCCCCGTCCGGCGACGTACCGGGTATCGAGGAGCACGTGGCCGCCATCGAGGCCCTTTACGAAGAAGCCTTGCGCCGCCGCGACTCCGCGCACGTCCAGGTGGGCCCAGGGCCGTGGCGCATCACGTTCGACACCAACCCTGACGACTGCAACCTGAAGTGCGTCATGTGTGAAGAGCACAGCCCCCATAGCCCGCTCCAGCCGCTGCGGAAGGCCGCTGGCAAACCGCAGCGCCGCATGGACATCGCGCTCATCCGGCGCGTGCTCGAGGACAGCCGCGGCACGGGCCTGCGCGAGATCATCCCCTCGACCATGGGCGAACCGCTGCTCTACGACCACTTCGAGGAGATCCTCGCCCTCTGCGCGCAGGATGGAGTGAAGCTCAACCTCACCACGAACGGCACGTTTCCCCGGCTCGGGGCGCGCGCCTGGGCAGAGCGCATCGTGCCGGTGACGTCGGACGTGAAGATCTCGTGGAACGGCGCCACCGCGGCCACGCACGAGAGCATCATGATCGGCGCGCGCTGGGAGCGCGTCCTCGACAACGTGCGCACCTTCATCGAGATCCGCGATGCGCACGCAGCGGGCGGGGGCAACCGCTGCCGCGTCACCTTCCAGCTCACGTTCCTGGAGACGAACGTCGGTGAGCTCGCCAACATCGTGCGGCTCGCGGCGCGGCTCGGCGTCGACCGGGTCAAGGGCCATCACCTCTGGGCCCACTTCGACGCGATTAAGGACCTCTCCATGCGGCGCAGCCCGGAGAGCATCGAGCGCTGGAACGAGGCCGTGCTCGCCGCGCGCGCCGCCGCCGAACAGACGCGCCTGCCGGACGGGCGACCGGTGCTGTTGGAGAACGTCTTCCTGCTCGATCCGGAGGCGACCGAGAACCTCGCGCCCGGCGGCCCATGCCCATTTCTCGGCCAGGAGGCGTGGGTGAGCGCCGAGGGGCGCTTCGATCCCTGCTGCGCGCCGGACGCCCAGCGCCGCACGCTCGGTGAGCTCGGCAACCTCAATGAGGTCAGCGTTCGCGACGTGTGGAACGGCTCGGCGTACAGGTTGCTCGCGACGAGCTACCGGACGCGCAGCCTTTGCCTCGGCTGCAACATGCGCAAGCCGGTAGGCGCGCCGTGACAGCCTGGAAGCTCGCGCGTGTCGCCCCCGATGGGACACACCACGTAGCCCTGGGCGCGCCGCTCTACAAGACGCGCTTCCTCGAGGTGCTCGCGTTCCATGAGCCGGGGCTGGCGCCTGCGCGCGACACGTCGGGCGCATACCACATCGACGTGACCGGGCGATCGGCCTATGCCGCGCGCTACGTCCGCACTTTCGGCTTCTACGAGGGCCTCGCGGCCGTGCACGCCGAGGGCGGGTGGCACCACGTGCGCCCCGACAGCACCGCAGCCTATACGGAGCGCTACGCGTGGTGCGGCAACTACCAGGACGGCCGATGCACGGTCCGCGACCGCGATGGGCGGTACCTGCACCTCGACGAGGGCGGCCGCTCCGCTTCCACCGAGCGATGGCAATACGCTGGCGATTACCGAGGCGGGATCGCGGTCGTGCAGCGCGACGACGGGCTGCACACGCATGTCGATCGCGAAGGGCGCCCGACGCACGATCGCTGGTTCCTCGACCTCGACGTGTTCCACAAGGGCTTCGCCCGCGCTCGCCTCGACGACGGGTGGGCCCACGTGGATCGCGCCGGAGCGCCCATCTACGCGCGCCGGTTCGCGATGGTCGAGCCGTTCTATAACGGCCAGGCACGGATCGAGCGGTTCGACGGAGGGCTCGAGGTCATCGACGAGCACGGGGAGCTGGTCGTCGAGCTCCGTGCGCGGTCGGGAAACCGCGACGCCGAAACATCGGGAGACGACGAACCGCACGGCATGGGGATCGACGCGTGATCACGGTCGGCCTCTACGGTATCCGCGACACGACCTCGCGCCTGCGGACCACGTACACGCATGATCACTCCCTCGCCGTGATGCGTGACGGCCATGTGCTCTCCATCGTGGAGGTCGAGCGCTGGACAGGACGAAAGCACGACAATCGCCTCGACGCCGTCATCATGGAATTGCTCGCCGCGCTCGTGCCGCCAGACGAAGAGGTGCGCTTCGCGTCTGTTACTGAGCACCGTTGTTGATGCCAACGGTGCGCTTGTCGATCCAGCTCTTTGACGGCGGGGCGGCCGGCCTACCGCAGCGTGCCATCGCAGAGGCGGATCATGCTCGATGGCGGCGTTGCCTGGGGGCGGCAAGCCGTCAGGGCGCTCACCGAGTACGCATTACGTCGAGCGCGACAAAATTCTCAGCGTAGCTCCTGCTGAAGCGACAGCGGCGGCGAGTGGTGGCTCCTACGCCCCAGCGGGCATGGTGCATTCCGTTCACCCATCTAAAATTACCAGCACGACTCCTCGCCCGTCCGCATAGCGAACGGGGTAGGTCAGCGGCTGGAGCGGAGCATCGGCGCGGTGCCGGCCACAAAATAGGCGACGGGAGGAGCTCGTTTGGCGGCGTGCCCCCTCCCGTCGTGCTCCGAATCGCTTGAAAGAGCGGAGCCCTCAACAGATCGTCCATCTGGACCTCGATGTCAAAGGCTGGATCGCGTCACCGCCCACCGTAGAGCGCGCGCGGCCAGCTCGCTGCCCTCGTTGCGGCGCGGCGGGATGCCCGCTGGGGGGCACGTTAGGGCTGTGGGGCCACGGGACGCGGTCGCGGCAGGTGCGCGGGCCGCTCGCCGCTGGCGAGCGCGGCGGGCTCGTCACGATCGAGGCGCGCCGCTATCGGTGCCGCCGCTGCAACGCCACGATCACGGTCGTGCCGCGGGGCGTCGCAGCGCGACGGCACTTCGCCGCAACGGCGATCGGTCTGGCTCTTCTGCTCGTCGGCACTGCCGGTGCAGCGCTCATCGAGGTGCGGCGGCGTGTCAGCCCCTGGTCTGCCAGCTTCGATGCCGACAGCTGGGCGACCGTGCGGCGCTGGTTATGCGCCATCGACCAGAAGCGCCTCTTTCCGTCGGTCCGCCCCAGTCCCCTCGCTTCTTCGCTGCGGCAGCGAGCCGAGCGGGCCGCGATGACGCTCGTCGCGATGGCGCCATTTGCCGCCGACGTCCCCGAGGCCGCCGTCATGGCCGGCGCCGCGCGGGCTGCGTGATGGCGAGCGGCGTGCTTGCCGGGCTCATGTCGGGCCCCACCCGGTTGGATCCTCGGTCGGCGGAGCGCCTTGCGCTTGGATGGCTGTGCGGCCGGTGCGGTGTCACCGGCGCGGAAAGGACACGACGTGCAAGACCCCCTCAAGCCCAAGGACCACGCGGAAGCGGTGGCGCTCTATCGCAGTGAGATCATCGGCTCGCTCATGCACCGCGAGCTCGATCGCGGAGAGCTCGCCGAAGCGCTCGCCGACCTGAGCAAGCAGCGGTTTCGCCCCCCGCGCGCCCATTCTCCGCGCTCCTACTCGGTCCCCACGCTCGAGCGCTGGTACTACGCGTACAAGACCGAAGGCCTCGAAGGCCTGCGCCCCAAGTCCCGCAAGGACAAGGGGCGGGCGCGAGAGCTCACCCCCGAGCAACGGCAGATGCTGCTCGACATTCGAGAAGAGCACCCGAGCGCCTCGGTCTCGCTCATCCTCGACACCCTGATCGCGGCGGGTCGCATCGACAAGGGCGCCATCTCCGCCACCACGGTGCGACGCCTGTACGCCGAGCACCACCTCGATCGCGTCGCGCTGCGCGAGCGCACGGGCGGCAAGGTGCGGCTGCGCTGGCAGGCCGAGCGCCCCGGCGCTCTTTGGCACGGCGACGTGTGTCACGCGGCACCGATCCTCGTTGACGGCCGCCCGGCGCCGGTGCGGATCCACGCGCTGCTCGACGACGCCTCCCGGTACATTCTCGCGATCGAAGCGATGAGCGCCGAGCGGGAGGTCGACATGCTGGCGCTCTTCATCCGGGCGCTGCGCAAGCACGGCGCTCCCGACGCCCTCTACCTGGACAACGGCTCGACCTACCGCGGGCACACCTTGCATCTTGCGTGCGAGCGACTCGGCACCACCCTGATCCACGCCCGCCCCTACGACGCCCCTGCACGCGGCAAGATGGAGCGCTTCTGGAGGACGTTGCGAGAGAGGTGCGTGGACTTCACCGGCGCGCTCGGCTCGCTGCACGACCTCAACGTCCGGCTCTACGCCTGGGTCGACGAGCACTACCACCGCACACCGCACGCGGCGCTCTTCGGCAAATCCCCCGCGCAGGTCTACGAGGAGTATCCCCACGTCACCGACGGCCTCGACGAGCGAAAGCTCCGCGACGCGCTCACGACCCAGGCCCGCCGGCGCGTCCGGCGTGATAGCACGCTCTCGATGGATGGGGAGGACTGGGAGACCGATCTTGGCTTCCTCGCCGGCCACCTCGTCACGGTATCGCGGTGCCTCGTCACGCCGAACGAGCCGCCCTGGATCGAACACGAGGGCAAACGCTTCGCGCTGCACCGAGTCGACCCGGTGAAGAACGCCCGTCGCGCGAGGCCGGCCTGCAACCTCGATGTCGCGCACGAGGCACGCGTCCCCTTCGACCCGCCGAAAGCGCTCCTGGACAAGGCGCTCGGCCGAACGCCCCGCGGTGACGAGGAGGGATGACCATGGACTTCTGCAGCTACTTCAGCTTTACCGCAGAGCCATTCTCCAAGGAGATCGAAGACGGCGAGCTCTGGCTTCCTCCGTCCAAGCAGATGCTGCTCGAGATGCTCATCGAAGCGGTGCACGCCAGAAAGAGCGTGCTCCTCGCCGGTGACCCCGGCGTTGGCAAGACGTGCCTTCTCCGCGCGCTCCGTCATGCCCTTTCGCCGCAGACGTTTCGCTTGACCTACTGCGCGAACGTGACGCTTGGACGCCGGGATTTCTATCGCCAGCTCTGTCTGGCGCTCGGCCTCGCTCGGTGCAGCACCGCTGGAGACGTCTTCTACGCGGTCAGCACGCACGTCGAGGAACTCGCGAGGGAGCGCGTATTCCCGGTCTTCGTCCTCGATGAAGCCCACCTACTTCATCAGGACACGCTCGACCATCTTCACATTCTCCTCAATTACGCCTGGGATAGCCGCGCATTGCTTTCGCTCGTGTTGCTTGGCTTGCCCGAGCTCGGCGAGCGGCTCCGCGTGCGGCGCAATCGCTCCCTGTATTCGCGCCTCCACTACCGACTGACCATCGACCCGCTCACGCCGGACGATACGGCCGACTATCTGCGTGTACGTCTCAGCCGAGTCGGCTGCGCGAAAGAGCTCTTCACGTCGGACGCGATCGCGATGTTGCACGAGGCGGCCGCCGGCAGCCTGCGCGACACCGACCGACTCGCCACGGCCGCGCTCCGCGCCGCTGCGCGTAAAAAGCGCAAGCTCGTTGAGCGCGATGTCCTGAGCCGTATCCTGCAATTGGACGCAGAGGAGGGCGGATGAACCCAGCCTCCCTGGCCGAGGAGGACACGCGGCGGGTCGACGACGAGCGCAGCGCAGCCGCCGCCCTCGTCGTTGCCCTCGCGCTCGCCCGCGACGCGCTCCTCGCGAACTACCCGGACGACCCCGATCCGCTGTGCCCTCGCACCTACGCCGTCGACGTCGTGCTCCACCACATCGACGGGCTGAGCGACGCCCTCACTCGCCACCGCGCCGTCCTCGACGGCGACGATCGCCTCCCCACCCACATCGACTGAGAACGTCGGCGCCCCGCGACCGCCGAAGTGCCCCGGCGCCTCCCCTCGCTGCCATCGCGGCGAGCGGAGATCCGGGTCGACGATGGCCATCACGGAGCCGGATCTTCCGGCCATCAAATAGCTCGCTCGGTAACACGCGTCCGTAAACGCCTTCGTCGGCGACAGCTTCGTCTCCGCCGACGGCAACCTGCGCATCGAGCCCGCTGGCAAGGTCGGTGTCGCGCAGATCCTGACGCCGGCGCGCGTGAGCTTTTATCCCGATGGCCTTCGCCGACGAGAGGCGCGCGGTTTCGTCATGTGCCACGAGCTCGCGCACGTAGCCGCTCTCCTCCCCTTCTTCGGGCGCTTCGAGCCGAACAGCCTGTTCGTGCATATCGACGGCGGAGCGTCTGATTCGGCCTCGTCGTTCTGGGCCTGGGACGGCGCCCGTGCGCGGCTCCTCGAGTCTTCGTGGAACCGGCTGAAGGCGCCCGTGAACAATTTCAATGCGAGAGCACAAGGAGCGGCTCCGTCATCGCGGCTGACCCTCCCAGGTCGAGTCAGGTGTCTCCTGCTCATTCCGCATCTTTCCCCGTCAGCAGATATTCCAGACGATCGCACTCCACGGCCACTTGCCGCACACACGTCGCGAACTCCTCGACCGAAAGCCCTGCCTTGGGTATCCATGCCTCGCCCACGAGCCGCCCCCGATCCTCGAGCCGGAATCCGAGAGAGGGAGGCTCTCCTCTGCTCTTATTCCCGCTGCGCGCTACTTGTAGCGCAGGTGCCATCCCGCATTTCGTCGCTGCCAGGTGCGCGTTACCCTGATCCGCGCGAACGTCGCCTGCATTATGCTCTGGCACGGTGACCTGATCGCCGCCGCAATGGCGCAGACGCGCTCCGCTCATTCAGCCCCTTCTGCCCCGCTTTGCTCGACCCTTGGGGAGCTGAGAGGCCACACTACCCCGGCGCGGTGGCGTGACCGGAGCAGTTGGTTGCAGCCAGCGGAGGGGGCCGACGACGAGTTCTCGCGCCTCCTCGAAAATGAGACGGAGCAAGCTCTCGCCAAGACCGCAATCTAGACGGGCTACTTTCAGGCGACCTGCACGGTGAACCGCCTGCGCGCCATCCCACGGCCTAATGAACAAACCGGGCCACTCTTCAACTTTCCGCATGCCCCGCATGGCGTGAGGCGGACTGTCGGCAAGCGGGATGAAGTCGAACCCACGGCCTCCGAGAAAGTCGCTGAGTAGCGTATCCACCGCTCCACCGACAGTCTCACCGCGTCGACCGAGGATCTGGAGATGCGTTGGAAGCCTCGCTCGATGGTGCGACGTTGGCCGCTCGTAACCAAGTTCCGAGATTGTTTCATGCTTATCGAGGGTATCCGCGAGATTCCACTTGAACTCGGGCAGATTCTTGAATTGGTTCCACGTCATAGCACCATAGGCGCCCCCGAACTGCTTCCAATACGCATTGAATCGCGACCGGAGGACGAACTGACCTCCATCCTGGGGGAGCTCGACAGGCTGGCGGCCCACGCAGAGGACAGTGTCGATCGCAATGATGCGCCGTGGGAGCAAGTCACCGAAGACAATCACGTCTCCTACGTTGACGCTCTTCGGCAGGATCTTGCGCGGGCTCACGGCGTCGAAGGCTCCGACTGGTCGCGCGAGGAACTCGTCGTCCTGCTTATTGATGTTGCAGAAGGAAAGTATCCAGGGCAGTACCTCGGATAGGACGAAGGGATCGATGTTGGGACCTGGCGTGTTCGCTCCGTAGCCGTCTACATAGACAATTCGGCGTAACGACGGTTCGGTGATGTATGCACTGCCGATACGCCGGAGCGCCCTTCCCTCGACAATGAACGGGAAGCGACCGGGCGTCTTGTAGCCCCTGAGGCAATGCTTGAACAGGAAGACGTTCACCACGGCGGCAGTGTGAAGCGCCAGGCCGGCGCAGTCACTGTCGGTGGACGCCTGAGACCGCGAAATTTTCGACAGCCCGCTCGCAAGGGAAGCGAAGGCCACCCTCGGTTGGGGTACTTGGCCAGCGACTCGCTTGAGCTTACGCTTACCGGCGTTCTGCAGGCTCGATTCATCAGGCTCCTACGGCAAGATGAACGCGGCCATCCACTCGCATCGCAGGGGGCTGCACGGCGTCCTGAAAAGCCGCGGGCATCTCGTCCCAGGTTCGACCGTCCAGCACCCGACCCGTGCGGGACTTGAAGACACCGCCCCACTGCTTGAAGAAGAACGGCACCCGTGCACGCCGGCACTGATCCCGGATCGAGCGGACCCACTCCACCTGCATCGGCCGCGCACGGTGACCGCTTTCGCCACCTACAATGGCCCAGTGGATCCCTTCGAGCGGCAGGTCGTCGATCGGCCCCAGCAAGGGCTCGACGCTGAGGAACCTTGTGTTGGCGGGAACGCGGCGAAGGTGCTCGATGCGCCACGTGTAAGCGGCGCTCTCCACGCTCACCCCCATCCAGATGTTCGAGGCGAACTCGAGCTGTGGCGCCAGATCCTCGAGGCGTCCGGCCCTCTTCGTCAGCACCTGGAACTGGTGCTGCTTCGCCTCGCGCATCACCGCGAAGACCTTCTGGATGTAGGCGAGCGGGATCCGCTCGTGGAACAGGTCGGACATGCTGTTCACGAACACGAGCCGGCTGCGCCGCCAGCGAAGCGGCAGCTCGAGCGCCTCCGGGACGAGACGCAGATCGAAACCCTGCTCGAAGGGGTGGCCGGGGACGCCCCGGAACCGCTCCGCGAGCGTCTCGGCGTAGCAGTGCTTGCACCCTGGCGAGATCTTCGTACATCCTCGCACCGGGTTCCACGTCGCGTCCGTCCACTCGATCGCGCTCTGGTCGCTCATGGTCCACTCATCTGGGCACGTGTGCAGTATCCTAGGGCGACCACGGCCCGGCCGGAAGGGGGTCGGGCCAAGGGGGAGCAGTGCAGGTTCCCGCACAGTACCAGGGCCGAGAGCAGAGTTACCTGAAGCACCGCGTCCTGGAGGAGTACCTCCTCGCGTGGGGACACAAGCTTGGGTCGCTCGCACAGCGGCGCCGCGTTCGCCTTTGCTACGTCGACGTTTTCGCGGGGCCGTGGCAGGCGAAGGACGCCGCCCTCGCAGACACGTCGATCGCCATCGGCCTCGACGCCCTAGAGGCGGCGGCCACCACGTGGCGCGACAAGGGCTACCCGATCGACGTCGACGCCTACTTCGTCGAGAAGGACCCACTCGCGTTCGCCAGCCTCGATCGCTTCATCAACGGGCACACAGGTCTGGTCCGCACGCAGGCGTTCCCCGGCGAGTTCGGCAAGCACGTCGACACCATCCGACGGTTCCTCGGCAGCGATCCGGGCTTCATCTTCGTCGACCCGACGGGCTGGAAGGGTGCGGCGATGCGCTTCATCGCGCCCCTGCTCGCGGACTCGCGGCAGCGCGACGTGCTCGTGAACGTGATGTTCGATCACATCAACCGGTTCAAGGACGACCCGCGGCAGTTCCTGCGCGATCAGATGCGCGAGTTCTTCGGGCTCGAGGACCGCGACATGCCGGCGGCCCTCGGCGAGGAGGAGCTCTTCGCGCTCTACCGCCGCCAGCTCAAAGCGCAGTGCGGGGTCGAGTACGCCGCGGATCTCGCGATCCCACACCCGACCGTGGAGCGGACGAAGTTCCGCCTCGTCGTCGGCGGCAATAGCCCCGCGGTCCTGGAGGTCTTCCGCGACGCCGAGCGGAAGGTGATTGGTGCCGAGGCGGCGAGCGTGCGCGAGCAGGCGGCGCTTCGGGCCAAGGAAGAGAGGACGGGCCAGCTCACGCTGCTCGCCGCGCCGCCGGCCACGGACTCGCGCTACGAGTCGCTGCACGCCCGCGCTGTCGCACAGGCGCCCCGTGACGTTCTCGCCCAGCTCGTGGCGGAGAAGTCGATCGCGTTCCGGAAACTGTGGCCGGGGCTGCTCGAAGCACACCACATCACGAGGACCGGGCTCGGGCGGCTCATCTGGAAGATGTACAAGAAGGGCGAGATCCGGATCTTGAACTTGAAGCCGGGCGAGCGGAGCGTGAAGGACGAGCATGAACTCTCTGTCGCAGGCCACTGATCCTGGCTGATGTGGCCTTCTGGTCATCGTGCGCATCACTCGCCGCTCACGACTTACCGAACACCTCGAAAACACGCTCCCTGAGTCTGGGAGGCCACGGCAGCATGTTCTCCTCCCCAGCTCCGCGCAGCAGCCGGAGGAAGTACCGAGCGTGATCGATCGCGAGCTGTTCGGTGGCCGTTCTGCATTGCTCCGAGAGCCTTTCCGAGCTGTGCCAGATGGCTTTGAGCGTGTCGCCGGGCAACTTGTGGCTGAGCTTCGCGACCTCGCAGGAGAGCTCGAACTCCGTAAGCCCGTCGGACTCATCCGCCTCGCAAACTTCGAAAAGCGGCCAGATGCGCGGGAGGTTGGCGTCGACGCCAAGCTCGGCGAACACCTTGTCGCCGAGGTTGCACTCAGCGAGCGTGAGGAGCGCGCCCGGCCAGATGTTGTCGTCGTCCTCGTACGCGACGAGGCCACGTCGCGTCACCGTCAGGTGGCTCAGCTCGTTGCCTGGCAGCGCCTTGGTGCAACGGGTGGCGGGGTCGACTTCAATGACAGGACCGGGAGCGGCGAGCGGATTGCACGACCGAACACAGAGCATTCGGCGAACGTACCCCAGTTGGCTCCCTCGCCAGCCGCCGGTTCCGGCTCGTCGAGCAACGCGGGAGCAACCCCTCCGCCCCATCATCGACGCAGGCGCCTGATCCCGGAACCCGTTAGCATCCGTGCCGAGAGCCATGCCGAGATCGGCATCCCCACCCAGGTCCACGTGGGCCCACCTGTCCGCTCCGCTCCCCGCCCAACCCCGCGGGATCCCTCGAAAACTGGCGGAGGAGAAGGGATTCGAACCCCTGGTTGAGTTACCCCAACGGCGGTTTTCAAAACCGCTGCCTTCGACCGCTCGGCCACTCCTCCAAATGCCGCTACTTGCTCGTCTTTCTGACCTTTTGTGCTCCCGTTGTCAATGCGGCTGACCAGCCCGCCCGATGCCCGGCGGGTGAGCACAGCGCGAACGACCTCCCCGTCCCCGCTTCACGCTCGCGCCTACGCCCACGCCCGCCGCGCCCCCGCGCCCTCTACTCGTTCCCCTTCTCGCCCTTCTCCCTGCCCGCCGCAGCCGCCCCAGCCGCTGCGCCCGCCGCGCCCCCCGCAGCCCCCCCGACCTTCGCCTTCATCACCTCCGCCAGCCACCCCTTCGCCCCCGCGCACGTCCCCCCCGCGCTCCCCGTGCCGCCCCCCGCGCGCCGCTCGTACGGCCCCGCGACGACCGCCACGTCGCTCCCGCGCGCCGTCCACGCGATCGGCCCGAGCGACGCGCGCTCTCGGCACGCCTTTCCGAAGCGCCGCTCGAGCACCTTCGCGGCCTCCGCGGCATCCGCGGCGCTGTCGAACCGGAGCCGCCACGCGAGCGCATACACCCGCCGCGCCGCATCCTGCGGATCGTCCCTGCGCACCACGGCGAACCGATCCCCGCCCCAGCCGGCGGCCGCGTCGGCGGCGACCTCGCGGTGGGCGTACGTCGCGAACGCGATGCGGAGCGCCTGCTCGCCCATCACGTCGTCGAAGACCACGCGGAACCCTGGGCCGAGCGCGGCCGCCGTCGGGACCGGCACCGCGACCGCGGGCTCGCGCGACGCGAGCTTCTCGGGGTGCAAAAGCTGCTCGGTCGTCTCCGGCAGCGCGCGCCAGACCGCGTCCACCGAGGCCCAGCCGCCCTCGCGGCGCAGCGCCTGCACGAACGCGAAGCCGTCCGTGTACGGCGCGCCCAGCGACTCCTGCAGCACGAGCGGCGTGTCGCCGACCGACGACAGCGCCGTCGACATCGCCACGAGCTTCCGGAGCAGCGACTCGTCCACCTGGAACGCCGAGCCGACCATCACGTCGAACATCGCGCTCATCGCGTCGCCCTCGGCGAGCGCGTGCACGGCCGCCAGGCGATCGCTGTCGCCGCGCTTGAACGTGAGCAGCTTCCCCAGCGAGTAGCTCTGGTCCTGGAGCGCGTGGACGAGCTCGTGCGCCAGCGTCTCCTCGGCCTCCTCCTCGCTGAGATCGTCGACGAGGTACATGGTCGCGTCCTCCGGCTCGTAGAAGCCCGCGATGCGCCCCTGGACCAGCCGGAACATGCCCGCGGTGAAGTCGTAGTCGGCCGGGATGAGCTCGAGCGCCGCGAGCGCCTCGCCCTGGTGCTCGAGCACCCCCTCGGGGAGCTCTCGCTTCACGTGGGCGCGGACGCGCTCGAGGATCTCCCCACGGTCGAGCACACGGCTCGGCACGTCGCGGAGCACGGGCAGGCCGCGCGCCTTCGCGACGCGCGCGAGCACCTGCGCCATCTCGGCCTGCGCCCGGCGCGCCGCCTCGTCGAGCTCGCCCTCGTCCGCCCGGCCCGCCCCGGGAGCCGGCGGGGCAGGGGGCGCCGCAGACGGCACCGCTTCCGCCGCGGCCCCTGGCGCTCGCGGCGGCGCCGGCTGCGGCGCCGGCGCCCCGCAGCCGGCCAGGAGCGCCGCCCCGCCGAGCGCCCCCATCGCCGCGAACGCGAGCGCCTGCGCCCGGTCGCGCCCCCGCCGCATCGCAGCGCCTCCCCGGCCCCGCCTCACAGCGACGCTCCTCCGGGCGCGCGGAGCGCGCGGATCGCCTCCGCGTACCGGGCGACGCGCGCCTCGAACGACAGCGTCTCGCCCGGCGCCACCACGCCGAAGACCGCCGAGCCCGCGACGAGCGCCCTCGCCCCGGCCGCGATGACCTGCCCCGACGTCGACGGCGCGATCCCGCCGTCGACCTCGAGCGTGATGTCGAGGCCCGCCTGATCGATCGTCTGGCGCAGGCTCCGGAGCTTGTCGAGCGACCCAGGGATGAACCGCTGGCCCCCGAACCCGGGATTGACGCTCATCACCAGGATGAGATCGAGATCGGGCAGCACGTGCCGGATCGACTCCTCCGGGGTGTGCGGGTTCAGCACGACACCGGGGCTCGCGCCCGCGTCCCGGATCTGCTGGAGGGTCCGGTGCAGGTGCGGCGACGCCTCGACGTGGACCGCGATCCGATCGGCGCCAGCCGCCGCGAACTCCGCCACGTAGCGCTCGGGCTCGACGATCATGAGGTGCACGTCGAGCGGAAGACGCGTCGCGGCACGGACCGCGCGAACGATCAGCGGACCGATGGTGATGTTGGGTACAAATCGACCATCCATCACATCGACGTGGATCCAGTCGGCGCCGGCGGCCTCGGCGGCGCGTACTTCCTCGGCGAGACGACCGAAATCGGCGGACAAAATCGACGGAGCGACGATGATCTTGTCGTGACGCACATGCTAGCGCTAGCAGGCGTGACGCGCGGCGGCTAGCGGACGCCACAGCGAACGCTCGCGGTTCCGCGGGCGCTCGCGGGTCCGCGAGCGCTTACGAAGATGCCGGCGTGGCTGCTAGGCTGCTCACGTCCGCGCGGCGGCGCACAGGAGCTGCGCGCCGCCGCGCGCGGACCGAGGCACGATCACGAACCGTTCGAGTGAGGTGATGCATGGAGACACGGCCGCTGACGAAGCCCGACTACGACCGGATCGTGGGCGAGATCGATCGGTGGTGGGCGGGGCCGACCAGCGCGCTCGCGCACCCGATCTTCTTCTATGAGCTCGGCCGGCTCGCCCGCGTCGTCGAGGACCACGGGCTGCTCGTGGGCTTCCTGCTCGGCTTCCGGTGTCCGGACGCGGCGATCGGGTACGTGCACCTCGTCGGCATCCACCCCGACTACCGCCGCCGCGGGGTCGGCAGGATGCTCTACGCCGCGTTCGAGGAGGACTGCCGCCGCGAGGGCTGCCGCCAGCTCAAGGCGATCACGACCCTGGGCAACGAGGGCTCGGTGCGCTTCCACGCGGCGGTCGGCTGGTCGGCGACCGAGGTCGAGGATTACGCCGGGCCGGGGCGCCCGCGGATCGTGTTCACCAAGGACCTCCAGGGCGATCGTTGACGTCCTCGTGTTGCGACGTACGCTCTCGGCGGGGTATCTCTGCGCGGTACGGCGAGGTGGACGATGCGAGGATGCTGGCCTGTGCGCGCGATCGAGGTGGGCTTTGTCGAGTCGACTGACGTGACGCGCGCCGCGGGCGCGCGCGGTGGGCTCCCGTGAGCCGCGCGCCCGAGCTGGCCGCGCAGCTGCGCGAGATCGGCCTGTTCGGAGGCCTGAGCGATCAGGTCCTCCAGGGCCTCGCCGACACGCTCGAGCTCGTCGAGCTGCACCCGGGCGCGGTCGCGTTCCGCGAGGGCGACAGCGGCCGCGAGATGTTCGTGCTGCTCGAGGGCGAGATGGAGGTGCTCAAGCGCTCGAAGCGCGACGTCGAGGCGAGGGTCGCGGTCCTGGGGCCGAGCGACTGGTTCGGCGAGATGTCCATCCTCGACGTGATGCCCCGCTCGGCGACGGTCCGAGCGCTCGCGCCGTCGCGCCTCTTGCGCGTCACCGCGCACGACCTCGACGCGCTCTACCGGCGCGATCTCAAGTCGTACACGCTCCTCGTGCTGAACATCGCGCGCGAGATGTCGCGCCGCCTTCGCGTGGCGGACAGCCTGCTCGCCGAGCTCGTCGCGAACATGCTCGACGAGTACGCGCGGCCCCGGCGCCCCGGCATCTGAGGCAGCCCGGCCGCACGATCGCAGCGCGGCGCCGCGCCCTGCGGCGCGGGCATCTCCCCCGGCTCACGCGCCGCCCTGACCGACCACCCCACCGGCGCCGCCGGTGCCCTCGGCTCCGCCAGCGCCACCCGCCCCGCCGGCGCCACCCGCACCGGACCCGGAGCCCCCGGCGCCACCCGCTCCGCCGGCGCCGTCGGCTCCGCCGGCGCCACCCGCCCCGCCGGTGCCGCCGGCGCCGTCGGCTCCAGCGGCTCCGCCAGCGCCACCCGCCCCGCCGGCGCCGCCATCGCCGTCGGCTCCAGCGGTTCCGCCAGCGCCACCGGTTTCGCCAGCGCCACCGGCCCCGCTCGGCTCGCCCACGCCGCTGTCATCCGGCATGGTGGATCCGGTCGAGGTTGCAGCGCCGGTGCCGGTGCCGCTCGCACTGGACCCGCCCAGCGGCTCGCCACCTCCGCCGTCGCCTGGATCGCCAGCACCGAAGGAAGGGCTCCCTCCTGCCCCGCTTGTCGTCTCTTGGCCGCCGCACTCAGCGCACCCGAGATCGGTCAGGGGAGGCTCGGGTTGCGGGTTGAAGCCACAGCCCGCGAGCATCACCCCGAACCCAAGGACGACAAGCTTACGCATAAGCTCTCTCCCTATAGCACCGCGCGCGCTCCCTGCGTGCTCGCTGCGCCTGCCGCCGGACACGCGTCCGGCGTGCATGTTCCTACGTGTCCGCTCGACCCTGCCACCACGGCCGCACGGCGGGCAGGACGGAGCCGCAAGCCTGCTCAGTCACAGTCCGCGCCTCCAGCGCCCCCAGCGCTGCACGGCCCACCGCCCTGACCACCAGCGCCGCCAGTGCCGCCACCCGAGGCGCCCACGCCGCCGCCGGCGCCACCCGAGGCGCCCACGCCGCCGCCGGCGCCGCCAGTGCCACCCTCACCGCCACCGGCGCCGCCAGTGCCGCCCTCGCCACCACCGGCGCCGCCCTCGCCACCACCGGCGCCGCCAGTGCCGCCCTCGCCACCACCGGCGCCGCCCGAGCCGCCCTCGCCGCCACCGGCGCCGCCCGAGCCGTCAGCGGCGCCGCCAGTGCCGCCCTCGCCACCACCAGCGGCACCCGAGCCGACCGAGCCACCACCCGCGCTGCCGCCTTCGCCGCTGCCACCCCCGCTGCCAGGACTCCCCGCACCGGTGCTCGTCGACGCCGCCACCCCATCCGCACCACCTGCGCCTGCGCTCCCGGTCGACCCGGAACCGGTGCCCGTGATCACGGGCGGACCACCGCCTCCCCCATTGAACGGCGGGTCGGGCTGCGGGTTGAACGTGCATCCAACCAGGGTGAGCGCGGCAAGGACCAGCAAGCTTCGCATGGCAGGTCCACGCGCGCTCGCAATCCACATGCCACGCGCAAATCTCCTGGAAGCAGCGCCATCTGGCCGAGGTGACAGGGGTTCCACAGGCACACTCTGGCACGCCGCCGGGGCGAAGGGATCCGACAGTTTGCCGGCCAGCGCGCTCGGGGCCGCGGCCGCGTCCGGCGCGAGGGGACGCCGCCCGTGGCCGCGGCGGCGGCGCGAGGGGACGCCGCCCGTGGCCGCGGCGGCGGCGCGCGGTATCGTGCGGCGTGATTTCGGACGACCTGGGAAACATCGCGTCACGACTCGAAGAGGTGCGACGCCGGATCGCGCGCGCCGCGGCGCGCGCCGGTCGCGCGCCCGAGGAGATCCGGCTCATCGCCGTGTCCAAGGGGAAGCCCGCGGAGGCCATCCGCGCCGCCTACACCGCCGGGCAGCGCGACTTCGGCGAGAACTACGTCCAGGAGCTCGCGGAGAAGGCCGAGGCGCTCGCCGACCTGGATGGGCTCGTGTGGCACGCCATCGGCCACCTGCAGAGGAACAAGGCGAAGGTCGTCGCGCGCGTCGCGCAGGTCGTGCAGTCGGTCGATCGCGAGGAGATCGTCGTGGAGCTCGACCGGCGCGCTGCCGCGCTCGCCCGGACGCTCGACGTCCTGCTCGAGGTGAACGTCGGCGGCGAGGCGACGAAGAGCGGCTGCGCGCCCGGGGACCTCGGGCCGCTCCTCGCCGCGGTGGCCCGGTGCGCGCACCTCCGCCCGGTCGGCCTGATGACCATCGCGCCGTTCCGCGAGGACCCGGCCGACGTCCGCCCGTTCTTCGCGCAGCTGCGCGCCCTGCGCGACGCGCACGGCGGCCAGGCGGCGCTGCCCGCGCTGTCCATGGGCATGTCGCACGACCTCGAGGCGGCCATCGCGGAGGGCGCGACCCTCGTCCGGGTCGGCACCGCCATCTTCGGCGCCCGCGATCCCAGGTAGGCGGCGCGCGCGCGGATCGCGGCCGCCGCGCGGCGCAGCAGAGCGCGTCCGGCGGCGCCGAGGCGGCGGCGCTGAACCGGCGCCAAAGGAGAGCCCCCGCCGCCGCAGGGGTCGTCCCGCGCCGTCGGGCGCTCTTTTTCCTCGCGCGCCCCTCGGACAGCGCGCGGCGCGACGGTAGACTCCCCCGCGTGATCCAGGCGAAGGCGGCGAACAAGCCCCCCGCGGTCGGCGTCCGCGGCGCCGGCCCAGGGCCCGCGTCGGCGGCGAGCTCCGCGCCGGCCGCGAGCTCCGCGTCGGCGGCGAGCTCCGCGCCGGCCGCGAGCTCCGCGTCGGCGGCGAGCTCCGCGCCGCGGCGCCGCGGCGCGGTGCTCCCTGCCAGCGCCGTCCCGACGGCCGCGGCCTGCGCGCTGCTCGTGATCGGGTGCGGGCCGGGCGCGATGCCCGCGTCCGTGCGCCACCCGCTCGCGGGCAGCGCCGCGCCCGAGTTCCACGCGGAGTCGACCGCGGCGATCCCGGTGGGCGTGCCGGGCACCCGGAGGACGCGCGTCACCGTGATCGACTTCTGGGCGTCCTGGTGCGCGTCGTGCAGCCGGACCCTGCCAGCGCTCGACAGGCTCTGGCGCGACCGCAAGGCGGACGGCGTGGCCGTGATCGGCGTGAACGTCGACGACTCGGACGTCGCCGCGGAGGCCGCCGCGCACGAGCTCGGCGCCACGTTCCCCATCGTCGCGGACCCGGGCCAGCGGCTCAGCGCGACCTACGGCGTCGCGCAGGTCCCCCTCACGTTCGTCGTCGACAGCGCGGGCACCGTGCGCTGGGTCGGGCGCGATCCGGAGAGCGCGCGCCGCGCCGTGGAGGTCGTGCTGTCGGAGGGGCCGGTCGGGGCGCGGCCGAGATCGGTCTTCGAATGAGCGCGACCCGCGGCAGCGGCGGCGCGCGGCGCCGGCCCGCAGGAGACGAGCCGACCCTCTTCGACGCCGCCCTGCAGCGTGACCCGGAGCTCCGGGGCACGGTGCCCCTCGCCGAGCGCATGCGCCCCCGCACCCTCGCGGACGTGATCGGCCAGGGCCACCTGCTCGGCGAGGGCAAGCTGCTCGCGCGCGCCATCGCGGCCGACCGCATCCCCTCGATGATCCTGTGGGGCCCGCCGGGCGCCGGCAAGACGACGCTCGCGCGCGTCATCGCGCACTCGACGAACGCCCGCTTCGTCCCCTTCAACGCCGTGCTCGGCGGCGTGCCCGAGCTCCGCGAGATCCTCGGCCAGGCGCGCACCGCGCGCTCCTACGAGGGCAAGCGGACGATCCTGTTCGTCGACGAGATCCACCGCTTCAACAAGGCCCAGCAGGACGCCTTCCTCCCGCACGTCGAGGACGGGACCATCACGCTGATCGGGGCGACCACCGAGAACCCGTCGTTCGCGGTGAACGCGCCGCTGCTCTCGCGGTGCAAGGTCTTCCGGCTCCAGGGCCTCGACGCCGCGGAGCTCGTCGAGCTCCTGCGCCGCGCGCTCGCGGCGCCCGCGGGGCTCGCCGGCGCGATCGCCGCCGACGACGACGCGCTCGCGGCGATCGCGGCGCTCGCGCAGGGCGACGCGCGCAGGGCGCTCACCACCCTGGAGATCGCCGCGGACGACGCGGCGCGCGCGGGCGCCGCCACGATCACGCGCGAGCTCATCGCCGGGGCGAGCGAGCACAAGACGCTGCTCTACGACAAGGCCGGCGAGGAGCACTACAACGTCATCAGCGCGTTCATCAAGTCGATGCGCGGCTCCGATCCCGACGCCGCCATCTACTGGCTCATGCGCATGATCGAGGCCGGCGACGACCCGCTCTTCCTGCTGCGCCGGATGATGATCTTCGCGTCCGAGGACATCGGCAACGCCGACCCGCGCGCGCTGGAGATCGCCGTCGCGGCGGACGCCGCGTTCCGGCGCATGGGGATGCCGGAGGGGCTCTACCCGCTCACGCAGGCGGCGCTGTACCTCGCGACGGCCCCGAAGTCGAACGCGTGCAAGGTGGCCTGGCAGTCGGCGCAGGCCGCGGTGCGCGAGCACGGCGCGCTCCCTGTCCCGCTCACCCTGCGCAACGCGGTGACGCGGCTGATGCGCGACGAGGGCTACGGCGCGGGCTACCGCTACGCGCACGACGAGCCGGGCGGCGTCGCGCGCGGCGCGGCGTACCTGCCCGAGCCGCTCACCGGGAGCCGGTTCTACGAGCCGACCGACCGCGGCTACGAGCGGACCATCGGCGAGCGCCTCCGCCGCCTCCGCGGCGAGGGCGAGGGCGAGGGCGGCTGAGGCGCGTCCGGGTGGTGCGCGCGCTCAGTCCTCGTCGCCCCCCGCGCCCGCGAGCGCCTCCGTGAGCTCGCTCAGGGCGTGCTGATCCCCCTTGCCGCGGGCGACGCCGATGCCGTCGGACAGCCAGGCGCGCCCCTCCTCGAGGCGGCCGAGCTTCACCAGCATCGTCCCGCACATGAGGTACATCGGCACGTACGTCGGATCGAGCGCCCGGAGCGCGTTGAAGGTGGCGAGCGCGTCGTCGTGGCGCTCGCTCCCCGCGTACTCCAGCGCGAGCGCGTACCAGTGAAACGGATCCTTCGACCCGCCCTGGGTCATCTTCTCGAGCATCAGCAGCCGCTTGCTCATGTCGCCTCCACAACGCCGATGAACGGCAGGTTCCGGTAGCGCTCGCCCCAGTCGAGCCCGTAGCCGACGACGAACTTGTCCTCGATCGTGAAGCCCAGGTAGTCGATGGGCACCTCGACCCGGGCGCGCGCCGGCTTGTGCAGGAGCGAGCAGATCTTCACGCTGTTCGGCATCCTCGTGCGGAAGAGCTGGAGCAGGTGCGAGATCGTGAGGCCCGTGTCGACGATGTCCTCGACGAAGAGGATGTCCTCGCCCTCGATCGGACGGGTGAGGTCCTGCGTGATCTGGACGACGCCGGTCGTGGCCGTGCCCTCGCCGTAGCTGCGCACGCCGAGGAACTCGATCCGCGTCGGGAGGTCGATGTGCCGCGCGAGATCCGCGGTGAAGATGAAGCTCCCCTTGAGCACGGAGACGAGCACGAGCCGCCGCTCCGCGTAGTCGCTGGTGATCTGCGCGCCGAGCTCGCGCACGCGGGCGCCGATCTGCTCGGCGGACAAGAGCGTCCTCACGTTCGCCATGGCGGCCCGCTAACACCGCGGCGCCCCCGCGACCAGCGCCGAAGGAGCGCGGGACGAGCGCCCGCCGCGCCCTGGAACGCGGGTCCGGACCGCCCGCAGCCGCTCGTCCGCCGCCCGAGGCGAAACTGGGCTAGGCTCGGCGCGCCCGAGATGCCGCTCCCTGCTCCGCCCGATCCGCCCCCGCACCTCACCTCACGCACGTCCCTGTCCGTCCGCTTCTGCGAGACGGACCTGATGGGCATCGTCCACCACGCGAACTACCTCGTCTACCTGGAGGCGGGCCGCATCGACTGGCTCAAGCGCCGCGGCGTCTCGTACGAGGAGCTGGTGCGGCGAGACCTCCACCTGGCGATCGCGGAGATCCGGATCAAGTACCGCCAGGCGGCGCGCTTCGGCGACGAGCTCGTGGTCGAGACGACCTGCCGCGAGGTGCAGCGGGTCACCGCGCGCTTCAGCTACCGCATCCTCCGGGGGGAGACGCTGATCTGCGACGGCGACATCCTCCTCGCGTGCCTGCGCTCGGATCTCACGCTGACGCGGATCCCGGACGACATCCTCCGCGCCCTCGCGAGCCCCGAGGCGGCCGCCGGATCGAGCCCCGAGGCGCCCCCCGGATCGAGCCCCGAGGCGGCCGCCGCGGGCTAGCGACGGCCTCAGCCGCCGTCGGGCGCGCCCGCGTCGTCCCCGCCGCGCACGAGGCGCGCCGGCAGCTCGACGGTCTGCGGCGGCTCGATGCTCTCGCCGAGGAACGTGCGCCACTGGATGACGTAGAGCCCGCGAGGAGGGCCGACGATGTAGCGCTCGCTCATCGGCGGCACCGCCACGACGGGGATGCCGTCGACGAGCAGGTACGACAGCGCGTCGGTCTGGTTGACCGCGATGAAGCCCTCGGCCGGCGCGCCGGGATCCACGCTCCGGGGCAGCGGGAGCGGCGCCGTCCGGAAGGCCGCGAGCTGGTCGCGCGTCAGGAAGACGCTCCCCTGCGCGGACGGGAGCCCCGAGGCGGCGTACGCCGCGCTCGGCGGCGGCATGAGCAGGTCGGTCGAGGCGAGGTCGGCGCGCCGGACGGCCGACGTGGCCTCGAAGCCGATGCCGCCGCCCCCCTGCCAGGCATAGGAGGCGAAGAGCGGCACCTCGCCGGCCACGCACTCGTGCGATCTCGGGTCCACGCCGAGGATCGACAGGAGCGCCCGGCAGAGCAGGGGGCCTCCCTCACCGGCCTCGGGCACCTTGCCGAGCTCGACGTACAGCGCGCCGAGGCTCGCGTTGATCTCGACCTTGCGGACGTCGTACCCGAGCCGCTTGCCCTCGCCGACCGGACGCGCGGAGCCGGCCGACAGCGGCGTCACGTCGACGCGCCGCTCGCCGAGCAGCGTGCGGAGCGCCCCCGGCGGCACGACCCGGTACCGGGCCGTGCCTGGCCAGAGCGCGATCTCGCCGTACAGATCGCTGCGCGCGCGGAGCTCGGCGCCCAGGGGCAGCGGGAGCGCGTGCGACGTGAACTCGACGCGCATGCGGCCCGCCTCCGCGAGATCGATCGTCCACGTCAGCCCGGTGAGCTGCTGCGCCGCGCGGAGCCCCTCGACGGCCACCTCGGGCGTCTTGACGGGCGGCGGCACGTCGCGAAAGCGGAAGGCCGCCTCGAGCGTGACGCCGGCGAGCTCGCGGGACGTGAGCGTGTCCTCCGGCAGCGGGGTGGCGGGCTGCAGCGGCGACGGCTGGCCCGACTCGGACACGATGAGCCGGCCGAGGTCGTCGGACACGAGGGTCACGCCGGCCTCGGGGGGGATGGAGGCGTCGATCGGGTCCGGGTCCGGCGCCTCGTTCGCGAGCGGCGCGGGCAGGATCTTCGCGTTCGGGCTCGCCCCGGCGTCCACGGGGTCGCCGGTCTGCTTCGGGGACGGCTCGCACCCGGCGGCGAGCAGCAGCCCGACGGCGGCGACGCGCGCGCGGATCACGGATCCCGCTCGAACGAGTGGATCACCCGCACCCGCGGATCGAGCGGCGGCGGGTCGGGCGCATACTGCGTGTCCATGAAGACCGCGGTGCAGCGGGGGTGGCACTGCACCAGCAGATTGCAGTTCGCCGCCTCGTTGTCGAAGATTGCGATCACCCGCCCGAGGCGGGCGAGCTCCGGGGCGACGCTCCGCTTGAACTCGGTGTCGGGCATCTCGAACCTCGGCTTGACGACGAGCTCGGTGCCGATGACCCCGATGGGGAAGCCGAGATCGCGGAGGCTCGCGAACGAGCCGAGCGCCATGTTCGGGAGGTCGCGCCCGGTCAGGTACACGAGGGTCGCCCCGGCCGCGTGGCACGCGCGCGCGTACTCGCTCGCGCCCGGCACCTCGACGTCGTGCCGGATGTGGGGATCGTTGAAGAAGCGCGCCTTCCAGAACTCGAAGGCGTGCAGGTGGAGCGACTCGTCGAGCACGCCGAGCCGGCGCAGGTTGTCCTGGAACCCGTACACGATGCCCTCGGGCGACGCGCGCGAGAGCAGGGCCGCGGCGTCCGGGTGCTTGCGGCGCCACTCCTCCGCGAGCTCATGGAGGATCGCGACCACCCGCGGCCGGTTGTCCATGAGGGTGCCGTCCAGGTCGAAGACGATCACGGGCGGCCCTTCCGACCGGTCGGCCGCGCGCTCGACGATGGAGTTCAGGAGCCGCGTCCGCTCGAGAGGGACGAGGCGCTTCTCATGGAAGGGCGTGCTCAAGGTGATCGCGCAGCGATAAAGCGCGTCTTCCGCGCCGCTGCTGGGAGCCGAACCCTAGCGCGAACTCGCCCTCCTCAGAAGAAGCCCCGGCGCACACCGGGCATGGCGCACGGAGTCAATGTGAACAAATATCCTACATTGTTGGCCCAGAGATTCCATCGCTCGTAGCATTTTCTCATCGGGGACCCCTCGCCCCCCCGAAGGAAGGCCCATGTACAACCACATCCACCTCGCTCTGGTCCTGGCGCTGGCGCTGCCCGCTGTGGCGGGTTGCTCGAAGACTCCCCGTGATCGCCTGCAGGGGCGCTGGCTTGGCGAGTCGATCGAGAATGTCCCGGAGGATCAGGTCGCGAAGGCGACCGGGTGGGTGAAGGGGACGGCGATCGAGTTCAACGGCAGCAAGGTGACCGTGACCGTGCCCGCGGAGATGCCGCGCCGCGGCACCTTCAAGGTGACCAAGGCGGAGGGCGATCAGATGACGGTCGCGTTCCTCCGGCCCGAGGGCGGGCTCGATGAGGCGGAGTTCCGCCTCGCCGCCGACCGGACGCTGCACTGGGACATCGGCGCCGGCCGCGCCATCGTGCTGACCAAGGCCGTGAAGGACTGAGCCCCGCCCGGCCGGAGGAGGCGGGGCCCGCGGGGTGCTCCCCTCCGGGGCTTGCGTTCCGGCGAGCCCCTTTCGTGGCTCGCCTGCACTCCAGCCCCTCCGGGGAGCACCCCGCGGGCCCCGCCTCCTCCGGCTGCCTACCGCCGCACCCGCTCCCGTCGCACCCGCATCAGCCACCGCGTCTCGCCGCGGTCTCCGTCCCTCGCGAGGAGCAGCACGACGTCCTCCGAGAGGGGCCCGGTGAGGCGCCTCCGCGCCTCCTCGAGCGAGCGCACCGCGTGGCCGTTCACGGACAGGATCCGGTCGCCGGGATCGATGCCCGCCTCCTCCGCCTCGCTCCCCGGGGGCACCGTCACCACGGTCACGGTCTGGCGCGCCTCGCCGAGCGTCACCGCCAGGCTCCCCGCGCCCCGGGGATCCTGCTTCGCGCCGTCTCCGGGCAGCGTGATCCGGACCCGATCGGTCGTCCTGCCGGCGCGGACCTGCACCGGCTGCGACTCGGCGCGCCCGAGATCCGCGCTGTACGCCTCGATCACCACCGCGCCCTCGGGCAGGCCGCCGAGCTGGAACCGCCCGTCCCGATCGGTGAGCACGACGCCCGGCGGCAGCGGGCCGAGCGGCAGGTACGTCGGCACGCGGTCGCGCGCGACGCGGGCCCCGGTGACCGGATCGCCGCGCGGATCGACCACCTGGCCGGCGACCTCGCCCGCCTCGGACAGGTCGATGCGCCCGAGGTCCGTGGGGCGGTCGGGGTCGCCGGCGATCGTGACCCGGAGCGTCGCCGGCGCGAAGCCGTCGCGGCTCACCGTGACGCGGAACTGGCCGGGCGCGAGGTCGCCGAGCGTGAAGCTCCCCTCCGCGTCCGTCGTGGCGCGGCGCGGCCCGGTCGGCGAGGACAGCGTGACCCGCGCGCCCTCGAGCCGCTCCCGCCCGCCGCGCCCGGTCACGGTGCCGGTCGCCTTCAGGGCGCGCTGCATCTCCAGCCGCAGCGCCTTCGGCGCGGCCTCGACCTGCTCGACGTGCGGCGACTTGCCGGGGCGCACGAGGCTGAGCCGCAGCGGGAGGCCCACGGCGTCGGGCAGCACCGCGTCGCCGTCGTCGTCCGTGAAGAGCGTCTTGCGCAGCGGCACGGCGACGTCGAGCGACAGCACGCGCACCTCCGCCCGGTCGAGCGGGTAGCCGCGGTCGTCGGTGACGTGGATCGCCACCGCCTCGCGCACCTTCGGCAGGACGACCTCGATCTCCTTGCGATCGCGCTCCGGGACCGCGACCACGAGGCGCGCCACGACGTCGCCGGGCGACTCGGCGCGGGCGACGGAGACGAGCACCTCGTCGGGCACCGCGGCGAAGGCGAACGTGCCGTCGTCCGCGGAGTACGTCACCCGCTCGAGCGATCCGGCCGTCGCGGCGAGCTCGACGCGCGCGCCGGCGACCGGCTTGCGGTCCTCCTCGAGGACGCGGCCCTCGAGCAGGCCGCCCTGGCGCATCACCACGCGCACGCGGGCCTCGCCGCCCGGCGCGAGGGTCACGGTCTCGCTGAGCGCCTCCACGTACTCCGGGTGCCGGACGATGGCGTGGACGCGCCCCGGCGTGACGGGCTCGGCCCGGAAGGTGCCGTCGCCGCGCGTGACCCACGGCTCGCCCGACCGTACGGGCGCGGCCGCGAGAGGGACGTCGCCGCGCGGCAGATCCGGGATGGGGCCGGGCATGACCCCGAGCTCGCCCGCCGGGATGAGCGGCGCCGGACCGGGCAGGGAGCGCTCGAAGTGCACGTCCCGGAACTCGGCCATCGCGGAGGTCTCGTCGATCGGCATCCCCGCGGCGTCGGCGCCGACGACCTCGATGGTCGCGCCCGGCACCGGGTAGCCGCGGTCGTCGACGACCTCGCCGAGCAGCGCCCCGCCGCGGAGCAGCGGGATCTGGACCTCGGCGGCGCCGCCGTCGACCTGCACGGCGTTCCTCGGCACGAAGCCGGCCGCGTGGGCCGACGCGCTCGCGGTCCCCGGCGCGATGGGCCCGAGCGTCACGGACCCGTCGTCGCCCGTGCGGCCGTGCAGGGGGAACGCCGAGAGCCCGTGCTCGACGAGCACGACGCTCGCGCCCTTCACGGCCGGCGCGCCCTCGCCGTCGCCGTCGGTCACGAGGAGGCGCACGTGGCGGCCGGCCCCGAGGACGAGCTTCACCTCCTTGCCCTCGCCGCGCCTCACCGGCACGGCGAGCGCGGTCGCGCTCACGGCGGCGCCGCGCCGCGCCTTGAGGTCGTACACCCCGTCCCGGAGGCCGGAGATCCGCGCCGCGCCGGCCGCGTCGGTGGTGGTGCTGCGGGCCGGCCAGAGGCCGGTGCCGGCGGCGAGCACGGTCGCGCCCTCGGCGGGCCGCCCCTCCGCGTCCACCACCCGGACGGTGAGCGCGCCGAGCCGATCCATGCGGATCCTGAGCGGCGCCGGCCCGGGCACGATGCCCGTCCGCAGGGTGTCCTCGAAGCCGGGGGCCGACGCGCGGACGACGTAGGGCGCGGCGCCGAGCCGATCGAAGCGGGCGCGGCCGCCCTCCGCGGTCGTCACGACGAAGGGCAGGGGATCGGCGGTCGCGACCGTGACCTCGGCGCCGTCGATCGGCCGCTCGGCGTCGTCGACGACCAGCACGTCGAGCGCCTTCGCCGGCCGCAGCACGAGGTCGAGCGCGCGGGGGCCCGGCTCGAGCGCGAGGCGGGCCGAGGCGCGCGCCCGCGCCGCGCCGTAGGCCAGGACCCACGCCTCGCCCGACGGCAGCCCGGCGAAGCGGGCCTCGCCGACCGGATCGGTCCGGTGCTCGCCGGCGAAGTGGGCGCGATCCTCGCGCAGCGCGAAGACGCGCACGGTGGCGTCCTGGAGCGGGCGCCCCGCTTCGTCGCGGACGGTCGCGATGAGCTCGGCCGCGCGCCCCTCCACCTGCGCGGGCAGCGGCGGCGCGGGGACCTGCGCGGCCGGCAGGTATCGCGGGCCCACGTCGCGCAGCGTGGTCGCGGCGAGGACGCAGAGGAGCGCGGCGAGCGCGGCCAGGACGGCATCGAGCCGCGACCTCCGCGCGGGCGGGTCCTCGTCGGCTGCGGGTTCTCGGTCCTGCTCGGCCACGGCCCTCCGTCTCTACCCCGGATCCGCGCAAACGCCGAACGGGGAGGCGCCGTTCCAGCCAGGGCGCGAGATCGCCTGCCGGGGTCAGGCCGGGCGGCCGTGGTGCTGCTCGATGACGGCCTGGATCTCCTCCTCGGAGAGGATGTGGTCCGTCGCCTTGGCCTTCGCGAGGATGGCGTCGACGAGGTCCTTCGAGGGCTCGATCTGCCGCTGCCTGAGCCAGTAGTTCACGTTGGAGGCGCCGGACATGTAGCCGACGCAGATCTCCTGCTTGCGCCCGAACATGCCGGCGGGGACGCCGGAGTAGACCCGGTCGGCCATCCAGGAGTCGCCCTTCGCCTCGGCCTTGATGATCGCCGCCGCGTGCACGCCGGTCGCCGTGCGGAAGGCGTCCCGCCCGACCAGGGGATAGTTGATGGGCACCTCCCAGCCGACCGCCTGCGCCGCGGTGGTGCAGTACTCGAGCAGGTGGGTGAGGTCCTGGTGATCGAGCAGGCCGAGGAGCTTCAGGTTGAGGAGGATGAGCTCCATCGCGGCGTTGCCGACCCGCTCGCCGATGCCGAGCGCGGTGCCGTGCACCCGGTCCGCGCCGAACTGGAGCGCCCAGATCGCGTTCTCGAGCGCGAGCCCGCGGTCGTTGTGGCCGTGCCAGTCGATGCCGACGGACGCGCCGGCGCCCGCGACGATGGCCCGCGTGAAGTTGATCAGGTTGCGGACCCCGTCGGGCGTGGCGTGCCCCACGGTGTCGCACAGGCACAGCCGGGACGCGCCGTGGTCGATGGCGACCTTGAAGAGCGTGGCCAGCACCTCGGGGCGCGAGCGCGTCGTGTCCTCGGTCACGTAGGCGACGGGGAGCCCGGCCTTCACGCCCGCGTCGATCGCGGCGGCGCTCCGCTGCGCGATGAGGTCGACGTCCCACGCCTCCGCGAGCTGGCGGATCGGGCTCGAGCCGATGAAGGCGTAGATCTCGACCGGAATGCCCGCGCGCTGGGAGATCTCGATCATCGGGGTGATGTCCGAGACGACCGTGCGGCCTGCGCAGGCGACGCGCAGCGACAGCTTGTTGTCGGCCACCTCCCGGCACATCCGGAGCACGTCCTCGAAGGCGCGCTGCGAGCTGCCGGGCAGGCCGACGTCGGCGACCTGGATGCCGATCTTGGCCATCAGGTGGAGCAGCCTGAGCTTGCTCTCGATGGTCGGATCGGCGACCGAGGGGTTTTGCAGGCCGTCGCGCAGGGTCTCGTCGAAGAAGCTGATGTCCTTCGGGATCAGCCGGCCGATCCGGCCCACCTCGTTCCAGTCGTAGATGAGATCGGTCGGGCGGATACCGGCGGTCGCGAGCGCCATCCTCCAAGTATAGTGCGCCGGCGACAGCGCCGAGCCTGAAACGCCGCGCCTCCAGGGCGCTCCACGTGACGCGGAGCGCTGGCGAAAACGCAGGCGATCACGCGGGCGACTGCGCAATGCGTGCCCCGTCACATCGGGCACATCGCGCCGACGCGACGCACGATCGGAGAGGGCGTTATCGGACACGGTGCTCCCTCGCCGCGCGACGACGCGACCGCGCCTGAACACCGCGCGTCGCCGCAATCACGGCGGGCGCGCGGCGCCGCGGATACCGCCGACCGGGGTGCAGTCCGGCCAGAAAAAGCGCCATCTCCAGGATGCGGCAGCCCCTCGAGCGCGGCGCCGCGCCGCGCGCGACGGCGCGGCGCGCTGGAGGATCGCCGCCGGCGCTCGCCCGCGCGCTGCCGGTGCGCTGGCCCTGTGCGCCTGGCAGGCCTAAGCTTGGCCCCCACGACGATGTGGCAATCCCTTCCTGAGTTCGGGACCGGCGTCCTTTACGCCATTCTGGTCACCGCGGCCTACACCTTCGCCGTCGGGCTCGCTTCGGCGCGCGGGCGGCCACGGCTGCTCCAGGCGGCGCGCCTCGGCGCGTACGGCACCATCGCGCTCGTCGGCCTCGGCGTGCTCGTGCTGGCGTACGCCTTCGTCAGCCACGATTTCCGCATCGCCTACGTCGCCCAGTACAGCGACAGGTCCATGAGCACGCCGTACCTCATCGCGGCGCTCTGGGGCGGACAGGACGGCTCGCTGCTCTGGTGGATGTTCCTGACCGCGCTGTTCTCCGGCGGCTGCGTCTACTGGCTGGGGCGCAGGTACCTGGAGCTCCAGCCGTACGTCATCGCGACGCTGATGAGCGTCCTCATCTTCTTTGCCGCGCTGATGATCTTCGCAGTGAACCCGTTCCGGACGAGCGTGGCGGGCGCCCCGCTCGACGGCAACGGGCTGAACCACCAGCTCCGCAACTTCTACATGATCATCCACCCGCCGAGCCTCTACATCGGCTTCACGAGCGCGGCGGTGCCGTTCGCGTTCGCGATCGCCGCGCTCGCCACGGGTCGCCTCGACAGCGAGTGGATCGTGGCGACGCGCAAGTGGATGCTCTTCTCCTGGCTGTTCCTCTCCATCGGCAACGTGCTCGGGATGCTGTGGGCCTACGAGGAGCTCGGCTGGGGCGGCCCGTGGGCGTGGGATCCGGTCGAGAACGCCGCGTTCCTGCCGTGGCTCACCGCGAGCGCCTACGTGCACTCGACGATGATCCAGGAGCGCCGGGGCATGCTGAAGGTGTGGAACGTCTCGCTCATCTGCGGGACGTTCTTCCTCACGATCTTCGGCACGTGGCTCACGCGCTCGGGCCTCATCGCGAGCGTGCACTCCTTCGCGCAGTCGGGCATCGGCATCTGGTTCGTCTTCTTCATGGCCGTGATCCTGGCGACGTGCACCGCGCTCATCGTCTACCGCCTGCCGCGGCTGCGCAGCGACGGGCAGTTCGAGTCGCTCCTGTCGCGCGAGGCCGCGTTCCTCTTCAACAACTGGGGCCTCTTCAGCATCATGATCTTCATCGCGGTCGCGACGGTGTGGCCGCGCATCAGCGAGTGGCTGCTCGATCAGAAATCGACGCTCGGGCCCACGTTCTACAACATGTGGCTGCCGCCGGTCGCGCTCGTGGTCTTCCTGCTCATGGGCGTCGCGCCGCTGCTCGGGTGGCGCAAGACGTCGCCGGAGCTGTTCCGGAAGAGCTTCCTCTGGCCGGTGCTGGCCACGGGGATCACGGCGGCGCTCCACCTCGCGCTCGGCAAGAGGGTGGGCTTCGCCCCGTTCGTCCCCGTCGACCCGATCTACCCCGGCCAGCTCGGCGACGCGCTCGCGAAGCTCGCGTCGACGTACCCGTTCTTCACCGTCGCGATCGCCGCGTTCAACGTCGCGGTCGTCGTCCAGGAGTTCGCCCGCGGCATCGCGGCGCGGCAGAAACGCGGCAAGGAGTCGCTCTTCGCCTCGTTCTTCAACCTGGTCGCCAGGTCGCGGCGCCGCTACGGCGGCTACATCGTGCACGTCGGCATCGCCGTGATGTTCATCGGCTTCGCCGGCCGCGCCTGGGGCGTCGACAAGGAGGTCAGCCTCCGCCCGGGCGAGACGGTGGAGATCGAGGAGTACCGCCTCGCCTACGCCGGCCCGCGCATGGAGGTCGACAGCGAGAAGCGGATGGTGTTCGCCGATCTCGACGTCACGCGCCACGGCGAGCCGGTCGGCCGGATCAGCCCGGCGAAGTACATCTACAAGTCGAGCCCGGAGGCGCCCTCGACCGAGGTCGCGCGGCACTTCACGGTCAAGAACGACCTCTACGTGGTCCTCGGGATGGCGAACCCGCAGACGAAGGTCGCCTCCTTCCAGCTCCACGTGAACAACCTCATCTCGTTCATGTGGTTCGGCGCGGGGATCCTCATCCTCGGGGCGCTCATCGCCATGTGGCCCGACATCGCGCTCGAGGAGGCCGGCGCGTTCGGCTACGTCCGGGCGGCCGGGTCCGTCACGGCCTCGGTCGTGTTCGCCTTCCTGCTCGCGGGCGGTCCAGCGCAGGCCTACGGCCACCCGATCGTGGAGGGGCTCGGGCGGCCGGTCCTCGTCCAGCCAGGCGGGGCAAGCGGGGGAGACGGCGCCTCCGTCCAGGGCGAGGCCGTTCACCCCGGGCGGCCAGCCGCAAACGGTGCCATGCTCCCGGCCGCTGTTGACCCGAGGCATCCGGCGTTCGAATGAGCCGCACGCGAACACTCATCCACGGCATCACCCTCCTCGCCGCGGGCCTCGTCGCCCTCGTCGTCCTGCTGCGCTCGCCGGATTTCGCGCACGGCCAGCAGCTCGGCGAGGGCATGGTGCGGACGGGCACCGTCGGCATCCAGAGCGACGCCGAGCGCAAGCTCTTCTGGAGCGTGATCTGCACGTGCGGCTGCCCGCGCGAGACGCTGGGGACCTGCACGTGCGGCTTCGCGCACGAGCGGCGCAGCGAGCTCCGGGCGGCGCTCGCGGCGGGGCTCTCCCTGGAGGAGATCCAGGCCGCCTACGTCGAGCGCTTCGGGCCGGAGGCGCTGGCCGTGCCCCCGAACAAGGGGAGCCAGCGGCTATTGTACCTGTTCCCGCTCGGCGCCATCGTGCTCGGCGCCGGCCTCGTGATCGTGACGCTGCGCCGCTGGAAGCGGCGCAGCGACGAGGCGGGCGGCGGCGGGCAGGGGTCCGCGAAGGACGTTGCTGCCGGTGCGCGCGACGATTACGACGACAAGCTCGACGAAGAACTGAAGAGCCTTGACCGCGAAGACCGCGAATGAGCGCCGCCAAGCCTGTGAATAGTGCCGCCACGGCCGACGAGACCGCGCGCAGGGCCTCCGACTCGGCGCTCGAGCGACAGATCGTGCACTACGCCCGCTTCGGAGCGCCGTTCGCGGCGCTCGTCGGCGCCGGGGTCGCGGGGCTCGTCTCGGGGCCGCCCGCGGCGATCCTCGTGCTCGCGGGCGGCGCCCTCGTCGCGGTCATCGCGATCTTCTGGGCGAGCCTCCGCGTGCTGCTCGGAGAGACGCCGCTGAGCGGGGCCGACGCGTATGCGATCGGCGCGCCGCGCGTCGAGGAGGAGCAGAAGCAGGCCGTCCTGCGGGCGCTCAAGGACCTCGAGTTCGAGCGGAGCGTCGGCAAGATCAGCGACGAGGACTACGCGGAGCTGGTGGCGAGGTACCGCGCCGAGGCGAAGCGGCTGCTCCGCCTGCTCGACGCCGACGCGCAGCCGCGGCGCGAGCAGGTCGCGGCGCTCGTGGCGAGGCGCCTCCGGCGCGCCGGGCTCCAGGCCGACGACGGCGCGGACGGCGCGGACGAGGCGACGGCGCGGGACGAGGACGGCGCGGAGGACGCCGCGGAGCGCGCAGCCACCGAGGCCAGGCCGGCGAAGCGGAAGCGCGCCAGGGTCGAGCCGGCGGAGCAGGGCGAGGATCGGGCGCCGGAGGAGGCGGACGGCGAGCGCGACGAGCGCGACGAGCGCGACGCGGCCGCGGCGACCGAGGCCGGCGAGGCGGCGCAGGTCCCCGGGTGCGCCGTCTGCGGCACGGTGAACGACGAGGACGCTGTGTTTTGCAAGAAGTGCGGGACGAGGCGGGCGCCGAGCGCGGCCCAGGCGGAGCACGCCGCGGCGGAAGAGGCCGCGGGCGCCGACACCGACGACGATCGCAGGAGGGCGTCGTGATGCGCTGGACCCGGTACACCGCGCTGGCCGTGATCGCCTCGCTCGGCGTGGCCGCCGCGCCCGCCGCGCAGGCGCAACCGGCTGCGCCCGCGCCCCCCGCACCCGCGCAGCCGGCCGCAAAGGCGCAGCCCGCGGCGGCTCAGCAGGACGCGAAGGCGCAGCCCGCGGCGGCTCAGCAGGACGCGAAGGCGCAGCCCGCGGCGGCTCAGCAGGACGCGAAGGCGCAGCCCGCGGCGGCTCAGCAGGACGCGAAGGCGCAGCCCGCGGCGGCTCAGCAGGACGCGAAGGCGCAGCCCGCGGCGGCTCAGCAGGACGCGAAGGCAGCGGCGAAGCAGGGTGCGGCGCCACCGAACGGCGCCGCGGCGGTCCAGGCGCCGGGCGCCGCCGCCGCATCGCCGGGGACCGCGGCGGACGCGGGCGCGCCCGGCGCGCTGCCGCCGGGCCATCCGCAGGTCGGGCAGGAGCTGCCCGCCGGCCACCCGCCGGTGGGGAGCAGCGCGCCGAGCCCGGCATCGCGGCGCACCATGGAGCAGCTGACAGGCCTGTTCGATGCGCCCGAGGACACGGTCCAGGACGATCGCGGCCTGCCGCCCGGCGTCCTCGTGGTCACCGTGCAGGACGCGGACGGGAAGCCCGTGCCCCGCGCCCCGCTCGATCTCGACATCGTGCACAGCTCGGTGGCGAAGGGCGAGTCGCGCGAGCGCGTGAGGAAAGAGACGGACGAGTCGGGCAGCTTCCGCTTCGAGGGCCTCACGATCGGCAGCGGCACGAGCTACGGCGTCTCGGTCACGCGCGACGGCGCGACGTTCTCGCTGCCGCACTTCGGGCTCGGCGCCGAGGTCGGCAAGCGCGCCGTGCTGCACGTCTACCAGGCCTCGCCGGACGTGAACGACGTGCTCGTCGGGATGCGGGGCCTCATCTACCTCCAGCTCCGGCAGGACGCGGTCTCGGTGGAGCAGCTCTATCAGGTCTACAACCTCGGCCGCGTCGCCTGGCTGCCCGACGCCACGTTCGCCCTGCCGCCGGGCGCGAAGGCGTTCAACAAGTCGGAGAGCCTGAGCGACATGCGCTTCGAGGAGGCGAAGGGCGCGGCCGTCTCCGGCGGCGCCGAGGGCTCCGGGGCCACGCGCGTCGCGCTGCGCGGCACCGTGAGCCCCGGCCGCCACGAGGGGCAGTTCCGCTTCCAGGTCCCGCTCAGCGGCGAGGAGCGCCAGACGATCCGCATCGAGCTGCCGCCGCGCGTGGCGCAGATGCAGGTGATGGCCGAGGCGTCGAAATCGATGACGCTGGAGGTCAAAGGCTTCCCGTCGGCGCGCCGCACCCAGAACCGGGACGGCAAGAAGCTGCTGATCACCGACAAGCAGCTCACGCGCGCCGACGGCGGGTGGACGACGCTCGAGATCACGCTGGCCGGGCTCCCGACCCCGGGCGTGGGCCGGTGGATCGCGCTCTTGCTGGCGGGCGCGACCGTGCTCGCCGGGGTCGCGGTGAACGTCGTCCGGCGGCGCGAGGGCGACCGCGGGCCCGACGAGGAGGAGCGGCGCGAGCTGATCGAGGCCCGGGAGGCGCTGCTCGACGAGTTCGTGGAGCTCGAGCGCGCGCGGCGGCGGGGCGACGTCGGGCCGAAGACGTACGAGCGCGTCCGGACGGCGCTCCTCGACGCGCTGGCGCGCATCGAGGGCATGATCGAGTCCAGCCGCCCTGCGCCGAAGAAGGGCGCTGGCTCGCGCAAGACGGGCGACGCGGGCAAGGCGGGCTCCGCCGCCTCGACGACCCCGTGAGGTGGGGGCGGGGTCGATCCTCGGATCGCCGCCGGTCTGGAAGGCCGCGCTCGCGGCGAGCGCTGCGCTCCTGATCGGCGGCGTCGTCGTGCTCGCGCGCGAGCGCGCGGGGCCGCCTGCGCGCTGCGCGCCGGGGATGGTCGCGCTCGGCCCGCGGTGCTGCGGGGAGGGCCAGCGCCTCGAGGCCGGCCGCTGCGCGGGCGCGCCGCGCCGCTGCGCCGCCGGCCTCGCGCCGACCCCCGCGGGGTGCACGGCGCCGAGCGTGACCGTGCGCATCGCCGCCGGCACGCTGCGCCTCGGGCCGAGCGACTGGGAGGCGCAGGGCCTGGTCGACCCGCGCGCGGTGTTCGTCCCGGCGTTCTCGCTCGACGCGTTCGAGGTCACCGAGGCGCGCTACGCGGCGTGCGTGGCCGCCGCGGCGTGCGCCCCGCTGCCGCTGCGCGGGGAGCCGGGCCTCCCCGTGACGGGGATCACCCTGGGCGAAGCCGCCCGCTACTGCGCCTTCGTGGGCGGCGCGCTCCCCTCGCGGGATCAGCTCGCCTTCGCCGCCGCGGGCCCGTCGAGCCGGCGGTACCCGTGGGGCGACACGGGCGCGGTCTGCCGGCGGGCCGCGTTCGGCCTGCGCGCCGGACCGTGCGGCTGGGGCGCGACGGGCCCCGAGCTCGCCGGCTCGCACCCGGACGGCGCCGCGATCCACCCGGACGGGCGCCTGTTCGATCTGGCCGGCAACGTCGCCGAGTGGGCCGCCCCGGAGAGGACCGGACAGAGGACCTCTGGAATCCATGGCGGATCGTGGTCCGACGGCGCCGCTGCGGCGCTCCGCGCCTGGAATCGGCGGATCGTCCCTGACTCCACCCGAGCCACGGATCTCGGGTTCCGGTGCGCCTATGCTCCCTGAGCCCGCACGTCGCGGCGCGCGGCGCGCGGCGCTGCGGAGGGCCGGGGGAGTTGAGCCCGCACGTCGCGGCGCGCGGCGCCCGGCGCCGCGGAGGGGCGGGGAAGGAGGCGGGGAAGGGGGGCGGGAGGGGGCCACGAAGGGGGTCCGGGGCCAGAACCCGAGGAGGCGGAGAGAATCGCCTGAACGAGCGCAAAATCTTCCGGAAGCGCGCTCCGTTCGCTCCGGATTGAGTTAGAGTCCCCCTTCCCAATGGCTGTCGCGCTCCTGTCGATCGGTACCGAGCTCACCCGCGGCGAGATCATCAACACCAATGCTGCCTGGCTCGCTGCCGAGCTCACGGCAGCGGGCTTCACGGTCAGCGAGGCCAGCACGGTCGACGACGATGTCGATCGCATCGTCGCCGCGATCCGGCAGCTCGCGGCCGCGCACCGGCTGGTGATCGCCACCGGCGGGCTCGGGCCCACCACCGATGACCTCACGGCCCTGGCCGCCGCGCGCGCCGCGGGCACGGACCTCGTGCGGGACGAGAGCACGTTGCTCGCCATTCGCCGCCGCGTCGAGAGCCGCGGGAAGGTGATGAACGCGGGCCACGAGAAGCAGGCCGAGGTGCCCGCCGGCTCGGAGATCCTCCCGAACCCCTCCGGCACGGCGCCTGGCTTCGGGGTCCATCTCGGCGACTCCACGGTGTTCTTCCTCCCGGGCGTGCCGCGGGAGATGAAGAGCATGTTCGCCGAGCAGGTGCTGCCGCGCGTGCGGCCGGTCGCCCCGAACAACACCTTCCAGGTCCGCCTCCGGACGTACGGCCTCCCCGAGGCCGCGCTCGGCGAGCTCCTGACGGGCGTGGAGGAGGCGCATCCTGGCATCACGCTCGGCTACCGCGCGCACTACCCGGAGGTGGATGTGAAGGTCCACGCCCGCTCCGGCACGCACTCGATGGCGCGCGAGCTGGCGTTGAGGGCGACATCGGAGGTCCGCGAGCGGCTCGGCACGGTCGTTTATGGCGAGGGGGACGATGCGTTCCCGGAGATGGTCGGGCGCGCCGTGCGCGCGCGCGGCTGGCGGCTCGCCGTCTCGGAGTCGTGCACGGGCGGGCTGATCTCGCACCTGCTCACCAGCTACCCGGCGAGCGATTACCTGGTCGGCGCGGCGGTCACCTACGCGAACAGCGCCAAGACACGGCTCCTGGGCGTCGCGGAGGACACCCTGCGCGGCCACGGCGCGGTGTCGGCCGAGGTCGCCGCGGAGATGGCGCAGGGCGCCCGCCGCCTCTGCGAGGTCGACGTCGGCATCTCGGTCACCGGCATCGCCGGGCCGACGGGCGGCACGGCGAGCAAGCCGGTCGGCCTGTGCTACTGGGCCGTATCGCACCCCGGCGGCCTGACCGTCCGCGACCGCGTGTTCACCGGGGATCGCGAGGAGGTCCAGCTCGGCGCCGCCTACGCCGTCCTGGACCTCCTCCGCCGCATCGCCGGCAATCTCCCGGAACGCTGACGCCGCCGCTCAGTTCGGCGCGTCGCGCGTGAACGTGAGCCCCTCGGGCCCCCGGCCGACGCGCACGGAGTCGCCCTGCTTGACCTCGCCGGCGAGGATCCGCCTGGCGAGCTCGTCCTCGATGGTCCGCTGGATGGCGCGCTTCAGCGGGCGGGCGCCGTACTGCGGATCCCACCCCTGCTCGATGAGGTAGGCCTTCGCCTCGGGCGAGAGCGAGAACGACAGCCCGCGTCGCTCCAGCCGCTTGCCCAGATGATCGAGCTGGATATCCACGATCTTTTCCATCTGCTCGTGCCCCAGCCGCCGGAACACGATGAGATCGTCGAGGCGGTTCAGGAACTCCGGGCGGAAGTGCTTTCGCACCTCCTCGATGACGGCCTTCCTGACGAGCTCGGCCTTCTCTTCCTGGGGGAGCTGGGCTCGCTCCTCGATCGCCGCGGCCGCCGGCGTCCCCAGGTTCGACGTCAGGATGACGATCGTGTTCTTGAAGTCGACCGTGTGCCCCTGTCCGTCGGTCAGGCGCCCGTCGTCGAGCACCTGGAGGAGCGTGTTCCAGATGTCCGGGTGGGCCTTCTCGATCTCGTCGAACAGCACCACGCTGTACGGCCGCCGCCGCACGGGCTCCGTGAGCTGGCCGCCCTCCTCGTAGCCGACGTACCCGGGCGGCGCGCCGATCAGGCGGGCCACCGCGTGGCGCTCCCCGTACTCGCTCATGTCGAGCCGCACCATGGCCCGCTCGTCGTCGAAGAGGAACTCGGCGAGCGCGCGCGCGAGCTCGGTCTTCCCGACGCCGGTCGGCCCGAGGAACATGAACGACCCGATCGGCCGCCGCTCGTCGCCGAGGCCCGCCCTCGAGCGCCGGATGGCGTTCGACACGGCGCGGAGCGCGTCCTCCTGGCCCACCACGCGGCGCCGGAGCTGCTCCTCGAGGCGGAGCAGCTTCTGCATCTCGCTCTCGAGCATCTTGGAGACCGGGATCCCCGTCCACTTCGAGACGACCGCGGCGATGTCCTCGTCGGTGACCTCCTCCTTCAGGTAGCTCTGCTTCGACTGCACCTGCGCGAGGGTGGCGCGGAGCGACTCCAGCTTCTTCTCGACCTCCGGGATCTTCCCGTAATGGATCTCGGCGGCGCGCCCGAGGTCGCCGGCGCGCTTCAGGCGCTCCTCCTCGAGCCTGAGCTCCTCGATCTGCGGCTGGAGCTTGCGCACCTCGGAGATGAGCTCCTTCTCGCGCATCCACTGCGCCCGCATCGCGTCGCGCTTCCCCTGGAGCTCGGCGATCTCGCGCCGCACGTCGTCGAGGCGCGCCTTGCTCGCCTTGTCGCTCTCGCGCTTGAGCGCCTGCTCCTCCATCTGCAGCTTGAGCAGGTCGCGCTCGACCTGATCGATCGGCGTGGGCAGGCTGTCGATCTCCATGCGGATCTTCGACGCCGCCTCGTCGACGAGGTCGATGGCCTTGTCCGGGAGGAACCGCTCGGTGATGTAGCGATTCGACAGCACCGCCGCCGCCACGAGCGCCGCGTCCTGGATGCGGATGCCGTGGTGGACCTCGTACTTCTCCTTGAGGCCGCGCAGGATCGCGATCGTGTCGTCGACGGTCGGCTGATCCACGATCACCGGCTGGAACCGCCGCTCCAGCGCCGCGTCCTTCTCGATGCGCTTGCGGTACTCGTCGAGCGTGGTCGCGCCGATGCACCGGAGCTCGCCGCGCGCCAGCGCGGGCTTCAGCATGTTCGCCGCGTCCATCGCCCCCTCGGCCGCGCCGGCGCCGACCAGGGTGTGGAGCTCGTCGATGAACAGGATGATACGGCCGTTCGAGCCCTCGATCTCCTTGAGGACCGCCTTGAGCCGGTCCTCGAACTCGCCGCGGAACTTCGAGCCTGCGACCATGGCGGCGAGGTCGAGCGCGGCGATCGTCTTGTCCTTGAGCGACTCGGGGACGTCGCCGCCGACGATGCGGTGAGCGAGCCCCTCGACGATGGCCGTCTTGCCGACGCCGGGCTCACCGATGAGCACCGGGTTGTTCTTCGTGCGCCGCGAGAGCACCTGCACCACGCGGCGGATCTCCTCGTCCCGCCCGATCACCGGGTCGATCTTGCCGGCGCGCGCGAGCTGGGTGAGGTCGCGCGTGTACTTCTCGAGCGCCTGGAACTTGCCCTCCGGATCGCGATCGGTCACGCGCTGGTTGCCGCGCACGGAGGCGAGCGCCGAGAGGAGCTTGTCGTGCGAGAGCCCCAGTCGCTCGAAGATCGACTGGACGTCCTTGTCCGACCTCAGCGCGCCGAGCAGGACGTGCTCTGTCGAGATGTAGTCGTCCTTGAGCGTCTTCGCCTCGTCCTCGGCCTTTTGAAGCGCCGCGAGCGCGCGCCTCGAGAGGTTCGGCTCGGCGCCGCCGCTCACGCGAGGGTAGGTGTCTATCTTCGCCTCGAGGAGGCGAAGCAAAGCGGCCGGATCGATGCCCGCTTTCTGCACCAGCGGAGCGCCGACGCCGCCGTCCTGGTCGACGATCGCCCGCACGAGGTGCTCGGGATAGAGTTCCGGGTTTCCGCGGCGGCTGGCGAAGTCGACAGCCTCTCGTATGGCCTCTTGGGCCTTCGTCGTCATTCGCTCGATTCGCATGGCACCTCGAAGCTAAGGCGCGCGTGTCGCCTAGCAAGGGGCCGGCCAAGCAAGCGGCTTGCCAGAGGTGCAGCACGGACGCCGCCTGGGCGCGCGTCCGCGGGGGGTGCTGGGCGGTGGGGGCTCACCTCCGGGGCCTCTCGTTCCGGCGAGCCCCTGTCGTGGCTCGCCTGCACTCCAGCCCCTCCGGTGAGCCCCCACCGCCCAGCACCCCCGCGGACGCGCGGCGTTGATCCAGGGGGGGCGCCTCGAATGCGTCAGATGTCGAGGTTCGGGCGCCTCTAGCGCGTCAGATGTCGAGGTTCTTCACGTTGAGCGCGTTCTGCTCGATGAAGTTGCGCCGCGGCTCGACCTGATCGCCCATGAGGATCGTGAAGAGCTCGTCGGTCTTCACGGCGTCGTCGATGCGGACCTGGAGGAGCGTCCGCGCGTCGGGGTTCATCGTCGTCTCCCAGAGCTCGTCGGCGTTCATCTCGCCGAGGCCCTTGTAACGGCTGATCGCGATGCCCTTCTTGCCCCGCTCTTCCAGGTAGTCGACCAGGGCCTCCCCGTTCTCGATGGTCTCCTCGCCGCTCGAGGTGCGCGCGCGGTACGGCGGCGCGCCGATGGAGCGGAGATCCTGCTCGATGGACCACGCCTCCTGGTACTCCGGCGAGTTGACGAGGTCCCAGTCGATGACGCTCTTCCGGGCGCTCGCGCCCGGGCGCGGCACGACCTCGATCCGGCTCGTGCCGTGCTCGGTGTCCCGGGGCGTCGACAGCGTGAGCGGGAACAGGTCCGGATAGCGGTGCTTCAGGTACTCCCGCAGCGCGTCGGCGGCCTCGGCGACCCGCTTGGACTCCCGCAGATCGTCGCGGCCGAGCCCGCTCGATCGCAGCACGGCCGCGACGATCCGCGCGTCGCACCGCTTGTCGACGTTCGAGAGCACGGCCCGGAACCGCTTCAGCCGCTGGGCGAGCCGGTAGAGCGGCTGCCCGGCGATGCCCGCCTGCGCGCCGCTGGCGAGGATCTCGAGCCCGTCGACCGCGTTGCCCACGACGAACTCGTCCAGCGCCGCCTGGTCCTTGAGGTAGAGGTCCCGCTTGCCCTTGCGAACGCGGTAGAGCGGCGGCTGCGCGATGAACAGATAGCCCTTTTCCATGATCTCCGGCATCTGCCGGAAGAAGAAGGTCAAGAGCAGCGTGCGGATGTGCGAGCCGTCGACGTCGGCGTCGGTCATCAGGATGATCTTGTGATACCGGAGCTTGTCGATCTCGAAGCCGCCGGCGTCGTTGATCCCGCAGCCAAGGGCGGTGATCAAGGTGCCGACCTCGGCGGAGCTCAACATGCGGTCGAGCCGCGCCCGCTCGACGTTGAGGATCTTGCCCTTGAGCGGGAGGATCGCCTGGAAGTGCCGGTCTCGCCCCATCTTGGCGCTGCCGCCGGCGCTCTCGCCCTCGACGATGTAGATCTCGCTCTTCTCCGGGTCCTTGGACTGGCAGTCGGCGAGCTTGCCCGAGAGCGAGGTCACGTCGAGCGAGCCCTTGCGGATCACCTCGCGGGCCTTGCGGGCCGCCTCGCGCGCCTTCGCCGCGACGACCGCCTTCTCGATGATCTTCTTCGCGCTCTGCGGGTTCTCCTCGAAGTACTGCCCGAGCTTGTCGCTGACGACGGCCTCGACGATGCCTTTGACCTCGCTGGAGACGAGCTTGGATTTCGTCTGCGAGTCGAAGGACGGGTCCGGGTGCTTGATGCTGAGCACGCACGTCAGGCCCTCGCGCGCGTCCTCGCCCTGGAGGCCCTGCTTGAGGTCCTTGAAGAGGTTGTGCGCGCTCCCGTAGTTGTTGATCGTCTTCGTGAGCGCCGCGCGGAGCCCGGTGAGGTGGGTGCCGCCGTCCCGGTTGTGGACGTTGTTCGTGTAACAGAAGATCGCCTCGGTGAAGGAGGCGTTCCACTGCAGGGCGACCTCCACGCCGACCGGCGGGGCCGAGCGCCCGTTCCCGCCCTCGCTCGAGGCGCTGATCTCGTGCTGCGAGACGAAGCTGATCACCTCCTCGTGAATCGGCTCCTTGGTCTTGTTGAGCAGCGCCACGAACTCCGCGATGCCCCCCTTGTACTCGTAGGTCTCCGCCCGCCCGTCCGGGCGCTGATCGTCGAGCTGGATGATGAGCCCGGCGTTCAGGAAGGCGAGCTCGCGCAGGCGGCTCGCGAGGACGTCGAAGCTGAACTCGACCGAGCTGAAGATGGTCGGGTCCGGCTTGAACGTGAGCCTCGTGCCCGTCTTGTCCGTCACGCCGATCGCCTTGAGCGGCGCCTTCGGGACGCCTCGGGCGTATTCCTGGAACCAGAGCTTCCCCTCGCGCTTGATCTCGAGCTTCAACCACTCGGAGACGGCGTTCACGGCGCTCACGCCGACGCCGTGGAGGCCGGCGGAGACCTTGTAGCTGGAATTGTCGAACTTGCCGCCCGCGTGGAGGACCGTCATGACGACCTCGGCGGCGCTCACGCCCTTGGCGTGCATTCCGACCGGGATCCCGCGGCCGTTGTCCTCGATCGACACCGAGCCGTCGAAGTGGACGGTGATCCGGATCTCGGTGCAGGCGCCGGCGAGGTGCTCATCGACGGCGTTGTCGACGGCCTCCCAGACGAGGTGATGCAACCCCGATCCGTCGTGCACATCGCCGATGTACATGCCGGGGCGCTTTCGCACCGCTTCAAGGCCTTCGAGCGCCGTGATGCTGTGGGCGTCATACGACGCCTTGGTGATGTCGGTCGGCTGGCTCAGGGTGGGTTCCGTCATCTCGGTCCTGGTGGCGCGCCCGCCGCCTCTCACCGGGGGCGCAGAGCGGCAGAGGCCGCTCGAATGGCCGGAGTTCTTGCAGAGAGGGGCCGGATCGATGGCAGCTCGTCAGGTGGGACCCGGTCGCCGCGGGCGCGGCGCCGGCTCGAGTCGGTGGCCGCGAACGATCATGCGCGGACCGTTCGTCGATGCCCCATAAAGACCGCGGAAATGTAGCCGAAATGAGGGGCTGCGGCAAGCGTTTCGCCGGAGTCCGGAGGCGCCGTAACACCATATTTTCGACGCCTCGCGGGGGCGCGTCCGGAGCATTCCAACTCGTGCGCTGCGCGGCCCGATCAACGCCTTTCACGGCGGCCGCGCTGCGGTGTTGGCACGCCTCCCTCCGCCGCGCCGGCGGCGCTCGCCGACCGCGCTGCCAGCGGCGCTCGCCGACCGCGCTGCCAGCGGCGCTCGCCGACCGCGCTGCCGGCGCCGCGCGTCAGCTGAGGGCGCCGCCCTCGACATGGAAATCGCGCCGGTCCGAGGAAGGCACGCCCGGGGTGACGATGAGATCGCGCCGCGTGGTCGTCAGGAACACCTGCCCCCGGGCCATCCCGAGGAACACGAACAGCGCCGCGGTGCGGTCGGGGTCGAGCTCGCTCGACACGTCGTCGAGCAGGAGGATCGGCTCCACGCCCCGGACGGCGGCGATCGCGGCGGTCTCGGCGGCCTTGAGCGCGAGGGTGAGGGCCCTGTGCTGCCCCTGGGAGGCGACCACGCGGGCCGGGTGGCCGTCGAGCTCGAGCAGCAGGTCGTCCCGGTGGGGGCCGAAGCCGGCGCTCGGCCGGTGGGCGTCGCGCCGGCGCTGCTCGCGCAGGGCCTCGCGCGCCTGCTCGGCGCTGGCGGCGCCGCCCGGCGCGTACCGCGCGGTGAGGGTGAGGTCCGGCGCGGCGATGCGCGCGAAGGCGTGCGCGAGCTCCGGCGAGAGCGCCTGCACGGCGGCCTCGCGGGCGCGGGTCACCGCCGCGCCGTGCACGGCGCAGAGCTCCTCGAACGCGTCGAGCTCGGCGCTCGACGGCGCCGCCGCGCCGCCGCCGCGGTGGAGCAGCTCGTGGCGCGCGCGGAGCGCCTGCGCGTAGCGGGCGCGGTGGTCCGCGCTCTGCGGATCCATGAACAGCGCCAGGCGATCGAGCAGCGTGCGCCGCGCGCTCGCGGGCCCGGCCGACAGCGCGAGCTCCTCGGCGTGGAACGCGACGACCGGCGAGCGCGTGGCGAAGCTCGCGAGGCTCGGGGGGCGGTTGCCGTCGACGCGCACGGCGCACCGCTTCTGCTCGACGGCCGCGGTCTGCTCGCGCGCGAGCGGCGGCAGCGCGCCCCGGCGCTCGACGAAGCGGGCGCGCGCGCTCGCGACCGCGGCGCCGTGGCGCACAAGCTCCGCCGCGCGATGGGTGCGGAAGCTCCGCGACGTCGCGGCGAAGTAGATCGCCTCCAGCAGGCTCGTCTTGCCCTGGCCGTTGTTGCCGGCGATCACGTTGAGGCGCGGCGCGGGCTCGACGTCGACGCGGGTGAGGTTCCTGAACTCGCGGACCTGGAGCCGATCGAGCAGGAGGCTTGGCGGGGGTTCGTCGGGGGGCGCGCTCAAATTCGCATCGGCATGATGACCGCGACGTAGCTCTGCTGGCTCGACTCGCTGCCGGGCCGGAGCACAGCCGGGTCGAGCTCCCCGGAGATGCCGAGGATGACCTCCTCGTCGTCCACGGCGGCGAGCACGTCGAGGAAGTACTTGGCGTTGAAGCCGATCGTGACCTCGGGGCCGGCGTAGTCGACGGCCACCTCGTCGAAACCGGCGCCGGTGTCCGGGCTCTCGCTGGTGATCCGGAGCGTCCCCGGCGCGATCGACAGCTTCACCCCGCCGGTGCGGTCGTTCGCGGCGAGGGCGATGGCGCGGAGCGCCTCGGCGAAGGCGACGCGGGGGGCGCGGACCGACCGCTCGGTGACCGAGGGGATCACCTGCTGGTACGGGGGGAACTGCGCGTCGACGAGCTTCACCGAGAACTGCATCCCGGCGATGTTGAAGAAGGCGCTCGGCCCGCTCTGCGTGATGGCGACCATCGGGGTCTCCTTCTCGGCGCGCGCCTCCTCGGCGAGCCGGCGGAGCTCGGTGATCGCCTTGAGCGGGATGAGCATGGTGGCGGTGGCGGAGCTGCCCGAGACGGTCGCCTCCATCTTGGAGAGGCGGTGGCCGTCGGTGGTCACCATCCGGACGCGCTCGCCGGCCCACTCGAACAGGGCGCTGTTCACGTGCGCGCGCGTCTCGTCGGTGGAGATCGAGAAGTGCGTGCGCGTGATCAGGAGCGCGAGCAGCTCGACGGGCAGCTCCAGCGAGGGCGCGTCGAGGGCCGGCGCGGGAAGCTGCGGGAAGTCCGAGCCCGGGAGGCCGGGGAGGGTGTAGCGGCGCGGCGATCCGACGGCCTTGAGCGACGTGTGCGCGCCCTCGGTGGTCGTGATCTGGATCGGGCCATCGGGCATGGCCTTGACGCGCTCGAGCAGATCCCTGGCCGGGACCGCGACGGCGCCGCCGGTCTTGATCTCCGCGTGCGTCTGGCCAGTGACCCCGAGGTACAGGTCGGTCGCGGCGACGCGGAGGGCGTTGCCCTCGGCGGCGAGGAGGACATTGGCGAGCGCTGGCATGGCGCTCTTCTTGTCCGCCACGCCCTGACAGCGCGCGACAAGGCGAAGCAGATCTTTCTTGGCGATCACAAGGTCCATGGCCAACTCCGAGCCGGTCCCTTTAGCAGGGTTATCGCCGGGCGTGCCCCTAAATGAGCGCGCTCGCGACCTCGCCAGGCGCCTCTACTTTCCATGAAATAGATAGATAAAAACATCGTCTTCGTCGTAGACGCTGTGGAGGGCGGGGATAACTCAAAATTCTTAACGATTTTCGGCGCTTGGCGGCGTGCGCCCTGGGGCAAAGGGGCCGTGCTCAGGGGTAGGAGAACAGGGGATAGCCGGCCGGCGGCGCTTCTCCCCAGGGTTGCCCCCAGGGAACCCGGGGGGGTTATCCCCAGGATCCCCCGCGAGGGGCTCGGCCCTGGGTGGCGACCGGGCGCATCCGTGGTGACCTCGCCGGCGTCTCTACTACTCCTGAAATGAAGAAAGACGTCGTCGTCGCCGTAGGCGCTGTGGAGGGCGGGGATAACCAGAAATGTGAAACCATTTCCAGAAGTTAGCTGCGTGTGCCCTGGGGCAAAGGGGCCGTGCTCAGGGGTAGGAGAACAGGGGATAGCCGGCCGGCGGCGCTTCTCCCCCGGGTTGCCCCCAGGGAACCCGGGGGGGTTATCCCCAGGATCTCCCATGAAGGGCTCGGCCCTGGGTGGCGTCCGGGCGCATCCGCGGTGACCTCACCGGCGTCTCTACTACTCCTGAAATGAAGAAAGACGTCGTCGTCGCCGTAGGCGCTGTGGAGGGCGGGGATAACCAGAAATGTGAAACCATTTCCAGTGGTTAGCTGCGTGTGCCCTGGGGCAAAGGGGTCGCGCTCAGGGGTAGGAGAACAGGGGATAGCCGGCCGGCGGCGCTTCTCCCCCGGGTTGCCCCCAGGGAACCCGGGGGGATTATCCCCAGGATTTCCACGAGGGGCACGGCCGTGGGGGGCGAACGGCGCGTCGACGATCCGCCGGGGGGATGCGCTGTGCAGTTCCGAGCGGCTTCCGGATGGAGTATTGCAAAATGTACGGACTTGAGTTCGGTGCGGTGCATCCACTGCGGTAATCACCACGACGCCGCGGCGATCGTGTGTCCGGCGACCGGGCTGGTGCTCGAGTCCGTCGCGGATCCACCGTCGCGCGCGGGCCTGCGGGCCGCGATGGCGCCGGCCTCCATCCCGCGGCCGGCGGCGTTCCCGCCGAGGCCGTCGACGCCGCTGTCGCGGGGGCCGTCGCGCGTGGAGCCGTCCTCCTCGGCGCGTCGCAGCAGCGCGCCGCGGTCGCGCCAGGATCACCGCGCGCCGACGGCGTGGTCGGGCGGCGACGGTCCGGGCCACGCGTCCTCGGGGCGCTCGCTGCTCGGCCGCGTGATCGGCGACAAGTACGGGGTCACCGCCATCATCGGCGAGGGCGGCATGGGCGCGGTCTACGAGGCGGAGCACCTCGAGATCGGCCGCCTGGTCGCGGTCAAGGTGATGCACCCACGGGAGACCCAGCGGCGCGAGGCCGTCTCCAGGCTGGAGCACGAGGCGCGCATCGCGGGCCGGATCGGCCACCCGAACATCTGTGAGGTCTACGACATGGGGCGGCTCCCGGACGGCAGCCCCTACCTCGTGATGGAGCGCCTCCACGGGGAGACGCTCGCGCAGCGCATCGCGCGCTGCGGGGCCGTGCCGCCGTACGATCTCGTGGACATCATGCTCCAGGTGCTGTCGGCGCTGGTCACGGCGCACGAGCGGGGGATCGTCCACCGGGACCTGAAGCCGGAGAACATCTTCCTGTCCGAGCGCGCGGGCATGCTGCCGGTGGCCAAGTTATTGGATTTCGGCATTTCCCAGGCCTCGGACGTGGATGGAATGGCGCTGGATCTGACCCGGACCGGCATGGTGATGGGTACGCCGTATTACATGGCGCCGGAGCAGGCCCGGGGCGATCTGGAGCTGGATCACCGGCTCGATCTCTGGGCGGTCGGCGTGATCCTGTACGAGGCGCTGACCGGGCAGCGCCCGTTCGTGGCGCACAACTACAACGCGTTGCTCGTGCAGATCCTCACCCTCTGGCACCGCCCGGTGACCGAGCTCGATCCGACGATTCCGTCCGGCCTCTCGCGTCTGGTGGACCGGGCGCTGGCGAAGGAGCGGGAGGAGCGGTTCCAGAGCGCGCGGGAGTTCCAGGAAGCGCTGCGACGGTTCCGGAGCCAGGCACCGGTCGCGCGGAGGCGCCGTCCGGAACACCTCGCCGTGCGGAGCCTCGTCGAGGAGCAGAGCGAGGATGGGACGATGCTGTTCGCGCGGGTCGGCGGCGTCGATGAGGCGGGCGATCCGGGGCGGGTCGTCGTGGCGGACGTGTCATCCCGGGACGGGGATGACGAGGTGGAGGATCGGCCGACGATCCCGTCCCTGGATCCGCTCCCGAGGGGCGCCGAGCTCGTCGACGATTCCGAGGCGACGGTCGTTGATCCACCACCGTTCCCGGAGGACATGACCACCTTGATCCAGGGGGAGAGCCACATGGGGGGCGGCGACCAGAGCTGACGGAGCGGCGTCGGCGCAGGAGTGAGATGAGCGCTGGAGGTATGATCGAGCGGGTGGTTGCGCGCGGCGTCGTGAAGACGTACGGCACGACGGCGGCGCTGCGCGGGGTGAACGCGACCATCGAGGCGGGGCGGCTGACGCTGATCGAGGGCGCGAACGGGTCGGGCAAGTCGACGCTGCTCGGGATCCTGGGCACGGTGGTCCGTCCCACGTCGGGCACGGTGGTCTACGAGCCGCTGGGGGAGGACGCTGGGCAGGTCCGCGGCGCCATTGGCTGGCTCTCGCACGAGTCGCTGGCCTACCCGGACCTCACCGGCCGGCAGAACATCGAGCTGGCGGCCAGCTTCCACGGCCTCGAGGCCACGGAGGCGTGGCGGCAGGCGGAGGAGCGCTTCGAGCTGGGGAGCTTCGCGTTGAGGCCGCTCCGCACGTGCTCGCGCGGCCAGCGGCAGCGCATCGCGCTGGCGCGCGCGCTGGTTCACGAGCCTTCGCTGGTGCTGCTGGACGAGCCGACCACCGGCCTGGACCGATCCGGGGTGGCGCGTCTGCTCACGGTGGTCGATGCGGAGGTGGGCCGTGGGGCAGCGGTCGTGGTGGTGTCCCACGAGCCGGAGGTCTTCCGGAGTCGCGCGGCGGCCCGCCTGACGCTGGAGCGGGGACGCGCCGTCAGCGACGCGGTCTGAGCGTTGCCGGGTGGTGGCCTCGGCTGGTTACTTCGTGCCCGCCGCGATCCTCACTTCGTGCGCGCCGCGATCCTCGCCAGGGTCGCCGTGAGCGCCTCCACCGCCGGCATCGCCAGGCGCGCCTTCACCAGGCGCGAGATCGAGGTCTCGTCCGGGTTGAGCCGGCGTTCTCGGGTCGCCTGCCAGCACGTGCTGGTACGGCTCCTCCGCGTTGCAGGGTGGCTCCCCCGCGCTGCTCACAGACGCCAGCACCAGCGCGCAGCCCGCCCAGGACCCCGCCGGGAGGGCAGGGCGAGGTCGGAAGCCCAGCCGCGACAGCGCGATCTGTGCCGCCGCGAGCGCGTCCGGCGTATCCGGCGCACCACGCGGCATGAGCACCGCGCCAGACGCGACGCCGAGCACCTCGATCTCTCCGACATTGGTCCCCGGCCGACGCGTTGAATACGGCGGGTGGACTGAGCAGCGCCACCGGCGACGGCACGTCGGGCGCCAGCATCCGCAGGACCAGCAGCCAGGAGGTGGTGCGGCCCTTTGGGAGCTCACTGGAGGAGTTGAAGTGCAGGCGAGCCACGAGAGGGGCTCGCCGGAACGCAAGCCCCGGAGGTGAGCACCCCAAAGCCGGCCACCCCCATCCCCTCCGAGCTCACTCCCCGGCGGCCAAAATGCTTGCCCCGCGAGGTGGGAACGCTCGTGCTGCTCGGGTCCTGGAGACATGCGCACGCGCGCCCCCTCGCCGCGCGCCGGATAGCCCGGCAAGACCTCCAGCGCTGCCTATTGCCACCGTGGGAAGTTGCCCCGGATCAGCAGAAGAACCGCCATGGCGCCAGCGAGGCCAAGAAGGGAGGGGGAGGGTTGTCCCTCCATTTCCCCCTTCTACTTTCCTGCATTCTTGGCGCCCTTGGCGTCATGGCGGTTCCCCTCTCGGCCCGACATCCCGCAGTCGCGCTATCGAACCGCGGACCCCAGCGCACGTGGACCCCAGGCCACTCGGCCCACGCGGTCGGGCTCGCGGAGCACGGATGGCGCATCGCCGGTAGCGCGCCCTGCGGATTTCGCGCGCGCATTGCCCGACGCGACCCCCGGTGGTGCGGCCCTTTGGGGGCTCACCTCCAGTGCCTGCGTTTCGACGAGCTTCTTTTGTGGCTCGCCTGGACTCCAGCTCAGCCCCTCCGGCGAGCCCCCCAAACGCGACCACCACCCCCCGGGGAGGGCAGGCCGAAGCTCAGAGGCCCAGCCGCGACAGCGCGATCTGTGCCGCCACGAGCGCGTCCGGCGCATCCGGCGCGCCACGCGGCATGAGCACCCCGCCGGACGCGATGCCGAGCACCTCGAGCTCCCCGACGTTGGTCCCGGCCGACGCGTCGGACACGGCGGGCGGATTGAGCACCACCACCGGCGACGGTGCCTCCGGCACCAGCGTCCGCAGGGCCAGCAGGCAGGCGGCGACCTCGTGAAGGATGCCGAGCCGGTCCAGGCCGACCAGAACAACGGCCTCGGGACGCAGCGCGCGCACGAGGTCCGCGTTGGTCAGTCCGGGCCCGAGCGGCGACAGGAGCGCGCCGGCGGTCTCGACGACCAGGATGGGCGCCTCGTGCCGGTCGACCCACGCGGTGGCGACCTCCAGCGCGATCGCGCGATCGTGGCGACGGGCAGCGAGGTGAGGGGAGACCGGCTCGACGAAGCGATACGGCGCGACCTCCGGTCGCACCGAGCTGACGCGCGCGAGCCGATCGGCGTCGCTCGCCGAGCTGCCGTCCACCCCCGATTCGATCGGCTTCAGGCCGGAGACCGCCTCGCCGCGAGCTGCCAGGGCGGCGACTAGCGCGACCGCAACGTGCGTCTTGCCGACCTCCGTCCCCGTTCCCACGACGGCCACCCGGCGCTGCCCTGTTTCACGTGAAACAGCACCGCGCCTCATCGCACGGCCCTCCGGAACCCTGCCAGGGCACGCTCCACGTCGGACTCGGAGAGCGCCGCGCTCGCCGTGATCCGGAGGCGGGACGTGCCGGCTGGCACCGTCGGCGGACGGATGGCCTGGACGACCACGCCCTCGCGGCCGAGGCGCCGCGACATGTCCATGGCGGCACCGGGCGACTCCAGGATCCACGGAAGGATCGGGCCCGAGGCGCTCGGCGGCAGCCGGGCTCCCAGCGCGCGCAGCCCCGAGCGGAGCCGATCCGCCGTCCGCCGCAGGCGGGCTCGACCCGCATCATCCGCGGCCGCGCGGCGGACGCGATCCACCGCGGCGAGCGCCACCGCCGGACTGATGCCGGTCGAGAACACGAAGCTCCTGGCGCGGTTCCACAGGTAGGTCCGCAAGGTCGAGGAGCCTGCGACGAAGGCGCCGTGAAGCCCCAGCGACTTGCCGAGGGTGCCAACCATGACGTCGGGGCGCACGCCGGCCTCGGCGCACAGGCCAGCGCCGCGCGGTCCGGAGATACCGAGCGCGTGCGCCTCGTCCACCATCAGCGCGGCGTCGTGACGATCACAGAGGGCGCGCAGGCCGCGGAGGTCGGGCGTGTCGCCATCCATGCTGAAGAGCGATTCGGTCACGACCCACCGGCGGCGAGCGCCCTGGGCGCGGACCAGCGCCCGCTCGGCCGCCTCGACATCGAGATGCGGGACGACCTCGATCGTCGCCCCCGAGAGACGGCAGCCGTCGATGAGCGACGCGTGGTTCAGGGCGTCCGATACGATCACGTCCCCCGGCCGGGCCAGGGCCGCCAGGGTGCCCACGTTGGCGGCGTAGCCCGAGGAGAACAGCAGCGCCGCCTCGACGCCGAGCCAGGTCGCGAGCTCCCGCTCCGCCATCAGGTGGGCCTCGTGGGTGCCGCTCACGAGGCGGGATGCCCCCGCGCCGCTCGCCGAACCATCCCCCGACGGAAAGGGGAGCGCGGCATAACCAAGGTAATCGTTGGAGCACAGCACCAGCATCCCGGCCGGGGCCGCCGCGGCGCGGGGTACGCGCAGCAGCCCGGCGCGCTCCAGCTCGGAGAGCTCCTCCTGGAGATGGCGGAGGGCGTTCACGCCGTCCGGGGTTGGGCTTGGGGGGAAGTGACCGTCATCCACAGGTGCGGGCATGCCATCCATCTCCGGTGAGCAGCAGGGCCGGGCGTGCGTCGGCCGGCCCCGTGCGAGAACGCTCGGATCAGGGCGACCCGTTGTTCGCGTCGCCAGCCGAGGTCGCCGGCGCTCCGGCGCCGAGCGCCGCGTCCACCCGCTGCAGGATCCGGCCAAACGCATCCCGTGCGCGCCCGGCGATCGCGGCTGCCCGGGATCGTTCCTGTTCCAGGTCGTGGGCGAGCGCCATGGCGGCCAGCAACATCGCCTGGGGCGTGACCGCGCGCCCGGCGGGCACGACGGCCGCAAGCTTCTGATCGACCACGGCGGCCAGCCGCTGGAGCTCCTCGTCGCTCGCGGAGGTCACCACGCGGTAGGTCTGCCCCCCCACCCGTAGTTGCACCGTACGCCGCGCCATCGCGCCGGACGCTACCACGAACCCCACCCGACGCGCAGGCCGGGTTGCACCCCAGGGAGGGCGCGGTGGGGTGCGGCGCGCCGGGGGCCCACCTCCGGGGCTTGCGTTCCGGCGAGCCCCTTTTGTGGCTCGCCTGCACTCCAGCCCCTCCGGCGGGCCCCCGGCGCGCCGCACCCCACCGCGCCCTCTGCACCGCACCTCGGCGCAACGCCAGCTCCCGGAGGCCTCGCTGCACCGCGGCTCGACCGCACCCACCGCGGCTCGACCGCAGAATTCGGGCACGCTCCCCGGCGGCGCCCTGTACCATCCCCCGACCATGGCAACGGCGCGCCACCCCGCTGCGTTGATGGCCGCGCTCCTGGGGATCGTCCTCGCGCCCCGCACGGTCCACGCCGAGCCCCAGGCCAGCGCTGGCGTCACCCTCGGCGTGGCCGGAGCCGGCCTCGAGCGGCGTTTCTGGGACTCGACCCTCTTCCACGCCGGGCTGCGGGGCGACGTCCTCTTCGGCCGCGCCGGGAACGACGACCTCGGCGCCGGACCCTACGCCGAGCTGCTCACCCACGGGTTCGACGACCTCCAGGTCGGCGCGGGCGTCTCCGCGCTCGCCCCGATCCTGGACTCGTTCCCGCTGATCCTGTCCACGGGGATCTACGGCCGCTGGAGCGACGCCCACGGGCTGGAACCTGGCGTCGCCGCCGCCCTCTTCTGGGGCGCCCGCAGCCACAACTTCCACGCGCCCTACGGCATGAGCACCGGGGTGCAGGCCCAGATGCGGCTCGGGCTCGGCGCCTCGAAGGAGACCGCGATCGTGCTCGCGGCCCAGCTCGATGTCGCCCTCCTGGGCCTTCCGTTCGTCTTCCTGATCAACGCCATCAAGGGGCCGTCCTCCGAGGCGGCCCCGGTGCGCCGGACCGAACCGGCGCCGCGACCGCGCGCCGATCCAGGGCCCCGGTGAGGGCGCCCTACCGCTCCGCGAGATAGTCGCCGCAGCTCTTGCCCAGGGTGCGGCAGTCCACCACGCCGACCTGGCCGGAGCAGGACCCCACGATCTCCTTGTCCACGTCCCCGCAGGCATCCGGGTCGTTCTCGGCCGTTGCCGGGTTGCAGCAGTCAGGCGGGTCCGTGTTGATGCACGCGCTGCAGTTGAAGCAGACCTGGATCGGGTAGGACCACTCCGCGGTCTCGACCTCCTGGCCGCCGAGCGTCCTGCCCCGCACCAGCACCGTGCTGATCACCTCGACAGGACGGCCCGACGCCCTCGCCTGGTCGCGCAGCACGTCCATCGTGGCGCCGTCGATCAGGAGGACCTCGGTGCAGTTGTACCCGGCCTCGTCGGAGCTGCCGGGATCGACGATGCCCGTGACCGGAACCACGTACCCCGACGCGCCGTCCGCGCCCTCCACGGGGTTGCCCGCGATGTCGGTGATGCGCACCTCCGCCTCGTAGAGCTGGACGCGCGACGTCTCGGTGCGGAGCACGTCGGAGTCGCCGCGCCGCACGATCTGATTGCCCACGAGGAGCGTGGCGCTGTGGCTGTTCCTGTAGGCGGAGTCGACCGAGTCCGCCGTCCAGAACTCCTCGTCCGGGCTGCACGTCACCGTGCAGTCCCCGGTCCGCGCCATGCGCATGCGGACGAACAGGCTGCTCTCGTTGTCCGCGCACGCGGACGCCAGCAGGCCGCCCGCCGCCGTGAGCATCGCGAGCGCGCACAACCGCCTCGCGAGGCCGGACGTTGCGTTCACGGACCCTTCTCCTCGATCAGTCATGCAAACGGCCTCCACCGCGGAAGTGAGCACCAGCGGCGACCCTGGGAAACCGCCGGCGCGGGTCGCCCCCCGCCCGGTCTGCTGCGCTAGCCCTGCCGCGACCTGCCGAAAAGAGTAGCGGGTCCGTGCGCCGGGCGGCAAATTCGCGGTGGCCGCCCGGCGACGCCGCCTCGCCTCGCGGAATCCACGCGTGAGCTCCAGATACGCTACGATGCCGACGGCGAAATGAGCAAACCCGAGGAGAGCGGCGTCGTCGGCGATTGGAGCCGCCTCGCCATCACCGAACGCGCGGAAGGTGTCCGCATCTCGGTCCAGGTGCGCCCGAGGTCGTCGCGCTCGGCCATCCTCGGCGTGCGCGAGGGAGCGCTCGACGTCTCGCTGACCTCACCGCCCGTCGACGGCGCGGCGAACGCGGAGCTCGTCAAGCTGCTCGCCCGCGCGCTCGAGGTGCGCCAGAGCGACGTCGAGATCGCCGTCGGCGCGAGCGGCAGGAGCAAGGTCGTCGCCGTCCGGGGGCTCAAGGAGGCCGAGGCGCGAGAGCGGCTCGCCGGGGCGAAACGATGAGCAACCACGTCGTCCGGTTCGAGAAGTGGGAAGGTCTTGGCAACGACTTCATCCTCGTCGAGGCGGCCCAGATGACCGCCGAGGCCGCGCGGCGCCTCTGCGACCGGCGGTTCGGCATCGGCGCCGACGGCGTGCTGGTCATCGACCGCGAGCGGCCGCGGATGCACGTCTGGAACGCCGACGGGAGCCGCCCCGAGATGTGCGGCAACGGGCTCCGCTGCGTCGCGGCCTACCTCGTCTCCCGGGGGGCTCCCCGGAAGGCGATCGCCATCGAGACCGACGCGGGCGAGAAGCGGTGCGAGGTCACGCGGGCCGGCGACCGCTTCGACGTGCTCGTCGGCATGGGCCGCGCCCGCATGGGCGAGCCGCTCGTGGTCGCCGCGCTCGGCGCCGAGCACCGGTTCGCGACCGTCGACGTCGGCAACCCGCACGCGGTGACGTTCGAGCCCACCGCCGAGGACGACATCGACCGGCTCGGCCCGATCGTGGCCACGACGCCGACGGCGGGCATCAACGTCGAGTTCTGCCGCGTGCGTCCGGCCGCGCCCGGCGAGGCGGCGTGCATCGACGTGACCGTCTGGGAGCGCGGGGTGGGCCGCACGCTGGCGTGCGGCACGGGCGCCGTCGCCGTCGCCGCCGCGGCCTGCGTGGAGGGGCGCGCCCCGTACGGGGCGCCGATCCGCGTGGTGCTGCCGGGCGGCTCGCTGCGCGTCACCGTCGCCGAAGGGTCGCTGGAGCTCTCCATGCAGGGCCCGGCGCGCCGGGTGTTCTCGGGCGAGGTGGTGATCGCGTGACCGCCTCACCCGAGGGGGTCTGGAGCCCGAGCCGGGCGCCGGTCCACGAGATCTCGCTCAAGGTGCTCGCGGTCATCGCCGACGAGGCGACCCACACGCTGCTGTCGCGGGTCATCACGTCGGACCAGCTGATGCTCGCGCGCGACCTCGCCGAGGGGATCGCGCTCGCCGAGGCCGGCGCGCCCGACGTCGCCTTCATCGACGTCGGGCTCGGCGACGGGGCCGGGCTCGCCATGGTGCACCACCTCAAGGCCCTCGCGCCCGACGCGACGGTCTTCGCGCTGGCCACGCGGGCGGCGCTCGAGGCGGGCGCCCACGCCGTCGCGCTCGGCGGCGCCGGGCTGTTCCTCCTGCCCCTCGGCGGCGACGAGCTGCTGAACGCCGTCGGCTCCGTGCGGGGGCGGTTCGCGGAGCGGGCCCTCCGGGTGCAGCTCGAGCAGGAGTCGGCGCGCAGCGCGCGCGCGGCCGGGTGGATCGCCCGCGTGGCCGAGCTCGCCGACGCGCGGGACCGCAACGCCGCGGCCCAGCAGCTCGCCGAGCTGTTCGTCGAGGCGACCGGCGCCGCGGCGGCCGCGGTGTTCCTCGCCGTCGGTGAGAGGTCGAGCGAGCTGGCCCGCGCCGCGGTGACCGGCCCGCTCGACCGCGCCCCGGCCTACGGGACCGAGACGGACATCCTCGATTTCGCGCGGCGCGAGCAGCTCGTCGTCGTCCCGCTCGCCCTCCGCAGGCTCTCCGTCGGGCACCTCCTCCTGCAGAAGGAGCCCGGCCGCAGCTCCGCGTTCCCGTCGGTCCGGCGCCCCGACAGCAGCGCCTCCACCTCGCGCCGCGCCCCGCTCCTCGACGGCCTGGTCAAGCTGCTCGCCACGCAGGCGACCACGGCGCTCGCCCTGCTCGGCGAGCGCGAGCGCTCGACCGGCGGCGCCGTGATGAAGGATCCGGCGTCGAGCGCCTACTCGTTCGCCTACTACGTCGACGTCGCCGGCCGCGAGATCGACAAGGCCAGGCGGTACGGCCGGCGGTTCACCATCGCGACGATCGTCATCGAGCCCGAGGCGCCGGCCGCGCCGGAGCGCCCGGGCGACCTCGCCTTCTGGCGGGCCGCGCCGGCGCAGCCCGCGGGGGGCCTCCACCCCGGTCAGGTCGCCGCCTTCACCGGCGGCCTCCACCCCGGTCAGGTCCAGGGCGGCCTCCACCCCGGTCAGGTCGCCGAGCACCTGCTCCGCGCCGTGCGCGACACGGACATCCTGGCCCGCGTCGAGGAGAACGAGTTCCACCTGCTCATGCCCGAGACGGCGGGGCTGGAGGCCCACGCGTGCCACCGCCGGATGCTCTCGCGCCTCGCCGGCAGCGAGAAGCGGGCGGGGTACCTGCCCAAGGGGTTGCTCGTCGGGGTCGCCACCTTCCCGCACGACGGACAGAGCCTCGCGCAGCTGCTCCGCATCGCCCGCCGCCGCGCCGACGCCACCAAGGGCTCCATCGTCCACCGCATCCCCCAGGACCTCCGGAGCGTGGGCGAGATCTTCAGCCTGCTCGTGCGCGAGGCCCCGATCGCCGACGACCCGTCCGCGATCTCGGCGCCGCGCGCCCTGGAGCTCTCCGTCGCCGACACGGTCTTGCTCGCGGCCTCGGTGGTCAAGAACGCGCTCCGCGGGGGCGCGGTGTTCATCATGGTGGCTCACCATGACGGGCTCAGCCTGGGCGCCGAGGTCCGGGCGCTGCTCGGCGCGCCGCGCGAGGACGTGGTGCTGCACGCCCTCGACCTCCGCTCCTCGCCGGGCTGCGACGACATCGAGGCGCTCTGCGTGCTGGCGGAGCACGGCGCCTATGCCCTGGTCGGCCGGAACCAGGGCGGCCTCGTTCGGGGGATTCACGCGGCCGATCCGCTGCTCGCAGACTTCCTCGCCGAGCGGATCGGTCGCGCGGCCGGGCTGCGGGTCTTCGGCTGATTCGGAGGGCCCGATCCAGTGTCTCGCAGGGTGCTGCTGGTTGATTCGGACGTGGACGCGCTCGGCGCGCTCGCGTCGGCGCTCAGGGCGCGTGGTCTCACGGTGACCAACGCGAACGGCGCGTTCGAGGCCGTGGAGCAGGCGTTCAAGCGCCGCCCCGATGTCGTGCTCGCCGCCAGGGCGATCGACGAGGACAGCGCGCTCGCCGACGCGTTCGCCGCCGTCCCGGACCTGGCCGACACCCCGATCCTGTTCCTCGTCGACGGCGCCGAGGGCGAGCTCGGCCCCGACGACCTCCTGCGCAGCGACGTCGACCGCATCGTCTCGCGCATCACCGAGGCGTCCCCGCGCGGCTCCAGGCCCACCGCCCCGCAGGAGATCCGCGGCGATCTCCAGCAGGTGCCGCTCGTCGACCTGCTGCAGCTGCTCGCGATGAACCGGCGGAGCGGCGTCCTCGGCATCACGACGCCGTCGGGCGCCGGCGAGCTCCGGCTCTCGGCCGGCGAGGTGATCGACGCCGTCTATCGCCGCCTCGAGGGGGAGAAGGCGCTCTACCGGCTGCTCGGCGAGCGCGACGGCCAGTTCGCGTTCTCGCCCGGCGAGCCGGCGAGCGTGCGCCGCATCATGGCGCCGACGTCGCGGCTGCTCATGGAGGCGATCCACCAGGTCGACGAGGTGAGGCGCCGGCGAGCCGAGCTCGCCCCGGGCGGCGAGGCCTTCCTGCTGACCGAGCCGGCGAGCGACGAACCCGACCTGCCCCCGCTGTCCCCGCTGCCGCGCAGCGCGGCCTGGAGCGCGGTCGTGGCCGCCGGCGAGCCCGCGGTGGACGGCGAGGCGAGCGCCGCGACGTTGCTGCTGCCCGCGCCAGGCCCCACGCCGCTGGCCGAGGGCGCGCCGGCGGGGAGCCGGCGAGGCTCCATGCCGCCCCCGCCCACGCTCCGCGCCGCGGGGCCGGGCTCGGCGAGGCCGCAGGGGACGCAGCCCTCGACGGCCCCGCCTCCGTCGCTGGCCGAGCCGGCGGCGCGCTCGGTCGTGGCCGCGAAGATCACGGCGCTGCTCCAGATGCCGCACAACCTCGACGAGCTGCTCGACGAGATCAACGCGCCGGATCTCCTGATCCTCGAGGTGCTGATGGAGCTCACCGCGTCCGGGAAGGTCCGTCCGATCTCGCTCGCCGATCTCACGACGCCGTTCGCGCCGCCGGAGCACTTCGCCGTCCTCCGGTCGCTCGTGACGCGCCTGTCGCGGCCGGGGTTCGCGCCGCCGCCGCACCTGGTCATCGCCGCGAGCGCGCGCCGCATGGCCATGCTGTCGCACGCCGTCCGCCGCATCGCCGACGCCGTGGTCCCCGCCGAGCCGCCGCCGCGCGCGCCGCTGCCGAGGCCGCTCGGGGTGATCCGGCTGGGCGACGGCGTCGAGCTCGCCCTCCTGGGCCTCCCCGCCGACGAGGGCTTCGCCCCCACCTGGCCTCTCGCCCTGCACGGCGCGTCCGTGGTCGTCCGCCTCGGCGACGCCGGTAAGGACGCGCTGGCGGCGCACTGCGAGGCGCTGGAGCTCCAGCTCATCGACGCGGAGGCCGTGATGGGCCCGCTCGATCTCGCCTCTCCCGGTCAGATCGCCCTCCTCGTGCGCGCGGCGCTGGAGACCGCCGCGGGCGTGTGAGCCCCCCGGTCACGGACACCCGATCGGAACGGAAATCCCGGCTTCTTCCGCACGGAAACCGCGCTGGCTCCGCTGCGTGCAGCGTGACGGCGGTCACTTTCTGCTATCGTCGTATGGGCCTCATTTCAGAAGTCCTGCGAGGCCGAGGAGCGCAAACGTGCTTGTCGGAGTCCCCAGGGAGATCAAGACACGTGAGTACCGCGTCGGCATGACGCCGGCCGGGGTCCGGGCCCTGGTGGGGCACGGGCACAAGGTCCTCGTGGAGTCCGGCGCCGGCGAGGGCAGCGGGCTGACCGACGAGGCGTACCAGCGCGCGGGCGCCCAGATCGTGAAATCGGCGGCGGAAGCGTGGAGCGCCGAGCTGGTCGTCAAGGTGAAGGAGCCGCTCCCCTCCGAGTACGGCCATTTTCGCCCGGGTCTCCTCCTCTATACGTACCTGCACCTCGCGGCCGAGCCCGACCTCACCCGGGAGCTGGTGAAGCGGGGCGTGACCGGCATCGCGTACGAGACGATCCAGCTCGAGGACGGGTCGCTGCCGCTGCTCCGGCCGATGAGCGAGGTGGCCGGCCGGATGGCGGTGCAGGTCGGCGCCTCGTGCCTCGAGAAGGAGCGGGGCGGCAAGGGGGTGCTCCTCGGCGGCGTGCCCGGGACGCGGCGCGGCCGCGTGGTGATCCTCGGCGGCGGCGTGGTCGGGCGGAACGCGGCGACCATCGCGGTCGGGATGGGGGCGCAGGTCACCGTGCTCGACGTGCGCGCCGAGACGATGAGCTACCTCGAGGACGTCTTCGGGGGCGCGATCGAGACGCTCTACTCCAACGCGGAGAACATCGAGACGATGTGCGAGCGCGCCGATCTCGTGATCGGCGCGGTGCTCGTGCCCGGCGCCAAGGCGCCCCTGCTCGTGACCGAGGAGCACCTCCGCCGCATGGAGAAGGGGACGGTCGTGGTCGACGTCGCCGTGGACCAGGGGGGCTGCATCGCGACCTGCCGCCCGACGACGCACGACAACCCCACCTACGAGGTGCACGGGGTCGTGCACTACTGCGTCTCCAACATGCCCGGCGCGGTCTCGCACACGAGCACCTGGGCGCTCACGAACACGACGATCGGCTACGCGGTGGCGATCGCCAACCGCGGCATCCTCGCCGCCGCCCGGGCGGACCGGGCGGTGGCGCTCGGCATCAACACCCACGCCGGGCAGCTCACCTGCGGACCGGTCGCGGCGGCGCACCGGATGGAGTACGTGCCGATCGAGCGCGCGCTCGGCTGACCCGGAGCGCGCGACAGCACCGTGGCGGCAGGCAAGAGCAAGAAGAAGAAGATCGCGATCATCGGCGGCGACGGCATCGGTCCGTCCGTCACCCTGGAGGCCAGGCTCCTGCTCGAGCTCTACCAGTCTCGAGCCGGGCTGCCGATCGACCTCTGGGAGCTCGACCTCGGCGCAGACAGGTACCTGCGCGACGGGACGACGTTCCCGAACCAGATCCAGGTCGCGATCCAGCGCGAGTGCTCGGCCGTGCTCCTCGGCGCGCTCGGCGATCCGCGCGTGCCGAACCTCGAGCACGCGCGCGACATCCTCTTCGGCATGCGCTTCGGGTACGACCTCTACGCCAACGTGAGGCCCGTGCGGGCGCTGTCGGACCGGCTCGTCCCGCTCAAGGGCCGGGCGGCGAAGGACATCGACTTCGTCGTCTTCCGCGAGAACACCGAGGGCATCTACGTCGGCATGGGCGGGCAGTTCAAGCGCGGCACGCCGGACGAGGTCGCGATCAACGAGGACGTGAACACGCGGAAGGGCGTCGAGCGGATCATCCGCGCGGCGTTCGACTACGCGCGGTCGAACCGGCGGACGCGGGTGACGATGGCGGACAAATCCAACGCCATGCGGCACGCGCACGAGCTGTGGCTGCGCGTCTTCCACGAGGTGCGCGCGGAGTACCCGGAGATCCAGGCGAACCACGTCTATGTGGACGCGCTGTGCCTGTACCTCATCCAGGATCCGTCGCAGTTCCAGGTGATCGTGACGAACAACCTGTTCGGCGACATCGTGACCGATCTCGGGGCGGCGCTGCAGGGCGGGCTCGGGATGGCCGCGAGCGCGAACGTGCACGCGTCGGACGCGGGGCGCGTGGCGCTGTTCGAGCCGGTGCACGGCTCGGCGCCGCCGCTCGCCGGCAAGGACGTGGCGAACCCGTTCGCGGCGATGCTCACGGCGGGGCTGATGCTCGCCCACCTGGGGTGGCCCGAGGAGGAGCGCCGCATCGAGCGCTGGGTCTCCCAGGCGCTCGACCAGGGGATGTGCACGGTCGACGTCGGAGGCCAGCTCGGGACGCGGGCTGCTGCGGCCTGGGTGCGCGAGAAGATCGCCGCGGAGCTGTGATCGCGGCGCGCCTTGAGCGCCCGTGGGGGGTGAGGCGGGCGCTGGGGGCTCACCTCCGGGGCTTGCGTTCCGGCGAGCCCCTGTCGTGGCTCGCCTGCACTCCAGCCCCTCCGGTGAGCCCCCAGCGCCCGCCTCACCCCCCACGGGCGCCGCAACGCTCGTCCAGGAGCCCCTCGCAGCCCCTCGCAACCTGGGTCGCGCCCTCAACCCGGGTCGCTCAACCCGGGTCGCTCAACCCGGGTCGCTCAACCCGGGGTCGCTCAACCCGGGTCGCTCAACCCGGGTCGTTCAACCCGGGTCGCTCAACCCGGGTCGCGCCGTCGCAACCTGGGTCGCGCCGGGCGGCCATCATGTTTTGCCGAGAACTTAGCCGTCTGATCCGCCTGTGATACGGGACCGCCAATGGGCGTAGGATCGAGGGCGGTGGAGCACGCGAAGCCGCGGAGCGATGCAGTGGGCGAGGCTCGGCTCGAGCGGCTGGGCGGGGCGCGGGCCGAGTTCGTGGCGAACCTGGGACGCCGCGTGGCCGAGCTCCGCGCGATGATCCGGCGGATCGAGGCGGAGGACGATGCGCCGCGGCTCGTGGAGGAGCTGAAGCGACGCCTGCACTCGCTCGGCGCAGGAGCGCGCCTCCTGCGCTTCATCCGCGTCGCCGAGCGGATCGCCGAGGGGGAGTCGCAGATCCTCGGCGCGGGCGGCGCGCACCTGAGCGGCGAGGCGATCGCGGCGCTGCGGAAGGTGCTCGAGGAGCTGCCCGCCCTCGCGTGGGGGCAGTCGGCCATGGGCGAGCAAGCGCCGACGCCGCGCGCCGACGCCGCGCCGCGCGCGCACGCCGCCGGCGCGAACGGCCAGAGCGCGACCCGGATCGCGGGCGCGAGCAGCGGGCTCGCGCTCGCGCCGCGCGTGGACGCCGAGGCCGAGGAGGCGAGCGCGCGGTCGACGTCGGCGCGCGGCGCGGAGGGCCACGCCGGGGCGCCGGAGCCCGCGACCCTCGACGCGCCGATCACGGTCCTCGTCGTGGGCGCCGCGCCGCTCGCCGCGGCGCTCGCGCCGGCCGTCGACGGCCTCGCGCCGGCCCTCGAGGTGGAGCGGACCGACGATCTGGACACGGCGCTGGAGCTCGCCCGGGCCTACGCGCCGGACGTGGTCCTGCTCGACGCGGATCTGCCGGGCGCGCGCGGGCTCGCCGAGGCGCTCGCCGAGGGGCCGCTGACCGAGCTGGTCCCGGTCGTCGTCATCGGCCGCTTCGAGCGGCCCGAGGACGCGGCGCCCTACGTGGCGCTCGGCGCCGCGCGCGCGCTCCCGAGGCCCGCCTCGCCCGACGCGCTCCGGCGCGCGGTCGCGGAGGCGGCGGCCACGTACGTGCGCCGCGAGATCGCGCGCGCGCCGCTCGGGGACGTGAGCCTCGACGAGCTCGGGGCGCGGCTCGCCGAGGAGCTGCGCCGGGGGCTGTGCGACGCCGCCGACCCGAGGAGCCGCGGCGCGCACGTGGATCTCGGCGATGGCGCGGAGGTCCTCGCGGCGCTCTGGGGCGCGGTCGCCCGCATCCGCGACCTCGTGACCATCCGCTCGCACGGCGACGTGCGGTTCTCGCCGAACGGCCCCGAGGGCGCCATGCCGCTCGCGCCGTGGATGGCCGCGCCGGCCGACGACCGCGAGCGCGCGCGGCAGCACAGCGAGATCCGCGCGAAGGCGCCGGCGCGCGGGGCCAGCGTGGCCGCCGCGGCGCTCGACGGCACGGCGCTCGGCGCGATGGACATCGTGGTCGCCGACGACGATCCGGCGGTGACGTGGTTCCTCGCCGGCGTGCTGCGGGCCGCGGGCGCGACCGTGCACGAGGCGCACGACGGCGAGCGGGCGCTCGACCTCGCGTACCAGACCACGCCCGACCTGGTCGTGAGCGACGTGCTCATGCCGCGCCTCGACGGCTTCGCCCTCTGCCGGGCGCTCAAGCGCGACGTGGCGCTGCGCGACGTGCCGGTCATCCTGCTGTCCTGGAAGGAGGATCTGCTCCAGCGGCTCCGCGAGCTCGGCGCCCAGGCCGACGGCTACCTCCGCAAGGAGGCGAGCGCCGCGGCGTTCGTGCAGCGGGTGCGCGAGGTCCTGCGCGGCCGCAAGCGCGTGGCCGAGCGCATCGCCGCCGGCGGCGAGGTGCGCGGGCGCCTCGACGGCATGACCACGCGGACGCTCCTGTCGCTCTCGTGCGCGCACCGGCCCGACGCCCTCGTGTCGGTGCGGGACGCCGCGTACCTGTACGAGGTGCTGATCCAGGGCGGCCGGCCCATGGGCGCGACGCGGACGGCGCAGGACGGCACGTTCCACCGCGGCCCGTCGGTGCTCGCGGCGCTGCTCGGCGTCGGCTCCGGGCGCTTCGTGGTGGCGCCCGCGCCGGAGAGCGAGCTCGCGGCAGGGCCGCGCTCCGGCTTCGAGGGCACGCTCGCGGAGCAGCTCGTGCCCGCGATCGCGGCGGCCCGGGCCGCCCAGCGGCTCCTGCACGGCCCGTCGCTGATGCAGGTCGAGCGCGTCGTCCTCGATCTGGACAGCCTGGGCGCGACCGCCGACGCGACGCCCGAGCCTGCGCGGGCGCTGCTCAAGGAGCTCGCGCGCGGGGTCTCGCCGCGCTCGGTCATCACCGCGGGGGAGTTCGCCGCCAGCCTGGTCGAGGACGTGCTGAACGACGTGGCGGCGCGCGGCGGCGTGCGGCGCGTGATCAGCCGCGACGGCCAGGAGCTGCTCGCCCGCGCGGTGGCCCGCGAGGAGGAGACCCTGCGCGGCGTGCGGCGCGCGCCGGAGCCGGCGACCCCGGCCGGGGGGCTGCCGTCCGAGGTTGGTGGGGAGGCCGGCGGGTCGCCGCACGAGGCCGCCGAGGACCAGGTCACGGTGGTGCCCGGCTCCGTGGCGCCGGTCTCGGCCGCGCGCGCGTCGAGCTCCGGGGCTCCCATCTCGGGGACGCGCGCGCCGGGCTCCGCGGCGCCGAGCTCCGCGGCGCCGAGCTCCGCGGTGCCGATCTCGGTGACGGTGGTGGACGGCGAGGACGGCGAGGGCGAGGTGCACGCGCCCGCCAGCGCGCGCGAGGGCGAGGCGGGGGCGCTCGGCAGCGCCCGCGCCCCGAGCGACGTCGCCGAGCTCCAGGGCGATGCGATCAGCGCGCGCGCGAGCTGGAGCACGCCCGGCCAGGCCGCGGCCCTGGCCGACGTGACGCCGGCGACGCCGGGCGTGGAGCCGGCGCCCCGCAACCGGGACGACCGGGAGGCCACGCTGCCGGCGCTCGAGGCCCCGGAGCCCCCGCGGCTGCTCACGCTGGGCTCGCTGCCGCCGCCGCCCGTCGTGGAGGCGCCCGCGCCCGCGGCGGTCAGCGCGTCGCCCGCGGCGGTCGGGGCGCCGCCCGCGGCGGTCGGGGCGCCGCCCGGCGCGGACGGGGCGCCGCCCGCGGCGTTCGGCGCCCCGTCCGCGCCGGCGGCGCTGGTCGCCCCGCCCGCGCCGGCTCCCGCCCTCGAGGAATCGCCCACGCCGCGCCGGGTGCGGCGGCCGTCGGCCTATGCGCCGACGCCGCCCGCGCCTGCGCCGGCGCGCGACAACCGCACGGCGATGTGGATCCTGTTCGCGGTGGCGGCGTGCGTCTTCGCGGTGGGCGCGCGGCTGTCGCGCGAGCACGAGCTGCAGGGCGCGCCGCCGCCCGCCCCGTCGCCGAACCCGCCGGCCGTCGAGCCCGTGACCGCCGCCCCGCCGGGCGTGGCCACGACGCCGGGGGCGGTCACGATGTCGGGCGCGGCCGTGGTGCCCGCCGTGGCCGCGGCGCCGGGCGCGGACGCCGCGCCGGCCGGGGCTGCCGGCGGCCCGGTCGGCGAGACGCCCGCGAGCCCCGTGCTGCCGGAGGATCTGCCGCTCGCCGCCACGGACAAGGTGCCCGAGGGGCAAGGCCTGCTGGAGGTGATCGCCGGCGCGGGCGACACGCTCTACGTGGACGGCCGCAAGGTGGGCAAGGGGAGCGTCAAGCTGCCGCTCGCGCCGAAGGCAGACGCTTACGAGATCCGGGCGAAGCTGCGGGACGAGGAGCGGGTGCGCTTCGCCCTCGTCAAGGCCGGTCGCCTCACCCGGCTGCGCATCGCGCCCCCGTGGCGGCGCTGAGGGCGCGCCGGCGAGGCGGCGCTGAGGGCGCGCCGGCGAGGCGGCGCTGAGGGCCGCGTCGGCCGAGGCGGCGCTGAGGGCCGCGCCGCCGTGACGGCGCTCCGCGCCGAGCCGGCGCGCTACGCCGGTGGATTCTCGACGGCGGGGGCGGCCTTGCTCTTCCTTGTCCCCTGCGAGCCCTTCTTGAAGAACCGCCCCGGCCAGTCCTTCGGCAGCCGTCGCTCCTCCGCGCGCTGGATCAGCAGGCCGTAGCGCGTCCGCCGCGCGGCGTTGATGTCGTCCACGAACCGGACGATCTCCCGCACGCGCTGATCGGCGGTGGCGGCGGCGGCGCGCTGCCGCTCCTCGACCGCGACGTCGCCCCGGGCGATGTCCTCCTCGAGCCGCGCGCCGAGCGCCTGGAGGGCGGCCTCGCCCTCGCCCTTGAGCGACGCCGGCCACGCGCGCACGATCTCGAGCTCGCTCTCCAGCCCGAGGCGCACGATCTCGTGGCGGGCCTTCTTGAAGTAGCGCTTGCGCTGCGGCGCGTCCCGATCGCGGAAGGTCCGGAGCAGCTCGTTGTCGAGCTGGTCGATGGTGTCGTCGAGCAGGTCGTCCTCGGCGTCGACGCCCGCCTGCGCGACGATCTCGGCGCGCCACGCGCTCCGCTGTCCGGCGTTCACCTGGGCCCAGCGCTCCACGAGCGCGCCCGCCTCGGCGGCGAGGTCGCTGGCGTTCTTGTCCTTGAGCAGCCGCGCCTCCTCGTAGACCAGGACGCTCCAGATCTGGTCGAGGGAGTCGTCGTACTGGATGGTGTTGATGGCCATGGTTTCCCCTCTCGTTCTTCCTTCGAGCGCCGCCGGCGAAAGACCGGCGATCGTCGAGGATCGCGGAGGCTAAGGGGGGCAAGCGAGCTCGTCAACGCAGCGCGGCGGCGTCAGGAGCGATGTCGGCGGCAAAGCAAGCTTCCGACGCGGCGTCGGGAGCGATGTCGGCGGCTGCAACGGCTTCCGACGCGGCGGCGGGGGCGATGTCGGCGGCTGCAACGGCTTCCGACGCGGCGGCGGGGGCGATGTCGGCGGCTGCAACGGCTTCCGACGCGGCATCGGGAGCGATGTCGGCGGCTGCAACGGCTTCCGACGATGCAGGGGGTACAACATGGCTCGCTGGCGAGCGATCCGCGCCCCCATCGCACGCCTGCGCGAAAGCGCCGTCGACCCAGCACGAGCCGTGTCGCCATTTCCCATGACGCGGACGATGGCGGATGGCAGTTCCCATGCGGAACAACCAGCGATCCGGGCGATGGTCGCATCGTCCAGAGCGCCTCGATAGGTGGGATCCGGGTCAAGCGACGCTGCGCGGCATGGACCATGGTCAATCGACGGTGCCGGCGGAGCAGCGTCGCAAAGGATCTCTGACTGGGTGAACGTGCACGAGCCGACCGTGCCGGTCTTGGTATTTGTGACACGCCATGCGAAGGTCACGATCGGCAAGGGGGGATCCCCCAAGCTGACGTAGAATGATTGGATTTTCGCCGCATGGCAGCCGCTTGCCGTGACAGAAATCCTTGGGTCGCGATGATTGGTCTCCAGCGTGCGGCGTCCTGGAAGAGCACCTGTCTCTACTGCGGGAAGTCGGCCTGGAAAGCGAACCGCCAAGGCACCAAGGGTGCCAAGAAATAAGGGGAGTAGGAGGGGAAATGCTGGGACGGCCCTCCCCCTCTCCTCTTGGCGGCCTTGGCGCCTTGGCGGTTCTTCTGCTGATCCGGGGCAACTTCCCGCAATAGTGCTACTGACGAACCAGTCCGCCGAGCCGGTAACATCCTCCTGCTCTCCCATCTCCCGCATCGGTGTTAACCAAGCTCGTTCGGTCGCGCTCAGGGCACGAAGCCCGCCCCCGCCCCCCGCCCCCCACCGCTCACCAGCGTGAACATGAACGTGGACGTAGACGTAGACGTAGACGTAGACGTAGACCTGAACGTGGTCGTGGTCGTCGACGACACAATCGTTGACGTGAACGTTCTGTCGAAGAGAGAGGCGACTTTCGGGCGACGTTCACGTTCACGACCGAGCCGTTGACGACCACGACCACGACCACGTCCACGTCCACGACCACGTCCACGTCCACGTCCACGTCCACGTCCACGTCCACGTCCACGTCCACGTTCACGTTGGTGACCGCTGAGGGGGGGACGGGGTTCGCCAGCAGCAGTCCGTGACCGGGCGAGTAAGCGACATCACGTGCGGCCCGACGACGCCGGCCGCCCAGGACTCCCGCTCGTGGTACAGCACGCCCCGTGCGCGCCCGCGTGACCCTCACCCCCCGCCCCTCGCCCGCGCCCGCGCTCCTCGCGGCCGCGGCCGCGCTCCTCTCCGGCTGCACCGGCTGCGAGACGGGCCGCGATGTCCCGGCAGGCGCCGCCGCGCCGTCCGCCAGCGCCGCCGCCGAGGCGCCGCCCCCGGCGCGCGAGGTCGTCCACCTCGTCGACGAGCTGCCCGGCTGCGACCTCGAGCACCGCGGGCTCCTGTTCGACACCGGCGCGGGCGCCTTCGTGGGCCGGTTCGCCTGGCAGGGGTTCGTGCCCGCCGGGATCCAGCCGGTCGAGCACAACGGGGCCACCTGGGCCCGCATCTCCGAGCGACGGATCAAGCTCACGTTCGTCCTGCCGTCCGCCAGCCCGATCTTCGTGTCCGCCCGCGCGGTCGGGCTCGCCTCCCGGTACGCCACCGTGTCCCTGGACGATCAGCCCCTCGGCACGCTCCGCTTCCAGCGCGACCAGATCCGCATCCCGTCGACGCCGACCACCACCCTGCCCGCTGATCCCGGCCTGCACACCCTCACGATCCGCTTCTCGGGGCGCCTCCGCGCGGGCGAGTCGTTCGCCGACGTGGACTGGATCCGCGTGGGCATCCCCGACGACGATCCGTCCACCTACGGACCCCCGACCCTGCGCGATGTCGTCGCGCCCGCCGCCGCGCTCTCGGGCGTCCCGCACCGATCCATCGCGCTCCGCGCCCCGGGCGCCGTTCGCTGCGCCTTCCGCCCGTCCAGGGTGACCCGCCTCCGCACCTCCGTCGGCGTCATGGGAGCGACCGAGGGCGACGCCGAGATCCGCGTCCTGCGCGACGGCCACGAGCCCCTCGTCCTCCATCGCGCCCACGTCGAGGGCGGCGACAAGGCGACCTGGACCGACCTCGATCTGCCGCTCGCGCAGTTCGCGGGCTCCCTCATCACCCTCGAGCTGCGCGCGGAGACCGCGGCGCGGGGCGGCCTCGTCCTGTTCGGCGACCCCGTCCTCGCCGGAGCGCCGGAGCCCCCGCCGTCCGTTCCCCCCGCGCGCGCCGTCGTGATCGTCGCCCTGAACGGCGTCGAGCGGCCCGACCTGCCCCCCTGGAGCGGCCGCCCCGAGCCGAACCTCGCCACGCTCTCCGAGCTCGCCTCCTCGGCGACGACGTTCGATCACCACCGGGCGCCGAGCACGGTCGTGTCCGCCGTGGCCGCGTCGCTGCTCACCGGCCTGCCGCCGCCGGCCCACACCGTCACCGACGCCGGCGCCCGCCTCCCCGCCCGGATGACCACCCTCGGCGCCATCGCGAGCGACAGCAGCGTCCGGACCGGCTTCTTCACCGGCGTCCCGAGCACCTTCCGCGCCTTCGGCTTCGGCCCCGGCTGGTCCCGCGTCCTCGAGCACCCCCCGACCAGCGGCGATCCCGCCACCACCCCGATCGACGCCGCGACCTCCTGGATCAGCGAGACCGTCCGCCAGGACGCCGGGGCGCGCCTGCTCGCGTTCGTCCACGCGCGCGGCGGCCACCCGCCCTGGGAGGTCCGACCGAAGGAGCTGAACGCCCTCAAGCCCGCCGAATACGCCGGCCCGATCGAGCCGCGCCGCGCCGGCCAGATTCTCGCCAAGCTCCGGAACCGGCGCCGCAGCGTGCTGAGCCCCGACGATCGGGACCGGATCCGCGATCTCTCGAACATCGCGCTCGCTGGCCAGGACCGTGCCATCGGCAACCTGATCGGGACGCTCAAGGCCGCCGGCCTGTGGGACGAGACCCTGTTCATCGTCACCGGCGACCTGTCCAGCGGGCGCTCCGACGGCGCGCTCTACGCCGAGGGCCTCGATCTCCAGGAGCCGTTCCTCGCGCTGCCGCTTTATGTCCACTTTCCCGGCGACCTGTACGCCGGCCAGCGCGTCGCGGCCCCGACGGAGATCATCGACGTCGCGCGCACCGCGGTCGCCGCCCTCGGGCTCTCGTTCGCCCGCAAACCGCTCGGGAAGGATCTGGCGGCGGTCGCCTCGGGGCTCGAGGGCGTCGAGCGCGACCCCCAGGTCGCCGCCCTCGGCGATCGTTACTCAACGCGCTGGGGCAACCTCGTGCTTTCGGGGCGACTCGGCGTCCCCCCCTTTCTCTGCGACCTCGACGTGGATCCGACCTGCGCCTTCAACCGCCGCGACGTGATGCCGCTCGCCGCCATGGCGCTCTTCCGGCGCACGGTGGCGCTCGACCTGTCCGTGCGCGCGCCCTCCGAGCAGCGGGAGCCGGCCACGATCGACACGGAGACGGCGGCCGTGCTCAACGTCTGGGGCGCGCACTGACGGCCGCGCCGCGCGCGCCACGCGACGGCCGCCCGCGCGACGACCGGCCGCGCGCGCGCCGCGCGCGGTAACGGCCCGCTGAAGGCGCCCGGCGGCGCCCTCGATCCGGACGCGGGCGAGGGCGTCCGCGACATCGCGCAGGGCGACGCGGCGTGGGCTCCGGCATAGGCATCGCGCCTCGCGGCGAGGCACGATGCCTCGCCGCGCGCCCGGAAGAGGCGCGGGGTCCCGCGCGCGCCGCGCGACGTACGCCCGCGCCCGCGCGGGCGCGTGATGCCTCGCGCCCGCGCGTGCGCGTGATGCGCTCGCTCCGCGCGCGCGGCGCGCCTGGCATGCTTCGCGCAAACGCCGCAGTCCGCACAGGGCAAAGCGCCTCGACGGCGCTTCATCTTTCCGTGAGAGGAGTCCCCGCATGAAGGCGACCGACCTATTGAAGGAGCAGCACCAGGAAGTCGACGAGCTCTTCGAGCGCATCTCGCTCGCCGGCACCAACGAGATCGGCGCGCTCCGCGACGAGCTTGTGACGACCCTCGTCGGCCACACGGCCATCGAGGAGGAAATCCTCTACCCCGCGAGCCAGGAGGCGATCGGCGCCTCCCGCCTGATCCCGGCCTCGTACGAGGAGCACGCCCTCGTCCACATCATGTTGCAGAAATTGCTCAGCGCCGAGCCGGGTGACGAAACCTTTCACGCCAGGCTGGGCGTGCTCAAGGAGCTCGTGCGCCACCACATCCAGGAGGAGGAGCGGGAGCTCTTCCCCCAGCTCCAGAGCGCCATGGGCGACGAGCGCCTCGAGGAGCTCGGCGCCCGCCTCTCGTCGCGCTTCGACGAGGTGCGCGCGGGCGACGTCGAGGACCTCCTGATCCAGTCGGTCGCGAAGAGCATGCCTGCCATCCCCGGCCGTCGCCCGCGCGCGGCGAAGGCGGCTCCCCGCAAGGCGGCGGCCAAGCGTCCGCCCGCGAAGCGCGCGTCGACGCAGCGCGGTGAAGCGGCGCGGGGCGCCCAGCCGGCGCGGGGCGCCCAGCCGGCGCGGGGCGCCCAGCCGGCGCGGGGCGCCCAGAAGGGCCGCCGCGGCGCCGCCACCGGGCGGAAGAAGGCGGCCGAGACAGCGCCGTCGAAGACCGGGCGCGCCACGTCCGGGCGCGCCACGTCCGGGCGGGCCGCGCCCGGGCGGGCCGCGCCCGCGCGCAAGACGACCCGGCCGGCGAAGACGGGCCGCACCGGCCGCAAGGGCGGTCGCACGAGCAGCGCCTCCGCGCGCTGACGCGCCGACGATCAGCGGCGCGGGGTCCGTCCGGAGGGGACGGCGGGCCCCGCGCCGCCATCGAGGTCGAAGAGCGGGAGCGTTCCGCCGGCCCTCGGGGCAGCCGCCTTGCCTGGCGCGGAGGCGCTCGGCGCGGCGCCCCTCGACGAGGCGGCCCCCGGGGCGGGGAAGCCCGCGGCGGCCTCCGGGGCGGAGCCCGCGGCGGCCTCCGGGGCGGAGCCCGCGGCGGCCTCCGGGGCGGAGCCCGCGGCGGCCTCCGGGGCGGGGGAGCCTGCGGCGGCCTCGCGCAGCAGGTCAGGACCGTCGTGGGCGACCGAATTCACCCGCGGCGAGACGGCGCGCGCCGCGAGGGTGCCGCGGGGCGCCGGGCGGAGCAGCGCCTCGACCTGCGCCGGGTCCACGCCGCCGATGGCGCCGAGCCAGAGGTCGACGTCCCCCGGCGCGAGCAGGACCGGCATGCGGTCGTGGACCTCCGCGACGTCGGCGCTCGCGTCCGTGGTGAGGATCGTGAAGCGAACGCCGGTGTCCCCCGCGTCGGGATCCTTCGCCGGCTGGTACAGCCCCGCCAGCCGGAGCAGCCCGCCCCCCGCCGGGTGGAACCAGGTCGGCCGCCGCGCGCCCTTGGGGCCGGTCCACTCGTAGAAGCCGTCCGCCGGGATCACGCAGCGCCGCGCCGCGAACGCGTCGCGGAACGTCGGCTTCGTCCGCGCGCTCTCGGCCCGCGCGTTGGCGAGGAGCGAAGGCCCCGCGCCACCCCTGGCGAAGCGCGCCGTGAAGCCCCATGTCGCGGGCACGAGCTCGCGCCGGCCGTCCCGCGCGCGCAGCACGGGGTGGACGCTCGAGGGCGCAATGTTGTAACGCGGCCGGTAGAACGCAGCGGCCCTCGGGTCGACATCGATCGCCGCGGCGGGCCCGGCGGAGGCGCCGAAGGCCCCCTCCAGCATCCTGATCAGGGCCGCGAGATCCGGAACGGCGAGGGTAAAGCGCGCGCACATAACACTAGATTAGCGCCTTCGACGCGCCTACAAGGGCGCTCCGACGTAGGAGGAGGCCGCATGGTCGACAGCTTTGGCACGAAGAGCACGCTGACGGTTCAAGCCGATACGTACACCTACTACAAGCTCACCTCGCTGGCGAAGGGCGGCGCCTCGATCGACAAGCTCCCCTTCTCGCTCCGCATCCTCCTGGAGAACCTCCTGCGCCACGAGGACGGGCGCGTCGTGCGCAAGGACCACGTCGAGGCCGTCCTCAACTGGGACCCGAAGGCCCGCCCCTCCCAGGAGATCGCGTTCCACCCCGCGCGCGTGCTGCTCCAGGATTTCACCGGTGTCCCGGCCGTCGTCGACCTCGCGGCGATGCGCGAGGCGCTGGCGAAGCTCGGCGGCGACCCGCTCAAGATCAACCCGCTCCAGCCCGCCGACCTCGTGATCGACCACTCGGTCCAGGTCGATCGCTTCGCGTCCTCCACCGCGCTCAAGGTGAACGCGGCGCTCGAGTTCGAGCGCAACCAGGAGCGCTACGCCTTCCTCCGCTGGGGCGCGCAGGCGTTCACGAACTTCCGCGTGGTGCCGCCGGATCAGGGCATCTGCCACCAGGTCAACCTGGAGTACCTCGCGGGCGCCGTCATGCGGCAGGGGGGCCTGGTCTACCCGGACACGCTCGTCGGCACCGACTCGCACACCACCATGATCAACGGGCTCGGGGTCGTCGGCTGGGGCGTCGGCGGCATCGAGGCCGAGGCGGCGATGCTCGGCCAGCCGCTCTCGATGCTCATCCCCGAGGTCGTGGGCTTCAAGCTCCACGGCAGCCTGCCCGAGGGCGCCACCGCGACCGACCTCGTCCTCACGGTGACGCAGATGCTGCGCCAGAAGAAGGTGGTCGGGAAGTTCGTGGAGTTCTACGGCCCCGGCCTCGCCGCGCTCTCGCTCCCGGACCGCGCCACCATCGCCAACATGGCGCCCGAGTACGGCGCGACCATCGGCTTCTTCCCGGTCGACGAGGAGACGATCGCCTACCTGCGCTTCACCGGCCGGCCCGCGCCGCTCGTCGCGCTCGCCGAGGCCTACTACAAGGAGCAGGGGCTCTTCCGCACGGCGAGCACGCCCGACCCGGTCTTCAGCGACACGCTCTCGCTCGATCTCGGCGACGTCGAGCCGTCGATCGCCGGCCCGAAGCGGCCGCAGGACCGCGTCCGGCTGCGCGAGGCGAAGCGCGCCTTCCGCGCCTCGCTCCAGGGCATGCTCGAGAAGGAGTTCGCCGCCGCCGACCAGCCCGCCGTGAAGGCGTTCCTCGACGAGGAGACCGGCGCCGCGGCCGCGCACGCGCCCGCGCTCGAGAAGGTCATGCGCCCGGCGGAGGTCACCCAGGGCGACGCGCGCTACACGCTGCGCCACGGCTCGGTGGTGATCGCGGCGATCACCTCGTGCACCAACACGTCGAACCCGGCGGTCATGCTCGGCGCGGGCCTGCTCGCCAAGAAGGCCGTCGAGCGCGGGCTCACGGTGAAGCCGTGGGTGAAGACGTCGCTCGCCCCCGGGTCCAAGGTCGTGACCGACTACCTGCGCGAGGCGGGGCTCCTGCCGTACCTCGAGGCGCTCGGCTTCCACACGGTCGGCTACGGCTGCACGACCTGCATCGGCAACTCCGGGCCGCTGCCGGACGTGATCGCCGACACCGTGAAGAACAGCGATCTCGTCGTGGCGAGCGTCCTGTCGGGCAACCGCAACTTCGAGGGCCGGATCAACCAGCACGTCCGGATGAACTTCCTCGCCTCCCCGCCGCTCGTCGTCGCCTACGCGCTGCGCGGCGACGTCGACGCCGACCTCTTCAAGGAGCCGGTCGGCACGGATCGCAACGGCGAGCCGGTGTACCTCAAGGACATCTGGCCGAGCTCGGCCGAGGTCAGCGCGGCCATCCGGTCGGCGGTGCGGCCCGAGCAGTTCCAGGCGCAGTACGAGAACGTGTTCGCCGGCGACGAGGAGTGGCAGAAGCTGTCGGTCCCGAGCGGCCAGACGTTCGTGTGGGACGAGGCCTCGACGTACGTGCGGCGGCCGCCGTTCTTCGAGGGCCTGGCGAAGGAGCCGGCGCCGCTCAGCGACCTCCGGGGCGCCCGGGTCCTCGCGCTGCTCGGCGACTCGGTGACGACCGACCACATCTCGCCGGCCGGCAACATCGCCAAGAACAGCCCCGCGGCGAAGTACCTGATGGAGCACGGCGTCGCGCCCGCCGACTTCAACTCGTACGGCGCCCGCCGCGGCAACCACGAGGTGATGATGCGCGGCACGTTCGCCAACATCCGCCTCAAGAACCTCCTGCGCCCCGGCGAGGAGGGCGGCGTCACGGTGCACCTGCCCGACGGCGAGAAGACGACCATCTACGACGCGGCGATGCAGTACAAGGCCGAGGGCACGCCGCTCGTCGTGATCGCCGGGGCCGAGTACGGCACCGGGTCGTCGCGCGACTGGGCGGCCAAGGGGACGAAGCTGCTCGGCGTGCGCGCGGTCATCGCGAAGAGCTTCGAGCGCATCCACCGCTCGAACCTGGTCGGCATGGGCGTGCTCCCGCTCGAGTTCGCGCCGGGCGAGGACGCGGCCACGCTCAAGCTCACCGGGCGCGAGGTGTTCGAGATCGGCGGCATCGCGCAGGATCTCACGCCCGGCAAGAAGCTCACCGTCGTGGCGACCGGCGAGGACGGCGTGAAGAAGACGTTCACCGTCACCGCGCGCATCGATACGCCGAACGAGGTCGACTACTACCAGCACGGCGGCATCCTCCAGTTCGTGCTGCGCAGCCTGGGCAAGAGCGCCTAGCGCGCTCGGCGCCTCGCCGCTCCCCGCCCGCCGCGCCGGGCGGGGGAGCGGCCCCGCCGCCCCTCACCGACACCCCCTCGGACAATGCGGAGCAGCGCGTCGCGACTGCTGACGCGCGTGCGGGCTTCGGCTACACCGTGGGCATGCTCGAACCCCGCCACGTCGCAGACCACCTCGATGAGGTGCGCGCGGCGCTCGCTCGTCGCTCGCCCGCCGCCGCCGCCACCCTGGGAGACGATTTCGCCTCCACGGCCAGCGAGCGCCGGTCGAGGATCCAGGAGCTCGAGCGGTGGCAGGCGGAGCGCAACGCGGCGAACGAGGCGATGGCGCGCCTCGACAAGAAATCGCCGGAGTTCGCGCAGAAGCGCGACGAGCTCAAGGCCCTGTCCGCCAGGATCAAGGAGGCCGAGCAGCGCGTGTCGGACCTCGAGCGCCGGCTGACCGAGATGCTTTCGAGCGTGCCCAACCTGCCGGACCCGTCGGTGCCCGACGGCGCCGGCGAGGAGGACAACGTGGTCCTCCGGACGTGGGGCGACAGGCCGAGCTTCTCGTTCACGCCGAGGCCCCACTGGGAGATCGGCGCGGCGCTCGGCCTGCTCGACTTCGAGCGCGCGGCGAAGCTCTCGGGCGCGCGCTTCACCGTGCTGATGGGCGCGGCGGCGCGGCTCGAGCGGGCGCTCATCACGTTCATGCTCGACCTGCACACCCGCGAGCAGGGCTACCTCGAGGTGCTGCCGCCGTTCCTGGTCAAGGACTCGGCCCTGTTCGGCACGGGCCAGCTCCCCAAGTTCGCCGAGGACCTGTTCAAGACGCAGAAGAGCGACCCGGAGCGGGCCTACGACCTCTACCTCATCCCGACGGCGGAGGTCCCGGTCACGAACCTGCACGCCGACGAGATCCTCGACGGCGCGTCGCTGCCGATCGCCTACGCGGCCTACACGCCGTGCTTCCGCAGCGAGGCGGGCAGCCACGGGCGCGACGTGCGGGGGCTCATCCGGCAGCACCAGTTCGACAAGGTCGAGCTCGTGCGCTTCTCGGCGCCCGAGGACTCGGCCCGCCAGCACGAGCTGCTCACCGCGCACGCCGAGGAGGTCCTGAAGCGGCTCGGCCTGCACTACCGCGTGTCCGCGCTCTGCACGGGCGATCTCGGCTTCGGCGCGCAGAAGACCTACGACCTCGAGGTGTGGCTGCCCGGCCAGGGCGTCTACCGGGAGATCTCGAGCTGCTCGAACTTCGGCGATTTCCAGGCGCGCCGCGCCCAGATCCGCTACCGGCCGGAGCCGAAGGCGAAGCCGCGGCTGGTCCACACGATGAACGGGTCGGCGCTCGCGGTGGGGCGGACGGTCATCGCGATCCTCGAGCAGTACCAGCAGGCGGACGGGACGGTGGTCGTGCCCGAGCCGCTCCGGGCGTTCATGGGCTGCGAGGTCCTCCGCGGCAGGTGACCGGCGATGGCAGCGGACGAGGAGGTCAAGCGCGAGCTCCCGGAGGCGAGGCCCGCGCGCGACGGGGGGGACGGCGAGCGCCGGTCCTCGGTGCCCCACAGCGCCCGCGGGGAGACGTCGATGGCGCTCGCGCGGCGGCGGCTGCTCGACCTCTGCAAGCGGCACAAGGACGAGCTGATCGACGACTGGATCGAGAACGTGCTGGCGCTGCCGCCCGAGCGGGGGCGGTACACCGACCGGCCCGTCGGTGAGGTGACCGAGAACGTCCGCTCCTGGCTCGCCGCCTTCACCCGGATCCTCGAGGACGGCAGCGCGGAGCTGCTCGACCAGTTCATCACGCACCTCGTCGAGCAGCGCTACGCGACCGGGTACTCCATCAGCGGGCCGCTCATCGCCGCGTCGGAGCTCCGCACCGCGGTCGCGGGCGTGCTCGACACGACGCACGACGACGACGTGGACCCGGTGTCGTCCATCGACGTGCTCCGCGCCGTCGACGCGCTCCTGCTCCAGTTCGAGCACCGCTTCGCCGAGGCGTACGCCCAGCGCTCGCTGTTCGCCTCCGAGGAGCGGTACCGCGAGATCGTCGAGCTCTCGTCCGACGTCCTCGCGACGATCGACCAGGAGGGCAACCTGACGCGGCTGAACGTGCGGTTCGAGGTGCTCTTCGGGCACTCGCGGCAGGCGTGGATCGGCCGGCCGATCACCGCGCTCGCGGTCGCGGCGGACGTGCCGGTGCTGCGCGCGCTCGTGATGTCCGCGTCCCACTCCGAGGCGCCGCGCGAGGCGACCGTCCGCTGCCAGACGCGCGCCGGCCTGACCAAGGTGATGACGGTCCGGATCACGCGCCTCTACGGCGAGGACGCGTCGCTCGCGGTCATGCGCGACGTCACCGAGGAGGTCGCGCGCCGGGCGCAGATCCTCCACAGCGAGAAGCTCGCCTCCATCGGCCAGGTCGCGGCGAGCGTCGCGCACGAGCTGAACAACCCGATGGCCTGGGTGATGGCGAACCTGGAGCAGATCCGGAGCGGCGCGCACAAGCTCGTCGCGGCGGCGCGGCCGGTCGCCACGGGCTCCTACGAGGAGCTGCTCCGCGCCATCGATCTCATCGACAAGTCCTGCCACGAGGCGCTCGCCGGCGTCGAGCGGATGCGGGACATCGTGACCGACCTCAACCTCTTCTCGAGCAGCAGCGAGCGCAAGCCCGAGCGGGTGGACCTCGTCGACGTGATCGAGCTCGCGCTGCGCATGACGGGCCCGCAGCTCAGCCAGCTCTGCCGGATCGAGCGCCGGTACGGCGAGATGCCCCCGCTCGTCGGCTATCCGGGCAAGCTCTCGCAGGTGTTCGTGAACCTGTTCATCAACGCCGCGCAGGCGATGCCGAACCGCCCGCGCGACGAGAACATGGTGCGCGTGACGACGCGCTTCGACGCGGGCGTCCACCACGTGGAGGTGGAGGACAACGCCCGCGGCATGCCCCCGGAGGTCGTCGAGCGGATCTTCGATCCGTTCTTCACGACGAAGGAGGAGAGCGCCCGGCCCGGCATCGGGCTCTGGGTCTCGCGCAACATCGTCGAGGAGCAGCGCGGCACGATGACGGTGTCGAGCCAGGCCGGCGTCGGCACCACGTTCACCATCCGCCTGACCGGGCTGGATCCCGCCGATCTGCCGGTGCCGCTCCCGCCGCCGGAGTCCCCGCGCCCGTCGTCGCGCGGGACGATCCTGTTCGTCGACGACGAGCCGATGCTCCTCAACGCGTTCGCGCGCGCCTTCGAGGAGCGGCACGAGGTGCTCGTGGCGAAGAGCGGCCACGAGGCGCTGGAGCTCCTGCGGGCGCGCGGCGGCCGGATCGACGCTATCGTCTGCGATCTCCTGATGCCGCAGATGAGCGGGATGGCCCTGTACGACGAGATCGGCGAGCATTTCCCGCAGCTCCTGCCGAAGATGGCCTTCATGTCGGGCGGCGCGTTCACGCCGAGCGCGCGCGCGTTCGTGGAGCGGGTGGACAACCCGAAGATCGCGAAGCCGATCTCGCTCGACGATCTGGAGCGCGTCATCGCCGATCTCCTGAGCAGCGGGCGGCAGGGGGGCGGCCGGTGAGGGGCGCGCGGGAGCAGGCGGTCCGGCGGCGGGCGAACCACGCGCGCTTCCGGCCCGGGCAGCGGGGCGGCTTCTACGAGAGCTTCTTCCAGCGCGCGAACCACCCGAGCCGACCGCTCGCCTTCTGGATCCGGTACACGCTCTTCAGCCCGGCGGGGCGGCCCGAGGCCGCGGAGGGCGAGCTCTGGGCCGTCTACTTCGACGGCGAGTCGGGGCGCCACGCGGTCGCCAAGCGCGAGGTCCCGTTCGCCGGGCGCTGCGACTTCGACCGGGGCGCCTTCGCGGTGACCGTCGATGACGCCCGCCTGGGCCCTGGCAGGCTCACGGGCGCGGCGGGCGAGGGGGAGGGGGCCGTCTCCTGGGATCTCTCGTTCGGGGGCGGCGGGGAGCCGCTCCTGCTGTTCCCGGCGGCGCTCTACGACGCCCCCTTGCCGAAGGCGAAGAGCCTGGTCGGCGCGCCGCTCTGCGTCTACCGCGGCGTCCTGCGGGCCTTCGGGCAGGACGTGGACGTCTCGGGCTGGGTGGGCAGCCAGAACCACAACTGGGGGACGAAGCACACCGACCTCTACGCCTGGGGGCAAGTCGCCGGGTTCGACGGCCATCCGGACAGCTTCCTGGAGGTTGCGACGGCCCGCCTGAAGATCGGGCCGCTCTGGACGCCGCGGATGACGCCGCTGGTCCTGCGGCACCAGGGCGAGGAGATCGCGCTGAGCTCGCTGGGCAGGGCGGTGCGCGCGGACGCCTCGTTCGACTACTTCACCTGGCGCTTCCGGTCCGAGACCGACCGGGTGAGCGTCGAGGGGCGGATCTCCGCGCACCCCGAGGATTTCGTGGGGCTCGCGTACAGGAACCCGCCCGGCGGCGTGAAGCACTGCCTGAACACGAAGATCGCGGCGTGCAGCGTGACGCTGCGGCGGAAGAACCTGGGCCGTGAGGTCGAGGTCGTGACCCTGACGACGGCGCGGCGCGCGGCGTTCGAGATCCTCACGGACGATCGCGGCCACGGCGTGCCGATCCGCGCCTGAGCGCGCCGGACGCACCCGGAGGTGGGCCCCCCAAACGAGGCCATCTCCCACCCGGGGGGACGTGCCGGGCGCAGCGGGGGCCGGCGCGGCCGCCCGGGCCGGCGGGCCGGGTGAGCGTTGCTCCCCTGCGCGACGTGCTGCGCGCGCGGCGCGGAGTCGGCTAAAGAAACTCCGCGGAGCCACCGCACGAAAGGCGGACGCCATGAGCCTCAAGCAGCCCCGGACCCTCCTCGTTGCACTCGACAGCTCTCCCAGGGCGGCTCACGTCCTCGCGGAGGGCGTGGATCTCGCGCAGAAGCTCGGCGGAACGCTCGTGCTGGTCCGCGGGATCGGGCTCCATCACAGCATCCCCGCCGAGGCGCTGAACGAGTCGCCCGCCCGCGTCCCCGAGATCCTGGAGCGCAACGACCGGGAGGAGCTGGAGCATCTGGCGCGCGAGGCGCCCCCCGGGCTGATCGCGAAGATCGTGATCCACGTCGGGGTCGCGTGGGAGGTCATCTGCCGGACGGCCGAGGAGGAGGACGCGGATCTCATCGTGATCGGCTCGCACGGCTACTCGGGCATCGACAAGCTGCTCGGGACGACCGCGGCGCGGGTCGTGAACCACACGAAGCGGTCGGTGCTCGTCGTGCGCGAGCGGCCGGCGTCCCGCTGACGGGGCGGCCCGCTCAGGGCAATCCGGCGCCGAGCTCGGCGCCTGGACCGCGGACCTATCTCGGGATCTCGCAGAGAGGGCGAGCTCCGATCTCCTGCCATCGCCACCATCGACGGTGACGCGCGGTCGCGCGCTCAACGGAAGCGACCGATCGCGGCGGCGCGCCCGGCCCCGCGCCGCGGCCCGCGGCGGCGCGCCCGGCCCCGCGCCGCGGCCCGCGGCGGCGCGCGCCCGGCCCCGCGCCGCGGCCCGCGGCGGCGCGCGCACGTCACCGTGCAGGCCCGGGGCGCCCGCGCCCTGCGCGGCGCGCTCGCCCTCGATTCGCCGTCCATCATGGACAGCACGATCGGTTTCCATGGATCATCAATAACTCCATCATTGTTGATGGATCCATCGATATTGATCATCTTTTGAATACATTGATCAACGTGTACTGTCCATCGCGCTGCCCTCGACACACGGGCGCGCCCGGGCGACATTGTTCGAGCGCTCCCAGCGCCCCACCATGAGCCCGAACGCCTTCCCCGACCCACGCGCCGGCGCCGTGCGCGATCTCTGGCTGCTCGACCCGGCCGTCACCTTCCTGAACCACGGCTCGTTCGGCGCCTGCCCGCGGGCGGTGCTCGAGGCGCAGCAGCGGCTCCGGGACCGGATCGAGCGCGAGCCCGTCCGCTTCTTGGTCCGCGAGCTCGAGCCGTTGCTCGACGCGGCGCGGGGCGAGCTCGCCGCCTTCGTCGGCGCCGACCCGGAAGACCTCGTGTTCGTGCCCAACGCGACCGCCGGGGTCAACACCGTGCTCCGGTCGCTCTCGCTCGGGCCGGACGACGAGCTGTGCGTCACCGATCACGAGTACAACGCCAGCCGCAACGCGCTCGACGCCGCCGCGGCGCGCGCTGGCGCGCGCGTCGTGGTCGCGCCGGTGCCGTTCCCGATCGCGGCGCCCGAGCAGGTGGTCGAGGCGGTGCTCGCCCGCGTGGGGCCGCGGACGCGGCTCGTGCTGGTCGATCACGTGACCAGCCCGACCGGGCTCGTGTTCCCGGTCGCCTCGCTGATCTCCGAGCTCACGCGCCGCGGCGTGGACGTGCTCGTCGACGGCGCGCACGCGCCCGGCATGCTCCCGCTCGACCTCGGCGCGCTCGGCGCGGCCTATTACACCGGCAACTGCCACAAATGGATGTGCGCGCCGAAGGGCGCGGGGTTTCTCCACGTGCGGCGGGACCGGCAGGCGTCGATTCGCCCTCTCGCCATCAGCCACGGCAGCAACTCGCCGCGCACCGACAGGTCGCGATTCCTGCTCGAGTTCGGCTGGACCGGCACCGCCGATCCCAGCGCGCTGCTCTGCGTCCCCGAGGCGATCCGCGCCATGGGCGCGCTCCTGCCCGGCGGCTGGCCCGCGCTCCGGGGCCACAACCGGGCGACGGCGCTCGCCGCGCGTGATCTCCTGTGCGAGGCGCTCGGCTGCTCGCCGCCGGCCCCCGACGCGATGATCGGCGCGCTCGCGGCGGTGCCGCTCCCCGGCGCGCCGTCCTCTCCGCCGCGCCTCGATCCGCTCCAGGACGCGCTGCTCGAGCGGTGGGGGATCGAGGTGCCGGTGTTCGCCTGGCCCGCGCCGCCGCGCCGGCTGCTCCGGATCTCGGCCCAGATCTACAACGACAGACCGCAGTACGAGCGGCTCGCCGAAGCGCTCACCGCGCTCCTCTAGCGCGGCGGTCCCCCGCTTCGGATACGGGCCCATCTCGACGTTTTCGGTGCTCAGCGCACAGGAGTGCGCTTCCGCGACGAAAACGCCGATCTGGACCCGTCTCCTGTGCGGGAGACCGCCGCTCTGCGGCGCTGTACCAGAAGCGGGGGGGAACCGCTCTAGCCCTCTTCATACCCACGGTCAGCGCTCTTCACGCCCACGGTGGGCCCCGGACCCACGGTAGGCCCCGGCCGGCGAGGAGCTCTTCTCATGCCAGCTCCGAGCCCGGGCGACGCGGCGCTAGGCGCCCCGGGCGCGGGCCGCCTCGCCGATGGCGTGGGTGATGTGCCCCTCCAGCTCGCCGGACGGAAGCTGCTCCGACTCCACCACGACGAGGCGCGCCCCCGCGTCCTCCGCCAGGACCTCGAACGTGCGCGGCGCGCGGTCGTGCAGGTGGCTCGGCAGGACGATCGCCAGCGGGCGCAGGCGGACGGCCACCCCCCACGCGGACGCCGCCTCACAGGACCGGACGAGGAAGCGACCCCGCGCCGCCACCCTGCGGCAGCGGGCCAGAAAACCGGGGCTGCAGTCGAGCGCCAGCACGACCGGAATCCGAATCAACTGACTGCCACTGGGCGGCTCCGACATAGGAAGATGCTACTCCAGCGAAGCGCGATTGCGCGTCCTCTTAATCCGCATAACCGATACAGAGCTTTCCCGAAATAGAAAACCACCGGTTCGCCAGCTCATGTAAGCAGTCGCGCGTCTTTTTGGTGTATTGGGCAACGTTCTGTGAGAGCAGGATATTTGAAATGAAGGCTGCGAAACGAAGGGCTCCAGCGCACTCCAGCGCACGGCGGCAGCGCGCGGCCGGCTCCACGAGTCGACCCCTCCCGGCAAGACAGGGGCGCATGAGCCCTCTGTCGATCGCGTATCAATGTAATGATTTGCCGTAGGCGGAGCCGGGCCCGGTGTGCGCCGGTGAACGTCGCGCGGTGGCACCGACGTTGAGCGCGTCCAGGTGGCCGAGCCGAGCGCGCGCGGGGCGTGCGCCGCTCGGGACGTAGGCTGTGAGACCGGCGCCCGCGAGAGCACCCCACAGGATGGATCGCCTTCACGCGCAGGGCTTGCGAGATCGTCCGAGTGGCTCGAAAGGCTCCGCGATCGTCGAGCGAGGAGCGCCGCAAAGGCGTTGGCGTGCACACGTCGTGAAGATCGTGTGTCACCGCCATGACACGGTGTGTCTGTAGATTTCATCGATGATCCCGCTCGGGTCATGTCCCTCACGGAGACTCGCGCACGACACCGGCTCACCCGCTGCCCCGCTCTCGACCGCCGGCGTCGCTGGGAAGCGATCCCGGGAAGGGGGCGTCGGCGGCGCCGGCGCGCTCTGCTGCGGTCGAACCCGCCGACCGCCTGACCGCGACGGTCCGGCCCCGCGCCAGGCAGGCGAAGCCAGCGCCCGTGGCCTCCGGCAGCCCGGCTCCGCCGCCGGGCAGGCGAGGCCGGCGACCGACGCCGGTGCCCCGGACCCCCGGCGCGGCGCGTGGGAAGACGGATGGTTAGGAAAAACATTTTACTTTCCAACGATCTGCTTGCCGGACGGACGCTGGGCCGCAGATGGTATATGCCCCTCCCATGGCGCAGGTACACGGTGGCAGGCTGGTCTCGAAGGCCCTCGCGCGACATGGGGTGACTCACCTGTTCACCCTCTGCGGCGGGCACATCCAGGCGATCTACGATGGGTGCCTGGACGACGGCATCCGCGTCGTCGACGTGCGACACGAGCAGACAGCCGGCCACGCCGCCGACGGGTACGCGCGGGCGACCGGGCGGCCGGGGGTGTGCGCCGTCACCGCAGGGCCGGGCGTCACCGACGTGGTGACCGCCGTGGCCAACGCGCAGCGCGCCGGGGTCCCGATGGTGGTGATCGGCGGCGCCGGGCCGCGCGCCCTCGCCGACATGGGCTCGCTGCAGGACATGAACCACGTCGAGCTGATGCGTCCCATCACCCGGTGGAGCGCCTCCGTCCCCTCGACCGATCGTATCCAGGAATACGTGGACTCGGCCTTTCGCATCGCCCAGGCGAACGTGCCCGGCCCGGTCTTCCTCGAGATCCCGCTCGACCTCCTGATGGGCTTCGCGGACGACGGCGCGCCGGCCACGGCGCCCATGGCCCCGTCCCGCCCCGGGGCCGACCCGGCGGCCGTCGCGCGCGCCGGGGCGATGCTGCGGGACGCGGCGCGGCCCATGTTCATCGTCGGCAGCCAGCTCCGCTGGTCGCCGCGGCGCGACGCGCTGCGGCGCTTCGCCGACGCCGTGAAGGCGCCCTTCTACCTGAACGGCATGGCCCGCGGCGCGCTCCCCCACGCGCACCCCGGCCTCATGAGCCGCTCGCGCCGCTTCGCGCTCGCCGAAACCGACCTCTGCGTCGTGCTCGGGACGCCGTTCGACTTCCGCCTCGAGTACGGCCGCGCCGTCAACCCGGAGGCAAAGGTCATCCAGATCGACCTCGACGGCAGCGAGCTCGGCAAAAACCGGCGCGTCGATCTCGGGATCGACGGCGACAGCGGCGTCGTGCTGGAGCAGCTGCTCGCCGAGGTCCCCGAGAAGGCGGTCGAGCCGTGGCTCCTCGCCGTGCGGCAGGCCGAGGACCGGTCGCGCGCGAAGATGCTGGCGGAGATCGAGCGCGACAGCGACCCGCCGAACCCGCTGCGCGTGTGCGCGGAGCTCGGCAAGCGGCTCGGCAAGGACGACATCGTCATCGGCGACGGCGGCGACTTCGTGGCCACGGCCGCGAACGTGCTGCGGCTCGAGTGGCCGCAGCTCTGGATGGACCCCGGCCCGCTCGGGACCCTCGGGGTCGGCCCGGGCTACGCGATGGCGGCCAAGCTCGTCCGGCCCGGGGCCAACGTGGTCCTCGTCTACGGCGACGGCTCGTTCGGCTTCCACGCGCTCGAGTTCGAGGCGATGGCGCGCCAGGGCATCCCGGTCGTGAGCGTCATCGGCAACGACGCGGCCTGGACGCAGATCCGGCGGGGCCAGGTCGAGCTCTACGGCGAGGGGCGCGCGCCCGCGACGTCGCTCGACCTCACCCGGTACGACCGCGTGGTGGAGGCGCTCGGCGGCTTCGGGGCGTTCGTGGAGCGCGTGGCGGATCTCGGGCCCGCGCTGGACGAGGCGTTCCGGTGCGGCAGGCCGGCCTGTGTCAACGTGAAGATCGCGAAGAGCGACTTCCGCAAGGGCGCCATCAGCGTCTGATCCCCGTGGAGCTCCGGTTCATCTCCCCCGATCTGCAGAGCCTCGACGAGCTCGACTCCGAGGTGCTCGCGTGCGCCCTGTTCGCCGACGCGCTGCCCGCCCACGGCGTGGCCGGCCTCTGCGACTGGCGGCTCGGCGGCCGCATCTCGGATCGCCGGCGGCAGGGCCTCATCACGGGCGAGCTCGGCGAGGTGGTCATGATCCCGTGCAAGCCGCGCATGGCCTTCGACAAGCTCGTCCTGTTCGGCGCCGGCCGGCGCGACGCGTTCGACGAGGCGGTCTTCCGCGACGTGGTGCGAAAGATGCTCGCGACCATGGCCGGGCTCTGCACCCGCGTCGCGGTGGTGGAGCTCCCGGGGCGGCACGACGGGCTGATCCCCGCCGAGCAGGCGGCCGACGCGCTCCTCGACTGCGCGGGCAGGGATCGCGGCGACAACGTCTGGACGCTGGTGGAGCGCGCCGAGGGCAGGCAGCAGATCACCCAGCACATGATCGAGCAGCGCCGGCGCGTGCGGCGCGTGATCTAGGGCGCAAAAGGCCCGGCCGAGGACCGCCCTAGTCCCGCGGCACCTTGGGCAGCTCGACCGTGAAGACCGCGCCCTCGCCCTGCTTGCTGTCGACCGCGATCGTCGCCCCGAGCGCGTCGGCGATCTGGCGCACGATCCACAGCCCCATGCCGAAGCCGCTGTAGTTCTCGCTGGAGACGGCGCGCTCGAACCGCTCGAAGATGCGGGCCTGCTGGTCCGGCGCGATGCCGATGCCCCGATCGCGCACCGTCAGCCGGGCGCGGTCCCCGAGATCCTCCACCCCGACGTCGATGGGCCTCCCGGCCCCGTACTTGACGGCGTTCGAGAGGAGGTTCGTGACGATCTGATCGAGCCTCAGCCGATCCCACCGGCCGGTGACCGAGGCGGGCGCCGAGAGGTAGACGGAGCAGCCCGCCGCGCAGAGCTCCTCGCGGAAGCGCTCCAGCGCCCCGTTCACCGTGGCCGTGAGATCGACGTCCTCGAGCTCGATCTGCAGGCGCCCCGCGGAGATGCGCGAGATGTCGAGCAGGTTCGAGATGAGGCGCGCGAGCCGCTCGACCTGGCGCCGGATCATCTCGAGCCGGGGCATCGCGCGCTCGGCCGTGAGCCCGCCGCGCTTGCCCGCGCGCAGCAGGCCGTCGATCTGGAGCTGCATGGGCGTGAGCGGGGTGCGCAGCTCGTGGGAGGCGATCGTCAAGAACTCGTCGCGCGCGCGCACCGCGAGCTGCGCCTCGCGGTAGAGCCGGGCGTTGTCGACGGCCAGCGCCGCGCGGCGCGCGAGATCCTGCGCCAGGTCGAGATCGGCCGCGTCGTAGCGCCGGTGCGTCGAGGCGAACGAGAGCGTGCCCAGCGTCCGGCCGCGCGCGACGAGCGGGACCGTGAGGTGCGAGGCGAGCGCGAGCGCGCGCAGCGCCTCGTAGTGCGCCTCGTCGAGGGCGATCGCGCGCACGAACGAGTCGGTCACCCTCGGGATGATCTCCGGCTGCGCCGTGCGCAGGACCTTGCCGATCCCGCGCCCGGCGCAGTCGGCCGTGATCCTGCCGAGCAGCTCGGTCGCGGCCGCCATCGACGGGTGCGCGTGGGCGGTCACCTGCCGCTCGATCGCGCCGGACTCGTCCTGCAAGAGGAGCACGCAGATCGAGGCGAAGTCGGGGAGGGCGACGCGGACCACGCGCCGCAGCGTCTCCTCGAAGTCCAGCGACTCGCCGAGGATCTGCCCGGCCGAGACGAGGATGCGCTGCGCCTCGTGGACGCGGCGGCGCTCCGTCACGTCCCGGGTGACCTTCGCGAAGCCGCGCAGGCGCCCGGACTCGTCGAGCAGCACGCTGATGACCTCGTTCGCCCAGTAGCGCCTGCCGTCCTTGCGGACGCGGTAGCCCTCCTGGACCGATCGGCCGGTCTCGACGGTCGCCTTGAGCTCCGCGGCGGGGCGGCCGAGCTCGATGTCCTCGATCGTGCAGAGGATCGAGCAATGACGGCCGATGACCTCGTCGGCCCGGTAGCCGTTGATGCGCTCGGCGCCCGGGTTCCAGCTCTCGATGCGGCCCTCGGGGTCGAGCATGACGATGGCGTAGTCCTGGACGCCCTCCACGAGCAGGCGAAACCGCTCCTCGCTCTGCCGGAGGCGCCTGTCGGCCCGCGCCTCGGCCGCCTCCATCTCGCGGCGCAGGAGCAGCTCGCGCATCCTCCGGTTCTCGTCCTCGTGGTGCTTGCGGCGGAGCTGGGCGCGCAGGCGCGCCTTGAGCACCGTGAGCTCACCCGACTTCGTGACGAAATCGTCGGCCCCGGCCGAGAGGGCGTCGACGATCGCCTGGTGATCGTCGCGGCCGGTGAGCATCACGAGCGGGATGGAGCGCCACACGGCGTTGGCCTTGATGCGGAGACAGGTGGCCGGACCGGAGAGGCCCGGCATCACCATGTCGAGCAGGATGCCGTCGACGCGCGCGCCCATGAGGCGCGCGAGCGCCTCCTCGCCCGAGTGCGCGAGCACGGGGACATAGCCCTCGCCGCGCATCGCCTCCGCGACCCGGTGCAAGTAGGCGGGGCTGTCGTCCACGATGAGGATGCGCTGAGGCGGCGTATCCGCAGGCCGGTTCATGGAAGCCTTTCACGGAGGTTCCGGTGAACGAGGACAGCCATCATCTCAGGGCACGGGCGCTCGACGGAACCGGCGAGATATCCGCCGAGATTCTCTCGTGGCGCCCCCTCCCTCATTGGCCACCCGTGCAGGTTGGCATGCGTTCTCCCCCGGCCGACGCGCGAAGCCTACCTGGCCCGCTGCTCTTCTGCTCTTTGCGTACAGCATCCTTGTTCTACCAGGCCTCCGCCTCGCGCGGCGTTGCGTCCCCCACCGTCCACCGGAATCCCGGCAGACGTGCGCCCGCTCTGCCCCATTCATTCGGGCTCACCGGAGCGGAACCAGGGGAAATACCGCGCATGAATTCAGGGATTTCACGATTGACAGGCGGAGCGGTTGGCCCCGGGAGGGCCGGCCAGGCCAGCGCCCCGGATCGAGCTGAACCAGGATGGCGCGCCGCCCGGCCCGGCGCCTCGCCGGGGCCAGCGCACCCGCGCGGCGCAGGGCGCGCTCCGCCTCTGGATCGGGCGGTCATGGCCCGTCCCGCGGCGGCGTGGGCGCGGGGGAGGGGAGGGCGACGCGGGGAGCTCACCCCTCGTCGATGAGCTCGATCATCAAGTCCCGCGCGGGCCCGCCGGCGGGGAGCCAGCGGCAGAGCTCGTCGACCCCCACCTCGTCGACCACGCGGCGGAGCTCCGCGCGCGCCGCGGCGAGCTCGCCCCGCGCGGCGAGCGCGTGCGCCCGGGTGATGCGGCAGCGCTGGCGCACCTCCGTCGGCTCGTCGCGCTGGTCGTCGCCGCGGCCGACGAGCGAGAGCGCCGCGTCGGCGTCGCCCGTGCGCACGAGCACCGCGGCGCGCGCTCCTCGCACGATCGGCCGCACCGACGCCGGCGCGCGCTCCTCGTCGAGGTCCTCGAGGAGCTGCCTGGCCCCGTCGATGTCGCCGGCGCAGAGCTGCCACTGGGCGAGGTGGCTCCGGAGGAGCGCGCGCATCCTCGGAGGCATCCAGGCGGGCGGCACGTCGCGCAGCGCGGCGGCCGCGCCCCGGTAATCGCCTTGCCACGCGAGCGACTGACCCACGACCTGCGCGGCGTACACATAGGCGAGCCGGGGATCGTCGCGGAGCGCGGGCGGCGCGGGCCCGGGCGTCTCGGCCGCCGCCCCGAGGCGCCCCGGCCTCGCGCCGCGCCACCGCCGCACGGCGGCGCCGAGGAGCAGGAGCGCGCTCGTGGCGGCGAGCGCCCACGCGGCGCCGCGCGGGGGCGGGCCGTCGAGCCAGGGCCGGCCGGCGAGCGCGCCGGGCGCGAGCCAGAGCGCCGCGGCGCCCGCCGCGGCGGCGAGCGCCGCGATCAAGATCGACCTCTTCGTCATCTTCGAGCTCCAGCCCGGTGCGCCGAGGGCGCAGGGCGGCAGGCAGCAGGGATCATCCGACGTGCTCCTCCGGCGGGCCGGCGGCGCGCGCGACCTGGTCGGGGCGGACCGAGGCCGGATCGAAGCGCTGCGCCGACGCGAGCATCTTGTTCAGCGTGGCCTCGAACGGCGCGTCCGGAGACCGCTGGAACCGGAGCGGGTTGATGCGGGCCACGACGAACGCCTTCAGGTAGGGGCTCTCGAAGCCGCGCGCCTTGAGCCCGTCGACCGCCTGCGCGACCGCATCGTCGAGCGCGAGCAGGAGCGCCGCGCGCGCCTTGCGGGTCTCGAGCGCCTCCGGGAGCGGCTCGTCCAGGAAGCGGTCGACGTGCCGGAGGACCGACTGGTACGCGCCGCCCGAGAACCGGGGGCGCTGCTCGTAGCAGAGGCCGAGCGTCAGCAGGCTCGGCTCCTCGAACTCGAGGCGGAACTCCTGCTCCGGCCGCGGATCGAGCTCGGAGAGCGAGCGCGCCATCCGCGTCACCTCGAGCGCCTTCTCGCGGACGTTGTGCGCCTTCTCGGTGTTGAGGGCGAGGATGCGGTAGGCGATCCGCTCGTCCGGCAGCACGAGCGCGACGGCGCTCTTCGCGCCGAGGCGCAGGAGCGCGGCGCGCCGGTGGTTGCCGTTCGGCGTCCAGTACCGCCCCTCGCCGGGCGCGGCCGGCTCCGCCCCCCGGCCCAGCCCGGACGGGGACGGGGTCCGCACCGCGATGATGGGGTCGAGGAAGCAGTCGAGCTTGTCGATGACGTCGCTCAGGCGGGTGACGTGCGCCTCCGAGAGGTCGCGCTGGAACGGCGTCGGCTCCACGCGAGCGAGCGGCAGGCCGGCGAGGATCGCCCACGCGCCGCCGACCGGCTCGCGGTACATCGCGAGCACGCTGCCGCCGTCGCCCAGGATCGCCTCGGCGAGCGCCGTGATCTCCGGCGGCGGCGTGCCCGCGCCGAGCTCCGCGGCGGGGAGGCCGCGCGCGCCCGGCGCGGCCGCGGCCTCCTTCCGCCGGGCCCGCGGCGCGGGCGCGGCCTTCGGCTCCTTCGGCGCCCCCTTGGCTGTGCGCTTCGCGGCCATCGGTCCTCCTCAACGGCCCCTCTGCACGCCCTGAGAATCCATGCTCGTCCCCCCTCTCATCGTCTCGGCGATCGCCTGGTGGAAGCGCTCGAGCCGCTGGTCCACCGCGTGGAACACGGTCCCCTCCGGGTACCGGCCGTCCGCGTCGGCGACGCCCGCCGGGACCCCGGTGATGATCTCGATGCCCTCCTCGACGGAGCTCACCTCGTAGACATGGAAGCGGCCGGCCTCGATCGCGGTCACGACGTCGCCCCGCAGCATGACCGCGTCGCGGTTCGTGCTCGGGATCAGGACCCCTTGCTCGCCCGTCAGCCCCTTGGCGGCGCACAGGTCGAAGAAGGCCTCGATCTTGTCGTTGATGCCGCCCACCGGCTGGATGGTCCCCTGCTGATCGATGCTGCCCGTCGCGGCGAGCTCCTGCCGGATCGGGATGCCCGAGAGCGCCGACAGGAGCGCGTACAGCTCGCTCGACGAGGCGCTGTCGCCCTCGATGGGCTCGTAGGTCTGCTCGAAGACCAGCGAGGCGCCGAACGACAGCGGGCGCTGCTGGGCGAACCGGCCCGCGAGGAAGCCGTTGAGGACGAGCACGCCCTTGCTGTGGAGCGGGCCGGACATCTCGACCTCGCGCGCGATGTTCACCGGCCCCTCGCGGCCCGGGTAGACGACCGCCGTCACCCGGCAGGGGCGGCCGAACGTCTGCGGGCCGTCCGACAGCACCGAGATCGCGTTGACCTGGCCGACGCGCCGGCCGGTCACGTCGATGCGGATCGTCCCGTCGGCGAGCAGCTCGTGCACGTGGTCGCGGAAGTGGCTCCCGCGCCGCCGGGCCGCCTCGAGCGCCTCCTGGACCTCGGCGCCGTCGATGACCTTGCGGCCGCGGCGCTGGGCCCGGTAGCCGGCCTCGGTCGCGACCTCGGCGATGAGCCCGACCTGCGCGCTCGCCTTGGTCTGGCTCTCCGCCAGGCGGCCGCCGTGGAAGAGGAGCGCGGTCACGCCGTCGGCCGTGATCGGCGGCAGGCCGCGATCGCGCGTGAGGCCGGCGAGGAACGCCGGGTACGTGAGCAGCGCCTGGTCGAGCGAGATCGTCGTCTCGAAGCGCGCCTGCACCTTGAAGAGCTGCGAGAACTCCGGGTCGGCCTCGTGCAGGTCCTGGTAGAGCTGCGGGTTCGTGACGAGGACGACCTTCACGTCGATCGGGATGGGCGGGAAGAGCAGCTCCTCGGCGGTGCCGCGGAAGTACGACGGGTTGTGCTCGGGCACGATGAACGTGCCCGCGAGCAGGCACGCCTTGAGCTGCTCGTAGAGCGCCTCGTTCTTGAGGAGCGCGCCGGCGGGCAGGATGAGGAAGCCGCCGGCCGCCTGGTGCAGGGCGCCCGCGACGGCGAAGCCGGGCTCCGGGGGGAAGCCCGAGTCGGGCGGCGCGTGCGTGCGGCCGAACAGGGCGCTCAGCGTCGGGTAAGGGACCTCGACGACGGGCGCGCCGGAGTCGGGCGTGTGCTCGGTGAGCAGGGTCGGCACGACCACGCCGCGCGGGAGGGTGGCGCCCTCCTCGCCGCGCGCCTCGTCGACGAGCAGGCGGAACTCCTTGGACACGACGGTCTCGACGTCCGCGAGGAAGGCGCTGATGTCATTGCGCCCCTCGAAGCGCGCGCGCACCGGCTGGAAGCAGCCCTTCACGCCGTCGCTGAGGAGCTGCTTCACCACGCCCCGCAGCTCGACGTCGGCCTCGTCCTGCACCGTGGCGAGCCGCGTCTCGAACTCCTCGACCGAGCCGGCGATCGCGACCAGGGCCTCGCCGTCCGGCGCCCTCGAGGCGTCCTCGAGCAGCGTGATCTGCACCTCGTCCTCGCCGCGCACGAGGTCGAGGCCGAGCTCCCGCGCCGTGCGCTTGAGCTGCTCCTCGAGCCGCCGCTCCTCGGCGTTGACCCGGCGCTGGATCTTGGCGCGCGCCTGCTTGAAGCGCTCGCCCTCGGTGGCGCCGCGCAGGGCGTCGACGAGCTTCTCGTGGAGGTCCTCCATCGCCTCGACGAACGGGCGGCCCTCGCCCGGGGGGAGCGACAGCACGGTCGGCTCGCTCGGCCGGTGGGGGTTCGGCAGGAGGAGGATGTCGTCCGGCGTGGGGCGGCTCGCGGCGATGCGCTTCGCCACGGCGCGCGCGCAGAACGTGCGGCCCGTGCCGGGCGCGCCCACGACGACGACGTGGAAGCGGGGCTGGCGGATGTCGAGCCCGAAGGCCAGGGCGGCGAGGGCGCGCTCCTGCGAGCCGATGCCGGCCGACAGCGGCGCGACCTCGTCCGTCGTGGAGAAGCGGAATCCCTGTGGCTCCATGATCTTGCGGCACTCGCTCGCTGACAGCTTCCGGGCGACCATGGCGGCGCACCATAGCGCCTTTCGCCCCCCGTTGGCGGGCGCACCGCGTCGCGCCGGTGCGCGCCGGGGGGGAGGGCGCTACCGCCGCAGGACCATCACCGGGCACGGGGCGCGGCAGAGCACGTCGCGGAAGACGGCGCCGTGCCGCCCGTCGAGCTCTCCGTGCCAGACCAGCACCAGGAGGTCGCTCGCCAGCTGCGCCGCGAACCGCAGGATCTCGGCCGCCGGCTCGCCCGTCCCGAGGAAGAACCGCGTCGAGACGTCGTGGGGGCAGCGGCCGATCGTGCTGAGAAAGCGGTCCAGGAACTCCTCGGCGAACGCGGGCCACTCGTGCTGGGGCTGGTCGACGTAGAGGGGCGCCACCATGGAGCCCGGCTCGCTGGGCGCCGGCGTCGAGACGGGCGGCGCGTCCTCCGCGTCCTCGCCCCGCGGCGAGGCGCCGCCGATCATCACGATGTCGAGCTCGGCGCCGAGCTTCCGGGCGAGCTCCCCGACGGGCGCGATCGAGGCGGCCGTGCTGGGGTTCCCGTCGAGCGGCAGGAGGATGCGGCGCAGCTGCGCCGGGCGGTCCGGGCCGGTGATGACGACGCCGCAGACGGCGCTCTCCAGCGCGCGCGCCGCGAGCCGGCCGATGCCCAGGCGCTCGTCCTTGAGCTCCTCCGGCTCGGAGGCCACGACCACGAAGGCGGTCGAGCGGCACGCGATCGCCGCCGCGAGCGCGCCGGGGAGATCCTCGCTCGTCTCCACGTCGAGCACCATGCCGTGCAGCGCCTCCGGATCGACCCCGACGCGGGCCGGCACCTCGCTCGCCTCGATCGGCTCGGGGCACACGAACAGCCCGTGCAGCGGCGCCCCGAGCGCGCCGGCGATGACCCGCCCGGCCTCGACCGCGCCAGGGGCGCGGCGGCCGTGGAGCGCGACGAGCACGTTCTTGCTCCGCCAGCCGCTCGCCGGGCAGAGCGCGTCGAGCTCCTCGCGCGCGTCGACGGGCGGCTCGGTCGCGGACGACGGCCCGCGTCCTCCGGAAGATCCGTCGTGTCCGGCGCTCAGCATGTCGTGATCTCCTCCCATGGCAGGATCCGATCGCCGACCCGCCGCGCCACGTAGCGGCGGCCCGGCTCGGCCAGGACGGCGGACGCGGGCGCGCCCGCGTCGAGCGCGCAGACCGGGAGCGGCGCGCTCCCTTCGAGCGCGATCTCCACCGCGCCGGGCTCGATGTGCACCTCGAGCGCGCGGCCTCGCCACGAGATCGGGATCTTGAGGTGCCGCCACCCCGGCAGGAGGTGCGGCTCGATCCCGATCGTCTCGTCCTGGTCCGGGGCCCCCGGCGCCTCGGGCAGCGCGCCGGCGAGCTGCCCCCGCGGCACGCGCGTGAGGCCGGCGACGCCGAACGCGACCGCCTGCCAGAGGCTGCCCATCGCGGCCACGTGCATGCCCCCCGCGGCGTTGCCCATGGTGTTGCCGAGGTCGATGTCGGCCGTCTGGTCGAAGTACCGCTCGGCGTGGCCGTGGAGGTCGAGCCGGGCCGCGACGAGCGCGTGGGCGCCCGGGCTCAGCGAGCTGCCGTGGGCGGTGCGCGGCTCGTAATAGAGGAAGCTCTCGCGGCGCGCGCGCGCGGGCACCGCGCTCCAGAGGAGCGCGATGAGCTGCACGACGTCCGCCTGCTTCACCACCTGGCAGCCCTGCGTCCGCTCGCGCCCGAGCAGCATGTCGACCGGCGCGCTGCGCACGGCGTAGTCGGCGATGGCGAACGGCTCGAGGCCGAAGTAGCCCGCGAACTGCTCGATCAGGCCGGTCTCCGGGTCGATCCCGAGCGCCATGCGATCGGCGATGTCGCGCCAGCGGTCGACCTCCTCGGGCCGGAGATCGAGCGCCTCGAGCACGTCCTTTCGCGCGATCCCGCGCCGGACGGCCGCCGCGGCGGCGCGGAGGTTGTACCGCGCCATCCAGTTCGTGAATGCGTTGTCGTCCACGCCCTCGTGGTACTCGTCCGGCCCGATGACCTTCCGGATGTGGGCGCGGCCGTCCGGCTCGAGCGCGGCGCGGCTCGCCCAGAAGCGCGCCGTCTCGATCAGGATCTCGGCGCCCTCGCCGCGCTGGAAGTCGACGTCGCAGGTGGCGCGGCCGTAGGCGTGCACGGCGTAGGCGATGTCGGCGCTGATGTGGTGCTCCTGCTCGCCGGACAGCACCCGGGTGACCTCGCCGAACGGCGAGACGATGAGCGGCGGCGTCGTCTCGTCGCCCGTGTCGGCCGACTCCCACGCGTAGAGCGCGCCCTCGTAGCCGAGCGCCCTCGCCTTGCGGCGCGCGCCCGGCAGGGTGCGGTGCCGGTAGAGGAGCATCGCGCGCGCGGCCTCGGGGTAGCAGTGCGTGTAGAACGGCACGAGGAACGTCTCGGTGTCCCAGAAGACGTGGCCGCGGTACGCCTCGCCGCTGAGCCCGCGCGCGCCGACGGAGCAGCGCGGGTCGTCCGGGTTCGCGGTGCCGATGAGGTGGTACAGGGCGAACCGGAGCGCCCGCTCGATCTTCGGCGCGCCGTCGATCTCGACGTCCGCGCGGCGCCACCGCTCCGCCCACGCCCGGGCGTGGGCGCCGAGCAGGTCCTCCATGCTGCGGCGCGAGAGCTCCTCCTGGAGCGCCTCCCCGGCCGCGCGGGGCGCCTGGGTGTCGCGCGAGGTGTGCAGCGTCGCCGTCCGGAAGAGGCGGCGCGGCTCGGCGACGCGGAGGCTCACGTCGCAGCGCTCGGCGATGGAGCGCGCGTCGGCGGCGCGCTCGCAGCGCCCGATCTCCGCCGGGCTCTCCGCGTCGTGCGCGGGCAGGAGCCGGAGGTGCGAGGTCATCGCGGCCGTGAGCCCGCCGTGCGTCTTCCCGACGAGGAGCAGGCTCCTCGCGCTCGCGTCCGCCACGAAGCGCTCCCAGTGCGCCGCGCCGCTCGCGCTCCGCACGTCGCCGCTCAGGATCCCGTCGACGCGGGCCGTCCCGGTGAAGTTCATCGGGGTGACGCTGGCCGCCTCGAGCAGGACGTGGCGGTCCGCGAGCGACGCGGCGTGCAGCGTGCGCAGGTGCGCGAGGTGGCCCCCCTCGGCGCGGCGCAGGCAGTCGCGCACCAGCACGCCGCGCCGCAGGTCGAGGGCGCGGCGGTGGTGGAGCACCTGCTCGCTCCTCTCCACGGAGAACGGCTCGCCCTCGATGGCGACGTTGAGCCGGCCCCAGTCGGGGGCGATCACGAGCTCCGGGACGCGGCTCACGTCGGCCGAGGGCTCGAACGCGCCCGCGATGAACGTCGCCGGCCGCGACACGCTCGACCCCTCCGCGAGCGACGCGCGCGAGCCCAGGTAGCCGTTGGCGATCGCGAGGCGCGACTCGATCTCGTGCTCGCGCGCGACGTCGAACCCGACCTCCTCGACGGTCCACGCGGCGTCGCGCGGCGCCGCGAACGGGCCGCGCTCCCGCTCGACCTCGAGCTGGAGCGCGAGGATCTCGCGGAGCCGCTCCGCGCCGGCCGCCGCGTGGATCGCGCCCGCGAGCTCCGGCGCGCCGCGCAGCCCGGCCCCGCCCGCGGCCTGCGCCCCGGGGTCGCCGTCGCACGCGATCGCGAGCCGGTCGCGCTGGTCGATGCGGAGGGGCGTGACCACCTGCGCCATCAGCGCGGCGAGCGCGGAGCGCGCCTCCGGCGCGGCCCGGTCGGAGAGCGGGATCGCGTCGCCGCGGCGATCGAAGCCGTAGAGCTCCGCGCCGCCGAGCGCGCCGACGAAGAGCCGCCTGCGGTTCTCCGCGCGCACGCGGCGATCGAGCCCCCGCGCGAGCTGGCGCGCGGCGCCCCCGGCGAGGGCGGCGCCTCCGGTCAGGATCGCCACGCGCACCCCGAGCGCGAGCAGCGCGTCGAGCAGCGGCGCGGCGGCGCCGTCGACGACCGCTCCATCGCCGGCCTCGCCGGCCAGGAGGCCTCCGTCGATCGCGATGAACCGGAACGGGTGGTGCAGCTCGGCGGGCAGCCGGATCGTGGGCGATGGGCTCGCGGCGGCGGGGTGGCTCGATCCGCCTCGAGACAGCGAAGGCGCCTCGATGGCGTGGTCCAGGGGCGACGGCATCGCTTCGGCTTCTCCGGGAGCCGGCTTACGCCAGGACCGTGCCGCCCCGCCGCCCCGCCGCGCCTGTGCGGGCCGGGGTCAGGGCGGCCGCGTCGGCGGCGCGCTCTCCACGCACGGCGCCGGTCAGCCGGGCACGGCGCCGGTCAGCCGGCCGAGCACGGCGAGGAGCCGGTCCACGTCGAACGGCTTCGGGAGCACGCCGGCCACCGCGCCGCGGATGTCGGGATCCGCCACGCCGGAGAGGAGGAGGACAGGCACGTCCACGCCCGAGGAGGCGAGCGCCGCGAGGAACTCCTCGCCGGTCATCTCGGGCATCACGTAGTCGAGCAGCACCGCCCGCGGCCGCGCGCCGCCTTTCAGGCGAGCGAGCGCCTCCAGCGGCTGCGTGAAGCCCTGCACGCGGTAGCCCTCGTCGGACAGCAGATCCGTCAGCGAGTCGACCAGGGAGGCGTCGTCATCGACGACGAAGAGGTCGACCTGCGCGGGCCGCTCGGGGCCGGCCAGGGGTGCGGACGGACCCGGCGAGCTCATCGACATTCTCCCGAGCGCTGGCCGCTTCGGCGCATAAGACATCGAAATAATATCAGATCGCCGCTGTGACGGCAGCGATCCGACGGCGGTGGGGCGCCGCGCGGAGCCGCGCTGATCCCGGAACTCCGCTGAACCCTGAAACTCGCTCAGGACGGAGTTTTCCTCATGAATCGGGCTTGCCGCCGCGCCAGTGCTTGCAGATCGTCGAGCACCTGATACCCCTGTAAGGTTCCTCCCAGGACGACCCGAGCGGCTTGACTTGAACTGCTCGCGGGTATCGAATTGTGGTCCTAAGGACACTCCAATCCCCCCTGTGGTCATCATGGCGGAAACCCCTGCTAGCAAGCTGCACATCTATCTGATCGACGATCACCCTGTCGTCCGCGAAGGGTTCGCTCGAGCGCTATCGGACGAGCCCGACATGGTCGTCGTGGGCCAGGCTGGGACGGCGGCCGACGCCTTGCGCGAGACGGCGAGCTGCAAGCCGGACGTCGTGCTCGTCGACCTGAACATCCCGGATCGGGATGGTATCGAGCTCCTCGGGGCGCTCCGGGCGCAGCTCCCGCAGGCGAAGCTCCTCGTGCTGAGCGGTTACGACGACGAGTTCCGCGTGGCCGAGGCGCTCCGCGCGGGGGCGCAGGGCTACCTCGTGAAGACCTCGAAGCTCGAGGAGGTGATCGATGGCATCCGCCGCATCGCGACGGGGGGCGCCCCGCTGTCCTCGAGCATCGCGGGGGCGGTCGTGCGCGCGATGCGCAAGCCGGCGAGCGAGGGCTCCGGCGGGCTCGACGCGCTGACCCCGCGCGAGCGCCAGGTGCTGCGGCTGCTCGCGGCGGGCGTGTCGACGCGCGAGACGGCCGCGCGGCTCACGATCAGCCCGAAGACGGTGGAGACCCACCGCGTGCGCATCTACGCGAAGCTCGGCTGCAAGAGCGCCGTCGAGCTGACCCGCATCGCGGTCCGCACCGGGCTCATCGAGGCCTGACCGGCCGCGCACGGCGGGCGCTGCCCCCTCATCGTCCGGGGGTGGGGCGCCTCGTCTTCTTCTTTCTCGACAGGGTGTCCTTGGGGGTCGCCTCCGGCGCGGAGCTCGCGCCGGGCTGGCGCTTCGCCGCGCCGGGCTGGCGCTTCGCCGCGCCGGGCTGGCGCTTCGCCGCGCCGGGCTGGCGCTTCGCCGCGCCGGGCTGGCGCTTCGCCGCCTCGAGGAGGTGGTCGATCCGCACGCCGTCGATGGTGAGCCCGTCGATCCTGGAGCCCACGATCTCCACGTCGCGGAGATCCGAGTCCTCGAAGCGGGCGCGGCGCAGGTTCACGTCGGACCAGCGGGTCGCCGCGGCGTCGGCGTTGTGGATGCGGGCCTCGGCGAGCGAGACGTCGTCGAGATCGGCGCCCGCGAGGGTCGCGTTGTGGATGCGGGCCCCGGCGAGCGAGACGTCGTCGAGGTCGGCGCCCGCGAGGGTCGCGTCGTGGAGCCGCGCGCCGCGGAGGTCGACGTCGTCGAGCTCGGCCTCCGTGAGCGCGACGTCGTGGAGCCGCGCGCCGCGGAGGTCGACGTCGTCGAGCTCGGCCTCCGTGAGCGCGACGTCGTGGAAGCGCGCGCCGCGGAGGTCGACGTCGTCGAGCTCGGCCCCGGCGAGCGCCGACCCGTGGAAGCGCTCGGGCCTCGCCGGCTGGCTGCCCTGGTCCCCTGCGACGCCCGCGCCCGCCCGCACGATCGGAGGCTTCTTGGCCATGCGTCCATGCTAGCGCTAGGCGCAGGCCGCGCGCGCTCGCGAGGCCTGGAGCGCCATGAACGCACACGCTGGCTTCCTGCCCTACCACGCCCTCGTCACCGCGCCCTCCGCGGCGCCTGCCCGCTGGATGCTCGTGCTGCACGGCATCTTCGGCTCCGGCGCCAACTGGCGCACCTTCGTCCGGCGCCTCGCCGAGGCGCAGGCCCAGGGCGGCGCGCCCGGGGCCGCGGCCCGGCCGTGGGGCTTCCTCCTGGTCGACCTCCGGGCCCACGGCCTGTCACAGAGCCCGCCGCCGCCGCACACCGTCGCCGCGGCCGCCGAGGATCTGCTCCGGCTCGGCGACCACCTCGGCCTCGACGTGCGCGGGGTGATGGGCCACTCGTTCGGCGGCAAGGTGGCGCTCGCGTACCTCGAGCGCCGGCGCGAGGGGATCGAGCGCGGCTTCCTCCTCGACGCCGATCCGAGCGCCAAGACGGCCAGCGAGAGCGGCACGGAGAGCGCGGCCGTGCTCGAGCTGCTCCGCGCGATGCCGCAGCCCATCGCGTCGCGCGAGGCGTTCCTCGACGCGGTGCAGGCGGCCGGGTTCGGCCGCGGCATCGCGGAGTGGCTGGCGATGAACGTCCGCCGAAGCGACGACGGCTTCCGCATCCGGCTCGATCTCGACGCCATGGCCGACCTGCTCTCCGACTACTTCGCCCGCGACCTGTGGCACGCCCTCGAGGACCCGCCGGCCGGCGCGGCGGCCGGGGAGCGGCGCATCCACGTGGTCCTCGGCGGCCGGTCCACGGCGATCCCGCCGGCGTCGCGCGGCCGCTTCGAGGCGCTCGCGGCGCGGGCGCCGTGGCTCTCGGTGCACGTCCTGCCGGGCGCCGGCCACTGGCTGCACGTCGACGATCCGGACGGCCTCTTCGACGTGATCCGGGCATCCCTGTAGCGCCCTGCGCGCCCCGCCCTCCGCCCGCTGTCCGATCCAGGCTTTTCGCCCTGCGCGCCATCCGCTATCCGCAGGAGCATGCGCATCGCGTCCTGGAACGTGAACTCCATCCGCACGCGGCTCGAGCAGCTCACGGGCTGGCTGGTCCGCGCCGCGCCCGATGTCGTCTGTCTCCAGGAGACCAAGGTCGAGGACGGCAGCTTCCCCGAGGCCGCGCTCTCCGAGGTGGGCTACCGCTCGGTCTTCTTCGGCCAGAAGTCGTACAACGGCGTGGCGATCGCCGCGCGCTTCGGGCTCTCGGTCGAGGACGTGAAGAAGGGCCTCGACGGGGACGAGGAGGACGTCGCCCGGCGGATGATCTCGGCCACGGTGGAGGGGATCCGGGTCATCAACGTCTACGTGCCCAACGGCCAGGCCGTGGGCACGCCGGCGTTCGCCTACAAGCTCGCGTGGCTGGAGCGGCTCCGGGCCGAGCTCGAGGGCCGTTACCGCCCCGATCAGGAGCTCCTGATCTGCGGCGACTTCAACGTGGCGCCCGAGCCCATCGACGTCGCGGAGCCGAAGAAGTGGGAGGGGCAGGTGCTCTTCCACCCGGACGAGCGGGCGGCGCTGGGCCGGCTGCTCTCGTGGGGGCTCGTGGACGCGTTCCGCGCCTGCCACCCCGCCAAGGCGGCCTATAGCTGGTGGGACTACCGGATGGGCGCGTTCCGGCGCAACAAGGGGCTTCGCATCGATCTGGCGCTCGTGACGCGCCCGCTCGCCGCGCGCTGCACCGACGTGTCGATCGACACGCGGCCGCGGGAGCTCCAGCGCCCGTCGGATCACGCGCCGGTCGTGGTGGAGATCGCGGACGGCCCGGCGCCCGCCGGGGCGATGCCGAGCGCCTGAGGGGGGGGCTGCCAGGCATCGGCGGATGCCTGGCGAGGTGTCCGCGGATGCCTGGCAAGGTGTCTGCGGATGCTTGGCGAGGTGTCCGCGGATGCTTGGCGAGGTGTCCGCGGATGCCTGGCGAGGTGTCCGCGGATGCCTGGCGAGGTGTCCGCGGATGCCTGGGCTGGTGTCGCGGGATGGCTGGCCAGGCATCGGCGGATGCCTGGGCTGGTGTCGCGGGATGGCTGGCCAGGTGTCCGGGGATGGTTGGCCAGGCATCGGCGGATAGCCGGCCGGGTGCCCTGACCCTGAGGGCGAGCGCCGTCAGCGCGGGGCGCCTGCCGCGGGCGTGGGCGTCGCGGACGCCTCCGGCTTGCCGGCCGCGTCCGTCGCGCAATCGGGCCGGGACCGGGGCGGCCGGGGCAGCGACTCCTCGATGCAGGCGCCACGCATCGACGGCGGGCACATCACGCGGATGTGGAAGTGGTCGTTGTGCAGGTCCGCGTCCCGGGGGCTCATCATCGCGGCCGCGGCCCGGGTCCGGAGCTCCTGCGGCACGCGCCGCTTCGCGGCGTAGGCGAGCAGCCGCGCCTTCAGGGCGTCGCTCACGAACAGGTACTTGACCCTCGCCCGCCGGTCCTGGAGCAGCGCCTCGACGAGCGCCCAGTTGCGCTTGTCGTCGAACTTCGCGCCCGGGAGGCCGATGGCGTTGCCCTTGTCGTCGAACGCCACGAACCGGTCGGTGCGCAGCGTCCTGCCCCGGGAGTTGACGACGTAGAAGCCGACGTCGGCGTCGCGCCCCGTCTGGTGGGAGTTGTGCCCGTCGAGCGGCCCGCCCGCCTTCGCCGAGAGATCCCCGACGAGCAGCGCGGAGTCGCCGTGCTTCTTCGCCACCTGGAACGCGGCGCGCCGCAGCGCCTTGACGAGCACCGGCAGCCCCCACGCCCTGGCGCCCTTGCGGACCTTGACGTGCCGCGACGACCGGAGCCGCACCGCGCCGGACAGCCGCCCCCGGTTGGGCGCCCCCTTCGACAGCGGCTTGCGGTCGTCGACCTCGGCCTTGACGGCGTTGCCGCCGCGCTCCCCGCGGGCGCCCTCGCGCCGCTTGGCCGCGCGCTTCTTGGCCGAGCGCGCGCGCTCGGCGCCCTTCGTCCTGGCGGCGGCGCGCCCGGCCGCCCGCGCCCTGCCCCCGGCGGCCGTCGCGCTCCGCTGCGCCTCGCGAGGAGGGCTCGGGCGCGGGCTCTCGCCCGGCGGCTCGGCCCTGGCCGGGGCCGGCTCCTTGCCTGGCAGGGCGCCCGTCGGCGCGGCCGCCGCCGGCGTCGCGATCGAGAGGGCGAGGAAGAGGGCGGCGACCCGGCCGCGAAAAGCGAAGCAGCGAGGCGGGCGAAGCAGCGGCATGAGGGGGCGGACCCTACCGCGCGACGCCGCGGGCCGAGAACTTCTTTCACGGCCGCTGCCGGACGGCAGGCGCCGGCGATCGAGGTCCCGTCGCGCCGGCGGGGCGGCCGAGGTGTCGTTCCCCCCGCGCGCCGGATCGTCCTTCCTCCTCCGAGCTCCGAGGCAGAGGGGACCCCTCTGACCGTCGTTCCCCCCGCGCGCCGGATCGTCCCCCCTCGCGCCTGCCTCGGAGGGGGGCCGGCCAGCGGGCGGCCACGGCCTTCCTGAGCTCGCTCCGCCGCCGCCCCGTGCCAGGGGGCCGCCAGCATCAGGACAACGAGAGGCGGATGTGATGTCCCTCACGTGACGGGGCCGCATGCTCAGGCGACCGGCCGATCTCGGCGGCGCCGGCGGCCCAGCGATTGCGCACCCCACGTCAACGATCGCTTGACAGTTCGGCTCCGGTGCGGTTAGAAGCGTCCCGCGTGCCTCGACGAGGGGAACGCAGGAGCGCCCGTAGCTCAGCTGGATAGAGCGTCGGACTTCGAATCCGAATGTCGCCTGTTCGAATCAGGCCGGGCGTGCCGGGCTCAACGGGTGAACCAGCGAGACTCCGGGAATGCGTTGCAGAGTCGGTTGATTTGACAATCCATCGGGCCATTAGCTCAATTGGTAGAGCAGTGGACTCTTAATCCATTGGCTGAAGGTTCAAGTCCTTCATGGCCCACCAAGGATACGCTGAGCAACCCAGCCGCCAGAAACGCTGGCTGGGACAGCCGGGACGACGGCTGGTAAAGGTGCTCGAAAGCCCGGGACCCCACAGGTCACCGGGCTTTTTGCGTTCCAAGCTCAAGCTTCGTACTCCCGGCGCATGAGCCGGCCCGGCTCGGCGGAAGCGCGCCTCGGCCCTGTTGCCGCGGATGCCGTCCGGTTGCTCGAACGTCACGGGCCCCGCTGCTAGCACCAGACGCCCCCGAGCCCTTCGGTGCGTTCACCGACGACTTCCACCTCAGCGCATGATCGTCGGCTGGGCCTGGCTGCTGCAGGCTTTCGCCCCTGTGGGATGCCTGTCGTGGGGAGGCCTCATGGCGATGGGCACGGCACCGGCGAGCCAGGCGTGGGCACGGTGGCGGCGCGAGCAGGCGGACGTGCTGGACGGTGCGACGAGCGCGCAGCAAGTCCTGGCCTCGACGAGCACGTCATCGCCCGCTTCACGCGCAAGTTCAAGATCCCGAAGGGCTTCCACACCCTTCGCAACAAAATATCATCCGGCGCGTCCAGCGCCGCTTCGCGCTCCCCCTCGCGGCGAGCTTGCGCAGCGGCAGGAGCGTGCGTGTCTTCCTGGCCGACGGCGAGTGGCTGAAGCCCCCGAAGAAGCTCAAGTAATCCAAGAATCGTGACAGGATCGCCGCGGTAAATGCGGCCCGCGACATTGTAGAGGACCTAGAGCACCGATCACGTTGAACAAGCGAGAGCTCAACCGCCAAGACACCAAGGACGCCGAGAACTGATTCTCTCCTTGGCGTCCTCGGCGTCTTGGCGGTTCGAATTTCTGCACTTTTCAGGCGATTTCAACCCGTTTGTCGCCCTAGGATGTCCTCGGCGATAGCGCGGCTGCCGACCCTACGCTCCAGACAGCGGAGGAGCTCGCGGTAGCTCTCGACGAGGGGCGCGATGGCAGCGGCCGAGCTCGCAGGATCGACGCCTCCCTCCGGGGCTCGCTCGGGCTCACTCCTCTGAAACCGAGGCTCTTGCCCTGGCGAGCCCGTCGCTGCGGCCCTCCGCCGACGACTCCCGCGAGCCGCGCCGGGGCGCGGACGGATCGAAGCGCTGAGCGGGCGTCGGCCGTCGAGGCCTCGGCCGCCGAGGACGGAGCGCGACGGAAGAAAAACGCGTCCACCTGTCACGTGGGGGCCCGCTGGTGCCTAGAAGCCAGAGGCGGCGTCCCTCACCACCTCGCCGCTGTGACCAAATAGGTTACATCCATATCCATCAGGATCCCACGAGGAGACTCAGCCATGGCTTTCTCTCGACTCACCTGCCTCGCCGCCTTCGGTCTTGCCCTCATTGCCTGCGGAGACTCGGAACCGGGAGGCCCGCATGGCGGCACGGAGGGAAGCGGCGGGGGCGGCGGCGGGCCTGCGGCCGCGGCGCCCGAGGCGCCGGTGCTCGAGTTCGTCATGCCGATGGCGGGCGTGCTCCACGTCGAGTGGACGCCCCAGGAGGGCTGCGATCAGTTCGAAGGCGAGCGCAAGGACCCGATGAACGACTACGTCGTCGCCTTCACCATCGCGGGATCGAAGAATGCCTACATGGACCCCGAGGCGACCGAGGACATGGAGTACACCTACCGGCTTCGCTGCAAGGTCGGCGAGGTCTACTCGGCGTACTCGAACGAGATGTCCGGAAACCCCACGGACGAAGAGTCGAGCCATGAGTGAGCGTTCATGGGCTCTTCTGGGCGTCGCCTCGCTGTCGCTGCTCGCCGCCGGATGTGGGGCCGAGCGAGGAGGGGAGCCGGCGGCCCCCGACACCTGGGGCGAGCCCACCGCCGCCCTCGACACGAACCCCGATCCCGAGGTGGTCGAGGTCGACCTCGAGGCCAGGGAGGTCGAAAAGACGTACCTGGAGGGGACGACCACGACGGTCTGGTCCTACAACGGCACGGTCCCTGGGCCCCTGATCGAGGCGAACCTGGGCGATACGCTGATCGTCCACTTCAAGAACAGCCTGCCGGAGGAGACGACGATCCACTGGCACGGCATCCGGGTGCCCAACGAGATGGACGGCGTGATGGCCGTGCAGGCGCCGATCGCGCCCGGCGAGACGTTCACCTATCGGTTCACGCTGCGCGACGCGGGGTTTTACTGGTTCCACCCGCACGTGATGGAGCCGGAGCAGATCCAGAAGGGCCTCTTCGGCCTGATCCGCGTGCGCGGGCCGAACGAGCCGGAGGCGGACGACGAGAGGATCGTCGTGCTCGGGGACGTGCTCCTCAACGAGGACGGGAGCTTCAACGAAGAGCTCGACGACGACATGATCATGATGGGCCGCGAGGGCAATGTCGTGCTCGTCAACGGCAGGACGATGCCCGCGCTCGAGGTGCGGCCGGGCGCGCTCACGCGTCTCCGGATCGTCAACGTGGCCAACGGGCGCTTCTTCAACCTCGCGCTCCCGGGCCATGCGTTCCGCGTCATCGGCACCGACGGCGGGCTGATCCCGAAGCCGTACGACGCCGAGAGGCTCCTGATCTCTCCAGGCGAGCGCTACGACGTGCTGCTGATGGCCCAGGGGGAGCCGGGGACGGAGCTCACCCTGATGAACGAGCCCTACGAGCGCGGGCACCACACCGGCCACGCGGATCCGATGCCGCTCGCCACGGTCCGGATCGGCCAGGGACCCGGGCCGTCCGGGCGCGCGCTGCCCGAGACCGGCCCCGCCATCGAGCGATTGCCGGGCGGACCGGCCGAGGCGACGATCACCTTCGACGAGCAATACGTCGACGGCAAGCTGATGTTCCTGATCGACGGCAAGGCTTTCCCCGACGTGCCGCCGATCGACGTCGAGAGCGGCTCGGTCCACATCTACGACCTGAAGAACGACGCCGAGATGGACCACCCGTTCCACCTGCACGGCTTCTTCTTCCAGGTGCTGGCCAGGGACGGTGTGCCGGTGGCCGAGGAGGAGCTCGCCAACAAGGACACCGTGATCCTGCCGCAGCGGTCCACGGTGCGCATCGTGACGCGCTTCGATGCGCCGGGAATGTGGATGTATCACTGCCACATCCTCGAGCACACCGAGGGCGGGATGATGGGCGAGATCCACGTCGCCCCTTGAGGTGCCGCGCCCGGGGTGTAAGACGTCCGCGGCTCGATCGTCGGCAGACAGGGAGCCGAACCATGGACCACGATCACCACCACACGCAGGGCCAACCTCATCCCGCCGGCCTGGAGCGGACGAAGGACCCGGTCTGCGGGATGGCCGTCTCGCCCGAGACGGCGAAGTGGCAACACGAGCACGGCGGTCGGACATACCTCTTCTGTAGCCAGCGCTGTCTCGCCAAGTTCCAGGCAGATCCCGAGAAGTACGCCCCCGCGCAGCCGACGACCGGGAGGGGAGAGCCCGCGGCGAAGCCGGTCGAGCCGACCCAGCCGGCGGCGCACGTCGAGTACGTCTGCCCGATGCACCCCGAGGTCGTCCGCGCGGAGCCGGGCTCCTGCCCGATCTGCGGGATGGCCCTCGAGCCGCGGACGGTGACGCTCGAGGACGCGCCGAACCCGGAGCTCGCGGACATGTCCCGGCGCTTCTGGACCAGCGTCCCGCTGAGCCTCGTCGTCCTCGTGCTGGGGATGTCCGAGATGATCCCGGGCCAGCCGGTGCAGCACCTCCTCGGCCGCTGGCTCGCCTGGATCGAATTCGCCCTCGCCACGCCCGTGGTGCTCTGGTGCGGCGCCCCGTTCTTCGAGCGCGGCTGGGCCTCGATCAGGACCCGGCACCTCAACATGTTCACCCTGATCGCCATCGGCACGGGCGCCGCCTACGCGTACAGCGTCGTGGCCACGCTGGCGCCCGGCGTCTTCCCCCACGCTGTCCGCCACGGCGGCGCGGTCCCGGTCTACTTCGAGGCGGCCAGCGTCATCGTCTCGCTCGTGCTGCTCGGGCAGGTCCTCGAGCTCCGCGCCCGCAGCCGGACGAGCAGCGCGCTCAAGGCGCTCCTGGGGCTCGCCCCGAAGACCGCCAGGCGCCTCGGCGCGGACGGTCGGGAAGAGGACGTCTCCCTCGAGCGCGTGCAGCCCGGCGACCGACTGCGCGTGCGGCCGGGGGAGAAGATCCCCGTCGACGGCGAGGTCCTCGAGGGGACCAGCGCGGTCGACGAGTCGATGATCACGGGAGAGCCTATCCCGGTCGAGAAGGCGCCCGGCGCCCGCGTCGTCGGCGGCACCGTCAACGGCACCGGCGGCTTCGTGATGCGCGCCGATCGCGTCGGGCGCGACACCCTGCTCGCCCGGATCGTCCAGATGGTGGGAGACGCCCAGCGCAGCCGCGCCCCCATCCAGCGCCTCGCGGACGCTGTCGCCGCGTACTTCGTCCCCGCCGTGATCGTGATCGCCGTGCTCACCTTCGTGGTCTGGCTGCTCGTCGGGCCGGAGCCGCGGTTCTCGCACGCGCTCGTCAACGCCGTGGCGGTGCTCATCATCGCGTGCCCGTGCGCGCTCGGCCTCGCCACGCCCATCTCGATCATGGTCGGGACGGGGCGCGGCGCCACGGCCGGCATCCTGATCAAGAACGCGGAGGCGCTCGAGACCTTCGAGAAGATCGACACCCTCGTCGTCGACAAGACCGGCACGCTCACCGAGGGCAAGCCGAAGCTCGCCTCCGTGGCGACGCTGGGCGATCTCCCGCCGAACGAGATCCTCAGGCTCGCGGCGAGCCTGGAGCGCGGCAGCGAGCACCCGCTCGCGAGCGCGATCGTCGCCGGGGCCGTCGAGCAGGCGCTCGAGCTCCTGCCGGCGGAAGGGTTCCGGTCGATCACCGGCAAGGGCGTGGTCGGCGCGGTGGCCGGGCGAGAGGTCGCGCTCGGCAATCTCAAGCTCTTCGAGGAGCTCGGCGTGCCGCCGGAGGATCTCTCGCGCCGCGCCGAGGAACGCCGACAGGAGGGCCAGACGGCGATGCTCGTCGCCGTGGACGGCAAGGCCGCCGGCATCCTCGGCGTGGCCGACCCCGTTCGTGACTCGACCGCCGAGGCCGTCCGCGTCCTCCGCCAGGAGGGCATCCGCGTCATCATGCTCACCGGCGACAGCCGCACGACGGCAGAGGCGGTCGCCAGGAAGCTCGGCATCGAGCACGTCGAGGCCGAGGTGCTGCCCGAGCAGAAGGCCGCGGTCGTGAAGCGCCTCCAGGCCGAGGGCCGCGTCGTGGCGATGACGGGCGATGGCATCAACGACGCGCCCGCGCTCGCGCAGGCGCACGTCGGCGTCGCCATGGGCACCGGGACCGACGTCGCCATCGAGAGCGCCGGGATCACCCTCGTGCGCGGCGATCTCCGCGGCCTCCTGCGCGCCCGGCGGCTCAGCCGGGCGACGATGCGCAACATCCGGCAAAACCTGTTCTTTGCGTTCGTCTACAACGCGCTCGGCGTGCCGATCGCGGCGGGCGTCCTCTATCCCGTCCTCGGGCTGCTCCTCAGCCCCATGCTCGCCAGCGCCGCGATGAGCCTGAGCTCGGTGTCCGTCATCGGCAACGCCCTGCGGCTGCGCCGGATCGAGCTCTGATCGAGCCGCCGACGAGGGGTGGCCTCGTTCGGGGGGGCTCGCCGCCGCGCGGCTGCGCCGGCGCCCGCGCGCCGGCCAGCCGGACGAGCCGAGCACGACCCACACACGTCGACGAGCAGGATCACGGCCAGCTTGATCGCTGCGACAGCGGCGGCGGGCGATCGTCGAGCGCCGCCACCTGGGCGCGCAACCGCGCCAGGTGCTGCTCGACCGTCTGGGGCAGGTCGGGGCGGCGCAGCAGCTCGAGCAGACGCGGCATGCTGGAGACCCCCTCGCGCAGGCAGCCGGTCAGCACCAGGACGTCGGTGCCGTCGAGATCGCGGAGAAAGCGCTCGACCTCGGCCCAGTTGGCGTCGTGAAGCGCCGCCACGGGCGCCACCGCGTGCTCGCGCCGGATCGTCACGAACCCGCGGGACCGCCCGGAGGTGGGGTCGACAGGGAGCATGGCACGATAAAGCGCTTCGAGCGGGACCCAGTGCGGCGGGTACTTGAAGCGCGCCACGTCGAGCAGGAGCACGAGGTCGCGATCGGGGTGCAATCCACCGACCGGCGAGAAGTGGCCGCTCCCGGTCTGGCCCAGCGTCCAGCGGTCATAGGCGACGACCACGTGGTTGTCGTCGGCGCGCGAGGTGGCCTCTCGGACCGCGGCGCGGAGCGCCTCCAGCGAGGAGGTCTCCGCGAAGCGCACGTCGGCCCGGGCGCCGTTGCACCGGGCCAGGCACGCGAGCTGCGTCAGCGTGATCCCGTCGCGAGCGACGTCGTCGAGGGAGCGGCAACAGTCGAGTTGCTCCTCCGAGAACCAGCGCCACGGTCCCTTCCAGGCGCGCCCCGGATCGATCTCCAGCGCGTTGAGGACCATGACCAGCGTCCCCAGGCCGCAGAAAGCAGGCTCAGCCTGGGTGTGGAACTGCTCGATGAGCGGGAAGAAGCTCTCCATCACCCCCAGGGCGAGCGCCTCGCGAAAGATCGCGCGCCCCTCCTCGGAGGAGAACGCGATGCAGCCCGGTGGTAAGGGGCGCTTGTGATACGAGGGCATGGCCGAGGGGACGCGGTGCATGGTCCAGCGCAGCGTAGCAGGGCGCACCCTCGCCGCGCGCGGCCTGCTCGATGAGGCCTCGCGCGGTCTCTCCTGGAAGGCTTCCGTCCCCTGCTCACTTCCTCGGTGCGACGACGAGGGTGCCCTTGAGCATCCCCATGCCGCACTCGAACCTCAGCTCCCCCGCCTTCAGGTCGGGCAGGTCGATGGTGACCGGTTGCCCCGTCGGCAGCTCCTTGCGGATACCGAGGCTGGGGAAGACGATCTCCTTCGTGCAGGCGCCGCTGTCGTGACGGACGAGCTTGAGCTGGAGCCGCTCGCCCTCGACCGCGGCGATCTTGTCCGGCACGAACCCGCCGTGGACCATGATCTCGACCACGCGCGGGGCCTTCTGGGGCTCGGCGCTCGCCGGCTGCGCGCAGCCAAGCACGGAGGCGACCGAGGGGATGCCGAGCGCGATCGAGAGGATGGCGTGCGTGATCTTCATGAGGCTCTCCTTTCGGGTTCCGCGAGGGAGACGCGCGGGTCTCCACCGCATTACAGTCGAGCGCGGGGCCGGCTTCGACGCGCGCCCCGGCGCCGCAGGAGCGCCCGCGGCGCCCGGGGCGCGTGGCCCGATGAACATCAGGTCACGATCACCGCCGATGGCGCCCGTAATGGCGGGCCAGGGGGCGCGTCTGCCCGGATGCGAGCCGGCCTGGCAGGGAGCGCAGGCCGGCCGTCGGGGAGCGCACCCGCGCGTCCTCCGACCCTCCAGACCCCAAGGGACGCCATGAACCCGCTCGATCCCGACAAAGCACGCACCGCCGTCACGTACTCCGCGGCCGCGGATCACTTCGACGACCCGCCGCTCGCCTTCTGGGCCCGCATCGGGGCGCGCACCGTCGAGCGCGCCCGCATCGAGCCCGGCCACCGCGTCCTCGACGTGTGCTCCGGCACCGGATCGTCCGCCATCCCCGCCGCCCGGGCCGTCGGGCCCACGGGCTCCGTGCTCGCCGTCGATCTCGCCGAGGCGTTGCTCGACCGCGGGCGCGCCAAGGCCCGCGCGCTGGGGCTCTCGAACATCGACTTCCGTTGCGCCGACGTGGAGGCCCTCGACCTGCCGCCCGGGAGCTTCGACGCCATCGTCTGCGTCTTCGGCATCTTCTTCATGCCGGACATGCCCGCCGCCGTGCGCCGGCTCTGGCGATGGCTCAAGCCCGGCGGCACGCTCGCCGTCACCACGTGGGGCACCGACGTGCTCGAGCCCGGCAACACCGCGTTCTGGGACGCGATCCAGGCCCACCGGCCCGACGTCTACAAGACCTTCCGGCCGTGGGAGCGCATCAACTCCCCGGACGCCCTCCGCGCGATGCTCGCAGCGGCCGGCGTCGCGGCCTGCGCCATCGACGCCGAGCGCTCCAGGCAGCCCCTCACCTCGCCGGACGACTGGTGGGTCATCGCCCTCGGGTCGGGCTATCGCGGCACGATCGACAAGCTCGACCCCGGCACGCAGGAGGTCGTCAAGCGCGACATCCTCGCCCCGCTCCGCGCGCGCAACGCCCTCAGCGCCGAGACCAACGCGCTCTATGCGATCGCCAGGAAGCCCCCCGGGCGCGAGGCGGAGCGCTGACGTGCGCGCAGCGTCGTCGGGCGCCGCGCCGAGCACCGCCGCCGCGGGAGACAGGCCCAGCGGCATCCGCTATGTTCATGAAGGCGGCGCGGCGCCCGAGCCGCCGCGGAGGCGCGCAATGCAGGTCACCAGGCCCGTCACGCGGAGCGCTCCAGCGACCCAGACCAGCGAAGAGGCCCGAACATGAGCTGCCCTCACTGCCGTCCAAACCGGCGCGCTCGAATCCTGTGGCTCGGCGTCGTGGCCGTGGCGCTCCTGGGGATCGTGTACGTCGACGGGGCGTTCGGTCGCCGGTCATCCGCGCGCGAGCCCTCGTCGACCTCCGTTCCGCAGCAAGACCACCCATGATCCGGTCGCTTCGCTCTCACCGAGGCTCGTCCCGTGAGCGACGTCCCCGGGGCGAGCCTGGGTGACCGCGTACCAGGCGGCCGGGCGGGCGATCGGCGCGAGGCGCCGGCGCCCGCCGGGCCGCAGCCGGGGGACAGCGGCTATGTCGCCCGCAAGTGCTCGATCAGGATCTTCACGCCAAGGCCGATGAGCACGACGCCCCCCGCCACGTCGAGCCGCTTGCCGAGCATCGCGCCGAAGCGCCTGCCGGCGAACAGGCCGATCGCGGAGAGGACCGCCGTCGTGATCCCGATCGTGACGAGGGAGAGCGCGAACGGCGCGTTCAACATCGGGAGCGTGAAGCCGATCGCGAGCGCGTCGATGCTGGTCGCGATGGCCAGCACGAACATGACCCTCAAGGCGAACAGGTCCTTCGGCGCGTCGTCGTCATCGTCCGCGCCGCCCCGCGCCTCCCACAGCATCTTGCCGCCGATGGCCCCGAGGAGCCCGAAGGCGATCCAGTGATCCCACGCCTGCACGAGGGGCCCGACACGCGCGCCGAGGAGCCACCCGATGAGCGGCATGAGCGCCTGAAACCCGCCGAAGAAGCCCGCGACGAGCGCGACGTGCCGGGCGCGTATCACGGGGGTCGCCAGCCCCCGCGCGGCCGAGACCGCCGTCGCATCCATGGCCAGGCCGAGGGCGAGGAGCAGGATCGCGCCGAAGCTCACGAGGCCACCGCCGACCGCTGGGCCGCCGGGAGGGGGTGGACCTCCACGGTGACATGCTGGAGGCTCGCGATGGAGGTCAGGGCCTCGCGGTAGGCGATCGGCGGCTGCGGAGACCGCGCGGCGATGGACACGATGCAGGCGCGAGCCCTCGGGCCGATATCCCACAGGTGAAGGTCGACGACGGCCGCGCCGGCGAACTCCGCCTCGATCCGCCGGCGAATGCGCTTCGCGATCTCCTCCGATGGAACCACGTCGAGGAGCTGCTTCGCCGCCTGCCGGCACAGGCCGTAGCTCCAGCGCGCGATGACCACGCCGCCGACGACGCCCATGGCGGCGTCGAGGAACGTCCAGCCGAAGTAGCGCCCACCCAGGAGGGCCAGGATGGCGAGCACGCTCGTCAGCGCGTCGGCGAGCACGTGGAAGTACGCGGCGCGGAGGTTGTGGTCGTGCCCGTGATGCGCGTGCTCATGGCCATGCGGGGCGTGCTCGCCGTCGTCATGCTCGTGATCCTCGTCATGGTCCGCGCCGTGGTGCTCGTCGGTGTGGAGGAGCTTCACGCTGACGAGGTTGACGGCCAGGCCCAGCACGGCGACGGGGAGCGCCTCGGAGAAGGCGATCGGCGCGGGGCGCAGGAAGCGGCGCAGCGACTCGACCACCATCAGGAGCGCGATGAGCGCCAGGACCACGGCGCTCGTGTAACCGGCCAGCGCGTGGACCTTCCCCGTGCCAAAGGAAAAGACGCTCGACCCCGACTGCCTCCGCGCGAACCAGTAGGCCAGCGCGGCCATGCCGAGGGCGCCCGCGTGCGTCGCCATGTGCCAGCCGTCGGCGGTCAGGGCGAGCGAGTTCGTCGCATAGCCGACCACGAGCTCGGCGACCATCATCGAGAGCGTGAGCGCGACGACCCAGCGCGTCCTCGCTTCGTGAGAGGCCACCGCGGCCCCGTGATCGTGGGTGTGCCTCAGCTCGTCGAGCAGATCGGATGTCGCGTCGTTCGTCATGACGCCCCTCATTTCACGTAGGCGCGAACGATCTGGACGAGCTCCTCGACCGCCTCGCGCTGCGTTGCCGTCGTGCGCTCCGGGTCCACGACGTGGGTCCGGATATGGCCCTCGATGAGCTCGCCCACGAGCCCGTTCAGGGCACCTCGCGCCGACGTCACGGTCTGGAGGACCTCCGCACAGCCGTGCTCGCCCTCGAGCGCCCGCTCCACCGCCTCGAGCTGACCGCGGATGCGCCGCACGCGGGCAATGAGCTTCTTCTTGCTCTCGATCGTGTGCACCCGGATAGTATAGGGGACTATGCTAGATGCATCAAGCGCACAGGCGCTGGCTCAGCACAGACTTTCGGAGCTCGCTGCGCCCGTGAGACGGCGTTGACGGGGGGAGGGCGAGGCAGGGACGAGCCACCGTGAGCTCCCCTCTCGCTCCAGACGAGCGCGCGAGGAGGAAGCGCGCTCAGGGCCCTGGCCGCTCCCGTTCCATCAGCAGCGCCCTCGCCTCGGGCGCTCGCCAGTCCCTCGCGCCCGTGAACCGGAGGGCCATCGTGCCGTCTTCCTCGACCAGGAACGTGTCAGGCAACGTCGAGACCCCGAACCGTCGCTGCACCGCGGGCGAGCCGGCCCGCACGACGCCGGGAGGCACCTCGCCCCCGAAGAAGGCGCGCACGACCTCCCAGCTCTCGTCGACGCTCACGGCCACGAGCTGGAGCCCGCCGGCCTCCTCCAGCTCTCGGCCGAGCTCCAGCAAGCGCGGGAGCTCCGCGCGGCACGGGGCGCACCAGGTGGCCCAGAAGTGGAGCAGCACGGGCCGGCCGCGCAAGGCGCCCGGGTGGAGCGAGGTCCCGTCCGGCCGCTCGAAGGCGGCGTCCGGCACAGGCCGGGTGCCGTCGAGCCGCTCGTACGCGAACGGGCGACCTGGCCGCTCCGCATCGCGGCGACGCTCCACGGCCCAGTAGAGCCCCACCGCGAGCGCCTGGACGAGGACCAGGACGCCCGCGGCGGCGGCGATCCTGCGGAGGCGGGCGCGCGCGCTCATCGCCTACTCCGCGGCGGGCGACAGGGCCGGGCCAGGGCGCGGCGGGGGGTCGGCGGCGTCCGTCCCGCCGGCGGCCTCCGCGCGGCGCCGCCCGCCGACCACGCTGTAGAGCACCGGCAGGACGAGCAGCGTGAGCAGCGTGGAGGAGATCACGCCGCCGATCACGACCGTCGCCAGCGGGCGCTGCACCTCGGCCCCGACCCCCGTGTTCAGCGCCATCGGCACGAAGCCCAGCGAGGCGACCAGCGCCGTCATGAGGACGGGGCGGAGGCGCCGCTCGGCCGCGAGCTCGATGGCCGCCCGCACCGGCATGCCGGTCGCGGTGAGCTGCCGGATGGTGGAGACGAGCACCATGTCCCCGAGCACCGCCACGCCCGACAGCGCCACGAACCCGACGCCCGCGGAGATGCTGAACGGCAGGTCGCGGAGCCAGAGCGCGACGACGCCGCCGATCGCGGCGAACGGGACGCCCGTGAAGACGCGGACCGCATCGAGGAGCCGACCGTAGGTGAGGTACAGCAGGAGCAGGATCAGCCCCAGGGCCACGGGCACGACGACGAGCAGGCGCGCCTGCGCGCGCTCGAGGTGCTCGAACTGCCCGCCGAAGCGGACGTAATAGCCGGGCGGCAGCTCGACCTCCCGATCCAGCCTGTCTCTCGCCTCTTCGACGTAGGTGCCCACGTCCCGGCCGCGGACGTTCGCCTGCACGACGATCCGGCGCTTCGCCCACTCCCGGTTGATCGCGGTCGGCCCCTCGACCGTGCGGATCTTCGCGAGCCGCGCGAGCGGGATGCGCTCCCCGCCCGCCGCCGTGACCAGGATGCGGCCGATCGAGGCGGCGTCCTCCCGGTAGCGGTCGTCGATGCGCAGCACCACGGGGAAGCGGCGCTCGCCCTCCTGGAGCTGCCCCACCTCCCGCGCGCCGAGCGCCTCGACGACCTCCAGCACGTCGGCGGCCGCGATGCCGTGCCGCGCGATCGCGTCGCGGTCGACCTCGATCTCGAGCACGGGCTGCCCCGTGAGCTGCTCGGTCACCACGTCGGCCGCGCCGGGGATCTGCTTGAGGACGGCCTCGATCTCGCGCGCCTTCTGCTTCAGCGTGTCGAAGTCGTCGCCGAACAGCTTCACCCCCAGATCGGCCCGGATCCCCGCGACCATCTCGTTGACCCGCATCTCGATCGGCTGCGTGTAGATGACGCGCATGCCCGGCATCCCCGCGAGCTCCGCTTCCATCGCCTGGACGAGCTCGTCCTGCGTCGCGGCGCGCTTCCAGGCCTCGCGCGGCCTGAGCGTGATGAACATGTCGGACAGCTCGAGCCCCATCGGGTCCGTCGCCACCTCCGCGGTGCCCGTGCGGGTCCAGACGCGCTCGATCTCGTCCGGGAACCTGTCGAGCAGGAGCCGCTCGAGCTGGGTGCCGTAGCGGATCGACTCGCCCGCCGAGACGCCCGAGAGCCGCACGGTGTTGGCGACGAGGGTGCCCTCGCGGAGCCGCGGCACGAACTCGGCGCCGAGCCGCGTCGCGAGGAAGACCGCGTTGCCGAGGAGCAGCGCGGCGCCGGCGAGCACCGCCCAGCGCCACCGGAGCGCGAGCTGCAGCGCGGGCCGGTAGGCCCGCTTGAGGACGCGCACGAGCACGTTCTCGCGCTCCTTCATGCGGCGCGGCAGGAGCAGGCTCGCGAGCGCCGGCATGAGCGTGAGCGACAGGATCATCGAGCCGACGAGCGCGAAGATCACGGTGAGCGCCATCGGCCGGAACAGCTTCCCCTCCGCCCCCTCGAGCGCGAGGATCGGCAGGTAGACGATCATGATGATGAGCTCGCCGAACATCGTCGGCTTGCGCACCTCGATCGAGGCGTCGCGCACGACGTCCGTCGTGCTCCGGTCGCTCGCGTCCTCGGAGAGCCGCCGGACCGAGTTCTCGACCATGATCACCGAGCTGTCGACGACCAGCCCGAAGTCGATCGCGCCGAGGCTCATCAGGCTCCCCGCCACGCCCGCGCGCAGCATGAGGTCGAACGCGAAGAGCATCGACAGCGGGATGGCCGAGGCCACGATGAGCCCGGCGCGGAGGTTGCCGAGGAAGGCGAAGAGCACCGCCACGACGAGGAGCGCGCCCTCGAGCAGGTTCTTCTCCACGGTGCCGAGCACCCTGTCGATGAGCTCGGTGCGGTCGTACACGACGGCGACGTCGACCCCCTCCGGGAGGCTCTTCTCGACCTCTTCCAGGCGCGCCTTGAGCCGCGTCGTGACCTCGTGGCTGTTCTCGCCCATCAGCATGAAGCCGAGGCCGAGCACGACCTCTCCCTGGCCGTCCGCGGTGACCGCGCCCCGCCGGATCTCGCGCCCCTCGACCACCCGGGCCACGTCGCGGACCCGGATCGGCGCCCCGCCCCTGGCGGCGACCACGATGTCCTCGATGTCGCGCACGCGCGTGGCGATGCCGATGCCCTGGATCAGGCTCGACTCGCCCGCCTGGTCCAGGGTGCCCCCGCCCACGTTGGCGTTGTTGCGCTCCAGGGCCTCGGACAGGTCGTGGAGCGAGAGCCCCCGCGCCGAGAGCTCCGCCGGGTCGACGAGGACCTGGATCTGCCGCTCGTCGCCGCCCCAGGCGTTGACCTCGGCGACGCCCCGCACCGAGCGGAGCTGCGGCGCGATGACCCAGTCGTGGACCGTGCGCAGCTCGCTCAGCGACTTGCCCTTGCCGGTGACCACGTAGTGGAACACCTCGCCGAGCCCGGTGGCGACCGGGCCGAGCTCCGGGCGATCGATGCCCGCCGGCAGCGCCACGGTCTGGAGCCGCTCCATGACGACCTGGCGGGCCAGGTAGACGTCCGTGTCGTCCTCGAAGCGGGCGGTGACCTGCGAGAGGCCGAAGCGGGAGAGCGAGCGGACCTCCTCGAGCCTCGGCAGCCCCGAGATCGCCTGCTCGACGGGCGCCGTGATCTGGCGCTCGATCTCGACGGGCGAGAGGGCAGGGGCGACGGTGTTGATCTGCACCTGCACCGGCGTCGTGTCCGGGAAGGCGTCGATCGGCAGGCGGCGGAAGGCGAGGAGGCCCGCCAGGGAGAGGCCGATCGAGGCCAGGATCACGAGCAGCCGGTGGCGGAGCGACCAGGTGATGACGGCGTTCAGCATGGCCCGCGCCTCACTCCTCGCCGCAGCAGCCCGCGCCGATGCTCTCCTTGAGCGTCTCGGTCTTGAGCAGGAAGCTCCCTTCGGTCGCGACCTCCTCGCCCGGGCGCACGCCCTTCGTCACCTCGACGAGGTTGCCCTCGGTGGCCCCGATCTCGACCCGCCGCGCCTCGAACTGGTCCTCCGCGAGCCGCACGAACACGAGCTTCACCGTCCTCGCGCGCTGGACGGCGGCGCGGGGCACCATGACCGCGGCGCGCGACGGGGCGAGGATGCGCGCCCGGCCGAACATGTTGGCCCGCAGCGCGCCGTCGGGGTTCGCGAGCGGGACGCGCGCCTTGGCCGTGCGCGTGGCCGGGTCGATGGCCGGGGCCACGTACGTGATCTCGCCCTTGAGCTCGCGCCCCTTCAGGCCGTCGACCTCGAGGACCACCGGCTGCTTCAGCGCGACGGCCGGAAGATCGGTCTCGGGCACGTCGAGCTCGGCCCACATGCTCGAGACGTCGACCACCTCGAACAGGGTCTCCTCGACGCCGACGAGCCGGCCCACGGTCGCCTTGCGCTGGGTCACGACGCCGGCGAGCGGGGTCGTGAGCGTGTAGCCCCCGCTCCCGCCCGCGCTCGCGCCCACGACGGCCAGGGAGGCCGCGAAGGAGGCGCGCTCGGCGCGGGCGGCGTCGAGCTCCTGCTGCGCGGCGAGGACGCTCCGGCGCGACGAGACCCCCTCCTTCTCGAGCTGCTCCTCGCGCCGCAGGTTCTCCTCGGCGATCTTGAGGCGCGACAGCGCGCTGGCCAGCCGCGATCGATCCGCCCCCACGTCGGCGCTGTCGATGATCGCGAGCGGCGCGCCCTTCTCGACCTCCGCGCCCACGTCCACGTGGAGCCGCCGGACGACCCCCGCGGCGCGGGCGTTGATCTCCGCCACCTTGAGCGCGTCGTAGACGATCCTGGCGGTCACGGGGATGCCGCCGCCGCCCTGCCGCTCGACGGCCTTCTCGGTGACGATGCCGGCGAGCCGGGCCGTGTCCCTGGTCCTGAGCTTGACCTTCGTCCCGTCGGCCGGCGCGCCGTCGCTCGTGACGTCGGCCGCCGGCTTGCCCCCGCGCTCGGGGTGGCAGAGGGGGCAGATGGACTCCGGGAATCCGTGCTCTTTGCACCAGTCGCCCTTCGCCTGGAAGACCGGGACGAGCCTCGGATTGCACTTCGTGCAGAGCGCCTCCAGCACGCCGTGCTCCTTGCACATGGCGCCCTCGACGGCCGACGCCGCCCTGGGCCTCGCCTCGGCCTCCTCCTGCGCGGCCCTCTCGGCCCCCTGCGTCTCGCACCCCGCGAGGGCGGCGAGGAGCAGGAGCACGACGACGTACGTGCGATGAGCCATCTCAGCTCCCCTTCGGCGGCCTGACGATCTTCAGGTCGGGGTTGCACTTCAGGCACTGCGACTCGGGCAGCCCGTGCTCCGCGCACCAGTCGCCCGTGGCCTTGAAGGCCGGCACCAGATCCGGGTTGCAGCGGGTGCACTGCGACTCCGGCACCTCGTGCTCCCCGCACCAGTCCTCGTGGGAGCCGGGCTTCACGTCGGCGGGCGCGTGCACCGCCTTCGCCTGCGCCTGCTCGGGCGCGGCCTCGCCGGCGCTCGGCGCTTCCTTCGAGCACGACGCAGCGCCGAGGGCGAGGACGCAGAGCACGAGCGAGATGGGATGAGTCTTCATATGGCTATCCTTCCTTGTTGTCCGCAACGTCACGTGATGAACGAGCCTCGGGCATACCGTCGCTGCCGCGCCAGCGCACCGCCGCGCAGCGCCGCCGCCCCCGCCGTCGACCTGCCCGCGCGCGCGATGCGCGAGGTGGGTAGAGCAGCCCTGAACGGGCGCGCCGGAGCGGGCGCGCGACGACGTGCGGCGGTCACCGCCCTCCGCCGGGCATGGCAGGGCGCTGGACCACGCCGCGATCCGCTGAGGCCACCGAGGGCGGACAAGGCCCACGTGGAGCTCCGCGGAGCGCGATCGACGGCTCGGGCCGCGGAGCGGCCATCAGCGCCTTGCTAGGTGAGGTGCCTTGGGACGTGGAGCACTTCGCGCGCCTCGGGCGACGGGGGCGCGCGCTCGGGCAGGAGCGGCAGCAGCTCCGCGGAGGAGGGCGCGAGCAGGACCGGAATGCTGGGCGAGGGCGGGAACGCCGGGATCCTCGCCGCGCAGCACCCCGAGGCGCAGTCCAGGGGACAAGGGCAGTCCCCCCGGTCCTCATCGTCGGGACACGACTCGCCGCAGTCGTCGACGGCGACGAAGGCATACGCCGCCGTCTGCTGGCTCATGAACAAGGCGAGCACGACCGCGGAGAGCAGCCGGACGAGCCGCCGCGTCCACCTGGATCGAGAATTTCGCCTTCGCTGCCGGATCACGAGCCAGCAGAGCGTACCATGCGCCCTGAGGGGGGCGAGCCCCAACAGCCGCCGGGCCGCGCGGTCCGCCGCGGAGCTCACCCCGCGAGCCCCGCGCGGTGGATGGCCCAGCCGAGCGCGCCGCCGAGGGCGATCAGCCACGTCGTGTTGATCTTGAAGCGAAAGAGCAGCAGCGCGCTCGCGGCCGCCAGCAGCGCGGTGGGCAGATCGATGAGCGAGGCGCGCCCGAGCTGCGCCGTCACGACCAGCATGAGGGCGAGCGAGGCGACGTTCACCCCATCGAGGACCGCCCCCGCGACCGGCGAGCGGCGCAGCCGCGGCACCAGGGGGCCGCTCACGGCGACGAAGAAGAACGCGGGCAAGAAGATGCCGAGCGTCGCGACGAGCGCGCCCGCAGGGCCAGCCAGCACGTAGCCCACGAACGTCGCCGTGGTGAACACGGGCCCCGGCGTGACCTGCCCCACGGCGATGGCGTCCACGAGCTGCGCCTCGGTCATCCAGCCGAGGCGCTCCACGAGATCGGCGCGCAGGAAGGCGAGCAAGACATAGCCGCTGCCGAAGAGGACGGCGCCGGTCTTGAAGAACACCCAGAAGAGGCCCGGCAGCGTGACCGCGCCCGCGGCGGCGAACCCGGGGAGCCAGGGCGCCAGCGCGACCGCCCTGCCGCCGGCGCGCTCCCCGTCCGGCGCCGGAGGCCGGCTGTCCTGCGCCGGGGGCCGGGCGGAGGGCGCGCCGGGACCCCCGCCGAGGCGCGCGAGCGCCGCGCTGGCGGCGCCCGCGCCGAGCAGCACGGCGAGCTCGTTCACGCCGAGCCACGCGAGGACGGCGGCCGTCGCGCCGAGGAGCCGGAGCGGCGTGGTGCGGGCCGCCCTCGGCGCGAGCGCGCCGATCGCCCGCACCACGACGGCGATCATCACGGGCTTGATGCCGTAGAGCAGCCACGTCGCCGTCGGCAGCGTGCCGAAGCGCACGTACGCCCAGCCGAGGGCGCCCGTGATGAGCATCGCGGGCACGATGAAGCAGATGCCGGCCACCGCGAGGCCCGGTCCCCGCGCTCGCTCGTAGCCGATGTGGATCGCCATCTCCGTGGAGTTGGGGCCGGGGATGAGGTTGGTCGCGCCGAGCAGGTCGAGGAAGCGCTCCTCGGAGAGCCACCTGCGCCGGCGCACGACCTCGTCCTGCATCATCGCGATGTGCGCGGCGGGCCCCCCGAACGCCGTCACGCCGAGGCGCAGAAAGAGCCACGCGAGCTCGCGCAGATCCGCCGCCGTCCAGCGCCGGACCGACGTGGATGCGGGGGTCGGCTCGTCCCTCACGGCTGTGGACCTGCCGCGAGCTCCGCGGGCTCGCCAGGGGCCGCCGGCTCTCCCGGTCGATGGGTCAGCCGGTAGAGCACCGGCAGGACGAGCAGCGTGAGCGCCGTGGAGGAGAGGATCCCGCCGATCACGACCGTCGCCAGGGGCCGCTGCACCTCGGAGCCGGTGCCGGTGGCGAGCGCCATCGGGACGAAGCCGAGCGCGGCCACGAGCGCGGTCATCAGGACCGGGCGGAGCCGCGCGATGGAGCCGTGGAGCACGGCGTCGTCGAGCGCCTCGCCGCGCTGCCGCATGTTCTCGATGAAGGTCACCATCACGAGCCCGTTCAGCACGGCGACGCCCGACAGGGCGATGAACCCCACGGCCGCCGAGATCGAGATCGGCAGCCCGCGAGCCCACAGCGCGAGGATACCCCCGGTGAGCGCCAGCGGGACACCGGTGAAGATCAGGGCGGCGTTCCTGAGCGTCCCGACGGAGAGGAAGAGCAGGCCGAAGATCAGCCCGAGCGCCAGCGGGACCACCACGGCCAGGCGGCGCTGCGCGGCGAGCAGGTTCTCGAACTGGCCGCCCCAGGACATCCAGTATCCCGGCGGGAGCTTGATCTCGGCGTCGATCCGCTCCTCGGCGTCGGCGACGAAGCCGCCGAGATCGCGCCCGCGCACGTTGCACTGGACCACCACCCGGCGCTTGCCGTCCTCCCGGCTCACCTGGTTGGGGCCCTCCTCGACGCTGATCCTGGCCACGGCGCCGAGCGGCACGAAGGCGGCCCGCCCGGCCGTCCGGGCCGCCGCGGCGACGGTCGGGCCGCTCGGTCCGGGCGCGTGCTCCCCCGTGTCCCGGAGCGGGATCGGGAGGCGCTCCAGCGCCCCGAGGTCGCGGCGGATGGCGTCGGGCAGCCGGAGCACGAGATCGAAGCGCTTGTCGCCCTCGAAGACCTCCCCGGCGCTCACGCCGCCGACGGCGGCCTCGACGACCGCCTGCACGTCGGCGACGTTGAGCCCGTAACGGGCCGCCATGGGCCGGTCCACGTCGATGGTCAGCACCGGCAAGCCCGTGACCTGCTCCACCTTGACGTCGGCCGCGCCCGGCGTCCTCGCCAGGACGGCGCCGATCTTCTTCGCCTCGGCGAGCATCACCTCGAGGTCGTCGCCGAAGACCTTGACCGCGACGTCGCTCCGCACGCCGCTGATGAGCTCGTTGAACCGCAGCTCGATGGGCTGGCTGAACTCGTAGTTCTGCCCCGGCAGCTCCCGGATCACCTCCTCGATGGCCTCGGCGAGCTCCTCCTGCGTGGCCGCCTTCTTCCAGCCGCTCCGCGGCTTCAGCATCAGGTACGTGTCGGAGACGTTCGGGCCCATCGGATCGGTCGCGACCTCGGCCGTCCCTGTCCGGGCGAAGACGTGCTCGATCTCGTCCGGGAACCGCTCCTTGAGGACGCGCTCGAGCTGCGCCTGCATCGCCACGCTCGTCGTGAGGCTGATCGAGGGGATGCGCGCCGGCTGGAGCGCGAGCGCCCCCTCGCTCAGCCGCGGGGCGAACTCGCGGCCGAGCCCGGCGGCGACGAGGCCCGTGGCGACGAGGACCACGCCGGCGACGCCGAGCACGGCCGGCTTGTGCGACAGCGCCCAGGAGAGCACGCGCTCGTAGGCGCGCCTCGCGTGGCGGAAGACGAAATTCTCCTTCTCCGAGACCCGGCCCGTGAGCAGCAGCGCCACGAGCGCCGGGACGAACGTCATCGACAGGATCGTCGCGCCCGCGAGCGCGAGGACCACCGTCTGCGCCATCGGCCGGAACATCTTCCCCTCGATCCCGGTCAGCGTCAGGATCGGCAGGTAGACGATCGCGATGATGATCTCGCCGAAGATCGTCGCCTTCCGGACCTCCTGCGAGGCCTCGTAGGCCAGGTCGATCCGCTCCTCCCGGGTGAGCCCCCGCCCGAGCCGGCGCTGCTCCTCGGCGAACCGCCGCACGCAGTTCTCGACGATGATCACCGAGCCGTCGACGATGAGCCCGAAGTCGATGGCGCCGAGGCTCATCAGGTTGCCGCTGATCTTGCCGTGGGCCATGCCGGTGACCGCGATCAGCATCGAGAACGGGATCGCCAGCGCGGCGATGAACGCGGCGCGGAGGTTCCCGAGCAGGAGGAAGAGCACCACGACGACCAGCGCCGCCCCCTCGAGCAGGCTGTTCCTCACGGTCTCCAGGGTGGCGTCGACGAGGTAGGTGCGGTCGTAGACGGTCTTGACCGTCACGCCCGGGGGCAGGGACTTGTTGACCGCCTTGATCTGGTCGTCCACGCGCCGGGAGACGGCGCGGCCGTTCTCCCCGACGAGCATGATCGCCGTGCCGATGACCGCCTCCTCGCCGTCCTCGGTGGCCGCGCCCGTGCGGAGCTCCCGGCCGACGCCGACCTCGGCGACGTCCTCGACCCGGATCGGCACCTCGCCCTGGTGGCCGACGACGATGCCCCGGATGTCCTCCTCGCCCTGCACGAGGCCCGTGGCGCGGACGAGGTACTGCTCGCCCTTGTGCTCGATGTACCCGCCGCCCGCGTTGGCGTTGTTGGCCGCGAGCGCCTCGAGCACGTCGCGGAAGGAGAGCCCGTAGCCGACGAGCTTCGCCGGATCCGGCGACACCTGGTACAGCCGCTCGTGGCCGCCGATCGAGTTGACCTCGGTCACCCCCGGCACCGTCCGGATCTGGGGCCGCACGATCCAGTCCTGGATCGTGCGCAGGTCGGTGAGGTCGTACGGCTGGCCGTCGGGCCGCCGGGCGTCCGGCGCGGCCTCGAGCGTCCACATGTAGATCTCGCCGAGGCCGGTCGCGATGGGCCCGAGCTGCGGCTCGCCGAGCCCCGGCGGCAGGCTCTCCTTGGCCGCCGCGAGGCGCTCGCTCACGAGCTGGCGCGCCCAGTAGATGTCGGTGCCGTCCTCGAAGATGACCGTCACCTGCGACAGGCCGTAGCGCGACAGCGACCGGACCTGCTCGACGCCCGGGATGCCGCCCATCGCCCACTCGATGGGGAAGGTGACGCGCCGCTCGACCTCGACGGGCGACAGCGCCTTGACCGAGGTGTTGATCTGCACCTGGACGTTGGTGATGTCGGGCACCGCGTCGATCGGCAGACGGTTGAAGTTGTAGACGCCGAGCGCGCCGACCGCGATCGTGAGGACCACCACGAACCAGCGATGGCGGACGGAGAACGCGAGCAGCTTCGCGAGGAGGGTGAGCATCGGGGCCTCCTTCAGTGCGCGTGGCCGTGGCCCGCCTCGGATTTCCCGAGCTCGGCCTTGAGGAGGAAGCTGTTCTTGCCGACGTAGCGCTCCCCCGCGGCGAGGCCGTCCAGCACCTCCACGAGCGCGGCGCCCTGCTCCCCCGGCCCCTCGCCGCGGCGGCCGGTCTTGATGGGCCGGGCCTCGAAGGCGTCGCCCTCCTGGACGAAGACGACCTCCTTGCCCTCGACCCGCTGGACGGCCTCGTCCGAGACGACCACCGGCGCGGCCGCCTCCTCGACGGCGATGTCGGCGGTCGCGAAGAGCCCGGGGCGCCACGCCGCGCCCGGGTTCTGGAGGACGACGCGGGCCACGGCGGAGCGGTTCTGCTCGTCGACGATCTGCCCCAGGTATGCCAGCGTGCCCTGCGCGCGCTGCTCGATCCCCTCGGCCTTGACCCAGGCCGTCTGGCCCACCCGGACGCGGCTGAGGTCCCTGGCGTAGACGGTGACGTTCACCCAGATGGTGGACAGGTCGGCGATGACGAAGACCTGGGTGTCCTCCTTGAGGACCTCGCCGATGGCGATGTGCTTCTCGATGATGGTGCCGTCGATGGGGGCCACGAGCGCGTACCCGGTGCCCCTGGCCGCGCCCGCGCCCGCGGCGGCGCTGAGCTTCTGCGCGGCGCTCTGGTGCTCGATCCGCGCCTCGGCGACCGCCTGCTTGGCGGTCAGGTACTCCTTCTCGGCCGAGATCTGCTCCTTCCAGAGCGCCTCCTGGCGGGCGAAGCTCGCCTCCGCGAGCGCGAGGCGCTCCTTCGCCGACAGGACCTCGCGCTGCAGCTCCGCGAGCTCGCGGCTGTCGAGCACGGCGAGGACCTCGCCTCGCTTCACCGTGTCGCCGAGCTGCTTCTTCACCTCGCGCGCCGCCCCCGGCACCCGGGGGGTCACGTGCGCGATGGCCTCCGCGTTGAGCGCCACCTCGCCGGGGAGCGTGACCGTCACCGCGACCTCGCCCGGCCCGGCGGTGAGGAGCTCCAGCCCGGCGTTCTGGATCATCGCGGGCGAGAGCCTGACCCTGTCGCCGCCGTGGGCGTCGGCTCCGTCGCCCTCGTCGTGCGCGTGCTCGTCGTGCGCGTGCTCGTCATGAGCGTGCCCGTCATGAGCGTGCTCCTCGCCCTCGCCCTCGCCCTCTCCGTGGGCGTGCGCTCTCTCTTCCTCGTCGTGACGGTGCCCCTCGTGCTCTCCATGGCCGGCCTCCTGGTCGTGCCCGTGGCGCCGGTGCTCGATGAACACCGTGGCGGCGATCGCCGCGACGAGGAGCGCCAGGACCGCGCCCGCGAGCGCGGCCGCCATCCTCGGCGACAGCTCGATCTTCCCCTTGGTCGCGCTCATCGGAGCCCCCTCCCCGCCGCGACCAGGAGCTCGATCTTGGCGACCGCGTGGGCGTGCTCGGCCTCGAGCAGCGCCGCCTCGGCCTCGATGACCTCGCGGCGCACCAGCAGGACGCTCGCGAGATCCTTCTCGCCGAGCTCGTACCCGCGCGCGGAGATCGAGGCCGCCCGTTCCATGAGGGCGGCCGTCGGCGTCAGGGCCCGGAGGGCCTCCCTCGTCGCCAGGTAGCGCGCGTGGAGCTGGTGGATCTGGCCCACCGCGCCGGCCCGCGCGGCGTCGGCGCGGGCGCGGGCGACGTCGACCTCCGCGGCGGCGGTCGCCGTGCCGGCGCGGTTGGCGTTGAAGAGCGGCAGCGGGACCGCGAGGCCCAGCAGGCCGATGTTCGCGCCGTCGTCGTGCTCGACCTGGGCGATGACGCTGACGGTCGGCCACCTGGCCGCGCGCTCCCGCTCCAGCTTGGCCCGGGCGGCGTCGACCGAGGCCGCGGCGGCGCCGACGTCGGGGCGCCGCCCCAGGTCGTCGAGGATCGAGGCGAGCGGCGGAGGCTCGCCCGGGGGCACGAGGGGGCCCTCCACCGGGACGTCCTGCGCTCCGGACGAGGGGAGGCCGAGCAGGGCGAGGAGCGCGGCCTTGTCCGCGTCGCGAGCGCCCTCCGCCGCCTCCGCGGCCGCGACGTCGCGCCCCCGCTGGAGCAGCGCGAGCGTCACGTCGACCTCGGGCACCTCGCCGGCCTTGCGCTGGCGCTCGGCCGCGGCGTGGAGCCGCTCGGCGAGGGCGACGCGCGCGCGGGCGAGCTGCACCTGCCGCTCGTCCCGGAGCACGAGGGCGTGCTGGAGCAGGGCGGCGAGCAGGACGCCGCGCTGGCCGCCTTCGGCGTGGATCTCGGCGGCGCGCTGCTCGGCGCGGGCCGCCGCGACGCGCTCGCCGCGCTGGCCGCCGAGCTCGATCGGCCACTCGAGGGACGCCGAAGCGGCCGCTGGCTTGCTCCCGTCGGGGTTGAGCCGGACGCCGCCCATCCCGGTGAGCACGGGGTTCTCGAGCGAGAGCACGCCCGCCGCCGAGGTCGCGGCGCGGGCGACCCCCGCCTCGGCCGTGGCCACGCGCGAGGCCGGCGCGGCGCGGGCGAGCTCGGCGACCCGCGCGCGGGTGAGGGGAGGGCCTGCGGCGAGGGCCGCCGCGGGCGCGAGCAGGACGAGGTGAAGAGCGAGCGAGAACGAGACGAACAGACGACGCACGCAGGGACGCAGCATGGACGAACAGCCCTCGAGCGCATCGAGCGCTCGCGCGAAGGACCGCGATCATGCCCGGTCAGGACCGCGCGCGAGGACAGAGCCCCGGCGGCGCGGAGGCGCTCCTGCGCCTGGACGCTGCTGCCGTGCTCGTGGTCGCGACACCTGACGCGGGCGCCTCAGGCGCGCGGGCGTCGCGGTGGCCGTTCGAGGCGGTAGATGGGGGAGCGCCCCGGCATCGCCGGCGGCGTCGATGCGGCGATCTCGTATGCCTCGAGGAGGATGTAAGGCAGCACCTCATCGAGGGGCAGCATCATGGGGATGCGGCCGCAGGCGCAGTCGTGGCAGCTAGGCGGGCAGTCGCGGTGCGAGCTGTCCGGCGCCCCGTGCTCACGTTCCTCCGGGGAGGCCGACGCCAGCGTCGGGTGATCGCAAGCGACGGCCACGCCGAGCGCCTGGAGGGTGTGGCCTTGAGCCAGCAGACCGACGACGAGGAGCACCGGAAGCACGGCGCAGATCCAGCGAAGGATCGCGCTGCGAGCACGGTGGGGTCGCCGGACGCGGAACATCCGCCGCGAGCGTGGAGGAGAACGGGACGAGCGTCAAGGAGCGCCCATTGGGCGGCGTCTGCGTCGTCGAAGATGCTCATCGTGATCCCGAGGATACCAGCGCGCCCCTCGAGCACACGCTCCTCGACACCCGGCCACGTGCGGCGGCCAGCGCACGGCGAGACGACCTGTTCCAGGATGCCGGGCAGGTTGAAAGGCGGCGAGACGAGGGAGCTCGAGCCACGGAGGCGCGGGGGGCGCAGAGGAGCGTGTACGGACGTCTTGCTCACCTGCCCCGGAGCGCCTTCATCGCGCCGGCCCAGGGGAGCAGCTGGTCGAGCAGCTTGCCGACGGACGCCTCGTGGCGAGGGCGGGGCTTGAACGCCCTGAAGCCCTCGAAATCGTCGTGCAGAGAGAGCATGACCTGCGCGCGCACGTCCGCGACCTGCAGCTCCGCCATCACGAGCCGGAGGTGCTCGACGGCGCGGACGCCTCCCGCGCTGCCATAGCTCACGAAGCCGGCCGCCTTGTTGTTCCATTCCTTGTACAGGTAATCGATGGCGTTCTTGAGCGCGCCCGAGGTGCCGTGGTTGTACTCCGGCGTGACGAACACGAAGGCGTCGAAGGAATCGATCTTCGCCGCCCACGCCTTGGTGTGAGGCTTGGTGTACTGCCCCATCGACGGCGGCGCTGGCTCGTCGAGCAGCGGCAGGTTGAAGTCCTTGATGTCGACGAGCTCGTAATCGGCGCCGCCCTTCTTGGTCGCCACCTCGTGGACCCACGTTGCGACGGCCTCGCCGACCCGGCCAGGCCGTGTGCTCCCCAGGATGATTGCCACCTTCAGCATCTCCAACGCTCCAGGTCGTGGCCCTCGCCGATCGCGCAGGGCCGATCGCGTCCATGGGCGCCGCGATGCCCCATGCCCACGACACCCGGGGGAGCAGGACCGTTCGAGGCCGCCACCCGCCGCGCTGCGAGCGTGCACATCCCGTACCGGCCACGCGTCACGTGGCCGGTCGGGGTGGTGGTCACGTCTGGGGGGCTCACCTCGGGGTCCTGCGCTCCGGCGAGCCCCCTGTGGCGCGCCTGCGCTTCAGCCCCTCTGGTGGGCACCAAAGTGCCCCACCCGCGGGCGAGCTCGAGCACCTCACGATGCGCGCGGCGATGACGATGGAGCGGCCGCCCTGGCCCTGCGGGTGAGGGCCACATACCGGATGATGAGGCTGACCGCCGACCACAGCGCGAGCACGGCGAGCGGCCAGGCGAGCAGGCGCGGAAAGTACAGGGCGACCGCCGCGCTGCCGAGGAGGAAGAGCGCTCCGCCGAGCAGGATCCCGCCCTCGGCCGCGCCGAGGACGCGGCGGTTCGTGATCGCCGCGCCCACGGTGTTCGCGAGGCGCAGCGCGCCCGCCGCGGAGCGCCCGGTCCCGGCCCCCTGCGGCAGGTGCCTCCTGCCGTGGTCCGCGCGGCGCCGCGCGTGCAGGACGATCTCGGTCGCGTTGCGGAGATCTTCCTCGTACTGCGCCTGCATGCGCGCGGCGAGCTCCTCGTCCTCGATCGCCAGGTCGATCTCGCAGTTCTCCAGCCAGCTCGCGACGTTGAGGTTGCTCGATCCCACGCGCGCCCAGCGGCCATCGGCCACCGCGGTCTTCGCGTGGAGCATCGAGCCGTTCCACTCGTAGACGCGCACCCCGGCCTCGAGCAGCGGGCGATAGCCGGCCCGCGACAGCGCGCCGACGGCCGGGATATCGCTCGTGCCCGGGACGAGCAGGCGCACGTCCACCCCGTCGCGCGCGGCCGCCGCGAGCGCCTGGACATAAGGCGCGAGGCCGACGAAGTACGCGTCCGTGAGCCAGAGGGATCGCTGCGCCAGCGCGGCGATGAGCTGATCGAGCCGGTAGAGCCCGGTCGTGCTCGGCAGCTTCGCCAGGACGCGCAGGTCCACGCGACCCACCGCCGGGGGAGCCCCGGTGAGGACGGGCAGGTCGGGGGGCAGGCCCTCGCCGAGCGTCGCCCAGTTGTCGGCGAAGGCGAGGGCGAGCGCGTGCACCGCGGGCCCCCGCACGGCCACGCCGGTCTCGCGCCACGGCGGCACGCCGCGCGCCGGATCGCCGAGCCATTTGCCGCTGACGCAGGCGCCGGAGACGAACCCGACCTCGGCGTCGGCGACGAGCAGCTTGCGATGATCGCGCGTCACCCAGCCGAACGGGCTGGCGAAGCTGAACGGGTTGTAGGTGCGGACCTCGCCGCCCGCGGCGCGCAGCTCGCTCCAGAAGGCGTCGGTGGAGACGCCCAGGCACCCGAGCCAGTCGCGGATCACGCGGACGTGGACGCCCGCCGCGGCGCGCTCGCTGAGCGCGCCGCGGAACTCGCGCGCCAGCGGGTCGTCGTCGAAGATGTAGTTCTCGAGCAGGATCGAGGTGCGCGCGGCCCGTATCGCGGCGAGCCAGGCGTCGAAGTTCGCGCGCCCGTCGATCAGCAGATCGACCGAGTTTCCTTCGATGAGCGGCGCGCCCGCGACGCGGCTGAAGGTCTGCTGTGCGACGGCGCGCAGCGGCGCGTTCGTCGGGGGGATGCGGGCGGGGGCCCGAGCCGCGGCCATGAGATATTCTAGTACGCGGTCGCCCAGGGTCGTCCCGCGCCGCCGCCGTGGCGGCCTCGGCCGAGCGCGCCTCGGCGCGCCGCGCCTCGGGCCACGAGGCCGCAGGGCCACGAGGCCACAAAGGGATGGCCAGCGTGCTCTGCCGGGTCACAATGCCCCCGGCGCCGGGAGGTGAAGGAATGCTTCAGAGGGTGCTCGTCCTGTCCAGCCTGGGATTGGTGTCGGCCTGCTCTGCGGAAGATCCGGCCGCCGCGGAGCCCTCCTGCAAGGCATCGCCGGACTGCGCCTCCACGCCCGAGACACCGCTGTGCGATCTCCCGCGTGGCGCGTGCGTCGCGCTCCCCCCCGGACATCCCATCGGCGTGAAGGATGGCAGTCCGTCCTCGGTCGTGCTCGTCCCCGTGTTCGAGCCGGACAGACAGCGCGAGCCCACGGATCTCGCCTTCAACCCGGAGCGCCCCGAGGAGCTCTGGGTGGTCAATCGCCGGGACGACAGCGTGATCCTCATCACGCGCCCCGGCGCGCCGGACGGCACGGCGCGCCGCCTCCGCGACCCGGCCGCCTCGCATTTCATGGACCGGCCGCCGGCGATCGCCTTCGGCCACGCGGGCACGTTCGGGGTGTGCGGCGACAGCGACAACGGCGGCAACGACTACATGGGTCCGTCGCTCTTCTCCTCGGATCTCGCGATCTTCGCGGAGGCGACGCCCGACGGCCTCGGGTCGCACCTCGACATGCTCCACTCGAGCCCTTTCTGCAAGGGCATCGCCCACGAGCAGGGCAACGTGTACTGGGTCTTCAACGGCCATGATCGGGCGATCGATCGATACGACTTCGCCCACGATCACGGCCCCGGGAACGACGACCACGCCGACGGCGAGATCTACCGCTATGTGCCCGGCGAGGTGCTCGGGACCGACGAGGCCCCGAGCCACCTCGTCTACAGCGCCGAGGACCGTCACCTCTACATCGCCGATACCGGTCACCGGCGGCTGCTGAAGCTCGACACGACGAGCGGGACGCCCGGGAGCAGCTTTCCGGGGCAGGAGACGGTCGAGGTGCGCAGGCACGTCGACGGGGCCACGCTGGTCGAGCTGGTCCCGCCGGGGGCGCTCGAGGCGCCGAGCGGGATCGAGCTCCACGACGGCCTCGTCTACGTCACCGACCACGCGACCAGCCGGTTTCACGCCTTCGACCTGACCGGGCAGCCGGTGCGCACCCTGGACACGGGGCTGCCCGCGGGCTCGCTCGCCGGGTTCACCTTCGGGCCCGACGGCAAGGTCTACTTCGTCGACCTGCTGTCGAGCCGGGTCTACCGGATCGATCCCGTCCTCTGAGCAGCCGGCGTGCCCCAGCAACAGAGCCCGGAGCCCCGGCGCTGCGAGCGCGCGGCCGGGCACGGGATATCGGCGCGAAGAGACCACCCACGCCTGATCCCGATCGTGACATCGCCACGCCCACCGGGGCCGCGGCAGGCCGGGGGGAACGCTGCGCGGCCGTGCATGTCCTCGTGACATCGCCGCTCAATTCACATCCCACCTCGGCACGATGTTTGTTCGAGCCACGACGGCACGGGGGAGCGGCCGCGGCGCCGGCCAGCCTGGGCTGGGGCCGGAGAGGGGCGGCGGGGCCGCGGCGAAGCAGAAAGGCGATCGAGGTGGCGAGATGAGTTACGTTGATACCAGGCGACTCGTGGGCGGCCGGATGGGGCTCACGCTCGGTCTCCTCGCGAGCATGGCGCTCGCCGGCTGCGGCGGCCCGAGCGAGCAGAGCGTCCAGGGCACGCAGCTCGCGCCCGGCGCCGATGCGCACATCACCGCCGACGTCGACGCCGACGCTGCGATCACGCGACTGGCGGTGCACGTCGTCCACCTCTCGCCGCCCGAGCGGATCGACGCCGGCAGCAAGCACTTCGTCGTCTGGCAGCGCCCGAGCTCCGCGACCCCGTGGCGGCGGATCGGAGTGCTCGACTACAGCGCCGGCAGCCGGGAGGGCGACCTGGCCGAGACGACCGTGCCGTATGTCAACTTCGAGCTGCTCATCACCGTCGAGGAGCAGAGCAGCCCGCGGTCCCCGTCGAACGCCGTCATCATCGGGCCGACGTCTGTCAGCTAGTGCTCATGCCCCCGGCGGGGCGGGCCTGGCGAGCCACCCGAGCCGATAGCGTCGCTCGTCGCGAGGTATACAGAATGAGCTTCGCAAGGCCGCATCGCGCGCCCGGCGCCGCAGCAGCCCGGGCGGGCCGGGGGGCACGAGGGCGCGGCGGGCGAACCGTCCGGGAAGCGGCGTCATGAGGGCCAGGGTGCATGGGATGCTCAGTAAACGAAGCGACGGAGGGCGTCGCGGCCTCCCCGGCGCGGGCGCGCTCCGCGCGGCGCTGCAGCGTGGCCGATCGAGCGAGCTCTCCCGGCGTCGGCTCATCGCCGCCGTGTCCCTCGCCGGCGCCGCCAGCATGGCGGCCGTCTCGCTGCGGCAGCTCGGGATGATAAAGCACCTGCCCGACCCTCCGCTTCCAGGCTTCGACTCGGACAGGGTGACGAGCTCCGACATCGCGTTCGCGCTCACGATGCCGGACGCGCCGCTCGCGTTCACGAGCTTCGCTTCCAACCTCGCGCTGGCTGGCTGGGGAGGCGCCGAGCGCGCCAGGCGCGCCCGGTGGATCCCCGTCGCCGTCGCGGTCAAGGCGGCCGCCGAGGCGGCCCTGTCCGGCTGGCTCCTCGTCCAGATGCGGAGGCGGGAGCGGGCCTGGTGCGCGTACTGCCTCGTCGCCATCACGGCCAATTTCGCGGTGTTCGCGCTCTCGCTCCCGGAGGGGTGGTCGGCGCTCGGGAAGGCGCGCGCGCGCTCATGACGGGACAGCACGGCGGAGCCCAGGCGGCCGCAGCTCACCGCGGGACGCGCGACTCGAGCGCGCGGGGGGCCGGCCCGAGGTCCCGCCGGCTCGGCCCCGTGCTCGCCCGGATCGTCGTCGCGCTCGTCGCGCTGGCGGGGATCTACCTCGTCGTCGCGAACCTCTCGCTCACGCTGTGGATGCGCTCGCTCGCGCGCGACCTGGGCTTGACAGCGCAGGTCGCCTCCGCCCACACGCTATACCCGGGGTACGTCCACCTCGAGGGGCTCCGGCTCGCGGGGGGCCACGGCGCGGGGTGGACGGTCCGCCTGGCCGAGGCCGATCTCCGCGTCGATCTGGCCGATCTCGTCCGAGGCGAGGTGCATGTCACGCGGCTGCGTGGGGGCGGGCTCGAGGTCGCGCTCGGCGGCCCTCCCGACGAGCTGGCGCGCGCGCCCGAGGTCCTGGCAGGGGCCGCCGCCCCGCTCGCCCGCGCGGCGCTGCCGCCGTCCGGGGGGCCGGCGGAGACCGGCGACAGGCCCGCGCGAGCGCTCCTCGTCGAGGACATCGAGGTCGGCGCGCGCGCGATCGGCGCGGGGCCCTTTCGCCTCGTCGGCGCCATGTCGGCGCGCGCCGCGCGGCTCGCCGCCAGCCCCCCCCGCCACGCTACGCTGGAGGTGGACGCCGGCGCGCTGGACATCGTCGATGGAGAGATCCATCGCGAGGGACGCTTGCTGGCGAGGGCCGTCCACGGACGCATCGACGCCCGGCTCGATCCGACCGGGGCCGGCGACGCCGCGGTCTCTCCTCTCGAGGCGGGCCGTGGCCTGGACCGCCCGCGCGCCTCGATGCAGGAGAGGCTCCGGGCCGACGGCGGCGCCCTCTCGAGCCGCGACGGCGCGTTCTTCCATGGATCGATCGCCGCGGAGGGTGAAGACGCCGGCGTTCTCCTCGACCTGCTCGGCGTGACCGGCGCGCTGCGCTGGACGCTCGAGTTCCTCGAGGGGCGCCCCTTCGCGCTGAGCGCCGCGCTCGCCCGCAGCCCCGTGCGGATCGAGCTCGACGACGTGCGCTTCGAGAGCGGGAACATCGAGGCCAGGGGCGCCTTCCAGAAGGACGGCGATGGCCGCGCGGGCGCCTTCCTCGTGACCGCCGGACAGCTCTCGGCCGGCCTCTCGATCGCGGGCGGCCAGGCTCACGTGATCCCCTCTCCGGGCGAGGACTGGCTCGCTCGGCGCCTCGACGCGATCACCGGACGATGACGCGACGGCACGGGAGCGAGGCGCCGCCGCGGCGAGGCGCGCCGGCAGGATCATTCCGCCATCCGGCACGGAGTTCGCAACGCGCTACGGGCAGGAGGTCACTGAAATGCGAGTGTTCCTGTCGGGGCTGGCGACCACCGCGCTCATCGCAGGTTGCCAGCAGGGCGAGCAGCAGCGGGCCGAGAGGGAAGCGCAGCCGGTGCAAGCACCGCCCGAGTCGGGCGAAGAGGCGCGGCCGGACGAGGCGGCACGGCAAGGTCCGCCCGCGCAGCAGGGAGCCACGAGCGCCGCGGTGAGCATGGGCGGGGTGGCCGTCTGCCGTCCCACGGCCCAGATCGAGCGGTCCGCGGAGCGGCTGCTCGAGATGGCCGACGCGAACCGCGATGGGCGGATCTCGAAGGTGGAGGCCAGCGGCACGGCGAACTTCCTCATCGGAGGCTTCTTCTTCCGCGCCGACGCCAACGGCGACGGCACCGTGACCCCGGAGGAGGGCCGGGAGGCCCGCGTCGAGTTCATGAACCAGCGCCCGGCGATGGCGAGCGTGATGCGCGAGGTGCGCGGCGCGACCGGGAAGAAGCCGCTCGAGTCCGTGGCCCGGATGCTCGACGTCGGGTATGGCAAGCCGCTCACCCTCGCCGAGGCGCGCCAGGCCGCGCGGACCGCGGTGGATGATCTCTTCGGGTGGAGCGACACCGACAAGGACGGCTTCATCTCCGTCGCGGAGGCCCGCGCCGCGGCGAGCGAGGGGGCGCGCGCGCTGGGCCAGGCGGCCTTCAAGGCAGCCGACACGGATCGCAGCGGGGGCTTGAGCCTCCAGGAGTTCCAGAATGCGCTCCAGGGGTCGGCCCAGGTAGCGTTCGGCCTCTCGGACAGCAACAACGACGGTCAGCTCTCCGATGACGAGGCGGCCGTCGCGCTGGGTCAGCTCGCTGGCCGGCTGGGGATCCAGAGCCCCGCCCGCGCGCAGTGAGCCGTCGCGCCCCGCCGCGAGCGCGGGCCGCGACCGTTCGCGGTGGTCGGGAGGGCCGCTGGTCGCGCTGAGCCCGCCGGAGCTTGCTCGAGCGGGCGCGGCGCGCCGGACGTCGCCCGCCGCGTGATGGGGTGAATGGCTGCCTGGGCGCGGGGGAATACCGGATCAGCCCCAGCGCAGCAGCAGGCCGCCGTCCTCGCCGAGCGCGACGCGCGTCCCGAACCGCGCGCCCTCTCGGTCGAGCACGTCCCGGAGCCAGAGCGCGTCCGCTCGCGCGGCCCGGTGGAGGCGGAACCTCCGCATCTGCAGCGGCACGAGCTCCAGGCCGGCGAGCTCCCCGGTCCCCGCGCGCAGCGTGACGAAGTACATCAATGTCAGATCGTCCCGATACGCCTCGTACCCGCGGATCCCTTCATAGTCGTTCAAGAAGTCGCCGCAGCCGTGCAGGATCAGCCGCCCGGCGTGGACCTCGATCGCCTTCGGGTGATGCGAGGAGTGCCCGTGGACCACGTCGACGCCCGCGACGTCGACGAGGGCGTGCGCGAGCGCGATCTGCTCCTCCGGGATCTCGTAGCCCCAGTTGGGGCCCCAGTGGATCGACGCCACGACGACATCGCCCTCCCGCCGGGCGGCCCGCACCGTGTCCAGCACGCGACGGACCTCCGCGGGGGAGCGCTCGTCCAGCCAGAAGATGCCCGGCCGCTCCGCCGAGGCGCCCCAGCCCCGCGGGGCGCCGGCGGTCTCGGAGCCCATCGAGAAGATCAGCACCCGCCCCTTGCCCCGGACCTCGACGATCGCCGGCGCCGCCGCCTCGTCGAGATCGCGGCCCGCCCCGGCCGTCACCACGCCCGCCGACCGCAGCGCGGCGACCGTGTCGAGCAGCCCGGCAGATCCCCAGTCGAGGACGTGGTTGTTCGCCAGCGCGCAGCAGTCGATCCCCGCCGCCGTGAGGCACGGGAGGTTCGCCGGGTGCATGCGGTAGTTGATGCCCTTGAAATACGGCTCGTCGCTGGTCGTGATCGCGGTCTCCAGGTTCACCAGCCGGACGGCGGGCGCCCGCCGGCTCCACGCCTCGAGCGCGTCCCCCCAGACGTACGAGAAGCCGACCGGCCTCGGGATCGGCCCGTTCATGTGCTCCGCGAGCGCGACGTAACCCCGCGCGTCCTTCACCGCCGCCTCGTACAGCACGGGATCGCTCGGATTCGGCAGGATCTGGTCGATCCCCCGGCCCGTCATCACGTCGCCGCAGAGGAAGACCGTGAACGTGTCGGCCTCCGCCGCCTCCGTGCCCTGGGCCCGCTCCGCCGGTGCATCCTGCGTCATGGCGCGTGTCCCCCTCCCTGTGACGCTCCAGATCGCGCCCCTCGACGCGGATTGCCACGTGAAACGTGTCGGTCCTCCGCAGGATCGGCTGGCCCACGAGTTGCAACCCACGAGCGGCACGAGGAGCGGAGCCGGATGCCGTTACCCAGGATCAGCGCCGCCGAGCTCATGACCGAGAACCCCCGGACCATCCGGGACGACGACCTCATGGGCGAGGCGATGGACGTGCTGCAAACGATGGACTTTCGCCACCTGCCGGTCGTCGACGAGAACGGCGAGCTGGTCGGGATGCTCAGCGACCGCGACCTGCGCGCGCTCGATCTGCTCCACTCGCCCGACGCCGAGGCGGCCGATAGAGCGCAGCAGAAGGCCCGCCTGCCGGTCTCCGCGATGATGAGCGGCAACGTCGTGAGCGTCGGCCCCGACGCGGACGTGACCGAGCTCATGGAGCTCATGCTCGAGAACAAGATCGGCGCGCTCCCCGTCGTCGACGGGGAGGGCGAGGTGCTCGGCATCGTCAGCTACGTGGACGTCTTCCGCGGCCTCCTCGAGGAGGCCTGAGGCCACGGGGCCTGGATCCACCGCTAGAGTCCCATGCTGCGGTCCCTGACGAGCCGTGTCCTCGTCGCCTCGACGCTCTCCGGGCTGCTCGGCGGAGCCCTCGCGCACCTCGAGGGCCGCGCGCGCCTGGGTGACGCGCTCTGGGCGGCGACGGCCGCGGTCGCCCTCGCCCTCGTCGCCGCGCGGATCGTCGCCGACCTGCTGAAGCGGCGGGCCGGGGTCGACGTCATCGCGCTCCTCGCCCTCGCCGGCGCGCTCCTGCTCCGCGAGTACCTGGCGGGCGCGCTCATCGGCGTGATGATGGCGACCGGCGGCGCCCTCGAGGCGTACGCGGCCGCGCGCGCCCGGCGCGAGCTCTCCGCGCTCCTCGCGCGCGCCCCCCGCGCCGCGCACCGCCGCGACGCCGGCGGCGTCACGACCGTCCCGATCGGCGACGTCGCGCCCGGCGACCTCCTGCTGGTGAAGCCGGGCGAGATCGTGCCCGTCGACGGCGTCGTCGCCGGCGCGCCGGCGGTCCTCGACGAGTCGGCGCTGACGGGCGAGCCGCGGCCGGTGGACCGGGCGCCCGGCGACCGGGTGAGCAGCGGGACCACGAACGCCGGCGCCGCCTTCGAGCTCCGCGCGGTCGCGCGCGCGGACGAGAGCACGTACGCCGGCATCGTCCGCCTCGTGCAGCAGGCGTCCGCCTCGAAGGCCCCGCTCGCCCGCGTGGCCGACCGCCACGCCCTCCGGTTCGCGGCGGCCTCGCTCGCCATCGCGGCCGCGGCGTGGGGCGCCTCGGGCGACCCCGTCCGCGGGCTCGCCGTGCTCGTGGTCGCGACGCCCTGCCCGCTGCTCCTCGCGGTGCCGATCGCGATCGTGTCCGGCATCTCGCGCGCGGCCCGCCGCGGCGTCGTGGTGAAGGGCGGCGCCGCGCTCGAGGCCCTCGCCCGCGCCGAGATCCTGCTCCTCGACAAGACCGGCACGCTCACGTTCGGCGGCCCGCGCGTGACCGGGGTGACGTGCTTCCGCGCGGCGGAGCGCGGCGGCGACACCGACGAGGTGCTCCGGCTGGCGGCGTCGCTCGAGCAGACCTCGGCGCACCCGCTCGCCGCGGCCCTGGTGCGCGCCGCCCGCGAGCGCCGCCTCGCGCTGTCGTTCCCCGGCGACGTCCACGAGGCCCCAGGCGCCGGGATGGCGGGCTGGGTCGATGGGCGCGCCGTCCGCGTCGGGAGCGCCGAGTGGGCGGCGCGCGGGGCCCCGCTCCCGGAGGAGGCCCGCGCGCTCCGGCGCCGCGCGTCCCGCGCCGGCTCCATGGCCGTCTTCGTGGCCGACGGCCCGAGCCTCGTCGGCGCGCTGACGCTCGACGACCCGATCCGCCCCGACGCGCCGCGGACCCTGCGCGCGCTCCGGCGGGGCGGCGTCCGCCGGGTCGTGATGGTGACCGGCGACCACCCCCTCGTCGCCGAGGCGGTCGGCGCCACGCTCGGCGTCGATCGCGTGCTCGCCCAGCGCTCGCCCGAGGACAAGGTCGCGGCCGTGCGCGAGGCCCGCGCCGAGGGGGTCACCGTGATGATCGGCGACGGCATCAACGACGCCCCCGCGCTCGCCGCCGCCGACGTGGGCGTCGCGATGGGCGCGCGCGGGGCCACCTCGTCCGCCGAGGCGGCCGACGTGGTGCTCCTCGTGGACCGGCTCGATCGCTTCGCCGAGGCCGTCGGCGTCGCGCGCCGCGCCCGCGGCGTCGCGGTGGAGAGCGCGCTCCTCGGGATGGGGCTGTCGCTCGTCGCGATGGGCGCGGCGGCGTTCGGGCTCCTCGCGCCGGCCGCCGGCGCGCTCCTGCAGGAGGCGATCGACGTCGCCGCGATCCTGAGCGCGCTCCGGGCGCACCACGGCGGGCTCGGCGCGCGGAGGCCGGCGCTGGAGGAGTCCATGAGCCGCAGCCTCGAGGTGGAGCACGACGAGCTCATCCCGATGCTCGAGCGGGTGCGGATCGTCGCCGAGCGCGTCGACCAGCTCGCGCCGGGGGCCGCGCGCGCGGAGCTCGACGCGCTCGATCGCTTCCTCCGCGAGCGGCTCCTCCCGCACGAGCGCGCGGACGACACCGAGGTCTACCCGGTCATCGCCCGGCTCCTCGGCGGCGACGATCCGCTGGCGCCCATGAGCGCGACGCACCGGGAGATCTTCCGCCAGGTCCGGCTGTACGAGCAGCTCCTCGGGGACCTCGACCCGCGCGGGCCCACGGCCGCGGAGGTGCACGATCTCCAGCGGATCCTCTACGGGCTCCACGCGGTGCTGCGGCTCCATTTCGCGCAGGAAGAGGAGCTCTATGCGTCGCTGAGCGAGCGCTACCACGCCGAGGCCCCCGGCGAGCCGGCCGCGGGCCCGCCGGGCGCGCCGCTCAGGGCGCCCCCGGCGCCGGGGGCTCACGCGGCGACGCGCTGAGCTCGTGCGCCTCCCGGAGCAGCCGGCAGACCTCCTGCTCGGACACCGGCGCGTAGCTCTCGTACCAGAGCCCGACCGAGTAGACCGGATCCCGGATGTAGCAGTACACGAACTCGCGCGCGCGCCGGAGGAGGGGCTCGCCGGAACGCATGCCCGGATGGGAGCACCCGAGGTGCAGCACCACCCCTCAAGGAGCTGCGCTGTGTGACTAGGCAGCAGAGCTTCACCCCGCGGCCCATCGCATCTCTGAGCCGCTCGACCCCTGTGGCGTACGCGCCACGCCGGGGGCCACATGAGCACGAGCGCTCGTGCGCTGACCCGATCGCGCCCGGAACTCGGCGACATGCTCGCAGGACGCAAGGGCGCTTCGCGTCGATAACTGCCGCCACCACGGGCCTCGTCCAGCGCCTGGATCTGGACAGGAGCACCGGAACGTGGCAATATTATGGCGATGAGTAGGAGCTCGTGCAGACCGCCGTTCCCTCCTGATGATGGAAAATCGAGGGAGCTGCGAAGTCTGGTCTCAGTCGGCCCGGCCACGATTCGCGATCTGCACGTCCTGGGCATCACAACGATCGACGAACTCGCCAAGCGTGACGCCAAGCAGCTCTACGAGGAGCTTTGCGCGGTGACCGGCGCGCGTCACGATCCCTGCTGCGAAGACGTGTTCCGCGCCGCCATCGCCCAGGCACGTGATCCCGATCTACCCGCCGAGCAGCGCCGCTGGTGGTACTGGTCGCGCAAGCGCAAGAGTGGCTCCTAGTGCCTCGCCCGAGTAAGACGGACGGCTCCGCGGCATCCCCGATGTCCGCCACCATCCCCGACGCCGTGGTCCTCACGCTGCTCATGGAGCGCCCAATGCACGGGTACGAGCTCATCCGCGAGCTCGATCTGAGGGAGGTCCGCGACTGGGCCCAAATCTCTCGGCCACAAGTCTATTATTCGCTGCGCAAGCTGGCCAACGCCGGGTGGATAGCCCGCACCGAGGACAACAACGAGTCTGGGGGGCCCGAGCGCGAGGTGTACGCCGTCACCGAGACGGGGGAGAGGACGCTGGCCGAGGCGCTCGATCAGGAGCACTGGGCCACCGAGCGCGAGGTCCCCAGGTTCGTGACCTGGTTGGCGCTACGCCACCGCGCGAGCCCCAAGGCGATGCGCAAGGTCATCACCGCTCGCCGGAGATTCTTGCAGCGCGAGCTGGCCAAGGAGGAGGAGACGCTGCGCGCGATCCAAGCGGAGCCAGCCCAGGTAATGGACGCGGCCGGCCTCATGGTCGAGTTTGGAATCCAGCGCTTCAAGCTGGAGCTGCAGTGGCTCGACACCGTGGAGCAACGACTGCTCGGGCGATCGCTCGTTCGCTCGGACAGGGAGTGCGCACCGAGCAGCTCTCGGTGACGCCGGGTGCGGAACGGCGTTCCGCGAGAATGAGGCTCCAAGAGCGCCGGATCGAGGTCAAGCTCTGTCTGACGAACGGCTGCGCAGCCGATCCGTCGGTCGAGCTCGCCCGATGTGCTGCAGTGCTCCTCGATCACCCGCCCTGGGCTCGGGCCGCTCGCGACGCATGTCAACAGAGCCCAGCGCTGCGTCACCCCAGTTTGTCCCGGGGTCGTCGCGCGGCGGCCGGAGCGCAGGCGGGCCACAGAAGGGGGCGGCCGGAGCGCAGGCCCCGTGAGCGGCGACTCCGGGACGAACCTGGGTGACAATGTACTAGAGCGATCCGAGGAACATCTGCACGACGTTCACCACCTCGGACGGACGTTCGTAGACGCAGAGGTGCGTCGCGCCGCGAATCCACCACAGCGAGCAGTTGGGAAGCGCGTTGGCAGCCAGCATGATATCCCCCCGGATGTTGCTTCGTGTGCCGCCTATGATTAGCGCCGGCGCGTTGATGTCCTTGAGCGTAGCCTCATCGACATTGTAGTTGGCGCGCGCCAGCCACTCGCCGGCGAGCGCAACTGGGCTCGTGTAGTTGCCGAGTATCTGCTGCACCATTCTGCTCAGATCCTGGCCATGGAGGCTCGGCGCCGCATAACGCAGCATGTGTCGGACCGCCTCCTCTGACTTTCCGCTCAAGGCAAGCTGAGCGCGCTCGCTGAGCATCGTCTTGTCGATGAACAAAGCCGGCTCGATGAAGACGAGCGCGGAGACGCGCTCGGGATTGGCACGCGCGAGCTCGACGGCGGCCATCGCCGTATGCGAATACGCGACGATCGGCGCTCGCTCCGCCCCAACGGCGTCGAGGACGCTGATGATGTCCTTGCTCCATGCAGGGATCGAGTACGCCCCGATATCGCTTGGTTTGTCACTTTTGCCCATGCCGCGATGGTCCATCAGGACCGCGCGCAACGACGACTTGTCGATCGCATCGGCGATCTCGGCGGGGGCGCGCAGCCACGCGCCGCCCGTGAGGACGTCAGCCTTCTCCGCGCTGCCTCTCAATGAATAGCTGATCTTGGTCCCGTCGAAAGAGACCGCAGTGATTCCGCTGCTGTTCATGACCTGTCCCTGTTGTAGGTATCGTTGGAAACGTCGGCTCGTCGAACAAGTATCGTGCGGAATCTAGATGGCGTGTTCGTCGCGGCGGTTTCGGCTTGGTTCGACGCAGGCCGTTCGGTCTCGCACATTCGGCCGCACCTGTCGCGCCACGGCAGGTACTTCCGCTCCGCGGCGGTCATCCCGCAGCGCTCAATGCGCCGAGTGCTCGCAGAAGCCCAGGATGTACCCGTTCGGATCGCGGATGAAAAATTCAATCGTACCGTAGGTGGTCTCGAAGAGGTCCTTGATCACTTCGACCTTGCCCTCGACCCGACGCCGGAGCGCGCGGACGTCGTCGACGTCAGCATAGCAGACCACCGAGCCGCCGAGCGGTAGCTTCGCGATGGTCGGGCACTCCTTGGCCCAGCTCGCGCGGGTCTGCAGCATCCATTCGACATCCCCGCTCATGAGAATGGCAAACTCTTTTTCCCCTCTCTCAGGGGTGGTCTTTACCAGCTCGAAGCCGAGCACGTCGCAGTAGAAGGCTATGGCGGAATGGAGATCGTCCACCATCAGGTTGGGTGTAAGGTTCGTGAGCATCACGTTCAGCCTCGCACTGCAGATGCAGGTGTGCATCATGACCGAAAGCCGTTGCCGGCCTCCGGCCAGTCTCAGGAACTCGGCACGTCAGTCAGCCTTCGGCTGCGCGAAGGCGATCACGTGCCCGCCCGGCGCACGCACCCAAATCTCCTGGGATCCGTAGAACGTCGTGCGAAGGGGGACGAGGATCTCCGCCTTCTGCTTCTGCAGGTGCTCCGCGACTGGCCGGACGTCGGGTACATCGATGTACAGCGCGGCAGCGGGGGAGAAGCGCTCGGGGACCACCGCAGGCACGTCGGCCTGAAGGCTGGCGCGACTCTGGAGCATGACCTCGACGCCATTGAGGACCATGATGACGAATCCGATTTTGTCCTCGTGACGAATGTTGACCACGATCTGGAAGCCGAGCGTCTCGGTCCAGAACGAAAGCGCGGACTCAATGTCCTCTACAAACAGGATCGGCGTGAGCTTCTGCGGGGTGATGGCCGCCACGGCGAGAACTCCCTTCTCAAGTCTCGCGCAACGGGAAACTTCGCCCCGCGCACGGGACCATGTTCGCTGCAGTGGTGGCTGGTATAAATGAGACTAGATGTCCTGTCAACGGCGATCATATTCGCCGGCACCGTTTCCCTTCGAGGACGAGCGCGCACGCGCGTTTCACCGCGCCCTCGCCGAGCTCGTCTTCCTCTTCACGGCGCCGCTCGTTCCCGACGGCGAAGCAACGACCGGGCGGCGACGAGCCGCTCTGCTCGCCCCACCTGCATGGCGCGGAGATCGCAGCCGACGCCGCAATCGTAGCAGACGGGCCGCGCGTGACCGGGCAGGGGCTTGCCGCACGGCGGGCTGGGGGCGCCCAGCATCGCGCGGCGATATTCGCGCTCCAGGAAGCCATCCACGAGCCCCACGTCCGCGTAGTCCCACGGGGTCGGCTCGCCGACGCTGCGCGCCGCGAGATAGCGACTTGCTGGCAGCCCGCACACCTCGAACGCGCGCTCCCAGAGCTCGACTCGCCGCTGGTTGGGCCACACGTCGAACCGGCACCCCAGACGATAAGCCTGCTCGATCACCTGCGCCAGCCGCCTATCGCCGCGGGCCAGCGCTGCCTCGACCCAGGCGGAGCGCCCGCTCCAGATGCGCACGTCGACACCGAGCGCGTCCGCCTCCTCGCGCAGCCAGCCCGCGCGCCGCTCGATGTCGTCCGGATCGAACGCCATCCACTGGAACGGTGTGTGCGGCTTGGGGACGTGCGCCGCGACGCTGATCTCAGGCTCGGCCCCCAGGCTCCGCAGGCGCGACCCGAGCCGCGCGATGGCCCGCACGTCCTCCTCCGTCTCGGTGGGCAGACCGATCATGAAGTGCAGGTGAATCGAGCGCGTCCCGCCGCGGACCATGCGCCCCGCCGCGGCGAAGAGGTCCTCCTCGGTGACGTCGCGGTTAATCACGTCGCGCAGGCGCTGGCTGGCGGCCTCCGGCGCGAGCGTGAGCCCACCGACGCCCCGCTCGAGCATCTCGGCCACCAGCTCGCCATCGACGGCGTGCGCGCGCAACGCCGAGACGTGGAGGCGCGCCCCCTGCGCGGCCACGAGCGGCGCGAGGCTCCGCACCAGGGCGCCGATGCACGAGTGGTCGGCGGTGGACAGCGACGTGATGGCCACCTCCCGGACCCCAGACTTCGCGATCATCGACATCGCCGTGCGCGCGACCGACTCGGGGCTGCGCTCGCGCACGGGGCGATAGATCATCCCGGCCTGGCAGAAACGGCAGCCCTCGGTGCAGCCGCGCGCGATCTCGATCGACGACCGGTGGAACAGGCCGTCGCTCGGCGCCACGTCGTCCGGGAAGGGGAAGGCGTCGAGATCATGGACGAGCGCGCGCTCCACCCGGGGGCCGCGTGCGACCTGGAAGCCCGACACCAGCTCGCACTCATAGAGGGAAGGGGCGTAGACGCCGCGCAGCGAGGCCAGGGCACGCAGCCGCTCTCTCCGCGAGCCCTTGGCGTCGCGCCACGCGCGCACGAGCCGGGGGAACGCCTCCTCGCCGTCCCCGATGAGGATCACGTCGCAGAACGGGGCGAGCGGCTCGGCGTGCGTCGCCGTGGGGCCGCCGCCCACGATCAACGGATGCGCATCGCGCTGCTCGCTGCGCAGGGGGATCCCTCCCGCTCCCACCATCGCCAGCACGTTCGTGTAGGTCAGCTCGGACTGCAGCGAGAAGCCCACGACGTCGAACTCCGACAGCGATCGACCGGACTCCGTGAGCGGCGCGGCGGTCGACGGGAGGGCATAACAGCGATCGATCTCCACCCCCGGGTGCTCCTTGAGCACCTTGTACAGGACGCGCTGACCCAGGTGATTCGCCCCTATCTCGCGCAGGTCGGGGAAGGCTAGGCACACGCGGATCATGGCCTCCTCCGGATCACGGAGACGTCGGATCGGGGGCGTGTCGGTTGCGGTAGAGGTCCGCGTCCACGGCCCGCGCCATCGCCTCGACGTCCAGCGGACGCTCCAGAAACGCCGCAATGCGCGCTGCTTCCTCCAGCGGAGCCGAGAGGACGGCGTTGTAGCTCACCTCGATGAGCCGGAAGTTCGGCTGCGCGCGCGCCCAGATGAGCGCGCTCTTCACCTCGTCCTCGTAGATGGCCGCGAGCTGCTCGTCGGACAGGGGCGTCACGCGGCTTCCGCTTCGGGACAGCATCTTCTTCTGCGACGCCAGGATTTCACTCATGCGACGCCGCACGAAGATGACATCATAACGCTCGTCCGGCGGCAGCTCGTACAGCAGGCGATAGACCATCTTGACGGCCTTGCCGCGCGCCGTGGGTATCCACGATCGATCTTTCTGCTTGACCGGCTCGAACTCGAAGTAGCCGCGCAGGTTGTCCTCGTCCGGCGCCCGCAGCCCGTCGGTCAGGACCGGTGCTCCGCCGGCGCCGAGCATGCGCATGGTCATGGATGTCCCGCTGCGCGGCAGCCCGGAGACCACTGTGATGGTGTTCATGAACGGCTCCTCACCAGCATGGCGTACCACCGCCGGTATACGTTTTGGCGATCGTGAAGCTGCGCACATCATCGCTGGAGGCGATGAGCGTGAGATCGGCGCCGGCGCGCAGGAGAGCCCTGCCCAGCCTGAGCTGCCGCGTCTTGATGGTGTCGATGATGGATCGGAAGTGTGCCTCGAGCAGATCCAGATCCTTGCGCTGCCTGGCATCGTCCAACCTGTCCGCGAGCACGTCCTCGAGGTTCGACATGAAGAACTGGTAGTTGAAGTCCGCGGTCTGCCGGTGGACCGCGTGCGTTCCGTTGCGGAAATCCTCGAGTAGCTCGAGCACCGCCGGCAGATGGTTGAACTTGCGATAGATCCGCAACAGGTACGTCGAGAGGACCACGTTGAACGTCTCGAACTCGAAGACTGCCGACGTGTCGGTGATCACGCCGCGCATGTGGTAGTCCTCGTTGTTGTAGAGCGAAGCGAAATGGCGAGCGAGCTTGCCTACCGCTTCATCCTTGTAACCGTAGCCGTAGTGATCGAGCGTCTGCCAGTAGTCCGGCGCCAGCAGGCCGTCCTGCTCCATCCGCTTGATGAGCGGCGTGCCGGGGTAGATCTCCAGACGCTCCGTGAGGCGCCGCAGGTTGTGGCCGTAGTTGGCCCGCAGGAACTCAGCGTTGCGCCTGAGGGTGTCCACCGTGGAATACGGGTGGAACTGGATGAACCCCATCGCCAGATAGATCCCGTGCTCCCGCAGCAGGCGAATGATGCGGACGTTATCGTCCACTGTGGCGCGCTTCTCCCACAACGCGAGCTCCTCCGGGGTGCCCGACTCGATGCCGACGTTGACCTTCTCCAGACCGGAGCGGACGAGGAGCTCGAGCAGCTCCCCGTCCCCGTCGGTCCAGTTCTCGGCCCGCATGCAGATATTGTAGTAGATATCGAGCTTCCGTTCGATGATCCCGCTGGCGATCTTGCGAATCCGCGCCTTGCCTATCTTGCCGCCATCGGGATCCTCGAAGGTGGAGTCGATGAAGTCGTACGTGCGGAATTTGTAGCGATCTACCAGCTGGGTCAGCTCCTCCAGCACCGACTCGGGGGAGCGACCGCGCCAGGCTTTGCCCTGCTGGATCTTATTGCCGACGTGCGGAGCGCTGCAGAAGGCGCAGCGCGCCACGCAGCCGCGGCTGGTGCTGATGCGCACGTACTCCAGCTTCCCCCCGTGCTTCTCGAGCTGGTCGCGCGCCGGAAATGGCAGATCATCCAGGTTGTGCATGAGGGCGCGGAGCGGCGTCTGGCGCAGGCGCCCCTCCGCGTCGCGGTAGCAGATCCCAGGGCACCGCTCCAGCGGCTCCCCAAGATATACGCATTGAGCCAGCTCGAAGATGGTCGGCTCTCCCTCGCCGACCGCCACGATCTCGACATGAGGATTGTGCCGCAGGATGTCCAAACCGGCGTAGGTTCCGGCCGGGCCGCCGCAGGCGATCCTCGTATGCGGAAGGCGGCTCCGCAGTTTGTCCGAGAACCTGAGGCAGCTCAGCGTATTGAGGCTCATCAGGGTGAAGCACGTGAGGTGTGGATCGAACCGCGCGATGGTCTCGAGCGCCGCTTCCTCATTTCCGTGCTCGACCTCCTCGATCGCGCACACGAATCCGGCGCGCCGGAGCACCGCCGCCATATACGCGACCCCGAGGTGCTCCGGCGACATCACGAGATCTCCATCGAGCAGGATGACGAAGATCACGCGGAAGCTCTCGGGGCTCGTCACCCGCGGATCGAGGACGAACTTGTAGTCGTGCTCGGGCTTCGCTTCCTTGAGAACAGTGAGTTCCATGGGGCACCTCCCGGCGAGCTGGTCTCGATGACCGCCTTACGTCGTGGCGGCGATCTCTTCGCGCCGAGGTCGAGTCCCGCGCAGGGTGAGGAGCAACGCCACCGCCACCAGCCCGGCCAGGACGAGCGCGGTCTCGTGCAGCCCGCTGACCTGTGCCTCCGGGGCCGCGCTCCCCTCGGCCGTGCCTCCGTGCGTCGCGACCCGCGCGGACCAGAGAGCGCCGATGATCGCCACCCCGCTGGTCTGCCCCAGCGTGCGCGATACGGCGAGCAGACCGGAGGCGATTCCGAGGTGCTCGCGGGGGACGCTCCCCATGATGGCGCTGTTGTTCGGTGACTGAAACAACCCCAGCCCCAGCCCGACGGGCAGAAATCGGAGGATGTAATCGAGGGTGGTGCTTTGCGCGGTGAGTCCGCTCACGGCGAGGTACCCGAGCAGGAGCACGCCGAGGCCCGCGACGGTGATGGGGCGGACTCCGTACTTGTCCGAGAGCGTTCCGGCGATGGGAGCCACCACGCCGATCACGATCGGCATGACCGACAGGAGAAGCCCGGTGCGCTCGGCTCCGTAGTGGAGCACCTGCTGCAGGAAGAAGGGCATGAGGATCAGCGTGCCCGCGGTGGCGATGAAGGAGAGGAAGCTCGACACGAGATTGACGCTGAAGATCGTGTTGTTGAACAAGGGGAGCTGCACGAGCGGCTGCTTCACGGAGTTCTCGATCTTCACGAACGCCGCGCCGAGGACCACGCTCGCGGCGAACAGCCCGAGAATATGCGGGGCGCCAAACCCCATCCGCTGTCCCAGCGTCAGGGCCAGCAGCAGGCTCAGGAGCGCCCCGAACATCGTCACCCCACCGGCGATATCGAACTTCTGGCCCCTGGTCTCCACCGGCGCCGGCAGCGTGCGCGCCCCCACGATGCAACCGATGATCCCGAGCGGGACGTTGACCAGGAAGATCCAGCCCCAGCCGAGGGACCCCAGGATGAAGCCACCCAGCGTGGGCCCGAGGACGATGCCGGCGCTCACGGTGGTGCCGATCATGCCGAGGGCCTTGCCGCGCTCGGCGGGAGGGAACACCTCGGTGAGGATCGCGGGCCCGAGCGCCATGACCACCGAGGCGCCCACTCCCTGCACCACGCGCCAGCCGATGAGCCACGCGAGCGACACCTCGATGGCGCACATCCCGGAGGCGACGGTGAAGATGGCCAGGCCGACCACGAACATCGGCCGCTTCCCGACGATATCGGCGAGCCGCCCGACGCTCAACATGAGGGTGGTCACCGTCAGCATGTACGACAGCACGATCCACTGGACCGCTGCGAAGCTGACCCCCATCTCCCGCGCGAACGTCGGCAGTGTGAGGTTGACGATGCTGCTGTCGATCATGGCCATGAAGACGGACAGGCCGATGGTCGCCAGGACCAGCCACTTCTTGTTGTTCTCCGACTGTGCAGCAGAGCTCACGGCAAACCTCCGCCGGCCGGCGGAGCGGCCGGATGTCAACTCAATCCATCGCGTGTGGCCTCAGACGTCCGGAGAGCAGATTTCTACCAGGTGGCCGTCCGGGTCCCTCACGTAGCTGACGAGCTGCCCCCAGGGCTGCTCGACAGGCTCGAGGAGCGGCTCGGCGCCCGCTGCGACCGCGCGCTCGAACGCCTCGCCGATCTGCGCACGCGGCAACACGAAAGCGACCTCGCTGGCGCCACGCCCCTTCGGGCCGAAGCTGATGCCGAGCCTCTTCTTGACGAACCGCCGCTCGCACAAGGCAAAGACGGTCGCCCCCGTTTCCAGCTCGATGTATCCGTCGTGCCGAGAGCGCTCCTTGAGCCCGAAGACCGAGGAATAGAAATCGAACGCCGCGTCCGCGTCGTCCACATACAAGATGACGTACCCGAGCTTCGCCCTCATGAAACGCTGGCTCCCGATCAGCGCAGCACGCGCTCGACTCTGATAGCACGGGGCGATAGTATAAACAATACTAGTTTCTGCGGTCCGACCATGAGACAGGCGATCCCGCGGAGCAAGACCTGCTTCGCCTGCGGCACAGAGCAAGAAGTGGGCCTCGGTTTGGCCTTCGAGGCCATCGCGCCGGGGCACGTGGCGGCGGTGTGGCTCGTACTGGAGCGCTTCGCGGGGCATCCGACGCTGGCCCACGGTGGGGTGCTCGCCGCGGCGCTGGACGAGGCGTTCGGCGCCGTGATCTGGTCCCTCGACCCGAACCGATTCATGGTGACCGCCGAGCTCTCGTTGCGCTATATCGCCCCTGTGCGCGTCGGCCAGCGCGTCCGCTGCGAAGCGCGCATCGTGGAGCATCACCGGTGGCTCGGGCGCTGCGCCGGATCCATCGCGCTCGAGGACGGCACCATCGCCGTCACCGCGACCGGCACCCTCGCGACGCAAAGGAGATAGACGATGCTCGTCGTGATCATCACCACCGGGGGGACGATCGCCTCTCGGTATGACGCGGTCAGAGGCGGCGTGGCCCCCGCGCCGGGCTCGATTGAAGGCACCATCGGGTCGATCGAGGCGCCCGTGGCATTGCACGTGATCCCCTTCTCCAGCGTGCTTGGCGGCGCGTTGTCCCCGGACGATCTCTTCGCGATCGCCCGGGAAGCGCTGAGCTGGCTCGATCGCCCGGACGTCTGCGGCGTGGTGGTGACCGCGGGCACCGGTGCCATCGAGGAGGGGAGCTACTTCTGCGATCTCCTGAACACCACCGAGAAGCCGATCGTCTGGACTGGCGCACAGCTCGACGCGGGCGCCGCCGACACCGACGGGCCGCGCAACCTCGTGAATGCCGTGCGGACGGCGGCGTGCCCGGAGGCGCGCGGCCTCGGCGCCATGGTCTGTTTCAACGAGCTGATCCACGCAGCGCGCGACGTGCAGAAGGCGCACAAGAGCAACGTCGCCACCTTCGATTCGATGGATCTCGGCATCCTCGGGCGCGCCGACGAGGATCGCATCGTGTTCACCAAGCGCCTCCCGCAGCGGCCCCGGTACGCGCCAGCCCGGATCGAGGTCAATGTCGATCTGATCAAGGTGGTGCTGGGCAGCGATGACCGGTTCTTCCGCGCGTCGGTCGCCGCCGGAGCGCGCGCCGTGGTGGTGGAGGGCTTCCCGGGGCTCGGCGTCGTGTCGCCGGGGGCGCGCCTCGGGATGCTGCACGCGCTCGAGCGAGGCGTTGCGGTGATCCTCGCCGCACGATCGCCGATGGGGCGCATGCGGCCCAAGTACGCCGGCGGCATCGGCGCGAAGGACCTGGTGGAGGCGGGGACGCTCCTCGCGGGCGAGCTCACCTCGGTGAAGGCGCGGGTCCTCGCCATGGTGGCGCTCGGCCATGGGGCCGATCTCGGGGCGGCCCTGGCCGACGCATGACTCAGGAGGCCGCACGCCGCTCCTCGCACGGATCGCCGTGCAGCACGGCGGCGATGCGTCCGGCGATGACGAGCGCGTCCTCCTCCGTGTTGAAGCGCCCGAAGGCGATCCGCAACATCCGCTGTGCTTCGGCCACGGTGAACCCGAGATGCGCGAGGACGTGACTGCCCACTCCCTGGCCATTGCAGGCCGAGGTCTGGCTGACCGCGATCTCGGACAGCACCTCGGACAGCCGGACGGTGTCGATATCGGGAAAGAACAGGCACAGAGAACCCGGACGGCGACGCCGCAGGTCCGGAGGTCCAACGATGTCGTAGCGGACCTCGCGCGCGGAGAGCTCCACCAGGAAGCGCTGGGATATCGCCTGCAAGCGCTGCACCTCGAGCGCGTAGCACTGGCGCGCGAGGCTGCAGGCGGCGCCGAAGCCCACGATGAGCGCGGTCGGCAAGGTGCCAGCGCGCAGGTTCCTCTCCTGACCGCCGCCGCTCAGGAGCGCGCCGAGCCGGTGGTGGAGGTCGCGTGAGACGTAGAGCGCGCCGATGCCCTTGGGCCCATGGATCTTGTGCGCCGACAAGCTCATGGCGTGGATGCGCGCCCGCCGCACGTCGAGCGGCATCCTGCCCAGCGCCTGCGCCGCGTCGGTGTGGAAGAGGGCGCCCCGCTGCTGGCAGAGCTCGCCCACCGCGTCCAGGTCGAGCAGCGTGTGGATCTCGTTGTTCGCCGCCATCAGCGAGACGAGCGAGCCGGGGGTGATGAGCTCCTTCAGCGCGGCGAGGTCCACTTCCCCCTGGGGCGTGATGGGCGCCATGCGCACCTCGCGGCCGCCGCGCTGCATCTCCAGGGCGGTCACGAGCACCGATTTGTGCTCGATCGGCGAGGTGACGAGGACGCCGTGCGGGAAGCCGCGGAGCAACCAGTTGTTCGACTCGGTCGCTCCCGAGGTGAAGAAGACCTCCTCCGGGTCGGCGCCGATCGACTCCGCCACGCGTTGCCGCGCCTCGGCCACCGCGTGCTCCGCCTCCCAGCCGGACCAGTGCGCCGAGCTGGGGTTGCCGAACGAGCCGCCCAGGTAAGGCATCATCGCTTCGAGGACCGACGGATCGGTCGCGGTGGTCGCGTTGTTGTCGGCGTAGATCCGCCGCGGGGCCGCGGATCGCGCCGGCGCGCCGCCGACGCGCAGCCTGTGCACGCCGAGATGGGGGAGCGCGTCGTCCTGCCGGCGTGACACGACGTCACACATGATCTCGGAGCGATCCGGGTCGGTGTAGAAGCCGGACACCAAGGTGGCCTCCTTGAGCCCGAACCACGCGGCCAGATCGTGATAGATATGGAAGAACGCGACCATGCCGTCGCGCAAGCGCGCGCGGTCGTACGAGGGGACGAGGTAGAAGACCGACGCGCGCTTAGTCTTCGCTCCCTTGAGCATGTGGAAGAAGAGCTGCGAGAGGATCGCGGCGCACTTGTTGGCTGCCCGGCTCACGCCATCCCGGCTCTCCTCGCGGCGGAGCTCGATGCGCTCCCGATCGAGCCCGGGTACCCAGTAGAGGACCGACCCATCACCCGGGTCATCGACCCTGAGGCCGGTCGGGCGCCTGGCCTTCCGCGCCTTGTGCAGGTTCCGCGAAGCGGCGTTGGTGATGGTTCGTTCGAGGAGCACCGGCGGCAGCGCGAGGCGCGACTCGTGCCCCAGGAGCAACGGTCGGAACAGCGGCCTCGCCCCGATGTAGAGCGCCATCTCGAGCGCCCTGAGCCAGCGGACGGGCCCGGCATCGGAGGACACGCCGTCGCGAAGCACCTCAATGGCGGGGTGGCCAGGGACGAAGGCGCTGCAGTTGCGCAGGATGTCGCGCAGCCGCCTGGCGGGGGCGATCCAGCCACGCTCGGACTCGACCAGGGTCGTCTCCAGCGCGGGCAGCTCCTCGGCCGCCCACCGCTCCAGGCCGTCGATCGTCGCCTGCGGGATGGTGTGATGGAGCCCCACGTCGCAGCGTCCGGCCGCGCAGGCGGCCCCGGCGCCGATGTCGTCCAGGAACACGGTCGAGGTCACGGCGCGGCCGCTAAGCTCAGCCGCCAGCGCCACGACGTGCTTTATCGAGTTCACCGCGAACGAGCTGGGGCTCCCAGGCCAGCGATAGTGTCCGCCGAGCATGGATACAGGTCCTCCGGTCGAGAGCTCGGAGAGGAAGTCGCGCAGGTGTCTCACGGTGTGGCTCCGCTCGCGGGTTTGAGGGCCGAGACGAACGCGCCCGGCAGGGTCGGTACGATGTGAGTGACCGGATTCGACCAGCCGAGCGAGACGAGCTCTGACGCCATCTGCTCGGCCGTCAGGTCGAATCGGTGGCCGCACAGCATCCAGTCGAGGACCATGAAGAGGCCCGCGTCCGCGACGCCGCGTGACACGAAGACGTCGTACACCACGGCGCGCGCGCCCGGGCGCACGTGATCGAGGATCTTCTTCATCATGACGCCGCGGTCGGCAGCGTTGAAGAGGTGCAGGACGTTGGAGAGGAGCACCACGTCGGCGTCGGCCAGGAGGTCGCCGTCGAGCGCGCGCAGATCGAGCCCGACGAAGCGCGCGTCCTCCACCGCGCGCCAGTGCGGCGCGGCCGAGGGGCGGTCGACGACGGTGCCGCGGATCCCGGGGACGAGGTGCTTGAGCGCTGCGAAGAGGGCGCCGTCGGCGCCGCCCAGATCGATCACGTGCTCGCCGCGCCTCAGCCGGGTGACGCGGACGACATGCGGCGCGATCGATCGCGCGCTCACGCTCATGGCGGCGTGGTACTCCGGCCAGCGCGCCTCGGCCCCCGGCGCGTCCATCGGATCGGAGCCGCCCTGGCCGCGCAGACGGGCCACGATGACCTCCTGCGAGAAGCGCGATCGCACGCGCCTCTCGTGCGCGAGCAGCGGAAGCAGCGAGCCGCCCACGAGCGAGTACCTCCCGTCCTCGCAGGAGAGCAGCCCGGCGTGGAGCAGCATGGTGAGCAGCGGGGCCAGCGCGTCCGCGTCGAGCCAACTGAGCTCTTCGATCGAGCGCGGAGCCGCGGCCATGGCCGCGAGCGCGCCCACCTCCTCGAGGGCGAAGATGGCCGCGCTCATCTTGTATGCGTTGGCCCAGTGCCAGAGGGAGCGCGTGCTCATGATAGCTCCAGCACATCGTCGAGCGAGGGCTGTCCAGGCGCCGTCTCCTGCCCTCGTTTCAGGGCGACGTAGGTGGCCAGGCAATGCGGGAGCGCCAGCGCAGCGAGGCGCGCGTGCCTGCCCGCGTCGCCCATGCCGATCGCGATCAGCGGCGAGGTCGCCGCGGCCAGGACGTCGAGCACGTGGGCGGCGTCCTCCGCCGTGCGTGCCGGCGCGGCGAGCTTCACGGCGTCGCCGCGCCGGCGCAGGCGCCGGTATTCCTGGTGCAGGTCAGGCATGTGATCGAACCAGTGGCGGGACACCAGCGTGCGAGCCCTGGCGCTCTCGAACCGATCCGCGGTGTCCCACTCGATGTCGACGTACGCGGCCCATTGCGAGGCGCACCTCAGGATGTCGAGCCTTTCCCTCTCCGGTCCGCCGAAGCGCCCCCCCTCGCGCATGGGGCGGCAGGTGGCGATCACCGGGAGCGGCGCGTGCCGGAGCGCGTCGGGATCGATTCGCTCCATCGCGTCGAGCCGCACCTCCACGAACCCCGCGCGCCCCGCGACGGCCGCCATGCCGGCGCGGCACTCCGAGGGACTCTTCGGCGCGATGGACACCGCGACCTTGGACATCATGGCTTGAGGCCCTTCACCGCCCAGGCGCGGGCGCGCAGCTCGATGCGTCCCTTGCCCACCTTGCGCCAGAGGCGATCGCGGATCTCGTTGCGCTGCGCCTCGGGCAGCCTCATCACGAAGCTGCCGACCGTCCCCTGTCCGCCGAGGAACGGCCTCCAGAGATCATCGAAGCTGGCGAAGTGCGTCTCCACCTCGATGGCCCTCGTGCTCACCTCGTGGAGGCCTGCGCTGCGGAAGAGCTCCGCCAGCGGCTGCGGCGCGCAGAGCGGGGACCTGCGTGCTTCGTCCAGGCTCACCGCCGTCGGGTCGATCTCGTGGGCGACGTCCCAGAAGGCACGCAAGAACCCCATGCCCCCGGCGTAGTCCCAGACGTAGGCCGCCAAGGCGCCGCCCCGTCGAGCCACGCGCGCCATGCCCGCGACGGCGCGCGGCGCGTCGGAGAGGAAATTCAGCACGAGGCCAGAGGCCACCGCGTCGAATCGGTCGTCATCGAACGCGATCTCCAGCGCGTCGCCGTGGACGAAGCGCACCGGCCTGCCAGCCAACAGGCGCGTCGCATAGGCGATGTATCCCTCGGATCGATCCAGGGCGACTACCCTCGATCCGGGGGACCACTCGACGATGGCCTCGCTCACCGCGCCCGTGCCGCAGCCGACGTCGAGCCACTCGCCGTGGACCCCCACCCACTCCACGAGCTGCCGCGCCACCGGGCGGCTCCACCGACCGATGTACGGCTCGTACGCTTCGGCGTCGGCCCAGACGCCCTTCATGGTGCTTGTCTTGGTGTGCGTCATGCGTTTCTCCGCACGTGAGCTCGGGCGTGTGCGAGCGCGCCCAGCGCCGCGCTGAGCCGTCCATGGCGAGCCCCGACAACGGGCACCGGCACGCGCGCGCCGAGCGCCGCCGTGAGCCACGGGCCCGCCTCGCTCAGGCCTCCGCCGAGCACGACGCGTGTCGGATCGAGGAGCTTGCAGGCGAGCGCCACGGCTTCCGCGAGCGGCTCGACGATCGACATGAGGAGCGAGCGCGCCTGCGGATCGCCTTGCGCGGCGCTCGCCGCGATCTTTCCGGGCGGGAGCCGGAGCTCGACCCCCTTGCTGGCGAGCGCGCGGCCGCTCGCCACCGCTTGCACGCAGCCCCGCGCTCCGCAGGTGCACGGCGCGTCACCCGCCGACGGGACCCGCACGTGCCCCAGCGCCATCGCGGAGCGCGTGGCCCCTTCGAGGAGGCGGCCACGATCCACGAAGCCCGCGCCGATGCCGGTGCCCACGCCGACGTAAAGGGTGCTCGTCGTCGCCTCGTCACCGTGCTCGGCCACCGCGGCGGCGGCGCAGTCGTCGAGCCAGACCACCGGCGCATCGAAGATGGATCGCGCCAGGGTGTCGACGTCGAGCCCGACGTACGCGGGGCGGTTCGACCACGCCGCTACTCGGCCGTCGGCGCCCACGCTGGCAGCAAACCCGATCCCCACGCCCTCGATGGCCGCGCCTCGGGGGCGGAAGGACCGGAGCACGTCGCCCAGCGCGCGCGGAGGGGTCGGGGTGGACGCTTCCGCGAGCGGACGCCCGTCGACGACCGCGCGGCAGGACGTGGCGCCTATGTCGATGCCGATCATCATTGCGGCATCTCCCGCATCAGCCGGTGGTGCTCCTCGATGAGCTCCATCCAGCGCGCCACGCGGCGGATCTCGTGGGCGTCGGCGCAGGCAGGGGCCAGCCCGAGACAGAACCGCTCGAAGCGCTGGATCGAGCGCGAGAACGCCCGTTGTTGAGCCCCGGGGCCGGGATCGAGGTGGAGGAGCTCGACGGCGCCGCCAGACGCGAGTCGGCAGGTCTGCTCGGCCACGCGTCGCTCCGTCGAGAAGCCGAACAGCCCGTCGAGCGCTGCGCGCCCGCGCTCCCCCTCGATCACGATCTGGGCGACGTCGCGCGGCTCGGCGTCGGCCCACGCCACCTCGATCTGCACCTCGACGCCCGGCGCCGTGGCCAGGCGCGCTGCGCAGTAATCGGGCACAGCGTAGCTGCTGTTGCCCTCGCCGCCGAACCAGGCCGCGCTCCTGGGGCACGCCCCGTGACGACAGGCGAGCACGCTCTCCACCACACGCGGGTCGTCGTCGGGGACGATGGCCTGGGCCACGTCGAGCAGGTGCGGCCCCAGGTCCTCGAGCACACCTAGCGGCGCGCAGGCGCGGTCGGTCCTCCACGAACCCGGGGCCGGAACTCCGGCGCCCCGTATCCAGCGCAAGGCGACCCGGCGAAGGCCGCCGAGCCTCTCTTCCTCGACCCAGCGCAGGAGCTGCTGGACGTCGTCACGCAGGCGGGTGGTGGCGCTCCCCATGACGAGCCGAGGATCGAGCTCTGCCTCCGCGGGTGCTCGGATGACCGGCTTCTCGCACAGCGCGGGCTTGCGCGCGCGCATCGCCAGAAGCAGCGCGTCCGGGTGCTCGTGGGGCGGGGTGCACACGATGAGGGCGTCCACCTGCGCAACCAGCGCGTCGAGGTCCCAGACCACAACGGCGCCGCAGCGGGCGGCAAGCTCCGTGGCGCGCGAGGGGTCGATGTCGAGCACGTGCGTGACCTTCGCGCCTGCGGGGATATAAGCGTTCATCGCGACCCAGCCGGCGCCGATGATTCCCAGCCTCATGACGTGAGCTCCTCGGGCTCGGGGAGGGCGTGGAGCCCCACGACGAGCGGATGGCACCCGCGGAACTGCCCCGGGAGCCTGTGATTGGGCTTGGTGAGGCCGAGGCACAGGTAGATCTCTGCGTCGTTCAGCGCGCGGCGGACGTGCTCTTCCGCGCGCGGGTCGATCCGATCGCCCTGCGCGTGACGCTCGATGAGCCGGCGAAGGCGCAGCTCGGGGACGATCCAGTCGTAGGTGCGCGAGGCACGGTCGGTGAAGACCATGCGCACGAAGCGCCTCCCACCGGTGGAACGCTTCAGATACAGGCGCTCGATGGATGCTTTCACGAGGCCAAGGCTCCTCTCGCCGCCGAGCGCCGTGAGCACGTCCGGGTCGAGGTGCCTCTCGGCCAGCTCCTTCCACGCGGCTGCGTCGATCCGGCCGAGCGGCCGCGGCGCCTGCAACATCGCACGATCCTCGGGGCGCGCGTCGGGGTGCGCCGAAGGGACGAGCGCGAGCTCGGTCCAGGTGCGGTACACGAACGCCCGGTCGACCATGTCGAGCGTCACGGGTTCGGGGCGAACCCAGCGCCCGTCCTCGGTGAGCGACCCGACGCATGCATGGCGGTCGTCCACCTGGGTCATGGCAAACGGCAGGACGCGGACGCAGCTCACCACAGCCCCCGTGCGTCGACGTCGATGCCGAGCATGCGGCAGAGCGTCGGATAGACCGCCGCGGGCCGGCCTTCCTCCGCCTCGCCCGCGCCCACCGCCGTGCCGACAGCGGCCCAGAACGAATCGCGGCGGTGCCACCCGCTCTGCAACGTCCGGTTCACCGCGCGCGCCCAGAACGGGTCGCCGAGCGGCAGGTAACGCTCGTCCAGCGGCTCGACCACGAGGTCCGGCGCGCGGGGCAGGCACTCCCCGGCATACACCTCTTCGCGCAGGCGGACCGCCTTGAAGAGCGGCAGCCCGGTGTAGGGGTTCGTGGCCGCGATCAGGGCGTCGCGCGTCTGTCGGCGCGTTCGATCGTAGTCCTCGGGCTCGATGATACCGGCGCGGTTGCGGCCGCGCAGGTTGATGTTGACGCCGTGGGTCCCCTGCACCGCCTCGAACGCCGCGGTGCTCCCCCAGTCGATCTCCTGTCCCTCGGTCCGGAGGAGGCCCGCCTTCTCCAGCGCAGCGTTGACGGAGCAGAAGGCGCGGAGCGGCCCGGAGCCGATCTCGGAGAAGACGAGCAAGCTCGTCTCGTCGTCCAGAAGCTCGGTCGCGCGCCGGATCGTCAGGTCCGCCGTCTGGAATGCGCGGAAGATGGCGCCCTGCTCCGGGGCGATGGGCGAGCCGGGCTCAAGCTCGTGCCAGTAGAAGTGCGCTACGCGATCGATCCCGGTCAGGTTGAGCACGAGGAGATCGGGCCGCTCCTTGTTCCAGAGATAAAAGGCGGCCTGAGTCCGCTGCACGTCGGCCTCGAGCACCCGCGAAAGGAAGGTCTCCCGCGCCTGACCGGCATACCAGATCGACACATCGTGATGGATGCGGATGCCGGCCTGCGAGAGCTCGAGCAGGAGCCCTCTGGGATGACACGCGTGCACCGTCTGCTGCATCGGGTAAGCGATCGAAGATCCGTTCAGCGGCTCGACGGGGCAGGTGCCGAACAGGTTCACCAGCGCCACCCTGCGCCGCCCGAACTCGGGCCGATTCCACAGCAGCGGACGCGCGATGTCGCCCGGCTGCAGCACCCTCGGCTGGATATCGGCGTTCTGGGCGGCCCAGTACGAGTACACGCCGTGCTCGCCCGGGCTGGCCCCGGTGAAGGCAGATATCAGGCCAGGCGGCTCGTAAGGCACGATGTCTGAACGCATCAGGCCGTGACGCCCGCTCTGGAGCAGGGAGGCGAAGCCGGGCAGCAGTCCCGCTGCCACCCACTGTTCGAGCAGCGGTCGCGAGGCCCCTTCGGTGATGATGACAATGGCCCTCTTCATGGCGCTCACCTCGCAGTTTTCGACGCGCGGCCCATGCGCCGTAGGACCTTGTCGAACGCAGCGGCAACGCTGCGCTGGACCTCAGCGCCTCCGAGGAGCACGGCGTGGTGCAGCCACAGCGAGCGCGCGGCGAACCTGCGCGAAACTGGCACCGGTTGCCGATTCATGGCCTCTCGCACCTCGGGTGAGCCGCTGCCCTCGGCGAAGGCCGGGAAGTCCGGGATCGCCATGTAGGAACGGAACGCCGGCACCCCCTCGGCGACCAGCGCGTCGACGAGCGCGTCGCGATCGATGTCGCTGCGCAGCTCGTCGAGCTCGATCATGTACATGTAATGGCCGTGGCGCGACACGCGCGGATCGCGCTTCGCCATGCGCAGCCCGCCGATCGATCCGAGCAGCGCGTCGAGCCGGGGCGCCGCCTCCTCGCGCTCGGCGAGCTGGTCCGGCAGGCGCGCGAGCTGAGCGCGCAGGATAGCTCCCTGGAGCTCGGTCACGCGCAGGTTGGTACCGGTGGCAACGTGCCGGTAGCTCCTGTCAGCGCGCGGCCGCCCGCAGGAGTGCAGGACCCACAGCCGCTCTGCGAGCGACTCGTCGTCGTAAACCACAGCGCCGCCCTCGCCCGCGGTCATCAGCTTTCCCGACTGGAAGCTGAAGATGCTGATCTTCGCGAGCCGCGTGATGCTCTCTCCCGCCCAGCGCACGCCGTGCGCGTGCGCCGCGTCGCCGATGAGATGCAGGTCGTGCTGCGCGGCGATCTCGCTCAGCGCCTGCATGTCGCAGGGGTGCCCGGCGAGGTGCACCGGGAGGATCGCGCGTGTGCGCGGCGTGATGGCCCTCCGCACGGCCCGCAAATCGATGCAGTAGGTGTCGGGATCTACGTCGACCGGGACCGCGAGCGCACCCACTGCCAGCACGGCGGTGGCGGTCGACGCGAAGGTGAAGGCAGGCACGATCACCTCGTCGCCGCGCCCCACGCCTAGGGCCGCCAGCGAGAGCTCGATGGCCTGGGTTCCGTTCGTCACCGCCAGGGCGCGCCTGGCGTCATGGAAGGCGGCGAACTCGGCCTCGAACGCGTCGACCTCCTTGCCCGGGACGCGCCACCAGACCCGGCTGCGGAGGACGCGCGAGAGCCCCTCCTCTTCACGATGATCGAAAATGGGCCATGGCGGAATGGTGCCGGGGGGACAGGCGGGCCGACCGCCTTCGATTGCGAGCTTCTCCACGATATCCTCCTGCGCTGGCTCGGTGCGTATGAGCCGCTTCGATCCTCACATCCACTGCCAGACGCTCTCGGCCGCGTGCCGGGCGCTGGCTCCGGTGATCCAGGCGTGAAACTGCTCCACCGATCCGAACACGGCGGTGGCCTGTGACAGATCGGCGGCGCTGGAGAAGCCCCAGAGCGCGCCGCAGGGGACCGCACCGGCCGCGAGGCAACAGGCGATGTCGAGCGACGAGTCCCCGAGCATCACCACCGATCCGGGGGAGACACCGAATTGCCGGATCATCCATGCTAACCCGTCGGGGTGCGGCTTGCCAGGGAACGGGTCGTCGCCGCACACCACCAGGTCGAACAGCTCGCGCAGCTTGAACCTCTCCAGGATCTCGAGCGTGCGGAGCCGATCCTTGCCCGTCATGAGCCCGAGCGCGGGGAGCCGCTCGCGAGCGGCCACCACCATCTTGAACGCGCCGGGGTACATCGTGACGCGATCGAGGGATTCCCGGCTGATCTTCCGGTACGTCTCCGCCATCGCCGCCGGTAGCCTCAGCGTCGCCAGGATCGCCTCGAGCGGCATTCCCATGTAGCGGAGGAAGTGCTCGATGGGCGGGGCGCCGACCACGCCGTGCTCCGCGCAGCTCATCGTGTAGGCGAGGCGCATGACCGGCTCGGAATCGACGATCACCCCGTCCAGATCGAACACCAAGGCAGTGACGTTCTTGTCCCGAAGCATCCGCCCTGACCCTCACATGTCGAGGCCGCCCGCCACCGGGATCTCCGCCCCTGTGACGTACGCGGCGCCTTCCGAGCACAAGAACCGAACACAGGCGGCGACGTCCTCGGGCGTGCCCGTCCGACTCAGCGGGATGCGCGCGAGCACGCGCTCGACCGGACGCCCACGCGTCATGTCCGTCTCGATCCAGCCGGGGGACACCAGGTTGACGCGGATGCCGTGGCGCCCGAGCTCGCGTGACATGGAGCGCACGAGCCCCACGAGCCCGCTCTTGCTCGCGCAGTAGGCTGCGCTGTGCTCGAGGCCGCAGCGTCCGACGACCGACCCGATGGCCACGACGCTCCCGCCCCGGGCTCGCATCATCGATCTCGCCACGTGGACGCCCAGCGAGTAGAAGCTGGTGAGGTTCGTATCCACGACGCGCCGCCAGTGCGCCTCGTTCCCCCGCAGCATGGAGAGCTCTTCGTGCACCCCGGCTGCGTGGACGAAGGCGACCAGAGGACCCACGGAGTCGATGGTCCGGATGGCCTCCTTGCAGCTCTCGGGGCTCGCCACGTCGACATGCAGCGGACGCGCCTCCCCGCCGCCGCGCGCGATCTCGGAGGCGAGATCCCTGGCGGCGTCCTCGCGCTCCTTGAACCCCAGCCACGTGACGAGGCCCTCGGCAGCCAGCGCGCTCGCCGCTGCGCGCCCGATCCCCCGGCTCGCTCCCGTGACGAACGCGTGTCTCACGGCTGCACCACGCCGATCGCCGCGGCATTGCCGCCGACCGCCATGCTGGTCACGACGATGCCGTCGGTCCGGACCGTCCCTTCCTTCCAGAACCCCGCGTCGCGCCCGACGTACTGGGCTGCGAGCGCGACGCCGAGCGGCGCTCCCGACGCCATCGTCTCGCCGAGGTACGCGCCGAGCTCCAGGAACGCCACGGCGCGATCCGAGAGAACATCGCTCGCCCCGCGCCGCTCCAGCGCGCGGAGGCTGTCGCTCGCGCCGGTCCCGATGACGCCCAGGCGGCCACGCAGGCCACGGGCGGCCTGCTCGAGCGCCGTCGTGAGCGATGTTGCCTGGCGATCGGCCTCCAGCACGCCGACCGGCGCGGCGAAGGAGCCGTGCCCCGCGATGCACGCTTCCACCCTGGCGCCGCGCGCGTGCGCGCGATCGCGTCGCTCCAGAACCACGCAGGCGGCCGCCTCGACCAGCACGGGCGGCGCCGCGCCGCCCGCCCTGCGGACGATCTCGGCCGCGCGGAGCAGCGGCTCGTCAAGGATGTCCGCGCCGCCGACCACCACCGCGTCACACACCTCGAGGCGCAACAGGTCGCACGCGAACCCGACCGCCTGCGCGCCGGCCACGACGCCGCCGGTTAGCGTGACGTTCGGGCCTCTCGCCCCCACCGCCCGCGCCGCGAGCGTCACGCCGAGGTGGTGCCCGTGCTCGAGCGCCATCGAAGGGGTGATGTGGCGCGGGTCCTGTGCGAACACCCTGCACAGGAGGTCGCTCCACGTCGTCGTGCCGCCGAACATCGTGCCCATGATCACGGCCACACGGTCCTGGTCGTAGCCGGCCGCCTGGAGGTCGGCGCGCCTCGCGGCGATCGCCGACGCAGCGGCGACGAGCTGTCCGCACCGATTCATGTAGCGCAGCGTTGAGGGCGGCTTGAGCACCTCGTCGATGTCCAGCCAGTCGATGGTCCGGCCGCCGTCCGAGGAGAGGCGCTTGACGAGCGTCTCGACGCCGGCGCCGTCCGGCATGAGGACCGAGGTCCCGGTGATCACCACCTCGGCGCTCAAGGGATCGGGCCGCGGATCGCGCCCGCGCTCGAAGCGACGCAGGACCACCGAGGCGTTGGTGCCGCCGCCGCCCATGGAGTTGGACAGGGCGCACCGCGTCTCGTGCGCGCGCCCCCGGATCGGCACGAAATCCAGATCCAGGTCCGGATCGACCATGTCGAGCTTGGCCGTGGGATGCACGAACCCATCGCGGATGGCCATGATGCAGGCCATCGCCTCCACGATGGGCGACGCTCCCGACATGTGCCCGGTCAGCGACTTCGTGGCGCTGATGGGCACCTTCGACGCGCGCTCGCCGAAGAGCTGCTTCGCCGCCAGCACCTCGATTCGGTCGATGTTGACGGTGCCCGTGCCGTGGGCGTTGAAATAGTCAACCTCGTCTGCGGAGATGCCAGCGTCGCGCAGGGCATAGCTCAGCGCCCGCGCGTTGGCGCGCCCGTCCAGCTGCGGGACGATGACGTGCGGGTCCTCGTCGCACGCCACGCCCCAGCCTGCGAGCTCGGCCAGGGGCGCCGCGCCGCGCGCCAGGGCCGAATCCATCTCTTCGAGGACGAGCACGCCGACTCCTTCGCCGAAGACGGTCCCTTCGCGATCCCTGTGAAAGGGGCGTAGATCGTGCCCCACGAGACCGGCGCGCTCCGCCCCCCAGTACATGGTCGGCTTCATCTGCTCGCAGCCGCACACGATCGCGCGCTCTACCTGGCCGAGGCGAATGGCGGTGAGCGCGCGCGCCAGCGCCACGTTGCCCGAGGCGCAGGCGTTGGTGTTGACGTCGCGCGGTCCGTAAAGGCCATAATGCGCGGCGATGAAATCGGCCAGAAACCCGTTCGGATAGCGCCTCATGGCCGCGAGCACCTCGTCGCTCGGGATCGCCTCGCGGAATTGCTCGTACAAGTCCTCAAGATCGCGGCTGTCCGCTGCCACAGTGGCCACGAACAGCCCCGCGGGCTCTCGGCGATCGATCCCGCTCTGCGCCAGCGCCTCGTCCATCGCGCAGACGACCATCCTGGTCAGTCGTCCAGGCGCGGTGAAGGCGGCGTCGCGCACCTGGCCCGCGAGGGCCTTTCCGCGTGCGATGGGGATCCCCTCGAGGCGACCGAGGCCGGAGCGCCCCTCGCGGAGCCCCGCGAACAGCGCCGCGACGCCAGTGCCCAGCGGGGTGACCGCGCCCATGCCGGTGACGACCGCGCGCCTCATGCCGCCGCTGTGCCTTTCGCGGCGAGCCGCGCGCTCACGTAGCTCGCCAGCGTGTCGAGCGAGTCCACGAGCGCGGTCGACAGGTCGGCGTCGTCGATCTGGATGTCGAACTCGTTCTCCACCCAGACAAGGAGCTCGAGCGAGTTGATGGAGTCGATTCCCAGCTCCTGCGTCAGGTTGGTCTCCGGGATGGACTCGGGGCTGCGGTCCAGGCGCAGCCCCCTCACGATGACGCGGCGCAGACGTGATCTAACATCGTTCATGATGATCCCTCTCAAGCCAGTGTGCTGTTGGTCGTTTCGCGCTGGGGAGCTCGCAGGCATCGAATGGACTCGAATGGATGGACGATGGCCTCTCGTTGGATAAAACCACCGCCCGCCTCGGTGAGCGCCTGTTCCAGCGACGAGCGGCGGAGGAAGCTTGTTCCCCCGTGGGTCAGCCAATCGAGCAGCAGCGGCGTGCGGTCGTCGCCCTCGTCCCCCTCGGGAAGGAAGATGTCGGCGATCACCAGCGCGCCCGTCTCGGTCAGAGCGTCGAGGAGCCGGCGTAACACGGACTGTGCCTTCGCGGGCTCCAGCCAGTGGATGCCGTTGAAGACCAGCACCAGGTCGAAGGACCGCGGCGGCAGGGAAATCTCATCCCAGGTCTGGGCCGGGAGATCGTCGGCGTCGCACAGGATGGCCGGCCCTGGCCCCAGCGGGCACCGCTGCCCCGACCGCATCCGCGACAGCGCGCCGATACCGCGGCCGATCTCGGCCACGCGCGCCCACGGCGGCAGCGTTCGCCCGAGCTGCGCGGCGCACTGTACCTGCGCCGGACCGCAGATCACCTCGCGGTACAGCCGGGCCGTGTCGGACGTGTCGGTGTGCTCGAAGCGCCGCTGGCCCCGCGCCGCGCGCGCGATCTCGTCGGGTGACAACCAGCCGCCGGCCAGGTGCCGCTCGAGCTCGATCATCCTGTGCGCGAAGGCGCCGGACGGAAGGAGCGACTCCACACGATCCGCACGCCGCCTCACGACGCCGGCCACCTCCAGCACCTCCAGGAGCATCGCGACAGCGCGCGGGTCGCAGCCCTCCGCCAGATCGGCGGCTGCGGCGGGCAGCCGCTCCAGTATCCCGAGCTCGGCCGCGGCGAAAATGGCCGCGGGCAATCGATACGAGAGGAGCGATCGCATCCAGGCTGGCGTGGTGGTCGTCTCGCGCACCACGGGCTTGCCCGACCAGGTGCGCGGCAGCGCGTCGTGGAGCACCCATCGTGTCGGCCGCTTGTGCGGCGCTAGACGCGCCCTTACGTGAGCCAGGAGCTCGGCGCGATCGAGCGTCGTCCCCGGTCGAGGCGCGACGTGCGCCTCGACCGTTTGCTCGCCGGTCGCGTCCGAGGCGCCGCGCACCACCACCTCGGCGACGCCCGGGCATGCCTCGATGACGGCGGCGATCTCGGACGGGACGATGGTATGGCCGCCCCGGCGGATCTCGTCCCCCAGGCGACCGACGATGGTGACCACCCCGTCCTCGCCGCGCGTCGCGATATCGCCGGTCGCGTAGTATCCCCCTGGCGCGAGGCGCACCGGCTCGTAGCCTCGAGGGGTGAGGTGGCCCAGAGGGGGCGACGCCAGCTTGACCCAGAGCTGGCCGCCCTCGATGGCGCACTCCACCCCGGGCATGGGTCGACCGGTCCCCTCGCCGGAGAGGCGGGCCAGCGTTGCCCCCGTCTCCGAGCTGCCGTAATTCGAGGAGAGCGGGACTCCCCATTTGGCCTCGAAGTCGCGCGACACCTGCGCGTTCACCGGGCCTGCGCCGACCATGGCCACGCGGAGCCGCGACTCGACCCGCCCGCCGTTGTCGAGGTAGGCGAGGCTGCGAGCCACCGCGGCGACCATGGGGAGGATCGTCACCCCGGAGGCGACGCGCGCCGCGAGCTGGCGCGGAGCCGTGAAGTGCTCGCATATCAATCGACCACCAGCGACCAAAGACCCCATCACGGCGGCGCCGAAGGCGAACGCGTGCGCCACGGGCATCGCCGCCATGAAGACGTCGTCCGCGCCCGCGGCGAGCAGCCGCTGGTAACGCTCACCCTCGTCCAACAAGCTCTTCTCGCTGCGCAGCGCGAGGCGCGGCGCTCCGGTGGAGCCAGAGGTCGCGAAGGCGAGCGCCGCCGCCTCCGGCCACACCGGCGTCGCGGCGGTGAGCCACTCGAGCCCCGACGCGGAGACCACGGCGCAGGCCGACGCGAGCTGCGCAATGGCTCGCAGCTCGCCGCCCGTGAAGGTGGCTGGCACGAGCACCACCGGGACGCGCGCCGTCAGCGCCGCCAGGACCCAGAGCAGCAGGTCACTCGAGTTCTCTCCGTGGACGACCAGCGGTCGCCCCGCTCCGGCGCGCCGCAGCTCGGCCTCTCGCGCCGCGATACGTGCCAGCGCCTCGCGGCGGGTGAGCGCGGCGGGGCCGTCGAGGAAGACTCGATGGGCGGCGGTCTCGGCCGCGGCGGTCAACAGCGCGCGAAGGGTCATGATACCACCTCGTGCAATGAGCATTTTCCTGCGAGGTACTCGTCGAGCCGGAGCACGCGCGGATCGCGGTGCTTCTCCGCGAAGTAGGACAGCGCGTGGGCGTGATCCCCCTCGCGCCCGCAGACGTCGTGATCCATATGAAGGACCACCGCGTCCTCGCGGTGGCACAGCGTCATCCCCGCCTGCTCGGCGCGATACCCGAGCTCGAGGTCCTCGGCACCCCAGCGGCGCCCCATCCTCTCATCGTAACCGCCGAGCCGCATGAAGTCCTCGCGACCGATGGACACGTGCGCGCCGGTGGCCCCCGGCCAGCGCCTTTGGCTGACCGCGAGGAGCTCGTGGAGATCGCGCTCGAACCTGGTCATGCGTCCGAGCCTCAGAAGGTGCTCGGATGGCGAGCCGTCGGCCTCGAGCCTCACCGGGGGCGTCGGCGCGGCGCCGGAGAGGACGCGCCGGGCTCGGTCGGTGAGCACGCCGCGCTCTGGATCTTCGAAGATGGCAGCGCGCGGCATGTGAACGATAGACCCTCTGGTCATGACGCCTGACGCGTGGGCGTCCAGGTGCGCGGTGAGCGAGCCACGAAACAGAAGCACGTCGGCGTCCAGGAACAGGAGGACATCCCCACGGCTCTCGCGGGCGCCTCGGTTGCGCGCCGCCGAGCGGCCGCCGTTCACCTGCTCCACGAGGCGCGCCCTCACGCCGGGGAAGCGACCGGTCACCTCTTCGAGGACCTGTCGCGCTTTCGCCTCGCCCGAGTCGTCGACCACAATGACCTCCCCCTTGTCGACCTCCGATATCAGCGAGGCGCAGATCGTGGTGAGAGAGAGCCGCAGCCTGGCTACCCGCTGGTAGGATGGGACGACGATGCTGAGCATTCGCTTCTCCCCTCACGATAATCTCTGGCAATGCGCTCGATGGCCGCGCGCGACTCGGGCGCCGAGTACATCGGGCTGGAGCACAGCTCGTCGATGGTGATCTCGCCGTCCATGTACATGGACAGGGTGTCCCACGGGGTGAAGCACCCCTTGCACGCGTCGACGCGCGGCTTGTCGGCCAGCAGCAGCTGATAGAACGCCGTCTTTCCTATCTGCTCCATCACCGCGCCGGCGTCCTCCGTCAGCACGTTGCCGATGGTGTTGAACCAGATGTTCGGACAGGGCGTGACCGTGCCGTCGTCGAACGACGTGAAGGCGAATCGAGGCAAGTGGCACCGGAAGGTGCGGCCGCCCTCCTCCAGGAAGCGCACCAGCCTCCGCCAGTACGCCCGCGGCGGGAGCACCGGCGCGTACCGGTCGTACCTGTCCAGTATCTCCCTCATCAGCGGTATCTGCTCCGGCCTGAAATAGAATTTGCTCTTCTCCGGCCCGCGCACGGGGAAGGGGCAGACTTGCAGGTGATCATGATAAGGAAGCAGCGACTCCAGCGTGTGCGCCAGCCAGGGCACCGAACGGTCGGTTAGCACGAGGTAGATCTCGGTGGGTATTCTCCGCTCGAGCGAGGAGAAGATCCTGTCGATCACCATCCTGTGCTGGCGCTCCGAGGTCGAACGGTAGGAGTTGCCCTCGTACGAGACCGCGTCGAGAGAAATCTGCAGGCATGCATTGCCCCACGACTCGATCTCCGCGGCGACCTCGTCATTCACCAGCACACCGTTGGTCTGAATGACCACGGTGGCGTACTCCTTCGAGAGCTTCCGCAAGAAGTGCATGATCCCTCGAACAAGGAAGATCTCCCCGCCTGTGACCTTGATGATCGGCAGCGGCGAGGAGCGCGATATGCCCTCGACCACCCCATGCATTCGCATCCCGAGATTGCCGGAGGGGGAGTATGTGTCGCGCTGTGGCGGCTCGAAGATGAGCTTCAGGCTGTGCCGCGCCTTGAAGTTGCTCTGGCCCGTAAGGCAGTACTCGCACGATAGATTGCAGTTGTCCTCACGCAGGACGAAATCGTTCGCCAGCAAGCCCATCATCGCCTCCATGTCAGGTAGGACGCCGACTCACAGGTAGCCCATGGCGCGCAGCCGCTCGATGACGACCTCCTCCTCACGGCGGGGCCCTGCGTCCGCGGCGCCCCCGGCGCGCTCCTCGGCGCAGGGGGCGCCGGCCGCCCGCGCGGCCCAGGCCGAGCTGGCAAACGCCTCCCGGACAACCCGCCCCTGCACCGGGTCCGGGAGAGAGAGCCCGATGTCCGCCAGGGCGGTCGGAGCGACGTCCACGATCCGGACGGGCTGCGGCAGGCGCCCAGGGCGGAGGCGCTCCGAGGCGTGGATCCACATCCCTCGATGGCGATGATGTCCCGTCTGATAGCTCGGCTTCCAGGGCGGCCCAGACAGGTGGCCGGACACCATGATCCGCTCGTCGGCAGGTACGAGCAGCAGATCCGGCGCGAAATCGCAGGCGCGCCCTGCATAAGCGCTCTCCCGGCGGAGGACGTCGGCGAAGATCCGGCGCCCCGTCCGCGGTGAGGTGACCTCGAGGCAGAGATCGCGGATCTGGTCGAGCATCCGCTCGCGCTCGTCCGGGCGCACCACGCCCTGGCTCTGCCTGCCGCGGAGGTTCAGGTTCACCCCGTAGCTCCCCGGCACCGGCATGTACGCGGCAGTCCGGGAGAAATCGATCTGGCGCCCGCCGTCGGTGAACCAGCTCGCCGCCGGGGAGTCGGAGGCGTCGCGGACGGCGAGCAGCCCGTGCTCCTCGAGGAGTTGATGCACGCTGAATGCATCGTGTCCCGGGCCCGAGCCGTGGTCGGACACGATGACGATGGATGTCTGCTCGGGGAGGTCGCGCGTGATCTCCCCGAGCACCCTGTCCACCGCTTCGTGGACGTCGTCGATGGCGGTCACGTAGGCCGCCTGTGCGCCGGGTACGTGCGAGGGATGCGAAGGATCCGAGAAGTGCCAGTAGTGGTGGCATACGCGGTCGATCTCGGTGAGCACCACCATGACGACGTCGGTCGGCCGTCTGCTCATCAGATGGCGGACCGATCGTCCCCGGGCCTCCACGTTCGCCAGCGCGGAGTGGATGTACTGAAGATCGCCTCGATACATGCATGCGAGGTCGGACTGAAACTGGCAGCCGCACGCGGCCAGCTCGGCCAGCAGCCCCGGCGGGGAGGAGAAGCGGAGCGTGTTCTCCAGGGGCCAGGATATCTCGTACCCCCGGTAGCCGCGGGGCGGGTGGCTCATGGGGATGTTCACGAGCCCCACCGACATGCCAGCACCCACGAGCCAGTCCCACATGCTCGTGCAATGATAGTCGTCGGAGCGCACGATGCGGGCGCGGTACTCCGGATCCTGAGTATGGAAGAACTGGTAAATGCCGTGCTCGCCCGGCGGTTGCGCCGTCACCAGGGACGCCCACCCGGGCGCGGTGTGGGCCGGCCACGTGCACTCCATCTCGGCGTGCGCGCCTCTTTGTATGAATCGAGCGAGGTTCGGCAGCCTCCCGCGCGCAATCATCCTCTCCACGAGGCCCCAATCGCCGCCATCGATTCCAAAGATGACCAACTTCGGAGCGTTCAGGCCCATCTCGTCGTCCCCCGGCAGGTTCCGTTTCTGATCACGCAGGATTTGGCGCGCCTCGCGAGCGCGCGCGCGCCAGGAAGCAGTCCACGCTCATGGCGAGGAACGCCTCCGCGAACGCCACGTGGCGTCGCATCGTCGTCCGCGCTCGATACGCGTTCAGGTGCCGCACAAGCTCATCGAGGCGGTACAGGCGCTCCTGCGTGGCGTAGCAGGCCAACGCTTTGAACTTCCTCGAAGAGACATCGCTGATATCCAGGTAGGCGTTCGCCTCGGCGTGAGGTCGAAAGCCCTCGTACTCGAAGATTTCACCCGGCGTGCGAGAGGCCGTTGCCAGGGCACGCGCGAGCACCTGGATCGAGGCGCGGTGGTCCCGATGCACGTCGTCCGCCGAGGGCACGAACACCCGCGCCGGATTGATCGCTTCCAGCAACCGGGCGAGCTGCGCAGAACTGGCCTCGTCGACGCGCACGTGTCCTTCCTCCCAGCCCATTTCGTAGGCGTCGGGCGCCCCGAGCCGGTGTCGCGCTTCGGTCGCCTCGCGCCGGCGTTCGGCGCTCGAGCACGTCAGATAGGCGATGGCCACCTTACCCCCTAGATCGTGGCATTTCGTTATCAAGCCGCCGCATCCGATGACCTCGTCGTCCGGGTGGGGGGCGACGACGAGCACGGCGCTGCAATCCAGCCGAAGCCAGAGATCCATATGCATTCAGGCGCAGATCGCTCTGCGTTCGTCGCCGCTCTGCTGCGCGAGTCTGCGCGCGTGAAGCGCAGGTTAATATGATTGATACCATCCATCGTGTGGTCGTCAAGAGTCCTGTTTATGTCGTCGGACGTTTTGTCGGGCGTGCGGTCCGGCGCGGCGTTCAGCCCTGCGCCGTTCACCCGGACAAGCTCCAGCTCGCGATACGAATACTGAAATACGCGCGGGGATCCTGGATTTTGAGCGCGAAATGGACGGCGGATCGGCGCCAGGGCGGCCAAGCGGATCGCGTCGAGCGAGCGTCTGATTGGATCGAGGGTCAACGCTAGAGGCGACCCATATCGAGCCGTCGGGCGAATGATCGGCGGGTACCGGCGGATCGTCGCTATAGATCACGTCCAGATCGGCCAAGTGGATCATGTCCGGATCGGTCAAGTGGATCACGTCCGGATCGGCGTAATGGATCACGTCCGGATCGGCGTAATGGATCACGTCCGGATCGGCGTAATGGATCGCGTCCGGATCGTCCAAATGGATCGCGTTCGGATCGGCCAAGTGGATCGGGGCGACCAGACGCTGGACGGCGAGGAGGTGCTCTGAAGGAGAGGAGCCCAAAGGCCCGGGATGGCTCGCTTTTGGCCCGGGAGATGCATGATTTGCGGTGGAGCGGCCGGAGCCCTGGCGCAAGATCGCGACGAGACATGTACACCCGAACCCAAGAGTCGGGCATCATTCCCGGCTTTGAGGAGGCTAGGATGACCGCAAGGAGGATTGAGATACACAAGCTGCAGAAGCTCGTGCGCCTGCACCGCGAAGGCGAGCGCGTCCGGGTGGTAGCGCGGCTCTTGGGGATGGGACCCAACACCGAGCGACGGTATCGCGCGGTGCTCTCGCAGGCTGGGCTGCTCGAAGGGAGCGCGGACGAGATGCCATCCATCGAGGAGTTGAAGGCGGCCGTGAAGAGATACATGCCGCCGAAGAAGGCGCCGCAGCAGCAGTCGACGGTGGAGCCGTGGCGCGTGTACATCGAGGCGCGCGTCGGCGAGGGGCTCAAGCCCGGAGCGATCTACCATGGGCTGCGGGCGAGGGAACCGGAGTTCAACGGCAGCCGCGCGGCGATCAAACGCATGGTCGCGACGCTCCTGAGAGAGCGTGGGCTCAGGCCCCAAGACGTGGCCGCCACCGCGGCGGCCGAGCCCGGGCGCGTCGCGCAGGTCGATTTCGGGTACGCGGGGCGGCTGTGGGATCCGGAGGTCAGGCGCCAGCGGCGGGCGTGGGTGTTCGCGATGCTGCTGGGTTACAGCTCGCATCTGTTCGCGCAGGTGGTGTTCGACGAGAGCGGCGAGACATGGCTTCGTCTGCACGAGGAGGCGTTTCGTGCCTTCGGTGGGGTGCCGGCGACAATCCTACCGGACAACCTCAACACGGCCGTGGTGCGGGAAGCGTTCGGGGTGGGCGAGGACTCAGGGCTGAGCCGTAGCTACCGCGAGCTCGCCAATCATTACGGTTTCACCGTGGACCCGACGCCGCCGCGAGCACTGCAATGGAAGGGCCGGATCGAGGCTGGCTTGAGATATGTCAGGCGCAGCGGCCTCGTGGGTCGCGAGGGGCAGGATCCGGGCGGGGTGCGCGCGGCGCTGGGTCGGTGGATCGCCGAGAGCGCGGGGGCGAGGCAGCACGGCGACGCGGCACGAAGACCACAGGAGGTGTTCGAAGCCGAGGAGAAGGAACGGCTGCGTCCGCTGCCGCCGGGCGCCTGCACGTCTTGTTGCCACGACTCGATGGACGTGCAATCCAACCCCCAGGGCCACGGAGCTGCCGCCGGGGGCCTTGAGCACACCGAGCGCGGGGTGATGGATGAGATTCGCGTCCCATCCTGAGGATCCGTTGCCCACGGGATTCGCCGGCGAGCGAGCTGAGATGAATGCGAAAGGAAGAGAGGCACGCAAGGAATACAAGGGATATGGGGAGAGAGGTCTGGTCTCCTCGCCCCTACGTCCCGTGGACCCTTGCGGCTTTCTCCCCCGTCGGCGAAGTCAGCGGGATTCGAACGTGATCGGCGCTCTAAGTACTAGGGCGACAAACGGGTTGAACCCGCCTGAAAAGTGCAGAAATTCGAACCGCCAAGACGCCAAGGAGAGATTCGATTTTTGGCGTCCTTTGTGTCTTGGCGGTTGATCTCTCGCTTGTTCAACGTGATCGGTGCTCTATCCGGCCGCGGGCCCGCCGGGCGCGCCGCTCAGGGCGCCCCCGGCGCCGGGGGCTCACGCGGCGACGCGCTGAGCTCGTGCGCCTCCCGGAGCAGCCGGCAGACCTCCTGCTCGGACACCGGCGCGTAGCTCTCGTACCAGAGCCCGACCGAGTAGACCGGATCCCGGATGTAGCAGTACACGAACTCGCGCGCGCGCCGGGAGAGCTCTGCGCACGCGGCGTAGGACGCGACGGGGATCGCGATCACGATGGCCGCCGGGCGGCCCTGCTCGACCGCGGTCACGGCGGCGCGCATGCTCGCGCCGGTCGCCACGCCGTCGTCGACGAGGAGGACCGTGCGGTCCCGGACGTCGGGCGGCGCCCTGTGGCAGCCGTAGTAGACGCGCTCCAGGCGCTCCACCTCCCTCGCCTCCGCGTCGGCGATCCACTGCACGGTCCTGTCGGAGACGGCCAGCGCGCGGCAGAGCTCTTCGTCCACGACCCGGACGCCGCCGCTCGCGACGGCGCCGATCGTCATCTGATGGTTGATCGGCGCCACGAGCCGGCGCGCGATCACCACGTCGAGCGGCACCCGCAGGATCTTCGCGATCTCGAAGCCGACCGGCACCCCGCCGCGCGGCAGGGCCAGCAGGGTCACGTCCTCGCGCCCCGCGTAGGCGGTCAACCGCGTCGCGAGCTGGCGGCCGGCGTCGGCCCGATCTCGGAACGGCATGCTCTCATCTCCATCCCTTCTCCATCCGGCGTCGCTCGATCCCCGACGGCGTCCGCCGGAGCGGTGCAATTGTCTCGCCAGGCGCCTGGCCTCTCGCCGCCGGGGCGCCCGGCGCGCGTCGCGGCCCGCGCGCCCGCGCCCTCCCCCCGGCGCGGCGCTGGCCGCGCGCCGGCGCTTGCCGATGCGCTCCAGGAACTCCGCGAGCGCCGCCGTGTTCGCGATGTCGGCCGCGGCGCACCAGCCCCGCCGCGCTCGATCGACCCCGTGGCGCATGAGGCCGAGCTGCGCGACGGCGTGCGCGTCGGTGACGACGACGAGCCGTGCGCCGGCCTCTCGCGCGAGGCGGATGGGGGCGTCGTTCAGGTCCAGGCGCTCGGGCTGCGCGTTGACCTCGAGCAGCACGCCGAGCTCGTGCGCGGCGCGGGCGACCCGCGCCATGTCCAGAACGACGAGCTCGCCAGCCTGAGCGGCCTCGATCGGCTCCGGACCGTCCATGCTCGGCTCACGAGCCTCCGGAGCCTGAGCGGTCTCCGGCGCGAGGGGGGCGCGGGCGCCGTGCCCCCGTGGCCGCGCGCCCCGAAGCCCACACGATGCCGCCGCTCACGCCGGCGGTGCGCGCCAGCTCGACCGCGCCGTGGCCGCGCGGGGCGACAGGGGCGTGGGGACCCGAGGCATCGAGGCATCCTGGCCAGAGAACAAGACAAAAGTCGGCGAGATCTAGAGAATAGGTTCTGATTTCGAGGTGGATGAAGGCTACAACCAGAAATTCACCGCCATGATCCGTCTAATAGCGAGCAGGATCCAGAAAATCGACCCACGAAACCAGATCAGTGAACCCTGGATCCAGAAAAATCACTCAAGAATCTAGCGAATCGAGCCGCTCGATCGAGCCTGACCGGGGCCCTGGCTCGCCGAACGCCGCGCGGAGCGCGGAGCGCGGCGCCCCCTTCACCCGTGCACCGCCCGCCCGAACGCCCGCATCTCCTGCATCTCCGGCTCGCTCAACGGCCCCCGCTCCAGCGCGCGCAGGTTCTCGTCCAGCTCCCCCTCATTGCGCGCTCCCATCAGCACGATATCGACGTGCGGGTTCGACAGACAGAAGCGGTAGCAGTCGCCGGCGCTCGGCACCGCGCCCGACCAGTCGCGGGGCTTGCGCAACAGCCGCCGCCAGGAGGTGGCCGTGTAGGCCACCACGGCGGGCTGGCGCGGCGCGAGGTGCGGAAAAATGTCCTGCTCGGCGCCGGGGTGGGCGGCGTTGTAACGGATCATCAGCAAATCGAGGGGCCCGGAGCGAGCGAGCTCACCGGCGCGGACCCGATCGTGGATCGAGGTGCCCAGCACGCGCACTTTGCCCTCTTCTTTCAGGCGCAGCATCGCTTCGAGCACGGCGGGGCGGTACGCGGACATGCGTCCCAGCCAGTACAGCTGCAACACGTCCAGGTAGTCGCTGCGGAGCACACGCAGGGCCCGCTCCACGCGCCGGCGCACGGACCCCGCGGTAAAGCCGAAGCTCGGGCCCGTGGCGACCACCAGCGCTTCGCGCCGGCTCGGCCCGAGGCGCCGCAGCACGGCCGTGAGCTTGCGCGCGGTCGGATTCCAGAACACGTACTGCACGCCCCGCTCGAACGCCGCCTCGATGCCTGCTTCCTCCAGCCCGAAGCTGGCCGAAACCCCCACCCGGTGGACGCTGCGCCCGAAGGCTTTGACCTCTCGTACGAGGAAGCTGCTCGGCACTGCCGGGGCTGTCATGCGCCGCAGTCTACGCCAGTTTGAGGCCGAGCTCTCTCGAACAGGTCCGCCACTTCCTCGAAAATGCGAGGATATCGACGTTTTCCACGCGCTCCCCCATCACGCCCGGGCGAGCCCCCGGAGCTCGTCCTCCGTCAGCAGGGCGACGCCGAGCGCCCTCGCCTTCCGGAGCTTCTCGGTAGCGGCCGCGCTGCGCGGGCTGGCCGTTCGGGGGGTACACGGTGAACGGGCCGTCCTTCACGCCGTTTCCCCCAAGCCGAGGAGAGCACCGGCGTCTTCCACGAAGGCCCGAGAGGTGGGCTGGCCCGTGTAATATCCTGCGAACAGGAGTAGCTTTCGCCATGGAAGACGCGATCCCGCTGCCGTCCCGCGATGCGTTCCGGCCCCACGCGCTCGACGGGGCGCTCCTCTGGTTCCACCCGCGAACCGGGACGAACGTGCGCTGGGACGGGGCCGAGACGCGCCGCCTGACGAGGCGGGCCCCGCGCGTCGCGCTGTTCGGCATCACCAACCGGTGCAACCTCACGTGCTCGTTTTGCTCGCGGGACCGGGACGCGGGGAGCGAGTGGACGGTGGACGGGGCGTTCGACGTGCTCTCGGGCCTCGCGCGCCGCGGCCTCCTGGAGGTGGCGTTCGGCGGAGGAGAGCCGCTCGCCTTCGCCGGCTTCGACGAGCTCCTGGCGCGCCTCGCCGAGCGGACCGGGCTCGCGCTCCACGTCACCACGAACGGCACGTTGCTCACGGAGCGGAGGCTCCGCGCGCTCGCGCCGCACGTCGGAGAGATCCGCGTCTCGGTGTATCGAGACACGCCCTGGGAGGACCGGCTGGAGCTGCTCGCGGCCGCGGGCGTGACGTTCGGCGTGAACGTGCTCGCGACGCCCGCGCTGCTCCCCTCGCTGCCCGCGCTCCTCGCGCGGCTCGCCCAGCTCGGGTGCCGCGACGTGGCGCTGCTGCGGTATGTGGGGCTCGACCCGCACAACCACCTTCGCCGGGACGACGAGCGCCGCCTCGCCGAGATCCTCGCGGACAGCCCTGTTCGGGCGCGGCTGTCGGTCTGCTTCGGGGACAGGCTGGAGCCCGTGCCGCGCCTGTTCGAGGGGGTGGACGGCGATTGCGGGGCCGGCCTGGACTTCGTGACGATCACCTCGGATCGCACGCTCAAGGCGTGCTCGTTCCAGAAGGGGGGAGTGCCCGTCCGGTCGGCGGACGACGTGCTCGCCGCCTGGGCTGCCGAGCGAGCGCGGCTCCTCGGGCCCGCGCCGCTCCCGGGCTGCGCCCGGCCCGCGCGGCGCAAGGCACGGCTCTCCGACGGCATCCGTATCTGGCAGGGGTTCTCCGGCAACAACAGCGGAGATTGCGTGCTCGTCGGGCGCTTCGAGGAGCTCGACGACGCCCGTCGCTACATCGACGATCTCTTGCCGGGATGGACGCCGGGCGCGCCGTACGGGAAAGAGTGGCAATCGCTCCTGGAGCGCGAGGGGATCCGCCTGGACGACGGGGAGGTGGCGCCGGACTCGATCGCGCGCGTCGGGCGGAGCGTGATGGTGCACACCGACATGGCCGTGGACGACGACTTCCCTTCGCTGCGCGCGCTCCTGTGGAAGCGGGGCGGGCGAGCGGCCTATTCCGGCGTCCACGAGCACGATCCGGTGGAGATCGTGGCGGGCCTGCGGTTCGAGGACGCGGCGTCGCTGGAGGCGGCGCATGTCGCGCTGATGGTGGACGACCTCGCCGTCCTCGAGAGGCGCGGTCTCGACCTGTACGGCCCCGTCTCGATCCGCGGCGCGTCGCCCTCCGCCGGAACACCGGACCTGGGGGCGCTCCACGGCACCATCGCGCAGCTCGAGGCGATCGCGCAGAGGCACGGCGCCCTCCTGGCCGCCGAGCTGGCCCCGCTCCTCGGTGAGGTCCACTGGCCTCACGTGCTCGCCGCCCGCCCCCCGAGCGCCGACCGCGCGCGACTCTGGGCCTCGTTCCCGGACGCCGGAGGGGCCGCTTCCATGGCCGATTCGCTCGACGGCAGGGCGGTGATCGCGGGCCGCTATCTCACCATGACGTCGACGCGGATCCCGGCGCGCTACGGCTTCCAGATCCAGCGCGCCGGCGGGACCGCGGAGTGGATGGACGGCGGCCCGATCCGGCTCTCCGCCGTGTTCTGGCGCTCCCGGGACGAGACGACGAACCTGGAGCCCGCCGCGCTCAAGGTGGCGTTGCGGCCTTATCTCACCGCGGAAGACGAGCTCGCGACCGACCAGGCGTGGATCCGCCCCCGCGCCACGGTGATCACCGGCGAGCCGGGTCGCGTGTTGCCCGCGCTCGTCGACTTCGCGCGCGGCCACGGGCTGGAGATGTGGCTCGACGCCGCGCCGCGTGACCGCATCGTGTCCGTGATCGCGCGCCTGGAGGACGACCTCGCCCGGGCGCAGCGGGCTGCGCGGGCGAAGTAGCCGGCTCGCCCGTGACGGGGGCGAGGCGATGCGAGCCTGTCCTTGACGGGGCCAGAGGGGTTGGATTCGAGACGGTCACCTTTCGTCGTCGCGGTTCGTCAACCACCTCGTGAGAGGACGGCGCAACGTCGAGAGCGGTCGTCGAGAGGCGATGTCGGGAGCCGATCACGCGGCGACGAGCCGTGGAGATCTCCCCATCGCAGCTCGGCGCGCCGAGCCGCTGAGGGGCGGGGGGGTCGGTCCAACCGGCGGGGTTTCGATGGGGTTCGGCGGGAGGAGCCTATTCGGGACATGAACGCGTGTTGACCCTGACGGTAGAGAGGGACCCCGAGCGGAGCGCCGCGATTTACTCCCGATTCCGGTGCCGCGTCTCGCGGAGGCCGCCGATCGCCACGGCGACCGTCGCGGCGATGAACACGATCTGGATCAGCGTCCGCGGCACGAGCGGCGTCACAGGGCTGCCGCCCAGGGTGAGCCCCGCGCGCGCGGCATACACGTTCGCGGGGAACATCGCCACGAGCAGGAGCGTCAGCCCGGCGGCGGCCCAGGGCGCGCGCCTCGGGACGAGGAGCGCCGCCGCGCCCGCGATCTCCAGGACGCCCGTGGCGGTCACGAGGAGCTCGGGGGACGGCAGCGCCGGCGGCACCATGGCGACGAGCTCGGCGCGCCGGCTCCCCCAGTGCGCCGACGCGGTCAGCAGGAACATGGCCGCGAGGGCGTACCTCAAGCACGTTACCCAGCTCGACAGGTGCTTGATGCCCAGGCGCCCGAGCACGAGGAACAACGCGAACGAGGCCGTGAGGACGAGGAGAGGTGCCATGCGCGCAAGGTGGCAATCCGCCCTTCACCTGTCTTGAACGAGCTGGCTACGACGCCTCAGGTCGGACGGGCTCACGCCGAACATCCGGCGGAAGGTCCGGGTCATGTGCGCCGCGTCCGCGAAGCCGGCCGCGGCGGCGGCCTCCGCGAGCGTCGCGCCGCCGGCGATCGCCGCCCCGGCGCGCTCCAGCTTGAGCCACAGGAGGTACGGGCGTAGCGGCACGCCGACGCTCTCCGTGAAGGCGTGCATGAACCGCCCGGGCGAGAGGCGCGCCACGCGCGCCAGGGCCTCGAGCGACGTGTCCGCGCGCCCGTCGTCCGCCCGCAGGTGGCGTAGCACCCGCTGGATCCCCGGGTGTCTCGGCCTCGTCGAGGGCGGCGGGAGCGCCACCCCCAGCGCCTGGAGCACGCCGGGCAGCGCCGCCGCGAGCTCGCCGTCGCCGACCGCGGCGACGCACGACCGCAGCCGGTCCGCCGCCTCGCTGCCCACGATCTCGAGCTTCGCGGCCCCGAGCGCCTGGGCCAGCCCGTCGCCGGTGTCGCTCTCCGGCTCGACGAACACGAGGAGCACGCGCCTGCCCGACGCGTCGATCGCGTGGGCGACGTCGGGGGCGGTGAGGACGGCGCCTGCCGGCTGGAGCGGGCTCTCGTCGGCCGTGCGCACCTGGAGCTCGCCGTCGAGCGCCAGGACGAGGTGCCAGCAGTGGTGGGCGTGCAGCGTGCTCCGCTCTCCAGGGCCCCACGTCGCCAGCACGGACGGCCACGGCCGCAACACGCCCGCGGGCGCGGCGAGGCCGGTCGCTTTCGGGGGGAGGAGCATCGGCCTGGCGTCTGGGCGGGCTCGGCGGAGATCGTGTTGCCAGAGGGGTCACGGAGCGGGGACCTCGCCCCGCGTGCGCGTTCTCCCTGGCGCTTCCGGGTGACTGGCGCTTCCGGGTGAACGGGTGCTGCCGCTCGTGTCGCGGGTGCTGCCGTCCCTACCGTCCGATGCGCGCGCGGATGGCGGCGCGCGTCTCTGCGGAGAGCGTGCCGAGGTAGGAGTCGGAGAGGGCCTGGAGCACCTCGTCGGGCAAGGCGAGCAGCACCTGCTCGGGCGGCAGCCCCGCCAGGCGCTGCTCGGGCGGCAGCCCCGCCAGGCGCTGCTCGGGCGGCAGCCCCGCCAGGCGCTGCTCGGGCGGCAGCCCCGCCAGGCGCTGCTCGGGCGGCAGCCCCGCCAGGCGCTGCTCGGGCGGCAGCCCCGCCAGGCGCTGCTCGGGAGGGTAGGCCGACAGCACCCGCTCGGGCGGGAGGGTGGCTACGAGCTTCCGGACGACCTCGTCAAAACCCTCCAAATCATGGATTTCCATGGCGATCTCCTCGGCTCCAAGCTGCTGCGAGAGCCACCGGCGAGCCTCGATGGTGCGCGCCTCGCCGTGCCCGAACAAGCGTAGCAGATCGTCGTCCTCGGCCTCTGCCGCGGCGTCGATCTCCACGACCAGCAGCGCGAAGGCCCCGCCGTGGAGCCGCCAGTAGCCGCCGCCGAGGTCGCCCCATGCCAGGCCGAGGTCGGCCACGTCCGCGTCGAGCGACCTGGTGCGCGACGGGACGAGCAGCACGCCGCACAGGTCGCTCCGCTGCTCGATCCGGGCCGGCTCGTCGGCGCAGTACAGGTGCAGGTAGCTGCACAGCCGGTCGAGGTTACGGCGGCGGTAGGGCCGGCCGATGCTCTTGAACTCGACGATCGTGTCGCTGGGCAGCAGGTCCCAAAGTCGCCTCAGCGTGCCGGCCGGCTCGCTCGGGCCCGCGCTGCCGCGCAGCAGCAGGTAGTCTGCGCGGAGCGGCTCGGTCGACAGCGGCACCTCGCTGCGCACCTGGAACCGCCGCGGGCCGCGCTGGCTGAGCAGCGCGACGAGCAGCACGTGCCACGCCGTCCGGGTCGAGCCCATCGGGCGCCGTCTACAGGCCTGCCCAGGACGGGGCCAACAATCCGCGCTGTCCTGCGAGCGGGACAGCGTCCGGCCCGGGGCGAGCCACAGGCGAGCGCGGCGGCGGCGACGAGGCCGATGTTGCTGCTGAGCGCGTAGGGAAAAGAAGCCGGAGCGCTGCGCGAAGAAGCGTGGTGCGGCGAACCGAAGTGGCGGGACCGCGAGCGTCGCGATGTCGCGTTCATGGGTCGAAGGAGTGGGTCGAGCGCGGCGCAGAGCGCGCAGAGCGTGCCGAGGGGGGCGCATCGGCGTGCCGCGGGCACACGTCGCGCTCCGGGCGTTGGTCTGGCCCGGGATGCTCTTGCGGCGACGCGGCGTCCCCGAGCGCCTTGCGGCGCAGGACGGTGCTCTTCCAGTACGGCGGCCCCGGTCGGGGGAGCCGCCTGGAACGTCGGTCGGCTCGCCGAGCGCGGTGAGGAAGCGGGCGATGCTGCTCGGCTCGGTGAGCAGGGCGACGAGCTTCATCCTGCCCTTGCAGGCCGGGATGCAGCGCCCCGCGGCCGTCGGCACGATCCGGTGGTGCACCCACGCGTTCGAGCGCAGCCCCTGGGCCGGCAGGCGGAGCTCCTCGTCGAGCGGCTTGCCCGTCCGGGCGACGCGGCGGCACTTCTCGAGGAGGATGCGAGCGCCGATCCCGATCTGTAGCCGGCCCATCGCGGCGACATGCCGTGGGCGTGGGCGGCAATAAGGGGTCGCGTTGGCCGAAACGCGATCCCTATCGCCCAGCAGGCTCCCGCCCGTGTCCTCCCTGCCCCGGCGCTCAGAGAGAGCCGCACGTCGGGCGGGGCTCGGGGAGCGCGCGAGCCCCTCCGCCACCCCGTCCTGGTGGATCCGTCACGGGCTCGTGATGCAGTCCACCGACTGCGGCGCCTGGAGCTCGACGAGATCTACGCCGAGTGAGCCGGTGGTGCTGGTGCAGGCGAGATCGGCGCCTCCGCCATTATCGAAGTCCCCGACGGCAATCTGGCCCCCCGCGACGTCGCAGAGGTTCCGGCCAGGGAAGGTCCACTCCGCCGTCCAGAACTGGCCATTGGTGTTGGAGAGATCCACGGACATGTCGCCATTGGCGCTGTTGCAGAGGAGATCTTCACGACCGTCGCCGTTGAAGTCGCCCGCGTACAGCTTGTCGCCCGACGCGGAGCAGAACTGCCGGTCCGCCAGGGCGAAGTCTTCGCCGAAGAAGGCGCCGGAGATCGGGTGGTCCCTGTCCGGGCCGGCCAGCGTGGCCTTGATCGCGTCGATCTGATCGTTGGACAGGTGATACGGAGGACACCCGTAATAACTCATGATGTTGTGCCTGTCCGGGCTGAGCGTCACACCGGCGACCACCACATCCCCGTCGTTCGCGCATCGGGCAGGGGGGCCGCCGTAGACCGAATCCGTGGTCGCCGTGCTGGGATCGGCTGGAGTATCCGAAAGCAAGTCTCCGTCCACTCCGCTCGCGCCGTAGGTCTCAACGGCCGCCGTGGCCTGAGCCACGCTCAGGCTACCCCAGCTCGGAAACGTGTGGAACAGGCCCAGGTAGTGCCCGAGCTCGTGCGGGAACGTCGAAATGTTGGCATTCGGGGCGACGTTGCCTGACCGATTGTAGTAGGCAAGGTACTTGACATTGTCCGTCGGCAGGGCCTGCCCGGGGCGAGGGTCCAGGATCCCCTCGCTGTCCGGCGGATATGCGTGGGCATTTCCGCCAGGGTTGACCCCCAGGAAGATCACCGCTCGAAGATCCGCGCAGCGCGGCGCCGTTCTGGGGTCAGCTCGGGCGCGAGCGGGATCGTCGGGCGCCGTCCCTTGGCGCCTGTTGCGGTCCGGACCAGCGTCGCGACGGATGTCGCCGAGGCTCTCCATCATGGCGCGAGCAGAGGCCTCGGCGCCAAGGGCGATGCGCGCTCAGGAGCCGGTCGTCGCGAGCAGCTCCCTGGCGTCGCCGACGGAGGCCGCGCGGCGGATCCACCGGTCCAACTCGGCGAGGTCCGTGCTCGCGACGACGCGCTCCCGGACCTCGGGAGGGACCTCGAGCCCGCGGGCCTCCAGGACAGCGAGCACGGCCTGCGCCTTGCCCTCGAGGAGCCCTGCCTGCCGCCCCTCCTCCCGGCCCTTCTCCATGCCCTTCTCCACGCCCTTCGCGACGTAGCTGCGCGCGAATTCGCTCTGAAACTCGTATCCCGCCTTCATCATCGCCTCCAACGTCCGCCTCGCCGCTGCGTTCAGCGAGGATGGCGCCAGGTCCCCGTAGACGGCGCGGCGCTCCTCATCGAGCCCGGCGGCCGCCGCCAGGAACGCCACGAGGCGATCGCGCAGAGGCACGGCGCCCTCCTGGCCGTCGAGCTGGCCCGCTCCACGAGGAGACCCGCCGGGCTGTCAATTTCCGACCCCTCTGTGATATCAGGGGCAAGGAGGCAGGGGGAGCGTCTTCTCCTGCAGCGCCGTCCTCTCGCCGTGTGCACGTCTGCGCGCTCGCCGTCGGTCGGGTGTGCCGATCGCGCCGAGGCGGGTCGCTGGGGGGTGCCGGATAGCCATCATCCATGCAAGAGCAAGAAACGCCGCGTCCCGGGCTCGTCCTCATCGCAGATGACAGCTCCGACAACCTGGAGGTGCTCTCGAGCGCGCTCAGCTCGGATGGACTGGACGTGGCTGTCGCGTGCGACGGCGAGGAGGCCATCGAGCTGGCCGGCAAGGCGCAGCCAGACCTCATCTTGCTCGACGCGCTGATGCCTGGCGTCAGCGGGTTCGAGGCGTGCCGGCAGATCAAGGCCAATCCGGCGACGCAGAGCATCCCCGTCATGTTCATGACGGCGCTCGCCGAGGCGAAGTTCAGGATCCGGGGCTTTCACGTGGGCGCGGTGGACTACGTGATCAAGCCGTTCGAGCAGACCGAGCTGCTCGCGCGGGTTCACACCCAGCTCTCGCTCCGGCGCGCGACGCGGACCCTCGAGGAGAAGAACTGGCGGCTCTCGGAGGAGATCCGGGAGCGCGAGAGGGCCGAGGGGGCGCTCGCGGAGGCCGTGCAGCGCCTGCGCGAGGCGAACGCGCAGCTCTCGCAGGAGCTGACGCAGCGCGAGCGCGCCGAGGCCGCGAGGGGGGCGCTGCAGGACCAGATCATCGCGGTCCAGCGGGCGAGGCTCCTCGAGCTCGCCGCGCCGATCCTCCCGATCCTCGACGGCATCCTCGTGATGCCCCTCGTCGGCACGCTGGATGTCGAGCGCGCGAGGCAAGCGGTCGAGACGGCGCTGCACGAGGCGGCCGAGCGCGGGGCGGACCATCTCATCATCGACATCACCGGCGTCAAGGCGGTCGACGCGACCGTCGCGAGCATGCTGCTGCGGGCGGCGAAGGGGCTCTCCCTGCTCGGGACCCGCGCGATCGTCACCGGCGTCCGCGCCGAGGTGGCGCAGACGCTCGTGGGGCTCGACCTGCACCTCGATGGCATCGTGACGAGGGCCACCCTGCAGGCGGGCGTGGAGCACGCGCTGCGGACGCGCGGCCGCGGGCAGCACAGGGGCCAGATGGGAGGGGCGGATGAGGCTGCCGCTCGCCCGGCATCGCCGCCGGGACCGAAGGGGGGATGACGCGGGATGGGGCTGAGAGACTACGCGCTGGGCGAGGTGATGCACGAGGGGAGCGAGACCCGGGTGTGCCGCGCGGTCCATCGCCCCTCGGGCGACACGGTGGTCATCAAGCTCCCGGTGGCGGCCGCGCCCAGCGCGCGCGTGACGGGGCGCATGGTGCACGAGCATCGCATCCTGACGCACCTCGGGGCGGTGCCCGGCGTAGCGCGGGCGCGGGAGCTCGTGCAGGAGGGCGGCACGGTCGGGCTGGTGCTCGAGGATTCTGGCTTCGTGTCGCTGGACCGCCTGCTCGCCGAGCGGGGGCGCCTCCCGGTCGAGGCGGGGCTGAGGCTGGGAGCGCTGCTCGCGCGGGTGCTCGACGCGGTGCACGCCGCCGGCGTGACGCACAAGGATGTCAAACCGCAGAACGTGCTCGTCGACGCGGCGTACACGCAGGTCAAGCTGCTCGACTTCGGCATCGCCTCGTCGCTGCCGCTGGAGGCGACGGCGGCGAGCGTCCCCGAAGGGATCGAGGGGACGCTGGCGTACGTGTCACCGGAGCAGACGGGCCGCACGGCGCGCGCGGTCGACGCGCGCACCGACCTGTACTCGCTCGGCGTGACGCTGTTCGAGGCGCTGTCAGGGCGGCTTCCGTTCACCGAGCGCGATCCGCTCGCCCTCGTGCACGCGCACCTGGCCAAGGACCCGCCTCCCCTCGAGGAGGTCGCCCCGGACGTGCCCCCGGGCCTCTCGGCGATCATCGCCCGGCTCCTGGCGAAGAACGTGGACCGGCGCTATCAGACCGCCCGGGGGACGGCGGAGGACCTGGAGCACGCGCTGCGCGCGTGGCGCGAGCGCGGCACGGTGGAGCGCTTCCCGCTCGGGAGCAGGGACTTCTCGCGCACGCTGCGGCTCCCGGACGTCCTCGTCGGGCGAGACGACGAGCGCGAGCGGCTGGGCGCCTCGTTCGCGCGCGCCGCCCGGGGCGCGGCGGAGCTCGTGCTCATCGGCGGCCCGTCCGGCATCGGCAAGACGGCGCTGGTGCGCACCGTCTACCGCGACATCGCGCAGGCAGGGCGCGGGCTCCTGATCTCGGGCAAGCACGACCAGCTCGCGCGGTCGACGCCCTACGCGGCCATGGCGCAGGCGTTCGGGGCGCTCATGCAGCAGTGGCTGGCGAGCCCGACGCCGGTGCTCCGGGCGTGGCAGGCGCGGATCAAGGCCGAGGTGGACGACAACGCGCGGCTCATCGCCGACGTGGTGCCGGAGCTCGATCGGGTCATGGGCAAGCTCGCGCCGGTGCCGCCGGTGCAGGGCGAGCAGGTGCTCGCCCGCCAGCGGCTGACCTGGCTGAACTTCGTGCGGGCGGTCACGGCGCCGAACGCGCCGCTCGTGATGTTCCTCGACGACATGCAGTGGGCCGACAGCGCCACGCTGGAGATCCTGAAGACGCTGCTCACGGACGCGGAGCGGCGCGATCTGCTGGTGATCGCGGCGTACCGCGACAACGAGGCGCCGCCCGAGCACCCGCTGTGGAAGCTCGTGGAGTCCGTGGGCGCGAGCGGGGCGACGGTGACGAGGATGTCGGTCGGCCCCCTGTCGGAAGGGCACGTCCAGGCGTGGGCGGCGCGCGCGCTCTGCGGCGAGGCGGCGCGGGTCGCGCCCCTGTCGCGGGCGTTGTGGCAAAAGACGCGGGGGAACCCGTTCTTCATCGAGCAGCTCCTGCTCTCCTGGCACCGGCAGGGCAAGGTCGTCAGGGACGCGGTGAGCGGCGCGTGGCGCTGGGACCAGAAGGCGCTGGAGCAGGCTCAGGTCGCCGACAACGTGGTGGCCCTCCTGACGGACAAGGTGCTCGAGATGCCCGAGGCGACCCAGCAGCTCCTCGGGCTCGCGGCGTGCGCGGGGCACACGTTCCACCTCCACGACCTGGAGCGGCTCAGCGGGTGGGATCGCGCCCGGGTGACCGGGGCGCTGTGGCCCGCCATGCAGGAAGAGCTGGTGGTGCCGATCGACGGCGGCTACCGGCCTGCTCAGGCGCTGGGACAGGCCGGGGCCGGAGAAGAGGCGCTGGACGCGGAATACCGCTTCTTGCACGACCGCGTGCAACAGGCGAGCTACGAGCGGCTCTCGCCGGAGCAGCGCGTCCTGGCGCACCTGGAGATCGGCCGGCGCCTCTGGGCCCGGCGCCGGGCCGAGGGGGGCACACCACAGCAGCTCCTGGAGCTGGTGCGGCACCTCAACCTGGGCTCGGCGCGGATCGACGCCGCGGAGGAGCGCGACGCCCTGGCGCGGCTGAACCTCGAGGCCGCGCGCGCCGCGAAGGCGGCGAGCTCGCACCGGCTCATGGCGAGCCTCGCGGACACCGCGGAGGCCACGCTGGACGACGGCGCGCGGCGCAGGGACCCGGAGCTGCCCGCGCAGCTCGCGCTGGAGCGGCTCGAGGCGGCCTTTCTGCTGCGGGAGTTCGACGACGTCGAGGCGCGCTGCGCGCGGCTGCTCGCGGCGCCCCTGCCGGCGATCGCCAGGCTCTCGGCGCAGGAGATCCGCGTCCGGAGCTGCCAGGCGGCAGGCCAGTTCGCGCGCGGGATGGAGCTCGGGCTCGCGGCGCTCGCGGAAGAGGACATCGTGTTCCCTGGCACCGACGAGGCGCGCCGCGCCGCGCTCCTCGAGGAGTCCGCCGCGCTCGATCGATGGTTCGAGGGCGACCCGGGCGCGTTCGACCGGATGCCCGCCGATCCATCCCTGGAGCACGTGCTCGTCGACGCGCTGATGATGCACCTGATGGTGTGCGCGGCGATCGGCGGTCAGCCGGTGCTGGCCACGCTGGTGATCTCCCGCGCCGTCCAGCGGGTGCGGCGGCACGGCGCGCTCACGCCCGTCTCCCCCTTCATCATCGCCTGCTTCGCGAACGTGTGGTCGCTCACCACGGGGATGTACCGTCGATCCGGAGCCTGGGTCGGACCCGGCGTGCGCGCCGCCGAGCGCGTGGGCTCGCCGTTCCTGGCGGAGTGTCTGTCCTTCCTGGGGCAGTACACGGCCTACGCCCGCCCGGCGGATGAGATGGGGCCCATCTTCGAGCGCACCTGCGCGGCCGGCCTGAAGATCGGCTCGTTCCAGGGGACGAGCTGGGGGCTCGAGGGCGACCTGTTCTACCACCGGGTGTGGCGCGGCCAGCCGCTCGGGCAGATCGAGGCGCACCGGGCGGCCCGCTGGGGGCTCATGCAGCGCGCGGGGACCGCGCTCGGGCACCATTTCTTCGAGGCGATCGCCTCGTGGTGCGGCCTGTTGATGACCGCGGGCGAAGCGCCGAGCGTCGCCTCCGACGAGCCGTTCGCGCGAGGATCGCGCTCCCTCCTGGGCGACGGAGACGAGATGACCGCGGAGCTGGCGCGCCTCCTGGAGGCGCACCTGTTCCTCGTCGTGGGCGCCCATCGGATGGCGCTCTCGCGGGCCCGGGAGGCCGAGCAGCACCGCCTGTCGATCTTCGGCTTCCCCCCGGTGACCGACGTGCCGCTCTGGCTCGGGCTCGCGGCCGCGAAGTGCTGGCGGGAGGCCACGGACGCGGAGGAGCAGGCCAGGCTGCGTGAGCACGTCGAGCGCGGCCTCGCGCGCCTCGGGTACTTCGCCGAGGGGTGCGCGGAGAACTTCCTGCACAAGCTGCGCCTCCTCGAGGCGGAGCACGCCCGCGTCCAGGGCAAGACCGACGAGGCCATGGCCCGGTACGACGAGGCCATCGCGCTGGCCCGCGCGCAGGGCTTCCTGCACATCGAGGCCCTCGCGGCGCAGCTCTCTGCCGAGTTCCACCTGGAGGCGGGCAGGAGCCGCATCGCGGCGCTGTACCTGCGCGAGGCGAGGGACGCCTACGCCCGCTGGGACGCGCACGCCGTCGTGGCCCACCTGGAGGCGAGGTGGCCCGCCCTGCTCGGCGCGTCGGCCCAGCCCGCGGCCCCCGCGACGGCGGAGCGCCGCCCGTCGGCGAGCGCCACGACGCTCACCACCACGAACACGACCGGCGGCGCCCAGCTCGACGTGAACACCGCGGTGCGCGCGGCGCGCGCGCTGTCGAGCGAGCTCGATCCGGAGCGGGTCGTCGGCCGGCTGATGGAGCTCGTGCTGGAGAGCGCGGGGGCGCAGCGCGGCGTCCTGATGCTGGCCGAGGGAGAAGAGCTCTCGGTGGTGGCGCGGCTCTCGGTGGAGGGCGGCCGGATCGAGACGGGCCTGTCCGAGCCGCTGTCGCGGAGCGGCGAGGTGGCGAGGACGGTCGCGCACTACGTGGAGCGCACGAGTACGCCGGTCGTGGTGGGCGACGCCAGGGCCGATGCGCGCTTCGCGGCCGACCCGTACCTGGCGTCGCGCCACGTCCTCTCGCTGCTCGCGATCCCGCTGTCGCATCGAGGGCGCCTGCTCGGCGTGCTCTACCTCGAGCACCGCGAGGTGCCCGGGGCGTTCCACGAAAAGCGGGTGGAGCTCCTGTCGGTGCTCGCCTCGCAGGCGGCCATCGCCGTGGAGAACGCCCTTCTGTACCGGGATCTGGAGGCCAGGATCAAGGAGCGTACGATCGAGCTCCACATCGCCAAGGAGGCGGCCGAGCGCGCCAACCAGGCCAAGAGCGACTTCCTCTCCAGCATGAGCCACGAGCTGCGCACGCCGCTCAACGGGATCATGGGCTATGCGCAGATCCTGGAGCGATCGCCGGATATCCCGCCGAGGTGGCGTGAGGTGCTGCACCTCATCCAGAAATCGAGCGAGCACCTGCTCTCGCTCATCAATGACGTGCTCGACCTGGCCAAGATCGAGGCGGGCAAGGTGGACTCCGTCCTGAGGGAGGTCCAGCTCCCCGCCCTGGTGAAGACGGTGGTTGGCCTGTGCCGGGTGCGCGCCGAGGAGAAGGGGATCTCGCTCGCCCACGAGCTGCGCGGGCCGGCGCTTCCGGCCGTCCACACCGACGAGAAGCGGCTGACGCAGGTGCTCTTGAACCTCCTCGGCAACGCCATCAAGTTCACCGCGCGGGGCGGCGTCTCGCTCCGTGTCGAGGCGCTGGAGGAGCGCGTCCCCGCGGGGCGGAAGGTGCGCTTCCGCGTCGAGGACACGGGCTCCGGGATCGCCCCGGAGCACCTGTCGCGGATCTTCGAGCCGTTCGAGCAGGTGGGAGACCACGGCGCGAAGGGCGAGGGCACGGGGCTCGGCCTCGCCATCACGAAGAAGCTCGTCCAGCAGATGGGCGGGGCGATCGAGGTCCAGAGCGAGCCGGGCGTGGGCAGCACCTTCACCGTGACGCTCCCGCTCGCCGAGGCGCGCCCGGCCGACGCCGCGGGGCGGGACCCGATCGTGGGCTACCGGGGGGAGCGCCGCACGATCCTCGTCGTGGACGACAACCGCGACAACCGCGCCGTGGTGCGCGAGCTGCTGGGCCCCCTCGGGTTCGACGTCCGCGAGGCGGACGGCGGAGAAGCGGCGCTGCGCGTGGCCGCCCTGTGCACGCCGGCGCTCGTCCTGATGGACCTGTCCATGCCGGGCATGGATGGCCACGAGGCCACGCGCCGCCTCCGGCAGATGCCCGAGCTCGGGCGGGTCGTCATCGTGGCCTCGTCGGCGCGCACCTCCGAGGCCGAGCAGCAGGAGAGCGCCCGCGCCGGCTGCGATGGCTTCCTGCCCAAGCCGATCAAGGCGAGCGCGCTCCTCGACACGCTGTCGCGCTCGCTGGGCATCGAGTGGCTCCGCCGCGACGAGGCACCGGATCGGGGTGCGCCGGCGGAGGGGCCGGCGGGCAGCGGCCACCTCGTGCCGCCTCCGGACGAGGAGCTGGCCGTCCTGTCGGCGCTCGCGGACAAGGGGCTGCTCCGCAGGGTCCTGGACGAGGCGGAGCGGATACGGCAGCTCGACCCGCGGCTCCAGCCATGGCTCGACCAGCTCGTGACGCTCGCGCGCGGCTACCAGACGCGGAAGCTGCGGGAGTTCGTCCGCGCGCGCGGGCGAGGCGGCGCGGACGGCGACACGGTTCCGCAAGCGTCGAGCTAGAGCGACAAACTCACGCGCGAGCCCGTGCCCCACGACACCTGCAGGAGTAGCCTCGCCGCGCCATGGAAGACGCGATCCCGCTGCCGTCCCGCGATGCGTTCCGGCCCCACGCGCTCGACGGGGCGCTCCTCTGGTTCCACCCGCGAACCGGGACGAACGTGCGCTGGGACGGGCCGAGACGCGCCGCCTGACGAGGCGGGCCCCGCGCGTCGCGCTGTTCGGCATCACCAACCGGTGCAACCTCGCGTGCTCGTTCTGCTCGCGGGACCGGGACGCGGGGAGCGAGTGGACGGTGGACGGGGCGTTCGACGTGCTCTCCGCCGCCCGCCCCCCGAGCGCCGACCGCGCGCGACTCTGGGCCTCGTTCCCGGACGCCGGAGGGGGTAGAGACGAATGGCCCCTCGCGGCGCGCCCGCGGGGGTCGCGCTCAGCGCGAGAACCAGGGCTCGCTCAGGTACTTCTCCCCCTCGTCCGGGAACAGCGTGACGATGTTCCGGAGCTCGGGGCGCGCCTCCTTGAGCCGCCTCGCGGCCAGCAGGTTGGCCCCGGAGGAGACCCCGACGAAGCAGCCGTGGACCTCCGCGATCCGCCTCGCCTCCTCGATGGCGTCTTCGTCGTCGACCAGGAGGACGTCGTCGAGGAGCGCGAGGTTGTCCTCGACGAGCGGGGGCACGAACCCTTCGGCGATGCCCTCGATCCGGTGGGGCTGGCACACCTCGGGCAGCCTGTGCAGGCGCCCGTGGACGAGGGCGCACCGGGCGGGCTCGACGCCGAGCACCTTGACCGCCGGGTTGACCCGCCTGAAGGCCCTCGCGAGGCCGAGCAGGGTGCCTCCGGAGCCGAGCGCCGCGACGACGGCGTCGATCCGGCGGCGCCCGAAGGCGCGCAGGATCTCCCGGCCGAGGTGCTCCTCGTGATCTTCGACATTCCAGGGGTTCGCGAACTGGTTCACGTGGAAGTGATCGCGCTCCCTGGCCAGGGCGACCGCGCCTTGCACGGCGAGATCCGTCCGGTTCGGCGCGACGGTCCGCACGTCGGCGCCGAAGGCCCGCATCATCTTGTAGCGCTCGCTGGAGAGGCCCTCGGGGATGAAGATCGTCACCTCGTATCCCTTCACGGCGCCGACCATGGAGACGGCCGTCCCCGTGTTCCCGGTCGACGCCTCGACGATCGTGGCGCCCTTCTTCAGGAGCCCTGTCTTCTCCGCCTTCTCGATGATGTACCTGGCGAGCCTGTCCTTGACGGAGCCCGAGGGGTTGAGCTGCTCGCACTTCACGTGAATGCCGTCGAGTACCAGCAGGGGAGTGTTGCCAATCGCGTCGAGTACCGTCTTCATGTCCAGGACCTCGCGTCGCGCCGCGCCCCGCGCGCCGCTGCCCTGGTCGCGGTGCACGAGCTGGACCGCTCGGCTGCGTCACCGCCGTGTTCGCCCGCGAGGGTGGGAAATTCTCTCGGATAATGGGGAGGATCTCGAGGGAGACGGCGTGCTCCCGGACGATGCAATCGAAGGCAATCATGAGGGACCGAAGCCGGCCCTCGCGCAGAGTGGGAATGCGGTCGTACCAGGAGAGCCCCTGGTGACAGGGCGATTGCGTCCGGCGCTTGACCGTATCGACCTTCAGATGCCGACGTTCTTCGCGAGGGTCGTCATGTGTCGCTCGGACCAGCGGCATATGCGCTAAGCTCGGTGGTCGCCTCCTTTCAATGTGCATTCCGGTCGGCGGTGTCTCACTCGCATGACACGGTTCTTCGCTTCGATGAAGGTCTCGACGATTGCTGTGGCCAGTGGGCCTGCAGCTGGCAACGGTGGGCAGCCCTCTGCGACCATCGAATTCAACGAGTTTCGTCGCGGAGAATGAGGGGATCCCTCGGTCTCGGAGCTCGAAGCCCAAACAACCTACTCTCTCGACAAGCAGCCGTAGGCCCGGCGCAAGGTCAGGCGACAGACTTCGGGAATGCTCCAGGGCGCCACCGTCGGCGGACCGTCGCTCTCCCCGGGCGCGGCGGGCTTTTTTTTCCCCGACGTCTCTAGTGCGACGCGCCCCCTCCGTGCGCGAGCAGCCCCTCCAGCGACCCGCCGTCATGGAGGAGCCGGATCGCCTCGGCCAGCAGCCCGTCCAGGCGCACGATCTCCGCAGGGATGGCCGGACAGGCGGCGGCGACGACGCTGTCGGTCGCGAGGAAGCGGCGCACCGGGAGCGCGGAGAGCCGGGCCGCCGCCGGGCCGACGAGCAGGGCGTGCGTCGCGAGGACGACGATGTCCGGCGCGCAGCCCGCCGCGAGCAACGCCTTCACCGCGGCCTCGATCGTCCCTCCGGTGCTGATCATGTCGTCGACCAGGAGGGGCGACCGCCCCCGGACATCGCCCGTGATCGCGTGGACGCTGACGTCCTCGCCGCTGAGGCGTGTCTTGTGCACGACGGCGGCTGGCGCGTGGAGGAGCCGCGCATAGCGATCGGCGAGCTTCGCGGCCCCGAGGTCCGGCGCCACCACGACGGTGCGGTCGGAGGTCCAGGGCCTCGCCGCGTCCGAGAGGAGCGACGCGGCGCTCAGGTGCTCGAGCGGGATCGAGAAGAACCCCTCGAGCGCCGCGCTGTGGAGGTCGACGGCCACCACGCGCGCGAGCCCCGCCGAGCCGAGGAGGTCCGCGACGAGCCGGGCCCCCACCGGCTCCCTCCCCGAGGCGCGGCGGTCGTGGCGGGCATAGCCGAAATACGGCACGACCGCCGTCACGCGAGCGGCCCCCGCGCGGCGACACGCGTCCGCGAGGAACAGCAGCTCGAGGAGGTGCTCGTCGACCGGCGGGCTCGTCGGCTGGAGGAGGTACACGTCCTGCCCGCGCACGCTCTGCCGGAGCTGCACGTGGAGCTCGCCGTCCGCGAAGCGGCGCACCAGGGCGTCGCCCAGGCCGACGCCGAGGCGCGCCGCCACCGCCTGCGCGAGCGGGGGGTTGGCGGTGCCGGCGAAGAGGCAGAGATCCATGGCCTGGCCGTCACGCCCCTCGCCGCCCGAGCTTCTCCGCGACGTAGTCGGTGCACCCGCGGACCGTGGTGATCCGCCGGTAGTCCGACTCGGGCACGCTCACGCCGAGCTGCGCGTCCAGGGCCGTCACGAAGCGCAGGAGATCCATCGAGTCGATGTCGAGCTCCTCGCGGACGTCGCCGCCCGCGTCGAGCGCCTCGATGTCCGCCTCCGGCGCGATGCGCTGGAGCTCCCGGCGCACGACGGCCTCGATCTCACCCCTGTCCATGGGTCACAGCCCCTCCGGTCGTTGCAGGAGCGCGTCGATCGACGCGAGGTAGGCGGCCGCCCGGTGGCCGTCCGTCACGCGGTGATCCGCGGCGAGCGTGGCGCTCACGAGCGGCCGCGGCGCCACGCGGCCGTCGACGACCCACGGCCGCTCGGCGATCTTGCCGAACCCGACGATGGCCACCTGCGGCGGGAAGATGACGGGGAAGACCGTCTCCACGCCGCGCTCCCCGAGGCTGGTGACGGTGATCGTGGGGTCGCTCATCTCGGAGCTCCGGAGCGTGCCGGCCCGGGCGCGCTGGACCAGGTCCTTCAGGGCGGCCATGAGCTCGGCGAGCGGCAGCCGGTCCGCGTCGTGCAGCGCCGGCGCCACGAGCCCGCCGCCCCGGAGCGACACCGCCACGCCGAGGTGGATCCGCGGGGCGGGCGGCGCCTCGTCGCCTTGCCAGCGGGCGTTCAGCTCGGGGACGTCGCGCAGCGCGAGCGCCGCCGCCTTGAGGAGCAGCGCGCCCGGCAGGAGCCGGTCCGCCACGCCGCGCGCCGCGTTCTCCCGCTCGATCCAGGCGAGGGCCGCGCCCAGGTCGATGGTCGTGCCGAGGTAAACGTGCGGCGCCTCGCGCTTCGAGCGGGCCATCGCCGCCGCGATCGCCCGGCGCATGCGCGCCGCCGCCTCTTTCGGGGCGGAGGCGGCCGCCGCCTCTTTCGGGGCGGAGGCGGCCGCCGCCTCTTTCGGGGCGGAGGCGGCCGCCGCCCGCTCGACATCCGCGGCCTCGACGGCGCCGTCCGGTCCGGTCCCCTGGATCTGCGCGAGCTCGACGCCGAGCTCCTGCGCCCGCCGCCGCGCGCGCGGCGACACGCGCGCTCCCCGCGCGGGCGCCGCGGGTGGCGGCGCAACGGCCTGCGGCCCGGCGGGCTGCGGCCCGGACGCCGGGGGAGGGGACGGCGCCGCCGGCGCGGCGGGCGCGGCGGGCGCGGCGGGCGCGGCGGGCGCGGCGGCCTGTGGCGCGGCCGCGGCGGCCTGTGGCGCGGCCGCGGCGGCCTGTGGCGCGGCGGCCTGTGGCGCGGCCGCGGCGGCCAGCGGCGCGGCGCCCGCCGCCTCGTGCTCTTCTCCGATCACGGCCAGCGGCGTCCCCACGGGCACCCTCTGCCCGGGCTCCACCAGGAGCCGCTCGATCACGCCGCTCGTGAACACCTCGACCTCCACGAGCCCCTTCTCGGTCTCCACCTCGGCGATCACGTCGTCGCGCGCGACGCGATCCCCCGCCGCGCGGCGCCACCGCACCAGCGTGCCGGCCTCCATGTCCGCGCCGAGCGAGGGCATCAGGAACTCAGCCATCGCGCCCCACCGCCCTCTCCACCGCGGCGACGATGCCCGGGACCTGCGGCAGCGCCGCCTCCTCGAGGTGGCGCGCGTAGGGGATCGGCACCTCGGCGCTGCACACCCGCGCGACCGGCGCGTCGAGCTCGTAGAACGCGCCCTCCATGATGCGCGCGCTCACCTCGGCGGCCAGGCTGCCGCTGCGCCACCCCTCGTCGACGAGCACGGCGCGGTGCGTCCGCCGCACCGTGGCGAGGATCGCCTCCCCGTCGAGCGGCCGCAGGCACCGGAGGTCCAGCACCTCGGCCTCGACGCCGCGCCCCGCGAGCTGCTCGGCCGCCGCGAGCGCCTTCGGGACCGAGCCGCCGTGCGCGATCAGGCTCACGTCGCGGCCCGCGCGCCGCACCGCCGCGCGGAACGGGTCCGCGGGCCGCGCCTCCTCGTCGAGCTCCCCCTCCATCGGGTACAGGTACTGGTGCTCGAAGACGAGCACCGGATCCGGATCGTCGAGCCCCGCGAGCAGCATGTCGCGCGCGTCCTGCACGGTGGCGGGCGCGAGCGCCTTGAGCCCGGGCACGTGCGCGTACCAGTTCTCCAGGCTGTGCGAGTGCTGCGCGGCGAGCTGGCGCCCGCCGCCCGTGGCCATGCGCACGACGAGCGGGATGGAGAGCTGCCCGCCGGACATGTGCCGGAGCGCCGCCCCGTTGTTCACGATCTGGTCGAGCGCGAGCAGGCTGAAGTTGATCGTCATCACCTCGACGATCGGGCGCGCCCCGCCGAGGGCGGCGCCGATGCCCGCGCCGACGAAGGTCGACTCGGCGAGCGGCGTGTCGCGGACGCGCGCCGGGCCGAACTCCTCGAGCAGGCCGGCGCTGCACGCGTAGGCGCCCCCGTAGCGGCCCACGTCCTCGCCCATCAGGAAGGCCCGCGGCTCGCGCCGGAGCGCCTCGCGCAGCCCGGACCGGACCGCCTCGCGGTACGTCGCCGTCCTCGTCACGTCACGGCACCTCCCGCGCATAAACCAACCGCGTCAGCTCCTCCACCGGCTCGACCGGCGCTTCCTCCGCCGCCCTCACGGCCGCCTCCACCTCCCCCGCGACCTCCCCCTCGAGCCGCCCGAGCTCCTCCTCCCCGAGCACCCCCTCCGCCCGCAGCCGCGCGACGAACAGCGCGATCGGATCCCGCCTCCGCCACGCCGCGACCTCGCTCTTGTCCCGGTATTTCTCGGTGTCGTACATCGAGTGCGCCCGGAACCGGTACGTCAGCACCTCGAGGAACCGGGGCCCCCCTCCCTCCCTCACGGCCGCCGCCGCCCGCCGCACGGCCTGCTCCACCGCGAGGACATCCATGCCGTCGACCTGCTCCCCCGGCACGCGGTGCGCCGCCGGCACGTCGATGAGCCGCGGGTTCGCCGCGTGCCGCGCGAGCGCGGTCCCCATCGCATACTGGTTGTTCTCGCACAGGAAGAGCACCGGCAAGCGCCAGAGCGCCGCCAGGTTCAGCGACTCGTGGAACTCCCCCTCGTCGGTCGCGCCGTCGCCGAAGAACACCGCGGTGACCCGGCGCCGGCCGGCGAGCTCGTCCGCGAGCGCGAGCCCCACCGCGATGGGCAGCCCGCCCGCCACGATGGCGTACCCCCCGTAGAAGCGCCGCTCCGCGCAGAACAGGTGCATCGACCCCCCGCGCCCGCGGGCGCAGCCGGTCGCCTTGCCGAACATCTCGGCCATCGCCGCGGCGGGCGAGACCCCGCGCTGGAGCGCGTGCCCGTGCTCGCGGTAGGCGGCCACCACCGCGTCGTCCTCGTCGAGCGCCCGCACCGCCCCGACGACCACCGCCTCCTCGCCGATGTACAGGTGGAGAAAGCCGCGGATCTTCTGCAGGGTGTACAGCTCGGCGCACCGCTCCTCGAAGCGGCGGATGAGCAACATCGCCCGGAGGACCGCGAGCGCCTCGGCGGCCGGGATCCCGAGCGCGCCCGCGGGACCGGCCGCGCGGTCCCGCGCGTCTCCCTGCTCCGGTAGGCCGCCTCCCTTCATCACACGCAGGCTCCGGGGATCTGGATCGAGCAACGACCGTACCGCCGCCGTCACGCGCGAGGCCGGCGTGACCGGCGGCCGCCGGCGCCACCCGCCGGCCGGGGTCGACGGGGAGGGGCGTCATCGCGTCCCCGCACCGATCCGGGCGCCGGTGTCCCGGGAGGAGCGCGCCGGCCGCGGCCGCGGTCGGGTCAGATCCGCCGGTGGCCCGGCGGGAGCTCCAGCACGGCGGCGCCGCGGCGGAACACCCGGACGTTGCCGGTCGCCTGCGAGACCACGACGGCGATCGCGTCGGTCGCCGCCGTGACGAGCGCGGCGGCCACGTGGCGCGACCCGAGCCCGAGCGGGATCTGGATGTCGGTCCGCGCGGGGAACTCCAGGTACCTGGCCGCGGCGACGACGACGCCGTCCTCCCGCACCACGAACGCGCCGTCGAGGGTGGAGAAGCCGCGCAGCGCCTCGCGCACGGCCGGATCGGCGAGGTCGCGCTCGGCGTCGCTGTAGCCGCGAAACGGGTTGATCGTGAGCTGCCGCGATCCGGCCATCACCCGCTCCACGTCGCCGATGACGAACATCGCGCCGAGCGCGTGCCCCTCCCAGCCCTCGATGCCGAGCTCGAGCGCGAGCTCGACGATCGCCTCGAACACGGCGGGATCCACCCGGCCGCCGCCGATCTCGCCGAACACGGTGGCCTCCCGGGCGGTCTGGTCCAGCTCCGTGACGAGGAGGGTGTCCGGATAGGCCTGCGGCCCCGGGCCGACGAGCCCGATCACCCGATCTCCCTGCTGGACGTACCCCCGCGTCGTCGCGCCGATGAGCGCCAGCTTGAGCTTGTCCTGTCGCCCCATCGCGTAGCCGGGCACGCACACCGCGCGCTCCGCGCGCTGGAGCAGCGCGTCGCGGAGCGGCGCGCGCGAGACGACGTGCACCAGCTTCTCCCGGAGGGTCGCGTCGATGAGCTCCGCCGGAAAGGGCACGTCGCCCATGTACAGAACGCGCCGGGTCAGCGGCAGCCGCCCGATCGACGCGGCGGCGTGCAGGAGCTGCATCTGGAGCTCCGTGGGCGCGCTCGGCGGATCATCGTGGAGGCCCACCATGGCGCCGCCGACTCTACGCTCATTCGAGCGGCGGCGCGACCGCCCGTTCCTTCATCGCCGGCTCGGGGACATCGGTCATGGTCGCCTCCGTCAACAGCAGCACGCTCGCCACCGCCACGGCGTTCTCGAGCGCGACGCGCACCACCTTGGTCGGATCGACGATGCCCGATTCGACGAGATCGCTCGTGTGGCTGCCCTCCGGATGCAACCCGAGGGCCAGCGATCTCCGCGGGCTCCCGGCGCGGAGGGCGTCACGGGGGCGCGGGCTCACCCGCGCGCGCCACGCCCTGTCCCGGCCGGCACACGCGTCGTGAGCACGGATCCTGCACATCTCTCCTCCGGCAACAGCGGCACGAGCCCTGCGAGGCTCTGCCCGTGGCCGGATGGCACGAAGGGCTGCTCAAGGCTGCTCGGTGAGCGAAGGAGGTCATTCATGGCATTGCTGTCCCGTTGGCGGGAGCCTCGTAGGGCCGCGTCGATGATGCGCGCGCTCGACCCGGAGCGCATGATGCGCGACATGCTCCAGTGGGATCCGTTCGCGGAGATGGAGCCCCTCGCCCGGCTCCGTCAGCCGGAGGGCTGGTTCTCGCCGGACATCGATCTCAAGGAGACGAAAGATCGCTTCGTGTTCCGGGCCGACCTGCCCGGCGTGAAGGAGAGTGACGTCGACATCTCGCTGAGCGGGCGCCAGCTCACGATCAGCGGCAAGCGCGACGAGGAGCGAGAGGAGCGGGAGGGCGAGCGCTACTACACGTACGAGCGCTCGTACGGCAGCTTCAGCCGCACGTTCACGCTGCCCGAGAGCGCCGATCTCGACAAGATCCAGGCCGAGCTGAAGCACGGCGTGCTCGAGATCGCCGTCCCCAAGGCCGCCAGCGTCCAGTCGAAGCAGATCTCGATCAAGACGACCGGCGCGCCGAGCGCCGAGGCGCCGGCCGAGGGCAAGAAGGGCGAGGGCAAGAAGGCCGCCTGAGCGGCCGTGACGCGCGGGCGAGGCCCGCCGGCGGGAGGTGGCCTCGTCCGGGGGGCTCCCCGGAGGGGCTGGAGTGCAGGCGGGCCAATCAATAGGCCCGCCGGAACGCAAGCCCCGGAGGGGAGCCCCCCGGACGAGGCCACCTCCCGCCGGCGCGGCGCTATCGCCACGAGCGCATCTCGATCGGCACCCACTTTCCGAACGACTCGACGGCGGGGTGCTTCAGGTAGGCGGCGAGGCCGAACAGGGCGAACAGCGCCGCCGAGGCCGCGAACAGCGCACCTGCCGCGCGCCTCGCCAGCGCCGACCTGTCCATCGCCGGCGCGATCAGGAGCCCGAGGCCGCTCGCGGCGTACATCGCCGCGGCGAGCGCCGGATTCTGCGTCATCCCGTGCCGCAGGAGGGCCCACGCGAGCACCAGGTTGATGACGCCCCCGGCCGCCCCGAGCAGGAGCAAGGGGCCGAGCCGCTCGCCCAGCCACAGCGCCGGCGCGCCGATCACGAGCAATGTCCCGAAATAAGCGAGCGGCTCCCCGAAGACGATGTTGTACCCGCCCGGGATGGGCCAGGTCAGCACGAGGTGGAGCCCCGTGATGAGCAGGAGGAGCCCGGCCGCGCCGAACGCCCAGGCGAAGCCGCGGCGACGGCCCTGCGCGTCGCCGGCGGCGGGCGCGCCGAGGAGATAGACGGCCCCGAGCGTCAGCGCCGACGCCGCGGTGGCGAGCGCCAGCGTGAGATAGTTGATGTACATGGATTCCCCCCCTCGTGCGCGCTGGCCGTCGCCCGACGCCGCCGGGGCGCGCCCGAGGACGTAGCGCCGGCGCATGTCCGCCGGTAGGCGCGGCATGGCGCCGGTGGGATCGCGGGAAACTCACCCTCGCCCGGTCGAGCCGGAGCGCCTCGAGAGCGGCGTCCCGCGCGCGAACGGATTCCCGGTCATCGAGCCAGGCGACGCGGGGCTCGCCCGCCGGCGCGGGCTGGCGGTCTCGACCGGTGGACCTATGTTCTCCCGCGAGGAAGCGCCGGCCTCACGAGCGCTCGCCGCCGGCGACGCGGCGGACGCGAGGCGATCGGCGCGATCGCCGCCGTGGCCCGGCTGCGAAGAGGTCATGCGCGGCCGCTGCCACGCGGGAGGGGGGTGTTCCATGGTCGACGTGCGCTGGTCGAGAAAGCTGGTCTTCGCGGGGATGATGGCGGCTGGCCTCTCGGCCTGCGCGCACGGGGGCAAGGCCGCGCCCCAGGGGGCGTTCACCCGGGGTGAGCCGAGCGGGCGCGCCTACCACGCGAACATCCTGCAGCTCGCGCGCAGCAACACCGCGTATCGCAGGGTGCTCTACACGAAGGACAGGATGCAGATCGTGGTCATGAGCATCCCGCCCGGCGGCGACGTCGGCGAGGAGCGGCACGAGCGGGTGGAGCAGATCCTGTTCTGCGCCGGGGGCAGCGGCCGCGTCGTCATGGGCGGCGAGGCCGCCCCGTTCAACCAGGGGGACGTCGTCTTCGTGCCGCCGGGGACGGTCCACAACTTCGTCAACGCCGGCGCGACCCCGCTGAAGATCCTCACGATCTACTCGCCGCCGAACCACATCCCGGGCCGGGTCCAGATGACCAAGGCCGACGCCGAGGCGGACACCGAGGACGAGGAGTTCGGCCGCCGGATGGAGCGAGCGACGCCGGCGCCGGGCGCGCGAGGGCAGCGGAGGTAGGCCGGCGCCGTCCGGTGATCCCCGGCGCGTCGCGCGCGGCGCCCCACCGCCGCGCTCCCGCGTGGAGCGCGCTCACGGCGCCTCGTCCCCGGCCTTGCCCGTCGCGCCCGCCCCGGCCTCGAGCATCGACAGGTCGCCCTCGGGGAGGCCGAGCTCGCGCGCCCGGAGCAGCCGCCGCATGATCTTGCCGCTGCGCGTCCGCGGCACGGATCCGGTGAAGGCGATCTCGCGCGGCGCGACGGCCGGCCCGAGGTGCTTGCGCGCGAAGCCGGCGATCTCCCGCTCGAGATCCGGCGACGGGGCGTGCTCGGGCTTGAGCGCGACGAACGCCTTGACGATCTCTCCGGCGATCGGGTCCGGCCGCCCGATCACGGCGGCCTCGGCGACGGCCGGGTGCAGGAGCAGCGCGCTCTCCACCTCGAACGGCCCGATGAGGTGCCCGGCGCTCTTGATGACATCGTCGTCGCGCCCGACGAACCAGTAATACCCGTCCTCGTCCCGCCGGGCGAGATCGCCGGTCAGGTACCAGCCTCCCGCGAAGCACCTCGCGTAACGCTCGGGGTTGTTCCAGTAGGCGCGAAACATCGACGGCCAGCCGGGCCGCAACGCGAGCTCCCCCTCCACGTCGGGCTGCTCGATCACCTCGACGCCCCCGTCGGGCGTGCGGCGGACGATCGCCGCGTCCACGCCGGGCAGCGGGCGCCCCATGGAGCCCGGGCGCACCTCCATGGAGGCGAAGTTGGCGATCATGATCCCCCCCGTCTCGGTCTGCCACCAGCCGTCGTGGAACGGGCGGCCGAGCACCTCGTCGCTCCACAGCACCGCGTCGGGGTTCAGCGGCTCGCCCACGCTGGCCAGGAAGCGCAGCGCGCCGAGATCCCGGCCCCGGAGCGGCGCCTCGCCGGCCTTCATGAGCATCCGGATGGCGGTGGGCGCGGTGTACCAGACCGTGACGCGCTCGCGCTCGAGGATCTCGTACCAGCGCTCGGCGTCGAAGTCGGCCTCGTCCACGACCAGGGTGACGCCGTTCGTCAGCGGCGCGAGGATGCCATACGACGTCCCCGTCACCCACCCTGGGTCCGCGGTGCACCAGAAGACGTCCTCGGGGTGGAGGTCGAGGGCGAGCTTCCCGGTCACGTGGTGCATCAACACCGCGGCGTGGACGTGGAGCGCGCCTTTCGGCGTGCCGGTCGTCCCGCTCGTGAAATGGAGCAGGGCCGGCTGATCCGGATCGGTCGGCGGGATGCGCGTCACGGCGGGCGCGCCGTCGAGCAACCTCTCGTAGGAGAGCGTCCCCGGCGCCTCGCCGTCCACGAGGATCACGTGCTCGAGCCACGGCATCTCGCCGCGGAGGGGCGCGACCTTGCGCGCGTAGAGCCGCGACGTGGTGACGAGCACCCGCGCCTCGCCGATGCTCATCCGCGCGCGGAGCGGCTCGGGGCCGAAGGCCGAGAACAGGGGGCAGAAGATCGCCTGGTGCCTGAGCGCGCCGAGCGCGGCGACGTAGAGCTCCGGTGTCCTGCCGAGCAGCGAGTACACGCGATCTCCTGGCCGGACCCCCAGGCCGGCGAGCGCGCCGGCGAAGCGGGCGGTGCGCTCGGCGAGCTCGCCGTAGCGCACGTCCACCCGCTCACCGTCCTTGCCGAGCCAGCGGATGGCGACGTGATCCCTGCGCGCGCCCGCGGCGTGGCGGTCGACGGCCTCGTGAGCGATGTTGAGCCCCTGCCCGCCGGGCAGCCCGCTCAGCTCGGCCCGCGCCTCGGCCCACGAGAAGCGGCGGCGCGCCTCCGTGTAGTCGGCGAGGTTCGGCGGCGGCTCCCCCGCGCCGCGGAGCTTCTTGATCGGCCTGGGCGCCTGCATGCTCGCCTCCCCCCCAGCGGTCAGCGGCCACGCAACGCCCGTGCCGGCGCGGGGTCTTGCTGGCAGCACGGGAGTGTCACCAGGGGTCCCGGCCGCCCGGGTGACAACGTACTACGCCAGCGGCAGCGTGAACTGGAATGTCGTCTTCCCGGACGCGCTCTCGGCCCAGACCCGCCCCCCGTGGGCCTCGATCAGCCCACGCACGATGTAGAGCCCGAGCCCCACCCCGACGGCGCTCCCTGCCTTCGCCTCGCGCGTCCGGTAGTAGCGAGCGAAGAGCGTCGGCAGCTCCTCCGGCGCGATGTCTTTGCCCTCGTTCTCGACCGCCACGAGCACCTCGCCGCCCCGGCGCCGCACCGCGATCCGGATGGGCGTCCCCGGTGTGCCGTACCGGGCCGCGTTGGACAGCAGGTTGGTGAGCACCTGCTCCAGGCGCCCGGGATCGGCCGTGAGCGGCGGCACCTCGCCCAGCACCTCGACGTCCACCCGATGCCCCCTCGTCGCGTCCGCCGCCCGCTCCACCGTCGCCCGGACGAGCGCCGGGAGATCGACCTCCGCGCGCGTGAGCTCCAGCCGGCGCGATTCGAGGCGGGAGGCGTCGAGCAGATCGGTGATCATCCGGTTGAGCTGCATCGCGCTGGCCAGGATATGCCCCGCCTTGTCGCTGCATTGCGGCTGCCTGGCGAGCACCGAGGCCTTGAGCACGATCGTGCTGATCGGCTGGCGCAGGTCGTGGGCGATGACGCTGGTCCACTCCTCGCGCATCCGCTCGAGCTCCTTCAGAGGACTGATGTCCTTGGCGGCGACGAGCGCCCCGACGATCGCCCCCGCGCCATCGCGGAGCGGGGCGGCCGCGATGAGGAACGTCCGGCAGGAGCCGTCTGTCCGGGTGATCACGTGCTCCTCGTCGGAGATCGTCTCGCCTCGCAGCGCCCGGCTCGAGGGCAGCTCGTCGAGCGACACGGGGGTGCCGTCCGGACGGCGCACGCGGCCGGCGAACTGGCTGCGCTCCGGCGTGCCCTCCGCGAGCTCGATCGCGTGCAGGTTGGCGATCACGCGCTCCGCGCCGTTCCGCTCGATGAGCACGAGCGGCACGGGCGCATGGTCGAAGACCGCCTGGAGCGTCCTCCGCTCGGCGCCGAGCTGCGCGAGCAGGCGCTCTCGTTCCTCCTCCGCCCGCACCCGCTCCGTCACGTCCTCCACCTGCGAGATGTAGTGGATGGGCGCGCCGTTCGCGCCGCGCACCATGGACGCGTGCAGGATGACGGGGATGACCCTCCCGTCCTTGTGGATGTAGCGCTTCGCGAGCCGGTAGCGCGGGATCTCCCCGCGGCGCAGCCGCTCCGCCAGATCCACGTCGGTGTCCACGTCGTCGGGGTGGGTGATGTCCTGAAACCGGAGCCTCATGAGCTCGTCGGCCGGGTAGCCCACGATCTCGCAATAGACACGGTTGACCCGGATGAAGCTCCCGTCGAGCCCCACGATGGCCTTGCCGATGGGCGCGTTCTCGAAGCTGAGCCGGAAGCGCTCCTCGCTCTCCCGGAGCGCCTGCTCCGCCTGGTCGCGCCGGGCGAGGTCGCGCCCGTCGAGGGGCGCCGCGGCGCCGCCGCCGAGGTCGGCGCTCGACCGCTGGACCGCCTCGGCCCGGGATCCGACGCGCGCCATTTCCCGGCGCGCGAGGGCGCTGTCCAGGCCGACCGCGAAGAGCGCGGCGAGCGCCTCGAGATCGACGCCGGCACGGGAAGGAGGGTGGGGCAGATACGAGGAGAGGACGCCGAGGCAGCGGTCGCGGGCGAAGAGGGGCATCGCGATCACGCCCTGCGCGCCGGTCCGCGCGCAGAGCTCGCGCGTCAGGCTCGGACCCGACGCGAGCGGGCACACGCCTCCCAGCACCTGAACGCGGCCCGTCCTCGCCGCCCACGCGTCGAGCAGCGGCGCGTCGAGCGCCACCCGCTCGAGGTGACGACGGACGTCGGCCGGCAGGTGGCGGTCGGCGTGGAGCCCGAGCTCGCCCGCGCGATCGGAGGCCAGGAGCAGGGAGGCAGCGCTCGCGCCGAGCTCCAGGGCCTCATCGAGCAGCAGCCCGACCAGCTCGTCGAGGTGGGCCGCGCGCGCCACGCGGAGCGCGGCCCGCGCCGTGAGCTCGCCCGGGGTCGCGAGGGCCCCGGGGGGCCCGCTTCGACTCGAGAGCGCCCCGCAGGCGACCTCCGCTTCGCCGCCGCACGACGGCTTCGCTCGCTCATTCCAGCGCATGGTCCCCACCATGAGCCATCAAGTATCCCATGTGCTTCAAGCGCCTGGAAGGACCGCTGCGGCGGATTGGCGACGATACTGTTCGACGAAGTCGATCTGTTCGCGTTCCCCGGCGTTCGGCCCAGGGCCGCGGGCAGCTCGCCTCGACCGATCCTCGCGGCGCACGCGCAGGTGGAAATCCCGCCGTCACGCGCCGGACCGACGCTTGCCTCTCGCCGGCCGAGGCCCGCGGATGTGAATCGACCATCTCCCTCCGTCGCCGCGGCCGGGCGACCACGATCGCCGCACGACACCGCCGCGCGGGCGCGCCTCGATCCAGCGGCGCTCGCCGCGCTCCCCGTCGAGGGCCGGATCCAGGCATTGCGCTCCGCGCCGGGCGGCCTGTCAGAGGCCGAGTCGACGAAGAGGCGGCTCGCTCATGGCGACAACGAGCCCACGCCGCCCAGGCGATCACGGCCCCTCCGGACGCTCCTCGCGCAGCTCACGCACACGCTCGCGCTGCTGCTCTGGCTCGGCGCCGGCCTGGCCTTCGCCGCGGGCGCCCCGGAGCTCGGGTTCGCCATCGTCGCCGTCGTCGTGCTCAACGGCGTGTTCGCGTTCGTCCAGGAGCACCGCGCCGAGCAGGTCGTGAGCAGCCTGATGCGCCGTGTCGCCGTGCGCGCGCGCGTCGTTCGGGCGGGGGTCGAGCGGCGCGTGCCCGCGCGCGAGCTCGTCCCGGGCGACGTGGTCCGGCTCTCGGCGGGCGAGCTCGTCCCGGCCGACTGCGTCCTGCTCGGCGCGGACAGCCTGTCGATCGATCTCTCGATGCTCACGGGCGAGACGGTCCCCGTCGACCGCGACGCCGCGCCGGTCGCCCGGCCGGGCCGCGGCGCGCGCGGCGCCGAGGCGTTCGCGCTCCCGAGCCTGCTCCCGAGCGGCGCCTCCGTGGTGACCGGCTCGGGCGAGGCGCTCGTCTTCGCGACGGGCCCGGAGAGCGCCGCGGGCGAGATCGCGCGGCTCCTCGAGCAGGGCGAGCGCGAAGGCTCGCTGCTCGAGCGGCAGGTCGCGCAGCTCTCGCGCGTCACCGCCGTCGTCGCGGTGCTCGCCGGCGCCGCCACGCTGGTGCTCGCGCAGGCGTTCCACCGCGTCGGCCCGCTCGGCGCGCTCACGTTCGCGATCGGCGTCATCGTGGCGCTCGTGCCCGAGGGGCTCTTGCCGACGCTCAGCGTGTCGCTCGCGATCGGCGCGCAGCGCATGGCGGCCCGCGGCGCGCCGGTGCGGCGCCTCTCCGCGGTCGAGGTGGTCGGCTCGGTGACGACCATCTGCACGGACAAGACGGGGACGCTCACGCAGAACGCGCTGTCGGTGCGCGGCTTCACGCCCGCGCGCGGCGCGCCCCCGGACGCGGAGCGGGCGGCGCGGCTCGCGGCCGCGCTGTGCAACAACGCGCGCCCCGCGCCGGGGGGCGGCGATCCCGAGGGCGATCCGGTGGACGTGGCCCTCGCGCGCTGGGCCGCGGCCGGCGGGGTGGACCTGGCCGAGGCGCGCGCCCGCTGGCCGCGGGTCGCCGACGTCGCGTTCGACGCGCGCCGGCGCTACATGGCGGTGACGTGCGCGGCGGGCGGCGCCACGCGGGAGCTCGTGAAGGGGGCGCCCGAGGCGGTCGTGGCGCTGACCGGCGCGCCGGCGCCCGCGGGCCTCGACGAGGCGGTGGCGAGCGCGGCCGAGCGCGGCGAGCGCGTGCTCCTGCTCGCCGTGAGGGAGGCCGGCGGCCCGCTCACGTGCCTCGGCCTGGTCTGTCTGCACGACCCGACGCGGCCGGAGGTCCCGGCGGCCATCGCGGCCTGCAGGCGCGCGGGCGTGCGGGTCGTGATCCTGACGGGCGACCACCCCGCGACCGCGCGCTCGGTGGCCGCCGCCATCGGGCTCCCCGCGGCCGACCGCCTGGTGGAAGGGCCGGAGATCGACGCCATGGACGACCGGGCGCTGCTCGAGCTGCTCGGGGCCGACGCGATCCTCGCGCGGACGACGCCGGAGCAGAAGCTCCGGGTCGTGCAGGCGCTGCGGCGGGCCGGCGAGGTCGTCGTGGCGACCGGCGACGGCGTGAACGACGCGCCCGCGCTGCGCGCCGCCGACGTCGGCGTGGCCATGGGGCTGCGCGGCACGGAGGTGGCCAAGCAGGCGGCGGACATCATCCTGTCCGACGACAACTTCGCCACGATCGTGGCGGCCATCGAGGAAGGCCGGGCCATCAAGCAGAACATCCGCCGCTTCGTGAGCTACGTGTTCACGAGCAACGTCGCGGAGCTCGCGCCGTTCCTCCTCTACATCTTCTTCCCGATCCCGCTCCCGCTGGCGATCGTGCAGGTGCTCGCGATCGACCTGGGGACCGACGTGCTCCCCGCGCTGGCGCTCGGCGTGGAGGCGGCGTCGCCCGCGGCGCTGCACGTCCCCCCGGAGCCGCCCCGCAGGCCGATCCTCACCCGGGGGCTCGCGCTGCGGACCTTCTTCCTCTACGGGGCCGTCGAGGCGCTGCTCGGCGTGATGGCGTACCTCGGCTTTCACTGGGCGCACGGCTGGAGACCGTTCGCGCCGCTCGAGCCGTTTCGTGCGCTGGAGCGCGAGGCGGCGACGATGACCTTCGTCGGGATCGTCTCGGGCCAGATCGGGTGTCTGTTCGCGCAGCGCGACGGGCCTCTCCGGGAGCGGCTCGCCTTCTGGTCGAACCCGTGGGTGGCCGCGGGGCTCGCGGTCGAGGTCGCGCTGGCGATCGCGCTCCTCTATGTGCCCGGGCTGAACCGGCTCTTCGCGATGGCCCCGGTGGCGCCGGCGTGGCTCCTGTGGCTGCCCGGGGGCGCCGCGGTGATGGTGCTCGCCGATGCGCTGCGGCGGCTCATCCTCCGCGCCGCCGGACGGCCATCAGCGACAGCAGCTCGAACGCCAGGTTGGCGGCCAGGAGCGCCGTGATGTCGCCGTGATCGTACGGCGGCGACACCTCCACGAGGTCCGCCCCGACGATCTCGACCCCGCGCAGCGCCCGCACGAGCCGCAGCAGCTCATGGCTGGTGAAGCCCCCCACCTCGGGCGTGCCGGTCCCCGGCGCGAAGGCCGGGTCGGCGGCGTCGACGTCGAGCGTGACGTAGATCGGGCCGCGGAGGGGCTCTCGCATCGCCCGGATGACGGCGGGTAAGCCGATCTCCGCGACGTCATCCATCGTGATCGCGCGCACGCCGCGCTCGCGCGCCCACTGCCAGTCTCGCGCCTCGATCGTGGGGCCGCGCAGCCCCACCTGGACGTAGCGCGAAGGGTCGATGATCCCCTCCTCGATCGCGCGGCGGAACGGGGTGCCGTGGCTGTAGGGCCGGTCGTCGAACTCGTGGTCCCAGGTGTCCGGGTGGGAGTCGAAGTGCACGACCCCGAGCGGGCCGTGCTTCCTCGCGTGGGCGCGCAGGAGCGGCAAGCTGACCGAGTGATCGCCCCCGAGCGCCAGCGCCGCCGCGCCGGCCGCCAGGATGGCGCCCACCTCGGACTCGATGTTCGCCATGGTCTCGGTGATGGAGGGCGGGATGACGTTCACGTCGCCGTAGTCCACCACCTCGAGCACGTCGAGCGGCTTGACGGCGAGCGCGTTGTTGTACCCCCACACCATCGCCGACGCCTCGCGGATCCGCCGCGGCCCGAAGCGGGCGCCGCTCCGGTACGACGTGCCGCCGTCGAACGGTATGCCGACGACAGCCACGTCCACGCCGGCCAGATCGCGCGTGGCCGGGCGGCGCATGAACGACGTTATCCCGGCGAAGGGCGGGAGCTCGGCGCCGTGAGCGGGGTCCGGTGCGGGCATGAGGCGCTCCTCCTTGGACAAGGGATCTCGCGCCATCTTGACCGCGCCCGCGCGCCCCCGCCAGCGCCCGGATCGGCGCGCCGGACAGCGCGGACAGCGCGAGTCCGTCGCCGCGGCCGCTCGCGGGCGAAGGAGACGCGCGGGCGGCGCTGGCATCTCACGATCCCGAGCGCGTGGGCCCCGGCGTGCGCGCGGGCATCCCAGATCCCGGGGGCGAGCCCCGGGACGTGCCGCGCGGAACCCGGATGTCCCGGAGGCGGGCGTCGATGCGACAGGAACCGAATTACCTCACCCGCGTGCCGCTGGCCTATTTCGTCACCTCGGGATACGGCGACACCGATCACGGCGGCGGGCTCGACCCGTGGGAGACAGGGGCGTTCGATCTGGCCCTGGCGATGGCCGGGATCGAGAACTTCAACATCGTCCTGTGCAGCTCGGTCATCCCGCCGGAGTCGTACGAGATCCCCCTCGAGGCCGCGAGACCCCATTTCCGCCACGGCGCGGTGATGGAGGTGATCATGGCCTCGATGAACGGGAGGGCCGGCGAGACCGTCACGGCGGGGCTGGGCCGCGTCCACGTCCGCGAGCGGCGGACGGGCGCGCGCGTCGGCGGCTTCGCGGCGGAGTACAAGGGTCACGACGATCCTGCCACGGTGGCGCGCGTCCTCCGTCACGAGCTGGAGGGCATCGCGCTGCGCCGCTACGACGCGGCGGAGGTCGACCTCGAGTTCGACGAGCCCGCGATCGCGTCGCGCGCCGTGCAGAACAGGTACGGCACCGCGATCGCGGCGCTGTGCTGGCTCACCTATGCTCTCCCCGAGCTGACCGAGCCGCAGCGCGAGGCGCTGCGCGCCGCGGGGGCGGCGCGGCGCCGGAAGGGCAGGTCGCGGGCACGGCGCGCCGGCGCCGTCACGGCCGCCGCGCCGCCTCGAGCAGGAGGCGCCGCTCGGCCGCCGCGATGACCCGGCGGGCCGCGGGCTCGGCGTCCGGGTTCACCGAGATGGAGGTGATGCCGAGCCGCACGAGGTGCTCGGCGAACTCGGGGCGGTTCGACGGCGCCTGGCCGCAGAGCGACGAGGTGATCCCGGCCGCCCGGCACGCGCCGATGATCCGCCCGATGGCGTCGAGCACCGCCGCGTCCGACTCGTCGAACAGCTCGGCGCACACCGCGGAGTCGCGGTCCACCCCGAGCACGAGCTGCGTCAGATCGTTCGAGCCGATCGACACGCCGTCGACGCCCATGCGCGCGTACTCCGGGATCCAGAACGCGACGGACGGCACCTCGGCCATGACCCACCGGCGCAGCCCGCGCTGGCGGCCGAGCGGGCTCCGGTCGATGAGCTCCAGGCACGCCGCGAGCTCCCAGCGCGTGCGGACGAACGGGATCATGACGTGCAGGTTCGGCGTCTCCTCGCGGACGCGGGCCAGCACCTCGAGCTCGAGCGCGAACAGCTCCGGCTCGCGGACGTACCGGTAGCAGCCGCGGTACCCGATCATCGGGTTGTCCTCGGCGGGCTCGAACGGCTCGCCCCCCTTGAGCCCGCGGAACTCGTTGGTGCGGAAATCGTACGTCCGGTAGATGACCGGGCGGGGCTGGAACGCGCGGGTGATGCGCAGCAGCGAGGCCGACATCCGCTCCAGGAGCTCGCCGCGGCCGCCGGACGCGATCAGGGCCTTCGGGTGCGCGCCGCCGAGCGCGTCGAGCAGCATGAACTCGGCCCGGAGCAGCCCCACGCCGTCCACGGGCAGCGCGGCCACCTCCTCGGCGCGGTCGGCGATCGCCAGGTTCACGTAGAGGCGCGTGCCGAGGACCGCCGGCGAGGGCGCCCCCGCCCCGGCCGGCGCGGGCGCGACCGGCGGCCCGGCGCTCGCCGCGGGCGCGGCCCGCGCGGCGTCGGAAGCGCCCGCGGCCGCTGCGGACGCCTCCGCGACGGCGGCGGGCGCCGTCGCGGCGGCCGCGGGCGCCTCCGCGACGGCGGCGGGCGCTCCTGCAGCGGCCGCGGGCGCCTCCGCGACGGCGGCGGGCGCTCCTGCAGCGGCCGCGGGCGCCTCCGCGACGGCGGCGGGCGCTCCTGCAGCGGCCGCGGGCGCTTCCGCCGCGGCCCGGGACCCCTCGAGGATCTTGCCGTGCGCGCCGTCGACCGTGACGACCTCGCCGTCGCGCAGGATCCGCGTGGCGGCGCGCGTGCCCACGACGCAGGGGATGCGGAGCTCGCGGCTGACGATCGCCGCGTGGCAGGTCATCCCGCCGCTGTCCGTCACGAGGGCCGCGGCGCGGCGGATGGTGGGCACCCAGTCGGGCGACGTCATGGGCGCCACGAGGACCTCGCCGCCGCGCAGCCGTTGCCCCTCCTCCGGCGAGCGGAGCACGCGCACCGTCCCGGAGGCCGTGCCCGGGGACGCGCCGAGGCCCGCGACGAGGACCTCCCCGGGGGCGGGGTGCGGCGCGCCCGGCGCGGCGCCCAGCGTGGTGATCGGGCGGGTCTGCACGAGGTACGTCGCCCCGTCCTCGATGGCCCACTCGATGTCCTGCGGCGCGCCGTAGTGCTCCTCGACCCGCAGCGCGAGGCGCGCGAGCGCGAGCAGCTCGTCGTCCGCGAGCACGCGCCGCGCGCCCTCGTCCTCCGGCAGGTCCACGCGCCGCTCTCCGCCGTCCGGCGCGCGCACCCGCTTGAACGCCTTGTGGCCGACGCGCGCCTCCAGGAGCCGCGGCCCGCGCTTCGCGACCGTGTACGTGTCCGGCTCGACCTGCCCGCCGACCACGACCTCGCCGAGGCCGAACGCCGCCTCGATGACGAGGCGCGAGGTGTCCTTCGTGGCGGGATCCGCGGTGAAGATCACGCCGGACCGCTCGGCGCCGACCATGCGCTGGACGACGACCGCGAGGGCGGGCTCCTCGGTGAGGCGCTGGGATTTGCGGTAGCTGACCACGCGCTCGCCGTACGCCGAGGCCCAGCAGTCGCGCACGCGATCGAGCAGCGCCTGCTCGCCGGTCACGTCGGTGTACGTCTCGTGCATGCCGGCGAACGAGGTCGAGGCCGAGTCCTCCGAGGTGGCGGACGACCGGACGGCCACGACGGCCTGGGGCCCCAGCTCCCGGTAGGCGCCCGCGATCTCCGCCTGGAGCTCGGCCCCGAGCGGCGCCGTCCGGACGAGGCGCTGGAGCGCGGCGCACGTCGCGCGGAGCCCGCCCGAGTCGGCGGGATCGGCCCCGGCGAAGCGCTCGACGAGCTGCTCGCGCACCCCCGCGGCCTCCATCGCGGCGAGGTACGCGTCGGCGGTGATGACGAAGCCCGGCGGCACGGGCAGGCCGGCCCGCGTGAGCTCTCCGAGGTTGGCGCCCTTTCCGCCGGCGGACGCGACGTCCGTGCGGGACAGCGAATCGAACCAGACGACGTGCGCGGCCACCGTGTCTCCTCGTCGAGGTCGAGCGCGAGCTTCGAGCGGGCTCCGCTCGGCGCTGCCGCGTCGGGCGGCACGCGCGCCTCGGGGCAAGGCGGAGCAACATCCGGACCCTGCGCCCTCACCGCGAGGGCGCTCTGCGGGACGCCGCCTCAGCGCGCTCGCGCGGACGTCCGGCGCGGCCCCGACGCCACATGGCTCTTCGCGCGGATGGGCATCCACGTGCCAGTCTCCCCACGAGGCGCGACACCCGGTGTGGAGGCGCGAGACCGAGCCGCCGCGCGCCGTCGGCCTCGGCGGCCGCACGAGGGCCGCCGCTCGCGCGCCACCCTCCCGGCGAGCGCCGGGGTCAGGAGAACGCGCCATGATCCGGAAGTACGCTGTGTCATTGCCGCTGGTCGTCGCGTCGAGCCTGCCAGCCGCGGTCGGCTCCGCCTCCACCGCTCGCGCCGAGCGCCCGGTCGTCGACGCCGCGCTGGTCGTCGACGCCGCGCTGAAGGAGGCGCTGGACACCATGATCCAGGATGAATACGAGTCGGAGAACCTCTACCGTCGCGTGCTGCGCGACTTCGGCGAGATACGCCCCTTCTCCAACATCGTGTGGGCCGAGCAGCGGCACTCGGCCTCGATCGCCGCGCTGTACAGGGCCCGCGGCCTCCCCGTGCCGGCGAGCCGCTTCAGCCCCGAGGACTTCCCGGCGTACGGCTCCGTGCGAGAGGCCTGCGAGGCGGCCATCGAAGGCGAGCGCGAGAACGTCGCGCTCTACGATCGCTATCTCGAGCGCCCGCTGCCGGACGACGTGCGCAGGACGTTCGAGCACAACCGCCGCGCCTCGCTGGAGCATCACCTGCCGGCGTTCCGGAGGTGCGTCGAGCGGCGGCGCTGATCCGTCGCCCGCCCACGAAGCCCGCTCGATGGGGCCGCTCCTCGCCCGGGGCGCCGTGCGCTCCGGCATGGGCTTCTCGCGGCCGCCGCCGGCACCATGGACCTCCCACGGAGGGAGCCGTGACCACGGTAGGGGAGATCTGCAATCGGGGCGTCGTCACCATCGGCAAGACCGATCCGGTGCTCGAGGCCGCCCGCCGCATGCGGGAGCATCACGTCGGCAGCCTGGTCATCGTCGACGAGTCCGCCGGCAAGGCCCTACCCACCGGCATCATCACCGATCGCGACATCGTGGTCTCCGTGCTGGCGACCGCCAGCCCGTACCTGGATTCGCTCCAGGTCGCCGAGGTCTCGACGGACCCGCTGGTCACGGCGCGAGAGGACGAGGACCTCCTCGACCTCCTCAAGAAAATGCGCGCCGAGGGCATCCGGCGCGTGCCGGTGGTGGATGACGAGGGGGTGCTCCAGGGAATCATCGCCTTCGACGATCTCCTCGAGGTCCTGTCGGACCAGCTCTCGGAGCTGACCGCGCTCGTGACGAGGCAGCAGCGGCGGGAGGTGCAGAGGAGGATCTGAGGGCCACGGCCAGGGGCGAGGGAGGTCGCCGGCGGCCGAGGGAGGAGCTTCATGATGTTTCGAGATCGCGTTGACGCAGGGCGCCGCCTGGCCTTCGCGCTGAGGCGCTACCGCGACGAGACGCCCGTCGTCCTCGGGCTCCCGCGCGGAGGGGTTCCGGTCGCTTACGAGGTCGCGCGGGCGCTCAAGGCGCCGCTCGACATCTGGGTGGTGCGCAAGATCGGCGCGCCGGGGCACGAGGAGCTGGGCATGGGCGCCATCTCGGAGGGGGGCGACGTGTTCCTCAACGACGACGTGCTGGCGGAGGTCGGCGCCTCTCCGGAGCAGGTCGAGGAGATGGTGAGCCGCAAGGCGGCCGAGGTCGAGGCGCGCGTGCAGCGCTTCCGGCGCGGCCGGCCGCCGCCCGAGCTCGAGGGGCGCACCGCGATCGTCGTCGACGACGGCATCGCGACCGGCGGCACCGTGCACGCCGTGCTCCGGGCGGTCCGCCGGCGCAGGCCGAAGCGCCTGATCCTCGCGGTCCCGGTCGCGTCGCCGAGGGCGCTCGCCGCCCTGCGCCCCGAGGTGGACGAGATCGTGTGTCTCGAGGCGGATCCGTACCTCTTCGCGATCGGCGCCTACTATCAGGACTTCACCCAGACCACGGACGACGACGTGATCGCGCTGCTCGATCGGGCGCGCGGCGGCGACGCCGGCGCGGACAGCGAGGCAGAGCAGCCGGCGATCTCGCCGGGAGAGGAGCTCGCCGTCGAGATCGAGATCGACGACGCGCGCCTCGCGGGCACCCTGACGATCCCCGCCGGGACGAAGGGCCTCGTCCTGTTCGCCCACGGCAGCGGCAGCAGCCGGCATAGCCCGCGCAACCGGCTCGTCGCCGGGGTGCTGCAGGACGCCGGGATCGCGACGCTGCTCCTCGATCTGCTCACCGCGGAGGAGGAGGCGGTGGACGATCGGACAGGCCACCTCCGCTTCGACGTCGAGCTCCTCGCGGGCCGGGTCCTCGGCGCGGCGCTCGCGACGCGCGAGCTGCCCGAGACGAGCGCGCTGCGGCTCGGCTACTTCGGCGCGAGCACCGGCGCCGCGGCCGCGCTGATCGCCGCGGCGCAGCGCCCGGATCTCGCGGGCGCCGTGGTGTCGCGGGGCGGGCGCCCCGACCTCGCCGGCGCCTTCCTCGAGGAGGTCGTCGCGCCCACGTTGCTCCTCGTCGGCGGCGAGGACACCGAGGTGCTCGCGCTGAACCGGCGGGCGTACGAGCGCCTGCGCGGGCCGCGGGAGCTCGTGGTCGTGGAGGGCGCGACGCACCTGTTCGAGGAGCCGGGCACGCTGGACGAGGTCGCTCGCGCGGCCAGCGCGTGGTTCGTCCGCTACCTCGCGCCCCAGGCGCTGGAGGCGACCGCCTGACGGCCGCGCGGGGCCAGCGCGGTCCGGCACGCTTCGTGGTTTCACGGGAAGCATGGGAGAGCCCGTGGCGCAGCGGGGGGTCGGACTCGGCGAGGCACACACCCCCACGACACGGGTCGCGCTCCTCGCGTCCGTCGCGGCGCTCGGCGGGTTCCTGTTCGGGTTTGACACCGCCGTGATCAACGGCGCCGTCGGCGCGCTGGAGACCGTGTTCACGGCGCGCGCAACCACGGTCGGCCTCGCCGTGTCGTCGGCGCTCCTCGGCGCGGCCGCGGGCGCGGTGCTCGCGGGCCGGCTCGCCGACCGTCACGGTCGGACGCGGACCATGCTCATCACGTCGGTGCTGTTCGTGGTCAGCGCGGCGGGCTCGGGGGCGGCGGTCTCGTCCTGGGATTTCAGCGCGTGGCGGGTGCTGGGGGGCGTGGCCATCGGGGCGGCCAGCGTGGTCGCGCCGGCGTACATCGCGGAGATCGCGCCGGCGCACCTGCGCGGCCGCCTCGGCTCGCTCCAGCAGCTCGCGATCGTCATCGGCATCTTCGCCGCCCTGCTCAACGATTACGCGATCGCGACCGCCGCGGGCTCGGCCGCGAGCCCGTTCTGGCTCGGCGTCCCCGCCTTTCGCTGGATGTTCTGGAGCGCGATCCCGCCGGCGCTCCTCTACGGGATCGGCGCGCTCCTCATCCCCGAGTCCCCGCGCTACCTCGTCGCGCGAGGGCGCGCGGACGAGGCGCTCGTCGTGCTCCGCGGCCTCGTCGGCGCCGCGGCCCGGGCCAAGCTCCTCGACATCCAGAGGACGCTCTCGTCGGAGCGCCGGCCCCGGCTCGCGGACCTCCGGGGGCGCCGGGGGCTGTTGCCCATCGTGTGGATCGGCGTCGCCCTCTCGGTGTTCCAGCAGCTCGTGGGCATCAACGTCATCTTCTATTACTCGACGGTCCTCTGGCAGGCGGTGGGGTTCTCGGAGCGGCGCTCGCTCGCCATCACGGTGATCACCGGCGTCACGAACATCGTGACCACCCTGGTCGCCATCGCGACCGTCGACCGGGTCGGGCGCCGGCCGCTGCTCATCGCGGGCTCCATCGGCATGGCGCTGACGCTCGGCGCCATGGCGACCGTGTTCGGCACGGCGGGCGTGGACGCCGCGGGCAACCCCGCCCTGAGGGGCGCGGAGGGCCCTGTCGCGCTGCTCGCGGCGAACCTCTATGTCTTCTGCTTCGGGGCGTCGTGGGGCCCGGTGACGTGGGTGCTGCTCGGGGAGATGTTCAACAACCGCATTCGCGCCCTCGCCCTCTCCATCGCGGCCGCCGCGCAGTGGCTGGCGAACTTCCTCGTGAGCGCGACGTTCCCCGCGCTGAAGCAGGTCGGCCTGGGCACGGCCTACGGGCTCTACACGATCGCCGCGGTGGCCTCGCTGGCGTTCGTCGTCGCGTTCATCCCCGAGACGAAGGGCAAGGAGCTGGAGGAGATGTGACGTGCGCCGTCGAGGCGCGGGGGCATGGCGTCGAGCGCGGCGTCGCCGATCGGCGGCTCAGGGGATCCCGAGCAGCCGGCTCCCCTGGTAGACGACGAGCGCCGCGACGTACGCGGCCGCGTAGCTGTAGGCGAGCACGAACGCCGGCCAGCGCCACGTCTTCGTCTCGCGGCGGATCGCCGCCACGGTGCTCATGCACTGGCAGGCCAGGACGAAGAACGCGAGCAGCGCGAGCCCGGTGCGGGCCGAGTACGCGCGCGCCCCGTCCGGGCGCTTCGCCTCGCGGATCCGCTCGGCGAGCGGAGCGGACGTCTCGTCCGCGTCCTCGATGCCGAAGATGACGCCCAGCGTGCCGACCATGACCTCGCGCGCGCCGAACGACCCGATGAGGCCGACGTTGATGCGCCAGTCGAAGCCGAGCGGCGCGGTGATGGGCTCGAGCGCGCGCCCCACGCTGCCGGCGATGCTCGACTCGATGGGGGTCTCCGTGGCCTCGGCCACGGTGGCCGGCGCCTCGGCCGCGGCGGCCGGCGCCTCGGCCGCGGCGACCGGCGGCTCCGGCGCCGCGGCGCCCGGCATGGGCACCTTCAAGAGCACCCACAGCACGGCCGAGACGGCCAGGATCACGGTGCCGACCTCGCGCGTGAACCGCCACGCCACCTGGGCGGCCTGGCGGGCGACGACGCGCGGCTCGGGGCTGCGGTACGCCGGCATCTCGAGCACCATCGGGAGCGAGCGCCCGCGGGTCGCCGTGCGCCGCAGCACGAGCGTGGCGATGAGCCCGGAGAAGATGCCCGCGACGTAGAGCGCGACGAAGAGCAGCGCCTGCACCCACGGGCCGTGGGCGGCGAAGAAGGTCGTCAGGAGGAGCGCGTACGTCGGGATCCGCGCGGAGCACGCCATGAGCGGCACGACCAGGATCGCCGTGAGGCGCTCGCGCGGATCGCGGAGGATGCGCGTGGCGTGCACGGCGGGCACCGCGCACGCGTGCCCCATCAGGAGCGGGAGGAACGCCCGGCCGCTCAGCCCCATGAGCTGGAGGAGGCGATCGACGAGGAAGGCGCCGCGCGCGAGGTACCCGCTCGCCTCGAGCAGCTCCATGGCGACCGTGAGGACCACGATCTGCGGCATGAAGGCGAGCACCGTCCCCGCGCCGCCGAGCAGGCCATCCACGACGAACGAGGCGGCGAGCCCGTCGCCGAGGGCGGCCGACACGAGGCCGCCGAGCTGGCCGATCGCCGCGTCGAGCACCTCGGTGACCGGGGTGGCCACGAGGAAGACGGCGGCGAAGAGGACCGCCATGAGCCCGAGGAACAGGACCGGGCCGATCGCGGGGTGGAGCAGCACGGCGTCCGCGCGGGCGGTGAACGTCCTCCTCCGCTCCGCGGCGGCGTCGCGTTGCGGCGCCTCGACGTACGCGGCGCGCGCGACCGCGTCCGGATCCCACGTCGGGGCGGCGGGGGCCTCGGTCGCGCCCGCGGCGGCGTCGAGCCGCGCGGCGATGGCGTCGAGCACCGCGCCGCGCGCGCCGGGGTCTCGCGCGCTCACGAGCACCACGGGCAGGCCGATGGCGCGCTCGAGGGCGCCGAGATCGAGCCCGCGCCCCTCGCCCTCGAGCACGTCGCGCTGGGTGGCGACGACGAGCGGCGCGAGCCCGTGCCGCACGAGCTCGCGCGTGAGCCGCAGGCCGAGCGCGAGCTGGGTCGCGTCGAGCACCTGGACGACGACGCGCGGCCGCTCGCCGTCGCCGTCGCCGTCGAGGAAGCGGCGCGCGACGCCCTCGTCGGTCGCGGGGTCGACGACGGACTCGATCGAGTAGAGCCCGGGGAGATCGGCGATCGTCGCGAGCGTCCCGTCGGCGAGGCGCACGCCGGCGGTGAGGATGTCGACGGTGATGCCGGGGAAGTTGCCGACGCGCGCGCCGCCGCCGGTCAGCCGGTTGAACAGCGACGATTTGCCCGAGTTCGGCCGTCCGAGGAGCGCGACGAGCGGCGGCCCGCCCGCCGGCTCCCCGCGGGCCGCCGGCCCCGGGCGCGCCGCGCGCGCGTCCGCGCTCGCGCCGTCGAGCGCGGCGGTCATGTGGTCGGCCTCGACGGGGCCAGCGGCGCGACCAGGATGGAGCGCGCGAGCGACGCGTTGATCGCGAGCTCGCCGCCGGAGCCGGTGCGTACGTGAAGGGGGCCGCCGAACGCGCCGCGCCGGATCACCGTGAGCGTCTGGCCGGGGCCGAGCCCCATCGCGTCGAGCCACCCGGCGAGCTCGGCGTCGAGGCCGACCTCGACCACGGCCACCCGCTCCCCGGTGCGGATCTTCACGAGCGGGCCGGCCGCCGTAGCGTCGCGCGCCTCGCGCGGTAGGGCGGCGGCGCCGGTCGGGCTCAGCGTCGGAGGGCTCGGGTCGAGAGGAGGGGATGTTGCGGGAATCATGGGCCGATGTTGATTTTGAAATTCTAAGTCATTTTTGCCACACGTGCCAGCTCCTGGTCGAGATCGCTGCGCGGTGCCGGCCGCCACGCTACGACATGCGGCGCTTCTCGTGGCGCCGGGCGAGCATCGGACGCGACCTGGGGCACCGGCGGGAGCTCCCTGCCGGCCGGTCCGAGCCGCAGGAGGCCGTTTCAGGTCATCCAGGTGGCAGGAGGCCGTTTCAGGTCATCCAGGTGATGGAGGATGGCGGGCTCGGCCTGGGTGGAGCCTGCGGTCGTCGTCGTCGGGGCGCGCGCCGCTCGGGCGCGACCCGTTGCGTGTTGCGTGGGGCGCGCGCGGGCCGGCTCGTGGCGCTCCTGGCGGAGGTCCACACGGGAGCGGGGGCTGGCGGGCTCGCGCGGACGTGCGCCTGGCCGGGGCGCGGCGCCGGTTTTACCGGGTCGGCAACTGGAACATCGAGGCGAACGCCGCGAAGGTCGGATCCACCTGCGGCGAGCGCTCCTCGAGGATATCGCGCATGCGCTGCTCGATCGTCGGCTTCATCGACGGATGTGTCAGCACATAAAAGCGCGACTCGAGCACGGCCCGGAGGACGGCCTCGGCGACCTCCTCCGGCGGCATCCCGATCTGGGCAGCCTGCTGCAGCGCGAGCTGCTGCAGGCTCTGGGAGATCCCGTCGCGCGCCGGATCGGGCTCGTTGCGGAGCTCGGCTGGGCGGTTTCGCTCCGATACGGCGATCTGGGTATTCACGAGCCCAGGGCACAGCAACGACACGCCGACGCGCGCGCCGAGGAGCTGGAGCTCTTGCGCGAGCACCTCCGACATCGCGACCACAGCGTGCTTCGACGCGTTGTACGGGGCGAAGAACGGCGTCGAGAAGAGCCCGGACATCGAGGCGGTATTGACGATGTGCCCCTCTTCTCCACTCTCCAGGAGAGGGGGCAAGAAGATGCGAGTGCCGTGGACGACCCCCCACAGGTTGACCGCGAACGTCCAGTCCCAGTCCGCCTGGGACTGCGCCCAGGTCGGCCCCACGGCGCCGCCGACGCCCGCGTTGTTGCAGAGGACATGCACCAGTCCGAGCTCCGCGCGCGCCCTCGCGAAGGCGGCCTCGAGCTCGGATGCCTTCGAGACGTCAGCGCGCGCGGCGAGGACCACCGCGCCCGCCGCACGGAGCTCTTTCTCGGCATTGCGAAGCGCGTTTTCCTCGATGTCGACGAGCACGATCTTCGCCTTCTCGGCCGCGAACCTCCGGGCCATGGCGAGGCCGATCCCGCTGGCAGCGCCGGTGATCAGCACGGTCTTCCCATTGAGCTGTTGCATGGGGCGACGATAACAGGGCGGGTGTTGCCGCGCAACAGACGTCCAGCAGGCCCGGAGGCGCGCGACGCTCGGACCGGCGCGAGCGCGCAACTGCGCGGCCTCGACGGCGCCGGGAGCGCATGAAATCAAAAGGAGACCGGAGCGACGACAGCGACAGTCGCGGCGTCCATCCGCGTCGCTGGAATCCAGTGATCCAAACACGACATGACAGATCATGAGACTCCGCATGGACGCCCAAGCTTGACGAGCGCGGCGCGTCGTGCGATGGATCACGCCGTGGACGCCCGCAAAATCCGAATTGCGCTCTTCGGCGCGCTCACGGTCCTGGGCACCGTCGGAACCCTGAACTACAACGTGCAGTTCTTGCTCGCGGGAGGCTTCAGCTCCCCCACAGCGTTCGTGGAAGCGGCCATGGTCAATGCGGCGTCCAGCTCCGTGGCCGTCGACATCGCCGTATCCGCCACGGCGGGGATGCTGTTCATGGTGTTCGAAGGCCGCCGGGTCGGCGTGCGTCACATCTGGGCCTATGTCGTGCTCAGCGTCTTCCTCGCCTTCGCCGCGACCTTCCCGGCGTTCCTGCTGGCGCGCGAGCTGCGCCTCGCCGCGCGGGAGCGAGCGGGCGCCGGCGACCCGAGCCCGGCGCCTGCGGCGTAGCCGCTCTGCAGCTTCGGTCCAGAGGGGAGCACCCCGCGCCACGCGCTTCCTCGATGGAGTCCGTCACGAGGAGGTGTCCTTGGGCCACCCGCGCCGCCGGTGGGACCCCGCGCGCGGGTGGATGCGTATCTCCGCCAGAGACTCCCCGCGAGCAACGCGACCCCCATTTCGTAGAGGGGCACGCGGCGCCCACCTTGCCCGATGGAAGGTGGCACAAGGAATGCAAGCGCCGGAGACGCGGCCGATGCAGGGGCGGCGAGATCCTGCCGCGGGGCAATCTTTCCGTGGAGGCGGCGGATCGGCCACGTCTCAATGGGGGCCCGACGTGCGGGATTGCGAGATCGCGGCGTGCCGTGGATGCGCAAGCCATCGACGTGGCCGCCTCGGGTCTGTATGCAAGGACTCGCACACCTCCGAGCGAGCGTGGTGCGCTCGTGAGCCGAGGGCGCTGCCTATTTCCGGGGGCGCGCGTCGAGCGCGCTCTGGGGGCAGCTCAGAGCACCGTCGCTCAATGAGGTTACTCGATTGAGTTCGTTTTCTTTCAGGCATGTTTCGAAGGCAAGTCATCGGGTTCTCGCGTTGCGGTTGTAAAGTTACATCGGTATAGGAAAAAATAAACCGGAAAATCGCCCTGCGGTGACTGGTTGATCGCTATGACACTTCATGTTAGGGACATCGTTCTACAGGGGTCTACGGCTGCTCTGATGCGAGAGGTGACGGTCGTCGCAGGGCTAGTCGAGGAGCGCATCACGCCGTGTCTCGACTCATCGATTGGGCGCTCTAGCCCACGACCCCATTCACCAAGCAAGTCAGCCGCCGGGGAGCCGCTTGCACCGGAGCGCAGCCGCGCGCCTCGGAGCAGCCACGCTGCTGTATCGCGGGTGCAGCGCCTGATCGAAGGATCCTGGCGCATCACATCGGACGCAGGGATCGCGGATCTTTGTTCATGATGGGTAAGGAGGAGATGATGAGTTCCACCCGAGGCTACATGAGCGCCAGCGATATTTTGGCCTCCACGCGCGAGATTGTCCCGCTGCTCCGACAGCTCGGCGATCAGACCGAAGCGACCCGCAGGCTGCCGAGCGAAGTGGTGGACGCCTTGACGAAGGCCGGGGTCTTTCGGCTGGTGATGCCGAAGGCCTGGGGAGGTCCGGAGGTGGATCCGGTGACGCAGATCCAGGTCATCGAGAACATCGCGCTCGGCGACGCGTCGGCGGCCTGGTGCTCGATGATCCTCTCCGGGAGCGGCTTCTATGCCTCCTACCTGGAGGAGAGCGTGGCGAAGGAGCTCTTCGGTCGCCTCGATGTGCGCGCCGCGGGGAGCTTGAAGTGGACGGGGACCGCCGAGAAGGTGGCCGGTGGCTACCGGGTGACAGGGCGGTGGGATTTCGGCAGCGGCGCGCACCACGCCGACTTCATGGCCGCCGGTTGCCAGGTGACGGAGAACGGCAGCCCGGTCCTCACAGCGCACAACATGCCCAAGATCATGTGGGTGCTCATCCCCGGGTCGGAGCTCACCATCGAGGACACGTGGTACACGACGGGGCTCCGGGGGACGGGCAGCGATCCTTACACGACCAAGGAGCTCTTCGTGCCGGAGGAGCGCGCCTTCAACTTCATGGAGTGCAAGCGAAGCGAGCCGCTGTACCGCTACACCAGCCTCTCCTTGTACCGGATGGTCGGCGTTCAGCTCGGCATCGGCCGGCGCGCGATCGAGGTCGTACACGACCTCGTGCGGGCGAAGAAGGTGTTGCTGACGGGGAGCAGCCTGGGCGACGAGCAATGGGTGCAGATGGCGATCGCCCAGGCAGAAGCGATACTGGGCTCTGCCAAGAGCTACGTGAACGACGTCGTCGGCGACCTGTGGAATACGCTCCAAGCAGGCAACATGCCGTCGCTGGAGCAGCGCGCGAAGGGCGTGCTGATGATCGCTCACGCCGCGGATTCGGCCCGGCGCGTGATGGATAAGATGTGTGATGTGGCGGGCTCCTCCTCGATCTTCCCCTCAAGCCCGCTCGAGCGCCTCCGGCGTGATCTCATCACCGCCAATACGCACTTTTTGTGCCAGCAAAGGCAGTATGCGAGCATCGGTCAGGCGTTGCTGGGGGTCGAGCCGGCGTTCCCTTATTTCTGAGCCGGTACGGCGCTGTCGCGGTGGGGCGCTCGCGGTCCTGCCCCTGGCGGCGTGATCACGGGTGTCGGGCCGCGGGCCGCCGGGTTGTGGTGTCTTGGGTCATCGCTTCGGGAGTTCAACTTGCTTGGTGGAGCGGGAGAGCGCCGCTCCATGGCTTGAGCTGAGCGGCGCGTAGCTGGCGTTTCGGTGGCTCGCTCTCCCGGCGAGCGCGCCGGGATGGACGCTCAGCGTCCGGAGGTTGCGTGTCGTCGCGAGGTGCTGGCCTGGCCGGCATGGCGCGTTCGCTCGATCGCTCGATAGAGTCCGAGGGAAGTCTGCATGGACAAGGTTGAGGGGTTTCTTCGTGGCGCGCTGGCGGAGCTGTTGAACATCGCGCCGGAGGCCGTCCGCGATGGCGTGCAGTTCCGCGACCAGGGGCTCGACTCTTCCGGGGTGTTGCGCCTGGTCGACAAGCTGTCGACCTGGCTGGGGCGTCCGGTCCCCGCCACGTCAATCTGGCGCTACAGCACCTTGCGCGCCCTCGCCGGGCACCTCGCGGCGGCGCGCGCCGAGCCGGTCCCCGACGCCCCCGGCGCCGCCTCCGCCGCCCCGTCCGACGACGAGCCGATCGCCATCGTCGGCCTCGGGTGCCGCATGCCGGGCGGCGTCGCGTCCGCCGAGGCGATGTGGGAGGCGCTGCGTTCGGGCCTCGACGCCGTCATCGAGGTTCCGCCCGATCGCTGGGAGATCGATGCCTGGTTCGACGCCGAGGTCCAGGCCCCTGGCAAGATGGCGACCCGGTGGGGCGGGTTCCTCGGCGACGTGGCGAGCTTCGACCCGGGCTTCTTCGGCATCTCCCCGGCGGAAGCCAGGCAGATGGATCCGCAGCAGCGCCTCGCGCTCGAGACCGCCTGGGAGGCGTTCGAGGACGCGCGCGTCGTCCCGACCGCGCTCGGCGGCTCCAGGACGGGCGTGTTCTTCGGGGCGATGTGGCAGGAGTACGGGCGCGTCGCGGGCGACGACGCGGCGGCCATCGAGGTGCACTCGGCCGTGGGCTGGGACAACTCCATCATCCCCGCCCGCATCGCCTACCACCTGGGGCTGAACGGCCCGGTGATGACGATCAACACGGCGTGCAGCTCGTCGCTGGTCGCGGTCCACCTCGCCGTGCAGAGCCTCCGGCGCGGGGAGACCGATCTGGTCCTGGCCGGCGGCGTCAGCCTCATGCTGACCCCCCACGCCACGATCGAGATGACCAAGCTGGGCGCGATGAGCCCGGCTGGCCGGTGCCACGCGTTCGACGCGCGCGCCGACGGGTACGTCCGCGGCGAGGGGTGCGGCGCGCTGGTGCTGCGCCGCCTGTCCGACGCGCTCGCCGCCGGCGACCGCATCTACGCGCTCCTGCGGGGCAGCGCCGTGAACAGCGACGGCGCCTCGAACGGGCTCACGGCCCCGAACCCCGATGCCCAGGCCGGCGTCATCCGAGCCGCCTGGCAGCAAGCGGGGGTCGCGCCCAGCGAGGTCGCGTACGTCGAGACCCATGGGACTGGCACCGCCCTGGGCGATCCCATCGAGGCCGCTGGGCTCTCGGCCGTCTTCGCACCGGGGCGCGTGCAGCCGCTGTGCATCGGTTCCGCCAAGACCAACTTCGGCCACCTCGAGGCCGCGGCCGGCGTGACGGGGCTCATCAAGGCGGCCCTGGCGCTGCATCACGGGGAGCTGCCGCCGAGCCTGCATTTCGAGACGCCGAACCCCCACATCGACTTCGAAGCGCTGAAGCTGCAGGTCGTCGACCGCCGGCGAGGCTGGCCGAGCGCCGACCGGCGCTTCGCCGGCGTCAGCAGCTTCGGCTTCGGCGGGACCAACGCGCACGTCGCGCTGCAGGAGGCGCCTCACCGGCGCCGGGCGCTCCTCGCCCTCGCGGCCGACAGCCCGGAGGCGCTCGGCGAGGCGGCGCGGCGTCTCGGCGACGAGCTGGTCGGCGTGGAGACGGACGGCGCGCTGTACGAGCTCGAGAGCCGGCAACAGCGGGCCGCGCGGTCCTGCGCGGGCTCGGTCCGCGCCGTGGTCCGGGGGCGCACCGCGGAGGAGCTCCGCGCCGCGCTGCAGGGGCTGGTCGACGGCGGCTCGAAGCCCTCCGCGATCCCCGACACGAAGCCCCGGCTCGTGTTCTTCTTCTCGGGGCATGGGGGGCAGTGGCTCGGTATGGGCCGCGACCTGATGGCGGGCGAGCCAGCGTTCCGCGCGAGCCTCGAGGCCTGTGACCGCGCCGTTCGCGAGCTCGCGGGCTGGTCGGTGATCGATGCGCTCACGGCCAGCGAGGCGAGCTCGCGGCTCGAGCGGACCGACGTGATCCAGCCGGTGCTCTTCAGCCTCCAGGTCGCGCTCGCCCGCACGCTGCAGGCGTGGGGGGTGAGCCCTGATCTCGTGCTCGGCCAGAGCGTCGGCGAGGTCGCCGCTGCCGTGGTGGCCGGCGCCCTGTCGCTGCGCGACGGGGCGCGGGTGATCTGCCGCTGGTCGGCGCTGATCGCGGAGAAGGCCTCGGGGCGCGGCGCGATGGTCGTGGCCGACCTCTCGGCCGCGCAGGCAGAGCGCCTCCTCGCCGGCGGTGGCGCGCGCGTCTCCGTGGCCGCCCACCTCTCCCGCGCCCAGGTCTGCCTGGCAGGCCCGATCGACGCCGTCGAGGCGCTGCAGCGCCGGCTCGAAGACGACGGCATCAAGGTCCTGCGCGTCCGGATCGACTACGCCGCGCACAGCGCGGAGATGGAGCCGCTCCTTCCGGAGCTCACGCAGCGGCTCGCGGGCATCGAGCCCAGCGTCCCCGCGATCCCGATGTGGTCCACCGCCGCGGATCGGCTCGTCGACGGGGCCGAGCTCGACGCGCGCTACTGGGCCCGCAACCTGCGCGAGCCGGCGCGGATCGCCGAAGCGATCGAGCGCCTGGCACAGCAGGGCAGCGCGCGCATCGTCGAGGTGGGGCCCCACCCGATCGCGCTGCATCCGATCCAGGCGACGCTGGCGTCCTCGAGCGACGGGCGATCCCTGGCGCTCGCGACCTGCTGGCGCGAGGCGCCCGCGCGGGACGGGCTGGAGGCGCTCCTCGGCGCGCTCTGGTGCGACGGCTTCGACGTCGACTGGGATGCGGTCTGCGGCCGCGGCACGGCTCGCGCGAAGCCCGACCACCCGCTGCCCCTCGTCGTGTCCGGAAAGACCGAGGAGGCCCTGCGGGAGAACGCCGGCCGGCTCGCGGCGCACCTCGAGGGCCGAAGCGAGCTCGCCCTCGCCGACGTGGCCTTCTCGCTGGCGACGACCCGCGCCCACTTCGAGGCGCGCGCGGCGGTGCTGGCGGGCAGCGCGGAGGAGGCGGCCGAGGGGCTTTCGGCGCTGGCCGAGGGGCGAGCGCACAAGGCGGTGGTGCAGGGCGCGGCGGCCCGTGATGGCAAGCTCGCGGTGCTGTTCACCGGCCAGGGCAGCCAGCGGCCGGGGATGGGCAAAGGCCTTTACGAGGCCTATCCGGTCTTCCGCCAGGCGCTCGATGCGGTGTGCGAGGCGCTGGACGCGCACCTGGACCAGCCGCTGCGGGCGGTGATGTTCGCGGAGGCGGGCAGCGAGCTCGGCGCGCTGCTGGAGCAGACGTCGTGGACCCAGCCCGCGCTGTTCGCGCTGGAGGTGGCGCTCTTCCGGCAGTGGCAGGCCTGGGGCGTGCAGCCCTCGGCGCTGGCGGGCCACTCGATCGGGGAGCTGAGCGCGGCGCACGTGTCGGGCATGCTGAGCCTGAGCGACGCGGCGCGGCTCGTCTGCGCCCGCGGGCGGCTGATGCAGGCGTGCGAGCCGGGCGGGGTGATGGTGTCGATCGAGGCGTCGGAGGCGGAGGTGGCGCCGGCGCTGGCGGAGTTTGCGGGCCGCGTGGACATCGCGGCCATCAACGGCCCGCGCCAGACGGTGATCAGCGGCGACGCGGAGGCCGTGCTGGCGCTCTCGGCGCGCTTCGAGGTGCTGGGCCGGCGGACGCGGCGGCTGCGCGTCTCGCACGCGTTCCACAGCGCGCACATGGACAGCATGCTCGCGGCGTTCGAGGAGGAGGCGGAGCGCTGCGAGCTCCTGGCGCCGCAGATCCCGCTCGTCAGCCACGTCGACGGCGCGCCGGCCGACGAGGCCGCGCTGAGGACCCCCGCGTACTGGGTGCGGCAGGTCCGGAAGGCGGTGCGCTTCGCCGATGCGATGAGGTCGCTGCACGAGCAGGGCGTGGGCAGCTACCTGGAGTGCGGGCCCGACGCGGTGCTGGCGGCGATGGGGGCCGCGTGCCTGGCCGAGGGGGCCGAGGGCGTGTTCGTGGCGAGCCTGCGCAAGGACCAGGAGGAAGCGCGCTCGCTGGCGACGGCGCTGGGCCAGCTTCACGTGCACGGCCACGCGCTCGACTGGAAGCAGGTGCTGGCGGGGTACCCCGCGCGGCGCGTGGACCTGCCGACGTACGCCTTCCAGCGGCAGCGCTACTGGCTCGATGTGCCCAAGGTCCGCTCCGACGTGAGCGCCGCGGGGCTGCGGCCTGCGGAGCACCCGCTGCTGGGCGCGGCGACGCGGCTGGCGGACGGCGACGGATCCCTGTTCACGGGCCGGCTGTCGCTCGGCGAGCAGCCGTGGCTGCGGGATCACGTGGTGTTCGAGAGGGTGCTGTTCCCTGGCACGGGCATGCTGGAGCTCGCCCTCGCAGCCGCGCGCGCCGTGGGGAGCCGCGCGGTCTCGGAGCTCATCCTGGCGGAGCCGCTCGTGCTGGGCGACGCGGGGGCGCTCCGGTTCCAGCTCTCGGTCGGCGCTCCGGATGCCCAGGGGCGCCGCGGCTTCGGGCTCTACAGCCAGCCCGAGGAAGCGCCGGTGGACGGGCCGTGGATCCAGCACGCGACCGGGACGCTGGCCGACGAGGCGCCGGTCGACCGCGAGGCGCTCGCCGAGCTCCGGACGTGGCCGGTGCCGGGCGCCGAGGCCGTGGATCTCTCCGGGTTCTACGATCGGGTCGGGCTGCTCGGCCTCCGCTATGGTCCGGCGTTCCAGGGGCTGGTCGAGCTGTCGCGGCGAGGCTCGACGTTCTTCGGCCGGGTGGTGCTGCCCGAGGCCGCCGCGGGCGACGCGGAGGCGTACGGCGTGCACCCGGCCCTGCTGGATGCGGCGCTCCACACGATGGTCGCGGCGTTCGCCGAGAGAGCCCAGGCAGACGAGGCGCCGCTGCCGTTCGCCTGGTCGGACGTGGCGTTGCACGCGACGGGCGCCAGCGAGCTCCGCGTCCGCTTCCAGGTTCAGGAAGAGAGCGCGCAGCAGGTTACCGGGTCGCTGTGCGTGACCGATGCGACGGGTGAGCCCGTCGCCAGCATCGTCGGGCTGGAGGCGCGCAGCGCGACCGCTGAGCAGCTCCGAGGCAAGACCCGCGTCGATGCCCAGCACCTGTACCAGATGGCGTTTCAACCCGTATCCCTGGCCGAGGCGTCCTCGACAGGGGCCGCCCAGGTCGTGCTCGGCGCGTCCCAGGGACAGGCGCCGCTGGCGGACGCGCTGGGCGTCGAGGCGGCGTCGGGTCTCGACGACGTGCTCGCGCGCATCGAACGCGGGGAGACCCCTGCGCGGGTGGTCGTCGACGCGACCTCGGCTGGCCCGGGCGAGCGAGGCCTCGCGGCGTCGGTCCACGAGGCGACGGGGCGGGCGCTGCTGCTCCTGCAAGCGTGGCTCTCGGAGCGTCGCTTCGAGCCGGTCGAGCTCGTCTGGGTGACGCGCGACGCGATCGGCGCGGACGCAGAGGACGGGGTCCAGGATCTCGCGCACGCGCCGCTCTGGGGGCTGCTCCGCACGGCGCGCATCGAGCACCCGGATCGCCGCCTGCGCTTGATCGACGTCGGCGCGGGCCCGCTGAACGGACAGCTCCTGGCGCGAGCGCTGGACGCCGTGGACGAGCCCGAGCTCTCGCTGCGGGGCGACAGCGTGCGCGCTGCCCGCCTCCTGCGCGCGCCGGCGAAGGCGCAGGGGCAGGCGCCCGCCCGTCCCCTGGACCCGCGGGGCACCGTGCTGGTGACCGGCGGAACAGGCGAGCTGGGTCAGGCCGTCGCGACGCACCTGGTGCGCGAGCACGGGGCGCGGCACCTGGTGCTCACGTCGCGCCGGGGACTCGATGCGCCAGGCGCTCACGAGCTCTTGAAGAGACTCGAGCGGCTCGGCGCGGAGACCGTGACGATCGCCGCATGCAACGTGTCCGACCGGGCCGAGGTGGCCGGCGTGCTGGCCGGTATCGCCCCGGAGCACCCGCTGACGGCGGTGTGGCACCTCGCGGGTGTGCTCGACGACGGCGTGCTGGTGGCCCAGACACCCGAGCGCTTCTCGCGGGTGCTGGGGCCCAAGGTCGACGGGGCGCTCCACCTGCACGAGCTGACGCAGGGGCTGGATCTGTCGGCGTTCGTGCTGTTCTCGTCGGCGGTCGGGACGCTCGGAGGCGCAGGCCAGAGCAACTATGCCGCGGCCAATGCCTTCCTGGACGCCCTCGCGGCGCGCCGGCGCCGTCAGGGGCTCGCCGCGACGAGCCTCGCCTGGGGCTTCTGGACCCCGGCGGGCGTCGGCATGACGGCGCATCTGGGCGAGGCAGAGGTCGCGCGCATGCGCCGCGCGGGCTACGTGCCCATGCCGGTCGGCGAGGGGCTGGAGCTGCTGGACGCCGCGCTGTCGCGGCCGGCGGCGAACCTCGTCCCGTCGCACTTCGACCTGGGCAGGCTGCAGCGCAGCCTGAGCGAGAGCGGCGAGCTGCCCGCGCTGCTCCGGGCCCTGGTGCGGCCAGGCGTGCGCAAGGCGGCGACGGCGACCCAGAGGGCCTCGGCGCTCCGCGAGCGGCTGTCGGCGCTGCCGGAGCCGGAGCGGCTGAGCTCGCTGATCGCGCTGGTGCGGTCGGAGGTCGCCGTCGTGCTCGGCCTGCCGCGCGCCGAGGCCGTCCTGCCCGATCAGGTGTTGAGGGAGCTGGGGCTCGACTCGCTGATGGCGATGGAGCTGCGCAATCGCCTCAGCGCGCAGGCGCAGACGAAGCTGCCGGCGACGCTGGCGTTCGACTACCCGACGCCGCGGGCGATCGCCGAGCTGCTCCTCAAGCAGGCCTTCTCGGAGGTCGAGGCGGCGACGCCCCGCGCACGGCCCCAGCGAAGGGTGCGGGACGACGAGCCGATCGCGATCGTGTCGATGGCGTGCCGGCTGCCGGGGGGCGTCGAGAGCCCGGAGGAGTACTGGCGGCTGCTGTCGGAGGGGCGCGACGCGATCGAGGTGTTCCCGTCGCGGTGGGATGCGCTCTCGGTCTATGACCCCGACCCCGAGGCGGTGGGCAAGAGCTACGTGCGCGAGGGCGGCTTCCTGCGGGACGTCGATCTGTTCGACGCCGGGTTCTTCGGCATCTCGCCGCGCGAGGCGCAGTCGATGGACCCGCAGCAGCGGCTGGTGCTGGAGACGGCGTGGGAGGCGCTGGAGCGGGCGGGCGTGCGCCCCTCGGAGGTGAGCGGGAGCGCCACCGGCATGTACCTGGGCTGGATGGGCTCGGACTACGGCGCCCTCCAGGGTGGCTCCCTGGATGCCCTCGATGGCTACCAGATGACGGGGACGCTCGGCTCCGTGACCTCGGGGCGGGTGGCGTACGTGCTGGGGTTGCAGGGGCCCACGATGACCGTGGACACGGCCTGCTCCTCGTCGCTGGTCGCGCTTCACCTGGCCTGCGCGGCCCTGCGCCAGGGCGAGTGCGACATCGCGCTGAGCGGCGGCGTGATGGTGATGACCACGCCGACGACGTTCGTGGAGTTCAGCCGGCTCAAGGCCCTGCCGCGCGACGGCCGGTGCAAGAGCTTCTCCGCGCAGGCCGACGGCGCGATCTGGGCCGAGGGGTGCGGGGTGCTGGTGCTCAAGCGGCTGTCGGACGCGCAGCGCGACGGCGACCGGGTGCTGGCGGTGGTCCGGGGCTCTGCGGTGAACCAGGACGGCCGCAGCCAGGGGCTGACGGCGCCGAACGGGCCGTCGCAGCAGCGGGTGATCCGTCAGGCGCTGTCGTCGTGCCGGCTGACGCCGGCGGACATCGACGCGGTGGAGGCGCACGGGACGGGGACGAGCCTGGGCGATCCGATCGAGGCGGGCGCGCTGGCGGAGGTGTTCGGGCCGGGGCGCGCGCCGGAGCGGCCGGTGTACCTGGGATCGGCGAAGTCCAACCTCGGCCATGCGCAGGCGGCGGCGGGCGTGGCGGGGGTGATCAAGATGGTGCTGGCGATGCAGCACGAGGAGCTGCCGAAGACGCTGCACGCGGAGGAGCCGAGCCCGCACGTCGCGTGGGAAGGCAGCGGGCTGTCGCTGCTGCAGCGGGCGCGTCCGTGGCCGCGCGGCGGCCGCGTGCGGCGCGCGGGCGTGTCGTCGTTCGGCATCAGCGGGACCAACGCGCACGTCATCCTCGAGGAGGCGCCGCCGGCCAAGCCGCCGCGGACGGTGGTCGAGGTGACCTCGTGGGCGCCTGTGCTGCCGCTCGTGCTCTCAGGGCGAGACGAGGCGGCGCTGCGCGCGCAGGCCGAGCGCTGGGCGCGGTGGCTGGAGGCGCCTTCGGAGCACGGCTGGGCGGATGTGGTGAGCGCGGCGGCGCTGACGCGCGTGCACTTCGAGGCGCGCGCGTCGGTGGCGGCGGGCAGCGCGGAGGAGGCGGCCGAGGGGCTGAGGGCGCTGGCCGAGGGGCGAGCGCACCAGGCGGTGGTGCAGGGCGCGGCGGCCCGTGGTGGCAAGCTCGCGGTGCTGTTCACCGGTCAAGGCAGCCAGCGGCCGGGGATGGGAAAAGGCCTTTACGAGGCCTATCCGGTCTTCCGCCGGGCGCTCGACGCGGTGTGCGAGGCGCTGGACGCGCACCTGGACCAGCCGCTGCGGGCGGTGATGTTCGCGGAGGCGGGCAGCGAGCTCGGCGCGCTGCTGGAGCAGACGTCGTGGACCCAGCCCGCGCTGTTCGCGCTGGAGGTGGCGCTCTTCCGGCAGTGGCAGGCCTGGGGCGTGCAGGCTTCCGTGCTGGCGGGCCACTCGATCGGGGAGCTGAGCGCGGCGCACGTGTCGGGCATGCTGAGCCTGAGCGACGCGGCGCGGCTCGTCTGCGCGCGCGGTCGGCTGATGCAGGCGTGCGAGCCGGGCGGGGCCATGGTCTCGATGGAAGCATCGGAGGCGGAGGTGGCGCCGGCGCTGGCGGAGCTCGCGGGCCGCGTGGACATCGCGGCCATCAATGGCCCGCGCCAGACGGTGATCAGCGGCGACGCGGAGGCTGTGCTGGCGCTGTCGGCGCGCTTCGAGGCCATGGGCCGGCGGACGCGGCGGCTGCGCGTCTCGCACGCGTTCCACAGCGCGCACATGGACAGCATGCTCGCGGCGTTCGAGGAGGAGGCGGAGCGCTGCGAGTTCCTGGCGCCGCAGATCCCGCTCGTCAGCCACGTCGACGGCGCGCCGGCCGACGAGGCCACGCTGAGGACCCCCGCGTACTGGGTGCGGCAGGTCCGGAAGGCGGTGCGCTTCTTCGACGGGATGCGGGCGCTGCACGAGCAGGGCGTGAGCAGCTACCTGGAGTGCGGCCCCGACGGCGTGCTGGCCGCGATAAGCGCCGACTGCCTGCCCGAGAGCGCGGACGCCGTGCTCGTGTCGAGCCTGCGCAAGGACCAGGAGGAAGCGCGCTCGCTGGCGACGGCGGTGGGCCAGCTCCACGTGCACGGCCACGCGCTCGACTGGAAGCAGGTGCTGACGGGGTATCCCGCGCGGCGCGTGGACCTGCCGACGTACGCCTTCCAGCGGCAGCGCTACTGGCTCGATGCGCCCAAGGTCCGCTCCGACGTGAGCGCCGCGGGGCTGCGGCCTGCGGAGCACCCGCTGCTGGGCGCGGCGACGCGGCTGGCGGACGGCGACGGATCCCTGTTCACGGGCCGGCTGTCGCTCGGCGAGCAGCCGTGGCTGCGGGATCACGTGGTGTTCGGGAAGGTGCTCTTCCCCGGGGCCGGGATCCTGGAGCTCTCGCTGGAGGCCGCGCGCGCCGTGGGGAGCCGCGCGATCTCGGAGCTCATCCTGGCGGAGCCGCTCGTGCTCGCCGACGCGGGCGCGCACCGGCTCCAGCTCTCGGTCGGCGCTCCGGACGCCCAGGGGCGCCGCGGCTTCGGGCTCTACAGCCAGCCCGAGGACGCGCCGGTGGACGGGCCGTGGATCCAGCACGCAACGGGGGTGATGAGCGACGAGGCGCCGGTCGACCGCGAGGCGCTCGCCGAGCTCCGGGCGTGGCCGGTGCCGGGCGCCGAGCCGGTGGACCTCTCGGGGTTCTACGATCGGGCCGAGGCGCTCGGGCTGCATTACGGCCCGGCGTTCCAGGGGCTGGTCGAGCTGTCGCGGCGAGGATCCACGCTCTACGGCCGGGTGGTGCTGCCCGGGGCCGCCGCGGGCGACGCGGAGGCGTACGGCGCGCACCCGGCCCTGCTGGATGCAGCGCTGCACACGATCGTCGCGGCGCTCGCCGAGCGGGCGCACGGCGATGAAGCGCCGTTGCCGTTCGCCTGGTCGGATGTGGTGCTGCACGCCGGGGGGGCGAGCGAGCTGCGTGTGCGCTTGCAGCTCCAGGACGAGGGCGAACAGCAGATCACCGGTTCGCTGTGCGTGACCGATGCGACCGGCGAGCCGGTCGCGAGCATCGCCGGGCTGGAGGCGCGCCGGGTGACCGCCGAGCACCTGCGAGGAGCCGCGCGCGTCGATGCTCAGCACCTCTATCGGGTCGAGTTCCGGCCCGTATCCCTCGTCGAGGCCACCTCGACGGGGGCCGCGCAGGTCGTGCTCGGCATGGCCGAGGGGCAGGCGCCGCTCTCAGGCGCGCTGGGCGTCGAGGCGGTGTCGGACCTCGACGAGGTGCTCGCGCGCGTCGAGCGCGGGCAGGCTCCAGCGCGGGTGGTCGTCGATGCCACCGTCGCCGGATCGACGCGGCAGGGCGTCGCGGCGTCGGTCCACGAAGCGACCCGGCGGGCGCTGCTGATCCTGCAGGCGTGGCTGTCGGAGCGCCGCTTCGAGCCCATCGAGCTCGTCTGGGTCACGCGCGACGCGATCGGCGCGGACGCAGACGACGACGTCCAGGATCTCGCGCACGCGCCGCTCTGGGGGCTCCTCCGCACGGCACGGAGCGAGCACCCGGATCGGCGCCTGCGCCTGATCGACGTCGGCGCCGGCGCGCTCGATGGATCGCTCCTGGCGCGAGCGCTGGGTACCGAGGGTGAGCCGGAGCTCTCGCTGCGGGGCGGGCGCGCTCGCGCGGCGCGCCTCACGCGCGTGCCGCCGGGGGGGCAAGGGGGGCTGGCCACCCCGCGGCTGAACCCCGAAGGGACCGTCCTGATCACCGGAGGGACCGGTGAGCTCGGTCAGGCCGTCGCGATGCACCTGGTGCGCGAGCGCGGCGTCAGGCATCTGCTGCTCACATCGCGTCGCGGCCTCGATGCTCCTGGCGCGCCCGAGCTCGTGCAGAAGCTGAAGGAGCTCGGGGCCGAGGCGGCGAGCGTGGTGGCGTGCGACATCTCCGACCGGGCCGAGGTGGCCGGCGTGCTGGCCGGCGTCGCCGCCGAGCACCCGTTGACGGCGGTGCTGCACCTCGCGGGCGTGCTCGACGACGGCGTGCTGGCGGCCCAGACACCCGAGCGCTTCGCGCGGGTGCTGAGGCCCAAGGTCGACGGGGCGCTCCATCTGCACGAGCTGACGCAGGGGCTGGATCTCGCGGCGTTCGTGCTGTTCTCCTCGGCGTCGGGCACGCTCGGAACCGCAGGCCAGAGCAACTACGCGGCGGCGAACACCTTCCTCGACGCGCTCGCGGCGCATCGGCTGCGCCGCGGCCTTCCGGCGAAGAGCCTCGCCTGGGGCCTCTGGGCGCAGGCCGGCGTGGGCATGACGGCGCACCTGGGTGAGGCGGAGGTCTCCCGCATCCGGCGCGCCGGGTTCGTGCCGATGTCGGTTCGAGAGGCGCTGCTGCTGCTGGATGCTGCGCTGGCGCGGCCGGAGGCGAACCTCGTCCCGTCGCACTTCGACCTGTCCAGGCTGCAGCGCAGCCAGAGCGACGGCGGCGAGCTGCCCGCGATGTTCCGGGCGCTGGTGCGGCCAGGCGTGCGCAAGGCCTCGTCGGCCTCGCACGAGGCCTCAGCGCTCCGCGAGCGGCTGTCGGCGCTGCCGGAGCCGGAGCGGCTGAGCTCGCTGATCGCGCTGGTGCGGTCGGAGGTCGCCGTCGTGCTCGGCCTGCCGCGCGCCGAGGCCGTCGAGCCCGACCAGGTGTTGAGGGAGCTGGGGCTCGACTCGCTGACGGCCGTGGAGCTGCGCAATCGCCTCAGCGCGCAGGCGCAGACGAAGCTGCCGGCGACGCTGGCGTTCGACTACCCGACGCCGCGGGCGATCGCCGAGCTGCTCCTCAAGCAGGCCTTCTCGGAGGTCGAGGCGGCGACGCCCCGCGCACGGCCCCAGCGAAGGGTGCGGGACGACGAGCCGATCGCGATCGTGTCGATGGCGTGCCGGCTGCCGGGGGGCGTCGAGAGCCCGGAGGAGTACTGGCGGCTGCTGTCGGAGGGGCGCGACGCGATCGAGGTGTTCCCGTCGCGGTGGGATGCGCTCTCGGTCTATGACCCCGACCCCGAGGCGATGGGCAAGAGCTACGTGCGCGAGGGCGGCTTCCTGCGGGACGTCGATCTGTTCGACGCCGGGTTCTTCGGCATCTCGCCGCGCGAGGCGCAGTCGATGGACCCGCAGCAGCGGCTGGTGCTGGAGACGGCGTGGGAGGCGCTGGAGCGGGCGGGCGTGCGTCCCGCGTCGTTGAGCGAGAGCGCCGCCGGCGTGTACCTGGGCGCGATGGGCTCGGACTACGGCGTCCTCCAGAGCGGAGACCTGGAGGCGCTGGACGGGTACTGGGGAACAGGGAGCGCCGGGAGCGTGATCTCGGGCCGGGTGGCGTACGTGCTGGGGTTGCAGGGGCCAGCGCTCACCGTGGATACCGCCTGCTCCTCGTCGCTGGTGACATTGCATCTGGCCTGCACGGCCCTGCGTCAGGGCGAGTGCGACATCGCGCTGAGCGGCGGCGTGATGGTGATGACCACGCCGGCCACGTTCGTGGAGTTCAGCCGGCTCAAGGCCCTGCCGCGCGACGGCCGGTGCAAGAGCTTCTCCGCGCAGGCCGACGGCGCGATCTGGGCCGAAGGATGCGCGATGCTGGTGCTCAAGCGGCTGTCGGACGCGCAGCGCGACGGCGACCGGGTGCTGGCGGTGGTGCGGGGCTCTGCGGTGAACCAGGACGGCCGCAGCCAGGGGCTGACGGCGCCGAACGGGCCGTCGCAGCAGCGGGTGATCCGTCAGGCGCTGTCGTCGTGCCGGCTGTCGCCGGAGGACATCGACGCGGTGGAGGCGCACGGGACGGGGACGAGCCTGGGCGATCCGATCGAGGCGGGCGCGCTGGCGGAGGTGTTCGGGCCGGGGCGCGCGCCGGAGCGGCCGGTGTACCTGGGATCGGCGAAGTCGAACCTCGGCCATGCGCAGGCGGCGGCGGGCGTGGCGGGGGTGATGAAGATGGTGCTGGCGATGCAGCACGAGGAGCTGCCGAAGACGCTGCACGCGGAGGAGCCGAGCCCGCACATCGCGTGGGAAGGCAGCGGGCTGTCGCTGCTGCAGCAGGCGCGTCCGTGGCCGCGCGGCGGCCGCGTGCGGCGCGCGGGCGTGTCGTCGTTCGGCATCAGCGGGACCAACGCGCACGTCATCCTCGAGGAGGCGCCGGCGGTCGGACCGAAGCCGGCGCCGGCGGAGACAGGGCCTCTGCTCGCGTCGTCGGCCCTGCCGCTCGTGCTGTCGGGGCGCGACGAGGCGGCGCTGCGCGCGCAGGCCGAGCGCTGGGCGAGGTGGCTGAAGGAGCGGCCCGGGTATCGCTGGGCCGACGTGGTGAACGCGGCGGCGCTGCACCGGACGCACTTCGAGGCGCGCGCGGCGGTGCTGGCGTGCGGCGCGGAGGAGGCGGCCGAGGGGCTTTGGGCGCTGGCCGAGGGGCGCGGCCACGCGTCGGTCTCGGTGGGCAAGGCGCGGGCGCTGGGCAAGGTGGTGTTCGTGTTCCCGGGCCAGGGCAGCCAGTGGCTCGGGATGGGCCGGGCGCTGCTGGAGCAATCGGCGGCGTTCGCGGAGGCGGTGGAGGCGTGCGACGCGGCGCTGAGGCGGTGGACGGGCTGGTCGGTGGTGGCGATCCTGCGCGGCGAGCAGGGCGAGGAGGTTCCGCCGTTCACGCGGGTGGACGTGGTGCAGCCTGCGCTGTTCGCGATGAGCGTGGGGCTCGCGGCGGCGTGGCGGTCGCTGGGCGTGGAGCCCGCGGCGGTGGTGGGGCACAGCCAGGGCGAGGTGGCGGCGGCGGTGGTCGCGGGCGCGCTGTCGCTGCAAGACGGGGCGCGGGTGGTGGCGCTGCGCAGCCAGGCGGTGCGCAAGTGCACGGGCAAGGGCGGCATGGTGCTTGTGGAGCGGCCCGTGTCGGAGGTGCAGGGGTACATCGAGCCGTTCGGCGAGGCGCTGTCGATCGCCGCGGTGAACACGGCGAGCTCGACGGTGGTGTCGGGCGACGCGCGGGCGATCGACGAGCTGGTGGGGAGCTTGCAGGCGAGGGAGGTGTTCTGCCGGAAGGTGAACGTCGACTACGCCTCACACAGCGCGCACATGGATGAGCTGCTGCCGGAGCTCGCGTCGCAGCTCGCATCATTGCAGCCGAGGCCGTCGACGATACCGTTCTACTCGACGGTGACGGGCGCGCTGCTGCGCGACGACGAGGCGCTGGACGGGGACTACTGGTGCCGGAACCTGCGCCTGCCGGTGCGGCTGGACAAGGCGCTGGTGGAGCTGTTGGCCGACGGCCACGGGGTGTTCGTGGAGGTGAGCGCGCACCCGATCCTGGCGATGCCGCTCACGACGGCGTGCGCCGAGGCGCAGGGCGTGGTGGTGGGCAGCCTGCAGCGCGGCGAGGGCGGGCTGTCGCAGCTCGGCGGGACGCTGGGCGCGCTGCACGTGCAGGGGTACGAGGTGGACTGGAAGCGGCTGTTCGGCGGCCAGGACGCGAGGCACGTGGAGCTGCCGACATACGCCTTCCAGCGGCAGCGCTACTGGCTCGAAGCGTCCAAGGCGCGCTCGGACCTGAGCTCGGCTGGCCTGAGGACAGCCGAGCACCCGCTGCTCGGCGCGGCGACCCGGGTGGCGGACACCGACGGCTACCTGTTCACAGGCCGGCTGTCGCCGCGCGAGCGACCGTGGCTGAGGGATCATGCCGTGTTCGGCAAGGTCCTGTTCCCCGGCACGGGGATGCTGGAGCTAGCGCTGTCGGCGGCGCGCGCGGTGGGCGGCGGCGCGGTCTCGGAGCTGATCCTGGCCGAGCCGCTGGTGCTGAGCGAGACCGAGGCGCGCCGGGTGCAGCTCTCGGTCGAGGCGCCGGACGCGCAGGGCCGGCGCGGCTTCGGGCTGTACAGCCAGCCCGAGGAGGCGCCCGAGGACGCCCCCTGGGCCCAGCACGCAACAGGCACCCTGACCAACGATGCGATCGAGGACGCGGATGCGTTCGAGGAGCTTCAAACGTGGCCGGTGCCCGATGCCGAGGCGGTGGACCTCTCGGGGTTCTACGAGCGACTCGAGGAGCAGGGGGTCCATTACGGCCCATCGTTCCAGGGGCTCATCGAGCTGTCCCGGCGAGGGAGCGTGTTCTACGGCCAGGTGGTGCTGCCCGAGGCCGTGGCGGACGGCGCCGAGGACTACGGAGTGCATCCGACGCTGCTCGATGCAGCGCTGCAGACCCTCGGAGCAGCCATCGAGCCACGCTCGCAGAGCGACGCGATCCTGATGCCGTTCGCCTGGTCGGAGGCGGTCTTGCTCGCCAGGGGGGCGAGCGCGCTGCGGGTGAGGTTCGAGCTCCGGGAGCAGGGCGCACAGCAGGTCACCGGCTCGCTCTTCCTGGCCGACACGGCAGGCGAGCCGGTCGCGAGCATCCATGAGCTGAAGGTGCGTCGCGCGACAGCGTCGCAGCTTCGAGAGGCGACGCGGGTCGGCGCCCAGCACCATCTGTACCGGGTCGAGCTCCAGCCCGTGGGCCTCGCGGAGCCTCCGCCGTCGAACGTCGCCCAGGTCGTGCTCCGCTCTTCTCCTGGCCAGTCGCCGCTCGCGGATGCGCTGGTGGCGGAGACGGTCTTTGACCTCGATGAGGTGATCGCTCGTCTCGATCGGGGCGCCGACTCCCCCGTACGCGTGGTGGTCGACGCTACCGTCGTCGACCCAGGGGATCAGGGCGTCGTGGCGTCGACCCACGAGGCGATGCGACGGGCGCTCCTGCTCCTGCAAGCGTGGCTGTCGGACCGGCGCCTCGAGTCCATGGAGCTTGTGTGGGTCACACGCGGTGCGCTCGGCACGGATGCCGCCGATGGCGTCGAGGACCTGGTGCACGCGCCGCTGTGTGGCCTCCTTCGCACGGCGCGCAGCGAGTACCCTGACCGCCGGCTGCGGCTGATCGACGTCGGGTCCGACGCTCTGGATCCACGGCTCCTGGCGCGGGCGCTGGCGACCACGGCCGAATCCGAGCTCTCGCTGCGGAGCGGCGCTGCGCGGGCTGCGCGCCTCGTGCGCGCGCGGCCGCTGGAGGAGCAGGCGGCCGCCCGCCCGTTGAATCCGGAGGGCACCGTGCTGGTGACCGGAGCCACCGGCGGACTGGGACACACCGTGGCGCGGCATCTGGTGCAGAAGCACGGAGCGCGGCATCTGGTGCTCACGTCACGCCGGGGTCTGGAGGCCCCCGGTGCTCCCGAGCTGGTGCAGGCGCTCAAGGAGCTCGGCGCCGAGACCGTGGTGATGGCGGCGTGCGACATGTCGAGCCGGGCCGAGGTGGCGGCCCTGCTGGCCGGCATCGGCGCGGAGCACCCCTTGACCGCGGTGCTGCACCTGGCGGGGATCGTCGACGATGGAGTCCTCGTCGCCCAGAATCCGGCGCGCTTCTCGCGGGTGCTGGCCCCCAAGGTGGACGCGGCCTTCCTTCTGCACGAGCTGACGCAGGAGCTGGATCTTGCGGCCTTCGTGCTGTTCTCGTCCGTGGCGGGGACCCTCGGCGCGGCTGGCCAGAGCAACTACGCGGCGGCGAATACCTTCCTGGACGCGCTGGCGGCGCACCGCCGTGGCCGCGGGCTCGTCGCGACGAGCCTCGCCTGGGGTGTCTGGACGCCGGCCGGCGGGGGTATGGCGGCGCAGCTCGGCTCCGCGGATCTGGCGCGGTTCAAGCGCTACGGGCTTGTATCGATGTCGCTTCAAGAGGGGCTGGCGCTGCTCGATGCGGCGCTGGCGCGCCCCGAGGCGACCTTCGTTCCGTCGCACTTCGACCTGGCCAGGCTGCAACGCTCCGTCGAGGCGGATGGCGAGCCGCCCGCGCTGCTCCGGGCGCTCGTGCGCCCGGCCCTGCGCAAGGCGTCGTCGGGGTCCAACGAGGCTTCGGCGCTCCGGGAGCGGCTGTCGGCGCTGCGGGAGCCGGAGCGGCTGGACGCGCTGCTCGAGCTGGTGCGGACCGAGGTGGCGCTGGTGGCGGGGCTGCCGCGCGGCAAGGCGGTGCAGCCGGATCAGGTGCTGAAGGACCTCGGGCTCGACTCGCTGATGGCCGTGCAGCTTCGCAATCGGCTCAGCGCTCGTGCGCAGACGAAGCTGCCGGCGACGCTGGCGTTCGACTACCCGACGCCGCGGGCGATCGCCGAGCTGCTCCTCAAGCAGGCCTTCTCGGGGCAGGAGACCGCGGCGCCGCGGACGAAATCGAGGCGGAAGCGGCAAGAGGACGAGCCGATCGCGATCGTGTCGATGGCGTGCCGGCTGCCGGGGGGCGTCGAGAGCCCGGAGGAGTACTGGGAGCTGCTGCTGGAGGGGCGCGACGCGATCGAGGGATTGCCGCGGCGGTGGGACGCGCTGTCGGTCTATGATCCCGATCCGGAGGCAGCGGGCAAGAGCTACGCGCGGGAGGGGGGATTCCTGCGGGATATCGATCTGTTCGATGCCGGGTTCTTCGGCATCTCGCCGCGCGAGGCGCAGTCGATGGATCCGCAGCAGCGGCTGGTGCTGGAGACGGCGTGGGAGGCGCTGGAGCGGGCGGGGGTGCGTCCCTCCGAGGTGAGCGGGAGCGCCACCGGCGTGTACCTGGGCGCGTCGAGCACGGATTATGGGGCTTACCAGGGGAACGGCCTGGAGGCGCTGGACGGGTACCGGGGCACGGGCAGCGCGGGCAGCGTGATCTCGGGGCGGGTGGCGTATGTGCTGGGCCTGCAAGGCCCGGCGATGACCGTGGACACGGCCTGCTCCTCGTCGCTGGTCGCGCTTCACCTGGCCTGCGCGGCCTTGCGGCAGGGCGAGTGCGACATGGCGCTCACCGGTGGTGTGATGGTGATGAGCACCCCGGCGCTGTTCGTGGAGTTCAGTCGACTGAAGGGGATGGCGCCGGACGGTCGGTGCAAGAGCTTCTCCGCGCAGGCCGATGGCGCCGGCTGGGCCGAGGGGTGCGGGGTGCTGGTGCTCAAGCGGCTGTCGGACGCGCAGCGCGACGGCGACCGGGTGCTGGCGGTGGTCCGGGGCTCTGCGGTGAACCAGGACGGCCGCAGCCAGGGGCTGACGGCGCCGAACGGGCCGTCGCAACAGCGGGTGATCCGTCAGGCGCTGTCGTCGTGCCGGCTGTCGCCGGAGGACATCGACGCGGTGGAGGCGCACGGGACGGGGACGAGCCTTGGTGATCCGATCGAGGCGGGCGCGCTGGCGGAGGTGTTCGGCCCCGGGCGCGCGCCGGAGCGGCCGGTGTACCTGGGGTCGTCGAAGTCGAACCTCGGCCATGCGCAGGCGGCGGCGGGCGTGGCGGGGGTGATGAAGATGGTGCTGGCGATGCAGCACGAGGTGCTGCCGAGGACGCTGCACGCGGAGGAGCCGAGCCCGCACATCGCGTGGGAAGGCAGCGGGCTGTCGCTGCTGCAGCAGGCGCGTCCGTGGCCGCGCGGCGGCCGTGTGCGGCGCGCGGGCGTGTCGGCATTCGGCATCAGCGGGACCAACGCGCACGTCCTCCTCGAGGAGGCGCCGGCGGTGGAGCCGAAGCCGGCGCCGGCGGAGACGGGGCCTCTGCTCGCGTCGTCGGCCCTGCCGCTCGTGCTGTCGGGGCGAGACGAGGCGGCGCTGCGCGCGCAGGCCGAGCGCTGGGCGAGGTGGCTGAGGGAGCGGCCCGGGTATCGCTGGGCCGACGTGGTGAGCGCAGCGGCGCTGACGCGTGTGCACTTCGAGGCGCGCGCGGCGGTGGCGGCGGGCAGCGCGGAGGAGGCGGCCGAGGGGCTCTCGGCGCTGGCCGAGGGGCGAGCGCACAAGGCGGTGGTGCAGGGCGCGGCGGCCCGTGGCGGCAAGCTCGCGGTGCTGTTCACCGGCCAGGGCAGCCAGCGGCCGGGGATGGGCAAAGGCCTTTACGAGGCCTACCCGGTCTTCCGCCAGGCGCTCGATGCGGTGTGCGAGGCGCTGGACGCGCACCTGGACCAGCCGCTGCGGGCGGTGATGTTCGCGGAGGCGGGCAGCGAGCTCGGCGCGCTGCTGGAGCAGACGTCGTGGACCCAGCCTGCGCTGTTCGCGCTGGAGGTGGCGCTCTTCCGGCAATGGCAGGCCTGGGGCGTGCAGGCTTCGGTGCTGGCGGGCCACTCGATCGGGGAGCTGAGCGCGGCGCACGTGTCGGGCATGCTGAGCCTGAGCGACGCGGCGCGGCTCGTCTGCGCCCGCGGGCGGCTGATGCAGGCGTGCGAGCCGGGCGGGGCGATGGTGTCGATCGAGGCGTCGGAGGCGGAGGTGGCGCCGGCGCTGGCGGAGTTTGCGGGCCGCGTGGACATCGCGGCGCTCAACGGCCCGCGCCAGACGGTGATCAGCGGCGACGCGGAGGCGGTGCAGGCGCTCTCGGCGCGCTTCGATGCCATGGGCCGGCGGACGCGGCGGCTGCGCGTCTCGCACGCGTTCCACAGCGCGCACATGGACAGCATGCTCGCGGCGTTCGAGGAGGAGGCGGAGCGCTGCGAGTTCCTGGCGCCGCGGATCCCGCTCGTCAGCCACGTCGACGGCGCGGCGGCCGACGAGGCCGCGCTGAGGACCCCCGCGTACTGGGTGCGGCAGGTCCGGAAGGCGGTGCGCTTCGCCGATGCGATGAGGTCGCTGCAGGAGCAGGGGGTGGGCAGCTACCTGGAGTGCGGGCCCGACGGAGTGCTGGCGGCGATGGGGGCCGCGTGCCTGGCCGAGGGGACAGAGGGCGTGTTCGTGGCGAGCCTGCGCAAGGACCAGGAGGAAGCGCGCTCGCTGGTGACGGCGCTGGGCCAGCTTCACGTGCACGGCCACGCGCTCGACTGGAAGCAGGTGCTTCCAAACCCTGCGATGCGGCACGTGGACCTGCCGACGTACGCCTTCCAGCGGCAGCGCTACTGGCTGGATGCGCCCAAGCCGCCGGTGGGCGCCGTGGGAGCGTCGGCGTCGGAGCGGGCGCTGTGGGAAGCCGTGGAGGAGGGCAAGGGCGAAGGCGTCGCCGAGCTGCTCGCGCTGCCGGACGAGGTGCGCGGCAACGTCAGTCCGCTGCTGCCGTACCTTGCGGCGTGGCGCCATCGCAACGAGGCCGAAGCCGCGGTCGGAAGCTGGCTGTATGGGGAAGCGTGGAGACGCGATGCCACGGCCGCGCGCGGCGGCGTGGGGCTGAGCGGGAGATGGCTGCTGGTGGCAGGGGCAGCGGCCGAAGGGCTGGCGAAGCAGGTCACCGAGGTGCTGGGCGGGGCAGGCGCGGAGGTGGTCCGGCTGGAGCCGAGCCGAGATCGAGCGCAGCTCGCGGCCGCGCTGAAGGCGCAGGAGCCGGTGAGCGGGGTGGTGTCGCTGACGGCCCTGGACGAGGAGAGCGCGCCGGAGCGGCCGCAGCGGGAGCGCGGGCTGTATCAATCGCTGACGCTGGCGCAGGCGCTGGGCGACGCGGGGATCGGTGCGCCGCTGTGGCTGCTGACCCAGGGTGCGGTGGCGGTGGATGAGGCGGACGAGCTGACGCACCCGTTGCAGGCGCTGGTGTGGGGGCTGGGGCGCGTGGTGGCGCTGGAGCACGCCGGTCGGTGGGGTGGGCTCGTGGACGTGCCAGCCGAGCTGGACGTGGGTGCAGCGCAGCGGCTGCGGGCGACGCTGGCGAGCCAGGACGACGAGGACCAGGTGGCGATCCGGCGCGGCGGCCGGTTCGTGAGGCGCCTGGTGCGGGTGCGGCCGCAGGCCCGCCAGGCGAGCTGGAAGGTGAGAGGGACGGTGCTGGTCACCGGCGGCGTGGGGGGGCTGGGGGCGCACCTGGCCCGCTGGCTGGCGGAGCGTGGAGCCGAGCACCTCGTGCTGACCTCGCGGCGTGGCGCCGAGGCCCCCGGCGCGGCCGAGCTGCGCGAGGAGCTGGTCGGTCGTGGCGTGCGGGTGACGCTGGCGGCGTGCGACGTGTCGGAGCGCGAGCAGGTCGAAGCGCTGCTGGCGATGGTGGAGCAGGACGAGGCGCCGCTGCGCGCGGTGGCGCACCTCGCCGGAGTGGTTCGGCGCACGCCGCTGGCGGAGCTGGCCCCGGAGCAGGTTGCCGACGAGCTGGGCGCGAAGGTCGGCGGGGCGTGGCACCTGCACGAGCTGCTCGAAGGGCGGGAGCTGGACGCGTTCGTGCTGTACGGCAGCATCGCGGGGCTGTGGGGCTCCGGGGCGCAGGGGGCCTACAGCGCGGCCAACGCGGCGCTCGATGCGCTGGCGCGGCATCGCCGGCAAAAGGGGCTCGCGGCGACGGTGCTGCACTGGGGGCCGTGGGCGGAAGGAGGGATGGTCAACGGCGAGGCCGAGGAGCACCTGAGGCTGCGGGGCGTTGCGTCGATGGCGCCCGACAAGGCGCTTGCGTGCCTGGAGCTGGCGCTGCGCGCGGGCAGCACGTCGGTCGGCGTGGCGGACGTGGACTGGTCGCGGTTCGTGGCGACGTTCTGCGCGGCGCGGCGGCGGCCGCTGCTCGAGGGCATCGAGCAGGTCGTTCAGCAGCTGGAGAGCAGCCGCCGGACGCAGGCGGCCGGGGATAGCTCGCTGCAGGAGCAAGTGCGCAGCTTGCCGGAGGCGCAGCGGCACCGACACGTGCGCGACCTCATCGCGGCGGAGGCGGCCGCGGTGCTGCGCGTGAAGGACCCAGGCACGCTCGATCCGCACCGGGGCTTGCTGGATCTGGGGCTGGATTCGCTCATGGCCGTGGAGCTGACCAGGCGGCTGCGGGAGCGCAGCGGGCTGGCCATCCCCAGCACGCTGGTGTTCGATCATCCGACGCTGGACGCGGCGGCGCGATGGCTGCTGGAGCAGCTGACCCCAGGGCGGCCGCAGGCCCGGGAGAGCGAGGTCGGTGAGAGCGAGGTCCGCGCAGGTATCGACGCGAGCGAGCCGATGGCGATCGTGGGCGTGGGCCTGCGCATGCCGGGCGGCGCCCGGGACCTGGACGGCCTGTGGTCGCTGCTGGCCGAAGAGCGCGACACGCTGCGCCTGATCCCGCCGGAGCGCTTCGACGTCCAGGCGCTGTACGACGCCGATCCGGACGCCAAGGGCAAGACGTACGTGCGACACGCGTCGCTGATGGAGGACGTGGCCTCGTTCGACGCGTCGTTCTTCGGGATCAGCCCGCGCGAGGCGGAGCCGATGGACCCCCAGCAGCGCTTGCTGCTGGAGACGGCGTGGAACGCGCTGGAGGACGCGGGCGTGCGCGCCGACCAGCTGAGAGGCTCGGACACGGGCGTGTTCGTGGGCGTTGCGCCGAGCGAGTACGCCCATTACCGCGGGGCGAGCGCGAAGGAGGACGCGTATGCGCTGACGGGGACGGCGCTGAGCTTCTCCGCCGGACGGGTGGCGTACCACCTGGGGCTGCAGGGCCCCGCGGTGTCGGTGGACACGGCGTGCAGCTCGTCGCTGGTCGCGCTGCACCTGGCGTGCGAAGCGCTGCGCCGAGGCGATTGCGCCATGGCGCTGGCCGCGGGAGTGCAGGTGATCGCCGACCCGTCGGGGTTCGTGCTGCTGTCGCGCACGCGCGCGGTATCGGCCGACGGCCGGTGCAAGACGTTCTCGGAGGCAGCCGACGGCTATGGCCGTGGCGAGGGCGTGGCGGTGGTGGTGCTGATGCGGCTGTCCGACGCGCAGGCGCAAGGCAAGCGGGTGCTGGGGCTGGTGCGCGGCACGGCGGTCAACCAGGACGGCGCCAGCAGCGGCATCACCGCGCCCAACGGCACCGCGCAGCAGAAGGTGCTGCGGGCGGCGCTGGGGCACGCGGGCCTGCGGCCGGCGGACATCGACGTGGTCGAGTGCCATGGGACCGGGACCTCGCTGGGCGACCCGATCGAGGTCCAGGCGCTCGGCGCGGTGTACGGCCAGGGGCGCGACGCGGAGCGGCCGCTGCTGCTCGGCGCGATCAAGAGCAACATCGGTCACCTGGAGTCGGCGTCGGGGCTGGCCGGCCTGTGCAAGGTGCTGGCGGCGTTCCGCCACGAGGCGCTGCCGGCGACGCTGCACAGCGCGCCGCGCAACACGAAGATCCCCTGGGAGAGCCTGCCCGTGCAGGTGGTGGATCGATTGACGCCATGGCCCCGACGTCAGGATGGCCAGCCGCGTCGAGCAGGCGTGTCGTCATTCGGCATCAGCGGGACCAACGCGCACGTGATCGTGGAGGAGCCGCCGGCGCTCGAGCCTCGGGGCGAGGTGATCGACATGGCCCCGGCGCAGACGCCGCCCGTGCTGCCGCTCGTGCTCTCAGGGCGAGACGAGGCAGCGCTGCGCGCGCAGGCCGAGCGCTGGGCGCGGTGGCTGGAGGGGAGACCCGAGCACGGCTGGGCCGACGTGGTGAGCGCAGCGGCGCTGACGCGTGTGCACCTCGAGGCGCGCGCGTCGGTGGCGGCGGGCAGCGCGGAGGAGGCGGCCGAGGGGCTGAGGGCGCTGGCCGAGGGGCGAGCGCACCAGGCGGTGGTGCAGGGCGCGGCGGCCCGTGACGGCAAGCTCGCGGTGCTGTTCACCGGTCAAGGCAGCCAGCGACCGGGGATGGGCAAAGGCCTTTACGAGGTCTATCCGGTCTTCCGCCAGGCGCTCGACGCGGTGTGCGAGGCGCTGGACGCGCACCTGGACCAGCCGCTGCGGGCGGTGATGTTCGCGGGGGCGGGCAGCGAGCTCGGCGCGCTGCTGGAGCAGACGTCGTGGACCCAGCCCGCGCTGTTCGCGCTGGAGGTGGCGCTCTTCCGGCAGTGGCAGGCCTGGGGCGTGCAGCCCTCGGCGCTGGCGGGCCACTCGATCGGGGAGCTGAGCGCGGCGCACGTGTCGGGCATGCTGAGCCTGAGCGACGCGGCGCGGCTCGTCTGCGCGCGCGGTCGGCTGATGCAGGCGTGCGAGCCGGGCGGGGTGATGGTGTCGCTCGAGGCGTCGGAGGCGGAGGTGGCGCCGGCGCTGGCGGAGTTCGCGGGGCGCGTGGACATCGCGGCCATCAACGGCCCGCGCCAGACGGTGATCAGCGGCGACGCGGAGGCTGTGCTGGCGCTCTCGGCGCGCTTCGAGGTGCTGGGCCGGCGGACGCGGCGGCTGCGCGTCTCGCACGCGTTCCACAGCGCGCACATGGACAGCATGCTCGCGGCGTTCGAGGAGGAGGCGGAGCGCTGCGATTTCCTGGCGCCGCAGATCCCGCTCGTCAGCCACGTCGACGGCGCGCCGGCCGACGAGGCCGCGCTGAGGACCCCCGCGTACTGGGTGCGGCAGGTCCGGAAGGCGGTGCGCTTCGCCGATGCGGTGAAGTCGCTGCACGAGCAGGGCGTGGGCAGCTACCTGGAGTGCGGGCCCGACGCGGTGCTGGCGGCGATGGGGGCCGCGTGCCTGGCCGAGGGGGCCGAGGGCGTGTTCGTGGCGAGCCTGCGCAAGGACCAGGAGGAAGCGCGCTCGCTGGCGACGGCGGTGGGCCAGCTTCACGTGCACGGCCACGAGCTCGACTGGAAGCAGGTGCTTCCAAACCCTGCTATGCGGCACGTGGACCTGCCGACGTACGCCTTCCAGGGGCAGCGCTACTGGCTCGATGCGCCCAAGGTCGGCGCCGACGTGAGCGCTGCGGGGCTGCGGCCTGCGGAGCACCCGCTGCTGGGCGCGGCGACGGGGCTGGCGGACAGCGACGGAGCCCTGTTCACGAGCCGGCTGTCGCTCGGCGAGCAGCCGTGGCTGCGGGATCACGCGGTCTACGGCAACGTGCTGTTCCCAGGCACGGGCATGCTCGAGCTCGCCCTCGCCGCCGCGCGCGCCACGGGCAATCGCGCCGTCTCGGAGCTCGTGCTGGCAGAGCCGCTGGTGCTGAGCGAGGCCGAGGCGCGCCGGGTCCAGCTCTCGGTCGAGGCGCCTGACGCGCAAGGTCGCCGCGGCTTCGGGCTCTACAGCCAGCCCGAGGACGCCGCGCACGAGGCCTCGTGGGTCCAGCACGCGACGGGCGTGCTGACCGACGAGGCGCCGGTCGAGCGCGCCGCGCTCGATGAGCTGCGGACATGGCCGGTGCCGGGCGCCGAGGCGGTGGACCTCACCGGCTTCTACGAGCGCCTGCACGACCGCGGCCTGCAGTACGGCCCGGCCTTCCAGGGCCTGGTGGAGCTGTCGCGCCGAGACGGCACCTTCTACGGCCGCGTCGTGCTGCCCCGGACTGCCACCGACGGCGCCGAGGCGTACAACATCCATCCTGCCCTGCTGGACGCTGCGCTGCACACGATGGTCGCAGCCTTCGATGGGGCAGGCGATGACGTGTCGTTGCCCTTCGCCTGGTCGGACGTGATGTTGCACGCCAGCGGGGCGAGCGAGCTTCGGGTCAGGTTCGAGCTGCGGGAGCAAGGGGCCCAGCAGGTCACCGGCGCACTGGCCATCACCGATGCGGCGGGCGAGCCGGTCGCGAGCGTGGCGGCATTGCAGGTGCGCCGCGCCACCGCAGAGCAGGTGCGGGCCGCCACCCGCGTCGGTGCCCGGCACCTGTACCGGGTGGAGTTCCAGCCCGTCGCCCTCGCCGAGGTCTCCTCGACAGGGGCGGTCCAGGTCGTGCTCGGCGCCTTGCAGGGGCAGGCGCCGCTGGCGGAAGCGCTGGGCCTCGAGGCGATATCGGAGCTCGACGACGTGCTCGCGCGCATCGAGCGCGGACAGACCCCTGTGCGGGTGATCGTCGACGCGACGTCTGCGGGCCCGAGCCAGCAAGGCCTCGCGGCGTCGGCCCACGAGGCGCAGGGCCTCGCGGCGTCGGTCCACGAGGCGCAGGCGCGGGCGCTTCGGTTGCTGCAAGCCTGGATGTCGGAGAGCCGGTTCGAGCCCATCGAGCTGGTGTGGGTGACGCGCGACGCGATCGGCGTCGACGCCGGCGACAGCGTCGAGGCGCTCGCGCACGCCCCGCTCTGGGGGCTCGTCCGCTCCGCGCGCAGCGAGCACCCCGAGCGGCGCCTGCGCTTGCTCGACGTCGATGCGCTCGACGCGCAGCTCGTGCGCCGGGCGCTGGCCACGACGACCGAGCCGGAGCTCTCGCTCCGGGGCGGCGCTGCGCGCGCTGCGCGCCTGGCGCAGGCGCCCCCGGCGGACTTGGCGCAGGCGCCCGCCCGCGCCCTCGACCCCGAAGGCACCGTGCTGGTGACCGGAGGGACAGGCGAGCTCGGACAGGCGCTCGCAGCCCATCTGGTGCGCGAGCACGGGGTGCGGCACCTGCTGCTCACCTCGCGCCGCGGCCTGGCCGCCGCGGGCGCTCCCGAGCTGGTCGAGGCCCTCGCGGCGCTCGGCGCAGAGAGCGTGACGGTGGCGGCGTGCGACACCTCCGACCGGACCGAGCTGGCGAACGCGCTGGCGGCCATCGCCCCCGACCGCCCGCTGACGGCCGTATTCCACCTCGCCGGCGTGCTCGATGACGGGGTGCTGGCGGCCCAGACGCCCGAGCGGCTCTCGCGGGTGCTGGCGCCCAAGGTCGATGGGGCGCTCCACCTGCACGAGTTGACGCAGCACCTGCCTCTCGCCGCCTTCGTGCTGTTCTCGTCGATGGCCGGGACGCTCGGGGCAGCGGGGCAAAGCAACTACGCCGCGGCCAACACCTTCCTTGACGCGCTCGCCGCCCACCGCCGCCATCGGGGGCTGCCGGCCATGAGCCTCGCCTGGGGCCTCTGGGCGCAGGCGGGCGTGGGGATGACCGCGCACCTGGGCGGCGCGGAGCTGTCTCGCCTCCGGCGCGCCGGCTTCATCCCCATGTCCGAGCAGCAGGGCCTCCGGCTGCTCGACGCCGCGCTGCTGCGCCCCGAGCCGGTGCTCGTCCCGGTCCACTTCGACCTCGCACGACTCCAGCGCTCCGCCGACGACTCGGCCGAGCTGCCGGCCCTGCTCCGCGCTCTGGTCCGTCCGGGCCTGCGAAAGGCCTCCTCCGCCGCGCACAAGGCCTCCGCCCTCCGCGAGCGCCTCTCCGCGCTGCACGACGCCAAGCGCCTCGACTTCCTCCTCGACCTCGTCCGCTCCGAGATCGCCGCCGTCCTGGGCCTCGACCGCGTCGAGGCGGTTCCAAGCGCGCAACCCTTGAGAGAGCTGGGAATGGATTCGCTCATGGCCGTGGAGATACGTAATCGGCTTGCGTCGCTGGTCGAGAGCAAGCTCCCGGCAACTCTGCTCTTCGACCATCCATCTGCTGCCCACATCGCGAGGTTCCTGCTGTCCAAGCTCGATAACGGCAACGGCAGACACCACGACGCGAAACGGCCCGAGGATGCCATGTCCGACGACGAAGTCCGGGCGCTCATGCTCGGCCTCTCCATCTCTCGTCTGCGTAGCTCAGGGCTCCTCTCCAAGCTCCTGGAGCTGAGGGGGCCAGCCGAAACCAAGGTCGATATCTTGGATTTTGATTCCCTTGCTGACGAACAGCTGGCTTTGCAAGCATTGCAGATGATTTCGAATTCGGAGGACCTCCATGAGTAACAACTCGAGCACGCCTGCGCTCCGCGAGGCCCTGACCCGTGCCTTGAAGGAGGTCCAGCGACTGCAGGCGCAGCAAGCAGAGCGGCGCTCCGGGCCCATCGCCATCGTGTCGATGGCGTGCCGGCTGCCGGGCGGCATCGCGAGCCCGGAGGACTACTGGCGGCTGCTGTCGGAGGGGCGCGACGCGATCGAGGTGTTCCCGTCGCGGTGGGATGCGTTCTCCATCTACGACCCCGACCCCGAGGCCCTGGGCAAGAGTTATGTCCGAGAAGGGGGATTCCTGCGGGACGTCGACCTGTTCGATGCCGGGTTCTTCGGCATCTCGCCGCGCGAGGCGCAGTCGATGGACCCGCAGCAGCGGCTGGTGCTGGAGACGGCGTGGGAGGCGCTGGAGCGGGCGGGGGTGCGCCCCGCGTCGCTGAGCGAGAGCGCCACCGGCGTGTACCTGGGCGCGATGGGCTCGGATTATGGCGCTCTCCAGGGCAGCGACCTGGAGTCGCTCGACGGGTATCGCGGTACGGGCACCATGGGCAGCGTGATATCGGGTCGCGTCGCGTACGCGCTCGGCTTGCAGGGCCCGGCGATCACCGTGGATACCGCCTGCTCCTCGTCGCTGGTCGCACTCCACCTGGCCTGCGCGGCCCTGCGACGGGGCGAGTGCGAGCTGGCGCTGGTCGGCGGGGTTGCCGTCATGAGCACGCCCGCAGGCTTTGTGGAGTTCAGCCGCCTGAAAGGCCTGCCGCGCGACGGCCGGTGCAAGAGCTTCTCCGCGCAGGCCGACGGCGCGATCTGGGCCGAAGGATGCACGATGCTGGTGCTCAAGCGGCTGTCGGACGCGCAGCGCGACGGCGACCGGGTGCTGGCGGTGGTCCGGGGCTCTGCGGTGAACCAGGACGGCCGCAGCCAGGGGCTGACGGCGCCGAACGGGCCGTCGCAGCAGCGGGTGATCCGTCAGGCGCTGTCGTCGTGCCGGCTGTCGCCGGAGGACATCGACGCGGTGGAGGCGCACGGGACGGGGACGAGCCTCGGCGATCCGATCGAGGCGGGCGCGCTGGCGGAGGTGTTCGGGCCGGGGCGCGCGCCGGAGCGGCCGGTGTACCTGGGATCGGCGAAGTCGAACCTCGGCCATGCGCAGGCGGCGGCGGGCGTGGCGGGGGTGATGAAGATGGTGCTGGCGATGCAGCACGAGGAGCTGCCGAGGACGCTGCACGCGGAGGAGCCGAGCCCGCACATCGCGTGGGAAGGCAGCGGGCTGTCGCTGCTGCAGCAGGCGCGTCCGTGGCCGCGCGGCGGCCGCGTGCGGCGCGCGGGCGTGTCGTCGTTCGGCATCAGCGGGACCAACGCGCACGTCATCCTCGAGGAGGCGCCGGCGGTCGGACCGCAGCCGGCGCCGGCGGAGACAGGGCCTCTGCTCGCGTCGTCGGCCCTGCCGCTCGTGCTGTCGGGGCGCGACGAGGCGGCGTTGCGCGCGCAGGCCGAGCGCTGGGCGAGGTGGCTGAAGGAGCGGCCCGGGTATCGCTGGGCCGACGTGGTGAGCGCGGCGGCGCTGCACCGGACGCACTTCGAGGCGCGCGCGTCGGTGCTGGCGTGCGGCGCGGAGGAGGCGGCCGAGGGGCTCTCGGCGCTGGCCGAGGGGCGCGGCCACGCGTCGGTCTCGGTGGGCAAGGCGCGGGCGCTGGGCAAGGTGGTGTTCGTGTTCCCGGGCCAGGGCAGCCAGTGGCTCGGGATGGGCCGGGCGCTGCTGGAGCAATCGGCGGCGTTCGCGGAGGCGGTGGAGGCGTGCGACGCGGCGCTGAGGCGGTGGACGGGCTGGTCGGTGGCGGCGATCCTGCGCGGTGAGCAGGGCGAGGAGGTTCCGCCGTTCACGCGGGTGGACGTGGTGCAGCCTGCGCTGTTCGCGATGAGCGTGGGGCTCGCGGCGGCGTGGCGGTCGCTGGGCGTGGAGCCCGCGGCGGTGGTGGGCCACAGCCAGGGCGAGGTGGCGGCGGCGGTGATCGCGGGCGCGCTGTCGCTGCAAGACGGGGCGCGGGTGGTGGCGCTGCGCAGCCAGGCGGTGCGCAAGTGCACGGGCAAGGGCGGCATGGTGCTTGTGGAGCGGCCCGTGTCGGAGGTGCAGGGGTACATCGAGCCGTTCGGCGAGGCGCTGTCGATCGCCGCGGTGAACACGGCGAGCTCGACGGTGGTGTCGGGCGACGCGCGGGCGGTCGACGAGCTGGTGGCGAGCTTGCAGGCGAGGGAGGTGTTCTGCCGGAAGGTGAACGTCGACTACGCCTCTCACAGCGCGCACATGGATGAGCTGCTGCCGGAGCTCGCGTCGCAGCTCGCGTCATTGCAGCCGAGGCCGTCGACGATACCGTTCTACTCGACGGTGACGGGCGCGCTGCTGCGCGACGACGAGGCGCTGGACGGGGACTACTGGTGCCGGAACCTGCGCCTGCCGGTGCGGCTGGACAAGGCGCTGGTGGAGCTGTTGGCCGACGGCCACGGGGTGTTCGTGGAGGTGAGCGCGCACCCGATCCTGGCGATGCCGCTCACGACGGCGTGCGCCGAGGCGCAGGGCGTGGTGGTGGGCAGCTTGCAGCGCGGCGAGGGCGGGCTGTCGCAGCTCGGCGGGACGCTGGGCGCGCTGCACGTGCAGGGGTACGAGGTGGACTGGAAGCGGCTGTTCGGCGGCCAGGACGCGAGGCACGTGGACCTGCCGACATACGCTTTCCAGCGGCAGCGCTACTGGCTCGAAGCGTCCAAGGCGCGCTCGGACCTGAGCTCGGCTGGCCTGAGGACAGCCGAGCACCCGCTGCTCGGCGCGGCGACCCGGCTGGCGAGCAACGACGGGTATGTAGTGACGAGCCGGCTGTCGCTGCGTGAGCGACCGTGGCTGAAGGATCATGCCGTGTTCGGCAAGGTGCTCTTTCCCGGCACGGGGATGCTGGAGCTAGCGCTGTCGGCGGCGCGCGCGGTGGGCGGCGGCGCGGTCTCGGAGCTGATCCTGGCCGAGCCGCTGGTGCTGAGCGAGACCGAGGCGCGCCGGGTGCAGCTCTCGGTCGAGGCGCCGGACGCGCAGGGCCGGCGCGGCTTCGGGCTGTACAGCCAGCCCGAGGAGGCGCCCGAGGACGCCCCGTGGGTGCAGCACGCAACAGGCATCCTGACGGACGACGTGGCCGTTGACACCGACGCGCCCGACGAGCTCCGGACGTGGCCGGTGCCGGGGGCCGAGGCGGTGGACCTCTCGGGCTTCTACGAGCGGCTCCACGAGCGCGGGCTACAGTATGGCCCGGCGTTCCGCGGGCTGGTCGAGCTGTGGAGGCGAGGCAACGCCTACTATGGCCGGGTGGTGCTGCCCGAGGCCGTGACGGACGGCGCCGACGAGTATGGCGTGCATCCGGCCCTGCTGGACGCCGCATTGCACACGATGGTCGCGGCGTTCGGTGAGGGGGCAGCGCCGGACGAGGTGTCGTTGCCGTTCGCCTGGTCGGACGTGGAGCTGCACGCCACCGGGGCGAGCGAGCTTCGGGTCAGGTTCGAGCTGCAAGAGCAAGGCGCGCAGCAGCTCACAGGCGGGCTGTTCGTGACCGACGCGGCCGGCGAGCCCGTGGTGCGTGTCAATGGACTGCAGGTGCGCCGCGCCAACGCCGAGCAGTTGCGGGCGGCGACACGGGCCGGCGGGCAGCACCTGTACCGGGTGGAGTTCCAGCCCGTGGGCCTCGCGGAGCCGCCGCCGGCGAGCGGCGCCCAGGTCGTGCTCCGCCTGGCGGACGGCCCATCGCCCTTGGCCGATCCGCTGGGGGCCGAGGCGGCCGTGACGCTTGAAGGCGTGCTCGCCAAGCTCGAGCAGGGCACCTCGGCGCCCGTGCGCGTGGTGGTCGACGCGACGACGGCCACGCTCGGTGACGATGGAGTGCGCACCTCGGCGCACGAGGCGACGCGACAGGCGCTCTCGCTGCTGCAAGCGTGGCTGTCGGAGCCCCGGTTCGCGGCGACAGAGCTCGTGTGGGTCACCCGCAACGCGGTCGCGGCCGGCGCGGACGACAGGGTCGACGACCTGGTCCACGCGCCGCTGTGGGGGCTCGTTCGCGCGGCCCGCAACGAGCACCCCGACCGCCGGCTGCGCCTGCTCGACGTCGGCCCCGGGCCGCTCGACGGCGAGCTGCTGGCGCGAGCGCTCGCGACCACGGCGGAGCCGGAGCTCGCGCTGCGGGACGGCGCTGCGCGGGCAGCGCGCCTGGTGCGTGCGCAGCCGGTGGAGGAGCAGGCGACGGCCCGCCCGCTGGACCCGGCCGGCACGGTGCTGGTGACCGGTGGGACGGGGGAGCTGGGCCAGGCGGTCGCCGAGCATCTGGTGCGCGAGCACGGGGCGCGGCACCTGGTGCTGACCTCGCGCCGCGGGCTGGAGGCGCCCGGCGCGCGGGAGCTGCTGGCGTCGCTCGAGCAGCTCGGGGCCAAGACCGTGACGATCGCAGCCTGCGATGTGTCCGACCGGGCCGAGGTGGCCCGCGTGCTGGCCGGCATCGCCCCGGAGCACCCGCTGACGGCGGTATGGCACCTCGCGGGTGTGCTCGACGACGGCGTGCTCGCAGCCCAGACGCCCGAGCGGCTCTCGCGGGTGCTCGCGCCGAAGCTCGATGGGTCGCTCCACCTGCACGAGCTGACGCAGGAGCTGTCACTCGCGTCGTTCGTGCTCTTCTCGTCGGCGTCTGGGACGCTCGGGACCGCAGGCCAGAGCAACTATGCCGCGGCCAACGCCTTCCTGGACGCGCTGGCGGCGCATCGCCGGGGCCAGGGGCTTCCGGGGCTGAGCCTCGCCTGGGGTCTCTGGACGCAGGCGGGCGTGGGCATGACAGCGCACCTCGGCGAGGCCGAGGTCTCGCGCATGCGGCGCGCGGGGTTCGTGCCGATATCGGCTCAGGAGGGGCTGGCGCTGCTCGATGCGGCGCTGGCGCGCCCCGAAGCGATCCTCGTGCCGGTGCGCTTCGACCTGGCCAGGCTGCAACGCTCCATCGAGGCGGAGGGCGAGCCGCCCGCGCTGCTCCGGGCGCTCGTGCGCCCGGCCCTGCGCAAGGCGTCGTCGGGGTCCAACGAGGCTTCGGCGCTCCGGGAGCGGCTGTCGGCGCTGCGGGAGCCGGAGCGGCTGGACGCGCTGCTCGAGCTGGTGCGGACCGAGGTGGCGCTGGTGGCGGGGCTGCCGCGCGGCAAGGCGGTGCAGCCGGATCAGGTGCTGAGGGAGCTTGGGCTCGACTCGCTGATGGCCGTGCAGCTTCGCAATCGGCTCAGCGCTCGTGCGCAGACGAAGCTGCCGGCGACGCTGGCGTTCGACTACCCGACGCCGCGGGCGATCGCCGAGCTGCTCCTCAAGCAGGCCTTCTCGGGGCAGGAGACCGCGGCGCCGCGGACGAAATCGAGGCGGAAGGGGCAAGAGGACGAGCCGATCGCGATCGTGTCGATGGCGTGCCGGCTGCCGGGGGGCGTCGAGAGCCCGGAGGAGTACTGGGAGCTGCTGCTGGAAGGGCGCGACGCGATCGAGGGATTGCCGCGGCGGTGGGACGCGCTGTCGGTCTATGATCCCGATCCGGAGGCAGCGGGCAAGAGCTACGCGCGGGAGGGGGGATTCCTGCGGGACATCGACCTGTTCGATGCCGGGTTCTTCGGCATCTCGCCGCGCGAGGCGCAGTCGATGGATCCGCAGCAGCGGCTGGTGCTGGAGACGGCGTGGGAGGCGCTGGAGCGGGCGGGGGTGCGTCCCTCGGAGGTGAGCGGGAGCGCCACCGGCGTGTATCTGGGCTCGATGGGCTCCGATTACGGATCTCTGCAGGGTGGCGGTTTGGAGTCCATGGACGGGTACCGGGGCACGGGTAGCGCAGCCAGCGTGATCTCGGGCCGGGTGGCGTATGTGCTGGGCCTGCGGGGCCCGGCGATGACCGTGGACACGGCCTGCTCCTCGTCGCTGGTCGCGCTTCACCTGGCCTGCACGGCCCTGCGGCAGGGCGAGTGCGACATGGCGCTTGCCGGCGGGGTCACGGTCATGAGCACCCCGGCGCTGTTCGTGGAGTTCAGCCGGTTGAAGGGGATGGCGCCGGACGGTCGGTGCAAGAGCTTCTCCGCGCAGGCCGATGGCGCCGGCTGGGCCGAGGGGTGCGGGGTGCTGGTGCTCAAGCGGCTGTCGGACGCGCAGCGCGACGGCGACCGGGTGCTGGCGGTGGTGCGGGGCTCTGCGGTGAACCAGGACGGCCGCAGCCAGGGATTCACTGCCCCGAATGGGCCGTCGCAACAGCGGGTGATCCGTCAGGCGCTGTCGTCGTGCCGGCTGTCGCCGGAGGACATCGACGCGGTGGAGGCGCACGGGACGGGGACGAGCCTTGGTGATCCGATCGAGGCGGGCGCGCTGGCGGAGGTGTTCGGGCCGGGGCGCGCGCCGGAGCGGCCGGTGTACCTGGGGTCGTCGAAGTCGAACCTCGGCCATGCGCAGGCGGCAGCGGGCGTGGCGGGGGTGATGAAGATGGTGCTGGCGATGCAGCACGAGGTGCTGCCGAGGACGCTGCACGCGGAGGAGCCGAGCCCGCATGTCGCGTGGGAAGGCAGCGGGCTGTCGCTGCTGCAGCAGGCGCGTCCGTGGCCGCGCGGCGGCCGTGTGAGGCGCGCGGGCGTGTCGTCGTTCGGCATCAGCGGGACCAACGCGCACGTCCTCCTCGAGGAGGCGCCGCCGGCCAAGCGGCCGCGGGTGGTGATCGACATGGTTCCGGCGCAGACGCCGCCCGTGCTGCCGCTCGTGCTCTCAGGGCGAGACGAGGCAGCGCTGCGCGCGCAGGCCGAGCGCTGGGCGCGGTGGCTGGAGAGGAGACCCGAGCACGGCTGGGCGGATGTGGTGAGCGCAGCGGCGCTGACGCGTGTGCACCTCGAGGCGCGCGCGGCGGTGCTGGCGGGCAGCGCGGAGGAGGCGGCCGAGGGGTTGAGAGCGCTGGCCGAGGGGCGAGCGCACCAGGCGGTGGTGCAGGGCGCGGCGGCCCGTGGTGGCAAGCTCGCGGTGCTGTTCACCGGTCAAGGCAGCCAGCGGCCGGGGATGGGCAAAGGCCTTTACGAGGTCTATCCGGTCTTCCGCCAGGCGCTCGACGCGGTGTGCGAGGCGCTGGACGCGCACCTGGACCAGCCGCTGCGGGCGGTGATGTTCGCGGAGGCGGGCAGCGAGCTCGGCGCGCTGCTGGAGCAGACGTCGTGGACCCAGCCTGCGCTGTTCGCGCTGGAGGTGGCGCTCTTCCGGCAGTGGCAGGCCTGGGGCGTGCAGCCCTCGGCGCTGGCGGGTCACTCGATCGGGGAGCTGAGCGCGGCGCACGTGTCGGGCATGCTGAGCCTGAGCGACGCGGCGCGGCTCGTCTGCGCCCGCGGGCGGCTGATGCAGGCGTGCGAGCCGGGCGGGGTGATGGTGTCGATCGAGGCGTCGGAGGCGGAGGTGGCGCCGGCGCTGGCGGAGTTTGCGGGCCGGGTGGACATCGCGGCGCTCAACGGCCCGCGCCAGACGGTGATCAGCGGCGACGCGGAGGCGGTGCAGGCGCTCTCGGCGCGCTTCGATGCCATGGGCCGGCGGACGCGGCGGCTGCGCGTCTCGCACGCGTTCCACAGCGCGCACATGGACAGCATGCTCGCGGCGTTCGAGGAGGAGGCGGAGCGCTGCGAGCTCCTGGCGCCGCGGATCCCGCTCGTCAGCCACGTCGACGGCGCGCCGGCCGACGAGGCCGCGCTGAGGACCCCCGCGTACTGGGTGCGGCAGGTCCGGAAGGCGGTGCGCTTCGCCGATGCGATGAGGTCGCTGCAGGAGCAGGGGGTGGGCAGCTACCTGGAGTGCGGGCCCGACGGAGTGCTGGCGGCGATGGGGGCCGCGTGCCTGGCCGAGGGGGCCGAGGGCGTGTTCGTGGCGAGCCTGCGCAAGGACCAGGAGGAAGCGCGCTCGCTGGTGACGGCGCTGGGCCAGCTTCACGTGCACGGCCACGCGCTCGACTGGAAGCAGGTGCTGGCGGGGTATCCCGCGCGGCACGTGGACCTGCCGACATACGCCTTTCAGCGGCAGCGCTACTGGCTGGATGCGCCCAAGCCGCCGGTGGGCGCCGTGGGAGCGTCGGCGTCGGAGCGTGCGCTGTGGGAAGCCGTGGAGGAGGGCAAGGGCGAAGGCGTCGCCGAGCTGCTCGCGCTGCCGGACGAGGTGCGCGGCAACGTCAGTCCGCTGCTGCCGTACCTTGCGGCGTGGCGCCATCGCAACGAGGCCGAAGCCGCGGTCGGAAGCTGGCTGTATGGGGAAGCGTGGAGACGCGATGCCACGGCCGCGCGCGGCGGCGTGGGGCTGAGCGGGAGATGGCTGCTGGTGGCAGGGGCAGCGGCCGAAGGGCTGGCGAAGCAGGTCACCGAGGTGCTGGGCGGGGCAGGCGCGGAGGTGGTCCGGCTGGAGCCGAGCCGAGATCGAGCGCGGCTCGCGGCCGCGCTGAAGGCGCAGGAGCCGGTGAGCGGGGTGGTGTCGCTGACGGCCCTGGACGAGGAGAGCGCGCCGTATCAAACGCTGACGCTGGCGCAGGCGCTGGGCGACGCGGGGATCGGTGCGCCGCTGTGGCTGCTGACCCAGGGTGCGGTGGCGGTGGATGAGGCGGACGAGCTGACGCACCCGCTGCAGGCGCTGGTGTGGGGGCTGGGGCGCGTGGTGGCGCTGGAGCACGCCGGTCGGTGGGGTGGGCTCGTGGACGTGCCAGCCGAGCTGGACGTGGGTGCAGCGCAGCGGCTGCGGGCGACGCTGGCGAGCCAGGACGACGAGGACCAGGTGGCGATCCGGCGCGGCGGCCGGTTCGTGAGGCGCCTGGTGCGGGTGCGGCCGCAGGCCCGCAAGGCGAGCTGGAAGGTGAGAGGGACGGTGCTGGTCACCGGCGGCGTGGGGGGGCTGGGGGCGCACCTGGCCCGCTGGCTGGCGGAGCGTGGAGCCGAGCACCTCGTGCTGACCTCGCGGCGTGGCGCCGAGGCCCCCGGCGCGGCCGAGCTGCGCGAGGAGCTGGTCGGTCGTGGCGTGCGGGTGACGCTGGCGGCGTGCGACGTGTCGGAGCGCGAGCAGGTCGAAGCGCTGCTGGCGATGGTGGAGCAGGACGAGGCGCCGCTGCGCGCGGTGGCGCACCTCGCCGGAGTGGTTCGGCGCACGCCGCTGGCGGAGCTGGCCCCGGAGCAGGTTGCCGACGAGCTGGGCGCGAAGGTCGGCGGGGCGTGGCACCTGCACGAGCTGCTCGAAGGGCGGGAGCTGGACGCGTTCGTGCTGTACGGCAGCATCGCGGGGCTGTGGGGCTCCGGGGCGCAGGGGGCCTACAGCGCGGCCAACGCGGCGCTCGATGCGCTGGCGCGGCATCGCCGGCAAAAGGGGCTCGCGGCGACGGTGCTGCACTGGGGGCCGTGGGCGGAAGGAGGGATGGTCAACGGCGAGGCCGAGGAGCACCTGAGGCTGCGGGGCGTTGCGTCGATGGCGCCCGACAAGGCGCTTGCGTGCCTGGAGCTGGCGCTGCGCGCGGGCAGCACGTCGGTCGGCGTGGCGGACGTGGACTGGTCGCGGTTCGTGGCGACGTTCTGCGCGGCGCGGCGGCGGCCGCTGCTCGAGGGCATCGAGCAGGTCGTTCAGCAGCTGGAGAGCAGCCGGACGCAGGCGGCCGGGGATAGCTCGCTGCAGGAGCAAGTGCGCAGCTTGCCGGAGGCGCAGCGGCACCGACACGTGCGCGACCTCATCGCGGCGGAGGCGGCCGCGGTGCTGCGCGTGAAGGACCCAGGCACGCTCGATCCGCACCGGGGCTTGCTGGATCTGGGGCTGGATTCGCTCATGGCCGTGGAGCTGACCAGGCGGCTGCGGGAGCGCAGCGGGCTGGCCATCCCCAGCACGCTGGTGTTCGATCATCCGACGCTGGACGCGGCGGCGCGATGGCTGCTGGAGCAGCTGACCCCAGGGCGGCCGCAGGCCCGGGAGAGCGAGGTCGGTGAGAGCGAGGTCCGCGCAGGTATCGACGCGAGCGAGCCGATGGCGATCGTGGGCGTGGGCCTGCGCATGCCGGGCGGCGCCCGGGACCTGGACGGCCTGTGGTCGCTGCTGGCCGAAGAGCGCGACACGCTGCGCCTGATCCCGCCGGAGCGCTTCGACGTCCAGGCGCTGTACGACGCCGATCCGGACGCCAAGGGCAAGACGTACGTGCGACACGCGTCGCTGATGGAGGACGTGGCCTCGTTCGACGCGTCGTTCTTCGGGATCAGCCCGCGCGAGGCGGAGCCGATGGACCCCCAGCAGCGCTTGCTGCTGGAGACGGCGTGGAACGCGCTGGAGGACGCGGGCGTGCGCGCCGACCAGCTGAGAGGCTCGGACACGGGCGTGTTCGTGGGCGTTGCGCCGAGCGAGTACGCCCATTACCGCGGGGCGAGCGCGAAGGAGGACGCGTATGCGCTGACGGGGACGGCGCTGAGCTTCTCCGCCGGACGGGTGGCGTACCACCTGGGGCTGCAGGGCCCCGCGGTGTCGGTGGACACGGCGTGCAGCTCGTCGCTGGTCGCGCTGCACCTGGCGTGCGAAGCGCTGCGCCGAGGCGATTGCGCCATGGCGCTGGCCGCGGGAGTGCAGGTGATTGCCGACCCGTCGGGGTTCGTGCTGCTGTCGCGCACGCGCGCGGTATCGGCCGACGGCCGGTGCAAGACGTTCTCGGAGGCAGCCGACGGCTATGGCCGGGGCGAGGGCGTGGCGGTGGTGGTGCTGATGCGGCTGTCCGACGCGCAGGCGCAAGGCAAGCGGGTGCTGGGGCTGGTGCGCGGCACGGCGGTCAACCAGGACGGCGCCAGCAGCGGCATCACCGCGCCCAACGGCACCGCGCAGCAGAAGGTGCTGCGGGCGGCGCTGGGGCACGCGGGCCTGCGGCCGGCCGACATCGACGTGGTCGAGTGCCATGGGACCGGGACCTCGCTGGGCGACCCGATCGAGGTCCAGGCGCTCGGCGCGGTGTACGGCCAGGGGCGCGACGCGGAGCGGCCGCTGCTGCTCGGCGCGATCAAGAGCAACATCGGTCACCTGGAGTCGGCGTCGGGGCTGGCCGGCCTGTGCAAGGTGCTGGCGGCGTTCCGCCACGAGGCGCTGCCGGCGACGCTGCACAGCGCGCCGCGCAACACGAAGATCCCCTGGGAGAGCCTGCCCGTGCAGGTGGTGGATCGATTGACGCCATGGCCCCGACGTCAGGATGGCCAGCCGCGTCGAGCAGGCGTGTCGTCGTTCGGCATCAGCGGGACCAACGCGCATGTCATCCTCGAGGAGGCGCCGCTTGCCAAGCCGCCGCGGACGGTGATCGAGGTGACCTCGTGGGCGCCCGTGCTGCCGCTCGTGCTCTCAGGGCGAGACGAGGCAGCGCTGCGCGCGCAGGCCGCGCGCTGGGCGAGGTGGCTGGAGGGGAGACCCGAGCACGGCTGGGCCGACGTGGTGAGCGCAGCGGCGCTGACGCGTGTGCACTTCGAGGCGCGCGCGTCGGTGGCGGCGGGCAGCGCGGAGGAGGCGGCCGAGGGGCTCTCGGCGCTGGCCGAGGGGCGAGCGCACCAGGCGGTGGTGCAGGGCGCGGCGGCCCGTGACGGCAAGCTCGCGGTGCTGTTCACCGGTCAAGGCAGCCAGCGGGCGGGGATGGGCAAAGGCCTTTACGAGGCCTATCCGGTCTTCCGCCAGGCGCTCGATGCGGTGTGCGAGGCGCTGGACGCGCACCTGGACCAGCCGCTGCGGGCGGTGATGTTCGCGGGGGCGGGCAGCGAGCTCGGCGCGCTGCTGGAGCAGACGTCGTGGACCCAGCCCGCGCTGTTCGCGCTGGAGGTGGCGCTCTTCCGGCAGTGGCAGGCCTGGGGCGTGCAGCCCTCGGCGCTGGCGGGCCACTCGATCGGGGAGCTGAGCGCGGCGCACGTGTCGGGCATGCTGAGCCTGAGCGACGCGGCGCGGCTCGTCTGCGCCCGCGGGCGGCTGATGCAGGCGTGCGAGCCGGGCGGGGTGATGGTGTCGCTCGAGGCGTCGGAGGCGGAGGTGGCGCCGGCGCTGGCGGAGTTCGCGGGGCGCGTGGACATCGCGGCCATCAACGGCCCGCGCCAGACGGTGATCAGCGGCGACGCGGAGGCTGTGCTGGCGCTCTCGGCGCGCTTCGAGGTGCTGGGCCGGCGGACGCGGCGGCTGCGCGTCTCGCACGCGTTCCACAGCGCGCACATGGACAGCATGCTCGCGGCGTTCGAGGAGGAGGCGGAGCGCTGCGAGTTCCTGGCGCCGCAGATCCCGCTCGTCAGCCACGTCGACGGCGCGCCGGCCGACGAGGCCGCGCTGAGGACCCCCGCGTACTGGGTGCGGCAGGTCCGGAAGGCGGTGCGCTTCGCCGATGCGATGAGGTCGCTGCACGAGCAGGGCGTGAGCAGCTACCTGGAGTGCGGCCCCGACGGGGTGCTGGCGGCGATGGGGGCCGCGTGCCTGGCCGAGGGGGCCGAGGGCGTGTTCGTGGCGAGCCTGCGCAAGGACCAGGAGGAAGCGCGCTCGCTGGCGACGGCGGTGGGCCAGCTTCACGTGCACGGCCACGAGCTCGACTGGAAGCAGGTGCTTCCAAACCCTGCTATGCGGCACGTGGACCTGCCGACGTACGCCTTCCAGGGGCAGCGCTACTGGCTCGATGCGCCCAAGGTCGGCGCCGACGTGAGCGCTGCGGGGCTGCGGCCTGCGGAGCACCCGCTGCTGGGCGCGGCGACGCGGCTGGCGGACAGCGACGGAGCCCTGTTCACGAGCCGGCTGTCGCTCGGCGAGCAGCCGTGGCTGCGGGATCACGCGGTCTACGGCAACGTGCTGTTCCCAGGCACGGGCATGCTCGAGCTCGCCCTCGCCGCCGCGCGCGCCGTGGGGAGCCGCGCCGTCTCGGAGCTCGTGCTGGCAGAGCCGCTGGTGCTGAGCGAGGCCGAGGCGCGCCGGGTCCAGCTCTCGGTCGAGGCGCCTGACGCGCAAGGTCGCCGCGGCTTCGGGCTCTACAGCCAGCCCGAGGACGCCGCGCACGAGGCCTCGTGGGTCCAGCACGCGACGGGCGTGCTGACCGACGAGGCGCCGGTCGAGCGCGCCGCGCTCGATGAGCTGCGGACATGGCCGGTGCCGGGCGCCGAGGCGGTGGACCTCACCGGCTTCTACGAGCGCCTGCATGACCGCGGCCTGCAGTACGGCCCGGCCTTCCAGGGCCTGGTGGAGCTGTCGCGCCGAGACGGCACCTTCTACGGCCGCGTCGTGCTGCCCGAGGCCGTTGCGGGCGACGCCGAGGCGTACAACATCCATCCTGCCCTGCTGGATGCTGCGCTGCACACGATGGTCGCAGCCTTCGATGGGGCAGGCGATGACGTGTCGTTGCCCTTCGCCTGGTCGGACGTGATGTTGCACGCCAGCGGGGCGAGCGAGCTTCGGGTCAGGTTCGAGCTGCGGGAGCAAGGGGCCCAGCAGGTCACCGGCGCACTGGCCATCACCGATGCGGCGGGCGAGCCGGTCGCGAGCGTGGCGGCATTGCAGGTGCGCCGCGCCACCGCAGAGCAGGTGCGGGCCGCCACCCGCGTCGGTGCCCGGCACCTGTACCGGGTGGAGTTCCAGCCCGTCGCCCTCGCCGAGGTCTCCTCGACAGGGGCGGCCCAGGTCGTGCTCGGCGCCTTCCAGGGGCAGGCGCCGCTGGCGGAAGCGCTGGGCCTCGAGGCGATATCGGAGCTCGACGACGTGCTCGCGCGCATCGAGCGCGGACAGACCCCTGTGCGGGTGATCGTCGACGCGACGTCTGCGGGCCCGAGCCAGCAAGGCCTCGCGGCGTCGGTCCACGAGGCGCAGGGCCTCGCGGCGTCGGTCCACGAGGCGCAGGGCCTCGCGGCGTCGGTCCACGAGGCGACGGCGCGGGCGCTTCGGTTGCTGCAAGCCTGGATGTCGGAGAGCCGGTTCGAGCCCATCGAGCTGGTGTGGGTGACGCGCGACGCGATCGGCGTCGACGCCGGCGACAGCGTCGAGGCGCTCGCGCACGCCCCGCTCTGGGGGCTCGTCCGCTCCGCGCGCAGCGAGCACCCCGAGCGGCGCCTGCGCTTGCTCGACGTCGATGGGCTCGACGCGCAGCTCGTGCGCCGGGCGCTGGCCACGACGACCGAGCCGGAGCTCTCGCTCCGGGGCGGCGCTGCGCGCGCTGCGCGCCTGGCGCAGGCGCCTCCGGCGGACGAGGTGTCCGCGCCCGCCCGGGCCCTCGACCCCGAAGGCACCGTGCTGGTGACCGGAGGGACAGGCGAGCTCGGACAGGCGCTCGCAGCCCATCTGGTGCGCGAGCACGGGGTGCGGCACCTGCTGCTCACCTCGCGCCGCGGCCTGGCCGCCGCGGGCGCTCCCGAGCTGGTCGAGGCCCTCGCGGCGCTCGGCGCGGAGAGCGTGACGGTGGCGGCGTGCGACGCCTCCGACCGGACCGAGCTGGCGAATGCGCTGGCGGCCATCGCCCCCGACCGCCCGCTGACGGCCGTATTCCACCTCGCCGGCGTGCTCGATGACGGGGTGCTGGCGGCCCAGACGCCCGAGCGGCTCTCGCGGGTGCTGGCGCCCAAGGTCGATGGGGCGCTCCACCTGCACGAGCTGACACAGCGCCTGCCTCTCGCCGCCTTCGTGCTGTTCTCGTCGATGGCCGGGACGCTCGGGGCAGCGGGGCAAAGCAACTACGCCGCGGCCAACACCTTCCTTGACGCGCTCGCCGCCCACCGCCGCCATCGGGGGCTGCCGGCCATGAGCCTCGCCTGGGGCCTCTGGGCGCAGGCGGGCGTGGGGATGACCGCGCACCTGGGCGGCGCGGAGCTGTCTCGCCTCCGGCGCGCCGGCTTCATCCCCATGTCCGAGCAGCAGGGCCTCCGGCTGCTCGACGCCGCGCTGCTGCGCCCCGAGCCGGTGCTCGTCCCGGTCCACTTCGACCTCGCACGACTCCAGCGCTCCGCCGACGACTCGGCCGAGCTGCCGGCCCTGCTCCGCGCTCTGGTCCGTCCGGGCCTGCGAAAGGCCTCCTCCGCCGCGCACAAGGCCTCCGCCCTCCGCGAGCGCCTCTCCGCGCTGCACGACGCCAAGCGCCTCGACTTCCTCCTCGACCTCGTCCGCTCCGAGATCGCCGCCGTCCTGGGCCTCGACCGCGTCGAGGCGGTGAAACCCCAGCAGGTGCTGAAGGAGCTGGGGCTCGATTCGCTGCTGGCGGTGGAGCTGCGCAATCGCCTGAGCGCTCAGTCCCAGACGACCCTGCCTGCCACGCTGGCCTTCGACTACCCGACACCGCGCGCGATCGCGGAGCTGCTCCTGAAGCAGGCCTTCTCGGAGCTCCACGACGCAGCGCCGCGCCCGCGGCCGCAATCCGGGAAGCAGGATGATGAGCTCATCGCCATCGTATCGATGGCGTGCCGGCTGCCGGGCGGCATCGCGAGTCCGGAGGAGTACTGGCGGCTGCTGTCGGAGGGGCGCGACGCGATCGAGGTGTTCCCGTCGCGGTGGGATGCGTTCTCGGTCTATGACCCTGATCCGGAGGCCGTGGGCAAGAGCTATGTGCGCGAAGGCGGCTTTCTGCGAGATATCGACCTTTTCGACGCGGCGTTCTTCGGCATCTCGCCGCGCGAGGCGGAGTCGATGGACCCGCAGCAGCGGCTGGTGCTGGAGACGGCGTGGGAGGCGCTGGAGCGAGCGGGGGTGCGCCCCGCGTCGCTGAGCGAGAGCGCCACCGGCGTGTACCTCGGCTGGATGGGCTCAGATTACGGCGCGATGCACGGCGGCGACCTGGAGGCGCTCAACGGGTATCGCGGCACGGGCAGCGCAGCCAGCGTGATCTCGGGCCGCATCGCGTACGCGCTCGGCTTGCAGGGCCCGGCGATCACCGTGGACACGGCCTGCTCCTCGTCGCTGGTGACGCTGCACCTGGCCTGCGCGGCCCTGCGTCAGGGCGAGTGCGATCTGGCCCTGACCGGCGGGGTCACGATCATGACCACCCCTGCGAGCTATGTGGAGTTCAGCCGCCTGAAAGGCCTGCCGCGCGACGGCCGGTGCAAGAGCTTCTCTGCGCGGGCGGACGGCGCGATCTGGTCCGAGGGGTGCGCGATGCTGGTGCTCAAGCGGCTGTCGGACGCGCAGCGCGACGGCGACCGGGTGCTGGCGGTGGTCCGGGGCTCTGCGGTGAACCAGGACGGCCGCAGCCAGGGGCTGACGGCGCCGAACGGGCCGTCGCAGCAGCGGGTGATCCGCCAGGCGCTGTCGTCGTGCCGGCTGTCGCCGGAGGACATCGACGCGGTGGAGGCGCACGGGACGGGGACGAGCCTGGGCGATCCGATCGAGGCGGGCGCGCTGGCGGAGGTGTTCGGGCCGGGGCGCGCGCCGGAGCGGCCGGTGTACCTGGGATCGGCGAAGTCGAACCTCGGCCATGCGCAGGCGGCGGCGGGCGTGGCGGGGGTGATGAAGATGGTGCTGGCGATGCAGCACGAGGAGCTGCCGAAGACGCTGCACGCGGAGGAGCCGAGCCCGCACATCGCGTGGGAAGGCAGCGGGCTGTCGCTGCTGCAGCAGGCGCGTCCGTGGCCGCGCGGCGGCCGCGTGCGGCGCGCGGGCGTGTCGTCGTTCGGCATCAGCGGGACCAACGCGCACGTCATCCTCGAGGAGGCGCCGGCGCTGGAGCCGCAGCCGGCGCCGGTGAACGCAGGGCCTCTGCTCGCGTCGTCGGCCCTGCCGCTCGTGCTGTCGGGGCGCGACGAGGCGGCGCTGCGCGCGCAAGCCGAGCGCTGGGCGAGATGGCTGAAGGAGCGGCCCGGGTATCGCTGGGCCGACGTGGTGAGCGCGGCGGCGCTGCACCGGACGCACTTCGAGGCGCGCGCGGCGGTGCTGGCCGGCAGCGCGGAGGAGGCGGCCGAGGGGCTTTGGGCGCTGGCCGAGGGGCGCGGCCACGCGTCGGTCTCGGTGGGCAAGGCGCGGGCGCTGGGCAAGGTGGTGTTCGTGTTCCCGGGCCAGGGCAGCCAGTGGCTCGGGATGGGCCGGGCGCTGCTGGAGCAATCGGCGGCGTTCGCGGAGGCGGTGGAGGCGTGCGACGCGGCGCTGAGGCGGTGGACGGGCTGGTCGGTGGTGGCGATCCTGCGCGGCGAGCAGGGCGAGGAGGTTCCGCCGTTCACGCGGGTGGACGTGGTGCAGCCTGCGCTGTTCGCGATGAGCGTGGGGCTCGCGGCGGCGTGGCGGTCGCTGGGCGTGGAGCCCGCGGCGGTGGTGGGGCACAGCCAGGGCGAGGTGGCGGCGGCGGTGGTCGCGGGCGCGCTGTCGCTGCAAGACGGGGCGCGGGTGGTGGCGCTGCGCAGCCAGGCGGTGCGCAAGTGCACGGGCAAGGGCGGCATGGTGCTTGTGGAGCGGCCCGTGTCGGAGGTGCAGGGGTACATCGAGCCGTTCGGCGAGGCGCTGTCGATCGCCGCGGTGAACACGGCGAGCTCGACGGTGGTGTCGGGCGACGCGCGGGCGATCGACGAGCTGGTGGGGAGCTTGCAGGCGAAGGAGGTGTTCTGCCGGAAGGTGAACGTCGACTACGCCTCTCACAGCGCGCACATGGATGAGCTGCTGCCGGAGCTCGCGTCGCAGCTCGCGTCATTGCAGCCGAGGCCGTCGACGATACCGTTCTACTCGACGGTGACGGGCGCGCTGCTGCGCGACGACGAGGCGCTGGACGGAGATTACTGGTGCCGGAACCTGCGCCTGCCGGTGCGGCTGGACAAGGCGCTGGTGGAGCTGTTGGCCGACGGCCACGGGGTGTTCGTGGAGGTGAGCGCGCACCCGATCCTGGCGATGCCGCTCACGACGGCGTGCGCCGAGGCGCAGGGCGTGGTGGTGGGCAGCCTGCAGCGCGGCGAGGGCGGGCTGTCGCAGCTCGGCGGGACGCTGGGCGCGCTGCACGTGCAGGGGTACGAGGTGGACTGGAAGCGGCTGTTCGGCGGCCAGGACGCGAGGCACGTGGAGCTGCCGACATACGCCTTCCAGCGGCAGCGCTACTGGCTCGAAGCGTCCAAGGCGCGCTCGGACCTGAGCTCGGCTGGCCTGAGGACAGCCGAGCACCCGCTGCTCGGCGCGGCGACCCGGGTGGCGGACACCGACGGCTACCTGTTCACAGGCCGGCTGTCGCTGCGCGAGCGACCGTGGCTGAGGGATCATGCCGTGTTCGGCAAGGTGCTCTTCCCCGGCACGGGGATGCTGGAGCTAGCGCTAACGGCGGCGCGCGCGGTGGGCGGCGGCGCGGTCTCGGAGCTGATCCTGGCCGAGCCGCTGGTGCTGAGCGAGACCGAGGCGCGCCGGGTGCAGCTCTCGGTCGAGGCGCCGGACGCGCAGGGCCGGCGCGGCTTCGGGCTGTACAGCCAGCCCGAGGAGGCGCCCGAGGACGCCCCGTGGGCGCAGCACGCAACAGGCACCCTGACGGACAGCGCATTCGACGGAGCGAGCGACGACGACGCGCTCGACGAGCTCCGGACGTGGCCCGTGCCCGGAGCCGAGGCGGTGGACCTCTCGGGCTTCTACGAGCGGCTCCACGAGCGCGGGCTACAGTATGGTCCGGCGTTCCGCGGGCTGGTCGAGCTGTGGCGGCGAGGCGCCGCCTACTATGGCCGGGTGATGCTGCCCGAGGCCGCGACGGACGGCGCAGAGGTATTCGGCATCCACCCGGCTTTGCTCGATGCGGTGCTGCACACGATGGTCGCCGCATTGGCTGGCGGCTCGGGAGCCGATGAGGTGTCGTTGCCGTTCGCCTGGTCGGACGTGGAGCTGCACGCCACCGGAGCGAGCGAGCTTCGGGTCAGGTTCGAGCTGCAAGAGCAAGGCGCGCAGCAGCTCACAGGCGGGCTGTTCGTGACCGACGCGGCCGGCGAGCCCGTGGTGCGTGTCGGTGGACTGCAGGTGCGCCGCGCCAACGCCGAGCAGTTGCGGGCGGCGACACGGGCCGGCGGGCAGCACCTGTACCGGGTGGAGTTCCAGCCCGTGGGCCTCGCGGAGCCGCCGCCGGCGAGCGGCGCCCAGGTCGTGCTCCGCCTGGCGGACGGCCCGTCGCCCTTGGCCGACGCGCTGGGGGCCGAGGCGGCCGTGACGCTTGAAGGCGTGCTCGCCAAGCTCGAGCAGGGCACCTCGGCGCTGGAGCGGGTGGTGGTCGACGCGACCGCGGAGGGCGCGCGGAACCACAGCGTGATCTCGTCGGCGCACGAGGCGACGCGACAGGCGCTCTCGCTGCTGCAAGCGTGGCTGTCGGAGCCCCGGTTCGCGGCGACAGAGCTCGTGTGGGTCACCCGCAACGCGGTCGCGGCCGGCGCGGACGACAGGGTCGACGACCTGGTCCACGCGCCGCTGTGGGGGCTCGTTCGCGCGGCCCGCAACGAGCACCCCGACCGCCGGCTGCGCCTGCTCGACGTCGGCCCCGGGGCGCTCGACGGCGAGCTGCTGGCGCGAGCGCTCGCGACCACGGCGGAGCCGGAGCTCGCGCTGCGGGACGGCGCTGCGCGGGCAGCGCGCCTGGTGCGTGCGCAGCCGGTGGAGGAGCAGGCGACGGCCCGCCCGCTGGACCCGGCCGGCACGGTGCTGGTGACCGGTGGGACGGGGGAGCTGGGCCAGGCGGTCGCCGAGCATCTGGTGCGCGAGCACGGGGCGCGGCACCTGGTGCTGACCTCGCGCCGCGGGCTGGAGGCGCCCGGCGCGCGGGAGCTGCTGGCGTCGCTCGAGCAGCTCGGGGCCGAGACCGTGACGATCGCAGCCTGCGATGTGTCCGACCGGGCCGAGGTGGCCCGCGTGCTGGCCGGCATCGCCCCGGAGCACCCGCTGACGGCGGTATGGCACCTCGCGGGTGTGCTCGACGACGGCGTGCTCGCAGCCCAGACGCCCGAGCGGCTCTCGCGGGTGCTCGCGCCGAAGCTCGACGGGTCGCTCCACCTGCACGAGCTGACGCAGGAGCTGTCACTCGCGTCGTTCGTACTCTTCTCGTCGGCGTCTGGGACGCTCGGGACCGCGGGCCAGAGCAACTATGCCGCGGCCAACGCCTTCCTGGACGCGCTGGCGGCGCATCGCCGGGGCCAGGGGCTTCCGGGGCTGAGCCTCGCCTGGGGTCTCTGGACGCAGGCGGGCGTGGGCATGACAGCGCACCTCGGCGAGGCCGAGGTCTCGCGCATGCGGCGCGCGGGGTTCGTGCCGATATCGGCTCAGGAGGGGCTGGCGCTGCTCGATGCGGCGCTGGCGCGCCCCGAAGCGATCCTCGTGCCGGTGCGCTTCGACCTGGCCAGGCTGCAACGCTCCATCGAGGCGGATGGCGAGCCGCCCGCGCTGCTCCGGGCGCTCGTGCGCCCGGCCCTGCGCAAGGCGTCGTCGGCGACCCAGAAAGCCTCGGCGCTCCTCGAGCGGCTCTCGGCGCTGCCGGAGCCGGAGCGGCTGGACGCGCTGCTCGAGCTGGTGCGGACCGAGATCGCCTTGGTGGTCGGGTTGCCCCGCGGCGAGGCGGTGCAGCCGGATCAGGTGCTGAAGGACCTCGGGCTCGACTCACGCATGGCCGTGGAGCTCCGCAATCGGCTCAGCGACCAGGCGCAGACCGCCCTGCCGGCGACGCTGGCGTTCGACTACCCGACGCCGCAGGCCATCGCGAAGCTCCTCAACGGCCGACTCGTGCCGGCCGCCTCGGCGCAAGACGCTTCCCCGGCCGATCCCGAGCAGATGCTGAAATGGGTGCTCAAGCGTATCTCTGCGACCCAGATGCACGAGGCCGGCCTGCTTCAGCGACTCTTTCTGCTGGCCCAAACGAAGGGCGAGCCGACGAGCGCCGTCGACGGAAACGGCGCCAACGGAGACCTCGTGCACGAAGAGGGCGACTCGCTTCCGCAGAACCTGACATTGCAAGAGATTGACAGCAAGCTCGACGCCATCCTGGAACAGTGAACATGCAAAAGACCGAAGATGCCCGCCTGCAGAGGGCGATGGCAGCGATCGCCGTGCTCGAGCGACGCACGGCGGAGCTGGAGAAGGAACGCTCCCAGCCCATTGCGATCGTGTCGATGGCGTGCCGGCTGCCCGGCGGCATCGAGACGCCGGAGGGGTACTGGCGGCTGCTGTCGGAGGGGCGCGACGCGATCGAGGGATTCCCGCCGCGCTGGGATTCTCTGTCGATCTACGATCCCGATCCGGAGGCGGCGGGCAAGAGCTACGCGCGGGAGGGGGGATTCCTCCGCGGCATCGATCTGTTCGATGCCGGGTTCTTCGGTGTCTCGCCGCGTGAGGCGCAGTCGATGGACCCGCAGCAGCGGCTGGTGCTGGAGACGGCGTGGGAGGCGCTGGAGCGAGCGGGCGTGCGCCCAGCGTCGTTGAGCGAGAGCGCCACCGGCGTGTACCTGGGCTCGATGGGCTCGGACTACAGCGCTCTCCAGGGCGGTGATCTGGAGGCGCTGGACGGGTACCGGGGCACGGGCAGCGCAGCCAGCGTGATCTCGGGCCGCGTCGCCTATTCGCTCGGCTTGCAAGGCCCGGCGATGACCGTGGACACGGCCTGCTCCTCGTCGCTGGTCGCGCTGCACCTGGCGTGCACGGGGCTGCGCCAGCGGGAGTGCGACGTGGCGCTGGCCGGTGGGGTCACGGTCATGAGCACGCCGGCGCTGTTCGTGGAGTTCAGCCGGTTGAAGGGGATGGCGCGGGACGGTCGGTGCAAGAGCTTCTCCGCGCGGGCGGACGGGGCCGGCTGGGCCGAGGGGTGCGCGATGCTGGTGCTCAAGCGGCTGTCGGACGCGCAGCGCGACGGCGACCGGGTGCTGGCGGTCATCCGCGGCTCTGCGGTGAATCAGGACGGCCGCAGCCAGGGGCTGACGGCGCCGAACGGGCCGTCGCAGCAGCGGGTGATCCGCCAGGCGCTGTCGTCGTGCCGGCTGACGCCGAAGGACATCGACGCGGTGGAGGCGCACGGGACGGGGACGAACCTGGGCGATCCAGTCGAGGCGGGCGCGCTGGCGGAGGTGTTCGGCCCCGGGCGCGCGCCGGAGCGGCCGGTGTACCTGGGGTCGTCGAAGTCGAACCTCGGCCATGCGCAGGCGGCGGCGGGCGTGGCGGGGGTGATGAAGATGGTGCTGGCGATGCAGCACGAGGAGCTGCCGAAGACGCTGCACGCGGAGGAGCCGAGCCCGCACATCGCGTGGGAAGGCAGCGGGCTGTCGCTGCTGCAGCAGGCGCGTCCGTGGCCGCGCGGCGGCCGTGTGCGGCGCGCGGGCGTGTCGGCATTCGGCGTCAGCGGGACCAACGCGCACGTCATCCTCGAGGAGGCGCCGGCGCTGGAGCCGAAGCCGGCGCCGGTGAACGCAGGGCCTCTGCTCGCGTCGTCGGCCCTGCCGCTCGTGCTGTCGGGGCGCGACGAGGCGGCGCTGCGCGCGCAGGCCGAGCGCTGGGCGAGGTGGCTGAAGGAGCGGCCCGGGTATCGCTGGGCCGACGTGGTGAGCGCGGCGGCGCTGCACCGGACGCACTTCGAGGCGCGCGCGTCGGTGCTGGCGTGCGGCGCGGAGGAGGCGGCCGAGGGGCTCTCGGCGCTGGCCGAGGGGCGCGGCCACGCGTCGGTCTCGGTGGGCAAGGCGCGGGCGCTGGGCAAGGTGGTGTTCGTGTTCCCGGGCCAGGGCAGCCAGTGGCTCGGGATGGGCCGGGCGCTGCTGGAGCAATCGGCGGCGTTCGCGGAGGCGGTGGAGGCGTGCGACGCGGCGCTGAAGCGGTGGACGGGCTGGTCGGTGGCGGCGATCCTGCGCGGCGAGCAGGGCGAGGAGGTTCCGCCGTTCACGCGGGTGGACGTGGTGCAGCCTGCGCTGTTCGCGATGAGCGTGGGGCTCGCGGCGGCGTGGCGGTCGCTGGGCGTGGAGCCCGCGGCGGTGGTGGGGCACAGCCAGGGCGAGGTGGCGGCGGCGGTGGTCGCGGGCGCGCTGTCGCTGCAAGACGGGGCGCGGGTGGTGGCGCTGCGCAGCCAGGCGGTGCGCAAGTGCACGGGCAAGGGCGGCATGGTGCTTGTGGAGCGGCCCGTGTCGGAGGTGCAGGGGTACATCGAGCCGTTCGGCGAGGCGCTGTCGATCGCCGCGGTGAACACGGCGAGCTCGACGGTGGTGTCGGGCGACGCGCGGGCGATCGACGAGCTGGTGGGGAGCTTGCAGGCGAAGGAGGTGTTCTGCCGGAAGGTGAACGTCGACTACGCCTCTCACAGCGCGCACATGGATGAGCTGCTGCCGGAGCTCGCATCGCAGCTCGCGTCATTGCAGCCGAGGCCGTCGACGATACCGTTCTACTCGACGGTGACGGGCGCGCTGCTGCGCGACGACGAGGCGCTGGACGGGGACTACTGGTGCCGGAACCTGCGCCTGCCGGTGCGGCTGGACAAGGCGCTGGTGGAGCTGTTGGCCGACGGCCACGGGGTGTTCGTGGAGGTGAGCGCGCACCCGATCCTGGCGATGCCGCTCACGACGGCGTGCGCCGAGGCGCAGGGCGTGGTGGTGGGCAGCCTGCAGCGCGGCGAGGGCGGGCTGTCGCAGCTCGGCGGGACGCTGGGCGCGCTGCACGTGCAGGGGTACGAGGTGGACTGGAAGCGGCTGTTCGGCGGCCAGGACGCAAAGCACGTGGAGCTGCCGACATACGCCTTCCAGCGGCAGCGCTACTGGCTCGAAGCGTCCAAGGCGCGCTCGGACCTGAGCTCGGCTGGCCTGAGGACAGCCGAGCACCCGCTGCTCGGCGCGGCGACCCGGGTGGCGGACACCGACGGCTACCTGTTCACAGGCCGGCTGTCGCTGCGCGAGCGACCGTGGCTGAGGGATCATGCCGTGTTCGGCAAGGTGCTCTTCCCCGGCACGGGGATGCTGGAGCTAGCGCTGTCGGCGGCGCGCGCGGTGGGCGGCGGCGCGGTCTCGGAGCTGATCCTGGCCGAGCCGCTGGTGCTGAGCGAGACCGAGGCGCGCCGGGTGCAGCTCTCGGTCGAGGCGCCGGACGCGCAGGGCCGGCGCGGCTTCGGGCTGTACAGCCAGCCGGAGGAGGCGCCCGAGGACGCCCCGTGGGCGCAGCACGCAACAGGCACCCTGACGGACAGCGCATTCGACGGAGCGAGCGACGACGACGCGCTCGACGATCTCCGGACATGGCCTGTGTCCGATTCCGAGCCGATCAACCTGCCTGAGCTCTACGCCCAGATGGAGCGGCGCGGGTTGCAGTGCGGCCCGGCGTTCCGCGGGCTGGTCGAGCTGTGGAGGCGAGGCAACGCCTACTATGGCCGGGTGGTGCTGCCCGAGGCCGTGACGGACGGCGCGGAGGCTTACGGAGCGCACCCGGCCCTGCTGGAGGCCGCGCTGCATGCGCTGGTCGCGGCGATTGCGGAGGGTTCCTCGTCGGGGGCCGTGCCGCTTCCGCTCGCCTGGTCGGATGCGGCGCTGCATGCCGCCGGCGCGAGCGAGCTGCGCGTGCGGTGTGAGCTTCAAGAACAGGGCGCGCAGCAGATCACGGGCTCCCTCTACATCGCGGACGCCTCGGGCGAGCCGGTCGCGACGGTCCGCGGGCTGCAGCTTCGCCCCGTGACCGCCGAGCAGATCCGGGCGGCCATGCAGATCGACGCCCAGCACCTCTACCGGGTGGCGTTCCAGCCCGTGCCGCCCGTGGAGTCCTCCTCGGCGCCGGGGGCCCAGGTCGTGCTCGGCGCGTCCCACGGACGGGCGGCGCTGCCCGAGGCGCTGGGCGCGGAGGCCGTCGCCGATCTGCAAGCGGTCCTTGCGCGCCTCGATCGCGGGGCCGATGCCCCCGTGCGGGTGGTGGTCGACGCGACCGCCCTCGGTCCGAGCGGCGCCTCCGTGACCGCATCGGCCCACGGCGCGACGCGACAGGCGCTCTCGCTGCTGCAGGCATGGCTGTCGGATCGCCGCTTCGCGCCCCTGGAGCTCGTGTGGGTGACCCGCGACGCGATCGGCACGGACGTCGACGACAGCGTCGATGGCCTGGCGCACGCGCCGCTCTGGGGGCTCGTCCGCGCGGCGCGCGCCGAGCAGCCGGACCGCCGCCTGCGCTTGATCGACATCGGCCCCGAGCCGGTGGACGGCGAGCTCCTGACGCGAGCGCTGGCCACCGCGAGCGAGCCGGAGCTCGTGCTGCGGGGCGGCGTCCTGCGGGCTGCGCGCCTCGTACGGGTGCAGCCGGACGACGACGTGATCCCTGCGCGCCGGCTCTCCCCGGAGGGCACCGTGCTGGTGACCGGCGCCACGGGCGCCCTGGGGCAGGCCGTGACGCGGCACCTGGTGCGCGAGCACGGCGTCAGGCATCTGCTGCTCACGTCGCGCCGTGGCCTCGACGCGCCGTCCGCCCGCGAGCTCGTCCAGGGGCTCAGAGAGCTCGGGGCGAGGACCGTGGCGGTCGTCGCGTGCGACGTATCGAGCCGGGCCGAGGTGGCGAGCCTGCTGGCGGGGATCGACGCGGAGCACCCGCTGACGGCGGTGCTGCACCTGGCGGGCGTCGCCGACGACGGGGCGCTCGTCGCCCAGACGCCAGAGCGGCTCTCGCGCGTGCTGGCCCCGAAGATCGACGGCGCGCTGCACCTGCACGAGCTGACGCGGGGGCTCGACCTCGCGGCGCTCGTGCTGTTCTCGTCCGCAGCGGGGACGCTCGGGGCTGCAGGCCAGAGCGGCGGCGCCGCTGCCAGCGCGTTCCTGGATGCGCTCGCGGCGCACCGGCGGGCTCGCGGGCTCTCGGCGACGAGCCTCGTCTGGGGGGATTGGACGCCCGAGGGCCGAGGCGCGGCGGCGCAAGGGGGGCTCGCGGAGCAGGCGCGGTTCAGCCGCCATGGGCTCGTGCCCATGCCCGTACAGGAGGGCATGCAGCTCCTGGACGGCGCGCTCTTGCGTCCGGAAGCGAGCCTGTTGCCGGTGCGCTTCGATCTGGCCAGGTTGAAGCGCGGGGTCGACGCTGGCGCCGAGCTGCCCGCGCTGATGCGCGGGCTCCTGGGCTCGGGCCTGCGCCGCGCCTCCTCGGCGACACAGGGAGCCTCCGCGCTGCGCCAGCGCCTCGTCTCGCTCCCCGAGTCGGAGCGCCTGGATTCGCTCATCAAGCTGGTGCAGTCGGAGGCCGTCGTCGTGCTCGGGCTGCCGCGCGGCGCGGTGGTGCAGCCGGGCCAGGTGTTCAAGGACCTGGGGCTCGACTCGCGGATGGCGGTGGAGCTCCGCAATCGGCTGAGCGCTCAGGCGCAAACCAGCCTGCCGGCGACGCTGGCCTTCGACTACCCGACGCCGCGAGCGGTCGCCGAGCTGCTCTTGAAGCAGGCGTTCTCCGATCTTCATGCGGCGCCGAGCGCGCGGCAGCGCCGCCGGCGGCAGGACGACGAGCCCATCGCGATCGTCTCGATGTCGAGCCGGCTGCCGGGCGGCATCGAGACGCCGGAGGAGTACTGGCGGCTGCTGTCGGAGGGGCGCGACGCGATCGAGGGATTCCCACCGCGCTGGGATTCGCTCTCGCTCTACGATCCCGATCCGGAGGCCGTGGGCAAGAGCTACGCGCGCGAGGGGGGCTTTGTACGGGACGTCGACCACTTCGATGCGAGCTTCTTCGGTATCTCGCCGCGTGAGGCGCAGTCGATGGACCCGCAGCAGCGGCTGGTGCTGGAGGCGGCGTGGGAGGCGCTGGAGCGGGCGGGGATGCGCCCCTCGGATCTGAGCGGGAGCGCCACCGGCGTGTACCTGGGCTCGGCCGGCTCGGACTACGGAGCTCTCCAGGGTGGCGGCCTGGAGGACATGGACGGGTACCGGATGACGGGAAATCTGGGCTCCGTGATCTCGGGCCGGGTTGCGTACGTGCTCGGGCTCCAGGGCCCGGCGATGACCGTGGACACGGCCTGCTCCTCGTCGCTGGTCGCGCTGCACCTGGCGTGCACGGGGCTGCGTCAGCGGGAGTGCGACGTGGCGCTGGCCGGTGGGGTCACGGTCATGAGCACGCCGGCGCTGTTCGTGGAGTTCAGCCGGTTGAAGGGGATGGCGCGGGACGGTCGGTGCAAGAGCTTCTCCGCGCGGGCGGACGGGGCCGGCTGGGCCGAGGGGTGCGCGATGCTGGTGCTCAAGCGGCTGTCGGACGCGCAGCGCGACGGCGACCGGGTGCTGGCGGTGGTCCGGGGCTCTGCGGTGAACCAGGACGGCCGCAGCCAGGGGCTGACGGCGCCGAACGGGCCGTCGCAGCAGCGGGTGATCCGCCAGGCGCTGTCGTCGTGCCGGCTCTCGCCGGAGGACATCGACGCGGTGGAGGCGCACGGGACGGGGACGAGCCTGGGCGATCCGATCGAGGCGGGCGCGCTGGCGGAGGTGTTCGGGCCCGGGCGCGCGCCGGAGCGGCCGGTGTACCTGGGATCGTCGAAATCGAACCTCGGTCACACGGGGCCCGCGGCTGGCGCGGTGGGCGTGATGAAGATGGTGCTGGCGATGCAGCACGAGGAGCTGCCGAGGACGCTGCACGCGGAGGAGCCGAGCCCGCACATCGCGTGGGAAGGCAGCGGGCTGTCGCTGCTGCAGCAGGCGCGTCGGTGGCCGCGCGGCGGCCGCGTGCGGCGCGCGGGCGTGTCGTCGTTCGGCGTCAGCGGGACCAACGCGCACGTCATCCTCGAGGAGGCGCCGGCGCTGGAGCCGCAGCCGGCGCCGGTGAACGCAGGGCCTCTGCTCGCGTCGTCGGCCCTGCCGCTCGTGCTGTCGGGGCGCGACGAGGCGGCGCTGCGCGCGCAGGCCGAGCGCTGGGCGAGGTGGCTGAAGGAGCGGCCCGGGTATCGCTGGGCCGACGTGGTGAGCGCGGCGGCGCTGCACCGGACGCACTTCGAGGCGCGCGCGGCGGTGCTGGCCGGCAGCGCGGAGGAGGCGGCCGAGGGGCTCTCGGCGCTGGCCGAGGGGCGCGGCCACGCGTCGGTCTCGGTGGGCAAGGCGCGGGCGCTGGGCAAGGTGGTGTTCGTGTTCCCGGGCCAGGGCAGCCAGTGGCTCGGGATGGGTCGGGCGCTGCTGGAGCAATCGGCGGCGTTCGCGGAGGCGGTGGAGGCGTGCGACGCGGCGCTGAAGCGGTGGACGGGCTGGTCGGTGGCGGCGATCTTGCGCGGCGAGCAGGGCGAGGAGGTTCCGCCGTTCACGCGGGTGGACGTGGTGCAGCCTGCGCTGTTCGCGATGAGCGTGGGGCTCGTGGCGGCGTGGCGGTCGCTGGGCGTGGAGCCCGCGGCGGTGGTGGGGCACAGCCAGGGCGAGGTGGCGGCGGCGGTGGTCGCGGGCGCGCTGTCGCTGCAAGACGGGGCGCGGGTGGTGGCGCTGCGCAGCCAGGCGGTGCGCAAGTGCACGGGCAAGGGCGGCATGGTGCTTGTGGAGCGGCCCGTGTCGGAGGTGCAGGGGTACATCGAGCCGTTCGGCGAGGCGCTGTCGATCGCCGCGGTGAACACGGCGAGCTCGACGGTGGTGTCGGGCGACGCGCGGGCGATCGACGAGCTGGTGGGGAGCTTGCAGGCGAAGGAGGTGTTCTGCCGGAAGGTGAACGTCGACTACGCCTCTCACAGCGCGCACATGGATGAGCTGCTGCCGGAGCTCGCATCGCAGCTCGCGTCATTGCAGCCGAGGCCGTCGACGATACCGTTCTACTCGACGGTGACGGGCGCGCTGCTGCGCGACGACGAGGCGCTGGACGGGGACTACTGGTGCCGGAACCTGCGCCTGCCGGTGCGGCTGGACAAGGCGCTGGTGGAGCTGTTGGCCGACGGCCACGGGGTGTTCGTGGAGGTGAGCGCGCACCCGATCCTGGCGATGCCGCTCACGACGGCGTGCGCCGAGGCGCAGGGCGTGGTGGTGGGCAGCCTGCAGCGCGGCGAGGGCGGGCTGTCGCAGCTCGGCGGGACGCTGGGCGCGCTGCACGTGCAGGGGTACGAGGTGGACTGGAAGCGGCTGTTCGGCGGCCAGGACGCGAGGCACGTGGAGCTGCCGACATACGCCTTCCAGCGGCAGCGCTACTGGCTCGAAGCGTCCAAGGCGCGCTCGGACCTGAGCTCGGCTGGCCTGAGGACAGCCGAGCACCCGCTGCTCGGCGCGGCGACCCGGGTGGCGGACACCGACGGCTACCTGTTCACAGGCCGGCTGTCGCTGCGCGAGCGACCGTGGCTGAGGGATCATGCCGTGTTCGGCAAGGTGCTCTTCCCCGGCACGGGGATGCTGGAGCTAGCGCTAACGGCGGCGCGCGCGGTGGGCGGCGGCGCGGTCTCGGAGCTGATCCTGGCCGAGCCGCTGGTGCTGAGCGAGACCGAGGCGCGCCGGGTGCAGCTCTCGGTCGAGGCGCCGGACGCGCAGGGCCGGCGCGGCTTCGGGCTGTACAGCCAGCCCGAGGAGGCGCCCGAGGACGCCCCGTGGGCGCAGCACGCAACAGGCACCCTGACGGACAGCGCATTCGACGGAGCGAGCGACGACGACGCGCTCGACGAGCTCCGGACGTGGCCGGTGCCGGGGGCCGAGGCGGTGGACCTCTCGGGGTTCTACGAGCGGCTCGAGGCGCGTGAGCTGTGCTACGGCCCGGCGTTCCGCGGGCTGGTCGAGCTGTGGCGGCGAGGCGCCGCCTACTATGGCCGGGTGGTGCTGCCCGAGGCCGCGACGGACGGCGCCGACGAGTACGGCGTGCATCCGGCGCTGCTGGATGCCGCATTGCACACGATGGTCGCGGCGTTCGCCGAGGGAACGCAGCCGGACGGGGTGGTGTTGCCGTTCGCCTGGTCGGACGTGGTGCTGCGCGCTGCCGGCGCGAGCGAGCTTCGGGTGCGCATGGAGCTCCAGCAGGCGGACGGCTCGAAGCAGGTCACGGCGTCCTTGCGCACCACCGATGCGCAGGGCGAGCCTGTGGTGCGCGTTGGCGCTCTCCAGCTACGCTGGGCGATCGCCGAGCAGATCCGGACAGCCACCCGGGCCGATACGCAGCACGTGTACCGCGTGGAGTTCCAGCCCGTGAGCTTCACCGAAGCGCTGGCGAGCGGCGCCCAGGTCGTGCTCCGCCTGGCGGACGGCCCGTCGTCCTTGGCCGACGCGCTGGGGGCCGAGGCGGCCGTGACGCTTGAAGGCGTGCTCGCCAAGCTCGAGCAGGGCACCTCGGCGCTGGAGCGGGTGGTGGTCGACGCGACCGCGGAGGGCGCGCGGAACCACAGCGTGATCTCGTCGGCGCACGAGGCGACGCGACAGGCGCTCTCGCTGCTGCAAGCGTGGCTGTCGGAGCCCCGGTTCGCGGCGACAGAGCTCGTGTGGGTCACCCGCAACGCGGTCGCGGCCGGCGCGGACGACAGGGTCGACGACCTGGTCCACGCGCCGCTGTGGGGGCTCGTTCGCGCGGCCCGCAACGAGCACCCCGACCGCCGGCTGCGCCTGCTCGACGTCGGCCCCGGGGCGCTCGACGGCGAGCTGCTGGCGCGAGCGCTCGCGACCACGGCGGAGCCGGAGCTCGCGCTGCGGGACGGCGCTGCGCGGGCAGCGCGCCTGGTGCGTGCGCAGCCGGTGGAGGAGCAGGCGACGGCCCGCCCGCTGGACCCGGCCGGCACGGTGCTGGTGACCGGTGGGACGGGGGAGCTGGGCCAGGCGGTCGCCGAGCATCTGGTGCGCGAGCACGGGGCGCGGCACCTGGTGCTGACCTCGCGCCGCGGGCTGGAGGCGCCCGGCGCTCACGAGCTCTTGAAGAGACTCGAGCAGCTCGGCGCCGAGACCGTGACGATCGCAGCCTGCGATGTGTCCGACCGGGCCGAGGTGGCCCGCGTGCTGGCCAGCATCGCCCCGGAGCACCCGCTGACGGCGGTATGGCACCTCGCGGGTGTGCTCGACGACGGGATGCTCGTGGACCAGACGCCCGAGCGGCTCTCGCGGGTGCTCGCGCCGAAGCTCGACGGGTCGCTCCACCTGCACGAGCTGACGCAGGAGCTGTCACTCGCGTCGTTCGTGCTCTTCTCGTCGGCGTCTGGGACGCTCGGGACCGCAGGCCAGAGCAACTATGCCGCGGCCAACGCCTTCCTGGACGCGCTGGCGGCGCATCGCCGGGGCCAGGGGCTCCCGGCGCTGAGCCTCGCCTGGGGCTTCTGGAAGCAGGCGGGCGTCGGGATGACGGCGCACCTGGGTGACGAGGACATCGCGCGCATACGCCGTGTCGGGTTCGTGCCGATGTCGGTTCCGGAGGGGTTGCAGCTCCTCGACGCCGCGCTCCTGCGCGGCGAGGCGGCCCTGCTCCCGGTGCACTTCGATCTGGCCAAGCTGCAGCGCGCGCTCGGCGCGGGCGGCGAGCAGCCCGCCCTGCTCCGGGCGCTCCTGCGCCCGGGGCTGCGCAAGGCCTCCGGGGCGACCGTGAGCGCCTCGGCGTCCCGCGATCGTCTCCTTGCGATGACCGAGCCCGAGCGCCTCGAGGCGCTGATCGAGCTCGTGCGGGCCGAGGCCGCCGCGGTGCTCAAGCGACAGGGGCCGGCCGCCGTGGCCCCTGACCAGCCGCTGCTCGAGCTCGGGATGGACTCGCTCATGGCGGTGCAGCTCCGCAACCGGCTCGCCACCCTGATCGGCGCTTCGCTCCCGGTGACCGCGGCCTTCACCCATCGGACCTCGCGGGCGCTCGGCGCGTACCTCGCGAGCCTCCTGCCGTCTTCCGGGGGCGGCTCCCCCGCGCGGCGCGAGCCGTCGAGCATCGCCGGCGAGTGGCTCCGCGTGCTCAAATCGGCGCGCGCGCCGAGCGCCCGGGTAATCTGCTTTCCAGGCGCCGGCGGGGCGGCCTCGCTGTTCTTGCCGCTCGCCCGGCATATCCCCGAGGACATCGAGCTCGTGGCCGTCCAGGCGCCGGGCCGGGCCGATCGGCTCGGGGAGGCGCCGGTCACGGACATGCGCGCCTTCGTCGACGAGGTGTGCGGCGCCCTGTCCGATCGACTCGACATCCCCACGGTGTTCTTCGGTTACAGCTTCGGGACGTGGACGGCGTACGCGGCCCTGTGCGGCGCGATCACGCGCCGCGCCTGCGCCGCGCCGCTCGGCCTCGCGGTCGCCTGCATGACGCCGCCCGGTCATGAGCAGCAGAGCATGATGCGATCCAGCTTCAACGACGGGGACGACGTCATCGTGAAGAACATGGTGGCGGCGCGCGTGTGGCCGGAAGCGTCCCTGAACGACGCCGATGTCCGGGCGGTCCTCCTCCCTTCATTTCGTGCAGACGCCCAGCTCGGCATCAGCTATCCGTGGGGCAGCGAGCGCGTCCTGGACGTCCCTGTCCTGGCCGTGGCCGCCACGAGAGACGAACTGGTTCCGGACGCCTCGACCGTCGAGGCCTGGCGCAGGGTGACGACCGGGAGCTTCGTGATGCGCCACATCGAAGGCACGCACGCGCTCCTCTTCGACGAGCCTGCCACCCTCGCTCGGCTGCTGGCCAGGTACATCGAGACGCAGGTGCGCGCGCGGCCGGGCGACAGCCCCCACGCCGTGGGCGACAGGGGCGCGTATGCCGGTGAGAGCGCGGCTGGCTGAGCCGAGGAGCGCGTCACTCGCGGTCCTCATGACAGAGGTGAACGACATCGCATGCCTTGAACGCGCGTGCGCGTGGGAGGAACAGGGATAATGGCCACGATCGATATCTCTTCGCTTATCAACACCGACGACCCTTACCCGCTCTTCGCGGAGCTCCGAGAGAGGGCGCCGGTCAAGCAGCTCGAGCCGAACGGGTGGTGGGTGGTGAGCCGCTATGAGGACGTCGTCTATGCCTTCAAGCACCCGGAGCTCCTCGAGAACGGCCGAACGATGACCATTTACTGGTCCAGCAGCGATGAGCGGCTCCGGGAGGACTCTCCGATCAACAACAAGGCGACGATGGCCTTCGCCGATCCGCCGGCCCACACCCGTATTCGCAAGCTGCTCATGACGGCGTTCGTGCCCCGCGCCGTCGCGCGGCTCGAGGATCGGATCCGCGCGATCACGAACGAGTACATCGATCAGATCCTCGCCAAGGATGAGTTCGATCTGATGGCGGATCTGGCCGTCCCCCTGCCGATCACCCTCATCGCCGAGGTGCTCGGCGTGGACCCCTCGCTCCGCGCCGATTTCAAGCGCTGGTCCGATGCCTCCATGGTGATGACGCAGGGCACCCTGACGGACGCGGAGGTCGATGCCATCCTGGCGAGCCGCCGCGAGTTCCGCGCCTTCTTCCAGGATATCATCCGCGATCGCCGGGCGAGGCCGCGGGAGGATATGATCAGCGATCTCTGTCAAGCCGACGTCGACGGCGACAGATTGACCTCGGAGGAGGTCCACGGGCTCGCCATGATCCTCCTGACCGCGGGGGGCCAGACGACCACCCACATGATCGGCAACGGCATGAACGCGCTCCTCGATCACCCCGAGCTCCTCCAGGAGATCCGCGCGAACCCCGCCTTGATCCCGAGCTTCGTCGAGGAGTCGCTCCGCTACGAGGGCCCGTCGAAGATGATGCCCCGCTACACGACGCAGGAGGTGACGATCCGCGGCGTCACGATCCCCCCGGACCAGATCGTCATCGCCCTGCTCGCCTCCGCGAACCGGGACCCGGCGCAGTTCCCCGACCCGGATCGGTTCGACATCACGCGCGAGCAGCGCGGCCACCTGGGCTTCGGCTATGGCATTCATTTCTGCTCGGGCGCGCCGCTCGCCCGCATGGAGGGCAGGATCGCGTTCGAAGAGCTGCTCCGGCGGATTCCGTCCTTCTCACGCAATGGCAAGTCGGAGTGGCTCCCCTACCTGGGTCTCCGAGGGCTCCGGCAGCTCCCTCTGAAGATCGATCGGTGAGCGCCTGGCGCGGCGGTCACCCGCGCCGGGCGCGGGGCCGCCCCGACGTCCTCGGGGTTCAGCGCGCCGGGGGTCGGCTGCCGCGCCGAGGACGCCGATCTGGGCCCGTCTGCTGGGCCGAGGACCGCCGCTCTGCGCCGTGCGCGCCGGAGGGGGCACGCGCTCGACGCGCGTGCTCCCCCCGCGGCGAGCGCCCGATCAGATCTCTGCGACCTTGAGGAGCTGCTTGCCCTTGTTGGCGCCGGTGAACAGCCGCCGGAGCGCGGCGGGCGCGTTCTCGAGCCCTTCGACGATATCCACCTGATCCTTGATCTTGCCCGCGCTCAACCAGCCGGCGAGCTCCGCGAGCGCCTCGGGGAACCTGGCGGCAAACTCGGTCACGACGAACCCCTCCATCCTGACGCTCTGGACGATGAGGTTCAGGTAATTCTTGGGCCCGGTGACGCTTTGAAGATCGTTGTACCCGGAGATGCCGCCGCAGAGCACCACCCGGCCCTTCGACGCGATCTGCCCGATGGCCGCTTCGAGGATCTTGCCGCCGACGTTATCGAAGTAGATGTTGATCCCCTGCGGGCACAGCGCGCGAAGCCGCTCCGCCACGTCCTCGGATCGATAATCGATCGCGGCATCGAAGCCGAGCTCACGGGTCAGCCAGGCACATTTCTCGGGTCCGCCCGCGATGCCGACGGCGCGGCAGCCCTTCAGCTTGGCGATCTGACCGACGAGCATGCCCGTCGCGCCGGCGGCGCCCGAGACGACCACCGTCTCGCCGTCGCGCGGCCGGCCGACCTCGAGCAGCCCGAAATAGGCGGTGAGCCCCGTCAGGCCGAGCGCGCCCAGCGCTCGAGGGAGCGGCACGCCTGGGAGCAGCTTGGTCGCGGCGGTCGGGCCCTCCCCTGTCGACACCGCGTAGTCCTGCCAGCCGACCGCGCCCTGGACGAGATCGCCGACCGCGAAATTCGGGTCTCGGGACTGCACGACCCGCCCCGCGCCCATGGATTGCACGACCCCGCCGATCGGCACGAGCCACTCGAGAAACCCTCGCTGGGTGGGGTCGACCGAGAGATACGACGTGCGCACGAGGACCTCGCCGTCTGCCCGGAGCTCGGGGATCGGCTCCTCGTGGAACGTGAAATCGCTATCCTTGATCATGCCGACGGGGCGGGCAGCCAGGCGCCAGCACCGATTGACGTCGCTCTTCATCACGTTGCTCATCCCTTTCTTGTGCTCCGCGCAACTCTCGACGCGCAGGATCGCGGCCGCGACGAGCGCGGAGCCCTCAGTTGGCGTGGGACACGGCCCGCCGCTGGTTCCACATGACCGGCGTCCCGCCCTTGGGCGCGAACAGGAAGGCGCGCAGCGACGCCGGCGCGGGCTCCTCGTGCTGGAGGCGAAGGTCGGGGAGCTGCGACAGCACGGTTGCGAGCACGATCTTGATTTCGAAGAGCGCGAAGGCCATCCCGATGCAGCGGCGCGGCCCTCCCCCGAACGGCAACCACGCATAGAGATCCGGCTTCTTGCCCAGGAATCGCTCGGGGTTGAAGCGGGTGGGCTCGGGGTAGAGGTGCGGCAGGCGATGGGTCAGGTAGGCGCACGGGATGACCACGACGCCCTCGGGGAGATCATAGCCGCCGATCTTCACCGGCTTCTTGAGCTTCCTGCCGATCGTCGAGACCACCGGGTGCAGCCGGAGCACCTCCTTGATCGCGGCGTCCAGCCGCTCGAGCCGCCCCACTTGCTCCACCTCGATCGGGCGGCCCCCCGTGACGTCGTTGATCTCCTCGATGAGCTTGCTCCGCTCCTCGGGGTGGCTCAGGATCTCCTCGAACGCCCAGCAGAGCGCGGTCGCCGACGTCTCGTGCCCGGCGATGAGCAGCGTCATCATCTCGTCGCGCAGCTCGTCGTCGGACATCGACTGTCCGTTCTCGTCGACCGCCTGGATGAGCAGCGACAGCACGTCCTCATGCTCTCCGCTGCCCACGCTCTGCCTCCGCTGCGCGATGTGCCGCAGGATATGCGCGTCGGTGTCGGCCAGCAGCCGCTTGAACGACGCCCACGGCGTCAGCGGCCCGAGATCCTTCTGGAGCGCCGGCAGCATCCAGAGCATGCTGATCGGCGAGTGGGCCCGCTTCAGCAGGCCCGCGATGAGCTCGCGCATCCGCGCGGACTCGGGCCCCCCCGTCAGACCGAGAACGGCCCGCAGGATGATGTCCATCGTGATCTGCTGCATGTGCGTGTGCAGCTCGAAGTAGCGGCCGCGCGGCCACCCGTCCATCGACCGAAGGGTGATGTCGCGCATCGTCCTCGCATAGCTGAGCATCCGCTCCCCGTGGAAGGGCGGCATCATCATGCGCCGCGCGCGGATGTGCTCTTGCCCGTCGAGCAGGAGGAGCGAGCGAGGGCCCACGAGCGGGGCGCCGGCGGCATTGCCCTCGCCGGCATGAAAAATGTCCGGATCGCCGGTGAATACCTGCTTGACGTCCTCGGGGTGGCAGACGATGACCTGGGTTCCCACGACCGGGTTCTTGGACGTGTAAATGCTTCCGAAGCGGGCGTACGACTGCTCGAAGCTCTGGAGGGGCTGGAGCAGCCACGAGACCATCTGAACGAATGCGGGGGCGCTAGATCCAGGAGGAAGTGCCATTGGTTAAGAATAATACCATGTCTCTCCGGTGTGCGTGAAGATTCTTTGCAACGAGCACGGCTTCGATCTTTCGATGCTCGATGTCGAGACGAGCGTGGGACTTCGATGCATCGGCGCCGGGGCGCGCGGTGGAGCGCCCCGTTCGGGCTCCGTGCCGGGGGTCCCGCTCGGGTCCCTTCCGTGGGCGGGGCGCGCCGGCCGCGGCGACGCGCCGGCGGGGGGACGAGAATCGAATCGTTCGCGGGGCGATCGGCTCGGCCCCAATGGCCGCTCTCGGTCCGCGGAGACCCTTCATGCTTCAATGTCATGAGCGCATGAGACCACGCGACCCGTGAGGACGCCGAGGTTCATGTCGCACCCCGCGCGCGCGCGAGGCGCTGCGGCTCCGGAGCGAGGCGCATCAGGACCATTTCAGTGAGGCGGCGATGTTCTTCCGCAGCCCGCGGTGGACCGTTCGCCGCGCTCAGCCCAGCGCGGTCCCCCGGGGGCTCGCCCGGCGCGCGCCGCGCCGCCGTCCTCGCCGAGGGGGGTGACGGCACCTGCCGCGTTCACGGCCTGCGCGGCGCGCGCGTGCGTCTCGTGCGCCGGCGGCGGCGGATCCGCCGCACCCAGGGGCCCTCTTCTCGTCTAGACTCCCCGCTCGATGGTCGAGCTAGCCAGGCACGTCGAGCCCGAGCAGGCGCGGCAGGCGCCCCCCGAGAGACCCACCCGGCGCTGCCCCGCGTGCGGCGTCCGGTATCCGCTCGACTTCCTCGTTTGCCCGATCGACGCCACCGCGCTGGAGCTCCAGGGCGTGACCGCGACCGACCCCATGGTCGGCGAGCTGCTCGCGGGGAGCTTCTGCATCACCGGCGTGATCGGGGCGGGCGGGATGGGCCGCGTCTACGTGGCCGAGCACATCCGCCTGCCCAAGCGCTTCGCCGTGAAGGTCCCCCACGAGCACTTCGCCAGCCACCGGGAGGCGATGGCGCGCTTCGAGCGCGAGGCGCAGACCATCGCCCGCGTCGGCAACGAGCACGTGATCGACGTCGTCGACGTGGTGCGGCTCAAGGACGGCAGGCCGTGCATGGTGACCGAGCTGCTCAAGGGCGAGGACCTCGGCAGCCTCCTCGACCAGGTCGGCAAGCTCCCGCTCCCGACCGCCATCACCATCTCGCGCCAGGTCTGCCGCGGCCTGGCCGCCGCGCACGCGGCCGGCATCGTCCACCGCGATCTCAAGCCGTCGAACCTGTTCCTCGTTCGGCGCGAGGGGGGCAGCGTGCACGTCAAGATCCTCGATTTCGGGGTCGCCAAGGTGCTCGACGGGGCGGATCTCACCCGCACGGGCTCCGTGGTCGGAACGCCCCAGTACATGGCGCCGGAGCAGGCGCGCGGCTCGGCCGACGTCGACTCCCGCGCGGACATCTATGCGGTGGGCGCCGTGCTGTACCGCATGCTGACCGGCGAGCGGCCGTTCCCCGAGGAGGAGCCGGCCCGGACGCTCACCCGCCTGCTCACCGAGGATCCCCGGCGCCCGCGCGACATCGACAAGACCATCCCCGAGGGGCTCGAGGCGCTGGTCCAGCGCGCCATGGCCCGGGCCCGCGAGGACCGGCCGCCGTCCGCGCAGGAGCTCGACCGCCTGCTCGCGGACTTCGACGTGCAGGACCCGTTCGGGCCCGCGCGCGGGCTGGGCATGATCGCGGCGATGCGCGACAGCGCCGCGAACGAGGCGGCGACCACGGTCGTGGTCCCGAACCCCCAGACCCTCCACGCCCACGGCGCCGAGGACGTGACCCGCAAGGCGCGGCGCGCCCGGCCCGTCGCCGTGCTGCTGGCCATCGCGGTGAGCCTCGCCGCCGGCGCGGCCGTCCTCACCAGCGTCGCGATGATCCTCCGCCGGGTCCACGGCGTCACCGAGCGGCAGCCGCTCGGCGAGACCGAGCTCCTCATCGCGTCCAGCGCCGCGGGCGCGCTCTCGCTCTTCGCCCTCATCACGACGATCCGCGTCGTCATCGGGAGGTGGCGGAGCGCGCCGGCCATGCAGCGCCTCGGCCACGGCCTCCTGACCGCGCTGGCGTGGCTGTTCGTGTCGTGCGGCGCCCTCGCGCTCGGCGTCGCCGCCTACAACGTCTTCGCGCTGCCGCTCCCCGCGGGGTGGCTCGCCCCCGCCGACTGGCTCGGCTGGCTCGACGTGGGCGTGGTCGTGCTGCCCACCCTGCTCGCGCTCATCGCGCTCGCCGTGGGCCTGCGGCGGGTGACGCGCGTCTGAGGCCCCTGCCGCGGCGCCGCCGCGCCCTGGTGCGCCGAGGCCTCGGAGCCGCCCAGCCAGCGGGGATCGCCCTCGACGACCCACGGGTAGACCTCGTGGAGCGCGCGCTCCATGGCGCCGCCGTAGCTGTGGCCGGCGCCCTTTGCGTGGACGACGCGCGCGGTCAGGCCGCCGCGCTCGAGCGTCTCCCGCGTCCTGTGCGCCCGCGCCGCGCAGTCGGCCCGACCGCACGCGAGCAGCACCCGCGCCCCCCCGGCGCCGCGCCAGCGCCGGGCGCTCCCGAGCGTCCACTCGCCCGCGCTGCCGTATCCCCCCTCGACGAGCGCCGCCCTCGCGAAGCCGGCGGGGTGTCCGGGCAACACCAGCGCGCCCATGGTCGCGCCCTGGGAGTATCCCGTGTACACCGGAGCGCGGAGATCCACGCGATCCCCGAAGCGCCGTGCGAGCGCCGAGAGCGCGGCGGTCACCTCGCGGCCCAGCGCGTGATGGTCCGGATAATAATAAATCTGGGCGTCGTCCGGCGCGCGGGTGTCGATGGCCTTGCCGCGCGGACAGAGCACGTAGCCCGCCCCTCTCACCATCGCGCCCCACACGTCGCAGTGCCACTCGGGCCGATCGCCCGCGCCGTGCGTCGCCACGAGCACGGGCCGCGGCCCGCCGCCGCGCGGCAGCACGACGACCGCGGGCCCGAAGCCGGGGACCTCGAGATCGACGAACGCGAGCTCTTCCGTGACCGGCGGGGACTCGGTGGCTGGAGGCGGCCGCTGCTCGGTGGCCGGAGGCGGCCGCTGCTCGGTGGCTGGAGGCGGCCGCTGCTCGGGCGCCGCCGGGAGGGCGGCGCTGCGGCCGACGGGGGCGGCGAGCGGCGCTCGCGCGCACCCCTCCGCGAGCGCCGCGAGCGCGACGGCGAGGGCGAGGGCGGCTCGCCGGCCGTGGCGGTCGTCCGAGGGCTCGTGCGCGCTCATCGCGCGTCAGAACCTGAACACCATGAGGACGAGGATCACGAAGCGCAGCAGGTGCCCTATCCCGAAGGCCATCGAGAACCTCCGGGCGCTCGCGAGCGCCTCCTTCAGGTCGCCGCCGCCCTCGATCTCCTTCTTGATCCGGCGCCAGGCGGGCTCGGCGAGGACGGCCTCGATCGCGAGCGCCACGAGCGCGAGCGCGAACCCCGCGTGGATGCGCGGCGCCACGAAGGCGAAGCCGCCCTGCGCGAAGATGAGCCCGACGCCGGTCAGCACCGTGAGGTAGCCCGCGCCCTGGGTGATCTTGATGGACCGCTGGGCGCGCGGGACGAGCGCGTCGACGTGAGGCCGGCCCAGCGCCAGCGTCCGCCGGATGTCCGAAGGGGCGGAGAGGCCGGCCGCGAGCCACCCTGCCATGAAGACAAGGTGAAGCAGCCTGAGCGTCAGATAGACTTCGTGGGGCATCGCCATGGGGGAGAAGGGACCCTCACCCCACCTCGGCTGTCAAGCGGGACGCCGGTGCCGACCCACGATCTTCGCGGGGCGGGAGCCCGCCTGGGCGTTTTCGCGGGGCGGGAGCGCGCCGGGGCGACTGCGGAGCTGGAGCGCGCTCAGGCCGCGACGAGCACGATGCGGCTCACCTCCGGGGGGGCGCCGACGCGGGCGGGCGGCCCGGCGGTGCCGAAGCCGCGGTTGATGTAGAGGTGCGCGCCGCCGCGCCGGTAGACCCCGGCCACGTAGCCGTGGGGGAGCACGAGATCCGCCGGCCGGACGAGCAGGTTGACCTGGCCGCCGTGGGTGTGGCCGCTGAGCTGAAGGGCCACGTCGCCGGCCGCTTCCGGGAAGAACACGGGGTTGTGACAGAGCAGCACGCGCGGCAGATCGCGGGGCACGTCGGCGAGCGCTCGGCCGAGATCGGGGCCGCCGCCGGGCACCCGCATCCGCGCGGCCCACACGTCGTCCACGCCGAGCAGCGCGAAGGCGCCGCCCGCCCCGCCGATGACGCGCCCCCGGTTGCGCAGCACGCGCGCGCCGCCGCGCGAGAGCGCGTCGAGCGTCCGCTGGATCCCGGCGAAATGGTCATGGTTGCCTGGTATCGCCGCGACGCCCTCCCGCGCGAGCGGCTCGAGCCGCCGCGTGAGCCGCCCGAGGTGCTCGGCGTACGCAGGATCGTGATCGATGAGATCGCCAGTCATCACGATGAGATCCCCGCGCGCCTTGCGCACGAGATCCTCGGCGGCGCGCATCTCGGGCTCGCCGACGAACAGCCCAAGATGGATGTCCGACAACTGCACGATAGAGAACCCGTCGAGGCCGCGGGGCAGGCCAGGAATCGGGATGACGACCTCCTCGATGACGTAGTCGTGCCGCCCGAGCAACGTCCCGTAGACAGCGCTGCTGCTCCCGATGAGGAGGGCTGAGCCGGCGGCCCCCTGCGCGAGGAAGGCGCGGCGCGGGAGCGCCGGCGGCGGCTGCTCGCGCGGCGCGGCCGGCGGCGGCTGCTCGCGCGGCGCGGGCGCGCCGGTCGGCTCCTGCGCCACGGGACCGGCCTCGCCGGCGCGCCCGAGCGCGGCGCGCCCGAGCCGCGCGAGCAGCCGACCGAAATCGACGACGCCGAGCAAGACCGCCGAGATCAGGACACCGAGCGACACCGCGCCCCCCGCGATCCCGAGCCCGCGGAGCGCGCTGTCGGGCAGGGCGCCGCGCCCGAGCCGCGCGACGGCCATGGCGACCACCGCGGCGGCGAGCAGGACCGCCAACCTGCGCCGCCCGCGCACAGCCAGGCCGAGCAGCCCGGAGGCGCGCCGGTGCACGTACACGCCGAGGGCGACGAGGACGAGGAGGATGAACAGGAAGAAGGCGGCGAAGCGCATGGCGGGCTCTTGGGGGGACGAGGGGACGGAAGCCTAACCGATCTGCGGCGGCGGGCCAGAAGCCGCTCCGCGTCGGACCACTGAAGAGGGCGCCTGTCCACCGCATCGGTCGACGGGCCCTGGACAGGGGCCGCGACCTCGCCGTGCCATCGATGGACAGGGGCTCAGCGCGCTCGCCGCGTGATCACCAGAATCGGAAGCAAGCGAGACAATCGCTCCTGTCCGTCTGCCGTGTGATCTCGGCGACCCGGTCTCGGGCCTTGCGCATCGCGTTTGCGCATCGCGTTGGCGGACGGGAGCGCGTCCTCCGGACGTCGGAGTGTTCTCCAGATGTCCGGGAATCGTGCCACCCTTGCGCGGTTGGACGCGCTTGGAGGACATCGTCACGAGGAGAGCGGGCGTTCTCTTCGCCGTGGAAAAATGACCGCACAGCAGATTACGATGACGCTGCCGCGGGGTGGCACAGCCGTCGTTTGTCCTTGCCCCTCCGAGAGCGTTGGTCTAGAGTCTGCGCGCTTGTTTTGTTGTGTCGTGTTTGCGTGGTTCGGTTCTGAAGGTGAGTAGAAAGGCTTAATATGCTGAGAAGGAATACGCATCCACTGGGGTTGACGAGGGCGGCTGTGGTCCTCCTCGGGGCCGTCGCGCTTGCGGCCTGCGGGGGCGACGGGGGAGATGCGGGCTCTGGCGGGGCGGGCGGCGCCGGCGCGACCGGCGGCCCCGGCGCGACGGGCGGCCCCGGCGCGACGGGCGGCCCCGGCGCGACGGGCGGCCCCGGCGCGACCGGCGGCCCCGGCGCGACCACCGGCCCCGGCGGCGGCACCGACACGACGGTCAGCACCGGCGCCAGCCCCGACACGACGGTCAGCACCGGCGCCAGCCCCGCCACGACCGGGACCGGGACCCCGAACCCGGCCTGCGCTGACGGCGTGGACATCACGCCGCCGAGCGGCAATCCGTTCGCGGGTGGGAGGCTCTTCGTCGACCCCGAGTACGTCGAAAAGGTCGAGTCGTCGATCGCGAAGGTGACGGACGAGGCCCTGATCGCGAAGATGCGCAAGGTCCAGGAGATCCCGACCGCGTTCTGGCTCGACAGGATCGCGGCGGTCGAGCGTCTCCCGGGGCACCTCGACAAGGCGCTCGAGCTCCAGAACCAGCTCTGCGAGCCGGTCATCCCGGTCGTCGTCGTGTACGATCTGCCGAACCGCGACTGCTTCGCCGAGGCGTCGAACGGCGAGCTCCACCTCAATGAGAACGGCACCGAGCGGTACCGGAACGAGTTCATCAAGCCGATCAAGGAGATCCTCGCCGCTCGCCCGAACCAGCGGATCATCCTGATCATCGAGCCCGACTCGCTCCCCAACATCGCGACGAACCTGGGCGGGAAGCGCTGCGACCAGGAGACGGCGGACTCCTACGAGGCGAACGTCGCGTTCGCGCTCAAGGAGCTCAACATGCCGCACGTGTACCAGTACATCGACGCGGCGCACTCGGGCTGGCTCGGCTGGGAGGACAACCAGAAGAAGGGCGCCGAGATCTTCGCCAGGGTCATCGAGGCCGCCGGCAGCCCGGCCAGCGTCCGCGGCTTCGCGACCAACGTCGCCAACTACACGCTGCTCAGCTACTCCGAGGGCGAGGAGTCGTACGACCAGCAGGACAACCCCTGCTACGGCGAGTTCGATTACGTCAACGCGATGGGTCGGGCGCTCGAGGCGGAGGGCCTCGGCGACAAGCACTTCATCATCGACACGAGCCGCAACGGCGTCGGCGGCATCCGGGGGGACTGGGGCTACTGGTGCAACAACATCGGCGCGGGCATGGGCGAGCGGCCCAAGGCGAACCCGGGCGGGGCGACGCGCCTCGACGCCTTCTACTGGGTCAAGCCGCCGGGTGACTCCGACGGTGTCGGCCAGCCGGACCAGCCGCGCTACGACCTCTTCTGCGGCAAGGAGGACGCGGACACGCGCGCACCGCAAGCGGGTGCCTGGTTCCACGAGTACTTCGTGGAGTGCGTGAAGAACGCCAACCCGCCGCTCTGATCGGCGTCGCCTGCCCCAGGCTGTGACGAGCGCGCTCCACGGAGCGCGCGGCCGGCGGCCGGGGCAGGCGAGGAGCGTGAAAAAGAGGGGTCTACCCGCCCGCGGACCGCGGGGCCGCTGGAGGGTAGACCCCTTGAATAGACGCTCCTCGCCTGCCCCGGTCGCCGCGCTCTTTTTCGGGACCAAAAATCGCGCGGTGAGCCGGCGCCCGGTCCGGTCGGCTCAGCGGCCTCTGGCCGGCGCGGTCCGCGGCGCCGCAAGGAGCTGCTCGATGGCGCGCGAGAACGGCTCGGGCGACATCGAGGTGAGGCGGAGCCGGCGGGGCTCCTCGCCCGCCCGGCTCAGGAAGAACGCCGGGACGCCGCGGATCTGGAGGCGCCGGGCCTCGGCGCGCGCGGCCTCGAGCTGCCGGTCGACCTCGCCGCTGTCCTGCTCGGCCGCGGCCCGCGCCGCGTCCACGCCCGGCAGCTCGGCGGCGACGCGCAGCAGGAGATCGTCGGTGATGGCCGCCGGGCGCTCCCGCGCCTGGAGCCGGAAGAGGCGGTCGACGAAGTCCCAGAGCCGGTCCTGCATGCCGACCGCCGACGCCATGCGCGCGGCCCGCACGGAGCCCGGCCCGAGGAACGCGAGATTCCGGAACACGAGCTTCACCTGCCCTGGCCGCACGTGACGATCCAGGATCACGGGCAGCACCGCCAGCGCGTAATTTCGACAATGCGAGCAGCGGAGATCGGAGAACTCGGTCAGCGTGATCGGCGCGCCCGGATCACCGAGGGTGACGCCATCCTGGGGAATGTCGGAATAGAGGTCAGACTCCTCGTCTGCGGCGCGCGCCCCCCCGGGCTCGTGCGCCGCGCCAGCGCCGTAACAGGCCGAGACTCCGAGCAAGATCGCCGCGAGGCAGGCGCCGCGCCGCGCCGCGGAGCCCCAATGTGAATTGCGTGGACGGGCGAGTGCGTATCGATCGATCGGCTCAGGCTTCATTCCCACGCATACGGCACAAAGCATACCCCGGCGCGACCACCCCCCGCGCCCGGGGCCCCCGCGCGGAGATCGGCAAACCGTGCTGGGCAAGGACCTCCGGGCGAGGCAGGACTCCTTGCCTCGGCGCCGCCGCGCGGGCGCGCTCGCCGCGAGCCCCTGCCGTCGACCGCCTCGGCGACGCCCCTCCGCGACCGGTCCGTGATCGAGCGCGGCGGCGGAGGGCGGGGAGGTCATCCGGTTCTTCTTCCTGCCTTCCCGCCTTCATGCTCAAATGACAGAGCTACCTGCGCGTGTCCTCGGAATGCCCCCAGCTCCGCGTCGTCGAGCGCTGCGACCTCGAACAGGTCGGCGCGCCCTCGACGCCGCGCCCGCGCGGCGGGGCGACGGCGGCGGACGCGCCCCTCGGCGGACCCGGGCCGCCGCCGGACGGCGTGGTCAGGCGGCTCCGGCACGAGGCGCAAGGCGCGCTGGGCGAGCTCCTCCGCGCCTTCCAGCAGGGCCAGCCCGAAGGGGGCGACGCCGCCTTCCGCTCCGCCGCGGCGCGGCGCCGCCTCCACGCCGGCCTCGTGACCGCGCTGATGCGGCTCATCCTCCTGCTCTACGCCGAGGCGCGCGGCCTCCTGTCCGTCGCGGCCGACGGCGGCGCGCCGCTCGCGCGGCTGTTCGACCACCTGGAGGCGGAGCGGCGGCGGTGGGGCGCCGACCTCGAGCGCCGCCATGGCGCATGGCCGCGCGTCGAGGCGCTGTCCCGCGCGCTCCTCGACCGGGAGCCGCGGGGCGCGCGCGGCGGCCTCCTCGATCCGGAGACGCCCGCCGCGCTGCGGGGCCGGCCGTGGCTCAGCGACGGCGTCCTGCACCGGGTGCTCTCGGCGCTCGTCCTGCAGGACGGCGAGCCCGTCCGCTACGGCGAGCTCGAGATCGAGCACATCGGCACGCTCTACGAGGGCCTGATCGCCTTCGACCTCGAGCTCGCCGAGGGCGAGTCGATGGCGCTGCTGCCGCGTCACGCGGTCATCGATCTCGAGGCGCTCCTCCGGCGCGCCGGCGAGGAGCGCCTCGCGTCGCTCCTCGCGGCGGCGGACCTGAAGCTCGGCGCGCGCCGAGCCGCCCGGGTCGCCGCGGCCACGACCGTGGACGAGCTCGCGCGGGCGCTCGCCCGCCGCGCCTCCCCGCGCGCGCCGGGCCGGATCGCGCGCGGCGCGCTCTACCTCCAGCCCGGGCAGCTCCGGCGGCGCGCCGGGTCCTACTACACGCCGCGGGAGATCACGCGTCAGGTCGTCGAGCGCACGCTCGCGCCGCTGCTCGAGCGCGGCGGCCGGCCGCCTTCGCCCGGCGACCTCCTCTCGCTCGCGGTGTGCGACCCCGCGATGGGATCCGGCGCGTTCCTGGTGGAGGCGTGCCGCCAGCTCGCCGCGCACCTCGCCGCGGCCTGGGAGCGCTCCGGCGTGACACCGCACCTCGCCCCCGGAGAGCCGGCGCTGCGCCGCGCGATGGCGCTCGTGGCCGAGCGCTGCCTCCACGGCGTGGATCTCGACCCGATCGCGGTCGACCTCGCCCGCGTGTCGCTCTGGCTCGCCGCGCGGGACGAGCGCCTCCCGCCGAGCTTCCTCGATCAGAAGCTCCGCTGCGGCGACAGCCTCCTCGGCGCCGCGCGCGCGGAGGCCTCCGGCTTCCCGGCCGCGGCGTTCCCGGGCCGCGACACCACGGCCGGGGAGCCGTGGAGGCGAGCGCGGCGGCTCGATCCGAGGCGGGCCCGCGCGCGGGCGCTGGCCGCGGGGCCGGCCGCGGAGGTCGGGGCGGCGGCGGCGACGCTGCCCGGGCGCGCCGGGGCCGCGGAGCAGGCGGCGCTCGACGCCTGGATGGCGCTGTGGTTCTGGCCACGGGACGGGGAGCTCGCGGGCCTCGCGCCCACCGCGGCCACGTTCGCGGGCTACATGGCGGCGGCGGGCGACCCGGCCGATCCGCGGGCGGCCCTGTCGCGCCGCGTCGCCGAGGAGCGGCGCTTCCTGCACTGGGAGCTCGCGTTCCCCGGCATCTTCGAGCGCCCGGAGCCGGGCTTCGACGCCGTGATCGGCAACCCGCCCTGGGTCGCGTACGTCGGCCGGGCGGCGCAGCCGATCGAGCCGCAGGTGTTCCATCTCCACCTCCAGAGGAGCCCGGCATTCCACGGATACCGCTCCCTGCACGGCCTGTTCGTGCACCGGGCCGCGTCGCTGCTCCGGCCGGGCGGGCGGCTCGGCCTCGTCATCCCGACGTCGGTCGCGGATCTCGCGGGGTACGGGCCCACGCGGCGCGCGCACGACGCGCTCTGCGCCGTGGACCCCGACCTGCCGAGCTTCGGGAGCGACGCGTTCGAGGGCGTGTTCCAGCCGTGCATGGGCCTGCTCTCGACCCGCGTCGCGCCCGCGCTCCCCCGGCCAGCGGCCGCTCCGTGGCCGCTCGCGCGCTCGGATCTCGACGTCGTGTCCCGGCGGCTCCTCGAGCGGCTCGGCGCGCTGCGCCCGCTCCCGGCCGCCCTGTTCGGAGAGCGCGGATTCCAGACGACGGCCGAGGACGCCGAGCGCATCCGGCGCGCGGACGCCCCGGCGCCGCCCTACACCTGCCCCATCCGGGAGGGCACCGACGTGGGGGAGCTCATCGCGCGCGCGCCGCGCCATTACGTCGATCGCGGGGCCGTGAAGGGCCGCTTCCGCAAGGACGCGGAGTGGAGGGCGGTGCGGCTGCTCATCCGCCAGACCGCCCGCTATCCCATCGCCGCGCTGAGCGACGGCCTCCCTTTTCGCAACTCGATCCTGGCCGGCTTCTGCGACGACACGTGGAGCGAGTTCGCGCTGCTCTGCTATCTCAACTCTTCCCCTGTCCGGTGGTGGCATTACACCCGGCACCGGGACGCGCGCGAGGGCATGCCGCAGGTGAAGATCGCGCACCTGCGCGCGATCCCCGCGCCCCGGCCCGCGCTCGCCGGCCTGATCGGCGCGCTCGACGCGCTCGGGCGGGAGCTCGGGCCGGCGAACGCGGGCCTGTCCGCCGAGGCCCGGCGCCGCGTGGACGACGTGGTGGCGAGCATGCTCGAGATGACCGAGGAGGAGCGAGCCTGCGTCGCGCGCTGGGCGGCGGCCACACCGCCCCCGCGGCCGGACGGCTGAGCATCCCGCGGCCCGAGAGCGGCCCGGGGCCCGAGAGCGGCCCGGGGCCCGAGAGCGGCCCGGGGCCCGGGAGCGGCCCGGGAGCGGGCGGTGAGCCCCCCGGGGGGGTGCTGCGCCACCGGGAGCGCGCGGCGGGGCGGCGGCTCAGAAGCCGCCGTTGAAGCCGGGCGCGTCCTTCAGGTTGAACAGCACGCTGCGGAGATCATCGATCTCGAACGGCTTCTCGAAGACCGCCGACGCGCCGAGGCCGCGCGCGGTCGCGTGGAGGTGCGGGTCGCCATAGGCCGTGATCAGGATCACCGGCGGCCGGCGCCGGAGCTCGGCGAGGCCTTCCAGGATCTCCATCCCCGAGAAGCACGGCATCTGGATGTCGGTGACGATCGCGTCGATGGGCGTCGGCGGCTCCTGCCCGCCGAGCCACGGGGCCACGCAGTCGAGCAGCTCGAGGCCGTTGCGCGCCTCGGACACCTCGAAGCCGTCGCCGCGGAGCGCCGCGGCGAGCGTGAGCCGCATGTCGTCGTCGTCTTCGGCCAGGACGATATGCTGGCCTTTGCCGAACAAGCCGCAAGGCGGGACCAAGGGCCTGTCGCCTACCCAGCTATCCGTCAGGTTCATCGCAGCTTCTCCTTACAGCTTCTGGCCCGCCGTCGCCCTGTCCTCGGACCGTCCACCGCGGTCTCCGGAGCTCAGCCCCTCAGGATTTGCAGCGGTCGTGCCACACTGTCGGAACGCGCGGAGGAGCGGGCTCAACGTCGTCATGGCCCGCCTGGAGCGGCGCTGTCCGCGGCGTACCGCCGCGCGGGCAGCCGCCGCATTCTGCAGGCCAGGGGCATTTTGCCGCGCCAGGGGCAGATCGCGCGCACCGCCTGGGGCACTTCCGTCCCCTTCCGTCTCGGTGCGCCAGAGGCGCGTGCGCGCGCCGGAGCGTGGAGGCGAGTCGCTGTCGCGCACAGCGCGCCGCGGGGTCGGGTCTCGCTCGCAACGGGCGGCGGCCTCCCTCTCCCTGGCCTCTTTCTGCCTTCTCCCTGCACACGATGGGCCATCGGTCGGCCAAGGGCGGGCAGCCCGAGAATGCCGGAGGGCGCGGGGAGGCACGGGCAACCCCGCGCCCCGAGGCGGCCACCGGAGCGCGGCGCGGCGACCACCCCGCCCCGCTCGCGGCGAGCCGCCCCGCTCGCGGCGAGCCGCCCCGCTCGCGGCGAGCCGCCCCGCTCGCGGCGAGCCGCCCCGCTCGCGGCGAGCCGCCCCGCTCGCGGCGAGCCGCCCCGCTCGCGGCGAGCGCCCCGTCGAGCACGGAGGGGGAGGGGGAGATGCAGGGAGAATAAAAGAAGGGCAGAGGCGGGCGGGCGGCGAGGCCAGCGCTGGCGCCCGAGGCTGGTCGCCCGGAGCGGGTGCTGGCCCGAGGGGGGCGCCCTCCTCTGCCGGTTACCGGTCTGACCGGTCAGCGGCAGCCGTGGTCGCGGTCACCGCCGCTGTTGCTGTCATCGCAATTGAGGGCGTCGCGGTGCGGCGCGCAGAGGCGGCCGTTGTTGTAGTTGTCGAGCGTCTCCGCGAGCGGCTCGCCGCTCGCCCACGGCGAGTACTTGCCCTTGTCCTTCACGTTGCTGCCGAGCGGGTACTGCCGGAGCCATGCGTCGGCCTGGGCAATGGTGTCCTCGATGCAGCTCGACTGGTTGCCGATGCCGACGTTGAGCTTGGCCACGATGAGGTGCTTCGCGAGGATGTACGTGACGTCGCCCTTGGTCGGACGGCTGATGATGTCGAGGAGCTGGGACTTCGTGTACGTCTTGCGGCCGATGGTCAGGTGCGAGACGCGCCAGGCCTTCGGGTGGTTCTTCCAGTAGCCCGGGGTGCCGGTGCCGGGCGACGCGCACTGGCAGGCGCCGCAGTCGGCGGCGCAGCTCGAGCAGTCCTCGGAGCCCGCCTTGCAGACCCCGTCGCCGCAGACCGGCGGGCATTCGCCGCAGTCGGCAGCGCAGCTAGAGCAGGTCTCGCCGACCTCGCAGACGCCGCTGCCGCAGACGGGCGGGCAGATGCCGCAGTCGCTCGGGCACTCGAGGCAGTCCTCGCCGGCCTCGCAGGTGTCGTTGCCGCAGACCGCGGGGCAAGCGCCGCAGTCGCCGGCGCAGTTGGCGCAGTCCTCGCCGTTCTCGCACACGTTGTTGCCGCAGACCGCGGGGCAGGCGCCGCAGTCGTCCGAGCAGCTGCCGCAGTCCTCGCCGGCCTCGCAGGCGCCGTCGCCGCACACGGGCGGGCAGGCGCCGCAGTCGTCCGAGCAGCTGCCGCAGTCCTCGCCGGCCTCGCAGGTGCCGTCGCCGCAGACCGGCGGGCAGACGTCGCAGTCCGCGCTGCAGCTACCGCAGTCCTCGCCGACCTCGCAGGTGCCGTTGCCGCACACGGGCGGGCAGGTGCCGCAGTCGACGGCGCAGGTGGAGCAGCTCTCGTCCCCGCCGCAGACGCCGTTGCCGCAGGAGAGCTGGTAGCCGAAGTCGGCGTCGAGGAGATCCTGGGCCAGGCCGAGCGAGACCGTGGTCACGCCGTCGAGCACGCCGTCGCGGTCGGCCGTCGGCTCCTGTCCGGCGAGCGGACCGCTCGTCATGAAGTTGTCGGCGGTGATGACGATCTCGTAGTCGCCCGGAGCGAGGGTGTCGAAGAGGTAGAAGCCGGGCTGGCCGGTATAGGGGCTGTCGCCGGTGGTCACGGAGTCGAACAACACCCCGTCGTGGTACAGCTCGACGAGGACGCCGTTCACGCCGAGCTCGCCGATCTCGGGCTCATAGAGGCCGTCCGCGTCGCTGTCGAGCCAGACCGTGTCGCCGATCGAGGAGTACGTCACGTAACCGAAGTCGGCGTCGGTCACGTCCTCTCCCGCGCCGACGGACACGGCGAGCGGCTCGGCGTCCGTGGTCAGGAAGAGCCCGAGCGGCAGCGTCGCGTCATCGACGCTGACGACGTAGCAGCCCGCGTCGAGCTCGCCGAAGCGGTAGGCGCCGCTCGCGTCGGTCGCCGTCGCCGTGAGGGGATCCCCGTCGGCGGCGCCGTCGCAGTCCGCGTCGCCGAACAGGTCGAGGACGACGTTGGCGATGCCGGGCTCCGAGGCGCCCTCGACGCCGTCCGCGTCCGCGTCGAACCACACCTTGTCGCCGATCGAGCCCTTCGCCGCGGTGAAGCAGACCTCGAGGAAGGGGTGGTTGTCGATCGTCGGGTGGTCGCTGCTCTTGTACGAGGTCTTCCCGCCCTGATCCTCCTCGAGGAGGATCCCGTAGTTGGGCGAGATCCCGCTCACCCACTCCTGCACGAGCTCGGTGAGGTCGATCTCGCTCCACTGCGTGACGCTGGGCACGAACGACGTGAGCGCGGTGGGGTCGATGCCGCCGAGGTTGTTCCACGTGACGTAGTTCTCGGTCCACGGGGCGAGCACCCGGTGGACGCGCACGGTCTGGGCGGTGCTGGTGTAGGTCTTGGCGTAGAACCTGGCCGACGCGACGAGCGAGCCGGCGGGGATCGGGCTGAGGTCGAACCCGAACAGGGCGCGCTTCTCACCGGCCGTGCTGGAGTACCCCGTGTTCACCTCGTAGGAGTCGGGGACAGGGTAGCTCGGGTTGAGGCTCCATATCTCGGAGTCCGGCAGGTCACCGAGCCCGCCCCTCATGATGACGGTGCATGTGGGAGCGGGCGGCGCGGAGGTTTCGGCCAGGCTCGCCGACGTGACGAACAGCGTGGCGAGCGCGGCGGAGGAGGCGATCGTGATCTGCTTCATTGTTGGCTCCTTTGAGGTCCTTGCGGGGTCGAACCACGATGGAGCGTCATCCGAGTAACAGGCACCATGACACGCGGTCAGGCGAGGTTGGTTTCGCGGGCTCCGGCCCGGGCCGCGCCCCGCGGGCTGATCGGGATCCGATCAGGTACGCGGGTGCATCGGCCAGGATCGGAGAGCGGATGCGCAAAGGTCCATTGTTCAAGATATCAAGACGGTTTTGATCTGTCTAGCCATTTCCGGGAGACGCGAGAGAATCTCGCGCGGTGTCCTGTGGGTCCTGTGGCTCCTGCGGAACGTCTCCAGATCGCTCTTTGAACGCTCTTCGTGCCTGGCGCGCCAGGCACGAAGAGCGTTGAGCCCGGAGCGGATCGCTCGGCCTCTCTCGGCCTGGCGCTGCTCGCGCTCGCTCTCGTCCAGCGGGCTCCTCAGGATCGGATCAGGTACGCAGGGTCGATGGCCTCGAATTGATGCTGAATGCGCACAGGACCATTTTTCAAGATAAAGAATCAGGCTCTCGCTTGTCTACTCTTTTTTGGTGGGCGAGCGCTTTTGTGCTCTCGCGCTGCGCGCTCCTTCTGCCTCCGCCTCCGCCGCCGTCCGCCGTCCGCCGTCCGCCGTCCGCCGCAGCTTTGCTGTGGCGTGGCCGACACCGTCGTCGACATCCGCCATCCGCCATCCGCCATCCGCCATCCGCGCGTCCGCGCGTCCGCGCGTCTCGGCGCGTCGGCCCGGGCGCCAGGGCGCGCGGGCCTGCCGCCTGCCGTCCGTGCGCGGGCGCTGCTAGGGTTCGGCCGTGGGACGCTCGCTCGCCTCGCAAGCCCTGCCCCTCGCGCTCCTCGCCGCGGCGCTCGCCGCCGCCCCGCGCTCGAGCGCTGCCCAGGAGCCGCCGACGCTGAGCGGGGCCTGGACCGCGAGCGCGCTCACGGAGCAGTGGTCGATCGCCGCGTGGGGAGACGCGTGCGGACCGAGGCCGCGCCCCCAGGGCGCGCCGGGCGGCGCCGTGCAGATCAAGCAGCAGGGCTCGGAGCTCTCGATCTCCGGGGCCTCACGGTCGTGGAGCACCGCCGAGTGCTGGGAGCAGATGCCGGGGCTCGCGCGGAGCAAGCACTCGGCCTCCGGCAACGCGCGGTCCTGGCAGACGCGCTGCACGACGTCGGCCAACGACCCCCGCCAGGCCGTCGTCACCACCACCACGCAGGCGACCGACACCCGCATCCAGATGGTCGAGACCGGGCAGTACCGGTTCATCATCCAGGACACGACGTGCAGCGCCTCCGTGACGCGGACGCGGACCTACACGCTCGTCCGCCGCGAGGGCGAAGCGCCCCCGGCGGCGAGCGCGCCGCCCGTCGCGAGCGCGCCCGCCGCCGAGGGCAAGCCCGCCGCCGAGGGCAAGCCCGTCGCGAGCGCGCCCGCCGCCGAGGGCAAGCCCGCCGCCCCGCGCGCGTGCGACGCCCCCGGCGAGCCGGCGCGCCTTCAGGTCACGCCGTCGCGCAAGCTCATGCGTCCGGGCGAGCGGTTCCAGTTCCGCGCGCTCGTCCTGGATGCCGACGGGTGCGCGCTCCCGACGAGGCCCGCGTGGTCGATCGCGCCGGGGCCGCTCGCGTCCGCCGCGACGGTCGACGCCACCGGCGCGCTCTCGCTCGGCGCGGACGCGGGCGAGGGGAGGCTCGGCCTGGTCGCGTCCATCGCCGGCAAGGGCGTGACGGTCGCGATCGAGGTGACGAGCCCCGACCGGTACGACGCGCTCCTCGCGCGGAGCGGGCTGAACCCCGCCGGCGAGAGCGATCAGGCCGCGATCGCGGTGATCGCGACCGGCACCATCGGCGGACGCACCACCACGGGGGAGGACGTGGCGCGCCAGCGCAAGCACCTGTTCGTCGCCATCGTCGGCGGCGTCGCCGCCTGCCTCGGCTTCGCCGGGCTCATCCTGCTGCGCCGCGGGCGCCGGCGGACAGAAGGCGAGCTGGAGGGCCCGGTGTCGACGGGCGACGCCCCCGCGGCGCCCGACAGCGCAGGCGCGTGGGCAGGGCCGGCGCCCGCCGGCGCGCCGCGCGCGGACGGCATCGCGGGCGGCGCGGCGCGCGACGAGGCGCCGGCGCGGCCCGCGTCGCGGGTGCGCGGAAAGATCTGCCCGACCTGCGGCGAAAACTACCCGGGCGAGGCGATGTTCTGCGGGAAAGACGGCACGCAGCTGGTTCCACTCAACTGAGGTGCCGCGCGGCGTCTCGCCGCGCGCTGCGTCATCGCGCGGCGCCGCGGCGGAGAGCGCGTCGCGAACGACCACCGGCGCGGGCCGCGCTCACGAAAGAAGGCCGTTGCCTTGATCGGTCTTGCGCGGTCCCGCTATCCTCTGTGGTACGACCAGGCCGCGACGAGGATGCGCGTGTGTGGTCGTCTTACCCACGCCCGCAGGTCGGAACGGGAAGGGCGCCAATCGCATGAAGATTACCTGTGAGTCTTGCCAGGCCAAGTACACCATTGCCGACGAGAAGGTCGCCGGCAAGACGGTCAAGATCAAATGCAAGAAGTGCAACCACGCGATGGTCGTCCATGCCGCGAATGAGGCTGCCCCGTCCCCGGGCGCGCCGCAGGACGTGACCGCCGGGCAGCAGGGCGATCTGACGGAGGACGCCGAGACGAAGCTCGTGGCCGAGGCCGGCGCGTCGTCCGCCGCAGCGGCCGACCCGTGGACCGTCAACGTCGCCGAGGGCGATGAGCGGACCATGACGACGGCAGAGCTCGTGGCCGCGTATGCGAGCGGCTCGCTCAGCAACGACACGTACGTGTGGAAGGAGGGGATGAGCGACTGGTTGCCGATCGCCAGCGTCCCCGAGGTCGCGCAGGCCGCTGCGCAGCCGGGCGCCGCCCCGACGGCTGCGCCGGGTGCCGCGGCTGCGCCGGATGCCGCCGGTGTGCCCGCTGTCGGCGCTGCGCCAGCGGTCGCCGCGTCGGCAGCGGCCGCTACACCGGCCGCGCCGGTCGTTGCGCCGGTGCCCCCGGCCGCCGTCGCCCCGGTCGCTGCAGCCACGCCTGCGCCGCCGGCCGCCGCCGCGCCGGTCCCGGTGGCTCCGGCGCCGGCTGGGCTGAAGTTCGGCCCGGAGGGGACCGTCGTCATGAAGGAGACGCGGCGCGCCCCGATCCCGGCCGCCGCCGCGCTCCCGTCGTCGCCTGCCGTGCCGAGGGCGGCCGTGGCGCCCGCTGCCGCAGCGGCCGCGCCCGCGGTGGCCCCGGCCGTCGCGGCGCCTGCTGCCGCGGCCGCCGTGGCGCCTGACCCCGCGCCAGCGGCCCCAGCCGCCGTGCCTGCGGCTGCGCGTCGCGCCGGGCGCGCCGCGGCGGTGGACGTGTTCAGCGCGGCCCAGCGCGCAGGGGACTCTGCCGCGCCCCCGCCGCAGCCCGGCGGCGATCGCCTGGTCGGCGAGCGCAACGAGAACTCCGTCCTGTTCTCGCTCTCGGCGCTCACCGCCGTGGAGAACGCCGCCAAGCAGCCGACCCAGGAGGAGAGCCCGACCGGCCGGCGCTCCTCGCGCCCCGCGAAGAACAACGGGCGCACCGACTACGACGACCTGCTGAACCTCGGCGGCGGCGCCATCGCCGCGCCGATGCTCGCGCCCCCGCCCCTGCTCGCGCCTGTGGGAGGGGACTCGCGGCCGCCGCCGTCCATGCCCCCGCCGGCCTCGGCCAAGACCTCCGTGCCACCGTCGCTGCTCTCCCCGCTCGCGGCGCCCGAGGCCCCGGCCAAGAAGAGCCCCCTCGGCCTGATCGCCGCCGCGGCCGCCGCGGTCGTGCTGATCGGCGGCGTCGCCTTCTTCTTCATGCAGAAGCCGAGCGACGAGGCGTCCACGGTCACGCCGGAACAGGCCAACGCCGCCCCTGTCGAGACGTCGAGCCCGGCCGAGGCCGCGACGCCCGCGCCGACGCCGAGCGAGACCGCGGCCGCCGAGGCGCCGCCGGCCGAGACCGCGGCCGCCGAGGCGCCTGCGGAGGCCCCGACGGCCACGCCCGACGCCGAGACGAAAGAGGCGGCCGAGAAGCCCGCCGCCGACAAGCCGGCCGAGAAGCCCGCCGGGGCGGCGCCCTCGCCCGCGCCCGCCGCGGAGAAGCCGTCCGCGCCGAAGCCTGCGCCGGCGACGGGCTCGGCCGCGGCCGGACCGTTCAGCCGCGGCGCGGCGACCTCGGCGCTCGGCTCTGCCGCCGCCTCCGCCAAGAGCTGCAAGCGGCGTGGCGGCCCGACCGGGACGGGCAGGGTGCGGGTCACCTTCGCGCCGAGCGGCAGCGTCACCTCGTCGCAGGTTCAGGGCGCGCCGTTCGCCGGCACGAGCGTCGGCAACTGCGTCGCCGGCGTCTTCCGCGGCGCGCGCATCCCGGCCTTCAGCGGCGCCCCGGTCACGGTCACGAAGTCCTTCTCGATCCACTGACCGTCGCCCCGGCAGCGGAGCGGCGCCCCGGCAGCGGAGCGGCGCCCCGGCAGCGGACGGACCGCAAGGGCGCACGAGGGGCGCAAGAGAGAGGGCTGCGTCCCTCTCCCCTCTGTTCCTCGCGCCCTTGCGCCCTTGCGGTTCTCTCTCCCATCGGCGGATCGCCGAGGAGCTTCAGCGCGATCGGCGTTCTAGAGGAAGGAGCGGCCCAGGTCGATCACCGGGAGCGCATCGCCCATCTCACCGGCCTCGTCGCCGCAGTGAAGGGTGGTGCCGGCGCAACCAGGGCCGCCGAGATTGCCGCTGATCCTCTCCCCCCAGCACTTGATGTGGCCCGTGTCGAGCAGCGCGCAGGTCACGTGGGCGTTGACCCCGGTGACGACCGCCTGGGCCCTGCGGCCGAAGCCCAGATCGACCGCGGGCAGGTAGTCCCCCATCTCGCCGGAGCTGTCCCCGCGTGCCGCGGTGCCACCGAGGCCGAGCTGGCCGAACGAGTTTCTTCCCCAGCACTTGATCGTGTCGTTGTCGAGCAGCGCGCAGGTGTGGTTCCTGCCCGCAGAGATGGCCTTGGCGGTGCGCTCGTCCCCCAGGTCGACCGCCGGCAGGATGGCCATCTCGCCGGCCTGGTCGCCCTGGTCGGCGGAGCTCTCGATGCCGAGCTGGCCGTAGCCGTTCGAGCCCCAGCACTTGACCGTGTTGTTGTCGAGCAGCGCGCAAGTGTGCGCAGCGCCCGCCGAGATCGCCTTGGCCGTACGGTCAACCCCGAGGTAGACGGGATCGAGGAGCTCCATCTCGCCAGCCTGGTCGCCCTGGTCGAGCTTGTCACCGCGGCCGAGCTGGCCGTAGTCGTTCGCGCCCCAGCACTTGACCGTGTTGTTGTCGAGCAGCGCACAGGTGTGAGTGGCCCCGGTCGCCACGGCTTTGACGGTGCGGTTAGCACCCAGGTAAACCGTGGGGAGGAGGTCGCCCATGTCGCTGGCAAAGACGCCTCGGTGGGTGGTGTCGCCGAGCCCGAGCTGGCCGTAGGTGTTCGCGCCCCAGCACTTGAGCGTGTCGTCGTCGAGCACGGCGCAAACATGGTTGTTGCCCGCGGACGCGGACTTGACGGTACGATCCGTGCCGAGGTGCGTGCCGAGGTCGATGAAGTCGAGGCTCGCCATCTCGGCCGCGCTGTCGCCCTGGCTGCTGGTAGCGCCGTTGCCGAGCTTCCCGCCCCAGCTGCTGCCCCAGCACTTGATGCCCTTGAGCGACGAGGAGGGGAGCTCCTGCAACGCGCAGGTGAGCGACTCGCCGGTGATGATCGACGTCACCTCGCCGACCAGGACCTCATCGAGGCCCGACCCCATCTGGTAGGGATCTTCGCCACGGGCGTCGTCATCGCCGAGCCCGAGCTGACCGGAGCCGTTGTACCCCCAGCACTTGGCGCCGCCCGACGTGAGGCGCGCGCAGACGTGATTGTAGCCGACCGCGACCTGGGAAGCGGTCTGGCTGCCCGTCAAGGCGAAGGGGAGCGCGTTGCCCATCTCCCAGGGAACATCACCGCGGGCGGCCGGGATATCGAACGTGGGCACACCGACGCCGAGCTGGCCGAAGGCGTCGGAGCCCCAGCACTTGATCCGATGATGGGTGGACTCGATGACGCACGTATGGTCGTCGCCGGCCGCGATCGTGATCGGCACGAGGGGAGTCGAGCCCACGACCTCCGTGCCGATATTCACGTACGGCAGGTCGTCGCCCATGGTATCGGCCACATGGCCTCGCGGGGTCGAGTCTCCGACCCCGAGCGCGCCGAGGTAGTTGCTCCCCCAGCACTTGATCCCGTCGTTGGTGAGCAGGACGCAGGTGCGGTTGCCGCTCGCGGTGATGGCCTTGGCGGTGAGGTCGGCGCCGAGGAGGCCGGTGCCGAGGTCGACCCGCGGGAGGTCGTCGCCCATCTCGTCGGCGTCATCGCCGCGCTTTTCGGGCGAATCGCTGTAGCCGAGCTCGCCCGCCTCGTTGGCGCCCCAGCACTTGACCTGCCCGTTGTCGAGCACGGCGCAGACGTGGTTGTCCCCGGCGGCGATGGCCTGGGCCGTGCGATCGGTGCCGAGATTGATGGGATCGATGTCGCTCATCTCTCCCGGGGCATCGCCGAGGTCATCCGTGTGATCGCCCGCCGTGCCCTCCGGGAGGCCGAGGGCCCCAAACCCGTTGTTGCCCCAGCACTTGACCGTGTCGTCGTCGAGCAACGCGCAAGCGAAATGCTCGGTCGCTATGGCGATGCTCTTGACGGTGCGCCCGGCGCCGAGCTCGATCGGCGGGAGATTGTCGCCCATCTCGGTCACGTCGTCACCGATGATGTAGTTCGAGGACCCGGAGAGGCCCTGGCCGAGCGAGCCGTAGACGTTCGCGCCCCAGCACTTGGCCCGATCGTTGTCGAGGATGACGCACGTGCGGTTCTTGTGGGCATAGATCGCCTTGGCCGTGCGGTCGGTGCCGAGATTGACGATCGGGAGGTTGTCGCCCATCTCGGAGGGGGAATCGCCGACCACGGTGGAGGTGCTCACCCCGATGCCGAGCACACCGTTGCTGCCCGAGCCCCAGCACTTGACCGTGTCGTCGTCGAGGATGGCGCAGGTATGCGAGCCGCCGGCCGAGATCGCCTTCGCCGTGCGCCCCTTCCCGAGGTTGACGAACGGGATGGTATTGTATGCCGAGCTGGCGCCGCGATCGTCCGTATCGCCGAGGCCGAGCTGTCCGCTCTCGTTCCTCCCCCAGCACTTGACGAAGCCGCCCTCGAAGATCGCGCAGGTGTGGGCGGTCCCGGCGGAGATGGCGCCGGGCCCCAGGGCGCGCAGCTCGCCCGACGCCGCGAGCACGGGCTCGTCCAGATCGCCCGCCTCCGCGCCGCCGCCGGCGCAGGCCGACGCGAGGAGGCTCGCCGCGAGCGCGGCCAGGGGGACCAGCGCGTGCGCCGACAGGCGGCCTGCGCGGATCGTGACGTCCGTCGTCCGCCGGGGCGCAGCGCGATCCGTCGGAGCGGGGAGAGCGCCCCGTCGAGTGGTACGGGGGTCGTTCTCCGAGAGGGAATATGCACGGGGAGGCATCATGGAAACGGTCCTCTTGTGGAGCAGGTGAAAGGCGCGTGAGCTGCTACGCGCCCAGCCAAGAACGAGGAAGGCAAGCTCGCGAGCGGTCGAGACTTCGGGTCTCCCCGGAGCCAGCCTGAACCTCGGCCAGCGGGCGCCGAGCAAGGGGGGTGCCAGTCGACGCGCCGCGCCCACCCTGACCGCGCGCCTCCCCCAGGCCCGGCTGCTCGTGGCACATCCGCCGAAAGCCCGGTCGAGGCGTGCCCTCGGCCGGGGGCGCGCGCCGGCGGCATGACCGGTCGCGAGCGGGGCATGTCACGGCTGGAGCGTGGCATGTCACGGCCGGGGTGTGACATGTCACGGCTGGAGCGTGACATGCGTCGCACGCCTCGCCGATGATCTCGCTGCAATCAGCGACCCGGCGCCGGGCGCCAGGCGCGGGGGCTGGCCGGGTTCCGCCCAGGGGGCAATCGGGCAGGTCATCAACGCTCCATGAGGACGTTGCAGGCGTGATGTTCGAAGGGCCATAGTGTCACCGTGGCTGCTGCTGCGCTGCAGCGCCCGTTCCCTGCAATCGCTCCCTCAACGCCATTAGGTGTCATCGTGCGAAACCTCTCCTGGTCCGAGCGCGCCGGCTCGTGTCTCTCGCGTGGTTGGGATTCTCCGCTCCGGCGCCGCCGCCTCCGGTGGACGGCGGTCATGGCGCTCGCGACCGCCTGCGGCTGCGGCGGCGCGCCGGCCGACGGCGAGCTCGGTCGCGCCGAGCAGGCCGTCACCCTCCCGGGCGGGCGCGTGGTCATCAGCCAGGTGTACGGCGGCGGCGGCAACGCCGGCGCCGCCTACACCCACGACTTCGTCGAGCTGTTCAACCGATCGAGCAGCCCGGTGTCCCTCGCGGGGTGGTCCATCCAGTACGCGAGCGCCACCGGCACGGGCACCCTCGGGGCCACGGCCTCGCAGCGCACGGAGCTGCCCGCGATCACCTTGCAACCCGGCCAGTACCTGCTCGTCCAGGGGGCCGCGGGGTCGGGCAACGGCGCCCCGCTCCCGGCCCCCGACGTCGTCGACGCGACCCCCATCAACCTGAGCGGCTCGGCGGGGAAGGTCGCGCTGGTCCGGGGCGCCGCGGGCCTCGGCTGCAACGGCGGGTCGTCCCCGTGCTCGACGGCCCAGGAGGCGCTGCTCGAGGATCTCGTCGGCTACGGCGGCGCCACCTATTTCGAGGGCTCCGCGCCGGCGCCGGGGACGGCCAACGCGACGGCCTCGGTCCGGCGGCGCGCGGGCTGCCGGGACACGTCCAGCAACGCCGACGACCTCGCGACCGGGGCGCCCACCCCGCGCAACACCCTGGCCGCCGTGTCCGCGTGCGGCGACGACGTCCCGCCGGTCGACGACCCCCCGCCGGTCGACGACCCCCCGCCGGTCGACGACCCCCCGCCGGTCGTCGCCATCCACGACATCCAGGGGCGCGCGCACCTGTCGCCGCTCGCGGGCGCCGTCGTGAGGACGACGGGCGTCGTCGCGAGCCTGCGCGGCAACGGCTTCACCGTCGAGTCGGCGGAGCCGGACGGCGATCCGGCCACCTCGGAGGGGCTGTTCGTCTTCACCGGCGCCGCCCCGGCGGTGAGCCCGGGCGACCTCGTCGAGCTCGCCGGCGAGGTGGTCGAGTTCCGCGGCGGCTGCGCCGCGCCGTGCACGCCCGCCCGCGGCAGCGGGTACAACAACCTGACCGTCACGGAGCTCAGCCGCCCGCAGATCACCGTCCTCTCGAGCGGCCATGCGCTGCCGGCCCCGGTCCCGATCGGCTTCGCGCCCGGCGCGCGCAGGCCCCCGGCGCAGGTCATCGAGGACGACGCGAGCGGCAACGTGGAGAGCGCGGGCGACTTCGACCCCGAGGCCGACGGCCTCGATTTCTGGGAGAGCCTCGAGGGCATGCGGGTGAGCCTGAACAGCCCGGTCGTCGTGGGCCCCACCCGCACGTTCACGAGCTCGGGCACCGCGGAGATGGCGCTGATCCCCGGCGACCGCGACGACGCGACCGGCGCCGCGGCCGGCCCGCGCAGCGCGCGCGGCGCCATCGTCCTCGGCCCCGGCGACGCCAACCCGGAGCGGATCCTGCTCCAGCTCCCCCTGCGGGCCTCACCGCCGGCGCTCGACGTCGGCGCGACGTTCGCCGGGCCCATCGTGGGCACGATCGACTACAACTTCGCCAACTTCAAGCTCCTGCCCGTCGGCGACGGGCTCCCCGCGGCGACCTCGGCGCTCACGCGCGAGACCGTGTCGCTGGGAGCGCGGGGCGCCGATGATCTCGACGTCGCCGCGTTCAACGTCGAGAACCTCGATCCGGGGGATCCGCAGGAGAAGTTCGACCGCCTCGCGCGGATCCTCGTCGACCACCTCGGCGGCCCCGACCTCGTCGCGCTCGAGGAGATCCAGGACGACACGGGCCCGACCAACGACGGCGTGGTGGACGCCTCGCAGACGTTCGCGCGGCTCATCGCCGCGGTCGCGGCCGTGCCGGGCGGGCCGACGTACGCGTTCCGGAGCATCGACCCGGTCGACGGCGCGGACGGCGGCCAGCCGGGCGGCAACATCCGCGTGGGCTTCCTGTTCCGGACCGACCGCGGCCTCGAGTTCGTCGACCGCCCGGGCGCGGGAGCCCTCACGCCCAACGAGGTCGTCGGCGAGGCGGGCGGCGTCGCGCTGCGGTACAGCCCCGGCCGCATCGACCCGGCCAACCCGGCCTTCACGAGCAGCCGCAAGCCGCTCGCGGGCGAGCTCCGCTGGAACGGCCAGCCGCTGTTCGTGGTGGCCAACCACTGGAGCTCCAAGGGCGGCGACGAGCCGCTGAGCGGGCGCTTCCAGCCCCCGACCCTCTCGAGCGAGGCGCAGCGGCTGCAGCAGGCGGCCGTGGTCGCCGGCTTCGTGCGGCAGATCCTCGATCGCGACCCGTCCGCGAACGTCGTGGTCCTGGGCGACCTGAACGACTTCCAGTTCTCGGCGCCCCTCGAGGTCCTCAAGGGCGCGGGGCTGACCACGCTGATCGAGACGCTCCCGCCCGAGGAGCGCTATACGTACGTGTACGACGGCAATGGCCAGGTGCTCGATCACGTGCTGGTCAGCCCCGGCCTGGCGGGGCCGAAGCTCATCGGCTTCGATGTCGTCCACGTCAACGCGGAGTTCGCCGACCAGGCCAGCGACCACGATCCCGGCGTGGCGCGGTTCCGCATCGCGCCGGACCTGGATGGTGACGGCATCCCTGACGCGCTCGACAACTGCCCCGCGGCGCCCAACCCCCGCCAGGCGGACTCGGACGGCGACGGGACCGGCGATGCCTGCGACCTCGCGTGCGTCCGCGTCCAGCGCGGCACGTTCGGCGGCGTGCAGGACGCCCTCGTCGAGGACGCCACGATCGGCTGGTCGTACGGCGGGTATCCTTATCTCCTCACCAGCGCGGTCGCGGAGCGCCCGCTGACGGCGCTGGTCGCCTTCGATCTCTCCTTCATCCCCGCGGGCTCGCGCGTGGCGTCGGCGACCCTCTCCCTGTCGTACGCCTGGAAGCCCGCCGGCAGCGCCGTCACCGTGCACCGCGTGAGCGGCGCCTGGGACGAGGCGACCGTCGACGCCGGCAACTTCGGCGGCTACAGCCCGGCCATCGAGGCCTCGCTCCTCACGCTCGCGCAGACCGACGCGCTCGCGTCCGCCGGGCTGACATCGCTCGTCCAGGGCTGGGTCGACGGCGTCCAGCCGAACCATGGTGTCGCCCTGATCGACGCCGTCGACAGGACCGATTTCCGTGCGAGCGAGCACGGTGACGTCGCGCGCAGGCCGAAGCTCGAGGTCTGCTACTACGCGGCGGAGTGAACGGCGCGGGCCGCGGCCGGAGCCGCCGGCCCGCCACCGGCGTGCGGGCCGTCGTGGGATGCGCGCCCGGGGCTAGCACCACTGCGGGAAGTTGCCCCGGATCAGCAGAAGAGCCGCCAAGGTACCAAGGCCGCCAAGAGGAGAGGGGGCCAAGGTACCAAGGCCGCCAAGAGGAGAGGGGGAGGGCCGTCCCAGCAGCTCCCCCTCCTGTTCTCCCTATTTCTCGGCGCCGTTGGCGGCATGGCGGTTCGCTTTCCAGGCCGATGCAGTAGAGCTAGCCGCGGCGCCGCCGGCGCAGGAGCCCCGCGAGCGCGAGGCCCGCGGCGAGCCAGGCGGCGCCCCCGGTCCGGCCTCCAGGGCTGGCCGCGCACGGCCCGAACACGCCGCTCCCGACCGCGTAGAAGCGCTCGGGCTCCACCGCGAGCTCGGTCGGCGGCGCGCCCGCGCCGTCGCCGTTGCCGTCCGTCAGGTCGTCGCTGCGCGGGGCGCCGAGCGCGCCCGCGGCGGAGATCTTCGCCTGGTTCGCGATGACATCCGGCGCGTCCTCGTCGATCGTGACCGCGAAGCGCACCGTCACGCTCTCCCCCGCGGGGATGCGGCCGCCCTGCGCCCCGTCCGCCCCGTCGCCGAGCCGGAACGTGACGGTCCGCGCCCCGGGATCGTAGTCGGCGCGGTCGTCGCCCGGCGCGTCCGTCTGGGGCCCGGCGCCGGGCCCCTCGACGATCTCCAGCGACCCGGGGACGAACGTCACGAAGGGCGGCAGCGGGTCGGTCAGCACCGCGCCCACGGCCTCGTCGTTGCCCGTGTTCGACGCCGTGATGCGGTATTCGACGACGTCGCCGCGGTACGTCGGCAGCCCGCCGAGGTCCGTGGCCACCTTGCTCGACTTGCTGAAGTCGTGCCCGATGTTGGCGATCGAGGTCACCCAGCCCGCGAGGAAGAAGAGCTCCTGGGTGCTCGTGGCCACCAGCGTGGCCCGCTCCTGCCCCGGCACGAGCTTCGCGCTCACGTCGACGATGTCGATGTCGACCCCCGACATGCTCTGCGGCGTGCCCGGGATCCTCGGGAGATCGCCCTCGACCGACACCGGCTTTCCGAACGCCGAGCGGGTGCTGTTGAAGAAGTTGTCGGCCGGGTTCATCGCGTCGCTCAGCGCCTCGGCCACGTCGGGCTTGCCCGGGTTCTTGGGGTTGAAGAAGACGCTGTCGCCCGAGTTCGTGTTGTCGCCCTCGAACGCGATGATCCCCAGCTTCGCGCTGAACCCGGCGTCGGGCACCTTGAAGCCCGAGAGCTCCACGCGCTGCGAGTTGCCCTGCGAGACCCGGTCGAGGCCGTCGAACAGCGCGAGGTTGCGCATCGGCGACCTCGGCGCCTCGTAGAACACCACCATCCACCAGGCCGCGAACACCACGTCGTCGTCGCTGTTCCGGACGTCGACGACGTCCACGCCGCCCACCCGGTACGCCCCCGGCCCGCTCTCCTTCACGATCGCGGTGATGTCGGCGACCGACTGGTAGTTGTGCGTCTCGTCCGGGCGCCCCTGGTTGATCACCGTCTCGACCGAGTCGATCGCGGTGACCGCGCCGCCCTCGCCGCCCTCGTGGTGGAGCTCGACCTCCTGGTCGGCGCCGGCCGTGTTGCGCGCCGCCCAGTACAGGAACGCGTGGGTCACCGTCGCGCCCTCGGGCAGCGTCAGCACCGCGGTCGTGCGCGCCGCCTCCGGGGCGATATCGAGGTTGGCCTCGGCCCGGCCCTCCGCGGGCGAGTCGGAGCGCCAGAAGAGGTCGGGGCCCGACTCGACGGTCGACTCGCCGCAATCGCCGACCGTGCCGGCCATCGGGCTCGGCGTCGCGCGGCGGCACTCCTGGCCGAGCGAGCTCCCGATGAGCGCGAAGTCGCCCGGCTGCTCGACCTGCACGCGCAGCTTGGGCTCGGCCGTCGCGCTGGCGGCCGTGAGGCCGATCAGCGTGAGGGACGCGAGCCCCGTGATGCTCAACTGCTTTCTCATCGCTTCTCTCCCGTCTCAGCCTGCGGTCTGTTCGCGGCCTTCTTGATGATGTTGAACTGGACGCGCCGGTTCCTCTGCCTCCCTGCCTCCGTCTTGTTGTCGGCGAGGGGCTGGCTCCGGCCATAGCCCTGCGCCGTCAGCCGCGTCGCGTCGATGCCGCGGCGGACCAGCGCCGCCATGACCGAGTTGGCGCGGTTCTGCGACAGCACCCGGTTGTACTCGTCGGTGCCGCGGTCGTCGGTGTGGCCCTCGATCTCGATGAGCACGATCTCCGGGTGCTCCTTCAGGACCTGGGCGACCTCGTCGAGCAGCGGGTCGCTCACCGGCTTGATGGTGGCCTTGGCCGTGTCGAACTGCACCTGCTGGAGGATCACGACGTGCTTCTCGGTCACCCGCACCGCCTTCGGGCAGCCGTGCTTCGTCGGGTCCTCGTCCGCGAAGCCCTTCTCCCTCGGGCAGGCGTCCGTGTCGTCCTTGAAGCTGTCGCCGTCCGTGTCCCCCGGGCAGCCGTTGGTCGCCGGATCCTCCGACGCGACCCCCTTGACGTCCGGGCAGGCGTCCTCGCCGTCGGGCACGCCGTCCTCGTCCCGGTCCGGCGGGCAGCCGTTCTTCTTGGGGTCGTCGCTCGCGACGCCCGCCACGAAGGGGCAGGCGTCGACGGCGTCGACGATGCCGTCCTCGTCCCTGTCGGGCGGGGGCGGGCAGCCGTGCTTCTTGGGGTCGTCGCTCGCGACGCCCGCCGCGAAGGGGCAGGCGTCGACGGCGTCGACGATGCCGTCCTTGTCCCTGTCGGGCGGGGGCGGGCAGCCGTGCTTCTTGGGGTCGTCGCTCGCGACGCCCGCCACGAAGGGGCAGGCGTCGACGGCGTCGGCGATGCCGTCGCCGTCCCGGTCCGGCGGCGGCGGGTGCTGCTCCGGCGTGAAGGCGGCCATCGCGACGGCGCGCAGATCCGGCGTCCCGATCCCCGAGGTGAGCCCGGGCCCCACGCCGAGCCCCGCCTCCAGGAAGGGGAGGACCCGGTACCTCGCGTCGAGGAGGAGCTCCGCGTTGACGGCGCGGCTGTCGATGTCCTCGAGCACCATCGCGGTGCTGATCTCCGGCCCGACCTGGAGCCGGCCGTCCGCGGCGAGGAACCCGACGCCGCCGCCCAGGATGAGCATCGTCCCCTGCGTCACGCCGCCGAACGACTGCGAGCGCCGGAGCTCGGCGCCCAGCGCGGCCGACCACACGAGCGCCCGGGTGCGTCCGCCGGCGGCGAGGTACGGCATCGCCCGGACGCTGCCGTCGCTCACGTAGGAGTCGTCCGCGCCCGTGGGCAGCCAGAGGTACGCGCCCACCGCGACCTGGAGCGGATCGTGGTACGCGCCGAAGAGCCCCACCCGCGCGCCGAGCCGCAGATCGCCGAGCTCCGCGCCGCTCGGGGACGCGAACGCCTGGCCGCCGCCGCTCGGGCTGTCCCCCGATTGCAGCGCGGTGAGGGGCGCGTCGAGATCGAAGCTCACCCTGTTCCAGAGCGGGAGCGACGCGTTGAGCCGGAACGTGAGCTGATCGCCCACGATCGCGCCGAGCTCCGCGTCGTCGCGCTCGCGCCGGAGGACGAGCGGATTGCTCGCGTAGTCGGCCAGCAGCATCACGTGAGGCGTGAGGTGGCCTGGCGAGAACGGCGACGGCACGCTGAACATGCGGTCCCCGGCCGGGGCCGGGACGAAGCGGCTCAGCGCCATGCCCCCGGGCTCCTGGGGCGCGCCCTGCGCCCGCGCCGGCGCGGGCGCCGCGGCGAGGGCGGCGAGGGCGGCGGCGATGGATACGAAAGACCAAGATCTCATGTGGTGGCACCCTGCTGTGTCGGCGGGTTTCGCATGACGATATAAGATGCTGTCGCGGACCAGTATACAGACCGGCAATTGCGTCGTCTCCGGCAACCCACGACAGGCGCCGCACGTTCGTAGCACCTGCGCGCACCTCCCCGGACCATCTGAACGAACGAGAGGTTGTCGCGCGCTCGCCTGCCGCCGCGCGGGGCGTGCGCCCGGGCGCGGCCGCGCGCCGGGCGACACGGCACAGCGCGGCTGCAGCGCGGGGCCCGCCGGATCGAGCGCCGCGCCAGGCGTCGGGGCGCCTGCGCTCCGGGCGCCGAGCGGCTATGGTGCGGGCATCGCGATGAGCACCCTCCTCAAGCGCGCGCTCGACCAGGCCGCCGTCTGGCACCGGGCACAGAGGCGCAAGTATCCGAACGTCGACGTCCCGTACATCAGCCACCTCGCCGGCGTGGCGATCGTGCTCGCGCGCCACGGCTTCGACGAGGAGGTCGTGGCGGCGGGCGCGCTGCACGACTCCATCGAGGACCAGGGCGTCACGTTCGACGAGCTGCTCCAGCGCTTCGGCGAGCGCGTCGCCACGCTCGTCCGCCACGTGACCGAGCAGGACAGGTCGCTGCCCTGGGAGGAGCGCAAGCGGCTCTACCTCGAGGCGTTCCCGATGAAGCCCTGGGACGCGCAGGCGATCACGCTGGCGGACAAGATAGACAACTTCCAGTCCATCATCGTCTGCTCGCAGGAGCACGGCGACCCGTGGCCGATGTTCAAGCGCGGCAGGGAGACGCAGGTCGCCAGGTTCGAGGAGCTGCGGGGGATGTCTCGAGCGCTGCCGCCGCACCCCCTCATCGACGAATACAATGCCGTGCTCGACGAGCTCCTGTCGGTGCGCTGAGCGCCGGCGCCCCGGCGCGCGGGGCGGCTACTCGGCCGCGCGCGCGGCCGGCGGAGCGCTCGCCGCGGCCGGCGGAGGGCGCGGGATCGACCGGGGGAAATGGAACAGGTCGCGCGGGTCGTACCGCGCCTTGATGGCCGCGAGCCGCGCGAGGTTCGCGCCGTAGTAGGCCTCGGGCCAATCCTCGATCTCGGCGTCCATGTAGTTGACGTAGGCGCCCCGCACGTGGGGCAGCATCGCGCGGCGGAGCCGCTCGACCCACGCGACGTTCTCCGCCTCCTCGGCGGGCGCGGTCCAGTAGGCCTGGTACTGGAGGCTCCACAGCGCGCGCCGGTGCGGGAACGCCGTGGCGTCGGGCGCGATCCGGCCGACGGCGCCGCCGTAGGCGTCGAGCTGGACAAGGCACCTCGAGCTCGGCGCGCCCGAGAGCGCGGCCGATAAGGTCGCGATCGCGTCGCCTCCGAATCGCTCGTAGGCATAGGCCGACGAGTTCTTGTAGCGCTCCTGCGCCTGATGCGCGTGCACGGTCCACCGGTCGGGATCGCGGCCGAGCCCGCCCATCTGGCCCACCGCGCCGAGGTAAGGCACGGTGTCGATGGACACGCTCGACGGCGCCGCCCGGGCCGCGAGGAGCGGCTGGAGCAGCCGATAGAGCTCCTGCCCCGCCCCGAGCAGCTGGCCGATGCACGCGATCTCGCCGCTCGACCGCGCCCTGAGCTGCAGCAAGCAGGTCAGTCGGTCGTCGGCGCAGGGCGCGAACGCCTGCCACGCTTCCATCACGCCCGGGAGCTCGGCCCACGGCCAGGCGATCCTGAAGATCGAGACCTCGGAGACAGGGTGCGTCTCGAACGTGAAGGACGTGACGACGCCGAAGTTGCCGCCCCCGCCGCCCCGGCAGGCCCAGAGGAGATCCTGGTGCTCGCCCTCATCGGCCCGGATCACGTCGCCGTCCGCGGTGACCATCTCGACGGCGAGCAGGCTGTCGCAGGTGAGGCCGAGGGCGCGGGAGAGCAGGCCGAACCCGCCGCCGAGCGTGAGCCCCGCGATGCCGACCGTGGGGCACGTGCCGCCGGGGATCGTGACGCCCACCTGCCCGAGCGCGTCGTAGACGGTCAGCAGGTCGGCGCCGGCCCCGACGACGGCGACGCCCCGCTCGCGGTCGACGCGGACGCCGCGGAGATCGCTCACGTCGATGACGAGCCCCGCGTCGACGACGGAGAACCCCTCGTAACAGTGCCGGCCGCTCCTCGCCCGGATCTCCACGCCCCGCGCGGCCGCCCACCGGACGGCGTTCGCGGCGTCCCCGGCGTCCTGGCAGAACACGATGGCGCCCGGATTGCGCGAGATCCGCGCGTTGTGGACCTCGCGGGCGTCGTCGTATCCAGGGTCCCCGGGGAGGACGACCCGACCGGTCAACCGCGGTTCGGGTCGCGGGGGCGGGCGCTCTCCGGGCAGCATGCGATGGACCTCGCGCCCCGCGAGGATCACGTCAACCCGCGCCGTGTCTCTCTCGGTGGCTGCCCGCGAGATCGCACGAGATCTCGCGCTCCTCGTGGAGTGAGCACGACAGGCACCCTCGCGCCCGTCCCGGACGAGAGATATCCGCGCTGCTCCCCGGGGGCGTGGCGTTCCGACGCGGTCTGCGCGCGCGATGTCGCCCTTTCCTCGGCACATGCAATGCACCGGTGGGGAGCGCTCCTCCAAGGAGGGACCGATGAAGCTGCTGTCTCCCCGCCTCCATGGATATATCGATTACGCGATCGTCCTCCTGCTCGTGGCCGCGCCGCTCGCGCTGCGCTTCGAGCCGGCGCCGGCGGCGGTCTGTTATTCCACCGCGCTCGCGCACTTCATCGTGTCGCTGCTGTCCGACCATCCGCTCGGCGCCGCCAGGAAGATCCCGTTTGCCGTGCACGGTGCGCTCGAGCTCTCGTTCGGCGTGGGTCTCCTCGCCTCTCCCTGGATGTTCCGTTTCTCCGCCGAGGGCCCGACGCGGACCTTCTTCGTGGCCACCGGGATCCTGCTGGTGCTCGTCGTCGTGACGACGCGCTACGTGGCCGGCGTGCTCTCCCGGCCGGAGCCGTACGACCGGTACGATCGCTGAGCCGCGCGGGCGCGCACCACCCCACCCGCGGGGGCGCTACGAGGCGCGCGCGGCCTCCGCCGCCGCCTGCGCCTCGCGCATCACCTCGGGCCAGCCGGGATCCGGGCGCGACACCTCCATCGCGATCGCCAGGGGATCCTCGCCCGCCTCGATGGCGAGGCGCGCGGCCGCGGACCCGGTGAGCAGGTCGAACGCCGGGATCGTGTCGACGTACTCGTACCGCTCGGTGCGGAAGCGGAACTGCTCCGGGCGCTGCCTCCGGGCAAAGGCGACGAGCGCGACGTACGTCGCGACCGGCAGGAAGGCGCCCGGATCCGTCACGTGGATCTGGACGCCGCCGCACGTCGCGCCGGCGTGCTTCTGGAACGTGGGCCGGAACGTCAGCGGCCGCGCGACGAAGCCGGGGAGGGCCGTCGACGCGAGGCGCGCGGCGAGGTCGTGGCCGTCGATCCAGGGGGCGCCGACGATCTCGAACGGGCGCGTCGTGCCGCGCCCCTCGGACAGGTTCGTCCCTTCCAGCAGGCAGCCGCCCGGGTAGACGAGCGCGGTGTCCGCCGTCGGCATGTTGGGCGAGGGGAGGACGAACGGCCGGTCCCACGCCGCGGCCAGCGCCTCGCGGCGCCAGCCCTCGACGGCGACGACCTCCAGCCCGCAGGCGACGTCGCCGAGCGGGATGCCCTCGCGTCGCGCGAAGAGCGCGACGAGCTCGCCCGCGGTGAGCGCGTGGCGGATGGGCACGGGCTCGAGGCCCACGAACGACAGGAACCCCGGCGCCTGCGTCGCGCCCTCGACGCTCTCGGCCGCGCCGCCGAGGGGGTTCGGCCGGTCGAGCAGCACGACGTGCACGCCCGCCGCCTGCGCCGCCCTGAGCGCGAGCAGCGCCGTCCAGACGAACGTGTAGTAGCGCGAGCCCACGTCGGCGAGATCGATGAGGAGCAGGTCGATCTCGGCGAGATCCTCCGCGGCGGGCGAGAGATCCTCGAAGCGCTCGCCGTACAGGCTGACGACGCGGGCGCCGGAGCGCGCGTCGACGGCGCTCAGGACGGTCGCCATGTCCTGCGCCTCGCCGCCGTAGCCGTGCTCCGGGCCGAAGAAGAGGCGCGGGCGGACGCCGAGGCGATCGAGGACGGCGGCGATGTGGGTGAGCTCGCGGTCGACGCTCGCCGGGTGCGCGAGGACCCCCAGGCGAGCCGACCGGATGCGCCTGAGGAGCGGGAGAGCCGGGAGGCGATCGAGTCCGACGTGCACGTCGATGTGCCTACCGCGGCGAGCGCGGGCCGTCCATGCGTCCTGGCGCCTGCGGGTCGTGGGGGCCCTGGGGGGCTCCCCTCCGGGGCTTGCGTTCCGGCGAGCCCTCTCATGGCGCTCGCCTGCGCACTTCAGCCCCTCCGGCGAGCCCCCCAGGGCCCCCACGACCCGCAGGCGCGGCTCAGCGCCGGAGCGCCGCGTAGAACACCGCGCTCCGGCGCTGCACCCGGAGGAGGAGGTCGCCGTCGCGCGCGGCCTGCTCCACGTCGGCGGCCGTGGGCGCGCGCCTCCGGTCCGCCTCCAGGATCACGTCGCCCGGACGGATGCCCGCGCGCTCGGCGGGCGAGTCGCTCGCCACGCCGATCACGCGCACGGCCGAGGTGGCCTCGCCGGCCGGGGCGCGCGGCGCGCGCGCGACTGGCACGTCGCGCAGCGTGAGGCCGAGGCCCGGGTGCCGGGCGGGCGCGCGCTCCACCGGCAGCGCCGGCGGCGGGCGCTCGTTGCGCGCGGCGAGCGTCACCCGGGTCTGGTACCGCTGGCCGTCGCGCACGACCTCGAGCGCCAGCGTCTCGCCGACGTTGTGGTGGAACAGCGCGCGGATGACGTCCTGCGCGTCGCGCACCGGCCGGGCCGCGACCGAGGTGATCACGTCGCCCGGGTGCAGGTTCGACCTGGCGGCGGGGCCGCCCGGGCTGACGGCGTTGACGAGCGCCCCCGCCGGGGGCGCGCTCGGCAGCACCGCGGCGAGCTGGGGGGTGAGGTCCTGCAGCCCGACGCCTATCCAGGCGCGCTCGACGCGGCCGCTCGAGAGGAGCTGCTCGGCCACGCGCCGGGCCATGTTCGCCGGCACGGCCAGGCCGATGCCCTGCCCGCGGCTCACCACCATCGTGTTGATGCCGAGCACGCGGCCGTCGAGGTCGACGAGCGGGCCGCCCGAGTTGCCCGGGTTGATGCTCGCGTCGGTCTGGAGGTAGTCCTCCACGTCGTTGACGCCGACGCCGCCCCGCCCCTTGGCGCTGAGCACGCCGGTGGTGACCGTGTGGCCGAGGCCGAAGGGAGAGCCGATCGCGACGACCCAGGCGCCCACGCGCGCGGCGTCGCTGTCGGCGAAGGTCACGGTGGGGAGGCCCTTCGCGTCGATGCGGAGCACGGCGAGGTCGGTCGCCGGATCGCGCCCGGCCAGGCGGCCGGCGAACATGCGGCCGTCGCGGAGCCGGACGGTGATCGCGCGGGCCCCGTCGATCACGTGGTTGTTCGTGAGGATCCCGCCGTCCTCGGAGAAGATCACGCCCGAGCCGAGCCCGCGGCGCTGGCCGCCGTCGCGGAACCAGCGCAGCGGCGAGGAGACGTCCTCGGCGACGGTGACCTCGATCTGGACGACCGCGGGGCCGACCTTGTCGGCGACGTCGGCGAAGGCCTCGCCGAGGCGGCGCAGGTCGGCGGCGCCGGCGGCCGCGGCGGCGCGGGACGCGGGCGGGGGCGCGGGCCTCTGCGACGACGGCGCGGGCGCGATCTTCTGCGGGGGCGCGGGCGCGGTCTTCGGGGCGGGCGCGGGCGCCTGAGGCCCCGCGGGCGCCTGGGCGTCGGCGGGCGACGGCAGCGCGAGGGCAGGGACGAGCAGGGCGAGCGATGCGGCGAGCCGGCGCGAGATCATGCTTCCTCCAGCGCGTGAGTTCCTGCGTCGTCCAGCGCGTCGGAGGGGCCCTGTCCGCGGTCCGCGGCGTCGCCCGCCGGCGGCTCCGCTAGAGGTCCGGCCGGCGGCCCTGCCAGAGGTCCGGCCGGCGGCTCCGCCGGAGATCCGGCCGGCGGCCCTGCCGGCCAGGGGTCCTCCCCGTCGTCGCGCAGGTAGGTGCGCTCCAGGTAGAGCCCGTCCGGCGGCGCGGTGATCCCGGCGTCGCGCCGGTCCCGCGACGCGAGCGCGCGGGCGATCGCGCCGGGCGCGAGGTGGCCGCGCGCCACGTCCATCAGGGTGCCGACCAGGATGCGCACCATGTTGTGCAGGAACGCGTTCCCCTCGACGTCGATCCGGACGAGGCGCGGGTCCGCGGGATCGATGGACAGCGCGACGCCGTGCAGCGTCCGCACCGTGGAGGTCCGCTCGTCCGCGCTCGTCCGGAACGCGGCGAAGTCGTGGGTGCCCTCCGCGGCGGCCGCCTCGGCGCGCGCCCGCTCGAGCGCGGCCTCCGTGAGCCCCTCGACGCGCCAGGCGCGCCGGGTGAGGAACGGGTCGCGGACCAGGTCCCGCAGGATCAGGTAGCGGTAGCGCTTGCGGACGCTCTCGAAGCGGGGCGAGAACCCGACGCGCACGACGGCGGCGCGCCGGATCACGATCTCGTCGGGCAGGTGGCGCGCGGTCGCGAGGACCCAGCCGCGCGGCGGCAGCGGCGCCGTGGCGTCGAACGCGACGCGCTGGTCGCGCGCGTGGACGCCCGCGTCGGTGCGGCTCGCCCCGCGGATCTCCCGGATGGTCGGATCGATGGCGCGCAGCGCGCCGAGCAGCTCCCCCGCCACCGTGCGCTGGTCGCGCTGGCGGGCGAAGCCGGCGAAGGGCCGCCCATCGTAGGCGACCGAGAGCAGGATGCCCCGGCTCGACCCGGCCATGCTCGGCACCGCCCGGCGGGGCGGGCTAGGCGCCGCCGTTCTGCCCGTCGCCCCCGGCCCCGCCGGAGCCGTCGGCGTCCACGGAGCCGCCGTTCCCGCCGGCGCCGCCGGCATCATCGGAGCCGCCGTTCCCGCCGGAGCCGCCGGCATCATCGGAGCCGCCGTTCCCGCCGGCGCCGGCGCCCGACGTCGTGCTGCTCGCGGAGCCGAGGGGCATGTACCCCTTGACGCACTCCGGGTTGACGAGGCCCTCGTCGTTCTTGCAGCACTCCTCCGGGGCCGACTGCCGGCCGTTCACGATGCAGTAGGGGAACTGGTGGCATCCGTCCGACATCTTCACGATGCCCTGCTCGGGGTCGAGGTTGTCGGTGCAGGTCGGCGTGGTCCCGTCCTCCGCGCTGCACGCTGCGCCCAGCAGCGCGAGCGGAGCGAGCACGACGAGGAGCAAGCTGGCCATCCGGGGGGGGAGCGTTCGCATCGGCTGCTTCCTATTGCTTGATGGTGAAGTTGATCGGAACGTTCACCACGACGCATCCGCTCTGCGGCGGAGGCAGTGATTTGCCGCGGAAACGTCCCAGGACGCAAGACGCAATCTCGTTCGATCCCACCGTGTCGTTGAGGATCGAGGCGCTGCACACCGCGCCTGTCGAGGCGACCTGCACGCTCACCGTCAGCTTGCCGGAGACCTCCGAGGTGCGCAGCGCGCGGTTATAACAACCCTGCGCCGAGCGGGCGAGCCCCAGGACGGCGGAGTCGAGCGCGGGCGAGGTCGCGCCGTCGCCGCACTTGCCCGAGCAGGGAGACTTGCCGGCGCCCTGCGGGCTCTGGCCGGAGGCGACCTTGCCCGCGTCCACGCCGGCGTCCTCGACCTCCTCGACCGGCGGCGGGGGCGGGGGCGCGAAGAGCGGCGGCGGATCCGCCGGCCTGCTCTCGGTGGGCGCCGCGGTCTGCGCCACGGGCGCCGGGGCCGGCTCCGGGCTCAGCTTCCAGTAGAGCAGGCCCGCCATGAGCGCGGCGAGGACGACGATTCCTGCGACGTAGAAGCCCGTATTGCTAGATTTTCCAGGAATGTGCTGGGACGACGGGGGCATCGATGCGGACACGTGAGAAGTCCTCCCGGAGAGGCGCGCGTGGACCGGGCCGCTTCGGCGGGCCCCTCGTGCGCCAGAGCCGAGACGCGGGCGCGTCCGGCGGGGGCGAGTCTACAAGGGCGGACAGGGGAGCGCGCCAGGAAAACGGGATACGCCCGGGGATGGACACACGGCGGGCCAGCCCGTGCGGCGCGCGCGGCGGGCCAGCCCGTGCGGCGCGCTCGGCGGGCGAGGGCGCGCAGGGGTCCGCGCTCGTAGCAGGGGTCCGCGCTCGCAGAGCGCGCGCAGGGGTCCGCGCTCGTAGCAGGGGTCCGCGGTCGCAGAGCGCGCGCAGGGGTCAGCGCTCGTAGAAGGACACCGCGGTGTCACCATACGCGCGCGTCGCTGCGCAGGTGAGCCCGGCGATTTCCGGGGACGGATCGCGGCGCGCGTGCTCCAGGACGAGGCGTCCGGCCGGGGAGAGCAGGCCGAGCGGCCCGGCGAGGCGCGCGACCGCGGCGACGGCCTTGGCCAGGGCGGCGTACGGCGGATCGAGCAGGACGAGATCGAAGGGGCCCTCGTCGCCGAGCCGGTCGAGCGCGCGCTCGACCGGCATCGGGACGACGCGGGCCTCCTCGTCGCCCAGGCCGAGCGCGGCGAGGTTCTCGCGGAGCGTGGCGAGCGCGGGCCGGCCGCTCTCGACGAAGACCGCGCGCCGCGCGCCGCGCGACAGCGCCTCGATGCCGAGCGCGCCGGTGCCGGCGTAGAGGTCGCAGACGAGCGCGCCGGTGACGTCGCCCAGCGAGGAGAAGAGCGCCTCGCGCACGCGGTCCGCGGTCGGCCGCGTGCCCTCGCCGCGCGGCGCGGCGAGCCGCCGCCCTCCGAGCCGGCCGGCGATCACCCGCATGGTCGTCGCCCCGCCGCCGCGGGCCCAGGGGCGCGGCTCACCAGCGGTACGTCACGTCGAGGCCGCCCGCGTCGAGGCCGACGCTGGGCTGCACGGTCCAGCCGGTGCGCCGCTCGGGCCGTTCGTCGCCGCTCGTCACGAGCAGGTAGGCGCCGAGGCCGGCCGAGAGCACCGCCAGCGGATAGAAGACGAGCTGGAGCGTCATGAACGTGTCCGCCTTCTCGCAGAGCCGGATGCCGGCGTTCACCGTCGACGCGTCCGCGCGCTGATCGCCCCGGATGGCCTCGCGCTGGTCGCGCGCGCACACGTCCGTGACGCTCTGGTCGAAGAGCGCGCGGTAGGCGTCGTACCGCGCGTCGCCCTGGATGCTCGCGACCTGCACGGAGCTGATGACCCCCACGGTCCCGAACACCGCCCCTGCGCCGAGGCCGACGAAGCCGCCCAGCCGCTTCCAGTCGAGCTGCGACGACTCGTCGGGCATCTGGCTGAGCGCGACGTCGGTGGTGGCGACGGGACGGACCACGACCGACGCCTCCGCGTCGAGGAAGCCGGTCGACTTGACGAGCACCCGGTGCGGCCCGGCCGTGACCGTGAAGGTCGCCTCGCCGTTCTGCACCAGGCCGGCCGGCTTGCCGTCGATGAGCACGCTCGCCCTGGAGGCGCCCGTCCGCACGCGGAGCGAGCCCCTGGGCGGCCCGCCGGTCAGCGCCGCGATGGCGTCCGCCGCGATCGCGCGGAGCGACTCGTCGTTGGCCTCGGTGAGGTTCGCGCTGTACTTCACCGGCACGGTCACGGTCGGCTGCCCGCGGGTCCAGAGGTGCAGCTCGCCCTCCACGACGGCGTCGCTCTTGCGGAGCATGCCCCAGATGTAACGGTCGCTCCGGATGTGATCCGCGATGCGGGCCTGACAGCTCGCGTCGGGCCTATCGTCGCACTGCAGGGAGAGCGTCAGGACCTCGAGCGAGAAATCGCCGGTGCCGACCGACCAGCCCGGGACGTTCTTGATGGCGGAGCGGAGCGCCTTGGTCAGCGCGTCGGCCTGGTCGTAAGCGTCGTCGGTCCGGAGGGTGACCACGGTGATCGGCAAGGCCGCGGGCGACGGCTCCGCGGCCCGCGCGGCGCCGCCGCGGGCCACGCAGGCGGAGAGGGCCAGCATGGCCGCGAGACCGGTTCTCTGTGCGCGCGTCATCGTGCGGTCGTGAGCTCCACGTACCCAAATTACCCGGCCGGCGGCCGGGAACGCAATCTCGTGGGCCCGCGCGGGGAGGTGCGCCGCGCGCGGCGTTTTTCGTTTCACCCACGATCGCGCCGTGTCAGAGCGTCCTCGGCGCGGGCCCGCGGGCGGGCCCGGGCGCGCTCTCCTCGCCTGGCCATGAGAGTCCCCCGACACATCTTTCGTGAGTACGACATCCGCGGCGTCGCCGAGCGCGATCTCTCGAGCGAGCTCGCGCGCGGGCTCGGCGCCGCGTTCGCCCACCTGCTGCGCCGCGAGCCCCCTGCCGGCGCGCCGCCCGGCGGAGGCCGGCCCAGGGTGGCGGTCTGCCGGGACGGCCGCCTCTCCAGCGAGCGCCTGTTCTCCGCGCTCACGGGCGGCCTGCGCGCGGGCGGCGCCGACGTGATCTCGGCGGGCGTCGGGCCGACCCCGCTGCTCTACTTCGCGGCGCACCACCTCGACGCGGACGGCGCGATCATGATCACGGCGAGCCACAACCCGGCGCCGGACAACGGGTTCAAGCTCATGCGCGGCAAGGCCTCGTTCTTCGGCGAGGACCTCCAGGCGCTCGCCGATCTCGTCGAGGCGGGCGCGGGCCTCGACGCGGGCGCGGCCGGCGGCGCGCTCACCGAGGTCGATCTCGAGGCCGACTACATCGAGGCGGTGCGCGCGGCGTCGCGCCTCTCCGGCGCCGACGTCCGCTTCGTGGTCGACGCGGGTAACGGCGCGGCCGGCCCGCTCGGCGTCCGCGCGCTCCGGGCGCTCGGCTTCGCGCCGGACGCGCTCTTCTGCGACATCGACGGCCGCTTCCCGAACCACCACCCGGACCCGACCGTCCCCGAGAACCTCGAGGCGCTCCGCGCGCGCGTGCTCGCGACCGGCGCCGCGCTCGGCATCGCGTGGGACGGCGACGGCGATCGGCTCGGCGTCGTGGACGAGCGCGGCGAGGTGCTCTGGGGCGACAAGCTGCTGCTCCTCTTCGCGCGGTCGCTCCTCGCAGAGCGGCCCGGCTCGGCCGTGCTCGGGGAGGTGAAGTGCTCCGAGAGCCTGTACGCCGACATTGCCGCGCGCGGCGGGCGCCCCATCCTCTGGAAGACGGGGCACTCGTTGATCAAGACCAAGATGAAGGAAGAGGGCGCGCTGCTCGCCGGCGAGATGAGCGGGCACATGTTCTTCGCCGACCGGTGGTTCGGGTTCGACGACGCCGTGTACGCGTCGGTCCGCCTGCTCGAGATCGTGGCGCGGGCCGGCCGGCCCCTCGGCGAGCTGCTCGCGGACGTCCCGGAGACGTTCGCCACCCCCGAGATCCGGGTCGACTGCCCCGACGCCGTGAAGTTCGAGGTCGTCCGCCGGGTGACCGAGCATTTCCGCGGCGTCCGCCCGGTCGTGGACATCGACGGGGCGCGCATCGATTTCGGCGGCGGGGCGTGGGGGCTCTGCCGCGCCTCCAACACCGGTCCGATCCTCGTGCTGCGGTTCGAGGCCCGCTCGGCCGCGCGCCGCGATGCGGTCCGCGCCGAGGTCGAGGCCGTCGTCGCCGCCGCCGTCCGCGAGTCCCTCGCCGCCGCCGTCCCGTGACCAAGCCCGACGTCGAGCCCCAGAACGAGGCCTGGACGATCCGCCGCGTGATCGCCTGGGCGACCGGCGACCTGAAGAAGCGGGGCGCGTCCTCGGCGCGCCTCGACGCGGAGCTCCTGCTCGGCAAGGTGCTGGGCCTCGACCGGGTCGGGCTGCTCATCGACGCCGAGCGGCCGCTCGACAAGGCCGAGCTCGCCGCCTACCGGGCGCTGCACCAGCGCCGCCGCGCCGGCGAGCCGGTCGCTTACCTGCTCGGTGTGCGGGAGTTCTACGGCCGCCCGTTCCGCGTCGATCCGCGCGTGCTCATCCCGCGCCCCGACACCGAGATCCTGGTCGAGGTCGCCCTCGCCCGGACGCGGCACCTCGCGCTCTCGGCGCGCGCGCTCGACCTGTGCACCGGGTCGGGCTGCGTCGCGGTGAGCCTCGCCTGCGAGCGGCCCACGAGCCGCGTCCTCGGCGTCGACCTCTCCGAGGGCGCGCTCGCCGTCGCCCGCGAGAACGCGCTCCGCCTCGGCGCCGTCAACGCGGGGTTCCTGCGCTCGGATCTCCTGGCCGACCTGCCGCCCGGCCTCCGGTTCGACCTGATCACGGCGAACCCGCCGTACATTCCGGACGACGACGTGGGCGCGCTGCAGGTCGACATCCGCGGCTACGAGCCGCGCCTGGCGCTCGCGGGCGGCGCGGACGGGCTCGACGTCACGCGCCGGATCGTCGCGGGCGCGCCGGCCGTGCTCGCCCGCGGCGGCGTGCTCGCCGTGGAGGTCGAGGCCGGCAAGGCGGGCGCGGTGGCCGAGCTCTTCGCCCGGGCGGGGTTCCACGACGTCGCGAGGAACCTCGACTACGGCGGGCACGAGCGCGTCGTCTCCGGCGCCTTGCCCTGATCGCCCGCCGCGGGGGGCTGCGCGGCGACCCCGGCGTCCTGGGCCGATCGCCTGCCGCGCAGGGCGCCGCCGGGGCCGCGCAGGGCGCCGCCGGGGCCGCGCAGCGCGCGCGCGCCGCCCGCCAGGATGGGGCTGGCGCGCCGTGTGCACCGCGGGGCGCGGGCGGTGGGCGGCGGCTCCGCGGCGGTGCGCCGGCGGTTGCCTGCTCCGCTCGCCGGGCGTGTTCACCCCGTGAGGCGGAGAGGTGTTCCATGATGGAGCCCAGGACGAGGCAGCTCGAGCCCAGGACGAGGCAGTTGGAGCTCAGGACGAGGCAGCTGGAGCCCAGGATGAAGCAGCTGGATCCCAGGCCCGAGAGCTCGACGACCGATCTCGTGAAGGAGGCGATCGCCGAGGCCAAGGAGCTGGTGCAGGTCGAGGTCGCGCTGGCGCGCGACGAGATCGAGCAGGAGATCTCGCGGGCGAAGGCGTCGGGCGTGGCGCTCGGCGCGGCGGCGGCCGCGGGGCTGCTCGGGGCCGCGCTGGTGCTCGTCGCGCTCGCGCTCGCGATCTCGCCTCGCCCGCTGCCGGCGCTGCTGATAGGGCTCGTGCTGATCGCGCTGGCCGTGGTGATGGGGCTCGTCGGTTACAGGCAGGTGCCGAAGAGGCCGCTGGAGAGGACCCGGGGCCGGCTCGAGTCGGACGTCCGGCTGCTCCGGGAGCGCGTCGTATGAAGCGGCTGAACGGCCAGCGAGAGGTGTTCGAGCGGAGGGCGGACGAGCTGCGCGAGCGGCTGTTTCACACGATCGAGGCGCTCGATCAGCGGCGGCACGCGCTGCTCGACGTGAAGACCCAGGTGCGCCGGCACGGCGCCGGGGTGGTCACGGGCGGGCTCATGCTCGCGATCATGGGCGGCGCGGTGGTGATCGCGCTGGTCCAGGAGGCGCGCGCGCGGGGCGAGCGGCTGCGGCGCGAGCGCGTCCGGGCGCTCGTCCGCTTCTGGAAGCACCCGGACTGGGTGGCGCCGCGCGGCAAGCCGAGCGTGCCCCGCGAGATCGGCCGGAAGGTCCTGGTGGGCGCGGTGTCCTTCGCGGCGATGCAGCTCATCCGGCGGGGGATCCGGCTCACGCTGGCGGCGCCGAGGCGCGAGGCGCTGTCGCGCCGGAGCGCGCTGGAGCTCCCGGGCCCGCAGCGGCGGAGCCCGGCGGAGGGCCCGGTGTAGCGCTCTAAGGCCCGGTGTAGATCGCGGACCGCCACCCCAGGTAGAACGCCGGCTGGCGGACCGATGAGCTCCAGGTGTAGTCGGCGTAGAGCCACGGCCCCATCGACACCTTCCAGAGCCGGATTCCCTCGTAGAACACGCCGACTCCGAGGCGGGCGGGCAGGGCGCCGTCGATGACGTCGGCGTCGCCGCCGGCGTCCGCGGTCGTGTGGGCCACGCCGGTGCCGGCGTCGACGATGAGGCCGACCTCTCTCCAGAGCTCCCCGAGCGAGAAGAGCGGAAAGACCTCGGTGTGAAACATGAATCCGCCGGCCAGAACGGAATGGTCGGCGGCGATCAGGCCGTGTCCGCCGAGGGCTCCGCCGAACGTGAGCCAGTCGGTGAGCGCGCCGCCGATCCAGAGATAGCCGCCCCCGCCGATGCCGACACCGGTCTCGGTGTAATGCCGCTGGAACCCGATCTTCTGGACGTCGTTCGGGTAGCCGGCGGCGCTGCCGAGCGCGAGGCCTCCCGCGATCCCCACGGCGAGCCCGCTGCGCCGCACCGAGGGCGTGGGCGCGAACAGCGGGTCGGTCCCGGCGGGGTCGCCGGCGGGCTGCGGGGCCGCGGCGGGAGGAGCAGCAGGGGCGCCGGCGGGCTGCGGGGCCGCGGCGGGAGGAGCAGCAGGGGCGCCGGCGGGCTGCGGGGCCGCGGCGGGCGGAGGCGAGCGCTCCGCGGCCCCGGGCGCCGTCTGCTGCGCCGCCGCGATCGAAGGGAGCAGGCCCAGTCCGAGGAGCGCTGGCAGCGCGGCCGCGCGCCGGAGGTGGAGAGGCGTCGCCATCGGCTTCCCTTCCTATACGATGACGGGGGTGCCCGGCATCGCAATCCGATGGCCGCTTCTCGATCAACGCGCCCCTCTGCCCGCGGCAAGCGCCGCACGCCGGGCCTCGCCGCCACGCGAGCGCCGCGCTGGCGAGGGGCGCTCCTCACCCGAGGGCGCGCGCCGGGGCGGCGGGGGCGCGCTGCGGTCCTGAGCCTCCCTCGAAAGGGGCCATGAACAGCATGTCTGAACAGCGTGAAAAGGCGGCTTGATGCGAAGTGGTGTGAGCTCCCTGAACCGTCGCTCCGTCCCACGACGTCCCGTCCCGCTCCGGCAGCAAAGCACGATCGTATCGGCGGATTGGTCGAGCGGGCCGCGAACCCGCCTGCCTCGGCCGACGGGGCGCGGTAGGGTTGTCGTACCATGAAGGTCGCTCCCCGCCTGCTCCTCTCGGCGTTTCTTGCTGGCGCCTGCGGAGGCGCTGAGGCACACCGATCGGATCGCACCATGACCGCGAGCTCCTCCTTGTCCCCGGGGGCGGCCAGCGCCGCCCCGACGCCCGAAGACCATGACCGCCCCGCGTACCCGCCCACCCGCATCGACCCGGTGAAGACCATCCTTCATGGAGTGGAGATCGCCGACCCGTACCGCTGGCTCGAGGACGGCGCCTCGCCGGAAGTGCAGGAGTGGATGAGGGATCAGGACGCGTTCACGCGGGCCGAGCTGGCCCGGCTCCCCGAGCGGGACGCGATCGCGTCGCGGCTGAAGCAGCTCTTCTACGTCGATGCGGTCTCCGCGCCGCGGCACCGGCGCGGCAGGTATTTCGTGAGCCGGAGGCACGCGACGAAGGAGAAATCGATCGTCTACTGGAAGCAGGGAAAGAGCGGCGAGGAGCGCCCGCTGCTCGACCCGAACAGCTGGTCTGCCGACGGCAGCCTCTCGCTGGGTGGGTGGCATGTGTCGTGGGACGGCAAGAACGTCGCTTACAAGGTCCAGAAGAACAACTCCGATGAAGCGACCCTCCACGTGATGGATGTCGCGACCGGCAAGCGCTCCGAGGCGGACGTCATCGAAGGGGCCAAGTACGCGTACGCCTCGTGGACGCCGTCCGGGGACGGCTTCTACTACGTCTGGCTCCCCACCGACCCGTCGATCCCGGCCGCCGATCGGCCCGGCTACGCGGAGGTGCGCTTCCACCGGCTCGGCGAGGATCCGGCGAAGGACCGGATCGTGCGCGGCAGGACGGGTGATCCGAGGACCTTCCTCGGCGCGAGCCTCTCGAAGGACGGCCGCTTCCTGGTGCTCACCGTGTCCCACGGGTGGACCTCGATGGATGTCTACTTCCGCGACCTCCGCAAGCCGGGCGGGGAGGCCAGGGACAGGCCGCTCGCGGTCGGGAGCGACGCGCATTACCTCGTCGAGGTCTACGAGGACCGCTTCTATGTGCACACCGACGAGGGCGCGCCGCATGGCCGCGTCTTCGAGGTCGATCCGGACCGGCCGGAGCGCGCCGCATGGAAGGAGATCGTCCCGGAGCGCCCGGACGCCACGCTGGAGAGCATCTCCATCGTGGGCGGGCACCTCGCGCTGAGCTACCTCAAGGACGCATCGAGCCGGGTCGAGGTGCGCGCGCTCGACGGCAAGCTGGTCCGCGAGCTCCCGCTGCCCGGCATCGGCACCGTGGGCGGCCCGATCGGGCTGCCGGACGAGGACGAGGCCTATTTCTCGTTCGATTCCTTCACCTCGCCTCAGGAGATCCACGCGACCTCAATCAGGACGGGGAAGACCGAGCTCTACGCGCGCGTCGAGGTGCCCGTCGATCCGTCTCCGTACGTCGTCGAGCAGGCGTTCTTCCCGTCGAGGGACGGCACGAGGATCTCGATGTTCATCGTCCGCCGCAAGGACATGGAGAAGGACGGCAGCGCCCGCGCGCTGCTCTACGGCTACGGGGGGTTCCAGATCTCGCAGACTCCCTCGTTCACCGCCTCGATGTACCCGTGGCTCGAGCGAGGGGGCGTGTATGCGGTGGCGAACCTGCGCGGCGGCGGCGAGTACGGCGAGGCGTGGCACCGGGACGGGATGCTGCTGAAGAAGCAGAACGTCTTCGACGACTTCATCGCCGCCGCCGAGCACCTCGTCCGCGAGGGGTACACGCGGCCCGAGCGGCTCGCCATCCAGGGCGGCTCGAACGGCGGCCTGCTCGTCGGCGCCGCGCTCACGCAGCGGCCGGAGCTGTTCGGGGCCGTCCTCTGCGGGGTCCCGCTGCTCGACATGGTGCGATATCACCTGTTCGGATCGGGCAAGACGTGGATCAGCGAGTACGGCTCTTCCGACGATCCCGAGCAGTTCAAGGCGCTCCACGCCTACTCCCCGTATCACCGCATCAAGGCAGGGACGCGGTACCCGGCGATCCTCCTGCTGTCGGCCGACAGCGACGATCGGGTCGACCCCATGCACGCGCGCAAGTTCGCCGCCGCCCTCCAGGCGGCGAGCGCGGGCGGTCCGGTCCTGCTCCGCATCGAGCGCAACGCCGGGCACGGCGGCGCGGATCTCGTCAAGGCGGCCGTCGAGAAGGGGGCCGATCAGCTCGCGTTCGCGCTCGCGGCGACGGGCGCGCGGCAGCCCGCGGCGGCGAGTCCGCAGCAGCCGGCGGCGGTGAGTCCGCAGCAGCCGGCGGCGGCGAGTCCGCAGCAGCCGGCGGCGACGAGTCCGCAGCAGCCCCGGGGCCGGTGAAGCGCGAGGGCGCGCGTGCCGCGACGGACAGGCTTGCGGCTCCGCGCCGCGACGGCTAACAACGCGCCGCTGTGCAGATGCTTTACCCCGGAGCCGGGTCCCTGGGGCGGGGGCCCTTGACCTCGCGCCCCCTCGCGGCCGCCGTCGCGGCGCTCGCGGAGGGGCCGCGCGCGTCGCGCCCGGGGGCCTCCGACCCCGCGGCGGTCCTCGCGGGGCTCATGGACCTGCACGGCAGCGTCTCGCTCGCGCGCGAGCTCTCGCTGCTCGACCGCCGCGCCGCGCCGCCGGCGCCGCCGGCCTCGGACGAGGCGCGCGCCGGCGTCCGCGAGCTCGCCGCGGACCGCCTCGGCGAGCTCGCCGAGGCGCTCGATCACGTGTTCGCCGCGCCGTTCCAGCGGCGCAACAGGCTGCCCGACGCGGAGGCTATGCTCGCGATCCTGGAGCAGACCGGGGCGCTGTCGACGCGCCCGCGCGCGGGGCGCGAGCTCGCGTCCGCGGCCGGGCAGATCTGGGAGCCGTTCGGCGAGCTCGCGGCGCGCTCCCTCGGGCGCATCCGGCTCGAGACGCGGGCGCTGCGCGAGGAGCTCGCGCCGGCGCTGCGCGCGCTCGGCCCGGGCGCGGCGCGCCTCGAGCAGCTCGACGCGGCGATCGCGTCCGCCACCCAGAAGCGGCGCGAGCGCGCGCTCGGCGAGCTCGTCCCCGGCCTCGCGCGCTGCTTCGCGCGCGGCCTGCGCGCGGCCGTCGCCGCGCTGCCGGAGGAGGTCCGGCTCGAGCACGTCGCGGCCTGGTTCGGGCAGGGCTCGTGGCTCGGACGCGAGCTCCAGCGCATGGAGCTCGTGGTCCAGGCGGCGCTCGCGCACGAGGCGGGCAGGCTGCTCGCCCTCGTCGACGGGGCCGTGGCGGGCGCGCCCGCCTAGCTCGCCGGGGCGTTCATCATGCGGTTTGCGACGGCGCGGCAGTGGACGACGCGGCTCCTGGTGCTCCTCACCGGGGCGCTCGGCCTCGCCCTGGTGGCGCGGGCGGCGCTCGTCTACCGCGGGACGGACCCGCTCGCGTACCGCCTGGTCCAGCTCATCGCGCTCGGGCTCGCGCTCGGCACGCTCGAGCTGTTCCTGCGCGCGGGCCGGGCCGCGCGGCTCGGGCGCGAGCTCGCGGCGCTGCCGCGGCCGGCGACGCGGGCTGCGGTCGAGCAGAGCAGCGCCCCGCTCCGGGCGATGCTCGAGGCGCGGATCGCCGGGGTGCCGCTGGCGCCGGCCGGCGCCTCGTTCGCCTCGTACCTCATCGGCCTGCTCGTGATGATCGGGCTGCTCGGCACCTTCCTGGGCCTGTTCGAGACGCTGCGCGGGGCGCGCGAGGCGCTGACCCGGAGCGCCGACGTGGACGCGCTGCGGGAGAGCCTGGCCGCGCCGATGCAGGGCCTGTCGCGCGCGTTCGGCACCTCGGCGGCGGGCGTGTCGGCGTCGGCGATGCTCGGGCTCGGCGCGGTGCTCGTGCGCCGGGCCGAGGCGGCGGCCGCGGCCGCGCTCCAGGCGTACGCGGCGGGCCCGCTCGCGGCGCTGACGACGGCGGGGCGACAGCTCGCGGCGCTGGAGGCGCTCGCGCGCCAGGGCGAGGCGCTCCCCGGCGCGGCCGCGTCGCTGCGCGAGGCCACCGCGCGGCTCGAGCGCCTGGAGGACCGGCTCGTCGCCGTGCAGACCGAGGGGGCGCGGCAGGTCGCTGCCTCGCTGACGACGGCCGCGGCCGAGATCCGCGGCGACATCGCGGCGGGCCTCCGGCAGACGGCCGACGTCGCGGCCGGCGTGGTGAGGCCGCTCCTTTCGCAGGCGGTGGAGCGCGCCGGCGCGCTCGCGGGCGACTCGCTGGAGGCGCTCGCGCGCCGCCTCGACGCGGAGGCGCTCGCGCGGCGGGAAGCGGACGCCGCGTCGGCGTCGCGGCTGGGGGAGCAGGCGGAGCGGCTGGCGGGGGTGGTGGGGGAGGCGATCGAGCGGCTGGAGCAGGCGCAGGCGGCGCGTGCCGCGGAGGCGGCGGAGCGGGAGGCGGAGCTGGAAGCCGCGCGGGCGGCGCACCTCTCGGCGCTGGGCGAGGCGCTGTCGGGCCCGCTGGCGGAGGCAGCGCGAGCGGCGCAGGCGGCGCCGGAGGCGGCGTCGCGGCTGATCGCGGAGGCGTCGGAGCGGCTGACGGCGCGTGCGGAGGCGGACGCGGCGCGGGACGCGCGGCTGGACGCGCTCCTGGACCGGCTGTCGGAGGCGACGGCGGGGATGGCCGGGAGCGCGCGGGAGCAGGCCGAGCGGGTGGCGGAACTCGCGGAGGCCGCGGAGCGGAGCGCGGCGGAGCGGGAGGCGCGGGCCGAGGCGCGGGTGGCGGAGCTTTCGGAGGCGGCGCGGGGGCTCTTGGCGGAGCAGGCGTCGCGGCTGGCGGCGTTCGAGGAGCGGCTCGAGGGGGCGCGGCGGGAGGCGGCCGACGGGCTGGCCGAGCGGCTCGGCGCCCACGCGCGCGGCCTCGGCGAGGGCCTCGAGCGGCTCGAGGGCGGGGTGTCGTCGCGGCTGGAGCGGCTCGAGGGCGGGGTGTCGTCGCGGCTGGAGCAACTGGAGGAGGGCGCGGCGAAGCGGCTGGAGCGGCTGGAGCGGGACGCGCTCGCGCGGCGGCGCGAGCTCGAGGCCGCGTCGGCGTCGCGGCTGGGGGAGCAGGCGGAGCGGCTGGCGGGGGTGGTGGGGGAGGCGATCGAGCGGCTGGAGCAGGCGCAGGCGGCGCGTGCCGCGGAGGCGGCGGAGCGGGAGGCGGAGCTGGAAGCCGCGCGGGCGGCGCACCTCTCGGCGCTGGGCGAGGCGCTGTCGGGCCCGCTGGCGGAGGCAGCGCGAGCGGCGCAGGCGGCGCCGGAGGCGGCGTCGCGGCTGATCGCGGAGGCGTCGGAGCGGCTGACGGCGCGTGCGGAGGCGGACGCGGCGCGGGACGCGCGGCTGGACGCGCTCCTGGACCGGCTGTCGGAGGCGACGGCGGGGATGGCCGGGAGCGCGCGGGAGCAGGCCGAGCGGGTGGCGGAGCTCGCGGAGGCCGCGGAGCGGAGCGCGGCGGAGCGGGAGGCGCGGGCCGAGGCGCGGGTGGCGGAGCTCGCGGGGGCGGCGCGGGGGCTCTTGGCGGAGCAGGCGTCGCGGCTGGCGGCGTTCGAGGAGCGGCTCGAGGGGGCGCGGCGGGAAGCGGCCGACGGGCTGGCCGAGCGGCTCGGCGCCCACGCGCGCGGCCTCGGCGAGAGCCTCGAGGCGACCGCGGCGGTGGTGCGTGAGGCCTCGGAGCTCGTGCGGGCCGGCGGCGCCGAGATGACGGCGGTGGCCGAGATGTTCACCGTCGCCGTGGACCGGTACCGTGACGCGAGCGATCGCTGGCTGAACAGCCTCGGCGCGATCGAGGACGCGATCGAGCGCCGGGAGCACGGCGAGGCGACGGACCTGCTCGGCGCCTACCTCGACCAGACCCGTGAGGTCTTCGACCACTCGTTGCAGTTCCAGCGCGAGCTCTTCTCCGAGCTACGGGCGCTGAGGAGCAGGACGAGCTGATGCGCCGCCGCCGCGCGCTCCCGGCTCGCCCCGGCACCTCGCGCCGCGGCGTCGTGCGCCCGCGGGCCGCAGGGAGCGCGCGCCGATGTCCCTGATCCCCGCGGAAGACGACGTGGTGGAGCAGGCGGCGGTCTGGCCGGTCTTCGGCGACCTCATGGCGTGCCTGTTCGGGCTCTTCGTGCTCTTCTTCGTCTGGGCGATCGCGTTCCAGGTGGATCTCGCCCGCGATCTCGCCGCCGAGCGCGCCACCCGGGCGGCGGAGCGCGCGCGCCTGGAGACGCTGGAGCGCGCCCTGGCCGGACCGCTCGCCGAGGGGAGGATCACCCTGAGCGAGGGACGCATCGGGATCCGAGGCAGCATCCTGTTCGCGCTGAACTCGGCCGAGCTTCAGCCGGAGGGCATCGCGCTGCTCCGCGCGCTCGCTGATCCGCTCAAGGCGTACCTGGAGCACCATGACGAGCTCATCATGGTGAGCGGCTTCACGGACGATCGGCCGTTGACGAACTCCTCCCGGGGCTATGCGGACAACTGGGAGCTCTCGGCGCAGCGCGCGCTCACGGTGACCCGCGCGCTCGCCGCCGCCGGCGTTCCTGACGCGGCGCTGTTCGCGGCCGGCTTCGGCGAGATGCACCCGGTGGCGCCCAACGATACCAGCGAGAACCGGGCGAAGAACCGCCGTGTGGAGATCTCGCCCATCCCCCGACAAGGGACGTCGCGATGACGTCCGTATCGGATTTTGCTCCAGAGAGGGCGGAGGCCGAAGAGCGTCGCGCGCCTCAACCACGGTCGGCTGGCGTGGGCGGGCGGTCGGCGCAACCTGGGTCGGCGCAACCTGGGTCGGCGCAACCTGGGTCGGCGCAACCTGGGTCGGCGCGGTCGGCGCAACCTGGGTCGGCGGCTCACGAGCCTCAACCTGGGTCGGCGGCCGCAGGGTCGGCGGCCGCACGCCTCGCGGCGCTGCGGCAGGCCGGCGCCGACCGCTTCGATCCGGCAGCCTGCCGCTTCATCGAGGTGCTCCTCGAGCGCGCCCGCGCGCTCGACGGCGGCGCCCGCGCGCGCCTCGAGGCCCGCGCCTCCGCGCGGCTCGCGGCGCTCGAGGCCGCCTTCCGCCGCGCGCGCGCCGACGCCGCGAGCCAGCTCCGCGCCCTCGCCGAGGCCGGCGGCGCCGAGGACGGCGCGCTCGCCGCCGCGCTCGAGCGCGGCGAGGTCGCGCTCGTCGTCAAGGCCGTGCGGCGCCGCCTGCGCGAGCTCGCGGCCGAGCGGCAGATGACCGCCGTCCCCTGGCTCGCGCGCCTGCGCGGCGAGGCGGCGGCGCGTGACATGCGCCTGCCCGAGCCGCTCGCGCGCGACCTGGCCCAGCTCCCGTGCGACGGCGACGCCGTCGAGCGCCGGGTCAAGCGGCAGGCCCAGGCGCTCAGCAACGCCCTGTCGAGCGCGCTGTTTCACGAGTCCCTGGTGAGCGCCCGCGCGACGCTCGCGGTCGCGCGGGCCGCCGACAACGTCCCGGCGGACGCCGGCCCCTACAACGCCCAGGTGCTCGCCGCCCGGGCGCTCTGCGCAGCCGAGCGCCTCTCCGACCACTACCTGCGCGCGCTCGTGGCCAGCCTCCAGGATCTCGGCGCCCTGGTCGCCGCGTTCGAGCCCGAGCCCGAGAAGCCCACCCGGAAGAAGGCCCCTCCGCGGGCCAGCGGCGACACCGGCACACGCCGCCGGCCCGCCCGAAAAAAAGCATCACTCTTCCGCGGATCGCGTTAGGTAAAGAGTCGCCATGTCATGCTCGTCCGGCCGCTCGCCCGCTGCCCTCGTGCTCTTCCTGCTCGCCTGCGCCTGCGGGCCCTCCCCCGAAAAGGTGCAGAGCGCGCCGCCGGCGCCGCCGCTCAAGCAGTGCGGCACCGAGGTTGTCAAGCGCGGCGAGGGGTACGACGCCAGGGCGCGCGAGTGCATCTGGCAGGCGTACAAGGACCGCGAGCCCGCCGAGTTCACCACAACCCGGTACACCATCGAGGGAGATCCCATCACCTACCACCTCGAGGTCACGCTCACGGGCGTCGTGGTCGTCGTGAACAGCAAGGACCGTTATGCGTTGCAAGGGGTGTTCCGTCACGCCTGCCGCAATCTCGAGCGCATCATGCAGGAGGGCAGCGAGGACCGGTTCGGCTTCGCCCTGAGCGCGTGCTCCGGCGGCGGCGCCGAGCGGTTCGCGGTCCCGTGACGGGCGCGCCGCGCCGGGGCGTTCGGGTCGGTCCGGTCATGCGCCGCGCCGCGGCAGACGGTCCAGAGCCCGCGGCGGCACAGGACGGTGGAAACGGAATACCCTCCTGCGCACCCCCGGCACGGCCACCGACCCCCGGGCGGGCGGCCGCGGGCGGGCGCGGCCCGAGGCCTGATCTGGTGGACGCGACCGATCCTTGGCGCGTACGCTCTGGAGGAGTCGGAGCGGGCAGCGGAATGAGCAGACGAGGCCTCCTGTTTCGCGCGGTCGATTCGATCCAGGCGCCGGAAGGGGCGCGGTTCACGGAGCTCACGGGAGAGGAGCGCCCGTCGCTCGGCAGGGTGTGCCCGTGAGCAACCCAGGGAACGGCGCCGTGCAGCGTCACCTCGTCGTCGAGGCCGCCGGGATCACCCACCCCGGCATGGTCCGGGACACGAACGAGGACAGCTACGCGATCCTCGAGTCGCGCGGGCTGTTCCTCGTGGCCGACGGGATGGGAGGGCGCGCCGCCGGGGAGGTCGCCTCGCGCATGGCGATCGAGACGGTGCGCGATTTCTTCAACGACCCGGAGTCCACCTGGCCCATCGCGGTCGGCGTCGGCCCCCCGACCCTCCGGGGCGCCGAGGCCCGCTACGTCGATCAGGGCCTCCCCCTGCTGGTCGCGGGCATCCAGCTCGCGAACGGCCGCATCTTCTCTGCGGCGCGCCGCGACCGGGAGAAGCGCGGGATGGGCACCACCTTCGCGGCCGCGCTCGCGCGCGACGGCTTCGTCGCCATCGCGCACGTGGGCGACAGCCGCGTCTACCGCCTCCGCGATCACCGCCTCGAGCTGCTCACGCGGGACCACTCGCTGGTCAACGAGTGCATCCGGCTCGGCCACCTCCTCCCCGAGCAGGCCAGCTCGTTCCCGCTCCAGCACGTGATCACGCGGGCGCTCGGCACCGACGAGGCGGTCGAGGTGGAGACGCGGATCGACGCCATCGAGAGCGGCGATATCCTCTTGCTCTGCTCGGACGGCCTGTCCGGCGTGGTGTCAGCGCAAGATATCGCCAGTATCCTCGAGACGCACCCCGATCTCGGCGAGATGACATCGCGGCTCGTCAAACGCGCCAACGAGAACGGTGGTCCCGATAACGTCACCTGCGTTGTCGTGCGCTGGCGCGCCGCCTCCGGCGCACCGCCCGGGCGCTGAGCGCCGGCGGTGGTGCGGCCCTCTGGGGGCTCACCTCCGGGGCTTGCGTTCCGGCGAGCCCCTTTTGTGGCTCGCCTGCACTTCAGCCCGTCCGGTGAGCCCCCAGAGGGACGCACCACCGCCGGCGCCGTGTCCCGGTGCTCACCATGGCGCTCACCATTGCGCCCAGCTTGTCTGTTTTTCCATGGAACATCGAGTGCCGGAAAGCGCGCCACCATGTTAAGGCCGGCGGGGAACCACGATGGGCGCGCGAACGAACGGATCCACACGATCGCAATCGATCTCCTCCACCTCTGCGGGCGCGGTGCTGGCCAGGCCGGGGTCGGGCGGCGCATCGAGCGCGCGGGGAGCGGGGCCTGCCGCGCCCGCGGCGGGGCCCGCGCAGGTCGAGGCGCGGCCGACGCTCAAGCTCCTCGAGGCGGCGCGCGAGCCGGATTTCATCGAGGTGCTCGGCTCGCGGGAGCACAACCTCCGCATCGACCGGCTGGAGGTGCCGAAGCGCAAGCTCGTGGTGTTCACGGGGGTGAGCGGATCGGGCAAGTCGAGCCTGGCGTTCGACACGCTCTACGCCGAGGGGCAGCGGCGCTACGTCGAGACGCTGAGCTCCTATGCGCGGCAGTTCCTCGGCCAGCTCGAGCGCCCCCAGGTCGAGCACCTGCGCGGCCTGTCCCCGACGATCGCCATCGAGCAGAAGAGCGCGTCGAGCAATCCCCGCTCCACGGTCGGCACCATCACCGAGATCTACGATTACCTGCGCGTGCTCTACGCGCGCGCTGGCGAGCAGCACTGTCACCTCTGCGGCAAGCCGGTGAGGGCGCAGAGCTCGGAGCAGATCGTCGAGGAGCTCCTCGCGATGCCCGAGGGGACGCGGTTCGTGCTGCTCGCCCCGCTCGTGACGCACCGGAAGGGCGAGTTCAAGGATCTCTTCGAGGAGCTCCGGGGCCGCGGCTTCGTGCGGGTCGAGATCGACGGGGCGCAGCACCGGCTCGACGACCTGCCGCGGCTCGACAAGAAGCTGAAGCACACCATCGCGCTCGTGGTCGATCGGCTGGTGGTGCGCGCGGACGAGCGCCAGCGCATCGCCGAGGGCGTCGAGCTCGCGCTCCAGGAGGGGCGCGGCGAGATCCGGGTCGAGCTCCAGGCCGACGAGGGGGCGGGCGCGCGGCGGCGGCGGCCGGACGCGCCGCTCCTGTTCAGCGCGGCGCGCTCGTGCTGCGGCCACAGCTTCCCCGAGCTCTCGCCGCAGAGCTTCTCGTTCAACAGCCCGCTCGGCATGTGCGGCGCCTGCAACGGCCTCGGCACCCGGCTGGAGGTCGATCCGGCCCTCGTGATCCCGGACCCCTCGAGGTCGATCCGGGAGGGCGCCATCGCCCCCTGGGCGTCGGCCATGGCGCGCGGCGAGGGCTGGACGTTCCGCATCGTCGACGCCGTGTCGAAGGCGTGCTCCGTCGACCTGGACACCCCGTGGCGCAAGCTCGGCGCGAAGAAGCAGGAGATGGTGCTCTACGGCCTCTCGGGCAAGCGCATCTCGGTGACGTGGGGCAAGGAGGGGACCGAGACCCACGGGACGTGGGGGATGCGCTTCGAGGGGGTGATCCCGAACCTGATGCGCAGGTTCCAGCAGTCGTCGTCGGAGACGGCGCGGGACTCCTACCGCAAGTTCATGAGCGAGCGGCCGTGCGACGCCTGCGGCGGCCGGCGGATGCGCCCCGAGTCGCTCGCGGTGCGCATCGCGGGCGAGGGGATCGCCGACGTCACCGCGATGACGGTCAAGGACGCGTACCAGCATTTCGCCCGGATGGAGCTGCCGGGAAACCGGCAGAAGATCACGGAGGGCGTACGGCGGGAGATCTCGACCCGGCTGAGCTTCTTGCTGAACGTGGGCCTCGATTACCTGACGCTCGATCGCTCGGGGCCCACGCTGAGCGGCGGCGAGGCGCAGCGCATCCGGCTGGCGAGCCAGCTCGGGAGCGAGCTCTCCGGGGTGATGTACGTGCTCGACGAGCCGAGCATCGGCCTGCACCAGCGGGACAACCAGCGGCTCATCGACACGCTGCGCCGCCTGCGCGATCTGGGCAACACGGTGCTGGTGGTGGAGCACGACGAGGAGACGATCCGGGCCGCCGATCACGTGGTGGATTTCGGCCCCGGGGCGGGGCACCTCGGCGGCCGGGTGATGGCGGCGGGGACGCCCGAGGAGATCGCGCGCGACCCCGACAGCGTGACCGGCGCGTACCTCGCGGGGCGCGTGCGCATCGAGGTGCCCGAGGCGCGGCGCGCGCCGCGCGGGTGGCTGGAGATCCTGGGCGCGGCCGAGCACAACCTGAGGGGCATCGACGTCCGGTTCCCGCTCGGGGTGCTGCTCGCGGTGACGGGGGTGAGCGGCGCCGGCAAGAGCTCGCTGGTGAACGGCATCCTGCTGCCGGCGCTCGGCCGGGCGCTGCACAACAGCACCGAGCCGGTCGGCGCGCACCGGGCGATCGAGGGGCTCGAGGCGCTCGACAAGGTGATCGCGATCGACCAGAAGCCGATCGGCCGCACGCCGCGCTCGAACCCGGGGACGTACACGAAGGCGTTCGATCAGATCCGAGAGATCTTCGCCGAGCTGCCGGAGTCGCGCGCGCGGGGCTACGGCCCGGGGCGGTTCAGCTTCAACGTGAAGGGGGGGCGCTGCGAGGCGTGCAGCGGCGACGGCATGGTGAAGGTCGAGATGCACTTCCTCGCCGACGTCTACGTCCCTTGCGAGGTGTGCGCGGGCAAGCGCTACAGCGCGCAGACGCTCGCGGTGCGGTACAAGGGCAAGAGCATCGCCGACATCCTGGACACCAGCATCGAGGATTGCGTGCGGCTGTTCGAGCATCATGTGTCGTTGCGGCGCGTCCTCGACACGCTGGTCGAGGTCGGCCTCGGGTACATGAAGATTGGCCAGAGCGCGCCGACGATGAGCGGCGGCGAGGCGCAGCGGGTGAAGCTGAGCCGCGAGCTTGGCAAGAGCCAGACGGGGCGCACGCTCTACGTGCTCGACGAGCCGACGACGGGGCTGCACTTCGAGGACATCCGCAAGCTGCTCGGGGTGCTGCATCGGCTGGTCGAATCGGGCAACACCGTGGTGGTCATCGAGCACAGCCTCGACGTCATCAAGTGCGCGGACTGGGTGATCGATCTCGGCCCGGAGGGGGGTTCTGGCGGCGGTCGGGTCATCGCCGAGGGGACACCGGAGGCCGTCGCGAAGGTGCCGGGCTCCTACACGGGGCAGTTCCTGAAACCCCTGCTTGAGGCGGGAAGACCGCAGCCGCGCGCCTGACCGGGGGAGGCAATCTCCCCGGATAGCGTTCCCGTCCTCCGTCCTCGTCTCCCGTCCTCCGTCCTCGTCTCCCGTCCCCGTTTCCCGTCCTCCGTCCTCGTCTCCCGTCCCCGTTTCCCGTCCTCCGTCCTCGTCTCCCGTCCCCGTTTCCCGTCCTCCGTCCTCGTCTCCCGTCCCCGTTTCCCGTCCTCGTCTGGCGTGCTCGTGCGCGTGCGCGTGCTCGTGCGCGTGCTCGTGCGCGTGCGCGTGCTCGTGCGCGTGCGCGTGCTCGTGCGCGTGCGCGTGCGCGTGCTCGTGCTCGTGCTCGTGCTCGTGCTCGTGCTCGTTCCATTCCGATCCCGCTCCCTCCGTCGTCGTAATCCCGCCCTGGATCACCCCTGCCCCCGTCCGGGCCAGCTCACTTGACGTCCACCCAACCCAACGCGGGTGAGCCACCACGGCGCATCTGCACCGGGCATCGGGCCCGGCAGGGCAACCCGTCCGACCCGAACACGAACACCCGATCTCGTGATCGACAACTCATCTTCTCCGGGCCTCCAGAATATCCACCCTGCGGCCGGATAACATCAATGATGGAAATATTTGATGTGCTTGCGTCGTGGGTCAAAACCGCGTAGCGCGGAGGGGGGACGCCACCGTGTCCAGGAGTGGGCAAGCACCCCACCAACTCCCTCAGACAATCCAACGTAATTTCCACGCTAGCCGGGCTGTCGCACAGGCCTCTGTGCATGAAGTCCGTTTCCGGGAGGGCCCATGCAGATCACGAAGCACTCTCTTTTCCTCGGCCTGGGACTATGGATGGGCGCCGTCTCCGCGGTGGCATGCTCCGCCGGTGGTGGTGCGTCGAGCTCCGCGCGCCCCGGGAGCGCTGGCGCTGACGGCTCGGGCGACGGCGGCTCGGGCGGCGCTGGCTCGGGCGGCGTTGGCTCGGGGGACGAGGCGAGCTCCGGCGACATGGGCAGCGCCGGCAGCCTCGGGGACGATCTCGCCAGCGGCACCCCAGGCAGCGACGATCCCCTCCCGGGGGGCGACCCGAGGACGTGCGAGCAGGCCGCCGCGCTCAGGTCCTATATCGGCTGCGATTTCTGGCCCACGGTCACCGCGAACATCGTCTGGTCGACCTTCGATTACGCCGTCGTCGTCGCCAACGCGGGCGATGAGGTCGCCGAGGTCGAGGTGACGCGCGGCGACGAGGTCCTGGCGCAAGAGCAGGTCCCGCCCAACAGCCTGACCAAGATCTATCTCCCCTGGGTCCCGGAGCTGAAGGGGCCTGACATGGACAGGTGCAGCAACTCCGTGGAGATGACCCGCTCCGTCCGCGTGAACGACGGCGCCTATCACCTCGTCTCGACGAGGCCGGTCACCGTCTACCAGTTCAACGCGCTCGAGTACCAGGGCGAGGGCGGCCCCGAGGGGAAGAGCTGGTCCTCCTGCCCCGGGCATTACGATTGCCCGTCCAGCCGCGAGCCCCTCGGCTGCTTCTCCTTCAGCAACGACGCCTCGCTGCTCCTGCCGAGCACGGCGATGACCGGCAACTATCGAATCACCGGTCGCGACGGCTGGCCCAGGGCGGAGATCGGCGGCTTCATGACCATCACCGGCATCCAGGACGGCACGACCGTCACCGTGCAGGTGGCCGGAGGCGGCCGGGTGCTCGCCGGCGGCGGCGTCCCCGAGACCGAGGGGGGCGGCATCTTCACCGTCGAGCTCGACGAGGGCGACGTCGTCGAGATCCTGAGCGACCCGCGATCGGACCTCAGCGGCAGCCTCGTCTCCGCCACGCACCCCGTCCAGGTGCTGACGGGCATGGCGTGCGCGCAGTCGCCGAGCCCCTACCAGGCCTGCGACCACCTCGAGGAGTCGGTGTTCCCCGCCGAGACCCTCGGCAAGCGCTACTTCGTCACGGTCCCCACCTCGCCCGGCGGAGAGGCCGTCGGGCACATCGTGCGCCTCTACGGCAACGTGGACGGCACGACGCTGACCTATCCCTCCGGCCGGCCGGACGGCGCGCCCACCCGGCTCGACGCCGGTCAGGTCGTCGACCTCGACATGGTGAGGAGGGACTTCGAGGTCGTGGGAGATCATGAGTTCGCGGTCAGCTCGTTCATGCTGAGCGCCGAGCTCGTCGACCTCGGCAACGACAGCGATCAGAAGGGCGATCCGTCGCAGAGCCTCTCCACCGCGGTCGAGCAGTACCGCACCAAGTACGTGTTCCTGGCGCCCAGCGATTACGACGAGAGCTACGTCGATATCGTCCTGCCCCTGGACGCCTCGGTCACGCTCGACGACGCCACGCTCGACCTCGCGCCGACCCCGATCGGCTCCGGCTTCGGCGTCGCGCGCGTCGCGCTCGGCCCCGGCAACAACGGCGCTCACGTGCTGACCGCCTCGGCGCCCGTCGGCATCCAGGTGATGGGCTACGGCTCGTACACCAGCTATCAGTACCCCGGCGGCCTCAACCTCGACGTCATCGCGCCGCCGCCGGTCGTGCCCCGCTGAGCCCGCGCGGCGGGTGGCGCGGCCCTCTGGGTGCTCCCCGAAGGGGCTTGCGTTCCGGCGAGCCCCTTTGATGGCTCGCCTGCACTTCAGCCCCTTCGGGGAGCACCCAGAGGGCCGCGCCACCCGCCGCCCCTCTCCGTGATTTGATTGTCTTCCCCGGGCCGCGGCCCTAGCACCACCGCATGGCGGCCAAGCAGCGCGCCACGGCCCGGGGCGCCGTGCTCTTCGTCGTCCTGGCCAGCGCCGCCTTCGCCGTGAGCGGCCCGCTCGCCCGGTACGCTCGCCCCGTCCATCCGCTCTTCATCGCCTTCGGCCGGGTGGCGCTCGCCGCGATCGCGCTCTCCGTGCTCGACCTGCGCGGGCTCGCCCGCTCGATCGCCCGCCTCTCCCTCCGCGAGCGCGCCGCCGTGCTCTGCGCGGGCCTCTTGCTCGCCGCGCATTTCGCGCTCTTCCTCTGGGGGCTCGATCGCACCTCCGTGCCCGCGGCGCTCTCGCTCATCTCGCTCGAGCCGCTCGCCGTCGTGCTCTGCGCGTGGGGGTTCTTCGGCGTCCGCCCGACGCGCTCCGAGCGGGTCGGCGTGCTCCTCGCCACCGCCGGCGCGCTCCTCGTCGCGCGCGGCGCCGGCGCCGGCGATCACAGGCTCTCGGGCGACCTCATGGTCGTCGGCGCCGCCGTCCTCTATGGCCTCTACGTGTCCTTCGCCCGGGCGCTCCGGGACGCCCTGCCGACGCGGAGCTACGCGGCGCTCGTCTACGCGAGCGCCGCGGCCTTCCTCGCGGCGGCGCTCCCGGTCGCGCCCGGCGCGCTCGAGGGCGTCGCCCCGCCGCCGCCGCACGCCGCCGTCGCCATCGTCGCGCTCGCGCTCGTCCCCACCCTCCTCGGCCACACCGCGATCCAGGCGGCCGCGCGCCGCATGTCCCCGGCCATCGTGGCGCTCGTGTCCCCGGGCGAGACGCTGGGCGGAATCCTGCTCGGCGCCCTGTGGCTCGGCGCCGTCCCCTCCGCCACGGAGGTCGCGGGCGCGGCGGTCATCCTCGCGGGCGCCACGATCGCCATCTTCGGATCGCGCGCATCGGCAGCGGCCAGCGCCGGCTGACACGCCCCCGGCGCGACCACCCCCCGCGGCGTCCTGCGGAGCGCGCCGGCCGGCCAGGCGATGGAAGCGTGCCTGTGCAGCGATGGAGTCGAGCACCGCTGTCCGCGCCTGGACGGAAGTCGCCGGCGCGCGACGCTTCGGTCAAACTCTCCACCACGATTCAAGGTGATTGCAGGAGAACCACCCGTCGCGGCTTGACTCGCGATGATTCGAAGGGAGGCTCTCCTCATGTACGGTGGGCTGCTCCGAAATGTCCTGTTTCCACTCTACGAGACCCGGCTCCGGGGCAGGGAGACCCTGAAGGCGCTGGGGGAGCTCGAGCGCTCGCAGTGGCGATCGGAGGAGGAGGTTCGCGAGCTCGGCTTTCGGCGGATGCTCGCCGCGCTCTCGTTCGCCGAGCAGAACGTCCCGTTGTACCGGGCCCGGTTCGCCGAGTACGGCGTGCGCGCCGCCTCCGTGAAGTCGCCGGAAGACCTCCTGCGCTTTCCCATCCTCACGCGGGCCGATCTCCGCGCGCACGGCGGAGAGCTCCTGGCGGAGGGCTTCACCGGCCGACTCTACGCGAGCGGCACGGGCGGCTCCACGGGCGAGCCGGTGCGGTTCCGCTTCGATCATCGCACCTACGAGCGCCGCATCGCGGCCGCGATGCGCGCCGACGGGTGGGCGGGGGCCCGGCTCGGCGACAGGGAGGTCCATTTCTGGGGCGCCCAGATCGGGGAGACGCTCCTGAAGAAGGCGAAGCGCTCCCTGCACGAGGTCGTCCTCCGAAAGAAGATGATCTGCGCCTACGACCTGTCCGAGCGGCGGCTCGCCGCCGTGCTCGACGAGATCGCCCGGTATCGGCCGCAGCTCATCGTCGGATACACGAACGCGCTGTACCAGGCGGCGCGGTACGCGCTCGCGGCGGGGCGCCCGCTCCCCGCCCCGCGCGGGGTCGTCACCACGGCGGAGCGGCTGTTCGCGCACCAGCGCGAGGCCATCGAGCGCGCCTTCGCCGCGCCAGTGTTCGACCGGTACGGCTGCCGGGAGCTCATGCTCATCGCCGCGGAGTGCGAGCGGCACGAGGGCAAGCACATCAACACGGAGGGCGTGTTCGTCGAGCTGCTCCGCGACGGGCGGCACGCGCTGCCGGGCGAGGCGGGTGAGGTCGTCGTGACCGACCTGCTCTGCCGGTCGATGCCGCTCATCCGCTACAAGAACCAGGACGTCGCGGTCGCCGCCGCGGCGCCGTGCGCGTGCGGCCGCGGGCTGCCGATGCTCGCCTCGGTGGAGGGCCGGGTCCTCGATCTCCTGGTCGGCCCAGACGGGCGGCTGCTCGCGGGGGAGCTCTTCCCGCAGATCATCAAGGACCAGCCGACGATCGCCGGCTACCAGGTTCACCAGGACCGGCGGCGCGCCATCACCGTCCGGCTCGTGCCCGGCAAGGGCTTCCGGTCCGAGACCGCGGAGCTCATCGAGCGCACCGTCCGGAAGCACCTGGGGGAGCGCGCGGAGATCCGGATCCAGATCGTCGACCACATCCCGCTCACGAGCAGCGGCAAGCACCGGGTCACCGTCTCGGAGGTCCCCGTCGAGCTGAGCCGGGGGTCCGCGTCGTGAGCCGCTCGGCGCCGCGGCGCTGACCGGATGTTGCGCGCCTGTCGTGGTCTTTCTACAGAGTTGCTGGAGTCGCCCGGCGGGTCTCGCCATGCGGCGTGCGCGCCGGCGCCTCACGCCGCGCCCGGCGCCCCGAAGCGCTGGCGGACCCGCTCGGTCCGGGGTATTGGGCAGAGCAGTACGATGTCCGACGTGCAGCGACCGCTCCCGCCGAAAAAGGACGTCGCGCTGGCCCTCCTCGAGCGAGAGCCGAGCGTGTTCATCCACCTCGACCCACGCAGGCCCGGCGTCTCCGTCCCCAAGTGGTTCACGGGGCAGCCGCAGCTCATCCTGCAGGTCGGGCTGAACATGGCGATCCCCATCCCCGACCTGAGGGTGGACGACGAGGGGATCAGCTGCACGCTCTCGTTCAACCGCGTGCCGTTCTGGTGCCGCCTGCCGTGGCACGCGATCTGGGCGCTCGTGAGCGAGGATCAGCGCGGCATGGTCTGGCCCGAGGACATCCCCGCCGACTTCCCCGGGCCGAAGCAGCAGCGCCCCGGCGCGTCCTCGCCGCAGAAGCCCGCCAAGCGGCCGCGCCCCCGGCTGGCCGCCGTCGCGCCCTCCGGCGACGACGAGCCCTCCGCGGAGGCGGCCCGGGCGCGCGCCCCCGGCGCGCGCCGCCACGAGGGCGAGCCCGCCGCGCCCGACGCCGAGGCCGGCGCCCGCGGCGCGGGCGAGGCGCCGGCGCGCGATGCCAGCGCGCCGGTGCGGCCGCTCTCGCCGGTGCCCGCGCCGGCCCTCGCGCCGGTGCGCTCCGGCGATGAGGTCGAAGACGACGAATCGGGGAGCTCCGGTGAGCCCGGGCCCCAGCGCCGCGGATCGGGCAAGCCGAAGCGCGAGCTGCCCCCCTATTTGCGCGTCATCAAGTAACGCAACGGCTTGACGGTGCGGCTCGGCCAATTCAACTGTGGCCCGCCATGCCTCGACCGTTGCAGCGCGTCCTCACGGCGCTCGGGCTCCTCGGCGTCGTCGTCGCCCTCGAGTTCGGCTTCGAGATCCTCCTGCCGGACGCCGCCTGGCGACAGCTCGCGCTGTTCGCGATGGTCAACGTCGTCGCGGCGCTCTCGCTGAACGTCATCAACGGCATGGCCGGCCAGTTCTCGATCGGCCACGCCGGCTTCGTCGGGATCGGCGCGTACACCGGGGCGATCGTCGCCGGCAACCTGCACCAGCAGCTCGGCGGCGGCGACCCGACGTTCGGCGACTCGTTCCTCGTGATGCCGCTCGCGCTCCTCGCGGCCGGGCTCGTCGCGGCGCTCTTCGGCCTCGTGGTCGGCCTGCCCAGCCTCCGGCTGCGCGGCGATTACCTCGCGATCGTGACCCTCGGCTTCGCCGAGATCTTCCGCCTCACGATCGCCACCGCGGGCACCGGCGCCGCCGACCAGGGGACGATCGGCAGGCTGCTCGCGGAGCTCGGCGGCCCGATCGGCTACGCCGGCCCCGACGACACCGGCGTCCCGCAGTACGCCGGCCCGTTCTGGATCTTCGGCGCCGTCGTGCTCGCGACGCTCATCGCGTGGCGGCTCAAGTTCTCCGGCTGGGGCCGCGCCCTGCGCGCGCTCCGGGAGGACGAGATCGCCTCCGCCGCCGTGGGCGTCGACCCGACCCGCTACAAGGTGACCTCGTTCGTCATCTCGGCCGCGGGCGGCGGCGTCGCCGGGAGCCTGCTCGCCTCGATGCGCGACGGCAACCCCACGGTCCAGCCCGACCAGTTCACGTTCAACTACTCCTTCGACGCGATCACGATGGTGATCCTCGGCGGCTCGGGCAGCGTCAGCGGCGCGATCGTGGGCGGCGTGCTCGTGACCTTCACGGTCAAGCTCATCGAGCAGCTCCAGGGCCTCGACAGCGTCCTCGCGCTGAAGGCGGCCTACCCCGCGCTCGACCTGAACGCGCTGCGCATGGTGCTCTACGCGAGCATCCTGATCGGCCTCATGGTCCTGCGCCCCGGGGGCCTCTTCGGCGAGCGCGAGATCTTCGTCCGGCGCCGCAAGCGCCCGACCCGCCCCGCCGCGGCGCCGGCCGAGCCCGTCCCCGCGACCACCGCGCCCGAGGCCGCCGCCGCGCACGGCGCGCCGCCGCCCGGCGCCGCCATCGAACGCGAGATCAAGCCCACCGGGAGGGAGCTCGAGTGAACCTCGAACTGAAGCAAGTGACCAAGCGGTTCGGCGGCCTGCGGGCCGTCGGCGGCGTCTCGTTCAGCGTGCCGGAGCGCTCGATCTTCGGGCTCATCGGCCCGAACGGCGCCGGCAAGACGACGGTGTTCAACCTGATCACCGGCGTCTACAAGCACGACGAGGGCTCGATCCACTTCGGCGGGATCGACCTCGCGCCGCTCCGGCCGAGCCAGATCGCGCGCCTCGGCATCGCCCGCACGTTCCAGAACATCCGCCTCTTCGGCCAGCTCACGGTGCTCGAGAACGTGCTCGTCGCCTGCGAGAACCTGCGGAGGGCGACGCTCACCTCGGCGCTGCTCCGCTCGCCGTTCTTTTACAAGGACGAGCAGGAGATGACCGAGCGCGCGCTCTCGCTGCTCTCGGTGTTCCAGCTCGAGGACATGGCGGACGAGATCTCGACGTCGCTGTCGTACGGCAACCAGCGGCGGCTCGAGATCGCCCGGGCGATGATGCTCAAGCCGAAGCTCCTGCTGCTCGACGAGCCGGCGGCCGGCATGAACTACGGCGAGGCCGAGGGGCTCAAGCAGCAGATCCGCTGGCTGCGCGACACGTTCGAGATCACGGTCGTGCTCGTCGAGCACAACATGCAGGTCGTGATGGGCGTGTGCGAGGAGATCCACGTCCTCGACCACGGCGAGACGATCTCGCACGGCACGCCGGAGGCCGTGCGCAGGGACCCGAAGGTCCTCGCGGCCTACCTCGGCGAGGAGGTCGACGACGAGGCGGCCGAGCCCCGCCCCGCGCCCGCCGCGGCGGCAGAGGAGGCCACATGAAGACGGCCCACCCGACGCGAAGGCCCCCCTCCGCGGCGCCCGGCGAGCGCCTGCTCGTCGTCGAGGGCCTCGAGGTCGGCTACGGCGGCATCAAGGCGCTGAAGGGCATCGACCTCGAGGTGCGGCGCGGCGAGATCGTCGCGATGATCGGCGCGAACGGCGCCGGCAAGACGACCACGCTGAAGACGATCGTCCGGCTCCTGCCGATCGCCTCCGGCCGCATCTGCTACGACGGCCGGGACCTCGCCGCCGTCTCCACCGAGGAGCTCGTCGCCTGCGGCGTCTCGCTCGTCCCGGAGGGGCGCGCGATCTTCGCGAACCTCACCGTCCGCGAGAACCTCGAGCTCGGCGCGTGGTGCCACAAGCACGGGCCCACCATGGCGGAGACCCTCGAGGACATCGTGCGGCTCTTCCCCCGCCTCGGCGAGCGCATGCACCAGCACGGCGGCACGCTCTCCGGCGGCGAGCAGCAGATGCTCGCGATCGGCCGCGCCATGATGGCGCGCCCGGCCATGCTGCTCCTCGACGAGCCCTCCCTCGGCATCGCGCCGCGGCTCGTCGCCGACATCTTCGAATCCATCGCCAGGATCGCGGAGTCAGGAACTACCGTACTCCTCGTCGAGCAAAATACCCGACTAGCGCTCAAGTACTCCACGCGCGCCTATGTGCTCCGTACGGGGCAGATCGCCATGAGCGGCGACTCCCGGGATCTCGCAGCGAACGAGGAGATCCGCGCGGCCTACCTCGGCGGCTGAGAGGCGGCGGATCCCGCGTCGATCCGGTGAACTTCAGGTTGAGAGCGCCGGTGTTTCTGGCGCGTATCGCGGCGTTGCGCGATGCGATGAGGCGCGATTGACATCGCGCTCTGTCCCCGATGCGGTATGGTGTCCCTCGGACCGGGGTAGAAGTTCTGGTTTGAAGTCGCCGCGGTTAGACCATGCCGACAACGGGGGACACCCATGGAGATCGAGAGCACGACCCGAGTTCTGGTGATCGACGACGACGCGAGCAACACCCAGCCGCTCGTCCGGTTCCTCACGTCTCGGGACTACACGGTGGAGACATGCTGCGGGCTCGACCACGCGCGTGACGTGCTGGCCCGCTGGCGCCCGCACGTCATGGTGCTCGTGCCGCGGCTCGCGGCCGATCCGCACGGCGAGATGGAAGAGCTCCGCCGGATGTACCCGCGCGTGCCCGTCGTGGTGCTGACGGCCGCGGGCGGCCCCGAGCTCATCCTGGACGTCGAGGCGTTCGCGCCGACGGTGCCTGTGTGCCCGACGCGCAGCCTCGCGTACATCGAGTCCGTGGTCGCGGACGCGTCGGCGATGGCCTGAGCGCGACCGCGTCGATCCCCGGGGGGCTCAGGCCGGCGGATCGAGCTCGTCCGGCAGCCCGTCGAAGAACTCCTCCACCAGCGACGCGAGGAAGGCGCGCACCGGCGCGCTAGCGCACAGGCTCCGCACGACCGGCCACGTCGCGGCCGCGACCGCGTCGACGTCGAGGACGGGGGTGATCCCGAGGCGCTGCAGCGCCTGGCCGAGCGGCTCGCGCGCGTGCGCCGCGATGAACGCCGCGATCGCCTCCTCGAGTCGCTGGCGCGCCGGCTGGTCCCTCAGGAGCTGCGCGGCGACGTCGGCCCCGAGCGCCTCGACGAGCGCCGCGCTCCGCGCGTCGAGCTGGCCGAGCAGCGCGCGGATCTCCTGCTCCAGCACCCACGCCGCGACGTGCTTGCGCAGGGCGACGAACTCGGGCGCGTCGCCCCTGGCGACGAGGATGTCGTGCACCCGCTGCATCGCCGTGCGCGAGAAGCCCTGCAAGAACCTGCGGATCTCCGGCTCGAGGCGCCGCTCGAACTCGCCCCGCATCGCGCCCATCGTCTTGCCGACCCCGCCGAGGCCGAACGGGGCGACCCGCTTGAGGAGCGCCGGCAGCCCCCACTCGGCGAAGAACGGGTTCACCTTCTCGGAGAACTCCTTCAGCGTGTCGTAGAGGACGTCGCGCATCACCGCGTCGAGCGCGTCGCTCTCCAGCACCTCGCGCACGAGCCGCTCCGGCACGAGCTTCGGCTGCTCCAGGATGCGGTCGAGCTTGTCGCGCGCCCCCTCCGGCAGGAGCTCCTTCGCGCGGCGCTGCTCGCCGCGCCCCGCCTCGAGCAGCGCCGCGATCGCCGCGGCGGCCGCGGGCCGGACCGCGCGCCGGAGCGACTCCTCCGCCGCGAGCGCGTCGAGCACGCGCGCGATCGCCGCCGCGTCGGCGAGCTCCCCGAGCGGCGTCGCGAGCAGCGCGGCGAAGCCTTCGGGCAGGTGCCGCCGCCACGCCCGCGCGGCGGCGTCCGACACGAGCCGCGCCTCGAGGAATGCGATCTGGCGAGCTCTCAGCTCCTGGAATAGCGCCCGGCTCATCCGCGAACGGATAGCCCTGCGCGCCCGCCGACGCCAGACGCAGCGGCGACCCCCACCGCGGGGGGTGCGGCCCTCTGGGGGCTCACCGGAGGGGCTGAAGTGCAGGCGAGCCACAAAAGGGGCTCGCCGGAACGCAAGCCCCGGAGGTGAGCCCCCAGAGGGCCGCCCCCCCCCACCGCGGCCGGGGCCCGCAGCGCGGCCCCTCGACAGGCCCTCCGAGCGCGCCGCGCCGTCTGCCGGCCTCGACTATCCGGTAAACACCTTGCCCAGAGCACATCTCACCAGGTGATTCCTGACGCGAGGGTGCCTTATTTAACTGCGCCTATCGGGGGATCGCCTGACCCCGTGTGTCGCCCGCGGACGCGCGTTTCGCGGCGAAACACGGCCATCACGGCGCACCGGGGCGATGTGGGATTGTCGGTCGGTGTCATTTTTACAGGGGGCAGCGCCGGGGCAGGAGTCAACTTTCCTGACCTCGTGACAGAGAGTTGCAACGAATTACAAGTGCATGACAACTTCGGATTCGGCGGGTGGTACGCGTTCGTTGCTCGCCAGCATCCGCAGGAGTGGAGACCGGCCTCCCGCCAGATCCCACGGCTGCTCGGCACCACGCTGGCGGCAGGTGCTCCCGATGCTCTCGATGCTGCTCTGCGTGCTCTATTTCGGCGTGCTGCTCGGTCTCAGCGCCTACGGCCTGCACCGGCTGCACCTCGTGATCCTCTGCCGCATGCACCGCGCGAAGATCGCGCGCGCGCAGGACGTCCCGGCGCTCTCGGACGGCGATCTCCCGCGGGTGACCGTCCAGCTGCCGCTCTTCAACGAGTCGACCGTCGCGGCGCGGCTGCTCGACGCGGTCGCCAGGATGGACTACCCGGCGGACCGGCTCGAGATCCAGGTGCTCGACGACTCGACGGACGAGACGCAGGGCCTCGTGCGGGCGCACGTCGAGCGGCTCCGCGCGCGGGGCATCGACGCGGTGTACCTGCACCGCACCGACCGGGTCGGCTACAAGGCGGGCGCCCTCGACGCCGGGCTCAAGGTCGCGAAGGGCGAGCTCGTCGCGATCTTCGACGCCGATTTCATCCCGCAGCCGGGCTTCGTTCGCTCCATCGTCGGTCACTTCCAGGATCCGACGATCGGCATGGTCCAGACGCGGTGGGGCCACCTGAACCGCGACGTCTCGATCCTCACGCAGGTGCAGGCGCTGATGCTCGACGGCCACCACCTCGTCGAGAACCGCGCGCGCTTCGGCGCGGGCCTCCTGTTCAACTTCTCCGGGACCGGGGGGATGTGGCGCAAGGACGCCATCCTCGAGGCCGGCGGCTGGCAGCACGACACGCTGACCGAGGACCTGGATCTGTCGTACCGGGCGCAGCTCGCGGGCTACCGCTTCGTCTACCGCGAGGATGTCGTCTCGCCGGCGGAGCTCCCCGAGGACATCTCGGCGCTGCGCGCGCAGCAGTACCGCTGGGGCAAGGGGACGGTGCAGACCGCGCGCAAGCTCATGGCGACCGTGCTCGGGGCGGAGCTCTCGCGCGCGCAGCGGCTCGAGGCGTTCTTCCACCTCACGCCGCACTTCGCCTACCCGCTGCTCGTCCTGCTGAGCGTCCTGCTCCTGCCGGCGCTCGTCCTGTTCCCCGCCGCCGACACGCTGACGATGGTCGCGATCGACCTGCCGCTCTGCACGGCGACGACGGGCTCGCTCGCCGCGTTCTACATGCTGGCCGAGACGGCGCAGGGCCGCTCGCGGTGGGGCGCGATCGCGCGCCTGCCGATGCTCATCGCGCTCGGGACGGGGCTCGCGCCGCACCTCTCGAAGGCGGTGTTCGAGGGCCTGCGCAGCATGAGCGGCGAGTTCGTGCGGACCCCCAAGCAGGGCGACAACAAGGGCCGGTACCGGGTGCGCACGGATCTGCCGCTCACGGAGGCGGTGCTCGCCGTGCTGTCGTGCGGCGCGGTGCTCGCGTCGGTCCAGACGGGGCACTACTTCGCCACGCCGTTCGCGGTGCTCTTCGCGGTCGGCTACGTCTACGTCGCGGCGATGGTCGCGCGGGAGCAGATCGCGCGCCGGCGCGAGGCGACCTCGAGCGCGCCGGCCGTCTGGAGCGACGCTCGGCCGAGCGACGCGTCCGTCGTCGGCGCCTGGCCCAGGCCGGCGACCAAGGAGCGGTCTCTCGGCGACCTCGCCGCCTGAGCGAAGCGCGGCCGGCGAGCCCCGCCGGCCGCGTCGCGCGACCGGGCGCTGCCGGGCTCGGGCCCGCCATCGCCCCGATCCGTTCCGGCAGCGCTCGTGCGGTCCGTGGCGGTGCGCGTTGCGCGTCGGGGGGAGCCCGCGTAACCCCCTAGACCTCCCCGACGCGGGCTGGCATCCTGCCCCAACCCGGTCGGGGGAACCGCACGCGGCTTCCTGAACGGTCCTCAGGGGTTGCGGCGTGCCTCCCTTCAGAACAGGGCGATGGGGGTATCATGACGAAAGCCGAAATCGTTCAGGCGGTCTACTCTCGCCTTGGGGGATTCTCGAAGAAGGAATCCGCCGATCTGGTCGATCTTGTGTTTGAGACCATGAAGGAGACGCTGGGCCGCGGGGAAAAGATCAAGATCTCCGGATTTGGCAACTTCGTGCTGCGCGACAAGCGCCAGCGCCAGGGTCGAAACCCCCAGACCGGCGACCCGATCCTGATCACGGAGCGCCGCGTCCTGAACTTCAAGGCGAGCCAGATCCTCAAGCAGGCCCTCAACCCGCGCGAGACGGCCTCGGCGGCGGAGGAGTAGGCCGCTTGGCCGGGCGCCAGCAGCAGCTTCCGGCGAAGCTGTACTACCGGATCGGCGAGGTGGCCGGCATCGTGGGGGTCGAGCCGCACGTGCTCCGGTACTGGGAGACGGAGTTCCGCTCCGTTCGCCCGCAGAAGTCGGCGAAGGGGCAGCGGGTCTACAGCCGGCGCGACGTCGAGACGCTCCTCAAGGTCAAGGAGCTCCTCTATTCGCACCGCTTCACGATCGCGGGGGCGCGACGCAAGCTGCGCGAGGGCGGCATCGAGCCGCCGGCCCCCGACTCGACCGCGAGCCTCGAGGAGGTGCAGCGCATGCGCGCGGCGCTCGTCGACATCCGCAGCGAGGTCGTGGCGCTGATGGATGAGCTCGAGCGCTGCTGAGCTCCACGGCGTCGCGCCGGGCCTCGCGCTGCGCCTCGCGCTGCCCGCGGGGGCGCGCGACGTGCCGGAGGAGGCGCTGCCCGCGATCGACGTCTCGGCGCTCGCGGGCGCGGCGGTGACGCTCCGGCGGGGCGTCGAGGCGGACGGGCTCTCGCTGCGCGCCGTCTGCGTGACCGCGCCGTCGCGACACTGGGCGACCGGCCTGGAGGAGCTGGTGCTCGACCGGGCGTCGGGGCTCGTCCACGGGGCGCTCGGGGTGACGATCGCGCGGTGGGAGGCACGGCCGATCCGCGCCGTGTCGCACCGGTTCGAGCAGCCGTTCGAGGGGACCGCGAGGGCGGGGGAGCGCGCGCTGGCGCTCCACGGGCGGCACGTGCTCGGCTTCGCCGGGAGCGAGCGCGACGCGGCGCTCTGCAGCGTGGTCTGCCTGGAGCCGGCGCAGGGCGCGCCCCGCTGCGGTACGCTGCTCGCCGCGGCGGAGCTCGAGGGCGCGTTCGTGGCGCCGCCGGAGCCGGACCTGCTCGTCCGGACGATCTTCCTCGCCGCGGATCAGCCGCTCGCCGTGGCCGCCGCGCTCGGGGCGCTTGCGGCCGCCGCCGTGGCCGTCGTTCTGGCGCGGCGCCCGCGCCCGCGCCCCTGACGTCGCGGCTCCGCGATTCAGAATCCGCGATCAGAACGGGATGTCGTCGTCGTTGCCGCCGCCGAAGCCGCCGCTGTAGTCGTCCGCAGGGGGGCCGGGGTCCGGCGGCACAGGGCGGCCGCCGCCTCCGCCACGGTTGCCGTAGCCGCCTCCGGCCGGGCGGCCGCCGCCACCGCCACCGCCGCCGTACCCGCCGCCGCCGCCGCCGCCACCGTACCCACCACCACCACCGCCGTAGCCGCCGCCGGCCTCGCCGCCGAACCCGCCCGCATCGTCACCGACGGCGCCGCGCCCGCGGCCTCCGCCCGTGAGCAGGACGTTGTTGGCGATCACCTCGGTCTTGTAGCGCTTGTTGCCGTCCCGATCGTCGTAGCTCGAGGTGCGGAGCGAGCCCTCGACGAAGATCGAGGAGCCCTTGCTGAGGATCTTGCCCAGCGCCTCCGCGCGCTTTCCCCAGATCACGACATTGTGCCAGTCCGTCCGTTCTTTCCGGACCTTGTCGCGGTCGAGGTACGATTCGGTCGTTGCGAGCCGCAGGTTCAGGACGGCCTGCCCTCCCTGGGTGAACCGAAGCTCGGGGTCGGCGCCCAGGTTGCCGAGCAGCATCACGCGATTCAAGCCTTCGGCCATCGTGATTCCTTCTCTAGGAGGGGGTCAGCGCGCTTCGCGCTGAACTAACGACGACCGTTTCACTCCCCCATGGGGGCCGACGCGTCAAGGGGGGCGACGCGCCACGAGGGGCAGCGCGCCGGGCGGCGCGGCGCGCCCGGGCGGGCCGGACCGCCGCCGCTCCAGCCCGCTCAGCCGCCGGTGCCGGCTTGCTGGAGGAGGTCGGCCAGGACCAGCCGGGCGATGCTGAAGTAAAGGATGATCCCGAGGACGTCCACGAGGCTCGCGATGAACGGCGTGGAGCTGGTCGCCGGGTCGAGGCCGAGCCGCCGGAGCAGGAGGGGGAGCATCGCGCCCACGGTGCAGCCCATCAGGACGATCGCCATCAGCGTCGCGCCGATGGTCACGACGAAGCCCGTGCCGTCGCCCCACAGCCAGACGCGGAGCATGCCGATGATCGCGAGGATCAGGCCGAGCACGACGCCCTGCCCGAGCTCGCGGGCGAGGACGCTCGACCAGTCGCCGACGCGCAGGTCGCCGACCGCGAGGCTGCGGATGATGAGCGACGACGACTGCGAGCCCGAGTTGCCGCCGGTCGAGATGAGCAGGGGCACGTAGTAGGCGAGCGTCGCGACGGCCTCGAGATCGTGCTCGTACCTCCGGAGCACCGAGCCCGTCATGAACTCGCCGACGAACAGCACGGCGAGCCAGGGGGCGCGCTTCTGGATGAACGTCCAGAAGCTCGTCCTGAAGTAGCTGTCCTCGATGGGGCCGACCGCGCCGAGCCGCTGCACGTCCTCGGTCTGCTCCTCCGTGAGCACGTCCATCACGTCGTCGACCGTGATGACGCCGAGCAGCTTCCGATCCGCGGAGAGCACGGGCAGGGCGTTGAAGTCGTACTTGGCCATCGTCCGGGCGACCTCCTCCTGGTCGGTCTCGGGGCTGACGGCGAAGACGTTCTCGGTCATCACGTCCGCGAGCCTCTCGGACGGCGAGGCGAGCAGCAGGTCGCGCAGCGAGACGACGCCGATGAGGTGCCCCCGCTCGGAGACGATGTAGACGTAGTAGATGGTCTCGGCGTCCTCGCCGACGGCGCGGATCCGCTCGATCACGTCGGCGACCGTGAGGTGGATGCCGACCGAGATGTAGTCGGTCGTCATGAGGCCGCCGGCGCTGTCCTCGGGCCACTTGGCGAGCTCCTCGACCTCGGCCGCGGCCTCGGGGTCGACCTTCTCCAGCGTGGAGAGCAGCGTGCCGCTCACCTGGTCCGGGAGGGCCTCGATGAGGTCCGTCCGGTCATCGGCCGCCATCTCGGAGACGATCGGCGCGATGCTCTCGACGCCCATGTGCTCGACGAGCGCCTCCTGGGTCTCGCCGTCGAGGCGCTCGAAGATGGGCGCGGCGTCCTCGGCCTTGAGCGCCATCAAGACCTTCGCCGCCTCGGCGCCGTCCAGCAGGCCGATGAGGTCGGCGAGGTCCTCGTGGTGGATCTCGTCGAGCAGCTCGGAGAGCTGCGCGGGATCCTCGGCGAGGAGCTGTCGTACCTCCGGGACCATGGCGAGGGCGACGCGCATCATGCTGGGGCACTGACCACAACTCGGCCCTGCTGGGAAGCGTCAACGCCCGCCGCAGCGCCGCCCGCGCGGTCGGGTCAGCCGGGCCAACCGACCCAGGTTGAGGCAGCCGGGCCAACCGATCCAGGTTGAGGCAGGGCCAGCCGAGCCGGCCGGAAGCCCGACCCAGGTTGGGGGCCAACCGACCCAGGTTGAGGCAGGGCCAACCGAGGCAGCCCGGAGCCCGACCCAGGTTGGGAGGCGGAAGCCCGACCCAGGTTGGGAGGCGGCCAACTCTGTTGGCCGATCCGCAATCAGGTTGACGGCGCCGCGGCGCGCGGCGATGGAAACGCCGAGGTGCGGCGCGGCGGCACCTCGGTTGCTTCGGTGTCCCTCCGGCGAGGCCCGAGCGGGCCGACAGGTCGAATTGACAGCATTCCGGTCGGGTCCCTAGCATCGGGCTCCCGTCGCGCCGCGGATCGCCTGCGGGAGTCGGGCACTGGCTCGCCCACGGCGGGCCCGTTCGGTGGCCTGAGCGCCGCGCAACCGGATCGGTGGTCGAAAGGAAAGTCGAATGATGACGCGGACAGAGCGTGAGAGGAGGCGCCCGTGGAGGGGCGCGGCGAGGCTCGCCATCGCGAGCCTCCTGATCGCGGGCACAGGTAGCGCCGTCGGGTGTCTGGATCGTCCCATTGCCCCGAACGATCCCCGCACGACGTCGACGATCGTCGAGCGGCTGACGCAGAGCGCGGTCGACAAGATCGACCTCCTCCTGGCCATCGACAACTCGGGCTCGATGGCCGACAAGCAGGACATCCTCGTCCGCGCGATCCCCGACCTCGTCCAGGGCCTCGTGGATCCGCGCTGCATCCACCTCGCGGGCACGCAGGCTCCCAGGAGGGCCGATCCGAACACCGGCCAGTGCGACGAGGGCTTCCAGCGCGAGTTCGAGCCGGTCAGGGACATCCACATCGGCATCATCAGCTCGAGCCTCGGCGGCCACGGCGCGACGTCCTGTGCACCGGTTGAGACCACGAGCCTCTCGAACAACGACATGGGGCGGCTCATCGCGCGCAGCGGCCACAACGTCGGGACCAACGACCTCGAGACGTACCTCGACCGGGGCTTCCTGGCCTGGGACCCCGAGCAGAAGCTCGATCCCAACGGTACGCCCGGCGTGGCGGATCCGGGGGATGGCGAGGCGGACATCGACGGCAGCGACACGAACGCTGACCTCAACTCCACGTCGCTGGTCGAGCAGCTCGCGAACATGGTCAAGGGCACGGTGCAGTCCGGCTGCGGCTTCGAGGCGCAGCTCGAGAGCGTGTACCGCTTCCTCGTCGATCCGGAGCCCTACCTGACCATCGAGGTCGATGAGAAGGGCAACGCCATCCCGAAAGACGTGGATACGACGGTCCTGGAGCAGCGCAAGCAGTTCCTCCGGCCGAGCTCCCTGCTCGCGATCATCATGCTCACCGACGAGAACGATTGCTCGATCCGCGAGGAGGGGCGCAACCATTACGTGGCGAACACCTCTCGTTCCTTCCGAATGTGGAAGCCGCGCCAGGAGTGCGCGACCGACCCGAACGACAAGTGCTGCTTGTCGTGCAACCAGAAACACCCCGATGAGTGCGGTGTGGATCCGACCTGCACAGGCCCGGACGGCAACCCCGCGCGGCTGAGCGAGGAGGAGGATCCCGTCAACTCCCGGTGCTGGGATCAGAAGCGCCGGTTCGGCTTCGACTTCCTCTACCCGATCGAGCGCTACAAGAAGGCCTTCACCGAGGCGACGATCGAGACCCGCGGGGGCGACCTGGTCCAGAACCCGATCTTCATGGATCTGGACGAGACCGACGACGACAGCAGCATCCGCGATCCCGCGCTCGTCTTCTTCGCCGGCATCGTCGGCGTGCCGTGGCAGGACATCGCGCGCCAGAACGCGGCTGGCGAGCCCGATCTCCTGAACGGCCTCAACGCGGACGGCGAGCCGGTCGGCGGGTTCAAGAACGCCGATGAGCTCAGCGTCCCCCCCACGGTCATGGACGGCGGATCGTACGCCAACACCTGGGAGCTCATCCTCGGCGATCCCGCGAACCACGTGCCGCCCAAGGATCCCTTCATGGTCGAGTCGTCGGAGCCCCGCTCGGGCGCGAACCCGATCACCGGCGATCGGATCGTCCAGCCCAGCGAGACGGGCTCGAACGAGATCAACGGCCGCGAGTACACGATCCCGCAATCGAACGCCGGGGATCTCCAGTACGCGTGCATCTTCGATCTCCCCGAGGAGCAAGACTGTGACACGCAGTCCCAGAGCTGCGACTGCCGGCTCGCCGATCCGGGCGAGCTGAACGACAACCCGCTGTGCAGGCCGGAGGGCAACGGCGACCCGGCGCAGCCCGGGGATCGGACGTCGATACAGTACAAGGCGAAGGCCTACCCGGGCCTCCGCGAGCTGCAGCTCATCCGGGATCTCGGAGCCCAGGGCATCGTCGGCTCGGTGTGCCCGAAGCAGCTCGACAACGCGAACGCGCCCGACTTCGGCTACCGGCCGGCGATCGGCGCCATCATCGATCGCCTGAAGACGGTGCTCGGCGGGCAGTGCCTGCCGCGTACCTTGACGCTCGACAACCAGAAGAAGGCGCCCTGTCTGATCCTCGAGGCGCGCAACACGGGCGGCAACTGCAATTGCGACCAGGCGGCGCGCACCCCCGTGCTCCCCGAGCACAGCCAGGCGGAGAAAGCGGTGCGCAATCTCGACATCGCGAAGGCCTCCGGCTGGGACTGCGTGTGCGAGATCCAGCAGCTCGAGCAGGAGCAGGCGGACGTGTGCAGGACGGACCTCAACGACAACGCCCTGCTGAACGGCCAGCCTGTGGACGGGTGGTGCTACATCGACCCGTCGATCAAGGTCGGCAACCCGGACATCGTCGCCGGCTGCCCGCCCACCGAGCAGCGCATCATCCGCTTCATGGGTGAGGGCAAGGCCCAGCAAGGGGCCACGCTGTACATCTCCTGCTCCGGCGAGTAGCCGGCAGCGGCTGAGCACCCGGCGCGCGGGGCCCGATCGCGAGATCGCGCCCCGCGGCGCTTTTTGTGGCCCCGGCGCGGAGCTCCCCTGCGCCGGCGTTCCCCACCACCCGCCGGCCGGCGAGGCTCTGGAGGGGCCCGCCGGGTTTTGTGCTAAGACCGGGCCCCGGAGTGGCGGCGCGCAAGAAGATTCTCATCATCGAGGACGAGCCTCACATCGTGCTGGGGCTGACGGACGCCCTCGAGTTCGAGGGCTTCTCGGTGGCGTCGGCCTCGAAGGGGAAGGACGGCGTCCTGCTCGCGCGGCAGGAGAAGCCGGACGCGATCCTCCTCGACCTCATGCTCCCGGACACCAACGGCTTCAAGGTCTGCGAGGACCTGCGGCGCTGGGACGCGTTCGTGCCGATCATCATGCTGACGGCCCGCAGCCAGGAGATCGACAAGATCCGCGGCCTCGACGCGGGCGCCGACGACTACGTGACCAAGCCGTTCAGCGTGGGCGAGCTCATCGCCCGGCTCCGGGCCATCTTCCGCCGCGCCGCCCGGCCCGCGGAGGCGGCCGTCGAGGTGTTCACCATCGGCAACGTGCAGGTCAACATGACCACCCACACGGTCTCGCGCGGCTCGCGCTCCGACCAGCTCTCGTTCTACGAGGTCGAGCTCCTGCGCCTCCTGCACGAGCGCCTCGGCCAGCCGGTCTCGCGCGAGGAGATCCTCCAGAAGATCTGGGGCATCGAGGCGGGGCCGTCGAACCGCACGGTCGACAACTTCATCGTCAAGCTGCGCAAGAAGATCGAGCGCTCGCCCGACCGGCCGGAGCACATCCTCACGGTCTACGGCTTCGGCTACAAGCTCGCGCCCTAGCGCGCGTCGCCCGGGCTCGTTCGTCCCGCGTCGCGAAGGGCCGCGTCGCGAAGGGCCGCGCGCCTCCTGTCGCGGGGCGGCTACCGGCGAGGCAGCACGTTGCGCAGGTCGCAGGGCACCGTCACGGAAGCGTCGAGGAGGCGCTTCGGGTCGCCGTCCGAGAGGCGCGCGCCCTCGCGGAGCTGACGCGCCTCGAGGCGCAGCCGGACCAGGCCCGGGCTGCCGCTGTCGCCGGCGTACCCGACCACGTCGCCCGCCTCGAGGTGCGCGCCCGCCACCACGCCCGGCCCAGGGCGATCGAGGTGGCCGTGGAGCACGACGACCTTGCGCACCCGCTCGGCCTCGCGCACGGCGTGCACCGTGGCGACCGTGACCCCGAACAGCTCGCCGACGAAGGCGACCTCGGCCTTCCCCTCCTGGCCCTCGAGCTTCAGGGCCGCCACCCGTTCGCCCCGCGTCGCCGCGATGTCCACCCCTCGGGTCCACGACGGCGGCTCGGGTCGCGCGGCGCCTATCGCGGCCGCCGGGGACCCCGGGGACGTCGCGGCCGCCGGGGCCGCGGCGTCCTCGACCAGCAGGAACCCCGGCGGCTGATCCGGCGCGCCGATCGGGAAGGCGTACGCGGCGGCGCTCGCCGGGCGTTCGGGGCGGCGGGGAATGTGCTCCACCGCCTGCGCGGGGCCGCGCGCGCCAGCCGGACCAGGGCGCGCCCCGGCGGGGCCGAAGCGCGCGACCGCGCCGCCCTCGGGGAGCGGCGCGCCCGGCGCGGGCAGCGGGATGCACGCGGCGCCCTCCGGCACGGCGCGGGGCCCGCAGAGCGCCCCCGTGGCCGCGGCGTCGTGCGCCGCCGCCGGAGGGGCGACCGCCGGCCGCGGCGGCTCGCGGTCATCGAGGCCGCCGAGCGCAAGGACGAGGGCGGACGCCGCGGCGCCGCGCACGAGCGGGGAGGGCGATACCGTCGCCCTCGTCGGGCGGGCCTGCGAGGAACCGAGCGCGCGCATGCCATGAGCGGTCTACCGCATCGAGCGGTCCACCGCATCGGAGGTGGCGCTCGACCCCGATGCGGCCCGCACGGCCGAGCCCCCATGCGTGCGGCCCGCACGGCCGAGCCCCCATGCCGCGCGCTCCGGCGCGGGCGGCTCCCAGATCTGTCGACCGTGCCCGCCGCGGACGGGAATTCTCGGGGAAGATGCCCTTGCTGCCTGCCGGCTTGCGGAAGCGGCGCGCTGTTGATAGCTCCTCTTCGTGCAAAATCGCCAAGCCATCGAGACGACCCTGAACAAGCTGTTCGACGCGGAGCGCATGGCGCGCCGGCTCCACGACGACCTGGCGGCCATGCCTGGCGACGCGCTGCTGGACGTCCTCACGGACGCGATCGCGGGCGCGGCGCGCGAGAGCGACGACGACGAGGCGGCGCTCCGGCTGGTGCGCATCGCCTCGCTGCTCGGCGAGCACGAGGGCCCGCGCGCCATCGACGCGCTCATCGACGTGCTCGCCTCGGAGCACCCCGAGGCGCGGCAGGCGGCGGGGGAGGAGATCGAGTCGCTCGCCTACGACCGCTTCAAGGAGGTCGCTCAGGGGATCGAGCGGGCGCTGAAGCGGCTGCCCGTCGGGGCGCCGGCGCTCCCGGAGCTGCCGTACCTCATCGCCGAGGTCCCCGAGCCGGGGGTGCCCAGGCTGATCGGCCAGTTCCTGGGCCACAAGGATCCGGACGCGGTCGCCGCCGCGATCGAGACGCTGGTCGAGATCGGCGACCCCACGCACGCCTCGATGATCGAGCCGCTGCTCGGCGACACGCGCACGGTCGAGCTCGCGGACGACGGCGGCGACGCGACGTCGGAGGTCACGATCGGCGAGCTCGCCGAGGAGGCGCTCGGCCTCCTCGCGCCGTACGAGGGGGAGGAGGAGGACGGGGTCGCGTGATGATCGGCCCGCCGCTGAGCCCGGCGGACGCCGTGTTGTTCGAGCACGCCGTCGTCCCGCGCTATCTCTCGTTCTTCGCCTCGCTGGCGATCGAGATGATGCTGCCCTCGGAGGCCGCTCGGATCGTCCATTTCGGCTGCAGGAGCGGCTTCCCAGACCCGATCGTGGCCGACAAGCTGCCCGGCGCGACCCTCGTGGGCCTCGACGGCTCCGCGGCGGCGCTCGATCTCGCGCGCGCCAAGGCCGCGCTGTTCTCCGGGATGAACGCGACCTACCTGCTCGTCGACTCCCTGCCCGCGCCGCTCCCGGACGCGAGCTTCACCCACGCCTTCACGCTCCACCCGGTCTGCCGCCCGAGCGAGCGGGCGCTGCTCCTCGCCGAGCTGCGCCGGGTCCTGGTGCCGGGCGGCCAGGCGCTCCTCGCGTTGCCGCTGCGCGGCTCGTTCCCGGAGATCGCGGACATCGCGCGGGAGTGCGCGCTCAAGCAGGATCTCTCCGAGCTCGGCGCCGCGGTCGACGCGGCCGCCGTCAGCCGCCCGACGCTCGAGACCATCGCCGAGGAGGTCGAGGGCGCGCGGTTCGACGAGGTCGAGGTCGACGTCCAGCTCATCGCGGTGTCGTTCGACAGCGGGCGCGCGTTCCTCGAGGACCCGATCTCGAAGCTGATGGTGATCCCCGAGGCGACGGCGATGCTCGATCTCGAGCCGGAGATCATCGACTCGATGCTCCAGTACCTGCACCACGCGATCGCGAAGTACTGGTCCGAGGGGGTCTTCGAGCTGACCGTGAACGTCGGGTGCGTGAGCGCCCGGCGCCCTCTCTAGCGATCGCGCCCGCCGCGGAGGCCGAGATCGTCGAGCCCGGCCAGCGCGGCGAGCGAGACCGGGTGGTACGGGGGGCGCGGCGTGATCGGCTTCTGGATGTCTCCCCCGCGCTCGTCGATGAGCCGGGCGCAGAGCGCGAGGCACCACTTGCCCTGGCACCAGCCGGTGCCGAAGCCCGTGTAGCGCTTGATCGACTCGATGTCCTTGTAGCCGCGGTCCATCGCGGCCTCGAGCTCGTGCAAGGTGACGTCCTCGCAGCGGCAGACGAGCGTCTTCATCGGTCTAGTCGCCCTCGTACTCGCAGCGGGCGTCGCAGGTCTCGAAGATCGTGACCCGGTTCAGGGACGGCAAGGACGGCGCGAGCCGGTCCCAGATCCACCGGGCGAGCACCTCGCTCGTCGGGTTCTCCAGCCCGGGGACCTCGTTCAGGTAGTTGTGATCGAGCTCGGCGTGGAGGGGGGCCCAGGCGTCATAGAGGTGGCTGTAATCGATGAACCACCCCGTCTCCTCGTTCACGGGGCCGCGGATCGCGACCTCGACCTTGAAGCTGTGGCCATGGAGGCGGGCACACTTGTGCCCCTGCGGGACCCTGGGGAGGCGGTGGGCGGCCTCGAAGCGGAACTCATGCACGAGCCGGACGTTCATTGGGCAGCGGTCATGGGGCGGGCGCAGTGAGGCGTCAACGCCCGCGGCGCCGGGTGGGCGCGCGGGGGGTGGGCGCGCAAGGGGAGGGGCCCCTGGGGGCGCTCACCTCCGGGGCTTGCGTTCCGGCGAGCCCCTGTTGTGGCTCGCCTGCACTCCAGCCCCTCCGGTGAGCACCCCCAGGGGCCCCTCCCCTTGCGCGCTGCTACGGGGGTTCCATCGAAGGGCGCGAGCGGCTATACCGCCGCGCATGCCGCAGAAACCCGCAGTGAGAGCCAAGAAGAAGCGTCGCGACACCAAGCGCCTGGCGATCTGGCGCGCCAAGAAGGAGCAGCAGAACGCCCAGGCGCCGGCCGAGCAGGCCGCCGCCGCGCAGCCCCGCAGCTGAGCCGCGAGCACCGGTCCTGACCGGTGCTCAGCCCGCTGGCTCGTCCTCTCCGGCGTCCTCCGGCGCACGAGCCTGCGACGCTCGCTCGTTGCGGCGCGCCGCGCGCACGGCCGCGACCTCGGCCCGCGACGGGTTGATCACCAGGAATCCATGGTCCGCGTCGAGGAGCGCGACGTCGCCCGGGGACGCCCAGCGAAACGCGCCCGCCACGTCCATGATCGACGGGACGCCCAGGAGCTGAAGGAGCACGTGCGAGCGCGGCCCGGACCGGTCGCTGAGCGCGACGCCCACCGGGTGGGCCCGGGCGGAGATCAGGAGATCGAAGACCGTGAGCTGGTCGCCCACGAGCACCGCCTTCGACGGGAGCTCGGCCCGGGCGTCCGGGGTCGCCAGCATCAGGATCGCGTCGCAGAGATCCTCGATGTCGCGGGCGCGGTCCTGCAAGAACGGGTCGCCGACGATGCCGTTGGCGGCCCGCGCCACCTCGCGCGCGACCGTCCCGAGCGCCTGCGCGATGCTGCGGCCGCTGGCCGCGAGCTCGAAGGCGCGCGCGCGCAGCCGGCCGTCCCCGATCATCAGGAGATAGGTCGAGAGGAACGCCGCGTCCTCCGCGATCCCGCGCCGCGCCGCGCGGGCGTTGAGGTCGATGAGCGCCTTCTCCGCGATGTCGAAGGCGAGCCGCAAGAGCTTCGGATCGCCGTGGTCGTGCCGGGGGCCGAGCGACGAGCTGGCCGGCCGCCGCAGCGCCGCGATGGCGCCGAGCGCGCGCCCGGGGACGACGGGCAACCCCGGCAGCGTGACCTTGCGCGTGCCCCCGCCCGTGCGCCGCCGCCGCTCGCGCAGCTCGTCGAGCACCTGCGCGTGGCGCGCGCCGGCCGCGATCGGCGCCGTCAGGGCCATGAGGAGCTCGACGTCGCGCGCCGTGAACGCGCGATCGCCGGCCCGCTGCACGACCAGGGCGCCGAGCGGGCGGCCGCTGCCCAGGATCGGGGCGGCCAGGAAGACCGGGAACCGCTCCTCGTGGAGCTCGGGGAACGCGCGGTAACGCTCGTGCTCCGCCGCCTTCACCACCGAGATCGGGCGCAGGCACTCGACGGCCATGCCCGTGATGCCCTGCCCGACCGAGAGCCGCACCGTGCCCCGCGCCTCGCGCGGGAAGCCGACGTTGCCGCGGAGCACCAGCTCGTCGCCGTCGCCCTCGAGGAGGTAGAGCGACGCGACGTCGGCGCCGAGGATGGCCACGATCCGCGCCGGCGCCTCGTCGAGGAGGAGCGACAGCGGCATCGGCTTCGCCACGAAGGCGAGGTACTCGATGACCAGATCCAGGCGCTCGTCGCGGCGCACCTGGATCCTGGCGGACGCGATCGAGGGCAGCCCCTCCTCGTCGTCATCCGCCTCCCGGTCGTCGTCCAGGCCGAGAGGCCGCGGGGGAGCGTGGCCCGGGGCGAGCTCCTCGGGCACGCCGTCCATGGATCGCTCCGGCGAGCCGCCCGCGCCGGGCGGCGGATCGAGCGGGCTCGCGATCGCCTCGAGCTCCGTGGGCGGCGGGGTCGCCTTCGGATCGGTGCGCGACGACATACGACGATCGCTATCATACACCGTCGCCCGGGATCACCTCGCACGCGCCCGCGTCGACGCGGCGGCGTCGCCGTCGCGGCGCGGCGGCCGGGCTCGACGCTCAGAGCGTCCGCAGGTCGACGGGGCCGTCCAGGGGCGGGCGCTGCATCCATCCCAGCGCCGAGGCCCGGGCGCGCGGGGCCAGGGCGGAGGCCGCGGCCGCGAGCTGTCCGCCGCCGCCCGCGCCGATCGCGGTGAGCGCGCCGCGGATCGGCGCGAGCAGCGCCGCCGCCGCGCCGGCGGTCACGGGGACCACGTGGACGACGCGCGCCGCGGGCGGCAGGAGCAACGCGCGCGGCGCCGGATCCAGGCCGACCCCGTGTCCTTCCCCTTCCCAGAACGAGCCCACGGCCTCGAGGGTGGCCCGGTACATGGCGATCTCCGCGCGCGCGGCGCCGTCGAGCGGCCCGCGCGGGACCTGCGCGCCGGCCAGCTCGAGCGCCTCGTGCAGGGCGCGGGCGAGCGCCTCGGCGCGGCCGGCCGAGCCCTCGACCAGCGCGAAGCGCGGCGAGAGGCACCCGCGCTGATCGAACGGCACGACGTCGCTGGCGATGGCCCGCGCCGCCTCGGCGAGGTCCGCGTCGGCGCCGACGACGGCGAGCCCGAGGCCGGCGCCGTGCCCGCGCACGAGCACGCCCGGGCCGGCCTGGGCCCGCAGCGTCGCCACGGTCCGGTCCGTGCCATAGACATGCAGCTCGGCGCGCGGCTCGGCGTCGGGCGCGGCGCGCGGGCCGTCGCGCGGGCCGTCGCCGAGGCGGGCGTCGCCGGCGGCCCGCTCTCCTGCGTCGTCGAGCTGGAGATCCGCGACGAGCGCGACGGCGCCCTGGGCGCGGGCGAAGACCTCGTCCGCCTGAAGCGCGCGCGCGAGGAGCTCGGCGACGACGGGGTCTCGGCGCGACGGGCGCACGAAGACCTCCGGCGCCGTCGCCGCCGCGACGGCGATGGCCCGCAGCGGCGCGGTGCAGACGTTGGCGGCCAGGACCACGTGGCAGCGGCGCGCGCGCCCCGAGGTCGCGACGAGCGCGTCGAGCTCGCCGCGGCTCGGGGCGATCTCGAGGTGGCGGCCGAGCGCGAGCTCGACGCCCTCGGGGGAGAGGCCGCTCGTGAGCGGCAGCCGCCGGCGCGCCTCCTCGCCCAGCGGATCGCGCGGATCCGCGATCCGCGCGCCCGCGGCGATCACGCGCTCGACCCGGGTGCGCCGCGCCGCGCCGGCGTCCATCACGCGGCGCCGCCGAGCATCTGGTCGAGCGCGATCGAGCAGCCGCGCGGCGGCGCGCCGGGCGCGCGGCCCAGGAGCTCGACGCCCGCCTCGGTCACGCGCACGCGATCGGCGGTCTGGATGGCGACGGCCGAGTCGACGTTCGCGAGATCGACGATGCGCGCGAGCCCGATCGCCCCCGCGGGCAGCGGCGCGAGCGTCTCCGGGTCCACCGCGGTGACGCGCACCCACGGCGGCGCGAGGTAGAGCCCGGGCGCGGCGCGCGCCCCGGCCTCGGGGGCGCCGGCGCGCGCGAGCGCCGCCGCGAGCGTGCCCTCGTAGAGCTGGCTGGAGAGCTCCGTCATGCCGTACTCGCCCACGACGTGCGCGGGGGGCACCCCGAGCGACCGCGCGATCGCCGCGCGCAGGTCCTCCGCGGGCACCTCGCGCGAGCGCCCCTTGAAGCCGCCGGTCTGCATGACGCGGCTCCCCTCGGGCAGCCGCGTCGCGTCCCTGGGCAGCTCGGCCTCGAGCAGGTGCACGAACGCGAACGAGGTGCCGAGCACGATGGCCGGCTCGCCCGCGTCGCGCGCCTCGCCGCACGCGCGGGCGAACCCTCGGGCGTCGAGCTCCCCGCCGCGCACGTGCCAGCTCGCCGGCCCCGAGAGGCGCGCCGCGAAGCGATCGAGCATGAACCCGAGCGACGAGTCCGGCGCCTCGTCGAGCGGCGGCGCCAGGGTGATCACCCGCAGCCGCTCGCCGTCGGGCCAGAGGAGGCGCTCCCCCCAGGCGAGCGCGGCGAGCTCGTAGGTCGCGGTCGTGCGGAGCGGGTGCTCGCCGCGGGACGCCGCGCCGAGGGAGGTCCCGCTCGTGCGGAACACGCGCTCGTCCGCCTCTTTGGGGTGGACGGCGACGCGCGCGAACCGGAAGACGTCGCAGGGCACGGCCGGGATCTGCTCCGCGCGCCGCAGCGCCTCCACGTCCACGCCGCGCGCCCGGTAGAGGCGGGCGACCGGCGCGCAGCCCGCCGCCTGGTGCCGCGCGAGGGCGACCGCGAGCTCGTCGAAGGTCTCCGGGAGCGCGGAAGGCGCGGGCGCGGCGGGCGCGGCGGGTGCGGGCGCGGCGGGCGCGGGCGCGGCGGAGGGCGCCGCCGCGGCGCGCGCCCCTTGCCGGAGCGGGGCAGGGGCCGCCCGGCCGGGGCCGGGCGAGCCCGGCGCGCCCGCCTGGAGAGATGCCGAGAGGAACGCCCGCGCGCGGCGGTGCAGCGCCTCGCTCTGGTCTATCGATCCCACGGCGACCGGGATAGCACGCGCCGGCCCGCGCGCGGGCGCCGCGCCGCGCGCCCGCGCCGGCCCGCGCGCGGCGCTACGCCGAGAGCACGCGCGCGAGCGCGCCGGCCGCGGCCGAGAGCAGCGCCTCGGGGATGGTGAGCGCCGGCGTCAGCGTCAGCGTCTCGCCGCGCTGCCCGCCCGTGAGGACGAGGTAGCCCTCGGCGAGCATCCCGCTCATGGCGCGCAGGCCGAGCTCCGCGCTCGCCAGCTCGACGCCGACCATGAGCCCTGCGCCCCGCACCTCGACGACGCCGGCGCAGCGCGCGAGCGCCTCGCGCAGCGCGCCCTGGAAGCGCGCGCCGAGCTCGCGCGAGCGCGCCGGGAGCCGGCCCGCGTCGAGCGCGTCGAGCGTGGCGAGCGCGGCGCTCGACGCGAGGGGCGACCCGGCGTGCGTCGAGGTGTGGACCACCTCGGCCTCGCGCGCCCACGCCCGCATGATCGGCTCCGGCGCCACGCACGCCGAGATCGGGAGCCCGCCGCCGAGCCCCTTGCCGAAGCAGAGGATGTCCACGGCCGCCCCGATCTCCCCGGTGCGCGTCAGCGCCCCCGAGCGCCCGAGGCCGGTCCAGATCTCGTCGGCGATCACGAGCGCCCCGCGCCGGTGCGCCGCCTCGCACACCGCGTGCACGAACGCGTCCGGCGGGACGACGCAGCCGCCGCGGCCGAGGATCGGCTCGAGGAGCACCGCGCCGACGTCGCCGCCCCGGAGCGCCGCCTCGACCCCGTCGAGCGCGCGCGCGACGTCCGCCTCGCCCCGGGGGTACGGCGCGAACGCCACGCGCGGGTTGAGCTGCTCCGCGAACGGCGCCCGGTAGCTCGCGCGCAGCCCGCACGCCGCGAGCGGCCCGTAGCCGAGGCCGTGGTACGCCCCCTCGAAGGCGACGAGCCCGGGCCGCCCGGTCGCGAGCGCCGCGGTCTTGAGGGCCGCGGTGATCGCGTCGCTGCCGCTCTGGCCGAGCATCGCCATGGGCGCGGGCCCGGGGTGCAGCGCCGCGAGCCGCTCGAGCAGCGAGACCTTCACGTCGGCCGAGTACACGTCGCCCAGGGCGAGCGTCAGCCGCGACATCTGCGCCTCCATCGCGCGCAGCACCGGCGCCGCCGCGTGCCCGAGCAGGAGCGCGCCGAAGCCCGCGCAGAGGTCGACGTAGCGGTTCCCGTCGACGTCGAAGACGTTCGCGCCGCGCCCGTGCGACAGCACGATGGGCCGCGCCTCGGCGCCGCTCGCCTGCGCCCGCGCCGCGCGGCGCCGGCCGAACGCCGGGCACTCCACGCGCTCGAGCCGCTCGAGCGCGCTCCGCGACCTCGGGCCGGGCGGCGCCGCGACGATCTCGGGCATCTGATCTCCGGCGCCGGACGCGCCCGGCGCCGCCGGCAGAAGCTCGCTGCTCGGCATGGTCTCCCTCGGCTCCCTCCGCCCGGGATCTAGCGCGGCCGCGGCGCGGCGCTCAGGCGCACACCCGGTTTCTTCCGCTGTTCTTCGCGTGGTAGAGGCGCTCGTCCGCGCGCTTGATGAGGTCGTTCGCGGTGCGATCGCCCTCCTGCAGCAGCGCCACGCCGACGCTGATCGTCACGCGGATGCTGTCGGCCTGGAAGACGAACAGGTGCTCGGCGACCTTCTGCCGCAGCGTCTCGCCGAGCGCCGCCGCGCCCTCGATGGACGTCTCCGGCAGGATGATCGCGAACTCCTCGCCGCCGTAGCGCGCGAAGACCTCGTCGCGCCGGATGCGGCTCTGCACGATGCGCGCGACCTCCTTCAGCACGAAATCGCCCGCGAGGTGCCCGTGGACGTCGTTGATGCGCTTGAAATGGTCGATGTCGAACAGGAGGATCGCGAGGTCCCGCTCGTGGCGGCGGCCGCGGATGATCTCGCGCTCGAGCGCCTCGTAGAGGTAGCGCTTGTTGTGGATCTGCGTGAGACCATCGATGATGGTCATCCGGTAGATCTCTTCGTGGTACTGCGCCTCCACGTCCGCGCCGGACAGGAACTTGAAGATCGTGGGGCCGATCTTCACCCGGTCACCGTTCTTGAGCACCACCTCGCGGGAGATCTGCTCGTCGTTGCAGTACGTCCCGTTGGTGCTGCCGTCGTCGACGACCATCCAGGCGCTCGGCCGCTGCTCGAAATGGGCGTGCCTTCGTGAGACGGAGTCGCCGTCGAGCACGATGTGGTTGTCCGCCCCGCGCCCGACCCGCGTCGGGTTGTGCTCCAGCACGAACCGCTTGCCGAGCAGCGTGGGCTCCTTCGTGTAGATCACGACCAGGCAGTCGGTCGTGTTCTTGCTGCCGCCGCCCGGTGGGGGCTGGACCACCTGCGTTACACGAGTCTTTTCGTCGAAGTCGTTCACGCGCGCTCAGCCCAACCCGTCGTGCGACCCAGCCTCGCTACCCTTCGAGCTCCCCCGGAGACGGAGCCTGTCCCGGGCGCGGCTCCTCGGTCGCGATCTGACGGCTCGAAATGCCCTAGCTCGCCCGACGTCAAAGCGTACTGACATGCCCCGACTCCCGTCAAGACGGCCATCCGGGCGGAGCCGTCTTCGGTGCTTCCTCCGCCTCCCCAACCCGACAAGGGCATACGTCGCCCTCTGCGCCCCGCTGCACCCTTCCACGTTCTCGGCTTGTTCCCCGCACGCCGTCCGCACCCCCCACGGTCCGCCCCCCTACCGCTTGCTCCGCACCACATCCCCTGTGCTCGCTCACGCGCCCTGTGGGGCGCTGTGCGCCTCCAGAGCGGTTGACGCGCCGCCCCTTTCCGGTTGTGCAGCCCGTGCCGCCGTCGATGGCGCTCTCTCTATGCGTTCTCCGGGCGCGCCGCCACTCGTCCGGCGCGCGCTTGCGCCGACAGCGGAGAGAATCGTTGGCTGGGGCACGATGTGTCGGTTCGCCTGCCATGCCCTCACCCTGCCGGGAGGAGCCTCCGTGAGTTCTGCCTCAAAACCAGGGCGCATCACAACGCTGAACTGAGCGCCGCGCGCGCCGCGACCGCCGCGCGCGGCGCTCGCCTCGCCACCCACGCGACGCCGGTTGGTTGACTTGGCACACGGGGTGCGTAGGATAGGACCTGCGTCGCGGCGGAGACCTTCCCCCCCCAGGTCCGTCGCGGCGTTTTTCATTTCCGGTCCCGGCTGGCCGGGCGCCGGGCGCCCGCGCGGGTTCCGGTCGAGGTCCCCGGCCTGGTCGAGCCCCGGATCATGCGACCGAGGGGAGCGTGGCGCGCAGGTCGCCGCCGTCGAACACCCAGAGCTCGCCGGGCTGCCCCGGGGTCCAGGCCTCGTTCGCGGTGAGGGGGGCCGTCGCGACCACGGCGACGCGATCCTTCGGGGTCGTGACCGTGGAGAAGTCGACGCGGACGTCGTCGTCCACGAGCGTCGCCACGCCGAACGGGGCCTTGCGGATGATGTAACAGAGCCGGGTGGCGCAGCGGGCGAAGAGGTGACGTCCATCGCCGAGCAGGAAGTTGAACGTCCCGTCCTGCCCGAGCTCGCCGCCGAGCTCCGCGATCGCCTCCCAGAGCTCGCTGGTGCGCCGCGGGTAGCCGGGGAACGCGCTGCGGAGCCCCTCGAGCAGGTAGCAGAAGGCGTGCTCGCTGTCGGTCGTGCCGATGGGATTGAAGCGGCCCAGCGCGCGGCGCCGGACGCGCGGCAGCGTGCCGTTGTGCGCGAAGACCCAGTGGCGGCCCCAGAGCTCGCGCACGAACGGGTGCGTGTTGGCGAGCAGGACGTCGCCGCGGGTGCGGCGACGGATGTGGCCGATCGCGAGCAGCGTCTTGATCGGCGTCTCGCTGAGGAACCGCGCCAGCGGGCTCTCCGCAGCGGCGCCCGGATCGAGGAAGACGCGCGCGGCGCGCCCCTCGAAGAACGCGAGCCCCCAGCCGTCGGCGTGCGGGCCGGTGCGGCCGCCGCGATGCCTGAGCCCGCTGAAGGAAAAGACGATGTCCGTCGGGACATTGCACTCCATGCCGAGGAGCTCGCACATGCTCGCAGCAGCACGATACCACCACGGAAGCAGCCTGAGGCGGCCGCCTTCGCGCCCCCGCCGCGCCCGTGGTCGATGGCGGCCGCCGCGCTCGCCCGTGGCCGGTGGCGGCCGCCGCGCTCGCCCGTGGTCGATGGCGGCCGCCGCGCTCGCCCGTGGCCGGTGGCGGCCGCCGCGCTCGCCCGTGGTCGATGGCGACGCGGCGCCTGGCTCCTGGCCCGGGCCGCCCTGCAGCGACGCGGCGCCTGGCTACTGGCCCGGGGCGCCCTGCAGCGACGCGCGCGGGATCGCGTGGACGAGATCGACGATCGCCTTCACCGTGTCGACCGGCGTCTCCGGGATGATGCCGTGGCCGAGGTTGAAGATGTGCCCGGGGCGCCCGCCGGCCTGGGCGAGCACCGCCCGCGCGCGGCGCTCGGCGACGGCGCGCGGGGCGCAGAGCAGCAGCGGATCGAGGTTGCCCTGCACGGCGCGGTCGTGGCCGATGCGCTCCCACGCCTTGTCGAGCGGCGTGCGCCAGTCGACGCCGAGGACCGTGCCCCCGGCGTCGCGCTGCGCCTCGAGCAGCGCCCCGGTGTTCGTGCCGAAGTGGATGACGGGGACCCCGGTCGCCTCGAGGTCGCGGAGGATGTGCCGCACGTGCGGCTGCACGTGCTCGCGGTAGTCGTCGATCGACAGCGCGCCGACCCAGGAGTCGAAGAGCTGCACGGCCTGCGCGCCCGCGGCCACCTGCGCGCGGAGCAGGCGGCGGACGACCTCGGCGATCTTGCCCATCAGCGCCGACCACGCCTCGGGGTCGCTCCACATGAGCTGCTTCGTGCGCCGGTAGTCGCTCGATTTGCCCCCCTCGACGAGGTAGCTCGCCATGGTGAACGGGGCGCCGGCGAAGCCGATGAGCGGCGTCTTGCCGTCGAGCTCCCGGCGGATGAGCCGCACGGCCTCGAGCACGTACCCGAGCCCCTCCTCGGGCTCGAACACGCGGAGCCGCTCGATGCCGGCCCGGTCGCGCACGGGCTCGTGGATCACCGGGCCCTCGCCCTTGGCGAACTCGAACGGCGCGCCCATCGGCTCGAGCGGCAGCAGGATGTCGGCGAAGAGGATCGCCGCGTCCACCCCGAGCCGCAGCGGCTGGAGCGTCACCTCGAGCGCGAGCTCGGGCGTCTTGCAGATCTCGAGGAGCGTGTGCTTCTTCCTGAGCTCGCGGTACTCGGCCATGTACCGGCCGGCCTGGCGCATGAACCACACGGGCGTGACATCGGTCGGCTCACGCCGGCAGGCGCGCAGGAAGCGGTCGTGCATGAGAGGCTCCAGGATGGTCGAGGATCCGCCCTCGGGCGCCTTTCATGTCCGTGCGGCCATCGCCCGGCAACGGGTTTCTGGCGGTCCGGGCCCGGGGGGAGGTCGCGTCTGGGGGGCTCACCTCCGGGGCTTGCGTTCCGGCGGGCCCCTTGGGTGGCCCGCCTGCACTCCAGCCCCTCCGGTGAGCCCCCCAGACGCGACCTCCCCCCGGGCCCGGGCCTCGGCGCCGCGTGGCGGCGCGGGGCCGCCCTGCGCCGCGTCAGGCGTTCCCTTCTCCCGCCGGTGCCGGGCCGGCTCTCCCGCCGGTGCCGGGCCGGCGGTCTCCAGCGGAACCCAAGCGCCTGCGGCGCTGCCGTGTAGACTCGAAATCCATGGCGCGTCCCTCCCGACCTCCCGGCTTTGACATGACGTACAGGCCCGAGAAGCGCATCGCGTTCGGGCCGCCGCTGAAGGAGCGCATCCCGGCGCTGCTCTACTTCGGCTTCGCGATCGCCGTCTCGGCGGTGATCGTCTACGGCCAGAACGCCCCCTCGAGCTCCCGGATCTTCCAGTACGTCGTCGAGGGGGATCGCCACCGGCTCATCTCCTCGAGCGTCTGCGCCATCATCCTGTTCACGAGCGCGCTGGCGGCGGTCCTGCGCGAGCAGATGCGCGGCGTCATCGTGCACCCGGAGGGGATCGAGCTGCGCGAGCTGCTCGGGTTCGGGCTGCCGCGCGTGCGGCGCTTCGCCTGGTCGCAGATCGACCGGATGTCGGTGCCCCCCGCGCAGGCGAGCGGGGGCCGCGCGGCGGCGGCGCAGGACAGCCCGTCGGGCAACATCCGGCTGGATCTCTGGGACGGGTCCCGCACCTGGCTGCCGACCGTGGGGGACAGGCTCGCGCTGTCGATGGTGCTGGAGCGCGTGGCCCTGGCGCGGGCGATCCCGATCGAGGGGGGCACCGGGCTGCTCGACGACCTCGGCAACCCGCTCCAGGACGACGGCTGAACGGGCAGGACGACGGCTGAACGGGCAGGACGACGGCTGAACGGGCAGGACGACGGCTGAGCCGGATGAACGACGGCCGCGCCGGCAGACGACGACGACCGCGCCGGCAGGACGACGGCTGAGTCGGCTCAGGCCGCGCGCGCGCCGGCCCTGCGCTGCGCGAACTCCTCGCGCACGCCCTCGCGGAGCTCGGGATCGAGCAGGAGGTCCGCGCACGTCATCGCCATCGCCTTGGCGGCGATCAGCATCGCGTCCTGACCGGCGGGGCTCGCGGCGCACGCGGCGAACGCGTGCTGGTGGCACGTCGTCTCGCCCTTGCCGCAGATCGCGATCCACGGGTGGATCGCGGGGAGCGCGTGGGACACGTCGCCCATGTCGGTCGAGCCCGTGCCGACCAGCGGGTCCATGTCGATCGGCGACCGGCCGAGGGCGCGCAGGTGCTCGCCGAAGCGGTGCGCCATCCGCCGGTTGTTGATCATGTTCTTGTAGCCGCCCTGGTCGACGATCGTGAGCTCGACGCCGCTCGCCATGGCCGCGCCGCGGGCGCAGCGCTCGACGATGGCCCGCACGCGGGCGAGCTCCTCGACGTCGAGGGCGCGGACCGAGAGCTCGGCCACCGCGAGCTCCGGGATGATGTTGACCGCCTGGCCGCCGTTCTTGATGAACCCGTGCACCCGGACGCCGTCGCGGAAGTGCACGCGCTGGCCGTCGATGAGCCGGAAGGTGTCGAGGCACGCGGTGAGCGCGCTGCTCCCGTCCCAGGGCGCGAGCGCCGCGTGCGACGGCTTGCCGTGGAAGTGGAGCTCCAGCCAGGTGCTCGCGAGCGTGTCGTGGGCGAGCAGGTCGCGGTCGAACGGGTGGAACATCATCGCGGCGTCGACGCCCTGGAAGGCCCCCGCCTCGAGCAGCTTGATCTTGCCGCCGCCGCCCTCCTCGGCGGGCGTCCCGACCAGGTCGACGGTGCCCGCCACGGCGTCCCGCTGCCGCGCGAGCGCGAGGAACGCGCCGAGCGCGCCCGCCGCGATGAGGTTGTGCCCGCAGGCGTGGCCGATCTCGGGGAGGGCGTCGTACTCGGCCAGGAGGGCGAGGTGCGGCCCGTTCCCCCGGCCGATCCGCGCGCGCAGCGCGGTGGGCATGCCGGCGAGCCCGCGCTCGACCTGGACGCCGTGCTTCTCGACCGCCTCGGCGAGCCACGCCGCGGCCTTGTGCTCCTCGAACCGGAGCTCGGGGTTCGCGTGGATGCGCGAGGCGATGTCGCGGAGCGCGGGGGAGAGATCGTCGATGTCACGCTGGAGGCGGCGCGGGTCGAGGTTCATGGCCAGGCGATACTACGCCGGATCTCCGCGGCTCGCCTTGGCCACGGTGGCCGAGGCGGCCGGGCGCATCGGCGGCGGGGCGCGTCGGCGGCGGCCTCGTCGGGGAGGCGCGCGCCGGCGAGTGGGATTCGTGCCGGTGGTAGGGCCGGCGCTCGACCTCTACCCTCGCTCGCCTGGCGACGGGAGGTCTTGAGAGGCGCTCTAAGTACACTGCCAAGGACGGCTGCTTCTTCGACAAGGACAAGAGGGCGACCCTGAAAGGCTTTCCCTCGTGCTGCGCGACGCCTTCACCGCCCGCTGGGCCGCCGACGCCCTCACCGCCCGCTGGGCCGCCGACGCCTTCACCGCCCGCTGGGCCGCCGACGCCTTCACCGCCCGCTGGGCCGCCGATGGCCCCCGGCTACCCGGCGACGCGCTCGGCAGGCACCGCGCGCGCACGCCCGGGATCCTCGGCTGGGAGCTCGACCCGGACGAGTAGACGACGCTCTTGCGCCCACCGGCCGAGCTCAACGTAGAATGGCGCTTGCGGGGGAGGGGGAAAGGAGAGCGCAGAGACATGGCGGCTTATGGATACAGCCACGTCCCCGACCGGGGGTTCCATGCATTCCTCGGTGATCTCGAGGAGGGGGCGTGGAAGGAGATCTCGATCGACAAGTACGACGCGCCGGATCAGGTAGCGCCGCTGCTCCTGGAGGCGCCGCGGCCGGTGGCGTGGAAGCTGCGCGCGCGGTGGAGCATCGCGCGGCTCGCCGAGGTGCTGGCGGTCGCGTCGGACGACGTGCTCCGCTCGCTCGACGCGGCGTGGGATTCGGCGCAGCGGGCGTTCGATTACACGGTGGCCGCGGCCGAGGAGCACGAGGACGCGCCCGTGCGCGCGGCCGCGACGCGGGTCCGGCGCGCCATGCTGAAGGGCGGCGGCACCGCGCAGACCACCCTGACGTATGGTGCCGAGGTCGATTTTGGGCGCTCGCAGCTCGAAGCGGCCAAGACCAAGCGGATGGAGGCCGATCTCAAGAAGATCGGCGCGCTCCCTCACATCAAGCGGATCGAGGCGGCGACCGAGGCGCTGGCGAAGGGGATGGGTCGCGGCGCGGCGGAGGGCCGGCCGGGCGCGCGGTCGATACGCCTGCGCCAGGCCATGGGGGCCTGTGTGACCGCCTTCAACAGCATCCATGACGAGATGGTATGGCTCCTCGAGCACCTGCCCGCGGGGAAGAAGCGCGAGCAGGTCGAAGCGCTGCACCGGCCGTTCCTTGAGCTGCTCAAGCGGTATCCCCCGCCGGCGTCGGCGACCAGCGGCGCGACCGAGTCGGAAGAGGGGGAAGCCGAGGCCGAGGAGGCCGACTCGGGCTCGGCCTCGGGCGACAAGCCGGCGTGAGGCGCCGCGATTCCTTGCAGCAGCGGCGAGCAGGTCGCCGGTAGGCTCGCAGGTGCTGCGAGCGGGTCGCGACCGGGGTTGCGGCACCTGAAAGCAGGGCGCGACCGGGGTTGCGGCACCTGAAAGCGGGGCGCGACCGGGGTTGCACCATCTGAAAGCGGGTGGCGACCGGGATTGCACCACCTGAAAGCGGGACGCGACCGGGGTTGCCCCACCTGAAAGCGGATCGCGAGGGCGCTTGCGGCCCGAACCGCCCGACGTCGTCATCGACGAAGCGCACCGCCGTGAGGAAAGCCCGGGGCGATGTCCCGTGCACCGAGGGCGGACGAGATGGCGCTCGGGGGAGCAATGCTCGGCCGAGCAATGTCCTATCGCTTTCGTGGGGACGCTTGCATCTGGAAAACGAGCGGACGAGCGTGCGCGGGCGAGAAAACTCGCAGGGTGGAGGGAATGCGAATGAGAACGGGGGTACAGGCGAGGGTCCTCATGGGGGCCGTGGCCGCCTTGGCGCTCGGCGCCCTGGCGTCCGGGTGCTTGTGGGAGCCGAGCGACGATTCGCTCGGGCGCTTCTGCGCGATGCCGGCGAACGGCGACGAGGACGGGAAGGAGTATTGCGTGGGCGCCAACCGGAGCCCGGGCGACGCGTGGAGCCAGGCCGAGAGGCACGGTGATCTGCCGATCGAGATGTGGGCGGATCTGCCGCGCGGCGTGGCCATGCGCGAGCTCGCCGGGAGCGAGGACATGCTGGATCTCTGGCTCGGCAACGTGGACAAGGTCGTCTCGTACGTGCGCGACCAGGAGCGGAATGCCGAGTCGTACGGCGCGACGCTCGCGGGCAAGCTCCGCTTTCTGCTGGACCGTGCCGCGGGCCAGCAGAGATCGCTGCTGGAGGAGGAGCCGGTCCGTGCGGCCGATCGGTTCAAGGAGGCGATGACCGAGAAGGCGAACGCCGAGAAGGAGCCGCTCGTCGCGGCGCTCGCGGAGGACAAGCAGGCGATGGCGGCCGTGCAGGCGATCTTCGAGCAGGCGCGGGACGACGCCGCGCCGCTCCAGGCCGAGTATGCGAACGTGGTCGAGCGGTTCGCGGAGTACCGCGCGACCGAGGCGGCGGAGACCGCGGCGGTTGCGGCGCTCTCGGAGCAGGCGTCGCGGTCGGCGCTGGAGGGGCTCGAGGCCGTGGAGGAGGCGATCCTCGCGGCGGCGCGTGAGGCGAGCCGCGCGCCGGGCGAGCTCTCCGTCGCGATCATGGCGCTCTCGGCGCGGATCCAGGCGTCCGCGGTCGCGCTCGACGAGGCGCTCGCGCCGCACAAGGAGCTCCTCGCGACGCACGGCGCGGCGATGCCGGACATGAGCTCGGGGGCGCTGCGCTCGCTCAATGCGATGCTGGGGTACGTGCAGCAGCGGGTCGCCCGCAGCGACAGGACGGCGGCGGCGCTGCTGGGTGGGATCCGCCTCCGGCGGCAGGCGCTCCTGGCGCTGCAAGGGGACGAGGGCGCGCGCGAGGCGAGCGCACGGTCGCGGAGCGAGAAGGCGTCGGCGACGTTCCTCGCCGGTGCGCAGGCGCGGGCCGCGGCGCTCGCGAAGCCACCGCCGGCGACCCTTCGCCTGGGGCTGCCGCCCCTCGCCGATCGCTGCCGGGAGCTTTCGTCGCTCCTGCAGATGCGGCCGCTGTGCGAGGCGTCGTCGTCCTCGTGGCGGGAGGCCGGGTGCGCCGCGCTCCGCGACCGGTTCGAGGCCGCGGAGACCGAGCTCACGACGACCCTGCCCCGGATGATTGCGGAGGGCCTCGCGGCGCTGCGCGCGCAGGGGGTGGACGCGGCGCTGCTCGACGCCGCGCAGGCGCGGCTCGACGCGGGCGACGTGATCGGCGCGGCGATCGCGCATGACGCGGCCGTGAGCCGCGCGGAGGGGACATGAGAGGCTCGAACGACGTTGCATGGCGTGGCCGGAGCGTCGCGGTGTTCCACGAGCTGGTCGCGCTGGTCACGACGCTGGCGGTGCTGGCGCCGTCGTTCGCCTGGGCCGGCACGCCGTACAGCGTGCGCTGGAGCAGCCATCATGACGCTACGTCATGCGGGAGACCCGTGCTGGAGTACGAGGGCGCTACCATCTTCGAGGTGAACCAGACGCCGCTGCCCACCTACGGGGTGCCGGGCGCGCTGCAGAGCCACGGCGACGGCTCCCAGAGCAACACGCGCGAGGCGGAGTTCGACTCGGTGCTGCTCCTCATGGGCGCCAACGCGTTCCACTTCGGGGTCCATACCGTCAACGGCGGCGACTGGTGTACCCACGCGCATGACGTGGTGCACCTCGTCTCGGAGCCGCTCGGGCTGAACAAGCCGCTCTTCGACATCCGCCGCGATGGGACCGGCTTCGAGGGCGACACCAGGGTCAATCTCAGCCTCGCGGAGGTCAACCCGGCGCTGGCGCGGGACATCGTGAACCTCGAGGTCGCGCTCGCCGAGCTGCGCGAGAAGCTCATCCGGAACGCCGCGAGGATCGCGGACCTGCGGGCGAGGATGGACCGGCTCCAGCAGCTCGACACCGAGCTGCACGATCTGGTCACCCGGCCGCTGGACGAGATCGCGCGGGTCGACCTCGACGAGATCCTGGACCGCTACGAGGACGTGGTCGACCCGGAGACGCGGGCGGCGCTGGAGCAGCTCGTCGACGATCTGAAGCAGAGCGTCGGCGACCTGGAGGACGAGCTCGGGCGGCTCATCGACGAGTTCGGCGCGCAGGCGGACGAGGTCGCGGATCTCGCGACGCAGGGGGCGCGCGCCGAGGGGTGGGATCCGGACGACCCGTCGAATTACGCGCTGGGCGAGCACGACGTGCCGTGGGTCGAGGTGCCGGACATCTCGGAGGTGCCGGGGGCGTTCGACGAGGGGAGGGATCCGTATGCGGCGTACGCGGACGCGGTGATCGCGGCGCTGGAAGAGGACGTCAGCGACGGGGTGGTGGTCGCGCGGGCGGACTTCGTGACGAACGTGCGGGCGTGGCGGGAGAACAGCGTGGCGCTGGAGATCGCGCTGCGCGACCGGATGGGCGTGTCGCTCGCGGAGACGAACGCGTTCCTGAAGGCGCAGAACCGGGTCACGGCGTTTGTGCGGCGGTACATGGATGCGTCGGACTGGTTCCTCGATACGCCGGTTCCGCCGGACCTGCGGGCGCAGGTGGACCTGGTGCTGAGGCCGCGGTTCGACGCGCTCGCCGAGCAGATGAAGGACAGCCTCAACCTGTTGACGGGCGAGGCGCTCGATCTGGAGCAGACGCAGCTCTACCAGACGATCAGCGCCTTCGCGGGGGCGATGTCGACGGTCGGCGAGGGCTTCCAGGCGTACGCGGGGATGATGCAGACGCTCGTGCACGCCACGACGCGCATCGGGGTGGGGTTCGTGCCCGTGGTCGGGCCGGTGCTCGACCTGTGCGAGGCGGTCACCGGGAAGGCGTTCTGCCTGCCGGCGGGGCAGGAGCTCAGCGACGAGGAGCGGATCTTCTCGGGGGTGGGGTTCGGGCTCGGGGCGATCGGGCCGATGTGGCGGGTGATCAAGACCAGCGGCGGGCTCAGGCCGTCCGCGATCCGGGTGGCCGGGGAGATCGCGGAGATCGAGGAGGCGTTCGCCAAGATCCTGAAGACGAACCGCGTCAGGGGGTACAAGAACCTCCGCGGGGCGATCACCAAGTTCGATGTGGACATCTTCGAGAAGAAGGCGGCGAAGTTCCTGGTGGACGACGGCAGGTCGCTCGTCGGGGTCGGCGACGACGGGGTGCGCGAGGTGCTCGGCATTCCAAAGACAGGACGCACTGGTACCATCGAGGCGAAGGCTCCCGATTTCGTGTCAGTGTCCAGCGGGCAGAAGCTCATCCTGAGCCAGGCGAAGGGCGGAAAGATCGATGTCGGCGAGGTTCGCGAGCAGCTCACGAACGGGATGGAGGGGGTCAAGAGGAAGGGGCTCATCGGAGACGTGCAGCGGGTCGAGCTCATCATGGAGCAGGGGGCGGAGTTCAAGGAGAAGAAGTTCATCGTCAAGGATGGCTACCTGTTCGATTCGGACGAGGGCAAGACTGTGACCTTGAAGGACTTCGACAACTTCATCATGGTGATCCGACTATGAGCGAATCAAGACCTCACTTCTTCGCCTGGTGTGACGAGTCAGAACGGCTCGATGCGTTCGCGGCGGCGCTGTCTGCACTGGTCATCCCAGGGGATCTCATGAGCGTGAACATGAGCACCAGCATATGGTGCAAGACACCCTCCATGGACGAGGCGCTCGCAATGGTCCGCGCTCACTTCGGAGGATGGAAGAGCGCTCAACTATTCTCCGGCGTGATGCTGCGCGAATCTGAGCGCGTCATGGTGTTCAGCCTCGCGTGCTACCCTGAAGAAAGCGAACGTCGCGATCCTTTGGGTCCCCTCGAGTTGACGGCGGGCGAACGCAGGTGGGATTTTTACCCCTACGAGATCCCCGTGAGCAGGGGGCCCCGCTCCGTGGAGGCCGCGGTGGTGGCCGCCTGCCACCTGGTCCAGGGTGACATCGAGGACCTCCTGCTCCGCCTCTGCGCGCCGGATGCGAGCGGGCGCGTGCCGACCGGCGCCTGCACGGACAAGGAGGACTGGATCGCTCCGATCGACATGTGCGCGACCTACAACGCGAACGCCGCGGAGCTCGCGCGCGACCTCGCCCTGTCGTGGGTGAGCCTCCACGAGAAGGAGCGCGTCTCGCGCATCGCGGGCACGTCGCTGGAAGCGCTGCACGCGCGCGTCGACGCCGCGCCGCGCGGCGCGCGCCTGCCCATGAAAGGCACGAGCGAGCTCACGCGCTCGCTCTCGCGCGAGACCGTCCTCAAGGCGCTCGCGGCGCCGCCGGCCGCGCTGCTCGACGCGCTCGAGGCCGCGGCGGTGCCCGACGAGGCGTGGCGCGCGGCCGAGCCGAAGGCGCAAGAGCTCATCGAGCTACGCCGCCAGCTCGACGACGAGGACGCGGGGGAGGTGCCCCCCGCCTTCTGGGTGGACGTCACGACGCGCGAGCACACCCGCTTCCTCGAAGAGCACGCCCCCTTTCACGTCCGCCGCCTCCCGAGCGGCGGCGTACTGCTGGCGACCCACCCTTACCGCACGCTCTGGCCGCTCTGGGCCGACGCGCTCTCCCTGCTCGGCCTGATGTCATGACAAGAGGCTGCCTCATGAGGAGGACGAAGCGATGAGAGAAGGGCCGTTTTTCTTCGCCTGGTGCGACGAGGCACAGCGGGTCGATGCGTTCGGCGCGGCGCTGTCGGCCCTCATCAAGGAGCCACAGTACTGTATCCGCGCGATCATGGATCGCGACACGGAATGCAATACGACCTCCGTGGACGAGGTGGTCGCGATGCTCCGCGCCCACTTCGGGCGCACCGACGCCGAAGCCTACCTCGTCGCATCCTTGAGCCAGGAACACTTCGTCCATTGCATCCTTCGCTGCTTCACCGACAGGAGCGAACGTCTCCGGCCGATGGGCCCCCTCCACATGCACGCCCGCGAGATCGAGGATTTTACCCCCATGCACATGGACCTCGCCCTGGGCCGCGGCCCGCGCTCCGTGCAGGCCGAGGCCGTGCTCGCGTGGCACATGGCCCTGGAAGACCTCGTGGACGTCCTGCTCCGTTTCTGCGCGCCGGACGCCAGCGGGCGCGTCCCGACCGGCGGCTGCACGACGGCGCGGACCTGGCTCGCGCCGGTCGCCCTGTGCGCGACGTACAACGCGGATGCCCGCGACATCGGGCGCGATCTCGCCCTCTCGTGGATCTGCCTCCACGACAAGGAGAGGGTGTCGCGCATCGCGGGCCTGTCGCTGGAAGCGCTCCGCGCGCGCGTGGACGCCGCGCCGCCGGGGGCGCATGTCGCGATCCGATATGGCGGCGGGTGCTCGAGCTCGCTCTCCCGTGAAGCCGTCCTCAAGGCGCTGGTGACGCCGCCCTCCGCCCTGCTCGAGGCGCTCGAAGCCGCGGCGGAGGTGCCCGACGGCGCGTGGCGCGCCGCGGAGCCGCGCGCGAGAGAGATCTACGAGCGGACGCTCCAGTGCAGGGACAGCGACGGACGGGGCGCGGAGACAGGCACAGGCTCGCCCCTGTCGGAGGTCGAGATCACCCTCGACCACTTCGAGTTCCTGGTCGACCACGCCCGGTACCACATCCAGCGCCTTCCAGGCGGCGGCGTGGTGCTGGCGACCCACCCCTACCGCACGCTCTGGCCGCTCTGGGCCGACGCGCTCTTCGCGCTCGGCCTGGTGTCCTGACAGAGTCCGCGCCCTCTCGCTATCCCCGCCGCCCTGCCGCCGCCTCCGGCGCCCTCGCCGGCGACGGCCCCGCGCGGAACCGGCTCAGCTTCTCGAGGAAGTGGCGCAGCTCGAACAGGACCTCGCCGAGCTGCGGGAGCTGCGCGGCGAGCCGGGCGGAGAGCTGCGCGTACCGCTCCCGCCGGACCGACCAGGGCGCGTCCGACGGCGGGAGCTCCCCGGCGGCGACCAGGCGAGCGCGCGGGCCCTCCGCGCTCTCGAGCTGCGGGTTCGCCGACCCGAGCGTCGCCAGGAGCCAGGTGTCCGTCGCCTCCTTCGGGATCACGATGATGAGCCGCGGGCTCATCGTCCGCCGGTCCTCGCGGCGCCTCCTGTCCAGGCCGAGCCAGCCCTGGATCACCTCGCAGAGCTCCTTCGTCGTGGCGATCTTGAGCGCCTTGCGCGCGTCCGCGTCGAGGTGGACGATGAGGAGCTGGCAGTCGCGGAGCAGCGAGACGCCGATCTCCGGCCCGTGCCGCTCGCACCAGCGCTGCACCGCGCTCTTGCCGCCGACAGGCCCGTGCCTCCCGTGCCCGAGGCGAAGCGGCCTCAGCCGGTAGCCCTCGACGCCGAAGACCTGATCGAGGACCGCCTGGAGGACGATCGCGTCCGACTCGCCCTCGCAGACCAGGCCGATCACCACCGGCGCGCTCACGGACCCCGGCGCGCTCACAGGCCCGGAACGCCGCCCATGCCGCCCAGCGAGCCCGACGTCCAGAGGTACGACAGCGGCATCCACTTCTCCTCGGCCCGATCCAGCGCCTCGTCGTGCTCGACCCGGCTCACCTCCGTGGCGCCGCTGCGCGTCCGGGTGACCGTGAAGAGGCGGACGCGGTCGTCGCGCAGATCCAGCGCGTCGAGCACGACCGGGTTCTGCGTGGTCAACAGGAGCTGCGGGCGATCGCGCTCGCCGAGCACGATCTGCTGCATCCGCCGGATCAGCCCGCCGATCAGCCAGGGGTTGAGGGAGTGGTCCACGCCGTCGATCGCGAGGACCCGCGGCGCGTCCGGGTGCAAGAGGAGCAGGAACACGAACAGGACGTAGAGCGCCCCCTCGTTCGCCTCGCGCGCGGAGATCCAGCCGATGTCGTCGATCAGGTGCCGGTCCCGCAAGCTGAGGGACAGGCGGCTCGGCGGCTGCACGCCCGGCGGCGCCGCCGCCCAGCCGGTCGAGGCGTCGAAGCGCACGTCGGTCGCCCAGTCGATCAGCGAGAACGCCTCGTCCCGCGCGCGCTCGTACACCTGCGGCGTCTCGCGCAGATCGAACAGGCAGTCGGCCAGGCCGCCGCCCAGGAGCCCGAGCGGCTCGGGCGGCGCCGGATCGGCGACCTGCCCGCGCAGCATGGGCGTGCACGGCGCGTAGATCGCGAAGCCGCCGAGGTGCTCGAGCAGCTCGGCCAGCGGGCCGCGGCCGTGCACGGACCTCACGATCGGACCGAGGCCGTCGCGCGGCCCGGGCTCGACCGGCTGCTTCTGCGGCTGCGCCCCCGCGCCCCGGCGGCCGGACGCGCGGGGGAAGACGTGGGCCCCGCGGGCCGAGCGCCGGCCGACGGGCTCGCCGCGCTCGGCGAGCTCCTCGCTGACGTAGCGCCACGCGCTCTTGCCGCGGGTGGCGGGGTTGCCCAGGCTCACCCGGTAGCGCGCGCCGTCCGTCTCCGCCTCCAGGGTGATCTTCTCGACGAGCCGCTTCTGCGCGCGCAGCGCCGACCGGTAGAGCACCGGCGTGCCCAGCCGCACCCCCCGCGCCTGGAGCGTGCGCTGATCGACGCGGCCCTCGGCCGCGCACGAGAGGGCGCCGAGCGCCTCCAGGAGGTTGCTCTTGCCGGCGCCGTTCGCGCCGATCAGCACGTTGAGCTGCCCGAGCTCCAGGGTGACGTCCGTCGCGGTCTTGAATCCCTGGATCTGGAGCCTGCGAATCACGGCATGGCACCCTACCACAGGGCGCCGCGAAGCGCGCCGCAGCGAGGTTCCCGGGCTCACGACGCCGGTGCTGTCCGCGCGCCCTCGACCGCCGCTCGCGCCGTCACCGCCCCTTGTAGACGGGCCTTCGCTTCTCGGCGAAGGCGCGGAGCGCCTCCAGGCGGTCCTCGCTGCGCAGCGTCTCGTCATAGTGCACCCGCTCGATCTCGAGCCCGAGCTCGAGCGGCACGTCGTAGCCGTCCTCGATCGCCCCGAGCGCCGCGGCCTGCGCGATCGGCGCGCCGCTCGCGATGGGCTCGATCCAGGCGAGGGCGTCGTCGAGCACCGGCGTCCCCTCCGGCGACACCCGGTTCACGAGCCCCCAGGCGAGCGCCTCCCCCGCCGTGAGCTTGCGGCCGAGCAGGATCATCTCCTTCGCCCGCGCCTCGCCCACCACGCGCGGCAGCCGCTGCGTGCCGCCGGCGCCCGGGATGATGCCGAGCGACGTCTCCGGCAGGGCGAGCTCGGCGTGCGGCGCCGCGACCCGGAGATCGCACACCAGCGCGAGCTCCAGCCCGCCGCCGAACGCGACGCCGTTGATCGCCGCGATCACGGGCTTCGGGCTCCGCGCGAGCACGCCGAGCTCGGTGCGGTAGAGGCCCACCTGCCGGCGGACGTCGTCCGCGCTCATCCCCTGCCGCTCCTTGAGGTCGGCGCCGGCGCAGAACGCCCGGTCCCCGGCGCCCGTGACCACGATGGCCCGCACCTCCGGGTCGGCCACGAGCTCGCGACCGAGCCGCCCGAAGGCGAGCAGCGCGTCGCGGGAGAGCGCGTTGCGGCGATCCACGCGGTCGAGGGTGAGCACCGCCACCGCGCCGCGCCGGTCGAGCTTCACGGGAGAGGCTTCGGACATGGACCCTCCCTAGCCGACCGCGGCGGCGTGGCAAAGGGGGGTGGGGCCCCTGGGGGGGCTCGCCGGAGGGGCTTTCGTGCAGGCGAGCCACGACAGGGGCTCGCCGGAACGCAAGCCCCGGAGGGGAGCCCCCCAGGGGCCTCACCCCCCGGCCGAGGAGCGCGCTCAGCGCGCGTCGGCCTTCTTGCCCTTGTGCCCGGCCGTCGCCTCGAGCTTGCCGAGGCGCGCCCGGATCTCGGCGTTGTCGCGCCGCAGCGCCTCGAGCTCGTCCCGGAGCCGGTCCATCTCGCGCTTGCCCGCCCCGCCGAGGTCCCGGAGCACCTCGCGGATCCGCCGCCTGACCCGGCCGTCGAGATCGCGGTCGAGCTGCCGCTGCAGCGCGCCCCGCGCCCGGCCGTCGCCGAGATCGCCGAGCGCGCGCGCGACGTCGACCCGGAGGTACGGGTCCGGCTGGTCGAGGAGCTCCTCCAGGAGCTCGCGCGTCCGCCGATCGCTCGACAGCTTCGGCAGCGCCAGGATCGCCGCCCGGCGGCCCCGCGTCGGGACGCCGTAGCGCGTGCGCGCCGTCAGGTGCGGCACGGCGCGCTCGTCGCGCAGGTTGGCGAGCCCGTCGATCGCGCCGCAGCGGACGACCTCGCCCCACGAGGGGCGATCGAGCACGTCGAGCAGGGTCTCGAACGCCGCGCTCTGCCGCGTCGCCCCGAGCGCCCGCGCCGCCTCGGCCTGGACGAGGTAGCTCGGGTCGCGCAGGGCGAGCTTCGCCAGCGCCTCCGCGGCCTTCGGCGACCTGAAGCCGCCGAGCGCGTGCGCGACCGCGCGGCGCACCTTGGGGTGCTCGGCGTCCGCGCTCCCCTCCAGCAGCGCGAGCGCCGCGCTCGACTGGAGCGCGCCGAGCGCGGTCGCCGCGGCGGCGCGCACCCCCCAGAACTCGTTCGCGTCGGCGAGCGCCTGCCCGAGCGCCCGGGTCGTCGGGGGATCGTCGCGCCGCGAGAGCGGCTTCGCGGCGAGCGCGCGGCCGCGCGCGGTCGGCGCGTGGGCGAGCTGGGCCCGGAGGAGATCGCCGGGCGCGTCGACCTTGACCTCGCCGAGGATCCGGAGCTCCGGATCGACGACCACGAAGCGAGGCCGCCGCGGCAGCGGGATGACGAAGGTGTGCGCCTGCTGGTCGACGCGCCGCACCTCGCGGCGCACGGTCGCGCCCTTGCCGTCCGCGAAGCCGAAATCCAGCACCAGGTCGAACGCGAAGTAGGGCGTCGACGCGTCCGGCTGGGACGCGTGCTCCCGCCCGTGGTGCTGCGCGGCCGGCTGCGTCTGCCGCGCGGTCACGGTGCACTGGTCCCCCTCGATCTCGATCTTCACGTCGAGCTCGGGGTGGCCGGCGCGGAAGACCCACTGCTCGAAGAAGCGCTCCAGCGACCTGCCGCTGACGTCCTCGAGCGCGCGGGCGAGATCCCGGGTCTCGACGACCCCGCGCGCGTGGCGCGTGAGGTACATGCTCACCCCGCGCCAGAACAGCGCGTCCCCGAGCTCGCGGCGGAGCAGGTGGAGCACCAGCCCGCCCTTCTCGTAGAGGTGCCGGTCGAAGATGTCGAGCGGCGCCTCGTAGTCCTGGCAGACGATGGGCCGCCGGTAGCGCCCGCGCGCCTCGCTCAGGTAGGCGTCGAGATCGGCCTTGAGGCCGTGATCGTACTCGTCGGCGCCGAGGTGGTGCTCGCGGTAGACGTGCTCCATGAACGTCGCGAAGCCCTCGTTGAGCCAGCCGTGGGACCAGTCGCGGCACGTGACGAGATCGCCGAACCACTGGTGCGCGAGCTCGTGCGCGATGAGGTCGTCCGAGCTGATGTCGAGCGCCGCCCGCTCGTCGAGCAGGATGTGCTCGTACATCGTGGTGGCGGTCGTGTTCTCCATCCCCCCGAAGATGAAGTCGCTCACCACCACCTGCGCGTAGCGGCGGTAGGGGTACTCGACCCCGAGCTTCTCGCTGAAGTGGCGGATCATGTCCGGCGTGCGCGCGAACGTGCGGCGGCCGTCCTCCTCCCGCCCCTTCGGCACGAAGTACGCGAGCGGGACGTCGAGCGCCTCGTCGTCGAGCCGGGCGAACTCGCCCGCGACCAGCGTGAACAGGTAGCTCGGGTGCGGCTCGTCGAGCCGGTAGTGGTAGACGCCCGCCTTCTGCGACCTCGCGTCGCTCGTGAGCTCGCCGTTCGACAGGCAGTACCAGCCCGCGGGCACCTCGGCCCGGAGCTCGGTGGTCTGCTTGACGTGCGGCTTGTCGATGCAGGGGAAGATGTGGCGCGCGTCCTCGTCCTGGCACTGCGTCCAGACCTGGCGCGGGCGGTCGGGGACGTGCTCGTCGGGCTCGAGGAAGTAGAGCCCCCGCCGCGGCGTCGCCCGGTAGCGCACCAGGATGGAGGCCTCGGCCTCGTCGAGCGGGACGGCGACGCGCAGCGTCTCGCCGTCGTACGTGTGCTCGGCCGGCCTGCGCGCCGCGCCCCCCTTGCCCGCGCCGCGCCGGGGCTTGCCGGCGCGCGCCGCGCCGGCGCCGATCTCGACCGCCTCGATCTCGAAGCCGACGGCGTCGAGCGCGATCTCGCGCGCGGCGGGGTCGACGCGGACCGCCTCGATGCGCGCCGTGCCCCGGACCCCGCGCTCGGCGACGTCCAGCGCGAGGTCGAGGGCGATGTGCCGGATCGTGAAGGGGCGGGACCGCTCGTAGACGCGCTTCGTCCCCGTGAGCGTGAAGGGGCGGGAGGCGAGCCCGAGCTCGGAAGAGGACAGCACGGAGCCGCAGGCGCAGCGCGAGTGGAGCCGGTATTCCAGGGACATCCCGGCGGAGTTTCCTCGCGCAGCGCCCGCGCCTGCAAGCACGATCTGGCGCCCGTCGGGGCGGCCCACCCGCGCCCGCGCCCGCGCGCGCGCGACGGCGTCCGTCGAGGCGGCCCGCCCGCGCCGGCTCAGCCCGTCTTGAGCCCGTCGAGCACCTCGAGCGCGAGCTCGTACTTGCCGAGCGGCGGCATCAGGTACGCCCCCTGCACCCGGTCGCGCACCGCGAAGAGCATCTCCCGCGCGATCTTCACCCCCTCCTTGCGGGCCTCGGGCCCGGCCGGCACCTTGCGCATGCGCTCGCGGATCTCCTCCGGGATCTGCATGCCGGGCACCTCGTTGTGGAGGAACTCGGCGTTCTTGTAGCTGACGAGCGGCAGCACGCCGACGAGCACCGGCATGCCGAGGTGCTCGATGCGCCGGAGCACCTTCTCGAGGAGATCCTGGTGGAACACCGGCTGCGTCATGATGAGGTCGGCGCCCGCGGCGCGCTTGCGCTCGAGCCGCGCGATCTCCTTGTCGAGGTCCTGGGCGCCGGGCTCGAGCCCGGTGGCCAGCAAGAACGACGTCTTGCCGCCCGGGATCGGCTTGCCGGCCGGGTCGAGGCCGCGGTTCATCGTGCTCGCCATGTGGAGCAGCCCGATCGAGTCGAGGTCGTAGACGGCGGTCGCCTCCGGGTAGTCGCCGACCTTCGGCGGGTCGCCCGTGATGACGACCAGGTTCCGGAGGCCGATGGCGTGGGCGCCGAGCAGGTGCGCCATCTGGCCGATGAGGTTCCGGTCGCGGCCGCACACGTGGAGGATCGGCTCGATGCCGTGGCGCTCCACGAGGAGCGAGCAGAAGGCGAGGTTGGTCATCCGCGCGGTGGCGCGCGGGCCGTCGGCGACGTTCACGACGTCGACGCCGCTGTCGATGAGCATCTTCGCGGCGGCGAGCGCGCCGTCCGGGCTCAGGCCGGGCGCCGGGTTCACCTCGACGGAGACGACGAACTTGCCCGCCGCGATCTTCGCCGCGAGGGGGCTGCGCTCGGCGAGCGGCGTGGGCGCGAGGCCCGCGGGCGCGCCCATCGCGACGTGCGGGCGCGCGGCGGGCTCGGCCACGGCGCTGCCCCGGAGCATGCGGGCGGACTTGGCCATCCACCGCACGTGCTCGGGCGTGGTGCCGCAGCAGCCGCCGATCATCACGGCGCCCGCCTGGATCATGCGGCGGGCGAAGACGTCGAAGTACTCGGGCGTGGCCATGTACAGGAGGCGGCCGTCGACGGTGCGGGGCAGGCCCGCGTTCGGCTGCACGCAGAGCGGCAGCCCGGCGGTCACCATCCGCTCGGCCATCGCGAGCGAGAGCTGCGGGCCGTCGCCGCAGTTGACGCCGAGGAGCTCGACGCCCCAGTCCCGCAGCGCCCCGGCGACGCGCTCGGGCGCGCTGCCGTCGGCCACGGCGCCGTTCGTGTCGAACGTCATCGACGCGAGGATCGGCAGCCCCGGGGCCGAGGACCGCGCCGCCTCGATGGCGATCTTCATCTCGTCGAGGTGGCGGAACGTCTCGAGGACCAGGAGGTCGACGCCGCCCTCGGCGAGGGCGCCGGCCTGCTCGGCGAAGGTCGCGGCCGCGGCGGCGAGGTCGTCGCGCGTGGCCACGCCGGGCACGATGCCGGTCGGGCCGATCGAGCCGCCCACGTACGCGTCGCCGCCCGCGGCCTCGCGCGCGAGGCGCGCGCCCGCGAGGTTGAAGTTGCGCACCTCGTTGACGAGCCCGTACCGCTCGAGCCGGAACCGGTTCGCGCCGAAGGTGTTGGTCTCGATGACGTTCGCGCCCGCGGTGAGGTAGTCGGCGTGGACCCTCTTCACGAGGTCGGGGCGCGTGACGTTGAGCTGCTCGAAGTTCTGGGTGACGAACACCCCGCGCTCGTAGAGCAGCGAGCCCATGGCGCCGTCGAACACGAGGATCGAGCGCCTGAGCGCGTCGAGGAACGGGGCCTCTGGTCGCGTGCGGGACATGGGGCGCATCCTAGAGGCGCCCCGGCGTTCCAGGAAGGGGCGCGCCGCGGGTTGACGGCGCGGCCAGGATGTCGGTACGCAAAGCCTCGAGATGAGCACGCCCCGATGGCTTCTCGCACTCGCCCTGGCGGCCTCCGCCGCCGCCCCCGTCCTCGCCGCCCCCGCCGAGGCGCTCGCCTGGGACCCGGTCGTGCACCGCTCGGACGCGGGCGCGGACCTCTACCTGTGGAGCAACCGCAGGCTCGGCACGTCGCTCGCCGCGGTGCCGTTCATCCAGTTCGAGCCGACGCCGGACCTGTTCATCAACCTGAAGTTCCCGCTGGCGCTCGCCCTCGACGGCCCGGGCGACCTCGAGGATCCGCGCGACCAGTCGCGCGCGGGGCTCGGCAACCCGACGTTCACGCTCTACTATTCTGACATCAGCGGAAAGCTCACGTGGTACGCGGGCGGCCGCGCCGGGCTGCCGCTCGGCATGGTGGACGACTACGACTGGCGCTGGGCCACGGCCTACGGCGCGGCGGCGATGGGCTATTACGACTTCCACCTCTGGGCGGCCGACGCGCTCCCGATCGGCGGGCTGGGGGGCATCGAGTACCGCTTCGCGCGCTTCTTCGTGCTCCGGGCGGGCGGCGACCTCACGTTCTTCGTCCCGATGCGGGACGGCCTCCCGCGCGGGACCTTCGACGACGACGACGACCTCGGCGTGGTGCTCCAGGGGAAGGTCGAGCCCGAGTTCCAGAGCCGCGCCGGCTTCGGCGGCGGCGTGGCGCTCCAGACGGTGTGGGCCCCGTCGTCGATCTACGACGATCAGGGGCAGGCCTCGCTGATGCCGTATTTCGTGTACGACAGCCAGAAGACCTTCTTCATGCGGGCCGGCCTGCTCTTCGCGCTGGACGACCCGCCCGGCCCGGCGTTCGGCAGGAGGCAGGCGACGTCGCTGTACCTCCAGTTCGGGGGGCACATCGACTAGGCGCCGCGTCGACCTGGAAGCAGCATGACCCGTCGCCGCGCCATCGCCTGGGGCGCCGCCGTCGTCGCCGCGGTGGCGCTCGGCTTCGCCCTCTACCGGTTCCTCAAGTTCCCGCCGGACACGACGCCCGAGGGCGCTTACCTCCGCATCGCGTACAACATCGGGGGCAGCAACCCGCGCGCGTGCTTCGCGTACCTGGAGGACCGGGCGCAGCACGCGGCCTACACGATCCGGGACTACCGCCGGAAGGCGAGCGAGCGGATCGAGGCGAGCTACCCGGAGCCGGAGCGCTCGCGCCTGCTCGACGAGTACCGGGCGCACGCGGAGGCCGAGGACGGGGCGGACGTGTGGGTCGACCTGGCCACGCGGCAGGGCTTCACGGCGCGCCTGCGGCGCGACCTGTCCGGCATCGCGAAGGTGGAGGTGACGGGCGAGCGGGCCACGATCGAGACGGCGCGCGGCACGCGCTACCCGTTCCGCCGGCGCGAGAACGGCATCTGGGGGCTCACGCTGTTCACGGCGGAGCTCGTGGCCGAGGCCGAGCGGGCGGCGAGGGACTGGGACGTCGTGGAGAAGGCGGCGCTCGACTACGAGCGCGCGCGGTGAGCGGGCCCGGATCGAGCGCGGGGGGCTCCCCGCTGTGATTGAGCGGCGACGCCTCCTCCGGGCGGCGCAGCGCCCCGCGCTTCGTCGTCGCGACGTCGCGGTTCAGGAGGCCTGGGCCGGGCGGGTCGGGGGCGCCGCGCCCGGCCGGTCGCGCGCGCGGGTCAGTTCGCGGGGGCCGGTGTCGTGGGCGACGTCGCCGGGGGCTCCGTGGGGAACCGGCCATCGGGGCGCTGGTCGACGATCACGCCGCGGAGCTGCGTGCACCGCTGCTTGGCCTCATCCCAGACGCAGCCTGAAGGGCATTCCGGCGGGTCGCCGGTCGGCTGCTGGTCCGCGCAGATGTCGTCGTCGGCCGGCGCGGGGTCCGGGGTCGCGCCTGCGCGCGCCCCTTCGGGCGGGGCCGTGACAGGGGCGCCAGCAGGCTGCTGCTGGCTGCTCTGGCAGGCGGCGGCGGCGACGGCGAGCGACGAGACGAGGATCAAGATCAGGCTTCGGGACATGGCTTCTCTCCGCGATGGAACGCTGGGCAGCACCCGCCCGCCTCCGGAGATCCGGCGCGCGCGGTGCGGCGATTGGGTCTCACGGGCCACCCTCTTGGCAACCAGCATTCCACACCTCGCAACCCGCATTCTGCGCCGCGCCGCCCTGCGTCGCCGCGCCGCCAGGGCGCGCCCCGCAGAGACAGCGCCCGCCGGCGCGTGAGGGGAATACGGCTCCTCCGTGCCTCGGCGGCGCGACCCGCCGGTCGCTGGAGAGCGCCGCCCGGAGGGCCCGCGGTGCGACGAGGGCGTCGCACGAGGGCTCGGGCCGCCGCCCCTCGCGGCCCTGCGGCGTCGCACCGGGGTCCACGCGCTGGCGTAGGCGCACGTCCTCCCATAACGTGCCCCGATGCACCCCCGGCCGCGGTAGCATCGCGGCCGCCTGGATGGCCTCCCCCACGTCCTCCGCAGCGCCCGCTTTCCTGGAGCGCCCCGGCGTGGAGCGCTGGCTCGGGCCGTTCCGGCTGCTCCATCCGCTCGGCCAGGGCGGCTTCGCCCCGGTCTGGCTCGCGGAGGAGGTCTACGAGGGGCGCAAGCTCCGCGACGCCGCGGTCAAGCTCTTCTTCCTCCCGGACGGCCTGTCCCCGGGCTCGGACGACGCCGCGCGCTGGCGCGACGCGATCCTCGACGAGGCGCGCGCCCTCTGCCGCGTCGAGCACCCGAACATCGTCCGCTTCTATGCCCTGCACCGGGACGACGCCTGGGGCGTGGTCGGCCTCGCCATGGAGCACATCACGGGCGTGAGCCTCGAGGTCCGCCTCAAGGAGGCCGGCCCCCTGAGCCCCGAGCAGGTCGCGCGGGCCGCGCTCGGCGTGGCCTGGGCGCTGTCGGCCGTGCACGGCGCCGGCCTCGTGCACCGCGACGTCAAGCCGGGCAACATCGTCGAGCGCGCCCCGGCGAGCCGGGCGCCCGGCGACGGCCCCGGCCCCGCCGCGCACCCGGTCCACAAGCTCATCGACTTCGGCATCGTCGTCGAGGACCCCGCGCTCCGGCCGCGGGGCGCGGCCGCGCCCCGCCTCGTCGGCACGCCCGGCTACATCGCGCCGGAGCTGCTCCGCGGCGGCGCGGCCACCCCCGCCGCCGACCTCTACGCCCTCGGCGCCACCCTCTTCCGCCTGTGCACCGGCGAGCTCCCGCCCGGCGAGGCCGAGGGGGAGATCTCGTTCGTCCGGAGCCCGCGGCGCCCGCCCCGGCTCGACGCGATCCTGCCGCCGGGCTCCCCCGCGCTCGCGCCGCTCGCGCAGCTCACCGCGCTCCTCCTGGACCCCGATCCCGGCGCGCGCCCGCGCCACGCCGAGTGGGTCGCGCGCGAGCTCGAGCGCGTGCTCGAGCGCGCGATCGGCGACGGCCCGCCGCCGATCCGGAGGCCGGAGCACGGCGCCGGGCGCGAGCGATCCGGCGCGCGCGACCTGGACGCCTTCGACTCCGACGCCCCCGCGGCGCAGGGCAGGGGCGCGCGCCCGGCCCCGCAGGCCGAGCCCCCGGCCGCGAGGGGCGCGCGCCCGGTCCCGCACGCCGAACGCCCGACGGCGGAGGCCGCGGGGCCGGCCTCGCGGGGCGCCAGGCCGACCCGGCGGACCGAGACCGTCGCGCCGACCGAGCCCTGCGTGGACGCCCCGCTGGTCGGCCGCGGCGACGCCCTCGCGGCGCTCGGTCGCCTCGCCACGGAGGCGCGCGGGGGCGGCGTCCGCGTCGCGCTGATCACCGGGCCGCTCGGCATCGGCCGCACCCGCCTGCTCGACGCCGCGCTCGAGGCCGAGCGCTTCGGCGCGGACCGCGTCCTGCGCGCCGCCTGCTCCCCCGAGCGGAAGAGCCCCCTCCGGCCGCTGCTCCGCGCCCTGGAGGCGCTCCCACAGGACGCCACGAGCCCGCTCGGCCTCCTCGTGGACGCGATCGAGCGGGCCCTCTCCCCGAGCGTGCTCCCCGGCGCGCCGGACACGACCGCCGCGCTGGAGGGCGTGGAGGACGCGCTGCTCTGGGCGAGCACCGAGGCGCCGCTGGTCCTCGCCCTCGACGACCTCCAGTGGGCCGACGCGCACACCCTCGCGCTGCTGCGGCTCCTGCTCGAGCGCGTGGGCGCGAAGGTGGCGCGCGGGGGCGCCCCCGCGCGCCTGCTCGTCCTCGCGGCCGCGCGCGACGAGCCGAGCCCCTCGCCGCCGCTCCGCGCGCTGCTCGCCGAGGCGCGCGGGCGCGCCCGCCCCGGCGCCCGCCACCTCGCCCTCGGCCCGCTCGGCGACGCGGACGCCGCGCGCCTCGCCCAGGCCACGCTCCCGGTCGCGCCCGCGCTCGAGCGCGCGGTCGTGCGCGGCTCGGGCGGCGTGCCGTTCTTCATCGTGCACGCGCTCGTGGCGTGGCGCGAGACCGGCGCGCTCGTCCACCGCGAGGGCGTCTGGGACGCCGCCGAGCCCGACCTCGCGGACCGCGGCGTGCCGGGCGTCGACGACCTCGTGGTCGCGCGCCTCGCCGGCTACCTCGACCCCGCGAGCGACGAGGGGCGCCTCGCCCTGCGCGCGCTCGCGGCCGTGGCGCTCCACGGCGGCGGCCTCTGCGCGGAGGTGCTCGCCGAGGCCACGGGCCGCGACGACGAGGCGCTGGAGGTCGCGCTGGACCTGCTCGTGGACGCCGGCCTGCTCACCGCCGCCGCGGGGCGGCAGCGCGGGCCGGAGTACAGCTTCGTCCAGGAGATGGTGCGCCTCTCGGTGCTCAACCTGGTACGGCCGCGCCCCTGGCTGCGCCGCGTGCACCGCGCGCTGCTCGACGCCCTCGCCCGCCGGCCCGCGGCGGCCGCCGACGCCGCCTTCCTGGCCGCCGGCTACGAGCGCCTCGGCGCGGCCCCGGAGGCGCGGCGCTGGCTCGGCCGGGCGATGGAGGCGGCGATGTCGGCCGGCCTGTTCACCGAGGCGGTGGAGCTCGGCGAGCGCCTCGCCGCGCTCGTCGAGGATCCGGACGAGCGCGCCGCGGCCGAGATCGACGTGGTGCGCGCCCTGCTGCGCGGTCGGAAGCTCGAGGAGGCGCGGCGGCGGCTCGCCGCGCTCGACGCGCGCGCGGCGGTGTTCCCCGCGCGCCGCGCCGAGGTGGCGCTGCGGCGGCGGCTCTGCCGGCTGGAGGTGGCGCGGGGGCTGCGCGAGGAGGGCTACGACGACCCGGGGCTGCTCGCGGACGCCGACGCCCAGCCCGACGCGGCCCTCCGGTGCGAGGCGCGCATGGCGCTCGCCGGCGTCGCCTCGCCCGAGCGGGCCATGGAGCTCGCGGGCGAGGCGGTGGCGCTCGCGGCGCGGGCCGGGCCGGGGCTGGAGTTCGGGGCGCGCGTGCTGCGCTTCGAGCTGAACTACGCCTCGAACCGCCGCGATCTCGCGGTGGCGGAGGAGGACCTCACGCGCGCGCTCGCGATCGCCGAGGCGCTCGGGTCGCGCTGGCACAGGCTGCACATCGAGGCGGATCTCGCGGTGCTCGACGCCGAGCGCGGCCGGATCGCGGAGGCGATCGCGCGGCTCGAGCGCATCGCCGGCCAGGCCGAGGCGGACGGCATGCGCGGCCAGCTCCGCCTCGTGCTGACGAACCTGGCCGCGTTCCTGCTCCGCCAGGGCCGCGCGGGCGAGGCCGCGGAGACGGCCGCGCGCACGGCCGAGCTGGCGGCCGAGGCCGGCGATCCGGCGCTGCGCGCGAGCGCGCTGTCGCTGCGCGCGGACGCGCTCCGGCGCGTCGGGGAGCTCGAGGGCGCGCTCGCCGCGGCCGACGAGGCCGCGGCGCTCCAGCGCGCCCACCGCGACCGCCGCGAGGCGCTCACGCTGCTGCGGCGCGCGGAGATCCTCGCCCTGTCGGGCCGCTCCGCCGACGCGCTGGCGGACGCGCGCGCGGCCAGGGACGTCGCCGAGGCGGGGGCCGACCGCGATCTCGCGATCGGCGCGCGGCTGTGGGAGCTCCTGCACCTGGCGCGGCGCGGCGAGATCGGGGTCGAGGCCCTGGAGGACGCGGTCGCCGAGGCCGCCGGGGCGGGCGTGACGTTGCGCCCGCTCACGCTGGCGCTGATGGACGAGGCGCGCGCGTGGATCGCCGGGGCGGCGGCGCGGGCGTGACGCGGCGGCTCGACCGGGGGGAGGGTGCCCCGGGGGAGGGGCGCCCAGGGGGCCTCACCCCCCTCGACCGGCCGCGGGGCGGCGCAGGGCGGCCCTCCGGCGGCGGTGGCGCGCGGCGAGGCCGCCCATCGCGAGGAGCGCGCCGCCCGCGGCGCCCCCGGACGAGGCGGCCGCCCCCGCCGCGTCGCAGGCGCAGCCGCGGGGGCCGGGGGGCACGGCGGCCACGGCGGGCACGGGCCGCGGCGCGGCCGGCTGCGGGGCCACCTCGCGGCCGTCGAGGGTGGTGCCGTCGCCGGAGACGATGAACGCGGCCCAGTAAAAGGGGTGCGCGGTCTCCGGCCGAGACCGCATCTCGAGCTGCGCCTGGCGCATCGCCTCGACGCGGCCCCCGCCCGCGGCGAGCTTCTCGTAATAGGCCTCCATCAGGCGGCGGGTCTCGCGGTCCTGGACCTTCCAGAGGCTCATCACCTGGGTCTCCGCCCCGGCGAGCACCAGCGCCCGCCGCAGGCCGTGGACCCCGTCCCCCCGCTTCAGCTCGCCGAGGCCGGTCTCGCAGGCCGACAGCACGACGAGCTGCGTGCCGTAGAGGTCCAGGCCCGAGGCCTCCAGCGCGGTCAGCACGCCGTCCTCGGGGCCGTCGTAGGGCCGGTTGGCCGAGGCCAGCGCCACGCCGGCGCGCAGCAGCGGGTTCTCGGCGGCGGCGCCGCCCGCGCGCGCCTCGTCGGCGTCGGGGAGGAAGAACCCGTGCGTCGCGAGGTGGAGGACGCGCGGGTGCGCCGCGCCCTTGAGCGCCTCCTCGGTCGCGTCGAGGCCGGTGAGCACCTTCGCCCCCGGGAAGCGCCGTCCGATCGCCGTGGCCTCGGGGAGCGTGCCGGGCAGGGGCGGGAACGACAGGGCGCGCATGTCGACGGAGCGCCTCGGCGCCGCGGCGCCCGCCGGGGCCGCGCGGCGGAAGCGGGCGTGCCGGAGCGCGCCGCCGAACTCCGGCGCGCCGACGACCAGCGCGGGCAGCCCCGGCGCGGCGCGGCGCGGGGCGTGGTGCCGGGCGCGGAGCAGGTCGCGGCCGCTCGTCAGGTACGTGAACGAGCTGTGCTCCAGCAGGTAGCGCCCGCGCTCGTCGACGAGCGCGCCGAAGGGGACCAGGTTGAGCTCGCCGTCGGGGCTGAGGAAGATCCAGCGGGCGCCGCCGAGCAGCGCGCGGACCGGCCGCATGACGCGCTCGTCGAGGGCGCGCGCGGCGCGCTGCGGGTCGCGGCGCGCCCCGGCGAACGCGCGCCGCAGGTCGCCGGCGGCCGCGTCGATCGGCGCCGCCTCGCCGAGGTCGGCCCAGGCGACGCGGCCGTCGGCGTGGAGCACGTACGCGGCGTACCGCGGCGCGCCCCAGGCGCCCGGCGCGCCCCAGGCGCCCGGCGCGCGCGGCGCGGCGCCGCCCCGCCCCGGGAGGTACGGGCGGCGCACGACGAGCTCCACGAGCGCCGCGCCCTCCGGCAGGGCGGCGGCCACGCGGTCCAGGGTGACCGGCGCGTCGTCGATCCGCAGCGGGGCGCCGCGCCGGCCGATCTCCTCCTCGATCGCCCGCTTCTGTCGCTCGAGCTCGTCGAGCCCCGCGCGGAGCACCTCGGGCTGCCGCGAGGAGGGGAGGCGGACGACGAGATCGACGATCCGCGACTGGACGTCGACGAGCTGCTGGAGGAGCAGCGCGTCGTCGGCGTCGCCCCGGTCCCTGAGCGCGGCGATCCGGTCCGCGGCCGCGTCGAGGGCGATGCCCTTGCGCCGGAGCACGGTGGTCAGGGCGAGGCGCGCCGCCTCGGCGTCGGACGGGGCGCCGTCCGCGTGCAGCGAGAGGAGCAGGTCGGTCTCGTCGCCCAGCGCGCCGGCGAAGGCGGTCCGGTGCTCCTCGCTCGCGGTGGGGAGCAGCGCGAGCGCGCGCCGATCCTGGAGGTCCGCGCCGCGCGCGAGCAGGCCGACGGCCTCGCGGATCTCCCCCTGGGCGAGGCGGAGCCGGCCGAGCCGCGCGAGGGCGCGGGCGACACGCGGGTGCTCCGGGCCGAAGGCGGCCTCCTCGATGGCGAGCGCGCGCCGGTAGAGCGGCTCGGCGGCCCGAGGGGCCCCGCCCGCCTCCTGGAGCTCGCCGAGCGCGGCGAGCGCCTCGGCGACGCCCGGGTGCCGGTCGCCGAGGCGCCGCTCGCGCAGCGCGAGCGCGTCGCGGTAGGCGCGCTCCGCGGCCGCGGGGTCGCCGCGCCGCAGCGCGAGGTCGCCGCGGAGCATCAGGGAGGTGGTCCGCCCGACGTGGTCTGCGCCGAGCTTGCTGTCGCGCAGCGCGAGCGCCCGCTCGACGAGCGGCTCGACCTGCGAGGGGTCGGCCCCCTGCAGCAGCAGGACCGACGCGAGCCGGTCCAGCGCGGCGGCGAGGCTCGGGTGCTCCGGGCCGAGCCGCTTCTCGAGGATGCCGATCGCGCGCTCGAGGAGCGGCCGGGCCAGCGCCGGATCGCCCGCTTCAGCGTGGATGTCGGCGAGGTCCTGGAGGCAGCGCGCGGTGAGGGGCTGGTCGAACTTGCACTTGGATTCCTGGAGGTCGTGGAGGCGGCCCTCGGCGCGCCCGTAGTCCGCGCGGGCGATCTCCAGCTCTGCCTGGGCCAGGATGAGGTGAGCATTCAGGCTGCGGGTCTTGTCATCGACCGCGCTCAGCAGCGCGTCGACCCGGCCGTACTCCGCCTTCGCCAGGGAGAAGCGCGCGAGGGTGTCCACGGCGCCACGGTGCGCCGCGGACGCCGATCGGTGGGGCCAGTCTTCTCCGTACATTGCGCGCGTGAGGAGCGGCTCCGCAGCGGCGTAATCGCCTTGCTTCATGCGAAGCTCTCCGAGCACCGCGAGGGCGCGTGCGAGCACCTCGTGCGCGCCGGTGCCGTTCGGCTCCCTGGCGCGATACCGCTCCACCGCGTCGAGCACGCGCGCGAGCGGCGGCTCGGCGCCGGCGTAATCTCCGCTCCCCATTCGCGCGGCCCCGAGCTCCACCAGGTACCGCCACATGGTCAGGTCGGCGTCTCCGGCGGCGCCGCGGGTGGGGCGACCGCTGCGCGCTCGCGCCTCCTCGATGTCTGCGATGCTGGACGCTGCCCCGCGCGCCCGTGCCGCGTAGTCCTCATTGTTGCTGAGCCACAGCGCGGCCGTCGCGTCTCCCGGCCCGAGCACGGCGCCGCGCGGCTCGATAGCGTGCGCGCTCGCCGCCGCGAGCCAGACCACGAGGAGCGACGCCGCGCCGCCGAGCCATCCACCCCACCGCACGGTGGCCATCGCGCCGCCACGGCCGCGGCCAGCGCCCTGCATTCTGCCGCTCATCGTCCGTCCTCCATCGACCCCGTGTTGCCATTCACCAGGATGACGTGCCCGAGCACGACACGTTCAACAACCCCTGCGCCGGTCGCCGGCTCCCCGGGCGAGGCGCCGCCCGCGTATACTGCGGCGCGTGGCCGAGGAGCTCACCCAGCCGCTCGCGCGCGACGGCAGCGCCTACAAGCTCGCCTCGCGCAAGATCCGCGTCGAGGTCGTGGACGGGCCGGATCGAGGGCTCGTCGCCGACCTGCCCGGGCCCGAGGCGAGCGTCGGGCTCGGCCGCGAGTGCGACCTCGTCCTCAAGGATCCCACGGTCAGCCGCCGGCACCTCGTCGTCCGCATCGAGGGCGAGCGCATCCGCGTGATCGACGACGGCAGCCGCAATGGCACCCTGGTGGACGGGGTGGCGGTGCGGGACGCCTATGCCCGCCCCGACGCGGCCATCGTCGTCGGGGGCACCACGCTGCGCCTGCGCATGCTGAGCGACGTCATCGAGCTGCCGCTCTCGCACCGCGAGCGCTTCGGCGGCATGCTCGGGCCCAGCGTGGCCATGCGCCGCCTGTTCGCGGTGCTCGAGCGGGTCGTGCTCACCGACGCCACCGTGCTCGTCGAGGGCGAGACCGGCACCGGCAAGGAGCTCGTGGCCGAGGCGGTGCACGAGGAGAGCCCGCGGCACGGCGGGCCGTTCGTGGTCTTCGACTGCTCGGCGGTGAGCGCCACGCTCATCGAGAGCGAGCTGTTCGGCCACGTGAAGGGCGCCTTCACCAGCGCCGTGTCCGAGCGCCCGGGCGCGTTCGAGGCGGCGGACGGCGGCACCCTGTTCCTCGACGAGATCGGCGAGCTGCCGCTCGACCTGCAGCCCAAGCTGCTGCGCGTCCTCGAGCGCCGCGAGGTGCGGCGGGTGGGGTCCAACGTGGCGCGGCGGGTGGACGTGCGCGTCGTCGCGGCGACGAACCGGAACCTCGCCCGCGAGGTGGAGCGCGGGCGGTTCCGCGAGGATCTCTACTACCGCCTCGCCGTCATCCAGGTCACCGTGCCGCCGCTGCGCGAGCGGCAGGGGGATATCCCGCTGCTCGTGCGCCATTTCGAGCGGGAGCTCGGGTCCCGCGCGGGGTCGCCGCCGGCGCTGTCCGAGGAGGCGGTGGCGGCGCTCGCGGCGCGCTCGTGGCCGGGCAACGTCCGCGAGCTGCGCAACGCGGTCGCCCGGGCGCTCTCGCTGGGCACGGCCGGGAGCGCGGGCGGCCCCCCGGCGCCGGGCGCGGCGCGCGACGGCGACGCGCCCGGCGCGCCCGCGGTGGATCTGGGCGAGCCGCTGCTCGCCGGGCGGGAGCGCGTGGCCGAGGCGTACGAGCGGGCCTACCTGGACGCCGCGCTCAAGCAGACGGGCGGCAACGTGTCGCGCGCGGCGGAGCTCGCGCGGGTGAACCGGAAGTTCATCCAGCGCGCGATGAAGCGGTATGGCCTGCGCGGAGGGGCGGACGCGGACGGGGAGGGCGGGGACGCGGGCGGGTAGGGGCGGCGAGGGGGGAGGAGGAATCCAGGATCAGCGCTGGCGCGCCTCCGGACGTGAGGGGTTCGAAATACCCCATGCAAGCCAGCCCGAAGCCCGGACGCCCGCCGGCGCCCGTCGCGATGCCGGCGCCGCGCGGAGACATCGAGCCGGTCCGCCGATGTCACGGGACATGTCACGTGACATCGGGCGCGCCGCGCCGTGACATGGCCGCGTTCGGTGTCACGGCGCGGCCGGGATCTCCGCCTGTTTGCCTGGGCCCTCCGGAGGATCCGCCCGCGCCAGGCGTGGCGCGGTTCTTGCCGAGTATCCAGCGCTCGTTCTGGAGTGGGCGCGATGAGACGAATTACCAACAAGAATCTTCTGCTTGCGATCCTGACAACGATAGGGGCGCTCGGCGTGGCGCCCGCGGCGCATGCCTTCTCCTGGGAAGACATCCAGCCGAAGAGCGGCGTGAAGCAGGGCAAATGGGAGGGCCCCGGCGGCTTCGAGCTCAAGTGGAACGCGTCGGAGGGGAACATCAACTTCGAGCTCACCTCACCCAACTCGGGCATCTACTCGGCCAACTACGGCACCAACCCCACCGCCATCGAGAACGGCGGGGTCTGGAACGTGCCCGGCGAGGGGAACGGCGTCGTCACCTACGGCACGAACCGCGGCATCAAGCTGGAGGTCCCCGTCGGACCGAACGTCGCGCTCGTCACCGAAGGGAAGATGAACGACAAGTGGGAGTACGTCCCCGAGAAGGCGGAGATCGAGTTCGGGCTCGCCCGCCCGCTCAGGACCAGCTACAAGGCGGACGGCTCCGGCGTTCATCAGCAGGGCGACCACTGGGAGACGGAGGCGAAGCTCAAGCTCGTCCTGGAAGGGATCCAGTCGCCTGACCCCAACTGGGGGTTCGCGGTCGAGACATCGATCCTCGGCCTGGAGATCATCAACGAGGAGTACGTCGGGTTCGGCCGGCGCGACCTGCTCGGCAACGGCATGCTGGGGCACCTGGCCGACTTCATGCGCTGGCGCCAGGACTACCTCCTGGATCTGTCCCAGGGGCGGGCGCCGCACATGAGCGACGTCGACGCCGAGCTGCCGGACATGGCGCTCTTCCTCGCCTTCATGAACATCGGCGGCGATCCGCTCGCGATCGATCTCGACGACGACGGCGTCGAGACCCTCGGCCTCGATGGATCGGACTCGGTCCTCTTCGATCACGACGGCGACGGGGTGGCCACCGCCACGGGGTGGGTGGCGCCCGACGACGGCTGGATCGTGCGGGATCGCAACCTCGACGGCAAGATCACCAACGGCAACGAGCTCTTCGGCGTCAACACCGTGAAGCTCGACGGGACCCTGGCGGCCGACGGCCTCGACGCCCTCTCGGATCTCGACTCCACGCGCGACGGGCTCGTCGACGCCGCCGACGCCGACTTCGGCATGCTGCGCGTCTGGCAGGACCTGAACTCGAACGGCCGGGCCGACTTCGGCGAGCTCGCGCCGCTCGCGGAGATGGGGATCACCTCGATCTCCCTCTCGGCCACCGACCTCTTCCGCAGCCAGAACGGGAACACGTTCTCTGGCATGGCCGTGTACACCCGCGACGACGGGACGACGGGGATCGTCGCCAACCTGATCCCGGCGGAGGACAACTTCTACGCGGAGTTCACGGACCCGGTCGTCATCTCGCCCGAGGCCGCGGCGCTCCCGTACATGGGCGGCAGCGGGTTCGTGCGCCCGCTGCGCGAGGCGATGTCGGTCGATCCCGTGCTGCTCTCGCTGGTCAGCGCGTTCGCGGCCGAGCCGACGCGCGAGGGCCAGCGGCGCAAGATCGACGAGATCCTGGCGCGCTGGGCGCAGGCGGCGCCCGGGGGCTCGCTCTACCACCAGTCGATCGCGACCAACACGCCCATCTGGGTGAACTTCCAGCGCGCGAAGAAGCCGAAGGTCGACGCGCAAGGCGGCGGCGCGTTCACCACGAGCGGCGGCTCCTCCGTCAGCAGAGGTCAAGTGTACCCGATGAGCGCCGACTATGGGGTGACCCCGCTCGTGCCGGGCGCGACGGAGAACCAGACGCGCACGGATCTGGCGACGCTGTTCTCCTCGGAGGCGGAGCGCCTCGGGGTGAGCGGAGACCCGCGGTGGCTGAAGCAGGTGCTGGAGCTCAGCGATCATCCGATGGTGATCGAGTACAAGAGGCACCTCGGGCGCCTCACCGTGGTCGAGGTGTTCAGCGGCGTGGCGAGCCGCGACTGGGACGATCTGTCGACCGACGCGTATGGCAAGCGCGTCACGTTCAACGGCCAGAACACGTGGGGGTTCGACGCGGCGTACCGCCTGATCTCCGAGCGGGTTTACGGTGCCCTCGCCGTCCAGACGCGCCTGCAGTCGCACCTCGATCTCGTCCCCGACCCCACCGAGCCAGGGAGCCTCGACTTCTCGGCGCTGGACCAGCGCCTCCAGCTCGATATCGACAGCGAGTACGAGATGGTCCAGTCCAATGACGCGCTCGCCGATCTCGTGGACCTCGTGCGCCACGCGGGCCCCTCGCTGATGCGCTTCGGCTGGGATCCGCGCCCGCTCATCGCGGACGCCCTCGACGCGACGCTGGATGCGACCTTCGATTATGCGAACGACTGGCTCCCCGTCGGCGGCTGCTTCTGGCAGCCATCGGCGGGGATGGATCCCACCGCCCACTACAATGAGTCGTACCTGGGGGCGCTGCAGGACCGGCACTCCCTGTTCATGCACAGCGGCAACCCCGACCCGTACAACCGGCCCGACTCCTTCCTGGTGAAGCTCAGCCCCGGGGATCTGTGCGGCAGTTTCCGCTGGTTCGATTACACCTGGGAGGGCCAGATCGCGAACCCCACCAGGACGACGCCCCTCCGCTTCGATCACCACCGCAACGGCCATGATCTCGTCTGGAACGCCCAGAAGGTGTCGGCCGGCGTGGGCGACGACCTCATCTTCGTCCACCCGACCGACGCGGACCGCATCGACGGCGGCCCCGGCGACGACACCTACGTCGTCGGCGCGAATTACGGCGAGCTTTACCTCGCGGGCTCCGAGCTCAGCACCGACACGCTGCAGTTCGTCGACGGCATCCGCAAGGAGGACGTCAAGGTCACGCGCGAGAACCTCAACCTCGTCCTCGAGGTGACGAGCGCGCCTCAGGAGACCCGCACGAAGGTCTCCGTCGCGGGGTTCTTCGGTCAAGACGCCGCGAGCGGCGCCGCGCTGGGGACCGTCGCGTTCAGCGACGGCACGTTCTGGGAGACCCGCGACCTCCGCGTGAAGGTGCTGGACAACGGCGACGCAGGCGGGTCGATCCTCGGCTACGGGACCGCGGACCTCATCGACGCGCAGGGGGGCAACGACGCGGTCGCCGGCCAGGATGGGCAGGACTTCCTGCTCGGCGGCGACGGCAACGACAGCCTCGACGGGGGCGATCACGGCGACTACCTGTACGGGGGCGCCGGGGACGACAACCTCTCCGGCCAGCGTGGAGACGACGTGCTCGACGACGACGCGGGCGACGATCACTTCAGGGGTGGCGACGGCGACGACCTGTTCCTCGTGGGCGGGCTCCTGGCAGGTGACGATCTGGTCGACGACGTGGCGGGCAGCAACCGACTCGCGTTCGCCACCGACGTCACGCCCGAGATGATCCGCGTCCGCAACGACAACGGCACGATGGTCCTCACCGTGACGGGCGATGGTGAATCGCGGGAGGTCACGGTCCGGTGGCAGTTCACCGAGGGCGACACGCGGGGCGTGGACGTCGTGCAGATCGGCGAGCCGGCCGTGGCGGCGTGGAACAGGGAGGAGCTCAAGCAGATGGCCATGTCCGGCACGACGGGCAACGACGTCATCACGGCGTTCGAGTCGGCGGACACCATCTCGGGCGGCGATGGAAACGACGTGATCAGCGGCCGCGGCGGCGACGACGACCTGTCCGGCGGCGACGGGAACGACGGGCTCGACGGCGGCGACGGCGAGGACCGCCTGGACGGCGGCAGCGGGGACGACACCCTCACCGGCGGCAATCACGACGACCACCTGATCGGGGGCAGCGGGGATGACCGCCTCGTGGGCCACGCGGGCGACGACGTGCTCGAGGGCGGTCCAGGCGACGATCATTTCACCGGCAATGAAGGCAACGACACGCACATCGTGGGCGGCCTGGGGGGCGGCGACGATCTGGTGGATGATTATTCGGGGGACGACCGGCTCGTGCTCGGCGCCGACGTGTCGCCCGAGATGGTGCGTGTCCGCCACGTCGGTCTGGACATGATCCTCACGATCGCGAGCAACGGCCAGTCCCGGCAGGTCAAGGTCCGGGGGCAGTTCAGCGAGAGCAGCTCGAGCGGCGTGGACACCGTGCAGATCGGCGACCCCGCCATCATCACCTGGAGCAGGGAGGACCTGCGGCTCCTGGCGGTCGCCGGCTCGCCGGAGAACGACAGCCTCGTGGGGTTCTCGACGGCGGACATCATCTCGGGAGGTCCGGGGAACGACGGGCTCTCGGGCCAAGGCGGCGATGATGTCCTGTCGGGCGATGACGGCGACGACGGGCTCGACGGCGGCGACGGCGACGACCACCTGATCGGCGGGAGCGGGGACGACAACCTCACGGGGCAGCGGGGGAACGACGTGCTCGACGGCGGCGAGGGCGACGACCATTTCACCGGCGGCGAGGGCGACGACACGTTCCTCGTGGGCGGCATGGAGGGAGGCACCGATCTGGTGGACGACTTCTCGGGCGGCAGCAATCGCCTCGTGCTCGGCGCCGACGTGACGCCCGAGATGGTGCACGTCCGCAACGTGAACCGGGCCATGATCGTCACGCTCCTGGGCGACGGCGAGTACCGGCAGATCACCGTTCGGTCGCAGTTCACCGAGAGCGGCGCTTCGGGGGTCGACGTCATGCAGATCGGCGATCCGGCCACCGCGACCTGGAACAGGGAGGACCTGCGCTTCCTGGCGCTCGCCGGGACACCGGGGAACGACAGCATCGTCGGGTTCGACTCGGCGGACGTCATCTCGGGGTTCGCAGGGAACGACGCGATCTCCGGGCAAGGCGGCGACGACTCTCTGAAGGGCGATGACGGCAACGACTCGTTGAGCGGTGACGGCGGCAACGACACCCTCGAGGGTGGGAACGGGGACGATCGCCTCAACGGTTACCAGGGCGACGACGTCCTCGTCGGCGGGGCCGGCGACGATTCGATGAACGGCGGAGAGGGCAGCGATACATACTATTACTCCGGAGGGCAGGACATCATCCAGAACAGCGACGTGGGCGCTGCCAGCATCGACACCGTGATCTTCGACGACGCCCTCGCGCCCGGCGACCTGGAGTTCCGAAAGGACGGATTCAGCGATCTCCTGATCAGCGTTCGCGGGCGCCCCGACACATTACGCGTCTCCCAGTTCCTGACGGGCAACGCGGCCTCTGCGTACACGATCGACCTGTTCCAGTTCGGCGCCGCCCCCGGCGCGCCGCAGATGACGGCCGCCGAGGTGGCTCATCTGATGCTCTACGGGGACGGGAGCCCCATCGACGGGGACGAGCTCGCGAACCGTCTCGAAGGGTTCCTCGGGGCGGACACGATCTCCGGCTTCGGCGGCAATGACGCGCTGTTCGGAAAGGACGGCGACGATATCCTGAACGGGATGGCGGGCGCCGACGAGCTGTACGGCGATCCCGGCGCCGACACGCTGAACGGCGGGACCGGCAACGACACGCTCCGCGGCGGCGCCGGGGGCGACAGGTACGTGTTCAACCCCGGCGACGGGGCCGACATCATCGTGCAGGCGTCGGACGGCGCGCCTGGGGATCTCGACGTCATCGAGATCGGCGGGCCGGCGGCGGTGATCGAGGGAGCCACGTTCCGGCGGGTGAACCCGAGAGACATCGAGCTGCGGCTCTCGGCGGAGGACGAGCTCGTGGTGACGATCCGCGACTTTCTCCTGGGCGACGCCGCCGGCACCGTCAAGCCGACCAACGAGGTCGACGAGGTCCGCTGGTCGGATCACACGCTGTGCACCAAGGAGCGGATCCGGGACGCGCTGGTCGCGAGCCCGTCCGGGACCGCGGTCCCCGCCCGGACCGCGTGCGGCAGCGACATGCAGTGGTAGCGGCGCGCGGCGCCCTTCGCGCGTGGCGTCGCGCAGCGCGACGTCGTGAGGTGAAGGGCGCCGGCCGCGCGCGTGCCGCGCCTCGTGCAGTCCTTGGTATCAGATCTCGCCATCCAACGCTGAGTCAAACCGAGAATACCTACGATGAATGAGAAACGCTCCTTCATGATCATGGCTTTGGCGGGTGCCCTGGGCGCCGCGTCGGCTTGTACGGCGCAGGACGTCCCCCTGGAGGACATCCTGCCGAGCGGCGACGTCGATCCCGTCACGATGCGAGCCGCCGCGGACGACCCGGAGTACGTCGAGATGGAGGGGACGCCGGGCGACGACGCCCTCCAGGGGACGGCGGCAGATGATATCATGTCAGGGTTGGCCGGGAACGACGTGATGCATGGTCTCGGCGGGCATGACCTCCTGTTCGGCGGGGGCGGAGATGACGAGGTGTTTGGCGACGATGGCCACGATATCGTCTTCGGCGACTCGGGGGACGATGTCCTCCAGGGCGGCGCGGGCAACGACAACCTGGTCGGCGACGCCGGCAACGACGTGATGATGGGCGGAGAGGGCAGCGATACCTACTACTTCGACCAGGGACAGGACGTCATCATCAACAGCGACACGGCCGACGCGAGCATCGACACCGTGATCCTCCGGTACATCGCAGATTCGCCCGACGACGTCGTGTTCCAGAGAGACGTGTCCCACCTGCTGATCAGCTTCCCCGGCCGCTCCGACACGCTGCTGATCGCCGGGTTCTTCGGGGGCAACGGCGCCGCCGGTCATACGATCGATCGGATCAAGTTCGGTCCCCTGTCCACCTCGCCGGAGATGACCGCGGACGAGGTGGCTTACCTGGTGCTCTACGGGGGCGGCACGCCGGTCACCGGGACGTACGATGCCGACTACCTGGACGGATCCGCCGGGCAGGATCTGCTCTACGGGATGGAAGGCGACGACATGCTCATCGGATACGAGGGGGACGACGGCCTGTACGGGGACAGCGGCAACGACGTGCTCTACGGCGGCTCGGGCAAAGACGAGCTCAAGGGCGGAGCCGGCAACGACCGGCTCTACGGCGGCGCCGGGGGGGACAGTTACCTCTTCATGCCCGGGGATGGGAATGACATCATTTACCAGCCGTCGGAGCCTGACTGGTCCTCCAATTACGATTACATCAGGATCGACGGGCCGCCGGCCTTGGTCGATGGGGCGTCGCTCCGTCTGCTGAACGACACCGACATCCAGGTGCGCCTCGCGCCGGAGTATGGGCTCACCATCACGATCCGAGACTTCCTGGACCCGTTCACCGGCATGATCGCCCAGTTCAACGAGCTGGACGATATCCGCTGGCCGGATCACACGGTGTGCAGGCCCATGCTGATCCGGGACGCGCTGGCGGAGATGCCGCATGGCACGACGGTGGACGTGCGCACCGCGTGCGGCACCCAGCATCGATGGTGACGCCAGAAGCGCCAGAGCGACACGAGGGGATCGACGAGGAATGAACGACGTCTCGCGATGATCCCGCCGCGCCCCGCGCGCTCAGGTGGTGGTCAGCCCTTCCGGACCCGCGCGAGCGCCTCGTCCACCGAGAGCAGCACCTGCTCCACCTCGTCGAGCGCGTTCGGCCAGTGCGGGGCGAAGCGCAGCACCCCGTCCGGGATCGAGCACGCGATCCCGAGGCCCATGAGCTCGCGGTGGAGCTCCACCACCGGGGCGCCGGCCGGCGGCCGCACCCCGAGCGCGCACGAGCGCAGCGCCGGATCCGCCGCGCGCAGGCTCTCGAACCCGCGCTCCCGGAGCCCCGCCTCGAGCGGGTCGAGGTAGCGGTTCGCGTGCTCGTGGATCCGCGCGACGCCGATCGAGAGGATCAGGTCCACCGCCGCCTCGAGCCCGGCGAAGCCCGCGGCGTTGAGGTTGCCGCCCTCGACGAAGTCCGCGCGCTGCCGGATCGGGCGATCGTAGCGGAGGTGGCCCGGGCCCCGCAGCAGGAAGCCCACGCCGTCCTCGTGGCTCAGCCAGCCCGCCACCGCGGGCCGGAGCGCGGGCGCGCGCTCGCGGCGGATGTAGAGGAAGCCCGTGCCCTCCAGCCCCATCAGCCACTTGTGGCCGCCGCACGCGAGGTAGTCGATCCCCGCCGCCTCGACGTCCACCGGCGTCGCGCCGACCGCCTGGACCGCGTCCACGCAGAGCTCGGCGCCGTGCTCCCGGCAGAGCGCGCCGATGGCGGCGAGCGGCATCCGGAGGCCCGTCTGGAACTGCACCGCGCTCACGGAGACGAGCCGCGCGCCGCGCCGGAGCTCGTCGGCGAGCCGCGCGAGGCCCGCGCCGCTCCCGTCCGCGAAGCCGCCGAGCGGCAGGAGGACGATCTCCAGGTCGAAGAGCGCGGCCGCGCGCTGCCAGGGCGTCACGTTGGCGGGGAACTCCCCCTCGAAGAGGATCACCCGGTCGCGCGGCCGCCAGGGGAAGCAGAGCGCGACGTCGGAGATCCCGCGCGTCGTGCTCTGGATGAGCGCGATGTCGTCCGCCTGCGCTTCCGCCCCGATGAGCCGGCCGAGCTTCGCGCGCAGGCCGACCCGCTGCGCGAACCACGCCGGGAACGCGGCGGCGCCCTGCGCGGCGTAGTCGTCGAGCAGCGCGAGCATCGCCTGGCGCACCGGCCGGGAGGGCGGCGAGATCGCCGCGTGGTTCAGGTAGACGAGGGGCGCGAGGTGCGGGAACAGGCTGCGGTCGCCGAGCCTCGCGGCCGGCGGCCGGCCGCTAGCGGCTTCGGCGGTGTGTCGCATCGGATGGCTTTCCCCGGCGCTCGCCGCGGGCCTCGTGGGTCGCGCCGGCCGGCTTCCCCCGGCGCTCGCCGCGGACCTTGGCCAGGTAGCGCGGCGGCGCCCCCTTGCCGGACGCCGGCGGCACGAGGCAGTGCGGCTTCGTGCCGATGAGGTCCCCGCGGCCCGCCTTGATCAGCGCCTCGCGCGCCTCGTCGTGGTGCGCCGGATCCCAGTAGAGCAGGAGCGCCTTCTGGAGCTTCTTCTCCCGGAGATCCTTCGCCGTGTACACCGGCTCGCGCGTGAGCGGGTCGATGCCCGTGTGGTACATGCACGCGGCCATCGACATCGGCGTCGGGATGAAGTCCTGCACCTGGCGCGGCCGCATCCCGTTCCTCTTCAGGTACACGGCGAGGTCGACCATGTCCCGGAGCGTCGAGCCCGGGTGCCCCGAGATGAAGTAGGGCACGAGGAACTGGTTCTTCCCGGCCTCCTCGCTGGCGCACCGGAACTGCTCGGCGAAGCGCTCGTAGCTCTCGATGCCCGGCTTCTTCATCTTGTCGAGCACGTCCTTCTTGCTGTGCTCCGGGGCGACCGAGAGCTGCCCGCCCGTGTGGTGGGCGGCGAGCTCCTCGATGAACTCGGGCGACCGCTCGGCGAGGTCGTAGCGCACGCCGGAGGCGATGAAGACCTTCTTGATCCCCTGCTCCTCGCGCACCGCCTTCATCAGCCGGAGCAGCGGGCCGTGGTCGGTGTTCAGGTTCTCGCAGACCTCGGGGTGGACGCACGAGAGCCGCCGGCAGGCGCGCTCGATCGCGTCGTCCTTGCACCGCATCTGGTACATGTTCGCGGTCGGCCCGCCGAGGTCGCTGAGCACGCCGCGGAAGCCGTCCATCCGCCGCAGCGCCCGCACCTCGCGCAGGACGCTCTCGGCCGAGCGCGACTGGATCACCCGCCCCTCGTGCTCGGTGATCGAGCAGAACGTGCAGCCGCCGAAGCAGCCGCGCATCGTGACGACCGAGTGCTTCACCGTCTCGTACGCCGGGATCGGCGCCTCGTACGACCAGTGCGGCACCCGGGTGAACGGCAGGTCGTAGAGCGCGTCCATCTGCTCGGTCGCCAGCGGGAACGCGGGCGGGTTGAAGTAGACCGCCTCGGCGCCGTGCGCCTGGAGCAGCGGCCGGGCGTTCCCGGGGTTGGTCTCGAACTGGAACGCGCGCGACATCTCCGCGAACGCCCCCCGGTCCGCCGCGACCTCCTCGTGGCTCGGGAGGATCACGGTCCTTCCGTCCTGGACGTAACGTGATCCTTCGATGTGCTCCCACTCACCCTTGCGCAGGGGGATGGCGGTGCCGCGGACGTCGCGGATGGAGCGGATGGGCTCGCCGCGGCGGAGGCGGTCGGCGACCTCCCAGACGGCCTTCTCGCCCATGCCGTAGATGAGCAGGTCGGCCTTGGCGTCGAGCAGGACCGAACGGCGCACCTGATCGGACCAGTAGTCGTAATGCGCGATGCGCCGGAGCGACGCCTCGATGCCGCCGAGGACGATGGGGACGCCGGGGAACGCCTGGCGGCAGAGGTTGGCGTAGACGATGGAGGCCCGGTTGGGGCGGAGGCCGACCTGCCCACCCGGCGAGTACTGGTCCTCGCTGCGGACCTTCTTCTGGGCGGTGAGCTTGTTCAGCATCGAGTCGAGGTTGCCGGCGGTGACGCCGACCATGAGCCGGGGGGCGCCCATGCGCAGGAGGTCGCTCGGGTCCTGGTAGCGGGGCTGGGAGATGATTCCGACACGAAATCCGCGCCCTTCGAGGAAGCGGCCGATGATGGCCGCGCCGAACGCGGGGTGGTCGACGTAGGCGTCGCCGTTGACGATCAGGATGTCGAGCGCGTCCCAGCCCCGGGCTCGCATCTCCTCCCGGGTCGTCGGGAGGAAGGCGGTGAGGTCGCGGGGGGCGGCGCCGGCGCTGCGGCGGAGCTGAACGAGGGGCACGGCGCCGTCACCCTACGGGCCGGGGAAGCGGGGGGCAAGGGGGCGGCCGCGGCGGCCGGCGCGCGCGAGGGCGGGCGGCGGGGCGCGCGGGTGCGGCAGGGCGCGCGGGAGCGGGCGCGCGGGAGCGGGCGCGCGGGAGCGGGGCGCGCGGGAGCGGGCGCGCGGGGGCGGGGCGCGTGGGGGCGGGGCGCGTGGGCGCGGAGCGGGCGTGTGCGAGAGCGGCGGGGAGCGCGGGGAGCGCGGGGAGCGCGGGAGCAGTGGAGTGTGAGCGCGATGCGTGCGAGCGCGGCGCACGCGGGGCCGCGGGGCGCGCTGGGCCGTGGCCGAGGCGCCAAATTGCACAGCACTTCGCCGGCTGGTCACGGTTTCTGGTCAACGGATTTCCCGGACACTCCAGGGCGCACAGCGCGGGATCTCCACGCGCGGACGCCGGATCCAGAACGACCTGGAATGACCGCACGTAAAAATTATATGTGGGATCTCAATCAGACAATGTCCTCCGCGCCCGGCATCAGAGCTTCGCTGTCCTGCATGAGGTGAGCGTCTCCTTTCTTCGTCGGCTGCTCCGTGGGTTTGGTGTTGCCTCGAGCGATCTCGAGGATGTGCTGCAGGACGTCCTGATCGCCGTTTACGGCAGCCTGGACACGTTCGACGCCAGCCGCCTGCTGCGCGCCATCCAGGGGGGGCTCCTCGATCTCGACGAGCACGCCGAGGAGGAGGAGGAGGAGGAGGAGGAGGACGAGCGCGTGCCGTTCGAGGCCGTGATCCCGCAGCTCGGCAGCATCCGGACGCGGCGGGCGTGGAGCCCGCTCTATTCGTGGCTTTTCGGGATCGCGTGGAGACAGGTGAGCCACTACCGCGAGCGGGCGTATCGGCGCCGCGAGCTCCCGATGGGCCTGCAGAACAACCCGATCTTCGCCGGCGTCGACGTGCGCCCCGGCCAGGAGGCGCAGGCGGCGGCGAAGGACCGGGCGGAGGTGGTCGACGCGCTGCTCGGGAGCCTCGTCCCGCAGCGGCGGGTCGTGCTGGTGATGCACGACATGCTCGACATCCCGGTGGTGGACATCGCGCGCGAGCTCAAGATCAACGAGAACACGGCCCAGAACCGGCTCCGGCTGGCCCGGGAGGACTTCCAGGCGGCGGTGAAGCGCCTCAGCCCGGAGCAGCGGAGCGCCCTGCGCCTCGGTGACAGGCCGTTCGCCGCCGAGGCGAAGGCGCCGCGCCGGCCGGCGCCGCGGCGCGGGGAGGGGCGGTGAGGGCGGTGAGGGCGGTGAGGGTGGTGAGCGCGGGGCGAGCGGGCGGGGCGACGAGGCGTGAAAGAGAGGGCGGTCCTGGGCTTCTCGTGATCTTGTGCTCTTATAGTCTTGTGAATTTGATGCTTGTCATCACGCGAGCCTGAAACGTTCATGATGAGAGTCACGGCGTCTCACGCCGTTCATCCACTGCTGAGCTGGGCCTCCACGACGCGTCTGCTCGCTCCCCCATGCACGGCGACGCTGCCCACACCGCCGCCCTCTACAAGCACGCTTCGGAGCGCGGTCTGCGGCGTGGCTATCACGCTCGCGACGAGGGCGAGCTACGTCAGCACCTCGTTCAGCGGAGCACCGTTTGCAACTGCCTTCGCCCGCGATGCAGCCGACCGTTCGTTGTGCTTGGATTCCCACCAAGCTTCGCGACGATCTCCTTGGCGGTGTAGCCCTGATGCATCCCCTCATATAGTCCCAAGAATTTCACGGGTTACGGCGTGCTCACGGAGCACCTCGCCGTACGCTGTCATGAGTTGAACAAGCCGCTCTTCCCGCATGTTGGGAATGGCCGTGTACCAGTAGCACCCCTGGTTATAGAGCGACAAGGTTCGATGTTTCACGGTATTGGTCTTCAGGAGTCGATCGAGGCCGGCCCGTTCTCCTGCCTCCCCAAGGAGCGTCAGGAGCACGTGCGCAAAGGCAGCTATAAGCAGAAGTCGGTCGCGTCGGGCAGTGTCGCCAATATGTGTGGCGGAGAGACCCATGCCAAAATGAACGTTCTTGACGTCGCGGAACGTCTTCTCGATGCAGAAGCGACGGCCGTAGAGCTTGGTCACCTGGCTCGCCGTCAGGTCGGCACGGCTGGTTGCGAGGCACCATGGCTCCTTCATCCGCTTGTCGTGAACGAGCACGACCGCCGCGATGGCCGTCTTGTCCTGCGTGACCCGGACGTTCTTCAGCATCTTTGCCCGTCCGGTAGATGTGAGCCATTCGCCTGCAGGACGCGCAGTGTCATCAGCATCGGTGACGATGATGCACTCACGGAACCGAATGATGTAGTCCCAGCCCAGATTGCCGAGATGTGCGTACCGCTCCTGGTCGCCGAAGCCCCGGTCCGCGAGGAGTGTTACTCGAGTTGCTTTCGGAAGAATCTCGTGCAGCCGCTCAATGACCTCGTCTTCATAGTCGTTGCGCTTGCCAGCCAACGACGACTTCTTGACCGTCCTCCAAATAAGCGGCGTTGCTCGCCCGTGACGAGTGATCAAGTGCAACGCCAACGTGGCGTGGTCATCGACATCAAACTCCGTCCAGTCGAGAGCGACCAGCAGCTCCTCTCGCGGCCCCACCACGAAGCGGACCCAAGCGTCGAACAGAAACCATGGGGACACATTGTTGTTACTCAGCAGGCGATCAACTTGTTTGGTCGCGTGCTTGGGGCTACCGTCTCTTGCCCACGCCATCCCTCGCCCGATCACGTGAATGCAAAGGGAGACCGAGTGCAGAACGCCCAGGGTTGCCAGCGACAAGGACAGCACGGTCTTGACGTGCAGGTCGACTTTCACAGCGGCGTGAAGGAACCGCTCGATGCTACTCGCGCTGAGCCCTACGCGCTCGAGTTGCCTGCGAGCCCTCATCGAATGCGACCGCTCCTCCGAGCGCGTCGTCGTCAAGTTCCCCTTCGCCTTGCCTTCCGTGCACGCGTCGACGCCCGCCGATTGCCTCATACTGATACTATTCCGGCCAGCGACCGCAGATTCTCACGTATTCGTCGTAGGCTCACCCGAAACACCTGAGCCTCGTGGGCCCATGCAAACAACTGTCCCACATTGGTGCTCAGTGGAAGCGGTGTGCCAGCGGCGCGGGAATCGACGAATTTGCCGTATAAAATGAGGGGATCTGTCAGCGGCGCCGCCCCAAGAGCCGGCCACCCGGCGCTTTTCGGTACGGCGGCGCTGGCCGAGGCGCAGCCCGGCGATCCGGCCATCCTCGGCCGGCGAGGCGCCGGTGAACGCCGGGGCGACTCGCTGCGACGATCGGGGTTTACCTGGCAGGGCTCGTATTAAACCCGCTGGGCGCCCGTCGATGCTGTAGCGAGTCGACTCAGAAAAGGTGTGCCCCCCGCGCCAACGCGACATACCCAGCCGCGATCGGGATCGTACGCCATGGCACCTCCGATGGCCACCGGCGGCGCGTCACGCAGGCTCGGCAGCGCATCAAGGATCGCCTCGCCCCCCGGACGCCATCGGAATGACCATCTGCTCAATTCAGACGGTTTCTCCGGGTGCTCCTGACACTCGACGATGCGTCCTTGGCCATGCCAGCACCACTCCAGCAGCCGCCTTGGGACATACAAGTCACCAACGTGCGAGAGCCACTCATGCAAACCCGATCTTGCGCTCATCGCACCAAGAAACACTTTGGACGATGTGGTCCACTCATTGGAGAGCTGCCTCAGAAGAAGCTCATCAAAGCGGGAAAGCAAAATATTAGAACCAATCTGCCTAGGGAACCATCCGGCGTGATAGCAACCGAGATTCGCTAGCTGCGGATGGAGCGAGCTGGCAGAAGCGCAAAATCTAGACAGGGCAACAGGCGAACGGCGACACCACATTTTCCAGACCGTGGCGACAAGCGCAGTCTCAAGCGATGAGCACCGAACCACAGGTGGCCTTTGTCGCAGAGCGTCCGCAACATCAAAAACAATATCTTCGGTTGGATCATACCCCCGCGTGGGCGCCACAGCGATGTCTGGTCCAAGAGCGATCGCGAACACTGGACGCTTTCGCTCAATGCAAGAAGCACAGATCCGGCCGAAGCTCAGTAACCCGCGGAGCGTCGGTGGAAGCACTACGCAGAGGGGAGGACCATCTGAACGAGCTAGCTCCTCGTTGAGCTTTGCAGATGGCTGTGCTCCCCAATACTGCTTCCGTACGGCACGATGCCGCCTCGGGGCCGCGCTCGATGGACCGAGCAGCAAATTGTCGTCTTCGACCACGACGGGAGATACGTACCCCCTGAGAGCTGACTGAGCAATTCCGCCTATGGCAACATAAACTGCGCCATTTGCTGCGTCATCTATCATCGGAATCCACACGATCTACATTTGCAAGCGGGCGGGTATGCCAAATCACGGAGGCAGGCATCGTAGCAGCTCTTGCATGGGCTACTGCCGAACACATCGCATCCCGGGTACCCCTTGATGCACCTTCCGCCGATGTCTTCACAGTCATCGAACATGTCTTGGCATGTTTTGCTTGGCGAGCAGGACCCTGCCATCTCAAGCTGTGCGCTGCCCACTTCTTCGTCTTCCGGCTCGTCATCCGCGCCGTTGCTTGGAAAATCTCCCGCCCCTACGGATTCTGTCGGAATCTCATCATCCCCACCTCCTGGCGCCACCGTGTCGCAGGTGTAGGACAGGTCGCACGCCGACGCGAGCACCGCGACGACCCCGCCGCATAGCACGAGTGCGCCCACCTTCGCGTTCAACCCACCTTCCATGTTTTCCTCCCGGTCCGCATGAGCGCACCGAGATCTCCCAGCGGAGAGGCGGCGTCAACAGGTGACCTGGACTACCTTACGTCCATGCGGTCCTTGCACATGGGAGCCGGAGCGCGACCGCGACCGGCCGCGTGAGTGATCGAGGCGCGCAGCAGCGAGTTCGGCGGCATCTCGTCTACTCGCTGGCTCGCTACGTCTGCAGCGGATCGACCTGTGACTCTGGCCCGGGTTACAGGCAGGCCGCCGGGTTCAGCACGCCGTGTGACCTCCGTGTGCCCCGACGTCAGGGCACGAGACGCCACGAGAGGGCACGAGAGGGCACGGGAGGAATCGAGCCCTCGATGGCCTCTGACACCGCTCCGACGCGTCCGACGCGGCGTCTGCCGTGTCTCTCGCGCATGCTGGTCATCGGTTCAGATCCGGGTTCGATTCCCGGCGCCTCCACCACAGAGACACGGCGAGAGCCGTGTCTTCTTGCTTTTGTGTGACCTGCGTGTGACCTGACAAAGTTCGGCGGGGATGGTTTGCCGCCTAGCTGGATGTGGGCGAGACCACCAGGGACGGGCGCTGCGGGGGACGAGAGGGTACGGGAGGGCACGGCGCTCCACGACGGGCGACCAGCTGACACCAGGCCGGCGGGGCCACCCCCGGGTCCGAGTTGCGATGCCCGGACCAGCAGCGACGCTGGACCAGCAACCGCGGCCAGGCTAGCGGCACCGAGCGGATGGGCGTCATGCTATTCCGTCCACAACGGACCAGACACCGAACTGGCCGCCAAGATCGCCCGTCAGACCTCTGCGCCAGGTATCATGGCCGCATGTTACGCCGCACATCCCTACACGCTGATGCATCCCCTCATATAGTCCCAAGAATTTCACGGGTTACGGCGTGCTCACGGAGCACCTCGCCGTACGCTGTCATGAGTTGAACAAGCCGCTCTTCCCGCATGTTGGGAATGGCTGTGTACCAGTAGCATCCCTGGTTATAGAGCGACAAGGTTCGATGCTTCACGGTATTGGTCTTCAGGAGGCGATCGAGGCCGGCCCGTTCTCCTGCCTCCCCAAGGAGCGTCAGGAGCACGTGCGCAAAGGCAGCTATAAGCAGAAGTCGGTCGCGTCGGGCAGTGTCGCCAATATGTGTGGCGGAGAGACCCATGCCAAAATGAACGTTCTTGACGTCGCGGAACGTCTCCTCGATGCAGAAGCGACGGCCGTAGAGCTTGGTCACCTGGCTCGCCGTCAGGTCGGCACGGCTGGTTGCGAGGCACCATGGCTCCTTCATCCGCTTGTCGTGAACGAGCACGACCGCCGCGATGGCCGTCTTGTCCTGCGTGACCCGGACGTTCTTCAGCATCTTTGCCCGTCCGGTAGATGTGAGCCATTCGCCTGCAGGACGCGCAGTGTCATCAGCATCGGTGACGATGATGCACTCACGGAACCGAATGATGTAGTCCCAGCCCAGATTGCCGAGATGTGCGTACCGCTCCTGGTCGCCGAAGCCCCGGTCCGCGAGGAGTGTTACTCGAGTTGCTTTCGGAAGAATCTCGTGCAGCCGCTCAATGACCTCGTCTTCATAGGCGTTGCGCTTGCCAGCCAACGACGACTTCTTGACCGTCCTCCAAATAAGCGGCATTGCTCGCCCGTGACGAGTGATCAAGTACAACGCCAACGTGGCGTGGTCATCGACATCAAACTCCGTCCAGTCGAGAGCGACCAGCAGCTCCTCTCGCGGCCCCACCACGAAGCGGACCCAAGCGTCGAACAGAAGCCATGGGGACACATTGTTGTTACTCAGCAGGCGATCAACTTGTTTGGTCGCGTGCTTGGGGCTACCGTCTCTTGCCCACGCCATCCCTCGCCCGATCACGTGAATGCAAAGGGAGACCGAGTGCAGAACGCCCAGGGTTGCCAGCGACAAGGACAGCACGGTCTTGACGTGCAGGTCGACTTTCACAGCGGCGTGAAGGAACCGCTCGATGCTACTCGCGCTGAGCCCTACGCGCTCGAGTTGCCTGCGAGCCCTCATCGAATGCGACCGCTCCTCCGAGCGCGTCGTCGTCAAGTTCCCCTTCGCCTTGCCTTCCGTGCACGCGTCGACGCCCGCCGATTGCCTCATACTGATACTATTCCGGCCAGCGACCGCAGATTCTCACGTATTCGTCGTAGGCTCACCCGAAACACCTGAGCCTCGTGGGCCCATGCAAACAACTGTCCCACATTGGTGCTCAGTGGAAGCGGTGTGCCAGCGGCGCGGGAATCGACGAATTTGCCGTATAAAATGAGGGGATCTGTCAGGTGTCAGACGCCATCGAGGGCTCAGTTCCTCCCGTGCCCTCTCGTGCCCTCTCGTGGCGTCTCGTGCCCTGACGTCGGGGCACACGGAGGTCACACGGCGTGCTGAACCCGGCGGGCTGCCTGTAACCCGGGCCAGAGTCACCGGTCGATCCGCTGCGGACGTAGCGAGCCAGCGAGTAGACGAGATGCCGCCGAACTCGCTGCTGCGCGCCTCGATCACTCACGCGGCCGGTCGCGGTCGCGCTCCGGCTCCCATGTGCAAGGACCGCATGGACGTAAGGTAGTCCAAGTCACCTGTTGACGCCGCCTCTCCGCTGGAAGATCTCGGTGCGCTCATGCGGACCGGGAGGAAGACATGGAAGGTGGGTTGAACGCGAAGGTGGGCGCACTCGTGCTATGCGGCGGGGTCGTCGCGGTGCTCGCGCCGGCGTGCGACCTGTCCTACACCGTGCGACACGGTGGTGTCGGGAGGCGAGGATTATGAGATTCCCACGGAATCCGTAGGGGCGGGAGATTTCCCGAACAACGGCGAAGAAGATGGAGGTGGAGGCGAGGAAGTGGCGAGCGTACAGCTTGAGATGGCGGGGTCCTGCTCGCCAAGCAAGGACTGCTACGATTTCTTCGCAGATTGCCAGGACATTGGCGGCAAGTGCACCGTCGGATACCCTGGGTGCGACAAATATGGCCGCACGCCATGCAGGACTTGTCTGGCTGCCTGCCTCGCCGACAAACCATATCCGCCAGCGTGTAACTGCTATTCGTGTGGTTTTCGATGATGACCAAGGCGATTCGGGATATGATCTATGTTGCCATAGGAGGAGTTGCTGGCTCCGAGCTCGTGAAAGTGGTATCTCCGGTCGTGGTTGAGGAAGACGATCTGCTCCTCGGTCCGTCGAGCGCGGATCCGAAGCGTCATCGTGTCCTGCGCGCTCGGTACTGGGGAGCACAGCCGTCTGCGGAGCTCGACGAAGAGCTCGCTCGTTCTGGCGGCGTTCCCCTCTGCGTGGTGCTTCCGCCGACCCTCGGCGGGCTGTTGAGCTTCTGCCGAATCTGCGCTTCTCTCGCTGCGAGAGGCCGGCGAGTGTTCGCCATGACTCTCCGGCCGGATGCGGCAGGATCAGCGCCGCAGGGGCTCGATCCGGCGGAAGAGTCCACCATCGATGTCTCCGAAGCCGTGCGACGGAAGCCGTCCGCGATTCGATGCTCGGACATCGAGACGGCGCTCGCGGCTACACTCTGGAAGCTATGGTGTCGCCGCTCGCCTGTTGCCCTGTCCAGTTTCTGCGCCTCCGGTGGCACGCTCCACGCATTGCTCGCAAGCCTCGGGCGCTACCACGCTGGCCACTTTCCTAGGCAAACTGGCCAAGGGTTGCTGCTGTCGCGTTTTGATGAGCTGCTTTTGAGGCAACTCTCTAGCGAATGGATCACGGCTGCCAAGATGTTCGCCAGCGGGATGAAGGCCAGGTCTGGTCTGCACGCCTGGCTTTCGCATATCGGTGATCTCTACGTGTCCAGGCGTCTCTTGGAGTGGGCCCGCCATGCTCACGGAAGCATCGTCGAGTGTCAGGAGCACCCGGAGAAACCGTCTGAATTGAGCAGATGGTCATTCCGATGGCGTCCGGGGGGCGAGGCGATCCTTGATGCGCTGCCGAGCCTGCGTGACGCGCCGCCGGTGGCCATCGGAGGTGCCATGGCGTACGATCCCGATCGCGGCTGGGTATGTCGCGTTGGCGCGGGGGGCACACCTTTTCTGAGTCGACTCGCTACAGCATCGACGGGCGCCCAGCGGGTTTAATACGAGCCCTGCCAGGTAAACCCCGATCGTCGCAGCGAGTCGCCCCGGCGTTCACCGGCGCCTCGCCGGCCGAGGCTGGCCGGATCGCCGGGCTGCGCCTCGGCCAGCGCCGCCGTACCGAAAAGCGCCGGGTGGCCGGCTCTCGGGGCGGCGCCGAGGAAGGCTCTGCTGGCTGGTCCTCCCCCGTGTCAGGCTTGGGCGCCTTGTTGTCCCAATCCCTGACTGCCCCTGCCCCTCAGACCACGATCCACGTCGCGCCGTCGCTGATCAGCCGGAAGGTGGGGTCCCCGTCCCGCGCGACCTGCTCCCCCGTGCTGGCGAGGACCGCGATTGCCTCCTCCTCCCGGTGAGCTCCGCTCGATGACGATCGGCGTCCCCTCGGGCGGAGTGCGCCGCCCGACCCGGACCCGCCGCCCGTCGCGGGCTCGTTCCCGTCGGCCTCACCGGCCTCGCCCCTCCCTCCGGTGCGGCCCCGCAGGGGGAGGCCCCGCAGGGGGAGGCCCCGTGCTGATGAGGGGGGCGGCCCCTCGTAGGAGCCGACGACGAGCCAGCCGGCGCCGTCGCTCATCAGCCGGAGGCACGCCCACGGGCGGCTGTAGCTGAACGTGGGAGCGCCCTCGACGCTCTGCCCTGGCCCCGCGGCGAGCGTGAGCGTCCTGCTCCCTCCGACGACCTCCTTGATCAGGATCGTGTTGATGATCTCGGTAACCCGCGGGAATTCGGTGAAGTTCACCGGTGAAATCCGCAGCCGGTGCCGATGGAGACCACGCCGGATGCCGGTGAAGTTCACCGGTGAAATCCGCGTCCGATGCCGGTGAATTTTCCCGGTGAAGAGGCCGCTCAGCGCTTCTTGGTGCGGCGCTGCTTGGTGCGGAGGGCGCTCAGCTCCTTGGCTTCCTTGAGCCGGTAGCTCTCGGCCTCGATTTCGATCACCTCGGCGCGGTGCACGAGCCGGTCGACGAGCGTGACGACGCACGCGGCGTGCGGGAAGACTTGGCCCCAGTCGGAGAAGGCCTTGTTCGTGCTGAGCAGGATCGGCCTGTGCGCCTCGTAGCGACGGGTGACGACCTCGAAGAGCAGGTCGGCGTAGCGGCTATCGTAGGAGAGGTAGCCAACCTCATCGATGCAGAGAAGCGCGGGGACCGTGTAGCGGCGCAGCCTTCGCGCGAGCGCGGCCGAGGACTCCTGCGCGGCGAGGTCGGCGAGCATGTCGCTCGCGGTCGAGAAGCGGACCGTGTGGCCCCGGACGACGGCCTGGTGGGCGACGTTCTTGAGGATCATGGTCTTGCCGACGCCGTTGGGGCCGACGAGCACGGCGTTGTGGCCGGTGGCGACGAAACCGGGGGCGAACAGGTCGTCGACGGCCTCGCGGTCGATCTTCTTGGGCCAGGACCAGTCGAAGTCGCTCATGGGCTTGAAGGTGGCGACGCGGGAGTTCTTGAGGCGGCGTTCGAGGCTGCGCTTGTGCCGCTCGCGCTCCTCGATGGCGAGCACCTCGTGAAGCCAGGGCTTGTCAGCGAGCTCATCCAAGCAGGCGAGCAGGCCGAAGAGACCAAGTCTCTTGAGGCGGGACTTGGTCTCGATGGGCGTCAGGTCGGTCATAGCGTCGAGTCCTTCTTCAGGGCGTCGTAGGTGGCGAGTGAATGCGGCGTGACGACGACGTTGGCGTGCTGGCCGCGCGTGACGGGGATCGAGACCGGAGGGGGCAGGCAGCGCTCGGAGCGGCGGCGGTCGATCACCTGGCGGACGGCACCGACGTGGATCGTGTCGCGCTCGAGCACCTCGACGAGGGCCTCTTCGAGCTCTGCGGCGCCGACGGCGTCGAGCATCTGCAGAAGCCGGGCGATCGCGCTGCCGACGTTGCCGCCGCGCTCGGCGATGACGCGAAGGAAGGCCTGGCTGCTGCGGGCGGCGCGGGCAAGGCGATCGAGGCCGCGGTGCTCGCGGGCGCGGCGCTTCTCATCGACGAGGCGCTGAATGTGCTCAGGCTGCTCGATCTGCTGACTGAGCACCATGACGAAGGCCCAGAGCGGTCGCCGAGCCCGGCCGATAGCCAGCTTGCCGAAGTGCGCCCAGTCGACCTGCGCTTGCTCGCCGGGCAGCGTGCGGAGCCGCTGGAATGCCTCGGCCGGCTTCTTGGGGCGGAGGCGGCAGATCACCCGGCGCAGATGATCCGGACCGCCCGGATAACCGCGCTCCTTGAGCATGACGAAGAGGCGACTCGAGCGCAGCGAGGGATACTTGCCGAGCTGCTCGACGATGAACGGCACGAACGGGTCGACCATGGACGGGCGCGGCGCGACGACCTTCGGGTCGACGCCCGCTTGCCCGAGCACGCGCTGCACGGTGGTGTGGTGCAGCCCGAGCTGGCCGGCGATGGTGCCAACGGGCCACTTCTCGCCGTGGTAGAGGCGCAGGATCTCGGCCTCCTTCTCCTTGGCGATCACCGCCACCTCCCGTCACCGCGGAGGCCCTCGTGGGACGCAGGGAGCGCGTCGGTGGAGAGCTGGCCGAGCGCGCCGCTCGCGCATGGCCCAGTGTGGAAGCCGCGCTCCGCAGAGCGAGCAGCGGCCGACATCTCGGATCCGATCGTCATCGTTGTCCTTTCGGCCGGGGGTGATCTCCGGCGCGACCTGGGACATCGACGCGGCCGCGGCTTCCGTCACCCTGTGATGCATCACTTTCTGCGCCGAGAACTTGTCCCGCTGCCGCTCGCGGTACCGGGCCTGGCGAGCGGCATGGAGGCGGCGAGCGCGAAGCCGGGTCCGATAGGCGGCGCCGGCGCGGCGGAGCGACTCACGACGCCGGAGCGGGCGGCAGTCGAGGCAGAGGCGCTGGCCGCGATCGCAGCGACGGCAGAGGCGAAGCTGGACGCGGCAGCAGGCGCAGAGGGCGAGGCGGTAGGTGGACGAAGGCAACGAGCTCCATGCCGCCGATTTCTGGACCTGGAGCCCGGCTTGTGATGAAGGTGGGGGACTCCGACAAGGCGGAGCTCCAGAAGGCCCGAGGGTGGCAGCCCTCGGGCCTTCGACTTTTCGGCGGGCCCAACGTCTACGCTGCGGAGGCGAGCGGGGCCCAGATCGGCGCAAGCGCGGGCGGTGAACGGTGAACGCCGGCGATCACGTGGCCGCAGTCTTCACCGATCGGACGCGGGACGCGATGATCACCGACAGTCGGACGCGTCGGAGCGGTGTCAGAGGTCATCGAGGGCTCGATTCCTCACGTACCCTACGTGCCCTCTCGATCCCTTCGTGGAGTCTCGTGCCCTGACGTCGGGGCACACGGAGATCACACGGAGACAAACGAACCCAGGACGACGCTCAAGTGTCTCAAAGACTGCGACAGAAGGTGTAAGTGATGATTGAGCTGGTCTTCAAGGTAACTGGAGAGGACGGTGTGTCGCGCGACATCGTGGTTCGGATCCACGAGCCAAGGTCAAACCCTTCGGAGGAAAAGAGGCCTTGGGCTGTCACGGTGGACGTCGATGGGCGCACATTTACCACATGGGGGGACGATCCTCTCGATGCGGTCGAGAACGGAGCCCGGCACGCCGCGATCCTGCTGCGCGGGTTGCACGGCGATGCGCTCGACCCTCCCCTCGAACCGCGAATGAAGGAGGACGAATGAGCGACCCACGGATGCGCTGAGCCTTCCCATCGCTGGGACGGCGGCGTACTCGGCTTCGGCCCCCCGGGTGCTGCTCGAAGATGGACGGATCGTTCGGCGGTAAGGTCCGTCTGCGCCGCCAACCGGGGGCACCGGCTAGAGGTCTCCTCAGCTCGCGGCGGCGCGGGAGCGCGTCCTCGCCAGCAGCGACCTCGCCGAGCTCGATCGCTGGATCCGCCGCGCTGCTGTCGTCAGCAACGCCCGGGAGCTCCTCGCCACGACCGGCCCCTGAAGGAACGCCGCGCCCCCCAAACTGGTGGGTTCTGTCCCACCCCGTGCCTGCGAGTGCCCCCCTCGTATGGCCCCGCGCTCTGACCTCAGCACACGGAGAGCGCCCATCAGCAAGAGCCGTGAGGATATCTCCCTGAGATCCTCCTGGCATCGAATCAGCGCCTTGTGCTGGGATCCGGTGTTGTATCACGGCGAACCCAGGACACAGCAGCCAGGCCTCGACGGCCGCTGCGCCGGCCGTAGCATCACGTGAACATCTCGGCGACCCTGCAGCGGAAGCCTGGGAGCACATCGCCGCCGTCGAGCGTGTCGTCGGGCCCGAGGATCGTCACGCGGTCCGGCGGCGTGAACAGCACGACGCGCCGGGGCTCGGCGTCGACGATCCACACCATCTTGGCCCCGGCGCCGAGGTAGTCGAGCGCCTTCTTCGCCATCTCCGAGATGGACTGGCTGTCTCCCACGACCTCGACCGCCACATCCGGGGCGCCATCGAGCCATCCCTCGACGCCCTTTCCCTTCGGCGCCCTCTCCGCTCGGACCATCGCGACGTCGGGCCCCCGCAGCCGGTCGGGATTGCGGCCAAGCTTCACGCCGGGATCTGCCACGGGCACGCTCCAGCCCCCGTGCTCCCGCGCGTAGAGCTTCAAGAGGAAGTTGATCGCCGACGTGATCTCGCCATGACGCCACGAGCTCCTCGTCGCCGGAACCCACTCCCCATCGACGATCTCGCCAGGCTGCTCATCGGGGTCGAGCTCGGCCGCCTCCTCGAAGGTCATGCGCCTCGTCGGACGCCCCCGTTCGGCCGTCCCTGTCATCGGGCCAAGCCTATCACGCGGCCGTGCCGCTGCTCCCGACCGCACCCCCGGGGCCCGCCCGCAGCGATTCCCGCCGCGCTCGCGCGTGGCCCGCAGCAGCGTTTCCCGCCGCGGACGCCCGCCCCGCCCCGCCGCCCCTACTCGTACTGCACCGACTCCGCCGTGTTGCTCCGCCGCACGTTGCGCGCCGGGTACAGCGACGCGAGCAGCGCCACCGCCGTCGCGCCGAGCGCCGTCAGCAGCCCGTACTCCGGCGGGATGCGGAACTCGACCTCGAAGCTCGACACCGTGCGCAGCGCCCCGAGCGCCGCCGAGCCCAGCGGCACCCCCAGCGCCACCGCCAGCGCGCCGCCCAGCACGCCCACGAGCGCGCCCTCCATCAGCACCATCCGCCGGACCTGCCCCGCCGTCATCCCCAGCACCCGCTGCAGCGCGAGCTCCCGGCGCCGCGCGTGCAGCGCCAGCACCATCTGGTTCGTCACGCCGATCGCCGCCAGCACCGTCGTGAAGGCGAGGATCATGTCGAAGATCACGAAATCTCGCCCCGTCGCCTTCCTGCGGATCCACGCGATCTCGACCCCCGTCTGCATCCGCACGTCGCGCACGCGCGGCACGCCGGCGAGCAGCTCGTCCCACGGCGGCGTCTCCGCGCCGCCCCGCGCCACCGCCGCGCCCGTCACCGGATCGGCGAGCGCGATCGTGTGGCCGATCGCGGTCGCGTACGGCGAGATGAGCGGGAAGTCCGCCGCCTCGATGACCGCATAGGTGCGCAGGTTGCGGTACGCGCCCGCCGCGTGGACGTAGCCGATGTCGTCGCTCACCCCCACGACCTCGAGCCGCCGCGCGCCCGCGCGGCCGCTCACCTCGAGCAGGTCGCCGGCCCCGACGCCGAAGCGGCGCGCCATCATCGTCGACACGATCGCCTTGCCCGGCCCGAAGCGGCGGCTCAGCGCGATCGTCTCGGCGCGGCCGGTCGCCTCGGCGAGCGCGCGGAGCTCGTCGGCCGGGACCGCGAGCGCGACGTTCGGCCACGGGGTGCGGCTCGAGAAGCGGGCCGCCACGAGCCGCTCCGGCACGTCCGGGAGCAGCCGCTCGGCGTGGCCCAGCGGCTCGTCGGGGTAGAGGAACGCGTACGGCGTGAGGGCGCGGTCGGCCCAGTCCGTGACCTCCTGCTTCAGGGCCGCCGTGGCGATGTGCAGCGCGAGCAGCAGGGCGAAGACCATCATCACCCCGCCGACGCTCCACGCGAGCTCGTGGCCGCTGTGCTCGACGCGCCGCTGCAGCAGGAGGCGCTCGGCCGCCCAGCGGCGCGGCGCGAGGCGCACCGCGAGCGCGCCGAGGCGCGCCACGACGTCGGGCACGAAGACGATGGCGGCGAGGAACGCCGCGCACGCGAGGCCCGCCTCCAGCACGAAGAAGGCGAGCAGCGGCACCGACTCCCGGAAGAACGGGCGCAGCAGGCCGTAGACGAGCACCATGAACGGCAGCGCGAGCAGCGTGACCCCGCGCATGCGGCGCCGCTGCTCCGCCCCGCCCTCGAGGAAGCGCGGCCGCAGGGCGCGGGAGACGTCGAGGCGGAGCGCGTCGCGCACCGGGCGCAGCACGCCGAGCAGCGCGGTGAACGCGCCGGTCGCGCTGACGAGCAGCATCGCGCTCCACGGCAGGCGGATGGCGTAGAGCGGGATGTAGGCGCGGCCGGTGGTCGTGATGCCCCCCTTGGCCGCGAGGTACGCGAGCGGGATCGACCCGAACAGGCCGAGCGCCGCGCCGGTCACGCCGAGCAAGAGCGCCTCGAGCACGAACACGGCCGCGACCTGCGGCGGCAGCGCGCCGGCGCTGCGCAACAGGGCGATCTCGCGGCGGCGGCGCTCGACGGCGACGTTGAAGGTGAAGAAGACGATGAGCGCGCCGACCAGGAACGCCGAGAGCGAGCCGAGGCGGATCGCCGACCGCATGATCTCGTAGTCCTCGTGCGTCTCCTCCTGCGCGTCGGCCGCGGCGATGGGCTGGCCGTCCGGGCGGACGCCGCGCAGCGAGATGGTCTGCTCGGTGAAGACGGGGAGATCGGGGTTGGTGATCGCGCTCTTCGCCTCGACCGCGCGCGTGCCCACGTCGAGGATGAGGACGACGTTGACCGTGGCCGTGCCGAGCGCGACGCCGAGCACGGCGGCGAGCGCGCCGAAGCGGTCGGCGCGCAGGTTGCGCAGGGCGAGCAGGCGCACGAGCGGCTGGAAGAGGGCGCGGAGGAGGAGCAGCATTCAGATCCCGAGCTCCTTCAGCCGGTCGTGGACGGCGGCCGACGTGACCGCCGGGCCCGCGAGCGAGGCGTCGTGCAGGAGCAGGCCGTCGCGCATGAAGACGACGCGGTGGGCGCGCGCCGCGTCCTCGGCGTTGTGCGTGACGAGGAGCATCGCGCTGCCCGCCTCGGCGAGGGCGTCGGCCAGCAGGGCCATGATGCGGCGGCCGGTCGCGACGTTGACGTTGCCGGTCGGCTCGTCGGCGAGCACGAGCGCGGGGCGGCGGACGAGGGCGCGGGCGATGGAGATGAGCTGCATCTCGCCGCCGGACATCTGCGACGGCAGGTGCTCGGCGCGGGCGCGCATGCCGACGCGGTCGAGCATGCGCGAGGCGGCGTCGTGGTCCGGCGCGGCGCCGTCGATGAGGTACGGCAGGACGATGTTCTCGTAGCCGGTGAGGGTCGGGACGAGGTTGAAGAACTGGTAGACGATGCCGATGCGGCGGCGGCGCAGGAGCGTCCGGCCGTGCTCGTCGAGCGCCGCCATGTCCTCGCCGAGGACGTGGATCTCGCCGCGATCGGGGGAGTCGAGGCCCGCGACGCACGAGAGCAGCGTGCTCTTCCCGACGCCGGAAGGGCCCATGATCGCGCACATCTCGCCGGCGTGGACGTCGAGATCGACGCCGCGCAGGACCTCGATGGGCGTGGCGCCGAGCGCGTGGGACTTGTGGAGGCTGCGGACGCGGAGGACGGGCTGGTCGGAGCTCACGGTAGGGTGTCAGGTCTGTCTACAGGATCTCCGCGCCCCCTTCAGCACGATCGACGGCCGGCCCCGCGGCGTGTGAGCGGGCTCGCCGCCGCGCCGTCGCCGCCCACGCGGCGCCCTGCGGCCCCTTCGCACGCGCGGGCCACGCGGGCGAAGGGGCGCGCCGTCGCCGCCCTCCTTTCGTCCCGGTCGCCGCGCGCGAGCCCGCCCTGCCGAGGACGGATGCCACGGAGTGTGGCAGTTCGCCTCGCGGCGCCGGAGGTCTGGATTCGACCTGCGCGCCCGGATCCAGGCGCGGGCGGACGCCGGCGTTCGTGTTCTCTGCTCTCGCAGCGAAGGGGGAGAGCTCTCCCGCAGAAGACGCCCTCCTCCGCTGCGCGGCTGTGAAGAGGAGGGCTTGGGGCACGTCTGGCACGGGAATCGCCTGATGCTCGAGCGATACGGCGCCTGGCTCGTGCGCTCGGCGAACCGGCATGTTGCGTCGACCGGACGGGAGCTGGAGTTGCCCGAGAGCAGCGGCTTCCGGGCGGCCGTTCCCTGTCCACGTGACCCTCGTGAAGGAGCCGCCTGTATGCCCATCAAGAGAATGGATGTCTCGTGCGTCGTCGCGTGCACCGCGGCGCTCTCGCTCGGCCTCGTGCATTGCGCCTCGGCGCCGGTCCCGGAGCCCGAGACGCCGGCCGCCCCGCGCGAGTCGCCGCCGGCCGCGGCCGACGCCCTCGCGCCGGCGGGCCCGCGCGCGCCCATGAACGCGAACCCTCCGCCCGGGCCCGAGGTGCCGCGCACGAGCTACCTGCCGGTGGTCGACACGGAGCCGTTCGCCACGATCATGGCGCGGATGAAGGCCGAGAAGCCCTCGGTGATGAAGCGCCAGCGGGCCTTGCTCGAGCAGCGGTACGACCTCGCCGACCGCCCTGCGCGCGGGGTCACCATGTCGCGCGGCAAGCCCGTCCAGGCCGGCGTCCGGGTGAAGCTCCCGAAGGGGACCACCTGGGAGGCGCTGGCCGCGCTCACGCCCGAGGCCATCCGGGCGCAGGGGCTCTGGCCGAAGGGGTTCCTGCCGCTGCCGCACCCGAACCACCCGGAGGGGGGGATGGTCTTCCCGCAGTTCCAGATCGACGAGCTGAAGCGCCAGACCGGGCGGGATCTCACGCGCTTCGACGTGGATTTCGACCTGCCGGATCACCTCCTCTCCGAGTTCCCGCCGCCGATCTACCTCACCACGCGGCCTGACCTGGGCGACGTCTCCAAGGGTCAGCTCGTGACGATCGACAACTATTACGAGCTCTTCAACGGCATCCTGAATCCGAAGCAGCTCGAGGGGCTCCGGCTGCTCGTCACGCCGTTCCCGCAGATGCAGTTCAACGCGACGGCGGACCGGCGCTCGGAGCGGCCGAGCCTCGGCGTGGCCTGCCTCGATTGCCACGCGAACGGGCACACGAACAACGCGACCCACCTCGTGGGCGACATCCGCCCGCAGGAGTTCCGCCACCGGATCGACACCCCGACGTTGCGCGGCGTGAACGTCCAGCGCCTCTTCGGCTCCCAGCGCGCGCTCAAGACCGTCGAGGACTTCACCGAGTTCGAGCAGCGAGCGGCGTACTTCGACGGGGATCCCGTCATCGCCGTGAAGAAGGGGATCAACATCCTGGACCGCGGCCACCAGACGCACACGATGTCCGAGTTCCAGGCGATCCTCGACTTCCCGCCGGCGCCGAAGCTCGACGTGGAGGGGCGCCTCGATCCCGCGAAGGCCACGCCGGAGGAGCTCCGCGGCGAGCAGGTGTTCCACGGCAAGGGCCGGTGCGGCTCGTGCCACCCGGCGCCGTATTACACGGACAACCTGATGCACAACCTGCAGACGGAGCGCTTCCACGAGCCCGTGCTCATCAACGGCCGGATGGCCACCGCGGACGGCCCCATCAAGACGTTCCCGCTCCGGGGCATCAAGGACAGCCCGCCCTACCTGCACGACGGCCGCCTGCTCACGCTGGAGGACACGGTGGAGTTCTTCAACCTCGTGCTCGGCCTGAGGCTGACCGCCCAGGAGAAGTCCGATCTCACGGCCTTCATGCGGGCTCTGTAGGCTTGTCCTCGGGCCTCCTGGGCCGAGGTCCACGGTAGGAGCGAGCGGGCCGACCCGACTCGTCCTCCCATGGCCCGCCGCGCGCCGTCGCGGCACGCGGCTTGCGTCGTGTGCGCCGCGGGGACGCGGCCGTCTCACGGCGGGATCGCTCGACCCTGGAGAAGGCGATGGACGGCGCAGCCAGGGACATCTTCGTCATCAGCGATCTGCACCTCGGTGACGGCGGCGCGCGAGACAACTTCGACACGGGCAAGAAGACGCCGCAGCTACGCGCATTTCTCGATCACGTGGGCGGCGAGGGAGGCGAGCTCTTCGTCCTCGGCGACCTCTTCGAGCTCTGGCAGATGAACCTCAGCCTCCTGCTCGTGAAGCGGCGGCCGCTCCTCGATCAGCTCGCCGCGCTGAGGCTCGTCTACGTGCCCGGCAACCACGACATCGACCTCGCGCACTTCATCGGGACCGACTTCCTCAATCACCCCTTCTTCAGGTGCATGCGCGCGCCGTTCGTCCGGGAGCTCGGGGGCAAGCGGTTCCGCTTCTGCCACGGGCACGAGACCGATCCGTTCAACGCCGGGGACGACCCGGGCTTCGGCCGCATGCTCGCCATCTTCGCCGGCATCTTCGAGGACCAGAAAGGATCTCCCCTCCTCACGAGCGGCGAGAGCGTGGAGGATGTCCTCGAGCAGTTCGGCGAGTCGATGTTGACGATCTGGAAGCGCGCCCTGGCGACGGTTCACCGTCGCCAGGGCGCGACGGGGGATGTGCACCCCAGCTCGGCGTTGACGCCGGCGCAGAACCCGGACCGGCTCGGCGAGCACGTGGCCGGGGTCCGCGCCGCGCTCGAGACGGGCGCCTACGACGTGACGGTGCTCGGGCACACCCACAAGGCAGGTCGTATCGGCGGCTGGTACTTCAACAGCGGCTCGTGGACCGGCCCCCGCAACACGTTCCTTCGCATCTCTCCGGACGGACACGTTCGGTATCTCGAGTGGGAGGACGGTCGCGCCATCGAGCGCGAGATACCCGTCGTGCTCCCGGACGAAGGGCCCGGCCGCGCGCCCGTGGCACCGGGGAATCCGGTGACCAAGGCCATCTCCGCCGCGAGGACGCTCTTTCCGAAGCCGACCCGGCCGGAGCGCTCCCGATGGGTCCTCCTCGCTCAAGGCGCCCTCGCGATCTCGGTGGGCGCCGGCGTCCTGACGATCTCCGTCGGTCAGGGCTCGGCCGCGGGGTGGCGGCTGCTCGTCTCGGCCTTCGCCGCGTATGCGCTCGTCGACGGCGCCCTGTCGCTCCTCGGCGCACCGCGCGAGCCGCCCGCCCGACGCCTCCTCGCGCAGGTGCGCGGCGTGGCGAGCCTCCTGCTCGGCCTCGTCGTGCTCCGCCGCGGGTACGTGGTCGAGGCCTTCGTGATCCTCGTCGGCGTCTGGGCGTTCATCTCCGGCGCGCTGCGCGTCGCGGCGTCGGTCGTGCTCAAGGGAATGGTGGAGTCGAGGTGGCTCTTCGCCGCGGGCGCCGGCTCGATGCTCGCCAGCCTCGTCCTGCTCATGTTGCCCGCGTCGGCGGTGCTGCTCAAGCTCGCGCTCGCCGGTTTTCTCTGTTACTACGGCGCGGGGCAGCTCCTGGCCGGCCTCTTCGGGCAACGGCTGCCGAGAACGGCAGGCGCGGTCAGTCGGCGCACATGATCCGGTCGAGGAGCTGAAAGCTGTCCTTGATCGTGGCGAACGCGACCTCCTCATCGGCGTGCGCGGTCGACAGCGAGAGCACGGCGACGCGGGAGCCGTCGTCGTTCACCGCGTTCCGGGTCGAGTACCCGAGCGTGTCTCCGCCGTGGCTCCAGTACCCGCCACCGCAGCTCGTCGGGATCCACATGATGCCGAGACCATAACGAACGCCAGGCGCGATGGGATCCAGGTCGGGCGCCGGGATCGTCTCTCGCAGCGCCGACATCTGCTCCGGCTGGAGCAGCGTGCCGTCGCTCAGCGCCCGCCAGAACCGCGAGAGGTCCGCGGTGGTCGTGACGAGGGAGCCGGCGGCGTCGGCCCAGGTGTGGTTCGCGATCGTGACGTCCACCAGCGGCTCGCCGGACTTGAACTGCTGGTACGCCGTGGCGTGCGGGCTGGGCAGCCCCGGCTCGTCGCCGGGCTCGAACGTGTCCTTCAGCCCGAGCGGCTCGACGATGCGGGCCTCCACCTCCGACCGCCAGTGGTTTCCCGTGACACGCTGGATGATCATGCCGGCGAGCACGTAGTTCGTGTTGGAGTAAGACCACCTCGTCCCCGGCGCGAACCTCGGCTCGTGCTCCAGCGCGAGCGCGACCAGCTCCTCCGGCTCCGCGTGCTCGAGCCGATGCTCGAGATACTCCTCGGCGGTGCGCAGCACGGCCAGGTTCGGCTGCGGATCCGGATCCTCCTCCTCGACCTCACCGCTATAGTTGTACAGGCCGCTCGTGTGCTGCAAGAGCTGGCGAATCGTGATCCGCTCGCCGTCGTTCCCGTTGCCCGACACGACGCCGGGCAGCCACTGCTCGACCGTGTCGTCCAGCGTCAACGCCCCTTCGCCGGCGAGCTGCAGCACGACGACGGCGACGAACGTCTTCGTGTTGCTGCCCATCCGGAAATGGCTGTCGAAGTCCACCGGCTCCTCGCCGTCGAGCTGCGCCGTGCCGCTGCGGGCGAGGAACCGCCGGTCGCCGTCGTGCACCTCGCCGTGCACCGCGACGATCCCGCCCGCGTGGATCTCGTCGAGGCCGTCTTGAAGTATCCTGTCATAGGCCGCGCTGGCCTCGCCGGAAGCCGCCTTGTCCTCCTCGGAGGAGCCGGGCGTGCAGCCCAGCGCGAGCGACATCGTGCACAGGAGCGGAATCGAGAGTTGATTGAGCTTCATGTCCGTGTGTTCCCGCCAGGGCCGGTCTCGTTCAACGCGATCGGCGAATCGTGCTTCGATCCTCGACTGACTTGCACCGAGGCAAGGGAGGGGGATGGCCGATGGAATGCTCACCCCCTCGGTGACCGCGCAGTGCGCACCGAGGCCTGCCCCGCAATCCAGGCGGCGTGGCACCTGGGCGGGGGCACGTTCAGGAAGGGGCTCTCTGGTCCCTGGATGCTGCGGAGCGCCCCGGTCCTTCACGAAATCGTCGCCGGACGAGCCCCGGCGGGCGGGCCGCAAGATCGCGACGCCCGCGCCGCCGGCTCGAGCCGGGGTTCCGCCGCGCGCGCCAGGGCTGGTAAGATGGCCGCGCATGCAGGTTCTCCCGGCTTGCCCCCTCCGCGTCGCTGCTCGCACCTGGCCCACCGCGCGGGGCGGCTGGATCTTCACTGTCGTCTGCAAGGCCACCTACCGGCTCCAGCCGGGCGAGTCCCCCCTCCACGTTGCCCAGGAATCGCCGCACGAGCAGGACATCTACCGGGACAACGACCCCACCCGCAGCCTCTCTGCGGCCAGCGATCTCGCCCCGTTCAAGCCCCGTGCGGATGTCGTCCTCATCGGCAGCGCGTACGCTCCCGGCAAGGTCCCGGTCCGATCCATCCTCACCCGGCTCATCGTCGGTGAGGTCGACAAGTCGATCGAGGCCTGGTGCGACCGCGCCTGGACCCAGGACGGTCAGCTCCGCGAAGGGGCTCGCGTCACCCAGATCGCCATGCCGTACGAGCGCGCCGCGGGCGGCCCGGACTCCTGGAATCCGGTCGGAGTCCGCCACGACGCCCCGCCTGATCCTTACGGCCAGGTCCCGCTCCCCAACCTCCAGCCGCCCGGACTCCACATCTCCTGCCGCGACGACATCATCGACCCGATCGGGTTCGGCCCCATCGCCCCCACCTGGCCCTGGCGCAGGGACCGCCTGGGCCACCACGCGGGCGCGTGGCCCCACGATCGATGGTGGGAGCAACCCCTCCCGGAGGGCTTCGATCCCGCCTTCTTCAACGTGGCCCCGCGCGACCAGCAGATCCCCGAGCTCCACGACAACCAGCGCATCGTCCTCGAGAACCTCCACCCCGAGCACCCCCGCCTCGTCACCAGCCTCCCCGGCCTGCGCCCCCGCGCCGTTGCCGAGCGCGGCAGCGGCGCCCAGGAAGAAATTGCGCTCCTCTGCGACACCCTCTGGATCGACACCGACCGCGGGCTCTGCACCCTGGTCTGGCGCGGTCGGCTCTCGCTGGCTCATGCCGAGGAGGCTGGCCGCGTCGTCGTCACGATGGCGCGCTCGAGCGCCCCCTCGACCTCCTGGACCCGCGAGTCCGCCACCCCCGACTCCCACGCTGGCCAGTCCCCGCTCAGCCGAGCGCGCCTCTCCGCCGCCAGCTCTCCGGAGCTCGGCGTCACGTGCGCCGCCGAGCTCGTCAAGGATGACGAGGAGGCGGAGGCCTGCCGCACCCGCGCCGCGCCCCGCGACGCGGCGCCGAGCGCCTCCCCTGTGCTCCCCTTCGCCGCGTCGCCGCCTGGCGCCGCGCGCGGCGGCGTGACCCCGGCCCTTCCGGCGCATGTTGCTGGCTTGCCGCTCCCACGCCCCACGGAGGCCGGCCGCTCCGCCGCGCACGCGGACACGGGCACCGTGGCGCTGATACCGGGCGTATCGCCCGATGTCGCCGCTGTCGCGCTCCCCTTCTCGCGCTCGGCCGACGGCCCCGCGCCCACCGCTGCGGCGCCGCGGAGCGCCCCCCTGGTCGCGCCGCCCTCGAGCCACCTGCCGACCGCCTCTCCGCCGCCTGGCGCCCCCATCGCGCCGCCTTCGCTGGTCACTCGCCCCCCGCAGCTCGAGCCGATTGCCTTGCCCATCGCCTCGACTCCCTGGAGCGTCGCCGACCCAGGCTCCAATCCCGCACAGCGAGCCTCCATCGGCCAGCTCGCGCTCGCCAAGGACTCCGCCCTGGCTCCCGCCTCTCCGCCGCTCCCTCCCGCTGCGCGCGTCGAGCTCTCGCCGGCTCCCCGCGACGAGCCCGTGGTCAAACGCGGCTGGAAGCCCGTCGCCCACGCCGATGGCGAGGGCCCTGCGGACCCATCCCCCGCGCGGCTCGTCCACGCCGCCCTGCCAGGCGGCGGCGCTGCCCTGAGCGCCGTGTCCGCCCCCTCCGCGCCCCCTCCTGCCGCGGAGCCCTCGACCCCGGCGGCCCGCCTCTCGGCCGCGCACGGCACCTCTCCGGAGGCCATCGAGCTCCTCTGGTTCGATCCCGCCTGCGTCTCGCGCGTCCGCCGCCAGCCCGGCTGGAAGGAGATCATGGCGCAGATCAAGCCGTATCCCCTCGACGAGGACTACCCCGGGGAGGCTCCGCCCGAGAAGCGGCAGGAGCTCCGGGATCAGCGGGAAGTGTTCGGCCTGCTGGCGCGCGCGGAGCCGACCGACCTGCGCGGGATCGACGCGGCGCTGGCGAACGCCATCCGGGAAGACGGGACCTTCGTCCCGCCGCTGGCGCTGACGGCCGGAGAGCTGGAGTTCCCCTTCGACGAGCTGGAGACCCTGAAAGCGACGATCGCCGCCGTGATGCCCTTCGTGGCGGGCGACAGGAAGCTGAAGGAGACCGTCGAGACGACCGAGCAGCTCCTGCAGACGCCGTGGCTCAAGGGCGCGAGCAGCGTGGCCGAGGGGCTGACGCAGAAGATCCGGGATGCGTTCGTGCAGGCCAACCGGGCGGTGCCGCCCCGCTACCTGGAGACGCACACCGAGCGGATGCTGCTGGACCAGCGGGCGTACCAGAAGCGGATGATCCTCGGGCAACCGCGCCTCCGGACCCTCTTCCTCGCGCGCGGCGCCTCGAAGCCGATCCCGGTGTACCTGCCCTCGCACCTCGAGGGAGAGCTGCCGGGCTTCTTGCGGATGACGGTCCGCATGGTGCTCGAGCCGAGGCCTCGGATCGAGCAGTTCGAGGAGCACCCCGTCGCGGGGCGGTGCCTCGCGATCGCTCGGGTGGTCTCTCTGCGGGAGCGCGCCTGACCGAAGACCCCTGGATCGCCGTACAGATGAACAAGCGAGATCGGGTCCATGCCGCGGGCGAACGGGCCCGGCGGCGCGCCGAGCTCATTCGTACGATATCCAGGCGGGTTGGTGGGCGGTGTCGGCCTCGATCAGGAGCGCGAGCACCTCGGCGTGGGCCGCCCTGGCTGGCTCATCGAGGCGGCTCGTGTCGATGCGGCGCCACTGCTCGATGACCGATTCGAGCTCAGGTATCGGCCACGGACTGCTGTCGTACCAGCCTTCATTCAGATGGTAGGGCAGCGCCAGCCCCGTCCAGCCGACCTCCTCCGGCTCGATGGCAGACATGATCTGATCGAAGTAGCCCACCCACAGCCGGACGGCGCGCTCGAGGCCGTCGTCTCCGGTCCAGTGGAAACGCACCTCCGGCTCCCCTTCGAACCCGGCATAATAATCGCGCTTTGCTCCGTCCATCTCAGCCTCGATGCGTCATGGCGCAGGCCAGTGCCCTCTCTTCAGCAGATCCTTCTGAGCTTCGGTCGCCGTACCGTCCTGGTTTGCCTTGACGGCGGCTTGCCAGACGTGCGTGGGCGTCCACTCGTTCTCCCCTGTCAGCACGTGCTGCACCTTCTTCTGCCCCGTCGGCGTGCCCGGCGTCGTGCGGGTGACCACCCAGGTGTTGCCCTGCCCCGCGGGCGCGCCGGGGGTGCGCGTGTGCCAGCGCGATTCGAACCTGTACGTTCCGTCGCTCCACGTGTATCTGATCTGGAGGTACCCGCCCTTCGCCTGCGCGTTGATCGCGGCGTTGTCCGGGATCGGAACAGGGCTATTCCTCGCCGCGATCTTCGCGATCCACGACGCCGGGACGTGCGCCGTGATCAGCTTGCGGACCTGATCGAGCGCCGCGCTGAATACCTGCTTGACGCCGGGGATCTTGCCGAGCCCGGCGGTGATCAGCGACACGATGACCGAGGTGGCTCCAGCGCGGAGCGCGCAGGTCCAGCACACATCTCCTGTCGTCATCCACTGCTCGAGCGCGGAGCCCAGCGTCGCTCCGATGAAGTCCCCGGCCAGGGCCCCGAGGATCGGCTGGCCGATCGCCATGCCGGCGAGCGTGCCCGCGGCGGCGAAGGCGCCCTCGACGGCGCCCCCCAGCGCGGCGGCCAGGATATCTCCGTGACCGAAGTACGCTGCCACGGCGCCGACCGCGGCGCCTATCACGGCGCCCAGCGCGATGATGCCGACGACGGCGAGGAACGCGAGCCCGCCGGTCGCGTCTGCCTTGTTCCAGGGATCGTTCCTGGCGAAGGCATAGTTCGTCGCCCCGGCGTGGGACCAGGAGGGGTCGAGCGACAGGTACGACTTGAGCCACGGGCAGTAGTAGCGCGCCACGTTGTAGTGGAGCCCCGTCTCCTCGTCCTCGTACTGCCCGGCCAGCCGGAGCGGCTGGCGAACGAGCCCGACCGCCACGCGGGCCCGCCCGAACGACTCGTACCGCGCCCTCCAGACGACGTTGCCGGATCCGTCGAACACCCGGATGACCGCGCGCCTGGGGTCGGTCTGCATCCAGTAGGTCTTTCCCCCTTCCCGGAACGCGAGCGGCGTGATGCCGTCCGGATGATAGAGGTAGTCTCGACGGACGGGCGTCGCGCCGGGGTGCGGGATGTGCTCCTCCCACAGGAGCTGGCACCCGGCCCAGCCGTACCGCCACAGGGAATGGCCGACGGCCTTCGATACCCTCCTCCCCAGGGCGTCGTAGGTGAACCGGACGCGCCGGTCGCCGGTCACCACCTCACGAAGCCTGCCGTCTCCGCCGAAGGAGCAGAGGCGCTCGCCCCCGGTCGGAGCGGGGGAGCGGAGCATGTTGCCGCAGCCGTCGTAGCCGATCTCGCGGCCGTCGTAGGAGATCGGCTCGTCCATCACGCCGACGTGGACGCGCCTCCCGTCGTCGAGCGTCAGGTTCCCCTTCGCGTCGTAGTCGTACTCGGCGAGCACGCGCTCCGTCGCCGGGTCGATCTCGGCGAGCAGGTGCCCTTCGGCGTCGACCACGAAGCGACGCCGCTCGACGTCGCCCGCGTGCGCGCCCCAGGCGTCCGTCATCCCCACCAGGCGCTCGCAGATGTCGTAATCGTAGGTCTGCTCGCTCAGCGTGTACCCTTGCCCGTCGACCACCGTGGCGCGAGCCATCGCCCCGAGCCGAGCGTATTCCCGGAGCTCTCGGACCTCCCCGCCGTAATCTATCGAGGAGATGGCGCCGTCCGGCGTATAGCCGAAGCGAATCTCCTTGCCGTCCCAATCACGCACCGCCTCCAGGCGGCCATCGACGTCATAGCGGTACGTGATCCTGTCGCCCCACGGCGTCCGCAGCTCGGTGAGCCGACCCTCCTCATCGTGGCCGTACTCGAGCGCGCCGGCGGGCGTTTGCTCGGAGCGCAGGGTCCCGTCCTCGGCGAAGGTGAGGATCAGCGTCCCCGTCGCGTTCTTGAGCGTGACGACGGCGCCGTCTTTCTCGACGAGCCCCACCTCCGTCCGTTCGCCGTCGGGCCACCGGAGCGCGGCGACACGACCCGTCTCGTCACGCTCGTACGCGACGCGCTGCCCGTCTCGTCGCCTCACGCCGAGCGGATGACCTTCCTCGCTCCTCTCGATGTGCTGCTCTGACCCGTCCGGAAACAGGATCCGATCCAGGCGCCCTCGCGCGCCCGTGAAGAACGTCGTCGCGCGCCCCAGCGTGTCGGTCACCGTGTGGCGGCCGCCGGCGTCGTCCCTGGAGTAGGTCGTCGCCGCGCCCGTCCGATCGACCACCCGCTCGAGCCCCGCAGGACCGTGGTGAAGGAGGGTGGACGAGCCGTCCGGGTAGGTCACCCGGCTCAGCCTGCGCTCCTCGTCGTAGCCCAGCGTATAGGCGAGGAGCCCCGGTCTCGTCAGCGAGGTGATGTCCCCGCGCTCGTCGTAGCCGAGGTCGACGCGCTCACCGCTCGGGAAGGTGACGGCCGAGAGGCGGCCGTCGCTGCCGCCCTCGAACCCGAAGCGAGCGCCCGAGGGCAGCGTGGCCTCGCGGGGCGACCCATCGGAGGAGAAGCTGAGCCTCGTCCGGGAGCCGCGCGCGTCGGTCGCGACGATCGCGCCGGAGCCGGGCTCCCGCTCGGCCTGCAGGCCCTCCTGCCGGAGGCCCTGCAGGATGCGATCCGGCAGGGCGCCGTCGAGGGCGGGTCTCAACGCCTGGGCGTGCTCGTGGCGAACTCGGAACATGCGCGTCTGACCTCTCGCTGCGGCTCAGGTCGCCAGACCCATCCGCTCCGGATCGGGCGCGTCCGCGTCACGCCTGAACCGGAGCAGGGCCTGGCCGTCCTCGGCCTCTGCGAGGTAAGACTCGACAGGTCCGAAGAACTCGATCCACTCCTCGTACGTGCATCGGGGGAGGAACAGCCGGAGGACCCGCGGGTCGTAGAATCGAAAATAGACCTTTCGCCCGTCTTCTAGCTGCACCTTGAGGAACCTCCGGAGATGACGCCGCACCGCCGCGAACGGCTCCTTGCTCGTGAGGAAGACGCCGCGCGACTTGCCCCAGTCCTCCCGGAGCCAGGCCTCGATGGCCTGGGCGGCGCTGGGGAGCTCGATCAGGTAGGGGCCGAAGGGCGCCAGCTCGTCTCCGCCCTCTCCTTCGTAGAGGGACTGGCTGGGCAGCTCCGAGGCGCGGACGCGCCGCGATATCGATCGATCTCGCGCCCCGTCGAGGAGGGTATAGAGCGTCGCGGGCTCTCGCGCGAGCAGGGCGGCGGCACGCTCGATCATGGCTAGTCGCCCGCGTCGACGAACGGCGCGCCGGCGCTGGCCGCCTCGACCATGCACGCCGCCGAACGCGGCGTCCCGATGAGCACCGTCGGGCACCCCTCGACGATCTTGCCTCCGTCCGTGGCGTCGCCCTTGCGCGCAGCAGGCTTGTCGCCGATGAGCACCGTCGGCTCTCCCTCCTTGATGGGGTCCTCGGTGCACCAGCAGTCGCAGATGTCCTCCTGGCGCGCGGCCGGCTTGTCGCCGATCAGCACGGTCGGGCAGCAATCGGGGAGGATGGGTCCCTCTCCGTGGCGCTCGCAACGGTGGTTGTCTCCGAGTCTGGCGGCAGGCGGCATGAGTTCAGACGCTCCCTTCTCCGCTGGTCAGCCCGAGCAGTTGATCTTGACCTTGGGGTCGCCCTTGATGACGGTGTCCCCGTCGTCGGCCACCATCTGGATCCCGGTGGCCGCGTGGATGCTGATCTTCCCGCGCGACTCGAGGGTGATGCTCTCGTTCGCGTCGAGCGTGATCTTGCCGCCATCGATCGTGAGCGTGGCCTTCCCGGTGGTGAGCGTGATCTTCTCGTGCGTCATCGTCACGCTCGTGGGGCCGGGGGCCGGCTCGCCCCCGCCGGGCTGCGCGATGGTCAGCGAGTGCTGCACGCCGACCAGCGACGAGTCGTTCTTCCAGACCGTGGCGCTCCGGTCGTTCCTCACGACGTGCGTCGCATCATGCTTGACGAGCTCGCTCAAATCACGCTCCGCCTGGATGCTGAGCAGCTCCTTGCCCTGAGCATCCTCGAACATGAGCTCGTTGTAACCGCCAGTCCCGCCGGTCGAGCTGCTCCTCCATCCGCTCTGCGTCTTGTTCTGCGGCAGCTTGTACGGCACCCGCTGCAGGTTCGTGTACACCCTGCCCACGATCACCGGACGATCCGGATCTCCCCCGAGGAAATCGACCAGCACCTCCTGCCCGACCCGCGGCAGGTTCATCCCCCCGAACCCCGCGCCCCCCCACGGCTGGCTCACGTGGATCCAGCAAGAGCTCCTGTCATTCATCTGGCTCTCCCGGTCCCAGTGAAAGTGTACCCTTACCCGCCCGAACTCATCGCAGTGGATCTCCTCCCCGGGCGGCCCCACGACGGTCGCGCTCTCCACGCCGTTCACCTTCGGCTTCGGCGTCGCCAGCGCCGGCCGGTAAGGCACCTCTGCGCTCACCGCCTCGCACCGGTGCGACCACTCGCCGCTCTCCGTCCCGCTCAGCGACGACTCCCGGAGCAGCAGCCTCTTGTCTGGGCCCAGGTCGGACTTCGGGTGGTCCTGGAAGCTGATCACCATCCCGGGCGCCAGGTCGTGCGCGTTCGTCTCGAAGGTGCAGACCTTCGCGGTGGCGCGCTTCGCGTCCAGCCGCTTCTTCGCGAGCGCGTCTCCCTCCTGCTCGTCGGTCCGGGTCTTGCCCCGATCGTCGGCGACGGGCGTGCTCTCGCCCTTGTCGGCGCGGAACAGGAACGCTCCTGGCGTGTAATGATACCGCTCGAGCTGCGCCTCGAGCCCGCCCTGCTGGGCCTCGGCGGTCTTCATCAGCCTGTAGCTGGGGGCGAGGCGGTAGTCGTGGTCCCGCATCGTATACTTCCCGGGCCGCACCCGCTGCCCGATCCGCACGCCCGTCACGTGCTCCTTGTCGGGCACGGTCATCGGGTTGTCGCGGTAGGCGATCTTCGGTGATCGCGGCGGGTTCGACTGCGGGGCGTCGGCGAGCACCAGCTTCGTCTCGCCCTGCTGGTTCTCGAAGTAGAACGTGATCCCGGCGTCCTCCAGCATCCGGCACATGAACGTATAGTCGCTCTCCGCGTACTGAACGCGGTACTTCCGCGGCTTGTAGGTCTCGGTCAGCCGCTGGTCGAACTCGATGGACCACTCCTCGAGGAGCTTCCGCGCGATGTCGAGCTCGGACTCCTGCTGGAACATGCGGTAGTTCCGGCGCTGGGTCAGGAGCCAGAGCATGGGGACGATCGACAGCTCGTACGTGGCGAGGGTGGGGGCGCTGGGGGTGCCCTCCTCTACCCGGATCTGCTGGAGGTGGTTGCAGATGCCCGACCACCGGCGGGCGTGCAGGCCGCTGTGCACGGTGAACGTGGCGGGCTGGCCGACCACGTTATCGAAGTTGACGTCGGTGTTCTCGCTGACGGCGATGAGGCTGATCGTGAAGAGGGACGAGAGGCGCTCGTGCACCGAGAACTGGCGCACGTCGAGGGCGTCGCCCGAGGCGACCTCGACCTGGATCGGGGCGGCCTTCGGGACCCGGAGGGCGCCGCTGGCGGAGCCCGCGCGGGTCTGGGGCGGCTCGCTCGCGTCGGCCTCTTGGCGCTGGTCGGGCTGCCCGGGGGGTCTGGATGCGAACGTCATGCTGAGATCCTCGCGTCGATGGAGGGAGGTGCTTCTGGCCCGATGCCGCGTTCCCGGACCTCGCTCCTGGCGGCCCCCGGCGAGAGGCGCCATCCGGGGGACTTCGGCGCCTCGTCCTCGGCGGCGAGGGCCGCGAGCGCATGGTCGTGCCCGGTCTCGGCAAGCTTGCGGACGCTCATGGGGCCGGCCGATGCTACCGCAGAACGGCGCGAGGTTGCACGGCGGCGAGCCGCGCGGCGGCGCGCGGGCTCGGCGTTCAGGGGCGAGCTCCGCTGCGCGCTCCTCTCACCCTCCGCGCGCGTCGCCGCGCCTCCGCCGCCTGCGTCCCGGCGCGCCGAGCCCGGTCTCGCGGACGCACAGCTCGGGGAGGCGCCGCAGGATCCAGCGCGTGGCCGGCCCCTTCGACAGCGCCGGCCGGTGCACCACGCTGAGCGAGAGGTTCCACTCGTCGTCGCGCCACGCGGCCGGCCGGATGCGCACCAGGCGACCACGGGCGATGTCCTCGCGGACCATGTGCTCCGGCATGTTGCCCCAGCCGAGGCCGCCGAGGAGCAGCGCGTGCTTGGTGCCGAGATCGGCGACGCGCCAGGTCCGCGGCGACAGCACGCCTTGATCCGGCGTCTGCCGCTCGCTGCCTCGCTCGCTGAGCACGACGTTGACGTGCTCGGCCAGGACCTGCGTCGGAATCCGGCCCGCGCGGGCGGCGAGCGGGTGCTCCTTCGCGACCACGGGGATGAGCTGCACCGAGGCGAAGTGTTCGCGCTCGAGCCCCTGCGCGTGCGCGGCCGGGCCGATGACGCCGATCTGGCAGGTGCCGTCGAGCACCAGCGCGGACACCGAGGAGAGCGTCTCCGTGTGCAGGCGCAGCTCGACCGTGGGGAACTCCCGCGCGAACTCGCGGCACATGTCGACGACCGCGCGGACGGGCAAGATCGCGTCGAGCGCCAGCGACACGCTGGCCTCGAGCCCGCCCACGAGCCCGCCGGCGACCCCCTGGAGCGCGTCGACGTCGGCGCAGATCCGCCGCGCGCTGGCGAGGAGCACCTTGCCTCCGGGCGTGAGCGTCGGGATCTTGGTGGATCGATCCCAGATGCGAACGCCGAGCTGCGCCTCCAGGTTGGCCATGGCGTGGCTCACCGCCGATTGCACCCGCCGGAGCCTGCGTCCGGCGGCCGAGAAGCTCCCCTCGTCGACCACGGCGATGAAGGTCCGGAGCTGATCCAGCGTGATCGCGTCGGGCATGCGCCATGATATCCGTGGATCGATGGCGCGCGCCGGGGTGGCGGCGGCGCGCGCAGGGCCCGAGCGCGGCGCCCGCGCGGCGCGCCCCGCCGCGCGGCCGGCGTCAGGCGAGGTCGAACACGAGCAGCTCGGCCGGGTCCTTGCCGACGATGTCCAGCGCGCCTGCCTCGCTCACGGCCGCCGCGTCGCCGGCGTCGAGGCGCGCGCCGCCGATCTCCACGCTGCCCCTGGCCACGTGGATCCACGCCCGCCTGGCCGCCGGGACCTCGTAGCGGACTGGCTCGCCCGCGCCGAGCAGGCTGGCGTAGAGGTTCATGTCCTGGTGCACGAGCACGGACCCGGCGCGACCGTCGCGGGACGCGACCAGCCGCAGCTTGCCTCGCCGCTCGGCCTCGGGGAACGCCTTCTGCTCGTAGCTCGGCGCGATCCCGCGCCGGTCGGGGACGATCCAGATCTGCAGGAAGTGCACGAGCTCGGAGCGCGAGGCGTTGAACTCGCTGTGCGTCACGCCGGTGCCGGCCGACATCCGCTGCACGTCACCGGGCCGGATGACCGATCCGTTGCCCATGCTGTCGCGGTGCTCCAGGCCGCCGTCGAGCACGTACGAGATGATCTCCATGTCCCTGTGCGGGTGGGTGCCGAAGCCCTTGCCGGGCTGGACCCGATCCTCGTTGATCACCCGCAGGGCGCCGAAGCCCATGTGCGCGGGATCGTGGTAGCCCGCGAACGAGAAGGTGTGGAACGAGCGGAGCCAGCCGTGGTCGGCGTGGCCGCGCTCCGAGGAACGACGGATGATCATGGAGAGCTCCTTCGGGGGATCGGCTGGCGCGCCCGCGAGGCCGCGCCGCCGGGTCATGCCGCTCATCACGGCCGCGGCCGGGAGCCCGATACCCAGGCTGGTGAGCAGTGATCGACGGGCCCAGCGCTTGCTCGACATCGGTGACTCCGTGTCCGACGAGGAGAAGATAGCGTCGCTCGCCCATCGATAGAATCGGCATAATTTTCATGGGATCCATCTGCGAATCAGATGGGTTCTCCGGGCTGCCGGGCCGCGCCAGGCGGCCGGGCGCGCATGGCCGGGGCGCGCGCCCACGCTCCCCGGCGATGCCCAGGACCCCGAGGGGCACCGAGCACGTCGCGCCCTCGCCGCGCACAAGTCCCGGCAACGCCCCGTCCAGCGGCGCGCCCCCGCGTCGCGGCGCCGCCTCGAACCTCGGCGTCCTGTCCGGCGGCGCCCGCAGCGGCGCCTGCATCGAAGGGGCCGCCCCCGCGCCACCGCCTGCGGGGTGGGCGCGCGGCGCCGAACGGCCGAGCTCGAGCGCGCGCCGCACCACCCTTCACGAGGTCCCCGCCCGAGGACCGGCGCGCCGCGCTCCGGCTGAGTCGGATGGGTCCGCCCATGACCGCTTCCAGTACAGCAAGATGTTTGTCGTTGCGCGCTTGCGGCAGGTTTGATAGCCATCTTTTGACGCCGCGAGACCGTCCCCGTCCTCGACGGTCACTCTCCCGCCGCGGGGCGCGATTCATGGGAAGGAGCATGAGCACATGCCTCAATTGAACGGCAACACCTGTGAAATCAACGAGCTTCCGGATGGTGTGACCGTGACCATCAAGGTGGCGACCAACTCGAGGTACACTCAGAAGATCACCGTGACTCGCGACGACGAGGTGCTGTGTGTCTTCGCGGGCTCCGGCGAGCGAAATGCCATGTCGGGCCAGTCGACCATCGTCGCCAACTCGAGGGCGAAGCTGGACGTAAGGTTCGAGTACCAGACGGACATCAACGCAGCGTGGTGCAAGTCCCGCCAGCTGAAGTTTGGCGGTCCTTACACGATAGGCAACTACAATCTCCTGGTGATCGTCGCCGAGAACGGAGACGACGAGGACTACAACGATAGCGTGCTGGAATTTAGCTGGATCACGCCCAGGTAGCTGGATCGTGCTCGCCTGGTCAGCGCGCCGAGCGAAACCGGACGGAGCCAGGCGGCCGAGGGGGGCGCGGCGCCAGAGCACCGATCCTGTTGAACAAGCGAGAGCTCAACGGCCAAGGTGCCAAGGAGAAAATCAATTCTTGGCGTCATTGGCGCCTTGGCGGCTCGAGTTTCTGCACTTTTCAGGCGGTTTTCGCCCGTTGGTCGCCCTGGGCGCGACGAGGAGCAACGACGCGACGCGCCCGCCCTTGGCCGCCTGGCGACGGGAGGTTTTGAGAGGCGCTCTCAGGACCGGGCGCTCGCTCCGCGCGGTCGCGCGAGAACGAGCGCCGCAGGCCATCCTGGTTCACTCGCCGAGGTAATCCAGCCTCGATCCGGGCACGGTCATGTAGTCGCCGAGCAGGAAGCCCTGCAGGTCGGTCGTGAACTCGAACGGACCGATCACATGAATCACCTCGCCGCCGGCGCCGCCCTCGCCGCCGGCGCCGCCTTCGCCGCTCATGCCGCCGGCGCCGCCCTCGCCGCTCATGCCGCCGGCGCCGCCTTCGCCGCTCATGCCGCCGGCGCCGCCTTCGCCGCTCATGCCGCCGGCGCCGCCTTCGCCGCTCATGCCGCCGGCGCCGCCTTCGCCGCTCATGCCGCCGGCGCCGCCTTCGCCGCTCATGCCGCCGGCGCCGCCCTCGCCGCCGGCGCCGCCCTCGCCGTCGGTGCCGCCGGCGCCGCCCTCGCCGTCGGTGCCGCCGAAGCCGCCCTCGCCGCTCGTGCCGCCGGCGCCGCCCTCGCCGCCGGCGCCGCCCTCGCCGCCAGTGCCGCCCTCGCCGCCCTCGCCGCCGGGCCGCGTGACGGTGATGGAGTCGATGTAGACCACGGTCGGGTTGGCCCAGGGCCCCGCCTCACCAGCGTCGATCTTGAGGCCGATGCGCTTCACCTCCGTCTTGTCGAACATCGTCGCCTCCGCAGCGGCGGTATCGACGTCGATGGTGAGCTCCGTCCACTCGAGCAGGTCGCTGACGTCCGTCCACGCCCAGGGGACGCCCACCCAGCCCTGCGCATTGCCGTTCTGTACGAACGTCTGCACCCCACCTCCGGTGCCGGCGTGCGTCTTGACACGGAACGTGACGGTGGCGCCGGTCAGGTCGACGAGCTCCGCGAAGTCGAACTGGAACAGCGTCCCGGTAGCGGCCTCGGTGAGAGGCACGGCCAGTCGGGCGCAACCGGAGCAGCTCTCGTCCGGCCCGGGGCCGATGTCCGGCTGGCCGCCGCCGACGCCGCCCTCGCCGCCGACGCCGCCCTCGCCGCCGCCACCGCCCTCGCCGCCGACACCGCCCTCGCCGCCGGCGCCGCCCTCGCCGCCGCCCTCGCCGCCGCCACCGCCCTCGCCGCCGACGCCGCCCTCGCCACCGCCCTCGCCGCCGGCCCCCGTCGTGGTCGGGCCGCTCCCGCCGCTCCCGCCGGACCCGCCGCTCCCGCCGGACCCGCCGCTCCCGTCGTCGTCGCCGCCACAACCCGCCACGGCAAACGAACCCACCAGCAACCCAAGCATCGCCACAGAAAAAACTGATCTCATCGTACGCTCTCCCGTTTCACGCGAGGCTGCGCGGCTGAGGCCCCCCTTCGCAGGACGTACTCCTGCCGAGCCTGGGCATCCTCCGAACCGGCCACGCCGGCACACTATCCAGGAAAGTTGATTTTTTCAATGGCCCCAGCCCGTGAACCGGTGTCCTGCGCGGCACAGCAAGGCCGCGAGCAAAGCTCGAGCATCCGACGGACTTCCAGCCCGCGGGCGGCGGGCTCGCCGCTCAGAACACGACCTTGAGGTGCCCGCCGACCGTCGCGAGCACGAGCGAGTACGTCCCGTTGCCCAGATCGTGGTTCGACTCGGTCACCGTGCGCGGCAGGATCCCCTGCACCCGGACGTCCCCCGAGAGCGACACGCTGTCGCTCACCCGGAGCACGCCGCCGATGTCGCCGATCAGCCGGTGGTTGTCGGGCGAGGCCACGTCGATGGTGCTGTCCGGCGAGGCGGGCGATTGATAACCGACCGACGCCGTGGCGAGCAGCGCGTCGCTCAGCCGGTACTTCGCGCCGACCTCCAGCCACACCGTGTCGTTCCAGTCGCGCGGCAGCGTCACCGTGACCCGGTCGGTGATGCCGAGCTTCGGCTGCGCGAGATCCGGAGACGAGGCCTCGACCACGAACGCCTCGACGTCCGAGTAGAGCACGTAGGAGAGCAGCCCATCGAGGCTGAGCCGGTCGCTCACCCGGTAGCCCACGCCCGCGGTGAGCCGCTTCGGGAGCGTGAACGACAGCTCCGCGTCGCCCTCGACCAGCGGCTCGTAGCGCAGGCCCTGCTCGGCGAGGTCCTGCGTGAAGAACGGGTGATCCATGTCGATGGCGAACTTGCCCTTGTACCGCATCGCGGCGCTGTGCTGGTACGTCAGGCCGAAGCGGAGGTCGTCGTTCGGGTTGAAGGAGAGCCCGACATGGAAGGAGGCGCCGTGCGATATCGCCTGCTTGATCGAGATGGAGCGGGCGAGGACGTCGAGCTCGCGCAGCTCCGAGGGCGTGCTCGGGCCGAAGTCGTTGTCCTGCTTCAGGTAGGCGAGGCCGTCGCGGAACTCGCTCAGGCCGGCGAAGTCCTGCACCTTCGAGAGCTCGGCGAGGCCGCTGACGTACGAGACGCCGACGCCGAGCGAGACCTTCTCGTTCAGCTTCACGCCGGCCGCCGCCGTGAGCGAGCTCGCCACGATGAACGCCTGCCGGAGCTGCCACCTTTGCGCGCCGTCCTCCGGGAAGCCGAGCGCCGCGGCGTAGGGCACGTACAGGCCGACGCCCAGCGTGAGCCGGTCCGGGATGGCCGGGATCGCCAGAAAGCCGTTGCCGGTCGGCGCGATCGGCGTCGCCGAGACCTGCTCGGCGCGGCCGGTCTTGCCCGGGTCGACGTTCGCCGGATCGAGCGGGAGCTTGAACTGGAGCGTGTCCGGCGTCTGGTACGTGCCGCGCCGCTCGCGCGCGTAGGTGGCGTGGCCGACGATGAGCCCCGCGCCGAGGAGGAGCTCCGGCCGCTTCACGTCCGCGAGCGCGGCCGGGTTCCAGTAGACCGCGGCGGCGTCGGGCGTCGTGGGGCCCGAGGCGCCGCTCGTGATCCAGGGCGCGTCGAGGCCCGAGGCGCGCGCCTCCGCCGCCGTCAGGCAGGCGAGGCCGGTCGCGAGCGCGACGAGGGAGAGTTCACGTCCTGTCTGTTGACGGGCGCGGGCGCGGGGCCGCGAGGTCGGCAGAGCTCCTGACATGAGACGGGTCCTCACGGTGGGTGGTCCGGCTACTGGATCCGGGTGAGGGTGAGCGAGAGGCGGTGGGCGCTCGGCTTGTCGCCGATCTCGATCGCGTAACGGCGCCCCTCGTCGTCCTCGAAATACAGCGTGTCGCCCGGCTCGACCTCCACCTTCTCGTGGAGCGCGTCGCCGTCGATCGCCTCGGTCGTCGACACCTTCTTCGTCAGCTCGGCGTCCGAGAAGAAGCCGGGGTTCTCGTACGCATAGTCGCGCACGCGCGCGCCCGCCGCGTCCTTGCGGAGGTCGTCGGGCGCGACGAAGTAGAGATAATCCCGCCGGCCGGCGACGCCGCCCTCGGTGCTCGGCTGGTACAGGTAGAAGTCCGCGTCGCCCGCCGCGTTGTCGTTCAGCTCGATCGCCATGTCCTTGAGGACCGCGGGATCGTTCGCGAGGTTCTCCTTGATGCGCGCGACGAGATCGTCCGTCTCCACGCCCACCGGGACGTCGCGGACCGTCACCTCGACGTTGGCGTCGCCCTCGGCGAGATCGCCGTCGTGGAGGCGCTTCTGGGCGACCTCGACGAGGATGTCCCAGAAGTAGGACGGCGGGGGCGGCGGCTCTTCCAGGACGACGCTGTCATCGACGCTGATCTCGGTCCACCCGCGCTCGTCGATGCACACCTCCACGGGCTCGAACTGGCTCGTGGAGGTGCCCTGGGGCCCGTACGAGGAGCAGTGATCCTCGATCAGCGCGGCCCGGAGCTCGCCCGCGCGGGCGAGGATGTGCTCGAGCTCCCAGGGCGGCTGTTCCCAGACGGGCGAGTCGCCGCGCGGCGAAGGCTCCTCGGCGGTGCCGCCCGGCAGGTACATCGGGCTCTCGGGGATGGCCATGGTCAGCTCGCCGATGGAGAGGCCCTCCGCGAGGCCGTTCAGCTCGAGCCAGTCCGGCTCGCTGAAATCGAACAGGGTGTCGATCTGGCCGGGCGTGCTGTTGACGCTGGCGACGTCGGCCGCCGTGGCGTCGACGCCCTTGTACGGCAGCGCGTTGACGTTGACCCGGACCGTCATCGTGAAGTGGTCGAGGGCCGCCTTGACCCCCGAGGTCGCCTTGATGAAGCCGGGGTGTCTCGGGCCGTCGGGGTCGTCGGGGTCGAGCGGCGTCGGGCCGAACTGCTCCGCGAGGCCGGCGAAGTCCGAGACGACGTCGTACAGCGTGACCGGGATGGAGCGCGGCGCGACCGGGTAGATGCCGTCCGGGTGCTCGCTCGACGGCGGCCCCCGCCGCGCCTGGGTGTTCGGGTGCGTGCTGACCAGGTTCTCCAGCACGGCCTGCGCCGCGATCTCGACGGGGATGAGCCGCTCGTTGCCGTCCGCGCCCACGAGATCGGCGAGGATCTTCGACGTCGGGAGCCCGACGGCGTTGCCGACGCCGAGCAGGCCCTCGAGGCTGGTGCCGCGGAGATCGGCGCTCTCGGGCGTCATGTTGAGGAGCCCGACCAGGTTCCGCGACGCGGGGGGGAGCGCCTCGACGTCCGCGGGCGGCATGTGCATGATCCCGAGCAGCGCGTTCTCGATGAGCGCCGAGATGTCGAGATCGAGGAGCCATATCGCCTCGAGCGTGGGCTTCGGGATGGCCCGGAGCTCCTCGAGCGTGAGCGTCTTGGCGAAGCGCTTCGCGTCGAAGCGCAGGAACTCGAGCGTGAGGGTGCGGCTCTCGCGCACGCCGAGCGCTGGCGGGGGCGCCTCCTCTTCCACGGTGACGGCATCGACGCAGCCGGAGAGGGCGCACGAGAGCGCGGCCGCGAGCAGGGGGCCGAGCCGGGGGAGCCTGTGGCCGGCGGGCGGGGCGGGGCGGGGGGTGTCTCGCGCTTCCATGATCAGAGCCTCTTCACGTCGGCGGTGATCTCCACGGGGTCGCTGCTGTCGGGCACATGGAAGCGGACCTCGTAGACGGCGGCCTCGTCGTCCTGCATGTACAGCGTGGTCTCGCCCGGCGGCAGCCGGTATTTCTCGTGCGTGGTGTCGGCGAGCCCGTCGACCTCCCTGGTCGAGACCTTGCTCGCCTCGTCGAGGTCTGGGCTCGTGAAGAAGCCGGGCTTCTCGTAGGCGTACGCGCGCGGGGCCTCGCCGCCCTCGTCCGAGGGGCGGAGATCCTCCTCGGCGACGAAGAACAGGGTCGGAGCGCCGTCCGGGGCGCCGCGGCCATAGAAGAAGTCGAGCGCGTCGTTGTTGGCCCAGTACCGGCCCAGGATGATGTCCGCGATCTGCGTGGCCTGGCCCTGCAGGGTCGGGCGGAGCTCGGCCACGATCTCGTCGGCGGTGAGGCCGATGCCGACGCCGTGGAGCGCGAAGACCGGCTGGGCGTCGCCCTCTGCAATGTCGGGGGCGCCGTCGCCGGTCGGATCGTGGATGGCGACCTGGCCGACGTCGGTGAGCAGCTCCCAGAGGAACTGCGGATCCGGTATCGGCGGCGGCGGGTCCGAGATCCCATCGGTGAAGACGGTCCAGCCGTTCGGATTGCCGCCCTGGCCGATGTCCACGCCCACACGGCACGTGCCGCTCAGGCGGAAGTAACACGCCGTGAACGCGCGCTCGCTGTACGTGAGGTAGGCCGCCTTGGCCACGATGGGCTCGAGGAGGAACGGCGAGAGGTTCCACACGCTGTCCGTGCCGGCGGGCGTGGTGGGGAGATTGCTCTTGCAGGCCGGCTCCTCGACGCACGGCGAAACGTGGCTGTCGAGCTCGCGCAGCGAGAACCGCATGTCCACGGTCGGGGCCTCCGCGATGCCACGGATCTGGAGCTTCTCCGGATCGTTGAAGTCGAACCGGAGCGGCGCGTCGCCGTCGCGGAGGAACATGTCGCCGCCGCCCTTCGACAGATCGACGCCAGAGACCCTGCGCAGGCCGGACTCGGCGACGACACGCATCTCGAAATCGGGCAGGAGGACATCGCTCCTCGTCGTGAACGTGCCGTCGTCGGGGACGAGCACGCCGGGGTGATCGCCCGAGGGGCCGAGCTTCTCGGCGAGGGGCCCGAGATCGAACAGGGCATCGTGGAGCGTGACAGGCATCGTCACGCCGTCAGGGTCAGAGATGGCCGGGTGCGAGGCGAGGAGCTGCTGCTGGAGCGCGAGGATGAGCTCGTCCGTCGGCACGAAGGGGTCTGTCCGCTCGATGTCGAGGGCGTCGGCGAGGACGCCGGCGAAGTCGAACGCGAAGGTGCCGGGGTTCTCCTCGAAGATCCGGTTCAGCCCCTCGAGCGACGTCCCCGTCACATCGGCGTTGGCCGGCGTCATGCTGAGCAGGCGCACAAGCGCGAACTCCGGCGACGTGCGCCATTCCGCCTCGTTCGCCCCGAAGCTCTGGCCGAGCGGGGTGGCCGCGCAGTCGTGGCCGGGGTCCGCGCTGTCGTTCCGCCACGCGGTCCCGCACGCGTTCTGGATCTGGTCGAGCGCGCTCCGGAGCAGCGCGGTCGTGTCGACGTTGAGGATCGTGATCTGCTTTGCGCCGTCCTCGCCGAAGACCTGGAGCGCCTTCTGCTTGTCGAGCTTCAGGACGACCGACGGCGCCTCCGCGTCGTCGATGCGCAGACGGAACCGGTTCGGCGCCTCGATGACGACGCCCCCGCCCTCGCCGCCGCCACCCTCGCCGCCGCCGCCCGCGCCGCCCGCGCCGCCCGCGCCGCCCGCGCCGCCTTCGCCGCAGGCGGCGAGCGCGGCGAGGAGCAGGAGGGGCGCGCGGCCGCGATGGGCGAGGCCGCGCCGGGAGGTGAGTGCGAGCGGGGAGGGCTTCATGCGAGGGCTCCTCGTCGAGGGACCATGTCGAGATCCACAGGGAGAGGCGCCTGATGCTACCGGAACTCAGGCGCGCAAAAGCGACAATCGGCAAGGGCCGCCGGGGCGCCAGGAACACCAGGAGAATTGTTGGCTTGGCTGGCGTCGCGGCGGCCCGTGTTCACCGGGTTGCTCGGTGTGCCCCCCGAGCTAGCCGGCTGTCCCCCCGGGATCGCGCCGGCCGTCTCCGGCCGGCTCGCCCGGCGCGTCCGGCGAGGCCGCGGCGCGCGGGGGCGCCCCCACGAGATCGCGCGTCCGGTCGAAGAGCGCGCGCAGCAGCGGGAGCCCCGGCTTGCACCTGCGCGCCGCGATCGCGAGCACCTCCTCGCGGACCGCGGCGTTGATCGGGGTCGCGACGTCGAGCGCCGCGCCGCGCGTGGCGACCTCGCCGTTCAGGAAGTCGACCGCCGGCGGTCGCCCCCGCTCGATGGCCGCGAGCATCGACGAGCGCATGCGCCGGTAGCGCGCGCCCACCGCGAGCAGCAGCGCGTGCTTCGCGAACAGCCCCGGCGAGCCCGCCGCGGAGCGCTCGGCGTCCGTGAGCGCGATCCAGTCGAGGTCGAGCGTCCCGGCCACCTTCTCGAGGCGCACGCCGGCCGCGCGCGCGACCTGCACCGTCTCGGTCATGATCTCCAGCGCGAGGCGGCGGACGAAGCGGTGGCGCAGGAGCGCGCCGAGGCGGTCGCCGCCGATCGTGCCGAGCGACGAGATGGCGCAGTTGATGGCCAGCTTCGACCAGCGCGCGCCGGCCAGGTTGTCGGTCACGGTCGTCGGGCCGATCGCCTCGAGGATCCGCGCGAGCTCGTGGAGGCGCGGATCGCCCGCGCCGTCGAGCCGGCCGAGCACGAAGCCGCCGCTCGAGGTGCGGTCGTACACGCCCGGCTCGACCATCGAGGCGCCCCACGCGACGATGGCGCCCAGGGTGCGCTCCGGGCCGGCGATGCGGGCGACGCGCTCCTCGCAGAGGCCGTTCTGGAGGCAGATCATCGCGCCCGCCGGGGCGAGGTGCGCGACCACGCTCTGCGCGGCCTCCTCGACCTGCGGCGGCTGCGTGGCCAGGACGATGTAGTCGAACGGCCGGGTGTCCGGGCCGAGCTCGCGCACCGCGCGGCCGCGCACGGTGCCCGGGCTCGCCTCGCCGCGCACCCGGAAGCCGGCGGCGTTGATCGCGTCGGCGATGACCGGGTTCGTCGTGAACGCGGTGACGTCGTGGCCCTGCTCGACCAGGTGCGCGGCCACGATGCCGCCGATCCCGCCGCAGCCGACGACCAGCAGCCGGGGAGCGGAGGACGAGGGCGCCCCGGAGGCGCCCGGGGCGAGCTCGCCCGGCGGTGAGGATTCGATGAAGCTCATGCAAGACCCTTTACCACCGCCGCGCCGCGGGCTCGACGGGCTGCAGGCGAGACGGCGAGGGGACAGGCGGGGCGGAACCGGTGCTGCGGGAGCGCGGGGACGACCGTCGGGGAGTCGGGGCGGGGGAGGTGGCGTCGCAGCAGCGTGGTGACGGGGCGCGTTGATTCGTGCCGCCGCTTCCTGTACTCGCGCTGGTGATGTCCCGCCGAGCGGCGTACAAATACGCCATGTCGACCGAGCGATCAGCGCCCGGCTTGCGGCTCACGAGGCTGGACGTCCGCAACTTCCGCGGCATCGACGAGATCAGCCTCGACCTCTGCGATGCGCAGGGGGCGGCGCTCGATCTCGTCGTGTTCGCGGGGGCCAACGGCTCTGGCAAGACGGCGCTGCTGGAGGCCGTCCTCCTGTTGTTGCACCGGCCCGACAAGCTGCCGCGCGATGCGGCGCCCCTCCGGGAGCAGATCCGGTTCGGGGCCGACGCCCTGGAGCTCCGGGGAGAGTTTCGTTGCCCGGACCGCGATGGGGTCGTGGACTTCCATACCCAGCTACGCGTCGCGCACGATACACCTGGGCGACCGGGAAGCATTCTCAGAGCTAGCGGCCACGAGCCTCAGGAGGTCCTCCCGGGTTACGGCTGGAGCAAGCATGCTCGGCTCGACGCGAATGTGGAGTACTTCTCCGCCCGGCGTGAGCCCGAGGCGCTCGGCGAGGTGGTCAATCCAGGCGGCGCCCGCTCCGACGTCGAGGCGCACCGGCTGCGCGAGCTGAAGCGGCGCCTGATCAGCGCCTACTACCGCGATCTCCGCGCTCAGGCGCGGCGCGGAAAGCCTGTCGCGGAGGTGCCCGTCAACGGAGGAGCGCGAGCCGCCCAGGGGGACGGACCCTTCGCCCGCCTGCAGCGCCTGTGGGAGCGCTTCAACGGCGCCGGGCAGATGCTGGACGTGATCCCGGTGAGCAATGATCCCGGTTCCGGCGACGAGGTGGTCCTCCGGGACGATCGCCCCATCCCCGAGGACGTTACCAGCCTCGAGATGGCGCGCCGGCTTGCCCCGTCCCGCCCCGACATCCCGCGCATGGTGCCGCTGGATCGCCTGAGCTCCGGCCAGGTGGCGTTGTTCGCGTTCGCCGGTCCGCTCATCTTCCAGGACGTGCCGACAGACGTGCTGGTGATCGACGAGCCCGAGCAGCACCTGCACGTCCAGTGGCAGCGCCTGCTCGTGCCGGCCTTACAGGAGCTCTCCCCGACGACGCAGATCATCGTCGCGACGCACTCGGAGGCCATTCTGGACTCGGCCTTGAGCTACGAACGCTTCATCCTCGTCGAGGACGAGGATCCGCGGGCGCACCTGGATGACGGCGGGGAAGAAGAAGAGATGCCCGCGGCGATCCCGGCCTCATGAAAATCACGCTGCGCGACCTGTACCGGGGGCCGCTCACCGTCTGGGTCGAGGATCCCGTCACCCACGCGGTCCTCACCGACCTGTGGAGCGACCCGCAGATCAACGTGCTCGTCGGCGATGGCAAGCCGGGCGTGATGCACATGGTCAATGCGAGCCCGCGCGGGTTTCATGTGTACGGCGTGGTGGACCGCGACTTCGACGATGACAACAGCTCCGGCTGGACCTCGCCGGACTGCCGTGCGCTCCGGCTGCCGGCGCACGAGATCGAGAATCTACTCCTCGATTTCGACATCCTGGCATCGCTGTCCGGCAGCGAGCAAGCCGCTCGTGTCCGGAAGCTGGCTCACGACCACGCGCAGAAGATGCGATTCTGGATGGTCTGCTGCCGCGTGCTCTGGGATATGCAACGAGATCTGGGCAAACGAAAGGTGCTGCGGAGCAAGGCGGGCCTTGCCTGAGGAGGACGAGCTGGGCCCCAGCGCCCCTCACCCCGCCGGCGCCAGCACCTCGATCGCCCTCGGCTCCAGCGTCACCGTGATCGGCAGCCGCCCGAGCGGCTCGCCGTCCACGTCGAGCAGGAACGCGTGCTCCACGTCGCGGTTCAGCAGCGTGAGCTCGATGCGATCGCACCGGAAGTGGCGGACGTCCGGGTGGCGGACGTGCATGCCCGTGTACATCCCGGTCGACACGGCCGCGAAGCGGAGGTGGGGCGCGCCGCCCAGGTCGATGACCTCGAACACGCCGTCGTCGGCCCGCGCCATCGGCGCGACCTGCATCCCGCCGCCGAAATAGCGGCCGTTGCAGATGGCCACGGTGCGCGTCGCGAGCTCCTCCTCGCGGGACTCCCCGCCCAGCGACGCGACGCAGCGCACGCGGCCGACGCGGCTCCGGGCGAGGCCGCGGAGCGACGCCATCGTGTACGCCAGCGTGTTGCCGAGCGTCCGCGGCGTCTCGCTGACGAGCTGATCGACCAGGCCGCTCATGCCCGCCGAGAGCACGTTGACGAAGAACGCCTCGGCGCGCGTTCCGTCGTGCTTCTCGTACGAGAAGCGGCCGACGTCGATCGGGCGCGCGCTGCCGCTGGCGATCGCCGCGCAGTAGCGGTCGAGCCGGTGGCTCAGCTTCAGCGTCCTGCACAGGTCGCCGCCCGTGCCCGCGCCGATGATCCCGAGCCGGGTGCCGGCGGCGCCCCGGTCGCGCGCCTGCATGAGGCCGTTCACCACCTCGTGGACGCTGCCGTCGCCGCCGACCGCGACCACGGTCTCGCGCCCGTCGAGCGCGGCCTCGCGCGCGAGATCGACCGCGTGGCGCGGGCGCTCGGTGTGCGCGACGTCGACCTCGCCGAGCGCGCGCTGGATGGGCGCTCGCATCTCGTCGAAGAGCTTGCCGGTCCTCCCGCCGCCGGAGCGCGGGTTCACGATGAGCAGGGGGCGCATGCGGGCCCCGATGCTAGATGGCGCGGGCCGCCCAGGGCGAGGTGTTTTTGTGCGCCCGCGGGCGCCGCTCAGGGCTGCTTCGTGCAGCCGCAGCCGCAGTCGTCGCTGAAGTAGATCCACCCCGGCTCGCAGACGAAGCGGATCCGCGCGCACTCGTCGTGGCCCTGCCCGACGTACTTCAGGAACGGGGTGTCCACGCAGCCCGGCTGGCCGCCCGTCTCCGGCGCGCCCGCGCCCGGCGCGCCCGTGTCCGGCGCGCCCTCGCCCGTGTCCGCCGGGCTCGGCGCGCCTCCCCCCTCCGCGCCCCGCCCGCTCTCCGCCGGCGTCGCCGTGGGCGCGCCGCTCTTGGCGCCCTGGCAGCCGGCGCCGAGCGCGCCGAGCAGCACGAGGAACATGGCGGACGAGGCGGCTCGATGCAGCATGAAGCGTACTCCGGGGGACAGGCCTGCGCGCGAGGCTGCGCGGGCGGGAGGGTGGTCAGCGAGGGCGCCTCGCCGGGGCCTCCTCGCGGGAGGCGCAGGGGCCCACGTTACACCTTCCCGCGATGGAGCCTCGCCGGGTTCGAGCGGACGGGGCGGGGGAGCGCGGCGTCGCCCGCGTCCTGCGCGCGCGCGGGGCGCGCGGCGCCGGCCGGCAGCGCGGCGCCCTCGGCCGGCTCCTTCACGGCCTTGGGCACATCCTCCCCCGCGTCGTCGCAGCGCTTCGCGCCGGTGCGCTTCCCGTCCGGCGACCGGTGCTCGATGATGGCGTTGATCTCGGCCCCGAGGAGCACCGCCATCGAGGAGATCCACATCCAGAGGAGGAGGATGATGACGCCGCCGAGCGCGCCATAGCTCACCTCGTAGCTGCCGAACCGGCCGACGTAGAACGAGAACCCCAGCGAGGCGATGGCCCATATCACGACCGCCACGATCGACCCGGGGGTGATGAACTTGAACTTCTGCTCGACGTCGGGCAGCACGTAATAGAGGACGGCCAGGACCATCATCACGATGAGCATCGAGGCCGGCACGCGCAGCCACAAAAGCGGCGTCGCCAGGGGGCCGAGGTGCGCCGTGATCGCCGGCGTGACGACCGTGAGCGCGGAGGCGATCGTCAGCAGGACGGCGCCGCCGAGCGTGACCAGGATCGCGATGCCGCGGCGCTTCAGGAAGGAGCGGCCGTCCTCGACGCCGTAGGCCGCGTTGAGCGCGTCCATCAGGGCGACCACGCCGCCCGAGGCGGCCCAGATCGCGCCGAGGGCGCCGACCGTCAGGAGCGCCGGGCTCTGGCCGCTGGTGAGGGCGTGGAGGCGCTCGCCCAGGATGTTGGCCACGGCCGGGGGAGCGACCTGGTACAGCTCGCCGACCAGCCTCGTCGACTCGGCTGGATTGATGACCACGCCGGCGAGGGCGACGGCGAAGAGCAGGAACGGGAAGATCGCGAGGACACCGAAGAACGTCAGCCCGGCAGCGACGGTGTCCACCTTGTCCTTGACCCACTCGTGCTTGATGTCGTTCAGGAAGACCTTCCAGGGGATCTCTTTTCCGGGCAGGTGCATGGCGGACCCTTCACGGCAGGGGCGCACAGGCGCCGTGACGTTCCTGGCGAGCGGCGCACGCCGGGGCGTGCTGCCCGGAGGAGAGCAACGCCGGTGCCAGGTCGATCGCGGCGGCTCGGGTTGGCCGGGGAGCGATCTCTCCCGTCGCGCCCGAGCGGGCCGCCTCTCGGTCTCCCACGCGCGCGTGGCGCGAATTGCCCCACACGACACAAAGAGATCCCATCGACCCCGGGCGGCTACAGGGCCCGTCGCGCGCCGGTCCAGCCAGCCGGGCGCGCGCGGCCGTGGGCAGGATGCCTTGCTGAAGCTGACTACGAGGCCTTGCCCGCCGCCTTCGCGATGAACTCACACATCGCCGGATCCAGCCCGACCTGGCTCCTCAGCCCCGGCTCGTTCCGGTACATCTCGTTCAGCGACCTCTCGATCCCGGGGTTCTTCCCCGTGAACGCCTCGACGAGCTCCCTCCAGCGCTTCGCGAGCGCTCGCGCCGCCTCGCTCTTCGGGTCGGTGCCCGCCGCCATCGCCGCCTTCACGTCCTCGAAGAGCGTCTTCCACGCGCCCTCGGCCTCGCGGATCTTCTCCGGTCCGAGCGCGTCCGCGCGCTGCTTGAGCTCCGCGAGCTGCTCCGGGGTGTAGTACTTCTCGATCATGGTCATCACCTCGATGGTTTGAAGTAGCTGCTCCACCGACACGTCCTCTCCCGCGCGCAGGACCCGGGCCAGCCCCTCGAGCCGCGCGCAGAGCTTCTGCTCCAGCGCGATCTGCTCGCGCAGCCGCGACAGGTGCAGCTCGATGGTCTGGAGCGGCGAGAAGCCCTCCTCGTCCAGACACGCGCTGATCTGCTCCAGGCTGAAGCCGAGCTCGCGCAACGACTTGATCTGCTGGAGACGGGCGATGTCGCCGGCCGAGTACATCCGGTGCCCCGACGCCGTGCGGTGCGACGGGGAGAGCAGGCCGATCTCCTCGTAGTAGTGGAGCGTGCGGACGGAGAGGCCGGTCTGCCGGGCGAGATCGCCTACTTTCAACGGTGCTGAACGCATGGTGCTTCCCCTGGTTCCAGGGCGGGGGAGGACGTCCATGCCCCGGAGGCTAGGTCCTCACGTAACGTGAGGATCAAGGCCCGGCGTCAACTTTTTTTCGCGCGCGGCGCGAGCGGCCGCCGCCGCCGACGCGCCCTCGAGCCGCGCCCGATCACCGCATGCGGAGCGTGTACCTCTCGACCGACCGGTACGGGTCGGGCCACTCCATGGCGAAGCCTTGCTCCGCGGCGGCGTGCCGGGTCCAGTACGGGTCGTAGAGGTGCGCCCGCGCGAGCGCGCACAGGTCCGCCCTCCCGGCGGCGATGATGCTGTTCACGTCCGCGTAGCTCTGGATGTTGCCCACCGCGATCGTCGGCACCTTCGCCTCGAGCCGCACGAGCTCGGAGAGCGGCGTCTGGAACAGCCTGCCGTGCTCGGGCTTGCTCGAAGGGTCCGTCTGGCCCGCCGAGACATGGATGATGTCGGCGCCGTGCTCCCGGAGCATCCCGCAGAGCGCCACGAGATCGTCCGTGGTGAGCCCGCCCGGCGCCCAGTCGGTCGCCGAGATGCGGACGCTCATCGGCTTGTCCGCCGGCCACACGGCCCGTACCGCGTCGAACACCTCCAGCGGATACCGCATCCGGTTCTCGATCGGCCCGCCGTGCTCGTCCGTGCGCCGGTTCGTGAGCGGCGAGATGAAGCTCGAGAGCAGGTAGCCGTGCGCGCAGTGCAGCTCGATGAGGTCGAACCCGGCCTCGTCCGCCCTCCGCGCCGCCTGCACGAAGTCGGAGGTCACCTGATCCATGTCCGCGCGATCCATCGCCCTCGGCACCTGGCTCTCCGGAAGGTACGGGATGGCCGAGGCGCTGAGCAGCGGCCAGGCGCCGCGCTCGAGCGGCCTGTCCATCCCCTCCCACATCCGCTTCGTCGCGCCCTTGCGCCCCGCGTGGGCGAGCTGGACGCCGATCCTGGCCCGCGAGCGCGCGTGGACGAAATCGACCACGCGCCGCCACGCCGCCGCGTGGTCTTGCCGGTAGAGCCCCGCGCAGCCCGGCGTGATGCGCCCCGCCGCGCTCACGTCCGTCATCTCCGTGATCACGAGCCCCGCGCCCCCGAGCGCCCGGCTGCCGAGGTGCACGAGGTGCCAGTCGTCGATCCGCCCGTCCTCGGCCGAGTACTGGCACATCGGCGACACCACGACGCGGTTCTCCAGCACGAGCGACCGCAGCCGGAACGGCGTGAACATCGGCGGCGGCGGGGCCGCGTCGGCGGAGACGACGCGCACCCCCGACTGCGCCTCGGCCTTGCTCGCGACGTGCGCGTCGATCTCGCGCACGAACGCGGGGTCGCGCGCCTTCAGGCCCTCGTGCGTCACGCGCAGGCTCCGCGTGAGCAGGCTGAACGTGAACTCCAGAGGATGCAGCGCCATGTAGCGCTCGGTGTTCTCGAACCAGAGCAGGCTCACCTGCGCGGCGCGCTGGAGCGCGAGCACCTTGGGCTTGCGCTCCGCCTCGTACGCGGCGAGCGCCTCCGGCACGCCCGCGTGCGCCCCGAGGCAGTCGACGAGCGCGATCGCGTCCTCGAGCGCGAGCTTGGTCCCCGAGCCGATCGAGAAGTGCGCGGTGTGCGCGGCGTCCCCGAGCAGCACCACGTTGCCGGCGCTCCAGCGCTCGTTGTGCACCGTGGGGAAGCTGCGCCACACGCTCCGGTTCTTGAGCAGCCGGTGCCCCCGGAGCTTGTCGGCGAAGAGCTCCTCGAAGTACGCGACCGTCTCGTCCTCGCCGGCGCGATCGAGGCCCGCCCGCCGGAAGGTGTCCTCGCGACACTCGACGATGAACGTGGAGCGGTCCGGCTGGTAACGGTACGCGTGCACGCGGAAGAGGCCGTGTCGGCTCTCCTCGAAATAGAAGGTGAAGGCGTCGAAGGGGAACGTCGTGCCGAGCCACACGAACCGGTTCGGGCGGACGTCGATGCGGGGCTCGAACCGGTCGGCGAGGCGCTCGCGGATCCGGCTGTTCACCCCGTCGGCCGCGACCACGAGGTCGCTCGTGGCGAGGGCCTCGCCCGGGTCGCTCACCTCCTCCTCGAAGCGGAGGACGACGCCGAGCTCCCGCGCCCGGTCCTGCAGGATCGCGAGCAGCCTCTGCCGCGAGAGGCCGCTGAAGCCGTGCCCCCTCGAGACGAGGACGCGCCCGCCGAAGTGCGTGTGCAGCTCGTCCCAGTGGGCGAGGCTCGCCCGGATCGCGCCGTAGCTCGGGCGGTCGGCGTCAGCGAGGTTGTCGAGCGTCGCGTCCGAGAACACCACGCCGAAGCCGAAGGTGTCGTCGGGCCGGTTCCGCTCCACCACGACGATGTCGCGCCGGGGATCTCTCTGCTTCGCCAGGAGCGCGAAATAGAGGCCCGCCGGTCCGCCGCCCACGCACGTAATCTTCACCGTCCTGCTCCCTTGTCCCTTTGCGCCCTCGTCCGCACCGGTCTGGGCCCCCGTTCGCGCCGGAGCCTACACGAGAACGCCGATGTGCAGTGCCGCTCCGGGCGGGCTATGAAGGAGCGACATGAGCGAACAAAAGAATTTCCCGGACTGGCAGGAGCTGTATCGCACCACGCCGAACGAGAGCCTCCCCTGGTACCACGCGGGCCTGGATCCCGACGTCGAGCGGGCGCTCCAGCGCTGGCAGGTCGCGAAGGGGCGGGCGCTCGACCTCGGCACGGGCCCCGCCACGCAGGCGTTCGCCCTCGCGGAGCGGGGGTTCGACGTGACGGGGACGGATCTCTCGCACGCCGCCATCGAGCGGGCGGTCGCGCAGGCGGCGCAGGCGCAGGCGCAGGGGAAGCCGGCTATTCGCTTCCTGCAGGACGACATCCTGGACAGCCGGCTCGACGAGCGGTTCGAGGTCGTCCTCGACCGCGGCTGTTTCCACTGCCTGCCGCCGGCGCGGAGGGCCGATTACGCGCGCACGGTCGAGCGGCTCGTCGCGCCCGGAGGGTTCTTTTTCCTCAAGTGCTTCAGCACGCGGCAGCCGGGGGAGCAGGGGCCGTACAAGTTCTCTCCCGGGGACATCCGGGCGATCTTCGGGGAGCGGTTCGAGGTCCTCTCGATGGACGAGAGCGTCTACCAGGGCACCCTCCCGGAGCTGCCGCGCGCGCTGTTCTGCGTGCTCCGGCCGCGCTGATCGGGGCCTTCGGGGGCGATCGCGGGAGCGCGTCCTGGGGGCTCTGCGCGTCACGGGGCGCCTCCACGAGCGACGCGAAAGCTCGTGAACGCGTGTGGATGACTTCGCCGGTACCAGTTGCGGAAGCTGCGCCGCAAGAGCCGCTCGTCCGTGGCCCAGGAGGCGCCGAAGACGACGTCGTGGGCGCCGCCGCAGAAGTCCGCGCTGTAGCCGGGGTAGGTCCGCGCATACGCGCAGAAACCCGGGAGCGGGGCGAAAGGCGTCGCCGTCCACTCCCAGCCGTTGCCCAGCAGCTCCTCCACGCCCCACGCGCTCGCGCCGTCCGGCGAGAGGCCCACGGGCGCGGGCAGGGAGCCCCGAAAGCCGAAATGGCCATGGCGCGGCGCGGGCGGGTCGTCGCCCCAGGGATAGAGACGCTGTGATCCGTCGGGGCACGCGTAGGCGGCGCGATACAGCTCGGCCTCCGTGGGCAAGCGCCCGCCGACGAAGGCGCAATACGCCCGCGCCTCTTCGCCCGTGACCTGGACGGGCGCGTCCGCCAGCAGCTCGAAGGGCAGGGGACCGTGAACCGTCCTCACCGAGAGCCCGCCGCGGCCCTCCACCCAGGAGCGCGGGGAGGAGCCGCCCGCCTCGCGAAAGGCGAGCCAATCGCGGTTCGTCACGGGGAGCGAGTCGAGCGTGAACGCCGGCACGGCGATGACCGTCTTGCCGAACTCGTTGTCCCAGCCAAACGGGATCTCGTCCCAGTCCGCGCCGAGGGTGGCCGGGCCTGCCGGGATGCGCCGGGGCTCGGCGGGGCGGCGCTCGTATCGTTCGCGGGTCCGCGGCGCCGGGGCGCGGCCGAAGGAGCCCTCGGGGCACGCGGCGAGCATGTACATGAGCGTCTCCTGGTGCATGAGCTCGTGCTCCAGGACGAGATGGACGACGCGGCCGTTGTCGCAGAGGAGATCGCCCTTCCGCTCGAGCACCGAGGGGACGCGGTCGAGGACGGCGCGCCGCGCCGCGTCCCGGTAGCCGCGTACCTCGGCGATGGAGGGCCAGGAGGTGCGGTGGGAGGCGCGCGCGTCGTCGCCATCGGACGGATCGATGCCCCGCGCGAAGAGGACGTCGAGCGCCCTGTCGAGGTGCCCTGCGCCGAGCACGCCCCGGCCCACCTGATTCCACGCGAACGCGGGGAGATGGCCCAGGTAAAACAAGAAGGGATGGCGCAGCGCGATGGGCCGCTCGAGGAGCCTGTCGTCGGGGATCCTCGCGAACAGCTCGTCCGTGCGTCGAAACGCGGCGCCGAGCCGCTCGGAGAGCTCCGCGGCGAGCCCCTCGCTCACGCGACCACCCGGCAGAGGAGGGCGAGCGCGAAGAGACGCTCGCGGTCCGTGTACCAGCCGGCGATGGCGAGGTCGGCCTCGGCGGCGTCTCGCGCGAGCGATTCGCGCGTGAGCTTGCAGCTTATTTCGGTGCGGATCTCGGCGCCCTCGGCGAGATCGAGCGTCATGCCGAGCGCGCGGAGGGAGACCCTCTGTCGCTCCCGCGCGACGAGGCGCATCTCGATCCAGGCATGGGCGCGGTCGTAGAAGGCGCGGTGAGCGAACGCCCCGGGACGAAAATCCGCGCCGAACCGGCGGTTGATCGCGGAGAGGACGTTCTTGTTGAAGGCGGCCGTGACGCCCTCGGGATCGTTGTACGCGGCCTCGATCCGCGCCGGGTCTTTCTCGAGATCCAGGCCGACGAGGAACGCGTCGCTCGCATCCATGCCGGCCGAGAGCCTGCGCAAGAAGGCGCGCCGCTGGTCCGGGTAGAGGTTGCCCAGGGTGCCCGCGAACAAGACGAGGAGGCGCCCGCCGGGCGGGCCGAGCCGGTCGAGATCCTGGACGAAATCGCCGACGACGCCGCGGAAACGGCAGCCGGGGTAATCGGCGCCGAGGCGCTCGATCGAGCGCTGGAGGAAGCGCGCGTTGATATCGAGCAGGGTGCAGCTCGCGCCGCGCGCGGCGGGGCCCAGGGCGTCGAGCAGGAGCCGGATCTTGCGCCCCGCGCCGCTGCCGAGCTCGACGAGGCGCGCCGGGCGAGCGAGCTCGATGATCTCGCCCGCGCGCTGCTCGAGGATGCCGATCTCGGCGCGCGTCTGGTAATACGCGGAGAGGGTGGTGATCCGCTCGAAGAGCTCGCTCCCCACGTCGTCGTAGAGGTATTTCACGGGGATCTCGGGCAGGGGTCGGGAGAGGTGCTCGCGCAGCGCCGCAATCTCGCCTTCGGTGGGCGGCGCGGGATCGGGCGGGGCGGCCAAGGCCGCCCGGTCATCGCTGGATCGAGCCGCCTTTCGTTCACGTCGTCGTGCTTCCATCGTCCCTCCCCCGGCGGGAGCGATGCACGGGGTGGGCCGGGCGATGCTCCCGGCCCCGCGGCCCTCCCGGCCCCGCGGCCCCGCGGCCTTCCCGGCTTTCGCGCTATGCTCCCGCCGTGATGCACGAGGCTTCCCTGGAGCGCGCGCCGGCGGGCGGGATCGTCCTCCGGTGGCTCGTGGGCCTGCGCTGGGCGGTGTTCGCGCTGCTCGCCGCCACCCTGGCCGCCGGCGAGGTCCTGTTCGGCTACCACGTCCGCTACGAGGTCGCCGTCCCCATCCTCGCGCTGGCCGCCGGGCTCAACCTCGTCCTCGCCCGGCGGGTGCGGTCCGGCCAGGGAGAGGGCGCGCAGAGCTCGCTCGTCGCCGGCGTCGTCGCGCTCGACCTCGTCGCCATCGCGGGGGTCCTCGCCGCCTCGGGCGGCGCCGGCAACCCGTTCAGCGCCCTCTTCTTCGTGCACGTCGCCCTCGCCGCGGCGCTCCTGCCCGCGCGCGCGGCGTTCGCCCTCGCGGGCCTCGCCGCCTGCCTGTTCGCCGCGCTCTTCGCGCTCCCGTCCGGCGCGTGCTGCCCGAGCCACCCGGAGCACGGCGCCTTCTCGGCCCACCTCTACGGGATGCTCCTCGCCTTCGTGCTCAGCGCGGGGCTCGTCGCCTACTTCCTCCTCGAGGTCCGCCGCGCGCTCGACGTGAGCGCCGCCGAGAACGCCGCGCTGCGCCGGCGCGCCGAGGAGTCGTCGCGCTTCCAGGCGCTCGGCGCGCTCGCGGCCGGCACCGCGCACGAGCTCGGCACCCCGCTCGGGACCATCGCGGTCCTCGCCGAGCAGGGCGCCCGCGACCCCGAGGCGACCGAGGAGGCGAGGCGCCGCGCCCGCACGATCGCCGAGCAGGTCGAGCGCTGCCGCGTCGTGATCGCGCGCATGCGGGCGGACGTCCGCGCGGACGCGCTGCGCTCGGGCGTCGAGATCGGCCAGGCGGCCCTGCGCAGCGTCGAGGCGTGGCGGGCGGCGCACCCCGGCGTCGCGGTCGAGGTGCGCGGCGACCTCGCGCCGCGCCGCACCGTGCCGCTCGACGCGGCCGACATCGAGGCGGCGCTGTGCGCCCTGCTCGACAACGCGCTCCACGCGCTGGAGCAGAGCTCCGCGGCCGCGGGGCCGATCGTGGTGACCGTCGGCGACGAGGGCGGGGCGCCGGTCATCAGCGTCGAGGACGGCGGCGCGGGCATCCCGCCGGGCCTGGAGGAGCGGCTGGGCGAGCCGTTCGTGACGACCAAGGCCCCGGGGGAGGGGATGGGCCTCGGGCTCTACCTCGTGCGGACGCTCATCGAGCAGGTCGGCGGCCGCCTCACGGTGTCGGCCCGGCAGCCGTCGGGCACGCGCGTGGCCCTGCGCCTCGCGCCGGTGGAGCGATGAGCGTCGAGGTCACGGGCGATCCGACGCTGCTCATCGCCGACGACGACGCGGCCTTCCGCCTCGCGCTCGGGGACGCGCTCGGCAAGCGCGGCTTCGCGGTGTCGCTCGCCGGCAGCGCGGAGGAGGCCGAGGCGCTCGCGCGCGAGCAGGTATTCGAGTACGCGCTCGTCGACGTCCGGATGCCGGGCCGGAGCGGGATCGATCTCGTGGGCGCGCTGCGGGGCCTGGACGACGGCATCCGCATCGTGGTGTTCACCGGATACGGCACCATCGCGAACGCGGTGACGGCGATCCGCGCCGGGGCCGTGGACTACCTGACCAAGCCGGTGGACGCGGCCCGCTGCGCCCGGGCGCTGCTCGGCTTCCCCCCGGCCGCGGGCGGCGAGGAGGACCTGCCGTCGCTCGAGCGGGTCGAGTGGGAGTACCTCCAGCGCGTGCTCGCCGACTGCGACGGCAACGTCTCCGAGGCGGCGCGCAAGCTCAGGATGCACCGGCGCTCGCTCCAGCGGAAGCTCTCGCGGCTGCCACCGCGATCGTGACGGTGAGGGGAGCGCCGGGAAGCCGGCCTCCGCTGGCCGGCCGGGCCGGGGGTTCATCCGAGGGAGGTGCGGCGGGCTTCGCCGGAGGTGGTGGAGGACGTCCGGGCAAGTGCGGCGGGCTTCGCCGGAGGTGGTGGAGGACGTCCGGGCAAGTGCGGCGGGCTTCGCCGGAGGTGGTGGAGGACGTCCGGGCAAGTGCGGCGGGCTTCGCCGGAGGTGGTGGAGGACGTCCGGGCAAGTGCGGCGGGCTTCGCCGGAGGTGGTGGAGGACGTCCGGGCAAGTGCGGCGGGCTTCGCCGGAGGTGGTGGAGGACGTCCGGGCAAGTGCGGCGGGCTTCGCCGGAGGTGGTGGAGGACGTCCGGGCAAGCGCGGCGGGGGGGCACGACGAGCCGGCTGCGCCACGCGGAGACCGGCGACCCGCGCGTCGCGCGCTCGACCGGCGCGCAGATCAGGGCAGCTTCCGTGACCTCTGCCGGCCTCCAGCCGGTGAGAGCGGCTCTTGTTGGCACCACCAGTTCGCCGCTGTATCCTCGATACGTCCAGCTCGAAGTGTACGGGCTGAAAGACAACCCGATGCCGACGCACGATCCCAGAATGTGGGAGAGCGAAGCCGCCGAGCTCGACGACATTGGATCCACCGGATGAGCGAACTACACCCAGACATTCTCGATCATCTTCTGAAGCTCCGGCTGGTCGTTGCTCGCTTCGGTGAGATGGACCTGGCGAAATGGTGGAATACCCGGGGCCAGCTCGGCCGCCTCGGGGCGATGGCGCTTCGCCGCGGTTTTCCTCGGACGCACCACTTCGCCCAGGCGCGTTCCGTCTTCGCGGTGGCGGCCCAACGCTGCGATGAGGTGTTCGATCCCCCGGGCTGCGTGACGCTGTGGCGCCTCCCCGAGGCGCTCGAGGAGGAGTTCGATGCTCGCTGGGAGCACTGGATCGAGCACGCGGCGGCCCTTCAGCCCTTCTTCGAGAAGCTCGGGGCCCTCCAGGCGACGGACCTCACCGCGACCCTCCGGGCCTTCGAGCTCGCGAGCGATCGAGACGTCGATGCGCTCTCGCGTCTGCGCCGCTCCGCGGAAGGCCGCGCGGTCCCCCTGCCAGGCGTGTTCTCCGGCGCCACGGAGGACGTCACCCTGCTGGCGCTCGGCTTCGCGCGGGGGGAGCATGGCGCGCTCGCCGTCCCCTACGCGCGAAGGGGAGACGGATGACGTCGCCCTCGCGCGCGCGCGTCGCTTCCTCGTTCACCATCGTGAAGGGCGCCATGATCGGCGAGACCTACGCCGTGTTCGCGGAATGGGATTTTGCGCGCACGAAGCGAGAGAACCTCACGCGCCTCCGCGACGAGAACTTCATCGGCGCGAGCACCGAGACCTGGTTGCGCGACGTCGCGAAGGTGCTGAACCGCCGCTTCGAGCCTGACGGCCGCGACAGCGCCCTCGTCTTGCTCGCGAAGAGCGCCTGCGACATCGAGGTCTGGAAGCCGCTGCTCCTCTGGCACATGACGCGCGACGAGTTCCTCGTCCGGGATTTCCTCGTCCACTGGCTGTTCCCCGCGTTCGACGCCGGCGTCTATCGCGTTCGGCCCGAGGAGCTGCACGACTACCTCAAGAGCATCGGAAAGCGGGGGGGCATCATCCGGCGCGCCTGGTCCGAGGCCACGCTGAGGCGCGTCGCGGCGGGCCTGCTGAAGATGGCGGTCGACTTCGGCCTCCTCCGCGGCACGCTCGTGAAGGAGTTCTCGTCTTATCACCTCCCGGAGCCGAGCTTCCTCTACCTGCTCCACGCCATCCGCGACGAGCAGCGCAGCCCGCGGAGGGTCATCGATTCGCCGGACTGGCGGCTGTTCATGATGCGCCCGTCGGACGTGGAGCGCGAGATCCTGCGCCTCCACCAGTTCCGCCGGCTCGACTATCAGGTGGCAGGGAGCCTGGTGCAGCTCACGCTCCCCTGCGCGAGCTCCCGTGAGTACGCCGAAAGGATGGTGGCATGAGCGATCTCGAGCACCGCATCAAGGACGACCTCGAGCCCATCCTTGCGCTCGAGGACCCGCGCGAGCGGATCAGCGTGTACCACGACATGCCGTACGCGATATTCCCCTACGACCCCGGCGAGGAGTTTGCGCTACGAAAACAGCTCACGCTCCTCGACACACGGCTCACCCAGCGGGGCAAGCGGGTCAAGCGGGTCTCGCTGGCAGCGTGCCTCGACGAGGCGATGCGCTCGCAGCGGCCGATGGAGGACTGGTTCGACGCGGAGCGCGAGCAGGGGACCATGTCCGTCATCGAGACGGTGCACTCCGTCCTCTCGGAGTACTCGCCGCTCGTCGATCTCGTGGCCGCGCGAATGCCGGACGACCCTGATCCGCTGCGGGACCTCGTCTTCATCCAGCGCACCGGCGCGCTCTTCCCCGTGTACCGGACCTTCTCGCTCCTCGAGCAGCTCAAGGGTCGCATTCTCGTCCCGACCATCCTCTTCTACCCCGGCGCTTCAGACGGCGCCGCCGGGCTCCGCTTCATGGGCGTGCTCGACGCGGAGCACAACTATCGCCCGAAGATCTTCTGGTGACAGGGGCCTCCGTCATGACCACGCACCTCATCCGAACGCTGTTTCACAACGACATCCACCGTCGTATCGAGGAGGTCATCAAGGTCGATCAGACCGACGAGGACGTCCTCCGCGACGAGCTCGACGAGTACGTGGTGACGGGCGCGATACGCGCCCACTACACGAGCATCTTCGAGGCCTACCGGGACACGTTGACCAAGCCCCACGAGGGCGTCGCGATCTGGGTGTCGGGCTTCTTCGGCTCCGGGAAATCCAGCTTCGCGAAGATGCTCGGGCTCTCGATCTCGAACCGGGACATCAAGGGAGAGTCGGCCTCCGAGCGGTTCGCCCAGCGCGCGGGCGACACCAAGCTCTCGGTGCTGCTCAAGAGCATCAACGAGCAGATCCCGACCCACGCCGTGATCTTCGACGTGTCGACCGACCGCGGGATCCGCAGCGGCAACCAGACGCTGACCGAGATCATGTATGGTCTCTTCCTCCAGAGCCTCAAGTACGCGAAGGATCTCGACCTGTCGGAGCTCGAGATAGCCCTCGAGGAGAAGGGCGAGCTCCCGCGCTTCGAGGCGACGTACCGCCGGCTCTTCGACAAGGACTGGAACGCCGAGAAGGGCAAGGTCGCCTTCGCGCTCAGCGAGGCCAGCCGCGTCCTCCACACCCTCGACCCGGCCACGTACCCCATGGCCGACTCGTGGGTGAAGGCCGTCAAGAACAAGGCGGACATCACGCCGGGCAAGCTCGCCGAGCGCGCGAACGAGCTCATGAAGCGGCGCCGTCCGGGGCACCGCCTCCTCTTCGTCATCGACGAGGTGGGCCAGTTCGTCTCCCGGGACGTCCAGAAGATGCTCGACCTGCAGGCCGTCGTGCAGAGCCTCGGCGTCAAGGGGCGCGGCAAGCACTGGATCGTCGTGACCTCGCAGGAGAAGCTCGGCGAGCTGGTCAGCGGCCTCGACGACAAGAAGATCGAGCTCGCGCGCTTGATGGACCGATTCCCGCAGCAGGTCCACCTCGAGACCTCGGACATCTCGGAGGTCACGAGCCGTCGTGTCCTCGCGAAGAACGCGGCGGCCCAGGCGGCGCTCGGGAAGCTGTTCGACGAGCACCGCGGGCGCCTCTCGCAGAGCACGAAGCTGACCGCCGACGTCAAGCTCCCCGAGCTCACCCGCGACAGCTTCATCGATCTGTATCCGCTGCTGCCCTACCAGATCGACCTCATCATCCAGATCGTCTCCGGCCTCCGAACGGAGGGCGGCGCCAGCAAACATGTCGGGGGCGCGAACCGGACCATCATCAAGCTCGCGCAGCAGCTTCTCATCAACCCCGCGGTGAACCTCGCAGCGACCCCGGTCGGCACGCTGGCGCGCCTCGATCAGGTCTACGATCTCGTCGAGAACAACATCGGCTCCGAGGTGCGCGCCAAGATCGCGGCCATCGGGAAGGAGCTGGACCATCCGCTGGCGCAGCCGGTGGCGAAGGTCATCTACCTCCTGCAGCGCGTGAAGAGCGTGCATCGCACCGCGGAGAACATCGCCGCCGCGCTCCACCCGGGCGTCGCCGCCGACGCGGAGCTCGCGTCGGTGAAGGAGGCGCTGCGGCTCCTCGAGGCGGCGCACAAGGTCCGTCACGGCAACGACGGCTACCGGATCCCGAGCCTCGCGGAAGACGACTGGGAGCGCACGCGCATGGGCATCTCCCCGAAGCCGGGCGACGCGCACCGCCTCTACGTGGAGACCCTCGCGAGCTTCTGGCAGCTCTCGCCGTCCCACACGCTCTTCGACACCAAGACGTTCAAGGCGGGCCTCGCCGTCCAGGGGCGCGACGTCGTGGACGGCGAGTTGGTCTTCCACTTCCATCTCGCGGACGACGTGAAAGCCTTCCAGAACCTGGCCGCGGATCTCCGCACACGGAGCCAGCAGGAGCGCAAGAACGTCTTCTGGGCGGTCTCGCTGAACGACGAGATCGATCGCGAGACGGTCGAGCTCTTCCGGTCGAAGGAGATGCTGGCGCGCAAGGAGCGCGAGGCGAGGACGGCGGTCGAGACCTCGCTCATCAGCGAGGAGAAGTTTCGCCTCCGCCAGCACCAGGCGAAGCTGCAACGGCTCTTCAGGGCGGCGTGCCTCGCGGGGAGCGTCTACTTCCGCGGCAACGACCGCAGCCCCGGCGACCGGGCGGTCGACGTGGGCAAGAGCGCGGCCGAGATCCTCGGGCAGGTGCTGCCCGAGGTGTTCGACCGCTTCAAGGAGGCCGCCGCCCGGACGAACGACGTCAAGAAGGGCGTCGACGCCATCTTCACGGCCGAGAACCTCCACGGGCTGCCTCCCGTGTTCAGCGGCCTCGGGCTCTTGCGCGACGAGAAGGGCAAGACCGTATTCCGCGCCGAGAGCGGACCCCTCGCCGAGGTGATGAGCCGCATCGAGGAGCGCGCCAACTACGGGGACACCGCGAGCGGGCGGTACCTCACCGACGAGTTCGCCAAGGAGCCGTTCGGCTGGGACTTCGAGGTGGTCCGGCTGCTCGTGCTCTGTCTCCTGCGCGCGGGGCAGATCGAGGCGACGAGCAAGGGCCAGACCATCGACGCGGCGACGAGCATCGAGGCCAAGGATACCTTCTCGAACAACAACCTGTTCCGTCAGGCCTCCTTCCGGCCGAAGAAGGGGCCCGATTTCGAGGAGCTCGTGAGGGCGTCGGAGGCCTTCCGGGACACGTTCGGCAGCGAGGTGCGCGAGCTCAGCGTCCAGGCGATCGCCGCGGAGCTGCGGCGCGAGGTCGCGCGTCACGAGGATACGGTCGCGACCGCGCTCGCGCGGCTCACGGCGGAGCGGCTGCCCGGGGTGGCGGTGCTCGACGGCGCGCTCGGGCAGATGAAGGCGATCCTCCGCGGGTCCGAGGAGGGCGCGATCGCCACGTTCAACGCCTCGCACCGGTCGATCAAGGACGCCGTCAAGCGCGGCTCGGAGATCGAGCAGGCCCTGACCGAGCCGCGGCTGCGCGATCTCGCGCGGGCCCGGCAAGCGCTCGCCGTGGCGTGGCCCTTCCTGCGTCAGGAAGCCGACATCTCCGACGCGCTGCGCGCCAGGGCGGCGGCGCTCGAGGATCTGCTCGCCCGGGAGACCTTCTTCCGGGAGCTGCCGGCCATCGAGCAGCACACGGGCGCGCTCCTGGCCGAGTTCGATCGGCGCCATGAGGAGGCGCTCGTGGCGCGGATCGAGGCGTATACCAGGGCGTTCGGCCGGCTCGTCAAGACCCCGGGCTGGGCGGAGATCGGGGAGGACGAGCAGCGTCGGATCGCGGCGCCGCTCCAGCGCGGGAAGGAGCGCGATCGGGAGCGGCTGCCGATCCCGCAGCTTCGCTCGGAGCGCGACGCCTGCGAGTCGCGGCTGAAGGCCGCCGTGGCCGAGGTCCATCGCGTGCTGGAGGGCGAGCGCCTCGTGACGGTGAGCCTCGGCGGCTACTTCACGGGCGGCATCGAGACGGAGGAGCAGCTCACGGCGGCGCTCGAGGGGATCCGCGAGGAGTGCGCGCGCCTCATCGGCGCGGGCAAGAAGGTCATCGTGCAATGAGCGAGCACCTGGAGCGGCTCGCCGCCTGGATGGACTCGCCGGAGGACGAGCACCTCGAGTTCAAGGAGGCGAAGAACCGGTTCGATTTCGAGGAGCTCGTCCGGTACTGCTGCGCGCTCTCGAACGAGTGCGGCGGGCGGATCGTCCTCGGGGTGACGGACAGGAGGCCCCGGAAGGTGGTCGGGAGCAACGCGTTCCTCGATCTGGCGCGCACGAAGCAGGGGCTCATCGAGCGGCTCAGGCTCCGGATCGAGGCGCTGGAGATCCGCCACCCGGACGGGCGCGTCGTGGCGTTCGAGGTGCCGCCCCGGCCCGTCGGCGTGCCGATCCAGGCCGCGGGGGCGTACTGGATGCGCGGGGGCGAGAGCCTCGTGCCGATGACCACCGACCAGCTCAAGCGCATCCTCGACGAGGCGCAGCCCGATTTCTCGGCGGTGGGGTGTCCGGGGGCGACGCTGGACGACCTGGATCCACGGGCGATCCACGTGTTCCGGACGCGATGGGCGAGCAACTCGCGGCGCGAGGACCTGAACGACCTCTCCGTGGAGCAGCTCCTCCTGGACGCCGATCTGCTCAGCCCGCGCGGGGAGGTCACCTATGCGGCGATGATCCTGCTCGGCGCTCGCCAGGCGCTGTCGCGCCACCTCGCGCAGGCCGAGGTGATCTTCGAGTACCGCGCGGACGAGGCCTCGACGGCGTACCAGCAGCGGAAGGAGTACCGGGAGGGCTTCCTGCTGTACCACGACGATCTGTGGTCGGCGGTGAACGCCCGGAACGAGGTCTACTCCTACCGCGATGGCATGTTCCGGCGCGAGATCCCGGCGTTCAGCGAGGACGCCGTGCGCGAGGCGGTGCTCAACGCGATCAGCCACCGCGACTACCGGCTGTACGGGTCGACCTTCGTCCGGCAGTCGCGGCTCCGGATCGAGGTCGTGAGCCCCGGCGGGTTCCCGCCCGACGTGAACGCGGAGAGCATCCTCTTCCGGCAGTCGCCGAGGAACCGCCGGCTCGCCGAGGCGATGGCCCGGTGCGGGCTCGTCGAGCGGTCCGGCCAGGGGGCGGACCGGATGTTCGCCGCGATGCTGCGCGAAGGGAAGCTCCCCCCGGACTTCACGGCGAGCGACGACGCGAGCGTGAGCGTCGGGCTGAGCGGCGTCGTGCAGGACGAGGCGTTCATCGCGTTCCTGGAGAAGCTGGGCGAGGAGACCCGGCGCAGCTTCCATGTCGCGGACCTCCTGGTCCTCGATGCGGTCAAGCGAGGGCGCCCGGTCCCCGATCCGCTCCGGGGCCGCCTCTCGGATCTCGTCGCGAACGGCGCGATCGAGCGGGTGGACCGGACCCGGCTGGTGCTCGCGAAGCGCTTCTACGTGATGAAAGGGCACCCGGGCGAGTACACGCGGCGGCGGGGGCTCGACCGAGAGACGCGGAAGGAGCTGCTCTTCCAGCACATCCAGGCGAGCGGCGAGGCCGGAGCCCCGTTCGAGGAGCTCGCCCAGGTCCTCCCCGACGCGAGCCGCAACGAGCTCAAGGTGCTGCTGCGGGAGATGAGAGAGGCCGGTCGGATCCACGCGCGGGGCGCGAAGCGCGCCGCCCGCTGGTGCCCCGGCGCGGACGGGAGCTCGCGATGAGCCGCTGGTTCCAAAGTGGTTCCAAAGTGGTTCCAAAGTTCTCGGTGCGTAAGTGCTCGTTTCTATTGGGATTGACACTGGAACCGGCCGCGGTCCGGGTTCCAGACAGGCGGGAGGTCCGGGTTGGATAAGGAGACGCGCAACGCCGTCGAGCGGGCCACGCAGCGCGGGCGCAGGGTGCTCGAGGACGACTTCGCGGCGCAGCTCGAGGGGACGTACGACGTGCTGCGGACGGGGGTGCTCGCGCAGGGGGGCGCGCACCTGTCGGCGCGGCAGCGGCGGCTGCGCGGGACGATCGTGGCGGCGATCGAGCACAAGCAGGCGGCCGGGATGAAGCCGGAGGAGGCGGTGGCGGACTACCTCCGCGACGCGGCGTTCACGGCGCTGAACCGCTTCGTGGCGCTGAAGATGCTGGAGGCGCGCGAGCTCGTGCAGGAGTGCATCAGCCGGGGCGAGCAGTCGAGCGGGTACAAGGAGCTCTGCGGGTTGGCCCCCGGGGTGGCGCTGCTGCCGGACGGGGCGGGGTACCGGCTCTACATCGAGAGCCTCTTCGACGAGCTGTCGACCGAGGTGAAGGTGCTGTTCGACCGGCGCGACGCGGCGTCGGCGCTCTGGCCGCGGCGGCCGGCGTTCGAGGAGCTGCTCGCGGTGCTCAACGCGCCCGAGCTGGCGCGCGTCTGGGGCGAGGACGAGACGCTGGGCTGGGTCTACCAGTACTTCAACGCGGGCGAGGAGCGGCGGGCGATGCGGGAGGCGTCGCAGGCGCCGCGGAACAGCCGGGAGCTCGCGGTGCGCAACCAGTTCTTCACGCCGCGGTACGTGGTGGAGTTCCTCACCGACAACACGCTGGGGCGCCTCTGGTACGAGATGCGCCGCGGCGAGACGGGGCTCGCGACCCGGTGCGCGTACCTGGTGCGCCGGCCGAACGAGGTGTTCCTGGCCGAGGGGGAGCGCGCGCCGGAGCCGGAAGAGGCGGCGCCGGAGGGGCTCTCGCAGGAGGAGATGTGGAAGCGGCCGGTGCCTGTGAGGCACCGGCCGAAGCGGGATCCGCGGGATCTGAAGGTGCTCGATCCGGCGTGCGGGTCGGGGCACTTCCTGCTGTACGCGTTCGATCTGCTCGTCACGATGTACGAGGAGGGGTGGGCGGACGCGGCCGCGCCGGCGAGCGAGGCGACGCAGCGGACGCTCCGCGAGGACTACGCGGACCTGGAGGGCCTGCGGCGCGCGCTGCCGGGGCTCGTGCTGCGCCACAACCTGCACGGGGTCGACATCGACGCGCGCTGCGCGCAGATCGCGCAGCTCGCGCTGTGGATGCGGGCGCAGCGGGCGCACCGGGACTTCGGGGTGCCGCGCGGGGAGCGGCCGGCGATCCGGCGGTCGAACATCGTGGTGGCGGAGCCGATGCCCGGGGAGGGCGACCTGGTGCGCGACTTCGTGCGACGGCTCGATGATGCGGTGTTGCGGGAGCTGTTCACGAAGCTGGTCGACAGCCTGAAGCTCGCCGGGGACATGGGCCTCTTGTTGCGCGTCGAGAAGCTCGTGGCGGGGGTGCGCGAGGGGCAGCTCGGGCTGTTCCGCAGCGCGGAGGAGCGGCTGCGGGAGACGCTGGTGCGCTTCGCCGAGGAGGCGAGCTCCTCGGACCGCGCCCGGCGGCGGCTGTTCGCGGAGGACGCGGCGCAGGGGTTGGGGCTCGTGGAGACGGCGGAGAAGCGGTTCGACGTGGTGCTGATGAATCCGCCGTTCGGGGCGGGGAGCACGGCCGCGAAGAAGGAGTTCGAGAAGGCGTATCCGAAGACGAAGAACGATGTGTATGCGGCGTTCGTGGAGCGGGGGATCGAGCTGCTGCGGCCGGGGGCGCGGCTGGGGGCGATCACGTCGCGCACCGGGTTCTTTCCGCGACGCCTCCGGCAACGACGCGATCCTCGCGGCCTGGCTCGTGCGCGACGCCCGCGACCCGGACATCGAGGCGAAGGAGGCCACCCGGGAGCTCGTCAAGCTGGTCCGCTCCCGCCTCGGGCTCGAGCTGCCGGCCGGCGCGCCCCTCTCGAAGCTCCGCGCCGTGACGCTGCGCTACGTCCTCGCGAGCGAGTTCCGCGCCGACCTCCACGGCCCCCCGCCCGCGCGCCTCGACGGCGTCCCGAGCCCGGGGACGGAGGAGGAGCTCACGGCCGTCCGCGACCTCGCGCGTTGCCTGCGCACGACGTTCGCGGACGACTACGCGGCGCTCGCGGATCGGGTCGAGGCCGAGCTCGGCCTCCGCAACGCGCGCCTCCAGGCGGACGCGCTCGGCGCCATCGACACCTTCCGCTTCGAGGAGCGCGCGCTGCTCGCCCACTGCGGCGAGCTCATCGCGAGCCAGCGGTTCGCGGAGGCGCTCGCCCTCGTGTGCGAGCGGGAGCACAGCTTCTGGCTCGACCGTGACATCGCCCGCAAGGCCCAGTGGGAAGCCTGCCGCCGGATGGCGGAGCTCGGCCAGCTCACGACGACCGTCCGGGCCGCCGTCGCCAGGGCCGGCGCCGACCCGAGCGCCTGGGTCGACGCCTACACGGCCACCGACGGGTGGTATCGCCTCGACCAGGCCCAGCGGAGGCTCGAGGCGTGGGTGACGAACCTCGACGAGGAGCCGGCCGAGCGGCCGCTCAACGTCGTCCGGCGCGCCTACGACGAGGTCTGCCACCTGATGGCCGAAGGGTTCAGCAGGGCGCTCGCGAGGGCCCACTGGGCCGTGCCCGCCGGCCTGCACCAGACGACGATCTACAGCGAGGTGGTCGCGGACCGGCCCAGGCCGGTCGCTTACTTTCTCGTGGACGCCATGCGCTTCGAGATGGGTGTCGAGCTCGCGGAGCGCCTCCCCAGGGCCGCCGAGGTCGGCGTCCGGCCCGCGATCGCGGCGCTGCCGAGCATCACGACCGTCGGGATGGCGGCGCTCCTGCCGGGCGCGTCCAGGAGCTTCAGCGTCGTCGCGCAGGGCGACCGCCTCGGGGCGCGCATCGACGACGCGTTCCTCCCGGATCTCGCGGCGCGCAAGAAGCTCGCGGCGGCCCGGGTGCCGAAGCTGGTCGACCTCCGGCTGGATGAGCTCCTGAGCCAGCAGCCCTCCAAGCTCGCGAAGAAGATCGACGGCGCGCAGGTCATCGTGGTCCGCTCGCAGGAGATCGATCACGCGGGGGAGACGGGCTTCACGTTCCAGGCGCGCCAGATCATGGACACGGTCATCGACAACCTCGCCCGGGCGATCCGCAAGCTGTCCACGGCCGGCGTCGAGCACTCGGTGATCACGGCGGACCACGGCCACCTCTTCTTCGCGGTCGATCGCGATGAATCCATGCGAACGGACGCGCCCGGCGGAGACCAGGTCGAGCTCCACCGCCGCTGCTGGATCGGGCGCGGCGGCGCGACGCCGCCGGGCTGCGTGCGCGTGGTCGCCTCCGCGCTCGGCTACGACTCGGACCTGGAGCTCGTCTTCCCGACCGGGGGCGGCGTGTTCAAGGCGGCCGGGGATCTCGCGTTCCACCACGGCGGCACCTCGCTGCAAGAGCTCGTCATTCCGGTGCTCACGGTGCGCCTCAAGGCCAGGGAGTCCGCGCGCCCCACCACGGGGCCGATCACGGCCACCGGCCTGCCGGAGGCGATCACGAACCGCATCTTCACCGTCACCCTGCAGCTCGGGCAGAGCCTCTCGCTCTTCTCCAGCCCGCTCGTGGTCCGCCCGCTGCTCACGGCGTCCGGTCGGCAGGTCGGCGCGGCGGGGATGGCGGTCGACGCCGACTTCGACCGGGCCACCGGCTGCGTGACGCTCGCGCCGGGCAAGCCGACGACCGTGGCCTTCAAGCTCGGCGAGGACGTCGCGTCCCTGCGCGTCGTCGTCCAGGACCCGGCCACGGACGCCGAGCTCTACCGCTCGCCCACCGACATCCCGGTTCGACTTGGAGTGTGAGTCATGAGCAACGGAGCCGCCCCGACGCGAGATCCCCTCGACGACAAGGTCAATCGCCTCTTCGCCGGCAAGGTGGTCCGCAAGGATCTCGTCCGGAAGGTGAAGGTCGGGACGAACGTGCCGGTCTTCGTGCTCGAGTTCCTGCTCGGGAAGTACTGCGCCTCGTCCGACGAGATCGCCATCCAGATGGGGCTGGAGGTCGTCAACGACACGCTCGCGAACAACTACATCCGGCCGGACGAGTCGGTGAAGGCGCAGAGCAAGGTGAAGGAGAACGGGAGGCACACCTTCATCGACAAGGTGAAGGTGCGGCTCGTCGACTCGGACTACTGGGCCGAGGCGAACCACTTCGGGAACAAGTTCCTCCACGTGCCCACGCAGTACGTGCGCGACTTCGACCGGCTGCTCACCGGCGGCGTGTGGGCGCAGCTCGATCTGCGCTTCGAGTACGACGAGGAGAGCAAGGGGAAGAACCCCTTCTGGATCGACAAGCTGACGCCGATCCAGATCGCCACCTTCGATCTCGAGGAGTACCGGCGCGTGCGCCGGGAGTTCACGACGGACGAGTGGCTCGACCTGATGCTGCGCAGCATGGGCTATGAGCCCGCGGAGATGCCGCGCCGGCTGAAGCTGCATTTTTTGGTGCGGCTCATCCCCCTCGCGGAGCGCAACTACAACCTCGTCGAGCTGGGGCCGCGCGGGACCGGCAAGAGCTACGTGATCCAGGAGGTCTCGCCGTACGCGGCGCTCCTCACCGGACCGACGACCGTCGCCAACCTGTTCGGGCACATGGGCGGCCGCCAGAAGGGCATGGTGCAGATCTGGGATGTCGTCGGCTTCGACGAGGTCGCCGATCTGCAGAAGATGCCGAAAGAGGTCATCACGACGATGAAGACCTACTGCGAGTCAGGCACGTTCCAGCGCGGCCAGGAGGCCACGACCGGCGACGCCAGCGTGGCGCTGTTCGGCAACACGAACCAGCCCGTGGACGTGATGGTGCGGGCGGGGCACCTGTTCGCGCCGATGCCCGACGTGATCCGCGACGACATGGCGTTCATCGATCGCCTGCACTTCTACCTCCCGGGCTGGGAGATCCCGAAGATGCGGAACGAGATGTTCACGAGCCATTACGGGTTCGTCGTGGACTACCTGGCCGAGGCGCTCCGCGAGATGCGGAAGCACAACTTCACCGAGGTCATCGACCGGCACTTCTCGCTCGGCGCCCACCTCAACGCGCGCGATCGGAAGGCGGTGCGCAAGACCGTCTCCGGGCTCATGAAGATCCTCTTCCCCCACGGCGAGGTCACGCAGGAAGAGCTCGCCGAGCTCTTGGAGCTCAGCCTCGAGGGCCGGCGCCGCGTGAAGGAGCAGCTCAAGAAGATGGGCTCCTTCGAGTACCACCACACGTCCTTCAGCTACACGCTCCAGGAGACCGGTGAGGAGCGCTTCGTCGGTGTGCCGGAGCAAGGGGGGCGCGATCTCATCTCCGGCGATCCCGTCGCCCCCGGGACGGTCTACACGGCGGGCGTGACGGCAGACGGCACGGTGGGGCTCTACCGGGTCGAGGTCTCCGTCTCGGGGGGCACGGGCAAGCTCAAGATGGCGGGAGGGGTCGCGGGCGCGATGAAGGAGTCAGTGCAGCGGGCCTTCAGCTACGTTCAGGCGAAGAAGAGCGAGCTCGGCCTCGCGCACGAGCTCGACACCTCGGATTTCCACATCGAGGTCATCGACCTCCTCGGCAATCGGGTCGAGGCCGAGGTGGGCGTCGCCTTCTTCGTCGCGTGGTACTCGGCGGTCCGGAAGGCGCCCGTGAGCCCCGCGCTGCTCATCCTCGGCGACATGAGCGTCCAGGGCAACATCAAGCCGCTGCGCTCGCTCGTGGAGGCGCTCCAGGTCGCCATGGATAACGGCGCCAAGCGCGCTCTCATCCCGATCGAGAACAAACGGAGCCTCCTCGACGTCAGCGCCGACATCCTGGAGCACGTCGACTCCATCTTCTACGGCGATCCGAAGACGGCGGCCATGAAGGTGCTGGGAGGGCCGTGACTCGGACTGGCCACCAATGCAAGCCGGTCATCGACGGCATGATGCCGCCCGTCGATCGCGCGGTACGGGCCCCCAGCACGACATAGGCCGCCTTGACGTCGATCTGCCACCGCGGCGGCGCGCCCTCTTCCGCTCGGGCGCCTGTGGGCACGAGCGACATCGCGGCGATGGCGATCCTCAGGTGGCTAACGTGCCCTTTCCGGCACCACATCGTCGGCCAGCGCCTTCCTTCGAGCGGCGCGGACCGCCGCAAGCCAGTGCGCCTGGGCCGGGTCGCTGTCCCACGGCGGGGCTTCCCGGTAGAGCGCGTCCCAGTATTCCCACGCTGCCGCTTCGGCCGTCTCGAGCTCGCTCTCGCCCTCGGGCGCGTCCTCGACGCGATCCACGAAAGAACACCAGGGTTCCTGGCCGAAGACGCCCAGGCTCGACCACGGCTGAGCGGGCGCTCCGTCGAAGCGACCATCGCTGCTCTGGAGATGGCCTTCATAGGCGCTCTCCGCGAGGGTTCGTCGCCGGCGATGGTTGACCCACAGCGTGCAGAGCTCGCGGTACACCGCCGCCCAGATGCGGTCTTCCTCCGGCACGTCCTCGCGCCATGCGCTCGCATACAACGCGCGCAGCTCCTGCTCGCGTACCGTGCGCTCCTTCGGGTCATCCGGAGCCGGCAGCGCCCTGAGCGCTCGCTCGCGCGCGGCGCTCGGACCAGGGAGCTCAGGCGCCGCGACCTCCCAGGAAGGGCACGGCTCCAGCATCGGAGGGATGGGCCTCGTCAGCGTCCTCGGTTTTCCGCGGCGCCCGATCCGAAACCCCCTGCGAAAGGCGCGGAGCGCCTCGGCCCGGTCCGCCTCGGTCGTGTCGTCGGACGTCAACCTCTGCCAGAGATGGGTCCGGTGGAGGCGCGACATCGGGTCGTCCGCAGCAGGCTCGCTCGAACCGGAGCGCTCTTTCTTGAAGCCCTCGATGAAGGCGAAGAACGCGCCCTGGACGGCCTCCAGCAGCATCGGCCACGGTGGCGCGGGCTCTCCGGCGAAGCGCCCATGGGCGCTCGGGAGATCCTCCGCGTTCGCCTTGTGGCCGAGAGCAGGGTGCCCCGAATCGTCGATCCACTTGCCAAATTTCTCGCGGTACGGCGCTGCCCATGCGCGGTCCTCCTCGGACAGGTCGGCTCGCCATGCTTCCCCGCACTGCTTGCCCAGATGCTCGAGGTGCCACTTCCATTGTTGAGGTTCCTTGGTCGTAAACAGGCAGTAAGCAAACCCTGCTTCGCGCACGGCGGCCCTTCCAGGAAGGGAATCCGCCCACCACTTCACGGCCAGTTGCTCGGCGGCATTGCAGCGATCCGCTTTCTCAGCTCGTCGCGATCGCTGGGGTCCAGGATCGAGCAGCCACAGGCGAGCACAACGAGCAGGATGCCGAGCCGATGTCTCATCGGTTGCCTTTCCCAAGTCGGACGAGCTGCGCAGGTACGAACGGTGGCCGACCGTACCAGCCCCGCTCCGCGGCGGTCAATTCCCGAAGGGCCATCGGGAGTCCGGCCGCATGCAGGCCTGTTCATCGTCCGGTTGCGACAGGTCCCGCCTGCCAGGGCGTTTGACCAGGACGCTCATCTGCTCTCTTTCTCTTTTGCTGGATTGACGTGACCGTTCACGGGCTGGATCACGGCTCCGGAGAGTGCGGATGACCCTCATGGCGGATGTGCTCCCGAACGGCTTGCCCCGCTCCGAGCGCCCAGCGGTGTGAAACGGCGCGCTCCCCGAGAAGTCAACGCGAGGCCGCGTGAGCGCAGAGACGCGAGAGGTCAACGGTCTTCCTGCGTCTCTGCCCCCTCGCATTGATGCTCCCCCGTCCTCGGTTGCATTGCTGGCGTGATGCGTCCCGCGCGCGGCCCCGCGGGCGTTCACGCCGGAGGCGCGCACCCTGCCCGAGAGCCCGCGCCGCCGCCTCGCGCTGCGCCGGCGCGCCGAGGAGTCGTCGCGCATCCAGGCGCTCGGCGCGCTCGGCCGGCACCGACCACGAGCTCGGTCCACCGCTCGGGACCCTCGCGGTCCTCGCCGAGCAGGGCGCCCGCGACCCCGAGGCGACCGAGGAGGCGAGGCGCCGCGCCCGCACGATCGCCGAGCAGGTCGAGCGCTGCCGCGTCGTGATCGCGCGCATGCGGTCGGACCTCCGCGCGGACGCGCCGCGCCCGAGAGCGCTGCTCGGCTTCTCCGGCCGCGGGCGGCGAGGGGGACCTGCCGTCGCTCGAGCGGGTCGAGTGGGAGTACCTCCAGCGCGTGCTCGCTGACTGCGACGGCAATATTTCCGAGGCGGCGTGCAAGCTCCGGATGCACCGGCGCTCGCTCCAGCGGAAGCTCTCGCGGTTACCGCTACGATCGTGGGATAGGTAACAAAATCGAGGGGCGCCACCAGAACAATTCCGTCCGGACGAGCACGACCCTGGCGCAGGTGCGGGCCGGACTTGGTACGCTCGCCTCTGAGCCTCGCGCTCCGGCGGGCCCCTTCGGGGGCCCGCCAGCGCTCCTGGCCCTCCGGAAAGCGTGCCAGGCCCGGCCCACACCCGCTCTAGCAAGGAGAGGCGATGCCCTACAAGCCCATCGAGTCTTACGGCGTCATCGGGGACATGCATTCGATCGCGCTGGTCGGCATGGATGGATCCATCGACTGGTGCTGCCTGCCCCACTTCGACTCGCCGAGCGTGTTCGCGGCCATCCTCGACGACCGCAAGGGCGGCAGCTTCCAGCTCGCGGCGGCGCACACCACGTCGCGCAAGCAGATGTACATGCCCGACACCAACGTGCTGCTGACGCGGTTCCTCGACGTCGACGGCGTGGGCGAGGTCTGCGATTTCATGCCCATCCACCGGGACACGTACGGCGCCTACCGCCGCGGCATGCACCAGATCGTCCGCGTCGCCCGGGCCGTCCGCGGGGCCGTGCGCTTCCGACTCGCCTGCCGCCCCGCGATGGACTTCGCCCGCCGCCCCCACCGCGTCATCCTCGACGACCCGCGCGGCGCGGTCTTCGACTCCGAGGGCCTCGACGTCGCGCTGATCAGCCCGGTCCCCCTGTCGAGCGACGGCGCCGGCGGGGTGACCGCGGAGTTCGTGCTGGAGCCCGGCGAGTCCGCCACCTTCGCGCTGCGCCAGGTGGAGGACTGGACGACGACGAACGGCGACCTGCTCGGGATGCCCATCCACGGCGATGACGCCCTCCGGCGCACGGTCGCCTTCTGGCGGGGCTGGCTCGGCAAGTCGCGCTACAAGGGGCGCTGGCGCGAGATGGTCCACAGGTCGGCGCTCGTCCTCAAGCTGCTCACGTTCGAGCCGACGGGCGCGATCGTCGCCGCGGCGACGACGAGCCTGCCCGAGGAGATCGGGGGCGTCCGCAACTGGGACTATCGCTATGTCTGGGTGCGCGACGCCGCGTTCACGCTCTACGGGTTCCTCCGGCTCGGCTACACCGAGGAGGCGGCGCGGTTCATGGAGTGGCTGGCCGCCCGCGTCTCCGAGGAGGACGGCCCCACCGGGCCGCTCCAGCTCATGTACGGCGTCGACGGCCGCCACGATCTGCCCGAGATCGCGCTCCCGCACCTCGACGGCTACCGCGGATCGAGGCCTGTCCGGGTCGGCAACGGGGCGACCGAGCAGCTCCAGCTCGACATCTACGGCGAGCTCATCGACTCCGTGTACCTGTTCGACAAGTACGGCGCTCCCATCTCGTACGACTTCTGGCGCGAGCTCCGGCGCATGGCGTACTGGGTCTGCCAGAGCTGGGAGCAGGCCGACGAGAGCATCTGGGAGGTCCGGGGCGGAAAGCAGCAGTTCGTCTACTCGAAGCTGCAGTGCTGGGTCGCCCTCGACCGGACGCTGCGGCTGGCCGACAAGCGCTCTTTGCCGCTCGATCGCCAGCGGGTCACCCGCGCGCGCGACGACATCTTCGACACGATCATGACCCGCGGCTGGGACGCGAAGCGGAGGACGTTCGTGCAGTCGTTCGGCTCGGAGGCGCTCGACGCGAGCAACCTCTTGATGCCGCTCATGCGCTTCATCTCCCCCACCGATCCGCGCATCCTGAGCACCCTCGATCGCACGCTCGCGGAGCTCGCGAGCGACACCCTCGTCCATCGCTACGAGATCGGCAAGGGCGCCGGCGACGGCCTGACCGGCAGGGAGGGCACCTTCAGCATCTGCACGTTCTGGCTGGTCGAGGCGCTGGCGCGCGCCGGCCGCCTCGAGGAGGCGCGCTTCATCTTCGAGAAGATGCTCACCTACGCCAACCACCTCGGCCTGTACTCCGAGCAGATCGGGGCGAGCGGGGAGCTGCTCGGCAACTTCCCCCAGGCCTTCACCCACCTCGGCCTGGTCAGCGCCGCCTGCTACCTGGATCGCGCGCTCGGCCGGGGCGCCTGACAGGACAACGGAGGATCCTGGTGGTGGGGCACGCCGGGTTCCGGGGGACCCCGGCTCGCGGGGAGAGAGAGAGGGAGCCGCCGGCAGCCTGGGATATCGAACCCCAGGCTGCCGGCGCTCGGGAGCTCCAGCGAAGAGGAGAACTGGAGCGGCGTCGCGGGACCCAGAGACACCCGGGCCCGCGGTGCCAGGAGATGGGGGAATGGATCAGCGCGGGATCACCACAGGCCGCCGCCGAAGCCGCAGCCGCCGAAGCCGCCGAAGCCGCCGAAGCCGCAGCCGCCGAAGCCGCCCCAGCTCGGGATGATGCTGGTGATCGACGTCGTGACGGCCGTCAGACCGCAGCCGCCAAAGCCGCCCAAGCCGCCCCAGCCGAAGCCGCCGAGGCCGCAGCCGAGGCCGCCCCAGAAGCGCGCGCCCTCACGCTGCCCGGTCTCCTGCGAGGTGAGGCCCGACTGCGAGACGGCGCCCGTCTGCCCGACGAGGCCCTTGCCGATCTGGCCGACGCCGGCCTGGCCGATCTGCGCCGGACCCGCCTGGCTGATCTGGCCGACGCCGGCCTGGCCGATCTGGCCGACGCCGGCCTGGCCGATCTGCGCCGGACCCGCCTGCCCGACCTGCGCCTCGACGAGGCCCGCCTGCCCGACCGAGGCCTGACCGATCTGCGCCGGCCCCTGCCCCGTGTATCCGCCCTTGGTGGGATAGCCACCCTTGGAGGGGAGGGCGCCCTTGCCCGGGAACGCGCCCTTGCCAGGCAGGAGCTCGCCCTTGCCCGGGAACGCGCCCTTGCCAGGCAGGAGCTCGCCCTTGCCCGGGTACGCGCCCTTGCCGGGGAGCATGGGCCCCTTGCCGGGCAGCACGCCCTTGCTCGGGGGCATGCCGAGCTTGCTGGGACCCATCTGGCCGACCTGCGCCTGAACCTGGGACGTGTACCCGCCGCGCTCGGCGTCCTCCAGCGCCTCGCTCACCTCGTCGAGCTCCGTGGCCTCCAGGTCGAGCTCCTCGTCCGCGCTGGCCGCGCACCCGGCGCCGAGCGCAAGCACCATCGCGAGACCCATCATCTTGCCATGAATCGAGATCATTGGTCCTCCCCGGTGTCCCTGATCGGCCCTGCGGCCCCCGAACACCTTGGCTCACCGGAGAGCAGGCTGTGTGCCTCGAGCTCCTGTGCAGAGGCTGCCGCGTGCCGACCGCGTGAATTCGAGGGCTGCATTCGCGGAATAGGCACTCCTCGGATCTGCGGTCCCTTGGGAGTTCTCCGCGATTCGATGGTGGTGGATCCTGAAAGGCGCGGTCGTCACGCCGGAGAGCTGGAATCCCACCCTCCCGCGCGATCACGCGCGTTGCGGCGCGCAGCGCCCGCGAGGCGCGCGGAGCCCGCCCGAGGGCGCCGCGCGACGCGCGCCGCGCAGCGGTCGCGGCGGGCCGTGGGATTCACGAGACAGGTGGCGCCTCCCTCCGGGATCCGAAACACGCGGACCGCGCCCGGCGCCGACGCGACCGATCGCGCCGTCCGAGCCACACGCGCGCGCTGCCCCCGGCCTGCTCAGCGCGGACCCCTCCGACACGCTCGTGCATTCGCGCGCTCGCGAGAGCGGAAGCGTCGGTCCCGGCCGGAACCGTCCGCCGTCGCCATCATCGCATGCTCCGCGACAGAACGGCGCCGAGCGTCCGTCGCAGCGAGATGTGGAGACGCGCGCAGGTTTCGGTGTCTGTCGCCCGGCGCCCGACATTCCGGTCGTTCGCCTGGAGAGCGCGAGATTCAACCCCTTGCGCGGGAGGTTCCTTCAATGGTCCCCTGAGCATTGCTCTCTGGGGGAGGGAGGGATCGTGTGCATTGTGGTGTGGCGCACGAATTCGTGATCTGAAGGCGGTATGCCTCATGGTGTCCGGGACGCTGGCTCGTCGGCGTGCCCGGCAATGACCGACCGGTGAGCCGCCGGCTCGAGTCGTCTTGGCCAAGGTTTGCTGCGCCGGCGCACGCTGCGCGCGGGCGCTGGAACAGAGCGGAAACATGCCCAGGGGTCGCATCACGGCCGTCGCGAAGTATCTTCCGGAGCGCGTCGTCACGAACCAGGAGCTCATCACGAGCCATGGTCTCCCCTGGTCCGCCGACTGGCTGGAGCGGGCGACCGGGGTCCGGGAGCGGCGCCTCGCGGGCCCGGCGGAGACCACGCTGTCCATGGCCGCGGCGGTGCTGCGGCAGCTCATCGAGGCGGGCCGGCTCCGCGACCCGTTCGTGGACGTCCTCCTCATGACGAGCGACGGCTGCGCGCGCGGGGACGCCGGCGGCGCGGCCCTGGCCGCGTGCATGGTCGGCCTGTCTCCGTCGCTGGTCCTCGATCTCTGCCCCGCGCGCGGCGGCTTCGCGGAGGCCCTCGACGTGGCGAATCGGCACCTCGACGCGGGCGCGCGGCGCGTGCTCATCGTGTCGAGCGAGGTGCGGTCGTGGCGCCTGCGCGCGGGGCTCCCGCGAGCCGGCGACGACCTCGCGGCGGTCCTGGGAGACGGCGCCGCGGGCGTGCTGCTCGAGCCGAGCGACGGCCTCGGGGTCGAGGCCTCGGCGCGCGGCGCCGGCCCCCCGGGCGCCCGCGAGGCCCCGCGGTGCGAGGGGCCGGCCCGGGGCGGCGCGGACGCCGCCTGCGACGGCCTCCGCGCGGCGGCGGACGAGCGCTGGCCGCGCGACGCGGTTCACCGGCTGTCGATCGAGGTGAGCCGGCGGGCGCTCGCCGCGGCCGGCGTCGGCATGGACGCCGTCCGCTGGCTGGTGGCGCACCAGCCGTGGCTCCCGCTGCGGCGGCTCCTCTGCGAGGCGCTGGGCGCGTCCGCCTCCCAGCAGTACAGCGACGTGGACCGCCACGGGGACACCGCCTCGGCGTCGCTCCCCATCTGCCTGACCGAGCTCGTCGAGGGGGGCAAGCTCCGGCGCGGCGACCGCATCCTGCTGCTCGGCACGGGGGTGGGCTCCGCCGCCGCGCACGTCCTGCGCTACGGCGGGAGCCCGGGCGCGATCTGATCGGGCGCCTCAATCGAAGCGCGGATAGACCTCCTCCTCGAACAGCGCCCTCACCTCGTCCGAGGGGGACTCGGCCACGAAATCCTCGTGATCCTCCCGCACGGGCACCCTGTATCCGCCCCGCCACGGCGCGACCGCGTTGAGCCACGCGGTGTGGAGGGTGAGCCCCGGGCGGAACGACGGGTGCCCCAGCTTGCAGAGCGGCCCTCGCGCCAGGTTCGTCGCGTCGAAGATCCAGACCTCCGCGCGGCGCGGCGTCGTCACGAGCGCGACCACGTACCCGTCCGTGTCCGCCCCGCTGCCGCCCCGCCGCGGCACGAACTGCAGCGAGCTGAGCCAGGAGCCCACGCTCTGCCGGGGGAACTCGTACCGATCCTCGATCCGCATCGCGCGGTGGTTGAACCGGAACAGGCTGTCCGGCTGCCCGCCGTCCGCGCGCAGCCGCCGGAGCGTCGCCATCGGGAGCGCGCGGTGCGGGTAGCTCGCGTAGAGCCGGTCGACGAACTCGGTCGAGAGATCGTCCCAGATCCCGCACCCGCGCCAGTAGACGTTCTTCAGGCGATCGGGCGGCATCCACGACGCGCCCGCCTCCCGGTACGCGTAGAGGCCGATGCCCAGCGCCCGCTCCGGGTCGGCGAACACCGCCTGATCCACCACGCGCTCGGCCGCCGCGTCGAGCGTGTACCGGCCGATCCGGTGCACGTCCGCCTGCCCGGCCGGGAGCAGCCCGAGCAGCCGCGGCGGCGCCGGCGTCTTGTCGGCCGCGTGCCGGTCGCAGGGCCGGATCCACTCCCCGTGATCGGTCGCGCAGTTGTGCGCGGCGTGCACGGTGATGCGATCGCCCGCGTCCTCGTAGTCGACGAGGAAGTGGAGCGTCTCCAGCGGGACGACGATCTTCTTCACGGCGACCGGCCCGCCGCCCGGGCGCAGCGCGTCCCGCCGCACCAGGTAGAACGTCGTCGAGGGCTCCTGCGGCATCGTGAGCAGCGACCGGAGCAGGCGCTCGACCCCGGGGCTGGCCGGGGCGCGCAGGCTCGCGACGCTCTCCAGGCCGATCCTGAAGGCCGTGTCCGCGAGCACGATCCAGCGCCGCGTCAGCCCGATCTGGTGCACGCTCTGCTCGATCCGCACCGGCGCGCCGCCCGGCAGGACGAGCGCGTGCCGCTCCGGCTCGTTGTGCCCGTCCCAGCGCAGGAGGTAGACGAAATCGCCGGCCGCCTCCGCGAGCGGGACGCCGCCGAAGCGCGCCGCCTGCCGCGCGGCGAGGTCGGCCGGATCGAGCGGCGCGACGGGGCGGAAGCGCGCGGGCAGGCGCTCGAGCGCGCGCTTCGCGAACAGCTCGAGCCGGTCCGCGCTCGGCCGGAGCAGCTGCTGCTCGACCATCGACGCGGCCGCCGACGCGAGCCGATCGAGCGAGCGCGGGAGCGCGCCGAGCTCGTCGATGAGCGGGAGCGACGCGATGAGGCGGCCGGGGAGCGCGCGCCCGTAGTTGACGGCCCAGAGCTCGCCGCGCTCCGCGTCGAAGCAGGGGTGCGCGGTCGTGAGCGTGATCGGAAAGGGGTGATCGACGGGCGCGCCCGGATACCACGCGCTGTTGCGCCCGACCGGGGTGACGAGCTCCAGCGTCGCCGGGTCGATCTCGTACGGCCTCCCCGCGTCGTACGTGACGAGGAGGCGCGCCGGCGCGCGCGGCGCGTGCATGGGCACGAGCGCGGCGTTGAGCTGGTTGCGCAGGCCGAGGGAGGGCGAGAAGCGCAGGAGCCCGGCGTCATGAAAGCCGAGCTCCTCGAAGCGCGTCCCGGGCCGCGAGGCGGCGTCCGCGTAATAACAGGGCGTGCGCGCGAGCCGCGAGGTCAGCCGGACCGGCCCGCCGCTGCCGAAGTCGATCCGATAGATCATCCCATTGCCGTTGAGGATCGGCGCGCCATCGGCCCTCGGCGCGCCGCCGTCCACCGAGCCGGCCGGCCCGATGACGAACACATGACCCGTGAGATCCAGCGGCGCGCCGCCCGGAATCGCGGAGTCGAGGACCTCCAGCTCGACATTCGCGAGCTCCTCCGCGCTCGCTGCCATCACTGCATCCGGGACGCGCTGGCGCATGACGACCTCGCTCACACCAAGTTACGCCAATCCGGGCGCGACGGGAGCGCCGCCGCGCTCGCATCCCCACGGTGACAAGCGCGCTTTCCCGCCTGGGACGGACGCGCCTGGGACGGACGCAGACGCAGACGCAGACGCAGACGAGCGCTGGAGTCGAGCTCGGCTCCGCGCTCGGCCAGGCATTGCACGGCGGCGCCCCACCCCCCGCGCGACAGGCCGTGTTTTCCATGCAGGGAGGTGGCCTCGACGGCTTGCGGACGCGCTTATCGGCTCCATTTGCCCAGGGCGAGGCGCAGGAGGCACATGTTCGATCAGGGCCTGACCGTACTCAGGATCCGGGGGATCCCGATCCGGCTGCACATCACCTTGCTGATCTTCCTGCCGTACATTGCGTACCTGGCGGCGTCGCAGTTCTCGGTGATCGCCATGTCGCTCGGGCTCCCGCGGGAGGCGATGCGCCTGCCGCCGCTCGCCTGGGGCGCGATCCTCGCGGTCGGGCTCTTCGTCGCCGTCCTGGCGCACGAGCTCGCCCACTCGTTCGTGGCGCTCAAGAACGGGGTCAAGGTGCGCTCGATCACGCTGATGATGCTGGGGGGCGTCTCGTGGTTCGAGCGGGACGACCCGGAGCACGAGGCGTGGATGGCGTTCGCCGGGCCGCTGATGAGCTTCGGTATCGCGCTCGCCAGCTACGTCGCCTTTCGCCTGGTCCCCGCGCCGACGGAGCTCGGCGCGGCGCTCCTGGCCTTCGCGATCACGAACGCGATCCTCGGCGTGTTCAACCTGCTCCCCGCGTTCCCGATGGACGGCGGCCGGGTGCTGCGCGGGCTGCTCCTCCGCCGCGTGGGGCGCGCGCGCGCGACGCGCATCGCGACCGCGATCGGCAAGGTGATGGCGGTGATCTTCGGGCTGCTCGGCCTGCTCTCGTGGAACTTCATCCTCGTGCTCATCGCCGTGTTCGTCTACATGGGCGCCTCGGCCGAGCAGGCGCGCTCCAGCACGCGCGACATGATCCGCGGCATCCCCATCGCGCGCTTCATGACCGATCGGCTCGGCGAGGCGTACGCGGACGAGAGCCCTCGCGCGGTGGCCGAGCGGCTCCTGCGCGACAACCTCGTCGGCGCGCGGGTGATGGACGACCCTCACGACGGCGAGGAGCGCCGCGAGATCGGCGTGGTCACGGTCTGGGATCTCGCGCGCCAGCTGGAGCGCGGCGTCGCGCCGGTGACCGTGGGCGCGGTGATGCCCGTCGACGTGCCGAGGGCGCGCGCCTCCGACGACGCGTCCCGCTCGATCGAGGCGCTGGCGAGCGGCGAGGCGAGCGCGGTCGCCGTGCTCGACGAGGGCGAGCACGTGATCGGGATCGTGACGCCGGCCGAGATCCAGCGCGCGCTCGCGCTCGCCGGCGCGCTCGGCGGGCTGCGCGCAGGGCGTTGAGCGCCCGGCCGTCACCGGAGGTCTCGACGGGCCGCGCCCGGCGCTGGCACTGGCATTGCTGAGTCGGGGCCCCGAGGAGCAATGACGTGAAGCAGAGCAACAACGTGCCTTCGCTCGTGCGAGGGTGTCTCCGGCCTCTCTCCGCGATGAGGTCCGCGCTCTCGGCGGCCGCGCTCGGCGCGGGCGCCTCGCTGCTCATGGGCTGTCTGGGCACCGTCGGGGCCGAAGGCTACGTGGTCTCCGGCTACCCGGCGGCGCGCGCCGAGGCCGTCCCCGTGGAGATCACGGCCTATCCGCGCGTCTTCTTCCGGGGCACCTACGCGTACCTGGTCGACGGCCTCTGGTATTACCCGACCAACCGGGGCTGGGTCGTCTTCGAGGAGGAGCCCGCGGAGCTCAGGCGATACCGGCAAACGTACCGGCGCTCGCCGCGTTACGTCCCGGAGCGCGAGCTCAGCTATCCGCGCGAACGGGGGCGCCGTTATTACACGCCGCGCTGACGGCGAGGCAGCCGCGAAAGGACGGTATCCAGGATGAATCAGGACAAGATCGTCTATCCCCTCTGCGGTCTCGCGCTATCGAGCGTCCTGACCACGGGGTGCATCATCGACGTACGGGACGGCCGCCACCCCCGGCCGTCCGACGGGAGCCTCACCGTGGAGTGGACCGTGAGCCGCCGGAGCAGCCCGCGCTCCTGCGCTCGCTTCGCCGGCGGCGCCGCCGACTTCGAGCTGCTCCTCTACGACGAGCACAACCGTGAGGTGGCGAGAGAGGTCGCGCCCTGCGAGGACTTCGGCCTCACGGTGGATCTCCCGCCCGGCGAGTACAGCGGATACGCGACCCTCGTGGAGCGGCGCGACGACCGCCCCGTCACCACGACGCTGCCGCTCGAGGATCTCGAGATCGTGAGCGGCGCCGAGCTCAACCTCGACATCGATTTCCCGGCCAACTCGTTCCTGTAGCGCTCGCCGGCGGGCCGCCGCCTCGACGCGGCGCTACCCGGATCGCGGGATCGTGAGCCGCACGCGCGTCTCCCCGCGCGGACCGTCCTCGATGACGATCCCGCAGCCCGTGTGCGCGGCGATCGCGTGCCCGGCGATGAGCGGCAGCGCGGGCGGACGCCCCTGCGCGACCGCCTCGAAGTCGCGGCTCAGCACCACGTTGCGGGCCGCGGCCGGCAGCGGCGGCCCGGCGTCGTCGAACGCGATCTCGATCCCGCCCGGGGTGTCGAGCAGCGTGACCGCCACCTCGCTCCCCGGCGGGGACGCGCTGATGGCGTGATCGAGCAGCGCGTGCAGGAGCACCGTCAGCGCGCCCTGCGGCACCACCTCGTGCGCGCTCTCCGGCGCCTCGAGCACCACGCGCACGTCGTGGCGGGCGGCGCGCGCGAGGTCGTCCTTCACGACGTCGCGCAGGACGTCGGCGACGTCGCAGTGGCGCGGGAACTCGTGGAGCGGGCACGCGCCCAGCCTGGCGAGATCGCTGACGATCTCCGACGCCGCCGTGACGTGCCGCCCCACCGAGGACGCCGTCTCGCCGATGTCGCCGCCGTGGCCCCGGAGCGGCGCGATGTCGCGGCCGATCGCCGACAGGATGCCGCGGAGCTGGGTGCCGAGCACCCGCACCGCGGCGATGAGCACCGCGAGGCCCTCGCCGTTCGGCGGCAGGTGCGACACCGGATCGCTGCCGCTGAGCCGCGCGACGACGCCGGCCAGCGCCCCGCGCTCGCGCTCGCCCTCGGCGCGCGAGAACACCGCGGCGAGCTCGCGCGCGTAGGCCTCGCCCTGGGCCTGCGCCGCCGCCAGCTCCTTCTTGAGGCTCTCGACCTCGAGGCGCTGCAGGTCGACCTCGGCCGGCAAGGTCAACGTCTGCGTGAGCCCGTCGAGCTCGAGCCGGCCGCCGTAGCGCACCGCCATCCGCGACAGCCACACCCGCTCGGTCTCGAGGTTCACCGGCGTCTCCGGGCCGAGGTGGACGCCGACGCTCACCTCGTCGCCGGCGCGGCGGATGCTCACCTCGGGCGCGCCGGTGAGGCTCGTCGGATCGCCGCCCTGGGCGATGAGCACCTGGAGCATCCGCCGGAGCTCGGTCTCGTCGCCGAACACCGTGGTGCCCTCGCCCATCTCGATCTGCACGCGCGCCTCGGGCGCGACCTCCCAGAGCAGGGCGGTGAGGTCGACGCGGCCGCGCCGCCCGCGCGGCATCGGCCGGCCGTGGAGCGAGGCGAGCATGCTCACGGCCTCGTCGAGCCGGTTGAGCGTGCTCTCCACGCCGCCCGAGCCGTCCTCCGACGAGGGCGGCGGGAGCGGCGTGGCTTCGGCCGCGATCATGCCCACGCCCTGGCGGAGCTTCTGGGCGGCGCTGCGCGCCTCCTGCGCCAGCAACCACGTCAGCTCGGGTCGGGTCAGTCTGTCGCTCGTCACCCTGATTTCCCTCTGTCCGCCGCGTTTTGCGGGATCGCGCGCCATGATGCCAGACGTGGCCGTGCCCTGCTACGCTCATTCCCGTCCGCCTCGCTCGAGGCGCCGGCGCGCCCCTTTCCCGCTTGACGTGTCCCGGCCGCCGGCTCACGCCGGGCGACAGGGCCTGCCAGGACGGCGCCCACCGCGACGGCGCCACGGCGTCGTGCGCTGGGGCGCGCGACCCGGGGAGCTTCCTCGATCTCGCGCTCGATCCGGGCGTCCGTTCCCTCCAGGGTGACGGCCACGATCGCCCGCGCGGCCCCTGGTTTCCCGGTGCGCGGGGCGCCGTGCCCTGACCCGCGGCCCTTTCACGCGCCCCCGGTCCCTTGCTAACGTCGGCCCCCGATGTTCGGCCGCATCTCCGCGATCGCCCTCAACACCTACCGGGAGTCGCTTCGGGCGCGCATCCTCATCGGCCTCGCGGGCCTCGCCTTCGCGGTCGCGTTCTACTCGATCATCGTCGGCGCCTACACGCTCCGCAACGGGGCGCGCGTGGTCAGCGACCTCGGCGTCGCGTCGCTCTCGGTGTTCAGCATCGCGGTCGCCGTCATCATCGGCGCGACGTCGCTGTACCGCGAGCTCGAGCAGAAGACGGTCTTCCCCATCCTGGCCCGCCCCATCCGCCGCGGCGAGTACCTCGTCGGCAAGTACCTCGGCACGCTGCTCACCCTCGCGGTGTTCATCCTCGCCGACGCCGGGCTCGTGCTGCTGATCGGCGCGGTGCTGGCCGGCCGCCCGGCGTCGCTCGTGATCGGCGCCGGCGCCGCCTCGCTCGCGGCGCTCGGCCTGGCGGCGTGGCGCTCCCCGGGGGCGCGCACCTACGGGTTCATCCCGTGGTCGGCCGTCTTCCTCGTCCTCGGCGTGCTGCTGTCGGACGGCGCCCCCACCGAGCGGCGCGTCGTGCTCGCCGGGAGCGCGCTCGCGTTCCTCGAGGTCGGCATCGTCGCGGCGCTGGCCACGCTGTTCTCGTCGTTCTCCACGCCGTTCCTGTCCTCGGTGCTCACGCTGGGCGTCTTCCTCGTCGGCCGGAACGCCGACGCGCTCGCGCGCATGCCGGTGAAGTACTTCGGCCCCCAGATCAGCGCCGCGGCGCGCGCCCTCTCCAGGGTCGTGCCCAACCTGCAGATCTACGTGCCGCCGCGCCCCCTGCTCGCGGGCGAGGTCGCCGACGCGAACCTCCTCGTCTACCTGGGCTGGGCGACGACCACCTGCGTCGGCTGGGCGCTGGGGCTCCTGGCCGTGGCGGCGTTCGTGTTCAAGAAGCGCGATTTTCTGTGAAGCTCCCGGTCGTGCTCGGCATCCTGCGCGGCTTCGCGGTCGCCGGCCTCCTGCTCGGCGCGGCGTCGCTGCGCGTCGTGGTCGCGGGCGAGCGGGAGATCGCCGAGAGCACGGCCGCGCTGCTCGCCGGCGATCCGCACGCGGCGGCGCTCCACGCCCGGCGGGCGGCGGGCTGGTACGCCCCCGGCGCCCCGCACGTCCGCGTGGCGTACGAGCGGCTCATCGCGCTCGCGACGGCGGCGGAGGGCCTCGGCCAGGCCGACACGGCGCTCTTCGCGTGGCGCGCGGTGCGCTCGGCCGCCCTGGAGACCCGGTGGCTCACGACGCCGCACGCGGAGGATCTGGAGCAGGCGAACCGGGCCATCGCCCGGCTCGCGGCGGCCGCGCCGCGCCCGCCGGGGACCCGGACCGATCCGGCGGCCGTGGTCGCGCGGGAGCACCTGGAGGCGCTGGCGCGCAACGACGCGCCGCGCACCGGCTGGGTGGTCGCGCTGGTGCTGGCGTTCGCGGCCTGGGTCGCCGGGGCGCTCTGGGTGGTGCGGCGCGCGGTGACGGTGACCGGCCGGTGGGTCTGGCCGCGGGCGGTGCCGGGGCTGCTGGTGTGCGCGGCCGGGGTCGCGGTCTGGCTGCTCGCGATCTGGCAGGCCTGACGCGCCTCGCCTGGCGGGCTCGGGTGGGTGGGGCAGGCTGGGGGCTCGCCTCCGGGGCGTGCGTTCCGGCGAGCCCCTTTCGTGGCTCGCCTGCACTCCCGCCCCTCCGGCGAGCCCCCAGCCTGCCCCACCCACCCGAGCCCGCCGTCCAGGTCCGACGGGCGCCTCGGGGGGAATCGGGGCGAAATGGGGCGGCGGCGAACGGATCGGGGCGAAATGGGGCGGCGGTCGGGAGATCGGCCGCGGGAATCCACGGGATGGGACGCCTGCTGATCCGGGGCGCGCGGTATTGCCAGGCCCGGGGGCGCGACACATCGATCTCCGGGAGCGACGTTTGCAGCGCTCGGTTCCGAGGAGGTAACGAAGTTAATGAAGAATCAGATCAAGACGATCCTGCTGCTCGGCGTGATGTCGGCGATCCTGGTGTCCATCGGTGGGGCGCTCGGGCCGGGGTACCTCGTCTTGTTCGGCGTGCTCGCGCTCGCCATGAACCTGGGCGCGTATTTCATGTCGGATCGCATCGTGCTCGCGATGCACCACGCCGCCGAGGTCTCGCCGGCGGAGGCGCCGGGCCTGCACAGGATGGTGGAGGAGCTCTCGCGGCGGGCGGAGATCCCGAAGCCCCGCGTCTACGTGATTCCGGACCCGCAGCCGAACGCCTTCGCCACCGGGCGCAACCCGGAGCACGGCGTGGTCGCGGTGACCGAGGGCATCCTGCAGCTCCTGAGCGAGCGGGAGCTGCGCGGCGTGCTGGCGCACGAGATCGCGCACATCAAGAACCGCGACATCCTGGTGTCGACCATCGCGGCGGCGTTCGCCTCCGGCATCACGTGGATCGCCCACGCGGTGAGCTTCGCCGGGATCTTCGGGGGCGGCCAGTCCGACGAGGAGGAGGGCGGGAGCCCGCTCGGCGGCCTGGCCCTCGCGATCGTCGCGCCCATCGCGGCGACGCTCGTGCAGCTCGGCATCTCGCGCTCGCGCGAGTACATGGCGGACGAGACCGGGGCGCGGCTGTGCGGCGACCCGGAGGCGCTCGCCAGCGCGCTCTCCAAGCTGGAGCACGGCGTGGCGGTCGTGCCCTCGGAGGCCGCGGCGCGGCCCGCGACGGCCAGCCTCTTCATCGTGAGCCCGCTCGCGGGGGGCGCCTCGGTGCTGAAGTGGTTCTCGACGCACCCGACGACCGAGGAGCGCGTCAGCCGGCTGCTCGCGATGGCGTCGAGCGAGCGCGCGCCGCGCTGGACCGGGGCGGTCGCCTGACGGGGCGTCGCCCCTCGGGGGCATCCCGGCGCTGCCCTCCCGGGATGCCTCCCGGCGCGGGTCCCGCCGCTCCTCAGTGCAGCCTGTTCCTGGCCTCGGCGATCTCCTCGTTGATCCGGTTCACGAACTCGTCGAGGGTCATCGGGCCCTTGCTCGACGTGGCCGCGGCTTGAATGGCGTCCGTCGTGATCGAGGCGAGGCGTTCGACGTGAGCGAGCCCGGCCTCGAGCTTCGCGTAGTCGCCGCTGGCGAAGTACCCGCTGTCGTCCTTGACCTCGAGATCGGGGGCATAGCGCTCCTTCACGTAACGCAGGATGGCGCACACGGCGACATGCACCTTGGGGCCCGCGAACTGCGTCTTGGTCCAGTTGTAACGGCTCCCCTGCTTGAAGAACTCGACCCCTGGCGCCTCCGGCAGGTCGGGGACGGTGATGCGCGGCCCGGCGCCCGCCTGCGAGCTCTGCGTGCTCCGGGCCAGATTGCGGGTGAGGGCCGCGGACTCGGCCAGCGCTTCACGCATCATGTTCGCCATCTCCGTGTCGCTGAGGAGGGCATGATAGTAGTGGTTGGTGAACGTGCCTTCCTCGTCGAAATGGAAGTGCAGCGGCTCGCACTCGCGATGGGGGTAGAGCGTGATCCCCTCGAGACCGGAGCAGGTGACGCGCTTCTCGGCCACGAGCTCTTTCATGGTCTTGCTGAGCCAGCCTGCGGACTCGGCCTTGGCGGCGAGATCGCCGACGAGCTCTGGGACGAGGGCCGGATCACGGAGCTTGCCGCGGTACGCGATGGAGATGCCCATGGTGCCTCCTGGTCAACCCTCCTTACTCCACCAGGACCGTCGAGGCCAGCGCGCTCCGGCGGCCCTCGCGGGCCGGCGATCGACGCCAGCAGCACATCTCACGGGCCCTGGGACGCGTTGCCCGAGGCGATCAGCGCCTCGAGCGTGAGCATTACGGGAACGTCGCCAAAATTCTCATTATGGCCTTCGTCATCGCGTGACGATTACCGGTAACGACGCGGAATCGTTGGCTCAGGTGAGCTCTTCGGGCGGGTCGCCCTCGATGAGCCCCATCGCGACCTCGCGTGCGCTCGAGGACGTGGTTGCCTTCTGGACGATTTCGACGCTGAGGTCAGCGAAGCCGGGCGCCGGCGAGCGGCCGCTTGAGCGATTGAGCAAGCGGGACGGCCGCCGCGCCCGCCCTCTCAGGACGCGGCGCGCGGCGCCTCGCCGAGCAGCTCCAGCCGGGCCAGGCTCGCGCAGGTCTCCGACAGGGCGCGCATCAGCCGGAGGCGGTTGTCCCGCACGGCCGCGTCGTCCGTCATCACGAACACGTCGATGAAGTACTGGTGGAGAAGCGGCGCGAAGGCCGCCACCGCCTTGAACGCCGCGTCGTACGCGCCGCTCCGGACGTCCGACGCGATCTGCTCGCGCAGCTTGAGGTAGCCCTCGAAGAGCGCCGCCTCGCTCGGGTGCACGTCCTTGCCGAACGGCGCGACCGGCTCGCCGGGCGGCGCCTTGTCGGCGATGTTGGTGGCCCGCTTGAAGACCTCGCCGACCCGCGCGCGCACGTCCGGGCTCAGCGCGTCGATGGCGCGCACGCGCGCCCGCAGATCGAGCGGGCGATCCGCGGCGACGGGCAGGCACGCGAGGACCGCGTCGTGCGGGAGCCGGTCGGCGAGCAGGCCGCGCAGCCGGTCGGCGAAGAACTCGCCGAGGCGCGCCGCGAGCTCCTCGCGCGCGACGTTGAGCTCCACGCCGGCGTAGCCCGCGTACGCGGCGCCGAACGCGTCGCCGAGGCGCAGATCGAGATCGCGATCCAGGAGCGTGCGCAGCACGCCGAGGCAGGCGCGGCGCAGGCCGTAGGGGTCGGCGGTGCTCGTGGGGGTGAGCCCGATGGCGAAGCAGCCGACGAGCGTGTCGAGGCGATCGGCGATCGCGACCAGCGCGCCCGCGTGCGTCGGCGCGGTCGCGTCCGCAGCGCCCTTGGGGAGGTAGTGATCGCGGATGACGTCGGCGACCTCGGGGCTCACCCCCTGCGCCAGCGCGTAGGCGCGGCCCATCTCCCCCTGGAGCTCGGGGAACTCGCCCACCATCAGCGAGACCAGGTCGCACTTCGCGAGGTGCGCCCCCGAGGCGGCGGCCATGAGCGTCGGCTCGGGGAGCATCAGCAGGAGGCCGAGCTCGCGGGCGAGCCGCTCGACGCGCTCGGCCTTCGCGAGCACGCTGCCGAGCCGCTTCTGGAACACGATCCCGCCGAGCTTCTCGCGGCGGCTCGCGAGCGGGATCTTGACGTCCTCCCGGTAGAAGAACTGCGCGTCCGACAGGCGCGCGCGCATCGTCTTGTCGTTGCCGCGCCGGATCGTCTCGGGCGCCTCCGCGGTGTTGACGACCGCCAGGTACTTCGGGAGCAGCGCGCCCGTCTTCTCGTCGCGGACGCCGAAGTAGCGCTGGTGCCCGCGCGCGACCTCGAGGATCACCCGCTCCGGGAGCTCCAGGAACCGCTCCTCGAAGCCGCCGAGGAGGACGTGCGGCTCCTCCACGAGGGAGAGGTTCTCGCCGATCAGGAAGTCGTCCTCGATCAGCACCCCGCCGGCCTCCCGGGCCGCGGCGACCAGGCGCTCGCGCATCAGGCGCGCGCGCTCCTCGGGGTCGACGATCACGTGCGCCGCGCGCATCGCCTCCACGTAGTCGCGGGCCGCGCCGATCGCGATCTTGCCCGGCGCGAGGAAGCGGTGGCCGCGGCTCACGCGCCCGCTGCGGACGCCGGCGAGCTCGACGGGGACGACCTCGTCGCCGAAGAGCGCGACCAGCCACTGGATGGGGCGGCCGAACGCGAAATCTCCCGCCCCCCAGCGCATCGATTTGCGGAACGGGATGGCCGCGACGAGCGACGAGAGGGCCGCCGGGAGGAGCTCGGCCGAGGGCTTGCCGGCCTCGCGCCGGGTGCCCGCGAGGTACTCGCCCTTGGGGCCCTCGACGCGGCGCAGATCCGAGACGGCGCAGCCGAGCTTCTGCGCGAACGCCTCGGCCGCCCTGGTGGGCGCTCCGTCCTTGAAGGCCGCCTTGACCGGCGGGCCCGTGACCTCCTCCTCGAGGTCTGGCTGGCGCGCCGCGACCCCGGAGACGAGCAGCGCGAGCCGCCGCGGGGTGCCGAGCGCGCGGAGCGCGCCGTGGCGGAGCCTGAGCTCCGCGAAGCGCTTCGTTGCGAGATCCGGGAGCGCGCGGAGCGCGGCCTCGACAAACGACGAGGGGAGCTCCTCGACGCCGATTTCGAGCAGGAGATCGCTCGCTTCGTTGGACATGGGAACGCGGACGCTACCCCAGAACCGCGCGCCCGGCGAGGCGGTCGATCGACCGAGCCGCGCGCCCGGCGCCGCCCGCGGCTCAGCGCCGCGGCGCCGCGTCCCGCAGCGCGCGCGCGAGCGCCTTCTTGAAGGCGCGCGCCTCGCTCCGCCTGGGCGTACCCTCACGCCCGTAACGGCTCGCCGCGCGGGCCCGGACGACGCACTGGACCGCCTGCGTGTAGCGTCGGGTCGCCTTCGCGACCGCCCGATCGTCCGGGCCGGACGACGCCGCCACGGCCGCGCCGAGGTCGTTCAGCGCCGCGTCGAGCGGCGCGCAGCGCTTCGGCGCGGGGGGCAGCTCGAGGGGCGGCGGCGCGGGGCAGCAGCGGGCGCGCAGGGCGGCGAGCATCGCCAGGTCATACCAGCCGAGCCGGTCCCACTCTCTGGTCGCGGCCGAGGCGCCCCGGGCCCCGGCCGCCTGCGCGAGGTGGCCCTGGAGCGCGGCGGCGCCCTCCCTCGGGTCGATCTCGGCGCAGACGGACGAGAGCTGCCCCGCGGTCGCGGGGTCGACGCTCCCCTCGGGAAACAGCGGCGCCGCGCACGCGGCGAAGTCCGCCGTGGTCGCGTCTCCCTCCTGCGCGTGGCTCGCCGGCCCTGCGTCCGCCGGCCCTGCGTCCGCCGGCCCTGCGTCCGCCGGCTCGGCCGCTGCGGCGCGCACGCCTTCCGGGCTTGCGTCCGCGGCGATCGTGTCGGGCGTGGCCGCGCCGGCTGTCGCCGGGACGCCCGGCTCGGCCGGGACGCCCGGCCCGGCCGGGGCGACGCAGGCGGCCGGCGCTGCGGCCGCTCCCGCGGGCTGCGCGGGGGCGGCGCCGAGAGGGAGCCTCCAGATCCAGGCCGCGGCAGCGCCCGCGAGGGCCACCACGGCAGCGGCCAGCGCGACGGTCCATCGCGCGGCGGCGCGCGCCTTGCGGCGGGGTTCCGGTTCCGGCGCCGCGGCCGGCGCGCGCGACGTGCCTGCGCGTCCGTCGATGACGGCATGCGTGACGGTGCTGTCCGGGGCGAGCGAGGAGGGCTCTGGCGGCTCCAGCGGCAGCGCGTCGCCTACCGGCGCGTGCGGCGCGTCTACCGGCGCGGACGGGGCATCCGGCGCGGACGGGGCATCCGGCGCGGACGGGGCATCCGGCGCGTCTATCGGCGCGTGCAGGTCCACCGGCGCGAGCAGCTCACGCGGCGCGTGCAGCTCACGGACCGGCCACGGCCACGGGCTTTCCGGCTCTTCCTGCGCCGCACGGGGCCCGGGCGACGCAGGAACGGGGGTCTGCTCGAATCGCGCGGGCGGCGCATCCGACGCGGGCGGGGCGTCCTGCGCGGGCGGGGCGTCCTGCGCGGGCGGGCCGCTGGAGGTGTCCGCCACTGCAGCGCCGGCGAGGTCCGGCGGCGCGCTGGGCGAGGCGAGCTGTGAATTGGAGGGGCGGTCCGGTGCTTCCGGCACCGGCGTGGTGGGCGTGCCCGCCATGGACCGGAGCCCGAGGGTCGCGAGCCCGTGCAAAGGGACCGGTGTCCGCCGCGCTGCGGTCGGACTGGAAGGTGGTAGCGAGCTGGAGCGCCCGCCCGGAGGCGAGCTGGAGCGCCCGCCCGGAGGCGAGCTGGAGCGCCCGCCCGGAGGCGAGCTGGAGCGCCCGCCCGGAGGCGAGCTGGAGCGCCCGCCCGGAGGCGAGCTGGAAGCCCGCCTCAGCCCGCTGCTCGACGGGCGCGGCGCCGGCGCGGTCCTCGGCGGCTCCGCGAGCGCGGGCTCGTCGAGCGGGGGCAGCTCATCCAGGCCGCCGCCGTCCGGCCGCGCCGCCTCGAGCGCGCGGCGGAGCTCCGCGACCTCGACGATCCGCTGTGCCGCGTCGCGCGCGAGCGCCCGCTCGAGGACGAGCCACAGCGCGTCGCCCGCCGCGCCGGGCGGCGTGATCCTGGGCGCGGCCCCGGCGCCGATCGCGCGGCGCAGCTCCCTGTCGTTCCTGGCAGGGAAGGGGAGCTTCCCCGAGAGCGTCACGTAGAGGGTCACCGCGAGCGCCCACGTGTCGTCCCGGCGCGACGGCCCCTCGCCGGCCGCCCGCTCGGGCGAGCGATAGCTCACGGACGACGGCGTCGCGATCGGATCGGAGAGCCACCCCTTCGAGGTGCACGGCGCGTCCTCGGAGAGCACGCACGCGGCCGACAGCCGCCCGTGCACCGTCCCGCGCGCGTGCATGCGCTCGACGCGCTTCGCCAGGCGGATGACCCAGCCCACAGCGTCCCTGTCCGGCAGAGGACCGGCACGCGCGATCCGCGCAGCGAGCGTCTCCATACGAACACGACAGCCTAGTGCGGCGAGGCGCTGCGGACCACCTTGTGGCCTCGCTCGCCGCGCGCTGGATCGCGCGCCGGTCCTCTGCCGGACAGGGACGCCGTCAGCCTTCGATCACGTCCGCCATCGTGTACCGGCCGGGCGGCTTGCCGTGCAGGTGCCACGCCGCGCGCAGCGCGCCGCGCGCGAACAGATCGCGGCTGGTGGCGCGATGCGTGAGCTCGATGCGCTCGCCGGGGCCGAGCAGGTGGACCGTGTGGTCCCCGATGACGTCCCCGCCGCGCACGGCGAAGACCCCGAGCTCGCTCGGCTTGCGGGGACCGACGTTGCCCTCGCGGCCGTACACGTCGGAGAGCGCCGCCGCCCCGGTCGGCTCGCCCCCGCCGGCGTCGCCCCGGGCCGCGCGTACCGCGTCGGCGAGCCGGACGGCGGTCCCGCTCGGGGCGTCCACCTTGGCGCGGTGGTGCACCTCGACGATCTCGACGTCGAACCCCGGCCCGAGCCTCCGCGCGGCGCTCGCCGCGAGCTCGGCGAGCACATGGATGCCGATGCTCGTGTTCGGTGACCAGAGGACGGGCACGTGCCGCGCCGCCTCGTCGAGCAGCCGCTCGCACGTGGCGTCGAGGCGCGTGGTGCCGCTGACCACGGCGACCTTGGCCCGCACGGCGAGGTGCAGGAGCCGGGGGAGCGCCTCGGGCCGCGAGAAGTCGATGACCACGTCCGCGCCGAGCAGCCCCGCGCTGGTGTCGTCGCTCATCGCCACGCCGAGGTTGCCCGTGCCCGCGAGCTCGCCGACGTCGCGGCCGATGCGCGAGGATCCGCGCGACACGATGGCGCCCACGATCTGGGCGCGCTCGCCCGCGGCGAGCCGGACGATCGCCTGCCCCATCCTGCCGCTCGCGCCGTGGACGGCGACCTTCAGCGAGCGCACCTCCTCGGCCGCGGCCGCCTCCAGCAGCGTGCCCATGGGCACGCCTCGGTGATCTCCGTTGGATTTCACGACGCCCCGCGCCCCGCCTCGAGCCGCCGCAGCGCCTCGCCGATCTGCTGCCGGGTCGCCTCGCTGGCCGGCGAGAGAGGCAGCCGGACCGCGGGGCTCATGCGCCCCATCGCGGCGAGCGCGACCTTGACCGGGGCGGGGTTCGGCTCGACGAACATCAGGCCGTGCAGCTCCAGGAGCGACAGGTGGGCCGCGCGCGCGCCCGCGAGGTCGCCCTCCAGGAAGCGCCGGGTCACCGCGCTGACCTCGCGCGGCAGCACGTTCGACGTGACGCTGATGACGCCCTGCGCGCCGAGCGCCATCATCGCGAGCGTCAGCGCGTCGTCGCCGCACAGGACCGTGAGCCGGTCGCCGAGGCGCCGCACGAGCTCCTGGCAGCGGAGCACGTTGCCGGTGGCGTCCTTGATGCCGACGACGTTCGGCGCGGCGGCGCAGATGCGGTCGGTCGTCTCGGCGGACAGGTCGACGCTCGTTCGCCCCGGGACGTTGTAGAGCACGATCGGCCCCGAGACGGCCCTGGCCACGGCGAGCAGGTGCTCGCGCAGCCCGTCCTGCGAGGGCCTGCTGTAGTACGGCATCACGACCATCACGCCATCGGCGCCCGCGGCGAGCGCGGCGCGCGAGGTCGCGATGGTCTTCTTCGTCGAGAACGAGCCCGTCCCCGCGAGCACCGGCACGCGGCCGCGGGCCTTCTCGACGACGCGCTGGATGACGGCGCTCGCCTCCGCCTCGGTCAACGTCGGCGATTCGCCGGTGGTCCCGCACGGCACGAGCCCGCTGACGCCGCCCGCGATCTGTGCCTCGACGAGCGCGTCCAGCGCTTCGAAGTCGACGGCCTCGCCATCGGGCGTGAACGGGGTGACCAGGGCGGTGAACGTTCCCGACAAGGGGAGCTGCTTCATGGTAGGGCGACCATGCTCGCCACCGGGGGGGCGCGTCAACAGGGGAGGACCGTAGGATCGCGGGCGCCACGCTCTCCGCCGCCTCGCCGCCGCTCCCGCCCGAGGCACGGCGCCGCTCGGGCCCGGCCGTGGCCGCATCGCGCGCGCCGGCCCGGACGCCCGCAGCGTCCGGGTCGCAGGCTTCCGGGTGGGAGGCTGAAGAGGGGTGGGGATCTGCTACCCTGGCTGGTGTGGCGGCTCGCCGCTCCGGACGGTCTGTCCGGGCGCGTCAGGTCCCCCGAGAGCCCCGGCCATGGATCTCACCCAGTACATCAAGAGCATCTCGAACGCGGCCAGCACCATCCTGGAAGGGATGGCGGTCACGTTCTCCCATCTGTTCCGGGAACCCATCACCGTCCAGTACCCCGACAGGACGGATCGCCCTGTCAGCGAGACGCTGCCCCCGCGCTACCGCGGCTTCCTCGAGGTGCAGATGGACATCTGCACCGGCTGCAAGCGCTGCGAGCGCGCGTGCCCCATCGAGTGCATCGCCATCGACCTCGAGAAGGACCCGGCGACCAAGAAGCAGGCGATGAGCCGCTTCGACATCGACATGGGCAAGTGCATGTACTGCGGCCTCTGCGTCGAGGCGTGCAAGACCGAGTCGACGGGCGCGATCCGCCACACCCGCGAGTTCGAGGGGGCGGCGCCGACGCTCGATCACCTCACGTTCCGCTTCATCCCGGAGGGGCTGGTGCCGCTGTACAAGGCGCCGAAGGACCTCGGCGAGGTGCCTGTCGGCGAGTACGGCCCCCACGCCCGCGAGGCCCGCGAGCGCGCCATGCGCGACAACCCCGCCGTCCTGGAGGAGCTGCGCGCCCTCTGGCGCAGCGAGAACGGCAAGAGCAAGGGGGACGGCAGCGGTGAGGCCGGCGGGGCTGGCGACGGTGACGCGGGGAGCGCGAAGGCCGGCGCGGGGAGCGCGAAGGCCGGCGCGGGGAGCGCGAAGGCCGGCGCGGGGAGCGCGAAGGCCGGCACGGCGGCGTGAGCGCGGGGCGTTCCCCTTGATGGGGGGTAGGTCGCGGTCTAACGTCCCGGTCCTCCTCACATGCCCTCCCTGAGCGCACTCGCTTTCCTTGGGCTCGCCGCGCTGACGCTCGGCTCCGCCGGCGTCGTGGCGTTCTCCAGGAACATCATCCACTCCGCGCTGGCCCTGCTCGGCACGTTCCTCGGCATCGCCGGGCTGTATGTCCTGCTCTCGGCCGATTTCCTCGCGGCGACGCAGGTGCTCGTCTACGTCGGCGGCACGCTCACGCTCATCCTCTTCGCCGTGATGCTCACGAGCCGCATCGAGGATATGCGGGTCTCCAACCCGCGCGGCGGCCTCGCGGTGGCGTTCGCCCTGGTCACGGCGGTGCTCCTCCTGCTCGGCAGGGTGGCGACCCGGACCCCCTGGCCCGCCGAGGCCAGGCCGGCGATGCCGTCCACGGCCAGGCTCGGGCACGCCTTCCTCGGCGAGTACCTGCTCCCGTTCGAGATCGGCTCGGTCGTGCTGCTCGCCGCCATGATCGGCGCCGTCGTGCTCGCGCGCCGCGCGGTCAAGCGCGCGTGGGAGAGGGAGTAGGCGCCGTGGAGATCGGCCTCATCCACTACCTCAGCGTCGGCGCCGCGCTCTTCGGCCTCGGGCTGCTCACCGTGATGACGCGCAAGCACGCGGTGGGCATCCTCCTCGGCGTCGAGCTCATCCTGAACGCCGCCGCGCTGAACTTCGTCGCGTTCGAGCACTTCGTCGCGGGCGGCGTGTCCGGCCAGGTGTTCACGGTCTTCATCATCGTCCTCGCGGCGAGCGAGGCGGCGATCGCGCTGGCCATCGTGCTGCAGGTGTACCGCAACCGCCGCACCATCATGGCCGACCAGCTGACATCCCTGAAGAACTGACGCGGAGCGGTCATGCGTGCGGAAGCGCGCGCGGCGCGCCGGAGCGCCGGGCTCCGCCCCCCACGCGGCCGCAGAGGGGGGCTTGACGCGACCGCGCGCGGGGCGGCCGCCCCCCCAACGCGGCCGCAGAGGGGGCGCTCGACGCGACCGCGTTTCCAGCCATCGAGGTGGGCGCGCGATCCCACCGACAAGCAGGAAAAACCTGACCTTGCTAAGCGCCTGTGGACGACCCACGTTCAATCTATGCAGAACCTATCCAAGTCGGAGCTGGTGGGGTTCGTGGAGCTCGAGGTCGGCTCGCTTGCTGTGCAGGTACCCATTCGCGCCGCGGAGGCGGCGAAAGAGCTCCCGCTCGCATCATTCGAGGCCGAAGGGGACAGCTGCGCCATCCTCGTGCGAGGCGACACGTCCTCCAAGGCGGTCGAGGTCGCGCTGCGGCACGCGGCGCAGGAGGCGGTCAAGCACCTGTCGAAGAAGCTGCTCAACTAGCGCGGGACGGCGATCCTGCGGCCCGCGCGGCGCGGGTTGCGGGACGCTGCTCCTGCGCCGGCGCGGGCCTCCGGGGCGCCTATCTCGGCGGCGGGGCCTCTGCGCGAAGAACTTGGCCTGCTGCTGGTCGCGGCAGCGGGTCTGGCGAGCGGCCTGGAGGCGGCGAGCGCCAGGCCGGGTCCGGCACGCGGCGCCGGCGCGGCGGAGCGACTCACGACGCCGGATCGGGCGGCAGCCGGGGCAGCGGCGCTGGCCGCGGCCGCAGTGACGGCAGCGGACGAGCGGCCCGAGCATCGCAACCCGGACATGTTGCCATGCCGAGCCCTTCTTTCACGGTGTTCCAGTTACGGCGCCGGGTTTCTCACACTCCGGCTCGGCATCGTAGGCGCGAAGGCCACGTTCAGGGGCTCGCAGGGCCGGGCGGCATCCGGTAAAGATAGATGTGGCGGTTGATCTCCACGTCCGGCTCGCGCCCGCGAAGGGCCTTGTAGCATTTCTTGGGAGCGGTCCTCAGGGTCAGGGCGTGCACTGCGACCCAGGACCCGGGTTTGGGCTTCGTGTTGCAACGGAGGGGCTTGTAGGGAACCTGGAAGTATTCCCATTCGACCCGGCGCGTCGCCGTCTGGTAATTGTAATAGAGCGGCTGGATCCCGTGCTCTTTCACGTACCGCGCCAGCGCGGCGCGATCCTGCCCCCAGTCCTCGCCGTAGATGCTGATCTTGTGGCCGCCGGCCTCGCCGCCGATGAACAGGTTGAAGTATCCCAAGAAGTTCGGGGCGATGAGGAGCGCGCTGAGCGCGGTGCTCGCCACGAGGCCCGCGAGCGCGAGCTGGACAGGGCGGCGCGGGGCGGCGAGCGACCAGAGCCGGTCGAACGAGCGCGCTGCGAGCACGGCGAGGAGCGGCATGATCGGCATGGCGTGCCGGACACCCATGTTGAGGTTGGCCCGCATGAAGGAAGCCAAGAACAGCGCGGCTGTCGCCCCGGTGGCGATGACCTCGACGGAGAGGGAGCGGACGCGCCGCAGCGCGAGCACCACCCCGGCGATCAGCAGGAGGATCGTGGCGGGCGGGTTCTTGATGAGGAGCATCACCGGGAAGTAGGCCCAGTGGCCTTTCCGTACGACCTCGCCGAGGAAATAGGACGTGAAGCCTCCGGCGTTGAGCGCGGTCACCGCCGCCGTGCCGAAGAGATAGGTATACGGGAGAGGGATGGGCATGCCCGCCGGCATGAACCGCAGGGGCGAGTGCTTCTCCATCAGATGTTGCTTGTAGCCGTGTGAGACCGAATATTGAGGCTCGGGCGCAGCGAGGATGTCCCGCACCGTCATGCCCGTGTGATCGAACTTATAGACGGCGTTGATGACGAGGAGCATGACCACGCCGGCGAGCAGCATGTGGAGACCGAGCTCGCCGAACCGGCGGGCGGCGGGCTTCCCCTCGAACCGGCCGCGGCCCATCGCGGCCAGCAGCACCCCGATCGCGCCGAGGATCGGCACGAGGAGGAGCCCGCTGTACTTCGTGACGGCGGCCGCGCCGATCGCGAGCGTCATGGTCACGAGCGACCACCGGCCGGCGCGCCCGCTGGCGTACCGGGCGAACTCTCCCACGGCGAGCATCGTCACCAGCGCCGCCGGGAGGTCGGTGGTCACGTACCGGCCCTGGGCGATGATCGTCGGGTTGAGCGCGACGAGGGCCAGCGCGGCCAGCGCGGCGCGCGCGCCCCAGAACCACCGGGCCCAGAACCACACATAGGCGGCGAGGGCCACCGCCATCAGCATCATCATGACCCGGGCCCGGAAGAGCTGCTCCCGCGCCCGCGCATAGTCTTGTTTGATGTAATCGAGCGCGACGCGCCCGGTGTTCGCGTCCTTCCAGTGCTGGAACGAGGTGAGGTCCGCATTGCCCTTCATGGCGGCAACGGGGATGGCGGCGATCGCGTTCGCGAGGGGCGGATGCGCGTAGTTGAGCCGCATGTCCGAGGTCTGCCACCAGGCGAGGCCGCGCGTCGTGTGCGCCCATTCGTCCTCCGTGGGCGAGTCATCGCGGTGGCCCCACTGCAACAGGCCGAACATCGCGATCAGGAGGGCGAACGGCGCGAGGTGGGCAGTCCAGCGCGCGGCTTTGCGGTAGGAGAAGGCGGGCGTCGTGGCGTCGTGCCCTGTCATGGCGCGCTCCGTACCACGAAGCTCCCGAGGCGTCGCCACCTCCTCCGCGTTCAGACGCGCACGTTCGGCGCTCAGGCGCTTGGAGCCTCCGCTCAAGTGCGCCCGGCGCTCAGGCGCGCGGAGCCTCCGCTGGGCGCGTCCGGCGCTCAGGCGCGCAGATGCTCGGCGCTCAGGCGCGCCCGGCGCTCAGGCGTGCGCGCCGCGCCTCGCCACGCAGAAGACCGACAGCCCGAAGCGCGGCCGGTACCCGCGCGCGATGAGGTCGACCTCCGCGCGCAGCACCGCCCCGAGCGCCGCCGAGGCCAGGCCTGACCTCGGCGACGATTGCTTCGCGCTGCCCTTGCCGGGGAGCAGCGTGCGCGCGGCGCTCCAGGCGGCGCGCGAGCCGACGGCGGCGGGAAAGAGTAGCTGATTGAAGTACGCGCAGGCCTCGACGCGGAAGGCGGCCGGCAGCGCGCGACGGAAGGTGCCGGCCGTGTAGCGGCGGAAATGCTGCAACGCGCGGTCGTGATCGCTGAACAGCCACGGATACGCCGGCACCGTGGCGACGAAGATCCCGCCGGGGTTCAGGTGATCGTGGATCCACTGGAGCGCGCCGCGGTCGTCCTCGATGTGCTCGATCACGTCGAGCGCGCAGATCACGTCGTATCGCCGGTCGAGCTCGAACGGGACCGACGTGCTGTAGAGCGTCCGCGCCGCGCCCGTACCGGCGATCGCGTCCTGTCCGAGGGGGCTCACCTCGATGGCATCGACGACCCCGAACTCCGTCAGGACACCCAGGTTCTGGCCGACCCCGGCGCCGACCTCCAGCATCTCCAGGGGGCGCTTTCCAGGGCTGAACTCACGCACCAGGTGAGCGAGCAGCCGGGATCTCCCCTTCTTCAACCAATCGCCGGATTCCTCGGAGTACTGCTGATACGCTGTGGTTTCCATCCGCCTCTATCACTCTGCCTGCGGGGTGGCTTCTTCCTGTGAGGGCGATTCTGCCCCGGCAGGCGACTCTGCCCCTACCCCGGCGGGCGACTCTGCCCCTGCCCCGGCGGGCGACTCTGCCCCGGCAGGCGAGCTCGGCTCTGCCGCGGTGGTCTCAGGCGGCGGGGTCGGGATCTCGATCGTCAGATCGTCCACCTTGGGCTGTTGCTGCTGTTGCTGCGGTTTTCGCGGCTTCTTCGGCGGCGGCGGCGCGCGCCGCTTTCGCGGTGGAGACGGTGCGACGGCGCTGGCCGAAGGATGTCCGGGATCGACCGCGCGCGCGGCCGGCGGCGTGTCGCTTGGCTGAGGCGCGGGCGTGGGCGTGGGCGGCGGCTCGGGCTCCGGCGTGGCGGCCGGCGGCTCGGGCGCGCTCGTGGCCGCCGGCGCGTCCTGCGGCGGGAGCTGCGAGCGGACGACCTGCCAGGCGACGAAGCCGGTGAGGGCCAGGAGCGCGAACGCCACCCAGCGAACGAGCCGGCGCCGACGCGAGCCTGCGTCGAGCTCGGGGAGGATCCCTTCGTGCGCCAGCCCGCTCACGCTGGAGCCCTTCACCCAGTGGCCCGCCGTGATGTCGGACGGCACGGCGTGCTCCGACCAGGCCGGAGCCGGCGCGATCGGCTGCGCGGGCGGACGCGGCGCGTGATGCGAGGCGGGAGGCGAGGCGAGCTCGCCGCCGACCGTGCCGGCAGGCGCTCGCCCCGCGCCGTCACGGCGCTGCAGTTGCAGCGGCTCGCTCGGAGGCACCTCGTCCTCGACCGCCTCCACGCCCGGCGGCGCGGGGGCCCGCTGCGAGGGCGGCGGCGCCGCGGCCGGGGACGCGGGTGGTGCGGTCGCCGCGACGGGCACGTCGCCGATGGGCGTGGACGCCGCGAGCTCCGGTGACGCGGGCGGCTGCGGTGCGAGCTCCGCGGGCGTGGGTGGCGCGGGCGGTGTCGACAGCTCGGCGCGCGGCTGGTCCACGTCGGTGTCGAGCGGGTCGTTCTCGAAGTCGGCGATGTCGACGTCGACGAGGGAGGGCGCGCTGTCGGCTGCTGCGCGGTGCGGCGCTTCGGCGCTCGCCGGCGGCCCCGGCGGCGAGACCGGCGTCGCCTCGGGCCTCTCGTCCACCACCGCGGGCGGCGTGTTGCTCCGCGGCGGGGTGAGGGGTGCGCTGGTCGAGAGCGGTGCGCCGCCGGTGGAGCGCGGTGCGCCGCCGGTGGAGAGCGGTGCGCCGGTGGAGCGCGGTGCGCCGCCGGTGGAGCGCGGTGCGCCGCCGGCGGAGAGCGGTGCGCCGGTGGAGCGCGGTGCGCCGCCGGCGGAGAGCGGTGCGCCGGTGGAGCGCGGTGCGCCGCCGGCGGAGAGCGGTGCGCCGGTGGAGCGCGGTGCGCCGCCGGCGGAGAGCGGTGCGCCGGTGGAGCGCGGTGCGCTGCTGACGGAGAGCGGTGCGCCGGTGGAGCGCGGCGCCGGTGGTCGCTGGGAAGCGGTGTCGCCGAGCCGCGGTGGCGCCGGAGGCGGCCCGCCGCGGGGCGTGCGCTCGCTGAGCGGTGGCGTGGCCGGCGGCCGCTCGCTGAGCCGCGGCGCGACAGGGGGCCGCTCGCTGAGCCGCGGCGCGACGGCAGCCCGCTCGCTGAGCCGCGCGCTCGGCCCCCCCGGCAGCGGAGTCGCTGCCCTGTCGGCGGATCGCTCGCCCGGCATCGGCTCCGGCGATCGCGAGAGGCCTCCGCCGGTCGGATCGGCCACGCGGGGGACGGGCGGCGCCTTGGGGATCGACGAGCCCGTCGCCGGCCGCGGCGCGGCCGCCGGCGGGCGGGTGGGCGACGGCCGCGGCGGCGCCGGCGGCATCGGCGGCGGTCGCGGTGAGCTCAGGGCGCCCTGGGACTCCGTCGACAGCTCAGCCACGCGGGCCAGCGACTCGGCGAGGTCGCGCGCGCTCTCGAAGCGGCGCGCCGGTTCGCGATCGCAGGCTCGCGCGAACCACGCGTCGAAGCTCGGTGGGAGCTCCGGGTTCACCCTCGAGGGGACCGGGATCTCGCCGATCGAGATCTTGATCAGCAGATCGCCCACCCCCTCGCTGTCGAACGGGAGCTCGCCCGTCACGCACTGGTAGACGATGACGCCGAGCGCCCAGAGATCGGCGCGATAATCGACCTCCCGGAGCCCCTTCACCTGCTCCGGGCTCATGTAGTGCGGTGTGCCCATGAGCGTGCCGGCGGTGGTCCGCTTGATGGCCCGCTTCCCCCCCTGCGCCCGCACCTTGGCGATGCCGAAGTCGAGGATCTTGACGATCTCGTCGTCCTCGTTCGCGGAGATGAAGAAATTTTCCGGCTTGAGGTCGCGGTGCACGATGCCGGCCCCGTGCGCGCGGGTGAGCGCGCGCGCGACCTGGGTCACGATCCGCGACGTCTCCTGGAGCGAGAGGCGGCGGCGCCGCGCGAGCCGCTCGAAGAGGTCCTCGCCCTCGAGCAGCTCCATCACGATGAACGGCTGCTCCCCCGCGATGCCGTGATCGAGGATCTGCACGACGTGCGCGCTGCGCAGCTGGGCTGCAGCCGTCGCCTCACGGCGGAACCGCTCGCGCGCCTCCTCCTGCTTCGCGAGCTCGGGATCGATCAGCTTGACAGCGACCTGCGTGCTGAGCGCCAGGTGCTCGGCGACCCACACCGAAGCTTGCGCACCCTGCCCGACGGGTCGGATGAGGCGGTAGCGCTCGCTCAGCACCTGACCAGCTGCGATCGACACGGCGGCAAAAGCCTACGTCGAGGGGAACATCCCTGTCGAGTTCCTGCGCTGACGTCAGACGCCCGGACGAACCGTTTCCCTGATCAACTCGCGCCACTCGTCGTGGGTGAGCTCGGGATAAATGTAGTCGCCCTCGAAATTTGTATGGTGCAAGAGCAGCCGGGCGACGTTCGCGATGCGCGCCGCGACGTCGCCGTCCGGCGCGACGTTCGCGAGCGCCTCGGTCGCCTCGCGCAGGGCGGCGTGGTGCTTCAGCGCGACCTGGACCTCCTCGGCGAGGCCGTGCGCCTGGAAATGCGGGAAGATGGCCGCCTCCTCGTAGCGCATGTGACGCTCCATCGGCCCGCGGAGGAACGCGAGCAGGCCCTCGCGCTCCGCGCACGCCGCGGCCGGAGAGCGCTGCGCCAGCTGGATGAGCTTTCCCGCCATCTCCCGAGCGCGGTCTTCCTCCTGGAAGAGCTCGGCCACCATCCGGTCGAGTTCCATGATGCGCGGGCCCTCGTAGTCCAGATCGCGAGGAAGGTCGAGCGAGGCGCGGCGCGGGCCGGCGCGCAGGGCGCGACCCGCGCCGGCGCGCCTTCAATCGCGCGCCTCGTCGCGGTCGTCCCGCGCCTTGTCGCGCGCCTCGTCGCGGGCGCGGACGATCGAGGCGAGCCTGCCGACGATGCCGTTCGCGACCATCGTGAGGACCTGCTTCTCCAGCGCCTGCCGCTCGCTGGGCCGGCCGCCGAACGAGATGCGCGAGCGGGCGGTGGGGCCGCCGACGACGCGGCCGACCAGCGTGCAGCTCACGCGGTGGACGTCGCCGCGCGTCGCCGAGGTGAACTCGACCACGCGCGCGCTCAGCACGACCGACCTGGCCTTGCCGAAATCCGCCTTCTTCGCCGCGCTCCTGAGCATGCCGCGCAGCGCGCGGGCCCGCTCTTTCTGGCGTTCGCCCGCGGGCACATCGACGCTCTTCCACTCGACCCGGGTGCCACGGGCAAGGCTCTCCGCGGGCGAGACCGTGAGCGTGGTCAGGGCCATCACCGCCGAAAGCAGCCATCTCGACGCGCGCCGCATGGGAGCACGCTAGTGAACCGCGCGCTCGCCGGCCAAGTTCGCGCACCGGTTCCGGGAGGCGCGCGCACCGGTCCCGGGAGGCGCGCGCACCGGTCCCGGGAGCGCGCACCGGTCCCGGGAGGCGCGCGCACCGGTCCCGGGAGGCGCGCGCACCGGTCCCGGGAGGCGCGCGCACCGGTCCCGGCGCGGGCGGCTGCTCCGGCGCAGCGCGGGGCGCCCCGGCGCGCCTCTCGGCGCGCTCGCGCCGCGATCCGGCCCGCGCTATGCCGTGGCCCGGAAGCGAGGAGCGATGGAACGGAGCTCGCCGGGGGCAAGTCGACGAGGAGGGCGCCTGCGCGCGCGGGCAGCGCGCTGGTGCGGGCGGCGCGGATGGATCGCGGCGCTGCTCGCCGTCGCCGTCGCGCCCGCCCCCGCGCGCGCGCAGGCGCAGCGCCCGGGCGGCGCGGCCGTGGGCACCGCGGCGCAGCCCGCGGCGGGCCCCACGAAGAAGCCGGCGGCGGGCCCCGCGAAGAAGCCGGCGGCGGGCCCCGCGAAGGTGAGCGAGAAGCGCGCCCCCATCGCGCTCTCGCCGCGGTGGACCGCCGCGACGCCCGACGAGATGCTCCGCGCCGCGCTGGCCCGGGCGCAGCGCGGCGGCGACGACGCCATCGCGGGGCTCGTGATCGCGGCGGCGCTCGCCGAGCGCGCGGCCGAGGGCCGCGCCCGCGAGGGGCTCGCGCGGATCGCGCGGTCCTCCTCGCCGCTCGCCGACGACGCGCGCTGGCTCGCCCTCTCGCTCGCCCCCGAGCCGCCGGCCGCGGCGTGGCCCGGCGCGCGCGCCGTGTCGTACGACGCCCCCCCGGACGCATCCGGGCTCGTCAAGGCGTTCGCCATCCTGGGGCCGTTCCAGGACAACTCGGGCGACGGGCTCGCGCGCCGCGAGGGCCCCGAGGCGGACGGCCGGCGCTTCTCGGACATGGGCGCCCGCTACTCCTGGGGCGTCTACGACGTCGCGTGGCGCCGCGTGCTGCCCGCCGCGTCGACCGCCCGCGGCGTGCCGCTCGACCTCTACATCCACCCGCGCGCCGAGAGCTGCACGTACCTCGCCTCCCGCGTCACCATCCCGCCCGCGCTCGATCGCGCGCCGATCCTCGCCCACGTCGCCGCGACCGGAGCGGTGCGCGTCGCGTGGGACGGCGCCGACGTCGCGTCGAGCGACGCGTCCCACGAGCGCCTCGTGCTCGACCGCATCGCCGCGCGGATCGAGGCGCCCGCGGGCGATCACCTGCTCGCGCTGAAGGTGTGCACCGGCGCGATCGCCGACGCGGGGCGGGTCCGCGTGCGCTTCACCGACGAGCAGCGCCGCCCGGCGCCGCTCCCGACCTCGTCGGATCTCTCGCCGCTCCGGGCGCCCCCGGCGGCGCCCTCGAGCGTGACCGTCGTCAAGACGGCGCTCGACAGGGCGCTCGACGTCGGCGCGAGCGATCCGCTGGATCAAGTCCTCTCGGCCGCCGTGGTGCGCACGCTCGGGGGCGCGGACGATCAGCGATCGCCGCGCGCGCCCGGGCTGCTCGATCGCGTGACGCGGGCGCCGGAGGTGTCCCCGGACGCGCTCGCGATGGCGGGGTGGGTGTCCCCGTTCGGCGCGAACCGCAGCGGCTGGCTCGAGGCCGCGCGCGCCCGCGGCCTCACCGAGAAGGACCGCGCCTCGGCGGCCTTCGCGCAGCGCAGGCTCGTCGCCGCCCACCTCGCGTCGGGCCGGGTCGACTGGGCGGCCGCGGCGCTGCGCGAGCAGCCGCTGCGCTCGGCGCGCGATCCCGAGGCGCGCGTCCTCAGGGCGCTCGTCAAGAAGGAGCTCGCGCCGTCGGGGCTCGGCCGGGCGGCGCTCGAGGAGCTGCTCGCGATCGAGCGCCAGCACAAGGGCCGGACCCCGGTCGTCGTCTGGCAGGAGATCGCGGCCGCGGCCCGGCGGGACCCTGCCCTCGAGCTCCGGGCCGCGCAGCGGCTCGCCGAGATCGCGCCCGAGTCGCGGGGCGCGCCCTATGTGCTCGCGTTCGAGCACCAGGGCGGCGCCGCGCTGGAGGTGGCGGCGGCCCGCGCGCTCGCGCAGCAGACGTCGGCCGAGGACGTGATCCGCATCGGCCGCGCGCTCCACGACGCGGGCCGCGGCGCGTGGGCGCGCGAGGTGCTGTCCTACGCCACCCACATCGCGCCGAACCAGCCCGGCGCGTTCCGGTCGCTCGCCGCGGCGCGGCAGGGCACGGCGGGCGGCCCGTGGGCGGCCGCGGCGAACGCCGCGCTCGCGCGCGCGCGCGACCTCGCGCCGGGCGACCCGCTCCTCCGGGCGGAGCTCGCCCTCCGCCTCGGCGAGGGCTCGCCCTCCGCGCCCGGCCGGCGGCGCATGCGCGACGAGCGGCACCTCGTCGCGCCCGAGATCTTCCTCGCGCGGGCGCGAGGGGCCCCGGCGAAGGTCGGGGAGGTGGCCGATCGGCAGCTCCACTGGGTGCGCGTCGTGACCTACCACCCGGACAAGCGCGTCTCGCAGCTCATGCACTACGCGCGCGAGATCGTCATCGAGCCGCGCTCGGATCAGGAGCTCTACGAGCGCGACATCCCCACCGAGGGCGCGCAGACCGAGCTGCTCTTCGCGCGCGTCCACCGCAAGGACGGCTCGGTGGCGCAGCCCGACGAGCAGGGCTCGGGCGGGGCGAGGCCGTTCGTACGGTGGCCCAGGCTCAGGACGGGCGACGTGGTCGAGGTCGCGGTGCGCTCCTGGACGCCGGGCCCCGTCGGCCGCCGCGGCGACGCGCCGTTCTACTTCATCGACTACGTCGGCTCGACCGACACGCGGCCGATCCTCTACAACGAGGTCGTCGTCGACTCGCCGAAGAGCGACCCGCTGGCGATCGATGTCCTGAACGGCAAGGCGGAGCGGGTGCTCCGGTCCGAGGAGGAGGGCCGCGAGGTGACGCGGTTCATCTGGGACGACCCGCCCGAGGTGCCCGAGGAGCCGCTCGCCCCGCACCTCGCGGAGGTGCTGCCGGTCGTCGTGGGGTCGACGTTCCACGGCTGGCACGACTTCCGGGAGTGGTACCGGGGCGCGGTCGCGGGCTTCACGGAGCCCGACGACCAGGTCCGGCGGCTCGCCGCCGAGCTCACGAAGGGCAAGGTGACGCGCGAGGACAAGCTGCGGGCGCTCTTCGACTTCGTGGCGGACGACATCCGCTACGTGAACTTCGTGTCGGGCGAGTGGTGGCTGCCGAACCGGCCGCAGGAGCTCCTGGCCCGGCGCCAGGGCGACTGCGACGACAAGGCGATGCTGCTGATCACGCTGCTCAAGTCGATCGGCATCGAGGCGACGGAGGTGCTGGTGCAGACGCGCTACACGGGCCAGCCGTCGCTCTTGCGGAGCGAGGTGGCGGCCATCCCGGCGTTCGATCACGGCATCGCGTACCTCCCGGGCAAGGGGGGGGCGCCCGGCCTGTGGCTCGACGCGACGAGCCCGCAGAGCCGGCTCGGCCCGCTGCCGGCGATGGACGCGCGCACGCTCGCGCTGTTCGTCGACGACGGGCCGCCGAGGATCGTCGAGACGCCGGCGAGCTCGCCCGCCGACCACGGCGTCGACGCCGCGTGGACGATCGCGCTGCACCCGACCGGCGCCGGCGAGCTCGCGGCGAGGGAGCGGCACATCGGCGACGCGGCGTTCGAGCTCCGGTCGAACCTGGCCGAGGCCGACGCGCGCGCGCAGTGGGTCGAGCAGTACCTCGCGTACGGCTGGTTCCCGACCATCCAGGTGAAGCCGGAGGTGACGTTCCGGGCCGATCTCCCGCAGGGGGCGGCGTCGCTCGCGTTCGAGGCGCGCTCCGAGGGGCTCGCGCGCCGCGAGGGCGCGGAGCTCGCGGTGCCCCTCGCGGGCACCTCCACGCTGACGTCGCAGCTCGCGCCGCTCGTGAAGCGCGCGCTGCCGGTGGTGCTCCCGCCGAGCCTCGCGCCACGCCACCACCACCGGACGATCACGATCGTCGCGCCCGCGGGCTACACGTTCGCCGAGCTCCCGCCCGGGGGCGACGAGGACGGCGGCGAGTTCGGCCGCGCGACGCTCACGTTCGAGAGGGTGCCGGGCAAGGACGCGGTGGTGGTGAAGGAGCGCGTGGTCGTCGATCGCTCGACCATCCCGGTGGCTCAGTACGCCGCCTGGCGCGGCTGGCTGCAGCGGGTCGACGGCCTCCTGCACCGGATGGTGCGGCTCGTGCCCTCGGACGGCCGAGGCCGCCAGGGCAGCGGCGCCGGGCGGGCGCGCTGAGCGCGTCCCCTCGAGCCGTCGCGGCCCAGGTTGGTACCGTTCTGGCTAGTCGTGCTGGGGCGCACGCACGTACCCACGCTGCCCAGGGGAGGGGCTCCCGTCATGTCGCTCGAAAAGTACCGCCGGTCGCGGATGATCGTCCTGAGCCCGCGCTCGACCGCCTACGAGGCCGTCAGGGCGATGGTCGACAACCACGTCGGCGCCATCCTGGTCCACGACACGCAACAGCTCGCCGGCATCGTGACCGACCGCGACATCGCGATCGAGGTCGTGGCAGGCGAGCTCGACGCGCGCAGCACACCGCTGCACGACATCATGTCGGACGACGTCGCGGCCCTCGAGGTGAGCGCGTCGGTCGAGGACGCCGTGCGCACGATGCGCGAGCGTGCGTGTCGGCGCGTGCCGATCACCGAGAACGGCCGGCCCGTCGGGCTGGTCACGCTCGACGATCTGCTGGCCGACGGGGTCATCGACGCGCAGGCCGCCGGAGCCGTCGTGAGGGCGCAGCTCGAGGTGGCCGCCCGGTTCAAGCCCGAGGGCGCGACGCACCCGGGGGAGCCCGCGCGCCCGGAGATCTCGCGCCCGGTGCGATCCATCACCCGGCGCAAGGCGCGGGCGGACAACGCCTACGGCCGGCTGCTCCGCGCGGTCGAGCGGCACAGCGGCCTCCAGCAGCGCGACCGCGCGGAGCTCGCGCTGCAGATCGTCCTCGGCCACCTGTGCCGCCGGGTGACACCCCAGGAGGCGCGGCACCTCATCGCGCAGCTCCCTTCCAGGCTCCACCCGTCGCTCGATCCGTTCCTCGACGGGCCGGACAAGCGCATCACCACGGACACCATCGAGGAGGCGGTCGCGCGCGAGCTGCAGATGGACCGCGAGGCGGCCAGCTTCGTGCTCCAGTCGATCTGCGAGGCGGTCGCGGACAGCGTGTCCGCCGGGGAGATCGAGGGCTTCCGGGGTCAGCTGCCGCTCGAGATGAAGGACCTGTTCCCGCCGACCCCGCTCCGCCGGGCGGGCTGACCCGCGCCGCCGCGTCACCCCTGCGGCCAGACCACGCCCCGCGCGCGCAGGTCCGCGACCGTGTCCGCCAGCGTCTCCAGCGGGTCGCGCGGCGTCCAGTCGAGCTCGCGCCGGGCCTTGGTCGCGTCGAGGTACCAGAAGTGCTGGCCCATCTCCGCCGACACCGGATCCACCGGCAGATCGATCGGCAGCCGCTTCCGCGCCTGCTCGATGAGGTGCGCGCCCGCCTTCGCCAGCGCGACGCTCCGCGGGAGCCGCAGGGCGGGGGCCGGGACGCCCGAGATGCGCGAGAGCCGGCGGAAGAAGACCTCCAGGCTCATGTTGGCCGCGCCGAGCAGGTAGCGCTCGCCCGGGCGGCCCTTCTCCATCGCCAGCACCATGCCGTGCGCCGCGTCGCGGGCGTCGACGAAGGAGAGGCCGCCCGCCGGGACGAAGGGCAGGCGGCGCTCGAGGAAGCTCACCACGTCCCCCGTCGAGGCGCCGTGGACGTCGCCCGGGCCGAGCAGGATGCTCGGGTTGACGGCGACGACCTCGAAGCCCGGGCCGTTGCGATCGAGGGCCGCGCGCTCGGCGTAGAGCTTCGAGCGGTAGTACGGCCAGCGGGCGAGGAGATCGATCGGCGGCTCGGCCGTCTCGTCGCGGATGTCGTTCGGATCCCGGCTCACCGCGACGACGCCGCTCGTGCTCGCGATCACCGCGCGCTTCACGCCCGCGTCGCGGCACGCGTCGAGGGTGATCTTCGTCCCCTCGACGTGGATCCGGTAGAGCAGCTCGGCGTCCTCGCGGCGCCGCGAGACGCGCCCGGCGCAGTGGAAGAGCCCCTCGCAGCCCTCGGCGGCGGCGCGGACCGACGCCGCGTCGAGCACGTCCCCGCGGCGGACGAGGGCGCCCTCCCCGGCGAGCGCGGGCGCCTCCGTCCGGCAGAGCGCCACGACCTCGTGGCCTGCCCCGCGGAGCTCCGCGACGAGGTGCGAACCCAGGAAACCGGTGGCGCCGGTGACGAGGTAGCGGCTCATGCGAGGTCGAACACCTTCTGGAAGGTCTGCAGGAGGGAGATGTCGTTCGATTTCACGAGGCCCGTCATGAACTCCATCGGGCTCGGCGTGTAGGCCTCGCGGACGATCTTGGTGAAGATCTCGGGCGTCGTCTTGAGCACGCAGTCCGCCTGCTGGCTCGGCTTGCCGACCCGCGCCTCGCAGCCGCCCGGATCGATCCGCAGCGTCCACTTCGCCTCGTCCTCGTTCCCGAGCGTGACGTAGTAGGTGATCGGCTGCGTGACCCGCCCCGCCACGTACTTGCCCTCGAGCTCGCGGAACAGGAGCGTGAGCGGGTGCTCCTTCGTCCCGGCGGCCTGGTCGATGCTCTCGACCCGGCGCAGGTCGAGGGCGCCCCCGTCCCGCAGCTTGATCACGGCGAGCTGGGTGAGCTCCGCGACCTTGCGGCAGGCGACCGCGTACTTCATCCCGGCGGTGAGGCGGCGCAGGTCGGCGATCTCGAGCGGCGGCCCGATGCGGGCGAGCAGGTCGCGGCGGATCGGGACGGTGCGCCCCTTGGGGAGCGCCTCGTAGGTCCCGCCGAGGTAGAGCGGCAGGATGTCCACCCCGTGCGTGAGCGCGAGGTGCCCGATCGCCGGCTTGAACTCCAGGATGGCGCCGTCGGGGCTGCGCGTGCCCTCGGGGAAGAGCAGCACGGTCCGCCCGCTGTCCAGGATCTCGCCGGTCTGCCGCAGCGCCGTGCGGAGGCCGCCCTTGCGGTCGAACGGCGCGAGGTTCGTGAGGTTCTCGAAGTAGGCGCGCCGCCAGCGGTTGCCCTCGAAGAAGTAGTCCTGCGCGGCCAGCGAGACGATGCCGTCGCCGTAGCTGCCCAGCGCGTACTTCACGAGCCCCATGTCGAGGTGGCTCGCGTGGTTCGAGACGACGATCGTGTGCCGGTTGTGCGGGATGAACGCGCGCCCGTAGACCTTCGGGCGCATCACGTTCCCGTAGAAGCCGGACTGGACCTTGTTCATCCAGTGCTTGGCGAAGTCGGCCACCGGGCGGGGGATGTAGATGGGCTCCTCTCCCGGCTTCACCCTCGGCCCCGGGGGCGCCGCGCCGGCGTCGTGCGCCGGGGTCGCGGCGGAGGCCTCGGCGGTCGCCGCCGAGGCCTCCGCCGCGAGGCGCGTGAGGATCGCCTTCACCTCGGCGCGCTTCACCTGCCCGGACGCGGTGCGCGGCAGGTCGGCCTCCTGGAGGTGCACGACCGTGGGCTGGCTCGGCTTCGGCAGCGCCTGGATCGCCGTCCGGAGCGCCTCGAGCGCGCGCTCGTGCTGCGCCGCGCGCAGGGCCGCCTCGTCGTCGGCGTCGTCGCCGGCCTCCGGCGCCCTGGGGACGGCGAGGCAGGCGACCTGATGATCGCCGCCGCGGCCGCCGTCGACGCCGACGATCGCGAGCTCCCGGACGTGCTCGACCTTGCCGAGCAGGCGCTCGACTTCGTCGGGGTACACGTGCTCGCCCTTCACGACGATGACCTCGTGCTGCCGGCCGACGAGGATGAGCCGCCCCTGCTTGTCGAGCTTGCCGAGGTCGCCCGTGTGCAGCCACCCGTCCGCGTCGAGCGCCGCCTGGGTCGCGTCGGCGGCGCCGGCGTAGCCCTTCATGACGTTGGGGCCCCGCGCGAGCACCTCGCCGACGCCGCTCGCGTCCGGGCTCGCGATCCTGAGCTGCACGCCCGGGATCGGCTTGCCGACGTGCCCCGGCGACCCGGCCGGCGAGGGCCTGGCGACGGTGAGGAGCGGCGCTGCCTCGGTCAGGCCGTAGCCCTCCGCGAGCGGCAGGCCGAGGCCCTTGAACACCGCGGCCGTGTCCTTCGGGAGCGCCGCGCCGCCGGAGATCAGGAAGCGGACGTTGCCGCCGAGCGCGTCGTGGACGCTGCCGAAGAAGAGCCGCCCCGCGTTCAGCCCCAGGCGCTTGCCGAGCATGCGGTTCAGCTCCATCGCCCAGCTGAATGCGGCCGCCGCGGCGGGCCCCTGCTCCTTCACGCCGGCGACGATCCTGCGCTCCAGCATCTGCCAGAGCGCCGGCACGCCGACCATCGCCGTGACGCGCGCCCTCTTCAGCCCCTCGCCCAGGCGGTCGCCCAGCCGGTCGCTCGCGAGCTCGTCGAGGTAGATGACCCGCGCGCCCTGCGACAGCGGCAGCAGCAGGCCGCAGGTGACCTCGAAGGTCTGGTGGAGCGGCAGCACGCTGAGCACGCGGTCGCGCGCCGTGAGCGGGAAGAGCGGGGCGAGGGAGGCGAGCAGCGCCGTGAAGTTGCCGTGCGTGAGCAGGACGCCCTTCGGCTCGCCGGTCGTGCCGCTCGTGAAGACGACGCTGGCGACGTCGTCCTTGCCCAGGCGCACGTCGGGGGGCGCGAGCCCGTCGCCCGAGGCCGGGCCCAGGTCGCCCGCGTGGCCGTCGGGGAAGCCGGCCAGGTCGAAGGCGTGGAGCTCGGGCAGCGCCTCGCGCACGGCCGCGCCGAGGCGCTCCTCGACGCGGCGGTCCCAGAGGACGACCCTCGCCGTCGACGCGCGGACGACGTCCGCGAACGCCTTCGCGTCGAGCCCCGGATCGACGGGCACGGCCACGGCGCCCGCGCGGAGGATGCCGAAGTACGCGACGGGCCACGACGGCTGGTTCGCGCCGGAGAGCGCCACGCGGTCGCCGTGGCGCACGCCGAGCGCGGCGAGGCGCGCGGCCGTCCTGCACGCCGCGTCGCGGAGCTCGCGGTAGCTCGTGCGCGACAGCCCGTCCTGCTCGATCTGCTGCAGGGCGAGCGCGTGATCGTGGCGCTCGGCGATCTCGTCGAGCAGGTCGACGAGGCTGTCGTAGGCCCGGAGCGGCTTGATCTCGCGGCGGAGCATCTGCTCCATGAGCGGGAAGGCCCACTTCTCCAGGCCGGGGAGGTGGACCCTGAAGATGTAGTCGCGCCAGTCGATCTTCTCCGGCTCCCAGGTGAAGCGCGCCCGCTCCTCGGGCGGCATGCGGGCCATCGCCGCGCGCGTGTTGGCGCAGGAGAAGACCCAGTCCGCCTCCGCGACGAACGGCATGAACACCTCGAGGAGGGAGGCCGTCTTCTGCTCGGCCCTGGCGGCGCCCTCCAGCGCGGCCGACGCCGGCTTGAGGACGGCCGCGGCGGGGCCCACGCTGGCCGCCTTGAGCAGGCTGCCCAGGCCGCGGAGCGCGCCCTCGATGGCGCGCGCGCCGTGCGCGCCGTACTGCTGCTTGGTCAGGCCCCGCGGCTCGAAGCGCGACGACACGACGTCGAACAGCGCGGTCTTCTTCCCCTCGAACACCTGCCGCCGCTTGTAGAGCCCGGCGAGCTCCAGGTAGCGCGTCACCCGGCAGCCGTTCGTGTCGGTCGTCCCGTACTGGTACACCGCGGGCGCGCGCCCCTCGATGAGCTCGCAGAGCGAGGCGATCATGCCGCTCGCGACCATGTCGACCGGGATGAGGTCGAGCCGCACGTCGTGGTCGCCGGGGAACTGCACCTGCCCCTTGGAGGCGAGGTAGAGGTAGGGCGCCGAGGTGTTGATCCCCTCGTTCCAGCCGCAGAACGGGAACTCGACGGCGGTCTCGACGACGGCGGGCCGGACGATGGTGAACGGCAGCCCGGAGCTCGCGAGCACCTGCTCGCCGATGCTCTTCGTGTAGGTGTAGATGTTGGTCCACCCCCAGAAGAGCGCGCGCTCCTTGCCGGCCTCGACGAGCCGGTCCTTGATGAACTTGCGCTTGACCCGGGTGAGCTCGTTCTCGAGCGCGCTGCCGCGGCACGGCTCGCCGCGCGCCGCGAGGTTGGCCTTGGCCTCGTCGAGGAAGGCGCTCTGCCGGAAGGCGTCCTCGCACCGCTGGCGCGCCTGCTTCACGAGGTCGAGGCACTCGCTGATCTCGCGCTGCGGATCCCAGTGGGAGCGATCGAGCGTCCGCTTCGGGCAGGCGGCGCCGAACCACGTCTCGCCCGCGGCGCGGGGGAAGGGGATCTCGGCCGGGGGGTTCTCCTCGATGAGGCCGGAGCGGTACCCCGCGACGAAGCAGGTGCTCGTGTGCATCACCCTGGCGCCGAGCGCCCGCCCGAGCTCGACGAGGTTGCTGACGCCGAACGCGTTGACCTCGAGGGCCTCGTCGAGCGGGGGGTTGAAGTCGACGACGCCGGCCACGTTCACGACCGCCGCGATCTGGCCGGTGAGCTCCCCCACGCGGTCGCCGAGCCCGAGCATCGGCAGGCCGACGTTGCCGTTCATCGGGGTCACCTTCTGCCGGAGGTACTCCTCGAAGGCGGGGCCCGGGTGCTGCTCGCGGATCGGATCGAACACCGGCGAGGTCGCGATCTGCGACCAGAAGCGCTCCTCGGGCGACTGGTCCCCCTTGGCCCGGACGAGCAGGTAGATGTGCGCGATCTCGGGGAACCTCGCGAGCAGCATGGCCAGCCAGACCTTGCCGAGGAACCCGGTGCCTCCGACCACCACGAGCCGCTTGCCCGAGAGGACGTGAGACGGCACCAGCGGCGGGACCGCCGCGTTCTCTTCGCCGCGGGCTCCACCCGGCAACCCCGGCACCGCCCCTCTGGCCCCAGCCCCGTTCGTAACACCCATATGGCTCATCGAGACTCCAGGAAGGCCGCTCAATTCGCGCCTGGGCCGGAATGCGTCAAGGGCGAGGTGCCGCGAACCACGGTACGCGCCCGCCGGGCACGCGGTTTGCTCGGCTTTGGGGCGGGTCGAGTGGTGAAATTGAAGATGTTGCGAGGGAGTTGACGCGGTGCTCGGGGCGCGTCGTGCGCTGGTGCGGCGTGCGGGGCTCGTGGCAAATCGGGCGCGCCCGGCGGAATGGCTTGCCGGCGCGGGGCGGATGACCCAAGGCGTGCGCCCGATGATCTTCGGCGCGCACGAGTCCGTGGCCGGCGGCCTTCACCGCGCGATCGCGCTGGCGGGGGAGGACCGGTGCGAGGCGATCCAGGTCTTCACCAAGGTCTCGGGCCAGTGGCGGGAGCCTGCGCTGAGCGCGGAGCAGATCGCCGCGTTCCGCGCGGCGCGCGCGGCGTGGGCCGGCGCGGGGCGGACGCTCGCCCACGCGAGCTACCTCATCAACCTGTGCGCCGATGACGCCTCGATCCTCGATCGCTCGCGGGAGGCGCTGTTCCTGGAGCTCGCCCGGTGCGACGCGCTCGGGATCGACTTCGTGGTGTTCCACCCGGGCGCGCACCGCGGCCTCGGCGAGGAGGCCGGCCTGGATCGCATCGGCGAGAGCCTCGCGATGGTGCTCGCGCGGGCGAAGGGGCTCCGCGCCACGCTGTGCATCGAGAACACGGCCGGGCAGGGGACGACGCTGGGCGACCGCATCGATCGGATCGCGGCGATGATCGAGCGCGCGGGGCCGGAGCGCGCGCGGCTCGGGGTCTGCATCGACACGCAGCACGCCTTCGCGGCGGGGCACGATCTGCGGAGCGAGGCCGGCTACGAGCGGTTCTGGGCCGACTTCGACCGGCAGCTCGGCATGGACCGGCTGCGGTGCATGCACGTGAACGACTCGAAGGCCGCGCTCGGCCAGCGGCTCGACCGGCACGAGCGCATCGGCGACGGGGAGATGGGCCTCGCGCCGTTCTGGCGCCTCGCGAACGACCCGCGGCTCGCGGACGTGCCGGCGGTGATCGAGCTGCCGCCGCTGTCGAAGGAGCGGCGCGGCTATGCGGAGGAGATCGACCGGCTCCGCCGCCTCCGCGGCGCGGCCGAGCCGGCGGCGGCGCCGCGCGCCCTGGAGGCGCCGCGTACGCCGAAGCGGAGACCACGCATCGCGCGCGGGTGAGGCTTGCTGCCGGCTCGTGAGACCCGTTCGTAGATCGTCGATTCGCCGGGGTTCGTACATCGGTCGGGACGCTCGGACGCGATGCGCCGGCCCAGGACAGCCGGACCGTGAAGCCGATCAACAGCCTGTCCGAGTTGCGCTACGGTGCCGCTCGTGCGCGACCCCGAGGTGGAGCACGTCATCCGCACCCTGATCGCTGGGGGCGAGTCCTACGCCGTCGAGTTCAAGACGGCCTGGGAGTTCGGCCCGGAAGGTAAGGTGCCGCGGTCGATCAAATCCGTCGCGAAGGACATCGGCGAGGCGATCGTCGCGTTCGCGAACACGGACGGCGGCGATTTGCTGGTGGGGGTCGAGGATTCCGGGTCCGTCACCGGCGTGCCCTGGGAGGGGGACGAGCTCATGTACCTCGTACAGGCCCCGCGCCATCAGGTGAAGGACGCCGACCTCGGCGTCCGCGTGCACGACGTCGAGATCGATGGCAGGCGCGTCCTGCTCTTCCGTGTCGGTGATCACCCCAGCGCGGTGGTCGTCATCGCCGACGGCCGGTGTCTCTGGCGTCGTGGCGCGCCAGCGCGGACGGAGCCGGTGCCGCCGGGTGAGATCGCGCGCAGGCGCGACCACCGTCTCGGCGATACCGCCTACGAGGCGCAACTGGTGCATGAGGCCACCCTGGACGATCTCGAGATCCCGGCCGAGCTCCTGGCGTCAAAGCCTCACCTTGCAGGGCTCGGCGACCTCCGGACGCTGCTCCGGTACTGGAACCTCAGCGAAGGACGGAACGGGAGCCTCTTGATCCGGCGCGCCGCGCTTCTCCTGTTTGCGAAGGAGCCGCTGCGGTGGCACCCGAACAACCGGCTGCGGATTCGCCGTGTCCACGGCCCCGCCGAGGGATATGGCCGGCAGCTCGGGACGCGGGAGAGCGAGGTGCTCGGCCCCATCGTCCGGATCTTCCCGGCGGCCGCTGCGGCGCTTCACTCGAACCTTGCCGTCGAGGCGCGGACGAGCAGCCTGTTCACCACGGCGCAGGTGCTCCCGCCCGAGGCGGTCGACGAGTGCATCGTGAACGCCGTGGCGCACCGCAACTACGCGATCGAGGGGGCTGCCATCGAGGTGCTGCTCTTCCCGGATCGGGTCGAGTTCAAGAGCCCAGGCAAGCTGCCCGAGCCGCTCACGCCGGAGGACCTCAGGAAGCAGCAGGGCGCGCATCGCTCCAGGAATCCGCTCATCACGCGGGTCTTGCGCGATCTCGGCTGGTCGCGGGACCAGGGGGAGGGCATGCGCCGCATCTTCGGCTCGATGGCGCAGGTCGAGCTGCACGCGCCGGAGCTGGAGCAGCGCGCCGACACCTTCATCGTCCGGCTTAGCACGCGCTCCCGCTACGACGAGGAGACGCAGGCCATGCTCGCCGCGTACGGTCCTTTCGGCCTGGAGCCGCGCGAGCGCAAGTACATCGTCGCGCTCGCGCGCGCGGGCGGGCGCCTCTCCGTCGACAGGCTCGCCCGGACCCTCGGCGTATCATTCGACGCGGCGAAGAGGTCGCTCCTCGAGCTCGATCGCAAGGGGCTCGTCTGGCACGGCGCGAGGAGCCGGACCTACCATCTGGTCTCGCCCCTCTCGGTCCCGCACGAGCGCGCTCTACGGCGCCTCCGCAAGATGGGCGTGCAGCTCAACGCGAGCACCATCATCAACACAGGCCAGCTGCACCTGGCCTTCGGTGCCACGGCGCTCGACGCGCTCCGCGAGAGCGGGATCGTGGCGCCGGCCGGCAAGGGGCAATGGAAGCTCGGAAGCAGCCTCCTGGAGTACGCGCGGCAACGCGACGCTTCGGGATGACCGCGCCGTCGGTCCGGGATCGCGCTTCGCTCCTCACCTCTCCCGGTGCGGCACGCGGACGCCCTCCTCGTCCGCGACGCGGATCGCCGTCTCGTACCCCGCGTCCGCGTGGCGGATGATGCCCATCCCCGGGTCGATGGTCAGCACCCGCTCCAGCCTGCGGGCGGCGGCCTCGGTGCCGTCGGCGACGATCACCATCCCGGCGTGCAGCGAGTTGCCGATCCCGACCCCGCCGCCGTGGTGGAAGCTGACCCACGACGCGCCGCCTGCGGTGTTCGCGAGCGCGTTCAGGAGCGCCCAGTCGGCGATCGCGTCCGAGCCGTCCCTCATCGCCTCCGTCTCCCGGAACGGCGACGCGACCGACCCGCAGTCGAGGTGGTCGCGCCCGATCACGATCGGCGCATTCACGCGGCCGGCGCGCACGAGCTCGTTGAAGGCGAGCCCGACCCGCGCGCGATCGCCGTACCCGAGCCAGCAGATCCGGGCCGGGAGCCCCTGGAACGCGATCCGCTGCTCGGCGAGCTCGATCCAGCGCCGGAGATCGGGATCGTCCGGGACCGCCTCGAGCACCGCGCGGTCGGTCGCGAGGATGTCCTCCGGATCGCCCGAGAGCGCGACCCAGCGGAACGGGCCCTTGCCCTGGCAGAACAGCTCGCGCACGTACGCCGGGACGAAGCCGGGGATCGCGAAGGCGTCCTCGCAGCCCGCCTCCAGCGCGCAGGCGCGGAGGTTGTTGCCGTAGTCGAAGACCTCGGCCCCGCGCCGCTGCATCGCGAGCATCGCGTCGACCTCGAGCCGCATCCCCGCCTTCGCGCGCGCGACGTACTCCCCCGGATCGCGCGCGCGGAGCTCCGCCGCCTGCTCGAGCGTGAGCCCCGGCGGGACGTAGCCGACGAGCGGGTCGTGCGCGGCGGTCTGCTCGGTCACGAGGTCCGGCGTGACGCCGCGGCGGGCGAGCTCCGGGTAGACGTCGGCGGCGTTGCCGCAGAGGGCGATCGAGCGCGGCGCCCCGCGCTCGGCGCTCTCGAGGACGGCCTCGAGCGCGCGATCGAGGTCGTCGATGCGCTCGTCGACGTAGCGGGTGCGGAGCCGCTTCTCGATGCGCGCCGGGTCGATCTCGACGCCGAGGCAGGCCATGCCCGCCATGGTCGCGGCGAGCGGCTGCGCGCCGCCCATGCCGCCGAGGCCCGCGGTGAGCACCCAGCGCCCGCCCCCCGGGACGCGCGCCGCGTGCGCCTTCCGCGCGGCGACGAACGTCTCGAAGGTGCCCTGCACGATGCCCTGCGAGCCGATGTAGATCCAGGAGCCCGCGGTCATCTGCCCGTACATGGTCAGGCCGAGCGCCTCGAGCCGCCGGAACTCGTCCCACGTCGCCCACCGCCCCACGAGGTTCGCGTTCGCGAGGAGCACGCGGGGCGCGTCCGGGTGCGTGCGGAACCGGCCGACCGCCTTGCCCGACTGCACGAGGAGCGTCTCGTCGTCGGCGAGGTCCCGGAGCTCGCGGACGATCACGTCGAACGCCTCCCACGAGCGCGCGGCCTTGCCGGTGCCCCCGTAGACCACGAGATCCTCCGGCCGCTCGGCGACCTCCGGATCCAGGTTGTTGTGGAGCATCCGGAGCGCGGCCTCCTGGACCCACCCCTTGCAGCTCTTCTCGCTCCCGCGCGGCGCGCGCACCACCCGGGCCCCCTGCTCTCCGGTCGCCATGCTGTCCTGTACTCCAGCGGCTCCGAGGCGACCAGGAGGGGAGGCCGCCCCGCGCGGCGCCGGGCGCCCCTGCCGAGGGCGTGGCGTGATCCCGCCCGGCGCGACAGCGCCTCCTCCAGGGGCGCCGGCTTCGTCCAGGAGCGCCGGCTTCGTCCAGGGGCGCCGGCTTCGTCCAGGGGCGCCGGCTTCGTCCGAACCGGAGTATGCTGGCGTCGGGCGCGGCGTTCGCCCCTCTGCGGGAGACTCCATGATCTCTTCCCTCCGTTCGGCACGTGCGCGTCGCTCGCTCGGTGCTCTTCCGCTCGCGGCCATGGTGCTCGCCCTCGCGGGCGCGGGCTGCGGCAAGGTCGGGTGCTTCGAGTGGACGGAGCACGAGGGGGCGTGCCCCTCCCAGGACGAGGCGCTCGCCTACTTCGGCAGCACCGCGTGCGACGGCGACGTCGCGTCGGTCGACAGCGAGCCCGAGTTCGACGGCGATTACTGCTGCTACGACATCACCAAGCGGGACTACGACGACTACGGCGTCTGCCAGGCCTCGCCCGACGGCCGCGCGTCGCCGCCGCCTTCGCCGTAGCCGGGCGTCGCTTCAGGGCGCGTCGAGCGCGCCGTCGTCGAGCTCGCGCAGCGCCGCGAGATCGCGCGCCGCTGCCTCCGCGACGTCGCCGGGGGCCTCGCGCGGGTAGGCCAGCGTGATCTCGCCGTCGTGCAGGTAGAGGTGCTGGCGGTCGATGCGCCCGTGCGCGCCCCCCGCCGCGTGCAGCGCGGCGATCGCCTCGCCTAGGCGCGCGCGGTGGCCCCGCGTGAGCGCCCGCGGCTCGTCCGCGAGCGCGCGGCCCCGGGGCGGCGCCACCCAGATCTCCCCTTCGGCGAGGTCGACGCGCAGCACGGCCGGCAGGGCCGCGTGCCCGGCGCGCGCGAACGCCCGGGCGCGGGCGAGGGACGCGTCGTCGAGCTGCAGCACGAGGACGTCGCGCTCGAGCCACAGGTCGCGCCACCGCCCCTCCGTGTCCCGGCCGTCGCCGGCCTCGAGGGTCGCCCCGAGCCGCGCCGTCGCGCGGGGCGGCGCCTCGCTCGAGCGCGGCCGCGCGCTCGCGCGCGCTCGCTGCGGCCGCGGGCGCTCCGGCCAGGCGAGCGCGGTGAGCGCGCGCCGCGCCTCGAACGCGTCGGCGGGCCGCGCGGCGGGGTCCTCCGCGAGCAGCGCCGCCACGACCTCGTCGTGGGCCGCGGTGAGATCCGGGTGGGCCTCGCTCGGCGCGGGATCGAGCCGTCCGCGCACGGCGGGCGCGGGCGGCTCTCCGGTGAGCAGCTCGGCCAGCACCGCGCCGACGCCGTACAGATCGCTCGCCAGCGTCGCGGGCCGGCCCATGCGTTGCTCGGGCGACATGTACGCGAAGGTCCCGATCGCCCCGGCCGTGGCGGTGGTCGACAGATCGCCGAGGTGCGCCGCGCCGAAGTCCGCGAGGTGCGCCGTCCCGACCTCGTCGAAGAGCACGTTGCTCGGCTTCACGTCGCGGTGGAGGATGCCGAGCCGGTGCGCCTCGCCGAGCGCGGACAGGAGCGCGCACGCGATCTCGACGGCGCGCGCGGGCGCGACCGGCTCCCCCCGCAGCCGCTCGATGAGCGAGCCGCCCGCCATCCAGGCGAGCACCATGGCCGGCCCCTCCGGGTGGTACGCGCGGAGCGCGACGACGTTCGGGTGCCGGAGCTGGGCGAGCGCGCGCGCCTCGCGCTCGAACCGGAGGAGCGCGTCGCGGCCCACGCCGAACGCCGCGCCCGTGAAGATCTTGACGGCGACGCGCTCCGCCGTGATCCGGTCGCGCGCCTCCACGACCCGCGCGTGGGGCGTGGCCGTGATCTCGCGCAGGGTCTCGTAGCGCCCGAAGAGGAGCGGCCCCGCGGGCGCTTCGCCCGCGGGCGGAGGCCTCGAGGTGGGCCGGCGAGAGGAATCGACCCGCGGCGGAGGGGCCGCCTCGCCGGCCCGAGGGAGCCGGGAGATCTCGTCGCGCACGGTCCGGGCGGCCTCCTCGAGGCCGAGCTCGCTCAGGCACTTGCCGAGGAGCGGCAGCGCGCGGGCGCGCTCCGGGGCGGACGGCGGCAGCTGCTGCAGCGCCCGCACCGCGGCCTCGGTGCGGCCGTGGCGCGCGAGCAGCTCGCCCAGCGCGAGCCAGGCCGCCGCGTCCTCCGGGCGGCGACGGAGCGCGGCCTCGAGCACCCGCGCGCCGTCCGCGGGGCGCCCGGCGCGCTCGAAGCTCTCGGCGGCGCGGCGCGCGTCCTGCGCGGCGGTGAACGCCTCCGCGGCCGCGGCGTGGGCGCCGAGCGCGGCGAACAGCGCGCCGGCGTGGCGGGCGAACCCGCGCGCCGAGAGCTCGGCGGCGGCGCGCAGCGCGGCGTCGCGGGGCGCCGTGGCGGCGAGCAGGTCGATCGCCTCGAGGGCGAGCGCGTCGTCGCCGCCGAGCGCGGCCATGAGCGCCGCGCGGGCCGGGTCCCCGGCGGAGAGCGCCGCCCTGGCCGCGCCGGGGAAATCGCAGGCTCGCTCGAGCAGCGCGGACGCGCCCGCGTGATCGCCCGCGTCCGCGAGGAGGGCGGCGCCGCGGGCGCGCTGCCCGATCGCCGCGAGCTCGTCCGCGCGCCGTCGCAGCTCCTCGTCCGCCACCCCGACGTCGACCGTCCGAGCCTCAGCGCGCGACGACGCGCGCGCGGCCGATCACGGAGAGGTCGAAGCGCACCTCGCCGAGGTCGATCCCCGAGGCGCTGAAGGGCACCTGCCGCGTGCGGTGCACGGCCAGGGTCGCGCTCGCCGGCAGGGGCCCGAGCGTCGAGGGATCCAGCAGGGACCCGGGGATCACGCCGCGACCCGTGTCCCTGAACGCGCACCGCACGGCCGTGCCGCGCGCCGAGGTCACGTCGACATAGACGATGTCCCGCGCCCTGCCGGCCCCGCCGTCCTCGTCCGCGCGCCACTGCACGATCGCGGAGACCCCGGCGTCGAGCTCGACGCCATCGGCCAGATCGACGTCGCCGATCCGCACCTCCTCGGGGCCCGCGGGGGCGTCGGCCTCGAAGGCGAACCGATCGAGCATCCCCGAGCCGGAGCTCTCGAAGGCGTACCGGGCCGGCGCCGGCAGATCGCTCGTGGCGTCGCGCGACGTGTAGAACACGCCGAAGACCAGGTCGCCCACGTCCGGGAATGCGCGCGCCGCGAGCGGCATTTCGGTGCTGTCGGTCTTCATCGTCACGTCGCCCGCGTCGAGCAGCTCGATCGATCCGAGCGAGCTCAGGCTCGTCGCCTCGTCCCCGGCGGCGGGCGACAGGACCATGCAGCTGCCCGCGGACGGCAGATCGAACGGCGAGCCGACCAGGCGCTCGGCGAGCTCGGGATCGGTCGCGGACGAGAGGCGCATGAACTTGGCCGACACGTTGGTGACCGACCCCGCGACGGCGGCCGCGCCCGGCGCGGCGTCCTCGCTCTCGAGGGCGGGGGCGGTCAAGGCAGCGTCCCGGCTCAGGTTGATCGCGCGCTCGACGAGCACGACGCCCTGGGTGATCGCCCCGCTCGCGTCGGCCGTATCACCCGCGACCGGCGCCGAGCAGCCGACGAGCGCCGCACCGGCGAGGAGGAGGCAGGTACTGGAGAGGGCGCCGTAGGGACGCATGGATCCGAGTCTAAGGCCGGCGCTCCGGGCGGGCAAGCGCCTGCGCGGAATGCGAAAAATGCAAGCAAATTCCGTTATTTGCGATCGCGTCAGAAGCTGACCGTGAGGCCGCCGCCCGGGACGATGGTCCCCTGGTCGATCGCGACCGGAGCGCCGCCCAGCTCGCCCCTCGCGTGGTGGTAGGTCGCTGTGGCCTCCAGGGCGACATGCACATGGCGGAACCCGGCGCGCACGCCCAGCACGAACCCGAGCGCGAGGTGCCGGCCCGACGCGTCGACGAGCGGCCCCCGGGTCGCCGTCGATGCGTCGGCCGCGGGCAACCGCACCTCCCCGCCGAGGAGCTCGAGGCCGAGCCGCGGGCCGAACCACACGGCGTAGAGGTCCGCGTCCGACTGGAAGCCGAGCAGGACGGGCACGTCGAGCCCGGCGCCCTGCACGCCGCTCCCGTCGGCGCCGGGCTCGCTGGCGAAGAGCGCCGAGGCGCCGAGCCCGATCGACAGGGTCGGCTTGCCGAGCGAGAAGGCATGGCGTCCGTCGAGCCGGACCGAGCGCCCCGTGTACGTCAGCCCCGCTTCGTTGTCGCCGTCGATCCCGACGCGGGCGCTGACCCAGGGGGCCACGCCCGGCGCCGCCGTCAGCTCGGAGAGGGTCCGCTCGGCGGCGCCCTCCGCCGGGTCGCCGGCCGTGCTCGCGCCGGCGCCTGCCTCGGCGGCCGTCGCGCCGGCGACGACCATGGCGCCGGACATCCCTCCGCCGAAGCTGACGTTGCCCGGACGGAGGACGTGCGCTGGATGGAACAGCGGACCGCCGCCGTGGCAGCCGGCGCAAGCCCCCGCGGCGAAAGCTCCCGCGAGGAGCCGTGCGGCCCACGGGCGGCTCACCGCCGCGTACCCCGGGCGCCGCGTCGACCTGAAGGAGCCAGCAGAGCCATGGGATGCGCGGCCAGGGAGGCGACGCGGGGTCCGATGGGGGGTGCTACTTGCGAAAGCGCGAGGGGTAGTCGTTGGCAGCGGCCCGCTTCTGCAGCTCGGCGTCGTCGGGGTGCAGCTTGACCGCGCGCGCGATGAGCGTCTCCTCGGTCTCCACGATCTGCGGGTTGGGCAGGCAGCACTCGACCGGGCACACGGCCTGGCACGCTTCGTGGTCGTAGAATCCGACGCATTCCGTGCAGAGCTCGGGATCGATCACGTAGATCTCATCGCCCTCGCTGATCGCTTCGTTCGGGCATTCCGGCTCGCAGGCGCCGCAGTTGATGCAGTCTTCGGTGATGTAAGTCGCCATGGCCTTCGCTTCATTCTCCGGGGTCAACCCCGGTCCGCTCGTTTGTAGAGGCCGGACCGCAGGGTGTCAATTCGGGGCGGAACCACGCGTGGGTTCGTGGCAGATCCGGCGCGCGCTTGCGCGCGGGCGCCCCTGCCGGTACTAAGCGGCCTCCTCGATGCTCCGCCTCACCGGGCCCGCCCTCCTGCTCGTCTTCCTCGGCGCCGCCTCGCTGCTTGCCGGATGCGGCCCGCAGATCGGCGACGCGTGCGCCTCGTCGCTCGATTGCGTGCAGCAGGAGCAAGCGCTCTTCTGCGACAGCACCCAGCCGGGCGGCTACTGCACGGTCTTCAACTGCGAGCCGGACAGCTGCGTCGGAAGCAGCGTCTGCGTCGCGTTCAACCCGGTGCTGGATCAGGCGTGCGGCGAGCTCGAGAACGTCCGCTGGCCGCGCTTCGGGCGGACGTTCTGCATGGCCACCTGCGACGACGACGACGACTGCCGCGGCGGCTACTCGTGCGTCGAGCTCCGCGGGCTCCGGGAGGCCGCGGCGATCCCGCCGGGCGAGCGCAACGCGGCCATCGTCGATGTCGAGCCCGACGCCTACAAGGCGTGCCTGCCCGACGGGCGCTCCGCTCCGAGCGATCCCGAGGAGAGGCCGCAGGATCCGGACAGCGAGCCTGGCGTCTGCGGGGCCGCTCCGGAGCGGCCCGAATGGACCCCCTACACGCCGGTGTCGACGGGCGCGGGCGGTGCCGGCGGTTCGGAGGGCGCGGGCGGCTCGGATGGCGCCGGCGGCGCCGGCGGTGCGGGCGGCTCGGAGGGCGCCGGCGGCTCGGGCGGCTCGGAGGGCGCCGGCGGCTCGGGCGGCTCGGATGGCGCCGGCGGCTCGGAGGGCGCCGGCGGCTCGGAGGGCGCCGGCGGCTCGGAGGGCGCCGGCGGCTCGGGTGGCCTCGGGGGCGCAGGCGGTTCAGGCGGGGGCTGAGCGTCTCTCGGTGCGATCCGGCTCCGCGCGGCGCTCGTGCTAGCGTTCGCCGCGTGTTTGGACTGGCTCCCGCGAAGAGGACGTTCGAGGCCGCGCTGCGCGATGTCGCCTCGCTGAAGCCCGCGGTGCGCGCCGAGGCGGTGGGAGACCTCGTCCCGTATGCGGCGACGGCGCGGGAGCAGGTCCTGCGCGCCCTCGAGAACGCGCTGCGCTCCGACGCGCACGCCTCCGTCCGCGCGGCCGCGGCCATCGCCCTCGCCGACACCAAGGCCGTCGAGGCGCTGCCCGCGCTGCTCCTGGCTGTCGAGGACGCGGACGCCCACGTCCGGCAGATGGCGATCACCGCCCTCGGCGAGATCGGCGACGCGCGCGCCACGGGCCGGCTCCGGCGCGCCCTCTCGGACGAGCGGCCCGAGGTCCGCTTCCAGGCGGTGATCGCGTTCCCCCGCGTCTGCACCGCGAAGGCCGACGCGATCGAGGCCATCCTCCGGGCCACCCACGACGACGACCCGCTCGTCTGTCACATCGCCCTGCGGATGTTCGAGGAGCTGGGCGAGTCGCTCGGCGAGCTGCCCGCCTCGGGCATGGAGCGAGCGCGCGCGCTGCTCGGCCACGCCTCGCCGCTCGTCCAGGCCGCGGCGGCGGTCGTCCTCGCGCGCTTCGACGATCCGGCGGGACACCCGGTGCTCGTCGCGATCGCGGCGCGGAAGCTCCGCGACGTCGACCACGAGGACGAGGCCGCGGCCATCGAGCTCTGCGGCGAGCTCGGCCTGTCCGAGGCCACGAGCGCCCTGGAGCGGCGCGCCTTCGGGCTCAAGCTCGGCCTCGGCCGCGATCCGCTCCGCTGGCACGCGCGCGTGGCGCTCGCGCGGATGGGGCACGAGCGCGCCGTCCGCGAGATCCTCGGCGACCTCGGCGCGTGGGACCGCCACCGCCGCACGCTCGCCGTCGCGGCCGCGGGTCGAGCCCGCCTCGCGGCCGCGCTCGGGCCGATCGCGGCGATGCGCGGCGACGAGCGGCGGGCGGATCAGGGCGCCGTGGAGGAGGCGCTCGCCGCCCTCGCCGCGGCGACCGCCCCCGGCGCGACGCCCCCGGGCGGCTGAGCCCCCGCCGCGGCGACCGCCCCCGGGCGGCTGAGCCCCCGCCGCGGCGTCGCGCCGCGCGCGGGGCATGCGCCGCGCGCGCGGGTGGCGTAGAAGGACCGAGCCGCGCGGCCGTCGCTGCGACGCCGCGCCGCCCCGCCGAGGTGGATGCATGAACGATGAAGCCCAGTTCAGCGAGGCCGACCTCGCCCCGAGCCCCGAGGAGCGCGCCGCGTCGCGCCGCCACCTCATCGATCGCGTCGCCGCGAGCGCGGCCGCGCTCGCCGCGGGCGCCTGGGCCGGCGGCATGGTCGCGCTCGGGGCGTGCGCCGCCCCGTTCGTCTTCCGGCTCGCTCCGGCCCCGTTCTCCGGCGACGCGATGAGCGCCGCGTTCGCCCGCTTCGATCAGCTCGCCCTCGGCGCCGCCGTGATCCTCCTCGGCGCCGAGGTGGCGCGCACCTGGGCGGCGGGGCGCCGGGGCGCGAGCGGCGCGGCCCGCGTGCGCCGCGCGCTCGCCATGGTGATGGCCGGCTGCGCCGCGTACGTCGGCCTCGCGCTCACGCCCCGCATCACGGAGCTCCACCGCGAGGGGGCCCGGCGCGGCGAGGGGGCGCTCGGCGTGGAGCTCGAGCGCGTCCATCGCCACGCCGAGCTCGCGGGCAGGGCCGAGGTGTTCCTCGGCGCGACCCTGGTCGTGCTGCACGTCTTCACGCTCGGCGCCCGCCGCCCCGAGGACGACGACGAGGACGACGAGGCGGTCGCCCCGCTACCGCCGGGGCCGCGGTGACGCCGGCGGCGCAGCGCACCACCCCACGAAGGGAGAGACCAGATGCCGCGCGACAACAGGCTTTATAGCGGCTTCGTCAACCACGATTACATCCTCACCTTCTCGATCGCCGACGAGGCGAGCCGGGCTCGCCTCGTCGCGCTCTGCGCCGGGCCGTGGCAGGGCGACGAGGTCACGCCGGGCACCTGGGAGGTGTCCAACTCGCTGAGCCCGGACCAGATGGAGCGCGCCATCCTCGATCTGATGGGCGACGCGGATCGCGCCGCGTATTACTACCTTTCCGACAGCAAGCGGATGTTCCGCGTCCTCCTCGGCTGAGCGCGTCGCGCGGGCGCGCCAATCGGGCCGGAGCAGGCGCGCCCCGGCGGGGCCGAAGGCGCCGCGACCGGCCGCCGTTTCGCGGTATGGTCCGCCCATGAGCGAGCTGGAAGCCACGCCGCCCGCCGCCTCGACGCCGCCCGCCGCCGACGCCCCTCCACCGCATGCGCCGCTGTCCTGGGCGGCGGAGGCGGACGATGAAGGCTTGCTCAGCGTCCTCCGCGACGACGGGTCGCTGGATCCCGCGACCGACCCCGGCCTCTCCGACGCGCTCCTGCTGCGCGCCTACCGGGAGATCAAGCGCCTCAGGCTGCTCGACGCGCGGCTCTTGCTGCTCCAGCGGCAAGGGCGCGTCGGCTTCTACGGCGCGTGCACCGGCCAGGAGGCCACCCCGATCGCGACGGCGCTCGCGCTCGAGCCCTCGGACTGGATCTTCCCCGCGCTGCGCGAGAGCGTGATGATGCTGGTGCGCGGCTTCCCGCTCCGCACCTACGTCGCCCAGGTCTTCGGCAACTCGGGCGATCTCCTCAAGGGGCGCCAGATGCCGTCGCACATGAGCGGGCGGCAGGTGAACCAGGTGTCCTGGTCGAGCTGCATCGGCCCGCAGATCCCGCAGGCCGTGGGCGCCGCGTGGGCGGCGAAGCTGCGCCGCGACAGCACCGTGGTCGTGGGGTTCATGGGCGACGGCGCGACGAGCGAGCCCGACTTCCACAACGCGATGAACTTCGCGGCCGTGTTCAAGGTGCCCTGCGTGCTGATCTGCCAGAACAACCACTGGGCGATCAGCGTGCCGACGGCCCGGCAGACGGCCTCGAAGACGATCGCCATCAAGGGGCGGGCGTACGGCGTCCCGTCGACGCGGGTCGACGGCAACGACGTCCTGGCCGTCTACCGCGCCGTCGCCGGGGCGGTCGCGCGGGCCCGGGCCGGCGGCGGTCCGACCTTCATCGAGGCGCTGACCTACCGCATCGGCGCGCACTCCTCGAGCGACGACCCCAGCCGGTACCGGTCGCAGGAGGAGGTCGACCGCTGGACGCAGCGCGATCCGCTGCTGCGCCTCGGCCGCCACCTCACGGCGCGCGGCCTCCTCGACGACGCCGCGGAGGCCGCCCTCGAGGCGGAGCTCAACGCCGAGATCGCCGCCGCCGTCGCGGAGGTCGAGGCGATGGCCCCGCCCGATCGCGCGACGCTGTTCGACGACGTCTACGCCGAGCTGCCCTGGCACCTGCGCGACCAGCGCGCAGAGCTCCTGCGCTGCCCGCTGGCGCCCGCCCACCCCGGCGGGCGCTGAGCGGGGGAGAGGATTTCCCCTCGGGGCGAGGTCGTGTAAGCCCGCCTCACCCCAGGGTACGGCTCGCGAGCGCGGGCGCGGCCTCAGGGCTGGTTTCCGAGGGGCTTGCCTGGCGAGCCCCGGCGCCCCTATCCCAGTCTCCGAAGCGCACAAAAGGACAAGGATGAAGACCTACGACGCGATCGTCATCGGTGCCGGCCCCGGCGGTTATCCCTGCGCCATCCGGCTGGCTCAGCTCAAGCAGAAGACGCTCTGCATCGAGAAGGAGCAGCCTGGCGGCGTCTGCCTCAACTGGGGCTGTATCCCTTCGAAGGCGTTGATCTCGGCCGCCCACCTCTACGAGAAGTCGCAGGCCGGCGGCTCCATGGGCATCAAGGTCAGCGGCGTCGAGCTCGATCCCGAACAGCTCCAGAACTGGAAGGAGGGGATCGTCAAGAAGCTCACCGGCGGCGTCAGGTCGCTGCTCAAGGGCAACGGCGCCGAGCTGATGACCGGCACCGCCACGATCGTCGGGCCGAACCGCGTCGACGTGGCGCTGCCGGACGGCTCGGTGGAGCAGGTCGAGGCGACGAAGGGGATCGTCATCGCGACCGGCTCGACCACCATCGAGATCCCGACGTTCAAGTTCGACGGCGACGCGATCATCGGCGCGAAGGAGGCGGTGAGCCTGCGCCGCATCCCGAAGCGGCTGCTCGTGATCGGCGGCGGCGTGATCGGCCTCGAGCTCGGCATGGTCTACCAGGCGTTCGGCTCCCAGCTCACCGTCGTGGAGGCGCTGCCGGAGCTGCTCACCGGGGTCGACCCCGACTGCACCAAGGTCGTCGAGAAGAGGATCCTGAAGCGCGGGGGCACCATCTACAAGGGGGCGAAGGCGCTCGGCTACGAGAAGCAGAAGGACGGCTCCGTCGGCGTGAAGATCCAGGTCGACGGCAAGGAGCAGACGATCGTGGTCGACACGGTGCTGGTCGCCGTCGGCATGCGGCCGAGCTCGAAGGGGCTCGGCCTCGAGAAGGTCGGCGTGACGGTCGATCAGCGCGGCTTCATCCCCACGGACAGGACGGGCCGCACGAACATCCCGTCGATCTACGCCGTGGGCGACGTCAGCGGCCCGCCCCTGCTCGCGCACAAGGCGACGAAGGAGGGCGAGATCGTCGCCGAGGTGATCGCGGGGCACAAGGCCGAGAAGGACTGGGTCGCGATCCCGGGCGCGATCTTCACCGATCCGGAGATCGCCACGGCGGGGCTGACCGAGGCCGAGGCGAAGGCCAAGGGCCTCGAGATCAGCGTCGGCAAGTTCCCGTTCGCGGCGCTCGGCAAGGCCATGGCCATGAACGAGACCGAGGGGTTCGTGAAGATCGTCGCCGACAAGAAGACGAAGCAGGTGCTCGGCGTGCACATCGTCGGCCCCGAGGCGAGCACGATGATCAGCGAGGCGGCCCTCTCGCTCGAGATGGCGGCCTTCCTCGAGGACATCTCGCTCACGATCCACCCCCACCCGACCCTCGGCGAGTCGCTGATGGAGGCCGCCGCCCACGCGATGGGCGCGGCGATCCACATCGCGAACCGCTGAGCGCGCCGCCGCGCGAGGCGCGGCCCCCCGGAGCCACGCCGGCCTGCGCCCCGCGGGGGCGCGGCCGGCCGCAAATCCGGGGGGCGGGCCGCCGTCGCGTCAGGGCGGACCGCCGTCGCGTCAGTCGCGCAGGTAGTGGCACGTGTACCCGCCCGGGTACTTCTCCAGGTACTTCTGGTGGTAGTCCTCGGCGCGCGTGAACGGCCCGGCCTCGACGATCTCCGTGACGATGGGGGCGCGCCACTTGCCGCTCCGGTCGACGCGCGCCTTCACCTCCTCGGCCACGCGGCGCTGCTCGGGCGTCGTGACGAAGATGGCCGAGCGGTACTGCGTGCCGACGTCGTTGCCCTGGCGGTCCCGCGTCGTCGGGTCGTGCATGCGGAAGAACCACCTCTCGAGCAGCTCGGCATAGGACAGCTTCGCCGGGTCGAAGACGATGCGCACCGACTCCGCGTGGCCCGTCGCTCCGGTCTTCACGTCCTCGTAGGTCGGGTCCTTCGTCCGGCCGCCCGCATACCCGACCTCCGTCTCGAGGACCCCAGGGATCTTCCGGAGGATCTCCTCCATCCCCCAGAAGCAGCCGCCCGCGAGGATGGCCGTCTCCAGCGTCGCCTTGCAGCCGGCCACCTCTCCCTCCGCCGGGAGCGCGCAGGCGTTCGCGCCGCCCTCCGGCTGCGACGCGCCGGCCTTCCCCTCGAACAGCGGGCGGTAGGCGCCGTAGCCCTCGGCCTCGAGCCGGGAGAGCGGGATGAACCGGAGCGACGCGGAGTTGATGCAGTACCGCAGCCCGGTCGGCGCGGGTCCATCCTCGAAGACGTGCCCGAGGTGCGAGTCGCCGTCGCGCGAGCGCACCTCCGTCCGGATCATGCCGTGGGCCCTGTCGACGCGCGTCACGACCCGCTCCGGATCGACGGGGCGCGTGAAGCTCGGCCACCCGGTGCCCGAGTCGAACTTGTCGAGCGACGAGAAGAGCGGCTCGCCGCTCGCCACATCCACGTAGAGGCCCGCCTCGTGGTTGTTCCAGTAGGCGTTGCGGAACGGCGGCTCGGTCGCGTCACGCTGGGTGACCTCGTACGCGAGCGGCGTGAGCCTCTTGCGCAGCTCCTCCTCCGACGGTTTGCGATAGCTTCTGTCCGACATCGTCACAGCCTCCTTCGACTCCGGCGCGACCTTGCCCGCCTGTCGCGCGTCGCCCGCGCGCCGGCACGCGAGGCCCGCGCACGCGACGAGCAAGAGCGTGAAAAAAAGACGAGCAGCGCGGAGCAAATCCATGGTTCACCTGGCCGGTCGAGCGTAGCTCACCCGACCTCCCTACGCCGGACGCCGCCTCTGGTTTCGCCCGGCGCGCGCGCCTCACGGGCCGACGCGCCCGCGCTCGCCTCGGGGATCACGGGCCGACGCGCCCGCGCTCGCTTCGGGGATCACGGGCCGACGCGCTCCGCCGGGGCGTCCCCCGCGGCGGAGCGCCGCTCGAAGCAGTCGTCGGGGATCGCTCGCTCGCGGCGGACGAGCCGGGTCGCCGCGATGAACGCCGACGTGACCGGATCGTGGTAGCCGCTCGCCCCGCGCAGATCCGGGATCGCGCGCTGGTAGTGGCGCGCGACCCGCTCCATCATCGCCTCGCGGACGTACTTGCCCACCATCGACGCCATCGCGACGCAGAGATCGGACGCGTCGCTGTCGCGGACGAAGGCGATCTCGCCGAGGCCGGGGAAGTGATAGGCGCTGCGGGCGCGGCTCTCCTCGAGGACGAGGTGCAGCCTCCCGGCGAGCGGGCCGAAGGCGGACCCGTACTTGCCGAAGCCGCCCACCTTGCCGCAGACCGCGAACACCTCCGCGCCGGCGAGGCCGCCGAGCTCGAGGATGAGGCGCTCCATCGCGTGGAGGTCGAGCACGAACCGGTTCTTGCCGGCGCGGACCCCGTCGTTCATCTGCTTCGCGCAGAGGAGCACCGAGCGCACCGCGACGATCTCGACCCCCTTCGCCGCGAGCTTGTCGAGGTCGCGGTCGATCGCGCAGAGCAGGTCGTCGGGCGCGGTGAACGCCTCGCCCTCCGCGGACCAGCACTGCTCCTCGACGTGGCCCGGGCAGAGCGCGCGCAGCGCGGCGCGCTCGTCGAGCGCGACGGCGTGGAGCAGCTCGTCCACCGTCGAGGCGGCCGCGCGCGCGCGGCCGCAGCCGCGCGCCACCAGCGCGCGGGCCCACGCCTCGCCGAGCGACGCGTCCCCGTACGAGACGAGCTGCTTCGAGTCGCCGAGCCGCCGGGCCAGGGCGCCGCGGGGCGCGCGGCCCGCGACCGGCCAGCCCGCGTCGGTGACGCGCGAGAGGACCGCGGTCACCACCATCGGGCCGAGCCGCGGGCCCAGGCCGTTCTCATCGACGCCGATGCGGTAGCGGACAGAGGGCTCGGCCGACGCCATGCGGCCCCCTTGCCACACGACCGCGCCCGTGTCACCGCGCCGCTCTCGTCCACACCCCACGCCGGTCAACCGAGGCCCTTTCCCGGTACCCTCGCGAAATTCTCAAACGTTATCGAGCTCCTGCGCGGGGTGGTGGTGGGCCCCCCCGGCCCAGACCCGTGGTCAGGCCCGCGCGCTTCGTCTAAGCTCGCGCGCCCCTTGGGGAAAAATACGATGATGAGGTGGCAGCTCGCTGCCCTGGAGGCGCCGGGGGCGATCCTGGAGACGGCGTACCCGGCGCTCTGGAGCGCCGATCCGCACCGGAGCCCGTTCTGCGCGCCGGCCTACCTCGACGAGCTGGCCGAGCTGGCGAGGCGCGACGGGGCGGCGCCGCTCGTCGCCGTGGCGATCGCGCCGGACGGCTCGGCCGCCGCGGCCTGGCCGCTGCGCCGCGAGCGCGACGGGGTGATCCAGATGCTCAACATCGAGGGCGCGGATCACTGCACCTGCGTGGCGCGCGAGGGCGCGGCGCCGGAGGCGCTCGGGGAGGGGCTCGCCCGCGCCCTCGCGGAGGTCGACGGCGCCGGCCTGCTCCTCAAGAACGTCCCGAGCTGGGGGCCGACCCTGGAGGCCGCGCGCCGCGGGATCGCCGCGGCCGGGTGGCGGGGGCGCTCGTTCGCGGCGACCCCCTGCACCGTGCTCCGCGTCCCCGAGGGCGCGGGCGCTCCGGACGCGCTGCGCCGCAAGGTGAGCGGGTCGAGCCTGAAGAACCTCGACAACCGCCTCAAGCGGCTGCCCGGCTTCGCCTTCAAGGCCGTCGAGGGCGACGCCGGCCTCGAGGCCTGGGTCGAGGCCTTCTGCGACGCCCACGAGCGGCGCTGGAACATCACGACCACCCCGTCCGAGTACCGCGTCGCCGAGGAGCGCCGGCGCCTCCTCGTGAAGCTCCGGGGCTGGGCGCGCGCCGGCGTCCTCGTCCGGTTCTCGCTCGAGGCGGCCGGCGAGGGGATCGCCTTCGCCGTGGCGCTCACGGCGCGCGACCGGCTCGTCTACCACCACGTCGCGTACGCGCCCGAGCACGCCGCCTGCTCGCCGGCCACGGTGCTGATCCGGCGCATCGTCCTCTGGATGGGCGAGCGCGGGTACACGTGCATGGACTTCGGCGCCGGCGGCGAGTCGTACAAGCGGCGCTTCGCCGACGTCGACGAGCCGCTCTTCCGGCTCATCGCCGCGCCGCGCGCCGCGTCCGCGCTCTACGTGCGCGGGCTCGTCGAGGAGCGGATCCGGGCGTCGTCGCGCCTCCAGGCGCTCTGGGACGAGTGGGGGAACAGGAGGCTGCGCGGCGCCGTGATGTCGGGCCTCGAGCGCTCGCGGCGTCGGCTCCGCAGGGCGGTCGCGGTGGACGCGCGCCAGCCGCTCGGCGCGCTCGCGGGGCGCGCGCGGAGCCGCCTCCAGCGGGAGCGCATGCTCTTCTACCGCGCGCCGGCCGAGGCCGGGCAGGCGCACCCCGACGTGGTGGAGCTCCGCGCCCCGGCGCTGCTCGCGATGCTCGAGGACGAGGTCGCCCTCGACGCGCGGGGGCGCGCGCGGTACCTCGCGGCCCTGTCGCAGGGCCAGCGCGCCTTCGGCGTCCTCCGGGACGGCCGGGCGGTGCAGGTCTGCTGGCTGCGCCCGGCGGCGCCGGAGGAGATCCCGCCCGGCGCCGAGGGCGCCCCGGCCTGGGTGATCGCGGACTGCGTCACGGCGCGGCGCGCCCGGGGGCAGGGCCTGTACCCCAGGGTGCTGCGGGCCGCCCGCGCGGCGATCCCGCCCGGGGACACGTGCCTCATCTACACGAACGACTGGAACGTCGCCTCCCAGCGCGGGATCGTGAAGGCCGGGTTCCAGCCGGTGTCGATCCGGGAGCGGCGGCGGCGCGGCGGCGCCGTCGAGACGCAGTGGCTCCCCGCGCCGTAGTCGAGACGCCGTGAACCCCCGCGCCGCGACGAAGCTGCTCCACCGGATCGCGCACGGCGGCCTCGGGGTGGCGGCGGCGCTGCTCCTGCCCCGCGCCGCCTCGCTCACCAGCCAGTGGCTCCTGTCGGGCGTGGCCGGCCCGAGCGCCGTCACGGCCTACGTCCTCACGACGTCGCACGCGAGCACGATCGTCTCGCTGGTGGCGGTGGGCCTCGCGTCCGCGCTCACGCACCGCGCCAGGCTGCTCGGCGCGGCGCGCGGCCGCGCGCTCGTGGCGGGCGCGCTCGCGGTGCTCGGCGCCGTCGCCGGCGCGCTGACCTTGGCCGTCGACCTCGCCCTCGGGCTCGGCCCGGTCGCCGCCCTCAGCGCCGCGCTGTTCGCCTTCCCCACGCTGCTCGCGTGCGCCAACCCGGTCGCGTGGCCCGTCTGGCAGGCCCGGGGGCGCTTCCTCGCGCTCCTCGCGGTCACGGCCGTGATCTCGGTCGGCCTCTGCTTCGGCGCGGCGCTGCTCGGGATGCCCCGGCTGAGCGCCGTGCTCGTGGGCGCGGGCGTCGCCGTGCCCGTCCTCGCGATGCTCGGCCGCGTCCAGCTCCGGCGCGCGGCCCGCTACGCGGTCCTGCTCGTGCGGAGCTCGGTGCCGCCCTCGATCGTCAACCTCTCCACGGTCGCGATCTACCCGCTCGCCCTGTACCAGGGCATCCCGCTGCTCGGCGAGGCGAAGGTCGGCACGCAGGCGCTCTGCTGGTCGATCGTGCCGCTCCTCTCGACGACCTCGCAGTCGTTCGCGAGCCGCGCCCTCACCGCCGCCGCGCTCGACAAGCGCGGCGCCGAGGCCGAGCGGCGCGCGCAGGCGCTCTCGGCCTGGGCGCGGACCGTGCCGTTCACGCTCGCGGTGGGGGTGGCCATCTACCTCCTGTTCGTCGTCCGCGTGCCGCTCTTGCCGTTCACGGGCGGCGCGCGGGAGGCGCTCCCGCCCACGTTCCTCGTGTCCGTCTCGGTGCCGGCCATCTCGGACCCGCTGTGCTTCTTCTTCGCCCGGTCGCACGGCGGCCGCGGCCTGGTCCTGGGGAGCGTGCTGAGCAGCCTGCTCCTCGCCGTCGTGCTCCTCGTCTGGCCCGCCGGGTTCCTCGATCGGTTCGGCGTGCTCGGCGCCTCGGGGCTCATCGCGGTGCTGCGGATGCTGTTCCTGCTCGACGTGCCCCTGCTCCGGCGCATCACGCTCGCCGCCCTGGGGCTCCTGTTCCTGGGCTACGCCGTCTCGCTTCTGCTCTAGGGTAGCGGCCATGGACAGCACGGGTCTGCGGTTCGGCGTCGCCTGCGCCGGCGACGCGCTCAAGGCGTGGCAGGCGAGGGCGATCGAGGAGCTCCGCCGCGTCGGCGCGCGCCCGGCCCTCGTCGTGCGCTGCCCGGCGCCGCCGGCGAGCGCCGCGCCGCCGCTCTTCCAGGCCTACCGCCGCGCCGCCGTGGGCGCCGAGCGCGCCGTCGACCTCGCGGCGGTCCTCCCCGACGCCCCGCGGATCCCGCTCGCCGACGGCGCGCGCGCGGCGGCGGAGCTCGATTTCCTCCTCGTGCTCGGGGCCGCGGGGCTCGACGGCGCGCTCCTCCGCGCCCCCCGGCACGGGGCCTGGACGTTCCGGCACGACGCGCAGGACGCGTCCTCGGGCCGCCCGCCGGGGTTCTGGGAGGTGCTCACCCGCGCGCCGGTGACCGAGGTGGTGCTCCAGCGCCTCGGCGCGGCGCCGGGCGCGGCGGCGCCGCTCAAGCGGGGGTTCTTCAAGACGGTGCTGACCTATCCGGCCAACGTCGCGCGCTCGTGCGACGGCAGCGCGGCGTGGCCGGCGCAGGTGTGCGCCGACATCGCGCGGGGCGCGGCCGGCTACCTCGAGGCGCCGCCCGCGGCGGAGCCGCCGCCCGCCGAGGGGGCGCCGACGCGCCGCGACGTCGCCCGGCTGCTCGCGCGGACGGCGGAGAACCGCGCCGCGTTCATGGCGCGGCGGGTCTTCCTCCAGGAGGAGTGGTGCATCGGCGTCGTGGACGCCCCGATCCACTCCTTCCTCGGCCAGCCGAGCGCGCGCCCGAAGGTGCGATGGCTCGCGGAGGGGGGGCCGGACGAGTTCTTCGCGGATCCGTTCGGCGTCGCCGACGGCGATCGCCTGAGCATCCTCTGCGAGTACCTCGACATGCAGCTTGGCCGCGGCGTCCTCGTCGGGCTCACGCTCGACGGCGATCGCGTGTCGCCGGCGCGCCCGGTGGCCGATCTCGATCCCGGCGTCCACGCGTCGTATCCGTACCTGTTCCGCCACGGCGGCGAGATCTACTGCGTCCCCGAGACCCGCATGACCGGCAAGCTCTCGCTCTACCGCGCCGATCCGTTCCCGGAGCGGTGGGTCCACGCCGCGACCCTCCTCGACGACTTCGACTACTCCGACGCCACCCTCGTGCACCACGGCGGGCGATTCTGGCTCTGGGCCGCGGACGTCCCGTATTCGGGCGACTCCACGAGCCTGTTTCTCTATCACGCGCCGGATCTCCTGGGCCCCTGGGCGCCGCACCCGGCCAATCCCGTCAAGGTGGATGTCGGCTCTGCCCGGCCGGGCGGAACACCGTTCGTCGTGGACGGTCAGCTCTACCGGCCTGCCCAGGATTGCTCGAGGACCTATGGAGGTCGGATCGTGATCCTGCGCGTCAACCGGCTCACGCCGACCGAGTACGAGGAGGAGGTGGTGGCCGCCGTGGAGCCTGATCCGGGCGGCCCGTTCCCGGAGGGGCTGCACACGCTGTCGGCGGCGGGGGAGCGGACGCTCGTGGATGGCAAGCGCACCCGGCGCGTGACAGCCCAGGATATTCGCCGGAAGGTGCTGAAGATCGCCGGCCGAATGGGCCTCGGCCGTCCCTCTGGTTGATCGGTTGCGTGGCTGAGCCGCAGATCTGCCACCTGACTGAGCCGTCGCCCGGGGTGGGGCTGCGGCCTGGGGGGCTCACCGGAGGGGCTTTCGTGCAGGCGAGCCACGCAAGGGGCTCGCCGGAACGCAAGCCCCGGAGGTGAGCCCCCCAGGCCGCAGCCCCACCCCGCCCGGAGGCCCGCTCACCTTTTCTCCGGCCCTCGGCGGGGGCGCCGCTATAGTCCCGTCCCATGCGTATCCTCCCCGTACCCTGCCTCAGCGACAACTACGCCTACCTCGTGGCCGCGGACGGGCGGCGCGAGGCGATCGTCATCGACCCGTCCGAGGCCCCGCCGGTCGTCGAAGCGCTCGAGCGCGAGCAGCTCCGCCTGGTCGCCATCGTCAACACGCACCATCACCACGACCACGTCGGCGGCAACGAGGCGCTGCGCCAGCGTTACGGTGATCTCCCCGTCTACGCGCACGCGAGCGACGTCGGGCGGGTGCCGGCGCAGACGGAGCGGGTCGAGGAGGGCAAGCCGGTCGAGATCGCCGGCCTCACGCTCCGGCCGCTGCATGTCCCCGGCCACACGCTCGGCGCCGTGTCGTACTGCGTCGAGGACGCCGTGTTCACCGGGGACACACTCTTCATTGGCGGCTGTGGCCGCATGTTCGAGGGCACGCCGGAGGTCATGCACGCCTCGCTCTCCAAGCTCGCCGCGCTCCCGCCGCATCTGCGCGTCTTCTGCGGCCACGAATACACGGTCAGCAACCTCCGTTTCGCCGAGACGGTCGAGCCCGGCAACGCGGCTATCCGCGAGAAGCTCGCCGCCGCCCGCGCGGCGCGCGAGCGCGGCGAGCCCACCGTGGGCAGCACCCTCGGCGAAGAGCTCGCGACGAACCCGTTCCTGCGCTGCGGCGAGCCGACCGTGCAGGCCCGCTTCCCGGGCGCCACGCTGCCCGAGGTGTTCGCCGCCGTGCGTCGCGCCAAGGACAATTACCGCTGAGCGACCGCATCCCGCGGGGCCGTATTCCGCTCGCGCCCGCCGCCTGAATTCTATACGACTAGACCCATGGACTCCCGCGCTCCCATCTTCGGGTTCAACGACGCGCGCGACGCGATCGTGCGCGCCGTGATCGACCGGGTCGTCGGCGCCACGAAGGATCCGCTGCTCGCGATGAACGAGGCGGCGTATCAGGAGACGAAGCGGCTCGAGGGGTCGCGGGATCCGCACGACCTCCGCGAGCTCGCCGAGTGGCAGCGGCTCGCCCGGTCGCTCGGCCGCATGCACGACGCCGAGCGCCGGCGGCGGCTCCGGGAGCTCGCGGAGCAGTACGCGTGGGACACGGCGGGGAACTTCGACCGGCGCGTCTACCAGCTCTCGTCGCGGCTCTTGCCGCCGGTCGTCAGCGCCCTGCTCGCGCCGCGCAAGCTCGCGACCATCGTCCACGACCCGCGGAGGCTGGTCAGCCTCGAGCTGCTCGCCGACCGGGTGCTCGTGCAGGGGCCGCTCGCGAAGCTCCGGTCGCTCGTGCGCCAGGGCACGGCGGTCTATGTCCCGACGCACCTGTCGAACCTGGACTCGATCGTCTTCGGGTATGCCCTCGAGCGGGCCGGCCTGCCGCCGGCCACCTACGGCGCGGGGAAGAACCTGTTCACGAACCCCGTCCTCTCGTTCTTCATGCACAACCTCGGCGCCTACCGCGTGGATCGGCGCATCCGGCACAACCTCTACAAGGACGTGCTGAAGACGTACTCGAGCGTGCTCCTCGAGCGCGGCTATCACTCGCTGTTCTTCCCCGGGGGCACGCGGTCGCGCTCCGGCGGCGTGGAGCGGCGGCTCAAGCTGGGCCTGGTCGGCAGCGCGTTCGAGGCGTACACGCGGACGCTGCAGAGCGGCCGCGAGCGCCGCATCTTCTTCGTCCCGGCCACGATCAACTACCTCATCACGCTGGAAGCCGAGACGCTCATCGCGGATTTCCTCTCCGAGGCCGGCAAGGGCCGGTTCATCATCGAGGACGACGAGTCGAGCCGGATCGGCCGGATCGCCTCGTTCCTCCGCAAGCTGCTCGCGATGAACGCCGCGGTGGTCATCCGCTTCTCGGAGCCGCTCGATCCGTTCGGCAACCGGGTGGACGAGCTCGGCCGCTCGTACGACGCGCGCGGCCGCGAGGTCGACCCGGCGAGCTACGTGAGGGACCGGGACGGCAACGCGGTCATCGACGCGGCGCGGGACGCCCAGTACGCCCGCGAGCTCGGCGAGGAGCTGTGCCGGGCGTACGCGCGCGACACGGTGGTGATGGCGACGCACGTGGTCGCGGCGGCGAGCTTCGCGCGGCTCCGCGGCCACGCGCCGGCGGCGGATCTCTTCACGGTGCTCCGCCAGCGCGACGTGCTCACGGTGCCGCGGGACGATCTCGCGGCCGACGTGGTGGCGCTGTGCGACCGGCTGCGCGCGCTGGAGCGGCAGGGGTGCATCGTGCTGGGCGAGGACGTCCGGCTCGGCTCGGGCGGGGACATCATCGAGCGCGCGCTGCGGGCCTTCGCGGGCTACCACTCGGCGCCGGTGCTCGCCTCGCGGCCCGACGGCATCGCGCTGTGCGACACCAACCTGCTCTTCTATTACCAGAACCGCCTCGCGGCCCACGGGGTGGCGTGGGACGTGATCGCGCCCCCCGGCGTCCCCACCGGCCTGCCGGTGCAGCCGCCGTTGCCGCCGCTGCCGCCGTCCTCGCCGGCGTACGTGCCGCGGGACGACCGGGGCGCGGCCTCGCCGCGCGCCGGTGATGGCAGCGCCGGCGGCACGAGCGCCGGCGGCACGAGCGCTGGCGGCACGAGCGCCGGCGGAACGAGCGCCGGCGGCACGAGCGCTGGCAGCGCGAGCGCCGGCGGCACGAGCGCTGGCAGCGCGAGCGCCGGCGGCGCGAGCGCCCGCGCGGGGTCGGCCCACGGGGCCGGAGGTGTCCGATGAGCGCGCGTGCGGCGTCGTCGGTGGGGGTCATCGGCGGCGGCTTCTGGGGGGTGGCGCTGGCGCTCGCGGCGAGCCGCACCGGGGCGGAGGTCGTGCTGTTTTCCCGCCGCGAGCACCCGGAGCTCGCGGGTGGCCTGCGGGTCGTGCGGGACTATGCCGAGGTGGCCCGGGCGCGGCTGCTCGTGATCGCGGTGCCGTCGAACGCGGCGCGGACGGCGCTCCGCGCGCTCGGCGACCACATGGACGGCTCGCACCTCGTGATCCACGGCGTGCGCGGCCTCGAGGGGGAGGCGCTGAAGACGCTCTCGGACCTGGTGCGCGAGGAGACCCCGGCGCGCCGGGTGGGCGCGCTGGGCGGCCCGGTGCAGGCCGATGAGCTCACGGAGGGGCGCCCCTCGGCGGTGGTGTGCGGCTCGCGGTTCCCGGAGGTGCACGCGGCGGTGACGGCGGCGTTCCAGTCGGACGCGCTGCACGTCTACACGACGCCGGACATCCGGGGTCTGGAGTGGGCGTCGGCGCTGGTGGGCTGCCTGGCGATCGGCGTGGGCTTCGCCGAGCAGGCGGGCGCCGGGCCGGGGCTGCTCGCGGCGCTCATCTCGAGGGCGGTCGACGGCGCGGCCCGCATCGCGGCCGCGGCGGGCGCGGAGGAGCGGACGATGCTGGGGCTCGGCGGGTACGGCGACCTGCTCGCGTCGATCCGGCTCGAGAGCCGCCCCGAGGTGCGGCTCGGCAAGGCGCTCGCGCGCGGGCGGACGCTCGACGAGGCGGTCGCGGAGGCCCGGCTGCGCGTCGAGGCGATCCCGCTGATCCCGCGCGTCGTGGCGTTCGCGCGGGAGCGGCGGGTCGACGGCGGGGTGTTCGAGGCGCTGGAGGCGATGCTGCGGGGCGGCGAGCCGAAGGCGGTGCTGGCGCGGATGTTCGCGGCGTGACGTGACGTGGAGAGGGGGCGCCCCCTGCGGAGCACGAGCCGGAGAGGGGGCGCCCCCTGCGGAGCACGAGCCGGAGAGGGGGCGCCCCCTGCGGATCACGAGCCGGAGAGGGCATGTCACGCTCCAGGGAGATCCGTTTGGCCTGAGCCGGCGGCTTCGGCGGTCAGCCCGGCGCCTCGTCCTCCAGCAGGAGCTCCAGCTCGGCGATCGCCTCGAAGTCCTTGGGCCGCCCGGCGGCGCGCTTCAGCGCGATGAGCTTTCGCAGCCCCACGCACTGGATCTCGCGGCCGAAGACCACGAGCGGTACCGCATGGGGCAGCAGGTCCTGGTAGTCGCCGCCGCCCGCCACCTCCCCGAGCAGATCCACGTCACCGAGCTCCGTGGTGAGCGTGAAGTTGAGCCCATTCTTCAGCGAGATCTCGTCCCACAGGAAGGGCAGGCCGGGCGGGGCACCGCGCGGGTACGGACGGTACGGCGCCAGGGCAGCCACGAGGCGCCGCAGGTTCTCGCCGGTCCGCGCGTACACGACGTCGACGTCCTGCGTCAGCCGTGACGCCCCGTGGGCGACCGCCGCGGCGCCTCCGACGAGGATCAGCTCGACGCCGCCCTCGACGAGCACCTCGATGAGCCGGCGCAGGTCGGTCACGGGCGCTTCTTTGCTGCGCGGCCAGCGCGCTGGAGCTCGGCCGCGAAGCGCTGGAGGTCCATCATCTTCAGCAGGCGCTGCTCGGGCGTCAGCTTCAGGTTCTCCCGGAGCAGGCTGCGGTCGACGTGCTTCTTGTAGAGCTCGATGATCGGATCAGGCCGGTCCACCGGATCCACGCTCGACGCATCGGCATGCTGCGGCGGTGGCGAGGCGTCCGCCTGCTGGCCGCCGTCCTGCCTGTGCTGGTCGTCGCCCATGGGTTGAGCATGCCACGGTCGGCCCGGGTCGAGCCATCACGATGCTGCGCCGCATGGAGGAGACATGGGGGAGAGCGCCACGCGAGCAGAGCACGAGTGCGCTCGTGGCGCCCTTGAGTCCTCAAGACTGGTGTTTGGGGAGGATCGCGCTGCGAATCGGCTGGTTGGCGGTCTTCGCTCTCCGTTGCGCGGACGCGTCGGGCATACCGGGCACCGGTCGCGCCACCCGGGAAGGCGGTCGGACCGCCCTTCCGGCATCGAACTCGCCAACCGGGAGGCGGTCGGACCGCCCGTCCAGCGTCGATCTCGACAGCAGCGGGACGGTCGGACCGCCCTTCCGGCATCGAACTCGCCGCCCGGGAGGCGGTCGGACCGCCCTTCCGGCATCGATCTCGCTAGCGGCGGGGCGGTCGGACCGCCCTCTGGACAACGATCCCGACAGCGAAGCGGCGGTCCTACCGCTCCGCCGGGGTCGCGTCGTCGCGGGCGGGGTGCTCGGGCAGCTCCAAAGGCGTTCTTTCCGTGGGATTCGACCGGTCGGCGCAGAGGCTGTGTGCGCGGCACTCGGATCCGGGGAGCGGCGAGGCCGACGGGAACGGTCTTCCTGACCGCCCCCGCCACAGGGGCTGGTCCGGCCTCGAGGCCGACCCTCGCCTCGACCCCGCCGCAGACCTCTGCCCCACGCTACTCCACGGGGATCTCGCCGCCTTCCAGGTCCACCCCGCCACCTCCCGCCTGCTCTGCCTCCGCCCCCTCGTCGGTCTCCTCGTCCTTCGCCCGCGCCGCGCGCCGCGCGCCGCCGCGACTTGCGAACAGGGACGGCGCGATCGCGTCGTGGTCGCCCTCGGCCCAGCGCAGGTACGTGACCCCGCGGCGGCACTGGTCATAGGCCCGCACGAGCAGCGTGAACGCCCGGGCGCGCCGGTCCGCCGGGTCGGCGGTCCTGGGCGCCGGGAGCCCCGGCTGATTGCGGGCGCCGAGGGCCACGAGCAGCTCCGGCCCGAGCTTCGAGGCGCGCTCGACCTCCGTCCACTCCACCGTCGTCTTGTTCTTCACGGCGTCCCACGCCTCGCCGAACAGCGCGGCCAGCGCGACCAGATCGTTGGCCGTGTCGAGGTGGCCGTTGCCGCTCCGGATCTCCGCGACCCTGCCCGCGTCGACGAAGCCCTTGTGCGCGAGCGCCTCCGCCGCCACGAGCAGGTCGGCGCGCAGCGCGGACGCCTCGTCGAGGAGCGGCTTGAGCCCGTCCTGACCGGGACCGGCCGGCAGCGCCAGGAGGTGCGCGTACCAGGCGCCGAGCGCGTAGCTCATCAGCTTGTCCAGCGCCTCGATCGGGAACCTGGGCAGCTCGTCCACGAAGCGCGGGCGCAGCGCCATGAGGTGCGGAACGGCGCCCACCGCCACGGCGACCGCGCGCGGGATATCGACGTTGATGGGAACGACCTTCTCGACGCGCTCGAGCTCGGGCTCGATCCGCGCGAACGCCTCGGCAGCTTCCTTGGGAGCGCTCGGCCTCGCCGGCGCCGACTTCTTTCCTCTCGGTCTTGCCACGATTCCTCCCTTGCGGCCGCGAGCGCCGTTCGCCTGGCAGGGACACGTTCTTTGCAAGCAAACGCCCCGCGGCAGGTTGTCGATCGGACATCTTACAGGGAGCCTTCTCCCGCCTGTCAACGCCGAGCCGAGGGGAGGGGAGCGCGTCGATTCCGTGACGGTCCGCGGCGCCTGCTCGCAGTTTCTGCAATCCAGAGCTCGGCACGATGCGTGGCTGGCTCCTCCGCGTCGCGACGCACCACGTGTCGCACTACCGGGGCCGAGCCCATCGCCGCCGCGAGGTCCCCTGGGCCCCCGAGCGCTTCGAGCCCCCTCCTCGACGAGGCGCCGAGCAACGAGGCGCTCACTCGAGAAATCCGAGCAGCTCGGCGGATGTGCCGTCCTCGCCCGCCAGATCAGTGGAGCCCGCGCGTCCACCCGCGCCGCCCTTGCCGGGCTCACCGATGCTCAGCGCGAGCGTCCCGACGATCCTTGGGGGATCCAGCAAATAGGCGACCCCGATGGAGGGGCCACCCAGCCCACCGCCGCCGTGACCCCCGTTGCCGCCCTGGCCGCCGCGGCCGCCGTCGCAGCCCCGCAGCGAGCCGTCCCTTGCCGCGCCCCCGGTGCCTCGGCTGCCCCCTTCTCCGCCGATCTGACCCACGCCGCCCCGCCCGCCGTCACCGCCGTTCGCCGTCGCGAGCGCCGTATCGTCGTACGGGTGGGCCCCGGTGCGAGCACCGTCCTCGCGCGATCGCCGGCGAGGACCCAGCCGCGCGCGCAGTCGAAGCCTCCCCGGATCTGCGTTCCGGCCGGGACCTCGACGGCCTCGGGGAAGATCTCCGCGCAGGCATGGATGCGCCGCGCGCCCCGGCGCGCGCGCTCGATCGCCCGGCGCATCGTGCGCCCCGGCAACGCGCGCGTGCCCGGGTTCGCGTCGTCGCCCAGGCTGCTGCTCGCGAAGATCCCGCAGCCGTCGCCGGGCGCGGTGCCGTCGGGATCGCCGCCGCACGGGACGCCCCCGGGATCTGCCGGCGTGTCGGGCGCGTCGGGCCCGACCGCGTCCTCGGGCACCGGCTCCGGCGTGGAGGGATTGCTGCACGCGACGTGCTCGGCGCAATCGTACGGATAGCACCCGCACACGGTGGCCGCGCTGCCGCACCCGACGATCCCTGCCACGGCGGCGTCGAGCGCACGACGGCGCACGGCAGCGTGACCTCCTCACGTGCCCCAGGTCACCGGAAGACCCTACCCCACCGTCTCGAGGGTCACGCCGGGGGAAAACCCGTCCGCGCGTGCAGCCATCGGCGAGAAGCCGATCGTGGCGCGCGACGGTGTCGCCGGGGCCCACCCGTACGACGACACGGCGAGCGCGCCGCTCGCGATGAGGAGCGCGGCGGCCGCCGCGCCCAGGCCGTCGCGTCGCGCGATGAGGGCTTCCTGGTGCTTGCACTCCGATGCGCGCCGAGCGCGAGCTCGCACACGCCGAGCTCCCCGGCCAGCTCGGCGCGCCGCGCGCGGGGGAGCGCCTGGCCGCGGCCTGCCTCCAGCGCGCCACGGTACGCCGCGCCGACGCCGGCACGGACCCCAGCGCGAGCGCGCTGCTCAGGACCAGCGCTGCGGACCGTCGCGACGGCGACAGGGCGGCACCTTACTGGAGGTTCGCCGGCGCGGGATTGCCCTCGCGGGAGAGGGGATGTCAGCGGCCGGCGGGGCTGGCGCAGCAGCGGAAGCCGGTGGAGTAGTCGTGATACGTCGGCTCGTGGGCGATCGTGGTGAAGTAGCAGCCCGCGCCGAGCTCGCTGGTGGTGCTGAAGAAGCCGCCCATGAACACGCCGCCGCCGTCGTGCCAGGGCTGATCGCGGCGGGTGACGTTCTCGAGCTCCATGCGCTGCACGAGCGCGCGATCGACCCTGTCGCTGACCCACTCGTGCAGGTTCCCGACCATGTCGTGGACGCCGAGCTCGCTCGCGCAGCCGGCGTGGTCGCCGCTCCTGGCCAGGAAGCCGGGTCTCTGGTCGAGGTCGGGGCTGTTGAAGTGCCGCTCGTAGCTCCACCCGCCCGGCGGGTGGTCGCCGAAGACCTCGCGCAAAAGGTGCGGCTTGCCGGTGTTGCACCGTCCGCGCTCGCCGCGGGGGCCATAGGGGTAGCGGTGGACGCCGTCGCCGCGGCAGGCGCGCTGCCACTCCCGCCGCGAGCAGAGGCGCTTGCCCGCGGCGACGCACGCGGCCTCGGCCTCGACGCGGCTGATGTACGCCTGCGGGAAGACGCCGGCCGCGCTCCGGGCGAGGTAGCGGACCCCCGGCTCAGGCCGCTGGAAGTACGGGTGGACGGCGAGCTCGCCGCCGTCGCCGGTGACGAGGTGCGCCTCGTAGCGATCGATGCAGAAGCTGCCGACGAGGACCATGTCGGCGGGACACGAGCCGAGCCCCTGCGCGGGGAGGGCGGGCACCCCGGTGCTGGCCGCTCCGAGCGACGGCGTCCCCGTCGGGGCGGCGCCGGCGCTGGCCGCGACGGCCGCCGGCGCGCCGCTTGGACCGCCGCGGAGCGCCGCCCCGGCGTCCGCGCTCCCGGCGACCGCAGGGGCCTGCGGGGCGTGCGCGGGGGGCGGGGCAGCCGCCGCCATCTGGGCTGCATGGAGCTCGACGGGCGCGTCCGCCTTCGGCGCGGGGCCGCCGCCATCGCTGGGCCCGGGGCACGCCGTGAGCCACAGCAGGGCAAGGAGCCAGCCTGGATGCGCGGGGCCCGATCTGCGGCGCCGGGGGCTCGGGGAGCGGTTCGACAGGGAAGCCCGGAGGGCATCGCGGGTCGGCTCGATCGGCACGGGCGGAAGTGTACACGTGCCCGGCGCACGGACCGCGGTCTATCGCGGCGCGCTTCGACCCCGTCGCCCCGCCACGCTGTCGCTCGAGCCCGTCCCGGTTCATCGCTCGCGGGGCCTGCGCGCCAGCGGGCCCCGGGCTCACGGAGATCCCATGGTCCCGGCGCGCGACATCGAAGCGCGACATCGAGACAGGACGTCAACCCCCCCAGCCTTCTCGCGTGCGCTCGCTTGCCCGCGGCGGGAAGATGCCTATCGATCCGTCAGTACGTCCACGTCTCGTGATCGGAGCGGCCATCATGGATCCAGTGAAGAAGCGACGGGCGATGTTCTCTGGGATCTATCTGATTGTCGCGCTCGCCCTCCTGTGGCTTTTTCAGGCCACGGTCGCGCGGCGCTTCGAGCCTCGGGTCGTGCCCTACAGCGAGTTCCTGTCGATGCTCCAGGAAGGGCGCTTCGACGAGGTCGAGATCCGCCAGAACGAGCTCGTCGCGGCGCTCAAGCCGGGCGGGGAAGGGGACGCGCGCCCTGACGCGCGCTCGCTCGTGGAGACCACCCGGCTGCCGGGCATCGACGAGACGCACCTGTTCGAGCAGCTGGTCGCGAAGGGCGTGAAGTTCTCGGGGAAGATCGAGGTGGTCTCGTTCTGGGAGCAGCTGCTCCTGAGCTGGGCGCTGCCCCTCGCGCTCATCGCGGGCATCTATTACATGGGGTATCGCAGGCTCGGCCGGGGCGCCGGGCCGATGGCCATCGGCAAGAACCGCGCGAAGATTTACGACGTCAACCAGGAAGAGCGGGTGCGCTTCGACGACGTGGCCGGGGTGGACGAGGCCGAGGCCGAGCTCGTCGAGATCGTCGATTTCCTGAAGAGCCCCGAGAAGTACCGGGCCCTCGGCGCGCGCATCCCGAAGGGGGTCTTGCTCGTGGGGCCGCCGGGCACGGGCAAGACCCTGCTCGCCAAGGCCGTCGCGGGGGAGGCCGGCGTGCCGTTCTTCTCGCTCTCCGGATCGGAGTTCGTGGAGATGTTCGTCGGCGTGGGCGCGGCCCGCATGCGCGATCTCTTCGTGCAGGCCAAGGAGCGCGCCCCCTGCATCGTCTTCATCGACGAGCTCGACGCGATCGGGAAGTCGCGCGGGGGCGTGGCCGCGCTGGCGACGCACGACGAGCGCGAGCAGACGCTCAACCAGCTGCTCGTCGAGATGGACGGCTTCGATCCGACGGGCGGGGTTATCCTGATGGCCGCGACGAACCGCCCGGAGGTCCTCGACCCGGCGCTGCTCCGGGCGGGGCGCTTCGACCGGCAGGTGCTCGTCGACCGGCCCGACCTGAAGGGCCGCGAGGACATCCTGCGCGTCCACGTGCGCCGCATCCGGCTCGCGGAGGGCGTCGATCTGGGGGTCGTGGCGCAGCGCACCTCCGGGATGGTGGGCGCCGATCTCGCGAACGCGGTCAACGAGGCCGCGCTGGCGGCGGCCCGCCGGGGCTCGGCGCTGGTCGAGCTGCGGGACTTCGAGGAGGCCATCGATCGGATCCAGCTCGGCCTGAAGAAGCGCAGCCGCGCGATGAACGAGGAGGAGAAGCGCCGGGTGGCGTTCCACGAGGCGGGCCATGCGCTCGTGGCGCTCTCGGTGGAGCACGCCGATCCGGTGCATCGGGTCACGATCATCCCGCGCTCGATCGGCGCGCTCGGCGCGACGCTCCAGCTCCCGACCGAGGACCGGTACCTGATGACGCGGGGCGAGCTGCGGGATCGGCTCTGCGTGATGCTGGGCGGCCGCATCGCCGAGGAGCTCTGCTGCAAGGACATCTCGACGGGCGCGCAGAACGATCTGGAGCGCGCGACGGAGACGGCGCGGCAGATGGTGTGTCGTTTCGGGATGAGCGACGCGCTCGGTCCGCTCACGTTCGGCCGCCCGGCGGGGGCGCGGTTCCTGGACAGCCCGGTGAGCCTCGGGGAGGAGCGCAATTTCAGCGAGGAGACGGCCCGCGCGATCGACGCGGAGGTGCGGGCGACCGTCACGGCGGCGTACGAGCGGAGCCGCGCCGTGCTGAAGGAGCGGCTGCCGGTGCTCCATCGCATCGCGGAGCGGCTGCTCGAGCGGGAGACGCTGGACCGGAGCGATCTGGAGGCGATCGTGCGCGCGCAGGGCGCGCCGGCGCGGGACGGCGCGCGCGCCGGCGCGCCAGCGGCGGGCGTGGCCTGAGGCCTGAGGCGGCGTCCCGTCGCGACGGGGGTGTGCCGTCGCGAGGGCGGTGTCCCCTCGCGACGGCGGTGTCCTGGCGCAGCGCGGTGGACCCAGGGGCGCGGGCTGACTCCCTGGGCCGCTCGCTCTACGATGGCGCGCATGAAGATACGTGTGTCGCTTCGGTGCATCGTGGGGGTGGGCGTCCTGGCGGTATCCGGTTGCGGACTGGTGCTCGGCCTCGACGACTTCGAGGACGCCGCGCCGGCTGGCAGCGCGACCTCTGGCGGCGCGACATCGGCGGGGACGGGCGGAGGGGGCACGTGCGAGCCGGAGAGTAAAGTCGAGTGCTACTCCGGAGCTCCCGGGACGGAGGGCGTCGGGATCTGCCAGGCGGGGACGCAAGCGTGCAAGCAGGATGGCTCCGGATACGAGGCGTGCTCGGGGGAGGTGACGCCGGCGGCAGAGACGTGCGCGAGCACGGAGGACGAGGACTGCGACGGGAAGGACTGCGTCGCGTGGGCGACGCTCATCGGAGGAGCGGAAGGCGAGGCGGTGAACGACGTCGCGGTGGACGCGATGGGCAATGTTTACGTGGTCGGCACGTTCGAGGGGGCGATCCCTCTGGGAGAGGATGTGCTCATTGCATCCGGGGAGAATGACGCCTTCCTGGTCAAGTTCTCCCCGTCTGGGGAGTATCTCTGGAGCCGGCAGCTGGGGGGAATATATCACGACACCGCCTACGCGATTGCGGTCAGCCCCGAGGGAGAGGCGATTGTCGCGGTTGTTGAATTTGATACGAGGCTGGATCATAGCGAAGTGGTGCTTCAGAGATATGAGTCGAGTGGAGCCCTGTCATGGCGCAGGGCGCTGGGTGGCTCCATGTGTGGAATTGTGCCGAGTAGTGTAGGATCCATGGCCATTGTGTCGGACGGGAGCGTGGTGGTCGCGGGCATCTACTGTGGAGAGATCCGGTTCGATGAGACTCATGCTGTCTCGAACGAGACAGGGCTTCCCGATGCTTTTGTTGCCAAAATCCGGTCTTCCGACGGAGGGATCGATGGCCGTGAAGGCTGGGTGACTGTCTTTGGTGGCGATGACGTGCAGTATGTGGCCGATGTTGCTGTTGATGCTGCTGATAACGTTGTTGTTGTTGGTAGCTTTTGGGGGGAGCTGCGGTTTGGTGACGCTTCGCTCCAGTCAGCCGGAAAAGCGGATGCGTTTGTTGCTAAGCTGACGAATCTTGGTCTTGTGAGTTGGGTGAGGTCGTCTGGCGGAGTTTATGGGGATAGATTCGATTCTGTAGCAGTGGACCGATTCGGTGGGCCGGTTGTTGTGGGTGTGTTTGATGGCACATTCGATCTCGGTGGCGGGGAGATTGCTGTCGGCAAGGTCACGCATGTGGTGTCCAGGTATACTACGTCGAATATCTACAGGTGGCATCGGACGTTCGATATGGATGATGTGCTTCTCGGGGGGCTGTCGGTCGATGCCCGTGGTGAGTCGTTGGTTGTGGGGGGATTGATTGGTGATGTGGAGCTGGATGGTGAGACGGTTCATCCGATCTCTGCGGATGATTTGCTTCTCGTGAAGATGGGCGAACGGGGAGACCTGTTGTGGACCAGAGCGTTTGGTCATGTGGGGAATCGCGGTGCTGTCGCTCTTGCGCATTCCGATGCTCATGGGTTGTTCGTCGTCGGGAGGGCGAACGGCATGGCGGACTTTGGTGCTGGAACGATGGTTCCGGACGGGGAGAGTGATGGGTTCGTGGCGAAGTTTGTTCCGTGATGCGGGCGAGCGCAGGGGCAAGTGCAACTCCAGCGAGGGGGCTGCCCGCGCGATCGATGTCGCGGCGCGCGCAGCCTTGCTGGTTGCGTACGAGCGAAGCCGCGCCCTCCTGGATGGGCGCGGCCGTCGCTCCATCGCATCGCGGAGCGTCGCTCAAGGGGGAGAGGATGGACCGGGTTGGCCTGGAGGCGATCCTGCGTGCGCGCCGAGGCTCTTGTGGCGCGCGCGCGCCGTGGGGCCGGCGTGGCACCACGGCGCAGGCGATGAGGCCGTTCAGCCCGGCATAGCCGCCCCGATCTGGCGCCGGCTATCTAGTCGCAGGGATTCGCGACAGCTGCGCAGCTCTCACTGCAGCTCGTGCAGGCGCAGGAATACACATCGCCATACTTCTGCGCGGCGCCAGGGGAGGCCGCGTCGCACGCATCGAAGCATGAAGGCTGCGGATCGTTCGCGAAGCACAGGAATGCGCAAGCCGCCCACGCTTGGCACACTGGATCATTATCAAGGCAGCTGTCCAGACAGCCGCCCTGAGCAGCGCATTCGCCGCACGCTGCGCCGTCTGCTTGTTCCTCGCCCGCGCATGCGACGGCGCACTCGATGAATTCCTGGTTGTCAGTGCTGAGGTCGGAGCACTCCCCGGCATCGACGACGCACTGGGCAATGCACTCGTTCTGCGGGCTCGAGCAGTCCAGGGGCATGTCCTCGCAGATGTCCGCGCCACATTCAACTGCGCGCGCGCACGCCTCATCGCACACGTTCCCGCTGTCACTCCCGCCCTCGCCGCTCGCGCCGCCCTCGTTGGCGCCGCCCTCGCCGCTCGCGCCGCCTTCGTTGGCGCCGCCCTCGCCGCTCGCGCCGCCCTCGTTGGCGCCGCCCTCGCCGTCAGCGCCGCCCTCGTTGGCGCCGCCCTCGCCGTCAGCGCCGCCTTCGTTGGCGCCGTCCTCGCCGCCGGTTCCGCTCGTGGTCGTCCTCGTCGTCGTCCCCCCGCTCCCGCCGTCTCCACCGGGGTTCTCCGAGCTGTCGCCCGAGCACGCCGCGAGCGCCGCGCTTGCCGCGATACAAACCATGATAACCAAAGAAGAAGTTCTTCTACGCATCGCCAATCTCCTTGGGCACGCCGCGGAGGTTCCACGGAATTGCGCCCAACACGGTGCGATCGTTCGTCTACTTCGGACCCTCGGCAAGATTTTTCGCCCGCATGCACATGTTTCACTGTGAGCGTCTTCGCGGTCTCTTCCTTCCAGGGTCCGGGGGCGGCGCCTTCCGGATCCGTCTCGCGGACCCGGCCACGCCCGGTCTGCCCCTGCCCCGCACGTCCTCGGCATAGTTCGACTTGGCTGGATTCCTCGACCGCAGCAGCCCCAGCAACTTCTGCGGCAGCCTCAGCAGCCCGCAACAGCTCGGCAACCCCGCAGCAGCTCAGCAGCCCGCAGCAGCCCGCAACGGCTCAGCAACCCGCGGCAGTCCGCAACGGCTCAGCAGCCCGCAGCAGCCTCAACAAGCCTGCAACCGCCCTGAGGGTCCCCCGCAGCCGGCGCGGCAGCCTCGGCGGCTCCCCTCAGCCCCCCGGCGACAGCGCCCCGAGCTCCGCGCCGCTGCGCTTGTTCCCGAGCAGATCCCGCGCCGGCATCTCGCGCGCGTCGCCCTGTCCGAGCAGCATCTTCGACGACGGCTTGGGCCGGAAATCCGGGCGGTTCGGGTTGAGCTTCCACCAGCTCCCCTCCAGGACCACCCACGGCTCCTCGCTCGCGCGCACCACCTCCGCCGCGAACCGCGCGCGCGTGATCCCCGTGATGGCCCGCGTCTCCGGCAGCGCCGCCGCCAGGCGCTTCAGCGCCACCGGCATCCCGCCGTAGCTCACCTGGGTCACCACGTTGTTGCCCGCGTCGAACCGGTAGATGCTCGTGTTCAGCACCTCGATCGACGCCGAGGCGTCGTTGATCAGGATGTTGTTCCGCAGCCGGCAACCCCAGCTCCCGTTGCCGCACTGGAGCGCGGCCCGGCCGCCGTTGCTCATGATCACGGTGTTGTTGCGGATCAGGTTGTTGCGGCACCCCCAGAGGGGCAGCGCGTCAGGGCCGCTCACCTGCTCCGGCGAGCGAGGGCCCGGCTCCACGTAGGCCCGGTCGAACGGGTTCGCGTTGTCCCACTGCGCGATGCCGTGGGCGAAGTTCCCGTAGACGAGGTTGTTCTGAATCAGCGAGTCCGACAGCCCGGCCAGGTTGATCGCCCCGCCGCCGGCGCGCCCGTTGCCGTTCATCACGTTCTGTTCGATGATGTAATTGACGCCCCGGCCGTCAGGAAACCCGTGCTCGCCGAACCGCTCCGTGGCGAGCTTCATCAACCCCGCAGCCCAGGCGCGCGTCGGCTCCATCGGCGGATAGCCCCGGAAGGCCGGGTGCCGCAACACCTCCTCGAGCGACGCCTCCGGATCCAGGTTCGCCTGGAACCCTCCTGCGTTGTTGCCGAAGAACACGTTGCGCCTCACCACATAGTTGTCCGAGCCGTCCGAGGCGTACGCGCCGTGCTCGCGCGCCGAGAAGGCGAACAGGTTGTCCTGCAGGAGGACGGAGTGGCTGTCGGTGGAGTGGAACCCCCAGGTCCGGTGGTGATGAGAGAAGTTGCCGACCAGCGCGATGTGGTGCGCGAGCTTGCCCGTCTCGGCGAACGCCCCGTCGACCATGATCCCCGCGCCCCGTCCGCCCGCGCTCTGCGCGCTCTGCGCGCCGGGCGCGCTGCTCCCGGCGATGTTGAAGCCCTCGACCACCACGTGGTGCGCGGCCCTGAGATAGATCATCCAGCGCGGGTCGGCGGCGCACGGCCGGTTGATCACGACCTCGCCGGGGCGCCCCATCGCCTTGAAATGAAGGAACCGCTCCTGGCCGGCGCTCGGCTCGTCATCGAGCGAGAATCCCGCGTATGTTCCGGGCAACACCGCGACGAGGTCTCCGCCCCGGGCCGCGTCCGCGGCCTCCTGGAGCGTCGCGAACGCGCGCGTGACGGGGACCTCCTGCAGCGCGGCCGCGGCGCCGCGCGCGTTCAGATCGAGCGCGCCGACCCGGATCGTGGCGGGGGCCGGCGCGCCGACGACGAGGACGCGCTCGTAGCGCCGCTGGAGCTTCAGCGTCTTGCTCACCCACTCGTCCGAGTCCAGCGTCTTCACGAACGGCTCGACGCCGGCCGCGGGAGCCGGCGCCTCCGGCGGCGTGGGCGGGGCCGGCGGCGTCTTCTGCGGCCCCGGCGGCTGCGCCGCCTCCTCGGCCGGCGGCCCGGCGACATGGACCGTCGGTCCGCAGGCGAGCGCGCCGAGCGCGATGAGCACGCCGCCGAGGCGCGAGTACGTGCGGGTCCGTTCCGTGGCGCTTGTCGGTCCTCTCATCTGGATGCTCCGGCGAGGGCCGCCCCTCCGCGGCGCGCGGGCTCATGCGGCGGCAGGCCCCTGTTTACCTCGAAGCCCGCGCGTCAGCCAGGCGAGCGCGCCGCGCGGCGAGCGCCCGCGCGCCTCGCCCGGCGCAGCGCGGTCCCGGCGCATCCCGGCGCAGCGCGGTCCCGGCGCAGCGCGGTCCCGGCGCAGCGCTCCGGATCAGGTGCGACATCGCCGTCCAGCGGTGGTCGTGGCGGCGAGGGGCCGGCGGGGTGGCCGTTCGCTTCCTTCGCTGCCGTTCCTTTGATACGAAGAGCTCATGAAAGCGCTCCCCTCGCTCGTGAGTGTTGCCCTCGCCGGCGCCACCCTCCTTGCGCTCGCGCCCGAGGCGCAGGCGAACATCAAGAATCCGAACGACCACCCCGACTACTTCGCCGAGCTCGAGCCGCACGGCAATTTCGTGTTCTGGCGGCGCGACTACGGCCTGCGCAACTACCGCAGGTACCGGGACTTCGGGGACCCGGAGTTCGGCGTCGGCTTCCGGGCGACGATCGAGCTCGCGGATCCGGCTTTCATCCCCAGGCTCAACAACACGGTCGGCATCTCGTTCGGCCTGGATCTCACGAACTGCAGGTATTGCTATGACGACTTCACCCTGTGGAGTCCGGTCACCATGCAGTGGAACTTCTTCTTCACCGATCAGTGGAGCGCGTTCGCCGACCTCGGCGTCGCCATCCGGTCCGACGGCTTCTACCGGGATGCCTGGTTCGACGTCATCGGCATGGTCGGCGGCCGGTACCACTTCAACGACGACATCTCGCTGACGATGCGCATCGGCTACCCGTTCGTCAGCTTCGGGGTGTCGTTCTTCGTCGGCTGATCCGCTCCTTGCGGGCTCTCCGCCGCGCGTCGTAGCTCCCTTTCCAACTCGCGCCGCGCCCGCTCGCGCCGCGCCAGCTCGCGCCGCGCCCGCTCGCGCCGCGCCCGCTCGCGCCGCGCCAGCTCGCGCCGCGCCAGCTCGCGCCGCGCCCGCTCGCGCCGCGGCCCTGCTTCCGAGCCGCGCCGGGGAGACGGCGCGCGGCCTCTGCCGTCGGCGGCGCGATCCGCCGGGGTGATGCGCGAGGCGAGCGTGCGGGGCGGACAGCGCGCGCGTGCGGATGGGCCCCGCCCTGGTTAGACTAGCCGGAGATGGTCGGCTGGTATCTGGTAGGCATCCTCGGTCTTGCCCTGCTGATGGTGGTCCACGAGGGCGGGCACTATCTCGCCGCGCGCGCCTACGGCATGCGCGTCCTGAAGTTCTCGATCGGCTTCGGCCCCACCTTCTTCAAGGTCGTCCCGAAGGACGGGTACTTCTGGTTCACGACCGCCGCGGACAAGATCCGCGTGCGGCTCTGGCGTCACGACCCGGTGAAGCACGGCCCCACCGTGTTCCAGGTCGCGATGATCCCCTTCCTCGCGTACGTGCAGATCGCGGGGATGAACCCGCTCGAGGAGGTCGATCCCGAGGACAAGGGCAGCTACGCGAACGCGAGCCTGATGGGCCGGATCGCGGCGATCTTCGCCGGTCCGCTGGCCAACTACCTGTTCGCCTCGGTGCTCTTCTTCGCGAGCCTGATGGTGGGCGGCAAGCCCTACCGCATGACCGAGGTCGGCGTGGTCGCCGGGATGCCGGCGGCGGCCGCCAACCTGAAGGACGGCGACCGCATCGTCGAGATCGACGGGACGCCGGTGAAGGAGTGGGAGAAGATGGCCGAGATCATCTCCCGCAACCCGGGCCGGCCGCTCGATCTCGTCGTGGAGCGCGGCGACGAGCGGATCCAGACCACGGTCACGCCCGCGAACGAGAGCGGCTCCGGCAAGATCGGCGTGATGGCCATCGGCCCGGTCCACTCGGCGCCGGTGACCATGAAGGAGGCCGCGGTGATCGCGGTGACCAAGCCGCCGAAGGTCGTGAAGAGCCTGGTCGTGGGGCTCGGCCAGTACATCACCGGCAAGGTCGACGGTGAGCTCGGCGGCCCGAAGCGGATGATCGAGGAGACCGCGCACGCGGCCAAGCGCGGGTGGGCCGAGGGGCTCGAGTTCCTGGGCCTGCTCTCGGCGTACCTCGGCGCCTTCAACCTGATCCCGTTCCCGGCGCTCGACGGCGGCCGCCTGATGTTCCTCTTCTACGAGGCCGCCACGCGGCGCCGGCCCAACGCCCGCATCGAGGCGCACATCCACCTGGTCGGCGTGTTCATGCTCATCGGGCTGATGATCTACGTCACGGCCAACGATTTCGGCCTCGGGTCGAAGTAGCCCCCCCGGCGTGGCATCGCGGCCGCCCGCGCGGGTTCTGGCGTCGGCCGGGCGCCTCGCCCGGGCGGCGGCCTGGCTCTCGCTGCTCTCGCCGCTCTCGCTGGCCGCGCGGCCGGGCGCCGCGCTGGCCGCGCCGCCGGGCCCGGGATCGTGGGCCGACGAGGAGGAGGCGGCGGCCGTCTTCGACGTCCCCGCGCCCCCGACGCTCCCCGGGCTCACGCGGCGCGATCCGACCTTCACCTTCGAGTACACGGCGGCCGTCATCGAGCCCGAGTCGGCGAGCCGCGCGGGCGGCAGGAGCGCCTTCGCCTGGTACGCGCACGGCGACCTCGAGGTGCCGCTCGTGCCCCGCAAGTGGTTCGTCGGCGCGGCGCACGACCTCGCCGCCGCGAGCGTCCCGGGGGTCGAGGGGTCGGTGCTGCTCGGGAGCCCCGAGCTCTACGGGCGCGGCGTCTGGTCGAGCGTGCGCGGGCTCTCCTCGGGCGGAGGCTTCGGCGTCGTGCTGCCGGTCCCGCGCGACGTCTCGCCCGCCGAGGACGAGGTGCTGCGGACGGCGCGCGTGGTGCGGCCGTGGGACGAGACCCGCTTCCGGGATCTCACGCTCACGTTCCGGCCCTGGTTCGACATGCGGCACATCACCGGGCCGTTCATCTTCCAGCTCCGGCAGGGCCTCGACTGGTCGCTGGTCGTGCGCGGCCTCCGGCCCGGAGAGCGCCGCACCGACATCACGGCGCACGTCGCGTTCTACCTCGGCTACCGGCTCTCGAGGCCGGTCGGGCTGGGGCTGGAGCTCTGGGAGGTCTACCCGCTGACCGAGGGCCTGCGGGACAGCAAGCGCGCGACGTTCGCGATCTCGCCGAGCATCCGCTTCATCCTGGCGAACGTGCAGCCGGCGCTGAGCGTGCTCTTGCCGATCGCGACGCCGCTGCGCGGCGACGTCGACTCGTACTACGCCGCGCGCATCAACGTCGGGTTCTCCTTCCCGACGAAGGCGCCCAGGGCGCCCCGGTAGCGCGCGCGCCGGGGCAGGGCGGGCGAGGTGAGCTCGCGCCCCGCTCGAGCGCGTGCATCCGGCGCGGCGGCTGGGTACCCTGGGGGCGTGGTCAATGCGGCATGGAGCCGGCGCGCTCTGGTCACCGCGGCTCGCGCGGGTCTCGTGGCTCTCACGGCGTTGCTCGGATCGACCGGCTGCGCGACCCAGCTCGTGAGCCTGAGCGAGGGGCCCCGCGAGTACGTGGCCACGGACTACGAGAACGTGCTGCGCACCTGGACGCGCACGGAGCACCTGTTCGCGCTCTCGGAGCTCGACAACTTCCTCACGGCCACCGCCACCTTCGAGTCGTGGGATTTCCGCTGGGCGTACGTGGTCCGCTACGCGCAGGACTACCGCCTCACGATCGATCAGCGGCAGAAGCTCCTCGAGAAGACGCTCGAGGAGACGCACCAGCGGCACCAGTTCTTCGTCGCGATCTTCGGGGGCGTGCGCAAGTACAACGATCTCACGGCGCCGAACAGCGCGTGGATCGTCCGGCTGATCGACGACACCGGCAACGAGACGGCGCCCGAGGAGATCATCGCGATCACGAAGCCGAACGCGCTCGAGCGGACGTACTTCCCGTACAACACGGTGTGGCGGCAGGCGTTCCGCATCCGCTTCCCGCGCACGACCGCGGACGGGAGGCAGACGATCTCGCCGAGCGCGAAGTGGTTCGGGCTCCGCTTCGCGGGGGCGCAGGGCAACAGCGAGCTGGTCTGGCAGCTCGCGGAGGACGAGGAGCCCGCGGCGCCCGTCGAGCTGGAGCAGGAGGCCGCGCGGCCGCGGCGCCCGGTCGCGGGCCGGTGAGCGGCTGGCGGCAGGGCGGCGGCGCTCCCACGGGACGAGGACGGCGCGGCGCGCCCGAGGGGGGCCCCGGGCCGCGACGCTCGCCGCGCTAGGCGTGCATCGAGACGGCCTGGGCGAGGATGGTGAGCAGCTCCGGCGTGCTCTCGAACAGCTCGCGCAGCGTGGGGTGGTCGGCGACGAGCACGAGCGCGCCGCCGGTGGCCGCGCGCGCGATGGACGGCGCCGGCTGACCCGCGAGCAGCGCGGAGGCGAACAGGAGATCTCCGGGCCTGGCGGCGCCGGCGCTCTGCCGCGATCGCTCCTCGATCAGATCCAGCGCGCCGGCCCCGATGATCACGAGCCCGGGCATGGGATTGCCGGCGTGGATGAGCTGCTCGCCGGGCTCCAGGACGCGGAGGCGCAGGCGGCCGAGGACGCGGCGGAGCAGCGGCTCCTCGAGCTCGCCGAGCGGCCCCATCGTGGCTCCAGCGAGGGCCTGGAGCCGGTCGGCGACGCCGCGCAGCTCGTCGACCACCCAGGGGCAGGTGCGGAGCGCGTTGTCGATGGTCGTCTGGTCCCAGATCGCCACCCGCGCGCCGCCGGCGTCGGCGACGACGCGCAGCGGGATCCCTTCCTGGAGCGTCCCGCGCGACGGGACGAGCGTCCGGGTGGCCGCGCGCTCGGCCGGCGTATCGACGATGTTCGCGCACACGGAGGCGCTCCCGGTGAGCACCAGCGCCGCCCCGTAGACGGCGAGCTCCTCGTCGGGCGCGAGATCGCCGACGTGCGCTGCGCGCGCGAGCTCGTCGTGCATCCCCTCGGGGAGGTCGGCGAACGCCTCGATGGGCTCGAGCTCGCGGCCGGTGAGGGCCTCGGCTCCCACCGCGTCGTGGGCCGCCGCAGCGTGCGCCGCCGCACCGTGCGCCGCGGGAGTCTCCAGCAGCTCCGGCGCGAGCTCCGGGGCGGGGGCGGACGCTGGCTGCGGGGCGAGGTCGTCCGCGAGCGCCGCTGCGGATCGGGCCGCGAGCGCCGGCGCGGGGTCGGGCGCAGCGCTCGCTTGCTGCGCTGCGGCCGGCGCGGCCGGCGCGTCGAGGAGATCGAGACGTCGGCCTGCATCCGGTCCGGGCAACCCCATCACGGTCGGCTCGGGCGGCGCACCGGCGCTCTCGCGGGGAGCGCCGGCCGGGGTCAGCCTGTCGGCCGCAGCAGCGCGTGGTGGCAGCGGCTCGGCAGGCTCCTCGTCGAGCGCGATGTCCGCGTCATCGAGCACCTCTTCGTCGGCTGCATCGACATCGGCATCGGCTGCATCGACATCGGCATCGGCTGCATCGACATCGGCATCGGCTGCATCGACATCGGCATCGGCTGCATCGACATCGGCATCGGCTGCATCGACATCGGCCGCGTCGACCTCAGGCGTGGAGGCCGAGCGAGCCTCGGCCCCGGACGTGGGAGCCAGGCGAACGAGCCCGGGCTGCGGACGCGCCGGCTCCTTGGCCCCCTCGGCGGCGGGCCTGCTCACGCCAGGGCCAGCCGCCGCGCGCGGAGCGTCGTCCTGCTGCGGCGCAGGGGGCGAGCGGTCGAGCGGCGATGAGGACGGCGCCTGGGTCTCGAGATCGCTGTCAGAGAGCTCGACGACGACGGTTCCATCCGGTGTCGACACCGGCGGCGGCTCCTCTGCGATCGGCAGAGGCTCGGGCTCGTCGTTCCCGCTCGCGGCCAGGGCGCTCTTTTTTGCGGGAATGGCGGCGGCCGCGGACCCGAGGTGTCCGGGCGGCTCGCTCCCGGGGTGCGTGGGGGGCCGGGGGCGCGCCGGCGGCGATGGAGGCCCGGGGGGGCGCCCCGAGATCGGCTTGCGCTTGAGCGTCAGATCGAGCGGCGCTGCGGACGTGATGACCTCATCGTCATCGCCCACCTGAGGCGTGGAGGGCGACCGGCGAGCCACGAGGTACGTGTCGCCGCTCGGGGTCATGGTCTCCTGCGGGGGTCGGGGCGGCGCGGCCACTTCCGCATCGTCGGACCAGGGATCGAGGATGGGCTCGCGCGGTTTGCGCTTCGGTGCGCCCGCTCCCTGGGCGAGGGGAGCCGCTACGGCGCGGGCCTGTTCGGGCGGCGTGTCCTGATCCTCCACGAGGATCTCGGCGATGTCCTCCTCTTGCCCGGGTTCCTCGACGCGCGGCGCCGAGGTCACGACCTGCGGTGGCGCCGGGGGCGACAACGACGTGGCAGGCGGCGGGTGCGGCGCGGCAGCCGGAGGCGCCGCGGTTGCGGGCAAAGACGGCAGGGGCGGGGCGTGCTGCGGATGTGGCGGCGCGATGGGCGGCGGGGGGGCGGCGGACGGCTGTAGCACCGGCGGGGGCGAGGCCTGCTGCGGATGCGGCGGCGCGACGGGCGGCGGGGCGACGGACGGCGGCCGCCCCGGCGGGGGCAGGGCCTGCTGCGGATGCGGCGGCGCGATGGGCGGCGGCGCGACGGGCGGCGGCGCGGCGGATGCCTGCGCGGGCGGCGGAGGCGGAGGCTGCGGGCGCGGCGGCGCAGCGGACGGCGGGGGAGTCGCCGGCACGAAGGAGGGCGGCAGCGCCGGCGGATGTCCGAAGGATGGCGGGTGGGACGGCGACGGCGAGGGCCCGGACGCCGGCGGATGCGTCAGGGGCGCGGCTGCTCCCGGCGCGGGCGGCGGCAGCGGCTCCGCGGTGAGCGTCGGCGGCGGGGGCGCAGGCATCGGGGCAGCCGCAGCCACGGGAGGCAACGGCTCCCTGGGCGGCGGCTCGCTCGTGGGGTGTGCTCCGGCGGGGCGCGCGGGCTGCGGGGCGCTCACCCCGGCAGCGGACCGTCCGCGCTCGGATGATGCAGATAGGATCGGCAGTGGCTCCGGCGGCGCGGGCGCGGGAGCAGGGCGAGGCGGAGGCGCGGACGCGTGCCGAGGGGCCGGCGGAGGCGCGGGCGGGGGCGCGGAGGCATGCCGAGGGGCCGGCGGAGGCGCGGGCGGGAGCGCGGACGCGTGCCGAGGCGCCGGCGGAGGCGCGGACGCGTGCCGCGGGGCCGGCGGGGGCGGGGGCGCGGAGGCATGCCGAGGGGCCGGCGGAGGCGCGGGCGGGGGCGCGGACGCATGCCGAGGGGCCGGCGGAGGCGCGGAGGCATGCCGAGGGGCCGGCGGAGGCGCCGGCGCGGGCAGCGGCGGTACCGGCGCGGGCGGCAGGGCGCTCTGCGCCGGCGCCTCCGCCGAGAGCAGCGGCTCGGTGATCATCCGTGGACGGAACGATGGAGGATGTGGCGGAGGCGGGATTGCGCTCGCCGGATGCGCGCTCGTGAGCGGGGGCGGTTGACTCTGGTAGAGCGCACCCGCCTGGGGGCTGGGCATCGCCGGCGGTGGGGGCGGTGCGGATGGCGCGCCCGGCGGCCGGGAGCGCGGCGCGACGGGCTGCGGAGACGCGGCCACCGGCGGCGCGACGGGCTGCGGAGACGCGGCCACCGGCGGCGCGACGGGCTGCGGGGACACGGCCACCGGCGGCGCGACGGGCTGCGGGGACGCGGCGCTCTGCGGTGTGGCCGCCTGCAGGTAAGCGGCGGCCGGCGGCTGGGACGCGGCGCCGGGCTGCGCTCCTGGCGTGAAGGCCGGCGCTTGCTGAAAGGGCGGTGCAGCGTGCGGGGGAGCGACGCCCGGAGGGCGCTGCGCCGGCGGTTGCGCCGCGGGCACCGTGGCCGGCGCGGGGGGCGGTGCAGGGGGCGATGCGCCGCCGTGCGAGAGGCCGGGCGGCGCCGGGGCGAACGGCGCGATCGGCCGGGCCGCCGCGCCGGGCGCATCCGCTCCACCCTGCGAGGGTTGCTGCAGGACACGCGGCGGCGGCGGGGGGGGCCGGCGCGCCGCCTCCGACGCCAGCTCCGGCTGCGAGAGCGGCTCGAACAGATCGATCTCGATCGAGGGCATCGAGGCGCGCAGCTCTTGCGTGAGCGACATGCGGCGGCGCCAGGTCGGCTCGTCGGACGGCGGGTCCTCGTCAGGGGACAGGGGAGCGTCGTCGTCGCCGGAGATCTCCAGCAGATCGGGATCGCTCGGCTGCCCGACCTCCGAGGCCATCACCTCCTCGAGCGTCGTCACGCACAGGCCGAGCTCCGAGGCGCGGAACGGCTGCCCCGCCGCCTGGGCCGCCTCGGCCGCGCGCCGGAGCCACACGATGGCGTCGCGCCGCTCGCCTCGAGCCCACAGCGCGCTGGCCGTGGAGATCCCCCATACGACATCTTCATCGTCATCCGGGTGCGGTTCGGGGAGGGCGACCACGCGGTTCGCCATGAGCAACACCACCTATCACAGGCCCCACTGCGGCCGTTTACCCCATCGTACCAAGCGAGCCGACGTCCGGTTCAAGCGTCGCGCGAGCCCGACGGCGCGGAGACGCCGCGCCACCCGGAGCTTAACCGCGGTCGATACGGCACGTACAAATTACGGCATCGGGTCGGCTCTCCGGCCCTCCGGCGGTCCGCCCCCGTACATCGCGGCCGGATCCGATGCGCTCGGGCGGCGCCCTGTCCGACCCGGCGCCGTCCGCTCAGCGGGGCCGCCGCCCGCCCACGCGCCGTGGGCGGCAGCTCAACACCGCGGCGCGCCGGCACATCTCGTCGACGCCATCGCGCGACGGCGCCTCGCCGGGCATGCGCCTCGCGAGCCAGCCGATGAGCGTCAGCCCCGCCGCGCGGGCGTCGGCGGGCATCGTGCCCTCGTTCAGGAGGCTCGCGATCTGAGCGATCAGACGCGTGCGCGTTTCCTCAGGCGCCATCCTGCGTGCTCCATGAAGCATTCAAACGGGAAAGTCAAAACAACCGCCCTGCCGGGGCGCGGCCCCCGCGCTGGAGGAGGACGCGCTGCGCCCTCCTCCGCATCCCGTCCCGCCTCGCCCGCCCGGAGCGATGGCGTGCGAACACGTGTTACGAATCGGCGTCAAGGAAAATGAGAACGGATCAGATCGGTGCGATCAGGACCTCGCGATCCTTGGCGCCGTTCGCGGGGCCGACGAGCCCGCGCTTCTCCATGGCTTCCACCAGCTTGGCGGCGCGGTTGTAGCCGACGCCGAGCTTTCGCTGCAGCCACGAGGTCGAGCAGCGCCGCGTGTCGGCCACGATCCGCACCGCGGCGTCGTACATCGGGTCGCTCTCCGCGTCGGACGTGTCGGGCTCCTCGCCGTCCTCGTCGCGCGGCCGGAGGATCGCCTCGTCGTAGACCGGCTCCCCCTGCAGCCGGAGGAAGTCGGTGATCCGCTGCACCTCCTCCTCGGAGCAGAACGGGCACTGGACGCGCCGCGTGTCGTTCGAACCGTTCATCTTGATCAGCATGTCGCCCCGGCCGAGCAGGTGCTCGGCGCCCTGCTCGTCGAGGATCGTGCGGCTGTCGACCTTCTGCGCGACGCGGAAGGCGATGCGCGTGGGGAAGTTCGCCTTGATCATGCCGGTGATCACGTCGACGCTCGGCCGCTGCGTCGCGAGGATCACGTGCATGCCGGCGGCGCGCGCCTTCTGCGCGAGCCGGGCCACGCTGGCCTCCACGTCCTTGCCTTGCTGCATCATCAGGTCGGCGAACTCGTCGACCACGATCACGATGAAGGGGATCTTCTCCGGCAGCGCCGCGTCCGACCCGTCCTTCGCCGCGTCGACCTCCACCTCGGTCCCGTCGACGGCGATCGCGCTCACCTTGGCCGGGGGCCGCGGCGGGCGCGCCTCGCCGCGCTGCACGCGCTCGACCCACGCGTTGTAGGTCGTGATGTTCTTGGTCCCCGCGTTCGCGAAGAGCTGGTAGCGGCGCTCCATCTCGTCGACGGCCCACTTGAGCGCGTTGGCCGCCTGCTTCATGTCCGTCACGACCGGCAGGAGCAGGTGCGGGATGCGATCGAACGGCGCGAGCTCGACGACCTTGGGATCGATCATCAGGAGCCTGAGCTCCTCCGGCGTCTTGCGGAAGAGCAGGCTCACCAGCATCACGTTGAGCCCGACGCTCTTGCCCGCGCCGGTCGCGCCCGCGACGATGACGTGCGGCATCGACGCGAGGTCGGCGAAGTACGGCGTCCCGATGATGTCGCGGCCGAGCACGCAGGGCAGCGGCGCCTTCATGTCGACGAAGCGGCGGTCCTCGACGAGCTCGCGCAGGTTGACGGGCAGCCGGTGCTCGTTCGGGATCTCGAAGCCGATCCGGTTCTTCCCGGGGATGGGGGCGACGATGCGGACCTTGCGCGAGAGGCCGAGCGCCAGGTCGTCCGCGAGCCCGGCCACCTTCGAGACCTTGGTGCCGGCGGCGGGCGAGACCTCGAACGTCGTCACGGTCGGCCCCGGGTGGATCTCCTCGACCTTCCCGTTGACGCCGTAGTCGGCGAGCGTCTTCTCGAGGAGCTGGGCGGTCGCCTTGAGCTGGTCGGCGTCGAGCTGGAGGCGCCCGCCCGCGGGCAACTCGAGCATGTCCGTCGTGGGCAGGCGGAAGCCCTCCCCGGTGGCCGGGACGACCTTCGTGAGGGCCGGCTTCTCGCTCATGAGCTCGCGGCTCGTGTCGACGATCGTCGGGCTGCGCGGCCTTGCGCCCTGAGGGCGCTCCGGGGCGCCGGCCAGCGCCTCGCGCGGCGCCACCCTGGCATCCGGCTCGCGCGGCTCGCGCAGGGCCGGCTCGCGCGGCTCGCGCAGGGCCGGCTCGCGCGGCTCGCGCAGGGCCGGCTCGCGCGGCTCGCGCGCCAGCAGCTCGCGCGGCTCGCGCGCCAGCAGCTCGCGCGGCTCGCGCGCCGGCAGCTCACGCCGCTCGCGCACGGGCAGGATGGGCGACGGCGTGGGCACATCGACCACCTCCGGCTCCGCGAACGCCGCCGCGATCTCCTCGTCGGTCGACGCGATCGCCGTGGGCTCGACCACGTCGTCCTCTACGAAGCGCGCCTCGCCCTCTTCGAAGCGCGCCTCGCCCTCGAAATGCGCCGCTTCACGATCCTCCAGGGCCGCGGCGCCGGGCGGCCCCGCCGGGGCCGTGGCGCGGCGCGGCCTCGCGCGGCGCGGCGCGGCCTCGCGCGGCGCGGCGCGGCGCGGCGTCGGCTCCTCCTGCCGGTCGTTGCGCTCCGCCGCCTCGTCCGGCTCATCGCCCTGCAACAGCACCAGCTCGCGCGGCCCATCGCTGTCCGGCGCCGCCTCGCGCGGCCCGTCGTCGTGGATCACCACACGCGGCTCGTCGCCGTGCTCCGCCGGCCTTTGCGGCTCGTCGTCGTGGATCACCACGCGCGGCTCGTCGTCGTGGATCACCATGCGCGGCTCGTCGTCGTGGATCACCACGCGCGGCTCGTCGCTCTGCGGCGCGGCCTCGCGCGGCTCGCGCGGCTGCGCCTTGCGACCGCGCCGCGGCTTCGGCGGGGCCGGCTCCTCGGCGACGGCGACGCCGGCTCCGGCCTTCCACAGGTCGATCGCCGGCGCCTCGACGCTCGCCGGCTCGGCGGGCGTGCTCCTCGCCGCCGGATCGGAGGGCGGCCCGTCCGCGTCGTCGGCCAGCGCGGCGATGATCGCGTCCGGGCTCGAGTTGCGCGCGATGCGCGGCTGCGCCTCCTGCGCCGGCGCCCCCGCGCTCCGCTCCAGGTCGCGCGCCGCGGCCCACGCGCCGAAGAGCGCGCGCACCCAGCCCGCGACGCGCTGGGCGACCGCGATCACGATCTGCTCGGACCGCTGCGCGAGCTCGATGAACGAGAAGGTCGCCCGGCCCATCAGGATGAGCGCCACGATCGTGAGCCCGATGATGTACGATCCGATGTTCGAGAAGAGCGCGCGCAGCACCTCCCCGAACAGCTCGCCCACGGCCCCGCCGAGCGGCATCGCGCCGAACGCGACCGCCTGCGGGAACGCGACGTGCGCGAGCGCCGCGAGGACGATGACCACCACCACGTCGCCGCTCAGCCGGAACACGCTGGCGATCGAGCGCTTCGCCCCGAGCAGCGGCATCGCGAGCAGCGCGAGCTCGAGCGGGACGAACCACGCGATCACGCCGACCGCGTGGACCGACGCCCCCGCCAGCGCGGCGCCCACGGGGCCCACCCAGTCCTCGCCCGAGACCTCCGGGCGCAGCGGATCCGCGCGGAACGACGCGAGCGCCAGCGCGCTGTAGAGCGCCGAGACCAGGAGCACCAGCGCCGCCGCGTCCCGGGCGTACCCGTGCCCACGTGTTCCGGCTGCGCCCGCGCTCGCCGCCCTGCCGCTTCGCGCCCCGAGAGGCGCCTCCGACCGCAGGGATTCGCCGAGGCCGGCGGTGGGCTGGGCCCGTCGAGGTGCGAACAAGGGGACGTTCATGCCTACCTGAACCTACCTTGCTCACATATGCGCACTCCACCACGGGGGCAAGAAGTCTGGTGGGACTGGAAGAACCGGCGCAGTTTCACGCCTCGACCACGTGCCTGAGCCCGCATGGCCAGCGATGCCGAGGTGAGCGGTCCGTGGGCGCGCCCGGCGAGCGGGGGGCGAGCGCGGCGCCGCGCCGGAATTCCGGTCTTATTTGGCCCACGATGTCCTGGAGTTCGCCTCTTATCGGCCTTGAAATTCTTTCAAACAGGACGCGGCGGGCGGTACCATCCCGACCCTCCTGGGACGTGCATGGAAACTGTCGAACGAGCAGGGCGGCGCGCTGGCGCTGCGGGCCTTCTTTTGCTGTGCCTCGCGGCCGCCTCCGCGGGGCTCACGGCGAGCGGCTGCCGCGTCAACGAGGACGACATCCGCCGCTGGGAGACCACAGCGCACGGGCCCGACAAGCTCAGGGCCGTGCTGTTCCATGACAAGTACGACCCCTCGCTCCGCGTCGAGGCGGCCACCTCGCTCATCCGCATGAAGCCGCGGCAGGGGCGGCGCGTGGGCATCGGCATCCTGGTCGAGACCCTCGCGAGCATCGAGCCCGCGGAGCGGCAGGCCATCGTGGCGGCGCTCGTGCCGGCGATCATCGCCGAGCTCAGGAAGCCCCCGCCCGTCGCGCAGCCCGGGCAGCCACTCCCGCCGGACACCTCGTTCCCGTACAAGGACGCCGCCTACGCGATGCTCACGTCGGACCGGACGGCGATCATCGCGGACGAGGGGCTGAAGGAGGGGCTGAAGGCCGCCCTCATCGACTGGGCGATGGCGGACTTCGAGCACCGGCTCGAGGACCGCTCGCAGGCGTACGGGATGGAGCAGCTCCTGCGCTTCATCGGCCCCGCCGCGGTGGCCGGGCTGCCGAGGCTCATGACGCGCGAGGCGAAGCGGCTCGACCAGATGGCGTCGCTCGTGGCCGAGCACGGCGACGTGGCCACCAAGGAGGCCGCGTCGGCGAACCTGGTCGCCATCGCCCGATTCGTCACGTCCGAGGCGTGGATCAACGCCAAGAAGCCCGAGCTCCAGGCGGCGAACGCCGCGTCGAAGCTCACGCCCACCGAGAAGCAGTTCGAGGCGCAGCTCGCGCAGTACCAGGAGGAGGAGCTCTTCCGGGTCTTCGGCTCGATGAAGAAGCTCGGCGGCCGGCCGTCGGTGGATTACCTCCTCGCCTTCGCGGCGAACAAGGAGCTGCCCGAGAAGCGTCGCCAGGCCGCCCTCGCCGCGCTCGAGGGCCGGCTCGACCGCAACAACCCGAGCGACATCCAGCGCATCCTCGAGATCGTGACCGCCGACGCGCCCGACGTGGTGCTCGACCAAGCCTTCCGTCGCGTCGGCGAGATGCCGCGCGAGCTCGTCGCCGACAAGCTGTACGGGCTCTTCAAGACCGACAAGTGGAAGATCCGCCGCGCGGCCGCCGCGACCCTCCTGAAGATGTCGACGGTGAAGCACATTGACGAGTTCATGAGCAGGCTCCCCGACAGCAAGGGGTTCGCCCTGCCCGAGGCGCTCACGTACGGCGCGGCGCTCGGCGACCTGAAGGAGGGCTCCCCCCTCGAGGCCCTGAAGAAGCACTTCACCTCGGGCCCGGCGCCGGTGCGGACGAGCGCGATCTCCTACTACTTCACCTTCGGCACGGCCGCCGATCTCCCCGCGCTCGAGGCGCTCGAGGGCGACACCACGCGCGCGCCGGTCTGCGAGGCCGATCCGGACTGCAAGTGGGCGTGCGAGGTGTCGAAGGCGGGGTCGAACGAGCGCGAGCTCAGGGATGTGAAGACCGTCGGCGACTTCGTTCAGTACTGCATCGAGCCGGCCGTGCAGGAGAGGAAGCCGGAGCTCGAGAAGGGCGAGCCGAAGTGACGCCCGCGCCGGCGCGGAACGCGAGATCCTCGGGCGAGCGCACCCCGGCCCCGCCCGGCCTCGCGCGCCCGTCGCGCGGCGCGCGGAGCCCGGCTCGCAGGGCGGCCCGGCCGCAGGGGGGCGCGGCGCGCGGCCAAGGGATCTCGCACCGGCATGTCCATCGTCGCAGCGCGCTGGCGGCACGGTCCAGAGCAGTCAGATGCTTGCAGGGAAGAGGCCGGGAGGAGGCTTCCCAGCGCAATTCATCCTCCGTTATCGTTAGGTAGAGATGAGCGCGGATCCGAACAAGAAAAGCGCACGGACGTTCCAGTGTCGCGATGTCCTTTGGGAGACGTTCGAGCAGATGGCGCGCGAGCTCGAATGCTCCATCGACTACCTCATCAATGAGTCGATGAAGCAGTACGCGCGGCAGCGAAGCTACAGCCCGCGCACGCCGTTTCCGCCGCCTGCCCGGGTCGACGGGCCTACCGGCTCCGCAGCGCAGGCGAGCGCACAGGCTCATCCAGGCATGCCCCCCCACAACGCGACGCCCCAGCCGCCCGGGCCGGCGGCGTCCGGCTCACCGCCTCCGCCGTTCGGCGCGGGCGGCGCTCCGATGGCCGCACCGGCAGCGGGCGGTGTGGTTTACGGCGCCTCGGCCGGTGCGCCCGCGTATGGCGCGGCCTCGCCGCCGTTCGGCGTGCCCCCGGTGGCGGCGCCGATCCCGACGCCGGTCCCGGCCATCACGCCGGTGCCGCCGGGGCAGGTCCGGCCGGGCGCGCCCCCGCCGCCCCCGCCGCCGCCCGGCAGCAGCACGGCCGGCGGCAAGCGGCCCAGCCTCCCCGTTCCGCCGCCCATTCCGGGTCGCGTGGGCGGACCGCCGCCCCCGCCGCCCAGCGCGGCTCGCCTCGGCGCGCCGCCGCCGCTCCCGTCGCAGGTCTCGAGCCCCGGCGTGCGCCCGAGCCTCTCCGGCGCCGCGGCGAGCCGCTCGGGGCCGCCCCCGCCGCCGCTCGGCAACCCGCTGAGCCACGCGCCCGGCTACGGGCCGCCCGCGCCGCCGATGGCGCCGCCGGGGTACGTCGTTCCGCCGCAGCCGCCCGCTGGCATCCCGGGCGCCCCGGCCATGGGCGTGGGGATGCCGAACCAGGCCCCCGCCGGCCCGGCGCTCGCGGCGTTCTATGCGGGGCAGCGCTTCGTCGTGAACAAGGACCGGTTCATCATCGGGCGCGGCAAGCAGTCGAGCGATCTGACGATCAAGGATCCGAACGTGTCGCGCCAGCACGCCATGGTCGAGTTCCTGAACGGTCAGTACTACATGGTCGACATGGGCTCGACCAACGGCGTCGAGTACAACGGCCAGCGCATCGCCCGGAAGGCCATCGTCGAGGGCGACCTGTTCCGGATCTGCGATCACGAGGTGCGCTTCTCCTACCGCTGACCGAGGCCACCGTGGCCTCGGCGCCGTCGCGCGCCGGAGCGGGATTCAGGAGCTTGGCTCGCGCGCGCAAGACGCCCTAGGATCCCGCCGCAGGATGCGGAGGCGTGGAGGCGCGGCGGCCGGCTCGCGGGGATTGCGCCGCAGCGCGTGGCGGGGCGGCGCGGTGGGGGGCGCCCTGGTCGCGTCGATCTGGGGCGGGGCGGTGTTCGCCTCGCAGCTGCCGCCGTGGGTCCCGGCGGGCGAGGCCCCGCTCCCGGCCTGGGTGAGGAGTGCGCGCGTGCTCAAGCGGGACCAGCCGCTGTTCGAGGCGCCGGGCAAGGACCCGCGCCGGCGCGGCTCCGTCGATCGCAACGTGCAGCTACCCGTCTTCGCGGCCCGGCGCGCCGACGGCTGCCCCGGGCGCTGGCTCGAGGTGGGCGCCACGGCCTGGCTCTGCGACGACGCCGTCGAGCTCTCGGCCGCGGGCCCGATCAGCCCGCTCGTGCGGACGTGGCGCGAGATGCCGGACGGGCTCCCGTACCGGTACTACTTCGTCGGCCCCGACGGGTCGTTCGGCTACCGCCGGGCCGAGGCCGCCGACATCGACGCGCCGGACGCGCAGCTCGAGCCCGGCTTCGCGGTGGCGATCGTCGAGGAGCGCGTCGAGGGCGGATCGCGCTACGGCCGCACGAACAGCGGCTTCTGGGTGCCGATGCGCGATCTCGGCCCGGTGCACGCCTTCGCCTTTCGCGGCGTGGAGCTCCCTGAGGACGCCGAGGACATCGCGATCGCGTGGGTCGTGTCCGAGAGGGCTCCGCTCTTCACGCGCACGCGGGCGGGCTTCACGAGGACCGAGGCGCGCAAGGCGCGGTTCGAGGCGGTCCCCTACCTCGAGGAGGCGCAGGGCCCCTCCGGGAGGCTCGCGCGCATCGCGGAGGGCGACGAGGCCAGCTGGATCTCGGTCCGCGATCTCCGGCGCCCGACGGCGGCGCCGCCGCCGCCCGAGGTCGACGTCGATGCGGGCGAGCGCTGGATCGACGTCGAGCGTTCGACGCAGACGCTCGTGGCCTACGAGGGGCGGCGTCCCGTGTTCACGACGCTCGTCTCGACCGGCAAGGGCGCGCCCGGGTCGCCGCGCGCCACGCCCGCGGGGACCTACCGCGTCTGGGCCAAGCTGCTCACCTCGGACATGGACAACCTCGAGGACGAGGAGGCCGAGCGTTACTACCGAATGGAGGACGTCCCGTACGTGCAGTACTTCTCCAGAGGGGTCGGGCTGCACGGCGCGTTCTGGCATCGCTCGTTCGGCCAGGTGCGGAGCCACGGGTGCGTGAACCTGGCGCCGCTCGACGCCCAGCGGCTGTTCTGGTGGACGTCGCCCCGGCTCCCCGCCGGCTGGACGGCCGTCCTCCCCACGGCGCACGAGCCCGGCACCGTGGTGCGCGTGCGGTAGCGCGGGCGGGCGCGGCGGCGCGCACGAGCGCGGCGGCGCGCACGGGTGCGGCGGCGTGGGCGCGATCGGGAGCGGGCAGTGCGGGCTGTGGAGGCGCGTCGGTGAGACGACGTCACGCAGCGCTCGATGCCGTGCGGGGCTGGCATCGAGCGCGACGGCTCATTCTCGGGCAAGCGAGCGCGCCGAGAGCGAGGTCCTGTCGAAGGAGCGCTCGTCCGGCGCGGCGGTGAGGCGGAGGCGAGGCGGCGGCGTCGGGCCCGTTCGGGCGCGGCGAGCGCCGGCTCAGAGGGCGATCTTGCCCTGGAGGAAGAACGCGATGACCCAGGCGAAGAGCACGAGCGACTCGATGAGCGCCAGGCCGAGGATCATCGGGGTCTGGATGCGGGCGGCAGCGCCCGGGTTCCGGGAAATGCCCTCCAGGGCGGCGGCCGCGGCGCGCCCCTGGCCCATCGTGCCGCCGAGGGCCGCGATGCCGATCGCGAATCCGGCAGCGACGGCGAGCCACGAGTGCGCGTCGTACTTGTTCGACGCCGCACCATCCTGCGCCAGCGCCATGGCGGGAACGAGTACCAGCGCGGTGGCGACAACGACGGACAGCGACAGCTTGCTCTTCAGCGACATCCGAATCTGCTCCTTTCAAGCCACGCAGCCCGTGCGGGGCCGCATGCGTATCTTCTGCGAGGGTCGGGGGCCGCGCTGGCGGCACCCTTGCGAGGCCCGGGGATCGTTCCCGCGGCCCCTATCACTGCTCGGTGGGAGATGCGCCTTCGCGATCCACCCACCTCTCTGGGGCAACCCATCGACAGCGGGGCCCCCTCTAATCCGAATTTCGAAGGCTGGCTAGCCTTCTCTGCACCTTGGGCGCCGTTCTTCGACGGCGCTGGTCGCCCCTGGTCAGGCGGCCAGGCGAGGCGATCAGTGGTGATCCGCCTTCTCCGTCGCGAGCCCGATGTAGATGCAGGACAGCAGGCAGAACACCAGCGTCTGCACGACGGTGACGATGATCGCCAGGAACATCAGCGGCACGGGCACGAGGATCGCGACCAGCCCGAGGAAGAGGCTCGCCACGAGGTGGTCGACCCCGATGTTGAGCATGAGCCGGATCGCCAGCGTGACCGGGCGGACGCAGGTGGAGATGACCTCGATCGGGAAGATGAGCGGCGCCAGGTACCACTTCGGCCCGGCGAGGTGGGCGACGTAGCTCCAGCCGTTCTCCTTGAGCCCGTAGTAGTTGAAGAGGATGAACACCACGGCCGCGCAGCCGATCGTGACGTTGAGGCTCGAGGTCGGCGGGTTGACGCCGGGGATGAGCGCCGAGGCGTTCGAGAAGAAGATGAAGGCCGCCGCGCCGCCGATGACCGGGAAGTACCGCTTCGCGTTGTCGGGCCCCATGACGTCGCGGGACATCCCGTAGAAGTAGCCGAAGAACGCCTCGAAGAACGTGCGGAGCGTGAGCTTCTCCTCGGGGATCACCGACTCGTTCAGGCGCCGGTACTGCCCGCGCACCTCGATGGCGAGCAGCAAGAAGAGCACGATGATCAAGAGGCTCATGAAGATCGGCTCGGTCCCGCGGTAGTCCACCGTGTGGTGACCGATGAACGTCTTGCCGATGTTGCGAGCGTTCTCCCGCAGCCCGGGGAGCTGCGCCAGGAGATACGTGAGGAACCCTGTATGCTCAGGCATGGCTTTCGTCGTCGAGGCGCCGAGCCGGCGGCTGCGCGGCCGTGACGGCGCGGCCGCAGCGGCTGGCGATCCTGTGGGAGTTCACCCTCGGGCGAGGGGGCCTCGCCTCTACCACAACTCGTTTACGATGGGTATCCAGGAGCGCGCCGAGTCGCCGCCGCGTCGCGCGCAGATCCTCGGCCGCCCGGCGCGCCTCTCCGGAGCTCAGCCGGGGCCGCCCGGCGGGGCGCCGGCGCCGCCTTCCGGAGGCCTGGGGCCGAACAGCGTCCCCAGGGTGATGCCGACGACCAGCGAGACATAACCGACCATCAGGGCGACGCCCGAGACGATCCCGCTCTTCAGGATGAGCCACACGCCGCCCAGCAGGCCGGTGAGCTTCACGATTGCGATGAGGGTCCACGAGGCCGTGCGTCCTCTGCGCGAGAGGAATGCGTCCACGATGCGGGCGAAGACGTACAGGTTGGCCACGGCGATCGCGCCCCCGATGGCGACGCCGAGCGCCGCGCGGGCGCCGTACGCGAGCAGCGCGGCGACCGTCAGGACCGCGGCCGTGCCGGCGACCCAGCGGAGCACGACGCGCATGGCCGCGTCCACGCCCGGCTGTCCGCCGGGTGCGGGGTCCTTCTGCGGGGGCTCGCTGCCAGGCGTTCCAGGGCGATCAGCGTTCATCGTGCCTCTCCACGTCCGCGCGGGGCCGGCCGTCGCCGCCGCCGGGGACATCGCTCGGGGCCGTCCGGTGGTCGTCGTCCGGCGCCGGCGCGCGCTCGTCCTGGCGCGGCCCCCGGTCGTCGAACCGCGGCGCCGGGTTCCCCTCCTCGCGCTCTTCCCGCGCGGCCACGGCCTGCATCTCCTTCCACGCGCGGTGGACCGCCTTGCCGGCCGCGCCGAGCCCGAAGAAGAACCAGAGCACCGACATGACCGGCTCGGTCCCCAGCTTTCCATCGAACCAGCGGCCGATGAACAGCCCGAGCAGGATGCTCAGCACCATCTCGAGACCGACGGTCCCGTAGCTTCCGACGGCCTTCCAGTCCTGCTTCATCAGGGGATCCGATCACCCTGCGCTACCTGGGTGCCTCCGGTCGCGATTACAAGCGGTCCCGGGCGGGGTCAACCGCCGCCGCCCGGCGGCCCTGCCTCGTGATGGCGCGCGAGCAGCGCCTCCAGCGCGGCGCGCATCGCCAGCATGGCCTTGCCGCGGTGGCTCACGCGGTTCTTCTCGGCCTCGCCGAGCTCGGCCATCGTCCGTCCGAACTCCTCCACGACGAACAGCGGATCGTAGCCGAAGCCGCCCGCGCCCCGGGGCTGCCGGCAGATCCACCCCTCGCAGCGCCCTTCGGTGACGACGGGCTGCCCCTCGGACCGCGGGTCGAGCAGCACCATGACGCAGCGAAAGCGCGCCAGCGGCCGCTCGTCCGGCACCTCGGCGAGCGCCGACAGCAGCGCCGCGTTGTTCTCCGCGTCGGTCGCGCCCTCCCGCGCGAAGCGGGCGGACCGGACGCCCGGCCGGCCGCCGAGCGCGTCGACCTCGAGCCCCGAGTCCTCGGCGAGCGTCACCCACCTGGACCGGAGCGCCGCGGCGCGCGCCTTGATGAGCGCGTTCTCCAGGAAGGTCTCGCCGTCCTCGACGACCGGCGGCGCGCCAGGCAGCGCCTCCGCGAGCGAGAGCACCTCGAGCGGGAGATCCGCGAGCAGCGAGCGCAGCTCCGTGAGCTTCCCCCGGTTCGAGGTCGCGGCGAGCAGGCGCAGCGGCTCCCGGCTCACGCGGCCCTCCAGCGGCCCGGCTGGAACAGCCCGGCGAGATCCACGCCGGCGTCGGCCAGCGCCCGCTGCTGCGCGCGCGCGAGCGACGCCACGCCCGCGGTCGCGAGGTCGACCATGCGGTCGAGCTCCGAGCGGGGGATCGCCTCGTCCTCGGCGGTGGCCTGGACCTCGACGATCGCGCCGCGCGCCGTCGCGACGACGTTCATGTCGACGCGCGCCGCGCTGTCCTCGGTGTACACGAGGTCCAGCGCGAGCCCGTCCGCGAGGTGCCCGACGCTGATCGCCGCCACCTGATCGCGGAGCACGGGCGCGGTGAGCGACCCGGCCGCGCGCATCCGCGCGAGCGCCAGCGCGAGCGCCACGAACCCGGCGGTGATCGACGCGGTCCGCGTGCCCCCGTCGGCCTCGAGGATGTCGCAATCGATCGCGATCGTCTGCTCGCCGAGCTGCTTCAGATCGACCGCGGCCCGGAGCGCGCGCCCGATGAGGCGCTGGATCTCCTGGGTGCGCCCGCTCGGCGCCTTGCCGCGGCCGTCGCGCGGCTCCCTGCGCGCGGGGCTGGATCGGGGGTGCATCTGGTACTCGGCCGTGAGCCACCCCGCGCCCTTGCCGAGCATCCAGGCGGGCACCGTGGGATCGACCGACGCCGTGCAGAGCACGACCGTCCGCCCGGCCCGGTAGAGGACGGACCCCTCTGCGTTGCGGTGGAACCCGAGGATCATCTCCACGGGGCGGTGAACATCGAGGGCGCGACCGTCAGGGCGACTCACGAGCGCCGCCTTAGCACAGGTCGGGCGGGGGTACGGGGTCGCCGCGAGGTGGAACCGGCGCGGCGCGTGGCCGGCGGGGGCCGGCGCGCCGCGTTCAGGGGCCGGGCGCGCGGCCGGCGGGGGGCCGGCGCGCCGCGGTCGCTACATCCCGAACCAGGGGCCCGGGTCGATCACCTCGGCGCCGCGCCGGAGCTCGAAGTAGAGCTTCGCGCCGTCCGGCCCGCTCGCCGCCGCGCCCACCCGCGCCCCGCCCGGGAGCTGATCGCCGGCGCGCACGTCCGTGGCGCCGAGGTTCGCGTACACCGAGTAGTACCGCTCGCCGTGGTCGACGATGACGGTCAGCCCGTAGTCCGCGTAGCTGTCGGCGAACGCCACCCGCCCCGCGGCCACGCTGCGGACCGGGGCGCCGGCCAGGGCGGTGAGCTCGACGCCCGGCCCGCCCGCGCCGCGGCGCGAGACCTTGCGCACCTCCGCGCGCCCGGCGATGGGGAAGGGGAGCCGGCCCGCGAGCGAGCGAAAGCCGGCGCGGCGGTCGAGCTCCGTGGGCCCCACGTCCGCGCCGTAGATCGCGAGGTAGTCGGGGCGCACGCTCGTCTCGAACGCGCGCGCGAAGGCGGCGCGGCGCTCCTCCTCCTGGGCCAGCGCGACCCGCGCGCGGTTCATCGCCTCGCGGTGCACCTCGAGGGGCGCGCGCTCCGCGCCGAGGCGCGTGAGGCGATCCGCGATCTCGGCGCTCCGCCGGGTCAGCTCGGCCTCGCGCGCGAGATCGCGCTCCAGGGCGAGCCGGGTGCGCTCCACGCGGGCGGCGTGGTCGACCAGCGCGTCGAACCCGCCGCCCACCGGGAGAAAGCCGGCGCGGACGTGGCGGTAATACGCGCGCCCGCGCGCGATCATCCGGCGGCGGGTGACCTCCAGCGCGGGGCCGATGGAGGCGAGCTCCGCGCGCAGCGCCTTCTCCTCGGCGTCGAGCCGGGCGAGCAGCCGATCGAGATCGTTCTCGGCCAGGGCGGAGCTCGGGCGCGCCGCGGCCGCCGGGGCCCTCGCCGCCGCCGAGGGGAGGGGCGCCGCCGGCGCGTCGAGCGCCGGGACCTGCGCGCCGCTCGTGGCGGCGCCGGTCAGGAGCGCGAGCGCGATCGGCGCGATCCGGGCGCGACGCCTCACACCGCCACCATCTTGCGCAGCGTGAGCATCGCGGTCGCGGCGCCGAGCGCGGCGCCGAGGGCCACCATCCCCAGCGCGACCGGCCAGGGCAGGAACGACGGCGAGACCCCGAGCAGGTTCGCGAGCTCGTGATCGAAGCGGCCGCGAACGATCATGAAGAGCGCGCCCAGCATGAGCAGCGCGCCGGCCGCGCCGGCCGCGCCCTGCGCGGCGCCCTCGACGATGAACGGCCGGCGCACGAAGCCGTCCGTCGCGCCGACCAGCTTCAGCACCTCGACCTCGATCTTCCGCCGGTGCAAGAGCAGGCGCATCGTCGAGCCGATGACGCTCACGACCGCGCAGAGGACGATCGCGGCGAGGCAGGCGCTCGCGGCGACGCCGCCGCCGAGGAGCGACGAGAGCCGCTCCGTCCAGCGCTGGTAGGTCTCCACCGTGTCGACGGCCGGCAGGGAGCGCAGCTTCACGGTCATCGAGGCGAGCGCGTCCTCGGTGATCTCCTCGGTGAAGCCGACCTCGAGGGAGGCGGGGAACGCGCTCGGCGGGAGCGCGGCGAGGGCCCCGTCGCTGTCGTCGTGCACCACCTCGCGGCGCGCCTCGGCGCTCGTCACGAGCCGGACCTTCTGGACGCCCGACGTGCCCTCGAGCGCGCGGGTGAGCTCCGCGGTCTCGGCCTCGGTCGCGCTGTCGCGCAGGTAGATCGTGGCGCGGCCGGCGCGCGACCAGCGGTCGCGCACCGCCACGAGGTTCGTGACCACGAGGAGGGCCGACGCGAGGCAGACGAACGCGACCGCGAGGGAGAAGATCGACAGCGCCTGCAGGCGCCAGTCGCTCCGCCCGGCCCGCCAGGTGCGAAGCCATCTCCGCCGATCGTCACGCTCGCTCGTCTGCATCGGGTTCCCTCTATCCCTCGCCCGGGGCGGCGCCTCGGGCGCTAGGCCGCGCCGCGCACGCCGCTGTCCAGCTCATCCCCGCCCTCGAAGTCGCCGAGCTCGCCGTCGGACCCGAGGCCGTGCGGCACGTCGGTCGCCTTGCCGTCGTCGAGCACCACCACGCGCCGCGGGCGCACGTCGAGCAGGGTCCGGTCGTGCGTCGCGAACAGGACGGTCGTGCCGGTCTCGTGGATGTCCTCGAACAGCCCGAGCAGGTCGATGGCGAGCTGCGGGTCGAGGTTGCCCGTGGGCTCGTCGGCGAGGATCAGCGCCGGCTCGCCGACGATCGCCCGCGCGATCGCGACGCGCTGCTGCTCGCCGCCGCTCAGCACCTGCGCCCGGTCGCCGCCGCGCCCCGAGAGCCCGACGCGCTCGAGCGCCTCGCCGACCCGGGTCCGGAGCAGGCGCGACGGCAGGCCGAGCACCTCCAGCGCGATCGCCACGTTGTCGAACACCGTCCAGCTCGGGACCAGCTTGAAATCCTGGAACACGAAGCCGATGTTGCGCCGGAGCGCGGGGATCGACGCGTCGGTCAGGCGCGCGATGTCCCGGCCGAGGAACAGGATCCGCCCGTCGTCGACGCGCTCGGTGCGGTGCACGAGCCGGAGGAGCGTGCTCTTGCCGGAGCCGCTCGGGCCGGTGATGAACACGAACTCGCCCCGCTCGATCGAGAGCGACATCCCGCGGAGCACCGGCTGATCCGCGCGGTACGATTTATATACGTCCTCGAAGACGAGGATCGGCCGGCGCGCGGCGGACGCGTCGTAGCGGTGGCCGGGCCGGAGCGCCGGACGAAATGAGCCTTGCGGAGGGGGCGCCGCCATCGGACCCTTCACCTATCAGCCTGCTCGGACACGGAAAACTTTTCGACCGATCGCCGGGCGAGCGACCCCTGCGGATCGCCTTTTTCGGGCTCCCGCTCGCGGCGCTGCTGCTCGACCGCGACGGCCACGAGATCGCCCTCGCGGCGATCAGCCGCACCGACGCGGTGGGGCTCCGCCGCGCCCGACGCGTCTTCGGGGCGCGCCTCCTGGTACGGCCCGACGCGGGGAGCCCGGCGCTCGGGTCGCGTGTCGAGGCGCTCGCGCCCGATCTCCTGGTGAGCTGGTTCTGGACCACGCGCCTGCCGATGTCGCTCGTGAGGGCGGCGCGGCTCGGGGGGATCGGCGTGCACCCCTCGCTGCTCCCGCGCCACCGCGGGCCGGACCCGACCACCTGGGCGATCGCCTCGGGCGACGCCGAGAGCGGGGTCACGGCGCACCGTATCGAGGAGGACTACGACACCGGCGACATCCTGGACCAGGAGCGGCTCCCCATCGATCCGGCGTGGACCGGGTGGCAGCTCGCCCGCGCCCTGGATCGCCCGAGCCTGCGCGTCTTGCGGCGCATGGTCGCCCGCTTCGCGCGCGGCGAGGAGGTGGCGGGGGTCGCGCAGGATCCGGCGCTCGCCACGCACGCGCCCGCGCTGGACGACGAGGCGTGCGCCATCCGCTGGTCGTGGCCCACCGAGCGCGTCCTCCGGCACATCCGCGCCCTCGCGCCGGCGCCGGGGGCGTGGACCGAGATCGAGGGCGTGTGCGTCATCGTCCTGCGGGCCGCGCCGGCGCCGAGCTTCCCGGCCGCGCTCGAGCCGGGCGAGGCGGTCGCCCAGGGCGGGGTGGTGGTGGTGCGGACCGGCGACACGGCCGTCGCGTTGCTGGAGGGCGAGATCGAGGGGGAGCCGGCGTCGGCCGGCGAGCTCGCGGCGCTCCTTTCACCGGGCGCGCCGATCGGATAGTCGCCACCTCCGCGACCCGGCGCGTTCGGCGACCGGGCGGTGGGCGGCGGGCTCGGCTGGCCGGCGCGCTGACCATCGAATCCTGAGCCTGCGCGCGCGCGACCGCGTAGGATGCGCCCTTCGGAGGATTCATGTCGGAACCCGCGCAGCTTGCGAAAAGCGCCCGCGAAAAGCTTGCAGCGGCGCTCAACGCACTCCAGTCGAACGGCGGAGTGTCGCCCGAGATCGAGGCGCTCGCCGAGCCGATCGCGCAGGCGATGAGCATCATGCATCGCATCGAGCGCTCCGGGGGGCAGGCCCTGGACGGCAGCGAGATAGCGCTCGGACACGTGCGCGACGTCCTGAACCGGTTGCAGAGGATCACCGTGGCCGATCCGGTGATCGATGTGCTGATGGAGCACGTCGCCGCGTCGCTGAGCAAGGTGCACGCGCTGAGCAGGGCGCATGCTGCTGCCGCCACGGCCGCGCCCGCGCCGGTCGCCGTGCCCGCGCCGGTGGCAGCGCCCGCGCCCGCGCCGGTGGCCGCGCCCGCGCCCGCGCCGGTGGCTGCGCCCGTGCCGGTGGCAGCGCCCGCGCCCGCGCCGGTGGCTGCGCCCGTGCCGGTGGCAGCGCCCGCGCCCGCGCCGGTGGCAGCGCCCGCGCCCGCGCCGGTGGCTGCACCCGCGCCCGCGCCGGTGGCTGCACCCGCGCCCGCGCCGATGGCTGCGCCCGTGCCGGTGGCAGCGCCCGCGCCCGCGCCGGTGGTCGCGCCTCCGCACCACCAGCAGGCGCCCGCCTCCCCGCCGCAGCACCAGCCGCGGCCCGCGCCTGCGGCCGCCCCGCTTGCGTATCCTGCCGCGCGTCACCCGGCGGCGCCCGCGCCCGCGCCGCCGCCCTATCCGGCGACGCAGCAGCCCGTCGAGAACCGCACCCCTGCCTCCGTCGTCGACGTCGAGCTCGGCGCCCTCACCCCGTCGAATTTCTACAAAGGGCTCGCTGGCAACGACGTCATCGAGCACGGGGGCATCTTCGTCGCGACCTACAAGATCCCGCCGATCGGCTCCATCGTGAGCCTGCGGGTCCGCCTGCCGGGCGACTACGAGTTCACCGCGTCGGCGACGGTCCGATGGACGCGCGAGGCCGGCGGCTCGAGGGACTCGGTGGAGCCCGGCTTCGGCGCCCGGATCACGCAGATCTCGGCGGAGGGCCGCCAGCTCGTCTCCCGGTTCACGCGCAACCGGGAGCCGCTGTTTTACGACGACCTCTGACGCCCCTACGTCGCATCGAGCCTGGTGAATCCTCCCCCCGCGAGCCCCGGCTCACGAGCGAGCCGGCCGCTCCACCGCGTAGCCACCGCCCTGTCCGCCGTCGCCCTGGCGGTCCTGCTGCTGCTCGCGCCGCGCTCCGCCCGGGCGACCGGCGACCCCGATCTCGAGTTCTGGACCTTCGAGACCGAGCACTTCCGCGTGCACCACCCGCAGGGCCTCGCGCCCGTCGCCGCGCGCGTCGCCTCGCTCGCGGAGACGATCTATGGGCGCGTCGAGGACGCGCTCGGCTACGCCCCGTCGAGCCGCACGGAGATCGTGATCACCGACGACTCCGAGATCGCGAACGGGTCGGCCGGCACGCTCCCCTACAACGCGATCCGCCTCTACGTGACCGCGCCCGAGGACATGTCGGTGCTCGGCGATTACGACGACTGGTACCTCGACCTCGTCACGCACGAGTTCACGCACATCGCGCACATCGACAACACCTCGGGCATCCCGGCGATCCTGAACGCGATCCTGGGCAAGTCGTTCTCGCCGAACCAGGTGCAGCCGCGGTGGATCATCGAGGGGCTCGCCGTCGTGAGCGAGAGTCGTCACACGAGCGGCGGCCGGATGCGCTCGACCCTCTTCGACATGTACCTGCGCGCGGACGCGCTCGAGGACAACCTCGCCGGGCTGGATCAGATCTCCAGCGTCCCCTTCCGCTGGCCGCAGGGCAACCTCTGGTACCTTTACGGATCGAGGTTCCTCGGCTGGATCCTCGACGTCTACGGCCCGAGCACCATGCGCGCGGTCTCCGCCGACTACGGCGCGTCGCTCGTCCCCTGGGGGATCAACCGCGCCATCCGCCGCGTGACCGGCAAGACCTACGTCGCGCTGTACGAGAGCTGGAAGGAGCACCTCCACCGGCTCTACAGCGAGCAGATCGCGGCCGTCGAGGCGCGCGGGCTCCGCGAGGGCACGCGGCTCACCCACCACGGGCGCACCGTGTACTACCCGCGGTTCGTCCCGCCCGTCGCGCGCCGGTCCACCGCGGACGAGATCGTCTACTACCGCGACGACGGCAGCGCTCGTCGGGGCATCTACCGCCTCTCCCTCGCCGCGCCCGCGCCCGGGCGCGGGCGCCCGGAGGAGCTGGTCGCGCGGACCCACGCGGCCTCGCGGCCGGCGTTCACGCCGGACGGCGATCTGGTGTTCACGGCGCTCATGCCGTGGCGCAATCACTACTACCGGCACGACCTGGTCTTCCTCCCGCGCGGCGAGGCGGCGCCCGACGGCGACGAGCCCGCGCGGCGCCGGCTGACGCACGGCCTCCGGTCCTCGGCGCCGGACGTGAGCCCGGACGGCGGCCACATCGCCTTCTCCCTCAACAGCAAGGGGACCCGTTACCTCGAGATCGCGCGGCTCTCCGCGGACGGCTCCATCTCGGAGCGGCGCGACCTCGTGCCGAGCGCGCGCTTCGAGCAGGCCTACTCGCCGTCGTTCTCCCCCGACGGCAAGCTCCTCGCCTACAGCGTCTGGACCGCCGGCGGCTACCGCGACATCCGCGTGGTCGACGTCGCCACGGGCCGTTTCCGTCAGATCACCCGCGATCGCGCGGCCGACACCAACCCGGTCTGGTCGCCCGACGGGCGGACGCTCTACTTCTGCTCCGATCGCACCGGCATCTCCAACGTCTACGCCCACGATCTCGCGGCCGGCACGCTGCGGCAGGTCACGAACGTGAAGCTCGGGGCGTTCCATCCGGCGATCAGCCCCGACGGCAAGACGCTCGTCTATGTCGGCTACACCTCGCGCGGCCACGACCTCTTCGTCATGCCGCTCGATCGGGAGCGGTTCCTGCCGGCGCCGCCCCCGCCGACCGATCGCCCCGATCCCCCGACCGAGCCCGCGGGGGTGCGGCTCGTGCGGTACCCCTACAACCCGCTGCCGACGCTCGCGCCGCGCGCGATCACGCTCGACTACGCGCCCGGGGCGTACGGCTCGAACGCGCTGACGGTGAGCGTGACGGGCACCGACATCGTCGGCCGCCACGCGATCTACGGGCAGATCACCGTGCAGCCGGACGCGCCGGCGCCGGACGTCCTGCTCTCGTACACGTACGGGCGGCTGCCCATCGATCTCGGCGTCCGCGCGTACCACACGTTCTTGCCGCGCTGGGGCTACCGCATCGGCGGCCGCAATGCCCCCTACGACGAGCGATCGATCGGGATCGTCTCGGGCGTCAGCTACCCCATCCGCGGCGAGTTCTCGCGGCATACCCTGAGCGCCTCGTTCAGCGCCGTCGCGTTCAAGGGGAAGCTCCCCGTCGGCAGCGATCTCGATCCGTACGCGCCCCGGACCCTCCTCCCGCCGCAGGGCGCGCTGAACATCGCGCACCTCGGCTACGGGTTCTCGAACGCCGAGGGCTCGCTCGACGCCGCCGGCGCGGCGCGCGGCGTCTCGCTCAACGCGGGCCTCGATTACGCCGGCCAGGAGACGGGCAGCAGCCACACGACCTACGCGTTCTCGACGTCCCTCAACGCCTACGCGGCGATGCCCTGGTCGGGCGACCACACCCTCGCGTTCCGCGTCGCCGGGGCGGTCTCGGGCGGCGGCTATCCGCGTGGCGCCACGTACTCGGTGGGCGGGTACGATCTCGAGCGCCTCTCGCTCGTCGACACGCTGCTCACGGGGGTCACGAACAGCTCGTTCACCCTCCGCGGCTACGCGCCGGGCGCCGTCGCCGGCCGCTCCTACTTCTCGCAGACGCTCGAGTACCGCGCGCCCATCGCGCAGCCCGATCGCGGCCTCTCGACGCTGCCGGTCTACCTGCGCCGCGTCGACGCGAGCCTCTTCCTGGATCTCGGCGGCGCGTTCAACCACTTCGAGGTGGACGAGCTCGCGCTGTTCACGCGGCAGGGCCTGCTCTCGCCCCAGCTGCACACGTCGATCGGCGGTGAGCTGTGGCTCGAAATGAACCTCGGGTACGTCCTCACATCGCAGCTGCGCCTCGGCTATGCCTACGGCCTCAGCCCGCTCGCGATCCCGGGCGGTCAGCTCTACTTCGTCGCGACGAGCTCGTTCTGATCGCGCGCGCTCGCCGGAAATTTTGCCCGCGCCCGTCGCTTCGCCCAGGGTGCTCGGCCATGCGCCGCGTCGTGCTCGCCCTTGGCCTCCTCTCCCTCGCCGGCTGTCCCATGCCGCCGACCAGCTCCCAGCGCCTCACCGAGGCGGCGCTCGAGATGAACACGGCGACCCGGTTCGGCCGCATGGACGTCGCGCTCGAGCGCGTGGGATCGAAGGCGCGCGAGGACTTCCTGCGCGGCCACGCCGACTGGGGCACCCGCCTCCGGGTCGTCGACGTGGAGTTCGGCGGCTTCGAGATGGTGAAGCGCGACGAGGCCGACGTCCTCCTCGACGTCCTCTGGCTGCGGAACGACGAGACCACGGTGCGCACCACCAGGATCACCCAGCGATGGCGCGACGAACGTGGTCACTGGGAGCTGGTCAGCGAGGCGCGGAAAGACGGCGAGGTCGGGCTCCTCGGTGAGCCTCGGCCCGCGGAGAGCGCGCCGGGAGAGGCCGCGGGCGCGGCCTCGGGAGCGGGCGCAACCAGCGGCGGGCGGCGGCCCGGCATGAGCCTCCACACGCGCGTCATCCGTGAGGAATGACGGCAGCGGTGTGGCGACGGGGCGCCGCGCGACGATGCCGCCCCGCACGCGGGACCGCGCATCGAGGCGGACCCACGTGCGGTCCTGCGTGGCCGGTCACGGGGCCGTCAGGCAGCCGGTGAAGGGGCCGCAGGCGCGGTGTTCTTGGGGGCTCGAGGCTTCTTCGCCTTGCCCGCAGCCTCCGGCGTGGCCTTCGCCGCCTTGCTGCGCTTCAAGCGCTCCTTCTTGGCGGCCTGCGCCTTGCGGCGCCTCATCTTCATCGACTGGCGACGATCGCGCTTGCCCATCTGCTTCAATCTCCTCGCGGTCGGGGGCGCGCAATGTGCCCAAGAGCGAGGGGAAGCGCAAGGGTCAATGCGCTCGCGAGCGCGGTTCTTGCGCTGGACGTGTGTGCAGTTCCTTGTCGAGCCCGCGCGCCTGGCCGGCGCTGGATCGCGCTGACAGCCGCGTCTCGCTGCGGTCTGTCGCGCTCCGTCGCGTTTCGCTGCGCTCCGTCGTGTTCAGTGCCGCCGGGTCTTCGCTCAGCCGCCGACGGCGCCGTCCAGCGCGACCTCACGGCCGCGGACCTCGAGGCGGTACCTCGAGTTGACGGTCTCGATGTAGAAGACCTCGCGCCCGGCGAGACGCAACACGCGCTTGACCGGCGTCGTGACGTATTCATGCATTCCGTCGGAAAACTCGATGACGATGACCGAGCCTTTCCGTGGTGCACGGACGAGCCGGCCAACGACTGCGCGCGATCCCCGGCCGAGCTTGCGGAGCACAACCTGCACAGCCGAGATGCTAGCACGCAGAACTCGGCCGAGCACAAGCTGCACAAGCAGCGCCTCTCGCAACTAGGTCCCACCCTGGCCCAGAGTGTCCGGCTGCATCGGAGCGGGCCGGACCTCCGCACTGCGGACGGCGAGCGGCGGCAGGGCTAGGTTCCGGGCGGAAAAGTTCCAGAAATACGTGGCTATCGCCGCGCGCCCAACGCTCCTGTGCATGCGGCCGGCGGCCCAGCACACCGATCCGGCGCGCCCTCATCGCCGGCCGCGGGGGCGAGCGACCCGCCTGACGAGCGATCCCGGCTGCTGGCCGGGCACGGCCGGGGGGCCACGCCAGGCGGCCTCAGCGCGCGGGCGACGCCGGCCGCGGGATCCCCGCGACCCGGGCCCCCGGCGCGGCGCGCAGCGGCTCCCGGGTCGCACGGCGCGACGCGCCGCACGCCCGCGATCGCCCCCTCCACGCGCGCAGCGGCTCGCCGCGCCCCGGCGTCATCGACGGCGAGCCTTCGCGCCGGTCCGGCCGTTGGGATCGCTCACGCCGGGCGCGCCCTGGTCCGCGAAGTAGGTGCGGAGCATGTCGCACGCGACGTTGGTCGCTTTCACCCGCCACTTCGCGCCGTTGGCGACCATCACCGAGATGGCGACCTCCGGCTTCCGGCTCGGGGCGAAGCCGACGAACCAGGTGTAGAAGGGCCCCTCGGGCTTCCTCGTGAGCGTCCCCGTCTTGCCGGCGACGCGGATGTCCGGCAGGTAGGCGCGCCCGTTGCGATCGTGGAACGAGCGGTAGCTCGTGCCGTTGTTCACCGTCGCCTCCATCATGGTGGTCACCGCGCTGGCGGTGCTCTCCTCCATCACCCGCTTGAGGACCTGCCGCTCGGTCGGCCCCTGGTAGATCTCGCCGGCCTCGTCCTTGACGCTCGAGACGATGTGGAGCCGGAGCATCTCGCCGCCGTTGGCGACGATGGTCGCCAGGTTCGCGCCCTGGAACGGCGACAGCGTGGTATTCCAGAAGCCCGCCGCGGTCCGCGCGAAGCCGAGCTCGTCCTCCGGCAGCGAGATCGTGCTCTCCGCGACCTTCACGTCGAACGGCGTGTCCTGGGCCCAGCCGAGCCTCGTGGCCACGGCGCCGAGCTTCTCCTGATCGAGGTTCCTGGCGGCGAGCCGCGCGAACACCGTGTTGATGCTCCGGCCCATCGCCTGCGTGAGCGTCGCGCAGTACTTGTCGCGCCGCTTGTTGTCGATCATGTCGATCGGCCGGATCGAGTGCTCACCGCCCGAGTAGCACTGCTTGGTGCTCGGGCTCAGGCCGGCCTCGATGAGCGCGGTGCCGGTCACGATCTTGAAGACGCTCGCCGAGGGCGCGGTGGCCTCGGCCGCCACGTCGTGCAGCGCCCCCTCGTCCACGTAGCTCGCCCAGACCAGCACCTTCCCGGTGCGGACATCGGTCATCACGACCGCGCCCTCCGGCACGCGGCCCGCGCGCAGGAAGCCGAGCGCCGCGCGCTGGTACTTCGGGTCGAGGGTCAGCTCCGCGACGCGGCCGCCGTGGGCGGGCGCCGTCGGCGGGCTCTTTCGGTCGTCGATGCGCGTGAGGTCGAGGTCCGTCAGTGGCGGCGGCGTCACGGTCCGCGTGATCGTCGGCCCGCCGGCGACCTTTTTTTTGGAGAGCAGCCCCTTGAGCTGCACGTCGTGCTCGCGAAGCATGGGGAGGGTCACGGCCACGAGCCCCACGGCTGCACCGACGGCGATCCACTGACGCATCTCGCGCATGGGCCGACCGGTACCCCGCCGACGTGGGTTGGGCCAAAATTGAGGCGCGCCGCCCGCGCGCCGGGGAGAGCGCGCCGCGCCGCGCGGGCGCCGCCCCGCGCCGCAATTCGTTGGAGCGCAAACGATCGAGGCGGCGCGCTGGCGAAGGAGGAGGACGCGGCGGGGGGACGGCGCGGGGGTCAGAACGACAGGCCGAGCCGGGTGCCGAGCTCGTGCAGCGCGTGCGCGTCCGGATCCGCTCCCTTCGAGGTATTGCCCGGGACCCTGAGGAGGTTGTCGGCCGAGCCGCTGCCCGGCGTCAGGTAAACGTTGTAGTTCACGCTGAGCCGCACGTGCTTCGTGTGCCAGTAGTTCGCGGCGAGGCCGAGCTGCATGACCGAGAGGTCGGTGCCCGGCCCCGCCTCGGCGCCCGGCGTCTTCTCGTCGTACGCACCCTCGCGGGACGCGCCGTCGTACGTCGCGCTGATCCCCGAGAGGAGCGCGGCGACCTCGAGCCCCGATTTCGGCTTCCCGAGGTCCTTCGACAGATCGACCTTCGCCGGGCGCGGGCTGGTCCCGGGGTCGCCGGTGACGAAGGCGTCGCCCAGCGGCCACGCCGAGAGCTGCACGTAGTAGCCGAGCCCCCTCACCTGACCGAGCCGCTCGGTGTGGCCGAGCTGATAGCCCTCGACCGCCTCGCGGGTGTTGTTCGCGAGGTAGTACGCCTCCGCCCGCAGCTCGACCCGCTTGATGGGCAGCCGGAGCTCCCCGCCGATCGCGTTCTGCGCGCCCGACGGGATGACGTGGATCTGCCGGCTCAGCGAGTCCTTGTAGCCGCCGCCCCACAGCGTGTAGCCCTGCCCCGTCTTGATCGGCGCGTAGTCGTAGCCCACGTACTCCTGGTCGCGCTCCCCGTGGCGCGCGCTGAGGCCGATCTGCGCCTTCGAGAGCAGCGCCTCCTTGTCGCCGCTGAACGGGCGGACGACCACGCGGCCGATGAAATCGGGCGGGGCGTCGACGCCCGTCCGGTTCTGCCCGTCGCCGCCGAACACGCCGACGCCATAGGAGAGCGCCTTGCCGGCGAGATCGCCCCAGGCCATCAGCCCGATGCTCTTGCCCTCGGGGTGGGCGAAGCTCCGGACCGCGATGTTGCGCTCCATGAACGTGATGCTGTTGCTGCTCGTCTGGTTCTCCATCGAGAAGGGCGACGTGAACTGCCCGAACATGAAGTTCAGCGCCGGGACGACCGAGTAGTTGAGCCAGACGTCGGCGAGCGAGGCGCTCGAGCTCGTGCCCTGGACCGCGGCGAAGCGGGCCGACTCGGCGGTCGGCGCGCTGCCCGCCGGCGCGGCGGAGGTCTGGCTCTTGCCGCTGGCGTTGCCGAGCCCCTGGCCGCCGAAGTCGACGTCGAGCTTGAACGACCACCGCTTCAGGAGCTCGCCGTCGAGCTCCAGCCGGGCGCGGCGGACGAAGAAGCGCGGCTGCAGCGCGTTCCCGCCGTCCTGCGCCCTCACCGCCGAGACCCCGCTGCCGAAGCTGCTGTAGAAGTCGAGGTGCATCCGCCCCTTCGGGTACAGCCGGAAGGTGTCGTTCGCGTCCCGGAGGAAGAAGCTGCCGTGCCAGCCGGCGAGCGGCTGCCGCTCCGCCACGCCGGCGGCCTCGGCGGTCGGCGCGAACACCTGCGGCGGCGGCGGCGGCGCCGGGATGGCCGCTGCCGTTCCAGGAGGAGGCGGCGGCGGCGGTACCGGCTCCGCGGGCGGCGCCGCCTGCTCGGGCGGCGCGGGGCTCTGGGCGGCGGGGGGCGGGGCGGCCACGCCGCCGGGCGCCGGGGCCGCAGCCGCAGGCGGCTGGACCGCAGGCGGTTCGGCCGGGAGCGGCTGGGCCGGAGGCTGCTGTGCCGCAGGCGGTTGCGCCGGGCCTTGAGGCCCCGGCTGTGCTAGCGCCGACAGGCCCGACAGCGTGACACTCATGCCCAACAGCGCCGATGTAGCTACCCTCATGCATATCTCCCTTGCGCGGCCCGCCCGCGCGCTTGATTCCGCCGGGCACTCAATCGCAGAATGATGACCGAGACGTCACAGTTTCGTGTAGGTCATGAGGCGAGCGGGCCGGACAGTCGCATGCGACTGCGGGTGACATCAAGGTCCCCGTCGCGGGGATGGCGCGCTGGCGGCAACGACGCGCCGAGGCAAGGCCCGGGAAGGATGATTGGATGACGACCAGCGTGCGGATCACGGCGGATGTCGAGGTGCTCGACAACAGCACCCTCGTGGCCCTCGCCGGGCCGGGGAACGAACACCTGAAGCTGATCGCGCGCACGCTCGGGATCGAGTCAGGCGTCCGTGGCAACACGATCCGGCTCGCGGGGGACGCCGACAAGGTCGCGCTCGCCGAGCGGTGCCTGGCGGAGGCCGCTCAGATGCTGAGGAGCGGCATGGTCCTCGATCCGCAGGACTACGTGCGCGGGGTGCAGGCGCTGCAGGACGACCCCGGGATGACCCTGCGCGAGCTGTTCGAGGACGTCGTCCTCATCTCGGCGCGGCGCCGGCCGATCTCGGCGAAGGGGCTCGCGCAGAAGCGCTACATCCAGGCGATCCGATCGCACGACATGACGTTCGGCATCGGCCCGGCCGGCACGGGGAAGACCTACCTCGCGATGGCGATGGCCGTCCACGCGCTGCTCGAGCGCCGGGTGAAGCGGATCATCTTGACCCGCCCGGCCGTCGAGGCGGGAGAGCGGCTCGGCTTCCTGCCCGGCGATCTCGCCGAGAAGGTGAATCCGTACCTGCGCCCGCTGTACGACGCGCTCCACGACATGATGGATGCCGACAAGGCGCAGGGCCTCGTGGCGCGCGGTCAGATCGAGGTCGCGCCACTGGCGTTCATGCGCGGCCGCACGCTCAACGACTGCTTCGTCATCCTCGACGAAGCGCAGAACGCGACGAGCGATCAGATGCGCATGTTCCTCACGCGCCTCGGGTACGCGTCCCGCGCCGTGGTGACGGGCGACGTCACGCAGGTCGATCTCCCGCACGGCGCGCGCAGCGGCCTCGCGGAGGCGCGCGAGCTGCTCGCGGGCATCGAGGGGATCGCGATGTGCTCCTTCTCGGAGGTCGACGTCGTGCGCCACCCGCTCGTGCAGCGGATCATCGTGGCGTACGAGAAGCGGGACGCCGAGGTGGCCCGCCAGCGCGAGGAGCGACGGAGCGAGGCGGTGCGCGGCGCGCGCGGCGGCGCGGGCGGGGACGCCGAGGCCGCGCCGCCGGGGCAGGCGCCCGCGGGGGGGCTGGGCTCGGCCGGCGGAAGGAGCTGACTCGAGCGGCGGCTGGACGGGGCGCCGGCGCCCTCGCCAGCCGTGCGGCTCATCGCTTTCGCAGCGTCACGGGCGACTCGCGCACCAGCATGGCGTCGGGCCCGGTCACCCGGAGCTCCCCCTCGATCACCTCTCCCTTCAGCTTGCCGACCAGGATGCCGGTCATTGCGTTCGGCGCGCGAGGATCGTCGGGGAAGACCGAGGCGCGGACCATGCCGTCCTCCGTCTTGCCGACGAGGCTCGCGTCGCCGAGCGCTCCCTTCGCTTTGCCCTTCAGCTCACCGCTCGGCTCGATGGTCAACGTCACCGTCCCTTTGCCGGTGGCCAGCTTCCCGTCGTCCTTCTTGCGCACGACGTCCTTGACCTTGGGGGGTAGCACGACGCTTCCTTTTCTGGCGTCGTAGCTTCCCTCCCAGGTGCCCTGCCAGGGCGCGGCATCCGTCGCGCCGACCGCGACGGCCGACGCGCTGGCGCCATTCGCCCCGGCGGCGGCCGATCCGGTCGCGGGCGGCGCTGCGACGGCGGCGCTCGGCGGAGGCGCTGGCGGCTCGGGCCGCTCCGGTTGGCTCGGGCGCGGCGGACCTTCCTCGCACCCTGCGAGCAGGGCGAAGGCGACGGGCAGGAGGAGCGCGCGGACGCCACCGCGCGCCCGGCGAGCTCTCGTTCCGGGGGGATTCACGCGGACGCTTTTATTACGTGCCGGGCTGGCCGTCGCGTCGATTTTCGCGGTCCCGCGCGGCGGCGGGACAGCCGCTGCCGCTCAGGATGGCCTGCGGAACGCCAGGGTCCAGTGCCGATCGCTCGTCTTCTGCGCGCATTCGGGGGGAACCTGGAGTGAGCGCAGCATCTCCCGCACCTCGTCCAGCGAGAGCGCAGCCCGCAGCGACGCGTCGAACAGGGTCCGCTGGTACGCGGTATCGTTCGCTGCATACCTCTGGACGAGGGCGGCGACCGAGGCCTCATCCTCCGGACGCACGAGATCTCGCACGAACAGGAGACCGCCGGGCCGGAGGACGCGGAGCATCTCGCGCAGCGCCGACGTGGGCTCCGGGATGTGGTGGACGATGCTGTTCGAGAGGACAGCCGAGAATGTCTTGTCCGGCTCGGCCAGCGCCTTGGCGTCCGCGAGCGCGAGCGTGATGGCGCCGGTGAGCCCTGCCTGCTCGACGTGGCCGCGCCCGACATCGAGCATCGACGCCGCGAGGTCGATCGCCTTGATCCGCGCCGTGGCCACGCGCTTGCAAAGCTCGATCGGCAACAGGCACGTCCCTGTGCCGACGTCGAGGGCGTATGCGAGATCGGGGGCCTGGGCGAGGAGATCATCGCAGAACGCCGCGTTGACGGCGGCGTGGTCCATGCTGTCATAGGCGAGCGCGTCGTCGTGGGTATCCATGACCTCGGGCTCGAGCACGCGCACCAGCGGCATGAGCGCATCGTTCTCCGAGGGGGATGTGCCTGTCAACCGATTGTCGGCGACTGACCCATCTCGGCTGGCCCCTCGACCGGAGCCGGCCGGGTCGGCGCAGGCGGGTCTCGTGGAGTAGAATGGAGAGGAAGGCGTTTGCAGAAGTCGAGGTCGAGCTGGCCGGGACCGTGCCACCCGCGCGGCTGGCGCAGGCGAAATGTATTGTAGAGGACGTACGTGCAGGGGAGCCGCCCGCCAGGCATGAGAGCGCCGGGTCGATGGCTGAGCGCCGCCGAGGAGCGTGACGCGCGAAGGGCTCTCGATGTCGACGATGCAGCCGGCCCCCTCCCGGCGCTCTCGAGTCGACTGTCCCCGCGGGCGCCCCCCGCGAAGGCCCCGCGCATCGCCCCATCTGCGACGCGGTATCCTATGACGCCCCTGCAGGCCAGTCGTGCGCCCAGGGCGTGCAATGTAGCCACGCGCTGGGCGCCTGTGTGGGGTCGCCAGGCGCTCGCGTCTGCGCAGGATGCTTCAATGGTTGCGGTGGGCGCGCCGTGCCCTGGGGCGATGGGCCTCGCGGCCCGCTGTACGCGCGCTCGCATTGCCGCCCGCGACGGGAGCTTGGATCGAGGGAGCGGAGCCGCTCGGTCCCATACAGCGCTTGCCCGACCGGCGCCGCGAGCACCCGAGAGAGCCATTGCCGCAGTGCATCGTGAGCGGGGAGCGAGAGGGAATTGGCGCGGGCGGGCCGTCCTGCGCGGGGGAGGGGTCTCGGCTATCAATCGCGGCTCGCGGGCCCCTTTCAACGCTCGGCGCCTGTCGAGCAAAGCAGCCCAGCCGTTCGTGGCCGTCCAAATGTGCTCTCCGATTGAGCCCGCCCGCAGCGCCCAATGAAAGAAAAGACGGTCCTGTGTCCTCAATTCGCTTGACCAGGCAAGTGGCAACGGCATAGTCGTATCCAACCGCCGAGCTGGATTCGGCGACGAGGGAGAGCACATGGCAACGGACGCCTTTTCACAGCAGATTGTAAACCTCGTGCGGAAGATGCCGGACGAGGCGATCCTCGCGCTCGTCAAGAATCAGCTGGGCGCCGTGACGGGGGAGACGCCGTTGGTTCCTCCCGCGCCGCGCCGCAACCGCGCGCGCGCCCGTGCTGGAGCGGCCCAGTCCAAACCGTCGTCCGTCGCGGCCAAGCGCGGCGCCGCGCCGAAGCGCCGGCCTGGTCGCCCGCGCAAGTCGCCCGCTGCCTCGGCGGAGCGGCAGGAGACGCTGGAGGCCGTCGAGCGCATCGTCAAAGCGAGCTCTGGCCTGAGCGCGAGCGAGGTGGCGAAGCAGGCGGGCATCCCGCAGACGCGCGCAGCCGCAGCGCTGAAGGAGCTCAAGCTGGAGAAGCGGATCTTCCAGGGAGGAGACCGGCGGTTCGCTCGCTATGCGGGTGACGCGAAGACCGCCGAGCAGGCGAGCGCGAACGCACGTAAGAACGCGGCCGGGCCGACGCCGGCGAAGAAGCCGAACGTCAAGGGACGCAAGCGCGTCGCTCCGGCCGCTGCTCCCACGAAGTAAGGCTGGAAACCATTGTGCGCGTCATGGTCAGATCGGTCACATTGGTAGATCGCCAGGCTGACGCGCCGCGTTTGGAATGGCTATCCCGTTCCAGACGGAGCTCAGGGCGGGCTCCAGGTGAGCCCGCTATCCTCGGAAACCGTGACATACCAGCCGCGACGTGATGTCCCGGTAACGTCGGCCTGGAGGAGCATCAGGAGGCGATCGCCGAAGGAGAGGAGCGCGCCGAGATCGATACGGCCGCGCTCGCCTTGGCCTTCGCCGATCACCCTGGGGACCTCGTAGAGCTTGCCCGATTCAGGCGATGGCGAGAGCGCGATGTAGAGCCCCCATCGCGCTGCGGCGCGGGCGGTCAGCACGGCCGCGACCCCCTCGCGTGTGGGGGCCGAGGCGACGGACCGCTCATGCGGCTCGATCCAGGGGTGAAAGGGCTGCTTCTCCGCGAGGACGCAAGCGCCCTTGAGGTCGCATGCCGCGAGCGTGGGCTCTCCGCCTGTGGGCGCGATGACATCGACCGTGATCCGGTCGGCGCCACAGCCGACCGTGGCCAGGGGGGCGGCTTTCGCGGGGAGCTTCAGCACGGCTGTCCGTGCCGCGGAGATGGCGACCACAGCGCTCTTGTCGGGCGGCTGGGGGACGATCTGGATCGACCATTCTCCGAAATCGCAGGCTGGGGACGCGGAGAGCGCGGCCGTCGCCGCCGGGGTCATCACGAGCCCGGCGACGGTCCGGGGCGCCTCGAGCGGCTTTCCCGGTGCGGGTACGGGCCGCGTGAGGAGGTTGCGTCCGCGCACGGACAGGAGCGCTGGTGGCCGGCCATACGGGATGGGCAGCGCCTGTTCTTGCGGCGGGAGCGGGACCGGCGGAGCCGGCGTGGCGCCAGGTGGCCCCGCGTGGACGAGGGCGGCGCGTCGGGGTTTTGGTGAGATGAGCAGCGCCGCGCTCTCGGCAGACAGCACCGCGGGTACGGAATCCACCGGCGGTGTCGCCCCGCGGTCGAGCTCGGGGAGGGGGACCGGTGACGGCGCCAGGAGATCGGCAGCCTCCGACGGCGCGAAGAAGAGGTTGATCGGCTCCTCTGCGGGGGGCAACGCAGCGCTGTCCGCGTCCTTCGAGCGCCCGGGGGCGCGCGAGCCCACGGCGAGCACGATGGATCCGTCCGCGCCGACCGACCAGGCAGACCACCCGTCGCGCGGGCGCCGGAGCGAGCGCCAGGTCCTGCCCGCATTCTCCGTCACGAGCGCGATCGCCTCGTCCTCCGTCTCGCCTGCCACGACGGCCCGCTTGTCGTCGAGCACGAACACCCGTTTCCATCGGGTCGACGTCGGCGCGAGCGTCGAGCTGAGCCCACGCGCCGGGCCGACCGCGGTGGTCAGCTCATCCGAGGACGCCGCGCCCGGGGGCGGCGGGACGTTGATGGGCTCTTGCTTTTCCTTCTTCTTGCATCCGAGCGGCAGGACAGCGATCAGGACGGCCAGCGAGGTGGAGGCGACGTGGCGCCGGACGGCCGCGCTCGCCCCTGAACCGTGCCTCGCCTGAGCCGACACACCTCGGGCGGAGCGGGAGGCGTACGGGCAACCGGGCTCAGCCATGGGCCCTCGCTGCGCCGCGCGACGAACAGGCTCTCCTCGAGCCCGCCGCCGTCGCGGAACGATGGATGCGCCTGGGGGACGCGAAGCTAGTCAACCTGCTCCGGGTCCATGCAGCACCGGAAGCCGGTCGAGTAGTCGTGGTAGCCGAAGGAGTGCGCGGTCGTGGCATACTTGCAGCCCTCGCCGTTGCGCGTCGTGTCCATGTAATAGCCGCCACGGAACGTGCCGCCCGGGTCATCGACCCACTCGTGGAGGTTGCCGACCATGTCGAACACGCCGTAGGCGTTGGTGCACCCCGCTCGCTCGCCCGTCGGGCGCAGCGCGTGGGAGAGCTGGTTGATGAGCGGGTTGTTCATCGCCGTCGTCCAGAGCTCCTCGGACTTGATGTCGAGCAGCGCCGCGATCTCGGCGACGGGGTGCACGGGACGCTCGTCGTCGTTGCACACGCCGCGCTGGCGGAGCGCGCCGTACGGGAAGAGCGTGTCTTGCGGCCCGCGGCAGGCGCTCACCCACTCATCCGAGCGACACAGGCGCTTGCCCGACGCCGCGCACGCCATCTTGGCCTGCCGTCCGCTGATGTAGCCTTGCGGGATGACGCCCGGCCAGGACACGGCGCGGACGCGTCGCTCCCGACCGTCGATCGGATCGAACGGCGACCAGGGGCGCTCACCGCTCGGCGTCAGCTCGACGAGCGAGCTCTCCCAGCGGTCGACGCACACGCGATCTTCGACGAGGGCCATCTCCGCGGGGCAGCGCGGGCCACCGGTCGACGAGGCCTGCTGGTCGGCTCCTGGGACGGGCTCCGTCACGGGCTCGAGCGAGATCCCGTCGTTGGCAGAAACGAGCGCGCTCTCCTTGAAGGAGGCGAGCGCGTTCCCTTTGGCCTTGGCCGGCCGTTCCACGGCGACGGTGGCGCTCGCTTCCATCGAGGCTCGCGCCATGAGCCGCGGCGACATCTGCTCCGCGGTCGTCGAGCCCGGCGTGCAGCCGGCCGACGCGACGAGCACACCGAGCAGCGCTCCGCCGCGGCATGGACGCGCCCCCGACGAACGGGGATGGTGGGAGACCAGGCGCAAGCAGGACATGTCCTTGGCCACGGAGGAGCCGAGGATCCCCTCCTGCCATCCCAAATGCAACCGAATACCGCGCTCAGGGGGGTCCCGAACGCGCGTACATGAGAGGGCGCGCTCGCCGCGGCGGGGGGCGCGCTCGCCGCGGCGCCGTGGGGCCGGAGAGCGCGCGCGGCACGCGTGATGGGCGTGCGCTGGCGCGAGGCCCAGAGTTCATCCGAGGGCGTAGGATGCCGGACGAAAAGAACCGTCACAGCGGAGAGGCGGCGAGCGCGCCCCGGATCTCGGTTCGCGGGCGGGGCCTGCTCAGAAGCTCATGACGTATCGATAGCAGTCGTCGTAGGCCTGCTGGCAGCTGACATTCAGATCGGTCTCGTTGATGCAGCCGACGAGCTCATCCACGCCGGCGTCGCTGAGGGGGTTCAGCTGCCGCTCGCACTGGTCGACGTCGAACGGTTGAGAATTGCAGCCCACGACGATGGCGTCGCAGGTCACGGCGGCCTGGCCGGTGCACGCGTTGGCGTACATCCGGTTGAGGCACGCCTCGGCGGGCGCCTGATCGCACGCGTCCTGCACGCCGATGTCGCTCAGGCAATCCACGAGATCCGCGGCGTGGCCGGGGCCGAAGATGGCGAAGCCGCGCGTGCAGAGCCTGTAGCCGATGGGGTCCTCGTCGCGGGTGTCGCCGCACTGCCTCGTCGCCCCCTGCGCCGGCGAGATGTTCAGCTCGTCGCAGGCCTCGACGGTGAGGTCGCCGTCCCACTCGGGGACACACGCGCCATCCTGGCCGCCATCGCCGCCCTGGCCGCCATCGCCGCCCTGGCCACCTTCGCCGTCGTATCCGCCGTCACCTCCGTATCCGCCTTCGCCGTCGTATCCGCCGTCACCTCCGTATCCGCCGCCGGTCGTGGAGGTGGTGCTGGTGACGCCGGGCCCGGTCGTCTGCTCCACGTCGTTGTCGGTGTCCGCGGCCCGCACGACGCAGCCGGCGTGGATCGCTGCGGGCAGGGCCAAGGTGAGCGCGAGAAAACGATGGCGATGACGAGCAAGCATGGTGTCGTGACCTCCTACATCGTCGGGGAAGAGCTCCCGAGCGTGGTGCGTTCGACTCAACCTGGACCTCTCCTATTCCCCGCGCAATCCTGCTCTTCCTCCTGCGACGCCGAGGGACGTGCGCGACGCGCGCCCGCAGCGCGCGCGATCGCCGCGCGCGCGAGGTCCGAGGCCGCGGCTTTTCCGATGTTCTCGGATGTCAAGGAAAAATTGAAGGGTCCTACGGCCCGCCTCGGGCTCGTGGTGCGGCGGCGAGGAGCCCGGCTCCTCCGGACGCGCGTTCAGGAAAGTCTGAAAGCCTGCCCAGGGGGCGCGGCCCGGTGCAAGAAACTGCAGGCGAGCGGAAGGATCGCGCTTGCGTACCGTGGCTCGCGCTGGTAAGCACCGCGCTCCGTTTTCCCGGGCGATCGGGCGTCATCCCGGTCACCCAGTAGAAGAGCCGTAACGGCGCTTCGATCTCAGCTCCGCCTCCTCGGCCGCCGCGGGAAGCCCCCCGGTGACGCGACGAGGGCTCGCGTCCAGGGACGCCGGGCTGGGACCGGAAGCGTACGACGGTGCAACCGGTTCGCAGCGAACCGAAACCCGGTACGGAGTCACTCCGCCCGCCGGTGTCGCGAGGTGTCTCGAATGGTAAGCAAAGCCAGTGCGATGTTTTCGCGGATCGCCCCGCGCAAGGCTCGCATGATCGCCGATCTCGTCCGAGGTCGCGACGCGGACGAGGCGATCCAGCTGCTCTCGTTCACGCAGAAGAGCGGCGCCCCCGTGCTGCGGAAGGTCATCGAGAGCGCGGTCGCGAATGCTCAGCAGGCGGGCGCTGACATCGACGCGCTCTTCATCAGCAAGGCCACCGTCGACAAGGGGCCGAACAAGTTCAACCGCCGCTGGCGGCCGCGCGCGATGGGCCGTGCGACCCGGATCACCAAGGGCGTGTCGCACATCGTCATCGAAGTCGACGAGAGAAAGTAAGTAGAGGACCTGCCGATATGGGACAGAAGACCCATCCGTATGGCTTCCGCGTCGGTGTCATCAAGACGTGGAGCAGCAAGTGGTACGAGGACGGCGCCGCGTATCAGAAGTGGCTCCACCAGGACATCCGCATCAAGCGGGCGATCAAGCAGTACCTCTACAACGCGAACATCGCCGGCGTGGAGATCGAGCGCGCGGCGAACCGTGCGAAGGTCATCGTCTTCACCGCCCGCCCGGGCATGGTGATCGGCAAGGGCGGCAAGGGGATCGAGACGCTCAAGAGCGGCAACATCGGCACCGCGTCCAAGGGCGAGACCCTCTTCCCTGGCGTGTCGTCGTTCACCGACAACGAGGTCTTCATCGACGTCCAGGAGGTCCGGAAGGCCGAGACCAACGCGCAGCTCGTCGCCGAGAACATCGCGACGCAGCTCGAGCGCCGGATCGCGTTCCGCCGGGCGATGAAGAAGGCGGTGGCCACCGCGATGAAGTTCGGCGCGAAGGGGATCCGCGTGCGCTGCGCAGGCCGCCTCGGCGGCAGCGAGATGAGCCGCGTCGAGACCTACCGCGAAGGCCGGGTGCCGCTGCACACGCTCCGCGCCGACATCGAGTTCGGCCTCGCCGAGGCGAGGACGAAGGTCGGCATCATCGGCGTGAAGGTCTGGATGTTCAAGGGCGAGGTCCTGCAGCGTAAGGCGCGCCGGATCCAGTAGAGGGATTGCAGAATGCTGTCTCCGAAGCGAACCAAGTTCCGCAAGATGCAGAAGGGGAACAACCGCGGCCTGGCCACGACGGGCAGCGACGTCTCCTTCGGCGACTTTGCGCTCCAGTGCGTCGAGCCCGCGCGCGTGACCGCGCGGCAGATCGAGGCGGCCCGTATGGCCATCCAGCGGCACGTGAAGCGCGCCGGCAAGCTCTGGATCCGCATCTTCCCGGACCGTCCGGTGACGAAGAAGCCGCTCGAGGTGCGCATGGGTGGCGGAAAGGGTGCGCCCGAGGAGTGGTGCGCGCTCGTGCTGCCGGGTCGCGTGATGTACGAGATCAGCGGCGTGAGCGAGGAGACCGCCAAGGAGGCCTTCCGGCTCGCGGCGCACAAGCTCCCGATGCAGTGCAAGTTCCTCGCCCGCGGGCTGACGTGAGGGTTGAGATGAAGGCGAAGGATTTGCGGGAACGCACGACCGACCACCTGCGCGAGCTCGAGAAGTCGCTGGCGGCGAGCCTCTTCGAGGCGCGGTTCAAGAATTTCACGAATCGGCTGAACGACACGGCGACGATTCGCAAGGCGAAGCGAGATCTCGCGCGGGTGAAGACGATCCTCACGCAGCGCGCGCGTGCCGAGGAGAAGGCATAGCCATGGCGAAGAAGAAGGCAGAATCCCAGCAGCCGGCCGCTGCGGCGCCCGAGCTGGCCGCCGCAGCGCCTGTGCAGCCCGAGACCGAGGCGAAGGCGCACGGCTTCCGGCGCAGGCTGGTCGGCAAGGTGGTCAGCGACAAGATGAACAAGACGGTCACCGTCGAGGTCATCCGGAACGCGCTCGACCCCGTGTACAAGAAGTACGTCCGGCAGCGGGACCGCTACAAGGCGCACGACGAGACGAACCAGTACAAGGTGGGCGATCGCGTCGAGATCATGGAGCACCGGCCGATCTCCCGCGACAAGCGGTGGCTCGTGACCAAGCTCGTTGCCCGTACGGTGGAGGAGTAGCGCCATGATCCAGGTGTCCACCCATCTCGAGGTCGCGGACAACTCCGGTGCCCGCGTCGTGAAGTGCATCAAGGTGCTCGGCGGCTCGCGCCGCAAGTACGCCGCGCTCGGCGACGTCATCGTCGTGTCGATCAAGGAGGCGCTGCCGGGGACGAAGGTGAAGAAGGGTGACACGGCGCGCGCCGTCGTCGTCCGCACCGCCCGGGAGTACCAGCGCTCCGACGGCAGCTACATCAAGTTCGACGGCAACAGCGCGGTCCTCATCAACAAGGAGAAGGAGCCGATCGGCACCCGCATCTTCGGGCCGGTCGCCCGCGAGCTCCGCGCGAAGAAGTTCATGAAGATCATCTCGCTCGCCCCGGAGGTCCTCTGATGAAGCGCCTCAAGGTCGGTGACCTCGTGGAGGTCATCAGCGGCAAGGAGCGGGGGAAGCAGGGGCGCATCACGAGGATCCTCGCGGACGAGGATCGCGTGATCGTGGAAGGCCTGAACACGGTGACCCGCCACCAGCGGCCCACGCCGCGCAACCAGGAGGGCGGGAAGATCACCAAGGAGGCGCCGCTCCACGCCTCGAAGGTCATGCCGGTGGATCCGGCGACGGGCAAGCCGACGCGCGTGAAGATCCGCGTCGGCGAGGACGGCAAGAAGACGCGCGTCGGCAAGAGCGGCAGCGCGATCGGTGTGGGCTAGCCATGGCGGACAAGAAGGACAAGGACAAGGCGGCCAAGGACGGCAAGGGCAAGCCCAAGCCGCAGCAGGCGAAGCCGCAGGCGCCCGCCAAGAGCAAGGAAGCGAAGGGCGCGAAGGGGAAGGCCGCCGAGGTCGAGGCCGCCGAGCCGGCCGAGGTGCGCCCGCGCGACCCGAACTACACCCCGCGGCTCCGCACGCACTACCAGAAGAGCGTGGCGGCCGCGCTCTCGAAGCGGTTCGGCTACAAGAACCCGATGATGGTGCCCCGCCTGCAGAAGGTGGTGCTCAACATGGGGCTCGGCGCCGCGGTGCAGAACCCGAAGATCATCGACTCCGCGGTCGAGGACATGCGGGCGATCTCCGGCCAGAAGCCGGTGGTGACCCGCGCCCGGAAGTCGATCGCGACGTTCAAGCTGCGCGAGAACCTGCCCATCGGCGTGATGGTGACCCTGCGCGCCGAGCGGATGTGGGAGTTCGTCGATCGCCTGATCTCGTTCTCGCTGCCGCGCGTCCGTGACTTCAAGGGCGTGAGCCCGAAGGGCTTCGACGGCAAGGGCAACTTCACGATGGGCCTGCGCGAGCAGATCATCTTCCCCGAGATCGACTACGACAAGATCGACGTCGTGAAGGGGCTCAACATCTCGTTCGTGACCACGGCGAAGACGGACGAGGAAGGACGCGCGCTCCTCACGGAGCTTGGCATCCCGTTCCGGCACTGAGGGATTTTCGATGGCCCGTGCAAAAGAGTTTGCGAAGCTGAACCGTCCGCCGAAGTTTTCTACCCGGCAGAAGAACCGTTGCAAGGTGTGCGGGCGCTCGCGCGCTTACTACCGCGATTTCGAGCTCTGCCGTGTCTGCCTTCGGTTGTTCGCGCTCCGTGGTGAGCTCCCTGGTGTGATCAAGGCCAGCTGGTGATTCTATGATGACCGATCCCATCGCCGACATGCTGACCCGCATTCGCAACGCGGCGCTCGCGCGGCACGACCGGACCGAGGTCCCCGCAAGCCGCATCAAGGCTGCCGTTGCGGAGATCCTCAAGTCCGAGGGCTTCATCGCCGACGTGCGCGAGACCGAGGGCGAGGGTCCCAAGAAGCTCACGATCGTCCTCAAGTACGGGCGCGATCGACGGAGCGCGATCGACGGCGTGCGCCGCGTCTCCCGCCCGGGGCGTCGCGTGTACGTGCGTCACGACCGGATCCCGCGCGTGTTCAGCGGGCTCGGGATCTCGATCCTGAGCACGTCGCGCGGGCTCATGAGCGACAGGGATGCGCGCCGCCTCAAGGTGGGCGGTGAGCTGCTCTGCGAGGTGTGGTGATGGAACTCCAGGCGAACGCAGCCCAGGCTGCGAACGGTGACAACCGGCTCGCGTCGAAGACGTCGCGAGTCGGCAAGCGGCCGATCGACCTCCCGAAGGGCGTCACCGTGACCGTCAACGGGCGCAAGATCGAGGTCAAGGGCCCGAAGGGGCAGCTCTCCCGCGCGCTCACCGACAAGGTGGAGATCAAGCTCGACGGGGGGAAGCTCCACGTGAGCTCGGTCGCGCCCGGGCGCGACGCGTCCCGGCTGCAAGGGCTCACGCGGGCCCTCGTGGCGGCGATGGTGAAGGGCGTCTCCGATGGCTACGAGCGGGTCCTCGAGCTCAAGGGGACCGGCTACCGCGTCGAGCTCAAGGGCACGACGCTGAATTTCGCGCTCGGCTTCTCCCACCCGGTGACGTTCGCTGTGCCCGCCGGTCTGTCGGCGACGATCCCTGCGGATTCGAAGGGCACCGTGCTGGTGTTGACCGGCGCGGACAAGGAGCTCATCGGGCAGACGGCCGCTACCATCCGTGGCTTCAGGCCGCCCGAGCCGTACGGCGGCAAGGGCGTCCGTTACCGCGGCGAGCGCGTCCGGGAGAAGGCTGGTAAGGCCGGCAAGGGCGGCAAGAAGTAAAGGCGAGCGGCGGCGGGTACGCCGCTGCACCGAGGGACGAGACGGTCATGGGCATGAATATCGTCGGTCGGGAGCGCCGGAAGCTCCGCATCCGCAAGAAGGTCTCGGGGACGCCGGAGCGCCCGCGCCTCAGCGTCTTCCGCAGCTCGAAGCATATCTACGCGCAGGTCATCGACGACGTGAGCGGCACGACCCTCGCCCACGCCTCGACGCTGTCGAAGGATCTCAAGGGCTCGCTCGACGAGGACAACAAGGTCGAGGCGGCGAAGAAGGTCGGGGCGCTGATCGCCAAGATTTGCAAGTCGAAGAAGATCGACAGGGTGGTCTTCGACCGCAACGGCTATCTGTATCACGGGCGCGTGAGCGCCCTCGCCCAGGCGGCGCGCGAGGAAGGTCTCGATTTCTGACTCCCACAGCCGCTGCCCTCGAGGAGAGGGCGGCGGGCGCGGTCAACTGCCGCGGCGGAGAACGTGATAGAGGACGGTTATGGCGTTCGATCATGTCGACGAAGAGAAGCTGAAAGAGCGAGTCATCCACATCAACCGCGTCGCCAAGGTCGTCAAGGGCGGCCGGCGTTTCAGCTTCTCGGCGCTGGTCGTGGTGGGCGACGAAGCGGGGCACGTGGGCGTGGGTCTGGGCAAGGCCAACGAGGTGCCCGAGGCGATCCGCAAGGGGAACGATCAGGCTCGCAAGAACCTGTTCCGCATCCCGCTGGATGGCGTGACCATCCCGCACGAGTCGTTCGGCCACATCGGGGCGGGCAAGGTGCTGCTGAAGCCGGCCAGCCCCGGGACGGGCGTCATCGCCGGCGGCGCGGTGCGCGCCGTCGTCGAGTCGGCGGGGATCCACGACGTGCTGACGAAGTCGCTCGGGACGAGCAACCCGCACAACGTCGTGCACGCGACCGTCGCGGCGCTCCGCGGCCTCAAGAGCCCGGAGAGCGTCGCCGGGAAGCGGTCGATGCAGCTCGACTCGCTGGACTACCAGCGCCGCGGCGCGACGAACACCACGGGCCGCCGGCGCGCGAGCGTCGCGCCGCCTGCGCAGGGTGGTTCGCCGCAGGGTGGCGCCGAAGGAGGCTCGCAGTGAAGCTCCGCGTACGTCAGAAGGCCAGCACCATCGGCCAGGTCGAGCACACCCGCCGCGTGGTGAAGGGGCTCGGCCTCCGTGGCCCGGGATCCGAGGTGATCGTCGCGAACACGCCCTCGTTCCGTGGCATGGTGAAGAAGGTGCTCCACCTGGTCGAGGTCGAGGAGGTCGCCAACGAGGCGTCCCCCTCGAAGTCCTGAGAAGCTAGATCGTCATTCCAGCGGAGTTGCCGCGTACGGAAGTGTGAAACATGGACATCCTCTCTAAGCTTCAGGCCCCCGAGGGCGCCGTAACGAAGAAGCTCCGCGTCGGCCGCGGCGTGGGATCCGGCGTTGGCAAGACGGCCGGCCGCGGACAGAAAGGGCAGAAGGCCCGGGCTGGCGGCAACATCAACAAGAAGCACTTCCAGGGTGGACAGACGCCGATCCAGCGGCGCCTCCCGAAGCGCGGCTTCCGCAACCCGCTCGCGGACGTGGTGGTCAACGTCAACGTCGGCGCCCTCGAGGCGTTCGACGATGGCGTGGCGGTCGATGTGACCGCGCTCCAGGCGACCCGGCTCGTCCAGGGGCGATTCGACGTCGTGAAGATCCTCGGCGGCGGCGAGCTCACGAAGAAGCTCACCGTGACGGCGCATCGCTTCTCCAAGGGAGCGATCGAGAAGATCGAGAAGGCGGGGGGCAAGGCGGTCGTGCTTGCCTCGCCCGCTTCCCGGGAACAGTCGACGGACTCCGCGTCCGCCTAGCCAACGCGCAGGCGCCCCCCTCCACCCAGAGCCCAGGATCGCCCATGGCCAGCCTCGCGGGAATCACCAACTTTCACAAGATCCCCGAGCTCCGGCGACGCGTGATCTTCACGCTGGTGATGCTCGCCGTCTACCGGGTCGGCGTCTTCGTGACCACCCCCGGCGTTGACCGCAACGCGATGCGACAGTACGTCGCGAAGCAGTCGGGCGGCCTCCTGGGCTTCATCAACATGTTCTCTGGCGGAGCGCTGGAGAACCTGTCGATCTTCGCGCTCGGGATCATGCCGTACATCTCGGCATCGATCATCATGCAGCTCATGGGCATGGTGTACAAGCCCATCGACGAGCTGCGGAAAGAGGGCGAGCAGGGGCGTCGCCGGCTGGATCAGTACACGCGTTACGGTACGGTCGCGCTCTCGCTGTTCCAGGCCTTCTCCATCGCGAAGATGCTGGAGGGGCTGTCGAGCAGCGAGACGGGCGCCGGCATCGTGACCCACCCCGGCATCGCCTTCCAGCTGATGACGGTCATCACGCTGACGACCGGGACCGCGTTCCTGATGTGGATCGGCGAGCAGATCACCGAGCGCGGCGTCTCGAACGGCATCTCGCTCCTGATCTTCGCGAGCATCATCACGACCATCCCACAGGAGATCGGGAACTACTTCGCGCAGAACGCGGGCGACCTCCAGCCGCTCAACATGGCGGCGATCGTCGCCTTCATCGTGGCCATCATCGGGGTCATCGCCTTCTTCGAGAACGGCAGGCGGCAGATCCCGATCGTGTACTCGCGGCGCCAGGTCGGCCGCCGCGTCTACGGCGGCCAGACGGCGCACCTGCCGCTCAAGGTGAACACGGCTGGCACCATCCCCCCCATCTTCGCCTCGTCGTTGCTCATGTTCCCGGCGACGCTCGCGAACATGGAGGTGCCAGGGGCCGACAAGCTCCAGGCGATCATCAACCGGGGCGACTGGGTCTTCAACACCGGCTACGCGCTGCTCATCATCTTCTTCTGCTTCTTCTACACGAATGTCACGTTCCAGCCGGTGGACGTCGCCGAGAACCTGAAGAAGCAGCAGGCAAACATCCCCGGGATCCGCCCAGGCAAGCAGACGGCGGACTACATCAACCGGGTGATGCAGCGGATCACCGTCGGCGGTGCGCTCTACGTCGCAGCGGTGTGCGTGGTTCCGTCGATCGTCGGCAACTGGCTGCGTATCCCGTTTGGCTTCGGTGGGACGTCGCTCATGATCGTCGTCGGCGTCGCGCTCGACACCGTGAACCAGCTCGAAGCGCACCTGATCACGCGGAGCTACGAGGGGCTGACCGGCCCCGGCGCCAGCCGTATTCGTGGACGCCGGCTCCCCGAAGCATGATGGAGGGCAAATGATCTTGGTTCTGGTGGGGCCGCCTGGTGCTGGGAAGGGTACGCAGGCGAAGCTGCTGTGCGCACGCTTCAACATCCCGCAGATCTCGACCGGCGACATGCTGCGCGAGGCGAAGCGGGCGGGCACGCTGGAGAAGCGCTACCTCGACATCATGGACTCGGGTGGGCTGCTGCCGGACGAGGCCGTGATCAGCCTCATCGACCGCCGGACGGCCGAGCCTGACTGCGCGAGCGGTTTTCTGCTGGACGGATTTCCGAGGACGGTGCCCCAGGCGGAGGCGCTCGACCAGCTGCTCGCCCGTGGCGGCAAGCGGATCGACGCGGTGCTCCAGCTGGACGTCCCGCGCCCCCTGCTCGAGGAACGATTGATCCACCGCCGAACTGACAAACGCAGTGGACAGATATATCATCTCGTCTATAATCCGCCGCCCCCCGGAGCGGAGCTCGAGCATCGGGCCGACGATCGGCCTGAGGCTGTCGCCAGGCGCCTCGATGCCTACGAGGCGATGACGGCCGCCCTTCTCCCGTTCTACGAGGAGAAGAAGCTGCTGCATCGCGTCGACGGTGTCGGGAAGCCAGAAGAAGTTACGCAGAGGGTGCTGTCAGTCGTGAGCCGACCGGGCTCGGGTGGAGAATGAGGCGTTCCAAACAAGCCAGACCGCCGAAGGAACCGAAGGGCGACAAGCTTGAGTTCGACGGCGTGGTCCAGGAAGCCCTGCCGAACGCCATGTTTCGCGTCAAGGCGGACAATGGCCTGGGCGTCCTCGCCACCATCAGCGGCCGGATGCGGCAGTACTACATCAAGATCCTGCCGGGCGATCGCGTGACCGTCGAGGTCTCGCCCTACGACCCGAGCCGAGGCCGGATCACGTACCGGCACAAGTAACGTATTTTTTGAGGAATCTGGAGGCTCCCCGTGAAGGTGCGCCCGAGCGTCAAGAAGATCTGCGACAAGTGCAAGGTGGTGCGGCGGCGTGGTGTCGTTCGGATCATCTGCGAGAACCCCCGCCACAAGCAGCGCCAGGGGAACTAGCTCTTTCGGCGGAAGCCCGCCCCGTTTTGGTTTGGAGTAACCATGGCTCGTATCGCTGGTGTCGATCTCCCGCGTCGAAAGCATATCGCCTACGCCCTGCCGTACCTGTACGGCATCGGTCGCACGCTCGCCTTGCAAATCTGCGAGAAGACCAACATCCCGGTGAACAAGCGGGTCGAGGAGCTCAGCGACGCTGAGGTGAAGGCGATCCGCGACCTCCTGGACACGGAGTACAAGGTCGAGGGTGACCTGCGACGCGAGGTGCAGCTCAACATCAAGCGGCTGATGGACCTCGGCTGCTACCGGGGCCTCCGGCACCGGCGCGGCCTCCCGGCGAACGGGCAGAGGACGCATACGAACGCGCGCACCCGGAAGGGACCGCGCAAGGGCATGTTGCAGCGGCGTCCAGCCGCGAAGTGATGAGCGGGGATTAGGACGCCATGGCGCAAGCGAAGACGGCTGCCTCCACCAGCAAGGCGAAGCAGAAGAAGAAGGTCAAGAAGAATGTCGCCGCGGGCATCGCGCACATTCAGTCGACCTTCAACAACACGGTCGTGACGATCACGGACATCAACGGCAACGCGATCGCGTGGTCGTCGGCGGGCGCCCGCGGCTTCAAGGGGTCGCGCAAGTCCACGCCGTTCGCCGCGCAGCTCGCGGCCGAAGAGGCGGCGCGGCGCGCCCAGGAGCACGGGATGCGCTCGGTCGCCGTGTTCGTGAAGGGGCCTGGGGCGGGTCGCGAGAGCGCGCTGCGCGCGCTCCAGACCGCCGGCTTCAAGGTGACGCTGATCCGCGACGTCACGCCGATCCCCCACAACGGTTGCCGGCCGCCGAAGCGGCGCAGGGTTTGAGGTAATTCACGATGGCTCGCTACATTGGTCCGGTCTGCAAGCTCTGCCGCCGCGAGGGGATGAAGCTCTACCTCAAGGGAGAGCGCTGCTACTCCGAGAAGTGCGCCTACACGCGGCGCCCGTACCCGCCCGGCCAGCACGGCCAGGGGCGCATCAAGCTCAGCGAGTACGCGGTGCGCCTGCGCGAGAAGCAGAAGGTACGCCGCATCTACGGCGTGCTCGAGCGGCAGTTCGGCGGGTATTTCCAGGAGGCCAACCGGCGCAAGGGCCGGACGGGCGAGGAGATGCTCGCGCTGCTGGAGCGGCGCCTCGACAACGTCGTGCACCGGATGGGCTTCGGCTCGTCCCGCGCCGAGGCGCGCCAGCTCGTCCGGCACGGGCACGTTCACGTGAACGGCAAGCGGCTGGACATCCCGAGCTACGTGGTGCGCACCGGGGACCGGATCGAGCTCACCGAGGGGGCGCGCAAGTTCAAGAGCGTCCTCGCGTCGGTCGGGGGCGCGGACAAGCGCCCGGTCGCGAGCTGGATCGACGTGGATCGCCAGGCGTTCGCCGGCGCCATCAAGGGCGCTCCGATCCGCGAGGATCTCAACGAGCCGGAGATCCGCGAGCAGCTCGTCGTCGAGTACTACTCGCGCTGATCGCGCGAGGGCGGCCCGGAGAAGCGCAGCGCGCGAGCGCACCCGGAGCGGTGCGCTCGCCCGCCGCGGGCTCCCGGCGCCGCCGCCTGCGCGCAGAGGGCGCGGGCGCACGGAGTCAAGGATGCGGGCAGGAGGCGGCGCCGGACCGGTCGAGTGCGGCCGCGGCGTGAGTCCTCCGCGCAAACCTCATGAAGGAAGGAGATGGTCATGACGATGAACAACCCGAACCTCACGATGATCGCGCGGAACTGGCGCGACCTGATCCGGCCCAAGGGCATCTCGATCGACGCTGAGAGCGGGACCCAGTTCTACGCCAAGTTCACGTGCGAACCGCTCGAGCGCGGCTTCGGCATCACGATCGGCAACTCGCTGCGCCGGGTGCTGCTCTCCTCCCTCCAGGGGGCGGCCGCGACGGCCATCCGCATCGAGGGGGCGCTGCACGAGTTCACGACCGTGCCCGACGTCGTCGAGGACGTGAGCGACATCATCCTCAACGTGAAGGAGGTCGTCTTCAAGGCGGCCACCCCGAAGACGTACTCGGTGCGGATCGACCGCGAGGGCCCGGGGCCTGTCTACGCGCGCGACATCCAGCTCGTCGAGGGGCTGTCGGTGCTCAACCCCGACCACCTCATCGCCGTGCTCGACAAGAAGGGGCCGCTCTCGATGGAGCTCACGGTCAACGTGGGCCGCGGGTACGTGCCTGCCGAGCGCAACAAGACCCCGACCATGCCCATCGGGACGATCCCGATCGACGCGCTGTTCTCGCCGATCCGGAAGGTGAACTACACCGTGCAGAACGCCCGCGTCGGGCAGGTGACCGATTACGACAAGCTCACGCTCGAGGTCTGGACCAACGGCTCGGTGTCGCCGGCGGACGCGGTCGCCTTCGCCGCGAAGATCCTGAAGGAGCAGCTCTCCATCTGGGTCAACTTCGAGGAGAGCGAAGAGACGAGCTACCAGGCGGTGATGAGCGACGACGAGCCGCTCAACGAGAACCTGTTCCGCTCCGTCGAGGAGCTCGAGCTGAGCGTGCGCTCCGCGAACTGCTTGCAGAACGCGAACATCACGCTCATCGGCGAGCTCGTGCAGCGGACCGAGCAGGACATGCTCAAGACCAAGAACTTTGGTCGGAAGTCGCTGAAGGAAATCAAGGAGATCCTCGCGAACATGGGGCTCTCGCTCGGGATGAAGATCGACAACTGGCCGCAGCTCCTCGAGCGCTGGAAGGCGCAGCAGGCGCAGGCGTGAGTCGGTACTGAGGGAACGTCATGCGTCACAAGAAAGCGGGCAGGCAGTTTGGTCGGGATACCTCCAGCCGCAGGGCGATGCTTCGCAACCTGACGGCGAACCTGATCACCCACGAGCGGATCGAGACGACCGACGCCAAGGCGAAGGAGCTGCGGCGTGTGGCGGAGCGGCTCATCACCAAGGCGACGCGGCTCGGCAAGGTCGCGTACACCGCGCACGGGGAGCTCAGCCCCGGCGACAGGGCGCGCCGGCTCCACGCCGAGCGGCTCGTGGGCAGCTACATCCCTCGCTGGGGGGTCGCGACCGACGGCAAGAAGGTCGACATCGTCGCGAAGGTGATGATCGAGCTGTCGAAGCGGTTCGAGGGGCGACCCGGCGGTTACACGCGGATCATCAAGCTCGGGCCGCGTCGGGGTGACAGCGCGCCGATGAGCCTCATCGAGTTCATCGACGCGCCTGCGCTGGAGGATGCGCCCACCCAGGCGGCAGAGCCGGTGACCGCGGCGGAGCCGGCCGCACCGGCGACCACCGCGGGCTGAGCTGAGGTGAGCAGGCGCCCCGCGGCGCCGGCGTCACGCGGAGCACGCCGGGAGAGCGATCACGCTCCCCCGGCGTCTTTGCGTTCAGCCTCCGGCTCGGAGGGCGGCGCGGCCTGAGGAGCCGGCTCGGAGGGCGGCGCGGCCTGAGGAGCCGGCTCGGAGGGCGACGCGACCTGAGGAGCCGGCTCGGAGGGCGACGCGACCTGAGACGCCGGCTCGGAGGGCGACGCGGCCTGAGGAGCCGGCTCGGAGGGCGGCGCGGGCGGAGGAGCTGCCGGCGGCCGCGCAGGAGCGGCGCTGCGTCGCCCCGGCGACGGCGCCGGATCGCTCCGGAAGCGGGCGATGAAGAGCATCGCGAGCATCGCCGCGAGACCCACCGCTCCTGCGGCGATGTAGCGATCCGTCTGGCTCTTCTGCTCCACGACCTTGTCCGCGAGCGAGGCGAGCGCCTCCTTGGCGCCGGCGTGGGTAGGATCGAGCTCGAGCGCACGCTCGAGCACGAACTTGTCCGGTGTGCCGCGCTCGATGAGGAGCACGCCCTCGAGGTACGCGATGTCCGCCTCGATCTGCCTCGCCTGCTCCTTGTCCGGGCCGAGGCGCAGCGCCTTGCGCAGCATCGCGAGCGCGTCCTCTCGCCGGTCGCCGGAGAGCGCCTTCGCCCGCTCGACGTAGGCTCCGACCATCTCCTTGCGGCGCTCGAAGAGCGGCGAGCGGGCGAGCACCTTGTCGAAGGCGTCGGTCGCCTCGGCGTGCTTGCCCGCGCTCGCCGCGGCGACGCCCTCGTCCATCAGCTTGTAAACCTCTGCGAGGCGCGCGCGGTCATACGTCGCGAAGAGCTCGCGCGCGATGCGATCCCACGCCCAGTCTCGCGGCGCCTTCTCCCCGGTCAGGTTCAGGTAAGCGTCGCGGAGCTGCCAGATTCCGGGCTCGCCGATCGCGGAGATGGCCTCGCGCGCAGCGTCGCGCAGCCGCGCGCGATCGCTGTTGCAGAAGCTCAGGATCACGCGCATGGCGTCGACGTCGCGGACGCGGCCATAGGCGCGGAGGACGTCGGCCAGGATCTGCGTGTCGTTCGACGCGATCGCCTCGCCGGGGATGGCGCGGCCGAGCAGGTCGAGCTGCTTGTTCGCCCATCGCTGGACGATCTTCGCGTCGTGCTGGCGCGCCTCGATCAGCGCAGGGACGGCCTTGTCCCGCAGCTTGGCGATCTGCCTCTGCAGATCGATGCGGAGCAGCTCGCCGAAGTAGGCGTGCAGCGCGATGAGCTCACGCACCGCCGGCGTCGTGCCTGCGGCGACGAGCATCCGATCCATCGTCAGCAGCTTGACGACATCGCGCCACGCGCCGTCGCGCGGCCGCGGCATCGCCAGCATGAAGTCCAGCCAGTCGCCCTCGGGCTCGTCCTTCTTGACCTTGCCGTCGCCGGCGCCCTTCTTCGCGGCCTTGCTGTCCTTCGCGCCCCGCTTCGCGTCCGCGCCCTCCTTGGCGCCGTCGTCGTCCTTCTCGGCCTTCAGCGCCTTGCGCCCCTGCCTGCGCGCCTCGGTGAGCACGCGCGGCGCGGCGTCTCGATCGAGCGAGCCGCGGATGTCCTGCACGCGCACCCGCACCGCGTCGACGATGCCGGGCATCGGCTCGTCGAGGGCCGCGCGGGCGCTCTCGCGGGAGCGCGCGTCCGGCGACGTGATCTGCTCCAGCACGCGGTCGAGCTCGCGGAGCGCCGTGATGTCCGGCTCTGGACGGGGGATCGGGGCGAGGCGCGGGAGCTCCGGGAGCGCGGACGACGCCGGCGCGGCGCTCGCGGCGCGCTCTGCCGCGGCGTACGCCGCGGCCGGCGCGAGCGGCATCGCCACGAGCAGGCTGAGCCCTACGAGCGATGCTCCCGCCCGTCGATCTCGCCGCCGCGGCCCCGCGCCGGCGCCCTTCGGTTCGGACGGAACGCGTGCCAAGTCCCTCAATCCGTGATGCGGAAGTCGAAGAAATCGCCGGAGAAGCCGCGCCACCGGACGTCGACGCGCTCGACGCGCGCCGCGCTCGGGCCCCTGTTGGCCCAGGCGATGAGCTCCTTGAGCTCGTCCTCCTCCCCCTCGGCGAGGACCTCGACGCTGCCATCGGCGCGGTTCTTCACCCAACCGGTGAGGCCGAGCCGCTTCGCCTCGCGCTGTGTGGAGGCACGGAAAAAGACGCCCTGGACGCGACCGCGGACGAACAGTTGAACCTGTTTGAGCCCCATGGAACCAGCTTGACTTAGCCGCGCATCCGGAGGGAGGCAACTTCAGGCAGCGCCCGAGCGTGTTATCAGCGGTTCGCCCTTGCCGTTCCGCGGCACGAAAGGTACCGGGCGGCGCGCCCGTGCCTCCCGGCGCGCATTGACAGAGCAAACGCGCTTGATACAGTCGCCGCCCGATCGGCAAGCGCTGCCCGCCGATCGAGCGACATGAACGTGAGGGGCGCCGCCCGCGTGGCGAGCCCTCTTCCCCCTGGCGACCCGCCGGCATCGACGACAAGCTCGGCCCCGCCTCGGGCTCGACCCGCTAGACCCCCCCAACCAGAAACCATCGACCGACGGCCTCCACGTCCCTTGACGGGCGCGCGCTGTCGCATCCTGGAGCTTTCCGACTCATGCACCTCAGGGAACTGAAGCAGAAACCGATGGCCGAGCTCGTGCAGATGGCGAAGGGGCTCAACATCGAGGGCGCTGCCGGGCTGCGCAAGCAGGAGGTCATCTTCGCGCTCTTGCAGGCCCACGCGGCGCAGGACCAGCCGGTGTACGGCGAGGGCGTCCTCGAATGCCTGCCGGACGGCTTCGGCTTCCTGCGGGCGCCGGACTACAACTACCTGCCGGGCCCGGACGACATCTACGTCTCGCCCTCGCAGATCCGGCGCTTCAACCTCCGCACCGGCGACAGCGTCAGCGGCTCGATCCGGCCGCCCAAGGAGCGCGAGGCGTACTTCGCGCTGCTCAAGGTCGACAAGATCAACGGCGAGCCCCCCGAGGTCGCCCGCGACAAGATCCTGTTCGACAACCTGACGCCGCTCTACCCGCAGCAGAAGTTCAACATCGAGAACGGGACGAAGAGCTTCTCGACGCGCATCATCGACATGCTCTGCCCCATCGGCAAGGGGCAGCGCTGCCTCATCGTCTCGCCGCCTCGCGCCGGCAAGACGGTGCTGCTCCAGCAGATCGCGAACGCGATCTCCTCGAACCACCCGGACACGACGCTGATCGTGCTGCTCATCGACGAGCGCCCGGAAGAGGTGACCGACATGCAGCGGACCGTGAAGGGCGAGGTGATCAGCTCGACCTTCGACGAGCCGCCGACGCGGCACGTCCAGGTCGCCGAGATGGTGATCGAGAAGGCCAAGCGCCTCGTCGAGCACAAGCACGACGTCGTCATCCTGCTCGACTCGATCACCCGCCTGGCGCGCGCCTACAACACCGTCGTCCCGCCGAGCGGCAAGATCCTCTCCGGCGGCGTCGACTCGAACGCGCTGCACAAGCCGAAGCGGTTCTTCGGCGCCGCGCGCAACGTGGAGGAGGGCGGCTCGCTGACCATCGTCGCGACCGCGCTCGTCGACACGGGCTCGCGCATGGACGAGGTCATCTTCGAGGAGTTCAAGGGGACCGGCAACAGCGAGATCCACCTCGATCGCAAGCTGATGGAGAAGCGGATCTTCCCCTGCCTCGACATCAACAAGAGCGCGACCCGCAAGGAGGAGCTGCTCCTCCCCGAGTGGATCCTCCAGCGCGTGTGGCTGCTCCGTCAGCTCCTGCACCCCCTCAACGTCATCGACTCGATGGAATTCCTCCTGGACAAGGTGAGCCGCACCGAAACGAATCAGGAATTCCTCGAGAGCATGAACCAGTAGCGCTGGCTCCTAGGGGCGCTCCCGGTGCGGCTGTAGGGAGCGCTCTCCGACGGCGGAGCGGGGCGTGGAGGGGACCGCGGCGCGCGCTCCTTCGGGCGAAGTCGTGTTAGCGTCCTCTGGTGACCGCGAAGGCGGAACAACGCACGAAGTCGCTGCAGGCTCGGATAGAGGAGCTGGAGGCGCGCCTTGCCCAGGCTGACAAGACCGTGCAGGCGCTCCGGGACGTCGGGCTCGCGCTCGGCAGCACCCTGGATCTGGACCAGCTCCTCGCGCTCATCCTGAACAAGATCACGGAGCTGCTCGACGCCGACAGGGCCACCCTGTACCTGCTCGACGAGCAGCGCCAGCGGCTGTTCTCCCGGATCGTCATCGGGGAGGAGGCGCGCGCGATCGAGCTGCCTGTCGGCGCCGGCATCGCCGGCCACGTCGCCAAGGTCGGGCGCACGGTGCGCGTGAAGGACGCCTACCGGGATCGCCGGTTCCAGCGCGAGTGGGACGAGGTGACCGGGTACCGCACGCGCTCGATCCTCGCCGCGCCGATGAAGAACCACGTCGGCCGGACCATCGGGGTCATCCAGGTCCTGAACAAGCACGGGGACGGGGAGTTCTCGGTCCACGACGAGGAGCTCCTCAGCGCCCTGGCGACCCAGGCCGCCGTCTCGATCGACAACTCGCGGCTGTTCCTCTCGGTCATCCAGAAGAACACGCAGCTCGTGGAGACGAAGGAGCAGCTCGAGCATCGCGTGAGCGACCTCAAGCTGCTCTTCGAGCTCGAGAGCGCGATGGGCCGCGCGACCACGATGGAGGACCTCGCGCGCGCGGTCATCACCGAGGCCGGCAGGGCGTGCGAGGCGCGCGCGGGCGGGATGCTCGTCGACGAGATCGAGGGCGGGCTGTTCCTCTACTTCTTCGACCTGGCGGCGTTCGAGGCGGGCAGCCCGTCCGCGCGATCGTCCTCCGCGGGCGCCGAGATCGAGGGCGTCGTGGACGGGGCCCCCCCGCGGCCAGAGGTCATGCGCATCGCCATGCGCCGCGGCGAGGGGGTCATCGGGCGCGCGATGGTGCACGACGAGGCCGTGTGCTTCTCGCAGGGCCAGGGCGCCGACGACGAGCGCGGCGACATGGAGGGGCCGACCCGGCTCGCCCACCTGCTCGGCACGGAGCTGACGTCGGCGATCGCCGTGCCGCTGGAGGGCGAGGACGCCGTGCCGATCGGGGCCATGGCGCTCTACAACTCCAGGAAGCCGCACGGCTTCTCGAAGGACGATCGCGCGCTGCTGCGGCTCATCTCGGCGAACGCGTCGACCGCGCTGCGGCTGTTCCGGTCGCGCCTCGAGCGGGAGCAGAGCGAGCGGCTCACCACGATCGGGCGCCTGCTCTCGGGGGTGATGCACGACATGCGCACGCCGCTCACCGTGATCAGCGGCTACGTCCAGCTCATGGCCAGCGCGCCCGACGGGGCGACGCGCGAGGAGCACGCGCGGCTCATCCTCAAGCAGTTCGACGTGATCAGCGCGATGCAGCGCGAGGTGCTCGAGTTCGCGCGCGGCGAGCGGAGCATCCTCGTGCGCAAGGTGTACCTGTCCAAGTTCTTCGGCGACATGGAGAAGCAGCTGGAGCACGAGCTCGCCGGCACCGGCGTGGCGCTCCGCATGGAGCTCGAGGATCGAGGGACGGCGCGCTTCGACGAGGCGAAGATGACGCGGCTCCTGCACAACCTGGTCCGCAACGCGGTCGAGGCGATGCGCCCGGGCGCGGGCACGGTGACGATCCGCACCTACCGCGACGGCGGCGACCTCGTGGTCAGCGTCGCCGACACGGGCAAGGGGATCCCGAAGGACGTCCAGGGCCGCCTCTTCCAGTCGTTCGTCACCTCGGGCAAGCGCGGCGGCACCGGGCTCGGGCTCGCCATCGTGAAGAAGATCGTCGACGAGCACGCCGGGACCATCCACGTCGAGTCGTCCGACAAGGGCGCGAAGTTCACGATCCGCTTGCCCCAGGAGAGCGCGCCGTCGCGCTCAGCGCCCCCCGCGGGGGAGGCGGAGGCGCAGCCCCGGCTGGCCTCGACGGACGGCCCCGCGGTCGTCAGGCCGGCGGCGGGGGCCGCGCCGGTGGTCCACGACGGCGGCCCCCGCCGCCGGACGGCGAGCTCGGCCCCCCCAGCGGGCGAGCGAGGTAGACGCTCGAGCAGCGGATCGGACGCCTAGCGCACCCTCCGCCGCTTGCGCGAGGTGCATCCCATGAAGAGACTCGAACTGGTGTCCCAGCTCCACCTGAAGCTCCTCGAGCCGCACCGGACGTCGCTCGAGAAGTGCGTCTATTGCCCCAAGCTCTCCCGGGCCGCGTGCCCCGTGTCGAACGCCGAGACGAACGAGACGGTCACGCCCTGGGGGAAGATGTCGATGGCGTACTTCGCCGCGCGCGGCGACGTGCCGCTTGACGCGCGCCACGCGGATCCCGCCTGGGCGTGCTCCGCTTGCTACGCGTGTCGCGAGCGCTGCGATCACAAGAACGAGGTGGCCACGGTGCTGACCGACGCGCGGGCCGAGTTCTTCGCGCGCGGCCTCGCGCCGGAGCCGGCCCAGCGCGTCTCGGCGCGCTTCGAGGCCCGGGAGGAGGAGCTCCGCGGCGAGCTCGACGCGCTCTCCCGCGCGGCGGAGCCCGGCGCGGTCCGCGTGCTGATCGGCTGCGGGTACGTCCGCCACGCGCCGGACGTCGCCCGCGACGCGCTCGAGGCCACCGAGGCGCTCGTCGGCGCCCCCGCCCGCCCGGTGCGCGCCTGCTGCGGGTTGCCGCTGCTCTACGCGGGCGATCGGCCGGGCTTCGAGGCCGCGGCGCGGCGGCTCGCCGCCGAGGTCGCGGACGGCGGGCGCTTCGTCGCGGTCGACCCCGGGTGCGCGCGCGCCGTGCGCGTCGAGTACGCACGCGTCGGCGTCAGCGTGGAGGTGCCGGAGCTGTTCGTCGATCTCGCGCGGGCCTCGCTGGATCGGCTGCAGCGGTCGACGTCGGAGCGGCGGGTGCGCTACCACGACCCGTGCCAGCTCGGCCGCGGCCTCGATCGCTACGACGCGCCGCGGGAGATCCTCGCCCGCATCACGGGGCGGCCGCCGGAGGAGTTCATCCATCGCCGGGAGCACGCGGACTGCAGCGGCGGCGGCGGCCTCGTGCCTGCCACGCGCCCCGCCTCGTCCGCCGCCATCGCCGACGGCCGGATCGCGGAGCACCGGGCGCTCGGCGGCGGGCTCCTCGTGACCCACTGCGCGCAGAGCCTCCGGCGGTTCAGGACGCGGGGCGAGCCGGCGGAGGACCTCGCGAGCCTCGTCGCCCGGGCCGTCGCGCCGCGATGACCACGCCGCCGCCTGCCGTGGACGACGCGCGCGGCGGCGCCGCGGGCCCGGCGGCGGGGCGCGCGCCGGCCAAGCGGCGCACCGTCGCCGGGCGGCTCCTCGCGAGCTACCTCGTGGTGCTCGCCGCCTTCGCGCTGACCGTCGGCTGGAGCGTGCAGGCGCTACGGGCCGCGTCCCGCGACGCCCAGCTGCTGCGCGCGGGGTACGTCCCGCTGCTGCTGCGCATCGGCGAGGTCCTGGCCGAGCAGAACGTCTTCAACGCCCAGCTCAACCACATCACCGCCGCCAAGAACCCGGGTGACGTGCGGGAGTGGCTCGAGACCGCCCGCAGGACCCGGCCGCTCGCCTTCTCGCTCGTCAAGGACGCCGCCCGGGCGCTCGCCGGGGCCGACGAGAGGGCGGCCGGCGGCGAGGCCGGCGTCGGACAGGCGGCGATCTCGTCGGGCGTGCGTCGCTTCAGCGAGGAGGTCGTGGCGGAGGTGACGGCCATCGAACGGCTCGTGGGGGCCAACCCGGAGCGGTTCTCTCAGCTCTTCCAGGCGCTCGCCGTCGGGAACCGCGAGCTCGCCGAGCGCACGCGCGACGAGATGGTCAAGCGCGAGGTCGAGGGCGCGCAGCGGCTGCGGGCGATCAAGAGCCGCGTCGAGGAGCGGATGGAGAGCCTCACCACCGAGGCGCGGCGGCGAGAGGAGCGCTCGATGCACCTGCTCGTGGGGCTGGGCGTGCTGACACTGCTCGTCGGCGTGATGATGTCGCTGTACGCGCGGCGCGTGCTCGCCCCGCTCACCGCGGTCACCGAGCGGGCCAACGCGGTCGCCCGCGGCGATCTCACCCCGAAGCAGGTGCTCGCGACGAACGACGAGATCGGCGAGCTCGCGACCACGTTCGAGGACATGGTCGCCGCGATCCGCCGCGCGCGCGCCGAGCTCGTGAACGCCGAGCGGCTGGCGACGATCGGGAAGATGGCGGCGCACGTAACGCACGAGATCAGGAACCCGCTGTCGTCGATCGGGCTGAACCTCGAGCTGCTCGAGGAGGAGGTGGCGCGCGCCACGGCCGCGGACACCCCCGACGCGGAGCTCAGGCCCGTGATGAAGGAGTCGGCGCAGCTCGTCACCGCCATCCGCGCCGAGGTCGATCGCCTGTCGCGCATCGCGGAGCAGTACCTCAGCGTGGCGCGTCGCCCCCGGCCCCGGCTGGAGCCGGAGCGCGTGGACGACCTGGTGCAGGAGCTCGTCGCGTTCGTGCGGCCCGAGCTCGATCGCGCCGGCGTGGCGGTCCGCGTCGAGGTGGAGGCGGAGGGGCCCGAGATCCTCCTCGACGAGTCGCAGCTCCGTCAGGCGCTGCTGAACCTGCTCCGCAACGCGCGCGAGGCGATGCCGAAGGGCGGCGAGATCGTGGTGACCGTGAGCTTCTCGAGCGGCGCCGCGACCATCACGGTCGACGATACGGGCCCGGGCGTGCCGGAGGAGCTGCGGGCGTCGATCTTCGACCCCTTCTTCACGACCAAGCAGCGCGGCACGGGGCTCGGGCTCGCGGTGACGCGGGACATCATCGAGGCGCACGGCGGCACGATCTCGTGCGAGGCGCGCGAGGCGGGAGGCACGCGGTTCCGGATCACGCTGCCCGCCGGGGGCGCGCCGGCCCAGGGCCGCGCCGCGGAGGTGCACGCGGCCCTTTGACCCGCGGAGGCCGCGGCGAGGGCAGAGCAAGGAGCGCAGCTCAGCGCGCGGGCCACCCCTGCGCGTCCAGGGCAGGAGCGCAGCTCAGCGCGCGGGCCACCCCTGCGCGTCCAGGTATTCGAGCGCGATCCCCATGAGGAGGAAGCCCACCACCGCGAACAGGAGCGCCGCCAGCACATAGACGACCGTTCGAAGCGTCCGCGCGGGCGGACGCCCGGCAGGATGCTGCTCGATCGGCGCCGGCACGTCGGCCGCCGTGGGCGCTTCGTGGATCGCCCCCGTGCCCGGCATCGTGCCCGTGGTGGGCCGCGTCGGGCGGTAGACGAGCGTCGGACCCTGGCTCGTCGCCCCGCTGGAGCTGTCCGCGGAGAAGTCCGGGAGCTCCTGCGACGCCCTGACGGGCGGCGCGAGCGGAGGGGCGAGCTCGCCGGCCGGGTTGCTCAGCACCATGGTGCCGTTCGGACCGGTCCACGGCACCTGCGGCAACGCCGGGTAGCCGCTGGCCCCGCGGGGTTGGCCCGGGTCCTCGAGCGGCACCTGCGGCGGCTCCGCGGCCGTGTGGAGGTGGCCGGCCGCGCCGGCCGGGTGACCCGGCGCGCTGCTCACGGGCAGCGCGGAGGGGCGCACCGTCGACGACCGGACGGCGGCAGGATGGCTGGAGGCGCTCGCCGGGCGCAGCGCCCTCCACGCCTCGAGCCCCTCGAGCGCGCTCTGGAAGCGGTCTCCCGGATCGCGCGCCAACCCCTTCGCGAGGAACGCCTCGAGCCGCGGATCGACCGGCCCGTCGAGCGCCTCGGCGAGCGTTCGCGCGTCGGCCTTCTGCTTCATCTCGACCATGACGAGGAGGTTGCGCGCCTGGTAGGGCAGCTGGCCGCTCATCGACTGGTAGATCATCGTGGTGCAGGCGTAGATGTCCGCGCGGTGGTCGACGGTCTTCGCCTTTCCGATCTGCTCGGGCGGCATGAACGAGAACGTGCCCAGGCTCTGGCCCATCTCGGTCAGGGTCTCCGCGCCCATCTCCTTCGGCAGCTTGGAGATGCCGAAGTCGAGGATCTTGACCCGCGTGGTCCCGTCGGGGCGCCGCTCGAGGAACACGTTCGATGGCTTCAGATCGCGGTGGATGATCCCGGCGCGGTGCGCGTCGGCGAGGCCCATCCAGACCTGCTCGATGATCGGGTGCAGCTCGTCGAACGCGATCGGTCCGGTCCGCTTCAGGCGGTCGATCAGCGACTCGCCTTCGAGCAGCTCGAACACGAGCACGATGCCGTGCTCGGCGTCCTCCTCGACGTCGAGGATCTCGGTGACGTGGTCGCTGTTGATGGACCCCGCGGCGCGCGCCTCGCGCCGGAACCGCTCGACCGCCGAGGACTTGGCCTTCGAGTCGGAGCGCAGGAGCTTGATGGCCACCTGGCGGCCGGTGCGGACGTTCTCCGCCGCGAACACCTCCCCCATGCCGCCGCGGCCGAGCTGGCGGAGGATGCGATAGCGGTGCGCAACGACGGTTCCAGCTTCGAGCTCCAAAAGCGCCTCACAGACATTATTCCCCGCGCGGATGGGGGGGATCAAATTCTCCGGCGCGAACGACGCGGCGCGGCCATCGGCCGCGGTGATCCCCTCCCACGCCGCGAACGACGGGGGCGCGGCGCCATGGGGCGTTATCGTGGTGGAGCTCGCTTCCGTGGGGCCTCTCCAGGTCGGCGCGCGCAGGGACCGTCGCGCCGGCCGCCGGGGCGCGCGGGCCCCGGCGGCGCCACGGGGCTCACTCGTCTTCCTGCTGCCGCAGCTTCGCCATGACGGTGAAGTCCTCCAGCGTCGAGGTGTCGCCGCTGAGCTCGCGGCCCGCGGCGACGTCCTTCAGCAGCCGGCGCATGATCTTGCCGCTGCGGGTCTTCGGCAGGGCGTCCGCGAAGCGGATGGCGTCGGGGCGCGCGAACTTGCCGATCTCCTTGGCGACGTGCTCCGCGAGCTTCGCCTGGAGCTCCGGTCCGGCCGTGAAGCCGGGCCGGAGCGAGACGAAGACCACGAGCGCCTGCCCCTTGAGGTCGTCCGGGCGGCCCACCGCGGCCGCCTCCGCGACGGCGGGGTGGGAGACGAGCGCGCTCTCGATCTCGGCGGTCCCGATGCGGTGCCCGGCCACGTTCAGCACGTCGTCGATCCGGCCGACGACCCAGTAGTAGCCGTCCTCGTCGCGGCGAGCGCCGTCGCCGGTGAAGTAGCAGCCCGGGACGTCGCTGAAGTACTGCTTGCGGAAGCGCTCGTCGTCACCCCAGACCGTGCGCAGCATCGACGGCCACGGCTTCTTCAGCACGAGCAGCCCGCCCTCTCCCGGGGCGACCGGCTTGCCGTCCTTCGTCACGACCTCGGGCACGACCCCGAAGATCGGCAGCCCCGTCGACCCCGGCTTCGAGGGCACCGCGCCGGGGAGCGTGGTCATCATGATCGCCCCCGTCTCCGTCTGCCACCAGGTGTCCACGATCGGGCAGCGGCCGCCGCCGATGGTCCGGTGGTACCAGATCCACGCCTCCGGGTTGATCGGCTCGCCGACCGAGCCGAGCAGCCTGAGGCTCGACAGATCGCTCTTCGCGGGCCACTCGTCGCCCTGCCGCATGAAGGCGCGGATCGCGGTGGGGGCGGTGTAGAGGATCGTCACCCCGTGCCGCTCGATGAGCCTCCAGAAGCGGCCCCAGTCGGGGAAGTTGGGCGCCCCCTCGTACATGAGGCACGTCGCGCCGCACGAGAGCGGGCCGTACACGATGTAGCTGTGCCCCGTCACCCAGCCGACGTCCGCGGTGCACCAGTAGACGTCGTCGTCGCGCAGGTCGAAGACGTACTTCGTCGTGACGTGCACGCCGGCCAGGAAGCCGGCGGTCGTGTGGAGCACGCCCTTCGGCTTCCCGGTCGAGCCGCTCGTGTAGAGGATGAACAGCGGGTGCTCGGCGTCGACGATGGTCGGCTCGCAGGAGGCCGCGGCCTCGGCGAGCAGATCGTGCCAGAAGACGTCGCGGCCAGGCGTCATCTGCACCTCGCAGCGCTCGGCGCCGATGTGCTGGTACACGATGACGCGCGTCGCGCTCTTCGCCTGGGGCTGCGCGAGCGCCCTGTCGACGGTCGCCTTCAGCGGCACGATCTGCCCGCGCCGGTAGGCGCCGTCCTGCGTGATGACGAGCTTGGCCTGGCTGTCGTGGATGCGGTCGCGGAGCGCGTCCGCGGCGAAGCCGCCGAAGACCACCGTGTGCACCGCGCCGAGGCGCGCGCAGGCGAGCATCGCGACGGCGACCTCGGGGACCATGCCCATGTAGATCGCGACCCGGTCGCCCTTCTCGATGCCGAGCCGCTTCAGCGCGTTGGCGAGCCGCAGCGTCTCGCGGTGGAGCTGGGCGTAGGTCAGCGTGCGCGTCTCGCCGTGCTCGCCCTCCCAGAGGATGGCGGCCTTGTTCTTGGTGGCCGTCGTCAGGTGTCGGTCGAGGCAGCTCTCGGTGACGTTGAGCGTGGCGCCCATGAACCACTGGACGTGCGGCAGGGACCAGTCGCTGGTCGTGGTCCATGGCGTGCGGAACACGAGATCGCTCGTCTCCCGGCGCCAGAACGCGTCCGGCTGCTCGATGCTCTCGCGGTAGAGCGCCTCGTAAGCCTCCCGCGACCCGACGCGCGCGCGACGTGAGAAATCGGCCGACGGCGCGAACCGGCGCGTCTCCTTCAGCAACGACGTGATGGCATCCTGCGACATGGTCACCCCTTGAGGGGCCGGCGAAGCCGAGCCCCGACCCACGTTGAAGGGGCCGGCGAAGCCGATCCCCGGCCGACATTGAAGGGGTCGGCGGAGCCGAGCCCCGACCCACGTTGAAGGGACCGGCGGAGCCGAGCCCCGACCCACGTTGAAGGGACCGGCGGAGCCGAGCCCCGACCGTCCCCGACTCATCGTGAGGGCGAGCGAGAATACATCCGCCATGCCGCGGAACAAGAAGGGAACGATCGAGCGCTCAGGCCCGGCGCGGCCGGTCACCAGAACGCATACCCGGCGTGCAGGCTGCCTCCGAGCTGCAGCAACACGGACGAGTAGAGCGTGATGTCGTCGCTGTTCGGGTCGTTCTCGTCGAGCTTGTAGCTGATGCCGCGCGACGACTGGAAGTAGCTGTCGAGCGAGAAGCCGAGGAGCACGCCGCCGAGGTCGAGCTCGACGCCCACCTCGGAGAAGACGAACGCGTTCACCCCCCAGGCGTGCTGACAGGCGCCATTGCAGAGGTCGGACCCGTCCGGCCTCCGGAGGTTGTCGAAGCTCACGTCGTCGTACGTGAGGCCGCCCCCGATCGAGCCCACGAATCGCCATGTCTGCCCGGGGGTCATCAGGCGGACGTTGAGCCCGACACGCGTCGAGCCGAACGTGTAGCTGGCGTCCGAGTGTTCGGCTTCGTCCGCTCCGGTCGCGATATTCGCGTACTGGAACATCACGTCGAACGCCGCGGGCGTGTTCACCCGGTAACCTACCCGGATCGACCCGGCGCCGCCGCTGTTCGGCTCCGCCGGGAACGCCCGCGGATGGGCGAGCGGCCAGAGCAGCGACGCGGCGCCGATCACGTAGTATCCCTGCCGGGAGCTCTGCACGGGCACCGGCTTCGGCGGAGGAGGCGGGGGCGGCAGCGTGACCGGGGTCGGCTCGGGGGGGATGGCGGCCCTGTCCGGGGCCAGCGTGAGCCTCACCTTCCGGTCGCGCTGGCCGCTCACCACGGTCACGCTCTGCTCGGCGCTCGTGTACCCCTCGGCTCGCGCGCCGATGCGGTGCACCCCGGGGCCGAGCTCGACGACCCGCGCCGCCGACGACGAGGGGGGCTGCTCCTCCCCGTCGATGAGCAGCGCAGCGGTCGGCGGATTGACCTCGATGGTGACGTGGGCGAGCAGCGCGCGCATCTCCTCGATGGCGCTGCGCGCCGTCTTCTCGTCGCCCTCGTCCATCGTGTCGCGGTGGTGCGCGAGCGCCCGCTCGAGCGCCGCGATGGCCCTCGGGTAGTTGAAGAGGGCCTTCTCGGCGAGCGCGATGTTGAACAGCGGGCTGGCCTTCGGCTTCGCCTTGTAGGCCGCCTCGAACTCGACGACCGCAGCCCGGTAGTTCCGGTCCTGGAACAGCTTGATGCCGTTCTCCATGTGCTGCCGGTACGGCTCGACCTGCGCGTGCGCCGGCGAGAGCTGCACGACCAGACCGAGGAGCGCCGCGCAGAGCGCGAGCGGGAGCAATCCGTGCGATCGGGCCAAGCTCGCCTCAGTCGACCTTGAGCTGGAGCCCGGCCGCGACCCCACCCGGCTTGGGCGTCGCGACCTCCGGGGCGGGCCTGGTCGGAGCGGCGGGCTTCGCGCCGGTGCCCGTCCCCCGCGGGCGCGCCGAGAAGGGGATCGCCGTCGCCTTGCGCGCGCCCGGCGCGGCCGCGGGGCGCGAGGCGGACGCAGGAGGCGCTGGCTCCGCGACCGCGGCCGCCGTGGGCGCGGCCGCCGTGGGCGCCGGCGTCACGACGAGCGGCAGCGGATCGAGCTGCACCTCGATCAGCTCCTGGCCAACCTGGAGCGTCACTTCCTTGTCGACCGGCGTGTAGCCCGACGCCTCGATCCGCACCCGCTTCGTCTCGCCCTCGCGGCCGCGCAGCGTACGGTCGGCCAGGTCCACACCGTCCACGAGGAAGCGCGCGCCTTCGGCGTTCGCCCGGAGCGCGACCGAGACCTGGGAAGGGGGCACAGGCGCGGCCGCGACCTCCTCGACCGGCGGCGAGCGGCGCGCGATGAGGAGCGCGCCGGCGAGCCCGCTGACCATCGAGACCAGCGCGACCGCGACGAGCGCGCGCCACCGCGGCCCCCGCGCGCCGGCGCGGCCGTTGCTCGACCAGCCCACCTTCGAGCCGCTGCCCTGCACCTCGAGCGTCGGATCCAGGCCGATGCCCGGATCGCCCGGCGTCCGCTGCGCCAGGACCTGCCCCGCCGCCCCCGCCGCGCTCGTCGTCAGCACCCCGAGCTCGTCGCTCGAGCTGCGCCGCGACGCGAGCGCCCCGCCGGACGCCGCGACCAGCGCGTCGAGGAGCTCCCGCGCCGACGCGTACCTCGCGTCCCGGTCCCGCGCGAGCGCCTTCGCGATGACGCGCGCGATCGGCTCCGGGACAGCCGGGTTGCTCATCCGCACGTCCTGGGCGTCCTTCATGCAGATGTTGACGATCACCTGCTCGTACGAGTTGCCGCTGTGGGGCGGGTGTCCGGTCAGGCACTCGTAGAGGATCGCGCCCACGGCCCAGAGGTCGGTCCTCCCGTCCACGTCCGGCAGCGCCTGCGCCTGCTCGGGCGACATGTAGAACGGCGTTCCGAGCACCGTGCCCTGCCGGGTCAACGTGTGGGCCGACACGCCGCTGGCGCGGGGCACCTTCGAGATGCCGAAGTCCAGGATCTTGGCGAAGTTCGGGTCGTCGTCGCGGTCGACCAGGAAGATGTTGTCCGGCTTGAGGTCGCGGTGGACGATGCCCGCTTCGTGGGCGCGGTGCAGACCGCGGAGGATCTGCGCGATCACGTGGAGCGCCTCGCCCAGGTCGAGCCTGCCGCAGCGCCGGATGCGGTGGGCGAGATCCTCGCCGCGGAGCAGCTCCATGACGAGGAAGGGGATGTCGTCCGCGAACCCGGAGTCGAAGATCTCGACGATATGCGCGCTCTCGACCGCGCTCGCCGCCTGGGCCTCGCGGTGAAACCGCGCCACCGCGTCCTTGTTCTGCGCGAGGTCGGCGTCGACGAACTTCATCGCGACGCGCTTGCCGATGGCGGTGTTGATCGCCTCGTAGACCGTGCCCATCCCGCCACGCCCGATCGTTCGTACGATCTCGTACTTTTGTACCCGCTTCCCGACGAGCGACCCCTCGGCCGGCTGAGGCGCTGCGGCAGTGCTGTCGGGGCTGCTAGGCATGGCGGTGGCGGCTCAGGGGGCGGAGGAAGCCCAGGAGGCCCTATTGGACGAACCGTATCAAGAAAAGCTGCGCCCCGTCCCCGCGCCGGAGCTTATCACCTACCCGCGCCAGGGGGCAGCCTCGCCGGCCAGGGCCCTCGGGGCGCGCCGGCGCCTGTCCACACCGCACATGGACTGCCCTCAGCGCGGCAGGGCGGGCGCGTCCGCGCTCGGCGCTTCGCCGAGGAGCGCGTCGAGCTCGCCCTTCCTGTCCAGGGCCGCGAGCTCGCTGAACCCGCCGATGCTCTTCCCGTTGATGAAGATCTGGGGGACGGTCCGCTGCCCGGACGCCTCGACCAGCCAGGCGCGGAGGTCGTCTCGCGCCTCCACGTTGATCTGGGTGAAGCGCGCCTGCTTCTGGGTCAGGAGGCGCTTCGCCATCGCGCAGTATCCGCAGTAGTCGGTGACGTAGAGGATAACTTCGGCTGCCTGCATGGAAATCCCGTCCTCTTTCCTTTATCGGGACGGCCAAAGATGCAAGCGCGCAGGCCGCGGCGTGCGGTAGGCTGCGCGCATGGCCGACAAAGAGGGGACGATTCACCTCGATCGCTATACGAGCGACGCGAAGCAGGTCGTCGCCGGCGCCCAGCAGATCGCGGACGAGCGCCAGCACACCGAGGTCACTCCGCTGCACCTGCTGACGCGGCTGATCGAGCGTGACCGGGGGGTGTCGGAGGTGTTCCGGCGGGCCGGGGCCGACCCGAACGAGGTGCTCCAGCTCGCCGAGAGCGCGTTGAAGAAGCTGCCCAGGTCGAGCAGCGGGGTGGCGTACGTGAGCCCGCGGCTGCTCGACCTCCTGGGGCGCGCCGAGCGGGAGGCGACGCGGGACAAGTCCGCGAACGTGGGCATCGAGCACCTGCTCCACGCGCTCGCCCAGGAGATCCGGGGGCCCGCGGGGGAGATCCTCTCCTCGTTCGGCATCGGCCCGGGGGCGTTCCGGCCGCACCTCGGGGCGCTGGAGGCCGCCTCGCGGGAGCCGCTGCCCGCGCTCGGGAGCGCCGCGGAGCCGGGGCAGCCCGCGCCCTACACCCGTGATCTCGTGGCCGACGCCCGGGAGGGGCGCTTCGACCCGGTGATCGGGCGCGACGTCGAGGCGCGCCGCCTGCTCCAGATCCTCGAGCGGCGGTTCAAGAACCACCCGCTCATCGTCGGCGAGCCCGGCGTGGGCAAGACCGCCCTCATCCGGGGTCTGGCCGACCGGATCGCCCACGGCGACGTGCCGACGAACCTGGCCGGCGCCCACCTCTACGAGCTCGACACCGGCGCGCTCGTCGCCGGGGCGAAGCTCCGCGGCGAGATCGAGCAGCGCCTCAAGGTCCTCGTGGACCGCCTGCGCGGCGAGCAGGACGCCGAGAGCATCCTCGTGGTCGAGGATCTCGACGCGCTCTTCGGCCAGGGCGTGCAGGGCGCGGGCGTCGGCGAGCTCCTGAAGCCGCTCCTGTCGCGCGGGGAGATCCGGATCGTCGCCACGACGACGCCCGAGGGCGTGCGCAAGATCAACGACCGCGACCCCGGGATCATCCGGCGCTTCTCGACCATCACCCTGGAGGCCCCGAGCATCGATCAGGCGACGGAGATCCTGCGCGGGATCGCGACGAAATACGAGTCCCACCACCGCGTCCGGGTGGGCGAGAGCGCCATCGCGTCGGCCGTCGCGCTGGCGAAGCGATACCTCTCGGATCGCGCGCTCCCCGACACGGCCGTGGACCTGCTCGACGAGACGTCCGCGCGCAAGCGGGTGGAGGTCGACGGGGTGCCGGCCGAGCTCGATACGCTGACCCGGCGCGTCGACGCGCTGCGCGCGCAGATCGCCGCGCTCGCCGACGACGACGACAAGCTCAGCGTCCAGACCCGCGCGCGCCTGGAGGCGGAGCTCGCGGACATCGAGCCCAGGGCGCAGGCGATGCGCGCCCGCAACGCGTCGCGCCGCGGCGTCATCGCCGCGTGCCAGTCCATCCGCCGGGAGCTCGTCGCCGCGACGGAGGCCCTGAAGGTCGCCCAGCGCGACAAGGTGTTCGCCAAGATCGGCGAGCTCGAGCACGTCACGATCCCGGAGATCAAGCGGCGGCTCCAGGCGGCCGAGGAGGCCGCGCAGCGCGAGGGGATCGCGCCCGCCTCGAACGTCGTCAGCGAGTCGGACGTGGCCGCCACGCTCAACGAGTGGACCGGCATCCCCGTGGCCAAGATGCTCGAGGGCGAGGCCGAGAAGCTCCTCAAGATGGAGGAGCGGCTCGCCCAGCGCGTGGTGGGGCAGGACGAGGCGGTGCGCGCGATCGCGAAGGCGGTGCGCCGCGGCCGCGTCGGCCTGCGCGACCCGGGCAAGCCGATCGGCTCGTTCCTGTTCCTCGGCCCGAGCGGCGTGGGCAAGACGGAGCTCGCGAAGGCGCTCGCGGAGTTCCTGTTCGACGACGAGCAGGCGCTGACGCGCATGGACATGAGCGAGTTCATGGAGCGCCACATGGCCCAGCGCCTGATCGGCGCGCCCCCGGGCTACGCGGACAGCGAGCAGGGCGGCTTCCTGACCGAGGCGGCCCGGCGCAGGCCGTACAGCGTGCTGCTGTTCGACGAGGTCGAGAAGGCGCACGCGGACGTGTTCAACCTGCTGCTCCAGATCCTGGACGACGGCCGGCTCACGGACGGCCGGGGCCGGCTGGCCGATTTCTCGAACACGGTCGTCATCATGACCTCGAACATCGGCTCCAAGCGCGTGCTCGAGACCGACGCGAAGCTCTGGTCGACGGAGGACGGCCGCGAGGCGATCCGCGACGTGCTGCTGGAAGAGCTGCGCGGGTTCTTCCGCCCCGAGTTCCTGAACCGCATCGACGACATCGTGGTCTTCAAGGCGCTCAGCAAGGAGGATCTCCGGGGCATCGTGGACATCCAGCTCCGCCGCCTCGAGCGGCTGCTGACGGACAAGGAGATCCGCCTCTCGCTCACGGACGCCGCCAAGGCCCGGCTCGTCGAGCTCGGCTACGAGCCGAGCCTCGGCGCTCGCCCGCTGAAGCGGGCCATCCTGCGCGAGCTCCAGAACCCGCTCGCCGAGACGATCCTGGCCGGCGGCTACCAGGCCGGCCAGGTCATGCAGGTCGACGTGTCGGACGACAGGTTCGTCTTCACCAAGGCGTGAACGCGGGAGCTCGGGTGGAGGGTGGAAGGAAGGGAGGCGCAGCGGTCGCGACCGCGCAATCGGTCGTGGCCGCTCGTGGCCGCTGCCCGGCCGTTGCGCCGCGGATCCAGCGGGATCTCCATCTCCGGGCGAAGAACCCGGCCCCGACGCTGCGAAGCACTTGCCAAGCTGCTCAAGGTCCGTATACTGCCGCTCCCTCGCTCACCGGGCCCCTCGTGGGCCTTTCCGCGGCGTTCACCACGCGGCGTCAGGTGAGGGATTCGCGGTCCCCAGGTTGAGGAAGACGCACCATGTACGCGGTCATCAAGACGGGCGGCAAGCAGTATCGGGTCGCCGAAGGTCAGAAGCTCCGGGTCGAGAAGCTCGCCGGCAATGCCGGTGACAAGATCACCTTCAGCGAGGTGCTCCTCGTCGGCGGAGACACCCCCAAGATCGGCAGGCCCCTTGTGAGCGGCGCCTCCGTCGCCGCCGAGATCACCGGGCAGGACCGCGGCAAGAAGATCGTGGTCTTCAAGTTCAAGCGCCGGAAGAACTACCGCCGCAAGAACGGCCATCGCCAGCCGTACACCGAGCTCAAGATCACCGGCATCACCGCCTAGCAGGAGAAGTAGACATGGCTCACAAAAAGGGCGGCGGCTCCTCCAGGAACGGCCGCGATTCGAACGCGCAGCGCCGCGGGGTGAAGGTGTATGCCGGGGCGCCCGTGCGTGCGGGCAACATCCTGGTCCGGCAGGTCGGCTCGTCGATTCATGCCGGCGAGAACGTCGGCACCGGCCGCGACTTCACGCTCTTTGCCCTCGTGGATGGCGTCGTGAAGTACGAGTGGAAGTCCAACACCAAGAAGCAGGTGTCGGTCTACCCGGCTTCCTGATTCTCGCCTCGGAGATGGCCTCCGGATCCTCGGGATCCGGGCCATCGTGTCCCCTTTGTCGCGTCTGCAGCGCTCGCGGTCCGTCCAAGCGCGGTGACCACGTACAAGCTCCTCGCCGTTGACGTCGATGGAACGCTCCTCCGTCGAGACGGCTCCATCCATCACGAAGATCTCCGCGCCATCCGGCGGCTCCAGGCCGCCGGCGTCCCGGTCTCGATCGCGACCGGGCGCCTGTACTCGGGGACGCGCGACGTCGCGCGGCAGATCGGCGTGATCGGCCCCATCGCGTGCGTCGACGGCAGCCACATCGTGCACACCGGGGGCGACGCGCACCTGTACTCGCGGACGATCTTCGGCGCCGACGCGACCCTCCTGCGCTCGGTCATCGAGCGGCACGCGATGGCCTGCTTCCTGTTCGCGCAGGACAGCATCGTCCACGACGCGTCCGGCGCGCCCCACGTCCACTATGTCCGCACCTGGTCCAGCGCCATCGCCGAGGTCGAGCGTGTCCTGTCGCACCCGTACTGGGAGCACGACCACGGCCTGCTCGCGCTGGTGGCGATCGGGACCGAGCGGCAGATCACGGCCGCCGTCGAGGAGATCCGGTCCGAGCTCGGTCACGTGGCCTTCGTGGTCTCGTTCCCCGTCGCGCGCGATCCCCGCGCCAGCATCTTCGCGATGCTGGTCCGCGCCGCTGGGCCCACGAAGGGGACGGCGATCGCGTGGCTGGCGGAGCACCACGGGTGCTCGCCGGCGGACGTGGTCGTCGTCGGCGACTGGCTCAACGACGTGCCGATGTTCGAGGTCGCCGGGCGCTCCTTTGCCATGGGGCAGGCACCCGAGAGCGTGAAGCAGGCGGCGACGGACCACCTGGAAGCCGACGGCTCGCTCGGCGGCGGCATCGCCGAGGCCATCCGCCGCGCGTTCGGCCACTGATCACCGAGGCGCCCGCGCACAGCGCAAGAACTGGAAGGATGCGCTCAGGCGCGGGGGCGCCGACCGCGCCCACCGCGCCCCGCGTGTGAGGTCAGGCCTTGCGCTGCGCCGGCTGGGCCGCCGCGGCGAGCTGCTGCTGCTGCTGCTGCAGGTACTGAGCGACGGCGCGCGAGCGCTCGATGGCGAACTGCTTTACTTCCTTGCTCGGAGAGCCGGCGAGCGCGTTCAGCAGCTTCGTCACCTTCTCGAGCTGGCGCGACTGGAAGAGCGCCTCGAAGTAGTTGTTCGCCAGGCGCACGTCGCGGCTCATCTTCGCCTCGTGCGGCTGGAGCAGGCGAACCACGGCCTCGAGATCGTTCTTCTGCCCGTACAGCGCCGACAGGCAGAGCAGCGCCAGCGGGTCGTCCGGGTTCAGGTCGACGGCCTTCTTCGCGTACTCGATGGCCTTGTCCCGCGTCTCCTCGTTGCCCGCGAAGAAGCCCTGGATCGCTATGTACGGCGCGGCCGTCTTCTTGTCGGCCGCGAGCTTCTCCATCTCGGAGATCGCGCTCGCCTCGTCGCCGCGCTGCTTCAGGTACTGGAAGAGGTACGCCCACGCGTCGATGCAGCCCGCGTCGATCGCGATCGCCTTGTCGATGAACTCGCGCTCCTTCGCGTCGTCCTTGCGCGCCTGGTACAGCTTCGCCAGGTGCAGCGAGGGGTAGGGGTTGTCCTTGAGCAGGTTCTGCGCGCCCTTGAGCGTCCCCTCGGCCTTGTCGTGCTTGTCCTGGGAGAGCTGCGCGATGCCGAGCGCGAGCCAGTCGTCGCCCGTGCCGCCCTTCGCCACGACCTTCGAGAGCACCTGCTCGGCGCGCTGCAGCCGGTTGTGCTTGAGGAGCTCCTGCGCGTAGATGCGCCCGCGGTTCAGGTCATCGGGCTGCTCGGTCCAGTGCTTTTCGAGGCCCGCCAGGAGGTCCTCCAGGCCGATCGCGATGGGGCGCCCCTGCTCGTCCTGCACCTGCACCGCAGGGCCGTTGAAGCCGAGGAGCTGCCACATCTGATCGAGGGTCACGGCCGTGGGGCCCTTCTCGAGCATCCCCTTCAGCTCATCGGTCGGCTTGTTCATGGGGATGACGATGAGCGCGTTGCCCGGAACTCCGTTCGGAAACGCGCTCACGGGCGCGACGATCGCCGCCCCTCCGGTGATGTTGAGCCCACCCGCCTGCTGCTGTCCGTTGGTCGTCATCGTCGATGCTCCGAGATCTTTCCCCCACGCGCGCCGAGGGGCAGGAAACGCCCAGCCTCGCCCCGGTACCCTGCGCGCTGGAATGAGGGCAGTCGTTCGTGTAGAGGGGGCGCGAACGCTAGCAGGGTGGGCCCAGCCCGGCAACGGGGGAGCTCTCAGCGCGCGGGCTCTGGTCACGCCTGCTGCGCTCGCCATGCCCCTCGCGCTCCACGCGAGCCGCGCCGCCCCCTGCGTGCCTGTGGCCGTGGACCCGGCGCGCGCCTCCTCGCCGCGCGCGATCGTGGGATCGTGATCGTGTCTGTCGTCGTCGTTGTCGCTGTCTCGGACGCCCATGTCGCTCGCCCTCTCGGGCCGCCGTCCTAGTCGAGCCGCGGGCCGGCGGCGAGGGCCGCCTTGGGCTCGCGCACGGACCCGACGTGCGCCGGCGCCGCGCCGCGCAACCGCTCGGCGAGGTGCGTGCGACGGTCCTCCCGCCGGGTCTCCGCCAGCGCCAGCGACACCGCCCGCGGGTCCGCGACGAGCACCACGAGCCGCTTGCCGCGCGTGACCGCCGTGTAGATGAGGTTCCTCGACAGCATGACGAAGTGCTGGGTGAGGATCGGCACGATCACGGCCGGGTACTCGCTCCCCTGGCTCTTGTGGATGCTCGTCGCGTAGGCGAGCGTCAGCTCGTCGAGCTCCGCCTCCTCGTAGCTGACCTCGCGATCGTCGAAGCGGACCAGGAGCTTCCGTTCCTCCGCGTTGACGTCCGTGATGAACCCGACGTCGCCGTTGTACACCTCGCGGTCGTAGTCGTTGCGGAGCTGCATCACCTTGTCGCCGAGCCGCAGCGTGCGCGCGCCGCGCGTCACGCTCGGGCCCTCGGGGTTGAGCGCCGCCTGGAGGCGCGCGTTCAGGGCGATCGCGCCCGCCTCGCCCTTGTGCATCGGCGTCAGCACCTGGACGTCCCGCCGCGGATCGAGCCCGAACCCCTTGGCGATGCGCTCGGTGACGAGGTGGAGGATCAGCTCCGCCGCGGCCTCGGCCTCGGTCCGCTCGATGACGTAGAACTCGCCGCCGGGCCCGCGCGCGCCCTCCGGCGGCTCGCCGTCGTGGATGCGGTGCGCGTTCCGGACGATGAGGCTGCCCTCGGCCTGCCGGAAGATCTGCGTGAGCCGCACCGTGGGCACCTCGCCCGAGGCGATCACGTCCCGCAGCACCGCGCCCGGCCCGACCGACGGGAGCTGATCGACGTCGCCGACCAGCACGAGCCGCGCGGCGTCGGCCGTGGCCTGCAGGAGCGCGTCGGCGAGCGCGAGGTCGAGCATCGACGCCTCGTCGACCACGATCGCCGCCGCCTCGATCGGCCGGCCCCGCTGGCGCCCGAACTTGCGTTGCTTCGGATCGAACTCCAGCATCCGGTGGAGGGTGACGGCCTCGCGCCCGGTCGCCTCGCTCATCCGCTTGGCGGCGCGGCCCGTGGGCGCGGCGAGCCGGACCGGCAGCCGGGCGCGATCGAAGAGCGCGAGGATGGCCCGGACGATGGTCGTCTTGCCCACGCCCGGGCCGCCCGTGATGACGAGCACCTTGTTCCGCGCGGCCTGCTCCACGGCCGCCCGCTGCGCCGGCGCCAGCGAGACCTTCGTCTTCTCCTCGAAGGCGGCGAGCGCCGCGCCGACGCCCTCCGCGAGGCGGGCCGCGTCCGAGGCGTCGTCCTCGCCGCCCGCCAGCATCGAGCGCAGCCGGCGCGCCAGCCGCACCTCGGCCTCGTGGAGGTCCTTCGGGTAGACGGCCACCTCGCCGGTCGACAGCTCCTCGACGCGCACGTGGCCGCTCGCCGCGAGCGCGTCGATCGCGCCGTCGACCTCGGCGGCGTCGCGCTCGAGCATCGTCGCGGCGAGCGCCGCGAGCTCCGCCCGCTCCGCGAGCGTGTGCCCGCGGGTGGACAGGTCGACGAGCGTCTGCAGCACGCCCGCCTGCGCCCGCTCCGGCGAGTCCGCCCGGACGCCGATCGAGCGCGCGATCCGGTCGGCGGTCTTGAACCCGATGCCCCACACGTCGAGCGCGAGCCGGTACGGCGAGCGGGAGACGATGTCGATGGCGTGGGGGCCGAACCGCCTGTAGATGCGGCTCGCGAGCGCCGGGGACGCGCCGTGCGCCTGGAGGAAGATCATGATGGCCCCGATCGCGCGCTGCGCCGCCCACGCCTTCGCGACGGCCTGCGCCCTCCGCTGGCCGAGCCCCGGGACCTCGGCGAGCCGCTCCGGCGACCGATCGAGGATCTCCAGCGTCTCGGCGCCGAACGCCTCCACGATCCGCTTCGCGTAGGCGGGGCCGATGCCCGGCACCATGCCGGAGCCGAGGTAGCGCTCGAGCCCGTCGAGCGTGGCGGGCGCGATCGGCAGCAGCGTCGCGACCTTGAGCTGCTCGCCGTGCCGGGGATCCCGCTCGTACCGCCCGGTCGCCCGCACGCGCGTGCCGGGGCAGACCTGCGGGAACACCCCGACCCAGACCTCGGGCACGGCGCCGGGCGTGACCTCCACCCGCAGCACCCGGAAGCCGCTCGACTCGCTCTCGTAGGTGACCCGGACGACCTCGCCCTCGATCGTCGCGGTCCCGTCGCCGGCCACCTCCCTGGCCGAGAAGAGCTTCTGCTGGCCCCCGCCGCCCGCCTGGCGTTCGCCGCTGCCCGCCGGACGCTCGCCGCCGTCGTGTGGGCGCGGCGCGCCGTCCGGCGCCGGCCGTGGCGCCGGCGCGGCTGCCCCCCGGGCCCCGCCGCCTCCCGGGGCCGCCCGATCGGGGCGGCCGCTCCGCTGGGACCGTTGCACGAGGGCAGCATGTAGCTGCCCGCGCGCCGGCGGCAACGTCCTCGTGCGCCGCGAGGGGCAGCGTCTACTCCCCGCGTGGCCGGCCGGAGCGCGGCCGCGTCGCCGGCCAGCGCGCACCTGCGTCGCCGGCCAGCGCGCACCTGCGTTGCCGGCCGGAGCGCACCTGCGTTGCCGGCCGGAGCGCGGCCGCGCCGGGCGTCCCGGCGCTGAACAGGTGTCCTGAGGCGCGCGGGGCGTCCGCGGGGCCGCGGTTGGCGCGACATCCGCGGGTCGGTATAGTGCGCGCCCGATGGGCCGCAGCAGCTTCGTTTCCGTCATCTGCGCCCTCATCCTCGCAGGCTGTGTCGCCAAGGCGCCGGAGGCGGCGCGAGCCAAGGAAGGCCTGCTGCGCGCCGCCGCGTCGGTCTCCGTGGAGCAGCGCGGCGCCGCGCCGGCGGCCGCGCCCGGGGCTCCGGAGGAGGAGGCCGCGGACATCCACGAGGCCGAGGAGGAGGACGACGAGGTCGATGACGGCCCGGAGCTGCCGGCGGAGCCGGGCGCCGGCACGGCGGCGCGATCGCCGCTCGCGGCGATGACCGAGGCCCAGATCGAGGAGCTGCTCACGACGGACCCGGCGGCGCTCGGGCCGATGTCGGTGGGCCCCACCAACGCAGGCGCGCTGGTCAATGCGGTCCGGATGCCCGAGAGCGAGCGGTGGGAGCTCGTCGATCCGAACCACGCCTGGGGGACGCGCGAGACGGTCGAGGCGCTGGAGCGGGCCATCGCGGAGGTGCACCGGCAGTTCCCGGGCAGCCCGAAGCTCTACATCGGCCACATCAGCGCCCGGGGCGGCGGCTATCTCTCCCCGCACAAGAGCCATCAGGCCGGCCGCGACGTCGACATCAGCTATTTCCTCGACGCGCAGCACCGCTGGTACCAGCGGGCCACGGCCGCGAACCTCGACCGGGAGCGCACCTGGGCGTTCATCCGGTCGCTCATCACCGAGACCGATGTGGAGCTCATCCTCATCGACAGCAGCGTGCAGCGGCTGCTCAAGGAGCACGCGCTCAAGATCGGCGAGGACAAGGACTGGCTCGACGACATCTTCCAGTTCGGGTCGAGGAAGCCGCGCCCGCTCATCCGCCATGCCCGGGGGCACGCGAGCCACATTCACATCCGGTTCTACAGCCCCATCGCGCAGGAATCGGCCGCGCGCGCGTATCCGCTGCTCTTGAAGCACAAGGCGATCAAGCCGAGGACCTACTACGTGCGTCACCGGGTGAAGAAGGGGCAGACCCTGGGCTGGCTCGCGCGGCGGTACGGCACCACCGTGGAGGCGATCAAGCGGGCCAACGGGCTGCGATCCTCGTTGATCCAGGCGCGGCGCGTCTACAACATCCCGCGGCGAGGCGGGCCGGCCGCCCCGCAGGCGTTGCAGCACATCACGGTGCCCGCGAGGCGGTTGCCCCCGCCCAGGGCGGCGGACGCGTCGCTGCCGGAGCGCCACAGGCCCGAGGGGCCCGGCGAGGCCGGGCCAGGGCTCGGCGGCTGAGCGGCGGCGCGCACGCCGCGGCCTCGCCGCCTGGGCGCGGCGCGCTGGCGATGCGCCGGGGCCCGCCCGGCGGACCGTCAGCGCTTCACGTCGATCACGAGCCGCGCGGGCCGGGTCAGCTCGAGCACGCGGTACCTGTTCGGCGACGAGACGCCGACGACCCACGTCACCTCACCCTCGAAGTCGCACGTGCGCTCGAGCTCCTCGATCACGCCGAGCGCGAGCTTCCGCTCGCGGAACGGGATCGTCGCTCGCCCGGCCTCCGTGTGCGCCGCGGCGGGGGTCATGCGCACGGCGAGCCAGCCGTCGCCGGCGACCTCGGTCACCTCGCCCGAGCCGCACTGCCGCACCGGCCGGTCGATGTACTCGACATGATAGCCAGGGAGCGTGTCCCCCTCGAACTCGAAGACGACGCGGTCGTAGTGCTCGTGCCCGGCTGCCCGGACGTCGCGCAAGACCGAGGGCTTCGCGTCCGGGCGCGGCTTGTCGGTGACTCCCGCGGTGCCCTCGAACGTGTCCGCGCCCGCCGCGTCCACCTGCTTCGGCGGCCGCGGCGTGAGCGGCACGTCGTCCGCGACCGGCTCGTGGGCGCGCGTGTCGATCGGCGTGACGTGCGGGATGGGCTGGGCGGGCTCGCTGCCGGCGCCGCCCCGGCAACCCGCGGCGAGCGACACGGTCGCGGCTGCGAGCAGCAGGTCCGCGGTTCTCATGAGGCCCTTTCCATGGATCCACGGCGGCCGCGCGTCCACCTCGTCCGTGGCGACGCGCGACGCGCCGGCCGTCGTCACCGCGTGCCGGGTGCGCACGTCCCCCTCCGCGCGGCGCGCTGCTGCGCGGCCCCGGCCGGGAGGGCCTCGAGCTTCGCCGAGGCGATCTCGTCCTCGGGGCGCACGAGCAGCAGGGTCGGGTTGAAGCCGGGCTTGGTCAGCTCGAGCCGGTGCTCGGCCTGTCCGTCGGCGCCCTGCAGGACGAGGCGGCACGGCGTCGCCAGGCAGACCTCCGTGCCGCGATCGGCGACGCGAGCGCCCGGCGGGGCGCTCTCGATCCTCACGATCCTGAACTCGGCCGGGCCGGGCGCCGGCGGCCGGGCGGGCACGGCGGTCGCTACGCGGTCGGACCCGCCGTGCGCGGGGGCGCTCGCGACGTCCGGTCCGCGCGCGCGCCCGCCGAGCGTCAGCACGAGGCCGCCGCCGACGACCGCCGCGGCGACCGCCACGATGTAGAGAGACAAGGGCCGGTGGCGGGGAGGGGAGACGGCGCCGCCCAGGGTCGGAGGGAAAAGGGGAGGAGCGAGCGAGTCGAGCGCCGTTGGCTGGGGTGACGCACCCGACTCGTTCAGCGGCGTCGTGAGGGCAGAGAGGCACATCCCGGAGCCTGGCGGGACGGAAGGCGGCGCGCCGCAGGGCTGCGGCGTGGGCAGGAGGTCGAATATCGACGCGCGCGCGACCTCGATCGGCTCGTCTGCCGTGCGCGCGACCTCGATCGGCTCGCCCGCCGCGCGCTTGAGCGCGGTGAGGCACTCCCTCATCGACTGAAAGCGCCTGTCCGGGCTCTTCTCGAGACACCGCATCACGATCGCCACCATCGCCGGTGACACGAGCACGCCCGGAGCGCGGCCGGCGAGCGGCGGAGGCGGCTCGCTCACGTGGGCCATGAGGGTCGCGGTGGGCGTCTTCCTGTCGAACGGCACCTTGCCGCAGAGCATCTCGTAGAGCAGGACGCCGAGCGCATAGACGTCTGCGCGCGGCGAGAGCTCGTTGCCCATCGCCTGCTCCGGCGCGGCGTACTTGGGAGAGCCGATGAACAGGCCCTTCTGGGTCAGGTCGTCCTCTTGCCCGGAGAGGTCCTTGACCAGGCCGAAGTCGAGCACCTTGACGAGATCCTCCTCGTCGCCCCGATCGACGAGGAGCACATTGCTCGGCTTGAGATCCCGGTGCACGAGGTCGAGGTCGTGCGCCTCGGCCAGGGAGCGGCAGATCTGCCGCGCGATCCGGCTCGCGCGCGCCTCGGCGAGCGGGCCCTCGTCATGGAGCACCCGGTGGAGCGTGCGCCCGGCGATGTACTCCATGGCGATGAAGTAGATGCCGAGTGGGCCGTCCCTGCCATAATCGAAGACGGTGACCGAGTTCGGGTGGGTGAGCCGCGCCGCGGTCGCTGCCTCGCGAGAGAAACGCCGGAAGAACTCCGGATCCTGCTCGCGGCGCTCATCGGGACAGAGGAGCTTGAGAGCGCAGAGTCTGCCCAGCGCGGATTGCTCTGCCCTGTAGACCTTGCCCATACCTCCGCGCGCGATGAGCGAGATAATCCGATATCGACCGGCGATCGTCGCGCCGATGAGCGGGTCATGACCGCTGCTCCTGGTCGCAGCCATGTCGTCACTATATGCCCGAGGACGGTCGTGCGGCTACCCCAACTCCTGTGTCCCGGCCGATTGCTGTGTGACCAATCCGCCGCGCAGATCGCTTCGTCCTGCGGCGTGCGTGGTCGATATCTTGCTGTGCTGAAGCGGAGTCTTCTGGCCGCATCTCCGGAACGGCTCCGCGCCGTGAACCAGAGAGCGCCAGAACGTTGCGATCCGGTTTCACGGGGGCTCCGCGCCTGCACGCTCTCTCCTGCTCGAGCGCGGGGGCGTCGCCCTGCGCGCCGGAGCACCCGCCGAAAATCGCGGCCCGGGTGCGGAACCTGGGGCGGGTCGCGCTGTCGATCCCGGGCGTGGACGCGAGGCTCCGCGCGCGCAGAGCGCGGCGGTGCTCGCCGCGCGTGCGCCGGGAGCGCGGGAGGCCGCGGGCCCTCGAGCGCTCGCGCCATTCAGGCCGCTCGCGGCGCGAGGGACGCTCGCGCGCGAGCAGGGAAAGGGCTGGTCTCAGATGGACACGTTCAAGGTGGCTCCGAGCATGGCATCCTCGAATCCGTTTCTTGGCAACCTGCCCTTCAGCCCGTATCCGGCCTGCGACCCCGGGGTGCCCGAGGACGCGCCGGAGGGCTCGTACACCTACGCGCTGGTCAAGAGCGCGCCCGACGTGCCCGCCGAGGAGTGCGAGACCGACGCGATGTCCGTCGAGGTGCTCGTCCGGTGGGGCAACAGCCTGCTTCACCTCGCGCACCTGACCCCTCCGCGCGCCTTCCATGTGGGCGAGGACGACGCCCCGGCCGGCGCGTGCGACGTCTTCGTGCCGGCCGCGCGGCTCGGCGCGGCGAGGGCGCCGCTCGTGCTCGTCGGAGACGGCGGCGAGGTGAGCGCGGTCATCCCGGAGGGCGCGTCGGGCTCGATCCAGATCGGCAACTGCAGGATGACGATCGCGCAGGCGATCTCGTCGGGGCGCGCCGTGCCCTGCGCGGAGCTCGTCGGGGCGCGGCGGATCGAGCTCCCGCTCGGCGCGCGCGCGAGGCTCGAGCTCGGCGATTTCGGGTTCGAGGTGGCGGTCGGCAGGGCGGGCCGGCGCGTCGCGGGCAAGGTGAGCGTCGACCGGCGCAGCCTGCCGTTCGCCGCGCTCTCGACGGCGCTCCACGTCGGCCTGCTCGCGACCATGGCCGCGCTGATGCCGCCGATGGCGATGGCCGACGAGGGCGGCGTGACCTCGGAGCAGGCCTACCTGATGGCGCAGGCGCTCGACGCCCTCGCCGAGCGGGAGCTGCCCGAGGCGAGGCAGGACGCGGACGCGAGCCGCCCGGGCGAGCGGGAAGGCGGCACGGGCGCGGCGGCGGTGGGCGAGTCGGGCAAGGCCGGGAGCACGACCAGCCAGGAGACCGGCGGACGCTGGGAGATCGAGGGGCCGAAGGACAACCGCGACGTGCGGATCTCGCGGGCGCAGGCGCTCGAGGACGCGGCGCGCTTCGGCATGATCGGCGTGCTCCAGGCGGGCATGGGCGGCGATCCGAACGCGCTCACGGCGCCCTGGGGCGGCGTCGACACGCTCGGCAACGGCCCGAAGAGCGCGCTCGGCACCCTGTGGGACGCGACCCTCGGCGAGTCGGGCGGCGCGGGCGGGCTCGGGCTGACCGGCATCGGCGAGGGCGGCGGCGGCCGCTTCCTGGGCGTCGGCATGGGGGCCATCGGCACCATCGGCCGCGGCAACGGCCTCGGCGACGGGCAGGGGTTCGGCCCTGGCCACGGCGGATCGGGCTTCGTCGGCGGCCCCGGCCACAAGCCGAGCGCCCCGCGCATGCGGGTCGGGTCGCCTTCGGTGTCGGGCCGGCTCCCGCCCGAGGTCATCCAGCGCATCGTGCGCCAGAACTTCGGTCGCTTCCGGCTCTGCTACGAGAGCGGGCTGCGCAGCAGCCCGAACCTCACCGGACGCGTCTCGGTCGCGTTCGTGATCGGCCGTGACGGCGCGGTGTCGAGCGTCCAGAACGGCGGCTCCGACCTGCCGGACAGCGGCGTTGTCGCCTGCGTGGTGCGGGCGTTCTACGGGCTGTCGTTCCCCCCGCCGGACGCCGGCGTCGTGACCGTGAGCTATCCGATCCTCTTCAGCCCTTCCGGCGGGTGACAGCAGTCCTTCCGGCGGGTGATGGCGCTACAGCGGGAGATCAGGCCGAGAGGCGAACCGCCATGACGCCAAGGGCGCCAAGAAACCAGGGACGTAGAAGGGGAAAATGGAGGGACAACCCTTCCCCTCTCTTCTTGGCGTCGTTGGCGCCATGGCGGTTCTTCTGCTGATCCGGGGCAACTTCCCGCGGTCGTGATAGCAGCCGCTTCCAGCGGGTGATCCGTCCTCACTGCGATAGACATCGAGGGCGTCGTCTCCGCCCCCGACATGCTCTATCGTCCTCGCATGATTGCCCTCTCCCGTCTCCTGAGCTCGCTCGGGCTCGAGCAGCGCAAGGCCGACAAGGCGCTTCGAAACCCCTACCTCGAAGGGAACTACGCCCCGTTCCGGAGCGAGACCGAGGCCGCCTCGCTCGAGCTCGTGGCCGGGGAGGTGCCGGCGGCGCTCTCGGGCACGCTCTACCGGATCGGGCCGGCGCCCCGGTTCGATCCCCCCGATCCGGTCCGCCATCACTGGTTCGAGGGCGACGGCATGGTGGACGCCTTCCGCTTCGACGGGGGGCGCGTCGCGCACCGCCGCCGCTGGGTCCGCACCGACAAGGTGCGCTGGGAGGAGCAGGCAGGCAGGGCGCTCTTCGACGGCATGCGCTCCTTCGGCCGGCGGGTCCCGCTCGAGGGCTGGAAGGCGCTCGGCTTCACCCCCGCCGAGCTCATCGAGCTCCGCGTGCGCTCGCTGCTCGGCCTGCCGCCGCGCGAGGAGCAGGTGCATCGGATCCTGCGCGCGCACGACCGGAGCAACACGAACGTGCTCAAGCTGGCCGGCAGGCTGCTGACGCTGGTCGAGAGCGCGGCCGCGCACGAGATCGACCCCGACACGCTCGCCACGCGCGGGCGCTTCACCTTCGGCGGGGCGGTGGAGACGCGCCCCATGGTCGCGCACCCCAAGGTCGATCCGGAGAGCGGCGCCATCTACACGTTCGGGTACTCGTCGAGCCGGCCGTACGTGACCTACTACGCCTTCACAGCGGACGGCTCGCTGCGCTTCTCGCGCGAGATCGACGTGCCGTTCCCGGCGATGATGCACGACTTCGGCGTGACCGCGACCCGGGCGGTCTTCTATCACCTGCCCGCGACCATGCGGCCGGAGAGCCGCCGGTCCGACAACCCCGTCCGGTGGGAGCCCTCGGAGGGCGCGCGCCTCGCCGTCGTCTCGCGGGACGACCCGAGCGCGCCCGTGCGCCACGTCGACCTCCCTGCCTGTTACATCTTCCACACGATGAACGCCTTCGACGACGGCGGCTCGGTCGTGCTCGACGTGGTGCGGTATCCGCGGCTCCCGCTCTTCGATCTCGGCGGGGAGAACCCGAACCCGCCGCTCGCGGAGAGCCCTGACGGCCGGCTCACCCGGCTCCGGATCGAGCCCGACAAGGGCGTCGTCAGCAGCGCCGTGCTGGACGAGACGCCGGCGGAGTTCCCGGTCGTCGATCCCCGGTTCGCGACGCGGCCCTACCGTTATGGCTGGATGGTCGGGAGGCGCGGGGACAGCGACGGCAGGGGGCACCACAACGCCATCGCGCTCCACGACCACCTCGAGCGGCGCGGCCGCTACCACGAGCTCGGGCGATCGAGCTTCACGTCCGAGCCGATCTTCGCCCCGCGCGGGGAGGCGTCGCCGGAGGGGGACGGGTGGCTGCTCGCGGTGGTGTACCGCGCCGAGGAGGACCGGAGCGATCTCCTCGTCCTCGACGCGCTCGACATCGAGCGCGAGCCGGTCGCGGTGCTGCGCTGCCCGCACCGGATCCCGTACGGCTTTCACGGCTCGTGGGTGGAGCGCGGCTGACCCCGTGCGCTCCGCGCCCCCCTCGCCCCCCTCGCTCACGCGCCGGCGCGCGCTGCTCGGCCTCGCCGCGCTCGCCGCGCCCGCGTGCCGGCGCAGCGGTCCGCCGCCGGCCGCGGCGGCCGCCTGGAAGGAGCTCGCGTTCGCGCCGGCCTCGGCGGGCGAAGGCCCGCAGCGCGCCCTGCTCCTCGCGCCCGAGGGCGCGGCGACGCTGCCGATGCTCGTCGCGCTGCACGGGCGCGGGGAGGCGGTGCGCGGCCCCGAGGCCGGCGCGCGCGGGTGGCGCGACGATTACCGCCTCGACGCGGCGCTCGCGCGGATCCTCTCGCCGCCGCTCACGCCCGACGATCTCGGGCAGATGGTGACGCCCGGGCGGCTTGCGCAGCTCAACGCCTCGCTGAAGGAGCACCCCTACCGCGGGCTGTGCATCGCGACGCCGTTCACGCCCGACCTCCGCGATCGATCCGTCGAGGGGGCCGCGGGCTTCGGGCGGTTCGTCGTCGAGCGGCTCCTGCCGCGGGCGCGCGCCGAGAGCGGCTGCCAGGCGGCCCGGGAGGCGACCGGGATCGACGGCGTGAGCCTCGGCGGCCGTGTCGCGCTGCTCGTGGGCCTGTCGCACCCGGACGTCTTCGGCGCGGTGGGCGCGCTCCAGCCCGCGGTGCGGGCGGACGAGGCGGAGAGGTTCTCCGCGCTCGCGCGCCGGGCCATGGAGCGCCGCGCGGTCGCGCTGCGGCTCGTGTCGAGCGAGGCCGATCCGTTCCTGCCCGCCATCCAGGCGCTCAGCGACAGGCTGCGACGAGACGGCGTGGCCCACGAGCTGCTCATTGCGCCCGGACCGCACGACTATGCCTGGAATCGCGGCCCCGGCGGCGTTGAAATGGTGCTCTGGCACGAGCGCGTGCAGCGGGGGTTGCGCCCGCCGTGATCGCGGCGGGTCGGGCGTCACAAGGCCCTGACCCACGCCGCCGAACCGTGTTAACTCCTCGGCAACGACGTGGCCGACCCGACCCGCATCGCCCGCGCCGACGGCGCGCCCGACCCGCCCGCCGTGCGCGAGTGGCTGAAGCCGCTCGAGCGCGCCGGCCAGCGCCGGAGCACGAGCTCGCGGCGCGTCGGCGGCAAGGCGGCCTCGCTCGGCCGCCTGCTCCGCGACGGCTTCCCGGTGCCGCGCGGCTGGGTGCTCGACGCGCGGTGCTTCACCGAGCTCGTGGACCGGCAGCTGCCGAGGGGGCACGACGTCGCGACGCTGATCCGGCTGGCGGGCACCAAGGTGGGCGTCGACCGGGCGGCGCGGGCGCGCGATCGCATCCTGAGCGAGCCGTTGCCCGAGGCGCTCTCGGCCGCGCTGCGGGCGCTCTGGCAGGCCGTCGAGCCGGAGGCGCCCTGGGGGCTCGCGGTGCGGTCGAGCGCGACGTGCGAGGACTCCGACGAGACGTCGATGGCGGGGCTCGCCACGTCCGTGCTCGGCGCGCGCGGCGAGGACGAGCTCGGCGCGGCGATCCGGCAGGTCTGGGCGAGCGCGTTCCTGCCGCGCGCGCTCGCGTACCTCGCGCGCACCGGCGTGCGCGACATCGCGATGGGCGTCGTGCTGCAGGTCATGGTGCGCGCCGAGGCCGCGGGCGTGCTCTTCACCGCGCCCCCGCCCGGGCTCGAGGGGGAGCACTGGCGCGCCGGCGAGCGGCTCGTGAACGCCACGCTCGGCCTCGGCGCGCCGGTCGTCGACGGCGCCGTGACGGCGGACACCATCCGCATCGCGCGCGCCGGCGGCCAGGTCGTCGCGTCGGCGGTCGCGCAGAAGCGGCGGGCGCTCGTCGTGGGCCCGCGGGGGCTCGAGGAGGTCGCCGTCCCCGAGCAGCGCGCCGACCAGCCGGCGCTCGGCGAGGCCGCGCTGCGACAGCTCGCCGAGCTCGCCGAGCGGCTCGAGCAGGGGGGCAAGGGCCCGCTCGACGTGGAGTTCGCGGTGGAGGGGGACGACTCCGGCCACCTGGCCGGCGGCGCGGCGTCGGCGGGCGAAGGCGCGGTGTCCGCGGGCGAAGGCGCGGTGTCCGCGGGCGAAGGCGCGGTGTCCGCGGGCGAAGGCGCGGTGTCGGCGGCCGAAGGCGCGGGCGCGCCGCGGGTGTGGCTGCTCCAGGTGCGCCCGGTGAGCGGCGGCGGCTTCCCCGAGGGGGGCGACGCCGAGACGATCTGGTCGCGCGCCAACGTCAGCGAGGCGCTCCCCGGGGCGGCGACGCCGCTCACCTGGTCGGTGGCTCGGGCGTTCTCGGACCGCGGCTTCCGCGAGGCGTTCGCCGCGCTCGGCTGCCGCGTGCCGCGCGGCGCGCGCCTCGTGGCCAACGTGCACGGGCGCTTCTACCTGAACCTCTCCGCCTTCATGCAGATCGCGGCGCAGGTGCCGGGGCTGTCGCCGCGGGCGCTGCTCGGCATGAGCGGCGGGGCGAGCGAGCCGCTCATCGCGCGGCTCTCGGCGCAGAGCGCGGGCGTGTCGCGGCGCGGCTTCTACGCGCGGCTGCCGTTCACGGGGCCGCGGCTCCTCCTGCGGCAGGCGCGGCTCGAGCGCGAGGTCGCGGCGTTCGAGGGCGAGGCGCTCTGGGCGCAGCGCGCGCTCTCGGAGCTCGACATGACGCTGCTGCCGGACGACGCGATCGGCACGACCCTGCGCAGCGTGTACCTGCTGCTCGAGCGGACCGGGGCGCTGATGCTGCACTGCGCGTCGGCGTCGCTCGCGAGCCACCTCGCGCTCACCAGGGCGCTGCAGCGGGTCACGCGCCGCCGCGCGTCCGCGCGGTCGGCGTCGGGGGAGGCGCCCCTCGACGAGCCGGCCGGGCGCTCGGACGCCAGCATCGAGCACCTGGCGCAGGCGCTGGCGGGCGGCGTGCGCGAGCTCGACAGCGCGGGGCCGGGCATCGAGCTCGCGCGGGTGGCCGAGCTCGTGATGCAGGACCGCGTGTCGCGCGAGCGGCTGCTCGCCGGCGAGGTGAGGTGGCCGCGCGACCTGCCCGAGGGGCCGGCGCGCGACGCGCTCGCGCGGTTCCTCGACGCGTACGGCGACCGCGCCGTGCGCGAGGCGGAGCTCGCGACGCCCCGCTGGCGGGAGGACCCGTCCCCGGTCATCGCGATGCTCACGGCGTCGCTGCGCGGGGCGCCCGGCGATCCCGAGCGCGCGCTGGCGCGGGCGCGCGCGCTCGCCGATCGGGAGATGGCGGTGCTGGAGATGCGCGTGCCGCGGGCGGAGCTCGCGCTGGTGCGCGTGCTGGTCGGCCGGGCGCAGCGCTACACGCGCCTGCGCGAGCGGATGCGCACGTGGGTGACCCGCGTGCTCGGCATGATGCGCAAGGTGGCGCTCGACATCGACCGGCGGCTCCGGCGCATCGAGCCCTCGCTCGCGCCGGGCAGCGTCTTCTTCTGCACCTACGAGGAGCTCGCGTCGGCGCTCTCCAGCGGCCGCGCGGAGCTCGGCCACGTGGTGCGGCTGCGCCGCGCCGAGCACGTGCGCGACGCCGCGCGCCCCGATCCGCCGCCCACGTTCATCGGCCGGCCGCCGCCCGTCGTGCTGCCGCCGGCGTCGGGGATGCGCCTGCTCGGCTTGCCGGCGAGCGCCGGGGTCGTGGAGGGGCGCGCCCGCGTGCTCGAGCCGGGCGCGCCGGCGCTCGACGCGGTCGAGCCGGGCGAGGTCCTGGTCGCGCGCACGACGGACATCGGCCTGTCGCCGCTGTTCCTGGTGGCGGCCGCCGTGGTGACCGAGCTCGGCGGCCCGATGTCGCACGCGTCGATCGTCGCGCGGGAGTACGCCATCCCCGCGGTGGTGAACGTGCCCGGCGTGACGCTGGCGATCAAGACGGGCGACCGGCTGCGGATCGACGGCGATCGCGGCGTGGTCGAGCGCCTGGAGGAGCGCGCCGCGCCGCCAGCGCCGCAGGACGGGGGTGGGCAGGACGGCAGGGCCGGGCAGGCGGACGGGGCCGGGCAGGCGGACGGGGCCGGGCAAGACGGCAGGGCCGGGCAAGACGGCAGGGCCGGGGAGGGCACCGCGGTCGAGGGCGCGACGCCGGCCGTCGCGCCGGACGAATGACGGCTGCGCGGTGGCGTGTCGGGCCAGGCGACGGCCCCACGGTGGCCGATGTCCTGGAGCGCGTGGCCACGTCGGTGGCGGGCCCGGCGGGCATGGCGGGCGCGGCGGGCATGGCGGGCGCGGCGGCGGAGGGGCGCGCCTTCCTGAACGGACGGCGGGCGCGGCCGGGCGACGCGGTGGCGCCAGGCGATGAGCTCGCGGTCTGGCCCGCGCGGCGCGAGGCGCCGGGCGCGCCGCCCGTGGAGGTGCTCGCGCGCTGGGGGGAGATCCTGGTCGCGTCGAAGCCGGCCGCGCTGCCGACCGAGCCGGAGCGCCGGGGTACGCGGTCGCTCGTCACCGAGGTCGCGGAGCTGCTCGGCTCGCCCGCGCTGCCCCACGCGGCTTCCCGGCTCGACGTGGGCGTGAGCGGGGTGGTGCTGTGCGCGACGGGGCCGCGGGGCCAGCGGCATCTCGCGGCGATGCGCGAGGCCGGGCGCATCGCGCGGGTCTACGTCGGCGTCGCCGCGGGGCGCGTCGAGGCGGCGGGCACGTGGGACGCGCCGATCGGCGCGGCGCGGGCGCGGGGCGGGCGCAGCTTGCCCGCGGTGGGCGGCGCCGGAGCGAAGGACGCGGCGACGCGCTACCGGGCGATCGCCTCGGCGGGCGGTGGGGCCGCGGTGGCGACGCTGCTGCGGCTGGAGCCGGTGACGGGGCGCATGCACCAGCTCCGGGTGCACGCCGCGCACGCGGGCGCGCCGCTCCTCGGCGATCGCGATCATGGGGGCGCGCGCGCGGTGACCACCGCGACGGGCCGCGTGCTGCCGCTCGCGCGCATCGCGCTGCACGCCGTGGAGGTCTCGGTGCCGGACGAGCGCGGCCGGACGCGCGCCGTGGTCGCGCCGGTGCCGGAGGAGCTCCGCGAGCTCTGGGCGGCGCTCGGCGGCGACGGCTCGGCGTGGGACCAGGCGCTCGCCGCGACGGCGGGGGCCTAGAGGGCCCGCAGAGGAGAACCGCGTGCGGCAGGGCCCGAGAGGCCCGTGGCCTGGCTGCGCAGCCGCGCGCATGCCCGGCCGAGGCCTCGACGGCGGCGGCTCGGCGTGGGAAGAGCGGCTCTTGTCGAGGCGGCCTCGCCGCCCGAGAGGGAGCCTTGCTCGCGATGACCCTGCGCCACCCGCTTGCTCGTACCGCCCTCGCGGCCCTCACCGGCGTCGCGCTCGCCGCTGCCGGCGTGGCCGCGCTGGCAGAGCCCCCGAGGCCTCCGCCCCGCGCGGGGTATGCGCCGGACCCCGCGGCGTTGCCCAGCGCGAAGCACTGGGTCTTCGAGGTGCTGCACACGAAGGGGAAGAGCTCGATCTCGCGCGCGCGGCCCGTGGTGCTCGCCAGGCCTGCGGCGACGGCGCGCCTGATGGGCCGGTTCGCGATCGAGCTCTATGTGGGCACGGAGCTGCTCGATCGGGTCCGCTTCGACGTGCCGCTGACCGGCGACGCGCCCGAGAGGTCATCCGGCGTGCCGCGGCGCCGGCCGACGTTCGACGAGGGGGTGACGACGCGGCTGCGCGTGCAGATGGCGGACAACCCGCGCGCGAGCTGGGCCAAGCTGGTGGACCGGAAGACGGGCGTGGAGCAGCGCTTCCTGTGGCCGCCGGAGCCGGACGGCCGGCTCCTTTCGCTCGACGCGCGGCGTCCGGCGGCGCTCGACGGGGGCACGCCTGCGGATGCCGGGTGGCCGCCCGGGGACGCGGGAAGGCCGCCTGCGGATGGGGGAAAGCCGCCTGCGGATGCCGGGTGGCCGCCCGCGGATGCCGGGTGGCCGCCCGGGGACGCGGGAAGGCCGCCTGCGGATGGGGGAAAGCCGCCTGCGGATGCCGGGTGGCCACCCGCGGATGCCGGGTGGCCGTCGGTGGATGCGGGGTGGACCCTGGACGCGGGGCGGCCGCGGGGGAAGTAGCGCGGCGAACGCCCTCTCCCTGGGCTCACGCAACAGGGGGAACCGGTTGGTGGTGGTCACGTCTGGGGTGCTCCCCTCCGGGGCTTGCGTTCCGGCGGGCCCCTTTGGTGGCCGCCTGCACTCCAGCCCCTCCGGTGAGCACCCCAGACGTGACCACCACCAACCGGTGGAGGGATCTGGCCAAAGCACCCGCGATGGACTGGCCAACGCGGCTTCGGGCTCCATGGGATGGACGTTGCGAGCGGCCCGAGCCTGGGAGAGCGAGCGAGGCGTGCTGCGGTGTCGCGAGCGGGCTCGACCCACGGATCGGGGCGCGCAGCGGCTCGTCAGGCTCAGCGAAGGGGGGAAGGACATGGCCCACTCGGATATCCTGCTCATCGGGCATGTCACCTGCGATCTGTCGAGCGCCGATCCGCAAAGCGATCACCGCCTCGGCGGAACCGTCAGCTTCGCGGCGGTCACGGCGGTGCGGCTCGGCCGCACCCCCACGATCATCACACGCGCCGCCCCCTCGACGGATCTGTCCGGGCTTCCGGCAGAGGTGGAGGTGAGGGTCCTGCCGTCGCCGACCACGACGACCTTCGCCAACGTCTATACCGAGCAGGGTCGGGTTCAAACCTGCTATGCGCGGGCGCTGCCGATCACGGCCAATGACATCGACGACCCGCTGCGCAGGCCGCGGGCGGTGCTGCTGGGCCCGCTCGTCAACGAGATCGGCCCGGACGTGGCGGGCATCTTCGATGAGACGACGCTCGTCGTCGCGGTGCCGCAGGGGTGGATGCGGCGCTGGGACGACAGGGGGCGTGTCTACAGCACGCGATGGAACGATGTCGCCGGGGTCCTCCCGTTCGTGGACGTGCTCGTGCTGTCGCAGGAGGACATCGATCACGACCTGAGCCGCCTCGATCCGTTCTTCGAGCATGTGCCGCTCGTCGTGCTCACCGAGTCCCGGGACGGGAGCACGCTCTATCGGCGCCTCGGCCGCGGGGCGATCGTGGAAACGAAGGTCCCTCCTCGTGAGGCCCAGGAGATCGACCCCACCGGAGCAGGCGATGTCTTCGCGACGGCGTTCATGATCCGGCTCCAGGAGACCGGCGATCCGGTCCAGTCGGCGCGCTTCGCCAACGTCACGGCCTCGTTCGGCGTCGAGCGCGTGGGCATGGCCGGGATACCGAGCCGCGAGGAGGTCCTCGCGTACATGCGGGAGCACCCCTTCCCGGCGACGGGGGATCGCGCCGCGCGGGCGCGTCGAGCGGCGCACGCCACGGCCCCTCGGGGTCGCCTCCGCGACGGACCGGCGTGGCGGCGCTCCCTGCCGGGGGCGCGCGGTCGCCCGTGATGTCGCGAGCTCTCGCAGCAGGGGCCGAGGCGAGGGGGGCTCCCCGCCGCCACCGGGCCGCCTCCGGCGTGCGCCGGCGGCTGGCGCGCGCTGCAACGTTTCCCCTCCGCGCCGCGGCTGCGGTACGCTGGCGCGCATGCAGGACCGCCCGCTTGCCAGCATCGCATCGTTCGCCCTCGCCGCCGTCGTCTTCGCGGCGCCGGCCGCTGCCCAGCAACCGCCCGAGGCCCCGGAGGCCACCCCGGCCCCTGCGACTGCTCCGGCGCCTGCCGATTCCGCTTCGGCGCGCAAGGATCCCGAGGGGCGGACCGGCATCAGCCCGTACATGGAGCACGTGGTGAGGGGCCAGGCCTCGTTCGTGGCGCGCGACATCCCTGGCGCGATCGCGGCGTTCCAGGAGGCGATCAAGCAGGATCCCACGAGGATGCTCGGCTTCTATCGCCTTGGCGAGGCGATGCTCGAGTCGGGCAACGCGGCCGAGGCGGAGGCGGCCTGGACGACGGCGCTCAGCAAGAAGGGCGCGGACGAGCTCCACGCCAAGGTGCTGTTTTGCCTCGCGGATCTGCGCGAGCGCCAGAAGAGCTGGCAGGCGGCGCGGGAGGCGTGGGGCGCGTACAGCGCGTACCTGACCAGCAACCCCAAGGCGGGCGGCTATCCCGGGACCGCGACCGAGCGGCAGAAGCAGATCGACCGGCGGGTGAAGGACGAGAAGGACTACGCCGCCGTCAAGGAGCGCATCGTCCAGCGCGAGGCCGAGCGCCAGAAAGAGGCCGAGGAGAACGCCAAGAAGGACAAGCGGAACCGCTAGCCCCTGCGCTCGCCGCTGCCCGCGCGCGCCGGTGCGCTCACCGCCCCCGGCGCCAGCCGTCGCCCACCGGCTGGGGCCCCGCCTCGGTCCACCGGTAGAACCCCTCGCCCGTCTTCTTCCCGAGCCGCCCCGCGCGCACCATCTGCCGCAGGATCACCGGCGGCCGGAACTGCTCCCCGACCTCCCGGTGCAGGTGCTCCAGGATCGCGAGCCGCACGTCCAGCCCCACGAGGTCCGTCAGCTTGAGCGGGCCCATCGGGTGCCGGTAACCGAGCTCCATCGCGCGATCGATGTCGACCGCCGACGCCACCCCGGCCTCCAGCATCCGCATCGCCTCGGCGCCGAGCGCGACGCCCAGGCGGCTCGTCGCGAAGCCGGGCGTGTCGCTCACCACGATCGGCGTCTTGCCCAGGCGCCTCGCCACCGAGAGCGCCGCCGTCACCGTCGCCTCGTCCGTCTCGAGGCCCTGCACGACCTCGAGCAGCTCCATCACCGGCGGCGGGTTGAAGAAGTGCAGGCCGACCGTGCGCGCGCCCGCGCCCAGCCGGCGGCCGAGCTCCGTGATGCTCAGGCTCGACGTGTTCGACCCGAACAGCGCCCGCTCCGGCGCCGCCGCCCTCACCCGGCCGAGCACCTCCACCTTGAGGTCCATCTGCTCGGGCACCGCCTCGATCACCAGATCGACGTCGGCCGCCGCTTGCGCGAGATCCGGCGCCGCGACCAGCATGCCGATCATCTCGCTGCGCGCCTCGTTGAGCATCCTGCCCTTCTGCACGAGGCGATCGGTCGTGCGCTTGATGTCCTCGATCGCCGCCTTGATCCGCGCGGCGTCGACGTCGTGGAGCCGGGTCACGTAGCCGGCGACCGCCGTGACCTGCGCGATCCCCTGGCCCATGGTGCCCGCGCCGAGCACGAGCACCGTGCGCATCCGCGCGGCGGCCGAGCCCTCCACGCCGGCCTCGCTCACTTCGCCGGCGCGGGGGCCTGCGCCGGCGCGCCGGCGCGCTGCCGTGCGTCGAGCATGCGCTGGCGCACCCGCTCCACCTCCTCGGGCGACAGCTTGCGCAGGTTCGCCGAGGCCGGCGCGGCGGGCGCCGCCGCGCCGCCGGGCGCCCCGCGCTGGGCCTCCGCCCGCCGCGCGGCGGGCGCCGTCGGCTGGCGCGACGCCGGGCGGGCCTCGGCGGCGGCCGCCGCGCGCGCGCGGGCCGGGGCGGCCTGCCCCTCGGAGGCGCCATCGCTGCTCATCGCGAGGAACGCGATGCCCGCCACGACGAAGAGCGCCAGTCCCAGGACAGGGACCCAGCTCGGGGTGGGCGGCTCGTCGGCCGGCAGCGCGCGGGCGGGCTCCCCGTCGAAGCCGTGGTGATCGCTCGCGTCGTGCGCCGCGGCCGCGCGAGGGTCGTGATGGACCGTGCTCATGCGCGGACAGTTGCCGCACTTCCCCAGCGGCGTCGAGGGGGTTCAGCGCGCCGGCCCCGAGGCGCGCGCCGGCGATCGGACGCGCTCAGCTTGCGAGGCGCCGGCGGCGGCTCGGCCCGTGAGGCCGCTCGGCCCGCGAGGCGCCGGCGGCTGCTCGGCCCGTGAGGCCGCTCGGCCCGCGAGGCGCCGGCGGCTGCTCGGCCCGTGAGGCCGCTCGGCCCGCGAGGCGCCGGCGGCTCAGCCCGCGAGGCTCCGGTGGCTGTCGAGGGCGGGGCGCTGGTCCTCGATGTCGTCGCCGTAGACGGCCTCGATCGCCTCGGCCGCGAGGCGGTGATGCCGCTCGGCGTGCTCCTGCGGGAGCATCCCGTAAGCGGCGTCGCGGATCAGCACCGTGCAGAACTCGAAGCGGTGCTCGCCCATGCGCGACCAGATCCGCTGCGCCTCGCCGAAGCGCAGGTGGTCCACGAGCACGGAGGCGTCCGGGATCATCCGGGCGAGCACCCGCGTGTCGAACTCCCGCCCCAGCACCGCCGCGGCGATGACCGTCTGCCTCGTCCGCGGATCGAGCCGCTCGAGCCGGGCCACGAGCAGGCTGTTCACGGTGCGCGGCGGCATGAACCGGCTCGACCGGACGCCGTCGGGGCTCGACCCGTACCGGCCGTCCTCCAGCCAGTACGCGAGGATCTCCTGCGCGAAGAACGGGTTGCCGCCCGCGGTCTGCCCGATCAGGGACTCGAGCATCGTGGGGAGCGGGCCGCCGAAGAACGGCTCCGCGAGCGCGAGCAGCCGCTCCCGCGGGAGCGGGGCGAGCTCGATCACCTGCGACGGGATGCCGGCGTCGAGCGGGATGGGGGTCGCGGCGCCGTCCGGCCCGGGACGCGCCGTGCAGATCACGGCGATCGGCAGGTCCCGGCACGCGGCCGTGATCGCGCGGACCGCCTCGAGCGACGTGGGGTCGGCCCACTGCGCGTCGTCGAGGTGCACCACCACCGGCTGCAGCGAGCTCTCCGCGACGAGCAGCGCGGAGAGCGCGGCGAGCGCCTCCTCGCGCTCGGCCTCGGCGCTCGTCGCCTCGTCCTTGCGCAGCCGGAGCAGCCGCCCGAGCGCCCCGCGCGCGCGATCGATCCGCGCCCGCGCCTCGATCGAGCCGTCGGACAGCCGCTCGAGGAGGAGCTGGAGCGCGAGGTCGAGCCCGGCCTGCTTCTCGTGCTGGCCGATCTCCGACGAGATCCCGAGGTACTCCTTGAGCGCGAACTCGAAGGCGTAGAGCGGGGTCCGGAGCGCCTGGTCGCAGCGGGCCTCGATCCAGAGGAGCGGGCGCATGTCCATGAGCTCCGCGCGCTTGTGGCGGTAGCTGTGCACGAGGTAGCTCTTGCCGATGCCCGCCTCGCCGACGATGTGCACGACCCCGACGGTCCGCCCGGCGAAGAGGGGCTCGAGCGCGCGCGTCAGCTCCTCGAGCTCGGCCTCGCGGCCGATGGGGCCGAGGTCGTAGAACTCCTCCTGCACGGCGATGCGCCGCCGCTCGAGCGAGTAGACGAGGATCGGCAGGTCGAACCCGTCGAACCGGAAGATGTTCTCGGTCGACCACTGGTGGCTCGCCTCGCCCGCGAGGTGGGCCCGCTCGTCCGCCCAGATCGACGACGGCGCGGCCTTGCGCGCGATCTGCGCGGCGAGGTGGACGGCGCGGCCGAGGCACGCGAACTCGCGGCGGCCCTCGCCGCCGAAGAAGCCGGCGAGGCAGCGCGCGCGGGTGATGCCGATCGCGAGCCGCGGCACGCCGAGGCCGTTGCTCTTCAGCTCGAGCGCGAAGTCGAGCGCGCGATCGTGGTCGCTCTCGTGCGCGACGGGCGCGCCGAAGTAGAACTGCGCGCCGAAGCCGCGGTCCGTCGCCGTCATGCCCGCGAACGTGGCGCCGTACATCGCCGAGATCTCGTGCAGCTGCTGGATGAGCTCCGTCGGGCTCGCCCCCCGATCGAACGAGAGCGAGACGGTCGTCACCTCCCGGATCTCGCCCTCCGGCGCGAGCTCGCCCGCGCCCGGCGGCAGGAACGCCTCGACCGCCGCGGTCATCGCGCCCGACGCGGCCGTCGGCGAGGAGGGGTCGCCGGGGAGATCCGCCTCGTCGATCTCCGGGATGCTGTCCCTCGCGCCGGCGGCCGGGAGCCGCTCGCGGAAGCTGCGATCGAGGTGGAGCTCGCTGTCGTCCACCCCGCGGTAGGTCGCCTGGCACGCCTCGATCGCGGGGCCATAGAGCAGGAAATAGGCCCGATCCTGGTCGATGCGCACGATCGTCCAGTGGACCGCGCCCCACGCGAGCCCGATCCGGAACGGCACCTGGGCCCCCACGGCGCCGAGCGCGCGCCGCGCGGCGAACTCGAGGAGGCTGCGCCGTATCGCGAGGGCGGCGCTGCGGGCGAGCCGGGTGACGTTGCACCCCGGCCTGTCCGGGAACAGCGCGGTGAACCCGCCGCCCGGCGGGAACGCCGCGACGAACCCGCCCGACTGGTGCACGGCCTCGAACAGCGGATCGAACAGCGTGCGCAGCGCCCCAGGGTCGATCGCCCGGTGCGCGATCATCTGCTCGGCGAGATCCACGACCGCCGGCAGCGAGACGTGGAGCACCGCCGCGTCGAGCGCGCCCGCGTATTGCCCTTCGGCGTCCTGTTCGAGGATGAAGTCCGGGACGAGCGGATTCATGTCCAAACTGTATCGGGGATCTCCGCCCGACACGAGCGCGGCGGGGGACTCCGCCGACACGTTGGCGAACGCGCCAGCGAGCGAGCCGGGAAGATCGGTCCAGGGCGGGAGAGGGCGCCGCGCGCGGGCCGGGCGTGGCGCAGCGGGGGATGGATCCACGGCGCCGGGGCGGGGCTATGGGGCGTCGACCGGCACGAGGCGGGAGGTGAAGAAGACGCGCACCGTGCCGAGCTCGAGGCGCGCGCCCGCGAGCGTGAACGGCACCTTGCGCGTCGCGCCCGCGAGGCGCAGGGTCAGCTCGCCGCGCACGACGTCGAGCGCGCCGGGCGCCGCGGACGCCGAGGGGCCCTCGCCGGTCGACGCGCGCGCGATCTCCACGAGGTAGCGCCCCCTCGGGAGGCTCTGCAGCGCGAGGGTCTCGGCGCGCGTGCTCGTCGCGTCGCGCGAACGCACGGCCACGGCCCGCATGGTGGACCCCATCCAGGAGATGCGGCGCCCCTGCGCGTCGATGAGCGCGAGGTCGAGATCGGCGCCGCCCGACCACGTCGCGCTGAGCTGCACGTCGCCCGGGAGGCTCGCGGGCGGCGCCGCGCGAGGCCGGGCGAGCTGCCGCTCGAGCTCGGCCCGGGCGGAGGAGGGCACGTCGACGCGGAGCTGGGCGGCGAGCTCGCGCATGCCGCCGTCGCCGGCGCACCGGATCGCCGCGGCGACGAGCTTCGCGTCGGCGGGCGCGAGGTCGGCGAGCGCCACCCGGTGCTGGCAGGCGAACGCGGGCCGGCCCGCGGCGTCCCAGAGCTCGGCGAGGCGCGCCTGGATCGCCCGGTCGCCGGGGCGCACGTCGGCGAGGCCGCCGAGGATGCGCGCGGCGCGGTCTCGCTCGCCCTGCCGGGCCGCGAGATCGGCGCGGGCGATCAGCGCGTCGGGGTCGAGCGCGTCGCGCCCGCTCCAGCGCGCGGTCAGCTCCTGGGCCTCGCCGAGGCGGCCGGTCGTGGCGTAGAGCGCGTAGAGGCTCGCCGTCCTGTCGCGGCTGTCCGGGGCCGCCGCGAGCGCCGCCTCGGCGGCCGCGCTCGCGCGCTCGCCCCCGGGCGCGAGCGCGCCCGCCGCGTCGAAGCTCACCTTGCGATCGAACACCCGGCGCATCGGGATCATCCGCCGCGCCGGCCGCGACCACTCCGGGATCGTCGGCGGCGCCGTCGTGGGCGCGGGCGCCGGCGGCGCGAGCGGCGGTGACGCCAGGGCGTCGGTCGGCGGCGCGGGCTTCGGCAGGGCGCGCTGCTCGAACGCCGGGGGAGGCTCGGCGGCGGGGCCGCCGTCGCCCTTCTTGAGCCGCGACGGCGCGGGCCCGCCGCGGCCGCCGCCGCCCAGCCCGCTGCCCGTCACGCCGAGATCCCCGGCGGACCTGGACGCGCGCGCCTTCGGGCGGGCGGCCGCCGCCGAGGGCTCCGCCTCGAGCAGCCCGCCCAGCGCGTCCGCCTCGTCCTCCGCGGCGTCGTGCAGCTCACCGCCCTCGGCGTTCGCGCTCACGCTGTCGGCCTGCTCCTCGCCCGTGAAGGCGGGGGCGATGCTGCCCCGCTCGAGGCCGAACGCCTTGAACATCGCCTCGCTCTCCAGGACGAGCAGCGACGTGAACCGGCTCGCCACGGCGAAGCGCCGCGACAGCTCGATGATCGCGGGCTTCTGCGCGTCGCCGCCCGTCTCCTCGAGCTCCGCGATCCTCGCCGCGGCGTAGAGGCGCGGGACGAAGGCGTTGCCCGCGCCTTTTCCGGCGGCGATGCGGACCGGGTAGGTCTGCTCGAAGCGCTCGCCCGAGACGCGGCCCCGGAGGCGGATCGCGCCGGTCACGTCGGCGCCGGGGCTCATCCGCGCCATCACGAACGCCTCGCCGCCCGCCCGGATCGGGTCGAGCCGCGCCGGCGTGACCTGGGTGAGGCCGGGCGGCAGCTCGAGCTCCGGATCGCGCAGCACGAGGCCGTAGGCCGCGCCGAGGGCCGCCCGCGCCGCGCTCGCGACCTTCTGGCCGGGCACGTAGGGGACCATCACCCCGCCGCCGCCCCGCGCGAGCGCCCGGAGCGACGTCGTGTCCGCGTCGCTCCCGAGCGCCACCGCGACCACGGCGGCGTCGTCCGCCGGGACGGCGCCGCGCACCGCCGCCTCGATGTGCGCGGGGCGCGTCGGCCCGACCGAGGGCGTGCCGTCGCCGAGGTAGAGGATCCGGAGCTCCCTGTCGCCGAGCGCCCCCGCGGCCGCGCGCGCCGCGACCATCGCCGCCGCGAGATCGGTGCCGCCGTCGGGCTCGATGCGGCCGAGGAAGCGCTCGACCTCGCCGGCCGACGCGGCGCCGGGAGCCATGGGCCGCGCGGCGCCGCCCTCGCCGCCCTCGCCGAGGGCGCGGCAGAGGGTGTCGCACGCGAGCACGAGGACCTCGTCGCGCCGGTCCATCTCGCGGACGATCGACGAGGCGAGCCGCGTCGCGCGGGCGAAGCGCTCGCCGACCATGGACCGGCTCGAGTCGACGACGATGACGTGGAGCCGCGATCTCGCCTCCTGCCAGCGGGGGAGCCTGGGCCGGATCGCGATCGCGACGTACGGCGACGGGTCGCTCGCGATGGCCCGCGCCGCGGCGAGCGACGCCGCGCCCTCGGCGTCGCCGCGCGCCGACGCGCCGGACAGGCCGGGCGCGCCGCGCCCCTTCGCCGGCGCCGGCGGCTCCTCTGCGGCGGCGGGCGGCATCTCGTACGCCCACGCCGTGACCGGCCGATCGCGATCGGGGAGCGCGTACTCGACGGTGAGGTCGCCGGCGGGCGTGAAGCCGCGCGCCTGCAGCGTGCGCCGCTCGGCCGCGCCGTCCGCGGGCGCTGTCTCGAGCGCGTAGCCGCGCGTCTCCACCCCGAACGCCCGGTCGTGGCCGAGCACCTGGAGGTCGATCGAGAAGTCGCCGATGTTCGTCGTGCCGCTCTGGTCGTGCGCGAGCGGGTAGGTGAAGCGCCGGACGCCGCCCGACTGCTCGACGATCTGCGTGTAGGTGAGCACGACGCGGCGCGACCCGCGCTTCGGGATGGGGAAGATGCGCAGCTCGAACCGGCCGCCGCGCTGCCACTCGAGCAGCGCCGGGTCGCGCCAGGGGCCGGGGACCCAGACGATCTCCTCGCGCGGCTTCGGCGCCTTGGGCGCGGCGTTCTGGAGGACGCCGCGCCAGATGGCGGCGCCGCGATCGCGATCGACGAACGCGCCCTCGACGAGCTCGCCGTCCACCTCGAGCGCGAGCCGCTCGATCTGCGCGCCCGGCGGCAGCGGGAAGCGGAAGATGCCCTCGAGCTCCTCGTCGGTGTCGTTGGCGAAGGTCTCGTCGATCTCCGTCCTGGCGACGACATCGACGATGCGCACCTTGACCGCGTGCCGCGCGAGCCGCACGGCGCGCTCCTTCTCCTGCGTCGCGCCGGGCCGGCGCGCCCTGAGCTCGCCGAGGCCGCGGAGCGCCGGGGCGTCGGCCTCCTCGGCCGACCGGTCGCTCCACGCGAGCGCGTCGGCGAAGGGCGCCGCGCTCGCGACCCGGGGCGCGGCGCCCCGCGCGAGGGTGGCCTCCTCGCCGGCGCGCACCTCCACGGGCTCGCCCTGCTCGCCGGTGACGCGCACCACGCCGCGGGTGACCTCGACCGAGGCGCGCTCCGCGCCCGCGGTGACGGCGAGCTTCGTCCCGAGCACCTCGATCTCGCCGTGCGGCACCTCGACGCGCGCGGGCGGCGCGCCCGGGGCCGGCGCGACGTCGAGGACGACGACGCCCTCGTCGACGCGCGCGCGGCGGGCGTCGCCGGCGCCGAGCCACACGCGGGAGCCGCGGTCGAGCGCGAGGGTGGAGCCGTCCTTCAGCGCGAGGTGCGCGCGCGTGCGCGGATCGGTGCGCAGGGTCGCGCCCTCGGGGAGCGCCGCGCCCGGGGCGAGCGGCGCGCAGGCGCCCGCGGCGTCGCACGCCTCGAGGCCGCCCGACCTGTCGGCCGAGGCGCGCGCCACCGAGGCGACCTTGCCGGACCAGGGCGACGCGGTCGCGACGGCATCGGCCGGCCTGTCCTCGCCGCCGCTCATCCACAGGGCGACCCCGGCGGCCACGGCCGCGGCCAGGGCGGCGGCGGCGACGACCGGGCGTCGCGCGGGGGCCGCGCCTCGCGCGCGGCGCGCGGCCGGCGCGGCCCGCTCCGCGCTCGACGCGCGCGCGCCGCCGGTGCGCGCGCCGCCGGTGCGCGCGTCGGCGGGGGAGGAGGGGAGCTCGGCCGGCGCGCTGCCGGTGCGCGCCTCGGCCGCCTCGGCCGGCGCGGCCGCCTCGAGCGCCGCCTTCGCGACGGCGCCGCTCGCCGCGCGCTCCGCGGGCCGCGCCGCCTCGATCCGCCGGAGCAGCGCGTCGGCGAGGTCGCCTGCGGGCCGGAAGTCCGCGCCCGCGCCCGCCACGACCTCCGCGGCCGCGGCCGCGTCGTGCCGGAGATCGCGGCACGCGTCGCAGCCCGCGATGTGCTCGTACAGCGCCGCCCGCGCCGTCCCGTCGAGCACCGCGGCGAGCTGCTCCTCGACCTCGCCGCAGAGCTCCGCCCTGTCCGTTTCTGTCGCGCTCATCGCCTCACTCCTCGCCCAGCTCGGCCCTGAGCCGGGCCAGCGCGCGGCTCACCCGCTTCCGCGCGGCCGCCTCGTCGATCCCACACGCGATGGCCACCTCCTTGAAGGAGAGCCCCGCCTCGAAGCGCAGCACCACCGCCTCGCGCTCGCTCGGCTTGAGCCTCGCGAGCGCGGCCCGGGCGCGCTCGGCCCGCTCGCGCTCCGCCGCGATCTCGCTCGCGTCGGGGCGCGGCCGGGTGTCGTGCACGAGGCGCAGCCGCGCCTCCCGGCGCGCCCTGAGCTCCGTGTGCCGCCCGCAGAGGCGCCGGGCGATCCCGAAGAGCCACGCCCGCACGCTCCCCTCGGCGCGGTATTGCGGGAACGCGTCGAACGCCGCGAGCAGCGTCTCCTGCACCAGCTCCTCGCTCTCGGCCTGCGATCCGGTGAACGCCATGCACAGCCGGCCGAGCGGCATGGCGTACGCCCTCGCGCACCGCGAGAGCGCCTCCCGGAAGTCGCCTGCCCCGATCAGCGCCTCGATCTCCTGCGCCTCGTCGGCCCGCGCGCCGCCCTCCGAGCCCACGAGCGCTAACCCAGCTGCCATCGCTGCCTCATTGCCGGCCATGTGCCTGCGTCCCCTCGCTTCGTGACCGGAATTCTCTCGCCTTTCGCCCCCCCGGCGGACTCCGGTGCCGGATCTCACCGTACAGGCCGGTCCGGCCTTTGCCTTTTGCAATGCGATCCCAGCCGCAGCAGAATCGGCAGTCGCCTCAGGAGCCGCGCTTATGGATGAGACAAGCCTGTCCGTGTTCGCGAAGGCCAACGCGCCCGGGGGCGCCGGGCCGGGCGCTTCCGTTGACACGTCGCCTGTGAAGCGCCGTCGACGGTCCCAGGCGCTCCTCGTCGCCCTGTCCGTCGCCGGCGCGTCGCTGTCGCCCGTGGCGCTCGCGCAGGCCGCGCCGGACGGAGCGCCGGCGCAGGAGGCCGGGGGCGAGGCCCCGCCCCCGGCCCAGAGGGCGCGCAAGGACAAGGGCGCGGTGGCTCCGGCCCGGGCCCCCGCGGGCGACCGGGGCAGGAAGGCGGCCCCCGCGGACCGGAAGGGCGCACCGGCCGACGGGGACGAGGCGGAGGCGGCCCTGGAGCGCGCCGGGCGCGGCGTGGCGATCGTGGAGCGGGGCGGGCAGGTCCTCGGCCTCGGCGCGGTGCTCGCGGGCGACGGGCGCATCCTCACGGCGCTCTCGCCGCTCGGCGCGGGCAACGACCTCACCGCGCGCTTCGCCGACGGGACCGTGGTGCGCGTGAAGCTCGGCCATCACGACCGCGTGTGGGACCTCGCGCTGCTCGTGCCGCAGAGCGGCAGGTGGACCGAGGGGCTCACCGCCTCGTCGCGCGATCCCGTGCGCCCGGACGCGAAGATCCGCTCGTTCTCGGCGGTCCGGGGCAAGGCGGCGGCCGTCCCGCTCGTGCTGCGGTCGCGCCGGTCGCTGATCGGCGGCGACGACACGCCGCTCGACGACGCCATCGAGCTCGGGTCGCGCGTCTCGCCGCTCGACCTGGGCGCGCCCATCGTCGACGAGGACGGCCGCGTCGTCGCGATCCTCGGCCGCGGCTGCGCCCCGAACGAGGGCAAGCCGTGCACGCCGGTCGCCTACGGCGCGCCGATCGCCGCCATCCGGGCGTTCCTCCGCATCGTCCCGGCGACGGCGGTCGCGCCCGCCGCGTGGCTGGGGATCCAGGGCGTCAGCGAGGCGGCGCCGGTCGCCAAGGGGGTCCGGGTCACGGAGGTGCACCCCGGGAGCCCCGCGGACGAGGCGCAGCTCAAGGGGGGGGCTCGCAACGAGAGCGACATGATCCTCGCGGTCGACGGCGTCCCCGTCACGAGCCCCGAGGCGCTCGCCGACGCGATCCGCGCGCGCGCCGTGGGCGAGAAGGTGCCCCTCACCTTGCTCAGCGGCGGGAAGTACCGTCAGGTCACGGTGCTGCTCCGCGCCGCGCCGGCTCCCGGGGCCGGCGCGGCGACGAAGGCGGCCGCGCACGAGGCCGAGCTCCCGCGGCCGAGCTCGGGCGGCGAGGCACCCGAGGCGTACCGCAAGTGAGCAGAAAAATGATGTGGCCCGGTGCGAGGATTCTATAAGCTCGGCGTCCGGGCGTGATCGGGTTGACACCTCCTCGACGGAACCTCCAGGATCAAGCTCGGGCGGCTCGATCCGGCGCGCTCGCGGTTCTCATTCGGCCCTGCGTGCAGGGGCCTTCGATCGGGTGATCCGTGTCCCAAACGTTTCGAATCGAAGTGGCCGGCGAGACGAACGTCGGGCGCAAGCGCAACCACAACGAGGACAACTTCGGCATCATGGTGGAGTACGGCCTCTTCATGGTCGCCGACGGGATGGGCGGGCATGCGTCGGGCGAGGTCGCGTCGAAGATGGCAGTCGACGCGATGCAGGACTTCTTTGCCCAGACGCAGGACGACCCGGAGCGGACCTGGCCGTACAAGATGGACAGGTCCAAGGGGTACGAGGAGAACCGGCTGATCACGGGCATCAAGCTCGCCAACCTGCGCATCTACGAGACCGCGCAGCGCGAGGCGAAGAAGCGGGGGATGGGGACGACGTTCGTCGGCATCTTCACGGCGAACGACGGCGTTTACGTCGCCCACGTCGGCGACAGCCGGGTCTATCGCTTCCGCGACGGCAAGCTCGAGATGCTGACCGAGGACCACTCGCTCCTCAACGACTACATCAAGATGAAGCGGCTCACGCCCGAGGAGATCGCGAACTTCCCGCACAAGAACGTGATTGTCCGCGCGCTCGGGATGAAGGACACGGTCAAGGTCGACACGCGCTTCGAGGTGCCGCAGCTCAACGACACTTACATCCTCTGCTCGGACGGCCTCTCCGGCCCGGTGCCCGACGCCGAGATGGCCCAGATCCTGGCGGAGCATCAGGACATCCAGGTCGCGACGTCGAAGCTCATCGAGCGCGCGAACGAGAACGGCGGCCCCGACAACGTGACCTGCGTCCTCGTCCGCTGGACGCAGTGAGCGGCGGTCACCCGCTTCGGATACGGGCCCATCTCGACGTTTTCGGTGCTCGGCGTACTGGAGTACGCCTGCGCGCCGAAAACGCCGATCTGGGCCCGTCTCCTGTGCGGGTGACCGCCGCTCAGGGGCGGTAGCGGCCTCGCTGCGGTGCCAGGGGCGGGGCGGGGGAGCGCGGGGGTCTGGCTACGGGAGGGCGCCAGTGCTCCAGGGGACGAGGACGAGGAAGACGAACGCGATGAGGCAGAGCATGAACAGGCTCGTCATCAGGTACGTCGAGCGCGGCGAGCGCGCCGTGCTCCAGCCGTCGCCGTAGAACTTCCCCCGCGACCGCACGCGGATCCGTCGCTGTACGCCGCGGAGCAGGCTCGGCGGGGCGGCCGGCGGTGGGCGCATGGCGTCGCGGAGCAGCTCGCGAAGATCGAGCTCGTCGACGAGCGGCAGGTCGCCGTCCTCGGGGAGATCGCCGCTCCGGGGCGGGGCGGCTGGCCGATCGTCGGGTACGGCGTGGGGCGGCGCGGCGTCGTCGCGCTGTCGCGACATCGTGGGCGTGGGGCGGCTGCCGCTCTCCACGCCGGAGCTGCCGCTCTCCACGCCGGAGCTGCCGCTCTCCACGCCGGAGCTGCCGCCCTCCACGCCCGAAGCGGTCGGCTCCTCGGCTTGCCCCCTGCGCCTGGGGTCATCCGCTCCGCTCATTTTCCGCCTCTCACCTTCTCGCCCATCACCTTCTCGACCAGCGCGCGGAGCTGCGCGCGCGCGCGATGGATCCGGCTCTTCACCGTCCCGTCCGGCAGCCCCGTGACCGAGGCGATCTCTTCGTAGGACATGTCCTCGACGTCGCGCAGGATGAGCGCCTCCCGGAACTCGGGATCGAGCTGTCCGATGGCGTGCTTCACGACGGCCTCGAGCTGCATCCCCTCGACGAGCTCGTCGGGGCGGCTCACGTCGCCGACGCTCACGCCCTTGGCGGCCGACAGCGGCACCCGCTCGACCATGGCGTCCACGTCGTCCTGGGCGCCGGCGTGGCGGCGTGAGAGGTACTTCGTCCGGTTCTTACAGAGGTTCACGGCGATGCGGTAGATCCAGGTCGAGAGCTTCGACTCGCCGCGGAACTGGTCGATCGCCTTGAAGACCTGCACGAAGACTTCCTGGGACAGGTCCTCGGCCTCGTCACGCCGGCCGAGCATGCGGTAGACGAGGGCGAAGACGCGTCGCTCGTACAGGACCACGAGCTCGTTGAACGCGCTCTCGTCGCGCGCGACGAGCCGCGCGATGAACTGCGCCTCGCCCACCTCGAGGAGCGCCGCCGCCTCGCGCTCGGGCTCCGCTTCCGCGTGGATCGGCGCGGGGCGCACGTGGCCCGCGTCGACGTGGGGCGAGGATCCGCGTCCGCGGCCCGCTTCTGCATGGGTCGTGGATCCGCGTACGCGATCCCCTTCGTCACTCGCCACGCCGTCCGGTCCTCCAGGATTCAGGGCATCGCGCCCGCCGCGCGGCAGGCGCGGAGCCTTCGACGAGGCCACGGTAAACAACCCTGGCTCGGGCGCGCCAGACAATAGCGAGCAGGGGACGGCGTCGGCCGCGCTCGGGCCGCGGTGCGGCAGCGCCCGAGGCGCGTCCGCGCTCTTGATGGAGGCCGCTCGCCACAACCCCTGCTCAGAGGGTGCGGGCGCTCGATTGGTTCCGGCGCGTGGATTCGAACCACGATTAGGGGATTCAAAGTCCCCCGTCCTGCCCTTGAACGACGCCGGAGTGCTGCGGGATCGGCGCTGACCGCCGCGCGGCGCGCACCTTAGCGCGAGTCGCGCAGGATGGCACCCGTCCTGGCGAAATCACGGCCGGGGTAGCGGATGCCGCGCCCGGTGTCCGCCTCGGATCGACCTCGCCGGAGGCGGACCTGCCCGCGCTCGCGGCCCCGGCTCACCGGCGCCGGCTTCGCGCCCGGCGACGGGGCGCTCTCCGCGCGCGGACGCGGTTGCGCCGCGGCCTCAGCGTCCACGGCCGAGGCCGCGCCGGCCGCCGGGGTCGAGGCCGCGCCGGCCGCCGGGGTCGAGGCCGCGCCGGCCGCCGGACCCGGGCTGGTCCCCGGGGCGGGGGCCGCGTCGACCGCCAGGGCCGCGCCGGTGCCGGCGCGGTCGAGGTCCGCGGCCCCCGGCGTCGCCGCGGCGAGCGCCGGGGCGCGCGGGCGATCGGCCTGGGCAGCGGCCGCTGCGATGCCCCGGGCGCTACCGAGCCGCGCCGTGGGCAGGACCGTGGCGCTCGCCGGCGCAGCCGGGGGCGCGAGCGAGCTCAGGGCCGAGAGGCCGAGCGCGAGCACGAAGGCCGCGCTGCCCGCGGCGAGCGCGGCCGCGCTCCGGGAAGCGCGAGCGCGGCGCGCGAGCCTCGACCACACGCCCGGCCCGCGGCCGCGCGGCGCCTCGCCGACCGCGCCGCGCGCCGGTCCGGACATGCGCTTCGGAGCGCCTGATCTCCGGGTCCCAGCGCTCGGCAGCGTGTCCGGCGCGGACGAGGGAATCGCCGGGAACGACGCCGGAATGTCGAGAGAGAGCGGCGGCGAGGGGGGCGCGGACCGCGACGCCGCGTCGGCCATCGGCAACGGGCCGAGCGCGCAGTCGTCCGCGCGCGCTTCGGGGGCCCTCGCGGGGTCGCTCCAGTCGAGGCGCGGCGCGACCGCCTCGAGGTCACCCGGCGTCAGCGCGAAGCTGAGCGGACCCGTGGACTCGGGCCCCTCGCTCGCGGCGGAGAGGGCCTGCGCCTCCTCGACGCACGCCTCGTCGCGCGGTGGCGGCTGGGAGACGGTCCAGCAGAGCGCCTTCACCTCGCCGGCGGGGGTCCAGCACTCGAGGCCCTCGCGCCACACGCGCGTGGACGGCGGGAGCTCCCCCATCTCCAGCGCGCGCCACAGCGCGACCGTGCTCATGGCCTCGAGCCAGTCGCCGTGATCGATGCACCAGGGCTTCGACTCCGGCGGCTCGTCCGCCACGATGCTGGTGTGCGAGCTGACCGGCATCGTGGGGGCGCTGCAGAGGCTCGACAGCTCCTGCGTGCGCCCCGCCGCGCCGCGCTGCGCCGGCACCCCGTCGTCGCAAAGCCCCTCCACCTTGTACGCCGTGCTCGGGCCCATCGCATCTCCGTGACGGGCAACGGCGGCCCACCCGATGCTGCGTCCGGGTGCACCTCCGCTGCTCCCGTGCGTCGGTAGCGGAGGATGGCGCGGTGGGCCAAGAAAGTGCCGGGCGGGACCGGCGCGTCGGGCGATGCGGCACCGGGGCCGCGGGACCGGTCGCGGCGGCGCGCGGTCGCGGGTCGCGGCGGGGCGAGGCGGCGCGCGGTCGCGGCGGGGCGAGGCCGCGCGCTGCGATCAGAGATCGGTGTAGTTGTCGGAGAACATCGTGCGCTGGCCGAGAAAGCTGATCTCGAGCATGCCGCCGATGTCCGTCTTGCCGTCCGAGAGCCGGGCGATGCTGAGCGCGGGCGACAGCCGGACGATGCCGCGGTACTTCGTCCCTTTCGGCGCGCGCGCCAGCGTCACGTAGACCGGAGCGCGGAGGTTGACGTGCAGATCGGCGGGCGCATCGTCGTTGAGCGCGACCGCGACCTTCGCGCCGAACGAGGCGCGGAACGTCGCGTCCGCGACCTTGTCGACGAGCCCGAGGTGCGCCGTGACCTTGAGCTCCTGGCTCTTCGCCGGCGCGCCGAGCACCTCTTCCTTGCAGCGCGAGGCCGGGACATAGCGGGTGGTCTGGGTGTCAGGATCGACGCTGCCGAAGACGTCGCCCACGGGCTCGCACCACGAGACCCTGTCGGTCGATGCGGTCCAGCGCGAGTCGAACGCGACCTGCCCCTCGAAGGTCGGCGCGAGCTTCGACCAGCCCTCGGTGATGTACACCGCCGCCGCGCCGACGCTCCAGGGCAGCGCGATGAGCTCGCGCCGCACGAAGGTCGGCGGCAGGCTCTGGTCGCGCCGCTCGGGGCCGGGGCCGAGGTAGTTGAACCGGGCGCGACCGACGGAGCCGCCGAGGTAGAAGATGAGCGGGGGATAGGCCGAGCTGCCCTTGCCCTCGAAGTCGAGGCGCGCGAGCGAGGCGGACAGGTGCAGGCGGCCGCTCGGAACCTGCGCGCCGTCGTCGGCCGCGGCGAGCCCGATCAGCGAGGCCAGCCCGTTCTGCGTCGCCACCTCGGCCTCGAGCACGGTGCTGACGTCCCAGCCGGTCGGATCCGTCACCTCGCCGAAGCCGGCGAGCACACCGAAGCCGACCCGCGCGAGCGCCCCGCCCCCGGAGCCGCCCGTGACATTGGCGGGCAAGAGGAAGACGAGCTCGCGGCCCGTGGCGACCGGCGCGATCGACCCGCCGGAAGCGGGCGCGATCGGCGCGATGGCGCGGGCGGACGGAGGGGAGGGCGCCGCCGTCGCGGCGGGGGCGCCCGGCGCGGCGGTCGGGGGGCTCGGCGTGGCGGGGACACCTGGCGCGGCGGGCGCGGCGGGCGCGGCGGGGGCGCCTGGCGCGGCGGCGGGCGGGACGGGCGCGCTCGGCATGGCGGCGGCGGGCGGCGCAGGGACCGCCGGCGGCGGCTCGCCCTGGGCGAGCGCGGGTGCGGCCAGCGAGAGCGAGAGCAGCGCCGCGGCGCGCCCGGGCAGCGAGGAGCGCCTCATGGCGTCACCTTGAACTTGAACGTGAGCCCCTCGGCGCCGTTGGCCGTGTCGAAGTCCGCGCGGGTGCTCTGGTTCGTCCTGGGGTCGAGGGCGAGGAGCTGGAACTTGCCGCTGCCGTTCCGCACCCTGAAGCGGAACACGTAGTCGCCGGGCTCCAGATCGAACTCGGGGAATACCGTGTTGCGGATCGAGAACGGCTTCACGCCGGCAGGATCCTCCTCGGGGGCGGAGCCCTCGAACAGGAAGCCGACGGCGCTGAGGTGGTATTCGTCGCTGTGCAGCTTGAGCTTGATCCTCTTCATGCGCGACAGCGATCCTCGCACACGCCCGCGGCACCGTACAGCGGCGCTCACGGCGGGGGACGCCGCGACAATCGGGCTTCTCCCGATGTCGGAGGCGGCCGGGCGCGGAGGCGCGGCGCCGGATGGGCGTGCCTGCGGCAAGAACGGGGGAGCTCTTCCGAGCGGAACACCCCCGAGCTTCCGGCGGTGACGTGCTGTCGCCAGCAGCGCCCGCGTGAGGGCACCTTCCTGGCGCGCCGATCGCGCGGGTGCCATCGTTTCTCCCCATGAAGGTGATCATCTCCGGCGGGGGCATCGCGGGGCTCAGCGCAGCAGGTGTTCTGGCCCAGCGCGGTCACGACGTGCGCGTGTTCGAACGGCGGGAGGGGCCCTCGACCTTGGGGGCTGGCATCGTCTCCTTCCCCAATGCGACCCGGGTGTTGCGCTCCTTTGGGCTGGAGGAAGAGGTGCGTGGGGTCGCGGGCACGCCACGCACGATGCGACGCATGTCGGATCGCGGTGAGCGCCTGGGAGACCTGCCTCTGTCCGTCATCAACGAGCGCCTCGGCGCGCCGAGCTACTCGATCCTGCGCGCTGATCTGCATGAGATTCTGACCCGCTTTGCCGAGCAGAGCGGGGCGACGGTCGAGTACTCCCGGCGGGTCACCGGCGTCGCGGAAGGAGGCGCGGTCCTTCTGAGCGATGGTCGACGGCTCGAGGCCGACTGGGTCCTCGGCGCCGACGGGCGTATGTCTTCACCCCTGCGGAAGTTCGTGCTGGGGGACAACCAGGCACGTTACGGCGGGTTCGTGAGCTGGATCGGCGTGGCCCGCTCCGCTGAGCACGTCTTCGACCCCCATACGGTCCTCGATGTCTGGGGATGCGGCGAGCGCTTCGGCATCGTCCCCATCTCGAGCCGGCTCGCCTACTTCGCTGGGGCCGCGGCCATGCCCAGGGCCGCGGCGCACCGCAGCTCCATCGGACCGATGCTGGCGGAGCGCTTTTCCGCTTGGCCCCAGCCTGTCCAGGAGACGATCCGCTGCGCCGATGCTGACAGCCTCCGAGAAATCTACGTGCACGATCACGATCCGATCGACCTCTGGCATCGGCAGCGGGTGCTCTTGATCGGTGATGCGGCCCACGCTCCGCTCCCCACCTCCGGTCAGGGCGCGTGCCAGGCGCTCGAAGACGCGTGGCATTTGGGCCGTCTGCTCGACGATGGCGTGCCACAGGCGCCCTCCGAGCTCTTCCCGCGGTTCACGGCGGTCCGTCGCGAGAAGGCAAACGCCATCATCGGCGCGGGGCGTGGTTTCGCGGCGATGCTGTTCAACCCGGATCCCGCTTTCGTGAGCGAGCGCAATCGCCGAAGCCGGCAGACGAACTTCGCCGAAGCCGCTCAGGGCATGGCGAAGCTCTGGGCCGGCGCCCTCGGATGAGCCGCTGACACCTCGTGCGCTCCGCCGCCGTGGCGACCCTCTGGCGCGCTCACGACCTCCCTGGGGGCGCCGCGTGGTCCAGACGCCGGGCCTCCGTGGGTGGGCGCGCCACGCTCACAGGTGCCGGATCTCGGTGGGGGATGCCCCCCAGTTGTTGTTCCGTCCGTCGGCGTACCTGATCGGCGCGGCGATGAGCTCCTCGAGATCCACGTCGTCCAGCGAAGCAAGCTGGACCGCCACGTAGTCACCGCCGATTTCCTCCACATGCCCGCGCCCGAACGGGCGCACGCCGCAGTGTCGACAGAACAGGTGGTGTCCAACCTTCAGGCCGAACTGGTAGTCGCTCAACGCGTCCTCTCCCGCGAGCAACCGAAACGCGTCCGGCTTGAGGATCACGTTCCAGTTCCTCGTCTTGGTGCAGATAGAGCAGTTGCACTTGTTGGTTCCAGCGCTCAGATCGATGTCGGCCTCGAAGCGGACCGCGCCGCAGTGGCAGCTCCCCGTGTACGTTCTCTTCATCCTCAGACCTCCCGGCGCGATGGGCGTTCACGTTCGACCGCTCGGCGGCCTGAAGGTACTCCATCTCGGCGGGCGACGGCGGGCGCGCCGTCAGCGCCGCACGACGAACATCGCGGCGAAGTACCCGTCGGTCCCGTGCACGTGCGGCAGGAGCCGGAACGCCTCGCCGCCCCCCGAGAGCTCGCGGGCGATCTCCGCGTCGAACGGCGCCGGCGAGAGCCGGACCCCCAGGTCGTCCTCGGCCGGGGCCGCGAGCCGCGCCACCACGGCCTCGCACTCCTCGCGCAGCACGCTGCACACCGCGAACACGAGCCGGCCGCCATCCCGGGCGCGCGTCGCGGCGCGGCGCACGATCGCGACCTGCAGGTCGGCGAGGCGCCCGAGGTCGTCCGCCTCGCGCCGGAGCGCGAGCTCGGGGCGCCGCCGCAGCGTGCCCACCCCGGAGCAGGGGGCGTCGACGAGCACCCGGTCGTAGCCCTCGGGCACGTCGCCCGCGCCCACCGTCCAGTCGACCGCGTACGTCGCGCGGACGAGGGCGGCCGCTCGCGCGTCGCTGCCGGTCGCGCCGCCCGCCGCGCCGCCTCGCGCGCCGCCGCCGGGCGCGCCGCTGCCCTCCGCGCTCGCGCTCTCCGAGCTCGCCGGGGGCGCGCCCAGCGTCGACCGGAGCTGCGACAGCTTCGCCGGGTACAGGTCCGCCGCGTCCACCGCGCCGCCGGGGAGCACCGCGCGCGACAGCAGCCACGACTTCGTGCCCCGGCCGGCGCACGCGTCGAGCACCCGCTCGCCGGGGCGCGCGCCGAGCGCGAGCGCGAGCGCCTGCGCCCCCTCCTCCTGGCCGATCCACGCCGCGCCGAAGCCGGGGAGCCGCCGGAGATCGCCCGCGCCGCGCGCGACGATGGCGCGCGGGGAGACGCGCCCCGCCTCGAACGTCGCGGCGGGCGCGGCGCCCCGCAGCGCGGAGAGCCACGCGTCGCGATCCTCGCCTGGCGCGAGGCAGAGCCCCGAAGGCGGCGGCACCGGGCCGGCCGACAGGAACGCCTCGGCCGCCGCGCGGCCGAGCGAGCGCCGCAGGGCGCCCCGCAGCCACCCGGGCGCCGACGCGACCACCGCGGCCTCGAGCGGCGGGCGCGCGCCGCCCTCCACCGCCGCCGCGAGCTTGCGCAGCACCGCGTTCGCGAACGCGCCCACCCGCGGCCCGCCGGCCGCCCGGGCGCCGGCCACCGCCTCCGAGACCGCCGCGAACGCGGGGATCCGGTCGAGGAAGCAGAGCGAGTACGCGCCCATCAGCACGTGCGCCCGCACCAGCGGGTCCGTCGCCCACCCGCCCTTCGCGGCGAGCTCGGCGATGCGCCCCTCGAGCGCCGCCTGCGCGCGCAGGACGCCGTAGACGAGCTCGGTCGCGAGGCCGACGTCCCGCGGATCCAGCGCCGGCGCGCGGCGCAGCTCCGCGTCCAGCGCCGCGGAGGCGAAGGCGTCCGAGCCCCACACCCGCGCGAGCACGCGCGCCGCGACCGCCCGCGCCCCGCCCTCGCCGGGCCGCCGCGGGCCCGCCGGGCCCTGGGGCGCGCGCGCCGCGCCGCCCCCGTCACCTCGCGTCCGGTCAGCCAACGAGCTCCTTGAACTGCCCCTGGATCACGTCCCAGCGGCGCTCGACGTCGTTCTTGAAGGCGATGCCCATCAGGCCGATGAGCACCACGAGCCCGACCAGGCTCGCGATCTCGCGGACGCGCAGCGGCAGCGGGCGCCGCAGCACGGCCTCGAACGTGAAGAACAGCAGGTGGCCGCCGTCGAGCACGGGGATGGGCAGCAGGTTGATGAGCCCGAGGTTGATCGAGATCACCGCCATCGCCCACACGAAGTAGCTGACCCCCTTCGCGCCCTCCTCGCCGATCACGTCGTACACCGTGATCGGGCCGCCCAGCGTGGAGATGCTGACCTTGCCCTCGATGATGCGGACGATCCCGACCACGATGAACCGGATGACGTCGTACGTCTCGTCGATCGCGCTCTCCAGCGCGAACTGGAACGCGGACGGGCTGTCGACGAACGGCTCGGCCACCATCGGCGACCAGTTCGACGCGCGCAGGTAGAAGCGCGGGCGGTGCTGGCCGTACTCGTCGATCCAGTCCTCGCGGCGCAGCTCGATGGTGCCGCTCTTGCGGTGGCCCGCGCGCTGCCAGGTGATCACGTGCGGCCGGTCCGGCGCGGCGAACAGGAGCTCGACGAACGTCGACCAGGCGGTGACCTCGACGCCGTCGACCTCGGTGATGCGGTCGCCCGGCCGGAGCTCGGCGTCCCACTCGGCCGAGCCCTCGGGCACCTCGGCGACGTAGAGGTCCGCGGGCTCGATGCCGGTCCGCGCGAGCAGATCGCCGTGGCCGGCCTCGGGGGTCAGCGCGGCGACGCCCGACTCGTACACCGCGAGCTTGGCCAGCCCGCCGAGCGCGTTCGGCGCCGGGACCGGGCGCAGGTACGTGACCGGCACCGTGGCGCCGCGGTTGTCCTCGAGCGCGTGCTCCAGGTCGGCGAACGTCTTCACGGGCGTGCCGCGCACGTCCGTCACCACGTCGAACGTGCGGAGCCCGGCGCGGTAGGCGGGCGAGTCGGGCCGCGACACGCCGATCACGGCCGCGGGGCGGCTCGGCTTGATGCCGATCTCGCCCACGCGGTCGACGATCTCGAGCGGCTTCTGGACGATCTTCTCCTCCGGGACGACCGTGACCTCGACGCGCTGCTTGTCGCGGAAGACCGTGAGCCGGAGCTCCTGGTTGGGGCTCTTCGACACGATGCGGTGGAGCTCGGCGAACGTGCCGATGCGCTCGCCGTCCACCTCGAGGATGCGATCGCCCGGCACGAGCCGCCCCTCGGCCGGGTGCCCCGGCAGGACCACGCCGACCGTCGGCGGCACGAAGCGCGTCTCGCCGATGAAGACCGCGAAGTAGAGGAGCACCGGGAACAGCACGTTCATCGCCGGGCCCGCCATGACGATGATCACGCGCTTCCAGAGCGCCTGGGACTCGAACGTGCGCTTGCGATCCTCGGGGAGCACGGCCTCCTGCCGGTTCTCCTCGAGCATCTTCACGAAGCCGCCGAGGGGCAGGAGCGCGATGCAGTACTCCGTCTCGCGGCCCCTGAGGCGCAGCACGCGGGGGCCGAAGCCGATCGAGAAGGTGAGGACCTTCACGCCGAAGAGCTTCGCGCACACAAAGTGGCCGAGCTCGTGCACGAAGATGAGCACGGAGCAGAGCAGCGCGAAATACAGGAGGTCCACGGCGGCGCTGTTCTTTACGCGAGGCCGGGCTCGATGACCACAGGCGCGCGCAGGGGGGGCGCGCCTGTGGTCCTCGACCCCGGGCGCCCCCCGGCGCGGCAGCGGGCTCAGGCGTGCCGGGACCGTGGCCCGTCGTGGCCGGGCTCATCCGCGCGATCCGCGCCGAGATCGCCGCGATCCGCGCCGCCTCCGCGACGGGCTGCCCGGCGGCGCGCTGGCCGCGCGCGCCGGTGCCGGGCGCGGCGAAATGTCCCACAATGCAGATTTCGAGTCAGGAGGCGAGTCAACGCCCCGCGGGTGGGGGGCATCCGTGGTATTCACGGAGGAAATCGGCCGGGTACCGCGCTTGCCCGCGAAGCGCCCGCGGTGGGCGGCTCACTGGCCGGTTCTCGCGATGTGCCTCTGAACCCAACTGCGAGGTCCCATGAAACACACGATCGAACATGACCTGAACGACCAAGAGGCGAAGCTGGCGACCGAACGAGCGATCGCACAGTACAGAGAGCAGTACGCGGAGTATCAGCCCTTCCTCACGTGGCGCGATGACCGGCGCGCCGAGCTGGGATTCTCGGTGAAGGGGGTGAAGCTGAAAGGCAGCATGGAGCTCCGCCCCGGCGCCGTGGACGTCGATCTCGACGTGCCCTTCCTCCTGCGCCCCTTCAAGGGGGTGGCGCTCGCGGCGATCGAGAAGGAGGTTCGCCACTTCATCGAGCAGGCGCACCGCGAGAGGGCCCAGAAAGCGACCTGAGCGAGCGGACTGTTCCAGCGTGGACACGAACGCCCACCGGCGCTAGGCTGCTGAATCACAGTATCTACTTCGCCGGCCGAAGCACGCCCCACGACATGACTCACTCCAGTGCTCGGCCGGCAGGGGGCTGCCTCTTCCCCCTGGGCGCCGGTGGCGCTGCGCTCCGGGGGCTCACGGGGCGAGCGGCCTCACGGCGGTCAGCTTGCGCGAGGCGAGCACGGTGTGGATCACCGTGATGCGACCGTCCGCGTCGATGTCGCACCGCGTGACGTACCGCGGGGCGATCTTGCCCGAGCCGCCCAGGCGCTCGACGACGAGCGCGGGGAGGCCGTTGAGCAGGCGGATCGCGTGGCGAGCCTCGCCGCCATACCCGAACCGGAGCACGCCGGCGCAGAACCGCGCGACCCGGCTCCGCCCGGCGACGATCTTGCGCGCCGCCTTGAACTCGCCGTTCGCGTCGTTGACGACGCGGACGCCCTCGCTGAGCAGCGCCTCGATGGCCGGCACGTCGTGCGTCGCCAGCGTCCGGAGGAAGCGCACGAGCGCCGCGCCCGACCGCTCGACGAGCTCGGGCGAGGGGCGGCAGCGATCGCGGTCGTACGGCTCGAGGGCGCGGCGGGCGCGGTGGTGCGTCGTCTTCACGCAGGCCTCCGACAGGTCGAGCGCGGCGGCGGTCTCCTGCACCGAGTAGTCGAAGACATCGCGGAGCAGGAGCACGGCGCGCTGCCGCGGGGTGAGCGCCTCGAGCGCGACGAGGAACGCGAACGAGGCGCTCTCCAGGAGATCGTAGCGGTGCTCGGTGCCGTCCTTGCCCGGGAGCTCGAACGACGGCGGCTCGGGCTCGGCCTCGATCGGGGAGGGGAGCCACGGGCCGTCGTAGGGGCGGCGCTTGCGGCGCCGCAGGACGTCGCGGCCGAGGTTCAGCGCGACGCGCGTGAGCCACGGGCGCACGGGCTCGTCCGTGCGCGCCGGCGGGCGCTCCAGCGCGCGGACGAACGTCTCCTGCACGATGTCGTCCGCGTCGGCGGCGCTGCCCGTGAGCCGGTAGGACAGCGCCCAGAGGAAGCGCTCGTGCTCGCGGTAGCTCGCCCCGAGGTAGCTCGTGGCGAGCGCCGCGTCCGGCGCGGAAGCGCCCCTCGGGTCGGCGGCGTGCTGCGGCGACCTCATCGTCATGCGGCGTGCTCGAGCGCCCGGCGCGCCAGGATCGCCTCGGCGGCGGCCCGGGCGCTGGCGAGGCTCGCGTCGGCGAGCATGCCCTCCGGTCCCACCCAGTCGCCCGCGACGAAGAGCCCGGCGAGCTCCGGGACGCGGACGCCGGGGCGCCCCGCGAAGCCGCCGCCGTCGGCGGTGACCACGGCGTTGCTGGCGACGAGCGACGGCAGGAAGCGGCGCTCGACGAGCGCGTCGCGGTAGCCCGGCTGGCCGAGCTCGAGGAGGTCCTCGAGCGCGCGCTCCGCGTCGCCCCCGGCGCGCTCGGGGCCGTACTGCATCGTGTGGATCACGCCGCCGCCCTCGGGGGCGAGCCGCGCGACGTTCGAGTGCACCGACAGGTAGAGCGGGCGATCCATGCCGAGCACGAGGTTGAGGCGCGGGCGAGGCAGCCGCGAGAGCGCCACGTCGAGGCACGCCGCGCGGAGCGGGACGGCGCGCTCGGCGTACCTCGCGAGCGCTGGGCTCCCGGGCACGAGCGCGGCCGCCGCGCGCGGGCCGGCGGCGATGAGCACGGCGCCGGCGCGGATGCGGTCGCCGCCCGCGAGCGTCACGCCGGCCGCCTCGCCGCCCTGCAGCTCGACCTGCTCCGCCCGCGCCCCGGTGAGGATCTGCGCGCCGGCCGCGACCGCCGCGTCGCGCAGGCCGTCGACCAGCGTCCTCCAGCCGCCGTCGAGGTAGAGCACGCCGTCGCGGACGCCGCGCTGCACCTGGTAGAGCGCCGCGCCGGCGCTCTGGCGCGCGTCGTCGGCGCAGAAGGTGGACAGCCGGATGAGCATGGAGACGAACCGGCGCACCGCGGGCGAGCGGAACGCGCCCTGGAGCCAGGTCGAGACCGGGACCGCCATGAGCGGCGCGGCGTCGACCGAGGCGAGCTTGCCGAGGACGCGGCTCACCTCGACCTTCTCGGCGACGCCGAAGAGGCCGGTCGTGAGCAGCGACAGGGCGCCGTAGGGCATGGTGTGCAGGACGCCCCGGTCGAGGGCGAACGCCCCCGACCCGGGCGGCGCCCCGCCGCTGAACCGGACGCCGAGCTCCCGGAGCGCCCGGTGCGCCGCGCCGCCCCGGTAGAGGGCGTGGGCGCCGAGGTTGAGCGAGAAGCCGTGGCTCTCCTGCGTGGCGGCGCGGCCGCCCGGCGCGTGCGCCTTCTCGACGAGGGCGACGGACCGCCCCGCCCGGCCCAGGTACGCCGCCGCCGCGAGCCCCGCGAGCCCGCCGCCGATCACCACCACGTCGTTCGTGTGTCTCATCCCGTGTCCCCTTTCCTGGCCGTACCACGACCGGGGGGCCGGAAAGGTTACGCGGTCCGGGACGAAACGCGGGCTCGCCCTCGCGGCGCCCGGCGCAACGCCGCCCGGCTCAACGCCGTTGGCGGCGGCGGCTCGCTCCGTCCCGGACCGCGTGCCCCGGGGACGCCGTCGCGCGGGGCCGCGCCCGCGCATGGCGTCGGGCCGCGAGTTCGTGCAAAGTCGTGCCCAGCATGAAACGGCTCCTCATCACCAGCGCGCTCCCGTACGCGAACGGCCACATCCACCTCGGCCACCTGGTCGAATACACGCAGACCGACATCTTCGCGCGTTACTGGCGCATGACCGGGCGCAGGGCCATCTATCTCTGCGCCGACGACACCCACGGCACGGCCATCATGATCCGCGCGCGGCAGGAGGGGCGGAGCGAGGTCGACGTCATCGCCGACATGAACGCGGCGCACCAGCGCGACTTCGCTGCATTCCAGATCCGCGTTGACCATTACGGCAGCACGAACTCCCCCGCGAACCGGGCGCTGTGCCACGAGATCTGGGCGTCGCTGCGGGAGCGCGGCAGGGTGACCACGAAGGACGTCACGCAGCTCTTCGATCCGAAGGAGGGAATGTTCCTGGCGGACCGCTTCGTCAAGGGCACCTGTCCGAAGTGCGCCGCGCCGGACCAGTACGGCGACAGCTGCGACAAGTGCGGCTCGACCTACGCCGCCACGGATCTCGTCGAGCCGAGGAGCGCCCTCACGGGCGTGCGGCCCGAGGTGCGGAGCGCGCAGCACCTCATGGTGGCCATCGAGCCGGAGCGGCCGTTCCTGGCCACCTGGACGCAGGCCGAGGGGCGGATGCCGAAGGAGATCGCGAACTACCTCGCGGGCCACTTCCTGTCGGAGCCGCTCCGGGACTGGGACGTGTCGCGCCCTGCCCCGTACTTCGGCTTCGAGATCCCGGACGCGCCCGGGAACTACTGGTATGTCTGGTTCGACGCGCCGATCGGCTACATCGCCACGAGCAAGGAGTGGTGCGACCGGGAGGGCGAGTCGTTCGACGACTGGTGGCGCTCGGAAGAGACCGAGATCGTCCACGTCATCGGCAAGGATATCGTCTATTTCCACACCCTCTTCTGGCCGGCGATGCTGAGGAGCGCGGGCTTCACGCTGCCGTCGCGCGTGCAGGTGCACGGGTTCCTCACCGTGAACGGCGAGAAGATGTCGAAGAGCAAGGGCACGTTCGTGCTCGCCTCGACGTACCTGAAGCACCTCGACCCCGCGTACCTGCGTTATTACTACGCGAGCAAGCTGAGCTCGAAGGTCGACGACATCGATCTGAACCTGGAAGAGCTCGTGAACAAGGTGAACGCCGAGCTCGTGAACAAGGTCGTGAACCTGGCGAGCCGCTCGTCGCGCTTCGTCGCGGGGGTGGGGCTGTCGCCCGTGTATCCGGACGACGGCGGCCTCTTCGCGGCGGCGGCGGCGGAGGGGGACGCGATCGGGGCGGCGTACGCGGCGTTCGACTTCGCGCGGGCGACGCGGCTCATCATCGCCCTCGCCGACCGGGCGAACGAGTATGTCGACCGGATGCAGCCGTGGGCGCTCGCGAAGCAGCCGGACAAGAAGGCCGAGGTGCAGGCCGTCTGCACGGTGGCGCTCAACCTGTTCCGGCAGATCGTCCTCTACCTGGCGCCGGTGCTGCCGAAGCTCGCGGACGACGTGGCGCGGCTGCTCGGGTGTCCGATGGACCGCTGGGCGCACGCGAAGACGCCGCTCGTGGGCACGCCCGTGAGCGCGTATGAGCACCTCATGAAGCGCGTCGAGCCGGCCGCCGTGGAGAGGATGGTCGCCGAGAGCCGCCCCGCCGAGGAGGCGGCGACCGCCGGCGCGGCGGCGCCGAGCGGGGCCGCGGGCGTCGAGGACGACGGCGCGGCGCTCGCGAAGGAGCCGCTCGCCCCGGAGTGCACGATCGACGACTTCTCGAAGATCGATCTGCGCGTCGCGCGCATCCTCACGGCGGAGCACGTGCCCGAGGCGAAGAAGCTGCTCAAGCTCACCGTCTCGCTCGGCGGCGAGGCGCGGCGCACGGTGTTCGCCGGCATCAAGGCCCATTACAAGCCGGAGGATCTCGTCGGGCGGCTCGTCATCGTGTGCGCCAACCTGGCACCCCGGAAGATGAAGTTCGGCCTCAGCGAGGGGATGGTGCTGGCGGCCGGCGACGACACGGTGCATGTGCTGTCGCCCGACTCCGGGGCGAAGCCGGGCATGCGCGTGCACTGAGGCGCCCCGGGGGGGCGCGGCGCGCGGGCGCGGCGCCCTCCGAGGCGTGTCCTGTCTCCGCCCGAGCCCGGTCCCACGGGCGGCCATCGACGATCACGAACTCGCCGGCGTCCACCTCGACGACGCGGCCGCTCCGCGCGCCACGCCAGCGCGCTCGACGGGCTCGCGCTCCAGGAGCGTGACGCCGGCGGCGCCGAGCGCGCCCACGTCCACCTCGAGGAAGCGCCGCGGGGGCGGCCACGCGCCCCGGTGACCGAGCGCCGGATCCTCTCCTCCACGCCGTCGCGCCCACCCGCCGGCAGCACGCGGGTACCCCGCCCCCTCATCCGCCAGCGTCAGCGGAGTCTCCTGCGCGCGCTCGCGCTGCTGGCGAGGCTTCGCGCGCTTGACAATCAATAAGCGTTTGCTTATACGTCGAGGATGCAGCGCGCGGCCGCGGCCGAGGACAAGATCTTCCAGGCGCTGGCGGACCCCAGCCGCCGGGCGATCTTCGAGTCGCTCACGCGCGGCGAGGCGGCCGTGAAGGACCTCACGGCGCGCTTCGACATCTCGCAGCCGGCGATCTCGCAGCACCTCGCCACGCTGAAAGACGCCGGCCTGGTGAACGGCCGGCGCGAGGGGCGCTGCGTCTATTACCGGGTGGAGCCGCGCGGGCTGAAGCCGCTCATCGACTGGATCGCGCACTACCGCGCCTTCTGGACGGAGCACGTCGATCGCCTCGAGCGACTGCTGGAGAAAATGGACGAATGACCCTCACCGACAAGACCGCACGAGCGCAGACCGAGTCCCTTTCCTTCGAGTTCGATTTGCGCCATTCGCCGGAGAAGGTGTGGCGCGCGCTCACCGACCCGGCGCTGCTCGCAGAGTGGCTCCTGCCCGTCGTCGATCTCAAGCTCGAGCCGGGGGCCGCGTTCACGTTCAAGGCGCAGCCGCAGCCCGGCTGGGACGGCCTCGTGAACTGCCGCCTCGCCGAGATCGAAGATCGCAAAAAGCTCAGCTACACGTGGGTCGTCGGCGACATGGACACTCTCGTGACGTTCACGCTCACGCCCACGGCGTCGGGCACGCGGCTGTCGCTCGTGCATTCGGGCTTCAAGCCGGACCAGAAGCAGAACTTCGCCGGCGCGCGCTACGGCTGGAAGATGATGGGCGGGAGGCTCGTCGACCTGGTCGCGAGGATCCCGTGAGCCGGTCGAGGCTCGTGGCCTGAGGCTCGTCGCAGGGGGCCCGATCGCATCGGGCTCGTCTTCAGAGGAGGTCCCATTGAACTGGAACAAATGGATTCGGCAATCCCACCGCTGGGTGTCCATCGCCTTCACGGTGGCCGTCATCGTCAACCTCGTCGCCATGGGACGTGAGGAGCCCGCCGTCTGGGTGGGCCTCCTGGCGCTGCTTCCGCTCGTCTTTCTCCTGTTCACCGGCCTGTACTTGTTCGTGCTGCCGTACGCCGCCGCGCGGCGCATCGGGCGGCGCGCCGACTGAACGGGCGGCCTGCCGCACGAAACCTGAAATCCTCATGGAATGAGCTTGAACATGGCCTCCTCGAATCAGCACCCCGCCGACAGCCACGACCTGATCCGCGTCCAGGGCGCGCGGGAGAACAACCTGAAGGACGTCAGCGTCGAGATCCCCAAGCGGCGGCTGACCGTGTTCACCGGCGTCTCGGGATCGGGCAAGTCGTCGCTGGTGTTCGGCACCATCGCGGCCGAGTCGCAGCGGCTGATCAACGAGACCTACAGCGCGTTCGTGCAGGGGTTCATGCCGACGCTGGCCCGTCCCGAGGTCGACGTCCTGCAAGGGCTGACGACCGCGATCATCATCGACCAGGAGCGGCTGGTCGGTAATCCCCGCTCGACGGTCGGCACGGTGACCGACGCGAACGCGATGCTCCGCGTGCTGTGGAGCCGCCTCGGCAAGCCGCACATCGGCGGGCCCGGGGCCTTCGCCTTCAACGTCCCGTCGGTCCGCGCGTCCGGATCGATCACGGTCGAGAAGGGGGGGAAGAAGGCCGAGAACGTCGTGTTTACCCGCGCCGGCGGCATGTGCCCGCGATGCGAGGGCATGGGGTCGGTCAGCGACATCGACCTCACGCAGCTCTACGACGAGCGCAAGTCGATCAACGAGGGGGCGATCACGATCCCCGGCTACAGCATGGATGGCTGGTACGGCCGCATCTTCAACGGCTGCGGCTTCTTCGACGCGGACAAGCCGATCCGCAAGTTCACCAAGAAGGAGCTCCACGACCTGCTCCACAAGGAGCCGACCAAGATCAAGGTCGACGGCATCAACCTGACCTACGAGGGGCTGATCCCGAAGCTCCAGAAGTCGATGCTGTCCAAGGACCTCGACTCGCTGCAGCCGCACGTCCGGGCGTTCGTGGAGCGCGTGGCCACGTTCAGCGCCTGCCCCGAGTGCCGCGGCACCCGGCTCAACGAGGCCGCCCGGTCGTCCAAGATCAAGCGGATCAGCATCGCCGACGCCTGCGCGATGCAGATCAGCGAGCTGGCCGGGTGGGCGCGCGATCTGAGCGAGCCGTCCGTCGCGCCGCTGCTCACCGCGCTGCGGCACACGCTCGACTCGTTCGTGGAGATCGGCCTCGGCTACCTCAGCCTCGACCGGCCGACCGGCACGCTGTCGGGCGGCGAGGCGCAGCGCACCAAGATGATCCGCCACCTCGGGTCGTCGCTCACCGACGTGACCTACGTCTTCGACGAGCCGACGGTCGGGCTGCACCCCCACGACATCCAGCGGATGAACGACCTTTTGCTGCGGCTGCGCGACAAGGGCAACACCGTCCTCGTGGTCGAGCACAAGCCGGAGGTGATCGCGATCGCCGACCACGTCGTCGACCTCGGCCCCCGCGCCGGGACCGCGGGCGGCGAGGTGGTCTATCAGGGCACCGTCGACGGGCTGCGGAAGAGCGGCACGCTCACCGGGCGTCACCTGAGCGACCGGGCCTCCCTGAAGCGGTCGGTGCGGAAGCCGTCGGGCGTGATGAAGGTGCGCGGCGCCCGCACGCACAACCTGAAGGACGTCGACGTCGACATCCCGCTCGGCGTGCTGGTGGTGGTGACCGGCGTGGCGGGGTCGGGCAAGAGCTCCCTGATCCACGGCTCGGTCTCGAACCGGGACGGGGTGGTGTCGGTCGACCAGACCCCGATCCGCGGCTCGCGGCGGAGCAACCCGGCGACGTACACCGATCTGCTGGAGCCGATCCGCAAGGCGTTCGCGAAGGCCAACGGCGTGAAGCCCGCCCTGTTCAGCGCCAACTCCGAGGGCGCCTGCCCGACCTGCAACGGCGCCGGGGTGATCTACACCGACCTCGCGATGATGGCCGGCGTCACCACGGTCTGCGAGGAGTGCGAGGGCCGGCGGTTCCAGGCGTCGGTGCTGGAGTACCGGCTCGGCGGGCTCAACATCGCCGAGGTGCTCGACCTGTCGGTCGACGACGCGGTCGGCTTCTTCGGCGCCGGCGAGGCGCGCACGCCGGCCGCGCACGCGATCCTGCAGCGCATGGCCGACGTGGGGCTCGGCTACCTGCGGCTCGGCCAGCCGCTCACCACGCTGTCGGGGGGCGAGCGGCAGCGGCTCAAGCTCGCGACGCACATGGGCGAAGACGGCGGCGTCTACGTGCTCGACGAGCCGACCACCGGGCTGCACCTGGCCGACCTCGCGCAGCTGCTCGGGCTCCTGGACCGGCTGGTCGACGCCGGCAAATCGGTCATCGTGATCGAGCACCACCAGGCGGTGATGGCGCACGCCGACTGGATCATCGACCTCGGGCCGGGCGCGGGCCACGACGGCGGGCGGATCGTGTTCGAAGGCACCCCGGCCGACCTGGTGGCGGCGAGGTCGACGGTGACCGGCGAGCACCTGGCGGCGTTCGTCGGCGGCGGCGCCGCGCGCAAGGAGGCCTCGGCGCGAGGCCTCGAGCCGAGGCAGCGGCTGGAAAAGCGGCTGTGACGCAGCGCCGGCGGCACGGCGCCGTCGACGCGGCCTCGCTTCGTCCACCGCAGCCCGGCCGCGCCCGCTCGATGATCGAGCCCGTCACCTGATCGAGGTATCGTCGTGGTTCGAGATCTGCGGGTCCGTGGGGTCCCAGGAGCTGCCGGTGTTGCCGGTGAACACCGACCGGTCGATGACGATCTCCCCGGCGTGGTCGTTGCTCACCCCGCGCCCGTTCCATCACCCAGCGGCGCGGGCTGCGCGCGCGGCGCGGAGCGCACCCGCGCCCACTTGACTTTAGTTTATAATGATTCTAATTTTCAGGAGCGCGAGGGCTGCCGAGCGCCGTGCCCTCCCGAGCCATCCTGAAAGGAGTCATTCATCATGTTGACCGTCGGTGATCGTCTACCTTCCTTCTCTCTCCAGGCCGTCGTGAGCCGCGATCCGGGCAAGGAGTTCAAGACCCTCAGCGAGTTGAGCTTCGAGGGCAAGTGGCTCGTCCTGTTCTACTGGCCGATGGACTTCACGTTCGTCTGCCCGACCGAGATCGCCGAGTTCGGCCGCCGCGCGGGCGACTTCGCGGAGCGCGGCGCGCAGGTCCTCGGGCTGAGCACGGACACGCACTACGTCCACCTCGCGTGGCGCGAGCACCACCCGGCGCTCCGCGACCTGCCGATCCCGATGCTCGCCGACCACAAGCGCGAGCTCGCCACGCAGCTCGGCGTCCTGCACCCGACCGAGGGCGTCCCGCTGCGCGCGACCTTCATCGTGGATCCGGGCGGGATCATCCGCTTCGCGAGCGCGAACGATCTCCCGGTCGGGAGGAGCGTCGATGAGGTCCTGCGCGTGTTCGACGCCCTGAGGACGGGCGAGCTGACCCCGTGCGAGTGGAAGCCGGGGCAGAAGACGCTCGGCGCCTAGGCGTCGCCGGGCGGGCGCGTCCAGGCGCCGCCCAGAGGGGCGGTCACGCCTGGGCGTCGCCGGGGCGGCCCCGCGCGGCGCGGCACGAGGCGGTCCGCGGCCGCGCCGCGACGCGGCCGTGGCAGCCCAGCGCCCTCACCGATACGGCCCCGGCGCAGGCGCGCCCGGCAGCCGGCAGGAGCCGCTCGCGCAGGACGGGTGCCCGAACCAGCCGGCGAGCCACTTCCTGTTGCCCGACAGCGCGTGGAAGAACCGCTCTGCCACCCTGGAGAGCGTGTCGCCGCTCAGCCGGTACGACCACTCGCGGTATCCCTCGAGCGCCCAGAGCGCCACGAGGAAGGCCGCGGGGCCGGCCCAGACCTCGCCGCGATCGCTCACCACCACGAGCTCCTCGCCGAGCCAGGGCACGGCCCCGTACCGCGCCGTCGCCTCGGGCGAGCCGGCGGCCAGAAACTCCAGCTCGACCAGCGCGGCCTGGCGCTCCATCCAGTGGCGGCACCGGGCGCACAGCGCGCACGCGGCGTCGTAGAGGACCGTGATCCGCTCGATCCGCTCCATCCGCTCGATCATGGCTCTCCTCCTCGCGGCCCGCGCGGGCGCGGCGCGCCCCGCGGCCCGCGCGGACACGCCACCTCGCGCGCCCCGTCCCCGCGGGCGCCTCCGCGCCTCGCGTCCACGCCGGCGCCGCCCGTCACGCCGACACCTCCGCGATCGCCCTCCGGCGCTGCCGCTGCGCGGCCATCTCGTCTTCCGCGTCTCCCGCGCGCGGGTCGAGGCGCATCTGCGGCGCGACCGGCGGCGGCAGCACCGCGAGCTTCGCGCGGCGGCGGATGCGGTGGAACACGAGGAGGTTCGCGAAGTGCATCAGCGCCAGCGAGAGCAGCAGCAGGCCGAGCTTCGACGACAGCACCTCGATCGCCTCCGTGATCGTCGCCGAGCCGTCCGCCTTCAGGATCAGCGACGCATACCCCAGGTTCACCAGGTAGAACCCCACCACGAGCAGGCGGTTCACCGCCTCGGCCATCCTCGGGCTGTCCGCGAACACGTCCTCCAGGAACACCGCTCCGCTCCTGAACAGCGTGCGGGCGATCCAGATCGTCAGTCCGACGCTGATGGCCGCATAGGCCCCGTACACCCCGATGAGATACCCCTCGATCGCGTTTGCCATGGTCCGTCTCCTCGACGCACCTCTCAGCAGCGCCCGTGCCAGCCGCGGAGTCCGCGCGCGCCGGCCCGCTCGGGGCCCGGCGCCGCGCCGGCGTGACCAGGTCGTGGGCAGGCCGCTGTCCACGCCGTGGATACCTCGCGCCCCCGGGGCGTCCCGGAGCTATCGTCGGGCCACGAACCCCGCCGAGGCCGTGTGAGACCCCTGGTCGCTCTCGCGTATTACCCGCTCTGGGCCGTGGCGGTGACCGTCGCGCTCACCGCCCTGCGCCTCGGGCGCAACGTGGGCCGCGGCCTCGTGGCCCTCTGCTTCTTCCTCGCGCTCTGGGTCACGGGGCTCATCCTGCTCGAGACCGAGGCCACGGCGGCCCTCGCCGAGCGCGTGCTCCCGGGCGGGATCGTCGTCGCCGCGGGCCTCGTGCACGCCCACGCCGACGTCGTGCGCACCCCGCGCCATCAGGTCGCGGTCGCCTACGCCGCGAGCGCCGCGATCGCGCTGCTCGGGGCCGTGTCGCCCCGGCTGCTCTACGGCCCCGCCGCGCGCTCGCCGGGGCCGCTGTTCTTCCCGCTCGCCGCCGTCCTGGTCCTCGCGGTGGTCGTGCTCGGGGTCGGCCTCGCGAGGTCGACCCTCGCGGCCCGGGGCGTCGCGCGGAGGCGCCTCGCCGCGCTCTTCTTCGGCAGCGTGCTGGCGACGCTCGGGGGCGGGTTCGTCGTGGCGCTGCGCGTGCTCGGGCTCGGCGACGTGCTCCTCGCCGCGCCGCTCCTGCTCCCGGCCATCCTGCTCGTGGCGTACGCCGTGCTGCTCGGCGAGCGCGGGCGGTCCCGTCGCGTCGTCACGCAGGGGCTCTCGTACGCCGTCCTCACGGCGCTCCTCACGTCGCTCGGGCTGGTCGCCTTCTTCAAGAGCCTGCCCTGGCTCGCGCCCGGCGGCGGCGCGTCGCTCGGCTGGCTCGCCTACGTCGTCTTCCTCGCCGCGCTCCCGTCCGACCCGCTGCGCATGCTCGTCGTGGAGCACCTCGGGCGCCGGCTGTTCGCGAGGCCGATCGGCGTCCGTGACCTGGCCGAGGAGATCGAGCGGGTCGAGGAGCGCGCCGACCAGGCCGAGCGGCTCGCCGAGCTCGGCCGCCTGTCGAGCGCGGTCGCGCACGAGATCCGCAATCCGCTCGGGGTGATCGCGGCGCAGACCAAGCTGCTCGAGCGGCAGGGCGCGAGGCCGGAGACCGTGGCCTCGCTGCGCGCCCAGGTCGACCGGGCGCGGCGCTTCCTCGACGACCTGCTGCGCTACAGCCGCCCGCGGCCGCTCGAGGTGAGCGAGGTCGACGTGCTCTCCACGCTGCGGCTGGCCGCGAGCCATGTCCGGCAGATCGTGGGCGAGGGCGCGCCGTCCATCGACCTCGCGCCCGGGCCCGCGGCGCCGATCTTCGTCGAGGCCGATCGCGGGGCGTTCCTCGACGTCGCCACGGCGCTGCTGCAGAACGCGGCCATCGCGCTCGACGGGGCCGCCGGGGGGCGGATCCGCGTCGTCGCCGAGCGCGGCGAGGGGGTCGTGGTCGTGCGCGTCGAGGACAACGGCCCGGGCGTGCCGCCCGAGATCGAGGCGACGCTGTTCCAGCCGTTCGTGACGGGGCGGGGCCGGGACGCGAAGCACCCGGGCACGGGCCTCGGCCTGGCCGTGGCGGCGCGCTGGCTGGAGCGGCACGGCGGGTCGCTGCGCCACGAGCGCGCCCCGGGGGGCGGCGCGCGCTTCGAGGCGCGCTGGCCCGACAGCAAGGCTGGTTCGAGCCCGGTGGGCCTCGCCGGACTCTCGAGATGAAGCGGCTCACGTCCTGCGCTTGCGAGAAGCCCTGATGCGCATGGATTGATCCCGTGCTCCTCGATGGCCCGGCCATCGCCCCCGCCCGCGCGACGTGGGACGTGACCGAGGCCGGCGGGCGGGGTGGATCCGGCCCCGGGCGGCGCGGTACGGTCACGCGTGACCGAGACCGTCCTGCTCATCGATGACGACCCGGGGTTCCGCGACGCCTACCGCGAGCTCCTCGCGCAGGAGGGGTACGCCGTCGCCGAGGCGGGGGCGGCGGCGAGGGCGCTCGCGGAGCTCCGCCGATCGGGCGCGCGCCTCGTCGTGCTCGATCTGATGCTGCCGCCCTCGGGCCGCCCCGAGGAGGGCGCCGCGCTCGCGGAGAGGATCCTCGTCGAGCGGCCCGCGGCCAAGGTGATCGTCGTCTCCGGCGCGGGCGAGACGCCGCTCGCCCTGCGCCTGGTCGAGCGCGGCGCGTACGACTTCCTGGCCAAGCCCGTCGATCCGGACGTGCTGCTCGCCGTGGTCGCGCGCGCGGCGGCGCGGCTCGCGCTCGAGGATCGGGTGGCGGAGCTCGAGCGATCGCTGACGTCGCGCGAGGGCGACGCCTCGGCGCTGCTCGGCCAGTCGCCGGCCTTCCTCGAGGCGAGGGCGCTGTGCGAGCGCGCGGCGCCGACCGACGTGCCGGTGCTCATCACGGGCGAGTCGGGGACCGGCAAGGAGGTGTTCGCCCGGTACCTGCACGCGAGGAGCCGGAGGAGGGACAAACCGTTCCTCGCCGTCAACTGCGGCGCGCTCGCGCCGACCTTGCTGGAGTCGACGCTGTTCGGCCACAGGAAGGGCGCGTTCACGAGCGCGGTCAAGGACGCTCCCGGCCTGTTCGTCGAGGTGGACGGGGGGACGCTGTTCCTCGACGAGCTCGGAGACATGGATCCGGCGCTGCAGGTGAAGCTCCTGCGGGTGCTCGAGACGGGCGAGATCCTGCCCGTGGGCGCGGCGCGGCCGCTGACGGTCGACGTCCGCATCGTGTCGGCGACGCACAGGTCGCTGGACTCGATGGTGGCGAGCAAGGCGTTCCGCGACGACCTGTACTGGCGGGTGCGGGGGATCGAGATCGCGTTGCCGCGGCTCGCGGACCGGGTGGGGGATCTGCCGGTGCTCGCGCAGCACTTCCTGAACGTGTCGCGGGCGCTCGTGCCGCGCTCGCCCGTGACCACGATCTCGCCGGGCGCGATGCGGCGGCTCGAGGCCTGCGACTGGCCCGGCAACCTGCGCGAGCTCCGGCACGAGATGCAGCGCGCGCTCGTGATGGCCGGGGGCAGGGGAGAGATCCTCGAGGAGGACCTCTCGCCGGCGCGGCGGGGCGGGGCGCCCGCGGCGGCGGGGGGCGACGAGCCGGCCGAGGGCGCGACGCTGGAGGAGAAGATCGCGGCGCTGGAGCGGCGGGAGATCGCCGCCGCGCTCCGGGCGACCCAGGGCAACCGGAGCCAGGCCGCGGCGCGGCTCGGGCTGTCGCGCCAGGGGCTGCTGAACAAGATGGATCGGTACGGGCTGAAGTGAGCGCCGCCGAGGGAACGGATAGGGCCGCACGGGACAGTCGGTCCTGTCGACAACGCATATGCTGTGGCGGGGGAAATTTCTGGTGTGGAAAGATCTGTTCGTGTCCCGGGCTGACATCGAAAAAACATGAGCCGCGCTGAGCTGACCTCGGCACTGCACGAGGAGACTACGCAGGAGGACTCATGACGCTTAGCAGGATGATGCTTGTGGGATGTCTGTCGCTGGCTGGCACCGGCCTGTTCGCATGTCAGGGGAGCGACGCGGATCCCCTCGCGCAGGGGCGGAGCAACGTGGTCAGGGTGCCGTCCGAGGACGGCGACGGCTGTACGCTCACGCAGGGCTTCTGGAAGAACCACCCCGAGGACTGGTGTGTGGGGTCGCTCTCTCTCGGAGGGGTCGAGTACTCCAAGGCGGAGCTGCTCGAGCTCCTCAAGACGCCGCCGAGCGGCGACAAGAGCATGATCCTGGGCCACCAGCTCATCGCCGCGAAGCTCAACGCCGAGTGCAGCGCGAGCGACGCGGCGCTCGACGAGGCGATCGCAAAGGCCGACGCATGGATGGCCGCCAACCTGGATGCCGACGACGGGCTCCCGTACGGCGTGAAGGGAGGGGGCCCTGCCGCCAGCGAGGCGGTCTCGCTCTCGGAGAAGCTGACCGCGTTCAACGAGGGCCGCCTCGGCCCCGGTCACTGCGATGACGGTCCTGGCAGCGGCTCCGGCGACCCGGGCGGCTCCGGCGACCCGGGCGATCCGGACGGCGGCTGCGGCCCGGATGATGGCTGCGGGTCGGACGGCTGCGACGAGGGCGGCAGCGACGACGGCGGGGGCAGCGACGACGGCGGCAGCGATGACGGCGGCGGCAGCGACGGCGGCGGCAGCGATGACGGCGGCGGCAGCGACGGCGGCGGCAGCGATGACGGCGGCGGCAGCGACGGCGGCGGGGGCAGCGACGACGGCGGGGGCGACGGGCCTGGCTGGACGTGCCAGGATACCTGCGACAGCGCGGGGGTCGATGGCTGCGAGGTCGGCTACACCTGCGAGCTCGGGTGCTGCTCGCCCATCCTCCGCTGAACCTCGTTGTGCGCAAGGGGCACGGCCGCTCTCGGCCGTGCCCCCGAGTGTCGCGTAAGCCCTCGGGCGTCGCGGGCGCCGGCGATCACCCGCTCTCGGCGGCGATCGTGCCGAGCATGCTGCGCACCTGCTCAATCACACCCTCGTTGCCCGACTCGATTCCCCACATCGCCCCGAGCGCGGGGAACGCCGCCCAGCGCTCCCCGGCGTGGAACGCGAGGCCGGGCCAGACGCGGCCGCCGGCCGCCTCGAAGCGCGCGATGCACGCGTCGAGCGCTGCCTTGCCGAACGTGCCGACGAAGAGGGCGAAGTCGATCGACGGGTCGCCGAGGTGCGCCTCGGTCCAGTCGAGGATCCCCGTCAGCCGGCCGCCCTCGTCGACGAGCATGTGCCCGGCGTGGAGGTCGCCGTGCACCAGGGCCAGGTGGCGCGGCCACACCGCGTCGTCGTCGAGCCACCGGTGCCACCGCGCCCACAGGGCGTCGGGCGGCGCCAGCACCGCGCGCGTCTCGTCCATGGCCTTCGCCAGGGCCTGGCGCGCGTCGTCGATGGGCTTCACGGGGACCCCGGCGCGCTCGATCGACGCCGCGTCCACGCGCTGCAGCGCCGCCAGCGCCCCCGCCATCGACGCGATGAACGCGGCCGAGGGCGCCGCCGGATCGACGCGATTCCACCGCACGCCCGCCGCCGGATCGACGGTGACGGCGGGGACGTCGCCGAGCCGCGGATAGGCGATCACGTGATCGGTGTGCACGCGCCAGTCGGGCACGGCCACCGGCAAGCGCGGGCGCACGAGCGAGAGCACGCGCGCCTCGACGCGGGCCGCCTCGACCACCGCGCGCCGGCGCGGCGCGCGCACGATCCACGGCACGCCCGCCTCGTCCGTCGCGTGCACGACGAGGAAATCGAGCCCGGTCTGGTCGAGCTCGGTCTGCGACGTTGTCAGCCGGAGCCCCTCGCGGCGCGCGGCCTCGAGGAGCGCGCCGACGGAGTCGAGCGGCTCGAAGGACGAGGAGGAGCAAGAATTCGTGGACGACAACCCATGATGCTCGGTCATATCGCGATCCTCTTCGCGCGCCGCCGACGTCGACGGCGCGTGGGGAAGGGGAAGACGCGCGGCGCGAGATCACGACCGGAACGGTGAGCGTGGCATGCTTCCTCCAGGCTGCCGGGCGTGAGTCACCGCGCCCCGGTCTTCCGCGTTTCGGGGGAAGACAGGGCACGGACAGGCACCCACGCGCTCACCGCACCTCCCCGGCGGCGCCGGGGGCTACAGGAGGACGAGGATGCCGAGCTCAGCGCAGCCGGATGAATGCCACGGCCGGAGCGTCTCACACGGGGCCGTGGAGCGCAACAGCGGAGTCGCCGGTACGAGAGCGCCGGTGGGCCTCGGGCCGCTGCTGTCGGAGCATGGGCGATGCCGCCCCTGGACACGCCCCCTCGGTCACGCCGCCGCGCCGCCCACGCCCTGGAGCAGCGACGGCCAGCTCCGCGGCGGCCTGAACCGGTGCGTCGGCGCGGGCCCATCCACGAGGTGCTCGACGTCGTCGAGGCGGCTGCCCGGGAGCAGCGCCCCGCCCAGCGCCTCGCGGACGAGCGGTATCCGCGCCGGATCGAAGCCCATCCCCCGCGACGCGACCGCGTCCACCACGCCGGGATCGAACCCGCCGATCAAGAGCCCTGCGCGCACCGGCGTCGCCCCGAGCGGCCCTTCCCCCTCGCCCGCGACGATGCCGTCCACGATCGTCAGATACCGCCGCTGCGGCTCCCCGCGCAGCGCGCCCTCGCGGCTCGCGAAGAACAGGATGCGGTTCAGGTCCAGGATGGTCCGGAAGAGCGTGTTGTTCCCCTCCCAGCTCCCGTCGATGACCTTCGGCGGCGCCCCGAGCCGCGGCGCGCGCGCGACGAGCGAGTGATCGCCCGGCAGCGGGAGCCGGCTCAGCTTGTCCTCCACCACCTCGCCGAGCCGCTGCGGCCTGTCGAACTCGTCGCCGCCCACCGACGGATCGCCCTCGGTGAAGTGAGGGAGCCAGTACTTCTCGTTGGTGAGTCCGATCACGCTCTTCAGCGAGAGCGTGACGCCCGTCTTCTTGTGCGTCTTCAGCTTGGGGAGGTTGATGACGACATCGGCGTCGAGCAGCGTCTGGGGAATGCTGTACTCGTGCCGCTCCCCGGTGTGGTGTGGCACCGGCGTCGCGTAATGGCTGCGGTGGAAGCGGAGCGCGTCGGGCCGCGGCGCGCCCGCCAGGGCGAAGAAGCTGTCGCGGCCGAGATCGACGACCCGGTAGCCCGCCGGGTCGCCGGGCAGGGGGCGGCGGAGGAGCAGGCCGAGGTTCCACGAGCGGCCGAGGCGGCGCACGTCGTCGAGCGCGAACAGCGGCGCGACCCGGAAATACCGCAGGTCGATGAAATCGAGGTCGTGCCCCTGGGCCTTCAGGTGATCGATGACGTCGAAGATCCCGAGCGGCCCTGCGACCTTCTCGATCTCGCACCCCTCGACCGGCGAGTCGACCACGCGCACCCGCCCGCGCGGGCCGGCGGCGCGGAGCGCGTAGTCGAGCACGGGCCGGAGGAGCGAGCCGTGCGTGCTGGAGGCGGCGAGCCGCTCGCCCGTGATCTTCTGGTGCAGGTTCCTGGACGAGACGAGGTTCGGCTTGATGATGACCCGGTCGCCCGGCGCGATCAGGTCGCCGAGCGGGTTCCACGCGGGCGTGCCGGCGCGCCCCGCGTCGAGGCCGAGGCGGCGGAAGAGCGCCTCGACGGCCTCGTAAACCGGGCTCGGCGGGCCGAACGGCGCGCGATCGGCGTAGGCCACGCCCGGCCTCGACACCGTGACAACGCGGTTCCTCGTCACTGCCATCGGGAGCTCCTCATCCGATGCGCGCGCCGTTGGCGCCGTTGGCGCCGTTGACGCCGTTGGCGCCGTTCGCTTCGTTCGCGCCGTGCACGCCGTTCGCGCCGCTTGCGCCGGAGGGCAGGATCTCCTCCGGCGCGGCGCGCTGGAAGTCGACGTTCAGGCGAGAGACGCTCGCGAGGTGCTTGCCCGTGCGGACGAGCGCGATGTCGTCCGTGAACTCGACCTCGATGCGCATCCGCTCGCCGAGGTAATGGCGGAACGTCGCGAGCACCTCGTCCAGCACCTGCTGCGAGAACCGACCGCCCTTGACCACGCGGAACGTGAGCGCGTCGCGCTCCTCCTGCACCACCTGGAAGCGCTTGATCGCATGATCGAACTCCTTGAGGTAATGCGCGAAGAACGTGCCCGGCAGGTATCGCCCGTCCGTCCCCCGGATGATCGACTGGACCCGCCCCTCGATGCTGCCCACGCGCGGCGCTCCCCGGCCGCACGGGCACGGCGCGGCCGGATCCATCGCCTCGGCGAGATCGCCGATCCGATAACGCACGAACGGCATGCACGTGTTGTTGAGATCGGTGATCACCACCTCGCCGATCTCCCCCGGCTTCGCGGGCTGCCCGTCGCGCAGGATCTCGACGATGTACCCCTCGGCCACGACGTGGTGGCCCTCGTGCGCCTCGCACTCGTACGCGATGCCCGAGAACTCGCGGCTGCCGTACTTGTCGAAGACCTGGCAGCCGAACGCCTCCTCGATGAGGCGGCGGCTCGGCAGCGGCAACGTCTGCGCGCTCGACATGATCGCGCGCGGCCGGGCCGCGACCTGGCCCGTGCTCTTGACGTAATGGGCGAGCAGATCGAGCGCCTCGGCATAGCCGTCCATGAGCACCGGCTGCGCGCGGGCGATCCGCGCGATCATCCCGCTCAGGTTGCCGTCGGACAGCTCGAAGACGGGGATGAACGTCCGGTTCGACAGGATGGCGTCCGCGCGCTCGCGGGCCGCCTGCCACCGGGTCATCCCGATCGTCTGGTGCCAGAGCCGGACCGTGGGATCGCCGAAGCGGTAGCCCGTCCACTCCTGCGCCCGCAAGGTCGCCGCCCAGCGGAACTCGAGCTGCGCCCGGTCGGCATAGCAGACGAACGGCTCGCCGGTGGAGCCGCTCGTCGTGATCTTCAGGATCTGCGACTTGTCGTGGTTCTCCGACATGATGTCGAAGTAGAGGTGGCGCCGGATATCGGCCTTCGTGAGGAACGGCAGCTTGTGGAGGTCCTCCTGGCCGCGGATGTCCTCGGGCCGGAGCTTGAGCTCCTGCATCCGGGCGCGGTAATAAGGCACGTTGCGGTAGCAATGGCGGAGCAACCGCCGGAGCTTCTCGTCCTGGAGCTCGCGGGTCTGCGCGGGCGTGAGCCACTGGGTCTTGCGGAGCGTCTCGTAATAGTGCTCGACGTCGCGCGTGATCATCCAGTGGGTGTGGTTGAACGCCGCGAGGTACGCGCGCCACCGCGCCGTGGTGAGCGGATCGCGCTCCGGCGAGCGGTCGATCACCGGGTTGCGGCGCAGGTACTGCGTGGCCGCGTCCGCCGGGATCCGGTCGACGCGGTACTCCCACGCCGCCTTGCCGAGGTCGTAGAACGACCTGAGCACCGCGCTCACCTCGGCCTGGTCGAGGAACGAGACGCCCTGTCGGCGCTGCTCGAAGAGCGTCTCGACCTCCTTGTACGAATAGCCCTTGGCGTGGGCGGCGACCAGGATGAACGATTGCCAGTAAAAGTAGGTCCCCTTGTACGTGAGCAGATCCTGGAACACCTCGCGCGCGCACATCACGAAGCCGCTCTTGTTGTCCCGGAGCGACATCCCGAACGTCTTGTTGAGGAGGAGGTTCAAGCCGCGGCTCAGGTGGTACCGGCGGTCCTTGCGGCGTCCGACGGCGCTCCGCCAGCCCTGGACGACATCGACGCTGTGCTCGTAGAGCTCGCGCCGGAGGCGCAGGAGGTCCTCGGGCTGGTACTGGAGGTCGGCGTCGAGGATGGCGACGAGCTTGCCCCGCGCGGCGGCCGCGCCCGTCCGCCACGCCGCCGTGATGCCGCGGTTCTGCGGGTGGAAGCACCCCCTGACGACGCCGGGGTGCGCGGCCATGAGGGCGCGGATCGTGGCCTTCGTGCCGTCGGTCGAGCCGTCGTCGACGAGGAGGAGCTCGCCCGAGAGCGCCCCCTCGCGGAAGACGCCGAGGACGCGGTCGGTGAGCTCGGGGATGTTCAGCTCCTCGTTGAGACAGGGCACGATGACGGAGAGCTCGATCGGCGTCTCCGGGGCAGGCTCACGATGGGGGTCGGTCATGGTGGGTTCGCCTATCTTGAAGGGGAGCCGGAGAGAGGCCCCGGGCGCGCGGCGCGGATCACAGGGGCGCGCAGCGGAAGCACGCGCGGATCGGCAGCGCGTCGTACGGCGCGGCGCGGCGCTCGACCACGTGGAAATAGCGCGAGAGGAGGCGGCCGAACTGGGCCGGCGTCCACTGGTGCAGGTGGTAGGCGTCGCCGCCCCAGCGGATCCGGTCGCCGAGCAGGCGGCCGAGGACGGGCGTGCCGCGGAGGACGCGCTTCAGCCGCGCGATGAGCGGGTCGTTGGGCACCGTGATCGCCGCCACCCCGGTGGGGCGCAGGAGGCGCGCCATGGCCGCGAGGATCGCGGGGGGATCGACCGTGTGCTCCAGGACCTCGGTACAGACGATGCGATCGAAGCTCGCGGCGGGCAGGTCGAGCTTGTCGACCTCGCCCTTGAGGAAGCGGACGTCGTAGCCCGCGAGGTTCTTGCGGGCCGTGTCGAGGTAGACGTCGGAGACGTCGATGGCCGTGATGCGCGCCCGCGGGAACATGCGCAGCACGTGGCCGCCGCCCGAGCCGACCTCGGCGAGCTCGAGGCCGGCGCAGTCGCCGAGCATGTCGCGGAGGATGGCGAGCCGCTTTCGCTCGATGAGGCGGATCGGCAGCGGGGCGCGCTCGTAGTAGTCGTCGATCGGGTGCTCCCGGGCGAGGCGGTCGTTCATCGCCTCCACGTCGATGTCGCCGGCTGCGTTCGGCATGCCGCGGGCATAGCACGGGGCCGGCGGAGCCTCACCCGGAGGCCGCGCCGCCCGCCGACGCGACCGCGCGGTCATGTGACCGATCGGTCGCATGTCCCTTGACGATGCGACCGATCGGTCATATGACTGATCGGTCGCATGCCGAAGAGCACGTTCTTTGGGCTGCCCGAGGAGCGGCGGGAGCGCCTCGTGCGCGAGGCCATCGCCGAGTTCGCCGATCGGACCTACGCCGAGGCCTCGCTGTCGCAGATCGCCCGTCGCGCCCGGATCCCCAAGGGCAGCTTCTATCAGTACTTCGAGGACAAGCTCGATCTGTACCGGTGGCTGCTCACCGAGGAGGCGCCGCGGCGCAAGCGCGAGTTCGTCGGCGCGGCGCGGCTGGAGGGCGACTTCTGGGCTCGCCTGGAGACCATGATCGAGCGTGGCATGGCGTTCCTCGTCGAGCACCCGCACCTCGCCCGCCTCTCCGCGGCGGCCGCCGATCCGACGGCGATCGCGGAGGTCCGCGGCCTGCACAGGGCCATCTGCGAGGCCGGGCTCGCGGAGCTCCGGGCGCTGCTCGAGCAGGGGATCGCGGCGGGCGCCCTCCGGTCCTCCGACCTGAGCCTCGAGGCGGCGACCCGCCTGGTCGCCGCGGTCGTCGGCCCCGGGCTGACCGACGTCGTGCTCCAGGAGCTCGGGGCCGAGCTGCATGACGTGCTGGCCTCGGACGCGCTCCGGCGGCAGCTCGGCCCGAAGCGCCGCCGCCGCCTCGCGCGCCAGGCGGTCCTGTTCATCCGGAGCGGCCTGGGCGCGCGCGATTCATAGGACCAGAAAGAAGGGAGCTCTCATGATCCGGTACGATTTCTCCGGGCGCGTCGCGCTCGTCATCGGCGGCACCTCGGGCATCGGCCTCGCGACGGCGCGGGCGTTCGCGGCCGGGGGCGCGAGCGTGGCCGTCGCCGCGCGCGGCGACGAGGCCGGGCGGCGGGCCTGCGCGGCGCTGGAGCGCGAGGGCGCGGCGGCGCTGTTCATCCAGGCCGACGTGCGCGACGAGGCGGCGGTGGCGCGCGCCGTGGAACAGGCGATGACGCGCCTTGGCCGGCTCGACTTCGCGGTGAACTGCGCGGGCGCCGGCGACAGGGCCACCGTCGAGGAGACCGACCAGGAGGTGTGGGACAGCGTCATGGCGATCAACGCGCGCGGGGTCTGGCTGGCCATGCGCCACGAGATCCCGGCCATGCTCCGGTCGGGAGGCGGCGCCATCGTCAACATGAGCTCGATCTTCGGCGTCGCGGCCGCGCCCGCGCACCACGCGTACGTCGCGTCCAAGCACGCGGTCGTCGGGATGACGCGCTCGGTGGCGCTCGAGATGGCGTCCCGGGGGATCCGCGTGAACGCGATCTGCGCCGGCGTCACCCGGACACCGGGGATCCGGGCGGCAGAGGAGGCGGCGCCGGAGCTCGTCCGTGCGCTGGTGGCGCAGCATCCGATGGCGCGCATGGCGACGGAGGAGGAGATCGCCGGCGCCGCGGCGTGGCTGTGCTCGGAGGGCGCGGCCTACGTGACCGGCGCTGCGCTGCCGGTCGACGGCGGCTTTCTGGCCGCGTGAGCGGCGGGTGGCCAGGCCCGTGCGGCCTGGCCGCGCGCGTCCGTCGACGACGCGGCGGGCGCCGCAGCGCTCGCGCGCGGCGGGCGGATGAAGAATCCAGCGATGTTCCTTGCGCGGGGCGCGGCGCAGGGCTAGCCTGGGTCCCTCACGACGTCACTGGCTCTCGACACGATGCTTTCTCTCTCCCTCCTCGCGGGGGAGGTCGTTGCTCGCGCGGATGACTGGACGACGCACCGTGTGCCTGCGCAGGCTTCGCTGCGCGGCACGTCCCCGTTCGATCCGCGACGGCTTCATCGAATGGCAGGCGAAGAGCGCTCACGAGCGCAGCTGCAAGCCGTGAAAGTCATGTGTCATGGGTAATCGCCTCTACGTCGGTAATCTCTCGTACTCCACCACCCGCGAGTCGCTCGAGGCCGCGTTCGCCAACAGTGGCGACGTCCGCGAGGTCGCGATGCCGACCGATCGCGAGACCGGCCAGCCGCGCGGGTTCGCGTTCGTCACGATGGGCTCGTCCGAGGCGGCGAACAACGCCATCTCGCAGCTCAACGGCATGATGCTCGACGGGCGCTCGCTCCGGGTCAACGAGGCGCAGGAGCGCCCGGCGGGCGGCGGCGGCGGCCGTGGTGGCTTCGGCGGCGGCGGCGGTCGCGGTCGCTACTGATCGCTCCCCTCGTCGAACCGGCACAGCGCGGCGGGTCCTCCGGGCCCGCCGCTTTTTTTTGGCGGGCTCACGAGGCGCCCGCGCCGCGGGCCGCCTCGCGCGGACGCCGCGCCAGGCGAGCGGGCCCTCGATCTCGTCCGCCCAGGCGCGGAAGCCATCGAGCGAGCTCGCGCCGGAGGCCGTGCCGATCGCGACGTCGGCAGCGCCGCGCCAGCGCGCGATTCAGCACGCGCCCGCTGCGCGCTGCGCTGTTGCGTGCATCGGGGAGATGCCGCTCGCCGCCAAGAGGCGCTCTCGGGGCCTGAACCCGCCCGGTGACCGGCGGGCCAATGCCCCTGGGGCCATGAGGCGCCCGGCTCAGGGGAGTGCAGATCGTCGCGTCCTCCCTGGCACGACCGTCGTCATGGACGGAAAGGCGCGTTGCGTGGACAGAGCACATGAACCTGAGACGTAATCTATGACTTGATGTCTGCAATCGTGACCGTGTGCTGACCGCCCGCCAGGAATGGTTTGGGGTACAAGTCGGACATGGAGCTGGTCGCTATCCTCATTGCCCACTCGACGGTCTCGGTCTTCTTTCAGACCTTCTTTCTGCATCGGTACGCATCGCATCGGATGTTCACGATGTCGAGGCGCTGGGAGCGCGCCTTCCACCTCCTCACGTACCTCGCGCAGGGCTCCTCGTACCTCGTGCCCCGGGCCTATGCGGTCCTGCATCGTATGCACCATGCGTACAGCGACACGCCGAAGGACCCGCACTCGCCGCGGTACGCCAAGGGGCCTGCCGCGATGATGTGGGCGACCAAGAAGCAATACGACGCGATCTGCGACGGCACGGCCGAGGTCGAGCCGCGCTTCCTCGGCGGCTATCCCGAGTGGCCGACGCTCGACCGCATCGGCAACTCGTGGACCAGCCGCCTGGCCTGGGGCACGGGCTACGCGCTCTTCTACATCGCCTTCGCGACGCAGTGGTGGCAGTTCCTGTTCCTCCCGCTCCACTGGACCATGGGCCCGCTGCACGGCGCCATCGTGAACTGGTGCGGCCACCGCTACGGCTACCGCAATTTCAACAGCGACGACGACTCGCGCAACACGCTGACGCTCGACCTCGTGACGCTCGGCGAGCTCTTCCAGAACAACCACCACAAGTATGCGATGAGCCCGAACTTCGCGGTGCGCTGGTTCGAGATCGACCCGGCTTATCAGGTCATCCGCCTGCTCGCCGCGGTGGGCATCCTCCAGTTGCCCGAGAGGCACCAGGTCGCGCGGCTGGAGCATGACTCCGCGCGCGCCGGGGGGTGAAAGGTCGTCACCCGGCGACGGGCTCCCCCTGACGTCAGACGCGCGCGCGAGGAGAGGAGACGCCTCGTATCGCCAAAATCGACCGGTACGTCACCGGCTCTTGTGGTGCCACGGAGCTTTCTCTGGTACAAGGTGATGCGCGCGCAGCGAAGCTGCTGAAGATGCCGAGCCCGGGAGGCTCGCGCGGCGGCCGAGGCGCGGAGAGGGAGGTCGCGCCCGCTGGTCCGGTCGCGTCCATCGATTCCGCTCGTCCAGCGCATGGGCTGAGCATACACGAGGTGGTCGCCATGAAATCGTGTCTGTCGCGGGTCGTGGACGGCGTGGAGCAGAGGCTCTGCTGGCGCTTCCAGGTCCATGGGAGGAGCGAGGCCATGTACGAGCCAGCGAGCGGCCCGCACGGCCCGTTCGATCGCGACCGTCAGCGGCACCTCAGGCTGGGCGAGACGTTCCAGCGGCTGGACCCCTCTGGATCTCCCCGGAAGTACCGCGGGCTCTTCTGGCAGCCCAGGAGCGCGATCGCCGGTCTCGGCGCGTGAGCGCCTGGGCCGGGGCGACCGGAGGACCGCATCCGCGTCGAGCACGACGCGGAGCCGCGGAGCGGTCGTCGAGCCAGCAGCCGAGTTGTTCACCCCCGTCGTCGATCACAGCGATCACAGCCATGCCTACCCCACAGAAGCCCGTCACCTCCGCCCACCTGCTCGCCACCGCGGCCCACCTCAATTTCCGAGCGACGTGCCGCGACCGGAGCGGCTCGACGCTCGGCGTCCTCGTCGACGCGTCCGGCGCTCAGCAGTACCTCATGATCGCCTCGGGCGGCGCGGAGGGCACCTGGGCGCTGTCGAGCGAGCTGCCCGTGGGCGTCGCGCCCTTTCTCCTGTACGAGAGCGCCGCCAACGTGCTGCGCGGCGGGAGCCTGAGCGAGGACGGGAGCATCTCCTACTACGGGGCGCTGTACACGATTGAATCCTGGTTCGACGGCGCCACCCGGGCAGCGAAGGTGAGCGGCAGCGCCTGACTCGGTGTTCTAGATCCGCGTCGGCGCTGTCGTGAGGCGCATCCGCATGCCAGGATCGGGCGTGGTGAACGCCCGTGTGTTCGCCACGACCGGGTGCGTGGGCGGCTCGAACGCATACCGGCCGGCCAGCGTCGCGAGCGCGAGCACCGCCGCGGCCATGGCGTAGTGGTTGCCGATGCACTTGTGTCGGCCAGCGCCGAACGGCAGGTACGCGTGCGCCGGCCTGGTGACGCCCTCCGCGAAGTGATCGGGATGAAAGTCATGCGGCCGGGACCAGTGGGCCGGGTGCCGGTGAAGCGTGTACGGGCTGATGGCGATGATCGCGCCGCGCGGGATGGTCACGTCGCCCACCTGGTCCGGGCGGACGGCCACGCGATTGACGACCCACACCGGCGGGTAAAGGCGCAGGGCCTCCTGGACGACCCTCCGCGTGTAGCGCAGCCTCCGCACGTCGGCGAACGCTGGAGGGCGCTGCCCGAGCTGCTCGGAGATCTCGGCGGCGAGCCGCCGCGAGGCGTCGGGATGCGTGGCGAGCAGGTACCACGTCCACGTGAGCGCGAGCGCCGTGCTCTTGTATCCACCCACGAGGAGCGTGGTGATCTCGTCCTGGAACTGCCGTTCCCCCATGGCCCCCGTCCTCAGCTCGTCGGCAAGGAGGCGCGTGAGCACCACGTCGGGTGCGCGCGCGGCCTCGAGGCCGGCGCGTCGTCTGGCGATGAGGCGCGCCACCACGGCGCGGATGCGCGCGGCCGCCTCGGCGAAGCGCCGGTTGCCCCGCGTCGGAATCCATGCCGGGATCAGGAACGGCGACCCCATCGCCTCGATGAGTCGGTCTTCCATCTCCTCGTTCAGGGCGCCGAACTCGTGGACGTCGTCGCGCAGGTCGCCGCCGATCAAGAGCTCGGCCAGCAGATCGAGCGCGAGGTTGCGCATCTCGCCCTCGACGTCGAGCGTCGCGCCGACCTGGCTCGACCAGCGAGCGCCGGTCTCGGCCGCGGCGCGCACGATGCCCTCCGCCAGCTCCTCCATCGCCTTCGGCTGAAACGACGGCTGCAGGATCCGGCGCTGCTGGAGATGATCATCGCCCTCGGCGGTGAAGAGCCCTCGCCGTAGCAGGCGCCGCATCACCTCGAAGAAGCGCAGCCCGTCCTTCGTGTAGCTCCCCCCGTCGATGGCGCTGGTGAGGATACGCCCCGCCTCGTCGGCGTCGTTGACGAGATAGTTGGGGCCGAAGAGATCGAAGAAGGCGACCTGGCGATAGCCGGGCTCGCCGTCCTGGGTCAACCGCATGTAGAACGCGAGCGGGTTCGCCTTGAACTCCTCCACGTTCCGCAGGCTGGCGCGGAGGCCCCGAGAGGCCGGCGGCTGGCCGGCGGCGGCGCTCGGTGACGCGACCGGGTGGCTCACCGCGAAAGCTCGCGCGGCCTCGCGCGGAGGACTGCGAAGAAGGCAGGAATCGACCTCGGCCTCTGGCCCGGTCGCATCGCGATCGCGTGCAGCTCCGCGCCGCCGGACTCGACGTGCTCCCACGACCCCTCGGGAAAGTGACGCGTCACCTCCCTCGCGCCGAATCGCGCTGGCTTCGGGAGCCCTGCCTCGAGGCAGCGGAGCAAGGGTGTGGGATAGTCGCTGCCCCGGGCGCCGAGATAATCGAGGTACGAAAGGGGGCTGCCCGGAAAGTCGGTCTCGACCAGGAGGAGGGCGCCGCGCTCGCCGACGAGCGCACGGCAGCTCTCGGCGAGCCGGCTTCGCTGCGCCGCATCGAGGATATGGAAGAGCCCGCGGACGAACACGTTGGCGCAGCCGACCTCGGCGCGCATGCGCTCGCCGGCGCCTGTCTCGGTCATGTCCAGCACCCGAAACGACACGCGCGGACGGGCCGACGTCGTCTCGGCCGCGTCCTCCGCTGCGCGCGGGGGCGCGGTCGACGTCGAGCCGGCGAGCGGCTCGTGCTCGGCGCGAGTCTCCCGCTCCGCGTGCGCCACGGCCTGCGCCGAGACGTCGACGCCGTACGCGGCCGGGAACCAGGGTGAGAGAGCGCGGGTGTAGCGACCGTTGCCACAGCCGACGTCGACCACGGGGAGGGTGGCGTCCATGGTGCGGCGAGCCAGGCCGAGCACCCAGGCCCGCTCCTCCGCGCTGTCGCCGTCCCAGAGCACCTCGCCGCCGGGGCCGGTCTGCCGTATGCCGCGCCAGTAACGGTCCCAGGCGGTGCTCCGGTCCCGGGGCGCACTCAGCCCGGTGCGGATGAGGGTGGGAATGAGGAGTGCTCTGCGCCAGGACATGGTTGGCCTCTTCTCTCCCCCTTAGCGCATGCGCCCCGCCGCGGCCAAGGCCGTCTGGCGCAGGGCTGCGGCGAGATCAGGCGAGCGGCGGCGCCGCGCTCGTCGCGAGATCGAGGGAGAGCGAGAACTGGCGCTCGAGGCAGTCGAAGACGGTGTGAATCATCCCCACCGCGATCTCCCGGCCGCGCTCGTCGAGCGCCTCGGCCTTGAAGGCGACGGCGTCCGCCTCCTCGTCCGGATCGAGCGTGGGGTGCGACAGCGCGTGGCGATCGGCCAGGTAATCGAGCTGTCGCGGGTGCTCGGCCTCGACCCGGCGCGCCAGCGCGCGCGTGTTCTGGAAGAACGCCTCTCCGCTCGCCTCGAGCGCCTCCATCAGCCAGAAGCGCAGCACCGGCTCCGGGTGAGAGAACGCCAGCTTGAGGAACGCGGCCATGCTCTGCCGCTGCGCCTCCGAGTGCCTGCTCGCACAGTAGAACTCGAGCGTGTCGCTCGCGCTCCAGCCGAGGCGCCGATCCATGTCAAGCTCGATCCAGTCGCGCAGGAACAGCCCGTGGTGCGATTGCAGATCGGCGACCCAGCGGTTGATGGCCCGCTCGTACCGGCTCGCCGGCTGCCGATACGCGAGGGCGTGGACGTTCAGGTCCCGGTATCCCATGCAGTCCGGCATCCAGTACAGCGCGATGCGCCGGAGCTTCTCCTCCGGGTTCAAGGGGCCCCTCGCCCGCATCCACGTGAACAGCGCGTGGCCGGCGGCGGCCCGCTTTCGCCGCTCGAGGACCCGCTGCACGGGCTCCTGACTCGCCCCGACGCGCTCATCCCGCCGGCGGACCAGGCCCCCTGCGCCCGACCCTGGTCGCTGCTTTGGGGCGCGCGCCGCGGCGGCCGGCGTCCGCGCCGCCGGCGGCGGCTCGCCCTGGTCGACGGTCCGCTCGGCATAACGGAGGAGCCGGTCGCTCTTCACGCGGATCATGTCGAAGAGCCGGCTCACCAGCGCGCACGCCCGCGCCCGCCGGTCGCCGTCGAGCTCCGCGTGCTCGAAGAGGTGGCTTCCGTGGAGCAAGTGCCCGATCTCCCGTTTCAGGTGGTACGGGCCGAAGTACCGGTACTCGACACCGGACCTCCTCGTGAGCTCGGCGGCGGTGCCCGCGGAGGCCGTGAAGAAGACATGCCCCCACGCCTCGATCGACTGCATCACGGCGAAGCGGACCAGCGGATCCTCGTTCAGGGTGCACATCCGCATGATCTCCGTGCCGTATTCCCTGAAGATGTCGGTCTCGGAGCCCGCGTAATACCACGCGATCATGTCGCTCGCGCGCCAGCCGAGGCGCCGATCGAGCCCGAGCCGCCGCCAGTCCTCGAGGAAGAGCCGCGCGTGGGTCTCGTCCTCGCGCGTGTGCTGGTTGATGGCCCGCTCGAGGTCGCTCGAGGGATCCGGGTACCTCATGAACCACCTGTTCATGTCGCTGAACGCCATGATGAAGTTCACGATGACCGGCGCGAAGTCGAACCTGGTCTCCAGGGGGGTGGGGCCGCTCGCCATCCACCGGTAGAACGGGTGCGCGGCGATCTCGCGCTTCTTCTGCTCGATCAGCAGGAGGACGTGCTTCATGTTGCCTCTCTCCGACGGACAGGGCGACGAGCCATCAATCGAACAGCACCCGGAGCGTCCGGAGCTCGCGGCCGAGCGGGCGGAAGCTCATCCAGTCCGGGGTGGCGTCGCGGGGCCGGAGACGAGGGAACCGGTCGAGCAGGGTCCGGAAGAACACCTGCGCCTCCAGGCGCGCCAGCGCCTGCCCCATGCACGAGTAGGGCCCGATCGTGAAGCCGACCTGGCGGTGCGCCTCCTCTCGCGTGATGTCGAAGCGATCGGGGGCGGGGAAGGCGCTCGGATCGCGGTTGGCGGCCGCCAGCGCGAGGACGAGCGTCTCCCCGGCGCGGATCTGCTGGTTGCGGATCGTGAGATCGACCATCGCCATCCGCCGCACCGAGGCGACCGCTCCGTGATACCGCATCATCTCGTCGAAGGCGTTCGGGAGCAGCGTGGGATCGCTCGTCAGCCTGGCCCGCTCCTCGGCGTGGTCGAACAGGATCTGCAGGCCGTTGCAGAGCTGGTTCGCGGTCGTGTGATACCCGACGACGAGGAACATGATGCACTGCGCGACGATGTGCTCGTCGCTGAACTGGACGCCGTCCGGATCCGCCTCCATGAAGATACCGAGCAGATCGGCGCCGCGCTCGCGCCTGCGCCTGGCGACGACGGGCATCAGGAAACCGGACAGCTCGAGCATTCCCTGCTGGCAGAGGAAGAGCTGGTCTCGATCCCCCATCTCGAGCAGCTGAGAGATGTGGTTCGAGCAGCGCAGGTACAGGTCGACCGCCTCCGTGGGGAGCCCCGTCATGCCGGCCACGACGGTCATCGCCAGCGGATGCGCGATGTCGTGGGCGACGTCGATCTCCCCGCGCCTCACCGCGGCGTCGAGCAGGCGGTCGAGGATCTCCTGGATACGCGGGCGCTGGGCCTCGACGTGCTGAGGCGTGAAGTGACGTTTGAGGAGCTTCAGGAACAGCGCGTGCCTCTCTGGATCGCCGCGATCTCCCCAGGCCGTGAAGGTGCGCCGGAGGGGGGCCAGCGCGAGCTGGTCCGACGCCGGCAGGGTCTCGATGCGCTTGATCTCCTCCACGACCGAGAGCCGGGGGTCGCGGAGCGCCGCGCAGACGTCCTGGTAGCTGGTGAGGACCCACGATTCGAGCTGCTGGCTCCAGTGGACGGGGGCGTCCTGGCGCATCCGGTGGAGCAGCGGGTGCGGATCGAGGAAGAGATGAGGATCCCGGAGGTCGTAGTCGTGTCTCGTTTGCGACGCGGCGGAGGAATCTATGCCTGGAGTATCCGCACATCCGAGGGCGCAGATCTCGCTGAACGAGCGAACGTCAAAAGCCATAGTCATCCAGGATAACCGGCCCGCTTTCTCCGGTGCAAGGCCCGGTCATGCCGGCATGGTGCCATGGACGACGCCGTCCACGGAGAGCGCAGCGCCGGTCGCGTAGGCCGCCCGATTGACTCCAGCGATCACAGGCAGGTGCAGAGCGGATCCCCCGGGGCGCACTTGCAACCCGCGGTCACTCCCTGAGCGTCCCCGGGGCGCCCGGGCGTCGCACGGGCGCCGGGAGGGGGCCTGTCGCGCTTCTCCACGCGCCTTGTCGAGCCCGTCACGGCAGACCCCGGCGCGTCGGAGAGGGGGAGATCGAGCGGCCGGAGCAGGCCCATCATCACCGTGTCGCCGGGGTCGGCGTGCACGACGGGATTCCGCACGACCTCGCGCGGCGTGATGGAGTGCGGCGAGACCGGCGAAGGCGCGATGGAGGGCGGCGCGACCTCGCGCGGCGACGCTTCCACGGCGCCCACGGTGGCCACGGGGACGGTGAGCAGGTCGACGAGCGCCGCCCCCGCGGCGAGCAGGCCGCCCCCCACGGCCGCCACGGTCACCTGGCGCACGCGGCGGCGCCTCGCGCCGACGGGGCAGTCGGCCGTGAGCACCGTCCCGTCCGCGCGGCGGTACAGCCGCACGCACACGGCGCCCGCGGCCTCGCGGATCATCCGCTCCGCCTCGTCGCGCGGCATCCCGGACAGGTTGTACACGTCCTTCTGGCAGTGATCGCAGAAGCGCACCCGGTCGTCGCCGACCATCCCGTCCCAGTCCGCGTTGCAGGGGCTCGCGACGCGGACACGCTCGAGCAGCGCGAGCGATCGGCGCGCCGCGCGTTCGTCGAGCTGGCGTCGCACGGCGTCGAGCTCCCCCTCGAGGCGCCGCTCGGCCTCTCTCAGCGCGGAGAGCTCCGCCGTCCGCTCCTTGAGGACCGCGAGCTCCTCGGCGAGCAGATCGTGGCGGGCGTTCAGGGCGTCGAGATCATCCCGGTAGGGGGTGGGCATGGCGCTTGGACGCGACCGGTCCACCGGAGCTTGGCTCGACCCCAGGCGGGGGCCGGCGCGCTCCTGGGAACGCGACAGCGCGCCGGTCGCGCGCCGGCGAGCCCACCTGCGTCCCTGCGCGACGCGGACGGATCCTCCGGGCTCCCCGGATCGGCGCCGCCGCGCCCCGCGCGCCGCCCGTCAAGGCTCGGCGCGGCACCTCGCGCTGCACCCGTCGCCCGCCGCCGTGTTGCCGTCATCGCACGTCTCGAGCCCCTCGACCTCGCCGTCGCCGCAGACGATCGCGGGGTCGAGCAGCGCGCGGCGCTGCTTCAGATCGTCGCGCAGCTCGCTCACGTTGACGTTGAACCTGAGAACATCGCTCCGGGTGGCCTCGCCGGCGCTGGCCGCGCCGACCACCTCCGCCGCCTGATCGACGACCGTGAGCACGGCGTCCTCGTCCCATGCACTGCTCACGAGGCGGGCGATCTCGGCGTGGAATCGATCGTCGAGCGCCTGGATGCCGTGAATCCGGCGCGGGAGCACGGCGACGGGCGCGGTCTCGACGTCGAAATCGACCTCCTCCAGGACCCGGTCCATGCCGTGGGGCATGAACACGAAGCGCCCATCGACCGGGCTCTTGTAGAGATAGTAGTTGTTCGCCCGGTACGCGTAGCCGTCCCAGTGACCCAGGATCGCCTCGAGGGCGTAGCTCGTGATGAATCGATCCAGGTCGAGCCGCTCGCCCACCTCCGCCGCGAACCGATCGTCCGGCGTGTCCCGGATCGCGCCGGCGAGCGCGCGGAGGTCCGCCGCCCCGTCGTCCTCCCCCCTGTCGAGCTCCACGGCGTCGATGTCGTCGACGAAGTCGCCGCAGCACGGGCCCTCGTAGAGCGCGCCCTCGTCGTTCTCCTCGCCGAAATGGCGCCGGAGGAACCGCTTGTCGATGGCCTCGGTGACCACGTAGATCCCCTTGTCGACGCCGTTGAGGCTCACCACCGCGTGCGCGATGCGCGCCGCGGGCACGCCGGCGCGGGCGTGCAGCACCGCGCCGATCTGCTCGCGCAGGAACGTCGGATCCTGCTCGGCGCTGTTCAGCAACAGCTTCTTGAGCCCGTGCAGATCCGACCATTCATCGAACTCGTCGAGCTTGACGCTGAAGCTCGGCTTCTCGGCGAGATCCCGGAGATCGTTGCCCTTTTGCCGGATGCCAGCGCCGCTGACGACCTCGCCGTCGTAGGTGATCGTGCACGGGACGCGATCCTCGAGGTCCGTGGCGAGCCGATCGAGGTGCTCCTCGTCGACCCGGATCTCGATCGTGTGCAGCCGCGTCCGATCGAAGACCAGGTCGCTGTTCTCCTCGGGCACGCAACCGCCGTGGCACGCCGCGACGAGGACGAGCAGGAGGACAGGCGCGCGCCGGAAGCGCGTCGTGCCCAGCCTAGCGTGGCGCATCTCGCTCGACGCCCCCGCTCCTCGGCGCCCGCCCCGCCTCCGCCGGGAGCCGGCCGCCGACCGCGTGGCGGAGCTCGCCGACGGCCTCCCAGTACCGGCGCACGGAGCGCAGCCATCGCAGCTCCAGGCGCATGCGGCGCTCGTCGGCCTCGAGCGCCTCGCCCGCGTCGATGGCGTGGCCTTCGAGCACCCGCCTGGCCTCCTCGCCCGCGCGCTCGGCGGCGGGGAGCATCCGGCGCCGGATCTCGGTCGCGGCGTCCCGGGCCGCCCGGGCCTCGCTCAAGCTCGTCCGCACCTCGCGCGTCACCAGCTCCACCGCGGCGGCCATCGCGCGCAGCTCCGCCTTGCGCGCCGCGTCCGCCGCGGTGACGGTCGCGCTGCGGGTGTCGAAGATCGGCAGGTCGACGGCGAGCCCGAACGTCCAGCCGAGGCCGGTCCGGGTGCGGGGCTCGAAGTCGTAGCCGACCTCGAAGAACGAGAGCCACGGCCACCGCTCGCCGCGCCCGGCGTGGAGCGCCGCGTCCGCCTCGTCGAGCTGCGCGGCCGCGAGCTCGATCTCGGGCCGGCGCCGGAGCGCGAGCTCGACCGCCGCCTCCTCCGTGGGCAGCTCCGGGGGCGGCCACGTGGCCTTCGGCTCGCCGAGGACGCGCACGGGCACGGACGGGTCGAGCCCCAGGCGCGCGAGGAGCGCGCCGAGCGCCGCGCTCCGCTGCGCGCGCAGGTCCACGGTGTCCTGCTCCGCGTCGACCACGGCGAGCTCCGTCATCGCCTCGTCGAGCGCCGTCGTGCGCGCGGCCGCGAGCTGCTTCTTCATCCACGCGGCGAGCGACCGGCGCGCCGCGGCGACCGCGTCGGCGGCCGCGATCTCCGCGTCGAGGAGCAGCACCTGGTCGAAGAGCGCGCGGATCTCGGCCTCCATGGCGATCTCGATCTCGCGCGCCTCGCCGCGCGCCTTGGCCTCGTCCGCGCGCGCGGCCGCGACGTTCGCGCCGACCTCGCCCGGGCGCGCGAACGGGAAGCGGAGCGCGGCGCTCACCCGCGGCTCGCCGTGGACCATCGGCTCGACGTCGATGTTCGACAGGCGGAGCTCCGGGTTCTCGAAATGGTCCTCCGCCTCGATCTGCGCCGCGGCCGCGCCGGCGCGGGCGTCCTGCGCGGCGAGCTCGGCGCTGCGCTCCCTGGCCCAGGCGACGGCGTCGTCCACGGTCAGCGCGAGCGGCTCCCCGGCGGCGGCCACCCGCGCGCCGAGCCCCGGGCCCGCGCGCCGCTGCGCGGCCGCGCCGGAGGGCGAGCGGCCCTCGCGGTAGAGGGCGATCGCCCGATCGGAGGCCGACGCCCTCGGCGGCGCGGCGCACCCCGCGAGCGCCGCGCAGAGCAGCGTGATCGACAGCGCCGCGCCCCGGGCGCGCGGCGTCATGGGCTCCACGAGACCTCCTGGAACGACGGCGCGGCGCTGCCGGCGTCGAACACGATCATCAGCTTGCCCGGCGTGAGCGACGGCGAGATCCCCTCGGGCTTGAGCTCGGGGAACCGCTGCACGAGGCGCGGGGAGAGGGCCCCGGCCTCGGGGCGATCCACCCGCCACAGCGCGCCGGCGTCGCCGTCCGCCGTCGAGGGCGTGGACGTGATCGCGAGCGCGCCGTCGGGCATGAAGACGAGATCCGAGATGCCGCCCGGCGTGGGGCGCCCGGCGAGCTCCACGTCGACGCGGGCGCGCGCCCACAGCGAGACGCGCGCCGCGTCGAAGCGCCTCGCCTCGTCCGCGGCGCCCTTGTCCCTCGCCACCGCGACCTTGACCGGGGAGGCGCTCCCCTCGCCGAAGAGCGCGCCCGGGGACTCGATCCGCCAGATCATCGCGTTGCCCTGCGGATCGAGCGGCGCCTTCAGCCCGAGGTACAGGGCGCCCTGCCGGAACGCGAGGCCCTCGATGTCGAGCGCCCGCGTCCCGTCGGGGAGGCCGAGCGCCGCGGCGCGCGCCGGGGCCGCGTCCAGGACCTCCGCCAGGTGGATCGCGCCGTCGACGCGGAAGCCCTGGCCCTCCGGGCGGAGGCGGAGGAGCGCGGTCCGCTCCCGCTTGCGCTTGCCCTTCTTGCTGTAGCTCTGGGACGACAGGAGGTAGACCTCGCCCGCGTCCCCCGCGGCGATCCCCTCGATGTCGTTGAGCTCCTCGACGCCGCGCACCGGCACCGGCTCCGGATCGACGGCGCCGCTCGCGGACATCGCGAAGAGCCACGGCACGCCCTCGTTGCGCTTCTGGCCCGTGTCGTCGCTGACGACGAGGTACCGCGACTCGCCCGGGCGCGCGAGGATGCCGGACGGCTCGAAGCGCGAGCGCATCGCGAGCGCCGGGGGGATCTGCAGGACGCGCTGGGCCGAAGGCGCGGCGGCCCTGGGCGGCGCGCCGGCCCCGGGCGGCGCGTCGGCGTCCGGCGCTGCGGGGGCCTTCGGCGGCGGGGCCGCGGCGGCGGCGCCGCGGCGGTCGAAGCTGATGTCGAACGCCTGCCCGGGCACGATGGCCACCGGCGCGTCCAGCGTGATGGTGACCACGCGACCCCACGCGGGCATGTCCGGCGCCGACCAGCAACGCGGCGGGAGCTCCGAGACGAGCGGACCCACCGTGAGGACCGTGCCCGGGAGCGCATCGCCGAGCTGGCCCCGGATCCAGAGCTTGGCGGCGTCCCCCTCGTGGACGCCGAACGCGGAGCGCTCGGGGACGCAGGCGACCACGCGCGCACCCGTGCGCGCGCTCAGGAGCTGCACCAGCGGCTCGCCGGCCGGGACGACCTCGCCGGGCTGCTTGAGGATCGAGGCGACGCGCCCCGCGTTCGCGGCGCGCAGCACGTACGACTCGCGCCGCTTCTCGAGCATCGCGATGGTCTCGGCCGCGACGCGCACGTCCGCGTCGAGCTTCGCCGCCAGCCCGGACGTCTGGTCCCGGAGCTGATCCCGGCGCCGCTCCGCCGCCTTGAGCTGCGCCGCGAGGACGCTCAGCGTGCGCGGCTTCTCGCGGGCGATCGCCGTGGCCGTCGCGTGCTGCAGGTCGAGCTTCGTCAGGTCGTCGAGGACCGCCTGCCGGTCCTCGACGAGCTGCTTCATCCTCGAGATCTCGCTGTCCAGCACCTTCGCCTCGGCGAGCGCCCGGCGCTGCTCCTCGCGGTGGACCGCGATGTCGCGCTCGACCGACTCGCGATCCATATCGATCTCCTGCTCGAGGAGGGCCAGCTCCGCGCGCAGGTCGGCCTCGATCTGCTCCTTCTCCGCCCTGGCGACGCCGATCTCGCCGTCGATCACCGAGGCGTCCAGCGTCGCGATGATCTGCCCGGCCTCGACCTCCTCGCCGACGGCCACCTCGACGGTGGCCACCCGCGCGGTCTCGACCGGCGAGATCACCTCGGGCAGCGCCTCCGCGTATCCGAAGACCCGGCCGTGCGGGCTGCCGCCCACGTGGAGCCACAGGGCCGCCCCGAGCGTGAGCACGAGGGTGATCGCGGGGCCGGCATCCTGGAGCGTCGAGCGGAGTCGCGGGTAGCTGAGCATCGGTGATTCCTTGCGCGGTGAAGACAACGGCGATCGCGTCAACGAGTCGGGATGGCCCGCGAGGGCGCAAAACAGGCCCGCCGGCGGTGGATCTCGGTCCCTAGAGATCCAGCGTCGGCTCCTGGAGCAGGAGAGAGACGTCCTGCACGCCCGGGATGGCCTGCAGCCTCGAGACGAGCGAGGAGCGGAGCTCCGGGGCGCGCACGGTGATCTGATAGGCGTGCTCCATGACGGTCCCCTGGGCGGCTTCCCGGAGCGTCACGAGCGAGAAGGTGCGGCAATGCGTGCGGAGGAGCTTCGTGATCTCCTCCTCCGCCCCGGGCCCCGCGGGCGCCGTGAAGCGGAGCAGGCCGTCGGGCTGATGCCGCGCGCCGTAACCGGTGAAGTGGAGGAGCAACGACCCGCCCGCGAACATCGCCGTCCCGAGGAGGGCCGCGGCGTGCGCCTGGAGCCCGCTGGCGATGCCGACGCCGAGCGCCGCGAAGATGAACATGATGTCGCGCGGATCGCGCAGGGTCGTCCGGAACCGGACCGCGCTGAGGCCCACGGCGACGCCGATGCCGGCGGCGATGCTGTTGCCGACGGCGAGCATGAGCATGCAGGCGATGACGCTGCCCATCGCCATGCTGTGCACGGCGGAGCGGGAGTACGAGAGCCCGCGGAACGTGGCCATGTAGACGACCGCGACCGCCTGTCCGAGCCCGAACGCGAGCAGGAGCGACACGAGGGCCACGCGGAGCTCCACGACGCTCCCCTGGGTGAGCCACCCGAGCCAGTCGATCATGAGGCGCCGCTCTTCCTCGGGGCGCTCGTGAGGTGCGGCCCGCCCGGCCGCGCGCGTGCCCGCATCACGGCGCCTCGGATGCCGCCCCGCGTCCCGGGTAGGGGCGTGCCTGCTTGATGAAGAGGGCCGGCGGCTCGCCCGGGTTCTCGTCGTCGTCGAACTTGAACTCCACGTCCATCGCGTACCAGCCGCTGTTGCCCGACGCGGGCCCGTAGGCCGGCGAGAACCGGTCGTGGATGGCGTCGAGCGCCACGCCGAGCTGATGCACCTGCGCCGGCGTGAGGACCGTCTGACCCTCCGGCACGAGGCTCGAGTGGGTCAGGTACGTGACCGGCTGATTCGGCTGGTTGAAGAAGTGGAGGAACGCGTCGTTCGTCACGCCGGGGGGCGGGGCCACGACCTCCACGCTGCCGCCCTTCTGCACGTTGACGTAGAAGGCAGGCTGGAGCCCCGAGGGATCGAACGGGTTGTTGGTCACGGCCACGCCGTTCGCCTCCTCGTTCGGGAAGTTGTGATGCACGAGCAGGGCCATCCCGAGGGACCTGTGGTCGATGCCGTAATAAGTGCGCTCATCGAAGGTACGGAGCTTCCAGGCGCTGGCGTACGTCTTGCGGATTGCGTCCGCCACGTCCTCCCAGTCGGCCGGGTCGCCGGTGTGCGAATCATAGCATCCTGCGCACGGGAATCCCTCCAGATCTTCGCTGTTCGTGCTGGTGCGGAAGCGCATCTTGAACCCGGGATAGTCCGCCTCGATCTTCGCCTGGAGGAGCGCCTGGAAGTCGGCGTCGAGGGGCGCGTCCTTCATGGCGTCGCGCAGCGCCTTCAGCTCCCTGTCGCGGACCGCCGGATCGGTCTTGAACTCGGGGTCCTCGAGCAGGGCCTCGATCCGGTCGTAGAACCCGTTCTGCTGCATGAACTGGTCGTAGTAGTAGACCGGGATCGCGAACGCCTTCAGGATCGGGATTTCCGGCATCCGAGCCAGGATGGAATAGTGTGCTGCCTTGCCGCCGTAGGCGAGGACCGCCTTCTTGAGCGTGTCCCGGAGCGACTCGCCGTCCGCCGGATCGGGGGTCACCTCCTCGAGGTCGAGGAGCTCGGTGGCCGTCAGATCGAGCGGCGGGAGCGTGACGGGTACGGGCTTGTGCGCCTCCCAGAACGCCTCGGCTTCCGCCTCGGTGACCTCGCGGACGCTCCAGGACGACGCCCCCGCGGTGAGCTCGACCAGCTTGTCCTTCAGCGCGAGCAGGTCCGGGTGGCTCATCGCGTTGCGCAGTCCCATGTTGGGCGTGCGCCGGTTCTGGGAGAGCACGTTGACGTGCGAGAGCGGCGTCTGGAACTCCTCCGTGATGATGCCCTGGACGACCGAGATGTCGTTGGGCGCCTGGTCGAGGACGACGATGTCCTGGTGGGAGAGGTACTCCGAGTCGAGGGCGGCCGCCCTCACGAAGCGGAGCCGCCCCACGGCCGTGCCCAGCGAGAGCGGCTGGTAGTCGATCCCGGCGTAGAGATCGCCGGTGCTGACCACGGGGACGCCTCCGGGGAGCTTCTGCGCCTCGATCGCCACGGACTCGGACGTGGGGTGGAAGGCGAGCTTCGCGCCGAAGAAGGAGGCGCCCTGGACCGCCTTGAACAGGGCGGTGATCATGTCCGCCGACGCGGTGTCGTAGGGAGAGAGCTCGAGCGCCCAGACGTCCGGCCCCTCGTAATGCGTCACCGCGCCGAGGACGAAGCGGCGATCCGGCGTGAAGTACTCGGTCGCGTTGAACTCGCCGAGGGGGGGGACGAACGGCAGCCCGTCGCCGGAGAGGTGCGACGACACGAAGTCGTAGTGGATCCTGTAGAGCACGCTGTTCTGGAAATACAGCGCGTTCTGATCGGCCTGATCCAGGACGATCTTGACCGACCGCGCGCCGGGCAAGCTCGCGTCGATGGGCGCCGACGCGAGCGCCTCGAAGTCCTCGGCGCATCCCACGCGCTTCAGGAACTCCGTCGACGCGTCGTCGCTCGTGCGCTCGCAGACCTCGATGGGCGGGCCGTCGTCGCCCGGGCCGCTGCCCGAGCTGCTGCACGCCGGCGGCAGCATCGCCGCGACCAGGGCGAGCACGGCGATCGAGGTGATGCGGGTGCTTTGGACCATGAGTTCTCCTGAGGCGGACGGGCGGGTCGAGGGGCGGTGCACGTTGGAGCTCCTGCGTCAGGGCGTCAGCGCGAAGCAGTAGATCCCGCCGTAACCGCCGCCGGATCCGACCGTGGGCACGTCGAGCTGCGGCGGCCCCATCTCCACGAGGTGCACGCCCGGCGCGCACCCCGACTCGTCGAGGGACGACATCCAGTTGGCCATGTTGAAGTCGCCGCCGACGCCGCCTGGACCGCCGGTGCCGGTGGTGCCGCCGGGGAAGCCGGTGCCGGTGGTGCCGCCGGGGCCGCCGGTGCCGGTGGTGCCGCCGGGGAAGCCGAAGCTCCTCGGCCACGAGTGCCCGACGCGCGGCCTCCCCTCGGTGTCCCTGTCGCCCTCCGCGCTCGTCCAGTCCTTGCACGTCGCCGTCGGGCTGTAGAGCCTCCCCTCGTCGTTGGTCCCCGTCAGGATGTCGTGGTTGTCCACCTCGGGCTGGCTCGGATCGGGCTGGTGGTTGGGGACGCCGTCCTCGTTCGGCAGATCATCGATGATCGCCGGATCGGCCGCGATGGGGCGGTCGTTGAGCAGCTCCTCCTTGTTGTTGGCGACCAGCCGGCCGAGCCGGTCATACCAGGGCCCCTCGCCGATCCGGTCGATCGCGTCGACCTGCTTGCCGTCCCCGCCGTCCACGGCGCTCAGGAACGCGCGCCACCCCTTGGCCCCCGCGCCCGGCATGCTCTTCTCGGCGATCGTCGCGCAGATCTTGTCCGCGCCGCGCAGGCCGGCGCCCGGGCCCGTCTCCCCGAAGCGGAGATCGCCGCCGAACCCGTCCTGGGAGCCCGACAGCTCCTGCATGGCGACGAGGCTCGTCACGAAGAAGCTGAATCGCTCGGTCGCCGCGCCGCCGGTGCCGCTGCTGGTCGTGGTGGTGGTGCCGGCGCCGGTGGTCGTGGTGGTGGTGCCGGCGCCGGTGGTCGTGGTGGTGCCGGCGCCGGTGGTCGCGGTGCTGCCGGCGCCGGTGGTCGCGGTGCTGCCGCTGGTCGCCCCGGAGCCGCCGCCGGAGCTCGACGACGTGCTGGTCGTCCCGTCGCTCGAGGCGTCCCCATCCGCGCCGGAGCAGCCGAGCACGTGCGAGAACAGCGCCATGGAAAGGGGAAGGAACAAGGATTGATAAGCGCGTGTCATGATGTCGATTCCCTGTCTCTGGTAAGCAAGAGGGTTCGGTGCGCAGGCCCCTCGAGGGTCACTGGCACGTGAGATCGGCCTGGCAGGTCTGGCCGTCGGGGCACTGCGCGTCGTCGTTGCACGAGGTGAGCCCCTCGATCTCCACCGACTGCTCGATCTGAGACGAGATGATCAGATCGATGCGCCCGGCGTCGATCGTCGCGGAGCCGACGGACCTGCGCGTGACGATGATCGTCGGGAACCCCGCGACGCCGAGATCGAGGAGCTGCGTGACGAGCGATGCCGGCAGATCGAGCGCGCCGGTGTCCTCCGCGGCGCACTCGAGCATCCCCTTCGTGCCCCCGTGATGGCTGATATCGAGCTTCACGTGGACTCTGGAGATGTCGGCCTGCCCGGGCGGCGCCCACTCGAGCCGCACCGGCTGGCCGGGATCGAGGCGGATCGTGTCGTTCAGGAGATCGAGGGGGCTCACGCCCCGGGCCTCCAGCGTGAAGGCGCCGAAGTGATCGCCGCTCGCCTCGAGGCGGACCACCTGGCCCTCGTCGGCGGGCGGGTAGGCGAGCCTCACGCCGGCGGGCGGCTGATAGTTGTTCGCCGTGGGGGTCATCACGAAGGACGCCTCGCCCGACTCGAGGTTCAAGCCGGTCACGGTCACGTTGCCGGCGCTGTGCGCGGCCGGGTAGGGCTGGCACGTGTCGTCCTCCACGCAGACGGCGCTGCCCCCGCAGGGCTGGTTGCAGAACGGGACGCGCGGCGTGAGGAGCTGACAGCCCCCCTCCTCGGCCTGCACCTCCCACACGATCTGGGAGGGCGTGGGGCCGTCGTAGATCTTTCCAAGCACGGAGGTGCTGCCGGTCGCCTCCGGCGTGCCCTCCGCGGGGCTGGCAGGCAGCGAGCGCACCTGGAAGGCGCCGATGAGGCGCGTCGGGTCGCCGGTCGATCCCCCCGATGCCGTGGAGCCTCCGCCCGATGCCGCGGAGCTGCCAGGGTTCCCGGTGTCCGGCTGATCGTTGCCGTCAGCCGCCGAGCTCGAGCAGTTGAGGGACAGAAGGCTCACGACCCCGCCAAGGACGCCGACGCGCCAGGCGCTTCGAGATGGGATTTTTACATTCTGGCAAACTTTGTGCGACATCTCGATGACCAGGTGTCGATCTTACGGGAGGGTGGGTCAATCTTTTTTGCGCGCGCCGCACCCGCGCGAACATCGGTGACCCCGAGGTCCCGGGGGGCGCGAGGGGCCTTGAGGAAGGAGCCCGAAGCGCCGACGGCACAGGGGGCGCGAGGCGCCGGCGCGCCCCGGGAAGGCGTCTCGCGGTGTCGGCGCGCCCCGGCGAGGAGGGGCGTTGTTTGCGCCCAGCCCGCGTCGGCCTCTGCCGCCCAGTCCGGCGTCGCGCCTCTCGCGCATCAGGCCGGGAGGGCGTCAGACCCCGGAGCTCACCTCTTGCCGAGCTCGGTCTGGCGCGCGCGCAACCGCGGCGCGTGGACGCTCTCGCCATGACGGGAGAGGAACTCGGCAATGGCGGCGCGCTCGTCGGCCGTGCGCCCGAGCCGGCGCAGGCACTGCACCCGACCGATCCGGGCCTCCGCGGCGAGGGGGCCGCCGCCGGCGAGGTAGCGCTCGAAATGGCCGAGCGCCTCCGCCGCCTTGCCCTGGCGGAGCGCGATCTGGCCGAGCGATACCAGCGCGGCCCGCGCCTCGGGGCTCTCCGGGTGCCGCGCGAGCAGGGCGCGGTACGCGGCGAGCGCCTCGGCGGTCTTCCCCTGACCGAGCCGGGACTGCGCGCGCAGGAGCAGCGCCTCGGCGCCCATCGCGGGCTCCTCCGGACGCGGCCTGGGCGGCCGTGGAGCGCGATGCCGGGCCTCGACGACAGCGGTGTCCGCGGGCTCGCTCGCCGCCGCGCCCGCGCCGGGCGGGGGCTCCGTCGCCGCCGTGCCCGCGCCCGCGCCGGGCGGGGGCTCCGCCGCCACCGTGCCCGCGCCGGGCGGGGGCTCTTCCGGCGGCGCGGGCGAGGGGGGGCCCGGGAGCATGCGCGGCGCGCCGTTCGGATCGAGCGCCTCGCTCCCGCCCGGCGCGGGCGGAGGCGCCTCGTCCACCCCGTCCATCAGCTCGGCCGCGAGCGCGACCAGGAGGGTCGCCGCGACCGCCACGCCCGCGACCGCCGCCGCGACCCCCCGCCGCAGCATCGGCCGCGGCGCCGCGCGCGGCCGCGCCGTGCTCCGCGGCGCGGGCTCGCCGTGGGCGCGCGCGAGCACCCGCTCGATCAGGGCGGCCTCGCTGAGCTCGCGCCCGTCGCCGCGCGCGTCGCCGAGCGCTCCGATCGCAGCCCAGAGCTGCGCCTCCACGCGGAAATCGGGGTCCGCCTCCTCGGCGCGGCGGAGCAGCGCCGCGTCCTCCGGGCGGAGTGGATCGCCGCGCGCCTGTGTGACGAGGAGGGTGGGCAGGCGGTCCACGTCGACCTCGGACTTCTGCGGGCCCGTCATGACGCCCTCTTCCGGCCGACGGCGATGTCCTGGCGCACCTGCTTGCGGAGCGCGCCGATCCCGAGGCGTAACCTGCTCTTCACCGTGTCGGGGCTGACCTCCGTCATTCCAGCGATCTCCTCGATGGAGTACTCGAGCGCATGGTGCAGGATGATCACGTCGCGCTGCGCCTCGGGCAGCCCGTCGAGGTACTCGCGCACCTCGCGCGGGAGGGCCTCGCCGGGGCGCTGGCGCGGCGTATCGACGAGCTCCTCGTCAATCGCGCTCTCCGGGGCGACCGGCGCGCCGTCCCGGCGCTGCTGCCTGGCGTACCGGAGGACCGTGCGCACGGCGATGCGCCGGGCCCAGGCCTCGACGGCGGCCTCGCCGCGGTAGGTCGCGGCGCTCTCGAGGATCGCGAGCAGGGCGAGCTGCGCGGCGTCGTCCGCGTCGGCCGATGTGCGGACGAACGCCCGCGCGATCCGGCGGACCCGCGAGATCACCTGGGTCATGAGCCAGGCCTGGGCCGCCGCGTCCCCGGCGCCAGCGCGGCGCATCCGCTCGAGATCGGGCGACGCGGGCGCGGCGGTCGACAGGACGGGAGCGGGGCGCATCATGGCGCTGGTCAAGCGTGGCTCGGGCGACAGCCCGAAGCTCGCGCGAAGCGCCCGTGTGTGCTCAGCGTCCATCGCGGCCAAGAGGTGCGGCACCCGGCCCGAACCGGGTCAATTTTCCTTCTGCGGCGGAGATCTCCGCCGCGGGTGCGAAGGCGTGTCGGCCGGCCGCGCCCGCGGCTGCGGCGGGGCCGACGGGGGGAAGCCGAGCTCCAGCCCGAGCCCGGTGAGGAACCGCACCGGGTGGGGATCGAGCGCGAGGCTCGGGTGCACGGCGGCGTCAGGTCGCGTCAGGAGGAAGTCCACGCCCAGCGTCAGCTTGAGGCGAAGCTCCCTGGTGAGCGGAACCCCGAGCTCCGCGACCGGCGCGACGCTCACGAGCACGTCGGTCTGGGTCTCCGGCGGAGGCGGCGGGGGCTTCTGCGGATCGGCCTCTGGCCACGGCCAGGGCGAGCCGCCCAGCGGCGCATCGCCGCGCGGCCGCGGAGGCGGCGGCCACGGCGGCGGCCACGGCGGCGGCCACGACGGGGGGCGCCATGGCGCGGTGGTCGCGGTCGGCGGCGAGGTGGTGGCCGGCGGCGAGGTGGTGGTCGGCGGCGAGGTGGTGGTCGGCGGCGAGGTGGTGGTGGCCGGCGGCGAGGTGGTGGTCGGCGGCGAGGTGGTGGTCGTGGTCGGCGGCGCGCCACGCCGGGGGATGCGCTGGACGACATCGACGCTGGCGCGCGCCCCGAGCAGCAGGTCGAAGCCGAGCGGGAGACCGAACCGAACCTGCGCGCTCGTGAGCACCGGGTACCGCATGAGCTCGAACCCGGAGCGCTCGTCGCCGATCGCGGTCGGGAAGATCAGGTCGTAGCCCAGGCCGACGACCACGCGATCCACCGGCGCAAAGGAGGCGCGGAGCGCGGCGGCGCTCTGCCAGGGCGCCTCGCCGCTGAAGTTCGCGCCGGAGTAGCCGACGAGGACGGCGACGGTCGGCGGCCGGCTCGGTGCGAGGGGGGCGCCCCGCGGCCCCGCGGACGCGGCGGATGCAGGGGCTGCGGCGGGCGCAGTGGCGGCGGCCGCAGGGGCGGCGGCCGCAGTGGCGGCGGCCGCAGTGGCGGCGGGCGCAGGCAGGGTCGCCTGCACCGGTACCGCCGCGGCGGCGTCCACCTCGGCCAGGCCGACGACGTGCCCCTCGCGGAGCTCCTCGGCGACCGCGGCGGCGATGTTGGCGAGCGACTCGAGGGCCGTCGCGGTCTGCCCGGGCGGGACCGGGATGCGGCGGCCGTGGATCTGCTCGCCGTCCCGCTCGACCACGTACAGCGCGAGCTCGTCGCTCGACCCGGCGTCGATCCAGAGCACGCCCCGCGCATCCCACGCCTCGGCGAGCGCGCGCGCGTCGGGGAGCAGCCGTGTTAGCGCCAGCCTCGGCGCGTCGGGGCGGACGATTTGAAGGCGGACGCCGAGCGGGCGAACATGGGCCGCGATGAGGTCGATGGCCCGCCGGTCGATGCTCCCGGCGCCCGGCGAGGCCGTGAGGACGAGCACCGGCGTGAGCTCCGCGTGCGGGCCGGCCGCCATCGCGGGGAGGGCGAGGACCGCGCAGGCGACCGCGCTCGCGGCCGCTGAGGCAGCGCGGAGGGCGAGCGCGGACGTCGCAGCCGGCACGGGCGACCGAAGTTACCATTGCTCCCCTCGTCGCACCATCCCCGCCCGCGGGCGGGGATGCACGCCGGGGGCTGCGTCGCGCCTTGCGCACCGCGCGCAGGTAGCCTGTCGCCCGGTGCGGCCTCGCGTCATCGTATCTCGGTGTCGTCGAAGAGGCGGGGGCGGAGCGGCGAGCGCCGCGCCCGGAGCGCGAGCGGCGCCGGGGCGCGGCGCTCCGGGCTCTCCGCGGGCTACCTGCACGAGCCCGTCTCGATGGAGCGCGGGCGCACGGAGGTGTTCTTGATGCTGTTCGGGTCGGTCAGCGCGACCTCGCGGCCCCAGCCGGTGAGGCCCGCGGACGTCCCGTCGGTCGTCATGTCGAACGGTCCATCGTCCTGGCAATCGCCGTTCTCGGCGGCGCCCCACGACCAGGCGAGCCACCCCACCTCGAGCTCGACGCTCTTGGCCAGCAGGGTCTTGTGGTCGAACGGGTGCTCGCTGCACTCGTACGCGGCGTGATGCGCGAACTCGCCGACGATGAAGGGCAGGTCCAGCGCCACGCTCTCGTCGAGCTCCCGCGTGATGGCGGCCGCGCTCCCGTCGATCCACCACATGTGCACGCTGAGCAGGATGTTGGGGTCGTGCGCGACGAGCGCGGGGCCGACGGCCTGGAGCTGATCGATGTTCTGCCCCCACTTGGAGGCGTCGATCACGAGCGGCACCTCGATGCCGGCCGCGCGCATCCGCGTGATCGCGTCCTTGTAGCCCGCCTCCCACGCGGGGTCGGCCACCTCGTCGCCGATGTTGACGAGCAGGTTCTGCTGGTGCTTCTTATCACCGCGACGACATCCGATTCTCGTCCAGCAATCGACCAGGCTCGGCAAGAGATCCCATTTGCCGGTGGCGTCGTGCAGCTCGACGATCGGAATGAGCTTCTGCGAGAGCGCATTGGTGATGGCCCGATCGAGATCGGCGGCGGACTCCTCGGTCAGCCAGACGATCCGCACGGCGTTGGCGCCGGTCTTCGCGATCTTTTCGAACTCCGGCATGCCGTCGTTCCCCGTGCTCAGCCACATGACCCTCTCGTTGCCGCCCCGGAGCAGCGCCTTCTCGCCGCAGCGGTCGTAGCGGGAGCGGCCTCGCACCGTGAAGGTCGCCGTCTCCGCGCCGCGGACAGCGCGCGTCCTGGCCTCAGCGCACGCCGGTCGAGCGCGGGTAGCTGCCGAGCACCTTCACCATCTCGCAGCGGGCGCGCAGCCGCTCGATCGCCTCCCCCACGCGCGCCTCGCTCCGGTGCCCCTCCAGATCGACCAGGAAGACGTAATCCCAGTGCTTCTGGCGGCTCGGCCGCGACTCGATCCGCGTCAGGTTGATCGCCGCGTCGTCGAAGATCGCGAGCACGCGGCGGAGCGCCCCGGGCTCCTCCTGCACCGAGAAGACGATCGAGGTCTTGTCCGTGCCCGTGGGCGGCGCGTCGGCCGGCGCGATCACGATGAACCGGGTCGCGTTCTCGGGCCGGTCGTGGATGCGCTCGCGCAGCAGCGGCAGGCCGTAGAGCTCGCCCGCGCCGCGGTTGCCGACCGCCGCCGCGGCGGGATCGGCGAGCGCCTCGCGCGCCGCCTCGGCGGCGGAGACCGTCTGGACGATCTGCGCGCCGGGGAGGTGCTTCGCGAGCCAGAGGCGGCAGTGCGAGAGCGCCTGCGCGTGCCCGTGGACCCGGCTGACGCCGCTCAGCCCCGCCGCCTTGCTGAAGAGGCAATAGGCGATGTCGAGCACGAGCTCCTGCCGGATCTGGAGATCGCTCTCGATCAGGGCGTCCGCCGTGAGCGTCACCGAGCCCTCGGTCGAGCTCTCGACCGGGACCACGCCGCAGGCCGCTTCCCCCGCGCGCACCGCGTCGAAGACGCCCTCGATGGTGCCCGTCTCCCGGTACACCGCCGCCAGCCCGAACAGGTGCCGCGCCGCGACCTCCGCGAAGGCGCCCTCCGTCCCCGGAAAGGCCACCTTCATGGGCTCCTCGAGCGACAGGCAGGCGCTCATCACCTCGCGGAAGACGACCCGGATGGCGTCGCGCGGGAAGCGGCCCGCGCCCCTGGCCTGGAGCCGCGTGAGCACGCGCCGCTCCCGCTCCGGGTCGTGGAACCGCGTCGCGTTCGCCGCGCGCTTCGCGTGCGCGACCTCGACGGCCACCTCGGCCCGCTCGGCGAGCAGGTCGAGGATCCGGTCGTCGATGCCGTCGATGCGCGCGCGAAGCTCGTCCAGGGTCGCCATGGAAGGATCCACCTCGGGAGGGTCGAGCGGCCATCAAAGCGCAGGGGGCGCGGCCGCGCAAGGCTCGCCGCGGCGCCCGGAACGCGCGCAACGGACGCGCGCGTCGCGGGCGCCGCGGTGAGCCCTGGGGCGCCGGCGCGCGCGCCGCGGGCGCCGCGGCGGCGCCGGCGCGCGTTGCGCAGGGCGCGCCGTCCCCGGGCGCGCGGCCGTCCAGCTCCCCGGGCGCGGCCGCTCAGCCGCCCTGGCCTGCCGCCCGCCCGCCCGAGAGATCGTCCGTCTCGCCGGGCTCGAAGCCGACGAGATCCGGCTCCGGCGTCAGCGCCACGCCGAACCGATCGAGCACGCCCCGCCGCACGCGCCGCGCGAGCTCGAGGAGCTCGGCGGCGGTGGCGCCGCCGCGGTTCACCAGCGCGAGCGTGTGGCGCGTCGAGATGCCCGCGGCGCCGTGGCGCGTCCCCTTCGCGAAGCCGGCGCGCTCGATCAGCCAGGCGGCGGAGAGCTTCACCCGGCCGGCGCCCGCCGGGTACCGCGGGATCGCCTCGCCGGGCGCGAGCACGCCCGAGGCCTCGATGCGCGCGATCGCCGCCGCGGCGTCGCCTGCCGCGAGCGTCGGGTTCATGAAGAACGACCCGGCGCTCCGGCCGTTCTCGTCCGCCGGATCGAGCACCATCGACTTGCCGCGGCGGAGCGCGAGGATCGCGCGGCGCACCTCGCCGAGCGGCGGCGCCGGCCCGCCGGCGGGCGCCGCGAGCGCGCGCGCGAGCTCGGGGTAGCGGACCGTCGCGGCGCCGCCGGGGCGCAGCGCGAAGGTGACGCGCGTGATGACGTACCGGCCGCGCCACGCGCGCTTGAACCGGCTGTCGCGGTACCCGAAGCCGCAGTCCGCGCCCGCGATGACGGCTGCGGCGCCCGTCGCGCGGTCGATCGCCCGGACCTCGGCGATGGTCTCCGCGACCTCCTGGCCGTAGGCGCCCACGTTCTGGATCGGCGTCGCGCCGACGTCGCCGGGGATGCCCGACAGGCACTCGACGCCCGCCCAGCCCTCCTCGACCGCGCGCGCGGCGAGGTCGTCCCACCGCTCGCCCGCCCCGACGTGCACGAGCGCGCGGTCCGCCGCGCCCCCGTGCGCCGCGGCCCGCGCCGCGCCCCCGTGCGCCGCGGCCCGCGCGGCGCCCCCGTGCGCCCCGGCCCGCGCGGCGCCCGCGCGCTCGACCTCGATGCCGCGGAGGCGCACGCGCAGCACGAGCGCGTCGACGCCGCGATCGGCGACGAGCAGGTTCGAGCCGCCGCCGAGCACGAGCAGCGGCACGCCGCGCGCCTCGGCGAGGCGGAACGCCTCGGCCACGGCGGCCTCGCCGTCGGCCTCGGCGAAGAAGCGCGCCGGACCGCCCACGCCGAGCGTCGTGAGCGGTGCCAGCGGGACCGACTCGCGGATCTCCAGGCTCACGGCCTCTTCTCCGTCGTCCCCGTGGCCCCGGCCCCGCGGCCCGGCTTCGGCGCGGCCCCGGCCGGCCGCGCCACCCGGATGCCCGCCATGAAGCCGCTGTCGACCGCCTGCACCCGCTCGACGAACGCGTTGTAGTCGTCGGCGTCCACCGTCCCCGTCGGCAAGCTCAGCGTGAAATCCTCCTCGATCGTCCTGCCGGCCGCCCCGTCCGCGCCGCCGCCCGCCGCGCCGCCGCCCGCCGCGCCGCCGTAGGTGCCCTTGCGCGACGCCGTGAGGATCGGGTGCTCGACGCGCACGCCCTCGGGCGCGCGCACGACCTCGTGGCCCTCCGGCAGCTCGATCCTGCGGCGCACGTGGTACTGGAGCGCGGTCTCGATCGCGAGCGCGCTCGTGCGGGCGCCGCGCGACGCGTACGTGGCGCCGAGCGTGCTCGTGAACGCGCGCGGGAACACGAGGTGCACCGGCTCCACGCCCGGCAGCGTCCACGTCGCGCCGTCCTTGCCCTCCGGCCGCGCGAAGCCGTGGAGGCTCACGGCCGCGCGGAGCGTGACCCCCCACGCGCCCTCGGCCGACGAGACGACGACGTCCTCGACGTCGGCCCACGGGAGCCAGCCGAGCACCACCTCCCGGAGCAGGTCGCGCCGCGCCGTGCCGACCACGGTCTCGAACGCCTCCGAGAGCGCCTGCGCCGCGCGGCCCTGCAGCAGGATCGTCAGCGTCCCCGAGGCGTTGCCCTGCGCGTCGACCCGGAGCCTGAGGTCCACCTCGTCGCCCACCTCGCCGCTCGTCCCCTGCACCGTGACGAGCTCCCCGCCCGGCAGCATGGCGGAGCGGCCGCGGAGCTCGGGGCTCACGCGCCCGGGCGGCAGCGGCGGGCCCTCGACGTCGGCGTCGATCCACACGTCGCCGCCCGGCAGGCGGGCGATGACGAGCGGGTGGCGGAAGCGCCCCGCGTGCGGCGGAAAATCCGCCGACGCGCTGAACGGCTCGGTCTCGGCGACGGCGAGGTCGGCCCGGACGCCGAGCTCGCGCAGCGCGCGGTAGATGACCCACGACCGGCTGCCCTGGCCGAGCTCGATCATCGTGCGCGCGGTCGTGCGCTGCGGGCCGGCGTTGAAGAGCGCCGCGAGGTCCGAGAGGTCGGCGCCGCCGGCGAGCCTCACCGCCTTGCCCGCGGCCGCGACGACGCGCTCGAGGAGGGCCGGGCCCGGCGCGCGCTCGGCCCCCGCCGCCTCGCGCGCCCAGCGGGCCATGAACGGATCGCGGTCGTCGAGCGAGCGGACGTTCTCGTCGATGGCCGCGGCCACGTGGCCCCAGGTCAGCGTGCCCAGGCTGACGCCCACGGCCATCTCCAGCCGGGGCACGCCGTCCTCCATGCGCCGCGGCGGCTGGTCCTCGAGCCGGAAGACGCTCACCGTGGAGGCGCCCTCGGCGCGCTGCTCCGCCTCGCCGAGCAAGGGGTGCGACCAGATCGCGAGCGGCAGCGACGACGGGCGGCGCACCACGATCTCGGCCTCGCGGACGCTCGTGCGCTCGGGGAGCAGGTCCGACGTGTCGATGACGATCTGGCCGCTGTCGCCCGGCAGCGCGTACCCCTCGGTGATCTGCTCGACGTAGTCGCCCTGCTCGAGCTGCGAGAGGTCGCTGTGCTCCTGGGCGGCGTTCGCCGCGGCGTCGGGCGCGAGGACGCGGCCGTCGCGCTTGTGGATGCGGCGGCGCAACAGGCGCGTCACGGCGCGGCCCTCGATGAGCGGGCCGTAGGTGGCCGCCCCCTGCGCCACGTCGGTGGTGCCGGAGACGCGGCGGAGATCGTAGGTCACGAAGTACACGAGCCCGTCGTGCGCGATGTCGAACCGCTCGACGTGGCGGAGCACCGCGGTGGCGGCGCCGGGGAGGAACGCCTTCGCCTGGTCCTCCAGCACGAGCTTGCGCCCCTCGGCCTCGAGCCGCGGCGCCGGATCGGGCGTGAGGCCGAGGGCGCGGGCGATCGGGGCGATGCCGGTGGGGGCGTCGTGGGCGGCGGCGCGGTCGCGGGCGAGGCGGCCGCGCACGGCGCGGGCGTTGCCGCGGCCGGCGGCGAGGCCGAGCGCCTCGAGCAGGACGCGCTCGCCCGGCGCCATGGCGTCGTAGACCGCGAGCGCGCCGCGCAGGTCGCCGCGGGCGACGCGCTCGCCGAGCTCCACGTCGCGCAGGGCGTGCGGCGCGCGGCGGAGCCGGCGGAGCCGCTGGATCTCGGCGAGGACGGCGGCGTGGTCGCCCGCGCTCTGGAGGGCGACGAGGCAGGCGAAGCCCGATCGATCGAGGCCGCCGTGGCAGGCGGCCTTCACGGCGTCGGCCCCGGCGCGGCCGTGGATCCGGTCGTCGACGCTGGCGAGCAGGGCCGAGCCCGGCGCGGCCGCGGCGAGCTTGGCGTACGCGGCCTCGGCGACGTCGGTGACGCTGGCGCGGCGCGCGACCGCCGCGAGCTGGGCGAGGACCATCCGGTCGGCGTCGGGGACGGCGGGCGCCGAGGGGCCGGACGGCGCGGGGGGCGCGATGTGGAGCCCGAGCTCGCGGAGGGCGTCCATCGTGCCCTGGCCGGGGCCGCCGCGGCGCTCGGCGAGCTCGGCGAGGTAGAGGCGCGCCTCCCACGACCGGGGCCACGCGGCGAGCACGCGGCCGAGGGCCGCCCGGGTGCGCTCGGCGACCTGGGGCTCGGGCAGATCGCCGACGCGGCGGATCGCGCGCGCGTAGAGCAGGGCGCGCAGCGGCGAGGGCGGCGAGCGCGGCGCGGCGTCGGCGAGGAGGCCGTCGCCGGCCGGATCGAGGAGGTGCTCGGCCGCGCGCGCGTCGCCGAGCGCGAGCAGCGCCGCGGCGGCGAGATCGAGCTCCGCGGGGCCGGCGCGCCTCGCGGGGGCGAGCGCGACCGGGGTGGGCCGCGACGCCGCCGCGGCCGCCGCGGCGCCGGGGCGCGGTGCGCGGGCGCGGAGCGGCATGCCGTCCTCGCCCCACGCGTCGAGCTCGATGGTGCCGCCGTCGCCCTTCTGCGCCACGCGGACGACGACGCGCAGCGTGCCCGGCTCGGCGTCGACGGTGGCGAGCCGGGTGACCTCGTCGCCGCCCGCGGCGTAGCTGCGGTGGATGGCGGGCACGCCGCCGATCTCGAGCTCGGCGGCGGACGAGGAGGCGAGCGCGAGGCTCACCCGCTGGGCGATCGGGTTGTGGAGGTCGACGACCACGGCGCGCGTGCCCTGGAGCGCGCTCACCGCGTCGACGTCGATCGCGCACGCGTTGGCGCGCACGACGACGGGCGAGACGCTCCTCGCGAACGGCGCGATCCCGGGGTAGGAGCGCGCGAGCGGCGCGCCGGGCACGGAGCTCACGGGCGAGGGCCGGGCGAGGCCGTGGAGCGGCGGCCCGTCGAGCGGGCCGATGAGGGCGGCCTCGCCCGCGCAGCCGCGGCGCGCGCTCCAGGTCACGGCCGCGGTCTCGTCGCCGACGTGGAGGGCGATGCGGTGGAGCGCGCTCGCGAGCGCGCCGCGGAGGAACGGCATCTCCGTCGCGCCGCGGCCCCTGGCGTCCGCGAGCGCCCAGGCGCGCTGGAGGCGGCGGGCGATCTCGGGGAGCGCCTCGCGCGAGCGGAACGCGATGGCCGAGGCGGCGGGATCGGGGCCGCTCGCGGTGCCGGCGCCGAAGACGAGGGCGTCGGTGGACGCGAGGACGGCGGCGAGCGCGCCGTCGGCGCGCGGCGCCTCGACGGCCTGGTCGATGGCGTCGAGGTACGGCGCCGCCGCGGCGGAGCGCGCGGCCTCGGCCTCCATCGCCCTGGCGAACGTCGCGGCGAGCCCCCCGCCGGGCTGCGCGGGCGCCTCGGCGCGCGGGGGGGCGCACGCGGGGGCGGCGAGCGCGGCGGCGATCGCCAGCGCGGCGAGGCGGGGGGGCGCGGCGAGGCGGGAGCCCGCGGCGGAGCGAGGGGGCGCGGCGGGGCGAGGGGGCGCGGCGAGGCGGGGGGGCGCGGCGAGGCGGGGGGGCGCGGCGAGGCGGGGGGGCGCGGCGGGGCGAGGGCCCGCGGCGGGGAGAGGGCTCGCGGCGGGGAGAGGGCTCGCGGCGCGCTGGTCCACGTTCATGCTGCGGCGAGGCTGGATGGTCACGATCGGCGTCTCCCGGCGTCGCGCGGCGGCGCCTGCCCGCGGTTCCTTAGGGGGCGTGGATTGCCGACGCAAACGCGAACTTCCCCGCGGGAGCTGGCCCTCGTTCGCGGGTTCGCCCTCCAGGCGACCTCCGGGAGCCGGCCGGCGCTCGCGGAGGCCTCCGCGGCGACTCCCGGAAGGAAGAGCTCATGCAAGCGTGGCGGCGCGGGTACCCCCGGAGGCAGAAAATCAGGCAGCTCGGTGAACGACGCCGGGATTTATTGTGGTCCGTAACACACGGATGGCTCCCGGGTAGGATGTTTGTGTGATCATTTATACAAACCAGGCGGCGCCGGCGAACGAGACCGGGGGTTAAAGTAGGCCGTCATACACAAATGTCTCCCGGGCAGCACATTTATGTAGTTTGTTATACATAAATGTCTCCCGCGGAGGATCTTTGTGTAGTGCAGCATACACAAATGTCTCCTGGGCAGCACATTTATGTAGTTCATTATACAAAGTTGAGTCTCGCGGCGGGTCGGAAGCTGCGGCCGGCGACCGGGGTGAGTCCACGTCGACCCCGAACGCCGTCCAGTCGCCGAAGGGCGAGGGGGAGCGTGAGACGCCGACCTCGGAGGGGCTCGGCGTGTGCCTTCATGGGGTCATAGCAATCCGGACGGGTCGCCAGGCCGGGCCTTTCGTTGGACGCATTCCGTTCTGGCACCGGATTTCTCACGCCTCGAACCGGCATCGTGGGCGCGCAATCCATGTTCAGTGCGCCGCCGGCTCGGCGAGCCACGCGGCGAGCGCGTCGGCGGAGAGCTCCAGACGGACATCGTCGAGGCGATTCAGGCCGAGCCGGTCGAACCGCTCGACCAGCACGAACTGCTCGGCCTCGGAGAGCGGCCGGCCGAGCTTCTTCTCGAACTGCCTGGCCAGGGGCCGGATCTGCCCCTCCTTGAGCCCCTTCTCAAGCCCTTCCTTGAACCCTTCCTGCAGCGCCTCCTTCCGGATCGACTGCTTGAACTGCTCGAACCACTCGTGGATTTCCGCCATGATCTCCTCTTCTTCAACCTGCTCTTCTTCAACCTGCTCCGCCGTTCGTGCCGAGGGGTCCTGCTGGCTCATTCGTGTGCCTTCATGGGGTCATAGCAATCCGGATGGGTCGCCACGCCGGGCCTTTCGTTTGATGCATTCCGTTTCCGGCGACGGACTTCTCACGCCTCGGACCGGCATCGTCAGCGCGCAATCCACGTTCAGCGCGCTGTCGGTTCGGCAAGCCACGCGGCGAGCGCGTCGGCGGAGAGCTCCAGACGGACATCGTCGAGGCGATCCAGGCCGAGCCGGTCGAACCGCTCGGCCAGCACGGATCGCTCGGCGCCGGAGAGCGGCCGGCCGAGCTTCTTCTCGAACTGCCTGGCCAGGGCCCGGATCTGCCCCTCCTTGAGCCCCTCCGCGAGCCCTTCCTTGAGCCCCTCCGCGAGCCCTTCCTTGAGCCCCTCCCTCCGGATCGATTGCTTGAGCTGCTCGAACCATTCGTGGACTTCCGCCATGATCTCCTCCTCTTCAACCTGCTCCGCCGTCCGCGCCGAGGGGTCCTGCTGGCTCATGAAGCGCAATCGTACCAGCCAGGGCAGGGCGATGCTCCTCTCCCAGGCGTCCTCGGGCAGGGCGACGAGGTCCTGGACGGCGTGGCGGAGCACGGCGCGCGCGCCGAGCAGCCGCAGGAGCAGCGTCTCGCGCGTGCGCGGCAGCTCGGCGATGACGACGACATCGACGCGCCAGCCCGGCGCGGCGCGGTAGAGGCCGGCGCGGCCGGGCTCGGGCTCGAAGCGGAACGCGTCGAGCACGGTCGCGGGCCGGCCGCTGCTCAGGACGCACAGCCGCGGGAACGGCACCTCGCCGCCGGCGCGGCGCGCGAGCTCATGATGCCAGTGGAGCTGCTTGCGCACGCAGCCGCGCAGCTCGCCCGGACCCGGGGTGTCGTGGAACGGCTCGAACTGGCATGGATCGGCCGCGAGCTCGCCGAGCAAGCCGAGCTCGGCGCGCGCGGTCGCGCGGGCCGGGTCGGGCACGTACCAGACGTCGATGGTCTGGGAAGCGGCGATGACCTCGACCTCGGTGTCGGCGGCGCCGACGCGGGTGAGGGTATCGCGCAAGACGTTCTTGCCGAAGGCGTCGAATCTGCTGCGCATCGACTCGAGGGCGAGCATGGGATTTTGCCCGCGGTGCGGCAAGGCCATTGTGGTGTTTCGTGGGCTGGATTTTCGAGGGCCGGAGGCGCGATGGCAGGCGCTCGGCGTGCGCCGGAACGGTATTGCGTGGGTGGCGGCGATCTCGTGCTGCAATCGATGGGGCGAGTGGGCATGTCGCGTTGCTGCTGCTGTTGCCGCTGCTGCGCAATTCGAGGCGATTCGTGTGGAGCGTGGGTAATAGGCGAGGCGAGGGGAGTGGCGCCTGAGGAACGCCGAGGCGATGCGACGGGAAGTCGCTTCTCCGCCCCGGCGTCGCTCCGCCGAGCTGGGGCGCTGGCGGCCGCCACCGCGGTAAGAAGGACGCCGAGCCGAGCGAGGGGAGACGCGCTGGATCAGGCGCCCCCCTCGGCGCGACCGCGCCGCCGGATAGCCGTGCGCGCAGCACGGGCGCTGCGGCGACCCTTCTCGTGCGAGTCGTGCGAGGTCCTGGGGTCGGTCGCGCGCCCGCCCCCCGCCCGGACTCCGCTCGACCTCTGCTCGACCTCTGCTGGAGGACGGGGCTCGACGTGACCTCGGCAGGCCCTCCGGTAGGCTCCGGTAGGCGGGGAGCAGACCGGGAGCAGAACGGAACAGCGCCAGCGCCGTCCTGTCCGCCGGGTGAGCACGTCCCAGGGTGGGAGGGTCGACCCCGCGCTCGGAGAGCGATCCCGGGGTGCGGCGACGCCGCGGACGGGATCGCGGGAGGGGAGCGCCAGCGCGACCGTGCGGGGGGGCGGGAGGGGCCAGGGATGCCAGGGATGATGAAGAGCGGATCCCCCTGGCCGGCGGGCTCCGGCCTCGGCCCGGAAGGTGGGAGCCCCGAGGGGGATGAGCACATCCGGTGAGGTGGGGGAGGGTGAAGTGGGGGGAGGACGAGGCAGCGGACGGACAGGACGGCGTGAGCCGGGGGACGAACCCGGGCGAGGTGGGGGATCAGGGGACGGAGGCGGCAGGGCGAGCGGCGGCGGAGGGGAGGGGGAGATGGAGGCACAGCGCCGGAGGAGAACGGAAGGGGCTGGGCGAGGGAGGGGGTGGGCATGGTAGTAAGGAGGAGGGCGGACCGGCTGCGAGCGGTGGAGTGACGCCAAAAACCCGGGGGGCGCTCGCAAGGCCGGTAGATGTTTGAAATGATGGAGGATTTCGAGAGGATACGGGGGCCCGCGGGGCGCCTCCGACCCCCGGAGCGGGGGGTGGAACGGGAACCTCTCGCAAACCGGGTTGTAAGTGCGCGAAAAGTCTCGTAAGCTGCGAGACCTCTCTCCGCCGCTGAAAGGCGGCGGCCCCATTGAAGCTAGTCATCAGGCGCGTCGTACTTGGAGAACTCTCTCCGCCTCTCCGCCGCTGAAAGGCGGCGGCCCCATTGAAGCGCCGCCTCCACGGAGGCGTACCACGTATCGGCCCACTCTCCGCCGCTGAAAGGCGGCGGCCCCATTGAAGCGATCGCCGTCCAGCCCGTGATCCGCACCGTCGTCATCCTCTCCGCCGCTGAAAGGCGGCGGCCCCATTGAAGCAGTCCTTTCAGGCGTTCATCCGGCGCCCGGCCGTGTCCTCTCCGCCGCTGAAAGGCGGCGGCCCCATTGAAGCGGGGAGGTCGAATGCCTCGCAGAGTTGGCGACTGGCCCTCTCCGCCGCTGAAAGGCGGCGGCCCCATTGAAGCGCCGCCGATCGGGGGCTCGTTGATCCCGAACGCCGCCCTCTCCGCCGCTGAAAGGCGGCGGCCCCATTGAAGCACAGGGAGGGGGGGATATGGCGGGGTGGGGGGGTGCTCTCCGCCGCTGAAAGGCGGCGGCCCCATTGAAGCAGGAACGCGAACCCGCCGGCTGTCAGTGGCACCCGGACTCTCCGCCGCTGAAAGGCGGCGGCCCCATTGAAGCTCCGAAGCTACGGCTGTCCTGATCTCGTAAACAATCTCTCCGCCGCTGAAAGGCGGCGGCCCCATTGAAGCAGGTCCTCCACCGCCGTGTACGGCGGCGATGCGGCCTCTCCGCCGCTGAAAGGCGGCGGCCCCATTGAAGCTTGCTGACCCCACCCGCCCCGATCCGCTCGTGCAGTGCCTCTCCGCCGCTGAAAGGCGGCGGCCCCATTGAAGCCGGTACCACGCAGCGCCGATCGAACGCGCCCACGAGCTCTCCGCCGCTGAAAGGCGGCGGCCCCATTGAAGCGAGCCGGGGGCGCGTGTGGCGTGGGACAGCAGCGCGGTGGCTCTCCGCCGCTGAAAGGCGGCGGCCCCATTGAAGCCTGCGGCGGGCGGTCATCGTGTCTGCCCTCCGAGCCTCTCCGCCGCTGAAAGGCGGCGGCCCCATTGAAGCGGCCGCTTCGGGAGCGCGACCGCCATCGCCACCGCGTGCCTCTCCGCCGCTGAAAGGCGGCGGCCCCATTGAAGCCTTTCCGGCCAGTACCTGACCTGACCCAAGGTTACCACTCTCCGCCGCTGAAAGGCGGCGGCCCCATTGAAGCCGTCGGCCGCGCCCGTGGACGACTAGCGACGACGAGCTCTCCGCCGCTGAAAGGCGGCGGCCCCATTGAAGCATCTCCACGCTGAGCACCGGATCACCCGCGTTGTACTCTCCGCCGCTGAAAGGCGGCGGCCCCATTGAAGCCGCGCGTCGGCCGCTACGGCACCAGCGGCACGCCCGCCTCTCCGCCGCTGAAAGGCGGCGGCCCCATTGAAGCAAGGGGAGGCTGCCCGCAGTGAATCCCGCGACGTTCTCTCCGCCGCTGAAAGGCGGCGGCCCCATTGAAGCGGATGTGATCTGCGCTGTGCCCGCGAGCACATCCGTCACTCTCCGCCGCTGAAAGGCGGCGGCCCCATTGAAGCTTACGATACCAGGGCGATTCAATCAACGTGCGCGTGCGTCTCTCCGCCGCTGAAAGGCGGCGGCCCCATTGAAGCGAGCTCACGTAGAGTGCGAAGTTCATGCGTCCTCTCCTCTCCGCCGCTGAAAGGCGGCGGCCCCATTGAAGCATTCCGCGCGCGCCCGGCTCGTGCGGGGCCCAGATCCGCTCTCCGCCGCTGAAAGGCGGCGGCCCCATTGAAGCACGGCGAACGTCGCGTCGGCGGACGAGGAGGAGATCTCTCCGCCGCTGAAAGGCGGCGGCCCCATTGAAGCGGCAGCTTCGCATAGCCGTCTCCGGCCACTTGCCATCTCTCCGCCGCTGAAAGGCGGCGGCCCCATTGAAGCCACGGGCTCCGCGGCCTCTTCGTCCAGACCCTGCGCGCTCTCCGCCGCTGAAAGGCGGCGGCCCCATTGAAGCCACGTCGGGCAGTTCTTCGGCTCGACGTGAGTAGCTGCTCTCCGCCGCTGAAAGGCGGCGGCCCCATTGAAGCCGGTCGGCTGCTGCCGCCGCAAGCTCTGCGATGTGATTCTCTCCGCCGCTGAAAGGCGGCGGCCCCATTGAAGCAACGCCGTCGCGCTTGCGCCCAGCTTCGCCATCTGCTCTCCGCCGCTGAAAGGCGGCGGCCCCATTGAAGCAACCATAAGCTCAAAAATTGATCCTTCCCAATGACTCCTCTCCGCCGCTGAAAGGCGGCGGCCCCATTGAAGCTCCACAGGCCCAGCCGAGGTTGTACGCCGCCAGAGCGCCTCTCCGCCGCTGAAAGGCGGCGGCCCCATTGAAGCACGTGGATCCCTTCCTCGGCCGCGAGCTCGGCCGCGCCTCTCCGCCGCTGAAAGGCGGCCGCCCCATTGAAGCAACGGACTCAACCCCCCACGTGGCAAGCTCCCATCTCCTCTCCGCCGCTGAAAGGCGGCGGCCCCATTGAAGCCTGAGCACCGTCGACGGGGCGACGTTCGTCGCGAGCTCTCCGCCGCTGAAAGGCGGCGGCCCCATTGAAGCTGCCTCTGGCTCCGCCGGTGCTACATGGGGTCCTCCTCTCCGCCGCTGAAAGGCGGCGGCCCCATTGAAGCGCTGTCTCCGGCGGTGCCGTTCGTCCGCCATCACTGCTCTCCGCCGCTGAAAGGCGGCGGCCCCATTGAAGCTGGTCAGCCGGCGCGCCTGCTCGACGAGCGTCCGCTCTCTCCGCCGCTGAAAGGCGGCGGCCCCATTGAAGCGGATGCTCGAGGCGATCGTGCTGGTGAGCGAAGAGGGCTCTCCGCCGCTGAAAGGCGGCGGCCCCATTGAAGCGCGGCGCCATAGGGCGCGTCGAGGAAGACGCCCGTGAGCTCTCCGCCGCTGAAGGGCGGCGGCCCCATTGAAGCGTTTCTGGGGTTGGAGCCCGAGAAGAGGGAATGGCGAGCCTTGCCGCCGCTGAAAGGCGGCGGCCCCATTGAAGCGATGAGCGTGAGGCTACCGCCCACATCGGCCGGTGCCTCTCCGCCGCTGAAAGGCGGCGGCCCCATTGAAGCATACCCCGCTGGCGCTCATTGGCGCACGGGTCGAGCCACTCTCCGCCGCTGAAAGGCGGCGGCCCCATTGAAGCGCGTAGGCCCACGGCCAGCTCGTAGACCCGTCGCCACCTCTCCGCCGCTGAAAGGCGGCGGCCCCATTGAAGCTTGAAGTAGGGGACCTGGATGGTCTCGCCGCCCTTGAGCCTCTCCGCCGCTGAAAGGCGGCGGCCCCATTGAAGCCGGCGGCGTGGTCGCGGACCACGTCATCCGAAGGGTGCCTCTCCGCCGCTGAAAGGCGGCGGCCCCATTGAAGCGGTGTCCCCTTTCTCGCCACCTTCCCGGCGGCCTTCTTCTCTCCGCCGCTGAAAGGCGGCGGCCCCATTGAAGCACGCAGGCACCCGGGAGGGCGGCGCGGATCTGCTCCTCTCCGCCGCTGAAAGGCGGCGGCCCCATTGAAGCGCTAGCCCTTCCCGTACCCTGTACGCTGTCGCCTGATTTCTCTCCGCCGCTGAAAGGCGGCGGCCCCATTGAAGCGCTAGCCCTTCCCGTACTGCCGCATCAACCACCCGCCGGGCGATGGATTCCCGGCTCCGCGAAGAACAAGGGGATCCCTCAGGATAGAAAGGTGAGTTCCCTCTCCCGTGCGTTCGTTGCGCCCTCGCGGTCGCCTCTCCTCGGCTCAGCGCCGCCCGCCGCCCGCCGGCGCGGGCGCGCCGCCCGCCGGCGCGCCGTTCGCCGCCCCGCCCGCCGAGAGGCGCTGGATGCACAGCCTGAGACCCGCCCGCAGGTTCCCCCTCGTCGCGATCCCCGACAGATCCAGCCCCAGCGCCACCATCGTCTGCGCCACGTTCGGCCGGATCCCCGTGATGACCCCCTCCGCGCCCAGGAGCCGGATCGCGCGGACCAGCTCGATGAGATAACTCGCCGTCTTCGTGTCGACCAGCTCGACGCCCGTGAGGTCCAGGATCGCGAACCGAGCCTGCTTGTCCACGATGGCCGCCAGCAGGCTGTCCATCACCTCGGCGGCCCGCTGGCTGTCGACCACCCCCACCATCGGCAGCGTCAGCACGCCGTCCCAGACCTCGATGATCGGCGCCGACAGGCTGCGGATCACCTCCTGCTGGCGCTCGATGAGCTCGATCCGCGACCTCAGCTCGTCTTCCCGGACCTTCGCCTCCGTCGCGTCGAGCACCACGCTCACCGCGCCGTCCGGCTCCCCCCGCGCGTCACGCAGCGGGATCACCCACGTCTCCCAGATCGTCCCGAACACCTCCACGCGGGCGCGCATCGACTCGCCTCGGACCCCTCGGCGCAGCGGCTCCATGTCCATCGGCGCAGGAGGAGGATCGAACACGTTCATTCCGATGAACTGGCCCTGCTTCATGCCGAGCGCATCGAGCAGCTTGCCCTCGTGAAAGACGGTATAGCCGTCCCGATCCATCCGGGTCACCGCCGTCTCCAGCGTGCCGAGGATCGCCCGGAGGACGACGTCGCGCTGCCTCAGCGCCTCCACGGCCGTCACCAGCTCCGTGACGTCGTGCCCGAAGCAGAGCAGCCGCGTCGGCCCGCCGGCGTCGTCGAGCACCGGCGCATGGTGCCACTCGCACACCACGGTGCGACCGTCCTTGCTCGTATGGGTGCAGCGGAGCGGGGCGGCGCCCTCCTGCCCGAGCGCGCGCCGCCAGGCCTCGCCGTCGGGCCCGCTCAAGATCGTGTCCGTCAGGGGACGACCCACCGCCTCGGCGCTGGTGTAGCCAAAGATGTGTTCAGCGCCGGCGTTCCACCCGGCGACCACGAGATCGTCGAGGTTTCCCGCGCACTCGATCACCGCAAAGGGCGCGCCGCGGACAGCCTTCATGGCGCTCTCAGGAAACTCCTGGGAGCCGGGAACGGGAGCCGTGCTCGTCATCGTGCGTTCTCGAGGTAACTCGGGACGGATGCCGTCCTTTCTCAGCGTAACGTGGGACGGACGGCGCTGTCGAGGGGCGCGGGCGAGCCACCAGCCCGGAAGGACAAGGGATGAGCCCGATAGGTGAGGTGCCACCCAGCCTGTCGACAGGACCGCGGCCAGCGACGCTGTTCACGGCCGCGTACGGATTTCCCTGCCCCGCGCTGAGGCCGCCGCGGCGCGCGCGGGAGCGGCCAGATGCGGTGTGGGCGATTGCAAGAAAGTGGACTGCGCGACGCAGGTTCTGCTAGGGGGTGGGTATTATGATCATCGCGCTCACCGGACAGAAGGGCGGGATCGGCAAGAGCACCACGGCCGTCAGCCTCGCCGTGGCCGCGCTGGCGAAGGGCCGGCGGGTGCTGCTGGTCGACGCCGACCCCCAGGGGACGGTCCGCACGTGGGGCGACGTGGCCTCCGAGGCGGGGCACGAGACGCCGACCGTCATGGCCATGGGCGCCTCGATGCACAAGCCGGGGCAGCTTCCGGAGGTCGCCGCCGCGTACGACCTCACCGTCATCGACTGCCCGCCGCGCCACGGCGAGATCGCCCGGTCGGCGCTGATGATCGCCGACGTCGCCATCTACCCCTGCGGGCCCACGGCCGCGGACGCCTGGGCGCTGACCGCCGCGCTCGAGGTGTTCCGCGAGGCGGCCACCCTGCGGAGCGCGCTCAAGGGCTGCATCCTCATCACGCGCAAGCAGGGCCGCACGGCGCTCGGCAAGTCGGCGCGCGGGGTGCTCGAGACCTCGGGGCTGCCGGTGCTCTCCACCGAGCTCGGCTACCGCATCGCCTACCAGGAAGCCCTCGCCTGCGGGCAGGGCGTCACGAACTACGCGCCGCGGGACGCCGCTGCCAAAGAGATCACCCATCTCCTCGAGGAACTGGAGAAGCTTCACCATGGCGAAAAAGCAGGTCGCGGTCTCGCTCAGAAAGCCGCCGTCGCCTGAGAAGGTCGACGCGTTCGTCGCGGGCGGCACGGACGGCGCGGCGGAGCACGACACCAAAGCATCGAGGCCCGCCGGCTCCCGGTCGAAGGCCGCTGCCGACAGGCGGGCCCAGGACGCCAGGCCGCCGGCCCAGGCGAAGCAGGGGCAGGCCCCGGCAGCGCAGCAGGCCGCGGAGGCGCAGCAGGCCCCGGCAGCGCAGCAGGCCGCGGAGGCGCAGCAGGCCCCGGCAGCGCAGCAGGCCGCGGAGGCGCAGCAGGCGCCCGAGGCGCAGCAGGCGCCCGAGGCGCAGCAGGCGTCGGTAGCGCCGCAGGCCGCGGAGGCGCAGCAGGCGCCCGAGGCGCAGCAGGGCGCCGAGCTGGCCGCGGCGCCGCAGCCCGCGAGCGCGGCGGCCCCGCCGCAGGCGCTCGCCACCGCCCCGGAGCCGCCGGCCGTCCCGCCGGTGCTCGTCGGCGCCGACGGCCGCTCGCGGCGCGCGGTCACGGTCTACCTCCCCGATCCGCTCGCGGACCGGCTGGTGCTCCACTGCATCGAGCACGACCGCGACGTGAGCAACCTGGTCGGCGAGGCCGTGGAGGTGCACCTCGACCGGCGCCTCGGGCCGGCGACCGTCTCCGCCGCCCCCGCCGCGGACAGCGCGAGCGCCCCGCGCGAGCCGGCGCCCGCGGGCCCGAGCTACCGCGCCGAGCCGTTCCGCGCCGCCGACCCCCGCCCGAAAGGCCGCGTCGGCCGCGTCTTCCAGGTCGGCCGCGTGCTGATGACGCTCTGGCGACAGCGACCCCGCGCGAGCTGACCGGCCTCCGCGCCAGGTGCGGTGAGCGCCGTCCGGCGGACTCGACACGATCGCCGCGCTCCGCCATGGAATCGAATCGAACGATCCGACGATATCGTGGTGCTCTCCCCGTCGAGCGACGCGGGAGCGCGCGGGGATCCCGCCAGTACCGCGTCGCCGAGCTCGTCCCCCGTCCGTGAGGGGGAGAATTGGAGCCACAGAGGCACAGAGGACACGGAGGAGAGAGAAAGAAAAGAACTCTTGCCTCTCTTCTTCTTCTCTGCGCCCTCTGTGGTTCGACCCTTTCTCTTCGAAGATCTGGTCCGCACGCTGACGATGTCGTCGTGCGAAGGGACACAACCGGGAGCGTGTTCTGATAGAGGACGATCGTCCGGGAGCGTCTGGGGCTAGCCGCCGCGCTTCACGAGGCCGAGCGCCCGCTCCGCCGCCTTCCGGGCCGCCTGCGCGTCCTTGCCCCCCGCGCCGTCGAGCGCCGCCGCGATCGCGGCCGCCACCTCGCGCTTGCCGTGCGGGTGCGCGTCCGCGAGCTTCAGGTAGAGCGGCGCCCTCGCCGCGAAGTCGGGCTCGCCCCGTCGCGTCGCGATCCGTTCGAGCAGGAAGGCCGACACCGCGGTGTCCTCCATCCGCTTCAGCGCGTCGAGCGCCGTCGCCCGCTTCGCGAGCTCCGGCCGCGCCTCGAGGAGGTCGACGAGCGGCGCGAGCGCCGCCGCGCCGAACGCGCGGAGCGCGTCCGCCACGACGCCGGGCTTGTACCCCGCGGCCCACGCCGACAGGAGCTCGTTCAGGCCGCGGACGTCGCCCAGGTACCCGAGCGCGTACGCGGCGATCTTCGCCTCCCGCTCGTCCTCGCCCCGGCCCGCGAGCATCCGCACGAACGTCTCGACCATCTCGACGTCCCCGAGCTGCGCGAGCGCGTACGCGGCCTCCTCGCGCACCCCGCGGGCCGCGTCCGCGTGGAAGGCCCGGCGGAGCGCCGGCAGCGCGGCGAGATCGCCGAGCTCCGCGAGCGCCTTGAGCGCCTCGCCCCGCTCCTCCTGGGTCGGCGCCGCGCCGAGCGCCCGGGCGAGCTCCTGCACCCGCGCCATCCGGGCGGCGCGGCGCTCGCGCACCGCGGCGGCGCCCGGGCCGGCGGCCTCCAGCGCGTCCAGCGCGTCGCGGGCGAGCGCCCGGAGGCCCGCGTCCTTCGCGTGCTCCGCGACCCGCCCCAGCATCGCCGCGGCCTCGGCGCGGGGCGGCCCGCCGTGCTGGGCGACCGCCTGCAGCACCCGCACCGCCGTCAGCCGCGCCATGCGGCCCGCCTTGACCGTGAGCGCCCGCTCCGCGGCGCGGATCGCCTCGGCGCCGAGCGGCGCGAACCGCCGCGCGAGCGTCGGCGCCGCGGTCCCGTCCGCCCAGATCGGGAACAGCCGCTCGGCGAGCTCGCCCGCGGGCAGCGACGCGTAGTAGCGGGCGTGGTGGACCGCCGCGACGTAGCGGCTCATCGCGCCCGTCGCGCGGCGCGCCGTCACCTCCTCGGGCGTGAGCGCCTCGGCGGGGCGCGCGACGAGGACGCTCTCGTACGCCGGCGCGCGCTCGGCCCCGGCGCGGTCGACGGACGTCGCGCCGGCCAGGCGGACGAGCGCCACCTCGAGCACCTGGTAGAGCTTGATGAAGTCGTCCAGCCGATCCGCCGGGTCGGGCCGCTGCAGGAGGCCCTGGAGCAGCGCGGCCTGCTTCTCGAGGCGGAGATCGCGGAGCCGCTCGGCGAGCGGGTCGATCCCGCGCGCGCTGAGCCCGGTGAGGCCCGTGACGAGCGCCTCGGCGAGCTCCTCGCGCACCTCGCCGAGCGCGATGGCCGCGGGCGAGGCGCCCGCCTCGCGGGCCGCGGCGTTCCACGCGGTGCCCTGGAGCGGGCCGCGCCGCGCCGCCGCGCCCTGGTCGGCGCCCTGATCGGAGATCGCGCGCAGCTCGAGGCCGAGCGGGCCCTCGACCACCGCGGCGAGCGGCCACAGCGTGGGCAGCGCGGCGTCGATCCCGACGTCGCCGAGCAGCGCCCGGAGCCGCGCGTCGCGCAGCGCGCCGGCGAGCCGCTCCTCGAGCGCCGCGTCGTCCGGCAGGTGGACGGCCTGCCCCTTGTCGTCCACCGCCGCGAGCCGCGCGCCGCGCGCGAAGAGCGTGTCGACGCGCACCGCGACGGGCGCGAGATCGGGCGCGAAGACGTCCTTCCTGTGCTCCTGCAGCGCCGCGAGCGCGGCGGAGGCGTCGGGCAGCGCCCTCGCGAGGATCGCCTCGAGGGCGCCCGCATCGAGGGGGCGCTTGTCGCCGAGATCGGTGAAGTCGACCCGGAGCGGCGGGTAGCCCGGGTAGGTCGACCCGCGCGCCCCGGCGAGCACCTCGCCGGCGAAGCTCCGCTTCGGCTCGGTCCGCTTCGCCAGGAACGCCGGCAGGATCTGCTTCTCGCTGAGGTGCCGGCCGGACTCGAGGTCGAGGAAGCGGCTCTCCCGGATGACGAAGCCGTCGCTCGTCGCCCGCGTCGAGAAGGCGTACTCGACGAGCGTGAGCCCCTCCACCGGCTCCCTGTCCGACGCCTTCCACGTCTTGCCGACGAGCTCCTCGACGTGGCGGCCGTCGAGCGGCTCGCCGGCGAGGTGCTTCTCGAGCTTGCGGGCCGTGAGCAGGAGGTCGGTGAGGAGGTTCGCGTAGGCGACGGCCGGGAGCGCGCCCCCCCGGGCGTCCGCGGCGCGCGGCGCGCCCGCGGCGCGCGGGGCGCCCGCGGCGCGCGGGGCGCCCGCGGCGTGTGGGCCCAGGAGCGCCGCGAGGTCGAGCGTCCGGGCCGAGAGCCGCCGGAGCCGGTTCTCCCGGAGCGCCGCGGCGAGCTGCGCGAGCTGCTCGATGCGGTCCTTGCCGATCGCCGCGACGCCGGCCACGGCGAGCTCGCGCACGAGCGTGCCGACCTGCTCGACGCCCGCCTTCATCAGGGCCTCGGCGCTGGCGCCGCCCTTCTTCACGCTCCGCCGCGCCGGCGTCGCGCCGGGCGCGCCGGCGGGCGCCGCGTCGCTCACGACGAACGACTCGGGCGCGCGCGCCCAGGCGACGAGCAGCGCCGCCGCGTGCTTGCAGAACGCGGTGCTGAACGTCCGCGCGGGGCAGGTGCAGCGCCCCTTGAAGCCGGGCGCCGGCGCGTCGCTGTAGATGAGCGTGACCTTGTAGGGCGCGGCGCCGGAGCCCCTGGCCTCGCAGAACAGCTTGTTCTCGTGGCGCGCGAGGTTCAGGAGCTGCCCGCCGTCGTAGAGCAGCGCGCCCTTCCTGAGCTCCGCCGCGTCCGGGATGAACGCCCGGAGCTCGCCGGCCCCGATGCGCTGCACCTCGCCCGGCGCCGCGCTCACGCCGCCCCCGCGGGCGCGCGCGCCGGGCGGCGCGTCGATTCGATCTCATCTCCCCGGGAAGCGAGCGTCGACATCGACCGGGGAGCCTACCACGGGCGGCGCCGCGGCGGCGCCCGGCCCTGGCGCCGCGGACGGCCTGGCGCGCGCGTGCGCGCTCGCGCAGCGCCGGCGGCCGCGGGCTGCGCCTCGTCGCGGCCGCGCGCGCCCGCGCTCAGCCGGCGCCGGCGGCCGCGGGCTGCGCCTCGTCGAGGCGCGGGTAGTCGATGTAGCCGCGCGGGCCGCCGGCGTAGAAGGTCGAGACGTCCGGCGCGTTGAGCGGCGCCCTGCGCGCGAGGCGCTCGGGCAGGTCGGGGTTGGCGATGAACGGCGCGCCGAAGGAGACGAGGTCCGCCGCGCCCGTGCGCAGCGCCTCCTCCGCGGCCTCGCGCGTGTAGCCGCCGTTCACGATGAAGGCGCCGCGGAACCGCGCGCGGAGGAGCGGCGTCACCCGCTCCGGCGCGTCCAGCGCCCGCCCCTCCAGCGGCTCCACCACGTGGAGGTAGGCGAGCCTGCGCTCGGAGAGCTCGGTGGCGACGTGCGAGAAGAGCTCCGCCGGGTCGCTGTCGCTCATGTCGTTGTACTCGCTCCGCGGCGAGAGCCGCGCGCCCACCCGGTCCGCGCCGAAGACGCCGGTCACGGCCTCGACGATCTCGAGCAGGAGCCGCGCGCGGTTCTGCACCGAGCCGCCGTACCGGTCCGTGCGCTGGTTCACGCCGTCCCGGAGGAACTGATCGATGAGGTAGCCGTTCGCCGAGTGGAGCTCGACGCCGTCGAAGCCGGCGGCCTTGGCCCGGCGCGCGCCGGCCTCGAACTGCCCGACGACGCCGGGGATCTCGTGGATCTCGAGGGCGCGCGGGGTGCTGTACGGCTGCGGGCCCTCGGGCGTGTGCGCGTGGCCCGCGCGGATGCGGACCGCCGAGGACGACACGGGCGCCTGCCGGTCCGGCTGGAAGGACACGTGCGACGACCTCCCCACGTGCCATAGCTGCAGGAAGATGCGCCCTCCCGCCCTGTGGACGGCGTCCGTCACGAGGCGCCACCCCTCGACCTGTGCGTCCGTGTAGATGCCCGGCGTCCCGACGTACCCCGTGCCCTGCTGGCTGACCTGCGAGGCCTCGCTGACGATGAGGCCCGCCGAGGCGCGCTGCTCGTAGTAACGTGCGATGAGCTCGGTCGGCACGTTGCCCTCGCCCGCGCGGCAGCGCGTCAGCGGCGCCATCACGACGCGGTTCGGCAGCGAGAGGGGGCCGAATGAAAATGAGCTGAACAACAGGTCAGATGAGGTCGTCACGTTCCATTCCCCTTCCGAATAAGCTGTAACTTCCGAAACGGAAGTAGCATCCGTTCGAAGGGGCAGGATGTGTCGCTGCGGGAGAATGTCAAGTTACTTCCTTTTTGGTAGCGAAGTGTCACGCTGATGTTCAGGGACGAGGAATGAAGCGCTCATGTCAGCACCTCTGCGACAAGTTCCAGGCGGCGATGGATGTGCTCGCGAGGCCGTGGAATGGGCTCATCATCGCGACGCTCGAGGAGGGCGCGCTGCGCTTCGGTGAGCTCCGCGAGCGGCTCGACGCGATCAGCGACCGGATGCTCTCCAGCCGGCTCAAGGATCTCGAGGCGCTCGGCCTGGTCGTGCGGCGCGTCCTGCCCGGGCCGCCGGTCCGGGTCGAGTACGAGCTGACCGACGTCGGGCGGGGGTTCCGGGAGGTCGCCAAGGCGATCACGAGGTGGGGCGAGATGCTCGCGGACGGGGCGCCGCGCGCGCTCACGGGCGCATCGAGCGACGACCGCGCGCGCGGTCGTGCGCGCGCGCAGGTGAAGCGCGGGCGCGCACGCCCGCGCGGGGCCACGAAGGGCCGGGGAGAGGGGGCGTGATGACGAGCACAGCAGTACGAGGGGCGCGCCCGCGCACGGACGCGCCGCGCGCTCCGTGTGGGCCCCGTGGTCTCATCGCATATGGAGAAACTCCGTGAATCGATGTCGGGATCGTCCCGACCCTGCGTTGACCCTCGGATACGGCAGCTACGAGAGCATCTTTCTATGGTTCACGCCCCGCCAAGCGGGTTAGCGTGATGGGCCCCGGAGAGGAACAAGATGGAGCAGCGGACGAGCGGCAAGGTTGCGTCGCCTCGGAGCCGGACGGCGTCCCCGAAGGGCGGCGCCGCCAAGGGCGCGAGCGGCACGAACGGCAAGAACCTCAGCGCCGGCAAGGGCACGAAGGCCGGGCGCGCCGACAGCGCGGCTCGGACGTTGCAAGCCATCTCGCTCCAGCCGCGGTCGCAGCCCGTTCCTGCCGAAGACCTGCCGCGCCCGCGGCGGCGCGCCGCGCAGGACGACGTCATGCGGCGGCCGGCGCGGCCCGGCCTCGATCTGGGCCAGATGCTCGCGGCCCTCGTGGCGCTCAAGAAGGGCGACTTCTCGGTACGCCTCCCCATCGACCTCGAGGGGTTGGATGGTAAGGTGGCTGACACATTTAACGATGTCGTCGAGCTGAACGAGAAGTTCGCGCTGGAGCTCGAGCGGCTGAGCCGCGCGGTCGGCAAGGAGGGCAAGATCGGCCAGCGCGCCACCATGGGCGAGGTGAGCGGGGCCTGGGCCGGCGAGGTCGCCTCGGTCAACGCGCTGATCGGCGATCTCGTGCAGCCCACGAGGGAGATGGCGCGCGTGATCGGCGCGGTCGCGAAGGGCGATCTCTCCCAGACGATGGCGCTCAAGGTGGACGGGCGGCCGCTCGACGGGGAGTTCCTCCAGACGGCCACGACCGTGAACACCATGGTCGATCAGCTCGGCTCCTTCGCGTCGGAGGTGACGCGCGTGGCGCGCGAGGTGGGCACCGAGGGCAAGCTCGGCGGCCAGGCCAGCGTCCCCGGCGTGGCGGGCACGTGGAAGGACCTGACCGACTCGGTCAACTCGATGGCCGGCAACCTCACCGCCCAGGTGCGCAACATCGCCGCCGTGACCACGGCCGTCGCCAACGGCGATCTCACCCAGAAGATCACCGTCGACGTCAAGGGCGAGATCCTGGAGCTGAAGAACACCTTCAACACGATGGTGGACCAGCTCCGGTCGTTCGCGTCGGAGGTGACGCGGGTGGCGCGCGAGGTGGGCACCGAGGGCAAGCTCGGCGGCCAGGCCGAGGTCAGGGGCGTGGCGGGCACGTGGAAGGACCTGACCGACTCGGTCAACTCGATGGCGTCGAACCTGACGGCGCAGGTCCGCAACATCGCCGCCGTGACCACGGCCGTCGCCAACGGCGATCTCACCCAGAAGATCACCGTCGATGTCCGCGGCGAGATCCTGGAGCTGAAGGACACCTTCAACACGATGGTGGACCAGCTCCGGTCGTTCGCGTCGGAGGTGACGCGGGTGGCGCGCGAGGTGGGCACCGAGGGCAAGCTCGGCGGCCAGGCGGAGGTGCCCGGCGTGGCGGGCACGTGGAAGGACCTGACCGACTCGGTCAACTCGATGGCGTCGAACCTGACGGCGCAGGTCCGCAACATCGCCGCCGTGACCACGGCCGTCGCCCGCGGCGACCTGACCCAGAAGATCACCGTCGATGTCCGCGGCGAGATCCTGGAGCTGAAGGACACCTTCAACACGATGGTGGACCAGCTCCGGTCGTTCGCGTCGGAGGTGACGCGGGTGGCGCGCGAGGTGGGCACCGAGGGCAAGCTCGGCGGCCAGGCCGAGGTCAAGGGCGTCGCGGGCACGTGGAAGGACCTGACCGACTCGGTCAACTCGATGGCGTCGAACCTCACGGTCCAGCTCCGCGACGTGTCGAAGGTCGCGACCGCCATCGCGAACGGCGATCTGACCCAGAAGATCACCGTCGATGTCCGCGGCGAGATCCTCCAGATCAAGGACGTCATCAATACGACCGTCGATCAGCTGAGCTCCTTCGCGGCCGAGGTGACGCGCGTGGCGCGCGACGTCGGCACCGAGGGCAAGCTCGGCGGCCAGGCCGAGGTCAAGGGCGTCGCGGGCACGTGGAAGGACCTGACCGACTCGGTCAACTCGATGGCGTCGAACCTGACGGCGCAGGTGCGCAACATCGCCGCCGTGACCACGGCCGTCGCCAACGGCGATCTGACCCAGAAGATCACCGTCGATGTCCGCGGCGAGATCCTGGAGCTCAAGAACACCTTCAACACGATGGTGGATCAGCTCCGCTCCTTCGCCGCCCAGGTCACGCGCGTGGCGCGCGAGGTGGGCACCGAGGGCAAGCTCGGCGGCCAGGCCGAGGTGACCGGCGTGGCGGGGACGTGGAAGGACCTGACCGACTCGGTCAACTCGATGGCGTCGAACCTGACGGCGCAGGTGCGCAACATCGCCGCCGTGACCACGGCCGTGGCCAACGGCGACCTGTCGAAGAAGATCACCGTCGATGTCCGCGGCGAGATCCTGGAGCTGAAGGACACCTTCAACACGATGGTGGACCAGCTCCGGTCGTTCGCGTCGGAGGTGACGCGGGTGGCGCGCGAGGTGGGCACCGAGGGCAAGCTCGGCGGCCAGGCCAGCGTCCCCGGCGTGGCCGGGACGTGGAAGGACCTGACCGACTCGGTCAACTCGATGGCGTCGAACCTGACGGCGCAGGTGCGCAACATCGCCGCCGTGACCACGGCCGTCGCCCGCGGCGACCTGACCCAGAAGATCACCGTCGACGTCAAGGGCGAGATCCTGGAGCTGAAGATCACCTTCAACACGATGGTGGATCAGCTGAGCTCCTTCGCGTCGGAGGTGACGCGGGTGGCGCGCGAGGTGGGCACCGAGGGCAAGCTCGGCGGCCAGGCGGAGGTGCCCGGCGTGGCGGGCACGTGGAAGGACCTGACCGACTCGGTCAACTCGATGGCGTCGAACCTGACGGCGCAGGTCCGCAACATCGCCGCCGTGACCACGGCCGTGGCCAACGGCGACCTGTCGAAGAAGATCACCGTCGACGTCCGCGGCGAGATCCTGGAGCTGAAGGACACCTTCAACACGATGGTGGACCAGCTCCGGTCGTTCGCGTCGGAGGTGACGCGGGTGGCGCGCGAGGTGGGCACCGAGGGCAAGCTCGGCGGCCAGGCCAGCGTCCCCGGCGTGGCGGGGACGTGGAAGGACCTGACCGACTCGGTCAACTCGATGGCGTCGAACCTGACGGCGCAGGTCCGCAACATCGCCGCCGTGACCACGGCCGTGGCCAACGGCGATCTGTCGAAGAAGATCACCGTCGATGTCCGCGGCGAGATCCTGGAGCTCAAGAACACCATCAACAACACGATGGTCGACCAGCTCAACGCCTTCGCGTCGGAGGTGACGCGGGTGGCGCGCGAGGTGGGCACCGAGGGCAAGCTCGGCGGCCAGGCCAGCGTCCCCGGCGTGGCCGGGACGTGGAAGGACCTGACCGACAACGTGAATTTCATGGCCGGCAACCTGACGAGCCAGGTGCGCGGCATCGCCAAGGTCGTGACGGCGGTCGCGAACGGCGACCTCAAGCGCAAGCTGGCCTTCGACGCGAAGGGCGAAATCGCGGCGCTGGCGGACACGATCAACGGCGTGATCGAGACGCTCGCGACCTTCGCCGATCAGGTGACCACGGTGGCGCGCGAGGTCGGCGTCGAGGGCAAGCTCGGCGGCCAGGCCCTCGTCCCCGGCGCGGCCGGCACGTGGAAGGACCTGACCGACAACGTGAACCAGCTCGCCGCCAACCTGACGACGCAGGTGCGCGCCATCGCCGAGGTCGCGACCGCGGTGACGAAGGGCGATCTCACCCGGACCATCCGGGTCGAGGCGCAGGGGGAGGTCGCGTCGCTCAAGGACACCATCAATGAGATGATCCAGAACCTCAAGGACCAGACGCTGAAGAACAGCGAGCAGGACTGGCTCAAGACCAACCTCGCCAAGTTCTCGCGCCTGCTCCAGGGGCAAAAGGATCTGCTCACCGTCGGCCGGCTCATCCTGTCCGAGCTGGCCCCGGTCGTCGGCGCGCAGCAGGGGGTGTTCTTCACGATGACCGCGTCGAAGGAGGAGCCGGTCCTCAAGCTCCTCGCGAGCTACGCGTACAAGGAGCGGAAGAACATCGACAACCAGTTCAAGCTCGGGGAAGGCCTCGTCGGGCAATGCGCGCTCGAGAAGGAGAAGATCCTCCTCGTCAACGCGCCCCCCGACTACATCCGGATCACGAGCGGGCTCGGCGAGGCGCCGCCGGTCAACATCATCGTCATCCCCGTGCTCTTCGAGGGGCAGGTCAAGGCGGTCATCGAGCTCGCGTCGTTCGAGCGCTTCAGCCCGACCCACCAGGCGTTCCTCGACCAGCTCACGGAGTCGATCGGGATCGTGCTCAACACGATCGAGGCGAACATGCGCACCGAGGACCTGCTCAAGCAGTCGCAGTCCCTCGCGCGCGAGCTCCAGAGCCAGCAGGAGGAGCTGCAGCAGACGAACGCGGAGCTCGGGGAGAAGGCGCGCCTGCTCGCCCAGCAGAACGTCGAGGTCGAGCGGAAGAACCGCGAGGTGGAGCAGGCGCGGCAGGCGCTCGAGGAGAAGGCGCGGCAGCTCGCCATCACCTCCAAGTACAAGTCGGAGTTCCTCGCGAACATGTCGCACGAGCTCCGGACGCCGCTGAACAGCCTGCTCATCCTGTCGGATCAGCTCTCGAAGAACGCCGACGGCAACCTCACCGGGCGGCAGGTCGAGTTCGCCAGGACGATCCACTCGTCGGGAAACGACCTGCTCGCGCTCATCAACGACATCCTGGACCTGTCCAAGATCGAGTCGGGGACCGTGGTCGTCGACGTCGGCGAGCTGTCGTTCGGCGATCTGCAGGATTACGTCGAGCGCACGTTCCGGCACGTCGCCGAGTCGAAGAAGCTCGATTTCGAGCTCAGCTTCGCGTCGAGCCTGCCGCAGGTCATCTACACGGACGCGAAGCGCGTGCAGCAGGTGCTCAAGAACCTGCTCTCGAACGCCTTCAAGTTCACGGAGCGCGGCAGCGTCGCGCTCCACGTCGATCTGGCGACCTCGGGGTGGAGCCCCGAGAACGAGGACCTGTCGCGCGCCGGCGCGGCGATCGCCATGTCGGTGCGCGACACGGGCATCGGCATCCAGCCCGACAAGCAGCGGATCATCTTCGAGGCCTTCCAGCAGGCTGACGGCTCGACGAGCCGGAAGTACGGCGGAACCGGCCTCGGCCTCGCGATCAGCCGCGAGATCGCGTGGATGCTCGGCGGCGAGATCAAGCTCTCGAGCGAGCCGGGGAGCGGGAGCACCTTCACGCTGTACCTGCCCGTCGCGTACACGCCGACGCGCCCGCTCAGGAAGGAGCCGGCCGTGGAGGTGCTCTCGACGCCGGCGGAGCTCGTCCCCGGCGACGTCGCCCCGCGCTCGGTGATCGAGCCGTCGCCGCACCTCGTCAGCCAGAGCATCGACGACAGCGCGAACCTCCAGACCGGCGACCGCGTGGTGCTCGTCGTCGAGAACGACGCGGCCCTGGCGCGCTTCGTCATCGATGTCGCGCATGAGCACGAGTTCAAGGCGCTCGTCGCCTACCGCGGCGGGGCCGCGCTCTCGATCGCCCACGAGCGGAATGTGAGCGCGATCGCGCTCGACGTCGACCTGCCGGACATGGACGGCTGGCGCGTGCTCGATCGGTTGAAGCACGATCTCGAGACGCGGCACCTCCCCGTTCAGGTGATCACGACGGAGGAGGAGCGCGAGCGGGCGCTCCGCATGGGCGCGAAGGGCGTGCTCTGCAAGCCGCTCAAGACCCGGGACGCGCTCGACGGGGTCTTCCGGCGCCTGTCGCAGTTCCTGGTGTCATGCCAGCGGGCGGTCGTGCTCGCCGAGCCGAGCGAGGCCGAGCGAAGGGAGCTCATCGCGCTCCTCGGCGGCGACGACGTCACGGTCCGGACCGTGACCACCGGGGAGGAGGCGCTCGGCACGCTCCTCACCGAGCGAGCGGACGTCTTCGTCATGCGCCTCGACCTGCCCGACATGCGCTGCTTCAAGGTGATCGAGCAGCTCGCGCAGGGCAGCGAGCCCACGGACCTGCCGATCCTGGTGTATGCGCCGGGCGACATCTCGGCCGCGGACGAGGCGCAGCTGAGCCGCTTCGGCCAGCGGATGGTGCTCAAGCTCGTCCGCTCGAAGGAGCGGCTCGTCGACGACGTCTGCCTGTTCCTGCACCGCCCGGTGGCGGCGCTCTCCGAGCGACAGCGGCAGATCCTCGAGGATCTGCACCAGTCGAACAAGGTGCTCGTGGGCAAGAAGGTGCTGGTCGTCGACGACGACATCCGGAACATCTTCGCGATGACGACCCTCCTCGACGCCCAGCAAATGAGGACGGTTTACGCGGAGACAGGTCGAGCGGCGATCGAGGTGCTGGAGCGGACACGGGACATTGACATCGTGCTCATGGATATCATGATGCCAGAGATGGACGGCTACGACACGATCCGCGCGATCCGTGCAGCGCCCGGCTGTTGTGCCCTGCCCATCATCGCGGTCACGGCCAAGGCGATGAAGGGCGACCGAGAGAAGTGCTTCGAGGCGGGCGCGAACGACTACATCCCGAAGCCGGTGGATCCCGAGCACCTGCTCGCGACGCTCCGGTCATGGTTGCACCGGTGATGGGAAACTCGATCGGCCAACGAGGGGCTCGTGTCTAGCGGGATCTCGGAGCAAGTCCAGCGTTTCCTTGGCCAGCACATCACCTCGATCGAGCAGCTCGAGGTGCTGCTGCTGCTGCGCCGCACGGAAGAGCGCGAGTGGAACGCGGCCGCGGTGGCCCGGGAGATAGGCTCCAGCATGATGTCCATGCACGATCGGCTCGCGGGGCTTGCCAGCAGGGGGTTGCTCGTGGCCAGGGAAGACTCCGAGGACATCCTGTACCGGTACGCCCCGACAACCGATGAGACTCGCCGGACGGTCGACGATCTGGCGAAGGCTTACAAGGAGCGCCGGTTGAGCATCATCAATCTCATCTACGCCAAGCCTCCACCAAGCGACATCCAGAGCTTCTCGGAGGCGTTCCGGATCACGAAGAAGGGAGGGGAGGGCTAGCCATGGCAGCGGCGGTCTACATCCTCTGCGCCCTGACCAGCGCCGCGTGCACCGCGCTGCTCCTGCGCGGCTACGCGAAGCGCAAGGTTCGCCTCCTCCTGTGGAGCGGCCTCTGCTTCGCCGGGCTCACCGCGAACAACATCCTGCTCTTCGTGGATTTCGTCCTCATCCCGGACATCGATTTTTCACCCCTGCGCCACCTTACCGCGCTCATCGGGCTGTCCCTGCTCCTCTATGGGCTCATCTGGGACCTGCGCGAGTAATCGCACGTAGACGTGAGGTATGACCTTTGAACGACTTCATGATCGGTGCGATGATGTTCAGCTATGCGGTCGTCGCGCTCTTCTTCCTCCGCTTCTGGAAACAGACGCGCGACCGGCTGTTCGCCCTGTTCTCGGCGGCGTTCTGGCTGATGATGCTCGGCCGCATCGCCGTCGCCCTCAACCGCGTCGAGGATGACGCCGTCCATTACCTGTACATGTTCCGGCTCTGCGCCTACGTGCTCATCCTGTACGGCATCGTGGACAAGAACCGCGGGGGCGGCGGGCCGACCATGAACATGCGGTGACCGCGCGGCCGCGTGGCGCCCCCGAAGCGCGCTTCGGGGGCGGAGCCCGCCCGAAGCGCGCTTCGCGCGCGGCGCCCAAAGGAGCGGCGCCGGACCGGCGGTGGTCCGCCCTTGCTTTCACGGGCGAGCTGGACCATTCCATGGCCTGCCCCATCCCTGCGCTGGGCAGGATGAGCGCCATCGCCGCGAGGACCCGCATGCGACAACGCCTGGACCTGACCGATCTCTACCACGACGCTTACACCGCTTACGTAGAAGCATTTCGTCGCCAGACCGAGCTCGTCGCCAGCGAGATCCTGCTCGAGCATCTCCTCGACCAGAGCGGTGCGGTCAAGGCGCTCGAGGGGCGCCCGGAGGCGGCGCCGTCGGTCACGGCCTACCAGTTTCACAAGAAGCTGCTCGACTACTTCAGCGACAAGGGCGAGCTCATCCCGGGCGAAGACGGGCGGCTCTTGCCCAGCGAGGCGGTGCGCAGGCGCGTGGCGGACAAGGAGTCCGCCAGCGCCGCGGACCGGGCCACGCTGGGTGAAATGTTCGAGTTCCTCCAGCGCTACCGGGGGCTGGCCGGGCCGGTGCTGGCGGGCAAGGACGCGCTGGCCACCATGGATCTCCAGTTCGGGATGCAGTCCTCGCTGAAGTTCTGGGAATACTCGATGATCAGGCTGCCCGCCAAGAAGCCGTGCAATGTGATGCTGGCGCGGGTGCTGCTGGCCAAGCTCGCGGAGTCGCCGGGGATCTCGGTGTTCGAGGGGGGCGCGGGGCTCGGCGTGGTGCTGCGGGAGGCGCTGTCCGACCCGCGCTTCCTCCCGCTGAGCAAGAACCTCGCCCGGTACGACTACACCGACATCAGCGCCCTGCTGATGGAGGCGGGAAAGCAGTGGCTGCGGACCCACGCGCCGGCGGACCTGTTCCAGCGCATCCAGTTCCAGCGCCTGGACCTGGACGCCCTGTCCACCGCCGGCAACGCGTTTGCCCGGGCTGCCTCCGTGGACCTGATCGTGCTGGAGCACGTGCTCTACGACGTGCGCGACCTCCACGCCACGCTGCAGGCGTTTCACACGATGCTGAAGCCGGGCGGCCAGCTCGCGTTCACCATGTCGTTTCGCGACAGGCCTTCGCTGTTCTTCCCCAATGAATTCTTCCAGTCGATGCTGCACACCTACAACAAGGCCAAGCTCGATCCGCCGCGACGAGAGCATGTTGGGTATCTTACGTTGCGCGAGTGGGAGCTGTCGCTCCGCGCCGCCGGGTTCTCGGAATGGGAGGTGTATCCGGCGCCCGAGGACCACGCGAAGTGGCCGTTCGGCGGCATCGTCGCCTACCGGTAGCCGGGCGCGTGGCGAGCTCCTCCTCGAGCTCGCCGGGGGGGGAGTGCTCTGCCGGGACCGCTTCAGCCGGCCTGCCCGTCGAGCCGGGTGAGCTGGAAATTGTAATGGTGGCGACCGTCGACCGGCTTCATCACCACCCTGTCGAACTCGATGTAGATCTCCGGCCGGCACTGGCGCGGCTGCACGCGGACCCACGACAAGAGGCCATGCGTCCGCCATTGCTCCCTGGCCAGGAGGGTGCCCATCGTGACGTCCTCCGCGTGCTCGAGCCTCCAGCCGCACGACTCCACGGCGCCATCGAGCTCCATGTACCAGGTCGGCGTGCCCCAGCTATTGAGGAAGCAGCGCCCGCCCGGCTTCACCAGGCGATGGGCCTCGCGGAGGAACTCCCTGAGCGGGAAGTGAAAGACCGCATCCACCGCGATCAACGCGTCGAAGGCGCCGGTGGGCAGGGGGGTCTCCTCCGCTCGCCCGTGGAGGAAGTAGACGCCCTCGAGCGACGCGTGCGCCTCGCGCGCGAGCAGCACGTGGGTGCGCACCGCGTCGACGCCGGCGACGAGCCGGGCGTTCTTGCGCTGCTTCAGGTAAAGGCTGCCGCCCCCTCGTCCGCAGGCCATGTCGACCACATCCAGCCCGGTGAAGTCGTGGGCGCCGAGGAGCTTGTGATAGAGCTGGATGCCGAGGCGCGACGGCTCCTCCCAGGCAGCGAGGGAGGGCTCGTCCGCGGGGTTCAGGAACGCGTACCCGTGGTTGATGAAGATCCTGTCCCTGTCGCAGAGGAGCTGCGCGGCGAGGCTGTAGTACTCGAGGAGCGACAGCGGCTCCTCCCCGGGCCGCTCCTTCAAGAAGCGGAGCCACGCGTCCCTGAGGTACGACGGCGGCAGCGGCTTGAAATCCCCGGAGAGGGCGCCCACGTGCAGCGCCATCGCCTTCCAGAACCTGTCCGGCGCGCCCGGCATCTCCGTGAACCGAAGGGGCTCCTCTCCGAAGCGCTCGGCCAGGCCGAGCTGGACGAAGAGGAAGCAGAACATCACTTGCTCTGGCGTGAGCGGGGGCATGAGCTTGCCCAGCTCGATCTCGTGGCTCAGCTCGGCCGAGCCGAGCCGCTCCAGCACCTGCTTCAGATCGTCTGTGGGGGGCATCGAACACACGCCAGCCCCAGGCTGGCGCTCCTCTCAAGATCGGTGTCCAGCGCGCCCTGCCGCGCCGTGGGTTGTGGTTCGTGATGGAGAGGCTGCGTCATAGCCTCGCCAAGGTCCTGTCGGCGCTCTCCAGCGCGCGGTCCACGTCGGCCTCGGTCAGCGCCGCGGACACGTACCAACGGCCCCCGTACATGAGGATCGTCCCCTCTTCGGGCATCAACGAGTAGAGCTTGAGCTGCCTGGGCAGATCGACGTGCAGGAGCTCCTTGAAGCTGTAAATCACGGGCTTGTCCGTGAACAGCAAGAAGAAGACGCCGCGCGGCCCCTGCACCAGCGCGGGGATCCCGCGTCGCTCGCAGATCTCGAGCAGGCCCTCCTTGAGCCGGGCCTGCATCAGGTCAATTCTCTTGTAGACCGCGCCGTCGTCCTTCTCCAGGATCTTGAGCGTGGCGAGCGACGCGGCAACGCCGAGAGGATAGCCATTGAAGGTGCCTGCTCCCGCCACCTTGCCGACCCGGAGCTGGTCGAGGATCTCCTTCTTTCCGGCGACCGCCGCCATCGGCAGGCCACCCGCGAGCGCCTTGCCGAACGTGGCCAGGTCGGGCGTGACGCCGAGCGCCGCCTGCGCGCCGCCGAGGCCGACGCGGAAGCCCGTGATGACCTCGTCGAAGCTGAGCACGATCCCATGCTCGTCGCAGAGCTCGCGCACGCGCTCGAGGTAGCCGGGCCGAGGGGGGCAACCTCCGCCGTTCACCAGGATCGGCTCCATGTGGATCATGGCCACCTCGTGCCCGTACTTCTCGAGCGTCGCCTCGAGGACGTCGATGTCGTTCCAGGGCAAGAGGAACGAGTACTTGAACGCGTCGGGGGCCCTGCCCTCCGTGTGGAAGAAATCGCGCTCGCTCTCGAGCGGAAGAGGCCGGTCCGCCGGGCTCGCGTCGGCGACGCCCCCCAGCACGCTGTCGAACCAGCCGTGGTAGTGGGACTGGAAGCGGATGAAATAGGGGCGCTTCGTATGGGCCCGCGCGAGCCGTATGGCGAGGTGCACCGCCTCGGAGCCGGTGACGCAGAAGCGCACGCGCTCGGCGCACGGGACGTGGCGCACGATCTTCTCGGACAGCTCGATATCCATCTCGGTCTGGCAGATCCCCGACCCGAGCGAGCACATCGTGTCGAGCTGGCGCTTCAGCGCCTCGATGTACTCCGGGTGGCTGTGGCCGAGGATGCCCGGACCGCCGGCGTTGATGAGATCGATGTACTCGTTGCCGTCGACGTCCCAGAGGCGCGCGCCCCGCGCGTGCGTGAAGAAGAGGGGCGCGTTCAACAGACTGCCCCTGAAGTTCGTCTGGCTCCCCGGCATCACCTCCGCCGCGCGCTCCTGCAGCGCCTGGCTCTTCGCGTTCGACCATCCGCGCGGCCCACCTTCGAACGACGCCATGACTTCCCTCCTGACAGAGAACGAATCACTCGGCTGATTGTGACCGGCGTGCGAGCCGGGTCGAGGCGCCGGGGCGGGAGGCCTGCTACGGCCCCGCCGAGAGCGACGTCGACCGGGTGGCGACCTCGACCTCTCCCGCCCCCGGGCCGCCCGGGCGACGGGCGAGGCGGAACAGCAGGCCGCTCAGGGCCGACAGGCCCCCGGCGGCCAGGGCCACGCCGGCCAGCGGCCGCGCCGAGCTCGCGCCGAACCAGGCCGCGACGGCGAAGAGCGCGGCCGCGCGCGCGATCTCGAACCCCGCGCCGGCGCCGGGCCGCTCGAGGGACCGGGCGTGCGCGCCGAGCGACGCGAGCAGCAGCACGAGCAGCGCGAGCTTCTGCGTCATCGAGGTGCCCGTGGTGGCGATGAGCATCGCGAAGACGATCATCGAGATGCCGACGCTGAACGCCATCCGGGCGATCGACGCCGCCGTGGACTCGCGGCCCTCCGCCTCGCGCGGTCCGGGCGGAGCGCCGGAGCCCACCGCGCCGGCGGGCAGCCACTCGGGCGGCATGAACCACACCTTGACGCGATCCCACGGATCCCTCGCGGCGCGCGACAGCTTCGCGAGGTGGACGAACGGCTCCACGTTGAGCCAGATCGGGTTCCACGAGACGACCTCTCTGCGCGTTCCGTACGTCGGCTCCTTGCCCTCCGGGACGAACGTGCCGAAGAGGCGATCCCACACGATGAAGATCCCGCCGTAGTTGCAGTCGAGGTACTGCTCGTCCATCCCGTGATGCACGCGGTGGTGAGATGGTGTGTTGAGCACGTACTCCAGCGGGCCGAGCCTCCCGACCGCGCGGGTGTGCGTGAGGATGTTGTATGCGGTGCTCACCCCGCGGGCGGCGACGAAGGCGGCCGGGGGGAGCCCCAGGAAGGCGAGCGGCAGGTAGAAGAGCCACTGGTATACCGGCTGCAGCCACGGCATCCGGAGATTGACGGCCAGGTTCTGCTCGCGGCTCTGGTGATGCACGACGTGGATCGCCCAGAGGACGTTGATGCGATGGCTGGCGCGGTGGAAGACGTAATAGAGGAAGTCCGCCGCGACGATGGCGACGAGGATCGCCGCCGTCGAGCTTTCATGGTGCGCGATCGCCCATCGATCGTACACGAGGTCGTAGGCCACGATCGAGATGAAGCTGAAGAACGCGGTCAGCGCGAAGTACCCGATGCCGACGCCCACGCTGGCGACCGTGTCGGGCAGGCGGTACGTCGTGTCCCCGCGCCGATGACGAGCCACGACGGCCTCGATGGCCATCAGTACGAACAGGACGGGCAGGACGACGATGAGCGCCTTCGATTGCATGATTCCCTCGTGGATCGTTCAGCTCGCGCGCCCTCGACCCTGCAGCGGCCGCCGGCGCCCCCGCAGCGCGCCGGGCGCGCTCCCGGGGGCGTCGCCCGCGCCCCCGTCCCCTCCTCGCGGTGATCCCGCCGCGAGGGGGGCCCGCCGTCATGAGCCCCTGCGCGGGCCCGCCGGTGGGTCCCACACGCCGGTTGTGTTCCTCCGGAGTCGCGCGGGCCTGCGGAGCTGTAGCTCGCGACAGCATGAGGAGCTGCACAACGGCTTGCTAGAAAGCCGTAGGGGCGTCGCCCTGTCAAGTCCAGGCGGCGCGCCGCGTTTCCGGCGTGGCGACACGCGCGCTCGAGTTCACCGTGGTGGCGCAATATTGCACGCGCGCCGCGCCTGTCCAATGCCGGGCCGACCGAGCCTATCGGCGCGTGCGTCGCGCCGCCGCTCTGCTTGAGCCTCGAAGGAGGACGAACAGGGGAGCGCCGGCCGCGCTCCGCCGTGCGGCCCTGGCGATGTCGACGAGGCGCGCCACGATAGCTCACCCTCCCATGGCGCGACTCCGTTGCGAGCCGCGGCGTGAGTGATAACCTGACGCCCCTTTCTTCGAGCACCCAGGAGCCCTCCATGGCCCAGGCCTTCTCCGCGTCCACGACGACAACACCTGCCACCCGCACGCTCGTGCTCCACTCGCCTATCGATGGCTCGCGCCGCGGCGAGGTGCCGCTGATGGGCGACGCCGAGGTGCGCGCCGCGGTGGAGCGCGCGCGCGCCGCCCAGCGCGCCTGGGCAGAGCTCCCGATCGAGGCCCGCGCCGAGCGCGTCGCGCGCATCATCGACGCGTTCGTCGAGCGCATGGACGACCTCGTCGACGCGGTGGTGCTCGAGACCGGCAAGCCCCGCAACGACGCGCTCGCCGAATGGATCACGGTGGCGGACGTGTGCCACTACTTCACGCGCCACGCCGCGCGGATCCTCGCCGATACGCCCATCAAGCTCCATCACATGAAATGGCGCGGGAGCTACGTCACCCACGTGCCCATGGGCGTGATCGGCGTGATCTCGCCGTGGAATCTGCCGCTCGCCATCCCGATGGGCAGCGTGATCGAGGCGCTGATCGCGGGCAACGCCGTCGTGGTCAAGCCCTCGGAGCTCACGCCCCTCACGCTGCTCAAGGCCAGGGAGATCACGGACGCGGCCGGGATCCCGTCGGACCTCTTTCAGGTGGTGACCGGCGACGGCCGCACCGGCGCCGCGCTGATCGACGCCGGCGTGCAGAAGGTCGTCTTCACCGGCGGGGTGAGCACGGGCCGGCGCGTCGGGGCCGCGTGCGCGGAGCGGCTCATCCCGTGCGTGCTCGAGCTCGGCGGCAAGGCGCCGCTCATCGCGTGCAGCGACTGCGACGTCGAGCGCACCGCGCGGTCGATCGTCGCGGGCGGCTTCATCAACTCGGGGCAGCTCTGCATCTCGGTCGAGCGGGTGCTCGCGACCGAGGCGGTGCACGACCGGCTGGTGGAGCGCGTGGTGGCGCTCACGCGCGAGCTCCGCCAGGGCGACGCGCGCGCGCGCGACGTCGAGGTGGGCCCGATGATCTTCGCCAGGCAGATCGATATCGTCGAGGCGCATATCCAGGACGCCGTGGCGCGCGGCGCGCACGTGGCCACCGGTGGCCGCCGGGTCGAGGGGCCCGGGATGTTCTTCGAGCCCACCGTGCTGACCCGCTGCACGCCCGAGATGACGGTGATGCGCGAGGAGATCTTCGGCCCGATCGTGCCCATCATGAAGGTGCGCGACGAGGAGGAGGCCATCCGGCTCGCGAACGACTCGTCGCTCGGGCTGCACGCGTACGTGTTCTCGCAGGACAAGGCGCGGGCGCGCGCGATCGCCGCGCGGGTCGAGGCGGGGACCGTGATGATCAACGACGTGCTCGTCTCGTACTGCGCGCCCGAGGCGCCGTTCGGCGGGATCAAGAGCTCGGGCTACGGTCGCGTGCACTCGGACGAGTCGCTGCGTGCGATGTGCCATCCGCGCCACGTCAACTACGACCGCTTCGCGATGCCGCTGAACAGCCCCCTCCTGTTCCCGTACACCTCCGCCAAGTACCGGGGCCTGCGGGCGGCGATCGTCGCCACCTTCAAGCGCGCTCCGCTCGTCGGCAGGCTCGCGGACTTCTTGTAGCCTCTGCCTGGCGGTCCGGGGGGCCGCGCGGCAGCTCGTCCGACGGGGCCTGGCCCGGCGCGGCCCGCGTCGCCCGAGCGGCGAGACCACGCGTCGAGTCGGCTCCGAGCCAATACGCCTGGTGTCCTGGGGAAGTTCGGTTAAACTGCGGACGTCATGGAAGAGAGCCATGTGCTCGTCATCGGCGCCGGGCCATCGGGGCTCGCCGTGGGGGCCTGCCTGCGTGAGCAGGGTATCCCGTTCCTCCTCCTCGAGCAGTCGGACGCGGTCGGGGCCGCATGGCGGCGCCACTATGATCGATTGCACCTCCACACGGTCAAGCGGCTCTCCGCGCTGCCCGGGCAGCCCTGGCCCAAGTATGCCCCGCCGTACCCCTCCCGCAGGCAGATGATCGAGTATCTCCAGCGCTACGCCGAGCGCTTCCGCCTGGAGCCCCGCTTCGGCGCCGAGGTCGTGCGCGCTCATCGCGAGGGCTCGCGGTGGGTGACCCGGACGCGGGCAGGGGAGTTCAAGGGCCACGCGCTCGTGGTGGCCACAGGGTACAACCGCGTCCCGAACGTGCCCGCCTGGCCCGGTCAGGAGCGCTTCGGAGGCCCTGTCCTCCACAGCTCCGCCTACCGATCGGGCGCGGCGTTCCGCGGGCAGCGGGTGCTCGTGGTGGGCGCCGGCAACTCCGGGAGCGAGATCGCGATGGATCTCTGGGAGCACGGCGCCGAGGCGACGCTCTCCGCGCGCAGCGGCATCCACGTGATCCCGCGTGATCCGTTCAAGCTCCCGGCGCAGCTCAACGCCCTTGCCCTCTACGGCGGTCTCCCGCTGTCCGTCGCGGACCGGCTCGCGACCGCGGTCCTGTCCCGCGCGGTGGGGGATCTGTCGCGCTTGGGGATCCGCCCGCCCGCGGTCGGCCCGGGCTTTCGGGCCGTGAAGGAGGGCCGCATTCCGCTCATCGACAACGGCACGATCGCGCTGATCCGGCAAGGCAAGATCCGGGTGGTGCCTGGCCCGCGCGCGTTCACCGAGACGGGGGTGGTCTTCACGGACGAACGCGAGCTGCCCTTCGACGCCGTGGTGCTCGCCACGGGCTACCGCGCCGGGCTCGACGACTTCCTCGAGGATGCGGCGCGTTACACGGATGAGCGCGGCTACCCGCGCTGGCACGGCGCCCCGGCGCCGGCGCCGGGGCTGTTCTTCGTCGGCTTCCGCAACCCGATCACCGGACAGCTCCGCGACATCGCAGTTGAGGCGCCGCGCGTCGCGCGGCACCTCCGAAAGGCGAACTGATCATGGCTGAACTCGACCACTGGCATCCGGTACTCCTCAGCCGCGAGCTCGGCCGCAAGCCCCGCGGCGTGCGGCTCGCGGATCACGAGATCGTGGTCTATCGGACCGCGAGCGGCGGCCTCGGGGCGTTCACGGATCGCTGCCCGCACCGCGGCATGCGCCTGAGCGAGGGGTGGGTCGAGGGCGATCGCCTGGTGTGCGGCTATCACGGCTGGCGCTGGGCCGCGGACGGCCGCGGCGAGATCCCCGCCACCCCGGCGGCGCGGCCCTGCGCGCGGCGCGAGGACGTGTTCGACGTGGTGGAGCGGTACGGCGCGATCTGGGTGAAGCGCGCAGGGGCGCAGGCCACGTTCCCGCGCATCGACACCGACGGGTACTGGCCGGCCGGCGTCCTCCGCCACCGCGCCGCCGTGCCGTTCGAGCTGGCGCTCGATAACTTCATCGAGGTCGAGCACACGCCCTTCGTCCACTTCATGCTCGGTTACGCCCTCGAGCAGATGCCCGAGGTGGAGGCGCGGGTGACCCTCTCCGACGACGCGGTCCAGGTCGTCAACACGGGGCCGAAGCGCCCGATGCCCCGGATCCTGGAGAGGATGCTGCGCATCCCGCACGACGCGAAGTTCGTCGTCGAGTGGACGGCGCGCTTCTCGCCGGTCCACGCGGTGTATGACCATTCCTTCATCGACGCGCGGACCGGGGAGTGCGTCACGTACCCGCTCCGGTCGGCCGTGTTCTTCAACCCGGTGAGCCCGGACTCGGCGGAGATCTTCACGTTCCTCTTCGCCACGCTGGGGCGCTTCAGCGAATTCGGGCTCGGCGCGCTGATCTGGCCGCCCATGCGGGCGGCCATGGATCTCGAGCTGCGGCTGGACATGAAGATCCTGGCGCGCCTCGCGGACCGGCGCGGGAACCTGAGAGGCCGGGTCCTCGGCCGGTTCGACAAGGCCCTGGTCGCGTCGCGCGAGCGGATCGATCGGATCTATCGCGGGCGGGCGATCGAGGCGACGCCCGAGGCCGCCGACGGGCGCGAGGCGACGCGCCCGGGGCGCAGACTGCCGCTCGCCGCCTCGTGATCTCCGCCCCGGGGCGCAGGCTGCGGCTCGCCGCCTCGTGATCTCCGCCCGCTCCCCCGCGAGGCCGGCGCGGGGCGGGCGTCAGCCGAACTCCGTCACCTCGCGGACCTCCATGGTCCCGTACGCGGCGCCCGGGCTCTTCGCCGCCCATTCGATCGCCTCCTCCTTGGAGTTGACCTTGATGAGGATATAGCCGCCGATGGCCGTCTTGTCGGCGAAGGGGCCTTGCTCGACGATCCGCTCGCCGTTCCGGATCGAGACGCGCGCGCCCTTGCTCGTCGGCTGGAGGGACTCGCCGCCGAGCATGACGCCCGCCTTCTTCATCTCCTCGGTGTACTTGATGTACTGGCCGTAGATCTCCTCCCGCTGCTTGGGGGTCGCGCTGGCCCACAACGACTCGTCGCTCGCCACGAAGATCATGTAACGCATTGCCGATTCTCCTTTGTGAAAATGTCCGTTCGACTGTGGTTTATCATGGCCAGCGGGCGCGGCTCAACCGGGCGCAGGCGGCGAGTCGGGGATGGAGGGCGTGCCGAACAAGCGCTGGCGAACGCGGCGCTGGCCGGTGGAGAGGAGCACCCTGGCCACGAAGCCGGGCTCGAAGAGCAGCGTCGCCGAGCCGGTGAGATCGAACGCCGGAAACAGATGCCGCCGTAGCGCGCTGTCGTGGTGGGCGGACTCGAAGGCCATCTTCGCGTACGCGGCGAGGAGCGCCGGCGTGCGCGGGCGCTCGCCCTTCGTCGCCGGCCACCGGAAGTCGGAGCGCGTCGCGAAATCCCACACCGAGCGCAGGAATTTTGCCTGCTGCTGGAAGAAGACCGGCTCGAAGCCGGGGCCCGGGCCGCGGCGGCGCAGCACGTCGCGCAGGATGGCGGCAGAGACGGCCGCGGTCGACATGCCCTGGCCGTAGACAGGGTTGAAGGCGCAGACCGCGTCGCCCACGGCGATGAAGCCCGGCAGCTCGATCTCCCAGCGATCGTAGGCGCGCGACACGTTCGCCATGGATCGATTGCCGTGAATCGGCGAGAGCGGCTCGGCCAGCGCCACGGCCCGGGACACGATGGGTGAGCTGAGGCTCGCGAGGTGATCGAGGAAGCCCTGCTCGTCCGTGGGCGGATGCGTGCCGTTGAAGCCCGACGCGGTGACCAGCCAGCGGTCGCCCTCGATCGGAAAGACGACGGCGCCGCGTGGCCGGCCGAGCTCGGCCTCGACCCACAGGCCTTTCCACCACCAGTCCGACGGCCGGCGCTCGGGCGGAGGCGCCTTGTAGAAGCGCGAGGCGTACCCGGCGCCCGAGTCGACGCACCGGGTCGTCGGCGCAGGCAGGCCGAGCTCGCGCAGCCACGGCTCGGCGCGGGTATTCCGGCCGCTGGCGTCGACGACGAGGTCGGCCTCCAGCTCCCGCTCCGAGGCCTCGTCGCGCACGACCACGCCCCGGATCCTCGGGCGACCGGCCGTCGCGCCGCGCAGCGCGAGCACCTGGGCACCCCCCCGGACCTCGACCCTGGTCTGCTGTCGCAGGAGCGAGCGTATCGTGCCCTCGAACAGATCGCGGCTGGCCCAGAGCAGATCGCGGCCCGTGGGCCCGACCGTCTGCCAGCCGAAGACGCGCCGGACCGCCATGCCGGTGCCGACGTCGAACTTCAGCGCGCCCGCGCCGAGCACCGCGGCCGTGAAGCCGGGGAAGAGCGCCTCGATCTCCTGCTCCCCCCGCGGCAAGAGCACGTGCGTGTGACGGCTCTGCGGCACGCCCGGGCGAGGCCCGATCCCGGCGGGGAGAGGATCGCGCTCCAGGAGCACCACCTCGTCGAAGAAATCGCACAGCACGCGCGCGCTGCACATGCCCGCGATGCTGCCCCCGATGACAATCGCGCGGCTCATGTTCTGTCCCGATCGGCGGATGTGTTCATGATCTTGGATACGACCCCGGCGAACTCCTGGCGGATGTAGTCGTGGGCCCCCGCGAAGCTCCATTCCTCCAGGGCTCCCCCGCTGCGCCTCCAGAACTCCAGGCTCTCGGCGTGGAGCGTCGTGTCGTCTCGACCGCAAGAGACGACGACAGGGCAGGAGACCCTCCAGCGCAGATCGAAGCCGTAGGTCCACGCGAGCTGGTCTCCGAACGTCTTCAAGAAGCGGCGCGTGGCCTCGCCCTCGGCCGCCTCCGGGTCGATGGAGATCCCGATCGACCGGGCCAGCCACGTCAGGAACTCCTTGTCACGAAGCTGCTCCCGCGTGAGATCCCGCTGGACGGTGATCACGTTGGCGGGGTTGGACAGGACCACGCGGGTGGGGCCCATCGCGTGCCGCTCCAGCTCCACCGCCGTCGCGTGCGCGATGAGGGCGCCCAGGCTGTGTCCGAAGAGCACGAGCGGGCACCGCGGCATGGCCACGAGGGCGCCGGCCACCTGCAGGGTGAGCGCGGCCAGCGGATGCTCGCACGACTCCAACTGCCGCGCGCCGCTCCCCGGGTATTCCACGGCCACGAGCTCGCAGCCGTCCGGCATCACCGCCGCCCACTCCGCGAAGTCGACGGCGGCGCCGCCCGACGCGGGGAAGCAGACCAGGCGCAACGTCGCCCCCTGGGGGACCGGCCTGAGGACGGTGAGCGGGCCGTGGGCCGCGTGCTGCGCGCCCTGCCCCGCGCTCGCGCCTTGATGGAGCGCGTCGAACCTGGCGGTCACGAGCTGGCTGAGCTCGCGCAGGTTGGCGACCTTGGCGATCTCGGCGGCGAGCAGCTTGACGCCCAGCTCCTCGTCGACCCGGCGGCGGAGCTCCAGGGCGATGAGGGAGTCGACGCCCAGGTTCTGGAGCGCCTCGGTCGGCTTCAGCTTGTCGGGCGGCATCCGCAGCGCCCTGGCGAACAGCTCCCGCAGCGTGCCCTCCACGGCCTCCTGTCGCTCCCCGGGCGGCCGCGCCGCGATGCGATCGGCGGCCCGGACCGGCGGCGCGGCCGCCGCCGCCGCCGGGGCGGCGGGCGGCGAGAGCTCGGCATAGAGCGGCCTCCGTGGCAGCGCGGGGACCGCCAGGGGCACGACCGCGATCTGGGCCGGCGACGCCCGGAAGAGCTGCTCCAGCGAGGCGATGGCCTCGCCCGAGGGGAGGGGGCCCATGCCCTGCGTGGCGAGGTACCTCGACGTGTGGGCGATCATCGGCGTCGCCATGCCGACGTCGGTCCACGCGGTCCAGTTGAGGCTGAGCGCCGGCAGGCCGTGCGCGCGCCGGTGGTGCGCGAGCGCGTCGAGGAAGGCGTTGCCCGCGGCGTAGCTCGATTGCCCGTGCGACCCGAAGAGCGAGGAGACGGACGAGAACAGGACGAAGGAATCGAGCGGCAGATCCTTCGTCAGCTCGTGCAGGTTCCAGGCGCCGTCGACCTTCGGCCGGCCGATGGCCTGGAGGGAGGGCCCGTCCAGGTCGGGGATCGCCCTCTGATCGCCCACGCCGGCCGCGTGGAGGACCCCGGCCAGCGGCGGCATCGTGCGCTGGATCTGCTCCAGGGCGGTCCGGAGCCGCTCCCGGTCGGCGACGTCGACGGAGAAGGTCCGGACCTCGGCGCCGCCCTCGCGGAGCCGGTCCAGCACCTGCTCCGCCGCGGGGGACGGGCCGCTCCGCCCGAGCAGGGCGAAGTGCCGGGCGCCCCGCGCCGCCATCCACTCCAGGACCACGAGCCCGATGCCCCCCAGGCCTCCGGTGAGGAGGTAGGTCGCGTCGGCGTCGAACGAGAGCGGCTCGGGGGCAGGGCGCTGCTCGGGTGCGTACGGGACCAGCCTCGCGACGTAGCGCTCGGCGCCGCGCAGCGCGATCCGGTCCTCGTCGTCCGCGGCGAGCAGCTCCTCCCCCAGGCGCTCGCCGCTCGACGCGGCGTCGAGATCGAGCAGGGTGCACTCGAGCTCCGGCATCTCGAGCGCCACGGTCGCGCCGAACCCCCACACCGGCGCCTGCGCCACCGAGACGGTCGGGTTCTGGATGGACTGGACCTCCTGCGTCACGAGCCAGAGGCGCGGCGGCGCTCGCCATCCCGCGCGCGCGAGGGCCTGGACGAGGTGGAGGGCGCTGATCGAGCCCAGCGCCTGCGCCTGCCGGATCGCCTCGAGCGTGGGCGCGGGCGCGCCGTCCGCGCTCCAGAGGTGCACGACGCCGCGCGGCCCCGGAGGCGTGTCGGCGGCCAGCGCGGCGGCGACCTCCTCCTCGCCGAGGAGCCGGGCGAAGTGATCGGGCTCCCGGGGGTTCACCTGGTAGTCGCGGGCGCCGCGCCGCGCGTACGTGTCGGCGGCCGTCACGCGGACGCACACGTGGCCCCTGGATTCGAGGTAGGTTTGCAGCGCGGCGGCGCGCCCCCCCGGGTCGGCCAGGATCAGCCACCCGCCCGGCCGGGGCTCGACGGGCCGCGCGCGCTCGGCCAGGCGCCATTCCACCACGTGGTGGTGCTCCGCCTGGTGCTGGCGCGGCGCCTGGGGCCTCGCGCCTTCGAGCCAGTAGCTCTCCCGCTGCCACGGATAGGTGGGCAGCGAGATCACGCGGCCGCGCGCCGGATGCTGCTTCGACCAGTCCACCGGGTAGCCCGCGCAGTGGAGCTGCCCCAGCGACTCGAGGAGCATGGATACCTCCTCTTCCTGGCGACGCAGCGAGGCCACGACGCGGCCGGGCCTGTCCCGCGCGGCCAGCGTCTCGAGGATGGACGTCGACAGGACCGGGTGGGGCCCGATCTCCAGGAAGAGGCCGTATCCTCTGCGCGAGAGCTCCTCCACGCACGGCGCGAAGAGGACCGGCCTCCGGATCTGCTGCCCCCAGTAGTCCGCGTCGAACGAGGCCCCGTGCTGCTCCGCGCCGGTGACCGTCGACATCAAGAGGGGGCCGTTCGCCGAGGGGGCGAGCCCGCGCAGCGCCTCGCTCAGCTCCTCGCCGTAGCCCTCCATCTGGGCGCTGTGAAAGGCATAGCCGACGGGGAGCCACCTGGCCTCGATCTGCCGGCGCTGGAGGTGCTCGACGACCTGCTGGAGGGCCGCCGCCTCGCCGGACAGCACGGTCGACGTGGGGCCGTTGCTCGCGCCGATGGAGATCCGCTGGGCGTAATCGCGCACGATGCGCCGGGCCTCCGGGAGCGGCAGGGCCACCGAGAGCATCTTCCCGAGGCCGGTCGCCCGCTGCATGATGCGCCCGCGGTGGACCACCAGCCGCGCGGCGTCCTCCAGGCGCAGCGCGCCGGCGACATGGGCCGCCGCCACCTCGCCGATGCTGTGGCCCACCACGGCGTCGGGCTGCACTCCCCACGAGCGCCACAGCGCCGCGAGCGCCGTTTGCAGCGCGAACAGGGCCGGCTGGGCGATCTCCGTCTGGTTCAGCCTCGACGCGGCGGCCTCGCGCCGCAGCTCGTCGAGCAGCGAGGGGCCCCCCGCCTCCCGTATCCGCTCGTGGCACGCCTCCAGGGCGCCGCGGAACACGGGCTCTCTCTCGAGGAGCTGCCGCCCCATCCCCCACCATTGCGGGCCCTGGCCGCAGAAGACGAAGGCGAGCCGCGGGCGCATCTCCGGGACCGTCCCCTCGACCAGGCCGCGGCGGCCCTCGCCGGCCAGGTAGCCCTGCAGCCTCTCGCGCCACGCCGCGCGATCGCTGCCCACGACCGCCAGCCGGTGCTCGTGATGGTCTCGCCGCAGGCTCGCGGTATAGGCCACGTCCCGATCGGTCGCCTCCGGCGTCGCCTCCGCGCTCAGGTGCTCGAGGTAGGCCGCGGCATGGGCCCGTAGCGCCTCCGGCGTCCTGGCGGAGATCGGCAGGAGGAGCGGACGCCCCTCCATCGCCGGCCGGTCGTCCGCGCTCCGCTCCGGCGCCCTCGGCGGCTCCGCGATGATCGCGTGCGAGATGGTGCCGCTGAACCCGAACGCGCTGACGCCGGCCACCCGCACCTTGTCGGCGGCAGGCCAGGGGAGCGTCTCGCGCGGGACCAGGAAGGGCGCAGCATCCCAGGCGAACCGAGGGTTCGGGGTGTCGAAGTGGAGGTGACGCGCGACCATGCCGCGCTGGAACATCCCGAGGACCTTGATGAGACCGACGATGCCGGCCGCCCCCTCGGGGTGCCCGACGTTGGTCTTCACCGAGCCCAGCATCAGGCGCCGATCGGGGCCACGCGAGCTGCCGAAGACCTCGAGGAGCGCCTCCAGCTCGATCGGATCGCCGAGCGGCGTGCCGGTCCCGTGCGTCTCGATGTAATCGACCTCTTCGGGCCGGGTGCGCGCGGCCGCCAGCGCCTCGCGGAGGAGCTGCTGCTGAGCGCGCCCGTTGGGCGCGGTGAGCCCGTTGCTGTGACCGTCGTGCTTCACGGCGGAGCCGGCGATGACGCCGAGGATCCGGTCGCCCGCCTCCATCGCGTCCGAGAGCCGCTTCAGGACGACCACCCCGCAGCCCTCCGAGCGGATGTAGCCGTCCGCCGCCGCGTCGAACGTCCTGCAGCGTCCGCCCGTGGACGAGAGCGCCCCCGTGGCCGCCATCGCCTCGTTGCCGGCCGTCGCGGCGATCACGTTGACGCCCCCGGCGAGCGCGAGGTCGCACTCGCCGTTGCGGAGGCTCTGACTCGCGAGGTGCACCGCGACCAGCGACGAGCAGCAGGCGGTGTCCACGGACACGCACGGGCCCTGCAGGTCGAGGACGTACGAGATCCGGCCGGCGGCCACGTTGATCGAGAGCCCGGTCACGGCATAGAGCTCCTCGACCTGCGCGTAGGTGAGCGAGCCATAGCCGCTGTACCCGGAGAACCCCATGAAGTTCCCTGTCCGGGTGCCCCGGAGCTGCCCGAGCGGGACGCCGCCGTCCTCGAGCGCCTCGACCGAGACCTCGAGCAGGAGCCGCTGCGCCGGATCCATCGAGATGGCCTCTCGCGGCGAGATCGAGAAGAAGGCCGGATCGAACCGGTCGATCCGATCGAGGAACCCGCCCGACGTCGGGCTGCGCGCCCCCTGCCGCTCGAACAGCCTCCGTCGCTCGGCCGGGATCTCGGCCAGCGCGTCGAAGCCCCGCTCCAGCAGGTCCCAGAACCGGGCCGGCGACGTGGCGCCGCCGGGGATCCGGCAGCCGACGCCGATGATCGCGATCGGCTCCGGCCGAGCGTCGCGGAGCCGGCGGATCTCGAGCTCCGCCTTCTGCAGGGCGAGGAGCGCGCGTTTGGTGAGAGAGAGTTCGCCGGATTCGCTCATGTCACTTCACTCCGGGGGGGTGGCGTCGGCTGGATCGTCTTTTATTTCTGACCGTCGAGGTGGGCGCGCAGCGCGGCCTCGGCGGCCTCCTCCGACATGCCCTCGACGTCGAGATCCGCGAGCGCCGCGGGCCCTCGATCCCCGCGATCCGCGCCCCCGCCGGCGGCTGGGGCGGGGGCGGCCAGCCTCTCGCAAAGGAAGGACGCGAGCTGTCCGATCGTCGGATGGTTGTAAACGAGCGACTCGGGGAGCTCCACCCCGAGCGCGCGGACGAGCTCGCCGCGGAAGCGGACTCCCGCCATCGAGTCGACCCCGAGCTCGTCGAACGACTTGGTGAGGCTGAGCGCGTCGGCCGGAACGGAGAGCGACGCCGCGAGCAGGCTCCGCACCGCCTCGGCCATCCGCTCCACGCGGCGCTCCGGATCCGCCTCGCCCAGGATCGCGCGGAGATCCGCGACCGGGAGCGCGCCGGCGTCGCGCGAGGAGGCGCCGCGCCGCGCCGCGATCTCGAGCTCTCCGCTGCGGAAGAGCTCCCTGCAAGAGACCCTGGAGACCTTGCCCATGCTGGTCCTCGGGAGCCGCCCCGGGGCCAGGAACAGGACCTCGTGGACGCGGACGCCGAACTCCCGAGCGACCACGCCGCGGATGGCGTCCGCGCGCTCCTCGAGATCGAGGCCGTCGCCCGCGCTCCGCGGGTCGACCGCGAGGAAGAGCTCCTCCACGCCGCCCACGTCGTCCGCGAAGGCGATGGACGAGTTCGCGCCGAGCCAGTCGAGCTCGCGCTCGAGCGTCGACTCGATGTCCTCCGCGTAGTGCTTGCGCCCGCGTATGACGATGAGGCTCTTCAGCCGGCCGGTCACGAACAGGCTGCCGTCGTGGAAGGCGCCCGTGTCCCCGCTGCGGAAGAAGGGGCCGCTCCCGTCGGCCGTCCGCGCCTGGAACTGCCGCTCGCTCTCCTCGGGCCGGTTCCAGTAGCCCGTCATCGCCGTGGGCGTCGACACCCAGATCTCGCCGATCGCGCCCTCCGGGAGGATCTCCCTGCTCTCCGGGTCCACGATGAGCACGCGCACGCCGGGGAGGATGAACCCGGACGACGACAGCAAGGGAGTCCCGCCCTCGGACGCCGGGACCAGCCGGCCTCCGTCCATCGCCGCGCGATCGAAGAGGACGGTCTTGCCGCCGTTCACCGAGCCGGAGACGAACCCGGTCTCCGACATGCCGTACCCGGCGATGAACAGCCTGGGACGAAACCCGCTCTCGCGAAATGCGTCGCAGAACGCCCTCCACGTCTCGGGGCGCACCTTCTCCCCCATGCTCATGAAGTGCGTCCAGCAGCTCAGGTCGAGCTGCTTGCGCTCGGCCTCCGTGGTCGACGAGACACACCAGTCGAGCGCGAAGTTCGGCGCGACGGAGTAGACCTGCTTCCCCTCGTGGCGGGCGATGGTCCGCAGCCAGAGCGCGGGCGACCGCGCGAACGCGCTGGGCGCGATGTACCACGCGGACATCATGGCTCCGGTCATGCATCTCATGAGCAAGCCGTATCCCGCCGTGGAGTGGGTCAGGGGGAGCCACGTGACCTCGACGTCCGGGCGGCCGAACGGGCTCTCGGCCGAGGTCGAGATGAGCATCGCGCGCGCGAGCTTCAGCAGGCTCCCGTGCGTCACGATCGTCCCCTTCGGCGCGCCGGTCGAGCCCGACGCGTACTGGAGCAGCGCGACGTCCTCCGCGGCGCGCTGCGCGGCCGGCGGGGGGCCGGGGACCCGCTCGAGCAGCGCCGGGAGCGAGGGGACGACCCACCGGAGCGTCTCCGCGAGCCGCCGCGCGCCCGGGTGGCCCTTCACCGCCTCGAGCATGCCGCGCGAGGAGATACAGACCGTGGCGCCCGAGTCGGCGGCGACGTTCAGGAGCCGCGTCACGTTCGCCGCGGGGCGATCGGGGCCGATCGGATCCACGGGGACGGCGATCATGCCGGCATGGAGCGCCGCCCATACCCCCACCAGGTACTCGTGGCCGGCGTCGTAAGCGACGAGGACCCTGTCGCCCGCCGCGGCGGCCGACGCGAGCTCGACGCTCAGGTTCGTGGCCGCGCGCTCGAGATCCCCGTACGTGAGCTCCTGCTCCTGCCCCTCGTGCTCCACGAACACGGCGATCGTGGCGTCGGGAGCGCTCGCGGCATAATGCTTGAACAGGTCCACGGCGTTCTTGGCCGCGGGCGCCGGAATCTCAACGTTCATCGGAGCCGTTCCTTTTCGCTCGAGCGCTGGAAGACGCTGGCTTTGTTCGAATTCGATTACGATCGAGCATGCTCCTCGTCAAGCGCCATGGCGCGGCGTCGTGGCGAGTCGAGCGCGCGCCGGCCGCGGAGGAAGCGCTGTGTGGGATGCGCGATCTCATGTCGTTTTCATGAAGCTCTCGGGTCCTGCCGCCGGCGATATGGGCGCCCGGCCGCCGTCAGGCGCGCGCCGACTCGCGCGCTGCTCGCGCCGGATTGAGGACCGACCGGAAGAAATTGATGACCTTGATCGCCTTCCAGAGATCCGTCTCGACGCGGTGCCGTGGGGTCTTCAAGAAGCGATCCCTGCCGATGTCGGGCTCGGGCCCCTGGATGAGCCTGCGCAGCACCCGGAACGCCTCGGTGTTCTTCTCGCGAGCGATGAGGTAGTCGGTGACCAGGGCGCCCCCGCAGTTGAGCAGGTTGCCGAGGCCCGACGCCGCGTTGAAGTAGCCGACGAACACGAGGCTGTCCGCCCTCCGATGGAACATCGACAGGAACAGCTCCAGCGCGCCGTCGCTCGGCCGCAGGTCGTCCGACAGGAACGGGAAATCCATCTCGTAGCCCGTCGCGTAGAGGACGAGATCGATCTCCGCGCGGGTGCCGTCCACGAACTCGACCGTCCGGCCCTCGAAGCGCCGGATATCCGGCTTGGGACGGATGTCCCCGTGCCCGATGTAATAGAGGACGAGCGAGTTCAGGATCGGGTGCGCCTCGTGCATGGCGTGGTCGGGGCGCGGCAGCCCGTAATCGACGGGATCGTAGCCGGCCGCCTTGAACTCCCGCTGGACGAAGGCCCAGTAGTCGTCCTGGGAGGGGAACCGCGACGCCATGTCCATGAGCCACTCCTGGGTGGGCTTGCCGTGGATGAACTTGGGCATGTAATGGTACCCGCGCCGCGTGCTGTGGAGCGCCTGCTCGGCCGAGTGCGCCGCGTCCACCGCGATGTCGCAGCCCGAGTTGCCCCCGCCGACGACGAGCACGCGCTTGCCGCGGAAGACGTCGCTCGACTTGTAGGCGGCCGAGTGCAGCGTCTCCCCGGTGAAGACCCCCGGATAGCTCGGGATCAGCGGCCTGCGCATGCGCCCGTTGGCCACGACGACGGCCGAGAACGAGCGCGTCTCGCCGCTCGAGAGGCGGACGAGGCAGCCCGCGCCGGTCGGCTCCACGCGCTCGGCGCGGACGCCGAACAACGCCCGTTCGTAGAGGCCGTAGTGCGACGCCAGGCTCCGCAGGTACGAGAGCATCTGCGTGTGGCTGGGATAGTGCGGGTAGTCCGCCGGCATCGGGAAATCGATGAACTCCGTGTTCTTCTTCGACGAGATCAGGTGCGTCGAGCGGTACACGAGGCCCGATCGCTGGGACAGCGCCCACGTGCCGCCGAAGTCCTCGTCGGCCTCGACGATCGTGAATTTGAGGCCCTCCTGGGCGAAGCATTTCCCGATGCCGATGCCGATGGGGCCGCCGCCGATGATGCAGTACTCAGGTTGAACGCTCATGTCGCCTTGAACCCTCGAAGGAACTGTCGGAACAGCGCCGCGCGGCGGGCGTCCCCCCGGCGCTCCACGTCGTCGGCGACGCTCGCCACGATGCCCTCCACGCCCCTGTCGAGCACGCGCCTCAGCGTGCCCATGGCGGCCTTCAGCTCCGCGTCCGGGATGTCGTAGCGCGGCTCGACGCGGATGGTCGCCGGCGTGAGCGGTTGCATCGACAGCGCGACGGGCGCCACCGGATCTCGCAAGCACTCGCTCCAGAGGAACGAGGAGAACCAGTCGCGGACGAAGCGGGGCCACCCGTCGAGATCGAACTGCACCGCCCAGAAGAGGCCCTCTCCCCAGAAGCGCTTGACGAGGCGGCTCTCCGCCGCGAGGTCGTCCAGCGCGGCGGAGAAGCGCCGCTCGGTCTCGGCGATCCGCGGCAGGATTTGCTCCTCGTGAAGGACGTCGAGGACGCGCAGCGTCGCGTGCGCCGTGAGCTGGCAGCGGGCCTGCTCGCGCAGCGCAGCCGCCGCCGCCGCGTCGCGCCGCCGCGCGCGCGCCGCGACCTCCTCGGTCGTGAGCACGTAGCCCGCGAGGAGCTGGCAGTCCGTCCAGCCCACGCACACCGTGACGACATCGGGGCGGGCGAGCTTGCCTTGCCAGTGGAACATCCGGCCGCAACCGAGGCTCGTGTAGGTCTCGTCGACGCCCACCAGGTATCCCGACCGCTCCCGGTGCCTGTCGATCGCCTGGAGCACGGCGTCCGGGATGCTCCGCAGACCGCCCCAGTCCGATTGCAGCGTCTCCAGCCAGACGAAGCCGACCTCGCCCGACGCGAGCTTCGCCTCGATCTCGGAGGCCGCGCCCTCGCCGAACGGATCGACCGCGATCACCCTGGACCAGGGGCAGCGCTCGACGAGGGCCTCCAGCGCCGAGCCGGGCTCCGCGTGCGAGACGAGCGCCCCGAGCCGCGTGAAGACGGGGCTCCCCTTGAGGACGAGCAGCGCCGAGCCTTCTCTCGCGGCGAGCAGCCCGAGCTTCAACGCCGACTCGACCACGGTCGAGGGGCTCGCCGCGGGGAAGATCCGGGCAAAGCCGGTCTCGCGCGGCGTGCGCTGCTCGAGATCGGCCCAGTAATCCCTCGTGACGTCGTGGGCGCCCAGGACCGACCGCGCGACCTCGGCGCCGGTGTGCCCTCGATACGACGCGCTCGTCACGAGGTACAGGTTGGTGACCCGGGCCGAGCTGCCGTCCTCGCGCTCGATCTCGTAGCCGCGCCGGTCGGCGTGCCGCTGGCGGACCGCCAGCCCGAACGCGTCGAGCGACTCCACCAGCGCGGGGTTCACGTAGCGCCGGTGGGCCTCCTTCGTCCGCCGGTGATCCGCGGCGATCGCCCGCAGGTCCGCGACCGCGTCGCTCGTCACGACGGGCCGGAACCGCCGGAGGAGGTTCTCCCTGACGACCGTCAGCGCGGGCCCCGCCATCGATCCGGGGAGGCGCACCGCGAACTCCTCGGGCTGGCGGGTCCACACGCCGCTCTCCTGGAAGCGCCGTATCGCGCACACGCCGAACGGCACCTCGAACCCGGCGATGGCCTCGTCGAGCACCACGACGTCGGGCTTCGATCGCAGGGCCCGGGTGGCGAGCTCGCCGGCGTCCGCGTGCAGCTCCCCGAGCACCGAGACGATCCCGCGCCGCGCGCACGCCGCCATGACCGACTCGAGGGTCGCGTCGTCGCACGCCGTGGTGACGTACGCGGCGCCGACGTCCTCGGCGCTCTGCAAGCGCTGGAGCAGCTCGCGCGCGTCGGCCGCGAAGATCAGATCGGGGAAGAGCCGCTCTCCCGGGAGGAACTCGAAATGCCGGCGGAGCGCGCCGTCGGGGTCGAGGAGGAGCGTCCTCGCGTCGCCGAGGCGCCTCGCGAGCCTCGCCCGGCGGCGCCCGAAGCGCAGCGCGGCGTCGACCGCCTCGAGGCCGGACGGCAGGAAGAAGCAGTTGTACGGGGCGCTCGGCGCCCCCTCCGAGCTCAGGAGCCGGTTGAGCAGGTAGCCGACCTGACCCGCGACGGGCGAGACCTCCACGCCCGAGGCGATCTCTCCCTCTTCCAGGTAGCTCTTCAGCGCGCCGAGCGACGCCTGGCTCATCTCGCGCAATGCGCCGCGCCGGGCCGCGGCGGGCCTGGAGCGCGCCGGCGCGGCCTCGTCCCCGAGCACGAAGCCGTTCACGAGGGAGACCAGCACGCCGCCGTGCGACAGGCCGAGGAAGTGCCCGGCGCCCTCGACGACGTGGAGCGTCGCGCCGGGGTTGGCGCGCGCGAGGCGCTCGGCGTGGACGGGCGGCACGTACCGATCCTCGGCGCCCGCCACGATGAGGGTCGGGACGCTGGGGTGCGCGAGCGCCTCGGGCCGGAGGCCCGTGCTCAGGCGGGAGTAGAGCGGGAACTTGCCGAGATCGGCGAACTGGAGGGCCCGGAGGCCGTCCGGGTGGCGCTGCGCTTCGGCCGCGACGAGGTGCATGCCGTTCACCACGCTCGCCGGGTCCGACGTCGTGCACGCGAGGACGAGCTTCGAGACCCGCTCGGGGTACTTCGCGACGTACGCCTGCGCGACGAGGCCGCCGAACGAGTAGCCGACCAGCACGATCGGCGAGAGCCCGAGGGCCTGCCGCACGCAATCGAGCTGCCGTACGATGAAGTCCATCGAGAGCTCCTCGCGCGGCAGCTCGCTCCGGCCTGCGCCGGGCGGGTGCAGCATGATCACCCGGTAGGCCTGCCCGAGCGACAGGATGTCCGGGTTCAAGGTCAGCGCCTCGTGGGTCGCCAGCAGGCCGCCGAGCACGAAGAGCGGCACGCCCGAGCCGAGCGTGGCGAACTCGACGGCGAGCCCGTCCACGCCGGGGATGACGTGCAGCTCGATCCCGGCGTCCGTGCGCCGCGGCTCGGGGCCCGCGAGCGCTGCGGAGCCCTCGGCGTGAGGCGCGCGGGTCGGCGCGGGGGCGGCGCTCGCCCCGGCGGGGGCTCCGCTCGGCCCGGGGAGGCCAGAGAGCCGGTCCGCGAGGTCGTAGCGCTCGACCAGGTGACGGCTGAAATGCGCGAGCGTGTTGAACTCGAAGAAGCTCGTCGGCGAGATGTCCGTGCCGAGCATCGCGTTGAGCCGCTCCGCGAGCTCGACGGAGCTGACCGACTCGAGGCCGTAATCGAACAGCGCCGTGTCGGAGCGGATGGTCGTGCGGTCGACGAAGAGGATCTGCGATACGAGATCGCGGACGATCTCCTCGACGATCGCGGCGGGCGTGGCCTGCTCCGCCGTCCGGGCCGGCGACGGCGGGCGCTCGACCTCGGCGTCCGGGCGCCGGCGCTCCGGGCCCTGGGGCGCCTCGATCCCTTCGGCGCGCAGCGCGCTGGCCCAGAGCTCCTCGATGGTGGGCCCGCTGGCCCCGGGAGCGGCCGCGCGCTCGGCGGCGGCTGCGCGGCCCTCGATGCGCTCGGCCGCGGCGGCGGCCTGCGCCGGCGGGACCGCGCGGCCGGGGGCCGCGGGAGCGGCGCCCCCTCCGCCGGCCGCGAGGCCGGCGCTCAGGCCGGAGAGCCGGTCCGCGAGGTCGTGGCGCTCGACCAGGTGACGGCTGAAATGCGCGAGCGTGTTGAACTCGAAGAAGCTCGTCGGCGAGATGTCCGTGCCGAGCATCGCGTTGAGCCGCTCCGCGAGCTCGACGGAGCTGACCGACTCGAGGCCGTAGTCGAACAGCGCCGTGTCGGAGCGGATGGTCGTGCGATCGACGAAGAGGATCTGCGCCACGAGATCGCGGACGATCTCCTCGACGATCGCGGCGGGCGTCGCCGGAGCGGCGCTCGCGGCGGGCGTCGCCGGAGCGGCGCTCGCGGCGGGCGTCGCCGGAGCGACCGCCGGGACGCTCGCCGCCGGGCTGCCGGGCGCCGCCGCCCGCGCGGCGTGGCCGTTCGACGCGCCGGCGGCCAGCGTGCTGGCGGCCAGGGAGCCGCCCTCGGCCCCGCGGGTCCCGCTCTCCGACGGGCCCAGGGCAGGGGAGGACGGCCGCTCGGCCGCGTCGGCCCTCCACGCGGCCGGCTCCACGCGCTCGTGCTGCCTCCCGTTCACGGCGGCCGCCCCGGCGGTGTCCGTGCGAGCGGCCCGCGGCGCCTCCGCAGCGACGTCCCGCGGTGGAGCCCCGTTCCCCGGCGGCGCGGCCAGCGCCGGCGCCGAGGCGGGCTTGAGGTCGTACAGCTTCTCCCCGGAAGGCGCCCACAGCCGCCGCCGCTCGAAGGGATAGGTCGGCAGGGAGAGCTTCCTCCAGGGGTGCGGGAACAGCTCGCTCCCGTCGACCGCCTCCCCCGCGACCCAGCGGCGCCCGACATCGGCGAGGCCAGAGAGCTGGCGCTGCCCGCCGGCCGCGGCCGCGAGCGACGGCCCGTCGCTCACGACGATGTCGGGGTCCCGCGAGGCGCCATAGACGAACGCGGCGAGCTTCTGCTGCAGCGTCCGCAGGCTCTCGGCCACGATGGCGAGCCGCGCGTCGAACGGCGTGCGACCGAAGTAGAGCGTCGCGCACATGTCGTAGAAGAGCTCCCGCGCCTCGGCCTCCCGGAGCGGCGGCATCCTGGAGAAGAAGTCGAGGAAGCCCTGCGCGTGGGCGCGGAGCCGCTCGACGGAGCGCGCCGACAGGACGAACAGCCGGGGCTGCGCCGGCACGGCGCGCTGCGGCGCCGGCGCGTCGTCCTCCTCGACGACGACGTGCGCGTTGCTCCCCCCCGCGCCGAAGGCGGAGACGACGGCCCGCCGGGGGACCTCTCGAGTGACCCCGCCCGCCGTGACGGTCCTGCGGTCCCAGGGCGCCGCGTGCCGCTGCACCCGGATGGGCGACCTGTCGAAATCGATGTTCGGGTTCGGGGGCTCGCAGTGGATCGAGGGCACGAGCTCCCGCGCCCGGAGCTGCAAGAGCACCTTCGTGAGGCCCGCGACGCCCGCGGCAGACTCCGCGTGCCCGATGTTCGACTTGACCGAGCCGATCGGGATCTTCTCCGCGACGGCGCCCACGGCCTTCTGGATGCCGCGGATCTCGATCGGATCGCCCAGCGACGTGCCGGTGCCGTGCCCCTCGATGTACCCGAGCGTGGCCGGATCGATCCCGGCGCGCTCCAGCGCGCGCGACAGCGAGCTCGCTTGCGCGTTGGGGTTGGGGGTCGTGTACCCGCGCGAGCGCGCCCCGTGGTTGATGCTCGTGCTCTTGATGACGCCCCAGACCGTGTCGCCGTCGCGGCGCGCGTCGGCCAGGGGCTTGAGGAGCACCGCGCCGACGCCCTCGGCGGGGACGTATCCATCTCCATCCGCGCCGTAGCTCCGGCACCGGCCGTCGCTCGCCAGGTACTTTCCGGCCTCCAGCAGCCGGTACTTGTTGGGGTGGATCGTGACGTTGGCGCCTCCGACCAGGGCCATCTTGCAGTCCCCCGAGCGCAGGCTCGCGCACGCGAGGTGGAGCGCCGTCAGGGAAGACGAGCACATCGTGTCCAGGGCCAGGCTCGGGCCGCTGAAGTTCAGGAAATACGAGACGCGGTTCGGGATCGTCGCGTACGAGGAGCTCACGAGCGTCGGCTGGCCGAGGAGCGTCAGCTCCGCCCCGAAGACCTGGTATTCGCCGTACATGACGCCCACGAAGACGCCGACGGGCGCCGGCTCCCCGCTGCGACCCAGCCTGAAGGGGTCGTACCCGGCGCTCTCGATGGCCTCCCACGCGACCTCCAGGAAGAGCCGCTCCTGGGGATCCATGCCCTCTCCTTCGCGCGGCGAGATGCCGAAGAAGAGCGAGTCGAACTCGGCGACGCCGTCGAGGTACCCGCCCCAGCGGAGCGGGTCCGACGGCGCCGGGGTCCATCGCTCCTTCGGGAGCGGCTCGACGCAGTCGCGCCCCTCGCGCAGGTTGCGCCAGAACTCCTCGATGTTCCTCGCCTTCGGATACCTGCCCGCCACCCCGATCACGGCGATGTCGTCGCCGCTCCGGTCGCGGCCCGACGCGCTGGCCACAGGGGGCGCGGGGGCCCGAGGTCGGGCGTCCGCGCGGGGGAGGTCATCCTCCGACAGGAGCGCCTCCGGGAGCGGGATCTGCTGCGCCAGGGCCGAGAGATCGGAGAGATCGGTCGCAGCGCTCGTCGCGCCGCCGGGCACGGCGGCGCCGGAAGGCGCAGCCGCCGCGCTCGTTGCGCCGCCGAGCGCGGCGTTGCCGGGCGCGGTGGCGCCGGAGGGCGCGGCGTCGCCGGAGGGCGCGGCCGCCGCGCTCGGCGCCGCGGGCAGCGGATCCGCCGGCGCGCCGTCGGAGAAGAGCGCGTGGAGCTGGTCCTGAAACTCCTCGACCAGGTAGCCGGCGATCGCGCGGATGGACGGGTACTCGAAGAACAGCGTGCGAGGCAGGCCGGAGAAGTGCTGCTCGAGCCTCGAGTTCATCGCGATGACGAAGCGAGAGTCGAGACCGAATTCCTGGAAGTCGGCCTCCGGCGAGATCGTGTCCCGGCGGATCTCGCTGACCTCGGACACCAGGTCGCCGAGGAACTCCTCGGTCTTCGCAAGCAACCAGCTCGTCATCGATGCTCCTCCACTCGCCCCTCCGAAAGCCATGGACGCAGGAGCCGCCGGGCTGCGGCCCTCTGCCCGGCGACGACCGCCACCTGCGGCTCCTTCATGGCGAGCGCTTGCCGGAACGCCGTCACGCCATCGCTGATGTCGAGCGGCACGAGCCCCCGCTTCAGGAGCTCGGCCTCGATGTAATCGGGGACGCCCATGCCGCCCTCGCCCCCCCAGAGGGGCCAGTTGATGGAGACGGTCCTCCCCTGGCGTCGGCCTGCCCGCCGGAGCGCCTCGCGATGCACCGCGAATCCGTCGAGGAACCCGTTCGCGGCCGCGTAGTCCGATTGCCCCTGGTTGCCCAGGAGGGCCGCCAGGCCCGAGCACAGGACGAACACCTCGAGCGGATCGTCGCGCAGCAGGAAGTCCAGGTGGATGGCGCCGTTGACCTTCGGTCGCAGCACGCTGTCGACCTCGTCCAGCGTCTTCTTGATGAAGAAGCTGTCGCGGATGATCGCGGCCGCATGGACCGCCCCGCGGATGGGGCCGAGCGTCCTGCGAACCGCCTGGATGGCCCTGTCGGTGTCGTCGAGCACCCCGACGTCCGCCGGGTAGTAGAACGCCCGGGCAGGACCCGAACGGATGCTGTCGATGGCCCGTCGCCGGGTCTCGTCGAGCCGGGAGCGGCCGATGAGGGCGACGTTCACCTGGTACTCCCGCACCAGCATGTCCGTGAGGAGCAGGCCGATCTTGCCCGCGCCGCCCGTGAGGACGAAGGTGCCGCCCGGCTCGACCTGGAGCGCGTCCCGCAGGCGCTCCAGGGGGGCCGGATCGCGTGAGAAGAGCTTCCGGACGTGGCGCGCGCCGTCGACGTGCTGGACCACGTCGCTGCCGGTCGGGAGGCCGAGCTCCGTGGCGCAGGCGCGGCCGACGTGATCCGGATCCGCCACGGCGATCACCTTGCCCACGTAGGTCGGGTTCTCCGTCCGGAGGGTCCGGAGGAACGCCAGCACCGCCTCGTTCACGGGCACGGCGCCCATCGCCGACGACGTGAGGTAGAGGAGCTGCATCCCCCGTCGCCGCTCGGCCATGTGCGCCTTGAAGAGGACGAACAGCGCCCGGAGCGCCGCCGCGACGTCCCCCTCGCCCGGGGTCGTCGAGCCCCCGGCCGCGCCGCGGGGGAAGCCCCAGAGATAGATGGCCTTGAGCGACTTCGAGCGGTCGTCGTCGAGCTCGGCGAAGAGGGCAGCGAGATCTTCCTGGCTGTCGCGGCGGACCACGTACGCCGCGGGGCCGACGCGCTGAAAGCCCGGCCCCGAGCGGGCGTGAATGAGCCGGGCGAGCGGCAGGAGCCCCCGGAGCTGGGTGATCTGCGCGTCGTCGTCCCCGAACACGACGATATCCCCGGTCACGGAGGCGGCCATGACAGGCTTCTCCGGCACCCACGCGGGCGAGAAGAACAGCACCTCGGCCGCCGGCGCGCGCGGGGACGCGCCGGCGTGGCCATTGCCGGGAGCCGGCGCGTCCGCGGGGCGCGTGGTGTCCGCGGGGCGCGTGGCGTCCGCGGGGCGAATCGCGTCCGCGGGGCGAGCCGCGTCCGCGGGGCGAATCGCGTGCGCGGGGCGAATCGCGTCCGCGGGGCGAGCCGCCTCCCCGTGGCTCGGGCCCCGGGCGGGCGCGGACGGCGCGTCGGGCGCCGCGCGGGAGCGGAGCTTGCGGAACGTGAGGCCCGTGACGAGCGCGATCGGCTCGCCGTCCTCGCCGAGGAGCTGGAAGTCGAACGTGGGCGAGCCGTGCGCCTTGTCGCGCCGGGTCGCATGGACGTAGGCGGCGCGGCGAAGGCGCCCGAAGATCCGCACCTCCTGGATGGCGGACGGCACGAAGCCCTGGTCCGCGTCCCTGGACCCGCTCAGCGCGTTCACCGCGTCGAGCCCCACGACGGTCTGGAAAGCGCCGTCGAGCAGGTTCGGCTGGAGGTGGTGCTCGGCGGTCGCCGGCCCGGACGCGGGCAGCTCCACGCGCCCGACCACGTTGTCCGCGTTGCTGACGAGCCACGCGACGGACCGGAAAGCCTGATCGTAGCTGAACCCGTACCGCGCGAAGAGGTCGTAGAGGTGGGCCCTGTCGAGGCGAACAGCGCACTGCCCGATGATCCGCCGGAGGTCGATCGACGGCCACGGGCCCGGGTCGTCGCCCCGCAGGGTGCCCTGGAAATGGACGGTCCGCGGGGTGGACTCGCCGCTCGAGATCTCGCACTCGAGGCCGGCCGGCGTGCGCCGCAGCTCGACCTCGAGCGAGAGGCCCTCCGGCGGCACGACGGCCGGGGCGAACCAGGCCAGGTTCGCGGCGCGCACGCAGGCATGCCCGGCGCTCGCCGCGACCTTGAGCGCGAGGTCGATGTAGCCAGCGGCGGGATACAGCGTCCGGGAGCCGACGACGTGCCCGTGAACCGCCGGATCGTCGGCGCTCACGCGCACGCGCGTCCGCGTGGTGTCCGGCGCCGAGGCCTGCGCCCGGACCTCCGCCGGGGCCTGCGCCCGGACCTCCGCCGGGGCCGGCGCCCGGACCTCCGCGGGGCGCGGGCTCGGCTCGTCCGCGCCGTATCGCCGTCGCTGAAATGCATAGGTCGGCAGCTCCACCCGCCGGGCGCCCGAGCCCGCGAAGAAGGCCCCCCAGTCGAGGAAGTCGCCGCGGACATGGACGGCGCAGGCGGCGCTGACGAGCGCCTGCGCCTCATCGCCCTTCCGGCTCAGGCTGGAGACGAACGCAGGGGCCTTGCCGGCGCGCGTGACGCACTGCGACGCCATCGCGCTCGTCGCGCCGTCGGGGCCGCACTCGACGTAGGTGGTCACGCCGTCCGCCTCGAGCGCGCGCACGCCGTCGGTCCAGCGAACGGCCTCTCGCACCTGCCGGACCCAGTACTCGGGCGACGTCAGCGCTTCGACCGGCGCCCGCTCGCCCGTGACGTTGCTCACGATCGGGATCCGGGGCGCCTGGAAGGTCAACGTCGCGGCGACCGCGCGGAACGCTTCGAGCATCGGCTCCATGCGCGCCGAGTGGAAGGCGTGGCTGACCGTCAGCCGCTTGCCGCGGCGCCCCTGCGCCTTGAAGTGGCCCAGGACCGCCTCGACCGCGTCCTCGTCGCCGCTGACGACGGTCTGCCGCGGGCCGTTGAGCGCCGCCAGCGAGGCCCGCCCCTGCCCGGCCTCGAGCAGCGGCCGCACCTCGTCCTCGGTGGCCTCGACGGACGCCATCGCGCCGCCCGCCGGCAGCGCCTGCATCAGCCGGCCGCGCGCCGCGATCAGCGCGCACGCGTCCGCGAGGCCGAGCACCCCGGCCACGTGCGCCGCCACGATCTCGCCGAGGCTGTGGCCCATCAAGGCGTCGGGCCGCAGGCCCCAGGCCTCCCACTGCCGGTACAGCGCCACCTCCAGCGCGAACAGCGCCGGCTGCGCCCACCCGGTCTGGTTCAAGGCGCTCGCCTCGGGGGAGCCCTCGGCGGCGAAGAGGACGTCCTTCAGCGGCGCGTCGAGGTGCGCGTCGAGGCGCGCGCACACCTCGTCCAGCGCCTCGCGGAACACCGGCAGCGCCTCGTAGAGGCCGCGCCCCATGGCGGGCCGCTGGGCCCCCTGGCCCGCGAACAGCACGGCGAGCTTGCCAGGGCGGTGCTGCGCCGGCGTGACCCACGCGCCGCCCAGGGCGATGCCCCGCTCGGCGAACGCGTGGAGCGCGCCGCTCACCTCGTCGCGCCCGGCGGTTGCGGCGATCGGCAGCGAGAGCCGCGCGGCGAGGTGCGCGCGGGTCGTGGCGAGGCTCGCCGCCACGTCGGAGAGCGGCTGGTCGGGGCGATCGCGCAGGTGCGCGGAGAGCCGCGCGGCCTGCGCCCGCAGCGCCGCGAGGTCGCGCCCGGAGACCAGGAGCGGCAGGAACGGCGGCGTCGCGCCCCGCGGCGCGGCGTCGGCCTGCGGCGGCTCCGGCGGCTCCTCGATGAGGAGGTGCGCGTTGGTGCCGCTGATGCCGAACGACGAGACGCCCGCGCGCCGCGGCCGCGCGCCCCGCGGCCAGGGCACCGGGTCGCGGAGGAGCCTGACGTGCCCCTGCGACCAGTCGATGTCCGGCGAGGGCGTGTCGGCGTACAGCGTCCTCGGCAGCAGCCCGTGCTGCATCGCCAGCACCACCTTGATCACCCCCGCGACCCCGGCGGCGGCCTGCGTGTGCCCGAGGTTCGACTTGATCGAGCCGAGCCACAGCGGCCGCTCCGCGGTGTGGGCCTGGCCGTAGGCCGAGAGCAGCGCCTGCGCCTCGATGGGGTCGCCGAGGCGGGTGCCGGTGCCGTGCGCCTCGACGGCGTCGACGTCCGCCGCCGCCAGCCCCGCCGCCGAGAGCGCCCTCTGGATGACCGCCTCCTGGCTCGGGCCGTTCGGCGCGGTCAGCCCCTGGCTGCGGCCGTCCTGGTTGACGGCCGAGCCGCGGATCACCGCCAGCACCCGGTCGCCGTCGCGCTGCGCGTCCGACAGCCGCTTCAGCAGCAGCACCCCGCAGCCCTCGCCCCAGCCGACGCCGTCGGCGTCGGCCCCGAACGCCTTGCACCGGCCGTCGGGCGCGAGGATGTCGAGCCGGCCGAACTCCGTGAAGATCTCGGGCCTGCCCATGACGGTCACGCCCCCCGCGAGCGCCAGATCGCACTCGCCGGTCCGCAGCGACGTGCACGCGAGGTGGATCGCCACGGCCGACGAGCTGCACGCCGTGTCGACCGTCACCGCCGCGCCCCGCAGGCCGAGGGCGTACGAGATGCGCCCCGAGGCGGTGCTCATCGCGGTCCCGGTGAGCGCGTAGCCCTCGCTCGACGCCGCGGCGCGATCCGCGGCCATCCCGCCCACCATGCCGACGAACACGCCCGTCGCGCTCCCCTCGAGCGACTGCGGGACGACGCCCGCGCGCTCGAGCGCCTCCCAGGTGCACTCGAGGAGCAGGGCGTGCTGCGGGTCGAGGAACCTGGCCTCGCGCGGGGTGAGCCCGAAGAACTCGGCGTCGAACTGGTCGGCGTCGTAGAGGAAGCCGCCCTGGCCGCGGAACGGCCTGCTCGAGGCCGCCGACGGGTCGCGGCCGAGGATCTGCTCCAGGCGAAAGCCCCGCGCCTCCGGGAGCGGGCCGATCGCGTCCCGCCCCTCGGCGAGGAGCCGCCAGAGCGCCTCGGGGCTGTCGACGCCGCCGGGGCACCGGCACGCCATGGAGACGATCGCGATCGGCTCGTCCAGGGGGGCGCGCTGGCGGGCCCGGGCGAGGCCCGCCGCGGCCTCGCCCGGGGCGAGGTCGTCGCCGGCCTGCTTGAGCAGCAGCCTGCTGATGGCGCTGGGGGTCGGGTGGTTGAAGACGAGCGTCGCCGGCTGCCGGATCTCCGTCCGCGCCGCCAGGCGGTTGCGCAGCTCGACCGCGGTGAGCGAGTCGAGCCCGAGCTCCTTGAGCGGCCGATCCGGCGGCACCGCCGCCGCCCCCGGCAGGCGGAGCACGCGCGCCGCCTCCGTCCTGACGAGGTCGAGGACCGCCGCGAACCGCTCGCCCTGGGGCAACCGCGAGAGGCGGGCGCGCAGCGCCGAGGCCTTGCCGCCCGCGCGGTCGGCCGCGGCCGCGCGCCGCGCGGGGGCGACGCGCAGCAGCTCGCGCAGCAGGGGCGACGCGGGCGCGCCCTCGCGCGCGGCCCGCTCGAGCGCGGCGAGATCGAGCGGCGCCGGCACGAGGAGCGGAGCCGGCCGCTCGAGCGACGCGTCCAGGAGCGCGAGCCCTTCCTGCGGCGACATCGGCACGACGCCGAGGCGGCGCATGCGCGCGATGTCCGCGGCGCCGAGGGTGGCGGTCATGCCGAGGCCCTGCTGCTCCCAGAGGCCCCACGCGAGGCTGATGGCGGGCACGCCGCGGGCGCGGAGGTGGGAGGCGAGGGCGTCGAGGAAGACGTTGGCGGCGGCGTAGCTGGACTGCCCCGGGCTGCCGAGCGCGCCCGCGGCGGACGAGAAGAGGACGAAGGCGGCGAGCGGCGCGTTCCGGGTGAGCTCGTGGAGGTGGCAGGCGCCGTCGACCTTGGGCCGGAGCACGCGGTCGAGCCGCTCGGCGGACAGGCCGGTGACGAGGCCGTCGTCGAGCACGCCGGCGGTGTGCACGACGGCCGTCAGGGGGCGCGCCGCGGGGATGGAGGCGAGGACCTCGGCGAGCGCGGCGCGGTCGGCGACGTCGCACGCGGCGACCTCGACCGTGGCGGCGCCCGCGGCGCGCAGCGCCTCCACCAGGGCCGCGGCGCCGGGGGCGTCGAGGCCGCGGCGCGACGTCAGCACGAGGTGGCGGACGCCGTGCGCCGCCACGAGGTGGTGCGCGACGAGGCGCCCGAGCTCCCCGGTGCCGCCCGTGATCAGCGCCGTCCCCTCCGGATCCAGCCGGATCGGCGCCGGCGCCTCCGGGCGATCGTGGAGCGCGCCGAGCCGGGGCGACAGCGCGATCCCTCGCCGGAGCGCCAGCTCGGGCTCCGTCGCGGCCTGGAGGGCGCGGTGGAGCAGCTCCGCCGCGGGGGCGTCAGGGCCGAGATCGACGAGGCGCACCCCGCGATCCGGGTGCTCACCCCGCGCGGCGCGCAGCAGCCCCCAGAGCGCCGCGTGGCCCAGGTCCTCGACCCCCTCGTCCGGGCCGGTCGACACCGCCTCGCGCGTCAGCACCACGAGCTCGGTGTCCGCGAGGCGCTCGTCCGAGAGCCACCGCTGCACGAGCTCGAGCCCCTCGCGCGTCGCCTGGTGCGCGGCCGCGGGGACGTCGCCGTCGCGGCGCGCCCGCGCGTCGACCACGAGCCGCCTGGGCGCGGAGGGCGCCGCCTCGCCGCCGGCGAACAGCTCCTCGAGCGCGTCGACGCGGCGCGCGCCGAGCGTCGCCGCGAGCTCGCCGTCCGGCCCGAGGACGACCTGCTCCCCCGCGGACCGCGGAGGCGCCGCGAGCTCCACCGCCTTCCACGTGACCCCGTACAGGTGCTGGGTCGCGGCGCCCAGGGCGCGCACCTCGGCCGCGGTCACGCGGCGCAGCTCCACCGACCCCACCGTCGCCACGGGTTGGCCGTCCGCGTCGGCCAGCGTGAGCGACGCCGTGACGTGCTCCGCGTCCGCGTCCGCGCGATCGATGCGCACCCGCAGCTCGGTCGCTCCGGACGCCGTGAGCGCCACGTCGGACCAGGCCCGAGGCAGCAGCACCCCCGCGCGCTCGGCGCCCTGCCCGGGGACCCCCAGCGAGAGCGCGTGCAGCGCCGCGTCCCACAGCGCCGGGTGGAGCCCATCGGCCAGCGCAGCGCCGTCGGCCAGCGCCGCCCGCACGTAGAGGTGCCGCTCCGCCTGCCAGACCTCCACGAGCCCCCGCGAGCTCGGGGCGTGGCGCACGCCCGCGGCCTCCAGGCGCGCATAGGCGTCGTCGACGTCCACCGGGGCGGCGCCCTCCGGCGGCCACCCCTCGAGCCCCGCGTCGGTCGCCGCGCTGGCGGGCGTTCCCCCGAGCAGCCCCGTGGCGTGCAGCGTCCATTCCGCGTCGAGCCCCGCGGTCTCCGCGCGGCTGTACACGGAGAACGGGCGGCGCCCTGCCTCGTCCGGTCCCTGGACCGCGATCTGGAGGTGCACCGCTCCCCGCGCCGGCAGGACCAGGTGCGCAGGCACGACCAGCTCGACCACCCCCGCCGCGCCCGTCGCCTCGGCGGCCTCGAGCGCCAGCGCGAGGAAACCCGCTGCCGGGAACAACGTCCGCTCGAAGACGGCCTGCCCCGCAATCCACGGGTGCTCCGCGGGCGACAGCCGGCCCGTGAAGAGGTAGCCGTCGGTGCCGGCGACCCGGGTCGCGGCGCCCAGCAGCGGGCGGCCCGTGGCCGAGAGCCCGAGGTCGCTCGCGTCGAGCCGGCCCCTGGGCGCCTCGAGCCAGTAGCGCTGCCGCTGGAACGCGTACGTCGGCAGGTCCACCAGGCTGCCGCCGTGGGGCGCGAGCACGCTGGCCCAGTCCACCGGATGCCCCTGGGCGTGCAGCGCGCCCAGCGCCGCGACGAGGCGCCCCAGGCCGCCGTCGTCGCGCTGCAGGCTGCCGACCACCACGCCGTCGCGCTCGGCGCTCGCGGCGGTCAGGGGGATGGCCAGGACCGGGTGCGCGCTGAGCTCGACGAACACCCCGTGCCCGTCCGAGAGCAGCCGCGCGAGCGCCCGGTCGAGCCGCACCGGCTCGCGCAGGTTGCGGCACCAGTAGGCCGCGTCCATCTCCGGGCCGGCGAGGACCTCGCCCGTCACCGTCGAGCACAGCGGGATCGCGCAGGCCCGGGGCGCGATCGAGGCCAGCGCGGCCTCGAGCTCGGGCAGGATCGCGTCCACGTGCGCGCTGTGCGACGCGTAGTCGACCTTGACCCGCCGCGCGAACGCCTCCTCGTGCTCCAGCTCGGCCAGCAGGCGCTCGACCGCGGCGGCGTCCCCGGACACCACCGTCGAGTCCGGCGTGTTCACCGCCGCCACCGACAGCGCGCTGGCGAACCGCGCGATCCGCTGCTCCACCTCGCCGACCGGGCGCTCGATGACGGCCATCGCCCCGGCGCCGGCGAGGCGCCGCACGAGCTGGCTGCGCAGCGCGACCACCCGCGCCGCATCCTCGAGCGTCAGCGCCCCGGCGATGTGCGCCGCGGCGACCTCGCCCTGGCTGTGGCCGACCACCGCGGACGGCTCGACGCCCCACGCGCGCCAGACCGCCGACAGCCCCACGGCCATCGCGAACAGCGCCGGCTGGACCACGTCCACGCGGTCCGCGGGCGGCGCCGCCTCGCCCTGCTCCCCGCGCAGCACCGCGAGCACCGACCAGCCGGTGAACGGCCGCAGCGCCGCGTCGCAGGCCGCGACCGCGGCGGCGAACACCTCGGACTCGGCCAGCAGCGCGCGCCCCATGGCCGGCCACTGGCTGCCTTGCCCCGGGCACACGAAGACGACCTTGCCGCGCGGCCGCGCCTCGCCGGGGGTCACCGCGGGGTGCGGCTCCCCTCGCGAGAGCGCCGTCAGGGCCGCGGCCGCGTCGGTCGCGCTCGTCGCCGTCACCGCCGCGCGCGCGCCCTGGTGCGTGCGCCGCACCGCGGCCGTGTGCACCACGTCCGTCCAGCGCGCCTCCGGGTGCGCCTCGAGCCACGCCGCCCACCGCCCCGCCTGCGCCCGGAGCGCCGCCTCGTCCCGCCCCGACACGAGCAGCGGCAGCGCGATCGCGGGCGGCGCCGCTCCAGGGGGCGCGGCCTCTGCGGCCGGCGCCTCTGCGGCCGGCGCCTCTGCGGTCGACGCCTCGGCCGCCTGCGCCGGCGCCTCCTCGACGATGACGTGCGCGTTGGTGCCGCTGACGCCGAACGACGAGACCGCCGCGCGGCGCGGCCGGTCCGCGCGCGGCCACGGCGCGGGCTGGCTCAGCAGCCGCACGTGGCCCTGCGACCAGTCGATGTGCCGCGAGGGCGGGTCGGCGTGCAGCGTCCTCGGCAGCTCCGCGTGCTGCATCGCCAGCACGAGCTTCATCACCCCCGCGACGCCCGCGGCGGCCTGCGTGTGCCCGAAGTTCGACTTGATCGAGCCGAGCCAGAGCGGCCGCTCGGCGGTGTGGGCCTTGCCGTAGATCGACAGCAGCGCCTGCGCCTCGATCGGATCGCCGAGCGGCGTGCCGGTGCCGTGCCCCTCGACGGCGTCGACGTCCGCCGCGGTGAGCCCGGCGGCGGCGAGGGCCCTCTGGATGACGTCCTGCTGGGCCGGGCCGTTGGGCGCGGTGAGCCCCTGGCTGCGGCCGTCCTGGTTGACGGCCGAGCCGCGGACGACCGCCAGCACCCGGTCGCCGTCGCGCCGCGCGTCCGACAGCCGCTTGAGCACGAGGATCCCGCACCCCTCGGACCAGCTGACGCCGTCGGCCCCGGCGCCGAACGACTTGCATCGCCCGTCGACCGCGAGGGCCCGCTGCCGGCTGAACTCGATGAACGGGGCCGGCGTCGCGATCACGGCGACACCTCCCGCCAGCGCGAGGTCGCACTCCCCGCGGCGGAGCGCCGTGCACGCGAGGTGGAGCGACACGAGCGACGACGAGCACGCCGTGTCCACGGTCACCGCGGGGCCGCGGAGCCCCAGCGTGTAGGAGATGCGCCCGGAAGCCGTGCTCCCGGCGCTGCCGATGCCGATGTAGCCGTCGAGGGCCTCGGGCCGGCCCAGGAGCCGCAGGCCGTACTCCGTGTACATCAGGCCGACGAAGACGCCCGTGGCGCTCGCGTCGAGCGTGTGGGGCGGGAAGCCCGCGCGCTCGAGCGCCTCCCACGAGCACTCGAGCAAGAGCCGCTGCTGCGGGTCGATGCGCTCGGCCTCGCGCGGGCTGATGCCGAAGAACGCCGGATCGAAGCGGTCGGCGTCGTAGAGGAACCCGCCCTGCGTGGTGATGGACTTGCCCGGCGCGTCCGGGTCCGGGTCGTACAGGCCTGCCAGCTCCCAGCCGCGCCCCTCGGGGAACGGCCCGATCGCGTCGCGCCCCTCCGACAGGAGCCGCCACAGCGCCTCGGGGCTGTCGACGCCGCCCGGAAAACGGCACGCCATCGCCACGATCGCGATCGGCTCGTTGGACCTCGTCCGCAGGTCGTCGATCTCCCGGTTGAGGCGGTGGATCTCGACGATGGTCTTCTCCAGAGCGCGGCGGAAAGAGAGCGCCTCGTCCTTCACTTGACTCCTCCGGTGGACTCGAAGGCGAGCTTCAACAGCTCTTCATCTCCGAGGTGTTCGACCATCAGCTCATCGGCTCGCGGCGCGGCGTCCTCGGGCGCCGCCTGGTCGGGGGCGAGCCGGAGCAAGCGCTCGAGGAGCCCTGCCTCGCGCAGGGTCGCTATCGGGATGCGCGCCATCGCGGCCCGGATCTCGCGCTCCTCGTCCGACGCGCGTCGCGACGCGGCCGGGGGCGCGCCCTCGCCGGGCGCGTCGAGGAGCGAGCCCAGGTAGGCCGCGAGGGCCCCGGGCGTCGGGTAGTCGAACGCGAGCGTCGCGGGCAGCGTCGCCTCGACACGCGCGCCGAGGCGGTTGCGCAGCTCCACCGACATGAGCGAGTCGAGCCCCAGCTCCTTCAGCGGCCTGTCCGCAGGGACGTGGGCGGGCCCCGGCAGCTGCAGCACCTCGGCGACCTCCGCGCGCACGAGATCGAGCAGCACCTTCTGGCGCTCCGCCCCGGGCAGCGGCGCGAGCCGCTCGCGGAGCGCCGCCGCGCCGGTCCCGTTCCCGTTCGCGCGGGCAGAGGACGCCGCCGCGCGCCGGCCGGCCGGCGCGCGCACGAGGCCGCGCAGCATCGGCGGCGCCGGCCCGGCGCCGCCGCCCGCGCGCTGCGCCGACGAGAGATCGAGCGCGAGCGGCACGAGCGACGCCTCGGGCTGCGCGAGCGCGCGATCGAGCAGCCGCAGGCCCTGCGCGACGGGCATCGGCACGACGCCGAGGCGGCGCATGCGCGCGATGTCCGCGGCGCCGAGGTGGGCGGTCATGCCGAGGCCCTGCTGCTCCCAGAAGCCCCACGCGAGGCTGATGGCGGGCACGCCGCGGGCGCGGAGGTGGGAGGCGAGGGCGTCGAGGAAGACGTTGGCGGCGGCGTAGCTGGACTGCCCCGGGCTGCCGAGCGTGCCCGCGGCGGACGAGAAGAGGACGAAGGCGGCGAGCGGCGCGTTCCGGGTGAGCTCGTGGAGGTGGCAGGCGCCGTCGACCTTGGGCCGGAGCACGCGGTCGAGCCGCTCGGCGGACAGGCCGGTGACGAGGCCGTCGTCGAGCACGCCGGCGGCGTGCACGACGGCCGTCAGGGGGCGCGCCGCGGGGATGGAGGCGAGGACCTCGGCGAGCGCGGCGCGGTCGGCGACGTCGCACGCGGCGATCTCGACCGTGGCGGCGCCCGCGGCGCGCAGCGCTTCGACCAGCGCCGCGGCGCCGGGGGCGTCGAGGCCGCGGCGCGACGTCAGCACGAGGTGGCGGACGCCGTGCGCCGCCACGAGGTGGTGCGCGACGAGGCGCCCGAGCTCCCCGGTGCCGCCCGTGATCAGCGCCGTCCCCTCCGGATCCAGCGGGATCGGCGCCGCGGTCGGCTCGCCCCCGCGCACCTCGCGCAGGCGAGGCGCGCGCGCTCCGCCCCCGCGCAGCGCGAGCTCCGGCTCCGTCACGGCGGCCAGCGCCCGACGCAAAAGCGTCGGGTCGGGCGCCTCGCGCGGGAGGTCCACCAACCGGACCGCGCGATCGGGGTGCTCGGCGCGCGCGGCGCGCAGCAGCCCCCAGGCGGCCGCCGGCCCCAGCGCCTGCGCGCCCTCGCCCGGCCCCGCCGCCACGGCGCCGCGCGTGACCACCACGAGCTCCGCCGCCGCGAGCTGCGGCGCCGCGAGCCACCCCTGCACCAGCGAGAGCGCGCCGCGCGCCGCGGCGTGCGCGGCCGCGGCGACCGCGCCCGCGTCGTCCGCCGTGAGGTCCACGATCAGCCGGCGCGGCGCGGCCGCGCCCCCGGCCACCGCCGCGAGCAGCTCCGGGAGCCCGGCCGCCGCGCGCGCGCCGAGCGCCGCCGCCAGCGCGCCGTCGCCGCCGAGCACGACATGGTCGCCCGGCGCCCACGCCGCCTCCTCCAGCGCCGCGTCCGTCCACGCGACGCGGTACATCGGCTCCGCGCGGGTCGCCGCGGATCGCGCCTGCGCCGCGCTCGCCCCGCGCACCCGCCCCGTCGTCGCCACGGCTCGCCCCTGCGCGTCGGCGAGCAGCAGCGACGCCACCGCGGGCGCGCCGCCCTCCGCCGGCTCCAGCGCGATGCGCGCCCGCAGCGCGGTCGCGCCGGTCGCGTGCAGCGCCACGTCCGCCCACGCGAACGGCACCAGCGCCGGGTCGTCGGCGGCCACCTCCTCGCGCGAGAGCCGCGCCAGCGTGTGCAGCGCCGCGTCGAACAGCGCCGGGTGGAGCCCGAAGCGCTGCTCCGCGCCCGCCGCGTCCGGCAGCGCGACCTGCGCATACAGCGTCCGGTCCGCGCGCCACATCGCGCGCAGCCCCTGGAACGCCGGGCCGTGCCCGTACCCGTGCTCGGCCAGCCGCTCGTACAGGCCGTCGAGCGGCACCGCCTCCGCGCCCGGCGGCGGCCACGCCGAGAGCTCCGCCGCCTCGTCGACGACGTCCGCCGGCGCGTCCGCGCGCAGCACGCCGGTCGCGTGCTGCGCCCACGCCGCGTCGCCGGCGCCGTCCGGCCGGCTGTGGATCGCGAACGCCCGCCGCCCGGCCGCGTCCGGCTCCGCGACCGTCACCTGGAGCTGCACCGCGCCACGCGCGGGGAGCACGAGCGGCGTCGTCAGGGTGAGCTCCGCGACCGCGGCGGCGCCCACCGCCTGGGCCGTCGCCCACGCCAGCTCGACGAAGCCGGTCCCTGGAAGCAGCGCCGTGTCCGCCACCACGTGGTCGAGGACCCAGGGGTGGTCGACGGTGGACAGGCGCCCGCTGAGGACGTAGCCGTCGCGGTCGGCGAGCCGCACCGCCGCGCCGAGCCAGGGGTGGTCCGCGGCCGTGAGCCCGACGCCCTCGAGCCCCGCCGCGCGCCGCGGGGCCTCCAGCCAGTAGCGCTGGCGCTGGAAAGCGTACGTCGGGAGCTCCACGGGGCGGGCGCCGGCGCCGTCGAAGACGCGCCGCCAGTCGAGCGCATGGCCGCGGACATGCGCCGCGCACGCCGCCTGCATGAGCGCCTCGGCCTCGTCGCGGTCCTTGCGCAGGCTGGGGACGAAGCCCGCCCCGCGCGCGCCCTCGGGCTCGAGGCACTCCGCCGCCATCGCGCCGAGCACCGGATCGGGCCCGCACTCGAGGTAGGTGGTGACGCCCTCCGCGCGCAGGGCGCGCACGCCGTCGACGAACCGCACCGGCTCGCGCACGTGCCGCACCCAGTACTCCGGCGACGTCAGCTCCTCCGCCGTCGCGAGGCGCCCGGTGACGTTGCTCACGACGGGCACCCGGGGCGCGCGGTACGAAAGCCGGCGCGCGACCTCGGCGAACGCCGCGAGCATCGGCTCCATGCGCGCGGAGTGGAAGGCGTGGCTGACCGAGAGCCGCCTCGCGCGACGGCCCAGCGCCTTGAAATGGGCGCAGATCGGCGCGACCGCGTCCTCGTCGCCGCTGACGACCGACTGCCGCGCCCCGTTCAGCGCCGCCAGCGACACCCGCGCCGCGAGGCCCTCGAGCAGCGGCCGCACCTCCTCCTCCGCGGCGTCGAGCGCCGCCATCGCCCCGCCGCTCGGCAGGGCCTGCATGAGCCGGCCGCGCGCGGCGACCAGGGCGCAGGCGTCGGGGAGGTCGAGCACGCCGGCGACGTGGGCGGCCACGATCTCGCCGAGGCTGTGGCCGAGCAGCGCGTGGACGCGCAGGCCCCAGGCCTCCCACTGCCGGAAGAGGGCGACCTCCAGGGCGAAGAGCGCGGGCTGGGCCCAGCCGGTCTGGTCGAGCAACGCGGCGTCGTCGGAGCCGGCCTCGGCGAACAGGACGCGCAGGAGCGGCCGGTCGAGGTGTCGGTCGAGCTCGGCGCAGGCGGCGTCGAGCGCGGCGCGGAACGCGCCGTGGGTCGCGTACAGCGCGCGCCCCATGCCGGCGCGCTGGCTTCCTTGCCCGGTGAACAGCGCCGCCACCTTGCCCGGCGCGTGGTCCGGCGCGGTGATCGCCGCCCGGCTCGGCGCGGCCCCCCCCGCCGCGAACGCCGCGAGCTCCTCGCCGAGCCGCGCCGCCGTCGCGTCCGACGGGACGGCCAGCGCGAGCCGCGCGCCGAAGTGCGTTCGCCGCGTGGCCAGGGTCGCGGCCACGTCCAGCGGCCGCTGGTCTGGATGGGACCGCAGGTGCTCCGCGAGCCGCCCTGCCTGCGCGCGCAGCGCCGCCTCGTCCCGCCCGGACACGAGCAGCGGCAGCCTCGTGAGCGCGACCGCTGCGTCCGCCGCCTCGGCCGCCTGCGCCGGCGCCGGCGCCTCCTCGACGATGACGTGCGCGTTGGTGCCGCTGACGCCGAACGACGAGACCGCCGCGCGGCGCGGCCGGTCCGCGCGCGGCCACGGCGCGGGCTGGTTCAGCAGCCGCACGTGGCCCTGCGACCAGTCGATGTGCCGCGAGGGCGGGTCGGCGTGCAGCGTCCTCGGGAGCTCCGCGTGCTGCATCGCCAGCACGAGCTTGAGGATGCCCGCGACCCCCGCGGCGGCCTGCGTGTGGCCGATGTTCGACTTGATCGAGCCGAGCCAGAGCGGCCGGTCGGCGGCGTGGGCCTTGCCGTAGATCGACAGCAGCGCCTTCGCCTCGATCGGGTCGCCGAGCGGCGTGCCGGTGCCGTGCGCCTCGACGGCGTCGATGTCGGCCGGGGTCAGCCCGGCCGAGGCGAGGGCCTTGTGGATGACGTCCTGCTGGGCCGGGCCGTTGGGCGCGGTGAGCCCCTGGCTGCGGCCGTCCTGGTTGACGGCCGAGCCGCGGACGACCGCCAGCACCCGGTCGCCGTCGCGCCGCGCGTCCGACAGCCGCTTGAGCACGAGGATCCCGCACCCCTCCGCGGGGCCGATGCCGTTGGCCGCCGCCCCGAACGCCTTGCACCGGGCGTCCGGGGCCATGCCGCGCTGACGGCTGAACTCGATGAAGGCCATCGGCGTGGCCATGACGGTCGCGCCGCCGGCGAGCGCCAGGTCGCACTCGCCCGCGCGGAGCGACATGCACGCGAGGTGGAGCGACACGAGCGACGACGAGCACGCCGTGTCCACGGTCACCGCGGGGCCGCGGAGCCCCAGCGTGTACGCGATGCGCCCCGAGCCCACGCTGGGGAAGCTGCCCGTGGCGACGTAGCCGTCGAAGACCTCGAGGTGCTCCAGCAGCCGCCCGCCGTAATCGCTGTACACGAGGCCGACGAAGACGCCGGTGGCGCTCGCGTCGAGGGTGTGGGGCGCGACGCCCGCGCGCTCGAGCGCCTCCCACGAGCACTCGAGCAGGAGCCGCTGCTGCGGGTCGACGCGCTCGGCCTCGCGCGGGCTGATGCCGAAGAACGCCGGGTCGAAGCGGTCGGCGTCGTAGAGGAACCCGCCTTGCGTGGCGACCGACTTGCCGGGCGCGTCCGGGTCCGGGTCGTAGAGCCCCTCGACGTCCCAGCCGCGCCCCTCCGGGAACGGCCCGATCGCGTCGCGCCCCTCCGACAGGAGCCGCCACAGCGCCTCGGGGCTGTCGACGCCGCCCGGGAGGCGGCACGCCATCGACACGATCGCGATCGGCTCGGTCGACCTCGCCTTGAGGCGCTCGAGCTCCCGCTGAAGGTGCTGGATCTTGTGGAGACTCTTCTCGAGCGTCTGCCGAAGAACCGCCTCTTGACTCATGCTCCCTCGTCCTCGAGCAGCCTCGAGGCAAGATCCAAGAGCTCCTCGTTCCCGAGGTGCTCGAAGGTCGTCGTGTCGCGCTCGCCCTCCTCGCCCAGGGGCGCTCCCTGGGAGGCGAGCCGGATCAGGCGCTCGAGGAGCCCCGACTGGCGCAGCGTGGAGACAGGAATGCTCATGAGGAGGGCGCGGACCTGGCCCTCGTCGAGCGCCGACTCCCCGTCTCGCGGCGCCTCCTCGAGGCCCATCTGCGCATCCAGATGCTCCGCGATCGCCCGCGCCGTCGGGTAATCGTAGGCGAGGGTCACGGCGAGATCGATCTCGCTCCGCTGGGCAAGCCGGTTCCGGACGTCCACCGCCGTGAGCGAGTCGAGCCCCAGCTCCCGGATGGGCTGATCGGGAGGCACCGCCGCCGGCCCGGACAGCGCGAGGACGTCTGCTACCTCCGCGCGCACCAGATCGAGCAAGGCGTCCTTTCGCTCTGCCTCGGGCAACGGCGAGAGCCGCGCGCGGAGCGCCGCCGCCCCCGTCGCCGCGGCGTCCGGCGCCGCCGGGCGCCGGACGGCCGCCGGGCGCACGAGGCCGCGCAGCATCGGCGGCACCCGCCCGGCATCGCCCGCCGCCCGCTGGATGGCCGCGACGTCGAGCGCCGCGGGCACCAGCGTCGCCTCGGGCCTCTCCAGCGCGCGGTCCAGGAGCCGCAGGCCGTGCGCGATCGCCATCGGCACGACGCCCTGCCGCTTGACCCGCGCCATGTCGGACGCGCCGAGGTGCGCCGTCATCCCGAGCCCGCCTTGCTCCCAGAAGCCCCACGCGAGGCTCATCGCCGGCGCGCCGCGCGCGCGGAGCTCCGCCGCCAGCGCGTCGAGGAACGCATTGGCCGCCGCGTAGTTCGCCTGCCCCGGGCTGCCCAGCGTGCCGGCCGCCGACGAGAAGAGCACGAACGCCGCGAGCTTCGCGTCCCTCGTCGCCTCGTGGAGCTGGAGGGCGCCGTCGACCTTGGGCCGCAGCACGCGCGCGAGCTGCTCGGTCGAGAGCCCCGTCACGACGCCGTCGTCGAGCACGCCCGCCGCGTGCACGACCGCGGTCAGCGGGCGCGACGCCGGGATGGTCCGGAGCAGCGCCGCCAGCGCGTCGCGGTCCGCCACGTCGCACGCCGCGACCTCGACCGTGGCCGCGCCCGCCGCGCGCAGCTCGTCCACCAGCGCCGCGGCGTCGGGCGCGTCCATGCCGCGCCGCGACGTCAGCACGAGGTGCCGCACGCCGTGCGCCGCCACGAGGTGCCGCGCGACATGCCGCCCGAGCTCTCCCGTGCCGCCGGTGATCAGCGTCGTCCCGTCGGGGCCGAGCCGCGCCGCCGGCGCTTCGGTGTCCGGGCCGGCGTGGGCGAGGCCCAGGCGCGGCGCGCGCAGCGCGCCCTGCCGGATCACGAGCTCCGGCTCGTCGTTCGCCGCGAGCGCCCGGCGCAGGAGCGCGCCGTCCGGCGCCTCGCGCCCCAGATCGAGCAGGCGCAGCGCGCGCGCCGGGTGCTCTTCGCGCGCCGCGCGCACGAGCCCCCAGAGCGGCGCGCGGCTCAGCGCCGCCACGCCCTCGTCCGGCGCGGCCGCCACCGCGCCGCGCGTCACGATCACCAGCTCCGTCGCCGCGAGCCGCGGCTCCGAGAGCCACCCTTGCAAGAGCGCAATGCCCCGCTGCGTCGCCGCGTGCACCGCCGCGGCCAGGCCGTCGCCGGGCTCGTCTCCGGTCGCGTCGACCACCAGGCGGCGCGGCGCCGCGCCGCCCGCGAGCAGCGCGGGCAACCCCTCCACCGCGCGCACGCCGAGCGCCGCCGCGAGGGCGCCGTCGCCGCCGATCACGACATCGTCGCCCGGCGCCCACGGCGCCTCGTCCAGCGACACGTCCGTCCACGCAACCCGGTGCAGGTCGCGCTCGCGTTCCCCCGCGAGCGCGCGCACCCGCTCCGCGGTCGTCGCCCGCGCCTGGAACGCCCCCACGCGCGCGACCGGCCGCCCGTGCGCGTCGGCGAGGTGAATCGACGCCGTGATCCCGCTCCCGTCGTCGCCGGCCTGCTTGACGAGGCGGACGCGCACCTCCGCCGCCCCGCGCGCCTCGAGCCGCACGTCCGAGAACGCGAACGCCAGCAGCACCTTGTCGTCCTGGGGCGCCTCCTCCAGCGCCGACCGCGACAGCAGCGAATGCAGCACCGCGTCGAGCAGCGCGGGGTGGATCCCGAAGCCCTGCGCCGTGCCCGCCACCGCGTCCGGCAGCGCGACCCGCGCGTACAGCGCCTCGCCCGCGCGCCACACCTCGCGCAGCGCCTGGAACGCCGGACCGTAGCCGTAGCCCTGCGCGGCCAGCCACGCGTACCCGCCGTCGGACGCCACGAGCTCGGCGCCCGGCGGCGGCCACATCGAGAGGTCGGCCACATCGGCCCCGGCCGCTGCCTCCGCGCTCAGCACGCCCGTGGCGTGCTGCGTCCACTCCGCGTCGCTCGCCTCCGGCCGGCTGTACGCCGCGAACGTCCGCCGCCCGGCCGCGTCGGGCTCGCCGACCTTCACCTGCAGCTCCACCGCGCTGCGCGGCGACAGCACGAGCGGCGTCGTGAAGGTCACCTCCGACACGGCGGCGGCGCCCACCACCTCGGCGGCGGCGCAGGCGAGCTCGACGAAGGCGGTGCCCGGCAAGATGACGGTGCCGAGCACGACGTGGTCGAGGACCCAGGGGTGGTCGACGGTGGACAGGCGCCCGCTGAGGACGTGGCCGTCGCGGTCGGCGAGGCGCACGGCAGCGCCGAGCCAGGGGTGGTGGGCGGGGGTGAGGCCGAGGCCGTCGAGGCCGGCCCGGGCCCGCGGGGCCTCCAGCCAGTAGCGCTGTCGCTGGAAGGCGTAGGTGGGCAGCGCGACGCGGCGCGCGCCGGTGGGGTCGAAGAGGCGGCGCCAGTCGAGGGCGTGGCCGCGGACGTGGAGCGCGGCGGCGGCGTGCATGAGCGCGTCGGCCTCGTCGCGGTCCTTGCGCAGGCTGGGGATGAAGCCGGCGTCGCGCGCGCCCTCGGGCGCGAGGCACTCGGCGGCGGCGGCGCAGAGGACGCCGTGGGGGCCGCACTCGAGGTAGGTGGAGGCGCCGGCGGCGAGCAGCGCGCGCACGCCGTCGGCGAAGCGCACCGTGTCGCGGACCTGCCGCACCCAGTAGCCGGGCGAGGTCAGCTCCTCGGCGGTGGCGCGCGCGCCGGTGACGCTGCTGATGAGGGGCAGCCGCGGCGGGTGGAAGGTCAGGCCGCGGGCGACGGAGGCGAAGGCGTCGAGCATCGGCGCCATGAGCGGGGAGTGGAAGGCGTGGCTGACGTGGAGCCGCCTGGTGCGGCGGCCGAGGGCGCCGAAGTGGTCGCAGACCTGCGCGACGGCGGCCTGGTCGCCGCTGACGACCGACTGGCGTGGGGCGTTGAGGGCGGCGAGCGACAGGCGTCCCGGGTGCTGGTCGAGCAGCGGCCGCAGCTCGTCCTCGGAGGCCTCGACGGAGGCCATGGCGCCGCCGGCGGGCAGGGCCTGCATGAGCCGGCCGCGCGCGGCGACCAGGGCGCAGGCGTCGTGGAGGTCGAGCACGCCGGCGACGTGGGCGGCGGCGAGCTCGCCGACGCTGTGGCCGAGCAGCAGCTCGGGGCGCAGACCCCAGGCCTCCCACTGCCGGAAGAGGGCGACTTCCAGGGCGAAGAGGGCGGGCTGGGCCCAGCCGGTCTGGTCGAGCAGGGCGGCGTCGTCGGAGCCGGCCTCGGCGAACAGGACGCGCAGGAGCGGCCGGTCGAGGTGTCGGTCGAGCTCGGCGCAGGCGGCGTCGAGCGCGGCGCGGAACGCGCCGTGGGTCGCGTACAGCGCGCGCCCCATGCCCGCGCGCTGGCTGCCCTGGCCGGTGAACAGCGCCGCCACCTTGCCCGGCGGCTGTCCGGGCGCGGTCACCGCGGCCCCGCTCGGCGCCGGGCCGCCCGCGGCGAACGCGTCCAGGCGCGCGCCCAGATCCGCCGCGGTTGCGTCCGCCGCGATCGGCAGCGCGAGCCGCGCGGCGAGGTGCGTGCGCGTGGTCGCCAGGCTGGCGGCGACGTCGAGCAGCCGCTGGTCCGGGTGCGCGCGCAGGTGCTCGGCCAGCCGGCCGGCCTGCGCGCGCAGCGCCGCCTCGTCGCGACCCGACAGGAGCAGCGGCAGCGCCGACGGCACCGCCGCCGCCTCCACCGCCTCTGCCGCCTGCGCCGGCGCCTCCTCGACGATGACGTGCGCGTTGGTGCCGCTGATGCCGAACGACGAGACCGCCGCGCGGCGCGGCCGGTCCGCGCGCGGCCACGGCACGGGCTCGTTCAGGAGCTCGACGTGCCCCTGCGACCAGTCGATGTGCGGCGACCGCGGCGCCGCATGCAGCGTCCTCGGCAGCTCGGCGTGCTGCATCGCCAGGACGACCTTCATCAGCCCCGCGACGCCCGCGGCGGCCTGGGTGTGGCCGATGTTGGACTTGATCGAGCCGAGCCAGAGCGGCCGCTCGGCGGTGTGGGCCTCGCCGTAGGTCGCCAGGAGCGCCTGCGCCTCGATGGGGTCGCCGAGGCGGGTGCCGGTGCCGTGCGCCTCGACGGCGTCGACGTCCGCCGCGGTGAGCCCGGCGGCGGCGAGGGCCTTGTGGATGACGTCCTGCTGGGCCGGGCCGTTGGGCGCGGTGAGCCCCTGGCTGCGGCCGTCCTGGTTGACGGCCGAGCCGCGGAGGACCGCCAGCACCCGGTCGCCGTCGCGCCGCGCGTCCGACAGCCGCTTGAGCACCAGCACCCCGCAGCCCTCCGCGGGGCCGATGCCGTCGGCCGCCGCCCCGAACGCCTTGCACCGGGCGTCCGGGGCCATGCCGCGCTGGCGGCTGAACTCGATGAAAGGCATCGGCGTGGCCATGACGGTCGCGCCGCCGGCGAGCGCCAGGTCGCACTCGCCCGCGCGGAGCGACATGCACGCGAGGTGGACCGAGACGAGCGACGACGAGCACGCCGTGTCCACGGTCACCGCGGGGCCGCGGAGCCCCAGCGTGTACGCGATGCGCCCCGAGCCCACGCTCGGGAAGCTGCCGGTCGCGATGTGGCCGTCGAACACCTCGAGGTGCTCCAGCAGCCGCCCGCCGTAATCGCTGTACACGAGGCCGACGAAGACGCCGGTGGCGCTCGCCTCGAGGGTGTGGGGCGGGACGCCCGCGCGCTCGAGCGCCTCCCACGAGCACTCGAGCAAGAGCCGCTGCTGCGGGTCGATGCGCTCGGCCTCGCGCGGGCTGATGCCGAAGAACGTCGGATCGAAGCGGTCGGCGTCGTGGAGGAACCCGCCCAGGGTGGTGACCGACTTGCCGGGCGCGTCCGGGTCCGGATCGTACAGCCCCGCCAGGTCCCAGCCGCGCCCGTCGGGGGACGGCCCGATCGCGTCGCGCCCCTCCGACAGCAGCCGCCACAGCGCCTCGGGGCTGTCGGCGCCGCCCGGGAAGCGGCACGCCATCGACACGATCGCGATCGGCTCGTCGTGCGCCTGGGCGCGCGGCGCCTGGGCGCGCGGCGCGCCCGCCGCCGCGAGCTCCGAGAACGCCCGGCGCAGCAGCAGATCCGCGATCGCGCGCGGCGTCGGATGATCGAACGCGAGCGTCGCCGGCAGCGCCGTCTGGGCGCGCGCGCTGAGGCGGTTCCTCAGCTCGACCGCCGTGAGCGACGTGAGCCCCAGCTCCTTGAGCGGCTTGTCCGCGGGGACCTGCGCCGGCCCCGGGAGGCACAGCACGGCCGCCGCCTCGGCGCGCACCAGATCGAGCAGCACTCCATGCCGCTCGGCCTCGGGCAGCGGCGCGAGCCGCGCGCGCAGCGCCGCCGCTCCGGTCGCAGCGGCCGCCGGCGCCGCGGCGCGCCGCCCGGCCGCCGGACGCACGAGGCCGCGCAGCAGCGCCGGCACCCGCCCGGCGTCCGCGGCCGCGCGCTGGAGCGCCGGGAGGTCGAGCGCCGCCGGCACGAGCGCCGCCTCGGGGCGCGCGAGCGCCCGGTCGAGCAGCCCGAGGCCCTGTGCGAGCGCGAGCGGCGCGATGCCCTGCCGCCTGAGGCGCGCCAGATCGGCCGCGCCGAGGTGCGCCGTCATGCCGAGCCCGGCCTGCTCCCAGAAGCCCCACGCGAGGCTCATCGCCGGCACGCCGCGCGCCCGGAGCGCCGCCGCGAGCGCGTCCAGGAACGTGTTGGCCGCGGCGTAGTTGGCCTGCCCCGGGCTGCCCAGGGTGCCGGCCGCGGACGAGAACATCACGAAGGCCGCCAGCCGATGATCTCGCGTCGCCGTGGCCAGGCGCCAGGCGCCGTCGACCTTCGGCCGCAGGACGCGCGCGAGCTGCTCGGCCGAGAGCGCCGTGACCATGCCGTCGTCGAGCACGCCGGCCATGTGCACGACGGCCGTCAGGGGCCGCGCCGCCGGGATCTTCGCGAGGACCGCCCCCAGCGCCGCGGCGTCGGCGACGTCGCACGCCGCGATGTCGACCGTCGCCGCGCCCGCCGCCCGCAGCTCGTCCCCCAGCGCCGCGGCGTCGGGCGCGTCCACACCGCGCCGCGACGTCAGCACGAGGTGCCGCGCGCCGTGCGCCGCCACGAGGTGCCGCGCGACCTGCCGCCCCAGCTCCCCGGTGCCGCCCGTGATGAGCACCGTCCCGTCGGGATCCAGCCGCGTCGGCTGCGCCGCGTCGGCCGCGCCCGCGCGCGCCTCGCGGAGGCGCGGCGCGCGCGCCCCGCCCCCGCGCAGCGCCAGCTCCGGCTCGTCGGCCGCCGCCGCCGCCCGGCGCAGGAGCGTCCCGTCCAGCGGCTCGGGCCCCAGGTCGAGGAGGCGCAGCGCCCGGTCGAGGTGCTCCGTTCGCGCCGTGCGTACGAGCCCCCACAGGGGCGCGTGGCCCAACCCCGCCACGTCGTCGTCGGGGCCGGCCGCCACCGCGCCGCGCGTCACCACGACCAGCTCGGTGCCCGAGAGCCGGGGCGCCGCGAGCCACGCCTGCACCAGCGACAGGAGCCGCCGCGCCTCCGCGTGCGCCGCCGCGACCAGGTCGTCGCCGGGGTCGCCCGCGGTCGCGTCGATCATCAGCCGGCGCGGCGCGGCCGCGCCCTCCTCCAGCGCTGCCATGAGCTCCGGGAGCGCCGTCGTGCGCGCGCCCAGCGCCGCCGCGAGCGCGCCGTCGCCGCCGAGCACGACGTGCTCCTCGGGCGCCCACGCCGCCTCCTCCAGCGCCACGTCCGTCCACGTGACCCGGTAGAGGTCGCGCTCGCTCGCGTCCGCTGCCGCCGCGCGCACGTGCTCCGCCGTCGCCCACCGCGCCCGGAACGCCCCTGCGCGCGCGACCGGCTGCCCCTGCGCGTCGGCCAGCTCGATGGACGCCGCGAGCTGGTCCCCGTCGCCGGTCTCCTCGACCTCCACGCGCGCCCGCAACGACGCTGCCCCCCGCGCCTCGAGCGCCACGTCCGACCACGCGAAGGGCATCGGGATGCCCTCCCGTGAACCTGCGCCGAGCTCGGCCCTCAGCAGGGCCTGGAGCGCCGCGTCGAGCAAGGCCGGATGCAGGCCGAAGTCCCGCGCTCGCTCCGAGACCCCCTCAGGCAACGCCACGTCGGCGTAGATCGACCGCCCCGCGCGCCACGCGGCCGTCACGCCCCGGAACGCCGGGCCGACCCACGCGTCCAGCGCCTCGACCCACCGCGTGACGTCGATCGGCTCGGCCCCCGCCGGCGGCCACGCGCCCGCCGCCCACGCCGTCGTCGCCGCCGTCGTCGCCGCGCCCAGCACGCCGCGGGCGTGCGCCGTCCACGGCGCGTCGTACGCCCCGTCGGGCCGGCTGTGGATCGCGAACCCCCGCCGCCCCGCCGCGTCCGGCGCCTCGACCGTCACCTGCAGCGTGACCACCCCTCGCGCCGGCAGCGCGAGCGGCGCCTCGATCGTGAGCTCCGACACCGCGGGCAGCCCGACGGCGTCGGCCGCCGCGAGCGCCAGCTCGACGAACGCCGTGCCCGGGAGCAGCGCCGTGCCCAGCACCACGTGATCGAGGACCCACGCGTGCTCGACGGTCGACAGCCGCCCGCTCAGCACGTAGCCGTCGCGGTCGGCCAGCCGCACCGCCGCGCTCAGCCACGGGTGCCCCACCGAGAGCAGCCCTCCGCCCTCGATCCCCGCCCGGCCTCGCGGCGCGTCGAGCCAGTAGCGCTGCCGCTGGAACGCGTACGTCGGCAGGTCGGCCACGCCCGCGCCCCACGGCGCCAGCGCCGCGCGCCAGTCGACGTCGTGGCCGTGCGCGTGCAGCGTGGCCAGCATCGCGAGGAGCCGCCCCAGCCCGCCGTCGTCGCGCTGCAGGCTGCCGACCACCACGCCGCCGCTCGGCGCGCTCGCGCCCGTGAGCGGCAACGTGAGCACCGGGTGCGCGCTCACCTCGACGAACAGGCCGTGCCCGTCGTCCAGGAGCCGCGAGAGCGCCCGGTCCAGCCGGACCGGCTCGCGCAGGTTGCGGCACCAGTAGGCCGCGTCGAGCTCCGCGCCCGTCAGCGTCGCCCCGGTCACCGTCGAGTAGATCGGGATCGTGCCCTCGCGCGGCCGCACCGCGCCGAGGCTGTCCTGGAGCTCCGGCAGCAGCCCATCGACGTGCCGGCTGTGCGACGCGTAGTCGACGTTGACCTTCCGCGCGAAGACCTGCTCGGCCTCGAGCTCCGCCAGCAACCGATCGACCGCCTCGGCGTCCCCGGACACCACCGTCGAGCGCGGCGTGTTGACCGCCGCGACCGACAGGGCGCCGGCGAACCGCGCGATCCGCTGCTCGACCTCGCCCACCGGGCGCTCGATCACGGCCATCGCGCCGGCCCCGGACACCCGGCGCACCAGCCGGCTGCGCACCGCCACGATGCGCGCCGCGTCCTCGAGCGACAGCGCCCCCGCGACGTACGCCGCCGGGACCTCTCCCTGGCTGTGGCCCACCACCGCCGAGGGCTCGAGGCCCCACGCGCGCCACACCGCGGCGAGCCCCACCGCCATCGCGAACAGCGCCGGCTGCACGACGTCGACGCGCTCCAGCGGCGGCGCCTCCGCGCCTGGCTCGCCGCGCAGCACCGCGAGCACCGACCAGCCGGTGAACGGCCGCAGCGCCGCGTCGCACGCCGTGACCGCCGCGGCGAACACCTCCGACTGCGAGAGCAGCGCCCGCCCCATGGCCGGCCACTGGCTGCCCTGGCCCGGGAACACGAAGACGACCTTCCCCCGCGGCCGCGCCTCGCCCACGACCAGCGCGGCGTGCGGCTCCCCGCGCGAGAGCGCCGTCAGCGCCGCGACGGCGCCGGTCGCGTCCGCCGCGGTCACCGCCGCGCGCGCGCCCAGGTGCGTCCGCCGCGCCGCCGCGGTGGTCACCACGTCCGCCCAGCCCGCCTCCGGGTGCGCCTCGAGCCACGCCGCCCATCGCCCCGCCTGCGCGCGCAGCGCCGCCTCGTCGGCCCCCGAGACCACGAGGGGCAGGGGCGAAGGAGGAGCGGCCGCGGGCGCCTGGACCGCGCGGCTCGCCTCCTCGGCGGACGGCGCCGGCGCCTCCTCGACGATCACGTGCGCGTTGGTGCCGCTGAAGCCGAACGACGAGACCGCCGCGCGCCGCGGCCGGTCCGCGCGCGGCCACGGCACGGGCTCGTTCAGGAGCTCGACGTGCCCTCGCGACCAGTCGACGTGCGGCGAGGGCGGGTCGGCGTGCAGCGTCCTCGGGAGCTCCCCGTGCTGCATTGCCAGCACGAGCTTGAGGATGCCCGCGACGCCCGCGGCGGCCTGCGTGTGGCCGAGGTTCGACTTGAGCGAGCCGAGCCAGAGCGGCCGCTCGGCGGTGCGGGCCGCGCCGTAGGTCGCCAGCAGCGCCTGCGCCTCGATGGGGTCGCCGAGGCGGGTGCCGGTGCCGTGCGCCTCGACGGCGTCGACGTCCGCCGCGGTGAGCCCGGCGGCGGCGAGGGCCTTGTGGATGACGTCCTGCTGGGCCGGGCCGTTGGGCGCGGTGAGCCCCTGGCTGCGGCCGTCCTGGTTGACGGCCGAGCCGCGGACGACCGCCAGCACCCGGTCGCCGTCGCGCTGCGCGTCCGACAGCCGCTTGAGCACCAGCACCCCGCAGCCCTCGGACCAGCCGGCGCCGTCGGCCGCGGCGCCGAACGCCTTGCACCGACCGTCGAGCGCCGTGCCGCGCTGGCGGCTGAACTCGATGAAGGCCATCGGCGTGGCCATGACGGTCGCGCCGCCGGCGAGCGCCAGGTCGCACTCGCCCGCGCGGAGCGACATGCACGCGAGGTGGACCGCCACGAGCGACGACGAGCACGCCGTGTCCACGGTCACCGCGGGGCCGCGGAGCCCCAGCGTGTACGCGATGCGCCCCGAGCCGACGCTGGGCAGGGTGCCGGTGGCGATGTAGCCGTCGAGGGCCTCGGGCTCGTGCAGCAGCCGCCCGCCGTAGTCCGTGACCGACAGCCCGACGAAGACGCCGGTGGCGCTCGCGTCGAGCGTGTGGGGCGCGACGCCCGCGCGCTCGAGCGCCTCCCACGAGCACTCGAGCAGGAGCCGCTGCTGCGGGTCCATCCGCTCGGCCTCGCGCGGGCTGATGGCGAAGAACGCCGGGTCGAAGCGATCGGCGTCGTGGAGGAACCCGCCCTGCGCGGTGACCGACTTGCCGGGCGCGTCCGGGTCCGGGTCGTAGAGCCCCGCCGTGTCCCAGCCGCGCCCCTCGGGGAACGGCCCGATCGCGTCGCGCCCCTCCGACAGGAGCTGCCACAGCGCCTCGGGGCTGTCGACGCCGCCCGGGAGGCGGCACGCCATCGACACGATCGCGATCGGCTCGCTCGACTTCGCCTTGAGACGATCGACCTCTCGCTTGAGGCGGCGAAGCTCGATGACGCTCTTCTCGAGCGCGTGACGGGCGGAGATCTCTTCTTTCATTGCGCTCCTCCGGCGAGGTCGAGGACGAGCCGCGCCAGCTCCTCATCTCCGATCTGCTGCAGCATCAACTCATCGCTCTCCGGCGCCGCGTCGGCCGGCGCGGGGGCGGGGGCGGCTTCGCTCGCGGCGAGCCGGAGCAGGCTGTCGAGCAGCCCTGCCTGGCGCAGCGTCGAGATCCGGATGCTCGCGATGGCCGACCTGATCTCGTCGTCGGAGCGCGAGCTCGGCTCACGCCTCTCCGTGACGACGTCGTGGAGGCCGAGCTCCTGCGCCAGGTACGCGGCGACGGCCTTCGGCGTCGGGTAATCGAAGGCGAGGGTCGACGGCAGATCGATCTGCGCCCGGATCCTGAGGCGATTTCTGAGCTCCACCGCCGTGAGCGAGTCGAGCCCGAGCTCCCTGAGCGGTTTGTCGGCGGGGACCGCGTCCGGCCCGCGCAGCACCAGGACGGCGGCCGCTTCGGTCCGGACCAGATCCAGCAGCGCTCGCTGCCGCTCCGGCTCGGACATCGCGGCGAGCCGCTGGCGCAGGGTCGAGGCCTCACGGCTCCTGCCGTCCGCTGCCCCCGCCGCCGGCCGCGGCGCGAGGCGGACCAGCCCGCGCAGCATGGGCGGCACCTGCCGGGGGTCGCTCGCCGCGCGCTGGATCGCCGAGAGGTCCAGGGAGGCTGGCACGAGCGCCGCGTCCGGGCGATCGAGGGCGCGGTCGAGCAGGCCGAGGCCCTGCGCGACCGTCATCGGCGCGATGCCCTGGCGCTTCAGCCGCGCCATGTCGGCCGCGCCGAGGCGCGCGGTCATCCCGATCCCGCCTCGCTCCCAGAAGCCCCACGCGAGGCTCATCGCCGGCACGCCGCGCGCGCGGAGCGCCGCCGCCAGCGCGTCGAGGGACGCGTTCGCGGCGGCGTAGCTCGCCTGCCCCGCGCTGCCCAGCGTGCCGGCGATCGACGAGAAGAGCACGAACGCCGCGAGCGGCGCGTCCTCCGTCACCTCGTGGAGCTGGAGGGCGCCGTCGACCTTGGGCCGCAGCACGCGCGCGAGCTGCTCGGTCGAGAGCCCCGCCACGACGCCGTCGTCGAGCACGGCGGCCGTGTGCACGACCGCGGTCAGCGGGTGCGCCGCGGGGATCGCCCGCACGACGGCCGCGAGCGCCTCGCGGTCCGTCACGTCGCACGCCTTGACCTCCACCGTCGCGGCGCCCGCCGCGCGCAGCTCCTCGACGAGCGACGCCGCCTCCTGCGCCTCCGGCCCGCGCCGCGACGTCAGCACCAGGTGGCGCACGCCGCGCGCCGCCACGAGGTGCCGCGCGACCTGCCGCCCGAGCTCTCCCGTGCCGCCCGTGATCAGCGCCGTGCCGTCAGGGTCGATCGCGGCCGGCGGCGCCAGCACGAGCTTGCCCGTGTGGCGCGCGTTGGCCATGGAGCGGAACGCGCGCGGGGCGCGGCGCAGGTCGTGCACCACGGAGGGGAGGGGCGCGAGGGCGCCCTCCTCGAACAGCGTGACGAGCTCCCTCAGCATCGCCTGGAGGTGCTCGGGCCCGGCGTCGAGCAGATCGAAGGCCGTGTAGCGAACGCCGGGGCGGTCCTTCGCGATGCGCTCGGGGTCCCGCACGTCGCTCTTGCCCATCTCCACGAACCGGCCGCCGCGCGGGAGCAGATCGAGCGAGGCGTCGACGAACTCTCCCGCGAGCGCGTCGAGCACCACGTCGACGCCGCGCCCGTGGGTCGCCGCGAGGAAGGCGCCCCTGAAATCGAGGGTTCGCGACGAGGCGACATGGGCCTCGTCGAGCCCCATGCGACGCAGCGTCGGCCATTTGCCCTCGCTCGCCGTCGCGAACACCTCGGCGCCCCAGAGGCGCGCGAGCTGGACCGCCGCCATGCCCACGCCGCCGGCCGCGGCGTGCACCAGCACGCGCTGCCCCGCCTTCAGCGCGCCGAGGTCGCGCAGCCCATACAGCGCGGTGAGGAAGGCCGCCGGGATCGTCGCCGCGTCCACGAAGGAGAGCCCCCGCGGGATGCGCGCCAGCAGCCGGGCGTCCACGATCGCGTGGGTCGCCATGCCCGCCTGGAGCAGCCCCATCACCCGGTCGCCGGGTCGAAGGGCGGTGACCCCCTCGCCCACCTCCAGCACCACCCCGGCCCCCTCCAGACCGAGGGGCCCCGCCTCGCCGCGGTACGTCCCCAGGACGTTCAAGACGTCGCGGAAGTTGAGCCCCGCAGCGCGGACCGCGAGCCGCACCTCGCCCGACCCGAGCGGGCGCAGCGCGTCGGGAGCGTCCGCGAGGTGAAGCGCGTCGATCGAGCCCTTCTCCCGGACGCACAGGCGAAAGGACCGCGCCCCGCCGGGCGGCGCCAGCTCTCCGTCGGCCTCGCCCGCCGCGTCGAGGCGCGGCGCCCGCGCCCCGCTCGCGCGCAGCGCGAGCTCCGGCTCGTCGTCCGCCACGATCGCCCGGCGCAGGAGCGCCGTGTCCGGCGCCGCGGGCCCCAGGTCGAGCATGCGGACCGCGCGATCCGCGTGCTCGACGCGCGTCGCGCGGAGGAGCCCCCAGACCGCGGCAGGGCCCAGCGCCGCCGCGCCGTCGTCCGGCGAGACCGCCGTCGCGCCGCGCGTCACGACCACGAGCTCCGTCGCCGAGAGCTGCGGCGCGGCCAGCCACCCCTGCACCAGGGCCAGCGCGTCGCGCGTCGCGGCGTGCACGGCCTCGACGACCGCGCCCGCGGGGGGCACGGCCTCGACGACCGCGCTCGCGGCGCCCGCGGTCGCGTCGACCACCAGCCGGCGCGGCGCCGCGGCGTCGGCCGGCAGCGACGCGAGCAGCTCGGGCAGCCCCGCCGCCGCGCGCACGCCGAGCGCGGCCGCCAGCGCGCCGTCGCCGCCGAGCACGACGTGCTCCTCCGGCGCAAACGCCGCGTCGCCCAGCGCCACATCCGTCCAGGCGACGCGGTACAGATCGCGCTCCGCCGCGGCTGCGGCCGCGCGCACCCGCTCGGCCGTCGTCCACCGCATCTGGAGCGCTCCCACCCGCGCGACCAGGCGGCCTTGCCGGTCGGCCAGCTCGATCGACGCCGTGATCGCGTCGTCGTCCCCGTCGTCCTGCACCTCCACGCGCACCCGCAGCGCGGCTGCGCCGCGCGCCTCGAGCGCCACGTCCGACCACGCGAACGGCACCACCGTGCCCTCCCGGGGCGACGGAGCGGCGCCGAGCTCCGCCCTCAGGAACGCGCGGAGCGCCGCGTCGAGCAAGGCCGGATGCAGCCCGAAATCGTGCGCCGTGCTCGCCACGCCATCCGGCAACGCCACGTCCGCGTAGATCGTCCGTCCGGCGCGCCACAGCGCCACGACGCCCCGGAACGCCGGGCCGATCCACGCGTCCACGATCTCGAGCCACCGCGTCACGTCGACCGGCTCGGCTCCTGGCGGCGGCCACGCGCCCTGGGCCCACACCGCGACCGCGTCGGGGGCCGCGGCGCCCAGCGCGCCGCGCGCGTGCGCTGTCCAGGGGGCGTCGGCTGCGCCGTCGGGGCGGCTGTAGATCGCGATGCCGCGCCGCCCGGCCGCGTCGGGAGCGTCGATCGCGACCTGCAGCGCCACCGCCCCGCGCGCCGGCAGCGAGAGCGGCGCCTCGATGGCCAGCTCGGATACCCCCGACAGCCCGACCACCTCGGCGGCGGCGCAGGCGAGCTCGACGAAGGCGGTGCCCGGCAAGATGACGGTGCCCAGCACGACGTGGTCGAGGACCCAGGGGTGGTCGACGGTGGACAGGCGCCCGCTGAGAACGTGGCCGTCGCGGTCGGCGAGGCGCACGGCAGCGCCGAGCCAGGGGTGGTGGGCGGGGGTGAGGCCGAGGCCGTCGAGGCCGGCCCGGGCCCGCGGGGCCTCCAGCCAGTAGCGCTGTCGCTGGAAGGCGTAGGTGGGCAGCGCGACGCGGCGCGCGCCGGTGGGGTCGAAGAGGCGGCGCCAGTCGAGGGCGTGGCCGCGGACGTGGAGCGCGGCGGCGGCGTGCATGAGCGCGTCGGCCTCGTCGCGGTCCTTGCGTAGGCTGGGGAGGAAGCCGGCGTCGCGCGCGCCCTCGGGCGCGAGGCACTCGGCGGCGGCGGCGCAGAGGACGCCGTGGGGGCCGCACTCGAGGTAGGTGGAGGCGCCGGCGGCGAGCAGCGCGCGCACGCCGTCGGCGAAGCGCACCGTGTCGCGGACCTGCCGCACCCAGTAGCCGGGCGAGGTCAGCTCCTCGGCGGTGGCGCGCGCGCCGGTGACGCTGCTGATGAGGGGCAGCCGCGGCGGGTGGAAGGTCAGGCCGCGGGCGACGGAGGCGAAGGCGTCGAGCATCGGCGCCATGAGCGGGGAGTGGAAGGCGTGGCTGACGTGGAGCCGCCTGGTGCGGCGGCCGAGGGCGCCGAAGTGGTCGCAGACCTGCGCGACGGCGGCCTGGTCGCCGCTGACGACCGACTGGCGTGGGGCGTTGAGGGCGGCGAGCGACAGGCGTCCCGGGTGCTGGTCGAGCAGCGGCCGCAGCTCGTCCTCGGAGGCCTCGACGGAGGCCATGGCGCCGCCGGCGGGCAGGGCCTGCATGAGCCGGCCGCGCGCGGCGACCAGGGCGCAGGCGTCATGGAGGTCGAGCACGCCGGCGACGTGGGCGGCGGCGAGCTCGCCGACGCTGTGGCCGAGCAGCAGCTCGGGGCGCAGACCCCAGGCCTCCCACTGCCGGAAGAGGGCGACTTCCAGGGCGAAGAGGGCGGGCTGGGCCCAGCCGGTCTGGTCGAGCAGGGCGGCGTCGTCGGAGCCGGCCTCGGCGAACAGGACGCGCAGGAGCGGCCGGTCGAGGTGTCGGTCGAGCTCGGCGCAGGCGGCGTCGAGCGCGGCGCGGAACGCGCCGTGGGTCGCGTACAGCGCGCGCCCCATGCCCGCGCGCTGGCTGCCCTGGCCGGTGAACAGCGCCGCCACCTTGCCCGCGCTGCTCTCGGCGGAGGTCAGCGATGCCTGCGCCGGCGCCGCGCCTCCCCTGGCGAACGCCTCCAGCTCCTCCACCCACGGCCCCCGGGGCGCCCCTGCCGGGACGGGCAGCGCGAGCCGCGCGGCGAGGTGCGTGCGCGTGGTCGCCAGGCTGGCGGCGACGTCGAGCAGCCGCTGGTCCGGGTGCGCGCGCAGGTGCTCGGCCAGCCGGCCGGCCTGCGCGCGCAGCGCCGCCTCGTCGGCCCCCGAAACGAGCAGCGGCAGGATCGGAAGCTCCTCCGGCGCCTCCTCGTCCGCCATCGGCGCCGGCTGCGGCGCCTCCTCGACGATCACGTGCGCGTTGGTGCCGCTGATGCCGAACGACGAGACCGCCGCGCGCCGCGGCCGGTCCGCGCGCGGCCACGGCACGGGCTCGTTCAGGAGCTCGACGTGCCCCTGCGACCAGTCGACGTGCGGCGAGGGCGGGTCGGCGTGCAGCGTCCTCGGCAGCTCGGCGTGCTGCATCGCCAGGACGACCTTCATCAGCCCCGCCACGCCCGCGGCGACCTGCGTGTGGCCGAGGTTCGACTTGAGCGAGCCGAGCCAGAGCGGTCGCTCGGCGGTGCGGGCCTCGCCGTAGGTCGCCAGCAGCGCCTGCGCCTCGATGGGGTCGCCGAGGCGGGTGCCGGTGCCGTGCGCCTCGACGGCGTCGACGTCCGCCGCGGTGAGCCCGGCGGCGGCGAGGGCCTTGTGGATGACGTCCTGCTGGGCCGGGCCGTTGGGCGCGGTGAGCCCCTGGCTGCGGCCGTCCTGGTTGACGGCCGAGCCGCGGAGGACCGCCAGCACCCGGTCGCCGTCGCGCCGCGCGTCCGACAGCCGCTTGAGCACCAGCACCCCGCACCCCTCGGACCAGCCGGCGCCGTCGGCCGCGGCGCCGAACGCCTTGCAACGACCGTCGAGCGCCGTGCCGCGCTGGCGGCTGAACTCGACGAGGATCATCGGCGTGGCCATGACGGTCGCGCCGCCGGCGAGCGCCAGGTCGCACTCGCCCGCGCGGAGCGACATGCACGCGAGGTGGACCGAGACGAGCGACGACGAGCACGCCGTGTCCACGGTCACCGCGGGGCCGCGGAGCCCCAGCGTGTACGCGATGCGCCCCGAGCCCACGCTGAGGAAGTTGCCGGTGAGGACGTGCCCGTCGAAGGAGTCGAGCTGCTGCAGGAGCCTCCCGCCGTAATCGCTGTGCGCGAGCCCGACGAAGACACCGGTGGCGCTCGCGTCGAGCGTGTGGGGCGGGACGCCGGCGCGCTCGAGCGCCTCCCACGAGCACTCGAGCAACAGCCGCTGCTGCGGGTCCATCCGCTCGGCCTCGCGCGGGCTGATGCCGAAGAACGTCGGATCGAAGCGGTCGGCGTCGTAGAGGAACCCGCCCAGGGTGGTGACCGACTTGCCCGGCGCGTCCGGGTCCGGGTCGTACAGCCCCGCCAGGTCCCAGCCGCGCCCCTCGGGGAGCGGCCCGATCGCGTCGCGCCCCGCCGACAGGAGCTGCCACAGCGCCTCGGGGCTGTCGACGCCGCCCGGGAGGCGGCACGCCATCGACACGATCGCGATCGGCTCGTCGTGCGCCTGGGCGCGCGGCGTGTGGCCGCGCGTCGCGCCCGCGGCCGCGGGCTCCGAGAACGCCCGGCGCAGGAGCAGATCCGCGATCGCGCGCGGCGTCGGATGATCGAACGCGAGCGTCGTCGGCAGCGCCGTCTGGGCGCGCGCGCTGAGGCGGTTCCTTAGCTCGACCGCCGTGAGCGAGTCGAGCCCGAGCTGCTTCAGCGGCCTGTCCGCGGGGACCTGCGCCGGCCCCGGGAGGCGCAGCACGACCGCGACCTCGGCGCGCACCAGCTCCAGCAGCGCGCCCTGCCGCTCGGCCTCGGGCAGCGGCGCGAGCCGCGCGCGCAGCGCGGTGGCCGCCGCTGGCCCGGCGCCGGGGGGCTCGGTCGTCGCGGCGCGCTCGGGGCTCGCGCGCAGCAGCCCTCGCAGCATCGGCGGCACCCGCCCGAGGTCCGCGGTCGCGCGCTGGAGCGCCGGGAGGTCGAGCGCCGCCGGCACCAGCGCCGCCTCGGGGCGCGCGAGCGCCCGGTCGAGCAGGCGCAGGCCCTCCGCGACCGACAGCGGCGCGAGGCCTTGCCGCCTGAGGCGCGCCAGATCGGCCGCGCCGAGGTGCGCCGTCATGCCGAGCCCGGCCTGCTCCCAGAAGCCCCACGCGAGGCTCATCGCCGGCACGCCGCGCGCGCGAAGCTGCGCCGCGAACGCGTCCAGGAACGCATTGGCGGCCCCGTAGTTCGCCTGGCCCGCGTTGCCGAGCGTGCCGACGACCGAGGAGAACAGCACGAAGGCGACGAGCGGCTGGTCGTGCGCGGCGGCGTACACATGGCACGTCCCGTCGACCTTCGGCGTCAACACGCGCGCGAGCTGCTCCGCCGAGAGCCCCGTGAGCACCCCGTCGGCCAGCACCCCCGCGGTGTGCACCACGGCCGTCAGCGGGCGCTCCGCGGCGACCGACCGGACCGCTGCCCGAAGCGCCGCGCCGTCCGTGACGTCGCACGCCACGACCTCGACCGTCTCGGCGCCGTCGGCGCGCAGCCGCTCGACCAGCGCGGCGGCGTCGGGCGCGTCCATCCCGCGCCGCGACGTCAGCAAGAGGTGCCGCACGCCGTGCGCCGCCACGAGGTGCCGCGCGACCTGCCGCCCCAGCTCCCCCGTGCCACCGGTGATCCACACCGTGCCCTGCGGGGCCAACGCCGGCGCCGTGGCGCCCGCGCCGCCGTCGACCGCGCGCAGGCGCGCCGCCCGCGCGCCGCCCGCGCGCAGGGCGAGCTCCGGCTCCTCCGCCGCCCCCAGCGCCCGCCGCAGGAGCGCCACGTCCGGCAGCTCGCGCCCCAGGTCCAGCGCGCGCACCGCGCGATCGGGGTGCTCGACGCGGGCCGTGCGCAGCAGCCCCCAGACCGCCGCGGGGCCCAGCGCCGCGACGCCCTCGTCCGGCTCGGCCGCCACCGCCCCGCGCGTCACCACGACCAGCTCGGTGCCCGAGAGCCGGGGCGCCGCGAGCCATGCCTGCACCAGCGCCAGCGCGTCGCGCACCGCGGCGTGCACGGCCTCCGCTGCTGCGCCCGGGCGGTCCGCCGTCAGGTCGAGCACCAGCCGCTCGGGCGCCGCCGCCCCGTCGTCCAGCGCCTGGAGCAGCTCCGGCAGCCCTGCCACCGCGCGCACCCCCAGCCGCGTCGCCAGCGCGCCGTCCCCGCCCAGCACGACGTGCTCCTCGGGCGCCCACGGCGCCTCCTCCAGCGCCGATTCCTCCCACGCGACCCGGTACATCGGGGCGCGACGCGCCGCGCTGCCGGCGGCCCCCGCCGTGTGCCGCGACGGCTCGAGCCAGTGGCGCTGCCGCTGGAACGCGTACGTCGGCAGATCCACGAGCGCACCGCCGTACGGCGCCAGCACCCGCTGCCAGCTCACGGGGTGGCCCTGCACGTGCAGCGCGCTCAGCATGGACATCAGCCGCTCCAGGCCGCCGTCGCCGCGCTGCAGGCTGCCGACCACCACGCCGCCGCGCTCCGCGCTCGCGGCCGTCAGCGGGATGGCCAGCACCGGATGCGCGCTGAGCTCGATGAAGACCCCGTGCCCGTCCGCCATCAGCCGTGCGAGCGCCCGGTCGAGCCGCACCGGCTCGCGCAGGTTGCGGCACCAGTAGCCCCCGTCGAGCTCCGGGCCGGCGAGCACCTCGCCCGTCACCGTCGAGCACAGCGGGATCTCGCAGGCGCGGGGCTCGACCGAGGCCAGCCCGGCCTCGAGCTCGGGCAGGATCGCGTCCACGTGCGCGCTGTGCGACGCGTAGTCGACCTTGACCCGCCGCGCGAAGACGTGCTCGGCCTCCAGCTCGGCCAGCAGGCGGTCGACCGCGGCGGCGTCCCCGGACACCACCGTCGAGCCCGGCGTGTTCACCACCGCCACCGACAGCGCGCCGGCGAACCGCGCGATCCGCTGCTCCACCTCGCCGACCGGGCGCTCGATGACGGCCATCGCCCCGGCGCCGGCGAGGCGCCGCACGAGCCGGCTGCGCAGCGCGACCACCCGCGCCGCATCCTCGAGCGACAGCGCCCCGGCGATGTACGCCGCGGCGACCTCGCCCTGGCTGTGGCCGACCACCGCGGACGGCTCGACGCCCCACGCGCGCCAGACCGCCGACAGCCCCACGGCCATCGCGAACAGCGCCGGTTGCACCACGTCCACGCGATCCGCGGGCGGCACCGTCTCGCCCTGCTCCCCGCGGAGCACCGAGAGCAAAGACCAGCCGGTGAGCGGGTGGAACGCCGCGTCGCAGGCCGCGACCGCGGCGGCGAACACCTCGGACTCGGCCAGCAGCGCGCGCCCCATGGCCGGCCACTGGCTGCCTTGCCCCGGGCACACGAACACGACCTCGCCGCGCGCGCGCGCCTCGCCCTGCGACACCGCCGCGTGCGGCTGCCCGGCGGCCACGGCCGAGAGCGCCGCCGCCGCGTCGGCGGTGCTCGTCGCGACCACCGCCGCGCGCGCCTCCAGGTGCGTCCGCCGTACGGCGGCCGTGTGCGCCACGTCCGTCCAGCGCGCCTCCGGGTGCGCCGTGAGCCATGCCGCCCACCGCCCTGCCTGCGCCCGGAGCGCCGCCTCGTCCCGCCCCGACACGAGCAGCGGCAGCGCCGCCGGTCGCGGCGACGCCTCCGGCTCCGGCGCCGCTGCCGGCGTCTCCGGCCCTGCCGCCGGCGCTGCCGGCGCTTCCTCGAGGAGCACGTGCGCGTTGGTGCCGCTGATCCCGAATGACGAGACCCCGACGCGCCGCGGGTGCTCGCGCCGCTCCCATGCGGCGCGCCGCGCGGCCACACGGACGGGGAGCGTATCCCAGGGGATGTAGGGGCTCGGCGCGGCGAAGTGCAACGAGCGCGGGACCACCGCGTGCTGCAGCGAAAGGACGGCCTTGATGACACCGGCCAGGCCCGCCGCCGCCTCGGTATGGCCGAGGTTCGTCTTCACGGAGCCGATCACGAGCGGCCTGTCACCGGAGCGCCCATGGCCGTACACCGCCCCGAGCGCCTGGACCTCTATCGGATCGCCGAGCGCCGTGCCGGTCCCGTGGCACTCGACGACCTCGACCGTCGCCGGCTCGATGTCGGCCAGCGACAGCGCCCTGCGGATGACGTCCTCCTGGGCGAGCCCGTTCGGCGCCGTCAACCCCTGGCTACGACCGTCCTGGTTGATGGCATTGCCACGGATGACCGCGAGGACGCGGTCGCCATCCCGCTGCGCGTCCGACAGGCGCTTGAGCAGCAGCAGCCCGCACCCTTCCGCGCGCACGTAACCGTCCGCGTTCGCGGAGAAGGTCTGGCACCGCCCGGTGGGGGACAGCGCCCTGAGCCGGCAGAACGCGACATAGCTCTCGGGCGAAAGGAGCGCGTTGACGCCGCCCGCCAGCGCAAAATCGCACTCCCCGCTCCGCAGCGCCTGGCAGGCCAGGTGCACCGCGACGAGCGAGGAGCTGCACGCCGTGTCGACGGCGACCGCGGGGCCTCGCAGCCCGAGCCAGTAGGCGAGGCGCCCCACGGTCGTGCTCGGCGAGGCGCCGGTCAGGGAATAGGCATCGATGCGCTCCGCATCGTGCAATGCCTCGAGCTGGTACTCCGAGCCGGACAGGCCGATGTAAACGCCCCCCAGGGTCCCTTCCAGCGTGTCCGCGCGCACCCCGGCCCGCTCGAAGACCTCCCACGTGGTCTCCAGGAGCCAGCGCTCCTGCGGGTCGATGCTCGCGGCCTCGCGGGGGCTGATGCCGAAAAACGCTGCGTCGAAGCGGTCCAGGTCGTCGACGAAGCCGCCCCAGCGGCTGTAGGTCTTGCCCGCGGCGTCCGGATCGGGATCGTAAAAGCGCTCGAGGTCCCATCGCGACGGCGGCACCTCCGTGATGGCATCCCGCTCCTCGTCGAGCAGGGCCCAGAGCTCCTCGGGGCTGTCGACGCCGCCCGGAAACCGGCACGCCATCGCCACGATCGCGATCGGCTCGCGCGAACGCGCTTCCAGCTCCCGTATCCGGCCCTTCGCCTCGACCAGGGAGGCCGCGGTCTTCTCCAGATAGGCACGCAGTTTATCGCTTCGATCCACGAGCAATCCTTGCGGCGCGGCGTTTGACGATCCCTCTAGACGAGCGCATCGATGGACTGGAACAGCTCCTCGTCGGACATCGCGGACGGCTCCAGGGCCTGTCGAGGCGCAGCGCCGGCATGCGCCTCCTGCGGTCGGCGCTCGCCTGCGGCGCTCGATGGAGAATCCGGGCTCCCGCGACCAGGTGTGTGCTCGGGAGACGACATCGGCTCCAGGAGGGCGCGCGCGATCGCGCGCGGTGTCGGGTAGTTGTAGGCGAAGGTCACGGGCAGCTTTCGGCGGGTCCTGCGCCCCAGGCGGCTCCCCAGCTCCACGGCGATCGGCGATTTCAGCCCGAGATCCCGCAGCAAGGCGTCCGGCGGCACCGCGTGCGCCTCGGCCAGCCCGAGCACCGCCGCGATCTCCGCGCGCACCCATTCGAGCATCCGCTCCTCCCGCCGCGAGGGAGACAGCCCGGCCAGCTTCTCTGACCACGACGCTTCCGCGGCGCTGGACGCCGCGCTGGCCGCGAGCGCCTCGTCCGTGTCGAGCCAGTAGCGCTGACGCTGGAACGCGTACGTGGGCAGATCCGTGAGGCCGCCGCCGAACGGCGCCAGCACCGCGCGCCAATCGATCGGATGTCCCTGCACATGCAGCGCCCCCAGCACGCCGAGCAGCCGCCCGAGGCCGCCGTCGTCGCGCTGCAGGCTGCCGCTGACCACGCCGTCGCGCTCGGCGCACGCCGCGGCCAGCGGCAAGGCCAGGAGCGGGTGCGCGCTGACCTCCACGAAGACCTCGTGCCCGTCGTCCAGCAGACGGGTGAGCGCGCGGTCCAGGCGCACCGGCTCGCGCAGGTTGCGGCACCAGTACGCCCCGTCGAGCGCCGTCCCCTCCAGCACGCCGCCCGTCACCGTCGAGTAAAATGGGAGGCTCGTGGCCACCGGCCGGACCTGTGCCAGGCGCTCCCGGAGCTCCGGCAGCACGACGTCCACGTGCGCGCTGTGGGACGCGTAATCGACGTTCACCTTCCGGCAAAAGACGCCTTCGGCCTCGAGCTGCGAGACCAGCCTGTCCACCGCGTCGGCGTCCCCGGACACGGCCGTGGAGCTCGACGTGTTCACCACCGCGACGGACAGCGCGCCCTCGAACGGCGCGAGGCGACGCTCCACCTCGCTGACCGGCAGCTCCACCGCCGCGATCGCCCCCGCGCCCGAGAGCCGCCGCACGAGCGCGCTCCGGACCGCCACGATCCGCGCCGCGTCGTCGAGCGAGAGCGCCCCCGCCGCGTACGCGGCCGGGACCTCGCCCTGGCTGTGGCCCACCACGGCCGAAGGCTCGAGGCCCCACGCGCGGTAGACGGCGGACAGCCCGACCGCCATCGCGAACAGGGCGGGCTGCACCACGTCGGCGCGGTCGAGCGACGGCGCCGCCTCCCCCTCGTCGCCGCGCAGCACCGCGAGCACCGACCAGCCGGTCAGCGGCTTCAGCGCCGCGTCGCACGCCTCGACGGCCTCGGTGAACACCCTCGACGCGGACAGGAGCGCTCGCCCCATCGCCGGCCACTGGCTGCCCTGGCCCGGGAACACGAAGACCGCCTTGCCCCGCGCGCGCGCCTCACCGGTCGTCACCGCCCTGTGGGCGCGCCCTTCGGCGAGGGCCGTCAGCGCCTCGACGGCCTCGGCCACGCTGGCCGCCATCACCGCGGCCCGCGCGCCGAGGTGCGTCCGCCGCACCGCCGCCGTGTGGACCACGTCCGCCCAGCGCGCCTCCGCGTGCGCCGTGAGCCACGCCGCCCACCGGCCCGCCTGCGCCCGCAGCGCCCCGGGGTCCCTCGCCGACAGCACGAGGGGGAGGACAGGCACAGGCGGCGTGGCGCCCGGCTCGCGATCCGCCTCCGCGGCGTCCTGCTGGACGCCACCGCGCCCGGCGTCCTGCTGGACGCCATCGCGCCCGGCGTCCTGCTGGACGCCATCGCGCCCGGCGTCCTGCTGGACGCCGCCGCGCCACTCCTCGAGCACCACATGGCAGTTCGTGCCGCCGAAGCCGAAGGAGCTCACGCCTGCTCGCCGCGGCCGATCGACCTCGGGCCACGCGCCGCTCTCCGTCTGGACCTCGAGGCCCAGCGATTCGAGGGGTATCTCCGGGTGCGGGCGCTCCAGGTGCAGACTCGCCGGGATCCATCCATGGCGCAGCGACAGCGCCGCCTTCATCAGCCCGGCGATGCCGGCGGCCGCCTCCGCGTGACCGAGGTTGGTCTTGATCGAGCCGATCCGCAGCGCGCGATCGGCCGCGCGTCCTTTGCCGAGCACCCGCCCGAGCGCCGTCGCCTCCACGCGATCGCCGAGCGGCGTTCCCGTCCCGTGCGCCTCGACGTAGTCCACCTCGGCGGGAGATACCCCGGCGCGCGCATAAGCTTCCCGCAGCACGGCCTCCTGCGCTTCCACGCTCGGCGCGGTCAGCCCCTCGGTGAGCCCGTCGTTGTTCACGGCCGCGCCACGCACCACCGCATGGATCCGATCGCCGTCCGCGGCCGCTCGCGACAGCCGCTTCAGGACCACGAACCCGACGCCCTCGGCGCGCACGTAGCCGTTGGCCCGGTGGTCGAACGCCTTGCACCGGCCGTCCGGCGCCATCGTGCCGAGCTTCGTCATCTTGATCGTGTTGTACGGAGTCAGGATCAGGTTCACGCCGCCGGCCAGCGCGAGGTCACACTCTCCGTTCTGCAGGCTTTGCAGCGCGAGGTGCACGGCCACGAGGGAGGACGACGACGCCGTGTTCACCGACAAGGCCGGCCCGCGGAGGCCGAAGGTGTACGCGATGCGCGCCGCGATCATTCCCGGGTCGTTCCCCGTGGCCCCGTGGGGCGAAATCGACTCGAAATGTCGCGCCGCGAGCACGTCGTACTCCGCCCACATCGAGCCGACGAACACGCCTGCCCGGCTGCCCCGCAGGCCTCCCACATCCATGCCCGCGTCCTCCAGCGCCTCCCACGCCGTCTCCAGGCCGAGGCGCTGCTGCGGATCCATGTGCTTCGCTTCGCGCGGCGAGAGGCCGAAGAATGGCGCGTCGAAGGCCGCGACCCCGGCGAGGAAGCCGCCATGACGGGTCGCGATCTTCCCGGGGGCGCTCGTGTCGGCGTCGTAGTAAGCGTCGACATCCCACCGGTCCGGCGGGACCTCGCTGACGAGATCGCGCCCCGCAGAGAGCGCCGCCCACAAGGACGCAGGCGAGTCGATGCCGCCAGGGAAGCGGCATCCCATCCCCACCACGGCGATATCAGCGAATGGACGAGCGATAACCGATGATGGCGATGCATCCTCCGTGGATCGAGCGCAGCAATCCCCTAGACCCGGCGCCAGGGCAGGGCTCAGCGATGTCGTCTCGGACATAGAAGAATCGCGGAACGTTACCACCGGTGCCGGGCTTTGCAAGCGCCCGGACGGATTGCTTTTTTTTTCTGATCCCTCAACGCCTCATTGGGGAAACATCGAAGCGTCTGAGCTTGTGGAGAGGTCACACGGAGGGTGCTGTGTGCGTCTTTCGCGCCGTGGCGCCTTCTCGACGAGCGCCACCAATCGCGATGAATGAAGTCACGGTGAATATTTGGTAAAGTTTTGTTAATGCGCTGCTGCTGGCGCCCTGGAACGCCGATCACGTCGAGCTCCGCCGCGATCCGCCGATGGGAGAGACAGCCGCAGGGGGCCAAGGGCGCAAGGAACCGAGGTGAGCGGGGCACAGCCCTCTCTCTACCCTTGTGCCCTTGCGGCTTCACTGGCTCCCCCATCCCTCTGCCTTCAGGACGCGCCGCGACGGCTCGGCCGGGGGCCACAACCCGTCGAATCGTACGAGCTTCAGCCCGTTCGGCGTGCTGGGCGGCGCCAGGCCGCGGCTACCAGGCCGTGACCGAGACCGAGCCGCTGGTGCGCGAGAGGGTTCCTGTCCGGTGCTCGTGGGCGTCCCTTGCAAACGGCGGGTGCGAACGGCGGGCCGGTGCTCCACCGGAGGTCCGCGTGCCTTGACCAGCCACGGGTCAATCGGGTACGGCGCGGGCGCTCGGCCCGGGCTGCCGCACGAGCTCAGGATCCCGCCCCGCGCGCTGGCCTTGAGGCTCAGCGCGCTCACCCAGGCCGCCGATCCGTCCGGGCGCCGAGCGGGCGCCCGGCATCTTCGCGGCTCGGCCCTGCCGGCCGGGACGACCTCCGAGGTGGCCGCCGCGGCGCGCTGGGCCGGTCCCGTGAGGGGACGGGCTCCGTGGACGGCGACGCCTCGGCGGAGGTGGCCGCCGCGGAGCGGCCCTCCGGGACGGCAGCGCCGGATCGCCAGGGGATCGCCGGCGGACGGCGCGGCGTTGCGCCACGGTTGCAACCAGCCGTTTCAACGGTGAAAGACGCGCCGCGAGCACCCCGGGAAAAGCGGCGATGCCGGCATCACGGCATGGTTGGCCTGCATCGTGCAACGTGTTCGTGACAGAGCGCCCGGTGCGACATCCGGGGCACCCCCTCGTCATGCACCACGGAGACACGAAGGCACGGAACAGGTCCAGACCCGTGCCTTCGTGCCTCCGTGGTGCACATGAGCGTGCTTCCGACCTCCGTGGCGGAAGGCGAGTGGGCCTCCCGGGTGGACGTCAACACGTCCGGACGGACGCTCCAGGGCTCCTGATCTTCTCGTTGTGTTGCTGCGTGCAAGATCGAAACGGTTTATAGGTGATGAGCCCTCCGCTGCACGACGTGATCTGTCCGCCACCGCATTGGTAGTTCAAGTGAAACTTTCCATCAGTCTAGTTGGCCCTTCGATCAGCGCCGCGAAAGGCACCGGTTCGCTCTCGGTCGAGTCGCCCCTCGAAGAGGCGTATCGCGCAGCGGGTGGCCGCCGGCGCGGCGCCGCGGGCGCTGCCCGGCGCGCCGCAGCGCGGAAGCGCGCCGCGGCGCGGCGGACCGAGACGCGCGCGGGCTAGACGCCCTGGTGCCCGGAGCGTGGCGACCACGGGCGTGGGGGACGCGCTGACGCACCGGGATCGCGTTGTTCAACGTAGGTGACCGGCTTCACAGGTGTGCCGCCGAGGGCGCGCGCGGAGCGCTCAGCTCGCCTCGGCCTCGAGCAGCGGGCCGAGGTCCTGCCCTCGCATGATCCGCTCCACCACCTTGACGAGGAGCTTCGGTGTGCAGCCGAAGCAGGGAGTCCCGAGCGCGGCGAGCTTCTGCGCCATGTCGTGATCGTACGAGGGCTTTCCGCTGTCCGAGAGCGCGAGCAGGCAGATCGAGCGCACCTTGTCGTCGGCGAGCCTCCGCATCCGGGCGAGGAGCTCCTCGGCGTTTCCGCCCTCGAACAGGTCCGTGATCAGGATGAACAGCGTCTTCTCGGGCCGCTCGATGAAGTGTTCCTGGGCGTAGGCCACGGCGCGGTTGATGTCGGTGCCGCCGCCGAGCTGCGCGGTGAACAGCACGTCGACCGGATCGACGAGCATCGGCGTCACGTCGACGACCTCGGTGTCGAAGAAGAGGAGCCGGGTGCGGAGGACATCGAGCGACGCGAAGATGGCCGCCATGATGGAGCTGTAGACGACGCTCTCGCCCATGGAGCCTGACTGGTCGACGAGGATGGCGACGTCCCACTCGTGCCTTCGCGTCTGGTTGGCCCAGAAATAGAGCTTGTCGGGCACGAGGCGGCGCCGCTCGGCGTCCCAACCCTTCAGGTTCTTGCGGATGGTGCGCTTCCAGTCGAGGTTCCTGAGGACGCGCAGCGGGCTCGTGGTGTTCCGCCGGAGCGCGCCGACGACGGCGGTGCGGACCTCGGACTCCAGCGCGCGGCGCACCTCGTCGACGACCTCGCGCACGATCTGCCGGGCGGCCTCGCGGGCGGCGTCGGGGATGAGGCCTCTGGCGCTCATGAGGGTGGCGACGAGCTCGACGTTCTTCTCGAGGAACGGCAGCGTCTCTGGCTCGAAGAGGAGCTGGGTGAGCCCTCGTCGCTCGATGGCGTCCTTCTGGACGAGGGCGACGACCTCGTGGCTGAAGAACTCGCGCACGGCGGCGAGCCACTCGGGGACGTAGGGCCGCGAGCCGCCGAGGTTGCCGGCGCGCTCGTCGTAGAGGAAGGAGAGCGCCCGGTCGAGGTCGCCCACGCGGCGCGGGTCGACGTGGAGCGCGGAGGCCGCGCCGCCGAGGTGGCCGAGGTCGAGGCGCGGGTCGACGCGCTCGGCCTCGGGGCCGAGGGCGAGGCGCCAGCGCAGGAGAGCGTCGCGGTCGGCGTCGGTGAGGTCGTCCGGCGCGGGGGCGGGGGAGGGGCCCTTTCGGGGGGTGCGTGCGCTCATCGCGGGGGTCTCCTGCTCATTCCGGGGGAGCGAGCTTGTCGCTTGCTGCATGGGAGGTCGTGCTGATCTGCCCGGCCCCCGGAGAGGGTGTTCGTCGCGCGGGGTGGAAGCCCCGCCGAACTCGCCTGAGAGCGATGTCCTCCGGCGTTGCCGGAGGAGATCGCTCTCTTGGGCTCAGACACGGCCCGTCCCCCACCCCGCGCGACGAACACCCTCTCCGGGGGCCTACCGCTCTCTTCATGAATCACGTCATGAATCACGCCGATCTGCCGTGAAGCGAGGCGTGAGCGCCGGAGGGAGGGGCCGCGCGGCGGGGGCGGGGGGGCGCGCCGAGCACCGACCGAGGTGCCATAAGGTCTCAGCGGGCTCGAGGTCTCAGGCGCGCCTCGTGTGGCGCGCAACGAGACGTCCCAGGTGGCGTGGCCCGACAGGGAGACATGCCGGGCGGTGGTGAATGCGCAAGCGCCCCGGTCCCGGTCTTGGCGGATGGCCAGCGCCCCCCCGCCCCCGCCGCGCGGCCCCTCCCTCCGGCGCGATCCACCCGGATCTCCCGCTCTCTCACCACGCGTCCCCCGAACAACCGATCCCCTGGCCCACCCCGGGCGCCGCCCGCTCATAACAGCTCGTCCAGATCATCCATCGCCTGGGCCAGCTCGTCGCTCATCTCCTTGAGCTTCTCCCGGTCCTTCTCCAGCAGCACCGCCTGGGCCGCCCGCGCCTTGTCCCCGAGCTTCCGCGTCGCGAGCACGTTCTCGAGCAGGTACCGCCGCTCCGTCGCCCCGAGCCCCGAGAACGCGCGCCGCAAGACCGGCAGCGCGTCCTTGAAGCGCTCCGGCGCGATGCCGCCGAGGAACGCGTCGAGCGCCTCCACCACCGGCCGGCTCTTCACGAGCACCAGCGCGTTCACCTCGAGGAAGCCGGCCAGGAACGACGCCGCCGCCTCGGGCGGGGCCGCGCCCCCGAGCCGCAACCCCACGACCCGCGCCACCTCCGCGTCGTCGATCGCCTGCGCCAGGTAGAGCAGCCCGCAGGCCAGCCCCGACGCCGTGGGGTTCACCGCCTCGCTGTCCACGAGCCCCCGCGCCGCCTCGAGCCACGCCCCGCGGTCGACGAGCGGCTGCGACAGCGCCACGTCGTGCAGCGTGCGCAGCGCCTCCTTGGCCCCCGCCACCGCCTCGTCGTTGCCCGTGCAGCCGCCGTGGACGCGCAGCACCGCGCGCGCGAACGTCCTCTCCAGCATCGGCGCGATCACCCCGTCGCCGAGCGACGACAGCGACCGCGACGACCCGAACGACACGAGCCCCGCGAACGCGCGGCACGCGCGCGCCAGCGACGGCAGGTCGCCGTCGCCCGCCGCGAGCTGGTCGCACGCGCGCAGCGCCGCGGCCACGGCGCGCGCGCTCGACGCGAGCACGCCGTTCAGGAGCACGTCCGCGGCCTCGCCCGTCGTGTGGCAGGCCGCGAGATCCTCCTCGAGCAGCCGCGTCGCCACCTGCTCCAGCGTGTCGCCGAGGACGATCTTCTCGACCAGCGCCACGTCGGTCGCCGGCGTCCACTGCGCCTCCCACGTCTCGCTGAGCTGCCCGAGCAGCTCCTCCGGCGGCGCCTGCTGCGCCGCCCCGCCGCGCCGCCCCGCCGCCCCGGCGCGCCGCCCCGCCGCGCGCGTGCCGGCGTACGCCGCGAAGGGGATCTTCGCGATGCGGAGCCGGTGCAGGAGCACGCTCGTGCCGACCTCGACCTCGTTGGTGAGCGAGAGCCGGAACGACTCGGGCGCGTCCGTGGCGGGGAGCCTCCGCTCGCGCACCTCGCGCCAGAACTCCTCCTGGAGCGAGTTCTTCCCGATCCGGTCGGCGACGCGGCCCACGTTGCGGCCGATGACCGCCGGCCAGAGGAAGCCGTCGACGTGCGTGGCGTCGCCGCGGCACAGGGTCGCGATGGTCGCCTCGCGCACCTCGTCGAGGCCGGGCTCGGCCTTGCCGCGGTGCTCGGCGAGCGCCACCGCGAGGCGGAACGCCTCGATCGTGTCGGCCAGCGACGCCATGAAGCCGCGCAGGCGCAGGTGCTCGGTGAAGTCGATCAGCACCTCGAGCGTGGCGCGGCGGAAGTCGCCGCCGGCGTCGTGGGCGCGCTGGTAGTACTGCGGCGCCCGGTTGCCCGCGCCGTAGCCGAGCTGCTCGGACAGGCGCGGGAAGCTGAACGGGATCAGCGTCGCCGCGCACGGCGCCGGGGCCGGCAGCCGCGCCTCCAGCGCGGGATCGACGTCGCGGGCCGCGAACGCCGCCGCGTGCGCCGCGCCGAGCACGGCCACGACCTCGTGCGGCGCGAGGCCCGGCCCCATGCGGTCGAGCAGGCGCCGCGCCATGTACGCGTCGCGCGCCCGGTGGACCAGCCGGTCGCCCTCGCCGCGCACGAGGTCCGCGTACGCGAGCAGCGCCTCGCGGAACGACCGGGGATCGTGGCGGGGCGCCTCGAACGAGGCCTCCCAGAACTCCTCGAACGAGCGGAAGCCCCGGGCCCGCGCGCACGCCTCGTAGATGCTCTCGCCCGCGTCGTGGGGGCCATCGTGCTCGCCCTCCGCGCTCGCCGGCGCGTCGTCCGCGGCGTCGTCGTCGCCGTCCTCCCCGCGCTCCGCCCCGACCGCGCGCGCGTCGCCGCCCGGGTCCTCGGCGTCGTCGTGGCCGACCCGATCCCCCTCGAACGGCGCGAGCGTCACGCCCACGGGCACGTCGATGAGCTCCGCGCGCGCGCCGTGCTCGAACGCCCACTTCAGCGCCACGTACTCGGGCGAGTACGCGGCGAACGGCCACAGCGACGACGCGGGCGCGCCGTCGGTCCGGTAGCCGAGGATCGCGACCGGGGGCACGGTCCTCGGGTCGACCAGCGCCTCGAGCAGCGCGTTCGCGTCGCTCGGGCCCTCGACGAAGACCGCCTTCGGGCGCACCTCGTCGAGGTAGGCGCGGAGCGCCGCGCTGGAGCGCGGCGAGTGGTGGCGCACCGGGAAGAGGTGGACGGCGGCGAGCCGGTCGAGGTCCAGGTCCATCAGGGCTCCATCGCGGGCGGGGCCGTCACGGGGCGAGCCGTCACGGGGCGAGCCGTCACGGCGCGAGCCGCTTCCGGGACGCGGCGTAGAGCTCCTTCCACAGCCCCGCGCGCCCCTTGGCCACGGTCTCGCAGTACTCGCGGACGGCCTTGAGATCGTCGCCGCCCTCCTTGGTCACGGCGCCGAGCAGCGAGCGCGAGAGGTCGTCGACGGTCACCTTCCCGTCGCCGAAGTGCTGCGCGAGGATGCCGCTGTTGAACAGCACGCTGATGGCCTCCGCGGTCGACAGCACCGAGCCGGGCGCCTTCACCTTGGTCTTGCCGTCCTTGGTCACGCCGGCGCGGAGCTCCTGGAACAGCGTGACGAGCAGCCTGGCGAGCTCCGCGGGCGGCTCGACGCCGACCTGGTAGTCGCCGCGCAGCTCGGCCTCGCGCTTCTGCACGATGCGGATCTCCTGCTCCAGGTCGTCGACCACCGGGACCGTGATGAAGTTGAAGCGGCGCTTGAGCGCGGCGCTCATCTCGTTGACGCCGCGATCGCGGGTGTTGGCGGTGGCGATGAGGTTGAACCCGCGTTGCGCGGACACCACCTGATCGAGCTCCGGGATCGCGACCTGCTTCTCGGACAGGAGGGAGATGAGCGCGTCCTGGATCTCGGGCGAGGTGCGGGTGATCTCCTCGAACCGCGCGAACCGCCCGTCCCGCATCGCGCGCAGGATGGGCGAGGGCACGAGCGCCTTCGGCGACGGCCCCTCGGCGAGGAGCATGGCGTAGTTCCACCCGTACTTGACGTGCTCCTCGCTGGTGCCGGCGGTGCCCTGGACCACGAGCGCGCTCGTGCCGCTGATGGCCGCGGAGAGGTGCTCGGAGAGCCAGCTCTTCGCGGTGCCGGGCTCGCCCACGAGCATGAGCGCGCGGTCGGACGCGAGCGTGGCGAGGGCGACCTGCACGAGGGAGCGATCGCCGATGTACTTGGGGGTGATCGCGACGCCGCCGACGGGCTTGTCGCTGCCGAGGATGTAGGTCTCGACGGCGCGGGGGGAGAGGCGCCAGCCGGGCGGCCTGGGCGCGTTGTCGTGGGCGGCGAGGGCCGCGAGCTCGTGCTCGTACTTGGTCTCGGCGGGCTGGCGGAGGTCGCTCATGGGGGCCGGACGAGGCTACCGCAGAACGGGGCGGGGAGAGAACGGCGCGGGGGAGGCGATCGTCGGGAGGACGCCATCGTCGGGAGGGCGCGATCGTCCGGAGGTCGCGATCGTCCGGAGGACCGACGAGCCCGCTCGGGCCGACGGCGCTCGAGTTGCGCAAGGATGGCGCAAGCCGCCGAGCGCGTATCTCGACAGCGCGCCTCGCAGCCGGCGCCCGACGCGCTCGCGGCGGATGGCGCATCGATTGCTATCCCACGTCGCGCGCAGGTGCTCGGACGCAGGCGGCGGGGGCGCGGGCGGGGTTTCCCGAGCCACGCCTGCCTCGCCGGGATCCCCCGGCCGACGCCCGCCCGACCAGGCCCTGCCGACACGAGAGAGAGGAGCTTTTCGTCATGAAGAAGATCGCCGTGCTGCTCGGAGGCTGTGTTGCGCTCGCGTCGATCGCGGCCGCGTCTCCCGCCCAGGCTGACTGGACCGACTACGTCTCGGAGGAAGACGGCCCCGCGCTCTGCCCCGGCACCGAGGCCGCGACCGGATTCGCGTGCTGGGGGGATTACTGCGACGACGTCGCTCTGCACTGCAACGCCCTGCCTTCCTTCAGCTCACTGGACACCTCCACCAGGTACTGGACGGACTACTTCTCCGAGGAGGGGGACAGCGATCTCGGCCAGCAGGTGTGCTACGACGGCCCGAGCGGCGGCCATTGCGAGACGTTCGAGCTCGGCGACAATGTCCGCTACTGCGGCAGCCGCAGCAACAAGGCCATCGTGACGGGCATCCGGTGCTCGGACAGCTACTGCGACGAGATCTCGCTGGAGTGCACCAGGCCGGCGGCCGGGCGCCTCACGAGCTGCTCCTGGTCGGACTGGCTGTCGGAGGAGGAGTGGTACGCGCACTTCGGCGCGAACCGGTTCATCACCGCGGTGGAGTGCAGCGGCGACTACTGCGACGACAAGCGGTTCTACGTCTGCTCGCTGGTCCAGTAGCCTATCGAGCAAGCTATTGCGGGTCCAGCTCCCCGGCGGCCTCGTCCTGTGCTCGGGTGAGAAGGTCATCGACTCCGAGCTTTTCGGCCCATGTGATCAGGTACCGGTGATCGATTTCGGCCCCGCTGACTCGAAGCACCTCGATGATATCGCGCCATTGCTTGGACGACACTCCACCACCTTCGCGGTACCAGAGCGGTTTCCGGAGAACGGTATCCTCTGGCGCCTTGACAACCAGCTCCTCACCGCTGGTTCGGACCCTGACCTTTCGCCGACGGCCGAATTCGATCTCGTCGTATCGACTCGGTCCGAGAGCGAAGATGTCGATCTTCGTCACCATGGGGAGGTAGAAGATGTTCGCGCAGCTTCCGCGGGTCAGGGCATCGCGGATGCATGTCTTGACCCACCTCGAAGTCCGGACCGAGCTGCTCGGCGAACGCGCGCACACGATGGGGCATCATCGCGACGACCAGATCGATATCGTTCGTCGCGCGAGGCTCCCCTTGGAGCGAGCTCGCGAGGCTGCCCCCGATGAAGTACTCGCAGCCGATGCTCTCGAGCGCGGCCGCCACGCGCAACGCCACGTCCAGCGCCGTGACGACATCTGTCGAGGCGCTCCTGGGGTCACGTCGCGTCGTCCGGCACCTGGCCGAACAGCCTGCGCGCGCAGTCGCGCCCGTACAGCCTCGCTGCAACGCGAACGCGAAGCTCCTGCTCGTCCGCCCCTGGATGGCGAGCACGGATACCGGCGAGGGCCAGCTCACGGACGGCTTGGCTCAACCGCATCGTCGCCTCGAGCCGCTTCTCCGGAGGCATGCGCCGGAGCAGCTCATGGTAGCGCTCGTCCGCCTGCGGGGAGGTGTCGGTCATCGACATGCCGCGCGAGCGTAGCAGAAACCACCCGCACGGGAAGGGACCGCCGCCTGCCCTGAGATAGGTGCCGGCTTGACGCGATCGGACGCGACCCGCCCTGGTGCTCGACGAGCCGGCCCGCCTTGTAGCACCGCAGCACCCCGACCCTCGTTCGACCTCCACGCCGGAGTCCGCGTCGTCTACGACGGTGACCGGGACATACAATCGAATCATGAGCCTGTTGGAGTGAAATAAAATGTGAGAAGCTCCCGACGCGGGGGTGGCTGTGAGATTCGAAAACAAATCGGCGCTGGTGACCGGAGCCAGCGAGGGGATCGGGTTCGCAATAACCCAGGCGCTCGTCCGGGAAGGCGCTCGCGTCGTGATCGTCGCGCGGCGTGAGGACAGGCTCGCGGAGGCGGTCCAGAGGCTCGGTCGAGGCGCGTCGTACGTGGCCGGAGACGTGGCGGATCCGGCCACGGCCAGGCGCGCGGTCGCGGAGACCGTGGCGCGTCACGGTGGCCTGGATCTGCTCGTGAACAACGCGGGGGCCCTCGTGCCCGGCACGCTCGCGACGTACTCGGTCGACGACGTGGATCGCATGCTGGGGGTCAACCTGCGGGCCACCTTCGCGTTCACGCAGGCCGCGGTCGCGCCGCTCACGGGCCGCGAGGGCGCGGCCATCTTGATGGTCTCGTCGTTCGCCCGGCGCGCGAACGTCCCCGGTACGAGCATGTACGGCGCCACCAAGGTCGGTCTCATCTACCTGACCCGGAGCTGGGCGATCGAGCTCGCGCCGGCCGGGATCCGCGTCAACTGCATCTCCCCCGGCCTCACCGACACCCCGGCCGTCCGCTCCGCCGCCAGGCACATCCCGGACCTGGTCGAAGACCAGATCGCGCGTGCCCTGATCAAGCGCGCCGCGCCGCCCGAGGAGGTCGCGCGCGTCGCGCTGACGCTGCTCGACGAGCGCACCTCAGGGTTCGTCACCGGCTCGAACTGGGACGTCGACGGCGGCGGTCACCTCGGGTGAGCGGCGCGGCGCGCCGGCCTGCCGCGCGCCCGCTACGGCGAGAGATCGGTGCTGAGGAACACCTCGTGGATATCGAGCTTGCTCGGCCCCGCGAACATCTCCTTCGGCGCCCGGTTCCTGTGCGCCTCGGCGAACTCGGGGCTCCGGGTCCAGGCGACGAAGTCGTCCATGGAACGCCACCAGGTCTTGACCTCGTAGAACCCCTGCGCGTCCGGATCCGGGAGGAACGCGCCCGTCGCGTGGTCCAGCTTCATCGGCTTCGGGCGGTGCACCTCGTTGCGAAGGAAGCCTGGCGCGCGATCGACCAGGTGGACCCGGTTCTTGAACCGGTCCTCGAACTCGGCTTCATGGCCCTCGGCGACGGGAATGCGGTTCGTGACGACGATCATGACGCTCCTCTCTGCGGGTGCCTGGGCCCGCGCGCCGCGGGCCGGCGGGAGCCTAGCATCGGCGGGGGCGCCATGCTTCCATGTCGCCCCGGAGGGGCCATCGATGCCGACGAGGGATGACAGCCTGGCGCTCGATCATCTGTTCGTCCTCGTCGAGCGAGGAGCGCCGGAGCGCGTCGCCCTCGAGTCCGCCGGCCTGCGGGAGAGCTTCCGGCGGAGCCACCCGGGCCAGGGGACGGCGAACGTGTGCTTCTGCTTCGACAACGCCTACCTGGAGCTGCTCTGGGTGGAGGCGCGGGACGAGCTCGCGTCCCCCCTCGTCGCCCGCACCCGCCTCGCGGCGCGGGCAGCGTGGCGGCGAACGGGCGCATCGCCGTTCGGCGTGGCGGTCCGCTCGGCCCCTCCCGGGGCGCCGCTCCCGTTCGCGACGTGGGATTACCGCCCTCCGTACGTGCCCGAGGGCGTGGCGATCGACGTGGCGCTGGCCAGCGACGATCTGCGGCAGCCGTTTCTCTTCCGCCCTCCGGGCGCCAGGCGGCCCGACGCGTGGGCGGACGGCAGGGCCGGCGCGCGACAGCGCCCCGCGGTGTTCTCGGACATCGCGGGCGTGCACCTCGATCTATCGCCCGGCGCCCAGCCCGACCCGGCGCTGCGGTGTTTGCAGGGGGCGGGCGTCCTGTCGCTCGGTGAGGGCGGCGCGGGCCCGCGCATGGTCGTGACGTTCTCCCGGGTCGACGGCGGGCCCGCCCGGCGCCTGTCCCTCCCCGACTTCACGTGGGCCGACGGGTAACGCACGCTCTGCGATGTGGGACCGGACGAGCCTGGTGCTCCCCTCCACCGCCCGGCGCCGAGTCACGCGTTCGCCCAGATCAAGCGGACATCGTAGGGCGCCATGAGCCGATCGGCGGTGACGAGGTGAATGTCCTCGACCTGCGCCTGCGCGATCAGGATTCGGTCGAAGGGATCCCTGTGATGCGGAGGAAGTCGGGCGACCTGAAGCGCGTGCCGTTGCTCGATGGGCAGAGGACGGTGGCCGAGGGCCGTCATGCGTGGAGGGATGTACTCGGCCGGCGGGTCCGGGAGCGAGAGCTTTCCAAGAGAGTGCTTGATGACGATCTCCCACGCCGTCGCCGTGGAGACGTGGACATGGTTGTCCTCGGCGACGAGCATCTCCACCACGTCGTGACGGATCCTCTCGGGCTCGGCGACGAGCCAGAGCCAGCAGTGCGTATCGAGGAGCAACCTCATGTTTCGCCGTCGAACGCCCGCTGCACGTCCTCCGGTAGCGGCGCATCGAAGTCATCGGCGATCTGGACCTTGCCGCGATCCATGCCAAGCGCCGCGCGTCTGTCGATCGGCGCAGCTCTCTGCGAGGTGACGAGGACGATCACCTCCGCCGGCCCTTCCGGGAGGTCGGCGGGAAGCTGGAGCTGGACACGGCGGTCTGCGGGGATGACGATGGCGACTTTCGCGGCCTGCATGCTAGCTCCTCCTCCGGCGCCCTCGCGGCTGCTGTCAGTCTAGCGACGATGCTCCCCGGCGTCACGCTCCATGCCCGAGGCCGTCCGGCCGGCGTCCGCTACCGGCCGCGCGCCCGGCGTCGGTCCGGTCGGGCTTCATGGCACCGGATCCGAAGGCTGGTTTTGCGTCGCCGAGCCCAGCGCGCTCCGGGGTTCCTGGCGAGGTGGAGCGGGCCGCCGCAGGCCGGAGCGCCTCGACCGGATCGGCGGCGGTGACACGGGGCGCCCGCGCGGCGGCTGCGCGCGGGCGGCCGCTGGCCAGCGCTCCGCGGGCCCACGCGCGGCCGCCCCTCATGGGACCGCGGCGCAGGTCCCGCGGGCGCAGACGGGCCTTGTCGCCAGGCACGCCGGCGTGGCGTAAGGACAGCGCATCGCGCGATGCTCGCGACATGTGGTCTTGTTCAGGTAGGAGACGACGCGCCTCATCTGCTCGAGGCCGCTCCGGTTGATCGGCGTGAAGCACATGCCCTGGCAATCGGTGCTCGGGTCGGCCAGGATGCAATCGACGTCGCTGGAGCATGCCAGGTGATAGGACCTGGCGTGCTCCACGTAGCGGGCCGCGTAGGACGCCAGCCGATTGCAGCTCTCCCAGTGGGCGTCCTCCGCGCCGCCGGCCATGCCCGTGAACGCCCCGAGCGCGAGCGAGAACGAGGCCACGGCAAGGAGCCCAGAAATTCCGTGATGAATCCGCACCGCCTTCATGTCGCCTCCGTTGCGCACGAGATCCTGCTCGCCGACGATGCGGGCGCACCGGGCGCATCGATCAGCTCCCCCGCTCGTCATGGTGCTCCGGCATCGGGAACGGAAGGCGGCCCACGGGCCAGGGTTGAAATCCTCTCCAGGGTCGCTCGCTCCCGTTAGACCATCGCTCCGATCCGTGGTTCGATGCCCGGCCTCGACATGCCGCTCCCCAGGCTCGACAGGCTGGATCTCCGGAAACAGCGCGCCTTTCGACATGGCCACCGGGGGGGGGCCTGCGCCGCGCGCTCGCGCCACGGGCCGAGCTCTCCTGAAATCCTGTTTTGCCGCCGAGGTGAGATGATGCGCGTCCTCGTTTCCGGGGCTGGAATCGCCGGTCTCTCGCTCGGGCTCCTGCTCGAGCGCCGCGGCGTCGAGGTGGTGATCGCGGAGCGGGCGCGGCGGCTCGAGCCGCTCGGGCACTACATCGGGCTCAAGGGCAACGGCGTGCGCACGGTCGAGCGGATGGGCCTGCTCGACGCCTGCCGCGCGCGCGAGCAGCGGCTCGACGGCGTGCGCTTCCACACGCCGTCCGGGCGGCTCTTGCGCGAGAACCGCGCCACGCGGCTCGAGCGCGAGCTGGGCGGCGTCCTCTTCTTCCGGCGCGCCGACCTGCACGCCGCGCTGCACGAGGCGGTCGCCGGCAAGGTGGAGCTCCGGCTGGGCACCGAGGTGCAGGCCCTCGAGGCGGGCCCCGAGCGCGTCGAGGTCCGCCTGAGCGACGGCCGCTCCGAGGCGTTCGACGCGCTGATCGGCGCGGACGGCGTCCGCTCGCCCACGCGCGCGCGCGTCTTCGGGTCGGGCCACGAGGTGCCGCTCGGGGGGCGCTACATCGCGCTCACCGTCGAGGTCGACCACGGGCTCGACCCGCGCTTCGTCGCCGCCTACCTGGGCCGCGGCCAGATGGTCGGCCTCATCCCGATCGGCCCCCGCGTGGCCTCGCCGTTCGTCTACCACGCCGACGGCGGCGAGCAGCCCGCGTCCCGCAGCGCGGCCGACGTGCGCGACTTCCTCCTGCGCGCCTGCGGCGACTTCGGCGCGCCCGTCCGCCGGACCTTCGAGGCCATCGACGCGAGCAGCTACGTCTTCACGGACTCCATCACGATGGTCCGGCCGCCGCGGATCGTGAAGGGGCGGGTGGCGCTGCTCGGCGACGCCGCTGCGTGTCCCACGTTCCTCTCGGGCATGGGCAGCGCCCTCGCGCTCCAGGGGGCGTACCACCTGGCCCGGGCGCTCGAGGAGCACCCCGGGGACGTGCCGGCCGCGCTCCTGCGCTACGAGGCCGGGATCCGGCCCATCGCAGCCCGCTACCAGCAGAGCGCGTGGAAGATGCGGGGGTTCGTCCTCGGCCGGAGCCGCGTGCGCGCGGCGGTGCGCGACGCGGCGCTCGCGTGGATGCCGGATCGGCTGTTCGTGCGAGAGGCGCAGCGCTTCTACGCCGCGGAGCGCGCGGCGAGCCCCGCCTGACGGCGGCCGCGCCCGCGGCGAGCTTCACCCGACGAGAGCCGCGCCCGCGGCGAGGACCGCCAGACACGCGCGTCCCGGGCGAGGCGGGCCCATTGCATCGCCATCGTCGCGGTGAGCCTCCACGTGCTCGCGCCGAAATGGTCGCGCGTCGGCCTGCTCGTGCGCTCGCGGGGGCACCCGGCGAGGTAGTTATGCTGCGCCTGGGGTCTCCGCGTCGGTCGATGGCCGATTGATGTCATGCATTCACGGGGTGCCCCGTCGATATCCATTTCACTTCGTCTCGATCGAGATGGCGTCCTTGACCCTCCTGGGCGGCCCCGTATAGTCAGCGAGACGGTTGGGGGGACAACAGTCTTTGTTGCCCAGGCCGTCGACCACACGACCGCAGCAGCGCGCGGGCTGCGGAGGTGTGCGTTCGTCACGCATCGTCCACTCATGACGCTCTCGGAGGCTCGAATGGATCATCTGATTCGGCAGATCGCCCAGGATCATCTCTGGAACCAGTGGGTCGCGGCCAACTCGGCCGGTGATCCGACCCTCGACGCCGGCTGCATCTCGCGGAAGGCCGGCTGCATCTCGCGGAAGGCCGGCTGCATCTCGCGGAAGGCCGGCTGCATCTCGCGGAAGGCCGGCTGCATCTCGCGGAAGGCCGGCTGCATCTCGCGGAAGGCCGGCTGCATCAGCTGACAGGAGTGACCGGGCTCGCGGGCGAGGCGGGGACCCCCTCGCTCCTGGGGTCTCCTGCCTCGCTCGCAGCCGCCCGGACCCGTGGTGCAACGCTTCTCGATGGCCCGCCCGGCCATCTTCCTGGAGTCGATCGATGGACGCCCAACGACAGACGCTCGCCGAGATGATCGATCAGGTCAGGGACATTCCCATTTACCGTCCGTCGATCGAGGCGGGCTCCTTCCCGATCCTGGAGAAGCCAGAGATCGCCAGAGGCTTCCCGGACAGATGGATGACCCCGGCGCTCGCCGAGGCGCTCCAGGCCGGCGAGGCGGAGCTCGTGCTCTCGACCGGCACCCACCACGCGCGGATGCAGATCATCCGTCCGCCGTTCTTCCTGCTGCGGTCCTACTACCGGCTGTGGAGCGAGCACCCCGATATCGCCGGCACCTGGCGAGAGGGCTGCCAGCGCGTCTCGATCACCACGGTGCTGGCGACCGAGCACGTGGCGCGGCTCAGCGCGAGGCGGCGCGGCGTCGAGGCGCCGGCGATCCCGAGCCTCGAGGAGCGCCGGCTCGACCCGCGCACGCTATATCTCAACCTGCGGCTCGACCCGTCGCTCTGGGATCGCGACGACGTGGGGCGCATGCTCGACGAGATGGCCGCCGTGGAGGCGGCGCATCCCCGACGCCTTTACCACCTCGACTGCGACAGCTACCACCTCGCGCACCTCGTGCGGAAGGCCCTGGCCTGGGGAGCGTGGCAGCGCTTTCCGAGGCCAGCCAGCATCATCCACGCCTACGAGTACACGCCGCGGAACGTGCGGCGGTTCCTGCAGCAGCGCTTCGCGTGCCCGATCGTCGATCTGTTCGGAAGCACCGAGCTGGGGTATCTCTATTACAGCGATCGCCACGGGCGATACTGGCCCTACCTCGACAGGATGCACCTGGAGCTGCTCCCGGTCGAGGAGGGCAGCACGATCTACAGCCTCATCGTCTCGAGCGTGCGCAACCCTTACATGCCGCTCATCCGCTATCGCTCGGGCGACTGCGCTGAAACGGTCGATGGCTCCCCCGACCCGCTCCGGATCCGCAGGTTCTGCGGGCGCGAGCGAGAGCTCTTGCGGCTCGCGCGCGGGGGGCTGATCTCCCAGGCCCACCTCGACGACTGGATCAGCGCCGTCGCGCCTTCCATCTTCATCTATCAGCTCCACCCGGAGGAGCAGCAGCAGGCGCGATTGCTGTACACCACCTTCGACGACGGGCCCCTCGATCCGGCCACGGCGCGCGCGCTGCGGCAGAGCATCCTGGAGGGCGCCGGGCTCGACTGCGCCCTCGAACATCGCGCGCACATCGCGATCGGCAAGTCCGGAAAGTACGCCTGGCTGGTGCAGGACGGCCAGAACGCGGAGCGAGGTGACCCGTGAGATCCGAGCAACCCAGGGTGACGACGGCCGCGCTGAAGGCATTGCTCGACGAGGCGCTCTTCTCCGGCGTGGTGCGGCACTTCGTGCGGACCACCGGCGAGGAGCCCGCGCACGTCGAGCGTCAGGTCATCGAGTGCCTGCGATACCTGTACCTCGTCTCGCGCCATCCCGAGCGGCTGGCCGGGCTGTTCTTGCCCGTGGAGCAGGCGATCGACGAGATCTGGCATTACCTGATCTTGCAGACCCGGGAGTACCGTGAGCTCTGCGAGGAGCGCTTGCCGGGGCGCTTCTTCATCCACCACCGCAGCCTGCCGTACGAGGACTACCAGGAGACGCAGCCCGGCCGCGAGCAGGCGCTCGAGGAAGGATTGCGGTGGCTGCCCCTGTACCGCGATGAGTTCGGCCCCTTCGACGAGGACGCGCTGCCCCACTGGACCATGGTGCGGTTCCTCCACCAGCGCATGGGTCTCTCCCTGGAGGCCATCGCGGCGCTCGAAGCCGAGGACCAGGCCGCGTCGCCCGGCGTGGCCGCACCGCCCGATGTGGCCGAACCGCCCGACGCGGAGCGCGTCCGGTGATCCGTCGGGCCGTGCGCGCCGCGCCCGCGACGTCCATCAACACCCTGGTCCTGCTCGTCTGCCAGGTCGTGGGGATTGCGGGCGTGGTCGCGATCCAGTTCGTCGGCAGCCTGGTGGGCGAGCGGCTCGCGATCGACATGCGGTTCGCCACCCTGCCGGTCGCCGTGCTGGTGCTGTCGTCGGCCCTTTGCACCTGGCCGGCCAGCCAGATGATGCGCCTCTTCGGACGCAGGCCCTGCTTCCTCGCCGCGGCCCTGCTGTCCGCCAGCTGCCTGGCGCTCGCGGCACGGGCGGTCGAGCGATCGGATTTCCCGCTGTTCTGTACGGCGGTCCTCGGCGTGGGGGTGCAAGGCGCCTTCGTGCAGCAGTATCGCTTTGCGATCCTCGAAGGGCAGTCGAGCGAGAGGGCGCCGCGCCTGTTGACCCTGATCCAGCTCGCGAGCGCCGCTGGCATCGTCCCCGGCATGTCGCTCTTCAGCCTGCTCGGGGGGCGGACCTACCGCGACATGCCCAGCGCCCTCTGGATCCTGGCGGCGCTCCAGGCGCTGGCCGCCCTCTCGTTCGTGGCGTACCGGCCGCAAGAGGCGCTCGTCCAGGAGGCCACCGCCACGCCCGACGCGCGCGCTCGAGGGCTGTACTGGCCGATGGTGGCGATGGGCGCCGGTGCCTTCCTGGTGATGAGCCTCCTCATGGTGCCCACGCCCTTGCAGATGTGCGGCGTCGAGCAGCGCTCGATCCAGCAGGCGGGCTGGGTGATCCAGGTGCACCTCCTGAGCATGTACCTGCCTTCGCTCTCGGTCGGCGTCCTCCTGACGCGGCTGTCGATCGCGCAGCTCCAGTCCCTCGGGCTCCTGTTCCTGCTCGTCGGGTTCCTGCTCAGCTGGATTCCGGGCTTCGGAGGGCACCTCTTCGGGCTGGCGCTGGTCGGGATCGGATGGTGCTATGTGTTCGTGACCGCGACGACCCTCGTTGCGCGCAGCCGCGCGGGGTCCGAGCGTTTCCGCGCGCAGGGCGTCAATGACCTGTGCGTGTTTGCGGCCAGCGGCGTGGCGTCGCTCTCGTCCGGGGCCCTCCTGTCGGCGCTCGGATGGAGCGGCTTGCTGCACCTCGGCCTGCTGCTGGTCCTCGGTTTGATGGCGCTGGCCTGCCACGTCCACCGCGCCTGACGTTCGGAACGGGCGGCGGTGCGACGCGGCACAGCGCGCACCTTCATGGCCACCGCGCCGGGGCGTGAGAGGAGCCCAGGCGCACACCCATTTCCAGAAGGAGGCGAGCATCATGTCTGACGTGCAGTCGAATCGTGCAGGAGACGGCGCGGCGCCTGGAAGCCGCCTCGACGCCGTCGTCGTCGGCGCCGGGTTTGCGGGCCTGTACATGCTCCACCGCCTGCGCCAGCTCGGCCTGTCGGTGCGGGTCTATGAGGCGGGCAGCGGGGTGGGCGGCACGTGGTTCTGGAACCGATACCCCGGCGCGCGTTGCGATATCCCCAGCATGGATTACTCCTATTCGTTCTCGCCCGAGCTCGAGCAGGAATGGACCTGGACCGAGCGATACGCCACGCAGCCGGAGATCCTGCGCTACCTCGAGCACGTCGCGGACCGGTTCGAGCTCCGCCGGGACATCCAGCTCGGGACGCGGGTGACCGCCGCCGTCTTTGACGAGGCGACGGATCGCTGGGCGATCCGCGCGGACGACGGCGCTCGCGTGTCCGCCAGGTTCCTGATCATGGCGACGGGCTGCCTGTCCGTCGCGAAGACGCCCGACTTCAAGGGGCTCGAGACCTTCCAGGGCCCGTTGTACTTCACGAGTCGCTGGCCGCACGAGGGCGTCGATTTCACCGGCCAGCGCGTGGGCGTCCTCGGTACGGGCTCGTCCGGGGTCCAGGTCATCCCCGTCCTCGCCGAGCAGGCGGCCCACCTCGCCGTCTTCCAGCGGACCCCGTGCTTCAGCGTGCCCGCGCGCAACGCGCCCCTGGATCCCGCGCACGCGTCGTGGATGAAGGCGAACTATCCCGAGTACCGGCGCAGGGCCCGCGAGACGCGCGCCGGGGTCGTCATGGAGGGCGACCCGAGGTCCGCGCTGGAGGTGTCGCCCGAGGAGCGGGAGCGCGAGTACAGGGCGCGATGGGAGCAGGGCGGCACCGGCTTTCTCGCCACGTTCTCGGACGTGATGCGCTCCCCGGAGGCCAACGAGACCGCCGCCGAGTTCGTCCGATCCCAGATCCGCGCGACGGTCCGCGACCCGGCCGTCGCCGAGGCGCTGTCGCCCCGGGGGTATCCGCTCGGCACCCGGCGCCTCTGCGTCGACACCCGCTATTACGAGACCTACAACCGGGACAACGTCACCCTGGTCGACGTCAAGGCGTCGCCGATCGAGGAGATCACGCCCAGGGGGCTCCGGACGCGGAGCGCGGAGTACGCGCTGGACAGCCTCGTGCTCGCGACGGGCTTCGACGCCATGACGGGCGCCTTGACCCGCATCGACATCCGGGGAAGAGGCGGCGCGCCGCTGAAGCAGAAGTGGGCCGGCGGCCCGCGCACCTACCTCGGCATCGCCGTCGCCGGGTTCCCGAACCTGTTCACCATCACCGGCCCTGGCAGCCCGTCCGTGTTCAGCAATGCGATCGTGTCGATCGAGCAGCACGTGGCGTGGATCGCGGACTGCATCGCGTACCTGCGAGCGCGCGGCCTGGGCCGCATCGAGGCCACCGCCGAGGCGGAGGACCGGTGGGGCGCGCACGTCAAGGAGGTGGCCGACGGCACGCTCTATCCCCGGGCCAGCTCCTGGTACATCGGGGCCAACATCCCTGGCAAGCCGCGCGTCCTGATGCCCTATGCCGGCGGCGTCGGGGTCTACAGGAAGACGTGCGAGGCCGTCGCGGCCCGGGGGTACGAGGGGTTTTCCCTGTCGAGGGGAGGGTGAAGGCCAGCTGGGCCACGGTGTGCACGGCGTGGGCGTCGGCCGAGGTAGTCTGCCCCCGCGGGGATCGCGTTCGGCGCAGTCGCCGGGTCGACGAGCCGCTCGTCGACGACGTTCGGCGCGGCGGCGAGATTGCGGCAGGGTGAACGTTGCGTATCCTCCATTGGACAATGGCCCCGTTGCCCGCCCCGAACACCCGGCTCTGCGAGCTCGCGCTGCCCGCGCTCAACCCGCCGGCCAGGAGCAACTCACGCGCGTCCGCGCGTTCCTTTACGTCGTGAGCCGTCCGGCGTTCCAGACGCGCGCTCCTACGTCGCGTCGCGGCAGGTCAATGGGATGAAGGGACGCCGCATCGTACGGACCACTCCGTGCCAGCAGCCCGAGATCCGGCAGATCTCTGACGCGGGAGTTGGTCGCCGGATATGGATACGTGTACGCGTGCAGCTTTTCTGCGATGTGTACCTCTCGCGCGTAGACGGCGACCTCGAACGGTGGTAGGCCAGCGAACTTGAAGAACTCGCCTGCGGGGATGCGATCGGGTGGTCTGGGCATGAGCCCGCCGGAGACGACGTCCACATGGAAGGGCTCGCCGTAGATCTTGCCGGCCAGCCGTGCCTCGCTGCGAAAGCGCTGCCCTTGATAAGGGGCCGTCATCGCGATCACCGCGTGCTGCGAGTCACGTCGGATCTCGAACGACATGAAATCACCGAGGTCCATCCGACCTGCTGCTTGTAGCTCGGCGAGCAGCGTGCCAGGATCCCCTGATAGCCGCAGATCCACATCACGCGTCGCGCGTGCGCCATGAAGGCGCAACTCCAGCGCAAAACCTCCCTTGAGCACCACGCGCGACCCGAAGGCCGATACCAGCCGCGCTGTGAACCGCTCGAAAATCACTACCTGGCGGACGCGCACGATGAGCATGCCGCTGCGCCGCGCTTCGGTACGGATCCGCTGCTCGAGCGCCTGCCGAAATTGATCTGCGGTCCGGTAGCTGCGCGTCTTCATTCCGCGGCTACAATAGCGCTCGGGGGCAGCTCTTCGGCCGGGAACATTCCGCGCTCGATCCCCTCGCGGCGCGCTTGGCCCACGAGCTCTGGATCCAGCCCAGCCGCGCTGCAATCTCGGATGGTGCGGAGGGGCGCCGTGACAGGCACGACATCGTGCCAGGTGATCTCCGACTCGGTCAACGTCGCACGGTGCAGCACGACGTGCGCCGGCAGCGACACAGCAGGCGTCCAGGCCGGCGGAACAGTCACGTGGATGCGTGGAGGAAGGATGTCGGAGAGCCCGTGGAGCATGAGCGCGGTGTGGTGGGAAAAGACCGCCGTCTTGCCGCTCTGGAGCCAGACGACGACCAGATCTTCTACATCGGAATGTGACCGGCCCTTCGGTCGCATCGATCGAGAGCGCGCTGGCTCCACTTGCGCGAATGCGCGCCTTGCACATCATCTCGTGCTCGCGACCGGCGACAACCCGGAGCAGCTCGAGCGCATCTTGCACTTGTTGCCCCGACGGTGGGAAGACAAAGTCGAAATTACCATGTCTCCGCACGCGGTCCTGTAGCAAACTGAGCTTCTGCAACAGCTCGTGCGTCCGTCGCAGCGCAGCGCGTTCTACCTCGGGTACGGATGCGCGAAACGGCAAGACGAGCGCGTCCATCTTCTCGTCGAGCCGCTCGATCCGCAGGCTGCCGCCAGCGTCCGTCGCCACGAGGACGAACCATACCGCGGCCCTGGCCTCGTCGACGTCCCTCCTGCCCAACGCGAGATCGACGCTCGCCCGGACATGCTGCGTGTCCTCGTCGTCGAGGACGAGCTTCAAGGTGACCGCCGCTCGCTGGTGCTCGTTGCTCAAGGTCGCGTATCGGCGACCAGCGCGCGCAAGCCGCAGCTCCACGTACGGTAGCTGTGCTGCCCCGGCCGACGACTCCGCCTCGAGGCGAACCGGCGCGAATTCGCGTCCAGGGACCGAGAAGAGCCGGACCTCGGTGACGCGCTTCCAGTAGCCTTCTCCGAAGGCCATGCGGAGGCCGTCGTGAAGAACGGTCAGATCGGAGATGAATTCCCTCTCGATCGTTACTTCTCCGCCACCTTCCCAGAACCTGGTGAGCTCGTCTGTCTTGGCGCGTCCCTCCGGGCTATCGCAGTACTGGGTCGACAGCTCGAAAGGTATCTCGTCACCTGGCCGGACCAGCTTCGGGAGCTCGTCCCGCGCCACCATCTCTCGTAGCCTCGCGAGCCCCTCGTCATCCGTGGCATTCGTCCTGAGGAGGAGCATTGTTGCATTTTTCTTCTGGCGCCATCCAGGGTTCTTCGTGTCCAGAAGCTTGCAGGCATCCCTTGCGAGAGCCCAGTACCCGCGCCGCTTGCTGACGTCCCAGACAACGATCGCGACCGGTCTCGGCCTCCTCTCCCAGCTCTCGAGGTGCTCAACGTCCAGCGAGTAGTGCAGATGCGCGGGATCCAGCTTCCTGAGAAACCGTTTGAGGCTCTCGTGCCCTTTCACCTGGAGGTCGAGCGAGAGCCCGGTGCGCGTTCCTTCCGGCTCGAAGATCTCGGCTCGAACGTCTTCGCCCGTGTCGGGGTAAATGGCGGGCGACTCGACTTTCCACCACGCTTCCGTGAGCCGATCGGCGAGCTGAAAGACGGCCCGCTGGGATGTGCGCATCTCCCGGCTGAACCGAGGCCCTGTCCTCCTCTTGTTGGCCCTGGGCTCCATGGGTCTGGTGGGATGCTACCATCCCGCAGCGGTACATGCTTCGGCGCGGCGAGTCGAATCGCACCCAGGCGACCTCATTGGAGGTCGCCGGGCGGGTATCTCTGGCTTGTGGGGAAGGTGGAGCGCTGCCGGGACGCTGCCATGGGCGGATCGGACACGACCGGCTCGGTTCGGCGGGCAGCTTCGCGACGGCGGTCTCCAGGCGCCGCGCGCCTCGTCAGGCCTGGCAGCCGTGCGTCGACTGCGCGGCCGGCAGCATCTCGCCGACCGGCTGACCGGCTCTCCGCTCAAGCGCCGCGAAGGGACCGCCGCCTCGGATCCAGCACGCTGGGCACGAGCGTTATGGCGCGCGCTGCCCGTCGCCCGGCGCGCCTCCCGCGCTGTCGTCCGGCGCGCCTCCCGCGCTGTCGCCCGGCGCCTCCGGCGGCCGTCTCTTCTGCTCGACGAGGAAGAGGATCCCATCCACCGTGCCCCCCACGGCGCGGTTGACGAGGCGGATCGCCCCGTGGACGCCGGACAGCGCCGTGTCGTGGACGAGCCGGATCCCCCTCACGGGAGCCTTGATCGGGGGGATCTGCTCCAGCAGATCGAACGGCAGCTTCGCCGCGTGCTTCTGCAGGCGCTCCACGGCCCGCGACCCGTGATCGACCGCGTCCACCACGAGGTCCTTCAAGCCGCGCCACCTGTCCATCACGCCGGCTCCTCGCACCACGCGCGGATCTGCGCGTAGACGTCCGGGTCGCGCGCCAGGCGCAGGTGGCCGAGCGACGGCATGATCCGCACGTGCTCCTGAGGGAAGGGCGAGCACCGGTCCCCGGCGACCGCCCGGCCCGTGGCGCTCCGCAGCGAGACCATCGCGTCGCCGAACAGGAGGGGGAGCCACGGGTCGGCCGTGAGCGCGCCGGCGATGAGGTGATGGCGAATGTGAGGGAGCAGGGGCACGGGGTGGCGACGGTTCTGGAGCAGGGCGTCCGCGCCGGCGCCCTCCCAGTCCTCGCGGCGGAGGTTGGCATGGCCGAGGTCCTTCATTCCGCCGCTGCGGAGGTCGACGATGTCGGCGATGAGCTTCGTGTACGGATTGTCGATGCGCGCGAGCGCCCACGTGACGGTGCTGCCAAAGCGCTCCAGCGGGGCGCCGAGGTGCGGTGTGCCGAGATAGAAGGCCCGCTTCAGGAGCGGCAGCCATCGTCGCCCCCTTTCGCTCGCCGCGTGCACGGCGCTGCGCGAGACGAGGCCGCCCATGCTGTGACCGATGAGGACCAGCTCCTCCACGGGAACAGGACAGGCACAGACGAGCTGCTCGAGGAGCGCATCCAGGGCCTCGCCGTTCTCGGAGATGCGGAGACCGGTGTTGTACCGCAGGTACAGCGGCATGTACCCGAGATCGCGCGACAGGCGCGAGCCGTACGTCTCGCCGTCCGGCATCGTCCAGATGTCCTCGGTGCTCATCAGCCCGTGCACGAGCACGACGACGCGGGGCGTGGCTCGGGCACAGGCGGCCGCATGGAACGCCCCGGCGACCGGCACGGGATGTCCGTCGCGGACGAGCTGCATCGCCGTCGTGAGGCCGTTGCCGGTCCGCTTCAGGTGGTCGCCGATGACCCCGTTGAGTACCCCGATGACCCGCTCCAGGTGGTTTCCCATGCGATGCTCCTGCCCGCATCCTGCCACGGTCGGCGCGTCGCGCGAGGCGCCAGCGCTCCCGCCCCGCGCGCTGCGGCCGGCGCCTCGCGGCCGCGAGGTGCCGGCGCTCGTCCGTCCCTGCGCGCGCCGGTCAACGCATGTCGGGAGAGCTCACGTGCGCCGCTCGAGGGCGAGCTTGATCCCCAGGCCGACCATCACCGCGCCGCTCGTCCGGTGCACCCCGGTGAGGACCCTGGGACGCCCGCGCAGCCACGCGGACAGGGCGCCGGAGAAGAAGCCGACCAGCCCTTTCACCAGCAAGGTGAGCAGCGAGAACGCAGTCCCGAGCGCGACGAGGAGCAGGGTCGGGTGCTCGGCGTCCGCGGGGACGAACTGCGGCAGGAAGGCGAGATAGAAGATCGTCACCTTGGGATTCGACAGGTTGGACAGCGCCCCTTCGGCGAACAGCTTGACCAGGCTCGGAGCGCCAGGGCAGGGGGGACGCGCCGGCGTCGCGCTCCTCAGGCGCGCGCCGGGCCGTCCTGGCCACGGCACCGCGCGCGCGCGCGCTCGAGCGCCGGCCGCGCGGCCATCCGCTCCTGGTAGGCGACGAGCTCGTCGGGCAGCGCCTTGCCGAGCACGCCGCGATAGATTCCGACCGCGGTGCTCACCGAGATGTCGGCGAGCGTGAGGCGCTCCCCGGCGAGGAAAGGCCTGTCGCCGAGCAGGTCGGCCGTGAAGCGCAGGGCCCGCTCGACGCTCGCCTCGTGCGCGCGGACCGACCAGTTGCGCTTGTCCCCCTCCGGCGCGCCGAAATGCGCTGTGAGCAGGGCGTTGACGCCCGCCCCGATCGTGGCTTCGCCGAACACGGTCATCTGCAGCACGCGCGCGAGCGCCGGATCCTCCTTGTCGGGCAGGAGGGGCGTGGGCCCGTGGCGCTGCGCCAGGTACAGCATCATCGCGACGGACTCGTGGATCGCCACGCCGCCCTCGTCCTCGAGGAACGGCACGCTGCCGAGCGGGTTCAACGCGAGATAGGCCTCGCTCGGCGGATACGAGACCGTCTCTACCTGGTAGGGCAAACCCATCTCCTCGCACTGCCACATGACCCGCAAGCCGCGGGCCCCGCGCGCGAAGTTGTAGACCTTGATCATCGGTGACCTCACTTGATCCGATCGTGACCCATGGGTCCGGGGGGCGGGCTGGTCGTGGCTCGACCTGGGGCGTGAAGGCGGGGAGAGCGATCGAGGCTCCTCCCACCCTCCCGCCTTCATGTCGGCTCTCCCGTGCGACGCGCCCGCCGCCCGCCGGCTACGGCTGGCTCGCCTTGGGGTCCATCCAGACCACCTCCCAGTGGTGGCCATCGAGATCGTAGAAGCTCCAGCCATACATGAAGCCGTGCTCCTGCGGAGCCATCGCGTGCGACCCGCCCGCCGCGATCGCCTTCTTCACCATGTCGTCGACCTCGGCCCGGCTGCTGCATGAGAGCGCGAAGAGCCCCTCCGTGTGCGTGCTCGTGCTGCAGATCTCCTTCTTCGTGAACGTCTTGAAGAACGACTCCGCGAGGAGCATGACATAGGCCTCCTCGCTGACGATCATGCAGGCGTTGTTCGCGTCCGTGAACTGCGGGTTGAACTCGAACCCGAGCTTGCTGAAGAACTCCATCGATCGCTTCAGGTCGCGGACGGACAGGTTGACGAAGATCTTGCGAGGGTTCTTCGTGGTCATGGCGCTCTTCTCCTTTGCCGTGATGGCACCCCCATAGACCCCCGGCCCCATCAGGAATCATCGGTCGCCGAGCTGATGCATCCTCCCAAATTTTTCGGGGAATTCACATGAAGGCGGGAAGAGGGGAAGCAAAATCACCGGGAAATCTTCCTGCCTTCCCGCCTTCATGTTCAATTTCTCGTTGGAAACGGCCATAAAAAGGAGCGGATTTGTCAGGTCGCCGAGAAAAAATCGCCGCGCCGCCTCTGGCCATGCGCGCGGCGATCCGGGAGGGCGCCCGCGGCCATGCCGGTCCATCGCGCGGCAGGACGTTCACTTCCGCGCGCCGGTCACGCGCACCTCGCGGAGGCGCGCCCGCATCGCCGCATAACGCGCCTCGATCTCCTTCGCCCGGTCCTTCCCGGCCTCGGTCCCCCAGAGGTTCTTCCGCTCCTCCGGGTCGCTCGCGAGGTCGTAGAGCTCGAACCGGGCGCCGCCCGAGATCGTGAGCTTCAGGTCGCCGTGGATGAACGACCGCCGCGCGTCGTTGTACGGCCCCGCCGGCATGTCGATCAGCACGTCGCGCGCCTGGGCCTGCTCGCCGGCGGCGAGGAACACGTCGGGCAGCAGCGACGCGCCGGACAGGAAGTCCGTCGGGGCCGCGCCCTCGCCGGGGCCGGGGACCCGCATCAGGTCGAGGATCGTCGGCGCGAGGTCGATCAGGCTGCGCCGCGCCGCGACCCGCGACGGCGCCGCGCCCGGGACGTGGACGAGCAGCGGCACGCGCACGAGCTCCTCCCAGAGCTCGAAGCCGTGGCGGTACATCTTGTGCTCGCCGAACGCCTCGCCGTGGTCGCTCGTCACGAGGATCGCCGTGCGCCCGCCGTACGGCGCCGCCGCGATCGCGTCGAGCAGCCGGCCGATGTGCTGGTCCGTGAACGCGACCTCGCCGTCGTAGAGATCCCGCTGCGTCGCCGCCCCGAAGCCCGGCCCGTCCTTGTGCCGCAGGTAGTCGGCGTGCGGATCCAGGTAGTGGACCCACAGGAAGAAGCGCCCGCCCGTGCGCTCGGGCGACGCGAGCAGCCGGAGCGCCGCGTCGGTCAGCGCGGGGCTCGTCGCCTTGTTGTCGATGTCCCAAGGCGCGCCCTCCGGCGGCGCCGCGGACAGGTCCACCACGTCGAAGCCGCGGTCGAGCCCGCCGAACTTCCCGAAGTAGCGGTGCCCGTGCACGCTCATCGTGCTCACCCCCGCGGCCTTCAGGCGCTCCGCGACGAACGTGTCCTCCTCGCCGAACTTGTTGAAATGACCCCAGTTCCGGTTCGTCTCGCTCCCGTACTTGCCGATGAGCATCGGGCCGATGCTCTTGCCCGTGTAGGACGCGAGCGCGTACGCGCGCTCGAACGCCGTGGACCGGGCCGCGAGCGCGTCGAGGTTCGGCGAGACCGGCCGCGGGTTGCCCGCGTAGCCGAGATCCCAGCGGAGGGTGTCGATCGTGATCAGGACGACGTTGAGGTCGTCCGGCACGCGCTGGGCGGCCTCCGGCGGGGGCGCGGCGGGGGGCGGGGGCGCGAGCGCGGCGAGCGCCGCGGCGGTCAGGTCGCCGCCGGTGCAGTCGTCGTCGACGCCGTTGTCGAGGATCTCCTCGGCGAGCGGGTGGACGCGCCCGTCGCGATCGTCGCAGTCGCCGCCGCCGAAGAGCGCGGCCGCGCCGTCGCCGTCGCGATCGGCGGCGCGGCGCAGGAGCGCGAGGCTCTTGCCCCCGACCGGGGCGCCGCGCTCGAGCGCCTGGGCGATCGCGGGCGCGCCGTCGAGCGACGTGGCGGCGCGCGCGGTCAGCCCGAGCGGCAGGAGCGCGAGGAGCAGCGCGATCGGGGCGCGGACCGTCCGGGCGGCGGCCTGCGCGAGGAACGCGGCGAGCGCGACGCCGAGCAGGAGCGCCGGGGCGCGCAGGTCGAGCTCGGGGCGCTTGAAGACGCCGTAGATGCCGAAGAGGCCCCCCTCGCCGGAGACGCCGCCCGTGGCGACCCCGTACGCGAACAGCGCCGCGGCGGCGGCGAGCGCGACGCCGCCGGTCACCGCCGGATCGACGCAGGCCGGGCGCCCGTCGCTGGCCGTGGCGAGGGCGCGCCGGAGCGGCGGCGTCAGCGCGAGCACGGCGAGGCCCGCGATGACGCCGAGGCCGAGCGCGCCGGCGGCCACGGCGGTGCCGACCAGGAGCGGCGGGGCGTCGAGCCCGAGCAGCGCGCGGGCGAGCTGCGCGCACAGGGTCATCCACAGGAACGCCGCGAGCACGGTGAGCGGCACGAACGCCGCGATGTCGGCGGGCCGGCCGATCGCGCGCAGCCGGAGCGAGGCGATGAGCGTCGCCGGCGTCGGCGGGCGCGACGGATCGGCCGCGATCGCCCCGAGGCCCGCGAGGAGCCCGACGACGAGCACGACGGGCGCGATCACGCCGGCGTCGGCGAGGTAGGTGGCGAGCTGGGAGGAGGGGTCGTCGGCGCCGCCCGTGGTCGCCCAGCCGGCGTCGAGGTTGGCGGCCAGGATGCCGGCGACGCCGGCGCCGAGCGCGCTCCGGGCGAGCCGCGCCGCCCACCCGCGCGCCAGCGTGGGGACCGCGACGCCGGGGCCGGCCGGGGTCTTCTTCACGCCGGGCTCCGCTTCCGCGCCATGGGGTGGGCGGCGTCGTAGACCTTGAGCAGGTGATCGATCGAGACGTGCGTGTACCGCTGCGTGGTGGCGAGCGACGCGTGGCCGAGCAGCTTCTGGATGGCCCGGAGGTCGGCGCCGCCGTCGAGCAGGTGGGTCGCGCACGTGTGCCGGAGCGCGTGCGGGTGCAGGTCGGCCCGGCCGGCGCCGAGCGCGCCGTAGCGGTGGACGAGCTCCTGGACGCGGCGCACCCCGAGGCGGGCGCCGCGGCGGGAGAGGAACAGGGCGCGGGGGTCGCGGGCGCCGGTCGTGGGATCGGCGAGCTCGTCGCGCCGCTCGAGGTAGCGCTCGATGGCGGCGAGGGCGTGGGCGCCGAGGGGGACGACGCGCTCCTTGTCGCCCTTGCCGACGACGCGCACCGAGGCGCGGCCGGGCTGCCGGTCGACGTGGGCGAGGTCGAGCCCGCAGAGCTCGGAGACGCGCAGGCCCGCGCCGTAGAGGGTCTCCAGGAGGGCGCGATCGCGCAGCCCCTCGGCGGTCTCGGCGCCGGGGGTCTCCACGACCTCGGCGGCGGCGTCGACGTCGAGGAAGGTCGGCAGCGGGCGCCGGACCTTGGGGAGGGCGAGCTGGGCGGCGGCGTTCTTGTCGACCTCGCCGCGCCGCTCGAGGTAGCGGAGCAGGGCGCGGGCGGCGCCCACCTTGCGCGCGATCGAGGCGGGCGCGTGGGTGCGGGCGAGGGAGCCGAGCCAGCGCCGCAGGAGCAGCACGTCGAGGCCGTCCACGGCCGGCGCCTCGCCGCGCGCCGCCGCGTCCTGAGCCGCCTCGCCGCGCGCCGCCGCGTCCTGAGCCGCCTCGCCGCGCGCCGCCGCGTCCTGAGCCGCCTCGCCGCGCACGGCCGTGCCCGGCCTGGCGTTGCCACGCGTGGCCTTGTCGCGCGTCGCCCGGCCGCGCGCCGCCGGCGCCCGGCGCTCGGCGTCCGCGGCGGCCTGCTCGCGGGCGAAGCGGGCGAGCTGGGTGAGGTCGCGCCGGTAGGCGGCCACGGTGTGGCGCGAGGCCCGGCGCTCCGCCGCGAGGTAGGTGAGGAAGCGCGCAATCGCCTGCTCCAGCGTGGTCCCGCCGGATCGATCCCCACTCTGCCGCGCGTGCATCACGGGGGTTGCCCTACCATCTCGACCCGGTGGCGGGCAAAGAGACGCCGGCGGGCGAGCCGGGGCGGCCGTCGGGCGCGCGCCGGCGGTGATCCGGCCGCGCGGCGGGCCGAAGCGGGCGGCCGCGCCGGCTGCCCGGCGTGTCGCCGGCCGCGGCGCGATCGGCTCGAGGCGGCGCGGCGCGCGGCCGGCGGGACACCGGGGCGGCGCGGAGGAGGCCTGTCTCCGCGGCGCGCGGACTCGATGCCTCGTCGTGGTCTGCTGCACCGCACCGCGCGACTTTGCATGATTGAGCCGGCGCGGGGGGGCGGCAGGGGGCTCGCCCGCGGCGCTCCGGGCGCACGATCTCCTATGCCCGCGACGGCCTGCGGTCGATCGCGCTCATCGCGCCCAGGATCCCGATATGTGCGTCGCACGCGCTGTGCTACGAAGGCTCGCCCGGGGGCGCGGGCGTGCGAGGAGCATGGAATGTCGAATGCAGCCGTGATCGAGCCCGCTGCGAAGGAGCCACCGAAGCTCTCCTTTGCTCAGACCATCAAGAGCCTCCCGCGCTCGTTCTGGATGGGCTGCACCATGGAGATGTGGGAACGACTGGCCTACTACGGGGTCCGGGTCGTGATGCCCATCTACATCGCCCAGGCCGACGAGCCCGGGGGGCTGCATTTCAGCCAGCAGGACAAGGGCACCATTTACATGGTCTGGGCCCTCATCCAGTCGCTGCTGCCGATGATCACGGGCGGCTACGCCGATCGATACGGCTACAAGCGCACCATCTTCATCACCGTCTGGCTCAAGATCATCGGTTATCTGCTGATGGCGACACAGCGGAGCTTCACCGGCTTCCTGCTCGGCGTGGTGGTCCTGGCGACGGGGACGGCGCTCTTCAAGCCGGGGATCCAGGGCACCTTGGCCCAGTCGATGAACAAGTCCAACTCCTCGGTGGGCTGGGGTCTCTTCTACTGGCTCGTGAACGTGGGCGCGGCGATCGGCCCGCCTCTGGCCGGCTATCTCCACGGGAAGAGCTGGCCGTGGGTGTTTTACGGCTGCGCCGCGATCATCTCGCTGAACTTCCTGATGCTGTTCACGTACAAGGAGGTCGACTCCGGCGCGGACAAGACGTCGGACGCGTGGAAGGTCTTCCGGGAGACGATCAAGAACATCTGGGACGCGCGGCTCATCACCGTGATCCTGCTGCTTTCGGGGTTCTGGCTGATGATGTACCAGCTCTGGGATCTGATGCCGAACTTCTACACGGACTGGATCAGCAGCACCTCGTTCGTGCAGAACAACTCCTGGCTCCCGACGTCGTGGCTCACCACGAACGATCCGCGCGGGGTCCAGCTCAAGCAGGAGAACGTGCTCAACGTGAACGCGGTGTGCATCGTTCTCTTCCTCGTGCCGTTCTCGTACCTGGTGGCGAGGATGAAGGTGCTCTCGGCGATGTCGCTGGGCATCCTCGTGGCGATCGGCGGCATCCTCGTCTCCGGGACGACGACGTCGCTGTACGTGCTCTTCCTCGGGATCCTGCTCTTCTCCACCGGAGAGATGCTGACCGGCCCCAAGAAGGTCGAGTATTTCGCGCTCATCGCGCCCCCGGGGAAGAAGGCGCTGTACCTCGGGTACATCAACATCCCGGCGGCGATCGGCCCGGCGCTCGGGGCGCAGCTCGCCGGGATCCTGTACGGCACCCGGGGCGAGAAGGCGACGCTGGCGCTGCGCTACCTCGCCGAGAAGACCGAGCTGGTGAAGGGGAGGGCGTGGGACGGCGACGTCTCGTCGCTCCCGGAGGTGACGGGGGTCTCGCGGCAGGAGGCGTTCAGGGAGCTCCAGGAGGTGCTGAACATCGACGCGGTCGAGGCCACGAAGCTGCTCTGGGAGACCTACCGCCCTTACGAGATCTGGTACGCGTTCGCGGCGATCGGCGTGGCGTCGCTGGTGGGGATGCTGATCTTCACGCAGCGATCGAAGCGGTGGAAGGACCTCGACGTGTAGCATCCCCGTCTCCGTATCCCGTCTCCGCCTCCCGTATCCCGTCTCCGCCTCCCGTATCCCGTCTCCGCCTCCCGTATCCCGTCTCCGCCTCCCGTCTCCGTCTCCCGTCTCCCGTCTCCCGTCTCCCGTCTCCCGTCTCCGTATCCCGTCTCCGCCTCCCGTCTCCGTCTCCCGTCTCCCGTCTCCCGTCTCCCGTCTCCCGTCTCCCGTCTCCCGTCTCCCGTCTCCCGTCTCCCGTCTCCCGTCTCCCGTCCTCGTCTGGCCTCCCCGTGCGCGTGCGCGTGCGCGTGCGCGTTCATTCCGTGCGCGTGCGCGTGCGCGTTCATTCCGTGCGCGTGCGCGTGCGCGTTCATTCCGTGCGCGTGCGCGTGCGCGTTCATTCCGTGCGCGTGCGCGTGCGCGTGCGCGTGCGCGTTCATTCCGTGCGCGTGCGCGTGCGCGTGCGCGTTCATTCCGTGCGCGTGCGCGTTCATGACGACCATCGAGACGGGCGAGGTGGTGTCGCGCTGTGAACCGCCGCGCACCGCCGCCGATCTGCTCGCGCTCATGGACGAGGTGGCGGACCTCGGGTGAGGCCTTCCGGGAGGGCCGTGGCAGCAGGCGTCTTCATGGCCCCTAGCGCTCGTGACGAGCGAGAGACGGCGCCCGCGCTGCCGAATGGCGGCGGCGCGATCCGCGGGGTGGATGAGAAGTTCTCCGCGAACCCGGTGACGGGTACGGGCTCGTTCTCGATCCCGCTGCCGCTGAGCCCAGGCCGGGCCGGGTTCGGGCCAGGGCTGGCGGTGACGTACGACTCCGGAGCTGGCAACGGTCCGTTCGGCGTCGGCTGGCAGCTGTCGATCCCGCGCATCACGCGAAAGACCGACAAGGGCCTTCCCCGTTACGACGACGCGCACGAGAGCGACGTGTTCGTCCTGTCCGGCGCGGAGGATCTGGTGCCGGCCCGGTCGAGCGACGGCGCGGTGCTCGACCGGTACGAGACGGAGGGCGAGCGGGTGATCCGCTACCGTCCCCGCGTGGAGGGCGCGTTCGCGCGGATCGAGCGCCGCGAGGTCAAGGCGAGCGGGAACGTGTACTGGACGGCGACGACGCCGGACAACATGACGAGCGTCTACGGGCGGAGCCAGGACGCGCGGGTCGCCGACCCGGCGAGGCCGGAGCGCGTGTTCTCGTGGCTGCTGGAGGAGACGCGGGACGACAAGGGCAATGTCGTCGCCTACGAGTACAAGGCGGAGGATCTGACGGGCGTGGCGCGCGACGAGGCCGCGGAGAGCCACCGCCACGCGGGGCGCGCGGCGGTCGCGAACCGCTATCTCAAGCGGGTCCGTTACGGGAACACGGTGCCGGGCGTCGCGGGGAGCTTCCTGTTCGAGGTCGTCTTCGATTACGGGGAGCACGGGTGGCGCCCACGCCGGCGGAGAGCGCCCCGTGGCCGGTCCGCCAGGACCCGTTCTCGGTGTACCGCGCCGGGTTCGAGATCCGCACGTACCGGCTCTGCCGTCGCGTGCTGATGTTTCACCAAATGTCCGAGCTCGGCGAGACGCCGTGCCTCGTGCGCTCGCTCGACCTCGCGTATTCGGAGAACGCATACCTGACGCGGCTCGCCACCGCGACGCAGGCCGGATATGTGCGCGATCCGCAGACGCAGGCGTATAGCCGCGAGGCGCTCCCGCCCATCGCGCTGACGTACAGCGAGCCGGTGATCCACCGCGAGGTGAAGGCGCTCGACCCCGAGGGTCTGCGCGAGCTGCCCGGCGGCACGATGGGGTCTGGGCGGCGGTGGGTCGATCTCGACGGCGAGGCGCTGCCCGGCGTGCTGATCGAGGAGGGGGAGGCGCTGTATTACAAGCAGAACCTCGGCGCAGGTCTGCTGTCGCCGGCGCGGCCACTGCCGTCGAGGCCGGCGGTCCTGAACGGCGGGCAGCTGCTCGACGTGGACGGGGACGGGCGCAAGGAGATGGTGGTGTTCGAGCGGCCGGTGGCGGGCTACTTCGACCGCACGGACGCGGGGTGGGCGCCGTTCCGGCCGTTCGCGTCGCAGCCGAACGTCGACTGGAGCGACCCGAACCTCCGGCTCATCGATCTGAACGGCGACGGGCACGAGGACATCCTCGTCACGGGGCCTGACACGTTCACGTGGTATCCGTCGCTGGCCAAGGGCGGGTTCGACCGGCCGATCACGATCGCGCGCCCGAGCGACGAGGAGCGCGGACCATCGCTGGTGTTCGCCGACGCGGCGCAGAGCATCTTTCTGGCCGACATGAGCGGCGACGGGCTGGTCGACCTGGTGCGGATCCGGAACGGCAACGTGTGCTACTGGCCCAACCTCGGCCATGGCCGCTTCGGCGCGAAGGTGCAGATGGGCGGCCGCATGCGGTTCGACCACGAGGGGCGCTTCGACCCGAAGCGGATCCGGCTCGCCGACGTGGACGGCTCGGGGACGACCGACATCCTCTACCTGCACCCGGACGGCGTGCGCTGGTACGCGAACAACGCCGGCAACACGCTGGCTGCGCCGGTGATCTTGCCGCGGCTGCCCGACGTGAGCGATCTCGCGGCGGTCGACGTGGTCGATCTGCTCGGCTCCGGGACCGGGTGCCTCGTGTGGAGCTCGTCGCTGCCCGGGGCGCGCCCGCGGATGCGCTACATCGATCTGCTCGGGAGCAAGAGACCGCATCTCTTGACGTCGGTCGCGAACAACCTTGGAAGGACGACGACGGTGACGTATGCCCCGTCGACGACGTTCTACCTCGCCGACCGGGCGGCCGGCCGCCCGTGGGGGACGAGGCTCCCGTTCGTGGTCCATGTCATCGAGCGCGTGGAGGTGTTTGACGCCGTTTCGCGGCACCGCTTCGTGACGACGTATGCTTACCATCACGGCGACTACGACGGGGTGGAGCGGGAGATGCGCGGCTTCGGCATGGTGGAGCAGTGGGACACGGAGTCGTTCTCGGCGTTCAGCGGGACGGGCTTCGCGCCGCCGGCGGCCAACGCCGATCCCGAGCTGCACCTGCCGCCGGTGCTGACGAAGACGTGGTTCCATACGGGCGCGTGGGTCGAGGGGGCGAAGGTCTCGGCGCAGTATGAGAGCGAGTATTACGCTGGCGACGCGGGAGCGGTCCGCCTGGCGGATACGCCGATGCTTGAGGGGCTCCGCGCCGTGGAGATGCGCGAGGCGTGCCGGGCGCTCAAGGGGCGGCCGCTCCGCCAGGAGGTCTATGCGCTGGACGGGTCGGCGGAGGAGCCGCGTCCATACGTCGTCACCGAGCACAGCTACGCGCTACGGCGGCTCCAAGCCGCTGTGGGCGATGCGCACGCCGTGTTCTTCGCGCATCCGCGCGAGGCGCTGGAGTACCATTACGAGCGCAACGAGAGCGATCCGCGCGTGGCGCACGCGCTCACGTTGGAGGTCGACGACCACGGCGCGGTCCGGAGGACGGCGCAGATCGGGTATCGGCGGCGGGCCGTGTGGGCGGAGTTCCCCGAGCAGGAGCAGGGGAAGGCGACGTTGACGGAGCACGACGTGGTGCACCTGATCCCGGGTGAGGAGGGGGCTTATCGGATCGGGGTACCGATCGAGAGCCGGACCTACGAGCTGCACGGACTGCCGCTCGGCCAGGAGGGGGTGCTCGCGTTCGAGGCGGTCCTCGCTGCGGCAGACGCCGCGACGCCGCTCGAGTACGACGGGACGCCGGGCGGGGCTTTCCAGAAGCGCCTCTTGCAGCACACGCGCATGAGGTACTGGAGCGATGATCTCACGGGGCCGCTGCCGTTCGGCGAGATCGGGAGCAGGGCGCTGCGGTATGAGAGCTTCGCCAAGGTGCTCACGCCTTCGCTCATCATGTCCGTGTTCGGCTCCCGCGTCACGAGCGGCATGCTCGCGGAGGGGCGCTATCTCCAGCTCCCGGGCGATGCGGACTACTGGGTCTCCTCGGGGCGGGCGGTCCCCTCGGCGGCCCACTTCTACCAGCCGACGGCGTTCGTCGATCCGTTCGAGAACACGTCGCAGGTCGCCTACGATCAGTATTCCCTGCTCGTGACGGCGGTGACGGATCCGCTGAGCAACGTCGTGGAAGCCGTCCCCGACTACCGCGTCCTCGGCCCGTGGCAGCTCACGGACGCGAACGGCAACGTGAGCGAGGTGCGCTTCGACGCGCTGGGCAGGGTCACGGCGATGGCGGTGATGGGCAAGCCGGGGGCGGGCGAGGGCGACACGCTCGACGACCCGACCGTCACATTCGAGTACGATCTGGAGCGATTCCAGCTCACCGGCAAGCCGAACGTGGTGCATGCCCGCGCCCGCGAGCAGCACGGGGCGGGCAACCCGCGGTGGCTGGAGACGTACATCTACTCCGACGGCGCCGGCAACGAGGTGCTGCGCAAGGTGAAGGCGGAGCCGGGGCCGGCGCCCGAGCGCGACGCGAACGGCGCGCTGGTGCACAACGCGCAAGGCGACCTGGTCTTCTCGCATGCGACGTCGCGCTGGGTCGGCACCGGGCGCACGGTGCTGGACAACAAGGGCAACCCGGTCAAGCAGTACGAGCCGTTCTTCAGCGCGACGCACGAGTACGAGGACGAGGCGGAGCTCGTGGAGTGGGGGGTCACGCCGATCCTGCGGTACGACCCGCTGGGCCGGCTCATCCGGACCGAGCTGCCCAACGGCACGTTCTCCAGGGTGGTGTTCGATGCGTGGCAGCAGACATCACACGATCCGAACGACACGGTGCTGGAGAGCGCGTGGTACGCGGCCCGGCAGGCGCTGCCCCAGGGCGACCCGGAGCGGCGCGCTGCGGACCTGGCGGCTGCGCACGCCGGCATGCCGGCGGTGAGCCACCTGGACGCGCAGGGGCGCTGGACGCGGAGGGGCGGGTGTTCCGCGCGGTGGCGGACAACGGGTCCGAGGGGCAGTACGTGACGCAGAGCACGCTCGATATCGAGGGGCGGCCGCTCCTGATCACCGATGCACGCTGCTCACCTTCGTCTTCGCAGATGCCTCAGGTACCGCCGTCACCGTCGATCGTCTGGCCATGCCATATCAATTCCGAACAGCCGCGACATTTTCTCACGCCTCCGAGATTTCTGTCACCGCACGGACCTGCCCACCCAGAAAACTCCAATGATTTCGTGTCAGTTTGGGATCTACACCCATGGAGCATCGCTTCGGGCTGGGCGGGCAGCTGCTCTATCAGCAGAGCAACGACAGAAGTAGAGCGCCCGCCGCCCGCGATGGTCGCGAGCGGCCAGCGGGCGCCGGGGAGGAGACCGGGCGCGCGCTCCTCTCCTCCTCTCCGCGACCGGGGCGCGCCTCGGTCGCGTCGCCATGTCCGGGCCGTCGCGCGCCCGTTCTCGTGTCGGAGCTCACGGGGCCTCGCAGAATCCGAGGCTCGATGGCTTGCAAATACCGCCCTCGCAGCGGGTCGGGAAGGGGCACTCCGGATCTGCGGAGCAAGGTTCGCCGATCTCGCGCTCTTCGAAGCAGAACCGCTCGTCGCAGGAGCTCCCGAACTTCGGGCACGCGCAGTGCAGCCCCTCCGCGCAGGCGTGGTCGCTCGGGCAGGGTGCGCCGAGCGGCAAGCGCGGGACACAGGTGCGCGCGTCGGCCTCACCGTCGCAGAAGGCCCCTGCAACGCACGCTGCGGAGCCACACGGCTCGCCGAGCGCCGCTCGCGGCTGGCAGGTAGAGCTGCAGTAGTGGCTCGCGCTGCAGACGGGGATGGTCGGGCCTTCCTGGGGCAGGCCGCAGTCTGCGCCCTCCTCGACCTCGGCGAACGGCAGGCAGATGTCTCTCAAGCACCCATTGCCCGGGCCATACTTGACCTGGCAGACCTCGTCGCCATCGCACTCGTCGGGCACTTCTCCTTCCCGAGAGGCATCGAGGACCAGGTAGCAAGGCCAGAACCAATCGACTACCCCGATAGCCGGGAACGTGCACTGGTGCGAGAGGGAGCGCGCGATGTCTATACAGCGCTCCGCCATGGCCTCGTTGATCGAGAAATCGAGCTCGCTCAGGTCCACCTCGCCGAGGCCCGCGACCCCCAGCATCCGGTAGGCGAAGATCTCGCCGCCCATCTGCACGCAATCGGTGCGCGGCCGGAACCCGAAGTGGTCGCAGCAGCTCCGAGCTCGCTCGCAGATCGCCGCGCCGAGCTCGGTCGCGATCTCGAGCACGCGGGCTCCGATCTCGGGCGGTAGATCGAGATCGATCTGGTAGTCCCCGGAGGCGCCCGCTGCACCCGTGTCATCCGGCGCGGGTGCGTCGCCGCCGCAGCCGTGGGCCACGGCGGCGAGCGGCAACATCGCGGCCACGAGCGCGACGAGCGGGCGCGCGGCGAGCGCGCGTACAGGGCGGGTCGAGCAACGCTCCAGGCGCTCGGGCTCGCAGACTCCGACGGTCGACGCCACCCCAGGGGAACGACGTAAGACTGGATGAGCGCACGGCGAGCTCTCGAGAACTCGAGGCGCGCTCGCAGCATCGGCACGCGTCGGTGACCGTCGCATGTGTAATTTGGACCACGATTATCCGTGTATGTCAAGGATGAGGCACTCAGGAAGCGCCAGGAGGTGCTCCACCTCGACGCGGTCGTGGTCACGAAGCTGCTCTGGGAGACCTACCGCCCCTGCGAGATCGGGTACGCGTTCGCGGCCGGCCGTCAGACCACGCCGAGCGCGATCATCGCGCGCGCGACCCGCAGGAACCCCGCGACGTTCGCGCCCACCACGTAGTTGCCGGGCACGCCGAGCTCCTCGGCCGTCTCGTGGCACGTGCGGTGGATGTTCGTCATGATCTCGGCGAGCCGCTCCTCGGTGTGCTCGAACGACCACGAGTCGCGGCTCGCGTTCTGCTGCATCTCGAGCGCCGAGGTCGCCACGCCGCCCGCGTTCGCGGCCTTGCCGGGGCCGAACGCCACGCCGGCCTCGAGGAAGACGCGCACGCCCTCGGGCGTGGTGGGCATGTTCGCGCCCTCGGCGACGGTGCGACAGCCGTTCTTCACGAGCGCCGCCGCGTCGCGGCCGTTCAGCTCGTTCTGCGTCGCGCAGGGGAGCGCGATCTGGCACGGCACCTCCCAGACGTTGCCGCCCTCCACGAAGCGCGAGCGCCGGCCGCGCCGCGTGGCGTACTCGCTGATGCGCGCGCGCTCGACCTCCTTCACCTGCTTGAGCAGCGCGAGATCGATGCCGTCGGGGTCGTGCACGTAGCCGCTCGAGTCCGAGCACGCGACGACCTGGGCCCCGAGCTGCTGCAGCTTCTGGGTCGCGTAGATCGCGACGTTGCCCGAGCCCGACACCACGCACGTCTTGTCCGCGAGCTTCTCGCCGCGCACCCGCAGCATGTCGGCGACGAAGTAGACGGCGCCGTAGCCGGTCGCCTCCCGGCGCACCAGCGAGCCGCCCCACGCGAGGCCCTTGCCGGTGAGCACGCCCGACTCGTAGCGGTTCGTCAGGCGCTTGTACTGCCCGAACATGTAGCCGAGCTCGCGCTCGCCCACGCCGATGTCGCCCGCCGGCACGTCGGTGTACTCGCCGAGGTGGCGGTGGAGCTCGGTCATGAAGCTCTGGCAGAAGCGCATGATCTCGCCCTCGGACTTCCCCTTGGGGTCGAAGTCCGCGCCGCCCTTGCCGCCGCCGATCGGCATCCCGGTGAGCGCGTTCTTGAAGACCTGCTCGAAGCCGAGGAACTTGATGGTCCCGAGGTAGACCGTCGGGTGGAAGCGGATGCCGCCCTTGTAGGGGCCGAGCGCGCTGTTCACCTGCACGCGGAAGCCACGGTTGAGCTGCACCTCGCCGCGGTCGTCGACCCACGGCACGCGGAAGATCACCTGGCGCTCGGGCTCGCAGATGCGCTCGATGATCTTGTGCCGCATCAGCTCGGGGTGCTTCGAGAGCACCGGGCCGAGGGACTCGAGGACCTCACGGACCGCCTGGTGGAACTCTGCCTCGCCGGGGTTGCGGCGAACGATCTGCTCGAAGAGAGGCTCTACTTTTTCGTCCAAATGCACCATGTCGCGTCGGGTATACACCGGCGCGGCGCGCGGGGAAGTCGTCGTCGACATCGTGCCGAAACGTTCTGGATACACTTCCCGCGCATCGGGGGAACATTGGCGTTAAATTGTCGATATGGTGTAATTTCCCGGGCCGAAGGCGCATCGCGTCAGAGATCTTCCAGGGTCTGGAGGGGGCGTGTCGATCGGTCCTTGACATATTCTGAACGTTCTGCTTTTTTCGATTTTGCGCTCCTGCCGGAAAATTGAAGATGATCGGCGCCCCCCCCTTCAATCGCCATCCCCGGGGAGTCCGGACATGTCGTTCGAGAGGGCGAGCGCGTCAGCGCTACAGCGGCCAGGGGCTGAGCCCGTCGCGCCGGGTGGGGAGGGGAGGGGAGGAGGTCGCCTCAGGGATCGTTGCGAACGCAGAGCATCTCGGGGGCGCTCCCGATCGCGCCCGCCCAGTTGCAGGAGAGCGAGCCGTGCGGGGCGTCACGGACAGGCCTGCCGCTGCGAGGTGATGTAGCTCGCGAGCCATGGCGTCATCCCGTGATGGCCGTCTGGATGGGTGTCGAAGTCCTCCGTGCCCATGATCCCGGAGCAGGTGCAAAGTGGGTACCTCCTGACTCGATAGCTCGTTGCTTCGCCCCACGGGATGTCCTCCGGGGCAGCGGAGCCCCCGCCTGCCGCCTGCTCCGCCTACTCGCACGCCTCACCGAGGATATACCCGTGCTTGCAGATGCACCGGCACTCGACCTCGAGCCCGGGCTCGCCGCACGCCGGCCTTACCCGCCTCGTCTCCTTGGCCATCCGGCCGGCCCTGTCCCGCACCTGGACCACGATCTCGTAGTCCTCATCGTAAATGTCACGCCCCGACCAGTTGTTCGGGCAGACTCCCACGTTCGCGAACGTCGAGATGTCGACATCGACGCTCGCCCCCCACCCGTCGCCGGTCGGATTCAGGTTGATCGTCCGCGACTCGGACATCACCCGCCCCGACACGGTGTCGCGCAGCGACCCGGAGAGCTGCACGCCGCAGGCGCTCAGGTTCGTCGCCCGGACGCCCAGGAACACCACCCGCCCGCCCTGCGGCGGCATGAGGATATCGAGCGCGTCGCCGTCGCCCACCGGGCGCGCCGCGCCGTCCGCGCCGAGCGCGATGACCTCGATCCGGAGGTCCTCGCCCTCCTCGCCCAGAAACCCGAGCTTGCAGGGATCCTCGGGAGGAGGGGGCGTCTCCCGATCGCCGCCGCACGCCGCCCCCGCGAGCAGCAGCGCGAGGAGCGCGACGCGCGGAGGAGACGCAGCGGCCCGGTCCATCACCGGTCCCGCCCCTCCGGCGCCGGCGGGGTGTACCCGTCGTCCTCCGGCTCCTCCCGCGGGATCGGCGCGCGAGGCGGGCGCCGCGACCCGCCGTACGAGCCCGAGCTGATCGGCGGGGCCGCGCGCGACTCCGGCGCCCCACGGCGCGACGCCGGCGCCCCGCGTTGCGAGGGCGGCGCCCCACGGCGCGACGCCGGCGCCCCGCGTTGCGAGGGCGGCGCCCCACGGCGCGACGCCGGCCCCCCGCGCTGCGACTCCGCCGCTCCACCGCGCGACTCCTGGGCCCCGCGTTGCGAGGGCGGCGCCCCATCGCGCGACTCCTGGGCCCCGCGTTGCGAGGGTGGCGCCCCACGGCGCGACTCCGGCCCCCCGCTGGGCGAGGGCGGCGCCCCGCCGCGCCACGTGCCGTGCTCGGTCTCCGCCACGTAAGGCGTTGCGCCGGGCGTCGTGCTCCACTCGCGATGAGCCGCCAGCGGAAGCGGCGTCTGCTCGGCAAGGTAGGCCGCGAGCAGCCGGTCGCGCTCCCGCTCCTCCGTCTCCGTGCTCGGCGGCGGAGGATCCAGCGTCGGCAGCTCGTCGGTCCAGGTCAGGTCCGCTTCCTCCAGGCCCGGGCCGTGCGAAAGGCCGGCGAGCGCCTGCAGCGCGTTGCGCTCGGTGGGGACCGGCTCCGGGACATAGGAAGGGCTCCGCGACGTCGGCGGCGAGTGCGGTGGCGGCGGATCGATCGTCGGCAGCTCGTCGTTCCAGTCGCTCTCCTCCGGCTCGGCCCGGGAATCCAGCCGGCGCGACGGCGGGCCCAGCCGGTAATCCCCGGCCCGCCGCGACACCGCTGGGCCCGACGGCGGGCCGATCGTCGGGAGCTGGCCCACGCCCTGGTCCGGCGCCGACGCGTCGCCCCGGCGCTCGGCCCGCCGCGACGGCGGCGGCGCGGGATACCTGCTGGACGCGAGCGCCCCGAACGGCCGCGAGTCGCGCGGCAGCCGCGGCGGCGGCGGGACCGCGGGCGCGTGCGCCGCGGCCGCGGAGGGAGGGGGCTGCGTCGAGATGAGGTTCTCGTCACGCCCCCGCTCGGCCCGCGCCGGGCGCTCCGCCGACACAGGCGGCCTCGGCTGCGCGCCGTGCGAGGACGGCGCGGCGCGGGCAACGCCCACGAGCGGCTTGCCGAGCCACGCCGCGTCCTTGCGCGACGGGGACGAGCGCGCGCTCTCCTCGGCCGGGCGGAGCGCGCGCGACGCGAGCGTGTTGCCCGGCTCGGTCGCGGGGACCTCGTCCTCGGACAGGAACGGCGGCGCGGCGGTCACGCGCGCCTCGACGCCCGCGGCGGCGCGCGCGTCCACGCCCGCGGCGGCGGCGCGCGCGTCCACGCCGGCGGAGGACCTCGCGGCGCCGAAGCCGAAGGCGGCGCGGATCGCCCGCTCGTGGTGCGGCTCCACCTGCGCCGGTCGCACGATGAAGCACGGCTCCGCGCCCGGCGCCCTCAGCGAGAGATCGACGTCGACCGGCGCGGCGAGCCGCTGACCCTGCTCGTCGAAGAGGAGGCGCACCGGCGGCTGCGCGAAATGCGCGGGCGACGCCGGCGTCGCGAGCACGACGCCGAGCTCGCCCGTGCTGAGCTGCACGAACGTCCCCGTCGGGATGATGCCGAGCGCGCCGACGAGCAGCCGGCCGATCGCCCGGTCGGTCGCGCTCTCCGCGCCCGTGGTCATGCGCTGGAGCACGCCGTCGAGCGACGCGCCGCCCGGCGCGCCGTCGAGGACCGGGAACGACGCCGACCGGAGCTCCGTGAACTGCCGGGCCACCGCGAGGATGCGCGCCAGCACCGTGGGGCTGCGCCGGCCGCCGTAGAGCGGGCCCCGCGGGCCGCCGGGCCGCAGCGCGAGCGCCTCGTAGGCGATCACGGTGCGCGTGATCGACGGCGCGTGCAGCTTGCCGAGCGCCGTCAGCATCACGGCCGCGCTGGCCGGCAGCCGCTCCTTCTCGTCCTCGCTGAGGCTGCGCTCGAGGAACGGGCCCGCCGCCGGCTCCCCGCCGCCGGTCGCCGCGCCGGCGACGGCGCCCGTGAGCCGCAGCCGGCTCACGTCGTAGAGGAGCGCGGCGGTGACGAGGCCGCCGAGCATCCGCCGGTCGGTCGTGAGCTGGCGGGCGATGCCCAGCGCGACGATCGCGGTGGACACGCTGAGCCCCGCCTCGTCCGGATCCGCGACCTTGCCCGCGGCGATCGAGAGCAGGAGGCGCGCGTCCTCCTCGGCCGCGGCCACGAGCTTCTGCGCGACGCGCTTCACCCGCTGCGGCAGCGCCGCCTCCCCGGCGCGCAGGCCCGCGTAGAACCCGCGCATCACCAAGAGCGCCGCCGCGTAGGTGCGGCTGATGCGGCCGGTGCGCGTGCCGTCGCCCTCGATGGAGCCGCCGGGGAAGGGGTTCGTGAGCTTGCGGACCCGGACGCCGCGCAGGCTCGACTGCGCGAGGCGGGCGGCGCTGCTGCGGTCGCGCTGCGCGTCGGCGAGGAGGCGGGCGAACGCCGCGAGCTCGGCGCGCCGGACCGCCTTGTCGAGCACCACCTCCGAGACGTCGCAGGTCTCGAAGAAGCTGCCGAGCTCCAGCGCCACCTCGTACGTCTCGCGCGAGGCGCGGAGCATCTGGCCGTTGATGAACAGGGTGTTGCCCGCGAACACCAGGGTCGCGGCCTCGGTCCCCGAGAGCTCGCAGAACTGGACGATGCTGTCGATCGCCGACGGGACGAGCGACAGCACCGCCTGGTTCGAGTCGCTGTGCAGGAGGCACGCCTTCGCGAGCCGGTAGAGCATCTGGACCAGGCCGAGCGCCGCGCGCCGCCGCCCGTCCGCCTTCACGCCCGAGATCGCCGTGTCGCCGGTGCTCTCGGTGAGGTTGGCCTTCTCCTCGCTCACGGCTTCCTCCCGCCCCGAGGCGCCTGGGAAGGCGCCGGCTTCGTCGACGTCACCGCGCCCGCGGGCGCAGGCTCGATGAGCGGACGGACGGGCGGGTTCACCGGGTACGGCGCGGGGCCCTGCCGGGCGCTGTGCGGCGCGCCGGAGGGCGGGGCAGGGGACAGCGGCGGGGAGGCCGGGCGCCCGCCCGGCGGCGCCATCGGCGGCGGCGCGGCGGTCGGGCTGGACGACGAGGCCGCGGAGGGCGGCGGCGGCATGCGCCGGCTGAACGGCACCGAGGTGGGCGGCACCGAGCCGGCGGCGGGCGGGCCGGACAGGGGGGAGCCGAGCCCCGGGGGCCTGAAGGCGCTCCGCCCGGCGTCGCCGCCCTGCGACCCCGCGAGGCCCGGGCGCGAGGTGCTCCACGGCTCGAGCGGCTCCAGCCCGAGCGGGACGCCCGGGTTCGAGCGCCGGGCCGAGGCGGGTACGCGCGAGCGCGCCGCGCGCGAGGTCGGCCCGCCCGGATCGGCCGGCTGCAGCGACGACGGCGACGCGTGCGACAGCGGCCGGTCGCTCTGGCGCGTCGGCGCGACGAGGCGCGCGGCGATCGTGACCGCGGCGCGGGCGGCCGCGTCGCGGACCGGCGGCGTGTTCCACCAGCGCGGCTTGGTCGCCTCCTTCACCGCGCGGAGCGCCTCGTAGCTCCGCGCCTGGCAGAGGAAGTGCGCGGCCATCTCGCGGGTCTGCTCGATCGCCTCCGACGGGATGAGCTGGCGCTTCTCGAGCAGCTCGATCGCGAGCTTCTCGGCCCGCGCGGGGTTGAGCTGCGCGACGGTCTCGAGCCACTGCCGGCGCTCGGTCCCGGGCAGGTCGTGGAACGAGGTCGAGAGGATCCGCCGCACGAGCGTCGGGCCCGCGGCGAGGACGCCGAGCTTGCCGATCATGCGCAGGGCCTCGCGGCGCACCGGCGGCGCGGGGTCGTCGAGCAGCTTCTGCAGCTCCTCCCGGACGCGCTCGGCGGTGGCGCCCGTGCCCGGCGCGCCGTCGGGCCCCGTGGCGTCCGGGATCTCGGCGAGCGCGCTGATGCGCACCTCGACGTGCGGGCTCGCGAAGCCGGCCTCCAGCGCGGCGAACGCCTCGGGCGTCCTGAGCTGCCCGAGCAGCTGGACGAGCGTCAGGGCGAGGGGGACCTGGGCGCGCGCGAGGAGGTGCGCGAGCTCCGCCTCCCGGCCGGGCGCCCACCGCCGCATGTACGCGAGCAGGATCTCGCGCAGGCGCTCGGACTGCACCGCGCCGTGGCACTGGCAGGCGGCGCTGAAGAGCGAGCCGTCCTCGAGCGCCTCGAGCGCGTGGGCCAGCCCGTCGACGATGGCGGGATCGAGCGGCGCGACGCTCCGCCCCGCGCCGCCGTGCGCGCCGGGGCCCGCGGCCGCGCCGCCCGGCGCGGCGCCGGCGGCGGCCGCGGCGCCCGCGCCGCCGTGCGCGCCGGGGCCCGCGGCCGCGGCGCCGGGGCCCGCGGCGGCCGCCTCCTCGGGGTGAGCCGTCGCGAGGTCGTCGAGGATCGCCTTCAGCGCCTCGACCGGGAACATCGCCTGCGCGAGCGTCCGGTCGACCTCGCGCCGCGAGAGCCGCGGCGCGCCCTCGCCGCCCCGCCCCGCCGCGGCGCGCTGGACCTCGTCGAGCCGCCCGGCGAACGCGCGCCGGAGCATCGCCTGCACCTCGAACGCGAGCTCGTAGCTGTGCAGGACGATCTGGTCGGCGGTCCACGCGGTGAGCGCCGAGGTCAGGAGGTCGAGGTCGCCGTGCCGGGCGGCGTCCACGTAGCCGTCGACGAGCGCGTCCATGTAGCGCTCGCTCCACTGCTCCGCGGGCAGCGCGACCTGGGCGCTGAGCGTGCTCCGGGTCAAAGGATCGATGGCGAGCGCCGAGGCGGCCGCGCCCGCGTCCGCGAGCGCGGCCTCGACGTTCCTCTGGAGCGCCCTGCCCGCGAGCGAGCTCTCGTCCCAGAGGCTCTCGATCTGCGCGAGGGCGCGCGCGCCGACCGCGATCTCGCGGCACTGCTCCTCGAACTCCTCCTGCTCCATGTCGCCGTCGGCGAACTGGTCGATCGCCATGTAGGCGATGTGCTCGAAGCGGCGATCCCAGAGCGCCGTCACCGCGTCGTCGTCCTCGCCGAGGCCGAACCGCTGGTCGCGGAGCAGGATGGCGGCGAAGTCGCGGAGCTCGGCCTCGGTGACGCCGGCCTTGATCTGGATCTTCCGGATGCCGTCGGCGAAGAGCTGGTAGGGGATGCGGTCGAAGGGCGGCCGATCGGGCTGCCAGATCGGCTGGCCGCCGGCGGTGAACGCGTTCGGGGTGACCTCCCAGCGGACGCCGAGCGGGTTGTGCGACAGCGTGCGCGTGATCTCGTCGAACGCGAAGTGGATGCCCTTGTTCACGTGGGGGTGGTTCCACCCGTACTGGCGGATGTTGCCGAGCGCGAGCGCGAGCAGCTTCCAGATGGCGACCAGCCGCTGGCACGTCTGCTCGACGAGGGCCAGGGGCTGGGGCTCGCTCTCCTCGTCGATCGCGTCGTTGCCGCGGACCAGGACGCGCGGCGCCTTCCGCTCGCGCGAGGGCGTGAGCTGGCCGGAGGCGTGCGCGGCGATCAGCCGGCGGAGCTCGCCGCGCATCGCCGCGGCGCTCTGGAAGCGGCCGCCGCGCTCGAAGGCGAGCGCCTTGTCGACGAACGCCACGATCTCGACCGGCAGGTCGGGCGCCTCCGTCGCGATCGACGGCGCGGTCTGCGTGGCCGCGAGGAAGTACGACTCGGACTCGCTCCGGCCGCGGTTGAGCCGCTTGCCCGACAGGAGCGTGAAGAGGCTCGCGCCGACCGACCAGAGATCCGACCGGCCGTCGATGCCGGAGACGCCCATGGCCTGCTCGGGCGACATGAACGCCGGGGTGCCGAACGTGATGCCCGCGCGCGTCGCCTGCCGCTCGGGGTCGCGCATCCGGGCGATGCCGAAATCGAGGACCTTCACGTGCCCGGCGCTCGTCACGAAGATGTTCGCCGGCTTGATGTCGCGGTGGACGATGCCGATCGAGTGGCACTTCTCGAGCAGATCGAGCACGACGTCGAAGACGGGCAGCACCTGGTCGAGGGGGAGGGTGCCGCCGGCGCCGCTCGCGAGCCGCTGGAGGGTGGTGCCGGTGAGCAGCTCCATGACGAGGAACGGCTCGCCGCGGTCGCTGAGGTCGTCCTCGAGCACGGCGACGCGCGCCGGGTGGTCGACCTTGTTCGCGATCTTGCCCTCGCGCAGGAAGCGGTCGCGCAGCTCGGCGTTGCGCGCGAACTCGATGTGGAGGACCTTGACCGCGGCGCGCGAGCCCCTGCGGTGGGTCGCGGCGAACACCGCCCCCATCCCGCCCACGCCCAGCAGATCATCGAGCCGCCACTTGGCGTTCAGGGGCGTCCCGATCCGCGCCGCGGCGGTATCTACGAGGTTCGGCTCCTCGGCGTGCAGATCGAGCGGGGCCATGGACCGGGCGGCGGATCGATGCCGCAACGTGCGCGGCAGAATGCGAGTAAGCCAAGACGAGCATACATGGTTCCAGCGGAAGCGCGAACCCGACAAGGTCGTCCGCCCTCATGGCACGGTGGTGCGCGCGCCGCGCCGCGCCCGCCATCAGGGGGCCGCGGGGCGCCCGCGGCGCGCTGGCGGTGATCGCACGAAAAGCGCGATGAAGGGCGACAAGCGGCGATGTCGGTGCCTCAGCGCACGCTGGGCAGCGGCGCCGCGCCGGCGTCCTGCTCGGGGGCGGCCGCCCACGCGGGGCAGGTGCTGCGGTAGCTCACGCCGGGCATGAGCAGCGCCCACTCGACGCGGGAGAAGTTGCGCCCGGCGTAGGCGCACGCGCGCGCCATCAGCGGGTCCGCCGTGATCGAAAAGATGCGCGCCGCGCCGTCGCTCGCCGCGGCGATGACGCGGGTGGCGTCGGGGCTGAACACGGCGTCCGTCAGCATGACGTCCTCGGCGCGGAGGGTGATCGGCTCGCCCTGCCCGTCGACGGGGAGCACCTGCGCGCTGCCGTCGCTCGACACGGCCACGACGCGGGCGCTGTCGCTGCTGAACGCCACGGCGCGGACCGAGGCGCCGGGGCAGGGCAGGACGAACGGCTCGCCCTGGCCGTCGGCGCGGAGCAGCCGCACCCCGTCGTCGGGCGCCGCGATCGCGATGCGCTGGCCGTCCGGGCTCACCGCGAGGGCGGTGATCGCGCGGTCCACGTACCCCGACGGGATCACCCGCGGGGCGCCGCGGCCGTCCGCGGGCCACACCTTCACGTCGGGCCCCGAGGTGGCCACGATGTGCTGGCCGTCCGGGCTGAACGCCGCCCGCAGGAGCCCCGCCCGCGCGTCGCGCAGCACGACGGGCGCGCCGCGGCCGCCGTCCTCGAACACGCGCAGGATGCCGTTCCACGAGGTCGTGACGATGCGGGCGCCATCCGGGCTGAACGCGACGCCCACCACCCGGTCGTCGTGGTCGCCGAGCACGCGCGGCTGGCCCTTGCCGTCGGCGCGCCACACCCGCGCCGTCCTGTCGGCCGAGCCGGTGACCAGGCGCTCGCCGTCGGGGCTGAAGTCGACGCTGAGCACGTGATCCTCGTGCCCTCGCAGCACGACGGGCTCGCCCGCGCCGTCGGCGCGGAAGTCGGCGCGGAAGACGCGCGCCGTGGCGTCGGTCCCGATCGTGGCGATCTTGCCCCCGTCCGGGCTGACGGCGACGCTGGTCAGCGGCCCGTCGTGGCCCCGGAGCAGCAGCGGCTCGCCCGGCCCGTCGAGGCGCCACACCCGCGCGGTCCCGTCCTCGGACGCGGTGACGACGCTGCCGCCGTCGCGGCTGAAGGCGGCGCTGTTCACGGGCCCCTCGTGGCCGCGGAGCACCGTGGGGGTCCCCTTGCCGTCGGCGCGGTGGATGCGAGCGGTCCCGTCCGCCGAGGCGGTGACGACCCGGGCGCCGTCGGCGCTGAACGCCGCGCTGCGCACGGCCCCCTCGTGGCCGCGGAGCACGATCGGCGCGCGCCCGCCCCCGCCGAGCACGCGCGCCGTCCCGTCGCCCGCCGCGACGACGATGCGGTCGTCGAGCGGGGCGTGGTCCGCGCGCTCGACGCCCTGCCCCGCCGCGCCCAGCGCCGCCGGGGGGCCCTGCCCGTCGGCGCGGACGACGTGGACCGCGCCGCCGACCGTCGTGGCGAGGATCCGGCTTCCGTCGTGGTTGAACACGGCGCGCCGGAGGGGCCGCGCGGCGACGGCGAGGACGAGCGGCGGCTCGTCGTCCATGTCGAGGCGCCACACGCGCGCGGTCCCGTCCGACATCCCCGCGACGAGGCGGCGGCCCTCCGGGTCGAACGCGACGCTGGCCAGCGCCGCGTCGTGCGCGCGGAGCGCGCGGTCCTCCCGGCCGTCCGCGTGCCACAGGCGCACCGTGCCGTCGAGCGACGCGGTCGCGAGCCGGCTCCCGTCGGGGCTGAAGGCGACGGCGACCACCCCGAGCGCGTGGCCGCGCAGCGCGATCGGCGCCCCGCCGCCGTCGAGGGGCCAGCGCTGCGCCGTGCCGTCGGCGGACGCGGTGACCACGGAGCGGCCGTCGGGGCTGAAGGCCGCGTCCAGGACCGCGCCGCCGTGGCCGACGAGCACCTCCTGGCGGACGGCCGGCCCCCACACCACGTCGCCGAGCGCCTGCACCACGGTCGGGCCCGCGGGCCTGCCGCTCGCCCTGGCGGCGAGGCCGGCCTCCACGGCGAGCAGGCGCGCCCGCTGCAGGAGGCCCTCGGAGAGCTCCTTCGCGGCCTGGGCCGCGAGCCGCCGGGCGTCCTTCTCGCGCGCCTCCTGCTGCGCCCGGATCCGCGCCTGCTCCTCCTGCCCCATCTGCCAGAGGAGCACGAGGAGCAGCGACCCGAGCAGGGTGACGGCGACGGCGAGCACGGTGAGGAGCCGCCGCATCGACCGCCGCTGGGCGTCGGCCCGCGCGCAGGCGGAGAGGAACGCCTGCTCCTCCCCCGAGAGGTCCCCGCGCCCCTCGGCCCACGCCGTGAGCTCGGCGAGCGCGGCGCCGCCCACGAGGAAGTCGTCGCGCCGCCCGCTCGAGAGCCAGCGCACGAGCGGCGCCGTGATCGCCCGCTCGGCCTCGCGCGCCCGGACCCACGCCCGGTCGAAGACGCGGGCGACGACGCGATTGCGCACGGCGAGGTACGGCGCGCCCCCTCCGCCCGCCCGGACGGCCGAGAGCCCGGCGAGGCCCAGCGCGACCTGGACCGGATCCCCGCCGTCGGCGCCGACGCGCTCGCCGTCGAGCAGCCGCCGGTACAGCGCGAGGAGCTTCGCCGCCTGCGCGCGGCGGGCCCCCGGGGCGTCGAGGCACCGCGCCGCGTGGCGCAGGGCCGGGTCCGTGGTCCGGCCCTGCGCGAGGAAGCGCCGCGCCACGGCCTCGTCCACGCCGAGGCCGCGCCGCGCGCCGGCGAGATCCGCGCAGAGCTGCTGGGTCATGGTGGGGTGCCCCGAGGTCCACGCGAAGATCGCGCCGAGCGCGGCGTCGGGATCGGCCACGGCCCCGGCGAGGCCCGCCCGGAACCCCTCCAGCTCGGCGCGGGTGAAGTCCTCGAGCCGGATCGCGCGGCCGACGCTGAACGGCGCGCGCGTCGGATCCGCGGCGAGCTCCCACGGCGCCGCTGTCCCGAGCAGGCAGAAGGTCAGCCGGGCGTTCGCCGGGCGCTCGGCGCGGCGGTTCACGCAGGCCCGGATGGCCGCGAAGAAATCGTCTCGCGAGAACGGAAGAGACAGGGTGGCTTCGATGTCGTCGAGGAAGAGGACGATCGCGGACGAGATCTCCTCGAGCACGACGTCTTCGAGCCAGCGTGACCAGCAGTGGACGGGCCCGAGGTGCCAGTGCGCGTCCCAGAACTCGTCGGGCGGCTCCAGCCCGAGCTGCTCGGCGATCTCCGAGGCGATCCCGAGGTACCAGCTCACCGGCGTGGCGCCGTCGGTGCCGAGCGCCCCGAGCTCCACGCTCGCGCACGCCACCTGCTCGGCGCGGAGCCGCCTTGAGACCCGGAGTCGCAAGCTGGATTTCCCTGTCTGCCGGGCCGACAGCACATGGCAGAGCTCCCCGCGGAACAGCGCATTGAAGAGCTCGCCATCCGCGGATCGCTCGATGTAGAGGGCGCCGTCCCCGAGCGTTCCGCCCGCCTGGAACCCGCACGTGGGATCTCCGGCGCTGGCCTGCTCCTGCTCGAGGTCGGGAGGCGCCGAGAAGGTCACGAGTCGACGGTGCCATGTTGCGGCGAGACCGTCAATGTGGCGGGAATCCCACGTCAACAAGCGTCCGTGGTGGAACCGCGATGGATCCGTGGTGGAGATCGCGCGATACGCCGGGGCGGCGATCTCACGAGTCGGTCGCGCGCCCGCAGGCTGGCGTGAGCGCGCCTGTCGGGCCGCCGGCGCGGCATTTCCGGCGGAGGCGAGCGCGGCGCGGCCCCGATGCGGCCGCCGCGATCCGCGGCGCGGAGGCGCATGCGTCGATTGGAGTGCGCCCCGGAAACCACGCGCCGAATCGAGAAATCGTGGACCTCGCGACGCGGGGTGGTGTAGCGTTCGCGCCGTGCGAGGGGCGTCGAGGGCGAGGGAGCATCGCGTCGCGGGCGCGCGGGGGGCCATGCCACTGCTGGGCTCGGTCTTGTGCTCTGCGGCTCGGCAGGGGCCTGTCGTGGATACGGCTTCTCCCGATACGGCGGACGCGGTCGGCCGGCCGGACCGGGGGCGCCGCGCTCCACGGGCCCTCCGGGGGCGGCGAGGCGGGGCTGGCGCGGGGGGCCGCGCCCGCCCGCGTGCCATCGCCCGAGAAAGAGGCATAGTTCGCGGGCGCGGGCGGCGCCGTCGCGGTCAGGCTGTCGCCGCCGTGCGCGGCGCCTCGTTCTTTCATGGGGCCCCGGTCATCCCGGGGCCTTGATTCACCCCTCCAGCATCTCCCGGCAACCTCACGCATCCCCGGCATTCATTCCCTCGAAAGTCTCTCCCATGGCTTCTGTCAAAGTGCGCGGACTCAACAAGCGATTCGGCCAGACCCACGTGCTGCGGGGCGTCTCCGTCGACGTGCCCGACGGCTCGTTCGCCGTCCTCGTCGGCCCGAGCGGCTGCGGCAAATCGACGCTGCTCAGGCTGCTGGCCGGCCTGGAGGAGGCCGACGAGGGCTCGATCGCGCTCGGCGACCGCGACGTCACGCACCTGGAGCCGCGGGATCGCGACATCGCGATGGTGTTCCAGTCGTACGCGCTGTATCCGCACCTCACGGTGCGCGAGAACCTCGCCTTCGGCCTGAAGCTGCGGAAGACGCCGCCGGCCGAGATCGAGGCGCGCGTGAAGGAGGCGTCGGAGATGCTCGGGCTCGGCCCGCTGCTCGACCGCTACCCCCGGGCGCTGTCGGGCGGCCAGCGGCAGCGCGTGGCCATGGGCCGGGCGATCGTGCGGCGGGCGCAGCTCTTCCTCTTCGACGAGCCGCTCTCGAACCTCGACGCCGCGCTGCGCGCCCAGGTGCGGGTCGACATCCGGAAGCTGCACGACCGGCTCGGGGCGACCAGCGTCTACGTCACCCACGATCAGGTCGAGGCGATGACGCTCGCGGACGAGATCTTCGTGCTGAACAAGGGGGTGGTGGAGCAGTCGGGCCCGCCGCTGGAGGTCTTTGCCCGGCCGCGCACCCAGTTCGTGGCGAGCTTCCTCGGCAGCCCGGCCATGAACTTCCTCGACGCGCGCATGGAGGACCGGGGCGGGCGGTGGGTCGCGGCCCACGGGGATCTCGCGGTCGAGATCGACGCGGCCGAGTTCCCGGGGGCGCTCGCGCCCGGCCGGCGGGTCACGGTCGGCGTGCGGCCGCACGAGGTGGAGGTCGCGCCGGGCCAGGAGGGGGCGTCGTTCCAGGTGGCCATCGTCGAGGCGCTCGGGGCCGAGTCGTACGCCCACGGCACCGTGGCGGGCGCGCCGTTCGTGGCGCGGCTGGAGCCGGCGGCGCCGGTGGCGAAGGGCGACACCGTGAAGGTGGCGCTCCGGCAGGTGCACCTGTTCGACGCGGAGTCCGGGGTGAGCCTGCGGGCGGCGTGAGGCGTGGACACCGTGGCTACAGGCGCTTCCGAGAGGGCGAGAGAGGGGACCGCGAGGGGCGCAAGGGAAAGAGCGTGAATGGGCGGAGGCCCGTCCCTCGTGCTCGGCGGGCCCGATTCGCCATCGTCGAGGAGGGCGGCCAGAGCGGCAACAACACTGTCAGGAGAGCACATGGGATGTGTTCTCAAGACCTTGCGCCCCTTGCGGTCCTCTCTCCCCTGCAGGTCAATCAACGGCTCCGTCGCCTCTCGCTCGGAGAGCCGACCGCGCGTCATGCTCCCTGTCGGACCGTGCGTCACGACCACGCAAGTCTCTTCGAGGAAGGGTGCGCCATGGCGTTCCTGCCCGCCCGCGACCTCCACGAGGCGTACGCCGGCCCGCCGTGGCTCGCACGCTGGCCGCCTGTCCAGACCTGGCCGAGGCTGCGGGCGCCTGGATCTCCTGCGCTCAGGTGATTCCCGACGTCCCGTGGCGGTGGTCTCGACGACCGGCCGGCGCTTGCCCACCTCGCGCCCCGCATTCGCGGCCATGGACGCCCGATCGCGACCCCGCTATCTCCATGGACGCCATGTCGCCGACCGAGGAGCCCCCGCCGGCCGCCGCGACGGGGGCCGCCCGCGCGGAGCCCCGACCCCCGTCGACCAGCGACTCCCGGCCCCCGCAGGGCAGCAACCCCCGCCTCTCGCAGGCCGGCGACCCCCGCCTCTCGCAGGTGGGCGAGCCTCGCCTCTCGCAAACCGGCGAGCCCCCCCGCCTCTCGCAAACCGGCGAGCCCCCCCGCCTCTCGCAAACCGGCGAGCCCCCCCGCCTCTCGCAGACCGGCGACCCCCGCCTCTCGCAGGCCGGCGAGCCCCGCCTCTCGCAGACCGGCGCCGGCCTCCTCGACGGCCGCAGCACCGTCCTGCCCGTCCAGGCCGCGCCCGCGCCCAGCAGCCGCCGCGCCCTGGAGAAGCGCTGGCTCCCGCTCCTCGGCCCGGCGCTCGCCCTGCTCGTCATCGTCGCGGTCGCCACGCTCCAGGCCGCGTTCAGCTGGGGCGTCCCGAACCCGCCCGCGATCCTGTCGATGATCATCGTCTTCGCGGCGTTCAGCGGCGGCCTCCGGAGCGGCATCGCCACCGCGCTCATCTCGTGCGCCTACTTCGCGAGCTACTACTCGGATGGCGGGTTCTCCTACTCCGCGGAGAACCTGCTCCGGGTCATCGTCTACGCCGTCACCACGCCCGCCATGGCGGCCATGGCGAGCATCGCCAAGCGGCGCGCCGACGCCATGGGCGAGGCCTCGCTCCAGAACGAGCGCGAGCACTCGGCCAGCCTGCGCGCCCTGCTCATGCAGCGCCAGGAGGTCGAGGCCGAGCTCCAGCAGGCCAAGGAGGCCGCCGAGGCGGCGAGCCGCGCCAAGAGCGAGTTCCTCGCCAGCGTGAGCCACGAGATCCGCACCCCGATGAACGGCATCATCGGCATGACGTCGCTCGCGCTCCAGACCGAGCTCACCCAGGAGCAGCGCGAGTACCTCGAGATGGTCAAGATCTCGGCCGACGCGCTGCTCGCCATCATCAACGACGTCCTCGACTTCTCGAAGATCGAGGCGGGCAAGCTCGAGATCGAGCCCGTCGTCTTCGACCCGAGCGAGATCCTCGGCGACGCGGTGAAGACGCTCGCGCTCCGGGCCCACGAGAAGCGGCTCGAGCTCGCCTACCACGTCGGCCCCGACGTGCCCGAGGCGCTCGTCGGCGATCCGCTGCGCCTGCGCCAGGTGCTCGTGAACCTCGTGAGCAACGCCGTGAAGTTCACCGACGCCGGCGAGATCCTCGTCCGCGCCACGATCGACGCGCGCGCGCCCGCCCCGCCCGAGGGAGAGGCCGGCGCGGACCGCCACAGCCTGCCGACCCTCTACGCGGGCGAGGCGCTCGGCGACACCGTGGTGCTCCACGTGCACGTCATCGACACCGGCATCGGCATCGCCCCGGACAAGCAGCGGCTCGTCTTCGACGCCTTCGCCCAGGCGGACGGATCGACCACGAGAAAGTATGGCGGCACAGGGCTCGGCCTTACAATATGTGCCCGGCTGGTCGAGATGATGGGCGGCAGGATCTGGATCGAGAGCGAGCTCGGCAAGGGCAGCACCTTCCACTTCACGCTCAAGCTCCGGGCGCTCGAGGGCGCGGCCCGGTCGCGGCGGCTGCAGATCCCGCGGGAGCTGATCGGCACGCGGGTGCTGATCGCCGACGACAACGCGACCGTCCGGCGCATCCTCGCCGAGACCATCGAGGGGTGGGGGATGCGGCCGGTCCCCGTCGACTCGGGCGCGGCGGCGATCGCGGCGCTCTCGGAGGACTCGGGGATGTGGGCGCTGCCCTGGGGCAAGCCGGGGGGCAACGCGCTCGGCGCGAGCAGCTCGTTCGGCCTCGCCCTGGTCGACGCCCGGATGCCGAAGGTCGACGGCTTCGCCGTGGTCGAGCACTGCCGCAAGCGCGAGATCCTGAAGGGGCGCATCCTCATGATGCTCAGCTCGACCTCGGCGCAGGCGGACGCCGCGCGCTGCCGCGATCTCGGCGTCTCGGCCATGGTCACGAAGCCCGTGAAGCCGTCGCACCTCCAGGAGGCCGTCTTCCACGCCTTCGGCATCCCGACGCGGAGCGCGTTCCGCGCGGCCGAGTCGCGCCGCTTCTCGCCGGGGCCGCGCGCCCGCGGCCTGCGCGTGCTCGTCGCCGAGGACAACGCGATCAACCAGAAGCTGATGCGCCGCTGGCTGGAGCGGCAGGATCACCGCGTGCACATCGTCGAGAACGGCCGGATCGCGGTCGAGAAGATCGCGACCGGGCAGTACGACGTGGCCCTGCTCGACGTGGAGATGCCCGAGATGGACGGCCTCCAGGCGGCGCGGGCCGTCCGCGCCCGCGAGCGGCGCGAGGGCGGGCACATGCCGCTCATCGTCGTGACCGCGTACGCGATGAAGGGCGATCGCGAGCGGTGCCTCCGGGCGGGGTTCGACGGCTACGTCACGAAGCCGGTGCAGGTGGAGGAGCTCTACGATATGATCGACCGGCTGGTCGCCGGGCCGCCCACCCTGGACATCGACGACACGACGCGCCTGTCGCTCGGCGCGCCGGGCTCGTCCCCGTCCCACACGCCGGTGCCCACGTCGCCGCTCGACAGCGCGCCGCCGAGCGCCCGGTCGGACGATCGGCGGACGAGCTCGCCCTCGGTGTTCGCGAGCCGGCCGATGTTCGATCGCACGCGGGCGCTCGAGCGGACGGGCGGCGACGCCGATCTCCTGCGCGAGCTCGCCGAGGTCTTCCTCGAGGAGTGCCCCCGGTGGATGGCCGACATCGACGAGGCGGTGAGCGCCGGCGACGCCCGCAAGCTCCAGCGGGCCGCGCACAGCCTGAAGGGCGGGGTCGACAGCTTCGGGGCGCGCGGCGCGTTCGAGGCCGCGTTCGCGCTGGAGAAGATGGCGCGCAACAGCGATCTCGGCGGCCTGCCCGAGGCGCAGTTCGCGCTGCGCGCGCAGATCGAGCGCCTGATCCCCGAGCTCGCCGCGTTCGTGCGCGAGGGCGCGCCGGCGGACCCCCCGCCGAAGGAGCCGGGCGAACGGCCCTCTGACAGCGAGGTGACGCGATGGTGAGGGTGCTCGTGGTCGACGACTCCCCGTTGGATCGGCGCCTCTCCGGGAGCCTGCTCAAGAAGCGCGCCGGCATGGAGCCGATGTACGCCGAGAACGGCGTCGAGGCGCTCCAGGTGATCGCCAGGTCGGCGCCGGAGATCGTGCTGACCGACCTCCAGATGCCGGAGATGGACGGCCTGGAGCTGGTCGAGGCGATCCGCCGCGAGCACCCGTACCTGCCCGTGATCCTGATGACGGCGCACGGGAGCGAGGAGATCGCGGTGCAGGCGCTCCGGCGCGGCGCCGCGAGCTACGTGCCGAAGCGGAACCTCGCGGCCGAGCTGGTGAGCACGATCGAGAACGTGCTCGCGGTGGCGCGGCTCGACCGGCGCGAGCAGCAGCTCCTCGCGTGCCTCGTCGCGACGGAGTCCCAGTTCGAGCTCGACAACGACGTGGCGAAGGTGCCCGCGCTGGTGGGCCACATCGAGCAGAGCCTGGGCCGGATGCGGCTGTGCGACGAGACGGGCCGGATCCAGGTCGCGGTGGCGATGCGCGAGGCGCTGGTGAACGCCATCGTCCACGGCAACCTGGAGGTGAGCTCGTCGCTGCTCGACGAGGACGCGAGCGCCTTCTCGGCGCTCGTCGAGCAGCGCCGGCGGGAGCGCCCGTACCGCGACCGGCGGGTCCACGTCGTGGCGCGGGAGACGCGGACCGAGGCGATCTACGTGGTGCGCGACGAGGGGCCCGGCTTCGACCCGCGGGGGCTGCCGGATCCGACGGATCTCGCCAACCTGGAGAAGCCGAGCGGCCGGGGGCTGATGCTGATCCGCACCTTCATGGACGAGGTGCGGCACAACGAGAAGGGCAACGAGATCCGGATGGTGATGCGGTGCCGCGCCGAGGCGTCCGACGGCGGGCTGGAGGGGAGCGGCGGCTGACGCGGGCGACTCGGCAAGCCCCCACCTCGGCGACAACGACTTGAGCCCTCGCACCGCCTGGGCCCCGCCTCGCGCTCAGAGGCAGCCGTACACGGCGTCGAGGAGTTTTGCAGGCGTGGCGCGAGAAGATCAGGCGGTGAGGCCGCCGTCGATCTTCAGGTGGGCGCCCGTGACGAAGGCGCCCTCGGGGCCGGCCAGGTACGCCACCATGCTGGCGACCTCGTCGCCCTGTCCGTAGCGCTGCACGGCGATCTGGCCTTTGAGCCCGGCGGCGAGCGGGCCGTCGGCCGGGTTCATGTCGGTGTCCACGGGGCCCGGCTGGACGTTGTTGACCGTGATGCCGCGCGGGCCGAGATCCCGGGCCCAGCCGCGCGTCAGGCCGGCGACCGCTGCCTTGGTCGCGGCATAGACGGCCATCCCGGGGAACAGCGCTCCGTCGCTGCTGGTGCTCCCGATGTTGATGATGCGCCCGCCCTCGCCCATGTGGCGGACGGCCGCCTGCGTGGCGGCGAAGAGGCCCCTGACGTTCACCGCCATGAGGCGGTCGAACTCCGCCAGCGAGAGCTCTTCGAGGGCCGCGAGGGTGGCGACGCCGGCGTTGTTCACCAGCACGTCGAGCCGGCCGAAGGTCTTCACCGTCTGGACGACGGCGCTCCTCACCGCCTCGGCGTCGGCGCTGTCCGCCCGGACGGCGAGCGCCCTGCCGCCCGCCGCCTCGATGCCGTGCACCACCTCGGCTGCCTTCACCGGCGACGCGGCATAGGTGATGGCCACGGCGGCGCCCTCGTGCGCCAGGCGCCTGGCGATCGCCGCCCCGATGCCCCGCGAGCCCCCGGTAACCAGCGCAACCTTGCCCTTCAACGTTCCCATGGGGAGGTCTCCTTTTTTTCTGGAACGATCGTTCCTATATTGGAAGGTACGTAGGCTGTTGCAGTCCGTCAAGCGATTTATGGAACGATCGTTATGAAAAGAACGGCGGGGCAGGTCCAGCGGGGACGAGGGCGGCCGCGCTGCTTCGATCAGGAGGCGGCGCTGGAGCGGGCCATGCTCCTGTTCTGGGACCGGGGGTACGAGGCGACGTCGCTCGACGAGCTGAGCGCGGCGATGGGCATCAGCCCGTCGAGCCTTTACGCGACGTTCGGGGGCAAGGAGCAGCTCTTCCGGGCGGCGGTCGATCGGTACCTCGCCAGGGGGGGCGGCTCCATGGACCGCATCTTCGCCGAGGAGCCAACGGCCCGGGGCGCGGTGCAGCGGCTGCTCGAGACGGCGGCCGACGAGTTCACCCGGTCCGATCAGCCGTCCGGCTGCATGATCGCGCTGGCCGGGACCCAGTGCTCCCCCGGCGCCCGGCCCGTGCAGGACCTGGTGCGGGGGCACCGAGAGGCCTGGCAGGCCTCGCTCCAGGCGCGGATCCAGCGGGCCATCGAGGGCGGCGAGCTCGCGTCCGACACGGACGCCGCCGCGCTGGCCACGTTCTACGTGACCGTCCTGCTGGGGATGTCGGTCCATGCGCGGGACGGCGCGTCGCCAGAGGGCCTCCGCGCAGCCGTGGAGGCCGCGATGCGGGCATGGCCCGGCGCCCCACGCGGTCCGTGACCAGGGACGCACCTGGGCGGCGCGGTGGGCCTCAGAGGCAGGCGTACACCGCGTCGAGCAGCGCCGGCCACCGCGGGTCGCCCCCCTCGCCGCTCGCGATCGTCTGGTTCGGCGTGTACCCGAAGCCGAGCGCCGCGTCGGGATCGGCGAAGCCGAGCGCGCCGCCCGCGCCGGGGTGGCCGAAGGTCCGCGCGCCCCGCCCGAAGGGGCGCAGGGCGCTCGGCAGCATGAAGCCGAGCGAGAAGCGGCTCTCCGCGAGCAGGACCGCGTCGAGGCCGCGCGACCGCTCGGCGAGCGCGGCCTCGACGGCCTCGGGCGAGAGCACGCGCGCGCCCGCGGGGCCGGCGAGCGCGCCGCCGTTCGCGAGCGCGCCGTACAGGCGCGCGAGGGCGCGCGCGTTCGCGTGGCCGTTCACGGCAGGGATCTCCGCGCGCCGGCAGCGCTCGGTGTTCACGAGGCCGGGGGTCACGAGCTCCCGCGGCCGGGTGAAGGCGAGCGACGTGAGCGACATCGGATCGCGGAGCGCCGCGCCGAACGCGCCGCCGACGCCGCCCGGGCCCGCGATCGTCGGCGGCACCTCGGCGATGCGCCCGTCGTGCTCCGCCCCGACGCCGACGTGAACGTCGAGGCCGAGCGGCCCCGCGATCGCCTCCCTCAGGAACGCGCCCACGCGCCGGCCGCTCGCGCGCCGGATCACCTCGCCCACGAGGAAGCCGAACGTGACGGCGTGGTAGCCGTGCCGCGCGCCGGGCGCCCAGAACGGCGCCTCCGCCGCGAGGGCCGAGGTCACGGCGCCGAAGTCGTAGAGCGCGCCCGGCGGCAGCTCCGCGCGGATCGCCGGCAGCCCGGCGCTGTGGTCGAGAAGCTGGCGCACGCGGATGGCCCCCTTGTCGGCCGCGCCGAACTCGGACCACGAGGCGGCGACCGGCGCGTCGAGGTCGAGCGCGCCCCGCTCGGCGAGCGCGTGGGCGCACAGCGCGACCGCGCCCTTCGTCGCGGAGAAGACGTTCACGATCGTGTCGCCGCCCCACGGCGCCGTCCTCGCCGCGTCCCGGAAGCCGGCCCAGAGGTCGACCACCACGCGGCCGCGCACGGCCACGCTCACGGCGGCCCCGAGCTCGGGGAACCGCTCGAAATTCGACGCGAACGCCGCGCGCACGGGCGCGAACGCGGGGTCGCAGGAGCCATGGATCACGAGGTTCATCGCTCGTCCCTCCTCGGAGCCGCCGGGGTTCAAGGCGCGCGCGGGCGCGCCCGCCCGGCGCCGGCGGGGCCTCCGCCCTGTCGCGCAATGCGCAACCTTGGTTGATGATGTGGGGCGCCGGGCGGGTCTGTCAACGTCATTTGCGCAACCTTGGTTGCGCGGTACAGGCTCACGGCGTGAAGCCCGCGCGCCCCGACGAGGATTTCGTGCTGCTGTTCGCCGCCATCGCCACGGCGAACAGCGACGAGGTGATGCGTCGCGTGGCCCGGGCGGGCCACGGCGATCTCCGGCCGAGCCACGGGTACGTGTTCCAGCACCTCGTCCCCGGTCCGCTGAAGGTGAGGGAGCTCGCGGCGCGGCTCGGGATCACGGCGCAGGGCGCCTCCAAGGCGGTGAGCGAGCTGGAGGAGCTCGGCTACGTGCGGCGGCGCGTCGCCGAGGACGACCAGCGCAACCGGCTGGTCGAGCTCACCGAGCGCGGGTGGGCGGCGGTGGAGGCGGGGCGGGCGGCGCGCGCCGCGGTGAACCGGCGGCTCCGGGCGCTGCTCGGGGAGGAGCAGGCCGGGGCGCTCCTCGGGTCGCTCCAGCGCATCGCGGAGCGCACCGGCGGGCTCGCGCTCCTGGCCTCGCGGCGGCTGCGCCACCCGCGCTGATCCGCCGGCGGCGCATCGCCGGCGCTCACGCCGCGCGGCCGGGCGCGATCCGGAGCAGCTCGAACTCCGCCACGAACCCTTCGCCGACCGGGCTGCAGGCGTACAGGCCGCACTCCACCTCGCGGGCGCCGTCGTCCTCGTGGAGGTGCGCCATGCGGAGCTGCGTCCACGACGCGCCGTCGTCCGAGCTCTCGACGAGGTAATCGGGGCCTTCCCGCCGGATGCGGAGCCAGAGCTCGCGGCGCTCCGGGGGGAACGGCTGCGTCGACCAGTCGCTGTAGCCCGCGTTCGTCACCACCGCGCCCAGCCGGCTCGGCCCGCCGGGCTCGAACTCGACCGACGTCTTCAACCAGCACGACGCCGAGAGCCGCACCATGAGCCCTGCCTGATCGTACCGGTGCGCGGGCCGGAACCGCACGTGGGTGGTCATCACGAGATCGCCTGTGGCGCGGGTGAAGAGGAACGGCCCGTTGTCGTTGCGGAAGCCGTAGTGGGTCCGCTGCCAGTAATCGGTCTTCGCACCGGGCTCGACCACGAGCGCGCGCCGCGCCGGATCGACCGACCAGCGCGCCGGCGGGTGACGCCACGCGAGCCGCGGATCGAGGCTCGGTCCGGTGAACGTCTCTTCGAGGAGCTGTCCTGTCATGAGGCTGGCCTCCGCGGCTCGCGGCGAGGGCGACTCGCCCGCGCGCGAGCTCGCGGCGGAGCCTATCACGGGAGCGCAGCGGGCGAAGCCCGAGGCCCCGGAGCGCCGCGCAGACGCCGCCGGGGCGCCCGCGGCGGCGCCCGAGGGCCGCGGACCCCGGCGCGCGCTGCGTCGCTCACACCTGCTGGGTCGGCATGATGGTGATCTGCGGGAGGTTGACGTGCCGCGGGAGGCCGGCCGTGAACGCGATCGTATTCGCCACGTCGGCCGCCGTGAGCCAGGTGATCCGCCTCTTCTCCTCGGCGATCCACGCCTTGGCCGCCTCGTCGGTCATGTGGCTCTGGAGCTCGGTGTTGACGAAGCCGGGCTCGATGACCGAGACGCGGACGTGCTTCGGGCCGAGCTCGGCCCGCAGGTTGCGCGAGAGGTGCGTGACCGCCGCCTTGGTGGCGCAGTAGACGGCGAAATTGGTAAAGACGCCATGCGCGCCGATCGACGAGATGTTGATGAGGTCCGAGGGGCCGCCCTTCCTCGCGGCCGCGACCAGCGGATCGACGAACGCGTCGACGATCCGCATCACGCCGGTGAGATTGACCGCGATCATCTGCTCGAAGTCGGCCACGCGGTGCTCGTCGACGCCGGAGGGCAGCATGACGCCGGCGTTGTTGAGCACGAGGTCGACGGCGCCGAGCTCTCCGGCGATGGTCCGCGCGGCCTCGGCGACGGCGGCCCTGTCCGTGGCGTCGACGGCGAGCGGGAGCGCGCGCCCGCCCGCGGCGCGGAGGTCGGCGGCGAGCGAATCGAGGCGCTCCTTGCGGCGCGCGAGGAGCGCGACGGCCGCGCCCTGCTCCGCGAGCTTGCGCGCGGCGGCTTCCCCGATGCCGCTGGAAGCCCCGGTGATGACGGCGATACGACCTGCGAGAGGGAGATTCTGGGACATGATGTTTGCTCCTTTTGGGTCCCCGCCTGGGGGGTGAGCGCACTCTGGAGCTTCGCTTCGAGGTCAGGAAGGCGTGCGGCGATCCTGGGACTGGCAATCCCTGGATACGGGAGCGCGGCTCATGCATCCTGGTCGCATGTCCGGGGCGCGTGGGATCGTGAGCGACAGGCGGAGCGAGCTGGCGGATTTTCTCCGGGGGCGGCGGACGCGCGCGGCGCCGCTCCCGGGCGGTGGGTTCACGGGGAAGCGGCGGCGCACGCCGGGGCTCAGGCGCGAGGAGCTCGCGCAGCTCGCGGGGCTCAGCGTCGACTGGTACACGCGGCTCGAGCAGGGGCGCGACGTGAACCCCTCGCGCGAGACGCTCGAGGCGATCGCGCGCGTGCTGAAGCTGGACGAGGACGAGCGAGGCCACCTCTTCTACCTCGCGCGGCCCGAGCCCGCGGGGGGCACGGCGCGGTCCCCGGCGCGCCAGGAGAGGGCCGAGCCGGCGATGACGCGCGCGCTGGAGGCGATGCGCGTCCCGGCGCTCGTCTTCAGCCCGCGGTTCGACGTGCTCGCGTGGAACGGGGCCGCGTGCCGCCTCCTGGTGGACTTCGGCGACGTCCCCTCGCGGAAGCGCAACCTGCTCTGGATGACCTTCCATCACGCCGGCTATCGCGCCTGCTACGCGGACATCGGCGTGATCGAGCGGGAGGCCGTGGCCAGCTTCCGCTTCAGCGCGAGCTCGTATGTCGGCGATCCCGAGTTCGACGCGCTCATCGCCGGCCTGCTCGAGACGAACGAGGCGTTCCGGGCGCTCTGGGCGCGCCACGAGGTCCGGGCCAAGGTGAGCGGTATCAAGGCGTTCCGGATCGAGGGCCGGGGCGCCGGCGACCGCGACGCCGGCGGTGGGCCGCTCGTGCTCGAGTGGCACACGCTCGCGTCGACGACGTCGAGCCGGCAGCAGCTCGTCTATTACACGACCCGCTCCGCGGGCGGCCCCGAGGACGAGCGCCGCCTCGCGGCGCTGTGCGAGGACGCCGGTTGAGCGCGGGGCGGGGACGGGCCGATGTCAGACCGGCTCGCCCAGCCGCGCCAGCTTGTCGGGATTGCGCACGATGTAGAGGTTCGTCGCCGCGCCGTGCTCGTCATAGGCAAACGACATGCACGCCGCGATCTCCCCGTCTTTCCGCAGGATGACGCCCCGGCCCCCGTTGATGTCCGTCACCTCCCACGCGCAGGTGCGCCAGTACCCGAGGAGCACGCGATCGATGAAGCCCAGCACCTCGGCCTTGCCCCGCAGCACGCGGAGCGCGGCAGGCACCTTGCCGCCGCCGTCGGCGCACAGCTCGACGTCGCTCGAGAGCGCCGCCATCAGGGGCTCCGTGCCGCCGGTCGCGACGGCCGCCTGGAACGCGGCGAGCAGCCGCTCCTGCCGGTCCAGGGGGGTCACGTGCCGCACCTTCGACTGGTCGATGTTGGCGCGCGCCCGCGAGACCAGCTTGCGCGCCGCCGTCTCCTGGATGTCGAGCGCCGTCGCGACCTCCGGGTAGGGGACGTCGAAGATCTCGTGCAGCAGGTACGCCGCCCGCTCCTTCGGGGTGAGGCGCTCGAGCACCAGCAGAAACGCCGTTTGAAGCGACGCCGCCAGCGCCGCCCGCTCCCCGGGCTCGTGCTCGACCGACATCTGGATCGGCTCGGGCAGCCACGCGCCCACGTACTCCACCCGCGTCCTGCGGGCAGACCGCAGGAGATCGATGCACCGGCGCGTGCAGAGGGTCGTGAGCCACGACGCCGGGTTCTCGATCGCGCTCCTGTCGGCGCTCAGCCACTTCATGCACGTGTCCTGCACCGCATCCTCGGCCTCCGCGCGCGAGCCGAGGATGCGGTAGGCCAGCCCAAGGAGCATGGGCCTGGCCTCCTCGAAGGCGGAGAGGCCGTCGCGCTGCGCCATCTCAGGACCTCGCCCCTTCACGCCGGTGTGCTCACTCACGGTCGTTCTCCTGGCCACGGGATCGTCTGCTCCTTCACCTCATGACGATCCAGCCGTCGCGCCTGTGACGTCTGGCCCAGGCCCGCGTTCGTGCCAAGAGATTCCTCCAGGGCGCCATTTTTTTCCGGTCGGTGGCGGGCTCGACCCTCACCATGAGGGCCGCGCTGCCCGTCGAGGGGGGCTCGCGGATCGGAGGACGACCTGATCCGCCCCGTGGCCGGGGCTCACGGGCAGCGCGGGGCGGTGTACTCGCCGCTCGGGTCGGCGTCCCCGAACGAGCCCACGTCGAGCCGGAACCGCACCTCCGCGTCGTTGATGGCGAGGATCTCGAGCGTGCCCTGCCAGAGGGTGCCTCCTCCCTGCGCGCAGTCATCCTCCGACCCCGGCGTGTAGGGCTCGCCCGTCTCGAAGAAGTTGCCCGTGACGCCGATGCCGCCGGGAGCGTTGATGTCGTAGACGCCGACCTGTTGATAAGCGGTCGGTACGATGAAATTCACCTTCCAGTGCCCGCCGCAGGTGAGGTGCGTCGTCGGCGAATCGCACGTGACGCCGACATCCGAGATCCTGAGGAAGAGGTCGTCGGGATCGAGCTCGGGGGCTGTGCCGCCGCCGCCGGTGGAGCCGGACTGGACTTCCTGCTGCGCCCAGTACTCGTCCCAGAGCGCGTCGGACTGCGCGCGGGTCATCGCGTTCGCCAGCGTCGTGGGCCCGGGCTCGCCGCCGCCATCCGAGCCGCCTTCTCCCGAGCACCCGTCCGTGCCGCCGTCGTGCGCTGGAGCGACCGGTTGACCTATGTCGTCGGTCGGCGTGCCGTCGATGATCACGGGGCCGCAGGCGGCCAGCAGGAGAGATGCGAGAGGGATGAGAAGAAGCGTCGTGTGTGTCATGGACTCCCCACTCTGCATGATCGAGGCCACCTCGACCGCGCGAGAAAGACCCTGAAAACAGCGGCCTCCAGGCGGTGATCGATGAGGTTGTGCCAGCTTGCGCCGCGGCGCATGCCAGAGTGCGTGGCACCGTGGCTCACCACCCGGATGGCCGCGCGGATCGCGCCCTCTCGCCGATCCAGCGGCGGCGCTCCGATCGCTGCGAGTCCATGACACCGCATCTCGAGGGCGCGCCCAGCACTCCCGTCCTCGGAGCTCGGGCGCCTCGGCGCGATCTCTCTCGTCGCGGTCATGCGCCGCGGCGCGAGCGCTCCGCGCGACCCGCTCGGCGCGCATCGATCCGGCCGCCGCGCCGCTGCGCTCGACGCGCGTCGGCCGCGTGTCCGCGCGGGGCGAGGCGCGCGGAGCGACCGTTGATGACGGCTCCACGCCGGTGCATCCTCTGTCCGATGCGCCCGGGTACAGTCATCGACCGCCGCTTCGAGATCGAGTGCCTCGCGGCCTCCGGCGGGATGGGGACGGTGTACCGCGCCCTCGACCGGGCCACGAGGACGACTGTCGCGCTGAAGCTCCTCGGGCAGCCGGACCCGCGCGCCGTCGGCCGCTTCGAGCACGAGGCCCGGATCCTCGCCGAGCTCGACCACCCGAGGATCGTCCGGCACGTGGCGCACGGCGTCACCGCCGACGGGGCGCCCTACCTCGCCATGGAATGGCTCGACGGGGAGAGCCTCGAGCAGCGCCTCGCCCGGCAACGGCTCGACCTCGAGGAGAGCCTCGCCCTCCTCCGCGCGGCCGCCGAGGCGCTCGGGGCGGCGCACGCGCTCGGCATCGTCCACCGCGACGTCAAGCCGAGCAACCTCCTGCTCGTGGGGGGAGAGGTCTCGGGCCTCAAGGTGCTCGACTTCGGCATCGCCCGGATGCGGCGCACCATCGGGGAGCTGACGCAGACCGGCTCGGTGATGGGGACCCCGGGGTACATGGCGCCGGAGCAGGCCACGGGCGAGCGGGACCGCCTCGACGCGCGGGCCGACGTCTTCTCGCTGGGCGCGGTGCTCTTCGAGTGCCTCACGGGCAGGCCGGCGTTCCAGGGCCAGCACGTGATGGCCCTGCTCGCCAAGCTCCTGATGGAGGAGCCGCCCCGCGTGCGCAACCTCCTGCCGGACGTGCCGCAGGAGCTCGACGACTTCGTCGCCCGCATGCTCGCGAAGGACCCGGAGCGGCGCCCGCGCGACGGCTCGGCCCTGCTCGAGGCGCTCGACGCCCTGGAGCGCGAGCCGGGCAGCCGCCTGTCCGCCGTGCCCGTCCTGTACGAGGCGATCACGGCGGGCGAGCTCCGGCTGCTCTCGATGGTGGCGGTGAAGGAGCTCCGGCGGTCGCCCGCGGCGTGCGCGACCACCACGCTCGGCGCCACGCTGCCCCGCGAGGTCGCGACGGCGCTCCACTCGAGCGCGCAGCCGATCGGGGCGCGGGTGGACACGCTCGCCGACGGGACGCTCCTGCTCTCGCTCGCGGGCGTCGGCGACGCGATCGACCAGGCCGCGCGCGCGGCGCGGTGCGCCCTGTCGCTCGGCGAGCTCCTGCCGGAGGCCGCCGTCGTGCTCGCGACCGGCCGCGCCGAGCAGACCGGCAGCCTCCCCGTCGGGCCGGTCATGGACCGCGCGGCCGCGCTCCTCGCCCTCGCCGAGCGGGAGGCGCGGCAGGGGGGCGCGCGGGCGCCCGTGCGGGTCGACGACGTGACCCGGGCGCTGCTCGACGCGCGGTTCGAGGTCGAGGCCGCGCAGCCCGGCATCTTCTACCTGCTGCAGGAGCGCGAGGTCGGCCGCGCCGCGCGGACGCTCCTCGGCAAGCCGAGCCCCTACGTCGGCCGCGACCGGGAGCTCCGGAACCTGCGCGAGCTCCTCGAGGACAGCTTCGGCGGGCCCGAGCCCCGGGCCATCCTGATCACCGGCCCGCCCGGGATCGGCAAATCCCGCCTGCGGTACGAGCTCATCGAGGCGCTGCGGGAGCGGCACCCCGCGATCACCCTCGCGGTCGGCCGCGGCGACTCGCTGAGCGCGGGGTCGCCCTTCTCGCTCCTCGGCTCCGCGCTCCGGGGCGCGGCCGGCATCACCGGCGGCGAGCCCGCGGCGGCGCAGCGGGAGCGGCTCCTCTCGCTCGTCGCGCGCACCCAGGCGGCCGACCGGACGCGCGTGGCCGCATTCCTCGGCGAGATCATCGGGACCCCCTTCCCGAGCGAGGCCGATCCGAGGTTCTTCGAGGCGCGCCAGAGCCCGGCCCTGATGGCCGACCAGATCCCGCTCGCCTACCTCGACTTCATGGCGGCGGCGTGCGCGGCGGGGCCCTACCTGCTCGTCCTCGAGGACATCCAGTGGGGCGACGCGGCGTCGCTCAAGCTCATCGCGCGCGCCCTCCGGGAGCTCCGCGACAGGCCGTTCGCGGCGCTCTACCTGGCGCGCGTCGAGGTGCGGCAGGCCTTCCCCGTGCTCTGGGAGGGCAGCGAGCTCCACGAGATGACGCTCGGCGCGCTGCCGCGCCGCGCCGCCGAGGAGCTCGTCCGGCAGGTGCTCGGCGACGGGCTCCCGGCCTCGGAGATCGCGCCCCTCGTCGAGCGCGCGAGCGGCAACGCCTTCTACCTGGAGGAGCTCATCCGGGCGGTCGCGGAGGGGCGCGGGGACAGGCTGCCGGAGACGATCCTGGGCATGGTCGAGGCGAGGCTCGAGGCGATCCCCGCGGAGGCGAGGCGGCTGCTGCGGGCGGCGAGCGTCTTCGGCGAGGCGTTCTGGAAGAAGGGCGCGCTCGCCCTGCTCGGCGACGCGGAGGGCTCGACCCTCGTGGTCGACTGGCTGCCCTGGCTGCTCGAGCGCGAGCTCCTCGAGCGGCGCGAGCAGGGCCGCTTCTCGGACGAGGAGGAGTACGCGTTCCGGCACGCGCTGATCCGCGACGGCTGCTACGCGATGCTCCCGGACCGCGATCGCGCGCTCGGCCACCGGCTCGCCGCCGAGTGGCTCCTGCAGGCGGGGGAGCACGACGCCAAGGTGCTGGCCGAGCACTTCGAGCGGGGCGGCGAGCCGCGGCTCGCCGTGGAGTTCTACCAGCGCGCGGCCGAGCAGGCGCTCGCCGGGAGCGATCCGGCCGCCGCGGTCACGCTCGCGGCGCGGGGGCTCGCCCTCGGCGCGGAGCGCGACGTCGAGGCGACGCTCCAGGGGATCCAGGCGGCGGCGGCCCGGACGGTCACGGCGGCCGCTTCCGCGGGCGTGGGATGCCGTACTCGTCGAGGCGGTTGATCAGCGTGCGGAGCGAGATGCCGAGGAGCTTCGCCGCGCGCGTCTGGTTGCCCGCGGACTGCTCCAGGGCCTCGAGCACGCGCCTCCGGTCGACGGCCTTCATCTGGAGCCGGAGCCTCGCTATCGCGTCCTCGCCCGGCGGAGGCGGCGCGAGGGTGTCGGCGGGCGCGCGGCGCTCGGCGTCCTCGCCTCCGGCCGCGCGCGCCGCGACGGCGTCGGCGGCCGGAGGCGGCCTGGAGCCGCCGCCCTGGAGGTGCGGCGGCAGATCGCCGGGCAGGACCGAGTCCCCCGCGCACAGGACCGCCGCGCGCTCGATCACGTTGCGCAGCTCGCGCACGTTCCCCGGCCAGGCGTACGCCTCGAGCACGGCGAGCGCCTCCGGGGAGATGCGGGGCGCCCTGCGCTGACCGAGGTGCCGGCACGCCTCCTCGAGGAACCGGCGGGCCAGCGGGGCGATCTCGCAGGCGCGCTCGCGGAGCGGCGGCACGACCAGCGAGATGCCGTTCAGCCGGAAATAGAGGTCCTGGCGGAAGGCGCCGCGCGCGACCTCCGCCTCGAGATCGCGGTTGGTCGCCGCCACGAAGCGGAGGTCGATCCGGCGGGGCGCGCGGCCGCCGAGGCGCAGCACCTTCCGGTCCTCGAGGACGCGGAGCAGCTTGGCCTGGCAGGCGAGGGGCAGCTCGCCGATCTCGTCGAGGAACAGCGTCCCGCCGTCGGCGGACTCGAGCAGGCCCGGGCGCGCGTGGCTCGCGCCGGTGAAGGCGCTCTTCTCGTGGCCGAAGAGCTCGCCCTCGAGCAGCGACGGCGGCAGCGCGGCGCAGCTCAGCTCGACATAGGGGCCGCCGGCCCGCGGCGAGCGCGCGTGGACGGTCCGGGCGAGCACCTCCTTGCCCACCCCGGTCTCGCCGAGGATGAGCACGCTGATGGAGCTTCGGGCGGCGCGGGCGGCCTGCTCGTAGAGCGCGACCATCGCCGGGGCCCGCACCACGACGTCCGCGGGCGCGTCGCCGCCGTCGGGCTCCTCGACCGGCGGCGCCGCGGGCGCGCGGCAGACGGCGATGGTCGTCGCGCCGAGGTTGAACCGCTCGCCGAGGGCGATCTCGGCGCCGTCCCGCGACAGCCGCCGCAGGCGGTGGGTCCGCGCCGTCAGCGCGGCGACCTGCTGCTCGTCGATGAAGGTGCCGTTGGCGCTGCCGAGGTCCTCGATCCGGAGCGGCGGGCCGACGTGGAGGACCGCGTGCCGGCGCGACACGGAGCGATCGTCGACGCGCACGTCGCACCCCTCGTCGCGCCCGAGCACGACGGAGCCGCGGGGCGGCAGGGGCACGAAGGTGACCGTGCTGCCCGCCACGATCGCGAGCCGCAGCGGCGGGCAGGAGCCCCGCGCGTCGTCGCCAGGAGCGCCCTCGTCCATGGCCCCATCCTAATCGGGGCGTGCGGCGACCTGCACGGATCGTGCAGGATCGTGCGCATCGTGCAGACGATTGCACGAGCGGCGCCGCGGCCGCCGGCGACCGACGCGGCCGCGCCGCGGGATCCCGAGGGCGCGCCGCCCGGCACGCGTCCTGCTCATCACCCGCTCGCGAGCCGCGCCGCCGGCATCGATAGCGCGCGAGGCTTCCCCTGGCGGGCTGTGCGGCGGCGCGAGCGATCTCGCTTACGAAGCAGGAGCGACGATGTGTAGCGAGCATGACTCTTTCAATCGCAGGGATCTTCTCCGGGGGCTGGGTCGTGCGGCGGCGGTGGCCGCGCTGGCGCCGACGGTCCTGTCGACCCGGGTCGCGGAGGCGCACGCGCCGGCCTGCCGCGAGCTCACCGACGGATCGCCGGAGAGCGTCGGCATGAGCTCGAAGCGCATCGCGGACGTCCTCGCGCGCGTGCAGCGCCGCGCGGACGACGGGCTCTTCCCGGGCGCGGTCGCCCTGATCGCGCGGCGGGGCAGGATCGTCGCGCACCGGGCGTTCGGCACCCGGGTCTGCGGCAAGCACGAGCCGGTCACGCGCGACACGCTGTTCGACCTGCTCTCGATCACGAAGGTCGTCGCGACCGCGACGTCGGCGCTGATCCTCGTGCAGGACGGCGTCCTCGGGCTGAACGATCCGGTCGGCGACTACCTGCCGGAGTTCGCGGAGGACGACAAGGCCCACATCACCGTGCGCGACATGCTCCGGTACACGGCCGGCTTGCCGCTCGACGTCTCGCTCCAGCACGATCCGGACGGCGAGGGCGCCTGGCGGCGGATGGCCGAGGAGCCGCTCGAGTACGAGCCCGGGACGCAGGTGCTTTACAGCGATCTCACCTACCGCCTGCTCGGGCGCGTGGTCGAGGCCGCCGCGGGCACGGATCTCGACGCGTTCGCGAAGGCGCGCATCTGGCGCCCGCTCGGCATGCGCGACACGACCTTCAACCCGTCGCCCGCGCTGAGAGCGCGGACCGCGGCCACGGGCTATTCCAAGGTCCGGGGCCGCCTGGTCCGCGGCGAGGTGCAGGACGAGCAGGATTACGCGCTCGGCGGCGTCGTCGGCTGCGACGGCGTCTTCTCGACCGCGAGGGACCTCGCCACCTTCTGCCAGATGATCCTGAACGGCGGCCAGCACGGTCGCGCCCGGATCCTGCGCCGCCACCTCGTCGACGCGATGGTGAGCAACCAGACGCCGGAGGTCTCGGCGGAGGACACCGACGTGTCCCCGCTGTCGAACCTCCTGTCGACGCCCAAGGGGTATGGCTGGGAGCTCGCGACCCCGCGCTTCTCCCACGGCGGGATGCGCCTCCGGAAGGGGTCCTTCGGGAAGGCCGGCGGCACGGGGTCGTTCCTGTGGATCGATCGCCGCCGCGAGCTGTTCGGGATCCTGCTCACGAACCACGGGCTGCCGACCCCGTTCGACGAGCCCGGGTGGAACCGGATGATCGACGCGGTCGGCAGCGCGGAGTTCTTCGACGGGATCATCCAGGCGGTCACCGACGAGTGACGCGCGCGGGGCGGGCCAGGGGGCGCCGCGGCGCGTGCCGCACCGCGGCGCGCGCCGTCACCGGATCTCGCCGGCGTAGAGGCACGTCCCCATGCAGTCTGCTCCCCCGTTGAGGGGATCGCAGTCGTCCCGCGGATCGTCGACGCACACGTAACCCTCCTCGCAGCCGAGCCCGGCGAAGCCGCCGCACGGGGCGCCCACGCAGAGGCCGCCGCAGTCGGCTCCGCCCTTGCGCGGATTGCAGTCGTCGTTCGGATCGTCGACGCACCGGTTGTCGCCGGGACAGCCGCGGCCGGTGATGCCGCCGCAGGTGAGCTGAAGCGCGGCCTGCGCCTCGTCGAGCGCCTCTCCCTCGCTCGGCGCCTCGGCGTAGCAGCCGACGCCGAGCACGGAGCCGCCGAGGACGAGCGCGAGCACCGTAAGCGATCTCTTGAACATGCCAGTCTCCTCCAAGCGCGCTCGCCTCGTCCACGCACGGCGCGCGGGCGGCGAGCCGCGGAGGGCCTCGTAGCGAAAGCCGGGCCAGCCCTGGAGGCCCTCGCTTCGCGGAGAGGGCACGATCGCGCGCCGCGCAGTCCATTCCGATCGTGCCGACTTTGCACAATTCGCGCGAGATCCGATCTCGGCGTGCGACGGGCAGAGCGCGCGCATCAAAGGATCAGAATTGTTCCGACGCATTGGAGCAAAATCCAAAGGAACGTAGCTCGCTCCTACAGTGTTTTCTGGCGCGACGGCGGCGCCCCGGAGGTGACGTGGCGAGCGCCAGGACACGAAGACACGAAGAGGAGCGATCGATGATCCTGGTGACCGGAGCGACAGGAAATGTGGGCGGCGCGGTGCTCGAGCAGCTCATGGAGGCGGGCCAGAAGGTCCGCGTCCTCGCGCGCGACCCGGCCAGGCTGGGAGAGCTCGGCCGCGCGGTCGAGGTCGTGAAGGGCGATCTCTCGAAGCCCGAGACGCTCGGGCCCGCGTTCGCGGGCGTGGGCGGGGCGTTCGTGGTCTGCGCGGGCGGCGACCTGGCGACGCTCGCCGGCAACGCGGCCGGCGCGGCCAGGGAGGCGGGCGTTCGGCACATCGTGCTGCTCTCGTCGTCGGCCGTCGCCGGCGAGCCGCCGATCCAGATCGGCCGCTGGCACATCGACGCCGAGGCGAGGGTCACGGCGTCAGGGGTCGCCTGGACGATGGTCCGGCCGGGGGCGTTCGCGTCGAACACGCTCCAGTGGGCCCACGCGATCAAGACCCAGGGCGCCGTGTTCCACGCGACGGGCGAGGGCAGGACGAGGCCCCTCGATCCGCGCGACATCGCGGCGGTGGCCGTCAAGGCGTTGACCTCGCCGGGGCACGAAGGAAAGGCGTACGTGATCAACGGGCCGGAGGCGCTGAGCACGGCGGAGCAGGTGGCGAAGATCAGCAAGGCGATCGGCAAGCCGCTCGGGGTCGTGGACGAGACCGAGGATGCCGCCCGCGAGCGGCTGGAGAAGGCGGGGCTCCCCGAGGTGTTCATCCGCGCCGTGCTCGAGGCCTTCGCGATGATCAGGGCGGGGCACGGCGAGGCGCCCTCGTCGACGATCGAAGAGCTCCTCGGGCGCAAGGCGCGGACGTACGACGAGTGGCTGGAGCGCCATGTGAAGGCGTTCCAGTAGGAAATGGAGGGCATGATGACGAGCGCGAAGAGGATGCTGATCATTGGCCTGAAGCGGGAGCCGCTCGATAGCGGCGTGGCCGCGCTCAGAGCGCAGGGATACGCGGCCGTCGGCGCCGTGGGGCCGGCCGCGGCGGCGGAGTTCGACGCCCGCGATTTCGATCTCATCACCATCGGGGGCGGGGTGGACGCCGCCCCCCGGGCCGAGCTCAAGGCGCGCTTCAAGGCGCAGAACAAGGACGTGATGCTGCTCGATGTCTACCGCCCGATCGCCATGCAGCAGATCGCCTGGGCGCTCCGGAGATCGTCGGTCGAAGGAGAGCTCGCGAGCGCCTTCTCCGTGAGCGAGGGCGAGGACGGGCTCGTCGCGAACGCGACGATCCTGCGCGACTGCAGGCTGCGCCTGGACATTTACCGTTATCCCGGCTCCTCGACGGAGCCGGAGGTCGTGCGTGTCGTCGAGGCCTCGGTCACCCCGGGCGCGCACGCGTTCCCGTTCGACGAGGCGCTCGCTCGCGACGGCTTCATGGCCGTCTTGACCTTGAACGGCGAGGAGCACCACCTCCACCGCCTGGGCGGGCAGCCGCGCTGACCGTCCCGGCGCGCCCACGCCCCGGAGTCCCGGCGCGCCCGGCCTGCCCGGTGGCGTGGTAGCTTGGCGGCATGACCACCGCGAGCGTGACGCTGCCGGGCGCCGCTGCCGCGTCGCGGCCGGCGACCTTTCGGGCTCACCTCATCGAGTTCTTGCTCGTGGGGGGCGCGACGCTCGTGCTGTTTCCTCTCGCGTGGCTCGCCCGAGAGGCCGTCGGGCTGGACGCGTCGGAGCTCGCCGTGGGCTTCTTGACGTTCCACGCAGCGTCCGTGATCAACGATCCGCACTTCGCGGTGACGTACCTCCTGTTCTACAAGGACGTGAGGCGACGCGCGTTCGGCGGCGTGTTCCCCCCGATGCAGCGCGCTCGCTACCTCGTCGCCGGGCTCCTGGTCCCGCTCGCGCTGCTCGCGTGGTCGATCGCGGCGCTCGCGACCGGCTCCGCGCGGACGATGGGCTTCATGATCCAGCTCATGTTCCTGCTGGTGGGCTGGCATTATGCGAAGCAGGGCTTCGGCGTCCTGACGGTGCTCTCGGCGCGGCGCGGCTTCCGCTTCACCCCGCTGGAGCGCAAGGTGGTCCTCGCGCACTGCTTCGCGGGCTGGGCATATGCGTGGGCGAGCCCGGCCGATCCGGGCAGGGAGGTCGCCGAGAAGGGGGTCATCTACACGTCGATCGCGCACCCGACGGGGCTCGAGCTCCTCACCGGGGTGGCCTTCGGGCTGAGCGCGCTCGCGCTGCTCGGGGTGCTCGTGCGCGCGTGGCGGGCGGAGCGGCGGATACCGCCCCTCGGGCCGCTGACCGGGTTTCTCATCACGATCTGGCTGTGGACGGTGTACTCGAGCCTCGACCGGCTCATGATGTACGTGATCCCGGCGCTGCACTCCGTGCAGTACCTGTACTTCGTCTGGCTCCTCACGCGGAACGAGTCGCGTGAGGCCGAGGGCCCGCCGTCGTTCGGCCGGCCGACCGGCCTCCGGCTGGGGATCCTGGCGGCGTCCGCGATCGGCCTCGGCTGGGTCCTGCTCCGCGGCGCGCCGGCGCTCCTCGACGGCGCGCTGGTGCGGGGCGCGAGCGGCGGCGAGACGGCGACCGATCTGGGCGACACGCCGTACCTCGCCGCCATCTACGTGTCCGTGAACATCCACCACTACTTCATGGATCACGTGATCTGGCGCCGCGAGAACCCGGGCACGCGCTATCTGCTTCAGCCGGACGCCCAGGGGATCGAGCCGGCCGGGGCGAACGCCGCCGCTACAGGAGGATCGGGTCGCAGTTCGTGTACTTGAGCGTCGAGATCAGGAGGCTCGAGCCCCCGCTGCGGCGCTCCGCGAAGAAGATGTCGAGCGGGTACCGCTCCCCGAGCTCGAGGCCGTACTCCTCGGCCATCTCGTCCAGGTCGACGACCATGAACGCCGAACCGTGGACCCCGCCGATGTCGATCGCCAGGCGGTTGTTGATGAAGACCCAGATGTCGTCGTCGCCGCCGAACATGAAGTCGTCCCCGCCCCTGTACTCGAACATCATGTGGAGCTCGAACGTGAAGCCGTAGTTGTGGTCCCGGTCCTGGTTGCCCCAGCCCCGGCCGTCGATGGGGAAGAACTCGTCGCTGTGGAAGATGCGAAACACCTGATCGCTCACGTCGAGGGGGATGACGTGCCGGATCGCGTGGTTCACCCCCGGCACGTCCCGGAACCACTGGTCGAAATGCTCGCGCCCGGTGGTGTAGGGCGTGGGCCCGTCGTACGCATAAACGGGCTTCCTGTCGGGGCCGAGCTCGTCCTCGACGATGCCCGCCATGCCTTCCCCCTCGAACTGCTCGAAATCGGGGTGTCCGCCCTCGGTCCCGAACGCCTTGAAGTCGCGCACGACCCCTTCGAGCCGCGGGGCGCAGCCGGGCTTGCTGCCCGGATCATCGCTCGGCAGCAGCGGGAGACTGCCGCCGAAGCCGTCGTCGGGGGGAGAAGAACCCTCGCGCTCTCGCCCGATGAACTGGGGGTCGAGGGAGCACCCGGCGAGAGAGAGCCATGAGGCTGTCGAGAGCAGGGTGGCCAGCCGTGGCACAGCGCTCCAGCCGAAGCGCGCTGTTCGCGGGGCAAGATTCGTCAAGAGCGCCTCCTCATACCAACGCGGGGAGTCCGGCCGAGGGGGGAGCCGAGAGGCGGGATGCGCTCTGTTCCTCCCTCGTCCGAAGCAGTCAAGGAGACCCGAGTGTACGATCGCCCCCGCGATCTGCCACCTTCACGCGCGACGCGCGGCGCGCGACCGTGAGACTGCCCTGCTCCTCCCGGTCCTCGATCGCCAGATGCGGCCGGCGCGCTGGAGACGTGACGTGTCAATGCGCGCTGGCGGACGGGCCGCCGATCGGCGAACCTGCGGCGCGGACCTCTCCCGTCATGACCAAGGTCGATCTCCCCCCCGCGCCCCGCGCCCCGGCGCCCGTCGGCCCCGACGGCGGGGCGGGCCAGCCGGTGTTCGTCGCGCGCGGCCTCACCAAGACCTACCGCATGGGCGAGGTCGAGGTGAGCGCCCTGCGCGGCGTCGACCTCGACCTTTACCCGGGCGAGCTCGTGGTCCTGCTCGGCCCCTCGGGCAGCGGCAAATCCACCCTGCTCAACATCCTCGGCGGCCTGGACGTGCCCACCGAGGGCGCCGTGCGCTACCGCGACGACGACCTCACCCGCGCCGGCGACGCGGGCCTCACCCGCTACCGCCGCGAGCACGTCGGCTTCGTCTTCCAGTTCTACAACCTCATCCCCAGCCTCACCGCGCGCGAGAACGTCGCCCTGGTGACGGACATCGCCCGCGCCCCCATGCCCGCCGACGAGGCGCTCGCGCTGGTCGGCCTCGGCAAGCGCCTCGACCACTTCCCCGCACAGCTCTCCGGCGGCGAGCAGCAGCGCGTCGCCATCGCGCGCGCCGTCGCCAAGCGACCCGACGTGCTGCTCTGCGACGAGCCCACCGGCGCCCTCGACGTGCACACCGGCAAGGTGGTCCTGGAGGCGCTCGCCCGCGTCAACCGCGACCTCGGCACCACCGTGGTGGTGATCACCCACAACGCGGCCATCGCCGGCATGGCCGACCGGGTGATCTCCATCGCCGACGGCCGCATCGCCGGCGAGCGCCGCAACGCCGAGAAGCTCCATCCGGCGGAGATCGCCTGGTGATGCGCGCCCTCGATCGCAAGCTCCTCCGCGACCTCTGGCAGATGCGGGGGCCCGCGCTGGCGATCCTCCTGGTCGTCGCCGCGGGCGTGGCCGTCTTCGTGGCCTCGCGGAGCGCGCTCGACTCGCTGGAGCTGACGCGCGCCGCCTACTACGAGGACTACCGCTTCGCCCACGTGTTCGCGCGCGTCACGCGGGCCCCGGAGTCGGTGGGCCGGCGCGCCGCCGGGCTCCCCGGCGTGCTGCAGGCGCAGACCCGCGTGGTCACGGACGTCACGCTCGCGCTCCCGGGCGTCGCCGAGCCCCTCACCGGGAGGCTCATCTCCATCCCCGAGCGGCGCGCCCCCATGCTCAACGATCTCTACCTGCGCGAGGGCCGCTACATCGAGCCCGGCCGCGACGACGAGGTGCTGCTCGGCGAGGCGTTCGCCGACAAGCGCGGCCTCCGCCCCGGCGACAGCGTCGAGGTGGTGGTGAACGGCCGCATGCGCCGCCTCCAGATCGTCGGCGTCGCCCTCTCGCCGGAGTACGTCTACCAGATCAGCGGCACCAGCCCCTGGCCGGACGACGAGCGCTTCGCCGTGATGTGGATGGGCGCGGAGGCCCTCCGCGCCGCGCTCGACATGCGCGGCGCCTTCAACGACCTCACCCTCACCCTCGCCCACGGCGCGTCCGAGGGCGACGTCATCGCCGCCCTCGATCGCGCCCTCGCCCCCTACGGCGGCCTCGGCGCGCACGGCCGCGATCGGCAGATCTCCGACCGGTTCCTCTCCGACGAGTTCCAGCAGCTCCGCTCGACCGCCACCATCGTCCCCTCCCTCTTCCTCGCCGTCGCCGCCTTCCTGCTGAACGTCGTCATCTCCCGGGTGATCAGCACCCAGCGCACGCAGATCGCGACCCTCAAGGCGTTCGGCTACTCGAGCTGGGCGATCGGCCGGCACTACCTCGCGCTGGCCCTCCTCCTGGTGCTCGCCGGCGCGGCCGCGGGCGTCCTCGTGGGCCTGTGGCTCGGCGACGGGATGACGCGCCTCTACGCCGAGTTCTACCGCTTCCCCGTGCTCGAGCTGCGCATCACCGCGGGCACCGCCGCCCTCGGCGCCCTGATCAGCGTCGTCGCCGCGACCCTCGGCGTCGCGCTCGCCGTCGCGCGCGCCGTCCGCCTGCCCCCGGCCGAGGCCATGCGCCCCGAGGCGCCGGCCAGCTACAGGCCCACCCTGGTCGAGCGGCTCGGCCTCGGCCGCCTGCTCTCGCCCGCCGCGCGGATGATCCTCCGCAACGTCTCGCGCCGCCCGGTGAAGGCGCTGCTCGGCGCCGCGGGCGTGGCCGTCGCCGTCTCCATCGTGGTGGTCGGCCGCTTCACCGAGGACGCGGGCCAGTACATGATGAACATGCAGTTTCGCCTCGTGCAGGGCGAGGACGCCGCGGTCTTCTTCTACCAGCCCGTGCCCCGCGCCGCCCTGAGCGAGCTCGCGCACGTGCCCGGCGTCCTCCACGTCGAGCCGATGCGCGCCGCGCCGGTCGCCCTGCGCGCCGGCCACCGCGAGCACCGCACCGCGATCGTCGGCGCCTCGCCCGACGCGGTCCTGCACCGCACCGTCGATCGCCACGGCGCCTTCGTCCCGCTCCCCGACGAGGGCCTGCTCCTCGGCGTCTACCTCGCGCGCAAGCTCGGCGTCCGCCCCGGCGACGTGCTCACGGTCGAGGTCCTCGAGGGCCGCCGCCCGGTGCGGGAGGTCCCGGTCGCGGCCCTGATCGACGACCTCGTCGGCGCCTCGGCGGCCATGGATCTCGACGCCCTGAACCGCCTCCTCGGCGAGGGCGACTCCATCTCCGGCGCCTACCTCGCCGTCGACCGCCTCGGCGAGGAGGCCGCCTACGAGCGGCTCAAGCGCACCCCCGCCGTCGCCGGGGTGAGCACCACCCGCGCCGCGCTGGAGAGCTTCGACAAGATCATGGGCGAGAACCTCGGGGTGATGCGCGCCATCCAGGTCGTCTTCTCGAGCATCATCGCCTTCGCCGTGGTCTACAACAAGGCGCGCATCGCGCTCGCCGAGCGCAGCCGCGAGCTGGCGAGCCTGCGCGTGCTCGGCTTCACCCGCGCCGAGGTCAGCCTGATCCTGCTCGGCGAGCTGGGCGTGACCACGCTGGCCGGCATCCCGCTCGGCCTGGGCCTCGGGTACTACTTCGCGTGGGCGATGTGCAAAGCCTACGAGGACACCGAGCTGTTCCGGTTCCCGCTGATCATCCACCCCTCGACCTACGCGTACGCCGCGCTCGTGGTGCTCGTCTCCGCGGCCGTCTCGGCGCTCCTGGTGCGCCGCCGCGTCGACCAGCTCGACCTCGTGGGCGTGCTCAAGACCAGGGACTGACGCATGAACATCGCCCGGAAGATCCTCTACGCCGTGCTCGCCGCGCTCCTCGTCGGGGCCATCGCGCTGGCGTCCTTGCCCAAGCCCGCGCTGGTGGAGGCCTCGGCGGTGACGCGCGGCCCGCTCGTGGTCACCGTGGACGGCGACGGCCGGACGCGCATCAAGGATCGCTTCGTGATCTCCGCGCCCGTGAGCGGGCAGATGCCCCGCCTCGAGCTGCACCCTGGCGACCGGGTGGAGCGCGGCGCCGCGCTCGTCGAGATCGCGCCCATCGACCCGCCGCTGCTCGACGCCCGCTCCCGCGCCCAGGCCGAGGCGCACGCCCGGAGCGCGCGCGCCGGCGTCTCCCAGGTGAAGGCGCGCGTCGCCCTCGCCGAGACGTCGCTCGCCCAGGCCCGCGTCGAGCTCGCGCGCGTGAGGACGCTCCACGAGCGCGGCGGCGTGCCCCAGGCCGAGCTGGAGGCGGCGGAGTTCCGCGAGCGCGCCGCCCAGGCCGAGCTGGAGAGCGCAAAGTTCGGCGCGCGCGTGGCCCAGTACGAGCTGCAGACGGCCGAGGCCGCCCTCGTGCGCATGAGGCCCGCCGCGCCCGGCGCGCCCGCCCGGCGGGCGGGCGGCGGCGACGGCAGCGTGGCCCTGGAGAGCCCCGTGGACGGCACGGTGCTGCGGGTCTTCCAGGAGAGCGCGACGCTCCTCCAGGCGGGGGCGCCGATCCTCGAGCTGGGCGACCCGGGCGCGCTCGAGATCGTGATCGACCTGCTCTCCGCCGACGCCGTGGCGGTGAAGCCGGGCGCCGAGGTGCGCGTCGAGCGCTGGGGCGGCGAGGCGCCGCTCGAGGCCCGGGTGCGCCTCGTCGAGCCGAGCGGCTTCACCAAGGTCTCGGCGCTCGGCGTCGAGGAGCAGCGGGTCAACGTGATCGCCGACTTCTCCGGTCCTCCGGAGGCCCGCGCGGCGCTCGGCGACGGATACCGCGTCCACGCGCGCGTCGTGGTGTGGCAGAAGGCCGACGCCCTCAAGGCGCCGCAGACCGCGCTCTTCCGGCGCGGCGATCGCTGGGCGGTGTTCGTCCTGGCCGACGGCCGCGCGCACCTGCGCGAGGTGGAGATCGGCAAGCGCAGCGGCAGCGACGCCGAGGTGCTCGCGGGGCTCGGCGAGGGGGACCGCGTGGTGGTGCATCCGAGCGACGCGCTGGAGGACGGGGCGCGGGTGGAGGTGCGGTAGCTCCGTCGTCGAGCACGGGTGTGCGCCGGAGCGCGCCTCGTCGCGGCCGCACCACCCGCTGCGCTGGCCGTGGTGGCGCGGCTGTTGACCTCCCGAAGGCCGACGGGCAGCCTCGGTGCATGGCGCGCCTTCATCTGATCCTCGGCCCGGTCGGGGCAGGAAAATCGACGTTTGCGCATCAGCTCGTCCGGGAGCACGCGGCGGTCCACCTGAACCTGGACGAGTGGATGGCGACGCTCTTCAGCCCGGACAGGCCGGATTCTGGCGTCATCTCATGGTATGTCGAGCGGACCGGGCGCTGCATCGAACAGATCTGGAAGGTGGCGACCAGGACGATGGACGCGGGCACGGACGTGGTCCTCGAGATCGGCCTGATCCAGCGGCGCGACCGCGAGCGGTTCTACCGGCGCATGGCCGGCGCCGGCCATGACCTGACGATCCATGTGCTGGACGCCCCTCGCGATCTGCGCCGGGAGCGCGTGGAGCAGCGGAACCGCGCGCAGGGGGCGACGTTCTCGATGGTGGTGCCGCCCGACATCTTCGACATGGCGAGCGACCTGTGGGAGCCCCCTGATGAGGCGGAGTGCGCGTCGCGCGATGTGCGGTTCATCAACACGGACGATCAGGCCTGGGCGCCGTGATGCCCGCCGGCTTGCTCGGACCCCGGGGTTGCCATCTCGCGCCGGGCTCGTGCTGGGGTGGCGACGCGTGGAGGCCGCTACCCGTTGCTCGCCCCGGCGGTCCACACGCCTCCGGCGGCAGCCCGGCGGGGTGGCACTGGCCGTCGTCGATCACGCGCCGCTCTTCCTTGCGTGCTCGACCCTCTCAGCGCTCGAGCAGGACGTCGTCGAGGGTGGGCGAGGAGAGGACGCGCTCGGTCCATCGTTCGAGCCGCGCGGCGTCGGCGGCGCGGACGCGCGCCACGACCTGTGCCGGGAGCTCGCCGAAGCGCAGCCGGAGCAGCTTGAGCAACGTGCTCCGCTGCCCTTCGAGCCGGCCCTCGCGCTCGCCCGCGAGGCGGCCCTCGCGCTCGCCCGCGAGGCGGCCCTCGCGCTCGCCCGCGAGGCGGCCCTGCTCGCGAAGGTAATCTGCGATGGTCACGATCTCCTCCTTCGCCTCCGGCCCAGCCGAGAGGAGCAGCCGCTCGAGCAGCTCCCTGGGCCGGGCCGGGTCGGCGATGTTCAAGATATACCGCCACACCCGCGAGAGCGCAGCCGCACCGCCGGGGGCGAGGCGCACCTCCCGGACCACCTCGGTCCATGCGGACAGGCGCGCCACCAGGTCCTCGGGGTGGCGGGCGTGCCGCAGGCACCAGAGCACGAGGCGCCCCAGCGCGGTGAAGGTGGCCTTGACGAGGGCGTCGCGTCGGGCACGACGTCTACGTCGCGCAGGCGAGCGAGGCCCAGATCGGCGCAAGGGCCCGCGGTGAACGGTGAACGCCGGCGATCTCGTGGCCGCGTTCTTCACCGATCGGACGCGGGACGCGATGAGCCCCGACACCCCGCGAACGAGCGGCGCTTGCGCCGGTACACCGGGCCCGATTCATCCCATCCAGGGGCCGCGTTCACGCCACGGCCTGCGGGGTGAGCGTCGCGCTGTAACTGAGAGTCTTCGCTTGCGCCACCGAGCTGTCACGAGCGCGGCTCACGCTGTTTCCTGGGAGCATGCTGATCGATCCGCCTGCCACACTGGGACGACACACCGTGACCCTGTACCTCGGGCCCGCGGAGGACCAAGGTCCCGAGGCGGACGAGTCGTTTGGCGAAGCCATCTGGTTCGACCGCCGGGATCCACGATCCATTCGCCGCGCTCAGGAGATCATTCAGGACCGGCTGCGGCTCTCGGTCGCACCGACGCTGTGCGACGAGCCTTCGCCTGGCCTCGGGGCAGCGTTGGGCTGGGTCCGCGCGGCCCTCGTCAACGTGCTCGAGCGTTGGCATCGGCGCAACGTTAGTGAAAAACACCTTGAGCTCGATCCTCGAAGGACGGGATCAAGCCGCAAGACATCTCCATCCTGTTAGGGCGTTTTGGTGAACGCGCGCTATCACGGGCGGACAGCCGCCAAATTGGCGATGGGCAGGTGCTGTTCGCCTCGTTTCTCGTGTCGGGTCGCGACGCGGCGGAGCTGCTTCAGCCTGTTCATCAAGCGCTCTTCGCCCCCGCGGAGCCGTCCCGCCAGAGAAACCGGTCGATGACGAGCGGTCGCCGGAAACGGTAGCGATTTCAACGGATGGCGATGCGAGGCGCGAGCCGGCACCGCGTGAGCAGAGCGCGCGAACGCATCGCTGTACCAATTCCAGCCCTCGCCAGGGAGAGAGACGGAGAACAGGCGATCTCCGATGGGAGAGACCTCGACCGGCTGCTTGCTAGAACACCGATCGGCTTGGAAGCCTGGAGATCAACGCAAAGGCGCAAGAAAGAGATCTTCTCCTTGCGCCTTCGCGCCATTGCGTTGAATTCTCGCGTCCTCTTCGCCTTTCAATCCGTTGGTCGCTCTAGGGGTACAGCAGGGCCGCCCCGCTCAGCGCTCGCGCAGGACGTCGTCGAGGGTGGGCGAGGAGAGGACGCGCTCGGTCCATCGTTCGAGCCGCGCGGCGTCGGCGGCGCGGACGCGCGCCACGACCTGTGCCGGGAGCTCGCCGAAGCGAAGCCGGAGCAGCTTGAGCAACGTGCTCCGCTGCCCTTCGAGCCGGCCCTCGCGCTCACCTGCCAGGCGGCCCTCGCGCTCGCCCGCGAGGCGGCCCTCGCGCTCGCCCGCGAGGCGGCCCTCGCGCTCGCCCGCGAGGCGGCCCTCGCGCTCGCCCGCGAGGCGGCCCTCGCGCTCGCCCGCGAGGCGGCCCTGCTCGCGAAGGTAATCTGCGATGGTCACGATCTCCTCCTTCGCCTCCGGCCCAGCCGAGAGGAGCAGCCGCTCGAGCAGCTCCCTGGGCCGGGCCGGGTCGGCGATGTTCAAGATATACCGCCACACGCGCGAGAGCGCAGCCCCACCGCCGGGGGCGAGACGCACCTCCCGGACCACCTCGGTCCATGCGGACAGGCGCGCCACCAGCTCCTCGGGGTGGCGGGCGTGCCGCAGGCACCAGAGCACGAGGCGCCCCAGCGCGGTCATGGCCCGCGCCCGCAGCGCGTCGTCGGTCTCCGCGCTGATGTCGTCCAGCACGAACCGGAAGCGCGGCACGTACTCGGCGATGAGCGCCAGGGTTTCCGGCGGCAAGTCGATCAGGTCCTGGAAGGCCACCGCCGCGGTCCAGCCGGTGTCGCTGTGGTGCAGGACCACGGGCAAGATCGCCGGCAGGCGCGTGGCCTTCGGGTGGCGCTGCAGGTGGCTTTGCCAGATCCGCACCATGTACTCGAGGAGACGGAAGGCCATGAGCGGGTGCGTCGTGCTCTGGTGCTCGAAGAGCAGGTAGAGCAATATCGACGCTTGCTCGCGCCTCGCGGACTGGATGCTCGCGGAGAAGAGCAGGTCGCTGTGGCTCGCGGCGAGCTTCTCGTCGATGAAGCTGCCGGGCAGCAGCGCGAGCGACCCGAACTGGATGCGGGCGGCCAGGGCCGGCGGCAGCACCTGGCGGAGCGCCGCGGCCGCGTGCTCCGGCTGGCTGAAGGTGGCCTTGAAGAGGGCGTCGTGCGGGGTGGGCGTCATGGGGGCGGCCCCGCGGGCGCTGTGCGCCGGCGGCGAGGCTCTACCCAGGGATTCCGGGGGCGCTTGCGCCGCGATCACAGATTGCGCAGGGAGCGCGGCTCCAGGTGTTCCGCCACCGGGGCGGAGGGCCGCTTCTGCGCTAGAGCAGGACGTCGTCGAGGGTGGGCGACGAGAGGACGCGCTCGGTCCATCGTTCGAGCCGCGCGGCGTCGGCGGCGCGGACGCGCGCCACGACCTGTGCCGGGAGCTCGCCGAAGCGCAGCCGGAGCAGCTTGAGCAACGTGCTCCGCTGCCCTTCGAGCCGGCCCTCGCGCTCGCCCGCGAGGCGGCCCTGCTCGCGAAGGTAATCTGCGATGGTCACGATCTCCTCCTTCGCCTCCGGCCCAGCCGAGAGGAGCAGCCGCTCGAGCAGCTCCCTGGGCCGGGCCGGGTCGGCGATGTTCAAGATATACCGCCACACGCGCGAGAGCGCAGCCCCACCGCCGGGGGCGAGACGCACCTCCCGGACCACCTCGGTCCATGCGGACAGGCGCGCCACCAGCTCCTCGGGGTGGCGGGCGTGCCGCAGGCACCAGAGCACGAGGCGCCCCAGCGCGGTCATGGCCCGCGCCCGCAGCGCGTCGTCGGTCTCCGCGCTGATGTCGTCCAGCACGAACCGGAAGCGCGGCACGTACTCGGCGATGAGCGCCAGGGTTTCCGGCGGCAAGTCGATCAGGTCCTGGAAGGCCACCGCCGCGGTCCAGCCGGTGTCGCTGTGGTGCAGGACCACGGGCAAGATCGCCGGCAGGCGCGTGGCCCTCGGATGGCGCTGCAGGTGGCTTTGCCAGATCCGCACCATGTACTCGAGGAGACGGAAGGCCATGAGCGGGTGCGTCGTGCTCTGGTGCTCGAAGAGCAGGTAGAGCAATATCGACGCTTGCTCGCGCCTCGCGGACTGGATGCTCGCGGAGAAGAGCAGGTCGCTGTGGCTCGCGGCGAGCTTCTCGTCGATGAAGCTGCCGGGCAGCAGCGCGAGCGACCCGAACTGGATGCGGGCGGCCAGGGCCGGCGGCAGCACCTGGCGGAGCGCCGCGGCCGCGTGCTCCGGCTGGCTGAAGGTGGCCTTGAAGAGGGCGTCGTGCGGGGTGGGCGTCATGGGGTCGGCCCCCGCGGGCGCTACGCGCCGGCGGTGAGGCTCCACCCATGAATTCCGGGGGCGCTTGCGCCGCGATCACAGATTGCGCTGAGCGAGGCGCTCCTCGTTGCGCCTGAAACATGGGTCGGGTTGCCCTGGGCGAGGCACTCCTCGCTGCGTCTGAAACATGGGTCGGGTCGCCGACCAGCACCTCCGCGTTGCGGCCCTCTTGCCTCACCGCGTCCAGCGGGCGGTACGCTGCCGTCGTGGGGCACGCAGCGCTCGGGCCAGCGCACCCGCCCCTTGGCATCCGGCCAACCGGAGCGCTGAAGACCATCCGATGCTACAGCGGTGCAGGAATTGTTCGGCATCACAGATGCCTGCAGCCTCGGGTTTGAATTTCAATTCAGCCCGGAGGCTGTCGGCAGCCTCGGGTCTGGATTTCGGTTCAGCCCGGAGGCTGTCGGCAGCCTCGGGTTTGAATTTCAATTCAGCCCGGAGGCTGTCGGCAGCCTCGGATCTGGATTTCGGTCCAGCGCGGAGGCTGTTGGCAGCCTCGATTTGAATTTCAATTCAGCCCCGCGACTTTCGGCAGGCTTCCCTCCCGGTGGCGTGGACCCCGCCACGCCGTGCGCGGACGCCCCGGACACAGGCTCCGACGGCCAGCGTGCGACCTCGGCAGCCCTGCCGCCGGGGCGTCGCCACGAGCACCTCCTCGCGCCTCGTCCGATCGGCGAGCGCCGCGAGCGCTGCGTCGAGGTCGTCCTCCGAGATCCTGCCCCGCGCGTCCCTCGTGGGTCATCTGATTCGCCGATGCCATTCGTCGAGCGCGCGCCGCCTCGCCCCGGCCTCGCGGCCGCCGCGCGCTGCCGCGAGGCCGCCGCGCGCTGCCGCGAGGCCGCCGCGCGCTACTGAGGGCGTCCCTGCGCGATCCAGCTCTCGACGAGCTGGATCTCCTCCGGACCGAGGGCGGGCAGGCCGAGCGGCATGCCGCGCACCGCCGGATCGGGGTGGCCTGCCTCCTCCGCTTGACGCGCCACGAGCGCCGCGACCAGCCGCGATCGGCCGCCTGGCCCGGCGGCGAAGACGCTCCGCCGCTCGCCGTGATCGTCGATGTAGCCCGCGGCGATCCCCTCGTAGGTGGCGAGGTTCAGCCCGCGCGGCTTGAACCCGAACCCCCCGGTGTTGCCAGGTCCGCCGTCGCCGAGCGCGTAATCGGGCTCGGAGTGGCAATGCCGGCACGTGACGCGAAAGACCCGCCGATCCACCTCTTCATAGGTCACCCGCCGCGTCAGGACAGGCAGCCTGTCGGGCACCCGCTCCGGCACGCGCGGCGCGAGCGGCGCGGTCAGGACGAACGCCGCGAGATCCCGCGCCTCCGCGGGCGACATCGGCAGCCTGGGCATCGGCGTGCCGGGCTTGATCGCCGCGGGATCGAGCAGCCACGCGACGAGGCTCTCCGGCTCCATGCGATCGCGCGCGACCCGGAGGTCCGGCGCCAGCGCCCCCACGGCGCGGGTCTCCTTCTCCCCTGGCCGCACCGGCGCGACCGCCGTCACCCCGGCCACCCCGGTGAAGGCATGGCAGGTGCCGCACCCCTTGGCCTCGTAGAGCGCGCGCCCCCGCGCCGCGCTCGCGCCCTCGAGCGACACGGGCGGCAGCGCGCGGCGATCGCGCGTGAGGTAGGCCGCGATGTCCGCCGCCTGCTCGGGGCCGAGCGGGAGCCGCGGCATCGTCGCGTGGAGCCGCGGCCGGATATCGCGCGGATCCAGCAGGAACCCGCGGATCCAGCCGCCGCGCACCCGGTCGCCGAGCGCCTCGAGCGACGGCACCTCGCGCAGCAGCACGAGGTGCTCGTTCCACCGCTTCATCGCCGCGGCCGGCGCCTGGAACCGACCGGCGGCGATGTCCTGGTGGCACGCCACGCAATGGGCCTCGCGCGGCGCGGGCGCCAGCCCTGTTCCGTCATGGCAGCGGTTGCATTGAAACTCGGCGACGAGCCGCCGCCCGCGCTCCGGATCCCCGGCGGGCGCCGCTTCCACGGCCCCGCTCCCGGCCATGGCGGCGGCCGCCGCCGGCGTGCCCGCCGCGCCGTCGTCCTGCGCCGCCGGCGGCGCGGCGGGCGCGGGCCCCCTCGCGTCCCCGGAAGTGCACGCGGCGGCGCCCGCGGCGAGCGCGACCAGCGCGGCGAGCAGCGGACGCGCGCGCGTCGCGCGGTCGAGCGTCGGAGTGGTGCCCATCGCGCGGGGGCGCGTCGAGCGGGCGAGCGTCGGACAGGTGCCCATCGCGCGGGGGCCCATCGAGCGGGCGGGCATCGGACAGGTGCCCATCGCGCGGGGGCCCATCGAGCGGGCGAGCATCGGACGGGGGCGCATCGGCGTCAGCTCTGCGGCCCGGTCGCGCCGCTCGTCCGGCAGAGGGCCGTGTTCTTCGCCATCGCCTCGCAGCGGCTCGCCGCGGCGTCGTGCCCTGCGCCGTCGCCCGAGAGCGCGCGCAGCCGCGCCAGGGCCGCGTACGCCTCGGGGCTCGCCAGGAGATCCCTCTCCGCCAGACCCCCGAGCAGCCGGAGCGCCTCGCCGCGGCGCTCCGGCGCCCTGGCGAGCGCCTCGCCCAGGTCGCCCTGGAGCGCCGGGTCGTTCTTCCGCTGCTCGTTCAGCCGCTGGAGCGTGCGGATCGACCAGTCGATGTTCGCACGGCGATCCTCGGCCGAGGTCCCGCCCCACGCGCCCAGCAGCGCGCGCGGCACCTCCGCGCCGACCCCGAGCGCCCCCTCCGCGCGCGCCGCCGCCACGGCGAGGACGCGGAAGGCGCGGTTGAGCAGCGGATCTTGGCCGTGGGAGATCCGACGGATCTCGGGGAACATGCGGATCACGCTCCCGGCGGCGGCGGCGAGCCGGCCGTCGCGCAGCGCCTGCTCGGCACGGGCGACCCCCATCACCCGGTGGTCGATGGCGGGCATCACCTCCACGCCACCGCAGGCCGACGCGTCGCCCGAGGCGACGAAGACGGACGAGGCGAGCGCAAGACACAGCGAGACTCGGACGGCAGGACCGTTCATGGAAAGACCTCCTCAGGGCAGGCGCGCGTCCCCGCGGCCCACCCCCCGGGCTCATCGGGCGCCACCGCTCGGCTGTGACAACGCTCGACCAGAAAAAGTTGCTTCCAGCGCGCGCGACCTGGCCAGGGACGAGCTCGGTCGACGCCAGCGCCGGCGCAGGACACCGGACCGCCACGCTCGCGTGTGCCAAGGTGCGCCGGTGCGATGCCGTGGTTGCCTCGGTGCGCGGCCCGGTGTCCAATGCGGCCCCTCCAAGGAGATCTGGCATGTTGAAGCAGCGGCGCCTCGCGATTGTCGTCCTTCTGGCCCTGGCCGGCGCGCTCCCGGCGTGCTCCCGCGACAAGAAGAAGGCCGACTGCGCGAGCCCCGAGGTGTTCTGCGTGGGCCTCGTGACCGACATGGGCAAGATCGACGACAAGTCGTTCAACCAGTCGGCGTGGGAGGCGATCCAGCGGGCTCAGAAGGAGCTCGGCGCCACGACCCAGTACATCGAGACCACCGATCCGAAGGACTACCCCAAGAACATCGGGACCTTCGCCGACGAGAAGTACGACGTCATCGTCACGTCCGGCTTCGGCCTCACCGAGGCCACCCACGGCGCGGCCGCGCAGTACAAGGACGTGAGGTTCATCGGGATCGACCAGTTCCAGAACCCCGGCGCCGAGAAGCCGAACGTCGTCGGCCTCGTCTTCCCCGAGGACCACGGCGGCTTCCTCGTGGGCGCCCTCGCGGCCATGGTCTCGAAATCCGGCAAGATCGGCGCGGTGCTCGCCACCGACGCCGTCCCGCCCGTGTGGCGCTTCGGCGAGGGGTTCCGCGCCGGCGCGCGCCACGTGAAGCCGGACATCGAGCTCAGCATCGTCTATCACAACGACGTCGGGTTCGATAAGACGTTCACCGACCCCGAGTGGGGCAAGACCACCGCGGTCTCGATGATCGACAAGGGCGTCGACATCGTCTTCGGCGGCGGCGGCAAGACCGGCAACGGCGCCCTGCTCGGCGCGGCCACGAAGGGCGTCTATGCCATCGGCGTCGACACCGACCAGTACTACACGGTGCCCGAGGCCCAGAAGGTCATCCTCTCCAGCGCCGTCAAGCTCATCGCCGAGGGCACCTTCGACCTCATCAGGATGGCGAAGGACGGCAAGCTGCCGAGCGGCAACTTCCAGGGCAAATCGGGGTACGCGCCGTATCACGATCTCGACAGCAAGGTCCCGGCCGAGGTGAAGGCGAAGATGGAGGAGCTCAGGAAAGCGCTCCTCGACGGGACGCTCAAGACGAACGTGCCGCCCACCAAGCCGGGCCAGTGATCTCTCCCGTGACCTCTCCGGAGTCCCAGGCATGCGCGAGAGGCTGATCCGGCGGCTCCAGCCGCTGCGCCGGCGGCTCGACCCGCTGCTCCAGCGGCTCGACCCGCTGCGCCGGCGGCTCGAGCCGCTGCTCCGGTGGCTCGAACCGCTGCGCCTGCCCGCCCTGTCGGTGCTCACCGCGATGATCCTGGGCGGCGTCCTCATCGCCCTGGCCGGGGGCAACCCGCTCGACGCCTACGCCGGCATGGCCGAGGGCGCCTTCGGGTCGCCGCGGGCCGTGAGCGAGACGCTCGTGTGGGCGACGCCGTACATCCTCGCGGGCCTTTCGGTCTCGCTGGCGTTCAGGGGCGGCCTGTTCAACATCGGCGCCGAGGGGCAGCTCGCGCTCGGGGCGCTGTCGGCCGCGTGGGCGGGCCACTCCCTGCCGCGGCTCCTCGGCGCGGACCTGCCGGCCGCGCTGCACCTCCCCGCGACGCTCCTCCTCGGCGCGCTCGCGGGCGCGCTGTGGGGCGCGGCGCCCGGGTGGATCAAGGCGCGCGCCGGGGGGCACGAGGTGATCAGCACGATCATGCTCAATTACGTCGCCCTCAACGCGGTCAGCTTCCTGCTGAACGGCCCGATGAAGGATCCCGCCCCGGGCAACGTGCTGTCCCGCTCGCCGCTCATCGACGAGAGCGCGCGGCTGCCCGCGCTCGTCGACGGCTTCCGGCTGCACTGGGGCTTCCCGCTCGCGCTGCTCGCGGCGGCGCTCGTCGGGTGGGGGCTCCGGCGGACGGCCTTCGGCTTCGAGATCCGCACCGCCGGGCAGAACCCGGACGCGGCGCGCTACGCCGGCGTGCGCGTGAGCCGCACCGTGATCGTGACCATGGCGCTCTCGGGCGCGCTCGCCGGGCTCGCCGGCGCGCTCGAGGTGAGCGCGCTGCACCACCGGCACGAGCTCGGGTTCTCGCAGGGCTACGGCTTCGACGCGATCGCCATCGCCCTGCTCGGCAAGGCGCACCCGGGCGGGACCGTGCTCGCGGCCCTCCTGTTCAGCGCGATGCGCAGCGGCGCGACCCGGATGCAGTTCCTCACCCAGATCCCGATCGACGTGATCTCGGTCATCCAGGCGCTCATCCTGCTCTTCGTCGCGGCGGACACGCTGGTCCGGCGCATCTACCGGATCCGGGGCGAGCGCGAGCGGCTCGTGCTCACGCGCGGCTGGGGCGGCTAGGCGGCAGGACGGCGAGAGGGGCGACAGGGCGCAGATGGGCCTGAGGCGGTACGGATTCATCGCGGCGGTCGTGAGCGTGCTCGTCGGCGTCGTGGCGCTGGTCGGCGCGTCGCGGGTGCCGCCGCTCACGATCGTGGCCAGCATGGCGGCCACCACGCTCGCCGTGGCCACGCCGCTCACCCTGGGGGCGCTCTCGGGCGTCGTCTGCGAGCGCGCCGGGGTCGTCAACCTCGGCATCGAGGGGATGATGCTCGCGGCGGCGTTCTCCGGCTGGTTCGGGTCGATCTACGCGAGCGCGGTCCTCGGCCTGCCGCCGCTGCCGAGCCTCCTGCTCGGCGTCGCGATCGCGATCGCGACCGGGGCGGCGCTCGGCCTGTTGCTCGCCGCGCTCGCGGTCACCTTCGCGGTGGACCAGATCCTCGCGGGGACGGTGATCAACCTGCTCGCCGTGGGGATGACCGGCTTCTTCAACCGGCAGCTCTTCTTCGGGCCGGGCAGCGCGTTCGGCGGCGAGGTCCCGCACGCGCCCGGCGTGCTGCCGCGCCTGCGCGTCCCGCTCCTCGCGGATCTGCCCGTGGTCGGCCCGGTGTTCGAGCAGCAGCCGATCGCGGTCGCCGCGATCGCGCTGGTCGGGCTCCTGCACCTCGCGCTGTTCCGCACGCGCTGGGGCCTGCGCGCGCGCGCCGTGGGCGAGCACCCGCGCGCCGCCGCCACGGTGGGGATCGACGTGGCCCGCGTGCGCTACGTCAACGTCGTCCTCGGCGGCGCGATCGCGGGGCTCGGCGGGGCATACTTCACGCTGGAGTCGGTGCCGTCGTTCGAGCCGCTCATGACGAACGGCCGCGGCTTCATCGCCCTCGCGGCGATGATCTTCGGCGACTGGACGCCGCTCGGGTCGTGGGCGGCGGCGCTCGTGTTCGGCGCGGCGCAGGCGTTCCAGATCAACCTCCAGCTCTTCCGCGACCTCATCCCGCCGTCGTGGGGGTTTTTGCAGCAGTCGTCGGTCGTCGGGCTCGTGCCGTACCTGCTCACGCTGCTCATCCTCACGGGCGTCATCGGCAAGACCACCCCGCCGGCCGCCGACGGCCAGCCGTACGAGGAGGAGGGGCACAGGTGACGCTCGTGCTCGAGGCCCGGGGGATCACCAAGCGGTTCTCCGGCGTGGTGGCGAACGACCGGGTGGATCTCGATCTCCGGAAGGGCGAGATCCACGCGCTGCTCGGGGAGAACGGCGCGGGCAAGTCGACCCTGATGAACGTCCTCTACGGGCTGACGCGCCCGGACGAGGGCGAGCTCCGCCGGGGCGGCCGGCCCGTCGCGCTGCGCTCGCCGAGCGACGCGATAGCGCTCGGGATCGGCATGGTGCACCAGCATTTCATGCTGATCCCGGTATTCACCGTGGCCGAGAACATCGTGCTCGGCGCGGAGCCCGTGCGCCGGGGCCTGTTCGACCGGCGGCGGGCGAGCGCCGAGGTCCGCGCGCTCTCCGCGCGGTACGGGCTCGAGGTCGATCCCGACGCGCGCGTCGAGGATCTGCCGGTCGGCGTGCAGCAGCGCGTGGAGATCATCAAGGCGCTCTACCGCGAGGCCGAGATCCTGATCCTCGACGAGCCCACGGCCGTGCTCACGCCGCAGGAGGCGGAGGAGCTCTTCCGCGTGCTCCGGGGGCTCACGGCGCGGGGCGTGTCGGTGCTGTTCATCACGCACAAGCTCAAGGAGGTGCTCGCGGTGGCCGACCGGGTGACGGTGATGCGCGCCGGGCGGGTGGTGGGCGCCGCGGTGCCGGCGGAGACGGACGAGCGCGGCCTGGCGGCGATGATGGTCGGGCGCGAGGTCGCGCTCCAGGTGGACCGGGGGCCGGCGAAGCCCGGGGACGTCGTGCTCGACGTGCAGCGCCTCTGCGTGGCCGGCCGGCGCGGGGCTGGCGGCGACGTGGTCCGCGAGGTGTCGTTCTCGGTGCGCGCCGGCGAGATCCTGGGCGTCGCCGGGGTGCAGGGCAACGGCCAGACCGAGCTCGTGGAGGCGCTGACCGGCCTCTCGCCGCCCCGGAGCGGGCGCGTGCTGCTCCGGGGGCACGACGTCACGGGCGCGCTGCCCCGCGCGCTCCTCTCGCGCGGCGTCGCGCACGTCCCCGAGGACCGGCAGCGCCACGGGCTCGTGCTGTCGTACTCGGTCGCCGACAACCTGGTGCTCTGCACCTACCACCGGGCCCCGTTCGCCGCGCGCGGCGTGCTGCGCGACGAGGCCCGCGACGAGAACGCGCGGCGGCTCATCGAGCGCTTCGACATCCGCGCGCCGGGCGCGGGGGCGCCCGTCTCGGCGCTGTCGGGCGGCAACCAGCAGAAGGTGATCCTCGCGCGCGAGCTGAGCCGCCCGGTGACGCTGCTCGTGGCGAGCCAGCCGACGCGGGGCGTGGACGTGGGGTCGATCGAGCACATCCACCGCGAGATCGTGGCGGCGCGCGACGCGGGGGCGGCCGTGGTCCTGGTCTCGGCGGAGCTCGACGAGATCCTGGCGCTGTCGGACCGGATCGCGGTGATGTCCCGGGGCGGGATCGTGGCGACGCGGGAGGCGGGGGAGGTGTCGCGGACCGAGCTCGGGCTGCTGATGGCCGGGGCGCACCCCGGGGCGGCGGCGTCATGAGGGGGCGGCGCGCGGCGGGCCGGGGGGTGCCGTGAGGGGGCGGAGCGCGGCGGGCCGGGGGGCGCGGTGAGGGGGCGGCGCGTCGCGCGCGCGCTGCCCGCGGCGGCGCTCCTCGCGGCGGCGGCCGCGGCCTTGCTGGCGCCGCCGTCCGCCGCCGCGCCGACGCTGGAGCAGTACCGGTATTTCCGCGCGCTCTCGCTGGACCTCCTGGGGCGGCTCCCGACGCGCGCCGAGCTCGCCGACTTCGAGGCGCCGGGCTTCGATCTCGACGCCTGGATCGAGCGCCACCTCGACGGCCCGGGGTATGTCGACCGGCTCACGCGCATCTACATGGATGCCCTGCGGCTGGAGCTCGGCCCGGCGGTCTACTTCGCGCCGCGGGCGACGACGCTCCACCGGATCGAGGTGCTCGGCCCGGACGGGGAGCCGCTTCACGTCTACTATCGCCAGAACCAGCGCCGCCTGCTCCCCGTGATCGACGGCGAGTTCTGCTTCAGCCCGCTCGAGAGCGGGCTCCGGGTGGCGAACGGCGCGCTCCCCACCGGGACGCGGATCCCCATCTCCCAGCGCCTGCTCGACGAGCGGACCACGCTCGTGCGCCCCTACTGGCTCTACCGAGATTATCTCTCGGTCTCTCCGACGCAGCGTTACGGCGCCGGATGGAAGGATCCGGACAGCGCCTATCGCCCGATACGAGCGCTCCTGTTCGAGCCGGACGGCAAGACACCGACGGTCGCGATCCGGATCTGCAAGGAGGAGGCGCAGACGGCCGACGTCGGCCACCTCTGGGCGAGCGACATCCCCCCGCTGCCGAGGGGCGCGCCGCTCCCACCGGGCCGCATCCGCCCGCCGATGCCCGACGACCCGTACGCGAAGGCGCACCGGGGCGAGCCGATCTCGTGCCGGAGCGCGCTCGCGCCGTGGATGAGCGTGGATTGCGGCTGCGGCATCGGGCTCGTGCGCTGCATGCCCGGCGAGAATTGGTGGAGGGATCCGCGCGCCTTCCTGTTGCCGGCGCATGTGCCGCTCGGCGTCGAGGACCCCATCGGGCTCGTGACGACGACGAGCTCCGGCTGGCACAAGTTCTGGTGGGCCCAGGAGGCGATTCATTACATGAAGCACGTCTTCGGGGCGGACCGCGACTTCCGGGAGATGCTGACCGGGCGTTACACGTTCATCAACGGGCCGCTCGCGCAGTTCTATCAATCGAGCGCGCCCGGGGCGTGCTGCGCCCAGCACACGGCGTTCGGGATGCGCGACGACGAGGCGCCCCTGTTCTCGCCGAGCGCGGTGCCGCCGGTCGTCTTTCCGCACGACGTGTCCGACTGGACGTTCATCCCCGATCGCGGGCCGCGCGCGGCGGGGCTCATCACCATGCCGGTGTTCCTCACGAAGTACGCGTCGCGCCGGGCGCGCGCGGCGGCGCTCTACGATGCATTCCTGTGCAAGGGCTTCAGCGCCGAGCACGCGGAGCTCCCGCCCTCGGACGAGGTCGACCTCATGGTGCGCCCCGGCTGCGCGAGCTGCCATGCGACGCTCGAGCCGCTCGCGGCGTACTTCTCGCGGGTCGAGGAGACGACGTGGACCTATCTGCCGGCCGAGAAGTTCCCGATCGAGAACCCCTTTTGCAAGCTGAACGCCCAGGGCAAGGCGCGGCTCGTGTGCCAGCCGTTCTACGACCCTGCGTTCTCGGACCAGGAGCGCGGGGTGCTCCGGGGGGCGTACGCCTCGGAGGACCACACCGAGCGGGGGCCGGTCGGGGCGGCGGCGGATCTGACGCGGAGGCGGGAGTTCGCGTCGTGCGCGGTCCGGCGGGTGACCGAGGCGCTGCTCGGGAGGCCGGTGGGCGACGGGGACGAGGCGCTGCTGCGGTCGCTGCGCGAGCGGTTCGTGTCGCGCGGCTACCGGATGCGGGCGCTGGTGGGGGCGATCGTGCGGTCGCCGGCATACGCGCGCGGAGGGAGCGCGCGGGGCGCGGGGGAGCGCGGCGGGGGGGCGCGGTGACGGCGGGGCGGGGGAGGGCGCCGGGGCGGGGGAGGGCCCTGGTGCTGGCCGGCCTGGCTGCGCTCGCGGGCGCGTGCGGCCCGAAGGAGGCGGTGGCGCCGCGGCCTGCCGCTGCCGCGCCGCCGCGGGAGGCGGCGCGCGTGGCCCACAGCGGGGCGCGGAGGGAGGACCTGCGGCTGATCCCGGCCGAGGCGTACCTCCGGACCTATCTCCGGCTGTTCGGCGGGCTGACCCTCGCCGAGGCCGAGCGCCGCGCGCGGGGGAACGACGGGGCCGCGCTCTTCGACGCCTGGCAAGACTACCTCGCTGCGCTCGGGCTGCCCGACTACAGGCTGGATCTCCCGCGCGCCACGCAGACCAACGCGCTCATGCTGGCGGCGTTCGAGCGGCTCGGCATCGCGCTGTGCGACCGCGCCCTGGAGCACGACCTCAAGGCGAAGGAGCGGGTCCCGATCGAGCGCCGGTTCATCTTCGCGTTCGACCTGCCCGGGCAGGAGCTCGACGAGGCGGCCTTCGCGCCGCGCTTCGACGTGCTGCACCGGACGTTCCTGAGCTACCCGGCGCGCCTCGCGCCGCCGGACCGGGAGGAGAAGTTCTTCGCGCTCTATGCGGGCACGGTCACGCGGCACCGCGCGAAGGGGGCGGCGAGGTCGCGGTTCTCGCCGGCCGAGGCGGGGTGGGCGGCGGTGTGTTACGGGCTCGTGCGGCACCCGGAGTTCCACCTGTATTGACGCCCGGCTGCCACGAGGGCGCGCGGCGGGCTCTCCCGTCGTCCTCGGCATCGAGGAGCGCGCCCGCTCGCCCTGGCCTGGCTGGGACGGAAGCTCCGCTGGATCGGTAGAGCGCGCCGGGCGCATGCTCCGCCAGGGGCGTGAGCACGACGCGCTGGGCGCTCTCGCGAGCGACGATCTCGTACATCGAGCCGCTCGCGCCCGGCGCCGAGACAGCGCGGGGGTCGAAGCGGCCCGGGCCAGCTTGCGTCCCGGGGGCGTCGGGGGGCATGTTGCTTGCGAGAGGCATGGACTGGAGCCGGTTCGACGCGCGCGGGAAGGACAAGGCCGAGGCCTTCGAGGCCTTCGCCAGCCAGCTCTTCGAGCGCTGGTGCCGGAAGGAGTACGCGGGTGAGCTCCGGGAGGTCGGGATCCCCGATGGGCGGGGGGGCGATGGCGGTCTGGACGCGTACGCCGTGCTGGCATCCGGGGAGGTCGTCGGCCTGCAGGCGAAGTGGTTTTCCGGACACCTCGATCGAACCCAGATCGATCAGATCCACGCCTCCTTTCAGCGGGCGATCACGGTACGCCCGGACCTCGTGCGCTACTGTGTTGCTCTGCCCTGTGCCCTGACCGACGATCGCGGCCGCAAGGAGAAGACGGACCGGGCGCGGTGGAGGGACTGGATCGACAGGGCGGCCAAGATTGCGCCGAGCATCGAAGTCGACCTCTGGGACGGGGCGAAGCTCGAGGCGCTGCTCAGTGAGAGCGAAAACGAGGGGCTGCACGCGTACTGGTTCACCGACAGCGTCTTCACACTGACCGACCTAACCCAGCGCTTCGAGGCTGTCCACCGTGGCTGGCTCAACGTCCGCTACGATCCGGATCTGCACGCAACCGGCCGGCTGGAGGAAGATCTCGCGCTCCGTTTGGGTGAGCGTGAAGCGCGCGCGAAGATTCTCCACCATGTGAAGGCGGCAGCGGCCAAGCTGGAGGCGCTGCGCGAGGATGTCGCTCGCCTGGAGCGGTTATCGATTGTCGGACGCGATGTCCCCGACGCGGAGCAACTCCGCGTGGCAGCCCTCGACGCCCTGGACCGCATGATAGGCGCGGGCAACGCGCTGGCCTATGCGCTCTGTCACGCCACGCCTCCCCCGGACCAGCTGGAGCCGAGCGAGCGCGACGAGCAACACCTCCGCCGGCTCGCCGGGATGCTCCTCGATCTCGAACGCGACCGCTTCCACGTCCCAACGCGCAGCATTCGCGAGCACCTGGAGCGCTGTGTCGACGAGCTGGGGCATCCATCCTCGTGCCTTCGCGCCGCATGGGCGCGCTGGCGCGGAGCGCGACTCCTCGGCGCCTACGTAGGTGCGCCAGGCGCCGGGAAGACCCATGGCCTCGCACATGCGGTCCAGCAGCGGCTGAGCCGCGGGATGCCAGCGGTGATCCTCCGCGCCAGGGATTGCCCTGTCGAAAAAGGATGGGAAGAGATCCTTCGTAATGCGCTGGATCAACCTCGCTCTCGGCTCCCCGAGATCCTGAACGCCATGGAAGCGACGGCGACGCGCGCGGATGTGCGACGGACGCGAAGGCCGGTGCAAGCCCCGCAGGACGCCGCAGACCTCCAGGGCTCTGCTCAACAGGCCGATTCGGCCTCGGTCCGCGATGGCGGGGTGGAGCCCGAGCCGGTCTGCTTCCTGCTCGCGATCGATGGCCTTGAGGAGTCGGGGAAGCATCGCCGCTGGGCCGAGCTGCTCGGCGAGCTTTCGGTGCACCTGGAGCGCCACCCCCGGATACGGGCCGCGGTGACCCTGCGAACGGCCAGCCGCGAGGCGATCCTGGGTCGTGTACGCGTCGGCCTGTTCCATGAGATTGCGCTCCCCACGGACGGTGAGGTCGACACGCTGTTGCGGAAAGCCTGCGAAGTGTGGAAGATCGAGCTCCCGGACAGGCGAATCCGCTGGGCGATCCGGGAGCCTTTGAGCGCGCGGCTCTACTGCGAGCTTCGCCGGCGGAGACCGGCGCACGCAGCAGCCTGGGGCTCTCGGCCCCAGGAGGTGTCCCTCACTGCGCTGCTCAGCGAGAAGCTCAAGCGCGTCGAAGAAGCCCTGCAAGACAAGCTCGAAGGGAGTCGGCGCGTCCCCCTGCGCGAGGCGCTCACAGCGCTCGCCGGGGCCAGCATGGGGCGCGGTGCGATGAGCCGTGACAACGCTGTCGCCGCGGTCTACGCAGCGTTCCCGCCGGCTCAGGGGCTCTCGATCGGCGACGCCCTCTGGCTGCTCGACCAGGCCAAGGAGCACGGCCTCGTGACCGAGTGGGCGACGGAGCCGGACGACCATCTCCATCCGCCGATCCAGCATGTCGAGCTGGCGTCTGAGCCCCTCGTGGACTACCTCATCGCCCGCCGAGCATGCGAGGCGGCGCAGGACGCGCTGGCACGAGGCGAGGCGCCGCCGCTCCCCGAGGTGCTGCGGGATCGGCGCGACGCCTTGACGCAGGCGGCGATCCTGCTCGCGCAGCAGGGGACCAGCCTGGTTCGCTCGGGCCTCTGGCTCGATCAGCTACCGCGCGAGGAGATAGAGCGCCTGGAGCTACGGGCCATCGCCGCGCTGGACGCCGGCGCAGCCTGCACCTACCACGGATGGGTGCTCGACCGGCTGCTGGCCAGCATGCCCTCGTGTCGGCGGGTGCTGGCCGAGCTCTGCATTCCGGTGGCTCGGGATGTGATCCATCCATTCGGTCCCCGCTTCGTCCATGAGGCGCTCCTTCCGCTCCTGCCAGCGCGGCGTGACCAGGTCTGGTCAGGTCCGCGGCATCTGCCCGGCGACAGCGGGCAGCCATGGGAAGGGAGCGGCGATCCGGCCTTGGAGGAGCTCACGCTCGCGGAAGACGACCCGGCGGACGGTCCGCCGCTGCTCCTGGCCTGGGCGCTCACGTCGGTGGACACGGCCTGGCGCAGGCGTCTCCGCGCCGAGCTGGCGCGTTGGGCTTCCAGAGATATCGGCGAGCTAATCCGATGGTTGGATATGGTGATTTGCACCAACGATCCCCAAATGGTCGAGGACATCTCGATGGTGGCCTTCGGGGCCGCCTGCCTGACCGGCGCGGATCCGGGCCTGGTGCAGCTCGTTCGGTGGGTCGACGAGCACGTGCTCTCCCCGGACGCCCCGCATCGCCGGGAGGACGTCGCGGTGCTCCATGCGGCGCGCGGCGTCGTCGAGCGCGCGCGCGCCGTGGGCGTCGACGTGGATCCTGCCATTCTCGAACGGGCGCATCGGTTGTATGCGTCGATCGGGGAAACGCTCCCCATCGACGCCGAGGCCGCCCGAGCGGCAAGTGATCATCACGGAGTCAAGCCTGTCTCGGCGAGATTCGCCTGGTACGTCGTGCCTCCAGCCATCGATCCATTCTTCCGATATGCGGGCTCGATGGATCTGCACATGTGGTCACCGGAGCGGGCAGAGGGGCTCGACCCGCGCGCCGCCCGAATCCTGCGCGCGCATGCGGAGCAGGCAGAGATTTCCACGCTCTCTCCGCTTCGTTTCGCGTTCGGTGCGCTCGTGGCACACCTGCGCGCGATGGGCTGGAGCGAGGCTGAGTTCTACGGAGACACGCGCGGCGAGGAGGCGGCCGCGGCCATCGGGATGGATGTAGCGATCGCGCGGTACCACGGCGATGCCAGGGTACGTGGGGAGGTCAGCCCGGTGTGTACGGTGGCCGAGAAGTACATCAGGACCGGCTGCCGTCAGCTGCAAGCTTATCTCGCGGCGCGCGCACCTGCGGACGTGCGGCGCGGAGCCAACGGGCCGATCGAGCCGCCAGTGGATCCTGTGCGCATCGCCCGGATCGAGCCGAACCCCGCGAGCGACGCCGCCCTAGAGTCCTCCACGGACAGAGAGCCCTGGGTGTTCTGGGCGGATGACGGCCTCGTCTCCTCGATTCAACTGCGCTCCCAGGAGCAGGTGGATCGAGCCGTCGAGTGGGTGAGGACAGCCTCGCCTCCCGAGATCGCGCCCTGGCTTCGTCTTCCGAGAGGCGCAGCCCCGCGCTTCGAACCGGAAGAAGACGAGTGGATCACCCTCTGGGGAGAAGTTCGCGCGCGTGAGCGGGAGAGTCATGCCGACTCCACGCTATGGATCGGAGCCGCCGCGGCAGCAGAGCGCGACGCCGGGTTGCTTGCGGCTCATGCGCGCTCTGTTGACCCACAAACACTCGGTCTCCTCTGCGAGGACGGCGAGTTCGGGTGTGATGGTGTCGATCCTGGGGAGGCCATCTGGGCTCCCTGGTCGGACGAGCGCATCGGAGCGTACGAAATTCCGATGGGCGATCGAACAATCGAGCTGACGGGCACCTCCGTTGAGTCTGGCTATCATGGGCTTCGTGGCATCGCGCGGTCCTGCAGGCTCCCGGCCAGATGGCTACGAGTCCTCCTCGATCTCGTCGACGCGAAGCCCGTGGGAGGAGGCGCGAACTGGTGCTTCATGGATCGCGAAGGGCGCGTAGTGGTCATTTATTCTCATCATTCAAGGGGACAAATCACATGGCAGAAGGCGCTCGTGGTCAGGCGCCGTGCGCTTGAACGAGCGCTGGACGCCCAGAATCAACGCCTCGTCTGGAGCGTCCGCCTGCTTCGTGAACCCGCTCCCGGGATCATCGACCATCTCTCGAAAGACGCTCCATCTGCGCTTCGCAGCTGGCTCTGGCTCGCGGTCATGGGCGACTCGAGCGTCGGCGGCCTGAAGATCGACGTCGTACCCTTGCCGGGTTCAGGCAGCGTCCGCGGGGCTGACAAACCCGACGCCGCAAGCCGAGCAGCCCTGGCTCGACGCAGCGTTTCCGAGGCTCCGATCGGCCCTGGCAACCCGGAGTTAGCCACACCGCTCTCCAGCGATCTCGATGACGATCAGGCCATCCCATACTTTCTCTGGGACGATCCCATCCCCGTCGGCGAGGTCCGACGCCGGCTGAACACCGCATCACCGCCTGAGCGCGATCGGCTACTGGGCAAGATCCTGCGTGAAGCACAGGACCCAGACGTCTGGCGGTTCACCACTCCCGAAGAGGTCGCGGCGCGGTTCAGCCAGCTGGCCCGGCACCTCGGGCGACGCAAGCGCTTCTGGGAGTTTCTGCTGAAGCTATGGCACAAGGAGGGTTTACTTGAGCAAGAGCCTGCTTAGCCCGCTGCAGGAGGAGGTGCTCGCGGCCTTCTTCCGTCGCCAACGACGTTTCTTCGTGACGGGAGGCGCTGCGCTCGCTGGCTTTCACCTCCATCATCGACGAACGGCAGACCTGGATCTCTTTACGACCACGGAGGATCTCGATCACGCCGATGAGGCCCTGCGAGCGGTCGTGCAGGAGATCGGCGGTGCCATCGAGAACAAGGAGACCGCGCCCAATTTTCGCCGCCGTCTGGTGAAGCGTGGCAAGGATCGGGTAGTGGTCGATCTGGTCGTCGATCACGCCTTCCAAGGCTACCCGGAAAAGCGGCTCTTTGGCGACATCCGCGTCGATCCACCGGAGGAGATCCTCGCGAACAAGCTCTGCACGCTGCTATCCCGCTCGGAGATCCGCGATCTGGTTGACGTCTATGCGCTGGAGCGCGCTGGCTACAAAGTGGAAGATGCGCTGCCGCTCGCCAAGCGAAAGGATGGCGGCGTGACGCCCGGCTCCCTGGCATGGATCCTCTCGGAGATCGAGATCGGCGATGATGCCTCCGTCCCGGGTGACATCGCGGTTTCAGACTTGCGGGCATTCCTCCAGGAGCTCATCTCTCGTCTAGGGCGCTTGGCCTACCCTACGCAGAGCGATGACCCCTGAGGAGCCTGCTGAGCGGTCGTCGCGTGCGGCCTGAGGCAGGGGAGCCTCATACACCCCCGCCAGCGCGCCGCCGGCCGCGGGGGGGCTCCGGCCGAGCCGTCCCCTGGACGCGACGACGTATTTTCTCTGATCACCCGCCCCGCCCGCCCGGAACCCTTCCACAGAGACACCCCGCAGCGCGGCTCCCGCCGCGTCGGGGGGAGGTGATGCCATGACCGCACCCAGGATTCCGCCGACCTCGCCCGCCGCGCAGCGCGCATCGACCCCTGTGCTACGCTCTGGCCGATGCCGCCGCCTCTCCGCGTGATCCGTCGCTCCGAGGTCGTACCTGACCCCGAGCGCTGGGTGCTGACGGAGGAGACGGTGCCCGAGTCGAGCCCCCATGATCTGTTGAGCGAGCGCATCCGCGACCTGTTGCTCGGCTGGGCCGCCCGCTCCGGGCGCGTCGTTCGATCTCAGCACCGACGAGGCGGGCGCGGAGCGCTGGTTGACGCCAGAGGAGGCGGAGCGCGCCGCCAAGGAGGCTGCGCGCCGCGAGTCCGCACGGGCCCGGCGCACGGCCGAGGCCGAGCGCGCGGCCCGCGAGGCTGCCGAGCGGCGCGTCCGGGAGCTCGAGGCGCTGCTCGCCCGGGCTCGGTCGTGAGACGAGCTCGGCCGCGCGGTTCGCGACATCCGCCTGTGCGCCGGTGATGACACGCCACCTTGTCCGTCGAACATGCCTCGACGGCGCCGGTCGGCTGAGCTACGAGTTCGCCGCGCGCGAGGCCCTCCCCCGGGGAGCCCAGGGCGCCGCGCCCTCGCCCCGGATCCGCCGACCCTGCGCGTCATGCCCGAGCCCATCGAGATCTCCGCCGGCGTCGTCCTCCCCGCGGCGGCTTACCGCATGACCGCTGTCCGGGCCGGAGGGCCCGGGGGGCAGAACGTCAACAAGGTGTCGTCGAAGGTGGATCTGCGCGTCGACCTCGAGGCGATCACCGGGCTGTCGGAGGGCGCGCGGGCGCGGCTGCGCAAGGCGGTGGCCACGCGGCTCGACGCCGAGGGGCTGCTCCAGGTGACCAGCCAGAAGACGCGCGACCAGGCCCGCAACCTGGACGACGCCATCGAGAAGGTCCGCGCGCTGGTGCGGGCGGCGATGGTCGAGCCGGCGCGGCGGAGGAAGACCCGGCCCTCCCGCGGCGCCGTGGAGGCGCGGCTGACCGACAAGCGGAAGACCTCCGAGCGAAAGCGCGGGCGCGCGGGCGCCGGGAACGACGAGTAGAGGCGGCCCGCCCCAGGCTGGCTGCGCCGCGTCGGGCTCATTCCACACCTTCAGCGCATCACGGCGCGGCAGCTTCCCGCAGCAATGCCACCTTCTGCTTCACCGGGGTCCACCCCATGACATCTGGCTCTTCGCGGTGATTCCGCGGGATCTCGGAGCCAGGCTGATGCGCGCTGTGAAAACCGCCTCGGCGGCGACTCGGGATTGATGAGCGCTCCGGTAGAGCGGTAATCTGATCCGATGGCGAAAAAGTCCTCTCGTTGGAGCATGGCCCTCGGCCTGGTCGTCGGCCTCGCGGCGGGCATCGCGGCGTGCGGTGGAAGCGGCGCCAGCGCCCCACCCGGATCGAGCGGGACCGGCGGCAACGGCGGCGACGGCAGCAACGGCAACGGCAACGGCGACGGCGGGGCGGCAGGCACGGGCGGCGTCGCCGAGGGCAGCGGCTCCTTCGGGACCCTTGCCACCACGACCACGGGCTCGGGCGGCGCCGAGCTGGGGCTCGGCGTCGAGCCGAGCGCGCTGCAGACGATCACCGTCACGGCGGGTCAGACCACGCCGACCGTGACGTATACCGCGACCGTGATGGGCAGTCCGGTCAGCGCCGGCTGGAGCGTCGACCGAGGCGACCTCGGAACCATCGAGGCCGGCCCGTCGAGCTCGGCCACCTTCGTTCCGCGGGGGACCACCGGGGGCCTGGTCGCCGTCCAGGCGGGGTTGAACGGCGAGACGGTTCGCCGGGAGATCCTTGTCAAGCTGGTCGCCGAGCAGAACGGCGCGGATCCGGACAACCCCGCGCAGCAGGCGCAGATCGCCACGTCGGTCCCGCAGCTCACGCAGGGCGGCGGGATCGGCGGGGTCGCCGGCGAGGGCCTGGGCGGGGCGATCGCCGACCCGGCCACCCTCGCCGCGCTGGGCGCGCCGGCCGGAGACGGGAGCGCGCAGGGCCTCAGGTTCCTGTACCCGTATGACAACACCGTCTTTCCTCGTGGCCTGCTCGCCCCGCTCCTCATGTGGAGCTGGGCCGAGGGCGACGCCGACGCGATCCAGATCGAGCTCAGGACCACGAGCGGCTCTTTCTCGTGGAAAGGGACGTTCGGCCGACCCGCGATCCTCGAGACGACCCAGGGGCCGTTCGTCCGGCACCCGATCCCGCAGGACGTCTGGACCATGGCGACCAACAGCGCCGGCGGGCCGACGCCGGACGGTACGCCCGACCGGCTCACGGTCCGCCTCACCGTCGCCCGCGGGGGACAGGCGTATGGGCCTATTTCCGAGACCTGGACGATCGCGCCCGCGCGCCTGGGCGGCGTCATCTATTACAACTCGTATGGCACCAAGCTCGCGGAGAACTACAGCGGCGCGGTCGGGGGCAATGGCAGGTTCGGCGGCGCGGTGCTGTCGATCCGCGTCGGCGACACCGGGCCGGCGCTGACGGCGGGGGCCAGCGGGAACGATCGCGACTGTCGCGTCTGCCACTCGGTCGCGGCAGACGGCTCGCGGCTGGTCGTGCAACACGGCGACAACAACGACATCTCCTCGGCGTACGACCTGAGCCCGAGCGGCGCCACGGAGCAGCCGTTGTCCGTCGGCGCGAGGTTCCCCGCGGTGTTCCCGGACGGCTCCATGGCGCTCTCGCCCTCGGGGCAGCTCCTGCCCCTGCCGCGCGCCCAGGCGCCGCTCCCGGTGACGGGGCTCAGCGACGTGGCGACGGGCCTCGGAACGCCCGCGTTCTCGCCGAGCGGCGAGCTCGTTGCGTTCAATCGGATGGGCGGCACCAACCAGCAGCTCGTCGTGATGAAATTCGACGCAGCGACCCGCGCCTTCAGCGATCCCGTGGTCGTGGTCGATGACGCCGGGCAGCCCGCCGCGACCCGGCCGGGGTGGCCGGCGTTCTTCCCCGACGGCCAGTCGGTCGTCTTCCACCACCAGACCGCGGCCAGCAACGAGGGCAACCGGGACGGGGACCTGAAGACCCGCCGGGGCGCCAAGGCCCATATCGCCTGGACCAGCGTCACCGGCGCGAGCGCCGTCACCCCGCTCGACCAGCTCAACGGCAAGGACGCCGCGGGCAATGTTTATTTGCCGAAGCTGAGCGAGCCGATCTCGATGACATGCATGGCAGACGGCACGTCGGTGGGCGGCATCGACGCCGATCACGGCGATGACGCCAACCTGAACTACGAGCCGACGGTCAGCCCCATCGCCGCAGGGGGGTATGCGTGGGTGGTGTTCACCAGCCGGCGCCTGTACGGCAACGCGGCGGTCATCCCGCCGTTCTGCAGCGATCCGCGCGGGGTCGACCTCGTGACGAACATCACGACCAAGAAGCTCTGGGTCGCCGCGATCGACCTGAACGCCGCGCCGGGCACGGACGCCAGCCACCCTGCGTTTTACCTGCCCGGGCAGGAGCTCCTGGCCGGCAACGCGCGCGGGTACTGGGTGTTCGATCCGTGCAAGCCGGACGGCGACGCGTGCAGCGCGGGCGACGAGTGCTGCGGCGGCTACTGCCAGCCAGGCCAGGACGGGAGCCTGGTCTGCACGAACACGATCCCCGAGGGCTCGTGCTCGCAGCCCCGGGAGCGGTGCGAGACGGGCGCGGACTGCTGCGACCGGACCAACCGGTGCATCAACGGGCTGTGCACGGAGGCAGGTCCGCGCTAGCGCGGCGTCGCCGCGCGGCGCTCCAAGAACGGCCAGCGAATCGTCCGGATCAAGGGGGGGTCGACGGCGTGTCCCGTGATGGCTCCCGCCAGGAGCGCGGCATGAACGGCGCTGGCCTCGATCTCGAGCGCGCGCGGCCGCAGGTCGCGAGGACCGCACAAGAATGCCGGCTCGGAAAGGTTCAGCGGCAAACCGGCGTCGATCTCGGGTACGCTCGCGACGAACCGAGCGGCGGGGAGCCTGACCCGGGGCGCCGGCGACGTCCGCAGGGGCACGCACGGCGGCCCGCCCGCCGAGCGGGGGAAGAGGGGCGGATGCCTGGCCATCAATCGACTCGTATTCTCTCGCTGCTCATCCTCTCCTCGGCCCTGGGGTGCGTTCAAGAGCCCCCGTCGGGTCGCGTGGTCCATGGGGGCGGCACCAGGGCGGGCGGCGCCAACGTCGGCGGGAGCGCCGGGGCGTACACGCCGGAGGCGCCGCCGGAGCCCCGCGCGCCTCCGGCCCTGCCGATCATGATCGATCCGGGCGGCGCGCACGCGTTTCGATGCGCGGTGCGGCTCCGCCTCGACGTCACGCCGGTCGCCGGGGAACGACGGCTGCTCCGCGTGGTGGCCGAGAACGCGACCGATCAGCCGCTCGCGCTCGATCTGCCGGACCGATGCCCGAACGGGCTCGTCGAGCTCGATGGGCTCGGGCCGGGCTACGATTATTACGGGACGTGCAACGCGGGGTCGTGCCTGGGCGCGGGCTCGACGCGTCGTGTAGCGCTCGGCCCCGGCGAAGCGCGGCCGATCGCGGAGGCCACGATCGCGCTCCGAGGCGCGCCGCCGTGCACGTCGGCGCTGCCGCCGGGCCAGCACGTGGTGCGCGCCAGCGTGCGCACCGCGAACGTGCCCGTCTGCACCGCGGAGGCTGTCCTGGAGGTGCCCGGGGCTGCGCGTCCGCGGTCACCGCCGAGCTCCCCGCCGCCCTCCGGCCCCCCGCAGAGCACGCCCGCGTCGAGCGACCCCTATGCTTGCCAGAGCCCCACCGATTGCGTGCTGTCGTGCCCGGCGCCTGCGGGTTGTTGCGGGTGGCCGTGCGGATGCCGGCATGCAATCCACCGCGACCATCGCGCCGCGTTCGAGGCGAATTTCGAGGAGACGTGCGCGCGCCCGCCGCGCTGCCCGGCCGTCGCATGCATCTTCGAGCGCGCCGTGGGCGCGACGTGCAGGAACGGGCGGTGTGTGGCGACGAGCACGCCCGGAGGGCTCTGATCGGGCGGGAGTCCCCCACGGTCCGTGGCTGAGGGTCGAATCCGCGCGAGCTCAGGAGCCAGGCGACGGCCGCGACGGCGATCGCGGCGCCGGTCCTCCTCCTGGACTACCTGCCGCCGCCGCCCCCTCCGGCAGGCGCGCCGTCCAGCGACCGGATGCTCATCCGTAGCCCCTCGCGGAGGTTCCGCTGCGTGCTCACGGCGGACAGGTCGAGGCCGAGCGACGTGATCAGCGCCGCCACCGCGGGGCGCACGCCGGTGATGATCCCCCTGGCGCCGAGCAGCTCCACCGCGCGGACGATCCGGAGCACGCGGTCGGCGATCGCCTCGTCGATGCCGTCGACGCCGGTCATGTCGAGGATCGCATAGCGGGCGCCGGTCCGGACGATCGCGTCGAGCAGCTCCTCCGTGATCACCCCGGCCCTCACGCCGTCGAGCGTGCCGATCAAGGGGAGCGTCAGCACGCCGTCCCACACCTGGAGGATCGGGGTGGCGAGCGCGCGCAGCTCGCGCTGCTGCCGCTCGATCAACGACAGCTTCTCGCGGAGCTCCTGCTCGGTCTTCTGGAGCTCCTCGGCGATGCGGGCCCGCTCCTCGACCTCGCGCTTGAGCTTGTGCAGCGCGATGGCCAGGTCCGCCTTCGTCGCCCGCTCCTCCTCGAGCAGCCGGTTCAGCCGCTCCTCCAGGGTGATCGTCGCGCGGCGCACCGTGAACTCGTCGTGCGGGTCGCCCCGCGCGGCGAACGACGTCTGCTCGACCTCGCACTCCTGCCCGAACAGCCGGGTGCAGTAGCCGGCCAGCTTGCCCGCGATCATGCTGCTCCCCCAGCAGACACCCAGCTCCTTCTGGTAGAGCGCCTCCCACCCGTTCACCACGCGGAAGCGCGCCTCCTTCCGCTCCCGGTCCACGGAGAGCACCTGCCACAGGCCCCAGCCCGCGGTGGCCGCCCCGATGCCGAGCGCCCTGAAGCCCTCCTCGAACGTCGGGTAACCGGAGAGATACTTCCAGTCGTCCCCGATGCTGAGCCGCCCCCCGCTCTCCACGGCGAGGTTGAAGCGCTCGGTCCCCGCCATCCGCTGGAACCCGGCCATCAGCCCGAGCACGCTGCTTGACACGAACATAGACACCGAGGGGACGCCGGCCCAGGTGCACCGACCGTTCTCGACGTCCCATTCGATCGGCATTCCGCCGACGTCGACGCGGAACTTCTTGTCCGAAAGCTGAGAGCTTGTGCTCATAACATCTCCGAGTCCACGAGCTCGTATGCCCGTCTGCCGCAGTGTACCGGCTCATCCCGGCGCGCGTCGCCCTCGACGGGCGCGCCGCGACAGGCCTCGATCCGGCCAAGACGGCAATCTGGGACTCGTATGGATGCACAGGCGTCCGGGACGCCCGGGTCGAGCGAGGGCTCGCTCAGGTGGGCGAGGGCTCGCGCGATCGGCGCGGCGGCTCGCGCCGCGTCACGGCAAGTTGGCGTCCATCCAGGCGAGCCGTGCTCTCAAGAAGTCGCGCATGACCTGAAGCTGCCCCTCCCACGTCGGCGCGGTCGGGCCGCCCAGGAAGCCCTCGCTCGATTCGATGATGCTCGGCACCGGCCACCTGGCGAAGTCGCGGACCACGGCCCGCGCGAGCGGCGCGCTCAGCTCGTTCATGCGCTGCTCGATCGCGGCCTCGGACAGGAGCGTCTGGCGGAGCGCCGTGTAGCGCGTCCTCACCTGCGCCATGAAGCTCGGATCCGCGGTGAGCTTCTGATACCAGTTGTTGACGTTCCTCTGGCCGTTGAAGCGAAAGCCGGTGTCCCCGCCCGACTCCGGCGTCGCGCTCTGGGCGCCCACGCCGCCGAGCGCAAAGTTGTAGTCCCACAGCGGGCCGGCCTTGAGCTTCTGATCGCGGTCCTTGAAGTAATAGGCGCTCCGCACGTACGCGTCCACGTTGAGCGTCAGCTCGCTGATGATCAGGTAATCGATGAACGAAGGCACGTCGATGTACGCCGCGTAATCGCCGATCGGCGTCTGATGGAGGCTGTCGTGGAACTCCTGGACGTACTGCGTCAGCCAGGCCTCCTGCTCGTCGTTCAGGGGATCGGGATCCACGACCTCGAGATCGACCCAGCACGTGCCCCCCGTGCCGGGGCGCTCGCCGCCCGGGCGCCCGCCGAAGCCGCCGAACCCCGGGAGGGGATCCGAGCCGGCGCAGAGGAGCGTCGGCTCCTCGGCGGCCGCCTGGTCGAACTTGAAGATGTAGCCGCCGCTGATCGCGGGCAGCCCCCGGTCCTCCTCGTCGAGCTGCTCGAGATCGGTGCGGACCTTGTTGTTCTTGATGGTCTCCGAGATCCAGTAGATGCCCTGGTAATCCGCCTCCCCGATGACGCGCGCGTCGTAGTTCAGGTAGACCTCGGCGAGCTCGACGCGTGGCGCCTCCAGGCCCATGTCCCGGCCGAGGGTGTAGGTGAACGGATTGCGGATCAACGTGCGGTCGTAATAGGGCGGGATCAGCGCCCAGTCCGAGTCGGCGGGCATGCCCAGCACCTCGTAGTCGAGGTCCTCGTCGTCGTTGTCCCACAGCTCGAGCTTGTACGGCGTCTGCGGGAACGACTGCGACGACTGCCCGCGGACGTGATAGCCCCCGCGCATCGCCACCGTGGGCAGCGACGCCATCGAGGCCACGCCGTCGACCGGCTCCCAGATCATCACCGCCGCGTCGAAGTAGACCTCCTTGTCGGTCGGCTTGCCCTGGCCGTAGCCGTCCACGACCACGATGGGGATGTCGGAGGTCGCGTCGACGGTGCGCGCGATGTAGAGGCCCGTGCTCACCGCGCCGGTCGCGACGCCCCCCACGAACGCCTGCGCGCGGACCTGCGTCGTGGCCGTGAGGGTCACGGGCTCGCCCGTGTACAGCGTGGAGGCCGCGGTCGGCCGCTGCCCGTCCAGCGTGTAGCGGATCTCGGCCCCCGCGACGGTCGTGGTCATTCCCACCTGGATCCGATCCCTGAACGTCTGGCTCGGCGTGGAGAACGCGACGTCGCCGATCAGGGACGGAGTCGCCGGGGCGGCGCCATCGCCAGGTTCGGTCGAGCCTTGACCGCAGGCGACGCTCAGCGCAATGAGGGCGAGCGAGATGGAGCGGGGAAGCCAGGCAAAGCGCGCGCGTTCGAGCATGTCATCGTTCTCCACATACTGCTGTGTTGATAGCTCAAGCTCTCGTCATTGTACGGACACACAGGGCTACCGCGCTACACGTTTCTCGCCCGGCCCCGTCGACGTACGGAGAGGTCGCCGGCGCAGCGTCGCACTCTGCTGTTCCCGGCGGCGCACGACGCCGCGCAGCGAGGCTCGTCCCTGTTGCGGCCGCGCTGGTCTCCTGGCATCGGGTCCTGAGGAGGAGCGGCCATGGCACGATGGCAAAAGGCATGCTCGCTGATCGTGGTGGCGGTCGCGCTGGCGACCGCGGGCGGGGCGCGCGCGGCGGAGCCGACGGCGGCCGACCGGGAGCGGGCGCGCACGCTGCTCCTGGACGGGCGGGCGAAGCTCGACGCGGGCGACGCGCGAGCCGCGGTGAAGGCGTTCCGGGCAGCGCACGCCATCATGGGCGTGCCCACGACAGGCCTGGATCTCGCCAGGGGCCTCGTGGCGCTCGGGCGGCTGATCGAGGCGCGGAACGTCGCGCTCGACGTGACGCGCTCGCCCGAGGCGCCGTCGGAGCCCGAGGCGTTCACCAGGGCGCGGACCGCGGCGGCGAAGCTCGCCGAGGAGCTGGCCGCGCGCATCCCGGCGCTGGTCATCGAGGTGAGCGGGCCGCGCGGGGGCGAGGCGGAGGTGACCGTGGACGGCGCCGCCGTGCCCCCCGAGGCGCTCGGGCTCCTGTGGAAGGTGGATCCGGGCGAGCACGCGGTGGAGGCGGCGGCGGCGGGTTTCCGGCGGGAACGCCGGACCGTGCGGGCGCAGGAGGGGACGACGGTGTCGGTGAAGCTGACGCTCTCGCCAGGAGACGCGACGGGCGGGGGCATCCCGGCGTGGGCCTTCTGGTCCGGCGGGGCGGGGCTCGTGGCGCTCGGCTTCGGCGTCGGGTTCGCGGTCGATCACGCGAGCGTCCGCAGCACGGTCGCTGAAGACTGCCCTCGGAACCTCTGCGCGCGGTACGACGACGCGGCCGCCGATGCCCTCGAGGCCCGCTGGAACCGCGATATCGGGCTCGCGGTCGGGCTCGGGGCGGTGGGGCTCGCCGGGATCGGCGCTGCGGTGTACGGGATCGTCACCGCGGGGACGTCGACGCCGGCCGGCGCCGCGATCACGCCCTGGTTCGCGCCCGGCGTCGCCGGCTTCACGTGCAGGAGCGTATTCTGATGGACGCGAGGCAAAACCCCCTCTGGATCAAGGGCCTTCGGGCGGCGGCGCGCGCGGGGGTCGTGGCCTCTGTCCTCACGCCGGGGCTCGGCTGCGCCCCCGACCTCCGGGGCGGCTGCGGCGCAGGGCAGGCCGGCTGCGGCGGCGGCTGCGGGGACGTGACCAGCGATCCGGAGCACTGCGGATCATGCGGGCATAGCTGCCTGGGCGGCGCCTGCGTCGACTCCGTCTGTCAACCCGTCCTCCTCGGCACCGGCCCGGAGCACGCGTTCGACGTGGCGGTGGACGCGACGGACGCCTACTGGACGAGCCAGGGGCCCGAGGGCGCCGGCGACGGCGCGGTGAGCAGGGTGTCCCTGCGCGATGGCGGCGTGTCCACGCCGATCGCCGTGGCGCAGCCGGTCCCCCGCGGGCTGGCGATCGACGACGTCAACGTCTACTGGGCGAACAGCGGCGATGGCACCGTGATGAGGGCGCCGAAGGCGGGGGGCGACGCGGTGCCCTTCGCTTCCGAGCAGAGCCCTCAGGACATCGCCGTCGACGGGACGTACGTTTACTGGACGAACTTCAACGGACAGGTGATGAAGGCGCCGGTCGATGGGAGCGGAGCCCCGATCGAGCTCTTCGCCGGGCCGCAAACGCCCGACGGCATCGGGCTGGACGGCGCGCACGTTTACTGGGTGAACCGGACGGACGGCGAGGTGAGGAGGGCGCCGATCGACGGCCCTGGCACCGCCTCGGCGCTGCTCCACGACGGGCCGGCCAACGCCACCGACATCGCGGTGGACGCCACGCACGTCTACTGGACGAACTTCGAGACCGGCGAGGTGCTGAAGCTCTCCAAGGACGGCAGCGACAGCGCGCCGACCGTGATCGCCGGCGGGGAGTCCAGCCCATTTGGCGTCGCCGTGGATTCCGCGTTCGTCTACTGGGCGAACAACGGGAGCGGCGAGGTGAGGCGGGCGCCGCTCGAGGGGGGCGCGGCGGCCACGATCGCCACGGGCCAGTCCGGACCGAGGCGCATCGCGCTCGACGAGGCCGCGATCTACTGGACGAACCACAACCGCGGCGAGCTCATGATGCTGGCGAAGTGATCGCGAGCGTCCGCGCCGACGCGGCGACCCGCGACGCTCGCGCGGCGCCGGAGGCGGCGACCTGGTCTGCCCCGATTCGAGCACCTGCGCTGCTGTGGGCGGCGTCGATCGTTGTCTTCGCTTCTGCTTTGCCGATGATGACTGCCGGGACGGGTACCGCTGCGACGCGGCAGAGCCAATTTGCGCTCCAGCGACCTGACCGCCCAGCAGGGAGGTTACGGCTCGTGTCGCCGAGGCACTGGCGGTCGTCGGCGACGCGACGATCCCGAGCTGCGACGAGACGTTCACGAGGACGCCCGAGCGACGCCGCGCGGAACGCGCGGGACGTCGCCCGCCCGACCGTGGATGAACGCAGAACAGGCATGCTGCAAGCTGGAGGAGAGCTCGGCGAATCGCAGCGCGCCGCTCGTACCGCGCCGGGCGTTCTGCAGGCGAAACGCCGGCCCATGCAGCGGAAAAGCGCGCCTTGGCGCGCGCGAGGGCGCGTGTTTCCCGGACAGGTCGGCTGAGCGCGCCCGTGACATGTCACGCCCTCACCGCGGCATGTCACGCCCCCCGGGCGCGTCGAGGTGCGGAGAGAGCACCTCGGCGAGCCAGCTCATCACCGCGCGCACGCGGCGCGGCACGCTCCGCTCGTGCGTGTGGAGCAGCGTGACCGGCATGGGCGCGCAGGGCAGGGCGGGCAAGACCTCGACGAGCGCGCCCTCCGCGACGCGGGCGAGCATCCCTATCCGCGGCGCCTGGATGATGCCGAGCCCCGCCACGCACGCCGCGACGTAGGCGTCGGCGCTGTTCACCGTCACCACGCTGCGCATCGGCCGCTCGCGGTAGCCGCCGTCGTGAGGGTGCTCGAACGACGGCGCGTCGGCGCCGAGCTTCGTCGAGTAATGCACGATGAGGTGCCGATCGAGATCCTCGAGCCGGAGCGGCGTGCCGTGCTCGCGCAGGTACGACGGGCTCGCGCAGTTCATCATCCGCAGGACGCCGAGCCGCTTGCCGACGAGCTGCTCGTCGCCCGGGGCGCCGATGCGCAGCACGCAGTCGAAGCCCTCGCGGAGCGGCTCGACGCGCCGATCGGTCGTGCTGATGAGCACCTCGAGCTGGGGGTGGCGCGCGAGCAGCTCGGGCAGGCGCGGGATGATGACGTCGCGCGCGAGGTGCACCGGCAGATCGATCCGCACGCGCCCGCGCAGGGCCCTGCCCCCCTGGAACATCGCGCCGAGTTCGTCGGCCTCGCGCGCCAGGCGCCGCGCCCGCGGGAGCAGCTCCTCCCCGTCGGGCGTGAGGCGCACGACGCGCGTCGTGCGCTGGAGGAGCCGGACGCCGAGCTCCGCCTCGAGCGCCGAGAGCCGCAGCGACACGCGCGCCTTGGGCACGCCGAGGTGCTCGCCGGCCCGCGTGAAGCTCCCGAGCTCCGCCACCTTCACGAAGATCTTCAGCGATTCGAGATCGACGCTCATTGTTCCGGCCGACGAAACAGTGTGTCGGAATCCCGGGGCTTTCTCAACCGGAGACGGCTCGCTATTCACGATCGCGGACAGCGGCGAGGCGCCGCGTCGCCCTCGAAAGGATCCGACCATGAGCACACCGAAGCAGAGCCCCGTCGCCCTCATCACCGGTGGGAGCCGCGGGCTGGGAAAGAGCATGGCCCTCCACCTCGCCGAGCGCGGCGCGGGCGTCATCCTCACCTACCGCAGCGCCGCGGCCGAGGCGGCGGGCGTGGTGAGGCAGATCGAGGCCAGGGGAGGCAAGGCCGCGGCCCTCGCGCTCGACGTCGGCGACACGCGCGGCTTCGACGCGTTCGCCGGGGCGGTGAGGGCGGAGCTCGCCGGCCGCTTCGGGCGCGATCGCCTCGATGGCCTGGTGAACAACGCCGGCATCGGCGCCCACGCGAGCTTCGCCGCGACCACGGAGGAGCAGTTCGACGCGCTCATGAACGTCCACCTGAAGGGGACGTTCTTCCTCACGCAGAAGCTCTTGCCGCTCCTCGCGGACGGGGGGCGCATCCTCAACGTCTCGTCCGGGCTCGCGCGGTTCACCTATCCCGGGTACTCCGCCTACGCCGCGATGAAGGGCGGCGTGGAGGTGCTCACCCGCTACCTGGCGAAGGAGCTCGGACCGCGGAAGATCTCGGTCAACGTGCTCGCGCCGGGCGCGATCGAGACCGATTTCGGGGGCGGCCGCGTGCGCGACGACGCCGAGCTGAACCGGGCCCTCGCCGCCCAGACCGCCCTCGGCCGGGTCGGCCTCCCGGACGACATCGGCGGCCTGGCCGCCCTGCTCCTCGCGCCCGAGAGCCACTGGATCACCGGCCAGCGCATCGAGGCGTCCGGCGGCATGATGCTCTGAGGGCGCCGCGCATCGCGGGGCCCGGGGCGATCCGCTGCGGGCTCTGCGCGGTGCTCGCCGAGGGCGCCGTTCATCGCGGAAGCTCGGGCCTCGCCGGCAGGGCATCGAGCCGCCTTCCACGTGCCCAGGCGCGTGTCCGGGCACACGGCTGTCCCGGGGGGATGTGCGCAGGCTCTCCCGTCTCGCGCGCACGACGTGGCTCTCCGAAGTAGGTGATCCCCCCGGATCTCGGCTACCCTACGGCCCATGGCGGCGGCTCCCGTGGCGGTGGGCGATGTGCTGGCGGGCAAGTACCGCGTGGAGCAGATCGTGGGCTCAGGTGCGATGGGCATGATCGTCGCCGCGTGGCACCTGGAGCTCGAGCAGCGGGTCGCGATGAAGTTCCTGCTCTCGCCCGGCGTCGGGGACGGCAACCCGGCGGAGCGGTTCCGCCGCGAGGCGCGCGCGCTGGCCCGGATCAAGAGCGAGCACGTGGCGCGCGTCCTGGATGTCGGCTCGCTGCAGGACGGGATGCCCTACATGGTGATGGAGTTCCTGGAGGGGAACAACCTCGCGGACGAGATCCGGGCGCGAGGCCCGCTGCCCGTGGTGGAGGCCGTGGGCTACATCCTCCAGGCCATCGAGGCCATGGCCGAGGCGCACGCCGCGGGGATCGTGCATCGCGATCTCAAGCCGGCCAACCTGTTCCTCTCGCGCCGGCCCGACGGCGGGCGGGTCCTCAAGGTCCTCGACTTCGGCATCTCCAAATCGCTGCTCGGCAGCTCGCGCGACGAGCTGGCGCTGACCAAGACAGCGGCCCTCCTCGGCTCGCCGCTCTACATGTCCCCGGAGCAGGTGCGGTCTGCCAGGGACGTGGACGCGCGCACCGACATCTGGGCGCTCGGCGTCATCGTGTATCAGATGCTGACCGGGCGGACTCCCTATGATGGCGACTCCGTCGCTCAGCTCTTCGCCTCGCTGCTCCACGAGGTCCCCGCCACGATGGCGCAGCTCCGCCCCGATATCCCGCGCGAGCTCGACGCGGCGGTGATGTGCTGCCTCGCCAAGGAGCCCGACCAGCGGTGGAGGAACGTCGGGGATCTGGGGGTTGCGCTCCTCGGGTTCGGTCCGGCCGGGAGCCACGTCCACGTCGAGCGCGCGCGCCGCGTGCTCGGGCTCCCGGATCCCGGACCGACGCCGTTCAGCCAGCCCGGGGCGGCGTACAGCCAGCCCGGGGCGGCGTACAGCCAGCCCGGCACGGCGTACAGCCAGCCCGGGGCGACGGTCAGCCTGTCCGGGGCGACGACCGGTGGCCCTCAGGCCGGCGAATCGCGCCTGTCCGTGCCGCACGGCGGGCTGTCTCCCGCGGCGTCCGCGGAGACGGGTCCCACGGCGAACTCGTGGAGCAACACGGGCCACGCGGCGCGCGCGGGGCGCAAAGGCGCGCTCCTCGGCCTGGCCCTCGCGGCCGGCGGCGCCCTGGCCGCGCTCGCGCTCGGCGCCGTGCTCTTCCTGCGCTCCGGGAACACCGCCGGCGGCGAGCAGCCCCCCGCGCCCGCGGCGGCGTCGCCACCTGCGGCGGCGGCGCCGGAGCACGCGCCCGAGGCGGCCCCCGGCGCCGTGAGCGCCGAGGCGGCCCCCGGCGCCGCGAGCGCCGAGGCGGCCCCCGGCGCCGCGAGCGCCGAGGCGGCCCCCGGCGCCGCGAGCGCCGCAGCGCCCGACGAGGCGGCCGGCGCCGCGAGCGCCGCGGCGCCCGAGGCGGCCCCCGGCGCGCCGGAGCCGCCTGCGCCGGCCAGCAGCGCGGCCGCGCCGCCGCCGGAGACGTCCTCCAGCCCGGCGGCGCCGCCCACCGCCCGGCGGCCCGCGCCGCCGGCGACCCCTGCGCCCCGACCGGCCGAACGCCCGCGGCCGGGCCCGGGAGCGCGCCCGGAGCCAGACGGGAGCAATCCGATCAGCGACTTCGGCGGGCGGCGTTGAGCGCGGCGCCCGCGTCAACCGGGCGACGGCCCACGGGCCCTGTCGCGGTCAGCTTGGAGGAGAATACAGGACGAATGAGACGCCATCAGCGAAGCCTCGCAACCCCCATCGCCCTGGGTCTGTGCGCGGCGTTGATCTCCGGGGCGCTCCCCGCGCGGGCGGAGCCGAGCGCCGCCGAGAAGGCCGTGGCGGAGGCGCTCTTCGACGCGGCGCTCGATCTGATGAGGCAGGGGCGCAGCGCGGAGGCGTGCCCGAAGCTGGAGGAGAGTCACCGCGTCGATCCGGGGATTGGCACGCTCCTCTACCTGGCCGAGTGCTACGAGAACACCGGCCGCACGGCGAGCGCCTGGGCCACGTTCCGCCAGGCCATGTCGGAGTCGAGGGCCGCAGGGCAAGCCGAGCGCGCCCGCAAGGCGCAGGCGAGGGCGGCCCGGCTGGAGCCGACCCTGTCGAAGCTCAGCATCCGCGTCGCGCCGGAGAACCTGTCGCTCCCGGAGTTCACGGTGCGCTCCTCCGGAAAGGTCGTCGAGCGGGCGGTCTTCGGCATCGCGATCCCGGTGGATCCGGGCGAGATCGCGATCGAGGCGAGCGCCCCGGGGCACGAGACCTGGACGACGACGGTGAAGCTGGGGAAGAACAAGGCCGTGGCGAACGTCGATGTGCCGCCGCTCGATCGGCTCGAGGCGCCGCCGCCCGCCCCCGGCGAGCCGCCGCCCGGCGAGGCCGTGGGCCCGGCGCCCGCGCGCGGCGCGGCGGCGCCAGCGCCCACCCCGGCGCCCGCGCCGGCGCCGGCGGGGTCGCGGGGCGACGCGATGCGCACGCTCGGCCTCGTCGTGGGCGGCGCGGGCATCGTGGGGCTCGGCGTCGGGACGTTCTTCGGCGTGAAGGCCCTCTCGAAGAACGGCGACGCCGAGGGCTACTGCAAGGGCGGCAGCACGTGCGAGGATCCCCGCGGCGTCACGCTGACGGAGGAGGCGAGCAGCGCCGCCACCGCCTCGAACATCGCGTTCGGGGTCGGGGCGGCCGCGGTCATCGGCGGCGCCGTGCTGTACCTCGTGGCGCCGAGGTCGTCGTCCGGGGTCCAGGTGGGGCCGCTCGTGGACGCGCGCAACGTCGGGCTGCGCGTGGGAGGGACGTTCGAATGAGGCGCACGACAGGGCTCCTGCCGCTCCTCCTGCTCGCCCCGCTGGCGGGCTCCTCCTGGCTCGGGTGCCACGCCATCGCCGGCATCGAGGACCGCACGTTCGTCCCGCCGAAGGAAGAGAACACGGACCCTCCCCCCGTGAGCGAGGCGTGCACCTCCTACTGCGACGCCGTGATGGCGAGCTGCACGGGCGAGAATCAGGTCTACTCCACGCTGGAGACCTGCCACGGCGTGTGCGCGGCGCTGGACCCGGGCGATCCCCTGGAGCCCGTGGGCAACACGCTCGCCTGCCGCGCCCGGCAGGCGGATCTGGCGGGGCGCACCGGCGAGCCCTCGGTGCACTGCCCGGCGGCGGGCCCGGGCGGCGCCGGGGTGTGCGGGAGCAACTGCGAGAGCTACTGCGCGCTGCAGGCCGCGTCGTGCTCGCCCGAGTTCCCCACGCAGGAGGAGTGCGTCGCCATGTGCGCGGGGCTCAAGGACGTCGAGGCGTTCGACGTCATCGAGAACCACGAGGGCGACACGCTGCAATGCCGCCTCGTGCACGTGAGCTCCGCGACGGTGGAGCCCGACGAGCACTGCCGTCACGCGAGCCTGATCCCGGTGGAGCCGTGCGTCGATCCGGCGGGGACCCAGCCGGGCTGCGAGGACTACTGCCAGGTCGTCATGACGTCCTGCGCGGGCGACCTGGCCGTCTACGAGTCCCGCGAGCAGTGCCTCTCCGTCTGCTCGGCGCTCGCGCCCGGCGGCGCGGAGGACCGGACCGAGAACACCGTGGGCTGCCGCAAGTACCACGCCTACAGCGCCATGCTGGATCCGGTCACCCATTGCGGGCACGCCGGGCCGGGCGGCGACGGCCATTGCGGGATGGACAACGACGCCACGTCCACGGGCAACTGCGCGTCGTACTGCAGGCTGCTCGAGGCGGCCTGCGGGGAGATGTACGACGCGATCTTCACGGCGCAGGAAGAGTGCGAGATCGCATGCAGCGCGGTGCCGGGCGCCGCCGGCGACTCCGGCTATGCCGTCGCGAGCGCCGAGGGCGACACGCTCGCCTGTCGGCTGCTCCATGTCAGCCGCGCGTTCGACGATCCGGGCGCGTGCACCGCGGCGCTCGGCGAAGACCCCTGCCTGTGACGGACCGATCGCCCGCCGGCTGCACCGGGCCCCCCCCGGCGCGCCGGCGGCGGCCCCGGCGCGCGATGCGCCGGGCGCGGCGCGCTCACCACCAGCCGATGTCCTGCACCACCTCCCCCACGTCGCCGTGCCGCACGATCGCGCGGTTCTGGCGGATTTCGTACGATTTCGGCGAGCCGTCGACGATATCCTGCTCGAAATGGTGGCACTCGAGCTTGTGGATGCCCTCGCCGTACATCAATGCGCCCTTCAGCTTGATGTACGTGCTGTTGTTGCAGCTCCTGAGCCGCTGGATGGCGGCGCGGCTGGCGTCGATGAGCAGCTCGAGGTGGACCGATTTCTCGACTCTCCTGTGGGAGGCGTCGAACGCGAGGCTCACGTGGATGCCGGCGTCGAGCAGCGCCTCGATATCGGACTTGTAGAACGTCTCGTATACGGTGATCTTCGCCACTGCGCGCTCCTTTCTCCGGCGCTCATTGTGCCGAGAGCGTGACGGCGCCGCCAGCCGGGTCGGCGTCGACGAGGAAGCGCCCGTCGCCGACGGCCCGGGTGTCCAGGGGCGCGCCGTCCTGGATCGCCGAGAGCGCCGTGGGCGCGCCGGCGAGCGGCTTGACGATCCACGTCAAGGGGGTCGCGTACGCCGCGCAGCGCCCCGACGGCGGGGCGAACAGGAGCCGGTCGCCGCGCACGACGGGCGGCGGGCAGGCCTCCCGGGCGCGGCGGTAGCGGAGGACGGCGCTCGCCGTGTCCATCCAGAGCGCGCCCGCGTCGATCCTGTCCCTGACGCGATCGAGGTGGGCCTCGTACTCGTCGATGGGCACGGGCTCCCAGGCCTCGCCCGCGACGCTGTGCAGCTCCCGCACGCCCCAGCCGCCGGCGGCGATCGCGTCCTCCACGAGCTGATCGAGGATGTACTGCCGGCACGCGGGGGACGCGCCGCCGGCCTCGTCGCCCGGCGCCACCGCCGCGCACGGCGTCCCTGCGGCGCCGGCGTACACGGAGTAGCCGGGGCCGAAGACATCGAAGCGGATGCGGAGATCGTCCTCGTAATCCGGCGGATTGACGCCCCGCGCGCCCGCGCGCGCGCCGAGGTAACCCTGCGCTCGCAGGTGGTCCACGAGCTCGTCGTTGAACGCGTCCAGGGGAAACACGAAGAAGGTGATGCCGTATCCGGACAGCTCGGCTTCCAGCGTCGCGCGCGCGCCGTCGATCTCCACGGCCAGGTCGACGGGGGGCATGGTCAGATCGGGGTGACTGAAGCTGTGGTTGACGATCTCGTGGCCTTGCGCGAGGAGCTCCCGGAGCGCATCCCAGAGGTCGCGCTCGACGCAGCTCTGCACGATCGCCCCGAACGAGGCGCGCAGCCCGCGTTGCCCGAGCGCCGGCGCGGCGACCGAGAGCTGATTGTCGAGGCCGGCGCCGCAGGTGTCGTCGTGAATGAGGGTGTATGCGGCGCTCGCGCCGTGGCGCCACGTGGTGACGCCTTCGATCGCGAACCTCGGCGCCTCGTCGACGATGGGTCCGCCGCCCGCCCCCTCCGTCCCCCCGCCGGAGGCCGTCGCGCCGCCGGGCGCAGCGCCCGCGCCGCCGCCGTCGGGGCCGCCGCTGGGCGCCGAGGAGCAAGCCTGGCCCAGCATGCTGCCGAGAAAGAGACCGCCGGCGATCAGCGATGAGCGCCTTCGTACCTGTCCGGAGAGGCCTCTTCTCCACGCGGGCATCGCGCTGACCACCGTGCTGATCTTCAGCGTAGGCAGCCCGTCGAGCCCGCGTCAAGCGCGGGTGTCCGTGGGGCGGCGCGGGGAACGGATCGCGGCTCGAGTCGCTGAATCGAGGCAGCCGCAGGCCCCCGGCCCGCGCGCTTGCGCACCGCCCTCGCCGGCGGCAGACTTCGCCCTCGATGGCAGCGCATCGAGTGCCGGATCTCCCGCGCCGCGCGCTGCTCAGGGCCGCGGCGGGCGCCGCGCTCTCGGGCGCCGTCGCCCTCCCGGCGCGCGCCCTCGCCGGCGAGGCCCGGGCCGTCGAGGACGAGTTCTTCCTCTTCATTCACGCCGCCGGCGGCTGGGACGTCACGCTCTGGGCCGATCCGCGGAACGAGCGCAAGGGCCTGATCGAGCCCGCGACGACCGACAACACCGACACGGCGCCGCTCCGCCGCTGGGTCGACGCGCCCGGGAGCGGCGCCGCCAGGAGCTTCACGCCGGTGAGGCCGCGGGGATCCAACCTCGTCTTCGGCCCCGCGATCGGCCGCCTCGCCGACCTGTACGACCGGCTATGCATCGTCAACGGCCTCGCCATGAACACCGTGAGCCACCCCGACGGGACGGCGTTCGCGACGACCGGGAGGCACCTCGGCGGCGGCCGTGCCATGTCGTCCAGCCTCGACGCGATCTGCGCGAGCGAGCTCGGCGCGGGCCAGACCTTCCCCGTCGTCTCGGTGCAGTACCCCTCGGCGTTCGTCGGCGGCCGCCTCGACCGCCGCGCCGCCCCGCTCATGGTCGCGGACATCGGCACGATCAGCCGCGCGCTCACGCGCGCGCGCCTCTACGACACCGACGACGACCGCGCCGCGGTGACCGCGCTCCTCTCCGAGGAGGCCAGGACGCTCGCCGCGCGCGCCGGCCGCAGCGAGGCCCTGGACGGCTTCTCGCTCCAGGCGGAGGGGCTCGGCAAGATGCTCAGATCCGGGCTCCACGAGGTGTTCTCGCGGGGCCGGCTCGTGCGGGCGCACCCCGAGCTCGATTACGCGGCCCGGTTCGCCGGGCCCGCCGCCGTCAACGCGGCGTTCGCGCTGGAGGCGATCCAGCGGAACGTGGTCCGCTGCGTGAGCTTCTCGAGCAGCGGATTCGACACCCACACGGCCAATTACCGCCAGCACGCGGCCACGCAGCAGGAGCTCTTCGACCTCATCGCGGCGCTCCTCGGCGCGCTCGACAAGGCCCCTCACCCGACCCGGGCGGGCAAGAAGCTCTCGGATCACACGCACATCCTCGTGACGAGCGACTTCTGCCGCGCTCCCCAGCTCAACACGGCGATGGGCCGGGACCATTACCCCAACAACTCCGCGATGGTGATCTCGCCCCGGTTCCGCGGAGACCTCGCCTTCGGCAGGACCGACCCGGAGCAGCTCCTGCCGGCCCCGGCGAAGACGTTCCAGGACGGCCCGAGGCCGATCGCCCCGCCGGATCTGCTCGCCACGTTCCTGTTCGCCTTCGGCATCCCCCCGCGCGAGCACCTGCGCGACGGCGAGGTGGTGCCGGAGCTGCTCCGGGGCCCGTGACGCGGCCCTTGCCGCGGCGCGCCCGTCTTGCGCTACCCTGGGAGACCACCGCGAGAGGAGAGCTGCCTGATGATGTCGTTCAGCCCAGATCCACGCGTCGCTGAGCAGCAGATGCACGCCATCATCTACTACCTCACCGCGTTCGGGTACATCGACGGCGACCTCGATCCCACGGAGAAATCGTTCATCCGCGCCCACATCCAGGAGCTCGTGGTGCAGCGGGCGCGCGACGCGCTCGGGGACGAGGCCCCGGCGAACCAGGACGTCACCGCGCGCTGGGTCAACCACTTCCACGAGGTGTTCTCGGAGATCGACCACCAGATCCAGAGTCACTTCACCGAGAGCGTCGCCGAGGGCGAGGACCCGAGAGACTACGTCCTCGCGAAGCTCAAGCTCCGCTGCTTCGAGCTCCTCGACGGCTTCGACGACGACAACCGCGCGGCGCTGCTCGCGACCGTCGACGGGCTCATGTACGCCGACGGCATCGTCCACCCGGACGAGGAGAGGTTCCGCGACGAGCTCGTCGCCCTCCTCTCGGCGCCGGTCGAGATCGACGACGTGGAGATCGAGGCGGTCGAGCAGGGCGCGGTGGTGATCGACCCGGCCACGCGCAAGCGGGCGCGCGAGGTCGATCACCCGTTCTTCAAGGCGTTCGAGTGGGACTACGCGACCGATCCGGCCACGTTCGCGGAGCAGGCCAAGGTCGATCTCGACCTCATGCACCGGTTCGAGGCCCGGCTCGCGGAGCAGCGCGCGCTCGGCGCGGGCCGGCTCGACGGCGCGCTGGATTTCTCGGGCTTCGCGGGGCAGGCGCCGTTCCTCGACGGCCACGTCTACGTCGCCGCGCCCGCGCCGGGGCAGGAGGTCGAGCTCCTGGTCATCGGCGACCTGCACGGCTGCTACTCGTGCCTGAAGGCGGCGCTGATGCAGGCGGACTTCTTCGCCAAGGTGCAGGCCCACCGCGACGACCCGGCGCACACCCCGCGGCCCATGCTCGTCTTCCTGGGCGACTACATCGATCGCGGCCGGTTCAGCTACAACGGCGTCCTGCGCACGGTGATGCAGCTCTTCCTCGCGGCGCCCGAGCACGTGTTCGTGCTGCGCGGCAACCACGAGTACTACGTCGAGCTGAACGGCCGCGTGCTCGCGCCGGTGCGGCCCGCCGAGGCGATGAGCTCGCTCGCGGCCATCGCGCCGAACGAGGTGTTCGCCGCGTACATGCGCCTGTTCGAGGCGCTCCCCAACATGCTGGTCTTCGACCGCATCCTCTTCGTCCACGCGGGGATCCCCCGCGACGACACCCTCGCCGCCAAGTGGCGGTCGATCGCGTCGCTCAACGACCCCGAGATCCGGTTCCAGATGCTCTGGAGCGACCCCAGCGAGGTCGACACGATCCCGCCGGAGCTCCAGAAGGCCACCGCGCGCTTCCCGTTCGGCAAGCGGCAGTTCAGGAGCTTCCTGCAGAAGCTCGGCTGCACCACGCTGATCCGCGGCCACGAGCGCATCCGGGAGGGCTTCCGCGTCGTGTACGACGAGCCCGACGGCACGCTCCTCACCCTGTTCTCCGCGGGCGGCAAGATCAACGACGACCTGCCGCCGGAGAGCAATTACCGCGAGGTCACGCCGATGGCCCTCACCATTCGCTACAAAGGTGGTGTCAGTCAGCTCACGCCGTTCGTGATCGAGTACGAGCGGTACAACGATCCCAAGTACAACTCGTTCTTTCGCGAGCAGCTCCCGCGGCTCGATATCACCGCGTGATCCCCGCGTGACGCGCGCGTGATCACCCCTCGTGACGGGCGTGGGCGCAGGACGGGCGCCCGCGCCCGGCGCATGCCGCGCCGCGCCGGCGGAAGGTGGGATGAGGTCTTCCGCGGTGCGGGGCGCGAGCCCGCGGAGGCCACCTCGACGACGTCGTCAGGGTGTGCCGCGCCGGCGTGGCACACCCTGGCCTGGAGGCCCCCGATTTCCCGGGCGATCTGCGGCATCGCCCGCCGGACGTCCAGGGCACGCCGATTGCAAATGTCCCTGGCATGCTCCGGCGCTTATCCCTGGGTCTTGGCTTGCTTACCTCCCTTCTGCTCGTCGCGGGGTGCACCGTGACGGTGAACCAGGGCGGCTCCGCGGGAGGGGATCCGGGCGCGGGCGGCACGACCGCGGTGACCGGCGGCGTGGGGGGCAGCGGCGGGGGCACCACGACCGCGGTGACCGGCGGCGTGGGGGGCAGCGGCGGGGGCGGCACGACCGCGGTGACCGGCGGCGTGGGGGGCAGCGGCGGGGGCACCACGACCGCGGTGACCGGCGGCGTGGGCGGGGGCGGCGGGTTGCCCGACGCGTGCACGCTGCCGATGGAGGTCGGCCCGTGCGATGCGGCGTTCCCGAAGTACTGGCACGACCCGAGCACCGGCCTGTGCAGGCCGTTCACCTACGGCGGGTGCGAGGGCAACGCGAACCGGTTCGACTCGCTCGAGGAGTGCCAGCAGGCCTGTCAGGGCGGCGCGCCCGACATGGATGCCTGCGATGCGCCGGGCGAGTGCATGCTCGCGAGCCCGGGCTGCTGCGGCGCCTGCGATCCTGTCGACGCCCGCGCGTTCGTCGCCATCAACCGGGCCATGGCGGGCTCCTACGAGGCCTCCACGGGGTGCGGAGACGTCGCGTGCGGGCCGTGCCAGGAGGTCACCGAGGCCGAGCGCACCTCCCAGTATTTCACCGCCACCTGCGAGCGCGGGCAATGCGTCGTCCTCGACGTGCGCGAGTCGCCGCTCACGGAGTGCACCGAGGACGCGGAGTGTGTCCTGCGTAACGGCCTCGGCTGCTGCGAGGGGTGCAGTGGAGAAGGCATCGTCGCCATCAACCGGAGCGCCGATCTCGCGGCGCTGGTCTGCCCCGACGGGCCCGTGGCGTGTCCTGCGTGCGCGCCCATCTACCCGCCGGGGACGGCGGCCGTCTGCGTGGAGGGCCGCTGCCAGCCCTCGTTCAAGGCGCCTTGATCGCGCGGCGGCCCCGCCGTCCCGCGCGCTCGCCTCAGGATCCCCTCTCTCCTCACCACCTCTCCCCCTCTTCACCCTCCCTCCCGCGCACCTCCGCCGGTCAGCGTCCCTGTCGTACGGCACGGCACAGGCCCGGGCGCGGCGCGTCACGGCCGTGTTCCCCGGCGTCGCTGAACCGCCCCGGTCCACCACGGAGATCCGCTGCGCCGCGGTCGCCCCGCGTTGACGGCCGGCGCTCGCCGTCGATACCCTTCTCTCCGGATCGATCGTAGATTCTTGCTTTGCGACTCTTCGCGAAGGGAGCTGCCCGTGGACCGAAGCACCCCGAGGATCCTGCTCGTGGCCCTCGCGCTCTCCAGCGCCGCCGCGTGCTCGGGAGAGAGTGGAGATGCCGACGATCCGGCCCCGGTCGATGACCCCGGCGCCGAGATCCAGTGCGCTCCGGGCGTCACCGCGCCCGGCCCGACCCCGCGCCTGACGCGGCTCACGCACGCGCAGTACGACAACACGATCCGGGACCTGTTCGGCAAGGACATGAAGGCCTCGGCGGCGTTCCTCGCGGATCCGGCGTTCGACGGGTTCGACAACAACGCAAAGGCGCTCACCGTCTCCGACCGCCTCGCCCGCGACTACCGGCGTGCGGCGGAGACGATCGCGGAGGGCGTCGTCGCCGACCGGGGCGTGCTCGACAGGATCCTGCCCTGCGCCCCGGAGGGCGACGGCGAGGCGTGCGCCCGGCAGCTCATCCAGGGGCTCGGCAAGCGCGTCTACAGGAGGCCGCTCTCCGCGGCGCAGGAGGAGGCGTATGCCGCCGCCTACCGCCGCGGCGACGGCCTGTTCGAGGCGGGCACGCCGTTCGAGCAGGGTGTCCGCCACGTGATCGAGGCGATGCTCCAGTCGCCGCACTTCCTCTACCGCGTCGAGCTCAGCGAGGCGCTGAACGACGAGCGGATCATCCCGCTCGACGGCTACGAGGTCGCGACCCGGCTCTCGTACCTGCTCTGGAACAGCACGCCCGACGACGCGCTGCTCGCGCGGGCGGAGAGCGGCGCCCTGGGCACGCCCGAGGGCATCGAGGTCGAGGCGCGGCGCATGCTCGAGGACCCGAGGGCGGCGAGCGCCCTCTCCGACTTCCACGACCAGTGGCTCCACCTGAGCCGCTACGACGATCTCTCGAAGGACCCGGCGCTCTATCCGGGCTTCGACGCCGGCGTGTCCTCGGCCATGAAGGCCGAGACGCGGGAGTTCATCCGGCACGTCATCCTGGAGATGGAGGCCGACTATGCGACCCTCATGACCGAGCCAGTCGGCTTCGTGAACGACAGGCTCGCCCCGATCTACGGCGTGGAGGGGTCGTTCTCGGGCAAGCTCGTGCGGACGCCGCTCGACCCGGCGCAGCGGGCAGGGCTCCTGACACAGGCCGGCTTCTTGAGCGCGCACGCGTTCTTCGACAAGACCTCGCCGATCCATCGCGGCGTGTTCCTCCAGCGCCAGATCCTCTGCGCCACGCTCCCGGATCCGCCGGCGAACATCGACACGACGCTGCCGCCGATCGCGGGCGAGATCAGGACGACCCGGGATCAGGTGGAGGCGCACACGTCCCCGGACGCCTGCAACAAGTGCCACGCCATGATCAACCCCGCGGGCTTCGCGTTCGAGCACTACGACGCGGTCGGGCGGCACCGCGCGGACGAGGACGGCGAGGCGATCGATCCGACCGGCGAGCTCCAGGTCGGGGGCGCCACGATCCGGTTCGACGGCGCGGTCGATCTCGTCACGCAGCTCGCCGAGAGCCCCGTCGCAGAGCGGTGTTACCTGACGAACTGGTACCGTTACGCCAACGCCCGCCAGCTCTCGCGCGAGGACACGTGCACGATCGACGCGCTGGACGCGCAGCTCCGCGCGTCGGGATACAACATCAAGGAGCTCCTGGTCTCGCTCACGCAGACGAAGACGTTCCGGTTCCGGGCCGTGGAAGAGGTGGAGCAATGAATCGCAGAACGTTCTTGCGGGGCGCGTGCGGGGTGATGCTCGGGCTCCCGTTCCTCGAGTCGCTCCTGCCGCGCGACGCCAAGGCCGATCCGGCGGGCGCGCCGCGCCGGTTCATCGCCTTCTTCATGTGCAACGGCGTGAACATGGCCCGGTTCTTCCCGAGCACGTCGTACGGCGCGCTGACGGAGGCGTCGTTCGGGGCCGACCGGGCGATCGCGCCGCTCGTCGGGTACCGGGACAGGCTGCTGATCCCGCGGGGCATTCACATGGCGCCGCGCGGCTACGGGTTCGATCCGACCGCGGGCGACGATCACATGCGGGGGATGGGCTGCAAGCTCACGGCGCAGCCGCTGCTCGAGGGCAGCCGGTACCCCGACGGGATCTCGCTCGACCAGTTCATCGCGAACAAGATCAACCCGCCGGGCACGCCCGCGCTCACGCTGATGGTCGGCGCGAGGACGCCCACCGTGCACGGGCACATCTCGTACAAGGGCAGCGAGCAACCCGTCGCCGGCGAGAACAACCCGTGGCTCGCGTACCGGGACCTGATCGGCGTGAGGGACCTCGAGGAGGAGGCGCTCGTGCGGCTCACGAAGCGCCGCGAGAGCGTGCTCGACCTGGTCTCGGCCGAGTACGAGGCCCTGCTGAAGAAGCCGCTGAGCAAGGCCGATCGCGACAAGCTCGAGATGCACTTCCAGACGGTGCGCGACCTGGAGGTGGACATGGGCAATTCGGGGCTCATCCCGCGCGCGCTCTCGCCGGACCGCGCGGCCGAGATCGAGGGCATCGACCCGGACACGGTGTCGTTCGACGCCGAGTTCAAGAAGATCGGCCGGATGCAGATGGACATCCTCGCGCTGGCGATCGCGTCCGGCGCGACGCGGTCGGCCACGCTGCAATGGGGCTCGGGCGCGGCGGGGCCGATCTTCCGGTGGGACGGGATGAGCCACACGTACAACCATCACAAGCTCTCCCACGGGAACACGAAGGACGACGACTCCGGGGAAGAGGTGGCCGGTTACGAGGAGATGCTTTACGACATCGATCGGTGGTACATGGGCGAGTACGTCTACCTGCTCGACCGGCTCGCCAGCTACGAGGAGGGCGGGGCCACCGTGCTCGACAACTGCGCGGTCGTGTACATGAACGAGCTCTCCGACGGGAAGCGCCACGACTTCCGCGACCTGCCGTACATCATCGCGGGGAGCTGCGGCGGCTACTTCAGGACGGGGCAGTACATCAAGGTGACGGCGCAATCGAATACGCTGAACGACAGGGACGCGCCGCACAACAAGCTGCTGACGACGCTGGCGAACGCGGTCGGCTGCACCGAGGACGGCGGCGGGCCGATCGAGAATTTCGGCTCCTTCGGCAAGCCGGGCGAGTTCGACGAGCTCAAGGCCTGATCGCGGCCCTGGGGCGCGGCGCGCGCGGGGCGAGGCGCTCCAGCGCGCGCCGGGCGTCCTGCGCGTCGGGCGCCACGCTGTGCGCGTGCGCCGCGCTGTGCGCGTGCGCCGCGCACGCGCGCAGCGTGGCATGCCCCCTGCAATTCACTTCGTCCGAAGGAGCGTGACCTCCGATGACGAAGCGACCTTCCCGACGGACATTCCTTCACACCGTGGGCGCGGGCCTCGCGCTCGGCGCCTGCGCACGGAGCGCGCAGGTGGGGCAAGACGCCTCGGCGCCGGGCGGGGGAGCCCAGGAGCCGCCCAGAGGGCCTCTGCCCGGGGCGCCCGGAAAGGACGACATCGCGCTGCCGGCGGGCGGCGTGATGCCGACGCGGCCCCTCGGGCGCACCGGGGTCGACGTCAGCCTCGTCGGCCTCGGCGGCTATCACATGGCGATGCCGAAGGACGAGCAGGAGAGCATCCGCCTGGTTCGCTTCGCGATCGATCACGGGATCAACTTCCTCGACAACTGCTGGGACTACCACGCCGGCAAGGCCGAGGAGCGGATGGGCAAGGCGCTCCAGGACGGCTACCGGCAGAAGGCGTTCCTGATGACCAAGATCGACGGCCGCACCCGCGCGCCCGCCGAGGCGCAGCTCGAGCAGTCGCTCCGCCGGCTGCGGACGGACGTGATCGACCTCGTGCAGATGCACGAGATCATCCGGAGGAGCGATCCCGAGCAGATCTTCGGCCCCGGCGGCGCGATGGAGGCGCTCGTGGCCGCGAAGGAGGCCGGCAAGATCCGCTTCATCGGCTTCACGGGCCACAAGGACCCGGACATCCACCTGGCCATGCTGGAGATGGCCGAGCGGCAGGGGTTCAGGTTCGACGCCGTGCAGCTCCCGCTCAACGTGATGGATCCCCATTACCGCAGCTTCGAGGAGCGGGTCCTGCCCGTGCTGACCGAGAAGGGGATCGGGGTGCTGGGGATGAAGCCGTTCGCCAGCGGGCTCATCGCCGAGGCCGGGGTGGTGACGCCGATGGAGTGCCTGCACTATCCCATGAACCTGCCGACGTCGGTGGTCATCACGGGCTGCGACAGCCTGGGTGTCCTGAAGCAGGCGCTGCGGGCGGCGTACACGTTCCAGCCGCTCGGGGAGGAGCGCGTCGCCGCGATCCTCGCGCGGACCGCCGAGCTCGGGGCCAGGGGGAAGATCGAGCAGTTCAAGACGACGGAGCGCTTCGACGGCACGACGAAGAACCCCCACTGGCTGACGACCGCCAGCGTGTGAGCGGCGGGGGCGGCGGGCCGAGCATCCGAGGCGCTCCGGCGGAAATCGCGGTTGAAGACCGATTGGAACGCGTCCTTGGAACCAGCCCCCGGCCGCTGGCTGTGCAGCGAAGTCGGCATCCTTGATGCGCCTCGATCGAGGCACCGAGCACCTGCCGGGTGAGCTCATCTCGCTCGGGCTCCACATTCTCTTTCCCTGTGCCCTCTGCGCCGCTGTGGTTCATTCCTGTTCTTTCGACACGATGGATACTCGTCTGCCATTGGCTCGTCTGAGCGGCGCCCTGAGGCCCGGCCATTGCGAGCTTCCCACGCCATGTTCCACATCTCCTGCGCCAGCAGCATTTCGACACTCGCGCCGGCGTCGCCGCCCGCGTTTTACGGGTGCTCGCTCTTTGCCGAACTTGCGGCTTGATGCGCGAGGGCAGGATCTCATAATCATTTCTTATGACGTCCCGCCTTATTGTCTGTCCTTCGTGCGCCAACCTCGCCAAGCCCTCGGAGTCCGGCTGTCCCACCTGCGGCGAGCGCCTGCGCTTACCGGCGGGCTGGGCCGGCCCCATCGCTCCCGCCGCGATGGTGATCATGGGCCTCGCGGCCGCCTCCTGCACCGATAAGGTCACCGGCGGAGCGTTGGACGGCAGCGGCGGTCCTGACGGTAGCGGCGGTTTCGTCGGCAAAGGCGGCGCGGACGGCAGCGGCGGTCTGGGCGGCAGCGGCCTCGTGACGACCAGCGAGACGACGGTCTCGGTCGTCGCTGGTTACACCACCGCGGTCAGCGTCGGCGGGGGCTTCGGCGGGGCCCTGGGCGGCGGCGGTGAGGGGGGCGCCGCGGGCGCCGATGGGGCCGGGGGCGCCGCGGGCACGGGCGGCGCCGCGGGCACGGGCGGCGCCGCGGGCACGGGCGGCGCCGCGGGCACGGGCGGCGCCGCGGGCACGGGCGGCGCCGCGGGCACGGGCGGCGCCGCGGGCACGGGCGGCGCCGCGGGCACGGGCGGCGCCGCGGGCACCGCGGGCGGCGGCAGCTAGGCGCACGCTCGTGGAGACGCGCGCTCGTCCGCCGGTCCCGATCCGGCTGCGGCGCCCGGAGGACGGGGAGGGGCATAAGCCCCTTCACGCCGTCTGGGAGCTCACGATGAAGTGCGACCAGGCGTGCGACCACTGCGGGTCGCGCGCCGGGCCGGCGCGGCCGAGCGAGCTCTCGACGGAGGAGTGCTTCGAGGTCGGCCGGGCGCTCGCCCGGCTCGGGTGCCGCGAGGTGGCGCTCATCGGGGGCGAGGCGTACCTCAGGCACGATATCCACGAGATCATCCGGTTCCTGGTGGGCCTCGGGCTGCGCGTCGTCATGCAATCCGGGGGGCGGACGCTGACGGCGGCGCGCGCGCGGGCGCTGAAGGAGGCGGGGCTCTCGGCGGTGGGCATCTCGGTGGACGGACCGGCGAGCGTCCACGACCGGCTGCGCGGGAACCTCGGGAGCCACCGCGCGGCCATCCACGCGCTCGACGCGGCCCGGGAGGCGGGCCTCGTGACCACCGGAAACACGCAGATCAACCGGCTCAATCACCTGATGCTCCGGGAGATCTGCGCCGAGCTCAGGGCGCACGGGATCCAGTCGTGGCAGGTGCAGCTCACCGTGCCCATGGGGCGGGCCGCGGACCGGCCGGAGTGGATCATCGAGCCGGCCATGGTGGTCGATATCCTCCGTACGCTCGCGGAGATCCAGGTCGAGGCGGCGAAGGAGCCGTGGGGCGAGGTGCCGTTCAACGTGGTCTGCGGCAACAACCTCGGCTACTTCGGGCCGCACGAGGTGATCCTGCGCTCGCGGCCCGGCGGCGTCGTGCAGCACTGGGGCGGGTGCAAGGCCGGCGTCGACGTCATCGGCATCGAGTCCGACGGGACGATCAAGGGCTGCCCCTCGCTCCCGACGGCGCCGTACGCGGGCGGCAACGTGCGCGATCTGTCGCTCGAGCAGATATGGGAGCACAGCGAGGCGCTGCGCTTCGCGCGGGAGCGCTCGCTCGACGAGCTCTGGGGGTTCTGCCGGACCTGCTATTACGCCGAGGTGTGCAAGGGCGGGTGCTCGTGGATGGCGCACTGCACGCTGGGGCGGCGGGGGAACAACCCGTTTTGCTACCACCGGGTCGTGGAGCTCGGGAAGCGAGGCATCCGCGAGCGCCTCTCGCTCGCCGAGCGCGCGCCGGACCGCCCCTACGACTTCGGGCGCTTCGAGATCGTGGAGGAGCCCTGGACCTGAGCGCGCGGCAGGGGGGTGGTGCACGTCGGGGGCTCCCGTGCACCTCGAGCTCGTGAGCGGCGGGGGCGGGGCGCCGATCATCGTTCCGTGCGCAGCCATCGTCCAGCCAGGGTGACCTCTCCTGCTGCCGCGAGCACAGCCTCGTCGCCACCGGCGCGGCGGACGGCGCCCGCGAGCTGCGCGAGGCTCGCCCAACCCTGGAAGACACCGGCCAGCGACGGGGTGCCCGAGGCGTCGAAGAGGCTCGCGGAGACCAGCCGCGCTGCCTGAGCGGCGCTCATCCACGGGGCTGCGTCGCATAGAGCGCCGAGCGCGTCGGCCTCTTTCCCCGCTGCTTCATGGGCGAGCAGCGCACGTTGCGCCGCCTCGGCGCGCATCGGCTCGGGGAGGACCGCGGCGAGGCGTGCCAGCGCCACGATCCGGAGATAGGTCCCGGATGGATCGGCGCAGTCCTCGGCGACCTGCAAGGCCGCTTGCGCCCCCAGGACCGCGACCGCAGCGGAAGGGTGCGCCTTGACGAGGCTGCATCGCTCCTCCGGGGTGAGCTCCTCGAAGAGGGCCTGGTCCTCCGCCCCCGGCCGCCGCCCCGGAGGGAGCCTCTCCCCGCAGTCGTGCAGCCGCTGTAGAGGCCTGAGCGAACGGTGGGCGTCGCGCGCGATGAGGTAGAGCGCCGTCCGATCGTGATCCGCCACCCAGTCCACCGAGCTCGCGCTTCTCCACACCGCGCGCCGGCCGGTATCATCCGGCGCCGTGCACCTCGAGTTCATCGGCGCCGCCCGGACCGTCACCGGATCCATGCACCTCCTCCGGACGCGTGACGCCACCGTCCTCCTCGACTGCGGCCTCTACCAGGGCCGCCGCGCCGAGTCGTTCGAGCGCAACCGCCGCCTCCCGCTCCCCGTCCACGAGATCGACGCCGTCGTCCTCTCCCACGCCCACATCGATCACTCCGGCGCCCTGCCGATCCTCGTCAAGAACGGCTACCAGGGCCCGATCTACGCGACGCCCGCCACGCGCGACCTCGCGGCCGTGATGCTGCGCGACGCCGCCGCCATCCAGGTCTCCGACGCGCGCTACCTCAACCGCCGCGCCGAGGCGCAGGGGAGCGACGCGCCGCGCGTCGAGCCGCTCTACGACGACGACGACGCGGTCGAGGCGATCTCCCGCCTCGTCGCGGCGCCCTACCACCGGCCGATCGCCGTCGCGCCCGGGGTGCGGCTCACCTTCCTCGACGCGGGCCACGTGCTCGGCAGCGCCGTCTCGCTGCTCGACGTCGCGGAGGGCGAGGTGCACCGGCGCGTCGCCTACACCGGCGATCTCGGCCGCCACGCGCGCCCGATCCTGCGCGATCCCGAGGTCGCCGAGCGCGCCGACGTGCTCGTCTGCGAGAGCACCTACGGCGACCGCCTCCACGAGGGGGCCGACGAGCTCGACGCGGATCTCGCGCGCGTCGTCCAGCGGACCGCCGGGCGCGGCGGCAAGCTCTACATCCCCACCTTCGCGCTCGAGCGCGCGCAGGAGGTGATCTTCGCGCTGAAGAAGCTCCGCCGGGCCGGCCGGATCCCGGCGCTGCCGGTCTACGTCGACTCGCCGCTCACGGTGAAGATCACCGACGTCTTCCGGCTCCACCCCGAGTGCTTCGACGTCGAGACGCGCGCGCTCCTCCGCGGCGCGGGCTCGCCGTTCGACTTCGAGGATCTGCGCTACGTCGAGGAGGTCGCGGCCTCGAAGGCCATCGACGCCGAGCCCGGGCCCTCGATCGTCCTCGCGGCGAGCGGCATGTGCGAGGCGGGGAGGATCCTCCACCACCTGAAGGCCGGGATCGAGGACCCGAAGAACACCGTGCTCATCGTCGGCTATCAGGCGCAGCACACGCTCGGGCGGCGGCTCGTCGAGCAGCGCTCGCGGGTGAAGATCTTCGGCGTCGAGCGGGAGCGGCGCGCCGAGGTCGTGGTCCTGAACGGCTTCAGCGCGCACGCCGACCAGGCCGACCTCCTCCGCTACGCGGACCGCTGCCGCGAGCGCGGGCCGCTCGGCACGATCGCGCTCGTGCACGGCGATCCGCGGCCGCAGGAGATCCTCGCGGGCCTGCTCCGCGCGCGCGGGCACGGCGCGATCGTGATCCCGGCGCCCGGCGATCGGCTGGAGATCGCCTGAGCGGCGCGCCCCGCGCTCGCCCCCTCCCCTGACACGCGGGCGCGACGCCTGTCACGGGAGCGTGACAGCGAGGGTGTCATGAGCGCGTGACAGCGACGCGCAGCGCCCCGGTCGCCGGTCGCAGCCGGCCTATCGTGATCTCGGCCTGATCGCGCCCGATCCGGCGTCTCGTCGCCGGAACAGGAGGCCGATCCATCGCCGGACGCGCCGCGGCCGCACGCGGCATGCGCGTTGCAATTGCTTCGTCGCGGTCGCGCCGGGGCGGCGAGGGCCGTTATCCAACACCGAACTCGTGGAAAGGAAGCATGTCATGAGGAGCAAGGCACTGCTGCTGGGATCGCTTGTCGTCGGCATCATGAGCGCAGGTTGCGCCGTGGCGTACGAGGCCGAGGAGGGCGAGGTGGGTGACGCCCAGCAAGCGTACGTCTCCCGTGCATGGGCGTATGCGTGGGCGCACCAGGCGACGGGCTCGTACACCGCGACCTCGAGCTACTCGCGGAACTCCGCCGGAGACAACTTCGCGGAGGGCCTGGACAACACCGTCTCGCAGATCGCTACGGGCCGGTATCGCGTGCGGTTTCCGGACGTGGGCGCGGCGCCGGGCGGCCATGTCCAGGTCACGGCCTACGGCGGGGGCTCCGAGCGCTGCAAGGTCAACTCCTGGCTCAGGAGCGGCGATGACGTGGATGTCTATGTCAACTGCTTCACCGCTGGCGGCGCGCCGGTCGACGCCAAGTTCAGCGTCGCGTATGTCCGCAAGTCGGGCACCGGATCCTCGGGCGAGGCGTACGTCTGGGCGAACAACGCGACGGCGGCGGCGTACACGCCCGACCCGATGTACCAGTTCAACTCGACCGGCGCGAGCAACACGATCGCGCGCCAGGGGGTGGGCTATTATGCGGTCACCCTGCCAGGGCAGACGGCGAGCGGCGGGACGGTCGAGGTGACGGCCTACGGCGCGGGCAGCGACCACTGCAAGGTCGGTAGCTGGGGGCAGTCCGGGAACAACGTGGTGGCCTACGTGCGCTGCTTCGACAGCGCGGGCGCCCCGTCGGACGGCCGCTTCACCCTCAACTTCGCGCGCTCGCGGGCGGTGAACGGCGGGCTCTCCTACAGCTACGCCTGGGCGAACAACGCGACGGCGGCGTCGTACACGCCGCACCTCTCCTATCAAGAAGGCTACATCGCGGGGGACCTGGGCGACGTGGAGGCCGACATCACCGCGGCGCGCACGTCCGCGGGCCGCTATTCCCTCAGCCTGCCCGGCATGTCGGCGACGGGCTCGAACGTGCAGGTCACGGCCTACGGCTCCGGACCGGAGTACTGCAAGGTCGTCGGCTGGGGCGGCTCCGAGACGACCGCGAACGTCAATGTCGCCTGCTTCGATGAGAGCGGCGCGCCGGCGGACTCGCGCTTCGTCCTCGTGTACACGGACGACAAGTTCATCGTCCTGTGAGCGGCGGGGCCGCGGGGCTCCTGCTCGGGCGCGCCGGCGGTGGTGCCGCGGCGCCCCCGGGCCAGCCTCCGGCGCCGTGGTCCCCCCGGGTCGATCTTCTTCACCGAGGAAGACGTGAAGAACGGTGATGACGTCGCCGCGAAGAACGCCGTGCGGGGCGTGGTGTCTCAGCGGAGGAGGAGGGCCCCGGCCGCGGTGCGCGCCGGCTACCGGTCCATCGATCGGGCCGTGGACCTGGTCGATGTGCTGGAGTACACGAGGCCCGCGGAGATGGACGCGGCGGGCCTCCTGCGCGCCTCCCTCGCGGAGACCCCCTGGTCCGACGATTACTGGCCCATCTACGCGGGAGGGCTGGGCAGGCGGTACGCAGATCCAGGGTTCCCGTCCTCTTCGGACTGGAAGGAGAACTTCGACTACATACGGGAGCATCCCGCCCAGGCGATCGTGAGGTCGGGCGACCAGGGCGCCATCGATCGGCTCTCCCCGTCCGAGAAGCACGAGCTCCTCATCGGCGACGCGAGCGGCGCGCTGACGACCGCGATGTGGGACGAGGGCAGGCAGTACCACGAGCGCGACGGCAAGGTCGAGCTGTGGATGGGGCTCTGTCACGGGTGGGCGCCGGCCGCGTACATGCTCCGCCGCCCGCGCAAGATGGTGTCGGTCAAGGCGGCCGACGGCCGCACCGAGCTGCGCTTCTTCCCGTCGGACATCGAGGCCCTCGCCACGCTGCTCTGGGCCAAGGCGGGCGCCCCGACCCGGTTCATCGGCAGCCGCAGCAACGAGAGGAGCCCGCGATTCGACGAGGTGGGGCGCGTGCTCTCTCCCGCCGCGTTCGACACGAACCCGGGGACCTGGCACCTGTGCGTCGTCAACCAGATCGCGGTCGCCCAGCGGAGCTTCATCCTGGATGTGACGTACGATTACGAGGTCTGGAACCAGCCCGTTCATTCGTACGAGGACACCTACTTCAACCCGCAGACCCTGGAGCCCGCGGCCGACGTCGGGCGCGCCACGGTGCCGAGGGATCGGTTCACGAACGACAAGTTCCGCAGGTACCGGGACGTGCCCTTCGCGTCGGTCCTGGGCGTCTCGATGACGGTGCATTACGTCGTCGAGACGTCGCCGACCCACGCGAAGATGGATGATCCGTCGCGGGACCAGGTCCACTCGACCGACTACCGCTACGACCTCGAGCTCGACGCGGAGGGCAAGGTGGTCGGCGGGGAGTGGTACCAGAGCACGCACCCCGACTTCCTGTGGACGCCGCCGCCGAGGGCCCGGGCCGCCACGGGGGCGGAGCACCTGGCCACCGGTCGCTGGACGGCGCAGGCGCCCCTGCCTGCGTCGTGGCGCAGGGCCGCCTCCAGCATGGCCGGGCGCAGCCTGCCGCTCGCGCGGATCGTCGAGCAGCTGATCGACCTCGCGAGCGCCTGAGCGAGGACGCGAGCGGCCGGGCGCCGCGCGCCCGCCGATCAGTCCACGGCCGCCGTCACCACCCACGCGGCGCCCGCCATGCGCGCGCCCTCGGGGCCGTGGTAGGGCGCGATCGCCTCGCGCACGTCGGCCCGGAGGCGCTCGACGAGCTCCGGCGCGGGGTTCGCCTCGCGCAGCGCGGCGGACGTGGGGCCCATCTGCAGGAGGAAATCGACGGTCTCGTCGAGCGAGGCGCCGCCTGCCACCGAGAGCTCCCGGTCGATCGGCTCGTGGTGGACGCGGACGAACCCCGCGCGCGCGAGGATCTCCCGGACGCGCGCGGCGTCGGCGAACGCGAAGGGGCCTGGCGCGCGCGGGTCGGGCTGCGGCAGCGGGAGGTGCCTGGCCGCCGTCATGGCCGGCACGTGGAGCCACGGGTTCTCCGGGAGCGAGCGCCAGCAGACGAACGCGAGCCGCGCTCCCGGCCGCAGCGCCCTCCGGAGGTTGGCGAAGGCCGCCTCGGGCTCGGCGAAGAACATGACGCCGAAGCGCGAGTAGAGGACATCGAACGGCCCGGGCAGCGCCGCGGTCTGCGCGTCCGCGCGCTCGAAGGCGACGTTCACGGCGCCCGCCGCCCGCGCCGCCGCGCGCGCCCGCTCGAGCATGGGCGCGGAGATATCGAGGCCGAGGGCCGAGCCCCCCGGGCCGACGCGCCGGCCGATCTCGAGCGTGGTCTCGCCCAGGCCGCAGCCGACGTCGAGGACGCGCTCGCCCGCGGCGACGCCGGCGCGATCCAGGGCGACGAGGCCCAGCGGCCGGAGCTGGGCCGAGATGACATCGTGGAGAGCCACCCATTTCGGCCCGGCGATCTCGTTCCAGTAACGGATCTGATCCGCGTTCGGTCCAGCAACCTCGGTCATCGCTCCGGTCCCTTTCACCCCGTGGGGGCGGCCGAGGATGTCATGGCTCGCACTGGAGCGCCACATGCCCTCCGGCCCGTCGCGGGGGTCGCAGGCCGACAGACACCCCCCTTGGTTCACGCAGGTGACTGCCGTGACTGCCGTCCGCAACCCGGGAAGGTGCGCCCTCCTGGCTCATGTGGGTGACGCGGGGCCGCAACCCGGGTGAGGGCCGCGGTGGCGCCTTGGACGCGCCCACGAGTCATGTTAACGTGGCCAGGATTCTTTGTAAGTAGTCATAAAAAATAAGTCAGGGATTCACGCCGTCCTGCGGGGGCCGCGCCTCACGGCGATCCCCGTGAACCCGGGGTGCGCGGTCCACGCGCGGCGGTGATGCAGTGAAAGGAGAGCTTATGCGCAGGTCCTTTGCCTTCGTGCTCGCGGGTGCCTTCGTGCTTGCCGGCACGGCGCTCCTCGGTGTCTCATCGACGGCTCTTGCGAAACCGTCCGTCCTCGTCGAGGGGGCGCGGCTTCACGGCTCGAACGGCGTCCATGTGGGGCCGGACGGCCGGCTGTACGTCGCGAGCTTCCTCGGCAACGAGATCGCCGTAGTGAACCGCAAGAGCGGAGCCATCGTGGGTCGGCTCGACGCGTCGGATGGGGTCGATGGCCCGGATGACCTCACGTTCGGCCCGGATGGCTCGCTCTACTGGACGTCGCTCATCACCGGGAACGTCGTGCGCCGCGCGCCGTCGGGCGACATCACGCAGCAGCACGTCGCGCCGGGGGTCAACCCGATCACCTTCTCCGATACGGGGAGGCTCTTCGTGGCCCTCGACTTCTTCGGGGACGGGCTCTACGAGGTCGACCCGGATCTGGCGGCGCCGCCGCGCCACATCGCGAGCAACCTCGGCTTCCTGAACGGCATGGACTGGGGCCCCGACGGCCGGCTGTACGGGCCGATCTGGACGCAGGGCAGGGTGGTCAGCATCGATGTGGACTCCTGCACCGGCGCGGTCGACCCGGAGGTGGAGTGCGACCTCCAGACGGTCGCGGACGGCTTCTTCATCCCTGCGGCGGTCAAGTTCGACTCGCTCGGCCGGCTCCACGCGGTCGATCAGAGCGGCGAGGTGGCGCGGATCGACGTCGCGACGGGCGACACGGAGATCCTCGCGGTGCTCCCCCCCGGCCTCGACAACCTCGCCTTCGACGCGCAGGACAACCTCTATGTCTCGAGCGCCACCGACGGCTTCATCGTCCGGGTGGCGCCGAACGGCCAGACGCGCGCGCTCCTCCCGGGCGGCCTCATCATGCCCGGCGGCGTGGCGGTGCTGAGCGAGGGAGGGGCCGAGTCGGTCTATGTCGGCGATCTGGCCTCGCTGCGGAGGTTCGACGGGGGCACGGGCGAGCCGCTCGGGGTCGAGCGGCCGTTCCTGGGCTTCTCGGATCTGCACGGGCCCTCCTCGGTGTCGGCGGACGGCGCGGCGCTGATCTTCAGCGCGTGGTTCTCCAGCGCGGTCCAGGTCTACGATCCGGCGACGGGCGCGGTCCTCGAGAGCCACGACGACTTCGTCTCGCCGCTCAACGCGGTCCGGTTCCAGGGCGACCTCGTGGTGGCCGAGCTCGGGGCGGGGCCGGGCGCGGCGCGCGTCGTTCGAAAGACGAGCGGCGGGTCCGTGACGCTCGCGTCGATGACCGTGCCCTCGGGCCTCGCCGTGTCGGGCGGCGACCTCTGGGCCGCGGACCGGGCCACGGGCGCGATCCTTCAGGTGGTGTCCGGGGGCGTGACGCTCTCTCCGCCGCTCGAGGTGGCCGCTGGCCTGGACCGGCCGGAGGGGATGGCGGTGGATCTGGACGGCTCGCTGCTCGTCGTGGAGACCGGGAAGCGCCGCCTGCTGCGCGTGGACCCGTCGACGGGGGCGATCTCGGTCGTGGCGCGGCGCCTCGAGGTCGGCCTCGACGCGATCACCGGGACGGTGCCGACCTATGCGATGAGCAGCGTCGCCGTGAGCGCGTCGGGCGCGATCTACGTGTCCGGCGACAAGGGGAACGTCGTCCACCGGTTCCGAGGGAACTGAGGGAACTGAGGGAACTGAGGGAACTGAGGGCACTCAGGGAACCGAGGGAGAAGAGGGGAGCCGGCGCGCTCGCGCCGGCCTCTCACTTGAGGCCGTTCTTCAGCGCGGTGACGAGCTCGCCGTCCGGGGTGTCGCCGCTCAGCTCCCAGAACATCGCGCCGCCCAGCCCCTTGTCCTTGATGTAGCGCGTCTTGACCCCGAGCGAGGCCGGGGTGTCGTAGCTCCAGAACTCCGTCCCGTTGAAGGTGTAAAACGCCTTCGTGTCCGGGTGGGTGTAGCCGGGGTGCCCCTTGGCCTTCAGGATCTTGTAGTCCTCGATCCCCGCCTCGTACGTGCCCTGTGCGGCGCCGGCGGCCGACTGCCACACGCCGTGGTTCACGTTGGTGACGCCGGTCCAGCCGCGGCCGTAGAAGGGCACCCCGACGACCAGCTTGCTCGCCGGCGTCCCGCCGCTCAGCCAGGCCGAGACCGCCTCGTCGGTGCTGTACTTCAGCGCCCTCGCGGGGTTCGAGGCGGCGTTGTGGAGCGGCGCGTGGAAGTTCGTCGTGGACTCCCAGGCGCCGTGCATGTCGTAGGTCATCAGGTTGATGAAATCGAGGTGCTCGTGGATCTCGCCGACCTGGATCTTGTCGATCTTGTCCGGGCCGGCGGGCGCCGCGATGGTGAGCAGCAGCCCGGGGCGCGCCGCGTCGAGCTGGTCGCGGAACTCGGCGAGCAGCGCCGTGAAATTCTGGGTGTCCTCGGGGCGATTGCTGCAGGTGTTGCCGCACGCGGCCGGGTACTCCCAGTCGACGTCGATGCCGTCGAACACGCCGGCCCACCGGGGATCTTTGATGAAGAGATCGACGCAGGAGGAGACGAACGAGGCGCGGTTCTGGGGCAGCGCGGCCTCGGAGAAGCCGGCCGACCAGGTCCAGCCGCCGAGCGAGATGAGCACCTTGAGGTGCGGGTGCTTCTTCTTGAGCTTGCGGAGCTGGTTGAAGCTGCCGCGGAGCGCGCCGGCGTCCCAGGTGTCGGCGACGCCATCGACGCTGTCGGCGGCGCTGTAGGCCTTGTCGTAATCGGCATACGGATCGCCGATCTGGCACCGGTTGCCCACCACGTTGCCGAAGGCGTAGTTGATGTGCGTGAGCTTCGCGGCCGACCCGCTCGTGTCGATGTTCTTGACGTGGTAGTTGCGGCCGTAGACTCCCCACTCGGCGAAGTAGCCGATCACCTTCTTGCCGCCGCTGTCCGAGCCGCCGCCGCTGCCGCCCGAGCCGCCCGAGCCGCCGCTGCCGCCCGAGCCGCCGCTGCCGCCCGAGCCGCCGCTGCCGCCCGAGCCGCCGCTGCCGGAGCTGGTGCTGGTGCTGGAGGAGCTGCTGCTGCTGGTGCTGGAGGGGCTGCTGCCGCTCACTGCCTGCCACAGCGCCGGGACGATCGGCGGCTCCCAGCCAGGAAGGGAGGTGTGCGCCTGGATGCAGCGATACGTGACGCCGCCGTAGGTCACCTCGGAGTTGACCGCATACGCGGTGTACGGCGCCCAGGCTCTGGCGACGGCGGCTTGCTCCGCCGCGGCGGACTCCTCACCATCGGGACCGAGGTGCTCCATGTCCGCTTCGCCATCGGGTCCGCAGGCCGCCAGGGCGAGGACAGCAAAGAACGGCAGGGTCGTGAGAGCGAAATGCTTCATGGTTGATCTCCTTGCGTGTACCGGTTTCCGGTCGTCGCAGACCCGATGAGCAACCGGCGTACCGCGCGCGGCGATGGCCTCGACGAGCGGCGCCACGGCGCCGCGACAGCCCATTTCGCGCTTCATCACGAGGAGCTCGCCGCGGTCGCGCCCGGCGATCCCGGCGAGCACGGGGGCGATCCGGGAGATCGCCGGGCGATCCGCCCGATCGCGGACGCCCTCCCGGACGGAGCCCGACCCCCGCTGGGGCCAGGTTCGGGCTGCAAGCCGAGGTAGCTCGGGTAGGATCGCGTCGCGTGGATCTGGAAGGCAACCTCCTCACTCCGGACGGCTGGATGCGCGGGCGCGTGCGCTTCGACGCGCGCATCCAGGAGCTCGAGGGCGCTCCCGTCGCCGAGCCCGCCGCGGGGCCGCGGATCCTGCCCGGCTTCGTCGACCTGCACGTCCACGGCGGCGGCGGCCAGGACGTCATGGAGGGCGGCGACGCGCCCCGGGGGCTCGCCCGCGCGCACGCCGCGGCCGGCACCACCAGCCTGCTCGCCACCACGATGACGGCGCCCCTCGCGGAGATCACCGCCGCCCTGCGCGCGATCCGGGCCGCCATGGACGCGCGCCGCCGCGGCGAGGCGCGCATCCTCGGCGTCCACCTCGAGGGCCCGTTCCTCAACCCGGGCCGGCTGGGCGCGCAGCCCGCGTGCGTGGCGCGCGGGGACCTCGACGTCGCGCTCGCGCTCCACGCCGTGGCCCCGATCCGCGTGCTCACCCTCGCGCCGGAGCTCGACGGCCACCTGGAGCTCATCCGCGCCCTGGCCGGCCTCGGGGTGCGGGTCCAGATCGGGCACACGCTGTCGAGCTACGAGCAGGTCGTCGCGGCCCTCGACGCCGGGGCGACCGGCTTCACCCACCTCTTCAACGCGATGACCGGGCTGCACCACCGCGCGCCCGGCGCCGTGGGGGCGGCCCTGGCCCACGGCGACTTCGCCGAGCTGATCCCGGATCTGCTCCACGTGCACCCGGGCGCCCTCCGGGCCGCCCTGCGCTGCATCCCCAGGCTCTACGCCGTGACCGACGGCACCGCGGCCTCGGGCATGCCGGACGGGCACTACCGGCTCGGCGCGCACGCCGTCACGAAATGCCAGAACAGCGTGCGGCTGCCCGACGGAACCCTGGCGGGGAGCTGCCTGACCATGCACCAGGCCTTCAAGAACCTGATCCACCTCGGCCTGTCCGTGGCCGAGGCGTCGCGCCGCTGCAGCCAGTACCCGGCCGAGCACCTCGGCCTCCCGGAGCGGGGGCGCCTCGCGCCGGGGTGCTTCGCCGATCTCCTGGTCCTGGAGGAGGACCTCGCCCTGCGGCAGATCCTCGTGGAAGGAGAGCCCCTTGCGTGACCGAAGCCGCTCCCTCATGGCCGAGGAGGCCCGCGCTGCCCCGGAGATCGTGGCGCGCCAGCTCGCCCAGGACGAGCCTGTCCACCGCGCGCTGGGCGCCCGCCTGCGCGCGGCGCCGCCGCCGTCCGTGGTCACGGTCGCCCGCGGCAGCTCGGATCACGCCGCGGCCTACCTCGCCTACCTCGTGATGACGCAGCTCGGCTGCCCGGTCGCGAGCCTGCCCCCCTCGGTGGTGACCCTCTACCGCGCGCCGCTGCGGCTCCCGGGCAGCCTGGCGGTCGCGGTGTCCCAGTCGGGGCAGAGCCCGGACGTGGTGACCACGCTGGAGGCGTGCGGCGCCGCGGGCGCGGTGACGGCGGCCCTGGTGAACCAGCTCGGGTCGCCGCTCGCCCGGGTGGCCGCGTCGACGATCCCGCTGCGCGCCGGCCCCGAGCGCAGCGTCGCCGCCACGAAGAGCTTCCTCGCCAGCCTGAGCGCCATGGCCCGGGTGGTGGGGTGCTGGAAGGAGGACCCCGCCCTGCTCGACGCGCTCGGCGCGCTGCCGGACGCCCTCGCCGCCGCGAGCGAGGGCGACGTGGGCCCGCTCGTGGACGCCCTGCGCGGCGAGGAGCGCCTGCTCGTGCTCGGGCGGGGCCCGGGGTTCTCCGTCGCGCTGGAGGCGGCGCTCAAGCTCAAGGAGACGTGCGGCCTCCACGCGGAGGCGTTCACGGTCGCCGAGGTGCAGCACGGGCCGATGGCCCTCATCGACGAGCGCTTCCCGCTCCTGATCTTCGCCCCGCGCGGCCCGGCGCAGGCCGGCCTCGTCCGCGTGGCCGAGGAGTTCCGGGGCCAGGGCGCGAAGGTGATCCTGGTGGGCCCCGCCGGGCTGCCGGGGGTGGATCTCGTGGTGCCCGAGTCTCCTCACGCGCTGCTCGACCCGCTCTGCCAGGCGCAGGCGTTCTACCTGGCCGCCGCGGCCCTGGCCGAGGCGCGCGGGCTCGACCCCGACGCGCCGAGGCGGCTCAAGAAGGTCACGAAAACGCTGTAGAAAGGGCGTCATGCGAACGCCTGTTGTCGGAGCCGGGCTCGTCGCCGCGGCCCTCCTCGCGCTGCTGCCCGGCTGTTACCTCGATCTCGACGGCCTGAGCGGCGGGGCCGAGGACGGCCCCGGACCCGGCGACCCGGGCCCCGAGCCCGGCGATCCGGGGCGCTGCGTCCCCGAGGGCTGCGGCGGCCCGTGCGTGGTCGCCGTGGGCGAGGCGGCCGGCGCGCCGTTCGCGATCGCCGCGGTCGGGTCTCACGTGGTGTGGACGAGCCGCGCGGGCGACGGCGCGGGCGATCGGATCCGCCGCCTCGACCCTGCGACGGGCGCGGTGGACGATCTCGTGGCGTTCACGCCGGGGCCGGGCCTGCTCGCGACCGCCGAGGGGCTCGTCGTCTGGGTCGCGGAGGACGGGCTCTGGTGGTGCCCGGCCGACGGCTGCGCGGCGGGCGCGATCTCGCTCCTCGCCTTCGGCCCGGGCGAGGCCGAGGCCGTGCGTGGTCTCTCGACGGACGGGCGGGACGTGTACTGGACCGTCGACGAGGAGAGCGGCACCGCGGGAGAGCTCCGGCGGTGCTCCCTCGCCGAGGGCTGCGGGGCGGCGCCGGAGCGGCTCGCGCTGAGCGTGTCTCACCCGCGCGGCGTGGCGGTCACCCCGGGCGACGCGGGCCATGTCGTCTGGGTCCAGCGCGGCACGGGCGTCGAGTTCGGCCAGGTGCTCCGCCTCGACAAGGGCGCCTCGTCGCCGGTCATGCCCACGCTGGTCGCGGCGCGGCTCGATTATCCGGATCAGGTCGCGCTCGGCGGCGCGGAGGTGCTCTGGACCTGGGCCGACCCGGAGGGGGCGGCGGGCGGCGTCTCCCGCTGCGACCTCGTGGCGTCGTGCGCCGTGGAGCCGCTCGCGCCGCAGGCCGAGCCGGCGCGGCCGCTGCGCGAGCCCGCGGGGCTCGTGGTCGACGGCGCGGACGCGTACTGGGCGAACCGCGGCGGGGGCACGGTCATGCGGTGCCCGACCGCGGGTTGCCCGGGCTACCCCGAGGTGCTCGCCGAGGGCCTGACGCGCCCCGCGGCCGTGGCGGTGCAGGGCGCGTGCGTGTACGCGATCGACGAGGCCGACGGCGGCCGCGTGGTGAGCGTGCCGCGGTAGCCGCGGGAGCGAACCGGGCTCGGACGACGGCGCCGAGCGCGGCGGCGTGCAGCCGTGACATGTCACGCCGCCTGCGTGGCATGTCACGTGACATGGGACGGTGGATCATGCCGAGATCGTGGGGTGGGAGCGCATGTCGCGCGGCGAATCGACGCCGCGCCGCATGCCCGCCAGGCGGCACGGGAGATGCATTGGAGGTGCGCTGGAGATGCACTGATGTGATGGCGCAATGGGATGAGAGGCGCTCTCAGGGGTGTCCGCTCTCGACGCTCGCGAGACGTTCATGGAACGAGGTCCACATGAAGCATCGATCGTTCATTCTGAAGGCTGCCGGCGGATTGCTCCTCGCGCTCGCAGGGATCACGACGGCCGCCGTCGTGCGCGCAGGCTTCATTTACACGGATTATTATTGCACGCAGGACGCCACCGGAGGGGTTTGTTCCGGAAGCTTCCGCACGCTCCAGGAGATCCCTGGATTGGACTCGGCACAGTTCATCATGGAGAGAAGTCTGGATGGGAGCACGCTGCGCCTCTTCTCGGCATCGATGGACGGTGTCGCTTATTCGTGCACTGCGGGCTGGCAGCTTGCAGACATGTGGTCCGTCGCGATGGCGACGCGCGGATACATGCGCATCACCTGGGACGCGAACGGGGAGTGCAAGACCTTGAGGATTCACAACGGCTCACCTTTCCCCGACTTCTGATGGGCGGCGCGGGCGGCGGCCCGGCGCAGCGGCGCCCGTCGGGCCGACGGCGGCCGCGGGGTGAGCGTGCCGCGGTGAGCGCGCGGGGGCATCTGGCACCCTCGGCGCCGTGGATCCACGCTCCCGTCATGAAGCGCGTCCACCGCACCGTCGCCTCATCCCTCTTCTTCCTGCTTCCTGCTCCCCGCCGCGCTCGCCGGCTGTTCCCCGCGGACGAAGAGCCCGCCCATCGCGCGCCCGGGTCCCGGCTGCACCCTGGTCGAGGACGGCGCTGGCCCGCCGGGCGCCGTCGCCGTGAAGGCCGAGACGGTGGTCACCGGGCTCGAGGTGCCCTGGGGCATCGCGTTCTTGCCCGGCGGCGACTTCCTGGTGACGGAGCGCCCCGGGCGGATACGGCTGGTGTCACGCGGTGATGACGCGGCCACGTCCGGCGAGCTCCGGGGCGCGCGGGGATCTGCGCCGTGCGGCGTCAGACGTCGAAGAACGGCAGCTCGCCGAGGAAGTCCACCTTGCCCACATCGACGCCGTTGTGGCGGAGGATCGCGTAGGCCGTGGTGGCGTGGAAGTAGAAGTTGGGCAGGGCCAACTTGACCAGGAAGTCGATGCCCTTGATCCCCTTGCCCGGCGCGAACGGCAGGGTGACGGTCCGGGCATCGGCGCCCTCGAGCTGCGCGGGCTCGATGGTCTTCAGAAAGGCGATCGTCTTGTCGAGGCGGGCGCGCACCTCGTCGACGGTCTTCTCGTTGTCCTCGAAGACGGGCGGCGTCACCCCGGCGAGGCGCGCGGCCGTGAACTTGGCCCCGTCGCTGATCATCTGGAGCTGCCTCACGAGCGGGTGCTGATCCGGCGCGAGGCGCGCGCTGAGAAGCACGTTGACGTCGAACTTCTTTTGCTCGGCGAGGGCCTGGGCCTTGTCGAGCCATTTGCGCGCCTGGCCCACGGTCTGGATGAGCTGCGGCACGAAGGGATCGTAGAGGTTCATCATCATCTCCTGGGGGGCGGGACGTGTGTGGCACGGGCCGCCGTCATGCCAAGACGGGCAACGCCACGGGCGTGAGCCCGGGGGTGTTCCGCAAGTCGCCCCAGGATGCGCACTGCCGGGCGGCGCGCAAGGTGCGCTGCCGACATGGCCGCTGCCGTGGCGCGCCGGGGGGCTTCACCGAGCTGACACGGGGCCGGATCCTGCCCTGCGCGGGCGGTGGGGCGCAACAGAAAGCCTCGCTCGTCGGATCGAAAACCCCGCCCTGTCGGGGCTGCACGGAGGGCGGTACTCCTTGGCTGGAGCCGGTCCGAGCGACCGTCAGCCAGGGAGAAGCGATGATGAGAACGGACGAGCACGGAGCGCACGCCGCGGGGTTCGGTCGCGAGCGAGCCTTGCACTACGACGGGCAGGTGCGCCTCTCGATAGCGGGCTACGACGCCATGCACCAGGTCATCGCCGAGGTGATCGTCGCGGCGCTCCCCGACAGGGAGGCCGCGTCGCTGCTGATGGTCGGCGTCGGGACCGGGAGCGAGGTGAAGCCGTTCGCGCGCCTCGCGGGCGCGGGCGTTCGTTTCACGGGCGTCGATCCCTCGCCGGAGATGCTCGCCGTCGCGCGAGAAAGGCTCGCGGCGGAAGGGCTCCTCGAGCGGACGAGCCTGCATGCTTGTGAGCTGCGCGATCTCGCGCGCGGGTCGTCGTTCGACGGCGCCCAGATGATCGGCGTCCTCCACCACGTCCCTGGGGACGAGGCGCGCCTCGAGCTCTTGCGGGAGATCGCCGGGCGGCTGAAGCCGGGGGCGCCTTTCGTGATCGGCGGTCGGGTCGGAGACGATCCGCTGCTGAGGGCCGCCGAGACGCGGCGGCTCCTCGCGGCCGGGAGGCCGCCCGAGGCGGTGGCGCAGCGACAGGGGGCCCTCGCGTCGATAAAGGTCCCGGCCTCGGAGGCCGAGGTCTTCGCGCTCCTGGCCCGGGCAGGCTTCGTGGCGCCTCGCTTGATCTTCGGCGAGCTGCACTTCAAGACCTGGGTCACGCGCTGCGAGCCATCCACGCTCGGCGCGTGACGTGGCGGCACGCGCCACGCGGCGACGGCCAGCGGATGCGGTTCGACCGCGCTCGGAGGCTGCCCGGAGCCTCCCGGGAGGGTTGAAACTCTGACCGGAGGCTGTCGACAGCCTCCGGGGAGAATTGAAATTCAGCCCGGAGGCTGCCGGGAGCCTCCCGGGAGGGTTGAAAACTTGACCGGAGGCTGTCGACAGCCTCCGGGGAGAATTGAAATTCAGCCCGGAGCCTGTCGACAGCCTCCAGGGAGAATTATTCCCGTCGTGCTGTAGCGTTCGTGCACCCGAACGGCGTTCAGCCAGCCGAGCCACCGCGCGCGCGCCGCGCCTGCCGCGTCACGTCTCCAGATCGCGCTTCAGCCGGTCGAGCAGGTCGACCGCGGCGGACGCGTACGGGCTGATCCACCGATCCTGGATCCGCTTGATCGGGAGCACGTTCAGGTAGTTCCAGCGGTGACGCCCCTCCCGCCTGGCGATCACCAGCTCGGCCTTCTCCAGCACGCCGAGGTGCTGCATCACCGTGCAGCGATCCCAGTCGACGAAATGATCGCACAGCTCGCCCGTGGTCTTCGGCCCGTCCTTGAGCAGGTCCAGGATCTCTCGCCGCCGGCCATCGGCCAGCGCCTTGAAGACGAGGTCGTCCGGATCCGCGCTTGACATGTTATAAGAATATAACATGATGCGGGGCGGTCAATCGACGCGTGCAGCCAGGCGCCGTACGGTCGGCGCATCGGTGCGTCGTCGTGTCCGCGCGTCGTGCGCGCTCGCTCGTCGCGCGCGGTCGAGGTGCTGCCGCGACAAGGAGGCGTCATGGAGCTCAAGTTCCAGGTCCAGACGAAGATCCAGAAGCCCGTCCACGAGGTCTTCGATGCGGTCTACAACCCGAAGAAGCTCAGCGGGTATTTCACGACCGGCGGCGCGAGCGGGCCGCTCGACGAAGGGGTCACCGTCCTGTGGAGCTTCGCCGATTTCGACGGCGGCAAGCCCTTTCCGGTCTTCGTCAAGCAGGTCATCCCCGACGAGCTCATCGTCTTCGAGTGGGAGGCCGGCGAGCCGGGCGACGACGGCGACGGGAAACCGGTGAAGACGCTCCCCTACAACACGCGGGTGGAGATGCGCTTCGAGGCCCTGGGCCCGAGCTCGACGCTCCTCCGGATCTCCGAGTCGGGCTGGAAGGAGACCGAGAAGGGATTGCAGGCGTCCTACGGGAACTGCCAGGGCTGGATGCACATGTCCCTCTGCCTGAAGGCGTACCTCGAGTACGCCATCAACCTGCGCCAGGGCTCGTTCTGAGCTGGAGGCCCGGCCGCGGCCGCGGGGCCGCGGCGCGCCTGGGACCTCAGAACCGCGCGCCGAGCGTGGCGGCGGCGCCCCCGGGCAAGGGGACGACGTGCACCGCGGCGGCGGCGCGCGCGGCGGCGCCGGGGCGGCGCAGCAGGAGCGCGGCCACGGCGCCGCCGAGCGCCGCCACGCCGACGCCGAACGCGATGTTGGCGGCGACGACCTTCGTCCGCACCGCGTCGACGTCCGCCTCGGTGCAGCGCGGCGCGCAGGTCGCCCGCAGGTGGTCGGCGTCGGCGCGCGCGCTCAGGCCGAACGCCGCGTAGGCGACGCCGCCCGCGACGGCGACGCCGCCGAGCGCGATCGGCAGGATCGGCACGCCCGCGGACGAGGGCGCCCCCGCGTCCTCGCGCGACGCGCCCGCGCCTCTCCCAGGCGCGCCCGCGCCTGCCCCCGGCGCGGCGGGCGAGGTGAGCCGCGCCGAGACGCGGCGCAGCTTCTCCCCCTCGCGCACGACGAGCCGAAGCGCCACGGGAGCGCTGCCCGCGCGCTCGAAGCGGAGCACGTGCTCGCCCGGATCGACCTCCACGGCCCGGCCGTCGAGGCGCGCGGCCAGCGGGGCGCCGTCGAGCGTCACCTGGACGTCGGCCACGTCGTGGCCGCGCGCGTCCTGCGCGCTCAGGATCAGCGTCGGCATGCGCGCCTCGAGCTCGGAGAGCCAGCCCGCGCAGTCCGACCGGACGAGCGCGGGGCACGCGGCGTCGCCGCACGCGATGAAGCGCGCGCGCGCCTCGCGCAGCCGGCCCTCGTCGCGCAGGCGCTGGCCCTCCTCGGAGGCCGTCAGGCACGCCTCGACGTCGCCGGCGTGAGCGCGGGCGGGCGTCAGGCAGGCGAGCGCCGACAGGGCGATCGCGACGGCGAGGGCGTGGCGAGGGGGGCGCTGGGTCATCCGGTCTGCGTCAGAAGCACTCCCGCTTGTAGCGCTTGTGACCCTGGGCATCGATGACGAACGGCGGGTCGCATCCGTCGCGCGCGGGGGCGCGGCGCGGGCGCCTGGGGGCGTTCGCGCCGACGGCAGGCGTGGCCGTCGTGGTCGGCGTGGGAGGCGCATCCGCGCCGGCCGCGGAGGGCCCGGTCGCGCCGGCCGCGGAGGCCCCGGGCGCGCCGGCCGCGGAGGCCCCGGGCGCGCCGGTCGCCGCGCCGGCCGCGGCCGCCGCGACGGACGCCGCCGCGCCGGCCTGCGGCGCGGCGTGCGCCCGCGCCGCGGCGGCCACGCCGGCCCTCGCGCGGGCGTGCGGCGCCGCCCCGGCGCGCGCGAGGCTCGCTGCGGCGGCCGCGATCGCGAGCAGCCCCCCGGTCGCCGCGGCCGCGGCCCAGAGCCGCCGCCGCGCGGGGCTCGCGGCCTGCCGCGGGCTCGCCTCCGGGATCTCCGCCGCGATCGCCTCGGGGGGGAGCGACGCGACGGGCGTCGCCCGGACCTGCTCGATCTCGACGATCCGCGCCGCGCGCTCGGCCAGCGACTCGCCCACGAGCGACGTCACCCAGGCGCTCACCTCCGAGGTCGACGCGGCGAGGCCGGTCGCCTCCAGCGCCAGCGCCATGGCGTGCGCGGTCGGGAACCGGTCCCCGGGATCGCGCGCGAGCGCGCGCAGCGTGACCGCCTCGAGCGCGGGCGGCACCCCGGGCCGGCGCGCGCTCGGCGGATCCACGCCCGCCTGCAACAGCCGCAGGATGGAGAGCGCCTCGCCCCGCCCCTCGAACAGGCGCTCGCCCGTCAGCATCTCCCAGAGCACCACCCCCGCCGCGTACACGTCCGCGCGCCGATCGAGCGGCTCCCCCGCGATCTGCTCGGGCGGCATGTAGGCCAGCTTCCCCTTGATCTGCCCGTCGCGCGTGATCTGCGCGCGCCCCGCGGCCTTGGCCACGCCGAAGTCGAGCACGCGCGAGACGCCGTCCTCGCCGACGAGCAGGTTGTGCGGCGACACGTCGCGGTGCACGAGGCCGAGCGGGGCGCCGTCCTCGCCGGTGGCCTCGTGCGCCGCGTGCAGGCCGTGGAGCGCGCCCGCGAGCACCGCGCAGGCGATGCGCGGCGGGGGCGCGCCGCCGTCGCGCGTCGCCGCGCGGAGCAGGCGCGCCAGCGACTCGCCGTGCACGTACTCCATGACGAGCAAGAGCTCGCCGCCGCTCGCCACGACGTCGATCGTCGAGACCACGTTCGGGTGCTGGATGCGGGCCGCGACGCGCGCCTCGTCGAGGAGCATCGCGGTGAGCTCGGGGTCCCGGACGAGCTGCGGGTAGAGCCGCTTGATGGCGACGGTGCGCCGGAGCCCCGCCGACCCGTGCTGCCGGCCGATGTGCACGGTCGCCATGCCGCCCGCCCCGATCTCGTCGAAGAGCAGGTAGCGGACGACGGCGAGCGCTCCGTCGTGGCTCGGGGCCTGCACCATCGGTCGGACGATATCATGGCGCGGCCGGCGACCGCGGCGCGCCGCGGTCGCCGGCCGCGCCGGCGTGTCAGGCGGAGCGCCGCGGTCGCCGGCCGCGCCGGCGTGTCAGGCGGAGCGCCGGGCGCGCAGGATCTGGAAGTACCGCCGCGCGATGCCCGACGCGGCCGCCGCGCTCCGCACATTGCCCCCGTGCTGCGCGAGGACGCGCTGCACGTACCGCCGCTCGAAGTGCTCGACGATGCGCTCCCGCGCGCGCGCGAGGGGCAGGTCGAGCGCGAGGATCTCCTCGATGACGTCGCCGGAGATCGCGGGCTCGGCGCCCTCGCCGGCCTCCGCGAGCGCGGTCGAGGACGGGGGCCCGCCCGCCGAGGACGCGATCGCCGGCCACGCGGCGCCGGACGGCGGGGCCGGCTCCGCCGTCGAGGCGGGCCCGCGCGCCGAGGCGGGCCCGCGCGTCGAGGCGGGCCCGCGCGCCGAGGCGGGCCCGCGCGTCGAGGCCGGCCCGCCCGAGGAGGCCAGCCCGGACCGCGCGGTCTCGATCGGCGCGGCCTCGCCGAGCGCCACGCGGCGCGCCACGGCGTTGTAGAGCTCGCGCACGTTGCCCGGCCAGTCGTAGTCCTCGAGCCGCTCGCTGAACCCCTGGGGGAAGGGGACCCCGCGGCCCGCGAGCTGTCGCCAGAAGTGGTGCGCGAGCACCGTGACGTCGCCCCGCCGCTTGCGGAGCGGCGGCAGCTCGATCCGCGCCACCGCGAGCCGGAAGAACAGATCGTCCCGGAACCGGCCGGCCTGGATCTCGCGCTCCAGGTCGCGCCGGGTCGCGGCGAGCACGCGGATGTCGACGCGGATCCACCGGTTCGAGCCGACGCGCTGCACCTCCGAGCGCTGGATGGCGCGGAGGAGCTTCGCCTGGAGCGCGAGATCGAGATCGCCGATCTCGTCGAGCAGCAGCGTGCCGCCGTGGGCCTCCTCGAAGACGCCGCGGCGCGCCTCGTTCGCGCCGGTGAACGCGCCGCGCTCGTGCCCGAAGAGCGCGGACTCGACGAGCGTCGGCGGCACCGCGGTGCAGTCGAAGACGACGAACGGCCCGGCGGCCCGCGGCCCCTGCTCGTGGATCGCCTCGGCGAGCACCTCCTTGCCGGTCCCCGTCTCGCCCTCGATGACGACGGGCACGCTCGAGGCCGCGAGGCGCTCGCACAGCGGGTAGAGCCGCCGCATCTCCTCGCTCGCCCCGACGAGCTTGCCGAAGCGCACGGCGCGCGACAGCTCGGCCGCCTGCGTCAGGCCGAGCGCCTCGACGCGGAGCACGGTCTCGCCGAGGCGGACGAGCTCGCCTCCCTGGAGGTACGCGTCGCCGACGCGGATCCCCTGGACGAAGGTGCCGTTGGTCGAGCCGAGGTCGGTGACGCGGAGGCGAGGGCCGGCGAGCTCGAAGGCGGCGTGGCGGCGCGAGACGAGCCGGTCGGTGAGCGGGAGGTCGCAGGCGGGGCTCTTGCCAACGAGCACGCGCGCGGGGAGCCCCGGCGCCACGGTGAACCGGCGGCCCTCGTCCGGGCCCGACATGACGGACAGCGCGAAGCTCTCGGCGGCGGTCGTGTCGGGCTGCACCGGTCCGGCCAGGAGATCGGTGGAGGCGGCGTCGTCGTCATTCCACGGAGGCATGCCCCTCCATCTCAGCAGGCCTCCGCGCCGGCGTCACGCGGCGGCGCGGAGGCGGCCGAGATCGGGCCGATCGACGCCCCGGTCGCGGTCTCCGGGGCGCGCGGACCGGCCTGCGCGGCGCGCGCGGACCGGCCTGCGCGGCGCGCGCGGACCGGCCTGCGCGGCGTCGCGCCGGCGCGGCGCTCGACAGGTGAGCCGCGCTCGGCGCGGGCGTCGAGACTCTGCTGCACGGGATCGCCGCGCGGACCCCGGGACACGGGGGTGGGCGCGGCCTCCAACCGTGAACTATTCAACTGGATCCGTTGAGTTGTGTTAACTCGCCTGGTTCGTGTCCTCGTGAATGCTACCGTCCTGTCGGCCGCTGCTCCCTCCGCGGGCGGAGTCGATCACCGGAGGGCAAGCGGTGCAGTCCCTTGGATGTCGAGCTTGCGCCCCCGGCGCGTGGTCCCGCGGGCGCACGATCTGGAGTGTTGAATGAAGAAGAGCACGAGTCTGAGCATGCTTTTCGTCGGCCTGGCCATGTCGGGCTGCGCGCCGGCGGATCTCTCGACGGACACCGACGCGAGCGCGTCCGGCGGCGGCGAGGCCGCGGCGGCGCGAGAGCTCGCCGCGTCGGCGAGCGGCGCGCAGTCCGTGCCCGACGACGCCGCGCTGACGATCGACGCGGAGACGGCGCTGCAGGTGGCGGAGGAGGTCGTGGACCTCTACCGGCCGTACGCGGCGGCGCGGTCGGCCACGATCACGATCGAGCCGAAGTGGGATTCGCCCTCCCTCTACGGCGCCGAGATCCGCGGCGTGCGGGGCTGGACCCTCGTCCCGAAGAACAAGATCCTCAACCAGTACCTCACGCGCGATGTGATGCGCATGATCACGTGCCACGAGATCGGACACTTCTTCGGTGGGTTCCCGTTCAAGAACGGCGGCAAGCGGGGGGAGGCGCCGACGAGCGACATCAGCGACCTGGGCACGTTCCTGTCGTCCGAAGGACAGGCCGACTACTTCACCACGAAGAACTGTATCCGAAAGGTATGGGCGGGCAACCCCGACAACGCGGCGTTCCGCGACCTGGTCCCGCCCGAGGGCAAGAGGCGCTGCGACATCGTGTGGGGGGACCAGGACAGCCGCGACATCTGCTATCGCAGCATCTTCGTCGCGCGCGAGCTCTTCGTCTGGATGGTCGACGAGGATCGCGGCGTGAGCATCCACAACCAGGACGAGACGGTCGTTCCCCGGACGAACACGGCCCACCCGGGACATCAGATCCGCTTCGACACCATGGTCGCGGGCGCGCTGTGCGACCCCGTCCGCGACGACGATCCGACGAGGATCCCGGGGCTCGTGCCGTCGCCCATCACCGGCAAGTACGGGGATCACAGCGTCGCTTCGGAGGACGACAGCCGGGACGACGCGTGCTACGAGGGCTTCGGCGCTCGGCCGCTCGGCTGGTTCAAGCCGGACATGCCAGAGCACGACTGCGGCAATGGCGTCGGCTGGACGCGCTGCGAAGAGGACGACACCGTGGTCGCGACGTGTACTCCGCCGCATGGCGAGCATCGCTATACGTGCAGCATGGGTTGCGTCCCCTATCAGGTTCCGGAGACCGAGGACGTGATCCACGTGTGCGCAGAGATCTTCGAGCCCTTCGAAGAGAACTGATGCACCGGAGGTCCCTCTCCCGGAGGAGGGACGCGCGAGATCCCCGCCGCCCCGCGGGGTGGGCGCGCCCTCGAGCGCGACGGCGCGACGTCTGACGCGGCCCGGGCCGGCTCCCGAACCGGCGTGCGCTGCTCACTTCCGTCACGCGCCGACGGACGACGGCTCGGCCGCCCGGCGCACCGCGTCGCGGAGCCACCGCTGCGCCGGATCGCGGTGGTGGCGCTCGTGCCAGTACATGCGCACCTCGAAGCCGGGGAGCTTCACCGGCGGATCGACCACGCGCAACGGGAGGATCTCCGCGAAGGCCTCGGCCACGCGCGCGCCGACGGTGACGACGAGGTCGGAGCCGGCGACCACGTGCGGCGCGAGGAGGAAGTGCGGCACCGCCAGCGCCACGCGACGGCGCTCCCCGAGCTGCGCCAGCGTCTCGTCGACGACGCCGCCGGGCGTGCCGCGCGGGGCGATGAAGACGTGGCGCATCGACGTCCAGGAGGCGAGGTCGATGCCCTTCTTCACCCGCGGGTGCCCCTTGCGCACGAGGCAGACGAAGCGCTCGCGGTAGAGCGGGCGTGAGCGGACGCCGACGGGGAGCTCGTCTCTGCGCGTCGGGGCCACCACCACGTCGGCGTCGCCGCGGGCGAGCTGCTCCTCGAACGAGGCGTCGATCGTGCGGAGCCAGAGATCGACGCCCGGCGCCTCGCGCCCGAGGCGCTCGAGGAGCTTCGGCGCGAGGACGAAGGAGCCGTAGTCGGAGGTGGCGACGTTGAAGCGGCGGACGGCGCTCGCGGCGACGAACGGCTCCTCGGCGCGGAAGCAGCGATCGAGAGCGCGCATCGCCTCGCGCACCGGCTCCGCCAGCTCCTGGGCGCGCGCCGTCGGGGCGAGGCCGCGCGAGGTGCGGACGAAGAGCGGATCGCCGAAGAGGCGCCGGAGCCGGCCGAGCGCGTGGCTCGTCGCCGACTGGGTGAGGCCGAGCCGCTCGCCGGCGCGCGTGAGGTGCCGCTCGTCGAGGAGCGCGCTGAGCACCCGCACGAGGTTGAGATCGACCGTGGCCACGTCATGAACGGCAGGCATGATGAGTATGTCTAGCATGCAGTGGAACGATGGGCCGAGCGGGCGCATCTTCCCCGCGTCGACGGCGCGTTCGCCGTGAAGAACAAGGAGCACGCACATGGATGACGTCATCGCGGGGGTTCGGGCAACACGGGCTCGGTCGTCGCCGACACGGCGCGGCCGCGCTCATCGCTTGGAGTGTTCAGCATGAAGGCCGCGATCGTACATGCGCTTGGTGTCCCGCCGTCCTATGGCGACTTCCGTGAGCCGGAGCCCGGCGACGGTGAGATCGTGGTGACGGTACATGCCGCTCCGCTCAGCCCCATCGTCAAGGGCCTGGCCTCGGGCAGGCACTATGCGAGCGGAAAGAGCGGCGGCTTCGTCCCTGGCGTCGATGGTGTCGGCACAGACGCTCTGGGGAGGCGTGTCTACTTCCTGTTTCCAAAGGCGCCCTTCGGCTCGATGGCCGAGAAGGCGCTCGCGCTGAACGGCATGATCGTGCCGGTGCCCGACATGCTCTCCGACGAGCAGGCCGCAGCGATCGCGACGGCGGGGCTCGCCTCCTGGATTGCGCTGTCACGCCGGGCGCTCCTCCAGAAGGGCGACACGGTGCTCGTGAACGGCGCGACGGGCGCGGCAGGGGGCATGGCAATTCAAACCGCCCGTTACTTCGGAGCGGGCAAGGTGATCGCTGTCGGTCGTGACAAGGTGAAGCTCGACCGACTCGATGCCGACGTGAAAATTGCCTTTGACGGTGACGCGGATCGAGCGTTGCGGGATCAATTCGATCAAGGCGTCGACGTCGTGCTCGACTTCGTGTGGGGCGAGCCGGCTGTCCGCGTTCTCCGGGCGGCGACGAAGGACCGTGGGTCCAGGGCTGGCGAGCCACGCCTGCGCTTCGTTCAGCTCGGGACCATGGCGGGTGACGAGATCCCGATCCGAGGTGACATGCTGCGCAGCACGGGGCTCGAGCTCATCGGTAGCGGTATCGGAAGCGTCCCCGTGAAGGAGCTCCTGGCCGGGGCCGGCGAGCTGCTGGCAGCGGCCCCGGCGGCCGGCTTTCGTGCACCGTTCAAGAGCCTGCCGCTCAGCGCCGTGACCGATGTCTGGAACGAGGCGCCGGAGGTGCGCTGCCTTCTCCTGCCGAACGCAAAGGCCTGCGCATCGACGGGGTAACCGCCCGAAGAGCGTCCTCTTGCGCCCTCGCGTGAGCGTCGGCGCGGCGCCGGCTCCCCGTGCGCATCGCGAAGGAGGCAGCGATGGCGATGAGGGGGGCGTGGGCCGCGCGGGTGGAGCGATGGGAGCGGAGCGGATCCTCGGAGGGCGATCCTCCGGATCCTCGGAGGGCGATCCTCCGGATCCTCGGAGGGCGATCCTCCGGATCGCCGGAGGGTGATCTCCGGGATCACCCTCCGGCGCTGTTCGTCACCGATTCCACATCGATTCGGGGGCCGGGCAACCCGTCGAGACGTCCTGCCGGGCAGCCCGGATCCCTCCTCCCACCCCGCACCGCGGTCCCGTGGCACGTCTCCTGCTCCTGCGCTCCCTCGCAGCGGCCGCGCGGCCCTCCATGCCGGAGGCCCGCGGCGATACCACGCCACGCGGCGATCGCCCGGAACCGACGCCGTTCCGGCGCGTCACCCGCACTTCGAGGGGAGCTTCCTATGATCCGAAGAGTCACCTGTGGTTCTCTCTTTCTTCTGCTGGGCGCATGCATGGCCGTCGACGCGGAGCTCCCCGGCGAGCAGGTGCAGGACGACCCCGAGGCCGCGGTCGTGTCGAGCGTGTCCGACGGCATCTATGTCATCCGGTCGGTCGCGACCAACAAGTGCCTCGACATCCCGCGCAGCAGCAAGGCGAACGGCGCGAAGGTGCAGCAGTGGACCTGCAACGGGACGGACGCGCAGAAGTTCCGGCTCACCTCCATCGATGGCACGAGGTACAGCCTCGTCAACATCAACAGCAACAAGGCGATCGACGTCAAGGACGCGAGCCGAGCGCAGAACGCGGACATCATCCAGTATGATTACCGCGGGGGGCACAACCAGCAGTTCCAGATCACGAACCGGGGCGGCGCCCACTTCAGCCTCCACCCGCGCCACAACCCCGCGATGGCGCTGGACCTCTACTGGGGCAGGCCGGACGACGGGACCCCGATCGTCCAGTACACCTACGAGGGCCGCGACAACCAGAAGTGGACGCTCGACAGGGTGAGCGACGGCGGCGGCTCCACGGGCGGCCCGGTCGGCGACAGCGGCCCGCTGCCGACGCGCCTCAGGATCAGGAGCCAGTGCGCGGAGCCGATCTGGATCGCGCACTCGGGGAACGTCTCGGACCCGCAGAACATCCGGCTCACCCGGGGGCAGCACCACGACTACGACATCCCGGACGCCGGCGTGAGCGCGACGCGCTTCTGGCCGAAGGTCGGCTGTGACGCCTCCGGGCGCAACTGCACGATCGGCGACAGCGTCGCGCCGTGCCCCGCCGGCGGGTGCCAGCCGCCCGTCGATTCCAAGTTCGAGGCCACGTTCGCCCCGAAGGGCGGGGCGGCGGACACCTGGTACAACGCGAGCCAGGTCGACGGCTACACGCTGCCGTTCAAGATCGTCCCGAGGGGGAAGGGGGCCGAGACCGGGAACTGCGTCACGTCCGACGCCTCCCACCTGTCGCTCGACCGGTGCCCGAGCGACGAGGACCTGAGCGGCGGCGGCCGGTTCCCGGCGCTCGCTCACGCCGATCTCCGCATCAGGGACGCCGCCGGGCGCACGATCGGGTGCCTGTCGCCGTGCAAGAAGTGGAACTACCCGGCCCCGTGGGGGTACGGGCGCTCGGAGAGCGAGGACCCGGGCGTGCACCTGTGCTGTCCGACGCCGATCGACCCCGCGAGCGGCCAGTGCACGGTCGAGCGCGGGTGCATGGACTCGCCGATGTGCAACGACGCGAGCGATCCGCTCAGCGTCGTGCACACCGATTACGTGAAGGTCATGGGGCAGATGGCGCCGACGACCTACAGCTTCGCCTACGACGACGCCGCCGGGCTGCACAACTGCCCGTCGGAGACGACCTTCGAGGTCACGTTCTGCCCGTGAGATCGCCCCGGCGATCCCGCCCCGTGTGCAGTCACCGGATCGTCAACGGCGCGGCCACGCTGCAACAGCTAGAGTGACCGCCGCCTGTCCAGCGTTGCTGCCAGGAAGAGGAATTCTTGTCATGATGCTTGATTCGACTGTCACTGCTTCCAGCTTGTCGCTTCTGCTTGTCGCCCTCGCCACGAGCGGGGCCGGATGCCTCGGCGCCGGCGCGTCGCACGAAGAGGTCGACGTGGGGCACGACGAAGCGGCCGTGTGCGCGGGCTCTCCGGAGTGGCGAGAGGGCCAGTGGTACGACGTGGGCACGGTCGTGAACTATCAGGGATCGGCGTACATCGCCGAGCACGGCAACCCCGGCTACATCCCGACGGTCAGCACGTACTTCTGGGAGCCGTATTCCGGCTGCGCCGACGGCCCTGATCCCGATCCCGCCCCTGGCCCCGGCGGCGGGCTCCCGGAGAAGGTGGTCGCCGGCTATTACCCCAACTGGACGCTATCGCCGGTCCGCATCCGGGACGTCAACAGCAACTACAACGTGATCTACCTCTTCGCCGCGAAGCCCGTGGGCGGGCCGCCCGGCACCACGGGGGCCGTCACCTGGACGCCGCCGGGCGACGGCCGCGGGGCGGCCACGCACCTCAAGGCCGACATCCAGTATGCGCGGACCCACCAGGGCCGCAAGATCATCCTCTCCGTGGGCGGCGCCGGCGCCGGGATGAGCTTCCCGGACCGCCAGAAATCGCAGACGTTCGTCGACAGCGTGGTCGGGATTTACAACAGCCTGGGCGGGTTCGACGGCCTCGACTGGAACACCTTCGAGGCCGACCAGGCCCCCGACACCGCCGAGATGATCTGGATGAGCCTGGAGCTGAAGCGGCGCTTCCCCGGCTTCATCATCACCGCGCCACCGGCCCCCTGGAACCAGCGCGACAAGGCGTTCTGCGAGGCGATGGTGCAGGCCGGCGCGATGGATTACGCGGCCCCGCAGTATTACGACGGGCCCGACCTCGACCAGCAGTCCTACATCGTGGACAGCGTCGACGAGTGGGTGTCGCTGCTCGGTCCGAGGCACGTCGTCGTGGGGTTCGGGATCTGGGACCAGCCGAACTACATGTCGATCGACGAGGCGATCCCCACGTGGAATCAGCTCGAGAGAAACCACCCGACGCTCCGCGGGGCGTTCGACTGGCAGATCCACACGGATGAGGGCCTCGGGTGGCCTTTCGCCAACCGCGTCGGGCCGCTCGTCAGGCAGTGAGACCGACTCCGCATCGGTGGTCCGCCGCGCGGGCGCGCAGGCGCGAGGGCGCCTGGCCGCCCGCCGCGCGGGGCGCCGCTGGCCAGCGCGCCTGGGCCGGGCCGCCAGGCGGCCCGCCTCACGGTGTCCAGCCAGACGGAGCTTCTTCGCCTTCAACGTATACGGCTGGACGATTCGCCCGCAGAGGGCTCGCTGGTCGCACACATCACGGTTCTGGTCGGTGCTGACCCGGGGCGCCGCTCTGGACCGCCTGGAACGAACCCCCCTTCCGAGGGAGGGGCGGAGAGGCTATCCTGAAGCGGCGAGGAAAGGCGAGCGACCCATGGCCGAGTCCGATGCTCCCAAGAGTCACCAGTGCGTCGGCTGCGGGGTGTGGTCGCCCCAGACCTCCACGAATTACACGCTCATCAGCGCGCAATATGGCTGGCGCCTCACCCGCGAGCTCGACGCGCGCGGAAACAAGTTGATGGTATGGCGCTGCCCGACGTGCTGGGCGAAGCGGAAGCAGACCTCCTCCATGCCCCCCGCCAGCCAGCCCGCGGGCCCTGGCACGAGCATGCCCCCCGCCAGCCAGCCCGCGGGCCCTGGCACGAGCATGCCCCCCGCCAGCCAGTCCGCGGGCCCTGGCACGAGCATGCCCCCCGCCAGCCAGCCCCCACGCTCTGGCACGGGCACCAGCCGGTGAGGGGCGACGCCGCCTGGCGCCCGCGGGCTGGACCAGGGGGGCCGTGACAACGGCCATCCATCCTACGGCAAGGTGTCCTTGAAGGTGACTTCCGCTTTGCGGAGCTCAGCGACCTTGAGCTCGACCTCCGCCCGGGTCAGTATCCTGTCCTTGGCGTGGTACACCCAATCCATGACCTGGTAATACGTGCGAGGCGTGTTGTCGCTGGTGTCGAGCTCGCCGTCGATGAACCACAGGCTGAACCCGAGCCGCATGGCGGCCTCCGGATAGACGCTCAGATCCGGCAGGTCCCGGTGCGTCGCCACGCGCACGCCGTCGATGGAGTACGTGATCTCGCGGGTGGCGCTGCTCGCGGTCACGACGATGGTGTGCCAGCCTTGCGCCATGACCGCGCTGGTCGACGTGATGGCGCTCGGATCGGAGATGCCCCGGGTGGTGAGGCGCATCGTCTGGACGGGCTGCTCCATCCCGCCGTTGGGGAGATACATGGCGTTCATCCCCCCATACCCGCGCTCGGGATCGTCCGACGCCGCGGAGGGGCCGAAGGTGAAGAACGACTGGACCGCGCTGTCCGTATCAGGCCCCGTCTCCGGCGCCTCGAGGAAGTAGATGCGCGCCGCGTAGGTGCCGTGCAAGAACCTGTAGTCGGTGGTGTGGACCTCGGTGTGCCGCGTGGAGCTGCCCAGGTAGCCCTCGGTGGAGGCGACGACCGTGATCACCCGATTGTCGGCGTTGCCGTGCTCGGGGGTGAACTCGACGATGTAGGGGTCCCAGGTCGCGCCGGAGACGCCGGGCTTGCCGGGCGTCGTGCGGACGGCCCAGCCGTTCTTGATCAGATTGACGTCGTTGAGGTCGCTGTAGTTCAGGTCGTCCCAGAACTCTTCGACGAAATTCGGATCGCTGCACGCCCCGTCGGTGCAGGTCAGGCCTTCGGCACATGGGTTGTCGCACGACCCGCAGTGCGCCTGGTCGGAGGAGACGGCCACCTCGCACCCGTCGGCCGCGCGGTCGTTGCAGTCGTCGAAGCCCGGGTCGCACGCGCCGACGCTGCAGCCGCCAGCGACGCAGGCCGGCGTCCCGTGGGCGATCTCGCACGGGGCGCACGACGCCGCGCTGCACCCGCTCGCGGGGTCGCTGGTCGGCACGCAGCGGCCATCACAGCGCTTCTCCCCGCCTTCGCACGTCCCGCCCGGCGCCTCGTCCGGCGCGCCGCCCTGGAGGGGCTCCATGTCCATCGCCAGCGAGCATGCGCCGACCGCCGCGACGAGCGCGGCGACCGCGCTGCACGGCGCGACGACCCGGGACCATCGACCTGCGCGGTACGTCACAAGGCACCTCCCCAGCCGACGAGGACGCCCGACGCCTGCGGGGCCACCGAGAACGACATCGAGCGCGGCGTGGAGGGCGCCGGGGCCCTCACCGTCGGACGGAGCGCGAAGAGGAGGGTCGCCGAGGCGGCCGCCGCGATCCCGGTCCCGAGCGCGATGTCCGCGATCAAGAACTTGAGCTGTACCGGCCGCACCTCCTCGTCGGTGCAGGACGGCGCGCAGCGCGAGAGCAGGGACGAGCGCTCGGAGGCGCCCGTCAGCGCGAACCCCGTGAAGACCCCGGCGCCCACGAGCGCCACCCCGCCCAGCGCGTACACGGAGGCGGGCACGGGGCGCCGCTCCTCGATGGCCGGCGCAGGCGGCCGCGGGGCGGGCGGCGGCGGTGACCGGCGCGCGTCCGCCGCGTCGCCGAAGTGCACGGACAGGACCCGCGCCTTCTCGCCCTCGAGGATGATGACCCTCCGCTCGATGGGCTCATAGGGAGGCAGCTCGAAGCGAAACACGTGCTCGCCTGGATCGACGTCGATCGCCTTGCCGTCGAGCCGCGAGGCGAGGAGCTCGCCGTCCATCGAGACGCGGACGTCGGCCTGGTCGCCCGCGTCCGTGCGGGCCGAGAGCACGACCGAGGGAGCGACCCTGTTGGCGGCGAGCAGCCACTCGCTGCAGTCCGCGCGGATCGCCGACGGGCAGCCCTCGTGCGCGCACCCGCGCAGCGCCTCGCGGGCCGCCCGGAGCTTCTTTTGCTGCAGATGCACCTGCGCGGTCTCGTGCTCCTCGACGCAGAGCGCCCGCTCCTCGGGCGCCGGCTGCTGCGTCCAGGCGGGCGCGGCGCCGAGGAGCGTCGCACACCCGGCCGCGAGCGCAGCCCACCGCGCGAGCTGGCAACGCGAGCCGTCACGGCCGCCTCGGCGCTCACAGACACTCAGGCTTGTATTTCTTGATGCCGCGATCATCGAAGTAATAGGGCGGTTTGCAGTTCGCGCTCGTGAGCGCCGAGGTCGCCGCGCTCGGGCTGATCGCCGGCTCCGGCTCCTCGTCTGGACTGGGTGGCGGGTGGTTGCTCCTCGGGACCGTCGGCTCCGGAGGGGCCGCGGCGGCCTTCGCGCCCGCCGCCCCCGTCGGGGCGGCCGCCGGCGCGGCGCCTGTCGAGGCGGTCGCGGGTACGGCGCCTGCCGGGGCGGTCGCCGGCGCGGCGCCTGCCGGGGCGGTCGTCGAGACGGCCTCTGTCGGGGCGGTCTCCGCGGGCGGCACCGGCGCGGGCGCCTCCGGCGCGGCGGGCGGGGGCGCGGACGCGGTTGCCGCGGGAGCGTCGGGGGACGCCACCATGAACGTGGGCGCTCGCCACTTGACCATCAGCCACACGAGGAGCCCCACCAGGACCGTGCCCGCGGCGCCGAGCGCGGCGGAGGCCACGCGGCTCCTCGGAGCGACCACCGTCACGGTGGTCGACCTCGTGTTCGGGCTGTGGAGCGCCTGGAGCGCGATCGAGGAGCTCTCCAGCTCCTGAACCTCGGCCGCCGAGAGCGAGGCGACGGTGCGGAGCCGCTCTTCGACCTTGCCCCTCGTCTCGATGCGCTGCTCCTCGAACAGGTCCGTCATCAGGCCCGCGATCTCGCGGCTCGTCACCACCCTGTCGAGCCTGCGGATCTCGGCCTCGACGTCCGCCTCGAGATCCATGGCGGTCGCGTAGCGCAGCCCTCTGTCCGGCGCGAGCGCCTTCATGCAGATCCGCTCCAGCTCCGGGGACACCCCGGGATTCGCCTCGCGCGGCGAGGGGATGTCCCCGTTCACGACCCTGTACATGATCGCCGGATCGTTCTCGTCACGCCACATCCGAACGCCGGTAGCCGCCTCCCAGAGCATGACGCCGACCGAGTAGATGTCGGCCCGCCGATCGATCGGCTCGCCCGTAAGCTGCTCGGGGGACATGTACCGGATCTTGCCCTTGATGACGCCGGTGCTCGTCCGGATATCGGAGCGGTCGAGCTTGGCGATGCCGAAGTCGACGAGCTTCACGTGTCCATCATAGGTGACGATCACGTTGTGCGGCGACATGTCGCGGTGCACGACGTTGAGCCTCGTCCCGTCGAAATCCTTGAGCTCGTGGGCGCAGTGCAGGCCCCTCAGGGCATCTGCGATGATGCGGAGATGCGTCGCCAGCGCGAGCCGCTTCCCGGCGCGGGCGACGACCTTCGAGAGCGGCTGCCCCTCGAGGTACTCCATCACGATGATCGGGCTGCCGTTGTGCTCCGCGATCTCGTAGGTCTGGACGACGTTCGCGTGGTTGAGGCGCGCCGCGAGGCGCGCCTCGTTCAGGAACATCCGCCGAAACTCCGGATCCTCGGCGATGTGGCGCTTCATCGTCTTGAGGACCACGAGCTTGTTGAAGCCGCTCGGGCCCTGGGCGACCGCCAGCAGGATGTTCGCCGTCCCCCCCTCGCCGAGCGGGAGGAGAAAGCGATACTTGCCGTTGTCCGTCGAGCTCGTCTTCGATCGATCGGCAGCCGGCACCATGGGGCAGGCTCCAGTCTCGCATAACGCCCAGCGGATGGGAAGCCCAGCGGCCCCCGCTTGCCCGCGAGAGTGCCTGCGAGAGCCCGTCGAAAACGGGCCCGCGTGGGGTCGTGGTCGCGCTCGAGGTGCTCACGCTCGGGCCCGCGCGAAAGCCGCCCGTCGCGCGCCCCGTCTGCGCTTCAGGGCCGCCGCCGCGCCGGCCGCTCGCGCTGGCCCTCGGGGCGACGCCCTCCACGGCATCGATGATGTCGTCTGCTGCCGTGATCGCGCCCGGATCGATCGGCTCAGGCTGCACTTTCCCCGGCTCGTGGTCGTGGTGGGAGTCCCACACGAACCGACACTCGACGCTCACGCTGGCAGGCACTGAAAGACTGTTCAATGCGTCTATCGTCGTGGTTTGACGCTCGACCTGCCTCCGTTCATGGCCCCGCTCTCGATGAACGACCTGGCGTCAGGAACGTGCTGCTATGCGCGGCCGCTCTCTGCGCGCTGTTCGCCACGGCGGGCGCCGTGGATGCAAATGGCGAAGCGTTTATGGGCCAGCTCGAAAGATTGGCGCATGACGGCGGCTGGGGCGCCGCCGGCAGCTATGGCCAGAGTCTTGTTCCTGGGTGTTCCGGCGCGCCGCGGCGAGAGATGGAAACAGGCACAGAGAGGTTCGAGCGCGCGTGCACGAAGGGCTACGATGATTGGGTCGACAGGAACCGGTCGTGTCAGCAGAGGCTCAGAGAGACTGGCAGGTACAGGGAGATGTGGGGGGCGCGAGACGACACGTGTCGCTGCGCGGCCTGCGGCGACCCTGGTGGCAGCCGGGGCATGGCTGCCGCCGCCCTCTCCGGCAGCTCGCCGAAAGGCATCTCGATTCGCGCCGCGCCACCGCCGGGCGAGCGCCGCCCGTGGGCTCAGAAACCGAAGGTGGGATCCCGCTCGGAGGCGCCCTTGCTGGCGGGCGCCGCCGGAGGTGGCCGGCGCGCCGGCGGCGCTGCGGGTCTCGCCGGCCTCGCGCCGGATCTCGCGGCGCCCTGGGCTGGAGAGGGCGGCGCCGGGGCTCCGGCGGCATCGCCCGGATCCGCGGAGGAGGCCGCTGGGGCCGTCGCGCTCGCGCTCGCGCTCGCGGATGGCGGGGCTTCCTGCGCCGCGGACGGCGACGGCGCGGTGGGCTCCGTGGCATCGGGCAGAGGCGTGGCGGGCTCCGCGGCGCCGGACGACGGGGTGGCGGGCTCCGCGGCGCCGGACGACGGGGTGGCGGGCTCCGCGGCGCTGAGCGAGGACGTGGCGAGCTCCGCGGCGCCGGACGACGGCGCGGAGCTCGCCACGTCCGATGCCGGTGAGCGAAGCAGGACGACGGCGGCGATGCCTGCCCCGAGCGTCAGGACCCCGGCCACCACGGCGAGCAGCGCCCGCGGCGTGGAGCGACGGTCGGGCGGTGGCGAGGGCAGAGCGTCTCCGACGGCCTCCAGCGTGCCGCCGGGGGCGAGCCCTCCAGCCGGAAACAGCGCGCCGTCCGCGACCACGGTGCCGCCCGCGGCGAGCGGACCACCGATCGCCGGCGAGCTACCCCGCGCCGGCAGGCCGCCCGCAGCCGGCGGGCCGGCGACGGGCGAGCCGCCGATCGCCGGCGAGCTACCCCGCGCCGGCGCGCCACCCGGGACCGGCGAGGCGCCGGCGACCGGCGCGCCACCCGGGACCAGCGAGGCGCCGGCGACCGGCGCGCCACCCGGGACCAGCGAGGCGCCGGCGACCGGCGGGCCATCCACGATGACCGTGCCGCCGGCGACCGGCGTGCCAACCGGGAGGGGCGTGCCACCCGGAGCGTGCGCGACACCCAGCGCCGGTGAGCTGCCCGATGCCACCGCGCCGCCCGGCGCCAGCGAGCCGCCCGGCGCCAGCGAGCCGCCCGCGGCCAGCGAACCGCCCGGCGCCAGCGAGCCGCTCGATCCCCGGAGCGCCGTGCGCTCCACCGCCGCGGCGAACGCCTCGGCGAGCTCGTCCGCGCTCTGGAAGCGCTCTCCGGGCTCGCGGCGGAGCGCGCGCTCCAGGAACCGATCCAGCTCGGGCCAGAGATCCGGCGCGAGGTGCGAGGCGACCGGGATGTCCCCCGTGCAGATCTCCACCAGCACGTCGCCGAGCTCCTCGCCGGGGAAGGGGAGCTGGCCCGTCAGGCACTGGAAGATGATCACGCCGACCGACCAGAGATCGCTCCGCCAGTCGATCGTCTTGCTCCGGCGCACCTGCTCGGGGCTCATGTAGTGCGGCGAGCCGATGAGCGTGCCCGTCTTCGTCGCGTCGGCCGCGAGCCCCGTCCCCGTCGCCTTGGCGACCCCGAAGTCGAGGATCTTCACGATCTCCTCGCCCTGACGCGCGAGGAAGACGTTCGCCGGCTTGAGGTCGCGGTGGATGAGCCCCACCTCGTGCGCGCGGCGGAGCGCCTTGCACACCTGGCTCACGATGCCCAGCATCTCCGCCGGCGGGAGGCGCCCCTTTCGCCTCAGGCGGGCCGCGAGATCCTCGCCCTCGAGGAGCTCCATGGCGAGGTACGGCGTGTCGCCCTCGAGCCCGTAATCGTACACGTGGACCACGTTCGGCGTCCGGAGCTGCGCGGACGCCTTCGCCTCGCGCTCGAACCGCGCGCGCGCGACCGGGGAGTCCGCGTGCTGCGGCATCATGAACTTGAGCGCCACCTCGACGTCGAGCTGCAGGTGCCGCGCCACCCACAAAAGACCCATGGCGCCGCCCGAAAGGGGCCGCTCCAGCCGATATCTGCCAGCGACGACGCTCCCCGTCTCGAGCGAAAGCATGCCGATAAGCCTCTCGCGTCCCAGCGCCTCTGCGTTCGGGCCCTTCGGGTCTAGCAGAGGCGCGGCCCTGTGTCGCGGCCCTTGCCGTGAGGGGCTCGCCCTCCCCCCGCGGGACACCACGCTGCGCGCGCATGGCCGAGCCGGTCCGCCGGCGCCGCGTGCCGAGGCGGCGGCCGCAGCGCCGGGGCGGCGGCCGCGGCGCCCGCCTCCTCGCGATCGCCCGCCGCCGCGCCGGATCTCCGCGCGCCGCGCCGGACGCCTTCTCGGGATCCGGTACTAAGCTTGCCCGCGGCATGGTCGACGCCTCCCCGATCACCGCGGTCCTGGGGCCGACGAACACCGGCAAGACCCACCGCGCCATCGAGCGCATGCTCGCGCACGACTCCGGCATGATCGGCCTGCCGCTGCGGCTGCTCGCGCGCGAGGTCTACGATCGCGTGACCACCCGGGTCGGCGAGGCCCGCGTCGCGCTCGTGACCGGCGAGGAGAAGCGCGTCCCCAGGCGCCCCTCCTACTGGGTGTGCACCGTCGAGGCGATGCCGGTCGACCTGGAGGTCGACTTCCTCGCCATCGACGAGATCCAGCTCGCCGCGCACGACCAGCGCGGCCACGTGTTCACCGAGCGGCTGCTCCTCTCGCGCGGGCGGCGCGAGACGTGGTTCCTCGGCGCCGAGACGATGCGCCCGCTCGTGGCCGAGCTCGTGCCCACCGCGAAGATCGTCCAGCACCCGCGGCTCTCGCGGCTCTCGAGCGCCGGCTCGGGCAAGCTCTCGCGCCTGCCGCCGCGCAGCGCCGTGGTCGCGTTCTCGACCCCGCAGGTCTACGAGATCGCCGAGCGGCTGCGCGCGCAGCGCGGCGGCGCGGCCGTCGTGCTCGGCGCGCTCTCGCCGCGCACGCGCAACGCGCAGGTCGCGCTCTTCCAGTCGGGGGAGGTCGACTACCTCGTCGCGACCGACGCGATCGGCATGGGGCTCAACCTCGACGTGCGCCACGTCGCGTTCGCGGCGCTGCGCAAGTTCGACGGGCGCGGCGTGCGCGACCTCGACCCCGCCGAGCTCGCGCAGATCGCCGGCCGCGCGGGCCGGCACCTCGCGGACGGGACCTTCGGCGCCGTGGCGCCGCTGTCGCTCCCCGACGGCGTCGCGGCCGCGATCGAGGCGCACCGCTTCCCCCCCGTGCGGCGGCTGCTCTGGCGGAGCAGCGAGCTCGATCGGAGCTCGATCGACGCGCTGCTCGCCTCGCTCCGGGCGCGCCCGCGCGCCCGCTCGCTCCGGCTCGTCGACGACGCCGAGGACACGGCCGCGCTCGCGCGGCTCGCGGAGGACCCGGAGATCCGCGCCCGCGCGCGGGGCGACGAGGCGGTGGGGCTGCTCTGGGAGGTGTGCCGCATCCCCGACTTCCGCAAGCTCCTGTTCGAGTCGCACGTCGCGCTGCTCGCCGAGATCTTCGGCCAGCTCTCCGGGCCGCGCGCGGCGCTCGACGCCGACTGGATGGCCGCGCGGGTGGCCGAGATCGACGACGTGGGCGGCGACATCGACACGCTGATCACGCGGATCGCGTCGATCCGCACGTGGACCTACATCTCGAACCACGCGCGCTGGGTGCAGGACGCGGCGGGGTGGCAGGAGCGCACGCGCGCGATCGAGGACCGCCTGAGCGACGCGCTCCACGAGCGGCTGGTGCAGCGCTTCGTCGAGCGGGGCGGCGGCGCGTCGCGCCGCTCGCGGGCGGCGTCGGACGCGCGGGCGGCGTCGGACGCGCGCCCCGCGCCGCGCCGGGCGGGGCCGGCCGAGGCCGAGGTGCAGGTGGCGGCGGGGCACCCGTTCGCGGGCATCGCGGCGCTCCGGGCGCGGCTCGCGCCGGGGCCGGCCGCGGCGCCGGCGCCCGGGGACGACGAGGCCCGCTGGGTCGAGTCGATCGTCGCGGCGCCGCACGAGCGCTTCTCCATCGACGCGGGCGGCCGCGTCTCCGTCGACGCGGGCGGCCGCACCCAGGGCGGCGACCGGCTGCTCGGCCAGCTCGCGCGCGGCCCGACGCTGCTCCTGCCCGACGTCAAGCTCGCGCCGCTCGAGGAGCTCGGCCCGGGGGCGCGGTCGCGGGTCCTCCGCCGGCTCGTGGCGTTCGCGCGCGACCTCGTGGAGGAGCTGCTCGAGCCGCTGCGGTCGCCCGAGCTCAAGGCGCTCTCGGCGGCGGCGCGCGGCGTCGTTTACCAGATCGAGCAGGGGCTCGGGACCGCGGCGGCGCGCGGCGCCGGCGAGCAGCTCGCGGAGCTCACCGAGGAGGACCGCGCGCTCCTCGCCGCGCGCGGCATCGAGGTGGGCGAGCGCGTGCTCTACGTGCAGCGCCTGCTCCGGCGCCGCGCGATCGAGCGCCGGCTCGCGCTGTGCGCCGCGTGGTTCGATCGGGGCCGCGTGCCCGCCTGCCCGGCGCCCGGCGCGGTGTCGGTGGCGGCCCTGCGGGGCGTGGATCCCAGGGCGTACGCGGCGATCGGGTACCCGGTGTTCGGGACGCGGGCGATCCGGGCCGACGTGGCGGAGCGGGTGCACCGGGCGCTCGCGCGCGGCGAGCCCGCGGCGCGGCTCTCGAGCTGGATGGGGTGCCCGGCGCGGGAGGCGCCGCGCATCGCGGCGTCGCTGCTCGGGTAGCCGGGAGGGGCTCTGTGACGCGGCGAGCGGCGCGCGCCCAGCGAAGAGGTCTTTCGATCGGCAGCGGGGAAGCTGAGCTACGGATAGGCCAGTTCCAGGGCCGTCACGATCTTGCTGGTCACATCCTGAATGGCCTGCGCGCACCGAAGGAATCTGTCTACTTCGCTCCTGGTGAACACTCCTCTCTCAGCAGGAGCCTTCCAGGTGTCGAGCCCAGGCGTGTCCTGAGACGGATGCTCGGTGTTTCGTCGAGGTAGCTGTCCATGGGCCGGGTACTGAGGGACGATGCTGTCCAAGAGTTTGATCGTCTTCAGTCGAGCGTCCGACAGGATGGTGAGAACCTTCTTTCGGTTCTCCTTGAGCTCCTTCGGCCAATTGGGCGCAGCGGTCCTGATGGCAGATGCTACATTGGAAACCGGGTGGGCCGAGCCGACAGCGCTGCCGTACAGCCCTGCATGGTAGAGCGCGCATTGTAGCGCCTTGATCGATTTTTCAACAGTCTGCTGCGCCTTCGCAGCGACCTGGCAGTATGCCTCGGGTTGCGTCCTGTCCCCGGCCAGCTTGAGCGACGCCTTCATGTCCGATTTTGCCTGTATAAGCCACGCGGTGCTCTGTCTCACCTCAGTAGCCCTAAGAGCGCCTCTCAAAACCTCCCGTCGCCAGGCGGCCGAGGGGGGGCGCATCGCGTCGTTGCTCCTCGTCGCCCTACTTCAGTAGGGCTCCTCGTCGCGCCTAGCGCTGCACCCCCCCTCGGCCGCCTGGCTCGGTCCGGTTTTGTTCGGCGCTCTAAGAGCTCTTTCCCGACCCTGTCGTGGAACAAGACGTCCGCCTGCTTTGCCCGGATGGCACGCCGCAATTGCGTCAAGGATCCCCAACCCGCGCGGACTGCCTCGCGGAGCTCCTCGGGGCTGGTCAAGAACAAGCGCAGATTGCGCTCGTCCGGCATGGGGAAGTTGGGGTTTGAGGAGAACTCGACCTCAAATATCGATCGCTTCGGGTCGATCCTGCCATCACCGAATCCCCCCAATACTTCGAGGAGACAGACGTCTTTCCTGTGCTTGGGATGAGTGAAATGGATGGCCAAGTGAAGCGGCTCGTACTTACGCTTGCGATGCTCGCCAATGAGCCGTAGCAGGTGCTGCCGCACCGGATCGTCATCAGACGGGAGCTTCGCCGCGGAACCTGCTTCCCCCATGTACGGAATCCTATCACCCCCCCAGGTCCGGCTGCATCGAGATCGCCGCCCTCAGGGGTTCGAGGAGCGCGGGACGACGGCGGAGAGCTGCGATTCCATCCGCGTCCGCTCGCCACGCCTGCGGCTCACGCCCCAGGTCGGCCTCGCGCCGGGCGGCGCCAGCTTCGGCCTCGTCGGCACCTTCCGACGGAGCGCGCCGCGCCGCCTGCCCCTCGCTTCGGCCCTCGCGCGGCCGCGGTGAGCGTGTAGCATCCGCGCGTGTTCACCCCGAGATCACGTCCCCGACGCCTCGCGCTCGCCGCGCTCCTCGCGCTCGCCGCGTGCGGCGGCGCGGAGCGGCAGGCGCCGCAGTTCGCCGACTCGCCGAGGGGCCCGCTCCCCGGACCGCCCGGCGCCGCGCCGCTCGACGCCCCCGCCGGCGCGCCGGAGGAGCTCCCGGGCGTCGATACCACCGAGCTCGTCCGCCGGGAGCGCCAGGCCTTCTGGCGGCTCGTCTCGCAGCTCTACGCGCCGTGCCCCGAGCAGGCGGTGTCGATCGCGCAGTGCGTCCGCGAGGCGCGCTCCTGCGCGGCGTGCGTGCCCGCCGCGCAGCTCGTCGCCGACAAGATCCGCGGCGGCGCGAGCGCGGCGGAGGCGCAGGCCGCGTACGGCGTGCGGTTCGGCCCGAACGTGAAGACGATCGACGTCGCCGACTCGCCCGCCCGCGGGCCGGAGGCGGCGAAGGTCCAGATCGTCGTCTGGTCGGACTTCGAGTGTCCGTCCTGCGGGCGCGCGATCCCGCTGCTCGACGAGGTCGTCGCGCGCCACGCGGCGGACGTCCGGCTCGTCCACAAGGTGTACCCGCTGCGGTCGCACCCGCACGCCGAGGCCGCGGCGCGCGCCGCCGTCGCGGCCCACCGCCAGGGGCGCTACTGGCAGATGGAGCGCCTCCTGTTCGAGAACCAGACGCGGCTCGAGGACGCCGATCTCCTCGGCTACGCGCGGAAGATCGGCCTCGACCTGGCCAGGTTCCGCGCCGACATGGCGAGCGAGGCCGCGGCGAAGGTCATCGCGCGCGACAAGGCCGAGGCCGATCGCGCCGGGCTCTCCGGGACGCCGTTCATCGTCATCAACGGGCGCGAGTTCGACCTCTCGCTGTTCAGCCTGCAGGGCGAGCTCGACCGCTGGATCGAGACCGAGCTCGCGATCGCGGGCGGCCGCGGCCCCGCGGCGCCCCGGGCGGCCGGCGCCCCGGCTGCGCCGTGAGCGCCGGCCGAGGCGGCGCCGGCGCCGGCTGAGGCACCGCTCGCCCTGGCCCGGCGCGCGGCGGCCGCTGCTCGCGCGGTCCTGCCACAACCGAGACGAATTGCCCCGATGTCGTGGCCTTTGTAGCCCGGCTCCGGCCGCTGGCATGTCCGTCGCAGGGGCCTCGCGTGAAGCCAACTGCATGGTGCGAGGAGCACGGCCGGGGGAGGTCTGCCGGCAGCGCCGGACGCGAGGTCCGAGGGGCTCGATGCACGCAAACGAAGGAGAGCTCAGCCATGATGACAGCCCGTAGATTCCTGCCTGTCCTCATCACCGCTTCCGCCGTCGTGGGCTGCAACTCCGCGAGGGACGAGAAGGCCCTCGCCGAGCACGCCCAGCACGAGGTCAAGGAGGAAGCGGCGGCTGCTCGGAACCAGCTCGACTCCATGGAAAAGAAGGGCGCCGCGAAGGCCGATGCCCGGGCGAACGAGGTGGTCGAGGAGCTCCGGGAGGCGAAGGCCGAGGCCCGGGAGGCGAGCGCCGAGGCGGACGCGGCGCTCGCCCGGGCGCGCGCGGACACCCGGTCCGCGGTGGAGTCGACGCTGCGCGAGCGGATGAAGACCGTGGCCGAGCTCCAGCGCAAGATCGAGAAGAAGCTGCCGAAGCCCGAGGCGGACAGGCTTGTCAAAGACCTCACGCAGCGCGCCACGGCGGTCCAGGAGAGCCTGGACGAGATCGACCGCGCCGAGGCCATCACCCTGGAGGCGGCCAAGAGGACCGCGGAGCAGCGGCTGCAAGAGCTCGATCAGGCGCTCGATCAGGCCAGGGAGCGGGTCTGAGCCGCGAGCTGCGCCACGCGCCATCGCGCTCCCGTCCACGCGCCATCGCGCTCCCGTCCACGCGCCATCGCGCTCCCGTCGACGACGAGGCTGTCGTGGCCTCCGGCGACTCGATGGATTCGCCACGGCCTCCCGGCTCACCGTGAAGATCGCCTGTCCGCCATTGCGTCCAGCGCATACCGCGTCTGCGCTCTGCGCTGTCTCACCAGGTTCCGGACCGCGATCTGTCGATTATATGTCGTGGCGATGAACGCCCATGTCCTCGCGTGCGCACTCGCGGTCACCGTCCTCGCTGCGTGCTCGAAGACGACGTCGGAGACGTCGTCGACGGACGCGGGCGGGAAGAGCGCCGCGCGCCTCCGCATCGCCGTCGTGCCGAAGGGGACGACGCACGAGTTCTGGAAGAGCGTGCACGCGGGCGCGGCGAAGGCCTCGCGCGAGCTCGACGTCGACATCGTGTGGAAGGGGCCGCTCCGGGAGGACGATCTCAAGGCGCAGATCGATATCGTCTCGAGCTTCGTCGCGCAGGGCGTGTCCGGCATCGTGCTCGCGCCGCTCAACGCCACGGCGCTGAGGGCGCCCGTGCGCGAGGCGGCGCGGGCGAAGATCCCCGTGGTCGTGTTCGACTCCGACCTCGCCGGCGACGAGCACGTGAGCTTCGTCGCGACCGACAACCGCGCGGCCGGGAGGCTCGCGGGAGAGCACCTCGGCGAGGTGATCGGCGGGAGAGGCAACGTGATCGTGCTCCGCTACCAGGAGGGCTCGGCGAGCACGCAGCGCCGCGAGGAGGGCTTCCTGGGCGCGATCCGCGCGACGCCCGGCGTCACGGTCGTGAGCGACAACCAGTACGGCGGCGCCACCACGGAGACGGCGTTCAACAAGAGCGAGAGCCTGCTCCTCGCGCACGGGGCGGCGGAGGGGGCGATCGCCGGGGTGTTCACGCCGAGCGAGTCGACGACGTTCGGGATGCTGCAGGCGCTCCGCAAGACGAACGCCGTGAAGCAGGTGAAGCTCGTCGGCTTCGACGCGTCGGACAAGCTCCTCGGCGCGCTCCGCGAGGGCGACATCGAGGCGCTCGTCGTGCAGGACCCGTTCAACATGGGCTACCTCGCGGTCAAGACGATGGCGGCGCACCTCCGCGGCGAGCGCGTCGAGGCGCGCATCGACACGGGCGCGCGCGTCGTCACCCGGCAGGACCTCGACGACCCGGCGGTGCAGGAGCTGGTGAGGCCCGACCTCGCCCGGTGGCTCGGGGAGTGAGCCGCTCGTGGCCGGAGCGCGCGCGCCCCTCCTCGAGGTGACCGGCCTCGCGAAGGCGTTCGGCCCGAACGCCGTGCTGCGCGACGTCTCGCTGCGGATCGCGCCCGCGAGCGTCCACGCGCTCCTCGGCGAGAACGGCGCGGGCAAGAGCACGCTGACGCGCGTCCTGCTCGGCGTGGAGCGCGCGGACGCGGGCGCGGTCCTGCTCGGGGGAGCGCGGTACGCGCCGGCGTCGGCCGAGGGCGCGCGCCGCGCGGGCGTCGTCCTCGTCCCGCAGGAGCGGACGCTCTGCGCCCACCTCTCGGTCGCCGACAACGTGGTGCTCGGGATCGAGCCGGCCGCACGCGCGCGGCCCGGGCTCCGGGACCGCGAGCGCGCGCGGGCCGTCGCGCGGGGCGCGATCGCGCTCGTCGCCGCCGACCCGGCCCGGGTGCCGCTCGACGCGCCGGCCGGGGATCTCGGCGTCGCCGATCAGCAGCTCGTCGAGATCGCCCGGGCGCTCGCGCAGGGCGGCCTCCGCGAGGACGGGCGGCTCGCGGCGCGGCTCCTGGTCCTCGACGAGCCGACCTCGAGCCTGGGCCACGAGGACGCCCGGCGCCTGTTCGAGCGCGTCCGCGCCCTGCGAGACGCCGGCGTCGCGGTGCTGCTCGTGACGCACTTCCTCTCGGACGTGCGCGCGCACGCGGACCGCTACACGGTGCTCCGCGACGGCCGCGTCGCGGGGGAGGGGGATCCGCGGGAGACCGACCCGGCGCAGATCGTCCGCGAGATGCTGGGTCGCGCGCTCGACGCCCCGCGCGCGGGGTCGGGGGCGCCGCCGCCGGGCCGCGGCGAGGTGGTGCTCGAGGCCAGGGACGTCGCCGGCGCGAGGCGGCCGAGGCGCGCGTCGCTCTCGCTGCACCGGGGAGAGATCCTCGGCATCGCCGGCCTGGTCGGCTCGGGCCGGACGGAGCTGCTCCGGATCCTCGCGGGGCTCGACCCGCGGCGCGGCGGCGCGGTCACGCTGCGCGCGCCGCGCGGCGTGGGGCTCCTCAGCGAGGATCGCGGAGGGGAAGGGCTGATGCTCGGCCGCTCGATCGCCGAGAACGTCTGGCTCTCGCCGCGCGCGCCGCGCCTCGCCGCGCCGCGATCGCTCCTGTCGGAGGCGGCGCGCTGGATCGAGCGGCTCGCGATCCGCGCGGGTGGGCCGGATCAGCGCGCGGGGGAGCTCTCGGGCGGCAACCAGCAGAAGGTCCAGATCGCCCGGCTGCTCCGGGAGGACTTCGACGTGCTCCTCATGGACGAGCCGACGCGCGGCATCGACGTCGCGAGCAAGGCGCAGGTGCTCTCGCTGTTCCGTGAGCTCGCGGGCGCTGGCAAGGCCATCGTGCTCGTGTCGAGCCAGCTCGACGAGCTCGTGGCGACGTGCGATCGCATCGCGGTCCTGCGCCGGGGGATCCTCGACCCGCCGCGGCCCGCGTCGTCGTGGACCGAGGCGTCGCTGCTCCTGGAGGCCTCGTCGTGAAGAGGCGCCCGCCGTGGGTCGGTCCGCTCGTGGCCCTGGTGCTCGTCTACGCGCTCTTCGCGGCGCTCACGCCCGACACGTTCCTGCGCAGCCAGAACCTGCTCACGATGGCGCGGCAGACGGTGGTGGTCGGCCTCTGCGCGATCGGCATGACGCTGGTCATCGCGACCGGCGGGATCGACCTCTCCACGGGCTCGCTCGTCGCGTTCACGACGGTCGTCCTCGCGAGGCTCCTGCGCGCGGACGTGCCGCCGCTCCCGGCGGCGCTCGCGGCCACGGCGGTGGCGGGCGTCGCGGGGGTCCTGGTCGGGACGCTCGTGGGGCGGGCGCGGATGATGCCCTTCATCGTGACGCTGGGCACGATGAGCGCGCTCCGCGGCGCCGCGAAGGGGCTCGCGTCCGAGCAGAAGATCGACGCGGATCCGCGCGGGCTCGAGGCGCTGCTCACGGCGGACCTCACCGCGCCCGGGCTGTGGACGACGGCGGCGCTCGCGCTGCTGTTCTCCGCCGTCCTCGCGTTCTCGCGCTTCGGTCGCCACGTGCTCGCGGTCGGCAGCAACGAGGCCGCGGCGCGGCTGTGCGGCATCGACACGGGGCGCGTGAAGATCGCGGTGTACGCGCTGTCGAGCCTGCTCGCCGGCGTCGCGGGCGTGATGGAGTTCGCGACGCTGACGGTGGGCGACCCGACGGACTCGGTGGGCCTGGAGCTCGAGGTCATCGCGGCGGTGGTCATCGGCGGCGCGCCGCTCTCGGGGGGCGAGGGGAGCGTCGCGGGGAGCATGATCGGCGCGCTGCTCATCACGGTGATCCGGACCGGCGGGGTGCACCTCGGGCTGCCGAGCTGGGTGCAGGAGATCGCGACGGGCGCGATCATCGTGATCGCGGTCGCCGTCGACCGGGTCCGGCGCGCGCGGCGCCCGCGCGTCGAGGTCTCGAGGTGAATCTCGAGAGGGCCTGTCCGCCGGCTTCGCTGCCGATGCATCGAGTCGGCGACGTCGGCGCGAGATCCGTGCTCAGCTCACCTGGGCATTCCACCGGCGTCGAACACCTTGCGATAGATCTCGTCGACGGCGAGCGCGCAGCGGAGCGACGCGATCTCGACGCGAGCGCCGGCGCGGAGCACGCGCATGTTCCAGGACCCGTCGGCCTGCCGGACGAAGTGCTCGACCCGGATCTTGTGCTGCGAGACGAGCAGGTACTCCTTGAACGAGGGGATCGAGCGGTACTGCTCGAACTTGTCGCCGCGATCGTACGCTTCGGTGGACTCGGACAGGACCTCGAAGACGACCTCCGGGTTGATGAGCGTATCCGCGTGATGATCGTCGAACTCGGGACGCTGGCACAGCGCGGAGGCGTCCGGGTACGTATAGAGCCCGGTGGCCGGGATCTTGACCCGCATGTCCGAGGGATACGCCTCGCAGGGCCGGTCGAGGAGCGCATTGCCGAGGAGGCGAACGATGTTGCCGACGATGAGGCTGTGCTCGCGGCTGCCCCCCGCCATCGCGAACACCTCCCCGCCAGAAAACTCGTGCTTCTCCGGCTGGGCGCGCTCCCACGCGAGGTACTCCTCCGGCGTCCAGCGCTTCTTCTCGGCAGCCTGTGCGCTCACCCGCCCATGGTAGCGCGCAGGTGAGGCGCGCCGCCATCCGCCGCGCCGCCCCGGCCGCTCGCCCTCGTCCCGCGTCCCCCCGAGCTCGTCCGCGGCTCCGCGCGCAGCGCAGGCCTCCGGCGTCCGCGCCCGCCCCCGCCGCCCCCGGCCGTCACTGCACGAGCCGCAGGATGCCCTCCGTCACCGCCGCCCCCGCCAGCAGCACGAGCCCGATCACGAACGCGATCCGCGTGAACCGATCGTCCCGCCACCGCGGCCTGAGCGGCACGATGTCCCGCTCCGGCAGCACGACCGCCGTCATCGTCGCGTGGATCGGCAGCCCCCCCGGCCGCGGCGCCACCGGCACGCTCGGCGGCTGCACCAGCCCCATGTTGATGAACCGCGTCACCCCCGCGCGCAGCCGGTCGCCCATCCCCGGCAGCGCGCTGCCGATCGCCACCGCGCGCAGCCACGGCGCCCGCTCGAACGCGTTGTCCATCGCCAGCACCCCGAAGAGCTGCCGCAGCCGCTGCATCAGCGTCCGCACCTCCGCCAGGTGCTGGAACGCGCGCATCCGCGCGTCGGGGTGATCCTCCGACCCCACCCGCGCGAGGCACGTCGACTCCAGGCGCGCGTTCAGCCCCTCGAGCTCCTGCAGGATCCGCGGCACCGCGCCGCCCGGGCTCGTCTCGAGCGGGAGCGCGAAGCCCCAGGGCTCCTCGCGCCCGCGCTCCGGCGTCCACTGGAACACCTCGGCGAACCCCCAGAGCGTGTCGTAGCGCGACAGCACCACGTACGCCGGCACGTCGGCCCGCAGCGCGCGGCTCACCTCCACGAGGTACGCGCGCATCCGGTTCGCGTACGCCTCCAGCCCCCGCTCGTCGAGCTCGATGAAGTCCGCGATGCTCAGCACCAGCAGGATGCCGTCGATCGGCTCGCGCTTCCTCGACCGCAGGAGCTCCTCGCAGAGCTGCGCGAGCTCGGCCGGCTCCCGCCGCGGGCCGAGCACCGTCGCCTCCGGCTCGATGAACAGCGCCTCCTTCGAGAGCCAGTACGAGCACCGCGCCGTGGGCACGCCGATCGGGAGCGGCCCGCCGCCCGGCGGCCACGAGAGGTTCATCGAGCGGATGACCGTCGTGCGGCCCGAGCCGGGCTCGCCGAGCACGAGGTAGCAAGGGACCGCGTAGATGCCCTGCGGGCTGTCCGGGTTCGCCTGCTCGACCAGCGCGTGGACGCTCGCCAGCTCGTAGACGAAGGAGCCGCTCATCCCAGCCTTGCACCGACCGTCCGCGCGAGCGCGAGCGCTCCGCCGAGGGCCACGAGCGCCGCGACGAGCCGCCCGACCAGCGCGGACTGCCACAGCGGCATCTTGGGGAGGTGCTGGACCGTGACGCCGTCGACGCGCACCGGCCGGAGCACCCCGCCGACCCAGTCGCGATCCGGGTCCACGCCGAGCTTCAGCGACAGCTCGCGGCGCACCCGCAGCAGCTCGTCGGCGCTCTGGCCCGGCAGGCCGTAGCGGCCCCGGAAGCCGAGCCCGAGCACGCAGGCGTAGGTCGCCATCACCACGGGCGGGCCCTTCCGCACGCGCTCCAGCCGCTCGAAGAACTCGACGCCCGCGTTGTTCGTCGTCCACCGCGCCGCCTGCAGCGGCCGCTGGGCCCAGACCGGCCGGAGATCCGGCAGCGACATCGCGAGCTCGTCCGCGAACGCGGCGATCGCGAACATGCCGTCGTCGACCGACGCCACCGGCAGCTCCTGCGACAGCCTGGACGCCTTGAGCTCCTCGAGCAGCAGGTTCGCCTGCCGCAGGACGTGATCGGCCGGCGGACGCCGCGGCGACTGCCGGAGCATGCAGAGCCAGAGGAGCATCTCCTCTCCAAAGACGCCGATGGAGGTTTCCACGCGGTCGCGAGCTTACGCCAGGCACGCGCCGACCGTCGACCCGGGTGGTGGGTGCGGCGCGCCGCGCCGCCGCCCGGGTGCACCGGAGCGTCGACAACCGGGGGGTGCGCGCCTATGCTCCCGCCGCTTCTCGGAGCCCCCTTCGAGAGCAGGCGGGGACGCTCGCCAGCGGTCCCCTTTGAGGAGAGGTCATGTCGGAGATCCAGAGCGTCATCGCGCGCGAAATCATCGATTCGCGCGGCAACCCCACCGTCGAAGCCGAGGTCACCACGCTGAGCGGCGTCGGCCGCGCGGCCGTGCCGAGCGGCGCGTCCACGGGCGAGCACGAGGCCGTCGAGCTCAGGGACGGCGACAAGAAGCGCTTCCTGGGCAAGGGCGTGCTCACCGCGGTGAAGAACATCGAGACCGTCCTCGGGCCGGCCGTCCTCGGGATGGACGTGCTCGACCAGGCCGAGATCGACCAGGTGCTCATCAAGGCCGACGGCTCCGCGAACAAGTCGAAGCTCGGCGCGAACGCGATCCTCGCCGTCTCGATGGCGGCCGCGCGCGCCGCCGCCGACACGGTCGACCTGCCGCTCTGGCGCTACCTAGGCGGCGCCGCGGCGCGCGTGCTGCCCACGCCGCTCATGAACATCCTGAACGGCGGCGTGCACGCGGACAACGGCCTCGAGATCCAGGAGTTCATGATCGTGCCCTACGGGGCCGAGTCGTTCGCCGAGGCGCTGCGCACGGGCGCCGAGATCTTCCACACCCTGAAGGGGCTGCTGAAGAAGGACGGCATGGTCACGGCCGTCGGCGACGAGGGCGGCTTCGCCCCGCGCCTCGCGTCGAACCGCGCGGCGCTCGAGTACGTCGTGCGCGCCATCGAGGCCGCCGGCCACCGCCCCGGCGAGGACGTCGGCGTCGCGCTCGACTCGGCCCTCAGCGAGTTCTACGACGCGAAGACCGACCGGTACACCTTCGACAAGAAGGAGAGGACCCGCGAGGAGATCGTCGACACCTACGAGGAGCTCTGCAAGGCGTTCCCGATCGTGTCGATCGAGGACGGCGTGGCCGAGAACGACGAGAAGGGCTGGCGGCTGCTCACCGAGCGCCTCGGCAAGAAGGTCCAGCTCGTCGGCGACGACCTGTTCGTCACGAACCCCGCGCGCCTCGCGAAGGGCATCCAGGACGGCCTCGCCAACGCCATCCTCATCAAGCTGAACCAGATCGGCACCGTGACGGAGACCCTCGAGTGCATCCGCCAGGCGGGCGAGGGCGGGTACCGGTCGATCATCTCCCACCGCTCGGGCGAGACCGAGGACACGTTCATCGCCGACCTCGCGGTGGCGACCAACGCGGGCCAGATCAAGACGGGCTCCGCGTCCCGCTCGGACCGCGTGGCGAAGTACAACCAGCTGCTCCGGATCTCCTACGCGCTCGGCGACGGCCAGATCTTCGCCGGCCGCGCGCCGTTCCGCCGCCCCGCGGCGCTGAGCGCCCGCTAGTCCCGCCCGCCGGTTTCATCGAGCGCTGGGCCCTTCGCGCGTCGGGCCCGGCGAGGGCATCAGGCCCCGCCGGCGCCGACGGCGCCGGGGGCCTGAGCCGTTGTTGCCGGAGCCGCGGCTACCAGCGGTCGCGACCGCCACCGCCGCGGCCACCGCCGCGGCCACCGCCGCGGCCGCCGCCGCCGCCGCCGCGGAAGCCGCCGCCGCCACCGCCGCCGCCCGGGCCGCCGCCCGTGCGCTCGCGCGCCTCATTGACCGTCAGCGTGCGGCCGTCGAGGTCCTTGCCGTGCAGCGCCGAGATGGCCATCTGCGCCTGGGCGTCGCTCACCTCGACGAAGCCGAAGCCGCGCGACTGCCCCGTCATCCGATCCGTCATCAACTGAACCGCGAGCACCTCGACGCCGGCCGCCTCGAACGCGTTGCGCAGGGTATCTTCCGTCGAATGGAACGCCAGGTTCCCCACATAAAGCCGCTTGGTCATGTCTGCCCAATCCCGTGCACGATCCCCGCTTCCCTCGCGAACGGCCCGGATCGTGCCGCAGTCCGTGCGCGAAAACGCTCCCCGACGACCGGCCGTCACCCCACGTTCAGACGAGGCAACCACGTTGCAACAGGCGGCCGGATCAGAGGTCGAGGACGAACGAGCCTTGAGGCGCTTTGGAAGCTACCGGCCTGCGAGGGGGTGCGCAAGGTATTCCCCCAGGCTGGCCGCCTCTGCCTGGTCGCGGACGGTCCAGGGCTCGCGGGACGGCGCCGACCGCGAGCCGCGCTCGCGCCGAGGCGGGACGGCCCCTGCCCGGCGGCGGCTCCTGCGAGGGGGCGCCTGCTCAGGCGGCCCGCGCGGCGGCGACCGCGGCGCGGGGCTGCACGACGCCCCAGCCCTGCCGCTCGAGGGCGATGCCCGGCAGACCGCGCGCGGTCGTCATGAGCAGGCGCCGGCACTGCTGCGGCGACAGGCGCGGGTTCGCCTCGAGCATCTGCGCGGCCACGCTGCTCACGATGGGGGCGGCGAAGCTCGTGCCGTCCACGTGCTTGTAATGCCCGGAGAGGACCTTCTGGTCCCGCAGCCTGGCCGCGACGAGCTGCCGGACGAGGTACGGCTCGCGCCCGGCGACGGCGTCGAGGTCCGGATCGAGGCCCGCGTGCTCGCGGAGCAGCCCTGGCAGCTCCTCGTCGCTCGCGCGATCGAGCCGCGACAGGAGCTGCGCCTGCGCCGCCGTCGGCGTGCCGGGCAGGATGGGCGCGGCCAGCCAGATCGCGGGCGCGATGAGCTCCGGCTTCTGCAGGCCGTCCAGGGTGAGCCCGTAGGACGAGTGGTAATTCCAGGACTGCTCCCCGGCGCCGCCGTCGTCGAGCCCTCCCACCGCGATGACGCTCGGCGCGCTGGCCGGCGGAAGGACGTTGTGCGCCGCCTCGTGCCCCGCGTTGCCCGCGGCCGCCACGACCAGGATGCCGCTCCGGGTCGCGTCGTCGGCGGCGCGCGAGAGGCCGCCGGTCAGGTACGATTCCTCGAAGTCGCCGGCGCACGAGATGTTGAGCACGCGAATCCCGTAGCGCTCGCGGTGCGCGATCACCCACGCGATGCCCCGGCGGATGTCGTCGTGGACGATGCGGTGCGCGGAGCCGACCTTGACCAGCACGACGTTCGCCTCCGACGCCAGCCCGCGGAAGCGCCCCTCGGAGAGGGCGCCGTTCCCCGCGGCGACGACCGAGGTCATCATCCCGTGCCACGACGAGACGTCCGGGCGCTCGAGCGCGGCGATGTCCGCGTCGGGCGCGGAGAGGTCGTGGTAAGCGAGGATGCGGTTTCGCGGCGTGACGAGGTCCGGGTGGGCGTAGAAGCCGGAGTCGATGAAGGCGATGGTCACGCCGCGGCCTGCGGTGCCGGGGTCCGCCTGGAGGCGATCCGCGATGGGGAGGATGCGCCGGTGGCCTTCGTGGCTGGGGGACATCGTCGCGAGCCTAGCTGAAGGGCGCATCCCGCGTCGCGGGCGCTGCTCACCCGCCGGCGCCGGTCTTGCCCTGCCCCGCGCGGCGGCGCGGCGCGGTCTTCCTCAGCGGCCCTCGCTCGCGCCGCGCCTCGAGGACCCCCTTGGCCCGCGGCGGCAGGGCGGCGGACCGCGCGCCGGCCGAGAGCGGCGGCTCGGCGCGCGCGCGGCCGCGGACCTCGCCCGCGCGCGGCCTCCCGGTGAGGCTCCGCTTCAGCGCGTCGAGCAGATCGATCACGTGGGCGTCCGGGGGCGCGGGGGCGGCCGCGATCTCCTGGCCCGCCGCCTTTCGCGCTGCGGCGGCGAGCACCCGATCCCGGTACTCGTCATGGTACTTCTCCGGCTCGAACGCGTCGGCGCTGAGCTGCTCGATGAGCCTGTCGGCGAGCCCCTCCTCCGCCTCACGGAACGTCATCCGGCGCGGGAGCTCGATCTCGTCCATCGGCCTCACCTCGTCCGCATAGTACACGTGGTGCAGCGCGAGCCCGCCGCGGTAAGGCCGGAGGAGCACGAGCTGCTCCCGCCCGCGGGCGCCGTGGCGGCCGACCGCGATCCGCCTCGTCCGCTTCATCGCGTCGGCCAGCAGCCTGAAGGCGCGCTCGCCCCCGCGGCCAGGCCCCACATAACGGGTGTCCTGCAGGTACACGAGATCCACCGACGCCTCGGGGACGAACTCGACCAGGTCGATCCTGTCCGACCGCTCCGACTCCAGCCGATCGAGCTCCTCGTCGCTGAACAGGACGATCTCGTCCTTGTCGCGCTCGAACCCCTTCGCCATGTCGTCGCGCTCGACGATCTCCCCGTCGAATGGGCAGAAATACTGCATGCGCACGCGCGTGCCGCACGCCCTGTGGACCAGGTGGAACGAGGGGCGGCGCCGCGAGGTCGCGGCGTAGAGCTTCACCGGGATGGACACGAGACCGAAGGAGAGGGTCCCCGATCCCATCGCGCGCGCGGCCATATCGGACCTCTCTGGAGGAGCAGGACGGCTCTGGCGGGAAGCGCCATGCAGGATGAGGGCCGCCCGCTGCCGCGCTGCGGAGGCGCTGCGCCCTGGGGGCTCACCTCCAGGGCTCGCGTTCCGGCGAGCCCCTTTTGTGGCTCGCCTGCACTCCAGCCCCTCCGGTGAGCCCCCAGGGCGCAGCGCCTCCGCAGCGCGGCCCTGGGCGCCCGGCGGCTTTACGGGTCGAGGCCGTTCCGGCACGCTCGGGCGCATGAGGTCATTCATCGCGACGATGGTCTACGAGCTTCACCCGGACACGCCGCCGGACGCGAGGAAACTCCTCCGGGCGCACCTCGTCGGCAGGCGCTGGCAGGACCGGCACGAGGGCGACGCCATGCCGTCCTCCGCGGTCTGGATCCGCCGCTCGGCGGAGGACCACGAGACGACCGACGATCTCCACGCCGCGTGCGCGCGCGACCTCGGCGACGCCGCCGCGGCGGTGGCGAGGGCAGGGCGCCCCATCCAGGTGACGCGCGTCTGGATCCAGGTGAGCGGGGCCGGGACGTACGGGCTCGCGAGGCTCCCCTAGGCGACGAGGGCGGCGCGGTGGCGCGCGACGCCCTCTCCGGCCCTCACCTGACCTGGATGCCGCAGTCGACGAACTTGATCGATGTATCGATACGGAAATGGGAGTCGGTCACGTGGCGCTCGGCGAAGAAGAAGTCGAGCTGATACTTTTGCCCGATCTCGAGGCCCAGCGTGTCGAGGTCGACGACCTCCGTCTGCTCGGCGTGGATGCCCCCGAGGTCGACGACCTTCTGGCCGTTGATGTACGTGAAGACGTCGTCGTCGCCGGCGAACGTGAACTGCTCGCCGCCGTTGTACACGAAGCCCATGTGCAGCTCGAACGTGAAGTGGTAGTTGTGCGGCCGGCCCTCGTTGCCGAACAGCTCGCCGTCGATGGGGAAGAACTCCTGGTTGTTGTACGTCCACACCCCGTCGCGGTCGGGATCCTCGAACTGGAGCGTGTAATCCATCCCGGCGTTCACCCCCTCGACGTCGCGGAACCACTGATCGAAGTTCTCCTTGCCGGTCGTGGTCCTGGTGCCCTCGGGCCCCCCGGCGTAAACCGGCTTCAGGTCCGGGCCGAGGGTGTCGGTGACGATCTCGTGGTCGTTGCACCTGTCGCACTTGCCGGCCTGCGACGGCTCCATGTCGGGGAACATCTCGTAAAAATCGCGCACGCGGCCGGTGTACTTGCCGTCGCATGATACCCCCTCACCTTGTCCCTCTCTCGGGCCGCCCCCCGCGCCGTCCCCGCCCCGATGCCGCCGTTCGGGTCGATCGTGCCGAAGTCGAGATCATCGCCGGACCCGGTGGTCCCGCTGGGACCTCCCGTGGCCCCGCTCGACCGCGCCGAGCTCCCCCCGCTGGTCCCTCCGCTGGTCCCTCCGCTGCTCTCGTTGGTATCGGAGCTCGCGCTGCACGCGCTCAGCAATCCCGTGAGCGCAAGCGCCGCCATACAACCGACCGTCTTCGTCATCGTAAACCTCACTTTAACCAAGGAACCGTCCCAAGCCGCGGTGAGGACAGTAGCACACGAATGCTCTGTTGATGTGGTGACGTGTCGCGTCAATGCAGGGCCTCTGCGGCGACGAGCGCGCGGTTCCACGGGGGCCACGGGTCGAGTGAGGCTGGTATTTTCTATTCATCGTGATCGGCGAGCGAGCGCGGCGAGCGCTCCGCCGGTAGGGGCGGGGAGGGCGCCGAGGGCGACTGGCGGCCATCGCGCGCGATCCGCTGGCAGCGCCGGTGCATGGGGTACAGCGCCGCGGGGGTGCCCGCGGTGGGGATGACCTGAGACAGCACCCCCCGCGCTGGATCTGGATGTGTCCAGCTCGCGGGAGGCGCGCGGAAGGAGGGAGCGACGATGAGCGAGCAAAACCGTGACGCCGCGGAGCGGACGGCCGCGCAGGCCGGGGCCGGCGAGGACGCCGCGCAGGGCAGGGCGCCCGAGGAGATCGGCCACGGCCCTGGCCTCGATCCGCCGAGCGATCCGCCCGACGAGGACGAGGGCCCGGCGGACGAGGCGTACGCGGACCGGCCCGCGACCGCGCCGGTGGATGCGCGCCGGCCGGCCGCTCGGCCGCAGGACGACGACGCCGACATCGCGGCGATCCAGCGGCCGCCCGCCGATTCCTGAGCGGACAGCCGGGGCCTTCCCGGCGGCGCGCCCTGCGGCGCCGGCCGCGCCGCGCCGTAGGGCGCGCCCGCACGAGGGGCTCGACATCCGGGCACGCTCGGAGTACGCGGGGTCCGCTCGTCGCGGGAGACGAGGGAGGGCAGTGGACCCAAAGACGCGGAGCGAGATCGACCCCGACGCCACCGTCGCAGACGCGAGCGAAGCCCGCGATGCGACCGAGGCGAGCCCTCCACTTGCCTGCCCGCCCGCCCGCTGGGACGAGGACGCGAAGGAGTCCCGCGACGCGACCGAGGCGAGCCTCCCGCCCGCCCACTGGGAGGAGCCGGAGCCGCCGTCGAGCCGGCCGCCGCACGCCGGTGACGTGTCGTGCCCCGTCTGCCTCGAGCGCATCCCCGCCGGCGCCTCCCGCTGCCCCGAGTGCGGCGAGCTGACCGACGGGGCCGAGCGATCGGTGAGGGCCCCTTCGGTCCCGGACGTCGCGCGCCCGAGCCTGTTCGCCATGCACTGGCGCCCGCTCGTCACGATCGGCGCGATCATGGCGGTCATCGGCACCGGCTGGGCGCTGCGCTACCTGGCGCCCCACCGGTTCGCGCCGTCGCGGGCCGCGTCGCCGGTCCCGCCGCCGGTCCCGGTGTGCGGGGCGCCGTGCTGGAGCGGCGAGTCGTGCCAGCTCGGCCGCTGCGTCTGGCAGCGCCCGAACGACGTCGGCCACCTCGTCGACTCGCCCTCGATCGCCGGGCCCTTCTCGCTCCCGAAGGACACCTTCGACGCGCTCCCGCTCGATCGCGACCGCTTCGCCGTCGCGCTGTTCTCGGGCCTCGAGGTGCGCAGCGCCCGGACCGGCGAGGCGCTGAGCCTCGTCTCCGAGGCGCCCAACGTGCGGCGCCTCTACCGCGTGGGCGACGTCGTCTACGCGACCTCGCCGTCGCGCATCTACGTGATCGACGCGGCCACGACCCGGCTGCTCAAGACCATCGAGCTCGGCGAGTCGGTGGGCGACATCGTGGTCGGCGCCTCGGGCCGGCGCGTGCTCGCCTCGCTGCCGGGCGCGCACGCGGTGGCGATCCTCGCGACCGAGTACCACGCGGAGATCGAGCGCATCCAGTTCGGCGACGACCCCGTGGGGCCCGTGGCCGTCGACGACAGCGGCAGCCGGGCGATCACGACGACGGGGCAGATCCCGCTGTACGGCCAGCGCGAGCCGTCGGGCGGCGTCGCGTACCCGTTCGACCCGAGCCGGCTCGGCTCGGATCAGGACCGGGTGCGCACCTCGATGGTCGGCAACCCGGCCAGCGCCCTGATGGTCCCGGACGGCTCGGCGGGCTTCGTCGCCCTGCGGGCCGAGAACACGCTGGTGCCGCTGACCTGGCTGCCGTCGGGCGCGGTGCGGCAGGAGGCGCGCGTCACGACGTGCCGCGAGCCGGAGCAGATGGAGCTCGTCCGGCGCGGCCGGCGCGCCCTCGTGCGCTGCAACGAGGGGCGGGCGATCCAGGTGTTCGACCTGGAGGAGCGCGAGCTCCTCCGCGCGATCTCGTTCCCCGGCCGCGCGGTCGACATGGCCGTCGCGCCGGACGGGGCGCAGGCGGTGGTCGCGCTGAGCGGCGACGGGGCGGGGCCGGGCTCGGTGGCGCTGGTCGATCTGAACACCTACACGGCGAAGGTCCACCCGCTCGGCGGCGAGCCGCTGCGGATCCGGCTCACCCCGGACGGCGGCACGGCGCTGGCGCTCGGCGCGCGCGCGAAGGCGTGGGTGCTGCGATGAACGAGCGCCGCGTCCCGTGCCCGAGCTGCGGCGCCCGGATCGTCGAGGGGGCGCGCAAGTGCCGCGCCTGCAAGGCGTGGATCGGCGGCGAGCGTGCCCGCGGGTCCGCGGCGTCGCTCTCGGGGCGCGAGCCGCGCCTCGCGCGCGCCGCGGTGTCGGTGGCGAGCGGGGTCGCGGCGGTGATCATCGCGACGATCACGAGCCTGAAGTCCCCGGTCGGCGAGGCGCCGCCCCTGACCGCGCTCGCGCCGGAGGGCGCCGCGTCGCCGAGCGCGGTCCCCGAGAGCGCCCCGGATCCTGCGGCGTTCGGCCCGGACCCGTCGGAGCTGGAGCCGGCGCCGCCGCCCGAGCCGAAGCGGCGCTGGCGCTCGCGCGAGATCCGGATCGTGGACGTCCACCCGCTCGACATCGTCTTCAACCCGTCGGGCGAGTCGATCTACGTGAGCGGCGACGACGCCTCGCTGCGCGAGTACAAGATCAAGACCGGCGATATCCTCCACAAGGCGTCGGTGCCGGCGCAGGGGGATCACATCCGGCTCCTGTTCGACCGCTACGTGGCGGTGCTGCGGCACATCGACGCCGCGCGCATCCCGGTGATGGACACGACGGCGTGGGACCGCGATCCGGTGCTGCTCGACGTCGGCCGGAGCCCTGGCGACATCGTGGCGCTGCCGGACGGCAGGACGGTGATCGCGGCGACGACGGACACGAAGCGCGTGACGAAGTTCGATCTGCCGACCGGGGTGCGGCTCGCGAACATCACGCTCCCGCACGCGACGGGGCAGCTGTTCCTGGTGCAGGCCGAGGGCCGCCCGTACATCGCGGCGCTGGGCGCGCTGACGCACGGCAGCCGGCCGGCGGGCGCGTGGATCGACCTGTTCGATCCGAGCGAGTCGCCGTTCGGCGCGACGCGGCGGAGCATCGCGGTCGGCCGCGAGCCGCGCGAGGGCGCGATCACGCTGGATGGCGGCGCGGTGTTCTTCCCGGATCGGCTGTCCAACACGGCGGTCCTGCTGAGCGTTTCGGGGGTCACCGAGACGAGGAAGGTGCCGGTCGGGGTCGGGCCGACGGCCGGCTTCCTGCTTCACGGGGATCGGTACGGGATCACGCTGAACGCCGAGGCGCGGACGGCGAGCGTCATCGATCTGTCGACGATGGCGGTGACGAGCACGCTGCCGTTCCGCGGGGTCCCGCGGACGGGGGTGACGTCGCCCGATCGGAAGACGCTGTTCGTGGCGCTCGGCGGGACGGCGTGGCCGCCGAACGGCAGCGGCGTGGCGGTGATCGCGGGCGATCCTCCGAAGGTGGTCGCGTCGCTGCCCACCGGCAAGGGGGCGTGCGCGGTGGCGGTCTCGAAGGACGGCACGCGGGCGGCGGTCGCGTCGTACTGGGACCGGTCGATCACGGTGCTCGAGCAGCAGTAAGCCGGCTGTGGGGGCAGGCCGGCGTCGCCGCGAGGGGCGCTGAGCTCGTCGCTGGTTGGGGGGGAAGGGAGCGTCTCGACGACTGCTCGGACCGGAGTGTTTGCGTCTTCCAGTCACCCGTCCATTCCGTCTTCCGTCTTCCGTCTTCCGTCTCCCGTCTTCCGTCTCCCGTCTCCCGTCTCCCGTCTTCCGTCTCCCGTCTCCCGTCTCCCGTCTCCCGTCTCCCGTCTCCCGTCTCCCGTCTTCCGTCCTCGTCTGGCCTCTTCGTGCGCGTGCGCGTGCGCGTGCGCGTGCTCGCTCATCCCCTCCACGTCTCTCATCATCAGGTATTCAGGCGTCCGCCGCCGAGCTGCGCCGCGAGCGACGGTTCGGCGACCGCGGTCGCCGCGACCGGAACACCAGGGCGAGCGCCGCCGCCGCAGACAGCAGCGACGCCGCACCGAGCTCGCGGTTCCCACCCGTCTGGCCCACGCTGCATCTCACGGTCGCGCCGGGCTCCGTGGCCGCGGTGTCCTCCTCGGCCGGCTCCGTCTCGTCGGGCTGCGCCGGGTCGTCGGGCTGCGCCGGGCCGTCGGGGTGCGCCGGGTCATCGGGCTGCGCCGGGCTGTCGTCCTCGGAGACGCACACGGGCTGCAAGAACCACTCGTTGCCGGCGACGTCGAGCACCCGCGGCGTGAAGCAGAACGAGTCGCTCGGCACCTTGATCTCGTGCTCCGAGCGGCCTTCCGGCACCGGGACCGGGATCCTCTGCAACCCCGCGAGGTCGAAGAGGACCGGCTCATCCACCGAGAAGGAGATCCTCACGCTCGTCCAGGGACCCTCGTCGGTGCAGCCGCCGGGGTTCCGGTCACCGCGCGCCAGCACGCTCACGGAGAGATCGCTGGCGAGCGGCGTCCGCTCGTCCAGCGCCGTGCCCGTCGTGAACTGGTGCCACTCCGGAGCGCCGCCGTCCAGGCCCGTCTCGTCAACGAGGGCGGCGGTCCACTCGTACGTCGTGTTCTCCGCGAGCGGACCTGCGTGCGCCACGCAGAGCGTGTTGTCGTAGAATCCGTTGCACGACACGGCGAGCGGCACGACGTCCCCGCTCTGCGCCTCGCGCAGCGTGACGTCGAGCCGACCCAGGTTCGAACCGGCGAACAGCGCCGCGTTCAGCGGCACGTCGACCGCGCCGTCGCGCGGCGAGAGCGCGGTGATCTCAGGCGCCGTTGCGCCGCACGCGGCCGAGCCGGTGGTCCATGTCAGGGTGGACAGCGCCGCGGCCCCGGCCACGAAGACAGGCACACCGCGGCGAAGCAGGATGGAGTTCATGCCAGGTGTCATGTCCGGGGTTCGTGGCAAGCCACATGCCGCCTTGGGGACTTCCGGATTCCTTCGGGAAAATGCGGTTGTGCCGTGCTGTGCCACCGGGAGCTACCCACGTTGCGGCACGCTCTCGAGGGCGGCGCGCGGAGGCCGCGTACCATGCCGAATCATGCCGCCTGCCCGGTCAAAGGCCCGCTGGCCCTCGGGTTGACGCTGCGGCACGCCCGCCGGATACCTCGGGCATGCGCACGGGGAACATCCCGGCCCTGCCCGGAGTCCGGCCACGCTGGTGAGCAGCCCGCCCTTCCGCGCCTGCGTGGTCTCGCTGGCGACGCTCGTCGCCTGTCGCGGCGGCTCCGGTGCGCCCGACCCCGGCCCGGCGCCGGGCCCCGGCGCGCCGGCGCCGGCGTCCTCCTCTGCCCCCGTCGCGTCCGTCGCGATCCCGGCGGCCAGCGCGGCCGCCACGGCGAGCGCTGCGGCGCCCGACGCGGGAGCGGCGCCCGACGCCGGGCCAGCGCCCGACGCGGGGCCGGCGCCGGACGCCGGAGCAGCGCCCGACGCGGGGCTGGCCGGAGGCTGCACGCTCCGCCGGGGCCCGCTCGCGCTCTCGCTCCGCGGGCCGGCGTTGCTGTGGGCCCCGGACGACGCCGCGCGCGCCGATTTCCGCGTGATCTTCAACCGCGACGGCGTGGCGGAGCACGTCGCGCCCGCGTTCGGCGGGCTCGCCACGGCGGGCGCGCCGCGCGGCGAGGCCGCGCCCGACGCCGGGGCCGGCGGCGACGCCGCCCCGCGCGCGTCCTGGCCCGCGTGCGCGGTGGCCGCGCGCTTCATGTTCTGCATGGACCACGGCGGCACCATCCGGAGAACCCCGCTGTCCGGAGGGCCGGGCGTGCCCGTGGGCGCCGGGCGCCGCGGCACGGCGATCTCCGCCGTCGAGCTGCCCGGAGGGCACACCCTCCTCGCCTTCCTCTCGGATCGCAAGACCACCGAGGGCGTCGTGACCCAGGCCTTCGCCGTGCTCGACGACGGCCCGGCCGTGCCCCTCTCCACGGAGGGCAGCGGCGCGACCTTCGTCGCCCTGGCGCCGTGGAAGGGGAGGGCGCTCGCGATGTACGTCGACGCGCGCGTGGCCCTCACGCCGGTGCACGCCCGCACGCTGGGGCGCTCCGCGGACGGCGGGCTCGAGCTCGGGCCCGACGCGGTCCTCTTCATCGGCGACGCCGGCGAGTCGCGGATGGGCGGCGCGCTCGCGGTCGGCGCCGGCGGGCCGGCCTACGTGCTCCTCCCGGTGTCCCGCGACGTGTCGACGTTCGGCATGGCCTCGATCCGCATCGACGAGGCGCCGCGCGACGACATGCCCGCGGTCTGGTCGCTCTACCCGAACGGCCTCAGCCCCGCGCCGATCGCCGCCACGCAAGGCGCCTCGCCGATCCACGTCGCCCGCGTCCGGCCGATCGCGCGCGAGCCCGGGTCGCGACACACGCTCGAGATAGGGCAGCTCGACGGAGAAGGGCGGTTTCTGGCGCGCTGCGAGCCGCTCCAGGGAAAGTCGTTCAAGCACGTTGCCATCGAGGCCGACCGCGATGGATCCCTGTGGATCGCGTACACCACGGGAGCCGGCACCTTCATCGAGCAACGCGCCCTGACGCCGTGATCGAGCCGGCCAGACGGGCCGCCCCAGAGCGCATGTCCCCTCGCGCAGCGGCGCTCCAAGGCGGTTGCTTGATTCGCGCGCCTGGCGTAAGCCACCACCGTGGCTTTGCAAATTCATTCATATCGTAATTCTTGAGGAGTCGAGATGAAGCGAAATTACGTGCCCACGGGCATTTTGTTGCCGTTGCTCGCGCTCGTCGCGCTCGGCGTCGCCGGCTGTGGCGACGATCCGGTCGACTCCGGCGCCACGGAGAGCGCGTCGGCCGGAGGCGGCTCTCAGGGCGGCGTGGGCGGGGGGGCCGGCGACGGAGGCGCGGCGGCGGGCACGGGGGGCACCACCGCGACCGGGGGCCCCGCGACGGGCGGCGGCGACCCCGGCGCCACGGCCGCGACGACCACGGCCGCGACGACCACGGCCGCGACGACCACCGCGACGACCACGGCCGCGACGACCACCGCCGGCACGGGCGGCAGCACGCCTGTGAGCTGCGATTATCCCGCCGGGTACGAGAACGGCTCGATCACCTGGTACACGCTGGATCAGGGCTCGATCGAGGTGAACTGCAGCTTCGAGATCAAGGGGCGGAACCCGGATGTCGTCGCGCACGTCCCCTTTGGCGGCGGCCAGTACTTCGCCGCCATGAACACCGCCGACTACGACGACGCGGCGATGTGCGGCGCGTGCGTGGAGGTCTCGCGCGACGACGGGCGCAAGGTGCAGGCCATGGTCGTGGATCAGTGCCCGATCGACACGAACCCGAAGTGCAAGGCGGGCCACATCGATCTCAGCAAGAACGCGTTCCTCCAGATCGGCCAGGAGCAGGAGGGCTACCTGGGCACGACGAACGGCGGCGCCGTGGGGAAGATCTCCTGGAAGTACATCCCCTGTCCGACGACCGATACCGTCTCCTTCCGCCTCAAGGATGCGACGAACCAGTACTGGAACGAGATCCTCGTCGAGGGGCACACGCACCCGATCGCCAAGGTCGAGGTGGAGATCAACGGCACGTGGCAGACGGCCACGCGGCAGCCGTACAACTACTGGCTTGTCGGCGACGGGGACATGGGGTCTCCGCCGTACCATGTCCGCGCGACCGACATCAACGGCTCCACGGTGGAAGCGATGCTGGAGCTCAAGGCGGGCGCGCAGCCGGCGAGCGCTCAGCTCTCCGCGTGCGAGTGAGCGAGCGCCGGGCCGCCTGGCCCGGCGCGCATCACGCCGCCTGGCCCGGCGCGCATCACGCCGCCTGGCCCGGCGCGCATCACGCCGCCTGGCCGCGCCACGCCGCGCTCTCCTGCGGCGCGCCGGGCCCGGCCGGCAGGCGCGGCCCGCCCGTTGCTCTGATACAATGCCCCACCATCCGCCCGCGGCCCGCAACACCGCGGACGTCCAGGAGGACGCCGTGAAAGACCCTCGCCCCGCCCCGTCGCTGCTCACGGTCGACGACTTCGAGCGCGCGGCGCGCGCGCGCCTGTCCAGGATGGCTTACGACTATTTCCGCTCCGGCGCCGACGAGGGCAGGACGCTCCGGGAGAACCGCAGGGCCTTTCGCCGCCTCGAGATCCATTATCGCGTCCTCGTCGACGTGGCCGAGCGGGACATGAGCACGACCCTGCTCGGGACGAAGGTGCCTTTCCCCATCCTCGTGGCGCCGACCGCCTATCATCGCCTCGCCCACCCGGACGGCGAGATCGCCTCCTCGCGGGCGGCCTCGGAGCTCGGGACCCTCTTCACGCTCTCGACGCTCTCGACGATGAGCCTCGAGGCGGTGGCGGAGGCGTCCCCGGGGCCGAAGTGGTTTCAGCTCTACGTGCACAAGGACCGCGGCCTCACGCGCTCGCTCGTCGAGCGGGCCGAGTCCGCGGGCTACCGGGCGCTGATGCTGACCGTGGACACGCCGCTCCTCGGCCGGCGCATCGCGGACGTGCGCAACGGCTTCGCGCTGCCCGAGGGGCTCGTCATGGCGAACCTGCGCGACGCCGCGGCGGGCGCCCCGGCGGCGGACCGGGGCTCGCTGCTCGCGGCGTACGTGGCCGCGCGGCACGACGCCTCGCTGACGTGGCGCGACGTCGAGTGGCTCCGCTCGCTGACGAGGCTGCCCGTCCTGCTCAAGGGCATCGTGCGGCCGGACGACGCCGTCCGCGCGCTCGACTGCGGGGCCGCGGGCGTCGTCGTCTCCAACCACGGCGCCCGGCAGCTCGACGGCGCGCCCGCGACGATCTCGGTCCTGCCCGCGATCGCCGACGCGGTCGCCGGGCGAGCTCTGGTGCTGATGGACGGCGGTGTCCGCTGGGGTACGGACGTGCTGAAGGCGCTCGCGCTCGGCGCCCGCGCGGTGCTGGTCGGACGGCCCGTCCTGTGGGGGCTCTCCGCGCTCGGCGGCGAGGGGGTGGCGCGGGTGCTCGCGGGCCTGCGCGACGAGCTCTCCGTCGCCATGGCGCTCGCGGGGTGTCCCACCCTCGCTTCCATCGATCGCGACCTCATCCGCCGCGCCCACGCCTGATGCCTGAGAGCCGAGTCGCACGAGCGCGGAGATTTCCAGGCTCGCGCCCCCGGACCGACATCGCATGAGCGCAGGATTGCTGCGTTGCCCGGGATCAGGGCGTCTGCGACGAAAGAAATGGTGGCGGCGAATCCATCCCACCCGTACACTCGGCGTCTGTGACAGGCGCAGTACCTGCGAGGGAGCGGTGGCGGGAGATCTTCACGCGGGGCGCCAGCGCCTCAGGTAGGGAGCCAGCGCCTGGAGACCCGGCGCCTGGGGAGCCGGCGGCCGCGGACCCGGACCTCGGGATTCGCCTCCGGCGCTTCGCGGGGCCGGCCGCGTACCTCGATCAGCTGTCTTCGCTGCGCATTGCGCACCTCACCGATCAGCATGTCGGGCGGGTGACGTCGGTGCGCGTCCAGCGCGCGGCCGTGGCGCTGACGAACCGGCAGCGGCCCGATCTCGTGGTGCTCACGGGCGATTTCGTGTGTCACAGCCAGCTCTACCTCGACCAGCTCGAAGAGGTGGTGCGCGGCTTCGAGGCGCCGGTCATCGCGGTGCTGGGGAATCACGATCACTGGTCGGGCGCGGACGCGGTGCGGCGCGCGCTCGAGCGGGGAGGCGCCGCGGTGCTCTGCAACGCGAGCACGGTGATCACGCTCGGCCACCAGCGGCTCCAGGTGGTGGGGCTCGACGACGCCTACACCGGGCACGCCTCGCGCGAGAAGGCGGTGAAGGGCATGCGGCGCGATCTGCCGACGCTCGGCCTCTCGCACATCGCCGAGGAGGCGGACGGGCTCTGGCGCCACGGCATCCCGCTGGTGCTGTCCGGGCACACGCACGCGGGCCAGGTCACGGTCGCGCGCCTGAACGAGCTCTCGATCGGCCGGATCGCGGGCCACCGGTACATCCACGGCCTCTACGGCACGCGCAAGGGGGGCGAGCCCGGCCAGGGCGCGGTCTACGTGGGCGCGGGCATCGGCGCGGCGGTGATGCCGCTGCGGCTCGGCGAGCGCGGCCAGCGCGAGGTCGCGGTCTTCGAGCTCGGCTGCGCGCCGGGGTCGTTCGACGAGCACCACGCGGAGCAGGCGCCGCACCGGGGGCGCAAGCCGTCGCCGGAGGTCATGGCGCGCCGGGCGGCGCGGGTGGCGAGGAACCGGGAGCGGCGAACCCACGGCTAGAGCGGCGGTCGCCCGCTTCGGAGACGGGCCCACCTCGGCGTTTTCGGTGCTCGGCGTACGTGAGTACGCCTGCGCGCCGAAAACGCCGATCTGGGCCCGTCTCCTGTGCGGGCGACCGCCGCTCTGCGGCGCTCGTACCGGCGCTTTACCGGCGCTCGTACCTGCCGCGCATGCAGCCGTGGCGGCGGAGCTCGTCTGGCGGGGCGAGCTGGCCGCCGCCGGTGATCATTCCGCGGGTCCGCCGGCGCACGGGCCCTGCGTGACGCACGGGCCCTGCGTGTCGACGGAGACGCCGTTCGCGGCCGCGAAGCAGGCGTTCGAGTAGGTCTGTCCGTCGCAGCCGCACACGGGATCGAGCTCCTTCGTGCAGAGCTCCGGCTTCTCCGCGCAGCGCCCGGCCTCGTCGGCGCGGCCGCAGAGCGCGCCCGGCTCGTACTTGCAGTAGAGCCCGTCCGCGCACACGCGCAGCGGACCAGCCGTGAAGCCGCCGCAGCTCTCGCCCAGCCCCACGACCAGGAAACACACGCCCTGGCGCGCCGAGGCGCCCACGAGCGCCGCGTCCTCCGCGGCGTCGCTCGACCCGCTGTCCGGCCGCGGACCACGCGCGACGGCCCCGCCCAGATGACGCGTGCACCGCGCGTGGACCGAGGCTCCGCGGCCCACCGTGAAGCGGCTCTCGTGATCGAGCGTCCCGGGGGCGGCGGCGTCGTCGCTCGGCCGGAGCGCGCCCTCGGCCGCCCCGGTCTCCACGAGATCGGCTCGATCCACGCCGTCGGCGTCGTCGGAGGATGCCATGCAGCCGGCGAGCGTTACAGCGAGAACAGCACCCAGAACATTCGCCATCTTCATAATCACAGAAACTCCTCGTGAAGAGACAGGCGCCAGCGCCCCCTTCGTCTCCTCGGAAATGCGGCTCGTGTTCGAACAGGGGAGAGCCGCCCCGACCGGCCCCGGCGAGCTGCCTTGGTCTGCGGTCTCAGACAAGGCGGTTGCCAGGGCGCCGAACAGGTCGAGGCTCGCCCCGATTCAACAGAATGTGCCACCCGCTGGATCCGCCGGTGAGCGAGCAGAACGCGCGCGGACGCGGGAAGGAAAGGAACCGCAAGGAGGCAAGGGGCACGAGGAAGAGGGCGGTCTGGCTCTCTCTCCCGTGGGTTCCTCGCGCCCTTGCGCCCTTGCGGTCTTCTCCCTCACCGGCTGATTCCTGCGGATTTTCAATATCATCGACGCTCTAGGACCAGGAAAAGCGCCCGTCAATCGCCGCCCGGCGAAGCGCGCCGAGCGCCCCTCGCTGCGCGGCGCCCATGCGTCGTGCGCCTCCCCGCGGTGTCGCGGTGTTTTCCAATCCGCCGCGCCCTCACGCACCCCCGGGCGGCCAGCCCTTGGATACGTCCGCACTCCAGCGCCGCGATGATCGCTCTCCCTTCATCCATGCAGTTATCGGCTCTCATCGACTCAGCGGCTGCTGCCCGTCCACCGTTCGTCGGCGTACGCATCCGCTTCCACGTCGCTCGCACCGTCGTTCGCACCTCCGCTCGCATCTGCAATCAGCGTTCCCCGCGACCAGAGATGAGCCTGTCCGTCGGCGTGACGATGCGCGTTGCGGCCGAAGGGAGCGCTGGCCTCCGCGGATCCGCGCGTGGCCGGGCGAGGCCGGAGGCGAGAAGCCCGCGCGCACCTCCTGTTCACACATCACACGGAGGATGAGGCGTTTTGCCACACGGCGGCGAGCGTCCCATGCTCCGTCCTCCCGCCGCGCACCAGCTCGTCACGCAGGTCGCCCGGCTCCGACCGCGCCGCGGGGGGGGCTCGCCCTCGACCCATCCCATGATGACATAACGCCCACCGGCGCTCCGCCGGGCGCCCGGGTGGGGACGGCGGTGAGCGCGTGAGGGAGGAGGCGCGCTGGCGGCGCGGGGCTCGTGACAGCGCGATGACGACGCCTCTTGCTTTCGCCGCGCGAGAGCGGCTAAGTGGTATGGGCTCGAATGGTCCGTCCCACTGACAAGACCGCGAACAACCGCACCCCTCGGGAGCTGAACCGCTCCCTCGTGCTCGACCTCGTGGAGGCGCACGGCCCGATCTCCCGGACGAGCCTCGCGCGGCTCAGCGGCTTGACCAAGCCGACGGTCTCGGCGATCATCGAGGAGCTCCTCGAGAGCGGCAGCGTCCGCGATGTCGGGACCGAGTCGCGGGGCGGGCGCCCCGCGCGCCTCCTGGAGTTCAACGAGGAGAGCGCGGCGTACCTCGGCATCGAGATCGGCGTCGAGCAGACGGCCGTGGCCGTGGCCGACGCGCGCGGGCGGCTCCGGGCGCGCATGGAACAGCCGTCCGTCCTGCGCGATCCGCACCGGACCGTCCGGGATATCGCGGATCTCTTGCCCAAGGTGCTGCAGCTCAGCGGGGTTCCGCGGAAGAGGCTGCGCGGCGCCTGCGCCATCGTGCCCGGGCTCATCGAGCGGCCGAGCGGCGTGTGCGTGCTCGCGCCGAACCTGGGCTGGGAGCGGTTCCCGCTGCGCGCGGAGCTCAGCCGCGCGCTCCGGATGCCGGTGCCCGTGTACAACCTGCCCCAGGCGGCGGCGGTCGCGGAGGGGGAGCTCGGCGCGGCGCGGGGGCACGCGTCGTATGCGTGGGTGTACGTCGGGCTGGGCATCGGCGCGGGGCTGGTCGTCGACGGGCGGCTGTTCTTCGGGATGCAGGGGTACAGCGGCGAGATCGGCCACTGCCGGGTCGCGGAGGACGGCCCGCTGTGCGGCTGCGGGCGCCGCGGCTGCCTGGAGACGTTCACCTCGGTGATGGCGCTGCGGCGCGCGGCCGAGGCGGCGTCGGCGCGCTCGCGCGTGCTCGCGGAGCTGCCCAGCCCGCACGCGGTCGACGCGGTGGCGAGCGCGGCGCTCGCCGGCGACGAGAGCGCCCGCGCCATCTTCCACGAGGCCGGCGCGCAGCTCGCGCGCGGCATCGCGGTGCTCCTCAACGTGCTCAACCCCCAGCTCGTCGTGCTGGGCGGCGAGCTCCTGGCCGCGCCCGACGTCCTCCTCGGCGGCGTGCGCGAGGCGCTGCCGAAGCACGCCGTCCGCGCCGGGGACGTGCCGGTCGTGGCCTCGCCGCTCGGCAGCGAGGCCGGGCTGCTCGGCGCCGTGCTGCTCGCGCGCGAGGGCGCGGTGCGCTCGCTCCGCCTCGTGCCCGACGGGGTGCTGCAGGACGCCACGCCGTAGCCGCGGGGGGTCTTGCCGGGCTGCCCGGGGGGCCCTGCCGGGCTCCCGGGGGGGCTACGCCTGTCGATGAAACACGCCCCCCCGTCATCCGGACACGCTACCCGGTCATCCGGACACGCTGAACCGCAGCGACACGGAGGGCGCAGAGGTGAGAGAGATGAACGTGCTACTCCCCCGACCCTCCTCGGTGCCCTCTGCGCCTCTGCGGTTCATTCTCGAATCTGCAAGCCGAGCGGCGCCCTGGCTGGGACACGGCCTGTTCCCGCAGGATCTCGTCGCTGAGGCGGGATGTCCATTGCAGGCGCTACCAGAATACCAGGCGACGGCGGGCTGGGCGGCGACGGCGGGTGTCTCACCATGTGTTTCAGCCACCCCGTGCGGTGGAGGTCGGAGCAGGCGCGCGGGGCGCGCAGCACGAATGCGCCCGTCAAGGGCCACCGGCGCCTCCCACCATCGAGGCTCGACTGGACTATCCTGCGATCCCATGGGCTCGTTTCATCACTCGAGAGGGATCGATCTCGACATCCTCGCTACCCTCGGCAGGGAGTGCGCCCGCGCGCTCGCGCGCGCCGCCGGGGTGCTCGGCGCCGCGCTCTGCGCGGGGTGCGCGGCAGACCCGGAGGCCCCGCCGCCCGAGATCTCGGTCGGCACGGTCGACGGCACCGACGCCGTGCTCGCCCTCGTGCGCGGCGAGGGCGCGGTCACGCTCTACGTCTGCGGCGGCGCGAGCAGCTACGCGACCATGACCCGGTGGTTCGAGGGACCCGAGGACCCGAGCGGCGGGCTCTCGCTCGCGAGCGGCGGGTGGACGGCGACCGCCGATCCGGGCGGCGAATCCGGTCGGCTGCGCACGCCCGAGGGCGCGGACCTCGCCTTTCGCGTGCGCCCCGCGGCCCTCGATGGCATCGAGGGCCTGTACGTGGCGGTCGACGGCGGCTGCCGCACCGGCGCCGTCGTCTTCACGCCCGACGACGCCGAGGCGCCCACGCTCCAGGGCACCTGGTGCGGCGCAGGCGACCTCTATGCCCAGGTGACGCCGATCCGCCCGCTCTCGGCGCTCGATCGGCGCGGGATCGAGGTGCAGGTCGAGCTCGGCGACGCCCGGAAGACGCTGCTCGTGACCCCGCTCGCGCGACCCTGAGCCCTCGCTGGATCCCGTTCTCCCGCCGCGCCCCTGCCACCGCGCCCCTCCCATCGCGCCCCATCGTCTTCCCGCTCTTCCCGCTCTTCCCGCTCCGGCGTTGAACTCGGCCCCCGTCCGATCGAAGGTCGGGGGGATGGCGGACGAAGCACGGCCGCGGAGGCGGCACTTCGCCCTGCCCGCGTCGCGCTTCATCGGCCGGGAGGGCGAGCTCGCCGCGATCGCCGAGCTGTTCCGGCGCGGCGAGCGGCTCGTCACCGTCTGGGGGCCGGCCGGCATGGGCAAGACGCGGCTCGCCCTGGAGCTCGCGAGCCGCTGGGCCGAGGCGCACGCCGGCGAGGCCGTGTGGCTCTGCGAGCTCACCGCCTGCCGCGACCTGCGCGCCGTCTGCGGCGCCGTCGCGCGCGCGATCGGGGCGCAGGTCGCGGCAGGGCGCCGGGAAGCGACGCTCGTCGAGCGGATCGGCCGCGCCCTCGCGACGGAAGGGCCGGCGCTGCTCGTGCTCGACAACCTGGAGCACGTGCTCGACCAGGCCGCGCCGGCCCTCGACGCGTGGGTGCGCGCGGCGCCCGAGCTCCGCTTCCTCGCGACGTCGCGCGAGCGCACCCGCCTGTCGGGGGAGATCAGCTACGAGCTCGGCCCCCTCGGCCTCCCGGCCGAGGGCTCGATCGAACGAAGCGCGGCCGTGGCGCTCTTCCTCGACCGCGCCGCGGCCCACCGCGCCGCCGCGCCGCCGCCGTCCAGCGACGAGCACCTCGCCGACGTCGCCGCCCTGGTGCGGCGGCTGGAGGGCATCCCGCTCGCGATCGAGCTCGCGGCGGCGCGCGAGGGCGTGCTCGGCGTGCGCGGCCTGCTCGCGCGCCTCGGGAGCCGGCTCGCCCTGCTCGCGGGCGCGGCGCGCGGCAGGGAGGCGCGGCAGGCGACGATGCGCAGCGCCATCGAGTGGTCGTGGGACCTGCTCGACGACCGCGAGCGGCGGGCGCTCGCCTGCTGCTCCGTGTTCCGCGGGCCGTTCCCGCTCGCGGCGGCCGCGGCCGTCCTCGCGGAGCCCGACGCCGCCGCGATCGATCGCGTCGAGGCGCTGCGCGACAAGTCGCTGCTCCGCGCGGCGCCCCCGGGGAGCGACGGGGCGACGCGCTTCGCGCTCTACGAGGGGGTGCGGGAGCTCGCCGCCGAGAAGCTCGCCGAGCGCGGGGAGCGCGAGGCCGCGGTCGCGCGGCACGCGGCGTTCTACCTGGCCGCCGGCGAGGCCGCGGCCGCGGACTTCGAGCGGCGCGGCGGGCTCGACGCGCTCAACCGCATCGCCGGCGATCTGGAGGAGCTGCTCGCCGTCGCCGAGCGCGCGCTCGCCCCGGCCACGGCGCCTCGCGGCGGCGCGGAGGCGGCGGCCGGGGGCGCGCTCGTCGCGGCGGCGCCCTGCGCAGCGGCCGCCGACGCGGCGCCTCGCGCGGCGGCCGAGCGCGCGCTGCGGGCGCTCTGCGCCATCGAGCCCGTGCTCAGCACCCGCGGCCCGTTCGGGGCGCAGCTCGAGCTGCTCGACCGCGCGCTCGCGGCGGCCGAGGCGCTCCCGGCGGATTCGGGCGTCGTGGCCCGCGCGTTCGCGGCGCGGGGGCGCGCGCGGCGGCTCCGGGGGCAGGCGGAGGCGGCGCTCGCGGACCTGGAGCGCGCCCGCGCGCAGGCGGCGGCGCTCGGCGCAGAGGCGCTCCTCTCGGGGATCCTCGCGGACCTCGGCGTGCTCCACCACGGCCGGCGCGAGATGGAGCGCGCGCGCGATCACTACGAGCAGGCGCTCGCCCTCCACCGCGCCCTCGGCGACCGCCGCGCCGAGGGGCGGGTGCTCGGCAACCTCGGCGCGCTCCACCACGACGAGCGCCGCGAGGAGGAGGCCGCCGCCTACTACGAGCGGGCGATCGCGATCGCGGCGGAGATCGGCGACGGCCGGACGGAGGGCATCTTCTCGACGAACGCCGGCCTGCTCGAGCAGGAACGCGGGGCGCCCGCGCAGGCGCGCCGGCGCTACGAGCGGGCCGTCGCGATCCTCGGCGAGGTGGGCGACCTCCGGCTGCTCGCGATCACGCTCGGCAACCTCGGCGCGCTCCACCACGAGGAGGGGCGCCTCGCCGACGCGCGCGCCTGCCACGGCCGCGCCGTGGCGCTGCTCCGCGAGGCCCTGGATCGCCGCTCCGAGGGGATCGCCCTCTGCCGCCTCGGGGCGGCGCTCGCGTCGCTCGGCGAGGTGGAGGAGGCGCGGCGCGCGCTCGAGCCCGCCGAGCGGCTGCTCGCGCAGCTCGGGGACGAGCCCGACGTGGAGCTCGCGCGGGTGGCGTCGGGCTTCGTCGATCTCGCGCTCGCCCAGGCGGCGCGCCGCGAGGGGCGGGGGGACGAGGCCGCGGCGCACGCGGGCGCGGCGCGGCGCAGGATCGCGCGCGCGCGGGAGGGATCGCCGTCGAGCGCGAGCCGATCCGATGACGTGCGGCTGCTGCTCCGGATCCTGGAGCGCAGCCTGGCCGCGCTGGGCGACGTGCCCGAGGCGCGGGCCGAGGGCGAGCTCCTCCTGACCGAGGGGGCGCGCTTCGTCCGCCCGCCGGGCAGCGGCTGGCACGACCTGCGCGAGCGCCACGCGGCGCGGCGCCTGCTGCTCGCGCTGGCCGAGCAGCAGCGGTGCGCGCCGGGGCGAGGGCTCTCCCTGGCCGCGCTGAAGGAGGCGGGGTGGCCCGGCGAGCGGATCTTGCCGGAGGCGGCGGCGAACCGGATCTACGTGGCGATGAACCTGCTGCGGAAGCTCGGGATGAAGCCGTGGCTCCGGAGAGACGCAGAGGGGTACTCGCTGGATCCGGCGCTGCCGGTCCACTACGTCGCGGTGGAGCCGGGCGCCTGGGAAGGGGGCGATTCGCGCGGGGGGGAGACCGGCGAGGGTGGGGGGAAGCGGCGGTAGGGGCTGCTGCCGGCTGCCCGGCCCCCGGGGGGAGGTGGGGCCCTGCGGGGGCTCGCCTCCGGGGCTTGCGTTCCGGCGAGCCCCTTTCGTGGCTCGCCTCCACGCCAGCTCCTCCGGTGAGCCCCCGCAGGGCCCCACCTCCCCCCGGGGGCCTGCGGAATGGATGGGAGTGCCAGGGCGATGGCGCCGCGGGAGGGAGCGCGCGAAGCGGTTTAAGAGAGGATTAAGGGGGTGGTCCTGCGGCGGGGACCTAGCCTGTTCGGCGGAGGTCACGCCATGCGCATCATCGCTTCTGCTCTGCTGATCCTTGCCCCTGCCATCCTGCTCGCCGGATGTGGTGAGGGCCGTGAGCCCGAGCCGGTCGCCGCATCGAGCAGCGCTAGCAGCGCCAGCAGCGCAGGATCCGGAGGTCTCGGCGGCGATGGAGTGGGGGCCGGCGGCCCGGGTGAGGGCGGCGGTCCGGGTGAGGGCGGCGGTCCGGGTGAGGGCGGCGGTCCGGGTGAGGGCGGCGGTCCGGGTGAGGGCGGCGGTCCGGGTGAGGGCGGCGGTCCGGGTGAGGGCGGCGGTCCGGGTGAGGGCGGCGGTCCGGGTGAGGGCGGCGGATCGCCGCCAGCGGAGGCCTGGTACCGGCACATTTCGAGCCCCGATGTCGATGAGTCCAGAGCCCTCGCGATCGATAGCGAGGCAAACATCGTCCTGGCCGGCAGCTCGATGGGAACGGCCGACTTCGGCGCGGGCCCCACGCAGCTCGTCGGCTTCGAGGATCCCTTCGTCGCCACGTATACAGACGACGGCGCCCTGCGCTGGGTCCGGCGCTTCCGCGGCCGCCAGGCGACGGTCGCGGGGGTCGTGGTCGACGGAAACGATGGCATCGCCGTCGTCGGCCACTACGCGAGAGGTCCGCTCGAAGCCGGTGACCTCGTCCTCGAAGAGCCGGAACGAGACGACCCGGTGGTCGCCTCGTCCGACATCTTCGTCCTCGCGCTCGATCGGGACGGCGCCCCGCGCTGGATGCACCGCCTGGGCGGCGGCGGCTTCGACCGTGGAGGCCTCGTGGCCGTCGGTCCCGGAAACGACGTCGTCGTCGCCGGCCACTCTGCGGGCCGCCTCACCCTCGCCAGGTTCGCGGCCGACGGGACGCCCCGCTTCTCGACGGACGTGGGAACCTTGAACGGGCTCGACGACGAGATCATCCACGGGCTGGCCGTGGATCTTCATGGCGACATCCTCGTCGCCGGAAGCTTCTCCGACAACGCCGACCTCGGCGGGGGCGCCATCCTCGGGCTGAAAGGCAATCAGGCCTGGGTGGCGAAGTACTCGGGGGAGGACGGCGCCCACCTCTGGTCGAGGCACTTCGGCACACCGAGAGACCTGGGGTCTAGCGGCGGCGACTTGGCAAAGGCGCTGATCGTGGACGAGCACGGCGACGTGCTGGTCGCCGGCCAGTTTGCGCAGGGCGCCGACCTCGGCGAGGGACCCTTCGACGATATCCTGCGCGGCGCGTTCCTCATGAAGCTCGCCGGCGAGGACGGCGCGATCCGGTGGGCGAAGGCGCTCCCGACGTTCATGGTCCGCTCGACCAGCCTCTCGTTCGCGCCCGACGGCCGGGTCGCGCTCATCGCCTCGTTCGGCGCGCCCCCCGACCTCGGCGGCGGCGCATTGGACGAGCCGGGAACCTACGTCGCCATCTACGAGCCGGACACCGGCGCGCTGGTCGCGCAGCGGCGGCTCGTCGAGCTCGGCAGCGAGATCGGGGTGTCTGGACGCCCCGCCGTCTCCGCGCTCGACACCAAAGGACACCTGTCGCTCGTGGTGACCTTTTCCCTCCAGCTACCGACCGGCTTCGGCTCCCTGAAAAGCAGAGGCTGGACCGACATTCTCCTCGCGCACCTGCCGCTCTGAGACGGACGGCGCTCCCCGAACGTGGCTTTAAGACGGGATTAAGGGGCGATCCTGCGGCGGGGACCTAGCCTGTTCGGCGGAGGTCACGCCATGCACATCATCGCTTCTGTTCTGCTGATCCTTGCCCCTGCCATGACCCTCGCCGGATGCGGTCAGAACCGTGAGGCCGAGCCGCCCGTCGCTTCGAGCAGCGCCAGCGGCGCGGGATCCGGCGGATCCGGCGGCGATGGCGCGGGAGCCGGTGGCGCAAGCGGCGCGACGGGCGGCGGAGGCGCAGGGGAGGCGGGAGGCGCCGAGGGCGGCGGAGGTGCCGGGGAGGCGGGAGGCGCCGAGGGCGGCGGTGGCGCAAGCGGCGCGACGGGCGGCGGAGGTGCCGGGGAGGCGGGAGGCGCCGAGGGCGGCGGAGGCGCCGGGGAGGCGGGAGGCGCCGAGGGCGGCGGGGGCGCAGGCGGCGCGACGGGCGGGGGAGGCGCCGGGGAGGCGGGAGGCGCCGAGGGCGGCGGAGGCGCAGGGGGATCGCTGCCAGCGGGGGCCTGGCACCGGCACATCTTCGGACCCCATTCTCAGACCGCGACGGCCGTCGCGATCGATCGCGAGGCAAACGTCGTCCTGGCTGGCAGCGCCAACGGAGCGGTCGACTTCGGCGCGGGCCCCACGCCGCTCATCGCCGGCAACGACTTCGGTGGCAGCGACTTCTTCGTCGTCAAGTATGCAGACGACGGCGCCCTGCGCTGGGCACGGCGCTTCGGCGGCAAGGAGGTGCTGGCCACGGGGGTCGCGGTCGACGGAAACGACGGCATCGCCGTCGTCGGCCACTACTCGAAAGGTCCGCTCCACGTCGGCGACCTCGTCCCGGAAGAGCCGGAACGAGACGACGTGATGAGCTACTCGCCCAACCTCTTCGTCCTCGCGCTCGATCGGGACGGCGCCCCGCGCTGGATGCACCGCCTGGGCGACCACGACGCCGACCTCGGAGGCCGCGTGGCCATCGGTCCCGAGAACGACGTCGTCGTCGCCGCCCAGTCCGGGGACCGCCTTACGCTCGTCAGGTTCGCCGCCGACGGGACGACCCGCTTCGCGACGGACGCCGGGACCATGTTCGGAGCCGACAATTTGATCGCCCCGATCGGCGGGGTGGCTGTGGACCTCCACGGCGACATCCTCGTCACCGGGACCATCTCCCACGACGATGACGGCCGGGGCGTCGCCTCCGGTCTGCGAGGCGGTCGGGTCTGGGTGGCGAAGTACTCGGGGGAGGACGGCGCCCATCTCTGGTCGAGGCACTTCGACGCATCCGAAGACATCGGGCTGGGCACCGGCAACGTGGCGCAAACGCTGCTCGTCGACGACCACGGCGACGCGCTGGTCGCCGGCCAGTTCGCGCGGGAGGACGCCTTCAGCAAGCCCCCGATCTACGGCTCGGGTGGCGCGTTCTTCATGAAGCTCGCCGGCGAAGACGGCGCGCTCCGGTGGGCGAAGATGTTCCCGGCCAAGGCCACGGAGATCGGCTCGACCAGCCTCTCGTTCGCGCCCGACGGCCGGGTCGCGCTCATCGCCTCGTTCGGCGCGCCCACCGATCTCGGCGGCGGCTCGTTGAGCGAGCCGGGATCCTACGTCGCCACCTACGCGCCGGACACCGGGGCGTTCGTCGCGCAGCGGCGGCTCATCGAGCTCGGCACGATGGACGGGTCCTTCGGCCGCACCGCCTCCACGCTCGACGCGAAAGGACGCCTGTCGCTCGTGATGAACTTCATCAATGGCCACGAGCCACAGACCGCCTTCGGCACCGTGAAGGCCGAAGGCCTGGACGGCATCCTCCTCGTGCACCTGCCGCTCTGAACCGGACGGCTGACCCACATGCATCGCCGCCCACGAAGGATCCCACCGGAGTTTTCCATCCGGATGATCGCAACGTGGCCTCGCCCGTGACAGGTCCGTCACCCGGACGTCATTGAAAGACAACGACAAGCACGTTGCGCGTCACGTGACTGACACAAATTCCGTCTAGGATATGCTGGCGCGTCTGCCCTTGCCGCTGCTTCTCACCCGTGAGGCTCGCCATGCTTGACATGTTCGTCGTCCACTCGAGCGCCCTGCCCTCGTCCACCAAGCTCGTCGCTTTTCGGGGGACCGAGGGCATCTCGAAGCTCTATCGCTTCGAGCTCTTCCTGGTGATGACGAGCGATGTCGGCCACGGCTTCGACATGGCCGCCGCCGTGGGCCAGCCGCTGACCGTCTCCCTGGAGCGGAGCGACGGCGGCGAGCGCTTCCTTCGGAGCGGCGTCCTGGGCAGCATCGAGCTCCTCAACGACTTCGCCGGTCGGTGCGTCTTCCGGGCCACCCTGGTCCCGCGCCTCGCCCTGCTCGCCCTGTCGTTTCACAGCCGCGTCTTCACCGGCAAGACCATCCCGGAGATCCTTGGCGCCGTCCTTCAAAAGGGCGGCGTCACGGATTGCGCCCTCATGCTCCAGGGCGCCTACGCCGCTGAAGAGCACGTCTGCCAGTACCGCGAGAGCGATTATGCCTTCATCGCCCGGTGGATGGAGCGCGAGGGCATCTATTATTACTTCGAGCACGGGGAGGGCGGCGAGACGCTGGTGCTGATCGACGAGAAGTCGGCCCATCAGCCCCATGGCGGCAAGCCCATCCGCTATTACCCGCAGCCCGGCGGCGCCAACACCGCGAAAGACACCTTCCACGCCTTCACCTGCCGGCACGACGCCGTGCCCGGCGCGGTCCGCCTCAAGGACCACAACTACGCCACGCCGGCCGTGCCGGTCGTCGGGCAGGCGTCGGTCAGCGAGAGCGGCTTCGGCGAGGTCAGCCTGTTCGGCGCGCGGTTCTTCTCGCCGGGCGACGGGGAGCGGCTGGCGCGCGTCAAGGCCGAGAGCCTCGCCGCGGCCGGCGTCGTCTACCAGGCGATGGGCAAGGCGGCGACGCTGGTCCCCGGGTTCACCTTCGAGATCGAGGACCACCCGCGGGCCGCGTTCAACACGAAGTACCTGGCCACCGAGGTCGAGCACTGGTCCAACCAGGCCCCGGACATGCCCGAGCTCGACGAGCTCGCGCCGTGGCGCGGGAGCTATCGCATGGAGGCCAGGGCCATCCCCGCGACGACGCAGTTCCGCGCGCCGCAGGTCACCGCGTGGCCGCGCATCTACGGCACCGAGCCCGCGGTCGTCGACGGCGCGGCGGTCAGCGACTACGCGCAGATCGACTCCCATGGTCGCTACCGGCTCAAGTTCCACTTCGACGAGAACGACCTGAGCGGGGGGAAGGCGTCGACCTGGGTCCGGATGCTCCAGCCCCACGGCGGCGGCATCGAGGGCTTCCACTTCCCGCTGCGCGCCGGCACCGAGGTCATGTGCGCCTTCGAAGGGGGCGACCCCGACCGGCCGGCCATCGTCGGGGTCGCGCCCAACGCGCTGACGCCGAGCCCGGTCACCGCCGGGAACAACACGCGGAACGTGCTCCAGACGGGCGGGCGGAACCGGCTCGAGCTCGAGGACCAGGCCGGGCAGGAGCGGATCACCCTGTCGACGCCCTATGACAACACCTACATCCGGATGGGGGCGCCCAACGCCGGCGCGTCGTATGAGGTCAAGACGCAGGGCCACGCCTACACGTGGATCGGAGGCTCCTCCGAGAACATCGTGACCGGCAACCGGACGGCGATCACCGCGGGGATCTCCGAGAGCGTCGTGGGAGGCTTCAGCCTGAGCTTCGTCGGGGGGTACTCCGGGAGCTTCGTCGCTGGATACTCGCAGAACGTGATCTTGGGCTATCGCGACACACGCATCCTCGGCAACGAGTCCACGAACGTCTACGGCAATCGAAAGACCCGCATCAAGGGGAACCGGACGACGACCATCCTCCGCGACGACACGACCTCGATCCTGGCCAATCGCAGCGTCACCATCCGAGGCAACAGCGGTCTGGTCGTCTCGGGGAACCGCAGCACCCGGATCGTGGGGAACGACAGGAGCGCGTTTTTGGGCTCGCGAAAGACCGACGTGACCGGACGAAATGAGACGAAGATCTGGTCCAGCAGCGAGACCGAGGTCGTGGGCACGAAGAAGACGAGGGTCGGCGGTCGCGTCACCACCGACCTGCTCGCGGGGCGAAAGACGACCGTTCACGCGGGGGGGAGCGAGACGACGATCAGGGGCGGCAGCACCACCGAGATCTTCGGCACGAGGAAGACCACGGTCACCGGGCGGAGCGAGACCACCATCAACGGCCCCGCCGAAGGCACGGTGACCGGTCTTTACAAGACCAAGATCGGGTCGCGCGTCGAGGTCATCGACAAGACAAAATACGAGAATATCAAGGGGCTGGCCTACAAGAAGGCCCCGCACGAGATCAAGGAATTGAAGCTCTCGACCATCCGGGCGAAGGGCTACAACGCCGCGCACGAGATCATGAAGATCAAGACCCACCTCGAGCTCTCGAACGCGGATTTGCACATCCTGAAGTGATCCGCCTGGCGCGCGTGGAGCTGGCTCGCGCTCGCCGCCGAGCCGCAGGATTCATCGAGCCCTCACCCTGGATGCCGCCGGATGAAAATCGTCAAGCCCATGCGCCTCGGGGTGGTGCCGAGGGTCTTCATGAACCAGCGCACCCCGCACCTCCTGATCACCGCCTTCGTCGGCTTCTCCTACGACAGGCCGGCCCGGCTGCTCTACGAGCCGACGGTCTGGCAGGTGGCCGCGGAGGAGCTCGGCGAGGACGGGCTCCTCGATGAGCTCAACCCCAAGACCCGGGGCGAGCTCCTCGTCACGGGCCGCTGCTATCCGCCGGGGCGCGTCGCACGCCCCGCGAGCTCGGTCCGCGTCCAGCTCGGACCCATCGACAAGAGCCTCTATGTGATCGGCGACCGGACGTGGGGTCTGCTCGGCATGTCGGACCCGGCGCCCTTCACCGAGATGCCGGTCACCTGGCGCAACGCCTTCGGTGGAGCGGGGTTCGCCAGGAACCCGCTGGGCAAGGGCCACGGCGACAGGAGCGCGGCGCTGCCCAACATCGAGTCGCCCAGGCACCTGATCCGCGCGCGCGACGACCGCCCGGCGCCCGCCGGCCTCGACGGGTACGACATCACCTGGCCCCAGAGGTCCTCCAAGATCGGCACGTACGATGCAGCGTGGCGCGAGGAGAGCTTCCCTGGCTTCGCGCGGGATCTGGACCCGACGATGTTCAACATGGCCCCGGACGACCAGCAGATCGACGGGTTCTTCCGGGGCGACGAGGCCTTCGTGGTCGAGAACATGCACCCCGACAGGCCCCGGATGGAAGGCGCCCTCCCCGGGGTCGCGAGCCGGTGCTTCGTCTGCCTGAGCACGCGCGACGGCGTGGTGATCCGCGAGCCGGCCATGAAGCTCGACACCGTGCGCCTGTTCCCGCACCGCGAGCGGGGCGTCGTCCTGTTCCGCGGCGGCGTCGAGATCGCCGAGGACGACGCGAAGGACGTGGTGGCCGTGCTGGTCGCCTGCGAGGCCATGGACGCACCCAGGCCCGCCGCGTATTACCATGAGTACCTGACCCCGCGCCTCGGCCCTCGGAACCCCGATCTCCCGGACGACGAGGATGACAGGCTCATGCCCGAGCCCGAGGATGCGGAGGCGCCGCCGCTGCCCGATGACAGGCTCTCGGGGCTCGCGTCGAGGCTCAGGCGGCAGGGGTTCTTGGGAGGTACTCCGGATCGGGCCGGCCGAGGCGCGGCCGCGGCCGGAGTCGTCGCCGCCGGTGTCCACGGAGCCGGAGCAGGGAGGGACCCCGACATCGAAGAGATCGAGGCCGATCTCGCCGAGATGGGGATCGACCCCGAGCCCCTCGACGCCGCGACCGACGAGGACGAGGCGGAGCCGGCCACGGACATTCCAGAGGGCAGGCAGGAACAGGAAGAGGAGAGCCTCGCGTGGTTCGAGTACGAGCTCGAGGCGCACAACGACGCGGACCCGGAGCCGATCGAGACCGCGGCCGCGACGACCACCCCCCATCTCGCCGAGGACGCCGAGGACGCCGAGATGGTTCGCCAGCAGCATGCGGTCCTGGAGCTGGCCAAGAAGCGGCTGCGAGACCAGGGCCTGGATCCCGAGGCCTATCTCTCCCAGCAAGGCCCCTTTGAGGACCCCGAGCCCCTCGATGAGCCCGAGGAGGCCATGATCCGCCTGCTCGAGAGCAAGATCACCGGCCGAGGGTCGAAGATTGAAGGGGTGGACGTCGATGCGCTGCTCGCGGGAGCGCGCCGGAGCGCCGCCGGGCAACCGAGCGGACCGGGCGAGATCTCGGTGTTGCAGACGCGCGAGCGCTTGCGGCAGGTGATGCAGCGCGAGGGCATCGCACCGGACAGCGCCGAAGAGCTCCTGTCGGCGGTGGACTGGCAAGCGCTCGAGGACGGGACTCGGGACGTTCAGGCCGACCTCGACGACGACGACCCCGACGAGGCGCCCGAGGCCGCCCACGCCCAGCCCGAGGAGCCAGCCGGAGACATCCATCCAGAGGACGAGGCCCTGGGCGGTGACCTCGCGGGGGACGGGGTCGCCGGGTTTGCGGAGGACGACGTCCCTGAATTGGCGGAGGACGACGTCCCTGAATTGGCGGAGGACGACGCCCCTGAATTCGCGGAGGACGACGCCCCTGAGCTCGCGGAGGAGCTGGACGACAACGCCTCGTTCCGCGCCGGGTGGGGCGAAGAGGGGCGGCTGTTCGCGCACCTCCTGCCGGCCTCGGCCCGCCTCGACGGCGAGGAAGCGCTGCGGCTGCGCCGCGAGGTCGAGTCCGGGCACAAGGAAGGGCGGAGCTTCGCGGGGTGCGACCTCTCGGGCGCCGACCTCGCCCACCTCGACCTCGAGGGGGTCGACCTCTCGGGCGCCATCCTCGAATCGGCCTCTCTCACCGGGAGCAACCTGCGAAAGGCGAAGCTCACGGGAGCCATCCTGGCGCACGCGGACCTGGAGGGCGCGGACCTCTCGGAGGCCAGGCTCGAGGGGGCCAACCTCGGCGCGGCGTGCCTGCGGGACGTGAAGGCCCTCGGAGGCGTCGACTTCGGCGAGGCCGTGCTCGTCAAGGCCAATCTCTGGGGAGCGGACCTGTCCGGCGCCAGGCTCTCCGGCGCCGACCTCTCCGAGGCGAACCTCCGCGACACGAACCTAGAGGGCGTCGTCGCCGAGAAGGCGACGTTCCAGAATGTGGACCTCACGGGAGCGCGCTTCCTCGGCGCGCGGCTCTCGGGGGCCACGTTCAACGAGGTGAACGTGACCGAGGTCGACTTCACCGGCGTCGACCTCTGCTCCGCCACCTTCATCGCCGTCGAGGGCGACGGCGCCGTCTTCCGGAACGCCGTGGCCAGGGACCTCGCGAGCGTGAAGGGCTCGTCCTTCGCGGGCGCAGATTTCAGCGGCGCGACGCTCACGGGCGCGAACTTCATGGGGACGCGCCTCCGCGGCAGCGACCTCTCCGACGCCGACCTGCGCGGCGCGCTGCTCGACGAGGCGGACCTGACCGAGGCGACCCTGGATCGCGCGAGCCTCGTCGAGGCCATGCTGACCCGGGCGAACCTCACCGGGGCGTCGCTCTACGCCGCTGACCTGAGGCAGAGCGTCATGAACCACGCCTGCGTCCGCGGGGCCGTCTTCGAGAAGGCCAGCCTGTTCGGCGTGTGCGCCGACCGGATGGTCGGAGACGACGACACGAGCTTCGAGGGCGCCAACCTCAAGCGACTTCGGGTGACACCGCCCCGGAGGCAGCATGGATAGGGAAGCGCTGCGCAAGCGGATCGAAGAGGGAGAGGTCGTCTCGGCGCTGGACCTGTCGGGCCGCGACCTCTCGGGCCTCGATCTCTCCGGTGGGATCTTCGAGGAGGTCTCCCTCGCCGGCGCCAACCTGGCGGGCGTCAAGCTGCGCGAGGCGATCTTCCACCGCTGTGACCTCGCGGGAGCGAACCTGAAGGGGCTGGACTTCCACCTCGGCACCGCGATGGACTGCGCGCTCGCGGGGGCTGCGCTCGCCGACGCCTCGCTCGTCGGGGCGAGCCTCTCGGACGTGGACCTCGCGTCGGCCGATCTCACCGGAGCGGACCTCTCGTCGGCCGGCATCGCGCACGCCAGCCTCGAGAGCACGCGGTTCGTGCGCGCCAACCTGGCCGACGCCAGCCTGTTTCAGGCCGAGAGCAGAGGCGCGGACTTCTCCCAGGCCAACCTGACGAGGGCCGTCCTGTTCCGTCAGGACCTGTCCCAGGCCATCCTCACGGGCGCGACCCTCCGTGAAGCGATCCTCGTCGAGGTGCGGATGGGGCCCAGGGACCTCCGGCGGATGGATCTCCGCGGGGCGCAGCTCACGAACGCCGACCTGCACGGCTGCGATCTCTCCGGGGCCACGCTGGCGCAGTGCAGCTTCAAGGGCGCCGACCTGACCGGAGCTCGGCTGGATGGGGCCGTCGCGCACATGGCCGTCTTCGTCGAGGCGACCCTGCTGAACGCGAGCCTCGCCCAGGCCGACCTGAGCCAGGCGCTCTTCGTCGACGCGCGCGTGGGCGCCGCGAACCTCTCGGGGGCGCGGCTCGAGATGAGCGTCTGGCACCGGGCGAGCTGCCCGGGCGCCCGCTTCCGCCGGGCGGACCTGAGCCACGCGGACCTCTCCCACGCCGACGTGTCCTTCGCCGACTTCTCCGAGGCGACGCTGGCGCGCGCGCGGCTGCACCGCGTGACGGACAAGGGCACGATCTGGCCGCTGAGCAAGGCGCTGGCGCACGGCGACGACGAGGAGCTCAAGGGAGCAGAAGACTGGCAGGCCAGCGTCCTCGGGAGGCCCGCCGGCGGTCAACGCACCCCGCAATCATGAGGAGTCGTGAGGAGACGATGCAGAGCGTAGCAAGGACGATGCGGTACGAGCGGGGAGCCCACGGTGACCATGGCGCCGTGCTCCGCGTCGATGGCTCCACGTACATCGTCGAGACCGACGACGGCGAGGTCCGCGCGAAGCGCGCCACGAGCTGCCTGCTGGAGCCCGCCGCCGGGGACCTGGTGCTCCTCGCCGCCGTGAAGGACGCGCAGTACATCCTCGCCGTCCTCGAGCGGGAGGAGGGCGCGCCCTCGCGCCTCGTCTCCGGAGGGGATCTCCAGATCCATGTGCAGCGCGGCTCGCTGGGCCTCTCGGCGCCTGACGGCGTGCGCGTGGCGGCCGGCAAGGACCTCTCGATGGCCGCGTCGACCTTCCGTGTCCAGGCCAGGGAGGGGCACGTCGCGCTGGGGCTGCTCTCGCTCGTCAGCGAGGTGGTCCGCGGGGAGGTCGACCGGGCCAAGCTGATCGGCCGGAGCCTCGACGCCCAGCTCGAGCGGCTGATGCAGAGGGTGAAGCGCTCCTACCGCATCGTGGAAGAGGCGGATCACGTGCGCGCCGAGCGCATCGACTATGCGGCCAAGGGCGGCCTCGCCCTGCACGGCGAGAACGCCAAGATCACCGCGTCGCACGTCGTGAAGATCGACGGCGATCAGATCCAGGTAGGGTGACCGGACATGTGCTTTGCCATCACCTCGGGCGGCGGGATCGACTTCGGCGTGCCCGACGTCTGCCTGCCGGGGCCCGTCCCGTACCCCAACACGGCATCTCGACCCATGGCGACGTCCGTCGCGTACAAGGTGATCCTGGGGAGGGGCGCCGCCCATACCCTGGCGACCATCGTCCCGATCTCCATGGGCGATAACCCCGGGGTCCTCGGCGGCGTCATCTCCCGTCGCAACATGGGCCCCTCGCGGCGCCTCGTCCCCTACCCGAAGCTGCTGCTCCAGAACAAGCCGGCGGTGCGGCTCGGCGCCACGGGCATCCAGAACCAGATCAACGTCAACGGGACGAACATCGCCCCGGGCCAGGTCAAGGTGCTGCTCCTCTGAGGTCCGCGTGGTCACCCTCGACGAGGGCCGTCCGCGAGAGCGACATCGACCCCTGCGCTGTTCTTCCCGGTGAGGGACACGAGCATGCCCATGAACGAGCACGCCCGCATCCGCCTGGCGATCATCCAGAGAAAATACGGCGCGCGCCTCTCCCAGGGCACGCGCGGCGCCGACCTGCCCGACCGGCGCGAGCGCTTCAACGCCGATTTCCGTCGGACCCTCGCCGACATCCTCGTGCCCACGTTCGAGGCCATCGGCGACGAGCTCGCCGCGTCGGGCCACGCGTACCGGCTCGAGCATGACGTGGGCGAACAGACCCCGAGCCTCGAGTTCCACATCCTGCTCCGGGGCGTGCCGGTGGACGCCAGCAACCTGATCCGCCTCTTCTCCAGAGCGGACGCCGAGGGCGATGGAGAGGTGATCGCCGAGGTCAACGTCGGCCAGACCTTGACCGAGCTCACGCGATTCCGGGCGCTGTCTCGGATCACCCAGGATGTGGCGGAGCAGATGTGCGTGGACGCCATCGAGCACATCTTCGCCTGCAACGCCCGCTGAGCGCGGCCCGCTCGGAGCGGGGGGCCCGATCGTCGCAGCGCCGTCACGCGCCGCGCAGCGCGGCCATCCTTTCCTTCACGGCCGCGGCGAGGGCCGGCGAATCCGCGAGCCGCTTGCTCCAGAGCCGCCTCACGCGGACCCATACGGTGCGCCGGATGGCGAGGGCGTCGAGGGCGGCGTCGAGCTCACGGTGCTCGTGCGCCAGCATCAACCGAGCATAGCCGGCGACCTCCAGCGGGCCGCGCAGGGACTCCCACGCGGCGATGTAGGCGGCGTCGAAGCGGTCGCGCAGCGATCGGTCGCCGCGCCTTTGCTCCCTGTCCATCGCGTCTTCCCATCGCTGCTCGACCTCTCGCCACCGCGCGGCGGAGAGGCCGTGCGCCGCGAGCACCTCGGACCGAGGGGCGCGCCGCTCCGCGAGCTCCGCCGCGATGGCCGCGCAGCGCTCCAGGCTGATCTCCTCACGGTCGGGCGCGGACGCGAGGGAAGGGGGGGCCTCCTCGGCGCCGCCGGCGCGGTCGGTCCACGGGCGCCGGAGGTCGGGGTAGAAGCGCGACGCGCCGCTCTTCCCGCCCTCGTCCTGCACCGGGGGAGGTGCGGGAAGGTCGACCTCCTGCGGGCTCGCCGCGGGGAGGGGGGGCCAGGGGAGCTCGCAGGCATCGAGCGCCAGGATGAGCGTCCCCGGCCCGGCGCAGGGCGCAGGCGCGGCGGGCGCGCGCTGGGCCGACCACGGAGCGCCAGGGAGCGGCGAGGACGCCGGCGGCGGCGCTGCCAGGGGCGGGCTCGGGGCCGCGGCCGCCACGAAGGGCAGGGCGGCGTGGCCGGGCGGGGAGGGCTCGTCGTCGGGCGCCAGCGCGAGCGTCGCGGGCGGGGCGGAGGCGCCGCCGGCCTGCTCGATCGAGGCCGACGAGGCAGACGGCGGCGGGGCGGAGGACGCAGGGGCTGCCGAGGAGAAGGGGAGCGCCGGCCCTTGCCCCGACGCCGCCGCTTCCTCGTGGTCGAGCCAGAGCGTCGCGTCCTGCGCCGAGGGCGCGCCGCCGCTCGAGAGCGCGCCGCCGCTCGAGGGCGCAGCATGGCTCTCCGGGGGTGCCATGCTCACGGTCCCGGTCGGGCCTTGCGCCCGCGCGGGCTCGGGCGCCGTCGCGGCCCGCCGCGGGGCGCGCGGCTCCACCCAGGCGAGCGGCGTCCCGGCGGACGCGACGCCCGCCGCGATCCGCACGGCCGCGAGCGCGGCCTCGCCGGCGACCGGGAAGCTGCCCCGGAAGACGAGCGTGCAGCGCTGCTCGTCGCCGTCGATGCGCAGCGTGTCGGCGCGCAGATCGAGCGGCTGGCCCTCCGGCATGCCGAAGGCGGACAGGCCGTGGACGCACGCGATGCCGCGCGCCGCCGGCAGGCGCATCCGGAGCAGCGGCCGCCCCGGGCTCAGCCCCTCGAGCACGATCCACTCGTCGCCGCGCAGGAGCTCGGTCTGCTGGTCGGGCGGCGCGGCCTGGAAGTAGGACCAGTCGAACCCGTCGGGGATCTCGGCGATGGGGCCCTCGAGCGCCTTGCGCGGCGTGGGCCCGAGGCGCCGCCGCCGCGCCGGCCAGGCGCGGGCGATCGGGCCGAAGCCGGCGGGGCGGTCCGGCGCGGCGGGGTCGAGGACGCCCGGCGCGCCGGCGCCCGGCGCGACGCCGAGGGGGTTGTCCATCCGATCGGCCCTGCAGACCGCGCGCTCGTAGACGATCGGCGCCCGCAGGAAGCCGCCCTGCTCCCGCACGACGAGCCGCTTGTCGACGAGGGGCCGGCGGCCGTCGAAGACCGCGAGCCGCACGGTCAGCGCGTCGACCGGGCGCTCGGCCGGCGCCCAGGCGTGGCCCGTGAAGAGCACGTCGGCCCGGGCCAGGCAGGGCGCGAGATCGCTCGTGAACCGGACGCTGCGGGCCGGGTGATCGCCGTGGTGGACCTCCGCGCGCAGGATCGGCTGCGGCGCCGCGCGCGGCATCGCCGCGTCCGGCGCGAACGCGAACGTCGCCTTCGCGATCACCGTGACGCGGAGCTGCCCCCGCGAGCGCCAGGCGACGGCGGTGGCCGCGGTCCCGTGGAGCGGCGTGACGGCATCTGCGACAAGGAAGCTGTCTGACACGAGATCTAGCCCTAGCACCCGTGCCGCGCGCCCGTTTGCTACATTCATTTGTCAGCCTCCGCCGCGCCCTGCCCGCGGAGGAAACGTGACGGAAACCGTCGTCAGGGCTGGCAGCGCCGCGCCCGGTCCGGCCAGGATCCGCGCCCATCCGGAGGGGGCGGGGCCGGCGGCGGCGTTGACGCTGCCGCCTCGACCGGCCATAGGGGGCAGATGCAGAGACTCGTCATCGAGGGCATGACCTGCGGCCACTGCGTCCAGGCGGTCTCCAGGGCGCTCGCGAAGGTCGCCGGCGTCACGCGGGTGGGCGAGGTGAGCCTCGAGCGCGGCGAGGCCGTGGTCGAGGGGAGCGCGACGGCCGAGTCGCTCGTCGAGGCCGTGCGCGAGGCCGGGTACGAGGCGCGCCGCGTCGACTGAGCGGCGCTCTCACGCCACGGTGCGGCGCGCGGCCGCGTTTGATAGGGTGGCGGCCACCATGATGCGAGACCAGAGCGGGACCGGTTTTCCGGAGGGCTTTCTGTGGGGCGCCGCCGCGGCGTCGTACCAGATCGAGGGCGCCGCGTACGAGGACGGCAAGGGCCTGTCCGTGTGGGACATGTTCTGCAAGAAGCCGGACGCGGTGTGGAACGGCCAGACGGGCGACGTCGCGTGTGACCACTACCATCGATACCGGGAGGACGTCGGCATCATGCGCGACATCGGCCTCCGCGCGTACCGACTCAGCATCTCGTGGCCGCGCGTGCTGCCGGAGGGCACCGGCGCCGTCAACGAGCGCGGGCTCGCGTTCTACGATCGGCTGGTGGACGCGCTGCTCGAGGCGGGCATCGCGCCCCACGTGACGCTGTTCCACTGGGACTTCCCGCTCTCGCTCTATCACCGGGGCGGGTGGCTGAACCGCGACAGCGCGGACTGGTTCGCCGAGTACACGAGCGTCGTCGTCCGGAAGCTCGGCGACCGGGTCAAGGACTGGATGACGCTCAACGAGCCGCAGGTGTTCGTCGGCGCGGGCCACTACGAGGGCCGCCACGCGCCCGGCGACCGGCTGCGCTTCGCCGAGATCCTGCGCATCTGCCATCATGTCCTGCTCGCGCATGGAAAATCGGTGCAGGCGATCCGCGCGGCGAGCCCGGGGCGCTGCAATGTCTATTACGCGCCGGTCGCGCAGGTGAAGATCCCCGCGAGCTCCTCCCCGGAGGACATCGAGGCCGCGCGGGCGGCCACGTGGTCGGTGGCCGCTCGCACCACCTGGACCAACACGTGGTGGATGGATCCCGTGTTCTTCGGCAGGTATCCCGAGGACGGGCTCCGCCTGTTCGCGGGCGAGCTGCCCGAGATCCGGGGCGGCGACCTGGAGATCATCGCGCAGCCGGTCGACTTCTGCGGCGTGAACGTCTACTGGGGGGTCCCGGTGCGCGCCGGGGCGGGCGGCGCGCCCGAGGTCGTGCCGCACCCGGTGGGGCACCCGATCACCGCCTTCGAGTGGCCGGTCACGCCCGAGTGCCTCTACTGGGGTCCCCGGTTCTTCTACGAGCGGTACGGGCGGCCCATCGTGATCACCGAGAACGGGCTCTCGTGCCGCGACTGGATCTCGCTCGACGGGGAGGTGCACGACCCGCAGCGCATCGATTTCACGGCGCGCCACCTGCGCGAGCTCCGCCGGGCGATGGCCGAGGGCGCCGTCGTGAACGGCTACTTCCACTGGTCGATCCTGGACAACTTCGAGTGGGCCCACGGGTACAAGCACCGCTTCGGCCTCGTCTTCGTCGATTATCCGACGGGCAGGCGCGTGCCCAAGGACTCGGCGCGCTGGTACCGCGAGCTCATCGCCTCGAACGGCGCGACCCTCGGCCCCTGAGGGCCCGCCGCGCGCGACGCGCGTCCGGCAGCGCCTGGTGCCGCGTCGCCCGAGATCGTCCCTGGTTCCGTGAGGGGAAGGATGTGAACCACAGGGGCGCAGAGGGCGCAGAGGGCGCAGAGGGAAGAATAAAAAACTCTCCTGCGCTCCGTCCCACACCCACCGGCCCCGGAGCGCCGCGCGGGCGCCGCGCGGGCGGGGCCCCCCGAGGGCGCCCTGCCCCACGCGCGGCCGCGGCCACCCCCCTCGGGCGGCTCAGGAGGCGATCGGCTCGTCTCCGTCCTCGTCCTCTTCGTCGTCGAGGAGGTCTTCGTCCTCTTCCTCCCCGGTCGCCAGGTCGTACCCGTTCGGGTCGAAGGTGTCGAACATCGCCTGAAGCCGCTCGGTCAGCGAATCCCACGTGTCCGGTGGCTCGCCCGCCTGCCGGTCGCGCTCCGCGAGCGCGAGCGCAGCGGCGACCGCCGAGGTCAGCGGGCGCGCATCCTGGAGCACGGCGACCTTGGAGGCGTCGCCGCTGCACGCGTAAGCCAGGAGATATGCCCTGTAGAGATCCTCATTGGTCTTGTCGCTCATTCCTTTTCCTTCGTTCCTTGGCGTCCTCTGGACCCGTTCCAGCCCTCGATGCTCGCCGGCCTCCGGGCGCAGCGGACGGCGGCGCGAGCCTAGCCCATCTCGACCTCCGCGGGGGCGTGTCCCGCCAGGCGCCCGGGCCCGCGCGGCCGCGGCCCGCGCCGCGCGGCGGCGAGCGGATCAGTTGCGCAGCCGATCGCGCAGCACGCGCACGGCGCGGTCGATCCCCGCGTGGCGGTGGAAGCAGCATTGCCCGATGCGCGGCTGGCATTGCGACGAGCGGAGCATGTCCAGGAACACGAGCGCGCGCGCGTCGCCTTCGAGCGCCGCCCGCTCGAAGAGCGCGTCCTTGCGCCGGCACGGGGCCTCGCGCAGCTCCACGGCGATGCGCAGCGGGGCGCTCGCGCGCTTCAGCACCTCGGGGCGGCGGAGCAGCGCCGCCGCGCGCTTTCCGCCCCGCGTGCCGCCGTAGCCGCTCACCATCTCGTAGGCCACGTCGAGGCCGTCGGGGCCGAGGCGGTTCTCCAGGGCGTCGAAGATCGCATCCGCGCGGTCGTCGGCCCGGTACGCGGTCTTCACCGCGGCGGCGGCCGCCGCCATCATCACGTCGCGCTCCTTGAAGGCGGCGTGGTCCTGCTCGATCAGCACGAGCAGCGCGTCCTCCGCCTGCTTCCACCGCTTCGCGTTTACCGCCTCCACGAGGCGCCCGCGCTCGGCCGGGAGCCCCGCGCCCGCGCCCGGCCCCGGCGCCACGGGCGCCTCGCTCGACGCCGGCGCCGCCGCGGAGGCGACCAGCTCGGGGGCCGTGGCGCTCGCCCCGGGGGCGGCCGCGGAGGCGAGCGGCTCGGGGGTCGGGGCGCTCGCCCCGGGGGCGGCCGCGGAGGCGACCAGCTCGGGGGCCGTGGCGCTCGCCCCGGGGGCGGCCGCGGAGGCGAGCGGCTCGGGGGCTGGGGCGCTCGCCCCGGGGGCGGCCGCGGAGGCGAGCGGCTCGGGGGTCGGGGCGCGCAACCCGGGGGCGGCCGCGGGGGTGGCCTGCGCGGGCATCGCGGGGTCGCCCGGCGCGCGCGCGCCGTCCCGCGGCGACGCTTGCATCGCGGCGGCCGCCCCGCGGAGCTCCGGGCCGGTGGCCGCTGGACCCGGCGCGCCCGCGGGCAGGCGGCCGAGGAGCTGCGCGGCGAGCGCGCCCCCCGCGGCCACCGCGGCCGCGCCGAGCAGCCAGCCCGCGAGGCGCCGCCGCGGCCTGGGCGCCCTGCGCGCGCCCGGGCCGCGCGCCTCGCCGCCCTGTCCAGGTACGCCGCGCGCGCCCGGGCCGCGCATCTCGCCGGCCGGCTCCCCGCCCGCGGCCGCCGGGCCGACCGCCGCGGGCCCGGCCACCTCGGCCGCGCCCGGCCGATCCGCGGGCGCCGGCCGCGCGGGCGCCGGCCACGCGGGCGCCTCCGGGGGCTCCGGCGCGCGCGCCGGGTCGTGGCGCGGCGGCAGCGCGCTCCCGAACGGCAGCGCGCTCCCGAGGCCCCCGAGCGGGTCCTTCCAGGGGAGCAGGCCGAGCGCCTCGGCCGTGGGCATCGCCGCGTCGAGCGCGGCGAGCAGCGCGCGCGCGCTCGGGTAGCGCGCCTCCGGCTCCTTGCGCAGCAGGCGCATCACCACGGCCTCGAGCTCGCGCGACACGAGGACGCCCGGCGCGCGCAGCCGGAGCGGCGGCGGCGCCGCGGTGCACTGCTCGTGGAACAGCTCGACCGGCACGATCGCCTCGAACGGGCGCTTCCCGGCGAGCATCTCGTACAGGATGATCCCGAGCGCGTAGAGATCCGAGCGCTCGTCGACGCTCTCCATGCCCTGCGCCGCCTCCGGCGCCATGTACGCGAGCGTGCCGAAGACGATGCCGCTCAGCGTGATCCGGACGGGCTCCGCCCGCGCCTCGCCGAAGGGCGCGTCCGTCGTCGTGGAGAGGCGCTCCAGGGGCACCTTCGCGAAGCCGAAATCGATGAGCTTCACGGCGTCGGTGCCCTGCTCGATCATGATGTTGCGCGGCTTGAGATCGCGGTGGATGACGCCGCGCTCGTGCGCCGCGGCGAGCGCCGCCGCGATCTGCCGCGCGATCTCCGCGGCGCGCGCGGCGGGCACCGGGCCCTTCTTGATGATGCGGTCGAGCGTCGTGCCGCGGACGTACTCGAGCACGAGGAACCTGGAGCCGTCGGGGAGGGTCCCGAAGTCGGTCGCCGATGCGATGTTCGGGTGCTGGATGTGCGCGCCCGCGATCGCCTCGCGCTCGAACCGCGCGGTGAGCTCCGGCGAGCCCTTGGCCGCGGGCAGCAGGATCTTCACGGCCAGCCACTTGCGGAGGAGCAGGTGCTCGGCCTTGTAGACCGCGCCCATGCCGCCGGTCGCGACCAGCTCGACGATCCGGTACCGATCCGAGATGACCGTGTCGACCAGCGCGGCCGCCGCGTCTGCTGCGGCCGCGTCGCCCGCGGCGGGCGTCGGAGGGGCGGGGGCAGGGGGCGGCGGCGTGCTCACGGCGCCGAGAACTCTCCGGCTTTGCCCGCTTCTTGTCAAAGGGGACCGGCGCGCAGGTCACCTGGCGAGCGCCCGTCCGGGCGCGCACCTTGACGGAACACGCGCTCGTTTGTACCAGAACCGCGCAGCGGTTACGGTGGGCTCACCGTCGCACCTGCTGGCCGCAGGAGGGGGAGCACGCCTTCCATGGCGCCCCTGTGCACATGCGAGGAGGAAGGGCGGATGGCCACCAGGAAGATCACACGGCGGACGAGACAGGGGAAGCATACGCCCGCGCGGCTCGAAGCGTTGCGTGTAGAGAACTACCGAGCGCTGAAATCCATTGCGCTGGAAAAGATCACACCCCTCACCGTGCTGCTCGGCGCCAACGGCAGCGGTAAGTCCACGGTCTTCGATGTCTTCAACTTCCTGTCCGAGTGCTTCCAGTTCGGGCTCCGTCACGCCTGGGATCGCAGGGGGCGCGCAAGAGAGCTGAAGACACGCGGCCAGGCCGGCGCGATCACCATCGAGCTCAAGTACCGCGAGCGCCTCGACGCGCCGCTCATCACGTACCACCTCGCGGTGGACGAAGAGGGCGGCAAGGTGTTCGTCGCCGAGGAGTGGCTGTCGTGGCGTCGCGGCAAGCAGGTCGGTCGCCCGTTTCGATTCCTGGACTATCGCAGGGGCCAAGGATCTGCCGTGAGCGGAGAGGAGCCCGACGAAAGTGACAGGCGGATCGAGTCCCCCCTGCGCTCTCCCGACCTCATCGCCGTGAACATCCTGGGGCAGTTTGCCGAGCACCCTCGCGTCGCGGCGCTGCGAGAGTTCATCACCGACTGGTACGTTTCCTACCTGTCCATCGATGACACGCGCAACCAGCCGGAGGCAGGTCCGCAGGACAGGCTGAGCAAGACGGGCGACAACTTGCCGAACGTCATTCAGCATCTCAAGGAGCAGCACCCAGAGCGGCTCGAGCGCATCTTCGACGCGCTGCGACGCCGCGTACCGCGGCTCGAGCGCGTCCTCGCAGAGCCCATGCCCGACGGCCGCCTCCTCCTGCAGATCAAAGACGCGCCCTTCGACCGCCCCGTGCTGTCACGCTTCGTCTCGGATGGTACGCTCAAGATGCTCGCGTACCTCACGGTCCTTTACGATCCCGAGGCGCCGCAGTTCATCGGCGTCGAGGAGCCGGAGAACTTCTTGCACCCGCGCCTTCTCCCGGAGCTCGCCGAGGAGTGCAAGGCCGCTACGGAGCGCTCTCAGCTCCTCGTGACGACGCACTCGCCTTTCTTCCTGAACGTCCTGAAGCCTGAAGAGGTCCGTGTGCTCTACCGTAACGAGCTGGGCTACACCGAGGCGGTTCGTGCCTCCGACATCCAGGGGATCCCCGAGTTCGTGGCGGCGGGAGCCACGATGGGCCACCTCTGGATCGAGGGACACCTGGGCGCTGGCGATCCGCTCGTCAACGCGGGGGCTCCGACGAGCAAGGAGCGCCCCCGTTGAGGGTCGAGCACCTCGAAGTTCTGGTGGAAGAGCCGTCGATGGAGGAGGCGCTGCGCATCCTCTTGCCCCGGATACTCTCCGCAAGGTGTCGTTCGAGATCTATCGCCATCTGTGCAAGGACGACCTCCTGATGCGGCTACCGGCTCGGCTGAAGGGGTATGCGAGCTGGTTGCCCTCGAGCTGGCGCATTCTCGTCATCGTCGATGTGGACGACGACCATTGCGTCGAGCTGAAAAGGCGGCTCGGGCCATCGCCGAGCACATGGAGCCGAAACGTAATCGCTCGGGGAGCTTCCGGATCTTGCATGCTGCGCTGCAAGAGATGACACCGGCCCCGGAGGGCGGAGCCGTCGACCCCGCCGTCAAGTGAATCGGCGCCCGGGGCGGCGGGCGAGCCATGCCCGGGGCGGCCCGGCTCAATGAGCTCCCTCCTCGCCGGGGGCGTGCTTTACCGGGCGCTCGCCGTCCGACCTGGGTACAGCGCCCTCCGGCCTGGGATTTCCGTCCGCCGTCCTCGGTCCAGCGCTCATCCCGGGGCTCGCTCCACGCGACCGCCGGCCCCCAGCGCCTGCCCGGCAGAGTCTCCCGGACGCCGGGTTCTCGTGCGCCGGGCCTCCATGCTGCGCCCCGCCCCTGGCCCCGCCGCGCCCACATCGGCGCCCGCTGGCCTATTGAACTGGCGGCCCTCCCGGGCCAAGGATGCGCCATGGCCGATCCTGTCCACGCCCTCTCCCGCGCCCTGAAGGCGGCGATCGTCGCCGCGTTCGGCGACGAGCACGCCGCCACCGACCCCTCCCTGCGCCGCTCCAGCCACGCCGACTACCAGGCGAACGCCGCCATGGCGCTCGGCAAGCGCCTCGGCAAGCCGCCGCGCGAGGTCGCGGCGGCGATCGTGGCGGCGCTGGACGTCTCCGGGCTCTGCCGCAAGGTGGAGATCGCGGGCCCCGGGTTCGTGAACCTCACGCTCGACGACGCCTACCTCGCGCGCGAGCTCGCGGACACGGCGCAGGGCGGCCGGCTCGGGATCGCGCCCGCGGCCCGGCCCGAGACCGTCGTCGTCGACTACTCGGGCCCGAACGCCGCGAAGGAGATGCACGTCGGCCACCTGCGCAGCACGATCATCGGCGACGCCATCGCGCGCGTGCTCGAGGCGCTCGGCCACCGCGTCATCCGCCAGAACCACCTCGGCGACTGGGGGACGCCGTTCGGCATGCTGATCGAGCACATGCTCGACCTCGGCGAGGACGCCGCCGCGAAGGAGCTCTCCGTCGGCGACCTCAACGCCTTCTACAAGCAGGCGCGCGCCAAGTTCGACGGCGACCCGGCGTTCGCCGAGCGCTCTCGCCTGCGGGTCGTGCGGCTCCAGGGCGGCGACGAGCCGACCCTCGCCCTCTGGCGGCGGCTCGTGCGCGAGTCGACGCGCTACTTCGAGGCGGTCTACCGCCGCCTCGGCGTGACGCTCACCGAGGCCGACTTCGCCGGCGAGAGCTTCTACAACCCGATGCTGCCCGACGTGATCGCGGAGCTCTCCGGGAAGGGGCTCGCCCGCGAGAGCGAGGGCGCGCTCTGCGTCTTCCCGGCCGGGTTCACGGGCAAGGGCGACGAGCCGCTGCCGCTCATCGTGCGCAAGCAGGACGGCGGCTACGGCTATCCCACGACCGACCTCGCCGCGGTCCGCCATCGGCTGCGGACCCTGGGCGCCGAGCGGCTCGTCTACGTCGTCGGCGCGCCGCAGAGCCAGCACCTCGCGATGGTGTTCGCGACGGCGCGCGAGGCGGGCTGGCTCGCGCCGCCGGCCCGCGCCGAGCACGTGGCGTTCGGCTCGGTGCTCGGGGCCGACAAGAAGATGTTCAAGACGAGGAGCGGCGACAGCGTGAAGCTCTCGGACCTGCTCGACGAGGCCGTGGAGCGCGCGTCGAAGGTCGTGCGGGAGAAGAACCCGGAGCTCGACGCCGCGGCCGCCGACGCGGTCGCGCGCGCGGTGGGCGTGGGCGCGGTGAAGTACGCCGACCTCTCGAGCGACCGGATCAAGGACTACGTGTTCGACTGGGATCGGATGCTGGCGTTCGAGGGGAACACGGCGCCGTACCTGATGTACGCGCACGCGCGCATCCGGTCGATCTTCCGGAAGGCCGGCGTGGCGTCGCCGCGCGGGGCCGGCGTCGCCCTGGGCGAGCCGGCCGAGCGGGCGCTCGCGCTGGAGCTGCTCCGGTTCGGCGCGGTGCTCGAGGACGTGGCCGCCACGCTCGAGCCGCACCGGCTGTGCGGCTACCTGTTCGAGCTCGCCGGGTCGTTCACGACCTTCTACGAGCGCTGCCCGGTGCTCCGCGCGGACAGCGAGGAGGTGCGCCGCTCGCGCCTCGCGCTGTGCGATCTCACGGCGGAGGTGCTGGCGAAGGGCCTCGGCCTGCTCGGCATCGAGGCCCCGGAGCGGATGTAGCGGCGGCGTCCGCGCCGGCGCGACGCGGCGCGGGGGAGCGCGCGCCGTTCCCCTCCGTTCCCCTCCCGCTGTATTCGCGCTCACAGATTGCCCACTCACGAGGCGCGCCCCCTGGGACTCCCCATGTCCCCGGGGGCGGCCCGAGGCGCCCCGGCGCGGCCTCTCCGCCGGGGCGCCCCGCTCGGGATCACCGCATCTCCTCCGCGTCGTGATCCTTAACGGCAGGCGCGACAATCCCCGCCGCAATCCACGGCGGTCTCGCTTCCGTTCTGGACCCCGTCGTCGCACGTGGGATCCTGGCAGACGCGCCCCCTGCACACACCCGACGCGCAGTTCTCGCCGGCGAGGCAGCCCTCGCCCGCGGGGCAGAGCGGGCACGAGCGGGTGCCGCAGTCGACGCCGGTCTCAAAGCCGTTCGCCACGCCGTCCACGCACGTCGGGGCCTGGCACGTGCCGAGATGACAGACGCCTTCCTTGCAGTCGAGCCCGGTCTTGCACGAGGCACCGAGGCGGCAAGGCCCGCACGAACCGCCGCAGTCCGTGTCGGTTTCTCCGTCCTCGTCATCCATGATGCCATTGCTGCAATGCGGCGGAATGCAGGTGTCTTCTGTGCAGGTCCAGCCCTCGGGGCACTCTTTGCAACTCCAGATCATGATCGCCCCGTTCTCCACGCACGAGAGGAAAAACGGCGCCGTCAGCCCCAATGCAATGACGCGTCGAAGCATGGTGTTCGCTCTTGTTGTAGTTGATGGCCTGATGCCAACGACGTTACATCAAGCACGGCTCCCGAGGTCGCCGATCTGGCTCTTTTTGCGCGGATTTGTGGCATTCCGGATTGGTGGCCAGACTTGCCATGCAATCGACATAGGGAGATCCGCCGAGCGGGGAGGAGCCTCGAACCGACGCGCAGAGAGGGAGAGGGACGGGGAGAGCATCGAGGCGAGATGCCCGCGCGCGATCGGCCGTTCTCTACGGATTCGACACGGCCGGCCGCCGCGTGGCGGGCTCTCCGCCGACAGGGGCGCTCGGCGCTCTGGCGAGGTGGTGAAGCGGGGTTCGGTGACGGCGCGCGCGGTCGTCGAGACGGCGCCCGGGCGGCGCGCGGTCGTCGAGAGGGCGCCCGGGCGGCGCGCTGTCGGCGAGACGGCGCCCGGGCGGCGCGCTGTCGGCGAGACGGCGCCCGGGCGGCGCGCTGTCGGCGAGACGGCGCCCGGGCGGCGCGCTGTCGGCGAGACGGCGCCGGGGCGCGACGCGCGCTGCGCTCAGGGGCGGGCGGCGGCGCGGCGCGCCGCGACGAAGGAGCGCACGCAGAGGACCACGAACGCCGCGGAGAGGCCGGCCATCAGCGACTGGGCGACGACGGCCGCCGGGCGCTCCACGTCGCCGCCGGAGAGCAGCGCGGGCAGCCTGGACAGGCCGCGGGCCGAGCCGAGCACGCCGAGGAGGCCGAGCAGCGCCGACGCGTGCATGGCGTGCATGCGATACCGCTCCTGCCTCGCGAGCAGGCCGAGCCCGATCGCGACGACCCCGAAGCCGGCCGGGATCAGCGCCGTCTTGTGCGTCGCCCCCGTCGCGGCGAAGCCGCCGACGCCGAGCGCCGCGAGCAGCGCCCCGTAGCCTATGGTCACATTCGACATGCTCGACATGAAGAGCCTCCTTGTCCGAGCCCCGGGGATACCGCGCCCGGCGCGCGGCCGCCACCGCGCCCCCGGCCCCGGGGGCCGCCGCGGCGCTTCCGCCGGCAGACGGCGGCGGCGTGGTTAGATTCCGCCCCCATGCTCGGCCTCTCCCGCCTGCGGGAAACCTTCGCCCACACCCCGCGGACGCTCGGGCTCGTCTGGCGCTCCTCGAGGGCGGCCAGCGTCACGCTCGGCGTGCTCACCCTCGCGGCGGCGGTGCTGCCGCTCGGGGTGGCCTACGTGGGAAAGACGATCACGGACGCCGTGGTCGCGCGCGACGAGCGCGCGGCGCTCGTGTGGGTCGCGGTGGAGCTCGGCCTCGTGGCCGCGCTCTCGCTCGCGCAGCGTGGCCTCGCGCTGACGCGGCAGCTCCTCGGCGCGAAGCTCTCGATCGACATCCACACGCGGATCCTCGACAAGGCGCTCTCCCTGGATCTGCGCCATTTCGAGGATCCCGAGTTCTACGACCAGCTCACCCGCGCGCGCCGCGAGGCGTCCTCGCGCCCCGCCGCGGTCGTCACCGAGAGCTTCGCCCTCGTGCAGAACCTGGTCACGCTCGCCGGCTACGCCGCGCTGCTCGTGGGCTTCAGCGGGCTCGCCGTGCTCGCGCTCGTCGTCGCGGCCATCCCCGCCACGGTCGCCGAGGCGCGCTTCTCCGGCGCGGCGTTCCGCCTCCGCAACTTCCGCTCTCCCGACGCCCGGAGGCTCAACTACCTCGAGTACGTGCTCGCCAACGACGGCCACGCCAAGGAGGTGAAGCTCTTCGGCCTCGGCCCCATGTTCCGGGAGCGGTACAGGGCGCTCGCCGCCTCGTTTTACCGGGAGGACAGCGCCCTCGCGGTCCGCCGCGCCGGGTGGGCCTATGGCCTGTCGCTCCTCGGGACGGCCGCGTTCTACGGCTGTTATGGCGCCATGGCGCTCGGCGCCGCGGCAGGGCGGCTCTCGCTCGGCGACATGGTCCTCTACGTCGCCGCCTTCCGGCAGGGCCAGCAGGCGTTCCAGGCCGTCCTCTCCGGCGTCGGCGGCATGTACGAGCACAACCTCTACATGTCGAATCTCTTCCAGTACCTCGGCATCCCCACGGGCGCGCCGCCGGCGCTCCCGGACGGCGGCGCGGCGGCGCGCGCCGCGGGCGAGGGCGCCGCCGCGGGCGAGCGGGGCGCCGCGGGGGAGGGGGCCGCCGCGGGCGAGCGGGGCGTGCGGTTCGAGGGCGTGGGCTTCCGGTATCCGGGGCAGCCGCGCTGGGCGATCCGGGGCGTCGATCTGCACATCCCGGCCGGGCAGAGCCTGGCGCTCGTCGGCCACAACGGCGCGGGCAAGACGACCTTCATCAAGCTGCTCACGCGGCTCTACGAGCCCACCGAGGGGCGCATCCTGCTCGACGGCAAGGATCTCCGCGCCTGGGACGTGGACGCGCTCCGCCGGCGGATCGGCGTCGTGTTCCAGGACTTCAACCAGTACCAGCTCAACCTGCGCGAGAATGTCGCCCTCGGCAGCGTCGAGCACCTCACGGACGAGCCGCGGGTCGCGCGCGCGGTGTCCGAGGGCGGCGCGGAGGAGGTCGTGGCCGCGGTGCCCGGGGGCCTCGACGCGCAGCTCGGGCGCTGGTTCAAGGACGGCGTCGAGCTGAGCGGCGGCCAGTGGCAGAAGATCGCGCTCGCGCGCGCCTTCATGCGCGAGGAGGCCGACATCCTCGTGCTCGACGAGCCGACCGCGGCGCTCGACGCCGAGGCCGAGCACGCGGTCTTCCAGCGGTTCCGGTCGCTCTCCCGGGGGCGGACCACGATCGTCATCTCGCACCGCTTCCCGACCGTGCGCATGGCCGACCGCATCGTCGTCCTCGACGGCGGGCGCGTCGTGGAGGAGGGCACCCACGCCGAGCTCGTCGCCCGCGGCGAGCGGTATGCCCGCATGTTCGCGCTCCAGGCCGAAGGCTATCTCTAGCCTCCCCGCGGCGCCCCCCTGGCGCGAGGCGGCTCGAGCGAGCTCTGCCTGCTAGGCTCGCGATCATGCGCGACACGCTCCCCAAGGAGGTCGGCCAGGCGATCCACATCCTCCGGCGCCTGCGCGGGCTCAGCATGCAGGAGTTCGCCGAGAGGGCGCAGCTCTCGGCCACCTACCTGCGGCAGGTCGAGCGAGGCGAGCGGGATCTCGGGCTCGGCGCGCTCGGGCTCATCGCCCAGGGGCTCCAGTGCGATCCCCGCCTCCTGCTCCCCGGCGACGGGCGCAGCCCGGTGGCGTCCGTCGTGGCAGAGCTCTTTGACCAGGCCCACGAGTCGCTCCAGAACGCGATTCTCTTCTTGCTCATGGAGCCTGACGATTCTCCGCGGAAGCAAGCAATGCTCGCCCTGGCCAGCGAGGATCCGGAGCGCTCCCGTCCGGCGGCTCCGCCCAGGTCACGCCCGCCCGAGCGCGTCGTCTCGGGCCGCGCCGCCCCGCCGTCCAGCCGGCGAACGGGCAAGTGATCACGCCACCTCGCGCGCCCCGTGAGCCGGGGGGCTCGTCTTGGCAACGGCTTCCGCGGGCTCGAGACCTCTGTTATCTTGCGCCGGACCGATGCTCCCCGATCTCTCTCTCGGGGATGCGATGGACTCGAACCTCGTGCCGGAGGTCCGACGCAGTGATCCGAATCCTCTGGGTTGATCCGACATCGCAGCTCGCGCTCGCGCTCCGCTCTCCTCCCGCGCCGGGGCCCTCCCTGCGATGTCCGCGATGGGGGGCGCGGTGAGGGGCTCATGGTGATCCTGGGCCAGGAGTTCGCGGGCTACACCATCGTGGCCAGCCTCGACTCGTCCGCTCCGGTCGGCGCCTACCGCGCGCTCGACGCGGGCGGCCACGAGGTGACCCTTTATGTCCAGGAGGACGCCCTCCTCGACGCCGACGTCTTTCGCGCCGAGCTCGATCGGCTCCTCGCGCTGCCTCCGGCGGTGCGCGGCATCGAGCCCGTGATCGCGGGCGGCACGGAGGGCGGCGCCGGGTGGGCCGCTGCCCGGACGGGCGAGGCGCCCTCGGTCGAGGCGCTTTTGCCCCGGCTGCGCCCGGTCGCGTACGAGCTGGTCGCGGACGTCGCGCGGACGCTCGGCGCGGCGCACGCCCTCGGGCTCGTGCACGGGGATCTCGGCCCGCACACGGTGGTGATCACCGAGGGGGGGGCCGCCGTCCTGAGGGCGTTCGGGCTTCACCGGCTGTTCGGGCCGCCGGCGGACGCCATGGCCGAGGCCGCGAGGTACCGGGCGCCGGAGCTCTTCGGCGGGTGGCCCATCGATCGGCGGACGGACGTCTACGGCCTCGGGATGCTGCTCTATTGCGTGCTCGCGGGGCGACCGCCGTTCGAGGGGCGCGACGATCTCGAGGCGTGCGCGCTGCGCGAGGTGCCGGCGCCGATCCGGGGCGTGCCGGCCGGGGTGAACGAGGCGCTCGCCCGCGCGCTCGCGAAGGACCCGGACGCGCGCTTCCAGACGATCCAGGAGCTCGTGGTCGCCGTGCGGCCCCTGCTCACCGCCCCGGAGCCTCCGGCCGCGGGGGAGGCGGCGCTGCGGCCTCCGGTCCCGGGGCCGGACACCGAGCGGAGCGCGCCCGGCCCGGCGTCGCGCGATACCTTGCCGACCGGCACCCTCCCGCCCCAGGCCGTCCGGCGCCCGACGGTCCGGATCGCCGACCCTCGCCGGCGCCGCCGGCTCGTGCTCGCCGCCGGGGCGCTGCTTTCGTTCGCGCTCCTGGCGGTCGCGCTGACGCGCGTCGGCGTCGCCGTGCCCCTGCGCTCGCGCGTCGCCCCGCCCAGCGCGCCTCCTGCGCCTCCTGCCGGCTCCCCTGTCCCGGCGCGCGACGACGCCGCGCGCGAGGCCGCGCTGGCTGCCCCGGCCCAGGGCGAGGCCGCGCTGGCCGTGCCGGCGCGATGCGACCCCGGCGCGCCCGCGGCGGTGCGTCCCGCGGTGGTCCCCGTGGAGAGCCCCCGGATCCCCCGCCGCCACGCGCCGGCCTCCCTGACCCCGCCGCCGCGGCCTGCGCCCCCCGCCGGCGTGGCGGCCGAGCGACATCGGCCGGGCTGGTACGGCGTCGCCACCTACTGACCTGCCGAGGGCGTCCAGCTCGACCGCAACGAAAAACGACACCCCGGCGGATTGGGGCCGCCGGAGTGTCCACGTCGCAGACCTCGTGCCGGAGGCCTGGACGCGTGGCGAGACTACTGAAGCATTACGTTGAGCGATCTGATTTTCTCACTCGCGGCGGTTTTTTTGTGCGCGAGCGAGCTGACTCCTCGGTGACGGCCAACCTGGGTCGGGCGCACGGCCAACCTGGGTCGGGCGCACGGCCAACCTGGGTCGGGCGCACGGGGTCGGGCGCACGGGCGCGGCGGGCGCGGCGGGCGCGCCGCGGCTGCCCGTCCGGGGGGACCGGTCCGGATCACCGGGCAGGGCGGGGCGTCATGCAGGCGGGGAATCGAGCGGCGCGCGCGCGGCGCGGCGGGAACCCCGGCGGCGCTCCGCGCCCGCGGGCGCGCGGCTCATCGGATCTCGTGCTCAGCGAGCGGGCGAAACACGTTGGCCCGGTACCACCTGAGCTCCTCGATGGACTCGCGGATATCGTCGAGCGCCCGGTGGATCTCGCGCTTCTTGGGCGCGGAGCGCGCCGGGTACCAGCGGCGCACGAGCTCCTTGAGGGTCGAGACATCCACGATGCGGTAGTGCAGGAAGGACAGGAGATCGGGCATGTAGCGTTGCAGGAACGCCCGGTCCTTCCACACGGAGTTGCCGCACAACACCGCCGTTCCCCTCTCGCAGTGCGCCTCGAGGAACGCGCGCGTCTCGGCCTCCGCCTCGCCGACGGAGAGGGTGGAGGCGCGGATGCGCTCCAGGAGCCCCGAGCGGGTGTGGAGCTCGCGGACGAAGTCGCCCATCGTCGCGAGGACCTCCTCGGGCTGGTGGATGACGAGGCACGGCCCCTCGGCGACCACCGTCAGATCAGGCTCCGTGACGATGGTCGCGATCTCCACGATCGCGCACGAGCTCTCGTCGAGGCCTGTCATTTCCAGGTCGACCCACACCATTCGCTGTGACCGGTCCGCCATCGCCGGCGAGCATAGCCCATCCGCGGCGGCTCCGGTCCACCGGGGCTCCTCGCGCGCGAGCTGCCCCGGGAACGGGCCGTGTGCTAAGCACGGGCCGGACACCGGGCGCGGGAGGCCTGTCATGCGAGACGTTTTCATCGTGGATGCCGTTCGCACGCCGCGCGGCCGCGGAAAGGCCGGCAAGGGGGCGCTCTCCGGCGTTCATCCCCAGGAGCTCCTCGCGCAGGCGCTCAATCGCCTCGCCGACAGGACCGGGATCCGCAAGGACGACGTGGAGGACGTGGTCGTCGGGTGCGTGACGCAGGCGGGCGAGCAGGGGGCGTGCATCGCGCGCGCGGCCGTCCTCGCGGCGGGCTGGCCCGACGGCGTGACCGGCGTGACCGTCAACCGCTTCTGCGGCTCGGGCGCGCAGGCGGTCAACTTCGCCGCCATGGGGATCCTGTCGGGCCAGCAGGAGCTCGCGATCGGCGGGGGCGTGGAGAGCATGTCGCGCGTGCCGATGGGCTCGGACGGCGCGCCCCTCGACGGGAACAACCTCGCGCTCCGCAAGAAGCTCGCGATGGTGCCGCAGGGCATCTCGGCCGACCTCATCGCGACCCTCGAGGGCTTCTCGCGCGAGGACGTCGATCGCTTCGCGCTCGAGAGCCAGCGCAAGGCCGAGCGGGCCGCGGCCGAGGGGCGGTTCGCGAAGAGCCTGTTCACGGTCGTCGATCTCGACGGCGCGCCGCTGCTCGACCGGGACGAGCACCCGCGGGCCGGGGCGACGATGGAGGCCCTCGCGAAGCTCGAGCCGGCGTTCGCCGGCCTGGGGGCGACCCCGATGGGCCCGGGCGGCGAGACGGTCGACGCGCTGGCGCTCCTGCGGTACCCGCACGTCCCGTCGATCCGGCACGTCCACACCGCGGGCAACTCGAGCGGCATCGTCGACGGGGCGGCGGTCGTGCTGCTCGCGTCGGGCGACTACGTGAAGGCGCACGGGCTCAGGCCGCGGGCGAGGATCCGCGGCACGGCGACGGCCGGGGCCGAGCCGGTGATCATGCTGACGGCCCCGGCGCCCGCGTCGGAGCGGGCCCTCAAGAAGGCGGGGATGCAGGCGCGCGACATCGATCTCTGGGAGATCAACGAGGCGTTCGCGGCGGTGCCGCTGCAGACCGCGCGCAAGCTCGGCGTCGATCTCGATCGCGTCAACGTGAACGGCGGCGCGATCGCGCTCGGCCACCCGCTGGGCGCGACCGGCGCCTGCCTGATCGGCACGGCGCTCGACGAGCTCGAGCGCGCGGACAGGGCGACCGCGCTGATCACGCTGTGCATCGGGGGAGGGATGGGCGTGGCGACCATCATCGAGCGGGTGTGAGCCGCGCCGGTGCCGTGATGGGGGCGCCCGGCGATCGGGGGGGCTTCGCGCCCGGGCGCGCGCGCGACGGCGGGGAGGACCGTGGTCACGGTCACGACGGGCACAATCACGACCACGACCACGACCACGACCACGGCCACGGCCACGACCACCGGCGCGCGCCGCTCGGCCGGCTGATCGCGGCGTTCGCGCTCACGGCGTCGTTCCTGGTCGTCGAGGCGCTGGTCGGGTGGTGGTCGCGGAGCCTCGCCCTCCTCGCCGACGCGGGCCACATGCTCGCGGACGCCGCGGCGCTGGCGCTCGCGATCGTGGCGCAGCGCATCGCCGCGCAGGCGCGGACCCGCGCGAGGACGTACGGCTACCGGCGCGCGGAGGTGCTCGCCGCGTTCGCCAACGGCATCGCGCTGGCGCTGACCGCGATCTGGATCTTCATCGAGGCGGCCGAGCGGTGGCGCGAGCCCCAGGCCGTGCGCGCCGAGGCGCTGGCGGTCACCGCGGCGCTGGGGCTCTGCGTGAACATCGCCGCCGCGCTCCTGCTCTCGGCCGGCGAGCGCGGGCACAACATCAACACGCGCGCGGCGCTGGCGCACGTGCTGTCGGACGCGCTCGGGTCGGTGGGCGCCATGGTGGCCGGGGTGCTCATCCTCGCCTTCGGCTGGACGCGGGCCGACCCGGTGATCAGCGTGGCGATCGGCGCGCTCGTGCTCTGGGGCGGCTGGCGGCTCGTGCGGGACACCTCCCGCGTGCTGATGGAGGGCAGCCCGATCGAGATCGACCTCGCCGACGTCGAGGCGACGATCCGGAGCGTGCCCGGCGTGGTCGACCTCCACGACCTGCACGTCTGGTCGATCTCCGACGGCTTCAACGTGCTCACCGTGCACGTGGTGCTCGCCCGGGGGCACCACGGGACGGACGTGGCCGCGGCCGTGGGCCGGCGGCTGCGCGAGGTGCACGGCCTGACTCACTGCACGGTCCAGCCCGAACCCCTCCAGGAAGAGCGCCTGGTGACGCTCCGGCGGCCGGGCGCCCCGGCGCCGCGCGGCGACGCCGGCTGACGGGGGTGGGGGCCCTCAGACCCCGCACGCGACGTTGCCGCGCTGGAGCGACGCGATGCGCGCGTCGTCGAGCGCCTCGGCCTCGGCGAGGAGCCAGCGGAACATCGCGTTGCCGATCGCCCGCTCCTTCCTCGTGTTGAACAGCCACACGGCCGCGTGGCACACGTCGGCGTGGACCTTGGGGAACGCGAGGCGGCGGAGCTCCAGGCCGGCGAGCTCCGCCGCGGCCTCGTACTGCGCGCGGAGCGAGATCCACTCGCGCCACTCCGAGAGCGGCGCCAGCGCCCGGCGCTCGTCGACGCGGCGGCGCAGGGCGTCGCACGCGATCTCCACCTCGGACAGGAGCTCGTCCCGGAGGCGGCGGCGCGCGCGGCCGATGGTGCCGCCGAGGTCGTCCCATGCCGCGTGCGGCACGCGCGCCGCGCGCAGCGCCGCCGCGAGGTCCTCCTCGACCGCGCGCGCGAGCGCGCCGATCGCCGCCTGCGCGCCCGGCGCGCCGAGCGCCCGCGCCCGCTCCCGGAGCTCGGCCTGGGCGCGCTCGTCCTCGAGCGCCGCGTCCCAGGCGCCGCCCAGCCGCCGGAGCTCGTCGCCCGACACCCGGTCGTGAGGCCGGAGCAGCAGCGCCGCGTGGAGCAGCATCGCCCGGCTCCACAGATCGCCCTCGGCCACCTTCGCGGCGCACGGCTCGGGCTCCGCCGGCTCCGGGCGCGGCGCGCCCGCGCCCGCCGCCAGGGCGCGGCGCAGCAGCGGGAGCGTCGCGCGGCGGCGGGGCGCGGCGAGCCAGCGGAGCCAGAGCTCGAGCGCGCCCGGCGCGCCCGCCTCGCCGAGCAGGCGGTCCGCGACGGCGCCGAGCAGCGACAGCTCCCGGCCGCGCTCCTCGCGGGCGCGCCGCTGCGCGGTCGCCCAGTCGCCGCGGGAGGCCGCCTCGGCGGCGAGCCAGCCCGCGGCGACGCGGCGGGCCTCGCGGGGGCAGGCGCGCTCGTCCAGGCTGGCGACGCTCGCGAAGAGCGCCCGCGCGCCGTCCAGGTCGCCCCGGTAGGCCGCGAGCATCGCCCCGGCCGCGACGCCCGCGCCCCGGAGCGGCGACGCCGCAGCCACGCCGTCGCGTCCGGCGTCGCCGCTCCGGCCGGCCGCGCCGCCGCGGTCGCCGGCCCCCTCGAGCCGCTCGTGGATCCAGGCCTCTGCCGCGGGATCCGGCCTGCGCGCGCGGCAGAGCGTCCACGCGGCCGCGAGCGCCGCGCCGCCGCGTCGATCGGCGCGCCACGTCCAGTCCGAGAGCCGCGCGACGTGGTACGCGGCGCGCGGCAGCCCGAGCGGGATGAGCACGTGGCGGGCGACGGGCCACGGCGCGACGATCGGCAGGAGCGGCGCGAGCAGCAGCGCGCACGAGAGCTGCCCCGCGGCCACGCAGATCGCGAGGAGCACCGCGAGCGGGACGAGGACGAACCACACGACCAGGGCGCCTGTGCTGGGCCCGCCGGCGCGCGGCGGCGGGCCGGGCGAGGCCCAGCGCTCCGCCGCCGCGACGATCACCCGCACGCCGATCGAGATGGCCAGGAGCAGCCCGAAGCTCACCGTCTCCTCCAGCCGAGGGCCGACAGCGCCTCCGGCCACGGCGCGCGCGGATCCTCCCCGGGCGCCTCCGGCGGCGGCAGCTCCCCGAGGTCGTCGTCGAGCGCGTCCCCGGGCGGAGGCCGCGGGTCGAGCCGCGCCCAGATCTCGTGCGTGAGCCGCCGCTCCGGGTCGCGGAGGGCGGCCATGGCCGCGCGCACCTTGTCGGCCGTGCGGACGCCGGGGCCGACCGGCGTCGGGTAGGTCGCGGCGCTCGCGAGCTTGAGCTCGAGCATCCCGAGCAGCTTCTGCCCCTCGCGCTCGACCTCCGCGCGGCTCGCGCTCGGGCGCAGGCCGAGCACGTAGAACGGGTTGTCGCGGAGGCGGCCCCGCGCGTCGCCGCCCGTCACCGGACCCCCGACGCGTGGCCGAGCCTGCGCTTCTGCGCGTCGACCGGCAGGAGGCGCCAGAGCTCCTCGGTGATCGTCCGGAGCGCCGCCGCGTCGCCGCGCTCCGCCGCGCCGCGCCCGTCGCGCACGAGCTTCTGCGCGCGGACGAGGTCCGAGGCCTGGTGCGCCTCGGAGGCGGCCTCCTCGAACAGCCACACCCACGCCTTCGGGTGCCGCTGGAACGCCGCGCTGCCCAGGTTGCGGACGAGGCGGAGCTGGCGCTGCAGCTCGACCTGGTTCCGCTCCGCGCGCGCCCGCGCGACCCCCTGCGCGGCCTCCTCGAGGAGCGCCCGCTCGGCGCTCGAGCCGAGCTGCGACAGCCACACCGACGCGTTCGCGACGGCGGCCTGCGCCTCCGCGTCGAGCTCCGGCCAGCGCTCGTCGGCCTCGGCCTGCTCGAGCAGCGCGTCGAGCTCGAGCATCGCCCGCCGCGCCTTCTGCCCCGCGTCGGCGTCGCCGCCCCGCGCCGCGGCCACGTCGCGCTCCACCTCGGCGAGCGCGCACTCGACGTACGTCACCTTGCCGAGCGCGCGCGGCGCGTCCCCGCGCAGGGCGCCCTCGCGTGCCGCGGCGAGCCGCTCGCGCATGGCGGCGAGCGAGGCGTCGAGCACCTCGGGCGCCGCCTCGGGCACGAGCAGGTGCGCGACGCGCTCGAAGACGAGCCCCTGCGCCGGGATCAGCGCGCGCGCCGAGAGGTGCCCGCCCCGGTCGAGCTCGAGCGTGAGCTCGATCGGCGAGCCCGCGGGCAGGGTCGCGGTGAGCCCGCTCCCGTCGATCTCCAGCGCCCCGACCGCGCGGCAGAGGTGGGCGACGTCGAGCTCGCCCTGCACGATCGGGATCTTCAGCACGCACCCGCGCGACCCCTTCGGCACGGTCTCCACGCTGTGGTGCACGAACGTCCGCCGCGCCGGCAGCGGCGCGCCCCGCTCGAAGTAGACGCGCACGGTGTTGTCCGCGAGCGCGACCCCGACGGTGCGCGACAGCGGCGGATCGCTGATCGTGAGCCCCTGGACGATGGTGATCGCCCGCGGGTGCACCGGCACCTCCGCGCCGGCGTCCGACGTCGCCTCGACGCGGAACACGTTCGGCCGGCGCGGCAGCAGGTCGACGGTGATCACGAACGCCCCCTCGGCGTCGAGCGCGGCCTCGGCGCTCGTCCAGGCGTCGCCCTCGCGCGCGAGCCGGATCCGCGTGGGCGCGGGCCCCGACCCCTCCACGACGCGGCCCACCACGTGGGGCGTCAGATCGCTCGACATGGCCGGGTACTGGAGCCAGAGCCGCCGGCCCTCCTCCGCGGCCGCGGCCCGCGCCGCGGGCCGCGCGTCGAGCCCGGCCGTCGCCGCGTAGATCGCCGCCCCCTGGGCCACGAGGGTCATCGGATCGAGCCCCTCGCCGAACGGCGCCCCGAGCGCGTCCCGGACCCGCGCCCGGAGCGCCGGCATCACCGTCGGCCCGCCGACCAGCACGACGCGCGCGAGCTGCGACGCGTCGAGGCCGTGCGCCGCGAGCAGCCGCCGGCACACCTCGATCGAGCGGTCGATGATGGGCGCCGCGAGCGCGTCGAGCGTGGGCCGCGTGAGGACCAGGTCGAGGTCGACGGTCTCGCCGTCGACCTCGAACGCCGCGGGCAGGGCGAGCGCCGCCTCGTCCGCGCGGGTGAGCTCGATCTTAGCCTCCTCGACCGCGAGCTTGAGCTTGCGGAGGGCGGCGGCGTGCCGCGGATCGGCGCGGCTCACGGTGACGCCGTGGGCGCGCGCGATCTCGGCGAGCGCCCAGTCGACGACGGCCCAGTCGAAGTCGCGCCCGCCGAGGAAGTTGTCGCCGTCGTGCCCCACGACGCGGAGCAGCCCGTCGCGCGTCTCGAGCAGCGACACGTCGAAGGTCCCGCCCCCGAGGTCGTAGACGAGCCAGCTACCGGCGGACTCCTCGGCCGTCCAGCCGGCGGCGAGCGCCGACGCCACCGGCTCCTGGATCAGCTCCACGCGCTCGAACCCCGCGCGCCGCGCCGCCTCCGACGTGGCCGCGCTCTGCGGCAGCTCGAAGAGCGCGGGCACCGAGATGACCGCCGAGGCCGGTTCCACCCCGAGCTGCTCGGCGACGTCGGCGCGCAGCGAGCGCAGCACCTCGGCCGCGAGCTCCTCGGGCTTCCTCGTCACCCGGGCCGCCGCGAACTCGAGCGGCTGCGCGGTCCCCATCAGCCGCTTGAACTCCGCGCGGGTGTTCTGCGGATCGCTCTCCAGGAACCGCCGCGCGCGCGCGCCGACCGTGACCGTCCCGCGCGCATCGATCCGCACCACGCTCGGGGTGAGCGTCGCGCCCTGGGAGTTCCGGACGAGGGTGACCTTCTCGCCGTCGAAGGCGGCCGCGGTCGAATTCGTGGTGCCGAGGTCGATGCCGACGTAAAGCGGGCGCGCTGCCATCGCGTGCAAGAATACACGCGCGCCGCGGCGGCCGCCCGGGGGGAGGCCCCAGGGAAAGCCGGGCGGCGGTGAACGGCGGCCGGCCGGCGGTGAACGGCGGCCGGCCGGCAGGCTCCGGGCGCCTGCTTGCCGCCAGCCCGTGCCGTCCGCCGGAAGGTGGGCGCTCCGCCGGCCCGCGAGCTGACGGTCCGGCGCCACGCGGGTAGACTTCAGCCATGCGTCGCGCGACGGCCCTGTGGCACATCGATCCGGACGACCCCCGCGCCCCGACCGTCGAGGTCTGGGAGCAGCTCACGCCCGAGCAGCGCCGCGAGATCGTGGACAGCCTGCCGTCGGAGTTCCCGCTGGACGAGGCCGCGCCGCCCGAGGGCGATCCGCACTGGCACCCGGTGACCCGGGCGCGCACGACGCTCGATCGCTGGTTCCAGCGCGCTGGCCGCCGCGTCTACGTCAGCGGCAACCTGGCCGTGTACTACCCGGACGAGCGGGTCTTCTCGCCCGACGTCATCGCGGTCACCGACGTGGAGACGCACGAGCGCGATCGGTGGGTCGTCACCGACGAGGGCAAGGGCGTCGACTTCGCGCTCGCGGTGATCGTCGATGGGCGGCGCAGGAAGGACCTCGTGCGCAACGTGGAGTGGTTCGCGCGGCTCGGCATCCCCGAGTACTTCGTGTTCGACCGCAAGCGCGGCTCGCTCCGCGGCTTTCGCCTGGCGACGTCGGCGTCGAGGACCTACGAGCCGGTGATCCCCCAGCGCGGGCACTACGCCTCGCGGGTGCTCGGGCTCGATCTGCTGGTCGATGGCGGCAAGATCCGCTTCTACGCGGGGGAGGCCGCGATCCCTGACACCGACGAGCTCATCGACAAGCTGGGCTCCCTCGTCGACGCCGCGGAGCAACGCGCGCAGGATCTCGAGCGGCGTCTGGACGAGGAGATCCGCGCCCGCGAGGAGGAGATCCGCGCCCGCGAGGAGGAGACCCGCGCCCGCGAGGAGGCCGAGCTCCGGCTCGCCGAGGCGCTGGCGGAGATCGAGCGGCTCCGGCGGGAGCGCGGCGGCGCCTGACGCCCGGCGCCTGGCGTGCCGTCACCCCGCGAGCCGCCGCGCCGCCTACCCCGCGAATAGCTGCGCCACCCAGACCCGGCCGCTCCGGTCGCGCACGACCGCCACGCCGGTCTTCCTGTAGCGCCGGTCGAGCAGGTTGCCCCGGTGCGACGGGCTCGCCCAGATCGCGCGGTGCGCGCCCCCGGGCGAGCTCGAGGTGGCCACGTTCTCGCCCGCGATCGTCGCCTCGTAGCCGGCGGCCCGGAGGCGCGCCGCCGGGTCGCCCGAGCCCACGTCGTGGCCCACCATCCTCGCCTTGAGCATCGCCTCGGCGTGCGCCCGCGCCAGCGCCGAGAGCGCCGCGTCGCGCGCGAGCGCCGGCAGCCCCTCCGACGCGCGCGCGGCGTTCATCATCCGCAGCATCGCGTCGTCGTCGTCGCGCGCCCCCCTGGCGGCCTCCTCCCCGGGCGAGGGCGCGCGGACGTACCGGCCCGGCGGGGCGCCCCCCGCGAAGATCATCGCCTCCAGCACGGGCCTCGGCCCGGTCGACACCGTGGCCAGCACCTGCACCAGCCAGCTCCCCGGCTGGTCCACCGCGAAGCTCGACCGGATGCGCGCGCCCGACAGCGAGCTCAGCACCGCCCTGGGCGCGCCCCGGGGGCCGAGCAGCACCACCTTCACCGCGGTCGCGGGCACGCGCATCGTCCCCTCGAGCGTCACCCACTGGCCCACCCGCGCGGTCGTCGGCAGCGGCGACATGTCCGCGAGCGCGTCCACCCCGACCGCGGCCGCGATCACCGTCCCATCGGGCTTCTTCGCGTGGGCCACCCCGCACCGCCGCACCCCGAGCGTGGGCCAGCCCGAGAGCCACCCGTCGATCCGCGCCCCGAGCTCCGCCGGGCCGAGCCCCTGGCCGGCGATGGACCAGCCCCGCGGCCAGGCGTGCGGCGCGCCCGCGGCGCGCAGCGTGAACGCGAGCTCGTCGGGCGGCATGATCTCTCCCCCCTGGAGCTGCCGCTCGACGTTGCGCCGGGCCACCGCGGCGAGCGCCGCGTCCGCGGCCCCGCAGCGCGCCGTGAGCGCGGCGACCTCGGGCGCGAGCGCCGCGGCCGGCTGCGGCGAGCGCGTGGCCTTCACCCACGTGAGCGCCGGCGGGTCCGCGGCCGCCGCGCCGGCCGCGGCGAGCGCCGTGCCGGCCGCGGCGAGCGCCGTGCCGGCCGCGGCGAGCGCCGTGCCGGCCGCGGCGAGCGCCGTGCCGGCCGCGGCGAGCGCCGCGCAGCATGCCCCTCTGGCCCACCACGACCGCATGCGATCCGGCTAGCAGGTTTCCCGACCCGGCGCCCGTTTCCTGCCGCACGCCGCGCCCACGCCGCGTGTGTGCGCCGCGCCCACGCCGCGTGTGTGCGTCGCGCCCACGCCGCGTGTGTGCGCCGCGCCCACGCCGCGTGTGTGCGCCGCGTGGGCGCGCCGCATGTCGCGCCGCCGCGCATCACGCGCCGCCGCATGTCACGCGCCGCACGCCGGCGCGCCTCTCGCGGAGAAAGCTGCGCGGTCCCGCCGTCACCTCGTGGTACCGTGGGCGTGGCGCAGAATGGCGGAGGTCTCCAGGGCCGCGAAGGTCGGCTTGATGACGATCGTGCTCGCGGGCGCGGCCTACGGCGGGTACCGCTTCGTCTCGCGCGACGTCGGCGGCGGGAACGGCTACCGGGTTTGGGCCACGCTGCCGGACGCGATCGGCGTGTCGCCGCAGTCGCGCGTGATGATCTCGGGCATCCAGGTCGGCGTCGTCGACAGGATCTCGCTCTACGAGGGCCAGGCGCGCATCGACATCAAGATGAGCCCCGAGGTCCCGCTCTACGAGGACGCGGCCATCGGCAAGCGCGCCACGAGCCTCATCGGCGAGTCGTTCGTCGTGCTCACGCCGGGCACCGAGGGCAAGCCGCGCATCCCCGACGAGGGGCGGATCCTCCATTACATCGACGAGCCGACGGTCCAGTCGATGCAGGGGCAGGTCGCAGAGATCCTCAAGGACGTCAAGGCCGTCACCGAGGCGCTCCGGAACTCGGTCGGCTCCGACTCCGGGGAGGAGCGGCTCACGCAGATCCTCGACAACCTCGCGGACGTGACCGAGCAGCTCAACGAGACCGTCCGCGAGAACCGCGCGAGCGTCACGCAGACGATCAACAACATCAGCCAGCTCACGGGGGAGTCGGCCCCGCGCCTGCGGGAGATCCTGCGCAACGTCGAGCAGGTGACCCGGGACATCCGCACGATGACGGCCGCGGCCGAGGTGCCCGGGCGGGACGGCAAGCCCGGCGAGCTCCGCAGCGCCGCGGAGCGGCTGGGCCGCGCGAGCGAGAGCCTCGAGTCGGCGCTGAAGCACGCGGACAACGTCGCCGCCCGGGTCGATCGGGGCGAGGGGACGCTCGGCCGCCTCACCCGGGACGAGACGCTGATCAACGAGGTCGAGACGGTCGTCGAGGACGTCGGCGAGCTCGTGGGCGGGATCAACCGGTTCCAGACGGTGGTCGGGCTCCGGACCGACTACAACTTCCTGGCGAACACCATCAAGAGCTACGTCGAGCTCAGGCTCCAGCCGACGGAGGACAAGTACTACGTCGTCGAGCTGGTGAACGACCCGCGCGGCAAGACGGATTTCCAGCAGATCGACGTCGACACGACCAACCCGAACGAGCCCGCGCACTACCGGGAGGTCCGGACGATCACGACGAACGCCTTCCGCTTCTCGTTCCAGTTCGCGAAGCGGCTCGGCCCGTTCACGGGCCGGTTCGGCATCAAGGAGTCGACGGGCGGGCTCGGCCTCGACCTCCACCTGCTCGACGACCGGTTCGAGCTCCGGCAGGACCTGTTCGGCTTCGGCGAGGAGCTGTCGCCGCGCTGGCGGGTCGCGCTCGCGTACGAGTTCATCCGCAAGCTCTGGCTGCTGGGCGGCATGGACGACATCCTGAACAGCGATCGCCGGGATTACTTCGTCGGCCTGCAGCTCCGCTTCAACGACGCGGACCTGAAGACCGTCCTGCCGTTCGCCCCGACGAGCTTCTGACCGCGGCGGGCGGGCCCGGGGGTGGTGAGGGGGCCGGGGGGCTCTCCTCCGGGGCTTGCGTTCCGGCGAGCCCCTGTCGTGGCTCGCCTGCACTCCAGCCCCTCCGGAGAGCCCCCCGGCCCCCTCACCACCCCCGGGCCCGGGTCGCACGAGCCCGTGTGCTATAGGGCGGGCATGATGCGCTCGCTGCTCCGCGGGGTGCGAGGGGGATACGCGTTCCTGATTCCGGTCCTGGCGATCGCCGCCGCGGGCGGCGTGGCCGCGTGCCAGGGGTGCAAGCCCCCGTCGCAGGGCGCCGCGACCGTGGAGGACGCGGCCGCGGCCCGGCCGACCGTGCGGCTCTACGCGCTCAGCACCGTGGCCGGCGCGCTGGAGCCGTGCGGGTGCACGAAGGATCAGCTCGGCGGCATCGACCACCTCGCCGCCCTCATCGAGGCGCAGCGCGACGAGGCGCCGGGCCGGCTCGTGGTCAGCGCGGGGCCGCTGCTCTTCATGGATCCCGAGGTGAAGGCGGAGCGCGCCTCGCAGGACGCGTGGAAGGCCGAGGCGATGGCGCTGGCCGCGAAGGAGATCGGGCTCACGGCGTGGGCCCCCGGCGAGAACGACTGGGCGCTCGGCGCCGAGGCGCTCGCCAGGTACGGCGAGCAGAGCGGGGCGGCGCTGCTCGGCGGCAACCTGGAGGGGGCGCAGGGCGTCCGGGGCGTGGTGGTGCGCGAGGTCTCGGGCGTGAAGGTGGGCCTCATCGGCGTGAGCGATCCGAAGGGCCGCGCGGGCGCCTACCCGGCGGGGGTCAAGGCCGGTCCGGCGCTCGACGCGATGAAGGCGGGCGTCGCGGAGGCGAAGCGGCAGGGCGCGCGGGTGCTCGTGGGGCTCGCGGCGCTGCCGCGGGGCGAGGCGCTGCGGCTCGCGGATCACGTGCCGGAGCTGCACGTCCTCCTGCTGGGCAAGCCGAGCGAGCGCGGGGACGGCAACGACGGCCCGAAGCCGCCGGTGATGATCGGGTCGACGCTGGTGGTGGAGACGCCGAATCACCTGCAATCGGTGGCGGTGGTGGATCTGTTCGTGCGCGACGGCGGCGACGGCCCGCTGGTGTTCGCCGACGCCGGCGGCGTGGCCAGGGCGGAGGAGCTGATGAGCCTGTCGGCGCGGATCCGGGAGCTCGAGATCCGGATCAACGGCTGGGAGGGCGACAGGACGGTCGCGGCGAAGGACGTCGCCGACCGGAAGGCCGACCTGGAGCGGCTCCGGGCCGAGAAGGCGAAGCTCGAGGCGGCGAAGACGGAGGTGAGCGGCAGCTTCTTCCGTTACAGCGCGGTCGAGGTGCGGGAGAAGCTGGGCGCCGACAAGGACGTCGCCGGCCAGCTCCTGGCCTATTACAAGCGGGTCAACGCGCACAACAAGGAGGCGTTCGCGGATCGCGTCCCCGAGCCGCCGGCGAAGGGGGAGGCCAGCTACCTCGGCGTCGACGCCTGCACGAACTGCCACGACGAGGAGCGCAAGGTCTACGACGCCACGGCGCACGCGCGCGCCTATGCGACGCTGCAGCAGGACTTCAAGGAGTTCAACCTGGACTGCGTGAGTTGTCACGTGACCGGCTACGGAAAGCCCGGGGGCTCCACGGTGACGCACAACGCCTCGCTGCAGAACGTGCAGTGCGAGGAGTGTCACGGTCCGGGCTCGCTGCACGCGGAGAACCCCGAGAAGAAGGGGCTCATCGTGCTGTCGCCCCCGCCCGAGAGCTGCGTCTCGCAGTGCCACCACCCGCCGCACGTGGAGGGGTTCGACCCGGTCGCGAAGATGGAGCTGATCCTCGGCCCTGGTCACGGCAAGGACTGAGCGCGACAGCCGGGACGCGCGGGCCCGCCGGCGTGTCGGGGCCCGGCCCATGCCGGCGGTCCGGGCGGCGGGGGGCCGGGCATGTCGGGACATGGGCGGGTGCCTGGTCGACGAGGCCCCGGGCATGTCTGGACCTGGGCGGGTGCCTGGTCGACGAGGCCCCGGGCATGTCTGGACCTGGGCGGGTGCCTGGTCGACGAGGCCCCGGGTAGATCGTGACCTGGGTGGGGGCCTGGTCGACGAGGCCCCGGGTAGATCGTGACCTGGGCGGGTGCCTGGGCCGATGCGCCATTCTCGCGGCAGGGCGATCGCGCTACGCAGGCCTGGTGACGAACGTTCACGCCGTCGTCTCCCGACCGGGGCCGACCGAGAGCGCCATCCTCGCGGAGCTCGCCGCCGGAGCGCCCCCGTTCACGGTGCACCGCCGCGCCGCGCTGACCTCGACGCTCCGCTACCTCGAGGGCGGCAGCGGCCCGCCGGTCGTCCTCCTGCACGGCCGGGGGAACGCCGCGACGACCTGGTTTCCGCTGCTCCCCGGGCTCGCCCGGCGCCATCGCGTCCTCGCCCTCGACCTGCCAGGCTTCGGCCACGCGTCGTCGCCCCCCTTCGAGGGCAAGGGCTTCGAGGACGGCCTCCGCTTCTTCGTCGAGCCGGTCGAGGCGCTCCTCCTCGAGATGGACCTCGGCGACGCCGCGCTCGTCGGCCACTCCCTCGGCGCGCTCGTCGCGCTGGAGATCGCGCTCCGCAAGCGCGCCCGCCCGCGCAAGCTCGCGCTCATCGGCGCCATGGGCGTCGGCCCCGTCATGACCGCCTCGAGCCGCGCCTACTTCCGCGCCCCGCCCGAGCGCCTGCTCCGCCTGCTCGGCGCCGCGCTCTTCCGCCGCCTCCGCCCCCCGCGGCCGACCCCGCTCGGCGAGCGCGTCGCCGCCCTGCACCGCGAGCTCGGCGCCGTGCCCGACGGCCGGGTCGCGCCCGTCGCCGCGTTCAACGCGCTCTTCCCGGCCTTCGGCCCCGTGCCCCATCGCCTCCCGCGGCTCGGCGAGATCGACGCCGACACGCTCGTGCTCTGGGGCGATCGCGACGACGTGTTCCCGGCGCCGCTCGGCATCGCCGCGGCCGCCGCGATCCCCCGCGCCACGCTGCGCGTCGTGCCGCTCGGGCACGCGCCCCACCTGGAGGACCCGGATTCCGTCCTCCCGGAGCTCACCGCGTTCCTGTCGCCCCCGACCGACGCGCTCCTCTCGCCCCTGACCGATCGGTAGCGCGCGCACGGGCGCCTCACGGGCTGGCCCTGGGCGCTGGCCCCGGCCGGCGCCCCGTGATTTCCTGAACCGCCGGAGCTCGGCGTGCGGCGCGTGAAATTTCGGGGAGGGCTCGCGCGAAGTGTCTGGGTCCAGGATGAATCCAGCCGCCACGCTGCCCTCTCCGCAGGCGCCCGACGGGCTGCCGGCGGCGTCGATCGCCACGGTGGGGGCCTCGCTCGACGAGGCCGCCGCCCTGCGGCCCGTGGTCCGCGCGGCGATCGCCTGCGTGCTCGGCGAGCGCGCCGACCACCCGGACGTCGAGGACTGCACCCACGAGGCGCTCGCCCGCGCCTTCGAGGGGCGCGGCCGCCTCCGCGACGGCGAGCCGCTGCGCCCCTGGGTGCTCGGGATCGCGCGCCACGTGGCGCTGGACGTGCTGCGCCGGCGCCGCCGCACGCGGCGCGCCGAGGCGCTCCCTCGGGAGGTCGCCGGGGGGGAGGGGGAGATCCTCGAGGCGGTGGAGGACCCGGCGCCGGGCCCGGAGGAGCGCGCCGCCGAGCGCGAGCGCGCGCGCCGCATCGACGTCGCCCTGCAGAAGCTGGCCGAGCCCCAGCGCCGCGCGCTCCTGGCATTTCACGTGGAGGGGCTCAACTACCAGCAGATATCGCGCCGCCTCGACATCCCGCTCGGCACGGTGGCGACGTGGATCGCGCGCGGCCGGCGCTGTCTGGCCGAGGCGCTCGGGGAGTGAGGGATCGATGCTCGACGACGACAAGCTCTCGCCGGATCTCGTGTGGCAGCCCGACGGCCACCTGACCGAGATCGCGCTCGGCGCGCTCGGCGACGGCGAGGAGGCCCTCTTGCCGGAGGGCGCGCTCGCGCACGCCGCGCGTTGCCTGCCCTGCGCCTCGGCGCTCGGCCGGGCGGCGCTGCTGTCGCTCCGCGTGGGGGAGGCGCTGCGCGAGCAGGCCGCGCCGGGCGCCGAGGAGCCCGCGGCGTTGCGCGAGCAGGCCGCGCCGGGCGCGCAGGCCGCGCCGGAGCCCGTGGCGCCGCGCGAGCCGCTGCCGATCGCGGCGCTCGCCGTCGCCCTCGCGCTCTCGGCGCTCGGCGCGGCGCCGGGGCTCGTGGCCGGGGCCTCCGGCCTGAAGGAGAGCTGGGACAGGCTCTGGCGCGCCTGCTCGGTCGTGGTGCAGACGGGGTGCGCCATCGCCGGGAACGGGGCGCTCTCCGGGGGGCTCACGGCGCTGCCGTGGCTCTCGGCGGCGCTGCTCGTGGTCGTCGGGCTGGGTATCGCGTGGGGCAGGGGAAATGAGCTCTCGTTGAAAGGAGGGATTGGATGCGCTTCGTCTCGGTCTCGACCCGTGTGTTGTCCTCGCGGCGCGCCGCCGCGCTGCTCGTCGCCGCGCTCGGGCTCTCGGTGAGCGGCGCGGCCAGGGCCGAGGTGTCCCGCGAGGGCGTCTGGCCGGCGGCCGAGCCGGAGGTGAGCCTCGACGTGAGCCGCGCGCCGCGCAACGAGGCCATCAAGCGCCTGGCGCAGGAGGCCGGATGGAGCCTCGTGCTCAACAACGTGCCGCCCGGCGATCCCGTCGATCTGCGCGTCCAGGACCAGCCGGCGGACAAGGTGCTCGAGCTCCTGCTCGCCGACGGGGACTACGTCGCGACCCGCGACGGCGATCTCATCGCGATCGCGCCGTCGGACAGGGCGCAGCGGTCCGCGCCCGCGCTGCCCGCGCTGCCCGCGCTGCCCGCGCTGCCCGCGCTGCCCGCCGCGCCCGCGCTGCCCGCCGTGCCCGAGCCGCCGCAGGCGGCCGCGCCCGCGGCGTCGCCCGACGACGCCGAGGCGGAGCAGGACGCGCCCAGGCGGCGCGGCCGGGATCGCTTCGTGACGGGTGGCAGCCTGCGCATCGAGCGGGGCGAGGTCGTCCATGACGTGTCGGTGGTCGGCGGCTCGCTCGACGTCTGGGGCACCGTCACCGGCGACATCGACGTGATGGGCGGCTCCACGCGCATCCACGAGGGCGCGCGGGTGCGCGGTGACGTGTCGACCGTGGGCGGACCGCTCACGGTGGCCGACGGAGCGCGCGTCGACGGCGACGTCGATGTCGTCGGCGGCCCGCTCCACCGGGGCGAGCGCGCGCTCATCCGGGGCGACGTGAACAACGAGATCACCCTGAGGGGGGACGACGGGGAGCCGGAGGCGACGGGCGCTTCGCTCGCGCGCAGGGCCGGCGGCGCGGTGACGCGCACGGCGCTGCTGTTCGCGTTCGGCGCGGTGCTGCTGGCGCTCTGGCCGCGGCGCATGGAGGTGCTCAAGGTCGAGATCGCCGCCCGGCCGATGCGGAGCTTCGCGCTCGGCGTGGTGGGCGTCCTCGGCGCCCTCGCGCTCGCCGTCGCCCTCTGCGTCACGCTGATCGGCGTGCCGTTCGCGGTGATCGGCCTCCTGCTCGCCTTCATCGCCGCGGCCGCGGGCGGCTGCGCGGTGCTCGAGACCGCCGGGGCAGCGCTCGCCGGCCATCGCACGAGGAACCCCTACGTTCACCTCGCGATCGGCTGCCTCGGCCTCCTCCTCGTGGGCGCGATCCCGTTCGTGGGGGGCGCGCTCCACGGCGTCGTCGTGCTGATCGGCGCCGGGGCGCTCGTCGCGACCCGGCTCGCGAACCTCCTCCGCCCGCGGCCGCGGGGCGAGGGGGCGGGGGGGCCGTACCGAACGGCGCCGTGACGGGTCGTTCGCCACGGACGGCGCGAGCGGCCGTGTACCTCCGGCGAAGGCTGCGCGCTAGCATCGCGCCGTGACCTCCGAACCGGTCGAGAAGAGGCTGCGGCTCGGCGAGGACTCGGTGACCGAGTTCAAGCGGATCGAGTCCCCTGGCAAGGCACCGAAGGATCTCGCCGAGACGATCGCGGCCTTCGCCAACGCGCTCGGCGGCCAGATCTTCCTCGGGGTCGAGGACGACGGCACCCCGACCGGGGTCGGCACGATGAAGCAGGCCGACACGCTGATGCTGTCGGTGGTCCAGGCGTGCCAGACCCTCGTCCATCCGGCGATCTGGTGCCCGATCACGAAGGTGGACGTCGCGGGCAAGTTGCTGCTCGTGGTCGACGTGCCGGCGTCGAGCCCCGACAGGCCGTACCGCGCGAAGCACGTCTACTGGATCCGCGACGGGAGCATGACGCGTGAGGCGACGCGAAACGAGCTCGTCCGCATGCTCCAGTCGCAGAACGTCTACTACGACGAGAGCGTCGTCGACGGGGCGACGATGGCGGCTCTCGATGTTGCCGTCGTCGATGACCTCTTGCGCTCGGTCTACGATCCCGGCGCCCCGGCCCAGAGGGCCCGCTACCTGCGCGCGCTGAAGTGCGTTGATGCGAGCGAGACACCGACCGTGGCCGGCCTCCTGCTCTTCGGCCGCGAGCCCGAGCGATGGTTCGTCGACGCCAGGATCTCGGCGGTCTGCTTCGCCGGTACCGGCGTGTCGACGGAGTTCGTCGATCGGCAGGAGATCACCGGGCACCTCCTCAAGCAACTCGAGAGCGCCGCGGCGTTCCTGGAGCGATACACGCCGGCGCCGGCGCAGATCCAGCGCTGGGAGCGGGTCGAGCGCGGCGTGCCGCAGACGGCGCTGCGCGAGGCGCTCCTCAATGCGATCGCGCACCGGGATTACCGCGCCGCGTCCCAGATCCGGATCCTCGTCTTCCAGGATCGGGTCGAGATCATCAATCCTGGCGTGCTCCTGAATCACCTGACGCTCGACAGCATCCAGGTCGGGGGCATCAGCCAGCGCAGGAACCCGGTGCTCGCCTCGGTGCTCGCGCGCGCTCGCCGCGGGGAGAGCATCGGGATGGGGATCCCCGAGATGGTCGCGCAGATGCGCGCGCGAGGGTTGCCGCCGCCGGAGTTCGATCTGCAGGGAGGACATTTCCGGGTGGTGCTGCGCGTCGCGCCCTCCCTGGAGGCCCATGAATGAGCGAGCCGCACGACGCCGGTACACCGTGGTGGGACGCGCTCCGGGCCGGGGCTGCGGTCGAGCTCGCGCTGGTCCGGATCGATCTCGTCGGGCCCTCCCTTCCATGGACGGCGCTCCCTGACACGGCGTACCTGCAGCGCCGCGCGCGGTTCACCGCCGGGGTGGAGTACATCGCGCGCGCGCTCGGCGCGGTCCAGCCGCTCGAGTGGAGCGAGAACGGCGCGACGCTGGTCCTCGGCGGCGCGAAGGGCGAGGCGCTGGCCGCGCTCGCCCTCCGCGCCGTGAGGGAGCTCTGGGAGCGCGTGCACATCGATCTCGGGCTGATGGCGCGCCTCTCGGCGCACGTCGTCCGCTCGCCGTGGCGCCGCGAGATCGTCGAGGCCCCGGGCGAGCCGTCGCGCGCCTGGATGGCGCGAATCCCCCCTGGCGCGGCCGTGCTGAGCGAGGACCTGGCGCTCGCCCTGCCGCCACGGGACGCGCGGGAGCTCGCGCCGTGCGGCCTCGTGCTCGAGGAAGCGCCCTCGTATGTCTTCCCCCCGAGCGCAGCGCGCGGCGCGCCGCCCATGACGCCGCACGAGCGGGCATGGGCGGCGCTTCGTGGGTACGCGCAGAGCCCGGAGCTGCGGCGCATCCGCTATGTCGGCTTCCGGCTCCGGAGGCGCGAGCCGCCGAGCCTGGATCTCCGCGACGTCTTCGTGCCACCGCGGCTCGAGGTGAGGACGCCGCGGCCGAGCGATCCGGAGCGGAGCGAGCCGGGAATCGAGGGCGAGAGCACGGGGCAGCGCGGCGGGCGCGGGCGCGCTGCCCACCCTCCGGCCGGTGAGCGCTTCCAGGCGCTGTTCGCGAGACACCGCCAACTCGTCCTCCTCGGCGATCCCGGCTCGGGAAAGACGACGCTGCTGCGCTGGCTCGCGATCGCGGCGGCGTCGGGCCGCTTCGTGCTGGCATCGGAGGGCGGCGCCGCCGAGCGGCTCCTCCCGCTGCCGGTCAGCGTCGGCCAGCTCGCGGAGCTGCGTCGATGCTCCGGCCGGCGGGAGCGCTCCGTCGTGGAAGCGCTCGGTCGCTACTTCCAGGAGCGCGGCGCGGGCGACGAGGCGACGGTGCGCGAGGCGCTGACCCGCGAGCTCCAGGCGGGGCGCTGCCTCGTGCTGCTCGACGGGCTGGACGAGGTCCGCTCGACCGAGCGCGAGGAGCTCCAGCGATGGCTCGCCTCGTTCGCGTCGGACCATCCGCGGAACCGTTTTGTCATCACGTCTCGGCTCGTCGGGTACACGGGCTTCGATCTCCCCGGGCGCGTGGAGGCCACGCTCCGCCCGTTCGATCGAGGGCAGATCGATCGTTACGTGACCGCCTGGCACCGGGCCTATGTGGGCTGGGAGGAGCGAGAGGACGCGGCCGCCGCCATGGACGAGGCCGATGCGATGGCGCGGAAGCTCCTCGCCGCCATCGATGCCAGCCCGAGGCTCGGCGCGCTCGCGGGGAACCCGTTCCTCCTCTCCGCGCTCGCGCTGATTCACCGCGCGGAGGGGCGCCTGCCGCGCCATCGGGTGCAGGCGTACGCGATGATCGCGCGCACGCTCTGCGAGACGTGGGCCGCGGCGCGCCGCCTTTCGGCCGGCGACGCGTCGGACGCCGTCATGGCGTACGAAGAGGAGGCCCTGCCCATCCTCGGGAAGCTCGCGCTGGCGATGCACGAGCGCTATCCAGCGGGGGTCGCGCCGGAGGCGTTCGTGGTGGAGGCGCTGAGCGAGGCGCTCGCCGCGCAGGCGGGGATCTCTGGAGAAGATGGTCTCCTCGCGGCGCGCCGCTTCCTGGAGAGGTCGGGGCGCGATCTGGGCCTCCTCGTGGAGCGCGGAGCGGGAGCGTGGGGGTTCATGCACCTCACCTTCCAGGAGTTCTTCGCGGCCGCCGGGCTCCACGCCATGGAGCGGTTCGAGGAGGTGGCGCTGGCGCGCCTCTTCGATCCCCGCTGGGGGGAGGTGATCCGGCTCGGCGTGGGCTACATGGCGCTCGAGCAGAAGCGGCCCGCGGCGGCGCGGCGGTTCGTCGAGCGGGTGCTGTCGTGGGAAGAGCCGGAGCCGCGGCGGTGGGTGACGAGCGTCCTGCGCAAGCAGGTCCCCATCGCGGCGCTGCTCGCCGCGGAGGCGGGCGAGGCGTTGCCGGTGGCGCTGCAGGAGCGGGTGGCGGCCGCGATGGCGGCGTGGCTCGTCGAGCCGCCGTCGTTCGAGGCACCCCGGGAGTTCCTGTCGGAGCTCGCGGTGACCGAGCTCGGCGGGCGCGTCGCCGCGGCGCTCCTCGGGTGGCTCGACGACGAGCTCCCCCAGCGCCGCGCGATGGCCGCGCTGGCGCTCGGGGAGCTGGGCTCGAACGCGGCCGTGGAGCGGCTCGTCTCGCTGCTTGCCGACGCTGACGCGACCGTGCGCGACTTCGCCGGCATCGCCCTCGCGAGCATCGGAGGCGATAGGGTCGAGCGGCAACTCGAAGCGCTCGTCGAGTCCGGCCCACCGGAGCTCAAGAAAAGCGCCGTCGGGGTGCTCGTCTCAGGCTCCGACAGCCCGGAGAGGTGGGTCGAGTGGGCGCGTGAGGCGCAGGACAGCTCGCTTTACGAAGCGGCGTTCGGTGCCTTCGCAGATGGCTGGCTGTTCGGGCGTGATTTTGCCGACGAGCCACTCTCCGGCGCCGAGGCGGAGATCCTCCTCCATGCAGGCGATCCGGGCTCTCCTCGCAGCGTTCGCGCGTCGGCGATCTATTGCATGAACGAGGCGGACCTGAGCTCGCCAGAGCTCGACGCGCTGCTCGTGCGCTGCGTCGATCGCGACCCGGATCCAGCGGTGCGCGCAGAAGCAGCGCTCGGACTGCTGAGGCGGAGGCCGCAAGCCGTCGAGGTGGAGACGATGCTCCGGATCATGTCCGCCGACGGGCTCGACGACTTCACGCGGTGGCTACTGGCCGGCGATCTCGCCGAAGCGAAGGGGGACGAGGTGCTGGAGCAGGACATGCTCGCGGCGCTCTCGAGTCAGGACCCGCGACGCCGTGCGGCTGCCGTCCGCGTGCTCGCCGCGATGGAGACCGCGAGCAGCCTGGCTGCCGTCAGCGCCGCTGCGAACGATCCGAGCGCGGACGTCCGCGCGATAGCCATCGCCGGGCTCGATGAAGCGCAGTGGGACGCAGACCTCGAGAAATTGCTAGTGTTGCTGCTCCTTCGCGACGAGCACGCCCATGTGCGGCGCGCGGTTGCCTGGCATCTCGCTCGCCGCCGCGCTGCCTCCACGCTCGACGCCCTCGTGAGCGCGTTGAGCGACCGTGACGCTAGCGTACGGCGGGCTGCGGTTTATGCCCTGTCGGCGTCCGACGACGAGCGCACCCTGTCGGCCATCATCGCGACGCTCCGCGAGGACGACAATGCCGGTGTGCGGCGCACGGCGGCTTCGGCGCTCGGCCGGCGGCGCTCCGAGGCCGCCGTGAGCCAGCTCATCGCCGCGCTCGGGGATCCCGATCCGGGCGTGATCACGGCCGCCATCGCCGCGCTCGGGGAGATCGGCTCCGCAACGGCGATCGACGCCCTCGTGGAGCTGGCGCCCCAGGTAACCGAAGCGCGTGCCGCCCTCTGGAAGCTCTCCGCCGCCAACGCCGCAGATGGCGCCCCGCAGAGCGGCGACGCGCCGCCGGGCTCGTCCAGCGCGCCGTCCTGACGCCCGCGGGCCGCTCAGTGCACGCCGCCGACGAGCCACGCCTGCGCCGGGACGAGCACCTCTTCCGGAGAGCCTCCCCCCTGCGACGCCGGGCCGGTCGCGCTGCCGTCGCCCATCGGCGCCATGCGGAACCCGTGGTCGCCGAACACGAGCAGGAGGGTCCGCGGCGGCAGGCTCTCCATGAACCGCGCGACCACGTCGGCGACCTCCTCGGCGATGGCCTCGATGCGCTCCGCGAACGGCGGCCCCGCGGCGCGCAGGCGCGCCTCGACCAGGTCGAGCTTCATCAGCTCGCGCGACCCGACCCGCTCGCGCCGCAGCGTCGCCACGGCGCGCCCGCGGGCGATGGCCGGCTCCGCCTCGGCCTGTGGCATCGCCTCGCGGAGCCCGTCCGCCCCGCGGGCGAGCAGCGAGAGCTGCGCCGTCGTCGTGGGCGGCAGCGCCGCCCAGAGGAGCGAGCGCTCCACCAGGATCGCCCGGTCCGTCATGATCTCCTTGAGGTGCGCGGCGACCCGCTCCCCGAGATCGAAGCGCATGGCGTCCACGAGCAGGAGCTTCACCGCGCGCGCCCCGTTGAGCCGGCCGATGCGGGCGGCGATGTCCGGGGCATCGAACACCATGGGCGGCCGCTTGCCGGTCACGCGCAGCGCCGAGAACGCCTCCCGGTAGCTGTGCTCGAAGCTGGTCCTCCAGCCCTCGACGACGTTGCGCACGGCCGCGTCGGCCTCTCCCGCGAGCGTCGCGCCGAGCAGCGGCGTGTAATGGGTCGCGAAGAGCTGCTCGATGACCCGGACCGGCTTCGGACCGCGGGCGTTGTCGAGCTCGACGGCGAGCGCGCGCCACTCGGCCGCGCCGAGGATCCGGTTGCGCGGCGGCGCCTTTCGCTCCCGCCGCGCCTGCGCTGCGGCCTCCATCGGTCCGGTCTCTGCGACGGGCGTGGCCCCTGCGGCGGGCGCGGGCGGCGCGACAGGGACGGGCTCCTGCGCGCCGCGCGGGGGCCGGAGGGTCGCCCCCGCGCCGCGGTCCGCGGGGGAGGCAGCGGGGTCCGCGCTGGCCGGGGTCGCCGCGACCGCCTCGCCCGCGGCGGGCGGCGTGCCGGCCTCCGGGGTCAGCGCCGCGGCCTTCTCCCCGAGCGCCGACGCCATGGTCCTCGCCCCGAGCGCCGGCGCCGAGGAGCTCCCCGCGGTCGCGAAGACGGCCGGCGCTTCGGGCCGGCGGATCTTCGACGAACGAGGCGGCAGCACGCCGCGCGGCCTCCCGTCGGTTCGCCCGTCGCCGGACACGGGCGGCGCAGGTGGCTCCGACGGGGCGGGCGCCGCAGCCCGCTCGGACGCCGCGACCTGCTCGGACGCCGCGGCCTGCTCGGGCGCCGCGGCCCGCTCGGGCGCCGCAGCCCGCTCGGGCGCTGCCGCTCCGGCCGGGGGCGCCTCCTTCACGGCCGGCGCCGGGGCGTCCGGCTGCGGCGGCCGCGCGGGGCCGACGGCGCGCTCCGGCGCCTGCGCGGCCGCGCTGCCCGCCGGTCCGCGCGGGGACACGGCGCTGTGCGCCTCGGGCGCGTCCCTGTCGAGGAGCTCCGAGAGCGGCACCGGCGCGAGCACCAGCGCGAACCGGTCGACCTCGTCGAAGAGGACCGCGACGGGCGCCTCGCGCGACGCGCCCAGCCAGGCCAGGAGCGTCGCGCTGTCGTCGGGGTGGAGCACGCCCCGCGGCCCGCACGAGAGCCTCGGCAGCGCGACGGCGAGGCCCGCGGCGCCGAGCGCCCGGGCGCGGAAGACCTGGTCGGCGATCACCGCCTCGAGCGCGGCGCCGATCTCCACCCGCGGCGGCAGCGCCCCGCGCATCGCCAGCGCGAGCTCGACGGCCTCGTCGAGGACGGCGCGGAGCTGCCCGGCCGGCGCCGCTTTCGGGGCGCTTGCCCAGAGGTAGCGGCGCGCCCTGAGCTCGCGCTCGGCGTCGTGGCCCGGCCCGCTCGGGGCAAAGCGGGCCATGCCGGACGGGGGCACAGGGGGGGGCGGCAGGCGGCCCTCCTCGGAGGCGGCATCGAGGCGCGAGACAGAATCGAGGCGCATCGCGCGGCAACCTCGCAGAGCTCGGGCAAACGGGCCAAGTTTCGGCGAGCGAGCGCGCCTCGGCCCCGCGCGCTCGGCCGCCGCCGGGCTCAGCGCGACTCGCGCGCGGTCTCGGCCATGAGCGCCAGCAGCGCGCAGGCGATGGCGAACCGCGCGTCCATGCGCCCCTGGTTCATCGACAGATCGAGCGTGAACTCCTTGACGAAGAACCGGAACACCTGGGTCACCTTCGCGACCTCCTGCCCGTGGAGCTCGATGTGCCACTTGCCGATGAGGAGCGGGAACAGGCGGCGGAGCATCGCGGCGCCGTCCTCCTGCATCAGGCCGACCGGCTGATCGTCGGGGTCGAGGATGTCCCACGTGTCACGGACGATCGACTTGAGCCCCCGCGAGCGGATGGTGCCGACCCGCTCGCCCGTGCGCGCGTCGAAGACGTCCAGACACCGGTTCAGCGCGACGACCTGCCGCGCCCGGATCGTGAGCAGCGGCTGCGTCTCCGACTCGTCGGCGAACAGGGTGAACTCCTGGCGCAGCTTGAGCAGCGGGTGCTTGACGAAGCACACCAGGGAGCCGTCCGGCGCGTGGACATGGAACTTGCGGCCGAGGAGAGACCAGAAGGGCCGCGTGATGGTGTACGTGGGGTGCGCGAAGGGCTGGACGGCGAGGCCGCCGTACGCGGACGGGATCATGGGGGCGCCGGTCTGCATCGCCGCGAGTAGGCCGGAGCGGCGCGCCTCGGTCAAGCCGCGTTCACCGGCCGGGGAGCCTCCCCTCGGCGATCGCCTTCACGAGCGCCGGCTTGACGACCTTGCCCATCGCGTTGCGCGGCAGGCCCGGGACGACGACCGCATCCCGCGGGATCTTGTACGGGGCGAGCCGCTCCCTGGCCCAGGCGCGGAGCGGCCCGGTCGCGCACTCGGCCTCGCGCCCCGGCGCGGCGACGACGACCGCCACGACGCGCTCGCCCCACGCCTCGTCCGGGACGCCGACCACCGCGACCTCGGCGATCGCGCCGTGCTCGCGCAGCGCCTCCTCGATCTCGAGGGCGGACAGCTTGTAGCCGCCGCTCTTCAGGATATCGACCGAGGTCCGCCCGAGCAGCCGGAAGCACCCGTCGCCGGAGCGCTCCGCGACGTCGCCGGTGCGGAACCACCCCTCCTGGAACGCCGCCCGGGTGGCGTCCTCGCGCCCCAGGTACCCCTTGAAGACGCTCGGTCCACGGATCCAGAGCTCGCCGCGCATGACCGCGACGCCACCGCCCGGCGCGGAGGCGCTGTCCGGCGCGGCGCCACCGCCCGGCGCGGAGGCGCCGCCTCCATCGCCCGGCGCCCACACATTGCCCGCGTCGTCCGTGATGCGGGCCTCGACGGTCGGCAGCGGGGACCCGACCCAGCCAGGCCGCCGCGCGCCGGGATCGAGCGGGTTGCTCAGGCCGACGCCGATCTCGGTCATCCCGAAGCGCTCGAGCGGGATCGCGCCCGTGAGGTCGCGCCAGCGCTCGGCCAGCGTCACCGGCAGCGCGGCGGAGCCGCTCGTCGCGAGCCGGAGCGCCCGCGCCCCCGCGGCGAACCCGGGCGCGCCGCCGCGGTCGACCTGCTCGAACAGCCGCTGGTACATGGTCGGCACCGCCATGATCGCCGTGGCGGACCCGCGGGCGATCTCGGCGGCGACCCGCTGGGCGTCGAAGCGCGGGAGCATCCGCGTCGCGCCGCCCGCGAGCAGCGACGTCAAGAGGGCGATGGAGACCCCGTGGAGGTGGTGCAGCGGCAGCGCGTGCAGCAAGACGTCCTGCTCGGAGAAGCCCCAGGCCGCGCGGAGCAGCTCCGCCTGCACGGCCAGGTTGCGGTGCGTGAGCAGCGCCCCCTTCGGCTTGCCGGTCGTGCCGCTCGTGTAGAGCAGCAGCGCCGGATCGTCGGCGGCGAGGTCGGACGTCGCGGACAGGGGCCCCGGGGCCGCGCGCTCGACGTCCTCCACGCGGAGCACGGCGCGGCCGCCCGCGATCGGGGCGGCCACCGCGGCGAGGTCGTCGGAGACGAGGACGCGCTCGACGCCCGCGTCGTCGGCGAGCCACGCGAGCTCCGCCGGCGGGTACAGGGGCGAGAGCGGCAGCGCGATCCCGCCGGCGAGGAGGACGCCGAGGAAGGCCGAGACCCACGGCGCGCCGGGCGAGACGAGCAGGGCGATCCGCTCGCCGTCGAGCGATCGCGGGGCCGCGCGCCCGCCCGCGGCGCGCCGCGCGCCCGCGGCGAGCAGCGCGCCGCGGACGCGGAGGGCCCGGTCCATGAGCTCCGCGAAGGAGAGCGGTCCCCGGTCGTCGTGGAGGGCGATCCGGGCAGACGATCCGAGCTGCGCGAGGCGTTCGACGAGCGGCGAAGTCATCGCGCCGACTCTCGCACAGCAGAGGTGCGCGGAGCCAGGCCGGTTGGTTACACTGCCACGCCATGCGAGCCTTTGCCCTCCGGTCCAGCGCCTTGCCACGCCTCGTCGTCGCCGCCGGCGCGATCCTGGTCGCGGCGGCGTGCGAGAGCGCGCCGAAGCCTCCCGAGGCCGGCCCCGCCGCCGCATCGGCCCCGGCCGCGCAGCAGGCGCCCGTCGCGCCGCCGAAGCCGAAGGGGATGCCGGAGCTGCTCGTCGACTCGATGGGCCCTTACCTCGGGGGCCAGCGGGTGAACCTGGCGCAGAAGGACGGGGCGGAGAGGCTCGCGAAGGTGATCCGCGCGCTGCCGATCGACGGCAAGCCGGTCACGCTGCTCGCCGAGAAGAAGGCGAAGGTGAGCGCGGTCGCGGCCGTCGTGACGGAGCTCGGCGCGGCCGGCGCGCCGAAGGTCACGATCAAGACCGACGGGCGCGACGACCTCCCGAAGGAGATCACGGTGGTCCCGGAGGGGAGCGTGTCGAAGCCCCCGGCGTGCGCCGTCAGCACGATGGTGCTGAAGGACCTCGCGACGGCGATCTGGCCGTTCGGCGGCGGCATGGGCAAGCGCCAGCGCAAGGGGCTCGCGGGCCCGGATCTCTCGAACACCGGCGAGCAGCTCTCGAGGGACATCGCCGCGTGCAAGGCGTCGGTGGCGTTCTTCTCGGCGGACGACGAGGTGCCCTGGGAGATGGCGCACAACCTCGCGGGCACCGTCCTCGCGTCGGACAAGAAGAAGAAGCTCGACACGCTCGTCCTGCTCCGCGTCGCCCCGGTCGCCGGGAGGCCGGTGCAGCTCGGTGGGGGCTGACGTGGGCCGCGCCGGCGGCTCTGTCCCGAGCGCCGCCTCGATCGGGGCGCGCTCCGCGAGGACGTGCCCGGCGCGCCCGGCCCACTCGGCCCACGAGCGCCGGGGAGTCGCTCGCAATTTTCAGCAGGACACGACGCGGTGTCCCGGTGCGTTGCGCGGACATGGCCGGGCAGGGCGATGCGGCACGATCCGGCACAGGGGCCGCGCCGGGACCCCACGGAAATGCGCGCGCGGCCGCTCGCCGAGGGCGCCGGCCTGGATCATGAATACGGCGAGCTGCCGATCCCCTGCGCCATCGGGGGCCTGACGACCACGGGAGGATGGTTGGGACATGTCGAAGCGACTTCTTGCATCGGTTCGCGCGAGCAACAGGGGCCGGAGTCTCCGTCCCCGGGCCTCCCGGCCCCGTGGGTCGACGGCTCCCGAGGCCCCGGCCCTCGCGGCCGAGACCTCCGCGCGACCGGCTGCGAGCGGCCCGGACGTCGCCGTCGAGGCGGCGGCGCAGCAGGCCAGCGCCGAGGCGACGGCGCAGCACGCCAGCGCCGAGGCGACGGCGCAGCACGCCAGCGCCGAGGCGGCGGCGCAGCACGCCAGCGCCGAGGCGGCGGCGCAGCAGGCCGTGGCGCCGGCGCGCGCGGCCTTCGCGGAGGACGCGGTGCCCGCTGCGCTGCCGGTCGCGGAGGCGCCTCCCGCCCCGATCGCTGCAGGGATGCCCGGCGCGGAGACGCCTGCTGCGCATTCAGTCACCGACTCGCCTGCTGCGCGGCCGCTTCCGGAGGCGCCTGCTGCGCGGCCGGTTCAGGAGACGCCTGCTGCGCGGCCGGTTCAGGAGACGCCTGCTGCGCGGCCGGTTCAGGAGACGCCTGCTGCGCGGCCGGTCACGGAGACGCCCGCTGCGCGGCCGGTCACGGAGACGCCCGCTGCGCCGATCGCCGCGAAGACGGCGGGGCCGGTCGGTGCGCTCGACGTGCCGATGCCGGCCAAGGCACGCGCGGCCGACCCGATCGCGATCGAGCGCCCCGGCCCCGAAGATCAGCCGGATGTCCTCGCGCCCGAGCTCGCCGCAGCGGCGCCTGAGCCCGAGTCGGACGCGCTCGACCCGCTCGATCCCTCCTCGTCGACGGCGGCGTTTTTTCAGCGCGAGGACGACTCCGTGCCGCCGTTCATCGACGGGGGCGGCGATCCCGACGGGCACGCCGAGGAGCGCCTCGTGGTGGTCGAGCAGCTGTCGCCCGCGACCCTCGCCCGTCGGGCGCGCCTCCGCCAGATCGTCGCGGCGGTCGCGGGGCTCGCCGGGGTGATCTCCGTCGCGGTGGTCGCCAAGGCGGTGTTCTCGACCAAGCCGTCCCCGCCGCCGGCCTCGGCCTGGGTGGCCATGCCGGCTCCGACGCCCGCGCCCGTGGACGCGAAGCTCTCGGCCGTGCCGGGGAGTCCTCTGTCTGCACGTGACAAGGCGCCCGCGCAGGTCCAGCCCGCGCTCGCGCAGGCCGCACCTGCCCCGGCGGCGACGACGGCGGCGGCGGAGCAGGCCGCGGCGGAGCAGGCGGCCGCGGAGCAGGCGGCCGCGGAGCAGGCGGCCGCGGAGCAGGCGGCCGCGGAGCAGGCGGCCGCGGAGCAGGCGGCCGCGGAGAAAGCCGCGGCGGAGGCGGCTGCTGCGGCGGAGAAGGCCGCAGCGGAGGCGGCCGCGGCGGAGGCGGCCGAGGTGCCCGCGGTCAACCCCGAGGATGCGCGACGGCTGAAGAAGGAAGCGTTGAGCTTGCTCAACCGGGGCAGGTTCAAGGACGCGATCGAGGTGTCGCGCAAGGCCATCGCGGCCGATCCGACCGACGCGCTGCCCTACCTCTATCTGGGCTCGGCGCTCCAGGACACGGGCAAGTGGAAGGACGGCGTCGCGGCGTACAGCGAATGCGTTCGCCATGCCACGAAGGGCCCCGTCCACGAGTGCAGGGCCCTGGGCGGCCGGAAGTAGCGCTCAGGCCGGACGGCGCGCGAGCTGCGTGACGAAGGCCGTCGTCAGGGCGTAACCGAACGCCAGCCCGGTGGCGAGGCGGGTCGGATGCCAGACCGGGTGCAGCCCGAGATCCTGCGTCACCACGTCGAGCACCATCAGCGCGCTGATCGCGACGAGGAGCGGGCGCCACGCCGTCATCGGCAGGCGGGGCCAGGCGAGCGCGGCGCCAGCCGCGACCCCGGCGAAGATGCCGGCGCACCGGCTGCAGACCGGCATCAGCACGCCCTCCAGCGCGAGGGTCCGCTCGGGCATGCGGTGGCACATCGGCGCGAAGAAGCGATCGAGCACGACGCCGATCTCTCCGAGCGGCAGGCGGCTCCGCGCGAGCGGAAGGCAGAAAGGCAGGGCGCCGAGGAGCGCAAGGGCGCAGCGGACGGCCCAGAGCAGCGACGGCCCGGCCGGCCTCGGCGCGCCGGACGAAGCGGCCTCGGCGCGGCTTGCGGCCTCGCTGCGGCTTGCGGCCTCGCTGCGGCTTGCGGCCTCGCTGCGGCTTGCGGCCTCGCTGCGGCTTGCGGCGTCCGCCTGATCGGCGAGGCGCCCGGAAGCGCGCGCGGCCACGTCAGCCTCGGTCGGGCGCGCTCTTGCCGAGGTGGCGCATCACCTCTTTCAGGTCGCTCCAGACCTCTCGCTTCGCGCCCGGCTGGCGCAGCAGGTAGGCCGGATGGAACGTGGGCATGATCGGGATCGCGCCCTTGTAGAGCTTCCACGTGCCGCGGAGCTTCGTGATCCCCTCGGTCGTGCCGATCAGCCCCTGCACCGCGGTGGCGCCGAGCGCGACGATCACCCTGGGCCTGAGCACCGCGAGCTGCGCGGCGAGGTAGGGGCTGCAGGCCGCCATCTCGGCCGGCTCCGGCTTCCGGTTCTTCGGCGGCCGGCACTTCACGATGTTGCAGATGTAGACCTCGTCGCGCTGGTACCCCATCGCGGCGATCATCCGATCGAGCAGCTGCCCCGCCGGGCCGACGAACGGCTCTCCTTGCAGGTCCTCTTCCGCCCCGGGGCCCTCGCCGACGAACACGATCTCGGAGCGCGGGTTGCCGCGCGAGAACACGGTGTGGGTGCGCCCCTCGTGGAGCGGGCACTTCTGGCAGGAGCGGACCTCCTCCGCGATGAGCGAGAGCCGCGCGGCGCGCTCCTCCAGCGTGTCCGGCTGCGATGCGAGCGCGCGCGCCGCCGCGTCGGCCCGCGGCGCAGAGGCGGCGCTCGCGGCGAGCGGGGAGGGCGGCTCCGGACCACGAGGCGCCTGCACCGGCGACCGCACCCCCTGCGCCGGGGCGCCGCGCTGCTCCGGCGGCGGCGTGAAGGCGCCCGTCGGGGCCCCGCCGCGCGACGGCGCGGGAGCGTGGAGCCCCGCGAAGCCCGGCCGCCGCGGCGCCGCGCCGCTCTCGGACGAGGACCCGCCCTGCACCTCGTGCAGCGCCGAGGGGGCCCCCGGCAGGCCCTCCGCGCCGGCCGCCGCGTGCCATTCGAGGAACGCCCGGACCGATGCGGTCAGATCCGCGAGCTCTTCGCGCAGCGCTTCGACCATCGCCGCCCGTTCCTCAGTGGCCGCCCTGCTGCGCGAGCCAGCGCTCCGCGTCGAGCGCGGCCATGCAGCCCGTGCCGGCGGCCGTCACGGCCTGGCGGTAGTTCCAGTCCTGCACGTCGCCCGCGGCGAAGACCCCCGGGATGTTCGTGCGCGTCGAGCCCGGCACCGTCTTGAGGTAGCCGTTCGGGTGCGTCTCGAGCTGGCCGGTGAAGAGCTCCGTCATCGGCGTGTGCCCGATCGCGACGAACATGGCCGCCGCCGGCACGAGGTGGCTGTCGCCCGTCTTCAGGTTCTTCACGCGGACGCCCGTGACCATGTCGGCCTTCACGTCGAGCACCTCCTCCACGACGTGGCTGTAGAGGATCTTGATCTTCGGGTTCTCGAGCACGCGCTGGACCATCGCCTTCGACGCGCGGAACTCGTCGCGGCGGTGCACCAGCGTGACGCTGCTGCAGAGCCCGGACAGGTACGAGGCCTCCTCCATCGCCGTGTCGCCGCCGCCGATGACCACGACGTCCTGGCCGCGGTAGAGCGCGCCGTCGCAGACCGCGCAGGCGCTGACCCCCTTGTTCTTGAGCTTCTCCTCGCTCTCCAGACCGAGGTAGTTGGCGCGCGCGCCCGTCGCGATGACCACCGACTTCGCCAGGTAGAGCGTGTCCTCCACCCACAGCTTGAACGGGTGGACCGTGAGATCCACCTTCGTCACGTCCGCCGTCACGATCTCCGTGCCCTGATGCGCCGCCTGATCGCGAAAACGCTGCATCAGCTCCTGCCCGGTGATCTTCTCGGGGAAGCCCGGGTAATTCTCGACATCCGTCGTGAACATGAGCTGGCCGCCCGGGATCAGTCCGCCGGCGCTGAAGCCCTCGATGAGGAGCGGCTTGAGGTTGGCGCGCGCCGCGTAGATGGCGGCGGTGAGCCCCGCGGGACCGGAGCCGATGATGATCAGGTTGCGGACGTTCGATTCGCTCATGATGGAGCGTTCTTATAGGCGCGACCGCGTTCCGCGTCGACCGCCCGCGGTGGTGAGGCAGCGGCCGCCCGCTCAGAAGCGCATCGTTCCGCTCAGACCGAACTCGTTCAGGCTGCTCTCGAACCGACCGCCGTTCACGCTCTGGAGGCTGCGGTAGCCGGCCGTCGCGGCGCCGGAGACGGCCTTGATGTTCCCCCTGCCGCCATTGTCCAGCGCGCCGAAGAACGTGTGCTGGAACGCCGCCGAAACATCGACCGGGCCGACGCGCGCCGTCACGCCGCCCCCGACGCCGACGCGGTAGCCGAGGTGGAAGTCGAGGTTCAGGTCCGCGTCGTCCTGCCCCTTCGTCTCGAAGAAGCCGCCCGCCCGAAGGGCCAGGAGATCCCGGAGCGCGACGAAATCGCCGCCGAGGCGGACGCCCATGACGTCCTTCCAGCGATGCGGCACGTCGGCGTTGGGGGGCACGAAGCCCACGACCGTGCCGCGCACCGGAATGCCCTCGCGGAACCGGACCTCGATGGCGTCGACGGCGCTGTTGTTGGCCCAGGTGAAGTCGAGCTCCACATCGAAGAGATCGTCGGCCAGGGGATCGCGGACGCGGGGCTCGGCGGCGCGCGCGACGCCCGCGCGCGGCCGGTGGTAGCGGAGGCCGAGCTTCGCCTCCATGGGGATCTGCAGCCTGAGCTCGCCCGCGTTCCGCTCGTCGGTGACGTTGCACCCCGGCGGCTCGTCCCCGCACGGATCCTCGTTCCTGGTGCCGGCCGGCGTCCAGTAGCGGGACTCGATGCGGAGGTCGGTCCTCGCGCGCACGGCGTCCTGCCACTTGAACCACGCGCCCACGTCGAGGTGATCCGTCGCGGCCCACCGCGCGCCGAGGACGAGGCCGGGGATGAAGAGATCGGCCGCCCTCACGCGCGTGCGCAGATCGCGGTGCGCGTTGAAGTCGTCGCCCCCCGCGGACACGGTCGCCTCGCTGAAGTTGACGAAATCGATGGCCGCCGCGCCCCAGATGAACCCGGCGCCGAGCGAGACCCCCTCCGCGGGCGTGAAGCCGACCGAGAGCGTCGGCAGCACGATCAGCGCGTCGAGCGACGTGAGCAGGTAGCGCTGCGGCGAGGGCTGCGTCCTGTCGCCGAAGGTCGGGTGCGTGTACGGGATCGACTCGGGCCACGACCGCTGGCCGACGCCGTGCGGCCCGAGCACCGCGACCCCGACGGCGAGCGTGTCGCTCACGCGGAAGGTCGCGGCGACCTGCGGGTTCGGGAAGACGCCGCCGGCGGCGCACACCTCCGGGTCGGGGCCCCCCTCGCCGCCGGGCGCCGGGATCGGCGACGTGACGCTCGGCGGGACGGGCCGGCCGTCGGGGCCGAGGCGCGTGAAGCACTGCGAGAGGTGCATGAGGTGGACGCCGGCGTGCGCGCCGCTCCGCTGCGCGGCGAGCCCCGCCGGGTTGAAGTACGCCGCGAGCGGGTCGTCCGCCCGCGCGACCCACGCGCCGCCGCGGCCGAGCTGGAGCACGCCGATCTCGGGCGAGTCCATCCCCGACGACGCGCGCGCGGCGCCGGCGACCGTCGTCATCGCGGCGAACGCGACGCCCGCGGCGCCGGCAGCTCCTCGTTTCATGATGTCACGTCCCCCCCGCCGCCGGCCGGGCGGCTCACTTCACCGGCGACGCCTTGAGCGCGGCCTTGCCGTCCTTCACGTAGACCGTGAAGCGCACCCGCGCGCATTTGTGGCGCGCCACGAGCGCGTCCTTGTTGCGCTGCAGCGTCCCCTTGAACTTCTCGAAGGTCAGGGCGTTCGTGGGCTCGCCGCACTGCTGCTTGACCGACACGAACTCCTCGTACACGGCGTTCCACTCGGCGAGCTCGTCCGCGTCCGGCGCGCCGTTCTGCTGCGCGGGCGGCGCGCTCGCGGCGTCGGCGTGAGGAGCCGGAACCGCCGGCGCCGCCGGAGCGGCCGGCGCCGCCGGCGCCGCCGGAGCGGCCGGCGCCGCCGGCGCCGCCGGAGCGGCCGGCGCCGCCGGAGCGGCCAGCGCCGCCGGAGCGGCCAGCGCCGCCGGAGCGGCCAGCGCCGCCGGAGCGGCCGGTGCCCCAGGCGCCTTGGGCGGGGGCGGGGGCGGCGGACGCCGCGGCGGCGGGAGCCCGGGAGCGGACGCGGCGTCCTGGGAGGAGATCGCGCCCCCGGCGTCCGAGACCTCCTCGATCGCCTCGAGCGGCTCCTCGGCGTCACGCGCCAGCGGCGCCCCGCTGACCGGCTGCGCGCCCGGCCGCCGCGTCGGGCCGCGCGGGCTCAGCATGGGCTTCGGGAAGGACGGGCGCGACTCGGGGCGCGGCTCGCCGGGGCCGAGGGGCACCGAGAACGCGCTCATCGCCGGCTGCGACGGGATCGGGCCGAGCACCTGCTCCAGGTCGGCGGCCTTGCGGGGCGCCCCGCCCTTCACGGCAACCTTCTCGACGCCGTCGTTGATGTCGGCCGCGATCTTCCGGTAGGCGCCGCGGAACCGGCTCGGCGCCAGCACGTCGACCTCGCCCTTGGCGAAGCGCGCCGCCTCGTGGCGGAAGACCTGGAGCGGCCGCGTGTGCTCCAGGAAGGAGAAGCCGAGCCCGAGCGCGGCCACGACCAGGACCGCGAGCAGGATCATCACCGTGGGCACCGCGGACTTGTCGTCGTTGTTCGCCTTGTCGAGGAAGTCGAGCGGCGAGTCGACCGACGCCGCGAGGCGGCCGACCGCGTAGCCGGCGCCGAGCTCCCACGCCTCGCCGGGCAGCCGCGCGTAGACCACGCCGAGGTGCTCGCCGATGACGCGGACCTCCGAGCGGCCCTTCTCGAGGTAATCCTTGTTGTCGTCGAGCCGCTTCAGGTCCTGCGTGATCTGGTCGAGGTTCGACTTGTCGAACCCCTCGGGCGCGCCGGACGCGACGCGCGACCCCTCGGCGTAGAAGCCGACGGCGGCGCCGGTGCGCTTCGTGACCGCGCGGGCGAAGCCGTCGTCGATGATCTTGGCGCCGATCACGGCGCCGACCGGCTCGCCGTTGACGTCCTGCTCGACGGGGCGCGCCACGACGCGCAGGATGCGGCCCTTCCAGACCCACGCGTCGTCGCGGATCCAGCCGTGGAGGGCGTCGGCGACGACGGGGTAGCCGCCGAGCTCCCAGTCGTCGCGGTGCTCGAAGCCCACCGACGCGATCACCCGGCCGCCCGCGTCGACGGCCCACACGTGATCGAACTTGAGATCCGCGGGCACGTCGTCGACGGCGCTGCGCAGCGCGACGCGCGCCTTCTCGCGCAGATCGGCGCCCGGCTTGGCCTCGGCGGACGCCTTGGCGAGCGCCCCCCGCAGCGCCGGGTTCAGCGCCACGCGGATGAGCGCGCTCGAGCGCTTCCGGGCGTCGTCGTTGAGGAACCACTCGACGGCGCTCGAGTCGGCGCTGAGCGCCTCGCTCATCGCGCGGTGGCTCGAGCGGTTGTAGAGCTGCGCGGCGACGAAGAGGATGAAGACCGCGGCGCCGAGCGCGAGCGCGAGCACCCCGTACCAGAAGCGCGAGAGCAGCATGGCCTACTTCCCTGCCCCCGGGCTGGGGCCGCCGGCCGCGCCCACGACGAGCGGCCCCCGGACGATCTGCGTGTCCGGCCTGGCCTTCACGTCGACCTCGACGGGCTTGCCGACGGGCTCGCCGTTGAAGTAGCCCTGCAGCGTGTACTTGCCCTCCTCGAGCTCGACCGCGAAGTTGCCGTGGCGATCGGGGTAGCCGACCGCGACGGTCCGCGGCTCGACGACGATCCACGACCGGACGCTCGGGGAGAGCTGATCGCGGATCTCGTACTTGCCCGGCCCGGGCGGCGTCCACGCGCGGGTCTTGGCCGCGGCGATGTCGGCCGGAGGCAGGCCCTTGTTGCCGACCTCGTAGAGCCGGTGCGGGAACGGATCCTGGTTCTCGAACTGGATCTGCTGGCCCTCGGCGACGACCAGGGTCACGGGCGAGGTGCGGCCGCCCGCCACCACGACGCGGAGCGGCGCCTTGAGCGGCGCCCCCTTCTCGCCGAGCGCGGCGACGCACAGCTCCTTCGGCGCGTAGCCGACGAGCGCGCGGACATCGGCGCGGACGGTCGGGGACGGCTCGCGGAACGTGTAGCGGTTCGACTTCGGGTCCTTGGCCTCGTTCCAGACGGGGTTCAGGAGCTTGGGCATGCCGGTGGCCCTGCCCTTGACCGTGACCGCGGCGAGCGCCACGCCCGGCACCGTGAGGATCGCGAGCGTCAGGGCCAGGCGCCGGAGGAGGCGCGCGCGGCGCGGGACGCGACCCGTGATGTGGCTTGACGACCCAAAGGACGTTGCGCCGGTTCCGGTGGACGGGCGCCGCCCGTCGTGCCGCGCTCCTGCAGACCGAGGGGATCTCGTATCCATCGCAGGCCCGAAGCTACCGGAAGGGGGATGAGAACGGAAATAAAAGCCGGGCCGTCGTCCACGCTGCCCTCGCGTGGCCGAGGCGCGCTGCCTGCGCCTCAGGCCACCCGCCCGCCCGCCGACGCCGTGGCATCGGTGGGCCGGCGCGTCGACCGTGGGACCACAAAAGAACTGCGGGCCGCATGGACGGCCCGCAGGGGAGAGTTGTTCCGTACCGCCGAGGACGTGGGCCGAAGGACTTGAACCCCTAGCATAGCTGCTAGGTGGGAGCCTAAGTACCGCTTCAGGCTTCCCGGTGATTGGTTCCGGGCCTAGCTCACCACGGTATCGTCGTTGGCCCCCTGGTTCTGCTTACTCGGGATTCAATCGTCCAACGCCTCACGAAATCAGCAGAGGGAACGGCCAAAGGATAGTTCTCTCGGCGGCCCAGTCAACGGCTCCTCTCCACTTGACTTGGCGTTGATCTGGTGTCTGCTCGCGCTCGCCGGCGTTCGAGCGCGTCCGCGTGGCTAGCGATCGGGCGGGCCTGGGTGGGAGAGGAGCGCGAGGATGGGGGCGTGGACGAGGCCGTTCGAGGCCACGATGTTGCCTGCGTGGTAGTCCGGCGGGCCGCCGTCGAGCCCGGTGACGACGCCGCCCGCGCCGCGCACGATCGCGCACCCTGCCGCGATGTCCCAGGCGTGCAGCCGGCGCTCCCAGTAGGCGTCGTAGGTCCCGTCGGCGACCAGGCAGAGATCGAGGGCCGCGCTGCCGCAGCGCCGCACGGCCTGCGCCGTGCGCTTGACGGTCATGAAGGCGTCGAAGTTGTTGTCCGGAGCCCGATCGCGCGCCGGCGGGAAGCCGGTCGCCACCATCGCGTGCCGCAGCGAGGCCGTGGCGCTGACCGCGCAGCGCTCGCCGTCGCGGCGCGCCTCGCCGGCGGCCTCCGGCGGCGCTTCACCGTCGCCGCGCGGCTCGACCTCGCGCGGCCTGAAGCCCGTCCAGCGGAGCCCGAGCATGGGCGCGACGACGGCGCCGGCGACGGGCGTGTCGTCCTCCATCAGGCCGACGGAGACGCACCAGAACGGGTGGCCGTGGACGAAGTTCGTGGTGCCGTCGAGCGGATCGACGTACCAGACGAGCCCGCCTCGGGCGGACGTCGCGCGCGAGGCGCTCTGCTCCTCGCCGACGACCGCGACGCCCGGCGTGAGCGCGCCGAGCCGCGCGACGAGGAGCTCCTCGCTCGCCCGGTCGAACTCGGTCACGAGGTCGCGCGGCGCCTTCTCCTCGACGCGCGCGCCCGCGCGGAACCCGGCGCGCACGAGCGCGGCGGCCTCGTCGGCCACGCGCAGCGCGATCTCGGCCAGCTCGGAGAGCTCCGCCCGTCCGCGCGCGCTCATCGCGCCCCCGTCGCGAGCGCGCCGCGGAGCTTGTCGTGGATGCCGCCGAACGCCCCGTTGGACAGCAGCGCGACCGTGTCGCCCTCCCGCGCGTCGCGCGCGATCGCGGCGACGATCGCGTCCACCGAGGCCGCCGCCTCGGCGCGCTTGCCGGCCCGCTCGAGATCGCGCACCAGCCGGTCGAGGTCGAGCCGCTCGCCCGCGGCGATCTCCGGCCGCCCGAGCGGCGCGAGCACGACGCGATCGGCCGCGCCGAAGGCGCGCGCGTAGGGCTCCTGGTGGAGGGCGCGGCACGCGGTCGCGCTGCGCGGCTCGAACACCGCCCACAGCGCGCCCTCCGGGTGCCGGGACCGGAGCGCCCGCAGCGTCTCGTCCACGGCGGTCGGGTGGTGCGCGAAGTCGTCGTAGACGCGCACGCCGCGCGCCTCGAGCACGAGGTCCTGCCGGCGCCGCACGCCGTCGAAGCGCGCGAGCGCCGAGGTCGCGGTCGAGAGCGGTACGCCGAAGCCCTGCGCCGCGGCCGCGATCGCGGCGACGGCGTTGCGCACGTTGTGGTGCCCGGGCATGCGCAGGGCGAAGCGCCCCGCCATGACGCCGCCGGCGTACAGGTCGAACGACTGGCGGCCGGCGCCGGCCTCGGCGGGCGCCGCGAGCCAGTGCGGCGGCTCGCCGTGCGTGTCGTCGCCCTCGAGCGCGAACCAGGCGACCTCGGACCGCGCCGACCGCGTCACGACGTCGACGACCCGGGGATCGTGCGCGGCCGCGACGAGGAGCCCCGCCTCCGGGATCCGCTCGACGAACCCGCGGAACGCCGCCTCGTACGAGGCCGCGTCGGGGTAGATGTCGACGTGGTCGTGCTCCATCGACGTCACGACGCCGACCTCGGGCCGGTAGTGCCAGAACTTCGGCGTCTTCTCGAAGAAGGCGGTGTCGTACTCGTCGCCCTCGACGACGAACGGCGTCCTGCGGCGGCTCACGCCCGCCTCCGTGAGGAGCGGCAGCCCGCGGCGATCGCTGGCCGACGCGGCCCCCTCGGGCAGCCGGAAGCTCGCCTCGAAGTTCTTCGGCAGGCCGCCGATGAGGAACCCGGGATCCTTGCCCGCTTCGTGCAGGATCCACGCGCACATCGAGCTCGTGGTCGTCTTGCCGTGCGTGCCGGCCACGACGAGGGGGGAGCGCCCCGCGAGCATGTGCTCCGCGAGCGCGTGCGCCATCGTGGTCACCCGCATCCCCCGGTCGATCGCGGCGCGCGCCTCCGGGTTGGTCGGCCGGCAGACGTTGCCGATCACGACGAGATCGGGGCGCGGGTCGAGGTGCGCGGGATCGAAGCCGGTCATGAGGCGGATGCCCCAGCGCTCGAGCGCCGGCCCCATGGGCGGGTAGAACGAGACGTCGGAGCCCGAGACCTCGTGCCCCGCCGCCTTGAAGAGCCCCGCCAGCGCACCCATGCCGGTGCCCGCGACGGCGACGAAGTGGACGTGCATCGCGGCGCAGTGTGCCCGAGCGCCCCCGGAGAGCAAGAGGCTCGGCCGGGCGCCCGTGCGCGGCGGGCCGGCGCGGTCCCATCGACCCTCGGCCCCGCCATGACAGGCCTGTCGAGGGGGCACTAGAGCGCGACGGCGCGATCGAGCAAGGGCGCGACGGCGCGATCGAGCAAGGGCGCGACGGCGCGATCGAACAGGCGATCGGAGACGCCGCCGCGGGCCGCCTCAGGGGGGATCCACGACCACCAGCGGCCTCAGCCGCTTCAGCGATCGCCGGCCGATGCCCTTGACCCGGAGCAGCTCGTCGACCTTCCGAAAGCGCTTGATCCTGGCGCGGAGCGCCAGGATCGCCGCCGCCTTCGCCGGGCCGATCCCGGGCAGGCGCCGGAGGTCCGCCTCCGTCGCGAGGTTCAGCACGACCTTGCCGTCCGGCGTCACGCCGCCACCGGCGGGCGCGCCCGCGTCCACGTCGCCCGCGGGCGCCGGCGGCGCTGGTCCGGCCGCTGCTGCGCCGGCCCCCGCGTCGGCGAGCGCCGGCGCGCCGGTCGCTGGATCGACCGCGGGCGCGCCGGCCGGCGGGCCGGCCGCGGGCGGGGGCTGGTCCGCGGCGGCGAGCGGCGCCGCGCCGCCGGCGACCATCGCCAGCCCGGCGCTCGGGTCTGCTCGACGCGCGGGCAGCAGGCTCATCGCGTGGCCAGAGCCCACCAGCGCCAGCGCGAAGAACCCCGCGACGTACGCCGCCGCCTTGCCGCCGAGCGTGGTCCAGGCCGACTCCTTCAAGGCTGTCAGCGCCCTCTCCCTCCAGGAGCGCCGCGCCTCCGCGGCGCGCTCCCCATCCGCTCGCCCGGCGAGCGGGTCCTCCGCTCGCCCGGCGAGCGGGTCCTCCTGCTTGGATGTCGCTTGCATCGTTCCGCGCCTCCTCTCACGCGCGATCCCGCGAGGGACGCCGCCCGGCCGTCGCGCGGCGCGCGCCGGCGTCCGTCCCCTCGCGGCGCCGATAGGCGAGCGGCGTGCCGGGAGCGCCTGCCCGGAAAACCGGGCGAATTCGCTCGCGTCGGCCACCCAGGCGGCGGCGCCGCCATGGCGGCGCGCGCGGCGCCCCCGCGAGGCGCCGGCAGCCGTGTCTCGAGCGACAAGCTCGGCTACCATCACGGCTCCGGGCGCCCGGCGGCCCGGCGGTGTTCCCTCCGCCCTACGGCGTCCACCACGAGGTCTCATGCCCCACGATCACCGTCACCCTGATGATCCCGGTCCCGCGGAGCGCTCGCGCCGCGTCTTCCTGGGCGGCCTCGCCGCCGGCGCCGCGGGCGCCGTGCTCCTCGGCCCGGGCGCCGCCTTCGCGGACGCGCCTCCGAGCCTCGCCGCCTTGCCGCCCCCCGGCTTCACGCCCCTCTCCATCCCGGGAAAGGTGGTGAAGGTCACCAAGGGCAACGTGATGCAGCCGAACGGCCTCTGGCCGGACGCGGCCGCGGCGAAGGGGATGCTCGAGCGGGCCATGGCGGAGCTCACGGGCAAGAGCGACCTCGGCGCGGCCTTCGGGCGGTTCGTTCACAAGGACGACCGCGTGGCGATCAAGGCGAACGGGATCGCCGGCCAGAAGGGCGCGACCATGGCGACCAACAAGGAGCTCGTGCTGGAGGTCGTGCGCGGGGTGGTCGCCGCCGGCGTCCCCCCGGAGAACATCATGATCTTCGAGCAGTACCCGTCCTTCCTGGCCGGGACCCGCTGCGCCGACCGCGCCGCGAAGCCGGCGGCCGAGTTCCCGGCCGGGATCCGCGCCGCGGTGCACGAGAACAAGGACGCGGTGATGCCGAGCATCTCGGTCTGCGGCATCCCCACCAAGTTCGTGCGCCCGTTCACCGAGGCGACCGCGGTGATCAACGTGTCCCTGATCAAGGATCACTCGATCTGCGGCTACACCGGCTGCCTCAAGAACATCACCCACGGCGCGACGATCAACCCGCACGCCTTCCACCAGCACACCGCGAGCCCGCAGATCGCGGAGCTCTATGCCCAGGATGTCGTGAAGAGCCGTGTCCGCCTTCACATCACCGACGGCTTCAAGCTCATCTACGACCAGGGCCCGCTCGACAAGAACCCGAAGCGGCGCGTCCTGCACGAGTCGGTCTATGTCACGACGGATCCGGTCGCCATGGATGTGATCGGCTGGGGCGTGGTCGAGACCTGGCGCAAGGAGAACGGGCTGCCCACGCTGAAAGAGGCGAGCCGGGAGCCCTCGTACATCCGCATCGCGGGCGAGCTCGGACTGGGCGTCTTCGACAAGAATAAAATCGCGATGCGCGAGGTCCGATTGTAGCGGCGCCGCGGGATCCGCTCGCGGGGCCGGGTGGTGGTGGGACTCGTTGGATTGCCCATGTCCGTATCCAGGCCAACAGCGCGCTCTTTCCCTCTCCGGGCGACCGCCTCGGCCGCCGCTCTCCTCGCGTGGCTCACCGGCGTCGCCGCCTGCGGCAGCAGCCCGCCGCCCAGGCCGCCGGGGTTGCCGCCGACGCCGGCCTCGATCACCCGCGAGAACCCGGGGGGCGACGCGGCCGACCCCGAGCGGGCCGCGCTGGAGCGGCTGCTCAGCGAGCCGTGGGGGCGCCGCCGGGACCGGTTCAACACGCTCGATGTCCCGCTCGTCGACTGGAAGAGCTGGCGCAGGGTGCGGATCTGGAATCACCCGACGCGCGCGACCTACCGGTACGGCGACGCGCATCACGCCCTCGTGACGGTGCTTTATACCGACACGTCCGGCCCGAGCGATCCCGACAGCTGCCTCGACGAGTTCTGGGCGAAGCACGCGCCGCTCGCCGACGCCTACGGCGTCCGGCTCGGCGAGGCGCAGCTCATCCGGACGACGCAGGAGATCGACGGCGAGGTGCGGCCGCTCGTGCTCAAGCTCCTCGACGGCAGCCTGGAGTCGGTGTTCGCGAGCGACGCGTACGCCGGCGCGATCGCGGCGTACGAGTCATGGCCAGGGACGTGCCTCGTGTCCGCCATGGCCGTCAAGTCGAGCCATCACCCCGAGCTCGCGCGCCGCGTGCGCGATCGCTGGGTCGACGAGGGCGCCCCCAGGCTCCGGTGGACGCGCCGCATCACCGAGGCGCCCACCACCGACGCGCGGTAGCGGCTGCGCCAGCGACCAGGACGCGCCCTGGACGATGCTGTGGCAGACCACGGTGGCGGCCGCGAGGAGCAGCGCGATCGCGACCAGCCAGGGGACCCGGAGCGGCGGGAGGACGCGGCTGTCCAGCGCGACCTCGCTCGCGCGGTCGCACGACGGGAGCTCGACCGCCGCGGCAGGCTCCGGGGCCGCGGCGCCGCCGAGATCGTTCGCCGGCGTGGCCAGCATCGCGGCCATCGTCGTCTGGTCCATCGGGTAGCGGGGCGGCGACGCGGGCGGACCCAGCCGGACGATGGCGCTCGTCTCGGGCGGCGGCCCGCCGCGGGGCGCGCGCGAAGGCTCCGGCCACGGCGTGGAGGCCGGCGCGAGCGCGGAGAACGCCTCCATCATCTCCTTGCCCGACTGGAACCGCGCGCCGGGATCGAACTCGAACGCCCGGGTGAAGAACGCGTCGACGCCGGGCGGGAGCTCCGGCGCGAGCTCGGACGCCCTCGGGAACGAGGTCTGGCAGATGTGCCTGACCACCTCGTTGATGTTGGCGCCGGCGAAAGGACACTGGCCGGTGACCGCGCGGTAGAGGATCACCGCCATCGACCAGAGATCGGTCCGGTAATCGACCTGCTTGGGCGCCATCGCCTGCTCCGGGCTCATGTACCGCGGAGTCCCGAGGACCATCCCCGTCTTCGTGATCCTGTCGCGCGAACAGGATGATTTCGCGACGCCGAAGTCGAGCACCTTCACCAGCTCATCGCCGCCGGACACCGCGAGGAAGATGTTCCCCGGCTTCAGGTCCCGGTGGACCACCCCCGCGGCGTGGATCGCGTCGAGGCCCTTGCCGAGCTGCGTGAACAGGGTCGTCGCCTGCGCGAGCGGGATCTTCTGCTCCCGCTCGAGGCGGCGATTCAGATCCTCGCCCTCCAGGTACTCCATGACGATGAAGGCGCAGCCCCGATCGACGCCGTAGTCGTAGGTCTCGATGACATAGGGGCTCCGGACCCGCGCGGACGCGCGCGCCTCGCGCTCGAAGCGGGCGATGAGCTCGGGCTCCGTCGCGGCGAAGCTCCGGATGAACTTGATGACCACCCGCCGCCTGAGCTTGTCGTCGAAGCCCAGCCAGAGATCGCCCATGCCACCGCCGCCGAGCCTGCGCTCGAGGCGATACTTGCCCATGACGGCTCGACCTTCAGCAGTCTCCTTCATGGCTCCGCACCTGCCACCCAGTGACCCCGCCTGGGACAAGTGATCACCCGATTCCTGTCGAAGAGTCTACATCCATGCTACTCCCGATCGACACGCATCGCAATCCGTCCAGACCGCGCGTGACATGTTCCTGAAACAGCGCGCACACAGGCGATGCGCGTGATGCGATGGAGACGCGCGGCGCTCGGTGTCAGCGGAGGTGAGGCGAGCTGTGGTGAGGCGCGCGGCGCTCGGTGTCAGCGGAGGTGAGGCGAGCCGCGGTGAGGCGCGCGGCGCTCGGCGTCAGCGGAGGTGAGGCGAGCCGCGGTCACAGGATATCGAACGGGTAGGCCCGATCCGCATAGGCCCGCATCGCGATGGCCTTGCGCAGCTCGTCGTCGTTCTTCTGGAAGTCCGCCACGTGCTGCATGAGCCGCTTGTGCGCCATGCCGACGAACACGGTCGTGAGGTCGATCTCCCGCCGCGCCCCGTCCTCGCCGCGCCGCTCGATGGCCCGCGTCGTGCGGGAGATGCACGCGGCCATGCAATAGAGGTCGAACGCCATCTCCGCGATGCGGCGCTGCGCATACTGCATCTCGGCGATCTCCCGCCCGTGCTTCCGGAGCATGTCCTCGCTGTGGGTGGCGAGCTCCGCGGTGTACTCCTCGAAGATCACCGCCTCCCGGCTGAGCAGCGGGTGCGCCTTCGTCATCCGCTCGCGCCCGAGCACCGAGCGCGCCTTGCGGATCGCGAAGTCGCTGAGCAGCCCGAAGCCCTTGATCGGCTCGCGCATCGCCTTCGCCACGTCGGCGAGCGCCTTGCCCGGGCCGCTCATCCCGGAGAGCGCCACGAAGCAGCGGAGGATCTCGTTCGTCCCCTCGAAGATCATGTTGATCCGCGCGTCGCGCAGGTGCCGCTCGTAGGGGTAGTCGGTCATGTAGCCGATGCCGGCCGCGATCTGGAGCGTCTCGTTGACCACGAACCACAGCGTCTCGCTGCCCACGACCTTGCAGATCGCGCTCTCGAGCGAGAAGTCGGGGAGCCTGGCGTCGACGAGGCTCGCCGTCAGGTAGGTGATCGACTCGAGCGCGTACGTCTGCGCCAGCATCGTCGCGATCTTGTCCTTGATGAGCCCGAAATCGCCGATGTTCCGCCCGAACGCGCGCCGCTCCTGGACCCTGTCGATCGCCATCCGGAGGAGCGTGTTGCACGCGCCGATGCACCCCGCCGAGAGCCCGAGCCGCCCGTTGTTCAGCACCTCGACGGCGACCTTGAAGCCCTTGCCGACCTCGCCGAGCACGTTCTCGCGCGGCACCCGCACGTCGTCGAAGAAGAGCTCCGTCGTCGACGAGCCCCGGATCCCGAGCTTGTGCTCGTTCGGCCCGCTCTTCACGCCCATCCCCCGCTCCACGATGAAGGCCGTGAGCTTCGGCTTCTTCCCCTCCTCGAGCGCGGAGGTCCGGGCGAACACCGTGAAGACGTCGGCGAAGCCGCCGTTCGTGATCCAGATCTTCGACCCGTTCAGGGTGTAGTACGAGCCGTCGGCCGACACCTCGGCGCGCGTCTTGATCGCCGCGGCGTCGGAGCCGGCGCCCGGCTCCGTCAGCGCGAAGGCCGCCACCCACTCGCCGGTCGCCAGCTTCGGCAGGTAGCGCTGCTTCTGATCCTCCGTCCCGAAGAGCTGGATCGCCTTCAGCCCGATCGACTGGTGCGCGCCGAGGGTCACGGCGATCGACGCGTCGAGCCCGCCGACCTCCTGCATCACGCGCGCGTACGCCATGGCGCCGAGGTTGATCCCGCCGTGCTCGGACGGGAGCTGCAGCCCCATCAGGCCGAGCTTCTTCATCTCGTCGAGCAGCCCGGGGTCGATGGCGTGCTCTCGATCGATCCTGGCGCTGTCGACGTTCGCGGCGAAGAAGCGCCGGACGCTGTCCAGGATCATCGACGTCGTCTCCCGCTCCTCGGCCGGCAGCTCGGGGTACGGGAAGATGATGTCCTCGGCGATGATGCCGTGGAAGAGGGCCTTCATGAAGCTCTGCTCGATCGTCGGGGGCATCGGACCTTCCTTTCAGGGCGCGGGCCTCTACGCCTCGGTTGGATGAGGGCGCGCGGCGCGACGTGCGCGCGGCCCGCCCGCTCTGCTCAGTGCGCCTTCCTGGGCGCCCGATCGGAGTCCTCGGGTTGGCCGTCCTTCGCGCCGGAGGCCCCCTCGCCGTCGTCGCCGCCCGCGGGCGCCCCGCCCTTCGGCGAGGAGGGCGGCGCGGCGGCGCTCCCGTCGCGGGCCGGCGCGCCGGATGGCGGCGTGGGCGTCGGCGTGGCGGGGCGCGCCGGGCTCGGCGTGGGCGTCGCCGCGCTCGGCGTGGGCGTCGGGGTGCCGGGGCGCGAGGGGTGCGGCGTGGGCGTCGGCGGCTGCCCGGCGCGATCGGCCTCGCGCTGCCACGGGTACTTGATGCGCCCGTGGTTCATGTTGACCAGCGTCGACGCCATCCGGCTCGTCATGATGCGGAGATCCTCGATCGTGAGCCCCGACTGATCGAGCTGGCCGGCCGCGAGCTTCGAGAAGATCACCCGCTGGATCATCTCCTCGAACTTCTTCTGCTCGGGCGGCCAGATGGTCCGCGACGCCGCCTCGATGGAGTCGACGAGCATCAGGATCGCGGTCTCCTTCGTCTGCGGCTTCATGCCGGGGTAACGGAAGTGATCCTGCGTCAGGCCCTTCGGGTTCCCGTGCTCGAGGCACTTGTGCCAGAAGTACTCGACGACCTGCGTGCCGTGGTGGGTGTACGCGAACTCGACCACGGGCTCGGGGATGTTGCCCTCGCGCAGGATCTTCGTGCCCATCACGACGTGCGCCATGATCGCGTCGGCGCTCACGTCCGGCTCGAGATCCTCGTGCGGCGAGCGCTCGCCCGGCGCGAGGTTCTCGATGAAGTACTTGGGCTGCACCGTCTTGCCGAGGTCGTGGTAGTAGGCGCCCACGCGCGTCAGCAGCGCGTCGGCGCCGATCGCCGCGGCCGAGGCCTCGGCGAGGTTCGCCATCGCGCGCGCGTGCTCCCAGCTCCCCGGCGCCTCGGCCGCCATCTTCTTGAGCAGCGGCTGCTCCAGATCGGTGAGGTCGAGCAGCTTGTCGCGGGGCACGTGCCCCATCGCCCGCTCGGCCGGCTCCCGGAGCGTCCGCCCGAGCAGGCCGACGAGCAGGCCCCCGCCGATGCAGGCCAGCACGTTGGAGCCGAGAAAGCGCTTCAGATCCGCGCCCAGGTCGAAGCTGCCCTCGAACAGCACCGTGAGCGCGATGAAGCCGATGGCGCCGGCGAGGCCGGCGAAGCTCCCCGAGGCGAGCAGCTGCCGCGAGCCCTTGCGCTTGAAGAAGAACATCGTCGCGGCGATGCCGCGCATGAGCAGCACCGACAGGAGGACCACGTCGAAGCGGAGCAGCGACGCGGCGATGAACCCGACGCCCACCTCGACGAGGAACGCGGTCCGCCGGTCGAACGCGATCGCGACCCAGAGCGGGAGCGCCGCGACCGGCATCCAGAACTCCGGCAGCGCCGTGAAGAGCAGGAGGAGCTTCGCCACGACGAGCGAGCCCGTCATCAGCACGAACATCCCCACCTGCGTGCGGAGCAGCCGGACCCGGTTCTGCCCGAAGCGGCGCAGGTACACCGTCAGCATCAGGCTGACGATGAGGTACATGACGTACAGGCTCGCGATCCGCGCGCCGAGCCCGGGCCGCCGCATGCGGCGCACGGTCTCGTACGCCATCGCCGCGTTGTGGTCCTCGTCGTGCTCCGAGAGCACGGTGCCGCGCGGTACGATCACGCGCCCGTGCTCGTACGACAGCGTGAAGCTCCCGTCGTGCGTGTCGCGCACGATCCGGGGCCCGTACGGGACGCGCAGCGTGACGGGCGCGGGCTCGCCCATCTCCGGGCTGAGCGCCGGGATGAAGAGCTCGCCCACGCTGATCACGGCGAACAGCGCCGCGAAGAGGGCGCTCAGGACGAGGCCGGCGAGGGGACCTGCTCGGATACGCGTGCGCAGCATGGAACCGCTCGGTCTCGTCCGCTCGATCTGCCTGGCAAACGGTTGACGGGGCCCGCTCGCGCGCCGCCCCGCCGCCACCGGCGGCCCCGGGGGGACCGCCGATGTCAAGGTGTGCGCCGGACCGTAGCAAAGAAGCGCGGCCGAGTCAGCGGCGCGTGGCGAGCCACCCGTCGCGCCCCGGCCGGGAGCGCGGACCGAGCCGGGCCGCCGAGCGGCGGCGGGAGCAGATCCGGCGCCCGGGGGGTTGCAAAGGACGCCGCCCGGCGGAGCGCAGCCTTGCCGGTGAGCTCCCCAAGTGCCCCCACCACCGGCGCCCGGACACCCGCGCGATGTTCCAAATGCTCCCGGAAAAGATCGGCTCGAGCAGACAATTGCCGCTCGGCGCAAAAGTTGCTACCCACAGGAAATGTCCCCTCTGCGCATGCTGCTCGAACGCCGCAGGAGCGTGGTGATCATGGGGGTCCTCAACCGCACGCCGGATTCGTTCTCCGACGGTGGTCGCTTCACGGATGAAGACACGGCCCTTGCGCAGATCGATGCGATGCTCTCCGAGGGGGCGGACATGATCGACATCGGCGCGGAGTCGACGCGGCCGGGGGCGGAGCCCGTGCCGGAGGACGAGCAGATCGCACGCGTCGGCGGCAGCGTCCGCGCCGCGGTGAAGCGGGGGGCCGTCGTCTCCATCGACACGACCTCCCCCGTCGTCGCGGCGCGCGCGCTCGACGACGGCGCGGCGGTGGTCAACTCGATCTCGCTCGACGGCGCGGCGGAGCTCGGCGCGCTCTGCGCGCGCCGGGGGGCGTCGCTCGTGCTCATGCACAGCCGCGGCCCGATGTCGGCGATGGCCGGGTTCTCCGTGTACCCCGACGACGCCTACGGCGACGTCGTCGGCGACGTGGCGCGCGAGTGGTCGAGCGCCGCCGCGCGGGCGATCGAGGCGGGCCTGCCCCGGGGCGACCTCGTCCTCGACCCGGGGCTCGGCTTCGCGAAGAACGCGCGGCAGTCGCTCGAGCTGTGCGCCCGCCTGGGCGAGCTGTGCTCCCTCGGCTTTCCGGTCCTGGTCGGGCCGAGCCGCAAGTCGTTCCTCGCGCGGGCCGCGGCGTCGGAGGCCGCGGAGCGGGGCCGCCGCGCGGGCGCCGAGCTCGCGCCGCCCGGAGAGCGCCTCGGCGGCACCGTCGCGGCCGCGCTCGCCTGCGCCGCGCGAGGCGCCGCGGCGGTGCGCGTCCACGACGTCGGGCCCGTGCGCCAGGCGCTCGACGTGATGCGCGCGATCGATCGCGCCGGCGCGGGGCGCGCTGGCGAGCGCGGCCAGGACGGCGCCGCTCCCCTCACCCAGGGGGGCGCGCGACGATGACCGAAGGGCTGCTGCGCCTCTTCTCGGCCCGACCGGTGACGCAGATCCTGCGGGACTTCGTCGACATCTTCATCGTCGCCTACGTCGTCTACCGCTCGCTGCTCGTCCTGCGCGGCACCCGCGCGATGCAGATGGGGTTCGGGCTCGGCATCGTCTTCCTCATCTACCTCGGGGCGAAGCTCTTCCGCCTCACCACGCTCCTCAACCTGCTCTCGTGGCTGCTCTCGTCGATCATCCTGATCGTCGTCGTCGTCTTCCAGAACGACATCCGCCGCGCCCTCATCCGCGTCGGCGGCAGCAACTGGTTCACGAGCGGCCGCGAGCAGCAGTCGCGCGTCATCGACGAGGTGGTCGCGGCCGCGACCGAGCTCGCCCGCCACCGGATGGGCGCGATCATCGCCTTCGAGCAGGACGCGAACGTGCTCGAGTTCGTCAAGAGCGACGGCATCCACATCGACTCGGTGGTGACCCGGGAGCTGCTCGTGTCGCTCTTCGTGCCCGAGTCCGTGAACAAGCTCCACGACGGCGCGGTGCTGATCCGCGATCTCAAGATCGCGCGCGCCGGGGTCTTCTTCCCGATGCCGGAGACGAAGATCCTCGACGCGAGCCTCGGGTCGCGGCACCGCGCCGCGCTCGGGATCACCGAGGAGACCGACGCGGTCGTGGTCGTGGTCAGCGAGGAGCGCGGCACGATCAGCTTCTGCTTCAGCGGCAACATCGTCTCGAACCTCGACGGCCAGTCGCTGCGGCACGCGCTGCTCGGGCTGTTCGGGCGCTCGTCGCGGCGGCGGCGCTTCGCGAAGAAGGTGGCCTCCGGCGGCCGCGCGAGCCTGCCGGCGGCGCCGGCGCGGCCCTCGACGGGCCCCGCGCAGGGCGCCGTCGGGCAGGTCAGCGAGCCGGGCAAGCCCGCCGCCCCGAAGCCCGCGCCGATCGAGGGCAAGCCCGCGACGCCGATCACGAAGACGTCGTCGATCATGAAGGCGCCGACGGAGATCATGAAGGGGCCGGGGGACATGAAGGGCGCGGCCGAGGCAGAGGCGACGCGACCGATGGCGAGGATGTCGACCACCTCCACGCCCATGCGCTCGGGCGCCGAGGCGCGCGCCGCGACGGGGTCGAGCGCCGACGCGCGCGCCGCGGCGGGGTCGAGCGCCGCGGCGGGGTCGAGCGGCGCGGCAGGGTCGAGCGCCGCGGCGGGGAGCGCCGAGGCGCGCCCGCCGGGCGGCGCGCCGCCGGCGCAGGACGGCGACCGGCCGTCGTCGGAGCGAGGCCGGCCGGCGGTCGTCGACGTCCCGGCGGCGGCGACCGACTCTCCGGTCCCGTCGCAGCGCACCTTCGTCCCGACGGGCCCGGCCGCGACGAGCGGCGCCGCCAAGGGGAGCGCGGAGGGGACGCCCCCGCGGGGTGAGCCATGACGCTGGCCGGTCTCCGCGAGGCGCTGCGCTTGGCGCTCCTCGACAACATCGGGCTCAAGCTCCTCTCGCTGGCGTTCGCGCTGTGCCTCTACGCCTTCATCCACGGCGCGGAGAACGCGCAGCGCACGATGATGCTCGACGTCGTCGCCATCCTCCCGCCCGACTCCAGCAACCGCCAGCTCATGACCCAGGTCCCGAACGAGGTGGCGGTCACGGTGCGGGGCCCCCGGACCCAGCTCGACGATCTCCGCGCCGAGAGCCTCGGGACGCTGCGGCTCGACCTCCGGAACGGCACGGTGGAGCGCATCGAGCTCGAGTCCTCGATGTTCCACGTGCCGGCGGGGCTGACGATCGAGCAGATCCACCCCTCGACGATCGAGCTCCGCTGGGACGACGTCGTCACGCGGGCCATCCCGGTGCACGTGCCTCGCGCGGGGGAGGCCGCGCAGGGCTTCGTCGTGAAGGGGATGGTCTCGATCGAGCCGCCGATGGTGAACGCCCGCGGCCCGCGCTCGATCGTCGACGTGATGCAGCTCGCGCGCTCCGTGCCGTTCGACATCACCGGCCTCACCGAGGGCACCTACCAGCGGGCGCTGGCCCTCGAGCGGCCGCCGAAGCTCGTCACGTACGACGCCGACAACGTGATGGCGACGCTCGAGATCGGCCGCGAGCTCGCCTCGCGGACCTTCGATCGCAAGGTCGAGGTCGTCGGGATGCCGCGCCTCGCGACCCGGCCGGCGACGGTGCAGGTGAGGATCTCGGGCACGCCGGAGGACGTGGCCACCGTCAACCCCGAGACGATCATCCCGCGCGTCGAGCCCAAGGCGGCGAACCTGGACATGACCCAGCCGGGCAGCACGTTCCTCGACGTGCTCGTCGACGTCCCCCGCGTGACGGCCGAGGTCAACCCGCCGAAGGTCTTCCTGGAGTGGTGAGCGCGGCGCGCTGACGGCGGCGCGTCGGTCCACGGATCAGCCGGGCGGCCGCCCGTCGCCTCCATCGTCCCGGAGCAGCCCGAGCTCGCCGAGCAGCGCGCGCAGCTTCTCGGGCCCGCGCGCCGGATCGGCGAGCTTGTAGATCGCGTAGCGCTCCTCCTCGGTCAGCCGGCCGAGCGCGTCGTCGTCGGGCGCGCCGCCCGGGCCGAGCCGGGCAGACAGCCGCGCGCGGACGCCCGCGAGATCCCAGTCGGCGCGGCGCACCGGGGCGCCCGCGAGCGGGGAGAGGGCGACCCCGGCGCGGGCCGCGAAGCCGCGGAGCACCTCGGCATAGACGGCGATGTCCTCGTCCGTGTCCACCGGCAGCTGACACAGGGCGAGCCGCTCCGCGCGCGACAGCGCCTGCCACCCCGCGAGCGAGAGCTTGAGCCCCGCGAGGTCCAGCTTCCGCCGCACGGCCAGCGGCACGAGGTCGAGCGAGCCGTGGACATCCCCCTCGATCGCGAAGCGCTTGTACATGACCTGCCCTATAGCTTCGCCCCGAACGGGTCGCGAGCCGTGACTCTGCCTGGGACGCGCGGCGCCGTTGCGCTAGCCTGCCGCCGTGCGCCGCCCCGGCCTCCTCCCGACGCTCGCCGCGCTGATCGCCGTCGCGTCGCTCACCCGTGGCGCCCGTGGCCAGGACGCGCCGGCGGCGCGGCCCTCGGCGTCCATCCTCCTCGACCGGGTCGTCGTGCGATGGCATGCGCCCGAGACGGGGGGTGTGCGCCACCCTCAGTTCATCTTCGAGCGGGAGCTCTCCTTTCAGGCGCGCATCGAGGCGCTCGCCGACCCCGACGCGGAGCCCGGGCTCTACCGCGACCGGCATGTCCGCGCCGCGATCGAGCGGCACATCACGGAGACGTTGCTCGCGAGCCTGCCGATCTCGCCCGCGCCGACGTCCGCGGAGGTGGCGCAGCGCGCCGAGGCGGCGCGGATCTCCCTGGAGCAGCGCGCCCGCGGCCGCGCGCGGCTCCTCGCCGCGGCGGCCGCCGAGGGCATCAGCTCCGACGAGCTCGACGCGCTCCTGCGCCGTCAGGCGCGCGCGAGCCTCTACCTCGACCGCATGGTGGCGCCGATGCTCGAGCCGAGCGATTTCGAGCTCAAGGCCGAGCTGCGCTCCGGCGCCACGCCGTTCAAGGGGCAGCGCTACGAGGACGTCGCCCCGGCGCTCAAGCGCTGGTACGTGGGCCAGCGGCTCGCCCGGGCGCTCGCCGCGTACTACCAGAGCGCGCGGGCGCGGGTCGTCCTGAGCATCGTGCCAGCGCGCTGAGCGAGCGAGAGCGCGCGCGCCGCGCGCGGAGACGGAGGCGACGGCAGACGCCACGTGGCGACACCCTCGCACCGCGGGGCCGCTGTCGGCTCCCTGGCCCCGAGCGCGCCGGGAGGCACCGTCAACCGTCAGCGGCGTCACTCCCCGGTCGGCGACACGGGGGAACTCTGACTCTTGATATCGAAGGACAATGCAGCAATACTGAAGCGTTGCCTGGGTATTCACCGAGGCAATCTGGAGCGCGGGCGTTCCCGCGTCCGTCCGACGCGGGGAGGGGGTCCAGTGCGCCTATCCGATGGGGCTTCGCCGGGGTTCCATGCCGGCGATCGGCGTTGGGAGGACGCGTTTCCATAGCATGAGAGAGCGCGCGGGGAGCTGAGGTGGAGCGCCGCCCACGCGCCGCCGAGGCGCGGTCGCGCCGGTCGGCGCGCTGGAGCGCGGCGGGCTCCGGGCAACATCGATGTCGCGTGGGGTCTGCGCCGAGGAGACGCGCCCTCTCCCGGTGAGCGCAGGCGAGCGAGCCCGAGGTCCACGACCGCGCGGCGAGGCTCCGCCCGCCGCCCCAGGGGGCCAGCGAGCGCGCGACGCGACGCCGGCGCCACGCGCGGTGGTCGGCGTCGAGGATTCGAGATTCGGCTCGTGTCACGTGGCGCACGGAACGCCCTGTGTTTCCGCGCGCCGTGCTCGCGTGTTTCTGTCCACGGGCGCGTGAGACAGGAGAGCATGTGCGCGCCTCGTGATGGCAAGAGCGACAGGCATCGTCAACAGACCTCGCAAGGAGTGGCTCGCATGGACACCGGAGATCATTCGTTCAATCGCAGGGATCTGTTGCGTGGAGTCGGTGGCGTCGCGACCCTCGCTGCGGTGGCTCCTCTGGTGCTTCGCAGCTCGTCCGCGGGAGCGGCGACACCGACCGCGCTCGCCTCCGGCGTCCCGGAGGCGGTGGGCATGCGTTCGGAGCGGATCGAGGATGTCTTCGCGCGCGTGCAGCGCCGCGTGAACGACGGCCTCTTCCCGGGCGCGACCGCGCTCATCGCGCGGCGGGGCGTGATCGTGGGTCACCGGGCCTTCGGCAACAAGGTCGCTGGCGCCACCGAGCCGGTCACGCTGGACACGATGTTCGACGTCCTGTCCATGACCAAGGTGCTGGCGACGGCGACCGCGGTCATGCTGCTCGTGCAGCAGGGGAGGCTCCGGCTCACCGACACGGTGGCGTCGTACCTGCCGGACTTCGCGGCGAACGGGAAGGCGCGCGTCACCGTCTTCGACATGCTCCGGTACTCGGCCGGGCTGCCCGTCGACAACCAGGCCCTCGACGAGCCGGACGCCGACACGACGTGGCGGCTCATGGCCGAGACGCCGCTCGAGTACGCGCCGGGCACGTCCGTTCTCTACAGCGATCTCACCTACCGCTTGCTGGGCCGGCTGGTCGAGGTCGTCGCCGGCGCTGATCTGAACAGCTTCGCGCGGGCCCACCTCTGGGGCCCGCTCGGCATGCGCGACACGATGTTCAACCCGCCGGCGGCGCTCGCGCCGCGCATCGCGGCGACCGGGTACTCGGCCCGCCGCGGCCGCGTCGTGCGGGGCGAGGTGCAGGACGAGCAGGACTTCGCGCTCGGCGGGATCACGGGCTGCGACGGCGTGTTCTCGACGAGCATGGACATCGCGATCTTCTGCCAGATGTTCCTGAACGGGGGCAGCTACGGCGGCGTGCGCGTGCTGAGCCCACAGGCGGTCTTGACCATGGCGCGCGACCAGACTCCCCAGGTCACCGCCGCCGCGACGGACACCTCGCCCCTCAGCAACCTGCTGCTCGCGCCCAAGGGGCTCGGCTGGGAGATCTGGACGCCGCGCTTCTCGCACGGCGGGACCCGGCTATCGCCCTGGTCCTTCGGCAAGGCGGGCGGGGCGGGCACGTTCGCGTGGATCGACCCGGCGCGTGGGCTCTTCGGGGTCCTCTTGACGAATCACGGGCTGCCCGAGCCGTTCGACGAGCCCGGCTGGAACCGCATGCTCGACAGCACAGGCGTGGTCGAGTTCTTCGACGGGATCGTGGGCGCGGTCGCGGACGAATGCTGATCGCCCGGCGCGACCCGCGCTCGGCTTGCCAGGGGCGGGCGGCGTCAACGTGCGTCGCGCTCCCGAAATCATGCCTTTGGGACCGGCGCGCTCGTGGCGCGCAGGAAACTTGACGGTTGCGCCCAGGCGCCCGCGTAGCGGCTTTCCTGGACAAGCGCGTGTCCACCCGCGCGTTGCTACGCAGTCGCGACTCATCCGCTCGAGACCTGGGTGGCTCACACCATGAGCTGACGCGTTGCGTTGTCGCGCGGCGCAACTGCGCGGCAAGGCCGGGCGCACCACGCGGCGCTCCGGCGTCCGGCGCGCGAAGGGCGAGGGGCGAGGGAGGGCGATGCAGCGTTCTCTCTCTCGGGCGTCCACGCTCGTCAGGGGCGCTCCGGCCGCACGAGGGCTTGCCATGGCCCTGCCTGGAGGAGAGCGGCGTCTCGCCGAGTTCTTGGCCACGCCGCGAAAAGGCTGGTTTGACATCCTGAAACAATTGACCTCCCGACGCCGTAAGCAGCTCCGCCGCGCGGGAAACCACGCGCGCGGCGCCCGTCCAAGCAGCCTTCCGGTCCGGGCCGCGCGCGCCGAGCCGCGGCCGAACGTGCGGCTCATTCTCGGCGGCGTGCGGAAGGGGCGTGTAGATTCTTCTGGCCCCACTTCATCCAGCGCGATCTGGCTCGAGCTGGGTTTGGCATTGACGCGTTGCGTTGTTTTGGCGCGCTTCGGCGCGCCTGTTCTGGCCCGCGGGGCGGCAAGAGCCGATCAATTACAAGTGATTTCGATTACTTGTATTTGACGCGTCGCAGAAAGTAACAATCTGTCGTGGGCGCCTCGTAGACCTTTGACATGAACAGAACGTTCCTGTTAACTGTGCCCCCCGTGTGCCGGCCGTTGGCTGCGGGAGGCTCTTCCCCAGAGAGCCGGCTCAAGTAGAGAGCCAAGCTTAGAATCTCTTTGGACCGCTTCCGCTACCGCGCTCGGCCAACTGGCCCAGTCAGCCCCCCACTACCCAAGTAGACTCCACAACATGGATAGGAGCGTCGTTCGATGACATCACTTAAGAGAGACAGGTCGTCGGTCCCCAGCAAGCGATCCGCGGGTCGGCGCGCCGCAGTCCGGGCCCTCGGGCTGGTTTCCGTCTCGGCCTTTTGCCTCACCGCAGCTCCGCGGTCGGCGCACGCCGTGTCGGGCGAGAACTTCGAGTGGCACTGGTACTCGCGCCTCGGCATGGCGTGGTCGCTCTACGGGCAGGACATCCAGGGCAGGTCGATGAACCTGCTCGGGTTCGGCATCGGCGGCCGCTACGAAGAGGGCGACTACTCCGAGCCGAGCTTCGTCGCGCACGTGGTGAAGGGCGCGACGCCGGACGACTTCTACGTGAAGTCCGAGATGACCTTCGCCATCTGGCCGACGCACGGCTCCTTCATGCAGCCCGCGTCGAACGGCGGCGACACGATCGAGGTCGAGTTCAACCAGGCCTACATCGAGTCCGGCAACTTCCTCGTCCCGGGCCTCAGCGTCTGGGGCGGCGCGCGCTTCTTCCGCGAGCAGTACGCGCCCATCGGCGACTACTTCTACCTCGACGATCTCAGCGGCCAGGGCGGCGGCATCAGCTACAAGGGCCTGAACCTCGCGATCATCGGGCACACGTGCTGCAGGCCGGGCCAGGCGCTGCAAGACGCCGATGGCAATGGTGTCCCCGATGGAATCGGGCAGAGCTTCGGGAACGGGCCGTACACCTTCGATCCCACCGGCAACGCGGAGCAGGGCGATGCCCCTGTCCGGAGGAACCGCACGATCTTCGCGGGCAACTACAAGTTCGGGTTCGGCGGCGAGGCCAACCACCACGTCAAGGTGCACGCCGAGGCCCACGTCCTCCCGGCCGCGAAGCAGGGGCCGGGCCTCGAAGAGCGTGCGCCGGGCGACTTCGGCGGCATCATCGGCGCGAAGCTCCACCTCGGGCTCGGCCAGGGCAACTGGAGCGACACGGCCGTGCGCTTCGGCACCGGCATCGCCAACGGCGCCCTCGGCGGGGGCAAGACGTACCAGACCTGGGGCGCAGCGAACGATGAGGGCACCTACGCCGGCTCCTTCGCCATCGAGGCCGTCGAGCACGTCGGCTTCCGGATCGGCGACATCGCCGCCCTGGAAGGCCTCGCCACCTTCCACTACGTGAAGGCGGCGTACGAGGCGCCCGATGGCGCCGCCGGCCCGACGAGCCCCGAGCAGGCGCTCGACTTCTCGGTCCAGGCGAACGCCGCGATCTTCGCCCACAAGAACTTCCACCCCGTCGTCGAGGCCTCGTTCCAGGGCATGAAGGTCGGCGAGGGCGAGATGGGGACCGTGGCCAAGGTCTCCGTCGTCCCGACGCTCGTGCCGACGGGTGAGCTGAGCACCGGCGCGCGGCCGCACTTCAAGCTCATCTACACGGCCGCCTTCTACAACGACGCGGCGGTCCAGGGGCGGATGTCCCCGTACCTCGCGGCCACCGGCACCGAGTCGAACGTCGGCCACTACATCGGCGCGCGCACCGACTGGTACTTCTGAGATCGGCGGCGGCTCGACCCCGCCGCTTCCCTCCGCTCCATCCTCCTCGCCTTCCGCGCCCCGCGCCGCAACGTCTCCGGCGGCGGGGCGCCCCCCCTCACGCCGTATCGCTGCGCGACTCGCTCGCGATCTCCTGCGACGCGGGCCCGGCCTCCTCGTCCGACGGCGCCGGGGCGTCGGCGTAGTGGTGCGCGAACGAGCGGGCCGCGCGGCGCGCCTTCAGGAACTCCGCGAACGCCGTCAGCGTGTCGAGGTCGCGCGGGCCGAGCGCCTCGGCGATGTCCCGCAGGTTCTTGCGCAGGCTCTCCACGCTCCTGCCGCGGCGGGGCTCCCGCACCTCCTCGCGCTCGCGCGCCGGCACCTCGACCGCAGGGGCCGCCGCGGGCGGCTCCGGGCGGGCCGGCACCTCCGGCACCCACAGCGGACGGGCGACCGGGTTCAGCGCATGCGCGTTCAGCCACGCCTCCATGAAGATCCGCAGCCGCTCGCTCCGGAAGGCGAACCAGCGCTCCCGCTCCGGGCCGTACGACATGAGCACGTCCTTGAAGCGACGGAACGCGCCCTTGCCGTCGATCGCCTGGCTCAGCTTCGCCTGGAGATCCATGTCTTCCACCATCGGGATGTACCGCTCCATCCAGCGGTACTGCTCGCGCGAGCTCACGGGATCGATCCGGAGGTAGTTCGGATCCGCCGCGATACGCGCGTGCATCTGCGGGTCGGCCACGCCATCGACCACACGGAGCACGTCGCCCGTGCCGAGGTGCAGGTACGAGTGCACCTCGGGGGCGTTGTTTTCGAAGGCGTCCTCCAGCGCCTCCCAGTCGATCGGGATGTCGCGAACGGCCGTCCCGCCGGCTGAAGCATTCTCGGTAGTCGGCATGTCCTCCTCGTCTCCATCGAAAGCAGCGAGGCGTCGGTGGGCTGGCCGAACGCCTCGGTTCAAGTGCACCAAGTTTGAACGGAAATGCGCCGTCGTCATAGCACTCTACGCTGGTTGGGGGCCTCTGGGCCTAACTCTCGCAACCTAGGGTTGATTCCTTGATCCGGAAGCCCGTTCGGCCGCCGAGCCGCCGCGCGGCAGCGCGCCCGCCCGCGGGCGGCCGACGGCCCGGGTGCGAGCATCGGGAGAGGTTGGCTCAAGCGAAAAACAGCTTGGAAAATCAGGGGAGCCGGCGCGCGCTCAGCCGCGCTGCGAGCGCGTGCGGGCGACGGCGTCGGCCCAGCGGCGCAGGTGGGCGGATCGATCCGCGTCGCTCATCCCGACCTGGAAGGTCTGCCCCACTCGGGACATCCGGGCCGACTCCTCCTTCGTCCGGAAGAGCCCGGCGCCGACGCCGGCGAGCATTGCGGCGCCGCGGGCCGTCGTCTCCAGATCCGTGGGGCGCTCGATGGTGACGTTCGCGAGGTCCGCCTGGAGCTGCAGGAGCAGGTCGTTCGCGGCGGCGCCGCCGTCCACGCGCATCCGGCGCAGCGGGTGGCCGAGGTCGTCGGCCATCGCGCGCAGGAGATCCGCCACGGAGAACGCGATCCCCTCGAGCGTCGCGCGGGCGAGGTGCGCCGCGGTCGTGCCGCGCGTGACGCCGGAGACGAGCCCCCGGGCGTCCGGGTCCCAGTAGGGCGCGCCGAGCCCGGAGAGCGCCGGGACGAACGTGACGCCCTCGCTCGAGGGCACGCTGCGGGCGAGCGCCTCGATCTCCGCCGCGCTCTTGATGAGGCCCAGGCCGTCGCGGAGCCACTGCACCGCGGCGCCCGCGATAAAGGCGCTCCCCTCCAGCGCAAAGACCACCTCCGAGCCGATCTGCCATCCCACGGAGGTGAGCAACCCGAAGCGGCTCCGGAGCGGGCGATCGCCGATGTTGACCAGCGCGAACGCGCCGGTGCCATAGGTGCACTTGGCGTCGCCCGTCGCGAAGCAGGCCTGGCCGAAGAGGGCCGCCTGCTGGTCGCCCGCGATGCCGGCGATCGGGACGCCGTCGGGCAGGTGCGGGAAGCGGCGAGTCACCGCGATGCGGCCCGCCGAGGGGACGATCTCCGGCAGGATCGGGCGCGGGACGCCGAGCAGCGAGAGCATCGCGTCGTCCCAGCTCCGCTCGGCGAGGTTCATGAGCAGGGTGCGCGACGCGTTGGTCACGTCGGTCGCGTGCACCGGCGAGCCGCCGGCCGCGTCGCCCGAGAGGCGGAAGACCAGGAAGCTGTCGACGGTGCCGAAGCACAGCTCGCCGCGCTCGGCGCGCGCGCGCGCCGGGCACGCTGTCGAGGATCCACGCGAGCTTCGTGCCGCTGAAATACGGATCGAGCACGAGCCCAGTCGTCTGCTCGACCGCCTGCTCGTGGCCGGCGGCGCGGAGCTCGGCGCAGCGCGCCGCCGTCCTGCGGTCCTGCCAGACGATCGCCCGGTGGATCGGGCGGCCGGTGGCGCGCTCCCAGACGAGCGTCGTCTCGCGCTGGTTCGTGATGCCGATCGCCTTGATCGCGCTGCCGGCCACGCCCGCGGCCTTGAGCGTCTCGCCCACGGCGTCCTGAACGGTCTGCCAGATCTCCTCCGGGTCGTGCTCGACGAGGCCGGGCTCGGGGAAATGCTGGCGGAACTCGCGTGTCGCGCGACCCAGCGTCGCGCCCGCCGTGTCCATGAGAAGGGTTGTTGTGCCGGTGGTGCCCTGATCGATGGCGAGGAGGTACGCGGAATCCATGGCGCCGATTAACGCGGCGGCAGGGGGGCGCAAAGCCGATCCGGGCGGCGTGGTCTCGTGAAGATCGGGAGTGGACTGACAATATGTTCAGTGTATGCCCGCGGGCCGGCCTCGAGCGCCGCCCGACCGGCGCGCGCCGCTGCGCGGCAGGGCTCGCCGGCCCGTGCGGGTGCGGCGCTCTCCTGAACCTCGGTCGGTCCGGGACTTCGGCCGGAAAGATTGTCGGGCCGTGCCGGGCTGGGTAATCTCCCAGGACCGATGGCCCGCCTCATCCTGCAGACCGCCGAGGGCCAGCAGGCGATCGAGCTGCGGCCCGTGAACTCGCTGGGGCGCCACCCGAACAACTCCATCCAGCTGCTCGACAAGATCGTCTCGAAGGAGCACTGCATCATCGAGCAGCGGGGCGATCACTTCGTCCTGCGCGATCTCGGCAGCCTGAACGGCACGTTCATCAACAGCGAGCGTGTCCGGGGCGAGGCGCCCCTCAAGCACGGCGACGAGATCGCCCTGGGCTCCACGCGCGGTCGCTTCGACGATCCGGGCGCCCCGGTCGCGCCGCCGGTCGTCCCGGGCTGGCCGCCCATGGCGAGCCCCCAGGGCCCGATGCAGGGGGCGCCCCCGGCGCACGGCTACCCGCCGCCGAGGGATCCCGGCTACCCGGCCCCGCCGCAGGCTCAGTACCCGCGCCCGCAGCCGGCGCCGCCGGGCACGGCGGCGCCGCCGCACACGGCGCCGCCGCCGCGGCAGCAGCAGCACGCCCCGCCGCCGCCGCTGGTCCAGGGGCCGGGCGGGACGGCGCCGCTGCCGGGGCGCCCGGGGGCGCACGGCGGCACGTACCTCGCGCAGGGCACGCGCATCGACGTGAACGATCAGGCCCGGCAGATCGGGACGCAGATCGCCGCGGTCGACAAGGGGTTTCTGGCGTTCGACCGGATCGCGAACGACATCAACCAGCTGCGCGCCGACTACGAGCGGCTGCGCCTGTCCCACGAGCTGTCCCGCGAGATCGCCGCCGAGCGCGACACGACGAAGCTGCTCGAGAAGATCCTCACGAGCGTCTTCAAGTTCATCCGCGCCGACCGGGGGGTGATCTTCCTCCGCGACGACAGCGGCGAGCTCACGCCGCGCGCCATGCAGCGGCGCGACGGGACCACGGCGCCGATCAGCGTGTCGTCGACGATCTTGAACCACGTCGTGCACGAGCGCGCCGCGGTGCTGACCCACGACGCCGCGATGGATTTCGCGGCGTCGAAGGGCAAGAGCATGATCTTGAACCGGATCAGCTCGGCCATCGTCGCGCCGCTCGTCGCCCCGCTGCAGCACAACAACGAGGTGCTCGGGGTGCTCTGGCTCGACTCGGAGACGCTCGCGCAGTTCCAGCCCAAGGACCTCGAGCTCGTGACGGCGATCGCCTACCAGGCGGCGATGTTCATCGAGATCAACATCCTCGGGAAGAAGATCGAGAACGAGATCGTGCGGCGCGAGCGCTTCAGCCGCCTGCTCTCGCCGAACATCGCCGAGCGCGTCCTGAGCGGTCAGCTCGAGGTGAAGCGGGGCGGGCAGCGCGTCGAGGAGTGCACGGTCTTCAACAGCGACATCCGCGGCTTCACGCGCATGAGCGAGAGCACGAGCCCCGAGGCGCTCGTCGAGATGCTCAACGAGTACTTCGAGCGGATGGTCGACACGATCTTCCAGTACGAGGGCACGCTCGACAAGTTCATGGGCGACGGGATCATGGCGCTCTGGGGCGCGCCGGTCGCCCACCGGGACGACGCCGTCCGCAGCGTGGAGTGCGCGCTGAAGATGGGCGAGGTGCTCGGCGAGTTCAACCGCCAGCGGCTCGAGATGGAGCAGCAGCCGCTCGCCGTGGGCATCGGGATCCACACCGGGCCGCTCGTCGCCGGGTACATCGGGAGCTCGAAGGCGCTCAGCTACACGGTGATCGGCGACGTGGCGAACACGTCGGCGCGGCTCTGCTCCATCGCGCTGGCCGGCCAGATCGTCATCAGCGAGGCCACGTTCGCGCAGCTCGGCGGCAAGTTCGAGACCGAGGAGCTCCAGCCCGCGCGGGTGAAGGGCAAGGAGAAGCCGCTCCGGGTCTACAACGTGCTCGGGACCAGGCCGATGGTGCAGGTCCCGCCGAACGCCTTCAGCAACCCCGAGCCCACCAACGCCGCGGAATAACGCGGGCGAGGGGCGCGGCGGCGCGCGCGTCCTGGAGCCGGCGGCGTCGCGCGCGTCCTGGAGCAAGCGGCGGCGCGCGTCCTCGGGGGGCGCGAGGCGCCGCCCGACGCGACGCGACGCGGCAGCACAGCGCCGTAGCCGTCCGCCCGCTGCGGCGTTAGGGTCCCTGCCGTGGCTGCCTCCATTCTACCTTTCGAGAAACCCGTCGCTGAGCTCATCGAGAAGGTGCGGGAGCTGCGCGCGCTCGCCGCGGCCGACCCGCGCTTCGAGCCCGAGCTCGCCCAGCTCGAGGACAACACGGGCCGGCTGGCGCGCGAGATCTTCGCCGGGCTCACGCCGATGCAGAAGGTGCTGCTCTCGCGCCACGCGAACCGGCCGTACACGCTCGACTACGTCAAGCGGCTCTTCACGGACTGGGTCGAGCTGAAGGGCGACCGGCGCTTCGCCGACGACGCCTCCATCGTCGGCGGCCTGGCGACCTATCACGGCCGCAGCGTCGTGGTCGTCGGGCACCAGAAGGGGCGCGGCGCGAAGGAGAACGTGAAGCGCAACTTCGGGATGCCGCACCCCGAGGGGTACCGGAAGGCCATCCGGCTCTACGAGATGGCCGACCGGTTCGGGCTCCCGATCCTCACGTTCATCGACACGATGGGCGCGTACCCGGGCATCGGCGCCGAGGAGCGCGGCCAGAGCGAGGCGATCGGCGCCGCGCTCGCCTCGATGGCGCGCGTCGGGGTGCCGATCGTGGCGACCGTCATCGGGGAGGGGGGCTCGGGCGGCGCGCTGGCGCTCGGCGTCGCCAACCGCGTGCTGGTGCTCGAGTTCAGCTGCTACTCCGTCATCTCGCCGGAGGGCTGCGCCGCCATCCTCTGGAAGGACGGGGCCCGCGCCGACGAGGCCGCGGCGCGCCTCAAGATCACCGCGCCGGATCTCCTGCAGCTCGGGGTGGTCGACGCCATCGTCGAGGAGCCGACCGGCGGCGCGCACCAGGATCACGACGCGGCCGCGGCGCTGCTCGACAAGGCGCTCTGGTCGACGCTCACCTCGCTGGACGGGCTCGGCCCGGAGGAGCTCGTCGACGACCGGTACCGCCGGTTCCGCGGGCTCGGGTCGTTCATCGGCTAGGCGGCGCACGCCCGGGCGCGCGGCCCCCACCAGCCGGCTGGCTCTCGCCGGGCGCCGGGGCTATACGGCTCGCGGATGGACACCCGCAAGGTGCTGCGAACGCTGCTGCTCGTGGGCACCTCGGCTGTCGCCGGCGGGGCGGTCCTCTGGGTGCAGGCGAGGTTCAACGCCTCGGACCAGCGGGCGGCGCTCGGCGTCGTGCAGCAGTTCCGCCCGCAGGGCGGCCGGAGCGTGCCGGAGGTGATCGGCGCGCGGCACCCGGGCAAGGCGCCCCGCTGGAGCGCCGCCACCGAGTCGGCCTGCTTCCAGCACGTCCGCGTGCGCGCGACGGTCGAGGAGGAGCCGCCCGCGCGCTACGAGTTCCTCGTCGACATCAACGGCCCCTCGATCCACCCGGGCAACCGCGAGGGCGAGGGGATCCTCGGCGAGCTCGCCCGCCTGTCGGGGGCCTCGGCCGCCGCGGAGGAGGCGCCTTGAGCGTCCGCGTCGCCCTGGTGGGCTGCGGGCGATGGGGGGAGAAGCTGCTCCGCGCGACGTCGGAGAACGCGCGCGCGCGCGTGGTCGCGGTGGCGGACCTCGACCTCGGCCGCCTCGCGCGGGCGCGCGCGCTCGCCCCGCGGGCGCGGCTCGTGCGCACCCTCGACGAGGCGCTCGCCGCGCGCGTGGACGCGGTGATCATCGCGACGCCGGCGGCGAGCCACGCCGAGCTCACGCTGCGCGCGCTCGACGCCGGCGCCGACGTCTTCGTCGAGAAGCCGCTGGCCCTGTCCGCGGCGCACGCGGACCGCTGCGCGGCCCGCGCGGCCGCGCTCGGCCGGATCGGCATGGTCGGCCACCTGCTGCGGTACCACCCCTCCGTGGTGCACCTCGTCGCGCTCGCGCGCGAGCGGCGCCTCGGCGAGCTCGTGCGCTTCAGCGCCGCCCGCCTCTCCACGGGCGGCGGCGGGGCGCGCTCGGCGCTCTGGACGCTCGGGCCGCACGACCTGTCGGTGCTCTCGGCGCTCGACCCGAGCCCGCTCGTGGAGGCGCGGGCCCGCGCCTCGGTCAGCGGCGAGCGCGTCACGCTGGAGGCGCGCCTCGAGAGCGGGCTCGTCGCGGAGATCGAGCTCTGCTCGTCGAGCCCGACCAAGGAGCGGCGGCTGCGGCTCGTGGGCGCCGCGCGCGTCGCGCTCTTCGACGACGTGCGCGCGCCCGATCGGCTGCTGCTCCTCGACGGCCGCGGCGCGGCGGCGGGCGCGGTGGACGGCGGCGAGCTCGCGCCGGCCGGGCACGAGCTCCGCGTGCCGTGGCGCGAGCCGCTCTCGGTGGAGATCGAGCACTTCCTCCGCTGCGTCGAGGAGCGCGCGCCGCCGCGCTCGCCCCTCGACGAGGGCGCGGCGGTCGTGCGGATCCTCGAGCGCGTCGAGGCGACGCTCGTCGCCGCCGCGGCGCCCGCGGTCGCCGCGGTCTAGCGTCGCCCAGGGCCGCCGCCGGCGCGCCGCCGATCACAGGGGCGCCGCCGAGCACCGGCCGGGCTGAGGGACACGACGGACACACGACGGACGGAGCGCGGCGGCGCGGCGCTCACCCGGCCCCGCCGCCCTTTGCAGCGCCGGATCGGCGTGGTACTGCCGTCGGTTGAAGGGTCTCACCATGCCACAGGATCCGAGGATTACCCCCACGCAGGTCAAGGCGCCGCACGGCGCGCGGGTGATGGAGATTCACTGGGCCGACGGCCATCGCAGCGTCCTCCCGCACGAGATCCTGCGCGGCTATTGCCCGTGCGCGAACTGCCAGGGGCACGGCGGCACGATCAAGTTCGTGCCCGGGGGCGACCTCGATCTCCGCGAGATCGAGCAGGTCGGCAACTACGCGCTCCAGTTCACGTGGGGAGACCGGCACGACGCGGGCATCTTCACGTTCCGGTACCTGCGCTCGCTCTGCCAGTGCGACGAGTGCAAGCCGCAGTTCCAGCCTCCCGGGTCGAAGTGAGCGCCCGCCGCCCGCCGCCCGCCAAGGCTGCTCCGCCGGCGCGCGCCGAGCGGCAGCTCGATCCGTTCCAGATCGTCGACTCCTCCTTCGTCGCCGGCGCGGGGTCGCTCGCGTCGCTGCCGCCGCCCGTCCGCGCGGAGGTGGCGTTCGCCGGGCGCTCGAACGTCGGCAAATCGAGCCTCATCAACACGCTCGTCGAGCGCAAGGGGCTCGTGCGGACGAGCTCCACGCCCGGGGCGACGCGGCAGATCAACCTCTACGAGGCGCGCGCGCGCGACGGCGCGATCTTCCAGCTCGTGGATCTGCCGGGGTACGGCTTCGCCCGGCGCTCGAAGTCGGAGCAGGCCGCCTGGGCGGCGCTCATCGAGGGGTACCTGCGCGGGCGCGTCACGCTCGCCGCGGTGGTCTTGCTCGTCGACCCGCGGCGGGGGCTCGAGGAGGACGACATCGAGCTCATCCGCTTCATCGAGGCCGCGCGCGACGTGGCCCGCCGGCCCGTGGAGCTGCTCCTCGTCGCGACGAAGATCGACAAGGTGCCCCGCTCGTCGGTCCGGCGCGCGCTGGACGCGCTGTCCGCCGCGGCCCCGCGGACCGCGGGCGGCGCGCCGCGCCGCGCGCTGGGCTTCTCGTCGATCACCGGAGAGGGGAGGCGGGAGCTGTGGCTCGCGCTCCGGCGCGCGACGGTCGGCGCGCCGCCGCCGGCAGGGGACGGCGCGGTCGAGGGTGGATAGCGCCCTTGCTTCAGCATGCGAGACGCGCGCGACAGCGGCGTGCCGCGCGCCGGAGCGCAGCCGATGGAGGTATTGACCCGACCTCCGAACTGCCCCTAACGTGCGGCTCCTCCGGCTTCGCGGGGGAGTCAACAGAGCCGACAGCCACGCTGACTCGCGGTGCTTGCAAGGCAGCTCGCGCGCGCCAGCCCTCTTTTCTCACCGGCTGATCCTACGATGTCCGACTACTCCGGCCAGGTCACGCACGTCCACGCGTCGCTGGCGCCGCTCTGGTGGATCCCGCTCCTGCCGCTGCTCGGCGCGGTGACGAACGCGCTGTTCGGCCGCGCGCTGCAGCGGAGCGCGTTCGGGCGCGAGCTGTCGAGGCGACTCCACATCGGGAGCTTCGGCGTCACGCTCGTCGCCGTCTCCGCGATGATCGGCGCCTTCCTGCTCGGGATCGCGGGCCTCGTGGCGCTCGTCGGGCTCCCGCCGGGGGAGCGCTATCTCCACAGCTTCGCCTGGCAGATGGTCCGCATCGGGTCGCTCGACGTGAACTTCGCGTTCGCGATGGACCCGCTGAGCTGCCTGATGACGCTGATCATCACCGGCGTCGGCACGCTCATCCATGTCTACGCCGCCTCCTACATGGAAGCGGAGCCCTCGTACTGGCGATTCTTCACCTACCTGAACCTCTTCGTCTTCTCGATGTTGCTCCTCGTCCTCGGGGACAACTTCATTGTGATGTTCTTCGGCTGGGAGGGCGTCGGCCTCTGCAGCTATCTGCTCATCGGGTTCTGGTACAGGGACTACAAGAAGGCCTCTGCGGGCATGAAGGCCTTCGTCGTGAACCGCATCGGCGACTGGGGCTTTGTGGTCGGCCTCGCGCTGCTCTTCTGGGGCCTCGGCGCCCGGTGGCTCGACGACGGCCGGTTCCTCTCCGATTACCGCGCGCGCTTCATCGCGGTCGAGGCGGAGCCGCACGGCGACCACGGCGAGGCCGGGCGCGAGGCGGCCGGGCGCGAGGCGGCGGGGCGCGGCGCGGCGGGCGGGGCGCGCGACGCGGGCAAGGGGGGTGAGCGCGGGCCGGCGTCGCTCGTCGGCGCGAGGGGCTATCTCACCTTCACCGGCCACCCCGGCGCGCGCGTGTACCTCGGCATCGCCGACGCCGCGCAGCTCGCCTCGAACCCGAGGCCCTTCGGCGTCTCGCCGTTCGTCCGCAAGGAGATCCCTGCCGGGGCGCACTCCGTGGTGATCGTCCCGGGCGACGGCGCCGTGATCGCGGGCGACGGCAACGAGATCGCCGCGATCGAGCGGATGCGCGTCTCGCCGGGCAAGGAGGTTGTCCTCGCGACCGTGGGCTCGACGGTCACGTTCCGTGAGATCCACGATCAGCTCGTGATCAAGGACGCGAGCGGCAAGGCGTTCCTCAAGGAGGCCCTCGAGTCGAAGACGGCGTGGGGCGGCGCGGGGCTGATCACGGTCGCCTGCCTCTTCCTCTTCGTCGGCGCGGTCGGCAAGAGCGCCCAGATCCCGCTGTACGTCTGGCTGCCGGACGCGATGGCCGGCCCGACCCCCGTCTCCGCGCTGATCCACGCCGCCACGATGGTCACGGCGGGCGTTTACCTCATCGCGCGGCTCTGCTTCCTGTTCTCGCTGAGCCCGACGGCGAGCGGCGTCATCGCGCTGATCGGCGCCGCGACAGCGCTCTTCGCGGCCACGATCGGCTTCTTCCAGTACGACATCAAGAAGGTGCTCGCCTACAGCACGGTGAGCCAGCTCGGCTTCATGTTCATCGGGGTCGGCGTCGGGGCGTACTGGGCCGCCGCGTTCCACCTGATGACGCACGCCTTCTTCAAGGCCTGTCTCTTCCTCGGCTCCGGCTCGGTGATCCACGGGATGCACGCCGTCGTGCACGGCGAGGAGGCGGCGCAGGACATGCGCAACATGGGCGGCCTGCGCCGCGTCATGCCGCGCACGGCCCGGGCTTATCAGGTGGCGTGCCTCGCCATCACGGCCGCGCCCATCCCGTTCTTCGCCGGCTTCTGGTCCAAGGACGAGATCCTCTGGAAGGCGTTTGGCACCGAGAACACCGGCCCGATCCCGGGGTTGCTCATCTACGCGATGGGCCTCGCGGCGGCGTTCTGCACCTCGTTCTACATGTGGCGGAGCTACTTCCTCACGTTCGAGGGGCCGCACGCCCGCGAGGAGATCGCGACCAAGGTCCACGAGTCGCCGCCGGCCATCACCTGGGTGCTCGCGATCCTGGCGGCCCTGTCCGCGCTCGCGGGCGTGGTGTTCGGCTTCTCCAGCCACTTCGTGGGCGGCCACGGCGAGCCCCTCCTGGAGCAGTGGCTCCACCCCGTGCTCGCGCACGCGGAGGTCTCGTTCAAGCCGCACGGCCTCGGGCTCGAGCTCGCGCTCATGGCGCTCTCGGTGGGCGGCGCGATCGTCGCCTTCTCGCGCGCCCGGGCCCGGTACGGGGCGCGGCGCTCGCCGCGCTGGGCGGAGGAGGAGCGGCGGCTGCCGGGCTACGTGCTCCTCTCGAACAGGTACTACGTCGACGAGATCTACGACGCGACGGTGGTGCGCGGCTTCATGGCGCTGCGCCTCTTCCTCGCCGAGATGGACCGGTGGATCGTCGACGGCATCGTCAACGGCGTCGCGGTCCTCTCCCGGGCCGCGGCGTGGATCACGGGCGCCATCGATCGCTACCTCGTCGACGGCGTCGTGAACGCCGTGGCCGAGGGCACGCTGCGCGCCGGGGCGAAGCTCCGCGCCCTGCAGACGGGGCGCATCCAGAGCTACATCTACTTCCTCCTGGGCGGCGTCGCGCTGTTCAGCATCGTTCGTTACTTCCTGCGGTGAGCGGCGGCCGTGGTCCTGCGCACGGGAACCTGATGTCGAACCTCTTCAACATGGGTCGTGGATTCGCCCTCGCGAGCCCGGCCGGGTCCACCTCGATGAAGCTCCTGATCTCCCTCCTGGCCGCGCTCTCCGTGGTGCTCGGGGTGGCGCTGCCGGCGCTGGCCCAGCCGCTCGAGGAGACCCGGGCGCGCGCGCCGCGCGGCCAGATCGCGCTCCGCGCAGAGCCCCCCGGCGCGCCGGTCGAGCTCACGGCGCGCGGCCCGGACCACGCCGGCTCGTTCACGATCGAGAACGTCGGCGACGGGCCCCTGCGGGTGACGCGGGTGGTCGTGCGCACGTCGGCCGAGGACCCGCGCCTCCCCCCGGGCGTCAGCGCGGAGATCGAGGGCGGCGGCGCCGCGGCGGTGATCCCGCCGGGCGAGCGCCGGAAGGTCGAGGTCCGGTGGAGGACCGCGGGCGCGCGCGCCCGCGAGCTCTACGGGCACGTGGTGGTCGAGTCGGACGCGGTCGCCGAAGGCGCGGCCGAGCCGGGGCGCGCCCTGGCGATGGGCATCCACGCGGAGCGCGGGCGCGGCCTCGGCTTCATCGGCGACCACATCCTCTCGATCCTCACGTTCCTGCCGCTGCTCGGGGTGGTCGCGGTCTTCCTCGCGCACCTCCTGCGCTACCAGGACGACCGGAAGCTCCGGCTGCTCACCGTCGTGCTGATGGGCGTGAACCTCGTCCTGGCCGGGTGGCTCTACGCCACGTTCGACAGGGGCTTCACCCGGGCCGACGGGAACGACGGCTACCAGTTCATCGAGCACGGCGTGTGGATCCGCTCGCTGAGCGTCGAGTACTTCGTCGGCGTCGATGGCGTGTCGATCTCGATGGTCCTCCTGACCGCGCTGATCTCGTTCGTGGGCGCGCTCGCGAGCTACAGCATCCACGACCAGCTCAAGGGCTATTTCGCCATGTACAACCTCCTCGTCACGGGGATGTACGGCGTCTTCATCGCCCTCGACCTGTTCCTCTTCTTCGTCTTCTGGGAGGTGATGCTCCTGCCGATGTACTTCCTCATCGGCATCTGGGGCGGGCCGCGGCGGGAGTACGCGGCGATCAAGTTCTTCCTCTACACGCTGGCGGGCAGCGTCTTCATGCTGCTCGCGTTCATCTGGTTCTACCTGAACGCCGGCGACGCCTACCTCGTCGACGGCCAGGCGACGCAGCGCATCTTCTCGATCCCGGAGCTCTCGAGGGTCGCGTGGGTCGCGCAGGGGATGGAGATCCTCGGCGTCTCGGCGGTGAAGGTGGTCTGGATCTGGCTCTTCATCGCGTTCGCCATCAAGATCCCGATGTTCCCGTTCCACACCTGGCTGCCGGACGCCCACGTCGAGGCGCCCACGGCGATCAGCGTGATCCTCGCGGGGGTGCTCCTCAAGATGGGCACCTACGGCATCCTGCGCATCAACTTCACCCTGCTGCCCGAGGCGACGCAGTGGGCCGCGCCGGCGATGGCGGCGTTCGGGGTGATCAACATCCTCTACGGCGCCTTCTGCGCCATGGCGCAGAGCGACCTGAAGAAGCTCGTGGCCTACTCCTCGGTGAGCCACATGGGCTTCACCCTGCTCGCGCTCGGCGCGATGACGCCGCAGGGCATCCAGGCGGCCCTCGTCCAGATGTTCAACCACGGCCTGATCACCGGGATGCTCTTCACGCTGGTCGGCGTCATCTACGACCGGGTGCACACCCGCGACATCGACAAGTTCGGCGGGCTCGCCTCGGAGATGCCGCTCTACACGGCGTTCGTGGGCCTCGCGTTCATGGCGTCGCTCGGCCTGCCCGGCCTGTCCGGCTTCTGGGGCGAGGCGATGACGTTCATCGGCGCCTTCGCGCGCTACCGCGCCCTCACGATCCTCGCCGCCGTCGGCGTGATCGTCACCGCGGCCTACCACCTCTGGGCGCTGCAGCGGATGTTCCTCGGGAAGTTCCGCGAGTCGTGGCGGACGAGCAAGTACCTGGAGCCGTTCGGCGGGAGGTTCCCGGAGATCCGCGGTCGGGAGATCGCGTCGATCGCGCCGCTCGCGGCGCTCGTCGTCGTCCTCGGCTTCTGGCCGCGCCCGCTGCTCAGCCTCAGCGACCGCGGGGCCCTCGAGATGCACCGCCTGGTGGACAGGCCGGGGCAGTTCCAGATCGCCGCCGCGCCGCGCGCGCGCGGCGCTGGCGAGGCCGCGTCCGCCCTCCTGGACGTCACGCCGGGGGGCGCCGCCGCGAGCCAGGTCGTCCTCGCCAGCACCAGATAAGCCGTGGAAACCCGCACCCTCGACAACCTCCAGAGCCTCCCGTACTTCGCGCCGGAGCTCGGGCTCATCGCCGCCGCGCTGCTGCTCGTCGTGTGGGATCTCGTGGCCCCGGCGCGCCTCAAGCTCGCGGGCCTCATGGCCATCAGCGTCGCGGCGCTCCTCGCCTCGGGCGGGCTCGGGGCGTACTTCCTGGCGACGGACGCGGGGCCTCACGACCTCTTCTACGGCCTGCTCGCGTTCGATCGCTTCTCGAACCTCTTCCGCGTGCTGTTCGCGTTCGCCACGGCGGCGCTCCTCCCCTTCCTCGTGCCCCCGAGGGAGCCGGGCGCCACGCCCGAGCTCCGGCGCGAGCAGGGCGAGTTCTTCACGCTGCTCCTCGTGCTGTCGCTCGGCATGAACCTGATGGCGGCGAGCCGCCACCTGCTGCTCATCTACCTGTCGCTCGAGCTCGTCAGCATCGTCAGCTTCGTGCTGGCGGGCTTCAAGATCGACGACGCGAGGTCGAGCGAGGCGGCGCTCAAGTACGTCATCTTCGGCGGCGTCGCCTCGGGGATCATGCTCTACGGGATGAGCTGGATCTTCGGCATCACCGGGGCGATGCACCTCGGCGAGTGCGCAGCGCGCATCGCCGCGCTCACGGCGCAGGAGGGCAAGGTGCCCGAGGTCGTCTTCGTCGGCACGATCTGCGTGCTGGCGGGCTTCGGCTACAAGATCAGCGCAGCCCCGTTCCACATGTGGACGCCGGACGTGTACGAGGGCGCGCCGACCCCGGTGACGGCGTTCCTCTCGGTCGGGCCGAAGGCGGCCGGCTTCGCGGTGCTGGTGCGCTTCTTCTCGGACGCGCTCGGGGCCGGGGGCGCGTCGCCCGGCGTCGAGACGCCGTGGCCGGTGGTCGCCGGGTGCCTCGCCATGGCGACCATGATCATCGGCAACCTCTCGGCGCTCGGGCAGGAGAACGTCAAGCGCATGCTCGCCTACTCGAGCATCGCGCACGCCGGCTACATGCTGCTCGGCTTCTCCGTGTTCAGCGACGCCGGCGTCGCCGCGATCGCCTTCTACCTCGTCACCTACTGCTTCATGAACCTCGGCGCGTTCCTGGTGGTGATGGCGGTGGCCGAGGAGAGCGGCGGCGACGAGGCGCTCCCCGCCTTCCGGGGGCTCGGGCACCGCGCTCCGCTCGTCGCGGCGGCGATGGCCGTGTTCCTGATCTCGCTCACCGGCCTGCCCCCGACGGCCGGGTTCGTCGGCAAGTTCTACCTCTTCTCGGCGCTGATCACCGCCGGGGGCGCGTGGAGCTGGGTCCTCGCGGTCGTCGGGGTGCTGAACAGCGTGGTCTCGCTCTTTTATTACGCGCGGGTCCTCCGCGCGATGTACCTGGAGAAGGGCGACCGCGCGGAGCCCGCGCCCCTGCGGCCGCTGCTCGGCGCGACCGCGTGCGCGTTCGCGGTTCCGACCCTGCTGCTCGGGGTAGCCTGGGGGCCCGTTTACGACTTCGTGGCGCGCTCGCTGACGATGGTGCGCTGAATCGACGCGGTCGGCCTGCACGCGGCGGTATCCCTCTCGCGGCGATCCTTGCTAGTGTGCGCGCGCGTGGCGAGGACGCAGGTCGCGAGAGTCCCAGAGGAACGCTTGAGCCGGGGCGTGCGGCTCGTCCCCGGTGGCCTGGAGATCGGCGGCAAGCTGGTCCCGCTGTACGCCGGCAGCCTCCATTACTGGCGGCTCGATCCGACGGACTGGCGCGCCTGCCTCGAGGCCACGCGGGCGCTCGGCCTGCGCCTCGTCGACATCTATGTGCCCTGGGCCGTCCACGAGACCGGCCCGGGGCAGTTCGACTTCGGCGAGACCGATCTGCGCCGCGACGTCGGCGCCTTCCTCCGCCTCGCGCACGAGCTCGGCTTCTACGTCATCGCCCGCCCCGGCCCGCACATCAACGCGGAGCTCACCTGCTTCGGCATCCCCGAGCGCGTGATCTGGGACCCGAGCTGCCAGGCCCGCTCGCCGCGGAACAACCCGGTCGTGCTGCCGATGCTGCCGTACGGGTTCCCGGTGCCGAGCTACGCGAGCGACGCGTTCCACGACGAGGTCGCCCGTTATTTCCACGCGCTCGGCCCGGTGCTCGGGCCGCACCTCTACCCGGACGGGCCGATCGTGCTCCTCCAGATCGACAACGAGGGCGCGCTCTACTTCCGCGACGGGGCGTACGACCAGGACTACCACCCGGACGCGATCACCCTGTACCGGGACTTCCTGCGCCAGAAATACCGGACCATCGAGGCGCTCCAGCGCGCGTACGCGAGGAGGGTGGAGGCGCCGCCCGAGAGCGGCGGCTCCGCGGGCGAGGACGCCGGCGCGGCGCTCCGGCGCGCCGTGGGCCGCGAGCGCGCGCCGCTCGACGGCGGCGACCTCAAGTTCGCGACGATCATGCCGCCGGTCGCGTTCGACGCGGAGGCGCCCTCGGACCTCGCGCGCCACCTCGACTGGAGCGAGTTCCACGAGCACCTGCTCGAGACCGCCATGGGGCGCTTCGCGAAGGCGCTCTCGGCGGCCGGCATCGACGGCCTGCCCACGATGCACAACTTCCCGATGGGGCAGGAGACGACGCCGCTCAACGCCGCCCGCATCTCGCGCGTCGTCGATCTCGTCGGCCTCGACTACTACAGCATCGCGAGCCCGAGCAGCCGCGCGATGATCGCCCGCCGGACCAGCGAGCTCGCCGTGCGCTGCGAGGCGCTCGCCCTGCCGCCCTTCGCCTGCGAGATGGGCGCCGGCTTCCCGCCGTTCTTCCCGCCGCTCGAGGAGCGCGACAGCGCCTTCGTGGTGATGGCCGCGCTCGCGTACGGGCTGCGCGGCTACAACGTGTACATGGCGGTCGAGCGCGATCGCTGGATCGGCGCGCCGATCGATCCGCACGGCCGCCCGCGCCCGTTCGCCGCGTTCTGGCAGCGGCTCTCGGCGGCCCTCGAGGCCACGGGGTTCCACGCGCTCCGCCGCCCTGCCCCGGTGCGCATCGTCACGCCGCGCGCGGAGCGCCGGCTCACCCGCGTGATGCACGCGTTCGGCCCGCTCACCGGCGCCTTCTTCTCGATCATGAGCTTCGGCGCGCGCGATCGCTGCGTCGAGGACGACCTCGGGCTCGGCTACCCGCTCACGGTGGAGTCCGACACCTTCGTGCGCGCGTTCGAGGAGGCGCTCGACGCGCGCGGCGTCCCCTACGCCCACGTGGGGGGCGAGGATCGCGACGCCTCGCTCGAGGGGGCGCGCTGGATCATCTGCGCCACCTCGGGCGGCCTGAGCCCGGCGCTGGTCGAGCAGCTCGAGGCGGCGGCGGGGCAGGGGACGCTGATCACGCTCGGGCCGCGCGAGCCCGCCTTCGACGGCGCCTTCCGCCCGCTCGCGCGCCCCTACGACCTGGACCGGCTCCGCGCCCCCGCCCAGCACATGCCGGCGCTGCTCCACGACGACCCTGCCGCGGCGGACGCCGCGGTCTCGCGCGCCATCGACGCGCTCGGCCTGCCGACGTTCGCGTGCGATCCCGACGGCGTCTTCGCCACGCTGCACGAGGACGCGTCCGGCGCGCCGCGCGTGCTGTTCCTGCTCAACCCCGGGGACGCGGACGTGGTGGCGCGCGTCACCGTGAGCGCGGCGCGCGCGACCGATCTGCTGGACGACGCGCGCTTCGAGGTGCGCCGGGGGGTGCTGGAGGTCCGCCTCATGCCCCGCACCGTGCGCATGCTCGCGCTCGAGTGAGGCGACGGTCGCGCCGTCAAGGGAGACCGCCGCGCCGGGGGGCGCGGCGACCGGGGTCAGCTGTCGAATCGGAGGGAGTTGCCCTCGGGGTCGCGGAAGCGGCCCATGCCGATCATGATCACGTCGATCAGCGACCAGATGCCGAATCCGCCGCAGGTCAGGAGCTTTGCAATCCCGAGACCGGTCTGTCCCAGATAGAAGCGGTCGGCCCCGAACACGCCCAGAAAATAGGAGAGCATGAAGAGCGTCGACTGGCTCTTGTTCGGGTAGCCGACGGGCGCATCCCGCCGGAGCACGAGCCCCTGCGCGTCGCGCATCGCGCCGGTGCCGATCAGGATCGTGTCGATCGCGCTCCAGATGCCGAAGCCACCGCACGTGAGCAGCTTCAGGAGGCCGAGCCCGGTCTGGCCCAGATAGAACCGATCGACGCCGAAGATCCCGAGAAACACCGAGAGCACGAAGGTGGTCGCCTGGTCCTTGTCGGACCAGGTCGTCATCGCGCCCGGGCTGGTCGGCATCATCGGTCCGCCGCCGTACCCCGGCGGTGGGCCCCAGCCACCGCCAGGCGGCGCGCCCGCCCCTGCCGGAGGTGGGCCCCATCCGCCGCCCGGAGGCGGATAAGCGCCTCCTGCGGGCGCGGGCGGATAAGCGCCCCCAGCCGGCGGATAGGCGCTCCCAGCCGGCGGATAGGCGCCCCCAGCCGGCGGATAGGCGCCCCCGGAATGCGCGCCGCCTCCGCCGTCAGGCGGCGCTCCCTGGCCACCGGGCGGGCTCGACCCCCAGCCGCCACCGCCGCTCCCCCAGCCGCCACCACTGCTCCCCCAGCCGCCGCCACCGGGCGGAGCCCCGCCACCGCTCGTGCTCATCCTTGTTCCTCCAGCTGACGCGGCGGACGATGCAACGGCGGAGCCTCTGCGGTCGTCGGCCGACCATGACTCTATCCTGGAATCCCCGGCCTGCGCGCGTGGAACGTGAAAATCACTGGTGTATGCTGGGTGCCCACCCTAGCTTGGGCACGATACAGCCGCTGAGCGCGGCGCGACAGGCAGGCGCGTACGGGAATGCACCAAGGTACACAGTCCGATCGATGGCTGTCGTTCGCCCTCCGGGCGGGGCTCATCGCGCTGTTTTTCTGGATGGTGAAGGGCCTGCTCGTCCCCGTGTTGCTCGGCGGGCTCGTCGCGCTCCTCGTCTCCCCGCTCCAGGGCCGCCTCGCGCCGCGACTCGGTCGCTTCCGGGGGTTCGCTCCGGCGATCTCGACGATCGGGGTGATCATCCTCGTGTGCATCCCGCTCGCGGTGATCATCATCGAGGCCTCGGCCTCGGTCAGCCGGTTCTTCGCCCGGGACTGGTCCCACACCATCGAGCGTGTCCAGGGTCTCCTCAACGACGGGCGGATATCCGGGCTCCTCAACAGGGCCGGCCTGTCGGGCGACGACGTCCGCAACTACCTCGGCAACCTGTTCCAGCGGGTGGGCAGCTCCATCGCGGGCTTCGCGGGGGGCATGGTCGCCGCGGTGCCGCAGACGATCGTCGACGCCTTCCTGTTCGTCGTGGCGCTCTACTACCTGCTCCGCGACGGCGGCCAGCTCCTGCGCTGGCTGCTCATGCAATCGCCGTTCAGGGGTGACGAGACCGACGTGCTCTTCGCCTCCATCCAGGACACCGTGCACGGCGCCGTCCTGGGCCTGCTCGCGACGGCGGCCGTCCAGGGGACGCTGACGACGATCGCGCTCTTCGTCTTCAAGGTGCCCGGCGCGTTCCTGTTCGGCCTGCTCGCGACGCTGCTCTCGCTCGTGCCCATGATCGGGACCACGCCGGTGACGCTGGGCGCGGCGATCTACCTGTTCATCATCGGGCGCGTCGGCGGCGGCATCGGCATGTGCGCCGCGGCCGCCCTGGTCGGGCTCTCGGACAACGTGATCCGGCCGTGGGTCCAGAGCTCGCACGGCGGGATGCACCCGCTCGTCGCCCTGCTCAGCATCTTCGGCGGGCTCGAGCTGTTCGGCGCGGCGGGGATCTTCATCGGCCCCGTCGTCGCCGCCATCGTGCTCTGGGCGGTCGACACGCGCGCGCGCCTCCCCCGCGGGCCCACGTCGCAGGCGCCGCCGCCCCGCGGGCCCACGTCGCAGGCACCGCCGCCCCGCGGGCCCACGTCGCAGGCGCCGCCGCCTCGCGGGCCCACGTCGCAGGCGCCGCCGCCCTGAGGCGCCTGGCGGTGGTTGGTTCCGGGGTGCTCACCGGAGGGGCTTGCGTCCCGGCGGGCCACAAAAGAGGCTCGCCGGCACCAAAGCCCCGGAGGTGAGCCCCCCGGACGCGACCACCACCAGGCGCCGCGCCCTCACCAGCGCTCGATGCGGTAGCCCCGCCGCTCGGCCACCCGGCGGAGCCTGGGATCGGGGTTCACGGCGACCGGCTCGGCCACGATCTCGAGGAGCGGCAGGTCGCTGATGCTGTCCGTGTAGAACGTCGCGTCCTCCAGGCGGAACCCCTGCGCCTCCGCCAGCGCGCGCGCTCGCGCGACCTTGCCCTGCCCGAGGCAGAGCGGCGGCTCCGCGCGGCCGGTGAAGCGCCCGTGCTCGTCGATCTCGAGCACGGTCGAGACGAGGTGCTCGATCTCGAGCCGCCTCGCCAGCGGACGCGAGGCGTAGAGCGACGCGCCGGTCACGATGGCGCAGAGATCCCCCGCCGCCCGGTGCCGCCTCACGGCCTCGCGCCCTGCGTCGGCGATGTGCGGCTCGACGCAGCGCCGGAACCAGTCGTCGCAGCGGGCCGCGAGGACGGTCTCGGGCACGCCCCGGAGCGGGAGCAGCGCGCGCTCGGCGACCCTCGCCGCGTCGAGCACGCCGAGCGTGTATTGCCCGACCCAGTAGAGGGTCCTCAGGAGATCGCGCGTCGTCGCCTCGCCGATCTCGCGCTGGTACTTCACGTAGAGGCTCGCCGTCTCCTTGCGCAGCAGCGTGCGGTCCATGTCGAACAGCGCCGCGCGCCGGCGCGCCCCGCCCTCCGCCGGCGCGCCGGCGCTCCGCGGAGGGCCCGGGGAGGTCCCGTCGTTCGAGGTGCTCACGGGGCGAGACCGTAACCGCGGGCGAGGGTGAGGGAGAAGAGGTTGCACGCCGCGTGGAACAGCAGCGGCGCGCCGATGCCGCCGGTGCGTGCCCGCAGCCACCCGAAGATCAGCGACGGGAAGAAGACCGCGAGCCGCGCGGGGTGCAGGATCGTGAGCAGGTGCCCCAGCGCGAAGATCGCCGACGCCACGAGCCACCCGGGGCCGAGCTGGGCGCCGAGGACGCGGAGGCGCGGCGGGAAGACGCGATCGAGGGCGCTCTGGAGGTAGCCGCGGAAGAACGCCTCCTCGGGCAGCGCGACCACGAGCAGCTGCGCGGCGATCTCGTCGGCGGGCGCGTGGGGCGGCCGCAGCACGAACGGCGAGCCCGTGTCCCAGTACAGCCGGTAGCCCAGCCAGAACGGGGGGAAGACGATCGCGGCGACCAGGGCCGCCCAGGCGAGCGCGTGCAGGGCCGCGCGGGCGAGCCGCCGCGTCGACAGCGGCACGGGCTCGAGCAGCCCGCCGAGCGACAGGCCGTGGGCGCGGATGGTCGCCTCGTCGTACCGCAGCACGAGCCAGAACGTCGCCGCGAGGAACGTGAGGCCCACGAGCGTCCCGGCGTAGGTCGTCGGCGCCGCGTGGGACACCGCGGTCACGGCGGCGGTCGTGATCGCCGCGGCGAGGAGCGCGCGCGCGGCGGTCGGCTCCGGCGGCCGCGGGCGCGCGCCGGCCGCGGCCGGCGCGTCGGCGCTCGCGCCGCGGGGCTCCTCGCCGGGCTGGGGGGGCAGGTCGCGGCTCGGGTCGATGGGCGTCGGTGGTTGCAAAGGCGTTCTCGTCGCGGAGGGCGTGCGCGCGGGCATCGCGTCGGCGCTCGCCGCGGCCGCGCGCGCTCAGCCTAACCGTGAGCACGCCGGTCCGCGACCGCCAGCGCGGCGCGAATCGAGCGCTGCTCACAGGTCCAGCCTCCGCTCATTTTCTAGCCTTCCGGCCCGGTCACGTTAGAGTGCGGCCGCTGTGGCGTTTTCCCGTCTTCGCTCCCTCCTGAAGCCGCTCTCGTGCGCTCTCCTGGCCTCCGCCGCGGCGCTCTGCCCGGCGCCCGCGTCGGCCGGATCGCCCTTCCTCTTCACGCCGGAAGCGAGCGTCGCGGAGGCCTCGCCGGCGTACCGCTACGCCAACATGACGAACGAGGAGGCGATGGCCGAGCTGGATCGCCGGAAGATCCTGTACCTCAAGGTCGCGCACGCGCCCGGGGTACGCGCGCCGATCCGGCTCACGGGCCGGCTGAACGGCGTCAATTTCCACTCGGTGCTCCCGCCCGAGCAGCGCGTGACGAGCGTGTTCGAGATCCTGGACGCGCGCCTCGCGCTCGCGCTCGACGATTTCGCCGCCGTGCTCGCGCGGCACGACATCGACGAGGTCGTCCACTACACGATGTACCGGCCCAACGTGCCCATGCGGGATCACGCGCCGCACGACGACGGGGAGGACAAAGACCACGGGCACGACGTCCTCCTGGCGAAGCGCCCGGCCCGCGCGGGCAAGAAGGCGCCCGGATCGACAGGGAAGGCCGCGCCCGTCGCCATCGGCAAGAAGGGGGGGCTCGACGGAGCACCGAAGGCCTCCGGGGAGCGCCCCCGGCGCATGAAGCAGAAGGGCGCCGCGGAGGCCGGGCCGAAGGCGAAGGGCGCCGCGGAGGCCGGGCCGAAGGCGAAGGGCGCCGCGGAGGCCGGGCCGAAGGCGAAGGGCGCCGCGGAGGCCGGGCCGAAGGCGAAGGGCGCCGCGGGGGCCGGGTCGAAGGCGAAGGCCCCCGGGGCCGCGGGCCGTCCGAAGCAGGCGGCCACGGCGCGCAGCAAGCCGGCGAAGGCGGCCAGCAAGGCCAGCGCCCGTCGCGTCGCGCGCCGCAAGGACATCGCGCCCGCCCGATCGACGGCGTCCTCGGCGCGGCGCAGCGACGCAGGGCAGAAGCCCCGCGGCGCGTGGGCTCCGCCGGGCACGCGTCACCCCGCGGGCCTCGCCATCGACGTCGGCGCGCTCAAGAAGCGCGACGGGACCTGGCTCAGCATTGCGCGGCATTTCCAGGGTCGCATCGGGGACAAGACGTGCGGCGCGGGAGCGCCCCAGCCCGAGCTCCCCGAGGCGCGCGAGCTCCGGTCCATCGTGTGCGAGGCGGCCGATCTCGGGATCTTCACGTACGCGCTGACGCCCAATTACGATGCGCCGCACGCCGATCATTACCATATGGAGATCAAGCCGGGCGTGAGGTGGTTCCTGTACCACTGAGCGCCGACCTCGCGCCGCGCACGTCGCGCCCGGTACGACCCTGAAACGGCGCGCAGCTCGCTATACTGCACATCCGTTGATCGCGCGTTTTTCAACGAAGTAAGCGGTCTGTGCGCGCAACTCTCGCCGTGAGCGCGACGAATCCCTTCCCGAACGAAGGCGCCGGCGCTCTGCCGCGCGCCCCCGCAGGGGAGGTCGACGGACATGGTGCTAACGAAAGACGGACAGCCGCTCCCGGGGACCTCGTACCGCCTCCTCCGGAGGATCGGGGCAGGCTCGTGCTCGGAGGTCTTCGAGGTGACCGGGCGCCGCGGTCAGCTCCGGGCGCTCAAGCTGCTCCGCGCGATGCACGAGGGGTCGAGCGAGGTCGGCGCGCGCCTCGTCCAGGAGGGCCGCGCGCTCTCGGCGCTGAGCCACCCGCACATCGTCAAGGTCGAGGAGGTCGGCGTGACGAGCGACGGCCGGCCCTTCCTGGTCATGCCGCGGCTCTTCGGCGAGACGCTGCGCGAGCGGCTCGACGCGCGCGGGCCGCTCGCGACGGCGTTCGCGGTGCGCCTCGCCGTCGAGGTGCTCGGCGGGCTCGCGGCGGCGCACCGCGCCGGCATCGTCCACCGCGACATCAAGCCGGCGAACGTCTTCCTCGCGCAGCCGGACGGCGGCGCGGCGGGCGCGGCCTCCAGGGCGGCCGCGCCCGGCGTCGAGCGCGCGGTGCTGATCGACTTCGGCATCGCGAAGGTGAGCTGCGACGGGCTCGATCCGTCGACGGGGTCGCACGTCCTCGGCACGCCGCGCTACCTCTCGCCGGAGCAGATCCTCGGCGGGGAGGTCGACGCGCGCACGGACGTGTACGCCGTCGGGCTGCTGCTGTTCGAGGCGATCACCGGGCGAGGGCCGTTCCCCATCGCGGACTCGATGGCGGTGATGCGGGCGCACCTCCACACGCCGGCGCCGCGGCTCCGCTCGCTCCTCCGGGTATCCAGGGCGCTCGACGACGCGGTCGCGCGCGCCCTGGAGAAGGCGCCGGGGCTCCGCTTCCAGACGGCCGACGCGATGGCCGCCGCGCTCGCGGAGGCGCAGGGAGAGGACGGCGGCACGGAGACGCCGGAGGGCGGCGGCGCGGGGCGCCCGGCCCCGACCGACGGCGGACGCAGCGCGCGGAGGTGGCTCGCGACCGGAGGCGCGCGATGAGCCACGCCGCCCTGGAGCGCTCCTCCGCGCTCACCTCGCTATACGCGCGCGGCGCCGCGCTCGATCCGAGGGCCCCCGCCACCCGCTCGCTCCGCGCGCTCGACGGGGGCGAGCCGCTCGAAGAGACGCGGCGGCTCCGCGCGCTCGACGGGGGCGAGCCGCTCGAAGAGACGCGGCGGCTCCGCGCGCTCGACGGGGGCGAGCCGCTCGAAGAGACGCGGCGGCTCCGCGCGCTCGACGGGGGCGAGCCGCTCCCGGGCACGCCCTACGTCGTGGTGCGCTTGCTCGGCCAGGGCGGGATGGGCGAGGTGTACGAGGTCGCGCACATCGAGCTCGGCCGGCGGTTCGCGGTGAAGGTGCTGCACCGGAGCCTCACGGGGCGCCGCGACCTGTCGGCGCGCATGCGCGCCGAGGCGCGCTCGATCGCCCGGCTGCGCCACCGGAGCCTCCCCGAGGTGTTCGATCTCGGCACGACCGCCGACGGCCGCCCCTATTTCGCCATGGAGCTCCTCGACGGGCGCGATCTCAGGACCGAGCTCGCTCGCCTCGGCGTGGTCGCGATCCCGACCGCGCTCGACCTGGCCCTCCAGGCGCTCTCCGCGCTGTCGCTCGCGCACTCGGCGGGCATCGTCCACCGTGACATCAAGCTCGAGAACCTGTTTCTGTGCGACGACGGCACGCTCAAGGTCCTCGATTTCGGCGTCGCGAAGCTCCTCCACGCCGGCGCCTCGCTGACCGCCCCGGACGCGCTCATCGGCACGCCGCGGACGATGTCGCCGGAGCAGTGCGCGGCCCAGCCGATCGATCCGCGCGCGGACATCTACGCCATGGGCCTCGTCCTCTACGAGATCGTCGCCGGGCGGGGCCCGTTCGATGAGCTGCGCGGCCAGCGCGATGCGCTCCGCTTCGCCCACTGCGAGCGGGAGCCGCCGCCGCCGTCGCGCTTCGCGCCGCAGCCGATCCCGCCCGCGCTGGAGCGGCTGATCCTGCGCGCGATCGCCAAGGCGCCGGAGCACCGGTTCCAGACGGCCGCCGACATGGAGGCTGCCGTGCGCCGGCTGCGCGGCGCGGGGCAGGTCCAGACGGCCGCCGACATGGAGGCTGCCGTGCGCCGGCTGCGCGGCGCGGGGCAGGGGGACGTGGCGCCCGCGTCCTCCGCGCGGGAGCTCACCCCGACCGCGATCGATGCGCCCGCGCCCATCGCGAGCGCGCGCTGCGCCCGATCCGTCGCCGCGCGACGGCCTCCGACCGCGCCGCCGCGCCCCGGCAGGGCGGGCGCGGCGCGCCCGGCGGGAAGGGCGCTCGCGCGCTCGCGGCTGCGCGCGCGAACGCCGCAGCCTGGCGGCCGCCCCGCGTCGCGCGCCGGCGCGCTCGGGGTCTGCGCGCTCGCCCTCGCGTCGGCCGCGCTCGGGCTCACGCTCGCGCAGCGCTGGCCCGCGTGGGGCGATCCTCCCGCGCCGGCGCCGCCGCCCGCGCACGCCGCGGCGCAGCCGCGTCCGGCTGTAAGGTAGCCTCGTCGAGCCCGTTCTCCGGTCGACACCGCACAGGCGGCGTGGAGGCACCATGGACCGGATGCGACGGATCGGACGGGCTTGCTTTGCGATATCGCTCCTCGCGAGCGCCGCTGGCTGCGGCGGCGGCGCGTACCCGCCGCCGGACGCTGCGCGCGCGAACGGCGCTGCGGCCGCGAGCGACCCTCGCGCCGGGGGCGCCGCGCGCGGGGCCTCGCAGGACGGCGCCTTCGACGCGGAGGCGCCCGCGCCGACGGGCGCGTTCGAGGCGCCCTCCGTCGAGCGCGACGCCGCCGCCGCGCCCTCTGGCGCGGGCCTCGCCGAGGGGCGCGCGTTCGAGGCGCCGCGCAGGCGCGCCGCGCCGGCGCCGCTCGAGCGCCCCGGCCTCGGCACCGCGTGGGGCGAGACGCGCGTGTCCCGTATCTCCACGGCGCCGTTCCTCCGGGCGGACGTCGAGCGCCCCTTCGCGGTCGCGAGCCTGTTCTACAACGACGCCGAGGGAGCCCGCGCCATGGCGCGCGCGTCCGGCTTCCGCCGCGCGTCGTCGCGGGCCTTCACGCTGGCCGGCGGCGCCGTGGCCGTCGGGCTCCGCGGCGAGCACGGCGGGTTCCTGAGCGGCTTCGTCGCCGGCGAGGCGAGCCACGTCGTCGGCGAGGCCGGCCAGCGCTACAGCATCGTGCTGCGCAACCTCACGCCGGACCGGATCGAGTGCGTCGTCTCGGTCGACGGCCTCGACGTGATCGACGGCCAGCCCGCCGCGTTCAGCAAGCGCGGCTACCTGGTCGAGCCGCACGGCGAGCTCGAGATCGACGGGTTCCGGCAGAGCATGGACACCGTCGCGGCGTTCCGCTTCGGCTCGGTGCGCGGCTCCTACGCGAGCCAGAAGCACGGCGACGCGCGGAACGTCGGCGTGATCGGCGTGGCCCTCTTCCACGAGCGCGGCACGACGCCCTGGGCGCTCGAGGAGGTGACGCGGCGCCGGGAGGCGGATCCGTTCCCCGGCCAATTCGCCACGCCGCCCGGCCATTGACGGCCTCCGGCCGGGCCTCCGGGCCGGCCTCGCGCTCCGGCAAAATCAAGCTCCCGCTCCGCCGCTCCCCGGGCTAGGCCCACGGCACAGTGACGAGCCTCTTGAACCCGTCTCAACGTGCGGCCGTCGAGCACGAGCTCGGGCCAATGCTGGTGCTCGCCGGCGCAGGATCCGGCAAGACGCGGGTGGTGACCACGCGCATCGCCCGCTTGCTCGAGCGCGGCGTCCCGGCGCGCTCGATCCTGGCGATGACCTTCACCAACAAGGCCGCCGCCGAGATGCACGAGCGCGTCGGCAAGCTGGTCGGCTCCAAGGTCGCGCGCGAGCTCAAGGTCTGCACCTTCCACCGGTTCGGCCTCGACGTGCTCGGCGCGGAGACCCGCGCCCTCGGCCTCCGCGGCGGCTCCTTCGCCATCTTCGATCAGTCCGACGCGCTGGGGGTCATCCGCGAGATCCTCCGCGAGCTCCGCGCCGGCAAGAGCTACGACGTCGGCGCGATCCTCGCGCGCATCTCGAACGCGAAGAACGCGTTCCTCGACGCCGAGGCGTGGGCCGAGGCGCAGCGGCAGGGCAAGGGCATCGACGACTACGACGAGATCTCGATGCTCGTGTACCCGCGCTACATGGCGGCGCTGCGCTCGTTCCAGGCGTTCGATTTCGACGACCTCATCTGCGAGGTGGTCCGCCTCTGGCAGGCCCGCGCCGACGTCCTCGAGCGCTGGCGGATGCGCTACCGCTTCGTGATCGTCGACGAGTACCAGGACACGAACCGCGCCCAGCTCGAGCTCCTGCGCCTTTTGTGCGGCGAGCACCGCAACGTGGTCGTCGTCGGCGACGACGACCAGTCGATCTACGCCTGGCGCGGCGCCGACGTGCGCAACATCCTCGATTTCGAGGAGCACTTCTCGGGCGCGAAGGTCGTCAAGCTCGAGCACAACTACCGCTCCCGCAAGCCGATCCTCGACGTCGCCAACGCGGTGCTCGCCAGGTCCGGCGCCCGGCGGCACAAGAAGTCGCTCATCGCCACCCGGCTGGAGGGCGACAAGGTGCGGTCGATCATCTGCGCCGATCCCGAAGTCGAGGCGGGCTTCGTGGCCACCGAGGCGCAGCGCCTGCTCGAGCGCGAGGGCGCGCGGCCGAGGGACATCGCCGTGCTCTACCGCTCGAACCTCCAGGCGGCCGCGATCGAGTCGGCCCTCAAGGAGCGGCAGATCCCGATCCGCATGATCGGCGGCCAGCAGTTCTTCGAGCGCAAGGAGGTCAAGGACCTCATCGCTTACCTCCGCGTCGCGCTCAACCCGCACGACGAGATGTGCCTGCGGCGCATCCTGAACTACCCGGCGCGCGGCATCGGCGACGTCGCGGTCTCCCGGCTCGGCGCCTACGCGACGGCGCACGACACCTCGCTCTGGACGGCGGTGTCGCGGCCGCACGCCGTGCACGAGCTGACCCCCGCCGCGATCGAGGGCTGCCGCCAGCTCCTCCGGATCATCGAGGCGGCCCGCGCGCGCTTCGATCGCGGCGAGCCCTCCGCGGAGATCGCCCGCGCGCTGCTCGCGGACGCCGGCTTCAAGGAGGACATCATGACCGGCTCGTCCACGAACAACGCCGCGGCGCGCCGCTGGGGCAACCTCGAGGGGCTGCTCAACGTGTTCGCGCGCCGCGACGAGCGCGGGAAGGGGGATCGCGCGAGCTTCGCCGAGTTCCTGCGGCTGCTCGCCCTGCGGCAGGACGCCGAGGAGGAGGAGGCCACCGATCGCGTGACGCTCACCACGATGCACGGCGCGAAGGGGCTCGAGTTCCCCTATGTCTTCGTGATCGGGCTGGAGGAGGGGCTGATGCCCCACCAGCGCAGCCTGGACGAGCGCGCCACGGACGCCGCCCCGATCAGCGCGGAGGGCGGCGACGCGGGCGGGCACAGCATCGAGGAGGAGCGGCGGCTCTTCTACGTCGCGGTCACGCGGGCGCGCGACCGGCTCTACCTCACGCGGGCGAAGCACCGGGGATCGCGCGGCAAGATGGTGCCGAGGACGCCGAGCCGGTTCGTGCTCGACATCCCCCCCGAGCTCATCGACGAGCGCGAGGAGGTCGCGCCGGTCGCCCCGGCGATGGACAAGGTGAAGGCGGGCGCGGCGAGCGTCCTGGCCGCGCTGTCGATGAACCCGTTCGCCGGCGACCCCCCCCTCATCCCTCGTCGCCGCTGAGCGGGGGTCGCCCGCTTCGGAGACGGGCCCACCTCGACGTTTTCGGTGCTCGGCGTACTGAAGTACGCCTGCGCGCCGAAAACGCCGATCTGGGCCCGTCTCCTGTGCGGGCGACCCCCGCTCGGGAACGCGCGGGGGGGCTGCCAAGGCGCCAGAAGAGAGAGGTCTTCTGGGTCTTGGCAGGGGTTCTGCTTCGCGTTGTGACGAGGTGTCAGGAACGGGGGGTGGGGAGGCGGCGCCTCAGAGGGCGCCCTCGGCGGCGGCGAAGCCGACGCGGGTGATCTCCGGCGCGCCCTTGCGCGCCACGAAGTCGCGGAAGCTCTCGCCCTCCGCGCGCGTGGACATGTAGTAGCGCGCGATGGCCGCGATCACCTTGGGCGTCTCCTCCTCGGGGACGCGGCCGTCGAGGCGCTCGCCGATGCGCGCGCTCGGGCCGCAGCCGCCGCCCACGCGCAGCGAGTAGTGCGGGCGCTCGACGCCGTCCTTGCCCTTCACCATCAGGCCCGTCATCCCGATGTCCGCGACGTGGTGCTGCCCGCACGAGTTCGGGCACCCCGAGATCTTGATGTCGAACTCGCCGAGCGCGCTCACGAAGTCGTCGGCCTCCTGGCGGCTGCCGTTCGGCACGAGGTGCTCGCGGATGCGCGCCCCGACCTCCATGCTCTTCGTGATCGCGAGCGTGCAGTAGTCGCCGCCGGGGCAGCTCACCACGTCGGTGATGTGCCCGGCGTCCGCCTCGGCGAGGCCGAGCTGCGAGAGCTCGCGGTGCAGGCCGAGCAGCAGCCCCTCCGGCACCCAGCGCAGCACGAAGTTCTGGGTGTTCGTCGTCCGCACCTCGCCGTTGCTGAAGCGCCGGGAGATGTCGGCCAGGCGCCGGAGCTGCTCGGCGGTGATGTCGCCGAGCGGCAGCTTGACCGTCGCCACGCGGTAGCCGGGCTGCTTCTGCGGGATCGTGTTGGTCCGCTTCCAGCGCGCGAACGCGCCGTCGCCGAGCGTCTCCCGCAGCGGCGCGAGCGGGGGCGGGTCGCCCTCCCGGTACCCGGCGACGCGGCGGGCCAGCTCCTCCGCGAGCGCGTCGCCCCGCGCGGCCTTGATCCGATCGAACTCCTCGTCGAGGCGGCGCATGAACTCGGCCACGCCGATCTTGCGGAGCACGAACTTGAGCCGCGCCTTCTTCCGGTTCTTCCGCTCGCCGTCCCGGAAGAACACGCTCACCACCGCCTCGCACGCCGGCAGCAGGTCGGCCAGCGGGATGTACTCCCGCCAGAGGTGCGCGATCTCCGGCGACGAGCCGAGCGAGCCGGCCACGTAGACGGCGAAGCCCTGCCCGCGGTCGCCGACCTTCGCGAGGAGGCCGATGTCGTTGATCATGATCTGCGCGTGGTCGCGCGCGCTGCCCGACAGGGCGATCTTGAACTTCCGCGGCAGCCGCCGGTTGTGCTCGTGGAAGAGGAAGTGCTGGGTGAGCGCGTGCGCGTACGGCGTCACGTCGAACACCTCGTCCTCGACCACGCCCGCGAGGTGCGAGGCGGTGATGTTGCGGAGCGTGTCGGCGCACGCGCCGACCGTCGTCACGCCCGCGCGCACCAGCACGCGCTGCAGCTCGATGGTCTCCTCGATCTCCAGGTAGTGGAGCTGGATGTCCTGGCGCGTGGTCACATGCGCCAGCCCTCGCCCCCACCGCTCGGTCACTTCCGCGAGCGCTTCCAGCTGCGCAGCCGTGAGCTGGCCAGCGGGGATCTTGATGCGCTGCATGTGCTTCACGTGAGCGAGCTGCGCGTAGACCCCCATCGCCAGCCGGAGCGGGCGGAATTGGTCCGGGGTCAGCTCACCACGTTGGAATTTGGCGACGTTCTCGGCGTGTTCGTCGATGGCCGCCGCGAGGCGCTCGACATGTTGCAACATGACCGATGTTATTCCCTATATTTCCGACGCGTCAAGTGGGACAATTGTCGGGCCGGTGCGTAATGTGCCTGGCACCCGAGCGTCATGAAGACCGACCTGCCCAACTCGACCGATGCTGTCCATGCGGGCGTGCCCCGCGCGCGTCCGTCCCACACCCTGGCGCCCGCGGTCGCGCAGACCGCGACGTACACGTTTTCAGACACGGCGGACCTGGAGCGTTACTTCTCCGGCGGCGACGACGATCCGGAGCGGCAGGAGTACGGCCGCTACGGAAATCCCACGGTGCGCGAGGTCGAGCAGCGCATCGCCGCGCTCGATCGCGCGGAGGACGCCCTGCTCTTCGCGAGCGGGATGGCGGCCGTGACGACCACGGCGCTCGCGCTGCTCCGCGCCGGCGACCACGTGATCCTGTTCCGCGACGTCTACCGGAGGACGCGGCAGTTCGTGATCAAGGTGCTCTCGCGCCTCGGCGTGGAGCACACGCTCATCGATCCGGGCGCGTTCGACCAGCTCGAGGCGGCGATCACCCCGCGCACCCGCTTCGCGCTGAGCGAGTCGCCGACGAACCCGTACCTGCACTGCATCGACCTGGCCCGCTTCGCCGAGATCTGCAGGAAGGCGCGGGTGAAGACGATCGTCGACGCGACGTTCGCGACCCCCTGCAACGCCGACCCGATCGGGCGCGGCATCGACCTCGTCGTGCACAGCGCCAGCAAGTACCTGTCCGGCCACAACGACGTGCTGGGCGGCGCGGTCTCCGGATCGAGCTCTTTGATCTCGCTGATCCGCGATCTGCGGAGCGTCCTCGGGAGCATCATCGACCCCCACGCCGCGGCGCTGATCGGCCGCGGGATGAAGACGCTCGCGCTGCGCGTCGAGCGGCAGAACGCGACGGGGCTCGCGGTCGCCCGCGCGCTCGAGGCGCACCCCGCGGTCGAGCGCGTGTTCTACCCGGGGCTGCCGTCGCACCCGGACCACGCGGTCGCGGCCGCGCAGATGCGCGGCTTCGGCGGCGTCGTGAGCTTCATCGTGCGCGGCGGGCGCGGGGCGGCGTCCCGCGTCGTCGACGCCACGCGCATGGCGCTGATCGCGCCGAGCTTCGGCGGCGTGGAGACGCTCATCGAGCAGCCGTGCATCATGAGCTTCCACGAGCTCAGCGACGAGGAGCTCGCGGCGATCGGCATCGCCCCGGGCCTCATCCGCCTCTCGGTCGGCGTGGAGGAGACCGAGGACGTCGTGAAGGACGTCCTCGGCGCGCTCGACGCCCTGAGCAAGGCCTAGTACCGCGTCACCGAAGCTCGTCCCGGGGTCGTCGCGGAGGGGCCGGAGCGCAGGCGGGCCACAAAAGGGGCCCGCCGGAGCGCAGGCCCCGTGAGCGACGACCCCGGGACGAGCTTCGGTGACAACGTACTAGGTCCCGAGCTTCTTCAGCTTGCGCTGGAGCGTCCGCCGGTCGATCCCGAGCAGCTTCGCCGCCGTGGCCACCACGCCGCCCGACTCCCTGAGCGCGGCGCGGATCGCCTCGCGCTCCAGGTCGTCCAGCTTCAGGCTCCCCGGCGGCGGCGTCGCCGACGCCGTGACGGGCTGCGGGCGCGCGCGCTCCCGCAGGCTCGCGGCCTCCCTGAGCAGCTTGTCCGCGTCGACGGGCTTGCTCAGGAGCGTGTCCGCGCCCTCGCGCATCGCCGCCACGGCGAGCGGGATGTCCCCGAACCCGGTCAGCATCACGATCGCCGCGTCCGGCTGCAGCTTGCGGTACTGGGCCAGCGCGCTCAGGCCGTCGCCGCGCGGCATCCGGTAGTCGATCACCACGAGGTCCACCGGCTCGTACTCCAGCGCGACCAGCCCCTCGTCGATCGTCGCCGCCGTCCTCGCCACGACGCCGCGGCGCCGCAGCGCTCCCTGCAGCGTCGTGCGGAACGCGTCGTCGTCGTCCACGAGGAGCGCCGTCTCGATCCGTCGCGTCATCTTCACCTCAGGCGGCCCCGGCGCGCTTCAGCGCGGGGCCGAGATCCGCCTCCGTGGGGCCCGTGGTGCCGTCGAGGCGCAGGCACAAGGTCGCCTTCGCCCCGCCGGTCTCGACGCTCTCCATCCGGAGCACGGCGTTCATGCGGGAGGCCATCATCGAGCTGATGTACAGCCCGAGCCCCATCCCCCCCTGCGACATCTTCGTCGTCTGGAACGGCTCGCCGAGCCGCCCGGCGATCTCGGGGCTGAGGCCGGGGCCGGTGTCGGAGACCGCGATCTCGCAGACGTCGCCGCGCTCGACGACGCTGACCTCGATCCGCTGCTCGGCCGCGTCGGCCGTCGCCTCCGCGGCGTTGGCGAGCAGGTTGACCAGCACCTGGCGGAGCGCCGGCCGCAGCACGTGCGCGTGCACGGGGCGCGGCGTGTCGAAGGCGAGCTCGCCCCGGTAGCCGAGGCGCGCGAGCTCGACCTTCGAGAGATCGCGCGCGAAGCGGGTGAGCTCCAGCGACTCCAGGCGCTGATCGAGCCGGATCTGGCCGCGCATCAGGCTGATGATGTCGCTCGCCCGGCGCGCCTCGCCGGCCACGGTCTCGGCCATGCGCGCCGCGTCCTCGGAGCCCGTCTCCCGCGCCACGTCGACGAGGTCCTTGCTCGCGAGCAGGATCGTCGCGAGCGGCGTGCTGAGCTCGTGCGACATGCCGCCGACCATGCGCCCGAGCATCGCCAGCCGCTCGTTGCGCTGGCTCTGCTGGCGGAGCTCCTCGAGCCTGTGCGCGTAGACGACGACGAAGAAGCCGAGGAACAGCGTCAGCGACGTGAGCGAGACGAGGTCGCCGAGCTGCCGGATGCGGTCGGGGCCGAGCGACGCGGAGCCGAGCGGCAGCGGCGCCGCGTCCGTGAGCACGCCGATGGCGACCAGCGTCAAGAGGCCGACGAGCACGGTCGTGCGCCGCGGGCAGAGCAGGCCGGAGAGGGCGATGTGAAAGGTGAGGAAGACGGCGAACGGGTTCGCCAGCCCACCCGAGAACCACAGCATCCAGGCGCTCGCGATCACGTCGCCCACGAGCTGGGCGCGCGCGAGATCCCGCGCCGGCTCGCGCTCCGAGGGCCCCTCGCTCGAGAGCCGGCGCGCGCGCCGGACCCGGTAGGTCCAGGCGAGGTTCGCCGCCGTGATCGCGGCGATGCCGGCGACGAGCGGCCCGAGCCGGAGCTCCGGCACGAGCTTCCTGCTGGCGAACGTCGTCGCGATCATCCCCGTGATCGCCACCCACCGGAGCTGGATCAGCCAGCGGTCGGCCGTCTCCCAGGACGGCGGCTTCGGGCCAGACAGCAGCACCGCGAGCCGCCGCCGCGCCACCGGCGGCGTGCCGCTCTTGGTGGGGTCGGGGCCTGCGTCAAGCGACCATGGGTGGAAAGAGGATTGCATCCGCGCGCGGACAGGGGGCTTTCCGGGGACGCCGCGGAAGCGCCCGGTGCTTTAGCCCGGGAGCAACCTTCCGACGCCGCCTCGCATCCTCTCCCTTGTACCGCGCAAGAAAGCGACGAGCACGCACGAGGTGCGTCCAGGTCCACACCCTGGCGTGCGCGCAAAATATGCGCGAAACATGAAGCTGTTGAATTTGTGTGATGAACTACAAGAAGGGCGCCGTGGGGGCCACTGGCCCCCGAACGGTCACTCGCTCGTCTGGGGCTTCGCGGGGGGCGGGGCCGCCTTGGGCTTCTTGATCTTCCAGTCGTCGGCGGCGCGCTTGCCGTCGAACGGCGCCTTCATGTTCGCGGGCCGCTCGGCCTCCAGCGCCTCGGCTCGCCCGCGGTTGTTCGTGTCGAACATGGTGAAGCCGATGAAGATCGCCAGGAAGATGAGCGACGACAGGAAGATGAGGGTGTGGAACTTGAGGTCCCATTTGAGGTGCATGAAGATGAGCGCCACGACGCCCGCCTTCATCGATGCGATGAGCATCGCGACGGCCAGGTTGGCCGCGCCGAGATCGACGTAGCTCACCGCGACGGTCACGACCGTGAGCACGAGCAACGCGAGCCACGTCGCGATGTAGACCTTGAGCGGGAGGACGTGGGGCACGTGGTCTGCGCCGTGACCATGGCCGTGGCCGTGCCCGTGACCTGCGGCTGCTTCTGCGTGTGTCGACATGCTGTCCTCTCGGCCTCAGCCCACCAGGTAGAGGAGGGGGAAGAGATAGATCCAGATGAGGTCGACGAGGTGCCAGTACAGCCCGACCCCTTCGACCGGCGCGTAATAACGGCTCGAGAACTCCCCCCGCAGGTTGCGGATGAGGATCCACGTGATGAGCCCCATCCCGAGCACGACGTGGATGCCGTGGATGCCCGTCATCATGAAGTAGACGGCGAAGAAGATCCCGGCGTGGGCCGTCGTGAACCCCTCGGCCGTGAAGTACTTCCCGGGCAGCAGGCCGTCGTGGAACTTGTGCTGGTACTCGAAGTACTTGATGACGAGGAAGGTGGCGGCGCAGAGCAGCGTGATGACGAGCAGCCGGGTGGTGTTCTTCTGGTCGCTCTTCTGCGCTGACCGGACCGCGAGCGCCATCGTCAGGCTGGAGCAGATGAGCACCACCGTGTTGACGCCGCCCATCACCTTGTCCAGGTGGTGGTGAGCCTCCACGAAGGAGTCGAAGAACCAGGTCCTGAAGACGGCGAACGCGCAGAACATCCCCCCGAAGAGGAGGATCTCGGTCACGAGGAAGAGCCAGACGCCCATCCTGCCGGCGTCGAACTGCGTGTCCGCGGAGTCGAAATGGTGGGCGACGTGGAAGTCGCGAGACAGGGCCGGGCCTGCCTCGTTCGGCCGCTCGACGGCCTCGGCGTGCGCGCTCATGCGTTCTCCGTGTTGAAGTCGTATGCGCCCTTCGTCACGACCGGGGTGCGGACGAAGTTCTCGGTGATCGGCGGGGAGGCGGTGGTCCACTCGAGGCTGAGCCCGCCCCAGGGGTTCGCCGGCGCCGGCGCGCCGGAGCGAAGCGACTGGACGAGGTAGATGATCATCAGCAGGAACCCGGCGCCCAGGATCCACGAGCCCACGGTCGAGAAGGCGTGCAGCGGCTGGAACTGGTCGAGGTAGTTGTAGTAGCGGCGCGGCATCCCGCGGCTCCCCAGGACGAACTGCGAGAAGAACGTGACGTTGAAGCCGATGAAGACGAGCGCGCAGGAGATCGCGCCGAGCTTCTCGGAGTACATCTTCCCGGTCATCTTGGGCCACCAGTGGTGGAGCCCGCCGAGGAAGGCGATGACCGTGCCGCCCACCATCACGTAGTGGAAGTGCGCGACCACGAAGTACGTGTCGTGCAGGTGCAGATCGACGCTGAGCATGCCGAGGAAGATGCCGGTGAGCCCGCCGATCGAGAAGAGGATGAGGAACGAGAGCGCGTAGAGCATCGGCGTCTTGAAGGCGATCGACCCGCGCCACAGCGTCGCCAGCCAGTTGAAGACCTTCACCCCGCTCGGGATGGCCACGATGAACGTCAGGAACGAGAAGATGATCGCCGCGTACTCGCTCTGGCCGGACGTGAACATGTGGTGTCCCCACACGAGGAAGCCGACCAGCGCGATGGCGATGCTGGAGAAGGCGACCGCCTTGTAGCCGAAGACGTGGCGCCGCGAGTGGACGGCGATGAGCTCGCTGATGATGCCCATGCCCGGCAGGATCATGATGTAGACGGCCGGGTGGCTGTAGAACCAGAAGAAGTGCTGGTAGAGCACCGGGTCGCCGCCGAGCGCCGGGTCGAAGATCCCGATGCCGAACGCGCGCTCCGCGATGAGCAGGAGGAGGGTGATGCCGAGGACCGGCGTCGCGAGGATCTGGACGACGCTCGTCGCGTAGAGCGACCAGAGCATGAGCGGCATCTTGTACCAGCCCATCCCGGGCGCCCGGAGCTTGTGGATCGAGACGATGAAGTTCAGCCCCGTGAGGATGCTGGAGAAGCCGAGGATGAAGACGCCGAACGTGACGCTCAGGACCGAGGTCGTGGTCGTCGTGCTCGAGTACGGGACGTAGAACGTCCAGCCCGTGTCGATGCCGCCCGTGATCAGCGAGGAGAGCGTGAAGAGGGCGCCGATCCAGTAGAGGTACAGGCTGAGGAGGTTCAGCTTGGGGAAGGCGACGTCCTTGGCGCCGATCATGATCGGCAGGAGGAAGTTGCCGAGCGCCCCGGGGATGGACGGGATGATGAACAGGAACGTCATCACCGCGCCGTGGAGCGTGAACATCTGGTTGTACATGTTCGCGCTCATGATCGTCGTCTTCGGCGTCAGGAGCTCGAGCCGGAGGAGGAGCGCGAACAGCCCGCCCATCAAGAAGGCGGTGAAGGTGCTGGCGAGGTACATCAGGCCGATCCGCTTGTGATCGACCGTGGTGAGCCACGACATGATCCCGCTCTTGGCACGGATGTAGTCGGTCCCGTGGCCAGCGGCGGGCGCCGTGTTGACGTCAAGGGTGGTTACGGTCTGCGACATGACTGCTTCTCCCCAGCGCTCACTTCACCGTCTTCAGGTAAGCGATGAGCGCGTCCACTTCTTTGTCCTTGAGGAGCCCCTTGAACACCGGCATCACCGGCGGGTACCCGCGCACGACCTGGCCGGCCGGGTTGAACAGGCTCTCGCGGAAGTAGTTCTCATCCGCGATGACCTTCGAGCCGTCCGTGAGCTCCTCCTCGCGGCCGAAGAACCCCTTCAGGGACGGGCCCTGGATGCGCGTGCCGTCGAGCGAGTGGCAGGTCGCGCAGCTCCGCTTGACGAAGAGCGCCTTGCCGAGCTCCTCGGGCGGGAGATCGCTGTTGTTGTTGCCCTCGAGCCACTTCTCGAACTCGGACTGCTCCAGCACCTTGACGGTGGCGAGCATGTCCGAGTGGCCGGAGCCGCAGTACTCGGTGCAGAGCAGCACGGTCTCGGTCGTCTCCGTCGCCTCGAACCAGGCCGTCGTGTACGAGCCCGGGACCACGTCCTGCTTGATCCGGAACTCCGGGATGAAGAAGCTGTGGACGATGTCCTTCGAGCTCATGATGAGCCGCACCGGGCGCCCCCGCGGCACGGCGAGCTCGTTGATCGTCGTCGTCCCGTCGGGGTAGGTGAACGTCCACAGGTACATCTCGCCCGTGACGTTGATCTCGTAGGACTCGGCCGGCGCCACCGAGGCGTGCACGTAGCCGCGCAGGCCAACGAAGAACAGCGAGATGACGATGGCGACCGGGATCACCGTCCACACGACCTCGATCGTCGAGTTGTGCGAGAGGGTGCTCGTCTTGTCCCGCTCCGTCCGCCGCCGGTACTTGATGGCGAACAGCACGACCGCCCCGGCGACCAGGACGAAGAAGAACACGGCGACCCAATAAGCCGCAGCCCAGCCGGCGTCGACGTGCTCTGCGAGCGTCGAGCCCGGGCGGGGCAGCCAGAAGGAGCCGAGATCGATCGGGTTTTTCATCACCATAGTTGTGGCTCCGCCACCTTGTGTCCTAGGAAGCCTTGTTTGCGCGCGCCCGTGTGCGGGAGCGCTCCATCCGCCAGAAGCGGATGAGCCAGAGCCCGAGCAGCGCGACGCTGGCGGCGCCGGACGCCTTCATCAGGCGCTTGGTCGCCAGGACGTACCCTCGGGCGTCGGGATCATAATGAAAACAGAACAACAGCACGCGATCCCAGGCGCTCCCGACCTGCCCGCTGCCCGCTTCGCGCAGCGCGAGGTTGAAGTTCTTCTGTGGAAACGTGATGCCGTAAAGCGTCCGCGAGAGGCGGCCGTCAGGGGTGAAGACGAACGCGCCGGCGGCGTGGGCGTACTGCTTGGCGGTCTCGTCCCACCGGTAGCCGAAGCCCACGGCGTCGGCGAGGGCACGCACCGACCGCTCGTCCCCGACGAGGAAGTCGAAGCCGTCGCCGACGACCGGCCTGCCGTAGGCCTCGACGTAGTTCGCCCTCTTCTCGCGCGCCGCCTTGGGCGTGTCGCGCGGGTCGAAGCTCACGACGAGGGTGCGGTACTCCTTGCCCGCGGTCCAGTCGCTCTCCTTCATGGCCTGCAGCACGCCGTTGAGGACCAGCGAGCACAGCATCGGGCACTCGTAGTAGGCGAGCAGCAGGACGAGGGGCTTGTCTCCCGCCACGTATCGCCCCAGCTCGACCTCCTGCCCCGACTGGTCCCGGAGCTTGAGATCGCGCGGGAGCAGGGCGCCTGGCCGCTCCACGATGTCGGCCCCGGTGAGCTCCGGCGGGACGGTGGTGTCCGCCGCCCGCGCGCTCCGGGCCGGGGTGGCCAGGGCGAGCGCGAGGGCGGCGAGCAGGACGAACAGCGGGCGAGACATCACTGCACCGGGGCTTGGGGCGCCGGGGCGGCGGGCTGTTGCGCCGCACCGTCCGACGTGGCGGGCTTGTTCTCTTGCGGGCTGGCCGCGGCGCCCGCGGGCTTGGCCTCGCCGGCGGGGCTGGTCGCGTCCGCGGGCTTCTGGGCGCCTTCGGGCTGCTGCGCGCCCGCGGGCTTCTGGGCGCCTTCGGGCTGCTGCGCGCCCTTGTCGCCCGGCTTCTGCGCGTCCTCGGCCTTCGCCGCCTCACCGCTCCCGGCGTTCGGCGCCGAGGCCTCGTCGGGCTTCGCGCTCCCGTCCGCGGGCGCCGCGCCCTGCTCCGGCGCCGTCGCCGCGGCGGGGGCGGCGGCGAGCCCGATGCGCTTCTCCTGGTAGTCCTTCAGGGTGAGCGCGATGGCCTGGTCGACCGGGATGCGGACGATGCCGTCCTTCTCGTTCGCCCACTGGTAGCGGGTGAGGCGCTCCTGCTCCATCGCGCGCAGGCCGCGGAGCACGCTGTTCGGCGGCTCGAGCACCTTGCGCGAGATCTCCTGCTCCATGGTCGCCTTGAAGACCTCGTTCACGAACAGCACCGTCGCCACGATGGCGAGCAGCGTGGCGGCCACGAGCACGGCCAGGAGCGCGTTGTTCGGTCGATCCGGCTCGACCGGATCGTGCCCGGCCTCGCCGGCCGCAGTGTTTTCGGTCGCTTCGCTCATCACCGGCTCCTTACGGGTTGTCGATCCGAGCCGCGTCGGCAAGGTGAGGGTCGTTCAGGGGATAAAGCGGGCTCTTGGACGCCTGGCGCGAGAGCACCCAGGCTCCCACCCCCAGCGGGCCAAGCAACCCGGCGAGGTCGATCCAGCTCGGGTGCGCGCCGTGGTGATCGAGGTTCGGCATGACCAGCCAGTAGAGGTCGACGTAGTGCATCACGAGGAGGAGCACCGACGTCGCGCCGAGGACCAGCGGGTTGCGCTTGCCGTGCCGCGACAGGAGCGTGAGGAACGGCACCACGAAGTGCCCGAACAGGAGGAGCAGGCTCACGGCCTTCCACGAGCCCTCCCAGCGATGGCGGAAGAAGATCGTCTCTTCCGGGATGTTGGCGTACCAGATCAGCAGGTACTGCGAGAACGCGATGTAGGCCCAGAACACGACGAAGCCGAAGAGCAGCTTGCCGATGTCGTGCTGGCGCTCGACGCCGCCCAGCGTGCGGAGGCCCGCCTTCGACAGCGCGATCGTGATCAGCGCGAGCAGCGAGAGGGAGCTCGTGGCCGCGCCGGCGAACACGTACACGCCGAAGATGGTCGAGTACCAGTGGGGGTCGAGGCTCATCAGCCAGTCGAACGCCGCGAACGAGAGGGTCAGGGCGAAGACGATGATGGCCGGGGCGCTCGAGGCCCGCATCTTCACCGTGGGCCGGAGATCCGACGTCTCGTCCTGCGCGCGCGAGGTCTTGATGAACCACAGCGACAGGCCCGCCCACGCCGCGAGGAAGACCGCGGCGCGGATGTAGAAGAAGGTCGGGTTCAGGTACGCCGCCTTCTGGTGGAGGATCTCGTCGTGCGCGGCGTGCTCCCCCATCCAGTGATGGAAGATGTCGTGCGCGAGCACGGCGATCGGGAGGAACAGCACGGCGCACGCGGGCAGGATGCCGCTCACCCACTCCATGTGGCGGCGCGCCGCGGCCGACCAGCGCGCGCGCGTGAGGTGCTGGATGAGCACGAAGAACAGCGCGCCGAGCGCGAGCGTCACCGCCCAGGTGAAGCCGGTGAGGTACGAGAACGCAAAGCGCTTCTTGTCGACGACCGCCGCCGCCACCGAGAGCACCCCGCCGGCGACGGCGAGCATCATGCCCCTCGAGACGAGCCGCTGCGCGACCGCCCGATCGAGGACCTTCGCGTCCTCGGTCAGAGCATTTCCGTGGGACTTCATGGAGTTCCGCTCTCCTTCGCGATGTTCCCCCGCTGGCCCTCCGGCACGTCGTCGATGCGCGCGTGCTGGCTGCGCTGCAGCACGCGCACCCACGTGACGATCGCCCACCGATCCTGGGCCGGGATCTGCTTCCGATACGCCGGCATGTTCCGCACGCCGTTCGTGATGACGTTGAAGATCTCGCCGTCCGGGAACCCGCGCACCCGGTCGGACGCGAGGTCCACCGGCGGCGGGTACCCGCGCTTCACCACCGTGCCCTGCCCGCTCCCGGTCTGGTCGTGGCAGGGCGCGCAGAAGATGTTGAAGCGATCCTGACCCCGCCGGATCATCGCCTCGTCGACGGTCACGGGCGCCATCGCCAGGAACGTCTCTCCGTCCTTGCCGGTGCGGAAGGCCTCGCTCTCGTCGAGCGCGCCCTGGGCCACCGTGCCCTCGACGAGCGGCCGCATCGCCCGCCCGTCCGAGAACAGCGACGTGCGCTCCTCCGGCTGGAACTTGGGCTGCCAGTCCATGTCGCCGAAGACGTGAACCGGCGGATCGCTGCTCGCCGACCCGCGGCAGCCTGCCAGGACGACGAGGAGGGGAAGACACCAACGTTTCACGAGGAGACCTCCGTGATGCCCTGCGCCCCGAGGCGCTGGAGGAGGTGGCGCGTCTCTGCGCGGTCGAACTTGGGGTCGCTCGCCTCGACGCTCACGAAGAAGGCGTCGTCGGTCGCGCGCGGGAACTGGGGGTGCGTCATGGTCGGGTGGAAGAACGCGGGCAGGCGCGAGATTGCGAACAGCCCGAAGAAGCACGTGAGCGCCGAGAAGAGCACCGTGAGCTCGAAGATGACGGGGACGAAGGCCTGGTACGAGAAGGACTCCTTGCCGCTGATGATGAGCGGGTAGTCGAAGGCCTGCGTGTACCAGGCGAGCAGGATGCCGCTGATGAGCCCCGTCGTGCCGCCGCCGAGCACGAGCCACGGCAGGCGCGACGGCTTGAGCCCCATCGCCTTCTCCAGCCCGTGCACGGGGAAGGGCGTGTGGGCGTCGAAGCGGCTGTACCCCGCGTCCCGGAGCGCCTCGCACGCGTGATAGATGTCCTTCGGGGTCGTGAAGTAGCCCATGAGCGCGAACGGGGGCGCGGCCCCGGCCGCGTCCTGGGGAGCCTCCTGCCCTGGCTTCTGCTCCGCCCCGCGGGCCTCCGCGCGCGCGGCCTGCGCCGCCGAGGCGGCGGGCTGGCCTTCGCGCGCGGAGCCCTTGTGTCCCTTGGCCTCGTCGGCCGAGGCGGGCTCCCCGGAGCGCTTCTGGCTCGGAGGGTCGCTATCAAGCTGCATGATGAGCCTCCTCGTTGCTGTGCGAGCCGTGCGGATCGGCGGCCGGCGTGACCCCCTTCACCTCGCTGAGCGCGACCATCGGGAGGTAGCGCACGAACAGCAGGAAGAGCGTGAAGAAGAGGCCGAACGTGCCGAAGAAGGTCGAGATGTCCCAGATGGTCGGGCGGAAGTAGGTCCAGCTGGAGGGGAGGAAGTCCCGGTGGAGGCTCGTCACGATGATGACGAAGCGCTCGAACCACATCCCGATGTTGACCAGGATCGAGATCACGAACATCGCGGGGATGCTGGTGCGCACCTTCTTGAACCAGAAGAGCTGCGGGAAGATCACGTTGCAGCTCACCATCGTCCAGTAGGCCCAGGCGTACGGGCCGAGGATGCGGTTCGCGAAGGCGAACCGCTCGTAGCCGTTGCCGCTGTACCACGCGATGAAGAGCTCCATGCCGTACGCGTAGCCGACCATGGTGCCCGTCGCGACGATCACCTTGTTCATGTTCTCGAGGTGCCGGAGGGTGATGAGCCCCTGGAGACCGAACACCTGGCGCGCGAACACCATCAGCGTGACGACCATCGCGAAGCCGCTGAAGATGGCGCCCGCGACGAAGTACGGCGGGAAGATGGTGGTGTGCCAGCCGGGGATGACCGAGACGGCGAAGTCGAAGGAGACGATCGTGTGGACGCTGAGCACGAGCGGCGTCGAGAGCCCGGCGAAGAGGAGGTAGGCGCGCTCGTAATGGAGCCACTGGCGGTGCGAGCCGCGCCACCCGAGCGAGAGGATCCCGTAGACGATCTGCTTCGTGCGGGTCGTGGCCCGGTCGCGGAGGGTGGCGACGTCGGGGATGAGCCCGACGTACCAGAAGAGCACCGAGACCGTCGCGTAGGTCGAGACCGCGAAGACGTCCCAGAGCAGCGGGCTCTTGAAGTTCGGCCAGATGCTCATCTGGTTCGGGATCGGGAACAGCCAGTAGGCGAACCAGATCCGGCCGACGTGGGCGACGGGGTAGATCGCGGCGCACGCGACGGCGAAGATCGTCATCGCCTCCGCCGCCCGGTTGATGCTCGTCCTCCACTTCTGGCGGAAGAGGAAGAGAATCGCGCTGATCAGCGTGCCGGCGTGGCCGATACCGACCCAGAACACGAAGCCGGTGATGTCCCACGCCCAGTTGACCGTGGTGTTCAGGCCCCAGATGCCGAGGCCCTTCCCGACGAGGTGGGCGAGCGAGCCGCCCAGGATCATCAGGATGCTGAGGGCGAGGCACAGCAGGATGAGCCACCCCGAGGGCGCCTTGCCGTGCACGATGCCGGAGACTTTGTCGGTGATCGAACGAAAGTCGTCCTTCCCCTGAACGAGCGGGACCTCATCCAAGAGGGCGGCGCGCTCGGTCATCCGGGGGTGGTCGACCTGGAGGGGTGCAGTGGCGCTCATACGTCGGCGAGCTCCGGATTCTTGTTGCGGATCTTGGCGAGGTAGGTGACGCGCGGCTTGACGTTGAGCTCCTCGAGCATCCTGTAGCCGCGCGGGCTCGCGGACGCCGTGGAGACCTTGCTCCCCGCGTCGTTGAGGTCGCCGAAGGCGATGGCCTGCGTCGGGCAGGCGCCCTGGCACGCGGTCACGACCTCCCCGTCCTTCACGTGCTCACGCCCCTCTCGCTTGGCCTCGATCTTGGCGTGGTTGATGCGCTGCACGCAGAAGGTGCACTTCTCCATGACGCCCCGTGACCGGACGGTGACGTTGGGGTTGAACTGCATCTTCCGCGACTCCGCGTGGCCCTCGTTGTACTCGAAGTAGTTGAAGCGCCGGACCTTGTACGGGCAGTTGTTGGCGCAGTACTTCGTGCCGACGCACCGGTTGTACGCCATGTCGTTGAGCCCCTCGGGGCTGTGGACCGTGGCGGCGACCGGGCACACCTGCTCGCACGGCGCGTTCTCGCAGTGCTGGCAGGGGAGCGGCTGCGCGATGCTCTCCGGCTCGTCCGTATCCGTGCCCTCGAAGTAGCGGTCGACCCGGATCCAGTGCATCTCGCGGGTCATCCGCACGCCGTCGGCGCCCACGATGGGGATGTTGTTCTCGGCCTGGCAGGCCACGACGCACGCGTTGCAGCCGATGCAGGCGTTGAGGTCGATGCTCATGCCCCAGGCGTGCCCCCGCCGGCTGTTCGGCTCCTTGAAGAGGCTGAAGAGCTGCGGGACGTGGGACTGCTTCTTGGCGAACTCGGGATCCTTCTCGAAGTCGGCGAGCGTCCCCTCGCGCGCGAGCGGGCGGCCCTCCATGACGAAGTGCTCCTGCGTCCGCGCGAGGTTCTCCGCCTGGCCGGTCTTCTCGACCGAGAAGCCGCCGGCGAGGTCGAAGGCGTCGCTCTTGCGGAGCGGGACCGTGTCGACGCCCACGCCGCGCCCGACCCGGAGCGCCGCGCGCCGCCCCTGGCCCACGCTGATGGCCAGCGAGTCGTCCGCCTGCCCCGGCGCGACGATGACGGGGATCCGGACCGAGGCCCCGCTCCCCGACAGCGTCACGACGTCGCCGTCCTTCAGGCTGAGCCGCGCCGCCGTCGACGGCGAGATCTCCGCGACGTTGCCCCACGTGAGCTTGTGCATCGGGTCGGGCAGCTCCTGGAGCCACCCGTTGTTCGCGAACCGCCCATCCCACGCGTGCACGTCGGGCCGGAAGGTCACCTCCAGCCCCTCGGCCGCCGCGGGCGTGAACGCCTGCAGCGCGGCGATCGCGGGCTGCGGCGCGGCCGTGACCAGCTCGTCCGCGAGCTGGCTGCCCGCCCACAGGCCGTCGTGCAGCGCGCGGCGGAGGTCGCCCTCGGTGCGCGTCGCGCCCTCCGCGGTCAGCCACGTCGCCCGCACGAGGTCGTACGCGCTCCGCGAGCCGCCGAGGAAGAGCTCGATGATCTCGGCGTCGGTCTTGCCGCCGAAGAGCGGCGCGATGAGCGGCTGCACGATGCTGGCGGTGCCGTCCTCGGCCCGCACGTCGCCCCACGACTCCAGCGGGTGGGCGCGGTTCAGGTGCCAGCGGGCGCGCTCGCTCGTCTCGTCGACGTGCGTCGAGGCGTGCACGCTGACCGGGACCTTGGCGAGCGCGTCGGCGAAGCGCGCGTCCGCGGGGGCGTCGAAGACCGGGTTGCCGCCCAGGATGAGCAGCGTCTCGACCTCGCCGCGCTCGATGGAGCGCGCGAGCTCCACGATCGCCTCCGGGCCCTCGCGCGACTCGTCGAACGGCGCGACGTACCGGATCGCCCTGCCGGTGTTGTCGAGGGCGGCGTTGATGAGGTGCGCGACGGCGTGGACCTCCTTCGGCTGCGAGCGCCCGACGACGACCGCGCCCTGGCCGCGGTTCGAGGCGAGGTCGGCCGCGATCGCGGCGACGTACTTCATCGCCTTGGCGTCGAGCCCCTCCGACTTGCCCTCCAGCACCTTGAGCAGATCCGCGTCGAGCGCGACCCCGCGCTTGCCGAGGTCGACCGCGAGCGCGAAGACGAAGGCGGGGATCCTGCGGCTCTGGATGCGGAGCCGGTGATCGGCGGACGCGCCGGTCAGCGAGTACGCGCTCTCGACGGCGTAGAGGCGGTTCATCGCCGCGCCGTTCTTGTCGACCGCGCGGCCGGCCGCGAACCCGCGCGCCTGCTTGACCGGGCTGCCCTCGCTGACGAGCAGGTCGGCGTCGAGCGCGACGATGACGCGCGCCTTGGCCAGGTCGAGCGTGGTCTCGAGCGGCCGACCGAACGCGAGCCGCGCGCCCTCCCGCGCGGCGTCGCGCGAGAACGGCTCGTACCGGACGACGCGCGCCTCCGGCAGCGTCTTGCGCAGCTCGGCGAGGCGCGTCGCCAGGGTGGGCGAGCGGTGCGCCTCGGTGAGGATCGTGAGCCCCTTGCCGCCGCGGGCGCGGAGCTTGTCGCCCTCGGCGCGCAGGAACGTCGCGGCGTCGTCCCAGGACTTCTTGGTCCCGGCCTCGCGCGGCGCGTCGCTGCGATCGGGATCGTAGAGGTCGAGGACCGCGGCCTGGGTGTAGATGGTGGTCGCCCCGAGGCTCTCGGGGTGCCGCGGGTTGCCCTCGATCTTGGTGGGCCGCCCCTCGTGGCTCTCGACGAGCACGCCGAACGCGGTGCCCATCATCGGCAGCGCCGTCGCGAAGAAGAGCGGCTGGCCGGGGATGACCTCCTCGGGCGCGCGCGCGTACGGCAGGATCTGCTCCTCGGGCCGGCGGCAGCCGACGAGCCCGCCGAGCGCGAGCGACGCGCCCATGAGGCTGAGGAACGTCCGCCTGCCGACGCCCTCCGGCGGCTCGATGGCGTTCGGAGGGAACTCGCGCCCGAGCGCGTCGACGAAGTCGGGCGAGCCGGCGAGCTCGTTCAAGCTGCGCCAGTAGGTCTTTCCAGAGAGATCCTGGGCGAGGGGGAGGGGGATTCGTTTCATCGGTGGCACCCCGAGCAGTGGAGCGGCGCCTGCACCTGCCGCCCGGAGGTAGTGACCGCGGGGACGCGGTCGTCGTAAGGTTCTGCGTTCGGCGGGGGAGCCCCGGCGCCCGCCACGACGGCCGCCGAGGGCGCCATGTCCATCTTGGTGACGTCGGCGGGATCGCGGAGGTGGGGGCCCGGATTGCGGTGGCAGTCCAGACACCAGCCCATCGAGAGCGGCTGGACCTGTCGGACCTTGTGCATCTGGTCGACTCGTCCGTGACAGCTCACGCAGCCGACCCCCGCAGCGAGGTGCGCTGAATGGTCGAAATAGGCGTAATCGGGCAGGTTGTGGACGCGCACCCAGGGGATGGGTTGATCGGTCGCCCAGCTCTCCTGCACCAGAAGAAGCTTCTCACTGTCCCGCCGCACCTTGGCGTGGCAGTTCATGCACGTTTCAGTGGGTGGGACGGCGGCGAAGCCGGATACCTCCACGGTGTTGTGACAGTACCGACAGTCCATGCCGAGGTCGCCGGCGTGCAGCTTGTGCGAGTAGTCAACCGGTTGATCCGGCTGATACCCGACCTCGACATGCTTGTTGGTGCCGTAATACCAAAATCCGCCGATCACAGCGGCGCCGAGGGGCAAGACTCCGAAGAGGAGCCCCATCGGGACCACTTTGTTGGCCCATCGGGGAAACAGGAATCGAGCCATAGGAGTTGTAGGGCGTCTGAGCGACGCGCGGGCGCAGTTATGGCCTGCTGGCGGGGTGCGACAAGACGGCAAAGTGCCGCGTGACCGCGGCAGTTTGCCGCAGGGGGGGATCAGGGCCTCCCGGAGCGGCAGTTTGCCGCCTGTTGCGGCAAATTGCCGCGGCTGGCGGGGCTCGCCCTTACCTACAATGGGCGACACCGGCGCGGAGCCGGGGTGAAAAATGAGCGTGACGCCGCCCCTCCGGGCGCGCCGGGGGGAGGGCGGGCGTCGTCGAGGGGGCCTCGGCGAGCGCCGCGTCTCCCGGAGCGCGCTCAGAACACCGGGGTGAACGTACGAGGCGCTCGTTTCTTCCGGAGGCAGCGCGTCGCCCGGCTCATGTAGCAGACGGTGAAGGCGCGCCGCGGGTGGCCGCTCCGGTTCACGGCGGAGCAGTGCCAGAGGTGGTTGTGGATCAGCAGCGCCTCGCCCGCGCGCGCCGGCAGCGCGACCCTGCGGGCGTCCGCGTCGGCGGCGCGCGCGCGCTCGCCCGGGATGAGCCCGCCGAGCGGCGTCGCGAGCCCGTCGCGGTGGCTGCCCTCCAGCACCTCCACGCACCCGCCGTCCACGGGCGCATCGTCGAGCGCCGTCCAGATCTGCAGCTCGGGGTCGCGATCCAGCCCCCAGTAGCTGCCCCCGTCCTGATGCCAGGGCAGCGGCGTCCCTCCGGACGCGGCCTTGTTGAAGAGCACGGCCCGGTAGATCGAGATCTCCCCCGGGATGAGCGACCGCGCGATCTGCTCGAAGAGCGGGTTCTCGATCCACGCGAGGAACAGCGGGTCCTTCTCGAGCTTCTCGAGCTTCCGGTACGACGTGCTCGGCCCCTGGTACCCCTTCCCGTAAGGAAGATCCTCGTAGCGACCCGAGCCCGCATCGAGCTGGAAGAAGAGGCCGGGGTACGTCACCCGCCCGAGCATCAGATCGTCCGAGCGCGCGCGGAGCGCCTCGAGCCCCGCGTCGTTCATCACGCGCCCGAGCCGGGCGTAGCCGCGGGCCGCGTAGTCGGAGAGCGGGCCCGCCAGATCGAGCGCCCTGGCCTCGGGCAGCAGGAAGTCCATCATCGCGCGCATCGCGCGCATCGCGCGTAGCTCGCGTCCGTCCCGAGGTGATCGCCGTAGAGCGCGTCCATGCGTCGCGCCGCCTCCGGCGACAGCGGGCGCCTCATCGCGTCGGCGGCCGCGTCGAGGTGCTCGGCCCGGCTCGGACCGACCAGGATGGAGTCCACCACGTCCCGCCCCGCGAGCCAGGCATAGGACAGCGTGAGCAGGCTCATCCCCTCGTCCGCCGCCACGGCCGCGTAGCGCCTCGCGAGGTCGAACATGCGCTCGCTCCAGTACCGGCGCTGGTAGAGGCGGTTGCCCTCGAAGCGGGAGCTCGCCTGCGCCGCGTCCGGCCCGGCGTGCCGCCCCGAGAGCAGCCCGCCCGCGAGCGGGTTGTACACCGCGGTGGGCAGCGCATAGCGCCTCGCGAACGCGGCATACTCGACGTCGAGCTGGCGGATCAGCGCGTTGTAGAGCACCTGCGAGACCGCGGGCCGCGGCTCCCCGGTGGCGTCGCGGCGCGCGATGATCTCCAGGATCTGCCACGAGGCGTGGTTGCTGACCCCGTAGCGCAGGATCTTCCCCTGCTCGAGCAGGGTGTCGAGCGCCGAGAGCGTCTCCTCGACGGGCGTCTCCGGGTCCGGCGCGTGGAGGTAGTAGACGTCGACGCGGTCGGTGCCGAGGCGCCCGAGGCTCTCCTCGAGGGCGCGGATCACCTGCTCCCGGCCGAGGCCCTCGGCCTTGCCCCGGACGCGGCGCAGCCCGACCTTGGTGGCGATCTGCACCCGGTCCCGCCGGCCCCGGAGCGCGCGGCCGAGGATCCGCTCGGACGCGCCGTCCTGGTAGAGGTTCGCCGTGTCGAACGCGGTGATCCCCCGATCGAGCGCGCGGTGGACGATGCGCTCGGCCTCGTCGGGCGGGGTGCGGCCGCCGAAGTTCATCGTCCCGACGACGATCCCGGGCGGCGCGCCCGGGCGCCGCTTCGCCGTCATGCAAGCCTCGACCTCGGTGCTCACGACCCGCTCCTCACACCCGCGCGATGAGCAGCGCGAGCACGTACACGATCGGCCACACCAGCCACAGCGTGCTCATGCGCCGCCACCCCTGCCGGAAGCCGTACATCGGCGCGAGCGGCGGCACCACCAGCGCGACGAGCCCGCGCCAGCGGGGCTGGCTCCGGAGGAGGAGCCGCGCCGCCAGCGCGACGTGGACGGTCACCCACGTGGCGAACGCCAGGATGAGCGTCGCGGTCGCCGCGATGTCCTTCACGGGCCCGTTCACGGGGCGAAGCCTAGCGTCATCGCGGCGCCCCGCTGCTGGAAATCCGCGACCCAGGGGAGCGCGGGCGACCCGCCGCGCGCTCCCCGCGCCGCCGCTCTGTCACGCTTCGAAATCCGGGCTAAGCTTGGGGCCGTGCCTCCGCGTGACAATCCGTGTTTTCGTCCGGGTTCCTTCCTCGTCGCGCGCGCCGCCCCGCTCGCGAGCCGCTGCGGGACAGCGCTCGCGGGCGCCGCCCGCGCCCTCGTCGATCGCGAGGGGCGCCTGATCCCCATGAGCCTGCTCGCCGGCGCGGTGTGCAGCGTCGCTGTCGGCCTCGGCGCGGCGCACGCGATCTCCACGCCGCCCGACACCCTGCCCGTCTCCGAGGTGAAGCCGGGTATGAAGGGATACGGCCTCACCGTGTTCTCCGGCACCACGCCCGAGAAGTTCGATGTCGAGGTCATCTCGACCCTCCGCAACTTTCGCCCCAACCAGGACCTCATCCTGATCAAGACCCAGCACCCGCGCCTCGAGGTCGCCCGCACCGTGGCCGGGATGAGCGGCAGCCCGATCTACGTGAACGGCAAGATGATCGGCGCCTACGCCTACGGCTGGCTCTTCGGGGCGGAGGCGATCGCCGGCGTCACCCCGATCAAGTCGATGCTCGACGAGCTCGCGCGGCCGCTCCCGAGGAGCATCGCCCCGAAGGGCGGGGGGCCGCTGCCGGCCCCGGTGAGCAGCGCCCGCGGCGCGCCGCCGCGCACCGCCTCCCTCTCGGCGCTCCGCGGGGGCCACGCCTTCCGGGGGGCCATCGACGCCTATGATCTCGCGGGCCACGCCGGCCAGATCGCGGCGCGCGTCGCGCCGGCCATCGCCCCGCCCGAGTCGACGGGCCTCGCGCGCGCCTCGACGCCGGTGATGCTCGGGGGGCTCGGGGGGACGTCGCTGCGCATCGCGAGCGACCTGCTCGGCCCCATGGGGCTCGATCCGCTGCAGGCCGGCGGCGGCTCGTCGGCCAACCCGGAGCCCAGCGCGCCGACCCGGTACGTCGACGGCGGGGCGATCGGCGTCGAGCTCGTGCGCGGCGACATCTCCGCCATGGGCATCGGCACGGTCACGCGCGTGGCGGGGGACAAGCTGGTCGCGTTCGGGCACCCGATGATGAACGGCGGCGTCTCCAGCCTGCCCACGGCGATCGCCCGGGTGCACTGGATCCTCGCGAGCCAGAACCGGAGCTTCAAGATCGGCGAGGCGGTGCGGTCGGTCGGCACGCTGGTGAACGACAGGCAGGCGGCGATCGTGGTCGACAGCGCGGCGAAGGCGCCCATCTTCCCGATGCGCATCCAGATCGACGGCGTGGAGGGCGCGCCGCACCCGACGTGGAACGTGGACATCGCGCACGACCAGTTCATGGCGCCGGCGTTCGTCTCGATGGCCATCGGCAACGCCGTCGAGGCGACCACGGCCGAGCGGCGCGACATGACCTGGCGGGCGGTGAGCCAGGTGAAGGTCGGGCGCTACGGCACCGTCTCCCTCGTCGACTTCGGCGCCGGCAACGGCACGCCGCTCACCGCGGACGACTTCGTCCGCAGCCGGCTCGTGCGGGCGATGGGCGCCCTCCTCAACAACCCCTGGGAGGACGTCACGATCGAGCGCGTCGACACCCGCGTGAGGGTGACGTTCGACCGCGAGGTCGCCCTGCTGCGCGGGGCCAAGCTGCTCGAGCCGGAGATCGACGCGGGCGCGCCCGCGCGGATCCGCCTGGATCTCCAGCCCCATCACGGCGCCGTCGAGTCGCGCGTCATCGAGGTGCCGGTGCCGCGCGAGCTCGCCGGCAGCCAGGTCGACATCGAGCTCGCGCCCGGCTACGAGGTGGAGCGCCCGATGGCCACGCCGAACAACGTCGCGGAGCTCGTCGCGATGCTGCCGAACCAGCACCACGACGCGGAGAGCGTCGTCGCGACCATCAAGCTCCGGGAGAACGGCGCCGCGTACCGCGGCCAGGTCGCCTCCCGGCTCCCCCCGGGCGCGATGGACACGCTGCGCCCGAGCTCCGCGTCCAACGCGCCCGAGACGTTCGTCGCCCAGGTGCAGGTGCCGATCTCCCTCAAGCGATTCATGGTCGGCAAGGACACCGTGCGCGTCGCCGTCCGACCCATCCTCCGCTGATCCGCCGATCGGCGCCGCCTCCCCGCCCCCTCCTTGCTCCGACCCCCTTCCACCCACTCCATGAGCACCCAGCGCGATTCCACCCGTTCGTTCTCGTCACGCCTCGTCACGACCTCCTTGCGCCGGCTCCTCGCCCTCGCCGTCGCCGCGGCCGGCGCCGCGGGGCTCGTCTCGCCCCCGGCCCACGCCGTGGGCACGCGCAGCTTCCAGCTCCGATCGCTCGAGGACCTGAAGGGCGGCGATCTCACCGGGGTCAGCGTCGACTCCGATGGCAACGTGCGCGCCGGGCTGACCCTCGGCGCGACGCCGCTGCCCGACGCGACGTCCATCTGGAGCTCCGCGGTGCTGCCGGACGGGACGGTGCTGCTCGGCACGGGCAGCGAGGGGAAGATCTACCGCGTGTCGAACGGCCGGGTGACGCTCGCGGCGACCACCGGGCAGATGGCGGTCAGCGCGCTCGCGGTCGCGTTCAACGGCGACGTCATCGCGGGGACGTTCCCCGAGGGCAAGCTCTTCCGCCTGCCCGGCGGCGCCGGCAACGGCGGGCCGGCGAAGCTCTTCGCCGAGCTCCCCGGGACCGAGGACGTCTGGGGCCTCGCCTACGACCCCAGGGCGAGGGTGCTCTACGCGGCGACCGGCTCCGAGGGGAAGCTGTTCCGCGTCGACGCCGCGGGCAAGGCCCAGGTGTACTTCGACAGCGACGAGCCGCACCTCATGTGCGTCGCGGTCGCGGACGACGGCGCGGTCTATGCGGGCTCGAACGGCAAGGCGCTCCTCTACAAGCTCACGGCGCCGGGGCGCGCGACGGTGCTGTACGACTTCGACGCGGACGACGTGAAGGCGATCGCGATCGCGCCGGGCGACAAGGGCGGCGCCGTGTACGCGATCGCCAACGAGTACCCCGAGGCGTTCGCCCCCCCGAAGCGCAACAAGAGCGGGCCTCCGTCGCCGCAGCCGGCGCGCGCGTCGAAGCCCGGCAAGGGCGTGCTCATGCGCTTCGACCGGCGCGGCGTCGCCGAGAAGATGATGAGCGACGACGACACCCACTACGTCTCGCTCGGCCTCGGCGAGGACCTGATGCCCTTCGTCGGGACCGGCGCGGAGGGGCAGCTCTACACGGTGAGCGACAACCACGTGGCGCGGCTCGTCGCCGACACGGACGAGCGGCAGGTCGGCGCGTTCATGATGGCGGGGCGGCGCAGGTTCATCGCCACCACCGACCCCGCGGTGTTCCACGAGGTGAGGGGCGTCGGCGGCGCCTCCGCGGTGTGGACGAGCAAGGTGCTCGACGCCGGGCTGCGGGCCACGTTCGGGCGCCTGACGTGGCGCTCCGACGGCGCGCTGGAGCTCGAGACCCGGAGCGGCAACACCGAGTCGCCGGACAGCACCTGGAGCCCGTGGTCCCCCGCGCTCGCCGCGCCGGGCGACGTGAAGAGCCCGCCCGCGCGCTTCGTGCAGATCCGGGCGCGCTGGGGCCGGGATCCGGGCGCCGTGCTCCGCGAGGTGAAGCTCTCGTTCGTCACCGACAACGCGCGCGCCGTGGTCACGTCGATCGAGGCCGCGCCGAAGGGGCAGCCGAAGCCCTCTCGCTCGAACCTGCCGCCCTCGGGCGGGGAGGCGCCGAAGCCGGTGAGCGCGCTCCAGATCACGTGGAAGGTCGACAATCCGGACCAGGACGATCTCCGTTATCGGCTCTCGTACCGGATGGAAGGCCAGTCGACCTGGCGCAGCATGCTGAAGCCGGGCGAGAAGGTGACACGCGCCGAGCACGTATGGGACACGACCGCCCTCCCCGAGGGCGAGTACCGCATCCTCGTCGAGGCGAGCGACGAGCTGGCGAACCCGCCCGAGCGCACGCAGCGCCACAGCCTCGAGTCGGGCACCGTCCTGGTCGACAACACGCCGCCGGTGTTCCGGTCGCTCGCGCTGCAGGGGCGACGGCTCACGGGCGAGGTCGCGGACGGCCTCGGCCCCATCGCGCGCATCGAGGTCTCCATCGCCGGCCTGGACGAGTGGCGGCCCATCTTCCCGAGCGATGGAGTGTTCGATGAGCCGGTGGAGCCGTTCGGCGCGGACCTCGGCGCGATCGTGCCGCCCGGCTCGCATCTGCTCGCGGTGCGCGCCTATGACAGCGCGGGCAACGTGGTGACGCGCGACATCGAGGCGCGCTAGTGCGGTGTCGCCCCGGTTCGTCCCAGGCTCGTCGCTCGCGGGGCCTGCGCTCCGCCGCCCCTGTTCCGGCCCGCCTGCGCTCCGGCCCCTCCGCGATGAACCAGGGACGACCCCGGGCGACGTGGCGCGCGTCGCGGCAGGCGATGTGAGCGCGCTCGCCAGCCGGGCGCGGCGCGCGGCGCCCGGCGTGACACGCGCGTCATGGCTGCGCCGGGAGGCCGGCCTGGCGAGGCGCACCCGCCTCGTCGAGCGCCCGCGCCGCGCGCACGACGATGCCTCGCCAGCCATTGCCCCCGTGGCCCGAGGGGGCACCCAGGGCCGGCACATTCTGTGAATGCCGGTAGAGGACATGATAAGCTCGCTCCGCCTGTGCTCTTCTGGCGGTCATGGAATGAGCTCGCGTCACGCTCTCCTGCTTCGCGGTCTCGCGGCGGTCTCGCTGATCACTGCCTCTGCGTGCGGGGCCGCTGATCGAGCCGACTCGGTGGGAGCGAACGAGTCGGCGGGCTGGGACGAAAGCGCGGGGGCGGGCGGAGGCGCCGGCCTCGACGCCCTCACGGGCGGCGGCGGCGGCGGCGGCGTCGGCGGCGTCATTGACGGTGAGCTCACCATCCCGGTGGCCGAGGGCGCACGGGATCCCTACACGCGCTTCGCGCACCTGTGCGGCGAAGGGTGCACGCCGGGGGGCGATCCGGGCGAGTGCGCGTCGAGCGGCGGCCCCGAGCCGGGGATCCCCCTGCCGCCGGCGGCGTCGACGCTGCACTGCCAGCTGGTGCTCGCCGACGGCGACGCGGCTCCGCGCTGCGGGCCGGTGGGGCGCTTCGCGGCGGGCGGTCCTTGCCAGACGGCCGCCGACTGCGGGGCCGGCCTGGGCTGCGTGGCGGCGGAGGGGCAGGGCGGCGTGTGTCGCCAGTACTGCTGCGGCAGCGTGGAGAGCTGCGAGCGTGCGACGTACTGCGCGGAGCGGCCGATGGCCGAGTCGGTCGGCGAGGAGAGCGCCCGGGTCTCGATCCCGGTCTGCGTTCCCGCGGTGAACTGCGAGCTCCTGAACGATAGCGTCTGCCCGGCGGGCCTCACCTGCACGATCGTCCGCGAGGACGGGACGACGAGCTGCGTGGTGCCCGGCGCCGGGCGAGCCGACGAGCCGTGCCCCTGCGCGCCCGGGTTCGTGTGCTCGATGCTGACGAACAAGTGCAAGCGGCTCTGCCGCATCGACGGGGAGGCGCAAGGCTGCGGCACGGGCGCCAAATGTCAGGGCGGCAGCACGGTCTACCCTCCCGGGTTCGGCGTCTGCGTCGGCGGCTCGTACTAGCGTTTCCCGCGTCGTGGCCGTGCGGACGCCGGCCCGCGCCGGGCGCTCGGCGCGTCGCGCGGGGGGATCCTCGCCGGCCGAGGCCGCTCCGTTAAAAAACGTTGTCGCGCCCCGATCCCGCGCGCTCGGGGCGGCGAGCGCGCCCTGCCGTGGTCATGATGGGGGTCGTGCAGCGGCCGCTCCTCCCCTTCGTCCTCTTCCTCGGCATCTTCAGCGCCATCGTGGCAGGCGTTCATTACTACCTCTGGCAGCGCCTGATCCGCGCGCCGGAGCTCGGCCCGACATGGCAACGCGTCGGCAGCGTGGCCCTCTGGGGGCTCGCCTCGCTGGTGCCGCTCGGCCTCGTCCTCTCGCGTGCGCTGCCCCGGCCCATCGCCGGCGTCGTCGCCGGCGTCGTCTACACCTGGGTCGGGCTCGCCGTCCTGCTCTTCTTCCTGCTGCTCACCTCGGAGCTCGTTCGCCTCGGCGCCCACGGCGTCACGGCGCTCCTGGACCGGCCGCTCGACGGCGACCGCCGCACGTTCCTGTCGCGCGCGATCGCGGGCGCCGCCGGGGTGCTCGCCATGGGCCTCGGCATCACCGGCGCCGCGAGCGCCCTCGGCGAGGTCGCCGTGCGGCCCGTGCGCGTCCGCCTCCGCCGCCTCCCCCGGGCGATGTCGGGCTTTCGCGTGGTTCAGCTCACCGATCTCCACATCGGTCCGACGATAGGGCGAGCGTGGCTCGAGCGCGTCGTCGCGCGCGTGAACGCCCTCGAGCCGGATGTCGTTGCGATCACCGGGGATCTCGTCGACGGCTCCGTCGAGGAGCTCCGCGAGCACACCGCGCCCCTCGCCGATCTGCGCGCCAGGCACGGGGTCTTCTTCGTGACGGGCAATCACGAGTACTACTCGGGCATCGACGCGTGGGTCGCGGAGCTCGGGCGGCTCGGCGTGCGGGTGCTCCGCAACGAGCGCGTCTCGATCGGCCACGGCGAGCACAGCTTCGACCTGGCCGGCGTGGACGACTGGAGCGCGAGGGGCATGGGCCGCGGCCATGGCCCCGATCTCGCGCGCGCCCTCGCGGGGCGCGATCCGTCGCGGGAGCTCGTGCTCCTCGCGCATCAGCCCAAGCAGATCCTGGAGGCCGAGCGGATGGGCGTCGGCCTCCAGCTCAGCGGCCACACCCACGGCGGCCAGATCTTTCCCTGGGGCCTGTTCGTGCGGCTCGATCAGCCGTACGTGGCCGGGCTGTCGTGGCACGGCCAGAGCCAGATCTACGTGAGCCGCGGCACGGGCTACTGGGGGCCGCCGATGCGCGTCGGCGCGCCGTCCGAGATCACGCTGATCGAGCTCGACGGCGCCGCGCTGACCGAGGCCATCGCGTAGCGCGGCGGCTCACTCGAGGGGCAGCGCCGGGCGCCGCTCGCAGTCGATGACCGGCGCCGGGTAGCTGGTCGGATCGGTGATGCGGTCCATGGCGAACGTCGAATCCGCGAGGTCCAGGCGGAGCGGCCTCGCCACGGTGCCGGTCACGTCGCCACAGACGAAGTCCGCGGGCGCGCAGAGCGAGCCGGTCAGCGTGATGGTGGCCTCCAGGTCGCTGCCCGAGATCGGGTTGGCGTTGCCCGGCACGGTGATCGTGGGCAGCGCCGCGGTGAACGCCCCGTCGGCGCCGGCCTCGTAGGGCCCGACGTCGACCGGCGTGCCCGTGGGCGTCCTGCGATCGGCGGCCTCGAGCGGCTGGAAACGCAGCGAGAAGCCGAGCCCGCCGTCCCTCGCCTCGGTGGCGAGCTTGGCCAGAAAGACGATGGGGGTCCGGGGGCTCAGATAGGCCGAGAGGCTGAAGAGGAAGTCGCCATCGGCAGCGCCTGCCTCCGGCAGCGCGCAGGGGGCGTCGCCGCCCGCGCCACCGCCCTCGCCGGCGCCCTGGCCCTCACGCGCGGCGGTGTCGCGAGCTATGAAGTCCTCATATCGACCCACCGGATCCGCGCAGCCGACGAGGAGCGCGGCGCAGGGGAGGGCTGCTGAGGCGAGCGAGGTCCGGGCGGAGCGGGAGAAAAGCATTTGACACCGTGCACGAGGTGACATCTGACTCGAGCGGGTCGAGCTCTCCGCGACCCGGTGGGGGTACAACCCTACCATGCAGAGTCCATAGCAGGCGCCGCGCTCCTCTCCGAACCGGAGTCACCCCTTGGCCATGCCCATCGACCGGCACTGTCTCGCGCTCTCCGTCGGCCTCCTCGGCGGCCTCGTCTGGGCCGGGCCCGCGCTCGCCGGCGGCTTCGCGACCGCGCGATTCGGCGGCGAGCACGGCAATCCGATCACCAGCAACCCGACCGCGATCTACTACAACCCCGCGGGCATCGCCGAGAGCGAGGGCATTCACCTGTTCCTGGACGGAAACCTCGCGATCCGCGCTGCCTCGTACACGCATGCGCTGGCGGCGTCCGACGACGCGACGGTTCCGGGGGCGAACGCGGGGGAGGCGAGCCTGCTCAACCTGGCCGCCTCCCCGATGCTCGGCGTGTCGGCCAGGCTGGGCGACGTGGCGCTCGGCGCGGGCGTCTACGTGCCTTTCGGCGGCGCGGCGTCCTGGGACAGGAACGAGGCCTTCGCTGGCGGCAGCGAGCTCGCCGGGCCGGTCGACGGCGTGCAGCGCTGGCATTCCATCGAGTCCTCGCTCCAGGCGATGTTCTTCTCGGTCGCCGCCGCCTATAAAATCCCGGCGATCCGGCTCAGCGTCGGCGCGTCGGGGAACCTGATCCGGACCGAGGTGAGCACCGTCCGCGCCCGCAATGCGGCGGGCGACAACCTCCTCGCCACCGAGGGGCGCTCGCTGCTCGAGGTGAGCGGCCTGCACGCGAGCTTCGGCGTCGGCGCGCTGCTCGAGGCGATGCCGCGGCGGCTCTGGATCGGCGCCTCGTACCAGTCGCGGCCGAACGTCACGGGGGGCGAGACGCTCGAGGGCACGCTCACCAACCGCTTCAACGGCGTGTCCAGCGCCCCGGACGACGTCGCGCTGCACCAGGGCCTGCCCGACATCGTGCGGCTCGGCGCCCGCTTCGTCCCGGCGGACGGCGTGGAGGTCCGGCTCTTCGGGGACTGGACGCGGTGGAGCTCGATGGAAAACCAGTGCCTCACCGAGGTGGGCGCGGCGTGCGAGATCAACGAGGACGGCTCCGCCACCGACGATGCGGGCGTCGTGCAGAACATCGCCCGCCGCTGGAACGACACGTTTGGCGTGCGCGCGGGCGTCAGCTACTGGCCGCGGCCGGCGATCGAGCTCTTCGGCGGGCTCGGGTACGACTCCAATGCTGTCCCCGAGGAGACGCTGGATCCGTCGGCCACCGATTTCCACGATGGCTCGGTCGCCGTGGGAGGGCGCTTTCAGCTCGCGGAGCGGCTGCACCTCGCGGCGTCGTACACGCACCTGTTCTATGTCAGCCGCGACACGACGGGGCAGAGCATCTCTGCGGGCCTCGCGGGCAAGTCGAGGGCGCCCGACTCCGGAGGGGTCTACGCGCAGACCATCGGCGTGCTCAACCTCAACCTCGACATCCCCTTCTAGAAAGGCGGGCCCCCGCTTCGGAGACGGGCCCATCTCGGCGTTTTCGGTGCTCAGCGCACAGGAGTGCGCTTCCGCGCCGAAAACGCCGATCTGGACCCGTCTCCTGTGCGGGGGACCGCCGCTTGCGGCCCTGTACCGGAAAAAGCGGGGGAGCCGAGGCGCCTCAGCGCTCGCTGCGTCGGGGTCGGCGCAGCAGGCTGAAGATGCGCGCTCCCAGCTCGGGGGCGCGGAAAGGCTTCACCATGTAATCGTCGGCACCGCAGGCGAAGGCGTACACCATGTCCTGCGATGAGGCGTTCGCCGTCAGGAAGAGGACCGGCAGGTCGCGGAGCGCCGGCTCCTGCCGCAGCGCTCGGCAGAGGTCGGTGCCGGACATCCTCGGGAGGTTCCAGTCGAGGACCACGAGATCGAAGGGCGCGCGGCGGAGGTGCTCCAGCGCATCTTCCGCGCTGGCCGCGGTGACGACGACGAGCTCGACGGCCTCGAGCATCGTCGAGACCATCTCGCGGATGTCCGGATCGTCGTCGACCACGAGGACCCGCGACCCGTTGCCCCTGAGCCGAGGCGGCGCGGGGCGGGATGGCGTCCGACCCGCGGGGCCTGTGCTCTGGACGCCGGCCCACGCCGCGGGGTGGGGGGCGCCCGCGGGCCGGAGCAGCGTCGCCCCGTCGGTGTGGGGGACCGACCCGGGGCGCGTCGCCTCCGTCCGCGCGAAGTGGGCGAGCCGGCGCCAGTCGCGCGGCTCGAACGTGAGGCGCGCCCCCTCCGGGGAGACGGAAGCGCACGCCGCGGCCGACGTGGCGCGGCGGTGTTCGCCGAGCTCGAAGATGGCGAGCACCCACTCGCCATCCGCGACGATCTCGCCCACGGGCAGGCCGAGCTCGAGGTCGCCCTCCTCGGGATCGCAGACAATTCGTTCGAACTGCCGCAGATCCGGGAAGCGGTAGAGGACGCTTCGCACGGCATGAACCTACAGCCGCGCTAGCATCTCGCAAAGGGTCCGACTAAGCTCGCGCCGCGATGTCGTTCCTGCGCTGGATGCCGCTGCTCCTCGCGCTGCTCTCGATCAGCGTCACGGGCTGCCCTGGGAATTCGGGTCCGAGCGACCCCAAACCGGCCGCGAGCCCGGAGGTGTCGGTCTCGCTCGCCGGCGTGGACACCTCCTCCTTGACGCCCCGCGAGCGTCGAGAGTGGGCCGCCCAGGTCTCCGAGATCCTCTCGCCCTGCCCGGACACGCCCGTGAGCGTCGCGCAGTGCGTGAAGGAGCAGCGGCCGTGCAAGGCGTGCCTCCCCGCCGCGCAGCTCCTGCTCAAGCTGGTGAAGGAGGGCCGCTCGAAGAAGGAGCGCGAGGAGGCGTTCCAGATGCGGTTCGACCCGAAGCGGGTGCGGACGCTCGTCTCCGACGGCTCGCCCGAGATGGGGCCGGCGGACGCGCCGATCACGATCGTCGAGTGGGCCGACTTCGAGTGCCCGTTCTGCAGGCTCATGTCGCCGCCGCTCGAGGAGCTCGTGAAGCGCTTCGACGGGCAGGTGCGGCTGGTCTTCAAGTTCTACCCGCTGTCCGCGCACGTCCACGGGGAGCCCGCCGCGCGGGCGGCGATCGCCGCGCTCAACCAGGGCAAGTTCTGGGAGATGCACCATCTCCTGTTCGAGAACCAGGACAAGCTGGAGCAAGCCGACCTCGAGCGTTACGCGCAGCGGCTCAAGCTCGACATGGTGAAGTTCCGCGCGGATCTCGTCTCGCCCGACACGAAGGCGCGCATCGAGAAGGACAAGAAGCAGGCGGACGAGGTGGGGCTCGAGGGGACGCCGCTCATCTTCATCAACGGCCGTGAGGTCGATCTGCAGCTCCTCTCGAATCCGGTGGACGATCTCGAGGCGTGGGTGAAGCTCGAGCTGGAGCTCCTCGGCAAGACGCCGCGGCTCGCGCCGAAGCCGTCGAGCGCGCAGCCGGGTCCGACGGACGCGCCCGCTTCCGCCAGCGCGGTCCCCGCCGCGAGCAGCAGCAGCGCGCCGGCCGCAGGCGCGGCGCGCACGGCGCCCTCCGCCCCGGGGTCCGCCCCGCCGAGGAAGCCTTGAAGGTCGCCGACCCGTGCGGCTGCTTCCCGACGGGCCGGCACTATCCTGGGATCGCGCACCTCCTCAAGGTGCGGGCGGTGGGCGTCGCGTCGGAGATCGATGCGGGCAGCGCGTGGATCGACCAGCCCATCGCCTTCGTCGACGTCGAGACCACGGGGCGCGATCCTGCCGGGGATCGGATCATCGAGCTCGGCATCGTCATCGGCCGCTCGGGGGAGATCCTGACGCGCTACAACTGGCTCATCCACCCGGGGCGGCCGATCCCGCCGGAGAGCACCGCCATCCACGGGATCAAGGACGAGGACGTCGAGGGCAAACCGGCGTTCGCCGAGGTCGCGGAGGAGATCCTCGCCTGCTTCAAGGGGGCGATCCCCGCGGCGTACAACGCGGCGTTCGATCGCTCGTTCCTCCTCGCCGAGCTCGAGCGCGTGGGCGTGCGCCCGCCGGAGCCGCCGCCCGCCATGCGGCGGGAGGTCGACTGGGTCGATCCGCTGACGTTTGCCCGCGAGCTCTACAAGAACGAGGAGAGCCGGGCGCTCGGCGACATGGCCGCGAGGCTCGGGATCTCGCTGGAGAAGGCGCACCGCGCGACGGACGACGCCGAGGCGGCGCTTCAGGTCCTGTACGCGCTGGCCAAGGATCCGCGGGTGCCCCGGGCCTACGGCGGGCTGATCCAGGAGCAACGGCGGCTCGTCCGTCTGCAGGATGAGGCGCGGCGGCTCTGGCGGAGGGCGCCTGCCGCCGCGGATCCGCGGACTCCGAAGCCGAGCTGAAGCGATGGCCGACAGGCCGAAGCGACGCCTCCCGCTCGCCGGCCACGGTGCGAAGGGCGCCGCGTCGGAGCCCGTGCCTCAACCTGGGACGGCGGCGCCTCGGACGGCGGCGGAGCCCATGCCTCAACCTGGGACGGAACCCATGCCTCAACCTGGGACGGCGGCGCCTCAACCTGGGACGGCGGCGCCTCAACCTGGGACGGCGGCGCCTCAACCTGGGACGGCGGCGCCTCAACCTGGGACGGCGGCGCCTCAACCTGGGACGGCGGTACCTCAACCTGGGACGGCGGTACCTCAACCTGGGACGGCGGAGCAGACGGTGACGTCGGAAAAACGCAGGCTCCCCGTGCTGCAGAGCCACGGCGAGGATGAGGGCGAAGAGCGCCCGCCGTGGCACTGGATTGCGCTCGGAACGGTGGCGGTGTTCCTTGTTTGGCTGCCGCTCGCGGGGCTCGTGAACACGCTGCTGCGCCGGATGCTCGAGCGGACGGATGACGCCGGGGCGCCGCCCTCGGTGCGGCTCGCGATGGTGGGCCTCAACGTGGTCGCCTTCGCGCTCGCCGGGGCTGCCGGAGGTTACCTCGTCGGGCGGTTCGGGGGGCGCGCCGGGCGACGTGAGGCGGCGGCGAGCGGGGCTGTCGTCGCGGCGATCGCCTGGGCGATCGCCCTCGCCGAGGGGGCTCCGGCGGGCGCGCTCGGGTGGGCGCTGCTGCTCGTCGTGATGGTCTCGATCGGCGGCGCGGCGTCGTACGCGGGCGGCGCCGCCGGCCTCCGCGGCCGCCCGGGCGGCGCGCCTCCCCCGAGGCGCTGAGCGCCGCGCCGCGCCGCAGCGCCGACCGGTCGTCCTGCGCGGGCGGCGCGCCGATCAGACCTCGTCGAGCCGCCGAATCGACGCGCTCGCCTCGGGGAACGAGGCGTAGGCGGCGCCCGTGCGCGGATCGCGCGCGTCCGGGGCGACATCGAGCAGCGGCCTCAGCGCGAAGACGCGCTGGTGGAGCCGCGGGTGAGGGACCTCGAGGTCCGGCTCCGCCACGATCTCCCCCTCGATCCAGAGCACGTCGAGATCGATCGTCCGCGGCCCCCACCGCACCGCATCGGGGCGTGTCCGCCCGAGGGAGCGCTCCACCGCCAGGGTGTGATCGAGGATCCCACGCGCGGGCAGCGACGTGCGGACGAGCACCGCGGCGTTCACGTAATCGCCTTGCGGCGGCCCGCCCGCGGGCGGCGACTCGTAGCGCGGCGACGCGCGGAGCACCTCGAGGCCGGGATGGGCGCCGAGCCCCTCGATGGCCGCGCGGAGGGTCGCCAGCCGGTCGCCCAGGCTCGAGCCCAACCCGATGACGACGCGTCGAGGAGAATCCATGGGAGGAGCCTAGCACGCTGCCGCGGGCCGCGGGCCGCGCGCCGCGCCGGCCGACGGGCGTCGCGCGCCGCGGAGCGTCTTCACGGGCGCAGCGCCATGAATGATGGCCGGCGTCACCTCCGCGATCACTCCCGCGGATCGGTGGCGCGACGTCCGCCGCCGAGCCGCCGTCCTTCGGGGCGCGGAGGAAAGACGCGCCGATCCTCGGGGCTGCGGCGCGGGATGGGCGATCGGCGATCGACGGCCACCTCGCCCTGCGCCGGCGGATCGCCCTGCCGGACGCCCACGAACAGCGCGCGCATCTCCTCGAACGTCTCCGGCATGGCGGCCGCCACGGTCGCCGCGTGCGTCCGGCACAGGCAGAGCGCGCGCCCCTGAATGACCACGCGTGCCATCCGCGCCCTCGCGCGATCGCCGGACGCCCCGCCCTCCCGATCACCCGACTCGCGATCCTCACACACGGCACATCGCTCGAATGACTCGCCCATGGGGGAGCCTTCGCAGAGCCGGGGCCGTCGGGCCAACTTCCTGGAGAGAGGGGGCGCCGGGCGCGGCGCATCACGCGGAGCGGGCGCGCCCGGCGCGGCGCATCACGCGCGCGGGGCGCGACCGCGCGCCCGCTCTTCCGCCCAGGCGATCACCCTGGCCGCGGGATCCGCGCCGGTGAAGCGCCCGAGCTCCTGGATGCCCGTCGGGCTCGTGACGTTCACCTCGGTGAGGCGCTCGCCGATGACGTCGAGGCCCACGAAGAAGAGGCCGTCGGCGCGCAGGCGGGGCGCGACCGCGCGGACGAGATCGCGCTCGCGCGGCGTGAGCTCGGTCGAGACCACGCGCCCGCCGACGTGGATGTTCGAGCGGTGGTCGTCGTCGCGCGGCACCCGGAGGATCGCGCCGAGCGGCTCGCCGTCGAGCAGCAGGATGCGCTTGTCGCCCTCCACGACGGCGGGCAGGTACTCCTGGACCATGGCCAGGCGGCGCCCCTCGCCCGTCATCATGTCCGCGATGGCGCGCGCGTTCTTGTCGCGCTCGCTGATCTGCAGCACGCCGAGGCCCCCCGCGCCGTCCAGCGGCTTGATCACCGCCGCGCCGCCGAGGGCGCGCACGAAGGCGTGGATCTGCTCGCGGTCGGCGGTGACCAGCGTCCTCGGCGTCCACTCCGGGAAGTTCAGCGCGTAGAGCTTCTCGTTGGCGTCGCGCAGCCCTCGCGGGTCGTTCACGATGAGCGGGCAGCGCCGCGCGCGCTCGAGCATCAGCGTCGCGTAGAGGTAGCCGCGATCGAACGGCGGATCCTTGCGGATGAAGATCGCGTCGACGTCCGCGAGGCGGAGCCTGCGCGGCCCGCCGGCGAGGTCCAGCGAGATGTACGGGGGCGCGTCGCTGATGAGCACCGGGCACGCCGAGGCGTGCGCCTCGCCGCCGTCGATCGAGAGATCGCTCGGCAGGCAGTGGTAGCTCTCGTGCCCGCGCGCCTGCGCCGCTCGGATGAAGGCGAACGACGTGTCCTTGTCGTGCGTCACGCGGCTCAGCGGATCCATGACGAAGACGAAACGCATGCGGCTCTCGGAGGGGGCTAGGGTGGAGGGGGAGGGGACGGGGCGCCCGCTCGCGCGGGCGCGGGGGCTACTGCATCGCCGCGAGGACGAGCTGCGTGGTCACGTCGTCGCCGAGGTCCGAGGCGAGCGCGTAGCCGACGCCGCTGTGCTCGGCGGCCACGACCGAGTAGCCGTTGATCTTGCCCACGTAGACGGGGCGCTCGCGCACGACGCGCGGCTTGAGGAGCGGCTCCGCCTTCTGCACCGGGACCGCGCGCGAGTTGAAGAGGTAGACCGTCACGCGGTGGTTGCCCCTCACGACGTACTGGAGCAGCGCGGCGCGCCGCTCGCGCATCGAGTGCACGCGGGCGCCCATGAAGTTCACGGGCATCGACTGGAACTTCGGCCGCCGGACCGGCACGCCGACGAACGGATCGAAGCGCGGGAGGTCCTCCGGGTTGGTCGTCTCCGGCGGCAGCGGCTGCGCGTGCTGCGTGACGAGATCGTCGAGCAGGCGCTCGACCATCTCCTCGGTGCTCGCGTGCTCGACGTCCGCCTTCGCGGTCTCCTGCGGCGACGCGGCGGGCTCCTGCCGGGTCAGGCTCACGGTGAAGACGACGCCCGCGGCGACCGCGAGCGCCACCGCGTACCCCTTGTGGATGAGGCGCGGCCTCGCGTCGAGCGACTGCGCCGCCTCGCGCGCCGCGCCGCGCGCGCGCTCGTGCGCCACGGCCGCGGCCACGCGCGCCCGCAGCGCGCCCGGACACCGCGCCGGCTCCACCCGCCTCAGGCTCGCGCGCAGCGAGCGCAGGAGCTTCACCTGCTCGAAGCACGGAGGGCACTGGACGAGGTGGGACTCGAGATCGACGGCGTGGTCCGGGTCGAGCTCGCCGTCGACGTAGGCCGACAGCGCGTAGTCGAAGCGCGCGCAGCGCTCGATGGACTTGGCGGCGCTCATGCTACACCCCGCTTTCGCTTGCGGTATGCGTCCAGGTCGGCCGGCGCCTCCTTCGCCGCGTCACCGCTGACGATGCCCATCAGGACCGCGTGCTCGCGGAGCGTCTTCTGGAGGAGCTTGCGACCGCGGTGCAGCCGCGACATCACCGTGCCGATCGGGCACCCCATCGCCTCGGCGATCTCCTTGTAGGAGAGCTCCTCGATGTCCGACAAGACCACCGCCAGGCGGAACTCCTCGGGCAGCTCGTCGAGGGCGCGCTGCACCTCGGCCTCCACGAGCGGCGTCAGCGCCTGGGTCTCCGGATCGCGCATCGCGCGCATCGTCGTCGCCCCGACCCAGCCGTCGGTGAGCGGCTCGGCGTCGGGCCCCTCGAAGATGCCCCGCTCGAGGCCGCCGCGGCGGTACCGGTTGATGAACGTGTTCGTGAGGATCCGGAGCAACCACGCCTTGAGGTTGGTGCCGGGCTCGAACTGGTCCCGGGCGCGCATCGCCTTCACGATGGTGTCCTGGACCAGATCTTCCGCCTCGGGCGAGCTCTTCGTCATCCGGCAGCTCACGCCGTACAGCGTGTCCAGATGACCGAGGAGCTCGACCTCGAAGGCGTCGGCGCGGCCCCCCTCGCTGCTGACCAACGAGAGATCCTGCGCTACGGATGCAGGTTTCTTGCTGAAGAAGAACGGCATGGGCTCGGCGGGGGGAACAGGGGAACGGTCACGGCTATTCCAGCCGGTCCCCGCGAGGCTCCCCCTCGCCACCCTCGCCAGCGGGCTCGTCCGCAGCGGAGCCGCCGTTGGAAGGAGCCGCGACCGCACCGTGTCCACCGGACAGCTCCTGGAGCTTTGCCTCCAGCTCGTCAATCCGCTGCGATAGGCGCTTGACATCCGACTGGAGATCGCGGACCAGCCCGAGACCCGGGAGGATGGCGCGGATCCGCTCGTCCACGGCCTGCTGCCACTGATCGAGCGTCTGCTTCGAGCTCTCGACGATCCCGCTCAGGCGCCCCTTGGCGTGGCCCGACCTGTCCGCGTCCGGCGGCGGAGGGGGCTGCGACGGCGGTGTGGGCGCCGCAGGCTCCGCCGCGGCGCCCTGTGCTGCCCCTGGGGCTACGGCCCCCCCCTCTCCGGGAGCAGACCCGGGGATGAGCCGACCGATGGGACCCTCGCGCAGCTGCGAGAGCAGCCGCTCGCCTCGCTCCTGGATCAGATCGCGCAGCGTGCCGAGGGGGACGGAGCGCGGCTGCGACTTGAGGTCCTCCGAGATGATCAGCGCCAGCGTGACCTCGGTCTTGTCCTCCTTGGTCGCGTTGTCGATGATCTGGACCTCTTCGCCGGCCCGCACCATCTCCCCTATCTGCTGGAGCGTGACGTAACGACTGTCCTTCGTGTCGTAGAGCTTCCGGTTGGAGTAGCGCTTAATAACGCGACGCGGAATCTCGCCGCCTCCCAGAGTCTCCTTCGCCGTTTCCATCTCCTCTACGCCTCGAGTCGATTGGACCACCCCTAGAAAGCTCGCGCAAGGAAAGATCACTCGATATCACTCGATAAAATGGGGCGCGTGCGGGAGCCGGCGATCGAGCTGCGTGACGTGGCGGCGAGCTATCCCACCGGGCGGCTGGCCCTGGAGGGGATCTGCCTGGAGGTGCGTGCGGGCGAGCTCTGCGCCGTCCTGGGGCCGAACGGCGCCGGAAAATCGACGCTGGTCCGGGTCCTCTGCGGGGCCCTGCCCCCGGCGCGCGGCGAGGCGACCCTGCTGGGGAGGCCGCTCGGCGGCATGGACCGGCGGGCGATCGCGCGGTGCGTGGCGGTGGTCCCGCAGGGGATCGCGTCGGCGCCCGGGTTCACGGTGCGCGAGGTCGTGATGATGGGCCGGGCGCCTCACCAGGGGGCGTGGATGCGCGCCACGGGCCGCGACGAGGAGGCCGTCGCCCGCGCCCTCGTCGCCTGCGATCTCCTGGAGCTCGCGGGGCGGCCCGTGGTCGAGCTGTCCGGCGGCGAGCAGAAGCGGGTCGCCATCGCCCGCGCGCTCGCGCAGGAGGCGCAGGTGCTGATCCTCGACGAGCCGTGCGCCCACCTCGACATCCGCCACGCGATCGAGGTGCACGAGGTCGTGCGCCGGGAGGTGGCCGAGCGGCGCCTCGCCTGCGTGGCGGTGCTGCACGATCTCAACGCCGCCGCCCAGTACGCCGACCGCGTGGCGCTGCTCAAGGCCGGGCGCCTGGTCGCGCAGGGGACGATCGAGGAGGTGATGACCTACCGCCGGCTCAGGGACGTGTTCGAGGCGGAGCTCTACGTGGGCGTCAACGAGCTCGACGGCAGCCGGTACTTCCTCCCCGTCCGCGGCGCGCGGGGGTAGGCAGGGGGCCTGGGGCTCACCAGAGGGGCTTTCGTGCAGGCGAGCCACAGGAGGGGCTCGCCGGAACGCAAGCCCCGGAGGTGAGCCCCGACAGGCCCCCCTGCCTACCCCCGCGCGCGCCCCTCCGTATTCTCGACCCCCTGAGCGGCGCGATCTATAAGCGGCGCCATGCGCCGATCTCCACCCTGGAGAGCCCTCCCCCGAGGCTTCGTGGTGTGTCTCCTGGTCCTCGGGGCGCTCCTTGGCCCGGCCGGGTGCGCCCGGAGCAGGACGGCGCCCGAGCTCCTGAACGTCATCGACGTGGTGCCGCGCGAGGTCGACGTCGGCGACCGCATCGAGATCCTCGGGACCAACCTGCCCACCGCCGCGGCCAAGGAGGCGGTCGTCACGTTCCGCGGGACGCTCAGGCGCCCCGGCCAGGCGCCGCTCACCGATCAGCGCATCGAGATCGAGCGCGCGCAGATCAGCCCCAGCAAGATCTCGATGGTCTTCTCCGAGGCGCTGCAGGCGCGCTTCGCCGGCCGCGGCGATGACGCGGTGCACACCACCTTCCACGGCGACGTCCTCGTCGAGATCCCGGCGACCGCGCAGGGCGCGCTGCCCGTGACCGGCACGGTGCGGGGCGTGACGCTCGACTTCATCCCGCCGACCCCTCGCCGCGCCGTCATCGCGGCGCGCGAGAAGGAGGGGGCGCGCGCGCTCGAGTTCTTCGGCCTCGAGGTCGCGGCCGAGTCGCCGCCCTCCGGCGGGCTCGTCGTGACGGGGGTGCGCCCCGGGAGCCCCGCGAGCCGGGCGCAGATCGTCCCGGGCGACGTCATCACGCGCTTCGAGGGCGTGAAGGTCCTCTCGAAGGGCGACGTGATCCCGAGCGGCCACGAGCGGCGGTCGCCCGTCGGCGTCCGGCGCGGCGACGGCGCCCCTGAGGAGCGCCTCCTCTCGACCGAGGGGTTCCCCGCGAGCGCCCCGACCGACCTGCTCGGCGCCGGGATCCTCCTCGGCATCGCGGCGGCGATCATCCTGCTGTTCATGGCGCCGACCGCGGGGATCATCACCTGGGTCGAGCGCCGCGTCTCGGCGCGCATGCAGTCGCGCATCGGCCCGAACCGCGCCGGGCCGCAGGGCTTCCTCGTGTGGATCGCCGACGGCATCAAGTCGATCCTCAAGGAGGACGTCATCCCGGCCGAGAGCGACAGGACCCTCTTCCGCCTCGCGCCCTACCTCGTCTTCGTCGGCGTCTCGGCCACCTTCGTGGTGATGCCGTTCGGCCAGCACCTCATCGCGGCCGATCTCGACATCGGCATCCTCTACGTCATCGCCGTGACCTCGCTCGTCACGATCGGCCTCATGACGGGCGGCTGGGCCTCGAACAACAAGTGGTCGCTCCTCGGCGGGATCCGCTCGGCGGCGCAGATCATCAGCTACGAGATCCCCGGCGCGGTCGCGATCGTGTGCATCGTGATGATGACCGGATCGCTGCGGCTCCAGGACATCATCGGCGCGCAGGGGGGCGTCGGGGCCTCGTTCATCGACGTGGGCGGGTGGCCCTGGTACTGGTTCGTCTTCAGGAACCCGATCACCTTCGCGCTCTTCTTCCTGTACTTCACGACGGCGCTCGCGGAGGGCAACCGCGCGCCGTTCGACCTGCCCGAGGCGGAGAGCGAGCTCGTCGCCGGCTACTCGACCGAGTACTCGGGGATGCGGTACCTCTTCTTCTTCTTCGCCGAGTGGGCGAACGTCTTCGTGATGTGCGGCATCGCGAGCGCCCTCTTCCTCGGCGGCTGGCAGATCCCCGGCGTCTCGCCGGCCCAGCAGGAGGCGAGCTTCGGGCTCCAGCTGCTCGGCGTCTTCCTCTTCCTGCTGAAGAGCTGGCTGCTCGTCTTCGTGGTCATCTGGATCCGCTGGACGCTGCCGCGCGTCCGGATCGATCAGATGATGAACCTCTGCTGGAAATGGTTCGTGCCGCTCTCGTTCGCGGCCTTCCTCCTCACGGCGCTCTGGATGGTCCTCGGCGTCAGCAAGACGGTCCAGCTCATCATCAGCGGGGTCACCTTCGCCGTCTGGGCGTACCTGATGATCCACTTCATCCGCCGGGTGCAGTACAACCTCCGCCAGGCGAAGGTCGCGCTCCACCTGAACCCGTTCCTCTGAGGCGCCGGTCAGGGCTCGCCCGGTCGCCCCGCCGGGGCGATCCCGGCGGGCCCTCGCGCCCGGCGCGTCGATGCCGCGCGCGGCGCGCCGTGTGGCCGGGGCATCACGCCTCGCCGGCCCGATGCCTCGAGCGCGAGCCCCGGCGCCCCCACTCGGCCTTGCGCTGAGGTATGCTGTCGGCGTGGCGGTCCCGTCGAGCCCGGCCTCCGATTTCTGCGCCGCATGCGGCTTCCCGCTGCGCGGGCCGCGGTGCGAGGCGTGCGGGGTCGACCGGGCCTCGGCGCTGTCCCGCAGGCCGCCCGCCGCCGACGCCGACTGGGACGCGAGCGCGATCGAGGCGTTCCGCGCCCGGGATCCGGTGCGGTTCGTCGCGCACTGCGCCTCGGCGGAGGCCGGGACGAGCCTCCAGGCCACCACGCTGCTGGACGGGGTGGGGTGGATCGTCCCGCTCGGGGCGGTGACGCTCTTCGTCGCGCTCGACGCGGCCAGCGAGCGGGTGTCGATCGACGTGCCGGTCGCGCGCGTCGCGGAGCGGCACCGGGTGCCGCTCCTCCGCACGGCGCTGGAGCTCTCCGGCGGCGCCGAGCCGTTCCGGCTCTGCCTCCGGGACGACCTGCTGCTGCTCCGGCGCGTGGGCCGCGTGGCCGCGTTCACGCCGGAGGCGCTGCGCCGCGCGCTCCGCGAGGGCGGCGAGGCGGCGGCGCGGCTCGGGGCGACGATGGCGGCGTGGTTCGACGCGCGGCCGCCGTTCTCCGAGGAGCAGCGGGCGAGCCTCACGTGGGCCTCGGCCGGCCGCGCGCGGCCGCTGAAGAGCTTCACCTTCCCGCCGAGCCCCGGTCGCGCGCAGGGCGCGCCGTCGGTGCGGGCCCCGGCGCCGCCTTCGCCGGTGTCGGCGGTGCGGACGCCCGTCGAGCCGCTCGCGGGCGATCTCGCGGCGTGGGCCGCGCCGCCCTTGCCGCGCCTGCCGGAGTCGGTCGCGCGCCCGATCCGCGACGACGACGCGATCCCCGACATCCTGTCCCCCTCGCTGGCGTCCGCCCCGGCGCATGGGTCGGCGGGGGGCGGCGCTGGATCGAGCGTCGGCGCGCCGGCGCGGAACGGCGGCGCGCCCGCCAAGGCCGGCATCCTCCCGCCGGCGCACGAGGGCGGCGCCGCGCCGAAGGCGCCGGGCGGCATGGTGGGCCCAGGGCACGAGGGCGGCGCCGCGAGGGCCGCGCCCCAGGCGTCGGCGCCCGCGACCTCGGCGGCGGGGGAGCACGCGCCGGCCGTGGACACGCCGTCGCAGATCAGCGATCGCCGCAGCGCGCGCACCGTCCCCTTTCGCCGCTCGACGTCCAGCATCATGGCCGCCCCGACGCCGCCTTCGCCGCCGACCCCGCTGTCGGTGCGACCGCCCGCGCTGCCGGAGGTGGAGATCGATCCCCCGTCGCGCCAGAGCCTCCCGTCCCGCCCCGAGTCGACGAACACGGCGGCCGATCGGTTCTGCCAGCTCCTGCGGGACGCGCAGCTGCTCGGCACGGCGCTGAGCTTCCAGGAGCGGCCGGGCGTCATGGTGCTCCTCGTCCGGTGCACCGTGTTCCGGGCGATCCTCGACTACGGCGACGCGATGCCGGACGCGGTGGCGCACCTCTACCGCTGCACGGCGGCCGCGAGCCGCGAGCTCGCCCAGCCGGAGGGCGGCGCGCGCCGCGGGAGCGCCGCGAGCGTCGCGGAGCCGGCCTTCCTCGCGATGGAGCGCCTCGTCGCGGCGCGCGGTCAGGTGCCCGAGGAGAAGCCGCTCCACGTCGACCCGCTCACCACGGCGGCGCTCGCGCGCGAGCACCTCGGCCGCTACCTGCGCGAGATCGAGCGCGCGCCCGCGGATCCGATGCTCCGCCACTTCCTCGCGATCGGCGCCCTCTCGGAGCTGCTCGTGCGCACGAAGCTGCCCGCCAAGACGGAGCAGCGGCTGCGCGACATCGTCTCCTACGCGCAGCGCGACGGCGCGAAGCCGGGCACGATCGATCTGCTGATGACGGCGCTCACGAGGATCGTCGCCCAATGACGGCGCAGCTCGCCGCGCACGGGGACGGCGATCTCGCCCTGCTCCACGAGCGCGTCGCGCGCGCCCGCCGCGCGATCGTGGCGATCCGCGCCGGCGCGCTCGCGACGACGGGCTGGGTGGCGCTCGGCAACGGCGTCGTGGTGACGAGCCGGCGCGGGCTCGGCTACCCGGCGGAGGTGGCGCTGACGCTCGAGGACGGGCGGCGCCTCGCGGGGCGCGTGATCGCGGCCGACGTGGGCCGCGACGTGGCGCTCGTCGCGCCGGGCGAGCCGCCCGGCGTGGCGGCGCTCTCGCTGCGCGCGCCGGGCGAGCCGCGGCTCGGCGAGCGCGCCGCGGTGCTGAGCTGCCTGCCTGGGCAGGGCCTGCGCCTGGCCGTCGCCCGGATCTGCCAGGTGCCGCGCAAGGTCGACGGGCTGCTCCCCTCGTTCGAGCTCGACGTGGCGGCGCCCCCCGGCGCGGCGGTGCTCGACACCGACGGGCGCGTGCTCGGGGTGATCGCGGCGCCCGCGGGCGCGCCGGGCGAGCTCCCTGGCCACAGCGTCGTGCTGCCGGTGGGCTCGCTCCAGCCGCTCCTCGGCTCGGTGGACCGGCCGCTGCTCGACCTCCGGGACCGGGCGCCGGTCTACCGCTGCCCGGCGTGCGAGGAGCCGTTCGACATCGAGAGCGATCGCTGCCTCGGGTGCGGGCGGCTCTTGCCTCACGCGTTCCCGCCGTGCCCCGCCCGCGCCGCCGTCGAGCGGATGATCCGGCAGGCCTTGTCGGCGCTCGGGATCGTCGCCAACCGGGCGCGCGTCGGTCCGCGGACCTGGCGCATCGCGCAGCGGCCGTACCCGACGGCGGAGACCGCGACGCAGGTGGACATCGAGATCGACGAGGCGGGTCGCCTGCTGAGCCTGCGCGCGCCGGTCGTGGGCGTGCCGGCGGCGCACCACGAGCCGTTCTATCGGTTCCTGCTCACGATGAACGACCAGAGCACGGGGGAGTTTCGCCTGTCGATCGCGGACGACGAGGTGTCGGTGTCGTGCGTGGCGTCGCTGGAGGGCTCCTCGGATCACGACGCGGCGTTGCTGATCGACGGGCTCGTCCAGATGGCCGACGAGTACCGGCGGACGCTCGCCGACACCTTCGAGGCGGCGCCGCGCTTCGAGTCCGCGTCGCGCTGAGCAGGGCGGCGGGCTGTCCACCGCGACCCGACGGCGCTCCGTCTCGGCGGGATGGCTCCTCCACCCACGAGACGCCTTTGCCCCGTCTCGGCGCAGCGGGCTGTCCACCGAAACCCGCCGATTCCCCATCTCCACGGGGTGCCGCCTCCCTGCGGGAGACGCCCTCTCCCCGTCTCTACGGGGTGCCGCCTCCCCGCGGGAGACGCCCACCGCCCGTCTCCCGCGGGGACCCCCCTCCACCACGACACGGAGGCCACCCGTCTCACCGGTGGAGACGCGGTGGCATCCGGACGGGCTCAGGGCATGTCGCTCGCTCCGGACGGCAGCGCCGGCGCGGGCTCACCCTTCTTCGGGCGGGCCCGGCGGCGATCCCTGGCCACGTCGTCGAGCAACTCGACATACGGCGCCAGGAGGAACGCGACCAGCGCCTCGCTGCCGGCGATCTCGGGGTCGGCGTGGCCTTCGATCCTCTGCAAGAGCGCCCGCAGCGCCTCGCGGGCGGTCACCCACTGAGGCCGGCCGTCGCTCGGCCCCCCCGCGGGCTGCACCACCGCCGTGAACCCGAACGCCTTGCCAAAGCGCGCGTGGGCCGCGGCGAGCTGCTTCATGTGCCGCGCCCCGCCGAAGCCGGCAATCACGGCCTGAGCCCGTTCGCCCTGAAGCACGCTCATGCGCTGCACCATCGCCGTCCACTGGGCGCGGGGCCGGCGTGTGATGAAGCGCAGCCCCTCGGGCGCCGGGAAGAGCTGCGCATAGAGCCAGCGCGCCTCGGACGGTGAAGGGCTCTCCCCGTCGTCGGACAGGCCCGCCGCGCCCGCGTTCCATTGCTCGAAGGCGCGCCACCGATCGTCGGCGTCGGCGTTCGCGGCGCTCTGCTCGCTCGCGTCCGAGGCCGTGTGCGCCTCGTTGGCCAGCGCGTCCGCGCGCCTGGCGCGGAACGCCTGGAGCTCCTGCGCGGCAGCGTCGAAGCGCCGCCATGACAGCTCGATGTGCGGCGGCAGCGCGTCGAGCGGCTCGAGGCCCTCGGGCAAGGCCACCTCGCTGTCGGCGCGCTCCCGGCCCTTCATCGGCCGGAGCACCGCCGCGATGCGCGCGGCGAGCTGGTCGCGCAGCGCGAGCACATCAGCCGTTTCGAGCTGCGGGGGCAACGTCAGTGTGGATAAGACCGGTACATCAGCCAAGGAGACCTCCCTCTATCGAGTGACACTCCAGCGTATCGAGCCCTCTTGCGGCCATGCAATGGATTTGTGTCCCGAGCGGCGGCGCTCCTCCGCATAGCGAGAGGCCCTGCCGCCAGACCCAGACAATGCAGGTGGACGAGGGGCGCGCGAGGCGTTCGCGCCGACGCAGACAAGCGCTCTGCGGCGTTCACGGGGGGAGGTCGGGGGATGTCCTGTGCGCCGAGGACGGACGAAATGGCGCTCGGGGGCGATGCCAGGCCGAGCAATGTCCTATCGCTTTGCTGGAGACGCTTGCCGCTGGAGAGCGAGCGAATGAGCGTCCGCGGGCGAGAAAAATCTCGGGGTGGAGGCAATGCGAATGAGAGCGAGGCGACAGACGAAGATCCTCGTGGTGGCCGTGGCCGCCCTGGCGGTCGGCGCGATGGTATCCGGGTGCTGGAAGCGCAGCGATGACGCGCTCGGGCGCTTCTGCGCGATGCCGGCGAACGGCGAGGAGTACTGCGTGGGCGAGAACATGGGCCCGGGCAGCGCATGGAGCCAGGCCGAGGACCACGGCGCGCTGCCGATCGCGATGTGGGCGACGTGGCCGAGCGACGAGACGCTCGATGACATCGTCTCGAGCGAAGACTGGCTGGACCTCTGGCTCGGCCACCTGGACGAGGCGGTCGCGTACGTGCGCGACGACGCGAAGAACGCCGAGTCGCTCCGGGCAACGCTCGAGGGCAGGCTCGAGGACCTGCTCGACGAGGCCACGATCCGCCAGCGAGCGCTCCTCGCGCAGACGCCGATCGACGCGGCCGGCAACTTCAAGGCGGCGATGATCGACAAGGCGAGCGCCGAGGAGGAGCCGCTGCTCGCCGCGCTCGCGGCGGACAAGCAGGCGATGGCCGCGGCGCAGGCGGTCTTCGAGCAGGCGAGGCGCGACGCCGCGCCGGTGCAAGACAGGTACGCGGGCGCGGCGGCGCGGTTCGTTGCGTACCGCGCGACCGAGGCGGCGGAGACGGCGGCGTACGCGGCGCTCTCGGAGCGGGCGTCGCGGTCGGGCATCGAGGAGCTCGACGTGGTCGAGGAGGCGATCCTCGCGGCGGCGCGCGACGCGAGCCGCGCGCCGAACGAGCTCGCCGCGGAGGTCATGACGCTGTCGGCGGAGCTCCAGGCGCTCGCGGCCTCGTTCGAGGAGGCGATCGCGCCGCACGAGGACCTCCTCGCCACGCACGGCGCGCCGATGCCGGACCTGACCTCGGGGGCGCTGCGCTCGCTGAGCGCGATGCTGGGTTATGTGCAGCGGCGGGTCGCCCGGAGCGACGCGACCGCGACCGCGCTGCTCGGCGGGGTCGCCCAGCGCCGGCAGGCGCTCGCGGCGCTGCAAGCGGACCAGGGGACGCGCGAGGCGCTCGTGCGGTCGCGGACCGAGAGGGCGTCGGCGGCCTTCCGTGAGGGGGCGCGCGCTCGGGCCGCGGCGGTAGCGGCGGCGCCGCCGGTGAGCGAGAAGCTCGGGCTTCCGCTCCTCGCCGACCGATACGGGGAGCTGACCGCGCTCGTCCAGATGCGGCCGCTCTGCGAGGCGGCGTCGTCGTCGTGGCGCGAGGCGGGGTGCGCCGTGCTCCGAGGGCGGTTCGACGCCGCCGAGGCCGAGCTCAGGACGAGCCTGCCCCGGAAGGTCGGGGCCGGCCTCGCGTCGCTGCGGGAGATGGGGATGGAGGCGGCGCTGCTCGACGCCGCGCAGGCGAGGCTCGATGCGGGCGACGTGAAGGGCGCCGCGATCGCGCACGACGCCGCCGTGCGCGGCGCGGAGGGGACATGAGCCGGTCGACCTGCGCCGCGCTGCGCGACCGGAGCGCCGCCGCCTTCCAGCAGCTCGTCGCGCTCGTCACGGCGCTGGCGGTGCTGGCGCCGTCGTTCGCGTGGGCGGGCACGCCGTACAGTTTGAGCTGGGAACGCACGGCGTTCAGCGCGTCGTGCGAGAGGGCCTACCTCGTCGGACACCAGTTCTTTCGTGTCAACGACACGCCGCTGACCACGGTGGAGGTCCCCGAGGCGCTGGTGGACCTGCCGGATGGCTCGGAGATGAACAGGTCAGAGACCGAGTTCGACTCGGTGCTCCTCCGCATCGGAACGAACAATCTCCATTTCGACGTACAGCACGCCGCCGGCAACGACTGGTGCTCCGACACGCACGAGGTGGTGAACCTCGTGTCGGCGCCGCTCGGGCTGAACAAACCGCTCTTCGATGTCCGGCGCCGTGGAGCGAAATTCTCCGGCGACACCCGGATCAACCTCGGGCTCGCCGAGATCAACCCGCCGCTCGCGCGCGACATCGCGATCCTCGAGGCGACGGTCGCGGAGCTGCGCAAGGCGCTCGTCCGGAACGCCGCCAGGATCGCCGACCTGCGGGAGCGGATGGACCTGCTCCAGCAGCTCGACACCGAGCTGCACGACCTGGTGACCCGGCCGCTCGACGAGATCTCGCGGACCGACCTCGACGCGATCCTGGACCGGTACCAGGACGTGGTCGACGCGGAGACCCGGGCGGCGATGGAGCAGCTCGTCGACGACCTGAAGCAGAGCGTCCGCGATCTCGAGGGCGAGCTCGGGCGGCTCATCGACGAGTTCGGCGCGCAGGCGGACGAGGTGGCGGATCTGGCGACGCAGACGGCGCGCGCCGAGGGGTGGGATCCGGACGATCCGCAGGCGTACGCGCTCGGCGAGAGCGACGTGCCGTGGGTCGAGGTGCCGGACATCGCGGAGGTGCCGGGGGCGTTCGAGGCAGGGAGAGACCCGTATGCGGCGTACGCGGACGCGGTGATCGCGGCGCTGGAGGAGGATGTCAGCGGCGGCGTGGTGGTCGCGCGGGCCGACTTCGTGGCGACCGTGCGGGCGTGGCGGGCGAACAGCGTGGCGCTGGAGATCGCGCTGCGCGACCGGATGGGCGTGTCGATCGCCGAGACGAACGCGTTCCTGAACGCGCAGAACCGGGTCACGGCGTACGTGCGGCGGTTCATGGATGCATCGGACTGGTTCATCGACACGCCCGTCCCGCCGGACCTGCGCGCGCAGGTAGACCTGGTGCTGAAGCCCCGGTTCGATGCGCTCGCGGACCAGATCAAGGACAGCCTCAACCAGTGGACCGGGGAGGCGCTCGACCTGGAGCAGACGCAGCTCTACCAGACGATCAGCGCCTTCGCGGCGGCGGTGTCGACGGTCGGCGAGGGCTTCGTGGCGTACGGGGAGGTGCTGCAGACGATCGTGCACGCGACGACGCGCATCGGGGTGGGGTTCGTGCCGGTGGTAGGGCCGGCGCTCGACCTGTGCGAGGCGGTGACGGGCAAGGAGTGGTGCCTGCCGGCGGGGCGAGCGCTGAGCGACGAGGAGCGGATCTTCTCGGGGCTGGGGTTCGGGCTCGCGGCGGTCGGACCTGGCTGGCGCGCGATCAAGGGCGCCGGCGGGATGACGCCGGGGGCGGTCCGGGTCGCCGGGGAGATCGCAGAGGTCGATGAGGTCATCTTTCAGGGGCTCAAGCTACGCCGGCTTAGCTGGTACAAGGGGTTGCTGAAGGGCGCGGTTACGACGAGGACGCTCAACCCGTTCGAGAAGACGGCGGCGAAGTTCCTCTCCCGCGACGGGCGGGCGCTCCTCGGGGTGGGCGATGACGGCGTGCGCGCGGTGCTTTGGCGTAAGTTATCGGCCGATGCGCGCGCCGAGCTAAGCGCGCCCGACTTCCTGACGGTGTCCGCGCGGGACAAGCTCATCCTGAGCGAGGCGAAAGGTGGGTTCAATGTCAATGGGAACGACGTGATCGGGCAATTGTCGAGCGGGATGGAGGGGGTACGGCGGCACGGACTCGTGGGAGATGTCGAGGAGGTACAGCTCCTGATGGAGCGGGGCGGAAAGTTCGGTGGCACCCAGTACGTCGCGCAAGACGGTTACCTCTTCGACACGCAGAAAGGCAAGAGGGCGACCCTGAAAGGCTTCAACATGCTCATCAAGGTGATCCGGCTATGAGCGACCCAGGTCCCCGCTTTTTTGCCTGGTGCGACGAGCTGTCGAGGGTCGACGCGCTCGAGGCGGCGCTGGCGGCGCTCGCGCGGCCAGGGAGATTCCTGGATGCATGGGCAAACTTCGACGTGAGATGCAGCACGAAGTCCATCGAGGCGGCCATCGCCATGATCCGCGTCCAGTACCCATGCACCGGCACTGCTCACGCCACGTGCAGCACGATCCTCCCCGGCGCCCAGCGCTTGGCCCTTCCGGACCAGCGTGGACCCGACTCCCCTGCCATGCGCAGCATCCTTGTCGATCTTCAGTGTTTCACCGAAGCGTACGAGCCTCGCTGGGCGCTGCGAGGCCCCCACGAGCCGCGAGGCCCCCTCGAGATGTACCCGGAGAACTGCATGCACTTTTTCGGCTTCATCATCGAGCTCGCCTGGGGCAGGGGACCGCGCTCCTTCGAGGTCGAGGCCGAGCTTGCGTGGCACATCCTGCAGATCGACCTCGAGGATCTCCTGCTCCGCTTCTGCGAGCCGGACGGGAGCGGGCGTGTCCGGACCGGCGCGTGCACGAACGCGTGGGCGTGGCACGCGCCGGTCACCACGTGCGCGACGTACAACGCGGACGCCCGAGAGATCGCGCGGGACCTTGCCGTGTCGTGGGTGCACCTCCACGACCAAGACAGCGTGTCGCGCATCGCGGGTATCCCGTTGTCCATGCTCCACGCGCGCGTCGATGCCGCGCCGCGCGGGGCGCGCGTCGCCATCGCGCCGCCGCGCGGGTCGCGCGTCGCCAGGAAAGGGGTCGGCGCGCGGGCGCGGTCGCTCTCCCGCGAGACCGTCCTCAAGGCGCTGGCCGCGCCGCCCTCGGCGCTGCTCGATGCGCTGGAAGCCGCGGCGGTGCCCGACGACGCGTGGCGCGCGGCAGCGCCGCGCGCCGCCGAGATCCTGGAGCGGACACGAAGGCTCGCGGAGATCGGTGACGGTCCACCGACCTGGCCGGTTGACACAGACAAGCACCGTCACTTCCGCTTCCTGAAAAAGCACCCGCCGTTTCTCGTGCGCCGCCTCGCGAGCGGCGGCGTGGTGCTGGCGACCCATCCGTTCTGCTCGCTCTGGCCGCTCTGGGCCGACGCGCTCGACGCGCTCGGCCTGATGGGCTGAGAAGGAACGTTGAGAGATGAGACCAGGACCCTACTTCTTCGGCTGGTGCGACGAGACCGCGCGGGTCGACGCGCTGGGCGCGGCGCTGTCGGCGCTCGTCCACGACCCTCCGTACGAGGTGGGCTTTCGCATGCCCCCCTACCCGGAGCACCACGCGGCTCCTGTCGATGAGGCGGTCGGGACGATCCGCACCCACTTCCGACGTGCCGATGCGGAGGTCTTCCTTCACTCGACCTTGAGCTCCGGAAAGCCCGTCGATTGCGTCATTCGCTGCTACGCGGACAAGAGCGAACGCTCCAACGGGTGGGGCCCGCTCCACCTGCACCCCCGCGTCATCGAGGACTTCGCCCCCATGTACATGATCCTCGACCTGGGCAGCGGCGCGTCCTCGGTCGGGGCCGAGGCCGTGCTGGCATGGCACACGGTCGTGACCGACATCGAGGACTTTCTCCTCCGCCTCTGCGCGCCCGACGCGAGCCGGCGCGTCTCCACCGGCGGCTGCACGACCGCCTGGACCTGGCTCGCGCCGGTCTCGATGTGCGCGACATACCACGCGAACGCCCGCGACATCGCGCGCGATCTGGCCCTGTCGTGGATCCGCCTCCACGACGCCGAAAGCGTCTCGCGGATCGCGGGCCTGTCGACGGAAGCGCTCCGCGCGCGGGTGGAAGCCGCGCCGGCCGGGGCGCGCGTGGTCCCGACGGACAAGAGCGGGCGCTCGATCCCGCTCTCCCGCGAGACCGTCCTCAAGGCCCTGGCCCTGCCGGGCTACGCGCTGCTCGAGGCGCTCATCGCCGCCGCGGACGTGCCCGACGAGGCGTGGCGCGCCGCGGAGCCGCGCGCCGAGGAGATCCACAACCTGACGGTGCAGGCCAAGGCGCGCGGCGAGCAGCTCCCCGAGAGCCTCAAAGGGCCACCTCTGTGGTACGTCGAGATGACGGGCGAGCACGTCTACTTCCTCGTCGACCACGCCCCGTTCACCATTCGCCGCCTCCCGAGCGGCGGCGTGGTGATGGCGACCCACTTCTACCGCACGCTCTGGCCGCTCTGGGCCGACGCCCTCTCCGCGCTGGGCCTGATGTCCTGACCCTGCGCCTGGTCCGCCGGATCGTCCCGTGAGAGCAATCGCCGCGACCTCGCCGGCCGGCGATCAGCCCGGCACGGCTCGCCAGGATCACACCCACGAGGCGCCCCGCAGCGGCTCGGCACGCACAGCGTCCGGAGCATGTCAAGCCACGCCCGCCCGCGCGTTGCCCGCGCGGCACGCGGGCGCGGCGCGGGCCGATGCGTCGCCGCCGCACCGCCGCGCCGCCCGCCCAATCCACCGCGCGCCGGCGCATGGTAGCTTGACCCGCGCTCGCACGACGCGTGCGGCCACCCCCGTCCTCGAGGAGATCATGAAGCGACAGAAGCGACTGACCAAGCGCGAGCGCAAGGCGCTCGCGCCGGCGCGCCCGGCGGCGACCCACCAGCACCAGCACATCCACTGCGTCGCCTGCGGCAAACACCTCGATGCGGCGGAGTTCGACGTCCAGGGGACCGCGACCTGGCTCCAGTGCTTGCACCGGTCGCGCTTCGCCTCCTGCGTCGAGTGCACCGACATCTCGAAGCGCCTCCTGGCCGAGCACGACCGCACAGGCCAGCCGGTCCAGGCCGCCCAGGCGTGGCACTGACAGCGGGAGCCCCCGCGCGCGGGAAGCGGGAAGCTCACGTCGCCCGAAGAGCGCGCCGCCCGGGCAACGTCGCCTGAAGAGCGCGCCGCCCGGGCAGCGTCGCCCGAAGAGCGCGCCGCCCGGGCAACGTCGCCAGAAGAGCGCGCCGCCCGGACAACGCACAGAACGCACGGCGCTCCGCCGAGGCAATGCGCGGCGCGCCGCGGCTGACGTTCTGGACACGCGGCTCCAGCACCGCTCGCGCTCTCACGCACGATGGTCCCGATGCAGGCCGGACGCCCGCATCGCTGGAAGGAATGGGCTCCCGGTAGTCCAGAGTACGCTGTTGTGTCCGCCGTCCGGCCCGGCGCCCTCGCGGCGCGATCCCGCTCACCGCATCTGTCGTGTCACCACGCGGCCGTTCTTCCCGGATACCCTTGCGCTCGGCGCGCTTTGCGCCAATGGTTTGCGCCCCTATCCATCTCGGAGGATCCTGCATGACGAAACCAATCCGCCGCGCGGGCGTCATCGGCGCGGGCGTCATGGGCAGCGGCATCGCCGCCCACTTCGCGAACGCCGGCGTCGAGGTCTTGCTCCTCGATATCGTGCCCCCGAACCTCAAGGAGGCTGAAAGGCAGGACCCGGCCGCCCGGAGCCGGTTCGCCGCGGGCGGCCTCGAGAAGGCCCTCAAGGCCAGGCCCGCCGCCTTCTTCCACCCGTCCCACGCCCGCCTCGTCCGCACCGGCAACACGGAAGATCACCTCGCCGAGCTCGCGCAATGCGACCTCGTCATCGAGGCCATCATCGAGCAGATCGAGCCGAAGCGCGCCCTCTTCGCGCGCCTCGAGCAGGTGATGCGCAAGGACGCCATCGCCGCGTCGAACACGTCCGGGCTGCGCATCGCGGACATGATGCAGGGCCGCTCCGAGGAGTTCCGCAAGCGATTCCTCGTCATGCACTTCTTCAACCCGGTCCGGTACATGAAGCTCCTCGAGCTCGTCACCGGGCCCGACACCGATCCGGCCGTCGTCGACCGCGTCCGGAGGTTCGGCGAGGACGTGCTCGGCAAGGGCATCGTCTTCGGCAAGGACACCCCGAATTTCGTCGGCAACCGCATCGGCACCCACGCGATGCTCACGGCCATCCACCTCATGCTCGAGGAGGGGCTCGCGCCGGAGGACGTCGACGCCATCACCGGCATCGCCATGGCGCACCCGAAGAGCGCGAGCTTCAGGACCGGCGATATCGTCGGGCTCGACACCTTCGCCCACGTCGCCGACAACTGCTACGCGGCGCTCGAGCGCGACGAGGACCGCGACGTCTTCAAGGTGCCCTCGTACATCCGCAAGATGATCGAGGCGAAGCTCCTCGGCGACAAGACGAAGGGCGGCTTCTACCGCAAGACGAAGGACGGGCTGGAGACGCTCGACCCCGCGAAGCTCGAGTATCGCCCGCACGGCGGCGACGAGGCGATCAAGAAGGCCACGAAGTCGTGCGAGAAGGTCGAGGACCCGGCCGCGCGCGTGAAGAAGCTCGCCGGCGATCCCGGCAAGGCGGGGCAGTTCGCGTGGAAGGTGCTCTCCCGCTCGCTCGCGTACACGGCGCGGCGGGTCGGCGAGATCGCCGACGGCATCGTGGCGATCGATGACGCCATGCGCTGGGGGTACAACTGGGAGCTCGGTCCGTTCCAGACCTGGGACGCGCTCGGCTTCGTCGAGACCGTCGAGCGCATGCAGAAGGACGGCATCGCGCTGCCCGAGTCGATCCTCCGCATGAAGCAGCGCGGCGCGACGTCGTTCTACCGCGCCGACGGGGCGGTGTTCGATCTGCTCAAGGGGGAGTACGTCCCCCGCGCGATCGATCCGAGGAACGTGACGCTCGCGGGCGCGCGCAAGGGCGACAAGCCCGTGCTCGCCAACGACGGCGCGGAGGCCTGGGACCTCGGCGACGGCGTGCTCGGCGTCACCTTCAAGACCAAGGCGAACAGCCTCGATCCGGACTCGATCGGGATGCTCACGCGCGCCGCCGAGAGGGCCGAGCAGGATTTCCGGGCGCTCGTGGTCTTCAACCAGGGCGAGCACTTCTGCGTCGGCGCCAACCTGTTCCTCGTGGTGATGGCCGCGGGCAACAAGGACTGGGACGCGATCCGGAAGATGGTGAAGGCGTACCAGGACGCGACGCAGCGGCTGAAGTACGCGACGGTCCCGGTCGTGGCCGCGCCCTACGGGATGACCCTGGGCGGCGGGCTCGAGCTCTGCTTCGCCTGCGACGCGGTGCAGGCCGCGGCGGAGACGTACGCGGGGCTCGTGGAGGTCGGCGTCGGGCTCATCCCGGGCGGCGCGGGGACGCTCAACATGCTCTGGCGCGCGCTCGAGGGCACCCCGGAGGGGGTCTCGGCGAACACGTACGACGTCGTGACCCAGGTCTTCAAGAACATCGCCCTCGCCAAGGTCGCGACCAGCGCGGACGAGGCCAAGGCGCTCGGCTACTTCCGCAGGACGGACGGCGTCTCGTTCGACCGGGCGCGCCAGCTCCACGAGGTGAAGGCGCGCGCCGTCGGCCTCGCCGAGGCGGGCTACCACCGGCCGATCCCGCGGGCCTACAAGCTCCCGGGTGAGAGCGGGATCGCGACGCTGCAGATGATGATCGACACCCTGGTCGCCGGCGGCCACGCGAGCGAGCACGACGCGAAGATCGCCCGCAAGCTCGCCGAGGTGCTCTGCGGCGGCGCCGGCGGCGCGGCGCGCGAGGTGACCGAGGACGAGATCCTCGAGCTCGAGCGCGAGGCGTTCGTCAGCCTGTGCGGTGAGCCCAAGAGCATCGAGCGAATGCAGTACATGCTGATGAACAACAAGCCCCTTCGGAACTAGGTGAACGCCATGGTCGACGTCGTAATTGCAGAGGCCGTCCGCTCGGCCGTTGGCCGTGCCCACAAAGGGTCGCTCGCGCTGAAGCGCCCCGACGAGCTCGCCGGCGAGGTGGTCGCCGCGCTGCTCCAGCGCGTGCCGCAGGTGAAGCCCCAGGACGTCGAGGATCTCATCCTCGGGTGCGCCATGCCGGAGGGCGAGCAGGGGCTCAACGTCGCGCGCGTCGTCTCGCTCCTCGGGGGCATGCCCGAGGAGGGATCGGCGATGACGATCAACCGCTTCTGCTCGAGCGGGCTCCAGGCGATCGCGCTCGCGGCGGGCAGCATCGCGATGGGGTCGGTCGACATCGCGATCGCCGGCGGGGTCGAGTCGATGACGATGGTGCCGATGACGGGCAACAAGCTGAGCGCCTCGCCGGAGGCGATGGAGCGGTGTCCGACGGTGTACACGCCGATGGGCATCACGGCCGAGAACGTGGCGAACCGGTTCCAGGTGAGCCGCGCCGACCAGGACGCGTTCGCGCTGCGGAGCCACCAGAAGGCGGCGGCGGCGCGCGCGGCCGGGCGGTTCGAGGACGAGATCGTCACGGTGAAGGGGGTGCGCTACGAGGGCGGCGAGCGCGCGACCTTCGACTTCCGCACCGACGAGCTGATCCGCAAGGAGACGACGGCGGAGGCGCTCGCCGCGCTGAGGCCGTCGTTCGCGGTGAAGGGGAGCGTGACGCCGGGCAACAGCTCGCCGCTGTCGGACGGCGCCGCGGCCGCGCTCGTGATGAGCAAGGCGAAGGCGGACGCGCTGGGCGTGAAGCCGCTCGGGTACTTCCGGGCGTTCGTGACGGTCGGCGTCGATCCCGCGATCATGGGGATCGGCCCGGTGCCCGCGGTGCGGAAGCTGCTCGCGAGGACGGGGCTGAAGATGGCCGACATCGATCTCTTCGAGGTCAACGAGGCGTTCGCGTCGCAGGCCGTCCACGTGCAGCGGACGCTCGAGATCCCCGAGGAGAAGCTCAATGTCAACGGCGGCGCGATCGCGCTCGGCCACCCGCTCGGGTGCACGGGCGCGAAGCTGACGGCGACCGCCCTGTACGAGCTGCGGCGGCGCGGCGGCCGCTACGCCGTCGTCACGATGTGCATCGGCGGCGGCATGGGCGCGGCCGGCCTCGTCGAGCTGGCCCGCTGATCCCGCCTCTCTGAACGCGCCGGCGATCCCGTCCGGCGATCGCCCCGCCGCGGGCCATGCTGCGGCTTTCCCGCGGCGGGGCGATGGCTTATAGATCGCCCCATGCCCAGCCACCTGACGACCTTCGAGGGGTCGGTCACCGACGCCCTGAAGCGGGCCATCGAAGCGAAGATCGAAGGCTCCACCGCCGAGGTGACCGGCGGCGGAGGTCACTTCAACCTCGTCGTGACGTCGCCGGTGTTCGCCGGCAAGAGCATGCTGGAGAGCCAGCGGCTCGTCTACGGGGCCATCGCCCACCTCATGGCCGGCGATCAGGCGCCCGTCCACGCCATCGACAGCCTGAAGACGCGCACGCCCTAGCCGGGGTCTCGCGGAGCTGCGCTGGCCGGGGGTCTTGCGGAGCTGCGCCGGCCAGGGGTCTTGCGGAGCTGCCCGGCCCGAGGAGAGGGGGTCGTCGCGCGCGGCGGGGCCAACTCGCCTGGGCCATCTCTCCTCCGGCAGAGCCGGAGGAGAGATGGCCAACGGGCTCAGACACGGCCCGTCCCCACCGCGCGCGACGACCCCCCTCTCCTCGGGCCTACGGTGGACCCCTGTTCGACCGGGTTCGGACATCGTCGCGCGGCACCTCTCCTCGGCCTGTTCAGCCAGGTTCGAATATTGGCCCGCGGGACTACCAAGCGCTCTGCGCGAACGATGTCGGGCGACAACGTACGAGTACCGCGTCGCTCAAGTCCATTCTTGGATCCAGCGTAGGTCCCCGGAGGGGGTGTTCGTCGCGTGCTGTGGGGACGGGCCGTGTCTGAGCCCATTGGCCATGAATCCTCCGGCTCCGCCGGAGGATTCATGGCTCAGGCGAGTTCGGCGGGGCCCCACAGCACGCGACGAACACCCCCTCCGGGGGCCGGGCAGCCCGGCGGGGCCCCGCAGCACGCCCCTCCGGGGCCCGGGCAGCCCGGCAGGGCCCGCCGCCGCGGCGCGGCGAGCTCCCGCTCCGGAGGCCGGGCAGCTCGCCAAGGCCCCTGACACGCGGCCGGCGCGCGCGGTCTGTTTGACACCGGAATTCGCGCGGTGGTACGTGGCGCTGAGCCAGCGCCAGGCGCTGATCTCCCGCCTTCGACCTCACGCCCCCGAGGACCTTGCCATGACGCCTCGCTCCCCTTCATTTTTCGACGCCCCGCCCGCGGGCGCCCCCGCCGAGCGCGACGACCGGCGCGCGCCGCCCACCCGCGGTCGCCCTCGATGGGCCTCCCGCCTGGGCGCCGGGCTGCTCGCCGCCCTCCTCGGCGCCTCCATGGCCGCCGCCACGGCGGAGGACGCCGCCGCGGCAGAGACCCGCACGGGCGACGGCGCGAACGGCGACGGCATGGATCTGCACCTGTTCCGGCCGGCGATCGACTCCAAGGGGCTCTTCTCGGTCAACGGGGCAGACATCCTCGGCGCCAACGACATCAGCCTGGGGCTCGTGCTCGACTACGGGCGCAACATCATGCCGCTCAGCGAGGGCAACGAAGCGGACATGATGCTCACTCACGCCTTCCAGGGGACGTTCCAGTTCAATTACGGCATCGCCAACTACCTGGTCGTCGGGCTCTCGGCGCCGGTGGTGCTCAACAGCGCCAAGCCGGTGAACGACATCGGCCCGACCGGCGCCCTCTACAGCGACGACTCGCTCGACGCCCAGACGCTCGGCAACCTCGCGCTCCACGCGAAGCTGCGCCTCCTGCGCCCCGACCAGGACCCGATCGGCCTCGCGCTGATCGTCCAGGCCGGCGTCGGCGTCGGCGGCTCGCAGGACTTCGCCTCGGACCCGGGCTTCTTCTACTGGCCCCAAATCGCGCTGGAGAAGCGGTTCGGCAGGATCGGCCAGTTCCGCGTCGCGCTGAACGGCGGCTACCGCGGGCACACCGGGGAAAACCCCGCGTTCGGGCTGCGGCCGGACGGGTCGCCCCAGCTCAAGGAGGGGGACTTCAAGTACTCCGACCTGCTCACGAGCGGGTTCGGCATGAGCTACCGCGTCCTCACGCCGCTCGACCTCGTGGCCGAGACGTACATGACCTACCAGCTCGGCGGCGGCGAGAGCAGCAAGCAGAAGCTGTCGGCCGAGGCGATCGGGGGCATCAAAGTCTTCATCGAGCGGAACAGCTTCCTCATGCTGGGCGCCGGCGTCGGGTACACGCCCGGGTTCCAGGCGGCGGACCAGCGCGCGACCATCGGGTTCGTCTTCGAGCCGTCGATCGGGGACCGCGACGGCGACGGCATCAAGGACGATCAGGACGACTGCCCCGACGATCCGGAGGACTTCGACGGCTTCCAGGACACCAAGGCGGACTCGCCCCCCGGGAAGTACGGCTGCCCCGATCCGGACAACGACGAGGACGGCATCCTCGACGTCGACGATCGCTGCCCGAACAACCCGGAGGACATGGACGGCGACGAGGACGAGGACGGCTGCCCGGAGGGGAGCGACGGCGACCGCGACGGCGACGGCATCCTCGACTCGCGCGACAAGTGCCCGGACGACCCCGAGGACCGCGACGGCTTCCAGGACAAGGACGGCTGCCCCGACCCCGACAACGACAAGGACGGCATCCCCGACAAGTCCGACCAGTGCCCGAACGACCCGGAGGACCGGGACGACTTCCAGGACGAGGACGGCTGCCCCGACCCCGACAACGACGCCGACGGCATCCCGGACGTGACCGACAAGTGCCCGAACGAGAAGGAGACGTTCAACGGCACCGAGGACGAGGACGGCTGCCCGGACAAGGGCAGCGTCATCCTCGAGGAGAACAACATCCTCATCCTCGAGAAGATCCAGTTCGCGACCGGCAGCGCCGAGATCCTCCCGGAGTCGTTCGGCATCGTGCAGGCCGTGGCCGAGACCCTCAAGCACCACCCGGAGTTCACGCTGGTCGAGGTGCAAGGGCACGCCGACGAGCGCTCGGCCGACGCGTACAACCTCAGGCTGACCCAGTCGCGCGCGAACGCGGTCGTGGAGGCGCTCGTGCAGCGCGGGGTCAAGAGGGACGTGGTGCGCGCGATGGGCTACGGCGAGTACTGCCCGCTCGACCCGGCCCACAACGCGGCCGCGTGGGAGAAGAACCGGCGCGTCGAGTTCAAGATCGTGCGGACCGACAAGGGCCCGACCGGCGTCGAGCTCGGCTGCGACACCGCCCGGGCCAAGGGCGTCGTCCCGCCGCCCCCCTGAGCCGGACCTCCGGCCGTTTTCCGCGCCGAGCCGCTCCATCGGCCGTTTTCCGCGCCGGGCCGCTCCATCGGCCGCGCGCCGCGCTAAAATCCGGGCCATGGCGTCCGAAGAGCACTCGCACCCCGACGGGATCAGCGCCGACGCGCTCCGGTACACGAACGGCGGCGGCGGGGAGGGGCTCGGCCTCGACGAGGACGGGCTGGCCGCGCTCCGGCGCGCGGTGGCCGCGTGGCGCGCGGGCCCGGTCGCCGAGGCGTCGGCGCGCTTCCCCCCGCGCAGCGACCGCTTCACGACGTGGAGCGGCGTCGAGGTGCCCGACCTGGCGACGCCGGTCGAGGCGCCGCGCGACTACGCCGCGGCGCTCGGCCTGCCCGGCGAGTACCCGTTCACGCGCGGCGTCCAGCCGACGATGTACCGCGGCAAGCTCTGGACCATGCGGATGTTCGCGGGCTTCGGCACGCCGGAGCAGACGAACGCGCGGTTCAAGTACCTGCTCGCGGAGGGGCAGACGGGCCTGTCCACCGCCTTCGACTTCCCGACGCTCATGGGCTACGACTCCGACTCTCCGCGGTCGCTCGGCGAGGTCGGGATGTGCGGTGTCGCGGTCGACACGCTCCGCGACATGGAGGTGCTCTTCGACGGCATCCCCCTCGATCAGGTCACCACGTCGATGACCATCAACGGCCCCGCGGTCGTGCTGCTCGCGTTCTACGTCGCGCTCGCCGACAAGCGCGGGATCCCGCGCAAGCGGATCGGCGGCACGGTGCAGAACGACTGCCTGAAGGAGTTCATCGCCCAGCACGCCTGGCTCGTCCCGCCGCGCCCGGCCATGCGCGTCGTGACGGACATGATCGAGTTCTGCGCGCGCGAGGTGCCGCGGTGGAACTCGGTGTCGATCAGCGGCTACCACATCCGGGAGGCGGGCTCGACGGCCGCGCAGGAGCTCGCGTTCACGCTCGCGGACGGGCTCGCCTACGTCGAGAGCTGCGTCGCGCGCGGCCTCGACGTCGACGCCTTCGCGCCGCGGCTCTCGTTCTTCTTCGACGTCCACAACGACTTCTTCGAGGAGATCGCGAAGTTCCGCGCCGCCCGCCGCATGTGGGCGCGGTTCCTCAAGGAGCGCTACGGGGCGAAGCGGGCCGAGAGCATGAAGCTCCGGACGCACGCGCAGACCGCCGGCGTCTCGCTGACGGCGCAGCAGCCCTACAACAACGTGGTCCGCGTCTCGCTCCAGGCGCTCGCCGCGGTGCTCGGCGGCACCCAGTCGCTCCACACGAACTCCCTCGACGAGACGTACGCCCTCCCGACCGAGGACAGCGTGACCATCGCCCTCCGGACCCAGCAGATCATCGCCCACGAGAGCGGGGTCGCGAACACCATCGATCCGCTCGGAGGCAGCTATTATGTGGAGTGGCTGACAGACCGCCTGGAGCAGGAGGCGCTCGCGTACATCCAGCGGATCGACGAGATGGGCGGGATGGTGTCCGCCATCGAGAAGGGCTATCCGCAGCGCGAGATCGCGGCCTCGGCCTACCGCTTCCAGCGAGAGCTGGAGTCGGACGAGCGGATCATGGTGGGCGTGAACCGGTACGCGGCGGCGGACGAGCGGACGATCCCCCTGCTCCGCATCGACGAGGAGGTGCAGCGGGTGCAGTGCGAGAACCTGGCCAGGGTCAAGGCCCAGCGCGACCCGGACCGGGTGCGGCGCGCGCTGGCCGAGGTCCGCGAGCGCGCGCGCGGCAAGGACAACCTGATGCCCCCCATCATCGAGGCGGCCAGCGCGTACGCGACCGAGCAGGAGATCTGCGACGTGCTGCGCGACGTCATGGGGACCTACAGCGATCCCGCGGAGTTCTGAGCGCCCCCCGCTGACGCGGGGCGCCGATCGCGCCCGGCGCGCGGCCGCGTCGAGCCGGGGCCCGGTCCCGTCGGATCGCTCACCGGCGCGGCCCCCCTCAGGTTGACACTTCTCCACAACGGCCGGTACAGTGCGCCGGCGTCAGGATGCCGCACACGCGGCCATCCGTGGCGCCGCCGTACGGTCGTGCCGCTGCGCCGCGGCGCTGCGTGCTGTCGGTAGGTTGAGAGGATCGTCGCAGGCGGCAGAAACCGCCGCGAGGGAGCAAGCTTATGAAGAGTCGATCCATGTCGCGCCGCATCTTCGCCATGTCGGCGCTGCTTCTGTCCGTCGGCGCCACGGCGGCCTGTGATAACAAGGGAAGCAGCGGGCCCGCCACCGCGGGGACCGGCACGGCCGCCGCCGCAGCGAAGGATGCGGCCAAGGGCCCGAAGATGGTCACGATCTCCAGGGAGCAGCAGGCGTCCTGGGTGCGCAACTTCAACCCCCTGCTCGCCGAGGGGGCCGTGCGCTTTCCCACGCTCGCGGGCATCTACGAGCCGCTCCTCGTCTTCAACGCGATGAAGGGCGAGTTCACCCCGTGGCTCGCCACGAAGTACGAGTGGAGCGACGGCAACAAGAAGCTCACCTTCACGACCCGCTCCGAGGTCAAGTGGTCCGACGGACAACCCTTCTCGGCGAAGGACGTCGCGTTCACGTTCGGGCTCCTCAAGAAGTTCCCGGCGCTCGATCTCTCCGGCGTGTGGCAGTTCCTCGACTCGGTGGAGGCCACGGACGGCTCCACGGTCGTCTTCGCGCTGAAGAGGCCGTTCGTCCCCGGGCTCAGCTACATCGGCCACCAGCCGATCGTGCCGGAGCACAAGTGGAAGGACGTCGCCGACCCGGTCACGTTCACGAACGAGAACCCCGTCGCGACGGGCCCGTTCACCGAGGTGAAGACGTTCCAGAACCAGGTCTACGAGCTCGGCAAGAACCCGCACTACTGGCAGAAGGGCAAGCCGGCGGTCGACGGGCTCCGCTTCCCGGCGTACCCGGGCAACGACCAGGCGAACCTGGCGCTCATCAACGGCGAGGTCGACTGGGCCGGCAACTTCGTGCCCGACATCGACAAGACCTACGTCGCCAAGGACCCGGCGAACAACCACTACTGGTTCCCGCTGGTCGGCGGCACGGTGACGCTCTATCCGAACTACACCAAGAAGCCGTTCGACGACATCAAGCTGCGCAAGGCGATCAGCATGGCCATCGACCGGGCCCAGATCGCGAAGATCGCGGTGAACGGCTACACGGTCGGCGCCGACGCGACGGGCCTGGACGACGCCTACGCGCGCTGGCGCGACGAGAAGGCGGTCGCCGCCGGCGACTGGACGAACTACGACGTGGCCAAGGCGAACGCGCTCCTCGACGAGGCCGGCTACGCCAAGGGCGCGGACGGGATCCGGGCCAAGAACGGCAAGCCGCTGCGCTTCGACATCAACGTCGTCACCGGCTGGTCCGACTGGGTCCGCGCGGTCCAGATCGTCACGCAGAACCTGAAGCAGGTCGGCATCGACGCGACCCTGAAGACGTACGACTTCAGCGCGTTCTTCGAGGCGCTCCAGAAGGGCACGTTCGACATGTCGATGGGCTGGACCAACACCGAGCCCACGCCGTTCAACTTCTACCGCAACCTCATGGCCACGGAGTTCGTGAAGCCCGTCGGCGAGATGAGCGCGCGCAACTGGCACCGCTTCGGCGCGAAGGAGGCCGACCCGCTGTTCAAGCAGTTCGAGTCTGCGACGGATCCGGCCGAGCAGAAGCGCATCATCAACGAGCTGCAGATGATCTTCGTGCAGCAGGTGCCGGTGATCCCGCTGTTCAAGAACCCGTCCTGGGGCGAGTACAGCACGAAGCGCTTCGTCGGGTGGCCCAGCAAGGAGAACCCGTACGCCAAGCTGTCGCCGAACAACTCGCCGGACTACCTGCTCGTCCTCACCGAGATCAAGCCGAAGTGACGGCTCGCCGCGCTGCGCGCCGGGCCCCCGGCGCGTAGCGCGCGTCCCTCCTCCATCTCCACCCCACACACTTCTTGGCCGCCGCGGGCGCCGGTGCGAAGATCGCGCCGTATGCTCCCTCCGGGCCTCACGCGCGCACGCCTCGCGGCGCTCCTCTCTCTCGCTGCGCTCGCCGCCTGCGGCGGCAACCAGCACGCGGGCGCCGCCTCGTTCTGGGAGGGCGGCACCGTCGAGCCCTCCACGTCGGCGGACCAGGATCCGGAGGGCGAGGAGCGGAAGGCGCCGCGGAGGCCGATCGGCGGGCCCGACGAGTTCGACGGCGCGCCCTCGGTGCCGCGAGAGCGGCCGGCGACCTCCTGGGTCGGGGTGCGGCACGATCTCGCGCTCGCGAGCGCCGCGTCGCCGAAGGAGCGGTGCAGTTGCCTGGCGGTCGAGGTCGGCGACGCCCTGGATCCCCGGTTCCAGTGGGCGGCCGGCGCTCCGGAGGTCGGGGCCGACACGCTCGCGATCGCCCTGAGCGCGCGCGGCGTGCCGTGCCCGGGCGGCGCCGCCGACGAGGAGCTCCGGCGGCCCTCGATCTCCGCGGTCGATCAGGAGGGGAACGACCTCGTCATCGAGGTCGAGGAGCTGCCGCCGGGGCGGCCGCTCGCGAGCGGCGCGATCGTCCCGAGGCCGGCGCCGGGTGGGGCGATCTACGTGAAGGGGCGGGACGCGAAGGTGCCCTACGCGCGCGCCGCCGGCGGGGCGCGCTGCAAGGTGTACTGAGCCGCGAGGGACGCGCTCTTAGAGCGCCGAACAAAACCGGACCGAGCCAGGCGGCCGAGGGGGGGTGCAGCGCTAGGCGCGACGAGGAGCCCTACTGAAGTAGGGCGACGAGGAGCAACGACGCGATGCGCCCGCCCTCGGCCGCCTGGCGACGGGAGGTTTTGAGAGGCGCTCTTAGGCTGACAGCGCCTTCGACGACAGGAACTCCCCCGGATCCCGCTCCGCGATCTCCTCGAAGCGCGGCAGATCCCCGAGCCTCCGCGTCACCGTGGCCGCCGTCTCGGGATCCCGCTGGAACACGATCGCCCGGCTGAGCCCCTGCTTCGAGACCCCCCTGAGCAGCGACGGCGAGTGCGTCGTCGCCACGAGCTGGCAGCCCGCGGGGCGCGCCGCCCCCTCCAGGTGCTGCGCGAGCAGCCCCGCGCGCTCCGGGTAGAGCCCCGCGTCGGGATCCTCCACCAGGACGAGCGAGCCCTCCGGCGCGGTGAGCAGCCCGGTGATGTTGCCGAGCGCGCGCAGCGCGCCGTCCGGGAGGCCCGGCGCCGGGACGCGGTTCCCGCCCCTCTCGACGAGCACCATCATCACGTCGCCCAGCCCCGTCTCGGCAAACTCGATATCGTCGATCTCGGGCGCGAAGACCCCACGCAGCCAGCCGAGCACGTCCTCCTTGTGATCGGCCTCCTCGCAGAGCCGGCGGAGCAGCGCGGAGAGGCTCTGTCCGCCGGCGCCCAGGCTGTCGGCGTCGTGCGGCACATAACCCCTCATCCGCGAAGGATCGATGTCGAGCGACAGCGTGCTCCGCATCGCGACCTGGAGCGCGTTGCAGAGCGCGATGACGTCCGCGAGGCTCGCCTCCTCGGCGCGCCCGCGGTGATGCTCGATCTGGCCGAGCAGGCTCCGCCGCGCCGGGTTGCGATCCACGGAGGCGATCCTCATGCTCCGGCTCTTCTTGGCCGAAGGCCACACGACGCCGCCCGACGCGAGCCCCTCCAGCCCCTTCAGCGCGGAGGTGTGGGTGTCGAACAGCGGCGCCCCGGCCACCTTCGCCTCGAGCGACTCGTGCTCCACGAGCACGTCCGGCTCGACCTGGCAGGTGATCCTGTGCGTGAGCTCCTCCTTCCCGATCGCCCACCGGCTCTCGATCGTGAACGACCTCGCGCCGCTCCGCGCCGCCCCCTGCGCGCCGCCGCGCAGGCCCGGCCAGACCTCCCGCGTCCCGTCGACGCGGCCGCGGAAGACGTCGCTCAGGGGGAGATCGAGCCCGATGCCCTGCAGGAAGCGCAGGGCGTCGAGCAGATTGCTCTTCCCGGAGCCGTTGGCCCCGAGCAGCAGCGTGAAGGGGGAGAGCTCCACCGTCTCATCGGCGAAGCTCTTGAAGTTCCTGAGTCGGATGGATGTCAGCATGCCTGCCCGCCCGCCGTCCATGTAGCCAGGCACGCGGCCGGATGTCCAGCGCCGGCCGCGGGATCAGCGAAAGTCGATGAGCTCGATGTCGAACACCAGCATGCCCGCCGGCGCGCCCGGGCGCGCCGGCTTCTCGCCGTAGGCGAGCTCCGCCGGGATCCAGAAGCGCGTCTTCTCGCCTTTCACCATCAGCTGTACGCCCTCGGTCCACCCCTTGATCACACCGCGCAGCGGGAAGGTGATCGGCTCGTCCCGCACGATCGAGCTATCGAACATCTCCCCGTCGGTCGTCCACCCCGTGTAGTGCACGGTGACGCGGCTCGTCGGCTTGGGGTGCTCCGTGCCCGTGCCCTTCTGCAAGACCTGGTAGGCCAGGCCGGAGGTGGTCTTCTTGGCGTCCTTCGGCGGCGCCTTCACGTCTTTCGGCACAGGCGGCGGCTTCGGGGCCGGGGTGATGTCGAGCAGCTCGACATCGAACACCAGCATTCCGGCCGGGGCGCCGGGGCGCGTGGGCCGGTCGCCGTAGGCGAGGTTGCCGGGGATCCAGAGGCGGCGCTTCTCCCCCTTGCTCATGAGCTGGAGCGCCTCTGTCCAGCCCTTGATGACGCCGCTCACGCCGAACGTGGCGGGCTCGCCGCGGAGGACGGAGCTGTCGAACATCTTTCCGTCGGTCGTCCACCCCGTGTAGTGGACCGTCACCTTGTCGTTGGGGCCGGGATGCGCCGCGTCCTTGCCCGGCGTCAGCACCTTGAAGGCGAGCCCGGAGGCCGTCTTCTGCGCGTCGGCCGGCGGCGCCGCGACGTCGGGCGGCGCGGGCAGGCTGGCGGGCTCTGCGGGGGGCTTCGCCTCCGCGGTGGGCGCGCCGGTCGGTGCGGTGGGCGCGGCCGAGGCGGGCGTCGGCGCGGACGAGGCCGCCGGGGCGGGCGGCGTCTGGTCGCATGCGGCGAGGGGAACGGCGAGCGTCGCGAGGAGGAGGAAGGCTCCGGGCTTCATGCGCTGCTTCATAGCCTGTCCGCTGCCGAGGGTCGGTTTTTTGTGTGGCTCCGGACCGCGTGTCCGTCGCGCGTGGATCCAGAGTCTGGCCGCCCGTGGTGTCCGCTCAGGCGGCGGTCGCGTCTTGAATGCTCACCTTTGGGGCTAGCGTTCCGGCGGGCCTCTCTTTGTGGCCTGCCTGCATGTGGACCGCCCGCGCTCCAGCCCCTCCGGCGAGCGCCCGAGAAGCGACCCCCGCCTCCGCTCGACGGACCTCGACCCGACTGCGCGGACGATCTAGCGTGCCCCCGCCATGGCCAGATCGATTTACTTCTTCGGCGCGGGGCAGGCGGACGGGGACGCTCAGCAGAAGGACCTGCTCGGCGGCAAGGGCGCAGGGCTCGCGGAGATGACCCGGCTCGGCATCCCGGTGCCGCCGGGCTTCACGATCACCACCGAGGTCTGCAATGCCTATTACGCCGCGGGCAAGGTGCTGCCCGCGGGCGTCGAGGACGAGATCAAGGCCGCGATCGGTCGGCTGGAGTCGCTGCTCGACGCGAGGTTCGGCAGCCCCGACGCGCCGCTGCTCGTCTCGGTCCGCTCGGGCGCGCGCGCGTCGATGCCCGGGATGATGGACACGATCCTGAACCTCGGCCTGAACGACGAGATCGCGAGGGGGCTCGCGCGGCGCACGGGCAGCGAGCGGTTCGCGCTGGACGCCTACCGCCGGTTCATCCTGGCGTACGCCGACATCGTGCTCGGCGTGCCCCGCGAGCGGTTCGAGGACGCCCTCGGCCGCGCGCGCAGGCAGGCCGCGGCGCGCCTCGGGGTCGACGCGACGCTCCTGAACGCCGCCGAGCTCGAGCGCAAGGTGCCCGACTCCCTGCTGGATCCGGAGTCGCTCGCGGCCCTGATCCAGCAGCAAAAGGACATCGTCCTCGACGCGACGGGCCGGCCGTTCCCCGAGGATCCGTACGCGCAGCTCCAGGGCGCCATCTGCGCCGTGTTCGGGAGCTGGAACAACCACCGGGCCCAGGTTTACCGGAAGATGCACGACATCCCGGAGGCCTGGGGGACGGCCTGCAACATCCAGGCGATGGTCTTCGGCAACCTCGGCGACGACTCCGGCACGGGCGTCGCGTTCACGCGCGACCCGTCGACCGGGGAGCGGCGCTTCTTCGGCGAGTGGCTCCCCAACGCGCAGGGCGAGGACGTCGTGGCCGGGGTGCGCACGCCGCACCCGCTGTCGAGGTCCGCGTCGGGGAGCGACGACGACGAGCGCTCCCTGGAGGCGCGGATGCCGGGCGCTTACGCGGAGCTCGTCGAGGTGCAGGCCAGGCTCGAGCGGCACTTCCGCGACATGCAGGATCTCGAGTTCACCATCCAGCAAAACAAGCTCTTTTTGCTCCAGTGCCGCACCGGCAAGCGCACGGGCCGGGCGGCCGTGCGCATCGCGGTCGAGATGGCCAAGGAGGGCCTCATCCGCCGGGACGAGGCGATCCTGCGCGTGGATCCGGGCGCCATCGATCAGCTGCTGCACCCGAGCATCGACCCGGGCGCGCCGAAGAAGGTGCTCGCGCGGGGCCTGCCGGCGAGCCCGGGCGCGGCGACGGGGCAGGTGGTCTTCAGCGCCGACGAGGCGGAGCGGCGCGCGGGCCAGGGCAAGGCGGTGATCCTGGTGCGCTCGGAGACGTCGCCCGAGGACATCCACGGCATGAAGGCGGCGCGCGGCATCCTCACGTCCCGCGGCGGCATGACGAGCCACGCGGCCGTGGTGGCGCGCGGGATGGGCAAGAGCTGCGTCGCCGGCTGCTCGGCCATCAGCGTGAGCCAGGGCCAGATGACGGTGTCGCTCTACGACGATCACGGGCACGCGAGCGGCACCCTCACGGTGAAGGCCGGCGACCTGATCACGCTCGACGGCAGCACCGGCACGGTCTACCTCGGCGCGGTGCCGACCGTGCCGGCGACGCTGAGCGGCGAGTTCGGCGAGCTCATGGTCTGGGCCGACGCGGTCCGGCGCCTGCGCGTGCGGTCGAACGCCGACACGCCGCACGACGCCCGGACGGCGCGCAACTTCGGCGCGGAGGGCATCGGGCTCTGCCGCACCGAGCACATGTTCTTCGACGAGGAGCGCATCGAGGCGGTGCGCGAGATGATCCTCGCGCCGGACGAGGCGGGGCGCAGGCGCGCGCTCGCGAAGCTGCTCCCGTTCCAGCGCGGCGACTTCGTCGGGGTCTTCCGCGAGATGGCGGGGCTGCCCGTCACGATCCGGCTGCTCGACCCGCCGCTGCACGAGTTCTTGCCGCAGGACGAGGCGCAGATCGAGCAGCTCTCGAGGACGATGGGCGTCAGCAAGCAGCACCTCGAGCGCAAGAACGAGGAGCTCACCGAGTACAACCCCATGCTCGGCCACCGCGGCTGCCGGCTGGCGATCACCTCGCCGGAGATCTACGAGATGCAGGCGCGCGCCATCCTCGAGGCGGCGTGCGAGGTGGCGGCGGCGGGCATCGAGGTCGAGCCCGAGATCATGATCCCGCTCAGCATGACGCGGCGCGAGCTCGCGATCACGCGCGCGCTCGTCGAGCGGGTGGCCGAGCAGGTCTTCGCCGAGAAGGGGCGCAGGGTCGACTACCGGTTCGGGACGATGATCGAGCTGCCGCGCGCCGCGATCATGGCCGGCGAGCTGGCCGAGGAGGCGGAGTTCTTCAGCTTCGGCACGAACGATCTCACGCAGACGACCCTGGGCATCTCGCGCGACGACGCGGGCCGGTTCCTGGGCGCGTACGTCGAGTCCGGCATCTTCGCGAAGGATCCGTTCCAGTCGCTGGACGTGCCCGGGGTCGGGGCGCTCGTGGAGATGGGGCGAGACCGGGGGCGCGCGGCGCGTCCGGGGCTGAAGCTCGGCATCTGCGGCGAGCACGGCGGGGATCCGAGCTCGATCGTCTTCTTCGAGCGGGCCGGGCTCGATTACGTCTCCTGCTCGCCTTTCCGTGTCCCGGTCGCGCGCCTCGCGGCCGCGCAGGCGGCGCTCTCGGCCGGGTCCTCGAAGGGGCCGCGCGCGACGGACTGATCCCGCCGCCCCGGGGCGACCGAGAGAGGGTGAGTCCCGCCGCGCCGGGACACGCTCCAGACAGAGAGTCCTGCCGTCCCGGGACATACGAGAGATGTCCGCGGGACATCCGTTCTCACGAACATGCTTTGGGGCGTTCACGTGCGTCCTTGGGAGTCGCGTCGGGTCTGCTAAGACGAGAACCTCGCTGTCGATCGCCGGTGTCGGTCTGGGCGCTTTGGGCAGCCCGAGCCGAGTCGCCGCGCGCTGACCACTGGAGGTCCCATGCGTCGTCTTCGCGTCTCCTCTGTGCTCATCGCTCTTCTGGGGGCCGCGGCCAGCGGTGCTCTCGCCGCGGTCGGCTGCAGCGCCTCGGGAGAGCGCCGTGATCCCGGCCCCGGCGCTCCGCTGACCGGAGGCGCCGGCGGCGCGGCCGGCGGCGGCGGCAGCAGCAGCGAGGGCGGCGGGGGCACGCCGCCGCAGGAAGGGCTCGGCGGGGCCGTCTTCTATGACGACGACGCCGGGGTGGTCGACGGCGCCGTGAACCCGTGCGGCACCGAGTGCGGCCCGGAGGAGCTCTGCGACCTCAATCACCTCGGCCTCGACGACGACTGCGACGGGGAGGTCGACGAGACGTGCGCGTGCGTCGCGGGGCAGGCGCACGGGTGCTTCAAGGGCGACCCGTCGTACCGCGCGGCCGAGGGGTGCTTCTCGGGCACCTCCCTGTGCACCGAGATGGGCGTGTGGGGGCCGTGCCTCGGCGGCCGCCACGCGACCGAGGGCTGCTTCAGCGACAACCCCCTCGGCTGCCACGCGCTCCAGGCGCCGCCGTTCGCCGACGTGGACCTGAAGGAGGGGACAGGCACGTTCAGCGCCGACGCCGCGCCCGGCTCGGAGTCCTGGACCGTCGCCTGCCCCGCGGGCATCGACCCGTGCCCCGCCGTGTCCGGCTCGGACCCGCCGGACGACTTCAAGCCGCTCCAGTCGGGAGAGTACAAGGTGACCTACACGAAGCGCCTCGCCGACGGCGCCGAGAAGTCCTGCGAGTATGCGCTCTACGTCGGCGCGCCCGGCCTGCGGGTCGAGCTCGAGTGGGAGCACGACCTCGGGGGCGACGGCGTGGATCTCGACCTGCACGTGCACCGGCCGAACGACACGCAGCCGTGGGCGGTCTCCGGCTCGCCGAGCGATTGCGGTTACAACAACTGCACCGTGGAGAGCCTCGCGGCGAGCTCGGAGCTCGCATGGTTCAGCGACACCGCGTCGCCGCCCGCGCCGGTGCGCTGGTACCAGGATCCGGTCGAGGCCAAGAACACCTGCTATTTCGCGCCGCGCGGCGCCGGGAAAGCGTGGCGCGACCTCGGCCGGGGCTGCCATAACCCGCGGCTCGACATCGACAACATCACCTGCTCGCCCGAGGTCACGGACCCGAACAGCAGCGACTTCTGCGCGCCCGAGAACATCAACATCGACTACCCGCCGTTCGGGGAGTGGATCCGGATCGGGGTCCACTATTACTCCGGCCACGGCTTCAATTACGCCGTTCACCCGCGGGTCAAGATCTTCTGCAATGGCGCGCTCGGGGCGGACCTCGGCCCGGCCGGGTTCTACGACCCGGAGGCGCCCGTCACGTTCGCGCCCGAAGACGCGACGACCCGGTACTGGCTCGTGGCCGACGTCGCGTTCGTCGACGGGGGCGAGTGCGGCGAGGATACCTGCGTGGTGAGGCCGCTCTACGAGGACGAGGCGACGAAGACACCGCTGCTCACCACGCGGTCGTCCGTCGAGTCGAGCTTCGGCCCGGCGTACCCGCCGCCGCCCTGATCCTCGGCTGTCCACGAGGCCGCGGGGCGGCGGGCGCGCCAGCAAAACCGCAGGCGCCCCCGGGGTGGAGGTCGCGTCTGGGGTGCTCACCGGAGGGGCTGGAGTGCAGGCGGGCCACGAGAGGGGCCCGCCGGAACGCAAGCCCCGGAGGGGAGCACCCCAGACGCGACCTCCACCCCGGGGGGCGCCGCTCGCGCGCGGGCGGCCGGCGCTTTACAGGGGCGGCGGGGCGGTGCACGCTAGCGGCATGGGCATCTTCGACCGCATGGGGAAGGTCATCTCGAGCAACGTCAACGCGCTCCTCGACAAGGCGGAAGATCCGAAAAAGTCGTTGGATCTCATCGTCGAGGAGATGAAGGACCAGATCCGCGCGGCGCGGAAGGAGCTGGTCGACGCGGTGGCGGCCGAGAAGGTGCTGCGCAAGAAGGTCGACGAGCTCGACGTCGAGGCGAACAAGTGGGAGAAGCGCGCCGAGCTCGCGCTGAAGGCGGGCGACGAGCCGCTCGCGCGCGAGGCGCTCGTCCAGAAGAAGCGGGTCGTGGGCGAGCGCGACCGGGCCGAGGCGATGCGGGCAGAGCAGCGCTCCGCGGTCCTCTCGATGAAGAGCGAGCTGGAGCGCATGGAGGCCAAGCAGGAGGAGCTCCAGGCGCGGAAGGGCACCCTCGCGGCGCAGATCCAGCAGCAGCGCGCCGGCGGCGGCGTCGAGGGGCTCGGGGCGCGGGGCGGCCAGAGCGCGTTCGCCGAGTTCCGGCGCATGGAGGAGCAGGTCGAGGGGCAGGTGGCGCAGGTCGCGGCCTCGCGCGAGATCGAGGAGGCGCTCTCCAGCGGCCGGATGTCGGCGGACGAGCTCGAGGCGAAGTTCGCGCGGCTCGAGCACGGCGGCGGCGGCGGCGGCGCGGGCGGCGAGGACAGGCCCGGCGGGGCGGCGGTCGACGACGAGCTCGCCGCGCTGAAGAAGCGGATCCGGATCGGGTCCTGATCTCGGCGGGCCTGTCGAGCTCACCGGCGCAGGCCGCCCCCCGGGTCCGCGCGCTCGCGAGGTCCGGGCGCTCGCGCAATCGAGCCACCGAGCCGCTCCAGGCGGCGCGGGCTCGATGTGATGAGAAAACTCTGAGTCAAAAAGGAATGCTCGCCGCGTCGAGCAGCGCTGTTGCGAATAGGACGTGACTGCGGCAGAGGTGCGTGCATGCGCCCTGCATCGCTCCAGCCTGTCCGCTGGGATGTCCCGCAATGCGATGATTACGAGAGCCCGGACGCGGTCCGCCAGTACGAGCGCGAGGTGCGTGTCCATCGCGCGCACACCGAGCCGTTCGACGTCACGCCGCTCGGCGCCGGGGTCGACGGCGGTTACGCCGTGGCGAGCGGGAGCGGCGGCCGGTACGTGGTCGATCTGGTCGACGGCAGCGCGCGGTACGACACCTGCTCGTGCCCCGACTTCCTCGGCAATCAGCTCGGCACGTGCAAGCACCTCGAGGCCGTGCGCCGCGCGGTCGCGGAGCGGCCGGCGTGGCGCCGCGCGCTCGCGCGGCTGGCTGCGCCGGCGCGGCCGACCGTCACGGTCGACGCACGGGACGGGCTGCGGCTGCGCGCGGTCGGGGCGTGGCCCGACGCGCTCCGCGCGGAGCGCGCGCGCCTCGTGCAGCCGTTCGGCCTGCTGAAGGCCCTCGCGGAGGGGGCCGGCGCGGCCCTGCGCGTCGTCCACGCGGCCGAGCCCGCGGCGGAGCGCCTCGCGCTCTCGGCCTGGCACAGGCGCCGCCGGCGCCTCGTCGAGGCGTGGGCGGCGCGCGGCGACGCCGGGATGGAGGCGCTCCGGCTGCCGCTCTTCCCGTACCAGCGCGAGGGCGTGCTCCACCTCGTCCGCAGCGGGCGCGCGCTGCTCGCGGACGACATGGGCCTCGGCAAGACGATCCAGGCCATCGCGGCGTGCGAGCTGCTCCGCCGCCGCGGCGAGGCGCGGCGGGTGCTCATCGTGACGGCGGCGTCGCTCAAGCACCAGTGGGCGCAGGAGATCGCGCGGTGGACGGGCGAGCGCGCCGCGGTGCTCGGCGGATCCCCGGCGCAGCGCACCGGGGCGCTCGCGATGGAGGCCACGTACACGGTGCTGAGCTACGAGATCACCTGGCGCGAGCTCACGCGGCTCAAGGCGCTCGGGGCCGACGTGCTGGTGCTCGACGAGGCGCAGCGCGCGAAGAACTTCCGCACGAAGACGGCGGCGACCCTGCGGGCGCTGCCGTCGCGGTTCCTGTTCATCCTCACGGGGACGCCCGTCGAGAACCGCCTCGACGACCTGTACGCGCTCCTGCAGCTCGTCGATCCGGCGCTGCTCGGGCCGCTCTGGCGGTTCAACCTCGACTTCCACCGGCAGGACGAGCGGGGGAGGATCGCCGGCTACAAGAACCTCGGCGAGCTGCGGCGGCGCGTCGCGCCCGTCGTGCTCCGGCGCGAGCGCGCGGAGGTGCTGCTCGAGCTGCCGCCGCTGGTCGAGCAGACGCGGTACACGCCGCTCTCGCCGGAGCAGCGCGAGCTCGAGGGGGACTACCGCGCGCAGGCGGCGCGGCTGCTCGCGATCACGGAGCGCCGGGCGCTGCGCAAGGAGGAGGTGGACCGGCTCATGATGCTGCTGCTCAAGGCGCGGCAGGCGTGCAACGCGCTGGAGCTGTGCGACCCGCGGCGCCGGAAGAGGGCGTCGTCGAAGCTCGACGAGCTGGAGGCGCTCGTCGCCGAGATCACGGCGCAGCCCCGGGGCAAGGTGATCGTGTTCTCCGAGTGGGTGGGGATGCTGGCGCTGGCCGCGGAGCGGCTCGACCGGCTCGGCGTCGGGTACGCGGTGCTCCACGGCGACGTGCCGACGGACCGGCGCCCGGCGCTGCTCGACCGGTTCCGCGAGGACGCGGCGGTGCGGGTGCTCTTGAGCACGGACGCGGGCGGGGTGGGGCTCAACCTGCAGGCGGCGAGCTACGTCGTGCACCTGGACCTGCCGTGGAACCCGGCGCGCCTCGATCAGCGCACGGCGCGCGCGCACCGGATGGGGCAGGCGCGGGGCGTCAGCGTGACGTACCTCTGCGCCGAGGAGGGCATCGAGCGGGGGATCGAGCGCATCCTGGCCGGCAAGCGCGCGGTGCTGATGGCGTCGCTCCGCGCCGGGGCCACGGTGGAGGAGCTCGCGGCGCCGAGCTTCTCGGTGGCGCTGCGCGAGATGCGGGAGGTGGTCGAGGCGGCGGAGGAGGGCGCGGCGGTGGAGGGGGGCGAGGCGGCGGAGGAGGGCGCGGCGTTGCCCGCGGAGGGCGACGTGGCCGGAGCGCGGGGCGCGCGGGCGCTGCTTCCCGGGTGGCTGGGGAGCGAGGGCGCGCCGGCGAACGACGACGCTGCGGCGGGAGCGGCCGTGGCGCAGATCGTTGCGGAGGGGGCCGCGCCGGCGGCGCTGCTCGCCAGGGCGGCGGAGGCGAGCGGCGGGGCGGCGGCGGAGGCGAGCGGCGGGGCGGCGGCGGAGGCGAGCGGCGGGGCGGCGGAGGCGAGCGGCGGGGCGGCGGCGGAGGCGAGGGGAGACCGCCGGCACGCGGAGGGCCCGCGGGTGGAGGCTGCTCGGAGGGCGGCGCACGACCGGCTGCGGCTCGCGCACGTGGTGCTGGACGCGGGCTTCGCCGCGGATGCCGCTCGGGCGGCCTACGAGGCGCTCGCCGGGGCCATCTCGGGCCTACTGGAGGGGCCGGCGCCCGAGTCGCACGCGGCCCTCGTCGCGGTCGTCTACCGGGAGCTCGTGCCGCGCGGCGGGCTCCCCGTCGAGGCCCATGCCGTGCTCGCGCGGCTCCACGATCTCGGCATCCTCGCGCGCGCGGGCGTGCCGCTCGACGCGACGCTCGCGAGGTCGGCCGTGGACGAGGCGGCGACCTGGATCGACCGGCTGGGGGCCGGAGGGGCCCAGCGCGCCGCTGAGCAGAGCGCAGGGCGGTAGATCCCGGTCGCGCACTCAATTCTGTATGATGCGCTACACAGAACCCGCCCCGCAGCACACAGCTCTGTATGATGCACTACATAAAACTCGCCCGCAGCACACGATTTTGTATGATGCGCTACACAAGATCCGCCCCGCAGCATACGAATCTGTATGATTTGCTACATGAACCCCACCCCACGGCGCTCGGCGCTGGGTGATACTGTGTGCTGTGCCACGCTGACAGGGGCCCACGGGCGGGCTCCCGACGGGCGGGCTCCCGCCGCCTCCCCCATGTCGGAGCGCTTTCCCGGAGCCTGATCTGCCTGCGGCCGTGAGCCGCGCGTGTTGCTCCGGCGAACGACATACGGCTCAGCCGCCGCGCGGAGCATGGTCGGCTTCCGCCGCTGGTTGGGCGGTATCCTCCCAGGTGCTGTCGTTGCTCTCCGGGCCTTGGATGAGCCGACCTTTGAATCGAGCCTGCAGCTCGGCATAATGGTGGATGAGCCGAGCGGGGTCATTCCCATGCTCGCGGGATATATCGCGACGAACCTTTCTGACTGCCTCGAGCGCAGGATCATCCTTCGTCGTCATCGTCGTTGCCTCCCAGCAATTGCAGCGGTGTAACCAGTGCAGGAGTGAACAGGTCAAGAAGGCCATTCACCCGACGGATGTGGCCGAACTTGTTCGCGTTGGCCAGATGTTTGCAATTCCATGTCACGAGAAAGTCGCAGCGGTGATAGGACGCGATCGCAAGATGCAGCGCATCTCCAGCTGGGTCGGCGGGCATGACGCGATGACGGATGTAGGCTTCCACGATCTCGAGAATAGGCGGCTCGATGGCGAGCACAGGGAGGGCCGCTGTCAACGTGAGGCAGTCCTCGCGCGCCGCAAACTCGCCTCGCTCGAGTTCTTCCACGACGGCCAGGCTCGTCACCATTTCGGTCGTGACCGACGCCTTCGTCCACCAAGCGTGCGTCCACTCGCGGCGCGCAACCATCTCTGGTTGCGGGCGTACTTCGAAGTAAAAGCTCGGAATCGAGGTCTCGACGTACGCTCGGCGCTTCATCTTGGCCGCAGTCTACCCCGGCCATCTTGCGAAGACCAGCCGCCGCGCGACACGGGCAAGCTGCCCCGGGCGGGCGTCGCGGGTCCTGACAACGCAACTGCAGTCACAGCGGTCAACGTGCCGGCGCCGTACCGCGCAAGCGAGCCGGACGGGCGCCGCTTTCCCAGGCAGCGCGGCGCGGCCAACCAGGCCCAGGCGGGCATTCCAGGGCGACAGCGGGTGCCGGTTGCGGCCGCGGCGGTCGCCCAGGTTCCGGTCAGACGTTGGAAGGTGACAGCGGGCGGGCTCCGACTCCGGGGCTCATCCGCCCAACGGCAGCCAGCAGAGTCAGAGGCTGGGTACAGGTTGTCCGTCCTGCCCCCTGAGCTCCCGCTGCAAGAGACTGCCGAACACCGTGCGCAGCTTCAGCAGACGCTCGATGGCCCGAGCGCGGATCTCTTGCAGGCGCGTGTCCGCGTCTTGGATGGCGCCAGCCCGGTACGCCGCGATGCGGCAGGCGCGTCTGTCGTCGAGTCGTTCCCACTCCAACGGCCCGCCGAAGGAGGCTTCGATCTCTGAGCGCTGTACATAGAGCCGATCGAATACCGCCTCGTTGCGATCCGCCTCGCCGAAGTCGATGTACACTTCGGCGCGAACCCGCCCGCCGAGCGCGAAGCTCGATCCATAGCTGACTCCAGCGATTCCCGACTGAAAAGAATGCCAGTTCTGCGGCAGCGCAGCTCTGATTCCCGTGGGGCGATGCTTGTCGCGGAGCTCGTCGATGAGCACCTGAAAATACCGGCGGTAGGCTTCGCCCTTCATCGACGGTTGCCGCTCAGCGGCTTCGCGTGTGGTTCGCTGCCACTCGTTCGGAGAGACTACGGGCTTGAAAACGACTGCGGGACGGGAGTCGTCGATGCGAATCAACTCGACGACTACGAGAAAGAAGTGGACCTCGGCGTCTGTCCGGCGATTGAGCCATTCGAGCGCCTGGCGATGCTCCTCGCGGACCCTCTCGGTCACTCAGATAACCGCCCCCGCGTCGACCCCGCCTGCGTAGGTTACGAGCTTCCCGAGATGATCGTGATCAGTCGTGCCGAACTGATTCTCGATCACCGCGGAGCGCCCGCTACCCAGATCCTTCGCGAGCAAATCCAGCGAAAAATCGCCGACCTCCGCTTCGGTCGCGATGATCTCGAGGCCTATGCCCAGGGCGGCGCCGAGGCGGCCGATGTTGGCAGCTAGCCACGGTGTGAAGTCGCGCGCCTCGTTCGGCCAGAGGTCACGGATAGGTACGCTCTTGATCTCACCCAGAACAGTCATGTGCGTGCTCCCGTACTCCAAGTGTCCCGCGGCGTGCGTCCAACGATGTGCCGTTCTACCGCGGGCCGAGTTGCCGCGCGGAACGCGGCGGCTCGGACCGTCGGAAGCAACGCGCCGCGCCGATCGATGCGCGGGAGATGTCGCGCGAGCGCCCGCCGCTCACGCCCCGGCTCGGAGCCCATGCGCTCGACCCCGACCGCGCTCCAGGCGATCAGGAGAGCCGCACGTCCTTGAGGTACTGCTCGACGTCCTTGTACGACTTGTCGCCCCCGCCGTACCTCACGAGGTTGCGCGCCGTCCTGAGCCACTCGAGCGTGCTCGGCTGGGTTTGCTGGACCGCGGCCAGCAGCTCCTTCTGGGTCAGCGGCTGCTCGCTGCCCCGGTCGAGGATCTCCGCGAGGAGCTCGTCCTTCGCGCGGTTGACCACGCCGTCCACGTCCGCGCCGGAGAAATGCTCCGTGACCCGGGCGAGCGCCTCGAAGTCGAGCGCTGTCGCCGGCACGCCCTGGAGCTTCACGCGGAACATCTCGGCGCGCGCCTCCGCGTCGGGCGGGGGCACGAAGATCTGGCGATCGAACCGGCCTGGCCGCTTCATCGCCGGATCGACGTCCCACGGCATGTTGGTCGCCGCCAGCACCAGGATCTGCGCGTTGTCGCTGCCGAGCCCGTCGAGCTGATTCAAGAACTCGTCCACGATGCGGCGCGTGTGCTCGGACTGGGCCTTGGAGCGCGAGAAGGCGAGCGCGTCGAGCTCGTCGAAGAACAGGACGGCCGGGCGCTGGCTCCTGGCCTTCTCGAAGAGCAGCGAGAGGTTCCTCTCGCTCTCGCCGATCCACATGCTCATGACGTCGCTGATCCCGACGTTCACGAACGTCGCGTCGCATTCCCCCGCGATGGCCCTCGCGATCAGCGTCTTGCCGCACCCCGGCGGGCCGTACAGCAGCACGCCGCCCCCGGCGCTGCGCCGAAACCGCTGGAACAGCCCGGGGTTCTTGAACGGCTCGATGATCCGGACCCGCAGGAGCTTCTTCAGCTCGCGCATGCCCACGACGTCGATGAACCGCGTCCCCGCGCGCGAGGCGAGCGGGATCACGTCAGCCGACCCGCGCGGGGCTCCCCCCGCGATCACGCGCAGGCCAGCGGGGCCCTGCGCCTCCGCGCGCGCCGGAGCAACCTCCCGCGCGCCCGGCGCGGCCGGATCGAAATCCGGGCATCGCTCGGCGCAGGCCGCGTGCCGGGCGGCCTCGGCGTCCCGCCCGAGGCGGCGGCACGCGCGCGCAGCCCCGAGGTGGAACGCGGCCGTGTCGGCGCCCTGCCGCACGAGCAGCTCCCACTGCCGGAGGCTCCCCTCGAGGTCCCCCTCCTGGAGCAGGAGCTCCGCGTAGTCGCGGCGCGCATCGACATCGAAGGGATCGGACAGGAGCCGGTCGGAGAGTTCTTGCCTCGAAGCCATCGTCAGAGTCCTCGCGCCCGGATCCAGCGGCGCAGCAGCGGGAGATAGGTCCAGCTATAGATCGCGTAAACGATCCAGAGGCCGCCCACCCAGACGGCCAGCGAGAGGTTTTTGGTGTGCGCGGCGATCGAGAGCGCCACGGCGGCCGCGATCCAGAGGCCGATCGACGCGAAGTAGCCGAAGCGCCGGAGCGGCCACGCCGGCCACGCGAGCGGGTGTGTCCGGGCCCCGAGCTCGATCACGGCGCGGATCGCGTCCGGATCGTCAGGGGTGGCGCGCACGATCTCCTTCGCGACCTCGAGCGCGTCCCTGTCACGGTGATCGGCCTCGAGCACGGTCAGCAACGTCCAGGCCACGGACAGGGCGTCCGGGTTTCGCCGCACGAGCTCCGCGAGATCGTGCCGCGCCCGATCGCGCTCCCCCATCACGATCGACGTGAGCACGTCGACCACGTGCGCGAGCTCGTCCTCCGGGGACAGGCGGCGCGCCTCGAGCGCCAGCGCGCGCGCCTTCTCGACGTGCAGCGTCTCCAGCATGACCAGCGCGTACTGCGCGTAGTAGTGCCCCTGCTCCGGATGGCTGCGGATCAGCTCGAGCGCGTGCTGCTCCGCGAGCGCGAGGTCCTTGCCCTTGCGCGCGAGCTCGACGGCGAGGCTGAGCCCGCGCACGTGGTCCGGCGCCAGCGTGAGGAGCTGCCCGATCTGCCGCGTGGCCTCGGCGCGGTCGCCCGCGCGATCCGCCACGCGCGCCGCGTAGTAATGATTCTCGGGGTCGCTCGGGTTCTCGGAGAACGCCCGCTCGAGCACGCGCCGCGCGATGTCCACGCGCCGCGTCTCCAGCAGGTGCTCGAGCTGCAGGTGGAGCTCGCTCACCGGAAGGCCGCGATCATCGCCATGGTGAGCACGATCTGGAGGCCCCCGCCGGCGACGAGGCAGGAGAGCCCGACGATCCAGGGCCGCGCCGGCTTCGCGTCCGCGAGCGCCGCGGCCCGATGAAAGCGCCGGTGTCGCAGGAAGAACGCGAGGAACACGAGGAGCCCCGAGGCTTGCACGAGGCGCCGCAGCACGGCGGCGCTCAGCTCGTGTCCGAACAACACCACGTGCCGCGTCGCGGCGAGCTCGCTCGGCGTCGTGGCCGTCGCGTGCGCCGCGACGGCCACGACCAGGATCGACCACGCGAACGCCAGGGCGAGGAGCCACGCATCCTGGCCCAGCCGGCGGAGCGCCCGCGTGTTGAAGGCGCCCACGAGCAATGCGGCGAGCGGGCCCCCGAGGAACGCGACCAGGAAACCCGCGCGGTCCGAGAGCATTGCTCGCGGCGCCACGTCCCGTTCGAGGCTCGGCTGGAGCAGGTCCCCCAATCCGGATTTCGCATCCATTCCAGCCGGATATCAGAGAGTCCCTGTGGCGGGGAGCATTTTCGCCGCGGCGCGCGCCGCCCCCGCCAGACGATCGCATTGCGCGTTCAGGCACGCCCGTACGGTGTTCGTCTGCTGGTGCTCCTTGACCCAGCGGAGGTCGAGCTCGATCCCGTGCTCGCCTTCGAACGCCCGGATCCTCTCGCGTAGCCTCGCGACGCCTGGGGCGCGCTGCTGAATTCGCGGCCTGAGCGCCTCCCCGTTCAGGAAGCCGACAGCCGCCTGGCTGTCCGTGCAGAATCGCGGCCGCCGCGTGCTGCAGCGCCTGGATTCGGCGGCCTACTCGAACGGAGCCTCGTAGACTCCAAATACGCGCTGCTTGTACCGCCGTCCCGAGTCGAGGTCGACCTGCCTCCAGTCGAGGACCTGCCCGCCCTCATCGAGGAACAGCTCGGCCCCGCGCGGGGAGGGCCTTGCATGCAGCCCGTCGGGGCGTTCGCGAAGGGGATAGGTCCAAGTGGCTTGGCGGGTTCCGAAAAGATAAGTCGATACTTTCCCTCATCCCCATAGGGTTCGATCGCGCGCACCGGCGCATAGTGAGTAATCGCCGATACCGGAGCGGTTTGATACGCAGCGATGTGCTTGATTCGCGTCAGCATGCCACCGCTGATCCTGATCGCGTACCAGCAGTTTTCGCCGAGGAAAACGTCGCGAAACCCGTCTTCTTGAGCGGGAACTATAATGGTGTCGCGTTCGTCGATCTGCGACACGGACACGGCAGCCGCGCGTGGCGTGCTGGAGGAAGCGATGGGAACCGGCTTCTCAAAGACGCGAACGCCTAAAAGTGGAAGGATGCGCAGGAGTTCTCCAAGGAATCCCTCCGTGTCCGCTTTTTCAGCCTCCGTTAGACCGGGTTCTCGCGGGGCGTTCGCGTTGTTCAAGTGACACCGCCCGGCATTGCGGGCTCTCTCCAATAGTGCGTATTCCAGCCAGGTTATATGCGCACGGTTAAGGCTGCTGTTGCTCGAGACGAAGGCGTATCCCCACTCCCAGAACACCTTCTCGGCGTAGTGGGCCTTGATGCGCTCGCCTACGCCGTCTCCCTGGCCGACGTAGATCGTCGGTAGGTCGTCGGCGGATCCCTCTTCCGTGCCGGTCAGGATGTACACACCAGCTCTCGTGAACTCCGAGCGCGCGGCAATCTCTGGCCACAAGATTCGAGGAAAGGCGACTCCTACACCAGTCCAGTTGAACCGATCGACAATCTTCACTCCCTCGGGATCTCCAGCCGGGACGTAGATTCGTATGGTGTACGGTTCAGCCATGTCTCCTCGCGAGTTCCATGCCGATCGTAGGATTGCGTGGTTTCAAATGTGTGGAGCCGTGGGAGGCTCTGGCTGCCAACGGTTGGCCGGTCAACGACTTGTTCGGCGGCGTCTCACGATCCAGTCTCCTACGCAGCTTCCTTCCAGCCCGCCCGGCTCGCGCGCACAGCCAAGCTCAGCGGTCTCGGATCGTCGCCGATTTTCGCGAGCGCCTCGCGTGGCATGTCCCCGGCAACCAGCAGTCGCAGAAGCCGGTCGGCGACGGGGCCCATCGTGTCTTTCCCATTCTCCCAACGCGAGATCGTCTCGGGCGAGACGCCCATGCGCCGCGCCAACTCGGCACCGGGAAGGCCAAGGTGGGTGCGGAGAAAACGGATCTCGGGGCCCACCAGCCGGTCACGCTTTTCGATGAGATGTCTCGCGAGCAGATCGCCGAGTTGGTTCGGCTTCGGAATCACGACTTCAGACTCCCCGCATTTGGGGCACCGCAGGACTTCGACCCCGAGCAGAAGAACCCCGGGCAGCTTGGAGTACGGCCGATCTTCACGGGTCGAAATCATGCGATCGCCACATTCGGTGCACTTCACATCCTTGGTCATCGTCTCACCCTCCAAGCCGTGACTACCTTCACACGGATCTCCGAACGGAACGCTATGACGACGTAGACCCCCATTGCTCGTACCCGATATCGCCACGAGCCGCTGCGAAATTCCGCCGGTTCGACGATACCGCCGCGAAGCACCGCGAACACCTCCTCCTCGGTGATGTCCGGGTCTTCCTTGCTCATCTCGTCGAGCGCGTGGTTCGAGAACGTGACCTCGCCGTTCGCGAGGGTGTCCAGGATCAACGCTTTTGCGGCCGGAGGCGCGAGCGGCTCGGCGAGCACGGCCGCCATGCTAGCGCGAATTGAGGAAAGATCAAGATCGGCCGTCGGCGTGTGCTTTCCGATGGACGGCGCGCAACCTCGTGAGGAAGCGCCGATGTCCAAGTCACCAGCGCCCGAAGTGGCCCTCGACCCGCACGGCCGCTCCAGGCTCGCCGGCATCCTCTCTGAGCCGGCCGAGCGGCTCGAGGCCCGCCGGGGCCGCGCCCGGGAGGCAGCACGCGCTGGAGCGCCGACCGGGCGATGTCAGTCAAGAGCACCGCCTTTCCGTGCAGGTCGCCGAGGGCCTCGCAGCGCTCAAGCGCTCGCTCGAAGCAAGCGAGCACCTCAATGGGCCGACCGCGCTTCCAGTGGAGCTGTCCTCCTAATCGGATCCGCGGCGCGACGTTCGATCGCGCCCCCGGGTTGTCTAGATCGTACTGAGCGAGCCAATCCGCCGCCTCATCCAGACGCCCGAGGCTGATGGCTACCGAGGCGCGCTCGAGCAGCTCCGATGTCCCTGGCCCCCCGCCGAGATGGCTGGACGGCGGCTGGGGAACGGCCGGTGCGTCGATGGCCTGCTCCAGCGTTCCGAGCTCCGCGTCCGCCGCTTGCTCATCGAGCAACCAGAGCCCGGCAAAATCGCAGAAGTCGGGCGCGATTTGCTGCAATCGAAGCGCCGCGGCCGGGTGAGCCGCAAGCACCCAGGGCAGCGCGAACCGCTGCGCGAGCTCGTTGCGATGCACGTTGAGCTGCGCGCAGATCCTGGCGAGATCACGCGCCTCCTCCAGGTGCGTCAACATCCGCATCGACGTCGCTTCCGGGGACGGACACGCCTCGTCCAGCACCGCGCGCAGCGGCCGGTCCCCGATCTGGTCCAGCCTCACCTCGCCGAGATGCGCGACGGCCGCCCGCGTCGCGGCGACGAGCGCGCCGCGCCCCCTACTTCGGGCTCGCCCGCCCGATGGCGATCACGTTCTGCTGCGGCGCCGCCGGCTTGCCGCTCTCCTGCACGGCGGTGGCGACGCGCGGGTGGGCGCGGAGCAGCGTGACCGTGAGCGTGATGCCCCAGCCGTCGTTGGTCCGGAGCTCGGCGTGGCCGTGGCTGTCCTCCACGGCCAGGATGAGCCGGCCGAGCGGCTCGAGGCCCGCCGGGGCCGCGCCCGGGGCGGTCAGCACGCGCTGGAGCGCCGACTCCGGCAGCCCCAGGCCGAAGCCCACGTCCAGGATCGAGAGCTGCACGCCCTGCGACGCCTCGCGCACCGACACGACCGGCCCGTGGCCCGGCAGCCCGCGGCTCGCCACGTCGGTCAGGAACCCCTCGAGCGCCTGCGCGAGCTCGCCGCGGTGCCCGAGCGCGTGCGTCGCGCCGCGGATCGGCTCGAGCCGGACCGCGCGGCCCGTGGCGCGCGCGGCGCTCGCCACCGCGTCGGTCACGAGGTCCGCGAGCTGGAAGGCGCAGAGCGGATCGGTCGCGTCGCGCGCCGCGAGCGGCCGCACGTTCGCCGACGGGGAGGCCGCGGGCTTCACGGGGATGAGCGCGGCGACGTAGCCCGCGATCCACGAGGAGCCGTCCGACTCGCGCCGGAGCGGGCGCAGCGAGAGCACCGCGGGCTCGGGCGCGGCGACGCTGAGCTCGATGCCCCCGTCGCTCGCCATCACGCTGGAGAGCGACACCGCGGCGCTGTCCGTCGCCGTGGCGCCCAGCACGTCGCCCAGCGTGAGCGAGCCGGGCGGGAGCGCGGCGCTCGCGCTCTCGGGCGGGACCGCGACCTCGCGCGCGCGCAGCCACCGCGCGAACTCCGGCGCGACGAAGCGCACGTCGCCGAACGCGTCGGCGTACAGCAGGCCGACCGGCGCGCTCCGCAGCATCGAGCCGAACACCTGGAGATCGTCGAGCGCGACGCGCGCCCCCTCGACCAGGTGATCCGCCGGCTCGTGGCTGCCCTTCGCCTCGCCGGCCGCGGGCAGCCCGCCGCCTTGCTCCGCGGTGCGCGCGAGGCGCTTCCGGCGCAGGAGCAGCGCGAGCTCGCGGCCGACGTTCTCGGCCCGCTCCGGCTCGCGCGCGAACGTCGACTCGGCGACCGCGCCGCAGAAGAACACGTAGCCCTCGATCTCGCCGAACGCGATGAGCGGGACCACGACCGCCGGCATGTCCTGCCGGGTCAAGAAGCGCCGCGCCACGCGGATCGCCGGCACGCCCTGCTCGCTGCTGTACGGCGGGCGGCGGACGTCGTGGCGGCGCTCGGCCACGAGGCTCTCGCCGTTCGCTCGATCGTTCCAGAACCGGAGGTGGAAGCTGCCCGGCGGCAGCTCGGCGATGAGCACGAGGTCGGCCGGGTGCGCCTGCTGCGCGAGGCGCGCCATGCGCGGCCAGAACTCCTCGTCGGGCAGCGCGTGCACCCCCTGCATGCGGAACAGCGCGGCGCGCTGGAGCAGCTCCGCGGCGCGCCCCACCGCGCGCTGGACGCCGAGGCCGCGGGTGATCATGACGCCCGCGAACGCGACCGCGAGGCCGAAGAGGGTGCTCGGCAGCGGGAGCAGGCTCGCCTCCGCCCGGGCGGCGAGCAGGCTCTGGCCCAGGGCGAGCGCGAACGAGGCGAGGAACACCGCGGTCGTGGCGACCACGCTCCCGTAGCGGCGGCGCGCGAGCCACACGAACCCACCCGCCAGCAGGACGAACGCCGAGGCCACCCAGGTCGGCGCCGAGGCGCGCCGCCCGCCGTCGAGCAGCCCGCCGAGCACCGCGGCGACGCCCTTCGCCGGCGGCAGCGCCGAGGTCGCGACCTCCTGGGGCGCGACGCCCCCCGAGCCCACCCCGATCACGGCGACGCGGCCCTCGAGCGTGGTCGCCGGGACCTGCCCCTCGGCGAGCGCGCTCAGGCTGACGGCGGGGACGCTCTGCGGCGCCTTCTTGAGGACCCACGGCGCCGCCGTGACGCCGAGCGCGCCGAGATCGGCCGCGCGCGCGTCGCCGGCCGGCGACGCGAAGCCGACGACCTCGCCCGCGCTCAGGCGGAGCAGCTCCGGAGGCATCCGCGCGACGGGCACGGCCGCCGCGGCGCCGTCGCCGCAGAAGGCGTCCGCCGGGGGGACCAGCAGCGCGCCGCGCGCGCGCCCGCGCTCGAGCAGCCCGGGGAGGGAGCGCGCGCACAGGCCGTCGCGCAGCGCGTCAGGCGCGGCCGTGACGAGCAGCACCTGCGTCGACGGCGCGTCGTCGGCGAGCGCGGACGCGGTGAGGCCGCGCGCGAGGTAGTCGAAGCGCTCGAACGGCGTCACGGCGGCCAGCAGCGCCCCCGCCACGATCGAGAGCACATCGGGCCTGAGCCACCCGAGGCGCGTCGCGTCGGACTGCGAGCCCATCGGCCTCGGGATGCGAAAAGGCTTGGGGATCCGCGGACGGGAAGTCTTCGCCATAGTCGGAGAAGGGTGCAGCGCACCCGGGGAGCGGGACGCCCAGGCAGCCGGAGCGTCGCACCGTGGTGGCACAGATACAATTGTCCATGCGCGCCCGCCGCGCCAAAAGCATCTGCGCTTCGAGAAGGTGCCGTCCCCCACCTCGGCTGGCGCGGACCGCCTCGCACGTGCTCCTTGTTGAGTTCGCGGAGCGGCGCGCCCTCGCGCGCGCAGGGGCAGGGGAGGCTGCGCGCCCTCGCGCGCGCAGGGGCAGGGGAGGCTGCGCGCCCTCGCGCGCGCAGGGCAGGGGAGGCCTGCGCGCCCTCGCGCGCGCAGGGAAAAGACGAGGCGCTCGCGCCGCCGCGGGGGGTTCTGTTCGAGACAGGGTGCGACGTGGTGCTCCGCACGCTCCGGAGAGGCACCTTGTGTTGTGGGCGGCGTGCGCGTCGTGCTGCGCCCGTGAGCTGTGAAGATTGCGCTGGATCGGCCTGCTGGAAGGGGATTGAATCCCCGAGGGTATGCGGCGCACATCACCAGTTCTTCAGGTCGGTCCCGCCCTGGGCCTGCTCGTTCTGACGAGCAGCATCGCGTTTTCGTCGGCGAGCTGTGGCTGCGAGTCGGACGTGCAAATGGTCGACCCGCCGGGCGCCGGCGGCACAGGCGGCGCGGGCGGCACAGGCGGCGCGGGTGGCACAGGCGGCGACGGCGGCGCAGGCGGCGATGGCGGATCGGGCGGTACAGGCGGCGCAGGCGGCGCAGGCGGCGGCGCGACGGCCGAGGGCGGCGGGGGCGCCGGCGGGGGCGCGCTGCCGGACGAGCTGCCCGATTTCACCGAGGAGGAGCGCGAGCCCACGCGCGCGGTCGACGGCATTCCGAGCCCGCTGCCCAACGTGTACACCGACAAGGGCAGCGCCGCGCCGGAGGGAGAGTTCCGCGCGCTCATGGGCTTCCCCATCCGGAACGGCGAGCGGCTCGACCAGCTGATCGCGGAGATCTACGACCCGGCGAGCCCGCGGTTCCGCCAGTACCTCACCCCGGAGGCGTGGATCGCGGAGTTCGCGCCCCCGGAGCTCGACGTGCACCTCGTGAAGCTCTGGCTCGAGGAGCAGGGCATGAAGGTGAACTTCACGGCCACGAACCGGCTGCTCATCCAGTTCAGCGGCACGGTGGCCCAGTTCAACGAGACCTTCGACACCGATCTCAGGGTCCTGGAGCGGAAGAACCCGCAGGCGGGCAATCCGCCGTTCGACGTCTACGGCACCCTCGCCCGGTTCACCATGCCGACGTGGGTGGCCGCGCGCACCACCGGCCTCATCACCGCGGATCTGCCGGCGAGCACCGATCCGCTGCCGGGCGAGGCCGGGAGCATCGTGGTGGAGCCGCCGAGCAACGTCGACCGGGGGCTCAGCCTGGCGCAGATCGCGGGCGCCTACGATCTCGACGATCTCTACGAGCTCGGGTTCACCGGCGAGGGCGTCAAGCTCGGGGTCACGGTCGGCGCCACCTTCAAGTACAAGGACCTGCAATCGTTCTGGCAGTCGCTCGGCGTCACCCGGGAGAACCCCAAGGTCGTCCTGACCATGGAGCCGGTCGCGACGCGCTACATCGAGTCGACGCTCGACGTGCAGTGGTCGGGCGGCCTCGCGCCGGGCGCCGAGCTCGTGGTCTACCAGGGGCCCGACGCGCGCAACACGTCGATGGTCTACACCTTCAACGAGGCGATCAGCCGCGGCGAGGTGTCGGTCATCACGGACTCGTTCGCCCACCGCGAGGACTCCGAGCCGCCCGCCGTGCGGCTCCAGTACCACGACGCGGCGCGGATGGCCGCGGCGCTCGGGATCACCGTGGTCGCGGCGACCGGCGACTCCGCGCAGACCGACACCCCGTCGGCGAGCCCCTACGTGACGGGCGTCGGCGGGACCGAGCTCTGGCTCACCTCGCGCGGCGAGGTCGAGGACGAGACCGCCTGGCCCGGCTCCGGCTCCGGCCCGACGCTCTCGTTTCCGATCCCCCCGTGGCAGGTCGGGGTCGTGGAGGGGTCCGAGGGCAAGCGCGCGGTCGCCGACGTCGCGATGCACGCCGGGGTCCAGCCGGTCCCGTACTGGGTCTACTACCTCGGCGAGTGGCAGCGCTACGGCGGGACGTCCTTCTCGGCGCCCGCGTTCGCGGCGATCATCGCGCTGGTGAACGACTACCGCGCCGAGAGCGGCCTGCCGCGCGTCGGGTTCCTCAACTCGATCCTCTATACGACCCCCGCCGTGCAGGCGACGTTCCGCGACATCGTGAGCGGCTCGACGGAGTTCTACGAAGCGGGGCCGGGCTGGGACTACCCGACGGGGTGGGGCGCGCCGAGCGCGCTCGGCCTGGCCACCACGCTGCCGTAGCGCGCGGGGGGCGCGGCCGGCGCGGGGGGCGCGGCGGGCCGCGCCGGCCAGCGCACCCCGCCGCCCGCCGCCGCCCCGCCGCCCGCCCCCGCTGCCTCGACGCTTGCCGCTGCTGCCTCGCCGGTCCGCCGCATGCTCGACAACCTGCCGCTCTTCCCACCGAACGGGCTCGACCGGAGCCTCCACACCGCGGTCCTGATCGGGCTCGTCTTCGGGACGTTCTTCACCGAGACGCTCGGCTGGACGTACGCAGGGCTCGTCGTGCCCGGCTACCTCGCGACCGTGTTCTTCGCGGCGCCGGTCACCGCGGTGTTCATCATCGCGGAGTCGATCGCGACCTACCTGTTCGTCGCGCTGATCGGCCGCTGGATCACCCGGACGGGCGCCTGGTCCACGGCGTTCGGGCGCGAGCGGTTCTACCTGTTCATCGTCGGCGCGGTGATCGTGCGCCTGTTCGTCGAGGGCCTCGTCGTGCCCGAGGTCGCGGCGCGCCACGACTTCGCGCACTCGCGCGAGCTCTACAGCATCGGGCTCGTGCTCGTGCCGCTCATCGCGAACGCCTTCTGGAACAGCGGCCTGCTCCGCGCGGCGCCGCGGCTCGCGGTCATCACGGCGCTGACGGCGCTCGTGCTCGGCGTCCTCCTGCGGACGACCAACCTCTCGGTCTCGCGCTTCCAGGTCCTGAACGAGAGCCTGTCGCTCGAGTTCCTCGAGCTGCCGAAGGCCCACATCATCCTGGTCATCGGCGCGCTGCTCGGCGCCCGCAACAACGTCCGTTACGGGTGGGACTACAACGGCATCCTCGTGCCCGGCCTGCTCGCCGTGGCCTGGTACGAGCCGACGAAGCTGCTCACGACGACGGTCGAGGCGCTCTTCGTCTACTACCTGTCGCGCTGGATCACGTCGGTCCGCCCCTTCTCCCGGATGCTGCTCGTGGGGCCGCGGCGCATGATCTTCGTCTACGTCGTCGGCTTCATCGTGAAGATGGCGATCGGCTTCGCCATGGTGCGGTACGCGCCGGGGCTGCAGATGATCGACTACTTCGGCTTCGGGTACCTGCTCCCGAGCCTGCTCGCCGTGAAGATGTGGAACAAGGAGCGCGTCGGCGTCGTGATCATGCCGACGCTCCAGGTGTCGTTCACGGCGTTTTTGGCCGGCAACGCCGTCGGCTACGGGCTCGTGGCGCTCGGCTGGGGCAGCGCGCCGCCCGTGCCGGCGGCCGACGCCCGGCCCGCGCCGCGCGTCGAGAGCGCCGCGCTCTCGCTCGTGCTCGCGGACACGGCGCCGCGGCCCGGCCCGCGCCCGCGGGCGGCCGCGATCGCCGCCGACATCGAGGCGCGGCGGATCGCCTACCGCGTCGCGCGCGACGTGCTGCAGGCCGGCCGCCCGGCCGACGAGCACCTGCGCGCCGCCGAGCGCGCGCGGCTCTCGGTGGCGCAGGAGGGCGAGGGCGAGAGGCCGTGGTTCGTGGTGAGCGCGCGGCTCGAGGATCCGGAGGACGCGCCGAGCGCGCCGCGGGCGGCGTTCCGCAAGCGCGCCGGCCGGGGCCCCGAGGGCGGGCCCGAGTGGCTGGTCCTGGCGGCGCCCGCGGAGGTGGGCTCCGCGCTGCCGCCCGTGGCGCTCCGGGTGGCGGAGATCCTCGACGCCGCGGGGGTGGTGCTGCTGTCGCGCCACGGCGCGATCCGGCGCCACGACGAGGCGTTCGCGGGCGCGATGATCGAGGCCATGGAGGGGCCCGCGGTGCTGATCGTCGAGCCGGGGAGCGGCGCCGCGCCGGAGCTCAGCGTGGTCGGCTCGCCGGCGGGGCTGCCGGTCACGGCCATCGGCGAGGGGCTCGGCGCCGGGGCGGCGCTGACGTTCCGCCCGGCGGCCGACGCGCCGGGGCAGCTCGCCGACATGCCGCGCCTCCGGGTGCCGGTCCACGTCGCGGAGGCGGTCGGCGCGCGCATGCTCGGCGCGCCGGAGATCGTGCGCTGGAGCGGGACGGTGGAGGAGGAGCTCTCGCGGCGGATGGTGCCGCTCACCGAGGTGCTGCCGGGCCGGTTCCGGCCGCCGTCGATCGAGGAGCTCAGGCTGTTCGACAGCGTCGTGATGCCGCGGCTCGTCGCGGCGGCGACGCGCCGGGGCGGCGCGGCGGGCGCGGCGACGCCGACCGCGTGGGAGCGGGCGATCCTGGGGCGGCTCGGCTTCCGCGAGGTGCGCATCGGCGGGAGCGAGGGCGCGCCGGCCGCGTGGGGCATCGCGGAGCCGGGGCCGGCCGAGGGCGACCCGGAGCGGCGCGGGAACCCGGCGTGGTTCGTGCTCGCCCACGCGCCGCCGCCCCCGCCGTCGCCGCCAGAGCGGCGCAGCGCGGGCCCGGCGGCGTCGATCGGCGGGATCCTGCCCGCCTCGCCCTCGCCCGAGGCGGAGCGGGCGCCGCTCGCGGGCGCGATGCTGGTGGAGGTGCCGGCGCCGCGCTGGCAGATCGGGGCGTTCGGCGCGGGGCTCGCGATCGCCGACGCGCTCTCGGCGCAGTCGCTGCTGCTCGCCGGGGCGGTGCCCACGGCGGAGCCGAGCGGCGCCGCGGACGTGCGGCGCGCCGAGGGGCTGCGCAGCTTCTTCCAGCGCGTGCACGAGGTGTGGGTCGGCGACGGCGGCCACGCGCTGTCGGTGCAGGCGATCGAGGCGGACCGGAGCCACGAGCGGGACGCGGTGATCTCGTTCGGGTACGAGGTCGTGCGGCCGGGGCACGTGCCGACCTTCGCGGGGCCGCTCCTCACGACGCTGGACGATCTCGAGCTGCGCGTGGGGCTGTTCGACGGCGCGCGGGAGCAGGTGCCGTTCAGCGGCGCGACGGACGTGGCGATGGGCTACGCGCGGCGGTTCGCCGAGGGGCGGTTCGGGATCGTGTACCTCGGCAGCGCGATCCGGCGCTTCTTCGAGCTCCGGCGCTTCGCGGCGCCCGGGTTCGGCGAGTCGCGCCTCGAGGCGCGCCTGTCGCGGCTCGGCGTGACGCCCGCGCCGCTCGACGTGGCCGAGCGCGCGCTCGCGCTCGCGACGTGCGCGACGGGCGCGGGCGCGAGCGGCGACGACGTCTGCCCGACCCGGGGCGTGCCGGCCGGGTGCGATCTCGCGGCGGAGATGGAGGTCTTCCGGCGCTACACCGCCGAGCGGAACCCGTACTACCTGAAGGCGTACTTCGCGGCGCGGCCGGCCGCGCCGGGGGCGCGGTGCCATGTCGAGATCGCGCGCGACGTGGTGACGGGGCGCCCCTGGGTCATCGCGGCCCGGCCGGGGGAGGCGGAGCTCCTGCCGATGGACGGCGCGCTCGTGGCGGTCCCGGGCGCGGCCGTGCCGGACGCCGCGCGGCTCCGGCGCGCGGTCACGATCGGCACGAGCGCGCTCCGCGTCGAGGTCGCGGCGCCCGGCGCGGCCTCGCAGGAGGTGAGCCCGTGACCGCCCCGGCGAGGCGCCGCGAGCCGTCGAGCCGCGGGCGGATCGCGCCGCCGCGCGGCCCGCGGCCCGCCCTGGTCGCGCGCCCGGCGCAGGGGTCGTTCAGCGCGGAGCGGGCCGGCCAGCGCAGGGCGGTGAACCCGCGCTGGCTGATCGCGATGGCGCTGCTCGGCCTGACGGCGTTCGCGCTCGCGCTCTTGCCGGGCGCGCCGCCGCTCGGCGGCGCGCTTCCGGCGGAGGACGAGATCCTCGCCTACCACATCGATCCGCACCGGGATCTCGTCATCAAGATCCCGGTCGAGATCGACGCGGTGGAGGTGACGACGTGGGCGAGCGTGGAGGCCGACGCCTGCGACTCGGCGAGGCGCTACCCTTACGGCTTCGTCGCGGCGTTCGTCGACGAGCGGGGCGAGGAGGTCGCGCGGCACGCGATCGATCTGGAGAGCCGGGTGAGCTGCGATCCGGATCGTCCGCTCGGCGAGGGCGAGTACGCGGCGCGGCTCGAGCGCGGCGGCGGCGCGGTGACGGATCCGCGCTCGACGCTGCTCATCACGCACGACGTGCTGCCGCAGGGCGGGCAGGTGCGGCTGCGGGCGAAGCCCGCGGTGGGGAGCGACGGCGCGCCGGTCGCGCTCACGATCCTGTCGCGGCTGGAGGGCCGCTACCAGCGGAGCGAGGCGTCGCGCGCGCTGTTCGAGCAGAGCCTCGACGCCGAGGAGCGGCGGCAGATGGGGCGCCGGGTGTCGGCGCTCGGCTTCGCCGATCTGCCGGAGCCGGCGCGGAGGGAGCTGCTCCGGGGCTGGGCGCGGCGGCTCGAGGCCGCGGGCCGCGAGGGGCTCGACTACGCGGTGTCGCGGCTCCTCCTGCGCCGGTTCCGGAGGCCGTTCCCGCGCGCCGAGGGGCGCGGCGCGTCGGAGTTCACGATCGGCGAGCGCCACGCGGCCGCGCTGAACTTCCGCGGCCCGGTGTCGCTCGACATCGAGGGCCCGCCGGGCCGCACGGTGCGGGTCGCGGACGGCGCGAGCGCGCCCGTGAGCGTCGCGCTCGGCCCGCGCGGGCGGGCGACGGTGCGGCTGTCGCGGGAGGACGTCCGGACGGTGGTGATCGACGGCGTCGGCCCGGATTTCGGCGTCCGCTTCGGCGTGCCCGAGGCGCAGGCCGCGCAGCAGATCGGCGAGATCGTGCACCCGGCGATGCCCGCGCCCGAGGGCGCCCCCGACGAGGCGGCGGAGGCCGCCGGCGCGGCGCCGGCGGAGGATCCGGGCGCGGCGCCGGCGGCGACGACCGCCCCGGTGCGGCTCCAGACGCCGCCGGACGTGCGCATCGTGCGCTACCTGGCGCTGGATCCGGGCGCGCCGGTGATCGCGCGGATGGCCCCCGGGCAGGAGCTCCTCGGGCTGCTGATCCGGGCCGAGATCGAGGCGAGCACCGGGGCGGACCAGGGCGACGCGACGGTGGTGGCGCGATGGGGCCCGGGGCCGTCGGACCGCGCGGAGCTCACGGTGACGCTGCCGCGGTCGCGGTTCGAGTGGTGGAACAGCGGCTTCGACGCGTCCGAGCCGCGGCTCGCGATCCTGCGTCCGCCCCCGGGGGTGGAGCGCATCGAGATCACGGGGCACGCGCGGACGCGCATCCGGCTGCGGACGATCGAGCCGGGCGTGCACGAGACCCTGTACCGGCTGCCGTACCGGGTCGCGCTGGGCGAGGACGAGGTGTGGCGCTACGCGCCGTTCGACGTGAGCACGTGGACCGACGTCCGCGCGATCAACCTGGATGAGCTCGAGCGCGGCGAGCGCTTCTCCGATCTGCGCGAGCAGGTGCGGATCGAGCGCGCGGGGCGGGGGGCGAGGTCGAACGCGGACCGGCCGGAGCGGATCCTGACGCCCGAGCACGCGCCGGTGCGGCGGCGGCTCCTGATGCCGGCGTGGCAGTCGGCCGGGGAGCCGTCGCCGGGCGACGCGTGGACGCCGCTGCTCGTCGCGAAGGAGGTGCGCGTCGAGGCCGAGGGGGCGCGGGCGGGCCGGCTGTCGGTCATCTACCGCGCGGCGCGCGAGGCGCTCGGCCGGGAGGTCGCGGTGCGGGTGGACGGCGAGGTGGCGGCGCGGGAGCCGATCGTGACGCGCGCGGGCACGCTGCGGGTGCCCGCGGAGGCGGGCGCGCGCAAGGTCGAGGTGGAGGGGCTCGGCGAGGCGGGGATCGCCTACACCGACGCGCCGCCCGCGAACGGCGGGCCGATCGTGCGCCGGCGCGACGTGTTCGAGCTGACGCGCGCCCGTCCGATGACGTACCGGTTCCGGCAGGGGGCGGGCGAGACGCTGCACCTCGTGCTGTTCGTGGTGACGCCCGGGGAGAACGCGGCGTACCGCCTGCGGTACCGGATCGAGGGCGCGAGGCCGGCGTCGCGGGAGGCGGCGTTCTTCCGGCGGGTGACGATCCCGGAGGGCGTGCTCGCGGGCCGGGGCGGGGATCTCGCGCGCGCGACCTTGTGGGAGGCGGCGACCGACGCGCGGGGGACCGACGGCGTGGCGCGCGGGGTGATCCGGCTCGGCGACGATCTCGCGCCGGGCGAGCGGGTGGTGCGGCTGTGGCTGCTCGGCCCGCAGGCGGGGGACGCGGGGGAGACGGCGGAGGCGGTGTGGATCGGGGCGGTGCTGGTCGGCCAGAAGGCGCCGGGGCGCGACGACGGGCCGAGGCTGTGGGTGGAGGACGATCCGTGAGGCTCGTGGGAACCCAAACGGGTCTCATTCATTCACGCGCGATGTCAAAGGCACATTGAGCGCGCGGGGGGGGCGGCTGGACGAGCGGTTTCTTCGACTCGACGCCAGGGAGCCGCGCGGGACGACGACACGAGCGCCCCCATGCGGAATGGACCTACCCTCCGGCGAGATCACGCTGGTTTCGTGAGGTCCCCCGACCGTGGCGACTGGAGCCCACGACGCCGGAGACACGTCCACCCCACGATAGGATCTGGAGGTCCGCCGCATCTCACGAGGCTCGATCCCGGGTTCCGTCCGGCTTATCCTCCTTCTTTGTGCCAATCGAACGCGGACGTTGTGGGCTTCGAAGGCGTTGCGGCACGACAGGAGCACCCGTGAGCCCAGCAGGAGGAGCTTGAGATGTGCAAGAGACTTTGTGGAGACAGCTCGACGCATGACGGGGATCCAGCGAAGGCGGGCTCCTCTCGTCGCCAGTTCCTCGCGGTGGGGGCCTCTGCCCTCGGCGCCGCGGCGACCTTCTCGACGCCCGTGTCGGCGCAGGAGACGACGGAGACCGAGGCCATGCCGCTGGAGACCGGCGCCGCGCACCGGCAATACCTCCTGAAGGGCGGCGCCGTCCTCAGCATGGATCCGAACGTGGGGGACTTCGCCCAGGGGGACGTGCTCGTCCAGGGCAAGCACATCATCGCGGTCGGGCCGAACCTGTACGCCCCGGATGCGACGATCATCAACGCAGCGGGGACGATCGCGATGCCTGGGTTCGTCGACACCCATCATCACCAGTACCAGACCGCGCTGCGGAGCTTCCTGTCGGACGGCCTGCTGGCCGACGACGGGCTGCCGCACGGCGACAGGAACTACCTCGACTACATCCACTCGACCATCACGCCGGTCTTCAGGCCGCAGGACGCCTTCGTCGCCGTGTTCGCCTCCGCGCTCAGCCAGCTCGACGCGGGGGTGACCACGGTCGTCGACACGTCGCAGGTGGGGCATTCTCCGGACCACACCGATGCGGTCATCGAGGCGCTGCAGGAGTCGGGCCGTCGCACGGTCTTCGTGTACTCGCCGGGCGTGGGCCCCGACAACATCTTTCCGAACGATCTCCAGCGGCTGCAGCTCCAGTACTTCTCCTCGACCGACCAGCTCGTGACGCTGGCCATGGGCGGCGAGCTGTTCGACCCCGCGTTCCGTGATTACTGGGCGATCGGGCGCCAGAACGGCCTGCTCATCGTGACCCACCTCGTCGGCCACCTCGGCCAGCAGACGCTGGTCGAGCAGCTCGACAGCGAGGGCCTGCTCGGGCCAGATCTCGAGTTCATCCACGCGAGCGGCATCTCGGCCGCCTCCTGGCAGGCGATCGCCGACGCGGGCGTGCGCGTCTCGATCGCGGCCCCGATCGAGATGGCCATGCGGCACGGCATGCCCCCGATCCAGGCCGCGCTCGATCTGGGCATCCAGCCCTCGCTCAGCACCGACGTCGAGTGCACGATGACCGCGGACTTCTTCACCCAGATGCGGGGCGTCTTCACGCTGCAGCGGGCGCTCATCAACGAGCGCGCGCTGGCGGGAGAGCCGAACCTGCCCGAGCTCCTCACGTGCCGCGACGTGATCCGCTTCGCCACGGTCGAGGGCGCCCGGGTGGCCGGCCTCTCCCACAAGATCGGCTCGCTGACGCCGGGCAAGGAGGCCGACATCCTCCTGCTGCGGGCGGACGCCATCAACGTGGCGCCGCTCAACAACGTGCCGGGGGCGGTCGTGACGCTGATGGACCGCAGCAACGTGGACACGGTGATCGTCGGGGGGAAGATCCGGAAATGGCGAGGGCGCCTGGTCGGCGCGCCCGTGAACCTGCTCCGCGCCGCCCTCGAGGCGTCGAGGGACTACCTCCTCACGACGGCGGGCGTGAGCAGCGCGCTCTTCTGAGGCGCCCGCGCGGCCGCTCGCGTCCAGCGCGCCGGCCCCCGTGGCCCGGGGTAGGGGCCGGGGGCAGCGGGCGACGCGCGGGCGGTGCGGCGTCTCATGCTCTCTCGCCGCGGAGCGCCTGTAGCCGCTCTTCGATGGTCATGTAGGAGAAATGCTCGAGATTCTTCTCCTTGAGCTGCCTCTCGATCTCCTCGCGCCGTGGCGTGTCTCCCGCCTCGAAGGCGGCCTTGCGTTCCTCGAGCAGCCGCGTGATTTCCTCGCCGAACGGTTGCGTGCCGTCGAACGCGGGGGAGAGCAGGATCTCCTCGACCGGCTTGTTCGCATAGAGGTCGGAGGCATCGTCGACCACGCATGTTTTTCGCGCCCGATCATATCGGCATACGAATACCCTGGCTCCGGGGACCGAGCCGACGATGAAGGGTGAATGCGTCGTGGCGATGATCTGGATGTTCGGGAACAGGCTGATGACATCGCGCAAGAATCGCTTCTGCCAGCGTGGGTGCAGGTGGTTCTCGGCCTCATCGATGAGGAGCAGCCCCGGCGTCTTGCAGAGCTCGGAAGCATCCGTCCCGCGCAGGGCGTGCACGGCGTACATCTTGCCCAGGAGCCCGATCATATGCTGGATGAGGTAGGCGTTGCCGCTGCTCAGGTTGGAGAGCGGGACGAGCTGGCCGCTCTGGCGGATCATGGGCATGAAGGCGCGCCGATCCACGTGGCTCAGCTCTCCGTCGAGCACGCTGAGCTCGACGATCCGGCGTACGGCGTCGTAGAGAGCCTCTCCGTCCTGCCGATCGCGAGGATCGTCGCTTCCCCGGAGGTAGTCGAAGGCGCAGATGAGCTCCGTCACCGCGGCGTTTCGCTGGATGCCTTTCAGAGAATTTCGCAGGAAATCCTTCGGCTCTTGCCGGGTGAGCTGCGTGATCGTGTAGGCGTCCGCGGGCAGCGCAGAGCGCCAGAAATCGACCACCCAGTTGGGGCACGCTTTGCCCCCTCCGACCTCGATGGGAAGACGGTAGAGCGCCGCGTTGCGGGGTTGAAAATCGAATGGCCCTTCGGTGTACTGCTTTTGATTCGATAGCAGTACCTCCTGGCGTTCGTCGATGACCAGGTTGGCTTTCATCTGGAACGGCGTGCCATTTCGCCAGATTGCACGCTCGAGGCGCCCGTAGTGCTCTCCGAACAATCCCCGGATGGCATCGAGCAGGATCGTCTTCCCGGTCCCGTTCTCCCCGGTGATGATCGCCACCGGCACCGGATCGTCCGGCGCTGACAGGAACTCCAGGCACGCCTCATCGAATGGGCCGATGTTTCGGATGGATAGATCGAGCAGCCGCATGGGAAACCCATGCGCAGCCTAGCACCCTTGCTGCCGCATCGGACAGATCTGGCAGTCCGCCTCACGGTTCTGGCGATGCATGGCTGAGCCCACCTCGGGGGGCTCGATGCCTGTCAAGACGGCGGCCCCTCCCGGGTACCGGCGGGCGCGCAAGCGGCGGGATCTTCGACGCCACGGACGTCCCCGCAAGGTTCCGGTTCGTCGAAGGCGGTCGGACCGGTCGTGTCAGCTCGTTTCCGGGTCTCGAGGGCGGTCGGACCGGCCGCCGGGAGCATTCCGGTATCGACGGGGCGGTCGGACCGGTCGTGTCAGCTCGTTTCCGGGGTCGCGAGGGCGGTCGGACCGGTCGTTCCAGCTCGTTTCCGGGGTCGCGAGGGCGGTCGGACCGGTCGTGTCAGCTCGTTTCCGGGGTCGCGAGGGCGGTCGGACCGGTCGTGTCAGCTCGTTTCCGAGGTCTCGAGGGCGGTCGGAGCGCCCCGGCGCGGTTCCCTCGTTCCCCTCCGGTCACCCGCGCCGCGTGCTCGGCAACGTCCGCTCCCCGCCGTGCGCGCGCTCGACGCGCGGCTGAGGCTCGTCCGCCGAATCCTCCATCGAAGGACGGGCGCGCTGCTCCGGCTCGCCGTCCCGCATCTTGTGGTGCGTTCCTCCCGGGTTGTCTCCCCGAGCGTACCGGGCGGCGCTCTCCTGCGAGCTGATGCCGCCGCGCTCCGCCTCCGCCGTTCGCCGGAAGGTCCGCTCGTCCGCGTGAGGCCTCGCGCCTCCCTCGGGCCTCTCGGGCCTTCGAGGCGCCCACCGTCGCCACGCCGCCGTCAGCCGTCCGGTCGTGCGCGCCAACGCGCGTCGCCTCACCAAGCGCACGAGCTGACGCAGAAGCCCTCGGAGCGCACGCCGCGCGCTGCGCTCGGTCGCATCCTGATTCGCCATGCGTGCTCCCTGGCGCTCCAGCAGGTCGATGGGAAGCGGCCCCTGCAACGGAACCTCCGCGAGAGCGCGCCTGGAAGCCTGCCTCGACGACCGCCCGGCCCCAAGCAGCCCCCCCCGACCCGCGGAAAGCATGACCAGTCTTCCGGAGCGCCCGCAATCCACAGCATGCGACCCAGGTACCCTGTTCATCCTCCCGAGATCCTCTCCACCCCCGCAGATCCCGCACAGCCCCCGGCGCCCGCGCCAGGCCGGTATCCGCACGCCCCTGCGCCGGCCTCGGCGCGTCAGCCGCCCCCGCCGCCCCCGCCGCCCCCGCCGCCCCCGCCGCCCCCGGAGGGGCCCTTTCGCGCCGATCCGCTCCGGCCCGGCGATCCGTACGAGCTGTCGCACGGACATCCCCTCTTCAGCGTGCCCAGCGGCGCGCGCGCCTCGAGCCTCAGGCTGCTCGGCGCCGCGGTCGTGGCCTGGGATCCCGCCGTCTCCGAGGTCGGCGTCGACACGGGATACAGCCCCGCGCCCGGGATGCTGCGCGCGCCGGACGTGGCCGTGGGCAATGTGCCCGCGGCGCTGCCGGGCTGGGCACCGGGCACGCCGGCGCTCGCCATCGAGTACGCCGAGGTCGGCCGGGACGAGGCGCGCCTGTCGCAGAAGATCCGCGACCTGCTGGGCGCGGGGACGCGCTGGATCTGGATCGTGCGCCTCGGGGCGCCGCGGCACGTGGAGGTGCACGCGCCGCGCGAGCCGCCGCGGCGCGTGTTCCCGGGCGACTGGCTGCGCGCCCCCGGCGTGCTGCAGAACCCGGTGCCGGTCGAGGCGCTCTACGACCGGGCCGCGGCGCAGCAGGCCCTCCTCGCCAGCTTGCTGCAGCGCGAGGGCTACGCGAGCCTCGCGTCCCTCCGCCAGCAAGGCCTGCGCGAGGGCCGCTGCGAGGGCCTCCGGCGGGCCGTGCGGGACGTGTGCGAGGTGCTCGGCGTCGCGCTGCCGTCCGAGGAGGAAGCGTCGCTCCTGGAGCTGGACGGGCCGGCGCTCGCCGCGCTGCTCGCGCGGCTGAAGCGCGAGCGGCGCTGGCCGCTGCCGTAAGCCGCGGAGGAGCCGCTCCTCGGGCGCCGATGGATGCGCTCCCGGGCGGCGGCGGATCCGCCCCGCCGACGCGTGCTGCCGCACCGGCCAGGGGCGCGTCTGCCCGCAACGCGGGCTGCGTCTGCCCCCAACGTGGGCTGCGGCGCGCCGCCCACGAGCACGCGCTTGCGCTCGCGGCCGGAAATCGGCTAGCCCGATAGCTCACGGCGCGCGGAGCGCACGGTGAGCATGGGGCAAGGGTAATCGCCGTGGATCTCGACGCCTTCGCCGCGTCCGCTGCCCGCCGCGCGCTGCTCGGCGCCGCGCTGGCGCTCGCGCTCGGCGTCACCCCGGGGGCCTCCGGCGTGCGCGAGGCCGCCGCGGCGGAGCCGCTCGCCTGGGTGGCGCCGGACAGCGCGCGGGTCGTCCTCTGGCACCACGCTCCCCGGCAGGGCGCCCCGGGGGCGGCCGCCACGCCGGCCGCGCCTGCCGCGGCCGCCACGCCGGCCGCGCCCGCCGCGGCCGCCACGCCGGCTGCGCCCGCCGCGACCGCCACGCCGGCCGCGCCCGCCGCGGCCGATCCGACCGGGCCCGTCGCGCTCGCGGCAGAGGAGCTGCTCCTCGTGCCCGTGGAGCCCGGCGACCGGCTGGAGCTGCGCGGCGAGGTCGCGGGCATCGGCCTCGGCTCCGGCGTCGGGGACACGCCCGACGTCATCACCTGGATGCCGCTCCCGCCCCGCAGGGAGGGCGCCCGCGACTTCGCGGTGCCGGCCTGGTCCGGCGCGCGCTTCGCCGTCGTGCGCGCGGCCGTCCCGCGGGGAGCGCAGCGCGCAGAGGTCGCGGTGCGCGTCGCCGCGCGGGAGCGCGCGCCGCTCGCCTGGTACCGCCTCGACGAGGACGTCGCCGCGTGGCTCGGCGGCCGCGCGCCCGCGCCCGCCACGGCGCCGCGCGAGGCCGGCGCGCTGCTCCGCTGGGTCGACGCCGCGCGCGCCGCGCTCTCGCCGCCCGCCGCCGCGCGCCTCGATCCCGCCGCGGCCGCGTGGCTCACCGCGCGGTACCTCGAGGAGTCGCTGCTGCTCCGGCCCCTCGTCGAGCCGTACTTCGTCGAGCAGCCCGTCGAGGTGCGCGGCGGGCGCGAACGCCCCGACCTGCCGGCCGCCCCGCGCGCCACGCCGTGGCGATGGCTCGGGGCCGGGGCGCGGCTCGGCCTGCGCGCGCCCGACGCCGACGTGCTGCGCATCGCCCTCCGGCCGCGCGCCCACGGGGCGACGCGCGTCGTGGTCCGCGCCGGCGGCGCCGTCGTCCGGGAGCTCGCCTTCCGCACCGGGCCGCGCCTCGCCGACGCCGCGCGCTGGAGGGAGCCGCGGTGGATCCGGGTGCCGCTGCCGGTCGACGCCCGCGAGGCCACCGTCGAGGTCGTCGAGGGGGAGCTCGCCGTCGCCGCGGGCGGCTTCCGGCAGCGCGCCGGCGTCGCCGAGCTCCTCGCGCCCGAGCGCGATCGCGCGGCGCTGCTCGATCGCGCCGCGCAGCCCGGCCGCGACGGCGAGCGCGCGCGGCCCCACGTGGACGCGCCGCGGCGGCTCGCCGCCGCCGATCGGGCCCTGGCCCCGGCCGCCGCCGCAGCGGCGCTCGACCTCGCGGCGCGGCCGGGCGTGCCGCCGGCGCTCCGGGCGCTCGTCCTCGCCGAGTCCGTGCGGTGGGCGCCCTCGCCCGACGCGGCGTTCGCGCGCGCGGCGCGGGCCCACGCGGCGGCGCAGGCCGGCCCGGCCGCGAGCGCCGCGCCGCTGCAGCGCGCGGCCCTCTCGCGGCTCGCCGCGGCGCACGCCGGCCCGGGCGCCCCGGGCGCGCCCTGGTCCGCGCCCGCCGCGCCGCCGCCGCCCGGCCCCGCAGGGGCGGGCGCTCACCCGGACGACGTCGCGGTCGTGTCCGCGCTCGGCGCGGCGCTCTCGCCGCCGCACGACGGCCGGCGGCCGCTCGGGGCGCCGCTCGCCGAGCAGTACGCGCTCGGCCACGGCGACCTCGGCAGCGCCGCGCCCGTCGCGCGGATCGCCTGGGCGCGCGAGGCGCCCTGGGACACGCTCGACGTCCCCGAGGGCACCACCTCCTGGAGCGCGATCGCGCCGCCGCGCGACACGCCGCCGCCCGTGGACGGCGGCGGAGCGCCGCGCGCCGCCGCGGACGCGCTCTGCGACGTCGACGCGGCGTCCGGGCTCCGCTGGACGCTCCTCGACACCCCGCGCGCCGAGCTCACCGTCGACGCGCCGCCGGGCGCGCACGCGCGGGTGCTCCTCCGGAGCGCCTCGAGCGAGGTGGTCCCCGAGTCGTCGGTGCTCATCGACGGCACGGAGGTCGCGGTGCACGGCGGCGCCGGGCTCACCTCGGTCGTCGCCGTGGCGCCCGGCGCGCGCGTCTTCGCGCGGCGCGCGGGCGCGGCGCCGGTGCTCGCGCGCATCCCGCGGCGGGGGCGCGCTCCGTGCGCGTCGCTGCGGGAGATCACCCGGTGGGCCTGGGTCGACGGCGCGGTGACGTTCCCGCTCCCCGATCCGGAGCGCGCCACGGTGGCCCGCGTCGTGCTCGCGCCGCCCGACGCGGCGGGCGCGCCCCGGCCCGCGGGCGCCGCGGCGGGCGCGCCCCGGCCCGCGGGCGCCGCGGCGGGCGCGCCCCGGCCCGCGGGCGCCGAGGGGCGCGTGCTCCGCGTGCGCGCCGGCGCCGGGACCTACGAGGCGTGGGTGCGCGCGGGCGCCACGGGGGCGATCGAGATCCCGGTCCCGGCCGGCGCGGGCGAGCTGCGCGTCGAGACCGCCGCGCCGGCGCTGGTCCGCGCCAGCGTGCGGCTGCACAGGGCCGCGCCCCCGGCGCCGCGCGTCGTCACGCCCGCGCGCCCGCCGCCCGGCTCCGCCGCCGTCGACGGCTCGCTCGAGCGGATCCGGAGCGCCACGCGCGCCCTCCGCGCCGCGCCACCCCAGGCCCGCGGGGCGCTCCACGCGCAGCGCGCCGCCGCGCTCGAAGCCCTCGGCTTCCCCGCGCTCGCCGCGCTCGACCGCGACGCCGCGCTCGACCGCGACGCCGAGGAAGAGCCCCGGGGCGCCGGGCAGCTCCCCGGCGCGGCGGCCGCGGGCGCCCCGCCGGTGACGGTCTTCGCGCTGCCGCCGGGCAGCCCGCCGGTGGTGCCGCTCGGCCTGTCCGCGCGCGTGCCCCCGCTCCCTTTGCCCGGAGACCGCGCGCCCCTCGCCGCCGCCCGCGACGCGCGGAGCGCCGGCGACCCGCGCCGCGGCGTCGCGCTGCTCGAAGGCCCCGCGGGCGACAGCTCGGGCGCGGACGCGCTCCTGCTCGGCCTCCTCGCCGAGCGCTCCGGCGAGGCGCGGCTCGCCGCCGACGCCTTCACCCGGGTCGGGCTCGCCCACCGCTCCGCCGCGGCGCTCACCCGCGCCGCCAACCTCGCCACCGACGTGGCCGCCGCGGCCGCGCCGCCCGATCGGCGGCTCACCCTCCGCGCCCTCGCGCTCGCCGAGCTCGCCGTCCAGGCGGCCGCCCGCGAGGCAGCCGGCGCCGTCGCCGCGGGCGCGCCCTCGCCGCCCGCCCAGCTCCCGCCGGCGGCCCTCGCGCGGCTGGCCCCGGTGACGAGCTGGGACGTGCCGCCGCGCGCCGACGCCGCGGCGGGCTCCGCCGCGCTCGAGCTCCGCCAGAGGGCCGACCACGAGCTGCCGCTGCGCGTGCGCGTGCGCCGCGCGCTCGTCGATGCGCCGGAGCCGTCGCTCCTCCTCACCGACGGCGCGCGCGCAGAGTTCCGGTTCGATCGCGCCGAGCCGGGCGCGATCGTGCTCGACGGCCGCTGCCGGACGCTCGACCACGAGGAGGCCCCCTGCGCGTTCTCCGTCGCGCTCGACGGCGCGAAGGTCGCGTGCTCCGCCGCGCCCGCGCCGACCAGCGGCCCCGCGCCGAGCAGCGGCCCGGCGCCCATGGTCGACCGCTGCGTCGTGCAGGTGCCGAGAGGCAGCCACCGCGTCGAGGCGCGGCCCACGACGGACCGGAGCGTCCTCGGCTGGATCCGCGCGACCGCGGACGGCGCAGCGCAGCCCTTCTCGGGCCGCGTCCTCTCGACCTGGCACGACATCGACCCCGGGCGCCCCCTGGAGCTCGCGTTCGCCGGCCCGACCGTGGTGCGCATCCGCGCCCGCGCCGCCTACGAATGTGCCGCGGCGCCCCGCGCGCGCGCCGGCGCCGGCCCGGCGGGCGAGGGCGATCCGGGCTGCCGCCCCGAGATCGCCGCCGCGACGCCCGAGGGCCACCTGCGCTACGCGGTGGCGCCGCTCGGCGGCGACGGCGCGGCCGGCGCCGTGCTGGAGGAGGGGGCGATCGCGCTCGACACGACCGAGGACCGCGCCGCGCGCCGCCTGGGCGTCACGCGTGCGCCGTTCTTCTGGCTGGGCGACGAGGTCGAGGCCCGCGTCGCCGTCCTGCCGGAGGGCCCGCACGTGCTGCGCGTCGCGTCGCCCGCGGGCAGGGCGCTGCTCCGCGTGGAGCTCGCCGTCGCCGCCGGCGCGCCCCGCCCGCGCGTGCCGCCGCCCGCGCCGCCGCCGCCGCCACCACCGGCCGGCGCGCCCGCGGACGACGCGCTCCGGCCGGCGCCCGCGGTCGGCGAGGACCCGGACACAGGTCCGCTGTCCGTCGGCGGGTACGCGCGCCTCGTCGACAGCGAGCTCACGGAGGAGGACCTCCGGCTGCCCCTCCGCTTCCTCGAGCTCGGCCTCGACGCGCACCGCGAGCTCATCGAGCGCCGCGCCTGGATCGCGGCCGCGGGGTTCGGGCGGCTGCGCGACGGGCCGGCGAGCTTCGGCGCGGAGGCGCGCTTCGACCTGAGCTCCAGCGGCTGGGTCCCTGGCCTGGCGCTGAGCGGCCGCGTCGTGCACCAGCCGGGCGCCGGGGGCGCGGTGGGCGGCCGCGCGAGCGCGAGCGCGTTCTGGTCGATCCCGATCGACGAGCTCACGCTCTCGCCCTGGGCGGGCTTCACGTGGCTCGCGGTGGACGGGTCGCTCCGGGGCGTCCAGGGCGCGGACAAGGACCTCTTCACGCCGTACGCGGCCGAGCACCGCACGCAGGCCGCGCTCGGCGCGCGCCTGCGGCACCGGCCGCTCGTGGACGCGCTGGTCACGGCGGGGACGTCGCTGCGGCTGAGCCCGGTGCCCGAGACGCTCGATCGCGTCGACGTGACGCTCGATCTGGACCTGCTGCCGGGCCGGGGCCTGTTCCCGTGGATCCAGCTCGGCTGGCTCGCGAGCTACCGGCCCGAGAACGAGACGCGCGACGAGGCGTTCCTGCGTGACGCGTTCACCGCGGGGGTGACGTTCTGGAGCTGGCTGGGGCGCGGCCACCGCGTCTCGCTCGGCGCGGAGGGGACGTTCCTGTTCGACATCCCGAGCCCGGCCGAGACCTCCCCGCGCCTGTCGGCGCTGCTCTTCGCCCGCTACGACTTCACCGCCGGCCGCGGGCTGCGCGACTTCCCGCCGCGCGCGACGCCGTTCCGCGATCGGCAGGAGGAGGGGAGCGGGCTCATCGAGCGGCAGCGGCCGGCGGTGGAGCCGTCGTGGGAGGATCCGTAGCGCTGCGCGTGATGATGGTCGGGCCTGCCGCCCGCCGGGAGTCGCCGCCGGCCCTTGCGACTCGCTGCTCCGCCTTCGAGGGAACGCGCCTCCGCACAGCGAAGACGCATCGCTGGAAGAGGACACGCTGGGGCCGGTCACGGTGGAGATCGAGCGCCATGGACGGCCATTGGCCGCGCTGCATGTGGGTGCTGACCTATCGATCCAGCTTGCGTGGGATAGCCCCGCGCCCGTGGAGGCGCCTGCCGCGCTCCGCGCATGGCTCACCGCGCACGGTCTAGCCGCGCGTCGTGGGCCAGCACGCGGCCAAGCGCCCACAGGCCTGGCGTCTGGAGGTGCGCTCGCTCCTCCGGGGACAACCCTCGTTGCCGCAACGTCGTCGTCCTATCGCCGCCTTTGCACGGATGGCAGTCGGGTCTTCGCCATCGACGGCTGGAGGCTCGTGCGGCTGAAGAAGGACCACGGGGGCCTCGAGGTGTGCCCCGTCTTCAGGCCAGACACGCCTATCGCGATCCGTGATCGCGCGGTGCTCTTGCTCGACCCGAGCGGCAGGCGCCGCATGGTGGCGGAGGGCGGCGAGTCTCGCCCAGACCGGCGCCCGCTCTGTGGCCTGCCGGCACTCCGCCTTCGCCATAGGTGCCGAAGCGCGGCGCTCCCCGCAATGTCGTGCTCGGCGGTCGCCCCGCATGGCTCGGTCCGACGGGTACGGCATGCTCGCTCGCCGCGCGGAAATGGCGCCCTGCCTCCGGCCTCGAGGTGCGCTCGCCTCGATGGGTCCTGCCCCCGAGCTGCTCTGGCCCCGCGGCGCCCCGGCTCAGCCCGGGCTCGCCGCGTCCGCGCGCTTCGCGTGGCTCGCCCTGTCCGCGGACGTCTTCTTGTAGCCCGCCGGCAGCAGCTCCTCGTAGCCCTCGGAGAGCCGCTGCTCGAACTCCGCCCTCATCTGCTCGCCGAGCTCCTGGAGGCGGTCCTCGTCCATGGCCTCCTCCACCTTCGGGAAGAGCTCCTCTTCCTCCTCCTCGACGTGGTGCTGGATGAGCTCCTTCAGCGTCGTCACGCGCGCCTTGAACGAGGCGTCCTCCGGAGAGGTCGAGATCAGCCGCTTCAGGGCGAGCTCGGCGATGGCGTGCTCCTCGTAGCCCTCGAGGATCAGGTCCTCGTCGATCTGCCGCACGGCGGGGTAGAACCGCTCCTGCTCGATCGCCATGTGCGCGGCGAGCTCGTTGGCGAGCTCGGCGAGGATCGGCGCCGGCTCCGATCGGCCGCCCTCGAGCTGCTTGAACAGGGACTCCACCTTTCGATGCTGCCTCTCGAGCAATGACGTCGCTTTCATGATCGTTCCTCCTCCCGTGCGCGCCGCGCTCCCGCGCCGCGGCCGGGGTGTCCTGGGTTGTGCGCGGTCCGCGAGCCGCTCGTTCACCGGCCGTCCGCCGACGCTCTCCGCGGTCCGCAGGGCCAACCAGGCCAGGAGGGCGAGCGCGGCGGCCCGCCCTCCGGCCCGAGCAGCCCGAGATCACGTGAGCTCTTCGCCCCCCGGGGGGTGAGCCCCCAAAGGGCCGCACCACCCGCCCTCGGCCGGGGCTCATCGGCGCTCTCCGGCGCGCCCGACCGCCCGGGGCAGAGCCTGCTAGTCGGTCTTGTCCTCGATCTCGTCCCCCGCGTCCTCCGCGGCGTCGCCCGTCGATTCCGCTGCGTCCTCCGCCTCGTCCTTGGCGTCGCGCGCCGCGTCGTCGACGGCCTCTCCGGCCTGCTCCGCCGGCCCCTCCGGCTGCGGCTTGCTGCCGCCGCAACCGAACGCCACGCTGCCAAGGACCATCATCGACAAATATACCGTTTTCACGATTCCATCCTTCCTTCCGTGCCGCTCGCGCCATGCCGCACACGCCCTCGGCAGGAGGTTCCCGCACGGGCGCTCCAGCGGACGTCGCAATGGCTGTCCAGCGCTTCGTTTCCGGAGGCCCTGTCCAGCAACGCCCGGGCCAAGCAATGCGATGAGCCCGCGCGCCCCCTTCGCATCACCGCCCTCGCCGCCGCGCTCCCTCGCTCCGGGGGCGAGCCCCGGTGCGACAGTTCGCCTCGACCGTGGCATCCTGCGCCGCGCAACGGACGCAACGGACGTCCGCGCGCGGACGCGCCGCCCTCTCTCGCCCGGAGGCGACCCCCGCGCGCTGTGCGGCGACCCCCGCGCGCTGTGCGGCGTCGCCGCGCGCTGCGATGCGGGCGCATTCGCTTGCGCCTCGCCGCCGATCGGGGGCAAGACTCCGCCCGGGAAGCGCGACATGATCCACGATTTCGCCGGCGCGCTCAGCGCCATCTTCACGGACGAGCGGGCCCGCCTGCTGCACGTCATCGTCCCGGCGCACGTCCACGGTCACACGCTCGCGCTCCTGCGGGCCCTCGGCGAGGCAGGCCCCTCGCCCCGCCCCGTGTGGATCCTGGCGGACCCGACCTATGGCCCCAGCCGCGGCTGGGCCGCCCGCGCGCGCTCGCTCGCGCGCGAGCTCGGCGACCCGCCGGCCGCCGAGGCAGCCGACTCCCCCCCGGACGCGCCCGCCCCGGGCCCGCCGGCCGAGCCGCTCTGCGCGTTCGCCTCCGCCCTCGCGGCCCAGCTCGCCGCCCGCGCGCCGGGCCAGGGCGTCGTCGTCGTGCTCTCGCCGCAGCACATCGACGACCCACAGGCCCACGCCCGCGATCTCCTCGCCCTCGTCCAGCGCCCCGAGCTCGCGCCCGTGCGCTGGGTGCTCGTGGACGCGGTCCACGCCAGCGTCGGCGACCTCCTCGCCCGCCTCGGCGAGGGCACGTCGCGCGTCGTGTGGCCCGAGGCCGAGGGGCAGGCCCTCGTCGAGATCGAGCGCCTGCTCACCGACCTCTCGGCCCGCGGCCAGCACCTCCCGGCCGACCTGGAGATGCGCGTCGCGCCCGGCTCGCCCCTCCGCGCCCCCGAGCTGCTCCCCGCGCGGCGCCTCCTGCACGAGGCGGACAAGTGCTTCCAGGGCGGGCGGCACGCCGACGCGGCCCACCTCCAGAAGCAGGCCGAGGAGCTGCTCCTGGGCCGCGGGCTGGGCGAGGAGGCCATCCACGTCGCCATGCAGCGCGCGCGCTCGCTCATCGCCGCCGGCGTGGTCGAGGAGGGGCACCGGGTGTTCGTCGCCGCGCTGAAGGAGGCCGAGCGGCGCGGCCTGCTCGCGATCGTCCCCGAGGCCTACGCCTCGCTCGGCAGCCTCCACAGCAAGCAGCGCCGGTTCCTGGACGCGTCGGAGGCGTACGCGCGCGCCGGGGACCTCGCGGACCGCCGCGGCAGCCGCGAGTTCGCGGCGGACATGCACCGCTGCGCCGGGCACGCGGCGCTCAACGCCGAGCTGCCGGACGCGGCCGCCACGGCGTGGCGCCGCGCGTTCGAGCTGCTCGGCGCCATGGCCCCGACCGTGGGCGCCCTGGAGAAGCCTCAGCAGATCGTCATCCTCGGCCTCGCCCTCGCCGACGTCTTCGAGGCGCACGGCAACCTCCCCGCCGCGCGCGGGCTCCGCGGGCACGCCGAGGCCATCGAGACCCGCAACCCGCGGCGCTCGGAGACCTGGAGCTAGGGCGCGCGGGCCCCTCCGCGGCGCGCGCGACCCGGCCCCCCGCGACGAACCGGGGACGAGGCAGGGCGGCGCCGTACTAGGCTCGCCGCCGCATGACCTCCGAGGCCTTCATCGCGCTCGCCATCCTCGGGCTCACGATCGTCCTGTTCGTGAGCGATCGCCTCCGGCTCGACGTCGTGGCGATGCTCTCGCTGCTCGCCCTCGCGATCACCGGCGTCGCCACGGCCTCCGAGGCGCTCGCCGGGTTCTCGAACCCCGCCGTGATCATGATCGCCGGGCTGTTCGTCATCGGGGCCGCGCTGACCGACACCGGCGTCGCCGACTGGCTCGGCCAGCGCCTCGAGCGCCTCGCCGGCGGGGGAGAGGTCCAGGTGATCGTGGCCGTGATGGGGGCGACGGCGCTCCTGTCCGCCTTCATGAGCTCCACGGGGACCGTGGCGATCCTCCTGCCCGTGGTCGGGACCCTCGCGATGCGCCGCGGGATCGCGCCCGCGCGGCTCTTCATGCCCGTCGCGTTCGCGGCGCACCTCGGCAGCAACCTCACGCTCATCAGCACCCCGCCGAACCTGCTCGTGAGCGACGCGCTCCGCCAGGCGGGGCGCGCGCCGTTCCGCTTCTTCAGCTTCACCGTGCCCGGCCTCATCGTGCTCGCGCTCGGCGTGGCGTACCTCGCCTGGATCGGCCGCCGCGCGCTGCCTGGCGCGGCGGACCGGGCGGACGCGCGCGCGCCGCGGCCGCTCTCGCTCGACGACCTCTCGACGGAGTACGGGCTCGGCGGCGCCCTGCGCGCCCTGCGCGTCCCGCCCGGCGCGAGGCTCGCCGGCCTCACGCTCGGCCAGGCGAACCTGCGCGCCGCCTTCGGCGTGACCGTGATCGGCATCGCGCGCCCCGGGCCGCGCGGCCTCGAGGCGCAGCGCGTGGTGCCGACGATGGCGTTCGCCGCCGGCGACGCGCTGCGCGTGCTCGGGAGCGACGCGGCGATCGCCGCGCTCGCGGACAGCTTCGGCCTCGAGGCGCTCGGCGAGCGCCCCACCTTCTCGCTCCCGCCCGAGGAGTCCCTCGCCGAGGTGGTGCTGCCGCGGCGCTCCAGCCTGGCGGGACAGTCGCTGCGGGAGGCGAGGTTCCGCGACCGCTACCGCGCGAACGTGCTCTCGATCCGGCGCGGCGACGGTTCGATCCCGGTGTTCCACTCCACGCCCGAGCTGCGCGACATCAAGCTCCGCGCCGGCGACACGCTGCTCGTGAAGGGGCGGCTCAAGCACCTCAAGAACCTGCGCGACGAGCGGCGTGATCTCGTGCTCGTCGCCGAGCCCGACGCGCGCGGCGAGGCCCTCGTCGATCGCGGGCGCGCCCTCCTCGCCGTGGGCATCACCCTGGTCATGCTCGTCTGCATGGCGTTCGGGTGGCTGCCCAACGTCGTCGCCGTGCTGCTCGCCGCGGTCCTCCTCGTGCTCGTGCGGTGCGTGCGTCCCGTGGACGTCTACCGCTCCGTGAACTGGGAGAGCGTCGTGCTCATCGCCGGCATGGTGCCACTCGCCGCCGCGCTCGAGCGCACCGGCGCGATGGGGGCCGCCGTCTCCGCCCTCGAGGGGCTCCTCGCGGGGGCGCGCCCCACGGCGGTCCTCGGCCTGCTCGTCCTGTTCACCTCGGCCATCGGCATGGTCCTCTCGAACACCGCGACGGCCGTGCTCATGGCCCCCCTCGCGGTCCGCCTGGCGGGCGCGCTCGGCCTCGCGCCGGAGCCGCTCCTGCTCGGGGTCGCGTTCGCGTCCTCGGCCGCGTTCGCCACGCCCATTGCCTCTCCGGTGAACATCCTCGTGATGGGTCCCGGCGGATATCGCTTCAAAGACTTCACCCGGGTGGGCCTGCCCCTGCAGCTGCTCGTGCTGGCGACGACCGTCATCGTCGTCCCGCTCGTCTTCCGCTTCTGATCGCGGGCGCCATTGCACCTACCTTGCGAACGCCGGAGCGATCCTGTAGCGCAGGATCCACGATGAGCGCTCTCAAGGACTCCTCGCAACGCGCCACGTATCCCCCGCCGGTCCCGATTGCCCTCGTCCTCAAGCTGCCGCCACCAGCGCGGGGCGACGCGTGAGGGAGCGGCTCGAGAGCCTGCTCCTGGTCCTGGCCGTCGGCTCCACCGTCGCGATCGGCGCCAAGCGCGTCGGGGTCCCCTACAACGTCGCGCTCGTGCTCGTGGGCCTCCTCCTCGTCGTCCTCGACGTGCTCCCGAACACGCCGATGGATCCGGAGGTCATCCTCATCGCCTTCCTCCCCGTGCTCGTCTTCGAGGGCGCCCTGTTCGCCGACGCGGACAGCCTGCGCGCCGCGAGCCGGCCGATCCTCGCGCTCGCCGTGCCGGGGGTGCTCATCTCGCTGCTCGGCACCGCCGCGGTGGCGACCCTGGTGCTCGATCTCCCGTTCGCGACGGCGCTCCTGCTCGGCGCGCTGCTCGCGATCACCGACACCGTGAGCGTGCTGCTCGCCTTCCGGAGCGTCCGCGTCCCGCACCGGCTGGCCGCGATCATGGAGGGGGAGAGCCTGTTCAACGACGGCACGGCGCTCGTGCTCGTGGTGCTCGCCTCGCGCGTCGTCGCGAGCGGCACGTTCGACCCCATCACCACCCTCCGCGAGCTCTCGATGGCGATGATCGGCGGCGCCGTCCTCGGCGGGGCGTTCGGCGCCGTCGGCTCGGCCCTGCTGCGCCGCACGCCCGATCACCTGACCGCGATCCTCGCCTCCACCGTGATCGTGTTCGCCACCGCCCTGGTCACCGAGCGGCTCCACGCCTCGCCGGTCATCGCGGTCGTGGTCGTCGGCGTGGTCATCGGCCGGGTCGCGCGCCGGTTCCTCGAGCCCTCGCGCGTCCTCGCGCTGCAGGGCTTCTGGGAGACGAGCGGCTTCGCGCTGAACGTGCTGCTCTTCCTGCTGGTCGGCATGCAGATCCAGGCGGAGATGCTCGTGCGCGAGGCGGCTTCCATCGGCCTCGCGCTCATCGCCCTGCACGCGGGCCGGGCGGTGGCCGTCTACGGCTGCTTCGGCGTGCTGCGGGCCGTGACGCGGGAGGTCGTGCCGCTCCGCTGGCAGCACGTGATGCTGGTCGGCAACATCAAGGGCGCGCTCTCGATGGCGGCGGTCCTCAGCCTCCCGCGCGACATGGCGTACCGGGACCGCCTGATCACGATCGTCTTCGGCGTGACCTTCGTCACCCTGGTCGCGCAGGCGCTGCCGTTCGCGCGGCTGCTCAAGCTCCTCCAGGTCGCGACCCCGGCGGCCGATCTCACGCTCGACGCCGCGAAGGCGACCCTGATCGCCGCGCGGCGCGGCCAGGCGGAGCTCGACGAGCTGCTCGCCTCGGGCCTCGTGTCCCGCAAGGAGCACGCGGAGCGCCGGGCGGCGTTCCAGCGCCAGGTGATCGGGGCGGAGGCGGCGCTCCAGTCGCCCCAGGGCGAGCAGGCCAAGGACCACCTCACGGACATCGCGCTGCTCTCGGCGCAGAAGGCGGCGGTGCTCGACGCGGCGAGGCGGGGGCTCATCGCCGCCGAGACGGCGGACGCCCACGCGAACGAGCTCGATCACGAGATGGTGAAGCTCCACACGCACGAGGGAGGCGGCTGACATGCGCGTTCTCATCGCGGGCGCCGGGCGCGCAGGGCTGAGCGTCGCGGTCCACCTCGCGGCCACGGGTCACGACGTGACGATCGTCGATCGCGACGAGTCGATCGCCAACAGCGCCTTCGAGCGGAGCGGCCTGGTGTCGCTCGTGGGGGACGCGACCGACGCCGGGCTGCTCAAGGAGGCGGAGGTCGGGCGCGCCGACGTGGTGGTCGCCATGCTCCGCCGCGACGCCGACAACCTCGCGGTCGCGCTCCTGGCCCAGTCCGCGGGCGCCAAGCGCGTGATGGTGCGCATGCGCGACCCGGACTACCGGAGCGTCTATGTCCGCGCGGGCGTCCACCGGATCCTGTCCGAGATCGACGTCTTCATCGGCGCGATGGCGACGGCCATCGAGCACCCGGCCGTGCGTCACGCGATGGTGCTCGGCACCGGCGAGGCGGTCGCGTTCGAGCTCGACGTCCCCGCCGACTCGGCGGTCGCGGGCCGCACCGTGAGCGTCATCGCGAGCAGCGCCGGCTTCCCCGCCTCGTGCGTCTTCGCCGCGCTCTACCGCCCGGACGGCGGCGTCGAGGGGCCGCGCGGCTCCTCGATCGTCGAGGGCGGCGCGACGGTGCTCCTCGTGGCCGCGCGCGACGAGCTCGCCGAGGTGGTGGCGTTCTTCCTCCGGCGCGATCCGGGGGCCGGCGAGGCGCGCGCGCGGCCGCGCTGAGCCTGTGGCCGGCGAGCCCGCGGCGCGGCCCGCTGACGAGGAGCAGAGGCATGACGGAGAGACGCATGGGAGCGAATCGAGCGCCGGAGGAGCCGTGGGGCGCCAGGCGCGGTTACGGCCCGATCTCGCCGCGGCACCCGCTCGGCGGCGAGATGACGGACGTGGTGCGCGGCCTCTTCGCGCGCCTCCGGCTCCCCTGGCTGCTGCAGCGCTATTCCCAGGTGCCGGTGCTCGCCGTCTTCAGCTGCGTGAACGGGTTCGTGAGCATCGGCCTGATGGCGGTCCTCGCCGCCGTGACCAGGTCGCCCTTCGTCTTTCCGTCGCTCGGGCCGACCGCGTTCCTGTTCTTCTACACGCCCACGGCGGCCTCGGCCGCGCCGCGCAACACGATCTTCGGGCACTGCATCGGCGTCGCGGCCGGTTACCTCAGCCTGCTCGTCACGGGGCTGACGCACGCTGGCCCGGCGACCGCCGTCGGCGTGACGCTCCCGCGCGCCGTCGCCGCGGCGCTCTCGCTCGGCCTCACGGCCGGGCTGATGGTGCTCGCCCGCGCCCCCCACCCGCCGGCGGGCGCCACGACGCTCATCGTCTCGCTGGGCATCCTGGCGCGGCCGCCGGCGCTCCTGGTGCTCCTCGGCGGGGTCGTCCTGCTCACGATCCAGGCGATCGTCATCAATCGCCTCGCGGGCATCGATTACCCGCTCTGGGCGCCGCGGCGGGCGCCCCCCGAGCCGCAGCCGCAGCCGCGCGCGGGGGCGATCAGCTCTTCGCCGCATCGAGGATCGCGGCCGCGTGCTCCTTCGGATCCACCTCCAGCCAGACCTGCTTGATCGTGCCGTCCTTGCCGACGAGGAACGACTGGCGGGAGGCGAAATCGCCGCGCAGCGGCACGTGGAACGCCCGGGCGACCGCGCCGTCGTCGTCGACCACGAGCGGGAACGGGAGCTCGTACTTGGCGATGAAATCCGTGTGGCTCTGCGCGTCCTGGGTCGAGACGCCGTAGACCTCGACCCCTGCGCCCTGGAGGTCGGCCCAGCCGTCGCGCAGGCCCTTGGCCTGGATCGTACAGCCGGGTGTGTCGTCCTTCGGATAGAAGTAAACGAGCACCTGCTTGCCCCGCAGGCTCGAGAGCTTCACCTCCTTGCCGTCGTGGAGCTTGAGGGTGACGTCCGGCGCCGCGTCGCCCGGCTTGAGCGGCCCGCCGTCTCCCGGCTTGAGCGCTGCGGCGGGCTCCTCGGCGGGCCCTCCGGGGGCGCCCGCGGGCTTGTCGCAGCCGGCGGCGAGGGCGAGGGCCGCGAGCGCGAGGGCGAGGTGCGTTGTGCTCGTCATGGCGCGCAGGATCCCACCGGCTCCCGGAGGCCGCAAGCGAGCGACGGTCGAGGGCTCGCGCCGCCGCCGACCTCGAGGGGCTCCCGCGCGCCTCACCGAGGGGCGCGCGCGATGCATGGTGTCCTGACGGGAGGCCAAGGTGGCGCCCGAGGAGGCGCCCACGCTACGCTGCGCGGGCCATGCGATGGACCCCGGGCGGCAAACGCAGTGCGAACCTCGAAGATCGTCGCGGCGTGTCCGGCGGGGCGAAGCTCGGCCTCGGCGGGACGCTGATCCTGCTCGCGCTCTCGCTCGTCTTCGGGCGGGACTTCCTCAGCCAGCTGGGCGGCGAGGGGGTCGGGCTCCCCGGCGCGCAGGCCGAGCGAGCGAGCTCGCCCGAGGAGGACCGGCTCGTCGACTTCGTGCACTTCGTCCTCGACGACGCCCAGGTCGTGTGGGCGCAGGAGCTCCGCCGGAAGGGGCAGACCTATCCGGAGGCGAAGCTCGTGGTGTTCACCGACTCCGTGAGATCGGGCTGCGGCTTCGGCGAGGCGGCGATGGGCCCGTTCTATTGCCCCGCCGATCAGAAGGCCTATATCGATCTCGGCTTCTACCGCGAGCTCAAGGCCCGGTTCGGCGCGCCCGGCGATTTTGCCCAGGCGTACGTGCTCGCCCACGAGATCGGCCATCACGTGCAGACCGTGCTCGGCATCGAGCGGCGCGTGCGCCAGCAGCAGCGGGCGCGCCCCGGCGAGGAGAACGCGCTCTCCGTGCGGATGGAGCTCCAGGCGGACTGCTTCGCGGGCGTGTGGGCCCACTCCACCGCGAAGCGCGATCTGCTCGAGTCGGGCGACGTGGAGGAGGCGCTGATGGCCGCGTCCGCGATCGGGGACGATCGGCTCCAGAAGAGCGCGACCGGCAAGGTCAACCCGGAGACGTGGACGCACGGCTCGTCGGCGCAGCGGGTCGCCTGGTTCAAGCGCGGCATGAAGGGCGGGCGCATCGAGGATTGCGACACGTTCGCGGCGGGCGCTCCCTGAGACGAGGGCGATCGCGCCTCGGCCAGGCTCACGAAACGAGCGCGGAGCGGCTCGTGGCGGGGGCGCAGGGGGGCCAGTCTCGCGCGCATCGGCCCGGGGGCCCAGGACCAGCCTCCTCGAGAATTCTGAGCCCGCTTGGCCGCAACGCGTGTTCGCCCATCGAGGATCTCGCTCCAGCAGCGCTGGCGTCGCGCGCCACCCGCGTCGCGCGGGGCGGGCGATCGTTGACACCTCGACGCCGCGCCCTGTTATCCTCGGCCGGGTTCCGAGCCCTCTCCTGACATTGCATCGCGCAGCGTTCGCGCCCGGCATGATGCTTGTATGGCGCGTCGATCCGGCGGGGCGGCTGCGGCGAATGCCCATCCTCGACGAGGAGATTTCATGAGCTACTTGAACCGGATCAGATTGGCGTTCTCCGGTACGTTTCAGGCGGACGTGTCGACGGTCAACAATGACGTCCGCCATTTCGACAACGCGACGTTCGAATCGTCCTTTCAGGAGCTCCGGGACGGCAGCTCCATGAACGGCTGGTGGAACCCGATGGGATCGGGCGCGTTCCGCCTGCTCGATTGCCGCGTCACGGGCGTCTGGTACGAGGACGGCTCCTTCACCGACGACCCGGCCAAGGACCCGGTGATCGGCATGCTGGTCGGCGGCTCGAACGATCGGACGAGCGGCAAGATCGTCGACATCGATCCCCAGTGGCAGCTCGCCTCCGCGCTGTGGGGCTTCGACGTGCGGCTCACCGACGACCGGGGCGTGGCCTCCTTCGGGGGCCGCTACGAGCCCCACGCGTTTCGGGACCTGTGGTTCAACCGCAACGTGAACGCAGGGGGCGACCGCGCCGCCTCGTCCACCTTCCAGTCGGTGCTGGAGGGGGTGACCTGGACCGATGGCGCGGAGTCGAGCCGCTTCCTCCGCGAGCTCCGCGCCGCCACGGCCGGCGACCGGCTCTCCATCCGGATGGTGACCTTCGGCTTCAACGACGACGCGAGCCAGCCGCGCTTCACGCTCGGCACGGTCGTGGGCGTGATCGGGCCGTATCTGCCGGGCGAGCCCTCGTCGTTCGTGCTCGGGCGCCGCTTCACCCCTGCGGGCAGCAGCTTCACCTCGTGGAATGGAATCACCTATTTCTCGGGTCTCGTGGACGAGAAATCCGGGACGCTCTTCCTCGATCTCTCGAACGCGCTCCAGACCACCGACGACGCTGGCACCCCGAGCGACATCGGCGCCCTGAGCGTGGGCATCCTGCGCGACCCGAAGCTGCAGGAGAACACCCCGGTCACCCCGAAGACCTTCGAGGAGCTGGCCGAGATTCCTTATCGCAAGGTCGACGAGCACCAGAGGGCCTGCTGGCTGTACGAGAGCGGCGGCGTCTTCACCGCCGCGCTCACGCCCGATCAGGTCGCCCTGCTGAAGAGCCATCCGCTCGCCCTCGTGAGCAAGACCGCGTTCAATCCGGGCGCCACGGGCTTCGATCTCGGCCACGGCGTCGTGGCCATCCGCGAGAGCGAGGACGGCCTCCTGGTCTGCGCCGAGCCGGCGGTGCACCGCGTCGACGGGGCCGGCGAGACGTCCGCGACCGTCTATGCCGCCCGCTATGGCGCGCCGCTCGGCGGCGCCGTCATCCAGATCGCGCAGTCGGGCGGCGTCCCCGACCAGGGCGGTGGGCCGCCGGGGGACCCCAACCCTCCCAAGGCGAAGATCCCGGACATCGGCGTGCCGACGGACACGCTGAGGCTGCCGAGCGCCGTCGAGACCTCGCACGAGGGCAAGGCCGAGCTCCGCATCACCGCGAGCTCGCCAGGCAACCCGCGGAGGTACCTCGACGGCCAGATCTACCTGGTCGCCTACCGTTACCCCGGCCAGAGCAACGTGGCGCGCCAGCCGTTCGAGTACATCGTGCTGCACGTGCGCGACGCCTTCGAGGTGCCGGTCGACCCGACCTGGAAGGACATCGAGCCGATCTTCACCCAGTACGGGAACCTCTATCCGCTCATGAGCAAGGGGATCGTGGACCTCTCCAACCCGAGGGACGTGAAGCGCCACGCCCGGATCCTCAAGCTCGCCTTCTCCCTCGACGTCGGGGACCCGAACTACATGCCGGTGACGCGGGACCTGTCGGAGCCGAAGCGGAAGATGATCGTGAAGTGGCTGGAGAAGGTCGAGCGGGAGGGCGACGCGCTGCTCGACGCGGCCGCGGCGGCCCGGCCCGCGGCGCCGGCCAGGGTGTCGGCGAGGGCGCAGGTGAAGGCGCAGGTGAAGGCGAGCGACGCCGCGCAGGCCCGGGCCGACGCCGCCACGATGGACGCCGGCAAGGCGCGGTTCGCGGGCAAGCTCATGAGCACGATCGGCGGCCCGCGCGTGAAGTGACCTGGGCACGGACGACACGCTGCGAAGGGGAAGAAGATGCTGAAGATCAGAAATGAGATCGTCGAGAAGATCCGCGCCACGGCCGACGTCGCGGATCTGCGGGAGGCCCTCCAGAGGGCCGTCGAGCTCGAGCACGCGACGATTCCGGCGTACCTCACGGCGCTCTACTCGATCAAGCAGGGCCAGAACGCCGAGGCGGCCCAGATCCTCCAGTCGGTGGTGGTCCAGGAGATGCTCCACATGACCATCGCCGCCAACGTGCTGAATGCCATCGGCGGGGCCCCGGACATCGAGCATCCGGGCTTCATCCCGGTGTTCCCGGGGCCGCTCCCGATGGGCGTCCACGAGGGGCTGACCGTGGGGCTCGAGAAGCTGACGCGAGGCCTCGTCTACAACACCTTCATGGTCATCGAGGAGCCGGAGGTGAAGCTCCACATCCCGGTCAAGGCGCCGCGGCTCCACGCGGCCACGCCCACGCCCGCGACGCCCTCGCCGGGGTACGCCACCATCGGCGATTTCTACAAGGCGATCATCGACAAGATCCACGAGCTCGGGCAGGGCATCTTCACGGGCGATCCGGGCCGACAGGTCGTGGACAACACCTGGTTCCCGCCGGAGCTGCTCTTCCCCATCCGGACCGTGAGCGACGCCGACAAGGGGCTGACGGTGATCATCCAGGAGGGGGAGGGCACGAGCACGTCGCCGAAGGAGCCGGGCAGGGGCCTCGCGCACTATTACCGGTTCGCGCAGATCGTCTATGCGCGCAGGCTCGTGGCCGACCCGTCGGAGCCGTCCGGCTACTCGTATTCGGGCCCGCCGGTGCCGCTCGATCCGGCGGGGATCTGGGATCTCTACCCCAACGCCAAGACGGTCGACTACGCGCCGGGGAGCAGGGCGCGCTACCTCGCCGAGCAGTTCAACTATGGATACACGAACCTGCTCCGGGCGCTGCACACCACCTTCAACGGGAGCCCCGACAAGCTCCGCGGCTCGCTCGGGCTGATGTTCGAGCTGAAGCTCCTGGCCGGCAACCTGGTCTCGACCCCGATCGAGGGGACGACGATGTTCGCCGCGCCGACGTTCGAGTACACCCCGACCAGCCTCTAACGTCAGTGCGGGAAGTCGGGCCGAGAGGCGAACCGCCATGACGCCAAGGGCGCCAAGAAACCAGGGACGTAGAAGGGGAAAATGGAAGGACAACCCTTCCCCTCTCTTCTTGGCGTCGTTGGCGCCATGGCGGTTCTTCTGCTGATCCGGGGCAACTTCCCGCAGTCGTGCCAGGCCGGGTTCACGCCCACACCACGCGGTCGAAATCCGGATCGATCGCCGGTCGGACCGCGTCGGCCCAGGGGTGGCGCTCGTCAATCTCGGCCGCGAGGGACTGCCCGGCGTTGGCCTCCAGGACCTCTTCCTGGCCGTAGCCGGGGCCCCTCGTCGCCCGCAGGACGTGGGTCTGCGTCCAGCGCGCCACCGCCGCGCGCGCCTCGTCCGACCCCATCCACGAGAGCGCGGCCCGCACCGCGGCGGAGGCCCCGAAGGTCCTCGCCTCGTCCAGCGCGAGCAGGAGCTCGCGCAGACACCACGGCTGGCCCAGCGCCGCGAGCGCCGCGGCGACGTCCTTCTGGGCGACGGGCGTGCTCGACCGCAGCGCCCGGCGGAGCACGGCGAGCGCGTGCTGCGGCGCGTGCTCGAGGAGCAGCAGCGCGAGCTCGCCGAGGAACGGGTTGCCCCGGTAGCCCTTGACGACCCTGACGCGCGCGAACGCCAGCGCCACCTCGACGGCGCGCTCGCGCTCGATCCCGCGCCGCAGCAGGTACCGGGCGGCGGCGTGCACGGCGTAGGGGTGATGCTGCGCCGGATCCGCGCGCGCGAGCAGCCGGCTCACCGCCGGGCAGACGGGGTAGTCCGGGTGCGCCTCGAGCCGCTCGATCGCGTGCCCCGCGGTCGCGTCCACCGCGGCGTCGATCAACCCCGCGCACGCGTCGACGAGCTCCGCCGGCGTGAGCACCGCCTCGAGGGGATCGATGAACGCGCGCGCCGTCGCCCCATCGGCGATCCGCGCGAGCAGGTACCGCTTGTACGCCTCGCGCTGCGCCGCGGCCCGCGCCTCGGCGGCCGCCGAGGGCCGCTCGCGGGCGAGCAGCTCGTGGTCGCCGAGGTGCTCCGCCCACCGCGCGCGGAGCGCCGCGTCGGAGAGGTCGATCGCGGCGAGCGCCTCGGCGTCCGCCTCGAGCCCGCGGACGACGCGGAACACGTGCCCGTGCGCGCCGGGGACGAGCAGCCCTTCCTCGGTGAGCTCGCGGATCGCGGCGACCATGGCGTCGGCGGTGGGGAGGAACGCGCGCAGGCGTCGCTCGGGGAGCGCGGGGCGAGGGAGGCTCAGGATGCGCCGGGCGAAGAAGTAAGGATCGATCGTGAGACCGCCGTCGCCGTGGTCGTCGACGTCGATCGCCTCGCCGTCGGGGGCGGTCAGGCAGAGGCCGTCGCCGTGGAAGAGAAACGTCCATCCCGGCATGCCCGGGACCTCGCCCTCGAAGGCGTCCGTGTCGAGGCGCTCGTGCCAGACCCGCATCAGCCAGCGCTGCCGCTCGACTTGCCGCGCGAGCGCCACGAGGAGCCACGCATGCCACGGATCCGGGGGAGCGCCGGGAGCGACCGGGCCCGCGGCGAGGGCGGCGCGAAGCGCGAGGAGGAGGGGATGCACGGGGACACCTCGATGGCGCCGGCGGGGTTCGCGCCGTCGACGTCAGTGTCGCATGTCCGCCCCGGGCGCGTCCCGGGCCGGCGTACGCCCGGGCTTTCCCCCCCGCCGGTCGCCTCGGCCGCGCATCCGTCCACCGCCACCCGCCGTGCCCGCGCCGGGGCCCGCGCCGCGCGCAAGCTCGCGACAGCTCCGCGCGCCGGTGTACGCTGCTCGTCCGCCGATGGTCTCGCCGATGGTCTCGCCGTACGGTGCCCCTCGCTCCTCGCCGCCCGGCCGCCCCCTGCGCGATCTCCCCCGCACCCGTCGCACGGAGGCGCCGTGAGCCCGAGCGATCCGACCGACCCCTTCACGGCCGCGCCGCGGCCGATCATGGAGGTGATCGAGGACAGCCTCCCGCCGATCGAGGTGCGCCTGCGCCCGCGCGCCATCGACGTCGTCGTCACGCGCGTCGTCGCCGACCTGGGCGACGAGGAGCACCCGATGCCCGCGCTCCTCGCCGCGCTCGCCCGGTGCGCCGACGGCGCGGTCGCCGAGGTCGACCGGCTGCGCAGCACCGAGTCCGCGCTCGTGGTCGCCTACCAGTCGGCCGCCACGCCCGCCGAGCGGCGCGAGCTCCTCGCCCGGCAGCTCCGCGTCGGGTCGCGGGAGCGCCGGAAGAGCGACGGCCTCCCCCTGCTCGGCTGGCTCGCCGCGCGCCTCGATCAGACCGGCGACCTCGCCGCGCTCGGCAGGAACCTCGACCTGGAGGCGGCCCAGGAGCGCTTCGCCACCGCCATCGCCGACCGCATCGACGAGATCGAGGTCGCCTACCACGCCCTCACCCACCTCGCGCGGCAGCTCGACCCCGTCGACGCGCTGCACGTCGCCCGCGACGGCGGCGTCCTCCGGCTCGCCGTCGCGCACGCGGAGCCGAGCCGCCCCGCGCCCGTCCGCCGGGCCGCCCTGCTCGCCGCCGTCGCCCTCCTGCACCGCCTCCCGGCGCGCGAGCGGCTCGGCCACCTCGGGCTCGACGCCGCCCGCTCGGTGCTCGCGTGGTCGCGCGGGGTCGGCGCGTCCCGGTGGGTGCAGATCGCCGCCCTCGAGATCGGCGTCCTCGTCTTCCCGGACGAGGCGTTCTCCCTCCTCGCCGAGCGCCTCCGCGCGCGCGACCCCGAGGACAGGGACGGCCCCATCCTCCGCCGCAACGCCCTGCGCCTCCTCGGCGCGGCCGCCCGGCCCTCCGCCCCCGTGATCCCCATCGACGGCGGCGCCGGCGACGCCGATGACCCTGGGCCGCCCGAGGAGCACGCGCCCGACTCGGCGCCGCGGCTCAGCGTGCCGCACGTCAGCGCGAAGGCGTCCCGCGCCGCGGCCGCGGACCCGCTCGCGATCGCGCTCCTCACCCGCGACGACCCGAGCGAGCACGTCCGCCAGGAGCTCGTGCGCCAGCTCCTCGCGCTCGGCGGCGCCGAGGCGCTCGCGGTCGTCGCCGAGCTCGCCGAGGGCGACGCGTCGCCTCGCGTCCGCGGCCACGCCCTGCGGGAGCTCTCCCGGTACGCGACCGACCACGTGGACGCCGCCCCGTTCGCCGAGCGCGCCGTCCGGCGCACCCTCTCCGACGCCGCCCCGCCGCTCGCGTGCCGCGCGGCCCTCGAGGCGGTCCGCACGCTCTCCGCCGGGCCGTACGCCCCGCTCCCCCACGCCGCCTTCGTCGAGCTGCTCGCCGCGTTCGCGAGCCGCCCGGCGCTCGCGCCGGACCTGTCCGACGAGGCGGCCGCCGTGCTCCGGCTGCTCGAGGTCGAGAGCCGCCCGGTCGCCGATCACATCCGCCACACCCTCGTCGCCGCGGCCGCCGAGCTGCTCGAGGGCGAGAGCGTGCCGGTCGAGCTCCCGCCCGACGCGTAGCCGCGCGACGTCGAGCGCGCCCTCGCGGTCGCCTCGCGCGGCGACATGACGTACGCGCTCCGGCGCGGGGCGAAGGGCCGCTACGTGCTCACGCGCGGCGAGCCGCGCGGCTTCCGCCTCTGGCGCCTCGTGCACGAGCTCCGCACGCCCATGCCGGACAAGCGCAAGGGCTGGATCCACACGAGCGGCCGCCGGTTCGCGGGCGAGCTCATCGCGCAGCCGGTCGGCATGGCCGAGGTCACGCCCACGCGCGTGCCGGGCGAGCGCCACGTCTACCCGCCCGTCGGCGGCTGGGGGCCGTTCGTCCCGCGCGTCGACGACCTGCTCGCCGCCGCCAGCCTGACCCGGCGCGAGATCCGCCTCATCACGGCGCGCGGCACGGTCACGGTGCGGGCGCCGGCCGCGCTGCCCCACCGCCTGCGCGCCCGCGCCCTGCTCACGCTGCGCTACGACCGCTACGCGCAGGCCCGCATGCGCGCGCTCGTCGCGCAGGAGCCCGCCGAGCAGCGGCGCTTCACGCTCATGGCCGGCGAGCTCGGCTTCACCATCTCGCTCGGCGACACCGGCGGCGAGATCGACGGCCGCCCGTACGCCGTCGAGCCGCACCTGCCGAGCAAGTACCTCAGCGTGGGGCTGCCCTCGGCGCTGCAGCTCGGCCGCGACTGGCTCACCGGCCCGTCGGTGCCCGTCTGGCTCGACAGCTTCTTCTCGTACCTCGTGTCGCCGGCGGGCAACGTCCCGACGCAGCTCGCGTGGGTCGCGTGGCTCGTCCTCGCGTACATGATCCTGCGGGCCGCGTGGGTCATGACGCAGATCGAGCGCGCGCGGCGGGGCATCCCGCTCACGATCGGCGGCTGGGGGACGCGGGGCAAGAGCGGCTCGGAGCGGCTCAAGGCCGCGCTCTTCCACGCGCTCCGGTACGACGTCGTCGTCAAGACCACCGGCTGCGAGGCGATGTTCATCCACGCCATGCGCGACATGCCGGCGCAGGAGATCTTCATCTACCGCCCGTACGACAAGGCGACGATCTGGGAGCAGCGCAACATCCTGGCCGCCGGCAGGAACCTGCGCGCGCAGGTGTTCCTGTGGGAGTGCATGGCGCTCCAGCCGCTCTTCGTCGACACGCTCTGCTCCGAGTGGATGCGCGACGAGATCACGACGCTGACCAACGCCTACCCGGATCACGAGGACATCCAGGGCCCGGGGGGCGAGGACGTCGCGCGGGTGATCGCGCGCTTCATGCCGACGGACGGGCTGTCGTTCACGACCGAGGAGCAGATGCTCCCGCTCCTCAAGGACGCGGCGCAGCGGAGGGGGACGAACCTCGTCGCGATCCCGCCCATCGACGCGGACCTGCTCCCGGTCGACCTCCTGGAGCGGCTCCCGTACCAGGAGCACCCGCGCAACGTGGCGCTGGTCCTCGCGCTCGCGGACCACTTCGGCGTCGATCGCGAGTTCGCGCTGGTCGAGATCGCCGACCACGTGATCCTCGACCTCGGCGTCCTGAAGACCTACCCGACGGTGCAGTACCGGGGGCGGAGCCTCACGTTCTCGAACGGGATGAGCGCCAACGAGCGCGCGGGGTTCATGTCGAACTGGACGCGGCTCGCGTTCGACAAGCACGACCTCGACGCGACGCCCGGCCGGGCGACGGTGATGGTGGTGAACAACCGCGCGGACCGGGTCGCGCGGTCGCGCGTGTTCGCGCAGATCATCGTCGAGGACATCGGGGTCGACCACGTGGTGCTGATCAACACGAACCTCGGCGGGATGATGCAGTTCATCACCGAGGGGCTCGACCAGCGGCTCCGGGACCTGATCATCACGGGCGACGGGGGCAAGGAGCGCGCGCTCGAGCGGTTCGACGAGCAGATGAAGAGGGTGGGCGTCCCCGCGCGGCCGGGCGCGTTCGAGGACGATCTCGCCCGGATGCTGCGCGCGCTGCCGCTCGACGAGGAGGCGGCCGCGGCGATCGTGGCCAGCCCCGAGATCGCGGGGAAGAAGGGCGAGCCCGAGGCGATCGAGGCGGCGGTGAAGCGCGCGCTGGAGGCGCACGCGCCGCCCGCGGGGGCGGACGACCTCCGCGCGGACATCGCGCACCACGCGGCCCGGCTCGCGCGGCGGCTCGCGCGGCGCGACAAGGCGCGCGCCGAGGTGGAGGCGGCGCTGTCGCGGGGGGCGGACGCGGAGGCGAACCAGGCGTTCCGGGCGGCGTTCCGGGAGCTCTTCCTGGATCGCATCGCGGTGCTCTGGGACGCCGACGTCAAGGGCGACAAGGTGATCGACTTCATCACGCGCGAGGTGCCGCCGGGGTTCGACGCGCGGCTGATGGGCTCGCAGAACATCAAGGGCACCGGGCTCGACTTCGTGTACCGCTGGCTCTCGGTGGACCGGGTGCGGAGCGCGATCCAGAGGATGCAGAGCAACGCCTCGGCGCGGCGCGAGGTCCTGACGTTCTTCCTCGCATACTCGGATTTCGGCCTCCTCGACTGCCGCGAGGCGCTCGCGGCGGTGCGCGCGGCGCGGGACCAGGGCGGCGCCGAGTGGGCGGAGCACGCGAACCTGCTCGAGGGGGCCGTCCGCCGGCTCGAGGCGCTGGAGAAGGAGAAGACGGCGGCGCTCGTGGTGACGGGCAAGACGGGGCTCGGGACGAAGGTCCTGCTCCGGGTCGAGCAGCTCGTCGATCACCTCGACTCGGTGCGCCGCACGCGGTGGGCGAAGGTCGTGATGGACGACCTGTTCGCGATGCGCATCGGCCACGGCCGCGCCGCGCTGCTCCTGCGGGAGATCGTGGCGCGGCAGAAGGGCGGGTGGCTGGCGAAGGACATCGCGAAGTGGGTCGAGGCGCGCAGGGCGTGGATGGAGAGCCGGAGGAAGAACCGGAAGAAGGCCGAGCCGGCCGCGCCGCCGGGGGCGGCGGCGCCGGAGCAGGCCTAGTCGTGCTATCCTCCCCGTCATGGGCGACGCCGCCATTGCGCTGGACACCCCGGGCGGCCTCAGCGACGAGGCCTGGCTCGACCTGTCCGAGGACGAGCCGGGCGAGCTCGTCGGGGGCGTGCTCGTGGAGGAAGAGGTGGCGGACTGGATCCACGAGACCGCCGTGATGTGGCTCCTCCGGGTGCTCGGCACCTGGGCGGCGTCCCGCGGCGGCTTCGTGGCCGGCTCGGAGCTCAAGTACCTCCTCCGCAAGGGCACCGGGCGCAAGCCGGACGTCTCCATGGTCCTGCCGGGGCAGCGGCCCCCGCCGCGTCGCGGCCCCATGCGGCGCCCGCCGGACGTGATGGTCGAGGTGGTCTCGCCGCGGCCGCGCGACGTCCACCGCGACCGCATCGAGAAGCTGCGCGACTACGCGGCCTTCGGCGTGCGCTGGTACTGGCTGCTCGATCCGGCGACGAGGATGCTGGAGATCTACGAGCTCGGCCCGGATGGGCGCTATGTGTGGGCGCAGGCCGCCGCGGGCGGGCGCGTCGAGGCGGTGCCGGGGTGTGAGGGGCTGGCGCTCGATCTGGAGGACCTCTGGGGCGAGCTCGACCGGCTCGGGGAAGAGGAGCCGGGGGAGTAGCCCGACCCGCTCCCCACCCGCTCGTCCACGCGGCGCGCGACGGAGACGACCTCGCGAGGTGCGCTCAAGCGTCCATCTCCCGATCGAGCAGCGCGCGCTTGCGCTCGACGCCCCAGCGGTAGCCCGAGAGGTCGCCGTCGGTCCGCACGACGCGGTGGCAGGGGATCGCCACGGCCAGCGCGTTGGCCGCGCACGCCTTCGCCACGGCCCGGACCGCCCTGGGCGCGCCGATGGCGCTGGCGATCTCCGCGTAGCTCGCGGTCGTCCCGGCGGGGATGGCGCGCAGGGCCTGCCAGACGCGCTGCTGGAACGCCGTGCCGCGGACGTCGAGCGGCAGCTCGACGGGCGCGCGGGGGCTCTCCACGAGGCCGACCACCTCGGCGACGCGCTGCTCGAACCCGGGATCGGCGCCGATCAGGTGGGCCCTGGGGAACCGGCGCTCCAGGTCGTGCACGAGCTCTTCCGGGTCGTCGCCGAGCAGGATGGCGCACACGCCGCGCGCGGTCGCGGCGACCAGGATGGCGCCGAGCGAGCACTCCCCGATGGCGAACCGGATATCCATGTCCGCGCCTCCTTCGCGGTACCTCGTCGGGGTCATGCCGAGCACCTGGTTCGATCTCTCGTAGAAGCGGCCGCTCGAGCCGTATCCCGCCGCATAGATCGCCCCGGTCACGGTGCCGCGCTGCTCGAGCTCGGCCCGGACGCGCCGCGCGCGGTGGGCCGCCGCGTACGCCCTTGGGGTCACCCCGGTCACGGCCTTGAAGAGGCGATGCGTGTGGAAGGCGCTCAGCCCGGCGTGGCGCGAGAGCTCCTCGAGGCTCGGCGCCTCGTCGCTCTGCTCGATGCGCCGGCACAGGTCGGCGACCAGGGCCGCCTGGCGCTCGGCCAGGGGGGGCTGGTCCGGCTTGCAGCGCATGCACGGGCGGAAGCCCGCCCGCTCGGCGGCGGCCGCGGTCGGGTGAAACGCGACGTTCTCGGGCCGCGCCGGGCGCGCGCCGCATGACGGACGGCAGTACACGCCCGTCGTCCTGACCGAGTAGAAGAACTGCGCATCGGCGCTCGCGTCGCGGGCGATCACGGCTGCCCAGCGAGGGTCGCGCTCCACGGCGGCGGCGAGCGCACGGGTGTTTCCCGACATGAGGTCTGCCTCCTTCCGGCGGTTCTTGCGGGGCACGAGGCGAGCTTAACCCCCGCGAAGAGCGCCGCACTCCGGGGCTTGCTCTCGAATTCGTCGACGCCGGCGGGGGCCCTCGCGATGCCGGCGGGGGCCCTCGCGATGCCGGCGGGGGCCTGGACGGGCTCGACCGGGCCGCCCCGGCGAGGGGCCGGGCTCACCGCCGGGCCGCGGCGCATTCTCTCCCCTCGCGGTCGGGCGCCGTGGCATCCTGAGCGCATGGCTGAGCTCAAGACGTACACGGGTGGCTGTCATTGCGGAAAGGTCCGGTTCGAGGTCAAGGCGGACCTGAGCGCTCCGGTCATGTCGTGCAACTGCTCGATCTGCGCGAAGACGGGCACGCTCCTGACCTTCGCGCCGGCGGAGCAGTTCACGCTGCAGCAGGGTGGAGACGCCCTCACGGACTATCAGTTCAACAAGAAGATGATCCACCACATGTTCTGCTCGGTCTGCGGCATCCGCTCGTTCGCGCGGGGAACGGCGCCGAACGGGAGCGAGATGTGCGCGATCAACGTCCGCTGTCTGGACGACGTCGATCTCGACGCGCTGACGGTCACGCGGATCGACGGCAAGAGCATGTGATATCGCGGGGCCGGCCCGGCCCTTCGCTGCGCCACGAGGGCGGGCGCGGCGGGAGCGCCGGCGTCCCCGGACGCTGGCCGGGACGCCCGGGGGCATCCCCGGACGCTGGCCGGGACGCCCGGGGGCGTCCCCTCCTTCGAGCGCCCTGACGGCGCCGCGGCCGCGCGCCGCGCTCACCCGTTCAGGAACCGCTCGCCGGGCGCCGGCTTTCGCCGCTCGGCCACGTCCGCGTAAGCGAACGTGTAGCTCGAATCGAGCGCCGCGCGGCCCTCCACGCGGAGCTCGAGCCGGAAGGTGCTCCCCTCGAACCTCGGGAGCACGAATGAACTTGTAGCCCTCGCCCTGGAGGAGCTGCCCTCGCTCCACGAGCTCCTCGAGCGAGCGCGCCGGGCCGAAGTAGTGCTCGATGGTGGCCTGACACAGCCAGCTCCCCGGATCCATGTTCCAGGCGCTGAAGCCGTGGTGCGCCTCCCACGCCGTGCCCCTCCGCGGCGGGAAGAGCTCGGCCTCGGGGATGAACGTCTTCAGGTAGTCCACGTCCGAGGGGCCGGGGCAGCCGAACTCGGAATAGGCCGTGTTGCTCGCCGACGCGAAGATCTGGTGGGGGCTCCCGGCCGCGCTCGTCGCGAAAGCGGTAGTCGCCGTGCCCCATGCCGTCGAGCGGCGCCGTCGGGATGAACGGCGTGTCCCGATCGAGCTCGTAGGTCATCTTGTTGAGCAGGCGCAGCGGCAACGACTGATCGGTCATGCCGGACCAGACGTTGAAGAGCTCGTTGCCCCCGCACCAGAGCGCGAGGGACGGGTGCTGCCGCACGCGCCGGATGATGCTCTCCGCCTCCTGCTCCAGGACGCGGAGGTAGTTCGGCTCCCCCTCGTACAGGTTGCACGCGAGGTGGAACTCGGTCCAGACCATGAGCCCGAGCTCGTCGCAGATCGCGTAGAACGCCTCCTTGTTGACGATCGCGCCGCCCCAGGTGCGGAGCAGGTTGAAGTGCGCGTCGCGCGCGAGCTCGAGCAGCGGGCGATACACGCCCTCGTCGATGACGCCGGGGAAGATCTCCGGGCAAACCCAGTTCGACCCGCGCGCGAAGATCATCCGGCCGTTGACCTCGAGCGTCACCGGCGGCAGGCTCCGGCTCTTCGGGAACCGCGCCGGCTCGTCCCACGCGCCCTCGTGCATCACGAGCCGCACCCGGCGAAAGCCCACCTTGCGCGTGTGCGCGCGCTCGCCGCCGAGCAGCACCTCGAGCGTGTACAGCGCCGGCTCGCCCTCGCCGCTCGGCCACCAGAGCCGGACGCCCGTGAGCCGCGCCTCCGGCGTGGCGCTCGACACGACCTCCTCCCCGTCGGGGTCCAGGAGCCGCCAGGAGGCGCGCGCCGCGGCGGGGTCGCTCGTCTCGATCCGCACGTCGAGGTCGGCCGTGGTCAGGTCGTCGGACAGGCGATAACGGAAATCCACCGCGCGGAAGTGGCACGCCGGGCGGAGCTGAACGCCGGTCTCCTGCCAGATCCCGCACGGGATGAGCCGTGGGTGCCAGTCCCACCCGTAGCTCACGGGCGGCTTGTTCGCTGCACCGCGCCCGGGACCTCGGCGGGGACGAGCTCCGCGGGGGGGACGGCGGGATCCGCGGTGAACCCGACCTCCCAGGAGAGCGGGGTGAGGGGATACGAGGTCGCGACGTGCTCGGAGGCGAGGCGTGAGGGGATGGGCATGGGTGCGGCCCCGTACATAGCGCCCCGCCGCGCCGCTCGAAAGCGCCCGAGGCGCTCTCGGTGCTTGCCGAGGCGCCCGAGGCGCTCTCAGTGCTTGCCGAGGCGCCTCACCTCCTCGCCCGCGAGCAGCGCGTGCGCCTCCGCGAGCACGCCGGGGATGCGGTGGCGCTGCGGCGCTTGCGCGAGGACGCCCGCGAGATCGAGCTCCTGCACCCGATCGGCGCGGTTTCCGGGGAACCAGTGATCGCCGTTGCCGAGGAGGTTGTATCGCGCCTTGCCGTAGGCGGTCATGTCGAGCGCCCTGGCGAGGTTGTACAGCCGCAGGATCTCCCGGACATTGACGTGCCCGGGGACGGACTCCCACTCGGGCAGGCCGACTTGCCACGTCTCGAGCCACTCGCGGCCGAGCACGCGCCCGAGCTCCTCGTCGAGCCTGCGCACGATCGGCTCGAGCGCGCCCCGCGCGGCGCGCTCATCGGCGAGGAGCGGCAGGACCTTCATGTGCTCGTCGAAGTCGGACGGGCGCGCCGCCCCGATGCTGATCGTGTGCACCTCCGGGCGCGCGAGGCAGAACAGGTCGTTGAACACGATCGGCGAGAGCGGCGCGCACAGGCGAGCGAGCTTGTCGCTCGGCTCGTGGAGCCTCCCGCCCTTGTCGGTGGGGCTGATGATGAAGACCCCCATGTCGCGCGCGGTGGCGGCCTGGATGGCCGGCCAGGCGAGCTGGTTCACGTAATACCAGTGCAGGTTGACGTAATCGAAGCGGCCGTCCTCGATCATGGCCAGGATCACGCGGAGCGGCCCGTGCGTCGAGAACCCCACCGCGCGCACCCGGCCCTGCCGCTTCAGCTCGAGCGCGGCGTCGAGGCAGCCCCCTTTGCGGACGGACCACTCGAGGCGCGTCGCGTCGTTCACGCCGTGGATCGCGAACAGGTCGACGTGGTCGAGGCGAAGGCGCTCCATCGAGCGCTCGAACGTCTCGAGGAACTTCCTGGGATCCGCGTCCGGGCTGACCTTCGTCTGGACGATGATCCGCTCGCGCGGGAGCTTCGGCAGGATACGACCGAGCTGCTCTTCGCTCGTGCCATATCCCCGCGCGGTCTCGATGTGGTTGATTCCGAGCTCGAGCGCCCGGGCGACGCACGCCTCTAAGTTGCGCTGGCTCTCGGCGGGGATGTCGTCCTTGTCGGTCCAGGCGTGCTGGTAGCGCATGCCTCCACACGAGAGGACCGGCATCTTGATCTCGGTACGACCGAAACGGCGGTAGAGCATGCCCCCATTCAGGATCAGGGGCGCGGGGTCCGCAAGGCGCCCGCTCTCCGGGAGCGGCGTCGCGCGGCGAGGGCGAGCGGCGAGAGCAAGGCGAGCAGCGGCCACGGCGACGCGCCCTCGGGATCGACGGCGCAGCCGCCGCCGTGAGACCCGCCCGGCTCCGGAGGGGTCCCGGGCGCCGGCGCACCGCCGCCCGAGCCCGCGGCCCCGGCGCTGCCCGCGGTGCCGGTGCTCACCGACGCGCCCGAGCTCGCCGAGGTCGTCACCGGGGGAGCGGTGCCCTCACCGACGCAGCGGCCGTCGCTGCAGACCTGACCGGGCGCGCAGACGTCGGCGTCCTCATCGATCTCGCCGTCGCAGTCGTCGTCGAGGGCGTTGCACACCTCGGCGCTCGGCTCGCCGGGCACGCAGGAAGCAGGGTCGCACGTGGAGGCCTCGCGCGCGCAGAGCCCGATCCCGCACACCGGGCGCACGCCCTCGTCCGCGCGCCCGTCGCAGTCGTCGTCGATCAGATTGCATGTCTCGTCCGCGTCCGGATGGACGCGCGGGGCCCTGTCGTCGCAGTCGTTCGCGCTCGGCGCGAACCCGTCGGGGGGGCACTTTGCCATGACCGTCGCGCCGAAGAACGACCCGTACCCGTCGCCGTCGGAGTCCTCGTAGTGCGTGGTCACCTCGAGCTCCTCGTCGACCTGTCCGTCGCAGTCGTCGTCGATCTCGTTGCAGACCTCGTCGGCGCCGGGGTGGACATGGCCCCTGTAGTCGTCGCAGTCGCCGCCTTGGGCCGCGTACTCGGGCGGCTGGCTGCAAGCGAGCGTGGTCGTGGTGGAGTCGCCGTGTCCGTCTCCGTCGCGGTCCAGATAATAGGTGGTCCCGTCACACCCGAACGCGAACGTGAGCTGGGCGGCCGACGGGCCGTCTCCGCGCGAGCCGCCGTCGCCGTTGGCCGAGAGGCCCCACACCTTGAGGACCGCCCCGCCCGGCGTGGCCGGCGCGATCCACCGCGCCTCGAAGCTGACGGCGCCGCCGCTCGCCCGCTTCGGCGCGTCGTGCACGAGCTGGTGCGCGTCGATCAGCCTCGTGCCCTGACCGTTGATCGTCGCGAGCTGGCCTGTCTCGGCGCGGAGGTAGAGCCCCCCGACACCGCCGTTCACGGCCTCGATGAGCACCCGCACCGTCACCGCCTCGCCGGGCGCGGGGCGAGCGGGGTTGAGGTCGATGGTGATATCCGGCTCCGCGCCGCCGTTGTGGCAGCCGTTGCACCCGTCCACCGCCATCCCGTTGCGGCGCGCGTGGGCCTCGGGCGCGGCCAGCATCGCCAGCAGGGCGAGGCTCACCGCCGGGACGGGCGAAAAGAGCGATGTTGTCCGCATACGCCTCGGCGCGGAGCTCGGTTCTGCGAGCGTTCGCGCGCTCCGCTGCACCGCTCAGGAATAGTCGCGCCCGCTCGACCCGACAAGCGCGACCGCGTCCAGCGTAACATTGCGCCGAGACCGTCAGTCGGCGGTGCTCGGCGCCACCAGGTCCGCGCGCCCTGTGCCGCCCGGGGGCGCCGCGTCACCCGAACCGGACGTGCTGCGGCCGCGTCACGTCGCAGACGACGCCGTGGTACCTGACGAGCCCTTCATCGAGCGTCACCACGGTCGCGTCCGCGCGGTGGGCCGCCCACAGGTACACGAGATCGGTGGCGTTCGCGAACGGCCTGCGCCCCCGCATGCGCCTCGTGAGCAGCCCGAGGAACTCCGCGATGGCGCGCTCGTCCGCGGGCGCGACCAGCTCGACCGCGAGGTCGCCGAGCGCGCTCGTGCCCCTGGCCGCGGGCGCGCCGCGCCGCGACAGGAGGAGCCGCTGCTCGGCCACGTGCACCTCCAGCCACAGCTCGGGCGGGGCGAGCGCGCGCGCCGCGCCCGAGGCCACGGCCGCGCGCAGGCGCTCGAGGAACGCGGACGCGCTCGGGTGCCCGGGCTCGGCGGGCCTCATGGCGGCGATGAGCACGGAGCTGTCGAGCACGAGCCGCATACCGCCTCACCGTGACCGTGCCCGCGCGGCGGCGCCAGGGGGGCGGCGTGCTGCTCTCGGGCGCTCGTGCATGGCGGAGATCGCCGGAGCGCTGGCACAGGCTGGCACGGTGAGAGGGCCTTGACGCCAGAAGCGCCCGTGTCCTCTCGGTACGTGCTTTGCTCTCTCCCGCCGGATGCGCACCTTCTTGCTCCGTATCCTGGTCGCCTCCCAGTGGGGCGCGAGCCTCGCCCTGGCCTCTGGCTGCGGTCCGCAGATCGACGCCGGCTCCAGCTCGGGCGATCTCACGACCTCGCTCGATCCCTATCCCGATCCGACCTGCGTCGGGCCGGATTACAACGACGGTCTTTATTTCGGCCAGTGCTGCTTCGAGGTGTACTGCGCTGCGCCCGTCGACGGCGCCTGTCCGGAGGCGTCCGAGGCTGAGCCGCACCTCTCGGATCTGCCGCCCGGCGGCTCGGGAATATGCCGCTGCGAGGAGCCTCAGGGCCCCTACGCGAACCGCGCGGCCTCGGATCCGGCGAGCTGCTGCTACCTCGTGGGCTCCATCGGCTGCGAGGGCCGCCCGCTCCTGATCGGGGGCGAGCCGCGCCTCGCGCCGCTCGAGCGCGCCCCGAGCGCCTGGTCGCAGTCCGCGTGGCGGCGCTTCGAGCGCGCGCTCGCGGGCGCCGACCTGAGCGCGCTCCCGCCCGCCGAGCGCCGGGCGCTCGCCGCGCGCTGGGCCGAGCGCGGCCGGAACGAACACGCCTCCGTGGCGTCCTTCGGCCGCTTCGCGCTCGGGCTCATGGCGCAGGGCGCGCCGCCCCAGCTGCTCGAGGCGGCGCACCGCGCGGCCGCCGACGAGGTGAGGCACGCTCGCCTCGCGCTGGCGATCGCCTCGACCTACGCGGGTGAGCCGGTCGGCGTGGGCCCGCTGCCCCTGCACGGCGCGCTCGACGGTGTCGACTCGCTCGAGGCGCTCACCCTCGCCACCGTCGTCGAGGGGTGCGTGGGGGAGACCCTCTCGGCCATCGAGGCCCAGGTCGAGGCCCAGGCGGCGGAGCTGCCGGCGCTGCGCATGGCGCTCCAGTCGATTGCCCGGGACGAGGCGCGCCATGCGGAGCTCGCGTGGGCCTTCGTCCGCTGGGCCCTCGCCTCGGGCGGCCCGGCCCTGCGCGATCGCGTCGCCGAGACCTTCGCGCGCTCGCTCGAGCTGGCGTGCGCCCTCCCGCCGGCCGGCTCGGGCGGCGATCTCCCGTCGTCCGCCCACGGGTTCCTCCCCCGGAGCGAGCTCCAGCGGCTCCGGCAGCGGGCCGTCGCCGGCGTGATCCGCCCCGCCGCCGCAGCGCTCCTGGCCTCGCGCCCTTCACCCACCGAAGGCGAGCGCAGCGGCACCTCCGGGAGGGGCCTCGTCGGCGCCGGCGCGGATCACCTCTCGACGTGAGCGGGGCGCCGCGCCGCTCGCTCCTCCCCGGGCGATGAGCGCTGCGCGGCGGCGCCGCGGGCTGGCCGGCCGTGCGCCTCGCCGCCGCCGGCCGGCGCGAGCGCTCCGGGCGCGGCCCCTGCCTCGCGCCAGAGCATGCGCATGCCGAGCGCGTAGAGCGCGAGCAGCACATACAGGTTCACCGAGAGCAGGAGCGGCGGCAGGGGCGCCTTGAATCGCTCATAGACGTACGGAAAATCGATGGTGGCGAGCGAGAGCAGGCCGAGGATCACGCCCACCTCGGCCCGTCGCTCCTTCTCGGTCGCGCGATCGAGCGCGAAGAGCGCGGCGGGGAAGACGTAGAGCACGTGGTGCACGTAGGTGAACGGGCTCGCCACGACCATGGTGACGAGCAGCGGCAGGAGCCGCCGCAGCGAGCAGGACGGCGACGCGGCGCGGCCGCCCAGCGCGAGCGCGCCGCCGAGGAGGAGCAGGACGGTGATCACCGACGCGACCTTCACGGCGGCGATGTTCGACGCGAAGAGCCGCGTGTAGAAGCCGGCGAGCGAGAAGTTCGGCGTCGTGCCCGGGTTGAAGAGCCCCGGTATCGTGTCGCCGTGCGACATGCGCGGCAGCCGGCGCGAGAACTCGAGCCACGCCGGCGCGGCGCCGAGCGGCAGGCTGATGAGGGCGAGCGCGCCGAGCCCGGCGGCGAGCCCCGCGAGCGCGCGGCGGCGCCGCTCCAGGACCCACGGGATCGCGAGCAGGACGGGCGTGATCTTGATCCCCGCGGCGACGGCGAGGGCGAGCCCCGCGAGGGCGTCCTTGCCGGAGAGGGACAGCGCGAGCGCGGCGCAGAGGAACGCGAGGACCAGGGGGTTGACCTGCCCCATCGCCAGGTTGTGGCGGAGGTTGAGCGCCCACGCGAGGAGCGCGACATGCGCGATCAGGGCGGCGGGGACCGCGGGCGCGCGGTCGGCGCCGGGCGAGCCCCGCGACGCGCGGCGGATGGCCGCGACGGCGAGCGTCGCGGCGACACCGAAGCTCACCACGGCCGCGCTCGACCAGACCGCCTGGGCGACCTCCGGGCGCAGGCGGGCGAGCCATTGAAACGCGTAGGCGAGGAACGGCGGATACAGATAGGGAAACGTCGGCCCCTCGGGGAGGCGCATCTCCGAGGCGATCGCCGCGAGGACCTCGACGTCATAGACGTCCAGGCCCCGGCTGGCCGCGAGGAAGGCGGTATAGAACGACCTGAAATCGACCGCGACCGGCTGCTTCAGGACGATATCGAGGACGCACAGCAGGGCAGCGCCCGTGGAGATCGTGAAGACCGCGAGGTAGCCCAGGAGCTCGTTCGAGGCCCGCGCCCTCGGGGCGGCGCGCATGGCGGTCACGACACGAGCCGCGCGGAGCGCGCGCGTCCGATCCAGGCGCCGGATGGCCCCGCCAGCCCGGCGCGCCTCGCTGCGCCGTTCTGTTCCATGGTGCTCCACTCCCTCGCGTATCCTGGTCGCGCACGCCGTGGTCCGGTCTGCGGGCTCCACGGGCTCTGCGGGCTCCGCGGGCGCGACAGGCACGACGCGGGCCGCGGTCACACCAGGCGAGGGCGCGCGTCCGAGGCCATCGCCCTCGTCGAGCCGGCGTGGCTGCGACGGCCTGCATCACGGCGCCCGGCCCGGCGCTGGGCACGATCTTGCTTGGGGCGTCGCCGCGAGGTGCGACAACATGGCTACTCTCTCCACGTCTGCATGGGTACTACATGAGCTCGGTCTGGCCGCGGGGTTCGGCGGCCCGCTCTTCGGGAGGCTGGCATTGCACCGGGCGGTCAAGGATATCCATTCCGAGGACGAGCGCGGCAAGGTGCTCGCCGAGGCCTGGCAGCGGTACAACGTCGTCAACGCGATCTCGCTCGGCACCGCCGCGCTCACGTGGTTCCTCGGGCGGGCGCTGATCTCGGGGCGATCGATCGACGAGGAGACCCGCAACCTGGTGCGGCTGAAGGACGTCCTGCTCGGCGCCACCGTCGCGACGAGCGTCGTGAACATGGTGAGCGGACGGGAGATGAGCGAGCAGGCCCCCGGCCTCGCCGTGCCCGTCCGCAGCGGCGACGCGCCGTCGCCGCGGACGCCGGGCAAGGCCGCCAGGCTGCAGCGGGTCCTGAACGTCATGGGCCCGCTCAACATCGTGCTCACCGCGGGCGTGATCGGCGTGACCACGATACTCGCCATGAAGTCCGGCCGCTCGGCGAAATGGAGCCTTGTCTCCCGGCTCCTGCCCTGACCCGCGCTCCCGGGCGCGCCCCGGAGCCCCCGCCGCCGCGCTCGAGCGCTCGGCGCGGCTCCCATGGTACGCTGGCGCCATGAAGGTGCTTCGAACGACGGCGCGCTGCGCGCTCGCCATGCTGGCCCTCTCCGGCGCGCTGGCCCTCTCCGGCGCGGGCTGCAGCAGCGGTCATGGCGAGGAGGGGTGCCCTGAGCTCTGCGAGCGCGTCGCCGAGTGTCCCGGGGCGTCCGGGGGCGAGGAGGGCTGCCTCGAGACCTGCGACGCGGAGACGGAGGCCGCCGAGGAGGCGGGCTGCGTCGACGCGTACGAGTCGTACCTCGAGTGCCGCAACCACGCCGAGGACACGTGCGACCCCGCGCAGTACGAAGAGGAGTGCAGCATCCAGCTCGAGTCGCTGAGGAGCTGCCTCTCGCGCGGCTGAGAGCACCTCCCAGGCGGCTCCGGCGCGCCGCGGGGCGCGCCGCGCGCCGGCCGCCCGCACGCGGCTACTCGAAGTCGTGGAGCTCGCGCCCGCTCGGGAGCTCGTCCGGGATGAGCGCCGAGAGCCGCTCCGGGGTGGCGCGCGGGTCGAGCAGCGCCTCGCCGACGAAGGCGACCAGCCAGCGGATCTCCCGCTCGGTGAGCCGGATCGGCCTCTTCAGCAGCGGGTCCACGGCGTCGAGGACCGGGGCGAGCGGGCCCATCTCGCCCTGCAGGTCCGGGGCGAGGTGGTCGTTCGTGTACGCGAGCGCCGACGCGCGGACGTCGAGGTGGTGGCGGATGGCGCCCTCCAGCGACGTGAACGAGCCGTTGTGAAAGAACGTCGGCTGAAGGGCGACGTTGCGCAGGGGCGATGTCCTGAACTTGTACCGATCCGCCGGGTCCCCCGTGACCTGCTCCAGCCCGAAGTCCTCATCGGCGTTCGGGCCGTCGAAGGCGACGTTCGAGAGCGCCGGATCGTCGGTCGGGACGATCTGCGGGACGCCGATGGCGTGCTGCTCGAAATCGCTGAACATCTCGTTGGACGCCCCCGAGACCGCGTGGCAGCCGACGCACCCGGCCTCGCCGAAGAAGAGCAGCGCGCCGCGCTTCTGCTCGAGCGTCATCGCGCTCCTCCGGCCCCGGGCGAACCTGTCGATGGGCGCGTCGGCGAACGTCAGCGACATCTCGAACTCCGCGATGGCGGTCGCGATCATCTCGTAGGTGATGGCGCGCCCCCGCTTCACCGCGCGGAAGCTCCTCGCGAACCTCCGGCGGTACGCCTCCACCGCGTTCACGCGCGCCGCGACCTCCTCCCGCACGAGGTCGTGCGACGACGGCGCCTCGTATCCGGTCATCTCCGTGATCTCGGTCGGGGGGATGAACGCCTGCGCGACGAGCAGGTGCGGCAAGGAGGAGAGCGACATCCCCTCGGGCGACGTGAACGAGAACCCGAGGCGGTTGTCGAACGGGTCGCCGGACGCGGCGAAGAACCGCGAGTTCCACATCAGCGTGGGATAGAAGGCCGTGTTCATGACGGTGGGGGCGCGGCGCTGGTTGCGCGGGCCGGCGCGGCGCGGCCCCACGACGCCGTTGCTCTCGATACCGATGGAGATCGATTGCGTGTCGGCGAAGCCCGCCGTCGGCGAGTGGCACCCGGCGCACGAGTTGTCGTCGTTCAGGCCGAGGATGCTGTCGTAGAACAGCTCCCGCCCGAGCCTCGCCAGCTTGCGGTCGAGCCTCCGCCCGAGCCGCTCCTCCAGCGTCGACTCGATCGCTCCCGTGAACCCGTGTCGGGCGAGCGTCTCCGCGAGGCGCTCATCGACGTCAGAGCACCTCCTGGCGTGCGCCGCGCGCGCGAGGAGGAGCGTGAGAACGACAGCCGTCGCCAGCGCGACGAGCGCCCGCTCGAAGCATCGCAGGGTCAAGGTGCCTCCATGTCCCCCGGCGGGGGAGGCGCACATCGATGTGCGCCGGTGAGAACAACCAGTCCTGCTCGGATCCTGATCGAGCGGCGGTGAATCCGATGATGCGAATCTAGTGTCGCGGCTCGCCAGTGGGCAAGACAAATCGCTCATCGTCCGGCAGACATACCGAGTCTCCGGAGGGCCGAATACCGCGCCATCTGCGGTTGTCGTTCCCACATGGAAGTCGACGAGCCCGCCGCGCGCCCGCGCTCCGCCGGCCTGCGCCCGGGGCCCGGCGCGAGCCCGCGCGGAGGGGGCCCGGGCCCCCCGGGGAGCGCGAGCGCGCTGCCCCGCCTCCTCCGCGGCGCCGCTCCGCTCCGGGGCCTGCCGGCCCGGCCTCGGCGTCGCAGCGGCCGATCCGGCCGTGACGTCGCTGTGGGTGGATGGCAGGCGCCCTGTGCTCACGCGGCTCGCCGCGGCCCGTCACGGCGTGTTGCGGCCTGCCCTCGGCGGATGCGGCCCGCGCGACGCGGCGCGCCCACGATTACGATGTCGCGTGATACCTCGTGCTTTGTGGGGCGCGATGGGCCGTCGTATGCTCGAGGTCATGGGCCGGACAGCTCGTCTGGTGGATCCGACGACGCTCGTGGGGGGCGCGCTCACCGGTGGATATCGGCTCGTTCGCGTCCTCTCCGCGCAGGGGCACGGCGTCGTGTTCGAGGCCCTGGGTCCGTCCGGCCGCCGCGTCGCGCTGAAGGTCCTGCGGCCCGAGGTGGTCTCCGAGGACACCCTGTCGCGCCTCAGCCGCGAGGCGAGCGTCACGTCGAAGATCGACAACCCTCATGTCGTCCCGATCATCGACGCGGGCCACGATCTCGAGCGCGATCTGGCCTATCTCGTGATGCCGATGCTCGAGGGCTCCGACGTCGGCGCCCTGCTCGCGGAGACGGGGCCGCTCTCGCCGGACATCGCCGTGCGGATCGCGCTCCAGGCCGCCGCGGGCCTCTCGGCGGTCCACGCGGCGGGGCTGATCTACCGCGATGTCCGGCCGCCGCGCCTCTTCCTGGAGCACCTCCCGGACGGGGAGGTCCTGGTCCGCGTCTTCGGCTTCGGGCTCTCGAAGGGCCACGACACGGCCGCCTCGGATCCGGGCAAGGCGAGGAGCGGCGGTCACGAGCGGGAGGCGTCGGGGCCGAGCGATCCCGCGGCGGACGTCCGCGGCGACGTGTTCGGCCTGGCGGCGACGCTCTACGAGATGCTCTGCGGCGCCTCGCCGTGGGCCGAGCTCGACGTCACGCCCGACACCGCCGACCTCGGCCCGGACGACACCGGCGCGGACGCGAGGTCGTCCGTGGCGCAGCTCCCGTCGATCCAGGACCGCGCCCCGTGGATCGAGGCGCGCCTCGCGACCGCGCTCTCGCTCGCGCTGCACAGCGACGTGCAGCGCCGCTACCCGTCGATCGAGGCGTTCGCCGAGGCGCTGCGCGCGGCCGGCGACGGCGAGGAGCGGCTCGCGATCGACATGCTGAGGCCGCTCGATCCCGAGCTGCGCGAGCTCATCGCGGAGCGCGCCGACGCCGAGACCGATCCGCTCGTCGGCCGCGAGCTCGGCGGCCGGTACGCGGTGCGCCGCCTCCTCGGGCGCGGCGGGATGGGCGCCGTCTACGAGGCGGAGTCGCCCGACGGACGGCGCGTCGCGGCCAAGGTCATCTTCCGGAGCGCCGTCGGGCAGGACGACCACGCCGTGAGGCGCTTCATCCGCGAGGCGCGCGCGGTGACCGCGATCCACAGCCCGCACGTGGTGAAGACGTTCGAGCTCGGGACGGATCTCACGCTCGCGACCCCGTTCATCATCATGGAGCTGCTCCACGGCGCCGATCTCGCCAGGCTCCTCAGGATGCGCGGGCCGCTGGAGCCCGCGCCGGTCGTGCGCGTGTTCATCCAGGCGGCGCGCGGGCTCGCGGCGGCGCACGCCGCGGGGATCGTGCACCGCGACATCAAGCCGGCGAACCTCTTCCTGCACGCGCCGTTCGAGGGCGCGCTCCACCGCGCGCCGGTCTCGGTGGCGCCCCCGTCCGGCCGCGCCTCGGGCGCCGCGCTGCAGCCCGGCCAGCGCATCCCGGGCTCGATCGTCCCGCCGCCGTCCACCCGCCGCCCGCCGAGCTCCCTCCGCCCGCCCTCGTCGAGCGATCGCAGGCTCGTGGTCAAGGTCTGCGACTTCGGCATCGCGAAGCGCACGGGGGACGGCGTATCGCACGAGCTCACGCGCGCCGGCGGGGTGCTCGGGTCGCCGATCTACATGTCGCCCGAGCAGGTGAAGATGGCGAAGGACGTCGATCACCGCTCGGACATCTGGAGCCTCTCCGTCTCGCTCTACCAGGCGCTCTGCGGGAGCTGCCCCTGGGATCCGAGCGCCTCGCTGGCCGAGCTCCTGCTCTCGATCTGCACCGAGCGCGTGCCGCCGCTCGGCGAGGCGGCGCCGTGGATCGAGCCGGGCCTCGCGGCGGTGGTGCACCGCGGCCTCCGCAGGGATCCGGCCGAGCGCTGGCAGAGCATGGAGGAGATGATCGCCGCGCTCGCGCCGCACGCCGACGGCACCGAGGTCGTCACGCTGGATCTGCTGCGCGGCATCGACGCGGAGCGGCGCGCCCGCGCCACGCCGATGTCCGAGCTGCGCCGCGAGTCCAGGGGCTCTCGTTCGGTCGACGGGGACGAGCGCTCGCTCGGCGGCAGCTCGTTCACGGCGTCGCAGCCGCCCGGCGGCGGGCGGAGGCGCCTCGTCGGCGCGGCCGTCACGGTCGCCGCGCTCGCCGCGCTCGCCGCGGGCCTCGCCCTGCGCGGCGCGACGGGCGAGGGCGAGCCCGCGGCGGCCGTCGCCCAGCGCGGGCCCGCCGCGCCGTCCGCCGCGCCCGCGTCTGCGCCGCCTGCCGCGCCCGCGCTGTCGGCCGCGTCTGCGCCGTCGGCCGCGTCCGCGCCGGCTGCGTCCGCGCCGCCGGCGGCGCCCCGGCCAGCCGCGCCCTTCACGGCGAGGGTGGCGCTTCCGAAGGAAGCGACGGCGCGGGTCAACGGTGCGGCGCGCGACGTGAGCGACGGCCGGCTCGATCTGACGGGCCAGCCTGGCGACATGTTCGAGGTCGAGGTGAGCCGCGGCGGAGCGACCACGAAGGCGACGGTGTTCATGCTGAGCGACGGCACGGTCCACCCCGAGCGCATCGAGCTCCAGCCGCTCGCGCCGGCGCCCTCGACCCTGGCCACCGGGCCTGTCCCTCGACGCGAACGGACGCGCCGCGCTCCGCGCGGCTCTTCTCCCGCGGGCGGTCCTGCGGGCGGCGCGCCTGCCCCCTCCGTCGAGGCGCCGTCGGTCGAGCCGGCGCCGACCGCGGTGATGCCGGTCGATCGGTGGTGATCCTGCGGCCGCGCCTCCCACGGCTCGCCGCCGCGGCGAGCCTGTTCGTCGCGGGGGTTGCGGCGCTCGCGCCCCTGGCCCGCGCGCAGACCGCGAAAGCCCATGGCGAACCGTCCGGTCCGCCCGCCGCGGCGCCCGAGCCGCCCGCCGCCTCGCCCGCGGCGCCCGAGCCGCCCGCCGCCTCGCCCGCGGCGCCCGGGTCGCCGGCGGACGAGGCGCTCGCCCGGGCCAAGGAGCTCTTCCAGAAGGGGAACGAGCTGCGCAAGATCGGCGATCACCAGCGCGCGCTCGAGCTCTACCTGAGCTCGCGCCAGCTGGTCGCCTCGGTGCCCAACACCCTCAACGCCGCGTACTGCCTCGAGCAGCTCGGGCGCTACGACGAGGCGCTCGAGCTCTACGAGGTGCTGCTCACGGAGCTCCGCGCCGAGCTCGGCGACGCGGAGCGCAGGGGCGTCGCGTCCACGATCACCCGGCTCCGGGCGCGCATCGGCAACGTCGTCGTCTCGTCGAACGTCGACGGCCTGGTGCTCATCGACGGCAGGCCGCGCGGCCGGCTCCCCCTCGCCGGGCCGATCCGGCTGCTCCCCGGGGATCACACGCTCCGCGTGCTCAAGGACGGCTGGCGCACGTTCGAGAGGATCCTCTCCGTCCGGGTCGCGGCGACCCTCTCGGTGGACGCCAAGCTGGAGCCGCTCGCCAGCACGGGCCGGCTGAGGATCGAGGACGACCGGCTCGTCGGGGCCGATCTCTACGTCGACGGCGCGCTCATCGGGCAGCTCCCGTGGGAGGGAGCGCTCGCGCCGGGCCCGCACTTCTACTCGGTGCGCAAGGCCGATCTCGGCTCCGCGCCGCGCGAGGTGAGCGTCATCGCGGGGCAGGTCGCCGTCGCGACCGTCGAGGCGGGTCCCCTCGGACAGGAGCTCCGCGTCGTCGCCCGGCCGCTCACCGCGGACCTGACCATCAACGGCGTCCCCGTCGGCAAGGGCCAGTGGCGCGGGGCGCTGCCGCTCGGGCGCCACACCTTCGAGGCGCACGAGCCGGGGTATTTCCCGCGCACGATGCGCTCGACCGTCGATCGGACGACGACGGGCGAGTTCGTGTTGCCGCTCGCGATCGACGAGGCCCACCCGCGCTGGGGGCGGAAGATCGGCGTCTTCTGGCTGGAGGCGCTCGTCGGCCACGCGTCTGCCTCGTCGCTCCACAGCGGGGCCGAGCTGAGCTGTGATCGCTATCGCTGCTCCAGCGGCTCGCCCCCTGCCGGCGTCCTCGCCGGCCTGCGCGGCAGCTACGAGTTCCCTGTCGGCGCTGCCATCGAGCTCACGGCCGGGTACCTGCATCTCCAGGCGGGGCTCGAGCGCTCGGTGGAGACCTCGTTCGCGGCGCCGGGCGGGGGCCCGGACAGGCTCCCCGTCACGTACGCGATGCGCGACGAGCTCCAGATGGCCGGCGTGACGGTGATGGTCGGCGGCAGCTACCGTCACGGGCTCTTTTCATGGCTCGACGTCGGCGCCGCGCTCGGCCTCGGCGTGGTGCTCGCCGAGACCCGCGACGAGGTGACCGGCACGGCGTCCGATGCGACGAGGACCGTCCGCGTGGCCGTGCACAACGGGGGGCTCCCCGTGCGCTCGGCCGCCCCGTTCGCGATGCCGGAGCTCAGGCTCCGGTTGAAGCTCGGGCGCCTCAGCGCCAGCGCGGGCGTGGGCGTCGGCTTCTTCCTCGTCGATGGCCCGCCGCACGAGACGGGCGACACCTACGTGGTCGGCGGGCGGTGCGACGAGGCGAGCCCCACCGTCGACTGCGCGCCGGGCAAGAAGGTGGTGTTCGAGGAGCGAGCCCACGGCACGTTCACGATGCTCTTCCCGAACCTCGCCGTCGGATACCGGTTCTAAGCCCCTCCGGTGAGCCCCCGGCGGGCATCACCCCCCTGCCGCGCTCAGTGGTTCGCCTGCTCCCTGGCGAGGCGCGCCTGCTCGCGCACGATGTCGAAGAGGCGGGCCGCGTCGAGCAGCGAGGTCGTCATGCGGCCGAACTGGATCACGTCGCCCACCGCGACCACCTGCGGCTCGTTCTCGGAGAGCAGCTTGCCGTTCACGCGGGTGCCGTTCTGTGAGCCGTTGTCGATGAGCACGAGCCGCTGCTCCGCGTCGCGCCGGAAATGGGCGTGCAGCTTCGACACCGAGGGGTTGCGCAGCACGACGTCGCAGTTGCGCGTGCGGCCCACCGAGATCTGATCGGGATACGGGTTGCCCTTGGCCTTGGCGATCTCGAACACCTCGCTCGTCGGCCCCGGCGGGGGCGGCGGCTTCCGGTGCGCGGCCGGCGAGGCGGCGACGGTCCGGAACGCGATCTGCTGGCTGTCCAGGCTGGCCTCGGACACCACGAGAAGCAGGTTCGTCACCCGCCGGACGAAGCGGTCTCGCGGCATCACGCGCGCCAGCTCGAGGAGGTCCCCTGATTCTTCCACGTTGCGCCGAGTATAGGCCGATCTGGTGACGCCGATCCGTGGGGGTGCGAACGTTTGCCGCCCTGCCACGCGGCCGCGCCGCGGGATCGTTGCTGACGCCCCCACCTTGTCCGCGGCACGGGAATATTGCCGGAGCTGTGCGCTCCCCGGGCTCTCCTTGCTCGGCTGGATGACTTTCCTGACGTCTTCTGGGCTGCTGGCGCTCGAATCTTGCCGCATCTGGCGTACCGTCAGCGCCCATGCATGCCCTGGTTCGTGGACGCATCTCGGTCAACCCGCGCGGCTTCGGGTTCCTGAACATCGAGGCCTGGCCTGAGAAGGGGGGCGCGTCGGGCAGGCCGAACGGCGCTGCCCTTGCCCCGGCGACCGCCTTCGTGACGCCGCCCGACCTGAACCCGTTCCTCGACGGCGACGTCGTGGACGCGGTGGTCACCGAGGCCGAGCCGGGGCGCTACAGCGCGTCGCAGCTCTCCCTCGTCCATCGCGACCGCACCGAGCTCTTCGGGACGGTCGTGATGCACGCGAAGCGGCCGCACCTCCGGGTCGATCGCCTCGTCTCCAACACGGACTGGCCGTTCAAGCCGGGCAGCGCCGACGACCTCGCCGAGGGCACGGCGGTCGTGGCCGCCATCGAGGGCGCGGCGGTCGCCCCGGCGCGCGTCGTCGCGCCGGGCGCCGATCTCGGCATCGAGCGCTGCCTCGCCCGCAACGGCGTGCGGTCCGTCTTCCCGGGCGAGGTCGTCGAGGCGTCCCGCGCGTCCGCCGCCGCGGCCTCGCTCGAGCGCGAGCTCGCGCGCGGCCGGCGCGACCTGCGCGACCTCATCACGGTCACGATCGACTCGCCCCTCACCACGGACATCGACGACGCCGTCTCGGTGCTGCCCGCCGGCCTCGACGGCGCGCTCCGCGTCCTCGTCTCGATCGCCGACGTCGACGCGTTCGTCCCGGAGGGCTCGCCGCTCGACCTCGAGGCCCGCGCCCGCGGGACGAGCGTCTACCTCGCCGGCCGCGTCATCCCGATGCTCCCCGACGCGATCTCCAGCGAGGCGGCGAGCCTGCTGCCGGGGGTCGATCGGCTCGCGCTCACCGTCGAGCTGCGCATCGATCCCGAGGGCGGCGTCACCTCGATCGATCTCCACGAGAGCGTGATCCGCTCGCGCGCCCGCCTCACGTACGACGCGGTCGAGGAGTTCCTGACGACGGGCCGCTCCGCGGGCGTCCCCGGGGAGGTCGAGCCGCTCGTGCGCTGGCTCCGCACCGCGGCCGCGCGGCTGTCGACGGTCCGCGCGGCGCGCGGCGGCGTCGAGCTCGATCGCGAGGAGGCCTACGTGACGCTCGACGCCGAGACGCGCGAGCCGACCGGCGTCTCCCCGCGCGCCGACACGGGCGCGCATCGCCTCATCGAGCGGCTGATGGTGGCGGCGAACGAGGCCGTGGCGAGCTGGCTCGTGGCGCGCGGGCTCCCCGGCGTCTACCGCGTGCACGACGAGCCCACCGAGGAGCGCGTCCGGGCGCTCGAGCGCTTCGCGCACAACTTCGGCGTCGAGGCCGGCTTCGGCCCGCGCCTCTCCCCGCGCGGCCTGGCGGCGTTCGAGGCGCAGTTCCGCGGGTCGGGGATCGCGCCGGCCATCCGCACCGTGCTCGGCAAGGCGCTCGGCCCCGCCCGCTACACGGCCGACCCGGGCCTGCATTTCGGCCTGGGCGCCCCGCTGTACCTGCACTTCACCTCGCCGATCCGCCGCTACGCGGATCTCGCGGTGCACCGCGTGGTCAAGCGCTACCTCCAGGGCCGCCGCGATCAGCACGCGGACGTCGAGGCGCTCGCGTCGCTCGCCCACCACCTGAACGCGCGCGCGCGCAGCGCGGCGAAGGCCGAGACGGAGCGGCACCGCATGCTCGTGGCGCGCCTGTTCGCCACCCGCATCGGCGAGGAGATCGAGGGCAACATCGTGGCCATCAAGCCGTTCGGCCTGGTCGTGCAGATGGTCGAGTCCGGCGCGACGGGCACCCTCGCGCTGGAGGCGCTGCCGGGCGGCCCGTACCGCATCGACGCCGCCGCCCAGGCGCTGATCGGCGCGGACCGCCGCTACGGTGTCGGCGAGCCGATCCGCGCCGCCATCGCCTCGACCAACGAGGAGCTCGGCCGCGTCGACCTCATCCCTGCCGGCGCTCGCGACGCCTCCTGAGGGCGGCTACGGCGACAGGAGCGCGGCGAACGCGTCGGTGCCGTTCGCCTTGTGCTCGCCGAGGCCGAAGTCGATGGTCCCTTCGGCCGTCCCGCAGAGCAGGATGGCCCCGGTCTGGGGCGAGATCGCCGCCGCGTTCGATTTCTGGTTGCCGGCGGCGCCGAGCAGCTTGCCCCAGAGCAGCCCGCCCTGCGCATCGAGCTTCGCGACGAAGGCGTCGAAGCCGCCGCCGCTCTGGATCGGCCCGCCGCCGAAATCGACCACGCCTTGCGCCGAGCCGGTCACCACCGCGTTGCCCTGCGCGTCCGCGACGATCGCCGCGCTCTCCTGCGCGCCGTCGCCGGCGAACCACCGCGCCCAGACGGGCGCGCCGTCGGGGGCGAGGGACGCGACGAACGCCGTCTGCGTAGGGTTGGCGGGGAGCGTGCCCGCCGGGCCGAAGTCGAGCGAGCCCATGTAGGTCCCCGTCACGAGCACCGCGCCTGACGGGGCGGACGCGATGCCGGTGCCCTCCTGCGACGCGGTGTCGCCGTAACCCGAGAGCCAGACGGCGCTCCCTCCGCTGTCGAGCTTCGCGACGAACAGGTTGGGAGCGAGCCCGTTGTTCCTCACCTGCCTGGCCCCCATGGACAGGGTGCCGTCGAATCTGCCGGTGAGGAGCACGCTGCCCTCGGCGTCCATGGCGACGGCGGTGGCGCGCTGGTGCCTCTCGTCTCCGTAGATCCTGGTCCAGACGACGGCGCCGCGCGGATCGTACTTCCGCACGAAGATGTCGGTGCCCCCGGCGCTGGAGGCGCAGACCGTGGCCGGCGGCGCGGTGCAGAGCAGCGTCCCGCTGAAGTAGCCTGCGACCACGGTGTTCCCTGCCGCGTCCACGGCGACGGAGCGCAGCGTCTGGTCCGAGGCGTCTCCGATCTGCCGCGCCCAGCGGGGGGCGCCGGCCTCGGTCAGCGTGGCCACGAAGCTGTCGAGCGCGCCGACGCTGCTCAGCGTCGCGTCGCCGACCTGGAACGAGCCGTAGAACGTCCCGCCGATCACGACGTCGCCCGCCGGCGTCACCGCGAGCCCGTGGAGCGTCTCCGCGCCGCTGCCGCCGAACCGCGTGCTCCAGCGGTGGGCTCCGGTGGCGTCGAAGCTGGCGACGAACATGTCGGCGGTGCCGATGCTCACCAGGGTGTCTCCGCCCAGGTTGATGGTCCCCGAGAAGGTGCCGCCGATGTACACGTCTCCGCGCGCGTCGACGCCGGCGGCGGTCGCGCTCTGGAGGTTCGGGTTCCCGAAGAGCGCGGCCCAGAGCGGCGCGCTGCACGCGAAGCCGTCGCAGTCCTCGTCGGTCAGATCCCCGCAGGTCTCCGGCGCCGGGGTCACCTCGCCGTTGCACGGCTGCCACGACGTCCCCGAGATGTCGCATGCCCGCAGCCCGGCCGCGCAGAGCCCGACCCCGTTCGTCCCGTCCGGGCCGCTGTAACAGGCCTCGACCTGCCCCGGCGAGCAGACGCACAGGGCGTCGGGCTCGTTCGTCGCGCCGTCGCAGTCGTCGTCCACGGTGGTGCTGCAGTCCTCGGGCCTGGGGACCACCGCGCCCTCGCACTCGCCGAAGCCCTGCCCGTCTGGCTGGCACCTCCGCACGCCCGCCACGCACACGCCGACGCCCTCGGTGCCCGGCGGGCCAGGATAGCACGGCTCCTCCGCGCCGGCGCTGCAGTGCGGCGCGCCGCCGTTGCCGCCGCCGTCACCGCCATCGCCGCCGCTGCCGCCGTCGCCGCTCCCGGCATTCGATCCCGGGCCGGGCGGCCCCGGATCCGAGCACGCTGCCTGGAGCGTGAGCACGAGCGCAGACCCCACGAGCATCGATCCTGCGCGCAGGCATGTCCTCGTGACCATGAAGGGGCGGAGTTCCATGTTCGGCGATTGGGGTTTCAGTCCGGCGATTGGGGCTTCAGTCGTCGCGTCGTTTCTTCTTTGGTGGATGCTGCGCGGGCCACTCGATGATGATGGTCTTGACGGTCGATGTGCTGTCCGCCTTGGGGGCGTCGGGGCGGGCCGACGCCGGCTCGTCATCCGCGCTGCGCGGTTCGTCGTCGCCCTCCGACGGGGCGAGCTGGGTCGGTCCGACGCTCGCGCTGTGCGCGGGCAGGAGATCGCGCTCCACCGAGTCGCCCTGGGAGCTATCGCCGAGCGCCATCCACAGGGCGATGACGGTCATGAGCACGAGCGCCATGCCGCCGAGCGCGAGGGCGAGCACGAGCTTTGGCGGCTGCCTGGGCTGGGCGCGGCGCGGAGCCCACCCGGCTGCGGCCTGCTCGCCGTGGGGCGCGCTGGCGCCGTGCATCGAGGCGGGGGCGCCGTGGGGCGCGCTGGCGCCGTGCATCGAGGCGGGGGCGCCGCCGAAGGCCGAGCCTGTGCTGTGCATCGAGGCGGGGGCGCCGCCGAAGGCCGAGCCTGTGCTGTGCATCGAGGCGGGGGCGCCGCCGAAGGCCGAGCCTGTGCTGTGCATCGAGGCGGGGGCGCCGCCGAAGGCCGAGCCTGTGCTGTGCATCGAGGCGGGTGCGCCGTGGGGCACGCTGGCGCCGTGCATCGGAGCGGGGGCGCCGAAGGCCGAGCCCGTGCTGTGCATCGAGGCGGGTGCGCCGCCGAAGGCCGAGCCCGTGCTGTGCATCGAGGCGGGTGCGCCGCCGAAGGCCGAGCCCGTGCTGTGCATCGAGGCGGGGGCGCCGTGGGGCGCGCTCGCGCCGGGCCGCGAGGCGTGCCCGCCCTGCATTCCAGCGACGCCTGCGCCGGTGTTGTACAGGGCGGACGGCGGCCCGTTCGGAGCTCCGAAGCCAGCCTGAGCCATGCCGGGAGGCCCCCCCTGGGCTCCCTCCACGGCGCTCCCGTTCGGAGGTCCGGGGGCCGCCACGGTGGGGGCCTCCCATGCGTGCGCTCCGCTGCTGCCCAGGCCGCTCTCCGGGCCGACCGCGGGCCCCGAGCCCATCTCGTTCCGTCGCGGCGCGGAGGGGGCCGGCGGTCGCGGCGGGGGCTCGGCCGGCGCATCCCGCCCGGCGGCGGCCGCCGCGACCAGGGGGGAGAGCTGCGGCGCGCCCGCCGTCGGCAGGTCCCCCGCCGCGAGGCGCGCGGCGGCGTACGGCGGCGCCTCCCCGCGCTGGAGCGCCCGGATGTCCCCCTGCATCGTGCGGGCGTCCGGGTAGCGCCGCTCGCGATCGAACGCGAGCGCCCTGTCCACGAGGACGCACAGCCCCTGTGGCGTCTCCGGCGCGACGCTCGCGAGCGGCGGCGCCGCCATGGTCGCCATTTTCACGAGCAGCTCGGACTCCGTGCGCGCCTCGTGGATGCGCCGCTTCGCGATCAGCCGGAACATCGTCGCCCCGACGGAGAAGAGGTCCGCCCTGTGGTCGACCGAGATGCCGCGCACCTGCTCGGGCGCCATGTACGACACGGTCCCGAGCGTCGCGCCGGTCCGGGTCCGCATCGCGGTCTTCACGCCGTCGCGCATGCGGGCGATGCCGAAGTCGAGCACCTTGAGGCGCCCGCCCGTCTCGACGAAGAGGTTGTCGAGCTTGATGTCGCGGTGGATGATCCCTTGGTCGTGCGCCGCCCCGAGCACGTCGAGGAGCTCGCCCATGAGCCGCAGCATCTCGCCCGCCTCGACGTGACCGAGCCGCTGGACCCGGTCGGCGAGCGACTCGCCCTCGAGGAGCTCCATCACCAGGAAGGGGGCGCCGTCATCCGTCGTGTCGATGTCGCGGATCTCGACCACGCCCGGGTGCCGGAAGCGGTTGACCGCCTGCGCTTCCCGCTCGAACCGGGCGCGCAGGTCCTTCGAGCGCGCCACCTCCGGGTGGAGGATCTTGATCGCCTCACGCCGCCCGATCTTGTGCGTCGCGGCATAGACGGCGGCCATCCCACCGATCCCGAGGAGGCGATCGATCGTCCACTTGCCCCGCAGGGTGGTCCCCACGCGCCTTTCGCAGGCCGCCCTCTCGTCGTCCATGCCCCGATCGAATGTCACCGCGAGCGGGATCAAGGTCAAGGTGCGAGCCGCGGCGAGCGCGACATCGTCGCATCCCGCGCCGCCGCACCTCCCGCGCCGCCGCACCTCCCGCGCCGCCGCACCTCCCGCGCCGCCGCACCTCCCGCGCCGCCGCACCTCCCGCGCCGCCGCACCTCCCGCGCCGCCGCACCTCCCGCGCCGCCGCGCCGCCGCACCTCCCGCGCCGTCGAGCCTGCGGCCGGCCGCGACTCAGTCGGGGACCGGGTGCACGCCGTCGCGCACCCAGGGATCGATCGTGCTCCGGAACGCCGCCTCGGTCCGGAGCCCCGCCAGCACGGACGCGAGCCCCCACTGCAGCCGGTTCACGAACGTGAAGTCCTGCGGCATCTTCGGCACGTGGGGGATGGTGGGCATCTTCTCCCCCTCCTTGAAGGCGAGCCCGCGAATGCCGCGCGTCAGGTACGCCACGGTCTCACGCGCCTTCTCCGGGGAGCACTGCCAGGTCCCGTGTGCGCACAGCGGGACCATGAGCTCCATCGTGTAGCTCCGGTAGAGGTCCCAGCTCTCGTCGTCGGGGTCGTAGCCGAGCACCTCCACGCACGCCCGGTCGAACTCCTTCCAGTCCGCGTCCATGGCGGCGCGCATGTACCGCTTCATGCCCGCCACGAGGTCGGGCGGGAGCTGCTTCACGCAGCCGAAGTCGAGGATCGTGACCCGTCCATCCTCGTGGAAGCGGTAGTTGCCCGGGTGCGGATCGGCGTAGAGCCAGCCGTACCGGAGCATCGAGCGGAACGTGAAGCGCCAGATGGACAGGCCCGCGCGGTTCCTGGCCTCCTGGCTGCCGCGCTCGCAGAACTCGGCGTAGCTCATGCCGTCGACGTACTCGAGCGTGATGACCCGCCGCGTGGTGAGGCTGTGGTGCACGCGGGGGATGCTCACGTCCTCGTCCCCGGCGTTCATGCGGCGGAACAGGTCCGCCATCTCGGCCTCGCGCGCGTAGTCGAGCTCGGACAGGAAGACCCTGCGGAGCTCGTCGACGGTCTGCCGCGCGTGCAGCTTCCTGGCGATGGGCGCCATCATGGTCTCGAGCATCGAGATGCTCTTCAGATCGTTCTCGATGGCCCTGTCCATGCCGGGGTACTGCACCTTGACGGCGACGCGGTCGCCGCCCTTCGTGGTGGCCCGGTGCACCTGCCCGATGCTCGCCGCGGCGAACGGCTCGCGCCCCCACGCCGCGAACACCTCGTGGGGCGGGGCGCCGAGCTCCTGCGTGACCATCTGCTCCGCGGCCTCCGGCGACAGGGGCGGCGCCTTGTCGAGCAGCTTCTTCAGCGCGGACTGGAACTTCTCCTCGTACCCCGGCGGCGCGAGCCCGTCGATGTAGCTCGCCATCTGGCCGAATTTGAGCGGCAGGCCCTTCATCTCGCCGAGCGTCTTCAGCATCGCCTCGGCGGTCTTCTTCACCTCCCGGGTCATCTTCCGCCGCGCTTCCGCCTCCTCCTCCTCGGTCCGCGTCGCGCCGAGGGCGCGCTTGGCCCCCTCGATCGCGAACGGGAGGGTGCGCGGGGCGAGGCCGGCGAGGCGCGCGAGGCGCCCCAGCTTGGAGGTGGGCGGTTTGTCTCTGGGCTTGTCGTCGGCCATGCGGGACTGACTCGTTAGGGTAGCGGTGCTGCGGCGGAGAGATCACGCGCCCACGCGGCGCTTCGGGGCCGCGCGGATCTTCGCGATGGGCCACATCGAGACGGTGTTCCTGAGCTGCTGGGCTTGCTCCGGGGAGATGTCGCCCTCCACATGGACGCGGGGCCGCCGGTCCTCGACCACGACCCGCACCGCGCCGCGGTCGATCGGCGCGGCGCGGAGGACGTCGGTGATGTCGTCGAGCAGCCGCTGCGGCAGCCGGCCCCGGAGCAGCCGGACGTTACGCCCCTCGACGCGCACGTAAAATAGCTCATTCGCCCGCAGGAGGGCCACGATGAGCGGGATGGTCACGGCGAGCAGGGCAAGCGGAATCAGGAGAGACATGCGTGGCCGTCCGCGACGACGGGCGCCTCCCCCAGGCCCACCGTGGGCACCGATCGTGAACCGACGCCGGCCGTTGTCAACGCCGGCCGCGGCGGGGCGCGGCGGTGGCCGGAGCGCGGGCGGGGCGCGGCGGTGGCCGCGGGCGGGGCGCGGCGGGCGCCAGCTCGGATCGTGGGCCCTGGCCAGCGCCGGGCGCGGTGCCTACCTTACGCACTCATGACGAGCGTCGCACCCGAGCCTGCCACCCCCATCGACCCGCGCCTGGATCTGCACGACGAGATCCGTCGCCTGAAGCGGGAGAGGAACGCCGTCCTCCTGGCTCACTACTACCAGGACAGCGATATCCAGGATCTCGCCGACTTCCTCGGCGATTCGCTGCAGCTCGCCCAGCAGGCGAAGAAGACGACCGCGGACGTCATCCTCTTTGCCGGCGTGCATTTCATGGCGGAGACCGCGAAGATCCTGAACCCCGACCGCATCGTGGTCGTCCCGGATCTCAAGGCCGGTTGCTCGCTCGCGGACGGCTGCCCGGTGGATCGTTTCCGCGCCTGGCGCGCCCGGCACCCCGGCGCGGTCGCGATCTCCTACATCAACTGCACCGCCGACGTGAAGGCGGAGAGCGACTACATCTGCACGTCGTCGAACGCGGAGAAGATCGTCCGCGCGATCCCCGAAGGGCAGGAAATCCTCTTCGCGCCGGACAGGAACCTCGGCCGCTGGCTCTCGGAGAGGACGGGCCGCCCGATGCGCCTGTGGCAAGGCAGCTGCGTCGTCCACGAGACGTTCAGCCTGCGGAGGATCGTGGCGCTGCGCGAGCGCCACCCCGACGCGAAGCTCATCGCGCACCCGGAGTGCGAGGAGCCGATCCTGCGGATGGCCGACTACATCGGGTCGACGACCGCGCTGCTCAAGTACACCATCGCCGACGACGCCAGGAAGTACATCGTCGCGACGGAGAGCGGCATCGTGCACCAGATGCGCAAGGCGTCACCGCAGAAGGAGTTCATCGAGGGGCCGCCCGAGGGCACCTGCGCGTGCAACGAGTGCCCGTTCATGCGGCTCAACACGCTGGAGAAGGTCTACCTCGCGCTGCGCGATCTCGCCCCCCGCCTCGAGATGGCGCCCGAGCTGCGCGAGCGCGCGCGCGTGCCGATCGATCGCATGCTGGCCCTCAGCTGAGCCCGCCGCGGGCCTGCCGGTGTTCGGCCGAGCCCGCCGGGCGAGGCCCACCGCGCCCCGCTCGGAGGCCTGCCGACGCGGCCTGCTCGCTCACTGGCGCGCGGGGCATGCGTGGCGATGCAAGGTGCAGATGTTGGTCCGCTCGCACGTGGTCGACATCGTGAAGTCGCGGCACGGGCGGCCCTTTTCGTGGGGTCGGTCTCGGGTCGCGCGGGTCGGGTGCGGGCGCGGCTCGCGCGCCACGGCGCAGTCGTGGTCTCCCTCGCAGGGCACGGGCAGCACCCGGAGCAGCGCGCACGCGCCGGCATCGCAGTAGCAGACGATCCCCTGATCCGTGACGGGCGGCTGGCGGTTCAGCCGGGGATCGGCCCCGCAGCGGCCGCTCGCGGGATCGTATCCGCAGCCCGCGTCGGCGGAGCAGGCGGTCGGAAACGCTCGCGCGGGCGCCTGCGCTGCGGCGGCGCCCGCGCCGA
>NZ_CP012670.1:4852500-8622500 GCF_004135735.1 Sorangium cellulosum | reverse complement strand
AACCGTGTGCCTACAAGCAGTGGGAGCGCTATGGCCGCAAGGCAATGCGTGACCACGTACCTTTTGCATAATGGGCCTGCGAGTTACGTTACGTGGCGAGGTTAAGCCGCGAGGTGAAGCCGAAGCGAAAGCGAGTCCTAACAGGGCGTCGAGTCGCGTGACGTAGACCCGAAACCTTAGCGATCTATCCATGTCCAGGTTGAAGAGCGGGTAACACCGCTTGGAGGACCGAACTCACCGCAGTTGAAAATGCGGGGGATGAGGTGTGGATAGGAGTGAAAGGCTAATCAAGCTGGGATATAGCTGGTTCTCCCCGAAATATATTGAGGTATAGCCTCGGACGAATTGCGACGGAGGTAGAGCACTGAATGGGCTAGGGGTCCTACCAGATTACCAAACCCAATCAAACTCCGAATGCCGTCGACAAGTATCCGGGAGTCAGGCTGCGGGAGATAAGTTCCGTAGCCGAGAGGGAAAGAGCCCAGATCGTCGGCTAAGGTCCCCAAATCTGAGCTAAGTGTCAAAGGATGTGGGAGCGCACAGACAACCAGGAGGTTGGCCTAGAAGCAGCCATCCTTCAAAGAAAGCGTAATAGCTCACTGGTCAAGCGAACCCGCGCCGAAAATACAACGGGGCTCAAGCTCAGTACCGAAGCCACGGGCTCTCGAGAGAGAGCGGTAGGGGAGTATTCTCAAGGAGATACACGCCGGACGGTGACGACCGGTAACGGCCTTGAGAAGAGCTTATGCAGGCATGAGTAGCGATAAACCGAGCGAGAAACTCGGTCGCCGTAAGCCCAAGGTTTCCTGGGGAAGGATAATCCTCCCATGGGTTAGTCGGATCCTAAGCCGAGGCCGAGAGGCGTAGGTGATGGGAAGCAGGTTAATATTCCTGCACCACCAAGGGTGGCGTTGAAGTAAGCGGGGACGGAGAAGGGTAGGCCGAGCACGACAGATGGCTGAACGTGTTCAAGCCGGTAGGGTGAGCTGTCAGGACCCGATAGGGACAAACGACGGCTCGTAAGCCCGAGAGGTGATGAGGTCTGGGCTTCGGCCCGGGATACTCGGTGATCCCAAACTTCCAAGAAAAGCCGCGTACAGAGCCTCTTTGGTGTCCGTACCGCAAACCGACTCAGGTGGGCGGGGTGAGTATCCCAAGGCGCGTGAGAGAACCCTGGTTAAGGAACTCGGCAAAATGACACCGTAACTTCGGGAGAAGGTGTGCCGCTTTGCGTGAGGAGGTCCGCCCTCCGAGCGTGGGGTGGTTGCAGAGAAATGGGGGTTGTGACTGTTTACTAAAAACACAGGACTCTGCGAAGTCGTAAGACGACGTATAGGGTCTGATGCCTGCCCGGTGCTGGAAGGTTAAGGGGACGAGTCAGCGCAAGCGAAGCTCCGAACCGAAGCCCCAGTAAACGGCGGCCGTAACTATAACGGTCCTAAGGTAGCGAAATTCCTTGTCGGGTAAGTTCCGACCTGCACGAATGGCATAACAACATCCCCGCTGTCTCGACCAGGGACTCAGCGAAATTGTATCGGGGGTGAAGATACCCTCTACCCGCGGCAAGACGGAAAGACCCCATGAACCTTTACTGCAACTTGGCAGTGATTTTCGGGATATTCTGCGTAGGATAGGTGGGAGGCTATGAAGCCGGGCTTCTGGGTTCGGCAGAGCCAACGTTGAAATACCACCCTGGGTATTCTGGAAATCTAACCTGGGCCCATGAACTGGGTCGGGGACACTGCCTGGTGGGCAGTTTGACTGGGGCGGTCGCCTCCTAAAAAGTAACGGAGGCGTGCGAAGGTTCCCTCAGCCTGATTGGAAACCAGGCGTAGAGTGCAAACGCACAAGGGAGCTTAACTGTGAGACCGACAGGTCGAACAGGTGCGAAAGCAGGCGTTAGTGATCCGGTGGTTCTGTATGGAAGGGCCATCGCTCATCGGATAAAAGGTACTCTGGGGATAACAGGCTGATCGCGCCTGAGAGTTCATATCGGCGGCGCGGTTTGGCACCTCGATGTCGGCCCATCGCATCCTGGGGCTGGAGCAGGTCCCAAGGGTTCGGCTGTTCGCCGATTAAAGCGGTACGCGAGCTGGGTTTAAAACGTCGTGAGACAGTTTGGTCCCTATCTGCCGTGGGCGTAGGACACTTGAGAGGAGCTGCCCATAGTACGAGAGGACCTGGGTGGACGTACCTCTGGTGTGCCGGTTGTCCTGCCAAGGGCATAGCCGGGTAGCCATGTACGGAACGGATAACCGCTGAAAGCATCTAAGCGGGAAGCCGGCCTCAAGACTAGGTGTCCCGGGCCGCAAGGCCCCTAAAGACCCCTCGTAGACCACGAGGTTGATAGGCCGGGTGTGGAAGCCGAGCAATCGGCGGAGCTAACCGGTACTAATAGGTCGTGCGGCTTGACCATACTTCTAAGGCAAACATCGAAGCGTCGCGCCCGGAGCTCGGGTGACGAGCAGCGTGACACAGCTGGTCCTGCGTGGAGCGAGAAGAGAAGACGGCTCCGCAGGGCTCCGTTCTAGGGACGCACCCACAAGTTTCCGGTGATGATGTCAAGGAGGCCACACCCGATCCCATACCGAACTCGGAAGTTAAGCTCCTTGGAGCCGATGGTACTGCCAGGGTGACCTGGTGGGAGAGTAGGACGTCGCCGGGATTTTCTTCGAACCTGCGCACAGGGTTTCCTGTGCGCAGGTTTTTTTTTGTCCATCGCGGTCCGGGGCTGCGGGGCGCCTGCGGAGGCGCTCGCCCGGCTGGCGGTGAGGGGGCGCCGGGACTCCGATCTGCCTGGCCGCTGGCTGGGGGGCGTCCCAGGTTCTGCTCCGGGCATCCCTCCTGGTCCCGCATAGAGCGTCCCTGGTTCCGCGTCGACTTGGGTAGGCCCAGGGAGAGGGGGGGTCTCTGCGTGGGGTGGGGACGGGAATGCCGCGTCACGGCCTAGAGCGTCCCAGGTTCTGCTCCGGGCATCGCTCCTGGTCCCGCGTAGAGCGTCCCTGGTTCCGCGTCGACTTGTCCGCGTCGACTGGGGTAGGCCCAGGGAGAGGGTGTTCTCCGCGTGGGGTGGGGACGGGCCGTGTCTGAGCCCATTTGCCCTCACTCCTCCGGCAGCGCCGGAGGAGTGAGGGCTCAGGCGAGTTCGGCGGGGCCCCACCCCACGCGGAGAACACCCTCTCCCTGGGCCGGGCAGCCTGGCGAGGCCTCCCGCGCAACCCGCGACCGCCGTCCGTCCAGCAGGAATGGAGTGAGGGCTCACGCGAGCTCGCCAGGGATGGCTACTCGACGCGGGGCGAGAACTGCCGCGCCCAGCCGCTCAACGCGGAGGGGTGGCGCGGCGAGGGCCGTAGCTGCGAAGGACGATGAGCCCCGCCAGGACGACCAGGGCGGTGATCCGGAGCCAGGCCGGGATCTGCTGGACCCAGCCCTCCTCATGGATCCCCACCACCGCGAGCGCCAGGCCGAGCAGGCCGCCCGCGGCCTCGCCCGCCCGGACCACGGCGGTCGCTGGGGTGCTCGCGAGCACCTCGTGCGAAAGCGCGTGCATCAGGAGACCCGCCACCGTGGCAAGCACCCACGGCTCGACCGCCTCGAACCGCTCCACGTCCACGAGCCGCGTCGCAAAGGCGCCCACCACCGTGGCCAACGCGATGCCCGCGAGCGCTACGCTCGTGGCGCGCTTGACGCCCGCCCCCGGCCGCACCTCGAGGACCTGGATGGCCACCACCATGGCGAGCGGCACCGTGTGCGCCGCAAGCGCGAGCACCACAGGCACCGAGAGCAGCCCGACCCGCGCGAGGGACGCGATCGCCGCGCCCTCCCCGAACTGATGCGCGAGCACCGCCGCGTACCCCATCGCGAGCGCCGTCGTCGGCGCGCGGTGGGCACCCTCCTCGCCGAGCACGATGCGCTCCAGCATCGCCGGCGCCAGGAAGCCGGCCGCCGCCGCGATCAGCGCGAGCCAGCCGACCTCGTCGACGGCCTCCGGCAAGAGGTGCAGCAGCGCGATGGACCCGGCCGCGACGACGGCGAACGTCCGTATCGCGGACATCGCGCTCGCGCTCCGGTGACGGAAGACCGCCGCGAAGCCGCCCAGGATGACGGCCAGCGAGAGGAGCGAGACGCCGAGCTCCAGCGACACAGGCGCCCTCCTAGCACGGATCGCCGCACCAGAGGCACCGCACCGCGCATCCGGTAGGGAGCACTACGAACGGGAGCGGCTCTGCCGCGCCATGCGGAGGATCAGATCGCCCACCAGCGCAGTCCAGCCCGTCTGGTGCGAGGCGCCCAGCCCCGCGCCGGTGTCCCCGTGGAAGTACTCGAAGAAGAACAGGCGATCTCGGAACTCGGGATGGCGCTGAAAGAGGGCGTGCTCGCCGTACACCGGGCGGCGCCCCTCCCGATCGCGCTCGAAGATCGAGACCAGGCGGCGCGCGATCTCGTGCGCGCCCTCGCGGAGCGTGCGCGGGCCGTGATCGCCGAGCGGCGGGATCGTGAGCACGTCGCCGAAGCCGTGATCGAGCCGCAGCAGCGAGCGGTAGAGCAGATACCCGAGCGGGAACCAGACCGGGCCCCGCCAGTTGGAGTTGCCCCCCTTCATGCGCGTGACCGACTCGCCCGGCTCGTAGCCGACCCGGTACTGCGCGTCGAAGCGATCGAGCCCGAGCGAGACGGGGGCGCACGCGTGCTCCTTGGACAGCGAGCGAGGCCCGAACGGCGAGAGGAACTTGTCCTCATCGAACAGGTGCGCGAGCACCCGCTCGAGGCGCCCCGGCGTCACCGCGGAGAGCACCTGCCGGCCGTCCGGGCGCACCGTGATCGCCTCCGCCAGCGCGGGGTTCTTGCCGAGGAACCACTCGGTCCGGCGCCGGAAATTCGCGAGCTTACCGTAGACCTCCGGCGTGATGACGTGCACCGCGCAGAGCGGGATGAGGCCCACCGCCGAGCGGATCTTGAGGTGTCGGGGCTCGCCGCCGGCGATGAGGATGTCGAAGTAGAAGCCGTCCTCCTCGGACCAGGGCGGGAGGCGACCGTCGGCCGCGTGGTGGAGCGCGTGCGCGATCCGCAAGAAGTGCTCGAAGAACTTGCTGGCCAGGTCCTCGTACGCGGAGTTCTCGAGCGCGAGCTCCAGCGCGATGCGCATGAGGTCGAGGCAGTACATCGCCATCCACGCGGTGGCGTCCGCCTGCTCCAGGCGCACCCCGGGCGGGAGCCGCTCGCTGCGATCGAACAGCGAGATGTTGTCGAGGCCGAGGAACCCGCCCTCGAAGACGTTGTTCCCCTCGGCGTCGAGCTTGTTGACCCAGTAGGCGAAGTTGATGAGGAGCTTGTGGAACACCCGCTCCAGGAAAACCCGGTCGCCCGCGCCCCGCTGCTTCCGCTCGATCTTGTAGAGCTGGTAGGTCGCCCACGCGTGCACCGGGGGGTTCAGGTCCGAGAACTCCCACTCGTAGGCCGGGAGCTGCCCGTTCGGGTGCTGGTACCACTCCTTGACCATCAGCTTCAGCTGGGCCTTCGCGAGGTCGACGTCGAGCGAGGCCAGCGCGAGCGCGTGGAACGCGAGATCCCAGGCCGCGAACCACGGATACTCCCACTTGTCGGGCATCGAGATCACGTCGGCGACCGAGACGTGCCGCCAGTGATGATTGCGGCCCCGGAGCCGCTCCGGCGGCGGCGTCAGGGCGTCGCCGCGGAGCCAGGTGTCGACGTCGTAATGGTAGAACTGCATCGTCCAGAACAGCCCCGCGGCGGCCTGCCGATGGATCGCGCGACGGTCCTCGGAGAGGCCAGGGCCCTGGACCGCGAGGTAGTACTCGTCCGCTTCCTTGCGCCGGGTCGAGAGGAGCTCGTCCGCGCGGTCGAAGGGCCGCTGGACCGCCTCGGGGACCAGCCGGAGCAGGATCCGCCTGCTCTCGCCGGGCGGCACGTCGAAGCGATGCCAGCTCGCGGCCTTGGTGCCGCTCAGCCCGGGGTTCACGCGCGCCCTGTCGCCGTGAACCACCCGGTGATGGAACGCGTCCTTGACGTACGGCGTCCGCGACGGGGTGCCATGGAGCCGCTCGTGGTTCGTCTCGTTGTTGGTGAACAGGAGCTCCGGATTGCCCTCGACGTACAGGTAATGCACGCCGTGCTCGGGGTGCGCCGCGCGCAGCGATGCGTGGCCGGGCTCGGCCTGCATGGCCCGGATCTCCGGGATCGGGCCGGGCGGCTCGCTCCACGACCAGGTGTTGCGGAACCAGAGGTGCGGTAGCACGTGGATCGGCGCCGCCTCGGGGCCGCGGTTCACCACCGTGATGGCCATCAGGATGTCGTTCGGGCTCCGCTTCGCGTACTCGACGAGCACGTCGAAGTAACGATCCCCCTCGAACGCGCCGACGTCGGGCAGATCGATCTCGCCCTCGGAGAGGCCGCGCTCGCGCGCGGCGGCGACGAGCTCGTCGTAGGGGAACTTCCGCTGCGGATACCGGTAGAGGTAGCGGAGGTAGCTGGAGGTCGGCGTGGCGTCCTCGTAATGGTAGACCTCCTTGACGTCCTCGCCGTGGTTGCCCTCCGGCCCGGTCAGGCCGAACGCTCGCTCCTTCAGGATCTCGTCCCGCTCGTTCCAGACCGCGACGGCGAGACACAGGATCTGATGCCGATCGCAGAGGCCGCCGAGACCGTCCTCGTTCCAGCGGTAGGCGCGGCTCCGGGCGTGGTCGTGCGGGAAATGCCCCCACGCGTCCCCGCTCGCGCTGTAGTCCTCGCGCACCGTCCCCCAGGCCCGCTCCGATAGATACGGGCCCCAGTGCTTCCAGCGGAGGAGGCGCTCGCGCTCCTCCTCGAGGCGGTGGTGCTCGGCGGTCTTCGCGCTGCGGGCAGGGCTCGTCATGCCAGCACGCTAGGCGACTCCCGCGGACGCGTCGAGCCCGCGGCCGGCGGGCCGCCCCGGGTCACTCGGTGCGCTTGATGATGTGGAAACCGAACGGCGTCTCGACGACCTCGCTCACCTCGCCGACCTTCAAGGCGAAGGCGACGTCGGAGAAGCTCTTGACCATCACGCCGCGCTCGAAGACGCCGAGATCCCCGCCGCGCTCCGCCGCCCCCGGCTCGTCGCTGTACTCCGCGACGACCTGCTCGAAGCCCGCGCCGCCGCGGATCTTGAGGAGCGCCTCCTGGGCGCGCGCGCGCGCCTCCTCGCGCGTGCGACGGACGCCCTCGGGCTTGCTCTTCGAGCCGTCGTGCATGACGAGGAGATGCTTCGCGCCGATCTCTCTCGGCTGGCTCGCGATGATCTCTCGCTCCCGCGCGAGCGCCGCGTCCTCCTCCGCCGCCCGGACCGGCGCGGAGACCGCGAGCCCGCCGCCGACCCAGGACGGCGACGTCGCCAGCGTCCCGCAGGCGGTCGCGCCGAGGAGCGCGAGGAGAGAGCTCGCCGAGAGCGCGTGCTCCAGCACGGCGCGGACTTCATGGCTTCGCATCGGCGCGGAGACTGCCGCGGGAGGACAGCGCCCGCAACCCTTCCCGTCCGCCCGCTGAGCGCGTGGTGGTGGGGCCCCTGGGGCGCTCACCGGAGCACCATGACCGGCACGAAGGCCCACCCGCCGGCGGCCACGCTCACCCGGACGCGCCGCGTCTCGCCCCGGGCGCTCACGACGAGCTCGTGCGCCCCCGCTGGCACCCGGGCGCGCGCGATGGCGACGCGCGCCGGGAGCGTGGACCAGCCGCGCGTGTCCGGCGTGTCGAGGGCGCTCAGCGTCGCGGTCGTGAGCAAGCCGGCGAGCAGCCCGAGCGGCCCGCTGTCCTCGGCGGCGGCCTCGGTGGCGCCTTGCACGGCCTCGCCCGCCGCGACGCGCGCGATGGTCCTCGTGATCGCCGACAGGATGACGGTGCCCTCGCTCTTCTTCCACGCCGAGCGCACCTGCGCCTCGACGTCGAGGGCCTGCTCCATGGGCTGCGCGCGCCCGTCGAGCCTCAAGGTCGGGATCGCGTAGCGGCCCCTGCTCCGGCCGAGGGTCGGGTAGTTGATCCACGTGACCAGCCCCTTCGCGGCGAGCGCGTTCGCGCGCGCGCGATCCGTGGGGCTGATGTCGTCGGCCACGAGGGAGAGCGCGAGCCCGATGGGCAGGCGCTGCGGCACCTTCTGCGGCACGCGCCCGAAGCCGACGACGACGACGATCTCCGCCTCTCCGGCCTCGCCGAGCGGCGGCGGCGGATCGACGCCCTCGATCAGCGCGGCGATGCGCGGCGACCTCGGCTCCCCGCGGGTGAGCGCGCGCAGCGGGAGGCGGAGCGAGGGGTACGGCCCGTGGCGGAGCGCGTCGTCGTAGTAGAGGAGCGCCTCGTCGGGCTGCCCGCTCTTCTCGAACGCGAAGCCGGCGAGGTAGCTCCCGAGGCCGATGAGCGCCGTCTCCTCCTCGTGATCGCGCAGGTACTTCTGCATGATCGCGAGGCGGCGGGCCTCGACCCTGGCCCCGCCGAGGTCGCGCTGGGCCAGGTAGTTCATCATGTTGATCGTGTTGATCAAGAGCTTCTCGTACGCAGGGGCCTTGTACGGGCCCACGTCGTCCGAGAAGAGGTATTTCCCGAGCTCGTCGGCGGCCCCGCGGGACATGTCGAGCAGGTCGATCGACTTGTCCGCCGCCCCGAGATCGCGCGCGGACAGCCTGTAGCGATCCATGCTGAGCAGGACGTTGCCGCGATCGAGCAGGAGGAGCGCGTTGTCTCCCCGGAGCGCCGGGAGATCGGCCGCGGTCTCGACCTCCATCTGCTCGTTCAGCGCGGCGATCGCCTCGGCGGGCGCCCCGCGATCGAGCGCGTGGAGCGCGGTGCGCACCCGATCTTCGTGGCCGCCGCAGGCCGCCTGGGCGAGGCCGAGGAGCAGCGCGAGGGGCGCCAGGGCCGCGCGCCCTCGTCTCCCCGAGCCCGCGCGCCGAGAGCGCATCACTCCTGGATGAGCGCCTTGGTGAAGGCCGCTCGGTTCTGCCAGACCACCGCGCTCGTGGCGACCTCGATCAGCTGCATGAACATGAAGTACTGGACGCGGCGCTCGTCCGCGGTGCGCTCGTCGGAGGTGAAGACCTTGCCGGTGATGTAGTACCTCGCGCCGAGCTGGCGGTTGTACTCGGCGATGTGGCTCGGGTCGAACCCGCCGCCGTGCTGCTTCTCGATCTCCGCGATCATCTGCTGCTGGCGCTCGACGCTCACCACGGTGACGAGGCCCGTGCTGACCATGTACGTCTCGATATCGGACAGGAGCGCCTGCAGCTGGCTGTCGATGTGCTCGCTCGTCTGGTTCGCCAGGGGATAGATGGCGAGCGTGGGCCGGGAGCCCTCCTGCGCCCACTCCTTGGCGACGGGAGAGGCCATCAGCGATTTCAGGTTCTCGTGGAGGAGCTGCTCGATGTCGTGCTTGTCGATTCCCGTGCTCATCGCCGCGTCATCGAGCCCCTCGACCTGGCTGCCGCGCACGTAGGTGGGGCCGCAGCCGAGGGACATCGAGGTGAGCGCGAGCGCCGCGAGCAACGCGGCCGGACGGATGCTGGACGAACTGGGCATGGACACTCCGCAAGGTCAGGATGGCCGCATCCTAGCAGGGAGGGTCTGCGTCGCAGCGGAGATCAGGCGGAAATCGTGCTCCGCGCCGCGCCCTTCACGCGCCGCGGTGATGCGGAATCCCGGCTCCGCTTCCGCGCGAGCAGCGCGAGCAGCGCGAGCGCGGACGCCGCTCCGCCGTCGCCGGGGGGGGAGGCGACCGCGGGGCCGTGCGCGCACGAGAGCCAGCGCTCGTCGACGGGCCTGTGGGCCGGCAGCCGCTCCGCCCAGTCGGACGCGGTGGCCCACCACGGAACGTCGTAATCGTCAGCCTCGGCGGCGCGCCTCGCCTCGGTGACGAGCCAGTCGCGGTGGGCGATCAGCCCGCCGTAGATGGGATCGGCGCAGCCGGCCGGCCCGCGCGACGTCACGCCGATGATCCTCCCGGCCAGGTCGAGCGCCGGTCCGCCGGAGTCGCCGCTGCAGATGCCGCTCTCACCGCGCCACTCGCTCCCCGTGATGCGCTCCTGCCGGCCGCATCCGTATCCCACGCACTCGATGCGGAGCCCATCGCGGCGCCTGCGGGCGCCGCCGTCGCGCGCCCTGCCCTCCGTGTCGCCGAAGCCCACCGCCGAGTAGACCTCGCTCACCTCGGGCGGCCGGCCGAGGCGAGGCGCGAGGGGCGTCACGTCGCTCGCGCGGAGCGGCGAGGACAGCACGACCAGCGCGAGATCGCGCCCGCACACCGCGTTGCCGTCGGGCGGGCTGAGCACCGCGCGCGCCGAGAGCCAGGGCGCGTCCGCCGCCCACAAGGCGCTGCCGAGCGTCGCGAAGACCTGCGAGGCGTCGACCGGCTCGCCGAACGTCGCCGTCTTGCAGGCGATGAGCTTCGGGGCGTCCGCGATGCAGTGCTGCGCCGTGAGGACCAGGTTCGGCGCGATCAGCGCGCTCGAGCAGGTCCGCGCGACCCGCCCCCTCCGATCCGTGATGAGCAGGCCGGCGACCGCGCGATCTTCCTCGTCGGGATATCCTCCCTTGATCTCCAGCGCGGCCGCGTCGGTGTCCTCTCGGCGCGGGCCGGGCTCCTCGGCATATCCGGCGCACCCGGCCAGCGTGGCGGCTGCGATGAGACATCCGGCGAGGGGGCTCCACGCGGTGTTGTTCCGACACACGGCCACACGCCGTTGCACGGCACCTGCCAGCCCGCGCTGTGCATCACCACGCTCCTCGAAGAAGGAAGAAAATCGCCTCCGAGGAGCTTCCGTTCGCGACGTCCTCGCGCCGCCGGCGCGCGTTCTCGCCGGGCTGCGCCTGGCGTTAGCCGACCACGATGTTCACGATTTTTCCCGCCACGTAGATGAACTTCTTCACCTGCTTGCCCGCGGAGAGGGCGGCCACGCTCTCCAGGGCCAGCGCGGCGGCGCGGGCCTCGTCCTCCGAGGCCGCCTTCGCCAGCGTCACGCGGCCGCGGACCTTGCCGTTCACCTGCACGGGGATCTCCAGGACATCGTCGACGCAGAGCGCCTCGTCGTACGTGGGCCACGGCTCGTAGCTCAGCGAGCGCTCGTGTCCCGTGAGCCGCCACAGCTCCTCGGCGAGGTGCGGGGCGAACGGCGACACGAGGAGGATCAGCCGGTGGACCGCCTCGCGCGGCGGCGAGGGCAGCGAGCTCAGGTGGTTCAAGAAGACCATCATCGCGGAGATCGCCGTGTTGAACGCCATCGCCTCGATGTCGCCGGTCACCTTCTTGATCGTCCTGTGGAGCTGCCGGCTCGTCGCGTCGTCCATCGACTCCGAGAGCGGCCGCGTGCACGTCGCGAAGAGGCGATCCCGGAACCGGACCACCCCCTGGATCTGCCCTGACTGCCAGGGCTTCACCGCCTCGAGCGGGCCCATGAACATCTCGTAGAGCCGCAGCACGTCGGCGCCGTAGGCCCGCACGATGTCGTCGGGGTTGATGACGTTGCCCCGCGACTTCGACATCTTCTCGTTGTCCTCGCCGAGGATCATCCCCTGATGCACGAGCTTCATGAACGGCTCGGGGTGCTTCACGTGGCCGAGGTCGTAGAGCACCTTGTGCCAGAAGCGCGCGTAGAGCAGGTGCAGCACGCCGTGCTCCGCGCCGCCGACGTAGAGGTCGACGGGCATCCACGCGTCGTAAGCGGCCTCCGAGAACGGCTCCGCGTCGTTCTGCGGATCGATGAAGCGCAGGTAATACCAGCACGACCCCGCCCACTGCGGCATCGTGTTCGTCTCGCGCGCATACCACTCGCCGTCCTTCTGGAAGAACCGCCAGTCCACCGCGCGCGCCAGCGGGCCGGCCGGATCGTCGCCAGGGCGGAAGTCCGCGAGCGGCGGCAGCTCGATCGGCAGGCTGGCGTCGTCCACCGCGATCGGCTGGTCGTAGCGGATCGTGTGCGCGTCGCCCTTCCTGGGATCGCCGTCGGGAGCGGCCATCTCCACGGGGAAATAGATGGGGATCGGCTCGCCCCAGTAGCGCTGGCGCGAGAAGACCCAGTCGCGCAGCTTGTAGTTCACCTCGCGCCGGCCCCGGCCGAGCGCCGTGAGGCGGTCGACGACCGCGCGCTTGCACTCCTCCGTCCTGAGCCCGTCGAACTCGCCGCTGCGGACCGCGACGCCGGGATCGACGTAGGCCGCCGCGAGGCCGTCGTGCAGCGCGCCGTCGGGGCTCACGACCTCGACGATGGGCAGCCCGTAGGCGCGGGCGAAGGCGAAGTCGCGCTCGTCGTGCCCGGGCACCGCCATCACGGCGCCGGTGCCGTAGCCGCCGAGCACGTAGTCGGCGACCCAGATCGGCACCTCCGCGCCCGTGATCGGGTGCACGGCGACGAGGCCCGTGTCGACGCCGGTCTTCTCCTTCGCGGCGGCGGTGAGGCGCTCGCGATCGCTCTTGCTCGCCGCCGCGGCGACATAGGCGCGCACCGCCTCGCGCCGCGCCTCGGACGTGCTGCCCTCGGTGGACGTGATCCAGCTCGTGAGCGGGTGCTCGGGCGCGAGCACGACGTAGGTGACGCCCATCAGCGTGTCGGGCCGCGTCGTGAACACGCTCACGGCGCCCTGGCCCCACCCCTTGACCTCGAACGTGATGAGCGCCCCCTCGGAGCGGCCGATCCAGGCGCGCTGCATCGCGACCGTCCCCTCGGGCCAGTCGACCAGGCGGAGATCCTCCGCCAGGCGGTCGGCGTAGGCGGTGATGCGGAGCATCCACTGCCGGAGCGGCGTCCGGTAGACGGGGTGCGAGCCGCGCTCGCTCTTGCCGTCGACCACCTCCTCGTTCGCGAGGACGGTGCCGAGCGCCGGGCACCAGTTGACGCTCACCTCGTCCTGGTACGCGAGGCCCTTCTTGAACAGCTGGAGGAAGATCCACTGCGTCCAGCGCACGTAGCGCGGGTCGGTCGTGGCGATCTCGCGCGACCAGTCGTAGCTGAAGCCCAGCATCTTGAGCTGGCGCTTGAACGTCGCGATGTTCCGCGCCGTCGTGTCGGCCGGGTGCGTGCCGGTCTCGAGCGCGTGCTGCTCGGCCGGCAGGCCGAAGGCGTCCCAGCCCATCACGTGCAGCACGTCGAGGCCGCGCATGCGGAAGTAGCGCGACATGATGTCGGTCGCCGTGTACCCCTCGGGGTGGCCGACGTGCAGCCCCGCGCCCGAGGGGTAGGGGAACATGTCGAGCACGTAGCGCTTCTCACGGGCGGCGCCCGCGCTGCGGACGGCGCGGAAGAGCTCGCCCTCCTCCCACGCGCGCTGCCAGCGCGGTTCGACCTCGGCGTGGTCGTAGCGCGCGGGCTCGCGCGGCTCGTTGGAGGGAGCTTGGGTGGCGGTGCGGGGGCCCATCGTCTCGGCGGCCATATCGCGACGTGCCATAGCACTGTGCTGCCGCGGTCGACAGCCGCCCCGCGGCGGCAGCAGACCGCGTCCGGCCGGAGCGTTGCCCCGCCCGCGGTCTGCGCCCGCCATGCCGAGAGTTCCGGGCAAGCGTGGACAGCGCCTCGGCGCGGGCTCTGCCGTCCGATGCTCCCGCGCCCTCGCGACGCCCGCGCGCGCCCCGCGGCTCCTGGGCCCGCGCCGCGCGGCGGCGAGCGCGCCCCGCCGCCGCGCGGCGCGGCGCCGGCGTGGCGGAGCCTCGCAGGACGGGGCGACGCCTCAGAAGAATGGCCGCGTGCCGAGACTTGGGGGTAGATTGAACGCGCTGCTCCGCTTCAGTGTGGGGCGGAGGGTCCGCGTCGGCGGGCACCTTCGAGGCGCGCGGATGACCGACAAACACGTTCCATGGGGAGCCCACGAGAGCGATAGCGCGGCGCAGTCAGGCCGACCGCTCTCGTCTGCGCACGGCTCGGGGATCCCGTTCCGCCCGCTGCCCGTCCCGCCGCTGACCGCGCCCGGAGCGCTGCTCCCGCTCTCGGCGCAGTACGCGCTGTGCCCCCGCCTCCAGCACGGCTCGCCCGCGCTCGCTGCGCCCGCGCCGCCTGCGCCCGCGCCGCCTGCGCCCGCGTTCGCGCCGCCCTCTGCGCCGGCGATGCCTGGGCCGGCTCCCTCCGGGGCAGCCTTCTCCGGATACGGCCCGCCGCCGGGGACCCCGATGCCCGCGCAGCGCCCCCCGGCGGTCGTCTCGGCGCGCGGAGGGACCCTTCCTCCCGGGATGGTCTCGCAGCAGGACGTGCTCTCGGCCAGCGGCGTTTACTCCTCGAACGCGCTCCCGTTCGTGCCGGCGCCGCCGTCGGAGCGAGCGCCTTCGAGCCAGATGGCCTTCCTCCCGGCGCCGACCACGGAGCGAATGGGCGCGAACGCGGTGCAGCCGCCTCCCCAGGCGGCGCCGCAAGGGTTCGCGAGCCCTGGGTTCGGCGCTGCCGGCGGGACGACCCCGCCGGATCCGGCGCGCTCGCCCCTCCCTTCGCTCGCCGGCGTGCCGACGCCGCCCGGGCCACCGGCCGTGCCGGCGCCGCCCGGGCCGCCGGCGGCCGCCGCACCCCCGCCTGCTCTTTCCATGAGCGGCGTGGCGGCGCCCGGCGCGCCGCCCGGGCCGTCGGCGGCCGCCGCACCCCCGCCTGCTCTTTCCATGAGCGGCGTGGCGGCGCCCGGCGCGCCGCCCGCGGTCGGCGGCTGGGACGGCGCGGCGGCCGAGAGCCCGTGGGCCACCACCTCGGCGCGCCTCGAGATGCCGGCGCTCCCGTCGGCCCTCGCGCCGGATCGCGGGGAGCCGTCCAGGCCGGCTGCCCCCGCGGCGGCGCGGCGCGAGGCGCCGCCGCGAGAGGGGAGCGGCAGGACGCTCGTGCTCGTGCTCAGCGTGATCCTGGCGGTCGCGCTGCTCGCGCTCATCGGGATCTCGGCGTGGCAAAGCATGCGCGGCCGCGGGCCCATCTCGATCGACTACACCGAGCCGCCCCCGACGACGCCCGAGGTCGAGCCCGCGCCGCCCGCGACCGTGACGGCGGCCCCCCGCGCCACCGCCGCGCCCCGGCCCGCCGTCCGCCAGCGGCCGAAGAGCGACGACATCTACGAGGAGGCCGAGCGGGAGATCAACCGGCGCTGAGCCCGCGCGGCGCCGCGCGGAGGGCGCGAGGCCCGGGCGATTCGTTGGCCCTGCGCCCCGTTCCGTGCTGGTGATTGCCCGCCATGGCGACGCCGATCCCGCAGAACCTCGCCCCCTTCACCCTCGACGAGCTGGCGCGCGCGACCGGCGGGCGCGTGCTGAGGGCAGGGCCGGCCGTGCGGGGCGTCTCGACCGACAGCCGCACGATCGCGCCCGGCGCGGCGTTCGTCGCGCTCTCCGGCGAGCGCTTCGACGGCCATCGGTTCCTCGACGCCGCTGCGCAGCGCGGGGCGGCGGCGTTCGTCGTCTCGCGGGAGGGCGCCCTGCCGCCCGCGGGGGGCGCGGTGCTCGTCGAGGACGGGCTCGCGGCGCTCGGGGCGCTGGCCAGGGCGCACCGCGACCGCTGGCGCGCCGCCGCCCACCCGGGCGGGCCGCGGGCGATCGTCGCCATCGGCGGCTCCGCCGGCAAGACGACGACGACGCGCGCCGTCGCAGCGCTGCTCGCGGGCGCGGGCCGCGGCGACGTCCACGCGACCACGGGCAACCTCAACAACGCGGTCGGGCTGCCGATGACGCTGCTCGGGCTCGAGGACCGCCACCGCTTCGCCGTCGTCGAGATCGGCACGAACCAGCGCGGCGAGGTCGCGTCCCTCGCGCGGATCGCAGGGCCGGACCTCGCGGTGCTGACCTCCATCGGCGTCGAGCACACCGAGGGGCTGGGCACGCTGGAGGACGTCGCCGCCGAGGAGGGCGATCTCTACGCCGCGCTGCCGCCCGGGGGCGTCGCGCTCGGCAACGGCGACGACGCGATGGTGGTCGAGCAGCTCGCGCGCGCCGGCCGCGCGCGCCGGATCACCTACGGCTTCGGCGAGCGCGCAGACGTCCGGATCGCGGGGCGGCGCCCGGCCGGGGTGCGCGGCAGCTCGGCGCGGATCGAGCGGGGAGGCGAGGCGCTGGAGCTCGTCGTGCCGCTGCTCGGCGAGGCGGGCGCGCTGGCGGTGGCGGCGGCGATCGCCGTGACCGACGCGGCGCTCGGGGAGCGGCTCCCGGCCGAGCGGGCGGCCCGCGCCGTCGCGGGGCTCGACCCGCCAGGGGACGGGCGCCTCTCCGTCCTCGAGCTGCCGAGCGGCGCCGTGGTCATCGACGACAGCTACAACGCCAACCCGCTCTCGATGCGATCGTCGCTTAAGACGGCCGTCGAGATGGCGGGGGCGCTCCGGAGGCGGCTCGTCCTGCTGCTCGGCGAGATGCGGGAGCTCGGCGCGCTCGCGGCGGCGGAGCACGACGCGCTCGGGGAGCAGGTCGGGGCGGCCCGCCCGGCAGCGCTGATCGCCGTCGGCGGCGAGGCGGCGCGGATCGCGCGCGCCGCCGAGGCGGCCGGCGCGCGGGCGTGGTTCGCCGACGACGCGGACACCGCCGCGGCCCGGGCGCTGGAGATCGTCGAGGGCGGCGATCTGGTGCTCGTGAAGGGCTCGCGCGGGCTCAGGATGGAGCGGATCGTGGACGCGCTCGCGAGGCGCGGCGCAGGGAGCGCCCGCCCGCCGTCGACGTGAGCGCGCCCGCCTGTCGATCGCGAGCGTCCTTCGATCGTCCGCGCCGCGGTCACACGCCGAGCGCGGCCCGCGCCTCGGCGACGGGCCGGCCGATCCACAGCTTCGCCTCCTCGTTGCTGCAGAGCGACCGCGTGAGCATGCGATCGACGTAGAGCGTGCCGCGCAGGTGATCGACCTCGTGCTGGAGGATCCGGGCAGGCCAGCCGGTCGCCTCCCAGCGGACCTCCTCGCCGTCCGCGTCGACGCCGCTCACCTCGACCGACAGATCCCGCTCGACCAGCGCCATGTAGCCCGGGACGCTCAGGCAGCCCTCGAAGAACGTCGCTCGCCCCGCGCCCGGCGCGTCCGGGGGCGACGCGCCGAGGACCTTCAAGGTCGGGTTGATGATCACCTTGAGCGGGAAGGGCGCGCGGCCCCGCTCAGCGCGCTCGGCCGGCGTGAGGCGGGACATCAGCGCCTCGCTGTCCTCGAGCACGATCACCTGCTGGCTGACGCCGATCTGCGGCGCCGCGAGGCCCACGCCGGGCGCCTTGCGCATGACGGCGACCATCGTGGAGACGAGGCGCTTGAGCGGCTTCGTCCCGATCTCGTCGGGCGGGACGGGCGCGGCGGGCTTCCGCAGGACGGCTCGGCCTGCGAGGACGATCGGGGGGAGCTCCATGCAGGCGGGATGGACCGGCGCCCTCGCGAGCGCAAGCGCGGCCGCCCCGGCGAGCGCGGCTACCTCGGGCGCGCGGCCCGCGTCGATGTCCTCGCGGCGAGGCGGGCGCGAGGGTAGAGGAGCGGCGCCGGGCTCGACCCGGCCCCGCCATGGCAGCGCCCTCCTCGCCCTCGTCGGCCCGCGCAGGCTCCCCGCGCCGGCCGCTCCGCCTCCTCGTCGCGCTCGCCCTCGCGGCGCTGACGCTCGCGGCCTTCGCCGCGGTGACGCTGCGGCTCAGGCTCGAGCCGAACGTCGCCTCGCTGCTCCCCGAGCGCGGGGACGCCGCGGCGCTGCGCCGGTATGTGCGCGGGTTCGGCGGCGGCGACCTCGGCGTCGTCATGGTCAAGGGGGACGACCCCGACGAGAACGCCGCCGTGGCCGCGGAGATCGCGCGCGCCCTCGCGGCGCGCCCGACCGTGCAGCGCGCCGCGGACCGGATCGACGCCTCGCGCGCGCTCGATCCGTGGCTCGCGTTCCGGCACGCGGACGCGCGCGTGCGCGAGCGGCTCAGCGCGGCGCTCTCGCCCGAGGGGATGCGGGAGCGGCTCGCCGAGACGCGCGCCATGCTGCTCGCGCCCGGCGGCGGCGCCGCCGCCGAGGCGATCGCCGCGGATCCGCTGCGGCTCGCGCAGCTCGTCTTCGAGTCCGCGGACATCGGCTCCGGGGTGCGCACCCAGGCGGACGGCGCCTTCGCCACGGACGACGGCGAGGTGCACCTCGTCCTGGTGCAGCCGGCGGGGCAGGCGCTCCGCGGCGCCGACGCGCGCGCCTTCGTCGCCGACGCGAACGCCGTGCTCGCCCCGATCCGCGCGGCGCACCCGGAGATCACGCTCGGGCTCACCGGCGGGCACGCCATCGCCGCGGCCACCGAGGAGATGCTCACGCGCGACCTCGCCGTCTCGGGGTCGCTCTCGATGCTGCTGGCCTCCGCCGTCTTCGCGCTGCTCTTCCGCCGCCTGCGCGCGCTCGCCGCGGTGATGCCGCCGCTCCTGCTCGGGACCGTGTGGACCGCGGGGCTCGCCACGGCGCTCCCGGGCGGGCTCAGCGCGATCGCGGTCGCGTTCATGTCGGTCGTCGTCGGCGTCGGCGTCGACACCGGCGTCCACGTCTACGCCGCCCTGCTCGAGGCGCGGCGAGACGGCCTCGATCCGGAGGCGGCGGCGCGCGCCGCGAGGGCGAGGACCTCCCGCGCGGTGCTCGTCGCCGCGCTCACCGCGGCCGCGGCGTTCGGGGCCCTCGCGCTGTCGGACATCAACGCGCTCCGGCAGCTCGGCCTCCTGTGCGCCGCGGGCGAGGTGCTCACGGCGATCGCGATCCTCCTCGTGACGCCGGCCATCGGCGCCTGGCTCGAGCGGGGCGCGCCGCCCCCCGAGGCGCCGGCGCGCTGGCCCGGGGGCCTCTACCGGCTCACCCGGACCCGGGGCCGCGCGCTCGCGGTCGCGGCGCTGGCGGCGGCGCCCATCGCGGCCGTCGCCCTCGGCGCCGCGCCGCCGCTCGCCGAGTCCGTCGTCGCCATCAGGCCCGCCGCGCTCGAGCCCCTCCAGGTGCAGCAGGCGATCTTCGACGCGTTCGGCGGGCGGCGTGGCCAGTGGGTGGTCCTGCTCGCGGACGGCGACCAGGAGCGCGCCCGGGCGCGGGCCGACCGGATCGCGGAGCGGCTCGCCTCGATGAAGGCCGACGTGGAGGCGGTCGACGCGCTCACCGCGCTCGCGCCCGCCCCCTCGACCCAGGCCGAGCGGTTCGCCGCGCGCGACGCGCTCGACCTGCCCGGGAGGGCCGACGAGCTCGAGCGGGCGCTCCGCGACACGGGCTTCGCCCCCGAGCGCTTCAGGGCGGTGCTCGACGGCATGCGCGCGCCGCCGCGGCAGGAGGTGGCGCTCTCCGACCTGGAGCGCGGCCCCGCGGCCATCCTGCTCTCGCGCTACCTCGGCGCGGACGCGGGCGAGGCGCTCGTCGCGGTGTACGTGCGGCCCCGCGAGGCCGGCTCGGTCGAGCGGATCGAGCGCGCGATCCGCGAGGAGGATCCGCGGGCCATGCTCACCGGCTACAGCCGGCTCGAGGGGTCGCTCCGCGAGACGCTCGCGCACGACATGCCGCGGATCGGGCTCGCCGCGGGGCTGCTCGTCCTGCTCGCGCTCTCGGCCTCCCTGCGGAGCGCGCGCGACATCGCGCTGGCCGCGCTCGTGGTCGCCTCGGAGATCTCGCTCGTCCTCCTGCTGGTCCGGGTGCTCGACATCCCCCTGCACGCGTACGACGCGCTCGTCATCCCGGTCCTGCTCGGGATCACCGTGGACGAGGGGATGTTCCTGCTCCACCGCGCCCGCGACGTCGAGGCGGAGGGCGGCGGCGACGCGGTGATCCGCGAGACGCTGCGCCGCGAGGGGCCGCCGATCGCCGCCACGGCGCTGACCACGGCCGCCGGCTTCGCCGCGCTCGCGTTCTGCGACTTCGACGGCCTCCGCGATCTCGGCCGGGTCGGGGCGCTCGGCAGCGCGGTCGGCCTCGCCGTCGCGCTCCTCGTCGTGCCGGCAGGGCTGCGGCTCTGGCCTCGACCCCGCCGTCGCGCGTAACATCTCGGCGTTGTTGCCCCGGCGCCTCCTCCTCCTCGCCCTCCTCGCGCTCGCGCGCCCTGCCGTCGCGCAGCCATCGCGTCCGCCCGCCGCCCCGTCGCCGCGCCCGCCCGTCGCCGCCGCGCCGCGCGCGCCTGCGCCGTCCGCCCCGCGGCCGCTGCGCCCGGCCATCGCCCGCGTCGTGGACGAGCTCGCGCGCTCCCTCGACGGCGCGACCGGCCGCGCGCTCGTGGCCGCCGCCCCGCTCGTCTCCGACGCGCCGGCGCCGCGCGGCGCCCAGCTCACCGCCGCGCTGGCCGCCCACCTCGCGGGCAAGCTCGGCGCGGGCGCGCGGCCGCAGCGGGACCCGCTCGCGCTGCCGCTCGCGCGCGAGGCCGCGCGCAGCGAGGGGGCGCTCGTCCACCTCGCCGTCGAGATCGCGGCGGGGCGGCTGCGCGTCACCGCCGACGTGTACCCGGTGCCCGGCACCGTCTGGGCGCGCCTCCGCGATCCGGAGCCGGGGCCGATCGCCCACGCTTACGCCGAGGCGCCCCTCGACGCGGAGATCCGCAGCTTCCTCGCGCCGATCCCGCTCGTCGCCGCGAAGGTCGACCGCGCCAGGAACTTCGAGGGCGACGTGGTCGCGCTCGCGTGCGGCGATCTGGACGCCGACGGCTCGCTCGAGCTCCTCAGCGTGAGCCGCCGGCGCGTGACGACGCTGCGCCTCCGCGGCGGCCGCGTCGCGCCGCTCCAGTCGCGCGCCTGGCCGGACATCGTCGGCGTGCACCCGTCGCCGCTGCGCGAGCCGATCGCGTTCGCCACGCTCGTCGAGCGCGAGCAGGGCGGCGAGCTCCTGCCCCCGTTCGCCGACGTGGGGCTGACCGATCGGGCGCGCAGCGTCCGCTTCGACGGCGCGCTCCAGCCCGTCGCCGAGCTCCCCGGGCTCGCGGTCCCGGACGGCGGGGGCTCCGCGTGCACCACGGCCTGGGGGCCGCTCCTCACCGGCCCGCTCGGGCCGTGCGCCCCCGCGGATCCCCGGCCGGCGACGCCGGCGCTGCGCGGCCGCTACGACGCGCTCGCGTCGGCGCGGCTGCTGTCGCCGCGGGGCGAGCCGTTCACCGTCTGGGCCACGCGCGAGCGCGGCGAGGTCGAGCTCCGCGACAGCGCGGGCCGCCGCGGGGTCGTGGGCAACGCCGGGGCGCAGCTCGCCGTGGGCGATCTCGATCAGGACGGGGAGCCCGAGCTGCTCGCCAGCCTCGACGTGCTGAACCCGCTCGAGGACGCCGTCGTGGTCTGGTCGTGGCGGCGCCGCCAGGGCGCGCCGGATCGCGCGGCGCCCGCGGAGGTCCTGCGCTTGCCGGCGCCGGCGGGCGTGCGCGCCCTCGCGGTGTGTCCGCCCGACGGGGCAGGGCGCGCCCCGTTCGCCGTGGCGACGGCCGACGAGATCTGGGTGGTGCGGTGAGCCGCTCGCTCCCGCGCCGGGCGTTCCTCGGCGGCGCCGGCGCCCTGCTCGGCGCCGCGGCTCTCCCGGCGCCTGCCCGCGCGATGGGGCGCACCCCGCTCGGCGGCCGCCTCTCGATGCACCTCCCGTGGCCGACGAGCTCGCTCGACCCGCACGATCTCGGCGATCCGGCCGCGGCCCTGTTCGCGTCGGCGATCGCCGACAGCCTCTACGGGGCCGACGCGTCCGGGAACCCCTATCCGACGCTGGCGGCCGCGCTCCCGTCCCGCGAAGGGGACGCCGCGGTCGTGCGCCTGCGCGAGGGGCTGCGCACCGCCCGCATGGCCAGGCTGGACGGCCGCGACATCGTGAGCTCCGTCGAGCGCGCCCGCGCGCGCGGCGCCGCCGCGGTGCTCGCCGAGGTCCCGAGGCCCCAGCGGCACCCGAAGGATCGGCTCGCCGCCGTGTTCCCGCGCGCGGACCCCGCCCGCGTGGCGCGCGCGCTCGCGTCGCCCATGGTCACGCTCCTGCCGCGCGGCTTCGACCCCGCGGCGCCGGACGGCACCGGCGCCTTCAGGGCCGACGTCGGCCCGCAGCAGCTCACGCTGACGCGCAACGACGTCGCCGCGCGCGGCCCGGCCTTCCTCGACGTCATCGAGGTGGTCCGCTCCGGCGATCTGACGACCTCGCTCCGCGCGTTCGAGGCCGAGCGCGACGATCTCGGCTGGCTCGGCGCCGGGCTGCACACGAGCCGGCGCGGCGCCGTCCGCTTCGACCTGGGCGTCGCGGGCTGGATCGTGCTCATCACGGGCCCCGAGGCCGGGCTCTTCGGTCAGCCCGGGGTCGCGCAGCGGCTCGTCGACGCGTTGCCGCCCGAGCGCCTCGCGCACCTCGGCCTGGCCGCTCTGCCGAGGGGGCACGGCGATCCCGCGTGGGGCGGTCCTCCGGCGGAGCTGCTCGTCGACGAGTCGGCCGCGCACCTCGTCGAGGTCGCCGAGGCGATCGCGCCGATCCTCTCGCGCCCTGGGCACGAGGTCACGCCCGCCCCCGTCCCGCGCGCCGAGCTCGGGCGCCGCCGCGCCCGCGGCAAGGCGACGCTCGCGATCGAGCTGGTGCGTCCGCTCGGCCCGGGGCCGCTCAGCGCGTTGCTCGCGCTCGCGACGGCGGACAACCGGGCCCGCGCGCTCGACCTCGCCCGTCACCCACCGCGGCTCGGGCCGAGCGCGGCGCCGCGCTCGCTCACCGCGACGCTCCGCGTCGGCGTGGTCGCCGAGGTGCGGATCGCGGGCGCCGTGATGCCAAGTGTCGCGCTCGCGCGCGCAATCCACGGCGAGGGCTGGGATCTCGGCGCCACGTTCCGTCGCCCCGCCAGGTACTGACACCGTCCTACATGTAAGCGGGCTCGAGCGGGCCGCTGGTGTCCGGGACGCGCGAGCGGCCTGCGCGATGGTCGGAGCGCTCTGCGATCGCTTGCGCGGGGGGGCCGTTCGGTTACTATCGGCAGGTCACGAACGTCACTGGCACTCGACACGACGCTTCTCTTCTCGGGGATCGCGGATTGATCGCGGACTGGACGACGCAACGTGTGGCGCATCGGGGGCTCCTCCCCAGCGCCGCCCTCCCTCGATCCCCCACGGCTCCATCGGGGCGGCAGGGCATGGTTCGGCACCGAAGGTGACGCATCTCGCAGAGCCGTGAAGTGAATCAGTGTCATGGGTACTCGCCTCTACGTTGGTAATCTCCCCTTCTCCGCCACCAAGGCCTCCGTGCAGGCAGCGTTCGCCCAGAGCGGCGAGGTGACGGACGTGCACATCGTGACCGACCGCGAGAGCGGGCAGTCGCGGGGTTTCGGGTTCGTCACGATGGGCACGCCTGAGCAGGCCCAGCAGGCGATCGAGCAGATGAACGGCGCGCTCATGGACGGCCGCCCGCTTCGCGTGAACGAGGCGGAGGAGCGTGTCCAGCGCGGCGGTGGCGGCGGCGGCGGCGGTTACGGCGGCGGCGGTTACGGCGGCGGCGGCGGCGGCGGTCGTGGCGGCTACGGTGGCGGCGGCGGTCGTGGCGGCGGCCGTGGTGGTCGCGGTGGCCGCGGCGGCGATCGGTACTGAGCCGAACGCCCTCATCTCACGGCGGCGCCTCTCCTCGGGGCGCCGCCGTTTTCGTTTGTGCGCTGTCTCGTCCGACAGCGCGTGGCGCTCGGTCGACGCCTCGGCCTCATGGGCCGCCGCCGCCACGCGGCCGGGCGCCGGGCCGCGGCGCACGATCTTCCCGACCCTCATCGCGATCCGCGCCGAGGTCAGAGAGCCGAGCAGGGCGGGGAGCTTGCTCCTGTGCTCCGCCGGCGTCAGAGACCGGCGCGCTGGACGCCCCTCGCGCACGGGGAGCGGCAGCTCACAGCCGATGCCACCTGCTCCGGATACCAAGCCATCGCCGCGGGCGATCTCGCTCTATTACTTCGGCATCTTCGTCATGCTCGGCGTGTACCTGCCGCTCTTCCCGAGCTGGCTGGAAGCGCGCGGGGTCCGCGGGCTCGCGATGGGCGCGATCGCGGCGACGCTCCCCGCGATGGGCCTCGTCGCCCCGCCGGTGTTCGGCTTCTTCGCCGACTCGCTCGGCGTGCGGGTATGGCTGATCCGCGCGGCCTGCGCCGGCGCGTGCGCGGTGTTCTCGCTGCTCGCGCTCGCGTCCGCGCTGGGCTACCCGCTCGGCTTCGCCTGGCTCTTCGCCGCGGCGCTCGCGTTCTCGTTCTTTCGATCGCCGATGTTCACGATAGCCGACGTGGTCGCGCTGGAGACGTCGCAGCGCTCCGGGATCGCCTACGGCAGGCTCAGGCTCTGGGGATCGCTCAGCTTCGCGCTGACGGCCATCCTCGCCGGGGCCCTCGTCGATCCGGCGCGGCCCCTGGCGTTCCCCGCCACGATCGCCTCCGCGCTGCTCCTCGCGTTCCTCCTCTCGTGGGCGCTGCCCGCGCACGGCGAGGCGCCCTCCTCTCGGCTTGACCGGAGCCGCCGCGCGGAAGCGAAGGGCGACGAGGGCGCCGCGCGGGCGCCGGCCGCCGCGGGCTCCGTGCGGCAGCGCGCCCGCGCCCTCCTGAAGAGCCACGACTTCCGCCTGTTCCTCGCCGCGTCGTTCCTGGCCCAGAGCGCGAACTCCTCCTACGACCTCTGCTACACGCTGCACCTGCGCGACGTCGGCTTCCCCGAGTCGCTCGTCGGGGTCGCGTGGGCCGTGGGGGTCGCGGGCGAGATCGCGCTCATGGCGTCCTCCGGCCCGCTGCTCAGGCGGTTCGGGCCGCCCGCGCTGCTCGCCTTCGCCTTCGCGGGCGCCTCGCTCCGCTGGGCGCTGCTCTCGACCGTGCGCTTTTGGCCCGCGCTGCTCGCCCTCCAGCCGCTCCACGCCGTCTCTTTCGCGATGATGTGGATCGCCTCCCTCGCCTACACGAAGGAGCGCGCTCCCCCCCAGATCCTCGCCACGGCCCAGGGGCTCTTCTCGGCGAGCGCCGGCGCAGGATCCGTCATCGGCATGCTCACGTGGGGCGAGCTTTACAAGCGCGGAGGCGGCACCCTCACCTTCGGTATCGCCTCGATCACGGCATTGCTGGCGTTCGTCCTGGCCGTCACGTTCGCGAGATCGGCCCGGCGCCCGCTGCCAGGGAGCGCAGTTTTTTCAGCAGGCTCCCAGTAGCCGGGAGTAACGTTATCCCTTCCGCAGCACGCGTGGGCGCGCGCGCGGGCATTACCTGAACGAGGCGAGCATGTGCGGGATCGTCGGATACGTTGGCGCGAACAGGGCGGCGCCGATCATCGTCGAAGGGCTGCGGAAGCTGGAGTATCGAGGGTACGACTCGGCGGGCATCGCCATTCATGACGGCAAGGGCATCGAGATCGTCCGGACGCTCGGCAAGCTGATCAAGCTCAGCGAGGCGCTCGAGAAGCGGACCCTCGACGGCACGACCGGGATCGGCCACACGCGGTGGGCGACGCACGGCCGCCCGAGCGAGGTGAACGCGCACCCGCACTCCGCGGGGCCGGTGGCCGTCGTGCACAACGGCATCATCGAGAACCACGTGGCCATCCGGCAGCAGCTGGAGAGCCAGGGCGTCAAGTTCCTCTCCGACACCGACACCGAGATCGTCGCGCACCTCGTCCACCGCGAGCTCCAGAAGGGCGCGAGGTCGCTCTTCGAGGCGGTGCGCGGCGCGCTCCGGCAGGTCCAGGGCGCGTACGCGATCGCGGTCGTCTCGCGCGACGAGCCCGACGTGATCGTCGTCGCCCGGTACGGCTCGCCGCTCGTCATCGGCGCCGGCGAGGGCGAGATGCTCTGCGGCAGCGACATCCCCGCGCTGCTCTCGCACACCCGCGACATGATCTTCCTGGAGGACGGCGACATCGCCGAGCTCCGCGCGGGCGGCGTGCGCATCGAGACGGTGGCCTCCAGCGAGAAGGTCGAGCGGCGCGTCAAGCGCATCGACTGGAGCCCCGTCCAGGCCGAGCGCGGCGGCTACAAGCACTTCATGCTGAAGGAGATCCACGAGCAGCCCGACGTCGTCGAGGCGACGCTGCGCGGCCGGATCGATCTCGCCGCCGGCGACGTGCACGCGACCGAGATCGGCGTCACGCCCGAGTTCGCGCGGGAGCTGCGCCGGGTCTACATCGTCGCGTGCGGCACGAGCCACCACGCCGGCATCGCCGGGCGCTACTGGATCGAGCAGCTCGCCAGGGTCCCCACCGTCGTGGAGCTGGCGAGCGAGGTGCGCTACCGCGAGCCGATCTTCTTCCCCGACGATCTCGTGATCGCCATCAGCCAGTCGGGCGAGACGGCCGACACGATCGCCGCCCTCAAGGCGGCGAAGGCGCAGGGCGCCAAGGTGCTCGCGCTCTGCAACGTGCTCGACAGCGCGATCCCGCGCCTCTCCGACGGCGCGCTCTACACGCACGCGGGCCCCGAGATCGGCGTCGCCTCGACGAAGGCCTTCACGACGCAGCTCGCCGCGCTGCTCCTCCTGTCGGTCTACCTCGGCCGCCGCCGCGAGTCGCTGTCGCAGGAGCGCGGGCGCGAGATCCTCCAGGCGCTCTGGGAGATCCCGAGCCACATGCGCGAGGTGCTCGGCGACGCCGACTACGTGCACGCCATCGCGAAGCGCCTCGTCCACGCGAAGGACGTGCTCTTCCTCGGCCGCGGCCTCGGCTTCCCCATCGCGCTCGAGGGCGCGCTCAAGCTCAAGGAGATCTCGTACGCCCACGCGGAGGGCTACGCGGCCGGCGAGATGAAGCACGGCCCGATCGCCCTCATCGACGAGAACCTCCCGGTGATCGTCGTCTGCCCGCGCGACGCGCACTACGACAAGACCTTCTCCAACCTGCAGGAGGTCCGCGCGCGCGAGGGGCAGGTCGTCGCGATCGCCACGAAGGGCGACGAGTCGATCCTGGAGATCGCGCAGCACCACGTCTGGATCCCCAGGGTGCTGGACGAGGTGGGGCCGCTGCTCACCGTGCTCCCGCTCCAGCTCATCGCCTATTACGTCGCCAACCTGAAGGGCAACGACGTCGACCAGCCGCGCAACCTCGCGAAGACGGTCACCGTCGAGTAGCGGCTCACCGCCCGCGCGCGGCCACCGCCCGCGGCTATGCTGCGCGCATGCGCATCCTCGGCAGAACGGAGCGGCGGGTCGTCGCGGCCATCCTCGTGACCGCGCTCATCCCGCTCGTCGCCAGCATCGTCGTCGCCAGGACGGTGATCGCGCGGGTGTCGGCGACCGCGTTCCAGCCCGAGTTCGGCGTCCACCTCGACAGGGCGCTCGGCGTGTACGCCGAGCTCGCGGCCGCCATCAAGCAGGGCATGCGCTCCGAGGCCGAGGCGATCGCCCGGGGGGACGCGCTGCGCCAGGGCGCCTTCGCCGGGGACGCGGAGCGCCTCCGCGGCGAGCTCGCGCGCGTCATCGCGGCCCAGCCCGCGCTCGTCTCCCTCCGCGTCGAGCGGTGCGGGGGCGAGCTCGTCGGCGCCGGGGAGCGCGGCCGCCCGGTGGACCCGGCGCGCGAGAAGACGCTCACCGTCCGGAGGCCGCTCGACCGCCCCCCCGGCGACCCCGGCCCGCCCCGCGAGGCGGCGACCGCCGCGCCCGCGCCGGCGGACGGCGCGTGCGACGGCGACGCGCTGATCCTGGTCGCGACGTTCGCCACGCCGAGCGCCCGCTTCGACGAGCTCGAGTCGGCGCAGGCGTTCGCGCAGGCGTACCACGCGCTCGAGCGGGAGCACCGGAAGGAGTACCTCGACGAGAGCTACGGCGACGCCTTCGCCGCGCTGCTCGGCGCGACGATCGTCCTCGCGGCGCTCGCGGGCGTGCTCGTGGTGCGGCCCGTGGTCGACCGCCTCGCGCGGCTCGCCGCGGCGACCCGGCCCGTGGCGGAGGGCGATCTCTCGGTGCGCGTGGCGCTCGAGGGCGACGACGAGGTCGCCGACCTGGGGCGCGCCTTCGACCGGATGCTCGAGGAGCTCGAGGGCAGCCGCGCGCGGATCGAGTTCCTGAGGCGCATGGGCGAGTGGCAGAAGATGGCCCGCCACCTCGCCCACGAGATCAAGAACCCCCTGACCCCCATCCAGCTCGCCGTCGAAGAGTGCCACCGCAGGTACGCGGGGAGCGATCCCGCGTATCAGCGCTTGCTCCAGACGACGCTGGAGGTCGTCGAGGAGGAGGTCGCCACGCTGCGCCGGCTGGTCGGGGAGTTCTCGAGCTTCGCGCGGCTGCCGCAGGCCGAGCTCGAGCCCGTGGACCTCGCGGAGTTCCTGCGCGAGCAGGGCGAGCACTTCGCGGCGGTGGAGGAGGCGGGGCGCGAGCTCGCCGCGGACGAGGCGCTGCTCGGGCGCGTCGATCTCGCGTTCGACGTGCCGGACGCCTCCATGCCGGCCGCGCTCGACCGGGAGATGCTCCGGCGCGCCCTCGGCAACATCGTGCGCAACGCGGCGCAGGCGCTGCGCGACGCGCGGCGGGCCGCGCCGGACGGGGGCGCGGCGGAGCGGCCGGGCGCCGCCCCGTGGGGCAAGATCCGCGTCTCCGCGCGGGTCGACGGGCAGGGCTACCTCATCGCGGTCGACGACGACGGCCCGGGCATCGACCCCGCCGTGCGCGACTCGGTGTTCGATCCGTACGTCACGACGCGGTACGACGGCACCGGCCTCGGCCTCAGCATCGTGAAGAAGATCGTGGTCGATCACGGCGGCACCATCGACGTGCTCGAGTCGCCGCTCGGGGGCGCTCGCTTCGTGATCCGGCTCCCCCGCGCGGGCACGCCGGCGGCGCGCGCCGCGCTCAGGGACGACGGCGACGGCGGGCCGCGCGGCCCGGCGCCGGCCGAGCGCGAGCGCGCCGCCGGGAGCGAGCGAGCGGCGGCCGCCGAGGGCGCTCCCCCGGCCTGATCTGCCGGCGCGCACGGCTCCCCCGCCGCGCGCGCGGCGGCGTGGCGCACGACATCGCCCTGCGCTAGGGGTCCGCGTGCTGCGCTGGAGGTCCGCATGCTGGACGACGAGCTCCGCGAGTGCCTGACGTTCGACGACGTCCTCCTCGTCCCGGCGTACAGCGAGGTGCTGCCGAGCGAGGTCGACGTCCGGACCCGGCTCACCCGGAACATCGAGCTCAACATCCCGCTGCTCAGCGCGGCGATGGACTCCGTCACGGAGGGGCGCACGGCGATCGCGATGGCCCGCGCCGGCGGCGTCGGGATCCTGCACAAGAACCTCTCGATCGAGCGGCAAGCGCGCGAGGTCGAGCGCGTCAAGCGCGCCGAGAGCGGCATGATCATGACGCCGATCACCGTGCGCCCGGACCAGTCGCTGCGCAGCGCGCTCGCCGTGATGAACGAGCACAGCATCAGCGGCGTCCCCGTCGTGGAGGGCGAGCGCCCGGTCGGTATCCTGACCGCGCGCGACATCCGGTTCGAGAAGAACCTCGACCAGCCGGTGAGGGCGCTGATGACGAAGGCGCTCGTCACGGTGCCGCCCGGCGTCTCGAACGAGCGCGCGAAGGAGCTGCTCCACCAGCACCGCATCGAGAAGCTGCTCGTCGTCGAGGCCGGCAAGCTGGTCGGGCTCATCACGATCAAGGATCTGCTCCAGGCCGATCGGAACCCGGACGCCGTCAAGGACGCGAGCTGCCGGCTCCGCGTCGGCGCGGCCGTCGGCCCCGGCCAGGACTGCGACGAGCGCGCCGCAGCGCTCATCGGCGCCGGCGTCGACGTCATCGTCGTCGACACGGCGCACGGGCACCACGTCGGCGTGCTCGAGGCGGTGCGCAGGTTGAAGCGACGGCACCCGGGCGTCGAGGTCGTCGGCGGCAACGTCGCGACCGCCGAGGCGACGGAGGCGCTCATCGACGCCGGCGCGGACGCCGTGAAGATCGGCATCGGCCCCGGGAGCATCTGCACGACGCGCGTCGTCGCCGGCGTCGGGGTCCCGCAGATCACGGCGATCAGCGACTGCGCGCGCGCGGCGGACCGGCACGGCGTGCCGATCATCGCCGACGGCGGCATCAAGTACTCCGGCGAGGTGACGAAGGCGATCGCCGCCGGCGCGTCCAGCGTGATGATCGGCTCGCTGTTCGCGGGCACGGACGAGTCCCCGGGCGAGCGCGTGCTCTACCAGGGCCGCAGCTACAAGGTGTACCGCGGCATGGGCTCGCTCGGCGCCATGCGCCGCGGGTCGAGGGATCGTTACGGCCAGGCGGGGGCCGCCGACGAGAAGCTCGTGCCCGAGGGGATCGAGGGGCGGGTGCCTTACCGCGGCTCGCTCTCGGCCATCCTCTTCCAGCTCGTCGGGGGCCTGCGGTCGGGCATGGGCTACACCGGCTGTCCCACGATCTCCGATCTTCGCGCGCGCTCCCGCTTCGTTCGCACCACGGCGCAGGGCCTCCGCGAGAGCCACGTGCACGACGTGGTCATCACGGAGGAGGCGCCGAACTACCGCACCTAGGGCTGCGTCACCCGAGCTCGTCCGGGGTCGTCGCTCACGGGGCCTGCGCTCCGGCCCCTCCGCACGACCCCGGACGAGCTCGGGTGACGCAGCACTGGCGGCGGGGCCCGGCCGCCCGGCAGGGCCCGAGCACGAAAGCGCACCGCCGGGGCGGTCGATGGCACGACATGCTTGACCGGCCGCCCCCGCTTTGCCATGTTCGCCCGCGGAGAGGTGACCGAGAGGCCGAAGGTGCCTGATTCGAAATCAGGTGTACCCGCAAGGGTACCGCGGGTTCGAATCCCGCTCTCTCCGCTACGCTTGGCTGCTTGATCCCGTTGAACCAGGTAGGCTCCGACCGCCCGTTCCTCGGGAGCGGCGCCGGTCCGACAAAGCGAGGCGTGTCGACGTAGTATCGGGAGAGGTGACCGAGTGGTCGAAGGTGCACGACTGGAAATCGTGTGTACGGCAACGTACCGCGGGTTCGAATCCCGCCCTCTCCGCTGGACCGCACAGTCCGTCGATTCCTGGTCGTGAGCTCCTCGGAGCTCCGGAGTCGGAGCTCCTGAGCGAGCAGAGCTCGCAAGAACCTGCGAGCATCCGATCCGACCGGCGCGTCGGTGAGCGGGCTGTCGCGACGTCGTGGCAACTCGCTCGAGCGAGCGATGCAACGGGGGAGGGGGCATCGCCCGTGGCCGTCCGTGGATGATGTCGAACCTCGCGGGCGCAGCGGTTTCTTTCGTCGAGTCCGCCGGGGCGGCCCGTGCCCCGGGGATCCTCCGCGGGCCGGGCGAACGCGCTCGACCGGGACAGCCGCGGGAACATGGCCCATGCCTGCCCCTAGATGCTTGACAGGTGGGGGGCCGCCTTGTAGAAGTGGCGCCCCTTTTGGCAGGCGCCCTTCCGGAGTTTTTCGCCCAATGAATCCTCAGCCCAAGTCCTTTTCTGCCAAGCCTGCGGAGGCCCGCAACGAGCGCACGTGGTGGGTGATCGACGCGGAAGGCAAGCCCCTCGGCCGCCTTGCTAGCCGCATCGCCACGGTGCTGCGCGGCAAGAACAAGCCGACGTTCACGCCGCACGTGGACACCGGTGATTTCGTGATCGTCGTGAACGCCAAGAAGGTGCTCCTGACGGGTCGCAAGCTCCAGCAGAAGAACTACGTGCGGCACAGCGGCGCCCCGGGTGGCTTCCGCTCCGAGTCGTACGGTCACCTGCTCGAGCGCAAGCCGGAGCTCCCCATCCAGAAGGCCGTGAAGGGCATGCTCCCGAAGAACGTGCTCGGGCGCGAGCTCCTCACCAAGCTCAAGGTCTACGCCGGCCCCGACCACCCTCACGCGGCGCAGAAGCCGCAGCCCCTTAGCTACAGCTGAGCAAAGCCATGACGGAAACGAGAACGTACGCCACTGGGAAGCGGAAGACCGCCGTCGCGCGCGTCTGGCTGGCGCCGGGAACCGGCAACATCCAGGTGAACCAGCGGCCCGCTGACGACTACTTTGTCCGCGAGACCTCGCGGATGGTGATGCGGCAGTCGCTGGAGCTGCTGGAGCTGGTGGAGCAGTTCGACGTCACGGCGACCGTGGTCGGCGGCGGTCACAGCGCCCAGGCCGAGGCGATGCGGCACGGCATCGCGCGCGCCCTCTGCGAGCTCGATCCGGAGCGCAGGTCGTCGCTCAAGCGCGCGGGCTTCCTCACGCGCGACGCGCGCAAGAAGGAGCGCAAGAAGTACGGTCAGCCCGGCGCCCGCAAGCGCTTCCAGTACTCGAAGCGCTAGCAGGCCAGAGCGCCGCCCCGCGGGGCGGGCGCCGCCGCAAAGGTCACCGAGGACGCGAGGGTTCTTCCCGTCGCGTCCTCGGTGTTTTGTTTTTTTGCCGTAGCAAGAGCGCCGAGGGCGGGAAGCCCTTTCCCCGCATGCTCGGTGTTCCTGCTGGCTCCGCGGGGTGCTGCGAGGACACCGAGGGCGCGAGGGGTCTCCCCGCCGCGTCCTCGAGGTCCTCGGTCCGTCGAGCGCGCCGCGCGGCCCGCGCGGCGTCACCCGCGCGGCGCCACGCGTCCGGCGTCACATCGGTTTCGGCGGGTTCTTCAGATCGGGGCCCTGGATGAGCTCACCCTCGTCGTCCCCGGTATCCTCGGGCGGTTGAGCTTCGGGCTCGGTCGGCCCACTCGGCCCGACCCGGGGCGCCGTGGAGACCGTGACGTCGTTGCCCGCGGCGGCGGGCGGCGGCGAGGGGGCCGGCTCCGCGACCTCGGGCTTGACCGGCTCGGGAGGCGGCTCGGGCAGCGGGATGGCATCGAGGCGCTTGTCGAGCGCCTCCTTCGCCGCGGCGAACGCCGCACGATCGACGCCGGGCATCACGCGCTCCCCGTCGAGCTGCAGCGTCTCGGCGTCGAAGTACTTGCCGTCCTTCTTGGCGGTGAAGTGGAGGTGCGGGCCCGTCGAGCGACCGGTCGAGCCCACGTAGCCGACGAGCTGACGGGTGCCCACCTTCATCCCCGCCTTGATGCCGGGCGCGAACCTCGACAGATGCGCGTACCCCGTGGTGATGCCGTTCGGGTGCGTGACGGTCACGAGGTTGCCGCTCGGTCCCGCGGGGCCGACCCAGTCGACCACGCCGCGGTAAGCCGAGTACACCGGCGTCCCCGTCGGCGCCCCGAAGTCCGTCCCGTTGTGCGGCATGACCTTCTTGAGCACCGGGTGCATCCGCTTCGGGTTGAACCTCGACGTCACGGGCGCGCCGGGCACCGGCGCGCGCCAGCCGCCGGCGTACGGCTGCCGGCCGCGCTCGTCGAAGTAGCCGCGGGCCTCCTGCCCGGTGAAATCGTAGATGCGCAGCGGCTTCTCGGCGGGATCCACGGGCCGGTACTCGAGCGCGACGATCTTCTTGTACCGGGAGAACATGCCGAGCGCCGTCTCCTCCATGGCGATCAGCCGCACGGTGCTCCCCTCCTCGAAGCTCTCCGTCGACGTGCGCCCGCTGAGCGCCTCGTCGATCGCGTCGAGCACGCCGTCCTCCAGCCCGCCCGACTGGTAGGCCTGGACGATGTCCTTGCCGACGTAGAACGCGGCGACGACCTCCTCCTCGGCGATCTTCATGTCGAGCGTGGTGCCCGAGAGCAACCCGGCGGCGTTCTCCCTCGCCTGGTAGATCTCGCTCGCAGACACCTCGTACTCGAAGGCGCGGACGCGGCGGGTGGAGCGATCCATCGCGACCGTGAACCGGTCCTTGCGGCCGCACCTGTCGAACTTCCGCACCCCCTCGAACGCCTTCAGGATCCGGTAGATCTGCGCCTTGGGCACGCCCTTCTCGTCGAGGGCGATGATGAACGACCGGCGCTCCATCACGTCGCTCACCAGGCGCATCGCCGGATCCTTCGCGAGCTCGGAGATCCGCCAGGGGCTCGGCAGCGGGGTGCGCTTCTTCTTCTTGCTCTCGGGCGCGGCCGGGGGCTTCGCGGCCTCATCCGCGCCCGCGGACGAGCCCGCCGGGCCGGCCGCGACCAGCGCGCGCTCGTCGCGCACCGGGACGCCCTGGATCAGCAGGGCGATGAGCGAGGTGAGCGTCGCGAGGCCGAAGATGCCGCCGAAGACCGCGGTCAAGCGCGGCGAGAGGTGCGGACCCGGCGGGGGACGGGTCAGGCCCGGAGGCAGGCGCGGGCCCTCCGCCGAGCCGGACGCCGCGTGGGGGCCGTCGACGAGCGACGGCGTGCGCGGCGGCAGCGCGCGCAGATCGCCGCTGCTCGACCAGCGCGCGGCCCCGCGCGGGCGGGGTGGGGCGGGCGACTGCGACCACGAGGGCCCCGCGCGCGGGCGGAGATCGCCGCTGCGCGACCACGGCGCGGCCGGGGCGCTCTCGCGGCGAGGGGCCGACAGCGGCGCGGTGAGCGGCGGCGAGGCAGGCCTGCCGGGCGCATCGAGCGCGTCGCCGGCCTCCTCTTCGTCGGGGGCGCTGCGCGTGATGTCCGCGCGCGGCGCCGCTGGCGAGTCCGCGCGCGGCGCCGCTGGCGAGTCCGCGCGCGGCGCCGCTGGCGAGTCCGCGCGCGGCGCCGCTGGCGAGTCCGTGGCGGCGCGCTCCGCCGCGCTGCCGCTCGCTCCGTTCCGCTGCTCCTCGGAGCGCTCCGCGGCGTCCGGTGCTCCGGACGCCTCGGATGGGTTCTGGGATACTGCACTCGGCACGCCGACGTGCGTACCAAGGCGTCGCCGGGGTTGCAACCGCGCGGCCTCGCGGGACTCCTCGGCATTTCGCGGAAGACGGACCGCATCGTACGCCGGTCGCGTAAGCTAACCGGCCTCATGGACGACCGCTTGAAGCAGCTCCTGGTCCTCGGCAGGGAACACTACGACCGGCGCGAGTACGATCTCGCCGAGCACGCGCTGCGGCAGATCCTCCAGAAGACCGACCGCTTCGCCGACGTCTATAACATGCTGGGGGTCATCCTCCACGAGCGGGGGGACTTCCTCGGGGCCGAGCTCCACTTCGAGCGCGCGGTGCAGCTGAACGAGCATTACACGGAAGCGCTGCTGAACCTCGCCGTCACCTACAACGATCTCGGCAAATACGAGGCGGCGCGCCTGGTCTACGCCCGCATCCTGAGCGGCAAGGGGGAGGAGGGAGCCCTCGACCCGTTCGCGCGCGGCAAGATCGCCAACATGCACGCGGATCTCGCGAAGGCCTATGCCGACGCGGGCTGCACCCAGGAGGCGATCGCCGAGCTCGAGCGCGCCGTGGCGCTGTGCCCCACGTTCGCGGATCTCCAGCTGCGCCTCGGGACGATGTACCGCGAGGCTGGCAATCTGGCGCTCGCTCGCGAGCACTACACCGCCGCGCGGGACGCCAACCCGAGGTACGCGCCCGCGCGCGTGCTGCTCGGCGCGACGCTGCTCTCCCTCGGCGATCCCGATCAGGCGATTGCCGAATGGCGCGAGGCGCTCGCGATCGATCCCGACAACAGGACCGCGAAGATGTACCTTCGCAAGGTGGAGGCGCAGCGGAACGCGCGCCCCGGCGACGCCGCGCCGTCGTCCACCGCCGGCGGCGAGGGCTGGGACGCGCCCGCGGAGGCGACCCACGCCGACGCGAGAGACCTCCTGTCCACAACGAAGACCGATGCGGCTGCCGAGACGGACCCTGCTGCACGAGAAGGCAGATCCTGAACGTTGGCAAGATTCTCCCTGCTCCGAGAGGAGGCGCGCCGCGCGTGGCGTGAGCTCCGCGGCAGCGAGCTGTCCGCCGGGCGGACGGCGGTGGCCGTGGCGATCGGTCTGTTCATCGGATCGCAGCCGATCTTCGGCTGTCACACGCCGCTCGTCCTCCTCTTCTGCCTGTGGTTTCGTCTGGACGCAGCCATCGCCTGGGTCGCTGCGAACATCTCCAACCCTTTGTTCGCGCCAGCGCTGCTCACGGCCGAGGTCCAGGTCGGGGCGTACCTCCGCACGGGCAGCTGGCTGCGCCTCCACGAGAAGATGAGCTGGGCGCAAGCGCTGTCCGAGTTTCCCGAGTACATGTTCCTCGGCGCGCCCGTGGTCGGGCTCGCGCTCGCCGCGCTCGGCGGCGGCCTGATCTTCGCCGTCGTCGCGCTGAAGCGGCGCCGCGCCCCTCTGCTGCAGGGCCGCGGGGTGGAGCCGTATCGACTCCCCGACGACGCGCCGCCCTGGGTCCACGCGGTCGAGCGGGTCGCCGCGAGGTACAGCCCGCCGGATGGCGCGACGCCGGCGCAGCGGACGCGCTTCCATTATGTTCGGTTCAAGCTCCTCGGCGATCCGGTCGCGCGCCTGATCGCCGACATCGCCGGCGACCGCCCCGGCGCGCTGGGGGAGGTCCTCGATATCGGCACGGGGGCCGGCCAGCTGCCGATTCTCCTGCTCGAGCTGGGGAGGGCCGCGCGGGTGCGCGGGTTCGACTGGGACCGCGCCAAGATAGAGGATGCCCTCCGCGCGCGGGGTGGGGCGTCGGCCGGCCCGGCGCCCTCGTCGCCGGAGTCGCCCGGTCCCTCCGGCGAGCAGCGCGCTCCGCGGGGCGCCCCGCCGTTGCCCGCGGAGTTCTGGTGCGCAGACGCGCGAGAGGCGGAGCTGGGAGAGGCAGACACGGTGCTGCTCATCGACCTGCTCCACTACTTCCGCGTGGAAGAGCAGGACGCGATCCTGCGGCGGGCAGCGGCCGCCGTTCGGCCCGGAGGGCGCCTGCTCGTCCGGGAGGCGGACACCGAGCGCGGTCTGAGGAGCTCGATCACGCTCCTCGAGGAGCGCATCTTCACGGCGCTTCGATTCAACCGGGGCGAGCGCGTGCGCTTCCGCCCTGCCCGGGAGATCGCGGCGCTCCTCGAGCAGCTCGGCTTCACCTGCGAGACGAGGCCGGCCTGGGGAAAAACGCCTTTCTCGAATGTCCTCATCGTCGCGATCCGCGCTCGTCGCTGACCCCGAGTCGGGTGGTGGCCTCGTTTGGGGGGCTCACCGGAGGGGCTTGCGTTCCGGCGGGCCCATTTTGTGGCCCGCCTACACTCCAGCCCCTCCGGTGAGCCCCCCAAACGAGGCCACCACCCGGAGTCGCACGCCCTCCCCTGACGCTCGATGCGCCTCCGGCGCGCCGCCCTCGGCGGACGTCGTCATCGAACGCAGCTCCAGCGCACGGACTCTGCCACCAGCGTCACGCCGAGGGGGCAAGCGCCAAGCCGGTCAGAACCTGTCCGGCGTGGTGGGTTGATCGCGCGCGGCCCCTTCATCTCTTCTACAAGCCGCGATATCGAGCGGGCGCTTCCATGATGGCATAGACCATGCTTGTCGCCGGGGGCCGTTGGCGCGGTCCCGCGGCCCGCGCTCCTGTCTCCTCGACGGCGGCCGGCGACCTCCAAGGGATCCTCCTGGAGACATGCGCGTGCTCGCCGGGTAGTGCAACTTCGTCGCATCCGCCTGGGGCGTCCTCGTTCCGATGGCCGCGCAGGTGTGCTGGCCTCTGGGTCGGGTGGGGACGCAGCATGGCTCCGCGGAGCCCAGGCGCCGTCGAGGGCCACAGAGGCTGGAGCGGAACGACCAGCGCGCTCGCGAGCGTGACCTCCGCGCGCAGCGCCGATCGCGCTCTGCCAGAGGGGCACTCCCGCCCGCCCCGCGGCTCGCCGGCGCCGGTACCGCGCCGCCCACGCGCTGGTTGCGCAGGAGGTCTTGCCGAGCTGCCTGGCCCGAGGAGACCCTGGTCGTCGCGCTGCGCGAGGACCTTGCCGAACTTGCCTGAGCCCTCGCGCCCCGGCAGCGCCGGAAGCGAGGGCCAGTGGGCCCGGACATCGACCCTCCCCGCGCCGCACGGCGCACAGGGTCTCCTCGGGCCCACCGTGGTCCTCGCGGAACCAGGGACGAACTCGCGGGCGACGTGGCGCCAGATATGGTGGCTCCCCGATTGGGCCCCACGATAGGTTGTGGTTCCTTGGCCGTGTGTCGTCCTCCCCGGCTCGAACGGAGACAGGAGCCGGGGGCATGACGGTAGGCGAGGCGGCGTCCCGGGCAGCAGCGGACGACACGCCGCCGGGGGGCAGCGGCCGCCGTATCGCCGCGCGGAGCCGCTCGGTAGAGCGGCAAGAACAGAGGCCTCGCGCGAGCTGCCTCCTCCGCGCTGCTACGCGGAGGAGTGATTGCTGGAGGAGCCTTGCTAAGGAGAGACCTGAGGCGTGTACGGCTGCGGAGCTTGCTCCGCTCCGAGGTACGACGTATCGGCGGCGAGGTGGAGAGCTCCTGGCTCGCCACGATCTCCCCCGTTGGAAGCAGGGAGAGGCTGGACGTCGACCTCGGGGTCGGCCGGACCCGCCTGTTCAGCGGGACCAGCCTGGAGGGGACCGCCGTCGATCTCAGCGGGAAAAGTACTTGGTAGCCCGCTTCTCTCCCTTCGACGTGATCTTCTTCTCGACGAGCAGCTTCCGAATCGGCAGGGTCAGCTCCTTGGTCGTGGTGCCCAGGTCCTTGGCGATCTGCTCCACGCCCTGCCCGCTGTTGGCGCGGATGTGCTCCAGGACCCTCTGCGTCATGGCGGCGAGCTCTTCCTTCGAGCGCTTCTCGCCCTTCTTGCGGGCAGGCTTCGCGGCGCGCGCAGGGCGCCCCGCCGCCTTCTTGACCTCCGCAGGCGGCGGAGGAGCGGCCTTGGCCCGGCCTCCCGCCTTGCGCGGCGCGGCAACGGCAGCGACCGGCTGGCCCTCGCGCAGGGCGTCGGCGACGGCCTCGAGTGCCGCTTTGCGGACAAGTGCGCTCAGTTGAGAGACGAATGTATCAACGTGGCTTCTGATTTCGGTTTCGACGTTGCTCATTGGATCTCGCGTCCCATGAATAGCTAGAGTTGTCAACTGCTGATCAGCATCACGACTGAAAATAATTCGAGAGGTGTCCCTTCAACATGCCTCGGGAAGCCCCCTTCGCGCTCCCCGTCGGCTCATGGGGTGCTGGGGCGACCGGTCGAGCCGGACTCCAGCCACCATCCCTTCCAGGCGGCATCGCTCCGCGAAGCCAGGCCCAGGCGGCATCGCTCCGCGAGGCCAGGCCCAGATGGCTTCGCTCCGCGAAGCCAGGCTCTGCCCCGGCCCAAAAGGGGGTCCGATGGACAGCGCCGTGCTCTGCTCTGCGCCGCTCTGAGCGCCTCCCTCGACGCCGGGCGCCGCGCGCCATCGCCAGGCCGCCAACCGAGGGGAGCCAGCGACATTCCCATGACGAGTGCCTTTCCTGTGCTCCGGACACAAGCGCCGCGCCGCGCCGCGCAGCGCGCTCGGCCCGAGGCCGGTTGGAGGAGCGTGGTCCCCCCGGCCCGCAGTCCTCGACGAGGGATGGTGTCATGGCCGAGGTCGCCGTTCCGGCCCACCACCCGCGCGCTGCCCAGGGGCACATGCCTTTCATTTCTGCATTCCGCCCTGCCCCGGTGCTGTATCTGCATGCCCGGTGTTTCGTCCCCGGACCGAGCGGCTCTCCGGGATCGCCCGCGACGTGTCGGCCGTCGCCTTGCCCTCCGGCGTTGTCGAAGTCACGAGCGCTGCCGCGCACACCTGCCAGCACATCCCTCCGGCGGCTCGGCGCGGCGGCTCCCGCCGCGAGCGCCCACCCATGCTGCCGCCCGGAGGCCACCTCGCCTTTGGTCTGGGTGCATCTTTTTGCGGCTGTGCTGAAGCTGCCCAGGCTCCGCCCGTGTCTCCCAAACCCGTCGTCGGACCCGAGACGCCGAAGGCGCCCACGCAAGCCGGAAGTCCCCTCGCGGGACGTCGCGAGGCCGGCGCTCCTGCTCTGCCGACCATCGTGATTCGCGGGGTGACACTCGTGCTGGGCACCACGGTGACGATCGGCCGCGGCCCGCTCCTGCTCCAGGGGGCGAGGACCGCCGCCGCCGCCGAAGGCGACATCGCTCCCCCGAGCGGGGCGGTGGGGGTGGACGCTGCTGGACAGTTCGTCTCTCCTCGGCAGATCGACTCGCGCTCCCACCTCGGGGGTTACCCGACGCCAGGCGCAGAGGCCTACCTGGACGGCAGCGACGGTCGCGAACGGCAGCAGATGGCGGCCCGATGACGCCGCAGGTTCAGTCCGCCGATGCCTTCTGGCCACAGGGTCCTGGGATCGAACGGGCAGTCGCTGGTGGTGTTACGACCATACAAGTCCTTTCGGGTTCAGGCAACCTGATTGGAGGGTGCGCGGTAACGATGAAGCTCCGGCCGCCCCTCTCTCCTCGCCAGATGCTCGTCACCGCGGCGCCCGCCGGGCTGAAGATGGCTTGCGGGGAGAACCCGAAGCGCAGCTACGGCGAGGACAAGCGGGCACCGATGACGCGCATGGGCAACCCTGCTCGACAGCGGGCGGCCTCTCTCAAGACCAAGAAGCTCCAGACGGACTGGGCGCGATGGGGGAGGAGGAGTCGCGCCGGATTGCGACCGAGGCGAAGACGCGGTCGGCCCGCGAGGCCACCAGGCGGGGGCGCTCCATGCCTGACCTGCTGGGCGCGAGGCCCCGTCCGGAGCTCGCTACCCGCTCGTGGGCTCCCCTCTCGCGGTCCTGTCGGCGCGGCGAGCCATCACCCGAGTCGCCTGCGCCACCACCACACGGTCGCTGGCGAGCGGCGCGAGGCGGCGCCGCCGTGATCACGACCGGCTCACCGCGCGCGGACAAGGGCACCACGCCGGCGGCCGGCGCGCGCGTGATCATGAGGGAGCCGCGCATTCCTCGCGCCGGGCCTCACCGGCGTGCTCACCTGGCGGACCTCGTCAGATTGGCGGTGGGGCGGTCGCGCGTCTGACCGAGCGACCCGCTCGCGATGTCGCCCCGGGCGTTCCGTGTCTCCTCCGTGGCGCGCGACGTCGCTCGCGAGGGGGACGCCGCACGGCGTTTCTCGACACGCGGGCGCCCCATGAAGAAGGAGAGCCCCACCGGCGTGGACCGCGCCGGCGCTCCCCGGGAGGCAGCGCCGTGATCGGGCGCTTGCTGCCGGCGCGGGCGAATTCTAGATCCTTCCGGCCGTGGTCAACCCGAGCGTCAAGCAGGACTCCGAAGCCCTCCTCGCAGCCAAGCTCGCGTCGCTCCCGACGAAGCCGGGCTGCTATCTGTTCATCGACAAGTCGGGCGACGTCGTGTACGTCGGCAAGGCGAAGAGCCTGCGCTCGCGCGTCCGCAGCTACTTCCAGGAGGGCGGGAGCGACGCGCGCTACTTCATCCCGATACTCCGGAAGATCGTGGCCGATCTGGAGACGGTGGTGACCGCCACCGAGAAGGAGGCGGCCGTACTGGAGAACGAGCTCGTCAAGCAGCACAAGCCGCGGTTCAACGTCAAGCTGCGCGACGACAAGGACTTCCTCTGCCTCAAGCTCGACCTGCAGAAGGAGTGGCCGATGCTGGAGACGGTCCGCCGCCCCGCCCCGGACAAGGCCCGCTATTTCGGCCCCTACCACTCGGCGACGAGCGCGCGGCGAACGCTCCACCTCGTCAACAAGCACTTCCAGCTCCGCACCTGCTCGGACGCCGAGATGGCGTCGCGCCGGCGGCCCTGCTTGCAGTACCAGATCAAGCGGTGCCTCGCGCCCTGCGTGATGGATGTCGACCGCGATCTCTATAAGGAGATGGTCCGCTCGGTCGCGCTCTTCCTGGAAGGGCGCCACGACGAGCTCACGGGCGAGCTCACCACGCGAATGCGGGAGGCGTCGCGGGAGCTCGAGTTCGAGCGCGCGGCCATCTACCGCGATCAGCTCCGGGCGGTCGAGGCGGTGCGGGAGGCCCAGCGCGTCGTCTATGTGAAGGACGTCGACCAAGACGTGGTGGGCCTCTACCGCGAAGGGACGCTCGTCGAGGTCGAGGTGATCCTGGTGCGCCAGGGGCGCGTGATTGACACGCTGTCCTTCTCGCTCCGCAACATGGAGCTGCCGGACGACGAGGTGCTCGGCGGCTTCCTGAACGAGTACTATGGCGTCGCGTCCACCACGATCCCCGATGAGGTCCTCGTGCCGCTGTTGCCCGACGGCGCCGAGGGCGTGGCGGAGTGGCTCGGCGACCGGCGCGGCCGCAAGGTGTCGCTCTTGGTGCCTCAGCGCGGGCCTCGGGTGGACCTGCTCAAGATGGCGAGCGAGAACGCAGCTCACGCGTTCCGCGAGAAGCAGAGGAGCTCCGACGATCTCGAGGGTCGGCTCGAGGAGCTCAGGGAGCGCCTGCGCCTCCCGACGCTCCCGCGTCGCATCGAGTGCTGCGACATCTCGCATCTCGGCGGCGGCGACACCGTGGGATCGATCGTGGCGCTGCTCGACGGTCAGCCGGACAAGAAGCGCTACCGCAGCTTCCACGTGAAGAGCGTGGCCGACGGCGACGACTACGCCGCCATGTACGAGGTGCTCGCGCGGAGGTTCCGCCGCGGCAAGGCGGCGCGATCGGCGGGCCGGCGCGAGCGGAGCGCCGACGAGGAAGCCGCCGCCACCGGCGCTCCCGGCGCGGCCCAGGGCGAGGCGCCGGGGGACGAGGCGCCCGTCGACGAGGCGGCCCTCTCGGGAGCGAGCGACGCGCCGGCGATGACGGAGACCGCCGACGCGGCCGCGGCGCCGCCTCCAGCCGGCGCGGAGCAGGAGGCGCCGAGGAGCGCGCCGTCCAGCGGCGCCGAGTGGGAGCTGCCGGATCTTTTCGTGGTCGACGGCGGCCGCGGCCAGCTCAAGGTCGCGCTCTCGGCGGCGCACGATCTCGGTCTGCACGATCTGCCGATCGTGGGGCTCGCGAAGGAGCGGGAGACGCAGACGGGCGAGAAGCTCGTCGACCGCGTCTACCTGCCTGGGCAGAAGAACGGTATCCCGCTCCGCTCCACGAGCTCCGCCCTCTTCTTCCTGGCGCGCGCCCGCGATGAGGCGCACCGCTTCGCAAACCACGCACGCAAGCGGCTCGGCAAGGCGCGGCGCCTCCGCTCCGAGATCGAGGACATCCCGGGGCTCGGCGACGCCGTGCGGACGGCGCTCCTCCGGGAGCTCGGCTCGCTCGAGGGCGTGCGCCGCGCGACCGACGCCCAGATCCTGGCGGTCACGGGCGTCAAGAAGCGGCACCTCGCCGCGCTGCGCAAGGTCATCCCGGCGCCCGATCCCTCGTCTCCATCCGACGCGCCGGAGTCAGGCGCGCCGGAGTCAGGCGCGCCGGAGTCAGGCGCGCCGGAGTCAGGCGCGCCGGGTGGAGAAGGCGAAGCGCTCTCCTAGCGCCGCGCCGTGGTGCCGCATCGCCCGGGCTCGCGGCTCATGGCGTGAGCTCGCGCGCGCTTGCCAGTCTCGACGTCCTGTCGCAAGATCACGCTGTACCTGAACAGCGTTCCGGGTTGAGCGAGGGCGTGTTCTCTGCGACGCTCTGAGACCGGGCGGCCGGCGGCGATCCGGGCGTCCTCTGTCTGTCATCGATCAAGAGCCAAGCCCGGATCATCGAGCGCCTCGTGCGGCCCGTCCTCATGCAGGCCCTGCTCGGCGGGCATGATTCCCGGCGGGGAGTGCCTCGTCTCGGGGTTACGCGGCACGTGAGCACCATGGGAGAAGTACGCGCTGGCCACACGCTCGGTCGCTATGAGCTCCTCGTTCCCATCGCGCTCGGGGGCATGGCCTCGGTGTGGGCCGCCCGGACGAGCGGGCAGCTCCCGAGGATCGTCGCCGTCAAGCTGATGCGCGCCGAGCTGAGCGACGACCGCGACTTCGAGGCGATGTTCCTGGACGAGGCCACCCTGGTCTCGCAGATCCACCACCCGAACGTCGCGGAGACCATCGATGTCGGCGAGGAGGACGGCGTCCTCTATCAGGTGATGGAGCTCATCGACGGTGAGCCGCTCAACCTGGTTCTCCGCGAGAGCAAGGCCCGCGGCGGCATGCCGCTCCCCGTCGCGCTCCGCATCGTGGCCGAGGCGGCCCTCGGCCTGCACGCGGCGCACGAGCTGCGCGGCCGCGACGGCAAGCTCGTCGGCCTCGTCCACCGCGACGTCTCGCCGCAAAACATCCTGGTCGGCTACGACGGCTCGGTGAAGATCGTCGACTTCGGCGTCGCCAAGGCCGCCTCGAACCTGCAACGCACGAAGGTCGGGCAGGTCAAGGGCAAGTTCGCGTACATGTCGCCGGAGCAGGCGAGCGGCGCGCCGATCGATCGGCGCTCCGACGTGTTCACGCTCGGGATCGTCTTCTATCAGCTCCTGACGGGCAAGCACCCCTTCCTCGCCGACAACGAGCCCGCGACGCTGCGCCGCATCTGCGACAAGGCCGCGGTCGATCCGCCGCGCTCCATCGCCCCCGCGCTCCCGGAGAGCGTGGAGCGCGTCGTCATGAAGGCGCTCGCGAAGCCGAGGGACGAGCGCTTCGCCACGATGGCCGAGCTGCGTCGCGCCATCGAGCAGGCGGCGCCGGCGGGGCGCTTCGCCGCGGCGGATGAGCTCGCCGCGCTCATGCGGCGGCTGCTCGGCGAGCGTGGCGCGCGGCGCCGCGCCGCGATCCAGGAGGCGATGCAGATCGCGCGCGAGCGCGCGGGCGAGCCGGACGACGCGCCGCCCCCGCCGAGCTCCTCGGAGGCCGCCGCCCGGCCCGGGCACGCAGCGCCGCGCGCCGCGGTCGCCCTGCGGGACGCCCCCCCGCCCGGGCGACCGGCGCGGCGCCCTCGCGCCGCCCTCGCTTCCGTCGGCCTCGTGGTGCTCGTCGTGACCGTGGCGCTCGTGGGCGCGTACCTCGTCGGGGCCGCGCTGCGCGGCGACGCGCCGCCCGCCGGCGGCCCCACGCCCGGGGAGGGGTCGATCGAGGCGCCGCGCCTCCGGGCCGCGCGCGCCGCGTGCGCGACGTGCGCGGCGCCGGCCCCCTCGGCGTTTGCTTGACGGTTCGGCGAACGCTTTCCAAGATGGCCGCCCTCGCATGGATCTTCGCCGCTCGCCGGAGCTCTGGCGGTTCGCCGCGCTGGTGGCGATCTTCGTCACGAGCGGCCTGGTCATCACCTACCTGGTGCTCCCGCCGCCGCCGCCGGAGGACGCCCCGAAGCCGCCCCCGGTCCTCCGCGTGGCGGAGGTGCCGGTGCCGACCACCGGCGACATCCTGGCCAACGCGCTCGATCTGGTGCGCCGCTACGCCACCGGGGAGCTCCGGATCGTGCTCCCCGACGGCTCGGAGCGCGCGATCCGGCGCAACGACCTCGGCGTCGAGATCAACCGGGTCCGCCTCGCCGAGTTCGTCCGCGAGGCGCTCCGCCCGGAGAGCGCGCTCCGCCGCGCGCACGAGCGGAGGGACCAGGAGGACGCGCCGCTCGACATCCCGATCCCGCTCCTGCTCGACTCCGAGCGGGCGATCAGCAAGCTGCTCGACCTCAAGGTCGAGCTCGACGCGCCGGCGGTCGACGCCTACGTCGACCTCCAGGAGCGGAAGCTCAAGCCCGAGAAGATCGGGTATCGGCTGGACGTCTACGGCACGCTCGCGCGGATCGACGCCGCCCTCCGGGCGGGCGAGGACCGGGCGATCGCCAGCGTCGAGACGATCACGCCCAAGCTCGTGGCGGCGCAGCTCGGCAACGTCGAGTTCGACCAGGTGCTCGGCTATTTCGAGACGCGCTACTCGACCTCGGCGAGGGCGAAGGACAGGACGTACAACCTCCGGCTCGCCGCCTCGAAGCTCGACGGGGTGGTCGTCATGCCGGGGGAGATCTTCGACTTCAACGAGACGGTCGGCCCGCGCGACGAGGCGCACGGCTACCGCGTGGCCCCCGTCATCGCCCAGGGCGAGCTCGTCGACGGGCTCGGCGGCGGGACCTGTCAGATCTCCGGCACGCTCCACGGCGCCGCGTTCTTCGCGGGGCTCGAGATCGTCGAGCGCTACCCGCACTCCCGCCCGAGCTATTACATCAAGCTCGGCCTCGACGCGACGGTCGTCTATCCGACGATCAACTATCGCTTCAGGAACCCGTTCGACTTCCCGATCGTGCTCCACGAGGCGGTCGCCGGCGGCGTCGTGCGCGCGGAGATCCTCGGCCCGTCGCGCAAGCACACGGTCACGTATTTCCGCCGCATCGACGCGGTCGTCCCGTTCGAGGAGCTGGAGCGCCCGACGCCGAAGCTGCCTGAGGGGACACGGGTGCTCGCCCAGCGCGGCATCCCCGGCTTCAAGACGACGAGCTCGCGGGTCGTCCGCGACGGCGCCTACGCGGTGCGGGAGAAGTGGAGCGACAGCTATCCGCCGACCACGCAGATCATCCATGTCGGCAGCGGCCCGCGCGATCTTCAGGTGAAGGCGACCGACGACAATCACCCCGAGTACCTCGCGGACGAGTACCTCGTGGTCACGCAGGGGCCGGACATCCGCACGCCCGGCGCGACCGGCCCCGAGCCGGGCGGCGGCACGGTGGAGAGCCGCGAGCCCGGGTTCACCGGCGTGCGCGGCTGGACCGAGCGCGCGGGGATCGGCACCTACCGCGAGAAGGGGAAGGACGGCGCCGAGGGGGAGGGGAGCCGCGCGCGCGGCGAGGACGCCCCGCCCGCCGAGGGCACCGCCCTGATGCAGTCCGCGCGCGAGCCCGCCGAGGGCAAGGGGGCGACGGAGGCCCGGGGGAAGAGGGGCTCCGGCGCCGACGGGGCGAAGGACAGCAAGAGCAAGAAGCGGCGCCGGAAGACGAGCGAGGACGGCTGACCGGCGCGCTGAGAGCGCTTCTCAGCGCGCGAAGACCGCCCTGCGCGTCTCCTGGATCGTCCCCCGTGCCATCTCCCTCGCGCGCGCGGCGCCTTCCGTGAGCAAGGCGTCGACGCGCGCCGGATCGGCCATGAGCTCGGCGTAACGCCGCCGCGGCTCCTCGAGCGTGCGGCTGAGCACCTCGAAGACGGCCTCTTTCGCCTCGCCCCAGCCGATGCCGCTGCGGTAGCGGCCCCGGAGCGCCTCGGTCTCCTCGGGCGTCGCGAACTCCCGGTAGAGGTGGAAGAGCGGCGAGGTGTCCGGATCCTTCGGCTCGCTCGGGGGAGACGAGTCGGTCTTGACCTTGAAGATGAGCTTGCGCAGCCTCTCCGGCGGCGCGAAGAGCGGGATGACGTTGTCGTAGCTCTTGCTCATCTTGCGGCCGTCGAGGCCGGGAATGACCGCGGTGTCGGCGTCGATGCGCGCCTCGGGCAGGACCAGGATCGGGCCATAGATCGCGTTGAACCGCTGCGCGATGTCGCGGGCGATCTCGATGTGCTGGGCCTGGTCCTTGCCCACGGGGACCACGTTCGTCTTGAACAGGAGGATGTCGGCCGCCATCAGCACCGGATAGCTGTAGAGGCCCAGGTTGATCCCCGCGTCGAGGTCGTCCATGTCGTCGACGCCGGCGGCGCCGCCGCGGGACTCCAGGTTCCTGGCGACAGCGGCCTTGTAGGCGTGGGCGCGGTTCATGAGCCCCTTCGCCGTGAAGCAGGAGAGGATCCAGGCGAGCTCGAAGGTCTCGGGGACGTCGGATTGCCTGTAGAAAACGACCTTTGTGGGGTCGAGCCCGAGCGCGAGCCATGTCGCCGCGACCTCCTGGACCGAGTCGCGGAGCCTCCGCGCGTCGTGGATGACGGTGAGCGCGTGGTAGTCCGCGACGAAGTAGAGCGCGCTGGCGGCGGCCTTCGCGAGCGCGAGCGCCGGCTTGATCGCCCCCACGTAGTTGCCGAGGTGCGGCGTTCCGGTGGGCTTGATGCCGGTCAGGACGGTGCTTGCCATCGTTGTCGTGTTCCTCTGGAGCTCGTCACGAGCTCCGGGCGCGTGCGGTTATCTCTTCTGGCGGAGCGCCGTCGCTCGCGGCGCCCGGTAGGGGCTCCCGCGCCTCGGCGCGGCCGCTTCCGGCGCCCAGTAGGCGTCGCACTTGCGGCAGTGCCATCGCTTGTTCAGGGCGAGGAGCGGCAACCCGAGCAGGGCGACGAGGAGGACGAGCTGGCCCGGGGACCACTCGCGGTAAGCGTAGCGCGCGCCGCACGCGGGGCACTTCGGGCCATCGAGCTCGGCCGCTTCGTCTTCCTCGTCGAGCCCGTGATCGTCGTCGAGGGGCGGCGTCTTCAGGACCTCGGCCGCCCTCTCGCGATCGGCGAGCGGCACCTGGAGCCGGATCCCGAGGGCGCTGCCGATGTAGTGGGGGTTCAGGGTCGCCGCGTGCTCATCGGCGATGAAGGCGCGGATGCCGTGGGCGGCCAGGGCCGACCGCCCCATCTGCGCCTCGAACGCCCTGCTGTAGGTCGCCACCGTGACGAGCCGCTCGGAGCCCACCGGGGTGCGGTCCCGGGCCCTGTCGGAAGAGCGCACCTCGCGAGGCTAGCATCCGCCCGCGGCGGAGCGTGTACGGCTGGCCGTTTTCGTGCCACGGTGCGGGGCCGGCTCCCCGACCCAGGTTGACCGGGGCCGACCCAGGTTGACCGGGGCCGACCCAGGTTGACCGGACCGACCCAGGTTGACCGGGGCCGACCCAGGTTGACCGGGGCCGACCCAGGTTGACCGGGGCCCGACCCAGGTTGACCGGACCGACCCAGGTTGACCGGAGGCCGCGGAGCGGCTCCCCGACCCACGCTCGCATACGCGCCATGTCAGGCCGAACGCCGTCCTCTCCCGCGCCTCCCCCTGATGTCCCCGCACCCCCGGCCGCCGGCCGCGCGCGGCCGACCGTCGCGCTCGCCGTCTCCGGCAGCATCGCCGCCTACAAGGCCTCCGAGGTCGCCCGGCTCCTGATCCAGGGCGGCGCGCGCGTGCTGCCGATCATGACGCGCGCGGCGCAGCAGTTCCTCGGGCCCATGACGCTCAGCGGCCTCTGCGGCGAGCCCGTGCGCGACACGATGTGGGACCCGGGCTTTGCCGGCGAGCTGCACGTCGCGCTCGCCGCCGAGGCCGACCTCGTCCTCCTGGTGCCCGCGACGGCCGACGTGCTCGCTCGCCTCGCCGCGGGCCGCGCCGACGACCTGGTGACGGCGCTCGCCTTGTGCGCGAAGGGGCCGGTGCTCGCCGCGCCCGCGATGCACCCCCGCATGTGGGCCCACCCCGCGACCGCGCGGAACGTCGCCGCGCTCGAGACCGACGGCCGCGTGCAGCTCATCGGCCCGGTCTTCGGCGAGGTCGCCTCGGGCGAGCGCGGCCTCGGGCGCATGGCCGAGCCCGCGGCGATCGCGGCCGCGGCGCTCTCGCGCCTCGCCCCGCGCGACCTCGCCGGGCTCCGCCTCGTCGTCACCGCCGGCCCGACGCTCGAGGACCTCGACCCCGTGCGCTTCCTCGGCAACCGGTCGACCGGCAAGATGGGCTTCGCCGTGGCCGAGCGGGCCGCGGCGCGCGGCGCGGAGGTCACGCTGATCGCCGGCCCCGTCGCGCTCTCCACGCCGCCGGGCGTCCGCCGCGTCGACGTGCGCGGCGCGCTCGCGATGCGCGCCGCCCTCTGGCAGGCGCTCGGCGACGACCTCCGCGGCGCGGACGCGCTCGTCATGACGGCCGCGGTGTCCGACTACCGGCCGGCCGAGCAGCACCCCACCAAGCTGAAGCGCACGCCCGACCTCACCACCCTGCCGCTCGTCCCGAACCCCGACCTGCTCGCCGAGGTCGGCGCGGCGCGCGCCGGCCTCGCCGGCGCGGCGGGCGGCGGGCGATCGCGGCCGCCCGCGCTCGTCGGCTTCGCCGTCGAGACCGACACGGACGAGGGCGTCATCGCCCATGCGCGCCGCAAGCTCGCGGGCAAGCGCGTCGACCTCATCGTCGCCAACCACGCCGCGGACTCGTTCGGCCGCGACGACAACCGCGCGACGCTCGTGACCCACGACGCCGCCGACGCGCTCGGCGTGCTGCCCAAGGCCGCGCTCGCGGACCGCATCCTCGACCGGGTCTCCCGGCTGTGCGCGCGATGAGGCAGGGCGACGAGCGCGCCGCGGCCCCTCCGGCCGCCCCGGGCGGCGACGCCGGCCCGGCCCCGCGGGTCGACCTCTCGGGGAGCGATCCGCGCGAGCCGCCGCGGGCTTCGCGCCGCGAGGCGGCGCTCGCCGCCGCGTCGGTCACCGCCGGCACGGCGCTCGCCGTCTCGTACGCCTTCCACCCCGAGCGCGCCGGCGCGATCGGCATGCTCGCGGCGCTCACCGCCCTCTACGCCGTCCTCGCGGCGGTCACCGTGATGTGGCTCCGCGGGCGCGGCGAGCTCCGCGCCGCGCTCCGCCCGCGCTCGGGCGACCTCGCGCGCGGCGCGTTCGTCGCGGCGGCGCTGTACGGCCTCGCGATGGCGGCGCAGCTCGTGCTCGCCCCGCGCGGTTCCCCGCGCGAGGCGTGGCTGCTCCGCCTTTACCTCCAGCTCGGCGACCCCTCGGCGGACGCGCGCGTCTTCGTCGGCGCGACGGTGTTCGTCGTGGCCGCGCTCGAGGAGCTCGTGTGGCGCGGCCTCGTGATGCGCGCGCTGGAGGGCCCGCTCGGCCGCGGCTCCGCCTGGCTCTTGTCGAGCGCGCTGTTCGCCGCCGCGCACGCCCCCACGCTCTTTCTGCTCGGCGATCCGGTCGCCGGGCCGAACCCGCTGCTCGTCGCGGCGGGCCTCGGCTGCTCCATCGTGTGGGGGCGCGTGGTGCACCTCTATGGGCGCCTCCCGCCGGCGATCTTCGCCCACGCGTTCTTCTCGTGGGCGGTCGTGAGCTTCCCGATCTGGCGCCCGTGACGCGGGCGCGCGGCGGCGCCCGAGGGGGCGGCACCACCCCCGCGCGCCGCGGCGCGATCAGCCCTCGAGCTTCGCGAGCTCCTCGTCGGGGACGTCGAAATCGGCGTACACGTTCTGCACGTCGTCGTGGTCGTCGAGCGCGTCGACCAGGTTGAGGCAGACCTCGGCGTCGCGGCCCGCGACCTCCTTCTTGGTCTTGGGCACGTAGCCCGCGGCGCTCGATTTCACCGCGATCTTGGCGTCTTCCAGCGCCTTCACGACGGCGTCCATCGCCTCGACGCTGGAGAGCACCTGCCACTCCTCGCCCTGGTCGCTGTAGTCGTCGGCGCCGGCGCCCACGGCGATCTCCATGAGCTGGTCCTCGGTGGCCGCGTCCTTCGCGAGGAGGATGATCCCCTTCCTGTCGAACGCCCACTGCGCGGAGCCGCCGGAGCTGAGCTGCCCGTTGTTCTTCTCGAAGATCTTCCGGATCTCGGCGACGGTGCGGTTCCGGTTGTCGGTCATCGCCTCGCAGAGGAACAGCGTCCCGCCGGGGCCCGTCCCCTCGTAGAGGATCTCCTCGTAGTTCGCGCCCTCGATCTCACCGGTGCCGCGCTGGATGGCGCGCTTGATGGTGTCGGCGGGCATCGCCTGGCCCTTGGCGTCGTTCACCGCCTTGCGGAGGCGCGGGTTGCCGTTCGGGTCCCCGCCGCCCATGCGCGCGGCGACGGTGATCTCCTTGATGAGCTTCGTGAAGAGCTTGCCGCGCTTCGCGTCGAGCGCGCCCTTCTTGCGCTTGATGGTGGCCCACTTGGAATGGCCGCTCATGCCTGTCTGCTCCGTGATGACGGGGCGCGCGCACGCGGCGCGCGCCCGGAGGGAAAATTCGGCGCACGCTAGCGGCGCGCCCGGGGGGAGGCAACCACGACCGGCGCCCCGGCCCGGAGTTCTCTCCCCGATTTGGAAAGCTGACCGGGCGAGGGTGCCGCGCACCTGGATTTCTATGATTTTTTACAACGTATAGCCGCTCTCCCCGTGCTCGGTCGCGTCGAGGCCCTCGCGCTCGTCGCTCTCGACCACGCGGAGGCCGATCAGCTTGTCGACCAGCTTGAGGAGCGCGAAGGTGACGATCGCGGCGTACAGCCCGACGGCCACGACGCCGACGATCTGCGGGACCATCTGCGCCGCGTTGCCGGCGATCACGCCGTCGCGCCCGCCCTCGTTGAGGGCCTTCTCGGCGAAGACGCCGGTGAGGAGCGCGCCGAGGAGGCCGCCCACGCCGTGCACGCCGAACGCGTCGAGCGAGTCGTCGTAGCCGAGGCGCTCCTTCGAGATCACCGCGAAGTAGCAGACCGCGCCGGCGAGCAGGCCGATCACGGTGGCCGCCCAGGGCGAGACGAACCCGGCCGCCGGCGTGATGCCGACCAGCCCGGCCACGATGCCGGAGGCGACGCCGAGCGCGGTCGGCTTGCCGCGCTGCGCCCACTCGACGAACAGCCACGCGGCGCCGCCGGCCGCCGCGGCGACGTGGGTGTCGAGGATCGCGAGCGCGGCGAGCCCGCCGGCGCTCAGCGCGCTGCCGGCGTTGAAGCCGAACCAGCCGAACCAGAGGATGCCCGTGCCCGTCAGGGTCATCGTCAGGTTGTGCGGCACGTGCCGCTCGTGCGGGTACCCCGCGCGCTTGCCGAGCACGAGCGCGCAGATGAGGGCCGAGACGCCCGCGGCGAGGTGCACCACGGTGCCGCCCGCGAAATCGAGCGCCCCCATCTCGAAGAGCCAGCCCTTCTCCGCCCACACCCAGTGCGCGACCGGATCGTAGACGAACGTGGACCAGAGCAGGATGAACACCAGGTACGCCGGGAACCGCATGCGCTCGGCGAACGCCCCGGCGATGAGCGCGGGCGTGATCACCGCGAACATCATCTGGAACGCCGCGAACGCGAGGTGCGGCACGGTCCCTCGCTCGAGCGCCGCGAGCCCCCGCATGCCGACGTGATCGAACCCGCCGATGAGCCCCCCCTGCGACGTGCCGAACGAGAGCGAGTACCCGATGGCCACCCACTGCACCGAGATCACCGCCAGCGCGGCGAACGAGTGCATGAGCGTCGCCAGCACGTTCTTGCGGCGGACCATGCCGCCGTAGAACAGGGCCAGGCCCGGCGTCATGAAAAGGACGAGGGCTGTCGATGCGAGGAGCCAGGCCGTATCGCCAGTGTCGATCTTCATGGCACGGGGGTACCGTGCCCGACGTTTCAACGAGGTTTCCGCCCCTCACCCGGACGCATTTAGCGGGACATTGGGGAATTTCTGCGGCGACTACGGAATCACCCCAGACGGCCCCCCTCGAGACGGCCCCCCCGCTCCACCGCGGGCGCCGCCGGGGCGCCCGCGATCAGGCCTCTGGCGGCGGCGGAAGCCGGACGGTCATGACCGGCATCTTCGCCGAGCGCACCACCCGCTGCGCCACGCTGCCGAGCAGCGCGCGCGCGACCGCCCCGCGCCCGTGCGTCCCGATCACGAGGAGGTCGGCCCCGATCTCCTCCGCGAGGCGGCAGAGCTCTTCGTCGGGGACGCCGGCGCGCAGCTCGCCCGAGAGCTCGACGCCGGCCGAGGGCTGCCGGCGCGCGAGCACCTCGTCGAGGCTCCGCTGCGCCGCCTCGGCGATGCGCGCGGCGTCCTCCGCCGAGGGGATCAGCGACGAGCCCTCCGGGAAGCTGTAGACGGGCACGCTGTACACGTGCGCCACGACGACCTTCGCCGCGAGCTTGCGGGCGAGCTCGATGGCCACGTCCAGGGCGTGCTCGGATGTCGCATCGAAGTCATGGGCGAGGAGGAGGGTCTTCATCTTGCTCCGCGGTGCTTTCGGGGCCGGGCGGCGCGCCGCCGGCGGCCTTGTTCGGCTTTCCTAGCTCCTCCTCCGGCTCCCCGGAAGGGGCATCGTCGGGCTCCGCCGCGTCCTTGGGCGGCCGCTTCTCCGCCGGCTTCCCCCGCTTGAACAGCGCCATCTTCTTCCGCCGGCTGAGCTCCACGAGCTCGCCGCGCTTCACCGCCGCCTTGTGGCGCGAGAGGTCCTTGCCCTTGAGCTCTCCCTCGTCGAGCAGCACGTACTCGACGGTCGCGGCGCGCCCCGGGTAGAAATAGGCCTTCATCCGGTTCGAGATGTGCGGCCCCATCTTGCTCGTCGCGCCGACGATCGCGTCGCGCGGGATCGCCTGGGCCTGCTCGCGGACCCACGCATACGTCGCCTCCTGCTCGGGCGTGAGCGCCCGCGCCACGCGGGAGAAGCCGCCCCGGAACGAGGCGTTCTCGATGAGCCCGCCGAACTTCCACGAGACCAGCGCGCTCGCCACGAGCGTCGCCGCGAGCAGCGCGCGCGACAGGCGCCGGCCGTCGAGCCCGAAGTAGGCGGCGGGCCCCGAGTCCTCGACCCGCTTCAGGCCGATCGGCGTCAGCGCGAAGGCGATGGGGAAGAGGATCGACGAGTACTGGAAGTGGATCGAGAAGACCGCGTCGCGCGAGGCGCACAGGCAGAACAGCAGCCCGTAGGCGAGCATCCACCGGCCCGGCTTCGCGACGAACGGGAGGAAGCAGAGGGGGAGGAAGAGCTTGAGGAAGAACAGGATCTTCGGCTCCTCCAGCATGACCTTGAGCGCGAAGACCGGGTTCGTCAGCAGCGAGATGAGGAGGCCGCCGAGCCCGTTCCGGTTCGGGATGAGCTCCGCGTAATAGTAGGCGTACGAGTACGCGTCCTTCCCCGACATGATGATGCCGGGCGACGTCATGAAGAACAGCTTCACGACGACGAAGTACGCGAGGCTCACCGCGATGGTCACCCAGCCGAGGCGCGTCCGGCCCGCCCGCCGATCGAGGACGGCGAACAGCCCGATGAAGCACATCAGCAGCGACACGTCCTCGCGGCAGAGCAGGAGCACGCCGAGCATGACCCAGTACAGCCTGTCCCGGCCGGTCTCGTAGAAGTAGAGCAGCCAGACGACGAGCGGCGAGATCAGCGCGAGCGAGTGGAACTCGTACATGTTCGCGCCGTGCAGGGCCGGGTAGATGGCCCACACGACGGCGAGCAACAGCGCCTTGCCGCGGTGCTCGAGCTTCTCGCGCGCGAGCAGGTAGACGGGGAAGACGCCGGCGCCGAGCCACAGGGACTGGAAGACGAGGAGGAACTCGGCCCGCGGATAGATGAGGTAGAGCGGCGAGAGCAGGACGAGGATCGGATCGAAGTGCGCGGAGCCGTGATAGCCGGTCTTGAGGAACGAGCAGCCGAGCGGGTTGCCGTGGATCGACTGGTAGAAGATGTTGTCGTAGTACCCGAGATCCGGGGTCCGCGTGTGCAGCGCGTGGTGGTTGGTGATCGCGAGCCGCGAGAAGAAGAGGCTGTAGCCCGCCCACAGCGCGAGCAGGACGAGCGACGCGAGCCACGGCGCGCCCCTCGCGAGCGCGCGCGCCGCGCTGGCGCGCGCCGCCCCGGGCGCCTCCTCGAGCTCGGGCGAGAGCCGGCGGCGCCGGCCCCAGGCGTAGACGCCCGTGCCGACGGCCGCGGCCGCGAGGGCGGCGTAGAAGAGCGTCGATTTCGGGCTGTCTTTCTCGATGTTCGGGAGCCTGAGCGCGGCGACGAACGGCAGCGCGAGCAGGGGGACCAGGGCGCGGTTCAGGCGGCCCACCGTGTCCATGAAGGACCACGCGCCCGAGCGGCGCCGCCGGGCGAGCATCACCAGGAAGTAGACCAGCGCGACGCCGACGATGGCGGCGCCGGCGCCGCCGGCCATCCAGCGGCGCTCCAGCTCGGTCAGCTTGTTCGCGTGGAGCTGGGCGAGGCGCTCCGGGTGGGTGAAGACCCAGCCCGCCACGGCGAGGCTCATTCCATAGAAAACTGGCCATGGCGCCAGCGTCACGACGGCGCGCGCGAGCCGTTCGGTGGCGCCGTCGAGCGTCGCGAGCGTCCTGCTGAGCCTGGTGCGGGGGGGGGCGGGCATAGGAGAGGCGGGTCCTCGGCTACTTGACCCTACCCCCCATTGTCAAGGAACGGGTCTTTCGCGGGATGGGCAGGGCGCGGCGCGCGGACCGCGGTAAACTGGAGGCATGTCGCAATACCGAGATCACCTCGATGCGGCTCGAGCGCGCATCGAAACCCTCGAAGCCAAGCTGAAGGAGCGGGATGCGGCGCTCGCCGCCCGGGACGCGGAGCTCGCGGAGGTCCGCGCCGAGGTCGAGCGGCTGCGGGGCGGATCGGGCGACGACGGCCCGCACGACGGCCGCGGCGGGCAGCGCGCCCTGTTCGTGGCGCTCGCGGTGTGCGGCTTCGCCACCGCGACCGGCTACGCGGTGGTGCGCCCCACGCACTGCATGCAGCGCAGCCTCACGTACCCGGCCACCGTCGAGGCGCTGCCGAGGGGCATCGACGGGCACGCGGGTCACGCGATGCTCCTGCCGGCGCGGCGCGGGCTCGACGCCGAGCGGGTCCGCCTCGGCAGGGTCGCGGGCGCCGCGCTCGAGCGCGGCAAGCTGAACGCCCAGGCGTGCTGGCAGCTCGACGGCCCGCGCGGGGAGGGGAGCGTGACCGTGGTCTTCGCGCCGAGCGGCGACGTCGAGGTCGAGCTGGGGGACGACGCGCCGTACGCCGGGACCGAGGTCGGCGACTGCGTGGTGGACGCCTTCCGCTCCGCCGCGCCCGCGCTCCGGGCCTTCGACGGCGAGCCCCTGCGCCTCACCACGCACCTGTCTCTCTAGGCCGCGGCGCGCGAGGGCCGCGGCGCGCGAGGGCCGCGGCGCGGCGCGCGAGGGCCGCGGCGCGCGAGGGCCGCGGCGCGCGAGGGCGCGGCGCGCGAGGGCCGCGGCGCGCGAGGGCCGCGGCGCGCGAGGGCCGCGGCGCGGCGCGCTACGGGCGGGCCGGGTCGGCCGGGGCGGTGGAGGGCTCGCTCGGGGGGGGAGCGAGCTGCCAGCTCACGAAGCCGAGGGCGACGACGCCGAGGTAGATGACGGCGAAGACGAGGAGCCCGAAGGTGACGCCGTGCTCGGCGCCGAGGCCGAGCGCGGGGAACACGAGCGAGAAGAAGAGCTCCCGGACGCCGACGCCGGCGATGGAGATCGGCAGGAGGCCGAGCAGGTTGGCGATGGCCAGGAGGCAGGTGACGTCGAACAGCGAGAGCGAGAGGCCGATCGCCGTCGCGATCAGGTAGCCCTGCACGAAGTTGACGACGAACGTGGCCACGGTGAGCGGCAGCGTGAGGAGGAGCCCCCGGCCGACGTGGGCCCGCAGCGCCGCGAGGAAGCGGCTCGCGGCGTCGGGCTCGGCGCCGGACGCGGGCTCCTTCGCGATCCTGCGCGACACGGCGAGCAGCGCCCGCTCGGCGAGCCCGGGGACGAGCAGGACGAGCGGCGCGAGCACCGTGAGCGCGATGCCGCCCCAGGTCAGCCACGCCAGGCGGCCGGCGATGACCTCGCTGTAGCGCGCGACGCCGACGGCGACGAACCCGGCCAGCACGTACAGATCGCACAGCCTGTCCATCACGACCGTGGCGAGCCCCTCCGCGTAGGGCACGCCGAGGTCGTGGCGCAGGTAGCGGATCCGGAGCACGTCGCCGACCCGCCCCGGGGTCAGCATGCCGACGTAGAGCGACGTCAGGTACGCGCTCCACGCGCGGCGGAGCGGGTAGCGGATCCCCCGGGCGCGGAGCAGCGCGTCCCAGCGGACCACCTTGAGGTGGATGTTGACGACGTTCAGCGCCGCCGCGAGCGCGAGCGGGCCGGCCGAGGCCGCGGCGACCGCGGCGAGCACCGCGTCCCGGTCGTCGATGCGCAGGAGCACGACGACGAGCAGGATCGGCCCGACGAGGCGGACGAGCGCGCGCGTGGCGGTGCGGCGCATGGCGTGGGGGGGGCCGCGCGCGCGCTCAGCGCGGCGCGGCGGGGCAGGCGACCCGGAGGTGGGGGGGACGCCCGGGCGCCGTGGCCGCGGGCCGGGCGGGGGAGCGGCCGAGGGTCACTCGATCTCCTCGCGGACCGGGGGGTCGTCCGCGTGGTGTCGCTGCTGCATCTGGAACGTGAGGAACTCGCCGATGAACCCCATCGAGAAGAACTGGATCCCGAGGAGGATCATCAGCACGCCGAGGAGGAGCAGCGGGCGATCGCCGATCTTGTGCCCGAGGAGCCAGAGGAAGGTCAGGTACGCGTTGATGGTCACCCCGACCGCCGCGAACACGAGGCCGATGAGGCCGAAGAGGTGCATCGGCTTCTTCGAGTAGCGGGTCAGGAACATGACGCTGAGGAGGTCGAAGAAGCCGCGCAGGATGCGCTCCAGGCCGTAGCGGGAGCTGCCGTACTTGCGGGCGTGGTGGCGCACCGGGATCTCCGCGACGCGGAAGCCCTGCCAGGCGGCGAGCGCCGGGATGAACCGGAAGAGATCGCCGTAGATGGGGATGGTGCGCAGCACCTCGCGGCGATACGCCTTGAAGCCGCAGTTCATGTCGTGGAGCTTCACGCCCGTGACCGCGCGGACCGTGCCATTGAAGATGCGGGACAGGACGAGGCGGTTCTTCGGGTCGAGGCGGTTGACCTTCCACCCGACCACGACGTCGAGGCCCTCGGCGACCTTGGCGATGAAGCTCGGCAGATCGGCCGGGTCGTCCTGGAGATCGGCGTCCATGGTGACGACCACGTCGCCCTTCGCCTTGCGGAACCCGGCCGTCAGCGCGGTCGCCTTGCCGAAGTTCTTCCGCAGCCGGATGCCCTTCACGAGCGGGTTCTCCGCGCGGATCCTGGAGATGACGGCCCAGGTGTCGTCCGTGCTGCCGTCGTCCACGAAGATGAGCTCGTAGTTGAAGCGCCCCCGGAGCGCCTGGTCCACGCGCTGCGCGAGCTCGGCCAGGCTCTCCGCCTCGTTCAACCCCGGGACGACCACGGAGACGTACGGCTCCGCCGCCGGGGCCGGCGCGATGGGGGGCGCCCCGAGGCCGGGGAGCGGCTCGACGGCAGAGAGCCCGAACGTGACCCGGTCTTCCGGGGCGCCTTGTGGGGCAGGTGTGGGAGGGTGGTCCACAATCACGGCGGCGAAGGATAGCAGATCGTGGTGGGACGGGCGGTTCCGTCTGAACCGAGAAAGTCGCTGTGAGCGCGACGACAAGCAGGGCAGGGCGTGCTGTCGGTCACCGACAGGGGTTCGGGGCAGGGCTGCGGAGAGCCGGCAGGGGTTCGGGGCAGGGCTGCGGAGAGCCGGCAGGGGTTCAGGGAAGGGTTGCGGAGAGCCGGCAGGGGTTCGGAGAAGGGCTGCGGAGAGCCGGCAGGGGTTCAGGGAAGGGTTGCGGAGAGCCGGCAGGGGTTCAGGGAAGGGCTGCGGAGAGCCGGCAAGGGCGGGGGGAGGGCTCGCTGGTGCCGGCGGGGACCGGAGCAGGCTCGACCTCCCGGCGCGCGGACGGTGCGCCATGTACGTGGGATGCCCGGTCGGGATCAGCGCGTGGCTTGGGTATGGGGCGAGGATCGGAGCTGGCCGCCGCTCTCCGAGGTGCTCCGTCTGCAGCTCCCCACGTACGACGTGTTCGAGGAGCGTGATCCGGTTCGAGGATACCAGCTCATGGGCCGTGATGCGGAGGTCATGGAGCTCCGCACGCGGGTCACCCGCGGCGACGCCGTCGGCGTGTTCGGATTGCGCAAATGCGGCAAGACGTCGCTGGTCCGGGCGGTCACCGACTGGCTCGACCCGGCGAGCGGGATCAAGACGCCAGGCGCGGAGAACATGGCGTCCCAGGCGTGCGTGATCTGGCTCGACGCGCAGGGGCTGGATGGGGCGGATGTTGACGATGTCGCCGACGAGTTGCTCGCCGCGCTGCGCCGCAGGATGCGCGCGGCCGGCCGCGCTGATGTTCCGCCGGCACAGCAGGGCATCGCCGGCCTGAAGTCAGCGTCCCAGGCGATCGTGGACGAGGGAATGCGCCTGTGCTTCGTGATCGACGAGTACGACTTCCTCTTCGAGCGCGAGGGCAGCCTTGGCCCGGTGCCAGGCATCTCGCGGCTCCTCGGGCTCGTGCGCGCCCTGTCCCAGCAACATCAGGGGGCCGTCTCGCTCGTGCTGATCGGCCGCGACCCCGAGCACCTGTCGGTTCCGCATCTGGATGGGGTGCCCAACCCCCTGCTCGCGGGGCTCACGCCGATGTGGCTCGGACCGATCCGTCCGCCGCATGACACGGAGATGCTCCGGAAGCTAGGGCGCCGCGTGGGGCTCGCCGTGGGGCCCGAGACGGCGACGCTCGCCCGCGCGTGGACCGGTGGGCATCCGCTGCTGCACCGCCAGTTCGGCTCGGCCCTCCGCGAAGAGGTCCGGCTGCATGCGCCGGGGGTCCTGCTGAAGGAACCGACGGATCCTCATCGCGAGAGGGCTGTCGAGCGCTTCCTGGGCCGTCAAGCCGTGCTGGACGTGGACCGCGAGATCATCGCGCTGCTCTCGAAGAGGTACTCGGCGGCCTACGCGTTGCTCCTCGATCTCATCGAGAGTCATGATCCTGCAGCGGCCGTGAAGCGGTCAGGCGGATCGCAGAGCTCCGGCATGCGGGTGCTGCGGAATTTCGGCTTGCTCGACGAGGCCACGCTGGCGCTGCCGAAGCACCTATCGTGGTACGTGCGGACCTTGCTCCCCACACAGGCGCGGGTGGCGGTGTGACGAGGCGGCCCAACCCGTACAATTGACAGGGCCACACCCCTGGCCACCCCGTGCGCCGGGACGGCCTGGTGGCAGGCATCACGGAGCACCTCCGTCGCGGGGCTGCCGTCAAGGTCATCGGTGCCCGCGGGATGGGAAAGAGCGTTCTGCTCCACCAGATCCAGGCTCGTCTCCTCAAGGATGCACCGGCGACGCGCGTCCTGCTTCAGCCGCGCCGAGCCGTGGGTGCTTGATCCATTCGGACCGGCGGAGATATCGGAGCTCGCCAGGCCCTTCCAGGAGGACGGGCGGCCCTTGAGCGGCATCGCCTTCGGGGACGAGAGCGCGCCGGGACGCCCGCACGCGCTCAATCGGTCTCGCTCTCCGACGCCTCGGCCTCGCTCTCCGGCGCCTCGGCCTCCGCGGCGTCCTCCTCGCCGGTGTTCTCCTCCGGCGCGGGGGAGGCCGCGGCGCGCTGCGGGTTGCGCTCGAGCAGGGCGAGGAACGGAGCGTGGAGCGCCTCGAGGAGCTCGCGGTGCTTGCCGCTCGGCGTGTGCTGGATGAGCCAGCCGATGTCGTCGTGGATGGCGTTGAACGCCTGCGTGCACGCGACCACCGCCTCCCGGATGCGCTTCGACCGCGCGACCGCGCGCTTCTGGCCGGAGCTGCGGCCGAGCCCCTTGGCGAGCGCGTCGGTCGCCTCCTCGACGCGCTTCAGGTACGGCCCGGCGCCGACCTTCTTCACGTCGGCGGCGAGCGGCGCCTTGCCCGCGACCGCGACCTGGTGCCAGCCGTAGTCGACCTCGGCGTCGTACGTGTAGCGGGTCTGCTCGGTGCCGGCCCCCGCGAGCAGGGCGCCGCGGAGCCGCACCGCCGCGTCGCGCTGCGCCGGGTCCTTGCTCTCGGCCGCCGAGGCCAGGAACAGGTGCAGCGCCCGCTGGGAAGCGTCCCACTCCGTGTCGAGCTCGGCGAGCGCCGCGGCCGAGGCGACGCCGAGCGCCTCGTCGAGCGCCCTGATGCTCCAGAGCGCGCGCACCTTCCAGATCACCGGCTTCGGCGCTTCGAGCAGGAGCGCCGTCGGGACGCGGTTCGGGACATCGTACTTGCCAATCGAGACGCTCTTCCACGCGCCTTGATCGAGATCGCGCGCGAACGCGCTGAACGCCTTGTCCGTGACGAAGCTGTACCCATAGGCTGCCATCGATCCCTCCTCGATTCCTCCCCCCACGAAACCGGGCATTCTAACGAGACACGCGGGCACGATCGCAAGCCCGTTCTGCCGCGGGCTCGGTCGATTTTGTGCTCGGCGCCTGTCGATCAGGTGAGCACCCCGCCGCGGCCGGCGCGACTTGGAGCCCGCCGGCGGCACTTCCGGAGAAGCGCCGCCGGCGAGGGCATGGCTCATGGACGATGCGAAAGAGCCCATCCGCTCCGGCGAACCGCCGGACATCACCGCGGCGCTGCCCGCCACGGCGCTGTCCGCCGCGGCGCTGTCCGCCGCGGCCCTGGCCGTCACCGACGAGATCCCTTCCGCCCTGCCGTCGAGTAACGTGGGCCCCGGGAAGGAGCGGGACAGCGCCGTGGGCAACACCGGAGATCCGATCGATCGGCAGGTGTTCCAGCCGGGTCAGAGTTTTCATCAGGTGGAGATCGTGCGCTTCATCGGCGCCGGGTATTCCGGCCAGGTCTACGAGGTGCGCCACCGGATGAGCGGAGCGCGGTGCGCCCTCAAGATCATGCACCTGCGCGACCGGCAGGACGCGAGGAAGGTCGAGCGGAGCCTGGCCGAGGCGCACGGGACGTTCGGTATCGAGCACGCCAACGTCGTCGATGTCTTCGATATCGGCTGCGAGGCCGACGGCACGGCGTGGATGCTCATGGAGTTCCTCGACGGCCCGACGCTGGCCACCATCCTGGAGCGCCAGGGGCGGCTCTCGCCGCGCTTCGCGCTGCACGTGGCGCTCGAGGTCGCGTGGGGGCTCGACGCGGCGCACGAGAACCAGATCATCCACCGCGACGTGAAGCCGGACAACATCGCCTTCACCGCGGAAGGGGAGGTGAAGGTCGTCGATTTCTCGATCGCGAAGGTCATCCCCTACGAGATGCGGACGACCCAGCGCAACGTGCGCCTCGGGACGTGCGCGTACATGGCGCCGGAGAACCTGGACGGCGCCGACGCGGACGCGCGCTTCGACATCTACTCGCTGGGCCTCGTGCTCTGGGAGATGCTCGCCGGCCGCCACCCGTTCCAGGACGCCTTCCACGACCGGACGCTGGTCTTGAAGCGGCAGTTCGTCACGGATCCGGAGCCGCTGTCGACCGTGGCGGGGCTGCCGGAGTACGTGGACGAGGTGATCCGGCGCGCCACCGCGAAGGACCCCGCCGCGCGGTACCTCACGATGGCCGAAATGGCGCAGGCGCTGATCGCGCTGCGCAACCGTCTCGAAAAGGACGAGGCCGAGGGGCGCATCTCGTTCGACGTGCCGCCCGGCGAGCCGCCGATCCCCGGGCGATCGCGGCCAGGCGCCGTCTACCGGCCGCCGGTGACGGGGCCGACGCTCGAGGTGCCGCGGAAGGAGCCGTCCGCCAAGGTCGTGGTCGCGTCGCCGGTGCCCGACGTGGGGCCTGGCGGGACGCTGCCGATCGATCGGGAGAGCGTCCGCGCGGCGGCGTTCGGGCCCGGGCCGGGGAGCCGTGATGCGGACGGCGGGGCGCCGATCAGCCCCGCGAGGACCGCGCGGGGGACCGAGATCATGCCGGTGGCAGAGCGGGCGTCGCCCTCCCGGCCGCCGCCGGGGTCGTCGCTGCTACCAGCGGGCGGCTCCCTGCTACCGGCGGGCGGCTCCCGGCCGCCGGCGGCGCGCACGACCGGTCCGATGCTCCGGCACCTCTCGCCGGAGCGGGCGAGCGCGCTGGGCGATCCGGCGGGCGAGGAGCGCCACCGAAACGGGGGGGTGCGCGTGACGCCGTGGGTGCTGATCGCGATGGTGCTCGCGTCGTCGGTGCTGAGCGCGCTCGCCGTGCGCTGGATCGCGCCGCCGGGCGCACCCCAGGACGGCGCCGTCGCAGCGGGGGAGGAGGTGAGGGCGCCGGGCGCGCTCCAGGCCGGCACCGCGACGGCGGGGGAGGCGGTCGCGCCGCCGGTGCCGGCGGAGGCGGCTGCGGAGAGCGCGGACGCCAGCGCACCCGAGGCCGCCGCGGAGGAAGCCGCCGTCGCGGGGAAGGTCGCCGCGCCGCCTGGGAGGGCGGCGGTCACGGCTGCGCGGCCGGCCGGAGGAGCTCTGAGCGGGGCGGCGGTGCGGGGCCCCGTGACAGAGCGGCCCGAAGGTCCCGCGGTGTCGCCGCGCCCGGCTGGGGCGCCGCCCTCGGCGCCGCGCGCGGAGACGGCGGCGGGAAGGCGGCGGCCGGCGGCGCCTGCCGCGCCGAAGCGGCAGGAGGTCGGCCCCGGGCCGGTCGGCGGGCCGCCGCTCTTCTAGCGATGCGTGGCGCCGCGAGCAGCGACGCGAGGGGGAGTTGGGCTGTGGAACATGCAAGGGCAGGAGGAGCCGGGGATGTCGCAGGGTGACGAGGACGAGGAGATGGTGCTGCGGGCCGAGCGCGTCGTGGCGGAGACGGTCGAGCGCAGCCTCGCGCCGTACCGCGGGCTCGTGCCGCCGGAGATGCTCGCGCAGATGCGCGAGGCGCTCGAGGAGGAGCTCGTCAAGAACCCCTACTCCGCGGCGCTCCTGCGGCAGCTCACGGCGCGCCCGGCGCCCGAGGTGAGCGGGGAGGTGCCCGCCGAGGGGGCGCCTCTCCGCGGGCGCGGCCACGGCGGCCGGGGCGGCGCCGCGGGCGGCGGGAGGGAGGGGGCGTGACCGGCGGCGAGGACAGGGAGGCCGAGGTGCGGCCGCTGCTCAGCCCGAAGCAGCGGGCGCTCGTGGAGCGGGTGCTCCCGCTGGTCGAGGTGCGCGCGCGGTGGCACGCGCGCAGGTACGCGGGCCTGGTCGACCGGGAGCAGCTCGTCTCGGCGGGCGGCGTGGCGGTGGTGGAGGCGGTGCGCCGGTACGACGAGGCGCACGACGCGTCGTTCGAGGGGTACGCGATCGCGCGGATCGACGGGAGCATGCTGGACCTCGTCCGGGCGGAGACGAGGGCGCGCCGGCGCGACGTGGCGATGCGGCGCGCGATGGCGCTGTTCTCGGCGCACCACCGGGGCGGGTTCGATCTCCTGCGGGACGGGCCGGAGGAGATCCGGGCGCGGCTCCAGGCGTTCAGCGACGAGCTCGCGGCGGTGGCGTTCGTCGGAGCGGTGGAGCCCTCGCGGCGAACGTGGTCGGACGAGGACGCGGCCGAGCGGGCGGACTTCGCGACGGCGGTGCGGGCGCTCGGCGAGGCGCTCGCCGAGCTGCCCGAGGAGGAGCAGCGCGTGCTCGGGGCGGTGTTCGTGGACGGGATGGACATGCACCAGGCGCAGGCGTTCCTCGGGGTGGCCTACATCACGGTGCGGCGGCGGCTCGATCGGGCCCGGGAGCGGCTGCGCAAGGCGCTGGTGCGGCGGGGCGTGAGGTCCGCGCCGCCGCTGCGGGGCGAGCCGGTGGAGCCGGTGCTGCGCGGGGTGCGCGACGATCCACCGGCGGGGCCGGGCGCGGGGGAGCGGAGACCTGGGCCGCGCGGGCGGTAGGCCGCGCGGGTGGCAGGGAGCGAGGCGATGGCGAAGCAGGACGGCGAAGCGCAGGGCGCGCCCCGGGCGATCCAGAGCCAGGGCGAGGACGCGGCGAAGGCTTACGCGGTGGGCGAGGTCGCTCCGCGGCCGCTGCACCCGACGGTCGAGATGGAGCGGGTGCACATCGCGGATCCGCGGCGGGTGCCGCCGCCGCGGGGCGACGAGCGGCGGGGGAGCGGGGCGCGCAACCCGGAGCAGCGCGCGCCGCTCGCCGACGTGGGGGCGCCGAGCGTGACGATGCCGGAGGGGCTGCCCGTGACGAAGCGGCAGCCGATCGTGATCGACAGCGAGCTCCTGGCGCAGTGGCACGGCGAGCGAGGGGGGAGGGGCGAGGGCGGCGCGGCGGAGGGCCTGGAGACGGCGGGCGCGGCGGCAACGGGCGCGGCGAAGGCGGCGGCGGGCGCGGCGATGGCGGGCGCGGCAACGGACGCGGCGGCGGGCGCGGCGATGGCGGGCGCGGCAACGGACGCGGCGGCAACGGACGCGGCGGCGACGGACGAGGCGGCAACGGATGCGGCGGGCGCGGGAGCGGTCGGCTGGGTTCCGCGGCTCGCGGAGGTGGCCGCCGCGCGGCGCGTGGAGCGACGGGCGGGGCGGCGGCGGGCGATGTGGGTGGTGGCGGCGGGCGTCGTGGTGGGGATTGCATCGGCGGCGCTGCGGACCGCAACGGTGGGGAGCGACGGCGAGGACGAGGTGAGCGGGGCGGCGGGTGGCCCGGCGCGAGGCGGGGACGTCGCGCCGGTCGCACCGGCGGCGCCGAGCGCGGCGGTGAGAGCGCCGGCAGCGCCGAGCGGGACGGCGGTCGCCGGCGCGGCGGCGCCGCTCGAGGCGGACGCGGGGGCGCCGCCGGACATGGAGACGGCGATGCGGGCCGCGAGCGCGCGCGCACGCAGCGCGGCGCCGCACGAGGGCGAGGTCTCCGCGCGGGCGGCGTCGCGCCCGGAAGGGCCACGGAGGGCGGTGATCCCGTCGCAGGAGAGCAGGCCGAGAGGGCAGGCCGCGCCGCAGCGCGCGACGCCGAGGCCGAGCGCGACAGCCTCCGCGGCGCCGGCGCGGGCGGCGGCTGCGACGCCGGCGCGGGAGGCGCCTGCGAGGCCGCCGGTGACGGCGCCGTCGCGAGAGGCGGAGAGCGCGTCGCTGCCGCCTGGTCCGTACGACAAGCCGAACTTCGATTGAGCCGCCGGGGTGGATGAACGATGAGAGAAGCCATGAGGAACCTGACGATGCGATCGACGGCGGCGGCGCTGTGCGCGCTGTCCGCCTGCGCCCTCGCGCCGGCCGCGGCCCACGCGCAGGGCAGCCCGCCGCCCGCGGTGGCGGACGACGACGTGCCCGGCGACACCGCGCGCGCGGCGCGGCTCTACCGCGAGGGCAACCGCGCCTTCGAGCAGAAGCGGTGGGCGGACGCGGAGCTCGCGTACCTGAAGGCGTGGGCGCTGGTGCGGTCGTTCGACATCGCGGCGAACCTCGGGGAGGTGCAGCTCCGGCTGAAGAAGCCGCGGTCCGCGGCGGCGTTCCTCGCCTTCAGCCTGAGGACGGCGCCGCCGTCGGCGAAGCCCGAGCACCTCGCGCGGGTGCGGCATTTCCTCAAGGAGGCGAGGAAGCACGTGGGGGCGGTGCGGGTGCAGGTGACGAACGTGCCGGACGCGGAGGTGTTCGTGGACGGCGAGCGCGTGCCGGCGGAGGAGGTCAAGCACGAGATCTTCCTGGAGCCCGGGGAGCATCGGGTGGTGATCCGGCGCGCGGGATACCAGGAGCTGGTGTTGCCGATGAGCGCGCGGCCGGGGGGGCGGGAGATGAACACCGTGGTGATGAAGCGGGAGGCGAAGGCGGCGGAGGCGCCGGAGACGAAGGCGTCGGAGGCGGCGGAGGCGCCCGAGGCGAAGGCGCCGATGGCGGAGCGCGCGCCGGTTGCGGAGGGCGCGCCGGTGGTCGGGAAGGAGAACGTGACGGCGCCGGCGGTGGGGGTGGGCGTGGCGGAGGAGCCGCGGAGCTGGGTGCCGGTGATCGCGCTGGGCGCGGCGAGCGCGGTGGCACTCGGGGTGGCGGTGGGGTTCACGGTGGCGTCGAACGCGGCGAGCGCAGACGCTGATAAGGAAGGTAATGCGATCCTGCAGGCGGGAGGGCAATGCAGGAAGCCTTCCGCGGCGTTCGTCAGCCCTTGCGATGAGCTCGACAGCACGCTTCGTCGGATCGATACGTTCGGCAATGGAGCGCGTCTGGCTTACGTTGCGTCGGGAGCGCTGGCGATCACTGCTGCTGCGTACGCGCTCTGGGGTCAGCCACGCGAGACGCATACGAGCCGTATTCGTGCGCTGCCTGAGTTGCGAACGGATGGCGCAGGGTTCGCCCTGCTGGGCGTCTGGTGATGATGGTGAAAGGAGACACGATGAGGATCCGCAGAGCGTGCTGGCTCGTCGCATCCGTTGGGGTGGTGGCCGTCGCGAGCGGCTGCGAGGTCCTTTGGAGCTATGAGGCTGGGAATTGCCGCCGCGCGTTGACGTGTGAGTACTTCCTGTCGATGGGGGTTGGCGGCGGTATGCCGGTCGAGTGCGTGCCGAGCGAGAGCGCCACCGGGGTGGACGACGCGTGCGGCGTGTTCGTGTCGTCGTCCGGGAGCGACGAGAACACGGCGACGAAGGAGGCGCCGATGAAGACGCTGCGCGCGGCGCTGGCGCTTGCGGAGGAGAACGGGACGCGGCGTGTGTACGCGTGCGCGGAGGCGTTCGAGGAGGCGGTGGAGGTCGCGGGGAACGTGACGATCTACGGCGGGCTGGACTGCGCGAACGGGTGGGGCTGGGTCGGTCGAGAGCAGAAGACGACGCTGACGGCGAGGGCAGGGGAGATCCCGCTGGTGATGCGCGGAGGTGGAGCCGAGGTGACGGTGCGCGTGGAGGACGTGCACGTGCAGGCGCGCGGGATCGAGGCGGAGGATGCGGCGCTCGCGGGGGCGTCGTCGATCGCGGCGGTGGCGGAAGAGGTGAGCGTGGAGCTTGCGCGGTGCGTGCTGGAAGCCGGGGACGCGGCGGCGGGGGCGGAAGGCGCTGCGTACGAGATGAGCGCGATGGGAGGCGCGATGGGGAACAGCGGCGGCGAGGCGTGCTCGGCTGCTGCGTCGCTGGGTGGGCTATCGGTGAAGAACGACTGCGGCACGCCGGAGGACTCGAGCGACGACTCGTTCGGCGGTTACGGAGGCAACGGCGGTCCGGACATTGGCGGTCCTGGGGTCAACGGCACGCCAGAGAGCGCTGTGAACGGAGGCCGGGGCGAAGGCGCTGAGGTGTGCTCCGACGGGACCGAAGGCACTGCTGGCGATGCCGGTGGCTCCGGCATAGGTGCCACGGGGCTGGGCGAGATCAGCGCCTCCGGCTACACCGGCGCGGCCGGCAGCAGCGGCACGAAGGGCGGCACCGCGCAAGGCGGAGGCGGAGGCGGAGGCGCGAAGGGCGGCGCAGGCGAAGGCAAGTGCACGTCGGCCGAGTCGGCCGGCGGAGCGAGCGGCGGATCCGGAGGCGCGGGCGGCTGCGGCGGAGCCGGCGGGAGAGGCGGAGGAGCGGGCGGGTCGAGCATCGCGCTGATCAGCCTGAACGCAGCGCTGAGCTTCGAGGACGTGACGCTGAAGACGGGGCGCGGCGGAGCGGGCGGCAAGGGCGGCGCCGGGCAGGAAGGCGGCGAGGGAGGAGAGGGCGGCCCCGGCGGCAAGAAGCCCGAAGGCGCGACGGCGCTCAACGACGCGTGCGCTGGGGGCCGAGGCGGCAAGGGAGGCCCAGGCGGTCAAGGAGGCGGCGGGCGAGGCGGGCACGCGATCGGGATCGCGTACACGGGCGTGGCGCGGTGGACGCGAGGAGCGACGATCGAGGTGGGCGAGGCGGGCGCCGGCGGCCCCGGAGGGAACGCCGCGGGCGAGGGGGCGACGGGCGTGAGGGCCGAGGTGCAAGCGTTCTGAGGTAGGGCGCGCGGCGCGGCTGCGGCGGAGCGTGTGCCGCCGTCGATGCGCCGCGCGGGGTGAAGGTGAAGAGAATGAAGGGCGAGATGGCGCGCCAGGGCTGGCGCGACGGAGGCGGACGTGTGCGTGCAGCCAGGGATGGGCACGGCGACAGCGCGAGGAGCGAGCAGGTGCATGGCGAGCTTGGTGTGGACGGGAGACGATGGTGAGACGAGCGCTGCACGCGGGATGGCTGGCGGCGTCGGTGCTGCTCGGCAGCGCGGCAGCGCCGAGCAGCGCCCGCGGAGAGGAGCGGGCGATGTCGGTGCCGAGCGAGGAGAGCGAGCGTGACCTCGCGGTGCGGGACTTCGAGGAAGGCCGCAAGGCGCACGTGGCGGGCCGGCTGGAGGAAGCGGAGCTGCTGTACCTGCGGGCGTGGGGGAGGATGAGATCGTACGACATCGCGGCGAACCTCGGGCAGGTGCAGCTCTTGCTGAAGAGGCCCGCGTCCGCGGCGAAGCACCTCGCGTACAGCCTGAGGACGGCGCCGCCGCTGCTCGAACCGGAGCGCGTGGACCGCATGCGGGCGATGCTCGCCGAGGCGAAGAGGCAGGTCGTGACCGTGCGGGTGCGGGTGGCGAACGTGCCGGACGCGGAGGTGTTCGTGGACGGCGAGCGCGTGCCGGCGGAGGAGGTGAAGCGCGAGTTCTACGTGGACCCCGGGCAGCACACGCTGGCCATCCGGCGCACGGGGTACGACGAACGGGTGATGCCGCTGCTGGCGGCGCCGGGGGCGCGCGAGGAGATCACGACGGAGCTGAACCCGAAGGCGGAGACGGGGGCAGCGAACGGGGCGGCGATCGGGAACGCGGCGACGAAGGCACACGTGGCGGGGGCGAGGGTGGAGGAGCCGCGGAGCTGGGTGCCGGTGATCGCGCTGGGCGCGGCGAGCGCGGTGGGGCTCGGGGTGGCGGTGGGGTTCACGGTGACGTCGAACGGGGCGAGCGCGGACGTCGAAGCGCAGCGAGCCGCCATCTTGGACGCTCGTGCAGCATGTATCGATGCTCCGGCCGCCTACGCGGGCGCGTGCGAGGAGCTTCATGACACCGCGTCGCGCGCCGATGCATTCGGCAATGCAGCGCGAGTGGCCTACGCGGCGTCGGGGCTGCTGGCTGTCGCTGCCGTGACCTACGCCGCGTGGCCGCGTGACCGAGGCGCCGCCACGCGCGTGGTGCTGGTGCCGCGGCTGCACGCGTCCGGCGCCGAGATCGCGGTGGTGGGGACATGGTGACGCGGTCGAGCGAGGAAGCATGGACGAGCTTCGTGATGCAGATGATCGCGACATGCGCGAGAGACGCGAGCGCTGGTCGGGTCAATGCGGCCCGGCGCTCGCGCAGCGGCCCGAGGCGACGCGTGGCCGCGCTGACAGGGGCGCTCCGGTGGAGGGCGTGACGAGGCACGGAAGGAGCTCGCATGGCGGAAGCGGCACGCATTGACGATCCGATCCAGCACACGAGCGCGATGGCCGGCCTGCTGGTCGGCGCGCTGGCGGGCGCCGTGCTGGGCGCGCTCGTCGTGGGCACCGGCGGAGGCGCGCTGGTGCTGGCCGCGACGATCGCGGGCGGGGTCGCGGCCGGCGGCGGGGCAGGACAGGTCCTGGGCTCGCTGTCCATCGCCGGCGGGTCGGTGACGGGGGCGATCGCGAGCGGCTCGCCGGATGTGCTCATCAATGGGGTGCGGGCCGCGCGCAGCAGCGACGGCGACGGCGATCACGCGGGCTGCGAGGGGATGCCGCCGGTGGGCTGGCCGCCGCACGGGGTGAAGCGGCTGGCGCAGGGGAGCGGGTCGGTGTTCATCAACGGCCAGCCGGCGGCGCGGGCGGGGGATCGGGTCGAGTGCGGCGCGACGATCCAGCGCGGGTCGGCCAACGTGAACATCGGCGCGGCGACCGTGACGACGGTGGCGGTCGAGGGGGAGATCCCGGGTGAGGTGAACTGTGCGCTGCTCGCGGCGGGGGTGGGGAGCGCGGTGGTGCTGGCGGGGCCGGTGATCGCAGTGCTCGGTCTCGGGGCCAGCTACGCCGGCGGCCACGGCGGCCACTGGCTGGGCGGTCGACTGGACGGCGAGGGATCCGACGCGCAGAAGCTGATGGGGCTCGCGGGCGCGCTCGTCGGCGGCGCCCTCGGCGCGCGGGGCGGCGTGCGGCCCGCGGCGTGGCTCGGCAACCGCGTCGGCGGCGCGGCCGGGAACTTCGTGCGCGCGGGGGCGCGGGGGTTCGGGCCGGCCGAGCGGCTCGCGCAGCGGCGGGCGGCGGCGATACGGAAGATGAGCATCAGGCAACAAAAGAAGCGGAGGGCGACCGCTGCCGCGATCGACCGGACCACGGGGAAGAGCTGGGTCGAGACCAGCGGCGATACCGTGGACAGCCCGCGGCCGAGTCCGGCCAAGGTCCATCCCGAGCTGAGGGCGCAGTATCCGCCCGGCGCGAGGAGCGGCGAAAAGTGGATCGTTGAGAATTGCGCTGAGTTCAAGGCACTCAACCGAGCCCTGCACGACGGTGCCAAGCTGGAGAACCTGGATGTATCCACCGTGAAGACGGAGACAGGACAGGCCATGCCGCGATGTGACAACTGTGCTCACACCGCAGAGGGAAGCCGTGTGTCTACCGACCGTGGTCAGCCTGGCGCTCCTGGCGCGATTCTAGGGGGCAGCAGTGCGGGAAACGAGCAACATCGGGGCGACTGAACTGCGACGGAATGGCGATGTGAGTGGAGGTTGATTCGTGACACATAGGTTCTCCCCAGCGACAGAGGCTTGTCTCAAGCGCGCTGGATGGCGCCCAGGGCGCTCAGTTCGAACCGACCATTGGGAGTCGCTGCTGCGAGCGGCCAACAACCCCGTGCACGCGTCGGTGGTGGACTTCCTCAGAGAATTTGGTGGGCTCCGGGTTGTGCATCCGCACCACAGGGTGCCCGGGAAGCAGGACTACTTCCACATCAATCCCTCGATCGCGGCAAAGGAGTTTCCCATTCGCGAGGATGGGCTGTACGACGACAATGAGCGGGTCGGTGCGCCTCTGTGTGCGATTGGTACGGCGTGCCGCGACTACATGCTCCTGATAATGGACGCTGCTGGTAAGGTCTATGCGTCCATGGACGATTACCTCTTTTTGGTAGGCAACTCCGGATTTGAAGCGCTTGAGTCTCTCTGTACTCCGCACGAATGGGCCGAGATTCCTCAGCTTCGAGAGAGTTCGATATATCGTGGCTCTTGATGGCTCGTGTTGCGATGCGAGAGGGCGAGGAGCGGGCACGTGGATGATGGACTTTGCGAGGGCGAGGAAGCGACCATGAGGCGAGAGATGCGCGCGGGAGGGCTGGCGATGTTGGTGTTGTTCGGAAGCACGGCGGTCACGACGAGCGTCCGCGGACAGGAGCGAGCGCAGCCTGTGCCGAGCGCGGAGAGCGAGCGCGATCCGGCCGACCAGCGAGCCCGCCGTGGCGCTGGCCGTGACCAATCCCGGAGCGCTGCAAAGAGGAGTGCGTGGAGATGAACGTCCTCGCCTCATCGCGCCGTCCCCTGGACGGGCTGCAGCACCTCAAGGTCACCGTCGCGTCCGGCGATGCCCTCGACGTCCGCCACTTCCGCGTCGCGGAGCGGATGTCTTCGCTCTTCGAGATCACCCTCGTGGTCGTGTCGGACGACCCGGACGTCGACTTCGAGACCGTCGCCGGCCAGCCCATGTCGTTCTCGATGCGCAAGGGGCTGGGCCCGCTGGACCACCGCGCCTGGACCGGCGTGTGCAGCCGCATCGAGCAAACGGCGGCCGAGGAGCGCGGGCTCTCCACCTATTCGCTGACGCTGGTGCCCGAGCTCTGGCTGCTCACTCAGCGCCGGAACTACCGGATGTTCCAGCACGCGTCGGAGCTCGAGATCGTCAAGCGGCTCCTCGCCGAATGGGGCATCGTGCCCGTGGAAAGGCTCTCGGGTATCTACAAGAAACGCAAATACCGCGTCCAGTACGGGGAGAGCGACTACGCCTTCGTCTGCCGGATGCTCGAGGACGCGGGCATCAGCTTCTACTTCGAGACCGCGGACGACCAGACGACCCTGGTGCTCGATGACGCGCCGCAGCGGAACGCGTCGCGCCCGCCCGTCGCGTTCCGTGATGGCCCGATGGACGCAGGCGAGGAGCACGTCACGCGCGTGCGCATCGGCCGGCGGATCCGGCCCGGCCAGTACACGGTGCGCGATCACGACCACCGCAGGTCGCCGCGCTTGCAGCTCATCGCCACGGCAGGGTCCGCACCTGGGATCGAGGCGAGGCTGGAGCGGTATCATTACGTGCCAGGCGCCTTCCTGTTCGAGAGCGACAAGGGAGAGCCCACGCCGCACGCGGACGACAAGGGCGGCTACCGCACCGACGAGCGTGAGGCGAAGCAGCTCGCGCAACGCAGGCTCGCGGCCAAGCGCGCCGGCGCCAAGATCGTCTCGTTCGAGACGAACACGCTCGATCCAGCCCCGGGCGTGGTGCTCCGCGTCCTCGATCACCCGAAGGGCGAGCTCGCGGCGGGCACGCCGCTGCTCGTGCTCGCCAGCGAGCTGTCCGGCACGCACGACGGAGCGTGGCCGCACGCGTGCGAGGCCGTGAGCGCCGAGCAGCCCTACCGCCCGCCGCTCGCCACGCCCAAGCCGAAGGTCGCCGGCGTGGAGAGCGCCACGGTCGTGGGGCCGCCAGGCGAGGAGATCCACACCGACGAGCTCGGCCGCGTGCGGGTGCACTTCCACTGGGACCGCGAGAGCCGGATGGATGACAGGAGCTCGTGCTGGATCCATGTGAGCCAGCCGTGGGGCGGGACGGGATATGGCGTGATGAACCTGCCGCGCGTGGGCCAGGAGGTGCTGGTCGAGTTCCTGGGAGGCGATCCGGACCGGCCGATCATCGTCGGGCGCGTCTACACCAATCTGCAGAAGGTCCCCTACGTGTTGCCCGCTCAGAAGACGCTGAGCGGCTGGAAGAGCTGTTCCACGGGGGGCACCGGTGGCTACAACGAGATCGCGTTCGACGACGCCGCCGGCAAGGAGCTGGTCCGGACGCGGGCCGAGCGGGACCTCTGCAAGCGGGTCAAGCGCGACGAGTCGAGCCACGTGGGGCGCGATCGTGCGCGGTTCGTGACGCAGAACGAGGAGATCACGGTCGGCAAGAACCGTACGAAGCGCATCGCCGGCAACGAGGACGAGAGCGTCGGGCTCAACCGGACGACGACGGTCGGGATGAACAGGACGTCGCGCATCGGCGCCGTGGAATCGACGACGGTGGGCGAGATGTTCGTGGTCGCCGTCGCGCCGCCTGCCGCGGCCGGTGTGGGCGGCGACGGGTCGCCGGTGTGCAGCGCAAAAGGCGGCGAGGGCGCCGCGAGCGCCGCCGGCGGTGACGGGGGCGGGCACGAGGCGGTGCTCACGGATCACCGCTGGCGCTCGCCGGAGGGGAGGATGTCCCAGCGGCAGGTCGCGGTCGCGCCGCCCCCAAGCGCGGCGGGGCCGGGCCGGGTGCTGCTGGTCACGGCGACATGCGAGGAGCGGTTGCATGCGGCGTGGGGCTCGACGTTCGCGGCGATCGTGGGCTCGATCCGGTTCAGGGTGTGATGGGGGACGGGTGGTGTTCTGGTGCCGGACGCAGCGCGCATTGGCGATCCAATCCAGCCCTGCTCGGACGCGCAGCGGGCAGCCCGCCTCGTGCCGCGGTCCCGCTACCGGGAGGGCGCGAGCCGCGCCCTCTGCCAGGCCACCTGCGCCGCGAGCCCCTCGCGCAGCGGCACCTGGGGCTCCACCCCGAGCGCCGCCCGCGCCGCCGCCGTGTCCGCCCACGTGTGCCGGACGTCGCCGGCCTGCGGCTCCCCGCGCTCCACCCGCGCGGGCCCCACGAGCTCTCCGAGCAGCCCGAGCGCCTCGTTCAGGCTCACCCGCGAGCCGCCGCCGATGTTGAACACGCCGACCGCGCCGCGCTCCATGGCCGCGACGTTGGCCTGCACCGCGTCCCCCACGTACGTGAAATCGCGCGTCTGCTCGCCGTCGCCGTGCACGCGGATCGTCTCGCCCCTCAGGATGGCCGCGATGAACCGGTGAAAGGCCATGTCCGGGCGCTGCCTCGGCCCGTACACCGTGAAGTACCGGAGCGACACCGTGGGCAGGCCGAAGTTGCGCCGGTAGAGCTCGCAGAGGTGCTCGGCGGCGAGCTTGGTCACGCCGTACGGCGAGTACGGCGCGGTCCGGCTCGACTCGCGCATCGGGACCTCCTCGGCGTCGCCGTACACCGAGGACGACGAGGCGTAGACGAGCTTGCGCACCGCGCCGTGCGTCCTCGCCGCCTCGAGCAGCCGCTGCGTCGCGAGCACGTTGTCGCGCGCGTAGGCCTCGAAGCTCTCCCCCCAGCTCGGGCGCACGCCGGCCTGCGCCGCCTGGTGGAAGACCACCTCGCGGCCCGCGAGCAGCGGGCGGAGATCGGCGGTCGCGAGGTCGGCCGTCGAGAGCGAGAAGCGCGGCTCGCCCCGCAGGCGGGCCAGGTTCCCCTCCTTGATCTCGCGGGCGTAGCAGTCGGCAAAGCGGTCCACCCCGAGCACCTCGTGCCCGAGATCGATCAACCGCTCCGCGAGGTGGGAGCCGATGAACCCGGCCACCCCAGTCACCAGACAACGCATCCGATTCCCGTCCCGGTCCCGCCCGTGAACACCTCTCGCCCGGGCCCTGCCGCGCTGCGGCGCGGCGCGGCGATGCTAGCACCTCGGACCGCCCACCGAGCGCGCAGCGACTGGCTGCGGAGCGCGCGCGCGGGGGGAGCCGCACGCCGGAGGCTCCCCCCGCGCGCGCCCGTCGTACCCTCGTCCCGAGGCCGGGGTGCGAGGCCGTGGATCGGTGCGAGGCTGTGGGGCGACCTCGCCTCTTGCAGATTTACGCACCTTTCCGATGTGTATTTCCGAATCTGGTTGCGCCGACCCGGCCGGCAGGCGACCCTGAGGCGTGTTTCTGCGCCCCGGATTTCCGCGCGCGACGCGCCCGGCGCAGGCAGAAGGCTAGCAGTCGCTTATGGGGATCATCGTCCAGCAGCTCACGAAGCGGTTCGGCCCGAACAAGGTCGTCGATGACGTCTCGTTCGAGATAGAGCGCGGCGCCCTGGTCGCGCTGCTGGGGCCGAGCGGGGGCGGCAAGAGCACCGTCCTCCGGATCATCGCCGGGCTCGAGAGCCCCGACTCCGGCGAGGTGATCCTGAACGGCGAGAACGCGACCCACACCCGGGTGCAGGACCGGAACATCGGCTTCGTGTTCCAGAGCTACGCCCTGTTCCGGAACATGACCGTCCGCGAGAACATCGCCTTCGGGCTCACGATCCGGAAGCGGCCCAGGAAGGAGATCGACGCCACCGTCGACGAGCTCCTCGGCCTCGTGCAGCTCCACGGGCTCGGGGACAGGTTCGCGCACGAGCTGTCCGGCGGCCAGCGGCAGCGCGTCGCGCTGGCGCGCGCGCTCGCGCCAGGCTCGTCGCTGCTCCTGCTCGACGAGCCGTTCGGGGCGCTCGACGCCAAGGTGCGCCTCGAGCTGCGCGAGTGGATCCGCAGGCTGCACAAGGAGCGGGGGATCACCAGCGTCTTCGTGACCCACGACCAGGAAGAGGCGATGGACCTCGCCGACCGGGTCATCGTGCTGCACAAGGGGCGGGTCGAGCAGATCGGCTCGCCCGAGGAGATCTACGATCGGCCGGCGACCGAGTTCGTCGCGAGCTTCGTCGGGTCGATCAACGTGCTCAAGGGGGAGGTGCGCGACGGCCAGGCGGCGCTCGGGGCGCTCGCGGTCCACGCGCCCCCCGGGACGGGCGACGGCGCGAGCGTCCGCGCCTTCGTGCGGCCGCACGACGTCGAGCTCCACACCCGGGTCGACTCGTCGAGCTCCCCGGGCACCGACGACGCCAGCGTGGCGCGCGTCGAGCGGCTGTCACGGGTCGGATGGATGGTCAAGGCCGAGCTCCGCCTGTCCGACGGCCAGCCGCTCTCCGTCGAGATGACCAAGGACCGGGTGGCCGAGCTCGGGCTCTCCGAGGGGGACCGGGTGCTCGTAAATCTCCGTGACGCCAAGATCTTCGTGCAAGACTACGCCATCTAGCCACCGGCCAGCTGGCCGTCACGGGAGGGCGAGCACGTGGGATCCATCTTCGACAGCATCGCGACGACCGTCGGGCGCACCCCCCTCGTTCGACTGCGCTCCGCGGGCAAGGGGCTGCACGCGGAGCTCCTCGGCAAGGTCGAGAGCCGCAACCCCGGCGGCAGCGTGAAGGACCGCATCGGCCTGGCGATGGTCGAGGACGCCGAGCGGCAGGGCAAGCTGACCCAGGGGAGCGTCCTCGTCGAGCCGACGAGCGGCAACACGGGGATCGCGCTGGCGATGATCGCGGCGGCCAAGGGCTACCGGCTGATCCTCACGATGCCGGAGTCGATGAGCCCCGAGCGGATCGCGCTGCTCAGGGCGTTCGGGGCCGAGGTGCTCCTGACGCCCGGCTCGCTGATGTTGAAGGCCGTCGCGCGGGCGCGGCAGATCGTGGAGGAGACGCCGGGGGCCGTGATGCTCCAGCAGTTCGAGAACCCGGCGAACCCGGCGGCGCACCGCGCGTCGACCGCGCTCGAGATCTGGGACGACACGGGCGGCGAGGTCGACGTCGTGGTCGCCGGCGTGGGGACCGGCGGCACGATCACGGGCGTGGGCGAGGTGCTCAAGGCGAGGAAGCCGGGCGTGCGGATGGTCGCGGTGGAGCCGCGCAACGCCGCCGTGCTGAGCGGCGGGCGGGTGGGGGCGCACCTCATCCAGGGCATCGGCGCGGGGTTCATCCCGAAGATCCTCCGGCGCGACCTCATCGACGAGGTGGTGCCCGTGTCCGAGGACGAGTCGTTCGACGCCGCGCGCCGGCTCGCGAAGGCCGAGGGTATCCTCGTCGGCATCTCCGGCGGCGCGGCGATGGCGGCGGCGCTCTCGATCGCGACGCGCGAGGAGATGCGGGGCAAGAAGATCGTCGTGATCCTGCCCGACGGCGGGGAGCGGTACGTGACGTCGCCGCTCTTCAAGGAGCTCGTCGGCCGCGATCGCGGGGCCGCGGCCCGCTAGCGCGGCGCGCGCCCGCGGGCGCGTCGGCGCGGCGTGGGCGCCCGGGCGGCGCGATCACTCGACGCGGATGGCCACGATGACCTTCATCCACACCCCCTCCGGCGGGATCGTCTTCGTCTGATCGATCTCGCCGCGCCAGTCGACGTGCGCCGTGTACCCGCCGCTCTCGGGGTCCTCGTAGAAGAACTTCCGGATGTCGTCGTGGTAGACCCGCGTGAGCGGGACGATGCGCTCCCCCACCGGCATCGGCGACTTCCTGGCGATCGTGGTCGCGACGCCGTCGACGACCGCCTCGGCGGTGATGCTCTTGATGAAGGTGAGATCGGGGACGTTGTTGTCCCGCGCCTCGAGCCGGATGAACATGAGCTCCGCCCCGTCGATGGAATTCGGATCCTGCGAGACGGTGAGCTCGCTCCACCCGGCGAAGGTCGACAGCGGGGTCGGCTTGACGAGGAACTTGGTCTCCGCCTCATGCTCGCCGATCACCGAGGCGCAGGCGCTCGCGCCGAGCGACAGGACAGCGGCCAGCGCCACGCCGAGGCGCGTGGAGCGACGGTGCGGAGCAAGTGCGGTGCGGGCGTGTCGGTCAAGCATGCTCATCCCTCGAAGATAGCATGGCGGTGCCCACCGCCTGAGGGGATCGCAGGGATCCGCTGGGCGGTTCGCCGCGTCCGGGGGGCGCCCCCGTCCGGCCGCGCGCCGCGGGCGCGGGCCGATCGACGCGCGGCGCCCGGCCGGCTATGGTCGTGGCCCGAGGGCGAGCGGATGGCGGCGGAATCAAGCGCAGCGGTTGACGGCGGGCAGGGCTCGGCCGCGGCCTCGTTCGAGGCGAGGCTCGAGCTCGCGCGGCAGGCGAGCGCGCGGCTCTGCGAGGCGATCGGGCAGGCCGTCGTCGGCCAGGGCGACGTCATCGAGCAGACGCTCTGGGGGATCCTCGCGGGCGGGCACGTGCTGCTGGAGGGGGCGCCGGGGCTGGGCAAGACGCTCCTCGTCAGGACGATCGCGGGCTGCCTCGATCTCAGGTTCTCGCGCATCCAGTTCACCCCGGATCTCATGCCGAGCGACGTGACCGGCACGAACGTGCTCGTCGCGGCCGCGGACGGCTCGCGCCACTTCTCGCTGCACAGGGGGCCGATCTTCGGGCAGGTGATCCTGGCCGACGAGATCAACCGGGCGACGCCGAAGACGCAGAGCGCGCTGCTCGAGGCGATGCAGGAGCACGCGTGCACCATCGCCGGCACGCGGTACGCGATGGAGGAGCCGTTCTTCGTGCTGGCCACCGAGAACCCGATCGAGATGGAAGGGACCTACCCGCTGCCGGAGGCGCAGCTCGATCGGTTCCTGCTCAAGGTGCTCGTGCCGAGCCCGACCGAGGACGAGCTGACCGAGATCCTCGCGCGGACCACCGGCCACGATCGCGGGCCGCCGCCGCGGGTGCTCTCCCGGGAGGACGTGCTGTCGCTGCGCGCGCTCTGCCGTGACGTCGCGGTCGCCGAGCCCGTCCTGCGGTACGCGTCGCGGCTCACGCGGGCGAGCGATCCGGCCGCCGAGGGCGCGCCCGAGATCGTGCGGCGGGCGCTCCGGTTCGGCGCCGGCGTGCGCGGCGCGCAGTCCCTCGTGCTGGCCGCGAAGGCCGCGGCGCTGCTCCAGGGCAGGGCGCACGTCGCCTTCGCCGACGTGCAGCGGGTCGCGAGGCCCGTGCTGCGCCACCGCCTGATCCGGTCCTTCGAGGGCGAGGCGGAGGGGATCTCGACCGATCAGGTCGTGGCCGCGCTGGTCGAGGTGGTCGAGGCGCGGCCCGAGCCCGTGGCGCAGGCGATCCGGCGATGAGGGGCGGGCCGGCTGGAGCGGCGCGGGGGCGGCCTCCGCGGCGCGCGCCCCGCGCGGCGGGCGCGGCGGCCGCGGCGTGGCTCGCGGCGGCCGCGCCCGCGCTCGGGCAGGCGCCGCCGCCGTCGCCGAGCGCGGCGGAGCTCGTCGTCGACGCGGCGCCCGTGTTCGGGACGAGCGGCGCGCTGCCCTGGGGGTGGAACCAGATCGTCGTGCGCGTCCAGAACAACGGCGGCGCGGCGGCGAGGGGCGAGGTCGAGATCGCGTCGAAGCGCTTCTCCAGCCTGCCCGACTTCGTCGCCTCGGCGCCGTACAGCGTCGCGGCGGGCGCCTCGATCCACGTGCGCGTGCCGGTGCAGGTGTCGCCGTTCGGCGACGTGCAGGTGCGGGCGCTCGACGAGCGCGGCGCGCCGGTGTCGTCGCACGCGCTCGCGTCGACCTCGCAGCGCGCGGTGGTGCTCCTCGACGTCAGCGAGCCGTCGCGCCTCCGGGCGACGCTCCACGAGGCGCCGGTCGCGCCGCTGTACCTGCCGACCGGGCGCGGCGCCGGGCCGTCGCCCGGCCCGGTCCTGTGGGTCGGGCAGCCGCGCTTCGACGGCGCGACGGGCGACCCGCTGCTGCCGGATCGGGCGGCCCTCTACAGCGCGGTGGACGCCGTGCTCATGCGCACCGACACGCTCTCGCGGCTCGGCGGGGCGGAGCTCGAGGCGCTCGCCGGCTACGTGCTCGCCGGCGGGACGCTCGCGCTCGCCGTCGCGCGCCCCGAGGACCTCCGGCATCCGGCGCTCGCGGCGCTCGTCGGCGGCGAGGTCGCGAAGGCGGGCGTCGCGCCGCCCACGCTCGCGGAGATCTTGCCGCCGAGCGTGTCGAGCGGGTTCGGGACGCCGGAGAACGCGCTCGCGCCCGCGCCGGGCGCGGGCCCCGAGGTGGCCGAGGCGCTCTCCGGCTGGTCGGGCGGCAACCTGCGCGGGAGCGCGTACGGCAGCTCGGCGTCCTACGGCCTCGGCGAGGTGCACCTGCTCGCGTTCGATCCGACGCGCCCGCAGGCGGCCAGCGACCCCTGGGTGAAGATCCGGATGGCCGACCTCGCGCGCCGCGCCCACGATCGCCGCTCCACGGTCGCCTTCCGCCCGGGGGAAGAGTCGCTGGGCCTCGACCTGGACCGGGTGCGGCGGGAGCTCGATCCGAACGAGAGCGCGCGCTGGGCGATCGGGCTCTCCGCGTTCCTGCTCTGCCTCTACGCGGTGCTCGCCGGGCCGATCAACTTCGCGCGCGCCGCGAGGCAGGGCAGGCCGCTCCGCGCGCTCCGGCGCCTGCCCGTGCTCGCGGCGGTCATGTTCGCGGTGATCGTCGGCGTGGGCGTGCTCGCGAAGGGGGTGGGCGGCCGGGCGCGCCACCTCACGCTGATCGAGGCGGGGGCCGGCCTGTCGAAGGGCTCGGCGCGCCGGTTCCGCGCGTTCTACGTGTCCAGCGCGGAGGACCTCACGGTCCGGACGACCGACGCGAGCGGCGTCATCAGCACCGCGGTGCTCGCCGAGCTGTCGGCGCGGCGCGACCGGCTCGTCGTGGACCGCGATGGGGCGCGCCTGACGGAGGTCGCCGCGCTGCCGTGGCAGACGGTGATCGTGCGCGAGGACGGCGTGGCGCCGCTCGGGGACGGCATCGCGATCGTCGCCGAGCCGGGCGGGGACACCGTGGTGAGCAACCGGAGCGGCCGCGACCTGCGGGGGGGGATCCTGTGGCTGCCGACGGGCGAGGCCCGGTACTTCGCGCGCATCCGGGACGGCGAGAGGGTCTCGTCGCGGGTGGGGGCGGGAGGCGGCGGGGGCGGCGTGGACCTGCGCGCGCGCGTCGAGGGGCAGGCCTGGCTCTCGCACGTGGGCTTCGGGCGGCGGGTCGGCGGCATCGACGTCCACGATCTCGGCGGGAGCCTCCTGGTCCCGCTCCTCGAGCCCGACGCCCCGGGGCTCGGCGGCGCGTGGTGGGCCATCGAGGAGGCGGCCGGCGACGCGATCGACTGGTTCCCCGCCGGCGTGCCCGTCCTGCTCGGCCAGCTCGACGGCGGCGAGGGGCGCACGAGCGACTCGGGGCTGCGGCTGGAGAGCGACCGCGTGCTCGTGCGGATCGTCGGCTACGGGGGCCGGCCGTGAGCGCCGCGCCCAGCGGCGCGCCGCCGCCCGAGGCCCCGCTCGAGGCGCCGGCCGAGCGGCCCCCGCCGACGATCCGCGTCCGCCACCTCTCGCACCGCTTCGGCTCGTTCGAGGTGCTCCGGGACGTGACCTTCGACGTCGGCCCCGGCGAGATCTTCGGCTTCATCGGGCCGAACGGCGCGGGCAAGACGACGACGATCCGGATCATGGCCACCCTGCTCGAGCCGATGGCGGGGCGGGTCGAGATCGACGGCGTCGACGTCACGATCGACCCCGCGGCGGTCCGCCGCAGCATCGGGTACATGCCGGACCACGCCGGCGTCTACGACCGGATCACGGTGCGCGAGTACCTCGAGTTCTTCGCGGACGCCTTCCGGGTGCCGTCGCTCGACGTGGTCGACGCCGTCCTGGAGCTGACCGATCTCGGCAAGATCCAGGACAGGATCGTCGCCACCATGTCGAAGGGGATGAAGCAGCGCCTCCAGCTCGGGAGGATCCTGCTGCACGATCCCAAGGTCCTCATCCTGGACGAGCCGGCGAGCGATCTCGATCCGCGCGCCCGCATCGAGATCCGCGACCTGCTCCTGGAGCTCCGGAGCCTGGGGAAGACGATCTTCCTCTCGTCGCACATCCTCACGGAGCTCTCGGACGTGTGCACGTCGATCGGCATCCTCGAGAGGGGCCGCCTGGTTGTCGCCGGCCCGATCGGGGAGATCGCGGCGCGCCTCGAGGCGGTGCGCGCCGCGCAGGCGCGCGGGCACGCGCCGCCGCACCCGGCCGCGCCGTCGCCGCACGCGGCCGGCGCGGGCGACGGCCGTCACGCGCCGCCGCCTCACGGCCTCGAGGCGCCTCCGCCGGCCGTCGCGCCGGCGGCTGCCCCGCCGGGGGGCCACGGCCCGTACCCGCCCGCGGGCCACGGCCCCCCGCACCCGAGCCACGCCGCGCTGGCGGCGGGCGCGGTGCCTCCGGGGGGGCACGCCGCGCCGCCCCCGCAGCTCCCCCGGCGCAAGGTCAAGGTGCGGGTCCTCGGCGAGCCCGAGGCCGCGGCGTACCTGCTCGGGGGCGGGCCGGGGATCCTCGACGTCGCGGTCGTCGCGGGCGCGGTGCACGTCGCCTACGTGGGCAACGACGTGAAGATCGCCGAGATCGTCCAGCACCTCGTGCGGAACGGGATCGGCGTCATCGGGGTCGAGCCGGAGCGCAACGAGCTCGAGCGGATCTTCCTGGAGGTCACGCAAGGAGAGGTGCAGTGAGCGTGCAGACTGGCTCATCGCCGCCCGGCGGTCCGGCGTCCCGGCGGCTCGCGGATCGCGCGCTCTACCGCGCGGGGCGCCTCTTCAGCGAGCCGAACCCGATCTGGATCCGCGAGCTCAAGCAGGCGGCGCGCCTCGCCCGCACGCCGATCGTGCTCCTGGTGTTCACGATGCTGATGACGCTGCTCATGGCGTCGCTCGGCGGCATCGTGTCGACGGACATCGCGCCCGCGAAGACGGGCGTGATCCTGTTCCAGGTCTTCTTCTCGCTCGCGTACTTCGTGGTGACCCTCGTCGGGCCGGCGGTCGCCGCGAACAGCATCGCCTCGGAGCGCGAGGGCCGCACCTGGGAGGCGGTGCTCCTGACGGGCATCCCGCCCGGCGAGATCGCCCGCGGCAAGTTCCTCGCCGCCTACACGGCGATCGCGATGTACGTGGTGATGCTCGCGCCCGTCGGCGCGCTGCCGTTCCTGTTCGGCGGGATCACCGCGATGGAAGTGGTGATCGCCTTCCTCTTCCTGTTCCTGATCGCGCTGCTCAGCGTCGCCTTCGGCCTCGCGATCAGCTCGAAGATGGCGAGCCTCCGCGTGGCGATCCTCGTGACGCTGCTGCTCGCCTTCCCGCTGTCGAGCTGCCTCTTCATGGCGGGGGGCATGGGGCTCTCGTACGCGGCCCACCAGGCCTGGCCGGAGGTGCCGGACGGGCCCCCCATCTGGCTCCCGGTCGCGTACCAGCGCGCCCCCCTCGGCCTCGATTACGCGCTCTTTCTGGTCCTCTTGCCGATCGCGGCGATCGTCGTCCCCGCGTGGTTCCTGTACCAGGTGACCGTCGCGAACCTGACGAGCGAGAGCGACGATCGCTCCTCCGGCCTGAAGACGTGGTTCGTGGTCTCTTCGCCGGTGCTCGCCGCCGCCGCCGCGGTGCCGGCGTTCTCGGTGGGGCCGGGCGAACGCCTGGCCGCGATCGTGGCGGGCCTGTGCGCGTTCCTGTCGTTCCTGACCTTCTGCGTGTTCCTCTTCGCCGGCGATCCGATCGGCCCCTCGCGCCGCGTGGAGGTGCACTGGGCCCGCGGCCGCACGAGCCGGCTGCGTCGCTTCCTGGGCCCCGGCGTGATGCGCTCCGCGGCGCTGCTGCTCGCGGTCGGCGCCCTCGCGATCGCCGCGCTCTGGGGCGCCGGCGTGAGCAGGCTGGTCGCCGGCGCGCCCGCCGTGTCGCCCGAGGTCGCGACGCGGCAGCTCGGGTACTTCGCCGTCTACGCGCTCGCCTTCTACGTCTTCCTCGTCGGGCTCGGCGCCTTCCTGCGCGCGCGCACCGCGTCGCCCATGGTCGCGCGGGTGCTGCTGCTGACGCTGCTCTTCGCGATCGCGGTCGGCCCGTGGATCGTCGCGGCCATCGCCGGCCTCATCGCCGAGCACGGCGCCGGCGAGGGGGCGCTCGTCATCGCGGCCCCGTCGCCGTTCTATGCGTTCCTGATGATGTCCAGGGCCGACCAGAGCGATCCGGGGGCGCTCGTCGTCAGCGGGTACCTCGCCGCCGCCGGCTGGGCGGCCTTCGGCCTCGGCCTGCTCGCGGCGGCGCGCACGCGCTGCGCCGCCCTGATCGCGCGGCGGGACGCGGCCCTGGCGGAGACGGATGCGCTCCTCGCGCAAGAGGACGCGGCGGCCCTCGCGGCCGAGCAGGTCGCCAGGGAGCGAGCCGCTGGGGCCGAGCAGGCCGCAGCGGCGCACGCCGCCGCGACAGGGCGCAGAGGACCCGGCGACGCGGCGGACTCCGTCGCGTGAGCGCGTCACCGGAGCGTGATCGGAAATCGCACGAGGGTGCGATGTGATGTGGAAATTTGGGATCGCTCGCGGGAATGCGCGATGATGCGCTCGCGCACGGATCTGCTGAATTCTTGAGCGCTCCGGGGGGAGCGTGGGAAAAGTGCGTCCGCGCGCTTGAGGTCCGGGAGCGGGGGGATATCGATCCTCGCGTCACGCGACGACAGCGGCGCCACCTCGACGCGGGGGGATGGCCTTGCCTTCGCACGCAGACTGCCGCCTTCGGGCGCCCGAGCTGAGCGACACCATGCTGTTCGGCACGCCGTACCGGCCGCTGCGCCGGCTCGGGCGAGGCGGGATGGGCGAGGTGATCGAGGCCGCGCACGTGGGCCTCGACAAGCCCGTGGTGGTGAAGCTCTTGCACCGCGATCTGAACCGCGAGCCGCGGATCGTCGAGCGGATGCGCGTCGAGGCGCAGTCGCTGGCGCGGCTCGCCCATCCCAACCTGGTGACCGTCACCGATTTCGGGCAGACGGCCGAGGGGCGGACGTTCCTCGTGATGGAGCGGCTCTATGGCCGGACGATGCGCGAGGAGCTCGCGGCGCGGGGCGCGCTGCCGGCGCTGGAGGCGATCGATTTCGTGGAGCAGACGCTCGCCGGCCTCGCCGCGGCGCACGGCGCGGGCATCGTCCACCGCGACGTGAAGCTCGACAACCTCTTCGTGTGCGACCCGGATGCGCGGGGCCGGCGGGTGGTGAAGGTGCTCGATTTCGGGATCGCCAAGGTGGTGGCCGCGCAGGGCGACGGCCGCGCGCCGGCGCCGTCGCTCTACCAGACCGAGGAGGGGATGCTGGTGGGCACGCCGCGCTACCTGTCACCCGAGCAGGCGTCCGGGCTCGCGGTGGACGCTCGCACGGACGTGTATGCGGCGGGCGTCGTGCTCTACACCCTGCTCGCGGGGCGCGGTCCGTTCGAGCACGTGAAGCCCCTGCAGGATCTGCTGCGCGCCCACGCCGTCGAGGTCCCGGAGCCGCCGTCGCGCTACGCGCCGCGGCCGATCCCGCCGGAGCTCGAGCGCGCCATCATGAGGGCGCTCGAGAAGCGCCCGGAGCTCCGCTTTCCGGACGCCGCGGCGTTCGCGCGCGAGCTCTCGCGCGTCGCCGCGGCGCTGATCCGGGGGGCGAGCCCCGTCCTGCCGCCAGGGCCGCGCTGGCAGAGCACGGCGCCGCTGTCGTTCCCGCCGGTCCGCGCGGCCGTTGCGCCGACGTTGAGCGCGACGGTGAAGGCGTTCGGCCTGACGGCGCCGGGAGAGGCGGCGCCGCCCACGTGGCAGGCGGCGCCGCCGGATCCCTCGGGGGCGCGGAGGTCCGTCCGGGTCGGGGCGACGGCCCGGGCGCGGCGAAGGCCGGCGCGCGCGGAGGCGAGCCCAGCGGCCATGGCGATGCTGGTGGTTAGCGTGGTGCTCTTCGGCTTCGCGTTGGCGCTGCTGGTGACCGTGGTTGGCTGACGGCCGGAATGGCCGCGTTTGCCAGGAACGTCGTCCGGCGCAGCGAAACCGTTACCATGCGCGCTGTGGAGGGACGGGCGATGGCGCTGGACGACAGGTGGGCGGCGCAAGTGGGCAACGCAACCTGGGTGCGGGCGCCGCCGCGGGTCGCAGGTGGGCAGCGCAACCTGGGTGGGGGCGCCGCGGCGCAACCTGAGCCGCAGCGCAACCTGGGTGGGGGCGCCGCGGCGCAACCTGAGCCGCAGCGCAACCTGGGTGGGGGCGCCGCGGCGCAACCTGAGCCGCAGCGCAGCCGCAGCGCAACCTGGGTGGGGGCGCCGCGGCGCAACCTGAGCCGCAGCGCAACCTGGGTGGGGTGGGTCGCGGTCGCAGCGCAACCTGGGTGCGGGAGCCAACCTGGGTGCGGGAGCCGGCACCCCTGCGTTCCAGCAAGGCGGCATGATGGTGGCCACGCACAACTTCGCGTCCGGGCGGTCCGCGGGACCGCTGGTCGCTGGACGTCCGGGGCCGGGATACCGACGCGTGCTGGCGCGAGGTGGCTCTGTCATGCCCATGACGGCAGCGACCTCCCGGTCCTGGTGCATTCCCGGCGCGGCCGGTGTACCGCTGCGGGGGGCCATGATGCTTGGGCGCATGGTGGTGGCGGCTGGCTGGGTTATCTTCGGGGCTATGCCGTGGCCCTGCCCCCCGAGCCTGCTCCGACCCGTCGCGCACCCGTCAGCACGCGTACGACGCTGGCCCGCCGCGCACGCGCGCTGGCCGGTGAGCTGCCACGGCATCCGCCGCGCAGCCGTCGAGGTCGAGCGCCTCGATGGTGCGCCCACGACAGCGCGGATCCTGGGGCCAGGTGCTCGAAGCGTCGATGCCCACGCGGGGCAGCAGCGCGGCCCTTGCGCGTGGCGAGAGGGGCAGGAATGACCAACAGGAACGCGAACAAGAGCTCGCCAGGGCAGCCGGCGAGCCAGGTCCCGGCGGGCGACGCCGCGACGCAGCCGCAGCAGTCTCCGCGCGGGTATGACACGCCGAGCTTCGCCTCGCAGGAGCACCCCTCGCCGCCGCAACAGCGGGCGCAAGAGCAGCGCCGCCGGCCCGAAGACGGCGCGCCCGGCGCCACAGCGCTGCCCGCAGAGCGGGCGACGCCGTGGGGCGAGCCCAGGCCGCGGCGCCGGCAGGACCGCGAGGCAGGGCCCAGCGACAAGCAGGTGTATGTCCCGCCGGTCACCCTCCCCCCGAATCGAGAGCACCAGGCGATGGACCTGCAGAAGATCCAGGTCGCGCCGTCGCTGCTGAAGGGCGTTGACGAGCGGAACCGGCCGACCATGCGCAGGATCCCTGTGGCGGGCCTGCGGGGCGCTCCAGAGGAGCAAGGCGGCGCGCGCCCGGGCGGCGTGCGCACGGCCCGCGTCGGCGTTGGCAGCGGCGTCTGGCCGCCGCCCGAGGACGATCTGTCCGGCATGCGCGGCCACTCGTCCCGGAAGCAACGGTCCCAGGCCGCGGCCGCGCCCCAGGCGGACGCCGCTCCGCGCGCCGGCCTGTCGAACGGCGCAGCGCGGCCCGAGCCCGCCGCGGTGACCGCCGCGGCCGCGGCGGTGGCGCTCGCCGCGCGGCGGCGCCGGGCCCCGCTCGGCCTGTTCGCGTTGCTCGTGTTCCTCGGGAGCGCGACCGTCGCGGGCTTCTGGGTGCTGTGGCGCGCCGCCAGTTCGACGAGCGGTCAAGACACGGCGCCGACCGCGGAGGAGGGTCGCGCCCCGGCGCCAGAGCCCGGCGCTGCGATGCCCGCCCCGAACGCACGACCCGAGCCGCCGCCTCCGATGGCGCCGGTCCCGGTGGCGAGCGGCGAGCCCTCGCTCCCCGCGGCGCCACCGCACGGCTCTGGCGCGCCGGAGGCTCCGGTGGCAGAGCCACACGGCTCCGCCGCGCCGGAGGCCCCGGCGGCGTCCGCCGTGGCGAACGCGAGCCCATCTTCCGCGTCTTCCAGGGCCGGGAGCGCCATTGCCCGTCCGTCTCAGGCGCGTCCTGCCGTGCCGGTGAGGCGGCCCAAACCCCCCGCCACGTCGTCGGACGATCTCTACGACATGATCGAGAGCGCTCCGTCCACCCCACGGGTCCCGCCGGCTGCGAGCACCGCGTCGCCCTCATCGCCTCCGGGGACGACGGCGCCCCCGCGTCCGTTCGGCGACTGATCTGTCGCCCTCTCCGGATCGCACTGCTCCCGGCAGCCATCATGCGAAAGCCATCGTTGAGATCCCCGCATCTGTTCCTCGTGTGCGCGACGGTCCTGCTGGGATCGAGCGTCGCGAGCGCGGCCGGCACGGCCCAGTTGAGGAGCAACTCTCCGGCCGACGGCGTGCCCGCGAGCTCGAGCGCCGGCGAACGCGCGGCGCAGCTCTACCGGGAGGGGAACAGGCTCTACGACCAGGCGAGGTTCGTCGAGGCGGAGGCGCGGTACCAGGCGGCGTGGGATCTCCAGCGGAGCTTCGACGTGGCCGGCAATCTGGGGAACGTCGAGCTGGAGGTGAACCAGCCCCGTGATGCGGCCGAGCACCTGACGTACGCGCTGGAGACGTTCCCGCTCGGCGAGGAGGCCGAGAAGAGGACATTCCTGCAGAAGCGGCTCGCCGAGGCGAAGTCCCAGGTGGGCACGCTCCGCATCAGCGTGAACGTCGAGGAGGCCGAGGTGCTCATCGATGGCAAGCTCGTCGGGCGCTCGCCCCTCGAGAAGCTCGTGTTCGTGGACCCTGGTGGGCGCAGGATCGAGGCGCGCCACGCCGGGGCCAGGACGTCGCTGTCGCTGCTCGTGGCGAAGGGATCGGATCAGAGCATCGCGCTGAGCCTGGACACGGGCCCGAGCATTCCGCTGGTGGTCGCGGGCGGGGCGGTCGGGCTCCTCGGGCTCGCCTCGGGCGTGACCTTCGCGCTCCTCTCCACGGCGAAGGGCGAGGGGGCCGAGGCGGCGGTCCTCGGCAGCCCGGAGCGCGCCGACCTTCGCGAATCGCAGACCACGCTGGGGAATCTCGCCTTCTGGAGCTTCGTCGGCAGCGGCGTGGTGCTCGCTGGGACCGCCGTGTACGCGCTCACCACCTCGGGCCGCACGCCGAGCCCGAAGGCCGGGCTCCCCGGGCTCCGCGCCGTGCCGCTCATGACCTCCGAGGCGGCAGGCCTGCTGGTTGGCGCGAGCTTCTAGCGCGAGGGGGCGCCGAGGCGGCGAGGGGGCGTCGGAGGGCGAACGAAGTCTTTTCTTGGGGATGGAGGAGTTGGCGATGCGTCGATTTCATTGGGCGTCCGGGGCGTTGGCATTGATGTCGCTCGCGGCTGGCTTGCAGGCGCTCGGCTGCTTTCCTCTGGATTACACGGAACGCGATCATGGCGTCACTCCAGGCAGCGGGAGCGCCGGCGGGGAGGCTCCTCGTGAACCGCGCTGCGTTCCTGGCCTGCAGGAGGGGCCCGACGCGTCGTGCGGCATCTTCGTCAGCGTCGAGGCGGGTCCACGGGGCGACGGCTCGAAGGAGCGCCCTTTCAACACGCTGGCGGCTGCCATCGATGCAGCGGCCGGGCGTGAGCCGGATCAGCGCAGGATCTACGCCTGCGTCGGCACCTTCATGGAGAAGGTCGTCCTCTCCGCGGACGGCATCGAGGTGTACGGGAGCCTCGCCTGTGATCAGGAGTGGCGCCTCGCCGAGGAGGACCGTCGGACCACGTTGGGCGCCGGGCCTGACGAGATCCCGCTCACGATCGTGGGCGGCGGGGGGTCGACCCGGCTCGAAGGCCTGGAGGTCGTCGCGCGGCCCGCGGCACGGCCGGGAGGCTCATCGATCGCCGTCGTGGCCGAGAAGGTCAAGCTCGAGCTCGTCCGGTGCACGTTGCAGGCGGGGGACGCAAAGCACGGCGAGTCGTCGGACAACTACGAGATGGATGCGCAGCCGGGGCGGGTCGGAGGGGATGGGGCGCCGGCCTGCTCGGCCCTGTCGGGGGCTGGAGGGATATCGGACCCGCTGGAGTGCGACGAGGACGTGACGGTCGGGGGCATTGGCGGGCAGGGCGCTCCCGCGACGGCCGGTCAAGGCAATCCTGGCTCGCCCGAGGGAGCAACCAACACCGGAGGGATTGGTCAGCGGGCAGCGGCGTTCTGCAGCGTTGGCGGTCCAGGGGGGCGGGGACAAGATGGCGCGCCTGGAGAAGGGGGGGTGGGGCTGGGCCAGATCACGAGGTCTGGGTACAAGGGCGTTGACGGCGCGAACGGGGCGAGGGGGCGTCCTGGCGAAGGAGGGGGCGGCGGCGGCGCATCCAGGGGAAGATTCGAGGCGGCCCGGTGTCCCGCCATGGGCCCGACCAGCGGCGCAGGCGGCGGGGCGGGGGGGACGGGCGGATGCGGCGGTCTGGGGGGACGGGGCGGTCAGGCCGGGGGCTCCAGCATCGCTCTGATCAGCCTTGCATCGGAGCTGCGCTTCCAGGAGGTGACCCTGGTTGCCGGCAAGGGTGGCAACGGAGGCGCAGGACAGCACGGGCAGATCGGTGGCGCGGGCGCAGAAGGTGGCAAGGGGGGGGACGCACCGGATGGCCTGCAAGATGGGTGCGCTGGAGGCATGGGAGGCCACGGTGGCGCCGGGGGTGATGGCGGCGGTGGTACGGGGGGACACTCGCTTGCCATCGCCTTCAAGGGGATGCCGGTGCCGCCTTCCGAGGGACAGGGCTTCACGGCGGAGCTGGGTGAGCCAGGCGCGGGCGGTCCGGGGTTCCAGGGCCGTGATGGGGCGACGGGTAACCGTGCGATCGCGCTCGGGTTTGATGAGTGAGCTCGGGCCTGGAGGCGGGCAGGGGCTCAGGGCGCTTCCGGGCCGCCGCCCTCCGCGCTCGCCGCCGGGGGTAGCTTGCGCACGGCGCTTGACGCGGTCCTCGGCGCCGCTCGTGACGCGGTCGCCGGCGGCGTCTGACGTCCAGACGCGCTCGTGGCATTCGTGTCGAGCTCCAGCTTGGGCGGCGAGGTGCCGCTGGCCGCCACGACGTTCTCGCCCGTGACCTGGTTCGCGCCGCGCGCGAGGCGGACCTTGTGCACGCTGCCGAATGGACCCTCGATGTCGATGATCCCATTGTGCGACCGCACGACCTGTCCGTCGCCCTCGGCGGTGACGACGGAAGGCACCAGCACCAGCGTGACCTTGCGATACGACACTGGCTCCGAGGCGGTAGGAGAGGATGGTGGCGGCGCGTCCGCGCGTCCTTGGAGGCGAGCGCCCTCCGTGGTTGCGGGGGCGCCTCATTGGCCTGAGCGGGCGGCGTGAGGACACGCAGGAGGTCGAACGTGGTGGCGGCGCTCGCGGCGAGGGCGATTGCTGCGCGCACGGCGGCCTTGGAGGGGGATCACCGGAGGGCGACCGTGGCCTCTGACCGTGTCCTCCGTGTCCTCAACCTGGGTTGGTGCCGCCGCGGCGGTCGCCGGGCGCTCAACGTGGGTCGGGCGCTCAACGTGGGTCGGGCGCTCAACGTGGGTCGGGCGCTCAACCTGGGTCGGGCGCTCAACCTGGGTCGGGCGCTCCGCTCAACCGGGGCCCTCAACCTGGGTCGGGCCCTCGACGCGCCGGCCGGTGCCCCCCCCGCGCCGCGCCTCGTAGACGGAGCCCATGCCGCCCCGCCGATCTTACGGACGATCTCGTTCTTGCCGTCGAGGGGCTCGCCAATCACGAGGAGCTCACGCGAGAGACTGCACCCAAACAATGCAGCGGTCGCCGCCTCTCGCAGGATCCGCCGGACTTCGTCATGGCCCCGAGCGTCGGCGCGCGCTGCGCGCGTTGCTTCCAGGGGTCATCACGGCTGAAAGTAACGACCTACCTGCTCGCGGTACTCCTCGGGGACATCGCTGCGCTCGACGCCGCCGATCTCCTGAGGCCCCACGACGCCGAGCGCGCCCTCTCCTCGCACGTTGGCGGTCTCTCCGGCGCGGCCCGCCGTTCGACCCACCACGCTTCCGGGCATCGGCCTGCCCTGGTTGAGCCGCGCGTCGGCGCGCGAGCGCAGCTCCCCGCCAGCGACGGCGCCCGTCTGCCCCGCATGGCTGCCAGGCCGGCCCCCCTCGGTGTGGCCTGGGTGCGCGGGCCCTTGCTGCGTGTCGGCGCCGCCCGCCGGTGAGCCCTGCTGCCCGCTCTGGCCGGGCGCCCCGCTCCTCGGCCCCGAGGTGCCCGACTCGCCGGCGATCGGCAGCGGCGTGGGTACCCCGCCGATCTGTCCCTCGGCCTCGCCCGCCCCGCGCTGCGCATCGTCGAGCGCTCGCTGGCGCCGCGACTCCTCGCTGCTCGGGCCGCCCTCCTGGGCCATCCGGCGCAGCGCGTCCTCGAGCTGCTGCTGCCCCTCGGGCGTCGCGAGCTGCCGGGCGAGCTCGCGCAGCTGCCCCTCCGACAGCGTCTCCCCGGGCGCGCCCGCGGGGGCCTGCGCCATCCGCTGCTTCAAGCGATCTGCGAGCTGCTTGCGCTCCTCGGGGCTCAGCTTCTCGAGCGCCTCCTCGAGGCTGTCGGCGAGGCGTTGCGCGTCCTTGTTGCTCCCGGTCCGGCCGAGATCGCCGAGCGCTTCGCGCCCCTCGTCGCCGAGCGCCTCACCGAGCGCCTCCGCCAGCGCCCTCAGCTTGTCGGCGTCCTGTCCGCGCTGATCGAGCAGCTCTCGCTGCTCCTCGAGCGCCTCGGCCACCCCGGGGGCGCCTGCCTCCTTCGCGGCCTCGACGGCCTCCTCGAGCGTCCTCCTCGCCCGTTCGCGATCGTCCTTCTCGAGCCTGTTCGCGAGCCGCTCCATCTCCTCGTCGAACGCCACGAGGTCGCGGTCGCCGAGCGCCCTGCCCGCCCGCGTGAGGTCCGGGTTCTCGCCGAGCTTGCCGAGCGCCGCCTCCAGTCCGTTGCGCTGCTCCCCCTCGCCGAGCGACAGCCGCTCGGCCGTGATCGCGTCGCGGAGCCTGGCGATCTCCGACTGCGCCTCGCGGCGCTCGACGCCGCGCCGAAGCTTCTCTCGGAGCTCCTTCGCGTCGTCGGCGAGTCGCCGCAGCCGATCGTGCTGCTCGGCGTCTCGCGCATCGACCTCGGCGAGCTGGATGACCCGTTCCAGCCCGGCGATCTCCGCGAGGCGCACCTGCTCGACCCCGGGCGGGAGCGCTTCCGCCAGAGGAGCAGGCGGCAGAGGGAGCCAGCTGAAATAGCCGATGGCCGCGGCCGCCAGGGGCGCTCCGGCGTGCCAGGACCGCCATACCGGCGCGTAGACCTGCCGGGTGGCGGCGCTGTGGAGGGCCGCCGTGGCGTGCGCGAGCACCACCTCCCGGCCCGCCGCTGCGCCGCCCTGCGGTGCGCCGCCGGCGGCGTGCTCGGCTGCCGCGAGCTCCACGGCGGTCGAGATCGACTCGGCCGAACCGAGCTTGCCGTCGAGGAACAAGGCGACGTTCGGATCCGACCACCGCCGCCGCCGCGCCACCGCCGCACCCGCCGCCGCGCCGATCAGCCCACCCGCCGCCATCCAGGGCCGCAGCGGGCCGTGACGCGTCTGCCACGCCGCCGCTGCGCCCACGGCGCCGAGCGCCATCCCGGCGGCCGCGCCGGTGAGGATCAGCTCCAGCGCGAGCCGCCGCCGGACGCGTCGAGCCCAGCGAGCGAACGCTGCGCTGAAACTTCGCTGGGGAGATGCGGCCACCATGCTCGATGTGTACCCGCATGCAGCCGCGCCGGCCAGGGGCGCGTTGGCTTCATGCGCGCCGGGGGGGGGGCGCGGAGGGGAGCAGCCACATGACAATCAGTCCTCCCGCCGTGCGAAGCATCCACTCAGGTGGAATGAGGCGAGCTCGAGGTGCGCTGGGATAACGTCCTGGGCGCCTCCAAGTCGGTCAAGTCGGTGCAGATTGCATCCGGCGAAAAAGAGATCACATTCATGCGTCTCTTTTCGCGACGTCCGAAGCGTGGCCGGGCAAGAGCCATCGAACAGCTCATCGTCAACGTAGATTCGCATGTTCACAGCGGCGGCGTCGCCGTCCCTGCGCTCGCTGCTGAGGAGGTGGAGATCGAGGTAGTAGAAGCCCTGTCTGTCCTTCGAATGATCGACCAGCTCCAGGTGGGCCTCACCATCGAGGAGAGAGCATCCGACGTGCCAGCTGTCGTCGAATCTGGGGACAGGCAGCTTGCCGTCATCGCCCGTATCAAGGACCAGCACCTCCCCGTTCATGGTCACGACCGCCTTGCCGTAGGCTTCAGCGGGGGCCGGGCTGGTAGAGCACCCGAGCGTCGAGAATGACAGCGCAAGACCTTGGGCGAGCAGCGGTCGGAGCATGGGCGTTCTCCAGCAGCACGGCGGCCAAGAGCATCGCACGAAGTCGGCAACCATGAACGCGCAAAGTCGCTGCTCCATGTGTTGTGCCAGATGTCAACCGGAAACGGAAGGCCGGCGTGAGATCCTTGTCGGATCGACTGTATCGGACCGACTGAGGTTGCCTTGAAAACCGACCGACGTTGCCTTGAAAACCGACCGACGTTGCGTGCGAACCGGTGGCCGAACGGGCGATCGGCTGGCGGATGGGTGGCGGCCGCCACCCCCCTCGGGGCACCAACTCCGCGAAATCATTCTCTTCAAACCCGGCACGCGCCTCGCATAGGCGATCACTCATGAGCCAGCCTCGCATTATCGTCGCCGGTGCCACGTATCTCCTCACGCGACGCGTGCTGCTGCGGCATCTCCTCCTCCGCCCAGACGCGGCGATTACGCAGCTGATAACGTACGCGCTCGCTGTCTCAGCCAAGCGCTACGGCATTCACGTGCACGCTTTGTGCGCGATGTCGACGCACATCCACGTCGTCGTCACGGATGTAGAGGGCGTGCTCCCGCGCTTTCTGCAGCTATTTCATCGTCTCGTGGCGCTGGGGACGAAGGTGCTCCGAGCTTGGGAGGGTCCCGTGTGGGACCACCAGACGACCAGCGTCGTACGCCTCGTGACACGAGCGGCCGTGGTAGAGAAGATCGCCTACACGCTTGCGAACCCAGTGGACGCGGGGCTTGTACGATGCGCGCGGGAGTGGCCGGGAGCCAAGGTCCTCGTCGGGGAGCTGGGACGCGGCGTACTGCGAGCGAAGCGCCCCGAAGTCTACTTCGATCCGAGCAACCCGGCATGGCCCGAGGAGGCCACCGTCGAGCTGACGCTCCCCGCTGCCGTTGCGGACGGGAGCGCGGACGACTTCCGGCGAGACGTGGCTGCAGAGCTCGAGCGACACGAGGCCGTGGCGCGTGCGGCGGTGTGCCGGAGGGGCTTCCGCTTTCTCGGCGCCGAGCGTGCATGCCTGGTCTCGCCCCACGAGCGCGCGACCAGCTTCGAGGCGCCCCGCAGCCTCAATCCAACGTTCGCTGTGGGTCGAGGGCACGTAGACGCGATAAGCGACGCAGTTTCTGCTCTCCGTGCGTTTCGCGCGGCGTATCGCGATGCGCTCGGACGATGGAGAGCGGGCCTGCGTAACGCGGTGTTCCCGGTCGGAACATGGTGGATGCGCGTATTCCATGGCGCGGCCGTGAGCGACGCTGCGCTCGCGCTATAGGGGGCGAGCGGGGCGCCGCGATCCGAGTCGAGCGCTTCAAGGGTGGTAGCAAGGTAAGCTGTTCTGTGTAGCGAAGTGATGGTGCTCTTGGGGCCTGAATGATCCAGTCGCGGATTTGAATTGCGTGCTGGTGTTGAGGTGCGGCGGGGTTGAGGTGCGCGCTGGTGTTGTGCTGCGCTGCGCGCGGAATGCGCTGGTGCTGCGCTGCAGCCGGTCGATGGTGGTATGTATGTGAAGTTGAAGTGTGGCTGCGCCGTGATGCGACTACGTTGGGGTGCGACACGGAGGTGTCGCCCGTTCACGGTTTGAGCACGACCTTCACGCAGCCGTCCTTCTTTGTATTGAAGATGTCGTACCCTCGCGGCGCCTCGGCGAGCGGTAGGCGATGTGTGATGACATCGTCCGCGCGGAGCTTGCCTTCCTTGATCCACATCAGGAGCTGGTCCACGTACTTGTGCACGGGGGCCTGACCGAAACGTACCGTCACTCCTTTGTCGAATAGCTGCCCGAGGGGAAAATTGTCGTAGGGCACCCCGTACACGCCGACGACGCTGACGATCCCGCCCCGTCGAACTGCGCTCACGGCCAGCTTGAAGGCGACGAACGAGCCGAGCTGACCGTGAACGAGGTTGGATATCTTCACGAGGGGCGTCCGGTGCGCTTCCATCCCGACAGCGTCGATGCACGCGTCGGCGCCGCGGCCGTCCGTCGCGGCTCGGATGAACTCCAGCGCGACGCCCGACTCCACGTTGACGGTCTCGACCGAGGCGATCTCGCGCGCCCTCTCCAGCCTGTACTCCTCCCGGTCAACCCCGATGACACGCGCGGCGCCGCGGAGCCATGCGCACTTCATCGCCATGATGCCCACCGGGCCGCAGCCGATGACGGCCACCGTCTCCCCCCCTCGTACGCCAGCCCAATCGATGGCCGTGTAGCCGGTGGGCAGAATGTCCGTCAAGAACAGGACCTGCTCGTCGGTCAGCTCGGCACCCACCTTGCGCGGGCCCGTATCCGCGTATGGAACGCGGACGTACTCCGCCTGACCGCCAGCGTACCCGCCGTAGAGGTCGGTATATCCGAAGAGCCCACCCCCCTTCGAGCTGATGACGTTCCCTTCAGGGCCGTAGTGTCCCGGGTTCGAGCGCTCACAATGCCCGGGCAGGTTTCTCTCACAGAAGAAGCAGCTCCCGCAGGCCACGGCGAAGGGGACGACCACCCGGTCCCCCGGGCGGAGCTTCCTCACGTCACTCCCCACCTCCTCTACGATACCCATGAACTCATGCCCGAGCACGAGCGGCCTCGTCTGCGGAAAAAGACCGTTGTAGATATGTAAGTCCGAGCCGCATATGGCGGTGCTCGTCACGCGCACGATGGCGTCGGTCGCCTGCTCCAGGACCGGGGTATCGATCGTGTCCACGCTGACATGCTTTGGGCTGTGAAATACCAGAGCCTTCATTCGACCTCCTCGCCATCGTGCGGGTGGAACCGGGCGTGATGTCTGCAACCTGCGTGCCCCCTCGGACGCGTCCGCTGGTGCGATCGCCGCCGGCAAGGTCAATGGCAGGCCCCTGGAGCGCGCACGCGGGGGGGGAGGCGATTCGCCGCTCACGCTCCCTCCCTGTGTGGACGTCAGGTGCGCCCGCTGCTGTGCTGGCCCGGAGCAGCGGCGTGCCGAGCGGGTAAAACGAGGTGAAGCCGGGCCGCGGAAGGAAGGCCGTGAGCACCTCGTTGTAGAAAAGCGTCGTTGTTTTACCGTCGGGGCGCTCGCCGGGGCCGACCGTTCCTGTCGCCATCGAGGATCGCGCTCGCGTACATGCTGGGCTGGGCTGCGAGTCGCTCAGGTTGCGGCACGGACTCACGAAGGCAGAGGCTGCGCTCCGCGTTCGACGCGCATCCTTCGGCGCGTGCATCCGCCCCGGGACAAAGGCGCGCTCGCTCTCCGCGCACGACACCTGGAGCAAGGCATCGCCGTAGGCATACGTCCGGAGCCGACGTTGCCGAGTTCGTCGCGGTACTCGACGAGCCGGGATTCCATGGTTGTGGAGGAGAGGAGAGCTCCTCCTGCGAGTGCGCTTTCCGCTCCAGCTGTCCGCTCCCAGCGCTGGATGACGGCTGCGTGGCGAGCTCGCCACCTCGACGCCATACCCATTCAGGTGCGCGAGCGGGAGCGCGGTCAACCGGAGCTGCGGCGTCTCGTGGAGCGGCTTGCGCAGTGAGGCGGGCGCGGGGTCGAGTACGCGAAGATCTTCTGAGGTCTCCGGGGATTATGCAATTGGCAGGCCACGCGCCGGGGCGTCGCCTCAGCGCGCTGACGCATGCAGTTTCGCGCCCATTGCCATCCTCATCGCCCGGTCAACGAGGCGAAATGTCTCATCCTGAGAGATCCGCGATCCAGCCGCGCTCCATTGCCCGGCAGCAGCACGAATTCTCGCGCCGAGGAGCGCCGACCTTCCGCGACGCGACGCGCTCTCGCCACGCTGAGGCGATTTGCACCGGTCCCTGCCGGGAGGCGCGCCGTGGTTGCGTCGCGCACCGTCGCAAGGTGCGCACCGTGGTTGGGTCATAGAGGCGGGTCCCTGCCGGGAGGCGCACCGTGGTTGCGTCGCGCAGCGTCGCGCACCGTCGCAAGGTGCGCACCGTGGTTGGGTCATAGAGGCGCACCGTGGTTGCGTCCCGCACCGTGGTTGCGTCCCGCGGCGTCCCGCGGGGCGCAAGGTGCGCACCGTGGTTGAGTCATCATCGCCGTGATTGCGTCGCGTCGCAAAGGTGCACCGTGGTTGCGCACACCGTGGTTGGGTTGTGAGACGCACCGTGGTTGCGTTGCGTCCGCGTTGCGTCGCGTCCGCGTCGGCGTTGCGTCGCGTCTCCGTGGTTGCGTCGCGTCGCGTCGCCGTGGTTGCGTCGCGTGGGGAGGCACCGCGGTTGCGATGCGTCGCGTTGCCGTGGTTGCGGTGCGCCGCGTTGTCGTGGTTGCGATGCACCGCGTCGCCCTTGGACGAGTCGCGCTCCTCCGAGCGCGCCGAGCACCGCGTCGCCAACCCAGTGCGCGTCGTCCCGGAGGCGCTCCCCTCGCGTCCTGCAGCAGCGACCAGCAACGCCGGGGAGGGCGCGATCCACGCCGAGGCGTGCGCGAGCCCGAGCGCCACGGACGGCCCTGATGACGCGCGGCTCGCCGACCGGCGAGGTCCTGCGCGTCGCTGGCGCGCGCGTCCCCTTCCGGGAAACGCGCGCGCCAGCGACGCCGGTCCAGGCAACCAGCGCACGCCCCGCTATTCTGGCAGAGGAAGCGCGATGTATGGCTCGGTGACCCGGCCGACGACGATGTCGCGCACCTGCTTCGAATAGTAGACCGAGCCAGATTGTGTGCTCCACGTGTATCCTACGATCGTGCCGCCGCTGTTCGCATACAGACGCATGACACCCTTCCCGACGCCCGCGTGCCACGAGCCTCGCCAGGTGAGCCGGGTGTCCGCCAGCCCGTGACCCGTGCTGCTTGAGTCCAGGATGGCGATCTCGTACTGGGTGGTCCCCGAGATGACCGGATAGGTGGCGACGCGCCGCACGGCGACGCTTGCCGAGATGGCGACGTGCCCGGTCGCCGAGCTCCCTGCCGGGTACTTGATCGCGAGGATATCGCCCGCAGCAAGCTGGTCCACCGCCTGGATCTCCTCGAAGCCGATCTCGTTGACGATCCTGTCGTGGTACAGGATGGCGTTGGGGCTCGTGCTCCCGAACCACGTGGCGATGTCGTAGATGGTCAGCCCGTACGCCTGCTTGAGGACGTTCGTGACGAAGGTCGTGCAGAGGCTGCGGCTCCGGTACTCGGTGGCTCCGTTCACGCCGGCCCACTGCACGTAGCTCGGGCCGGTCCCGTACTCGTTGTTCTCCGGCGCGATGTGCCTCACGACGGCATCCGCCCAGAAGAAATGGATCGGCGCTGCCGCGGATTGGCCCTGTGCAGGGCGGGGCGCGAGCAGGACGAGCCCCGCCAGGACGACGGTCGGGAGCGCGTGAACCAATGATCGTGACCTCCTGCGCTCTGATGCATTCATGCTTCCCTCCAGTGTGGAGTCGACGGTTCCTCGTAGGCCTGGGACACCTGGGCGCGGCGGCGGCGCGGAGGTCGCGCCGGGCCGCAGGCAAGCGAAGTCGCGCACTAATCCATCCAACATACGCCTGTGGCTCCGCCGCAGTAAATGCCCGCGTGAGCGCCGCACACGCGCCTTGCCTGGCTCTGTTCCATCCCGCCATGATTCCCTCCATCTCCGCAGCTTTCCTCCGCCGGGCGACGAGGGATGATGTTTTCGCAGGGGCGCGTGCCGCTGCCCACCGCAGGCGCGCGCCCGCCGCCGGCGGGCGCAGGGCCGGCGGGGGCGAGGGGGCGGCCGTCGAGCCATCCGCGACGTGCCGGCGTCGGCGGCGGGCGCGGCCAAGGGGTACGGTGGTCGATTGTCGGAAGAGCGTGGTCGGCGATCGCCCCAGTCGCTCGTGACGACGCGCGAGGAGAGGCCCCCCCGGGGAGAGGGGACGCTAGCGGGGTGACGGCCTCGCTGGCGCCCTGCGAGCACCTCTACCCCGAGGGCAGCGGTCGACGCCCCTGCGCCGGGGCTCGCGGCCCCGGCTGGCACGGCGCGCCGGGGCTCATGTCGGCCGTTTTCTTGACAGATCCGGCCGATTCGATTGGATGGCGGCGTGCCCCACGCGAAGCGCGTAACGACCGCCCTCCAACCTGTCTTGACGCTCGGCGACGCGCTGGAGCACTATGCCTCCTGGCCGAGTCCCACGGTGATTGTCTCCGACGGCGCCTATGGCGTCTCCGGTTTTCCCGGCGATCCCCCGACGCACGAGGGGCTTCGCGCCTGGTATGCGCCCCACGTCGCGGCCTGGTCGGAGCGCGCCTTGCCGTCGACCACGCTCTGGTTCTGGGGCACGGAGATCGGCTGGGCGACCGTGCACCCGCTGCTCGACCAGCATGGCTGGGAGTACCGGAGCTGCCATGTCTGGGACAAGGGGATCGCCCACGTCGCGGGCAACGCGAACACGCGGACGCTGCGCAAGTTCCCGGTCGTGAGCGAGGTGTGCGTGCAGTACGTGCGCAGGGTCCTCCTGGAGACCGGGGGCGCGAGGCTGCCGCTCAAGGCCTGGCTGCGGCACGAGTGGGAGCGCTCGGGCCTGCCGCTGCGCCACACCAACGAGGCGTGCGGCGTGAAGAACGCCGCCACGAGGAAGTATTTCACGCGGTGCCATCTCTGGTATTACCCTCCGGCCTCGGCGTTCGAGCGGCTCGTCGCGTTCGCGAACGCGCACGGCCGCCCGGAGGGGCGGCCCTACTTCTCGGTCGACGGCAAGCGGCCGCTCTCCGGCCATGAGTGGGCCGCGCTGCGGGCGAAGTTCCATTGCGAGGTCGCGGTGACCAACGTCTGGCATGAGCCGGCGGTCCGGGGGCCCGAGCGCTTCAAGGAGGAGTCGCGCTCGGTCCACGGCAACCAGAAGCCGCTCAAGCTGCTCGACCGCATCATCCGGGCGTCGTCCGACCCGGGCGATGTCGTCTGGGAGCCGTTCGGCGGGCTCTGCTCGGTCGCGGTGGCGGCCTTCGCCGCGGGGCGCCGCTGCTACAGCGCCGAGATCGCGCCCGCCTACCACGCCGTCGCGTCGAGCCGCCTCGCGAAGTGCGCGCCGCGGCCGCGCGCCGAGATCTCGGCGGCGTGACGCCCAGGGGGCAGCGCCGCGTCGGCGCGTGATACCCTGCGCTGCCATGGCGACGCCGAAGATCGTGACCGTGGGAGGGGGAACGGGCCATTACACGCTCCTCACGGGCCTGCGGGACCTGAGCGCCCGGATCACCGCGATCGTGACCATGATGGACTCGGGCGGGAGCTCCGGCAGGCTCCGCGACGAGTACGGGCTCCTGCCCCCCGGTGACTTCACGCGTTGCCTCGTCGCCCTGTCGGAGCACCCGGAGGCGCTGAAGGAGCTGCTCAGCCACCGCTTCCGCTCGGGGAGCCTCGGCGGGCATACCCTGCGCAACCTGATCTTCACCGCCGTGCAGGAGATCACCGGCGCGATGCCGCTCACGGTCGAGCGCCTGCACGAGATCTTCTCCGTCAAGAACCGCGTCCTGCCCGTCACGATGGATCGGGTCGATCTCGTCATGCACCTCGAGAACGACCGGACCATCCGCGGGGAGGCGTCGATTGACAGCCTCTCCGACATGCTCGATGCGCCCGTGCTCTCGGTGTATCTCGACCCCGAGGCGCACGCCTATCCAGCGGCGCTCGACGCGATCGCGGACGCCGATCTCATCATCCTCGGGCCCGGCGATCTCTACACGAGCCTCGTGCCGAACCTCCTCGTCAAAGGGGTGCGCGAGGCCATCGCGGCGAGCCGCGCCCGCGCGCTCTACGTGTGCAACCTGATGACGAAGCCCAACGAGACCCCCGGTTACACGGTGGAGGACTTCGTGGGGACCATCGCGATGTACCTGGGTGAAGCCCGGCTCGACGCGGTGCTCTACAACGACGTCTGGCCGTCCGCGAGCCTCGGGAAGTATGCCTCGGCCGGCTCCGAGCCGGTCGTGACGTCGCCGGACAGGCCGCTCCGCTCCGATCTCCTCGTCCCGGCCGACTTGCTGTTCGACGGCAAGCTCATCCGGCACGATCCTCACAAGCTCTCGTCCGCGATCCTCGCGCTCGCGCGGGAGCGGTGGTGGTGGTGAGCGCCGCCTCGTCGCCCTCTCTGCCATGGCCGCCGGCGCCTCGACCGTGGCGGGATCATTTGCCACGCATGGCCAGGTTGCCCCATCTCACCCGGGGCGCCCGGCGCGTGATCGCCGCCTGCGTGATCGCGGCCTGCCGGCGGCTCGAGCCGCTGTGACCTCGCCCTTTTCCACGCTCGCCGCTGCGACCTCCTGGATTGGTATGTACTTCGCAAGAAACGAAGGCTGAGGAAGGCTGAGGAAGGCTGAGGAAGGCTGACGAGGGCCAACGGGAGCGATCGGCTCACAGCGGCTGATCTTTTCAGGACGAGGTAAGGCGCCATGACCACCATCGGCAATGAGCAATACGCTTCGAGCGAATACAGGAACGGCACCCACGAGGGGGCCGCGCAGGAGCCCGGTGCGCACGCGTCGCAAGCGTCGCAGGGGCAGGACAGCGACGGCGGCATGAGCCTCGATGCGCTGCTGAAGTTCGCCAGGGATGTCCAGGGCAAGATCAAGGATGTCCCATACATCGTCCCGATCGCGATCGGCGGAGCGGCGTTCGCGATCGGCGTGCTCGCGAGCTCGAAGATCCTGCGCCAGCTCACCCTCCTCGCCGGCGGCTACGTGGTCAAGTACGCGATCCAGAACGCTCCCAAGGAGGAGATCCTGGGGTTCGCGAAGAGGGTCGTGTCGGACTCGTTCCGGGCGTCGAGGGCCTGAGCGCGGACGTACCGCGCGCGGTCGCCGTCTAGGCGCAGGGAGAGCTTCCGACCGGCGCCGCCGATCGCTGCGCTCTGCCCGCCTACCTGCGCAGCAGCCGCCCCCGCCGGGGTTTGCCCGTCACCACGCCGTCCTTTGCCACCACGTCCCCCGTGATCAGGACGGCGCGGATCCCCGAAGGCGGCGCATCCGCCCGCCGAGGCGTCGTGTTGTCCGCCACCGTGACCGGATCGAAGACGACGAGATCCGCCCAGTGGCCAGGCGCGATGCGCCCGACGCCCCGGAGGCCGATTCGCTCGGCGGGCAGCGAGGTCATCCGGCGCACGGCCTCCTCGAGCCGGAACAGGCCGAGGTCGCGGCTGTACCTCCCGAGCGCCCGCGGGAACGCGCCGAACGACGCCGGATTGTGGCGGCCGCGCCGGGTGAGGATCGCGTCGGTCTCGAAGGCGCACAGGGGGTGCGAGAGCACGGCGCGGAGCGGCGCCTCGTGCTCCTCCACGCCGGAGTAGGTGTCGAGGAGGATCCGCGCCTTGCCGTCGCTGACGCGGGCCACGTGCACATAGGCATCGAAATCGCGCATGCCGAGGCGCTCGGCGATGGTCCTGAAGTCGAGCCCTTCGAGCTCCACGAGCTCCGGCGCCGCGCCCCAGAGCAGCCGGATGTCCGCGTAGTCCAGCCCGAGAAGCAGCCGGAACATCGCGAATTCCCGCCGGAGCCGGCGGAGGACGACCGGGTCGTTGATCCGGGCGCGAAAATCATCCAGCACCCAGGCGGGGAAGAGGGCGTTCACCGTGGTGTTGCCGACCGTGTACGGGAAGGCGTCGAACGCGGCGTCGATCCCTCGCTCGACGGCCCGCTCGATCTCGCGCAGCACCCGGGCGCGGGTGGGCCACGTCCGCCGGCCGATGAAGATCTGGTGCGAGAGCTGGATCTTCACGCGGCTCGCCTCCGCGAGGCCGAGCAGCTCGCGGACCGAACGGACGTTGTGCGGCGGGCCGAGGAGCATCGGCGTGTAGAACGGCGAGACCCACGTGTAGGCCCGACCGTGGACCGTGAAGACACCCCCCTCGTCCGCCACCGTCCGGAGCAGGGCCAGGAGCTCCTCGTTGCGCGCGAAGACGCCGGGAGCGTAGGCCAGCCCGGCCGACAGCCCGAACGCTCCCTCGCGGAGGGCGGCGCGCGCGCCCGCGCAGAGCTCCGCCGTCTGCCGCGGGCTCGGGGCGGCGGCGCCGTTGCCCATGACCGCCTGGCGGAGCGTGCCGTGGCCGACCAGGAGCGCCGCGTTCACGAGCAGGCCGCCGCCCGCGAGCGCGTCCAGGAACTCGCCCATCGATCGCCAGGGATAGGAGAGCGCGCCGTCTTTCAGCATCTCCGCGGCGTGCTCCACGAGCGGGATGGACGCCTCGGTGACGGGGGCAGGGGAGAAGCCGCAATTGCCCGCCACGACGGTCGTGATGCCCTGCGCGACCATCGGCGCGAGGATCTCCTCGTGATCCGGCAACGGGAGGAGCCAGTCGGTGTGCGAGTGGATGTCGATGAAGCCCGGCGCCACGACGAGCCCGCCGGCATCGAGCGTCCGCCCTCCTCGGAGCGCGCCCGGACCGGCGAGGGCCGCGACCCTGCCGTCCTGGATCCCCAGGTCGGCGGGGCAGCGCGGCTGGCCGCTGCCATCGACGATCGTTCCCCGTGAAATGACGAGATCGAACTCCATCTGGGCCCCCCGCGGGGCGTGGCTCATCGGTGCAGACGAGCGCGGACGTGAAGGAGCGTGGCTTCTTGCGGCGCGCGCGCCAAGATGGCCGGCGCCGCGCTCGCCGTGCGCCGCCCGTCACGCGGGGTCAACGTCACCGCAGAGCAGCGCGGCGAGCTCGCCGGCCTGCTCCGGCGTGGCGAGGTCAGCGGCAGCGACGGTGATCGCGCGGAGCTCCTCCGCCCGGAAGCCGCGACGGCCGCGCTCGCGCCCGGGGGCGGCCGTGATCCGGACGCGCAGGAGCTCTCCGGACGTCACGACCGCGAGCTCGACGCCCGCTCCGCCCGGCCCGCTATCGTCGCGGCGGATCGGCACCGCGACCGCGCCGCGCGCCTCGAGCGCCCGCGCGAGCCGCGCCTCCGGCGCCGCGGCCCCGAGGGGCGGGGCCGGCGCCGCGCAGCGCGGGGAGAGCGCCGTGGCGAGCTCCACGGACGCGACGGCCTCGGCGGCGCGCGTCCCGGCGCTGCGCACGGCGCGCTGCAGCCGCTCCGCGCGCGCGCCGTCGCGGTCGAGCGCGGCGCGGTCCGCCGGGTCGAGCCGCACCACGAGGCGGACGAGCGCGAGCCCGGAGCTCCCCGGGACCGGCGCGGCCTCGAGCCGCGCGCGGCGGAGCATCGCCGCGCCCAGCGCGTCGCCCGACGCCTCGAGCAGCGCCGCCGCGCCGCCGAGGACCGCGTCCGGATCCGGCCGCTCCGGCGCCGAAGGGAGCGCGGCCTCCCGGTAGACCTGGTTCCAGCCGCGCCCCGCGCCGGGCAAGCGCAGCACCAGCGACAGGTCGGCGAGCTCCGTCTCCGGCGTCCGGACCGCGCTCGCGAACGCGTCCTTCACCGCCGCGAGGCGGGCCGCGTCCGCCGTGAGCGCCGCGAACGCGGGCGCGTCGACGGCCAGCGCGAGGCGCGCGGCGTGCACCTCGCGCGAGCCGATCGTCCATCGCTCGGCCGGCGCGGCCAGCGCGAGCTCGGCGCCGGCGACCAGGCCGGAGAGCGCGCGCTCCCCGCGCGCCTCGAGCAGCGCCGCCACGGCGGCCTTGAGCGCGGGCAGCGCCGCGATCACGCCCCGCCCAGGCGCCCGCGCCGCGCCGTCCGCTCCTCCTCGAGCGCGGCGTCCGCCTCGAGGGCCGCCTCGGCCTCGCGCTGCGCCTCGGCGTCGACCGGGCGCTGCCCCTCGTGCACGCGCACGGGCTTCACCTCGGCGGTGGCCGCCTCCGCCATCGCCGCCGCCGCGTGCCGCACGTCGTCGTAGGGCTTCGCCAGGTCGAAGATCACCTTGGTGTTGCCGTGGCTCAGGTTGGCCAGCGCCTCGAAGCGCCTGAGCTCCATCGCGCCGGGCGACCGCGCGAGGATGCTCGCCGCCTCGGCGAAGTTCTTCGCGCTCTCCACGTCGGCCTCGCTCTTGATGACCACGTAGCGCCGGTCGCGCTCGGCGATGGCCACCTTCGCGAGCACCTCCTGCATCTGGGGCGGCAGCGCGACGTCCTGGAGCCCGATCATCTCCACGTGCAGGCCCCACGACGCGGCCACGGCCTCGACCTGCGCGCGCACCTTGGCGGCGACCTCCTCGCGGTGCGCGAGCAGCTCGTCGAGCCGCGTCTCGCCCACCACGTCCCGCAGGACGACCTTCGCGCGGTCCTTCATCGCCAGCTCGTAGTTCTCGACGGCCAGCGTGGCCTTCTCCGGGTCGACGACGCGGTAGTAGACGACCGCGTCGACCATCGTGGTCACGTTGTCGCGCGTGATCACCATCTGCTGCAGGAGATCGCGGTTCTTCATCCGCGTGTCGATGCGCCTGAGCTCCTGGATCCCCGGCAGGAACAGGGTCACCCCGGGCGACACGCGGGCGGTCAGCTTGCCGAGCGTGAAGCGCAGCGCGATCTCCCACTGGTTGATCTGCCGCAGCCCCGAGAGGAGATAGAGGACCGCGGACAGCGCGAGCAGCGCGAGCAGCGAGAGGACCGTCGTCATCGTCGCAACTCTAGCAGAGCCGCGCCTCCCCTCACGAGGCCCCGCGGGGCGCCCACGCCGTGCTTCGCGTTGGTCTCGCTGCCCGGGCGGTGTACGCTCGCCCCCTCGATGGGTGCCGAGGCCGGTCAGGCGCTGCGCGACGGTCGCTACGTGGTCACGCGCGCCCTGGGCGAGGGGGCTCAGGGGCACACGCTCGAGGCGGTCGACAAGCGACACGGCAAGCTCGTCGCCATCAAGCGGTTCCAGATCCGCGGCGCCGCGAGCTGGAAGGGCGTGGAGCTCGCCGAGCGCGAGGCCCGGGTGCTCGCCTCGCTCTCGCACCCGAGCCTGCCGGCGTACCTCGATCACTTCGAGGAGGGCGGCGCGCTCTTCCTCGTGATGGAGAAGATCGACGGCGAGAGCCTCGGCGCGATGCGCCGCCGCGGCGCGGTGCTCGGGCGAGACGACGTCGTCCGCTTCCTGCGGGACGCCTCGGGCGTGCTCGATTACCTGCACGGCCGCGCGCCCCCGGTCATCCACCGCGACATCAAGCCGAACAACGTCATCCGCAGGCCCGACGGCTCCTTCGCGATCGTCGATTTCGGCGCGGTCCGCGACCGCATGCGGCCGGAGGGCGGCAGCACGGTGGTCGGCACCTTCGGGTACATGGCGCCGGAGCAATTCCAGGGCCGCGCGCTGCCCGCGTCCGACGTCTACGCGGTCGGGGCGACCGCGATCTGCCTCTTGACCGGCGAGGAGCCGGAGAACCTGCCGCACCGGGGGCTCGCGATCGACGTGCCCGCGGCGCTCGGCGGCCGCGCGGATCCGCGGCTCGTCCGGGCGCTGTCGGCGATGCTGGATCCCGATCCGGACCGCCGCGCCGCGCGCATCGCGCCGCTCCTTTCGGCCCTCGGCGCGCCCGGGCGTCCGCACGCCGAGCAGCCCGCTGGAGGCTCGCCCGGGCGCCACGCGCGCGCGGCCGAGCGGCGCGCCGAGGGCCGGGAGGAGCGGCGCGCCCGCGAGGAGGAGCGGCGCGCGCGCAGGCGGGAGCGCAGGGCGGAGCGGCGCGCCCGCGCGGGCCACGGGGCGCCCTGGCGCGGCCTGGACGGCCTGCCGCTCGTGGCCGCGCTGCTCGGCCTCACCATCGCCCGCATCGCGGTCGGCCTCGCGCTCGGGGTGGTCGTCCCGACGGTGCTGACGCTGCTCTCGCTCGTGTTCGGCCGGGTGCTGCGCGAGAACGCCGCGCCGAGCGTGCGCGAGGCGGGCCGCGCGGCCGAGCTCGCGCTGCTCCGCGCGATGCGCTTCGTCCGGGGGCGCCCCCCGCTGGACGACGTCGCGCCGCACCACGACGCCGCGCCGCACCACGACGCCGCGCCGCGCCACGACGCCGCGGCGGGGCGCGTGCGCTTCGAGGACGCGGAGGCGCCCGGGCGAGCGCGCGTCCGCGACGACGGCCCCGACCTGGGCGCGGAGCAGGACGAGGCGCTCGCCGAGGGCGACGACGAGCGGGCCGGGGCGGCCGCGCCGAGGCGGTCCTGGACGGCGAAGCGCTGAGCGCGGCGCGCGCCCGCCGCCGCGCCGCGGGCGCGGGGGTCAGATGCGCCCGAGCGCCGCGTCGAGCCGCAGGCGGATGACCTCGGCGATCGCCTCGGCGAAGATCCTCCGGCTCATCTTCGAGCGGCCCGCGCGCCGGTCGACGAACACGATCGGGACCTCGACCACGCGGAGCCCCTTGCGGAGCGCCCGGTACGTCGTCTCGATCTGGAAGGCGTAGCCGTTCGAGCGGATGCTGCCGAGATCGAGCGACAGGAGCGCGCGCCGCGTGAACGCCTTGTAGCCGGTCGTGAGGTCGCGGACGCCGACGCCGAGGAGGGTCCGCGCGTAGAGCGAGCCCCCCTTCGAGAGCGCATGCCGCCCGAGGCCCCAGCCCTCCACGCCGCCCCCCGGCATGTTGCGCGAGCCGAGGACCACGTCGGCGCCGCGGGCGATCGCGTCGAGGAAGGCCGGCAGGTAGCCCGCGTCGTGCGACAGGTCCGCGTCCATCTCGAACGCGACGTCGTAGCCGCCGTCCAGCGCGCGCTGGAACCCGTCCAGGTAGGCCGTGCCGAGCCCCAGCTTGGCCGGCCGGTGCAGCACGTGGACGCGGCGGTCGCGCGCGGCGAGCTCGTCGCCGAGGGCGCCCGTCCCGTCCGGCGACGCGTCGTCGACGACGAGCACGTGCGCGTCCTCGAGCGTCGCGAGCACGGAGCGCACGAACGCCGCGAGGTTGTCTCGCTCGTTGTAGGTCGGGGTGATGACGAGGACTCGGGGGGCCATCCGGGCTCGGCGCGGCGTGGGCGGGGGCTTGTACGCGGGATCGCCCGCGTCGTCCGCGGCGCGCAGCATCGCGCGGCGCCGCGCGCCGCCTCCGCGGGGTCTGCCTGCGTTCAGGCCTCCGCTTCGCTGGCCGGCACGGGCACCGGCTTGATCGAGAGCACCGCCGGCACGTAGACGGCGATCGCCTGCTCGCGCTCGCGCTCCTCTCCGCCGGCGAGGCGGTGCACACGGTGGAGGATGTACGGCCGCATCAGCTCCTGCTTCCTCTCGGGGAGGCACGTCCCGAGCACGTGGCCGTACAGGCCCTTCAGGCCGCCGAGGCCGCGTGGCGTCCGCGCGGCGAGGTGCATCCCGCCGTCGATGCGCGCGACGGCCACGTCCCCTTCCGGCCTGGCCGCGCCCCGGATCGGGAGCACGACCTCGTACGCCCACCGGTGCGGCGGATCCTCGCCGGGGTGGCCCTTCAGGCCGAACAGCGGCTCCTCGAGGATCGTAAGCCCCTGCCGCGCGGCCGCCTCGGTCAGGCGAGCGCAGGCGGCGCGGAGCGCGGCGATCGTGAACGCGCGCTCGATCGGCGCGACGAGCGCCCTGCACGTCTGCCGCCAGGTCTCCTCGACGTGGAAGGCGTCCGCCACCCTCGCCGGGGCCGTCGCGGGCGCGCCGTGAGCCCGCGGACGCCGCGACGGCTTCGGGGTGATCTCGTCCGACGACATCCGGGCCGGGCGATCTACCAAAAGGGCCCCTCGGGCGGAAGGTGGCGTGGGCGCGCGCACCCGGCCGCTCGCCGGAGGTTGCCGGAGGCACGCGCGCCAGTTACTTTCCTCGCCCGACAGGGCGTTCGCTCTGCATCGGGCGACCGGCTGGAGCAGCCCCGGTCGACCTGTGGGGCCGCGCCTCGCGCGCCAGGATGCGGCCCGAACCTGAAGAGCGCGGCACCGACGGAGACAACCATGGCGAGCGAGAGCGACTGCGTCCTCACCTTCACCAACGAGAATTTCGAGTCCGAGGTCCTGCAATCCCCCATCCCCGTGCTCGTGGACTTCACGGCGACGTGGTGCGGGCCCTGCAAGGCGCTCGCCCCGATCGTCGCGGATATCGCGAAAGATTTTCAGGGCAAGCTGAAGGTCGGCAAGCTCGACATCGACGCCGCGCCGCAGCTGGCGCAGAAGTACGGCGTCCGCGCTGTTCCGACCTGCATCCTGTTCCAGAACGGCGAAAAGAAGGCATTTCACTCCGGCAACGCGCCGAAGACCAAGCTCCTCCAGTCCCTCGGCATCTCCTGAGCCGCAGCCGCGCGCTGGCGCCGGCGCGGCGAGCCCCGACGCGCCGGCCGCTCACCTCCCGAAGATCGCCCACCACTCGAGCTCCTCTCCGGTCAGCCGCTCGCGGCGCTGCGCACCGCGGCGCGATGTGCCGCCGGGGCCCCGCGCGCTGAGAGCTTTGCTTGACCGTCGCGCGCGAGGTGACTACGTATCGCGCCGGGCCACTTTCCCAGGAGTTCGTGATGGCGACGAAGATCGCAATTAACGGTTTTGGGCGCATCGGACGCTGCATTGTCCGCGCGCTCGTCGAGCGAGGCGTCAAGGATATCGAGCTGGTCGCCATCAACGACCTGACGGATCCCAAGACCCTCGCCCACCTGTTCCAGTACGACTCGGTCCACCGCGAGTTCAAGGCGGCGAAGGTCGGCTGGGGCGAAAAGTCCATCAGCATCGGCGATCGGAAGATCGACGTCCTCGCGCTGAAGGATCCGGCTGAGCTGCCGTGGAAGAGCCTCGGCGTCGACATCGTCCTCGAGTGCACGGGCCTCTTCACGGACAAGGCCAAGGCGTCGGGGCACCTGAGCGCCGGCGCGAAGCGCGTGATCATCAGCGCGCCCGCCAAGGCCCACGACCTCACGGTCGTCATGGGCGTCAACGACCACCTCTACGACGCGCAGAAGCACACGGTCATCTCGTGCGGCTCCTGCACGACGAACTGCCTCGCCCCCGTCGCCAAGGTGATGCTCGAGAACTTCGGCATCGTCCGCGGCCTGATGACGACGGTCCACTCGTACACCAACGACCAGCACCTGCTGGACATCCCGCACCGCAAGGGCGACCTGCGCCGCGCCCGCGCCGCCGCGGTCAACATGATCCCCTCGAGCACCGGCGCCGCCAAGGCGCTCTCCGAGGTGATCCCGGAGCTCAAGGGCAAGTTCGACGGCCTCGCGATCCGCGTCCCGACCGTCGACGTCTCGCTCGTGGACCTCACCCTCGAGACCGAGAAGCCGGTCAGCAAGGAGAGCATCCACGCCGCGATGAAGAAGGCCGCCGAGTCCGGCCCGATGAAGGACATCCTCCACTACTCGGATCGGGAGCTCGTCTCGGGCGACTACATCGGCTCGCCCGCGTCCAGCACGTTCGACGCGACCATGACGTCGATCCTCGGCGACCGCTTCGCGAAGATCTTCTCGTGGTACGACAACGAGTGGGGCTTCTCGAACCGCATGATCGACCTCGCGCAGCTCGTGGCGAAGAAGGGCGTGTAGCGCCGTGAAGCTCACTGGAATCCGCTCCGTCGAAGATCTCGCCGCCGCGGGCAGCCTCAGCGGCAAGCGCGTCTTCATCCGCGTCGACTTCAACGTCCCGCTCGACAAGAAGACGGGCAAGATCACGGACGACTCGCGCATCCGCGAGGCGATCCCGACGATCAAGCTCGCCATGGAGGCGGGGGCGAAGGTCATCCTCGCGTCGCACCTCGGCCGCCCGAAGCCGGGCAAGACCGAGGGGCTCTCGCTGGAGCCGTGCGGGGGGCGGCTCAGTGAGCTCACCGGCTACGAGGTCCACCTGCCGGACGACTGCGTCGGCGACTCGCCCAAGAAGGTCATCTACGACCTCCGGGCGGGCCAGATCTGCCTCCTGGAGAACCTCCGCTTCCACGCGGAGGAGGAGAAGGACGACGAGGGCTTCGCGCGTCAGCTCGCGGAGCTCTGCGACGTCTACGTCGACGACGCCTTCGGCGCCGTGCACCGCGCTCACGCGTCGGTGCACGCGCTGCCGCGCCTCATGCGCGAGCGCGCCGCCGGCCTCCTCCTCCTGAAGGAGCTCAAGGCGCTGACCCGGCTCACCGATCGCCCGGAGAAGCCGTACGTCGCCGTGCTCGGCGGCGCCAAGGTCTCCGACAAGATCGACGTCGTCGAGGCGCTCCTCAACGTCGTCGACACCCTCTGCATCGGCGGCGCGATGGCGAACACGTTCCTCGCCGCGCAGGGCAAGAACGTGCAGAAGAGCCGGATCGAGGAGGACAAGCTCCCGCTCGCGCGCACCATCATGAGCAAGGCGCGCGATCGGGGCATCCAGCTCCTGCTCCCCGTCGACGCGGTCGTCGCCGCGGGCATCGACGCGACGCAGGGCGACACCGTCTCGGTCGACGCGATCCCCGAGGGCAAGATGGCGCTCGACATCGGGCCCGCCTCGGTCGATCTCTTCGGCAAGGCGATCGAGAGGGCGAAGACGGTGTTCTGGAACGGCCCCATGGGCCTGTTCGAGACGCCGGCCTTCTCGAAGGGCACGTTCGACGTCGCGCGCATCATGAGCGGCGCGTCCGGCTTCACGGTGGTCGGCGGCGGCGACAGCGCGGCGGCGGTCAAGCAGGCCGGCGAGCCGATCGCCAAGGGCTTCGACCACATCTCGACGGGCGGCGGCGCCTCCCTCGAGCTCATCGAGGGCAAGCGGCTGCCGGGCGTCGAGGCGCTCCGGAGCGCCGAGGTGAGCGAGTGAAGCCCGGCAACGACGGGGGCACGTCCGCGGACACGGGCGCCGGCGCCCGGGCGGCCTCGCGTCGTCCGCTCATCGCCGGCAACTGGAAGATGAACGCCGGGGGGCAGGACGCCTGCCCCCTGGCCGCGGCCGTCGCCAAGGCGACCCGCGAGCTCGGCCGGGCCGAGGTGGTGGTCGCGCCGCCGTTCACCGCGATCGCCGCCGTGGCCCACGAGCTCGCGGAGGCGAAGAGCGAGGTCACGATCGCCGCGCAGAACATGAGCGCCGAGGTCTCCGGGGCGTTCACCGGCGAGATCTCCGCGGGCATGCTCAAGGACGCGGGCGCGACCTCGGTCATCCTCGGCCACAGCGAGCGGCGCCAGCTGTTCGGCGAGACCGACGAGGCGATCGCCCGGAAGGTCGCGTCGGCGATCGCCGCCGAGCTGCGCCCCATCGTCTGCGTCGGCGAGACGCTCGAGGAGCGCGAGGCGGGCGACACGCTCGCCGTGGTCGAGCGCCAGGTCCGCGCGTTCCTCGACGAGCTCGCGAAGCAACCCGGCTTCGGCGTCATCGCTTACGAGCCGGTCTGGGCCATCGGGACGGGCAAGGTCGCGCGCGCCGAGGACGCCCAGGAGGTGCACGCGTTCATCCGGGGCCTGCTCGCGAAGGCCTCGGAGGACCTCGCCGGCGCCACGCGCATCCTCTACGGCGGCAGCGTCAAGGCCGACAACGCCGAGGCGCTGCTCGCCCAGGACGACATCGACGGCGCGCTCGTCGGCGGGGCGTCGCTCGACGCCGCCGGGTTCGCCAGGATCGTCGAGGCCGCGCACCGACTGGCGGAGCGCGCGGAACAGGGGTAGATCGCAGGCCGGTCCTCGCTCACCGCGGGGGCGCCGGCTTGCCCCACCCGTCCGTCAGCACCCCGGAATCGCCCAGCAGAAAGAAGCCGATGCTTCACACGTTCCTCAACATCCTGCACGTGTTCGTCTGTCTGTTCCTGATCCTCGTCGTGCTCCTGCAGCAGGGGCGCGGCGGCGGGATGGGCGCGGCCATGGGGGGCGCGACAGCGCAGGTGTTCGGCGGTCGCGGGGCCGGGAATTTCATGACCCGGCTCACGGCCGTCTGCGCCACGGTCTTCATGGCGACGAGCGTGTCGCTCGCCTACCTCTCGTCGGCGGGCGATCGCGAGCTGCGCGAGTTCGAGCAATCCCAGGACAAGTAGGCCCGCGTGCTACGGCCCGCTCCCGCGCCGAGGAGCGGCGCGGGCGGGGCGGAAGGCGCCGGGTCGCCCGCGGGAGGGGCCTCGGCCGGCCACCTCGCGCGCGACCTCGCCCTCGTCACCCTCGCCAAGGCTGCCGTCTCCGCGCTGGTCCTCGCCCTCGGCTTCCGGGCGGTGAGCGACGACGACTTCGCGCGCGTGGTCCTCGCGCAGGCGTGGGCCCACGCGCCCAGGCTCGACCCCACCGGGACGAGCTGGCTGCCGGTTCCGTTCTGGCTCAACGGCGCGCTCTTCCGCCTCCTCACCCCGACGCTCGACGTCGCCCGCGCCATCGCCTTCGCGCTCGGCCTCGTCTCGGCGGCGCTCGTCTACATCGCGGCCCGCTGGATCACGGGCGACCGCCGCGCCGCGCTCGCCGGCGCGCTGCTCGCCGGCGCCTTCCCCTGGAGCGCCTGCCTCGGCGTGGCGACCGTGCCCGAGCTGCCGACCGCGGCGCTCTCGCTGTTCGCGGTGGCGTCGCTCGTCACGCCGCCGGCCGGGCCCGCGCCGCCCGCCGGACGCGCCCTCGCCGGCGCGCTCGCGCTCGTGCTCGCGACGCTGTCCCGGTACGAGCCGTGGCCGGTCGCCGCCGCCTTCGCGGCGGCGGCGCTGCTCGCGGCCGCTCGCCTCGGCCAGGGCCGCGCGGCGCAGGCGAAGCTCGCGCTCGCGGCGCTCGTCGCCCTCGCCGGGCCCGCCGCGTGGATCGCGTGGAACCAGCTCGCCCACGGCGAGGCGCTGCACTTCCTGGCGCGCGTCGCCTCCTACCGCAGCGCGCTCGGCCCGCGCGACGACGGCACCCTGCTGCGGCTCCTCGCGTACCCCGCCGCGATGCTCCGCGAGGAGCCGGAGCTGCTCCTGAGCCCCGCCGCCCTCGCCCTCGTCGCGTGGCGCGCGCGTCGCCGCGCCGCCTCCGGGGCCGATCGCCCGCTCCCTCCGCTGCTCCGCGCGGCCCGGCCGTACGCCTTGCCCGGCGCGATCGCCGCGCTCCAGATCGCGGCGCTTTCGCTCGCCCTCGTGCGCGACGGCGCGCCCACGCACCACCCCGAGCGCGCGACCCTCCTCGCCCTGCTCCTGCTCGCGCTCGCGGTCGGCGACCTCGCGACGCGCGCGTTCCGCGGGGCGTCGGCCGGGGCCCGGCGGGCGCTCGGCGGCGCCGCGCTGGCGGTGCTCCTCGTCGGCGTCGTCTTCCGCCCCCACCTGCGCCGCGAGCACTTCAGCCCGCGGAGCGACGAGGTCGCCATCGGCCGCGCCGCCGCGGCGCTCGTGGCGCCCGGCGCGCCCGTCCTCGTCGAGGTCGTCGACTATGGCCACCTCGCGACGCTCGCCGCCCTGGGCCGCCCGCGGGACGCGCACCCGGATCGCTCGGTCGATCCGCGCGATCCGCCCGTCCGCTCGAGCTTCGACGACCCCGCGTCGCTCGCGCGCCGCGCCGCCGCCGTCGGCGCGGCGTACCTCATCGGGCGCGTCAGGCCGCCCGTGATCGACCTCGCCGGCGCGCCGCTCGCGACGCGCGGCGGGTGGGGGCTCTGGGTCGCGCCTCCGGCCGGCGGCGCGCCGGTGGGCAGCGCCTCGCGCCCCGCGTCCTCCGAAAAAGCAAGAGGAGCACCATGACCGTGCCCGGACAGCCGTTCTTCGCCCACGCCTCCGCGTGCATCGACGAGCCGTGCGACATCGGCGAGGGGACGAGGATATGGCACTTCTGCCATGTCTCCGCGGGCGCGAGGATCGGCCGCGCCTGCGTCCTCGGGCAGAACGTCTTCGTCGCGGGCGGCGCGGTCATCGGGGATGGGGTCCGGATCCAGAACAACGTGTCGATCTACGACGGCACCCTCATCGAGGACGACGTGTTCCTCGGCCCGTCCGCCGTCCTCACCAACGTCATCAACCCGCGCGCCGCGATCGACCGCCGCGCGCTCCTCGACAGGACGCGCATCCGCCGCGGCGCCACGGTCGGCGCCAACGCCACCGTCGTCTGCGGCGTGACGATCGGCCGCCACGCCTTCATCGGCGCCGGCGCCGTGGTCACCCGCGACGTCCCCGATTACGCGCTCGTCGCCGGCGTCCCGGCCCGGCGCGTCGGCTGGATGAGCCGCCACGGCCACCGGCTCGCCGCCTCGGCCGACGGCCTGATGCGCTGCCCCGAGAGCGGCCATCGCTACGAGCGCCGCGGCGGCGTCGTCCGCTGCCTCGATCTCGACGAGGACGCGCCGCTCCCCGCGCCCCGGGCCGCGGCCACGCGCCGCTACCGGGACGTCCCCGCGGCGGAGGACCTCGACCGATGACGCCGCCGCCGGTCCCGTTCTTCGACCGCGCCCGCGCCGATCTCGCCATGCAGGGCGAGCTCGTCGCGGCGTTCCAGGGGGTCGTAGAGAGCGGCCAGTACATCCTCGGTCCGGAGGTCGAGGCCTTCGAGGCGGAGTGCGCGGCGTACCTCGGCGTCCGGCACGCGGTCGGCGTCTCGTCCGGCACCGACGCGCTGCTCGTCTCGCTGATGGCGCTCGGCGTCGGCGCTGGCGACGAGGTGGTGTGCCCCGCGTACACGTTCTTCGCGACCGCGGGCGCGATCCACCGCACCGGCGCGCGGCCTGTCTTCGCGGACGTGCTCCCGGGCTCGTTCAACCTGGATCCCGCCTCGATGGCGCGCGCCATCACCGCGCGCACCCGGGCCGTCGTCGCCGTCCACCTGTTCGGCGACTGCGCCCCGATGGACGACATCCTCGCCATCGCCGACGGCCGCGGCCTGCCGGTCATCGAGGACGCGGCCCAGGCGTTCGGCGCCGAGCGCGCTGGCCGCCGCGCCGGCGCGCTCGGGCGGATGGGGTGCTTCTCGTTCTTCCCGACCAAGAACCTCGGCGGCTTCGGCGACGGCGGGCTCGTGACCACCGACCGGGACGACCTGGCCGAACGCGCGCGCGCGCTGCGCGCGCAGGGCGCTCGCCGCAAGCACCACCACACGCTCGTCGGCGGCAACTTCCGGCTGGACGCGCTCCAGGCGGCGCTCCTCCGCCGCAAGCTCCCGCGGCTGGGCGCGTGCCTCGCGCAGCGGCGCCGGCACGCCGCGCAGTACGCGGCGCTCCTCGGTCAGGCCGATCTGCCCCTGTCGTTGCCCGGCGCGGGCTCCGCCGGCCGCACGTGGAACCAGTACGTGATCCGCGTGAAGGACGCGTCCCTGCGCGATCCCTTGCGGGGGTTCCTCGCCGAGCGCGGCATCGGCACCGAGGTCTATTACCCGGCGCCGCTCCACCTCCAGCCCTGCTTCGCGGCGCTCGGCCCGCCGGCGGGCGCGCTCCCGGTCGCGGAGGCCGCCGCGCGCGAGACGCTCGCGCTCCCCATCTACCCCGAGCTCACGAGCGAGGAGGTCACCCGCGTGGCGGGCGCCGTGGTCTCCTTCTTCGTGGACCCACGCGGCTGACCCGCGCGCTGCGGCGCCGGGCTCTGGCTTGCCGCGCCGCGTGAGCGGGTGCTAGCGTGCGGCGCCCTCACGATGATGCCGGCTCGCGCCATCACCCCGACCCCGTCGAGCGAGTTCCTCGCGCTGGGGGTCTCCGTCCGCGAGCGGGCCGACGCGATCTCGATCGTCCACCACGTCGACGCCGACGGCACGGTGTGGGCGAGCCGGGGGCGCGTCGTGCTGCGCCGGGCCCGCGGCGTCGGCGCGTTCGAGCCGTTCTGCCGCTTCCCCGCGACGATACCGCGCGACGCCGCCGCGTTCCCGCGCCTGCTCACGCGGGCCGCGCGCGCCGACAAGTGCAACGTCTACCGCACGTCGCGCGGCGTCGTCCTCGGGGTCCGCGCGGGGACGATCTACCGGCTCGAGGAGGGGCGCGCCCCTGTGCCGCTGAGCACCGCGCTCGCCGGCGACTGCGTCCTGCATCGCGGGATCGTCGAGGACCCTCTCGGCGCCGCGTACCTCGGCGAGTACACGACGAACGAGCGCCGCGACCCGGTGCGGATCCACCGGATCACCCCCGACGGCGATCGCGTCGAGATCGCCCACGAGTTCCCCGCGGGCTCGGTGCGGCATGTCCACGGCCTCTTCCTCGATCCGTTCGACCCGGAGGCGACGTGGGTGACCACCGGCGATCGCGACGGCGAGTGCTACCTGTGGCGGACGCGCGACTGGTTCCGCACGATCGAGCGGTTCGGGGACGGCACGCAGCGCTGGCGCGCCGTGCAGCTGTTCTTCACCGCGGACCACCTGTGCTGGTTGACCGACTCCGAGGTGACCCAGAACCACGCCTGCCGGTTCGATCGGCGCTCGCTCGCCCTCGAGGTGGGCTGCGAGATCCCTGCCTCGGCGTGGTACGGGGCCCAGCTCCCGGGGCCGGTGCTGATCGCGCTCACCGTCGTCGAGCGCGGCGCCGGGATCCGCCGCGACACGGCGGCCATCCTGGCCAGCCGCGACGGGATCACCTGGCGGGAGCTCGCCTCCTTCCGCAAGGATCGGTGGCGTCCCTACTGGTTGTTCAAGAACGGCGTCCTCGCCCTGCCGTCCGGGCGCCTCAGCCTGGACGACCTCTGGTTGAGCGGAGAGGCGCTCGTGGGCCTGGACGGGAGCAGCCTCCGCATCGCGATCGACGGAGGCTTGCCGTGACCGCGCGCGATCGCGTGCTCGCGGCGGTCCGCGCGGTCGCCGCGTGGGTCGACGACCCCTCCCGCGGGCGCGAGCGCCGGCGGCGCCTCGCCGCCGCGCTGCGGCGGGCGGCTCCGGAGGCGGCCCCCGCCGCGCCGGCGCGCGCCGCGGGCCCCCTCCGCCCGGTGCTGGAGCAGCGGAGGTGGCGCGCCGGCGCGTGCGCCGATCTCGAGGCGGCCCTCGCCGCGGGCGACCCGCGCGGCGCCGAGGAGCTCGAGCGGCTGCTCCGCCACGTCGAGCTGCGCCGCGGCGACGCGCTGGCGGAGATCGAGCCTCCGCAGGATCGCGCCGGCGTCGCGCGCGAGCGGGCCGCGGTCTGCTCGCTGCTCGCGCGGCAGGCGCCGGCGCGCCGCGACGTTCGTCTGCTCAACGCCGCCCTCAAGCTCGCCGATCGCTTCGCGCCGAGGGCGCCGCGGCTCGTCGGGTCGGCGGCGGCGGCCGACTGGGCCAGGGCGCTCTCGGACGTCGAATCCGCGCTCGCGGAGCTGGAGAGGCAATGCGCATCGCGCTGCTAGCGCCCGTTCACACCAGCATGTACGCGCGCCTGCTCGCGTGGCGGCTCGGCCGCGCGGACGGCATCGAGCTCACCGACGTGCTGCTGCGCGCGCCGTTCCAGGCCGAGCGCCTCCGCGACGAGCTCCGCCTCACCACCCCGGGGCGCGTGCTGGCCAAGGTGGTCGGCAAGGTCCTCGTCGGCAGCCTGTCCGCCCCGCGCGAGGGGGAGCGGTCCGTGCGGGATATCGCCGCCGCGGAGGGCCTCCCTGGCTCGTCGCTGCGCGACGTGTGCGCGGCGATCGGCGCGCGGTTCCACGTGGTCCGCAACCACAACGACGAGCGGTCGCTCGCGGTGCTCCGCGCGGCCTCGCCCGACCTCATCGTGTTCGCGGGCGGCGGGCTGCTCCGCGCTCCGGTGCTCGCGATCCCCCGGATCGGCGTCCTCAACGCCCACGCGGGCGCCCTGCCCAGGTACCGCGGCATGGACGTCGCGCTGTGGCCCATCCTGGAGGACGGCCCCCCCGAGCTCGGCGTCACCGTGCACCTCATCGACACGGGCGTCGACACCGGGCCCATCGTGCTGGTCGAGCGGTTCTCGCTCGAGCCCGGCGACGATCACGCCGCGGTGATGCGGCGCATCGAGCGCATCGGGCTCGAGCTCATGCACCGCGCGGTGCTCGGCCTGCGCGACGGGACGCTCACGCCCACCCCGCAGCCCGCGGATGCGGGGCGACAGCACTTCGTGATGCACCCCGCCATCGCCGCGATCGCGGCGCGACGGCTCCGGGCGCTCGCCGGCTGAGCGCGCCGCGGAGCCGGCGTCGCGGCGGGGAGGATCCGCCGGCGGCGGCCGAGCCCCATTCCTCCTTCCTCGCCGGCGCCTTGCGCGCCGGGCGCTGACCCCCCTCACGCGCGAGCCTCACGCGCGAGATCGGCCGCTCGCGCTCCGGCGCGCACCCGTAGGCGCCCCGTCGCGCCCGTCGGGGACGCCCTTCAAGGCGCCCCCCGACGGTCGGGCCGCGCGGCTCGGCCTGTGCTAGACGTGCGCGCCATGAGCGTCGAGGTCGGCATCGTCGGACTGCCCAACGTGGGCAAGAGCACCCTGTTCAACGCGCTGACAGCGGCGAAGGCCGAAGCGCAGAATTACCCGTTTTGCACGATCGAGCCGAACGTCGGCGTGGTCCCGGTGCCTGACGACCGGCTCCCGCTCCTCGCGAAGTACATCAAGTCCGAGAAGATCCTCCCGGCCATGGTGCGGGTGGTCGACATCGCCGGGCTCGTGCGCGGCGCGAGCACGGGCGAGGGGCTGGGGAACAAATTCCTGAGTCATATCCGCGAGGTGGACGCCATCCTCCACGTCGTCCGCTGCTTCACGCTCTCCGACGTCGTGCACGTCGACGGCGGCGTCGATCCGATCCGGGACATCGACACCATCGAGACGGAGCTGATGCTGGCGGATCTCGGCTCTCTCGAGGGGAGCCTGGATCGCCTGAAGAGGCAGGCGAAGGGCGACAAGGAGCTCCTCCCGAAGATCGCGCTCATGGAGCGGTGCCTCGAGGCGCTCCAGGCCGGCAAGCCGATCCGCGGCGTCCCCTTCGACGACGAGCAGCGCAAGGTGGTGAAGACGTTCGGCCTGATCACGGCGAAGAAGGTGCTCTACGTGGCGAACGTCGACGAGTCCGACGTGCTCGGCACGGGCCCGCTCGCGACGAAGGTGCGCGAGCGCGCCGCCTCGGAGGGCAGCGGCGTGGTGCCGGTCTGCAGCAAGCTCGAGGCGGAGCTGAACGAGCTCGCGCCCGACGAGCGCCAGGAGATGCTCGAGAGCCTCGGCATGAAGGAGCCGGCGCTCGCGACGCTCGCGCGCGAGGCCTACCGGCTCCTCGGCCTGCAGAGCTACTACACGGCGGGGCCCAAGGAGATCCGCGCCTGGACGATCCCGATCGGGTGCACGGCGCCGCAGGCCGCGGGCGTGATCCACAGCGATTTCGAGAAGGGCTTCATCCGGGCGGAGGTCTACAAGGTGGACGACCTCGTCGAGCACAAGACCGAGGCCGCCATCCGCGCCGCCGGCAAGCTGCGCGTCGAGGGCAAGACGTACATCTTCCAGGACGGCGACGTCGCGCACTTCCTCTTCAACGTCTGATCGTCAACGCCTGATCCGTCTGCCCGCCGCGCCTGCCCGCTGCGCCCCGCGTGCGCGGCCGGCGCGGCACCCCCGTTGCTGCACGAGCGTCCGCGCGCGCGCGGTGCGCCGGCCACGACCGCCGGCGCGCGCCTGCCTCGCGCAGGAGGCAGGACGGTGCCGGGGGCGAGCGGCCGCGCGTGGGGTGTGCTGGTTCTTCTCTCGTCGGGGGGCGCCGCGGCGGGCTGCGACGCCACCTCGGCCGACCTCCCGCCCGGGGAGGCCGCCGCTCCGGGCGGCGTGGCGACCACGCCAGGCCCTGCGCCGTCCGGCGCGTGCGCGCTGCCGCGCGGGTTCTCGCGCGGCGCGCCGGCCCGCTTCCCCGCCATGTCCAGCCCCGTGCTCGGCCACAGGCTGTCCGGGGCCCCGGAGGGCGACGCCTTCGGCCTCTACCTGCGGTCGACGGTCGCGTTCTGTGGGCCCGACGAGGCGCCGTATTTCCTCCGCTACCGCTTCTACCTCACCGGCCCGCTCGCGGGGCGCTGGCTGCGCCCGCCGCTGGTCCAGCCGATCTGACGCCGCCGCGTCCGGTTTTTTGACCCCCTGGATCCGCTCGGCTACCTCCGATGTCCTCACGAGACGAAAGGACGATCGTTTGGGCGCACTCAAAGGATCCATCTCATTCTCGAAGTTCTATGTGCGCGGCGACCTGCCCGAGGGGTTCCGCGACAGGTTCGTCGAGCGAATCCGGCTCCGCGCGTTCCGGCCGCTCACGGTCGAGGAGGACGAGGAGCAGCGCGCCGGGTGGTGCTCCATCGAGAACCCGCTCGACTGCGAGCTCGATCACAACAAGATCTTCTTCAACTCGTACCTGAACCTCGGCCTCAGGACCGATCGCTGGCAGGTGCCGGCGGCGCTCTTCAAGGCGCACTTCGCCGAGGCGGAGCGGGAGCACCTCGCGAAGCGCGGGCGGGACAAGCTCGGGCGGCGCGAGAAGGAGGAGCTCCGCGCGGTCGTGTCGAGGAAGCTCCGCGCGCAGCTCATCCCGGCGATGAAGGTCGTGGATCTCTCCTGGAACCTGGAGGCCGGCGTCGTGCGGTTCTGGAACCAGTCGCCGCGCGCGCACGAGGGGCTGTCCGAGCTCTTCGAGCAGACCTTCGAGCTCGAGCTCGTGCCCGAGAGCCCCTACACGGCCGCCCGCGAGCTCGGCCTGACGAGCGAGCAGCAGGGCGCCTTCGAGCTCCTCAAGCCCACCGTCTTTCACGCAGAATCCACCGCTGGAGGTGCCCTGTGGGCCTCGCCGAGCTGATCGAGCAGCGCCGCTTCGTCGGCCGTGAATTCCTGGTCTGGCTCTGGTTCGAGAGCGAGCTCTTCGAGGGGCGCTTCTCCCTGGACGCCGTCGGCGCCTGCGAGCTCTGGCTCGAGGGGCAGATCACGCTCGTGCAGGAGAAGGAGCAGAGCCGGCTCAAGGGCGCGGCCCCGAGCAGCGCCCCCGAGGCCCACGAGGCGCTGCGCCAGGGCAAGCTCCCCTCGCAGGCGCGCGTCCGCATCACCCGCGGGGAGCTCGAGTATGCGTTCCTGTTCAACGCCGACGCGTTCGCCCTCTCGGGCGTCCGGATCCCGAGCGTCGTGAAGGACGCCGTGGACGAGCAGTTCTACGAGCGCATGTTCCTCATCGAGGAGCTCGAGACGCTCTTTTCGGCGCTTTACGGCGAGTTCCTCGCCCTCCGCCTCTCGGCCTCGTGGGAGACGGCGGTGGTGCCGTTCATCCGCGCCTGGGTCCGGGGCGAGCCGGTCGATGAGGCCGCCTACCAGAAGATCCGGGCCAAGCTCGCCCCGGTCCGCGGCGCGGCCAGGTCGAGGACGACCCCGCCGCCGTCCGCGGGCGCGCCCGAGCGCGCCGCGCGTGGCGTCGCCTGAGCCCCGGTAGCGGCGCGCCGCGCCGCTACTTGCCCTTGCCCTTGACCTTGGCCTGGATCTGCCGCGCCTGCGTGAGGTGCTCGCGCAGCGTCGGGAGCGTCGCGGCGGCGAAGCTCTTCAGATCGGCGTCCTTCGCGTCCTTCGAGGCCTTCTCGAACTGCTCGACGTCGTCCTTGTGGTCATCGACCATCATGTTCATGTAATCCCGGTCGAACTCGGACCCTGTCTTCTTCGCCAGCTTGTCGACCTCCTCCTGGTGCTTCTTGTCGAGCTCCTTCGGCACGAGCATGCCTTTGCGCTCCGCGAGCTCGGTCAGCCGCTTGTTGATCGTCGTGTGATCGTCGATCATCCGCTGCCCGAAGCCCTTCACCTCCGGGGTCGAGGCGTGCTGCTGCGCGAGCTGCCCGAGCCGCACCTCCAGGAGCCCACCCTGGGACGCCTTCTCGATGAACTCGCGATCCGCCTTGGCGAGCGAGGGCTGCCCTTGCTGCCCTTGCTGCCCTTGCTGCGCTCTTTGCCCTTGCTGCGCCGGCTGCGCCTTCTGTCCTTCCTGCCTCTGCTGCCCCGCTGCGCCCGGTAGCGCCGTCGAGATCGACAGGCCAGCCGAGAGAGCGACGGCGGTGAAGAGAACCTTGTTGAACATCGTGACTTCCCCCTTGGTTGTTGTTCGCAGAGCCCTGAGCGGCTCAGCGGTCCCGGCGCGGCCGGGCTCCGCTGCTCGGCGTCCGACGCCGAGGCGCCGGGTTTTTGTCGTGAGGCGAGGGCGCCACGGCAAGGGGCGGGGTGCGCGTGGGCCCGCCCGGTCGCCGAGAAGTGGGCCGCGGGGGCGCGCGCCGTCTAGCCTTGCCCTCCTGTGGTCGGCGACTTCCTCAAGCGCCTCGTCAACGGCGTCGTGTTCCTGCTCGCCGCCCTGACCTTCTTCCTCGTCCCCATCGGCAGGAAGACGGCCGCGCAGCACCTCGTCGCGATCTTCTCGACGCCGCCGGCCAGGGAGGCCGCCTCGGCCTTCGCCCACATCGCGCGCCGCATCACCGCGGAGGCGCGCTCCGAGATCGACAAGCTCCGCCGCCCGCCGCCCGCGCCGCGCGAGCCGAGGCCGCCGTCGACCAAGGCGAAGCCGCCGTCCTGACGCGCGGCTGGCCGCCGCGCGCCGGCCGGCCGCGCGCCGGCCTCAGCCCTTGCGCGGGTCCTTCACGTTCGGGTGCTCGTTGTAGAAGGCGTCGAGGCTCTCGCGGGAGATCTCCGCCTCGATGTCGCCGTCTCTCCGGATCTGCGCCTGGCAGCCGAGGCGGCTCGTCGAGCGCACGTCGAAGGCCTTGTCGAGGATGTCTTCCTCGTCCTCGTCGGCCTCGCTGAGGAGCTCGCGCCCCTTCGTCACGTAGACGTGGCAGGTGGAGCACGCGCAGACGCCGCCGCACGCGTCGCCCTCGGGCGCGCCTACCGATTTCGACGCCTGGAGGATCGTCGAGCCCACCGGCGCCTCGACCTCCCACGTGCGGCCGTGAGCAAGAAAGCGAACCCTGGCCATCAGCTCCTCCTCGCCTCGGCGCCGGCCGATCCCCGGCGCGCCCCGCCCGCCTCGGCGTCGGATGGCGCGCGGCTCGCGTCGTTCACGCCCGCCGCGACGCCGGCCGGCGCGCCGTGCGCGTCCTGCCCGCCGTGCTCGTGCTCGGCCAGGTGCGCGTCCACGCCCTTCGCGGTCGCGACCTTGGCCTCGACGTCCTCGACCTTCCGGCCCGCGATCGCCTGCGCCACGGCGCGGTCCATCCGCCGCCCGGCCCACGCCCGCGTCGCCTCGTCGAGCGCCTCCGTGCGCGCCTGGATCAGCCCCGGCCTGTCCCCGCGGATGGCCGCGTCGAGCGCGCCGAGGGCGCCCTCGATCGCCTCGCGCTCGCCCTCCGCGAGCAGGTCGGCGTCCGCGGAGAGCGCCTTGCGCGTCGCCATCGCCACGCGCTCGGCCTCGACGCGCGCCTCGACCAGCCGCCGCTTGAGGAGGTCGTCCTCCCCGTGGTCGAGCGCCGAGAGGAGCATGTCCTCCACCTCCTCGTCGGTCAGCCCGTAGCTCGGCTTGACCTCGACCTTCTGCTCGACCCCGGTCGAAAGCTCGCGCGCGGTCACGCCGAGCAGGCCGTCGGCGTCGACGCGGAACGTCACCTCGAGCCGCGCCATGCCCGCGGGCATCGGCGGGATCCCCTTCAGCACGAAGCGCGCGAGCGACCGGCAATCGGCGGCGAGCTCCCGCTCGCCCTGCACGATGTGCAGGTCGAACCCGGTCTGGTTGTCGGCGTAGGTCGTGAAGACCTGCCGGGCCCCCGCCGGGATGGTCGTGTTCCGCGGCAGGATCTTCTCGGCGACGCCGCCCATCGTCTCGATGCCGAGCGACAGCGGCAGCACGTCGAGCAGGAGCACCTCGTCCGCGCGCTCCGCCGAGCCGGCCAGGATGTCGGCCTGGATGGCGGCGCCCAGCGCCACGACCTCGTCCGGGTCGATGTCCCGGAGCGGCTCCTTCCCGAAGAGCTTCGCCACGTAAGCGCGCACGTACGGCACGCGCGTCGCGCCGCCGACGAGGATCACGCCGTCGATGTCCCGGGCCTCGACCCCGGCGTCGCGCAGCGCGCGGCGGCAGGCGGCGCCCGTGCGCTCCAGGATCGGCGCGATGAGCGCGTCGAGCTCCCCGCGCGTGACGAGGACCCGCCGCGACGCCGGCCCGGCGCCGGCCGCCTCGCCCGGCTGCGCGGGCAGCTCGATCTCGACCTGCTCCGCGTCCGTCAGCGCGTGCTTGACGCTGCGGGCGGTGTCGAGCGCGAGCCGCACCACCTCGGGCGTGCGCCGGGTCGCCCCCATCTCCTCGAGCAGCCGCTCCGCGAGCGCCCTGTCCATGTCGTCGCCGCCGAGCGCGCTGTCGCCCCCGGTCGACTTCACCTGGAAGACGCCGTTATCGAGCAGGAGGACGGTGATGTCGAACGTCCCGCCGCCGAGATCGTAGACGGCGAACAGGCCGTTCTGCTGCTTGTCGAGGCCGTAGGCGAGCGCCGCGGCCGTCGGCTCGTTGAGCAGGCGCAGCACCTCCAGGCCGGCCAGCCGGCCGGCGTCCTTGGTCGCCTGCCGCTGCGCGTCGTCGAAGTACGCGGGGACCGTGATCACCGCACCGCCCACCGACCGGAGCTCGCGCTCGGCCGAGACGCGGAGCTCCTTCAGGATCTCGGCCGACACCTCGACGGGCGTCACGACCCGGCCCCGCACCTTGAAGCGCACGCTCTTCGCGTCCTCGGGGGTCTTCGGCTCCACGAACTCGTAGGGCCCGAGCCGCCGCGTCTCCGGATCGTCCGCGCCGCGGCCCATGAACCGCTTCACGCTGACGATCGTCTCGCGCGGGTGGCTCTGGGCGAGCCGCCGCGCGCCCTGGCCCACGATGGCGTTGCCGCGCTCGTCGTAGTGCACCACCGACGGGACGAGCCGCTCGCCGTTGCAGTCGTCGATGACCACCGGGCGGCCGTCGCGCACGCGGGCGACGAGCGAGTGCGTCGTCCCGAGGTCGATGCCGATCGGGCTGGGCCTGGCCTTGGGGTCGTAAATCTCGAGGAGGGTCATGTCTGAACCGTGAGTTCTTCTTCGATTGCGCTCACTTCATCGAGGAACCGCCGGATGTAGCGGAGCTCGCTGAGCAAGGCGAGCACGCCCTTCAGGCGCGCCGGGTCGCCCCCGGCGTCCGCGAAGGCGCCCTGGATGGCGGCGAGGGTCGCCTGCTCGCGCGCCCGCATCGCGTCGCCGAGGCGCGAGACCCGCGCGCGATCGCGCCGCCGCGCCGCCTCGGCGAGCTCCTCGCGCGACTCCATCATCTCCATCAGCAGGGCGGGGGAGGCCTTCTGCTCGGCCTCCTCGCCCCGCGGGATGCCCGCGCGCTGGAGCAGCGCCTCGGCCCGGCGGATCGGGTCCCGGAGGACGCGCACGGCGTCGTTGGCCTCGATGGCGCGGCCGAGCGCGAGCCGCCGCTCGGCCGCGGGCGCGCCCGCGTAGCGATCGGGGTGGAGCGCGCGCGAGATGTCGCGGTGGCGCTGCTCCAGCGCGCGCAGGTCGAGATCGAACCGGGGCTCGACGCCCAGGGTGTCAAAGGGATCGGTCATGGCGTGCTCGGGGGGCGCGCCTCGGCGGCGAGGGCGGGCGCAGGCGGCGGCGGATCAGGCCACCGTGAACGAGTGCCCGCAGCCGCAGCGCGTCGCCTCGTTCGGGTTCTTGAACTTGAAGCCCTGGAACATGAGGGTCTTCTCCCAGTCGAGCACCGAGCCGCTCAGGTAGATGATGCTCTTCTTGTCGCAGAGGACGCGCACCGTGGGCCTGTCCGGCTCCGCGAACTCCAGGACGAGGTCACCGGGCCGGGGCGGGTTGTCCTCGAACTCGATGACGTAGGAGAACCCCGAGCAGCCGCCGCCGCGGATACCGACCCGGATCGCGCCCTCGGGCGTGCCGCGCTTCGCGAGCTGGGCCCGGATGGCCTGCACCGCGGCCTCGCTCACGCCGAGCGTCCGCTTCGGCCGGGCCTGCGCCTCGGCCGCCGCCCGGCTGTCCTCGACGGGCGCGGGCGCGGCGGTGCCCGCCGGCGCCTTCTGGGCCTCGGTGTCCGCCGCCCTGGTCGTGGTCGTCTCCTCGCTGCTCTGCATGGTGCTACTCCCTCTCCGGTGCGCCGGGCCGGCTCCGCCCGGCTGCCGGCGCGCTCACTCCGCGCCCGCCGCGGCGGAGGGGCCCTCGGCCGCCGGCTGCGGCGCGGAGAGCGCCTGCCTCGCCTGCTGCTTGGCCCGGAAATCGGCGATCGCGCTCTTGATCGCGTCCTCGGCGAGCACCGAGCAGTGGATCTTCACCGGGGGCAGGTGGAGCTCCTCGGCGATCATGCTGTTCTTGATCGTCTCCGCCTCGTCGACCGTCTTGCCCTTCAGCCACTCGGTGGCGAGCGACGACGACGCGATGGCCGATCCGCAGCCGAACGTCTTGAACTTCGCGTCCTCGATGACGCCGCCCTCGCCGACCTTGATCTGCAAGCGCATGACGTCGCCGCAGGCCGGAGCGCCGACGAGCCCGGTGCCGACGTGCTCGTCGTCCTTGTCGAGCGTCCCGACGTTCCGGGGGTTCTCGTAGTGCTCGATGACCTTCTCGCTGTATGCCATGGCTCTCTCCTCGACCGTTCCCTTCCGCTCGAAACCTTGATCTCAGGGGCGACGCGCCCCGCGCCGCCGCTCATCCGCCCCTCAGTGGGCCGCCCACTGCACGCTGTTGAGGTCGATCCCTTCCTTGTGCATCTCGTAGAGCGGCGACATGTCGCGCAGCTTGCTCACCTTCCGGACGACGAGGTCTGCCACGTAGTCCACCTCTTCCTCGGTGGTGAAGCGCCCGAGCCCGAAGCGGATGGACGAGTGGGCGAGATCGTCGCCGATGCCCATCGCGTGGAGGACGTAGGAGGGCTCCAGGCTGGCGCTCGTGCACGCCGAGCCGCTGGAGACGGCCACGTCCTTGATCGCCATCATCAGCGCCTCGCCCTCGACGAAGCTGAACGAGACGTTGAGGTTGCCCGGCAGCCGCCGGTCGGGCGAGCCGTTGAGCTGGATGGCGTCGAGCTCCTTCCAGAGCCGCGTCCGGAGCCGCTCGCGCAGCGCGAGGATGCGCTCCGACTCCGCCTTGCCCTCCTCGATGAGGAGCTCCGCCGCCCTGGCGAAGCCGACGATGCCGGGCACGTTGAGCGTGCCCGAGCGCACGCCGAACTCGTGGCCTCCGCCGTCCATCTGCGCGGTGAGGCGGACGCGCGGCTTCGACCTGCGCACGTACAGGCACCCGATGCCCTTCGGCCCGTAGATCTTGTGCGCCGTCACCGACGCGAGATCGACCCCCATCTCCTCGACGTTGAAGGGGACCTTGCCGACCCCCTGCACCGCGTCGGTGTGGAGGAGGACGCCTCTCGACCTCGTGATCTTGCCGATCTCGGCGATGGGCTGGATCGTGCCGACCTCGTTGTTGGCGAGCATGATCGAGACGAGGATCGTCTTGTCGGTGATCGCCCGGGCGACGTCGTCCGGATCGACCATCCCGTGCCGGTCGACCTTGACGTAGGTCACCTCGAAGCCCTGCTTCTCGAGCCGCTTGCAGGTGTCGAGCACCGCCTTGTGCTCGATGACGCTCGTGATGATGTGGTTGCCCTTGTCCTTGTAGAACTCGGCGACGCCCTTGAGGGCGATGTTGTCGCTCTCGGTCGCGCCCGAGGTGAAGACGATCTCCTTCGGGTTCGACGCGCCGATGAACCGGGCGAGCGTCTCGCGAGCGCGGCCCACCGCCTCCTCCGCCGTCCAGCCGAAGGCGTGGCTCCGGCTCGCGGCGTTGCCGAACTTGCCGCTGAAATACGGCAGCATGGCGTCGAGGACACGCGGATCGACCGGGGTCGTCGCGTGATAATCCATGTAGATCGGAAGCTGGATACCCATGGTGTTCTCGCTCAACGGTGACTCGAGCCCTGGCGGCAAACCCCGTTGCCGCCGCGGATCCCGGCGACGAGCTCAGGCTCGGCCTGGCTCTTGTCGTGAAGATTGCAGTTCGTGCAGGCGGCGATGAGCTCCGCCGGGTCGCAGGTCTCGCAGGTGTCGAGGTACGCGAGGCTCGCCACGAGCTCGTGCTCGAGCGCCGCGAGGTGCGCGATCTGCCCCCGCACCTCCTCGAGCTTCTGCTGGTAGACGTCCCGGATCCGCGACATCGCCCCCGGGGCCGACGGGGCCGACTCCCAGGTCGAGACGATCTGCTGGATCTGGCTCAGCGACAGGCCGAGGTCGTGGAGCTTGCCGATCCACCGGACCCGGGTGAGGGCCGCCTGGTCGTAGAGCCGGTAGCGCCCCTTGGAGCGGGCGTGCGGCACGAGCAGGCCCACTTCCTCGTAGTGATGGATGGCCCGCACCGTCTTCCCGGTCGCCCTGGCGATGTCGCCCACCTGCAGGAGGCGATCCTCGCCTTCGGCGCAGTCCAGCAGGTCCGCCGCTGTGTCCGCCCGGGACGTACTTGCCTGGGACGTGCCGGATGGGCTGGACGCGAATGGCCCTCCGATGCTTTGCTCGTGGGCAACGGGCAGGTGGTGCCGGGTGGTCATCGATACATCGCGGGTGAAACCCTGACCCTTACGTACGCGTGAGGGTTGCGGACCTTGTAGGTCGCGGCGCCGGGACTGTCAACCGGGTTGTAAGGGGCTGGGGCTCGAGGGGAACACCGGAAGCAACGGGAAGCGGGCGCAGCGCGGGAGCTGAGCGCGGGCGCTGGAGAAGCGCGGCGCGGCGGGGGGAGGAGCACCCCGCGAGAGCCCGCTACCAGAGCCTGGAGCCCGCTACCAGGCCCGTGCGCCGCGCGCCGCTCGGGTCCCGCTCGCCGGGGGCCGGGGCGCGCCTGAGCGATTGTTCAGATCGGTAGCTCGTCGGCATCACGGTCCGGCCGCCGGCTCGGTCCGGCCGGCGGATCCATGGGCCGGCCGGCGGCATCACGGCGCGGCCGGCCGGCGGCGGCTCCGTGGCATGGGGCGCTGCGCGAAGGGGGCGCGCTCGTGGCGACGGTGAGGGGACCTCTGCTGCGAGGAGCGCTCGCCCGGCGGGGTGGGACACCGACACCGACCGTGGGCCGCTCTCCAACGACACGGGAGCACCGCGCGTGCGGTGTGGTTCTCAATCGCTGAGCACGGGAGAGCATCTTTTCTTCGCATCCTCCGCCAGGAGTCACCCGCCAGAGCTCGCCAGGCGGCACAGCACAACCCGCCAGAGCTCGCCAGGAGGCACAACACAACCCGCCAGAGCTCGCCAGGCGGCACAGCACAACCCGCCAGAGCTCGCCAATCGACCCGGAGACGAGCGTTCCTTGGTCGCTCGCATCGTTGCCGCCGACCCTCCAACAACGGGCTCGCCGTGACGACGCCGTGCCTCGCACCGAATGGAAATTCCGTCCTGGGCGATTGCCGTATGCGGGACATCTCACATTCCCCCTGGGGGTGGCCGGATGTCCTCCGGGCAGAAAAACGGGAAGAAAATGAATGATTTTCTTGCCTTGCCGCCGCCGGGAAATCCCTCGGGGCCGCGCAGGCGACCATGCCTCCCCGGCGTTCTGGGGTGCTGGATCGGAGCACGGGAGAGCCCCGTTCACCCGCTCCGGCGTCTTGATGAATGCGACGCCAATCCAGAGCACCGAAGAAGCCGTCATGCCCGGATCTTTCGATCGCATCGGCTCGGCGACGAGGATCCAGATGTGCGCGCCGATCGCCCCGCGGCATGCGGCCCTCGCGGCCGTCGTCGAGGGCACGCACCCTGTCATCCGTCGTGGCACGGGCGGCTCGCCTGGCAGCCACAGCAGTAGCCATGCCAGCGGCGGCCTGTCTGGAACGCACATGCCGGGTCCGTCCGTCATGTGCTACACCGGCCATTCCGGGATCGGAGACGTCAAGCCACGCAGCGCAGAGGATTCCCTGTTGAGCCCGCCATCCTGCGGACTCTCGCATCGGACTCCTCTTGCAACGAGCGGAGGTCACCTCCTCAGGACTTTCATTCTTCTCAGGGCTTTTCCTCATGAGGTTGCCGAGGGGCCGGCCGGCGCCGGCGTCCGCGTCGCACGCGGCACGATGCGCCTTGTCCCAGCCGGGAGACGGCCGGATCTCCGGCGCGCCGGCGTACGTCCGGGATCGGAGCACGCATCGAGAGAGCTTCGGATGCTCAACGATGTTGGCAGCTCACGGCATGGTCTGGTCTCGATGCGGAGCGACGCCTTCAACGGCCGTGTCGTGCGGCCCGTCCGCGGGCTCCCCTGGAACTCGGACGTTTGCATCTGCTGCGCCGGAGCGCCGTCTCCAGGACATCGAGATGTCAGCGCGAAGTCATGAGGCCGTGGAGCGGCTCCGCCCAGGATTCGGTGATGTAGGTCCGTGTGTGCAGTGTCGCTGTACAACCGGCAGGCTGGAACGAGAACCTTGACTTTTTGCTCTCATTTCATTTCCCCATGCTCCCCACGCTGAACTGGTGTAGTAGGGGCGCACTGACGAAGGATCGTCCGTCATGATCACGAGCAACGAACCCCGCGATCTGCGCTGCATTCGAGAGGTGCGGAGCTCCCGAACGAAGGGTGAGCAATGGTAACTACGCTCACTGCGGTCATCCTCGCGCTGGTGATTTCCGGGGCAGTGACGCCTCTGGTGCGCCGTCTGGCGTTTCGGGTCGGGGCGGTGGACGAGCCGACCGCGCGGCGCGTGCACACGCGCTGCATTCCGCGCCTCGGCGGGCTCGCAATCGTGGTGGCTTTCGTGCTGCCCCTGTTCCTGCTGGTGGCGCTGCGCACGCAGATCGCGATGATGTGGTTCTCGCAGGGCTCGCTGGTCGTGGGCCTGCTCGCCGGCGGGCTGACGATCGCGGCGGCGGGGGCGTGGGACGACATCCGGGGAATGCGCGCGCGCCACAAGCTGCTCGCGCAGATCCTGGCGGCGTCGGTGGCGTGGGCCTTCGGGCTCCGCCTCGAGTGCGTGACGCTGCCGTACTTCGGGCACGTGTCGTTCTGGCCGTTCTCTTTCCTGGTGACGATCCCGTGGTTCGTCGCGATCATCAACGCGATCAACCTGATCGACGGGCTCGACGGGCTCGCGGCGGGCGTGGGCTTCTTCGCCTGCGTGGCCAACTTCATCACCGCGTACCTCGGCGGTTACCCGGGCAACCTGGTGATCTGCCTGCTCGCCGCGACGCTGGCGGGCGCGATCGTGGGATTCCTGTTTCACAACTTCCACCCCGCGACGATCTTCATGGGCGATACCGGGAGCATGTTTCTCGGGTTCATGCTCGCGGCGATTCCGCTGTTCGGCGTGGGCACGCACAAGGGCGGCACCGCGCTCGCGGTCATGGTGCCGCTGCTCGCGCTGGGGCTGCCGATCTTCGACATGATCTCGGCGATGGTGCGGCGCTTCATCGCCCGTCGGCCGATCTTCTCGGCCGATCGCTCGCACATCCACCACAAGCTGCTCGACAAGGGCCACTCGCACCGCGGCGCGGTGTTGATCCTGTACGGGCTGAGCCTCCTGTTCACGGTGGTCGCGCTGGTGGCGTATGTCGGCCGCTCGCACGAGATCGGCCTCGCGCTCGCGGGGTGCAGCGCGGTGCTCTTCATCGTGGTGCGCGCGGCCGGCTCGTTCGCGCTCTTCGGGGCGCGGGACGCCCGGCCGCCGCGCGAGGCCACGGTGGAGGCGCTGCGGCGCGCCGTGCCGCGGGCGCTGCTCGAGATCGAGGCCGCGAGCGGGGTGGAGCGGCTGCGCGGGGCGCTCGAGCGCTTCGCGAAGGAGGCGAAGCTCATGGCCCTGGAGGTGACCTCCGCGGGCGCCAACGGCAGCGCGCGCGTGCGGTCGTGGACGTGGGCGCAGGACACGGCGACGCCGCAGCAGCTCCGCGAGGCCGTGGTCGCGGCGTTCACGATCGAGCTGGGGGCCGAGACCGTCACGCTGCGCTTCCGCTGGGACAGCGAGGAGAGCGCGGTCAACCCGCAGGCGGACATGCTGCTGCAGCTCGTGGCCGACTCCGTGGAGCGCCTGCTGCGCCGCCCGCCGCTGCGCGCGCTCGAGCCGCTCACCCAGGGGCGCCTGTCGGTGGTGTGACGCCGTTCACCCCGCAGCCGACGCGCCCGCGTCGCTGCCCGTGACCGAGGAGATGTCGTGGAGATTGTCCGCTCGATCGTTCGCTTCAACAAGAAGACGAACGAGCTTTATTATCGGTTCACCAGCCGCACGCACTACTGGAAGGTCTACCAGGGCATGGTGGACGAGGCGGTCGCGCCGGCCAGGGACGTGATCCACCTGGGCTGCGGGCCGCTGTGGTTCGGCAAGGTGGCGACGGTGCCGCTCGAGGGCAAGACGATCTACGCCGTCGATCCCGACGAGCAGGCGCTCGCGCAGAACCCGGCGACGCAGCGCATCTGCGCCTATGGCGAGTCGATCCCGCTGCCGGACGGCTGCGCGGACGTGGTCGCCGCGGACCACCTGCTCGAGCACCTGGAGAAGCCCGAGGCGGTGCTGCGCGAGGCGCACCGGCTCCTGCGCCCGGGCGGGCGCTTCGTGTTCACGGCGCCGAACCTGCTCTCGTACACGGGCGTCGCGACGCACTGGACGCCGTACTGGTTCCACAAGTTCTACGTGGGCCTCTTGCGCGCGAAGAACGGCACCAGCAACGCCAAGCCGTACCCGACCTACTTCCGCATGAACACCGTATGGGCCGTGGACCGCATTGCCAGGGAGACGGGCTTCCGCGTGGACAGGCTCTACACGGGGGTCGATCACCCGACCTACACGGTGCTCTTCCCGGGGGTGCACCAGGCGGTGATGGCGATGCACCTCGTGCTCGACAAGGTCGAGGCGCTCGCGCCGTTCCGCATCACGCTCACCGGCAGCCTCGTGCGCGAGTAGGGCCCGGCGAGGGCCCCGCGCCGCCCACGAGCCTCCTCGCCCGGGGGCCGGGCAGCGCGGCGAGGCCCCGCACCCGCACGATCCAGGACGAGCCTGGGCGACACGGGATCAGCGCCGGCTGCCCCTCCGCGCGACCTGCTCCAGGAGCGCCGCGTATTCGCGCGCGAGCGTGTCGCGATCGAACGAGCGGATGACGTGGTCCCGCCCGGCCTCGCCCATGCGCCCCCGCCGCGCGGGATCGGCGGCGAGGTCGACGATGGCCTGCGTCATGGCCGGCACGTCCTCCGGCGGCGCGAAGACGCCGGCCCGCGCCTCCTCGACGATGGCCCGCGCCTCGCCGTCCACGGAGATCACGATGGGCCGTTCCATGGCGAGGATCTCGAAGATCTTGGAAGGGATGACCGTCTGGAAGAGCTCCGCTCGCCGCAGCGGGACCAGGCAGATGTCGGCCGTGGCGTAGACCTCCGGGATCGCGTCGCGCGGGAGCGCGCCGAGGAACGTCACGTTGGAGAGCCCGAGCTCCCGGGCGCGCGCCTCGAGGCTCGCGCGCTCCGCCCCCTCGCCGACGAACAGGAAGCGGAGGTCGTCGCGCGCGCGGAGCCCGTTCGCCACGTCGAGCACGGCGGAGAGGCCGTGCGCCATCCCGTGCGTGCCCACGTAGGCGACGACGACGCGATCGCCGAAGCCGAGCCTCGCGCGCAGGGGCGTGTCGCGCGGGGCGGGCGTGAAGCGGCCGAGATCCACGCCGTTGCGGATGATCTCGATCTTGTCCGCGGGCACGCCCCGCTCGATCAGCCGCTCGCGGAAGCGCCGGGTGACGACGACGATCTCGTCGGCCGCCCGGTAGAGGTGCTCCTCGACGAGCGTGAGCCCCCGCACGACCGCGTGGCCCTCCGGCAGGGCGCCCACGGCCACGATCGACTCGGGCCAGAGATCGCGCACCTCGAAGACGAACGGCGTCCGGCGGAGCGCGGCGAGGCCGTAGCCGGCCACGGCCGAGAGGAACTGCGGGCTCGTCGCGATGAGCACGTCGGCGCCGGGCAGATCGAGCTGCGCGAGCGTGAGCGCGGACAGGGCGAAGGAGCCGTACGCGAGCGAGCGGCGCACCTTGCCCCGGTTGGCGGCGGCATAGATCCAGGTGCGGAGGACGCGGACGCCATGGAAGTCCTCCTCGACGCGGAGGCGGCCGCGGTACTCGGGCGGGATCACCCCGGTCGGGTGGTTGGGCATGCCCGTGAGGACCGTGACCTCGTGCCCGTCACGTCGCCAGGCTCGGGCGAGCTCCGAGACGCGGGCAGCAGGGGCCCCCGGCTCGGGAGGGAAGTAGGGCGAGACGTAAAGAATGCGCATGGGTCGCGTGGCGATTCGGTCAGACCGTCCGGCGGAGCCCGCCCGGTGGAGGAGGTCCCCTCACGAGGAGGTCTCCTCACGAGGAGGCGCTCGATCGCGCCGGCGGTCTGCTTCGCGGCGCGACCATACCAGATCGACGCGGCGTCTATCCGCCCGGCGCTGACCGCCGGCCGAGGCGCGGGTCGCGCAGGCTCCCGCCGGCGCCCCCCCGTCGCACCGAGGCGAGCGACGCGAGCCCACGGCGGACGTGCCTCGACAGCGAGGCGAGCACGAGCGCGGCGATCAGCGCGATCCCCAGCGAGACGGTGATCTTGAGCAGCGACGTGAGCTCACCTCGAAACTGGTTGTACGCGAACGAGGCGAGGCAGGCGGCCGTGGCGCGGATGAGCATCGTCGCGTCGCGCGCGGCCGCGACGTTGAGCGGATGAAAGAAGAAGAGCGCGCTGAACACCGCGACCTCGATGAACGTGCCGAGATAGCCGAAGTTCAGGTACCCCTCCGCGGTGGCGCTCATCGCGAAGCCGCCCCCGTGACGCGCGAAATCGGGCGCTATCCACATGACGTAGCGTTGTCCCAGGCCGAGCGGTCGATCGGGCCAGATCGGCTTGGGCACCAGGATGAGAAACCCGTTGACCCAGCTCTCTCCGGGGTAGTGGACCAGGGAAGGCTTCTCGTTCGCCACGACGACCAGGTTCTCGTAGATCCGCCGGAACTCCCCGATATCCAGCACGTTCTCGGTCTGCTCGAGGTGCGCCATCGCCGAGGAGATCTGCGCCTCGAACCCTTCGCCTTGCTGGGCCCGGGCGCCCTGGATGGCGATGCCGTAAAAGAGGGCGCACACCATCCCGAGGGCCAGCCACAGGCGCCGGATCTGGATGCCGTAGGCGTGCAGGGCGAGCCCGATCGACAGGGCCGTCCAGACGAGGGGCCCCCGCCGCCCGATCACGGTGTTGAAGAGGATGCTCACGAGCAAGCACGCCCCCGCGACGATCAGCACCCGCGGGGCGGGCAGACCGGCCTTGCGGAGCGAGGCGAGCCGGAGAAAGCAGTAGACGATCGCGATCCGGACCAGGTACCAGCCCGCGCCCAGCATCCCTTTGCCGTCCTCCGCGAGGTGCATGTCGCTGTAGCCGATCGAGAAGACCCGCCCGACGCCGATCGAGGCGAGCAAGGCCGCCACGAGCCCGAGCCCGACCACGCCCACGGCGATCGCCCCCCAGTCCTGGTCGAGCATCGCCCTCGGCCGGTCCGACGGGACCAGGAGCGCCGTGTTGGGGGGCTCCGGGACGCGGCTCATCGCGGTGCACACGAGCGCGCACGCGGCCGCGCCGGCGTAGGCGATCTGCATCGCCGCCGTGTCACGGCTCGACAGCGCGAAGCTCGAGGACATCACGAGCCCCAGGACGGGCGCATAGCCGACGCTGAGGAAGTAGCTCGCCGGGACGTAGGTCTCCGGATCCAGCGGGTGGAAGCGCGGGCCGCCGGCGCGGGCGAGCGACGGGGCGATCAAGAGGATCAGGAAGCCGAGCGTCCAGCCGCGCCCCTCGCCGAGCGCGCTCTCGAGGACAGGGCCGGTCGTCGCCAGCGCGGCGACGACGAGCGTCACCACGAGCCGCGAGCGGGGCTTCGTGCCCGCGCCGGCCGCCCCGGCGGCGCGCCCCGCGCCGCGCGCGCGCGGGAGACGTGAAGAGAAGAACGACGGCGAGAGCAACGGCGGTGTTCCTCAGTTCGGCAGGGGAGGCGGGGGGGCGTCGCCTCCCTCGGCGGCCGCCGGCTCGGGGGTCGCCTGGTAATAGCCGTCCTTCTTGTAGCCGTAATAATGGTAGAAGCCGTACTCCTGCCGGTTCAGGTCGACGGCGTTCAGCACGGCCCCGATGACCTTGCCGCCGACGTCCTGCAACGACCGCGTGCCGTGGCGCGCGAAGTCGTGCGTCGTGGCGGCGGCGCGCACGACGAGCACGGCGCCGTCGACCTGCGTCGACAGCACGGCGCCGTCGGTGACCGCGACGATCGGAGGGCTGTCGATGATCACCCGGTCGAAGCGCTCCTGGAGCTTGCGGAGCAGCGCCTTGAAGCGATCGCTGTGCAGGAGCTCGGCCGGGTTCGGCGGGATGGGGCCCGCGGGGATGACGTAGAGGTTCTCCACCTCGGTCCTGAGCGCGGCCTCGTCGTCGACCACGGAGTCGTCGAGCAGCGCGCTGGTGACGCCGACCTCCGGCCCCTTGCCGAAGATCCTGTGGAGGCGCGGCCGGCGGAGATCGCAGTCGATGAGGACGACCCGCTGCCCGGCCTGCGCCATCGCGACGGCGATGCAGCAGCACACCGTCGTCTTGCCCTCGCTCGGGCCGGCGCTCGCGATGAGCAGCGTCTTGTACGGCCGGTCGGGCGACATGAAGAGCAGGTTGGTCCGGATCGCGCGCGCCGCCTCGGCGATGCCGCTCGTCGGCTGATCGTGCACGATGAGCTCGCGGCGGCCCGGCTCGGCCGCGAGCTTGCCGCGGCGGCGCCCCCTGCGCGGACCGGCCTCCTTCCTGTCCCGCCTGTCGAACTCCGGCAGGAGGCCCAGGAACGGCAGCCCGAGCTCCCGCTCGACCTCATCCGGCGTCTTCAGCGTCCGATCGAGCATCGCCCGCCCCAGGGCCGCGCCGATCCCGAGGAGCAGCCCGGCCAGGATGCCCACCATGATGTTGACCGCCACGCGGGGCCGGAGCGCGGTGAGCGGGACATTGGGCCTGTCGAGGACGCGGATGTTGTTCACCCGCAACATCCGCTGCAGATCGCTCTCCTTCGTGCGCTCGAGGACGAGCTGATAGAGCTTCTCGGTGTTGTCCTTCGTCCGGCGCAGCCGGTCGTACTCGATCTTGAGGGAGTTCAGCTCGAACGCCTGCCGCCTCGCGTCCTCGATCAGCGCCGCGAGCCCCGCCTCCTGGCGCTTCACGATGGCGAGATCGCGGCTCACGGCCCCCTGGACGTTCTTGATCTCGGCGATCAGCGCGTTCCGGGTCGCGGCCAGCCGCTCGGTCGCGGCGCGGACCTCCGGGTGGTTCTCCCCCTTGCCGGCGCCGAGGAGGGCGTCGCGCTCGCGGACGGCCTCCTCGTGGCGCGCGCGCAGCATCTGGAGGACCGGGCTCTGGATGAGCTCGGAGGCGGGGACGGTGAGCGGGTCGTTCGGGTCGAGCTTCGACAGCTCGTGGTTGCGCGCGGCGTACTCCTCGCGCTTCGTGCGCACGGCCGTGAGGGCGTCGTTGAGCTGCTTCATCTCCTCGCGAAGCAGGTTCGTCTGATCCTCGAAATCGACGTCGAGGATGTTGTTGTTGAGCTTGTATTCGTGGAGCGACGTCTCGCTCGCCTCGAGATCGCCCTTCAGCTTGTCGAGCTGCGTCCTCAGCCACTCGAGCGCGGAGTTCGTCGAGGCGAGCGCGTCGTCCAGGTTCTGCTCGATGTAGATGTCGAGCAGGGTGGCGAGGATGCGCTGGGCCCGCTCGCGATCCGCGTCGTTGTAGCGGAGGACCGCCAGGCGGCTGTCCTTCACCGGCTCGACCGTGAGCCTTTCGCGCAGGAGGTCGGCGGCCTCCTCCGGGCTGACGGTCCTCGGCGCGGGGGGCGCCGCGTCCCGCGGGAGGTCGTCGAGGAAATACACATCGTTGTGGAGGTTGAGCTGCGCGACGACCGCCAGCGCCACCCGCGTCGAACGGATGATCTTGTATTGAGTCTCGTAGTACTCGCGGTTGTTCCAGTACGAGCCAGCGCCCATGTCGACCACGGTGTCGACATCGCGCCCGAGCGGCCGAGGGGGGTTCGGGTCGAACTGCACCGTCGCCGACGACTGGTAGATCTTCTTCTGTCCGAGCGTGTAAAAGGTGACGCTGAGGGCGACGAAGACCAGGGTCGTCAGCGCGATGGCCCAGTGCTTGCCGACCGCGCGCAAGGCCGCGACGAGATCGAAAACGCGCTCGCCAGGGGCGTCATTGCGGTGGGCATTCGGGGAGGAAGCTCTGGTTTCGTCGGCCATAAGTCGTGCGCTCGCGGCGCTTTCATCGAGGTAGAGGTCCGCGCGGGGGGCTAGGGTGCTTCCCGGGCCCTAAAAATTCAAGCTGGCGATCCGAATCCGGGGCGTATGTAGGGCAGGGTGCGCTTCACGCTGAACGCGGCCTCGTCCGTGGCGCGGAGAGCTGTCGCACTTCGTGTGCGGTGGTACCTCCACGGCGATGGAGTACACTCTCGCCGCGCGCCGCGCGGGCCAGAGCAGAATGCGCGCCCGGACGACCCGAATGGAACGATCGGCCATCGTAACACGCGTCGCGGCGGCGATCTCGGTGGGCTCCTCGCTCGTGCTCGACGGCGCCGTCGCCTCCGCCGACTGGCGCGCTGCGCGCCACGATCCGCAGCGCACGGGCGCCACGGAGTCGACGAGCAATATCCTGAAGCCGGCGCCCTACTGGCGGGCGTACCTCGGCGGCGTGCTCGCGTCGTCGAGGGTGCTCGCCGGCGACGTGGACCAGGACGGCGAGATCGACCTGCTCTTCGTGTCCGGCGGCCGCGTGGTGCGCTCCGACCCGCGCGGGACCACCCGCTGGAGCACCCCGTCGATGGACTTCCAGATGCTGCACGCCGTCGAGGATCTCGACGGCGACGGGCGGCTCGAGGCGGTGGCGCTGAGCGGCGCGGGGGCGGCGGTCATCGACGGCGCGAGCGGGGCCGTCCTGTGGCGCGAGAACGCCTCGGAGCTCGGGTCGCTCGGCGCCGCGCGCCTCGCCGACTTCGACGGCGATGGCCGCGCCGACCTCTTCCTCGACGAGTGCGGCTGCTGCTCGGTGCGGACCGACAGCCCGGGCGTGATCTACAGCTTCGCGCGGGGGTTCGACGCGGTCGAGAGGCTGCCCTCCCTCCCGCGCCGCGATCACTGCAGCGCCGGGGTCGACACCGTGGGGGACTGGAACGGCGACGGGATAGCCGATCTCCTGCTCTCCTCCCATGACCGGATGTTCTTCGTGTCGGGGACAGGGCAGGTGTTCGCGGAGTCGGCCAGCATCGGCGCTCACCTCGGCGGCGCGGTGTGCGAGGCCGTGTCCCTGCGCGACGGGTCGAGCCCCGGCCAGCACGCGCTCTGCTTCCAGAATCGCGTCTACGGCGTGCAGGGGGCGCGCGCGGTCAGCCTGCTCGCGTACAGGCCGGGCGAGAGCCCCTCGCTGGCGCTCGTGTGGCGCAGGACGCTCAGCCCGAACGAGGGCGGCGACGCCCGCGCCCCGACGCGCCTCTCCTGGGATCTCGACGGCGACGGCGCGCTCGAGGTGCTGGCGAGCGGCAAGTCCGGGGATGCCTGGGCGACGTACGTGCTCGACGCGGCCTCCGGCGCCGAGCTCGCCGTCATCCCCGACGAGATCGCGCAGGGCGCGATCGCGGGCGCGGCCGGCGCCGAGCGATGGATCCTCTCCTCGCGCGAAGAGCGGGTGTCCGCCTTCCGCTTCAGGCGCGGGGCGAGCCCGCCGGTCGAGCGGCTCTTCTCGCTCCACGGAGAGCGGGTGCGGACGCGGATCGACTGGTCGAGGGCGCGAGAGACGAGCCTCGGCGCCGCGCTCGTCACGCCGGATCTCACGGGCGACGGGCTCGGCGAGCTCGTGCTCGAGGCCACCTCGGAGCCCGTGGCGCTCACCGCCTACGAGGTGCTCGGGGGCCAGGCGTCCATGGCCGCGGTCTATCCCGTCGAGCCCGGCGTCGGCCTCGCCGCGCTCGACGTGCCCCCGGCGACGTCGCCGGCCTCGCCGCGGCTCGTCGTCTCCCGCGATGACGGGTTCGTCTCGCTGCTCGACGCCTCGCTCGCGCCCACGAACCTCGTGCAGGAGGGGCGCGAGATCCTGCCGGGGCTGCGCGCCGGCGGCTACAGCACGGGGCCGGGCGCCTTCATCGATTTCGGCCGCGCCCCGCTCGCGGCGCGGCTGTTCCCGGGCGACACGGCGGACAGCGTCGTCGTCGTCGACAGCCGGGGAGACCTCGTGCGGCTCGACGCCAGGGGCGCGAGCAACGTCGCCCCGGCCAAGGTCGCCTGGCGCGCGATGGACGCCTTCGGCGCGTCCATCGTCCCCGCCGAGGGCGGCTCGCCGGCGACCCTCGCGTGCTTCCGGCGGCGGCACCCGCTCACCGATCCGGCGAGGTACTCCGTCGCGACGCTCGACGCGAACGGCCGGCAGACGAGCGAGATCGCCCTGGAGAAGCCGCCGGCTTGGGACGTGCTGCACGGCGACGTCGACGGGGACGGCGCGCTCGAGCTCGTGGCGATCACGGCCGATCCGACCCTGAGCACCGAGATCCTCGCGCTCGAGCCGGGCGGCGGCGTCCGCTGGAGGCACGGCATCCGCGCCTCTGCCGGGACCCAGGCGGCCGCCATCGCCGACTGGGACGGCGACGGCGCGGACGACGTCGCCGTGGCGATCAACGCCGCCCGGGTGCTCTCGGGCCGGGACGGGAGCCCCCTCGGCCAGAGCCCGGAGCAGCTCACCTACTTCATGCCGATCCTCGCCGACGTGTCCGGGGGGCCGCAGCTCGAGATGACGCTCCAGGGAGGGCGCTACCCTGCCCGGACGCTGCCGCACGACCTCGGCGTCGCGCTCTGGCGGAGCGCGGACGACGACCGCCCGTACCCCCACGGCGCCATCGCCCGGTGCGGGCGCAGGTCGCTCCTGGTCGAGGGCTCGTTCATGCGGCCGTCGCGCCTCACGATCACCGAGCTCTCGGGCCCCACGGCCGGCGCCTCGCGCGCCCTCGTGCTCGCCGGCGACGCCGCCTTCGCCGACGAGCAGGCCGCGGCGCGCTCGGGCGCCGCCCTGGGCCAGCTCGGCGACGTGGCGATCTCGCGGAACCTCACGGGGCGCGTCTCCGACGGCTCCACGGCCGTGGTCGGCTCCACGAACGGCTTCCTCTACGCGATCGATGTGTGCTCGGCGCGCCTCGTGTGGTCGTACGCCTTCGGCGATCCGGTCGGCTCCCCGATCCTCGCGGACACGGACGGCGACGGCCACGACGACATCGTCGTGAGCGTCGCCGACGGCTACCTCTACAACCTGCGGCACGAGATCCTGCCGGCGCCCGAGCTCGTGTGGGACGTCGACCCGCGCTCGCCCGACGCCGACGAGGACGTCGACGAGATCGAGACCACGGACACGCTCCACGTGAGGTGGTCGCGGGTCGCTTCGGCCTCGTCCTACCAGGTGGCGGTCGTCGGCGGCCGAGGGGAGTACGTGAGCTCGCCGGCGTGGCAGGACGTCGGCGACGTCTCCGAGGCCTCGATCCGCGGGCTGCCGCTCCTCGACGGGGCGAAGTACTACGTGGGCGTGCGCGCGGTCTCGGCCGCGGGGCTCTCGCCGGATCGCGGATCGGACGGCGTGCTCGTGCGCATGCCGCAGGGCGAAGGGGGCGGCGGCGCGGGGGGCACGGGCGGCGGCGCCTCCGCGGGGGGCGCCGGCGGCGAGGGCGCGGGCGGCGCGGCCGGCGCTGGCGGCGGGGGCACGGGGGGCGAGGCCGCCGCCGCGCCCGTGCCCGACGACACGCTCCTGTACGGCCGTGGCTGCGCGTGCTCCGAGGCGCCGGGGCGGCTCGGGGCCTCGTGGGCGGCCGGCCTTGGCAGCCTCGCCGTCGCGCTCCTCGCCCTGGCCAGGGCCCACGCCTCGCCCGGGCGGCCGGCGCGCCGCGAGGCCGGGCGCGGCGCGGCGCGGCGGCCCGGGGTGAGCGCAGGCCGCCTGCGGCCTACGGGGTGAGCGCGGGCGCCAGCGCCTTGGCCTTCTCGTCGAGGATGCGCCGGCGCAGCTCGGGGTCGTCGCCGCCGCGCCGGTGCAGCACGCGCTCCAGCGCGTTCGCCGCCTCGACGTGGGCGCCCGCCTCGCTCGCGGCGCTGGCCAGCTTGAGCAGCCGCTCCTCCGTCGGCTCGTCCTGCGCCGCCCGCGCGAAGTGGGTCACGGCCGACGAGTAGTCCTTTCGCGCGGCGAGCAGGTCCCCGACCCAGGTGGACGCCGCCGCGCACGCCGACGGCGAGCTGCACGACGCGGACAGGAGATCGCGGATCGCGGGGAGGAGCCGCTCGGGCGAGGGCATCTGCGCCGCCGCCGTGACCCGCAGGCGATGGCAGCCGGCCCGGTTGTCCAGCCGCTCGCAGCTGCCCGCGAGCAGCCGCTCCGCCTCGGCGCTCTCCTTGCGCAGCAGGAGGCGCCGCGCCCGCAGCTGGACCGCGAAGAACGAGCTCTCCTTGCGGCCCTGGATCGCCGCGGCGTGCGCCTCGACCTGCGCCTCGCAGGCGGCGCGCCGCGCCGCGGCGTCCTCCGCGCCGCCGCAGCGGGGGGAGCCCGGGTCGTCCAGCATGGCGAGCAGCGTGTCGCCGGCCGCCCAGCGGGCGCCGATGCGGTCCGGGGCGCGCGCGATCGCCTCCTCGGCGCACCGGAGGCGCAGCGCCTGGTCGCCCTTTCGGTCCCAGACGATGGCCATCCGCTCGAGCATCTCGGCCCCGGCCTCGCCCTCCGGCACGGCCCGCACGAGCTCTTCCCAGCGCTGGGCCCACTGCAGGGCGAGGCGCGCGGCCGCGCTGGTCACGCGGGGGTCGTCCTCCACCGCGAGCCGGAGGCTCAGGAGCGCCTGCTCCGTGGCGCCGCGCGACGCGAGCACCTCCGCGAGCAGGAGGTGGGCGCGGCCGTGGCGGCGCGAGCGCTCGAGCGTGCGCTGGAGCCAGGGGATCGGGCTCTCGCTCCGGCCCTTCATGGCCACGACCGCGCCGAGCAGCGGGAAGTAGGGCTCCGCCGGGTGGCGGAGCATCGCCGCGCGGAGCTCGCCGCGGAAGGCTCCCCAGCCGGCGCCGCTGGCCGCGTCCGCGTCGCTCAGCGCGCGCAGCGCCCGGCGGTCGTGGTCGACGTCGCGGGCGCCGAAGCGCACCATCAGGGCGACGAGCGCGAGCCCGGAGGCCGCGGCGCACGCGGGGAGCCCGAGCGCGCGCCACCGCGCCGCGCCGGGATCCTCCGCCGGGGCCTCGCGCCGCCGCCGCTCGGGGTGGGCCTCGCCCCAGAGCGCGCCGAGCGTCGCCGTGAGCGCGATGGTCACGCCGGGCACCTCGAGCCCGAGATCGAACAGGTTCTGGGCGAGGAGCACCACGCAGCCGACCCAGGCGCCCACCGCCGCCGTGCTCCCCCTGAGGGCGATCTTGCCCGGGCGAAACGCGACGCCGAGCGCGCCGAGCGCGAGCGTCGCCGCCGGGATGCCCCACTCCGCCGCCCACTGGATCACGAAGTTCTCCGCGTGGGTGAACACGATGTTCCCCGGCGCCCTGCGGTACGCGGGGAACACCGTCTCGAACGCGCCGCGCCCGACGCCGAGGAGCCAGTGGTCCGCGAGCAGCGGGAGCGTCGCGTGGAACAGCGACAGCTTGTCGAGGTTGTCGTCCGCGATCTCCGTGAGCGTGTGGTTCGTGGCGGCGAGCGCGGCGAGCAGCGCGCCGCCGCCGATGGCCACGCCGAGGAGCCAGGCCGCCCGGCTCCTCTCGCGCCCGCCCAGGCGACGCCTGCCGCGCCGTCGCCACGAGAACAGCGCGAAGAGGGCGAGGCCGAGCGGCAGCACGAGCAGCCCTCCGCGCGACGACGCGATGATGCCGACCCCCACGATCGTGGTGAGCCCGACCCCGGTGATCCAGACAGGGAGGATCGGCCTGCTCGTGAGCAGCAAGCCGACGCCCGAGAGGATCCCGAGGTTCAGGTACCCGGCGAGGTTGTTCGGGTTGAGCAGCGGCCCGACGTGCCACGCCGCGACCGAGAAGCGCGGCTGATAGAGGCCGAAGACCTTCGTCGCGCCGAGGAGCCCGTGGGCGATCGTGGTGAGCGCGGCGAGGGACGCGCTGCTGAAGACGATGGCGATCACGAGCCGCGCGCCGCGCCTCGCCCCGACGAAGGCGGCCGTGATGAAGACGCCGGCATACGTGAGCCATTTCGCGGCCTCCACCAGCGTGGCCCCGGGGTCGAGCGAGAGGCTGGCGACCCCGGGCGCCGCCTCCCCGAGCGGCAAGAGGGCGCGCGACCAGACATCGGCGCTCGCCGGCGAGAGGCGCGCGAGCCAGGCGAGCGGCAGCGGCGCCGCCTGCAGCAGCGTATATGCCGTCAAGCCGAGCAGCGTGATCGCTGGCAGCGACCTCACGGGGGAGCGCCCGCCCGTGAGCGCGCTGGCACGCAGAGAGAGCGCCGCTGCGACCGCGGTGACCGAAGACACCAGCGCCAGCGTGGGCGTATGCACGGCGCCGATGGCGAGCACGGACCCGGCGATCGTGGCCGCGAGCAGCCATGGGATCACGCGCTCGGCGAGCGGCGCGGCCCCTCCTGGACGGCTCCACGACGCGGCGCTCATCGAGCGCCGGCGCTCGCCCGGCGACCTCGGCGTAAGGCGTGTGTAGTCCGGCTCCACGGCCCGCCAGGGTAGTCGATCTGGGTCGCTGCGGGGCGAGATCGCTCACGACAGGAGAGGTCTCAATCGCGCGCTGCGTGGACAGAGTGAGTATCGGAGGACAGTCGTCCTCTCCTCCACATCGACGCTGGAAATCGCGTGTTCCTGCGCGCCCCGGACGGGGCCATCGTGATGGCGAGGACGGGCTCCCACGCCGCGCCCGCGCAGGGCGGCCGAGGACGCTGCTCGCGCGGCGGCCCCGGTGATGTAGAGTGCGCCGCGTGCTCACGATCGCGCCACATCCGCTGCTCGACGCCGCCGCCTTCGTCACGACCTTCCCCGCGCCGCTCGGCGAGCTGCCGGTGAGCGAGGCGCTCCGCGGCCTCCTGTCCGGCGAGGCCTCGGCCCCGTTCCGCTCGGACGACGCCGTGCGCGCGGCCGTCCGCGACCTCCTCCGGCACGGCGGCTACAAGCCGACGGGCCGGGGCAAGCCGGCCTCCGAGTACCTCCTCCGCGCCGTGGAGGGCGGCTCGCTCGCGTCCATCAACGCGGCCGTCGATGCGTGCAACGCCGTGTCGCTGCACACCGGGCTGCCCATCAGCGTCATCGACCTCGACCGCGCGGCGCCGCCGCTCCGCATCGACGTCGCGCCCGCCGGCTCCCGCTACGTGTTCAACGCTTCAGGGCAGGAGATCGACCTCGCGGGGCTGCTCTGCGTCTTCGACGCGGAGGGCCCGTGCGCGAACGCGGTGAAGGACGCGCAGCGGACGAAGACGCACGCCGGGACGACGCGCACGCTCTCGGTCCTCTGGAGCAGCCGCGCGCTGCCGGGCCGCGCCGCGGAGGCGGCCGCGTGGTACAGGGAGCTGCTCGCCGGCGTCGGCGCGGCGACGTCGGACGCGCCCGTGGTCGCCTGAGGCGCCCGCGGGCGGCGCGATCGCGGCTGCCGCGCCTACTCCTCCGCGGCCGGGGGCGGGGCGACCATCGTCTTCACGGGCACGCCGGGCTCGACGATCCACTGCCAGTTGTCGATGAGGCCGGTCGAATCGAGGGTGCCGTCGCCGGCGTCGTACACGCCCCACCGGATCTTGATCTCCTGACCCGGCTCCACGGGCGCCGTGGTGACGAGCCAGCCCGTCGCGGCGCGGTTCTCGAACCCCGTCCCGAGCAGCTCCCGCAGCCCGAGCGAGCACGCGAAGCTCCTGCCCCCGAGCTCGCAGGGCGAGCCGCCCTGGCACTTGCAGACGTCGATGAAGGCGTTGTTGAGGCTCATCGCGTTCTCCTCGTGGTCGAACAGGAGGTGCCCGTCGATGCGATCGGGCGGCGCCGGCGAGAGGAGCGCGAGGAAGAAGTCGTTGAAGCTGCTGCAGACGACATCCGGCCAGTCGAACGTGTTGTATTTGGTGTTGAACGAGAAGCCGTGGACGTTCGATGGAACACGGATGGTGATCTCGACGGCGATCGGGTCTTCCGGCCTCCCCGGCAGGAAATCGACACAGCCGCGAGGCGACCTGGGGAAGCCGCGCGGCAAATCGCCTGAATAGCCCTTGGCAAACCCCGAGGGGCTCTGGAAGTCCGGATCGGTGTCCTGCCGCGCCGCGCCGCTCGAGAGGGCGAGCAGCCGCGCCCCGCCTCTCGGCGCGACGTTGGGCCCGAACCCGTCGAGGATCCCGTGCCCGAGGTGGAAGCCGGTGAGCTTCTCCGCTGCTTCCGGGGGCGCCGAGCCGTCGACCTTCATCCAGGTCGCGGAGACCACGCCCCAGCGTGCGGGATCGGACGACATCGCGCACAGCTCGATCGCCCTCGCGGCGTTGAGCGGATCCGGGTCGTCGATCGCGAGATCGCCGTCGCACGGCTCGGGCACGTTGTCGGGGATACCGTCGCAGTCGTCGTCGACGGGCTCCGGCGCGTCGCCGCCCTCGCCGCCGACGGTCGGGAGCTCGAGCGCCCTCGGGTTGACCCGTGGATTGCAGTCGTCGCAGTCGCCTTCGTCCTCCGAGAAGCCGTCGCCGTCCGCGTCGTCGTCGGGCGAGCCGCCGCAGTCCGCGCCGCCGCCGCCGCCCGCGGACCCGCCGCCGGACGTGGTCGCGGGCGTGGATCCGCCCCCTGACCCGGACGTGGTGATGGTCGTATCGGCCGTCGTGCCGGTGGCGCCGCCGGCCCCGGTGCTGTCCGCGCCGCCGCCCCCGCCGGAGAGGAGGCCGCCTGCCGGCCCGATCCTCCCGGTGCAGGAGACGCCCAGACACCCCGTGACCGTCATGAAGCTCAAGAATTTCAGCCAGGCCCTCATCGGCGCTCCTCGAGGTCGCAAGAACCGGGGAGGTTCAGGTCGATCCGGCGATACGGGAGTCGTCGACAATTTTATCAGCAGAAGTGACGCCGACAGTCAGCCGATCCCGGCATGAGGCGGTGCTTTTTTGTGAGTCGGGGGCCCACATCGTGCACAGGCTCCCGGTCCGAAGCCGCCGCGAGGAGGACGTGCGAGACGCGCTGCCCGCGGCGACGAAGCGCGGAGCGCCGGCGCGGTGGATGCGCCGGCGCTCTCGCCCCCTCCCCCGGGACGGACGGCCGAGCGCCGCCCGCGCCGGTCCGCCCGGCGGGTGTTCCGAACGATCAGGCCTCGGCGCTCACTTCCTTCTTGCCCTTGCGCTTCGGCTCCTTCTTGAGGGAGCCGTTCGCCTTGGCGGGCACCGCGACCTGCGTCGGGCGCAGCAGATCGTCGGCCATCTTGGCCGCGCGGTTCGTCTTCTCCCAGGCGAACTCGTCGCGCCCGAAGTGGCCGTACGCGGCCGTCTTGCGGTAGATGGGCTTGAGCAGGTCGAGCTGCTCGATGATCGCCTTCGGCCGCATGTCGAAGTTCTGCATGATGTACTTCTCGAGCACGTCCTCGTCCACGCGGCCCGTGCCGAAGGTGCTGACGTGGACGCCGACCGGCTGCGCGACGCCGATGGCGTACGCGATCTGCACCTCGCAGCGCGAGGCGAGCTTGGCCGCGACGACGTTCTTCGCGACGTAGCGCGCGTAGTAGCAGGCGGAGCGGTCGACCTTGGTCGGGTCCTTGCCGCTGAAGGCGCCGCCGCCGTGCCGGCCCATGCCGCCGTAGGTGTCGACGATGATCTTGCGGCCGGTGAGGCCGGCGTCGCCGTAGGGGCCGCCGACCACGAAGCGGCCGGTGGGGTTCACGTAGATCTTCGTGCTCCGATCCATGAGCTTGGCGGGGATGACCTTCTCGATGATCATGCTCCGCACGGCGTCGACGATCGTCTTGTGCTTGACCTCGGGGTTGTGCTGCGTCGACAGGACGACCGCGCTGACGCGGACGGGCGTGTAGTCCTCGTACTCGATCGTGACCTGGGTCTTGCCGTCGGGGCGCAGCCAATCAAGCTTCTTGGATTTGCGGAGATCGGCGAGCTTGCGCGCGAGGCGGTGGGCATAGTTGATCGGGGCGGGCATCAGGTCGGGCGTCTCGTCGGTCGCGAAGCCGAACATGAGCCCCTGATCGCCCGCGCCCTGCTCCTTGAAGAGGCCCTCGCCCTCGGTCACGCCGCGGGAGATATCGGGCGACTGCTTCTCGATCGCCGTGAGCACCGCGCATGTCCCGTAGTCGAAGCCCATCGCGGCGTCGGTGTATCCGATCTCCTTGATCGTGTTGCGGACCACGACCGGCATGTCGACCCACGCCGACGTCGTGATCTCGCCGGCGACGACGGCCATGCCCGTCTTCACCAGCGTTTCGCAGGCGACCCGCGCCGTCGGATCCTTCTCGAGGATTCCATCGAGGATAGCGTCGGAGATCTGGTCGCAAACCTTGTCGGGGTGTCCTTCGGTGACGGACTCGGAAGTGAACTGGTAACGGCGCATGAATCGCTCCTTCGGCGGACGCAAAAACGACCCCTACGAATAGTTCGAGCGCGCGGCACCGTCAACGCGAGCCACGGCCTACCCCGGACAAAAGGCGCCGGGCGGGGCCGGTCGACCAAGCCGGCCAGCGGCGGCCTGCCCCGCCCGCGTCGAGGGGCCGCGCGTCCCGTCGCACCCGGCGCCTCGCGGTCGCCGCGGCCGTCGAGCCTCGCGCGCCTCGCGCGGGCCGCGCCGAGGCGCCTTCCCGGGCGAGGGAGCTGTTCCGCGGCGGGGCGCGCGCCCTCGAGACCGGAGGGGCGCGGCGCCCCGGCGCCCCGGTCCGGCGCACTCCCGGGATCGCGCCGTGAGCGGCTATGATGCCGCGCCATGAGGTTCGACGAGATCAAGGCCTGCCTCGAGCGCGAGGGCTGGGCCGTGGAGGTCGTGTCCGACGACACGATGCGCAGCGACTTCCAGGGGGCCGAGCGGGTCTTTCCCCTGTTCGTGCGGATCTCGCCCCCCTTCGTCCTCTTCGCGGTGATCCCGTTCGTGCGGCTCCCGCTGGATCCGGAGGAGGGCGACGTGGTCGTGCGGCGCCTCCTCCAGCTGAACCGCGAGATCAACATGGCCAGGCTGTCGGCCGACGAGGAGGGCGATGTGATCCTGAGTGTCGAGTACCGCCTTCAGGATCTCGATCCGAGCGAGGTGCGCGACGCCGTCGACGTCCTCTCGTTCTATGCGAACAAGCATTATGCCGAGCTGCAGCAGCTCGCCGCGCCGTGATGCGCGCCGCCCGCCCCCTCAGGGCGGGATCGGCTCCTCTCCGGGCTTGATCTCCTCGTGCGCCTGGAGCTCGCCCCGCACGATCCGGACGCGTCGCACCTCGCCCCCGCGGACGACGGTGAGCTCGACCGCGCTCCCGACCGCCCCGCGGAGCCGATCGCGCACCTGGGCGGACGGGAGAGCCCGGACATAGACGCCGTCGATCATCACGATCTCGTCGCCGGGGATCAGCCCGGACCGCTCGGCGGCCAGGCCCCGCGGCGCGTCGCGCACGTAGAGCGCCTGCGACGCGTTGTCTCTCGCCAGGACGGCCCCGATGGACCCCACGCCCGGGCTGCACCCGGCGGCCATGAGCAGGAGCGCTGCGCTCCAGGATCTGCTTGCCACGGCCACACCCTACGCGCGTCCGCGGCGGTGGTGGTCACGTTTGGGGTGCTCACCGGAAGGGGGGGCGCGCAGGCGGGCCGAAAAAAGGGCCCTCCGGAACGCAAGCCCCGGAGGTGAGCATCCCAAACGTGACCGCCACCGCCGCCCACAATCCGGTTGGTCTCCGCGGGGGAGCTGCTCTAGATTCCAGGCCGGAGTCGTCCATGTCAGCGCCGTGCGCTCCCGCCGAGAGCCCGTCATCCACCGCTCAGTCCGGCGGTGTGCCCGGCGGCTGGAAGATGCGCATGGAGGACCCGTTCAATCGCTACTACCGGTACCCGGTCGCGCGCTGGATCGTGCGCGCGTTGATGCGGACGCCGGTCACCCCGAACCAGGTGACGCTGGTGCAGCCGCTCTTTGCGGCGCTCGCCGGGTACCTGGTGACGTTCGATGAGCCGCGCGCCCTCGTCGCCGGCGCGCTCGCGTTCGAGATCCGCTCCATCCTGGACTGCGTGGACGGGGCGCTGGCGCGGGCGAAGAGCCTGGTGAGCCCGGCCGGGCACGCCATCGACGCCGTGGCGGACTGGCTGGGAGTCGCCTTTCTCTATGCCGGGATCTTCTGGCATTTTCACCTTCACCCGCCGCCGGCAGGCCCGTGGAGCGCCTACGTGTCCACGAACGGGATCCTGCTGCTCGCGCTGCTCCAGGCGGCGCTGCGCTCGTTCGCTGCGGATTATTACAAGCTCAAGTACTGCTCGGTCTTCGAGCGGGGCCGGGACGAGACGGTGGAATCGCTCCGCAGCAAGGCGCAGGCGCTTGGCCCGTCGTCCTCGTTCTTCGCCCATTTCGACGTGTTCATCGGGCGGATGGGGCATCTCTCGTTCGAGCACGCGTGGTTCGACCCGGCGCGGAGCCGGTCGTCCACCAGCGCGGAGCAGGTAAAGCAGCTGATCCGGGAGGAGGCGTCGCCGCTGGCCCGTCTCATCGGCGTGCTCTGGGCGGTATCGAACGGGGATGCGTTCCTGTCGATGGTGGTGTTGACGCTCCTCGTGAACCAGCTCTGGCTCGGTCAGGTCTTCTTCGCGACCGTCGGCGTCGTCTGGATCCTGGCGGTCGTCGTCCTGAACGGCTGGTTCGTCAAGGGCGCGTCGCGCCGCTAGAGCGTAGAGCGTCGGGGCCGAGAGGCGTGGGCGACGGGGGGCGGGGGGTTGGCTAGCGTGGGGGGGGCACCTGGGGGGCTCACCGGAGGGGCTGGAGTGGAGGCGAGCCACGAGAGGGGCTCGCCGGAACGCAAGCCCCGGAGGTGAGCCCCCCAGGTGCCCCACCCCCCGCGCGCGGAGCGAGGGGCCAGCGGTCAGAGAGCGCTCGCCAGGCGGCGGGCCTTCTCCACGTCTTCCTCGAAGTCGATCTCGGTCCACGGGAGGTCGTCGACACGCTCGACGCCGAACGGCACCTCCTGGAAGGCGCGGTCCATGGCGGCCTCGTACTCCTGATCGAGGCGGCCGGCCGAGACCTCCTCCTCCAGGAGGCGCTGCATCACGCGGCCCCCGCGCGGGCCGACCTTGGCGAAGCCCACGGTCTCGCCGGCGAGTTCCCAGTCCTTGCCGACCCGCCGCGCGATCTTCATGACCCGGCCGGCGCGGACGCCGACCATCATCTCCTCGCCGGTCTCCTCCGAGCTCGCGTCGACGAGCAGGCAGTTCTCGTGGGGGGAGGTCACGAGGCGCCGCAGCAGCGCGGCGGGGTAGAGCACGTCGGCGTCCATCCACAGGCCCCCCTCCGACAGCCGATCCGCCGCGACATGCAGCGAGACGATGCTGCCGTGCACGAACCGCGGGTTCCTGAGGAGCTCGACGTTCAGCGGAGGGCGGAGCGACGCGACCGCCTCCTCGATCATCTCGTGCTGGAAGCCGACGACGATCGTCAGGTCGGTGACGCCGCTCTCGGTGAGGTTCACGAGGTGACGCTCGAGCAGCGTCTTGCCCTCGATCGAGATGAGGCACTTGGGCGCGTCCCGGCCGATGCGCCGGCCCCGGCCCGCGGCGAGCAGGATCGCCCTCATCGGCGCGCCTCGGCCGCGAAGCGGGCGGCGAGCTCCCGCGGCGTGGGGGCGACGCGGCCGATGCCCTTCACCGTGCCGCCCTCGACGACCGCGAGGACCATCACCGGGCCCGGCTGCACCAGCGCGGCGCGCAGCGACGCCTCGAGCGACTCCGCCGAGTCGGCGCGGTGCGTCGCGCGGTAGCCGACCGCGCTGGCCACCGACTCGAGCTTCACGTCGCCCGAGATCGTCCGCTGCCCGCCCGTCGAGGCGTGCGAGCGGTTGTCGAGCACCACGTGCACGAGGTTCGCCGGCCGCTCGCTCCCGACGCTGGCGAGCGCGTTCATGCCCATGAGGACGTTGCCGTCGCCGTCGAGCACGAAGACCCGCTTGCGCGGCTGCGCGAGCGCGAGGCCGAGGCCGATCGACAGGCCGAGCCCCATCGAGCCGATCATGTAGAAGCTCGAGGGCCGGTCCCGCGTCGTGTAGAGCTCGCGGCCGATCATGCCGTTGCAGCAGACCACGAGGTCGTCCTCGCCGACCGCCGCCGTGAACACCCTGAGCGCCTCGAGCTTGTTCATTCGAGCACCCCCGCCGGGACGATGAGCGCCGCCGGCCTGCTGGTCGAGAGCATGACGTCCCTGGCCCACCGCACCTGCGGCCCCATCGGCTCGCTCGCGGTGAGGACGCGGTGCGGGATCTTCATGAGATCGAGGATGGGGATCATGATCTCCCCCATCATGAGGTGCTCCGGCGCGTCGTTGCCCCCCTCGCCGCGCCAGGAGATGACGAGCAGCGTGGGCACCTCGTACATCGTGCTCAGCGACGCCAGCGCGTTGACGGAGACGCCGAGCCCGGAGTTCTGCATCAGCACCATCGGCAGCCTGCCGCCGAGGAAGGCGCCGAACGCCATCCCGATCGCGCTGTCCTCGCGCGTCGCCGAGATGTAGTGGGCGCTCCGGTCCTCGTCGAGCAGCGAGACCAGGCCCTTCAAGAGCGAGCAGGGCACGCCGGCGAAGAAGTCGAACCCCGCCTCCTTGAGCGCGGCGACGAACTCCGGCGCGTACGATCTTCCTGAACCGTGAGGCATCGGATCACTCCTTGATGAGCGCCCAGGCGCGGCGGTAGTCCTCGAAGGTGTCGATCTCGAGCCACCCCTTGTAGACGTCGATCGCCTGCACGTCCGCGCCGCGGTCGATGAGCTCCTGGAGCAGATCGGTGAGGGAGGCGCCGCGGAGCGACTCGGCCTCGTGGAAGCCGCCCCTGTCGCGCGTCTCCCTGAGCTGGTGATAGCAGTCGGTGAGCAGGCGCGCGCCCTTCGCGGTGAACATGGCCATGCCGACGAACTCGCCGTGCGCCTCGGCCGCCGGGATGGAGCGGCCGATGCGCGCCACCCGGTGCGGCGCCTCGGCGCCCACGAAGCGGTAGCCGGCCTCCTGCGCGTTCTTGAGGACCACGAGGTCGGGCACGCCGCGGGCGTCCCTGGGCCGCTGGCCCTCGGCGTACGCGCGGTCGACGACGACCGAGATGTCGGCCGGGCTCTTGAGCAGCTTCTCGAGGTGGCCGCGCTCGAACACGATGTCGCCGTAGAGGGCGACGAACGGCCCGCCGAGCTCCTTGGCGGCGCGGAAGAGCGAGAAGACCTCGCTCGTGGTCGCGAACTCGTCGTTGTCGTAGTAGCGGGCGTTCGGGAGCTTGATCGCCTCCTTCTTGTACCCGTGCACGACGGCGACGTCCTTCACGCCGCACGCGTTGAGCACGTCGATCTGCCGCTCCAGGATGCTCTTGCCCTTGAGGTCGAGCATCGGCTTCGGCAGCTCCTCGGTGAGCGGCAGGAGCCCCTGGCTCTGGCCCGCGGCGAGGATGACCGCGGTGACCCCCGGGCTGCCGGACGGCAAGAAGCGCGACTCGTCCCGCTTCATCTTGTCGACGCCCACGAGCTGGTAGACGCGATCGAGCGGCACGACCTTGTCGTCGACGCTGCCGGTGTACATCTCGCGCCGGAGCGTCGTCAGCGTCTCCGTCATCGCCTTGATGGAGGAGCGGATCGCGTGGTTGGCGAAGATGATCAGCTTGAAGCCGGCCCCGTGCAGGGTATCGACGGTGGTCGTGCGGTAGATCGTCGGCACGCAGACGAGCGGCGTGCCCGGGCGATCCCACGCGCGGGCGAAGGCGAGCACCTCGTCCGGGTCCTTGCTCTTCGAGTGGATGAGCACCAGGTCGGCGCCCGCGTCCGCGTAGGCGCGCCCGCGGCGCAGCGCCTCCTCCATCCCCCAGCCGGCGATGAGCGCCTCGGTCCGCGCGATGACCACGAAGTCGCGGTCCCGCTGCGTCGCCTTCGCCGCGCGGACCTTGAGGGCGTGCTCCTCGATGTCCGCGAGCTCGCGCTTCACGCCCGCGTAGAAGCTGCAGCGCTTCGGGAAGATGTTGTCTTCCATGCAGATACCGGCGATGCCGGCGGCCTCGTACTCCTCGACGCAGCGGACGACGTTGACGGCGTTGCCGTAGCCATTGTCGCAGTCCGCGATGACGGGGAGCGAGGTGTTGTTCATCATCCTGGCGGCCTGGAGGTTCTCCGCCATCGTGAGGATGTTCGCGTCCGGCACCGCGTAGCTCGCGGAGATCTCGAACCCGGAGGCCCAGAGCCCGTCGAACCCGGCCTCCTCCCCGATCTTCGCGGAGAGCCCGTTGTGCGCGCCGATGAGGACGATGGGGCCGGGGCGGGCCATCCGCTCACGGAGCTTCCTGGCTTTGGTCACGTGTCCCTCCACTTGCTGTGCGCGGCCTCTCGCCCCTCGCCCGGCGGGCCGCCGCGGCCCGCCGCGGGCTCGTCAGCGAGCGATGCCCCCTCGTCACCGCGCGGGCGGCACCGGCGGGGCGCCGCTCCTCGCTCTCGTCGGGCGAGCCGGGCCTCGGAACGGGCCGTGACTTAACACCGTTCTCCACGGCGGCCAATGCCGGGGCACCCCGGGCGCAGGGGAGGACGTCACCGCTCGCGATCGAGGACGCCGCGCACCTGGACCAGCTCGCGGTCGAGGACGCCGCGCACCCGGACCAGCCCAGGGCCGGCGCGGAGCACCGCCTGGCACGCGAGGCGATGCCGCGGCGGGGCCCCGAGGCGCTCGAGCAGCTCGCGCTCCTCGCCGCGGGGCGGCTCGAGGAGCTGCTCTCCTTCGACGACCTCGACGCGGCAGGTGGCGCAGCTCGCCGCGCGGCACGAGAGCGCGACCGGGGCGCGCGCGTCGTCGCAGACGTCGAGGAGCCTCTCGCCCCCGGCCTCGACGGTGACGGTCGGACCGAGCGCGTTTTCCTCGAACACGACGGTGGGCATCTCGGCATTCTCCTGCATCTTCGCGGGCGTGCGCGGCGGGGCGCGGAGGTCCCGGGCCCGCCCGCGGAGAGCGCATTTTCTCGGCCGTCTCCACGAACTATACGACGTGGTCATGACGGATCGCTGGGACGCAATCATCCTCGGCGGAGGGCCGGGAGGGTCGACGCTCGCCGCCTCGCTGGCCCGGCTCGGCCGCCGCGCCCTCGTCCTCGAGCGGGAGACGTTCCCGCGCTTTCACATCGGCGAGTCGCTGCTGCCGCGCTCCCGCGAGGTCTTCGAGCGGCTCGGGCTGGACGAGGCGCTCGACGCGCGGTTCCTCCGGAAATACGGCGCGCGCTTCCTGTGCTCGACGACGGGGCGGGCGCGGACCTACAGCTTCGCCGACGCGTTCGAGCCGAGGTTCGAGTTCGCGTACCAGGTCCAGCGCGACGCGTTCGACCACCTGCTGCTCCGGCACGCGGCGGCGCTCGGCGCGGAGGTGCGCGAGGCGTGGGAGGCCGTCGAGGTGATGTTCGAGGGCCCCCGCGCGGTCGGGGTGCGCGCGCGGCCCCGCGCGCGCGGCGCGCCCGATGCCGCGCCGGAGCAGGCCGCGGCGGCGAGCGCGGCGTCGAGCGACGTAGTCGAGCTCCGGGCGCCGGTGATCGTGGACGCGACCGGGCGCGACACGCTGCTCGCGTCGAGGATGCGGCGCAAGGCGCAGCTCTCCGAGCTCGACAAGACCGCGCTCTTCGCCCACTACGAGGGCGTCCCCCGCGAGGGAGGGATCGACCAGGGCAACATCCAGGTGGTCCTCTTCGAGCACGGCTGGTTCTGGTTCATCCCGTTCCGCGGCGAGCTGACGAGCGTCGGCGCGGTGGTCTCGTCGCGCTGGATCCGGACCCGGCGGAGGGGCGAGGGCCTGGACGAGCTGTTCGATCGCACCGTCGCCGAGAGCGGCTGGGCGCGGGACTTCCTCGCGAGCGCGCGGCGGGTCAGGCCCGTGAGCGCGCTCGCCGACTTCTCGTACCGGATCGATCAGCTCACGGGCGACGGCTGGCTCTTCGTCGGCGACGCCGGCGGGTTCCTCGACCCGCTCTTCTCGACGGGCGCGCACCTGGCCATCAAGGGCGCCGATCTCGCGGCCACGGCCATCCACCGCGCGCTCGACGCGGGGGACACCTCGCGCGCCGCGTTCGCGGGCTACGAGGCGGAGCTCCGTTACGCGGTCGACCTCTTCCTCGGGGTGGTGCAGGGCTTCTACCGGGGCCAGTTCCGGGAGACGCTGTTCGAGCCGAACCAGCGGCCCACCATGCGCAAGCTCATCACCAGCATGCTCGCGGGCGACGTGTTCCACGCCGAGCGGCGGCCGCAGTGGGCGACGTTCCTCCGGCAGCACTATCCGCCGGACCTGCCCGTCTTCGCGTGAGGGGCGCCGGCCCCGGGTCAGGCGCGGAGCAGCAGGATCGCGTGCTCGTGGCGCGGGCGGCGCTGGAAGGCGCGGGCGGTGGGCCGGTGGAAGTGGGGGCGCGGCTGCGACGCGACCGCGCGGACCGAGAAGCGCGCGCCGGCCGCGGCCGCCCGGACCACGTCGACCGCGTAGACCGGCGCGCCCGCCACCACGCTGTCGGCGATCAACAGCACGAGCGGCGCCCCGCCCCGGAGCACGCGCGCGAGCGCGGTGAGCACGCCGCCGAGCTCCTCGCGCCAGCGCGCGCGGCCGGCCTCGGGGCCGAGCGGGTCGAGGCGCCGGCGCGCCCCGATCTCGGCCTGCTCGAAGCGGGCGCTCCGGAGCCGGAGCCACCGGAGCCGCGCCTCGTGGTGGGCGATGTAGTCGTAGACGCCCGGGTAGGGCGGCGACGTGATCGCGAGGTCGATCGAGCCGGCCTCGACGCCGCGCAGCTCGCGCGCGTCGCCCTCCTCGACGATCGCGGGCGGGCTCGCCGAGAGCGGCGCGGCGACCTCGGCGAGGCGCCGCGCGAGCTCCTCGGCCTTGCGGACGAAGAGCCGCGCCGGGAAGCCGCCGGCGATGCGCCGCGGCAGCGCGTGCTCCGACGTGTCGGAGGCGCGGCGGCTGAGCTTCGTGAGGATGGCGGACAGGACGAGCTCGAGGTCCGCGCGCAGCGCGTCCGCGCCGGCGCCCGCGAGGCGATCGAGGCCGACGCGGAGCCCGTCGAGCTCCAGGAGCACGTGCGGCTCGAACAGGGCGACGTCCTCGGGGCCGTACCTGCGGCTCGGGCCGGAGCGCGCCTTGCGGCGCTCGTCGGCCGCGGCCGCGACCTCGCGGGCGGCGGCGACGAGCCGCTCGCGCTCGCCCGGGGTGCTGCCCTGCGCCTTGAGCCGGGCGAGGCGCACGGCGAGCGGGTTCGCGTCGACGCCGATCGCCGCGCGGCCCGCGAGCCGGGCCTCGACGAGGACGGTGCCGCTGCCGCAGAACGGGTCGAGCACGCGCTCGCCCGGCCTGGAGAGCCCCTCGATGAGCCGGCGCGCCGTGTCCGGGTGCATGCGGGCCGGGTAGCTGTGGAACCCGTGCACGTGGGCGCGGGCCGCTTCCTCGGCCTCGCTCGAGCTGGCCACGTCGAGCGCGCGGGCGAGCAGCGCGGCGTCGGCCGGGTCGCCCTCGAGCACCGTGGCGCCGCCGACGTGGGTCAGGGCGCGGCGCTCCTGCGGCGCGGCGCGGCTCGCGCGCGTCTTCTGCCGGGGCGAGCCCGGCTTCGGCCCCGGAGGATCAGCGCTTCGTGGGGTCGACATGGGCGGTCCGTTGTGGCGAGGGCTCGGCGATCTCCCCGGCGGCGAGGGCCTCCTCCTCGGCGGCGAGGGCGCTCGCGCCGCCCTCGGCGAAGGTCTCCCCGGGCGCGGCCGGGCCGATGCGCACCTTCGGCGCGCGGCCGAGCTCGCCCGCGGAGCCCGGCGCGCGCACGACGTCGTTGACCTCGAGCAGCGCGAGCAGCTCCTCGGCCTGGGGCTCGGCGATGCGGAGGGTCGAGGCGAGGGCGCCCGTGGAGAGGGGGTGCTCGGTCTGGCGGGCGACGTCGGACGCGACCGAGACCCAGGCGGCGTCGAGCGCGGGCGCGACGTCCCGGCCTCGCGCCCTGGCCCGCCGCACCGCCCAGACGGTGAAAGCGGCGACGGGCGTCACGGTGAGGAGGCCGGCGAGGAAGAGCCCGACCTTCGCGCCCAGGATGAGCAGCAGCAGGGCGAACAGGAAGATCTCGAAGCCGAGCAGCGCGCCGGCGGCGATGCCGGCGGCGCGCCAGCCGGCGCGCGCGGAGGCCGCGGCGCGCGCCTGCTGGAGCAGCGGCACCTCGCGGCCGGATCGCCGGATGCGGGCGTCGGTGACCGGGATGCGCGGGCCGCCGCAGACGTCGCACCGGAAGCGCAGCTCGGGGTGCGGGGAGACGCCGGCCACGGCGTCGCAGTGCGGGCAGGTCTCGCCGCCCTGATCGGCGCCGCACCGGGGGCAGCTCGCGCTCCCCGGCGCGAGCGTCGCGGCGCACACGCGGCAGCGGGCGGCGCCGGGCGGGACCTGGCTCACGGCGCGCTCGCGGCGGCGGAGGCGGAGCGGCCGGCGTGCGCGTGACGCAGCACGGCGTCGAAGATCGCGCGCCCGTCCGCGCAGCCCTGGAAGGGCTGGCTCATCCGCTCCGGGTGGGGCATCAGCCCGAGCACGTTGCGCCGGGGCCCGCCGTAGATGCCGGCGATATCCATCGCCGATCCGTTGGGGTTCGCGTCGCCGCCGACCACCCCCTCGCGGTCGCAGTACTGGAGCGCGATGGCGCGGTCCGCGACGAGCCTGCGGAGCGTCTCCGGATCGGCCTGGTAGCGCCCCTCCGCGTGGGCGATGGGCAGGCGGAGCACCCGGGGCAGGCCGCTCGTGAACGGCCCTTCCGCGCGCGGCGTCACGAAGATGTCGCGGCACTCGAAGCGGAGGTGCGCGTTGCGGGTGAGGGCGCCGGGGAGCAGCCCTGCCTCGGTGAGGATCTGGAACCCGTTGCAGACGCCGAGGACGAGGCCGCCGCGCTCCGCGTGCCGCCGGATGGCCGGGACGATGGGGCTCGTGCGCGCGATGGCGCCGCAGCGCAGGTAATCTCCGTAGGAGAACCCGCCGGGGATCGCGACGAGGTCGGTGCCTGCGGGGAGCTCGGCGTCGCGGTGCCAGGCCGTGGAGGTGCGGACCTGCAGCACGTCGCGGAGCGTATGGATCATTTCGGCGTCGGCGTTGGAGCCTGGAAAGATGACCACGGTCGCGTGCATGGCCGTCCACGTAGTCTGGTTGCCGGCGCTCGGCCAGGGGTCCTGAGGGGGCGCGGCGCTTCACCGCCCGGTTTCGGCGTGCCATCATGGGACATGAGGTCGCGATGGGCCCGAACCGGCCGGTCCGACGCGGCGTTGCGCGTCGCGTCCGGCTACCTCGTCCTCGCGGCGCTCGCGATCGCGCTGGTCCTGGTGGTGCGGGACGGGTCGCCGTGGAGCTATCCGGGCCCGTGGCTCTCGCTGCCGCCCCTCGCCGCGCTGCTGATGAGCGGGGTGGTCGGCCTCACGTTCGCGGCCGGCCTGGTCGTGATGACCCGCGTTGCGGTGGCCCGGTTCGTCTGGGCGCGGCGCCTGCACGCCGAGCTCCGTCCGGTCGCGCGGGATCTCTCGTCCGGCCAGATCCTGCTGCTGGCCGGCCTCTCGAGCCTGGGCGAGGAGCTGCTCTTTCGCGGGCTGCTGACGCCGCTGCTCGGCGTGCTGCCGAGCGGGATCCTCTTCGGGCTGGCGCACCAGATGCGCGGCCCGAGCCGCTGGGTGTGGGTCGGCTGGGCCATGGGGGTGGGCGTGGGGCTCGGCGCGCTCTTCGCGGCGACGGGGTCGCTCGTCGGGCCGCTCCTTGCGCACGCGGTCGTGAACGCGGTCAACCTGAGCTACCTGCGCGATCACGACCCGGACGTCCCGGCGTAGTCGCACCACCTCCAGGTTCGTCCGCCGTCAGCGCTTCTTCGGCTCTGGCCGGGGCGGCCTGGCCGGCGCCGGCCGCGGCGGCTGCGGCACCGCGCTCGTCCGCGACGGGTCTTCCTCGCTCGCCGGCGCCGGGGACGGCGGCGCGGCCGGCAGGCTGTTCGGCGGCCCCGAGGGCGGGGGCTGGCGCTGGCCCCGCGGGACCGTGGGCGGCTCGCTCTCGGCGGCGCGCGGGCTCGACGGCGGCTTCGTCCTCCGGGCCAGCGAGCGCAGCGTGGGGGGCGTCGCCACCGGGCCGGAGGAGGGCGCGGCCTCGAACTCGAGGTTCAGCTCGAGCGACGGCGGCGCGTCTGCCTCGGCGATGGCCACGACGGGATCGGGCCCCGGCCGCGGCGTGACGCTGCCCTCGCGGCGCAGGAGCGCCGCCCGCGACGACGGCGGCGCGACGTCGTCGAGCACCGACGACGGCCCGCCCAGCGCCGCCGTCGCGAGCCGGGGCTCCAGGCGGCGGCGCGACGGCGTGAGCTCGAGCTCGACGCGGGCGCTCTCGTCCTCGAGGCGGGTCGCCTCCAGCAGGTAGGCGGCGATGGATTTTCGCGTTGCCGGCGCCGGGCGGGAGTCCGGCGTGAACGCGAACCGCCCCACCGTCCAGCCCAGCATGGTGCGCAGCGCGGCCAGCGCCGGGACGGGCGTGCCCCCCACGGTCCCCTGGAGGATGCTCCCCTCGGCGATGTCGAGCTGCGCGCGCCGCTTCTTGCTCCTGACCTCGAACACGCCCGAGCGCCGCTCCATCTCGAGGACCGTGAGGATGGTGGCGATCGACATCTGGCCGAGATCCCCCTCGATCGCCGTCGTGTCGGGGGTGGCCGGGATGGACATCAGGCTGTCCCGCCGCTGCCGCAGGCGCGACGCCATCTGCACGAGCGCTCCGATCTGGGCGACGACCTCGCTGACCCGGAACGGCTTCGTCATGTAGACGTCCGCGCCCACGTGAAAGCCTTCGAGGCGGGACTCCTGGTCGTCCAGCGCGGAGAGGAACAGGAAGGGCGTGACGGAGACCCGCGACGGTTGCGTGCGCACGTTGCGCGCGACCCAGTAGCCGTCGTGGTCGGGCAGGCCGATGTCGCAGACGATGCACTCGGGCTCCATCGTGCACGCGGACGAGAGCCCGGCCTCCGCGGTGTTGCAGAAGATCACCTCGTAGCCCGCCTCGCGGATCGCGGTGGCGAGCAGCTCCGCGATGTACTCCTCGTCCTCGATCACGAGCACGACCCCGCTCGGCATCTGCCAGACGGTACACGCGCGTCGCGGGTGTGGCCAAGGGTGAATGGCGGCGAGCCGGCCCGAGCATCGAGCGCCTCGCCGCCTCGTCCCGCGCGTTCGTCCGCGCCGCGACCGGGCGCCGCGCGCGTTCGCCCGTGGCGCCCGGTCGCGGCGCGGGATTCACGCTATAAGAACGGAAATGGCAACTCCTGTCCGAGAGGCCGACGCCGTGGCGCGGCTGCGCGAGCGGGCCTCCCCGGGGGCCCGCGTCTTCATCGCGATGAGCGGTGGCGTCGACTCCTCCGTCGCCGCGGCGCGCCTCTGCGATGCTGGCTACGATGTCGTCGGCGTGACGCTGCACCTCTGGGACTACCCTGACGACGGCAGCGTCAAGAGCCGCTGCTGCGCGCCCGAGGATCAGCACGACGCCCGCAGGGTCGCCGATCACCTCGGGATCCCGCACTACACGTTCGACCGCCGCGCCCTGTTCCGCGAGCACGTCGTCGACCCGTTCGTCGACGCCTACCTCTCGGGCGAGACGCCGAGCCCCTGCGTGGCCTGCAACCGGTCGGTCAAGCTCCGGGAGCTGTTCCCGCTGGCCGAGCGGCTCGGCGTGTCGTGGGTCGCGACCGGCCATTACGCGCGGGTCGTGGAGGAGGGGGGCCGCGCGCGCCTCTACCGCGGCCGCGATCGGCACAAGGACCAGAGCTATTTCCTGCACATGCTCCGGTCGGACGAGCTCGCGCGGGTCCTCTTCCCGCTCGGCGACTCGACGAAGGACGAGGTGCGCGCCGAGGCGATCGCCCGCGGGCTGCCGGGCGCCGAGAAGGGGGAGAGCCAGGAGCTCTGCTTCATCCCGTCCGGTCGCTACGCGTCCTTCGTGGCCGAGCGCGCCGCGGACCGGCTCCGGCCCGGCCCCATCGTCGATCAGGACGGCCGCGTGGTCGGCGCGCACGGCGGCGTGCACGCCTTCACGGTGGGCCAGCGCAAGGGCATCGGCGTCGCGCTGGGCCGCCCGGCGTTCGTCGTGGGCCTCGACGCGGCGTCCGGCGCGGTGCGCCTCGGCGACGAGGCCGAGCTCTACGCGGCGGGCGCCGAGATCACCGACGCGGTGTGGAGCGACGACGCGGTCTTCCCCCTGGACGCCGAGGTGCGGGTGCGCGCGCGGCACGAGGCCGCGCCCGGCGTCGTCGAGCGGCGGCGCGACCCGGCGACGGGCGCGGAGCGCTTCGTGGCGCGGTTCGGGAGCCCGGTGCGGGCCGTCTCTCCCGGCCAGATGGCCGTGGTCTACCGGGGCGACCGCGTGATCGGCGGGGGCCGCATCACGGCCGCGCTGCGCCCGGAGGCGCTGCCGTGATCGCGCGCCTGCTCGTGCCCCTCGCCTGCGCGTGCTCGCTGGGCTGCTCGCTCGGGCAGGGGGAAGGCGAGGTCTACAGCGCCAAGCTGCGCGCGAAGGCGTGCTGGGACAGCAGCTACGACATGCGGCCGGACTTCTTCGCCGCGGTCCCCTACCGCTCCACGCTGCAGATCCGGGTGCAGCGCGGCAACGATCTCCAGGAGGTCTCGGACGGCCTCTCGGTGCTGGTCGACGACGTCGACGTCATCCGCGACCAGAAGCTCGACGTCGACCTGAGCGTCGCGCTGCCGCACGGCGTGGAGCTGCCCGGCTCGCCCCCGCCGGAGCCGAAGCCGCGGGAGCTCGCGCCGCTCGTCCACATGGCGCTTTACCTCCAGCGGTCCTGTCATAACCAGAACATCGTGCTCTACGCCGTGCGGGGCACCATCAAGTTCCAGGCGCTGTTCAGCGGCGATCCGAACGAGACCGACGCGGCCGACAAGTACACGGACGCGACGTTCGACGTCATGGTCGGCGACCCGCGCGACGTCGAGCCCGGGCGGCCCGCGGACGCCATCCCGGAGGAGCTCCTCTCGCGGGTCACGGGGTATTTCCGCTTCTACTTCGAGCGCGGTCAACCCGGGCAGCCGTTCCCCTGAGCTCGGCCGACGGACGTGAGCGCGCTCGCCGGACATCCGTCGGCGGGGCTCCGGGTTTGTCCTACCTGTCAGGACAGAGACCTTCAGCCTCCGAATGGATTGAAGCTGACCATCCGCCCGGTCCCTCGACCCAGTCGACATGGCAACCCGCTACGAACTCGCGGTAAAGTAGTGACGCTCATGCCCCAACCCCCGCCTCGACCCGCAACACGAATGGGCGGACCGTCAAGCCCCGGGTCGACCAGTTCACCCGAAGCGCGCACGAAGGAGTCCGACAAGCAGCAAGGGACCTACTTCCTGGGCCGTTACCGCGTGGTCGACGAGATCGGGGTGGGCGGAATGGCGAGCGTTCACCTCGCGCGCATGGATGGCCCGGGCGGGTTTCAAAAATGGGTCGCGATCAAGCGGATCCACCCGCACCTGGTCGAGGACGACCAGTTCGTCGACATGTTCCTCGACGAGGCGCGCATCGCGGCGGGCATCAACCACGCCAATGTCGCGCAGGTCTTCGACCTCGGGAAGGACGACAACACCTACTGGATCGCCATGGAGTACCTGCATGGCGAGCCGCTCCGCGAGGTGATGCGCCGCGCCGAGGAGCGCCGGCTGCGCATCTCGCCCGAGCTCGCTGCGCGCATCTGCTCCGATGCCGCAGAGGGGCTCCACGCCGCGCACGAGCTCCGCGGCAAGAACGGCCAGCTGCTCGGGCTGGTGCACCGCGACGTGACGCCGCACAACCTGTTCCTGACCTACGACGGCTACACGAAGGTCGTCGACTTCGGGATCGCCAAGGTCGCCGATCGGCTGTCGTCCACCCGCGCGGGGACGCTCAAAGGTAAACTGGCCTACATGTCGCCCGAGCAGGTGCGCGGCAACGAGATCGATCGCACGACCGACGTGTTCGCGCTCGGGGTCGTGCTCTGGGAGCTCACGACGAACCAGCGGCTCTTCCGGATGGACACGGATCTCGACACCCTCGAGAAGGTGCAGGCCTGCGTGGTCCCGCCGCCGTCCACGATCGTGCCGGACTACCCGATCGAGCTGGAGAGCGTCGTGATGAAGGCGCTCGCCAAGCACAAGGAGGATCGCTTTCAGACCGCGCGCGAGTTCTCGCGGGCCCTGCAGAACTTCCTGATGCGGAGCGGCATCTTCGTCGGCTCCGAGGAGGTCGCCCAGTTCGTGCAGCAGGTCTTCGCCGACCGGATCCAGAAGCGCGAGGCGCACCTCGCGTGGGCGGCGGAGGTGACCTCCACCATCAACGTCGAGCAGGTGCGCGGGCGGAGCCCGGCCCCCGTCGCCGCCGAGAGCGCGGGGCCCCGCGTCCGGGATCCCGATCTGCATCTGCGCCCCACGGTGCGCCCGAACGCCGCGCCCGCGAGCGGGGTGGCGCCCATCGGGCGGATGCCGCCGGGGGGAACGGCGGCCAGCCAGATGGCCGCCTCGTCGCTGATGGACGACGACGAGGACGTCCCGACGACCGTCGCGACGCGCGAGCACGTCGAGCCGATGAAGGCGCCGGTCCACGTCGGGCGGCCGGCGATGCGCCCCGCGGCCGGCACCGCGCCCACGCTGCCCCTCGACCTCGCCCCGCAGCCCGATCCCCCGAGGGGGCGGCCCGGCGCGCCGCTCCAGCCCCAGGGTCTTCCGTCCGCTCTCTCCGGCCCGGGCCCTTCGTCGGCGGCGGCGTTCCCGCCGGCCCCGTACGCGCCGCTGGATCGCGACGCCGACGAGCCCGCGCCGGCTCCCGCCGGGGGCGCTCCGCGCGGCGATCTCCTCGGCCCGCCGCCGGCCCCGGCGCCCCGCGGCGTCGGGAATCCCGCGCGTCCCGCCGCGCTGGCGCGCAAGCCCCCGACGCCCGGCGCCCGGCCGCATGGGCCTGCCTCCGTCGTCGCCCATGCGCGCCCGCTCAACGGGCAGGACCACCCGCCGCCCGTCGCGAGCCCCGCGCCGCCGCCGGGGGTCGCTCCGCTCGCGCCGCCGGTCCTGACGCAGGCGCAGCCGTTCGCGCCGCCTTCGCCGGCGCAGCCTCTGCAGTCCCAGATCGAGACCGCCCTCTCCCTGCCGCGCCCCGATCCGGCGGCGATCTGGGCCGCCACGCAGGACGCCGTGGAGCTCGGGCAGCGCAGGAACACGATCGCGCTCGTCGCCGTCATCGCGCTCACCGCGCTCTGCGTCGTCGGCATCGGCGCGCTGATCTACATGAAGACGAGGACCGCGCCGCCCCCGCCGGTCCACGGGACCGGCGCCGCCCCCGCGCCGGCCTCGACCGCGGCGAGCCCGCTCGGCCCGTCGCGCCTCGGCGCTCGCCCGCTCGGCCCGTCGCGCCTCGGCGCTCGCCCGCTCGGCCCGTCGCGCCTCGGCGCTCACGGAGACCCCGCGCGGAAGGTGACCCGTCGCCCCGGCCACCCCGGCCCGGCGGGCCTCCGGCGCGTTACGATGCCGGGATGAAGGCTGTTCACCGCCGCTCGAGCGGCGCCAGGGCGCGGCCCCGCGCCGCCGAGCGGGTCGAGCTGCGCATCGAGGAGCTCGCCGCGGGCGGCGCCGGGGTCGGCCGGCTCTCGGGCGAGGTCGTGTTCGTCCCCGCCACGGCGCCGGGGGACCTCGTCGAGGTCGAGCTCGACCGGAGCGCGCGCCCGGCGCGGGGCAAGCTCCTCCGCGTGCTCTCGCCGAGCGACGACCGCATCGCGCCGCCCTGCCGCTTCGCGGACGCCTGCGGCGGCTGCGACTGGATGCACGTCCGCGTCGAGGCGCAGCAGGCGGCGCACGAGCGGATCGTCCGGCAGGCGATCGCGCGGGCGACCTCCCTCTCCGAGCTGCCGCCCGTGCGCGTCCATCCTGCGCTCCGTCCGCTCGGCTACCGGTCGCGGGCGCGGCTGCTCGCGCGCGCGGAGCGCGGCGAGGTGCGCGTGGGCTACCGCGCGCCGAGGGCGCACGCCGTGGTGGCGATCGACCGCTGCCTGGTGCTGGGCGACGAGATCGCGCCGGTCGTCGGCGAGCTGCCGGGCCTGCTCCGCGGGGCCGCCGGGGAGGGCGACATCCTGCTCGCGCGGGGGGCCTCGGGCCGCCCCGTGGTCGAGCTCCTGTGGCGCGGCCAGCTCCCGCCGGCCGTGTGGCGGCGGCTCGACGAGCGCACGTCCGGCGGCGCGTGGGCCGGCGCTCGAGTCACGCTCGACGGCGCGCGCGAGGCCGCGTCGTTCGGCGATCCGCGGCCGGTGATCCTGGGCGCGGACGGCCTGCCGCTGCTCCTCGCGCCGGGCGGCTTCGGCCAGCCGTCCGAGGAGGGCGCCGCCGTCCTCGCCCGCCGCGCCGTCGCGCTGGCGCACCTCGGCTCGTCGCGGCCGCCGCACGTCCTCGAGCTGTTCGCCGGGAGCGGGACGCTCTCGGTGCTCCTCGCGCGCGGCGCCGCGCTCGCCGCGAGCGCCGCGACCGGCGAGGGGGCCGCGACCGGCGAGGGGGCCGCGACCGGCGAGGGGGCCGCGACCGGCGAGGGGGCCGCGACCGCCGCGGCCGCGGCCGCCGAGGGCGCTGCCCCGGGGGCCGCGGCTCCGGCGTCGTTCACGGCGGTGGAGCTCGCGGCCGAGGCGGTCGCCTGCCTGCGCCAGAACCTCGGGAGCCGCGGCCTCGCAGGCAAGGCGGTCGAGGCCGACGCGGACCAGGCGCCGATCCCGGCGCGCACCGACGTCGTGGTGCTCGATCCCCCGCGCGGCGGGGCGCCCGGCGCGGCGCGCGCGATCGCGGCCTCGAGCGCGCGCGTGGTCGTCTACGTCTCGTGCGACCCGGCCACCCTGGCGCGCGACCTCGGCGTCCTCGTGCGCGGCGGCTTCGAGATCACGGACGTCGAGGTGGTCGAGCTCTTCCCGCAGACGAGCCACATCGAGTCGATCGTCCGCCTCTCCCGGTCGCGCCGGGCGGCCCGCTGACCCGTCCGTCCGCTCCGGCGACCTCCGCCGAGGCGGGCGCGCCCGCCCCGCCCCGGGGCCACGGCCCCGCGGCTGCGCTACGCTCCTCCGTCCGATGATCCACCCGCTCGACGATCGCCTCCGCGAGGAGGCGCGGCGCTTCCGCCTCGTGTTCGCCTGCCCCGACTGTGCCTCGTTCGATCCGAGCGGCCCGGGAGAGCCCGAGCGCGACGAGCCCGGCGGCGCGCGCGCGCGCTGCGCGCTCGGCTACCCGGTCGCGCCCCACGTGAGCCGGTCGCTCGACGGCCGCGACGAGATCGTCTTCTGCAAGGCGTTCGAGCTGCGATGAGCCCTCGACCCGGACCGCCCCCGCCGCCCAGGCGGGGCCGATCGCACCCCCCGTCGCTGATCCGCCTCGCCGAGCGGCTGATCCGGGACGAGCGCCTGCTCGCCCGCGGGGACGTGGTGCTCTGCGCCTGCTCCGGCGGCCCCGACTCGAGCGCGCTCCTGCACGTGCTCGCGCTGCTCCGGCGGCGGATCGGCCACGAGGTCGTGGCGCACGGCGTCGATCACGGGCTCCGCGCAGCGGCCGCGTCCGAGCTCTCGCTGGCGCGCGACCTGGCCGCGCGGCTCGGCGTCCCGTTCTCGACCACCCGCGTGGACGTCGCGCCCGGCGCGAACCTCCAGGCCAGGGCGCGCGCCGCGCGGTTCGCCGCGCTCGCCTCGGCCGCGGCGGCGCGCGGCGCCCGCGCGATCGCGACCGGTCACACCGCCGACGACCGGGCCGAGACGGTGCTGCTGCGCCTGCTCCGGGGCGCGGGGCCGCGCGGGCTCGCGGTCCTGCCGCCGCGCGCGCCGCTCCCGGTCGGCGCCGCGGGCCCGGCGCGCGACGGCGCGGCGCCGGGCTCGACCGCGGCCGTCGAGCTCATCCGCCCCCTGCTCCTGGCCCGACGCGCCGACGTGCTGGCCCACCTCGGCCGGCACCGGCTGGCGTTCGCGGAAGATCCGAGCAACGCGGATCCCCGCTTCGCGCGCGTCCGCGTCCGCCGCGAGCTCCTCCCGCTCCTCGAGGACCTCTCGCCGGCGATCGTCGAGCACCTGTGCGCGCTCTCGGACATGCTCGCCGCCGGGCGCGAGCCGCCCCCGGGCGGCGATGCGGACGTCCTCGACGGCGAGAAATCGCTCTCGGTGCCGCTCGGTCGAGCGCAGCGACTGGCGATCGAGCGCGCCCGCAAGCTCGGGCGCCCGCTGCGCGTCCGGGTCCGCGGTGGCAGAGAGATCGCCGTGGGGTTTCCAGAGGAGTCCAGCGTGCTTATCGAGGACGAGTCTGTACGTCGCGGGGCCTGACCGCATGCACCCCACCCGCGACCCCCGCCGAGATCCCCCTTTTTCCGCAGTGCCGCCGCGGGAGGCCCGCGGTCGACGGCCGAGCTCACGGGTGGCATGCTGACTGGAACACGCGTACAATTTCGGTACACGCCGGCTCGCCGTGCGAGTCTAGAGGGTCCTCGTGAAGCAATCGCACAAGACGCTGCTGCTCTGGGTTCTGCTGATCATGATGTTCTTGGCGATCTGGCAGTTCCTGAATCCGGATCGCCCACCCGCCACGCAGGTCGCGTTCAGCGAGTTCATGGGCCAGGTCCAGGTCGAGGCCAAGGACCAGGAACCGCACGTCGAGTCGGTCACGATCAAGGACCGCGAGTACACCTTCTGGGTCAAGGACCCGAAGAGCGGGGCGAAGACCAAGAAGGTCACGATCGGGCCTGACAACGCCGACGAGATCACGAAGGTGCTCGTCGACAACAAGGTCGCGGTGAGCTTCGAGAAGGAAGACAGCTCCCCGTTCTGGTCCGGGGCCATCGTGACCATCCTGCCGATGGTCTTCCTGCTGGTGATGTTCTACCTGTTCATGCGCCAGCTGCAGGCCGGCGGGGGCAAGGCGATGAGCTTCGGCAAGTCGCGCGCCCGGCTGCTCAGCGAGGCGCAGAACAAGGTGACGTTCGCCGACGTCGCCGGCATCGACGAGGCGAAGGACGAGCTCGAGGAGATCATCGCGTTCCTCAAGGACCCGAAGAAGTTCCAGAAGCTCGGCGGCAGGATCCCGAAGGGCGTGCTCATGATGGGCCCCCCCGGGACGGGCAAGACGCTCCTCGCGCGCGCGATCGCCGGCGAGGCGGGGGTGCCCTTCTTCTCGATCTCCGGCTCGGACTTCGTCGAGATGTTCGTCGGCGTCGGCGCGAGCCGGGTGCGCGACCTGTTCGAGCAGGGCAAGAAGCACGCGCCGTGCATCATCTTCATCGACGAGATCGACGCGGTCGGCCGCCATCGCGGCGCGGGCCTCGGCGGCGGGCACGACGAGCGCGAGCAGACGCTGAACCAGCTGCTCGTGGAGATGGACGGCTTCGAGTCGAACGAGGGCGTGATCATCGTGGCGGCGACGAACCGCCCCGACGTCCTCGACCCCGCGATCCTGCGGCCCGGCCGGTTCGATCGGCGCATCGTCGTGAACCGGCCCGACGTGCGCGGCCGCGAGGGCATCCTCCGGGTCCACACGAAGAAGGTGCCGCTCGGCACCGACGTCGACATGGAGGTCCTGGCGCGCGGCACGCCGGGCTTCGTGGGCGCCGACATCGAGAACCTGGTCAACGAGGCGGCCCTGCTCGCGGCGCGTCAGGACAAGGACGTCGTCTCGATGGTCGACTTCGAGATGGCCAAGGACAAGGTGCTGATGGGCGCCGAGCGCCGCAGCATGGTCATCAGCGACGAGGAGCGGCGGACCACGGCGTACCACGAGGCCGGGCACGCGCTGGTCGCGAAGCTCCTGGAGAAGTTCTCGGATCCGGTCCACAAGGTGACGATCATCCCGCGCGGGCCGGCGCTGGGCCTCACGCAGCAACTGCCGAAGGAGGATCGGCTCAGCATGTCGCGCGACTTCGCCAAGGCGCGGCTCTCGGTGCTGATGGGCGGCCGCGTGGCGGAGGAGATCGTCTTCGGCCAGTTCACGACGGGCGCGGGCAACGACATCAAGCAGGCGTCGAACCTCGCGCGCCGCATGGTGACCGAGTTCGGCATGAGCGACGTCATCGGGCCGATCTCGTACGGCACGGACGAGGAGAGCGTGTTCCTCGGGCGCGACTTCACCAGCCGGCGCCGCGACTACTCGGAGACGATCGCCAACCAGATCGACGACGAGGTGCGGCGGTTCATCCTCGACTCCCACGCCGAGGCGCGGCGGCTGCTCACGGACAACCGCGAGATCCTCGAGCGGCTCGCCACGGCGCTCCTCGAGCGCGAGACGCTGGACGCCGAGGAGGTCGACGCCATCGTTTCGGGCCGCGAGCTGCCGCAGCGCCAGCGCGTCGTGATCCCGAGCTACAGCGATCGCGATCGGGCCGCGAAGGAGAAGCGCCGCGCGGCCAGCATCTTCGGCACGCCGAAGCCCGCCCCCAGCACCTGAGCCCGAAGCGCGCGGCGCCTGCCGCGCGCCCACCCTCCAGCACCCGATCCCGAAGCGCGCGGCGCCTGCCGCGCGCTCTCTCTCACGCGGCGTCCCCGCGCGCCCTCATGCGGCGCCTGCCGCGCGCTCTCTCTCTCGCGGCGTCCCCGCGCGCCCTCATGCGGCGCCTGCCGCGCGCCCTCAGGGGGCGCTCAGGGTCGTCTGCAGGAACACCCAGTGCTGGATATCCGCCGGGCGGCCGCCGTCGTGGGCGCGGTTCGCGCGGGTGACGATCGCCTGGGCGCCCTCGCCGAAGAGGAACATGCCGTAGCCGAGCGCGAGGCGCAGCGGCTCCCACGGGTGCAGGGTGAGCGAGAGATCGATCTCGTGGCCCAGCGCCCGGCTGTCGTTGTCGGGGGCGGCGCCGACCGGGAGGAGGCGCGCGGTCACCCACCTGCCCCCGGGGGACGCGAGCCCGACGAACGTGTACCCGGCCGCGACGGTCAGCGCTTCCCAGGGGGAGGCGCCGACGCCGCCGCCCGCCTCGATCACGTTGGACCAGCCGTAGAGCCCCATGGGGCCGTGGTTGTCCTGCGCGTCGGGCAGGATCGGGTCGAAGCGCCGCTGCGTCTCGCCGTCCTCGAGCGGGCCGTCGTCGCCGGTCGCGTAGGCGCCGCGGGCACGGAAGGTGAGGCGGCCGGGGAGGGCGGTCTCGAGCTCCGCCCGGGCCGCGGCCGCGAACGCGCCGAGGGGGCGGTCGGTCGTGAACGTGGCGATGCGACCGAGCTCGTACGCCCCCTCGAGCGCGTAGCGAAAGCCGCGCTGATCGCCGGAGATGCGCGCGTCGAGGACGACGGTGTCCCCTGGCGTGAGCCAGCTCGGGCGCGGCTCCCGGGCGATGCGTGCGAGCGCCGTGGCCTCGACGTGGAGCAGCGGGGCGATGTGCCAGATCGCGTTCAGCCCGTAGAGCTGGGTCCCTGTCCCGGCGGAGATGGGCTTGCGCGTGCCGGCCACCGCGGGCGGCGCGCCCCCCGGCGCGGCGAGGATCACGGCCATCGCCTCGACGTCGACGTTGCCGAGCTGCACGCCGGCGCGCACCCCGTCGAGCGAGCGCGCGGTGAGCGCCTCGTCGTTCGCCCCGATCAGGCGACCATCCCCCCATTCGATGCGCTGCCGGCCCAGCCGGACGAAGGCGCGGCGCCCCGCGCGCGTGTGCAGGTCGATGTACGCCTCGTGAGGCGCCGTGTCCGGGAGCGACGGCTCGCCCGCACCGACGTAGATGGCGCCGTCGCTCCCCCAGAGCCGCGCGTCCTGCAGCGTGAGGACGCCCGTGAGGGGCCCGCGCTCGACGGTGAGCCCGAGGCGGGCGCGCTGGGCGAAGAACCACTGGGTCCTGACCACCTCCCCGGTGTCGAGGAGCGGCGGCAGCGCGCCCCCGAAGCCCTCCGCGAGCACCGCGTTCGAGCTGTAGACATCGCCGCCCGTGTCCACGGGGTACCGGCGGAGCTCGCCCCGGAGCCGGAGCTCCACCGAGGGGCGGAACGCGAACCCGCCGAGGGTCACGGCCTCCGACTGCGGCGGCACCTGCGCCCCCGCCCGCCGGGGCGCGAGCGCGAGGAGCGTCGATCCCAGGGCGATGGAGACGAACGGCAGGGATCGGATCATCTGCGAGGGGCCGGTGCGCGGGGTCGTCGGACGGCAGGACGCGGCGGTTCGCGCGGCGTTCTGCGGGGCCGCGCTCCTTGCGCCGCTCGCGGAGGATAGGCGTCCCGGCGCTCCCCGGACAAGTGGGGAAGGAGCCCGCGCTGCACCTCGCCGAGCGCGCCCGCGCCCGGACGGACGAGCCCACGGGCCGCGACGTCGTCAGGGATCGACGTCGTCGTCAGGGCATCGACGTCGTCAGGGATCGAAGTCGTCCACCCCGGGCGACTGCGGTGGCGACGGCGGCGCTGGCGGCGACGGCGGCTCTTTCGGCGACGGATCTGGCCTGGGTGTGGGCGCTCTGCCGCTCCCGCGCCGCGGCGGCGCCTTCGCCGCTCCAGCGGGGCGCCTCGGAGGAGGCCGGCTCGCCGCGCCTCGTCGCGTCGGGTGGGCGCCCGCGTCGAGCGCGAGGACGAGGTCGAGCGCGAGCTTCGACGCGCTGCCGGCGTGTCGATCGGCGAGCGCGCCGGCCTCCGCGAGGACGCGCTCGGCGGCCTCGAGCTCGCGCTCCACCTCGCGGCGCCTCGGGTCGTTCGCCAGCGCCTCGGTCGACCCTGCGGCCAGCGCCGCCCGCTGCCGCTCGAGCTCCGCCGCCCGCTTCGCGAGCTCGCCGAGCTCCCGCGACGCCGCGAGCGCGCGCTGCAACGACGCCTCCATCGCCTCGACGACGCGCCGGTCCTCGGCGCCGAGCCGGCGCCCGCGCCGCGCGCGCACGATCCGCGCCTCCGGCACGAGCTCGACGTGGAGCAGCACGCCCGACGCGCGGAGCTCCTCGGCGCGCGCGCGGGCCGCTTCGATCGCCGCGTCGCGGGCCGCGGGCGGCGCGACCCCCAGCGCGCGCGCGAGCTCGGCGCGCGCCTCTCCCGCGCGTCGCTCTGCCTCGAGCGACGCCTCGCGGAGCGCGCGCGCGGCCTCGAAGAGCTCGTCGTAGGGCGGCTTGCCCGTGCGCAGGGCGCGCCCCTGCTCGAGCTGCGAGGTGCGCGGGGCGCACCCGCCGAGCAGCGGCCCGTGCAGCGCGCCGAGCACCAGCGCGAGCGCGGCGAGGCGGAGCCTGCGCGCGCGGGTCGACGCGCCCGTCATCCACATTGAAGGACGACCCCCCAGAGCTCGTAGGTCGCGGCGGGCTTCGAGAGGAACACCACGCCCACGTGGCCTGTTCGCGGCGAGACGGCGAGCACGCCCTGCCCGAAGTTCCCGGCCGGCGGCGACAGCGCGATCGGGTCCCCGATCGGGGCGAAGCTCCCGGCCAGGGTCTGCGCGCGCATGGCGCGGCTCCCCGGCGGGCCCTCGGTCCACACGAGGAGCCAGCGGCCGTCGCCGAGCCCTGCGATGTCCGGCGCGAACGCGTCGCCGCCGGGGCCGCCGGTCGGCAGCGGGATCACCTCGGTCGACCCGGGAACGGAGCCCGAAGCGGCCCGGCCGGCGCGGATCTCCCATCGCCCCTCCGCCGGCCTGTCGGCGAAGACGACGGCGAGCTCGCGCCCGTTCCAGCCGAGCGACGGCTTGCCCACCGCGCCCCCGGAGCCGAGCACCCGGGCGAGCTCGCCGACGGGCCTGCGCTCGGCGTCGAGCCAGCCCGCCCAGACGGCGCGCTCGCGGCGGAACGTGACCGCGTAACCCGCCGGGCCGGCGGCGAGCGCGCGCGGCGCCTCGAGCGCCTCGTCGCCTTGCACCGGCCACAGCCGGGAGGGCGCGGCCTCGGGGCTGTCGGCCGCCACCACCGCGCCGTCCGCGAGGCCGAGGACGAACGGCCTGGGCCCGGGCACGTGGACCGGAGAGCGGATGGACCGCTGCGCCGCCGTGAGCACGCTGAACCTGTCCTCGACGGGCGAGATGCTCACGATGGCGGCGGCCTCCTTGTTCGAGAACCGCTCGCTTTGCTTCCCGGTCGCGGGATCGATCTCGAGGCCGATGGCCTCCCTCGAGCTCCGGGCGTAACCGATCACGAGCTTACCCTCCCGGGTGGCCGTGACCTCGAACGGGACGCTCTTGGCCACGAGCGGCGCCCATCGCTGGGGCTGGCGCGCGACCCAGCAGGGCTTCGGGGGGGCGGGGAGCGCGGCGCGCGCGACGCCCTGCGCGGCGCCGAGCGCGTTGCGCGCCGCCTCGACCGGCGCGCGCTGGGCGCCGGCGACGGAGCGGCGGCCAGCGAAGAAGGCGCCGACGATGAGGAGCACGGCGACCCCGCCGAGGCCGAGGAGCGACGAGACGGGCACGGACACCGGCGTGGAGAGCAGCGCGCGGCCGGCCTGCGAGGGCGAGCGCGGCCCGCCTGCGCGAGGCGGCGGGGCGCGCCGCGCCGGATCCCGCGGGGCGGGGGGCGCCGCGGCGCCGGCGGACGACGCCGGGACCGCGTTGCGGTCCGCGAGCGCGCTCGTCTGCTGGAGCGCGTCGGCGGCGGCGCTGGGCTGCGCAGCCTGCGATCCGGGCGGCCAGCCCGCCCAGGAGCGCGGGGCCTTTCGCCCCTGCGGCGAGCCTGGGCTGACGCCGGCCGAGGGGATCGTCGCGTACTCGCGGCGCCCCTCCGGCGTTTCGACGGGCAAGGGCGAGCGCTTCGTGTCGCTCGGCACGGGCCCCGCGGCGGGTTCCCTGGCGTCGCTGCCCGGTGCGGCGACAGGAGCCGGAGGGGCGTCGCTCGCGGCGGAGGGCGACTCGCCGGCGTTCGCCGCGGCAACGTGCGCCGTCGCAACGTTCGCCGCGGCAACGTGCGCCGTCGCAACGTTCGCCGCGGCAACGTGCGCCGTCGCAACGTTCGCCGCGGCAACGTGCGCCGTCGCAACGTTCGCCGCGGCAACGTGCGCCGTCGCAATGCTCGCCGCGGCAACGTTCGCCGTCGCAATGTTCGTCGTCGCGGTGGCTGCGCTGCGGGGCAGGGGGCCGCCGGCAGGGGCCGCGGCGCCTGAAGGGCGCGGCGCAAGGGCCGCGGTCGCCGTGTCCGCAGCGCTCGAGGCGGGCGCGGCGTCGGCGGACGTCGCGGCGTTCGTCGCCGCCGGCTGGGCCGCGCGCGGCGGCTCCGCAGGGGGGCGCGGCGGCGGGGCGGGGAGCGCGCCAAGGCGGATGAGAGCCCTCGCGCCGGCGGCCGCCGGGGCCGGCGCACCGGGCGCCTGGGCCCCTGTGCGGACGGGTCTCTTCGCTGGAACCGCGGGGAACCGGACCGGGACCGGCGGCGGCGGCACCGAGCGACCCGCTGCGCGCACCGGCCCCCTCACGCCGCGGCTGGAGCTGGTCGGCGCTGGCGGCGCCGCGGAGAGCGATGCGCCGGCAGGCGGCGCGGCCGCGCCCGCCGTGCCGTCCCGCTCGCTGTCCTGCGGCGCCGCCTGGGGCGCAGCGCCGGTCGGGCCGGCGTCGCCTTCCGACGCCGAGGGGACCTTCGGCGCGCGGGGGATCGCGGCCGCCTCCTCGTGGCCCGCCTGTGGCCCGCCGTAACGGGGTAACTGCGTGATCGCGCGGGCGACCCCTGCGTCGAAGCTCCCGCCCGCCGAGGGCACGACGATCGGCGCGCCCTGTCCGCTCACCGGCGCGCTCGCCGGCGCCTCGACGCCCGCGAGCGTCGCCATGGGCTCGCGCTTGCGCGGCGGCGGAGGCGGCGGCCGCGTCTCTGCCCGGCCGGCGCGCGCCGCCGGCCTTCGCGCGTTGGCGGGGCGGTTCGCCGGGGTCGGGCCGCTGCGCGCGCGGGCCGCGCCCAGATCCTCGACGAGCTCGACCTCCAGCTCCACCGCGCTGCTCTCGCGCGCGGCCTCTCGACCCATGGGAGGCGCCGGCTCCCCGGGCGCCCTGGCGCCTGCTTCCGGTGCGCCGGGCGCCCTGGCGCCTGCTTCCGGCGCGCCGGGCGCCCTGGCGCCCGCCTTCTTCGTGTGCCCGACCTGGGCAGCGTCCGCGAGCTCCGGGAGCCGGGACGCCGGCGCCCACGCCTTCATGCCCTGGCGCCACACCAGCGTGGAGCCCGGGATGACCCCGGACGCCAGCGCGGTGCGCAGCTCGGCGGTGCTCACGAGCCGCTGGACGCCGCGCTCGTCCGTCCATCTCCACGCGCTCAACGGGGGCCCCTCCTCCGAGAGCAAGCGCCGTGGGAGCGCCGGAACTTCAAGACGTGATCCACAACATCGCGATCGTACCGCGCGTCCTTTCCAAAGAGATCTTCTTTCGTCCTCCAGCGCAACCGCGCGCCCGCTCTCGACGACGAGCGCGATCGTCGCCCATGATCGCGCGCCGCACCCTCGCCGCTGCACTCCGCGCCCTCGCCGCCGCTGCTGCGCGCGCGCTCAGCCCGCCGGCATGCGCCGGCTGCGATGCCTTCCTCGCGGAGGCCGCCGTGTTCTGCGCCGGTTGCGCGCGGACGGTCGCGCCCTGGCGCCCTGCTCGCGCCGGGTGCCTGCCGCGAGGGGCGATCGGATCGAGCTCCGCGGCGGACGCCGCGCTCGTCGCGTTCGCTCCATTTGCCGGGGCGCTGGCGGACGGAATCCGGCGCTTCAAGTACGGCGATCGGCCGGATCTCGCGCGGCCGCTCGGCCGGCTGCTGCTCTGCGCGGCGCGCGAGGCGGGCGTGGGCGCGGACGTCGTCGTTCCGGTCCCGCTCCATCCGCGCCGCCTCGCCGAGCGCGGCTACAACCAGGCGGCCTTGCTGGCCGCGCACATCGCCGGCGGGCTCGGCGCGAAGCTCGCTCCGCGGGCTCTCTGCCGCGTCCGTTCCACGGCGCAGCAGGCGCAGCTCCCGCGCGAGCTCCGCCTGCAGAACGTGGCAGGCGCGTTCCGCGTCCGCGCGCCGGAGCGCGTCCGGGGCCGACGGATCGCGCTCGTCGACGACGTGGCCACCACGGGCGCCACGCTCGCGGCGTGCCACGATGCGCTCCTCGGCGCGGGGGTTGCATCGGTCACCTGCCTCGTCCTCGCTTCCACCGAGGGCGGCGTGGACGACCTCAGAAGCTCACCTCGGTCAGCTCCCCGCACTTGACGACGACGGTCCTGCCCTCGGCGAGCCAGCGCGTGCCGTGGCGCGTCGGCTCGCCGAGCCGCACGAAGAAGCGCCCGCAGCGCACCTCGATCGGCTGGTTGCTGGGTCCCACCGCCACCCCCGTCACATAGACGGTTGCGTTCTGAGCGGCGTTGAGCTGGAGCATGCCGTGACCGCGCCGCGGGATCCGCGGCGCGCTCGGCTTCGGTGGCGGCGACGCGGCCTCGGCGCTCGGCGCCGGCGGAGGCGACGCGGCCTCGGCGCTCGGCGTCGGCGGAGGCGACGCGGCCTCGGCGCTCGGCGTCGGCGGAGGCGACGCGGCCTCGGCGCTCGGCGCCGGCGGAGGCATGGGTCGAGCCGGACCCGCGGCGTCGTCGATCGCGCTCGCCGAGGGGGAGGTTCCCGGTTGCACCGGGACGGCCGCCCGCAGCGAGGCCACGACGGCGACGCGCGCAAAGCCAGTGACCGCCGCGCTCGCCGGGGGAACTTCGCGGCGCCGTGCCGTCCGCGCGGACAACCCTTCCTCGACCGTGTAGACGCCCAGCGTGAACACGAGCGCCGCCGTCGAGAGCGCGACCCCCATCGCACCGAGCGGCGAGAGCGGCTTCGACGGACGGGCCTCCTCCGATGGCGGTTGTGGCGCATCCGTCGAGAACATTGACCCCCAGTGTAGCGGGATCGCCTCCAGTCGGAGCGCGCTCCCGCCCGGCGGTCCACCCCGGCCTCGCGATGCAGCGAGCATTCCTGCCGAATCCGCTTCAGGCGCGGGCACACCTCGCGTTTGTGTGCTGGAATACATTTGTGCGCTTCGTCACCCATCCACTGACGTGGATTCGGAGGGTCGTGCCGTGCGGTCGCCGCGCGCTGGTCGCCGGCGCCCTGGACACGCTCGGGCTCCTGGATCGTTTCCTGTGGCTGCGCGCGAAGCTGCGGCTGCCCGTGCTGTCGGTGTTCACCTACCACCGCATCGCGGAGCTCTCGGATGTGGCCGAGCTCGATCCAGGCGTCGCCGATGTGAGCGCGCGCGAGTTCGAGGAGCAGCTCGCGGTCATCAAGACCCACTGCACGGTGGTCTCGCTCCGGGACGTGCGGCTGTTCACGAAGGGGCGGAAGCTGCCGCCGAACCCCGTCATGGTCGCGTTCGATGACGGCTACCGCGACAACCACGACGTCGCGCTGCCCCTGCTGGAGCGGGCAGGGGTCGCGGCCACGTTCTTCATCGCCACCGAGTACCCCGACAGGGGGCGCCTCTTCTGGTGGGATCGCGTCGCGCTCCTCATGCACCGGTGCCGGCGAGCGCGCGTCGAGCTCTCCTACCCCGCGATGCTCGTGCTCGAGCCGGCGCGCGATCCGATCGCCGCCGCGGCGCTCGTCTGCCGGACCATCAAGCGCACCTCCGGCCTCGACATCGGCCGCATGTGGGACGAGATCGAGCGCGCCACGGGGGTGTCGATCGATCTCGGCGAGGAGCGCGCGCTCGCGGCGAGGACGATCATGGACTGGAGGCAGATCAGGGCGCTGCGGCGGGCAGGCATGGATGTGCAGTCGCACTCGCACAGCCATCGCGTCCTCCAGACGCTGTCGCCCGACGAGGCCGCGCGCGATCTCGCGCGCTCCCGCCGCGTGCTCACCGAGGCCCTGGACGACGCCGTGCACGCGGTCGCGTACCCCGTCGGATACCGCCTGTCCGGCGCCTTCCACCGCGCCGTGCACGAGGCCGGCTTCGAGCTCGGCTTCACCAACAACTCCGGGCTCTGCATGCTCTCGTCCTTCGACCCCCTGAATTTCCCGCGCATCGCCATGGATCGCGGGCAGATCGGCGCGCTCTTCAAGCTCAAGCTGCTCGTCGGGCAGCGCCCGGGCTGCCGGTCCATCCTCTGACCCCGCCGAGCCACCCCGCTCGCTCCACCGCCGCGCGCCGCTGCTCCCGGGGCCCACGCGCGCCGCTGCTCCCGGGGTCCCCGCGCGCCGCTGCGGCCCGAGGGCCGCTGCGCCCGAGGGCGCCGCCCGACCGACGCTGCCGCGGCCGGACACGCGCGTGGCCTGGGCTGTGCACGTTCCCCGTCGCTGATCCGGTTCTGCACGCGCATGGCCGGTCATGCGGGGCTGCTCCGCAGCCTGCTCGACGAAGGGAGGCTCTCGTGAAAGGCAAAGTCCGTGGTCGCAGCGTTCGCGCCGCCCTTGCCCCGCTCGGCGCCGCCTCGCTGGGCTCCCTGGCCCTCGCCCTGGGGTGCGGCGGGTCGACGCCGCCGCCCCCGGCGGCGGCCGCGAGCAACGCGCCCGCGCGACCCGCGCCCGAGGCGGCCGACGCCCGGAAGGCGGGCGGCGAGCAGCGCGAGCAGCGCGAGGCCCAGCGCGCGTGGTGCGAGTACCTCGACGCGCTCTACCAGCGGGCCACCAGCCAGGCCAGGAGCTGGCCCAAGTTCGACGAGTGCACCCGGCACACGACGATGGCCTCGCCGAGGATGCTCCGCGCGACCTCGGAGTGCTCGCTCGCGGCGCTCCAGCGGTTCGAGGGCGACCCCTTCACCCCCGAGTACGCCGCCGAGGTGAGCCGCTGCGGCTCCGAGGCGATGACGGCCACCACGCTGCCTCACGCCGATCTCGCGCCGTTCATGGCCGTCCTCTGCGGTCGCGTCGCCGGGTGCGGGGATGTCGATTACGACACCTGCCGGCAGAGCCTGGAAGACGGGCTCGGGCCGCAGCTCGAGCGGGCGATCGGCGCGATGAACAGCCGCGGGCGGCAGCAGGTCCGCGCCTGCTTCGGCAAGCTCGCGTGCGGCGGCGAGATCGGGCTCCAGATCTCCGCGTGCCTCGAGCCCATCATGGATGACCTGCTCTGGCTGCCGGGGTGAGCGTCCGGCGCGCCCCACCGCCGCCCGGGGCCGAGGTCAGCCGGACGAGCCCGGCAGCCGGCAGCGGGCGATCAGCGGGACGTGATCGGACAGCCCGGCGAACGCGCCCTTGTGCCCGAACGGGTGCGTGCCCGCGAAGTCGAGCCACTCGAGGCGCTCCGACGAATACACGTGGTCGAGGTGCATGCGCAGGTTCATGAAGCCGGCCGTCGGGAACGCCCGCGCCTCGATCTCGGAGAGGCAGCGGACCTTGGCGAACGCGTCCACGAACCCGCCTTCCTCGCGCAGGAAGCGGTCGACCGGCGAGCCCGGCAGCGAGTTGAAGTCGCCCACCACGATGAAGTTGTCGCTCCGGCGTTCGCGGCGGACGAAATCGGCGAGCACCTTCGCCTCCTCGAGCTGGTTCGGCCCGAACCCCATCCGCGCCTCGCCCGTCCAGAACTCCCGCGCGAACACGCTCGGCAGGCTGAGGTGGGTGTTGAACACATCAAAGCTCTGCCCGCTCTCGTGCTCGAACGACACGTGCGCACAGATGCGCGTCTGCTTCAGGCGCCTCACCCGCCGCCGATGGGTGATGTCGTGCGGGCGCTCCGCGTTGTGATGTCCGATGCGGAACGTGTCGCGCGCGATGACCGCGAGCCCCGTCGTGTAGATGTTCGTCCGCGCGGTGAGCCGGTAGGTGTGCGCGGGGAAGTAATAAGCGACGAAGCGCTCGCGCCGCTCTGCCCGCGAGAGCGCCGCATGCAGCTCGGTCATCAGGCGGTCGAGCTGCGTCTCCTCCGGATGCCACCGCGGGTTCATCGTCGAGGAGCGCAGCGACTGGGTCTCCACCTCCTGGAGGCACACGAGATCGGGCAGCGGCGACAGCCGCGAGAGCGTCGTCGCAATCCGGGTGATCGCGGCGCTCGTGGAGGCGATGCCCCGCGTGCCGTGGCCGAAATAGCGGACGTTATAGGAGATGATCCGCAGCGGCGCGGGGGCGTCGACCGGCGGTCCGGCGCCGTGGTGAGCGCCGATCTCCGCGAGCGCCACGGCGCCGCCCGACGTCGTGAGGCCGGGGCTTGAGCCGTTCGAACCAGGTGGGATGCGCCGCTCGGTCATGTATCCTCTCGCCCATGGGCAAGAACATCATCGTTTCCGAGGATACCATTCGTGACCTGCTGGAAGCGCATGCCTCCCTCTCCGCCTGGTACTACGAGCTCTGGTCGGCGCTGCGGGTCGCGAAGGCCTCGGCGAGCGCTCCCGATGATGCGGCCCGTGCGGCATTTGTCGAGCGAATGGCGGTGAGCTTTCCGGAGGTGGCGTCGATCGCCCGCTCCATCCGGGTACCAAGGATGTTCGTGCCGCCTCCGCCCGCGGTGAGCGTGCCGCCCAGCCCGACCGCCGAGACCACGGAAGAGCCCCCCACGGCGATCGAGCCGGCGCCGGCCCGGCTGCGGGAGCTCCACGGCCAGCCGCCGAAGAGCCAGCCAGGCTCGAGGCCAGCCCATCCGTCCGCCCCTCAGGCGCAGCCCGCGGTTGCTCCTCCGCCCATGGTCATCCCCTCTGCCGTGAAATACGAGACCTAGCGGCGCGCTCCCTCCCGCGCACTCCCGATCTGACTCGCGAGCTCAGCCACGGGGCTCGTCAGCGAGCCGGGCCGCGGGGGCCTCTCCGTCGCGCGAGGATCCGCTCCGCCTCGGCGGCGCCCGTCATGTCGAACCTGGGATTCAGATCGAGCGCTGCCCGCACGAGCCGCTCGCCTTCCTTCCGAGCGCCGAGGGCGATCCGGATCGCCCCGGCGTGGTAGAGCAGGCGGGCGTCCCTCGTGCCGAGGGCCAGCGCTCGATCGCTCGCCGCGCGCGCTTCGGTGAGCTCCCCGGCGCGGTACAGCGCCCAGGCGCAGGCGTCCTCGGTGTAGATGTCGCCGCGGACGGCGCGCTCCGCGGCGGCGAGCCGCACGGCCTCGTCGCGCTCCAGGCCCTTGGTCGCATAGTAGAGGGCGAGCGTGCGGCGGTCCGCCCGCCGCCCTGACGCCACCACGCGCGCGTAGGCCTCGGCCGCGCCGGCGGGGTCGCCCGCGGCCGCCCTGGCGTCGCCGAGCAGCCACGCGATCTCCGCGTCGGGGCTCCTCCGGGAGGCCCGCTCGAGGAGCTCGACGGCGCGCCCCCACGCGCCGCGGGCGAGCGCGACGCGCGCCCTGCCGGCGAGCGCCGGCGCATACTCGCCCTGCGCGGCGAGCGCCTGCGCGAAGCCCCGGTCCGCGGCCTCGTAATCGCCCTCGTGCCACGACACCGTGGCCGCCTGCGCGAGGGTCCACGCGAGCGCCTCGGGCTCGCGCGGATCGCCCGCGCGCCGCGCGAGGTGGAAGAGCTGCCTCGCGCCGGCCGCGTCGCCCTGGAGCCAGCGGAGGCGCGCGGCGCGCGCGTACGACGGCAGGCCGGGCCTGAGGTCGACCATCCGCTGCGCCGCCTCGGCCGCCGCCTGGAACAGGCCGAGCTCCAGCGAGGCGTCGCTCAGCGTCCCGAGCGCGACCACGTCGCCTCCGTCCCGCGAGAGGACCTGCTCGGCGGCGTCGCGCGCCTCGGCGAGCCGCTGATCGTGGAGCAGCGCGAGGCCGCGCAGGTTGAGCGCCGCGCGATGGTCCTCCGCGAGCGCGAGCGCGACGTCCGCGCACGCGCCGGCGTTCCGGTAGAGCGACGGATCGCCCGACGCGCGCGCCTTCCGGATCCAGGCGTGGCCGAGCGCGCTCCACAGATCGGGCCCGCCGGGGGCCCGCTCGAGCCGCCGCGAGAGCGCCTGGATCTCGCGGTCGATCGCGCCTGCGCCCGCCGGGGCCGCGAGCGCGAGCCTGCGCGCCGCGTCGAGGCCGGCGCTGGCCTGGGCCGCGGCGGCGCGCTCGGCGCTGGCCTGGGCCGCGGCGGCGCGCTCGGCGCTGGCCTGGGCCGCGGCGGCGCGCTCGGCGCTGGCCTGGGCCGCGGCGGCGCGCTCGGCCGGGGCGGCCTCGCCGCGCGATCGCTCGGCGCATCCGGGGCTCCCGCTCAGGGCGAGACAGGCGAAGAGGCAACCCGTTCGTCGCGGCATCGGAGCGGCTGACCTCCTGGCTCGCCGGGGCTCCGCCCGGGGCGAGCCGCGTGGATCGCCCCGGCGCCGCGCGCCCGGCCCGATCGCGAAAGAGCTTGCCTCGCCGCCCTGCGCCGGCAAGCTCGCTGCGCTGGCACATCGCTCGATCCATCAGCAGCGCGCGGCGCGGAGGAGATCGCATTGCCTGTCTCGACGGATGGCGGCCGCCTGCGGCGGTTCGGCGTCGCGGCGCTGGTCGCGCCGATCGTCGTCGGCTGCGGGCGCGCGCAGCGCAGCGCGCCCGACGCCAGCGCGAGCGCGGCGCCTCGGACGTCGTCGCCCGGCGGCCTCCCGGCGTCGGACGGCTCCGCGCCCGCCGGCCTCCCAGCGTCGGACGGCTCCGCGCCCGCCGGCAGGCCGGCGGCGGACGAGATCACCCCGGTCTACCCGGCGCTCGAGGGCGCGCCGGAGCCGCACGCGGCGCGGCTGTGCGAGGCGCTGCACGCGCTGCCGGCGCGGCGCAAGGCGGCGTGCCGCGGCGCCGCCGTGGGGTTCCACGCCACCTCCGAGTGCACGCGCGCGCTGAGCTTCGCGGTGCGCGCGAGGGCGGTGACGCTCTCGCCCGACGACGTGAGCCGCTGCGTCGCCGCGATGGCGCGGTCGCTCGAGGGGTGCGGCTGGGTCTCCCCGCTCGCCGCCGCGGTCCCGCCCGCGTGCGAGGGGATCGTGCGGGGCACGCTCGGCGTCGGGGCGCGGTGCCGCTCGTCGCTCGAGTGCGTGGACGGGCTGCGCTGCGACGGCGCGGGCCCCACCGACGCGGGCACCTGCCGCGCCCCGCGCGCCGCGGGCCCCTGCGGCCGGTCCGTCGACGCGCTCGCCGCGGTCACCCGCCAGACCCGCTTCGCCGAGGCGCACCCCGAGTGCTGCGGCCACTGCGCCGGACGCGCGTGCGCCGACGGCGCGCCGCCCGGGGCGGCCCGGGGCTCGACGGCTCAGGGCGTGAAGTGACCCTGGCTTGCGCCCTCCCACGCCGTCGCGAGATAGGGGAAGGTCGGGAGGAACAGCGCGTCGTTCGCGGCGACGCCGTCGCCCGCCGTCGCGCCGGTCGCGCCGGTCAGCAGGAGCGTGAGCAACGCGTCGGTGATGTCGGTCTGCTCGTGGTCCGCGCCGGGGACCAGCGCGCGGCCGTTCGGGAAGGCCGACGGCATTCCGAGATCGATCCGCAGCACGTCGCCGAAGGTCTCCAGGTCGTGTCCCCCGAGGCTCGCGGGCTTCAGGCTGAAGGTGTCGATGAGGTCGGTCCGGTTCTCCTTCAGCGCCCCGGGATCGAAGGCCGCGAGCGGCTGGCCGGCCCGGTACAGGCCCGCGAACTCGGCGTCGCGCACCAGGATCGGGTTCAGGAAGTAGGCCCCGAAGTTGGCGAGGTCGTCGCGCGGGTGCGCCCGGTTGTACTTGTCCTTGTCCTGCAGGCCGATGATCCAGGTGTTGATGAGCGGCAGGCCCACCCGCGACACCTGGACCCAGGGGCCGAGGCCGTCCTCCTGCCCGTTCGCGCGCAGGATCCGCACCTTGCGCCGGCTCGCGGAGGCCCAGATACCGAGCGTCTGCTGGTCGCTCGGCCCGGGCGTGGGGGCCGCGCCGCCGTTGACCTTCGCCAGCGGGATCTCGAGGGCGAGCGTGTGGACGTTGTGGCCGGCGAGGCTGTCGCGCGGGGTGCACGACGGGCTCGGCGCCGCGAGGAGCGGGCACATCCCCGCGAGGTCGAACCCGTGGCCGACGTCGGCGTAGAAGCCGTCGTCGCGCGGGCCGACCCAGGCGCGCCCCTCGCCGCCCGCCATCTGCTTGAGGAACTTGGAGGACGTCGCGAACGCGGGGTAGCCGCCGCCGGAGATCCCGTAGACGAGCTGGTTCGTCCGCCGCCCGATGTTCGGCGGCGCGACCGGGGCGTCGGCCAGGATGACGGTCCTCGCCCCGCCCTCGAGCTTCGTGATGGTGTACGTCTGCTCCGCGCCGGCGAGCTGCGAGAAGAGCTCGTCGCCGCCGCTCGGCGGCGCGGGGAGCCCCGCCGGATCCGACGCGCGGTAGGCCGTGGTCGAGAACCGGAACTGGTAGGTCAGCGCGTCCTCGAGGCTCGACGGCCCGCGGGCGATGTGCACCTCGTACAGCACGTCGTCCGAGAAGCCGTGGAAGTTCGGCCCGCCGGCGGGCTCCTCGTGCGGGATGTAGCTCGCCAGGATCACGAGGTTTCCGCCCTCCACCCACGCATGGAGATCGGTGTTGTCGGCGGCCGGATCCCGCGCGATGGCGGGCGCCTCGCGGTGGCTCGACGCCGCGGCGAGGCCGGATGCGCTGAGCGCGACGGACACCGCCAAGGCGGCGCCGGCGCGCGACGGTCGGTGGATCATGCGTGCGGGTCCTCCCAGTCGCTCCTCTGCGGTGGCTCACGGACGGAGCAGGAACACCGAGCCCGTCTCCTGGGCCCTGTGATCGACGAACGCGAAGACATCGGCGCCCTTCGCCCGGTGCAGGCCGCCGGGCTCGTCATGGCCCCGCGCGCCGATCTCGATCGACGAGCGCGCCCCGGACGCCACGTCGATCCGCACGATCTCGTCGGCGCCTCGGGCCACGTCGCGGGTGAGCACGAACAGCGCCGCGCCGTCGCGCGTCAGCGCGAGGCCGCAGGGGTAACCCGCGTGGAGCCCGGTGGCGAAGGGGCTCACGAAGCCGTCCTCGATCCGGAAGATCGTCGCCGTCCCGTCGGGGCTCGCGAGGGGGTCGCAGACGAAGACGTCGCGATCGCCGGCGCCGGCGGCCGCGACGCCGCTCGGATCGGCCAGCGGGCTCCCCCTGGCGATCACGGCGACGTCCCCGCCGCGCGCGGGCAGGGAGAACACGCCGGGCTGACCGTCGGCGGGATCGCGCCCCGAGACGAGGATCCGGTCCTCGCCGTCCGCCGCGCGGACGACCTCGAGGGCGCGCGCGACCAGCCCCTCGCCCCCCTGGACGGGCGCGACGGCGCCGCCGGTCGGATCGATGGCGAAGACGTGGCCTGCGTCGCGGTCGGCCGCGCTGCCCGCGCCCGGATCGGCCACGAACAGGCGGCCGCCATCCGTGCTCGTCGCGATCCCGAGCGGCGCGACGAACGGGGGGCCGACGGCGACCTCGACGGCCCTCGCCTCGCCGCGCGCGCTGGCCTTGAAGACGCCGGCCCTGCCGCTCGCGTCGATGGCGGTGAAGTAGACGTGGGCCGCGCCGGGATCCGGCGTCGCGTCGAACGCCCGCGCCGGCACGACGGCCGCGACCGCGTAGGACGCCCCGCCGCCCCCGCCGCCCCCGCCGCCGCCTCCGTCCGCGCTGCTCGCCGCGGGCGCGCCCCCGGTTCCGGCGGCGGCTCTCGTGCTGGTCCGTCCAGGCGTCTCCTCCGCGCGGCTGCAACCCGGGTTGCCCGCGGCGAGCGCGAGCGGTGCGGCCGCGCACAGCGCACCGACGCTTCGCCGGAAGTGCCCCCTGGCTCCCGTCATGCCTTCTCCTCCCGACGGCGCGGCTCGCGCGCTCGTCCGCGGCGCGCGGGCTCTCGCGTGGACGGCGCCCGCGCGGCCCTCGTAGGGCCATGGCGCGGCGCCTCGCGCGACCCGTTCTGCCATGGTCCTCCCGGGTCGTGTAGGCCTCGGCCGGTCTCCGATCGAGAAAGCCGCGCGCACCCTGTCTCTCGAGTCCGGCGGCGCCTGCCGGCGCTCGGGTCGAGGCGCAACGCCGGGGGGTGGGGCGTGCCGGGGGCTCACCGGAGGGGCTTTCGTGCAGGCGAGCCACGAAAGGGGCTCGCCGGAACGCAAGCCCCGGAGGTGAGCCCCCGGCACGCCCCACCCCCCGGCGTTGCGCAGGACGGCCGGACGGCGTTCCCCCGTCGACCCGCTGTCAGCCTCGTTTTATAAAACTCCCATGTTCGATGTCGCTCGGTCAGTGTACGCGCGGGCGTTGGAGGACATCCGTGCGGCGGGGCTCTACAAGGAGGAGCGGATCCTCGCGACGCCGCAGGGGCCGGCGATCCGGACGGAGGGCGGGGGCGAGGTCCTCAACTTCTGCGCGAACAACTACCTTGGCCTCTCGTCGCATCCCGCGGTCATCGACGCGGCCAAGAGGGCGCTCGACTCCCACGGATTCGGCCTCTCCAGCGTCCGGTTCATCTGCGGCACGCAGGATCTGCACCGGCGGCTGGAGTCCCGGATCGCGCGCTTCTTCGGCACCGAGGACGCGATCCTCTACTCGTCCTGCTTCGACGCGAACGGCGGCCTGTTCGAGACGCTGCTCGGCGAGGAGGACGCCGTCATCTCGGACGCGCTGAACCACGCGTCGATCATCGACGGGATCCGCCTCTGCAAGGCCGAACGGCACCGCTACCCGAACGGGGACATGGCCGCGCTCGAGGACATCCTGCGCAAGACGTCCGGCAAGCGGCTCCGGCTGATCGCCACCGACGGCGTCTTCTCGATGGACGGGTACCTCGCCAAGCTCGATACCATCTGCGATCTCGCCGACAAGCACCGCGCGATGGTGATGGTCGACGACTCGCACGCCACCGGGTTCATCGGGCCGACGGGGCGCGGGACCGCGGAGCTCTGCGGGGTCATGCACCGCGTGGACGTGATCACCTCGACGCTGGGCAAGGCGCTGGGCGGGGCGAGCGGCGGGTTCACGACCGGCCGGCAGGAGATCGTCGACCTGCTCCGGCAGCGCTCGCGGCCGTACCTGTTCTCCAACACGCTCGCCCCCGTGATCGCGGGCGCGTCGATCGCCGTGTTCGACCTCATCGACGCCGAGCCGTCGCTGCGCGAGCGGGTGATGGAGAACGCGCGCCGGTTCCGGCAGGGGATGACGCAGGCCGGGTTCACGATCAAGCCGGGCACGCACCCGATCGTGCCGATCATGCTGGGCGAGGCGCGGCTCGCGAACGAGATGGCGCGGGCGCTCCTCGCCGAGGGCATCTACGTCATCGGCTTCTCGTACCCGGTCGTGCCGAAGGGCGAGGCCCGCATCCGGGTGCAGCTCTCGGCCGCGCACGAGCCCGAGCACGTCGATCGCGCGCTCGCGGCGTTCCGCGAGGTCGGCCGGCAGCTCGGGGTGGTCGGCTGACCGGATCAGCGCAGCTCGGGGTGGTCGGCTGACCGGATCAGCGCAGCTCGGGGTGGTCGGCTGACCGGATCAGCGCAGCTCGGGGTGGTCGGCTGACCGGATCAGTACCGGAGGATCACCTTCGGGTGGCTCGAGATCGCCTCCTGGAACGTCGCCGCGTCGTAGTCGTCGAAGTCGAACACCGTCCCTTCGCCCCGGTTCAGGATGACCTCCCAGATGAGGTCGTGGATGTTCGGGTCGCGCGACTCGAGCAGGTGGCGCGTGATGTGCCACGTCTCGAAGATGCGGCGGCCGATCACGCTGTGGAGGCTGATGCCGTCCACGATGAGGCGGTCGAAGTTCTCGATCACCGCGTCGCCGCTCTTCAGCCCGAAGAGGATGACGTCCCCCCCGCGCCTGGCCGCGTGGATCGCGTTGTTGACGCTGCTGTTCACGCCGCTCATCTCGAGCACGACGTCGACCCCGACGCCGTCGGTGAGCTTCCGGATGCGCTCGGTCAGCTCGGGATCGCTCGCGTGGGGGCGCTCGGGGCTCGCCCTCCGCGGCCGGAGGACCACGTCGGCGCCCAGGCGGCGGGCCATCTCCGCGTTCTGCTCGGCCGGCTCCACGCCGATCACGTAGATCGCCCCCATCGCGCGGGCGATCGCGATCGCGAAGAGCCCGATGGTGCCGCAGCCGAAGATGGCCACGCGCTTGCCGCGGAGGTTCACCTTGGTGCACGCGTGCACGGCGTTGCCGAACGGCTCCTGCACCGCGGCGACCTCGGGCCGGATCCGCGCGAGATCGGTGCGCCACAGGTTCTTCGCGGGCAGCTTGACGACCTCGGCGAAGCAGCCATCCTCGCTGATCCCGATGATCTTGTCGTCGGCGCACACGTGCGTGTCGCCGACCCGGCACTGGTAGCAGGCGCCGCAGGCGATGTGGCTCTCGGTCGAGACGATGTCGCCGACCGCCAGCCCGAACGACCGGCGCGCGTCGGTCCCGAGATCGACGACGCGGCCGAGGAGCTCGTGGCCGATCGTGCGCGTCGACCTCCGGTCGCGATCGAGCGACCGGAAGATCATGTCCTTGAAGGCGGTGCGGAACCAGATGCCGCGATCGGACCCGCAGAAGCCCGTCATCAGCGGCTTGACGAGCACGCTCGCCCGGTCGTGATAGTCCTTGCCCTCGTCGATCGACGGGCGCTCGACCTCCGCCTTGACCAGCCCGATCGTGGACTCCCACGGGTCCCGCTCGCGATCGTAGGTCAGCGCCCACATCGTCTCGCTCATGCGCCTGGCTCCTGTTCCGCGCCGAGGCGCCCGCGGCTGGCGCACGGGCGCCTCAGGCGCATCTAGCGTGGCGCGCGGACGACCGGGTGCCCATCGGAAAATTGCAGCAGATCTGTCAGCGAGCGAGCCGGATGACTCGCTGCGTCGACCTTGGAAGCCTCGGCGGGGCACGGTCCGGGGCGCGGTCCACGGGCGCACCCGGGCGGTCCTGCGCGCGCGTCTGCGAGCGGGAGGGCGCGGCGGGCGGCGCGCCCGGCCGCGCTCCTGCTGGCGCGCTCAGCGGCGCTTCGACGGCGCGCGCGCGGGGGCGGGCGGCGCACCCGGGCGCGCTCCTGCTGGCGCGCTCAGCGGCGCTTCGACGGCGCGCGCGCGGGGGCGGGCGGCGGGGTCGTCTCGGAGACCGGCGGCCGCTCCCGCAGGCACCTGTCGAGGCCGGCCTGGAGGCTCGCCTCGTGGGCGCCGGGGAGCTTGGGGCGGCCCATCACGTTGACGAAGAGGCGATCCTGCGCGATGCCGCCGCCCGGCCCGAAGCTCATCCACACGAACATCGCGCGCCCCTTGATGTACTCGAAGGGCACGCCCGCGCCGAGCCCGCCGCGCCAGCTGCGCGAGTCGTGGCTGTTGTGGCGGTTGTCGCCCATCACCCACACCTCGTCGGCGGCGACCTTGAACGGCCCCTGGAGCATGCCGCAGACGCCCGCGCGGCAGGCGTGGCCCGGCCCGCAGTCGTTGCTCTCCTCGCACATCGTCTCGTCGGGGTTCGCGTCGTAGAGCGTGAGGTACGACTTGTCCCCGAGGAACTCGACGAACAGCTCCGCCTGCCGGCCCTCGTAGCGGTAGGGGCCGACGTGGCAGTGGGGGACGAGCCAGCCGTTGAGGATCGGGCGCCCGTTGATCGCCTCCAGCGTGTCGCCCGGGATGGCGATCGTCCGCTTGATGAAGTCCTGCTCCTTGTTCTCCGGGAACTTGAACACCATCACGTCCCCCCGCGCCGGCGGCAGGCGCGGGAAGAGGCGCTGGTCGGTCCAGGGGATGAGCGGGCCGTAGGTGAACTTGTTGACGAAGATGTGGTCGCCGACCATGAGGGTCGGGATCATCGAGCCGCTCGGGATCTTGAACGCCTCGACGACGAAGGCGCGCAGGATGAGCGCCACGGCGACGGCGATGCCGATCGACTCGGCGTACTCGCGCATCTCGCCCTTGCGCCAGCGGCCGAGGTGCTCGCCGATGACGCGGTCGGCGCGGCCGTGGGCGGCGTCGAACTCGTCGGCGTCGAACGTGTCGGCGGTCATCGCGCGCTCGAGCGCCGCGATCGCCTGCGTGACCTGCTCGCGCTCGCCGCTCGTCAGCTCGCGCTCGACCTCGCGCTTGCGGCCGCGCAGGATCCGGTGGGCCTCCTCGAGGAGCGCGGCGGCGTCCTCGAAGCGCGCGCGCGCCTTCGGCGGGATGTCCCGCCGCCCGCCGACGCCGATCGCCGACGCGAACGGCAGCTCGTGGCGGAACCGCCAGAGGATCATCGCGAAGATCGTGAAGAGCACGATGCCCGCGGGGATCTGCTGCTCGCCGACGAACACGCGGAGCGGCTGCGCGCTGCCGCCCGGGGGCGGGGTGAGCAGCCAGACGTTCACGACCGCGAGCGCGAAGGGCACGAGGCCGATCCACACGAGGTGGAACAGGAAGCGCAGCAGCCGACCGTCCTTGCCTCCGGGGGGAGGCGAGCTGCCGCTCGAGCGCTGTTCCGGGCCGCTGGCCGGCCTGGCCGCGCTGACGCGGGCCTCGGTGCTCGCGCTCCCTTTCATCGAGGGAGAAAGCTCCGCGCTCGGAGGCCGATGGGCCGCGACCGAAGGGGGGCTCTGGGGTTCATCATCGGGGCGCGGCGGCAAGAGAGGGCTTATGTATACGTCGCCCCTCGCCAGGGCAAGCGCGCAGCGCCACCCGCTGCCGCGTCACGGGGCGTCTCCGACCTCGACGGCATAGCTCACCAGGCCGGCCCGGTCGTCGAGGGCGTAGGTCGTCGGCTGCGTCCGACCCGCGGTGCCCGTGTTGTCGACGACCAGGTAATATTGCCCCCTCGGGAGCGGCACCGTTCGCCGGAACGGGGCGCCCGAGTACACCGGCTCGTCGAGCAGGGGCGGCGCCGAGATCGGCGCCGGCGCGGCCTGCGTCAGGTACGCCTGGAGCCACTGCTCTCCGAGGCCCCGGGGGACGAGGAGCACGTCCACGCCCGGCGCCCCCTCGAGCGCGACCGTGAGCGTCACCGCCTGGCCGCCGTCGGTGATCTCCAGCGGGCCGATGTAGTCGCGCTGGTTCTGGTGCACCTCGGTCCGCTCGTTGGCCACGAGGAGCTTGCCGTTCTCCCGGCGCTCGTACGGGGCGCGGGGCCGCTGCCCCTTCTCGATGATGCCCAGGCCGAACTGCACCGCGCCGTCGTCGTCGCGGATGACGGTGAAGCCACGGGCGATCTCGGTCTTCACGAGCTGGGCGCCGAGCGCGTTGGCGAAGGCGCTGCCCTGGGCGAGCGACACGCCGGCGACCGAGATCGCGGCGGGCTGCTCGATGAGCCGGGTGGTGAAGCTCGCCGCCGTGGTCGAGCGCTGACGGAAGTAGACGTACATCGTGTCGCCATCCATCAGGAAGTCGTGGTCGTATTCGACGGCGGCGCTCGCGTCGAAGCTCATGCGCTTCGTCAGGTTCGTCCAGACGAAGCCGCTTCCTCCGAACTGGACGAAGAGGTTCCCGTTCGCGAGATCCTGGACGAGGCAGGAGCTCGGGTAGAACCGGCCGGTCACCGGATCCTCGTCACGCAGGCGCAGCGGCACGCTGCGCCGCTGCATCTCGCCGCAGATCTGGCCCGTCGCGTAGGACAGGAGGGCCCTGCGGAGCGACAGGTTGCCCGGGTCGTTCACGACGCCCGGCAGGACGCCGAGCGCGCCCTGCCCGCACGCGCCCGCGAGCCCCCCGAGCAGCGAGAGGCAGAGCGCGAGGCCGAGCGCGCGGGCGGCGGTGCGGAGGAGCATGGGCGCAGCATAATCGAAAGGCCGGCGGCGCGAGCGGGGCGCGGCGCCCCTTTCGGCGCGGCGGGCGGGTGGTGATAGGGTCGCCTCCATGGCGAACGTCGCAGTGATCGGGGCCGGCGCCTGGGGGACGGCGCTCGCGAAGTTGCTGGCGGACAAGGGCAACCCCACCGCGGTCTGGGCGCACCACGCCGAGCTGGCCGAGCGCATCGAGCGCGAGCGCCAGAACCGCCGCTACCTGCCGGACGTGGACCTGCCCGCGAGCCTGCGCGCGACCAGCGATCTCGAGGACGCGCTCCGCGGCGCGGAGCTCGTCGTGATCGTCGTGCCGTCGCACGCGCTCCGCGAGGTGGTGCGCGCGGCCGGCCCCCACATCCTGCGGGACGCGCTCGTCTGCAGCGCGACGAAGGGGATCGAGAACGACTCGCTGATGCTGATGAGCGAGGTGCTCGTCGACGAGCTCGGGCCGGAGGCCGAGCCGCGGCTGTCGTACCTGTCGGGCCCGAGCTTCGCGCGGGAGGTCGCGGCCGGCCAGCCGACCGCCGTGGTGGTCGCGGGCAGGAGCCCGCAGGCGACGCACGTGGTGCAGCGCATGCTCGCGACCGAGCGGTTCCGGGTCTACTCGTCCGAGGACGTCGTGGGCGTGGAGGTGGGCGGCGCCCTCAAGAACGTCATCGCCATCGCGGCCGGCATCTGCGACGGCCTCGGCCTCGGCCACAACGCGCGCGCCGGCCTCATCACGCGCGGCCTCGCGGAGATCGGCCGCATGGCCGCGGCGAAGGGGGCGAGCCCGCTCACGCTCGCGGGGCTCTCCGGGATGGGCGATCTGGTGCTCACCTGCACGGGCGAGCTGTCGCGCAACCGCACCGTCGGGATCGAGATGGGCAGGGGACGGAAGCTCGACGAGATCCTCGCGGGCCTCGGTCACGTCGCCGAGGGGGTGAAGACGGCGAAGAGCGCGTACGACCTCGCGAGCGAGCTCGGCGTGAGCATGCCGATCGTGGTCGAGGTGTACCGCATGCTCTACGAGGGGAAGCCGCCGCCGCGGGCCGTCGTCGACCTCATGACCCGCGCGCTCACGAAGGAGTGAGGCGCGGAGTCGGCCCGCCGGAAGGGATTTTCTCGCACCGCGCGCGCCTCTCCCTTCGTCACGTTGTAAAGTGGCGCCGCGATGCAGACGCGCCACCTCGTGGGTCTCACCTCCGCGCTCCTCCTGTCGAGCGTCAGCTGGACGGCCTCCGCCCAGTACGGCGCGCCCTACGGCGGGCAGCAGGGCGGGGCGTACGGGGGGCAGCAGGGCGGGGCGTACGGCGGCCAGTACGGTTACGGCGGCCAGTACGGCCAGGCTCCGGGGCCGTACGGCGGCTATGCGTACCCGCCGCCCCCGCGGAGGACGAGCCGGCCGAAGTCGACGCCGCTCGAGGTCGGCTATCTCTACGCCACGTCGGTGGCCTACGGCGTCGGGACCGGCATCTGGTTCGACGCGCTCGTCGGCATCGACGACCCGGGCCTGCAGTTCATCGCGCCCGCGCTCCTCGGCGTCGCCGCGCCGGTGGGCGTCTACTTCCTCGACGCGCCGCCGATGCCGCGCGGCATGCCCTCCGCGATCGCCACGGGCATGGTGATCGGCGCGGGCGAGGGGCTCGGCGTGGCCTCCTACCAGTACGTCACGGCGGAGGAGGGGGAGGAGTGGGGCTTCCTCGGGCTCGCGACGTCGGAGGTGATCGGCTCCACGGTGGGCGGGGCCGCGGGGTGGGCGTTCTATCATCTGTTCCGGCCCAGGCCGCAGACCAACATGCTCATCGCCTCGAGCGCGGTGTGGGGCACGCTCATCGGCAGCGCGTTCGGGGGCGCCGCCAGCAACGGCGATTTCAGCGAGGCCAACGACAGCATCTCCCTCGGCGGCCTGATCGGGTTCAACGTCGCGACCGCGGGCGCGGTCGGCCTGTCCGCGGCGTGGACGCCGTCGTGGAATCAGCTCGCCTGGATGTGGGGCGGCCTCGGCCTCGGCGCGGTGATCTCGCTGCCCATCTACTTCGCGTACCTCGGCAGCGATCACGACCCGCGCCGCGGCCTCATCGCCCAGGGCGCGGCCGGCGCCCTCGGCATCGTCGCGGGCGCGGTGTTCCTGGGCAAGCCGGACCGCGGCGGCGACGTCGTCCTGAACGAGCAGGAAGAGCGCAGCCGTCCCCCGTTCGCGCGCGTGCTCGGCGGCGGGCTCACGCCCTACCGGGGCGGCATGGGCGCGACCCTCATCGGAGAGCTCTGGTAAGCCGCGGTGTGCCGGGCAACACGGCTGCGTGGGGTCGCGGCGCGCCTGCTATGCTGGGCTCGATGCCGACCCTGAAGTATTTCGCCTCCGAGGGCGCGCCTCGCCTGTACAGCGTCCACAAGCCGATGACGACGATCGGCAAGGCGCTAGGAAACGACGTCGCGATCGTGGGGGCGGGGGTCCTGGAGCATCACGCGCAGATCGTGTTCGACGGGCGCGACTTCGTGCTGGAGGAGTGCGAGCGCGACGGGGAGATCGCGATCAACGGCAAGAAGAAGCGGCGCGCCCGGCTGGTGCACGGCGACCGGCTGCAGCTCGGCGCGGTGGAGCTCGGCTTCTCGATGTTCGCCGAGGCGCCCCCCGCGCAGGAGCGGCTCCCGGGGGAGGGCGGGGCGGAGCGGTCCGCGGCCGTCCAGGGCTCGTCGGAGCTCGCCGGCGTGCGCAAGCTGTTCGCCTTCAGCGAGAAGCTCATCAACCGGCGCAACGTCGACGAGCTCCTCGAGGCGATGCTCGACGACGTGATCGAGCTGACCCACGCCGACAAGGGCTTCCTGCTGCTGCTGGAGGGCGCCGAGGCGGCGGCCGACTCGGCGATCCGCGGGGGCGCTGCTCGGGCGAGCTCCCCGGGCGGCGACCGCAAGCTCGCGGTGCGCGCGTCGCGCAACGTCCGCAAGGAGGCGATCACCGACGCGGCCGGGGGGATCTCGGACAGCATCGTGCGGCAGGTCGTCACCACGGGCCGCCCCGTGATCGTCTCCGACGCGCTCGCCGACGCGCAGTTCGGCCGGAGCGAGAGCGTCATCGCGATGAAGCTCTCCAGCGTGATGTGCGCGCCGCTCGTGTCGCAGGGCCAGATCATCGGCGCGCTCTACGTCGGCAACGACAAGATCAAGCACCTCTTCGACCGCGCGCAGCTCGATCTCCTGAGCATCTTCGCGTCCCAGGCGTCGCTCATCCTCCAGAACGCGATGCTCCTGAACGCGCTCCGGGCCGACAAGGCGAAGCTCGTCGCCGAGCTGCACGACAAGAAGTTCGGCGAGATCATCGGCGCCTGCCCGTCGATGCTCGAGGTGTTCCGCAAGCTGCAGAAGGTCGCGGCGACCGACATCAGCGTGCTCATCACGGGGGAGACCGGGACCGGCAAGGAGCTCATCGCCCGGGAGCTGCACCGGCGGAGCCAGCGCGAGGGCGGCCCGTTCGTCACCATCAACTGCGGCGCGATCCCCGAGAACCTCATCGAGAGCGAGCTCTTCGGCCACGTGAGGGGGGCCTTCACCGGCGCCATCGCCAGCCGCCCGGGCAAGTTCCAGGTCGCCGACAAGGGCACGCTGTTCCTCGACGAGATCGGCGAGCTCCCGCTGAACCTCCAGGTGAAGCTCCTGCGCGCCCTCCAGGAGCGCGTCGTCTTCCGCGTCGGCGACTCCAGGCCCGAGAAGGTCGACATCCGCATCGTCGCGGCCACGAACAGGAACCTCGAGGAGGAGATCCGCGTCGGCAATTTCCGCGAGGATCTCTACTACCGGCTCAACGTCGTGAACCTCTGGCTCCCGCCGCTCCGCGAGCGGGGCGACGACGTGCTGATCATCGCCAAGGTGCTGCTCTCGAAGTACGCCGACGAGCTCGGCAGCGCCGTCCGCGGCTTCAGCCCCGCCGCGCTCGCCGCCATCAAGAAGTACCCCTGGCCGGGCAACATCCGGCAGCTCGAGAACCGCATCAAGAAGGCGCTCGTCCTCTGCGACCAGGCGCTCCTCTCGGTCGAGGATCTCGACCTCGGCCCCGGCGCCGAGACCGCCGTCATGCCGCTGGAGAAGGCGAAGGAGGAGTTCCAGCGGCGGTACGTGCTGGAGGCGCTCGAGCGCAACAACGGCAACCGGACGCAGACGGCCCGCGACCTCGGCGTCGACCCGCGCACCATCTTCCGCTACCTCGAGAAGGAGCAGAACCCGATGCCGAGCGGGGCCGGCGGCGTGGCCCGCGATCCGACCGAACTCTGATGGAACACGATCCCGAGGGGCCCCTCGCGGACCCCTGTCCGCCCAAGACCCGCGCCGACCTGGAGTGGGACCGCGTCCTCGAGGCGCTCGCGGAGCGCTGCGCGTCGCGCGCCGGCAAGCGGCTCGCGCGGGCCTTGCCGTTCGCCGCGACGCGCGCCGAGGCGCTCACCGCGCTCGCGGAGGTGCGCGAGGCGGTCCAGCTCGACGCCGCCGGCGAGCCGTTGCCGACGCGCGACGTCGCGGAGATCGAGGCCGCGCTCGACCGGGCGCGCATCGGCGCCGCGCTCGCGAACGAGGAGCTCCGCGCGGTGCTCGGCCTGCTCGAGGCCGCGCGGACGCTGCGGCAGTACCTGCAAGGCCGCCGCCACGCCGCGCCCTCGCTCTACGCGGCCTGCGCCGTCGATCCCGAGCTCGACGCCGTCGCGCGCGACCTCGCGTTCGCCTTCGATCCGGACGGCACGCTCTCCGACCGCGCCTCGCCGCAGCTCGAGTCGCTGCGCGCGGAGCGCCGGGCGGTGCGGGAGCGCCTCGTGCGCCGCCTCGAGGACCTCATCCAGAAGCACGAGGACATCCTCCAGGACCGCTACTGGACCGAGCGCGACGGGCGCTACGTGCTCCCGGTGCGCTCCGACGCGCACGAGCGCTTCCCCGGGATCGTCCACGCGACGAGCGCGAGCGGCGCCACGGTGTTCGTCGAGCCGCGCGCGCTCGTCGAGGCCGGCAACCGGATGAAGATGGTCGACGCGGAGGTCGCGCGCGAGGAGCAGGCGATCTACGCCGCGCTCACGGCCCGGGTCGCCGGGGACATCGAGAGCGTCGCGGCCGCCGCCCGCGCGCTGGCCCACGCCGACGTGCGCGCCGCCTCGGCGCGGCTCGCGAAGGACCTCGACCTCGCCTTCCCCGAGGTCCCGGGGGACGCGTTCGACGGGGGCCGCGGCGCCCCGGAGGGCGCGGCGCGGCGGACCTCGCTCGAGCTCATCGGCGGCCGCCACCCGCTCCTCGCGCTCGACGGCGTGGAGGTGGTCCCGAGCGACGTCGCGGTGAGCGCGGGCCGCGCCATGATCGTCTCCGGGCCGAACGCCGGCGGCAAGACCGTGGCCCTGAAGGCGCTCGGCCTCGCGGCGCTCATGGCCCGCGCGGGCCTGCCGGTCGCGGCCAGGGAGGGCTCCCGCGTCGCGCTGTTCGACGTCGTGCTGACCGACGTCGGCGACGACCAGAACCTCCACAAGAACCTGTCGACCTTCAGCGCCCACGTGAAGAACCTCGGGCGGATCCTCGGCGAGACGCGCCCCGGCGCCCTCGTCCTGCTCGACGAGCTCGCCGGCGGCACCGACCCGCGCGAGGGCGAGGCGCTCGCCGCGGCGGTGCTCGACTCGCTCTGCGCGCGCGGCGGCACCGTCGCCTGCACCACGCACTACGAGGGCCTGAAGGCGCTGGCGCTGGGCGACCCGCGCTTCGAGAACGCCTCCGTGGGCTTCGATCTCGGCACCATGAGCCCGACCTTCCGGCTCGTCGTCGGCGTGCCCGGCGCCTCGAGCGCGCTCGCCGTCGCGCGGCAGTTCGGGATCCCGGGCACCGTGCTCGAGCGGGCCGAGCGCTTCCTCACGAAGGAGGCGGTCACCTTCGAGCAGATGGTCGAGAAGCTCTCGGCCGAGCGCCGCGCCCTCGAGCTCGCGCGCGCGGACGCCGAGCGCGAGGCGGCCGCCTCGCGCTCGAAGCGGCGGGAGCTCGAGGGCGAGATCGCGCGGCTCCGGGAGAAGGAGCGCGCCGTGATCACGCGGGAGGGCGAGGCGCTGCTCGCGAGCCTCAAGCGCGCGCGCGAGGACCTCCGGGCGGCGCAGGCGCGCCTGCGCGGCAAGCCCACCGAGGAGGACGTGCGGGCGGCCGCGCGCGCCATGGACGCGGTGGGGCAGAAGATGTCGCTGGGCGGCGAGCTCGAGCTCGGCCGGAAGGCCGAGCCGCCGGCGCGGCCGGCGGTCGATCCGGCGGCCATCCGCGTCGGCGCCCGCGTCTACGTGCCCCGCCTGCGGGCCGAGGCCGAGGTGGTCGAGGTCCTCTCCGGCGGCCAGCTCCGGGTCGCCGCCGGGGCGCTCAAGCTCACGACCTCGATCGCCGAGCTGCGCGGCGCGGGCGCGCCGCCGGGCGCCGCGCCGCCGCAGCCGCAGCGCCGCGTCGAGCTCGACGCGGCCGCGGATCCGGACGTCCCGATCCAGACGGCGGAGAACACCGTCGACCTGCGCGGCCTGCGCGCGCACGAGGCGGTCGCCATGGCCGAGCAGTTCCTCGATCGCTCGCTCGGCGCGGGCCGCAGGGTGACGTTCTTCGTCCACGGGCACGGCACCGGCGCCCTGCGCGACGCCGTCCGCGAGGCGCTGCGCGCGAGCCCCTACGTGGCGCGCGTCCGCCCGGGCGGCCCGGGCGAGGGCGGCGACGGCGTCACGGTCGCCTGGCTGAAGTGGTGAGCGGCCGGGGCGCGGGGCACGTCGGCCCCGCGCGCCGCGGGCGCTCAGCGGTCCCGGTCGACGCGGCCGAGGTTCTCGGCGATCCGATCGAGCACGCCGTTCACGAACGCGCCGCTCTCCTCGCTGCCGAAGCGCTTCGCGAGCTCGACCGCCTCGTCGAGGATGACCGCGCGCGGCACCTCCGGGTGGTTCATGAGCTCCCACGCGCCGAGCCGGAGGACGTTCCGATCCACCCGGGCCATCCGCTCCAGGCGCCAGTTGGTGCTCGCCTTGCGGATCGCCTCGTCCACGGCGGCGAGGTCCTTGGCGACGCCGAGCACCACCTCGTCCGCGTACGCGCGCCCCTCCGGGTCCCCCGGTGTCTCGCGCCAGTAGGCCGCGACGACGCGCGGCGCCGAGCTCCCGCCGGCCTCCACCGCGAACAGCATCTGCAAGGCCGCCTCGCGGCCAGTCGAACGCGCACCCATCTCTCGGAACCTTCGTCTACAGGCCGGCGGCGTCCAGCGACGCGCCGAGCGCGAGCATCTCGATCGCGCTCACGGCGGCCTCCCAGCCCTTGTTGCCATGCTTCGTGCCCGCCCGCTCGATCGCCTGCTCGATCGAGTCGGTCGTGAGGATCCCGAACGTGACCGGCAGCCCCGTCTGGAGCGACACGGCCGCGATCCCCTTCGTGACCTCGGCCGCCACGTAGTCGAAATGCGGCGTTGAGCCGCGGATCACGGTGCCCAGCGCGATGATCGCGTCGACGCTCTTCTTGTGCGCGAGCCGCCCCACGACCGTGGGCACCTCCCACGCCCCCGGGACGCGCACGATGGAGGTCCGCTCGAGCGCGCCGCCGTGCCGCGCGATCGCGTCGAGCGCGCCCTCGACCAGGCGGTCGACGATGAAGTGGTTGAAGCGGCTCGCCACGAGCGCGAAGCGCGCCCCCGGCGGGACCACCAGGTTCCCTTCGATGATCCGAGGCTGTGCTTGCCCGACCGCTTGCTGTGCCATCCGCCGTCCTCTCTCTCTCCCTGGCCGCGCGGGGGGCGCGGCGCGTGCGCTCGCGATCCTCGTCCGAGCGCTCTGCTCTCAGCGCATCGGCTCCTCAGGCCTCGACCTTCATCGAGACGAGCGGCACCCGCTCGGTCACCGTGAGCCCGAACCCGGTGAGCCCGACGATCTTCGGCTGGCTGTTCGTGAGCAGCCGGATCTGCTGCACCCCGAGGTCCGCCAGGACCTGCGCTCCGAGGCCGAACTCCCGCAGCCTCCCCGGCTGCTGCGCCTGCAGCACGGGCGCGCTCTCCGCGGCGCCCGTGCCCCGCAGCACCTCCAGCTCGCGGCCCAGATCCCCGCGCGAGGGGATGTAGACGACCACCCCCACGCCGGCGCTCTCGATCGCGAGGAGCGCCTCGCGCAGGTTCGACCCGCCGTCGAAGGGCGTCGAGCTGAAGAGGTCCGCGACGATCGAGCCGGAGTGCACGCGGCACAGGATGGGGTCCGGCGTCGCGACCGTGCCCTTCGTCAGCGCGAGGAACTGCCTCGGCTCGTTGATGACCTCGTAGACGTAGGCGGTCCACTCCGTGCCCGTGAGGTCGATCCGCAGCGCGCGCTCGCTCACGCGCCGGACGAGCCGCTCGGTCTGGAGGCGGTACTGGATGAGGTCCGCGACCGTCACGATGAGGAGGCCGTGCTTCGCGGCGAACACCTCGAGGTCCGGCATGCGGGCCATGCTGCCGTCGTCGTTCATGATCTCGCAGATGACCCCGGCCGGGCGCATCCCGGCGAGCCGCGCGAGGTCCACGGACCCCTCGGTCTGCCCTGTCCGCACGAGCACGCCGCCGCGCCGCGCCTTCAGCGGGAAGACGTGCCCCGGCGTGACGAGATCCTCGGGCCTGGCGTCGCGCGCGATCGCGACCTGGATCGTGCGCGCCCGATCGGCGGCGCTGATCCCCGTCGTCACCCCCGTGCGCGCCTCGATGCTCACGGTGAAGGCGGTGCCGAGCGGCGGCCCGTTCCGCCCCGGCGCCGACATCATCGGCAGCTCGAGGCGCGCGACCTGCTCCTCGTCGAGGGCGAGGCAGATGAGGCCGCGGCCGTGCATCGCCATGAAATTGATGGCCTCGGGGGTCACCGCCTCCGCCGCCATGCAGAGGTCCCCCTCGTTCTCGCGATCCTCGTCGTCGACCAGGATCACCATCTTGCCGGCGCGGATGTGATCGAGCGCCGTGTTCACGCGATCGAGCACCGCCTTGTCGATGGTCAACCGATGATGCATCGGACCCCCAGCGCTCATGTCCTGACCGAGCGCGACGCTCGAGGCCGACTGCACCTCAGCAGAATCCCCCCGCGCGCAGCTTTGCGAGGAGTCGTTCGTCGTGATCCGCATGCTCTCCCGTATTTCCGCGCTCTTCGTCGCGCTCGGCAGAGGCGTCGCCTTCGCGCGCGCCCGTGCTCGAGAGGCTCCGCAGACCGGCGAGCGCTGCGACCTCGAGCGTCCGCGCCACGTAGCGCGCGAGCACGTCAACTTCAAGGTTGACGGCCGCGCCGGGGCGCAGCGCGCCGAGGAGCGTTCGACCGAGGGTGTGCGGCACGAGCATCACCTCGAACCGGAGCTCGCCGGAGTCCGGCGCGGACACCGCGTTGAGCGTGAGGCTCACGCCGTCGATGGCGATGGAGCCCTTGGGAGCCAGGAACGGCGAGAGATCGGGGGGCGCGCTCACCGCGAGGCGGAGCGCGTCGCCGGCGCGCGACTGCGCGAGGACGCGGCCCAGCCCGTCCACGTGGCCCAGCACCACGTGCCCGCCCATCCGCGCGCCGAGCGGCGTCGCGCGCTCGAGGTGGACCCGCGCGCCGGCCGGCAACGCCCCGAGCGTGGTGCGATCGAGCGTCTCCGAGGACATGTCGCACTCGAACCCGCCGGGCGCGATGCGATCGACGGTGAGGCAGGCGCCGTTCACGCTCACGGACTCGCCGAGCGACAGCGACCCGAGGCTCGTCTCGATGAGCGCGCGGGCCACGGCGCTGCCGCTCCTGCGGCGGAGGATCCCGATCGACTCGACGAGCCCCGTGAACATCGCGGTGCGCCTCTGCCTAGTCCCTGGAGGCGCGGTGCCCCTGGCTGGTCAGGAGCTTGTCGATGAGCCCCTTCGAGTAGCTCGACAGCTCGGTGAACACGACCCCCATCCCCTGCGGATCGTCGTGCACGCGCACGACCTCGCCGACGCCCTCGACCGTCTCGATATCGTCCATGATCACGGTGAACCGGAGGTTCACCTTCGTCCCGACCGCGAGCGGCGTCTTCGAGCGCACGAACACGCCGGTGCGCGAGATATTCGTGACGTACTCGTTGATGAACGCGTCGTAGGACTCGAACTCCTTGTTGATGGTGACGCGCTCTTCCCTGCGCCCCGTCATCGCCTCGCCCCCGCTGCTCTCCGGAGAACCTTGATCTTCGGCCATGGCGTCTTACCTGCCTTGCAGATCGAACTGCTCGAGGTGGTACTCCTTTCGGGGCACGAGATCGATCCGGCGCTGGAACAGCCGCTCCGCCTCCTGCACGGCGATGCGCTCGTCGTTCTTCAGGAGATCGATCACCGCCGGGTGCGCGTTGACCACCACCGAGTAGCCGGGCAAGTTCATCCGTTCACGACGGATCTGCCGCAGGATCTCGTAGGCGATGGTCTGCTTGGATTGCAGCTGCCCCGTGCCGTCGCAGTAGAAGCAGGGCTCCAGGATCGTCCGCCCGAGGCTCTCGCGCGTCCGCTTCCGGGTCATCTCGATCAGGCCGAGGTCGGAGATCCGGTTCAGCGTGGTCTTGGCCTTGTCCCTGGCGAGCAGCTCCTCGAGGCGGCGCCGCACCTTCTCCCGGTTCTGGGCGCGCTCCATGTCGATGAGGTCGAGGATGATCAGCCCGCCGATGTTGCGGAACCGGAGCTGATAGGCGATCTCCTCGACCGCCTCGAGGTTCGTCGTCAGGATCGTCTCCTCGAGGTCCTTCGAGCCCTTGCCGACGAAGCGCCCCGTGTTCACGTCGATCGCGGTGAGCGCCTCGGCCTGATCGATGATCAGGTGCCCCCCCGACGGGAGCGGGACCTTGCGCGACAGCGCGCGCTGGATCTCGTCCTCGATCCCGTAGGCGTCGAAGATCGGCTCCGTCCCCTCGTAGAGCTCCACGGCGTCGGCCCGCTCGGGCATGAACATCTCGACGAAGCGCCGCAGCCGGATGTACTCCTCGCGGTCGTCGATCACGATCTTCTCGATGTCGTCGGTGAAGAGGTCGCGGGCGGTCTTCAGCACCAGATCGAGCTCGGTGTAGAGCACCGTCGGCGCCTTCACGCCGCTCTCGCGCTTCTTCGCGACCTCGCCCCAGAGGCGCACGAGGTAGCCGACGTCGGCCTTGAGCTGCTTCTTCGTGAGGCCCTCGGCGAGGGTGCGCACGATGAGCCCGCCCTGGGGGGGCTTCATCGCCTCGATCGCCTCGCGCAGCCGGGAGCGCTCCTTCTCCGAGCCGATCCGCTTGGAGATCCCGATATGGTCGACGGTCGGCAGGTACACGACGTAGCGACCGGGCAGCGAGATATGGCTCGTGACCCGCGCGCCCTTGGTCCCGATCGGCTCCTTCGAGATCTGGACGATGACCTCCTGCCCCTCGCGGACGACCTCGCGGATGGGCGTCGACTTCGAGATGCGCGGCGGCTCGTTCTGCCAGCTCCGCGCGCTCTGCTGGCCCCGCGCGGCGCCCTTGCCCTTGCCGTCCCGCGGTGGCTCGCGTCCGCGCTCCCGGCCGCGCTGATCGCGCCCGCGTTGCTCGCGGTCGCGCCCATCGCGTCCACCCTGCTGCCCTCGCCCACCTCGATCGCGCGCCTCGCGCCCTTCGCGCGGCGCCTCGCGCCCTTCGCGCGGCGCCTCGCGCCCTTCGCGCGCCTCGCGCCCTTCGCGTGGTGTCTCACGCGCCTCGCGCGGCGCCTCACGCGCCTCACGCATCTCCACCGGCGCTGCCTCGGCCGCGGCGCCGCCGCCTTCCAGGTTGGCGCGCCGATCGCGCGTCCGTCCCGACCGTCGCACGCGCGCATCGCGCCGTCCGCGCGACCTTCCGCTGCGCGCCCGCGCCGCCGGCGGCACCTCGTCCTCGCCCGGCGTCCCCGCCGCGATGGCCGCGCCCTCGGGCGACGGCGGCCCGCCCTCCTCCTGCTCGGCCGGCCACGCACCGGCGACGCCCTGCGCGACGGGCGTATCCGGCGTGCGCTCCGCCGGCGTCTCCGCCTCTCCGCGCTCCGCCTCGTTCGCCGTGCTCGCCGCGTCGCTCAGGACCTCGGCGGGCTCCCTGGCCGCGCCCCACGCGGAGGCCGTCTCGTCCAGCGATGGGGACGCCGGCTCGACGTCGTGGGCGGGCGCATCGAGATCGTCCTCGCCTTCCACCTCGGCGGCCTCCGCCTCGTCGACGTCGCCGCGAGGAGGCGCGACCAGCTCCTCGTCGTCGTCCGTCTCCGCGCTCTCCTGTCCGCTGTCGGTCTCCGGCTCTTCCTCGGCGTCGTCGAGCGCCACCATCGTCCCGACGCCAGCGAACGCCTGTCCGGAGGGGCTGCCGAGCACATCGAGCGCCGTGGGCAGCTCGATCGGCACGTCGCTCGCGCCCTCGCGCGTGCCCTCCGCCGCGAATCCCCGCTCGGCGCTGGAGTCCGTCCCCTCCTCGGGTTCGTGAGGCTCGGCCGTTGCGGCGGGGCTCTCGGGCGCGGCTTCCGCGCTGGCGAGCTCGTGCGCCGCGTACTCCTCCTCTTCTTCGGGCCCGGGCGCCTCGCTGACGCGCGCGGCGCGGCCCCGCGAGGAGGTGCGTTCCTCCTCGGCTGGGCGGCGGTGTCCGGCCAGGTACGCCTCGAAATCGTCGGGCCGGATGAGATCCTCGACGTGCAGGAAGGCTGCTCGCTCGAGCCCCACGTCGATGAACGCGGCCTGCATTCCGGGCAGTACGCGGCTGACCTTGCCGAGGTAGATGTTTCCGAGCGTCCCCTTGGAGCTCTCCCGCTCGAGATGCAGCTCAGCGATGATCCCGTTTTCGATCAGCGCGACGCGAGTCTCGCGGATGTCCACATTGATGACGAGAAGGTTCTTTCCCATGTCGGATGCCGCACATCGGCGGCGCCGCCAAGCGTTACCACGGGTTGCCCGGGCCATGAAGGCGCAACCCGGCGCGCGCTGCGCGATTGAGGGCGCCCGGGGCCCGAGGACGTCGAGGCGGGCCGGCCGCCAACCCGTGAGCTACCTCGCGCACTTGCCGTGGATCCCGGGGAACGGCGGGCACCTCCGACCGGATCGACCCCTGGGCCAGGCGCGCCCGGCCGACGCGCGGCCACGGCGGCGCGCGCGCGAGCCCTGGCCGATCTCCGCCTCGTCCCCTGCCGCTGGGGCTCCCCCTGGCTCCGGCCGCCTCCGCTCTCCCGGCCCGGTGTCCCTGCCGCCTCGGGGGCAGCGCACCCGGGCCAGGGGGGGTCGCACGGGCATCGGGCGCGCGTGCTTCCGTGGATGCAGCCACAGCAGATTTCGTGTGGACCGCGAAGATCGGGCGATGGTCGTCCTGGCGAGGAGCGCACAAAGGCCGAAGGGGGCGGCCTCACCGGGCGCCCCCTTCGGTCGGGAAGCTGGCGTGCTGTGGGTCAGCGCCTCACTGCTGACACAGCTCCACGTCGATCGCGCCGCAGGTTTCGGGGCACTCCTGGCAGATAGTGCATTCGGTGATGGCGTCGTAGGCCTCCTCCCCTTCCGGGTTGTTCGTGCGGCACTCGGCCTCGCACGCCGCCGGATCGGCCTCCTTGGCGCACCCATCGAGACACGCCATCAGGTTGAAACAGGAGTCGTCCGCAATGCACGCAGCGATGACGTCTTTGCACGGACCCTCCTTGGCGCACTGGTAGCAGCCCGAGCCCGTGTCGCGGCCGCAGGTGTCCGAGCTCTCTTCACAGGTCACGGGACCCGAAGACGTGGAGCTCGCGGCGCCCGCTCCACCCTCGCCCGAGCCGCCGCCGCCGTCGTTGCCGCCGCCGCCGTCGTTGCCGCCGCCGCCGTCGTTGCCGCCGCCGCTGCTGCCGCTGCCGCCCTTGCCACCTGCGCCGCCGCTCCCGCTGTTATTTCCCGGACCGGTCTCGCCATCGTCGCACGCCGCGAGGGCGCATACGGAGATCAAAAATGCAGCGAATACCCAAGATTTCATGCTCAAACCTCCACGGAACCCAACCGACCCTTCATTCGTAGACTCGGCGACCCCCCAACGCTCGGCATGCCCGCCAAACCACCCGTTCCCTGCGACCGGCCCCCGGGTGCACCTGTGCAGATCGTTGGTCAGAGAGAAGCATCGCGCGTGGAGAACAAAGAAAAACAGCCACGCAAGTCGTTTCTACACGCTCGGGATCGGCTGCGCAACGGCGTCGCTCGGTCCTGCTCGAGCCCGCCGAGGCGCTCGTGAGCAGGTTTGCGGGCCGCCTCTCCGCTCCGCAGGATTCGTACGGCCGCCGCGTCGTCCCAAAATTCTGCTAAAGCGGGATGTTTCCGTGTTTCCTCGGCGGGTTCTTGTCTCGCTTGTCGCGCAGCAGGTCGAGGGCCCGGGCCAGCCGAATGCGGAGCATGCGCGGATAGATCACCTCGTCCACGAAGCCGAGCTCGGCCGCCTTGTACGGGTTGGCGAATTTCGTCTTGTAGTCCTCCACGAAGCGTGCGCGGGCGGCGGCCGGGTCGGCCGCCTGCTGGATCTCCCTGCGGTACACGATGTTCACGGCGCCCTCGGGGCCCATGACGGCGATCTCGGCCGTGGGGAATGCGAGGTTGTAATCGGCCCGGATGTGCTTGGAGGCCATGACGTCGTAGGCGCCGCCGTAGGCCTTGCGGGTGATCACCGTCACCTTCGGCACCGTGGCCTCGGCGAAGGCATACAGGAGCTTCGCGCCGTGAGCGATGATCCCGCCGTATTCCTGGTCGGTGCCCGGGAGAAAGCCCGGCACGTCGACGAGCGTGACGAGCGGGATATTGAAGCAGTCGCAAAAGCGGACGAAGCGCGCCGCCTTGATGCTGGCCTTGATGTCCAGGCAGCCGGCGAGCACCTGGGGCTGGTTCGCGACCACCCCGACGGGCGCGCCCCCGATCCGGGCGAACCCGACCACGATGTTCTGCGCATAGCGCTCGTGGATCTCGAGGAGGTGGCCGTCGTCGACCACGGCGCGCACGACCTGCTTGATGTCGTACGGCTTCGACGGCTCGGTCGGGACCATCGCGTCGAGCTCCGGCACCTCCCGGTCCACCGGATCGGTCGCGGCGCGGCGCGGCGGATCCTCGGTGTTGTTCGAGGGGAGGAACGAGAGCAGCTCACGGAGCTGCGCGAGCGACGCCCGGTCGTCGGGGGCGGTGAGGTGGCATACGCCGCTCCTGGACGCGTGCGTGGCGGCGCCGCCGAGGTCTTCCTTGGTGACGTCCTCGTTGGTCACCGTCTTGATGACCTCGGGGCCGGTGATGAACATGTAGCTCGTCCGCTCCACCATCAGGATGAAGTCGGTGATGGCGGGCGAGTAGACGGCGCCGCCGGCGCACGGCCCGAGGATGGCGCTGATCTGGGGGACGACCCCGCTCGCGAGCGTGTTGCGGAGGAAGATGTCGGCGTAGCCGGCGAGCGACTCGACGCCCTCCTGGATCCGCGCGCCGCCCGAGTCGTTCAGCCCGATGACGGGGGCCCCGATCTTCATCGCGAGGTCCATCACCTTGCAGATCTTCGAGGCGTACGCGCCGGAGAGCGAGCCACCGATCACGGTGAAGTCCTGGGCGAACACCATGACCTTGCGCCCGTCGATGAGGCCCCAGCCGGTCACGACGCCGTCGCCGAGCACCTTTTGCTTGTCCATGCCGAAGTCGGCGCACCGGTGGACGACGAACCGGTCGATCTCGACGAACGACCCCGGGTCGAGGAGCAGATCGATGCGCTCCCGCGCCGAGAGCTTGCCCGCCTCGTGCTGCCTGGCGAGGCGCTCTCTCCCGCCCCCGTCGAGCGCGCGGCGGTTCATGTCGTCGAGGCGAGCGAGCGCCGGAGGTCGCGGGGCCGTCGGTTCAGCCATCCCCGCGGCGTACCATAGACCCCCCCGGGATCGAAATCCGTCGCGCCCCACGGCGCGGCCGGCTGGTATGACAGCGGCGCGAGGTCGGCAGAAACGTGCGACGCGGGGGCGACGAAGGTGCGACGGACAATGACCGCGCTCCGCGGCGACCACCTCCCCATCGCTCTTGCGCAGGGAAGGGGACACCACGTACCCTGATCGGCGCTCGTCGCCGCTGGGAAATGCAGGAATTTCCGATATGTAGACTGTCCGAACGCCGGGGCGCGGGGGCCGCCATCGCTGCCCGGGCCGTGCCGCGCACCGACTCCGAACGAGGCAGCTCGGGCCGCTGTGGCGAGAGCGCGGTCGCCTGTCGCGGCCGCTGACGTGTGGCGCCTCGTGGGAGCGCACGGAACCGCATCGGCAGCCCAGGAGCGCTCGAGGGAGCGCTCCGCCTCCCTCCCTCGCGGCGCCGGGGGGTGCGGCCCCGGCGTGGCCTTCCGCTCCGCGCTGGAGGGTGAGATCGTTCCGGACGAGAGGTCGCTCGGGTGAAGCTCGCTCAGACGCGTGAGGCTCGTGCCCTGGCCGTCGCCGCGGTGGCGCGAGGGCTCATCGAGCCCAACGCCTTGTGGGACATGGCGTGTCGGTGGGCCCTCGGCGGCGCGTCGACGCCCCAGGAGCTCTTCGAGGGGATCCTCTCGCCCGAGCAGATCTCCGCGCTGCTCGGGCCGGAGGGGCGCGGCCCGTCGTCCGCGCGCGACCTCGCCCCGCAGCCCGACGATCCGGACGCGCTCCGCTTCGACACGCAGCGGGACACCGACCCTCCCGGCGAGGAGGCCCTGCCCGATTTCCCGGCGCTCTCGACCTCTGGCGCGCGCGCCGTGACCGGCGGCGGCCGCTACGAGGTCGGCGAGGCGCTCGGGGCCGGGGGCGCCGGGAAGGTGGTGAAGGCGCGCGACCGGGAGATCGGGCGCGTGGTGGCGCTGAAGACCCTGAAGCCCGGGGCCGAGGCGGACTCCGTGGTGGGCAACCGGTTCTTGACCGAGGCGCGCATCACGGCGCAGCTCGAGCACCCGAACATCATCCCGGTCTACGACCTGGGGACGCTGCCGAGCGGGCAACCCTACTACTCGATGCGGGTCGTCAAGCGGCAGAGCCTGCAGAACGTGCTGACGAGCCCCGAGCTCCGCAAGCAATGGCCGCTGGTCCGGCTCATCGGCGCCTTCGTGCAGATCTCGCGGGCGCTGGCCTACGCGCACCGGCGGGGCGTCGCGCACCGCGACATCAAGCCGGAGAACGTGCTGCTCGGCGACTACGGCGAGGTGTACCTGGGCGACTGGGGCAACGCGAAGCTGCTCTCCAGGGCGGAGGTGACCGAGCCGATCTCCCTCGACCCGGGCGGCGGGCAGGACTTCGGCCGGAAGCGGCGCGAGGCGCTCGCGAGCGCGCTCTCGGGCACGCCCGGATACATCGCGCCGGAGCAGATCCGGGGGGATCACGCGCGGATCGATCAACGGGCGGACATCTTCGCGCTCGGCGTGGTGCTCTACGAGATCCTCACGGGCGAGCACCCGTTCGACGCGCCGACCGTGCTCGCCGTGATCCTCGCGACGCAGACGCGCGATCCCAAGCCGCCGCGCTCCATCTCGCCGAGCTGCCCGCTGCTGCTCGAGGACCTCTGCCTGGCGATGCTCTCGAAGGACCCCGATCGGAGGCCGCCGACGGCCGACCGCGTCGCGGCCGAGGCGGAGGCGTTCCTCGAGGGCGCGAAGGAGCGGATGCGCCGGCGCGAGGAGGCGATCAAGCTCTGCGAGCTGGCCAAGGCCCCGCTGGAGCGCGACCGCAGGCTGGACGGCGAGCGCGAGCGGCTCGTCGAGGAGGCGCGGCGGCTGCTCAAGGACGTGAAGGCGTACGAGCCGATCGAGCGCAAGCGGGCCGGCTGGGAGCTCGAGGATCGCGCCGCCGAGGTGGAGCGCGAGCAGGCGCGCGCCGCGGCGGAGGCGATCGATCTCTACACGAAGGCGCTCGCTTACGATCCGGATCTGGTCGAGGCGCGCGCCGGGCTCGCGGATCTCTACTGGTCGCGCGCGGTGCGGGCGGACCAGGAGCACCAGCACGCGGCGCGCATCTACCACGAGGCGCTCGTGGCGGAGTTCGACGTGGGCCGCTACGCCGCGCTGCTCTCCGCCGACGCGGTCGTCTCGGTCGACTCCTCGCCGCCGGGGGCCAGCGTCGTCGCGTACCGTTACGTCGAGCGGGATCGCATCCTGGTCGCGAGCGACGAGCGCCCCCTCGGCCGCACCCCGCTCCGCGAGGTGCACCTCAGCCCCGGCAGCTACCTCCTCGTCCTGAAGCGCGCCGGCTACCGCGACGTCCGCTACCCGCTGCTGCTCAAGCGGGGCACCCACCACCGCGTGGAGGTGAACCTCTACACCGACGCCGAGATCGGCGACGGGTTCGTCTACATCCCGGGCGGGGCCTTCATCGCGGGCGGCGACGCGCAGGCGTACGATCCGCTCCGCCGCGCCGAGCTCGACGTGCCCGACTTCGCCATCGCGAAGTTCCCGGTCACGTTCCGCGAGTACTGCGAGTTCCTGAACGAGCTCGAGACGCGCGATCTCGACCTCGCGCTCAAGCGCGCGCCGCACGGGACGCGCGGCTCCGAGGGCTACGTGGCGCGGCCCGCCGCCGGCGGCGGCTGGGAGCCCTTGCCCACCGTGGTGGAGGGCGACGCGCAGAAGCTGTTCCCGGCGGAGGAGGGGCACCTCTGGAACCTGCCCGTCGTCCTCATCGACTGGTACGACGCCGTGGCGTACTGCCGGTTCCGGAGCGAGCGAGACGGCATCGAGCTCCGGCTCCCCACCGAGCTCGAGTGGGAGAAGGCGGCGCGCGGGACCGACGGCAGGTTCTACCCGTGGGGGGACCATTTCGACCCCACGTTCTGCCTGATGCGCTCGTCGCGGCCGTTCCTCTCGCAGCCGGAGCCGGTCGGGACCTTCCCCATCGACACGTCGCCGTACGGCGTGCGCGACATGGCCGGCGGCGTGCGCGAGTGGGTCGCCGACGTGCACGGCGAGCGGTCCTGGGCGGAGACGTCGCGCGAGCTCGAGCTCTCGGTGGACGCCGGCGGCGACGCTCCGCCGTGGCGCATCTCCCGCGCGGGCAGCTGGGCCGCCGACGCGCAGCAGTGCCGGAGCGCGTCGCGCGCCCGCTCCTTCGGCGTGGCGCGGGCGCTCAACCTGTCGTTCCGGCTCGCGAAGCCGCTCTCGCGCGGCCCGGGGCGCTGAGCCGGCGGATCAGCGGAGGGGCTGCGGCGGGGGATCGACGTACTCGACCTCGACCCCGCGGTGGGTGCGGAGGACGGTGCGCCCTGGCCCTCGGTCGACGATGTAGTCGGGGCCGACGGGCACCTTGCCCATCCCCCCGGGCGTGTCCACGATCAGCTTCGGCAGCGCGATGCCGGTGAGCCGGCCCTGGAGCTGCTCCATCAGGGAGATGCCGGTCGCGAGCGGCGTGCGCAGGTGCGCGGTGCCGCGCACCGGGTCCATCTGGAGCAGGTAGTAGGGGCGCACGCGCCAGCGCACGAGGCCCCGGAAGAGCGCCGCGAGCGTCGACGCGTCGTCGTTGACCCCGCGCAGCAGCACGGTCTGGTTCATGACGGGGAAGCCGTGATCCACGAGCCGCTGGCACGCGCGCGCGGCCGCGGGCGTGAGCTCCTTCGGGTGATTGAAATGCGTCATCACCCAGAGCGGATGGTAAGGCCTGAGCGCGCGCACCAGCTCCGTGGTGATCCGCTGCGGCAGCGTGACGGGCACGCGCGTGGCGAGCCGGATCGTCTCGACGCTCGGGATCTGCCGCAGCCGCGCAAGGAGCCGCGCCACGCGGTCCGTCGAGACGGCCAGCGGATCGCCGCCGCTCACGATGACGTCGCGCACCTCGGGGTGCGCCTCGAGGTAGGCCATCGCCGGCGCGAGCCGCTCGAGCGCCACCGCGCCGCCGCCGTCGCCAACCATGCGCGAGCGCGTGCAGAAGCGGCAGTAGACCGCGCAGCGGTCGGTCGCGAGCAGCAGCGCGCGGTCCGGGTAGCGCTGCACCAGGTGGGGCGCGACCTCGTGCGCGACCTCGCCGAGCGGATCGACGAGATCCCCGGGCACCTCCGTGGCCTCGTCCGCGAGCGGGACGCACTGCCGGCGGATCGGGCAGGCCGGGTCCTCCTTGTCGCACAGGCCGAGGTAGTAGGGGGTGACGCGGATCGGTAGCCCGGCCTTCTCGGCGCGCCTCGCGCCAGCGAGCTCTTCCGGCGTGAGCGACAGCGCGCGGTGGAGCTCGTCGGCGCTCGAGAGCGCGTGGCGCAGCTGCCACGTCCAGTCGCTCTGCCGCGCCTTCCGGCGGGCCGGGCGCGCCCTCTCGGCGGGCGCGTCCGGCGCCGCGGCGCGCTCCGGCACGGCGCTCTCGCCGGCGCCCGCGCCTGGATCGTGGGGCCGCCGGGCGAGCCGCGTGGCGGCGACGAGCCCGCTACTGGCCGGCATCGCTCGCGGGGGCCGCGGCGCCGCCGGCCGGCGGCGTGCGGGGCTTTGCGGTGTCGGCAGGCGGTGCGCTCCCGGGCGCCATGAGCTGCTCCGGTAGCTTCACCGTGGCGAGCGCCGCGTCGTTGAGCTCGACGGGGAACTTCTTGCGCAGCTCCTCCTCGAGGGCGCGCTCCTGGTCCTGCATCTTCTGCTGGAGCAGCGCCACCCGGATGGAGCGCTCGGCCTCGGCGAGCTCGCGCCGGTGCCCGGCGGTGAGCCCGCTCAGGCGGACGATGTAGAACCGGCCGTCGGCCTCGACGAGCTCATCGCTGACCGCGCCGACGCTGCCGATACGGAAGGCGGCCGCGCGGACCGGCTCGGGCACGTGCGGGTGGGCGCCGCGCGCATCGCCGGGCGGGCCGACGATGCCGAGCTCTCCGGCGAGATCGAGCGGCGCGCCCGCGCTCCTGTCCTTCGGCGCCGTGAGCGAGCGCTTGAAGAAGAGCTCGCCCCACGCGGCGCCGCTCCCGGAGGCCTGCGCCTCCTTGAGGACCCGCTCTCCGAGCGACCTGTCGCCGACGACGATCGCGGCGACGCGCCTCCGCTCGGGCTCGGTGAACTTGTCGGCGTTCGCCTCGTAATACGCGCGCACCTGGGACACGGGGATGTCGGCCGGCGCGGGCAGGCCAGCCCTCGCCTGGGCGACCATCGCCTCGCGGAGGATCTGCCGGATCGCGTCCTCGACCGCGGGGTCCTTGTCGAGGCCTCGGCGCCTGGCCTCCAGCGCGAGCAGCTCCGCGTCGATGATCTCGCTGAGCAGCTCGCGGCGCCGCTCCTTCGTCTGGTAGCGGAGCCTGTCGAACTGGTCCATCCGCTCCAGCGTCCTGGCGAAATCGGCCAGGGTGATGACCCGGTCTCCGACCTTCGCGAGCACGCGCGCGGACTGCTCGGCGGTGAGCCCGAGGACCGGGGGCCCCGCGTCCGACGGGACCTGGAGAGCGGGCTCATCACAGCCTGCGACCAGCGCGGCGAGCGAGAGGACGAGCAGGGGGCGGCGCACCGGAGCTCGGATCATTGCAGGCCCGGGATGTAGCACGGTTTCATCACGGCCAGAGAGGGCGCGGGCTCCGGCTCCTGTCGGGCGCGCGCCGGAGGATCCGGCCCGCCGCTCGCGCGGAGCGTGTCGGGGCGCGCGCTCGATCAGTCGACGATCGTGCCGATCTCCTCGCCGGTGCAGACGCGGAGGATGTTGCCGCGGGCCATGAGCTTGAATACCCGGATGGGCATCTTGTTCTCGCGGCAGAGCGTGACCGCCGTCGAGTCCATCACCCCGATCCTGTCGGCGAGGAAGCGGTCGTAGCTCAGGTGGGCGAACATCTGCGCGCCCTCGTGGCGCACCGGATCGCGGTCGTAGATGCCCTCGACCTTGGTCGCCTTGAACAGCGCCTGCGCCTGGATCTCCATGGCCCGGAGCGCCGCGGCCGTGTCGGTCGAGAAGAACGGGTTCCCCGTGCCCGCGGCGAAGATGACGACGCTGCCCTTCTCCAGGTGGCGCATGGCCCGGCGGCGGATGTACGGCTCGGCGACCTGCCGGATCTCGATCGCGGTCATCACGCGCGTCGGCACGCCCGCCTTCTCGAGCGCGTCCTGCAGCGCCAGCGCGTTGATCACGGTGGCGAGCATGCCCATGTAGTCGCTCTGGGAGCGGTCCATCCCCGCGCTCGCGCCCTTCAGCCCGCGGAAGATGTTGCCGCCGCCGACGACGATGCCGATCTGCACGCCCATCCGTTGCAGCTCGGCGATCTCGCCGGCGACGTGGTGGAGCGTCTCGGGGCGTATGCCGAACCCCCCTTCCTCGCCGCAGAGCGCTTCGCCGCTCAGCTTGAGCACGATGCGGCGGTACTTCAGCCCGGGGGCCGGACGGGGGGGAGGGGGGAGGAGAGAATCCTGCTCGACGGCCACGGCGGCACCTCGTAGTCGCGAGGTGCCTGGAGAGCAACGGGCAACGAGCAACGAGCGCCGCGCAGCGGCCGAGCGAGCTCCGTGTAACGGGCGAGCTCAACCGACCGGCGGACCGGCGCCATGGGTCGCCACGCGGCATGTCCCTTGCGCTGGCTCGGGGCGAGCGCTACTCTCGGCGCCCCTATGGCGCGTGTGACTGTGGAAGACTGCCTCGAGCGCGAGGAAAACCGTTTCGCTCTCGTCGTGCTCGCGGCCAACCGGACGCGGCAGCTCATGAAGGGCTCGGACCCGCTGGTGAAGACGAAGAACAAGCCGGCGGTGACCAGCCTCCGCGAGATCGCGGCGGGCAAGGTGCACTTCCACCGGAGCTCCCACGACGTCGTGTCCGAGTGGCTCCAGCAGATGAACGCTGGCGGCCATCGCTGATGGCGCATCCGGCGAGCGTGCGCTGGTGATGCAAGCCCTCGTCTGGCGTTCGATCCAGCGCCTGCTTCCGCCCCTGTGCCAGCGCCGCGCGTGATCTGCCTCCCATGAAAGGATCCTCCACGACGCGGCCAAGGCGCGCCCCGGGGTCCGCCCAGCGTCGCGATCCCGAGCTCGAAGCGGGGACGTCGGCCCACTACGAGGATCCGGCGTACTACACGAAGACGTACGCGCGCCGGATGGACGACGTCCGCTACTACGTCGATCTCGCCGTGGCGTCCGGTGGGCCGGTGCTCGAGTACGGCTGCGGTAACGGGCGGATCACGCTGCCCGTCGCGAGGGCGGGGGTGCGGATCACGGGCGTGGATCTGTCGGCGCCGATGCTGGGCGACCTGCGCGCGCAGCTCGATCGGGGGCCGCGCGACGTCGCCGCTCGCGTGAGCCTCCGGCGTGGCGACATGCGGGCGTTGCGGCTGGGGCGCCGTTTCCCGCTCGTGATCTGCCCGTTCAACGCGTTCCTTCACCTCTACACGCGGGCGGACGTGGAGCGTTTCCTCGCGCGCGCACGCGAGCACCTGACGCCGCGCGGCGAGCTCGTCTTCGACGTCTCGATGCCCGAGCCGGCCGAGCTCGCGCGCGATCCGGATCGCGCCTACGCCACGCCGCGCTTCCGGTATCCGACGAAGGACGGCCAGGGCGAGGTCGTCCGGTACACGGAGCGGTTCGACTACGACAAGCTCAGGCAGATCCTGTTCGTTTCCATGGAGTTCTCGCCGGTTGGCGGCGGCGAGCGGTGGATGACGCCGCTCGCCCACCGTCAGTTCTATCCGCAGGAGCTCGAAGCGCTGCTCCACTACAACGGCTTCGAGCTCACGGCGCTCCGCGGCGATTTCTCCGCGTCGCCGCCGGACAACCAGACGAGCATGCTGCTCTACCACTGCCGGCCACGGCGCTCGGTTCGGGCTGGCCTCACGCGCGCTTAGCCCGGCGCGCGCGGCCTGGCGGAGCACAGCGCCGTTCTGCGCTGCCTCGACGGATGCGGCCCGGCCCCCGATCGGGCTCGACGCGCCGCGCGCCCGAGGGCGCACGGCGTGGGCTCAGACCCCGATGTAGAGCCGGTGGGCGAAGTTGCGCTCGAGCTTCGCGCGCAGCACCTTCTCGGCCGCCGTCTCGATATCGTACTCGACGCGCCTGAACTCGAAGCGCTTCGTGTCGCTGTCGTAGATCGTGTAGCTCGCGCGGTTGTCGTAGTCCCGCGGCTGCCCCACCGACCCGACGCTCACGATGTACTTGCGCCCGGGCTCGAGCTGAAAGTCCACCGCGGGCAGCTCCTCGACGCTGGTCGGCGTGAGCGCGAACACTTTGCAGAGGTGGGAGTGGCCGATCAGCGTGATGTGGCCGAGCTCGTTCCACATCGGGAGGCACTCGCGCGCCTGCTCGGGCGCGAAGATGTACTCGAACTCCTCGAGGCGGACCGGCGAGCCGTGGCAGAGGTCGACGTTGATGTCGGTCAGCTTCTCCTGGTACGTCAGGCTCCGGAGCCAGGCGGCGTTCTCGGGGGAGAGCATCGCGGCATGGGTGTCCAGCGCCTGCCGGGCGGCCTCGTAGTAGTACGAGTAGTCCATCCGACCCGCGACCGCCGCGTCGTGGTTGCCGAGGATCGTCTTCTTGGCCACCTTGCGGACGAGGTCAGCGCACTCGTTCGGCGAGCCACCGTAGCCAACCGTATCGCCGAGACAGTAGTAAACGTCGATACGTTCATGGCGATAGGACTCGAGCACAGCGCTGAGCGCCTCGTAGTTGGCGTGGGTATCGCTGAAGATCCCGAGTCTCATTTCGACGCGAGGGCGGAGCTTAGCACGAAGGCCTCGAACTTACGTTAGTAATTCAATCCTGAACTCAGAAACAGTCCGAGCAGCTCGGTCGGGTCGGGCCGGAGCCGGGCGTCCCCGGCTCCTCGACGTTGCCGCGGGCCCCATACTTTCGCCACTCCGGGCCGCCCCTTCTGCCCGTCCTCTTCATCAGGGGGAGGTCGAGGCGGCTCGATGGCCGGTCGCTCTCGTTTCTTCCCGGGCAGCCCCAGGAGAGACCTCGAAGACGAGCGGCCACCTGCATCGGAGGAGGATAGCGTGGACCCCATGAATACCAAACAGAACGGAGCAGGATCCTCACCGATTTCGGTGGAGCGCTCGGCCGAGCCCGTCGCGTCCGCTGCGGCTGTCGCGCCGCCGCCGCCGGCGGTCGGGGACCTCGCCGAGGGGTGTGTGCGCTTCGTGGAGCGCGCCCTCGGCGTGCGCCTCGATTACAGGCCGGAGACGCTGCCCGTGCTCGACCACTACCTCGAGGAGGCGCGTAGGGCGACGTCGGAGCGGGTCGAGGCGTTGCCGGTGGTCGCGCACATGGCGGGCGTCTACTTCGGCGAGGTCATCCGGCGCAGGTACGCCTCGTGGTGGCGGATGGACGGCGACGACCCGACGTACTGGCAGATCGAGCTCGAGCCCGTCTACCTCGCGTTCAGCCCCGTGCTGTTCATCCGCGAGGCGCTGACGCGGGATCGGGCGGCCGAGGCCCCGCGCGATCTCTCGGACGCCCCCCTGAGCGGCGATCCGGCCGCGCTCGAGCTGGAAGAGGACGACCGCGAGGCGGTCGCGGCCAGGCTCGCGGAGCTGCCGCCGGTGTCCGAGGACGAGTATTACGCGCCGTCGACGCGGCTCGAGGTGATCGACATCGCGGTGGACGCGATCCGCTCGCGCCGGCTCGCCGCCGGTGAGGAGACCGACGCCGCGCTCGAGCCGGACGACTACGCCCGCGGCGACGACTGATCCGGGTGGACACCGCGCGCGCCGGGAGGTGAGCCGCTCGCGATCTCGTGGCCGCGCGAGCCCGCGCGGCGCGTGCGGCGTGCTCCGGCGGAGGCGATGGGTGATATCGTCGCCGGCGTGCTGTGGGTCCTCCTCGGGCTGTTGCTCCTCATCTCGTGGGCGGCGTGGTTCACGTTCAGCCTGTCCATCGCGATCCCGATCGCGACGAGCGTCATCATCGCGCTCTCCGCGATCGCGCTCTTCGTGTTCCGCCGCGTCGGGGCGCGCCGCGCCGCGACCGCGCTCGAGCGGGCGATCGTCCAGCAGGGGACGCAGCAGGCGCTCAACGCGCGGCCCGAGCGCCGCGCCGAGATCCAGGAGCTCCAGCGACAGGTCCAGGGCGGCATCAGCGCGCTGAAGAGCTCGAAGCTCGGCAAGGGGAAGAAGAACGGCAGCGCCGCGCTCTACTCGCTCCCGTGGTACGTCATCATCGGCCCGCCCGGGGCAGGGAAGACGACCGCGCTGAAGCACTCCGGCCTCGTCTTCCCGTACGCGCACCCGAGCAGCGGCGGCGGCGTGCGCGGCGTCGGCGGCACGCGGAACTGCGACTGGTGGTTCACGAACGAGGCGATCCTCCTCGACACGGCGGGGCGCTACACGACGGAGCAGGACGACCACGACGAGTGGATCGCGTTCCTGAGGATGCTGCTCAGGTACCGGGCCCGGCGCCCCCTCAACGGCATCCTCGTCGCCGTGAGCGTGGCCGATCTCATCGACGCCAACGAGCAGCAGATCGAGCTGATGGGGAAGAAGATCCGGGCGCGCATCGACGAGGTGATGACGCAGCTCCACATGGTGCTGCCCGTCTACCTCCTGTTCACGAAGTGCGACCTCATCGCGGGCTTCTCCGAGTTCTTCGGCGACATGCGGAAGAGCGAGCGCGCGCAGGCCTGGGGGGCGACGCTCAAGCTCTCCGCGGACAAGGCCGACCCGGGGAGGCTCTTCGACGCGGAGTTCGACGCCCTCGCGAAGCAGGTCCACGGCCGCGCGCTGAAGCGGCTCGTGATGGAGCGCAGCCGGGAGGCGCGCGAGCGCGTGTACCAGTTCCCGCTCGAGTTCTCGGGCATCCGCAGGAACCTCTCCGAGCTCGTCTCGACCATCTTCATGGTCAACGCGTTCCAGGGCACGCCCATCTTCCGCGGCTTCTACTTCACGAGCGGCACGCAGGAGGGCAGGCCGATCGACCGGGTCCTCCAGCGCATGGGCCAGGCGATGGGCATCCGCACGCACGAGGCCGCGGCCCAGCAGGGAGTGGAGTCGAAGAGCTACTTCCTCCACGACGTGTTCATGAACGTCGTCTTCCCGGACGGGGACATCGCCGCGCGGAGCGCGAGCGAGATCAGGCGCCAGCGGCTCGTCCGCGGCGCCATCAGCGCGGCGGCCGCGGCGCTCGGGGTCATCCTGGCGATCCCCAGCGTCGTCTCGTTCGGCAACAACCGCGAGTTCCTGCGCGAGGCCGAGGAGGAGGCGCGCGCGGTCAGCGCGGTCCAGTGGGGGGACACGCGGCCCGTCTCGGACAAGCTCACCGCCCTGCGGCCCGCGCTCCTGCGGCTCCGCCAGATCGACCAGGCGAGCGAGGACGGGCCGCCGGACGGGATGGGCTGGACCATGTTCCAGGGCGAGACGGTGTACCCCGCCCTCGTGGCCGTCTACGTCTCGAACCTCCAGCTCGGGTTCGTCCTGCCGTGCAAGCAACGGCTCGAGGACCGCCTCAAGCTCGCGAAGGGAAAGCACTACCTGCGCGAGCGGAACGATCTCAAGCTGTACCTGATGCTGAGCGACGTGGAGCACCTCGACGTCGAGTGGGCCACGGGCAGGTTCACCACGCTCTGGGCCGAGGTGCTCCGGTCGACGTCGGACCTCACCGAGACCGAGCTGAAGGACCAGCTCGTCGAGCACGTGGGCTACTACCTGTCGCTCATCAAGCAGAGGAAGGTCACGCCGATCCCCCGGAAGGAGGAGCTGGTCGCGAGCGTCCAGGCGACGCTCCAGGGCGTGCCGGTGCGAAAGCGCTACTACGACCTCTTCGTCAACTCGATCATCGAGGAGAAGTACGACGAGACGGGCGACAACAGCCGCGCGAACCGGAAGTACCCACCCCTCACGCTGGGCGACATGTTCTCCGATCGCCTCGACGTGCTGAAGGTCATCGGCAGCAAGCAGTACGCGGAGGAGAAGCGCTGGAAGGAGGTCGAGGGGCCCTACACCGAGAAGGGGCACTTCAAGGTCCTCGAGAACTTCGCGACCAGCGCCGGGCTCCTGAAGAGCGAGACGTGGGTCGTCCCGCTCGCGCCCGACGAGGACGCCGCCATCGCGCGGCACCTGGAGGGCCTCGCCGCCGACTACGACGCCCGCTACATCGCGCAGTGGAACGACTGGATGGCGGACCTCACCGTGCGGACCCCGGCCAACCTGAAGGAGGCGAAGGAGATCTACACGGAGCTCGCGAAGCCCGACTACCCGTACCTCCGCATCCTCCGCGCGCTCGAGGACAACACGCAGTGGAAGCGAGATCGCAGCGTGTTCGACAACGACGCCCTGAACAAGCGGGCGAACGACAAGATCCGCCAGAAGATCTCCCAGCGCACGGGGCTCCAGATCCCGATCGACGTGAAGAAGATCGGCGACCGGCTCAGCCTGGTCCCGAACGAGTTCAAGCGGACCGTCGAGTTCGGCGTGCCCTCCGCCCCGAGCGGCTCGGCGCCGATCACGGACACGCCTCTCTCGCGGTACATCTCGCTGCTCAACGCGCTCCGCGACGAGATCCAGCGGCTGGAGGACGTGAACCCCAACGTCGATGCCCGCCTCATGGCCGAGCGCCTGATCGAGGCGATCCGACAGGCTGACGCGCTCCTCCAGCCCTTCGATGACAGGGCCAAGACGCTGCTCTGTCCGCTCCTCCTGAAGCCGCTGCCGGTCGTGGCGGCGCGGCTGCCGCCGCTCTCGACGCTCACCCGCTGCCCCGCCGTGTCCGCGGCTCGCCCGCGCTGAGCGGCGCGGCGCCGCCTGGCGTCAGACCTCGAGGCGGATCTCGTCGCGGCCGGGCTGCACCGCGCCGGTGGCCGGGTCGAGCGTGAGCACCATCTCGACCGCATCCTCGCCATTGTCGCTGTAGTAGCGAGGGCGCACGCCCATCGCCGTGAAGCCGAGCTTCCGGTACAGCCGGATCGCGGCCCGGTTCGAGCGGCGCACCTCGAGCAGGAGGAGCCGCACCTGCTGCTGCTGCGCGTACTCGAGCGATCGACGCATCAGCGCGGTCGCGAGCCCTCGGCGGCGCGCGCGCGGGCAGGTGGCGATGTTGAGCACATGCAGCTCGTCGACCACGTGCCACGCGATGAGGAAGGCGAGCGCGCGCCCCCCCTCGCGCGCGATCCAGCAGCGCGTCCAGGGGCGGCGCAGCTCCTCTCGCGCCGAGAACTGCGGCGCGTCGAACGCCGCGGACCCGATCGCGTCGATCTCGTCGAGCGCGGCGTCGTCGGCGGCGTCAGCCGTCAGCTGGACCAGCGAGGCCGTGCTCGTCGTCGCCTCTCGCTTCACCGCGCCACCTCCGTGGGGCAGCCGGACACGATCTGGACCTGCCCGACCCTCCCGCTCTTGAGCTTCTGGCATGCGTCTCCGAGGAGCTCGACGATCGCTGGAGACCTCCAGCGCCAGCCGTTCTCCGGATTGTAGGGAACGAGCTCCCTGTCCAGGTACACGTTGGTCTGGCCGTCCTCCGGCGGCGGATCGACGAGGTCGAACTCGCACGAGACGACGATGCCGGCGATCTTCGCGAGCACGCTCCCCAGCGTGTCGAGGTCGTCCACCTTGAAGTAGAACGGGCTCACGAACTGCGCCGTGCCACCGGCGAGCGCCATCTGGTCGAGGACGTCCCCGTAGAACTCGCTCCCCGGGATGCCGACGACATAGACCTCGATGCCGCGCGCCGCGAGCCGGGCGATCGCGGCGACCGTGTCGTCGCGATCGAGGCACCCTTCCGGCCCCGAGAGGCCGCGCGGCGCGCAGCAGTTCTCCTCGGGGCACTGCTGCTCGATGTTGGCGATGCACTCCTCGGCGTCGCACCCTGCGGCGCTGTTGCAGTTCGGGCCTCCATCGGTCGCGAGCACGACGATGGTCTTTCCCGGGAGCGCCGCGAGCGTCGGCGTGAGCGCGGTGAGCGTCGCCGCGGTCGGGGTCCCGCCGATCGGCTCGATGCGCGTCGCGGCGCGGAACCTCGCGGTCGTCGTCCGGCCCTCCTCTCCCCCCGCGAAGGGATCTCCCGGCGTGACAGGGAACACCTCGCCGCCCGGCCGGCAGGGCGCATCGACGGTCGCGTCGAGCGGGAACACGGCGGCGCCGACGTTGATCAACGGACCCAGGTTGCTGACGAGATCCACCGCGGCGTCGCGCACCCGGTCGTAGCGGGTCGCGCGCGACGACGCGGGGCTGAGCATGCTGCCGGACGCGTCGAGGACGAAGTAGATGTTCGGCGCATCGGTGATCTCCACCTCGTGGATGCGGTTGCCGCAGAGCCCATCCGCGTCCGCCGGCGGCGGTCCGCTCGGGTCTTCGGGGCCCGGGAAGAGCCCGTCGTCCGGCTCCTGCGCGCCCTGGCCGCCTCCGCTGCGCGGTGGCCGCCGCTCGCCGTCGTCCTCGCACGCGGACGGCGCCACCCCGAGCGCGAGCGCGACCCCGAGGCAGCCGAGCACGCCGCCGACGCTGGCCCGCCGCTTCGCGGCCGTGTTCATGGCGAACAGCGTACCATGCCCGCTCGTCCCGGCGTGGCGGCGCCGCCGCGCGCCCGAGCTCAGGGCTCGCGGTAGAACCTGGGCACGCGGCGCGAGATGCTCGTCAGCACCTCCCAGGCGATCGTCCCCGTGAGCCCGGCGATCTCCTCCGCGCTGATCGTGGCGCGCCCGAGCGGACCGTCCTGCGATCCGAGGAACACCGCCTCGTCCCCGACGCGCACACCCGGGACGTCGGTGACGTCGAGCATGGTGAGATCCATCGACACGGTGCCGGCGATCGGCGCGCGCTGGCCGCGCACGAGCCCGGCCCCGCGGTTCGAGAGCTGGCGGCTCAGGCCGTCGGCGTACCCCATCGGCACGGTGGCCACGACGCTCGGCCGTGAGGCCTCCCAGGTGTGGCCATAGCCGATCCTGTCGCCCTTCGCGAGCGTGCGGAGCGCGACGATCTCGCTGCGCACCCGGATGACGGGCTTGAGGTCGGGCGCGAGGCCCGCGCGCGGCGAGATGCCGAAGAGCGCGACCCCTGGCCGGACGACGTCGAGCGACGCCTCGGGGAGGCGGAGCATGGCGGCGCTGTTCGACGCGTGCCGCACCCGCGGCGTGAGCCCGAAGCGCTTCGCCCGCTGCTCGATCTCTCCGAAGCGCCTCATCTGCTCGATCGTCACGTCGAGGTCGTCGGCGTCCGCGCAGGCCAGGTGGGTCATGAGCCCGTCGAGCCGCACCTCGGGGTGCTCCGCGAGCGCCGCGAGCACGGCGTCGAGCTCGGAGGTGGCGGCGCCGAGCCGCCCCATGCCGGTGTCGACCTTGAGGTGGACGCCGACGCGACCGCGCTGCTCGAGCCGCACCAGGGTCGCGAGCCGCTCGATCTGCCCGGCGTCGTAGACGACGGGCACGAGGTCGCGCGCGATGATCTCCTCGAACCCCTCGCGGCGCGGGCCGTAGTAGCCGCCCATGACGAGGATAGGCAGCCGGATGCCGGCGTCCCTTAGCTCGATCGCCTCCTCGAGCAGCGCGACGCAGAGGCCGGGGATGCCGGCCCGCTCGAGCGTCCGCGCGACGGCCGGCGCGCCGTGCCCGTAGGCGTCGGCCTTGAGCACCCCCCAGATCTGCGGCTTCCTCGCGCCGGTCAGCGCCCGCTCGAGGATCCGGAGGTTGTGCCTCAGGTGCGCCAGGTTCACCTCGGCGCGGGTCGGGCGCACCGCGTCCGCCGGCGCCGCCCGCCGTGGTCGCAGCACACGCACCGCGCCGGCGTTCGCGCCGAGCCCGTCCAGGGTCGATGCGCTGCCGTTGCGATCGGACGTCGTGCTGCTGAGCTCTGGGGGCGCGTGCGAAGCGGACATCGTGTACGCCGATAGCCCTACGCTCGACGGCGGGTCAAGATTCCCGGCCATCTTGGTGCGACAAGGTGAGGCATGCCCGCGGAGCGCTTCGCATCCGTCAGAAGCAGCGACGCATGCACCGCCTGTACTTGCCGGAGCATCCCTTCTCGCAGTCGGCGGACGTGCAGTCCTTCCGGCACCCGCTCCAGCTCTGCTCGCAGGTTGCGCTGCACGCCGCGCCGGGCGGCGCGGTATCCGCGGGGGCGGTGGACGGCTCGTCGGGGGCGCCTGCGTCAGGGGCGCCTGCGTCCGCCTCCTGCGCGGGCACCGTCACGTCGGCGGTCAGGAGCATCGGCGGCGGCGCGAGCGCGCTCGTCGGCTCCGGCACGGCGGAAGGGGCCCGGCTGCTGGGCGGGTTCCACTCGCCCTCGTCGAAGTCGCTCGCCCTGCTGAGCTGCCGCTGTCGGAGGGTCGCATGCTCGACGCGGTCGCGCGTCTGGCCGAACGTGTAGAACTGAAGCCACTCCTCCCAGCACGCGCGCCGCAGCGTCGGCTTCACGTCGGAGCGCGAGTCGAGCGCCATGCAGTGCTCGAAGCGTACGTCCCCCTCGTAGACCGCGTTGATGCTCGCGCCGCACGCGGTCGCGGTCACGGACGCGGCGGTCGCGTAGAGGAGGGTCCTGAGCCGCACGAGGTACGAACACCGATAGCAGAAAAGCTCCGCTCGGGTGTCTCGCCCGGCCCCAGCGCCGCGGGCCGCTGGCCGATCGCCCTGGAGAGATGGTCTCCGGTTGAACTTTGCCCGGCGATGCCGTAGGTTCCCGCGCCTTCGCACCGGCAGTGGCGGCACGACGCCTCCGCGCCGGGCGCCTCAACGGAGCCTGTCCATGTTCCTCATGCTGTCGAAAGGTCCGCGAAAGACCACGCGCTCCAAGTCGAAGCGCTACCGGGCCAAGCTGAAGGCGAAGAACCGCAACCGGCGGAACCGCATCTACCAGCGCGCCTGATGGTTGCAGCGAGCGGGTCCTCGAGCCCGCTCGCTGCACCGCCCCCCTCGGCCTGCTAGGGGCCGCCCTTCTTCAGCTCGGTCAGCACGAGCTTCGCGACCGCCTTGAGCGTGTCGAACACCCCCACGCCCGTCCGCGCGACCCCTTCGAAGTCGGGGACGTTCGTCGGGTTGAGCAGCGCCCGGAGCTCCTCGACCGTGCCGATCTCCGGCAGATCCCGCTTGTTGTACTGGATGACGTACGGGATCTTGTCGAGCGAGTAGCCCTGCTCGGCCAGGTTCGTGCGGAGGTTCTCCACCGACTCCTGGTTGGCCTCGATGCGGCCGAGCTGCGAGTCCGCCACGAAGACCACGCCGTCGACGCCCTTCAGGATGAGCTTGCGGCTCGCGTCGTAGAAGACCTGCCCCGGCACCGTGTACAGGTGGAACCGCGTCTTGAAGCCGCGGATCTCGCCCAGCGCGAGCGGGAGGAAGTCGAAGAAGAGGGTCCGGTCGGTCTCGGTGGCGAGGGAGATCATCTTCCCCTTCGCGTCCGGATTGGTGCGCTCGTAGATGTACTGCAGGTTCGTCGTCTTGCCGCAGAGACCTGGGCCGTAATAGACGATCTTGCAGTTGATCTCGCGCGCCATGTAATTGATGAAGCTCATCGACCGCGCTCCTAGTCGTTGAAGAGGTTGTCGATGTCCTCGTCGGTGATCTCGGCGAACGGCGAGTCGGCTCCCGGCTCCTGCACCTTCTTGAGCAGCGCTTCGAAGATGTGGTTGAGCTCCTCGCTCGCCTTTCGCACCCGGAGCCTCACCAACCCGAGGCTCGACTTTGAGTCGAAGATCACCACGAGGATGACGCGGTTGCCGACCAGCTGGATGTGGATGTTCGCCTTCTCACCCTCGTGGAACTGAGTGGCGAACTCGTTCTCCTTGAGGAGCTTCGCCATCCCGCCCGTGGCGGCGATGTTCCCCGCCGTCAGCGAGGCGAGCGACGTGGTGTCGAGGTTGTCGACGTCTCCGCTCGCGGCGATCAGTTGCCCGTTCTTGTCAACGATGAAGACGACCTTCGCATTGGCGTCCTTGACGAGGCGATCCACCACGCTCTGGATCTGATTGAATTCCTCCTCGTACATCACCATCTGAGGGTTGACCATCGTTCCTCCGCCAGCGCTCTCGCGATGGGGCCCTGGGCATTGCGGGCTCTGTAGCCCTTGTCATCACCGGGCGCCGCACGTGCGGTCCCCCGACCATCGTCCAAACATCCGGCTCCGCGTTGTGCGGGCCTACCTCACCACCGGTACCACGTTCGCGGCGCCACGCTCGCTGCCTGGGGACTTGGTTGACCAGTTCGCTGCGCGCAGTGCGACTGCTCCTCGACCGTGCGCCCGTACATCTTGGGACGTTTCTATCCGAAGCAGGTGCGGCGGAGCAAGGCGGCCCTTTCCGGAAGTTGGCGGATCGCGCCGCGAGGCCCCTCCCGGCCCTGCCTCGGCCCGACGGACCCGGCTCCCACCCCGGGCCTGGCTCCGGCGCTCGCCGGGCGGCCCTCGGGCCTCGTCGCCCGGGCGGCCTGGTCGTCAAATAATTGAATTTATTGTTGTTTGTCCCAGGTCGCGGCCCACGTGGGCCGCCTCGTCGACGGCGCGCTGGTCGCGGGGCGCTCCGCGCACGGCGCTGTGTGCCGGGCAGATGCTCGACGAGCGGACCGGGATCACGTGGGGCGGCTCGGGCGAGCTCGCAGGTGAGCCGCGCGACGGGCGAGGCCAGGAAGCCACCCTCGGCCGGCGAGCTTCGCGCGGACCGCGGGCGCCGCCTGCTTCGCGCGGACCGCGGGCGCCGCCTCGTAACCCGAGGCCATTGCGCGCGCTGCGAGCGAGGCTTGCGCTTGACCGACGGCTCCTGCCACGGGATAGCGCCTTGGATGCGTGACGTGCACAGCCGGACCGGGTCCCGTGAGATCGCGCCGACCCCGGGGGCGATGGGGAAGCGCTTCTCCTGCGTGCTCTCCGCGGTCGCAGCGGCGCTCGTGTGCACGACGTCGTCGAGCGGCCCGGGGGCGCGCGCCGAGCTCGGCGCGGTCCACCCCGAGGTGCTCTCGGCGCACGCCGCCGTCCGCGCGGCGAGGGGCCCGGAGGTCTACGGAGCGCTGCGTGAGCTGTGGCGCACGTGGGACCGCGCGGATCCGACGCAGGTCGAGGAGGCGATCGCGTCGATCGCGGAGAGCCGCGCGACGAGCGCGCCTGCCCGGGTCTATGCGGAGCTGCTCTCCGCGTATGCGCGCAGGCGGCGAGGCGATCTCGACGGAGCGGTCGCGAGGATCCAGAAGCTCGGCTTCATCGGCCGCTGGGCGACGATCGGCCCGTTCGACAACGAGAACAAGGGGGGCTTCGAGCGCGCGTTTGGGCCCGAGGAAGAGCTCGACCAGCCGATCGCAGCGGGGCGGACGTACGACGGCAAGGCGCGGGCGGTCCGCTGGCGCGTGCCGCCCGAGGCGCCGCAGTTCGGGTGGTTCGATTTCGGCGACTACATCCGCCCGGTGGAGGGCGTGTGCGGCTACGCGACCACGTTCGTCCGCGCCAAGGCGGGGACGCGCGCGCCTCGGCCCATCTCCCTCTGGGTCGGTGCGGACGGCGCGTTCAAGCTGTTCTGGAACGGCGAGCAGGTCCTTGCCGACGCGGGGTACCGCGAGCTCGATATCGATCGGTTCGCCGCGTCCGTGTCGCTGAAGCCTGGCTATAACCGCCTGACGATCAAGGTCTGCGGAGGCGCGTCGGCCCCCAAGTTCGCGCTGCGCATCGGCGACGAGAAGGGCGCCCCGGACCTCGCCTTGGACGTGACCTCCGACATCGGGACGCAGGTGACGGCCCCGCAGGGCGGCGCCGCCGGCGCGACGCGCACGGGCAAGGCGCAGGCGCCGGGGGAACGGCCCGCCGCTCCCGCGCCTGCGCGGCTCGCGGCGCGGGCGTCGGCGGTCGAGGGGCCGATGCAGGCATTCGAGCGCGCCGCGAGCGCCGCTCGGCCGTCGCCCGCGGTCCTCGAGGCGTTCGCGCGGTACCTGATGCTCACCGGCGGCGATGCGGAAGGCGAGCACAGGGCGCGCGATCTCGCGCGTCGCTCGGCCGAGGCCGCGCCGACGGTGCGCCGCTACCTGCTCGCGGGCCAGCTCTCGGAGGACAGGAACCAGCAGCGCGCGTGGATCGAGCGAGCCATTGCGCTCGCGCGCCCTGGCCACGAGGACGTCGAGGTCCTGCTCGCCCAGGCGCGACTCGCGCAGACGGGGCCGAACTGGCGGGAGGCAGCTCCGATCTACGAGCGCATCCTGGGCTCCGATCCCGATCACGTCGCCGCCACCCTCGGCCTCGTCGACCTCTACACGGAGGCGGGGCTGGAGCGCACGGCGCTCGCCACGCTGGAGAGCGCGCTCTCGCGCCAGCCGACCACCGTCGCGCTGCTCCGCGCCTCGGCGGCGCAGCTCCGCGCCCTGGAGCGCGACACGGAGGCCGCCGAGATGGAGGCGCGGTACGCGTCGCTGCGCTTCGACGACTCGAGCTTCCTGCACCAGCTGGTCGACCTCGCGGTGGCGCGGCGCGATCGCGCCGGCGCGGAGCGCTGGCTGGAGCGCTTCCTCCGCAGCGAGCCTGACTCCGTCTGGGCCCGCTCCGTCGCGGCGCGCGCGTTCCGCGCGCTCGGCGAGGGCGAGCGCGCCCTCGCGGCCCACCAGCGCGCGCTCGCCATGGCGCCGGAGGACATCGGCACGCTGCGCGCCCTCTCGGATCTCTACGGCGAGCAGGGCAACCGGGAGGCGCAGCTGGAGATGCTCCAGCAGATCCTGGCCATCAGCCCCCAGGCGAAGGACGTGCGCGAGTACATCGAGCACATCGAGCCGCCGAGGCCGCGCGCGGACGAGGCGTACGCCTGGGGCCCCGAGCGCTTCCTGCCGATGCGGCGCAGCGCGGACCGGCAATACCCCAAGCGCACGCTGCGCAACCTGACGGTCACCACCGTGTTCCCGAACGGCCTCGCCAGCCGGTTCCGGCAGGTCGTGTTCCAGCCGCTCACGGACGAGGCCGCGGCGAGCGCCCGGCAGTACGCGTTCGAGTACCAGGCCGATCGGCAGACCGTGAGCCTCAGGGCCGCGAAGGTCTACCGGGCGGACGGCAAGGTCGACGGGGCGATCGAGAGCGGCGAGGCGGGCGCCAACGATCCGTCGCTCGCGATGTACACGTCGGCCCGCACGTTCTACGTCAGCTTTCCGCGGCTCAACGCCGGCGACGTCGTGGAGCTGCGCTACCGCGTCGACGACGTCAGCCCTCGCAACGAGATCGCCGACCACTTCGGGGAGATCGAGTACCTCCAGGGGGATGAGCCGATCGCCAGCAGCGAGTACGTGCTGATCACGCCGAAGACGAGGCAGTTTCACATCTTCGCGTCGAGCCTCCCCGGCCTGGTGCGCGAGACGAAGGAGGACGCCGAGCGGCGCATCTTCCGGTTCTCTGCCACCTCCGTCCCGCCCGTGGCGCCCGAGCCGGCGATGCCGCCGTGGGCCGAGATCCTCGCGCATGTCCACGTCTCGACCTTCAAGAGCTGGGACGAGGTCGGCTCCTGGTACTGGGGCCTCGCGCGAGAGCAGTTCGACGTGGACGACGAGGTGCGCAAGCGGGTGCGCGAGATCACGAGGAATCTCACCGACGATCTGAGCAAGGTCCGCGCGATCTACAAGTACGCGACCGAGACGCGCTACGTGGCGCTCGAGTTCGGCATCGAGGGGATCCGCCCGAGGAGGTGCGCGCAGACGCTCGCTCGCGGCTGGGGCGACTGCAAGGACAAGGCGACGCTGATCGTCACGATGCTCCGCGAGCTCGGCATCCCGGCGACGATCGTGCTCGTGCGCACCCGCATGCGCGGCGGCATCGAGCCGGAGCCCGCGAGCCTCGCGCCGTTCGATCACGCGATCGCGTATGTGCCGTCGCTCGATCTCTACCTCGACGGGACGGCCGAGCACGCCGGCTCGACCGAGCTCCCCGTCATGGATCGCGGCGCGATGGCGCTCCAGATCAACGAGGGCAAGCCGAGGCTCGTCCGCCTCCCGGAGCCGCCGCCGGAGGCCTCCGTCGCGCGTCGGACCATCGACATCGCGCTCGGCGCCGACGGCTCTGCGCAGCTCGTGGTCGACGCCCAGGTCGCCGGTGCGTTCGCCCCGGAGTGGCGGATCCGTTACATGGCGGAGGGGACGCGCCGCGACCGGGCGGCTCGGGACCTCGCCGCGGATTTCGGCACGGTCGAGCTCGCCCCTGGGAAGGCAGGCGTCGAGGTGAACGAGCTCGAGGACATCGAGCAACCGGTGAAGCTCCGGGCCCGAGGGAAAGCGGTCGCGCTCGCTCGCCGGGAGGGCGACAGCCTCTCGGTCCCGGCTGTCCCGACGCAGCGCCTCGCCGCCGAGTTCGCCTCCCTCTCGACGCGCACCCGCGACGTGATCATCCCCGCGCTCACGACGCGCGACGACGTGTGGTCCATCCGGATCCCGGCAGGTTGGCGCGTCACCAGGGCGCCGCTGCCTCAGGATGTCGACACGCCGTTCGGCAAGTTCTCCATCTCGGTCGAGCAGTCCGCGGGGAAGGTCGTCGTTCGCAGCCAGATCTCCCTGAAGAAGTCCCGGATCAAGCCGTCCGAGTACACGTCCTTCAGGGCGTTCTGCGAGACGGCGGACCGCGCCTTCGGCCAGCGGGTCGTGCTCGGCAAGTGAGCAGGGCCGCGGGGCTCCCCGGGGTCACGCGGGCTCCTGCCGCGCGGGCTCCTGCCGCGCGGGCTCGTGGGGACCACCCCGACCTTGACAATCCCTCGCCGGCTCGCCATAAAGCGCCCCCTCTACGCATCCCTGCGGCGCAGAACAGCCTCTCCGGTGGTTCGGAGGGTGGCCGCCGGGAGCGGTAGGCATCCGAGATCGAGGGCGTCATGCCGAAGATGAAGACCAACCGCGCCGCTGCGAAGCGGTTCAAGGTGACCGGCTCTGGCCGGATTCGCCGCAGCAAGAGCGGGCTCAACCACTGCATGCAGGAGAAGAGCAAGAAGCGCCTGCGTCGCCTCCGCAAGAACGACATGGTCGACTCGGCGATGGAGAAGCGCGTCAAGCTGCTTCTTCCCTACGGCTGACCCTGGAAACGGTGAGGTAAAGCTCCGATGCCGCGCGTAAAAAGAGGGTTCAAGGCCCGTCGCCGTCGCAACCGCGTCCTCAACCAGACCGAGGGCTACTTCCTCGGCCGGAAGAACCGCTTCCGCCAGGCGGTCGAGGTTCTTCATCACGCCTGGGAATACGGCTACATCAGCCGGAAGCTCAAGAAGCGGGATTTCCGTCGCCTCTGGATCACCCGGATCAACGCCGCTGCGCGCCTCAACGGCACGACCTACTCCCGCCTTGTGAGCGGGCTCAAGAAGGCTGGAATCGGGCTCGACCGGAAGATTCTGTCCGAGATCGCGATCCACGATCCGTCATCGTTCGGTGCGGTGGCGAAGCTCGCCTCCTCCCCCGCGAAGGCGTGACGGATTCCGGCGACCTTCATGGAGCCGCCGAGCGACGAGGCGTCGTTCGGCGGGCCTCCGAGGTTGCCCTACATCCGCCCCTCACAGATTCACGCTCCGGTTGTTCATACAGCTGGGGCGCTGCTGCGGAGAGTGCGCAGGTCCTCCTGTGAGGTGCCCGTCGATCGGGGAACGCGCCGCGGCGCACGCGGCTGAGCACAAGGTGCGCTGATCCCGGTTGCCGGTGAGGCAGATCGGTGCCAGCCAGATGCGCAGTGTGCAGTCTCTGCACACCTTGTTGCGCATCTTTGGGGGGCCCCATGACCCCGTCGCCAGGGTCAGCTAGGACCCACATCCAGGATTTTCGCAGTTGGTCAGCCGAACGCTCGCTGAGGGAATTCAGCCAAGCCCTGATGGCCTCAGGGGTCTTCCCGTCCGTCTCTCACGAACTCGAGCCCTGCCCCGAGCGCCAGCGAACCCGGCATAATTGCTGGAATTTCCGGAATTTTCCCAGCGATCTCTCGCAAAAATAAGGTTCTCCGCCTTTCGCCGTCGGGTGAGGGCTCGACATCGCCGTCGGGAGGCCCAGGTTCAGGAGACATCGAAGCACACCGAGAGAGCGGCCTCAGCGGCGCGGTCCAGCCCCGTACGTGCAGGAAAGCATAGCGGATCCTCTTGCCTATGCTGCGGGAGCGGCCCCACCAAGCCGTCGGAGACCAGCGAATTCGAGGTGCCCTCGAGGAGGACAGGTTGCCGATGCTGTTGCGTCCCAGAAAGCGTACCCAGCCATGCAGTTCGGCTCGGTCGCGGCGAAACGTTTCGCTCGATGCGACGCGGACCGGGCCTCCCGCTCTACATACCGCACCTACACGGGGCTCTCAAACAGGAGAAGGCGAAACGCAAGCCAAAAGAGGCACTGTTCTTGCTTCTGGAGGGAGGCTGCCGCAGGGAGCTGGCTCAAGAGCATCGTCCTCGAAGAGCAGACCCGCCTCGGGTGGGAAGAGTTCGACCGGAATCAAAAGAGAGCGCCAGCAGTTGCCAGCTTCAACGGGGGCTCCTTCGGTCAGCTCCCGCTCCCTGGTGAGCTCGAAATCGTCTCGCCTACCCTCCAAAGGTGGCGCGGCATTTCAATCTCGCAATGTCAGCCGTTTAGAAGTGAACGCCGGAACAAAGACCAAGATGAGCACGTCGACCGCCCGCCGTCCAGAAGCCGCGCGGAGAAACGCCAAGGCCTCCGCTGTAGGTACCTCTGCGCGGCTCGCGGCATCCAAGAGCTCGCAGGGGGCCGGGGCAGCACCGGCTCCTCGGCGGGCGGCATCGCAGACCGTCAATCCGGGGGTCTCCGAGGTCGAGGACTTCGGGGACAGCCAGTCGCCGCGCTCGCACGTTCAAGGAGCTACCACCGTGGAGGGAGCCGCCATGAGGTCGACCAAGAGCAACGCCACTGTGATGAAGGGCGACCCGCTCGCTCAGGGTGGGATGGCCACGCCGGAACTCGCAGCCGTCGGCCTCCTGGAGGACGAGCAGGCGGAGGAGACGGTCGTGCGACCGCGCCCGGCGGAGATCCTCGATGAGGATCGGGCGGCTGACTTCATCGACCTGGATCTCGGATCCATCGAACGCCTGCCTCAGCCTGAACGGGCGAGGAACCAGGATCGGGAGCTGAAGGACGTCGAGGACGGGGGCGGCGACTCGATGCTCGCGCGCTACTTCCGCGACATGGCGCTCCACCCGGTCATGGGACCGGACGAGGAGCTCGACACCGCGCGGGCGGTCGAGCGCACCGAGGTGGAGCACTGGGTGGCGTTGCTCTCGTACCTGCCTGCCGCCGAGCATATCCTGACCGCGCTCGAGGAGGATGTCGCCAAGGCGGGCGAGGACGAGGTGAAGGCGCCGCAGATCGCGGAGCTGCAGAAGCTCGTGCGCCTGGCGAAGAAGCAGAAGGGAAAGCTCCTGCCCGAGCAGGAGAAGCCGTGGACCCAGCTCTCCGAGGAGCTCGCCGCCGCCGTGCGCCTGCCGGACTCGGATCGCCTCTGGATGGCGCGCGCCTTCAACATCGCGCGCGACCTCGTGCGTGAGCCGGACTTCGAGGACGACGTGAGCGATCCGGAGGAGACCCGGCCCTCGCGGCCGAGGCTCCCCATGTCCAGCTCCTACCGGCGCTACCTCGATCGGGTCGAGCGGAGCTTCCAGGCGCAGCACGATGCGAAGAACCGCTTCGTGAAGGCGAACCTGCGGCTCGTCGTCTCGATCGCGCGCCGCTACAACCGCGGGCGTCTGCCGCTCATCGACCTGATCCAGGAGGGCAACATCGGGCTGATGAAGGCGGTCGAGCGCTTCGATCACAGCCGTGGCTACCGCTTCTCGACCTACGCCTCCTGGTGGATCCGGCACGCGATCAGCCGCGCCCTGGCCGACAAGGGGCGCGCCGTGCGCATCCCGGTTCACATGCTCGACACGTACAACCGCGTCGCGCGTGCGACCCAGGCGATCATCGCGCGCACCGGCCACGAGCCGACGATCGAGGAGCTCGAGAAGGAGACCGGGGTCCCGCGAGAGAAGCTCGACAAGGTGAAGGACTTCTACGCGGAGACGCCCTTCTCCCTCGATCGCCCGGTCGGCGACGAGGACGGGCGAAAGTTCATCGATTTCCTCCAGGAGGAGAACGCGCTGTCGCCGTTCGATCACCTGGCGAACAGGAAGTGGAGCGACGAGGTCCGCCGGCTCCTCACCACGCTCACGCCGATCGAGTCGCGGATCATCCGCTGGCGCTTCGGCCTTGACGACGAGGACGAGCTCACGCTGAAGGAGATCGGCGACAAGTACAACCTGTCGCGCGAGCGCATCCGCCAGCTCCAGGAGCAGGCGCTCGGCAAGATCCGCAAGCAGATGCGCGACTACTGAGCGTCCGACCGGCGGGTGCAACGATGCGGCCGCGCAGCGTCATGCTGCGCGGCCGCGCTGCTCGAGCTGCCTGAGCTGCGCCGCATGGCGCGCGAAGCGGCGACGGGCGGGCGGGAGCTCATCGGGGCGACCAGGCCCCCCGGTGTCGCTCACGTCAGCGCGGCCGCGCACCCTTCCAGAGCTCCTCGGCGAGCGCTTCGACGACGTCGTCGATCGCCGCTCGCGCGGGCGCGATCTTTCCTCGAACGTCGGACGCCAGCATGGAGAAGGCGATCGGAGATCGGCCGGGCGGCGGCAGGATGTAGCCGGACAGGGCCGTGACCGAGGCGAGGGTCCCCGTCTTCGCGCGGATGGCGCGCTCCTTCGACCAGGCTCGGAAGCGGCCGCGCAGGGTCCCGTCCACGCCGCCGATCGCGAGCTGCGCGGTGAAATCGGCGCCGAGCGCTGGATCGAGGAAGGCGGCGCGGAGCAGCCTGACGATGGCCCGCGGCGACGCGCGGGCGGCGTCGAACAGGCCGGAGCCGTTCCTCAGGACGACGCCCTCCTCGAAGGCGCCGATCTCGCCGAGGGTCTCGCCGACCAGCTCCGCGGCGGCCTCGGCCGTGCCTGGGCGCCCGCGCTTCACTGCGGCGAGCGTCTTGAAGATCGTCTCCGCGTAGAAGTTGTCGCTGTCCTTCCCGAGAGGGGAGAGCAGATTGCCGAGAGGCGCCGAGCGGTGGGCCGCGAGGAGTCGCTTCTGATGCTCGCCGCCCAGCCGCACCTCACCGGAGACCTCGACGCCGGCCTCCTGCAGCATCTCCTTGAGCGCGTACGCCACGACCAGGCGGGGATCATCGACGCGCCTCGCCGCGCTCACCGTGCGGCCGCCCTCGGGGATGTGTCCGCTGAGGTGCACGATGAGGCGCTGCCCGCTGGGCTCGAGCCGGATCCCGATCTTCTCCGGTGTGCCGCGCTTCGCGGTGCTCACGCTGCCGCGGAGCTCCGCGAAGCCCGGGGGATCGATCGCGATCGAGGCGGCCTGGCCCGCCTTCGACGGGCGCATCGTGAAGAGCACGGTGTTCGCGTTCAGCGAGGCTGCCGCGACGGGGGCGCGGAAGGCCGCCCATTCGTCCGGCTGCTGCTCGAAGGCGGGGGGCACGTAGCGCGCATCGAAGAAGCCCTGGTCGACAGCGATCGCCCCGACCCTCCGGACGCCGGCCGCGCGCAGGTCGCGCGCCATGTCCCAGAGATCCCGGGTCCTGAGCGAGGGATCGCCCGAGCCGCGGAGCACGAGCTCGGGGACAGCGCCGCTCGACGCCTTGCCGTAGAGGCCGGTCAGGTAGCGATAGCTCGGGCCGAGCAGGCGCAGCGCTGCCGCCGCCGTGAACAGCTTCGCGTTGGACGCGGGATTGTACAGGCTGTGCTCATCGAACGCGGCGAGGGTCGCTCCGCTGGCGACGTCGACCGCGAGCACGCCGACCCGTCCCCCCCAGCGGCGCACGTCGGTCGTGAGCTTCTCGAGCGGCTTCCGTACGCGGGGGGCCGCCTCGATCCTCGCGGGACCGGACGCCGCGGAGGTCGGCGCGGGCGCGCTCGAGGCCCGGGGCGCTCCCTGCATCGCCGCGTCGGTCGAGCGCGCCGCTGCGCCGGTGCCGCCCTCGGCCGGCTGCGAGCCGCCGGGGCGGGCCAGGGTCGACGAGAGCACGAGCGCGACCGCGAAGACGGCACGGGGATGTCGAGGATGTCGAGGCATGGCGGCCCTCCCGCTGTACAATGTCTTCGCCGCGGGCGCCTCATCGGGGCGTGGTCGGGCGCCGGGGCATGCTCGTAGTTGTCCTCGCAAAGGGGAGCTTGCTAGGGTGCGCGCAGCCAGTTCTTCACGCTCTGTTCGAAGGGAGGACACCGTGTCCCAGCAGCATTCGACCCGCGTGCTCGTGCCGCTCCTCATCCTCGCGGCCACAGCTTGCTCGGGCGCCAAGCCGAAGCAGGCAGGGGAAGACTACAACTTCGATCAGGCGTTCTCCGAGGAGTCCCCGCCCGCCGAGGCGGACACCTCCGGCGCCGAAGCGAGCGCGACCGAGGCCACGGACGGCGGCGGCGGGCTCAACGCCGACCAGAAGAAGCAGATGGAGATCGCGCTGCGGCGCGGGGGTGAGAAGGCGGCGAACTGCTCCGAGGTCGTGCCCAACGCGCCCACCGGTGAGGGGGAGGTCAAGGTCGTCTTCGACGGCCAGAAGGGACGCGTGACCGACGTGCTGGTCGGGCCGCCCTTCGCGGGGACGCCTGCGGAAGCGTGCGTCAAGCGCGCCTTCGTCGGAGAGATCGTGCTGCCGTTCGACGGGGATCCCCTCGAGGTCCCGTACACCGTGAAGCTGCCGCCCAAGAAGTCCGGCTCCGCCGCTTCCAGCACGAAGGCGCCGTGAGGAGCGTCGCCCTCGCCCTCGCCTCTGCGCTCGCCCTGACCGCGGCATCCGCCGGCGCCGAGGAGCCGGGGGCGCCCAAGCGGTATCCGCCGTCCTCGGCGCGCGCGAAGGTCATCGTCGGCGGGGCGGCTGTCACAGCGCTCGCCTACGGCGGAGCGTTCATCGCTGCGTCTTCGTGGCCGGAGGTGCCCGGATCCAGCGAGCTGAAGATCCCGATCGCGGGGCCCTGGCTCGCGCTCGCCAAGAACGACTGCGCTCCTGACGAGCCGGACTGCGGTTACAAGCTGTATGTGCGTGGTGCGCTCATCGTCCTCGACGGGCTCGCGCAGCTCGCTGGCCTCGCGCTCATCGGCGAGGGCATCTTCATGACCACGGAGGCGCGCCCGGCCCAGCCGTCTGCGAGGCCTCTCTCGCTGCAGGTGCGGCCGGCGCCCGTGGTCACCGCGACCGGCATGGGCGTCGGCCTCGTCGGCACCTTCTGAAGGGCGGCGCGCCATGGGCCGCGCGCGGTGCGCCGGCGCGGATCAGCGGCGGCGCCACGGCGGCGGCTCGGGACCACGGACCGGCCTGCCGGCGAGCCATCCGATGCGCTCGATCATCAGCTCCACGCTGGCGCCGTACAGCACACGCTGTCCAGCGCTCCCGGCGCTCCCGCCGAGGACCCGGCCTGCGCCGATCACGTCGCCCGCGCGCAGCTCGATCTGCGCGCTGATGCACGCGAGCGATTCCGTCAGCGAGAACGTCCACTCGCCGAGGCGAGGGCCGACGCGCGCCTCGGCGTCGACGCGGATGCGGGTCCGCAGCACCTCGACCGGGCCAAGCTCGTCGGGCGTGACGAGCACCGGGCCGAGCTGCGTCGCGAAGTCCTTCGCCTCCGACGTCGGCCGCCCGCGCGCCTGCGCCCGGGCCTCCAGCCCGCGCGCCGTCCAGTCGTTCAGCACGGTGTAGCCGGCGATCGCGCGCTCCGCCTCCTCCGGGGTGGCGCGGCGCAGATCCTCGCAGAGGAGCGCCGCCAGGTTCAGCTCGTAGTCGGGCTCGTCCTCCAGCGCGGGGAACGGGATCGTCGCGGCGTGTCCGAGCAGCGCGCGGCTGTTGCCGAACCGGTACCAGGGGCGCTCCGCGTCGTGCGCGTATGGGCCAAGCTGGACGTAGGCTGCGCGATCCGTGGCGCAGGGGGGCAGCCAGAGGAACGTCCCCGGCTGGAGCTCTGCCGATCCGGGACGATCTCCGCTGAGCAGCCGCTCATCCAGCGCGTGCAGTCCGGCACAACGGAGCGCCACCACGCGCGTATGGAAATCGGACACGCCGGGGAGGTCCGCGAGCTTGGTTGCGAAGTGACGCTCGAGCTCCGCGACGTCGTAGAGCGCTCCGTCGCGCTCCAGCGCGACGATCGGGGTGGACGTCGTGAGCTGGAACACGTGGGCGATTCTCATGGCACGGCAAGATCGTGCGGGGAACCGCTGGAGCGTACCATTCCGCTGCGCCGGCGCCCTCTGGTCCGCGGGATCCCAGGGCCCGCTGCCGGGCGACGTGCCGGCGCCTGATCCGCGGGCGGGGCCCGGCTCGGGACATCCGGATGGCCCTTTGCATTGACGCGCCTGGAGAGCGGCCTAGAATGCCGGCGGATTCAGAGCGGCATCACGTCGCGCAGGCTTGCCCCGGGCCCATCCGGCTGCTGACGAGCTCGTACGGCAGGTCAGGTTCTGTTGCCGGTGTGGGACCTCCCTCGCGGGGGGGTCCTCCGGCTGCGGTCCTGTTGACGGGGCCGTGCGGCTCGGAAGCCTGGCAAGGCTTTGCCGTGGACGGCCGAACCTCGGCGGCCTCACGTTTTGCGCGCTGATCGAGGAACTGGTACCAGGCGCGCACACGGCGCGGAGCGATGGGTCATGAGCAAGCGGACCAAATTCGTCTTCGTCACAGGCGGAGTCGTATCGTCGATCGGCAAGGGACTGGCTGCGGCCTCGATCGGGGCGCTGATGGAGTCCCGTGGGCTGAAGGTCACCCACCTCAAGCTGGACCCGTACATCAATGTCGATCCCGGCACGATGTCCCCCTACCAGCACGGCGAGGTCTTCGTCACGGATGACGGCGCGGAGACCGACCTGGATCTCGGGCACTACGAGCGGTTCACGCTCGCCCGGATGACGAGGCAGAACAACTTCACCACCGGCCGCGTCTACGAGGCGGTCATCTCGAAGGAGCGCCGAGGTGAGTACCTCGGCGCGACGGTGCAGGTGATCCCGCACGTGACCGACGAGATCAAGCTGCGCATCCGCTCCGCCGCGGACGGGGCCGACGTGGCCATCGTCGAGGTCGGCGGCACCGTGGGCGACATCGAGTCGCTCCCGTTCATCGAGGCGATTCGCCAGCTCAAGGTCGAGTCGGGCACGCAGAACGCGATCTCGGTGCACGTCACGCTCGTGCCGTTCATCGCGACGGCGGGCGAGCTGAAGACCAAGCCGACCCAGCACTCGGTGAAGGAGATGCGCGCGATCGGCATCCAGCCGGACATCCTCCTTTGCCGCTGCGATCGGCCGCTCCCGCGCAGCATGAAGGAGAAGATCTCCCTCTTCTCGAACGTCGCCGTGGACTGCGTGATCGCGGCCGTGGACGTCGACTGCATCTACGAGCTCCCGCTCGTCCTCCACGCCGAGGGGATCGACGAGAAGATCACGGAGCTGCTGAACATCTGGGCGAGGCAGCCGGATCTGTCGTCGTGGCAGCGCATCGTCGAGCGGTTCAAGAAGCCGTCTCGTGGGGTCGTGAAGATCGGCGTCGTCGGCAAGTACGTGCACCTGCGCGACTCGTACAAGTCGCTCCACGAGGCGCTCGTCCACGGCGGGCTCCACAACGACGTCCGGGTCGAGCTCGAGTACATCGACTCGGAGCAGATCGAGGCGCGCGGCGCGCCTGAGCTCCTGTCGAACCTCGACGCGATCCTGGTGCCCGGCGGCTTCGGCGACCGCGGGACCGAGGGGAAGATCGAGGCCATCCGGTACGCGCGCGAGGAGAAGATCCCGTTCTTCGGGATCTGCCTGGGCATGCAGCTCGCGGTGGTCGAGTTCGCTCGGCACGTCTGCGGCATGGCAGGGGCGAACTCCGTGGAGTTCGATCGCAACGCTGACTACCCGGTCATCGATCTGATGCCCGACCAGAAGGGGGTCGTCGAGAAGGGCGGGACGATGCGCCTCGGCGCGTACCCGTGCGTGCTGGAGAAGGGCTCGCTCGCCGCGGAGGCGTACGGGCAGACGAGCATCAGCGAGCGGCACCGGCACCGGTACGAGGTGGCCAACAAGTACCGCGAGGCGATGGCGCAGAAGGGGCTCGTCCTGTCCGGGATGTCGCCAGACCAGCGCCTCGTCGAGATGATCGAGCTGCGCGAGCACCCCTACTTCGTGGGCTGCCAGTTCCACCCCGAGTTCAAGAGCCGGCCTCAGAACGCCCACCCGCTCTTCGCGCACTTCGTGCGCGCCGGCCTGGAGCGCCAGCGCGAGCGCAGCAAGGCCGAGAAGCCGAAGCCCGGCGATTCCGCCACCGCCCACACCCAGCAGGCTGCCTCGTCCGTCAACTGAGCTCGGTCTGACGACGCTGTGAGCGGCCCGAGCCCAGGGCGGCGAGCGAGCGAGGGATACTGCAGTATCCCGAGCGAGCTCGACCGAGGGATCGGGTCGCGTTGGGGCTCGTCATGCAGAGCCTGGGCTCCTCGGGGGGATCCCACCGGGGAGCCCTTGTCGTCGGTTCGCGGCCGCATGCGTGCGGCGCCGGCGATGGCCGCCAAGCCGTCCGGCGCAGGCTTCCACGGACGAAGGCCGCCATGCGGCGGCCGTCCGTGGCCTCGTTGATGCTGGATGCTGGGGGATCAGACGTCGCCGAGGTTCGGCTGACCCAGGGGCGGGGCTTCGACGGGCTTCGAGGGCGCGGGCCGAGGGGCGAGCAGCGGGCAACGCTCGCCGACCTCCTTGATCAGGTTCTTCCGCAGCACGTGCGCCGGCGGGGTTCGGAGCTCCCAGATCAGGCCGAGCTTCTCCATCCCGCGCAGGATGTAGAAGCTGACGTCGATCTCCCACCAGAAGAAGCCCTGGTTCGCGCTGCTCATGTAGTGGTGATGGTTGTTGTGCCAGCCCTCGCCGAGCGTGATCAGCGCGAGCCAGAAGTTGTTCCGGCTCGTGTCGGTCGTCGCGTAACGCCGCGATCCGAACACGTGCGAGAGGGAGTTGATCGTGAACGTGCCGTGCATGAGCGCGCACGTCGAGACGACATAGCCCCACAGGAACGCGTCGTAGCCGCCCACCAGGAAGAGCAGCGCGATCATGCCGAGCGGCCCGATCGCGTGGAAGCGATCCAGCCAGCGGAGCTCGGGGAACCCCGCGAAATCAGGGATGCGCTTCAGATCGACCTGCTCGTGCTCACGGCCGAGCCACCACCCGATGTGCGCGTACCAGAACCCCTTGCGGATCGGGCTGTGGACGTCGCGCTCGGTGTCCGAGTACTTGTGGTGGACGCGGTGCGTTCCTCCCCACCACAGCGGGCCCTTCTGGGTCGCGGTGGTCCCGAGCAGCGCGAGCAGGAACTGCAGGCCGCGGCTCGTCTTGTAGCTCCGGTGCGAGAAGTACCGGTGGTAGACCGCCGTGATCGCGAACATCCGGATGAAGTACGTGGCCGCAGCGAGCGCCACGAGCTTCCACGTGGCGCCGCGGACGATGGCGACCACGGTGCCCACGTGGATCGCGACGATTCCCAGCACGTTGAAGTACTGGCTCAGCCCCGGGCGGGGCTTCGGTACGACGACTCGCGTCGGGCTCGATGCAGGAGCTTGCGTCATGGTTTCCAAGGTGGGTGGAGCATCGAGCATGCCCGTCACTGAGGTTCACGACGCCGGTCATGATTCCGTCATGCAGCGCGGCGCCCGGTGCGCAGGCGGATGGTGCCGCGCTCGGGGGGCTCACCTCCGGGGTCTGCGTTCCGGCAAGCTCCGCTTTTGTGGCTCGCCTGCACTTCAGCCCCTCCGGTGAGCGCCCAGCGGGCAGCACCACCCGCAGGCCACTCGGGCGCAACGTGGCCGACGAGCGCGGGAGCTCAGGCGCGCGACAGGACGTCGATGGCCGGTCCGGCGGAAACTCGGACCTCCGAGGCCCGAAGGGGATCTCCGTCGAGGATGTACGGGCCTTCTCCGAGCGGGATCGCGCTGGCCGGGACGCCGAAGCGGACCGTGAAATCACGGACAAGGTCGTCGAAATGATGCTTGCCGCCGATCCGTCGGCCCGCGAGGACGAGCGGGGCCCGCGGCCCGAGCCCCCGGGGGGACAGGGCGCTGGCCACGAGGTGCGGGCGCGCGAGGTCCTCTCCAGCCCGGTAGGTGACCCGCATGTGAATGCCGAGGTCGCGCACCACCGACGCGCAGACGAGCGACCAGGCACGGGGGGCGAGCTGCCTCCCCTCAACGTCGATCGTGCACGGCAGCGGATCGAGGACGCGACGCGCGTACGCGCCGCCGTAGAACGACTCCACGAAGACCCGCGCCACGATGCGCGCGGCGGCGCCGTATCCGTCGCCTCCGCGCTCGTAGTAGACGTCGAAGAAGCTGGCGACGAGCCCGGTGCCGAAGATGAAGCCGATGCGCTCCTCCACGCCGCCACGCGCGGTCGCTCGCACGCGCAGGGTGGGCCGACGAACGGCCCCTGGGATGGCGGTGCCGCTCCGGCGGCCGCGGAGCCCGCGGACGATGCGCTCGAGGAGCGCGGCGGGATCGCCGGACATGCCCCAGTTCCGAGCGACGGTCGCCACGGTTCCGCCTGGCAACAAGGCGAGCGGCGGCAAGGCGCCCTCGCCGAAGGCGCGGGCGAGGGCCGTGACCCCCGCCATGAAGCTGCCGTCGCCGCCAGAGAGCGCGACGAGATCCGTGCCCCGCCGGGCGATGCGCTCGCACACCTCGCCGAGCTCCGCGACGCTCGAGGTCGGGTGAAGCTCCGCCGCGCCGGCGCAGGCAGCCGCCATGCGATCGATGAGCGAGCTCCCCGTCCGGTACCGGCGCGCGCTGGTGTTGGCGATGACGTCGATACGCATGGTGCCGGAATGAGAGCGCGCCGTATAGAACGGATTCCCGTGGTGGTCGAGTCGAAGGGGCTTCGATCGCGAACTTCGGCGCGGTAAGAGGCGCCCATGCACCGCGCGCTCTCCGCGTCGCTCCTCGCCGGCCTCCTCTCGCTCTCCGCGATCCTCGGCTGCGCGAGCTCCGCGTCCGTGCGCGCGGCCGAGGCGGGCCGCCTCGACGAGCTGCGCCGCGCCCTGAGCGACGAGCTGCGCCGCGGCGCGCTGGACCCCGACGATGCGCGCGCGATCGCGCGCGCGGTGGCGGCGGGCGAGATCTCGCGCGCGGCGCCGCCGTCCGGCGTCGATCGGCTGCGCGAGCTCCGGACGTGCGCGCGTCACCTCGAGGATGCGCTCGACGAGCGCGCCGCGGGCTCGGACGTCATCGCGAGCGCCGCCGCGACGATCCTCTTCGAGGCGGGCCTCACCGAGGCGGAGCGCGTGAGGCGGTACGTCGCCGAGCGGCGGTCCGCCCCGAGCGTGGCGCTCCGCGCGCTCGAGGCGCGGGCCCTCGTGGCGGCCGAGGACGGCGCGGCGCGCCGTGCGCGGATGCTCGACGGAGATCAGGACGTGCGCGTCTCGGCGCTCCGCGCTGCGATCGCCGCGGCGGACCCGCGCGATCGCGAGGCGCTGCTCGAAGCCGCCCGCCTCGACCCGTACCCGCTCGCGCGCACGCTCGCCATCCGCGCAGCCGGCGCGCTCGGCGGCGACGCGGTCGTGCTGGCCCTGCGGGACCTCTGGAGCCTCTCGGATGAGCCGGGGCGCGAGGCGATCGCCGAGGCGTGGGCGGCGCCGCGCGCGATCGGCGCGGGCGGGCGCGCGCAGCTGCTCTGGGCGATCTCCACCCAGCGCGGCGCGCCCGCGATCGCCGCCGCGCGCGCGCTGCTGCGCGCCGGCGGCGCCGGCGCCGGGGAGGCGGTCTCCTTCCTCCTCGACGCGATCCGCTCCAGCCAGAGCCGGGACCGCGTGTACGCCATCCTCTCCGCGCCCATCGAGGATCCCGCGGTGCGGGCGGCGCTCACCGAGGCGCAGCGCGATCCGGAGGAGGCCGTGGCCTTCGCCGCCCACGCCCGCTACGTCGAGGCCTCGCCGCGGATCGCCGCGCGCGAGCGCGCCGCTGCGGTCGCCTGGATGACGAGGCTCGCCTCGGGGACGTCGACGCGCGCGGTGCGCGCCCGGGGCGTGCTCGCCCGCGCGGACGTGCGGGCGGCCGTGCCGCTCCTGGCGCGCGACGTCCGATCTCACGAGGCTCCGGTGCGCGAGGCGGCCGGGGTCGGCCTGGTCGATCTCGGCGAGATCCCGCGCGCCGCCCTGCTCCTCGCCGATCCCGACCCCCGGGTGAGGAGCTCGGTGGCCTGCGCCATCCTCGGCGCGTCCTGACGACAGCCGCGGCCCGCGCGGGGGGCGCACCCTGGATCAGAACCTCGAGACGAGCTCGAGCCGCGCGCCTTCGAACGGCGGGAAGAACCGGCACACGCCCGACACGCAGCGCAGCCCCCCGCGCCGCTGGCCCACGAAGAGCTGCACCGTGTCGACGACCTGATCGAGCGCGGTCCTGCGCGATCCAGATTTCCACTGCAGCCCCCCGTTGAAGAAATGGCAGAGCTCGTCCCCCTTGCCGGGCTCGCACCCGGGCTGGGACGTGTACTCGTGCCCGAACACCGCGGCGATGTGCGGCGACCACTGGAGCGCGAGGTAATTGTCCCCCTCGACCCAGGATGACTCGAAGTTCTCCGGCCTGTAGCGGCGGCGGCTGTTGCCCTGCGCCTGGAGCGAGAGCGCGCCGGCGAGGTGCTTCACGATGTCATAACGAACATAGCCCTCACCATAGAAGAGGTGACCGGTGTCGGCCTCGTCGGACTGCCGAGCTCCAGCCCACGCACGCACGTGCGAGCGGCCATGATCGAAATCGATCTCGGTGCCTGCCGCGGCGTCCCAGGTGTCGGTCCGGTTCGCCTCATCCGTCTTGCAATCGTAGTTCGCCTGGCGCTCCGAGAAGCTCACGTAATGCCCGAGCCATGCGTAGATGGCCGCGCTCCGGTTGAAGCGGTAGTCGACGCGCCCGCGCCCGCCCGTGACGCAGAGGTTCGGCGCCCCGATCGGCTCGACGTAGATGGGCTCTGCCGTCGGAGGTTGATTGTAGGCGACGCCCTCGAACTCCGGCGCATTGAACCCCGGGTTCGAGAGCACGGAGACATCGATGTTGGCCGAGAGGGGAAAGAATCGCCGGTAGTGTTTCCCTTCCACGGAGACGGCCAGCGGACCGCCTCGCGCGTTCGCCGCCAGGTACACGGCGTAGCCGGACACGTCCTCCATCGGTACGTCGTCACGATCGAGGTGACCATCACGGAGCTGCTGACCCGCCACCTCGACGTAGAGATCGCCATGTTTCGCTATGGACGGAATGTTGAGCGATCCGCTGAAGGTGCGGATCGTGTTGTGTTGCCGCGCGGGGTTCGCGCTGATGACATTGAACTCCGGGAACTCGCCTCCGCACAGGCGGCGAGCCGCCTGTTGATCCGCGCCGTGCTCCCTCAAGCATCGGTTGTACTCCTCGGTGTACGACTCGCGCAGGAGCAGCGCACCGTTCGCCGCGAGCTCGACGCCCTTCACCGCCACCTCCAGGCGTCCGCCGAGCACGGTGTCCTCGAGGTAATTCGGCCGCGCCTCTTCGATCACCGTGCGGGGACGAGGGTTCCCCTGCGCGTCCACCGTCGTCTCCCTCGTGATCAGGTCATCGGCGCCGGGGAACCCGAAGAAGAGCGGCGACCCCTCGCCATGCAGCCGCCTGCCGCTCGCGTCGTCCACGCGCAGCGGGTTCATCTGACCGGCGAAGGCGGTGGCCTCGAGCCTGAACAGCTGGAAGTCCCGGTCGAGCACGAGCCTTCCGCCCCTCACGGTCGTGTCGATGGCGAGCTCGTCCATCTTGCGGACGCTGAAGACGAGGCCGCGTCCGAGCTGGGCGTAGAAGTCACCGACCGTGGCCTCCACGTTCGACTGGGTGTAGGTGAGCCAGAGCTTCGCCGGGTAGACCGTCGTCCGGTACCGGGAATGGAGCTCACGCGCCGCGTCGTCCAGCTCGAACAGGACCTCGTCGTTCAGGACCTTCTGCTGGAGCTCGAGGCTCGTCGCCGAGGGCCTGGCCACGTAGAAAGAGGCGTTGAGCCGCGTCCCGAGCTGCAGGCGCCACCAGTTGATCTGGGCGTCCAGCCGATCGAGGATCTCTCCGTAGTTGTCGTCGAGATAGCGCGACGGGTAGCGGCGGTCGTCGTTGCGATTGTCGAAGTGGTAGCTGGCGGTCGCGGTGTTCACGACGTCGATCGACATCGGTTCACCGCCGACATTCGGGAGCTCGACGGCCGCGGCCGGGCAGGCCGTGAGGAGGAGCGCTGCGGCGAGGCAGGGACGGACGGCTTGAAGCGGGCTGCGCACCCCGAGCTTCCTACCACGGTCCTCGGACCGCGCAGCGACCAAGCTGCTCGTCGGGGCGCGGGCCGGGGCGGGCCCCCTCCGCTACTCGTTGAGCGCCCTCTCGATCTCCTGGGCGAGCACGACCTCGTCCCCAGGCTGATACCCGCCGCGCTTGTGGAGGATCGAGCCGTCCTTGCCGATGAGCACGGAGAACGGGAGCTCGCGCTTCGGATTGTACCTGGCGGCCACCGTCGTCTCCTCATCGAGCAGCACGGGAAAGATCATCTCCCTGTCGTGGACGGTGCTGCTCACTTGCGCGCGGGACTCCGGTCCGTCGAGCGATACGGCGAGGACGACGAACCCTCTGTCCTTGTGCTTCTTGTAGAGCTCGACGAGGTGGGGCATCTCCGCCAGGCACGGATCGCACGTGGTCGACCAGAAGTCGATCAGGACGACGTTCTTGCCGGCGTAATCCGAGAGCCGGACGGTCCTGCCGTCGAGGGCGGGGAGCGAGAAATCAGGCGCCGGGCTCGACGCGCGCGCGCCGGGGGCTGCTCCGCACGAGGTGGCGGCGAGGCTGAGGACGGTGAGCACCAGCGAGAGCGCGCAGCGGATGGTTCGGGTCATCGGTCGCTTCCATATCGAAAGGGTCGGCGTGTGGGGCCGACCGGTGTGTGGGCATCAACGTCATGGGCGCTTCGCGTCGCGCCCTGGCACGGGCTCCCGCGCGGGCGCGCCGCCGGCGCCCAGGCGACGCACCCACGTGGTGGTTCGTTCAGAGCTCGTCGCTCAGGATCTTCTCGAAGGTACGCCAGAAGCTGCTGTTCTCCTCGGGCACGCCGGCGACGATCTCCATGATGGTCATGTCTCGCGTCCTGACGATCATGTTCGCGGGGAAAGCGTCCGCCTGGAACAGCGCGCCGAGCTTGTACGTGGGGTCGATCGCCGATGGGTACCGGACCTCATACTGGGTCGTCCATTTATACAGGTCGCGCGCCACCGCCGGCTCGCCTGGAGTCCGTCCGTCCGCGAGCTGGACCAGAAATTCGCCGCCGATCGGCTGATACTTCCTGTAGAGCCTGGGCAGGACCGACTCCGCCTCGAGCTTGCACGGTAAGCACCATACGGACGAGACGTCGATCAGCAGCGCCTTCGGCTTCGGCTCGCCGGCGCCGTAAGGCGAACCCTCAGGGAAGACATCCGTCCCGGTCGGGTTGTAAAAATCGGCGAGCTGAATCGCCTGCATCGTCTCATTGTATTCCGCGGCGTTGGCGTACCCGACGAACTGATAGTTCGCGATCACCCGGCCGAGCCCGACCCCATAGGGTCCCGCGGGGTAACGAGCAGCGTTGGCCGCGGGCTGTCCCGTCCCTTCGGGGAAACCAGGGGCCGGTATGGGATCCTCTCCCGCGCAGCCCACGAGACTCAGGGCTGCCACGATGCCTGGCCCCATCCAACCGAGAACCGCGTCCATTCGCATGATGCCACCGCCTGAAGTATGGTGTAGTAGTGCTCATTCTTCTGGGCGGCACGGGAGGCGTCAAGGGCAACCTTGTCGCGGCCGCTTCGCTCGGGGGGCGCATTCCCTAATCTCCGGTCAGGCCCACCGTGCCTGCCCCGATCTGCGGGGATTTCCCGCGCTGAGGTCCTATGCAGCAGGTTATCACCTCTCAGAGCGCCCGTCGGCCGCGTCTTCGTCGTATCCACGCGTTCCTGATGCTCGGCGGCCTCGCGATCGCGGCGGCCGGCGCGGGCGGCGCCTGCTCCTCATCGGACACACCGCGCGACGAGTGCTTCGGCGGGATCATCGTGAACGGGTCCTGCGAGGCCAAGTGCCAGCCCGAGAAGTGCCTGGAGGGCAACACCTGCGTCGGCAACCGCTGCGTGCTCAAGTGCAGCAGCCATCTGGAATGTCTCCCGGGCATCCAGGACTGTGCGCCGGCCGAGGAGGACGACACGAAGGCCCAGATCTTCGTTTGCAAGTCGAACGGGAAGCTCACGGGGCACGGCGCGCCCTGCCCGTTCGGTCACGAGTGCGGCCAGTACGGACGCTGTCCCGATGACACGCCGTGTAATCTGGTGCAGTGCAACAACAACCCCGGCGACTGCCAGCGCGACGAGGCATGCGGCGACGATCCCGCCTGCACCGCCGGCAGGTGCAGCGACGGCAGCCCCTGCTTCGTCTCGACCTGCGCTCCCGACCAGTGCACCTCGCTCGGGCTGGAGTGCCTCGGCAAGGGGGAAGGGGACGCCGACGCCTACTGCGCGCTGCCGCATTGCGAGAGCGACGCGGATTGCCCCGGCGGCTATGAGTGCGCCGTCATGCGCGACCCTCATGCGATCTGCGGCACGGATCCCCAGAAGGGCGATAACGACGTTTGCGGTAAGACCACCGAGGAGTGTATCGACCCGGCCTCGTTCGGCGACGGCAACACCTATGTCGAAGGCTCTCTGTGCCTGATGCGCAATACCTGCGTCAGGCGCACCCAGTGCGCGCCGTGCGACACCGACCTCGACTGCTCGCTCATCCCCGGGCAGCGCTGCGTCACGATCGGCGACGAGAGCCGTTGCGCCCGGTCCTGCCTCGAGGACTCTGATTGTGATCTGGATTACGAATGCAAGAACAGCGCGTGCGTGCCGCGGTTCGGCGCCTGCGTCGGGAAAGGGAACTTCTGCGAGCCGTGCCGCAACGACACCGACTGCGGCGGTGCCGGTACCACCATGGGGTGCGCCACGACCCTGCGCGGCCAGCGCGCATGCCTGGATGCGGCGCTTCCCATCCAGTGCACCCCGGACGATCCGGGCACGCTGCTGAACGAGGACAACTCGGAGGACGTCTGCCCGAAATCGCCCAGCGGGCTGTACGGCAGCTGCGCGTGCGTCGAGCGGGACGCGAGCGGGGGCTGCGTGGAGGGGCGGTGCTACTTGCCGTCGCGCCGGCTCGATCCCTCGGATCCGGACTCCGTCGTCACGAGCTGCTGGTGAGCGCGCCGCCGGAACCGGAGCCGGAAGAGCACGGCCGGCGCCGTCAGGCGCCGCCCGGCGCCCCGCGGGGACCGGGCGGGCGCCGGCCGCCCGCGCTCGCCGGTTGACGGGCTTCCCGAGCAGTCCTAACTCCATCGCCCCATGCCCATCACGAAGGATTCCGCGCTCGCTGCGCTCGGAAAGATCATCGCTCCCGATCTCCAGCGCCCCCTCACAGAGCTCGGGCGCGTGCGCGATCTGTCGATCGAGGGCGAGGTCGTCGCGCTCACCGTCGAGCTGACCAGCCACTTCAAGCAGCAGCTCGCGGCGGACATCGAGGCGGCCCTCAAGGGCGCCGGCGCGAAGGAGGTCCGGCTCGCGTGGGACGTCAGCATCCCGACGCGCAACATCCTCCCGGACGATCCGTGCCCCGGCGTGCGGAACATCGTCCTCGTGATGAGCGGCAAGGGCGGCGTCGGCAAGAGCACGGTCGCCGCCAACCTGACGCTCGCGCTCAGCCGCTCGGGCGCGAAGGTCGGCCTCCTCGACGCGGACATGTACGGGCCGAGCGTCCCGACCATGCTCGGCGTGATGGGTCGCCCGACGTCCGCCGATGGGCAGCGGTTCCTCCCGCTCGAGCGCTTCGGCGTGAAGCTCATGTCCATCGGCTTCCTGCTGGAAGACCCGCGGTCGGCGGTCGTCTGGCGCGGGCCGATGCTCCAGAACGCCCTGATCCAGTTCATGCGCGACGTCGACTGGGGTGAGCTGGATTACCTCGTGCTCGACATGCCGCCCGGGACCGGCGACATCGCGCTGACGATTTCCCAGAAACTGAGAACTACGGGCGCGATCGTCGTGACGACGCCGCAGGAGGTGGCGCTCCAGGACGTGTACAAATCGGTCTCGATGGCCCAGAAAGTCGGGATCGCCCTGCTCGGTGTGGTCGAGAACGAGAGCTACTTCGTGTGCGACGGCTGCAGCAAGCGGCACGAGCTCTTCGGCGCCGGCGGCGGGCAGAAGGTCGCGGAGTTCGCCGAGGCGCCGCTGCTCGGCCAGATCCCGATAGATCCCGCCGTCCGGGAGTGGGGCGACGCCGGCACCCCGGTCGTCCAGGCGGCCCCGGGGAGCCCGATCGCGGGCGCCTTCCTCGAGGTGGCGGAGCGGCTGGCCAGCCAGATCAGCGCCCACGACCTCGCGAGCGGAGGCGGCCTGCGCATCGATCGGAGCGGGGGGACCAACAAGCACCTGCCCATCATGCGCTAGGCTCTCGCGCAAACGACTCAGGTACGTTATGGTTCCGGCCCCTTCCCCCCCATTGAACCGAGGGGGCCGCTGGAGAGAACGCGAGCACGTTTCGCCCCCCATCGGCATGCGTTGTCGCGCGAGGCGCGGATGAATACCCACGAAAACAGCACCACGTCGGCGGACATGCCGGCAGATCCGGCCGACCAGGGCGGCTCGCTCGAGGCGCCGAACGCCGCGTCCGAGCAAGCAGCCCAAGCCCACGTCGCGGAGGCCACCTCCGCGCGTGATGCGGGCGGCGAGGCCGGCGGAGAAGAAACGCCGCAGGCAACCTCAACCCAGTCCGAGGCAGCACCGGCCGCGGCGGCCCCCTCGGCTGCCCCGGCGCGCGCGGCCGACGAGGACGAGTGGGAAGAGCAGCCGGGCGACGACATCGGCAATCGCATGCCGGGGCTGCCCCGGGATGATATCGGCAACCGCAAGCCGGGAGCTCCCGGGAAGCGGGGCCCTGCGGCCGCAGGGAAGCCCGCCGAGGGCGGCGCCGCCGCGCAGGCCGAGGGGGGCGCTGGCAAGAAGCGCCGCCGCCGCCGCCGTCGCAAGGGCGCGGACGAGGCCGGCCAGCCCGGGGCCGAGGCGGCGGACGCGACCGCTGCGTCGGCAGAGGACGGCGCCGCGGAGATGGAGGACGAGGGCGAGGAGGAGCACGCCGCCGACGAGGCAGGGCAGCCCCAGCCCGGCGGCGAGAAGCGCAAGCGGCGCAAGGGGCAGGGCGCGCCGCCCCCGCGCGAGCGCCCGGCGTTCAGCATCGGCGAGGAAGTGTTCGGCAAGGTCAGCAAGATCACTGATCACGCCATCTGGATCGACATCGCCGGGAAGGCGACGGGGCTGTTCGACCGTCGCGAGATCCTCGATGAAGAGCCGCCTGTCGAGGGCGACCAGTTCATCGCGACCGTGGCGAGCACCGGGGTCCGCGGCGGCATGCTCCTCCTGTCGAGGGCGCCGGTGCAGCTCGATCAGGCGCGCGCGCGCGCCGAGGCGGCGCTCCAGAGCGGCGAGCCCCTCGAAGGGTTCGTGACCGGCGCGGTCAAGGGCGGGCTGGAGGTCGACCTCGGCGGTCTCCGCGCCTTCGCGCCGGCGTCCCACGTCGATCTGCGCCACGGCGCGGACCTCAACTACCTCGTCGGCCAGCGGCTCGACTTCATCGTGACGCAGTTCGCGAAGAAGGGGCGAGACATCGTCGTGTCGCGCCGCAAGATGCTCGAGGAGGAGAGCCGGCGGGCGCGCTCGGAGGCGCTCACGTCGATCGAGCCCGGCTCCCTGCACAAGGGCGTGGTGCGCAAGGTCGTCGCGTGGGGCGTGTTCGTCGCGCTCCCCGACGCCGGCGGCGTCGAGGGGCTGGTCCACATGAGCGAGGCGAGCCACGATCGGGGCGCCAAGCTGGCCGACCTGTTCAAGCCGGGCGCCGAGATCGAGGTGAAGGTCCTGCGCGTCGATGACAAGGGCAAGCTCTGGCTGAGCCGCAAGGCCGCCACGGTCGATCCGTGGGACGCCGTGAAGGACAAGTACGCCGTCGGCACGCGGCACAAGGGCAAGGTAGCGCGCCTCCAGCCGTTCGGCGCGTTCATCGAGCTCGAGCCGGGCATCGACGGGCTCATCCACACGGCGGACCTCTCGATCAAGCCGATCCAGCACCCGAGCGAGGTGGTGAAGGTCGGCGATGAGGTCGACGTGGTGGTCGCGAACTGCGACGCCGCGGGCCGGCGGATCGGGCTCCACCCCGCGCCGCCCGAGGGCGAGGAGAGCGAGCCGCGCCAGCGCGTGCAGCAGGGCAGGGCCGTGAAGGTCGCCGTCACGCAGGTGACCGACGGCGGGCTCGTCGTCCGGGTGCTCGGCACCACGGGGCGAGCGGCCCGGGGCTTCATCCCGGCCGGCCACACCGGCACGCAGCGCGGCACCGATCTCCGCAAGGAGTTCCCGGTCGGCACCCAGCTCGAGGCGAAGATCATCGAGGTGGATCCGCGCCGGGGCGAGGCCAAGCTGTCGATCCGCGCCCTCAAGGAGGACGCCGAGAAGCAGGCGTACCAGCAGTACCGCGCCGGCGTCGCGCGCGAGGCCAAGTTCGGCACCTTCGCCGATCTGATGAAGAAGAGCTGAGCCCGAGGCGCGCGCCGCACGTCCGGCCGCGCCTCGGCGCCTCCACCTCCCGCGCTCTGCCGACCCCACCTCCCGCGCTCTGCCGACCCTTCTGTCGCCGCGCGCGGCTCGCGTGAGCCGCGCCGCTACTCGCGCCCGAGCGCGTTCACGGGATCCAGGCGCGCGGCCCGCCGCGCCGGGAAGAACCCGAAGACGAGCCCGATCGTCGTGCTCACCCCGAGCGCGATGCCGAGCGCCACGGGCTCGATCTGCATGGGCCAGCCGAGGGCGCGCGAGGACCCGAGGACGACGCCGTACCCGAGCGCGCTGCCGACGAGGCCACCCAGCGTGGCGAGCACCAGCGCCTCGAGCAGGAACTGCAGCAGGATGTCGATCTCACGCGCGCCGATGGCCATCCGGATGCCGATCTCCCGGGTGCGCTCCGTGACCGACACCAGCATGATGTTCATGACGCCGATGCCGCCGACGACCAGCGACACGGCCGCGATGCTGACGAGCAGCGCCGAGAGCGCCGCGAAGACGGCGTCCTGCATCGCCTGGAACTCCGCCTGGCTCCGGACGGCGAAGTCGTCCTCGTCGCCCTCGCCGATGCGGTGCCGCTGGCGGAGGATCGCCTCCGCCTGCTGCTTGGCCCGCTCGGACGTCTCGGCGGACGTCGCGCTCAGCAGGAGCGCGTGCACCTCGCCGGGCCGCGTGGCGACGACGTGCGATCGCATCGTGGTGATGGGCATCAGCACGATCTCGTCCTGATTCTGGCCGAAGTGGGACGCCCCCTTCTCCTCGAGCACGCCGAGCACGCGGTAGGCGTGGCGGCCGACCCGCACCATGCGGCCGATCGGGTCGAGCGACCCGAACAGATCCCTCGCGGTCTGGGCGCCGATCACGACGACCTTCTCGGAGAGGTTCTCCGAGGCGGGGGGCCACGGATCCCCTTGCGCCACCTTCCAGTTCCGGATCTCGAAGTAGCTGAGGCGCGTGCCGACGAGCGTCGGGCTCGCGTTCTGCCCTTCGTAGATGACCTGGGCGCTCGCCCTGAGGAACGGCGCCGCGAGCCGGATGCTCGTCGATTCGCGCAAGAGCGCCTGGCCGTCGAGCTCCGACAGCCTGGCGCCGGCGGTGCTCCGGACGCCCGAGGCGCGGGCGGAGCGCGCGAAGACGATGAGCGAGTTGGAGCCGAGGTTCGAGATCTGCGCGCTGACGCTGGCGCGGGCGCCGCTCGCCAGCGCCGTGACGATGACGACGGCCGCGACGCCGATCGTGATCCCGAGGATCGTGAGCCCCGCGCGCAGCTTGTTCCTGCGGACGGCGCGCAGCGCGATCAGGACCGCCGCGATGACGCGGGTGAGCGTCGCCCTCATTCGTGCCTCAGGGCTTGGATGGGATCCAGGCGCGCGGCGCGGCGCGCCGGGAAGAACCCGAAGACGATCCCGATCGCCGCGCTCGTCCCGACGGCGACGACGATCGCGCTGGGCGGCAGCGTCATGCTCCAGCCGAGCGCCCCGGCGAGGATCTGGATCAGGCCGAGCCCCACGCCGAGGCCCATCACGCCGCCGATGACCGACAGGGTGATGGCCTCGACCAGGAACTGGACCAGGATGTCGTCCTCCGAGGCGCCGATGGCCATGCGGATGCCGATCTCGCGCGTCCTCTCGGTGACGCTGACCAACATGATGTTCATCACGCCGATCCCGCCGACGAGGAGCGACACCGCGGCGATGGAGGACAGGAGCATCGTCAACGTGCCCAGGATCTGCTCCTGAGACGCGCGGAACTCCGCCTGCGTGCGGATCACGAAATCTGGCTCGTCCTCCGGCGCGATCTCGTGGCGCTGCCGGAGGATCCCCTCGATCTGCGCCACCGCGCGATCGACGGTCAGCTCGCTGGTCGCGGCCGCGATGAGCATCTGCACCTTGCCCGGCGCGCTCGGGACGACGCGCGACCGGAAGCTCCCGATCGGCATGAGCAGCCTGTCGTCCTGGTCCTCGCCGAACGGCGACTGCCCCTTCTTCGTGAGCACCCCGATCACCCGGAACGGGTGCTTGCCGATCCGGATGTACTGCCCCACCGCCTCGCCGGCGCCGAACAGGTTCTCTCGGACCGTCTCGCCGATCACGCAGACCTTGGTCTTGAGCTGCTCGTCCGCCTCGGTCCAGCCCTCGCCCTCGTCGACGGTGTACGAGAGGATCGAGAAGTAGCTCCGCGTCACGCCCATCACCTGGGTCGCGACGTTGGCCTCTCCGGCCACGATCTGCATCGACGTCGAGCTGAACGGGCTCAGCTCGGCGACGCTGATCGACTCCTCCAGGATGGCGGCCCCGTCGGCCTCCGACAGCCGCGCGCTGTCGCGGCGCTTCAGCCCCGACGCCTGGGTCGATTGCGGGAAGATGTAGATCGAGTTCGCGCCCAGGCCCGAGAGCTCGCCGAGGATCTGGTTGCGCACGCCCGTCCCGAGCGCCACCACGACCACCACGGCCGCGACGCCGATCAGGATCCCGAGCACGGTCAGGGCGGCGCGGAGCTTCGAGCGGACGATGGCGCGCAGCGCGAGCCGGACCGCGGCGAGGAGGCCGTTCACGACGCCTGCTCGCGGTCGGCCGCCTCGGGCAGCGGCAGCGCGGCCAGCGCCTCCGCCGCGTCGACGGGGCGCGCGTTCCTGACATCGCCGCGGATCTCGCCGTCGCGCATGGTGATCACCCGGCTCGCGCACGCGGCGATGTCCGGCTCGTGCGTGACGAGGACGATCGTGATCCCCTCGCGGTTGAGCCGCTGGAGCAGCGCGAGCACCTCGTGGCTCGTGCGGGTGTCGAGGTTGCCCGTGGGCTCGTCGGCCAGGAGCAGCGGCGGGGAGGTGACGAGCGCCCGCGCGATCGCGACGCGCTGCTGCTGGCCGCCCGAGAGCTGGTTCGGCGTGTGGTGCAGGCGCTCGGCGAGCCCGACGGCGCCGAGCGCGGCGAGCGCGCGCTTGCGCCGCTCCGCCGCGCCGACGCCCCGGTAGACGAGCGGCAGCTCGACGTTCTCGAGCGCCGTGGTGCGCGGGAGCAGGTTGAAGCCCTGGAAGACGAACCCGATGAGGCGGTTCCTCACGATCGCGCGCGCGTCGTTGCTGCGCCAGGTGACGTCGAGCCCATCCAGCCGGTACACGCCCCGGGTCGGCCGGTCGAGGCACCCGATGATGTTCATCATCGTGCTCTTGCCCGAGCCGCTCTGGCCGACGATCGCGACGAAGTCGCCGTGCTGGATGGTCAGGTCCACGTGGCGGAGCGCCCGCACCACGACGGCCTCGGTCGTGTAGTCCTTGCCGACGCCGGAGAGCTCGATGATCGGCTCGTCCCGGAGCACCGCGGCGACGCCCTGGTCCTGCGGGAGCATCGCGCCTCAGAACAGCCGGCGGCCGCGTCCCGTGCCGCTGAACGGGCTGTCGTTCTCGTCGATGACGACCTTGAGCGGACCGAGATCCGTCGAGAGCGCGGTGGCGACGCCGTCCGTGATGCCGATATCGACGACGCGCGGCTCGATCTTCTCCGCGCCGGGCGTCGCGTCGGTCAGCACGTAGACGCGGCCCTTCCTGGGCGGGAGCGGCTCGAGGGGCGGCCCCTTGATCTCCTTGCCGTCGCTGTCCCGCTCCGGCGCCGGCTTGAACCGGAGCGCCGCGTTCGGCAGCCGCCGCACCCCCCTGGCCTCGGCGGACCGGATGCTCACGGTCGCCGTCATGCCCGGCCGCAGCTTGACCTCGGGGTTGTCGACCTCGATGACCGCCGCGTACGTCACCACGCCGGACTGGGTGAGCGGGCTGTAGCGCACCTGGCTCACCGTCCCCCTGAACGTCTCGCCCGGGAACGCGTCGACGCTGACGTCCGCCTCCATGCCCTCGCGGAGCCGCCCGACGTCCGCCTCGTCGATGTCGGCGAGCACGCGCATCTTGCGCAGATCCTGGGCGATCACGAAGAGCGTGGGCGCCTGGAAGCTGGCCGCCACGGTCTGTCCGGGATCGATCGCCCGGTTGATGACGACGCCGTCGATGGGCGAGAAGATGCGCGTGTACTGGAGGTTCGTCTTGGAGGAGCGGAGGACCGCCCTGTGCTGCGCCACCTGCGCCTTCGAGGCCGCGAGGTCGGCGAGCGCGACGTCGTAGGCGCCCTGCGCCGCGTCCAGATCGGCCTGCGAGCCCACCCCTTCGGCCACCATCTTCCTCGCGCGATCGAGGCGCTGCTTCGCCGTCGCGAGCGAGGCCTCGGCGCGCACGACGCTGGCGTTGGCCGCCTCGAGCTGCGCCTGATTCGAGTCGATCTGCGCCCCGAAGAGCGTCGGATCGATCTCGGCGAGCACGTCGCCGGCCTTCACGACGCTGTTGAAATCGACGAAGACCTTGGTGATGCGGCCCGAGACCTGCGCCCCGACCTGCACCTCGGTGAGCGGTTTCACCTGCCCCGTCGACTGCACGATCTCGATCACGTCGCCCGTGGTGATCTCGCCCGTGACGTAGCGCGGCGGCGGCGGCGGCCTCGTCTGGATCCGCCACACGACGACCGCGGCGATGACCGCGGCGACCACCGCCAGGGCGCCGAGCCGATGGAGCCAGCGCCTCGCGCCCACGCGGGAGAGCTCCCGCTCCAGGTTCTCCCGTCCGACCCGGGAAGGTGGTAGACGATCGCGCGGGGCCCGGGCCGGAGCGCCGCCGGGGGCGCCAGCGGCGGACGCGGCCGGGCGCGTCCCGCCTGACGGTGACGGCTCCCCCCCGGCCTCCGCGCGCTCTGCGCGCGGCCCGCCCTGCGCAGCGGAGGCCGACGCGTCGAGAGGGTCGCGACCGGTCGCCCGAGCTGTCGAATCGGCCATCGGTCGTCCTCATAGCACGGCCGCCTCACACGCGCGGCTCGCTTGAAACCGCGGAACCGCCGTGGCAAACCAGATGCCGCCCATGGAGTCGCTGCCCATCGCCACGGACACGGTCGTCACGCTGTCTTACGTTCTCTTCGACGAGCACGGTGAGACGGTCGACCAGGCGACCGCCTCGGAGCCGCTCGTGTACGTGCACGGATATGCCCAGATCGTGCCCGGGCTGGAGCGGGCGCTGGAGGGGCTGCGCGCCGGCGAGCAGCGCGAGATCACCGTCAACCCGGAGGACGCCTTCGGCGAGCACGAGGAAGCCGGCGTCTTCGAGGTCGACAAGGCCGATTTCCCGGATGCGAGCGAGGTCGAGGTCGGCGACGAGTTCGTCGCCCAGGGGCCCGACGGGGAGCCGATGGCGCTCCGGGTCGTCGACGTCCTCCCCGACGGCTTCCGGGTCGACATGAACCACCCGCTCGCCGGCCAGACCGTGCGCTTCCAGGTCCAGGTCAGCGACGTGCGCGCTGCCAGCGAGGACGAGATCGCGCAGGCGCAGGCCGAGCTGGAGGAGCGGATCGAGGAGTCCGAGAGCGCAGGGTGCTGCGGTCACGACCATGACCACGATCACGATCACCCGCACGAGCACGGGGACGGGGGCGTGCTCGTGAAGCTCTCGAAGAAGTCGTCATAGGCCTGCCGGATCGGGCGGGCTGGCTGAGGAGATCACATCATGACCGTAGGTGAGAAGGGCAAGCTGACGGAGCTGGAGCTCGACCGCCGGGTGCGCGAGCGCCTCCTGGCGAGCGGGGCGCTCGGCGCCGAGACCATCGAGGGGTACCTCGCGAGCTTGCCGGATCTTGAGGAGCAGGCCGAGGCGCTCGCCATCGATCAGCCGGCGCTCGGCGCTTCAACGCAGGGGCCGCGGGCCGAGCCCGCGCTCGACGACGAAGGGTCCGAGTGAGCGACGCCAGGGATCAGGACCAGCCTCCCGCCCCCGGGAGCCCCCCGGAGCTGCCGACGCTCGACTTCTCGACGTTCGTGCTGTCGATCATCGGGTCCGCCTACGTGCACCTGGGCGACGCGCCCAGCCCCGACGGCAAGGAAGAGCAGAACCTGGTCCTCGCGCATCAGGACATCGATCTGCTCTCCCTGCTCCAGGAGAAGACGAAGGGGAACCTCACGGGCGACGAGGAGCGGCTGCTCGATCAGGCGCTCTACGACCTGCGGATGCGCTACCTCGAGGTCTCGAAGCGGTCGTGACCGCCGGCGCCAGGGCTCTCTCCTGGGTCCTCCTCGCCTGGCTGGTCGCCGCCTGCAACAAGGCCTCCCCTGGCCACACCTCCGGCGCGGGCAGCTCCGCCATCCCGGCGGGGGCCGTGTCGGTGGTGACCGTCCCGCCGCCAGCCCCCGCACCGCCGCCCCCACCGCCGATCGTCCGCGCGGAGGGGATGCCTGGCTCGTTTGCGCCCCTCGCCCGCAAGGCAGACCCCGCGGTCGCGACGGTCAAGGCGCGCGTCGAACGGCAGCAGCCGGGTGGGCGGCGCCGCACGGTCGCCGAGGGGCTCGGAACGGCCTTCGTCTATGATCCCGAGGGCTTCCTGCTGACGAACAACCACGTCATCGAGGGGGCGACCGACATCCTCGTGAGCTTCGTCGACGGCCGTGACATCAAGGCCACCGTCGTCGGTCGCGACAAGCACACGGACATCGCGGTGCTCAAGGTCGACGAGAAGGGGCTCCCCTCGCTGCCCCTGGGCGACTCGGACGTCATCGAGGTCGGCGACTGGGTCGTCGCGATCGGCAATCCGTTCGGCCTGTCCCACACGGTGTCGGCGGGCATCCTCTCCGCCAAGGGCCGCACCCGCGACGACGTGAAGGGGCTCGATCCGAGCGGCTATTTCAACTTTCTCCAGACGGACGCGAGCATCAACCCGGGCAACTCCGGCGGTCCCTTGCTGAGCCTCCGGGGCGAGGTGGTCGGCATCAACGCGGCCGTGCGCGCCAACGCGAACAACATCGGCTTCGCGATCCCGATCAACATGGTGCGGCAGCTCCTGCCGATGCTGCTGCGCGACGGGAAGATCCGGCGGAGCCAGGTCGGGGTGACCGTCGACGTCCTCAACGCGATCGAGGCCGGGCGGCTGAAGCGCCCCGACCGGAAGGGGGCGTGGGTGAAGTCGGTGATGGCGGGGGGGCCCGCGGACCGGGCCGGGATCGCGCCGGACGACGTGATCATCGCCTTCGAGGGCAAGCCGATTTCTGACCCGAACGAGCTCCGGTGGATGGCGAGCATTGCCGGCGTGAACAGGGTCGTTACGCTTCGCATCGCCCGGTTCGAGCGGATCTTCGATGTGCGCGTCACGCTCGGCGAGCTCCCCGACCTCGATGAAGAGCCCGGTGAGCCGTGAGCCGGGTGGCCCCTGCCTCCTGCTCGGTACGCCCGCCGGCTGCCGCGCGCCGCGAGGGGCGGTCTGCTGCGCTGTCGTCCTCGCTCCCCAGCCTCCTCAGGTAAGCTGACCCCGTGACCTCTGCACCTGCCCCCCCGGACGAGCTTGAGCCGGTCGCGCCCTCCGGCGACCGCGGCGATGCGCCGGTCGACGTCGAGGGCGAAGGCCCGTCCGCGGAGGGCAACCTCCGCGGCGGGAAGCTTCCCCCTCGCCTGAATAGCGCCTCTGCCCGTGCGTCCAATCGCGAGGCGCGACGGCGGGAAGCGGAGGAAGATCGTGAGCTCATCGAGCGAGCGCAGCAGGGAGACCAGGCAGCGTTCCGCGCGCTCGTGGAACGGCACCAGCGCAGAGCGTTCGCGATCGCGATGGGGCTCGTCCGGGACGAGAACGACGCGCGGGAGCTGGTGCAGGACGCCTTTCTCCGGGTCTACAAGGGCCTCGGCTCCTTTCAGGGCGGCTCCTCATTTTTCACCTGGCTCTACCGGATCGTCACCAACCTGGCGATCGATCTCATGCGGAAGCCCGGGCGCCGCGATCTGGAGCTCCAGGAGAGCCAGGTCACGGAAGAGAAGTCCGACTTCCCGCTCGTGGCCAGGATCGACGGCGCGGATCCGATCGACGTCATCCGGCGCCGGGAGATCGCCGGGCGCATTCAGGCCGCGCTCGACGCGCTGCCTCCTTACCATCGAGGCGTGATCTTGATGCGGGAGGTCGAGGGGATGTCTTACGAGGAGATGGCGCAGGCCATGGGGGTATCGAAGGGTACGATCATGAGCCGCCTGTTCCACGCTCGCCAGAAGCTTCAGCGCGCCCTCGCCGACTGTTATGCGGAGGAAGAGGGCAAGGCCGCCGCGGAGGCGCCGGAGGACATCACGTGAGCACCGCCAACAGCAGCAAGGCGAACCACGGGGAGGCGGGCGCCCCGCCGACGGATCTGGAGCTGATGCTCTATGTCGACGGCGAGCTCGACGAGGCCCGCCATCGGCAGGTGGAGGAGCATGTGCTGCATGACCCGAGCTGCCGCGCGAAGGTCGCCGGGCTCCTCGCCGCGGGCGACATGGTCCGGGAAGGCGCGCTGTCCTCCAGCGCGGCCGACGGCATCGCGGAGCGGGTCATGGCGAGGATCCGCGAGGGGCAGGGGGAGGTCGCCGAGGACGCCGGCGGCGCCGCCGCGCGGCCGCTCGCGGCCCCGCCGCCGGCCGAGCCGCCGCGCATCCGGCCGGTGCGGAGGTCGCCGGCGAACGACAACGCGCGCGCGATCTTTGCCCTCACCGCGCTCGCCGTGGCGGCCGCCGCCGCGCTGATGGTGTGGGGACGCACGGAAGCGGAGCCGCCCAGCGCGGCGCTGCCGACGCCGGCGCCGGTCGAGGTGCTCGCGCCGCGGGCGGCGACGACCAGCGAGCCCGCCGCCCCGCCGAGCGCCGAGGGCGCGCTCGAGCCAGGGGTGGAGGTCGCCGCCGTCGACTTCGGGGCGCGCATGGGCACGATCTTCTACGTCCCGCGGGAAGCCGTGGCATCAGGCCCGACGACCGCGGTGGTTTGGCTCTCCGACGACGGCCCGGGAGGACAGTGATGAGAGTTTTTGCGAGTGTTTTCCCCGCGGTCATGGCCCTGGCGCTCGGCTTGAGCCCTTCCTCGGCCGTCGCCCAAGGCCAGGCGCCGCCTCCCGCTCCAGCGCAGCCGTCCGACGCCGCGGCCACGTTCGAGCTCGTGGTCCTCCACGCGACGAACGACGGCACGGGCATCGATCCCAAGATCGGCAAGATGCCCGAGCTCGGGAAGCCGCCGTTCTCGGCGTACAACAGCTACAAGCTCCTCGAGCGCACGAAGATCGGCGTGCAGAAGGGCAAGCCGACCACCACCAAGCTCCCGGACGGCAGCGTCCTCATGGTGTCGCTGAAGGACGTGCTCGCCGCGAAGAAGCGGGACGAGTCGAAGCGCTACGTCATCAGCACGAGCATCCAGAAGCCGGGCGGCAACACGTTCCTGCCGCTGCTCGAGGTGAACGCCTCGGCCGGCGAGAACTTCTTCGTGGCGGGCCAGAAGCACAAGGGCGGCGTGCTCGTGCTCGGCGTCAAGGTCGTTCCCTGAGCCGAGACGAGGGCGGGCGCCGAGATCAGCGGCGCGCCGAGGATGGCAGCGCGATCGGCAGGTCGAGGTAGAAGGTCGTCCCGCGCGGCGCGCGGGCGGCCGCGCGGATCGTGCCGCCGTGCGAGGCGACGATGTTCCTGACGATGCTCAGGCCGAGCCCGGTGCCGGTCCCGTCGGTCTTGGTCGTGAAGAAGGGGTCGAAGATCCTCGGCAGGTGATGGGGCGCGATCCCGTGGCCGTCGTCCCGGATGGTGACCGCGATGTGGTCGTCGTCCGGCGACACCGCCGTGGTGATGCTGAGGCAGCCGCCGTTCTCGTGCATCGCGTGCGCGGCGTTCGTGAACAGGTTCACGAACACCTGGGTCAGCGGGCCGATGACGCCCCGGGCCGCGGGGATGTCGCCGAAGCGCTTCTCGACGGTGACGCCCGTCTGCTCGAAGAGGTGCTCGCAGAAGATCAGCGCGCGCTCGATGATGTCATGAAGGGAGACGGCGCCCGGCTTCTCCGACGACGGCCGCGAGTACGCGATCAGGTCCCGCGAGAAGCGGAGGATGCGGTCGGCCGCCTCGTTGATCCTCGCGAGCCGTTCGAGATCCGAGGGATCGAAGCCGCTGCGCTCCCCCTTGCGGCGCAGGTACTCGGAGTAGGCGAGGATCGAGGTGAGCGGGTTGTTGAGCTCGTGCACGACGCCGGCGGCGATCTTCCCGAGCGAAGCGAGCTTCTCGGCCTGGATGACCTGTTCACGCAGCGTCTGCTGCGCGCGCGCCTCGCGGATCGACGCCCTCAGGGTGAGCACGAGCCGGTCCAGGAGCGCCACGAGCGGGGCGCTGTCGAGGTACCCGGAGTCGTCGGTCGCGACGTGCACGGTCGAGCGATCCTCCGGCGTGATGGTCAGGACGCGCTCGAAGGAGAGCTCGGGGAAGAGCCGCGCCGGATCATAGCCGTCGTCGGCGTGGGCCCGGGGCGAGAGCCGGATGACGACCGGCGCGCCCGCCGCGCCGGGGATGTGGACGCCGAGCCCGCAGCCCACGAGCGCCTTGGCGGCCGCGCCGAGCAGCGCCGAGGCGCGCTGCTCGATGGAGGCGGAGGGCTCGAGCTCGCTCGCCGCGAGCAGCAGGTCGTCGAGCCAGTCGAGCGGGATGTCTCGGGTCAGGGGCTTGCGGAGCGTGACGGGGGCGGCGGATGCCGGGGGCTCTCCCAGGCGCTCGGCGGTTCTCTCGCTCACCCGATCACCCGGCTCGGGTCGTCGCCGCTCGAGCGATCGAGATCGATGATCTTCGCGGCGCCGACGTAGGACTTCGTTTCATAGCGGGTGATCTTGCCGATCTTGCGGACGATCTCCGCCATCCGCTCGGCCTCGCTGCGGATCGTGGTCGCGGCGCCCTTGATGGGGGAGGCGTCGTCGATCCGGCGGCAGATGAGCTCGGCGTAGCCGAGCACGCTGGTGAGGGGCTGGTTCAGCTCGTGCGCGGCCGCGCCCGCGAGCTCGGCGATGATGGCCTGCTTCTCGCGGGCGCGGAGCTCCTCCTGGGCCTCGGTGAGGCGAGCCTCCATCCGCATCCGCTCGCGGAGATCCGTGAAGATGCCGACCGAGCCGACGGGGACGCCGTTCTCGAAGATCAGCGCCGCGGAGAGGTGCACCGGGATGCGCGCCCCGTCCTTGGCCAGGACCTCGGTTCGATACCCCTCGAGCCGGCCAGGGCCGCCGTGCTCCTTCGCGTGGATGAGCCGCATGATCTGCTCGGCGTGGTTGTCCGGGTAGAGGTTGCGGACGTTCATCGTGCCGACGACCTCCTTCGCGTCGTAACCGTAGATCCGTTCGGCCGCGCGGTTGAAGAGCAGGACGGTGCCCGCCATGTTGGCCGAGACGATCGCGTCGACGGAGCTGTCGATGACGCGCTCCAGGAACTCCTTGGTCTTGGTGAGCTCGGCCTCGGTCGCGCGCTCCGTGGTGACGTCGCGGAAGCTGACCAGGACGGCGCCGCTCTCCTCCCGCAAGACGCTGCTGAAGCTGAAGCTCAGGATGCGCTTCTCGTGCTCGAGCTCGCCCCGCCGCACGGTGAAGTCGACCATGTGCGGGAACGATCCCCTGGCGAAGCCGGCCCGGATCTCCTCGAGGACGGGGCGCTCGCGGGCCTCGATGAGATCGAACAGGTTGGCCTGCTCGAGCTCCTCCCCCGTGCGGCCGGTGATCGCCTGGGCGCGCGGGTTGGAGAACAGGATGTGGCCGTCGGGATCGACGACGATGATGCCGTCGGCCGTCGAGTGGAAGAAGTCGGCGTAGCGCTGGAGCGCCTTCAGGCGGCGCTCCGCCTCGAACCTGGCGAAGGTGCTCTGCTGCGTCTGATCGCGGAGCGACTGCAGGATGCGCGCGTTGCGCAGCGCGATCGCGGTGGCGCTCGCGACCGTGCGGGCCAGCGAGAGCTCGTGATCATGGGGCGCCACCGGCTGCCGCCCTCGCAGGAAGAGCACGCCGAGCGGCTTGTCCTCGAACAGGATGGGCAGGAGCGCGAGCGAGCGGAACCCGTTCTCGGGGAGCTCCGCGCGCACGATGTCGAACAGCGGGTGCGCCCTGGCGTCGTCGACCACGAGGACGTCGCCCGTGCGCATCACCCGCTGGATCTCCGGGTACTTGCCGAGATCGATCGGCAGATCGCGGAGCTCCTTGTCGTCGCTCGCCGCGACGACGTACCCGACGTCGCCCTGGTCGCGCACGAGCACGATGCTGCAGCGGTCGACGCGGGCCACCTCGGCGATGCGGCGCACGACCGTGAAGAGGATGTTCCGGAAATCGAGCGTCGAGGACAGCGCCTGCGTCAGCTCGAGGACCACCTTCGCGTCGTGCTCCTTGCGCGCGAGCGCGTCGACGTAGTCGCGGATCCGGAGCTGCCCCCGGATGCGAGCGATGAGCTCGGCGGGGCGAAACGGCTTGCGGATGAAATCATCCGCGCCGAGCTCGAAGGCGCGGGCGACCTCCTCGTCGGCGTCGAGCGCCGTCAGCACGACGACGGGTACGTCCCGTGTCCGAGGGTTGTCCCGGACGGCGCTGAGGACCACGTAGCCGTCGGGGGGCGGCATCACGAGGTCGAGCAGCACGAGCGCGGGGACGCTCGCCGTGAGCCAGGTGAGCGCCTCGGCGCCGGAGGGGACCGCGGTGGCCTCGATGCCCGCGTCGGCCAGCGCATGCAGCAGCATGTGCCGGCTGACGGCGTCGTCGTCGACAACGAGCACGGGATAACGACGGGGCACGCGTAGAGCTTAGCGAGTCCAGGCTGCAACGATGAGAGAATTTCCGCGCTCACTGCGGCCGACGTCGACGCTCGACCACGGCGGATCCGCGCCCCGTTGCGCCGGCGTCACGACGCGATGCGCGGCACGCCGGCGCGCCCTCGAGAAGCAGGCTGACCGGCGCGCCCGAGGAGCAGGCTGACGGCGCGTCCGCGCGACGTGGGATCAGGAAAAGAGATCCCCCTGCTTCGCCGCCGGCTCCGAGAGGCCCAGGTGCTCGTACGCGCGGCGGGTCGCGATCCGACCCCGCGGCGTGCGGCCCAGGAAGCCCTGCTGCAGCAGGAACGGCTCGTAGACGTCCTCGATGGTATCACGCGGCTCGCTGAGCGCCGCCGCCAGGGTGTCGATGCCCACGGGGCCGCCGTCGTAGTGATCGATGATGACGCGCAGCAGCCTGCGATCCATCTCGTCGAGGCCCGCCGGATCGATCTCGAGCCGCTCCGCGGTCTTCCGCGCGATCGCCATGGTGATCGCGCCGTCGCCCAGCACCTCGGCGAAGTCGCGGACGCGGCGCAGCAGGCGGTTGGCGACGCGCGGCGTGCCCCGCGCGCGCGCCGCGATCTCGCGCGCCCCGCCGGCGTCGATCGGCACCTCGAGCAGGCCCGCGCTGCGCTGCACGATGCGCTCGAGCTCCTCGACAGGGTAGAAATCGAGGCGGACGACGTGGCCGAAGCGCGACAGGAGCGGCGCGGTCAAGAGGCCGGTGCGGGTCGTCGCGCCGACCAGCGTGAACGGCTTCAGCGCGAGCTGGATCGTCGTCGCGTACGGGCCGTCGCCGGTCATGATGTCGATCTTGAACGACTCGATCGCGGGATAGAGGCTCTCCTCGACCGCCGGCGTGAGCCGGTGGATCTCGTCGATGAACAGCACGTCGTTGCGCTCGAGCTTGGTCAAGAGCCCGGCCAGCGCGCCCTTGTGCTCGATCGCGGGGCCGCTCGTGACGTGGAGGGTGACGCCCATCTCGCGGGCGAGGATGTGGGCGAGCGTGGTCTTCCCGAGCCCGGGCGGGCCGCAGAAGAGCATGTGATCCAGCGGCTCGCGGCGCCGCCGGGCGGCCTCGACGAACACCTTGAGGTTGTCGGTGTGCTTCGCCTGGCCGACGTACTCGGCGAGCGACGCTGGCCGGAAGAGGCGGTCGAAGCGATCGTCGTCGCCTGTCTCGGCAGGGGAGAGCGCCCGTTCAGCCATACCACGGGCGTACCGCGAGCCGAGGGCGAAGGGAAGCGGTCCGCGCGGCGCCGCGGCGGGTCACCGCGCGCCGCGGACGGGCTCAACCGAGCGCGGGGACCGAGGAGAGGCGGGGGCGGCGCGGCGGCGGGATGCGCGGGAGGCGGGCGCGGCAGACGGGTCGACCGTCCGGGGCGCCGTCCACCTCGAGCGAGCCGCCGTGGAGCTCGATCACCGAGCGAGCGTGGCTGAGGCCGAGCGTCAGGCCGCGCCCGCGCGCCGTGGTCTGCCGGCTGAACAGGGCCTCGAGCTCGTCCGGCGGCACGTCCCGGCTGCCGTACTCGATGTCGATGCGGACCTCGCTGTTGCGCTCGCCGGCCATCGTCGCGGTGAGGCGCACGAGGCGCGCGGACGGATCGGCCGCGCCGGTCCTGAGCGCGTGCGCGACGATGACCGCGATCGCGCGCGTCGCGTACGCCTGATCGACCGGGATCAGCGGCAGGGTGTCGCCGACCTCGACGACGACCTCGCCGTCCGCGTCGCTCGCGAGCTCGCGCGCCTTGCGGAGCGCGCCCGCGATGAGCGCGTTGACGGACGTCGGCTGCGGCTCGAGCGTGAGCTGCCCGGCCTCGACGCGGGCGGCGTCGAGGATCGACTCGATGAGGCCGAGCAGCTCCCGGCCGCGCGTGGAGATGAGCTCCAGGCTCTCGCGCTGCGCCGGGGTCAGGTCCTCCTGGCCGACGAGCTCGGCGAACCCGAGGATGGCGTTCAGCGGGCTCTTGAGGTCGTGGCTCACGCTGGCGAACAGGAGGCCGCGCATGCGCTGCGCGGCCTCGCGCGACTCGAGCGCGCGCTCCTGGGCCGCGGCGAACACGCGGAAGCGCTCGGCGAGATCCTCGATCGCGAGCCCGAGCCGGGCGACGACGGCGAACCGGGCCGGGCGCGCGATCTGGGTGGCGCCGCGGAGCACGCTGTCGGTGCCGAGCAGGCGCACCTGCTTCGTGGCGTGCACCAGATCGGCGGCGAGGACGCGGCCGAAGACGTTGCCGAGCGCGCCGGCGACCAGCATCGCGAGCAGCGCGACGAGCGCGCCCCAGGTCGCGACGGAGGGCTCGAGATCCGCGGAGAACCGGATGTGCGCGCAGCCTCGGTCGAGCGGCGTGATCACCGCGATCTGCCCGTCGGCCTCGCGGCCGAAGGACGGCTCCGCGCCGGCGCAGCTCTGCTCCACCCGCGCCAGGAACCCGAACTCCGCGGCGGCGGCCACGACGTCGTTGCGGGTCGCCTCGTCCATGGCCCCGAGCGACGGATCGAGCGCCGTGCGCGCGACGAGCCCCGCGGTCGTCCGCCGGCTCCGCTCGATGAACGTCTGGAGGTGCGCGTTCGCGATGAGCACCGCCCCGACGCCGACGAGCAGCACCGGCGCGGCGACCGCCAGGAGCAGCTTGTAGGTCACCCGCCGGCGCGGCGTCTGATAGAGCTCGGCCGTCTCGAGCAAGGCGCCGACCGCCTCGGCCGGGCTGATCTCGAAGAGGCTGAACGTGGTGGCCCGGATAAGCACGTAGTGCGGGATCCCGGACGCGCAGAGGATCGTGATCGCGAGGATGAGCAGGCTGACCGCGCGGCCGTCGTCCAGCTTCTCCGGCCTGATCCCCGGGATCATCGTGAGGCTCGAGATCGCCGAGCTCGCCAGCACGAAGCGCAGCGCGAGCGACGGCGGCAGCTCGGCGAACCGCTCGAGCTCCTCGTGATCGATCTCGCGCGCGCCGATGATGAGCGAGCGCAGCAGGCTCCGGTGCGTGCGCAGCCGGAGCAGGGTCAGCAAGGTGGTCGCCCCGATCGCGGCGAGGGCGATCTTGGCGCCGACCGAGAGCACGCTGGCGGCGACGTCCTGCTCCAGGATGAGCAGCTTCGGCGCGAGCGCCGCGATCGCCGCGAAGGCGGCGACGCCGACGAGCGCCTGGCGCACGAGCACGCGCCTCGCGAAGTGGATCGCCTCGTCCCTCGTCCGCTCCTCGGTCACGCGATCCTCCCCCCTCGCGGGCCCTGGCCGGGCTCGCCCCCGGGCGTGGGCGTCACGTCGGGCGCGAACGGGATCGGCGTCGCCGCGGGGTGATCCACCCAGGCCGGCAGGGTGATGGTGAAGGTCGAGCCCCGCCCGAGCTCGCTGTCGAGCTGGATCGTCCCGCCGTGCATCAGCACGAGGCGCCGCGCGATCGAGAGCCCGAGGCCCGTCCCGGCCCGGCGCGAGCGCACGTCGCCGGTCTGCCGGTACTCCTCGAAGACCGCCGACGTCTCCTCCGGCGGGATGCCGGGGCCGGTGTCCTGCACGACGATCGCCGCGGCTCGGCCGCGCCCCGCGATGTGGACCGTCACCGCGCCGCGCGTCGTGAACTTGACGGCGTTCGAGACGAGGTTCGTGAGGATCTGGCGCACCCTGCGCGGATCCGCGTGCGCGAGGAGGGCGCGCTCGCCCGTGACGCGGAGCTGCACGGGTTTGTCGCGCGCCGCCGCGGACGCCTCCCGCATCACCTGGTCGGCGAGGACGCGGAGGTTCACGGCGCGGCGGGAGAGCTGGAGCTTGCCCGTCTCGAGCGCCGAGAGGTCGAGGATGTCGTCGATGAGCGTGCGCAGGTGCTCGCCGCTCTGCCGGATGACCGAGAGCGCCTCCCGCGCGTCCTGGCTGAGCGGCCCGTCGACCTCGCTCTCCAGCACGTGCGCGAACCCGAGGATGGCGTTGAGCGGCGTGCGCAGCTCGTGGCTGAGGCCCGCGAGGAACGCCGAGCGCTCGCGATCCATGACGGAGGCCTGCTGGAGATCCGCCCGGTAGCTGCGCTCCGCCGCGGCGAAGCGGGTGATGAGCAGGTTGAAGGCCGCCGTCAGGAGGCCCACCTGGTCGAGCGACCGGATCGGCACGGGCTCGATCGGGATCGCGTCCGTGGTCGACGCGCCCCTCCCCTGGCCGCGCGCCATGGCCGTGATGCGCTCGCGCAGGTAATCGACGTCGTCGCGCGCCGCCTTGGTGAAGGAGAGCGCCACCGCGACCGCCACGCCGAGGAGCAGCGTCGTGAGCGCCGCGACGGCGTTGCCGAGGGCGATCGAGTCCGACGGCGGGCTCGGCGCCGCGACGAAGGTGATCACCGACAGGTGGGACAGCGGCGGGTGGAGCGGCCGCACCGAGAACCGGACGCGGCCGAGCGAGGTCGTCGCCTCGCCCTTGCCCATCGTGAGCATCTGGTGGATGACGGCCCTGTCCGGCGCGCCGAAGCTCTCGTTGACCAGGACGCGGCCTCCCTGCTCGACGAGCAGGATCTCCGACCCCGCGCGCCGCGCCGCCTGCCCGAGGAGCTCCGTCCTCTGCCCCTCGGCGGTCCCGCGGAGCCGCGCCGCGAGCGTCGAGGCCAGCACCTCCGCGCGCAGGCTGGCGGCCTGATCGCTCATCTTCGCGAGCTGGCGGATGCCGATCAGCGCGATCGCCACCGCCGTGGCGATGCCCACGACGATGACGATCGCGGGCGCGAGCGGCACGAGCGGCGTGGTGCCGCGAGGCCAGCGGATGAGGCGACGACGGCGGCCCACGGGGAGGGCCCGATGCTAGCGCGCTTCGGGCGGCGTACGGGGTCGCATCCGGCGCCCGCCGGCCGGGCGCGCCCGGGAGCGCGGCGCCTGGGGTCGGCCGCCGGTCACCTGGGGTCGGTCGCCAGCAGGGCGAAGACCGAGTGGTCGAGCCAGCGCCCGTCGCACCACTCCGCCTGCCGGGCGATGCCCTCGAAGCGGAACCCGAGCCGGCCGATGACCGCGAGGGAGGCGTGGTTGTCCGTCGCGGCTGCAACCCGCACCCGGTGCGCGCCCATGTGGCCGAACGCGAACCCCAGCGCGGCCCTGGCGGCCTCGGTCATGAGCCCGCGCCCGGTCGCCTCCTTGCGGAGCCAGTAGCCGAGCTCGCACGAGCGGTGCAGGTGCACGCACGCCTCGAGCCCGACCACGCCGGCGAGCGAGCGGTGGGCGCGCTCGCGGATCACGAAGCGCAGCGCCCGCCCGTGATCCCAGTCGGCCGCGCACGCCTCGGCGAAGCGCACGCTCGCGGCCGGGTCCGTGTGGAACTGCACCCAGGGCAGCCACCGCTGGAGGGAAGGGCGCGAGCCGCTCACCGCGAGCCAGAGCTCGGGGCCATCGGAGGGGTCGATCGGCATGAGGAGCAGCCGCTCGGTCTCGATCGGGCGGGCGCGGACCTCACTTCTAGGTGGCAGGATGAGCATGGGGTCACCGGCACTGGATGCGAGCCGCGTACGGCTCGAGATGACCCGCCTCGTAGTCAAGCCAGGCGATATACCATTCTCCGGGCCTCGCGCCGGGGCTGATGGAGGGCGTCGGCTGGTCGCCGCTGACGCGGGCGAACTTCGTCGGCTTGCCGATGCCGTCGCGGGTGATCGACGCGGTGGTCATGCGGCCCTTCTCGAACCAGACGAGCTGGGCGTGGCCGCTCGGCGCGATGGCGACCGTGGGCCGCGTGCCGGCCTTGGAGAACCTCTTGCGCCAGAGCGGCTGGCCCTTGGCCGGATCGATGTAGGCGGCGGAGGCGCCGCCGATCGGCGGCTCGCCGTGCCAGGTGACGAAGCAGCCGCTCGCGCCGCAGACGAGCGACGGGCTGTCGCTGCGCGCCCGATCGCTGTTCACCAGCGCGAGATCGCCGAGCGCGCGGTCGGCGCGCTTGCCGGGGCTGACCGGCGGGAGGCCCTTGTCGATGCTCGCGAGCCCGATGCGCATGTACTGGATGATGCGCGTCGGCTCGCGATCGAAGCGTAAGGCGACGTGCAGCGCGTCGTTCGCCACCGCGATGGCGGGGAAGTGGGCGCGCGGCTTCGAGGGGCCGGTCGGGGTGACGTCCGTCAGCCGGATGATCTCGCCGAGCGGATCGAGGTTCGGCGAGAGGCGGCGCAGGAAGAGGTCCTCGGAGGCGTTGTCGTCGTCGTCCGACCACGCGACCATGAACCCCTCGGGGGCGCGCGTCAGCGAGGGCCAGGAGTTCCCTCCGCGGGGGAAGCGGGCGACCATCATCGCGGGGCCGTCGATCCGGCCGTCGCCGTCGAGCCAGCGCACCTGGACGCCGGCCTCCGGCCCCTTGCCGTCCCAGTACGTGAGCACCAGCCGATCCCCGGCGGAGGTGAGCTCGGGGCGCCCGATGGCGCGGCCCTCGGGGGTCACGTCGAGCGCCGGCGACGACGGCCTCATCGCGCTGTCCAGCGCCGCCGTGTAGGCGTGCTCGCTGCCCTCGTGCGAGTCCGTCCAGGTGACCACCGCGCCGCGCGGCCCGAGCGTGATCGACGGCCGGCTGGCCCCGATGGCGCGACCGCCCCCTCGGACGAGATCGTGCGTGCGCGGCCTGCTGAGCCCGGTGAGCCGGCACGGCGCCTTGCCGTTCGCCTCCTTCAGGGCGACCTGCACGTGCTCGATCAAGGTCCGCGGCACGGCGTGGTTGCCCTTCTCCTGGGCGTCCTTGAGCAGCCTGAGCGCGGCCTTGAGATCGCCGGCGGCGATCGCCTCCTGCGCCTGCGCGACGAGCGGCGGCCAGGGCAGGCCGGGCGGCTCGGGGGGCGCCTCGGCGCGCGCCGGGACGTTGGCCGCGCTCGACGACGCGCGCGGCGCGGCGGCGCTGGCCGAGGACGGCGCCGCCGCGCTCGAGACGGGCGGCAGGGCCACCGGCTTGAGGAACTGGTGGTAGCCCGCGTACGCGGCGCCGGCGGCGAGCGCGAGCACGCCGAACAGCAGGAACGCCCGGCCGGCCCCGCTCCGTCGCGGCTGCGATCGTTGCGCGGGCGCGTCGGAGAGCGAGGGCCCGCCCGCGCCTCCGGAGAAGGTGATCTGCTGCCCCGCGCCCTGGGTCATGCGGAAGGCCGCGGCGCCGGGCGAGCCGGCGGCGCCCATGCCGCTCAGGGGATCGCCCCCGCGCTCGGCCGGCCCCGAGGCCACGGTCCGCCGCGCCTCGTTGCCGCTCATGGGGACCGCGCCCGGCGCGTCGAACGACAGGTCGGCGGGCGGCCGGTCGCTCGTCGGGAAGATCCCCGCCTGCGACGGCTCGAGGCCGCGCGGGGAGGTGGGCTGCGCGACGCCGAGCGCGACCGACAGCTCGTCGGCGAACTCCTTCGCGGTCTGGAAGCGCCGATCGATCGCGCGATCGAGCGCCTTCTCGAACCACGCGGTGAAGCTCGGCGGGAGGTCGGGGCGGAGCGCCGCGGGCTGCGGCAGGGGCGCGTTCGCGATCTGCGCGAACGTCATCGCGACGCCCTGCTCGGTCTGCCACACGGTGCGGCCGGTGAGGCACTCGTACGTGATGCAGCCGAGCGCCCAGAGATCGGCGCGATGGTCGACCGCGCCCTGGCCGCGCACCTGCTCCGGGCTCATGTAGGCGGGCGTCCCGAAGACGGCGCCCTCGCGCGTGAGGCGCGCCTGCGCGTCGCCCCCGTCGACCGGCGCGTAGAACTTCGCGAGGCCGAAATCGAGGATCTTGGCGCAGAGCCGGCCCTCCTCGTCCTTCGTGAGGAAGATGTTCTCCGGCTTGAGGTCGCGGTGGACGATCGAGGCGGCGTGCGCCTTGGTGAGCCCCCGGCAGACCTGCGACATCACCGCCACCGTCGTCTCGGCGTCGAGGTACCGGACGACGGTCATGCGCTCGTACAGCGACTCGCCTTCGAGGAGCTCGAGCACCAGGAAGGGGCGCCCGTCGTCGAGCTTGCCGGAGTCGTAGACGTCGCAGATGAACGGGCTGCGGATCGACGCCGCCGCCCGGGCCTCGCGGAGGAACCGTTCGACCACAACGGCCGAGGTCGTGAGCTCCTGTGCGAGCACCTTGATCGCCACCCGCTTGCCGATGTCGATGTGCTCGGCCTCGTACACGGCAGCCATGCCACCGCGTCCGATCTCGCGAGTGATGCGGTATTTTCCGGCCAGGACCGTGCCTACCGGGATCTTCGCTTTGTTCGGCAAAGCCATCAGGCAGGGCTGTCCCGCGACTGGATTCGCCAGCGCAGACTATTCGAGCCGCCGGGCAAGAACAAGGCGAGCGCGGCCTGTCCTGGCGGGAGGGGGCTCCGCGCCCCCGGAACCGCCGCGGGGGCGGGCTCTTCCGGGGGGGGCCGGGCCGCGGGCGCGGGCGGGGGGTGGGGCCCCCGGGGGGCTCGCCGGAGGGGCTTGCGTTCCGGCGAGCCCCCTTTTGTGCCTCGCCTGCACTCCAGCCCCTCCGGCGAGCCCTCCGGGGGCCCCACCCCCCCGCCCGGGTGGAGGGAGTGAAAAAGTAAGCCGGCCACGCTTTTCTGTCGACCGATGCACTTTTCTCACGGACGCGCGGTGACCGAAACATTCCGGAAACAAGAGCTTGGGTACACCAGCCTGGACCTCGGGATGCTGCGCCAGCGCCCGGGGGAAGGGTCGCCGATCCGGCTGTGCTGGGTGGGGTCCCTGCATCGTTGACATGGGTCGGGGCAATGCTCGGTCGACCGAGCGGACCCCGCCACGGATCGGAGGCCGGGCGGCGCCCGGCACATCGACGGGAGGCCGCCGGGAGGCGTCCCCCTTCCACCGGCTCTGCTCCGGCGGGGCTTTTCGGGTGAGCGTCCGGGTTTTCCATGCCGGCGGGCACCCGGTCACCACAGGCGTGCGCAATGAAAAAGGTCGAGGCGATCATCAAGCCGTTCAAGCTCGACGAGGTCAAGGACGCCCTCGCCGAGGTCGGGATTCAGGGCATGACGGTGACCGAGGTAAAGGGCTTCGGTCGGACCGGCGGCAAGAAAGAGGTCTATCGGGGGTCGGCGTATGTCGTCGACTTCGTCCCGAAGGTGAAGGTCGACATCGTCGTGCCGGACAGCCTGGTCAGCGATGTGATCGACGCCATCGAGAAGAGCGCCAAGACGGGCCGGATCGGCGACGGGAAGATCTTCGTCGTCCCCGTCGAGGAGGCGGTCCGGATCCGCACGGGGGAGCGCGGCGAGGACGCCATCTAGGCGCGCCGCGGGGGAGAGCGTCACGGGGCATTCGCGGCGGGCCGAACGGATCGGGACTCGCGGAGCGAGGAGCGAGCCACGCGTCACGAGGACACGGCCACGCGCGGTTGGGTCAGCAGGCAGCGAGTCAGCGAGTCAGCGAGAGGTAGAGAAGATCATGAAGCCGAAAGATGTCGTCGCGTTTGCGAAAGAAAACGACGTAAAATTTGTCGATCTCAAGTTCATCGATCTGCCCGGCATCTGGCAGCACACGACGATCCCGGTGTCCCGCCTGAACGAGGACCTCTTCGAGGAGGGGATCGGCTTTGACGGCTCGTCGGTGCGCGGGTGGCAGCCCATCAACGCGAGCGACATGCTGATGACGCCCGAGGCGTCGACGGCGAAGATCGACCCCTTCCACGCGCAGAAGACGCTCAGCATGATCTGCAAGATCAGCGACCCCGTGACCGGTCAGCCCTACGGTCGCGACCCTCGCTACATCGCGCAGAAGGCGGAGAACCACCTCCGCGCGAGCGGCGTCGCGGACACGACCTACTTCGGCCCCGAGGCCGAGTTCTTCATCTTCGACTCGGTCCGCTACGAGAGCAGCCCGCGCGGCGCCTTCTACGAGATCGACAGCGAGGAGGCGGTCTGGAACTCCGGCAAGGCCGGCCCGAACCTCGGGCACAAAGTCCGGCAGAAGGAGGGGTACTTCCCCGTCGCGCCGACCGACACGCTCGGCGATCTGCGCGCGGACATGATGTCCACGCTGATCGACTCGGGCATCACGGTCGAGGTCGGCCACCACGAGGTGGCGTCGGCCGGGCAGTGCGAGATCGGCATCAAGTTCTCGACGCTGACCTCGATGGCCGACAACCTCATGTGGTTCAAGTACGTCATCAAGAACGTCGCCCGCAAGCACGGCAAGTCGGTGACGTTCATGCCGAAGCCGCTCTTCGGCGACAACGGCAGCGGCATGCACTGCCACCAGTCGCTCTGGAAGGAGGGCAAGCCGCTCTTCGCGGGCGACGGGTACGGGGGCCTCTCCGACACCGGCCTCTGGTACATCGGCGGCATCCTGAAGCACGCGAAGGCGATCGCCGCGCTCACCAACCCGACGACGAACAGCTACCGCCGGCTCGTCCCGGGCTACGAGGCGCCCGTGAACCTCGCGTACTCGAGCCGCAACCGCTCGGCCTCGATCCGCATCCCGCTGGCGCCCGGCAACAGCCCGAAGAGCCGCCGCATCGAGATCCGCTTCCCGGACGCGAGCTGCAATCCGTACCTCGCCTTCGCGGCCATGATGATGGCCGGCCTCGACGGCATCCAGAACCGGATCGACCCGGGCGACCCGCTCGACAAGGACATCTACGCGCTCTCGCCCGAGGAGCTGAAGGAAGTGCCGCACATGCCGGGCTCGCTCGACGAGGCGCTCACCGCCCTCGAGCGCGACCACGAGTTCCTGCTCCGCGGCGACGTCTTCACGCGCGACATCATCAAGACCTGGATCGACTTCAAGCGCGAGCGTGAGGTCGACGCGATCCGGCTGCGCCCGGTCCCGCACGAGTTCTTCCTCTACTACGACGTCTGATCCGGCCTGCCCCCCCTGGCCTCGTGCCGGGGCAGGAGGGTCTTGCGTCGTAACCCGCTCTCGCTGCGATCCTCCCGCTTCTCTCATTCTCGCCGCGCGCCCCCCCGGGCTCGAACGAGCCCACCGGGGGACCTCCCGCGTCATGGCACCTCCGCGTCCGCTCCGGCGGGCGCGGCGGGGGCGTGACGGCCGCCGCGCCCCTCGCCCTGCGGTGACCCGCTCCCGGACGGCACGACGCGCCGCGATACCGTTCGCCTCTCCGTCGGGTTATCCTCCGCCCCCGTCTCGGGCCGGGTCGGGGGCGAGGAGCCCTCGTCCCCAGAGACACCTCGGCGCAGCAGTGAACCCCGGCGATCTCATCCAGTCTCGTTACCGGCTCGTGAAGCTCCTCGGCGCAGGGGCCAGCGGGTCGGTCTGGGCTGCGAAGAACGAGCTCATCGATCGCGACGTGGCGCTCAAGGTGATGCGCCCCGACGTGGTCAAGGACGCCGTCGCGCTCCAGCGCTTCTTCAACGAGGCGAGGGCGAGCGGGCGCGTGCGGAGCCCCAGCATCGTCGAGATCCTCGACCTCGGCCAGGCGGAGGACGGCTCCCCCTTCCTCGTGTTCGAGCTGCTCGTCGGTGAGGGGCTCGACGAGTGGCTGCGGCGCGAGCGCACCATCGAGCCGGAGACGCTGGTCGAGCTCTTCATCGGGCTCGCGCAGGCGCTCGACATGGCCCACCAGCAGGGGATCATCCACCGCGACCTGAAGCCCGCGAACCTGTACGTGCACCGCAACCACCAGGGCCAGCTCATCGGGAAGATCCTCGACTTCGGGATCAGCAAGGTGCTGGAGAAGGAGCACAGCTTCACGCTGACCCGGACCGGCTGCGTCGTCGGCTCGCCCGCCTACATGTCGCCCGAGCAGGCCGCGGGGCGGGAGGACCTGGACGGCCGCACCGACCTCTGGTCGCTGGGCGTCGTCATGTACGAGGCGCTGACCGGCACGCTCCCGCACCAGGCGCCGAACTACAACGCGCTCATGGTCCGCATCCTGAGCATGGATTGCGATCCGATCGCCGCGCGCAGGCCGGGGCTCCCGCGGCGCCTCTGCCAGATCGTCGACGCGTGCCTCAAGCGCGAGCGCGACGAGCGGATCGCGTCGGCGGGCGTCCTCGCCAAGGAGCTCGAGGCCGTGCTCCGCGAGCTCCGCGCCGCGCGCTTTCGAGGGCAGAACGGGCGGCGCGCCTCGGACCTGGGCGCGGGCGGCTCGCCCGGCCTCGCGCCGGCGAGCGCCGCGGTGCGGGGCGGCTCCGCCGGGGTGTTGAGCCGGCTCCTCCGGCGAGGCGGGCGGCTGCCGCCGGTCACGCTCATCGCGGCGGGGGTCGGGCTCGCGTTCTGGGTGACGTTGCTCGTGCTGATCGGCAGGTACTGGACCCGCTGAATCACACCGGCGCGCCGTGCGTGACGCACCGGCGTCCGTGAGCGCCGCGTCCGTGCGCGCCGCGCCCGTGCGCGCCGTGCCCGTGAAGGCCGTGCCCGTGAAGGCCGTGCTCGTGAGGGCCGTGCTCGTGAGGGCCGTGCTCGTGCGCGCCGCGCCCGCGCGGCGCCGCGGGATCCTCGCCGTGGCCGCCCATGTTGCCGAACCACGCGCGGGGCCCGAGCCTCGCCAGGCTCGAGAGCAGGAGCGCGCCGAGCGCCGCCGCGCAGAGCCATTCGATCGGCGCGTGCTCGCGCGCCAGGAGCCCGTGGATCTCCGGGACCGCTGCGCCGGGGACGAGGGCGTTCGCGATGAGGCCGAGCGCGATCCCGAAGGCCACGCTGGAGAGCGCGAAGGCGGCGGCGGCGCGCGCGCCGAGCGCTCGCCTCAGCCCGGCGAGCACCGCGAGGCTCCCCGCCGGGCCCACGACGAGGAACGCGAGCGCCGCGCCGACCGTGGACCCCTTGTGGATCATCACCGCAGCGAGCGGCGCCGCGCCCGGGGCGCACACGTGGACGGGCACCGCCACGAGCGCGCTCACGAGGACGTCGACCGGCGCGCCGAGCGCGCTCGCCGCGGCCGGCGCGATCGTCGCCTCGACGACGGCGGCGAGCACCAGGCCGACGAGGTACCACGCGGCCACGTGGTCGAGCGCCGGCCCGATGGCCTCGGCGACGGCCTCGCGGAGCCGCGCCCGCGGCGCCGCGGCGGCGTCCGGGGCAGCGACCGGCGGGCCGAGCGCGCTCGCCGCGGCGGCCTCCGAGGCAGCGCCCGGCGCGCCGTCGCCGGCGGCGCGCTCGTCGCCGTGGCGGTCGCGGTCCTCGTCGCCCGGGTGGCTGGCGCGCCGGGGGGCGCGTCCCCGGGCGCTCGGGCCGCGCCCTGGCCGCGGCTCAGGCCTGCACGCAGCGGTCGCAGCGGCCCTTGATCTGGATCTGGAGGCCCTTGCGGCGCAGCGCGCGCGGCGCGCCCCGAGCGGCCTTGATCTCGATGCTCTCGTCAGGGAGGCAGAGGACGTCCCCGCACGCCTGTACGAGCGGAGCCCTGGTAACAGTTCTGACCGGGAGCAGCGGTGACACTTCCTTGAGCTACGGGCCCCTGCTCCGGGAGGACTGGGAACAGGGGCCGGATCCTCGTCGACGCGACACGCTCACCGCGCTCTCTCGGACCGCCAGGATCTATACACGAACCGCTTCCCGCGGTCTCGGTACACGCGAGCCTCTCCTCACGTTCCGGCGTGAGTGCGCGCAGGTCACCGTGCCTTGGCGAGCTGCAGCTCCTTGTTCTTCAAGGTGACCTGCGCGAGCAGAACCGGCCCGTAGTACAGCTCCCAGACGTCGTCGGCGATCGGAAGCAGCCCCACGGGTTCGTTGGCGATCAGCTTGGAAACGAAGGTGTTCGCGCCACCGAACTGAAGCCGACCCATGTCCCCCACGCGTCGCACGGCCATCGTGTCCGGATACTCCGGCGAGGAGGGCTTGCTCGGCATCGTCCGCCGCGACGGCGTGTAGCGCGAAGCCGGCGTCCTCTGGCCGAGCGCCTCGTGAGGCCGCTGGTCATTGTACTCGTGCCGGAAGCGGTCGAAGACGCGCTGCTGCGCCGCGAGCGTGGCTTCGGGCGGCGATGTCGCCTCCGCCTTCAGCGTCTTGTGCATGCGCTCGTGCCGGCCGTTCTGCTGCGGTTTGCCGGGCTCAATGCGCTCGGGAACCACGCCGAGCTTGATCCAGCTCACCGACAGCGCCGAGAGCCCTCCAATGCCCTGCGTGGCGAACGGCGGGCCGTTATCGGAGCGGATACGATTCGGCAGCCCAAACTCGCGGAACGCGCGCTCGAAGTGCGGCCGCACCGAGGCCTCGTCCGGCTTCGCTACGCCCTCGCATTTGAGCAAGTACCGCGACGCCTGGTCCGTCAACGTCAGCGGGTGGCACCGGGTCTTGTCGCCAAGCGCGAAATGCCCCTTGAAATCGGCGCACCATGTGTCATTAGGCTGCTCCGCTGGAGCCAGCGTCGACGGCATCGCTGACGTCGGCATCACCACGCGGCGCCGCCGGGGCCGGATCAGCCCGTGTTTCTTGAGCAGCTCGCCGATGGTGCTCGTCGCCGGCAGCCCCTCAAGGCCCATGCTCTCCAGCCGGGCGCGCAGCTTCTTCGGACCCCAGGTGGGTCGCTCCTTCCGCAGCTCGACCAGCGCGTTGACGATCGCCGCTGGCGTCGCATGCGGGAACGTGTGCGCCACGGGCCGCCGCTCCTCCAGACCACGAGGTCCGGCTTGCTCGTAACGCTCCACCCACTTGTACCCCGTCTTCCGGCTGATGCCGAACCGTCGGCACAGCTCCGCGAACGTCTCGTCCGACTCGTTGACCTGCGCGATGAACTGAAGCCTCTCGTCCACTGAACATGTCTCTTTCCAGGGCACCAGCGATCCTCCGTCGCCGACCCTCTACGACATGTGTCACCCAGGCTCCCGGTCCGTCCGGGTGCTACCCAGGCTCCCGGTCTGAACCGTTACCCAGGCCACCGGTCCGTACCGCCTCGCACATGAAGTGCGGGTGCTCGTCCGTCGCGTGGCTGCCGGCGCTCTCGCGCAGCTCGAAGCGCCAGAGGTGGTCGCCCATGTCGGTGCGGCGCACGAGCCCCGCGTTGGTCAGATCGATCAGGTTCCGGTAGATGGTGGCGCGGTCCCACCCCTTGGGGGAGAGCTCGGCCGCGAGCTCGGCGTGGCTGATGGGCGTCCGCGCGCGGCCCAGGCTCTGCAGCACGGCGATGCGCGGCGAGGTGGCCCGCAAGCCCGCCGCCCGGATCTGCTCACGGAGCTGCTCCGCAGACTGACCTGCTTTTGAACGCGCCATGCACGACATCTACCGTCGCGCGCACGGTACTGCAATCGGGATGCGCCGAGCTCGCCGTGCGCACGACGCCCGGGCAAGCCGCGCCCCGGCGGTGAGGTCGCCCGGCCATCGCCGAGGCCGCCGCCCGTGCGCCCGCGCGCGCGGCGCGGTGAGCGGCGCTGCCTCGGGCTCGCCGGCCTGGAGAGCTCGACTCCGGCGGCGCAACCGCAACCGCGCGGACGTGCGGAGTGCGGACCTGCGGGAGGCGGGATTCAATCCAATTACGTGACAGACGGCGATTGGGGACACGTCGTGTGCCCGGGTTCGAGCGCGGACCCACCTGCACAGGCCAGGCGGATGAGCGGCGCATCGTCATGAAGGGTGCGCCGATCCTGGGTGATCCCTTCGGAGCTCCAGGTGCGAAGCACGCGAGCGCGCAGCCGCCCCGGGCGCCGCGTGGTCGCGAATCGAGGTGGCTCCGGCCAGCCCCGATGCTCGCCGCGCGCTCCATTATGGAGCGACCGATCCATAATGGAGCAGCCGTGGAATCCGCCGCGCATCGCCTTGCGCCGCGTCATCCGGCGCGCCCCCGAGATCGATCAGCACCTGCAAGGTGATGGATATAGCCAAGACGGCCAAGATGTGGAATCTCACCTTGTCACCCTCGGGCGGATCCGGTCTTTTCGAATTGAACTGTTTGTCTTCAAGGCGATATATTCCCACGTCCTTTGCGGGGTCGTCTGAACCAAGGAGAATGTGTATGCGAGATCGGACGCGTGCGGATGTATTGGCCTTAGTCTTGATCGCTACCTTGAGCGCCACCGCGTGCAGCAGCGACCCCGCGGCCCCCGCGGAGGAGGGGACGGTCGTCGCCGACCTCGATCCCGAGCAGCAGGTGGAGGCGGCCCCCGCTCCCCTGCGGCGCGGCTGCGCGACCGTCGAGCCGGACGAGGCGGCGAGGGCGGCGATCGATGGGGTGCTGCGCGACCGGGCGGCGGTCGGGTTCACCGCGGGCCAGGCGGTCGAGATCCCCGTGCACTTCCACGTGATCAACAAAGGCCAGGGCCTCGCGAACGGCGACGTGACGGACGCGATGATCGCGGATCAGATCCAGGTGCTCAACGATGCTTACGCGAGCACCGGCTTCAGCTTCACCCTGGTCTCGGTCGACCGGACGACCAACGCGACCTGGTACACGATGTCGCTGGGCTCCAGCGCCGAGCGGCAAGCCAAGAAGGCGCTGCGCGCCGGTGGCGCCGACCACCTCAATCTCTACTCGGCCAACCCCGGCGGCGGTCTGCTCGGCTGGGCGACGTTCCCGTGGGACGCCCAGCGCTACGTGGACGAGGACGGCGTCGTCCTGCTCTATTCCACGTTGCCCGGCGGCTACGCGGCGCCTTACAACGAGGGGGATACGGGGACGCACGAGGTCGGGCACTGGCTCGGCCTGTTCCACACGTTCCAGGACGGCTGCCGCAAGAGCGGGGACTCGGTCGACGATACCCCGGCCGAGAGGAGCCCCGCGTACGGCTGCCCCGTCGGCAGGAATACGTGCCGCGATCAGGGGACGACTCAGTACGATCCGATCGAGAATTTCATGGATTACACCGATGACGGCTGCATGGATACGTTCACTCCAGGGCAGAGCAAGCGGATGATGGACGCCTGGCTGGCGTATCGTTGATGGCTGACGGGGGGGCGTCCGCTGGAGGCCGACGGGAGATCGTCGGCCCGCCGGCGGGCGGCCGGTCGATCGGCCGCTCGCCAGCGGTTCCTCGCCGCTCGCCGGCGGCTCAGCGCGCCGCGCGGCGCTCGATCACGTCGATTTGACCTGGGCCCGGCGCTCGAAGCTCCGGTCCTCGATCAGGCGGGACACGGGCCGCGGTCGCGGCGGGGCCGCGCTCGCGTCGTCCCCCTCGCCCTGCGCGACGCGCTCCTTGCGGCGCGTGCCGGCCTGAACGCCGAAATACACCCCGAGGAACGTCACGACGCCCCACGCGAGCAGGCCGGCGGCGACGAGGCCGGTCTGTCGCGAGGCGTCGCTCCCGAGCTGGGCCATCTCCTCCATCGGCGCCGACAGCTTGCTCACGTCCCTCATCGGCTCGCGCAGCGTCGCGACCTGCTCCATCGGCTGCTTCAGGCCGGCGACGTCTCGCATCGGGGCGCCCAGCGCAGCGACGTCGCGCATCGGGGCGTTCAGCGCGGCGACGTCCTGGAGCGGGCCCCGGATGCCCACGAGGCTCTCGTTCATCTCGGCGAGCGTGACCTCCATCTGGGCCAGGCGATTCATCGACCGCTCGAGGCTCTCGGTCTGCCGCAGGCTCTGCTGCATCGCGTCCATCGACGACTTGAGCTCGGCCAGCCGCTCCATCGCCTCTTGCATCCCGGCCACCCTCTCCATCGGCTCGCGCAGATCCGCGACGCGATCGAGGCTCTCCTGCGACGCGCGCAGCGCCTCATTCGACTCCTTGATCGCCCCGCGCGTGCGCTTCATCGCCTCCGTGGTCGCCTGGATGGAGCGCGTGTTCGTCTCGATCATCGTCGCCATGCCGCAGCCGGTCGACGCAAGAAAAAGCAGCGTCACCGGCGCAATCTGACGGACTCTTCGCCAATGCATTCCAGATACGTGGCCCCTCGTCGGCGGCGCGTCAATGTGGGATTGACGCGGTGCGCTGAAATATGACATACCCGTGTCCTGGGGGTGAGGTGGTGTGGGATGCGGCGCGTGTTGACCTGCGTTCCGCGGCGCGCGGCGGGTGCTCGCACCGCGACGTGAACGCTCGGCGTCGGTTCAGCGAATCTTGTCGTCGCCGATCGAGCGACCCGGCGTCATGGAGCGCGCTGGGGCAGTGCGCGGGGACGGAACGGGGCGGCGCGCAGGACGAGCGCGGCGAGGGCCGCGAGCGTGGCCGCCGCTATCCAGGCCGGGCCGCCGAGGGCGCGCGCGCCTGCGGTGAGCGCGCCCTCGGTCCACGTGACGTCGAGCAACGCCCCGCGCAGGCCCGCGCCCGCGAGCAGGTTGAAGGCCGCATGGGCGGAGATCGCGGCGAACGCGCCCCCGGAGCGCCGCCAGAGCGCCGCGGTGAGCGCGCCCAGCGCGGTGGTCATCGCGAAGCTCGCGGCGGTCGCGTCCGGCGCGAGCCCGAGGGCGGCGCCGTGCGCGAGGGTGGAGAAGGCGAGGGCGAAGCGGCTCGGCAGGCCGGCGCGGGCGGCCGTGGCGAACGGGATGCCCGTGAGCAGGAGCTCGTCGCGCACGGCGAAGGCGACGGCGCGCACGAGGGCGAAGCCGGAGCTCAACGAGGGCTCGCCGCCCTCGACGCTCGCCCAGCCGAGGACCACGGAGGCGCCGAGGGTGAGCAGCACCGCGAGCGCGCCCAGCGCGGCGCCGAGGCCGACGCGGCGGAGCGCGCGCGCGAGGTGGCCCGGCGCGGCCTCATCGAGCGGGTCGCTCCACCGCACCCCGGCCCGCGCCGCGACGAGGTCGGCGATGACGGCGCCCGCGAGCGCCGCCGCGAGCGGGCTCGGGCCGAGGAGCACCGAGAGGAATTCCAGGACCGCGGCGAGGCCGACCAGCCAGGCGGCGCCGACGGCGAGCTCGACCAGCTGGCGCCGCGCGCCGGGGCGGTCGGACCGGGGGCGGTCGCCCTCCGTGTTCAGTGAAGCGTGTGCCACTGGCCGTTGTGCTCCACCTTGGGTACGTCCGTGTCGCCGTCGCCCTCGACGCGCTGGCGGGCGCCGAGGGTCGCCACGAGCTGGGCCGTGGACGCGCGCGCGGGCCGGGAGCGCAGCTCCGGCGCGGCGCGGGGCCGCCGGCGCAGCGCGGGCAGCGGCGGCGATCTCCGGGCGCGGAGCCGCTGCGCCGCGTGCCCGCCCCCGACGAGCAGGCCGGCCAGGAGCAGCGCGCCCGCGAGGACCGGCAGGAAGCCGTAGCGGCGCGCCACGTCGGCGCGCCACGCGAGCTCCAGCTCGGCGCTCGTCGACGCGTAGGAGGCCTCGAGCGCGGCCGCGAACGGCGCGCCGGCGCGGAGCCGATCCAGGGCGCGCGCGAAGCTCGCCCTCCGATCGCCCTCGAGGAGGAAGCGGATGACGTCAGCCGCCTGCGCGCCGGCGATCGAGGTCGTCGTCTCCCGGGCGCCTGCGAGGCGCGCCTCGAGGTCGGCGAGCGGGACGAGGCGCGACCGGAGCGCGGCGACGCTCAGCCGCTGCGCGCGCAGGACGGCGCGATCGCCCGCCGCGTGGACCGCGAACCCCTCGTGGACCCAGCGCGGGAGCGCGGCGCCGCCCGTCGCGTCGTCGAGGGCGAGGTGCGCGAGCTGGTGACGGAGGGCGCGATCGAGGTCGGGGGCAGCGAGGCCGAGCCGCGGGGTGGCGCTCAGGACGGCGAGCCGCAGCGCGCCGAACGAGACGGCGGTCGCGGGGCGGCCGAGCCCGCCAGGGACCAGGTGATCGAGCTCGGCGGGGATGTCCGCGATCCGGACCTTCACCGGGGCGGCCAGCACCTCGCGGCCGAGCAGGGCGCGGAGCTCGGCGCGGAGCGCGTCGGCGCGGACGATCAGGGGGCGGACGCGGTCGCGGGTCGACGGGTGGTAGGCGAACTCGATCCAGCCGAGATCCTCGATCTGGTACTCGGGCGGGGGCGGCGGGACGGCGAGCTCTGCGGCGCCCCCGAGCGCCGCGGCCGGCGCGTCATAGACGCGGGGAGCCCCGCCGGCGAGCCCGGGCGAGGCGACGATCGCGAGGCACAGGAGCGCCGCGAGGCGCCTCGCCAGGGTCGCCGGGCGGTGCCGGAAGCAGCGCATCATGGCGCGATCCGACCTCGCAGGTGCACGGTCTCGCCGTCGCTGTCGCCCGTCTGGGCGAGCACCAGCACCGCGACCCCCGTCGCGACGACCCCCGCGAGCGGCCCCCAGAACCAGGGGGAGCTCCACGGGCTCCTTCGCTCGGAGGAGGCCCGGTCCGCCGGAGCCGACGGCGCCGTCGCGCCGGCGGCGAGCGGGCGCACCGGGCCGCGCTGCGGCGCGGTCGCGCCGGGCGGCGGACCGGCCGGGTCACCGGGGAGCAGCGCGCGGATCGCCGCGCTCGCGCCGGGCCACTCGAAGGCCGCCGGGGCAGGGGGGGCCGCGCCGTCGGGGGCGCGCCGGACCGTCGCGCCGAGCTCGATCGGCGCATAGCCGGCGCCCGCGACCCGGAGCACCCGGGCCACGGGGCGACCCTGCGCCGTGGTCACCGAGACGACGAGCGCCGCGCCCGCGCTCGCGCCCAGCGACGCGAGCAGGCCGCGCGCGATCGGCTCGGACCCGGCGCGCCCGGCCGAGCGGCGCACCTCGGCGAGCTCCCTCACGGAGGCCGGCGCGTCCGGCCGCGGATCCTCGCCGGCGAGCGCCTGCGCCGCCGCCTCGTCGATGGACGGGCGGAGCGCGGGATCTCGGTAGAGCGCGCGCGCGAGCGCGCGGGCTGCCTCGGCGCTCTCGTCGTCCGCCGCCACCACGACGGCGCCGCGCAGCGCCGCCCGGCTCGCGGCGGCGCGCGGCGCCTCTGCCGCCGCGGCGGCGCCCGGGGCCGCCGCCGCGGGGGCGCCCGGCGGCGCGTCGGCCCACGCGGTCGCGGTCGCCAGGCCGAGCGCCATGGCGATCAGGCCTGGGGCAACGGACGAACGGCTGGACATGCGGTTACGGTACGGAGGCGGTGGGCGAGCGTCAAACGGCGCACGGCGCGGCCTCGCCGTCAGAGCCAGCCGTGCTCGCGGTACCACGCGACCGCGCGGCGCGTCCCCTCGGCCCAGCCCACCTCGGGCCGAAAGCCGAGCTCCCGCTGCGCTTCGCTCGAGTCGCAGACCCAGTGCGGCGCGGCGAGCTCGTTCAGCTTGTCGCGCGTCAGCATCACGGCCTTGCCGGTGAGGCGCCCCAGTCCCTCGCTCGCGAGCGCGGCGCCGCGCATGAGCGAGAACGGCACGCCGACCCGGACGAACGCCCGCGCGCCGAGCGCCGCCTCCACGTCCGCCAGCATGTCGCGCCAGACATACACGCGGCCGTCGTCGATGAAATAGGCGCGGCCGCTCGGCGTGTCGCGCTCGAGCGCCCGGATGCACGCGGCGGCCGCGTCGGTTGCGTAGATGACGCTCAGCGTGTTCCTGCCGTCGCCGAGCATCGGGAGGAAGCGGCGCGAGACGCTCTGGAAGAACGCGAACGACTCCTGATCGCGCGGGCCGTAGATCATCGGGGGGCGCAGCACGACCACGGGCAACGCGTCCTTCTCGGCGAGCACCAGCCGCTCCGCCTCGAGCTTCGAGCGCCCGTACCGCGTCACCGGCGAGGGGCGCGCGTCGGGCGCGACGGGGCGCCCATCGGCGCTCGGGCCGATGGCGGCGAGGCTCGAGACGAACACGAAGCGCTTCACCGAGGGCGCGGCCTTCGCCGCCTCGAGCATGTTCCGCGTGCCCTCGACGTTGACCCGGAAGAACTCCGCCTCGTCGCGCGCCTTGACCAGCCCGGCCGAGTGCACGATCGCGTCGACGCCCTCCGTGTCGACCACCGCGCGGCGGACGCTCTCCGCGTCCTCGACGGCGCCGTACACGAGCTCGACGCCGCGCAGCGACGCCAGGAACCTCGTGTTGGACGAGCGCCGCACGAGGGCGACGACGCCGTGCCCCTGCTGCACGAGCTGCTCGGCGACGTGCGAGCCGAGGAACCCGCTCGCGCCCGTGACCAGCACCCTCATCGATCCGCTTCCTCCTTGTCCTGTGCTATCCGAAGACGGCCGCCCGCCGGCGCCGCGGCGCCGTGACCGGTCTGGGAGATCAGATCGCCCGCTCGTAGACCCGGTACCTCTTGTAGATCCGGCCGCCCATCAGCCGGATGCCCGCGTTGATGGCGGCGTTGTCCTCCAGCGTCCACCCGAGCTCGCCGCCCGTCATGCCGAGCAGGTGCGCCGCGCGGTTCATCTCGACGTACAGGAAGGCGCTGAGCCCGGCGTACCGCCGCACGTGGCGCCACTTCTTGCGGATGCCGAGCACGACGAGGCGCCCGCGCTTCGGGCCGCGCACGCGGAGCCGCCAGAGCAGCTTGAAGATCCCGCCCGGCAGGAGCTTGCCGTGGAGATCCTTGATCAGGTCGTTGAGATCCGGGAGGCCGAGCGACACGGCGGCCGGCTCGCCGTCGATGAACGTGATCTTCGTGAGCTCGGGCATCAGGATGAGCCGCACGTCGCGCGCCCACTTGATGAGCTCCTTCTCGGTCATCGGGACGAACCCCCAGTTGTCGCTCCAGGCGTCGTTGTAGACGTCCATGAGGATCCGGATGTCGCGGAGCAGGTTCTTCGGATCACCGCAGCGCGTGTGCACCTCCGGCATGGCCAGGATCTCGGCGTGCGCCCTCTGCGCCCGGGCGGGGACGTCCCCGACCTCGTAGCGCCACGCGTAGAAGTCCTTCACCTTCTCGAGCCCCGCCTGCTCGATGAGGCGGCCCTGGTGCGGGCGGTGATAGGCCATCATCATCGCCGGCGGGAACTCGAAGCCCTCGACGAGGCAGCCGATCTCCTCGTTGATCGAGAGCGAGTAAGGGCCTCGCATCCGCTTCATGCCGCGCGCGCGCAGCCAGCCCGCGGCCTCGGAGAGGAGCGCCTGCGCGGCCTCGATGTCGTCGATCGTGTCGAAGAAACCGAACGAGCCCGTCTCGTCGCGGTGGCGCTTCAGGTGCTCGTGATCGACCTGCGCCGTGATCCGACCCACCGGCCGGCCGTCCTTGTAGGCCACCCACGCCGTCCCCTCGGCGTGCTCGAAGAACGGGTTCTTCTTCTTGTCGAGCCGATCGGAGATGTCCATGTCGAGCGGGCGGACGTAGTTGGGTTCACCCTCGTAGACGGTGTCGACCACGTCCAGGAAGTCCTTGAGGACGCTCCTGTCGCCCTTCCGAAGCTCGCGGATCTCGATAGCCATAGGGCGCAAGCCCGTACCGTTCGAGACGCGGCGCCGCAAGTGGATCGCGCAGCGACGGGGCGCGCGGCGATCGGGGGCACGCCGGGCGCGAGGAGCCTGTAAGCTCCCGGAGAGGGCGGCTGTCCGGCGGCCGTGAACTCAGGTGGACGCAGCATGATGACCCCGAAGGAGTTCCAGAAGCAGTTCAAGCGGCTCTTGATGAGCCGCGTTGAAGGCATGGACTGGGAGGACAAGCTCGCCCGGGTCCGCCAGTACCTGCGCCAGCTCGAGGCGCGGCAGAGCCCGGAGGAGGAGTCGGCCGAGCTGTCGCCGTCGCTGGAGCTCATCCCGTTCGAGCCCGGCAAGCGGCCTGTCGACGAGGCGCTCTACCCGGGGCACGGCTGCAGCGAGCGGGTCGGCTGCATCAACACCGCGGGCGATCCGGCGGAGCTCGGCGACGAGGTGTGGCTGCTCTACCGGCTGCGCGATCTCTACGCCTTCGTGGCGCCGTTCGAGCGGCCGTTCGAGGTCACCCTGTCGGCGTGGTTCCTCCCCCCGAGCCCCGAGCGCGGCGCGCCGTGCCCGGTGCCCGGCCTCATCGACCTGCCGCTCAGCCCTCAGGTCGTCTCGACGTCGTCCTACCCGGTCCCGATGCTCGAGCCCGCCCCGTGGAACGCGTTCCACCAGACCGTCTACGTCGCCACGATCGCGCCCGCGCGGCAGCTCATGCCGCGCGCCCCCGGCGCGGCGGCCGGCGGGGGCTACGACTGGCTCGACCTGCCCGCGTCGTTCCGGGCGCAGATCCCCGACGGCGAGGATCCGTTCACGTTCGCGAGCCTGTTCCGCCAGCAGCTCCGGGTGGAGATCAAGCTGAGCGAGGCGGGCCGGACGGTCGTGGCCGAGTCGACCGAGATCGAGGTCTTCGACACCGGCCGCTTCGGCTCGCTCTACGCCCGGCTGCTCGATCGGCTCGTCAAGGCGGACACGGAGATCCAGCAGCGGGAGCTCGGGATCGACGAGCTCCACGTCGGCTATCACCCGTGGTTCCCCGTGCTCACCATCGGCATGGACAAGGCCGCGCTGTACCTCCGGGCCATCCATCAGGATCTCGAGCAGCACCGGCGCAACCTCCCCGATCCCCGCTGGCTCTTGCGGGTGGGGCTCTACCTCGAGCTGCTCACGTGCCTCGGCATCTTCGAGGCCGTGAAGCGCGAGTACCCGGACGTGCTCTCGCCCGAGGAGCGCGAGGCGTTCGAGCGGGGCGAGGCGTTCGCGCCCGTCCGCGCGGCGATCGACGTGGCGGCGTGGCGGCAGGTCTGGGACATGCGGCACATCGCGCCGCGCGCGGCCGGCTTCTTCGCGGCCGGGCCCGTGAGCCTGACCAACCTGATGCGCAAGCAGAAGGCGACGCTCGCGTTCCTGCACACCCACCACGCCGACCTGCAGCGGGCCATCGAGCTCGCGGGCCCCAACCTGGGCAACGCGCAGGAGACCTGGCACCGCGTGTTCCGCGACGCGGAGCGGGCGGTGCTCCGGAACAGCGCGCTCGCGTTCCCGGAGCTGTCGCACCTCGATCCGCGCTGGCGCGACTTCGCGCTCTGGCACCAGCGGGGCGACGTGCGGCTGTTCGGGCTGAGCCTCATGCCCGAGGCGCTGACCGGGCTCTTCGGCGACCAGGACGGGATCTTCCCCGCCGCGTGCCGGCAGTACCGCAAGTCGATGAACGACGTCGCCCGGTGGGCCGCCGAGCGTCGCCTGATGGACTACACGGGCGACGAGTGCATCCCGCGGAACGCGAGCCTGCTCGAGGCGACCATGGACAAGAACCCCTCGCTGCTCGCGGCGCTGGAGCGGCGCGACGGGTACGGGGCCGCGCAGTCCATCGATCTCGACGCGCCGAGCAAGGCCGCGCTCGAGGCGAGCCCCGAGGACGTGATGGTGCTGCTGCGGCGGACGCCGGTCTTCAAGCCGCTGCTCGATCGCGAGCTCCGCAAGCTCGCCCGGAGGGCGCGCCGGGTCGAGTACGGCCCGCTCGACCGGATCGTGCTGCAGGGGCAGCGCGACTCGTCGATGTACGTCGTCGCGTCCGGGACCGTCGAGGTCCTGGTGCGGCACCCGGGCGGGCAGGACACGCCGGTCGCCGCGCTCGAGAAGGGCGCGGTCTTCGGCGAGTTCGCGCTGCTCACGGGCGAGGAGCGCACCGCCACGGTGCGCGCGATCGACGAGGTGGTGCTCTACCAGATCACGAAGGAGGCCCTGCAGCCGATCATCGAGGCGCGCCCGCAGCTCGTGATCGAGCTCAGCCTGCTCATGGCCTCGCGCCAGGCCCACCTGCGCGACGCGGCCGAGCGCTACCTCGAGGCCGAGGACAAGGTCCGGAGCCTCGCCGGTCGCATCCGCAAGTTCGTGCTGGGGTAGCCCCGACGCGGGCGGCGCCGGGGCGGTGCTCAGCCCCTGAGGAGCCAGGCGATGGCGTCGGCCTCCGCGGTGAAGAACGAGTACTCGGGCAGCCCCATGGCCGCCGACAGGCGGGAGATCTGCATCTTCGAGAGCGCGCTGTTCACGAGGTTCGCCGCCTTGCGCATGTCGTGCTCGACCGCGTACGCCATCGTCTGCTCGACGTAGGGGCTCACGTCGGGCCGCTGCGGCGGGAAGTCCGCGATGTCGGCGAGCACGTACCAGGGCTTGCCGAGCCCGAGCAGCGTCGAGGCCTTCTGCCGGAACTCGTCGAGGTACGCCTTGCCCTCCTCGACGTCCCAGAACCCCCAGACCTTCACGTGGAGGATCCCCGTCGCCGCGTCGGGCCGGACCTGGAACCGCCGCTGCGAGCCGCGCTCGCGCCGCCCGATGGGGTCGGATTTCCTCGACGGCTGGCCCGCGGAGGGGCTCGTCCTGCTCGGCGGCGTCGAGGGCGTCGACGGCGACCTGGGCCAGGTCTCCACGCCGAGCTGGAGGGGAGGCGGGGGCGCCGAGAGCGGCGGGGAGGCCGAGCGCGGCGGGGGCGCCGAGAACGGCCGGGCCGGGGGGTGGTGCGACGTCGGGGGGTGGCGCGACGTCGGGGGGGGGTGCGACATCGGGGGGGGGTGCGAGGCCGGCGTCGGCGTCGGCCTGGCCGACATCTCGGGCACGGTGACGGTCGGCACGTCGGCGAACCTCCCCGGCGCGCCGGGCTGCGAGGGCAGGGTCGGCGCGGTCGGGCTCGGGCCCGGCGGGTAATCCGGCGGGGGGGTCAGCGGGTGATCCGGCAGGAGCACGACGCGCGAGGCGCGCGGGAGCGCGACGCCGAGCGCGTCGGCGAGCGCGTTCACCGCGATGGAGGCGCGCTCGAAGCGGTCGTCGGGCTTGAGCGCGGTCGCCTTGAAGAACCAGCCGTCGAACCCCGAGGGCAGCCCGGCGGCGCGCCGGCGGGCCGCGCGGGCGACGGGCGCTTCCGTCGGGCCGCGCAGGAGCTCCGCCGCGAGCAGGTAAGGCGACGGGATCGTCTCGGACTCCGGGGTCCAGTACGACTCGCCGACGAGGAGCGTGTAGGCGACGTGCCCGAGGGCGTAGATGTCGGCCCGGGGGCTCACGTTGCGCTCGGCCCGGATCTGCTCGGGCGACATGTACACGGGCGTGCCGAGCATCTGCCGGGTGAGCGTGGAGGCGTGGTGATGCTCGATGACCTTGGCGATCCCGAAGTCGAGGATCTTGACGCACGGCGAGCCGTCGTCGCGGATCGTGACGAACAGGTTGTCGGGCTTGAGGTCGCGGTGGATGATGTTCGCCGCGTGCGTCTTGTCGAGCGCGAGCGCCGCCTGGAAGAGGTAGAGCGCGACGTCGTCGGGGGGGAGCGCGCCGCGCTTCTTGAGGAGGCTGCCGAGCTCCTCGCCGCGGAGCAGCTCCATGACGATGAACGGCGTGCCGGTCTCGTCGTCGACCCCGGCGTCGGAGGTCCTGACGATGTGGTCGCTCTCGATGATGCCGGTGATGCGGGCCTCGAGGGCGAAGCGGGCGCGCAGCTCCTCGCTGTCGAGGAGGCTCGGCAGCATCACCTTGAGCGCGCGGCGCGCGGCGGTGACGTGATCCAGGACCTCGTAGACGGCGCCCATGCCGCCCGACTTGATGACGCGCAACACCTGGTAGCGGTCGCGAAACCGCGTGTTCGGCTGCAAGAGACCAGGCGAGGAGCTCATCCCGCGGCCCTCGATTCGGACATGGCCTGGATGACGCTACCAGCGGCGCTTCCCGCGTCGCAAGGCGCTCGGGCGGAAGAAAGCGATCAAGGCGGGATCGCGTCGGCGCGCGCGGCGTCGCCGGGCGCCTGGGCGGCGCGGTCCAGGAGCGGCTCCAGCGCGGCCCAGAGCGAGCGAACGTCCTGGAAGCGCGCCTCGGGCTGGACGGCGAGCGCCCGGGCCAGCCAGGCGTCCACCTCGGACGGCAGATCGGGCCGGAAGGCGCACAGGCTCGGCCGCGGGCCGCGGGCGGAGGCGAGCAGGATGTCGACCCGGGTCGCGCCCGAGAACGGCACGCGACCGGCGAGCACGCGGAAGAGCACCGCGCCGAGCGAGTAGACGTCGATCCGGTGGTCGATCTCCTGGGGTCGGCCCTTCCAGACCTCGGGCGCGATGTAGCTGGGCGAGCCGGGGATGGAGCCTTCGCGGGTCAAGGGGTCGGCGTTCATGACCTTGACGAGGCCGAAATCGAGCAAGCGCACGCTGCCGCGCGAGGGCGCGTCGGCAGGGGGTCGCGAACCGCCGTCCGGGGCGGAGTCGCCGGGGCAGGAGGGGGCGGTGCCGGGGCGGGAGGGGGCGGCGCCGGGGTGGGTGGGGGCGGCGCCGGGGCGGGAGGGGGCGGCGCCGGGGCGGGGTGTGGAGGAGGGGCCATTTGGGGCGTCCTCCAGGACGAAGATGTTGGCGGGCTTCAGATCGCGGTGGACGATGCCGCGCGCGTGCGCCGCGTCCAGGGTGTCGACGATCGGGCCGAACAGCTCCTTCAGTCGGTCCAGCGGGAGCCGCTGATTTTGCGCCTCGATCCGGCGCAGCGTCGTCTCGAGATCGCAGCCCGTCAGGAACTCCATCACGATGTAGAGGGTGCCGTCGGGCGCCTGGCTGAACGCGAAGACCTGCGCGGCGCTGGTGCCGGAGAGCGCCCCCATGGCGCGCGCCTCGCGCTGCATCCGGGCCTTGAAGGCGGGGTTTGCGGCGATCTCCGCGTGGAGGCACTTGACGGCGACGCGCGCGCCGAGCTTCAGGTCCTCGGCGCGATAGACCACGCCGTGCCCCCCCTGGCCGACCACCTCGAGCAGCCTGTACCGGCCGTCGATCACGTCGTCGATGTCGTGGCCCATCGGCAACTCCTCAGTGTTCCGGACACACCAAACCGGCGCTCGCGCGCGGGTCGCGCGGGCAGGGCAGGTTGAGCCCAGGTTGTACCCGCTCCGGCGCGCCGGTGGTAGAGACGGCTGAAAGGCCGAGCTTTCGGGGGACGAGCGGCCGGGCCGGGGAGCTCGCCCGGAACCGGAAGAGGCGCGCTGGAAGGGGAGGGCGGCCCGGCGGGAGGTGGGAGGGAGGGGGAGGTCGCCGGGTGCGACGGGCCGGGCCTGGGCGCCATCCTGGGCGTGCTGGGGAGCGCTGGAGAGGGCCCGAGGATCGCTGTTACAGGTCGCACGAAAGTGACGAGCTCGGTCGTATCGATTGATGGCACGACGAGCCCTGGTGAAATGCGGAGAGCGGTTTGCTCCACCCTTGACGGCTGTGGGCGTTTGCGGCCTCATGCGGCATCATGCGCAGCCATCTGCCTTCTGCCGTACTCCGCGCCGGCCACGTGCTCGCTCTGGGAGCCCTCCTGAGCACCGCCTCGTGCGCCCAGGTCCTGGGGCTCGACGCGTTCGAGGACTGCGATGAGGACTCGTGCTCAGGAGTCGTCTGGGCGAAGAGCTTCGGGAATAACGACTTTATGTTTCCCATGAGCGCTCGGCTCGACTCCACGGGGAACCTCGTCCTGTCGGGTCTCTTCCGAGATACAATCGATTTCGGTGGGCCCTCGCTGATATCGTCTGGCATGGATGTATTTCTCGCCAAGCTGAACCCGGACGGCGGACACGCCTTCAGCCGGCGGTTCTCGGTGGATAGGGCCGACGGTGCCTTTGCCTCTCATCTTTCAATTTTGTCGGACGATAGCATCATTTTATCAGGTCGCTATGGGCAAGCCATCGACCTCGGCAATGGAGAGCCGCTCACGGCGACCAGATCGGACGGGCATGGCGCCTTCGTGGCCAGGTTCCTACCTGATGGCGAGCTGCTCTGGGGACGCAACCTGTTCACGGGGACAGGGGAGGCATTCGCGCTGGACCTGGCGGCTACGCCAGACGGCGACGTGGTTCTGGTCGGCTCTTTTGACGGCGAGGTGAACCTCGGCTCATCGACCCTGACGACCGCCGCGAGAGACGCTTTTATCCTGAAGTTGGACGGCGAGACGGGCAGTGAGCGGTGGAGCCGTCAGCTCGGCGATCCCGAAGATGCCACCACAACGGCGACGATCGAGGCCACGGCCGTGGCGGCGGATCCCGACGGCAACATCGTCGTGGGAGGCCGGTTTTCTGGATCCATCCAGTCCGCCTTCGGTCAGCGCTTCTTCGAGAGTCCTTCGGGCGCCGGTGCCTTCCTCTTCAAGATCGTGTCCACCGGGCTCAAGGACTGGATTGCGTTCCTCCGAGCCGATGACGGCCAAGGTGAGGGCGACGCCGCTGTGAGCGACGTCGACGTCGATGCGCGAGGGAACATCGTCGCGGCCGGGGTCCTCGCAGGAGCGATATCAATTGAAACGAGAGGGGTTTTGGGCGCCCAGCAGACCAGCGGTCCCGCTGACTCGGATATCCTGCTCGTGAAGCTCTCGTCCGCCAGGAACCATCTGTGGTCGTTGAGGTTCGGGGATGATTCCGCTCAGTTTGATGGGCGCTGGAGCTCTGTTTCCAGTGGCTCCATCGTTGGACCTCGCGTCTCGGTCGATGCTGACGGAGACATCGTGCTCGGCACCGGGGTCATCGGCGCCCTTGATTTCGGGGGCAGGCCGCTCGACGGGCGACAGGACAGCGACTGGGCAGTCGCAAAGCTGAGCGCTGGCGGGGAGCACCTCTGGAGCAGACGTTTCGGCGACGCTGCGGCAGGACAGGCGGTCGTCGCCGTCGACACGGATCCACGGACGAGCGCCCTGGTGCTCGTTGGAATCAATGACGGAACGCTGGATTTTGGCAGTGGGATGAAGGTCGGGAAGACCGGCGAGATGAGCACGGTCGTGGCGAAGATCGACCTGGAACGGGTCGGGAGATAGCTCCTCGATCCGCGCGGCGCTGGTCAGTTGATCTGCAGGTTCGCCCCGGCCATGCCGTTGCTCCCCGGGCCCCCGACGCCGCCGCTCGGGTTCGTGCCGCTCGCACCGCCGAAGCCGGGCGTGCCGGTCGTGCAGTTGTTGTCGGCAAAGGTGAAGGTGACGCTCGCGGATTGCGCCAGGCAGGCGCTCGGGCCGCCTCCGCCGCCCGCGCCAGGACCGCCGTCGCCGCCGTTGCCACCCTTGCCTCCGGTGCCGCCGCCGCCGGAGTCGTCGCGGGCCGAGCCGCCGAGGCCTCCACTCCCTCCGCGCTGGCCCACGCCACCATCCCCGCCTCGGCCGCCGGTTCCGCCTGCACCGGTCGTGATGACGTTGCCGGAGACGACCACGTGTCCGCCCGCCGCGAGGACACCGAAGCTCCCCCCGCCACCCCCACCGCCCTGGCCGGGGCGGCCGCCGAGTCCGCCGCATCCGCCGCTGCCGCCGCCGCCGCCGCGGTCCTCGTAACAGAGGCACCCGATCCCGCACGAGCCGCCGCCGCCGCCGCCGCCGCCGCCGCCGCCGCGGCCGGTCGTCCCGTTCTGTCCGCTGGCGCCGCGCGCCGGCTGGTAGATGCCCGAAGCGATGGTGCCCAGGCTCGCTCCTCCGGCGCCGGGGCGCCCCTGCTGGCCGGGCGCACCCGCCGTGCCGGTTCCGCCTCCCGCGCTATCGGAACCGCAACTGCGCGCTGATGCGCCTCCCGGGCCGCCGACCGCGCCACCGCTCCCCGGCGAGCCGGCCGCGCCAGCGTTGTTGTTGTATCCGCCCCTGCCCCCGGCTCCGCCGAACTCCGTGCACGTGGGTTGCGCGCCTCCGTATCCCTTGCTGCTGCAAGCGTCGCAGCCCACCTCCCCCGCCTTCCCCGCCGGCGCCGTCCCCGCCGAATGCGCCGCGCCGTGCGCCCCGTCGGCCCCGTCCTGGCCGTCCTCCACATCGATGTGGTTGTACCGCACGAAGAGCTGCGCGCGCCCCCCGCCGAGCCGCACTCCATAGGTGCTCGCGCCGCGCGACGACGGCGAGAGCGCCTCGATCGTGAGCCCCTCGATGTGCGTCTCCTGCTCGATCGCGGGCGCATGAAACACCGTGCCCATCGCCCGCACGGTGGTCGTCACCGCCGGCGATCTCCGGAACTTGAAATCCGGATCTTTGTGATCGAATCCACCGTAAACGCTGATCCCCGACGCCACCGTGACGGCCTCTTCATACAGCTCGCCGGACAGGCACACGGCCGGGACCGCGTTGTCCCGCGCCGCCTGGATGGCCGCCGCGATCGTCCGCATCGGCGCCATGCGCGTCCCGCTGTTGCCGTCATCCCCCTCGCTCGCGGACACGTACACGCACCGCTCGACCAGCCCGTCGCCGCCATCGCAGTTGTCGTCCGTGTAGTCGCCGTCGATCGGATCCCCGCCCGTCGACGTCGGCGTGCAAGCATACTCACAACCGCACTCGCCCGTCAGCGGATTGCCGTCCACGTCGTGCGTGCCCGGGAGACACCCCATCGCGCAGACATCGGTGATCCCACCGCCACTCCCTCCCTCTCCTCCATCCTCTTCACCGCCTTGGCCGCCCTCACCGCCGCCCATTCCGCCCTCACCGCCGCCCATTCCGCCCGCGCCGCTCGCGCTGCTGGTGGCCGTCGTGCTGCTGCTGGAGGACGTGGATGTGGTGCTGCTTGCCGTGGATGAGGTGTTGCTCGCCGTGGATGAGGGGTTGCTTGCGGAGGGCGCGCCCCCTGCGCCGCCGCCGCCTTCCGCGCCGGTGCCCGAGCCCGGGAGAACGGGGCCTTCAATCGAGCTGCTTTCAGCGCACCCGAGCGCGGAGAGCATCGCGAGCAGAGATGCGGTTTCGAGAATGAGTCGCGCGCGCATGTCGCAATACTGCACCTTCGCTCGTCGCGCGGAAAGACTTTGTCTCGCAATCGTATCGATCCGTGCGGCACGTTTCAGGCCGCTTGGGCCGATGCCGCCGTGGTGCGGTGTCCGCGCAAGCTAGCTCACGATTGCGTGCGTTCGCGCTCGCTCCTGCCGCCCAGTTCGGTAGTCTATCGTCCGCGCCTCTCGTCATTCTCCTTCGCACCCTCGCCGGACGACATGCCAATGCGTCATCCATCGCTCCATCACGTCCCGCTCGCCTGCTTGCTTGGACTCGCCGCCGCCGGGCTCCACGGCGCCTGCGCCCCGGACTCGGGGATCGATGGCTCGATGTCCCCGGCGGAAGGTGCCGGCCCGGGAGGAGACCTCGATTCGGGGGGAGACCCCGAGCCGGATGCTGGCCTGCTGGGGGACGCGCCCGCGGAGGTCCCGCTCGACCCGGACGCTGCCTGTGGGCTCGTCACGGAGGAGGCGGTCATCGTCCCGCTCAATCTCTACATCATGATGGATAAGTCGTCCTCGATGACGGGCGATCAATGGGAGAGCGCCAAGGCCGGGCTGACGGCGTTCGTCAACGGCGCGAGGTTCGCCGGCGTGCGCGTGGCGCTGCGCTTCTTCCCGCGCGACGCGGACGCGGCGCCGGCGTGCGATCAATTCGCGTACATGACCCCGCTCGTCCCGTTCGGTCCGCTGCCGGACAACGCGCCCGCGATCATCGAGACCATCGAGGCCGAGTCGCCGGACGGCCTGAGCACGCCCATCTATCCGGCGCTCGGCGGCGCGATCCTCATGGGGAGCGAGGTGGCGAAGAACCATCCGGGCCAGGCCTCCGCCGTGCTGCTCGTCACCGACGGGCAGCCGCAGGGGCCCGCGGACCGGTGCGGCGCCGTCGATCCGGAGGACCCCGCCGCCATCGCGGCGCTCGCGAGGGCGGGCGCGGACGGCGTGAACGGCCTCCCGCCGGTGCGCACCTTCGTCATCGGCCTCCCCGGCGTCGACCAGCGCATCGCCCACCAGATCGCCGCCGCCGGCGGCACCGACGCCGCCGTGCTCGTCGGGGCGACCAACACCGCCGCCGAGTTCCAGAACGCGCTCGCGAAGGTCACAGGCCAGGCGCTCCCGTGCGAGCTCGAGATCCCTTCCCAGGTGGCCGGCGGGCAGGTCTCGTTCCGCGACGTCAACGTGCTGTTCGCGCTCGACGGCGCCCCGCAGGAGGTCCTGCCGCAAAGCCCGGGCTGCGACGGTCCGGGGTGGCGCTATGACGACCCGGACCGCCCGACCGCGCTGACGCTCTGCCCGGCCACGTGCGAGGCCGCGAGGAGCGCGTCCGCCGCGAGGATCCAGATCCTCCTCGGCTGCGAGACCGTGATCCGCTGACCGCCGCCGCGCCCGGGTAGCAAGGCTCTCATCGGGCGAAAATCATTGATGATTTTGTCTGTCTCCACGCCCTCCCGCCCACCCCCGCCCACGCCCTCCCTCCCACCCCCTCCCTCCCACCCCCCACGGCCCCCTCCCGGCGCAGGCTTCGCGCTCCAGGCCGACGCAGGCTCGCGGGCTCGCGGGGTGGGGTGGTGGGGCGCGGGTTTGTCGGCGTGGGGTCGTGGGTTTGTGGACTCCCGGGCCCTCGCGCCGTAAAGGACGAGACCATGACGTCGGAGTCCTCCCTCGCCGCCGCGCGCTCGCCGCGGCCCGCCGCCGCCGCCGCCGCCGCCGCGCTCCACCCCTCGCTGGTGCTGAGCGCCTACCTCGAGCCGCTCGTGCGCGGCCGACGGGTCGCGGTCCTGGGCGACGCCACGATCGGCCTCGCCGAGCGGCTGCTCCAGCGCGGAGCCCGCCTCGTCCACGCCTATGACCCGGACGCCGCGCGCGTCGCGGAGAAGCTCGCCCGGTCGGCGCCCTCCAGGCAGCCGCACCCGAGCTTCGCCGTGTTCGACGGCGACCTCGGCGTGCGCGACGGCGCCTTCGACACCCTCGTCGTCCCCGATCTCTCGATCTTCAGCGACCAGGCCGAGCTCCTCCGGCGCGCCCGCCGCCTCACCGCCGCGAGCGGCGCCGCCGTCATCGCGTCGCCCAACCCGGACGTCGCCCGGGGGCTCCTCCCCGCCGGGGCGCGCCGCGGGGCGGCGCCCGGCTACTACGCGCTCTACGACCTCGTGGCGCTCCAGTTCAAGCAGGTCCGGATGATCGGCCAGGCGCCGTTCGTCGGCTACACGGTCGCGGAGTTCGCGCCGAAGGGCGAGCCCGAGGTCAGCGTCGACACGTCGATCCTCGACGGGTCCGAGGAGCCGGAGTGGTTCATCGTCGTGGCCGGCGAGCGCCTGCCCCGGCTCGACGCCTTCGCCGTGATCGAGCTGCCGTTCGCCGAGCTCCCGGCCGCGGGCGCCGGCGCCCCGCCCGAGGCGCTCCACGAGGCCCAGGGGCTCGCCGCCCGGCTCGGGGGCGAGCTCGCCGAGCTGCGCACCCGCCACCAGCGCGACCGCGAGGACGCCGGGGCGCGCGCCGAGAGCGCGGTCGCCACGGCCGCGCGCCTCGCCGAGGTCGAGGCCGAGCTCGGCGCGAAGGGGGCGCGCCTCCGGGAGATCGAGGCCCGGGCGGGCGACGCCCACGTCCGCGCCGAGCGCCTCACCCACCAGATCCGCGACATGGAGGAGGAGCTCCGCGGCCAGCGCGACCGCGCGACCCGGCTCGCCAAGCAGCTCGACGACGAGAAGCGGCTGCGGACCAAGGTGGAGCTCGAGCTCGGCATGATCCGCAACAAGCCGGAGATCGCCGGCGCCCGCGACCGCCTCGAGGCCGCCACGGTCGAGCTCGAGGCCGCGCGCGCCCGGATCGCCGAGATCGAGGCGAGGCCCGCGGTCGCGCCGCCCGATCCGGCGCTCGCGGCCCGCGTGGAGCAGCTCGAGGCCGCCGCCGCGGGGGCGCGGCGGGAGCTCTCGAAGCTCACGGCGGAGCGGGACGCCGCGCGCAAGCGCGCGCAGGAGAGCGAGCGCGCGCTGGACGAGGCGCGGCGCGCGGCGGCGAAGCTGCAGGAGCTCGAGGCCGCCCGCGCCGAGGCCGCGCGCGAGCGCGACCGGCTGAAGGAGCGCGCGGATCGGCTCGAGCGGGACAACCGCGCGCTGGAGGACCAGCGGGGCGCGCTCGAGGCGCGCAGGCTGCTGCTCGAGACGCGGATCGTCGATCTGGAGCAGCGCGTCGTCTCCCTGGAGAAGCGGAACGCCGAGCTCGAGAAGCGCGACGCCGGCGAGGCGGCGGCCGCCGAGATCGCGGGCCTGGAGGAGGCGCTGCGCGAGCGGGGCCACGTCATCGCGACGCTCAAGGCGCAGCTGCTCGAGAGCGAGCGCGTGGGCAAGGAGCTCGTGGACGAGCTCGGGACGGTCTTCACGGCGGTCACGGCCGATCGCGGCGGACCGGGCCAGGCGGCGGGCGGCGGCGCGGGCGGCATCCTCCCGGCGGCCTCCGGCGCGGGCGACGCGGTGGAGGCGCTGCGGCAGCAGCTCGACGCGCTGGCGCGGAGCGCCGCCGCGAGCGAGGCCGATCTGCGCGCGGCGAGCTGGAAGATCGCGCAGCTCGAGCGCGAGCTCGCCGACGCGCGCGACGCGGCCGGCTCGCCCGCGGCGCTGCATGCGGAGCTGGAGCAGGCGCTCATCGCCGCGCAGGCGGAGATCGCGGCGCTGCGCAGGGCGGCGGAGCGCGAGGGCGCGAGCGCGGAGGGCGTGAGCGCGGAGGGCGCCGCGCAGGAGGGCGCCGCGCAGCAGCCGGGCGTGAGCGCGGAGGGCGCCGCGCAGGAGGTCGCCGCGCAGCAGCAGGGCGTGAGCGCGGAGGGCGCCGCGCAGCCGGGCGTGAGCGCGGAGGGGGTTGCGCCGCAGGGCGCGAGCGCGGAGCGTGAGGGCGCGGCGTGCGAGAACGTGAGCGCGCCGCCGTGCGACGACGTGGGCGCGGGACGCCAGGATGCAAGCGCGGTCCCGGAGGACGCGGGCGTGGTGCGCGAGGATGTGGGGGTGCCGCCCGAGGTGATCGAGCAGGCGGTGCTCCTCCAGCAGGTCGCCAACGCGGTCGAAGCCGGCGCCTGAGCCGCGGTCAGGACCGGAGCCGCGGCCAGGCCCGGAGCCGGCGGCCCCGGTCCTGAGGCCGCTCCGCGGGCGTGAGCGGCGCGAGGGCGGCGGCGTCCACGGCAAGGATGGGCAAGGACGCTGCCAGAAGGACACGAAGTGTCCTCTTTCCCTCGCGTCCCCCTGCGCCCCTCGCGGTTTTCCCCCATGCAGGCCAGCCGCTCGACCCGCGCGCCGCGCGGGGCACCTGTGCGCACGCGGTCGCCCGCGCTAAGGACCGAGCCGATGCGCGCTCCCCGCCCCCTCGGCCGCCGCTTCGGCCGCCCCCTCTCCACGCTCCTCCGCCTCGCCGGCGCCGCCACCCTGGCCCTCGCGCTCGGCGCCTGCGGCGCGGCCTCCGCACCCCGCGCGCCCGACCCCATCGCCTCGCTCCGCGAAGCCGGCGCCCACGCGACCGACGGCGAGGTCGTCGGCCGCTGGCTGCTCGGCGAGCTCCTCGTCCCGGGCGGCACGCCCGCGGGGGTCAAGGCGGCGCGCAAGCGCCTCGACGAGCTCGGCGCAAAGACCATGCTCGCGTCGCTCGGGCGCGCCATCGACGACGAGGGCCACGGCCGCAACGCGCGCGCGGCCATGGCCTACCTCGACGCGCTCGCCGCCGCGCGGGTGAGCGCGCACCCCGACGCCCCGCTCGTCGGCTGGTTCGCCGCGAACCACCTGCTCGCCCTCCGCTCCAGCGTCGCGGGCCTCTGGGAGAAGGCCCGCGAGGTCGTCCTGCGCGCGATCGATCATCCGCTCCACCTCGGCTGGCGCGCGCGCGGCGAGCTCGTCGAGTGGTGGAGCATCGAGGGGCTGCCCGACGAGGTGGCCGCCGCGTCCCGGAGCGGCGCCGCGCCGAGCGGGCCCGCCGCGCCGCTCGTCGACCTCGCGGCGCGCCGCTACGGCTGCATCGAGGACGCCCGCTTCGCCGGGCCGTTCGGCCACCTCGCCGAGAGCGACCACCGCGTGCACTACGACGCGGAGCGCGCCGGCCCCTGGCCCCCCGTGTTCCCGCGCGACCCGCGCCGCGCCGATCCCCCGCGCGTCCTCGGCGCCGAGCGCCGCGGCTGCCAGCTCTCCGCGGTCGCGCCGGACGGGGCGGCCGGCGCCGGGTGGCGGGGCGGCGTCTTCTACGTCGAGACGTTCGTCGACCTGCCCGTCGAGCGCGAGCTCATCGTCGCGGTCCAGGGGGCGTTCGCCATCCTCGTGGACGACGTCGAGGTGCTGACCCGCGACACGAAGCAGTGGGGCATCTGGCCGAGGTTCGGCGCGCGCCTGCGCCTCGGCGCCGGCCGCCACCGCATCCTCGCCCGCGTCGGCGGCGCCGAGACGTCCATCCGGCTGATGGCGCCCGACGGCACGCCGCTCGGCGTGCCCACCTCCGCCGACCCGGCGCCGCCGTACTCGCTCCTCCCCCCCGAGGTCCTCCCGGATCCCAACCCCATCGAGCCGTTCCTCGCGGCGCTCGGGGTGCTGCCGCAGCCCACCCCGAAGGTGGCGCGCGCCCGCGGCCTGCGCGGGGCGCCGCGCGCCGAGCGCGACCTGAGCGACCCGATCGCCCGGTTCCTCGCGGCCTACATCGCGCACCTCGAGGGCCAGGACGACGTGAGCTCGGTGCTGATCGAGCCGCTCGTCGCGGATCCGGCGCGCGCCACCGGCACCGCGCTCGCCATGCAGGCGGTCTTCCTCGAGAAGGACCCGATCTTCCCGGCGTCCGACGGGCGCGACCTCGTGCAGGACGTGCGCGCGCGCGCCGCGGAGAGGGACCCGGAGCTCTGGTACCCGCGCTTCTGGCTCGCGCTCGAGGAGGCCGACAAGGTCGGCCTGCCGGAGGTCACCCGCAAGGTCGAGGCCCTCGCCGACCGGTTCCGGGAGGTGCCCCACATCGTGAAGACGCTCGCGGCGATGTACTCCCGGCTCGGCTGGCGGGTCGAGCACGTCCGTACCGTCAAGGAGGCCGCCGCCCGCTTTCCGGACGACCTCGAGGTCCTGGGCGCGCTCCTCCGCCTCCACGAGGCCGAGGGGCGCGTCGCCGAGGCGGACGCCGTCGCCGCCCGCATCCGCGCGCTCGATCCGGACGCCGAGATCGAGCTGGAGCGGGCGATCGAGCGGCGCGACTACGACGCGGCGATCCGGGAGCTCCGGCGCCTCGGAGCCCTCCGCAAGGACCGCAAGGACATCGCCCGCCGCATCACCGATCTCCTGACGCGCGCCGGCCGGCGCGCCGAGTCGCTCGAGCAGCTCGAGCGCGCCCTCGCGCGGTCGCCCGACGACGCGAGCGCGCGCCTCGCGCTCGCGGACGCGCGCTTCGCGCGGGGGGAGCGCGACGCGCTGCAGAAGGCGCTCATCGAGGCGATCCGCACCGGCGCCGACACCTCGGGCCTGCGCGACGCGATCGAGCTGATCGACGGCACGACCGAGCTCAGCCCCTTCCGGCTCGACGCGAGGAAGGTGATCGCCGAGCACGAGGCCTCGGGCGACGCCATGCCCGGCACCGCGGCGCGCGTGCTCGACTACGCGGCGCTGTGGATCCACGAGGACGGCTCGGCGCGGATGCTCCAGCACGAGATCCTCCGCATCCAGTCGCGCGAGGCGATCCAGGAGCACGCCGAGCAGCGCATGCCCGAGGGGCTCGTGCTCAAGCTCCGCACCATCAAGCGGGACGGGACGATCCACGAGCCGGAGCTCATCGAGGACAAGCCGACCGTGACGATGCCGCACCTCGAGGTGGGCGACTACATCGAGGTCGAGAACCTCTTCATCCTGCGCGGCGACGGCCAGGGCGGCCTCACGTTCCAGGGCCCGCGCTGGTACTTCCGCGAGGAGAAGATCCCCTACTGGCGGAGCGAGCTCGTCATCGTGTCGCCGAAGAGCCGGCCGCTCGACGTGGAGACCTCCGGGGCGGTCCCCGCGCCGGAGATCGTCGAGTCCGGCGCGCTCATCACCCGCCGCTACCGCGTGGACAAGAGCCCCGCGCTCCCGGAGGAGCCGGCGAGCGCGCCCATCGCCGAGTTCCTCCCGAACGTCCGCGTCGGCTGGGGCATCACCCTGGAGAACACGATCGCCCGCATGATCGACGCGGCGGCCGACGAGACGCCGCGCGATCCGCGCCTCGTGCGCGTCGCCCGGTCGATCGCGTTCGCGAAGGAGGCCGGCGGCGCGGCCGCGGGCGGCGGCGAGGGGAAGGGCGGCGCGCCGGGCGGCGAGGGGAAGAGCGCCGCGCCCGCCGCGCCGGGCGGCGAGGGGAAGAGCGCCGCGCCCGCCGCGCCGGGCGGGGGCCGCGGGGCGGCGCCGTCGAAGGACGAGCAGGCGCGCCGGATCTACCGCTGGGTGCTCGCCAACGTCGAGGCGGGGCGCGAGAGCGACGGCCGCCGCGTCGTCATCGGCAAGAGCGGCAACCGGACCGAGGCGTTCCTCTACCTCTGCCGCCTGCTCGGGATCGACGCGGGCTACGGCGTCGTGCGCGACCGGCTCACCGCGCCGCCGCGCGGGCCGATGAGCGAGGCGGAGACGTTCAACGCGCTCGCGGTGCGCGTCGACACGTCCGAGGGGCCGGGCGAGGGCGCGGCGCGCTGGATGCTCGTCGGCGACAAGTTCGCGCCGTACGGCTACCTGCCGAGCTCCCTCCGCGGCCAGCCGGCGATCGTGCTCAGGCCCGGCGCGCCGCGCGAGGTGACGCCCTCGTCCGGCGCGCACGACGGCGTGGTCACCGAGGGCGTCGCCGAGGTGGCGGCGAACGGCTCGGCCTCGCTCGCGATCGAGCAGCGCTACGAGGGCAAGCTCGCGATCGCGCTGCGCTCCGCGCTGGAGTCGCTCCCCGACGCGCAGATCCGGGACGCGGTCGAGTCGCGGCTCCTGCCCCAGATGGTGCCGGGGGCGCGGCTCGTGGACCTCCAGATCAAGGCGCTGACCGATCTCGACCGGCCGCTCGTCCTGCAGATGAAGCTCACGGTCGCGAGCTTCGCGCGCGCGCAGGGCGCGGAGCTCGTCCTCTCGCCGCCGTTCCGCGTCCGCATGTCCGGCCTCGCCAGCCTGCCCACCCGGGAGACGCCGCTCTACCTCTCCGAGCAGATCGCGACCCGCTCGGAGGTGCGGCTCCGCGTGAAGCTCCCCCCGGGAGCGCGCGTGATCACCAAGCTGTCTCCGACCTCGACGGAAAACGAGGGGCGCGTCGTGCGGGTGAACGATCGCCTCGACGGGGGCGCGCTGCTCCTCGATCGCTTCCTGGAGGTGCCGGCGGGCCGCGTGCAGCCCGACGCTTACCCGCGGTTTCAGCGGTTCGCGCGCGCGGTCGACAGCGCGATCGACAGGGACATCGTCGTGCGGCTCGGCCGCTGATCCAGGCGCCCTCGCCTCGCGCGCCAGGCGGCCTGGATCCGTGTGCCAACGTACGCAAGATGGATTACTCTTCTGCTCCTACCGTGAGCGATCTGGAATCCCAACATGCGTCGGACGCCGGGCGTCAGCCGTCCGATCCCGCGCGGGCGCGGGTGGCGCGCGCGCTCCGGCTCTCCTCGTTGTTCGCGCAGGTGGACCGCTCGGTGCGGGATGCCGTCACGGACGCGGCCCTGCTCGACGTGGTGGAGTCCGACGTGGCGATCTTCGAGCAGGGCGCCCCGGCGGACACGCTCGTGGTGCTCGGCCGGGGGCGGGCGCGGGTGGAGCGGGTCAACGAGGAGGGCGAGTCGTTTCCGCTCAGCTACCGGGGCACGGGCGACGTGCTCGGCGAGTCGTGCCTCGGCGGGCTCCTCGCGCGCACCGAGCGCGCGGTCGCGATGGACGAGGCCGAGGTGGTCCGGGTGCCGCTCGCGATCATCCGCGATCTGTGCGCCCAGAACCCGGCGTTCGGGGGCGCGGTGTTCGCGCTCCTGGTCGCGCGGCAGCGGGAGACCGAGGACCGGATCGAGTCGATGCTGTTCAAGAACGTGGGGGGGCGGCTGGCCGAGTTCCTCCTGCACGCGGCGGCGCGGTGGGGCGTGCCCACGCCGCGGGGGACGCTGATCTCGGCGCCGATCACGCACGCGGAGATCGCCCAGGTGATCGGCTCGACCCGGGAGACGGTGACGCTGACGCTCGGCGCGCTCCGGAAGGAGGGCGTGCTCGACGTGGCGGGCCGGCGGCTCATCGTGAAGGACCGGGAGGCGCTCGCCCGCAAGCGGTAGCGAGGCGGCCCGATTCGCGGTTGACGCGGCGCACGGGGCGCCGATACGCCTTCGAGAGTCGATCCCTCGGAAAGGATTGCCCATGCCGAAGCTCCACCCGGGAACAGCCATCGCCGTCGCATTTCTCGTCGGTTGCTCCGCGTCGTACGTCGCGCCGCGCTTCCTCGTGCCGCCGGTGCACGCCGGGACCGATCCGCCCCGGTGGGAGATCCGGTGCGTGGACTCCGAGACGGCGCGCGTCCCCGACAACCACATCCAGGAAGTGACCAAGGCCACGGGCTGGAACCCGGTCCTCAAGCGGTTCGGGCAGGAGGGCTGGGAGCCCGTGCAGTTCATGCGGAACGAGCTGACCGCGAAGATCGACGCGGTGTGCTTCAAGCGGCCCCTCTGAGGCAATCCCGCGCGCGACGGTGGTGGTCATGTTTGGGGTGCTCGCCGGAGAGGCCTCTCGTTCCGGCGAGCCCCGTTTGTGGCTCGCCTGCACTTCAGCCCCTCCGGTGAGCCCCCAAAGGGCCGCACCACCCGCGACCGCCTCGCCGACGCCCGCCGGTCGAGCCGCTCTCCGTGGTCTCCGTGGCGGGGCGAACCCCGGCCCGCACCGTCCTGGCCCCCTGCACGGCGCAAGCAAGGAAGATGTCGGCCGGGAGGCGTGCTAGGGGGGGGCGTCGATGGGCTCCGTGATCCAGACCTACCGAATCCGCCTCGACGGCATCCGCTTCCGCGCCAGGCACGGCGCGTCCCGCGCCGAGCGCGATCTGCCCCAGGACTTCGTGGTTTGCCTGGAGGTGGAGCTCCCGATCGCCCTGTTGCCCCGCACCGACTCGCGCGCGCGGGTGTTCGACTACGACCAGCTCGCGAGCCTCGTGGTGGACGCGGGGACCAGCGCCTCGTACAAGCTGCTGGAGACGCTGGCCGAGCGGATCATCGAGCGCGTGCTCGAGGGCACGCCGGCCTCGGGCGTGACCGTCCAGGTGAAGAAGTTCGGGCCGCCGACGTCGGTGTCGGTGGACGCCGTGGCGGTCGAGCTCACGGGGCGCAAGGGCAAGTGAGCTCGGGTTGCGGGCGTGGCGGGCGGTCGCCATGTCACGGGTAGGTCCGCCGTCGCGGTGAGGATCGGTCCACGATGTCCGGTGAAGAGACCACGAAGCGGTCGGAGGCCTACGCGAGGGAGCACCTGGCGAACGAGCGGACGCACCTTGCCTACATCCGCACCGCCATCGCGCTGCTCAGCTTCGGCATCACGCTCAACCGGCTCAGCCTGTACCTCCTGGAGACGGGGGCGAGGGCCGCGCAGGTCGAATCGCGGTCCTTGTTGCGCGAGGTCGGGGGGGTCGGCTCCGGGATGGTCCTGCTCGGGATGGCGCTCATCGCGTGGGCGGCGGTGCGCTACCTGCGCGTCTGCCGCGCCATCGAGCGGAGGGAGTACCGGCCCGACCGGACCGCGCTCCTGGTCTTCACGGCCCTGCTGTTCCTGATCGGCGCGGCGAGCATGGTCTGGCTGTTCGCGTCGTGAGCTGGGGGGGCCGCGGCGCGGGCGCTGCGGCTCCGCTGCGGCTCAACCTGGGTCGGGTTACCCCCGCTGCGGCTCAACCTGGGTCGGGTTACCCCTGGAGATCCGCGCGTCAGGTCCACGGATCGGGTTTGCCGGTCCGCCGTCCGGGATCGGCGCTCGATGGAGCGCGCTGTCAGGTCGGGCTTCCGGAAATGCGGCTCCGCGAATCGCGATCCGGGGTCCGGAGGTCGTGCGGCGGGTACGGACCGGTGGCCTGGGTAACGGTTCAGACCGGGAGCCTGGGTAGCACCCGGACGGACCGGGAGCCTGGGTGACACATGTCGTAGAGGGTCGGCGACGGAGGATCGCTGGTGCCCTGGAAAGAGACATGTTCAGTGGACGAGAGGCTTCAGTTCATCGCGCAGGTCAACGAGTCGGACGAGACGTTCGCGGAGCTGTGCCGACGGTTCGGCATCAGCCGGAAGACGGGGTACAAGTGGGTGGAGCGTTACGAGCAAGCCGGACCTCGTGGTCTGGAGGAGCGGCGGCCCGTGGCGCACACGTTCCCGCATGCGACGCCAGCGGCGATCGTCAACGCGCTGGTCGAGCTGCGGAAGGAGCGACCCACCTGGGGTCCGAAGAAGCTGCGCGCCCGGCTGGAGAGCATGGGCCTTGAGGGGCTGCCGGCGACGAGCACCATCGGCGAGCTGCTCAAGAAACACGGGCTGATCCGGCCCCGGCGGCGCCGCGTGGTGATGCCGACGTCAGCGATGCCGTCGACGCTGGCTCCAGCGGAGCAGCCTAATGACACATGGTGCGCCGATTTCAAGGGGCATTTCGCGCTTGGCGACAAGACCCGGTGCCACCCGCTGACGTTGACGGACCAGGCGTCGCGGTACTTGCTCAAATGCGAGGGCGTAGCGAAGCCGGACGAGGCCTCGGTGCGGCCGCACTTCGAGCGCGCGTTCCGCGAGTTTGGGCTGCCGAATCGAATCCGCTCCGATAACGGCCCGCCGTTCGCCACGCAGGGCATTGGAGGGCTCTCGGCGCTGTCGGTGAGCTGGATCAAGCTCGGCGTGGTTCCCGAGCGCATTGAGCCCGGCAAACCGCAGCAGAACGGCCGGCACGAGCGCATGCACAAGACGCTGAAGGCGGAGGCGACATCGCCGCCCGAAGCCACGCTCGCGGCGCAGCAGCGCGTCTTCGACCGCTTCCGGCACGAGTACAATGACCAGCGGCCTCACGAGGCGCTCGGCCAGAGGACGCCGGCTTCGCGCTACACGCCGTCGCGGCGGACGATGCCGAGCAAGCCCTCCTCGCCGGAGTATCCGGACACGATGGCCGTGCGACGCGTGGGGGACATGGGTCGGCTTCAGTTCGGTGGCGCGAACACCTTCGTCTCCAAGCTGATCGCCAACGAACCCGTGGGGCTGCTTCCGATCGCCGACGACGTCTGGGAGCTGTACTACGGGCCGGTTCTGCTCGCGCAGGTCACCTTGAAGAACAAGGAGCTGCAGCTCGCCAAGGCACGGTGACCTGCGCGCACTCACGCCGGAACGTGAGGAGAGGCTCGCGTGTACCGAGACCGCGGGAAGCGGTTCGTGTATAGATCCTGGCGGTCCGAGAGAGCGCGGTGAGCGTGTCGCGTCGACGAGGATCCGGCCCCTGTTCCCAGTCCTCCCGGAGCAGGGGCCCGTAGCTCAAGGAAGTGTCACCGCTGCTCCCGGTCAGAACTGTTACCAGGGCTCCGCTCGTACAGCGGGGTCAGGGGGGTTCTCGAGCCCCCGCGCGCCGTTCTCGAGAGCCAAAGTTTCGTACTCGAGACCCCCTCGGCTGTACTCGAGACCCCCCTCGGCTGTACTCGAGACCCCCCTCGGCTGTACTCGAGACCCCCCTCGGCTGTACTCGAGACCCCCCTCGGCTGTACTCGAGACCCCCCTCGGCTGTACTCGGGAGGCGATTTTCCGTTCACGAGGCCGCCGGGAGCGTTCGGCGGACCGATTTTCAGGAGCGCCCGAGCGCTCCCGCCGGTGCACGCCAGCCTCCCGGCCGAGGCTCGAAGGACGAGATCGCGCCGAATCCGCGCGTCGTGGGCGGAGAGGCTCGGCCGATGAAAGGGCTCATGAGCCGGATGCGCGCGATGCTCGCCGGCTGGCAGCCCAGTCACCCCGCGCCCGAGGAGATGGCCGCGGCGCGCTCTCGACGAGCCCTCCCGCGCTCATCGTCGAGGTGCTCTCCCCGCACGGGCCCGACCGGCTGAGGGCCCAGCACGACAAGTCCGAGGAGTACGAGCGCTTCGGCGTGCGGCGGTACTGGAGGGTGTACCCCGAGATGGAGATGATCGAGCACTTCCTGCTGGGACCGGACGGCCGTTACGTCACGGAGGAGACGACCGGCGTGGGCAAGGTCCCCGGGCCCGGGTTCGAGGGGCTGGAGCTCGATCTGGACGCCCTTTGGGCCGCCATGGCCGCCGCTTCGGCTCCGGCGGCAGGCGGCGCCAACGACGCGCGGTGAGGGCCGTTGCGTGCGACATCGGCCTTGGGTTCGGGGGGACCCGCCCCCTCGCGCGGGGCATCGAGGAGCGATGTCGCGACCCGATCTCGTGGCGCGGCGACGACACCCGTGGGGCCATCCCCGCGCCCGGAGCAGGGACATCAGCGCAGAGCGTCCGCGTCAGCGGACGATGGATTCAATCGGCGCCCACCTGAGCCGGGCCGGACGGTCCGACCGTCGAATGTCCGCTGGATTTGCGCCATGGCATGTGAAGTAGTCGCCGCAGCACGCGCGGAGGAGCAGGGTGGCGGGCAAGTCAAGCATCATGTGCCCAGCGGAGCTGGGCGGCATCTCGGCCATCGCAGTCGAGGGGTTCAAATCACTCCGCAAGCGTACGGAGATCGCCGTCAGGCCGTTGACGCTCCTCGCCGGCACCAACAGCTCGGGCAAGTCCAGCATCATGCAGCCCCCTCTGCTCATGAAGCAGACGCTGGATGCGCTCTACGACCCGGGGGCGCTGCTGCTCGACGGCCCGCATGTCCGCTTCACGGCGGTCGAGCAGCTCTTCTCGCGCTTTGACGGACGGAGCAGCAATCAGTTCTCGGTCGGCATTGACCTGCCTACGGGCAAGGTCGATGTCTGTTTTCAGAAGCAGCCCAAGGGCGGCCTCGACGTGGTCGACACGACAGTCGCCGTCCGACTCGGCCGGGTTGACAGGTTGCGCCGTGGCATCGTTCACGACGACAGGGAACACGTTATTTCTGTTGTGCGTAAGCGATGTTTTCTCTGGTGTCAACTGTTGAAGCGGACCGGAGAAACGTTGAGCGCTGTCGAGACCAACGACGGTTCCGGCCATGTCCCGCTCGCGCTCCGGAGCGCTCCCGACGACCTGCGCGCCATCATCCATGTCGCCGCACTCCGCGGCATTCCCGAGCGGACGTACAGGACCACCGCCGTGGGGGGCGAGTTCCCCGGCCCCTTCGAGCCTTACGTCGCCAGCATCATCCATCACTGGCAGGCCACGAAGGACATCCGCCTGAAGCAGCTCGGGGCCGCGCTCGAGGCGCTCGGCTTGAACTGGACCATCAAGGCATCTCGCGTCGACGATACCCGCGTCGAGCTGCGCGTCGGCCGTCTGAAGCAGCGAGCACGCGGCCGCGCGCAGGATCTCGTGAGCATCGCGGACGTCGGCTTCGGCGTCTCGCAATGCCTGCCGGTGCTCGTGGCGCTCCTGACGGCCCGACCGGGCCAGCTCGTCTATATCGAGGAGCCCGAGATCCACCGCCGCGACTTCTTGAGGACGACGCTCGCCGTGTGTCATCGCGTCGTGCTCACGCCTGCCATCAGCGCGGAGTGGAAGAAGTACGCCCTCGCTCGCCGCTGGGATCGTCAGCGCACCACGGGCGCGCGGGCGCGGCGCTCCCTGGCGCCGGCCGCCACAGGTCCGCTATCGCAGCCGGTGCTCGCGCAGCACCTCCGCCGGCACCGCCTCCCGCGCGAGCTCGCAGAGCCGCGCGTGGTGCGTGAAGAACAGCACCTGCGTCGTCGCCGTCATCTCGCCGAGCACGGCGAGGGCCGCGCGGGCGCGGTCGTCGTCGAAGTGGATCAGGAGGTCGTCCAGGATGAGCGGCATCGGCTCGCCCGTCCGGGCGTGGTGCTCCAGGCTGGCGAGCCGCAGCGCGAGGTAGAGCTGATCGCGCGTGCCGTCGCTCAGGCCGCTCACGTCCACCTCGCGCTGCACGGCCGCCGCCTTCGCGGGCTCGGCCGCCTTCGCGGGCTCGGCCGCCTTCGCGGGCTCCGCCCCGGCCTCGGCCGCCTTGGCGGGCTCCGCCCCGGCCTCGGCCGAAGGCGTCGCGGGCGTCGCAAGCGCCGCTGCCGCCGGCGCGGCCGCGCGGACGCAGCGGAGCACCGCCTGCTCGCCCTCGTCGTAGCCCACCCGCAGGCCCGCGAAGGCGCCCAGCGTCAGGCGCTGGAAGAGCGCGCTCGCGCGCGCCAGGATCGGGCCCTGGTTGCGCTCGCGGTAGCGCTCGATCTCCCGCTCCAGGAGCACCGCGGCGAGGCGCGCCCGCACGTAGCGGCGCACCTCGCCGCGCAGGTGCGACAGGCAGATCTGCGCCTCCGCGGCGGCCTCCGCGGCGCCCACGGTCGCCCGCAGGTGCTCGCGCTCCTGCTCCAGGCTGCCGAGCGTCCTGTCGATCCGGCGCCGCTCGTCCTCGAGCGCCGCGAGGCGCGCCTCCGCCCGGTCGAGCTCGAGCGCGAGCGCGTCCCGCTCCGCCCCCGCGGTCTCCTGCTCCAGCGCGGCGAGGCCGGCGCCCTCGCCGGCCTCGAGGAGCTTGCCCTCGTTCTCGACGAGCTCGCGGTCGAGCCGCCGCGCCTCGCGCGAGCGCTCCTCCGCCCGCGCGAGCGCCGCGAGGTCGGCGCCGGCGTCGCCCGAGCGCGCGATCCCCGCCGCCTCGATGAGCTTCGCGAGGCGCGCCTCGGCGGCCGCGCGCCGCGCGTCCTGCTGCTCGCGCTCGCGGCGCTTCTCGGCCAGGCGGTGCTCGATCTCGCCGCGCTCCCGGAGGTCCGCGCACGCCTTGTGGTAGCGCTTGACGAGCTGATCCGCGGCCTGCTCCGCCGGCAGCGCGGCGAGGTCCGGCGCGTGCCGGGACGCGAGCGCCGCGACGTCCTCCGCGAACGCCCGGGCGTCGCGCTCCATCCCGCGCACGCGCCGGCGCTCGTGGCCCGCGCTGTCGGCCTTGCGGAACAGCGCGCCGAGCTCGTCGAGGATGGCCGTGGCCTCGTCCGCCGAGGCGTCGCCCGGGAGCCCGAGCTGCCGCACGCTCTCCGCCCACTCGGCCCGCCACGCGTCGAGCGCGCGCGCGTGCTCCGCCCGCTCGCGCTCGAGGTCCGCGAGCTGGCGCTCGAGCTCCGCGCGGTCGCCCACCAGCTTGCGGCGCTCGCGGGTCGCGTCCTCGATGGCCGCGAGCTCCCGCTCGGCGGCCTCCACCAGCGCCGGGAGGCGCGCGGCCGCGTCCCCCGGCGCCCCGGCCGCCGGGCCGCGGGCGCCCTGGAGCGCGGCGCGCAGCTCGGCCGCGTGCGCCTCGAGCCGGGCCCGCAGCGCCTCGGCCTCGGCCTCGGCCGCGCGGAGCCGGTCGACCGTGGCGGTCAGGCCCGCGAACCGGCCCAGCCAGCCGCGCATCTCCTCGGGCGAGCGCGGCGTGATGCCCGCCGGGCGCCAGAGCTCGACCCACGCGGCCTCGGCGTCCGCCGCGCGGCGCGCGAGCGCGGCGCGCTCGCCCGAGAGCTGCGCGTGATCCGCCTCGGCCCGCGCCTGCTCGGCGAGCAGCCGCGCCAGGCGGGCGACCCGGTCGGCCTCGCGGCGCAGCCGGTCGGCGATCGCGTCGGCGGCGCGGACCAGCTCGGCGTACTCGTCGGGCTTCGTGCGCGGTGGCCCCCCGTCGCGCGCGGCGAGCGGGGGCCGCCGCCCCGCGCCGGGCGCGGCGGCCGTGTCCGCGCCGGCGTCGAAGAGCGACGCGGTGTGGATCGCCGCCGCGGCGCGGGTGCTCCCCTTCGCCTGGAAGGCGCGCAGCAGCGCCTTCCAGGCGACGTCGCGGCGCGCGCGCGCCTCGGCGAGGTCGGCCTCGGTGGGCACCGCGCCGGCGCGCTGCAGGGCGTCGATCTCGCGCGCGCTCTCGCGCAGGCGCGCCTCGACCTCGGCGGCGCGCTCGGCGAGCCGCTCCCGCTCGCGGGCGATCGCGCCCCACTGCGCGACCGCCTGGTCGACCGTCTCGGGGAGCGGGACCGGCAGGGCGCTCGCCTCGGCGGCGGAGAGCGGCGCCCGCCCCGCGGCCGCATCGCCGACGTCGAGGCGCGCCCGCCCCGCGGCCGCATCGCCGACGTCGAGGCGCGCCCGCCCCGCGTCTCCGCCGAGGCCGAGCCGGTCCCGCTGCGCGTCGGCCTCGCGGGCGAGCTGCGCCGCCGCGGCCGTGGCCTCGCGCAGGCGGTGCTCCAGATCGCCCTGCTTCTGCGCGCGGGAGAGCGCGCCCCGGAGCGGGGCGGGGTCCTCGCCCGGCGGCAGCTCGGCCAGCCTGCGGACGCACGCGTCGCGCCGCGCGCGGTGCGCCGAGAGCAGCCGCTCCACCTCGCGCGGCCTGGCCTCGACGGCGCCGCGCTCGCGGGCGAGCCTCTTGATGCGCGCCTCGGTCGCGACGTCGACGCGCATCGCCTCGAGCCGCTCGGGCCCGGCGTCGTCGACGAGCGAGGCGTCCCGCCCGAGCCGGCGGAGGATCGCGCGCGCCTCCTCCTCGAGGCCGTGGAGCTCCGCCCGGACCCGGGGCAGATCCACGGCGGCCTTCCGGTGGCTCCCGAGCCGGGTCACGAGGCCGTCGATGACGCCCGGGTCGAGCTCGACCAGCGACGCGGGGATGTGCAGCGCCGCGAGCCGGGCCTCGAGCTCCTCGATGTCGGCGCGGAGCCGCTCGGCCTGGGCGGCGGCGTCGGCGGCGCGCTCCTCGGCGTCCTCGCGGTCGCGCGGGGCGCCCTCGGGGAGGAGGACCACGTCGCCGAGGGCCGCGCGCCGGCCGAGGATCGCGCGCCGCGCCTCCAGCAGCGGGAGCACCCGGAGCGCGCGCCGGAGCCGCTTGTCCGTCGCCCGGAGCGCGCGCAGCTCGGCGTCGACGCGCTCCTGCTCGGCCCTGGCCTCCTCGATCTCCTGCCGCTTGCGGGTCCAGTCCGCGGGGGGGCTCGCGGCGCTCCGCGCCTTGTTGCGCGCCTCCTCGAACGCCTTGATCGCCTCGTTGAGGGAGCGGGTCCGCGCGAGGGGCGTGAAGATCTCGTCGGCCTCGTTGCGCAGCGCGGTGAGGAGCTGCTGCAGCCCCGGCCCGCCGAGCCCCGCGCCGAACAGGGTCTGGCCGACGTCGCCCTTGCCCTGGAGCAACGCCTCGCCGCCCTCCCGGAGCGCCTCGTGGTCCAGGCCGAAGGAGGTCCGGAAGAGATCCTCGCTGACGCCGCCGAGCACCGGCGCGAGGGCGGCGTCGTCGAGGGGGTTGTCCTCCGGATCGCGGAGCGTCTTCACGCGCCCCTTGCGGCGGACGAGCGCGAGCGTGGCGCCGCCGCCCGCGAGCCGACCGCCGACGCGGAGGTCGGTGTTGTGGTGGAGGTGGGCGTCGGGCGTGATGTGCGGGATACCGTAGAGCAGGCCGCGGATCGCGCGCAGCGCGGTGCTCTTGCCGGCCTCGTTGGGGCCGTAGACGAGGTGGAGGCCAGCGGCCGGCGAGGAGAAGTCGAGCCGGAGATCCGTGAAGGGGCCGAACGCGAGGAGGTGGAGCTCTAGGATCTTCACGAGGTCGCCGGCCTGGCGCAGGGGAGGCGCCCTTTCCAGAGGGGGGTAGGAGTGCGAAACCCCTGGCCGGATGTCAAGGCGCTCCACCACCCGGGGCGGGGCGCGGTGGTGGTCACGTCTGGGGTGCTCACCGGAGGGGCTGGAGTGCAGGCGGGCCACAAAAGGGGCCCGCCGAAACGCAAGCCCCGGAGGTGAGCACCCCAGACGTGACCACCACCCGGGGCGCGAGCGCCTTGCGGAAGCGGGCGTGCTTTTCTCTACCTACCCGCGCGCGGGGGGACCGTGGAGGAAGGCCCTCCACGTGTCGCGCCGGGGCGCCTTGCCGAGCAGCACCTCGGCGAGCGCCCCGCTGATGGGCAGCCCGGGCGCGCGCTCCAGCCAGAAGAACTCGCCCACGGGGTTGACCTCGAGGAAGACGTGCCGGCCGTCGGGGGTGCGGAGGATGTCGAGGGCGCCGTAGTTGAGCCCGAGCCGGTCCATCAGCCGGAGCACCCCGGCCGCCACGTCGGGCGGGAGCGCGTCCTCGCGCCACGCGTCGATGAGCTCGAGGCCTCGCCGGCGCCAGTCGATCTCCGCGCCCTCGGCCGCCTGCGAGTCGATGGAGGCCGCGAAGACGCGCTCGCCCACGACCGTCACCCGCAGCTCGCGCGCCTTCGGGATCTTCTCCTGGAACGTCATCGGGCAGAGCTCGAGGCCGCGCATGTCCTCGAGATCCTCGGGCCGGAGCGCGTTCGTGAACACCACGTGCTCCTCGCCGTCGCGGTAGACGGCGAACGACGACAGCATCTTGGCGATCACGCCGCCCGGGCAGGCGGCGGCGAAGGCCCTCGCCGCGCCGGCGTCGTTGGTCGTGAGCGTGCGCGGCGTGTCGAGCCCGACCTCCCGCGCCAGCTCGAGCTGCACCTGCTTGTTCGACGCGAAGCGCACGGCCGGCAGCGGGTCGACCTGCGGGACGCGGAGCGACGCGAGCAGGCCCTCGACCGTCTGCTTCGCCTCCTGCGCCGAGGCGCTCCGGAGCTGCGGATCCATCGAGCCCGGGAGCCCGCTGCCGTAAGCGACCCGGCGGTACCAGACCGCGGTCACGCCGCCGAGGTCGAGCTCGCCCTCGGGGGTGCGGAGCGTCGAGCGGCCCGCCGCCGGGCCCGACGCGAGCGCGAGCCGCGCGCCCTGCGGGAAGAGATCGGTGTTGAAGCGGAATGCCCGGCCGCCCATCCCGCGGATCGCGGCGGCGACCCGGTCGATGCACTCGTTGTCGCTGCTGTGCGTGATGATGAGGACTGTCAAGGGTTCTCCGTGGATGCGAGCAATGCCTCCGCCAGCGCGTCCGCGATCGGCAGGCCGAGATCCCGCTCCAGCATGCCCCACTCGCCGGCGGGGTTCACCTCGAGGAAGACGTGCTCGCCGTCGGGGGTGCAGATGAGATCGATGGCGCCGAAGACCAGCCCGAGGGCGCGCATGAACGCGCCGAGCCGCGCCTCGACGTCGCGCGGGAGGGCGCCCTGCTCCCACCCGACGCCGGCCGCGACGACGTCCGGGTGGCGCCAGTCGGCCGCGATCGCCTCGTAGCGGGAGGCGTCGAGCGCGCCGGGGAAGCAGCGGCCGTCGACGTAGGCGACGCGCAGCTCGCGGGCCTTGGGGATGCGCTCCTGGAAGACCATGGGGCTCTGGCGCAGGCCGGACAGCGCCTCGAGGTCGGCCGCGGAGACGGCGCGCGTGAAGACGAAGGGCGCGCCGCCCGAGAGGCTCATCGAGAACGGCGTGAGCATCTTCGCCACCACGTTCCCCTCGAGCCGCGCGAAGAGGGCGCGGACCTCGGCCGCGTCGTTCGTCACCAGCGTCTCCGGGATGCGCAGGCCGGCCGCCGCCGCCGTGGCGAGCTGGAGCAGCTTGTCCTGGGCGCGCTCCTCGGCCGCCGGCTCGTTGACCCAGCGCCGCGCGGGGAGCCCGCGCAACCACCCGGTCAGGGCCGTCATGGACTCGCGCACGCAGGCCGCGCGGTACGCCTCGGCGATGCCCTCGCCCAGGTTCGGCGCCCAGAGGCGCCGGAGCCAGACGGCGGAGATCTCCTCCCCGCTGAGCCCGGCCCCGGCGTCCTCCAGGCGACGGCGTACGCCGCCGGCCCCGAGCGCCGTGGAGAGGGTGAGCGAGCGCGGGAACTGATCGACGTTCAGGCGAACCGGTCGAGCTCCGCGCCGCCGCAGCCCGTCGGCCACGCGCTCGATACCGAACTCGTCCTGGGAATGGGAGACCAGAAGGACAGCCGCGCCCGCTCTTGTCACGTCAGGGTGCCTCTCTCGGGAGAATGTGCGTGTGCGTGTGACGTACGCTCCTGTTCAGCAATCTTCCGCGTCCGACGGAAACTTGAGCGTGATGGGGTCCGAGCCCCCGCCGCCGCCGCCGCCGCCGCCGCCGCCGCCACCCGGATCCTCGCCGTCCGAGGGGTACTTCAGCGTCGTTGCGATCCCGCCGGCTTTGACGCCGGTCCGGACGCGCTTCTGATCCTCCAGGTAGCGAGCGAAGAAGGGCACCGCCTCGGACTCCGAGTCCTGCTCCGCCTGCTCGAGATCACGATCGATTTCAGCCATGGAACACCTCCGGATGATACGTCGCCGCGGCGGCGCTGCCGCCGGTGGCAGGGAGAGTCCAATTAAAAGGCTGCTCGCGGGACAAGCAAGCTCTCAATGCGAGATCGCGGCGCCCCGGTTCCGCTTGTGCGGCTGTCATCCAGTCATGCTGTGTGTCAATTGAATTATTGTTAATTCGTCAATCGTGCTCGCTGCCTCTCCGGGGTAGGAGAGGGTGAGCTGATGCGCCTACCTCGCCCGCGCAGGTGCGAGCCGATTCGTGGGCTGGCTCCGGCGGTCGCGGCAAAGCGAGCCCCGCTCGTGCGAGCGGGGCTCACGGCTCACTTCGCGTAGATCTCCTCGTCGCCGTCGGACGGGTACTTCATGGTCTGGGACTCGTCGCTGTCCGAGGGGTGCTTCAACGTCGTGATGCCCCGGCCGGCTTTGACGCCGGTCCGGACGCGCTTCTGATCCTCCAGGAAACGAGCGAAGAAGGGCTTCGCCTCCGCCTGGTCGTCCTGCTCCATCTGCTCGGTCTCACGATCGATATCAGCCATGGCAACCTCCAGAGAGATATGCCGCATCGCGGCGAATCCGCGATGGCGGCCAAGAAGCTTAGGGCGCGACTCCGAAGGCAGGCAAGCCCGCGATGTGAATTGGCGAGCTCGTGGCGGGCGATCACGGGGGCTGGCGCGGTCGCGCGAGCCTATTCCCGGTTTCCTCCCGACGCGTCTGCATCGTTTCTTGCGCGAGCGGCCCGCGCGGCGCGTCGTTTTTTGCTATGACTGTCGCTCTCGCCTGGGCAGGCGGCAGCGACCTGCCGAGCCCACGTCGCCCGGGTACCCTGCGCACCGATCCATGTCCGCCGGTTTCTCCCGCTCGATTCACGCGATCGCGACCGACGGCCACCGTGGCTCGATCGCCGGCGTCGCGATCGGCGCCCTCCTGCTCGCGGGCTGGCTCGCGTGGTTCTTCCTCGCGCGGGTCGGGCGGTACGAGTCGAGCGTGAGCGCGCGCCTCGAGGTCGGGCAGGCGGCGCACCGCGTCGAGGCGCCGCTCGGCGGCAGGGTCGCCGCGGTCCACCTCGAGCTCGGCGCCGAGGTCGCCGCGGGCGACGTGCTGATCGAGCTCGACGTGGAGCCGATCCGCCGCGACATCGACGAGCGGCGGGCCCGGCTCGAGGCGATCGCCAGGCAGATGGGCCCGCTCCGGGACGAGATCGCCGCGCGCGCGCGGGCGCTGCGCGCTGGGGCCGAGGCGGCGCGGGCGCACGTCGACGAGGCGAAGGCGCGGCTCCGCGAGGCCGAGGCGGGCGCGCGCTTCCAGGAGCTCGAGGCGGAGCGGGCCGTGCGCCTGCGCAAGGACGGGCTGGTGTCCGAGGCCGAGGCGGCGCGGCTCGCGGCCGAGGCGCAGTCGAGGCGCTCCGCGAGCGAGGCGCTGGAGCGCGCCGCCGCGCGGATCGGCGTCGAGCGGCGCACCTCGCAGAGCGAGCAGCAGGCCGAGCTCGCGCGGCTCGACCGCGAGGCGGCCTCGCTCGAGGGGGAGCGGCTCGTGCTGGAGGCCGCGATCCAGGGGCTGCTCGCCGAGATCGAGCGGCGCAGGATCCGCTCGCCCATCGCCGGGCGGGTCGGCGACATCGCGCTGCTCCGGGTCGGCTCCTTCGTGAGCGAAGGCGACGTCGTGGCCGCGGTCGTCCCGCCGGGCGAGCTCCGGGCGATCGCGGAGTTCCCGCCCTCGTCCATCGGGCGGATCCGGCCGGGGCAGGAGGGGCGCGTGCGCCTCGACGCGTTCCCCTGGACCGAGTACGGCACGCTCTCGGCCACGGTCGAGCGGGTCGCCACCGAGGCGAAGGAGGGCCGCATCCGCGTGGAGCTCGGCGTGCGCCCGGATCCGGCGTCGCCGATCCCGATGCAGCACGGGCTGCCGGGCAGCGTCGTCATCGAGGTGGAGCGCGTCTCCCCGGCCACGCTCGTGCTGCGGGCCGCGGGCCAGATCGTGCAGGTCGGCGGCGGGGCGGGCGGGTGATGAACGCGGCGGCGAGCGCCGGCGCCCGGCCGTCGAGCGCGCGGAGGAGCTTCTTCGCGCCCGAGGTCGTGCAGACCTCCGCGATGGACTGCGGGCCCGCCACGCTCAAGTGCCTGCTCGAAGGGTTCGGCGTCTCCGTGAGCTACGGGCGCCTGCGCGAGGCGTGTCAGACCGACGTCGACGGCACCTCCATCGACACCCTGGAGGATCTCGCGGAGCAGCTCGGGCTGCTCGCGCAGCAGATCCTCATCCCGCCCGAGCACGTGCTGCTCGACGAGGCCCAGGCCCTGCCCGCCATCGCGATCGTGCGGCAGGCGGCCGGCCCGCTCCACGTCGTCGTGCTCTGGCGCCGCCATGGCGGCCTCGTCCAGGTCATGGATCCGAGCGCTGGCCGCCGCTGGCTCACGCGCCGGCAGCTCGAGAGCGAGCTCTACCTCCACCCTCTGCCCCTGTCCGTGGCCGACTTCCGCGCGTGGGCGGCCAGCGAGGGGGTCACCCGGCCGCTCGGGCGCCGGCTCGCCTGGCTGGGCGCGGGCGCGCAGCCGCTCGACGCGGCGCTCGCGAGCCCGGACTGGCGCGCGATCGCGGCGCTCGACGCCGGCGCGCGCCTGGTCGCGTCCCTCGTGCGCTCGGGCGGCGTCGGCCGCGGCCGCGAGGCCGCGCGCGTGCTCCGCGCCCTCGTCGAGCGGGGGGCCGGGGCCGGCGGAGAGGAGGCGATCCCGCCCGCCTTCTGGGCGGCGCGCCCGGGGCCGCCCGGCGAGCGCGGGGAGGAGCAGATCGTCGTGCGCGGCGCCGTGCTCGTGCGGGTGCGCGGGCGGCGCCCGCCGAGCCTCGCCCCCGCCGCCGCGGCGGGCGCCGCGGCGCCGCGGTCGCTCGATGCTCCCCATCGCCCGCAGTCGCTCGATGCTCCCTATCGCTCGGGCGACGCCGCGTCGGAGCAAGGCGGGCCCCGCCTCTCCCCCGAGCTCGCCGCGGCCCTCGCGGAGCCGAAGGTCCGGCCCGCGCGCGAGCTCTTCCGCATGCTCCGCGAGGACGGCCTGCTCACGCCGGCCGTGCTCGCCGGCGCGCTCGCCCTCAGCGCGGCGACCGTGGTGCTGGAGGCGCTCCTCTTCCGCGGGCTGATGCAGATCGGCCACGGCCTCGCGCTCTTCGAGCAGCGCCTCGCCGCGCTCGCCGCGCTCTTCGTGTTCCTCCTGCTCCAGCTCGTCGTCGAGCTCTCGCTCGCGTCGGGGATGATCCGGCTCGGGCGCCACCTCGAGGTCCGGCTGCGCATCGCGTTCCTCGCGAAGATCCCGCGCATCGGCGACCGCTATTTCCACAGCCGGCCGGCGTCGGACATGGCGCAGCGCAGCCACAGCCTCCACGTGCTCCGCGCCCTGCCCACGTTCGGCGGCCAGCTCGTGCGCGCGGGGCTCGACCTCGCGGTCACCACCGCCGCCATCGTGTGGATCGACCCCGCGAGCGCGCGCCTCGCCGTGCCGTGCGCCGCGCTCGCGCTCGCGCTGCCGCTCGCCGCGAACCGCGCCCTCGTCGAGCGGGACCTGCGCGTCCGCACCCACGCCGGCGCGCTCACGCGCTTCTACCTCGACGCGCTCCTCGGCCTCGTGCCGATCCGCGCGCACGCGGCCGAGCGGGCCGTGCGGCGCGAGCACGAGGACCTGCTCGCCCGGTGGGCGCTCGCCGGCCGATCGCTGCTCCGCGCCGCCCTCGCCGTCGACGCGATCCAGGCGCTCCTCGGCTTCGGGCTCGCCGCGTGGATCCTCGGCGACTTCCTCGCCCGCGGGGGCGCGCTCTCCCGGGCGCTCCTGCTCTTTTACTGGTCGCTCGCGCTGCCGGCCATCGGGCAGGCGCTCGCGAGCACGCTGCTCCAGTACCCGGCGCACCGCAACACCGCGCTGCGCCTGCTCGAGCCGCTCGGGGCGCTGGAGGAGGAGCCGAGCGCCGTCGGGCCGAGCGCCGCGGCGCCGTCGCCCGGCAGCGCGGCGCCCGCGGGCGTCGCGATCGCCTTCGAGCGCGCGCGCATCCAGGCCGCGGGTCACGTGATCCTGCAGGACGTGAGCCTCGAGATCGCGGCGGGGAGCCACGTCGCGATCGTGGGCTCGTCGGGCGCGGGCAAGTCGAGCCTCGTCGGCGTCCTGCTCGGGTGGCACCGGCCGAGCGACGGCAGGGTGCTCGTCGACGGCCGCCCGCTCTCCGGCGAGCGGCTCCGCGAGCTCCGCGAAGCGACCGCGTGGGTCGATCCGGCGATCCAGCTCTGGAACCGGTCGTTCCTGGACAACCTCCGGTACGGCGCGCCCGACGACGCGGCCGACTTCGGCGTCGTCGTGGCGGCGGCCGAGCTGCGCGAGGTGCTGGAGCGGCTGCCCGAGGGGCAGAAGACCGCGCTCGGCGAGGGCGGCGGGCTCGTGTCGGGCGGCGAGGGCCAGCGCGTGCGCCTCGGCCGGGCGATGCTGCGGCGCGACGCGCGCCTCGTGATCCTCGACGAGCCGTTCCGCGGCCTCGACCGCGAGCGCCGCCGCGCGCTGCTCGCCCGGGCGCGAGCCCGGTGGCGCGGCGCGACGCTCCTGTGCGTCACCCACGACATCGGCGAGACGCGGGCGTTCGAGCGCGTGCTCGTCGTGGACGGCGGGCGCGTCGTGGAGGACGGGGACCCGGCCGAGCTCGCGGCGCGCTCCGGCTCGCGCTACCGCGCGCTCCTGGACGCCGAGGAGGTCGTCCAGCGCGGGCTCTGGGCGAGCGGCTCGTGGCGCAGGCTGGTGGTCGCGCGCGGGCGGGTCGTCGAGGCGCAGACAGAGGGCGAGCGGGGGTGACGACCGGGGCGCGCCATGGGTCGGAGGCCCGCCGGGACGGCGCGCAGGGCGCGCTGCCCGACGCGCTGGAGTGGCCGGCCGAGCGCCTCGGCGACGCGCTGGAGGGGCTCGCGCTGGGGAGCGGCCTCGACCCGCGCGCGATCGCGGCGCCCGTCCCGACCGTCGGCCACTTCCGCAGCGCCGACGCGCTCGCCTCGTGGATCGAGCAGGCGGCGGCCTACCTCGGCGTCGAGGCGGAGCCGGTCTCGGCGCGCTACGACGAGATCGACGCCGCGCTCCTCGGCCTCGCGCCGGCGCTCGTGTGGATGCGCGGCGGCGACGCGCCGCGCTTCGTCGCGATCGCGGGGCGCGAGGGGCGGGACCTCGCGGTGCTCTGCGCCGACCGCTCCACCGCGCGGGTGCCCGTCGCGGCGATCGCCGGCCGGCTCTGCCGCCCGCTCGAGGCGCAGGTGCTCCCGGAGATCGAGCGCCTCCTCGACCGCGCCGGCGTGCGGCCGCGGCGGCGCGCCGGCGCGCGGCGGGCCCTGCTGCGCGAGCACCTCGCGCCCGTGGTCATCGACGGCCTCTGGCGCCTGCGCCTGCCGCCGGGCGCGCCGTTCCGGCGCCACGTCGAGGCCGCGCGGATCCCGCGCCGCGCCCTCGGCCTCGTCGCCGCCCACGTGTCGGCGTACGCGCTCTTTCTCCTGGTCTGGGCGACCGTCGGCCGGAGCATCCTCGACGACCACCTCGACGAGGGCTGGCTCTACGCCGGCGCGCTGCTGCTCGCGACGGTCGTCCCGCTCCGCCAGCTCATGGCGTGGCTGTCCGGCGTGGTCGCGATCGACCTGAGCGCGCTGCTCAAGCAGCGCCTGCTCGCGGGCGCGCTCGCGCTCGAGCCGGAGGAGGTCCGCGGCGACGGGGCCGGCCGCTTCCTCGGCCGCGTGATCGAGTCCGAGGCGATCGAGGCGCTCGCGCTCGGCGGCGGCGTCGCGTCGGTCGCGGCGGCGCTCGAGCTCGTCGCGGCCGCGTTCGTGCTCGCCCAGGGCGCGGCGGGCGCGCTCCACGCCGCCCTGCTCGCCGCCTGGGCGATCCTCGTCGGCGCGCTCTGCGCCCGCTTCTACCGCCGCCGCGAGCTCTGGACCGCCGCGCGGCTCGCGATGACGCACGACCTCATCGAGCGCCTCGTCGGCCACCGGACCCGCCTCGCCCAGGAGCGCCGCGGCCGCTGGCACCGCGGCGAGGACGAGGCGCTGTCGCAGTACCTCCTGCGCTCCCGCGACATCGACCGGAGCCAGATCGAGCTCGCCGCGCTCATGCCCCGCGGCTGGCTCATCACGGGGATCGCCGGCCTCGTGCCGCCGTTCCTGTCGGGCGCCGGCACGCCCGCGCGGTACGCGGTGGCGCTCGGGGGCATCCTGCTCGCGAGCCGCGCGCTCCAGGGGCTGTCGGGCGGCCTGTCGAGCCTCGCCAGCGCGGCGATCGCGTGGCGGCAGGTCTCCACGCTGTTCCAGGCGGCCGCCCGCGGCGGGGCGCCGCCGCCGCCGCTGCCGCCCGACGCCGGGAGGACGCCGCCGGCGGTCGCGCCGGGCGGGGCGACCTCTGGCGGCGCCGCCGGGCGAGCCGCGCCCCGCGCCCCGGTCCTGGAGGCGCACGAGCTGTCCTTCCGGCACCGGGGCAGGGCCCGGCCCACGGTGACCGACGTCTCGCTGCGGATCGGGGCGGGCGAGCGCATCCTGCTCCAGGGGCCCTCGGGCGGAGGCAAGTCGACGCTGAGCGCCCTGCTCTCGGGGCTGCGCGCGCCCGCGTCGGGGCTGCTGCTCCTGAACGGCCTCGATCGGCACATGCTCGGCGCCGCCGCGTGGCGCCGCCGCGTGGCCGCGGCGCCGCAGTTCCACGAGAACCACGTCCTCGCCGGGACCTTCGCGTACAACCTGCTGATGGCGAGGCGCTGGCCGCCGAGGCCGGGCGACCTCGAGGAAGCCGAGGCCGTGTGCCACGAGCTCGGCCTCGGCGAGCTGCTCGGCCGGATGCCGGGGGGGCTCGACCAGGTGGTGGGCGAGACGGGCTGGCAGCTCTCGCACGGCGAGCGGAGCCGGCTCTACATCGCGCGCGCGCTGCTGCAGGACGCCGAGGTGGTGGTGCTCGACGAGAGCTTCGCGGCGCTCGACCCCGAGACGCTGGAGCTCGCGCTCCGGTGCGTGCTCCGGCGCGCGCGGACGCTGGTGGTCATCGCCCATCCCTAGAGGGGGCGCCTGCTCACGGTCTGTATCGACCCGGACGATCTCCGCCTCACCGCCGGGGCGCCGCGCGACGGGCTGCGACGGCCGGGCGCGGCGTGGTGCCTTGCCTCGGGGCGGGGGGGGGCCGGTATGTTGGATCCATGTCCTCCCGCGCATCGGACGGCTCCCGCCTTCACATCGTCCTGGTCCCTGGGTTCGGCGGCTTCGACGCCCTCGGGCGGCTGCACTACTACGCCGGGGTCACCCCGGTCTTCCGCGAGTGGCAAGCCGAGGACCCGGACGATCCCCGGAGGGCCCGCGCCGTCCTGCACTATTTCGACAACCTCCCGACCGCGGCGGTGTCGACCCGGGCCGAGCGGCTGCGCCGTTACCTGGCGAGGCGCGTGGTGCGCAACGAGATCCAGCGCGGCGACACGGTCGCGCTCGTGGGCCACTCGACCGGCGGGCTGGACATCCGCTGGATGCTCTGGACCCTGCTCGCCGACCCCAACGCGGTGAAGTGGCTCGACGGCAGCACCGAGAACGCCGTCCCGGTGCGCAACGACGACGTCCGCGGCCGGGTGAAGCGGGTGGTGTTCCTGTCCGTGCCGCAGCGCGGGACCAACATCGCGGACTGGCTGTCGGCCTACGAGATGCCCCGCCGCTTCCTGGCCGAGGCGCTGAGCGAGGCGGTCCACGACTCGGGCCGGCGGCGCGACAGGAGCCTCGGCGAGTGGCTGACCAAGAACCTCGCGGAGTGGGTCGACGCGGACCTGTTCCGCGCGGCGCAGGACGTGCTCATCGAGACGGACGCCGCGCGGTTCGCGCCCGACTCGATGGACGCGGTGGAGGCGCGCGAGGCGTACACGCGCCTGTGGCTCTGGTCGAGCGGCATCGCGGCCGACTTCAACGCGCTCAGCGATCTCATGTGCGCGCGCCCGTCCGGCGATCTCCGCAGCCCGGTGCACCTGTCCGACGAGCAGCGGACGTGGGAGAGGTCGGTCTGGAGGGAGCGCGGCATCGCGACGCGGTCGTACGCGACGGTCAGCCGGTGCCCCTTCGAGAGGAGGGTGCTGGACGAGCGGCAGCCGTGGGTCTGGTGGGATCTGCGCACCTTCCCTGAAGTGGGGCTCGTGCCCGACGCGCGGGAGTGGAGCGATGTGTTCTATCGATTCTGTTACAGGGCGTGCCTCAGCGGGCCGTTCATGCTGGCCGACGGGCCGGGCGTCGCCACGATGTTCGGCACGGGGGAGAAGCGCAGGGTCGAGGTCTGGGAGAACGACGGCATCGTGAACACGGCGTCGATGCTGTCGCCCGGCGACGACGACACCCTGCTCGTGGAGTGCGACCACGGCGACATCATCGGGCACTACAAGCTGGCCAGGATGCCGCCGGACGACCAGCACCGCGCCGGCGCCGCCGCCAAGCCGCACTGCGGGAGGCGGTATCACACCTACGATCTGCTGCGCTCGGGCTCCACCTTCGGCGACGAGGAGTTCAGGAAGGTCTGGCGCGACATCTTCGATTTCTGCGTCTCGGACAACGGGACAGCGGCGTAGCGCCGCGCCGGGAGCGGGGCAAGAGGCGGGGCCGGCCGGCGGTTGCTCTCGTTGCGCCGATCTCTGAAGCTTGCGATGGCGTAGGCCGAGGCACGTCAACTCATGGGCGTGAAGCTCGTGGACCGGCCATCGGTGACGCCCTCGACGCCGGGTCGGTGAGCCGGGCGGGCGGGGCCGTCCTGCCGGCGACAGGCCCGTCCGGCGGATCGCATCCGTATTGGTTGCTCACCTCGCCTGCCCGACGCAGCGCTCCTCTCCCTCGCCGCGCTCGGGGGGCCCTCCGTCCTCGCGCATGCGCTCACCTCTCGGCCTGACAGCCGCGATCCACGGACAAACATCGCGATGTATGAGAACCGGTATTGGCCGGTGTGTCCTGTATTGCATCGATGTGTGAGTCACCGCTCCAAGGCTCGTCGCTTGCGCGCATATGGCCTTGACAGAACGAAGCTCGATGTGATGGTGTATCCCGCGGGGGCAGAATGTACCTTTCAGGTACGCTCCCTGATCGGGCCGGAGGAGAACGGGCTCGCCCGCGAGGTCCAGCGGGAGGTGAAGGCGCTCGGCGTGTGCCACACGCCGCCGGGCTATGCCGCGCGCAGCGAGGCGATGGGAGGCTGGGTGCGCCTCGCCCCCTCCTCGTTCGACGTCGGTTGCACGCTGGGACGAACCACGGAGCATAAGGGGGTATCATGAACAGGACTGGACGACGCTGGGTGGCGGCCTTCGGGCTCGCGCTGATGGCGGGGGCATGCGGATCGGGCGACACCACCGGCGAGGGCGAGCGAGCCTCGCCCATCAAGCGCGCGCCGACGCCCGAGAGCGAGTTCACCGCGAAGGAGATCGAGGCGACGCTCGACGCGCTCGTCGCCGAGATCAACGAGGGCGCCATCGAGCCCATGCAGATGGCGATCCTGCTGAAGGAGATCGGCGGGTTCTTCACGCCGATCACCACGGGGGCGAACCGAGCCATGGGCGAGCTCGGGGTCACGGGGAACGTGGTCGGGCCCAGTGGACTGGGGAGCGATCATCAGCAGAGGGCGGAGGCCCAGGGGGAGCAGATTGGACAGGCGGTGGCGGACGGCGCCGAAGGGATCGGTGTCTCGCCCTTCGGCGACGCCATCGCGGCCGACATCGATGAGGCCGTCGCCGGCGGGGTTCCTGTGGTGACGCTCGACACCGACGCGAAGGGCTCGAAGCGTTCCATCTATGTCGGAACCATCAGCGAGTCGGCCGGCGTCACGGCAGGAGAGACCCTGCTCGCGTTGCTTCCCCCGGCGCCGGGCACGGTGGTGATCCACGGCGCCGACGACCCGTCCTGGGTCGATGGGATGAATCGAATGCTGGGGGCTCGGCGCGTCCTCGAGGACGCCGATTACACGGTCGTGGTGCGTCCGATCACCTGGTCCCCGCAGGGGGATGTCGCTGACGTCGAAGCGATGAAGGCCCACATCGAGACCGCGGACCCGCCCGTCGTGGGGTTGCTCGGCCTGCACAACGTCTCGTACCGGTGCGCGATGGCGACGGAGGCCGCGGGCGCGACGGATCTCCCCGTCGTCACCTTCGACTTCGAACCGAAGACCGTCGAGTACATGCGCCAGGGGCTCATCCAGGCGACGCACACCCAGCGGCAGTATTACGCGGGGTACCTCGTGCCCTACATCCTCTACGGCATCAAGAGCATCGGCCTCGACGCGACCAAGGCGATCCTCGCCCCTCGGATGTTCGACGAGAGCCGGCTCAACGTCGGGCTCGACGTGGTCCCGTGGGACAAGGTCGACGAGTACATCGCCTTCCTCGACTCGATCGGCGTGACTCAGTAGCGGTGCCGTAGCTCGAGGAGACCTCGCGCGGCATGGCGAGGGCGCGCGCTCGTCGTTGTCATCCCCGTGATGGGAGGCCGACGCTGGCGAGGTAGGCTTCCAGCGCCGGTGCATGATCGGACGACACGATGGCGCCGATATATCCGTCCGGCCGGACGAGCACCCAGTCGCCGAGCGACACGCCATAGGCAGCGCGGAGATGGCCGCCATCCTCGACGATGTCGCCGCGCGGCCCGACGGCGTGGATGTGGAGTCCGGGGCGCGGCTCGACGGCCGAGAGCCGGTCCAGCCCGTAACCCAGCAAGGTCCAGTGCGGACCCTGGAAGAGCTTGAAGAGCCGTGTCGGCATCCCCGCCGCGCCGCGGACGGGCGCGTCCGGCGCTCGGTCGCCCGCGTGGATGCCGCCGCTGCGTTTCGGCTTCTCCATGGCCAGCGACGACTCCGGGTATCCCAGATCGAGCTGCTGCACCTCGCGACCGCGGCGCATGACGCCTCGCTTGGCCGCGTCCAGGAGCCTCGTCGTCAGGCCGAGCGTCTCCGCGGCGATCGGCCGGCGCTCCTCCTCGTAGGTCGCGAGCAGCGTCTCCGGCGCACCTGCCAGAACGGCGGCGAGCTTCCAGCCGAGGTTGTAGGCATCCTGCACGCTCGTGTTGAGGCCCTGCCCACCCGTCGGCGGGTGGACATGCGCGGCGTCGCCGGCGAGGAGGACGCGCCCGTCCCGGTAACGGTCGGCGAGGCGCGCGTTCATGGTGTAGGCGGAGGCCCAGGAGACCGAACGGATCACGATGTCGCCTCGGCCCGTGCGGCCTGCGACCATCGCCGTGAGGCCTTCCGCGGAGAGATCCACATCGCCCTCCGGAGGAATGGGCGCCTGCAACTGGAACAGGTCGGTGCCGGCGAGCGGGCACAGCGATAGGTGCTTTACCATCGACTCTTTGTTGAAGCGATGCCAGGCGTCCCTGCTGAGCCCCTCCAGGACCACGTCGGCGACGACGGCGCGCGCCCCCAGGGTCTTGCCGGGAAAGCCGATCGCGAGCGCGTGCCGTACGAGGCTGCGGCCGCCGTCCGCTCCGACGAGATAGCGGGCGCGGACGGTCTCCTCGCCCGTCGGGCCAGCGATGCGGGCGCTGACGCCCTCGCGATCCTGCTCGAAGCTCTTCAGCTCGCGGCCGAGCTCCGGGGAGCCCCCGAGCTCCGCCAGGCGCTCGCGCATCGCGGCTTCGGTCAGGAACTGGGGCACGAGGAGTGGCAGGCGATAGGGCTCGCCAGGCGTCGGGTCATGCGGCTCCTGGATCTGCGACTCCTCGTAGCCTCCGTCGTCGCGATACTCCCGCGGGGGTGGGTACAGGCCGCCGGCCGCGACGACGCGGTCGAGGATGCCCAGATCCTCGAACACCTCCTGGCTGCGCGGCTGGATCCCTTTGCCGCGCGAGCCGCGAAACGGCCCGTCCAGCCTCTCGATGAGCCGGAACGCAACGCCCCGACGGGCGAGCTCGATGGCCAGGGTCAACCCAGTAGCACCTGCACCGACGATCAGGACATCCGTCGAAAATTTGGATTCCATTGCGCGCTCCGCTTTCTGGTGGACTGCGTTGTTGATATGTGTACTATGCATATAGTTGCGCCTTCCGAAGCGTCAAGGGAATTTGTGCAAAATACACGGATTGCAAAGAAGAAGCTCCGCGAGCTCCACGGGGCCATGGTCGATCTGACCGCGCTCATGAATCAGCCGCAGCGCGATCAGGCGCTGCTCGCGGAGGCGGGCATCCCCCTGGAGCAAGCCCTCTTTCGGCTGCTGGTGGGGATCGAGCGCTTCGGGCCGATCGGCGTGGTCGAGCTCTCGGAGCGAGCCGGGCGCGACTACACGACCGTCAGCCGTCAGGTCGCGAAGCTCGAGAGCCTGGGGCTGATCGAGCGCCGACCGAGCCCTGCCGATCGTCGCGTCCACGAGGCGGTGATCACCGACAAGGGGCGGCAGATGACGGACGCCTTGGACGCCGCGCGTCAGAGACTTGCGGCCCCCATCCTCGCCAGGTGGAGTGAGGAAGACCTCAGCGACCTGGTGCGCCTGATGCGCCGGTTCGTGGACGACTTGATGGATTCGTCAGGCGGAACGGACAAGACCTGAGGGGCAGATCCCGCGCCTCCTAGGTCTCGAGGAGCACCCACCGCCCGCCCTCGAGCCGGTAGACCTCCAGCGTCCGCAGCAAGGGGCTGAGCAGCCACACGTGCCCCACGCCTTCGCGCCGGTAAATCCGCAACTTCTTCCCCCGGTCGACGCGCTCGGTGCGCGGCGAGATCACCTCGCACACCCAGTCCGGAGGGACGTCGTAGTGCGCTGGCGTGTCCTCGTCCCCGAGGGCGTCGGGCATGCGCTCCCGCTTTCACCCGGCGAGATCGGGCACCACCTTGTCGGGCCGCGATCCGCGGTGGAGCTCCGGCCCATTCAGGAGCACCCAGCCGCCGGGCCCGCCGTCGCCGAGGTCGAAGGCGCTGCCGAGCTTCATCCCGAGGCGTGATGCGCTCCGCGTGGGGGGGCGGACGGGCCGCGGAAAGGTGAAGAGCTCCCTGTCGAGGATCTCTGCAACATGCTCGGGCGGCACCGCCTCGAACGCTGCCTCGACCTCCGGTGCGTTGCGAGCGGGATCCAGGTTGCGCGGCAGCACGCCGGTGCGCATGGCCGACCCTACCACGCGCGCGTGCTCCCAGCCGGGGCGAACGCTGTCCCACGCCGCGCCCGAGGTCGTGCGCCGGGCTCACGTGCCGCGCCCCAGCTCTCGTGCCGCTGCCGGTCGTGCGGCTGCCGGAGGCTTGCGGAGCTCCCGGTCGGGGCGGTGCGCTGGAGGCGGGCTGCTGGGATGGTTGCCACGCGCCACGACGTCGGCGCGTGGCCGTGCCTCGGCGGCTCGATCGTTCCCGCGGCCGTGCGCGCTCAGGAGCCGGCCGTCGCGAGCAGCTCCCTGGCGTCGCCGACGGAGGCAGCGCGGCGGATCCAGCGGTCCAGCTCGGCGAGGTCCGTGCTCGCGAGGACGCGCTCCCGGACCTCGGCAGGGATCTCCAGCCCGCGGGCCTCCAGGAAGGCGAGCACGGCCTGCGCCTTGGCCTCGAGGAGCCCTGCCTTCCGTCCCTCGTCCCGGCCCTTCGCCACGTAGCTGCGCGCGAATTCGCTCTGAAACTCGTAACCGCTCTTCATGATCGCCTCCAACGTCCGCCGTCCGCCTCGCCGCTGCGTTCAGCGAGGATGGCGCCAGGTCCCCGTAGACGGCGCGGCGCTCCTCATCGAGCCCGGCGGCCGCGGCCAGGAACGCCACGCCGATCGCCTCGGCCGACTCACCCCGGCCGTGCGCCATCGCCGAGAGCACGACCACCTCGGGCGCCGCCGTCGCCTGCGCGGCGTCGGTGACGACCGGGACGCCCTCGGGCCCCAGCACCAGCGGGGTCAGCGTCCAGCCGGGGTGGCCCGTGTCGATCGGCCGCGCACACCACCGCGCGATGTCGGCGTCGATCGTCACGACCAGCAACCGCGTCGGGCAGCGGTGCCGGGCCCGCGTCTGGGTGACGTACACGGGCCAGGAATATGGCTTTTCCGGGTCCGCGCCGAGCTGGACCTCGACGACGATGGCCATCGCGGGCCGCTGCTGCTCGCCAACAAGCAGCACGACGATGACGTCCGCGCGCCGGTCCGAGGGCTGGATCTCGGTGAGATCGGAGGACACGACGCGCCTCCGTGAAGGCCGGTACCGGCTGGCCGAGCGCGTCCTGGAGCATCTCGGCGGCGAGCGTCGGCCGGTTCTTGAAGAGCTCCACCAGGGCTTCATGGGTGACTGAGGGCATCGGGGGGGTCTCTCGGGGGATTGCAGGCATGCTGAATCCTCAAGGGGCGCGCCGAGCTCCTGCGTGAGGTCCGCAGGGGCCGGAGCAACCGCGTCCACCTCTTCAGTTCCGGGCACCTCCCTCGAGTGGTCACGCCGAGTGACCTGCGTGCGACGTGGCACCAGGGCACATTCGGGACCTTCCGCCAGGGCGGTGCGCGCAAGCCGAGGTCCGCTGGAGCGGCCGCCGCCGGGCCGATCGCCGCCGAGCCCGTCGCCGTCGCGTAACGCGACCGTGCGGCGGCCGAGCTCGAAGGCGGCGGCGAGCCGGGTGGCGTCGCCGAGCGCGAGGTGGGTACGCTGGGCGAGGGTCGCGGGAGCGAGGCGACCGAGCGAGGGGAGGGCGGCTGTGCCGAGGAGGCGCGGGCCGACGCCCGGGGGGCGAGGAACAGATATCGATATCGTTCGTCGTGCGGCTCGAGCCTTGGATTACCAGCGCGAGCCGCCGAACATCACGAAATCGACATGTTCACCGCTGAGCGCTTCGATGCGCCGAAAGTCGGTGACCATGGGCCGCCAATCCAGTTGACTGGTCTCGTCAACGCGGGGTGAGTCAACAGCATATACCGAGGTTGGTGATGGGAAAGCTCTTGAAGCTGATCCTTGACGAGCATCGTCGCCGCGGGACCCTTGCCGATGTCGAGTTCCCGCCGGGGCAAGGCCTGAGTATGTCGCAGGTTTGTCGAGTCTTCGAGTATCCCGACGACGCCACGAATGCGCGCACGGGGGGATGACCGCAGCGCCAGGGCCGCTCAAAGGGCTGCTTGGAACCCGTCCATCGCCATGCACAGATCTGCGCGCAGCCCGCCGAGCAGCTCACGACGGCGTCGGCTCCGGGTCGCATCCAGGAGGTGATCGACGAGCGTGTACATCTCGTCGAGCTCCTCGACGGTGGCGTCGACCAGCAGGAGCCCAGGGGCGCTGTCGACCTGGCGTGCCCTGGCCAGCACCGCGCGCAGCGCGGGCATGTGCGTTGTCTCGGCGCGCAGCAGCCCCCGGCTCTCGTCGTCGAGGCCCCAGACGCGCACCTCCTGCTTGCGCAGCTCGTGCGACGAGAGATCGTGCTCGGTCCCCTCGAAGCCGGTGATCGGTGAACGCCGCGGCCAGCGCAGGCGCGCCGCGCCGGCCAGCTCGTGGGGTGCTGCGCCGAGCTGCTGCGCGGGCGCTGTCGCGGCGGTGTACCAGCGTGACAGCGCGCTGTCATGGCCGCGTGACACCGCGCCCCGGATCGCCGCGATCTCCGGCCTCTCCCGGCCTGGTCTGCCGGTTGCTCTGACGTCGACCGGCGCGCGGCCGCGCCGCCGCGCGCCGGCAGGCGCCCCCCCCCGCGGCGCGACCTCATTCCCCCGCCACAAGGAAGCAGCCATGAACCTCACTCGATGCATCATCACGTGTCTCGGCGTCATTCCCTCGCTCACCGGTTGCGTGGCGCCCGAAGACGGCGACGGGAACGACAGCGGGGCTGCGCAGGCGGCGTCCGCCGAGAGCGTCAACGAGGCGACCGAGCACCTCGAGTTCGTCGCGCCCTCCCCGCCGCCCCTCCTGAATGCCACCCACGACGACATCTCGTGGAAGCTCGCCGAGTACGCCGGCTATCCGCGCGCGGGCAAGGTCACGCCCGGCATGATCGCCGCCGTGGTGAAGGGCAAGCACATCGTCGCCATCGGCGCGTCCGGCTACGCCAAGCTCCCCGAGAGGACCCCGATGACCACGGACATGATCTTCAACATCGGCTCGAACACCAAGAGCATGACCGCGACCCTGCTCTCGATCCTCATCGAGGAGCACCCGTCGCTCGACTGGGACACCACGCTCGCCGAGGCGCTGCCCTGGGCCACCGCGCCCGGCAAGGAGTACATCAGGCCCGCCGCGCGCAAGAACGTCACGCTGCGGCAGCTCGTCGCGCACCGCTCGGGCATCGCCTGCGCGGACGGCAACGAGCTCTATAGCCACCCCGACTACGGCCCCGGCTGGAAGAGCCAGACCCGGCAGGAGGTGCTGAAGGAGTTCCTGCGGGGGCCCGTCATCGGGGTCGGCGGCGTCGCCACGGGCTTTCTGGCCGATTGCAGCGCGCCCATCGGGGTCTACGACTACGAGAACGGGAACTTCACCATCGCGCAGGCGGTGATCGATCACTGGTCCGGCATGGCGTTCGTCGACTACGCGAAGCAGAAGCTCGTCACCCCGAACGGGATGGACGCGACCTACCTGCCCTCGCAGGCGTTCTTCCTCGCGCAGAGCGGCTCGATCACCGGGACGGCGGCCCAGAAGGCGTACTGGAACCCCTACTTCTTCAAGCCCGCGCACCCCTACCTCGCCGCCGGCGATTTCGTCTGGGGCCATAACGCGGCGGGCGCGCCGCGCTCGGTGCTCCACCCCGACGTCGATCCCTGGGCCATGTCGCCCGGCTCGGGCGGGTTCGCGTTCAACATCCTCGACTGGGCCCGCTACGCCATCCTGCACCTGCGCGACAGCTCGCCGGCCATCACGAACACCCACGCGCTCGACTATGCGTCGTACAACTACGGCTGGGGCTCCGGGCCCCGCGTGACGGCGGGCGGCATCACGTATACCGGCATGTGCCACTCGGGGTCGCTCACGGGCATGCGGTCGACGATCTGCGTGTACCCCGAGATGGATATCGCCTATCTCTCGTTCGCGAACGGCGGGCCGGACCCCAAGGGGGCGATCGACAGCGTGATCGGCTGGATGGCGAGCCAGCCCGCATACCGGCGGACCACGGGCGGGTGCAAGGACGACCCGGCGCTCGTGACGGGGGTGCAGCGCTTCTGGGACGACGAGATGTTCGGCTGCGCCGGCAGCGTGACCTTCTCGGACCGCGCCGACCTGTGCGCGGCCGGCTACCACGTGTGCAGCGCGGAGGAGTTCGTCGAAAAGAACACCTACGGCGCGACGAACGCCGAGGCGCCGAAGCACCACTACTGGACCGACGATCACCTCGGCTACAGCGGCACGGGCTCGGGGAGCTGCAGCGCCGTGGCCACCGGCACGAGCTGCGGCGCCGAGACGCCGATGCGGGTGTGCTCGCCCGACACGATCGATCCCGAGGGGAACCGCTGCAACTGGGTGCGGTGCGGCTACGACGGCGGCACGACGAGCCGGCACTTCGGCGGTTGCGTCGGCAACACGACGGCCGGCACGCTCTGCTGCAAGAGCTGAGGTCGCCCCCCGGCCCACCCGGCTGCCCGGGTGACGAGCCAGGGGCGCCCGAGGTACACTGCGCCCGATGCAGCTCGCCAAGGGCGACGAGCCTGCCGGCCGAACAGAGGGCGGCGCATGAACGCGACGTTCCGGCCGGCCAACTATCGAGATGTGGGCGAGGCCCTCGGGCTCTGGTTCGACGTATCGCCGATCCCTGCTGGCCGACTGCTCCGCGGCGGGCGGTTCGACGTCATGACAGCGGCCAGCGATCTCGGCTCGCCCGGTACGATACTGAACCTCCGGCGCGGCCCCGATCCTGGTCACCTCGCGGACGTCGAGTACGTGCATGTCCCCGCGGACGATGGGGTCGAGAACTACGACACGCGGCAGCGCCGGGTGAGGGGCTGGCTCGGCAAGGCCCTCTCCGTGCTCACGAGCCCCGGGCTCGCCTGGCCGGTCTACGTGCACTGCACGTCAGGGAGAGACCGGACCGGGGTCGTCGTCGCGGCGGCCCTCCTCGCGATCGGCGTGCCACGGCAGGTCGTCGCGGAGGAGTACATGCTCAGCGACGGCGCCGACCCCGTCGCCATCGATCGGGCCATCGACGGCATCCTGGCGTGGCTGCCGTCCGCCGAGATCGATGGGGCGAGGCTGCGGGCCGCTCTCGGCTCGGGCGGAGGGGGCCATGTAGGCTAGCTCGGCGCTCGGGCGTACGAGCGCTGCCCGTAGTCCGGAAGCGCCCCCGTTCGACCGCGGCGACGTGATACGGTGCAAGGTCGCGGAGGCGGCGCTCGTCGGTGAGCGCCAGGACGTCGGGGCGCTCATGAACGGTTCATCGGGGATCGTGAAGGTGGCGATGCTGATCCTGTCGCTCGCCGCCTGCGCACAAGGACAGCCAACCCGCATGAAGACGACGATGCCTTCCTCGGAGCAGCAAATCCTCAGCAAGGGCAACCTGGACCGGGTGAAGCGCTACATCCTCGAGTCGGGCGAGCGATGTACTTACTCCAATAGGTACAACAACAACCCGTGCGTCAGGCTCCCCCAGCTCAGCCTTTACCTGAATCCCGATCCGGGACCCGATGGCCACCCGCAGTGGAACATCAACTGTGACATCACGCGCGGCGACTTCAACACCCTCGTGGTCCACGAGGAGGGCGGCGACTCCGCCTATCATACCGTCGACTTTCGAGGCGCGGACGCGATCGTCCTCAAGGGCCGGGAGCGCGCCGCGGAGAGCGAAATGCTGAGGTCGAAGCTCGTGCTGGAGAGAGCGGTCCTCGCCGTCCTCCAGAGGGTGGATGCCGGGGCGAGCAGCCCAGAGGAAGCCAAGAAGTAGGGATCCATGTCGTCCGCAGCAGGCCGTCTCGCGCGGGCCAAGGAGGCCAACGCGCGGGAAGTCAAGGGGCTGACGCCTGCGGTCCTCGAGCGGCTCAGGGCGTATGCATGGCCGGGCAACGTGCGCGAGCTGCGGAACGTGATCGAGCGGGCGGTGGTGATGGCGCGGGGGACGCTGATCGATGTGAGGAGGATCTGCCGGCCTGGGTGCGCGGCGTGGAGGAGGCGGCGCCGGCCGTGATCGCCGCCGAGAGGCCAGCACCGGAGAGTCGGGGCGACACCCCCGTGGAAGGAGACAATCCGGCCGGGATCCGCCGGAAGGTGGACGAGTACGAGGCGAGGATCCTGCAGGAGGCGCTCGACGCGGCGGGCTGGAGCCGGCGAGCGGCGGCCGAGCGGCTGGGGATGCCGGTGCGGACGCTATCGTACCGGATGAAGCGCCTCGGGCTCAGGCGCCGAAGGGACGCTCACCGCACGCTCGCGGCGCTCCCTCAGAACTCCACAGGGACCGCGGCGGGGCCGCGGAGCAGCGTGACGTCGGTCCACTCGATCGCGTCCTTCGGGACGGCGAGCGCGAGCCGCGGCAGCCTCCGGAGCAGCGTCGACAGGGTGACGGCCGCCTCGATCCGCGCGAGCATCGCGCCCAGGCAGAAGTGGATCCCGCTCCCGAAGGCGATATGCCGGTTCGGCGAGCGGCCCACGTCGAAGCGGTTCGGGTCCGGGAACTGATCCGGGTCGTGGTCCGCCGACAGGATCGACGCCCCGACGCCCTCTCCCGCCGGCACGCGCGCGCCGAACACCTCGACGTCCTCGAGCGCCCAGCGGACCATCGAGAACTCGACCGGCCCCTCGTGGCGCAGCGCCTCCTCGACGGCGGAGGCGATGAGCCCGGGATCCTGCTCGACGCGCCGCCGCTCGTCGGGGTGCGAGAGCAGGAGGAGCGCGCCGCTCGCGATGAGGTGCACCGTCGTCTCGTGGCCCGCGACGAGCAGCAGGAACACCATGCTCGTGAGCTCCGTCGGGCTCATCGTGCGCTCCTGCTCCTCGGCGGCGAGGAGCTTGCTGACCAGATCGTCGCGCGGGGCCTCGCGCCGCCTCGCGAGCCTCTCCCGCAGATACCGCTCGAACTCGCGCAGGACGGGCTGGATGCGCTCCATGAAGTCGCGCTCGCCCGTGGGCGAGATGAGGATCTTGGTCCACGTTCGGAACTGGTGGCGATCCTCGCGCGGGACGCCGAGCAGCTCGGCGATGACCGTGACCGGGAGCGGGACCGCGAGCTCCGCGACGAGGTCCATCCGGCCCTGGTCGATCACGGCGTCGAGGAGCTCGTCGGCGATGGCCTGGATGCGCGGGCGCAGCCGCTCCATCTCCCTCGGCGAGAACGCCTTCTGCACGACGCCCCGCAGCCGCGTGTGATCCGGCGGATCGGAGCCGAGCATGTGCCGGTCCAGGGCGGGGGAGCGCTCGCCGAGGGGGCGGTAGCGCTCCTGCGTCTCGGCGGGGAGCTTGCGGAAATCGCGGACAAAGCGCGGATCCCTGAGGAGCTCCACGCAGTCGTCGTAGCGGGTCGCCGTCCAGACAGGCACGTTGAGGCGAGGGTTGATGAGGCGATGGATGCGCCCGGCGGCCCGCATGCGCGTGTAGATGGGGTGCGGCTCGGCGCGGCCCCTCGGAGAGAACAGCTCGGGAAAAGCGCCCTGGTCGACCATGACTCCCCCCGTCGTCGTCGCGCCCGGCCGCCCGGAGCGAGGCACCTCGCCCCGCGCGGAGCGCGTGCGTGCAGGGTGCATGTGGGGACCTGGGCAGAGCGTCAAGCCGCAGCGTCAAGCCGCGCACGGCCAGGGCGCGCCGGCGGGGGTGGGGGCGCTCGGGGGCTCACCGGAGGGGCTGGAGCGCAGGCGAGCCACAACAGGGGCTCGCCGGAGCGCAAGCCCCGGAGGCGAGCCCCCGAGCGCCCCCACCCCCGCCGGCGCGCCGCCCGCGATCAGGGCGCGTCGCCCGCGCCGAGCAGCCGCGAGATCAACGTGTGCTCGACGTCGTCGAGCGCCTCGCGCAAAGACGCCGGGTCGTCCAGGCGGATGGCGTCGTCGCCCTCGCGCGCCTCGGCGGGGAGCTTGTTCTTGAGGCTCGTGAACTCGCGCAGGAGCGCCGACAGGCCCGCCTCGTCGTCGCGCAGCGCGCGCAGCGAGCGCGTGAGCTGGCCTATCGCGTCGTCCCGCTCCTCCAGCGCGCCCAGCTCCAGCGGCGCCAGCGTCCGGGAGAGCACGCGCTCGATCCAGAGCCCGCCGCCGAGGTCGTTGGCGATCGCCCGGATCTGACCTGTCCAGCGCTCGAAGTCGGCGCGGAGCGCGGCGTGGGCCGGCGTGGCGCCGCGCAGGATCACCCGCGCGGCCAGCGTGCGCCCGTCCGCCTCGGCGAGGCGCTGCTCGAGCTGCTCCCGGGTCAGGTCCACGATGTCGTCGGCGCAGGCGGCCGGGGAGAGGTCCACCTCGCAGGCGCACCAGCGCACGACGTCGAGCGCGCGGTGCTCGACCGAGGTGATGCGCCCGTCGTCCACCGTGACGAGGAGGGCGCCCTTCTCCCCGGTCTCGCGGGCGTGGCGGCCCTGGAGGTTGCCCGGAAACACGATGTACGGGTCTTCCGAGAGCACCTCCCGGGTGTGCACGTGGCCGAGCGCCCAGTAATCGTAGCCCTTGCCGACGAGGGTGTTCAGGCTGCAAGGCGCGTAGTTGTCGTGGCCCTCGCGGCCGCCCAGGCAGGTGTGGAGCATGCCGATGTTGAAGAGGCCCGCCCGGGCGTCGGGGTAGCCCGCCGCGAGATCGTCGGTGACGGCCTTGGTGGCGAAGCCCTGCCCGTGCACGGCGACCCCGAGCCGCTCGAACACGACGGTCTCGGGGCTCCTGGTCCCGAGCCGCCGGGCGTTCTCGGGGAGCTCCAGGTGCCGCGTGATGTGGCTCTCCGCGTCGTGGTTGCCGTAGAGGAGCACGACGTCCACCCTGGCGGCGCGGAGGCGGGAGAGCTGCGAGGCGAAGAACAGGCCTGTGCTGTAGTCCTTCCAGTCGCCGTCGTAGATGTCGCCCGCGAGGAGGAGCAGGTCGACCTCCTCGGAGAGGCAGAGGTCGACGAGGTTCTCGAGCGCGCGCCGCGTCGCCCCGCGGATCTGCTCGACGGGGGCGCCCGGGTAGCGGTCGAGCCCGCGGAGGGGGCTGTCGATGTGGAGGTCGGCTGCGTGGACGAACTTCATGGGTCGGTGCGAACGCGACCATCCTAGCCGCTTCCGGGGCGCGGCGCTGCTCATCGGAGCAGGAGAGGCGGGCCGCCGGGCGGCGGGACCCCGGGCTGGTCCGGCGACGGCATGCAGGTGCTCCGGTCGCCCGGGCACTCGGCGTGGGCGCCGGGCAGGCAGGCGAGCGCCCGGGTCCGCCAGGGATCGAGGAGCGCCGGCGCCGGCGGCTCGTCCATCCTGGGCCCCGGCCGTGCAGGCAGCCCGGCTCGGCGAGCTCGAGCGGGCCGTGCTCCTGGAGTGGACGTGGAGGGCGACTTGCTCCGCTGCCCCGAGTGCGATCGCAAGGATGCGGGCGCCCGCCCGCGCTTTCGACTTCGGCGGAGGTTGCCGTCTCCGCGGCCCCTGGTGTACGTCGGCAGACGCGGGCAACGGTTGCCCCGCGTTCGCGAGCGACGCCGTCGACATCATGGCGGGCACCATCGACAAGAACCCGAAGCAGACGAAGCGAGGCAGCGCCCATGCTTGAGTCGATTCACCTCAAGAACGTCGGCCCCGCGCCCGCGATGACGATGAATTTGGCGCCGAGGCTGAACCTCGTCACGGGCGACAACGGGCTCGGGAAGAGCTTCCTGCTCGACGTGGCGTGGTGGGCGCTGACGCGGACGTGGGCCCGCCATCCTGTCGTTCCGACCACGGAGGGAGCGTCGATCTCGTATTCGTACACGAAGAGGACGCCCAAGCCCTACACCTACACGAGCAAGTACGACCCCGCCGTCGAGCGATGGAGCGTGAACAAGGGTCGCCCCGCCATCCCTGGGCTCATCCTCTACGCGCAGGTGGACGGAGGGTTCTCCGTCTGGGATCCGGCACGGAACTACTGGACGGAAGACGCGCCCAGTCGTCCGAACGCCTACCTCTTTTCGGCGTCCGAGGTCTGGGCAGGGAACGAATACTGCGAGGGCCTGCTTCGCGACTGGGGTTCGTGGCAACGCGAGAAGAGCCGTCCCTTCGAGCTCTTGAGGAAGGTCCTCGGGACGCTGTCGCCGTCGAGCGACGAGAAGGAGAAGCTCCAAGAGGGCGAGCTGCGCAAGCTCACGGTGAGCGACCCCCTCAGGTATCCGACCTTGCGCATGCCCTACGGCGAAGACGTCGCCGTCATCCACGCCTCGGCCGGGATGCGCAGGATCATCGCGCTCGCCTACCTCCTCATCTGGACGTGGGAGGAGCACCTCGCCTCTGCGAAGCTGCGCCACGAGCCACCGGCGAGAGAGGTCGTCTTCCTCATCGACGAGATCGAGGCCCACCTGCATCCGCAATGGCAGCGACGCATCGTACCGGCGCTCTTGCAGGTGATGGACATCCTCACCGGGCAGCACGGTTCGCGTGTCCAGCTCGTCGCCGTGACGCACTCCCCGCTCGTCTTGGCTTCGGTCGAGCCCCTCTTCGACGCGGACAAGGACGCCTGGTTCGATCTCGATCTGGACCGCACGAAGGAGCCCTACTCCGTCAAGCTGGCGCAGCGGACCTACGTGCGCCGCGGCGAGGTCGGCAATTGGCTCACGAGCGAAGCCTTCGATCTGAAGGAGCCCAGATCCCTCGAGGGCGAGCGAGCCGTGAAGGAGGCTCTTGCGCTGATGGACCAAGAGGCAGCTCCCGACGCCGCCGTCGCCGCCGTGGACAAGGCGCTGAGAGACGCCGGTCTGCCCGACATCGACCCGTTCTGGGTGCGATGGGGGTACTTCCGCGACCGCAGCGCGGCACAGGCGCCGGCGAAGCCGAGGCGGAGGAGGACGTGATCCGGATTGTCCTGGCCGCCGAGCCGCCCAGCTTCGACGAGCGCGTTCGCGAGCGAGGCAAAGACGCGATCACGAGGCTCCTGGGCAAGCCTGTGAATGGCAAGGGGGGCCGCAAGCCGAAGAAGACCTATGTTCGCGAAGAAGACATCCCTTCGAAGAGGTTCCCGGCCCTCTGGATTGAGCCTCGTAGGGCCGACGGCAAGAGCACGCTCGACGACATGATGGAGCTCTACGGCCAGCAGTGCGCGTACCTCGCCATGCACATCGAGAAGGCGACGGGGAGCCCGACCGTCGACCACTTCATCCCGAAGTCGACGAACTGGCGGCTCGTGTACGAGTGGTCGAACTATCGGCTCAGCGCGGCCTGCGTGAACGCGGCCAAGGGTGTGCTGGATGTGGTGGACCCATTCGAAGTGCACGCAGGGTGGTTCGAGCTCAACCTCGCGACGCTTCACGTTCAGCGAGGACGCGGCGCGCCGAGCGCGCAGCATACGAAGATCGACAACACCCTGCCCCTGTTGAACCTTCGTGAATGTCGGCAACAGCGGGAAGAATACGTGACGCGCTACCAGCTCGGCCCAGGCAACAAGGGGATCGATCTCGCGTACCTGGCGCACCGCGCGCCCTTCATCGCGTCCGAGCTGCGGCGCCAGGGGAAGCTCGTGCGAGGCGACATCTGAGGCACCCGCTCGCGATCGGCCGGCGTTGGGCCGGCCGGCGCTGGAGAACGGCTGGGTGAGGTGGGCCGGCGCTCGTCGAGAGGAGCGCCGGCGCGGGCGGCTCGTCAATCAGCCTGAGCGAGAGCAACCAGGCGAGCGGCGCCCCTGCCGCGACCGATCAAAGCTGCCCATACTCACGAATTCGATCGCGCTCTTCTCCCTGATTGGACTCCAGGTCGACGACGATCCCGAGGCGCGACTCGATGTAGGCCGCCCAGACGACCCCTTGCGTCGGAGCGCTGGTCCAAGCATTCATCTCCGTTATCGACAAGAGTCCATCTATGTTTCGATCAAAAATTCTTATGTCCCTGAAACGCAATCCGGATGTGAAGCCGAACTGAGCATTAAGATTGCGGGAGTAGACGTCTGCGCCGAGGAACAGATCGGCGTGGGCGGTCCGGACAATGGTGCCTTGTGGCCTCAGAGTCGTGGTGAGCACGGGAAGAACGGTCCCGATCAATTTGTATAGTTGAAGTCTCGTAGCCGCGCTCGCCCGGAATGGTCCGGGCTCGTACGTGGCATGGATCCCCAGTTGCTTGTCTTCGATCGTCGACGCGCTCTCTTTGTTCACCCCAACGCCTATGAAATACCCAATGTTGAGCTCCTGGGTGAGGCTCGCGGTCTGTCCGAAGCTCACCATGACTGTATGGGCAGCCCCCGGAGCTGTTCCGCCGCCATAAGTGAGTCCGAGTCTTGCAAAATGGGGGAGGTTCGTCTGAACGACACCGTTGAGGTACAGCCCGCCCCAGTGGAATTTCTCCGGGGGCCGCTGCTCTTGCGCTGATGTCGGAGCGGCAAGAGTGAATATCGCAGGCCCTGATAGTATGCGCAAAAAATGGCTGCCCTGGCCTGCTCGAACGGCGCATCGATGGTTCCTGTGACATGAATGGTCACGTGGAGTGGGTTCGAGTCATTCGGTCTGCATGCGGGCTATGCACTCGGGGTTCTTTATTAATTCATTGACGTCGATGTCGCCGTACTCGCTCCTGAGCATGTAGGCATTCTCCATTGCGTCGATGCCGCGAATGTCGCTCATGATGTCTGGCTGTGCTGTGTCCTCGAATGATCTCGCGACGGCGGCGCAGATTGAGTGTTGATTTTGGGCTAGGTCTCGAATGTTCAAGACGGTTTCGCAGCCGATCGTGCTGCTGCCCAGTATTTCTTTGTATGCATCGAAGTGTCTCCTGAAGTTCGTGCAGTTTGTGGCCAGCATGTGCAGCTCTTTCGCTTGCGATGCGACGATGCATTGCTTCGGAAGCTCTGGGGCAGGTGAAGGTGTAGGATTGTCTTCGGTGGCGTGGGGCTCTTGCTCTCTCTTCTGGAGATCCTGGTCGCGACGCTGGATGGTCTTTTCGCGGCTGGCCAACCTTTTTTGGGTGGCGATCAAAGTTGACCGAAGATGGGGATCGTCCTTGCTGGCGGTGTCCTGGTGCGATTGGGGTTCATTGTCTCTCTCTGTCGAGGTTCTTTTTAGGCTGTATACCGCCGCCAAGGCGGCGATTGCGATGAGTCCTAGCCCGAGCCACGCTGTCGTCTTTGGCGATGTTTTCATGTGTCGAGTGTTGCGGGTTGACGATGATCGTCGTGTGAGGGGGCAGTTGGTGCGGCGAGAATGGATCTCCAGAGAAGGTGAGCTAGTAGTAGCATGGGTCCTTCGTGGTTGGCGTTATTCCAACCATTTGAGGGCTGATGGTTAGGCTGACGCCGCTGATGGGCTGTAGTGTCTCGCGCCATTGATTGCAGTCTTTTGTGGTTAATATGTCCCGGAATCTGGATTGTAGCGGTAGCGTTCGCTCGCAGCCGATTGGCCAAGGAAAGACGTCTTCTTGTCCACACGGCGCCTGGCACCCGGGGGATGGATCCATGCACGTCGGTGTTGGCATTTCGTCGAAGATCGTGCATCCGGCTTGGGATAGTACGGCCGTGGAGATGATCTGGGCGAGGCTGGGACGGATTGTCCTTGAGCGACGACGTGCTGCGGTCATGGGCTCTTGCTCCGAGGGACATCTGGAGGTGGCTCGCGTTCGCCTCGAACTGGAGGCAAGAAGATACAGGAAAGGCTGTCGTGTTTCGATGAATCCGTGCGCATGATCGCGGCCAGACATCGCGAGCGAGCGCGTCGAGGTCACCAATGCTTGCACGCGATGTTCGGGACGTTGCGAGCAGGCAATGACTCGCGCGGCCGGTCGCGGGCCATGTCGCTTCGCTTCCAGGGAATAGACGAGGGGCGAGCGGTGCGTGGGGTTCACGTCGCGAAGGTTCACTGACAGCGCACCCGGACACTGGCGCGCAGCTACCGCTTGGACGTCTGGGCCTATGCGGCCGTGGAGCGGCTTCAGGCCGAGGGGCGCGACAGGCTCGCGGGGTCGATCACGGCGTTCTGGGGGTGTGAGCCGATCGGGCCGATGGTCGGCTCGGGGCCGCTCGCAGGCGCCCTGATCGCGGCCCTCCGCAAGGAGGAGCGCGGAGAGCTCGCGGATCAGGTGGAGTTGCTGCCGAGCGTGAGGCGATGAACGCCTGTTCTTCTCGCGGGCCTATGCCAGGCAGCAGAACGTCGACGGCTCGGCCGGCACCATCTCGCCGATCGGCTCGCCGCCGCTCGGGGCGCAGCCGCCGGGATCCACGGCCACGACCTCCGCCGACTTGCTGCCGAGGGCGACGCCGGGCGGCGTGACCCCGCAGAACGGCGTCGTCGAGCTCACGACGGCCGACAAGAGCGCCTCCCCGCACGCCCCGTCGCTGTAGACCGAGGCCATGATGGTGCACGACGCGCCCTCCGGCTCCCCGCAGCCGCACGGCGAGCAGCCGCGCGTGTCGTCGATGCCGCCGTGGAAGACGTGCTTGACCAGGTAGGGCTCGCCGCACGTCACGTCGCCCTCGTGGAAGATGCACGTCAGGAAGCCGCCGGGCGGCGGGACCCCGGGCTGGCCCGGCGACGGCATGCAGGTGCTCCGGTCGCCCGGGCACTCGGTGTAGGCGCCGGGCAGGCAGGCGAGCGCCCGGGTCCGCCAGGGATCGAGGAACGCCGGCACCGGCGGCTCGTCCACCCGCGGCGTGCATGCGCCGGCCACCGTCACGGTCGGGGCCTCGATGGAGAGCGACTGGACGCACGGCTGCCCCCCGCAGTCCTGGTCCGCGGGGATCGCGTTCGCGGCGGTGCAGGCGCCGTCCCAGGCCTCGGGCGCGGCGAAGGTCGTCGCGAGGGTGCCGGGGGCATCGCCGGAGCACATCGTCGCCGCGTGCGCCGACCAGCCCAGCGGGAGCTGGCACGAGGCCGTGGCCGCGTCGGGCGGGTCGCACAGGCAGGTCGCGCAGGCGAGCGGCTCCGGCACGAGGTCGGCGAACCCCTCGTAGCCGACGTTCGGCGCGGCGGCGGGGCAGTCCGGCGCCTGGTCCGGCGGGCCGTACCAGAGCAGCGCCGGGCCGAACCAGCCGAGCGGCGCCGGTGGGACACAGTCGCCGGCGCAGGCGGTCTCGTCGCCGCCGCTGGCCTCACTGCCGCCACCTTCTCCGCCGCCACCACCTTCGCCACCGGCCCCGCCGTCGCCTTCCTCGGGCCACGGGCAGCCTGGGTTGCCGTATTCCTGCGGCTGACAGGGGCCGTAGACCGTCGGATCTTCGCCACAGCCGGACAAGAGGAGAAAGCCCACGAACGGGAGGAGGAGGGATCGCATGGCGGACAAGATACGTAGAGATGGCCTGCGTTCACAACGGGCAGCTTTCGCGAGATCGTCGATTGCATTGAGCATTGTAGTTCTCCTTTGAAAATTCTCATGCCGTTGGCGAGGAGTGCCGGCCTTCGCGAGGTCGGTCAGTACGTCGCCGTGATGCCGAGTCCGAGCGCCGCGCCGACCGGAGGTGAGGACCATGTGAAGGCTCCAGCGGTCTCGCGCCGCTTGCCTTGGCGCCGGAGCACCGCGTCCGCCACGATCGCGCTGGCCTCGGCGTACCCGTGTGCGCTCCACCTGTCCGAGAGGGCCCAGGCGCTGCCGAGCCGCGCTCCGATGCTGAACAGCGCGTCGTCGCGTTCCGTCATGTGCCACGGATGCCGGGGGACGAACCGGACGAAGCCGCCGGTCGCGACCCCGCAGCCGAACAGGTGGCGGCCGTGCAGGCAGCCCACACCAGCCGCCGTGAAGGCCCTCGCGCTGAGGGCCATATCCTTCACCTCCTGCGCCAGGGACACGAGCCCGCGCCCCTCCACCGCGATCGACCAGTCAGACCGGCGGACGCCCACGGCCAGCGTCACCCCGGCCGCTGTTCCGGGCGTGATCCCTAGGCCCAGGGTCGCTCCGAGCCCCGCCTGGAGCCGCAGCGGCTTCGGCGGTGCCGGCGCCGTCTCCGGCGGCGCGGATGCCGGCGGCCGCTCGGCCCGGCGCGCTGGCTCCGGCATGGCCCGGCGCGCTGGCTCCGGCATGGCCCGGCGCGCTGGCTCCGGCGTGGCCCGGCGCGCTGGCTCCGGCGTGGCCCGGCGCGCCTGCGAAGAAGGCGGCCGCAAGGGGGGCGACGGGGGCTCGGAGGGCGGCGAGGGCACCGGCGGCGGCGAGCGCTCGGGCGGCGCGGAAGCCTGCTCCGGCGCGCTCAGGAGCTGCGCCACCACGGCGAGGGCCACGCCGGAGAGCAGCTCCTCGCAACCGCTCCGCGTGCTGAACCCCTCGGCCCAGTGGGTCTCTCCCTGGGCGTCGCGCAGCGCCATCGAGGCCGTGTGCTCCGGCCCCTCCCGGGCGATGCGGACCGTGAGCGCCCGCGGCGCGTCGTCCTGGAACGGGTCGGCGCCGAGCCCGCGCGCGACCTCCGTGCGCAGGGACATCTCGTCGGGGCAGCCCTCGGCGCCGGGGCCTCGCACCACCTCGAGGCGCATCCCGGCCCGGGGCGGCTCCGGCGCGGCATGCGTCTCCGCGCCGCAAAGCAGGATCACGGCCGCCGCGGCGGTGGCGCGCGCCGGGCGTCCCGCGCCCGTTCGCGATCGGGCGGCGCGCCGCGCCGGGTGTGCGCCGGGTTCCTGTCTGGCCCTGGGCCTGCTCATCGCGACGGCGCTCCTCCCGACGCGCTCTGCGCCGATCCCGACGCGCGCTGCGCCGGAGGGGTGAGGCGCGTCCGGGCGACCGTGCGGAGCTGCTCTCGTATGGACTTCAGCCGGCCCGCGGGGAAGCGGGCCGCGTGCGCGGCGAGCTGCCGGAGCGCCGCGGCGGCGTTCCCGGCGGAGAGGCGCTCCCGCGCCGCGTCGAGCAGCCGCAGCTCCTCGGCGAAGGTGTCGTCCCGCTGGCCGGCCGGCAGCGCCGCCCGCGGAGCGGCAGGGCACGGGCGGTGGAGCGCCTCGGTCGTCGGAGCGACGGGCGCCGGCTCCGTCGTCCGCTGCGGCGGGGTCGGTGCAGCGCAGGCGCTGCGCGCGGGCAGCAGCTCGGGCAGCAGCGGCCCGAAGCGGCGAGCCCAGACGGCTGTCGGCGGCGCGAGCGCGAGCATCACGGCGACGGCTCCGGCGACGCCCGCCGCGGCCGACCCGAGGGCGACGCCGATCTGGCCAGGCCTCCGCCGCGCGGTCGCGGTCGCAAGCGCGGACGGCGGGGGGGGCCGGCGGGGGGCCGGCGGGGGGCCGGCGGGGGGCCGGCGGGGGGGGCCGGCGGCGCGGGCGGGGCCGGCGGCGCGGGCGCTGGAGGCGGGGAGGCTGCCGTCGTCGAGGGGCTCTCGCCGTCGTCGTGCGCCAGGAAGCCGGACGAAAGCGGGAAGAGGAGCCAGCTCGCGCGCAGCGCCTGCCGCTGCTCCGGGCGCAGCCGCGCGACGGCGGCGCGGTAGTCCTCGCGGGCGAGGCGCAGGCGAGTGCAGGCGGTGTTGTAGTTGATACCGAGCGCGCGCGCGATCTCGACGATCGGCACCTCGTAGGCCTCGTGCAGGACGAGGAGGATCCGCCGCTCGGGGGCGAGCGTGCCGAGCACCTCGATCGCGAGCTCCAGCCGCTCGCGCGCCGCGATGCGCTCCTCGCTGCTCGGCGCGAGATCGACGGGCTGGCCGTGGGGCGCGGGGTGCAGGCCGTTCGGGACCTCGCGGCGGCGGTAGGCGCGGTTCAGGTGATGGCTGACCTTCCGCCAGGCGATGCCGAACACCCATCGCGCCTCCGCGCTGCGGTGCTGGCAGCGGAGTTCCCGGTGCGGCGGAGGGCCGGCGGAGACGGCCTCGTGCGGCGGCGGCGTCCTGGTGGAGGCGGGGGAGGTGGGATCGAACCGATCCAGGCTCTCGTACGCCGCGAGCAGGATCTCCTGGACCAGGTCGTCAAGGTCGGGCTCGGCGACTCCCAGGAGCCGGAGTGCGCCGGGGAGGATGCTCACGGCAGCGGAGTGAATGGATGTCCAGGTACGGTCGCGGAAGGTGTCCTCGGCGGGAGGAAAAGGGTCGCTCATGACCAAAATTGCGCGCGGCGGTCCGGGTCCGTTCGTGAAACGCACCGCCCGGTGGAGGGGACGGAGGCGCTCGTGCGCGCCGCCCGCGGTCGCCGGCCTGGCCGAGCTGCCCTCCTGGGACCGGAACCGGCTGCGGCCGGGCAGCCGAGCTGCCCTCCTGGGACCGGAACCGGTTGAGACCGGGCAGCCGAGCTGCCCCCCTGGGACCGGAACCGGTTGAGACCGAGCAGCCGAGCTGCCCTCCTGGGACCGGAACCGGCTGCGGCCGGGCAGCCGAGCTGCCCTCCTGGGACCGGAACCGGTTGAGGCCGGGCAGCCGAGCTGCCCCCCTGAGACCGGAACCGGTTGAGACCGGGCAGCCGAGCTGCCCTCCTGGAACCGGAACCGGTTGAGACCGGGCAGCCGAGCTGCCCCCCTGGGACCGGAACCGGTTACGACCGGGTAGCTGAGCTGCCCACCCCAGACCGGGCGCTCAGCAGCACTCGATCATCTCGCCGAGCCGGCGAATGACCGCCTCGTCGGCGCCGAGCGACCTGAGCAGGTCGCTCATGAGCTTCACGGCCTCCTTCTTGTGCGCGTCCGTCGTGGGGCGCGTCCAGCCGCGGCCCCGCTCGTTCAGCGCGCTGACCAGCGCCTCGACCGCGCTCTGCCCGCCCTGCGCGCCGCGCTCCTGCGGGGCGTCGCTGGCGGCGCCCTGGGTGGCGTCGCTGGCGACCCTCTGGGTGGCGTCGCTGGCCGGGGCGTGGAGAGCGCCTTCCATGACCCGACTCGCCTCGGTCGCCTCATCGCGCCTCGGGTTGTACGAGGCGAGGAGGTCCGCCCGGCTCGCCTCGGTCGCCTCGTCGAGCCCCGGGGTGTACGAGGCCAGGAGGTCCGCGCGGCCGGGCGCCCTCGTGGCCTGCGCCGGTCCACGCGCGCCCGACCGAGCCGACTTGCGGGAGCCCTTGACGAACGCGGTGACGAGGTGCGCCTTGTTGTCGGGCCCCACCCGCACCACGACCTTGGTCGACCCCTTCCACAGCACGACGTTCGTCGCGCCGCTCTGATCCGTGGTCCGCTCGACCGCGGTCGCCTCGCGGAGGGCCTCGCGCGCGGCATCCAGATAACGCCTCACGCCGTCCGCCGACGCCGCGCTCGTGTCCTGTCCGTCCGGCGGCGCGAGCTCGGCGCTGTGCTTCATCGCGTGGTAGGCGGCGCTGCTGGCCGACTCGAAGCCCAGCCTCTCGGCCGCTCCCCGGAGGCCCGCCTCCAGATCTCCGTCCGGATCGAGCGTGACGTGCGCCACGGCGCCGGCGTCTTCCACGCCCTTCAGCGCCGCCTCCCACTGCGCGTCCATGTCGACGCCTTGCAGGTTGTCCTGCATCGACGCCACGTAGAACTCGAAGCGCTCGACGAACTCGTTGACCGTCCTGGCGTGCTCGAGCGCATACTCGGCCGCCGGGCGGCGCAGCGCCTCGGGCGGCTCGCCGCTCACCAGGTCGTAGAGCCGCAGCAGCGCGTCGTGCCTCATCGCGCCTCCCTCGCCGAAGCGCGGGTCCGAGGCGGGGTGATCGATCCCGCTGCCGATGAGGAACGGCACGACCTGATCGAGCTGTGGCTTGAAGCGGAGCCGCTGCTGGCCGCGGTGAGAGCCGGACAGGTCGAGGGTCGCCTGATCATGCGGCGACCAGGGCATCCCGCCCGAGAGGTTCTTCACCAGCATGAGCAGCTTGCTGAACTGCCCCGCGGCGTGGAGCTCGCGCAGCCGCTCCGGGTGCAGCTTCACCTGCCCGCCCAGGTCCAGCAGGCCATCTCTGGACTCGTGGAGCTCGATCCCCGCGTCGCGGATGCGCTCGCGGGCCGCCTGGAGGAAGTCGCCCGCCTCGTCGAGCCCCTCCTCGAACCGCCACGGCTGCGGCCCGCGGTACACGCCGCCCTCGATGCGCGGGAAGCCCGGCTGGCCCGTGTCCGAGAAGCCGTTTCTCTTCTTGTCCCACTTGAGGACGCCGTCACGGCCGCTGCGCCGCCGGTACACGTGGTAGTGCGGCGCCGCGTGGCCTGGGCGGTTGTGGTCGCTCAGGTCCACGTCGATGATGACGCGCTCCGCCTCTTGCCCGTCGCGCTGCGGCGGCGCCTCGGCGCGGACGCGATACTGATAGATCCGCCCGGAGCCGGTGTCGATCTTCATCTCCGGCGCCGGATAGTCCGCGTCGTTGCCCTCGGGGGTGTCGCGCCAGCGCGGCACGACGTCGCGCTCGAACGCGGCGCTCCGGTCGTCGAAGACGCCGGCCACGTCGTCGGGGATGAGCCCGCGGATGGCCTCGGGGGGGAAGCCGAGGTCCCGCATCAGCGCGATGGCCTCCCTCGGCGAGCTCACGCCGGTCCTGTGCCAGAAGAGCGATTTGTCGGCGAGCGACGTGGGGCGCTGCCTCATCGACGCGAAGAGGAGCACCGCGTGCTTGCGCAGCGTATCGAGGATCGGCTGCTCGATCTCGTAGCCGCGCCGGTAGAACTTGAACGCGCGGCCGAGCACCCACGGCGCGCGGCGGAGCTGGTCGAGGATCGCCTGATGCCGCTGCCCGATGCGCGCGTCCGGGCCAGGGTCATTGACGAAGCGCAGCCTCCCGACGAGCTGATCCTCGATCCCGCCGCCGAGCGGGTCGAAGACGTAGCCGTCCTGGTTCACGTAGAGCGCGTTCATGCGGAAGTCGCGCTTTCGCGCGTCCTCCAGGAGGTCGAGCGGGGCGATCGGGCTCGCGTCGTCGCCGGCGCTGATGTCCACCACGTCGGTCCCGTCCCCGACCTGGAGGAGGTGTTGCTCGGGGACGATGTTCTTGATGAAGGGGCTGAACCCTGGATCGTCGCGCAGCGCCTGCTCGAGCCGCGACAGCGGCATGTTGGTCTTCAGGTCGACGTCCTTGGGCTCGTTGCCCATCAGGGCGTCGCGCACCGCGCCGCCGACGATGTACGCGTCGAAGCCGAAGCTCTTGATCAGCTCGAAGAGATCGTTGACCCGGCGGGTCGCGCCGACGGCCGTGTCGAGGAGCGCCGCGCCGGTGGGCTCGCTCGGCTCGGGCGCCGCGCGCTGGGTCGTGGGGGGCGCCTGCGGCTCCCGGAACGGAATGGCGTGCGCCTTGAATTCGCGGCCTCGGAGCGCCGGGCGGAAATAGGGCGCGCCGCCGGTCTTCTCTCGCACGAAGTCGGTGAACTCCGTCTGGCCGCGCTCCGCGGCGTGGATGCCGGCGAAGCCCAGGAGGGGTGTCAGGATGCCATAATCGCTGGTGGCGAAGTGGGGCACCGCGGGCGCGCCGTCCTCGATGGCGCGGTCGGAGAAGAAGGTGTCGGCGACCATGCTGCGGTCGGCGCTGCCCTTCCTCTCGCCGACGGACACCCTCGCGAGATCCTCGAACCCCCGGTCGTAATCGCGCTTGCGGTCGCGCACCTCGGGGTCGAGCCGGATCCCGCGCCAGGGGATCTCTCGCCCGCCGGAGGTGGTGAACGTGCTCCCGACGATGTCGCCGTACTGGAACAGCTCTCCGACGCCGATGTTGGCGAGGCGCAGGTCCTCGATGTCGTGGTCGTCGATCAGCGCCTCGAGCCGATCGCGGATCTCCTGCTTGGCCGGCGGCAGCTCGTCACGGGGCTTGAGGAGCGCGTCGACGAGGTTCGAGTCGACCACCAGCGACCTCGAGGTGAGCGGCGGCGAGAGCGCCGGGGCGGCGGCCATGCGCTCGGCGTGGTGCGTGAGGTGCTCGATGATCGCGCGGATGTTGCCGACCTTGCCCTTGTCCATGGCGCGCGCGAGCATGCCGGCGAAGGCGCGCTTGCCGATGGTGCGGCTCAGCACCTCGACCTCGCGGCGGGTGATCCAGCGCCCCTTCTGGCCACGCTTCAGGACCTCGCGCGGCGGCGCTTCGTCGCGCGGCGGCGGCGGCGGGTTGCGCAGCGCCGAGAGGTCCATGCCCTGGAGCGACTCGAGGGCTCCGATCGCCTGGGCGAGGTCGAAGGCGCGCTCGCGCTCCGCGCCCTCGTACGGGCCGAGCACGATCCCGAGCTCGCGCTTCAGGCGCTTGCCCGCGAGGGTGCCTTTCGTGCGCTCGCCCGTGCGGGGGGCTTCGAGCCCTCTGAGCGCCTTGAGCAGCACCGCCGTGAAGTGCACCGAGCGTTCGGTCCCGTCTGCCAGGATGTCGTCGAGCGCTTCGCGCACCGCCGGCTTCCCGATGTTGCCGAGCAGCGCGGCCTCCAGGTCCGCATAGTGCGGCACATCCCAGAGCCAGTCCGGGATGGCCCGCTCGTCCGCGCTGGTGCGCGCGCGCCGTGCGCTCGTGGACTGGGACGCCGTGGGCTGGGCGACCAGATCATCGAAGTCGTCGCCCCAGTCGCCGAACGGGTCCTCGTACCCCTCCTCCTCCTCGTCCGCGGATGAGTCGACATCACTGCTCGCGTCGCTCGCGTTCGATAACGCCTCCATGCGGAGCTCGAGGCGCTCCGACACCGGGCTGGAGCTCCGCGTCGTGGCCTCGTCGTCCGAGGCCTCACCGTCGGAGCTGCCGCTCTCGTCGCTGCTGCCGCCCCGGTCGAGGTCCGGGCGGTCTCGATCGCGATCGAACGTGCCCAGCACGAGCTCGACGTGGCCATTCAGGTACGGGGCCAGCTCGTCCGGCGGGAGGTCGAGCACGCTCGGGTCGATGAACATCACCCACTTCTCGAGGATCTCCTCCGCCAGCTCGACGGCGGCCGAGCCGACGATCACGGGCAGCGCCCTGCGGATCCCCGGGACGAGCTCCGTATCGACCGCCTGGCGGAGGAGGCGCTCGAGCTCCGGCCGGTGCGCCTCCGGGAACGCTCGGATCGCGTCGCGCAGCCTCGACGGCCTGGCCTGCTCGGCGAGCATGCCGGCGAGCAGGTCGCCCGCCCCGTGGGGAGCCGGCGCGCCCTCCTGCGCGGCGGCGCTCGTCTCGGGCGCTCGCGACGGGACCGCGGTCCCGTGGGTGATCGTCGCGAAGACCTTCGGCAGGTCGCCCTTGCTCACCCGGACGGGGAACGAGCGCCCCCACGACTGGAGCGGCACGAGGACGGCGTCGCCGAGGTCGGTGATCGGGCCGTCGATCGACGCATGGTGCGGCCTGAGCGCGTCGGCCTCGCCGAGCCGCGGGATCTCGCCGGGAGCCCGGGGCGCCGACGCGCGGGCCTCATGCTCCTTCGCCGCGTCCCAGAGCGCCTTGCCGTCGAGCACGGTGGCGATCGCAAACCCGCCCTGATCGGTCTGCCCGAGCGTGTCGTTGATGCGCGCGACGTCGTACCCGTCGGGAGCGCGGGGGAGCATGACGCTCGCGTTCGCGCCGAGCGCCGAGCGGAAAAAGCGGGCGACCGAGCTCGCGGAGAGCAGCAGGTCGCCCTGCGCCGCGGCGACACCGGGCCTGCGGGCCTCGTCGGTCTGCTGCTCGAGCTCCGCGAGGGCCTTCGGTCCGAGCAGCTCGATGAAGCCGCGGGCGAGCAGGTGGTCGAGGAGGTGGCGATCCAGGTCCTCTCGGTCGCTGGCCTTCTTCAGGCTGTCGCCCTTGGCCTTCGCGGTCCTGAGGCCGTTGACGAGCGGCCGTGTGGGCGCCGGGTCGAGCGCCTGCGGGACCTCTCCTGTCATCACGCGCCGGATGAGGTCGAGGCCGTGGCTGAGCGCCCCCTCCTTGCCAGGGCCCCTTTGCCCGAAGGTGTCGGCCCCCGGGGCGCTCGCGAACCGGCCGAGCTGCTTGCCCGTGAAGAGCGCGGTGACCAGGTGCGCGGTGGTGGCGAGGTCGTTCTTCAGCGTCGGATGAAGGATGCTGTGGAGCCCGCAGTTGGCGAAGGCCGACTGCGACAGCGAGGCGGGATCGTGGATGAGCTCGCGCAGCCGGTCGACGACCGAGGGGTGCACGTTCTGCCGCTGGAGCAGCTCGGTCAGGAGCCGGGTGGCGTCGCTCCTGTCCTGCGCGGTCGCCGGGCGTGACCACGCGCGGCTCCGCTCCTCGATATCGCGGATCAGATCCTCGAGGGTCTTCCCCTGGCCCTCAGCGCTCGGGCCGACCTGGGCAGCGCCGACGGTGGTGGGGGAGGTCGGGGCAGGGGACGTCGGGGCGGGGGAGGTCGGGGCAGGGGCCTCGCCGCTCGCGGTGGGGGCAGCGGTCTCCGGCGCGGTGGCCCACAGGGCGCTGTCCTCCGCGGGCGGCGCGGGAGGCGCCTTGGCGGCCTTGACGAGCTCCGTGAAGGCGAGCGCCACCTGATCCTTGGCCCTGGACCGCTCCTTGAGCGCGGCGAAGTACTGGCTCAACGGCGAGTCGGGCTTCTGCGTGTCGTTGATGTACCGCCCGATGAGCCGGTCGGGATCCTTCTCCCGGAGCTTGTCGGTGATGGTCTTCTTGTTGATCTCGTAGAGCCGCGCGAGCTCTTGCCGTGTGTAAGGCTTGAGGTTCGTCCTCGGGTCGTCCAGCCGCTCGCCCGTCACCAGATCGCCGTTGATCTTCTTGATCTTGATCTCGACGTCCCGCTCGCCCTTCCTGGGGGACTTCAGCTTGACGGGCGGATTGAACTCCCGGATCGCCTTGAAGATCTCGATTCGATCGCTGTCGTTGTAGTTCAAGAGCCAGCTCCGGAGGCCGTTGCGCCCCTGGAGCTGCTCCCCGATGAGCTCGGCGCGCCTCGCCACGCGGTCCGCATTGGGCACGCCGTCGAGCTCATCCGACTTCGGGAACTTGTTGCTGATCTCGCTCGCGACATGGAAATAGGGCTTGTTCTGCCGCTCCTTGTCCATGCCGTTGACGCTCTCGAAGCCGTTGGGCAGCGACGTCCTGGAGCGGAGGTGCTCGAAGACGGGCATGGGGAGGCGGCCCGGCGAGAACTCGACCACGAGCACCTGGTGGGGCTCGACGCCGGCGATGATCTCCGCGGCCCTCGGATCCTCGACGTTGACCACGCGCGCGCGCGGGCGTCCGTCCTTGAAGAGCCGCTCCTTCAGGCGATCCACGAGCTCTTCCCAGCCATCCATGCCGACGGCGTCGCCCCGGTCGACGAGGAGCCGCAGACCACCCTCCCAGTCGCCGCTCAGCATCTTCTTGAGCGTCTCGATCTCGCCCTGGTCCGCCCAGCCCGCGGCCCCGATGATCGCGCCCTTGTCCTTGAGGTCGGTCCCCGCGCTCGCGTCATCCTGGGCGTACAGGACGCCCGTGATGAGGTTGAACAGCTCGAAGACGGGCGCCTTGGAGTTGTCCTCCATGGCCGTGCCGAGCCCGTAGACGACCATGGTGTGCGCGTCCCTCGTGTCGGTCTGATCGAGGAACGCGAGGACGCCGGCCTCCTTGGCCTCGGTGCCGCTCTTCGCGAGCTCGTCCTTGATCATCGCCCCGGGGTCGTCCGGGGGCGTCGTGTCGTAGATGTAGCCCAGCCTGGAGAGGGCCTCGACCTCGTGGAACCGCTCGTTGCCCTCGCTGTCCCTGTAGGTGATCCCCCGCCTTCCGCTCTCGCGGTTCCAGTTCAGGGGCTGGAGCTGCGCGAAGACGTCGACGCCGAGCTTCGTCAGGAGGTCCTTCGGCTTCTCGTGGTTGTCCATGGCGCCGGTGAGCCCGTACTTCGCCGGCCTCCGGTCGCGCTCGGCCTCGAACGTCTCGAGGCCCATGACGTTGACCTTGAGCCCGAGCGTCTCGAGGCGCTGGACCGGGGGGCCATCCGCCTTGAAGCCCGGCAGGAGGCTCTCGAGCTTCTTCGGGTTCGAGCCGTACTTCTTCCTGTCGGCCTCTGTCCCGGGGGGCGTGTCGTCGTAGACCACGTCGAACTCGCCGGAGAAGCCGAGCTTGACGAGCCTCGACATGAGCTGCACCGAGCTGCCCTGATGGCCGTTGCCCTGCGCCCGGGGCACGAAGATCCTGAGCCTCTCCTGCTGCTTCAGCTCCTCCATCGCCTCGGCGTGGGCCGCGGGATCCGTGGCGCCCTCGGTCGCGCCGCGGCCCGCGTCCGCGGCGCCGGTGGGGCCGGCCTCGGGCGCGGCAGCGAACAGCTCGCCCTCGCCCGCCGTGGGGGCGGCGTCCTCGGGCGCGACGGCCGAGGGCGACCCCGCGGCCGGAGGCGGCGCCGGCGGGTGCCAGCGGCCGGTGAAGATGCTCGGGAAATACTCCCCCAGCCTGTCCTTCTGCACCACGAACGGGAAGGCCTTCCCGTACGTCGAGATGGGGACGACATAGGCCTCCTCGCCCTCGGGGGTCGTGGTCGTCTCGATGGGACCGGCGATCCTGACCTGGTGCAGCCCTGGGCTCTTGAACGAGCTGGCCGGCTCCTTCCACGCGCCGATGCCCTGAGGCGCGCCGAGGTGATCGGAGCCGGGCGCGTACTTCTTCGCTTCGGCGTTCACCGGCGCGGCGAGGACGAAGCCGTGGACGAAGGGCCCTCGGCCCTCGTCGTCGAACAGCGCGTTGATCGCGTCGATGTCGTACCCGCCGCGCGGCGAGGACAGGATGTCGACGTCGGCCGCCCCGAGGACGTCCTTGAGGATGCTGCCGTAGGCGACGTCGTTCATCGGGAAGTCGCCGCGCTTCAGGCGCGCGCCGCTGGCGTCGAGCTGCCCTCTCGCCTGGGCGAAGTCCTCGTCGAAGGCCCTCTCGACCTCCTTGATCCAGGCGTCGTACGCGTCCTTCGACCGCGTCTTCCAGAGCTTCGGCAGGGCCCGGGCGAGCAGGAAATCGAGGCGCTTGTCGCCGTAGTCCTTGCCCGTCCGCGCGGACATGCTGTCGATCTGCTTGAGCCTGCCCCCGAGCAAGACGTTGCGCTTCGGGTCCTTCCCCCGGGCCACCTCGTCCTGGCCGGGCGTGACGCGGAGGGTCCCGCCCGACTCCAGCGGAAAGGGCGTCGACGCGAACAGCGACCTGAAGACGTCGATGGCCTTCATGGGGTTGTTGTGCAGGGCCGCCTCGGCGATGGCCGCGAGCCCGCAGATGGCGAAGTCCTGCTGCTGGAGCCGCCCGGGGTGCTCGAGCAGCTCCTTGGCCCTGGCCTTGAATCCAGGAGGCATGCTGTCGATATCGTCCACCAGCGACTTCAGGTAGCTGGTCGGATCCGTGTCGCCGGTCGCCCGCGCACGCTGGATATACTCCTCGAGGGCGCTCCCCCGCAGGCCGCGCTCCATCCCCCTGTCGGTCAGCCCGGCCCGCGACAGGTCCTGCGCCGCCGGCGACGGCCCGAGGCCTTGCGCCCCGTCCTCGGCCGTCGCGGTCTGGTCGGCGGCGGCGCCGGCTGCCTCCGAGGGGGCCGGGGCCTCGCGGGGCGCGGAGGGGTCGCCGCCCCCGGACAGCTCTTCCTTGCCCTCTCCGGTGGAGGCAGCGGCCTCGGGTGCGGTCGCCATGCCGTCGCCCTCGACGGGCGGCGGGGGAGGAGCCTTCTCGACCTTGACGAGCTCCGTGAAGGCGAGCTTCACCTGATCCTTGGCCCTGGACCGCTCCTTGAGCGCCTCGAAATACCTGCTCAGCGCCGAGTCGGGCTTCTGCGCCTCGTTGATGTACCGCCCGATGATCCGGTCGGGATCGTCCTGCCGCAGCCTGGGCTTGATGAGGTCATCTTTGTTGTCATCATAAAGCTTCTGGAGCTCGGTCGATGTGTAGGCTTTGTCGCGGGGCCTGGTGTCGTACTTGCCCTTGACCTTGGGTTCTCCTGTGCCGATGACCCCGCCGCTGCCGAGCTTGATCGTGACGTTGCGGCCCTCCTTTCTGGGGGATTTCAGCACGAGGGGCGGATCCAGGCGCGATACCGCCTCGAAGATGCCGTCCCGGTCGTTGTCGCTGTAGTTTCGTTTCCAGGGATCGACGCCTTTGCGGCCCTGGAGCATCTCGCCGACGCGCACGGCCTCCTTCGCGATGTCATCCGCGCCGGGCACGCCGTCGAGCTTGTCCGATCCCGGGAACCTGTTGCTGACCTCGCTCGCGACATGGAAATAGGGCTTGTTCTGCCGCTCCTTGTCCATGCCGTTGACGCTCTCGAAGCCGTTGGGCAGGGACGTCCTGGAGCGGAGGTGCTCGAAGACGGGCATGGGGAGGCGGCCCGGCGAGAACTCGACCACGAGCACCTGGCCGGGGCCGACGTTCTTGATGCTCTCGGCCGCGCCCGGCTCCTCGACGTTGATCACGCGCACGCGCGGGGTCTCGCCGTCGAAGAGCTTGCTCTTCAGGCGCGCGATGAGCTCCTCGTAGTCGCCCCGCCAGGTGCTGTCTTCGCTGTCGACGAGGAGCCGGAGGCCGCCCTCCCATTCGCCGTCGAGCATCTTCTTGAGCGTGGCGATCTCGTCCTGGTTCACCCAGCCAGCCGCCCCGATGATCGCGCCCTTGTCCTTGAGGTCCGTCCCTGCGTCCTTGTCATCCTGGGCGTACAGGACCCCCGTGATGAGGTTGAACAGCTCGAGGACGGGCGCTCGCGGCCCGGTCGCCGTGCCGAGCCCGTAGACGACCATGGTGTGCGCGTCTCTCGTGTCGGTCTGATCGAGGAACGCGAGGACGCCGGCCTCCTTGGCCTCGGTGCCGCTCTTCGCGAGCTCGTCCTTGATCATCGCCCTGGGGTCGGCCGGGGGCGTGGTGTCGTAGATGTAGCCCAGGTCGGAGAGGGCCAGGGCCTCGTGGAACCGCTCATTGCCCTCGCTGTCCCTGTAGGTGATCCCCCGCCTGCCGCTCTCGCGGTTCCAGTCCATGGGCTGGAGCTGCGCGAAGACGTCGACACCGAGCTTGGTCAGGATGTCCTTCGGCTTGTGGTGGTTGTCCACGGCGCCGGTGAGCCCGTACTTCGCTGGCTTCCGGTCGGACCGGGCCTCGAACGTCTCGAGGCCCATGACGTTGACCTTGAGCCCGAGCGTCTCGAGGCGCTGGACGGGGGGGCCACCCGCCTTGAAGCCTGGCAGGAGGCTCTCGAGCTTCTTCGGGTTCGAGCCGTACTCCTTCCTGTCTTCTTCTGTCCTGGGCTCCGTGTCGTCGTAGATCACGTCGAACTCGCCCGAGAAGCCGAGCTGGGCGAGCCTGGTCATGAGCTGCACCGAGCTGCCCTGATGGCCGTTGCCGCGCGCCCGGGGGATGAAGATCCTGAGCGTCTCCTGCTGCTTCAGCACCTCCATCGCCTCGGCCTGGGCCCTGGTGTCCGCCGTGGAGTCCTCGGTCGCGTCTCCGGCGGCGGTCTCGGGCGCGGTGGCGAAGAGCCCGCCCTTCGGGGCCGTGGAGCCGTCGCTCGCGGGGGCGGCAGCCAGGGGCGGCGCCGGAGCCTGCCTGGGCTGGCTCCCCGTCACGTTGCCCGCGGGCGCCTGCGTCGCGCCGGGCGCATCGCCGGGCGGCGCCGGAGCCTGCCTGGGCTGGCTCCCCGTCACGTTGCCCGCGGGCGCCTGCGTCGCGCCGGGCGCATCGCCGGGCGGATCGCGGGGGTCGTTGTCCCGCGGATCGTGGTCGGACCCGCCCGGCCGCTCCTCGGAAGCGCGCGTCCCGGCATCCCGGGGGGCGTCCTGCGGAAGCTCGCGCGGGCCGACGAGCTTGCCGATCGCCTCTTTGGGATTGTCCTTCAGGTCCTGTTCGAACCTGTCCGCGCGGTCCTTGAGGGTGCTCTCCCAGTCGTCCCCGAGCTTGTTCAGGTCGACGGTGCGCGCGTTCTTGATCCGCTCGTCGCCGATCTTGTCCTGCTTGAGGCCGCCGACGCTGGAGACGGGGTTGGCGGTCTTCTCCGTGGAGCGCCAGTTGTGGATGTAGCCGACGGTGCTCGGCGCGTGAGGCCCGGTGGTCTCGATGCCGATCTGGAGCGCTCCCGGCCTGTCCTTCTTCGGCGGCCGGTAGCCGATGAAGATGTGTCCGTGCGCGCCGTCGGGCAGGATGACATCGCCGTTGAAGTCCCTCTGGCCGATCCCGCCGATGGCGAGGTTCATGCCGTGGAGCCTGGTGTCGTCCAGCTTGGACTTGATCGCGGCGACGTGCCCCCCCTCTTCCTTGAACTTCTTCTTGCCGAGCGCGACATGGTGCGTCCCGAAGGCGCGCTTGAACACGCCGGTCGTCGGGTTGCCGTCCTTGTCGGTGATGCCGAGGAGGTCGGGCAGCGCGTGCGGCGGGCTGCCCGCGGGGATCTGGATGTTGACACGGCCGCCGTGCGACAGGAGCTTCGCCACGGGCACGTCGCGGAGCGGGACGTGACGTCCTTCGCTGGCGTCGTAGATCTCGGCGCCTTCCTGGAGCAGGTGGAAGATGTTCTTGAGCACCTCCGTCGCCTGCAGGTGCCTGTCGCGGACCTCGTCCGTCGAGAGCTTCGTGTCCGGGTCGGTCGGGTCCGCCACGGCGCCGTGCTCGATCGCCGTGATGGCGTCGTCGTTGAGATCGGTGTACTCGAGCGTCTTCGCCCACTCTGCGGTGATGTTCTGATCGATCTCGTTCTTGAGCTCTTCTCTCCTCGCCGGGTCGGGGGTGTGCCGCGCCTCCATCGAGAGGGCGATCGCCTCCGGGGGAGTGCCCTTGAACCGCTGTCCACCCTGGCCGCCGTTCCGCTGTCGCGCGACGTAGCTCGCGAGGACGACCTTGCTCGCCTTGTGGAGCTGGTGGAAGCCGCGGAACCTCTCGGGGTTGTCGCGCTCGTCGTCCGACAGGTACTTCTCGACCTGGTCGTGCGTGAGCATGCCCGAGGCGTTGAGCCAGCGCTGTCCCTCGGGGGTCGTGGAGAGCTGCTCGAAGGCGCTCCACTCGTCGTCGCTGAGCAGCGATCCCTTGGGGAATCGCCTTCCGATCTCCTGCTTCGCCTTCGCGGGATCGCTGGGAAAGCCGCCGCTGTTCAGCACGTCGGCGATCGTGGGGGCACCTCGCTTGGCCTGGTTGCGCTGTCCCCTGCGCGTGTCGGTCCGGAAGCTGGACTCCTTGACGGCCTTGTCCGCGATCCACGTCACCTGGCCGCGCGGGCTGGAGGAGGTCGTCGTGGTGGTCGACGAGCCCCCTGGCTGCGGCGCTGGGCGCTCGGGCCCGGGCGGCGGGGAGTCGCGCCCGGCGGTCTTCGTCTGGGGGGTTGAGGATCCGGCGGGCGCGCCCTGCGGGGTCGCAGCGGGCTTTTCCGGCGGCGAGCTCTGCGCATCGGTCTTTGCGCTGCTCTGGCCCGTCGTGGTCGAGGTCTGGGTCGACGCGCCGTTCTTCGCCGCGGCCTTGTCGGATGCCTCGCTGGCTTTCGGCGCAGCGGGCTGGGCCTGCGGAGCATCGGCCGGAGAAGTGGGCGGCTTCGGCGCAGCGGGCTGGGCCTGCGGAGCATCGGCCGGAGAAGTGGGCGGCTTCGGCGCAGCGGGCTGGGCCTGCGGAGCATCGGCCGGAGAAGTGGGCGGCTTCGGCGCAGCGGGCTGGGCCCGCGGGACATCGACCGGAGAGGTGGGCGCTTTCGGCGCAGCGGGCTGTGCCTGCGGAGCATCGGCCGGAGAAGTGGGCGGCTTCGGCGCAGCGGGCTGGGCCCGCGGAGCCTCGACCGGAGAAGTTGGCGCTTTCGGCGCAGCAGGCTGGGCCCGCGGAGCATCGACCGGAGACGAGGGCGCTTTCGGCGCGGCGGGCTGGGCCCGCGGAGCATCGACCGGAGACGAGGGCGCTTTCGGCGCGGCGGGCTGGGCCCGCGGAGCATCGACCGGAGACGAGGGCGCTTTCGGCGCAGCGGGCTGGGCCCGCGGAGCATCGACCGGAGACGAGGGCGCTTTCGGCGCAGCGGGCTGGGCCCGCGGAGCATCGACCGGAGACGAGGGCGCTTTCGGCGCAGCGGGCTGGGCCCGCGGAGCATCGACCGGAGATGAGGGCGCTTTCGGCGCAGCGGGCTGAGTGCGCGGAGCATCGACCGGAGAAGTGGGCGCTTTCGGCGCAGCGGGCTGGGCCCGCGGAGCATCGACCGGAGATGAGGGCGCTTTCGGCGCAGCGGGCTGGGCCCGCGGAGCATCGACCGGAGATGAGGGCGCCTTCGGCGCAGCGGGCTGAGTGCGCGGAACATCGACCGGAGAAGTGGGCGGCTTCTGCGCAGCGGGCTGAGCCCGCGGAACATCGACCGGAGACGCAGGCGCACTCGGCGTTGCGGGCTGGGCCCGCGGGACATCGACCGGAGGCGTGGGCGCCCTCGGCGCAGCGGGCTGGGCCCGCGGAACATCGACCGGAGATGAGGGCGCTTTCGGCGCAGCGGGCTGGGTCCGCGGAACATCGACCGGAGACGCAGGCGCACTCGGCGCAGCGGGCTGGGTCCGCGGAACATCGACCGGAGATGAGGGCGCTTTCGGCGCAGCGGGCTGGGTCCGCGGAACATCGACCGGAGACGCAGGCGCACTCGGCGCAGCGGGCTGGGCCCGCGGGACATCGACCGGAGACGCAGGCGCCCTCGGCGCTGGGTGTGCCGAAGCGGAAGCGCTCGTGGGCGCTTGCCCCATGCTGGACCCAGGATTGCCGGCCGTCGTGCTCCCGGACGGGTTCCCCGCCGTCGTGTGCGGCGTGGTGCTCGGCGTGGACGTCGCGCCGGGGGAGCTCGCCGTGTTGACCGCCTTCCGCGTGACGGGATCCCAGCCCGAGGCCGCGCTCGGCTTCGGGGTCGGGCTCGGGGCCGCGGCCTGGTTCAAGGCGCCGGGGGCGGCCGTGCTGCCGGTCGGGCTGCTGGTGCCGGACGACGGATGCGCGAAGTTGCCCGCGCTCTTCACCTGAGCTCGCAGCGATGAACGAGCGCCTGCGGACGGCGACGGCGAACGACTGCTCGAAGACCTGCGCATGACCCATGTTTGCCCCGAAATGCACGCGGCGCCAAGCGCCTCCACCCGCGCGCGCCGGCGAGGGATTCCGTTCCATCCCACCCGGGCCGAGTTGTTCCGAGCGGCGCCCCCGTGTTACGACAGGACCGCGATGAAGCGTGAGGCCGTCGCGCCGGGCAAAGAGGACAGGGAACCATGAGCATTACAACCATCGCCGTCGCCGAGGTCGAGCCTTCGACGACGCCGCTGCCCGCGTTCGACGAGGCCGAGGCGGTGCAGAGCCTGCTCGTCTCGCCGATCGAGGCCGCCTATCGCCACCGGCTGCCGCTCGTCGGGCGCACGGACGTGCACCCCCTCGTCCAGGCGGCGACCATGGCCTTCACCCAGCGCTATCCGCTCGTGCTCTCGCCCGACGTGATCTGGCTTTGCCTGGCGCGGGGGCTCGCGCTCCACATCGCCGCGCACGAGGAGCAGCGGCGTCAGGTCCTCCAGGAAGATGGGGAGTTCGCGCTGACGCTCGATCGGCCGGACTTCACCCTCGGTCAGGTGAACCCGTGGCCCGCCTCGTTCCAGGAGCTCTCCGCCCAGATCGCCGCGCGGGTCGGCAAGCTGGCCGAGCACGTGACCGCCCGCTTCTCGACCACGGGGCCGGTCGAGCAGGTGGCCTCGGAGCTCGCCGTGACGACCCCGTTCGCGCCGCACTTCGAGTGGACGCCGCCCTTCCCGGCCGACATGGTGTTCTCGAGCCGCGGGATCCCCCGCATTTATCTGCTCGGCACGGCCGAGGATTGGCGCTCCGTACGCGCCCGCGCGGAAGCATTCGACTCGTTCGGCGCCGAGCGCTGGACCGGCGCGCTCCTGCCCGTGCTCGACCGGATCACCGCCGCCGCGGAGGGGCATCAGGACCCCGCGTTCTGGCGCTCCTTCTTCCGCTACGAGAACGCCGCGGACGAGCTCACGGGCTGGATTCACGTGCTCTTCCCTTACCTGCGCGCCTTCCCCGCGGACCACTTCATCCCGAGCCCGTATATCGACGGCTGGCTCGAACGGTGGCAGGCGGCGGAGGCCCCGCGCAGCCCGCTCGCGGCGGTGGCCCGGCCGGAGGGGCCGGGGCTCGCGCAGCTCCCGCCGGGGCTGACCAGCGCGCCGCTGCGGTTCATCGACGCGCACCGCCGGGAGCACTCGATGGAGTTCATCAGCGGCCTCATCGGCGTCACACAGGACCCGTACTCGCTCGCGCTCATCCCGGAGTTCGTCTGGGCCGTCCTGCGCCAGGAGCCCGCCGCCACGGCCGAGTAGGATCCCGCGCGCCTGCCCCGCCGGGGATCGCGATCGCCGCTCGACCGTGGCCGGCGGGGGGCACGCCGGCGCCGAGCGCGCGGAAGTCAAGCGACACGTCCCGTCAGAACGAACGGCGGTGTACCCGGCTGACGGATTGCGTCAAAGCGCGATACGCGCAGCGGCATGAGAGCAACAGTACTGCACAATTACGGCGGTGCGGAGCTGTGGAATCTTATACACCCCGAGCTCTCCAGGAGGTGTAGAGTGTCGGACATGCCGCACACGCCTTGCTTCATCACATCTCGCCGTCGCGCGGTCAGAGCCGCGCTCTCGTTGGTCCTCTCGCTCGCTCCGCTCGCGGGGGCCCTGCCCGCGCGCGCTGCGGTGGAGCAGCTCGACGGCACGACGCTGCCCCAGCCGGTCCCCGAGAACGAGGTTGGCCTCGTGACGGGCCGGGGGTTCCCGGAGCACGCCGTCACGCTCGAGGGGCTCTTCGACGAGCGGGGGGAGGACATCGATCCCGTGGCCGACGCGGGCACGGAGCCGGGCGTCTTCTCGCCGCTCTGCGGGTTCACCGGAGAGCTGGTGCTGCGCGGGGGCGGGTGCAAGGTCGCGTTCGGCTGGTACAACGCGACCGCGAGCGGCGTGCGCCCGCCGGACAACGAGATCTACGAGCTCATCCCCGATGACCCGAGCGAGGCGTTCGATTGCCGGGACCAGGATTTCTGCCCGCTGGCCACGATGGAGAACGAGACCCAGCCGGGGCAGCACACCTGGACGCCGAGGCAGTTCTCGGCGGCGGACATCCGCAGCGATCCGCGGTACGAGGGCGGCCTCGTCGGCTTCGCGCTGATCGGCAAGATGGGCACCTACTGCACCCAGACGAAGTTCTCGCAGCGCGAGCTGAACACCGTCTGCACGGGCTGCACGCCGCGCGAGCCGTGGGTGACCACGCTGATCTACCCGTCGACCGCGACGCCCGACGCGTTCTATGTCGCCTTCGAGGATCTGCCCGTGACCGAGACGGACTGGCGCGGGTCGCAGGGCGGATACCAGAACGACGGCGACTTCAACGACTTCGTCTACTTCATCACGGGGGTGACCTGTCAGGGCGGCGGCCAGGTCTGTGACACGGGCCTGAAGGGGGCCTGCGCCGTGGGGAGGACGGGCTGCGCGATCGACGGCGACACCGAGTGCCTCAACGTCCTGGAGCCCGGCGAGCAGCGCGAGCGCTGCGACAACATCGACAACGATTGCGACGGCGAGGTGGACAACGGCGAAGGGCTCTGCGAGGACGGGCTCGTGTGCAACCGCGGGAGCTGCGTGCCCGTGTGCGGGCGCGGCGAGTTCATCTGCGACGACGGCCTCGTCTGCGACGAGGGCAAGTGCGTCGAGGCGGCCTGCGCGGGCGTGGTGTGCGAGGGCGGCCAGGTCTGCGTCGGCGGCGCCTGCGTGGGCGGGTGCGACGGCGTCGTCTGCCCCGCGAACCAGGAATGCCAGCTCGGGCGCTGCGTCGACCTCTGCGCCGCCGTCGAGTGCGGCGAGGGCAACGTCTGCGAGCGCGGCGTCTGCCAGTCGCACTGCGGGTGCCGCGCCTGCCCCGACGGGACGGTGTGCACGGAGAGCGGCCGCTGCGTCGACGCCGGCTGCGAGGACAAGAGCTGCCCGGAAGGGCAGTACTGCAAGGCCGGGAGCTGCGTCGACGCGTGCGCGGGCGTCGTCTGCCCCGGCAACGCCGCCTGCATCAACGGGCACTGCGGCGAGCCCGTGTTCATCGGCACGGGCGCGACGACCGCGAGCGGGGGGCCGGACGAGGGGGGCCTGATCCCGGACGACCCCGGGACGCTCTCCACCGGCTCGGGGGACGGCAGCGGCAGCGGCAGCGGCAGCGGCAACGGCGGCGGCAGCAACGGGGGCAGCCCGGTGGACAAGCCGGACTCCTCGTGCGCGTGCCGCGCGGGCGCGACCTCCGAGAGCTCGCCGGCCCGCCTCGGCGCGCTCGGCCTCGGGCTCCTCCTGCTCGCCAGCCGCAGGCGCCGCGCCCGGGCCGGCGCGTAACGCCCACCTCGCCCCGTCACCGCTGCGCCGCCATCGCGGCCATCACGCCCAGCACGACCGCTGCCACGAACCACGCGAGGCGCGCGAGGGGCGCCTCGCGCGCCGCGTGGCCGGCGGGGAGCGGGAACACGACGGAGCGCACCCGGCGGGTGTCCGCGTCGACCAGGAGGACCCCGTCGACGTCGAACGCGAGGCGGTACTCGAGCAGCTGCCGCCGCGTCGCGGGCGTGTCGATGCGCGGCGCGAGCCGGCCGGTCTTCACCTCCGCGACGTACCGCCTGTCGCCCTGCGACACGACGTAGTCGGCGCGGAGGCCGACGGTGACGGGCTCGCCGTCGATCTGGACGCCGTACGACACCGCGACCTGCCGGCCGAGGATGGTGTAGCCGAGCTCGCAGAGCAGCGCCTCGGCGCGGGCCTCTCCCGCGGCGCCCTGCTGCCGGGAGCGATCGAGCCGGCGCCGCTGCCGGGCGCGCTGCCACGCGAGGCGGAGCGTCTGGACGAGCCCGAACGAGAGCGCCACGCCGGCCGCGGCCAGGAGCACCTCGGGCGGTAGGTCGCGGAGCTCCACGCGGCGCGTGATTGCGCAGGAATCCGGAGACCGGGCCAACTATCCTGCGTCCGGCCGGCGCGCTGCCCGTCCGCGCATCGCGCTGCCCGTCCGCGCGTCGCGCTGCCCGCCGCGCGCTGGCGGCGCGCAACCAGGGTGGTCGGCAGGTCCGCGCGCGCTTATACCAGGGGTTCACCCGGCACCCTGCGTACCCCGACCTCGGTGCGCTCCGAAGGGACCGTGCTCCAGCGGGGGCCTGCCCGGTGCGACCGGGGTTTGTTTGCTCCAATGTCTCGATCCTCAAGCCGAGGCTGGCCGGGCGCGCTCCCAGCGCACGCCGGAAGGCGGCCCCGGGCCCTCGGCCCCGGGCGGGCGCGAGGGCGCGGGGACCGGCCGAGGACGCCGTGAACAAGGTCAATCGAGAGCAGCCGTCGTGCAGGGCGCGCGCGGCGCGCATGGATGAGGTCGACGTCCAGCGCGAGCGCTATCGACTCGTCGCGCGCGCCATCAAGGATGCGATCTGGGACTGGGACCTCCGGACGGACCAGGTCGAGCGCAACCCGACGTTTTACGAGGTGTTCCGCTACGCGCCCGAGCAGGTCGAGCCTGCCGGCTCCTGGTGGACGGATCGGATTCACCCCGAGGATCGCGACCGCGTGGTGCGCGGCATCGACGAGGTCGTCCGCGGCGAGGGCGACGGCTGGTCGGATCATTACCGCGTCTACCGGGGCGACGGCTCCCTCGCTCGCGTGTTCGACCGCGCCTACGTGCTCCGCGACGCGGGCGGCACGGCGATCCGCGTGGTCGGCTCGCTGGTCGATCTGACCGAGCGCTTCCAGATGGAGAGCGCGCTCCGGGACCGGGAGGACCGGCTCCGGCTCGCCACGTGGGCGGCGGACGTGGGCACGTGGCGCATCGACCTGGGGACGTGGTTCGACACGCGGGACGCGAGCCTGAACCGCATCCTCGGCCTGGAGGAGATCGAGACCACCCAGGACGTCAGCGACTGGATGAGCCGCGTCCACCCGGAAGACCGCGACGCCGTGATCGACATGCACCGGCGATGCGTCAACGAGCGGTGCGTGTACGACATCATCCATCGCATCGTCCGCCCGGACGGGTCGATCCGGTGGGTGCATGATCGCGGGCGCATCATCTGCGATCCGCAGGGCGCCGCGCTGTTCTTGACGGGCGCCGTCGTCGACATCACCGGGCTGAAGCAGCTCGAGGAGGAGCGCACGGAGCTGCTCCGCCGCGAGCAGCGGGCGCTCGCCCAGTCCGAGGGGGACCGCCTCCGGGCCGAGGAGGCCAACCGCATCAAGGACGAGTTCCTCGCGATCGTCTCGCACGAGCTGCGGACGCCGCTCACCGCGATCCTGGGCTGGGCGCGGCTGATCAAGGAGCGGAAGCTCGACCCGGAGCGCCTCCAGCAGGGCATGGCGGCGATCGAGCGGAGCGCCCAGGCGCAGGCGCAGATCGTCGACGACATCCTCATGGTCTCGCGGATCATCACGGGCAAGGTGCGGCTCAGCACGCACCCCGTGGACGTCGCGGCCGTGATCGCCGCCGCGGTCGACACCATCACGCCCACGGCGAGCGCGAAGGACGTCGAGGTCTGCGTCGAGCTCGACGAGGATCTCGGCCGCGTGAGCGGCGACCGGGATCGCCTCCAGCAGGTCCTGTGGAACCTGCTCTCGAACGCGGTGAAGTTCACCCCGAAGCGGGGCCGCGTCGCGGTCCGGGCGAGGCGCGCCGGCGCCCAGGTCGCGATCTCGGTCACGGACACCGGCAAGGGCATCGATCGCGCGTTCTTGCCCTATGTGTTCGACCGGTTCCGCCAGGGCGACTCCTCGCCTTCGAGGGCGCACGGCGGGCTCGGCCTGGGGCTCTCGATCGTCCGTCACCTGGTCGAGCTGCACGGCGGCGCGGTGGAAGCGGAGAGCGAGGGCGCGGGGCGCGGGGCGACGTTCACGGTGACGCTCCCCGTCAAGGCCGGGTCCTGGCAGGCCCCCGCGACCTCGCCGCCCGGGGGCGCGGGCCATGCGCTCGATGACGTCGCGTCGACCTCGCTGAGCGGTGTGCACATCCTCCTGGTCGAGGACGAGCCGGACGCCCGCGAGCTCATCGCGTTCGTGCTCGAGCAGGCCGGCGCGCGGGTCACCACGGCGGCCCAGGTGAGCGAGGCCCTGCGCGTGCTTGCGCAGGAGCGCCCGGACGTCCTGGTCAGCGACATCGGGATGCCGGAAGAGAGCGGCTACACGCTCATCGAGCGGGTGCGCGCCTCGGGTCGGGACGAGATCCGGAGGATCCCCGCGGTCGCCCTGACCGCCTACGCCCGCGTCGAGGATCGACGGCGGGCGCTCTCCGCCGGGTTTCAGCGGCACGTCGCGAAGCCGATCGATCCTTCCGACCTCATCGGGGTGATCGCGGGGCTCGCCGGGCGAGCGTGAGCTCCGGGGCGTCCCCGGGACCGGAGCGCTCCTGCGCAGAGCGTCTGGGCGCGGCGGCGCCGGACGGTCGTAGTCGACATCGCGGTACAGAGCCGCGCTTGCCTGGGAGGGATCCTCGCGATCAGGCGAGCTCGACGCCGAGCAGCCAGAGCAGCAGCGCCTTCTGCACGTGCAGCCGGTTCTCGGCCTGGTCCCACACCCGCGAGCGCGGCCCTTCCAGCGTCTCGTCGTCGATCTCCTCGCCCCGGTGCGCCGGCAGGCAGTGGAGCACGATCGCGTGCGGCGCCGCCTCCTCGAGCACCCCCGCGTTCACCGTCCACCCCGCGAACGCGGCGCGGCGCCGCTCCGCCTCGCCCTCGTGGTTCATGCTCGCCCACACGTCGGTGTTCACCACGTCCGCGCCCGCCGCGCCCTCGCGCGGATCGCTCGCGAGGGTCACGTGCCCCGTCGCCCGCGCCCGCGCGATCTCGTCCTCCGGCGGCATGTACCCCTCCGGCCCGGCGAGCACGAGGTGGAAGTCGAAGAGCTGCGCCGCCTCGAGCCAGGAGCGCCCCATGTTGCTCGCGCAGTCGCCGATGAACGCGATGCGCCGGCCGGCGATGCCGCTCCGGTCGCCGCTCGCCGCGAGCGCCTCCTCGATCGTGAAGACGTCGGTGAGCACCTGCACCGGGTGGCCGTCGTCCGAGAGCGCGTTGATCACGGGCACGCTCGCCTCCGCCATCTCGAGCAGCCGCGCGGTCGTGGACGTGCGGAACGCGATCGCGTCGCAGTAGCGGGCGAGCACGCGCGCCGTGTCCCGGATCGGCTCGCCGCGCGCGAGCTGGCTGCCCTGGGTGCTGAGCACCACCGGATGCGCGCCGAGCTGCGCGATCCCCACCTCGAACGACACCCGCGTGCGCGTGCTCGCCTTCTCCAGGACGACCGCGATGGAGCGGCCGGCGAGCAGCGTTGTGCGCCGCCCCTTCGGCTCCTCCTTCAGGCGAGCGGCGAGCCGGAGCACGCGGTGCGCCTCGGCCAGGGTCATGTCGGTCATCTTGAGGTAATCGCGCTTCGCCATCGTCTCGCCTTCCGCGTCGGGCCTGTCCGGATGCGCGCCGCGCGCCGCGGTCGTGACAGCGCCGCGAGGATCGCGCGCGCCGCGCGCACGCCGTGATGTGGCACGACCGGGACGCCGGCGTCAATCCGCCCAGGGCCCGCCGCGCGGCGCGAGATCGCGCGCCGCCGCCGCCCGTCAGCGCCCGATCTCGACGTGCCACGCGCGCTCGGAGATCTGCTCGACCGAGGCGCGGATCCCGAGCAGCTCGCCGAGCAGGCGCAGTTGGGTCGTCGCGTGCGACGACGGCCGCACCGTCCGGATGGCGCCGCGCCCGGCGAGCGCGATCGGCAAGAGCAGCTGATCGGCGAGGTGCTCGCCCACCGGGACGCCGGCCTCGAGGTAGTCGCGCGCCTCCTCGGCGGCCTTCTGGGCGACCGACTCGGCGCGCACGCCCTTCACGCCGAACCCGGTGAACACCTCGGTCACGCGCTCGCTCTCCACGACGATCGTGAGCACGTTGCCCGGCCCGTGGCCTCCGGAGAGCACGCTCGGCGCGAAGCACGCGGGCGCCCAGCCGAGCACCGCCGCCGCCGCGTCGAGCTCGCGCGTGGCGACGGAGCCCGGGAGGTTCGAGACCGTCGCGACGGCCCTCTGGCGCACGATCTCGCCGCGCGAGAGCAGCTCGAGCGGCGCGAGCGCCGGCGCCGGCGTGATCGAGACCCGGACGCGCCCGCCGCCGGCCGGGTAGAAGCCCGGCGAGACGAGCGTGGCCCGGACGTCCGGCCCCATCCGCCGCACGAGCGGCAGGTACGCGAGGTCCAGGAAATCGAACGGCGGCGCCATGGGGTTGTGCGTGCCGCCCTCCAGCGTGAGCGTCGACGGCGCGCCCGCGCGGAGCAGCGCGGGCAGCACGGTCTGGAGCACGAGCGTCGTGCTCCCCGCGCTGCCGACCCGGAAGGCGTGCTCGCCCGGCGCGATCGCCGTCGGCCGGAACTCGAGCTCCTGCGATCCGAGCGCCGCGCCCGTCACCTCGGCGCGGCCGACCTGGGCCGCGGCCTGCACCGCGGTGAGGTGCTGCCGCAGGAGCCCCGGGCGCGCGCGGCCCTTGCGGATCGAGGTGATCCGGACGGGCGTCTGCGTGATCAGCGAGAGGCCGAGCGTCGTGCGGAGGATCTGGCCCCCTCCCTCGCCGAAGGATCCATCGATGGTCAGCATGGCAGTCGACTCTCCCTGGATGAGCGATACCGCCCGATGAGCGATACCACGGCGCCGGGCCCCGGCTCACCCCTTCACGCAGACGACCTGCCGCAGGGTGTGGACGATCTCCACGAGATCCCGCTGCGCCCGCATCACGTCGTCGATCGGCTTGTAGGCCGCCGGGGTCTCGTCGATCACGTCCCGGTCCTTGCGGCACTCGACGCCGGCCGTGGCCGCCGCGTGGTCCGCGACGGTGAAGCGGCGGCGGGCCTCGTTGCGCGACATCACGCGGCCGGCGCCGTGGCTCGCGCTGCAGAAGCTCTCCGGGTTGCCGAGCCCGCGGACGATGAACGACCGCGCGCCCATGCTGCCCGGGATGATCCCGAGGTCCCCGGTCCGCGCGCGCACGGCGCCCTTGCGCGTCACGAGGACGTTCTTGCCGTAGTGGTGCTCCCGCGCCACGTAGTTGTGGTGGCAATTCACGGCCTCGAGCGTCGCCTCGAAGGCGGGCAGCTCGCCCGAGCCGCGGAGCGCCCGGACGACCTGCGCCATCATGAGCTCCCGGTTCAGCGCCGCGAAGTCCTGCGCCCAGGACACCGCTTGCATGTAATCGTGGAAGTGCTTCGTCCCGTCCGGCAGGTACGCGAGGTCCTCGTCGGGCAGGCGCACGAAGAACCGCCGCATCTCCTGCTTCGCGAGCGCGATGAAATAGCTCCCGATGCGGTTGCCGACCCCGCGCGACCCGCTGTGCAGCATGATCCAGACGCGGTCTTCCTCGTCCAGGCACAGCTCGATGAAATGGTTTCCGGTCCCGAGCGTGCCGAGGTGCTCGATCGAGGCGCCGCGCCCGACGCGCGGGTGCTTCTCGACGATCTCCTTGAACCGCGGCTCGAGCCGGCCCCAGGCCTCGACCTGGGCCGGCGGCGGCGAGCGCCACGCGCCGCGGTCGTTCTTCCCGCCGTTGTCGGTGCGGCCGTGCGGCACCGCGGCCTCGATGGCGACCCGCAGCCCGCGCAGCGTATCGGGCAGGTGCGACGCGGACAGGCTCGTGCGCGCCGCCATCATCCCGCAGCCGAGGTCGACCCCGACCGCCGCCGGGATCACCGCGCCGTCGGTCGCGACGACGCTCCCGACCGTCGCGCCGATGCCCTGGTGCGCGTCGGGCATCACGGCGACCCACCGGTGGATGAACGGCAGCGAGGCGACGTTCCTGAGCTGCGCCTCCGCGCCGGCGTCGAACGGCACGCCGACCGTCCACGCCTTGATGGGCACGCCCGCGTCGGTGGGGATCACGTTGTAGCTTCGCTCCATGATGGCATCTCCAGGCAGAGGGGGTTGCGCCGGCGGGCCGGCGCGCCGCGCGACACGGCACCGCATCGCACGGCGCGTGCCACCCGGGGCGCGCCGGGATCCCCGGCGATCGCGGGCCGCTGGCCGCGGCGTTTATCCTCGTGTATAGGGTGACTATACATCCTTCTATGAACCGCAAGCCCACCGTGGTTCTCGGCATGCTCGGCCCGACGCTGGACACCGGCAAGACGCCGGAGCGCTGGGGGCGCTGGCGCCCGAGCGTGGCGCTCTGCCAGCACGAGGACCTGCTCGTCGACCGGTTCGAGCTGCTCCACCAGCGCCGCTTCGAGGCGCTCGCCCGGACGGTGATGGAGGACGTGCGGCACGTGTCGCCGGAGACGCTCGTCCGCGGTCACGCCGTCGAGGTCGACGATCCGTGGGACTTCGAGGCGGTGTACGGCGCGCTGCACGACTTCGCGCGTGCGTACCCGTTCGCGCCGGACCGGGAGGACTACCTGGTCCACATCACGACGGGCACGCACGTCGCGCAGATCTGCCTGTTCTTGCTCACGGAGTCGCGCTACTTCCCGGCGCGGCTGCTCCAGACGTCGCCGCCGAAGCGCGAGAGGGAGGAGACGGCCGCCGGGTCGTACGCGATCATCGATCTCGATCTCTCGAAGTACGACCGCATCGCCTCGCGCTTCCAGAAGGAGCAGCGCGAGGCGGTGTCGTTCCTGAAGGGCGGCATCGAGACGCGCAACCCGGGCTACAACCGGCTGATCGAGCGGATCGAGCACGTGGCGATCGCGTCGCGGGCGCCCATCCTGCTCATGGGCCCGACGGGGGCGGGGAAGTCGCAGCTCGCGCGGAAGATCTACGATCTCAAGAGGGCGCGCCGGCAGGTGAGCGGCGATTTCGTGGACCTGAACTGCGCGACGGTCCGGGGCGACGGGGCGATGTCAGCGCTGTTCGGCCACACGAGGGGCGCGTTCACGGGCGCCCTCAAGGACCGCCCCGGCCTGCTGCGCAAGGCGCATGAGGGCGTGCTCTTCCTCGACGAGATCGGCGAGCTCGGCGCCGACGAGCAGGCGATGCTGCTGCGCGCGATCGAGGAGAGGTCGTTCCTGCCGGTCGGCTCGGACCGGGAGGTGAAGAGCGAGTTTCAGCTCCTCGCCGGCACGAACCGGGATCTCGGGCTGGAGGTCGCGGCGGGGCGCTTTCGCGAGGATCTGCTGGCCAGGATCAACCTGTGGACCTTCCGGCTGCCGGGCCTCCGGGATCGGGCCGAGGACATCGAGCCGAACCTCGATCACGAGCTCGACGCGTCGGCGCGGCTGCTCGGCGTGCGGATCACGATGAGCCGCGACGCGCGCGCGCGGTTCCTCGGGTTCGCGACGTCGCCGGAGGCGGCGTGGCCCGGCAACTTCCGCGATTTCAACGCGGCGGTGACGCGGATGGCGACGCTCGCGCCGGGGGGGAGGATCGGGGCGGCGATCGTCGAGGAGGAGATCGAGCGCCTGTCGGCGATGTGGCGGCGAGCGCCGGTCGCGGGCGGCGGGGGGAGCGACGCGGACGACCTCGTGGTCGAGGCGCTCGGGGAGCGGCGGGCGGCGGCGCTCGACCTGTTCGATCGCGCGCAGCTCGCGGAGGTGCTGCGGGTGGTGAAGGGGGCGCGGTCGCTGTCGGAGGCGGGGCGGGTGCTCTTCTCGGCGTCGCGGGCCAGGAAGAAGAGCGTCAATGACGCGGACAGGCTGCGGAAGTACCTGGCGCGGTTCGATATCGACTGGGGGGCGCTGAAGGGTGGGTAGGGGCAGGCGGGTGTCCCGGGTTGGCTCTTGTTGAACGCCGGGCCACGATGCTCCAGAGTGCCCGCGGCTGGAGGTCAATCGACAATGGCATTTCGTTCAATTCTTCAACGGGGCTCGCTTGCTTTCGCGCTGGGGACGGCAGCGCTCCTGTCGGCATGCTCCGATGACAGCGGCTCCGGCGGTACGAGCAGCGCCAGCGCGGGTACGGGGGGTGAGGGCGGCTCGGTCGGCTCGGTCGGTGAGGGCGGCACGGGGGGTGAAGGCGGCTCGGGCGGGGTCGACACGGTCGGCGAAGGCGGCTCGGGCGGGGCCGGTACGGGTGGTGAGGGCGGCTCGGGCGGGGCCGACCCGGGGGCGGGGGGAGGGGGGGGCGACGCGGAGACGGGGGCGATCCAGCCCAATCCCATCATCTCGCGCGGGAAGCCGGCCTTCGCGTCGGTGGGGACGGCGTCCATGATCAACGACGGCAAGTACCGATCCGCTGGGAACTGGAGCGCGGGCAAGCCCACCGCCGAGGAGCCCGCGTGGGTCGCGATCCAGGTCGGCGACGGCTTCGAGCGGCTGCTGCTGAGCTGGACCGCCTCGTACAACTACAACTACACCGACGTGCAGTACGGGGCCCCGGCCGCCTACCGCGTGGAGACCTCCAGCGACTCCACGAACGGCGCGGACGGCACCTGGACTCCCGTCGCGACCGTGACCGACAACCCGGTCCGCACGCGCGCCCACAGCTTCGACTTCAGCGGGCAGCGCTGGGTGCGGCTCGTCGTGACCGCGGCGCCCGACGTCTCCGACAACGGCGTCCAGATCGACGAGATCGACGTGCACGACATCTCAAACGGCGCGGAGGACACGTGGTTCTTCCTCGGCGACAGCATCACGGCGTTCGCCTATGACCGCGACACCCCGGCCACCCAGCCGAGCTTCGCGGAGAACATCCACGAGGCGCACGCCGCGTACTATCCCGCGATGATCAACGGCGGCATCGGGGGCGAGCTCACCAAGGCCTCGGACGATCGCCCGAGCGCGCTCGATCGCATCGATCAGGTCCTGGAGATGAACCCCGATTACCGCTTCTTCGCCATCGGCTATGGCACCAACGACTCCTGGGACCAGACCGACCCGAGCACCTTCAAGAAGAACCTGCAAACGCTGATCGACAAGATCAAGGAAGCAGGGCGCGTCCCGGTGCTCGCGCGCATTCCGTACGCGCCCGACGGCGCTCATGACGCGCTCGATGTGTTCAACGAGGCGATCGACGAGCTCACCGCGCAGAACGATCTCGTGCCGGGGCCCGATCTGTACACCTGGTTCAAGGACCACCCGGAAGGCCTCTTGGACGACGACGTGCACCCGTCGCCCGCCGGACGGATCGCCATGAACAAGCTCTGGGCCGACGCCGTGGACTCCCTGTACACGAAGGCGCCGTAGCGCCCGACGCGGGGAGCGGGCGCCCCGCGGACGCGAAGGCTCGGTCGGGACGCGCGCCCCGGCGCGGCGCAGGTCCCGGGGCGCGCCCCGGCCGCGCTCCGTCGCCGCGCGGAGCCTTGACGCCACGCGGCGGCACGGGCTAGCTCGATGCCGCGCGCGGCGAGCTCCGGGCACGGCGCTCCGGGGCAGGATCAGCTCATCAGCCGGCTTTCGTGTCGCGGACAGCGACACCCCGGGGCGGAGAGGAGATGATCGAGGAGCGGGAAGACGAGGACACGAGGAGGGACATCGCGCCCTACATGGCGCGTCGCCCCGTGCTCGCGGTGATCGGCAACGGCCTCGCGCTGGACGCGGGGACCGAGGCCGCGTGCGTCGAGCTCGGTCGCCGCGCCGTGGAGGCAGGGTTCCGGATCGTCACCGGGGGGCTCGGCGGCGTCATGGCCGCCGCCTCGCGCGGCGCCCGCGAGGCAGCGACCTGGCGCGAGGGCGACGTGCTCGGGATCCTGCCAGGCTACGAGGCGTCCGCGGCGAACCCGTACGTGGACATCGTCATCCCGACCGGGCTGCAGATCGGGCGCAACATCCTCGTCGTCGCGGCGGCCGACGTCGTCGTGGTCGTGGATGGCGGCGCGGGGACGCTCAGCGAGATCGCCATCGCCTGGCAGCTCGGCAAGCCGCTGCTCGCCCTCGCGACGAGCGGAGGCTGGGCACGACAGCTCGCAGGCGAGCGCGTGGACGAGCGGCGCTCCGACCGCATCGTGGCGGTCGCGAGCCCGGAAGAGGCCGTGACGACGGCGTGGGACATCGCGGGGCGCGGCCGCGGCCCGGGCATGAACGGGCCGTGATCCCCGGCCGGCGCGCCTCCCCGGCCGGCGATCGGCGGGTGTGCTCCAGTACGCGTCGAACGAGGAGAAATGGATGAACCAGCACGACTACGTCACCCTGATGGCCGAATACAACGCCTGGATGAACCGCCGGATGTTCGAGGTCTGCGCCGGGCTCTCGGACGACGAGCGCAAGCGCGACCGGGGCGCGTTCTTCGGGTCGATCCACGGCACGCTCAACCACCTGATGTGGGCCGACCGCGCGTACCTGATCCGGCTCGGGCTGCTCGGCTCGGACCTCACGATCGGCAGGCCCGGCGACGTGCTCTTCGACGACTTCGAGGCGATGCGAGCAGAGCGCGAGCGCTTCGACGACCTGCTCCTCGGCTGGGCCAGAGACCTCGAGGAAGGGGCGCTCTCCGGCACCTACGCGCTCCGCAGCGCGGTCTACCGGCGCGCGCGCCGTATCCCCATGTTTGTGCTGATCGTGCAGATGTTCAATCACCAGACGCACCACCGCGGTCAGATCACGACCCTGCTCTCGCAGGCGGGGCTGGACATCGGGAGCACCGATATCCCCTGGATGCCCCACGTCGACGCGCTGGCGACCGAGGAGCAGCCCCTCACGCCCGCGACGTGAGGTGAGCCGCGCCGTCACGGCCCGGTGAGCAGGGAGGAGACGCGGATCTTCACCATCGGGTCCGCCGCCTCCGTGTAGACGACCTCGCTCGACCCGCCGATTTCCCGGCGGACGATGACATCCTCGAACCCCCCAGCGCCGCCCCCGAACTGGAGCAGCGCGCCGCAGGCGTCGAGCTTCGACGTGTGGGCGCTGACCTGCTCCGCCTCCGCCGGCAGCGGGGGGAAGGCGCCGAGTCGCGTCACCTTGCCGCCGCCGTCCACCTCCCAGAGCTCCTGGCTGCTGCCGTCGTCCGTCGAGCGCTCCGCCTCGAGCACGAGCAGGAACCTGTCCGGCGCTCTGGCGCGGACGGTGTGAATCGGGCGATCGTCCGGGAGCCCGACGAGGGGCAGCGACACCGACGTGGCGAGGTGGACCACGCTCCGCTCGGCCAGCGCGAGATCGCCGTGGCCCAGGTGGCGAAGCGGGTTGTCCGGATCGGCGTAGACGACCGCGCCGCTCTGGTCGTACCAGGTGGTGGCGTCCAGCGTGCCGCCCGAGCTGCAGCCGTGCAAGACGGTGCCCCCGGGCGAGACGAGGAAGCCGCCGAGCGAGGCGAGCGACGCCGGCGCGCACGGAGGCGTGGGCAACACGGGATCGTTGGCGAGCGGCACGAGCGGATACGCGCCGCCGGTGTGGAGGCATCCATCGCAGTGGAACTCGCGGAGCATGCCCTCGAAGACATTGCTGTAGAGCAGGCGTCCGTCGGTCGGACGGATTCGCGCGCTCCGCTCGTCGAAGAGACAGTCGAAGCCCACGACGGCCGAGCCCGGCGAGCTCCAGTGGACCACCGCGTCGCGGCCGCAGCGCGCCGCCTCGTCCAGCGTCCCGACGAGATAGACCTGCGCGGGATCGAACACATCACCGACGACCTCGACGGCTGCTCCGGTGCAATCCGGTGCGCCGCCGCCGCTGCCGCTGCCGCTGCCGCTGCCGCCGTTGCCGCCGCTGCCGCCGCTGCCGCCGTTGCCGCCGCTGTCGCCGCCGTTGCCGCCGTTGCCGCCGCTACCGCTGCAGTCCGGTGTGTCGTCGCCGCCGCCGCCATTGCTCCCACCGCCGGCGCTGTCACCGCTACCGTCGTCGCCGCTGCTGCCGCTCGATCCTGGGATCGCCGCCCCGCCCGCGCCGGAGACCGCGGTGGCCGCGCCGCTGGCCCCGCCCGTGCTGCTCGCCACCGCGCTGTCCGGGGGGCCGCCGCCGGCGCGCGTGGCCGGCGCGCCGCCGCCGGTGTCCCCGTCGCCAGCGCGCCTCTCGTCGCTGGACGTGCACGACGAAAGCATGAGGAGGAGGGCTGCTCTGCCGATCATGCGCATGGCTTGACCCCTGTGCTGGAAGCGACGGCCCTCGCCACGTGCGGTGGGCGCAGGCCGCGGTCTGCGAGGGGTGAAGGCTGGAGTCGGACAGCGGCTCGCGCCAGAGCATGACGTGGGTAGTCGCGCGCGTCGACCGTCCGTCGCGCGCATCGACCGCCCCTCACGCGCGTCGACCGTCCGTCGCGCGCATCGACCGCCCCTCGCGCGCGTCGGCCGTCCGTCGCGCGCGCCGACCGCCCATGCCCTTCCGCGGACCGGCGCCCTCGCGACATGGCGCGCGGATCCGCCGCGCCGGCAACGCTGACGCGCCGTGCTCCCGGAAGCGCGGAGGGCGCAGGCGCGTGCCCCTGAGGGCTTTGCGGCAATTGCGATGTCTGGACAGTGCGCGGCGCGCCGGGCGCGTTGCTCCGACCAGGATGTACCCCCGTGCTAGGCTCGGCGCCGATGTTGGAAGCGGAAGAGGAAGAGCTCCAGCGGCTGCGCGCCCGCGTCGGAACGACCGTGGCCGGCAAATGGCGGCTCGACGCGCTGATCGGGGCCGGGGGCATGGCGGCCGTCTATGCGGCGACCCATCGCGTGGGGCACCGCGTCGCCATCAAGATCCTGCACCCCGAGAGCGCGGTGTCCCGCGAGGCCCGCGCCCGCTTCGAGCAGGAGGCGCTCGCCGCCGCGAGGCTCGGGCACCCGGCCGCGGTGCAGGTCCTCGACGTGGACGTGACCGAGCAGGGAGAGCCGGTCCTCGTGATGGAGCTGCTCGAGGGCGAGAGCCTCCGCCAGCGCGTCGCGCGCCTCGGCGGGATGCCCGTGCCCGAGCTCCTCGGGATCATCGATACGCTCCTGGAGGTGCTCAAGGCCGCGCACGACGCGGGGATCGTCCACCGGGACATCAAGCCGGACAACCTCTTTTTGACCCGCGACGGGCGGCTCAAGGTGCTCGATTTCGGGATCGCGCGCATGAGGCAGGGCGGCTCCGGGCTGAGGACGCGGACGGGCGCCGTGCTCGGCACGACGAGCTACATGGCGCCGGAGCAGATCCTCGGCAGGGACGTGGACGGGCGGGCCGACCTTTACGCGGTGGGCGCGACGATGTTCACCATCCTGACGAACCGCCGGATCCACGACGCGCTCACGGAGGGAGAGCTCCTCGTGAAGATGAGCACCCTGCCGGCTCCCCCGCTCGCGAGCGTGGCGCCCGGCGTGGATCCGCGGGTGGCGCGCATCGTGGACCGGGCGCTCGCCTTCCAGGTCGAGCATCGCTATCCCGACGCGCAAACGATGCTCGAGGACGTGCGCGCCGCGCGCCGGGGCGAGAAGCCGCCGCGCGCGGCAGCGGAGATGGCGAGCCAGGATGAGCGCACGCGGCCGCTCGGCCGGGCCCTTCCACCCGGGCCGCCCGCGGGGGCGCCCCTGCCGGGCGCGGGCGCGCCGGCGATGGCGGCGCCGGCGATGGCGGCGCCGGCGATGGCGGCGCCGGCGATGGCGGCGCCGGCGATGGCGGCGCCGGGCGCGCCGTGGCCGGGCCACGCACCCGAGTCGGCGGCGCCAGGCGCGCCATGGCCGGGCCACGCGCCCGCATCGGCGGCGCCGGGCGCGCCGTGGGCGGGTCACGCGCCCGCATCGGCGGCGCCGGGCGCGCCGTGGGCGGGTCACGCGCCCGCATCGGCGGCGCCGGGCGCGCCGTGGCCGGGCCACGCACCCGCATCGGCGGCGCCGGGCGCGCCGTGGCCGGGTCACGCCCCTGCGTCGACCGCCCGGCCGCGCGCGCCGGGATCGCGCCAGCTCGCCCTCCTCCTCGGCGTGGCGGCGCTCCTCTTCTGCGTCGGCGTCGGGGCCGTGCTGCTGCTCTGGCCCTCCGGCGACGGCGACGCGGCCGCCACGGTGTCGCTCAAGGACATCCCCCAGGGCGCGAGCTCCCTGGTGCCCGCGGCCGACCCGGCCGGCTGCAAGCCGGGGCTCCCGTGCACCTGCCCGGGCGGCGGCCCCGGAAAGCCCGACGAGCGCTGCCTGCTCACGTGCGGCGAGGCGCCCGGCTGCAAGCCGAGCTGCACCGACCGCACCGTCTGCGAGAGCCGTTGCGCCGGCGACTGCCAGGCATCGTGCGCGCGGAGCACCGTCTGCGACACGCGGTGCGGAGACCGCTGCTCCATCGATTGCCGCAACGCGGAGACGTGTCAGGCGACCTGCGGCGCCGGGTGCTCGTACACCTGCGAGGACGTGGCCTCGTGCGGCCCGGTCGTGGGCGACGGGAGCGTCGTGAGGTGCAACCGGGTCGGGCGCTGCCAGGTGATCTGCACCGGGGCGTGCGCGGTGTCGTGCTCCAGGACCGGGAGCTGCCAGGTGGAGTGCCAGGGGCAGGGGCGGGCGACGCGGTGCCGCGACGGCCGGATGGCCTGCGGGCAAGGGTGCGCGCTGCCCCGGTGAGGGGAGCGGGATCCGCCCTGTCGCAGGGGGCGAACGGCCAGGGGCCGCTCAGGCCGCTGGCGTTGCTTCTCACCGCCGTCGTCGCCTGGACCAGTCCTCGACGTCAAGTTCGCTGAAGCGGGTGAAATCCTTCGTGTTCGCGGTGACCAGGGTGAGCCCCTTCGTCCGCGCGATGGCCGCGATCTGACCATCCACGTACGGGGCTGCCGCACCGAGCTCCTCCAGGCGCGCGCGCTCGGCGCCATGCCATGCCGCCGCCGCCTCGTCGTAGGCGAGGATCGGGAATGACGCGCGCACGACCTCCTCCAGGTAAGCCTCGAGCGCCGTTCGCCGCCGCCCGCGGGGAAGCCGCCTGCACCCGTAGACGAGCTCGTGCCACACGGGCGCGCCGATCGCGCACTCGTGCGCGTGCTGCTCGATCCGGCGCACGATCTCCGGATCCGGCCTGATCGAGACAGGCGCCGACACGATGTTGGTGTCCAGGAGGAATCGCAGGATCACAGAGCGACCTTGCGCCCGGCGCTCGTTGCCCGGAGGGCGTCGAAATACCTGCGCTCGACACCGACCTCGTCCAGCGGAAACTTCTCGAGAAACCGCCGGTACGCAACGGAGAAGGGGGGGCGCTCGGAGCGCAGACGGTCGTACTCCCTCCGGGAGAGCACGATCGCCACCGGTTTGCCACGGCGCGTGAGCTCGACCGGGGTGCCCGCCTCGACCTCATCCACGAGGGTCGGCAGGTTGGCTCGTGCCTCTGCTATCGAGTAACGCTTCGACATACTGAAATGTACATTGGGATGTACATCCTGTCCAGCGCGGCCCGCCCGCCGCGCCTCTCAGAGCCGCGCCTTGCGCAGCGCGAGCAGCCACGCGTCGAGCTCTCTCGCGTTGGGCGGCTCCGCCGGCAGCACCGCGCTGTCGTGGGCGGCCTCGAGCGTCGAGAAGGCCCGGGACGCCTGCTCTGCCCAGCGATCCGCGGCCTCGGGCGTGAGCGTGGTCTTCTCCCCGGCCCGCTTGGCCTCGATCAGCTCGCGCGCGGCGCCGAAGCCGTAGGGGTCGAGCAGCGCCGTCACGTCGGTGACGATCTCGCCTGTCCGGAGCGCGTGGGCGCCGGTCAACGCGGTCCTGAGGACGTAGAGCAGCTTCTTCACCGACGTGCGGCCCCCCGTCTCCCAGGCGCGGAGCTGGCTCGTGGCGAAGCCGACGTAGTGGCGGAAGATCCGGCGCGAGAGCGCGGCGGCGACCAGCGGCCGGAGCGAGGCGAGCTCCGGCGAGGCGAGGAGCTGGAGCGGGCCGAGGATCCGCTCGATGTAGTTGCCGTTGCCCTGGAGCACGCCGAGGAGGACGGGGTGGATCTCGTTCGACGTGTAGTCGATCTCGACCCCGTCCACGACCTCCATGCGCGAGGGGCTCGCGCTGCTGCGGAGCAGGCCGAGCAGCTGCGCGGTGGGCTCGACGTGCACGGCCTTGAGGTCGAGATCGCTGTCCGGCGACGGGAAGCCGTACGCGTGCGCGCCGCTCAGGGCGATGACGAGGTGCGACCGCTTCGCCTCCTCCTCGGCGATGACCCGCGACGCGACCTCCTGCTGATGTTGCTCGAGCACCTCGGTGTTCATGCCCCCTCCTTATGGCTCTTCCCCGGCGCCGCCAGGCGGCGCGCGGCCTGCGTCCCCCTCGTCCCAGACCGCGACCGGCGCGGCGGGCGCGTCCCTGCCGAGCGGGCCCGGCTCCCCCGCGACGTGCCGCCGGGCGATCTCCTCGCGGACGCGCCGGAGGAGCGCCTCGGCGCGGGGCACGTCCGGGCGCGGCGGCAGCCTCGTCGCGAGCCGCGCGGCCTCCAGCTCGGGCGTCATGGCCTCGGCGAGCTCGATCGTCCGGTCGAGCGGCCACGCGCCGGTCTTGATGGCGAGGAGCGCCTCCCTGAGCTCGCCCCGCGCGGTCAGCTCGACCTCGCCGTCCCGCAGCCAGCGCGTGGCCGTCGCGATGAGGCGCACGAGGTTGTAGGCGTTCTTGGGGCGGAGATCGCGCGCGAGATCGAGCGAGGCCCGGTCGCCCCGCGCGAAGCGCGCGAGCGAGGCGAAGTCGCGCGCCGGGAGCAGGCCCTGGTCGTGGAGCGAGCGGTAGAGCTGCTTGATGTGCTCCTTCGCCTGGAGCTCCCTGTCGGCCTCGGTCGGCGCGGCGCGGGGGCTGATGGCGGCGAGCCGCCGGGCCACGTCGTCGAGCGACAGCGACGGGTCGCCCGCGAGCCAGTCGAGCACCTGCTCCCGGTGCTCGGCGAGCCGCTGCGCCTGCGCGAGGCGCTTGAGCTGGGAGAGCGCGTACCGGCCGAAGCTGCCGTAGATGGCCGAGGAGACGAAGGCGTCGCGCGCCTCGAGGAGCCACGCGCCGATGGGGTCGCGCGCCTCGGCGGTGGGGACGAAGAGCAGCTCGAGCGTGTTCGGATCGGCGCGCAGGGCCTGGCGGATGGCCTTCTCGACCTCCCAGTACGAGGCGCTGCCGTCCGCGCTCACGAGGTCCCGCGGCGGCTCGGCGAGGCCCGCGGTCCAGAGGAAGGGGAGCGCGAACACGCCGCGCCGGTCCGTGTCGGACCCCTCGTCCGCGAGCCCCCAGGCGCGCGAGCCGACGACGGCCTCGAGGACCACCGCGGGCCGGAGCGCGTCCCACGCGGCGCTCCGCCGCTCCGCGTGCCGCACCTGGCCGGCCTTGCGCGGGACGAGCTCGTCGCGGCGATAGCGGACGACGCCCACGCCGACGAGCATCACGTCGAGCTCCGCGCCGGCCGAGCCGACCACGCGCCCGACGGCGCCCTGGGGGACGCGGCGCTCGCCGAGGACGCGGTCGACCCGGGTCGTCACCTCGGTCCCGTGGGGCAAGGGGACGGCGCGTGGATCGAGGTGGGTGAGGCCGCGCAGGCGGAGCTCCATGAGGCGGAGGCTACCATGCGTGCATGCGCGAGGGTGTGGTCGAGCGGGCTCGTGCGGGACATACGGTGAGGGCTCCCTTGTCTCCCGGCGGTCGCTCGAGAGCGCTCGACGCGGCGGGACCGGAAGTGCGGGCGCCCTGGAGGGGCGGTGCGCCAGGGGGGCGGCTGCGGTACGTGCGGGCGATGATCACGCGGATCGAGGTCGATGGGTTCAAGTCGCTCCGCGGCTTCGCGCTGGATCTGGAGCCGCTGACGGCGATCGTGGGCGCCAGCGGGGCGGGCAAGTCGAACCTCCTCGATGCGCTGCACCTCCTGTCGCGGCTCGCCCAGACCAGCGTCACCGAGGCGCTGAAGGGCGGCCGCGGCGCGATCCGGGACCAGTTCTCGCGGCTGCGGGACGGAGCGGCGGGGCGCGTCAGCCTCTCGGTGGAGATGCTCCTTGGCACAACCAGGGATCCTCTTGGCGGAGAGCCATTGGTGACGAGGGTGCTCCACAAGACCGAGATCGGGCGCACCGTCCTCTCCTCAGGGATCGAGGACATCACCATCGATGAACAGCGCTTCCTCGTCTTCGATGATCCAGCCGCGGACACGTGGATGGAGCGGCCTCCGGCGCTGCTGCCGTTCGCCCATTATAACGGCCCTGGCAGCGCGCGCATGGAGAGCGTTTTCAAGCTGGAGGGCACGAGATCCGCCACCGGTCCGGACACTCGGGTGGCTCGTTGGAATGAGTCTGGACTGGAGTGGGACCCTGCCTTCGCCCGGGCGCTTCAGCAACGCGGCATCCTGGTGGGGTCGCTTTCCTCCCGGAGCTGGGTCGGCAGAATCGCGAAGGAGCTCAGCGCGATCCGCGTCATCCACTTCGAGCCTTCCAAGCTTCGCCTCTCCAGCGACCGCGCCGCAGGCCCTGCCCTCGCGGCCGACGGCTCCAACCTCCCCACGGCGCTCGCCGCGTTGGCCCCCGAGGCGCGCGCTCAGATCCGGGCTGATCTCGCGGAGCTCATCCCCGGGTTTCGCTCGTTCGAGGTGGTTCCGGCCGATGAGGAGCTCCGGCTGGAGGTGGAGTTCACGGACGGCGGCCGCGTGCCGGCCCGCGTCCTCTCCGACGGCACGTTGCGCCTCGTCGCATTGCTCACGCTCCTGCGCGGCTCGCCGCCCGGCGCGCTCATCGCCGTCGAGGAGCCGGAGAATGGCATCTACCCCGGCCGGCTCCGCGCGCTCATCGACAAGCTCGTCGATGCGACGACGCCCCGAGGCGACGTCCTCCCGCGGCAGGTGCTGCTCACCAGCCACTCGCCGGCGATCCTCGCCGCGCTCCACGGGAGGCCCGAGTCGCTCGTGTTCGCAGATCTCGTCCGGCGGGGAGACGATCTCCGCTCCACGCGCATGCGCCACGTGCGCGCTACCGACAGCCCGGAGCGAGACCCGACCACCGTCTCCCGGCGGGAGATCGAGCGCATCCTGGACGCCGCGCGTCCGGAGGACGAGGCGTGATCTGGTTATGCGCAGGGGTCTATGCCGAGGGCCCCACCGACGACCGATTCCTCTGCAACCTGCTCAACCGAATCCTCCCGCCGCTCGCCATCGAGGTCTGCAAAGGAAGATTCGACATGGGCGAGGCCCGGCGCATCAGCGAGCCGCGGCGGATGCGGCGAGCGAGCCGAGAAGAGCGGATCGCCGCGGCGATCGAGGAGAGCTGGAGCGAGTGCACGCTGTTCGTCGTGCACAGCGACGGCGGGGGGCGCCGGCGGAAGCGCGGCGCGAACGCATCGAACCGGGCCTCGCTCGCACGCGGCGCGTGCGCCCTGACCTCGCGGCGGCTGCCTGCGTGCCAGTGCGGGAGACCGAAGCCTGGATGCTGGCCGACCCTGATGCGTTCTGTCGGATCTTCGAGACCGACCGGCTGCCGACGTTGCCTCGCGATCCGGAAGCGGAGGACGATCCGAAGGATGTCCTTGAGAAGGCGCTCGGTGGCCTGGGCGCACGGATGGGCCGGGGCGTGGAGGAGTACTATGCCGTGCTCGGGGCCGAAGTGCGCCTCGACGCGCTGCGCCGCCTTCCGGCATTTCAACAGTTCGAGAAGGAGCTACGGGCGGCGATCGCGGTGATCGCAGCTCCCTCCCACACATGAGCCGTTCATCGATCGAGCAGACCACTTCCCGCGCTCAACGAGCGCTTGCTGGCTCCGCTTCGCCGCTCGAGGCCAGCGCTGCGCCCTCGTCGCCCTCGAGCGGCAGCCCGACGCGATCGTAGAGGTACGGTCGCCACCTCTCCCAGTGCTCGGCGCGGACGTCGATCGCCGGTCGGCCGTGGAAGTCGAACGGCAGCCGCCGCACGTTCAGCCCCACGAAGTGCGCGCCGGCGCGGTCCACGTCCGGCTGGTGCGGCGGAAACGGCGAGCAGATGCTCACCTCGTCGGTCGTCACCAGGAGCGGCGGGCGCGCGCGCGACACCGCCGCGACCTGCAATCCCTGCTCGTCGAGCTCGGAGGTGAGCCGCGCCGGCCGCTCGCAGAGGACCGCGCGCATCGCCGCGTCGAGGTCGAAGCCGGGCGGCAGCCCGCGGATGCCCGAGTTGCGGGGCGCGGGCGGCAGCAGGTCGGCGAACTGGCCCAGGCAGACGCGCACGTCCTCGGCGATGAGGCAGCGGTCCTCCGCGTCGTCGAGCCAGGCGGCGAGCGCCGCGGGCAGGTCCCACAGGATGACGTCGTTGTCGAGCGAGAGCTCCCAGAGGTCCGGGAACCGCTGCAGCGGCACGAGCTTCCAGCCCACGCCCTCGGCCATGTCCTGCCCGAGGTGCCGCTCGAGCGAGGGCGGCACCGCGCGCGGCGCCGCCTCCCACGCGACGCCGTGCGGCAGCGCGCCGGTGCGCCGCCGCGCCTCGTCGACGATGTTGATCGCCGATTCCGTGGTCGCTGCGTAGGTGGCGTCGCTGAACAGCGGAGGGATCTCCTCGTAGGTTTGCGGAAACACGAGGGCATCCAGATCGTGCTCCGCCATCACCCGATCGAAGATGCTCAGGTACTGGCCCCGCAGCGCCCAGAAATCGGACAGGTCGGGCGGATCCTCGGGGTGAACCAGCGAGTCCGCCAGCACGGGGAGCTTGTCGACGTACCAGGACAGCGGCCCGCCACTCGGGTCGAAGGGAGAGATCCCGGTGATGAACGCCAGCTCGGACCCTGGCGCGGCGCGGCTCCCTCGGTGCGGCGCGGAGGCGACCCCCTTGATGCCTGAAGGAGCCGTTGATACACGCTCCTTTTCCGAGAAGCGGCCCGGATCGCCGCGCTCGGCAGCCGCGGCGCAATCCGCGAGGGTCGGGCAGCCCGAAGCGAGGATTCATGGACGAAGCCACGATCATCCGTTACATCGCCGATACGTTCGCCGGCGTCGACGTCGTGCGCCCGGCGCCGGGCGAAGCCCCGGAGATCGCGGTGGGCGATACGTTCTTCATCCACGACCCCGATCGCGACCTCGAGCCCAGGCAGAGGTTTCCGTTCGCCACCCTCGTGACCAAGGACTATGGCGATTTCGATCGCGCCTCGAACCTGGATCGCCCGGGCGTGTTCCGCCTGAACATCGGCGTGAGCAAGGAGACGTACCGCGCGTTGTTCGGCCCTCAGCCATCCCCTCCCGGGCCGTCCGGCGCCGTGAGCACCGGCCATGACTTCACCGCCCTGGACCGGATCATGCCGCACCCGGTCCACGCACCGCAGTCCTGGGTGTGCGTGCTCAACCCGAGCGAGGCGACGTTCGAGGCGGTGCGGCCGCTGCTCGCCGACGCGTACGATCTGGCCGTCGGGAGGCGTACCCGAGCGCGGGCCGCGCGGGAGCCCTGACCCGCCGAAGCGGCGACGGCCCGGCCGAGCTGAAGCGGCGACAGCCCCGCCGTCGCCGCGACCCTACCTGCGATTTCGCTGCATCCACTCGACCCCGTAGTCCACGAGCGCCCGCTGCGGCATCAGCAGGGCGGCGGCGTCGCCGGCGTGACCGCGGCGTTCCTGGCCGGTGTCCCTCGCGAAATCCGCGCCGATCTGCTCGAAATCCGCGCTGTCGAGCGCGATGTCGTCCAAGGCGACCCACGTCCGCGCTCCGTCGATCAGGACGGGCGCGTGGCGCACCTCGGGCCGCTTGCCCGGGTAGTCGGCGCGGTGCTCGGCCAGGTGGAGCGAGGTGTTGTTGCCGTGGCCGACGCCGAGCAGCAGCACCCAGCCGTCGAGATCGTGGACGCGCCCGAGCGGCGAGCCGTCGCCGAGGCCGTACGCGAGGCCGTGGTTCGCCGTCACCAGCTCGGCGTGACGGCCCCAGGCGGCGAACGACATGAGCGGGTGCGCGCTGCGGCGCGCGCCGCGCTGCTTGCGAAACGTCTCGGGGATGGCGCCCATCTGCCGCGTCGGCGTCAGGTCCGGGTCGTAGGCCGGCATGGTCCTTCGGATCGGCGCCCACCACGCCTCGGGCACGGGCGGATCCTGCCAGAGCGCCGGGTCGGACAGGCCGGCCGAGTGGGTCGGCATCACCAGCGTACCCTCGGGCGTCAGCACCTCCTCGAGCGCCAGGATCACCGCGACCGCTCCGCCGGAGACCCAGCCGAGCTTGCTCAGCGAGGAGTGGACCAGCAAGGTCATGCCGGGCTGGACGCCCAGCGCCGTGAAGTCCTCCACCAGCGATGGGATGGTGACGGGGGCGTCAGGGTGCATCCAGATGATCCGCTCTTCGTTCATGGCGACGCTGTCCGTCGCACCGTCGCCGGCGCGCTGCAACCGGGCGACGGCCGCTCAACCGCCCTGCCCGAGCAACACCATCCGACACCATCGATGCAGGCGCTCATCGTCCCGAGCGAACGACCAGCGGGCGGCGAGCCAGCGCTCCGCCGGCGCGAACAGCTCGTCGAGGCGCTGCGCCTTCAACCACTCGCGGGCGAGGCCTCGATCGCGATCCGTGGCAGTTGGGCTGATGTAGGGCGTGAGATAGATGGCAGACGACACCGGGTCGAGCCGAGCGTCGCCGACGAGGGATGGTCCCCCGAAATCCACCACGGCGCTCACCTCCCGCGCCTCGACCAGCACATTGCCTGGATAGAGATCCAGGTGAACGAAGCTCGGCCGATCCGGCTCGGGCAGCGCGGCCGAGAGCTGCGCCGCGTCGATCCGCTCCAGGTCATCTCCGGCAGCGTCCAGGCTCTTCCTGGCGCGCCGCTCGAGGTATGCGCGGTAAGAGCGCGCCCGGACCGGCGCCGCCTCGCACAGGTCCCCGTACCACGGACGGTCCACGCGCAGGGCGTGCATGCGCGTCGAGCAATCGAGAAAGCGAACGAGAAGGTGGTCACGCTCGGCCCCTGTCACCTCCCCGAGGACGTGCAGGAGCGGCCGCCCCGGCAGCCGCGGCTCGATCGTGACGAGGCGCCCGTGCGCCTCGTGGGTCTCCACCACGCGCGGGATCGAGAACGGCACCTCGCTTGCGCTGAGGTTGAGCTCCTCGAGCAGCCGGGCCCGCCGAGCGACCGCGTCCCGCGTCGCCCCGGGGTGGTGGACGCGCAAGATCCTGTCCCTCCCGAGCGCGAAGACGCACGCCTCGCCGCCGATGCCGAGCAGCGCGTCGCGGCTCACGCCGAAGTGGCTCATCGCCCGAAGGAGCGGGGCGTCGTCCTCGATGCTCATCGACCCTGGCTCAATGGAGATAGCTGAACGGCTCGACGCTGAACGGCTTGAACGGCTTGCCCTCGCGCGCCTTGAGCGCCCACTCCGGATCGACGAGGAGCGAGCGGCCGACCGCCAGGAGATCGAACTCCCCGCGCTCGATCCGCGTGATCGCCTGATCGAGGTTGTTCACCGACACCATGTCTCCGGCGAAGCCGGTCTGCAGGTCCTTGGACAGGCCGACGCCGCCGACCGCCACGGACGGCTTCCCGCTGACCTTCTTCGTCCAGCCGGCGAGCGTCATGTCGGATCCCTCGAACGCCGGCTTCCAGAAGAGGCGCGTCGAGGCGTCGAACACGTCCACGCCCGCGTCCACCAGGGGCCCGAGCAGCATCTCCAGCTCCTCGGGGGTGCGGGCGAGCCGGGCGCTGTAGTCCTGCTGCTTCCACTGGGAGTAGCGGAGCATGATGGGCATGTCGGGGCCGACCGCCGCGCGGACGGCCTTGACCACCTCGGCGCCGAAGCGCGCGCGGCCGACCCGATCGCCGCCCCAGCGGTCCGTGCGCTTGTTGGTCTCTTCCCAGAAGAAGGTGTCGATCAGGTAGCCATGGGCGCCGTGGATCGCGATCCCGTCGAAGCCGACGGCCCTGGCGTTGGCCGCGCTGCGGGCATAGCCGGCGATCACGTCGGCGATCTCGGAGTCCGTCATCGGCTCGGTCGGCGGGAGCAGCCGCTCCACGACCCCGGGCCGCAGGGAATGGGCGCCGACCCGCACGCCGCAGAGGCCCGACGGGCGGGAGGACGGCGCGTCGGGGGAGGGGCCGGTGCCCGGGACGCGGAGCACGCCCATGTGCCAGAGCTGCGGGAAGATGATCCCGCCCGCGGCGTGCACGTCGTCCACCACCTTCTTCCAGCCCGCGAGCGCGGCCTCGCCGTGGAGCACGGGGATGTTGTTCTCCCCCGGGGCGTCGCTGCCGATCGCCGAGGGGTGATCGATGCCGGTCCCCTCGGCGACGATCAGGCCCACGCCCGCCTCGGCGCGGCGACGGTAGTAGTCCGCGACGTTCTGGCCGGGCACGCCGCCGGGGGAGAACTGGCGTGTCATGGGCGACATGACGATGCGGCTGCGCAGGGTGAGGCGCAGCAGTCGCAGCGGCTGGAACAGGGGCTCGGCGGCGGAGGTCATCGCCGGACTGTAGGGCAAGCTCAGCCGTTCCGGAAGTGAGGAGGCCGAGGTCGCGCCGCCGCGGCCCCCGCGCGCCTGGCTCCCCGCCTGTCCGGTGTCATGGAGTGTTTGCGCTCCAGGCGAAGCGTCGGACTGCCGTGGTGCCCGGCCGTACCATGGATGAATTGTCGAGTCGTCGTGTCTTTCCCGGGAGGGCGGATTGACATGGCCATGATTCTTCACGTGGCCAGCGCGTACCGCGCCGCTGTATTGCCGGCATGATCCCGTGTTCGCCCCTTCGCGCAGGGAAGGCGGCTGTGTGCGAGGGTTGCCCCCGCGGCCACTTTGACGTTCGGCGTACAAAGGAGGCATGCCGATCGGCATAACCGTGATAAGAGAGCGCTGACCGGGAATCGTGGATTCAACCCATGGACCGGCAGCGCTCGCGGGCGCATCCTTGGTTTAATTATTCGTCTCGAACAGACGTCCGCGGGTCGGCCGATCCGACCAGGAGAACCTTGATGTATACCCATCGCTTGCTTGGTTACTTCGCTGCTTCATTTGCCTCTCTGGCTTGCTGCTTGGTCGCCTGCACCGTCGAGCCCCTCGACGAGGAAGACAGCGATTTCCTGAGCTCCGGGGTGGTCAGCCAGGATGGCGGGACGGAGGCGACGCTCACGGTTCCGTCGCAGTGGCACAATGGGTACTGCGCGAACGTGACGATCAAGAACCTGGGCGAGAGCGCGACCACCGGCTGGCGCGTGGTCGTCGGGCTCAACGGCGCGACGCTGAGCAACGGGTGGAACGCGACCCTCACCCAGTCGAACGGGCAGTTGAACGCCGTCAACGTGGGCTACAACGGGACAGTGGCCAAGAACGGCGGCACGGCGTCGTTCGGCTTCTGCGCGAACGGCGCCGGGATGCCCACGCTCGTCTCCGTCACCGGCAACGGCAACGGCGGCGGCAACGGAGGTTCGAGCACCAGCACGAGCAGCTCCTCGACGAGCACCTCATCGAGCTCCTCGACGAGCACCTCATCGAGCTCCTCGACGAGCAGCGGCGCTGGCGGCTCCGGCGGCAGCGGCGGCGCCGGGGGCTCCGGCGGCAGCGGCGGCTCGGGCGGCGGCGGCTCGGGCGGCGGCGGCGGCACGCCGGGCAAGAAGTTCGTCGGCAACATCACGACGAGGAACGCCGTGGAGAGGGGCTTCGAGAGGCACTGGGACCAGATCACGCCCGAGAACGAGGGCAAGTGGGGCTCCGTCGAGCGGTCCCGGGGCCAGCGAGACTGGAGCGCGCTCGACCGGATCTACCAGTTCGCGCAGCAGAACAACATCATCTTCAAGCAGCACGTCTTCGTGTGGGGCAGCCAGCAGCCGACCTGGATCACGCAGCTCTCCGCGGCGGACCAGCGGCAGGCCGTGCGCGACTGGATGCAGGCGTTCTGCCAGCGCTACCCCAACACGAAGTACATCGACGTCGTCAACGAGCCGCCGCCCCACACCACGCCTTCCTACAAGAACGCCATCGGCGGCGACGGCGCCAGCGGCTATGACTGGATCGTCAACTCCTTCAAGTGGGCCCGCGAGCTCTGCCCGAACGCGGTCCTGATCCTCAACGACTACAACAACATCGAGTACGAGGCCGATCACCAGAACTTCATGAAGATCGCGAGGGCGGTGATCCAGGCGGGCGCCCCGGTCGACGCCCTCGGCGCGCAGGCCCACGACGCGTACAAGATCAACACCGCCACGGTGAAGAGGTACATCGACCAGCTCGCCTCCCTGGGCAAGCCCGTGCACATCACCGAGTACGACATCGGCCTCGCGGACGACAACCAGCAGAAGCGGGTGATGGAGGAGCAGTTCACGATGTTCTACACGCACCCGAAGGTCACGGGCATCACCCTCTGGGGTCACGTCATCGGCGCCACCTGGAGGGCCAACACGGGCCTTCAGCAGGCCAACGACGGCCCCATGCGGCCGGCCATGACCTGGCTCATGAGCTACCTCGGCCGCCAGTAGGTCGCGGGGACGGCCGCCGCGCCGGGTCGCCCCCGGCGCGGCGCGCCCCTCCACCCCCCGGGCCGTCGCGCCCGCGCCGCCCGGAGGCGGACGGGCGCGAGGTCGCTTATCCTCGCGCCCCATGGCGCCCCGCCCGCCCCTGCTCCTCCGCCTGGCCAGCGGGCTGGAGACCCGCCCCGTCAAGGCCGCGCTCTCGATCCTGATCCTCGCCTCGGTGCTGCCCGCCCCGGATCTCGAGGACGCCCTCCGGCCGTACTTCCTCGGGATCTTCGGCGCGGAGCTCCTCCTGCGCGCCGTCCTCCTGCGCAGGCTCGGCCCCGAGCGGCCGCGCCTCGACGTCTTCCTCTTCGCGGTCGACGTCATCGCCTGGCTGAGCTTCCTGCCGCTCGAGCAGCTCCTCGACGCGCACGCCGCGGCCGCGCTGCCCGTGCTGCGGCTCTCGCGGCTGTTCCTGCTCCTGCGCTTCACGCGCGAGATCGCGCGCGACCTCTACGCCATCATGACGCGGCGCGAGCTGCTCGAGCAGTTCGGGCTCGTCACGCTGGCCGTCTGGGGGCTCGCGTTTGGCGCCGCCGTCCTGCTCGGCCACCTCGCGGTCGCGCACGACTACGACGGCCGGGGCCCGGTCCCCGACGCCACCTTCCTCGACCGGATGTGGTGGTCGTTCCGGCAGCTCGAGAGCGCGGACAACCTCGTCGAGCACCTGCGGGTGCACCCCGCCGTCGCCGTGGTCTCGCTCGGGCTCACCCTGGTGGGCGTCTTCGTGACCTCGTTCATCATCGGCATCGGCGCCAACGTGGTCGACCAGGTCGTGCGCGCGGCGCGGCGCCGGCCGGTCGGCTACGCGGGGCACGCGCTCGTCATCGGCGCCGTGCACGAGGCGGAGCTCCTGGTGCAGGAGCTCGTCCGGCTGTACGAGCGCCACCGCGCGCTCAGGAGCCTCCGCCTCTCGGAGGTGTGGCAGTGGCTCGCCCACCGCGGGCCCCCGCCGACCCGGCACGCGCTGCCGCGGATGGCGCTCCTCGGCACCCAGGACGACCCGCCGGCGTACCTCTACGCGCCGGGGATGCGCTGGGTGGCCTACCGGAAGGGCGACGGCGCGCAGCCGGAGGCGCTCGCGCTCGTCGGCGCCGCGGGGGTCAAGCGCGCGCTGATCCTCGCGCGGTCCGACGCCGGCCCCGACGCCGACGCCCTGACCGCGATGGCCCTCTCGTCCTTCCGGGCGCAGAACCGCAGGGGGCACGTGTTCGTGGAGGTGTACGAGAGCCGGAACCGCGATCTGCTCCAGGCCGTGGGCGGCCCAGGGACCTATCCGCTCGACATGCCGCGCTTCCTCGGGCTGTTCCTGTGCCAGCACCTGATCTCGCCGGGCGTCGAGTCGCTCTACACCGATCTCATGACCGCGGACGGCTCCGAGTTCTACACCCACATCTTCCTCGGAGAGGCCGAGATCCGGGCCATCGCCGCGCTCGGCGAGGCGGGGAGCGGCGAGATCTCGTTCTCGCGCATGGCGCGGGCCGCCTGCCGGAACCGGGTGATCCTCACGGGCGTCTTCCTCGGGGACGAGGTGCCGCGGCGGGGGAAGGGCGAGCTCGTGTCCGTGGAGGGGCTCGTCCCGTGGGTGAATCCGCTGCTCGATCCGCCCGAGGGGTCGCCGGCCTGGGCGCTCGGCGCGCGCGCGGACCGGGTGCCGGCGCGGCGGCTGCGGGGGCTCATCGGGGTGACGGCGACCTACGCGCCGCTGCGGCGCCACGGGCGAGAGCTGCTCATGGGCCGCGGGATCGCCGCCGCCGAGGCGCCCCCCGGGCCGAGCGACGCCGCGCGGGCGTGGGCAGCGCGGCTCTGCCTGCGCCGCGGACACCTCGGGCGGGTGCTGATCGTGGGGTACAGCACCGCGCTGCCCGCGCTCTTGCACGCGCTCGCGCAGTTCGTCCCCGGCATCGAGGTGACGCTCGTGCTCGGCGAGCGCGGCGACGAGCGGATGCCGCTCCCGGAGCGGCTCGCCTCGCTCGGGTTCCGGTTCGCGCCGGACAGCCCGCCGCCGGGCGCGGAGGGGGCGACGGTCCCGCTCGTGCGCGGCGGCAGCGCCACCGTGTACACGCAGCGGGGCCACGACCTCGCCTCGCTCGCGGTGCGCTGCGCCGCGCGCGGGGCGCCGCCCTCCGCGGCGGTGTTCCTGAGCGAGCCCGAGGGGCTCGATCGCGACGCGCGGACCGCGCTGCGGCTCATCCGCTTCGCGCGGGCGCTGGAGAGCCGGGAGCTCTTGCACGGCGGGCGGCTGCACGTGCTCGCGGAGTTCTCCTCGGTGGCCAAGGGCGAGCACGTCCGGAGCCTGCTCGACGCGGGCAGGTGCGGCTTCGCCGGCCCCGATCGGCTGCGGCTCAGCCTCGTCAGCACGGAGCGCATCAAGAACTATTTCATGGTGCACAGCGCCTTCGTGCCGGGGGTGACGTCCCTTTACGAGGAGCTGCTCGGCGCGGGCGGGCAGGAGCTCCTGCGCATCGAGGCACAGGAGGCGGCGCAGGCGGGCGGCGCGCTGGGCTTCGAGGACCTGCGGGCAGCGCTCGAGCTGCGGGGCGCGATCCCGGTGGCGCTGGAGCTCGACGGCGGGGCGGTGCTCCTCAACCCCGGGCCAGAGCCCACGCCCGCGGCGCAGATCCGCGCCGTGTACGCGGTCGCGCGGAGCGCGGACCTCCTGGCCGAAGACGACCGGCCGCAGGCGGCCCGCGCCGACGCGGGGCCTCCGGACAGCGACGCGGCCCCGCGCCTCAGCGCCTGAGCCGCCGCGCGCGCGTCAAGGCGCCGCGGGAGAGCCCCTCACCGCCCGGGGAGCGCCTCTCGGTCCGCGGGGCGGTGCCGTTCTCCCACGAAGACGAGGAGCTCGTGGTGCTCCCCGGAGGACGGCTCCGTGCAGATGCCCTGTTGACGCGCGCAGTCATGCGCCCCGGCGGCATCGATCCCGATGACCGGCGGCGACGTGGGGGCGAGCGCGCTGACCACGCCCACGACGGCGAGCACAGCGAGATACCTCATTGCATCCTCCCGCTTGAACCGTGTCGCAATATCGACAGTCCCGCGCGGATTCGCGAGCTGTCCCAGGGGGACCTGACACGACAATGGAGAACGCTACCGGGTTCGACAAGCCCGCGTCCACTGCAAAGTTCAATCGCCCGCGCTGACGCCGCGCGGATCGCAATCGCTCCTTGCGCATTGCGTGGTGTCCTGCTGCTCGGCCGCGCGGCGGGTGATTCGCCCAACAACCAGCGAGCAGCGGGACCGCCCAACCAGCGAGCAGCGGGACCGCCCAACCAGCGAGCAGCGGAGCGCCAGCAACGGACGACCGCCGGCGACTGGCGAGCAACGGGTAGCGCCGCTCGCCCTCTGCCCTCGAGCTCCGCGACGTCCTGCGCGACGGGCGCGCGGAGCCTCCTCGGCCCGCGCCCGACGAGCGCTGCGGCGTGGCCTCGCGGGGCCGCCGAGCGGCGGCGGTGGGAGAAGCTGGGTGGGCTCAGCAGCGGGTGGGTGAGAGGGGCGATCCGGATACCGCTCCGCGCCGCGGGCAACGCCTGAAACGAATTCTACGCTTCCCGGATGTGTGTTTGATACCATCGCAGCGCGCAATGCCCAGCGACAGCAGATCATGGCCGAAGGGTATCGATACTACAGCGTCGATGCAAATTTACATGCCGGTCCCGCGTGGCGAGGGGGGAGGTGCGGGCATCGTGCTGCTCTACGCCGACAACTACGAGCAGATTCGTCCTGCCTACGCGTTGCCCGAGCGGGGCGCGGTCCTTGGCCGGGATCCGGGCGCCGATATTCATGTTCCGACGCGGGCCGCGTCGCGGCAGCACGCGCGGTTCGAGCGGCGCGGCGACGCCTGGGTGCTCACCGATCTCGGCGGCCGCAACGGCACGCTCCGGAACGGCGAGTTCGTGACGGAGGCGGCCCTCGCGCACCTCGACGAGATCCGGATCGGCGACGCCATCTTCAAGTTCGTCGAGAGCGACGCCGAGCGCTATGCCCACTACCGCATCGACGGCGCCTACCTCGACGAACCGGCCGCGCCGGACGTCCGGCCGCGCTTCTCGACGGGGCGGATCGTCGGCGGATACCAGATCCAGCGCCTTGCCACGGGGCTGCGCGAGGTCGCGCGCAGCGAGCTCTCGGTGCTGATCCGCGGCGAGAGCGGGACTGGAAAGGAGATCTTCGCCCGGCAGCTCCACGAGTGGAGCGGCCGGAGCGGGCCGTTCCTGGCCGTCAACTGCGCCGCCATTCCGGCGGCTCTCGTCGAGGGGGAGCTCTTCGGACACCGGCGCGGCGCCTTCTCGGGCGCCGACCGCGACCGGGCGGGCATCCTCCGCGCAGCCCATCAGGGCACGCTCTTCCTCGACGAGATCGGGGACATGCCGGCGGAGGCGCAGGCGAAGCTGCTCCGGGTGATCCAGTCGAAGGAGATCACGCCGCTCGGCGCGACGCAGCCCGAGCAGATCGACGTCCGGATCGTCGCCGCCACCCACCGCGATCTCGACAAGCTCCAGCAGACAGGCTCCTTCCGGGCGGATCTCTTCGCTCGGCTGAACGATTTCAGCATCACCCTGCCTCCCCTCCGGGAACGCAAGGAAGACATCTTCTCGCTCTGCATCGCGCTGGCGGGACGCCACGGCGGGGCGGAGATCCGCCCCAGCATGGCGTTCATGGCGGGCCTGCTCCACTATGATTTCCCGTACAACGTGCGAGAGGTGGAGGCGCTCATCAAGCGCTGGGCCGCGGCGGATCGGGGCGCCTCGCTCGAGCTCGAGGATCTCGGGGAGAGCATGCGGGACCGGATGAAGACGTACGCAGCGCGGAGCACGGCGTCCCGGCCCCCGCCAATGAAGGAGCTCCGCGCCTCCGCGGCGCCGCCGGAGGACGAGGCGGCGCCGGACGGCGAGGGCGTATCCGCGCTGAACGGGCCGTTGCCGCCGCGGACCGCCCCGGGGGAGAAGGCGCTGCGGCAGCTCCTGGTGCAGCACCAGGGGAACGTCGCCGCGGTGGCGCGCGTGCTCGGGCGGGATCGCGTGCAGGTGCACCGGTGGATGAAGCGGTACAACATGAACGTCGACGACTTCCGCTGAGCGCCGCCAGGGGCGTTGCTGCCTTGCGGGGGGGCGAGCGTGAAACGCAAAGACGCCAGGCCGCAAAGGGCGCTAAAGGGACAGAGGGAAGGGGAGATAAGAAGAGCGCCTCTCAAGACCTCCCGTCGCCAGGGCACAGTGCTGATTTTGCATGAGAAATCGCGCCCTGTGGGCGCAAGGGCATCGTCCTCGGCGCGGCGTAGCGGACGCCTCAGCGCTGCCGCGCACGGCAGCATCGACCCAGCGCCCTCCGTGGAGCGTGGCCGTGCCCGCCCGTGCCAGGTGACCTGGAGCCGGTCCCTTCCGATGCGCGTCGATGCCGCCGGAGCTCAGGTCGCCCGCGGGCGCGCGCGGTTTCGTTTCGCACCGCGGACGATTATCCCCAGCGCCAAATCACCACGGCGCACGATCGCACACCACCGAAAGTCGGTCCTCGTTGATGTAACAATGGCCGCGGATTCCACGAGAAGAGTGTCCAAGTCGAGACCAGTCCTGGGCAGCGCCGAAGCGGGGCCTCGAGACAAAGTGTGAACGTTCACAAACGCGATGTCAACTCGAAACGGCCGCCGGAGACCGCCCTCGCGCCCCGATGGCAGACAGGTCTCCTCCCGGAGCGCCGCGTCAAGAGGGGCGGGCATCGGGTCGCGGTCACACAGGCGCTGCAGCGCCGCCACCACCGGCGCGCGGCGACGCGACCTCGAGCTGGCGATGCGGACGCCATGCGCCGCGTCGCGCGCCAGCTGCCGATGCGCTGCTCGGCTTCGAGTTCGTCGATCGGGCCGGCGATGATCGCGGTAAGGCGCCCGCCCCTCTTGCCGCGGCGCTCCGGAGGAGCCCCGCCAGCCTCGTGCTCCCTCGGGATCGAGATACTTACGGACCTGTCGATTGGAATTGACGATGGCCATGTGATCGTTCACATTTGCGCCGAGGGGTATCCTTGTGGCTGCGCCTTGCTCGGGTCGCCGCGCGTACCGAGGCATTCATCGTCTGATCGATTTTTTGTACCAACTCTGTTCGCTCGGTCGTCGCGGAAGCGATCGCTGAACGATGGGGATTGGCATCGGGCCGAGGGTGCTCCACCAGAGAACACGGCATACCGCGCTTGTTCGGCGGCTGTCGTGAAATATCGAGTGCTGTTCACCGGAGATGATTCCTTCAAAGATCCGGCGGTGCTTGCGACGTGGCCGGATCACAACCGTCGGGGACGGCGTAATCTATGTTGAGGAGCATGAACCCTCAAAGCCACGTGTCACGGAGGATGTCCCTGGCCATCCTGGGCTCGGCATCCGTCGCCGCCGGCTGCTCCCGCGAGGCGTGGCTCGCAAAGCAGACGAACGGCAACGCGTGCATCATCGAGCTCGTGGGCACGCCGGCGGCGGACGTGGCGGTGATGCGCAAGACCGGCTTCGCCGAGGCCATCGCGAAACCTCCGGACATGAAGATCATCGCGAGCCAGAGCGGTGACTTCACGCGCGCCAAGGGAAAAGCCGTGAGACGCTGCTCTCAGCCCACAAGGGCGAGATCAACGCCGTCTACGCTCACAACGACGACATGGCGCTCGGGGCGATTCAGGCGATCCTGGCGGCAGGGTTGAAGCCCGGGCGGGATATCCTGGTGATATCGATCGACGACGTGAAGCCGGCGTTCGAGGCCAGGATGGAGGGGAAGCTGAACGCGACGGTCGAGTGCAACCCATGCACGGCGTCTATTCCAGTCGCTGGCGAAGTCGCTCAGCGAGAAGGGGGTCGCCACGGTCTTGATCTCGTCGGAGCTCGAGGAGATCGCGCGCAACTGCTCCAGGGTGGCGGTCTTGAGGGACCGCAAGCAGCAGGCGAGCTCGCGGGAGAGTCGGTGACGCCCTTGTCGATCATCCAGGCTATCGCCCATCAGAAGGAGGCTCCGCCCGATGCTTGAAAAGATCATGGAAGCGGCGCCCACGAACGCCAATCCCACGGGCATCGGGATCCTCCTCTTCATCGGGTGCGCCGGCGCCCTGCTGCTCATGCGCGGGCGCCGCGAGGCTTGGACTTTGCTCGGCCTCCTGGCGCTCCTCCTGTATCGGCCTCGCGGTGTCGGTCTCGTTCGGCGCGATGACGGGGCACCTGAGCCATCGGTCTTCTCTGCCCCCGTTCCTGGTGACGCTCGCGGGCATGTTCTTCGCCCGCGGCGCGGCGTTCCTCGTCAGCATGCAGCCCATCGGCATCGATCACATAGTTAATTTACCAACCCCGAAGAGCGGTCTGGGCAGTGCTTGATCGCGATGGTGCGACAGTCGCTAAGTGAATAAAGAGGAGGCCTCGTCGCTGTTTGGCGCGGCGTAGTCTCGTTTTGAATTTCCTAGATACCACGCATTCTAGATATGAAAGGAGCTATCATGAGCAAGAGAATCCTGCAGTACCGGCGCTCGCTCTCGGGCGCCACCGCGTTGACTGTTTCGCTTCTGTTTGGAGCCCTCACTCCCGGGGTGGCGTCCGCCGCGGACTCCGTCGAGAAGCTGCAGGAGTTCGAACTGGACGAGGTGAGCGTGACCGACGCGTACTACCAGAACGTCTCTTCGAAAGAGCTCGCGTACATCATGAGCCTCGACCCCGACCGACTTCTGGCGGGCTTCAAGGCGGTGTCGCAAGGAAAGGACCCTGGGAATTCGCCGGGCATCAATCTCTACGGCGGGTGGGAGGGTGGCTGGAGCCTCTTGCGCGGGCACACGATAGGCCACTACATGTCCGCCATGGCGCAAGCGTACAAACAACTCAATGGCTCCGACGCGGAGCAAAGCGCCGCTATCGCGCAGAAGATCGACTACACGATCAGTCAATTGAAATCATTTCAAGACGCGAATTTTAAAGGATACCTGTTCGCGTCGCCGGAGACGCATTTCGACGTCATCGAGGGGAAGGCCGACGGCTCCAGCTGGGCGCCATGGTACACGATGCACAAGATCATCGCAGGCCTCATCGACGTCTACGAGTTCGAAGGAAATGCGACAGCCCTCGAAATCGCGAGCAAGTTGGGGGACTGGACCTACAATCGCAGCTCAACCTGGGATGCGGACCTTCGAAGGAAGGTCCTGGGCGTTGAGTACGGCGGCATGAACGATTGCCTGTACGATCTGTACAGGCTGACGAACAACGTCAATCACCTGACGGCAGCCCACGTTTTCGACGAGGACTCGCTCTTCACTCCGATTTCTCAAGGCAACAACATCCTGCCAGGCAAGCATGCCAATACGCAAATCCCCAAGTTCATCGGCGCCCTGAACCGCTATCGGACGCTGGGCGAAACGGAGAAGTTCTACTACACCGCGGCAGAACAGTTTTGGTCCATCGTGTTGAGGGATCACACCTATGTCACCGGTGGGAATAGCCAACTCGAGCATTTTCACGAACCCAGGCAGTTGGACGCGCAAAGGGACAATGTGAACAACGAAACGTGCAACGCGTACAACATGTTGAAGCTCTCGAGAGGGCTCTTCAAAGCCACGGGGGACGTCAAGTACGCCGACTACTACGAGCAGACCCATATCAACGAAATCATGTCTGCCGTCAATCCGACGAATGGAATGACGACCTACTTCAAACCCATGGGAACAGGGTATTTCAAGGTGTTCGGCAAACCGGAGGACACTTTCTGGTGCTGCAACGGAACCGGTATGGAGAACTATACCAAGCTCAATGACAGCTTGTACTTCCATGACGACACGGATCTGTACGTCAACATGTTCCTCAGCTCGACGTTGACTTGGTCCGCGCGGGGTCTGTCGTTGAAACAGACCTCCAATTTCCCTCTTTCCAACAAGGCGGTTTTCGAGATTACCGCTGCCCCGGCCGATGCGGTCACGATCAACTTCAGAAAGCCGTCCTGGGTTGCTTGGTGCCAGCCCGTGACGATTACGGTCAACGGTCAGGCATGCGACGCAACGGAAGCGAACGGCTACCTTACGGTAGGTCGCACCTGGAAGCCCGGAGACAAGGTGGAGCTCACGCTGCCAATGGAGGTGAAGGTGTCGAGACTTCCCGACAACCCCAATGCAGTGGCGTTCGTCTACGGACCGATCGTCCTGAGCGCCGGTCTCGGGACGGAAAGGATGCTGTCGGAGCCCCAGTGGGCATCTGAGAAGGCTACTATTCCCCCTGGTGTCATCATCAAAGACACCATCGGTATCAACAACGGCATCACGATCAACGAGTGGATCGCCGACATCAAGAACAACCTGGTTCAAACCCCGGGCACGGCGGAATTCACGCTGCGGAACACGGACTCCGATAGCACGTTGACGTTCACTCCACACTATCAGCGATACGCAGATAGGTACGGCATCTACTTCCGTCTCACTGGGACGGCGGGTGAAAACATCCCAGACGCCGGCGTGTGCTCGCCCCCTCCTGGAACTGGCAAGCTGTGCGATAGCGTCTCGTCTTCGGAAAGCGGCGGTTCGACTGGCAGCGGTTCGACTGGCAGCGGTGCGACTGGCAGCGGTGCGACTGGCAGCGGTTCGACTGGCAGCGGTTCGACTGGCAGCGGTTCGACTGGCGGCGGTTCGACTGGCGGCGCGTCCGAGGGCAGCTCCGGTGGATCGGGGGGCGCGGATGGTGGCACCACGGACCAGGGCAGTTCGGGTTGTTCCTGCAGTCTCAGTCGTGTTTCGTCGGAACGCTGGCAATTCGCCGCGCTGTTCGGCCTTGGCCTGGTCGCGTGGCGTCGGGGGAGACGTCGTGAGGCGCTGCAGGGGTCGCGGATCTCTGGTGCGCTATAAGCCTCCACATCTGCCTGCGCCCGAGTAATCTTTCGCCACTCGGCGCGTGGGTAAAAGAAGCCGGATCGCTGCGCGAAGAAGTGTGGCGCGGCGAACCGAAGTGGCGGGACCGCGAGCGTCGCGACGCCTCGTTCATGGGTCGAAAGAGTGGGTCGAGCGCGGCGCAGAGCGTGCAGAGCGTGCAGAGCGTGCAGAAGGGCGCATCGGCGTGCTGCGTGCCAGTTTGCAGCCTCATGGGGCCACCTGGCGGCGTTTGTTGCAGGGTCATGGGGCCACCCCAAACGCAGGAGGATGGGGCCACCCGCGCGGGGGGGCAAATGAACAGCGCGGTGCGCTGTGACGATTCTTTTCTATCCCCCGAATGAGCATTCGAGAGGCGCGGGGGCATTATAGGCGAGATCGCCTTGACTCGCCGGAGTGGGAGAACTAGGCGAGGAGAGTGGCTGACCATAGCGTGAGATCCCTCCTCGCTGCGTGTCGCTCCCTCGCCGGCTGCCTGCCGTTGCTTGCGCTCATCGCTTGCAGCGGAGACGGCGCCGATACGTCGCCTCCGCTGGAAACAGATGGCAGCGGCGGCATGGGGACCAGTGCAACCGGTGGAACGGGGGGTGGGCCGGCGTCCACAGGGGGGACGGAGGTTTCCGGCACCGGTGGGAGCATCGAGCGCAACGCGCGGGACGAGCTCATGGGCTGGATGAACAAGTACTTCTGGCTGTTCCCGCGCGGCGTCTGCAACACGGTCAGCGACTGCAAGCGCATCGAGAACGGTGGTGGCTCGTTTGCTTGCAGCGCCGGCGCGAGCTGCGCTCCTGGCGAGCCGGGCTCAGGGACGCCCGAGTTGTCCCCTCGTCTCATCTTCGCCGACGTCGAGGCGGGCATCGGCGTCGGGTTCACCATGTTCATGGGGAACACCGACATGCACATGTTCAAGATGCGCGGCGGTGAGGTCTACGGCGTGAGCGCGATCCTGGGCGCCGCCAGCAGCTCCGGCTGGGAGTGAGCGCGCTGCGCCTGGACCGCGCCGATGAGCGCGGGGTCGCCGGCCCGCTGGAACGCCTCGATGTGAGGAGGAACCGCAGAGGACACAGAGGTTCTTTATTCTCTTCTCTGTGCCTCTGTCGTTCAAATTCTTCCCCCTCACGGGACCAAGGACGAACTTGGGCGGCAACGTACCCGAGGGCTCTGCGACGCTGCGGTTCATTTCTCTCCTCACGGCAGCACGGACGGGCTGTGCGCCTGGACGGGCGAGGGTCCCGGACGCCATGAATCGTGATTGTCATGCGAGGTCCAGTGACATGACGCGATCGTTTGGGCTACGCTGGTGAGCCGTAGGAGCCTCGTTCATGCCCTTTCCAGTTCACCGGTTCACGGGCTGCCTGGGCGGCGCGATCGTCGTGTTGTTGTCGGGTTGTATCCTCGATGTCGAAGGCACCGGCGGCCTGCTCCACCGGCAACCCGACCAGGTCGAGCTCCCTCAGCCACCCGAGCCACCGGAGCAACCCGAGCCACCGGAGCAACCCGAGCCACCGGAGCAACCCCCGCAGCCGGAGCAGCCGGAGCCGCCCGAGCAACCCGACCCACCGTCGCCGCCCGAGCCGCCCGGTGAGGAGCCCGTGGCGCTGTGTGAGCCGTCGGAGTCGCTCATCGCGTGCTTCGCGTTCGATGGAAATCCCGACGACGGCTCGGTGCACGCCTTCACGCCCGAGGTCGCGCACGACCTGGGCTACGCGCCCGGAAAGCAGGGACAGGCGCTCCTCTTGACGCCCTCGAGCAGCCTCCGCCTTCCCCATGACGCCGCGTGGACCGTCCCCGAGATGACCATCGATGTCTGGATCAAGCCGGCTTCCCTCCCGGAGCACCATCGATTCACCGTGATCGACAGCAACGGGAAGCCGTCCCTCTTCCTGATGCCAGGCGGCGTGATCCGCTGCACCATGGGCATCGAGAGGAACGTGCCTTATCCCATCGTCCCGGGGGAGTGGACGCACATCGCCTGTCTCTCGGACGGCCACACGCAGAGCCTCTACGTGAACGGCGTCCAGATCGACCGGAGCACCTCTGGACCGGTGCTCGCCATGGAGGCACAGCCGATTCACATCGGCTCCGAGCAGCCCTCCGGTCGAGACGAGTTCAACGGGCTGATCGACAGCCTCCGCGTCTGGAGCCGGACGCTCGCGCCCGAGGAGATCTGCGCTGCTGCCAGCAAGGACGGCTGCTGACCGGCGCGCCCACCGCCCTCGGCACTCCCCTGTCCGGGACCCGAAGGGCCGCCCGACGGCCTTCGCTACATCGAGGCCCCCGAGGGGTTCCTGATGGACGCCCCGAAGGGTCTCCTGATGGCCTTCATTGCATCGCGGGCCGTCAGGGCCGCCCGACGGCCGGCGCGAGCCCCGGTGGACATCACCAGGGCTGCAAGGGGAAGCGGTCCGGCGGGAGAGGGAGAGGACAGGGAGGAGAGGAGAGCGGGGCGACGCGTCAGAAGGGAAGGTCGCGGTGCTTCGCCTTGTAGTCCGCCTTGTACATATCGTGGCAGGTCTTGCAGCTCTTCTTGGCGCCGTCGATGTCGCCCTTCTTGGCCTTCTCCGCGCCTTCCTTCGAGATGGAGACCCACTTGCCCATCCCGGGCGGCGGCTTCGACGCGATGTACTCGAGCGCCTTCGCGATCTTCGCGCCGTCTCCGCTCGTGGTCGCCGTCTGCATCACCTTCTTCATCCAGCCCTGCATCGGACAGGCCTTCTGTCCTTTTTTACCGCAGTCGAACTTCTTCGCTTCCTCGGTGACCGACGCGGGGGCGTCCGGCGGCCCACCCGCGGCCCACGCGGCCCCAGCAAAGCCAACGCCGACGCTCATCAACACAGCACTCATCAACTTCATGCTCATCGACATCCGACGTCTCCTGTACGTGAGGCCAAGCTCTTCGATTCCATCGCAGCTCCCCCGGCGGTTGTCAACCGGCGGCTGGGGCATAGAGCGGCGTTGAGATGCGCCGCCCGCGTGTAGACGACATCAAGATGAGAAAACTTCATTCATGATGCTTCCGATTCGGCTCCGGAGGCTCCGGAGGTCGCGCGCCGCCTTGACGCTTCGCGGCGCGGGCGAGGATGTGCGCCCCTACCGGCGCGGTCACCCCGATGAACAGGAGCGCGATCAGCGCCTTCGTCACCACGGTGCCCTCCCGCGCGTGCAGCGACAGCGCGAGCAGGAGGAAGATGAGCCCGAGGGTCGCCGCCTTCGTGGGCGCGTGGATCCGCTGCATGAAATCGGGCAGGCGCAGCACGCCGAACGACGCGACGAGCATGAAGAAGACGCCGAGCACGACGGCGGCGAGCGCGAGCACGTCAATCCACAAGGGTCCCCTCCACGTAGGCGGCCAGCGCGACGGTCCCGGCGAAGCCGAGCAGGGTGATCACGAGCACCACATCGATGAACAGCGTCGTGCCGAGCAGCATGGAGGAGACCAGCACCGCGCCGACGACGTTCAGCACGAAGCAGTCGAAGGCGAGCACCTGATCGAGCAGCGAGGGCCCCCGGACGATGCGGATGCCGCAGAGCAGCATCGCGAGCCCGAGCGCCGCGAGCGCGCCGAGGAGCACAGCGGACATCGGCGCGAGCGCGATCACGGCCCGTCCTCGGCGGGGCGCCGGCGCGGCCTCTCGCCGGACGCGCTCAGGATGAGGTCGGCCAGCCGGCGCATGCGGGCCTGCACCGCCGGCGGATCCGCGGCGTAGAGCGTGTGCACCAGGAGCGCCGAGCCGTCGCTCTCGGCGTCGACCGTGATCGTGCCCGGCGTGAGCGAGATCAGGTTGGCGAGCAGCACGACCTGCGTCCGCCCGAGATCGCCCACGTCCAGCCGGAGGAGCTGCGGGTGGAAGGGGAGCTTCAGCCGGAGGACGTCGCGCGCGAGCTGCACGTTGGAGAGCACGAGCTCCCAGAGGAAGATGCCGAGGAGCCGGAGCGACCCGAGCACGGCGCGCGCGTAGCGGGTCCGGACCGGGGCGCGCTGGCCGAACGAGAGGCTGACGAAGCCGAGCAGCGCGCCGAACAGGACGCCGAGCAGGGAGAAATCGCCGGTGAGGAACACCCACGCGAGGGCGAGCACCAGGTTCTGCGCGAGGGGGCTCATCAAAGCCCCCCGGCCGGGGTGGTGGGGCCGGTGGGGTGCTCCCCTCCGGGGCTTGCGTTCCGGCGAGCCCCTTCTGTGGCTCGCCTGCACTTCAGCCCCTCCGGGGAGCACCCCACCGGCCCCAACACCCCGGTCCGCGGCGCGGCGCCGCCGCGGGGGCCGAGCACCGCGTCGAGGTACGCCGTCGGGTCGAGGAGCTGCCCCGCCGCGAGCCCCGCGTAGCGGTGGAGCGGCGGCGCCAGCAGGCCGATGACCACCGACAGCGACGCGAGCGAGAGCGTCGCCGCCACCATCCCCGGGTCGCGGCCGAGCGTGGGCGCACGCTGGCCCTCCGGCGCACCCCAGAACACGGCGACCCAGATCTTCAGCATCGAGGCGAGCGTGAGGAAGCTCACCAGGAGCGCCACCGTGGCGACGAGGCCCGCCCCGGCGCCGTACCCCTCGATGAGCAGGAGGAGCTTGCCCCAGAAGCCGCTGAACGGCGGCACGCCCGCGAGCGACAGCGCCGGCACGAGGAAGCCGGCGGCCACCCAGGGGTGCGTGCCCGCCATGCCCCGCACCCCGCCGAGCGCCCCCGTGCCGCCGACGCGCTCCGCGACGCCGCCCGCCAGGAAGAGCGCCATCTTCGCCGGGATCTGGTGGGCGACGAAGAAGAGGCCGGCGGCGACGGCGCCCGGCGTGAGCAGCGCGAGGCCGAAGACCATGTAGCCGATCTGGCTCACGATGTGGAACGAGAGGACGCCGCGGATCGTGTCCCGCCCGAGCGCGCCGACCACGCCGAGCACCATGGTCGCCCCGGCCGCGATCAGCAGCGCGGTCTGCCACGAGGCGGTGGGCGCGTGCCGGCCGAGCAGGGGGACCGAGCGGAACAGGGCGTACACCCCGACCTTGGTGAGGAGCCCGGAGAAGGCCGCGTTCACCGGGATGGGCGCCTCCGGGTACGCGTCCGGGAGCCAGGCGAAGAGCGGCGCGAGCGCCGCCTTGACGGCGAAGACCACGAGCACGAGCGCCGCCGCGGACCAGAAGGCGCCCGGCAGCGCGCCCGCGGCCGCGCGCCGCGCGAGCTCGGCCATGTTGACCGTGCCCGCGGTGCCGTAGATCGCGCCCACGCCGCCGAGGAAGAGCAGGCTCGCGATGAGGTTCACGATCACGTAGGGGACGGCGCGCCGGAGCTGGACCTCGCGCCCGCCCAGCGCGATCAGCGCGAACGACGCGAGCAGCATCACCTCGAAGAAGACGAAGAGGTTGAAGTAGTCCCCCGTGACGAACGCGCCGTTCACGCCCGCGACCAGCAGGTGATGGAGCGGGAGGAAGTACCTCGCCTCGCGCGGGCCGCGCAGGGACGCCGGCGCGTGGACGAGCGTCGCGAGCGACGCGATCGCCGCGAGCAGGAGCATGGCGCCCGTGAGCGCGTCCGCGACCCACACGATGCCCACCCGCGGATCCCAGCCGCCGAGCCGCAGGACGAGGATGTGCCCCCGGGCCGCGCGGGCGGCGATCCAGCCGGCCGCGGCGAGCACGGCCGCGGCGCTCGAGAGGGACAGCGCGCGCTGGCGCCGCGCCCGGCCCGTGAGCCCGAGCAGCGCCACCCCGGTGAGCAGCGGGGCGACCACCGGGACGACGAGCGCCGCGCTCATGGGGACGGCCCCTGGTCGAGGGCGTCGCCGCCGTCGCCGCGGCCGTCGCCGCCGCCGCCGCCGTCGCCGGGCGCGGGGGCGTGCGCGTGGGCGCGCAGCGAGAGCGCGAGCAGGAACGACGTCATCCCGAGCCCGATCACGATCGCCGTCAGCAGGAAGGCGTGCGCGAGGGGATCGGCGAAGGGGCCCGCCGGCGCGCCCCCGACGATCGGCGGCGCCGCCCCCTCGGGCAGCCCCGCGGAGGCCAGCACCAGGATGTTCACGCCGTTCGAGAGCAGGATGAACCCGATCACGACCCGCTGCAGGCTCGTGGACAGCATCAGGTAGACGCCCGCCGCGAAGAGGGCGAAGGCGCCGATCGCCGCGGGGCCGATCACGGCGGGCCCTCCCGCGCGAACAGCGACAGCACCGTGGCCGTCACGCCGACCACGACCAGGTACACGCCGATGTCGAACAGGAGCGTCGTGGTCGGGTGCAGCGCCCGCGCGGCGCTCACGCGCACCTCGGCGCGGTAGTGGACGAGGAACCCGTCGCCGGCCGCGGTCGAGAGCAGGCCCGTGCCCGCCGCGAGCGCGAGCCCGATCCACGCCGCGGGGCGCAGCGCCCGGGCGAGCGCCGCCTCGGTCCGGGCGGCGCCGAACGCGAGCGCCTCCAGGACGATCGCCACCGAGGTGACCAGCCCGGCGATGAAGCCCCCGCCGGGCCGGTCGTGGCCGCGGAGCAGGAGGTACAGGGCGAACAGCGTCGTGACGGGCAGGATGCCCCTCGTCACCGTGTCGAGGATCAGCGATCTCACGGCGCCTCCCCGGGCGACGCCCCCCGGCCCGCCCAGAGGAGCGCGACCGCCCCGAGCGCCGCGAGCGCGAGCACGGCGATCTCGCCCAGCGTGTCCGCGCCGCGGAAGTCGACGAGGATGACGTTCACCACGTTCCTGCCGCCCGCCTCCGGCAAGGACAGCGCCACCTGCGCCGCGCCGGCCGGGTCCCTGGCGGCGTGGACGCCGGCCGCCCACGCGAGCGCCGACGCGCCCGCGGCCGACGCGAGCGCCACGGCCGCGTGCGCGAGGCGGCGCGCCCGCGGGCGGCTGTCCTCGCCGAGCGGGGGGAGGCGGCGGAAGGCGAGCAGGAGCAGGAGCAGCGAGGCGGTCTCCACGAGGATCTGCGTCAGCGCGAGGTCCGGCGCGCGGAAGAGCACGTAGAGCACGGCGGTGCCGTAGCCGGCGATCGCCATCATGAGCACCTTGGTCACGCGCCGGCGGACGCGCAGCGTGAGGAGCGCGCCGGCCACGATCATCGCGACCGGGAGCCAGGACACCCGCGGCGAGGGCAAGAGCGCCGCGGCGCCGCCCGCCGCCAGGCCGCGCGCGCCGTGGACGAGCGGGACGAAGGCGGCGGCCGTCGCGACGAGCAGCGTCACCGCGACGTACCTCGGGTGCCCGCCCGCCTGGACGGCGCGGCTCACCCAGCGCGCGCCGGCGAGCGCGCGCGCCACGAGCGCGGCCACCGGGTCGCGCGCGCCGCCCTCGGCGGGGAGCGGCCCGGGCGGGGCCGCGCGCCGCCGCCACGCGAGGTGGCCGGCGGCGCCGAGCGCGTAGCCCGCGAGGCCGAGCGCGAGCCGCGCGTCGACCTCGTGCCAGAGCGCGACGCCCCCCGCCGGCGGGCGCGCCGCGCGCGGCGCGAGCGCGGCGCTGACGAGGCCGGGCGCGACGCCGCCCACGACCTGCGGCAGGAGCAAGAGGGCCGGCGTGACGAGCAGCCAGCCCGAGATCGCGCGCCGCGGGGCGCCCCGGCCCCGGGGCGGCGCGGCCTCGCCCCCGAGGACGCCGGCGAGCAGCGCGAGCGCGTAGGTCACCGCGAGCGCGCTGCCCGCGAGCGCGAGGGCGAGCGCGGCGGCGCGCAGGGGGCCCGCGAGGCCCGGGCCGGCCGCGAGCACGGCCTCGTAGAAGATCTCCTTGGCGAGGAAGCTCAGGACGAGCGGGGCCCCGGCGAGCGCGAGGGCGCCGACGCCGATCAGCGCGCAGCCGACCGGCTCGGCGCGGCACCAGCGCTCGCGCCGGAGCAGGCCGAGGTCGCGCGTCCCGGTCGCCTTCTCCAGCCACCCGACGAGCAGGAACAGCGCGGACTTGTAGAGCGCGTGGCTCGCGATCGCGACGAGCTCCCCGTGCGGGCCCGTCCGCGCGTGGAGGCCGTAGAGCGCGGTCAACAGGCCGAGGTACGCGGCGGTGCTGTAGGCGAGGAGCTGCTTGAGATCCCAGGCGCGCGCGGCCTGGAGGCCGGCCACGACGAAGGTGGTGAGCCCGACCGCGGTCAGCGCGGGGAGCCAGAGCGGCGAGGCGCCGAAGATGGGGGACAGGCGCGCCAGCAGGAGCACGCCCCCCTGGACCAGGGTCGCCGAGTGCAGGTAGGCGCTCACGGGCGCCGGGGCGGCCATCGCCCCGGGGAGCCAGAAATGGAAGGGGAACTGCGCCGACTTCGTGAACGCCCCGACCAGGAGGAGCGCGAGGGGCAGCGCGTGCGCCGGATCCCGGACGAGCTCGGCGCCGCGGGGCTCGAGCGCGGACAGGGTGGTCGTCCCCGCGAGCTGCCCGAGCAGGATCGCGCCGGCGAGCAGCGCGAGCCCGCCGCCGCTGGTGACCAGCAGCGCCTGCACCGCGCCGCGCCGCGCCCCGGCCTGCTCGAAATCCATGCCGATGAGGAGCGCGGAGGTGACCGTCGTGAGCTCCCAGAAGACGAAGAGGAGCACGAGCGAGTCCGAGAGGACGAGGCCGAGCATCGACCCCATGAACGCGAGCATCGCCGCCCAGAAGCGGCCGCTGCCCCTGTCCTTCAGGTAGTGCCGCGCGTACTGCGCGACGGCGAGCCCGATCCCGCCGATCAGCAGCACGAAGAAGGCGCCGAGGTGATCGAGGCGCAGATCCGCGTTGATCCCGAGCGCGGGGAGCCACGGCATGGACAGGCGCGCCGAGCCGCCGGCCGCGGCCGCGGGCCAGAGCGGCAGCCCGAGGAAGAGGACGGACGCCGGGGCGAGCAGCGCGACCCGCCCCGCCCACCGCGCGGGCAGCGGGAGCACAGCCGCGGCGAGCGCGAGCGGCAAGAGCGGGATCCAGGGCAGCACGCGAATCGAGAGAACTCCCATCATGTGTCCGGAATCACGTCCTCGCAGGGCAAGGGTGGGAACAACTGGCCCGAGCGCGGGGCGCCTGGCGCCGCCCGGAGCCCTCGGAGGGCTTCGTGGGGCCCTCTCCGCTGGACCTCCTGGAAGAAGCGTGCCGCCCGCGCGGATCGCCCGTCCTGAACGCGCGCCGCGCGGGAAGAGGACCTGTGGCGGCGGATCGCGCGGAGCGCTCGATCCCGCAGCGCCGGAATCGCGATCCCAGGGGACGCATCAACGGTGATGTCGTGATGGGGTGAACGTAATGAGGCTGACGCGAACACAGGGGACGCATCAACGGTGATGTCGTGATGGGGTGAACGTAATGAGGCTGACGCGAACACAGGGGACGCATCAACGGTGATGTCGTGATGGGGTGAACGTGATGAGGCTGACTGTGAGCGTCGAGGGCGCTCCGTACCGGGCGGGCGCGCTGAACATGGTTGTCGGCCGTGCGCGCACGGCGCCCCGCGCGGAAAACAAGCGGGCCTGTGCCGGACGGCCCGGACGCGTGATATCGCTGGATCCACGGCGGTTCATGCGTGCGGGGGAGATCGTCGACCGGCGGTTCGAAGTCGAGTGCCTCGCGGGCTCGGGCGGGATGGGGCACGTCTACCGCGCGCGCGATCGGCACACCGGCGAGCCGGTGGCGCTCAAGGTGCTCCGCCGCTCCGGAAAGAGCGAGCTCGGCCGCTTCTCGTGCGAGGTAGAGGCGCTCGCCGCGCTGCGCATCCCCGGCGTGGTGCGGTACCTCGCTCACGGCATCACGGCGGGCGGCAAGCCTTACCTGGTCATGGAGTGGGTCTCTGGCGAGACGCTCGCCGAGCGCATCACGCGGAGGGGCCTCACGCCGGTCGAGGGCGTCGAGGTCGTCGCGAGGGTCGCGGAGACGCTCGGCGCCCTGCACCGCCGGGGGGTCGTGCACCGCGATCTCAAGCCCGGCAACCTGCTGCTCGTCGAGGGGCGGCTCGATCGGGTGATGGTGCTCGATTTCGGGATCGCGCGGTTCCGGATCGATCAACGGCTCACGATGCCGGGCACCGTGCTCGGGACCCCCGAGTTCATGGCGCCCGAGCAGGCGCGCGGCGAGCGGAGCGTCGACGCCCGGGCGGACGTCTTCGCGCTCGGCTGCGTGCTGTTCAAGTGCCTCACCGGGCGCGCCGCGTTCCAGGGCGCCGGGGCGCTCGCGGTGCTGGTCAAGGTGCTCCTCGACGAGCCGCCCCGCCTCCGCGAGCTCCGCCCCGAGCTGCCGGCGGCGCTCGACGCGCTCGTCGCCAGGATGCTCGCGAAGCAGCCGGGCGCGCGGCCCCGCGACGGCGCGGAGGTGGCCGAGGCGCTGCGCGCGCTCGACCTCCGCGCCGCGGAGGGGTCGGCCGGCGGGGAGCCCGCCGCGCCGGCGCGCGTCCTGGAGCTCACGAGCAGCGAGCGGCGCGTCACCTGCCTCGTGCTCGCGCACGAGAGCACGGGGCCCGACGACGAGACGCGCTCGCAGGAGGAGGAGCAGGAGCGCGCGCTCGGCCGGGCGGAGGCGCTGCGCGCGCTCGCGGCGCGCTACCAGGGGCAGATGGAGCTCATCGACGCGAGGTCGCCGCTGCTCGTGCTGACGAGCGCCGAGGCGGCCACGGACCTGGCGGCGCAGGCGGCCCGCTGCGCGCTGTCGCTCCAGGCGCTGCTCGGCGGCGCGCCGGTCTCGCTGGTCACCGGGCGGGCCGAGCTGTCGGCGAGGGTGCCGATGGGCGAGCTCATCGACCGGGCGGTGCAGCTCCTCCCGCCGCGCGGCGAGCCGGCGCCTCCGGCCGCGGTCCGGATCGACGACCTGACGGCGGGGCTGCTCGGCGGCCGCTTCGAGACGAGCTGCGAGGGCGGCGCGCGCTTCGTGCACGGGGCGCTGGACGATCTCGGGGGCGTGACGGCGCCGGCGCTGCTCGGCAAGCAGGTGGCGTGCGTCGGGCGCGAGCGGGAGCTGTCGGTGCTGCGCGCGGAGCTCGACCGGTGCATCGAGGAGTCGACCTCGGGCGCGCTGCTCGTGGTGGCGGCGGCGGGGATGGGCAAGTCGCGGCTGCGGCAGGAGCTCCTCGCGGGGCTGCCGGCGCGCGGAGGCCCCCGCGTCGAGGTCTGGATGGGCCAGGGCGACCCGATGAGCTCGGGCTCGGCGTTCGGGCTGCTCTCGCGCGCGCTGCGGCGGGCGATGGGCATCGTGGGCGGCGAGCCGATCGAGGAGCGGCGGCGCAAGGTGCGGGCGCGGGTCGAGCGCCACCCCGAGCTCGACGTCGCGCGCGTCAGCGCGTTCCTGGGCGAGCTCGTGGGGGCGCCGTTCCCGGACGGCGACGTCCAGGTCGGCGCGGCGCGGCGCAACCGGCTGCTGATGGGCGATCAGCTCCGCCTGTCGTGGGAGGAGCTCATCCGGGCCGAGTGCGCGAAGCAGCCGGTGCTGCTCATCCTCGAGGACCTGCAGTGGGGCGACCTGCCGACGTTGACGATGGTGGAGGCGGCGCTAAGGCGCCTCAAGGATCTGCCGCTCCTGGTGCTCGGGCTGGGCCGCCCCGAGGTGCACGAGCTCTTCCCGGGGCTGTCGCAGGGCGCCTTCGGCAACCAGCTCGCGCTGCCGCCCCTGACGCGCCGGGCGAGCGAGCGGCTGGTGCGCGCGGCGCTGGGCGAGGAGGTGAGCGGGGAGCTCGTCGCGACGCTGGTGCAGCGGGCCGACGGCAACCCGTTCTACCTCGAGGAGCAGGCGCGGGCGGTCGCGGCCGGCCACGGCGCGGACCTGCCGGAGACGGTGCTGGCGATGGTGCAGGCGCGCATCGAGGCGCTGGACGCCGAGGCGCGGCGCGTGCTGCGGGCGGCGAGCGTGTTCGGGCAGGCGTTCTGGCCGAGCGGGGTGAGCGCGCTGCTCGGGGGCGCCGAGGCGACGCGGTGGCTCTCGGAGCTGGAGCGGCGCGAGATCGTCCACCGGCGGGGCCCCGGGCGGCTGCGGGGGGAGGTCGAGTACCGCTTCCGGCACGCGCTGGTGCGCGAGGCGGCGTACGGCATGCTGACGGAGGCCGATCGGCGGCTGGGCCACGCGCTGGCGGGCGCGTGGCTCGAGGGCGCGGGCGAGCCCGACGCGATGGCGCTCGCCGAGCACTTCGAGCGCGGCGCGGTGCCCGCGCGGGCCGCGGCGGCGTACCTGCGCGCCGCGCAGCACGCGTTGGAGGGCAACGACCTCGGCGCCGCGATCGCGCGGGCGGAGCGCGGGCTCGCGTGCGCGCCGGAGCCCGCGGTGATGGGGGCGCTCCGGCTGGCGCAGGCCGAGGCCCACGTGTGGCGGGGCGACCTCGCGCTCGCCGAGCAGCGGGGCACCGAGGCGGTGGAGCACCTCGCGCCCGGCTCGGCGCCGTGGTTCGCGGCGATCTTCCAGGTGGTCGCCGCGGCGAGCAAGCAGGGCGGCTTCGATCGCGTGGAGCGGTGGATGGCCGCGGCGCTCGCCGCGCCCGCGCTCGCCGGCGCGGAGAGCGCGAGGAGCACGTGCCTCTGCGCCGGCGCCGCGACGCTGGCGTTCGCCGGCCGCCCCGCCGTGGTCGACGCGCTGATGGCGGCGGTGGAGCGCGCCCTCGGGGACGGGCCGTCGGCCTCGGCCGAGGTGGTCGCGGGCCTGCACCAGGCGCGCGCGTTCCGGGCCATGAGCGGCGGCGATCCCGGCGCCTGCGTCACCGGCCTGGAGGCCGCGCTCGCGGCGTTCGAGCAGGTCGGCGACCGGCGCAACGCCTGCATCACCCGCGCGAACCTCGGCTACGGCTACGGGGAGCTCGGCGACTTCGGCGGCGCCGAGGCGGCGCTCCGGTCGGCGCTGGAGACCGCGGACAGGATGGGGCTCCACGAGGTCGCGGCGGCGGCGCAGGCCAGCCTGGGGCAGGTCCTCGCCTACCGCGGCAAGCTCGCGGAGGCGCGGGCCGTCGAGGAGGCCGCGCTCGCCTCGAGCCAGCGGCTCGGCGACCCGCGCGCCGAGGTGGTGTCGCGCTCGTACCTCGCGAAGATCGCGCTGCTCGCCGGCGACTTCGCGGCGGCGGAGCGCGAGGCGCGCCTCGCCGAGGCGCTGGAGAGCGCGTCGCCGCTGCGCGTGGCCGCCGCCGCGATCCGGGCCCGGGCGCTGCTCGGGCTGGGGCGCGCCGGCGAGGCGCTCGCGGCGGCGGGCGAGGCCCTCGGCGCGCTCGAGTCGCTCGGCGGGCTCGAGGAGGGCGAGTCGATGATCCGGCTGGTCCACGCCGAGGCGCTCGCGGCGAGCGGCGATCCGGAGAGGGCCGCCGCCGCCATCGCCGCGGCGCGCGACCGGCTGCTCGCGCGGGCGGCGAGCGTCCGCGACCCCGCCTGGCGATGGCGCTTTTTATGTCTCGTTCCTGACAATGCCCGCACGCTATCGCTCGCGGAGCAGTGGGTCGGTGCAGCGTGTCAGGTTGATCACGGCTGAATCCACGCGGGACATGCCAATTTAAATGGCTGACATCGGCGGGCGTCCGCCGTACTCTGCTCGTCGACGTGGGGAGTTCCCGGCTGTCGTCGCCGAAGGCGACGCGCCGGAGGGCGTGCTGCGATCGGGGAGCGGGGGCTCCCCTTGGCCCGCGACCGAGGTCTCATCACGTGAAAACCATGGATGTGCTCGGATGCCTAGGCATCCTTCTCATGACCGCGACCGGCTGCATGGCGACCGAGCTCGAGATCGACGCCGACGTGGGAGCCGAGGACCTCGGCTCGGGCGCCGGCGCGCTCGTGAGCATGAACGCGCTGAGCTTCAACGCGCTGAGCTTCAACGCGCTGAGCTTCAATGCGCTGAGCTTCAACGCGCTGAGCTTCAACGCGCTGGAATCGGAGGCGACCAGCGCGCTCCAGGATCCGGGCGAGGGGGGTGATCTCTTCCGGACGCTCGTGAGATACACGGTGAGCTGCGCGCTCACCGGGACCCAGTCGTTCAGCTTCTCCTGGACGGACGGCGCGGGCACGACGCATGAAGAGGTCTATCCAGGACAGCTCGGCCTCGCCGCGGCGTGGGGCGAGGGCGCGCTCGACGCGGTCGGCAAACAGATGGTCTCTGCCTGTCTGGCGGCCAGGACGAACCGTTATGGTGTGTCGGTCGTCATCTCGATGCGTTCCCACGAGAAGCCGCTGCGTCACGACGTCGCGGAGGACGAGCTCGATGCGTACGCGCATGTCGAAGGGGCCTTCTGGGGGAACCTCTTCGCGGAGACGCCGTGCCTGCGCGCCTGCTATCACGAGCCGAGCGTCCCGGTCGCGCGCTCGGCGCAGCGCGATTGCGCCGCCGGTCAGCTCGACGGGGCGGGAGGCATCGAGGACTGCGGGATGATCGAGATCGTCGGCAGCTGCCAGGACCTCTGCGGCGGGCTCCATCCGCCGGGGCAGTATTACAAGGACTGCGATGATCCGGACTCGGGCAGGACGCGGAATGTCGTGACCACCGCGCTGGAGTGAGCCCGTCTTGGCGTCATGGCGGTTCGCCTCTCGGCCCGACCTCCCGCAGCAGCGATGGGTCTTGGCGGATCGGTTCCTGGACGCCGCCGCTCGGTCGCTGGACACCTCCGCTGGATTCCTGCGTTGCCCTCCTCGTCACCGCACGTGCGCCGGCTCGCCTGACCGCGCCGCCCTCCGTCAGGCGTCACGCCCCGCCCTCCGCCGCCTGCCGCCACCGGCCCTCGCGCTGCTCGGCCCGACCCTCGCGCGCCAGCTTGAGGAGGTGCGCCTCGAGGCTCAGCCGCGCGAGCGGCCAGAGCAGGCGCGGCGTGTCCGCGTACGCGACCGGCAGGAGCTCCTCGAGGGTCGCCCCCGTCGCCCCCGTCGCGCCGGCCGCGCCGGCCGCTGCTCCGAGCGCCGCGAGCACCTGCCGCTCTCTCCCCAGCCGGTGCGCGACGTAGCGCCGGAACAGCGCCTCGGGCGCGTCGATCGGCTCGCCGTGCGCCGGCAGCGCGACCCGCGCCCCCAGCGCCGCGAGCCGCTCGAGCTGCGCCAGATACACCGCCATGTCCCCTTCCCGGGGGTCGATGAGGATGGTCCCCACGCCGGCCACCATGTCGCCGGCGATGAGCGTGCCCCCTGCCTCGTCGAAGAAGCAGAGGTGGTCCGGCGCGTGCCCCGGCGTGTGCAGCACCCGCACCGCCATCGGCTCCGGCCCGTCGAGCCGCACGACGTCCCCGTCGGCCAGCCGGCGCGCGATCGGCACGTCCGAGAGGCGCGGCGCCGCCTCGGCGTGGGCCCAGACCGGCACGCCGAGCTCGGCCGCGAAGAAGCGCGCGCCGCCCACGTGATCCGGGTGGTGGTGGGTCAGCGCGATCGCGACCACGGTCCGCCCCTGCGAGGCGAGGCCCCGCGCCCACGCGAGCCACGCGCGGCGCTCGTCCTCGTACGGGGTCGCCGGCTCGACGAGCAGCACCTCGCGGCCGCCGAGCGCGTAGCTGTTCGTGTGCGTCGCCGGCGGCAAGGTCGGCGTGCGCGCGGCGAACGCCTCCACGAAGCGCGCGCCGCGCGCGACGGCCCGCGGCCGGATCACCGCTCGACGACGAGCGCCAGCGCCTCGCCGCCGCCGATGCAGAGCGTGGCGAGGCCGCGCTTCGCGCCCTGGTCCTTCATGGCGTGGAGCAGCGTCGTCAGGATGCGGGCGCCGCTCGCGCCGATCGGGTGGCCGAGCGCGACCGCGCCGCCGCGCACGTTGACCTTCTGCGCGTCGAGCCCCGCGAGCTTGTTCACGGCGAGCGCCACGACCGCGAACGCCTCGTTCACCTCGTAGAGATCGATCTGGTCCGTGGTCAGGCCGAGCTTCTTCGTCGTGTTCGCGATCGCCGCGGCCGGCGCCGTCGTGAACCACTCGGGCGCCTGCGCGGCGCCGCCGTAGCCGACGATGCGCGCGAGCGGCGTGAGCTTGTGCTCCTTGACGGCCCGCTCGTTCGCCAGGACGAGCGCGCTCGCCCCGTCGTTGATCGACGAGGCGTTCGCCGCGGTGATGGTCCCGTCCTTCTGGAAGGCGGGCCGGAGCGACGCGAACTTCTCGGGCTTGCCGGCCGGCGGGCCCTCGTCGTCCTTCACGACCACGGCGTCGCCCTTCCTCTGCGGGACGGACACGGGCGCGATCTCCGCGGCGAACAGCCCCTCGCGCTGCGCCGCGAGCGCCCTGCGGAAGCTCTCCCTCGCGAACTCGTCCTGCGCCTCGCGCGAGAAGCCGTGCTCCTTCGCGCACGCCTCGCCCGCGGTGCCCATGTGGAAGTTGCCGTACGGGTCCCAGAGGCCGTCGTGGATCATGCCGTCCACGACCTTGCCGTCGCCCATGCGGTAGCCGGAGCGCGCCTGCGGCAGGTAGTAGGGGACGTTCGACATCGACTCCATGCCGCCGGCGACGACGACGTCCGCGTCGCCGAGCGCCACCGTCTTCGCGCCGAAGATGACGGCCTGGAGGCCCGAGCCGCAGACCTTGCTCACCGTGGTGGCGGGCACCTTGGCCGGGATGCCGGCGTAGATGGCCGCCTGCCGGGCGGGCGCCTGCCCGATGCCGGCGGACAGGACGTTGCCGAGGAAGACCTCCTCGACGGCGTCGGGGGCGAGCTTCGCCCGCTCGAGGGCCGCCCGGATGGCGACCTCGCCCAGGCGAGGGGCGGGCAAGGGCGAGAGCGCACCCTGAAACGCGCCGATGGGGGTCCGGGCCGCAGCGACGATGTACACGGGGACAGGTAGGGTCATGATCTCCTCCAGGGGCGCTTTGCTGCGTCATTCGTGGACGCCGTCCATTGCGTCTCACGAATGCGCCTTGGTACCTCGTGCGACCGGCCGGGGCAAGCCGGCCCGAGATTCGCCTCGGCCTGCGCGCCGCCTCCCCTCGCGCTCGATCGGTCCTCTGCCGGCGGTTCTCCGCCGGACGGACTCTGCCATCCGTCGCCGGGCCGGCGGACCGGCCGCGCCGCGCTCGCCCGGCGCGCCGTTTGCGCCGGGCGAGCCCCTTTCGAGCCCCTTTGCCCCTTTCGAGCCCCTTTGTGGTGCGCCGGCGACGCCGCGTGTATCGTGTCCGTCGCGGGGCCGAAGGGGGTCAGTCCTCCGCGGCGCCGACCCGACAAGGAGCGAACGAGCGATGGTGAATGCAGGCGACCGAGCCCCGGACTTCTCTCTCGAAAGCGACAAGGGCGAGACGGTGAGCCTCAAGAGCTTCGAGGGCAAGACGGTCGTTCTGTACTTCTACCCGAAGGACGACACGCCCGGCTGCACGCGGGAAGCGCAGGCCTTCTCTGCCGCCCTGAGCGCGTTCGTCGACGCCGGGGCCGTCGTGCTGGGCGTCTCCCGCGACTCCACCGAACGCCACAGGAAGTTCAGGGACAAGTATGGTCTGACGGTGACGCTGCTCAGCGACCCGGACCTCGTGGCGCACGAGGCTTATGGCGCCTACGGCGAGAAGTCGATGTACGGCAAGAAGGTCATGGGCACGATCCGGAGCACGTTCATCATCGGCCCCGACCGCACATTGGAGCACGCCTTCCGCAGCGTGAAGGTCGACGGGCACGCCGACGCGGTGCTCGCGCTCGTGCGCGGCGGCGGCGCGTCCGGGCCGCCTGCCCCGGCCCCGCGAGCGGCCACGAAGGCCGCCGCGAGGCCCGCGGCCACGAGATCCGCCGCGGAGCCCGCGGCCACGAGCTCCGCCGCGAAGGCGCCGCGGCGGCCCGCGGCCAAGCCCCGATAACGGGGCGCCTGTTTCGTCCGAACATCGACATCGTTGACTCCGGGCGTCTGAACGGCGCGAACCGTTGATCGGCCGACTGGGGCCATCGTGACGCGCCGCGGGCGAGCGCTCTGGACTGGACGTGTCCCGCGCTTCGTGAAAGAATCCTGCTTCGTTGCTTGCCAATCGATGAAATGACCACGGTGCCAGGGCTCGTCTCTCACACCGCCTCGCATCAGGCGGATCGATGAGCTCCGGAGCGCGAGGGAGTAGGGACATGGTTCTGAGATATCCGATGATGCGGACGCTGACTTTGCTGGGGTGCCTCGCGGCGATCGCCGCGTGCGGCGACGACGATCCGCCGCCCAAGCCCGTTGCGAACGACGGCGGCGGAGGAGGCGGCGAGGGGGGCGCCGGCGGCGAGGGGGGCGCCGGCGGCGAGGGCGGCGAGCCGATCCAGACCTGGGAGCTCGATCGGAGCAAGCCGCTGTCGACGGACAAGCCGGCCTTCGAGGAGAGGGCGCACCCGGTCGATCCGAGCGATGTCCGCGGCGACCTGAAGTCGCCGTACCCCACGGACGCCCCCTGGATGAACCTCGTGCTCGGCGAGGGCAAGCAGCGCATCCACGCGGCGCCGTACGATCTCAAGGCGCTCGGTCAGGAGCTGTCGATCTCCCGCCCGCAGCTCGCCGTGGATCGCGCGTCGATCACGACGCCGGACGTGTCGCAGCTGCGGCTCAGCGCGCGCCAGGTCTTCTCCAGCCGCGCGATCCGGGAGTTCGATCCCCTCTCGGTCACCGTGGAGTGGACGGCGGAGGGGGGCACCATGAGGACGCCCATCGTGTACGGCATGCCGTACGTGACGGCCTTCTATGCGGGGATCGCTCCCTCCGTGCTCGCCGGCGAGGGCGTGGCGATCACCGCGGTGAACGGCGGGTCCTCGAGCCCGGCCACGATCAAGGACGAGCGATTCGAGGTCTCGCTGAACAACGGCCAGACGTGGATCATCTATGCGTCTCCCGAGATCAGCCTCGAGTGGGACGCCGTGTCCATGAAGGCCGGCGAGCCTTACGTGGGCTCGCTCCGGGTCGCGCTCCGGCCCGAGGCGAACGCCGCGCCCGTGCTCGACAAGCACGCCGCGGTCATCCCGACGGGCGGCGACATCGAGGCGTCGGTGACCGGCGACTCGGCGACGGTGCGCTTCGCCTGGAAGACGGAGGGGGAGGGGGACCTCCTGACCATGGCGCTGCCGCACCACGTCGAGCACCTGGAGAAGGACGAGTCCGCGGACATCTCGTTCGCGACGGCGATCGGCACGATGAAGGGGGTCGTCGGCTCGACCTGGGAGTTCTCCTACCCGCTCAGCACGGTCGGCTGGGACGCGCCGCGCCGCGTGGCGGACGCGTGGGGCGAGGCCGTCGTGACGGCGCTCGAGGACGACGGGACGTACAGGCCCGACGCGGACATCGTCGGCTCGGACCCGTACCTCGGCGGCCAGCAGATGGCCAAGCTCGCGCGGCTCGCGCAGATCGCCGAGGCGGTTCAGAAGCCGGATCTCGCGGAGGAGCTCAGGGCGCGGCTCAAGTCGCTCCTCAACGCGTGGCTCGACGGCGAGAACGATAACCCCCTTGTCTACGACACGACCTGGGGCGGCCTCGTGACGACGAAGGGGATGGATGCGCCGGACAAGGAGCTCGGCGAGGGGTACTACAGCAAGCACCACATCAACTACGGCTATTTCCTCTATGCCGCGGCCGTGCTGGCGAAGAGCGACGAGGCGTGGCGGACGAAGTATGCCGACAAGGTGCTCTGGCTGGTCCGGGACATCGCGAACCCGAGCGCGCGCGACCGGTACTTCACGCCTTTCCGCCACATGGACTGGTTCAGGGGTCACTCCTGGGCGACGGGGTTGATGGAGTCCGCGGACGGCCGCAGCCAGGAGTCGACGTCCGAGACGGTCAACGCGTGGTACAGCGTGCAGCTCCTCGGCGAGGCGCTCGAGAACGAGGACCTGAAGAACCTCGGCCGGGTGCTCCTCGCGGTGGAGACGGCCTCTGCGCAGACCTACTGGCAGGTCAAGGCCCAGGGCGCCGTCTACGGGGCGCCGTTCAACGAGAACCGCGTTGTGGGGAATGTCTGGGGCACGCGGGTGGCGTCCGAGTCTCGGCTCGGCGCGGACCCCGCGTACGCCTTCGGTCTCCAGATCTCGCCGATCACGCCCACCTCGGAGTCGCTCCTCTCCAGTTCGTGGATCGAGGACGCGTGGCCGTCGATGGAGGAGGCCGCGGCCGGCGCGGAGGACCCCTGGCGCGCATTCCTGATCGCGGCGCAGGCGACGATCGACAGCGAGGCGGCCTGGGAGGCGGCCGGTGAGCTGCCCGAGACCGCGTTCGAGGACGGGCTCAGCAAGACGGCGCTGCTCTACTGGATCGCCACGCGGCCGCAGCCCTGAGCCAGGGGGCCGCGGCGGCCCCACGCACGTGACGGGGCCTTCCGACGTGCCCGGCCCCCATCCCCACCCGATTCACCGATTCACCCCCCCGGTCCCCGGCGAGCTCCCTCTCCGGGGGCACCTCTCCGGCGGCCCCCATCCCCGGATCCGGCTCGTGGCCCCTCAAGGACCCGGGCCTTTTCCTCCATGCGGTGAGCGCCGGGGGGTGTGTCCGCGCGCGCCGGCGTGGCGCGGGCGGGCGCGCCCAGCACCGACCGAGGTGCCATGAGGTTTCCGTGGGCTCGAGGTTTCAGGCGCGCCTCGTGTGGCGCGCGACGAGACGTCTCAGGCGGCGAGGCCCGAAGGGAGACATGCCGGGTGGTGTCGTATGCGCAAGCGCTGACGCCCCCGTCTTGGCGGATGGCCGAGCGCCCGCCCGCGCCACGCCGGCGCGCGCGGACACACCCCCCGGCGCGTGCTCCCTGGCAACCCCGACGGCCCTGCCCCCAGGCCGGGCGCCGCCGCTCGTCACGACTACTCCGCGTCGAGGATCTCCCGCTCCCGGCAGCGCGTCAGCTCGTCGACCGCCGCGAGGAACGCGTCGTAATCGATCGGCTTCGGCAGCACGCGAGCGACACCGAGGCTCGTCGCGTCGTGCTTTGACGACGCGGAGGAGACGATGACCGGGATGCGCGCCGTCTTCTCGTTGTGCCGCAAGGCGGTGAGCAGACCCCAGCCATCCATGACCGGCATCATGATGTCGACGATGAGCAGATCCGGCGGCGCGATCTGATCGAGCAGCGCGAGCGCCTCCTCGCCGTTCGAGGCGCAGCGCACCTCGTAGCCGCCCTCGCTCTCCAGGATCATGCTCACGACCTCCTGGATGCTCGGCTCATCGTCGACGACAACCACCAGCTTGGCGCGGCTGTTCGGCGCGCTCGAGCGTGTTCGTACCTCAGCGTTGCGCCGCACCGTCCGACCTCCGAAGGTATCGACCAGCATGCTCATCTCCCCCGCGCCCTCTCCGGATCGAATTCCAGGGACGAGCCAGAGTATCCACCACGCATTTCGATCCGTCGCTGCGTGGAATCCAAGATTGGTAGCTCAGGAGTCTCCCGAAACCACAGGAGGTTCCGAGCTGCTGCATTGCGCTGGAATCCGCACGCCACGGCGCGGCGCGACCAGGACATCCGTTGACGCGCCCCGGTGAAGCGCGGGCGGCCGCGGTGCGCCGCCGCTGGAGGGGCCGACGGAAGCTTGCGCCCGCCGCGGCGACGACGCGCCGTCGCGGATGAACCAGCGCGCGGCGCGTCGTGTCGTGGACAGCGCGGCGCCTAGGACCCCGCGGCGCCCCGCGGCGCCCCCGGCCCCGCGGCGCCCAAGCACCCCGCGGCGCCCCCCGGCCCCGCGGCGCCCAAGCACCCCGCGGCGCCCCCCGGCCCCGCGGCGCCCAAGCACCCCGCGGCGCCCCCCGGCCCCGCGGCGCCTAGGACCCCGCGGCCTCGAGCCGCGCGGTCGCCTCGTGGTAGGCGCGGGTGACGTCGGCCTCGTCGAGGAACCCGACGATCTTGCCGTCCGCGTCGACGACCAGGAGCTCGCGCACGCCGTGCTCCAGCAGCACCTGCAGGGCGCGGTGCAGGTCCTCCGTCTCGCGGACCGAGGCCGGGCCCGTCATCATGTCGTGGGCGATGGCGAGCCCCGAGAGCTCGGGGCTCGTCGCCGTGGTGCGCAGGATCTCGGCGTCGACGGTGCCGATGACCCTGCCGTCCTCCGAGAGCACGGGGAAGGTGTCCTGCCACTCGCACGCCGCGATGCGCTCGATGATCTGCGACGCGGGGGTGCGCGCGTCGAACGACACGAACGGGCGGCTGCGGATCACGACGTCGGCGACGCGGATGCTGCGGAGCACGTCGACGATGAGCTCGTCCCGGTGCGCGGGCGACTCGCGCTTCGTCGCGATCTGCGCGCGGTACAGGGTGCTGTGCCGGAGCGCCACGAAGGCGATGCCCTCGCAGAGCATCAGCGGCACGAGCAGGTCGTAGCTGCCCGCGAGCTCGCAGACCATGACCAGCGAGCCGATCGGCACGTGCGCGATGCCCCCGTAGAACGTGCCCATCCCCACCAGGGCGAACGCGCCGGGATCGATGCGCGGGTCGCCCAGGAGCAGCTCCGCCGCGCGCCCGAACGCGCCGCCGGTGAGCGCGCCGAGCACCAGCGACGGGCCGAAGTCGCCCGCGCTGCCGCCCGAGCCCACCGTGAGCGAGGTCGCGACGATCTTCGTCGCCAGGAGCACGAGCAGGAGCTGCACCGCCGTCCACCCGCTCGGCATCCAGCTCGCCCCCGTGATCGCGATCTGGGCCGCGCCGTAGCCCGCGCCGAGGAGCCCGAAGCCCTGCCCCAGCCGGTCGAAGCGCGGCCCGAGCAGCATGAGCAGCGGGGTCACGAGCGCGCCGAGCGCGAGGCCGCCGAGCGCGGGCTTCGCCCACGACGGCAGCGTCACGCGGCTCATCGTGTGCTCGACCGTGTGCAGCGTCCGGAGGAACAACGTCGCCACGAGCGACACGACGAGCGCGAGCGCGGCGTAGAGGGGGAGGTGGCCGGGGATGAACGGGTAGCGGGGCGCGTGCGCGAAGAGCGTCGACTCGCCGAAGAAGTAGATGAAGACCGAGTAGGAGACGACGCTCGCGAGGATGGAGGGCACGAGCGCGTCGGACTCGAAGTCGTCGCGGTGCAGCACCTCGACGGCGAGGAGCGCGGCCCCGAGCGGCGTCCGGAACACGGCGGACATGCCGGCGGCCGCGCCGGCGATGAGCAGGATCCGCCGCTCGCGCGCGCCCACGCGGAGGGCGCGCCCGATGATCGAGCCGATCGAGCCGCCGATCTGCATGGTCGGGCCCTCGCGCCCGCCGGACCCGCCGCAGCCGAGCGTGAGGATCGAGGCGAGCGCCTTGACCAGCGGGACGCGGCGGCGGAGGGCGCCGCCGCGGTGGTGGAACGCGTCGATGAACGCGTCGGAGCCGCCGCCGCGGGTCTCGGGCGCGAGCTTCGCCGAGAGCAGCCCGCCGGCGAGGGCGCCGAGCGCCGGCAGCACGCAGACGAGCCACGGCCGGAACGGCCCGGCGCTCACGCCCGCGAACACCGCCTCGCCCTTCGCGCGGAGCGGCTTGTACCCGGTGAGCGTGACGAGCAGCTCGTGCTCGGCGAGCTCGAGGGCGGCGAAGAACAGCGAGCCGACGATGCCGGCCGCCGCGCCGACGAGGATGGCGTGGAGCAACACCCGGCCGACGAGCTGGAACGCGATCAGCCCCTGTGGCCTCGGGAGCGGGGTGCGGACGGTTCCGAAGCGGCTGGGGCGTGTGGGCAGGTCCTCGGGGGACGACATGTCGTGCGTGGTCCAGGGGGCCTCGCGCGCGCGAGGGGCGCGGCGGGCGCGTTAGTTTCTCCGATCGTGCCGCGAGTTGCCCGCCCAATTCGCGGCTGGGTCCGACGTCGCTGGCGGGGACCTCCGCCGGCGCCGGCTTCCGGTGGGCGCCTCCCCGCCCCATGAGCACCGGAGCAACCGGCAGTGGGCGTGGTCCCCGGGCCCGCCCGGGCTCCCCGCTGGGGCGAGGAGGAGGAGGCATGACGACCGATCGGAGCACCGCCGAGTACGGCACCATCATCACCGGAGACGAGACCGTCGCGACGGGCGACGCGGCGGTCCAGACGACCGACGAGGCCGTCCGCACGACCGACGAGACCGTGCTCACGCCCGTGCTGGCGCTGGACCTGGCCGCCGAGATCCTGGCGAGCACGCTCGGCCCGCTGGTCGACGCCGACTACGTGCAGGGCAAGACGCAGTTCCGGGACGTGCTGTGCGCGCGCATCGACATCTCGCAGCTCGAGGCCGAGGAGCTGATCGACGATCTGGAGCGTTCGGGGCGGGTCCAGTTCATTGGCGCGGAGGAGGGCCGAGGGTGGCACGTGGAGCAGGGGCCCAGCGCGCGCTGAGGTGGCACGTGGAGCAGGGCCCCAGCGCGCGCTGAGGTGGCACGTGGAGCAGGGCCCCAGCGCGCGCTGGGGGCGTCACGCGCCGGGGCGCCCCGCGCACCCGCGGGCGCCGCGCGCGGGGTGGTCCGGCACAAGTTTCCCTTGCCGGCGACCCGGGTCATGGTCATACGCAGCGCTCGTATGGATGTGCCGAAGCCGCGCAAGGCCGTGGTCCCGGGCGCTCCCCCCGTTCCGGTGGTGATCGTCGCCGGCTGCCCGGCGGAGCTCGTCGCAGCGTGCCGCGACGCAGGGGCGCGGCTCGGCGTGGCGGTGCGCGAGGCCGACCTGCGGTCGCTCCGGGCGGTCGTCGGGGCGTCGCGGCCGTACGCCGTCCTCGTGATGGAGGATCTGTACCGGTTCGATCCGGCGCTGTTCGACGCGATCGCGCGCAAGGCGCCGGCGTCGCTGGTGCGGCTCGAGCACCGGGAGGCGCACGACCCCGAGGTGCGGCGGCTCCTGATCGAGGCGATCTTCGAGTCCGCGGCGACCGACGCCGGCATCAAGGTCCGGCCCCTCCGCCGCTGAGGCGCCGGCGGCCCGCTGCGCCGCGGCGGCTCGCGCCCGCGCCCCGGGGTGCGGCGGCGGCCGCGAGGGCCATCCGCCGCTCCACGCCGGGCGCCCGGCGGCGTCAGGGCTTCTTCCGCATGCCGGGGAGATAGGCCTTCTCGGGCGGCGGCTCGAGGTACTCGATCTGCTCCGCCGACAGGATGCCGTACTTCGGGTTGGCCGCGGCGCCGCCGGTCGACTTCGTGAACGTCACGCCGTAGGTGCCGGTGATCTTCACCTTCGCGCCGACGTTCGGGATCGGGTTCGGCAGCTCCTGGCCCCAGAACTCGTCGGTGACCTTCGCCTCGCCCTCCTTGCCCTTGGGCTTGCGGTCGATCTCCTCGATCATGCTGTAGATCTGCGCGAAGTTCGAGGCCCAGCCCATCACCTCGATCATGTCCTTCGTCTCGCCTTTCTCGTCGGCGATGGCGAAGCTCGGGACCGGCGCGTTGCAGTCGGGCGGGTCGGCCTTGCCGGTCTTGTGCACCGCGCACTTCGGGGCGTCCCCGAGGTTCGTCTTGACGATGTAGCCGGCGACCGTGACCTTCTTGCCGTTCACGTCCTCGAAGTGGACACGGCTCCGGAGGTCGTGGGTGAGCCCCCAGACCGTGTAGACGTCGCCCTGCTTCCTCACCTTCGCGGGCAGCGTCGGCACCGCGGGCAGGTTCGCTTTCCGGCCGCTGAACGCGGGCTTCGGCTGGTACGGCTGCTCGTCCCCTCCGCACGCTGAAGTGCCCGCGACGAGGAGGACTGCGGCGGCGAGGGGTCGACCGAATCGGACGTTCATGGCATCTCCAGGGTCAACGAGACGGGCACATCCAGCGGGAAAGTTCCAGCCCTGGAGTAGCCGTCGGACAGCATCGCGCCGCGCGCGATCCAGGTGCCTCTCGCATGCGTGCGCGGCGGCGAAACGGCTATCACGGCCGCGAGCGGATCGTAAAGAGAAACGGAAACGTCCCCCTCTCTTCATCGAGCGGCCATGCGGCGGAGCACCGAGGGGCGTCGCCGGAGAGGCGCGCGCGGGTCCGCGCCGGAGGCGGGCGCGGAAGCCTGCCGGAGGCGGGCGGGAGGGGCGCGCGCGGGCTCACCGGAGGCGGGCGGGAGGGGCGCGCGCGGGCTCACCGGAGGCGGGCGGGAGGGGCGCGCGCGGGCTCACCGGAGGCGGGCGGGAGGGGCGCGCGCGGGCTCACCGGAGGCGGGCGGGAGGGGCGCGCGCGGGCTCACCGGAGGCGGGCGGGAGGGGTGTGCGCGCGCGCCGGGAGCGAGGAGCGCCGGGGGAGCGCGCCCGAGGCGCCGCGCGGGCGCCGGCGCGGCCGAGGTGGGGCGCGGCGCGCGCCGAGGGCCACGGCCAGCCCGAGGGGCGCGGCGCGCGCCGAGGGCCACGGCCAGCCCGAGGGGCGCGGGCGTCCATTGCGCCGGCTTTCGCCGTGTTCTCCCGCCCTCCGTGCTCTGCTGTACGCGAAGAAGGCGTTTCCGCTCTTCGCTCTGGCAACATCGATCGGCTACCCTCTCCGTCCCATGCGCGAGACGACCCTGCGCGCCGCTTTCGAAGCGTCGAAGATTTTGGTGATGATCCTCGCAGGCGGCGAAGGCCGCCGGCTCGGCCCGCTCACACACGACCGGGCGAAGCCAGCCGTGCCGTTCGGCGGCCGCTACCGGATCATCGACATCGTCCTCTCGAACTTCGTCAACTCCGGCCTGCACCGAATCAAGATCCTCACGCAGTACAAGAGCGCGTCGCTAGACGAGCACATCGCCCGAGCCTGGCGCCTGTCGCCGATGCTCGACAGCTTCATCGAGACCGTGCCGGCGCAGCAGCGCACCGGCAAGAGCTGGTTCAAGGGGTCGGCGGACGCCGTCTACCAGACCCAGCACGTCATCACGGACGAGTCGCCCGAGCACCTCTGCATCTTCGGCGGCGATCACGTCTACAAGATGGACGTGCGCCAGATGCTGCACGAGCACCTGGCGCGCGACGCCGACGTGTCGGTCGCCGCCATCCCGGTGACCAAGGAGGAGGCGAGGGCGTTCGGCGTCATCGAGTGCGACGAGTCGGGGCGCATCATCGCCTTCCACGAGAAGGTGAAGGATCCGCCGAGCATGCCGGGCCGGCCGGGCATGTGCCTGGCCTCGATGGGCAACTACATCTTCAAGACCCCGGCGCTGCTCGACGTGCTCGAGCAGGACGCCGCGACGGAGGACAGCGCGCACGACTTCGGGCGCGACATCATCCCGCGGATGGTCAAGGGCGGCAGCCGCGTCTACGTCTACGATTTCCACGAGAACCGCGTCCCCGGCGAGGACGAGGGGGCGGGCTACTGGCGCGACATCGGGACCATCGACGCGTACTGGGCCGCCCAGATGGATCTCGTCAACATCCAGCCGGCGTTCAACTTCTACAACCCGCGCTGGCCGATCCGGACGGGCATCAGCCACGACCCGCCCGCGAAGTTCGTGTTCCGCGACGAGGCGAACGCGCGCGTCGGCATCGCGACGGACAGCCTCGTGTCCCTCGGGTGCATCATCTCCGGCGGCCGGATCCACCGCAGCGTGCTCTCGAACCGGGTGCGCGTGAACTCGTTCAGCCACATCGAGGAGTGCGTGCTGTTCGAGGACGTCAAGATCGGCCGGCACGTCAAGCTCCGCCGCTGCATCATCGACAAGGACGTCGAGATCCCCGCGGGCGCGGAGATCGGCTTCAACCTCGAGGAGGACCGCAAGAAGTGGTTCGTCAGCGAGGGCGGGATCGTCGTCATCCCGAAGCGCGCGAAGATCGGCTCGCCGTGAGGCCCCGCGCCTGACCGGGGCGCCCGAACCGGGCGCGGGCGCTCCCAGCGCGCCGCGTCCGGAGGAGGGCGTCGCCCTCGGCCGGCCGGCGGGGCCGCGCGGCCGCGCCCGGCGCGCTCGCCGGAGCTAGGTCATCAGGTCGGGGGCTGGGGCCGGCTCAACCTGGGTGGGGCCGGCTCAACCTGGGTGGGGCCGGCTCAACCTGGGTGGGGCCGGCTCAACCTGGGCCGGCTCAACCTGGGTGGGGCCGCCTCAACCTGGGTGGGGGCCGGCTCAACCTGGGTGGGGGCCGCCGGGGTGGGGGCCGCCGGGTGGGGGCCGGCTCAACCTGGGGCCGGCTCAACCTGGGTGGGGGCCGCCGGGGTGGGGGCCGCCGGGTGGGGGCCGGCTCAACCTGGGGCCGGCTCAACCTGGGTGGGGCCGCCTCAACCTGGGTGGGCCCCCTGGGTGGGCCCCCTCAACACCCGGGCGCGTGCCGGCGCGGTCTGCGGTGCTCCCTGGACGGGGCGTCCCTGCTACGGTTGGCATGAGATGCCGCGCACGATCATCATCGGTGACGTCCACGGCTGCCGGGATGAGCTGGCGCGGCTCATCGAGCACGTCGGCTACGCGTCGGGCGACCGGGTCGTCATGGTCGGCGATCTCATCGTGCGCGGGCCGGACCCGTGCGGCACGCTCGATCTGCTCCGGGAGATCGGCGCCGTGTCGGTGCGGGGCAACCACGAGGACCGGCTGCTCCGCTGGCACGCGGGGCGCAGCGATCCTCGCGGCGAGCCGCTGGGCGAGCTCTCGCGGCTGACCGCGCAGCAGCTGCGCAAGCGCGACTGGGCCTGGCTCGAGACGCTGCCGTACTGGCTCGATCTGCCGGATCACGGGCTGCGCGTGGTCCATGCGGGGCTGATCCCCGGGCTGCCGATCGAGCGGCAAGATCCGCACACGTTGATGTACGTCCGCTGCCTCGGCCGCTACGGCGAGCCGATCGAGCGCCGCGGGGGCAAGACGCTGTGGGGGCAGACCTACAAGGGCCCGCCGCACGTCGTGTTCGGCCATAACGCGCGGAGCGAGCCGCAGATGCACGCGTGGGCGACCGGCATCGACACGGGCGCCGTCTACGGCGGGCGCCTCACCGCGATGGTGCTCCACGACGGCGAGCGCGTGCCCCCGCCCGCCTCGCGCGCCGAGGTGCTCGTCTCGGTCCCGTCGCGACGCCGCTACGTGGGCCGCTAGCCGGGCGCGGAATTGCTCCGCGTGTTCCAGCACTTTCGCGCGATCGGCGGAGCGGCCGCGCGGGATCTTCGCTAGGCTCGCGCGCCGCCGCGCCCCGGCGGTCCCTGTCACGGAGCAAGCCAGTGGAGCCTCGATACCCGTTCGTTGCAGTCGATGTCCCCGAGCCGGAAGCCGACGAGATCGCGGCCGCGCTCTTCGAGCTCGGCGCGACCGGCGTGGAGCAACGCGACGAGCAGACGCTCGTGCGCGGCGCCCGCGCAGGTCAGGTGACGCTCGTCGCGAGCTTCGACGATCACGACGAGGCGACGGCCGCCATCGCGGCGCTCGGCGAGCTGTCGCCCCCGCTCGCCGCGCGCCTCGAGGAGGTCGTGGGCGACGCGTGGCGCGACGCCTGGAAGGAGCACTTCGCGCCGTTCCCGCTGACGCCCACGATCACCGTCGTCCCGCCGTGGGTCGACTACACGCCGCGCGGCGAGGGGGAGCGGGCGCTGCTGCTCGAGCCGGGGCGGGCGTTCGGGACGGGCCTGCACGCGACGACCGCGCTCGTCGCGGAGCTGCTCGACGAGCACGCGGCGGAGCTCCGCGGCCGCGAGATCCTCGACGTGGGCACGGGCAGCGGCATCCTCGCGCTGGTCGCGCTGCTGCTCGGGGCGGAGCGGGCCGTCGCGATCGACAACGACGACGATGTCATCGAGGTGGTCCTCGAGAACGCGGCCCGCAACGGCCTCGAGGGGCGCATCGACGCGAGCGCCGGCGTGGTCGAGGCGGTGACGCGGCAGTTCCCGTGGGTCGTCGCGAACATCGAGGCGCGGGTGCTCCGGCCGATGGCGCCCGAGCTCGCCCGCGTGCTCGCGCCGGGCGGGCGGCTGATCCTGTCGGGCATCCTGGAGGGCGAGCGCGACGATCTCGTCGCGCGGTACACGTCCTTGCCGCGCCGGCTCGAGCACGTGGCGACGCGGCCCGATCCCGCGTCGCCGCGCGAGGATCGCGGCGCGTCGCGGGGCGACGCGGGCGGCGAGGGGTGGGTGGCGCTCCTGTTCCGCGCGCCGGAATGACCCAGGCGCTCCTCAGGGTGCCGCTCGGCGCGATCGCGCCCGGCGTGATCGCGCTGCCCCGGGAGGCGGCGAGCTACGTCGTGCGGGTGCACCGCCTGCGCGAGGGCGATCGCTTCATCGTGTTCGATCCGGAGCTCGGGATCGAGGCGGACGCCACGCTCGAGTCGATCGGCCGCCACACCGCGGAGGCGCGCATCGACGCGCCCCGCCCCGCCGCGCTGCGGCCCGGGCGGCGCGTGACGTGGATCCAGGCGATCGGCAAGGGCGACAAGATGGACGCGGTGGTGCGCGACGCGACCGAGCTCGGCGCGACGCGCATCATCCCGGCGATCTCGGCGCGCAGCGTGGCGCGGCCCGGCGAGGAGAAGAGCCAGCGCTGGCGGCGGATCGCGGTGGAGGCGGCGCGCCAGTGCGGCCGCGGCGACGCGCCGCGGGTGGACGCGCCGATGTCGCTGGCGGCGGCGCTCTCGGCCGCGCGCGCGACCGAGGGCGGGGCGCTCGGGATGTGCCTGGATCCGTACGCGGAGACGCCGCTCGGCGCGCGGCTCGCGGCGCTCGCGCCGGGCATGGAGGCGGCGTTCGTGGTGGGCCCGGAGGGCGGGCTCGCGCCCGAGGAGCTCGGCGTGTGCGCGGCGCTCGGGTTCGAGCGCGTGCGCCTCGGCGCGCTGACGCTGCGCACCGAGACGGTGTGCGCCGCGGCGCTCGGGGCGCTCATCGCGGTGAGCGACGCGCACGCGGGGTGAGCGACGCGAGCGCGCGGTGAGCGGAGCCGCGTCGAGCGCGGGATCGTCCCCGTCGCTGTCTTTACCCGCGCCGGCCAGCGCGTCGTCGCGCCCAGACGACGTCCCGTTCGGGCGAGGCGTCGTCTCCCGGCGGCGCTTGCACGCCGGGAGAGCCATGGCGTACCGTCTTCTGCCCAGGGGCCGGCCAGACATCCGCGGCGCGCGGCTCCGAGCTCGTGAGCGCCCTTCCTTCGCCGATCGTGCAGCCGCCCTGGCCTGTCCCCGTCGTCGCTTTGACGCCTGCGTCGTGCGGCGCCGTGCTCTGGCGCATGCAGGGTGTGGAGCGGCTCACGGTCGTCGTCAAGGCGACCTTCCGGCTCGTCCACGAGGCGTACGCGGAGCTCTCCTCGCCGCTCGAGATCCACCGCGCCGATCTGCCGCCCGACAGTCGCGGCAGCCTCGTCGAGGCCTGCGAGATCGCTCCGTACCTGCCGAGCGCCGGGGTCCTCGTACGCGGACACGCCTGCGCTCCGGCAGGGCAGCCCACGACCGCGCTCACGGTGAGGCTCGCGCTCTACCGCGACGGCCGCTGGACGCTCGACAAGGTCCTGCACGCGTTCGGCGATCGTAGCCGAGAGGCGCCGAGCCCTCGCCCGTTCCAGCGCATTCCGCTCGTGTACGAGCGCGCGTACGGCGGTGAGCACATCGACGCGAACCCCGTCGGCGTCGGCGCCGGCATGGCGCTGCCCAACCTCCTCGATCCGGTCGATGCCAGCCGTCCAGCAGGCCTGGGACCGGTCGCAAGGCAATGGGCCCCGCGGAGGTCCTTGCTCGGCGGCGCGGAGGAGCCGAGCTCCTTCGCCCCAGAGCTCGATGCGCGCTTCGATTTTCGCTACTACAACGCGGCGCCTCGGGATCAACAGATCGATTTTCTGCGCGTCGACGAGTGGATCCTCCTTCAAGGGATGCACGCCCAGCTCCCCTGGGTCCGGTCCAAGCTGCCCTCCGCGCGCGGCGTCGCGCGGCTCCGACGCGCCGGGGGGATCGGCCAGGAGAACGAGCAAGCTGTCGAGCTGGTCGCCGATACGCTGACCATCGACGCGGATCGGCTGATCTGCTCCGTGGTCTGGCGCGGCAGCATCGCCTTGCAGCCCGGCGACACGCCCGACCGCCTGTACGTGCTCGCGGGCGTGGAGCTGCCAGGGCTGCCGCTGCGCTGGCCCGCGGTCGGCGCGCTTCGCTCGGCGTCCGCGCAGACCGCCGCCACGGCGCCACGCCGCCCGGGGACGACGCTCGATCTCCGCGACGCTGCCGTGGCGGGCCACCTGGAGCGCCCGATCGCGCCGTTCGCGTTGGCCCCGCCGGACGCGAGCAGCGCGCAGTCGAACCCGATCCCGGGGGCGCCCTGGAGCACCGAGCAGGACCTGCCCTCCATGTGGCTGCTCGATCCGGAGGAGGTCGACGCCACGTGCTCGATCGTGCTCCCGCCCCGCGGACCGGCGTCCGGTGCCGTGGACCCGAGCGCGACGTCGCTGGCAGAGACGGCCCTGCACCCCGGGGAGAGGGGGCCTGCGCCCGCAGGCAGCGCCGCGCCCCGCGCCCCGGCAGCGCCGCCTCCGCCCGGGCTCGCCGGTGCGGGTCGATCCGAGCCAAAGCCGGAGGCGTCGGCGCCGGAGGCCACCGGCATCCGCGCGACGGTGCTTGCCCGGCGGAGAGACGGCGAGCCGCTCCACGACCTGAAGCTCAGCCACGTCCATCTCGACGAGATCGATTTCAGCGGCGCCTCGCTGGAGCGCTGGAACTTCGCGGGCTCGAGCCTCGTCCGGTGCAGGTTCGATAAAGCTCGCCTCGCCGGAGCGAACCTCCGCGGCGCGGACCTGACCGAGGCGACCTTCTCCGGCGCCGATCTCACGGCCGCCGATCTCTCCGGCGCGAGGTTCGACGGGGCGCGGCTCGACGGCGCGCTCCTCGCCCGCGCGGACCTCGCCGGAACGAAGGGGTCGAACGCGAGCTTCGAGGGCGCGTCGCTCGAGGGGGCCGATCTCCGGCAGGCGCGCCTTCCCGGCGCCGGCTTCGATCGGGCGAACCTCACGTCGTCTCTTGCCAGCCGCGCAGATCTCTCGGGAGCGAGCTTCATCGGAGCGAACCTCACCGGAGTGATCCTGCGCGCGACGAAGCTCAGGGGCGCCACGCTGGCGGGCACGACCCTCACGGGGGCCGACCTCCGCGACGCCGATCTCACGGGGGCCACCCTCCACGCCGTCGATCTCGTGAGCGCGAGGACAGCCGGGGCCATCCTGCGCGACGTCGTCGAGCGCGCGCCCCCGGGCGGCGACGAGGACGTGCTCTCGGGCGGCTTGGCCGCTGCGTCCCGCGGCGGGGGCGGCCCCGGCACGGCCCCGGAACGCGCGTGAGCCCGGGGCGCCCGCGCACCGTCCGGGCAATGCCGCTTTATGATCCATCCGAAGGATGATATCCCGATCTGCCAGGATCGGCGCTCTCCTCGGCGTCGCGGCGGCTGCCATGAACGACCTGATCTCCATCGCTTCGAGCGTGCTTCCCCCCTCCACGCGGGTCGTCGCCTTTCGCGGCGTCGAGGCCATCTCGACCCCCTACGAGATCGAGGTCTTCCTCGCCTTCCAGGACGCGGAGGCCGACGCCTTCGACCTCGCCGACGCGATCGGGGGCAAGGCGGTGCTCACCCTCGATCGCGCGGCGGACCGGCTCCCCCCCTTCGTGTTCGCGGGGATCTTCGCGAGCGTCGAGCTGCTGCACGAGCTCGATGGCCGCGCGCTGGTCCGCGCCCTCCTCGTCCCGAGGCTATGGCAGCTCGGGCTCTCCAAGCACAGCCGCATCTTCACGATGATGGCGCTGCCCGACATCATCAAGTCGGTCCTCGAGGACAACGGGTTCGGCCCCGACGATTACGAGCTGCGCCTCGGCGAGTACGAGGTCGAGGAGCACGTCTGCCAGTACCGCGAGAGCGACCTCGACTTCATCTCACGGTGGATGGAACGCGAGGGCGTCTACTACTTCTTCGAGCACCGCCCCGAGGGCGACAGGCTCATCGTCTGCGACGACAAGTCCTACCCGGAAGATCCGATAGGCGAGCCGGTCCGTTACCACCCGCAGATGGGGCAGGACCACAGCGCGGGGGCATCGTTCCGCTCTTTCACCTGCCGTCACAAGACGCTCCCGGCCAAGATCAAGCTCAAGGATTACGACTATGCCCGGCCGAACCTCGAGGTCGCCGGCTCGGCCCGCATCTCGACGAACGGGGTGGGGGAGGTGAGCCTGTACGGCGAGCGCTTCTTCACGCCGGCCGCCGGCGACCGCCTCGCCAGGCTCCGCGCCGAGGAGCTGCTCGCCCGGCAGGTCCTCTTTCACGCGGCGGGCACCCGGTCGCACCTCCGGGCAGGCTACACGTTTGTCCTCGAGGACCACCCGCGCGCGTCGTTCAACGAGGAGCACCTGACCATCGAGGCGCACCATCACGGCAATCAATCCGGGGGCTCCGAGCGCTACAAGGCGCTGCTCGGGCTGCCCCACGAGGAGGTCTACTTCGTCGAGATCACGGCGATCCCGGCCAGGACCCAGCTCCGCCCCGAGAGCCGCACCCCCTGGCCCCGCATCTACGGATACGAGAACGGGATCGTCGACGGCGCGGCGGACAGCGAGTACGCGCAGATCGACGACCAGGGCCGCTACAGCGTCAAGTTCAACTTCGACGAGAGCAGCCTGAAGGGCGGCAAGGCTTCCACGTTCGTGCGCATGATGCAGCCGCACGGCGGAGGGATCGAGGGGTTCCACTTCCCGCTGCGCAAGGGGACCGAGGTCGTCCTCAGCTTCCTCGGGGGCGATCCCGATCGCCCCGTCATCTCGGGCGTCGTCCCGAACGCGCTCACGCCGAGCCCGGTCACGAGCGGCAATCACACCAAGAACGTCATCCAGACCGGAGGGCGCAACAGGATCGAGCTCGACGACAAGGCCGGCCAGCAACGCGTCACCATGTCGACGCCCTACTCCAACACGTACCTGCGAATGGGCGCGCCCAACGCGGAGCACGAGCTCATCGCCAAGACAGACGACAACGCGCTGCTCGACGCGGGCAAGACCTTCGACCTCACGGTGGGCCAGAACGGCGGCGGCTCGTGGAACTGCACCGTCAAGGACAGCTGGATCACGCACGTCCAGACAGGGATCCACGAGCTCTATGTCGAGGCCGGCAGCTCGTACACCGAGGTCAAGGGCGACACGTGGCTCCACGTCACGAGCGGCAACCTCGTCACCGACGTCGATGCGGGCACGATGACGACGAACGTGAAGGGGGACACGACGACGGCGGTCAAGGCGGGCAGCTACACGGTCGACGTCACCGGCGGGGATCTGAAGGCGCACACCGATGAGAGCATGGAGCTCAAGAGTGCCGGGGCGGCTACCCTCCAGAGCGAGGCATCGACCGTCGACGTGCTCGCCAAGGGGGCGATGAACCTCATCGCCGAGGGGCCGCTCACGACGAAGGGCGCGACCGAGACGGTGGATATCGGGGGCATGTCCATCAAGATCGTGAAGTCTGACAAGACCGAGCTGACATACGGACTCACGAAGGTCTTCAACTTCTCTGGTGACTTCAAGTTCTCCGCCTCGGGATCCGTGAACATCACCCTCGCCGCGCAGCTGGACTTCAAGGCGGGCATCTTCCTGAGCGCTTCCTACTCGGCGAACTTCGCGTACACCGGCGGGTTCAAGGCCGAGATCAACAAGGTCGTCGACCTCCGGAAGGCACCGATGAACATCCAGAAGGCGGACGTCGGCTTCATGTTCCAGGCCGGCAGCTGCTTCATGGTGAACACGCCGACGCTCGTCTTCCTGGGCTCGGCGTTCATGTCCCGGGCCGCGATCCAGATCATCAACTGACGCTCCGCAGGATCCTCCATGCGCATCCTCAAGCCTGCAGGGCTGCTGCCGATGATCCGGGTCCAGGCGATCGGCCTGCCCGGGCGAGGCTGCCTCTCGGTCACCGCGGTCTGGCAGCTCGGCCCGGCAGGCGGCAAGCTGCTCAATGACGCTGACCTCGCGAAGACCTTCTCCGATGAGGGCTCGTGCACCTTCGATCCGGGCCTGCCCAAGGTGTGCGGCGAGGTGCTCGTCGAGGGGTACGCCCTCTCTGCCGAGCCGGTGATCGCCCGGCAGGTCCGGGTCGCGCTCGGCCCCGTCGACAAGCGCCTCTACGTCATCGGTGATCGCGTCTGGCACACCGGTGGCCCGTCGGAGCCGCTACCGTTCCAGAAGATGCGGATCTCCTGGGAGAACGCGTTCGGGGGCGAGGGGGACCCTCGCAACCCCGCCGGCAAGGGGGCGGCGCCGATCCTCGTCGATGGCAAGAAGGTCCATCTGCTACCCAACATCGAGTGGCCAGCCAAGCTCATCACCTCACCGAGCGACACGCCGTCGCCGGCCGGCCTCGGGCCCATCGACCTCACCTGGGAACCTCGGAGCAAGCGCGTCGGGACGTACGGAGCCCGCTGGTTCAAGACGCGCTATCCCGAGCTCCCGGAGGACTTCGATCCGCGCTTCCACAACATGGCGCCCGAGGACCAGTGGCTCCCCAGGTATTTCCGCGGCGACGAGGCGTTCGTGGTCGAGCACATGCACCCGGACAAGCCCCGCGTCGAGGGAGCGCTGCCGGGGCTCGTCGCGCGCGGCTTCGTCCGGACCCGGTCCGACGAGCGGCCGACCGACGTCCCGATGCACTGCGATACCGTCTGGCTCTTCCCGCACGTGGAGCGGATCGCCCTCGTGTGGCGCGGCGTGTTCCCGGTCGCCACCGACGATGAGCGCGAGGTGACCGAGGTGGTCGTCGGGCTCGAGCGGATCGGCCACCCGGCCCCGCGCGAGCATTACGAGGAGGTGCGGAGAAAGCGGCTCGACAAGCAGCGCGGGCCGCTCCACGCGCTGCGCGACGCCGACCTCTTTCCAGAGGGCGTCGCTCGCGGGCGCGAACTGCGGACGCGCCGACCTCGCCCAGGCCGATCTCACGGACGCCGACCTCAGCCGGGTGGTGCTCGCTCGAGCCGTGCTCGCGGGCGCCAGGCTCGCGGGCGCCAGGCTCGACGGCGCTGACCTCAGCGACGCCCAGCTCGACGGGGCCGGCCTGCGGGGCTGCCGGGCCGAGGAGCTGCTCTTCTCGAAGGTCTCCCTCGCGGGCGCGGATCTCGCGGGGGTGGTGCTCGAGAGGTGCAATTTCTTCGAGGTCGACTGCGCCGGGGCCGATTTCACGGGGGCGCGGCTCGATCAGTCGGTGTTCCTCGATGCGCGCGGCGACGGGGCGAGCTTTCGCGAGGCGAGCCTCGTCAACCTCCGCGTCGCCAAGGCCGAGCGGGGATCGAGCTTCGCCGGGGCCGATTTTCGCGGCGCCGACCTGACGACGGCCAACCTGCGCGGCGCCGCCCTCGCGGGCGCCGACCTGACCGGCGCCATCCTCCGCGCCGCCGATCTGAGCGAGACCGACCTGACGAACGCGAAGCTCACGGGGGTACGGGCCGTGGAGGCGCGCTTCGAACGGGCGAACCTGGCCGGAGCGGACGTGCGGTGCGCGGATCTCCGCGGCGCGCTGCTCGGCCGCGCGGGTGTGGCTGGCGCCGACTTCGAGCAGGCGAGCCTCTTTCGCGCCGACGGCATGCGGATGGTCGGGGACGCGCAGACCAGCTTCCGCGGCGCGAACCTGAAGCACCTGCGTCATGTGCAGAGCCGGGGTGACGATGGACAAGGGTGAGCTCGAGCGGCGCGTCCGCGAGGGGGAGTTCTTCGACGGCGCGGACCTCGGTGGCCTCGATCTCTCGGGGGCCGACCTCCGGGGCGCCTGCTTCGCCAACACATCGTTCCGGAGCGCGAACCTCGCGCGCGTGAACCTGCGCGAGGCGACGCTGTCCCGGTGCGACCTCGCGAACGCGACACTGGAGGGGGCGAGGCTGCGCCACGGGGTCGCGCTCGGGACGCGGTTCACGATGGCGAAGCTCGGGCGCGCCGAGCTGTGCGCCGTCAACTGGTCCGAGTGCGATCTGACCGCGGCCGATCTCGCCGGCGCAGAGCTCGTGCTCGCCAATCTCACGAAGTGCTGCCTTGACGAGGCGGTCGTCACGGGCGCCGACCTCGATCGTGCGTCCTTGTTCGAGTGCACCTTGAAGGGCGCCGATCTCTCGGCCACGAACCTGCGGCGGACGGTGCTCTTCCGCGCCGATCTCCGGAGCGTGGCGCTCGAGGGGGCGCGGTTCGAGAGCACGGTGCTGACCGAGGCGAACCTCGCCGGGCGCTCGTTCGCCGGAGCCGACCTGCTCATGACCCAGTTCATCGACGCGAACGTCGAGGGGTGCGGCTTCGAGCGGGCTCGGCTGATCCAGGCGAACTTCAAGGGCGCGAACCTCAAGGGCGCGCGGATGGCCGGCGTCGAGGCGAAGAACGCGGTGTTCATCAAGGCGCGCCTCGAGGGAGTCGATTTCCGCGCGTCGAACCTGTTCCAGGCCCTCTTCGTGGACGGCGGCGCGAGCGGGGCGTGCTTCGACGGCTGCAACCTCGAACAGAGCATCTGGCACGGCGCGCAGTGCGCCGGCGCGACGTTCCGGGGCAGCAGCCTGACGTACGCCGATTTCTCGAACGCGAGCCTGGAGCAGGCTGATTTCTCGGGCGCCAGCATGTTCCGAGCGCGCCTGCACCGGGTGAAGGACGACGGGGCGAAGTATCCGTTCGGTCGCGCGGGCGCGCTCGGCGACGACGTCGATCTGGCGGAGGCTGAGCTCTGGTGGGAGAAGCACAGGAAGCTCTGGAAAGGAGGCGGCGATGCGTAGCGCGGCACCCAAGCTGAAGGCTCGGGCGGTCTATCAGGAGATCGGGGAGGTCGTCTCGGTGGGCGCGGACAGGATCGGCGTGCGCACGGCGCTCACCGACCTCGTCGCGAAGCGAGCCGTGGGCTGCATCGTCGAGCCGCGGGCCGGCGATCGCGTGCTCGTCGCGACCGAGGAGGAGGGCGAGAGCTTCGTGCTGTCGGTCCTCGAGCGGCCCGGGACGGCGCCCGCGACCCTCGCGGTCGACGGGGATCTCGTGCTCCGCGCGCGCGGCGGTAAGGTCGAGATCGCCGCGCGGGAGGGGGTCGACATCGCCACAGGCGCGTCGGTCCGGGTGACGTCCACCGCGCTGGAGATCGGCGCGCTGAGCGGGCGCGTCGCGCTCGAGCGGCTCGAGGTCTTCGGCGCTGCGGTGAAGGCAGAGCTCGGCAAGGTGAAGATGATCGCGTCGACCCTGGACACGGTCCTCGAGCGGTTCAGTCAGCGGGCCAAGCGCGTCTACCGGACCGTCTCGGAGATCGACCAGGTCCGCGCGTACCAGATCGACTATGCGGCCGAGGGCAACGTGCAGATGCGCGGCGAGAACACGCTCTTGACGGCCGTCGATGTGGTCAAGATCGCCGCCGAGCAGGTCCACCTGAACTGAAGGAGAGCGCGCCATGTTCGTGAACACGCAGATGGGCGGCATGAGCCTCGGTTTCCCGGACGTCTGCCTGACGCCGGCGGCACCGGCGCCGGTCCCGATCCCTTATCCCAACATCGGCGTGGGCCCCATGGGGGTCGCCGCGGCCTACAACGTCCTCACGATGTGCGCCCCGACCCATCATCTGGGGACGACCATCGCGCTGTCGAACGGCGACAACGCGGGCATTGCGACAGGGGTGGCGTCGGGGACGGTGATGGGGCCGGTCCGCCATGTCACTGGCTCCTTTTCAGTGCTCGTCGGCGGGATGCCTGTCACCAAGCTGACGAGCATGTCGATCCAGAACAGCACGAACTGCCCGGGCATGCGGATCGTCCCGAGCCAGCCGACGGTGCTGAGCCTGGGGCCCTGATCCGGCGTCGGCCGTGGCTTGCGGTCAGGCGTTGACCACGACCGCCCGGGGGTTCCTCGGGTCGACCTTCACCGGCACGAGGCGTCCGGGGGTGACCATGAGGGTCTCGGCGCCGGAGAGCCAGTCGATCGTGACCTCGTAGGGCGCGGCGTCGCGGGGCAGGACACGCAGGCGCAGCCGGATGACGTAGTACTGGTTGTAGTGCCTCTTCGTGAACTTGCGATCCAGGACCTCTGCCTGGGCGGGGACGCCGTAGCGCATCACGCGACGGGTGACGAGCGCGCGCCGGAGATCGCGCACGCCAGGTATCCCGAAGAGGAGCGCCATGAGGGTCAAGGGGAGCCCGATCGCCAGCACCACCCGCGTCAGCATCGGTGTCTTGCTCGCGAAATGATAAGAGTAGAAGAGCGCGAGGGCAGGGGTGAGCAGGACGGCGCCGACAGAGGTGCCGATCACGCCGCTCAAGAGCTGTGTCTTCGTGCCCTGGTCCAGCGGTATCGGGGGCTTCGGATCGGAGGGGCGCATCCGGTGAGCATAATCGAAGAGCCGTGCGCTCGCCCAGGTCCGCCCCCGCTCCCGGGCTCACGCTCGTCCGCACCAGCGGGGTGGCAGCGCGCCTGCCACCGTCAACCCGTCACGGCAGCACCTCGCGCGTCGGGCACTCGCCGTCGCCCTGGAAGTCGCCGAGCGTGCGCGCCTGCGCGACGACGTAGTCGTACGCCGTCTCGATCGGGCCGCCCAGCGCGCCGGCGAGGTTGTACTCCGCGCCGAACACGTCGGCCGCGTTCACCCGCTTGAGCTCCTCGATCGTCGTCTCGCCGTCGCCGTCGCGATCGCTGTCGGCGATGTACTGCGCGTAGCGCTCCGTGAGCTCCACGCCCGCGGTGATGTTGTTGAAGAACCAGTGATCCCCGTGGATGGTCGGCTTCACCGCGATCGTGCCGCTCGTGGGCACGTTGAAGCCGGTCAGCCCGTCCTCGGTCGCGCAGTCGTCGAACGACGTCCCGGCCGAGAGCCCCCAGCTGAAGCGCACCCGCTCCGCCGGGACGCACGCGTCGCCGGGCGGCGGGCACGACTCGCCGCCTTCCTTCTCGATGACGCCCTCGAAGAACACCGAGTAGCCGCCCTCGACCATGAGCGCCACGTCGGCGTCCGTGGTCGGCGGCAGCGCCTTCACCCCCTCCCGCGCGTTCGGCAGGTCGAACCCGAAGCGATCCCACCGCACCGCGCTCACGCCCTCGAACTCCGCGATCACGTACCTCGTGGCCGGGGCGTTCTTGAGGTCGAGCACGAACACCGACGGATCCCCGAGCGTCTCCTCGGCGTCCGAGCGGGCCGCGCGCACGTTGCCCACCGTCACGAGGAACCGCTCGTACGTGACCCGCCAGCCGTCCGCGATGTTCTCCTCGCCCGTGCCCGGATCGAGGCCCTCGGGGATGGTGTCCTCCGGCTCCACGAACACCTGCACGGTGCCGGTCTCGGACGTGGCGCCGCCGTCGTCGCCGCACCCCGCGACCAGCGCGAGCGCGCAAGCCGCCACCACGAACCCTGTCTCTCTCGTCTTCTGCATGATCGAGCTCCTGAATCGTCTGAAATCCGAACGAGCGCGCACGGGCGCGCCCGGCGAGCGGAGGCCCGCGCTGCATCGCGCGCACCGCGCCCGCGCCACCCATCGAGGCGCAGCGGTTCAGGCGGCGGGGGGAGAGCTCTTCGGCGCCAGGATCAGGAGAGGGATGGGGCGCACCTCCGGGGAGGACCGGAGCGCCGCGCGGGGGAGCACCTCGAGCAGCGTCGCCTCCGCCACGCGGTGCACGGGCGCGCCGGGCTGGCCACACCGCGCGAAGGCGTCGCAGTGATCGTCGTCGAGGTGGCGCAGCGCGTCCCGCGCCGCGAGCCGAGCGCCGGGCGGCTCGGGCCCGGCCCGCTCCGGCGCCGCGGCGGCGGCCGGCGCGGCCCGCCCGCCGTGGTGGTCGGCGTGCTCCACGTACGCGGCGAGCCCGACGTGGATCAGCTCGCCGTGCTCGCAGCGGGCGTGCCGGACGAGCAGCGCGTGGGTCAGGCCGCACAGCTGCGCGAACATCGCGAGCAGCGCGAACGCCGCGAGCCAGCGCGCGCGCCCGTCCGCCCGGGCGCGCCGGCCGGGCGGCCTGCGCGCCGCGGCGCGCGCGGCGGCGCGGCGGCGACCCCTCATGGCGACGCCGACCAGACGAGCTCCGGCGGGCGCTGCGCCGTCATGGCGAGCACCAGCGCGTTGTGCGCCCGCGAGCCCGGCGCGATGACGACGCCGGCCGCGTCTCCTCCGGCCGCCTCGGCCAGCGCGTCGAAATCGACGCGGGCGAGCCACGCGCCCACGTCGAAGCGGACCGCGAGGCGGACCGGCTCGGCGCCGACGCGCGCCGCGACCGCGAGGCTCGGGACCGCGCGCAGCCCCTGGAACTGCGGCACGGCGTCGACGTCGGCCGCGAAATCGAGCGCCTCCGCGCCCCGCGTCGCGCGCCCGCGCAGGCGCAGGGAGTGGCCGCCCGGGGCCGCGGGCGACGGGACCGGCGCCGACTCGGTCAGGAACCAGTGGATGCCGTAGTCGAACGACGCGCTCCGGATCTCGCCCTCGAAGCCCCGGACCCGGCCGAGCGGCTGCGGCTCGGGATCGAGCAGGTCGACGCGCACGATCGACAGCAGCTCGGCGATCGCGGTGTCGCAGAGCGTCGCCGAGCCGGACGCGGCGGCGCAGAGCTGGACCGGGCCGAAGGCGACCTCCGCCTCGTCGAGCGCGATCGTCCAGGCGCCGGCGGCGATCTCCGCGGCGGGCGCGGCCTCGGCGTGGGCGAGGTAGGAGACCTCCGGCTGGCCCGTGCCGGCGCAGCCGACCGCGGTGCTCACGGCGAGGAGCGCGAGGGCCAGGGCGCAACGCTGGGCCGCGCGGCCGTCGCGCGCGGTGTGACCGTCGCGCGCGGTGTGACCGTCGCGCGCGGTGTGACCGTCGCGGGCGGTGTGGCCGTCGCGGGCGGTGTGGCCGTTGCGGGCGGGGAGGGCGTTGCGCGCGTTCATAACGAGAGCGTCACGTGGCCGAGGATCGAGCGCGGCGGCCCCGCGCTGATGTGCCGGGCCGGCAGCGCCGACGGGATCTCGGTGGTCTGCCAGCTCGAGACGAACGAGTACTCGGCCTCGGCGTGCTCGGCGTCGAGCAGGTTGTGCGCCTCGACCCCGACCTCGATCCAGGGGCCGCCCTCCGCCGGGCCGTCGCCCGGGCGCAGGCTCCGCCGGAGCGAGAGCGACGCGTCGATCACGAGGAGCGGCGCCGCGCTCTGCGCGTAGGGCAGCGGCCGCGGCGACAGGAACGTCGCGCCGTAGCCGAGCCGCCCCTCGATCGGCCGGCCGCCGATCGTGACGAGCGGCCGCTTCACGGCGAGGTCGGCGCGCACCACCACGGGCGGCACGAACGGGAGCTGCTGCCCCTCGACGTACGGCGGCGTCGGGCTCTCGGGCGTCGGCGGGGGCGGCGCGTCGAGCGTGGCGTGGGCCAGCGTCGCGCTGACCGCCGCGGTCAGGGCCGGGGTCGGCGCCGCCTGCAGGTAGACGACCAGCCCGCGGCGCGTCGTCGGGCCGATGCGCGCGAGGCCGCCCTCGGTCGCGTCGAACGCGAGGTCGTACGAGAGGCGCGTCTCGTACGCGGCCGCGGTCGCGCGGAGGCCCCCTCCGGGACGCAGCGTCGCGCCGACCTCGTAGCTCCGCACGGTCGCGAACGGCGCGTTCTCCCCCTCCTCGAGCTGCCGCGCCTGCGGCGAGCGGTAGCCGTGGCCGTACGAGGCCGACAGGCGCAGCGCGGGCAGCGGATCGACCTCCAGCGTCGCCCGCGGACCGACGGCCACGCCCGCCGCCGTGCGCCGGAACCCCTCGATGTGCGTCTCCTTCTGGAACGCCGGGATGAAGTTGCCGAGCCGGTCGTCCACGTCGAAGACGAGCACGTCGGCGCGGACGCCGCCGCGCAGACGCGCCCAGCGCGACAGCTCGAGCAGCGCGTCGCCGTGGACGCCGATCCCGGTCTGCCGGATCGACGCGTCGACCCGGCGGTCCCAGGTCTCGTTCTGCGGCGGCTGCAGGAGGTTCTGCGCCTGCTCGATGCCGTCGGTCTGCACCTCGGCCCCGACGGCGAGCTGGCCGCTGAGCCACGGGGCGAGCTGGAACCGCGGCGTGCGGTAGGCGAGGCCCCCGCCGAGCGCCGTGTCCTGGTTCGACTGCTCGATGAGATCGCCGCGGCCGGCCCACGCGGGCCGCACGCGCGACCGCTGCGTGTAGCCGGTGAAGTTCATCCGGCTCCGGTACCCGGACGTCATCGCCCAGAGCCAGCCGCTCTTCTGCGAGCCGTCGTCGTCCGCGCGCTCGGCGGAGAGCGCGATCTGGAGCCGGGTCGCCGCGGCCGACTGCGAGCGGGCCGACGGATCGCGGTACGCGTCGTGGAAGCCGACGCGCCCGGCCTCGATGTCGTCCCGCCGGAGCACGCCCGCGAGGTTCGCGCGGCTGCCGTGGGCCGCGACGTGCAGCAGGAGCGAGAACTCGTCCGGCAGCGGCACGCGGTACTGGCCGATGGCGCCGCCCGACAGGGCCCCGCGCGTGCCGTCGCCGAAGCCGTCGGTGGCGCGCACGACCGCGGCCCCGAACGTGTCCTCCGACTGCGCCTCCGGCGCCCAGAGCGCGAGCAGCCGCCGGGTGCCGAACGAGCCGAGCGAGCCCTTGAAGAGGAGCCCCCGCTCCTCGACCCCGAGGTCGAAGTACGCGCTGCCCGCGACCGCGAAGTCGCCCTGCTGCGGATCGTAGACCCCCTCGACGACGCGGAGCGACCGCACCACCTCCGGGATGATCACGCCGAGGTCCGCGTAGCCTTGCCCGTGCACGTGCGAGCGCTGGTTGAGCGGGATCGGCCCGACCCGGAGCTCGATGTCCTGGCCGTGGTCGGCGTCGAAGCCGCGGAGGAAGATGCGCTGCGCGACCGCCTCGCCCTCGGGGTGCGCGACGTGGACGCCGGGCGCGGTGGCGAGCAGGTCCGCGGCGGTGGCGTGCGGCGCGGCCGCGAGCGTCGCGCGGCCGATCCGGAAGTCGCTCGTCGCGCGCCGCGGCGGGTTCGGGCGGCCCTGCACGTGGATCTCGATCGGCTTGCCCGGCTCGGCCACCGCGTGCGGGCCGGCGACGCCCCCGGCGAACTCCACCGGCGCCGCGGGCGGCGCCTCGGCCGGCTCCGCCGCGGGCGCGGCCGGCGCGGCCGCCCCCGGCGGGGGCGCCGGCTCGGACGGCTGCTCGTGCGGGCCCGGCGCGAAGTGGAACGGCACCCGGATCCGCGCCCGCACCGGCGCGCCGCCGCGCATCGCCGGCGAGAAGCGCCACCGCCGCACGGCCGCGATCGCGGCCTCGTCGAACCCCTCGCCCCCGGACTCGGCCACGGTCGCGTCGCTGACCGTGCCGTCCTTCTCGACCGTGACGAACAGCGTGACCGTCGTGTCGACGCCCTCGGCGAGCCGCTCGGCCGGGTACACCGGGTCCACGTGCTCGAGGACGTGCGGCGGCACGGCCGCGTCGGAGGGCGCCTGCGCGCGCGCCGCCGGCGCGGCGAGCGCGCCCGCCGACAGCCAGCCGACGAGCGCCCAGCGGCTCGCCGACACGGAAGCTCCTCGCCGGGCGCGAGGCCGCGGCCCCTCCGGCGCTGCGGGCAGCGGCCTCTCCGGCGTCATGGGCAGCACCTCCTCCGGCGCCGCGGGGAGCGGCCTCTCCCGCGCCGTGCGCGGCGGACCTCCACGGCCGCCTTCGCGAGGCGTCCGCAGGCTCGAGTCTCGTCCGGAACCACGCACGGGCCCCGCGCGACTACCACGGCTTACAGCGGTGCCGCAAGCGCGCGCGGCTGGGCTCGGCGGCGACGCGGTCGCCAGGGCGCGCAGGACGGATGTGGGCGGCGCGTCGCCTCCGGGAGGCGCAGCGGCGCTCTCCCCGCGCGGCGCGCGCCCGTGTATCGTCTCGTCATGCCGAATGAGGCGCTCGTCCAGGCGGTCAAGTCCATCGTCACCCTCGCGCGCGGAGGCAACCTCGACGCCGCGTACCGCGGATACCGCGATCTCTTCCAGAAGCCGGAGTTTCTCAAGCACCGGCCCGAGGATCAGCGGCAGGTCCTGCGGCTGATGATCCTCGCCAAGGGCGTCCCGTCGACGCCGACCGAGGCGATGATCGAGGCGCACCGCGCCGCGGTCCCCGCCCTCACCGAGCTCGTCTCGGTCCACGGCGATCCCGGCGATCACGAGCTCCTCGGGCTCTGCCACGTGGTGCTCGGCAACCTCGACAGCGCCGACAAGATCTTCCGGGCCGGCCTCGCGATCGAGCGCGGGCGCAACCCGCAGAGCGATCTGTGCGGCACGCTGATGAAGCGCATCTCGCTGCTCTAGCCTCCCCGCGCCCCCGGCGCTCCCGTCCTGGTAGTTTCCCCGCGCCTGCCGGGGCTCCCGTCCTGGTAGGATGCGTCGGGCGCCGTCGTCGGGCGCGCCGCCAGGGAGTCCATGCACGTCATCGCGGTCGCGAGCCAGAAGGGGGGCGTGGGAAAGACCACGATCTGCCTCAACCTCGGGCTCGCCCTTGCGCGCGCGGGCCACCGCGTGCTGATCCTCGAGCTCGACGCGCAGGGCAGCCTCGGGCTCTCGCTCGGCCTCGCCGACCGCGCGCGGCCGGGCGTCGCGGAGCTGCTCACGGGCGCCGAGCGCGTCGAGGCGGTGCTGCAGCGGACGCGCGATCCGCAGCTCCAGGTGCTCACGGTGGGCCGGGTCGATCCCACGACCGTGGCGGGCTTCGAGGAGGCGCTCGTCCGCGGGCCCGTGCTCGCCGGCGTGCTCTCGCGGCTCGCGGCCGACTTCGATCTCGTGGTCGCGGACTGCCCCGCGGGGCTCGGCAAGGTCACGACGCGGGCGCTCGAGGTGGCGACCCACGTGCTCATGCCGCTGCAGGCCGAGCCGCTGGCGCTCCGCTCGGTGGGCCAGCTCCTCGCGCTGGTCGATCACGTCCGCGCCGAGAAGAACCCGCGGCTGTCGCTGCTCGGCCTCCTCTTGTCGATGTTCGACCGGCAGGCGTCCGCGTCGCTCGACGTGGCCGAGACGCTCTGGACCCGGTTCCCCGACGGGATCATCCTCGACACCGTCATCCCGCGCGACGGCTCGTTCCTGGAGGCGTCGCTCCGCGGGGCGCCGCTCCTGCTCATGCAGAAGCGGCCGCCGCCGCTCGCGCGGGTCTTCGATCAGCTCGCGAACGACGTGCTCGCGCGCCTGGATCCCGCGCGCCCGGAGGACGACGATGGCCCGATCCCGCTCCTCCTTTGACATCGACGGCGCCGTGGCCACGGCCGCGGCGCTCGTGAAGCGGCCGAAGGGGAGGCCGGCGCGGGCGGCGTCGGTCACGCCGGCGGCGCCGCCGCTCGTGTCGTTCGCGTCGCGCCCCCCGCCCGCGCCGGCGGAGCCGGATCCGCTGTCGCCGGCGCCGCTGTCCCCGGCGTTCGAGGAGCTCGCGCCCTCGAGCGATCTCATGCCGCTGTCGAGCCCCGGCGCGGGCGGCGACCTCGGGCTGCGGAGCGCGCTGCCCCCGTCGGCCGAGGACGTCGACTCCAGGCGCGGCGCGCGCCTCGACCTGCCGCCGCCGGCGTCGTCGCCGTCGTTCGGCGCGCCGGCGTCGTCGCCGCTGTTCGCGTCGCCCGCGCTCGGCGCGCCGGCGTCGTCGCCGTCGTTCGGCGCGCCGGCGTCGTCGCCGTCGTTCGGCGCGCCGGCGTCGTTCGCCTCGCCGCTCTCGTCCTCGTTCGCCTCGCCGGCCTCGTCCCCGGTCGCGTCGGACGCCGAGCCGCTCGGGCAGCGCCTCGGCGACGCCGTCCGGGAGCTCGCGCCCGGGCGCGCGTCGCCGCGCTTCCCGGATCTCTCGGCGCCCGCCGGGCCTCTGGCCCGCTGCGACAAGGTGATCGAGTGGCTCGCGGAGGCGACCTCCGCGACCGACGTGTTCCTGGCCGACGCGGCCGGGCTCCCGATCGCCGGCGCCATCCGCGACACGGAGGCGCGGCTCGCGGCCTCGGGCCTGATCGCGTCGGCGATCGGCTCGCTCGTGGCGGCGCTCCCCGGCGCGCCGTCGCAGCGCTTCGAGCTCTGCGTCGGCGACGGTCCGTTCTTCCAGCTCGTCGGGTTCCAGGTGAGCGCCGCCGTTTACCTCGTCGGCCTGATGCGCCCGGTCCCGCTCACGCCGCGCGAGGCCCAGGCCGTCCGGATCGTGTGCCGCCACGCGCTCGACGCGGCGGCCGGGGTCGTCGGGTGAGCGCCGAGCACGGCGAGCCCACGTACAGCCGTGGACCCACCGCCGGCGCGGGCGCGCTGGACGACGACGACCCGCTCGCCCCGATCGCGCTCGACAGCATCGGCTATGGCGTGAGCGGCCTCGACGCGATCCTCGTGTTCCACCTCGCCGACGCGCGCGTCCACGCCGTGTTCGTCCGCGTGGGCGCGGCCCTCTCGCCGGCCGACGCCGCCGCGGGGCTCCGCGACGCGTACCTCGGGAGCCAGCTCGCGGCGCAGCGGCTCGTCCCGGAGCGCGACGGCTCGGCGCGCCCCCCCCGGGGCCGCGGCGTGCGGTCGTCGAGCCGGCCGCCGCGATCGCGCGACCGCGGCGAGGAGCTCCCGGACCCGCTGGTCACGCTCGAGCTGGGCGGCCGGACCGTCCTGCTCCGGCGCGTGCGCGCCTGCGTCGTGGCGTGCCTCTTCGACGGCACGATGCCGCTCGGCATGGCGCGGCTCGTGGCGCAGCGGCTCGCCGCGACGCTCGCGCCGGAGCTGCCGCTCGAGGAGCCCTCCGAGGAGATGCTGAGCGACCCGCCGGGCCTGTTCGACGAGCCGCTCAGCGCGGAGGTGGTGGACGATCTCGTGCGGGGCCTTGCGCGCTCCTCGCCGCCGCGGGCGCCGTCGAACGCGCCGTCGCGGCGGCCGGGCGCGACGCCGCCCCCCGCCGAGGCGCCGTCGCCCGAGGCCGCGCGGACCGCGCGGCTGCTCGCGCTGCTGGAGGCGCGCGCGCCCGAGCCGCACGTCGCGCGGCTCCGGCTCGCCCTGCGCGCGGGGCTGACGCCGCTCGCGCTCGAGCACCCCGACGAGCTCGGGCCGGAGGCGATGGGGCTCATCGAGACGGCGGTGGCGGACATGCTCGGCCTGGACCGGGCGGCGCTGCGGAGGCTCCTGTGAGGGCGCCGCGGAGGGCGCGTGGGACGGCGCCGCGGAGGGCGCGTGGGACGGCGCCGCGGAGGGCGCGTGGGACGGCGCCGCGGAGGGCGCGTGGGACGGCGCCGCGGAGGGCGCGTGGGACGGCGCCGCGGGGGCTCCTGTGACGGCGTTCTTCCGGCGCGGCTTCCGCGATCGCATCGAGGGCCCGCTGCACGGGCTGCTCGGCGCGATCACGCCGCACAGCCTGCTCCACGTGGGCGACCAGCTCGTCCTCGTGCACTGCCACCACTACGCGCTCTTCCTGGAGCAGACGATCTTCGACGCGCTCGGCGGGGAGAGCCGCGGGGTGCGCCGGCAGGCGGCGTTCGAGGCGGCGCACGCGCTGCTCGGGCCGCTGTACGCCGAGCACCCCGGGGCGTCGCCGCGGGAGAAGCTCGAGCTGGCGGCCGAGCTGTTCGCGGCGATGGGGCAGGGCCGCCTCCGGTTCGAGCTGACCGCGGAGGGCGGCACGGTGCAGGCGGCGTCGCTCTTCCACGGCTCGAGCTTCCTCGCGAAGTACGGCGGGCGGATCCAGAACCGGATGACGGTCGACGCGTTCGCCGCCGGCTACTGCGCGGCCGCGGCGAGCCTCGCGTTCCCATCGGACTGGGGCCGGCTCGAGGCCGACGAGGTGACGTGCGTCGCGCGGGGCGACGCGGTCTGCACGTTCCTCCTGACGCGCCGCTCCGAGCGGCCGCGCTTCGGCGCGATCCTGACGCGCGACGTGGTCGCGTCCTCGCGGGTGAGCTTCGAGCCCGAGGCGGGGGCCGCGCTCCGGGCGCGGCACACGGGGAGCGCGATGCTGGGGGTGCTCGGGGCGCTCCGGTCGGACGAGCGCGGGCTCATCCCGGCGTACGGCGTGAACCTCGCGCTGCTCCCGGTGAGCTACGTCGACGTGAAGACGTTCGACACGGTGCACCTCATCGAGCGGCGCTCGCCGGAGCTGGTGCCGGTGTTCGAGGCGCTCGTGCGGGAGGCGGCGCAGACGGGCGCGTTCCACCTGCTCGGCGGGCTGCTCGGGTCGCCGTCGTTCGAGGCGGCGTGCGGCCCGGTGGGCAAGGATCAGCGCGAGCGCCTGGAGCAGCTCCTGGGGCTCTGCCGGGCGCTCGGCTGGGGGGCGTTCACCGCGCCGGAGCTCCAGCCGGGCCGGGCGCTGGTGCTGCGGGCGCCCGTGACGCACGAGAGCGCGTATTACGCGATGAAGCATGGGCCCACGACGCGGAGCCGGCTCCTGTTCCAGCAGGGGACGGCGCTCGCGATCATGCAGCTCCTGCACCGGGTGGACTTCGGGACCGAGCGGCCGATCGACGCGGACACGTACGAGGGGCTGTTCAAGAGCGGGCCGCGGTTCCGGGTGGAGGAGACGAGGTCGCCGCTCCGGGGGGACGACGCGTGCGAGGTGCGGGTGGAGGCGGTCGAGGACCGGTGGTGAGGGGGACGGCGGCCCTCGGTTGCATCGGCATTCCAGGCCTGCGGGAGGAGCGGCTCGCTCAGCAGGCGACAGCGCGGTAGCCTACGAGGAGAGGTTGAGCATGGCCGAGCCCGCGCGGAAGCTGACGTTCACCTTCGCCGAGTACCTCGCCCGCGAGCGGATGAGCGAGGGGAAGCACGAGTATGTGAACGGCGAGATCTTCGCGATGGCCGGTGGCACGCCGGAGCACGGGCTCATCGCGGTCAACGTGGCCAGCGTGCTCCGCGGTCAGCTCGTCGGCCGGCGCTGCCGCGTGTACAACTCCGACGTGCGGGTGCGTGTCCAGGCGACGGGGCTCGCGACGTACCCGGACGTCAGCGTCGTGTGCGGGCCGCTGGAGCGCGACGCGGAGGACGAGAACAGCCTCCTGAACCCTGTCGTGCTCGTGGAAGTGCTGTCGGCGGGCACCGAGGCCTACGACCGCGGCGAGAAGTTCGCTCACTACCAGGCCATCCCGACGCTGCGCGAGTACGTGCTCGTCTCGTATTCGAGGCGGCGTGTGGAGGTCCTGCGCCGGAACGAGGACGGCACCTGGACGCTCCTGGACGTGCGGGAGAGCGGGGTCGCGGAGCTCGCGTCGGTGGGGTGCAGCCTCCCGCTCGACGAGGTGTACCGGGGGGTCTTCGGCGAGGACGAGGCGAGCTGAGCGGCGGGCGGCGGCGCTGCCGCGCCGGGCCCGGCGATCCCCGTCCCGGTCTCGCCCATCCGCGCCCTTCGGCGCCCGCGCGCACGCCGCGGGGGTCCGGGGGCATTCCCGTTGCCCGCTCCGGGTCGACCCGCGCCGCGGAGTGTGCCGCGCGGGCCTTGATCTGTGAACGGCAAGCAGAGCTCGACTGGAAGAGCAACGCGCTTCACCCGGCGCGGCACCGGCTGCATGATGCGCGCCAGGACCACCCGATGGAGACGTTCTTGGAGATCTGCCAGCCCGCGCCGACGAACCCTTGCGCCTCGCCCAGGTGGTTGGCATCGACCTCGACGGCGACGTCATCGGCAAGCTCGGCGAGGAGAAGGGGGGCGATGCGCTGCTGCGGGATAGCAGCAAGCGGGCTGCCGAGAGTGCGCTTGGTCCACCTGACGGCAGCCGTGCCCTGCACCACGCAGCCCACCAGGGCCGCGCCGTGGGCCGTGATGCGGCCAAGGAGCAGCTCGCGACGCCCGAGGCTGACCAGCTCCCGGCGTTCACCGCTGCGCACATGACGCTTCTCGATGTGCTGCCGGTCCAGAACCGCATGACGCAGATCACCGACGAGGCCCGCCCGGTGGCCGATGCGGCGAGCGCCTTGGACGTGCTCGAGCAGCTGCACGGGCTAGCATGCCGGAGCAAAGCGAAGACACCGCGCCGGCTAAAGTTCTGGATGGAGAAACAGCGATGATCATGCTCGATCTGCGAGACCTGTCTGCGTTCAGCTCTGCCACTCGGGCGCTGCTGACGACATGCTCGGAGGCCGCATCGGTCATGCTCTGGAAGTTTCATACCCCTCCGGCGGGACACGGCAGCTGGCAGGTCAGGGAGGGGCTTGCCTTCCTGGAGGATCCGATCAAAGTCGTCGCGCTCTGGGACGCGCCCGCGACGGACGTGCTCCAGTCTCACGGCAACGAGAAAGATGCGACGGAGTACGGTGCGTACGCCGTGGCCATTGCGCTGGCGGACCACCTCGGGTTCAAGGTGCTCGGGCGAACGCACCAGGGCTCTGGAACCGACTGGCTGATGATCCGAAAGGGCGAGCCGGCGAACGACTACTACAAGCTGGAAGTATCGGGGATCTCCAGGATCAACACGCAGAAGCCGGAGGCCCGCCTCGCCGAGAAGACCACCCAAGGCCGTGGTGGTGACTGGAAGCGCCCCGGCCTCGCCGTTGTGGCACGGTTCGAAGATCTTCGGGTCCTCTCGGAGGGGTGGGCATGAGCATCGAAAAGTTCTTCGACGATCCCCGCCGTCGACGCAGTGAAGAGCTCGCTTTCTTCGCGGAGCGAGCCGAGCGCACCGGCGACCTCATCGCCGCGCTGACGCAATATGCCGAGGCGGCGCGGCTGGAAGAGGCGAACGCGCTGGAGATCCCGGCCGACGTGCCTCGGGTTCGCACCGTCCTGGCCGTGAGCGCTGTCGCCTTGTGGCTGCGCGCCGAGCAGTGGGACGAGGCCGCCCGCGCGGGTTGCGCCTTCCTCGCTGTCCCGAAGGCGCTCACGCCCGATGGACGCCGCGAGTTGCAGTCGCTGGTCGACCGAGCATGGCGGGCGAGCGAGCTACAGACCATCTTCGATGGCAAGCGCGATGCTTTCGCCGGGCTAGAAGCACGCCTGTCGGGCGGGACGGTTCGCATCGGTCTCGCTCCGGTGGCGATCGTCGCGGAGCGCCGCGAAGTCCTCGTCCCCATCCTCTACCGAGTGGCGGAGTGGCGACGGAAAAAGAAGTTCCGGCGTGCTGGGCCGTCATCGTTCGCCGCGTCGCTCGAAGTGGTCGAGGCGCCCGCGCGTGCGGCGAGCTTTGGGCTGCGGCTCTTCGTGGGGCGTCTTGGACAGCAGGTCACGGCTGGTGAGCCGGATCATCCACGGGACATCATCAACGCATTCCTGGATCTGGCGTCCGCAGCCGCGGAGGACCGATTGGCTTCCGTTTGCGAGGACGCCGACTACATGAAGGCATTTTCACGCGCATTCCGCGATCTCGCGGGCGACGGAACCCAGGTCGCCAGCGTGGAGCTTGGTCACGTTGAGTCGCGCAGCGTGCGGCATGTGGTGTTGCTTGGCCCGGAACAGAGGAGCGCGTTGACGGCGCGGCTCACATGCGCCGACGGCGCTCGACCGATCCGTCTCGAGGGCGTGCTCAAGAGCGTGAACCTGCGGGGGCGGGAGCCGACGATCGTCATTGAGCAGGAGAACGGTTCGGCTGCTCGGCTGCGCATTGCGAAAGGTGAACATGATGACACCATCGGCCCAAAGCTGAATCGGCCCGTTCGTGTCATCGGACGCCACGACGTCACCGAGGACGGTGAGGCCGAGGAATGGGCGGATGACGTGATTCTGCTCGAGGACGCAGCCGAGGAGCCCCCTGGGTGACCACGCCTGGCAGTTCAAAGTCCGCTCCGACGCCGGCTCGCTCATGAAGCTGAGCGGAGGGCGGCGGCGCTGCCGCGCCGGGCCCGGGCGAACCCCGTCCCGGTCTCGTCCATCCGCGCCCTCCGGCGCCCGCGCGCACGCCGCGGGGGCCCGGGGGCATTCCCGCTGCCCGTTCCGGGTCGACCCGCGCCACGGAGTGTGCCGCGAGGGCCTTGATCTGTGCCATCTCGGGGGGCTCTGGCACTGGCTCAACCGCAATGCATTGCGACACACCGCGTGCCAGAGCACCCTGAGACGCTCCGCGGAGCGCCTCAGAGTGGCAAGGTTGTGCCAAAACACGGTCTACATTGCGCAGATCCGTGCCATGGACCCCGCGAGAGCGCCTTCCTTTGTGCCAAAAGGGGGGTCCGGACCCCTCCGGAGCGCAATGCGGAGCGCGGGAGAGGGGTCGGGGACCCTCCGGGCCGGGATCCGGAGCGTTCGCGAGGGGACGGGGGCGCCCCTCGGCGGATCGCGGAGCGCTGGCGAGAGGTCGAGCCGCCTCTCTCGCCCGACGGTCACATCGCCAGGTCGCCCCGGGAGCTCGCTCACCCCGGCGCCACCATGATCTCCGTCCGCAGCACGGCGCCGCGCGCGCCCTCGGCCGTGCCCCGGATCGGCGCGACATCGTCGTAGTCGCGCCCGTAGCCCAGCACGATGTGACCTGACGCGCCGGCGCGCCCCGGCGTCGGGTCGAGATCGTGCCAGCGGCCCGACGGCAACCACACCGACGCCCACGCGTGCGAGGCGCGCGCCGGCGCGGACCCGGCGCCGGCCGCGTAGCCGCTCGCATAGCGCGCCGCGAGACCCATGGAGCGCAGGCACGCGATCGCGAGGTGCGCGAAGTCCTGGCAGACGCCGCGGCGGAGCGCGCAGAAGGCGTCGAGGCCCGTGTCCGCCGCGGTGGCGCCCGGGTCGTAGGTGAAATCCCGCCGGATCTGGGCGACCAGCCCGTCCAGCGCCTCGCCGAGCGGGCGGCCGCCCGGGAAGCACCCCCGCGCGTACCCGGCCACGGCCTCGCTCCGCGGGGCGCGCGCCGTGCCCTCCACGAGCGCGCGCAGCGCCGGATCCGCCGCCGCCGCGGCCGTCGTGCGCTCCGCCGCCGCCCGCCAGTCGCCCCCGAGATCGGCGGCGTCGCCCGCCGGAGACTCGCCCAGGCGCACCACGCTGAGCGCCGCCACCTCGACCGAGCCGAAGCGGCCGCCGAGCTCGATGCGCGCGCGGCGGTTGCCGAAGGCGTCCTCGTCGACCCGGCGCGCGCGCGGCGAGGGCCGCACCACGAGCTGGTGGAACTCGAGCGACTGATGCGGCAAGGCGCGCGGGGTCAGGTGCGCCTCCAGGCTGCACGCGACGGCGCCCGCGGCCTCGGCCTCGAGCTCGTACCGGCTGCGATGCACCACGCGATAACGACGCTCCGCCACGAGGGCACCCCGCTCCGGGAGCCGCCCCCCGGCTCAGCCGCTCACCAGCACCTTCGCCTGCGACGGCGCGACCTGCACCCCCAGCGGCATGTTCGGGCTCTTGCCGTTCTGCGCCACCGTGCAGGTGTGGAACACGACCGGGTTGCCCTCGGCCTTCACCTTCATCGAAAACGAGCGGTACATCGCCTCGCCCTTGATCTTGCCGCTCACCACGCCGCCCGCGGAGCCCGCCTCGTCGCCGGTCGACATCGGGATCTCGCTCTGCTTCGTGAGCACCGGCTTGCCGGCCACCAGCACCTTCAGGGCGCAGGTGCTCGGCGTGGCCTGGTTGCACATCGCCACGTTGGGGTACGGCAGCGGCACCGGCGGGCCCGGCGGCGCCGGGGTCTTGCACGTGTCCGGCAGGGCCTGGCAGATCCCGGCCTGCGTCGTGGTCACAGGGAACATCGCCGCCTCCTCTAGCCCAGGTTGATCCGCTCGCCGTCGAGGCTCACGTCCTCGCGCGCCTTCACCTCGACCTCGCGCCCGCGCAGCTCGATCACGTCCTCCACCAGCGCGCGCACCCGCCCGGCGCGGAGCTGGTGCAGCGCGCGCACCTCCTGGAAGAGATCCTCCGCGCGCGCGATCACCCGCCCGGCGATCGACTCGAGCTTGCCCACCGTGGCGTGCGCCCGCTCCAGCACGGCCGTGAGCGCCCGCCCCTCGTAGCGCGCCTCGTCGATGCGCACGTCGCCCCGCGCGGCGACCGCGGCGAGCGCCTCCCCGGCCACGGTGACGCGGCCGGGCGCGACGCGCACCGTGGCCCCGCGCTCCCCGGCGCGCGCGCCGAGGCTCGCGCCGCTCCGGCTCGCGATCGCGACCTCGCCGGCCGCCCAGCAGCGGATGGCGCCGCCCGCCACGAGCTCGATGTCGCCCCCGGGCGCCGCGAGCGACAGGCCGCCCGCGGCGACGAGGCTGCCCCGCCCCGTCGCCGCGTCGTACTCGAAGAGCAGCCGGCCCGCGGGATCGTGCACCGCGACGACCTCGTGGCCGTCGCGCTCGACGATCGACGCCGACGCGCCCGCGCGCGCCACGATGCGCAGCGGGCGCTCCTCGGGCCGGGGCTCGTCGCGGCGCGCCGCGGGGCTCGCGGGCGGCGGGGGGTCGTCGCGGCGCGCCGCGGGGCTCGCGGGCGGCGGGGGCTCGTCGCGGCGCGCCGCGGGGCGCGCCGCCTCGGCGGGCGGAGGGTCGTCGCGGCGCGCCGCGGGGCGCGCCGCCTCGGCGGGCGGAGGGTCGACGGGGAGGGCAGGTTGCGCGGCGGTGGGCATGGCGGGGGTCCTCGGGTCGGGGCTTCGCAGGGGTCGTGGGCCGTTCATGATCGCCGGCCGTTCACAGCGACGTGGGCGGGCGCCAGTCCTCGGCGCGGGCGCGCTCCGGATCCGTCTCGCGGGCGCCCTCGCGCCGCGCGCCGTCCCAGCGCGCGCGCGCGGTCACGGCGCGGTGCAGGTCCGCGCCGCGGCAGTCGGCGCCCGACAGGTCGGCGCCCGACAGGTCGGCGTGCGACAGGTCCGCGTGCACGAGCGAGGCGTCGCGGAGCCGCGCGCCGCGCAGATCCGCCTTGCGCAGCACGGCCTCGTCCAGCCGCGCCCCGTGGAGCTCCGCGCGCGCGAGGACGGCGCCGTCGAGGCACGCCCGGGAGAGATCCGCGCCCGCGAGCCGCGCCCCCTCGAGGCAGGCGCCGGTCAGGTTCGCGACCCCGAGGCGCGCCGATCCGAGCGAGGCGCCGGCCAGATCCGCGCCGGCGAGGCTCGCCTGCGTCAGGTCGGCCCCGTCGAGCTTCGCGCCCCGGAGCTCCGCGCGCGACAGGTCGCAGTCGCGGAGCTCCGCGCCCGAGAGATCCATCGCGGCGAGCTTCGCCTCGACGAGCGAGCTCCTCGCGAGCCGCGCGCCCGCGAGCCGCACGCCCCCGAGGTCGAGCCCGCGCAGCGAGGTGCGCTCGAGCGAGGCCCGGGAGAGATCCGCGCCGGCGAGGGTCGCGCCCGCGAGCTGCGCGCGATCGAGCGTCGCGCCGCGCAGGACGGCGCGGGTCAGGTCGGCGCCGCGGAACCGGACGCCCGCGAGGCGCGCCCCGGAGAGATCGGCGCCCGCGAGGCCCGCGCGCGAGAGGTCCGCGCCGGTGAGGTCCGCGCCCGGGAGGCGCGCGCCCGGGAGGCTCGCGCCGCGGAGATCCGCCGCCTCGAGCGAGGCGCCCTGCAGCGACGCCTCGGCGAGATCCGCGCCCGCGAGCCCGGCCCCGCGCAGCGCGGCGTCCGCGAGCAGCGCGCCGCGCAGGCGGGCGCCGCCGAGGCGCGCCCGGGAGAGATCGCAGCGCGACAGGTCCGCGCCGGCGAGGTCGGCCCCCTCGAGGACGGCGCCGTCCAGCCGGGCGCCGCCGAGGCTCGCGCGCTCGAGCGCCGCGCCCTCGAGGTCGGCCCCGCGCAGCGCGGCGCCGGGCAGGCGCGCGCCCCGCAGCGAGGCGCCGCGCAGCGACGCGCCGTCGAGCGCCGCGGACGCGAGCGACGCGCCGTCGAGATCGGCGGCGTCGAGCTTGCAGCCGCGCAGGTCGAAGCCGGACAGGTCCGCGCCGGCGAGGTTCGCGCCCGTGAGATCGCCGCCCGCGAGATCGCGCGGGAGCGCCGCGCCGCGGAGGTCCTGGTTCGGGGCGCGCAGCCCGCGGACGAGGCGCGCGCGCGACAGGTCGAGCGCGGCGAGCTCGACCCCGATCAGCGTCACCGCCGCGATCTCCGCGTCGACGAGGCTCGCCCCCGCGAGCGTGCAGCGGTCGAGCTCGACCTCGACGAGCGCGGCGCCGTCGAGCCGGGCGCCGTCGAGGGCGCACTCCGCGAGCCCGGCGCCGGCCAGCGCGGCCCCGGAGAGGTCGGCGCCCCGGAGATCGACGCCCTCGAGCCGCGCGCGCGACAGATCCGCGCCGCGCAGCGAGGCGCCTTCGAGCGACGTCGCCCGGGCCTCGTACCCCGCGTACCCCGCGGCGCGCAGCGCCTCGACGGCCTCCGGGCCGAGATCGCGATCGGCCTCGAGCGGGGCGACCGCGGCCGCCGCGTCCCGGGTGAGCTGCGTGTGGCGCGCGAGCGCGGCGCCGGCGAGGCGCGCGCCCGACAGGTCGGCGCCGCGGAGCGTGACGGCCAGGAAGACGGCGCCGTCGAGCTTCGCCCCGGCGAGGCGCGCCTCGCTCAGGTCGACGCCGTTGAAGAGCACGCCCGACAGGTCGCGGCCCGACAGGTCGACGCCGCGCAGATCGAGGCCGACGAGCATCGGCGGGTCGAGCGGCCCGGCGTCGAGGCGCCCGAGGAGATCGTCCCTGTCGCGCGCGAGGCCCGCGGCGGCGGCCCTCGTCATGTCGCGCCTCGATCGCTGGTGAGCAGGGTCGACGAGAGGTGCGCGCCGCGCAGGTCGGCGCCCTCGAGGCGCGCCTGCCACAGCGCCGCCTCGTGGAGCTCCGCGCCGCGCAGGTCGGCGCCGTCGAGGTCCGCGGCCTCGAGGCGGGCGCCGTGCAGGTTCGCCCGCTCGAGGCGGGCGCCCGCGAGCCGCGCCCGCGTCAGGTCCGCGCCCGCGAGGTCGGCGCCGCGCAGGTCGGCGCCGCCGAGGTCCGCGCGGCCGAGATCCGCGCGGCGCAGGCTCGAGAGCGCGAGGTCGGCGCCGGTGAGGTCGGCCTGCTGGAAGCGCGCGCCGTCCGCGCGGGCGCCGCGGGCCCTCGCGCGCGGCAGGCGGGTCCGCTCCGAGGCGCGCAGCCTGCGCAGGTCGGCGCCGCGCAGGTCGACCGCCTCGCCGTGCGCCCCCTCGAGGCTCGCGTCCTCGAGCGCCGCGCCGCGGAAGGAGGCCCGATCGAGCGCCGCGCGCGCGAGGCGGGCGCCGGCGAGCGCCGCGCCGTCGAGGCGCGCGTCGGTGAGATCGGCCTCGACGAACGAGGCGCCGGCCGCGCCCGCGCCGGTCAGGACCGCCCCGCGCAGCGCCGCGCCGTCGAGGCGCGCCCCGCCGAGCGCCGCGCCGGCCAGATCGGCGCCGGTGAGGTCGGCCCCGGAGAGGTCCGCGTCGCTCAGCCTGGCCGACGGGAGCCGCGCGCCCGCCATCGCGGCGCGCGCGAGCGTCGCGCCCTCGAGGTCGGCCCCGGCGAGGCGGGCGCCGGTCAGGTCGGCGCCGACGAGCAGGGCGCGCGCGAGGCGCGCCTCGCCGAGATCGAGCCCCGACAGGTCGAGCCCCGAGAGGTCGGCGCCCGCCATGCTCTCCTGGATGGACAGGCAGAGCTCCACGCGCTCGCGCGTCCACGGCGCCGCGGGCCCCTCGGCGGCCCGGCCCTGCGCCCCGTCCTCGCGGTCGAGCGCGTCGAGCTGCGCCGGGTCGTGGCCCTGCGCCTCGAGCGCCTCCTCCATCTGCGCGCGGGTCTTCCGCTGGATCTCGTCGAGCCGCGCCGGATCTCCGCCGAGCTCGCCCAGCCACGCCTCGAGCGCCGCGTCGCCCTCGGGCGTGCCGAGGGACGAGACGACCGCCGCGGGGGCGCGGCCCTTCTCGAGCGCCGCGCGGATCTGCGCGAGGAGCTCGGCGTCGTCGACGCCGGAGAGGGGCGGCGCGCCGTCGTTGTCGTTGCCGGGCGGCGCCGCGGCCGGCCCCGCCGCGGCGGGCGCCCTCGCGTCCGCGGCGGCGGGGCGCTCCCCGAGCAGCGCGAGCGCGAGCCGCTCGCGGTAATGCGCGGCGGCGAGGCGGCCCTCGCCGAGCGGCTCGCTCGCGACGAGCACGTGCCGCACCTCGGGGTGGTCCTCGGCGGAGACGGGGGCGTGGCCGCGCCACACGAGGACCAGCCGCTCGGCCTCCAGGTCGACGTGGGCCGTGTCGAGGTGCATCGGCACCTCGCGGAAGCGGTCGGCGCCGCCCGCGAGCTCGTCGAGGAAGCAGCGGATCCGGACGCCGGGGAGCCTGGCGCGGTACGCGCGCCGCTCGCGGTGCAGGTTGTGGCAGACGATCTCCTCGTCGCCGCGCAGGTGCTCGGCCTGGAGCGCCGGCGGGGCCGCGTTGAAGTAGCTCCAGTCGAGGTCCTCGGGGAAGAACGGCCAGCGCTGCTTCAGCCAGCGCGCGTCGTAGGTGCCGAGCTTGCCGGCGCGCAGCGCCCAGGAGGCGGCGAGCGGCCCGAAGCCCGCGGGCGGCGGCCGCGCCGCGGGCGAGTCGACCGGCGCGCGCGGATCCTCGATGTTCGGCAGCGGCCGCCGCCGCACCTCGCGCTCGCCCGGATCGAAGACGCCGCGCCCCACCGGGTTGGCCGCGAAGCCCGGGCCGCCGAAGGCGCGGCCATAGCCGAGCGGCATCTCGACGAACGGCTGCGGATCGGTGCGCTGGCCCGTGGCCGGGTCGGCCCAGTACCGGTCCCCGGTCACCTGGAGCGCGAGCGAGGTCTTGCCGACGGCGAAGCTCACCGGCAGGGAGGTGACGGGCCGGCGGCCGGGGGCGTGGGCCTTGCCGGTCAGCAGGAGATCCGCCCTCGGCTTGAACGGCGCGAAGTCGGACGCGTGGCGGAGGGCGCCGCGCGGGTCGTCCCCCTCGTGGACGTCGCCGAGCGGCGGCTCCGGCGCGTCGGCGGGGATCGCGGGCGCGCCGGGCACGAGGCGGTAGGTGCCCTTCGCGATGAGGCACAGGGCCCATTGCGGGGGCCGGAGCTGCCAGGGCACCGCCGCGAACGTGGTGGGGGTGGGGTTGACGATCTTCATGAGGACAGCTCTCGACGCGCGCCTCGCCGCGCTCTCGCCCGCCGCAGGGGCTCCTCCTAGAGCCAGTGAAACTGCTGCCCCTGGACGGCGACCCCGAACTGGTCGACCTGGACCTGGCCGGCGCCGAATTTCAGGATGGATGCGTTGGTGCCGTTCAGCTCCATCTCGGAGAGCCCCGCCTTGGCATTCACGCCCGTCGCGTCGAGCGTGAGGCTGGTGGGGCCGCAGGCGAGCTCGATGGCGGTGGGCGTGATCTTGAGGGTGGCGCCGGTCAGCCCGCCGCAGCGCAGCAGGATCTGCGTCGGCTCGAGGATCAGCTCGGCGTCGTTCAGCGGGTTCGCGTGGGCGAGCTTGTGGACCAGGTACGACCCGACGAGCGCCCCGAGCGTCGCGATGCCCCACGTCATGCCCGTGAGCCCGCCGCCCAGGTCGAGGTCGTGCTTGCCGGCGGCCGCGCCGCCCGCGCCGAACACCGCGCCCGCGGCGCCGGCGGCCACCGCGGCGGCCCACGGCTTCGCGGCGTCGACCGTGGGCTTGTCGGTGCGCCGCACGCGGAGGTGCACCTTGGAGCGCGCCTTGATGTCCTGCTCGTCGGCCGTGGTGAGCTTCTTCGTGCTGCCGAACTCGAGCACCGGGCCGTACGCGATGTTGCAGGTCATCCCGGCCGTGATCCCGGTGTTGAGCCCGAGGAAGACGTTGCCGTTCACGCCCGCCGCGACGCTGTAGCTCCCGCCGAGGCTCATCCCGAAGTTGATGCCGGTGAAGAAGCTCGAGCTGTCGCCGTACGTGAGGTTGACCGACGAGACGTGGCTGCGCTCGGTCTTCCGCCAGCCCTGCCAGTCGTTGCTGAACGTCATCGAGTAGAAGTCCGCGTCGTAGACGCCGAGCGTCCGGTTCGGGACGACGAGCCGGTAGTTGCCGAGGACGACGTCGGTGCGGTTGCCCGTGGTGACCGACTGGTAGTCGCCCTGGGTCACGACCGTGCGGTTGCCGTCGGTGTGATCGTAGACCCCGTCGCTCGCGGCCCAGCCGAAGTGCGCGGCGGTGCCCTTGTCGCTCGCGTCCGAGCTCGTGTCGTAGCCGTCGTCGAGGCTCGACCACGTCCAGCCGCTGTCGCCGAACCCGTCCGCCGGATCGAGCCGCGCGGACTCGGTGAACGAGCCGGCCGCCGCCGTGGCCCGCTCGCCGTAGCGCAGGTAGCTGTACTTCCCGTCGCCGTGCGGGACCGCGATGCGGATCCAGTCCTCCGCCTTGGCGCTCGCGGTCGTCGTGCTCGTCTCCGTGCCGAGCTGCTGCTCCAGCGGCAGCGCGCCCCCCGCGCCGCCCGCCGCGGGGACGCCCTCCGCGCCGCCCGCCGCGGCCCTCGCGCGCGTGCGCCCGAAGCCGCCGCCCATCTCGACCATGGCCCCGTTCGGCATCCGGATGCGGCCGCGCCCCTCGTCGGCGCTCGTGAGCGCGCGGCTCCTCGCGTTGGGCACGACGCCGGTGATCACGGGCCGCTCGGGGTCCCCGCCGACGCCGGTCCACAGCACCTCGGCGCCCTTGCGCAGCGTGAAGTGCATGCCCTCGTCGGCGCCGCCGTAGGGGGTGGCCACGCGCATCGGCACCGACGCCTGCCCCTCGGCCGCGCCGCTCAGGTCGAACGGCATCACCACGCGGTAGCGGCCCTCGGCGTCGACCGCGGCGGTGCCCTCCGGGCCGCGCGCGTCGACGCGGGCGACCATCGCGCCCTGCAGGCGCGGCCTCGGCGTCTCGCGCGGCGGGCGGTAGCGCACCGAGGCCGGGACGGCCTCGAACGCGCAGGCGTAGCGCGGCCCGTCCCCCGCCTCGGCGCGGTGCACGGCGCGGGTCACCAGGTACTCGCGGTTCCAGTCGGCCCGGAAGTGGCCGGAGAGCGCGAGGCGCGCGCCCGCGGCGAGCGGCGCGCCGATCGCGCCGTCGTACACCGTCGCGCGGCAGCGCAGCTCCTCGGCGCGCACGGCGACGAGCGCGGCGCCCTCCTCGGGCGTCGCGAACGGGTCGTCGGCGTCGACGCGCACGCCGAAGCCGCGCGCGTCGACCTCGGCCTCGGCCTGGAGCGGCACCTCCGGCGTGCGCTCGTTGTGGTCGATCAGCACGAGCGCGCGCGGCGCCACCCGTCGCCGGCAGCGCAGCGCGCGCACCTGGGCGGCCTCCGCCTCGCCCATGGTGGCCTCGATGCCGGCCCCGAAGCCGCCCGGGTGGTCGCAGAGGACGAGCCGCTCCACGCCGTCGCGCGGCTCGATGAAGTAGCTGATGCCTGCCTGCTCGAGCTGCCGGGAGACGAAGTCGAGCGCGCTCTCCTGGTACTGCACGGCGTGCTCGCGCGGCGGGTAGGCCCGCTCGAGCCGCCGCTCCACCTCGATCGCGGCGCCGCTCCCGGCGAGCACCGCCTCCACGAGATCGGGCACGCTGAGCCGCTGGTACATCCGGGTCTGCCTCGCGAGGCCGAGCAGCGCGAGGCGCGGCACGAGGGCCACCCGGTAGGCGTACCGGCCGTCGCCGAGCGCGCCGCCCTGCTCCACCTCGGCGACGATCCCCGGGATCGCGCGGCCTCCGAGCTCGAGCACGCCGGCCGCGCCCGCGAGGTCGTCGAGCGGCAGCGCGGGATCGGCCGAGGCGAGGTCGATCTCGAAGCGGTACGGGCGCGACAGGGCCTCCTCGCCGCGGAGCCCCAGCACCGCGAACGCGCCGGCCGGGGCGGCCTCGGAGCGGAAGTGGATCCCCGACGGGGACGGCGCCCCGACCGAGGTTGAAGCGGACGGCGAAGGCCGGTCTCCGGTCCCCATCAAAGGCTTGCTCATCGCTTCTCCGAGATCTCGAGCATGGCGCCGGAGGCCGTGGTGATGCGGCTCTGGTTGGCGTTGCGCGCCGTCACGGGCGACGGCGCGAGCGGGTGGAACATGGCCCCGAGGATCACCGGGCGGTCCGGGTCGCCGTTGGCGAACGCCACGACGACCTCGGTGCCCGGGCGCAGCGGGAAGTGCATCCCGTGCCCCAGGCCGCCGAACGGCTGCGCCATCCTCACCGGGCGCGAGGCCTTCTGCTCGCCCGGCTGCGCCGTGTCGAAGTGGAGCTGGACCGTGTAGCGCCCCTCGGCGTCGAGCTGGGGGATGCCGTTCGTCTTCCCCCCCGGCCCCGGCTGCACGATCCCCGTGACCACGCCGGAGATGCGCGGCCTGGGGGTCCGGCGCGGCGGCCGGTAGGCGATGCGCGCCGGGATCGCGCGGAAGGTGTTCCTGTAAAACGGGCTCTGCGCGCCGTCGTCCATGAACGCGGGGAAGCGCGCCTGGTGCTCCACCTCGACGAGGAGCAGCTCCTCGGGCGCCGGGAGGCGCGGGTGGTCGATCACGGTCACGCGCCGCCCGGCGGACAGCGCCGCGCGGCTGGCCCTGCCCTCGAACACGCGCTGCCGCGAGAGCCGCTCCTCGGCCCGGATCTGCGCGATCCTGCGGGCCTCCTCCGGTGTCTTGACGTGGCTGCCGTACTCGACGACGCCGCCGCCGTCGCCCGAGCTCAGGCCGACATACGCCGTCACGTCGAGCTGCGGAGCGCGGTAGTTGTAGTCCTGCACGACGTAGCTCGTGGGGATCAGGTCGGTCGTCACCTCGAGGGCGAAGATGTCGGCGGCCTCGCCCCGGGGGCGGAAGGGCACCGTCGCCGCCCCCGGGGCGGGGCGGAAACCGGCGGGATGATCGGTGAAGACCAGCCTGTCGCGGCCGCCCTCGTGCTCGAAGAAGAAGCTGATGCCGTCGTGCTCGGCGAGCCGGCTGATGAACGCGAGATCGCTCTCGCCGTGCTGCACGACGAACTCGCGCTCGGGATAGCTCTCGAGGAGCCGGAGCTCGACATCGTCCGCGCCGAAGCCGTGCCGCTCGAGCTTGCTCCGGATGATGTCCGGAACGCTGCAATCCATGAAGATCTCCTGCGTCTCGACGAGGGTCAGCCGGGACGCGCGCGGCACGAGGCGCAGGCGGCAGGTGGCGCGCTCGGAGAGCGGCTCGAGGCGGTCGCGGATCGGGCCGAGCATGCCCGAGATGCGGCGGATCTCCTCGCCGTCGGCCTCGAACACCAGGCTGACCTCGGCGCCGGGCGCGGCGTCGGCCGGGAGCTCGCGGCCCTCGTCGAGCACGACGTCGAGATCGAACGAGAAGAGCTGCGAGATCACCTCTCGCCCGGAGAGCTCGCGGACCTTCACGTGGTCCCACGGCCCTCGCGCCGACTCGATGTGGACGTTCAGCGTCCCGGAGGCGTCTTTCATTGCGTTCTCCGCGTCACGACAGGTCGGACCTAGCCTGGCTTCTTGCCGGGGCCATACAGCAGAGCCTTCACGTCGAGCTTCGCGGGGCGCTCCGGCGCCCCGGGGGGCGGCGGCGGCTCGGGGGGCGGCGTGGCCCAGGCGAAGGCGCGCGGCGCGGCCGGGGGCGCCGCGGCCGGCGGGGCAGGGGCCGATGCGTCCGGCGGGGCAGGGGCTGCCGCGGCCGGCGGGGAAGGGGCTGCCGCGGCCGGCGGGGAAGGGGCTGCCGCGGCCGGCGGGGCAGGGGCTGCCGCGGCCGGCGGGGCAGGGGCTGCCGCGGCCGGCGGGGCAAGGGCTGCCGCGGCCGAGAACGGGACCACCGGCTGGCGCGTCGCGCGCTCGATGGCGTCCCTGGGGAGGGCCTCCGTGCCGGATCTGCGGAGCGGCGGCGCCTCGGGCAGCGCCGGCGCGGAGCGCCGCGGCGGAGAGGGCCCCTCGGGCGCCGATCGAAACGGGAGCAGCGACTCGACCAGCGCCCGACCCCCGCCCTCCGGGAGGTCGAGCGTCCCGTCGTGCCGCGCGCCCGCCGCACAGGGGGCCATCGCGAGGGTCGACGCCAGGGCGGCGTCGTCCTCGTCGCCGTCCGCGGCCTCCACGCCGCGACGAGGCGCGGTGCCCGCGTGGGTCACGGGGTGAGCGCCGGGGGCCGACGCCCCGGCCCTGCCGGTCGCGGCGCCCGGGGCGGGCCACGCGATCGGCTCGCCGGGGAGCTCGACGCCGGCCAGGACATGGATCCTCGCGAGCGCGCCCTCATGAGGGACGGGAAAGCTGCCTCGCCACGTCACCGTGCAGCGCTGCTCGTCGCCGTCGATGCGCAGCATATCGGCGCAGAGCGGCAGCACCTCCCGCTCGTCGATGCCCGCGTCCGACAGCCCCTCCACGCGCGCGAGGCCGCGCGCGCCGGGCAGTCGCATGCGCAGGCGCGGCGCGCTCGGGTGCAGGCCATCCATCACGATCCACTCGTCGCCGCGCAGGAACGGGGGGCGCTGGTCGGCCGGCGCCGCCTGGAAGTAGTCCCAGCAGAGCTCGTCGGGGATCTCGGCGATCTCGCGCTCGAGCAGGGCCCGCGGGATCGCCCCGAGCAGCCGCTTGCGGGCGGGCATGGCCTGCGCGATGGGGCCGAAGCCGGCCACGCGCGCCGGGTCGAACGGATCGAGGAGATTCGGCTCGCCCGCGCCGCGATAGCCGGCCCCGAACGGGTTGTCGGGGAAGCCGAGCCCGCCGAAGGCGTGCTCGTAATCGAGGGGGAGCCGCACGAACCCGCCCCGCTTCCGGACGATCAACGTCTTGTCGAGCAGCGTCCGGCCGCCCGCGAAGAGCCCGAGCCGGACAGGCAATGTCTCGAGAGGGCGGCCGTGCGGCGCGTGCGCGTGGCCCGTGGCGACCACGTCGGCCTGGAGCAGGCGGGGGACCCTGTCGGTCGTGAACCGGACGCTCCGCGAAGGGAGCGCGCCGTGGTGGATCTCTGCCCGGAAGATCTCCTGCGGCGCGACGCGGGGCATGGCCGTGTTCTGCGCGAACGCGAAGGTGGCTTTCACGATCGCGGTCACGCGGAGCTCGCCCCGGAACCGCCACACCATGGCCGCGGCGCTCGCAGCGCCGAGCGGCGTCACGCTGGCTCGCGGGGGATTGCGCGCTGCCATGGATCTCGGCGATGAGACCTCTCCTGCGACGCCGCTGTCAAGCCGACATGGACGCGGCCCGCGCGTTCCGCTGCGGGTGCCGCGGCGCGCCGCCCCGCGCGCCGCGCCTCGGAGCGAGCCTGTCGAGCGCGCGGGCCGAGCGCCCGCTCTCCGGTGCAGCAGGGGCGAGCCTGGGCGACGCGGCGCTGGAGCACCGATCACGTTGAACAAGCGAGAGCTCAACCGCCAAGACGCCAAGGACGCCAAGGATTGATTCTCTCCTTGGCGTCCTTGGCGTCTTGGCGGTTCGAAATTCTGCACTTCTCAGGCGGTTTCAGCCCGTTGGTCGCCCTAGGCCGCCTGCGACGCCGCGCGCGCGTTCCTGGCGACGAAATCCCAGCTCACGAGCCTGTCGAGGAACACCTCGAGGAACGCCTGCCGGTTGTTGCGATGATCGAGGTAATAGGCGTGCTCCCACACGTCGCACGTGAGGAGCGGCGTCGCGCCCGTCGTGAGCGGGTTCTCGGCGTTCGGCGTGTCGATGATCCTGCCCTTGCCGCGGTCGAGCACGAGCCAGGCGTAGCCCGAGCCGAAGCGCGCCACGCCGGCTGCGATGAAGTCGGCGCGGAACTTCTCCCACCCGCCGAGCCCCGCGATGAGGTCGCCCACGTCGCCGGCGGGCGGCGCGCCGCCGCCGTTCGGCTTCATGCTCTCCCAGAAGAAATCGTGGTTCCACACCTGAGCGGCGTTGTTGAACACCGCGCCCGAGCTGGTCCGCATGAGCTCGACGAGGCTCTTGCCCTCTTCGGGCTTGCCCGCGATCAGGCTCTTGAGCTTCGCCATGTAGCCCTTGTGGTGCCTCTCGTAGTGGAACTCGACCGTCTCTTGCTTCATGACGGGCTCCAGCGCGTCCTTCGCGTATGGAAGCGGTATCACGTCGACATACATCGTGTTCTCCTCCCCGCTCGCGCGCGGCGAGGCGCCCCGCGCCCTGTGACTCTCGGACCCGCGTCGCGGCCCGTCAATCCGGGAGAGCGCGCGCAGCGCCACCCTGCGCGTCATTGCGCCTCGCCGAAGGGGAGTCGGTCCCCGCGCTGCACGCCCGCCTGATCGTGTCGAACAGCGGCGGAGCGGGGGTGTGGACGCTCGACACACGCGACGTGCGCATCGAGGTCGCGGGCGCGGGCAGGAGCGGCCCTGCGTTCTCGAGCGCGGACGCGCCGGGGCTGCCCGTCGTGCGGATCCCGCCCGGACAGCAGAGGTCGGTCGACCTCTACTTCCAGCTCCCGCCCGAGCTCGAGGGGGCGGGGGACATCCCCGGCTTCGATGTCCTCTGGCGGGTGCAAACGGACGCGAGGCCGATCGCGGAGCGGACGCCGTTCGAGCGGATCCGCGTCGAGCCCGCGGGGTCGGCCACCGTCACCTACGGTGTCGGGCTCGGCCTCGCGCACCCCTACTGGCACGGTTCCCTTCACGCCGGGAGGCCGGTGATCGTCTATCGGGCTCGCCCGGCGTTCCGCTTCGTGGCCCCCGCGCGGTGACGCGGGCCTGATCATCGTTATCGGTCTACAGAACGCCTTCATCCTGCGTTCGCCGGCGTGCTCAGCCGGTCGCCCCGCGCCGCGCGGGGCGCGCGTTCCACAGGCGGGTCGAGAGCGCGAGGCCGACGGCGGCGACCGGGAGCATGGCCAGGGGCCACGGCGTCCAGCGCGCGGGAGAGCTCGCCGCGTCGCCGGAGGGCAGGAGGACGGCGTAGAGGAACGACTGCGCGGCGGTGCCCAGGTAGACGAAGCCGTCGATGATGCCGGTCGCGATACCGGCGTTCTTCCTGCCGCCGAAGTCCATGCTGGCGGTCCCGGAGAGCATGCCGTGGACGCCGATCACGCAGAGGGACATGAGCACGACGGTCCACCCGGCGACGGGCAGGCTCAGGGTGAAGAGGACGACGATCGCGCCGAGCAGGAGGCCTGCGTAGAGCACCGAGGCCACGGGGCCGCGGCGCGAGTCGAACACGTGATCGGAGATGAAGCCGGCGAAGACGCCGCCGAGGATGCCGGCGATGCAGAGGAGCACGCCCCAGTGCGTCGACACGAAGCCCTCGAGCCCGGTCTTGTCCGCGAAGATGAGGTACCACTTCATGACGGCGTTGCGGAGGAAGCCGCTGCAGAACTCGATGGCGACGATGATCCAGATGACCTTCTGCGAGGACATGCGCCTCGCGACCTCGACGGGGCCGAGCCGCTCGCCGGTGTCGCCGGAGGACGCGTCGGCGGTGTCGAAGTCCTGGAAGCCTGCCTGTCCCGGCGTGTCGCGGATGACGAGCAAATCGAGCACCACGAACGCGAGCAGGAGGAGGGCGGGGACGTGGAAGACCCACGGCATGGGGAGGAGCCTCGCGATGGCGCGGCTCCAGTCGTAGGCGAAGTAGAGCCCCAGCGAGATCAGGATACCGAAGACGCCGCCGAGCATGCCGCGCTCGCGGACGTGGAACCACGGCGCGTTGACCTTGACGATGGACACGGCGCCGAAGCTCTGGAAGTACATGTTGCCGGCGAAGAGGGCGGTGAGCGCGGTGATGGTCGCGTCGTGGCCGAGCTGTCCTCCCTGCGCGAGGCGGACGGCCGCGCCCATGAGGGCGTTCATGAGGGCGGATCCACCGGCGGCGAGGGCGATGGTGACGCGCCCGCCCCATCGGTCGGCGAGGGGCCCATTCAGGAGGAACGCGACGCCGTAGACGGCCGATCCCCAGCCGTCGATGTTGCCGAACTCCTGTTTGCTGACGAGGCGCATCGCGTCGAGCGCCGACGCGTTGGCGGAGAGGTTGTACCGCCCCATGTACAGGAAGGCGTAGGTGAGCCCGAGCGGGAACCAGTTGAAGAACCGCCGGCGCCTGAACTCCGCCGAGTGCCCGAGCTCGATCGTGGGCAGCCGCCGTGTGACGACGGCGATGGCCGCGAGCAGCAGCAGGATCGGCAGCAGCTGACTGAGCCAGGCAGGCATGGATCGCCCTCCGTCCGCCGACCATAACGGCGCCGCAGCGCAACGGCCACGCCTTCGCCCCGGAGATCACAGGGCGCTTTCCGTGGAGGACAGCGCTCCGGACGCCAGCGGGCCGAGCGTCCGTTACGGAGAGCAGGGGAGGGAGCGTTCACGGCGCGCGTGGGGACGGGCCGATGTTGGATGGAGAGGGCCGAGCGTCCGTTACGGAGAGCAGGGGAGGAGGGGAGGGAGCGTTCACGGCGCGCGTGGGGACGGGCTGATGTCCGAGCATTCCCTGCCGGTGAATCGCCCGATCAAGGGCGGTTCACCGGCCAATGCGAGTTCGGCGGGGCCCCGCGCGCGCCGTGAACGCTCCCTCCTCCCCTGCCCCCGCGACCTGGATCACCCCCCCCGCCCGCGGAAAATCGCGTGCCGGAAGTAGTTGATCTGGCTCTTGGCGAACTCCTTGGCCGCATCCAGCCGATCGCCATCCCGCGAGGAGCTGCGGATCAGGAGCTCGCCGTTCTCGTAGAGCTCGCGCGTCTTGCTCCGCTGGAGCTTCCCGCTCGAGGTCTTCGGCAGCACGCCCGCCCCCACCGCCACCACGTCGTCGACCGTGAGCCCCATCGCCTGCTGCACGACGCGGCGCACCTCGCCCTTCAGCGCTTGCTTCTCCTGCTCGCTGGACGCCGCCGTCTCGAAGACGATGACGACGCGCTCGCGGTCGTTGTGCGGCTTCATCGTCCCGAACGCGATGACGTTGCCCTTCCGCACCCCGGGGACGCGGCTCGCCTCCCACTCGAGGTCCTGCGGGTAGTAGTTGCGCCCGTTGACGATGATGACCTCCTTCGAGCGCCCGCAGATATAGACCTTGCCGTCCGCGAGATACCCGAGGTCCCCCGTCCGCAGCCAGCCGCCCGCGAACGCCGCCTTCGTGAGATCCGGCTCGTTGAAGTAGCCGGACATCACGCTCGGCCCCCGCAGCCTGAGCTCCCCGACCTCGCGGTCGCCGAGCGGGCGCGCGCTCTCCGCGTCGTCCGACGCGAACACCGCGATCTCGTGCCCCTCGAACGCCGACCCGCACTGCACGAGCGTCGACGCGCCCTCGCTCTCGGCCGCGGCCGGCGCCGCCTTGCCCTCCTTCCAGAGCGTCTCGCCGTCCACCGTGTCCGTCTGCAGCCCGGCCCCGAGCGCGCTGAACGACACCGCCAGCGTGCTCTCGGCCATGCCGTACGAGCAGACGAACGCCCTCTCGTCGAAGCCGACCGGCGCGAACTTCTCCGCGAACGCGCGCAGGTTGTCGGCGCGGATCGGCTCGGCGCCGCAGCCCGCGACCCGCCACGTCGACAGATCGAGCCCCGCCATCTCCTGCTCCCGGATCCGCTTCACGCAGAGCGCATAGGCGAAGTTCGGGCCGAACGACACGTTGCCCCGGTGCCGCGTGATCGTCTCCAGCCAGCGCACCGGGCGCTTCAGGAACAGGAGCGGGGGCAGGAACGTGACCGTGTTGACGTGGTAGAGCGGCGCGATCACGAAGCCGATGAGCCCCATGTCGTGGTAGAGCGGCAGCCACGAGACGCCCGTGTCGACCGACTCGCGCACGGCGAGGCCGAGGTCCACGATCGCCCGCACGTTCGCCGCCAGGTTCGCGTGCGTGAGCACCACGCCCTTCGGGCGCGACGTCGAGCCGCTCGTGAACTGCAGGAAGCAGACGTCGTCGAGCGCGACCTTCGCCGGCTTGAGCTCCTCGCGCGAGCCGCGGATGCCCTCGACCGCCACGATCTGCTGGAGGTCCGGCGCCTGCGCCTGGATCGTGCCGAGCATGCGCTTGATCTCGCCGCTCGTGAGCAGGACCTTGGCCCCGCTCTTCGCCACGATGTGCAGCGTGTTCTCGAGATAGCCGGTCAGCTTGCCGAGGCCGGTCGGCGGGTAGATGGGCACCGGGATGATGCCCGCGCGGATCGCGCCCAGGAACGCGAAGATGAAGTCCGCGTTGTCCGGGAGGATCAACGCGACGCGATCGCCCTTCTGGAGCCCGAGCGCCTGGAGCGCGCCGCCGATGCGCGCGCTCGCCCGCTCGATGCCCCCGTGCGTGAAGAACGGCTCGGTCTCGCTCGACTCCTCGATGAAGCGATAGCCCGTCTTCGTGCTCGTCGCTGCGTCCTCGATCGCCTGTGCGACCGTCCGCGCTTTCCAAACAGCCGTCATCCCGAGAGCCTTCCTTCGTTCTTGAGCTTGAGCTCGATGGCCTTGACGACGTCGGCGACCGTGTCGACCTCGCGCAACACGTCGTCGGGGATCGAGAGGTCGAACTTATCCTCCATATCCGCGACGATCTCCATCACCCCCAGCGAGTCGATGCTGAGATCCGCGACGAGATGGCTGGACTCCGTGACCTTCACCTCGCCGGCCGTGTGTCCCTCCAGGAGCTGGATGATCTCTGCCCGCAACGTCTCCCGTGTCCACGTCATCGGTCGTTCCTACCCCAACTGCGGCGTGGCGAGGAGGGGCTTGCTCGGCCGCCGGGAGCGCGAGCGCGGCGCCCGCCTCGCCGCCCCCCGCGGCGTCCGGCGTGCATCAGGGACGGGCGGCGTCGATCATCGCGCGTAGCCGATTCAACCCCTCGATCGCCCGCGCTCCGTACCACATGAGATCCTTGCCATCGCAGCGGAGGATCTGGCCGCGGCGCGCGGCGGGGATGTCGAGAGAGCGAAATATTCCTGCGTCGGCGTCTGTGAAGGCGTGCGGTTCGTCGGGCAGCAGCACGATGTCCGGAGCGTGGGCGACCACCTCGTCGAGGGTCACGCGGGGGTAGCGGGTGTCGCGGCCTGCGACGCGCGCGGGCGGGAGCGGCGGCGCCTTGCCCAGGTCGGCCGCGAGCGGGTAGCGCCGGGTCCGCTCGCCGAAGACGTTCTGCGCGCCGGCCAGGTCGAGCATGTCCGAGATGAACGTGTCGCCGTGCACGGTCATCAGCGGGGCCATCCAGATCGGGACGAAGACGCGGATCGGCGGGCGCTCGCCGCGCCGCGCCTCGGCCGCGGCGTGGGCGCGGTAGGCGGTCGCCACGAGGTCGCGCGCGGTGGTGGACGGCCCGTCCGGGGCGCCGCCCTCCGGGGCCGGGGGGGTGGTCGCGGAGTGCCCGAGCAGGCGGGCCAGCCGGGCGAGGTGGGCCACGCCGTCGGCGACCCGCTTCGGGAACGAGACGAGCACGCGCAGGCCGGCCGCGTCGAGGCGCTCGAGGTCGTGCTTGCTGTTCTCCTCCTGGTTCGCGACGACCGCGTCCGGGGCGAGCGCGGCGATGCGGTCGACGTCGACGTCCTTCGTGCCGCCGACGATCTCGACGTGCTCGACCTCGCCCGCGGGGGCGACGCAGTAGCGGGTGCGCCCGACCAGGCAGCCCGCGGCGCCGAGCCGGACGAGCGAGTAGGTGTCGCTCGGGACGAGCGAGACGATGCGTTGCGGCGGGGTGCGCCACTCGTGCTTGCGCCCCCGGTCGTCGACGATGCGGATGAACGACCCGGCGAACGCCGGGCCCCAGCCTGCGCTGAACGCCATGCGCCCGATGTACCCCGTCGCCGCGCGCGCTGCACGAAATCGGACGCAAGCGAACGCGAACGAACGCCAACGAACGCGAACGAACGCGAACGAACGCGAACGAACGCCAACGAACGCCACCGGAGGCCATCGACGCGGCGGCGCCGGGATCGCCACGTAGTTGGCCCGCCCGCGCGAGATCTGCGACGAGGGCTCGTGCAGATCGAACGCCTCGATGTGCGTCGCGGGGTCACGCTCCCGTATCCCCCCCCGGACCTGCCGGCGGCCGCGCGCGGGCCCGCGCGCGAGGGGCCCGATCACCGCCGCGCGGCGACCCGCGCCGGGCGGCTCTTGCCGTGTCGGTTCGGCCGCTACACGCTGTTCGATCACATCGGCCAGGGGGGCATGGCCGACCTCTACCTCGCCCGGGTGTGCACGGAGCTCGGCGCGTCGCGCCTCGTGGCCATCAAGGAGGTCGCCCCGAAGCTCGCGCACGATCCGCGCTTCGTGGAGATGCTCGTGAGCGAGGCCAAGCTCGCGGCGGGGCTGCGCCACGCGTCCATCGCGCAGGTCGAGGACCTCGGCCGCGAGGGCGACTCGCTGTTCATCGCGATGGAGTACGTCGAGGGGTTCGATCTGCGGGAGCTGCTCCGCCGCTGCGCGCGCCAGAAGGTGAAGCTCCCGATCGCGTTCTCGCTGCTGATCGTGGCCGAGGCGCTGCGGGCGCTCGCCTACGCCCACCGGCGGGGCGTCGTGCACCGCGACGTCTCGCCGTCGAACGTGCTGCTGAGCTTCGACGGCGAGGTCAAGCTCTGCGATTTCGGCATCGCCCGCGCGCACGAGCTCGGCGGGGCGATCCTCGACGAGGTGCTGCAGGGCAAGGCCGGCTACATGAGCCCGGAGCAGGCCCGCGGTGAGCCGCTCGACGAGCGCTCCGACCTCTTCGCGGCGGGCATCCTGCTCTGGGAGCTCCTGGCTGGCCGGCGGATGTATGGCGCGGGCCACGGGGCGGCGCTCTCGAAGGAGGAGGCGCGCCGCGCGCTGCTCGAGCGCGCGCGCCGCGCGGAGATCCCGCCGCTCGCGGAGCGCGGGCTCCCGGACGAGGCGGCGCTGCGCGCGATCGTGGCGCGGGCGCTCGCGCCGGCGCCCGGCGATCGCTACGAGGGCGCGGCGGCGATGCTGCAGGACCTCACGGCCTACGCGGCGGCGGCCGATCTGTCGGCGAGCCCGCTGCGCTTCGGGGCGTGGCTGCGCGACCGCTTCGGCACGGAGATCGTCGCCGCGCGCCGGGCGCGCGAGCGCGCGGTGCGCGCGCTGGAGCTCGGCCCGCCCGCGGTGATCGTGCCGATCGGGGGGCCGCCCGCCGCGCCGTTCGTGGAGCGGGTCGCCGTGCTGCCCGCGGAGCCGGGCGCCGCGCCGCTCGCGGAGCGGGCCGCCGCGCCGCTCGCCGGGTCGGGCGCCGCGCCGCTCGCGAAGCGGAGCGCCTCGTCGCCGGTCGCGTGGACCGCCGTCGCGCCGCTCGCGGATCGGGCCGCGTCGCCGCGCGCGCCGGCCGCGGCCGCGCCGCGGGCTCGCGCGCCGCGGCCGCTCGCCCGCCCGCGGCGGCGCGCGCTCGGGCCGCTGCTCGTGCGCTGCGCGCTGGCGCTCGCGCTCGTCGCGCTCTGCGCCGCCCGGTGCTACCTCGCGGCGCGGTAGCGCGGTGCGCGGGCGCCGTCACCCGCCGTCGGCGATCGGCGCCTCGGGCACCGGGATCTGCGTCTCCGGCCTGCGCTCGCAGGCGTCGTGGCCGACGCCGACGCCGTAGCGGTAGATGAGCTCCCCGCCGAGCCAGGCGCTCGCGCCCGCGAGGCCGAACCCCGTGCTCGAGAGCGCGATCCCGAGGCCCCGCAGCCCGACCGCCCGCGAGGCGAGCGACGCGCCGTAAAGGCCCGCGATCGCCAGGTTGGTGGCGCCGTGGACGAAGCCGATCCGCCGCGCCGCGCCGAGGGTGGTGCTCCAGTCGGCGAGCCCGGCGAAGGCCGCCACGAGCGCCCCCGCGAGGCCGACCGCCGCGCTCGCGTCCGCTCCCCGGCGGAGCCGGCGCCCGCGGCCGATGCTCGCGAAATCGAGCGCGAGCGTGCACGACCACGCGCCGATCGGGATCGTCACCAGCGCCGGGTGCAGCGGGTGCCCGAGGAACTTGCCGTGGAGCACCCGGGCGAGGGCGGGCGCTCGCTCGAGGACGGCCCGGATCCCGCGCTGCAGCGGGTCGGCCATCCGGTCAATCCAGTCCTGCTCCTCGATTCCTCGCACGACAGCGCTTCCGATCATGGTCCCCTCCCGGGCGCGTGCTCCTGGCGCACATCCCCACCCATGCGGCCCGGACCGCCAGCAGCCGGCGCGCCCTCCCCGTCGGCACGAGCAATCGGCGGACCCTCGCGCGACGCGGCCGGCGCGCCGCCACCGACGCGTCGGAGGATCCGGAGGACGGGAAAGCGCAGTCCTCTTTCACTTTTGAAATGCGTGAAAGCCCGATTTTTCATGTTCGAAACGTCCAGGTAGCCCAACGGAAACGAAATACGTTCAAAACGCGAACATCGCGGATGGCACGGACGGTGCTCTCGGTCCGGGCAGCGCTGCCGGCGCGGCCTTCCCCCCCCCAAGGCCCCGGCGGCGCTTTTTTTTGCGCGCTTTCCTGGCCTGCGCGGGCGACTTCGCGCGCGCGCCCAGCGTTTCTCGTCCTGCGCGGCGTTCTCTGGTATCTGGCCCGTGCCGCGCCGCGCGCGGCCATCTCCGGAGCGATGCCCCTCCTCGCCGACGTCGCGGTGCCCGTCCCGCTCGCGCAGGCCTTCACCTACGAGGTCCCCGCCGCGCTCGCGGCCGAGGTGCGCCCGGGGGCGCGCGTGCTCTGCGAGTTCCACCGGCGCAAGCTGCTCGGCGTCGTGCTCTCCGTCAGCGAGCGCAGCGCGGCCATCGATCCGTCGCGGATCAAGCCGCTCGCGGCGCTCGTCGACGCGCGGCCGGCGCTGCCGGCGGAGCTGCTCTCGTTCCTGCAGGAGCTCGCCGCCTACTACTTCGCGCCGATCGGCGAGGTGCTCCGCCTCGCGCTGCCCGCGATCGAGCGCGAGCAGGTGCGGGCGCTGAAGGCGCAGGCGGAGCTCGACGGCGTCCTCGATCTCGGCCGGGCCAGGCAGGTCGGCGGCCGCAGGGTCGCCTTCGCGCGGGCGACGGATGTGGTCGAGGAGCCCGGCTCGCTGCGCGGGCAGGCCGCCGCCGTGCTCGCGCTGCTCCGGGCGGGCGGCGAGCAGCCGGTCGCGCGCCTCGAGGAGCGCTTCGGCAACGCGCGGAGCGCCCTGAAGAAGCTCGCCGGGCGCAACCTCGTCGTCCTCGACGAGCGCGAGCCGCCGCGCGATCCGTTCTTCCGCCTCCCGGAGCAGCGCGACGTGCCCCCCGAGCTCAACGCGGCGCAGGTCGAGGCCGCCGCGCGCATCGACGCCGCGCTCGCCGCGCTGCGCGCGCCCGGAGGAGCGGAGCACCACCCGGCGGCCGAGCAGGCGCCGCGGAGCGCCGGGCCGAGCGCCTTCCTGCTCTTCGGCGTGACGGGCTCCGGCAAGACCGAGGTGTACCTGCGCGCCATCCAGAGCTGCCTCGCCCGGGGCCGCGGCGCCCTCGTGATGGTGCCGGAGATCGCCCTCACCCCGCAGCTCGTCGCGCGCTTCCGCGCCCGCTTCGGCGACGAGCTCGCCGTGCTGCACAGCGGGCTCAGCGACGCCGACCGCCACGCGATGTGGGCGAGCCTCCACGGCGGCAAGGTCCGCGTCGCCATCGGAGCGCGCTCGGCCCTGTTCGCGCCGGTGCCGGACCTCGGCCTCATCCTGGTGGACGAGGAGCACGACGGCTCGTTCAAGCAGGAGGAGGGCGTGCGCTACCACGCGCGCGACATGGCGCTGCTCCGCGCCCACCGCGCCGGGGCGGTGTGCGTGCTCGGCTCCGCGACGCCCTCGATCGAGTCGGTCGCGCTCGTGCGCCGCGGCAAGCTCGTCGAGCTGCGCCTGCCCGACCGCGCGCACCGCGAGGCCAGCCTGCCCGAGGTCACGCTCGTCGACCTCCGCCGCTTCGGCGCCGGCCCCTCGGGGGATCCGCTGATCTCGCTGCCGCTGCACCGCGCGCTCGAGCAGACGCTCGCGGCGAAGGAGCAGGCGATCCTGTTCCTGAACCGCCGCGGCTTCGCGCCGAGCGTCGTCTGCGGCTCGTGCGGGACGCTGACGACGTGCGAGGCGTGCTCGGTCGCGCTCACGTACCACCGCGGGCGGCGCCGGGACGCGCCCCGGCCAGCGGTGGCGGGCCCGGACGCGCCCGCCGCGCCCGCGGGGCCCGCCGCGGCCCAGGCCGACGAGCGGCCTCAGGGCGGGCGCCTGCGCTGCCACTACTGCGACTACGCGGGGCCGCTGCCGGACCGCTGCGGGGCGTGCGGCTCGCGGACCTTGCTGCTCGAGGGGCTCGGCACCGAGCGGCTCGAGGCGACGATCGCCGAGTCGTTCCCGGAGGCCCGCGTGGCGCGCCTCGATCGCGACGTCGCCGGCAAGGACCGGTCGCAGGCGATCCTCGCCAGGATGCGCGAGGGCAAGATCGACATCCTGGTCGGCACGCAGATGGTCACGAAGGGCCATGATCTGCCCAACGTGACGCTGGTCGGCGTGGTGAACGCCGACGCCGCGCTGGGGCTGCCGGATTTCCGGGCGGCGGAGCGCGGCTTCCAGCTCCTCGTCCAGGTGGCCGGGCGCGCGGGCCGGCGCGATCGCCCGGGCCGGGTGCTCATCCAGACGCGCAACCCCGAGCACCCGGCGATCGCGTTCGCCGCGGCGCACGACGTGCCTGGCTTCCTCGAGCGGGAGATCCGCGACCGCGAGGAGGTGGGCTACCCGCCGGCCACGCGGCTCGCGCTGCTCCGGATCGACGCCGTCGACGAGGGCGTGGGCCGCGGCGCCGCGGCGAAGCTCGCCGCCCACGCCCGCACCTGTCCGGAGGGGGTCGCGCGGCGCGTCGAGGTGCTCGGCCCGTCGGCGGCGCCGATCGCGCGGCTGCGCGGGCGCTACCGGTTCCGGGTGCTGCTCCGGGCGCGCGAGCGCGGGCCGCTCCGGATCGTGCTCGCGGCGCTGACCGGGCTCATCCGGGACGGCCTCGACCGGGGGGCGCGCGTGATCATCGATGTCGATCCGGTCGCCATGCTGTGACGCGCGCCTCGGCGCCGCCGGCGGGGGGGCGGCGTGCTACCCGAGCGGATCGAGCGCGTCGATCGCGTCGATCGCGTCGATCTCGGCGCGCGACGCGCGTGACAGCCGCTCGAACTCCGCGCCCAGCCAGTCGAGGAACGCGGCGTCCCACGACGGCCCCTCCGGCCGGGCGGCGACCGCCTCGGCGAGCTCGCGATCCCAGCGGTCGTAGAGGGCCCGCAGGAGGGCGTGCGCCCTCCGGCTCGCGGCGGAGGCCGGATCCGCCCGGCCGTCCAGCCGCTCGGCGAACGCGTCCTCGCAGAGGAAGTAATTGCACGTCGCCGCCCGCCGCTCGGCGGGGATCGTGCAGCCGCGCGCGCCGTGATAGACGCACTTCGACTGCCGCGGCGCCGTGCGCTCCTCCCGCCTTCGCACGCGCCGGAGCGCGAGGCCGCGGCTCGCCGGGCGCAGGTTCCGCGCGGCGAGCTGCTCGAGCAGCCAGCCGCGGCCGCCGAGCGAGACGATGCGCCCGATGTCCGTCCAGTCGAGCTCGGGCGGGCTGAAGCAGCACCCCGCGGGCCCTTGCGGGCACTGACCGCACAGCGTCGAGCACAGCCGGGTGTGCTCTCCTGAAAGCTCCAGACGGATCATCGATCCCCTGTCATCGCTCGCCGTCGCTCCGGCGTCCGGGATACGCCATCGATGGCGCGCGCGTCATGGTACATCGCGCGCCGGGGAGCACCAAGCGCCAACCCATGCGTGGAGACGGGCGCTCTCGCTCACAACCGCGCTGTCCGAAAAGACCGAGAACGCGCACTCCCGGGCGCTCGTGGAGGAGCTGAATCAGTTATAGTAAGTATCGGGCCTCGATGGGCGTGTCCGCGCCGCGCGGCGCGGATGAGAGGAAGAGAGAAAGGTGCGATCGTCCTTTTCCGGTCGCGGCGGGAGTTGATAGGCTGCGCCGGCCATGGGCGATGACGCGCTTCCCAGGGAGGTCGGCCGGGCCATTCGCGTGCTCCGGCTGCTGCACGGGCTCAGCTACGCCGAGTTCGCCGAGAAGGCGCGCCTCTCCGCGACGTACCTGCGGCAGGTGGAGCGCGGAGAGCGCGATCTCGGGCTCGGCGCGCTGGGGCTCATCGCTCAGGGGCTCAACTGCGATGCTCGACTCCTCCTGCCCGGCGACGGGCGGAGCCCGGTCTCCGCGGTCGTCGCCGATCGCTTCGACCGCGCGCCCGAGGCGCTCCAGGAGGCGATCCTCTTCCTCTTGATCGAGCCCGAGGGCTCGCCGAAGAAGCAGGCTATCCTCGCGCTCATCAACGAGGATCCGGAGCGCTCGCGGCTGCGCTCCCGGCCCCGGCCGGACGAGCGCGCGGCGCGGGCCGGCGCCCCCGCGTCGTCGGGCCGGCGCCCCGGGCGATGATCGGGTGAGCCTCACGGCCGCGCGGACGAGACGAGGACGAGGCGCGGCGCCTCGCCGGGGGGCGGCCGGGGCCCGGGCTCCCGCTCGCCCATCGCCGTGAGCCGCTGCGCCGCCAGGAGCTGAAACGCGGCGAGCGCGCGGAGCCGCCGCTTGTACGCGGTCGAGAGCGGGATTCCGCACTGGCTCGCGAACTCTGCCATCGGGACGCCCTCGATGTCGTGCGCCACGAGGATCGCGCTGAGCTCGTCGTCGAGCTCCCGCAGGAGCGAGAGCGCCAACAGGCGATCGCACTCCGACCCGATCTGCTCCTCCGCCGACGGCTGCTCGATCGCCACCTCGAGGTCGTCCGGCAACGGCACCTCCACCCGGCGCCGCGAGCGCTCTCCGTAATGGGAGGCGATGTGCACCGCGATCCGGTTGAGCCAGCGTTCCGGTGACCCCCGCTCGGGGTCGTATTTCGAGAAGCTCAAGTGCGCCGCGAGCATCACGTCCTGCGCGACGTCTCGCCGATCCCGCCGGGGCACCCCGAGGAGCCGCAACCAGCGCCGTACGAGCACGATCGTGTTCTTGTTGAAGAGCCGCCAGAAGGCCTTTTCCCTGTCGTCCTGCAACTGTGCACCGTTGCTCCCAAGCCCCGTGTCGGGCGTTTCGTAACGATCGTTATCACAAGAAACGAAACTTGCAAAACAGGGTCGAGAGGATCATGGGCGAAAAGGTGATCTCTGGGGTGGGCTCATGTGGGTGGATGTGTTCGCTGGCGGACGGGGGTCATCCGGCGGCGATTGCGTGTGACGAGGCAGAATCGCCAGAGAAACGGACGCTGGGACGATGGTTCATGGGGGGTAACGATCGTTCCTCATGCTCACCGGCCGCGCGCGTCCGCTCCCGCGCGCTGCGCGGCGGCGCCGGTCGCCCGCGCGACCCGGCCGCCGGCCTGGCGCGGGGCCCCGGCGCCAGGCCCGCCGCGCGGGTGCGGTGTTTCCCCGCAGGACCCCTGGACGCCACGGCGTCGTCCCGGTAGACAGGCGGGCGCTTGATGCACACGTGTCATCGAACAGCGCCGCCCCTCCGGCGGCTTGGCGTGCCCTGCCGGAGGCGCGCCGCGATCGCCCGCGGCCTCTCCGGCGCCATGCTCCTCGGCCATGTCCGCTGACGCGGGGGATCCGGGGGCGCCGCGCCGCGCCGCGGCCGTGCCCGCGCCCGCCGGGGGCGCGGGGGAGGCCGCGCCGGCCGGGGACGCGGGCGAGGCCGCGCTGCCGCGCCTGCGCGTCGCCTATTTCGGGCGGCCGGGCACGTTCAGCCATGAGGTCGCGTCCCGGCGCTTCGGCCAGGGCGCGGACCTCACGCCCCGGCGCACCATCTCGGCGGTGTTCGACGCGGTGGCCGGCGACGCGGCGACCTACGGCGTCGTGCCGATCGAGAACGCGGTGGGCGGGCCGATCTACGACACCGTGGATCGGCTGATCCGCCGCGAGGGCACGGGCGCCGAGCTCGTCGTCTGCGAGGAGCTGTCGCTCCACGTCACCCTGTCGCTCCTCGGCAGGCGGGGCGCGGCGCCGAGGCGCATCTACTCGCACTTCGTCCCGCTCAAGCACTGCGGCGACTGGCTGCGCGCGCAGTACCCCGACGCGCAGATCCTCGAGGCGGAGAGCACCGCCGAGGCCGTGGAGCGCGCGGCGCAGGACGGCGAGGCCTGGGCGGTCGGCAACAAGGGCGCGGCGGCGATCTACCAGCTCGAGATCCTGGTGCCGAAGCTCGCCGTGAAGGGCGAGAACGTCACGCGCTTCTTCGTCGTCGGCAGGACGGCGGAGCCGCCGCCCTCGGGCGGGCGCACGCTGCTCGTGTTCGGCCTGGAGCACCGCCCCTCGGCCCTGGTCGCGGCCCTGTCCGCGCTCGGGAGATACGGTATCAACCTCACGCGCATCGTCTCGCGCGCGCTGCCCGACAGCCCCGAGGAGTACCTCTTCCTCGTCGAGTGCGAGGGCAGCACGCAGGAGCCCTCGTTCAAGGAAGCCCTCGCGCTGCTCGAGCAGCACGCGACGGGCGTGCGATCGCTCGGCTCCTTCCGCGTCAGCCAGAAATACGAGTAGGCGTCCCCACCGGCGGATTCGACACCGCGGCCCGGGGGCCTCTGGCGAAGGTGGGAATATCCTCGCGCGGGGTGGTCTGCGTGACTCGATAGCTCTTTTCAATAACCCATCACGCCTCGCCTGTGCCTAGAACGCTCGCCACGTGCGTTCTCGCACCGTGCAACAGGCAGGTGACATGGTTCTACGTTGGCAATGGCTCTTCGTGATCGCGCCGGCGCTCACGGGCGTTCTGGAAGGATGTGATGGGGGAGAGTGGGCTGCGGCGCCCTCGGGCGACAGCGACGGCGCCGTCAGCGACGGGGGCGGCGACCGCGCGCTGCGCAGCCCCGCGGGTCCGAAGGTCGGGTCGGCGGGGGCGCGCTGCGCCTGCGACGCGGACTGCGAGGCGGGGCTCTGCATGCTCGGCATCTGCATGGAGCGCGCGGAGGGGCCGTGCGCGGCGCCGGGCACCGAACAGGGGTGCGCTCCCGGGTTCCGCTGCTTCAACACCGACATCCTGACGGACACGGGGGTGTGTCATCCCGTCTACGATCCCGCGACCTGCGAGGGCGTGCAGAGCCGTCATGGCCTTTGCTCCCCGCGGCGCGGCGACGGGTGCAACCCGGCCTGCGGCGTCGCGTGCGCGGAGGACGCGGTGGCCGAGGGCGCCGTGGGCTCGCCCTGCGACACGGCGAGCGCGTGCTCGCTGCCCGGCGCGACCTGCTACAGCGACGCGGACAGCGCGGAGCCGAACGGCTGGGTCGAGGGCTACTGCCTCGCCTTCGACTGCAGGAGCGACAGGCAGTGCGGCCCCGAGGCGGGCTGCTTCCCCGCGGCGGCCGGCGGCTCGCCCGTGTGCCTGAACACCTGCGGCAGCGATCTGGACTGCCGGGCCGGCTACGTGTGCCACGCCGTCGAGGGCGCGGGGGGCCGCTCCGCCTGCTTCGCCGGGTGCGACGCCGCCTCGACGTGCCCGGACGGCACGACGTGCCTCGGGGAGCAGTGCGTCTCGGATAAGGTCGCGTGCTCGCCGGCCGTCCCGTCCGGGTGGTGCCCGGACGGCGCCACGTGCGAGGGGGGCGTGTGCCGCAAGGGCACGGAGACCTCCGCCTGCGGCGCGGGGGGCGACGCGCTCGAGCCGAACGACGATCTCGGGTCCGCGGCGCGCCTGGCCTCGGACACCTCGACGGAGCTCTCGCTGTGCGAGGGCGACGAGGACTGGCTCCGGATCGTGGTGCCGGAGCGGACGATCGTCCGCGTGGGCGTCCGCTTCCCGCACGCCGACGGGGACCTCGACCTCGTGGCGTACGACGGCGAGGGGCGCCTGCTCGGCTCGCGGTACGGCGATCATTACCCGTACGCGTACCGCGATCAGGAGACGGACACGGAGGTTTACGGGTTCTACTCCGAGCGCGGAGGCGCCGAGTACTTCCTCCGCGTGATCGGCCACGCCGGGGGGCAGAACGCGTACCGGCTCGACGTGACCTCGTATCCCTACGTCGACGGCTCGAGCTGCACGGGCGCCGGCTTCGCCTTCGACGAGTGCGCCGGCCGGGGCGACGGCGGCAGCGGGCTCTTGCCGTTCCCGTTCGCCGATCCGGACGACTCGGTGGTCGGCGGCGGCTACGTCTGGGAGACGTTCAGCAACTACCGCTTTGCCCGGCGCGAGCTCATCATGCTCGTCCGCGACGCGCTCGCGGCGACGCAGCGGGCCTTCCCGGGCACGACGCCGCTGTCGCTCATCGACGTCTGCCAGATCGACGGCACGACCCCCGGCTACGACGTCGGCCACCCGCGCCACCCGAAATCGACGCACGACCAGGGCGGCAACATCGACATCGCCTACTTCCAGACGGACGGCGCCAACAACGCGGAGATCATCTGCGGGGGCGGGTCGAAGCACGAGGACCAGTACTGCTCGTCGGCCGCGCGGCGGAGTCACGTCGTCGACCTGGAGCGGCAGGCGTTCTTCATGGCCAGGCTGTTCCGCTCGCCGCGCACGCGCGTCGTCGGCGTGGACCAGGTGATCGCGCCGTTCCTGTCGCAGACCGCGGCCGCGCTGAGCCGCTTGCCGAAGGGGGATCCGAGGAGGATCACGGACAGCGAGCTCGCGAGCTTCTCGGACCGGATGGCGTACGGCGCGGGGTGGCCTTACCACCACCACCACATCCACCTCAGCATGGACTGGTGGCCGAGGGCGCTGTCGGACGACGGCGCCTCGCCGCGCGCGTCGTTCGCGGCGCCCCCCGCCATCCACCGCGCGCCGGTCGCGGCCGAGCAGCGGATGGCGTGGCCTCCTCGGCCGTGACGCCGGGAGCGGCGGGGCGCCGGCCCAGGGCGCCGAACGAGGCCGGGGAGGTCTCGAGAGGCGCCCTCAGGGCACGACCGTGATCCGGTCGAGCGCGGGGGGCGAGAGGGGCGACTGGCGCGCGAGGTAGTCGCGCATGGCGTCGAGATCCAGCGCCCCGCCGAGGCGGTCCTCGCCGTCGACGAGCACCGTGAAGCCGTCGCCGCCGCTCGCCAGGAAGCTGTTCACCGTCACCCGGTAGCTCGCGGCGGGGTCGAGCGGGACGCCGTCGAGCCGGATCGACGCCGGCTCGACCTTCGCGCCGACGGGCGCGCTCTGGCTGTAGGTGTAGGAGAACCCGCTCGACACCTGGAGGATCGTGGCCCGCGGGTTGCCCATCGCGTCCACCCGGAACTGCTGCTCCAGCAGCGCGTGGATCTGCGCGCCCGTGAGCGTCATCACGACCAGGCTGTTGCCGAACGGCTGCACGGCGAAGATCTCGCCGAACGTGACCACGCCGTCGGCGGGCTCCCCGGGCGAAGCGGCGTAGGTCAGGTCGGCGCGGACGCCGCCCGGGTTCATGAACGCGATCTGCGCCCCGCCGACGCTCGGCTCGCGCGTGGCGGCGAGCTGGGAGTCGGCGATCACCGCGCCCATCGCGGACAGCCCCGCGCCCATGGCCGGGGCCGCGCGCTCGAGCGTCGCCGTGATGGCGCCGACCTGCGTGGCGGCCAGCGGCGCCGAGAGGTCCTTGTACCGCGTCACGAGCGCGTCCACCGCCGCGTCGGGCGCCTCGCGCGCCACGACGACGTTGCTCGCCGTCTTCGCCACCACCTCGCCCGTGCGCTTGCTGATCTCCAGATCGATGTCGGTGATCAGCCGCCCGGCCGAGGCGGCGCTCGTGACGATCTTCCCGCCGAGGACGCAGTTGTACGCCTGGTGCGTGTGGCCGGTGACGAGGACATCCACGGCGGGATCGATGTTCGTCGCGATCTCGACGATCGGGCCGGAGACCTCCGGGCACTCGTTGAGGTGGCCGGTGGGCATCCCGCCCTCGTGCAGCACCACCACGATGGCCTCGATCCCCCGCGCGGTGAGCTCCGGGACGAGGGCGTTCACCGTGTCGACCTCGTCGAGGAACGTCAGCCCGGCGACGCCGGCCGGCGTGACGATCGACGGCGTGCCCTCGAGCGTCATGCCGATGAAGGCGATCTTCACGCCGTCGAGCTCGCGGACGTCGTAGGCCGGAAAGAGCGTCTTGTGGGTCGCCGGGTCCACGACGACGTTGGCCGCGAGGAAGCGGAAGCTCGCGCCCGTGAAGGGGGTGCCGTCCGCGCAGCCGTCGACCGGGTGGCACCCGCCGTGCTGCATCCGGAGGAGCTCGGCCGTCCCCTTGTCGAACTCGTGGTTCCCGACGCCGTTGATGTCGAGGCCGATGAGGTTCATGGCCTCGATGGTGGGCTCGTCGTGGAACAGCGCCGACACGAGCGGGCTCGCGCCGATGAGATCCCCCGCCGAGACCACCACGGTGTTCGGGTTCGTGGCGCGGAGCGCGGCGATGCGCGACGCGAAGAACGCGGCGCCGCCCGCGTCGACCTGCGCCTCGTCGGGCAGCGTGATCCTGCCGCCGCTGCCGGCGGGCGGCTCCAGGTTGCCGTGGAAATCGTTGAAGGCGAGGATCTGCACGCGCACGGTGTCGTCGTCCCGACCGCCGCCCGCGCCGGCGGCGCCGCCCTCACCAGCCCCCTCCGCGCCGCCTCCGCCCGCGCCGGCGGCGCCGCCCGCGCCGGCGGCGCCCTCACCAGCCCCCTCCGCGCCGCCGCGGCCCCCCGCGCCGCCGGACGCGTCCACGGGGCTCGCCGTCTCCTTGCCGGCGCAGCTCGTGCTCGCGAGCGGCGGCACGACCAGCGCGGCCCCGAGCGTCGCGATCCACCCCGCTCGCGCCCAAAAACCCACGATCCCGGCCGCTCCGATCGATCTCATCGCTGCTCCTCCACGCCTCGCCGTCCCTGCCACCGAGCGCTGTCGACATGCTGCGTCCCCCGGGCAACAGGCGCATGAACGCCGCGCGGCGGCCTCATGGCTGGCCGCGGCCCCGGCTCCAGAACGCGACGACGTCCTCGGGCCGCTCGCGCTCGCGCAGCACCCGGAGGTCGTCGCCGTCGACGCCGAGCACCGCCGGGATCCCCCGGCTGCAGTGGCGGGACCACATGCTCAGCGTGTACGCCCCCGTGTCGCGGATGAGCACGAGGTCCCCGGGCGAGAGGTCCGGGAGCAGGAGGTCGCGGGCCAGCACGTCGCCGCCGAAGCAGAGCGGGCCGCCCAGCGTGCACGGCGAGAGCGGCCCCGCCTTCGGCGCGGCGTCGGGGTCGAGCGCCACGAAGTCATGGTGCCAGTCCTCCGGATGATACGCGCGGCGCAGCAGGAAGTCGGCCCCGAGGTGCAGGATCGCGGTGCGCCCGGCCGCGTCCTTCTTCACGTACTCCACGCGCGACACCGCGAAGCCGCAGCCGGCCTGGACCCAGCGCCCAAGCTCGGTGATGAGCGTGGTCCCGTCCTCGAAGAAGACGATGCGGTCCGGAGGGCACCCGGCCGCGACCGAGAGCTTCACCTCCTCGAGCGACGCCGCCTCGAGCCCCGCGCCGCACGCGACCGCCGCGCGGAGGACCTCCACGAGCGGGTTCGCCTTGATCGCGACCGCGTGGAGGGCGCCCGCCGGGAACGCCGCGCGGATCCGCGCCCGCATGCGCCCGAGATCGTGGAACAGCACCGCGGGCTCCACATCCATCCCGCGGCGCCGCGCCTCGCGGAACGCGCGCGTCATGCTCTCCGGGTCCAGCCGCTCTGCGTCGCTCATCGGGCCCTCCTACCGCAGTCTGGCGGCCGCGAGGGGGCCTGTCCGCCCCGTTCCGGCGGCGGCGGCCGGCGCGCCGGTGCGGTGCGCAGCAGCGCTACCTTGTGTCCAAGGTGTACGGGGGGTCGAGGTTTGCGAGAGGGACCCCGCGCGGAGCACCGCGGCGCGGTGCGCGCGGCGGCCGCCGGTGGGGCCAGGGAGAGCTCGGGTGGATCCTGGGGTGGTGATCACCGCCCCACGCGTCGCGGGGGCAGCCCTACGCCTGGGGGCCATTGACGATGACGTTGAGCCTGCCGATGACCAGCCCCGACCCGGGCTCGTACTCCATGTCCTCGATGGTGGGGCCGCCGACCCCCACCTGCGGATCGAGGCTGTCCTGCGGGGTGCTGGTCGAGCGCGCCGCGTACGCCGGCTCGGACTCGAAGATCTGCTCGCTGAGCGCAGCGCGGAAATGGAGCTGCGTGACGATGAGCCGGGTCGTCTGTCCCCTGAGCCGAGCGATCAGGTGGACGTGGACGGGGTGCCCCCTGTACCAGCCGGGGTAGATCGTCCTGAAGCCCACGACCCCGTTGCGGTCGGAGATCTGGACGCCTCGGCAAAACCTCTCCTCGTTGTCGGGCGTGCGCTCGGCCGGGCCGCTGTACGGCGTGCTGGGATCCTGCCCGTCGAACCCGCTGTAGGACCCCTCCGCGTTGCAGTGCCAGATGTACACCTCGGCGTCGGGGATGGGCTCGCAGCCGTTCCGCGCGTCGAGGAGGCGGAAATAGAGCTGGAGCTCGCAGCCGGGGAGGCCTTCCCGGATATCGCTCCGGAACAGATGGGTGTCGTCCGGGAACTCGTCATCATCGACGAAGAACGGCCCCTCGATGTCCGTGGCGGTCAAGGTGCAGCGCTGGGCCTCGTCGAACATCGAGGGGTCCAGGTCCAGCATGCCAGCGCCCTCTCCGCCCGCATCGCCGGCGCCCGCGCCGCCGGTGCCGGAGGTCGTGGCGCTCGGCGCGGTGGTGGCGGTGCCGGACGTCGTGGCCCCCGAGCCTCCAGCGCCGTCGCCGCCACCGGGGCCGCCCGCGTTCTCGTCGTCGATCGACCCGCCGTCCTCCTCCGTGCACGACACGAACACGGGCGCGGAGATCGCGATCGCCCCGATGAGGATCTGCCGCCGAGCGACGCCCCCATAGAGCACATCACGCACCACGAGCTCGTTCTTTTCAAGCATACGACGGTCTCCTTAAGCAAGTTCTCGATCGGATAGGGCGCTGTTCATCCAAGGGAAACTCTAAGATTCTGGCCAACCGAGCGAGTTGGAATCCAACCGACCGGCGACGGGCGCTCGCGCTCGCCGGTCGTCTCGTCGGTATTTCTGGAGACGATCACGGCGCCGCTCGTGAGGAGCATCGCAGCAGCCGTGGTGAAGAAGTGCAATTCGCCCGTGTGCACCGCGGTCTCCGTTTGTGGCAGAGACGAATTCCCGGAGCGGGCCGATGTGATCACGTCGGCGGCTCGCCGGCGCCCCCGCGCTGCGTCCGCCCTCTGCCCCCGTTGCAGCCAGCGGTCGCCGTCCGCCGGCGGGGAGCGGTGCGCGCCCGCCCGCCGGGGCTGGCGCCCCACCGTCGAGCTCGGTGTGCGCTCTCACAGGTGTGCGCTCTCACCTTGGAAAACTGAAGAGCTCTTCCAGTTTTGTTGTTTCCATTGTACTAGGGCGCGCGAGAGCCTCGAGCGGACCCCGCCATGCCCCGCATCCTCCTCATCGACGACTCCGCCGCGATGCGCGCCACCATGCGGGCTGCGCTCGAGGGAGCGCGCGAGCTCGGGCCGGTGGTGGAGGTCACGGACTCGTCGAGCGGGTTCGAGGCGCTCCGGCGCATGCACGGGGGCGCCCACGACGCCGTGATCATCGACATCCACCTGCCGGACATCGACGGTCTGGAGCTCATCCACTTCATCCGCCGGAGCCGGCACCATCGTGACGTCGCCCTCATCGTCGTCTCCTCGATGTCCTCGGCGCGCGAGCGCGGGCGCGCCTTCCGGCTCGGCGCCCACGCCTTCGTCGCGAAGCCGTTTCCCCCGGAGGCGCTCGTGTCCGCCGTCCGGCGGGGCCTCGCGACGAGCCAGCTAGGCCTGCGGGTCGCGACGTAGAGCGCCCCCCGGCGCGGCGCTTCCGGCGCGGCGCCCCGAGCTGGTAGGGTGCGCGCGCATGACGCTGCGCTCGCACCACCGCCGCCTGGCCGCGCTCGCCTCGCTCTTCCTGGCGACCGCCTGCTCTGCCACCTCCACCTCGCCCGCGCCCCGCGCCGAGCCGCCGCCCGGCGCCGCCGCCCCGGCGCCCAGCGCGGCCGCGGACAGCCCGACGGGCCTGCTCTCCGAGCAGGACTTCAAGGCCCTCCACGAGCTCCGCCCCGACAAGGCCCCGCCCGCGCGCGGGCAGACCCTCGATCTGGCCGGGTCGCGGGCGTACCTGAGCCTGCCGGCGGGCGCGAAGGCGCCGATTCCGGGCGTCGTGGTCATCCACGAGTGGTGGGGCCTGAACGAGCACATCCAGCACTGGGCGGACCGCCTCGCGGAGGACGGCTATGCCGCGCTCGCGGTGGACCTGTACGGCGGCAAGGTCGCGACCACGCGCGACGACGCGATGGCGGCGATGAAGTCGGTCGACGAGGCCAGGGGCCTCGAGATCGTGCGCGCCGCGCACCGCTTCCTCTCGACCGACGCGCGCGTCTCGGCGCCGCGCACCGGCGCGATCGGGTGGTGCTTCGGCGGCGCCTGGTCGCTCAAGCTCGCCCTGAACGAGCCCGAGCTCGACGCCGCCGTCATCTACTATGGCCACCTCGTCACCGACCCCGCGGCGCTCAAGGCGATCCGCGCGCCGGTGCTCGGCATCTTCGCGAACCGCGATGAGGGCATTCCCCCCCAGGTCGTCGACGAGTTCGACAAGGCGCTTCAAGAGGCGGGCGTGGAGCACGAGATCCTCCGATACGACGCCCAGCACGCGTTCGCGAACCCGTCGGGCGCCCGGTACGACACGGAGTCCGCGGCGGACGCGTGGGAGCATGTGCGGAAATTCCTGGCCGCCAGGCTGAAGGGCGGATAGCGCCCCCGCGCGGCGCACACGCCCTCCGGCGCCCTCACTCGAGGGCTCCCGTCATCACAGCTCGCGACTGCCAGCCTCCATCGCACCACGTCCCGACACGCCTGATCGCGCGAGCGCTCATGCGGCGCCGGTAGGGTGGTATTCGATCCATTCAGGATCGCGGGTGATCCACGCAAACATGAGGCGTGATTGGATCGTCGGCCGCCCTCGGATGATTCTTTTGCTGAGGGGGTCGCGGGGCCTGTAATGAGCCTTTGGCCGCGCTCTTGCTTTGCATGACGCACGCTCCTCCGCGAGGGGGCTCGGATGGCAGCGCCGCGTGACGGTCGCGACGACCCCGCGCGGCGCGACGAGCGGACTGGCCGCCGGCCCCTCGCCGCGCCGGCGCTGAAGCCCGCGCCCGCGGCGTCCTCCGGGGGAGCGCGCGGCGCTCGTGCGCCCGAGGGGGCGCCGCGTCGCTCCCCGCGCGGTGACGACGGCGCATCGAACGATGCTTGGACGCTTGGAAAGGAAGGCACTCATGCAACGCTTCAAGTCGCAGCTGTCCACAGTCGCCCTCGCCGCGGCCTGCGCGATCGCAGCCGGCTGCATGAGCTACGAGGCCGGTGACGGCGACGCGGGGCCGGAGCCCATCGCGTCGGGGACGCTGACCGTCGCCGTCGCCGCCGGCGAGGCCCGGTACATGCTGCAGCGGGAGGACGGGACGTACGTGCGCCTGAACCTCGACGCGATGCGCGAGGCGACGCCGTCCGGCGCCGAGCCGCCCATCGACTGGCGCACGGCCAGCGGCTCGCCGGTCGAGGTGTTCGGCCGCGAGAACGACGACGGCAGCATCGACGTCGACGTGATGCGGCCCCCGGAGGGCATCAGCGAGCTGACGAGCGCGCTCGTCACGACGGGGACCAAGCGCGTCCTGGCGCTGCGCGTGCAGTTCGACGGCGGCCAGACGCTCGGCACGGAGCAGGATGTGCGGAACACGCTCGCCAGCGCGGCGACCCACCTCGCGGGCTCCTCGTTCGGGAAGATGCAGCTCGAGTACGACGTCGCCGGCCCCTTCAACATCCGCTTCGGCAGGTGTGACGATTACGACCGGTGGCAGAACGAGGCGAGGGCCGCGGCGCGGAACGCCGGCTTCGACCTCGGCGAGTATCAGCATTTCATGATCTTCGGGCGGATCGACTGCGGGTATGGCGGCATGGGCGCGCAGCCGGGCAACGCCACCTGGATCGCCGGCCTGTGGCCCGAGGTCGTGGTGCACGAGCTCGGCCACAACTTCGGCCTCTGGCACGCCTCCTCGCGGACGTGCCGCAGCGGCGGCGCGACGGTGACCATGAGCAACGACTGCACCTTCGACGAGTACGGCGATCCGTTCGATCCGATGGGGCACGGCGGGCGCCAGCACTTCAACGCCAACTACAAGGCGAACCTGGGGTGGATCACGTCGTCGCAGATCGTGATGGCCCAGGGCAATCAGACCTACACGCTCGCCCCGATGACCGAGTCGAGCGGCGGGACGCAGCTCCTCCGCGTCCAGGGGCCGAACGGCGTCATGTACCACGTGGAGTTCCGCCAGCCGTCGCCGACCAACGTGGTCGACTCGCGCAATCGCTCCGTGAACGGCGTCCTCGTGCACGCGTTCTTCTCGCAGGCGAGGGACAGCGGTCGTGCGCACCTGCTCGACATGATCCCTGGCGGGAATTTCACGGACGCGCCGCTCACCGTCGGCGCTTCCCACCAGTTCTTCGGGACGGATCTGACGATGAAGCTGCTCTCGATCTCGCCGACGGGCGCGCAGATCCAGGTCTCTGGCCCGGGCGGCGACGCGGGCGGCGGCGGCTCCGGCGGCGGCGACGCCGGCGGCGGCGGCTCGGGCGGCGACGGCTCGGGCGGCGGCGACGCCGGCGACGGCTCGGGCGGCGGCGAGCGCTTGAAGGCCGCCCACTCCGGCAAGTGCGTCGGCGTCGCCGGCGCGAGCAGGGACAACGGCGCCACCATCGGCCAGTGGCAGTGCACCGGAGCGGTCGATCAGCAGTGGAGCATCGAGAGCGCCGGGGGCAGCGCGTACGTCGTGAAGAACGTGAACAGCGGAAAGTGCCTCGAGGTGGCCAACGCCAGCAGGGCCGAGAAGGCGCGCATCACGCAGCGGGATTGTCTCGACCGCAACCACCAGAAGTGGAACCTCCTCGATCGCGGCGACGGCACCGTCTCGCTGCGCGCGGTCCACAGCGGCATGTGCATGGACATCTCCGGCGCCAGCACCGCCGACGGCGGCCAGTTCATCCAGTACCGTTGCCACAGCGGGACCAACCAGCGGTTCTGGCGGCAGTAGCGCGCGGCCCGCGCGGGCAGGGGGCCCGGGCGCGCCGTCGGGCCGGCGGCGCGCCTCTCCCTGTCCCGCGGCGCGGCGGCGGCGCGGCCGCGCTCTCCCGCCCCCCGTTCGCTTCGAGCGCCGCGGGCCCCGGGGTCGAGGTAGGACGCGCGGGAGGACGGCGCAGATGATCTTCCCTTCGAGCAACCGCATCGCGCTCGGGCTCCGGATCGCCCTGGCGTCGGCCGCCCTGGCGGCCTCGACGCCCGCGTCCGCGAACGGCCGTTACCCCTCCGCCGGCCAGATCCTCGTCGATCCCGCCGATCCGCGGCGCATCGTGCTCCGCGCGACGTACGGTGTCCTCACGACCAGCGACGGCGGCGAGCGCTGGTCGTGGATCTGCGAGGAGTCGATCGGCTACAGCGGCTTCGAGGATCCCATGCTGGTCATCACCGGCGACGGCTCGATCCTCGCCGGGCTCTCCAGCGGGCTGAGCGCGACGCACGATCGCGGCTGCCAGTGGGACATCGCGGGGGGCGGCCTCGCCGACCTCACCCTCGTCGACGTGTCGATCGACCGCGCCGAGCCGTCGAGCGCCATCCTGCTCGGCTCGAGCGTCCTGACCGGCGACGAGATCCTGACCCAGGTCTGGGCCTCGAAGGACGACGGGAGGACCTGGGCCCAGGCCGGCGTCGATCTCCCGAGCGCGTTCCTGGGCGTGACCCTGGACAGCGCGCCGTCCGACCCCCGGCGCCTCTACGTGAGCGGGCGCTGGAACGGCCCCACGTTCCAGGGGGCGCTGCAGCGCTCGGACGATCGCGGCGAGACCTGGGAGAGCTTCGACATCCCGGGCAGCGACGATCGCAACCTGCCGTACCTCGGCGCCGTGGATCCGCGCGACGCGGACGTCGTGTACGTCCGCCGCGACGGCGACGGGGCGGACGCGCTCCTGGTCTCGAAGGACGGGGGCGCCACGTGGCGGGAGGTGTTCCACGCCGTGAGCCTCCTCGGGTTCGCCCTCTCGCCCGACGGCGCGAGGATCGCGGTCGGCAGCGACATGGACGGCCTGTGGATCGCGCCGACGACGACGCTGGAGTTCACGCAGGTCGGGCGCCTCGGCGTCCGCTGCCTGACCTGGACGAGCGACGGCCTCTTCGCCTGCGCCGACGAGCTCGCGGACGGCTTCACCGCGGGGGTCTCCGTGGATGGCGGCGAGACGTTCTCCCCGATCCTGACGCTCGATCGCCTCTGCGGCCCGCCGCCCGCGTGCGGGCGCGAGACCTCGACCGGCGCGACGTGCCCCGCGCTCTGGGCGGCGACCGCGAGCTTCCTCGGCGTCCCGGGGCGCTGCGACGCCGGCGCCGGCCCGAGCGCGGGGGCGAGCGGTGGAGACCCGGCCGCGGGCGGGGCGAGCACGGGCACGGGCGTCGGCACGGGCGCGCCGGGCGCGGGCGGCGGCTGCGCCTGCGATGCCTCCGGCCAAGGGCGCCCCGGCGCCCTGCTGAGCTGCATGATCGCGGCCGGCGGCGCGCTGCTCGGTGCGCGGCGGCGGCGCGCGCGGGGCCTCCGACTCCGGGCCAGGGAGCCGAGAGGCCCTGTCTGACGACGGCCTCCTCTTCGACAGGATCGACAATCCCCCGCCGGGGGACGCGGCGTGATCCCTGGGACGAAGATCACAGCCACGGTGATCGCAGCGGCGCTCGCGTCCGGCGTGTCGCCTGCGGCGGAGCGCTCTGCGTGGATGTGTGCGACGGCGACGTCCTCTCGTCGATAAGCCATGTGATGGTATCTTTTCAGCGGACACGCTGCCTGGCGAGCGCAGTTCGCAGCACCGGTCGACGCTTTGCGCTGGCCGCGCCCTCACGCCGGTGCGAAGATGCACCTTGAGGCGTATTCCCGTCGTCTCGGCCCTCCCATGTCTCCGTGTCTCCGCGGTGATCGAGAGGGGGCCGCGGGCCGCGAGGGTGCCGGGACGTGGTGTTGTGTCGCGGTGTTCCGGGTCGCCGCGCGGCGCGCGGTACTCCTTAACCTTGTTCATTAGCTGCTGGAGTCAGATATGTTGCGAGAGCGATCGGTCATCAGGTTTCGTAGGTGCCTGGCGGGTGGTCTTGGTCTTCTCTTCTCCGCTGCGATCTTCGGCGCGTGCGGCGGGGGGGTGTCCAGCGACGGCGGGAACGACGCGGGGTGCGCCGACGGGCGCTGCGCGTCGTCGGGCGGCGGCTCATCGGGCGGCGACGACGGCGTCTTCCTCCCGGACGAGCCGGGGGCTCCGGGCGGCCCGGGGGCTCCGGGCGGTCCAGGCGATCCGGGCACCACGGACCCGGGCGACGCCTGCGCTTCGCTCTCCGTGGGCTTCGGTCGCACGGTCCCGAACGTCCTGCTCCTCGTGGACCGCTCGGGCAGCATGCGCGACCCCTTGCAGGGCGAGGACGATCGCGGCGGCGTCCAGCGCTGGACGGCCGTGCGCAACGCCCTCGTGGATCCGGCGAGCGGGCTTGTCTCGACGCTGGAGTCGCAGGTGAACTTCGGCCTCACGATGTACACCACGCCGCGCGACGACGACCGCGGCGCGACCTGCCCCTGGCTGCTCGAGGTGCCCATCGCGGCGAACAATTACGACGCGATCGTCGACGCGTATCAGCCCGAGGAGATGGACCGGGACGACGGCGGCAACACGCCGACCGGGCAGTCCATCGAGGCCGTGATCCCGAGGTTGACAGGGCTCGATTCCGCCCAGTTCCCCGGCCCGAAGGTCCTCGTGCTGGCGACCGACGGCGAGCCGAACTCCTGCCAGAGGCGCCGCGGGAGCAGCGGCGTCGACGAGAGGGGACGCGCGGCCTCGCTCGAGGCGGTCCAGCACGCGTTCGAGAGCGGCATCACGGTGTACGTCATCTCCGTGGGGGACGAGGTGGGCATCGAGCACCTGCACGAGCTCGCGAACGCCGGGCAGGGCCTGCCGCTCGACGACCCGACCCCGCGGTACTATCCGGCCAACGACGTGTCGCAGCTCGAGTCCGCGTTCCAGTCGATCATCGGGAACGTCGTGCGGGAGTGCGCCTTCACGCTCGAGGGACGGGTCCAGGGAGACGGGAGCGCGGGCACGGTCCTGATCGACGGCGCGCCGGTCGTCCTCAACGACCCGGACGGCTGGCGGCTCAACGGCCCGAGCGAGGTGGAGTTCGTCGGCGCCGCGTGCGAGACGGTCAAGTCCGGCGATCACGACATCAGCATCACCTTCCCCTGCGACGAGGTGGTCCCCGTCCCTCGGTGAAGGCCGCCCTGCCTCGGGCGCCCTCCCCGGCGCCCGAGCCGTTCTCCTGCGCTGGACGGAGGGTCGAGCTCCAGCGGGCCGCGAGGACGGCACGAGGCGCTGTGTCCCGCATGCCTCTCCCGCCGTGCTCCGGGTCTCCGCGGTGATCCGCCGATCGCGCCGCCGGGAAAGCCGAGACTCTCCCGCCCAACGATCCTGGCGGTCTCTCTCGATCCGATCTCCGGTCCACGCTGTGCCGTCTATCAGGGCGCGCTCGCTTTCACGAGCCGAGGGCGCGCTCCATATCGTCATGGAGCACGCCGTCTGGGCGGGATGAACGTCCAGCGCGCCGACGAACGGCGGCTTCCTGGAGTTCTATCCATCGAAGGAGGGGGGGACGATGAAAGGACTGCTTCCGGGCTTCCGGAGGTTGATCGGTTACCTGTCCGAGGTTGCCCAGAGGCGGCGGCTCCGCCGCGCGCCGGATCTCCCGGGCGACCGCTTTCGCGGGCAGATCACGAGGGTGGTGGACGGAGACACGCTCCAGCTCCACGACGAGGGGGGCGTGCGCCGCCACGTGCGCCTGCTCTCGATCGATACGCCGGAGACGCACTTCTTCGGCAGGTCCCAGGGACGCTGGGCCGAGGTGGCCGCTGCGCGGCTGCGCGAGCTGCTCCCTGTCGGCTGCGAGGTCGAGATCCAGGTGGACGAGCAGCGATTCGACTCCTACGGGCGCGTGCTCGGCCACGTGCACGCGGGAGGCCAGCTCATCAACCTGCAGATGATCGAGGAGGGCCTGGCGGCGCCCTACATCGTGGCCCCGAACCTGCGTCACGCGCGGGATTTCTCCGAGGCCGCGCGGCGGAGCTCCACCGAGCGGCGCGGGATGTTCAGCGATCCCAGCGTCCTCCTCCCGTACGAGTTCCGGTGGAGCATCCGGGGCGGCGCCCACGCCAGGGCCGTCGGCAGCCTGTCCCGCGGCGAGGTGTTCGACCTCTCGGAGCGGGAGCAGGTGCCGTTCTGGGATCGGGTGTTCTTCTTCGACGTTCGGGACATCCGCCCCCCCTTCGTCCGCGTCCCGGCGGAGTCCCACGCGCCAGGCGGCTGATCCCCATCGCCGACGCCGCTCGCGGGTGGTGGCCTCGATGGGGGGGCTCACCGGAGGGGCTGGCGTGTAGGCGGGCCACAAAACGGGCCCGCCGGAACGCAAGCCCCGGAGGTGAGCCCCCCCATCGAGGCCACCACCCGCGAGCGTCAGGACTTGACCGCGCCCGCGGTGAGCCCCTGGACGAGGTAGCGCTGCAGGAGCAGAAACCCGGTGACGACAGGCACGCTCACGACGACCGACGCCGCCATCACCTGGTTCCAGTAGATGTTCGACTGGGTCGCGTACCCTTGCAGCCCCACGGCGAGGGTCCGCCCGTCCTCGCTGGTGAGCACGGAGGCGAACAGGACCTCTCCCCACGCGGTCATGAACGCATAGATCGCGACCGCGACCACGCCGGGCCTGGCCGCGGGCAGCACGACGCGGAAGAGCGCGGTGAGCGGCCCGGCGCCGCTCGTGGTGGCGCCGAGGATCCGGTTGAGCAGGTCCGACCAGGGGATGACCTCGAGCTTGACCTTGATCCCGGTCTGCTTCTCGAACTTGTCGAGCTCGGGTTGCAGGATCTTCTTGTCGTCCTCGATGCTGGGCGCCTGGTTGCTCGCCCAGTACGTCAGGGTCGCCGGAGCGGACGCGGGCGAGGCGGACGGCGAGGGCGACGAGGACGCCTTGTCGTCCCCGCGCTTGCTACATGCGGCGGCCCCGACGGCGAGCAGGGCAAATGCGGCGACGGCCTCTAGCGTGCGTGACGTCACGGTGGCTCCTTCTCCGATCGCGGGTTCGCGATCCCTCGCGCGTCCCGTCGCGCGGCCGCGCGAGGAGACCACTTAATCGGTTCAGTGTCCACGGGCACACGCGGGCGCGCTCACCGCCGTCCGCGCGGCGCGCTGGCACTGCCGAGGCCGTAGGCTGCCCGCTTGCGCTTGAGGGTATTCCTGTCGATGCCGAGCGCCCGCGCCGCGCGGGAGATGTTGCCCTGGTGCGCGTCGAGCGCCCGCGCGATCGCGGCGCGCTCCGCGGACTCCACCGCTTCCGCCAGGGTCGCGAGCCGCTCGCCGCCGGCCGCCGCGCCTGCCCCGTGCGCGTGCGCGCCCGCCCCGAGCGCGTGCGCGCCCGCCCCGAGCGCGCCCGCCCCGTGCGCGTGCGCGCCCGCGCCGCTGCCCGCTGGCCGCGCCGGGGGCGACGTGATCTCCGGCGCGAGGTCGCCGGCGTCGACCGTGTCATCGCAGAAGACGCCCCACCTGTGCACCTCGGCGCGCAGCTCGCGCACGTTGCCCGGCCACGGGTGGTGGTGCAGGCGCCTCAGCGCCGCGCGGGTCACCTCGAGGCCGCGCCCCTTGCGCCGCGCCCGCACCTCGTCGAGGAACGCCTCGACGAGGATCTCGATGTCTCCCCCCCGGTCGCGGAGCGGGGGGACCTCGAGGATCGCGCCGCGGAGACGATAGAACAGGTCCTCGCGGAAGGCCCCGTCCGCGACCATGGCCGCGAGGTCGCGGTGCGTGGCCGCGACGACGCGCACGTCGAGCTGGATCTTCGCCTCGCCGCCGACCCGGCGCAGCGTCCCGTCCTGGAGCACGCGGAGCAGCGACGCCTGCACGCGCGGCGAGAGCTCGCCGATCTCGTCGAGGAACAGCGTGCCGCCGTGCGCCTGCTCGAACACGCCGCGCCGCCGCCCCGCGGCGCCGGTGAAGGCGCCCGCCTCGTGGCCGAACAGCTCGCTCGCGAGCACGCCCTCGGCGAAGACGCCGCAGTTCTCGGCGATGAACGGGCCCCTCCGGCGCGGGCTGTGCTCGTGGATCGCCCTGGCCACGAGCTCCTTGCCGGTGCCGGTCTCGCCGACGATGAGCACCGGCACGTCGGTCGCGGCGACCCGGGCGATGCGGGCGCGCAGGGCGCGCATCGGCTCGCTCTCGCCGACGAGGACCGCCTCGCGGGTGCGCGCCTCGGCCCGCAGGCGCACGACCTCCTCGCGCAGCGCCCGGATCTCGGGGAACCCCTCGATGTCGAGCCGGACCTCGCGCACCGGCCGCGGGTGCGGGCGCGGCACGAACGCCGCCGGGATCACCTGGAGCATGCGCGCGGGCAGGATCCCCGCCTGCACCAGGATGACCCAGATCGTCTGCGCCTGCGGCGTCCCGGCCGACAGGAGGACGTCGATCGCCCAGCCCGCCTCCGGGAACGCGCGCTTGAGCTGGCCCGCGAGCGGCCCGACCGCCCGGAAGAGCTTCGCGTGGTCCGACGGATCGTCGACGTCGACGACGCGGAGCTCGACCCGCGGCGCGCGCGCCCGCGCCCGCTCGGCCAGCGCCCGCGACGGCGCCTCGCCCGCCGGGATGGTGAGGATCACGATGGCGTCGTAGCGGCTCTCGTCCTGGTCGAGGAGCCGCTGCACCGGCCCGCGGTCGCTGTCCGGCCGGCGGCCCTGGTGCGCCGGCGCGGGGCCGAGCGTGCCCGCGTCCGACCAGGTCAGGAGGAGGCGATTCACTGGTGCACCGTACACCAGGGGTGATGCGCCGTGCACCACCTGGAATGGGGCGCCGTGCACCAGACCGGGGCGTTTCCGCGGTGCGGGCGCCGTTTCGCGCGCTGGCACGGCAGCCGCAAGGCGAGTCTGCGTCCCGCCGGTCGCTCTGGAGCGCCACGCGGTCTCATGACCGGCTTACGCGACCTCATGACCGGCCCACACGATCTCATGAACGACCCCTTCGACCCCATGAGCGGCCTGTGCGGCACCACGACTGGCCCATTCGATCCCACGAGCGCCCTGGAGACCCCATGAAAGCCCCCGCCGACAGCCTCGTTCTTCCGGCCCATGCCCGCCTGGTCGCCCGTGACGACGTCTGGCTCGAGGGCAACGCCGTGCAGCAGTTCGCGCGCGTCGCCGCGCTGCCCGGCTGCGTGCGCGCCGTGGCGATGCCCGATCTGCACGCGGGGCGGGGCATCCCGGTCGGGGCGGCCTTCGCGTTCGCCGATCGCGTGATCCCGCAGCTCATCGGCGGCGACGCTGGCTGCGGCGTGCGGCTCGTCGCGACCGGCGTCGGCCGCATGGCGCCGGACGTGCTCGAGCGGCGCGCCCGGCAGGCGATGGACGACGACCCGCTCGCCGAGTGCGATCCGGGCGAGGTGTTCGAGCGGGTCTTCCGGCGCGGCGTGCGCGGCCTCGCCGAGGTCGAGGGCGTGCCCGAGGCGCTGGCGCAGCTCGCCGCGGCGGAGCCGGAGGACGGCCTGCGCCCGAGCGGCGACCCGGCGCCGTACCGGGCCGGGTTCGAGCGCGCGCTCGGCTCGGTCGGCGGGGGGAATCACTTCGTCGAGATCGCCCGCGTCGGCGCGGTCCGGGACCCTGGCGCAGCGGCGGCGCTCGGCCTCGCCCAGGGCGCGCTCGTGGTGCTGGCGCACTCCGGCTCGCGCGGGCTCGGCGGCGCGCTCGGGCAGCGCTGGGGCGACGCGGTGCTCGAGGGGGACGCGGCGCTGCCGTACCTGGGCGAGCTGGCGGGCGCGTGCCGCTTCGCGCAGGCGAACCGGTTCCTGCTCGCCTACCGGATGCTGCGCGCGCTCGGGGCCGCGCGGCCGTCGAAGATCGCGGGCGGGCTCGATCTCATCCACAACGACGTCGCGCGCGAGGCCGTGGGCGGCGAGCCCGCGTGGGTGCACCGGAAGGGGGCGGCGCCGGCCCGGGGCGACGACGGCACGATCGTGCTCGGGTCGCGCGGGGCGCCGTCGTGGGTGATGCGCGCGGCCGACGCGGAGGCGGGGCTCCGGTCGGTCGCGCACGGCGCGGGGCGCAAGATGGGGCGGGGCGAGGCGCGCGAGAAGATCGCGGCCCGGTACCGGCGGCGCGAGCTCGCGCGCACGGCGCTCGGCGGCCGGGTGGTGTGCGACGACCCGGCGCTGCTGCTCGAGGAGCACCCGGACGCGTACAAGCCGATCGAGCCGGTGGTCGAGAGCCTGGTCGAGGCCGGGCTGGCGACGGCGGTCGCGCCGCTCGTGCCGGTGGTCACGGTGAAGCGGTGAGCCGGTCGTGGGTGCAGATCAGCGCGGGGCGGGGCCCGGTCGAGGTGCGGCGGTTCGTGGCGCGGCTGGCGGAGCGGATGGAGGCGCTGTGCGAGGAGCGCGGGCTCGTGGTGGTCGACGTCACGGTGCACGGCGACGAGGACGCGCCGGGGTCGGTCGAGATCCTGGTGGAGGGGGACGCGCTGCGGTGCCTCGCGGGCGAGATCGGGACGCACGCGCTGGTGGAGCGGAGCCCGGAGCGGGGGCGGGCGGCGCGCAAGCGGTGGTTCGCGGGGGTGGCGGTCCACCCGGCCGGGGCCGGGGCGGACTCCGGCGTGACGGCGTGCGCCGGCGCCGACATCGATCCTCGCGAGCTCGAGATCTCCGCGTGCCGGGCGAGCGGGCCGGGAGGGCAGCACGTGAACAAGACCCTGTCGGCGGTCCGGATCCACCACCGGCCGAGCGGGATCACGGTGCGCGTCGCCGACGAGCGCTCGCAGCACGCGAACGTCCGCCGCGGTGTGGAGCGTATCGCCGAGCGGCTCGCCGCGCGCGCCGCCCGGCGTGCGGCAGAAGGGGAGGTCGCGCGCTGGCGCGAGCACGACCGGCTCGTCCGGGGGGAGCCGGTGAGGACGTACCGGGCGGGGCGGAGGGGCGCGCTCGAGGTGGCGGAGGGGCGGGTGGCGCGGTGAGGGGGGAGCGAAACGCAGGTCGACGTCCGGCTTCACGTGCTGCACGACGTTGCACGCCTCGTCCAGAGAGCCTCGGCCTCGATCTTGAGTAGGTTGAGCCTGCCGTTCGAGCGGTCTATCTCCGCCTACTCCCTACTGCTCTTCCGGAGTGAGCACGCCTTCGGTCCTCTTCTGCGCGAGCTCCCCGACGCATGAGGCCAGCTCCTTATGACGGCATCGAGCGTCGCCTCACGCTGATCGAGAAATCGCTATGGTGTCCTCTGCCCGACCTCAGCGCGGAGGACAATCGCTCTGCTACGCCACGCCGGCTCGCGGATCGCTATGCGACTGCGGTCAGGAGCTCAAGATTAGGAAGACACCCTTCGTCGGCGTACACGGACAGCCGCACGCGAAGGTGGTCGCTCAATCTTCCGCCCAACGTCTGACCGGTCTACTGCGGGCGCGCAGCGCCCATCGGCAGCAGCGGCTCGTTAGGCGTGATCGCGTTCCCATTCCGGTAGGGCGAATTGGAACCCAAGCAGATGGTTCTGCTGGATCACCTGGCTGACGACCTTCTCCCACGCTGCCTTCACGATCTGGTGCGAGCTGTTTTCATCTTCATCTTCAAGACACGTCTTGAACCCACGAAGATTGGCATTGATAAAGTGGGCATCGATCGCCGGGCGGCGAAAGCCGGCAGGCGCGTGCTCGGCGAGCTGTGCAGGAGCGAAGCTGAACATTCCATCCACGGGATCGTCCGGAGTAGCTCCCCAGTAGAGCCGGTACTGTGTGCCGACGGGCGCGCAGGCAGCGGCGCAAGCCGCGTACTCCTCGTCCTCGGGAGCCCACTCCTCAGGGCCACAACCGCGCAGGTCGGCTTCTGCGCCTCGCGGCTCCAGTCGCGAGGCGCGCGCGAGGGGGCGGAGAACGGTCTCAACGAACTCCGCTGGAACGCGACCGGTCAACAACTCCACTCCACGGTTGGTTTCGAATATTTCGCTTCGAGCGACCACAAACACCGTGTCCAGAACAAACCGCCCATCGAGACGAGAGCCGAAAAGTATGACATCTCCACGTTGAAGTTTTCGCAAGAGGGTCGCGGAGCCATTGCGCCGAACCTGTTTGCAGCACGAGTACAGAAATGTGTCGCCGAAGACGAACGGATCGGTGTTCTGCGGCTGCTGCACCGCCGCGCAAGAGCACACCTTTGGAACACAGATCCAGGTTGGCAGGCCGTCACCTCCGCACCCGAGCCGTTGCGCGTGCGCTGGGGCTTCCCACTCGCCCCAGAACACCAAGTCTCCTACTCCGCGGTCCCGACCCGCGTTGTCGCGTGAGAAGCTGCCCCGGCTCTTCAGGAAGCAGCGCGCGTGTTTGTCTCGATTCCAGGGCTTCCGCCCAGATGCGGGAATCCGGTGTTCTCCGCCCGGATGCATCAATTGAACAAGTCGTGTCATTGTGCTCCTGCTGTGTCGAAGCTTCGCGCTTGACCGAGCGCCTCTCGGCGTTATCCATATAGTGTAACCGACGGCTGCCCCGCTTTGTCAAGAAGACCAAAGCAACAGCATGCAGGCTCCACATCGGATGACGCCGCGAAGAGCCTCTTGATGCATATCCCTACGAGCCGAGGAAGCCGCCTTGCAGCGATCCTCCGTGGCTCGCCCCAGCCAAGCGGGCGCCATGTGCGACGCGGCCGAGAACCGTCGCGGCCCCCGCTCGTCGACGTACTGCCTGCCCCGGAGGCCACGTGGGTCGACTTGGTGTGCTTGGCCAGCCTGGTGCGGCCTCGCGCCTGCTCGGCATGCGCGGCCTGCTGGAGCTCGGGCGCCTTCGCCGTATGCCCTGACGTAGCTGGACGTAGCCGACCGAGCTCGCTCCCGAGGACGCGCAGTGGCCGCTCGCCCCCTGCGAGTTTGGCGGCCGCGTGTACGCATCGCGCGCGCCGTCCGAGTCGCCTGCGCTCGTCGCGTGACATCGCCCGCTTCTTCGAACCGAGGTTCGCTCAGCTCGTGCACGAGGAGCTCTGGTTGGCGTGGATGGCGGCGCTCGACGTCCCACCGCCGCCACGAGCATCTCATCACCCGTGGAAAAGAGCTGCTGGGCAGCCTCCGAGCCACGCAGTACAATGCCTTCGTGAACCTCCCCGAGCTGGAAGCCGAACCCCTGAAGCTGCCCGCCGCGGAGCGCGCACATCTCGCGGAGGCGCTTCTGGAAGGCTTGGATGAGCTCTCCGAGGAGGAGCACAGGCGCCTCTGGACCGAGGAAGCCACGAGGCGGGACGCGGATCTCGGCGCCGATCCATCCCGAGGGCGACCGGCCGAGGACGTCTTTCGTGACGCCCGCGCGCGCCTCCGGTGACGCTTCCGGTCATCTTTCATGAGTCGGCCGAGTGCGAGCTGAACGAGGCCGCCGCTACATCAGGAAGCAGTCGGCTCCTCAACCTGGCAGTCCGGCCTCAGGAGGCGTCATCTCCCCCGACATACAGGCCCGGAGCCGGCGCTAACGCTGGGCGGCCACGAGCAGGAACATGGGCCTGTCCAGCTCCTCCGCCAGCTCGGGATGGCGCGCGATCTGCTCCGGGCTCGGCTGCCATTCCTCGACGTGGCGGACGGTAAACCCCGCGCGGATGAGCGTATTCAGCGTCGTTCCGAGCGTCCGGTGGTGCTTGATCACGCCCCTGGTCAGCCAGTCGGTCGTGCGCGGACCCTCGACGAGGTACTGGTTCAGTGGCCAGATCCGGAGGCCCTCGTCGTCCGCCGACCAGTCCGGCCGGGTCGGGGCCATGAAGATCGGGTGCTCGGTTGTGAAGACGAAGTGCGAGCCGGGCGTCAGCCCCCGGTACACCGTCCGAACCAGCCGCCCCAGATCCTGAATGTAGTGGATCGCGAGCGAGCTGTATGCGAAGTCGAACGTGCCTTCCGGCAGCTCGAGCTGCTCCAGGTCGGCGATCTCATACGCGATGCCAGGATCCTGCGTGGTCGCCTTGGCTCGCGCGATCATGTTCTCGGACAGGTCCAGCCCCAGCACGCGCGCCGCGCCGTGCTCGCGCGCCCAGCGGCAGAACCAGCCGAAGCCGCAGCCGAGGTCCACCACCTTCTTGCCCGTCAGCTCGGGGAGGAGCGCCTGGATCGCGGGCCACTCGGGGGCGCCCGCCAGGCCGTGGACCGAGCGCGGCAGCCGGCTGTACGCGGTGAAGAACTCCGACTGATCGTAGATGTTTTGCGACATGGGATGCTCAGGAGTGGGAGGATATCTCTGACAATTCGCGAGAACGCGATGCCGAAGGGGCGGTGGGCATCACGACCCGCACGCTGGCCCCGCGGAATGATCCCCGAACCGCGCAAGAAACGCCACACCTTCTTGAGGTCCTGCAGCTCGCTCCGCCCGGTCCGCGCCGCGTCGCTTTCCGGAATCTCATACGACCGAGGACGAATCCTGGACGATTTGCTGCCAATGCCCGTAAGCAGCTTGCTGCTCGATGAGGTGTTACGGGCGCGACCCGCTGTGTGCTGCACTTTGTTGATGATTTTTATTCGTCCTCCCGTGGAGATCAATGGTGGTCCGAGCTGCCGATTCCGAGCTGCCGATATGGATTAGAGGCGGACTCCCATGCGCAATCGCTCCGACCAGCTCTTTCTGCGCGAGGCGCTGGTGGATCTGGCGGCGCTGCCGGACGATGCCTGGGAGAAGAGCATCGCCAAGCCGCTGCTGGTACACTTCCGGCTCGGAGGACAGGAGCCGGCGAGGGACGAGGAGGACGAGGTGAGCGCAGAGATCCGGGCGTGGTTCGAGGATTATGAGCGGAAGCTTCGCGCCGAGGCGCGTGCCGAGGAGGCGGCTCGGGCCGTGCTGACGGCGCTCCGTGTACGCGGCATCGCCGTGCCGGACGCGGCGCGGGAGCGCGTCCTGGCCGAGAAGAACACGGAAATCCTGGAACGGTGGCATGAGCGGGCGGTCGTCGCCGCGTCGCTCGCCGAGGTGCTCGACGACCTGAGCTGAGCGGTGCCCGCTGCGGCGTGGGGCCCATGGCGACCGGCGTCGACTGCATGGCGCCGGACATGCTCGGGCTGCGCGCCCGGCTCGATGTGGCGGACGCGCGGTCGGTGCGGTGAGAGGGAGCCACCTGTCCGCGTCATGGCCCCCTCCTTGCTCATCGTGGGCAGACTGGCCGCCCGCGGGTGTGCTCCCGGCCCGCGAGCACCCACCCGAGATACCACGCGACATCTTCGGCGGCCGAGCTGGCATGTCCGCGCACGCCGGGGTCGCGGTCCTGCAGCCCGGCCTCGATGGCCGGCTGAACCCTACGGCGATGGAGGGACCGAAAGATCCGGGCCAGATGGCCGAGCCCGAGGAGCGCGTTGCCGCGGACGTCCGGCGACGGGTGGCCCGCGAGCCGGAGGCAGATCTGCTCGGCCCACACCCGGCCTGGCGGATCGAGCGACACGACGAGGGGGACGTAGAGCAACTCGGCCGGATCGCCGCGTGCGATGACGGCCTCCACCTCGGCCTTCGTCCACGTCTCACGAAATGGCCCCATGGCGCACTACCCCCCGTCCGCCCAGCGCCGCCGCTCCGCCGGAGCGCGTGCCGTCGCGCGCGACCGGCTGCGAAGGCCGGCTATGCCTCCCGGTGCTCGCCTGTCGCCCCATCGATCATGCGCCGGCGTCGGACCACACCGCATACTCGTTGCCGCTGGGATCGGTGAAGTGGAAACGCCTCCCGCCCGGAAACGAGAAGATCGGCTTCTTGATGGCGCCGCCACACCGCTCCACCTTGGCCAGGGTCGATTCCAGATCGCTGCTGTAGAGTACGATCAAGGCGCTACCCTGGTTGACGTTCACCACCTGACTGGACTTGTAGAATCCGCCGTCCAGGCCGGCCTCGCCGAAAGCGCTGTATTCTGCTCCGTAATCCACGAAGCTCCAGCCGAACGCCTCCGAGAAGAACTTCTTGGTCTCACCGAGATTTCTCGCTGGAAGCTCGACGTAATTGATCTTGCCGGTTGATTTCACGGTTCACTCCTTGAACGCGCAGCGTACCCGCGCTCGGCTGCGAGCGCCAGAGCGGCGGCGGGGCCGGCGCGGCACGCTCGTTCACCGCAACGTCATGCCGACCGGCCCGGCGCAGCGGAGGGAGGCGCTCTTCAGGCGTCACGCTTGCCGCCCTCCTTTGCGCTGGAGCGAGGCGCCGGGCAGGGGGCGGGCCGGCACGCTCACGCTTCGATGAGCAGGCGGCGCCCGACAGCGGGGTCCACGAGATAGGGCCTCTCCTTCGGGAGGAATCTCGACGCCTTCTCCGCGTGCCCGGCCTGAATCTGCTGGTGGAGCTTGCGCGCCAGCGGGGTGTAGTCCTCGATGGCCACGATCCAGTCCTCGACGTACTCGCGGATGAGGTGGCGGCTGATCCCGACCTGAATGCTGTAGCAGGGCAGCGCCGCTCCGCGGAGCGTGCGCTCGGGATCCCACTGGACATGGACCTTCGCACCCGCGAAGGCGCGCGTCCACTCGTCAGGGGACCGGAACGCACCAGGCTCGGGTGACGTGAGCACGGCGAGGGAGAGCGCCTTGTCCCAGGCCGCTCGACGGATGCGCACCGCGAGCGTTCGTTCCTGACCGGCCTTGTGGTTCCAGTTGCTCCTGTGCATGAGCCACAGAAAAGATGGCTTGATCCACGTCATGCGGCCGAACGAGAACGGGGGCACGAAGCGCTGAGCGCGCAGCGCGGGCTCGGCGATCGCCGGCGCATAGGCCTGGTACACGACGATGGTCTCGCGATCGTAGTCCGCTCTGACCTCACGAAGCTTCGGCATGTGGGCCTCGTTGCATCCATCCGGCATCTTGGCGGCCAGCCGCGCGGCCCGAGCACGTGCGAAGGCGACTTGCCATGGTTGACTCCCTGCCAGCGGTCATTCTAGCAAGGCAATCCGACCCCGAACGGGTGCGATGATGGCCGGCTCGTGGTGGTCGACGTCACTCGCTCGTCGAGGTGCTTGACGGCCTGAGCTGCGCGATGCCGGCCAAGCATGGGCCGACCGCCTCGCGAACGAATCGGGGGGCCAGCTCCCAGCCCATCCCCGCGGGGGATGGCGCGGCTCGTGGGGGCCGGAAAGCCCGACAGCAATGGCGGTTCGAGGCGGTCGGCCGACGAGGACCGTCCAGGCCCGACGCTTGGCGGTTGGGACCGCGCTCGGGCCATGCATCCCGTGCGGACGCGAGCCATCGTGGCGTCCCTCCTGAAATCCCGGAGAAGGCGGCGGATCGCCCCGGCTCTCCGGCGCGAACACACCCTTGGGCAACAACGTACCAAGGTGCTAGACTCCTTCCGGTGCAATCCCTGGCAACACTCCTGCATGAGATCACGGTCGAGACAGGGGAGTCGGAGTCCCAGGCTCTCGCCCGCGTGATTGACGCCGGCGTTCGCGCCCTTCAGCGCGAACGCGTGCTGGCGAAGCTCGTTCGCGAGGAGATCAGTCGCAGCGAGGCGATCGCGGCGGTCGGTCTCGACTGGGTCCTGATGACGGAGCGCCAGCAGCAGGCCATCGAGGAAGACATCGCGTGGGCCTCGAGGCCGTAGCCGTCGCCGACGCCGGCCCGCTCATCCACCTGGACGAGCTGGGCGCGCTGGACCTGCTTGCGCTGTTCGAGCGCGTGCTCATACCGGACATTGTCCAGCACGAGGTGGTCCGCCATCGATCGGTGTTCTCGCTGCCGTCGACCGTCGTCTGCGAGGTCCGCGCGGTCGACGCGTCGCGGGTTGCTCCCCGCTGCGCTCACTTGCACGCGGGAGAGGTTGCTGCCCTTTCGCTCTGTGAGGAGCTCGGGATCACGCTCCTGCTGACCGACGATCTGGCGGCGCGCGACGCCGCACGAGCGTTCGGGGTGACGCCGGTCGGCTCGCTTGGCGTCGTGCTCCGCGCCGCGCGTGTCGGAATCGTTTCGGTCGATGTTGCGGAACGACATCTCGTGGCGTTGAGCAAGGAAACGACGCTCTTCACCACGCCTGCGCTGATGGCGGCAGCGCTGCGCCAGCTTCGGGGAGGACCGCAGAAGAAGCCCTGAGGCCCTCGATCGCCGGCGCCGGGATCGACACGCCCTCCAAGGCGCCCCTCACCGCTCCTTGCCGTCCGTCGCGCCGCCCTTCGCGGCCGGCGCGCCGCCCTTCGCGGCCGGCGCGCCGCCCGGCGTCGCGTCCACCGCCCCGGGGCCGAGCAGCGTCCCGCACATCGTCTTGCACAGGATATCGTGCGCCTTGCACTCGCACTTGCCCTGCTCCTTCAGCTCGAGCTTCTCGCGCATCTCGGCCACGGTGAACCGCGCGCTCCGCTCGACCCGATCCATCTTCCACCCCTCCCGGATCTGGCGCGGCGTGCGCGGGTCCGTGGCCTCGCCGTCCGGCTCGGCGCAGCAGCGGAAGCTCAGGAAGTAATAATAGAACCCCTCGTCGTGCGTGTAGATCTTCGGCCGGCACTGGTTGCGCACGCCCTTGTACCAGGGGCCCCCGGTGTGGACGCTGTCGTACTTGCCGCGCCAGCCGCCGGTCGTCTCGCTCGCCACCACCTCGTCGGCGTTCGCGGGCAGGTCCGCGACTCCATAGTCGCTGATGCACTGCGCCTGCGAGCCGCTCCGCACCCCCTTCCAGAGGCGGGCCAGCTCGTCCGGGTCGCGCTTCGCGACCTTCTTCATGTCGGGGTTGTCCCAGAGGTGGTCGCCGTTGCACTTCGTCGCGTCGCGCGAGTACCCGTAGGGGAACGGCTTCATCTCGGGGCCCTCGCACGCGAGCGTCCACTCCGACTCGGTGCACAGGCGCTTGCCCACGGCCGCGCACTTCACCTGCGCCTGGTGGAACCGATTCATCACCTCGGGCCGCTCACCCTCCTTGTTCGGCCACTCGTAGGTGTCGATGCAATACCGCTTCTTCACCTTCTCGCCGGTGCAGCGGCCCGGGGTCGGCGCGAACTCCTCGCAGACGGTCTTCTTGTTCGACTTGTCGTACCAGCTCCGCAGACAGGTGTGCTCGACCTCGGTGCAGTACTCGCCCTCGACGAGCTTCATGTCCGCGGGGCACGCCCGCGCCTCCTCCGCGCCGGCGTCCGCCTCGGCGGCCGCTCCGGGCTCGGCCGGCTCGGCGGGGGCGCTCGGCGGCGTGGCCGCGGCGCCCGCGGTCTCGGCCGGGGCCGGCGCGGTCGCGGGCGGCGCTTCGATGCGCGCGCGCGGGGGAGCCGCGGGCTGGGCGGGCTCCGGGGGAGCGCCGGAGCAGGCAGCGGCGAGCACGAGGGCGGGGAAGGGGAGCAGCAGGCGTCGCATGCGGGGCGTCATAGCCGAGATCGCGGCGAGGGGAACCCGGGCGTTGCCCCCCGGTGCGTCCGGCGCACCTCCCCCGCGGCGCCCTCTCTCCCCGGGCCGAGCCGTCCCTCTCCCTGCGCCGGGCCATCCGGCAAGACCTCCCGCCCAGCCAGGGACGAGCGTCGACAGGCGCGGGGCCAGCCCCGCTTCGGCGCCCTCCAGACGCGGCGCTAGCCCCGCTTCGGCGCCCGCATGCGCGCCGGATCCACGGCCACGTCCCGCGCCACCTTGCCGAACGCGATGACGCTCCGGTCGCCGTTCTTCTCCTCGATCACCACGCGCCGCACCGACCACAGCTCCGGCCCCGACGTCATCTCCAGGCTGCGCACGTGCTTCGCCACCTCCTCGGCCCGCGGCCGCGCCGCGAGCGTGATCCCGCCCGCGCGGCTCGGGATCGACAGCTCGTAGCGCGCCCTGAGCTTCTCCAGATCGCCGCCGAGCAGCACCAGCAGATCCGACAGCACCGCGCCGAAGCGCCCCGCCGCGCCCCGCCCCGCGCCCGCCGCGCCCTTCGGCGTCGCGAAGCCGAACCCCTCCGGCGTGATCCAGTAGGTGATCGCGTCCGGCGGCCTGAGCTCCCAGCGGAGGCGATCGGGCAGCACCAGCGTCATCTCCCCGTCGCTCTTCACCGCCGTCGCCAGGAGGCCGATGGTGCGCTCCTGCGTGAACGGCGCGACGAGCGTCTTCACCGACGCGCGCGCCCGCGTGATCTCGGCGAGCGCGTCGCCCACCTCGTCCGCGCCGGCGCGGCCCGAGAGCGACAGCGCCCCGCCGCACGCCGCGACACCCATCAGGAACGATCGCCGCTGCATCCTCGCCCTCTCCACCCCGGCCGGCCCGGCCGCGCTCACTCCGCCATGGGGGGCGGCGTGTTGGACCCGCTCTCCGGGAGGTCCGGCTTCGCGATGTACTCGCTCGGGATCTCCCCCGTCAGGGTCTTCAGCCAGACCACGATCTGGTCCACCGTGGCCGGGGACAGATCCTTGCCGAGCTGGTGCTTCGACATGAGCCGGACCGCCTCCTGCAGCGACGAGATCGACCCGTCGTGGAAGTACGGCGCCGTATGGGCCACGTTGCGCAGGCTCGGCACCCGGAACACCATGAAATCCGCCGGCTTCTTCGTGATCTCGAAGCGGCCGCGGTCCATCGTGTCCGGCCACGACCGCACCAGGCCGAGCTTCTGGAACATCGTCGCGCCGACGTGCGGGCCGAAGTGGCACGTCACGCACCCGACCTCCACGAACGCGTTGAACCCCTCCTTCTCCTCGTTCGTCAGCGCGTCGGGGTTGCCCTCCAGGAACTGGTCCCACCGCCCGCGCGTGAACAGCTTGCGCTCGAACGCGCCGATCGCCTTCGTCGCGTTGGCGACCGTCACGGGCCACGGATCGTTCGGGAACGCCCGGCTGAACGCCTTCGCGTACTCGGGGATCGAGCGCAGCGTCGCCTCGATCCGCACCGGCGTCATCGCCATCTCGACCGGGTTCATCAGCGGCCCGCTGGCCTGCTCCTCCAGGGTGTCGAAGCGCCCGTCCCACATGAGCGCGAACGACCCCGCCGCGTTGTAGACGCTCGGCGTGTTGCGGCGGCCGCTCTGGTGGGCGTGCCCGGTGGACACCTTCATCCCGTCGGCGCCGTAGCGGTCGAGCGGGTGGCAGCTATTGCACGAGATGTCGTGGTTCCGCGAGAGCCGCGGCTCGTAGTAGAGCATCCGGCCGAGCTGGATCTTCTCCTCCGTGAGCGGGTTGCCCGAGGTGGTGATGACCGACGGCAGCGGGTTGAAGCTCGCGAGCCGCTCCGGATCGATCTCCACGGGCGGGGCCGCCGAGGCGCCCGGGGCCGCCCCCTGCGGCACCGCCGCGGCGGCCGGCGCCGCGGCGGCGGCCGGCGCCGCGGGGGGCGCGGCCGCGGTCGTCTTCTGCACCAGCCAGGCGCCCACGCCGGCGCCCGTGGCGGCCACCAGCGCCGCCGCCGCCAGGATCGGCGCGGCCCGGCCGCGGCCGCGCGTGGCCACGGGCGCCACCTGCCCCCCCGCGATGACCGTCCTCTGGAACGGCACCGAGGTGCCCGCGACCGTCCTCGACGAGGGCGGCATGTCGGGCCGGTGCTCCAGGCCGCTCATGGCGAGGCCGCTCTGCTGGGAGAACGGCGTGACGCGCTCGGGCCAGCTCCGCGGCGTGTGCACCGGCGTCGGCGGGCGCCGCGACGCGAGCTCGCCCTGATCGGACCAGCTCCGCGGCGTGTGGGCCGGCGTCGGCGGGCGCCGCGGCGAGGGCTCGCCCTGATCGGACCAGCTCCGCGACGTGTGGGCCGGCGTCGGCGGGCGCCGCGTCGGCATCTCGGTGTTCGGGCGCTGGACCGACGACGGCGGCACGTCCGCCTGGATCGAGTCGGGCAGGGGCCGCAGCATCTCCTCGCGGATCGAGAAGCCGTGCGGCAAGAGCGCCCGCACCGCGTCCATCATCTCCAGCGCGCTCTGGTAGCGCGCGTTGCGATCGATCTGGAGCGCGCGGTGCGCGATCTCGGCGACCTCGGGCGGCACCCACGGCGCCTGGTGCAGGAGGGGCGGCGCCGGTGTCGAGCAGATGGCGACGATGAGCTCCCCGAGCCCGCGGGAGTTCCTGTACGGGGTGCGCCCCGTCAGCATCTTGTAGAGGACGATGCCGAGCGACCAGAGGTCGGTCCGGTAGTCGACGTCCTTCATGTTGCGCGCCTGCTCCGGCGACATGTAGATCGGCGACCCGATCAGGTTGGTCGTGGCCGTGAGCTCCGGCTGGATCTCGGACGCCTCGTCGGCCTGGATCTTGGCGACCCCGAAGTCGAGGAGCTTGACCGTGATCTCGCCGCCGTCGCGCCGGGCGAGGAACAGGTTGGCGGGCTTGATGTCGCGGTGCATGACGCGCGCGTCGTGCGCCTTCGCCAGGCCCATGCACGCCTGGCCCACGATGCAGAGCGCGAGCTCGGGCGGCAGCGGGCCGAGCCGCCGGAGCATCTGATCGACGTCCTCGCCCGAGAGCAGCTCCATCACGAGGAAGGGGAGGCCGGTCGCGCGGTCCCTCCCGCTATCGAGCACGCTCGCGATGTGCTCGCTGTCGATGGCGCCGGCCGCCCTGGCCTCGCGCTCGAACCGCGCCATGACGGCCTCGTCCTGCGCGAGCTTGCTCGTGATCACCTTGACCGCGACGCGGCGACCGGTGCCCAGATGCCGCGCCTCGTAGACCGCCCCCATGCCGCCCTCGCCGAGCAGCCCGAGGATGAGGTACCTGCAATCCAGGGTGGTGTTGATCAGGTTGATATCTGTCATGGTCCGGTCGACCGTGCGCCGCTCCTTGGCCGCGTCCTTGCGCGCCGGATCGCATTGTCAGTCGGAAGCTCGCGCTAGGCAATCTCGCGGTAGGACAGGACCGGACGAGAAGTGTCCTGCCGCCGGTGTGCGACGGTGGGGTACGTCACGGCCTCGCAAACTTATTGAAACCTGCGCGCGCGGCGGAGGCCGCGCCGCTTCACTGAACGTCCGGCGATGGCCAGCGTCGCCTCGGCGCGCCGTCGACCCGCCCGCGCCGCCGCCCCGGCGACGACCTGCGTCGCCTCAGGGCGTCGTCGACCCGCCCGCGTCGCCGCCGCGCTCGCCGCCGGGGTGGGGAGCGCCGGCGCGCTCCCAGGCGGCGTAGTCGCCGCTCGTGAGCAGCGGATCCTCGGGCAGCGCCGCGGGCTCGGCCGCGTCGGACGCGGGGTCGAAGGCCGGGTCGAGCAGCCGCGCCAGATCGAACCGCAGGAAGCGGCCGACCAGGTGCGGACCCTCACTCACCCACAGCACGCGCGCCGTCGCATCCATGACGACGGCGTGCGTCGCGATGAGCGCGTCGATGGCGCGCCGGTCGCCGAGCGGCAGCGGCGCGCCGCCGGGCCCGCGCCGGTCGCGCAGGATGTCGACGACCGCCTCGATCGTGGCGCCCGTGGGCAGCGCGGCGAGCCGCTCGTCGAGGCGGGCGCGCCGCGCGCGGGTCGAGGTCTCGGCCTCGACGCGCAGGTTGCGCGGGTCGCTGGCGAGCGGCCCCTCGAAGTGGTTGGTGAGCGGAACCTTGCTCCCCGCTTGCGCGGCGCCGTCGGGGACGCGCGCGTGGAGCGGCGCGTGGGGCGCGCGCTCGGCGATCGCGACGCGGCCGCCCGCGTCGACCAGCATCACGAGGTGGGACACCATGGGCGCGTGCGCGGGGTCGCGGAGCAGCGCGAGCGCCTCGTCCACGCCGCGCGCGCGGCCGAGCACCGCGCGCATCGTGTGCACGACCGGCTCGCCCGCGGCGCGCGGCTCGCCGGCCCTGCCGCCGTGGACGACGAGCGCGAGGCCCGCGGCGTTCATGCCCGTGACCGCGCCGACCAGGCCGGGCCAGGACACCGAGGCGTACGGGATCTTGCCCTCCTCGTGGACGAGGAACACCGCCTTGCCCTCGTCGAAGATGGGCCCGGCCTCGAAGTCGAAGTTGCGGGCGAGCACGGCGTGGCCCCCCGCGGACGCGCCGCCGGTGAGCGCGAAGCTGGTGCAGCCGAGGAGCGGGGAGTGCTCGAACGACAGCGCGATGTCGTAGAGCGACTGGAGGAAGACGAAGCGGTGGTACGTGGACAGGGAGCCCTCGAACGGGTCGGGCGAGAAGGCGCGGGCCTGCGCGGCGATCTCGCGCCGCGCGCCGTCGGTCATGCCCTGGTCCACGCCGCGGAACTGGAGGCGCGCGAGGTCCATGAGGAGCCACCGGAGCGGCGCGACGGGCACGTGGAGGCGGAGCTGCTCGTGGAGGGTGCCCTCGTTCCGGACCATCTCCGGGTAGAAGAGCCGGCCGTGCTGGTGGCCGATCTCCTCGGGCGAGCCGGAGAGGCGCGCCTCGAGGATGCGGCCGCGGCGGCGCACGTACGCGGGGCCGAGGACGCGCAGGCCGTCCGGCCCGACGGCGGGCTCGCCGGCGGCGGCGCGGATCGGGGGCGGCTCGATCCGGGTCGCCGCGCCGACGGCGAGGTGCGCGAGGAACGGCGCGGCGAGGAGCGCCGCGGCCGCGATGAGCTTGCGGCGGTGGCGGGCGAGGCGCGACGACGGCGTCCGCGAGGCGAGGCGCGACGACGGCGTCCGCGACGGGCCCGCGCCGGGGGCGGCCCGGTGGGTCACGTCGTGCTCCGGGGAGGAGGTCACGTCGTGCTCCGGGGAGGAGGTCACGTCGTGCTCCGGGGGGAGGTCACGTCGTCCACCGGGATCAGGGCGGCGCCGCGGTCGGCTGCGACGGGCGCGGATCGAGATCGGGGACGCGCGGGCTCGCGGCGGGGCGGCGCGCCGGCGGGAACGGCGCCGGCGCGGCGGGCACGTGGCGGAGGCCGCGCGTGAGCGCGAGCGTCGCGACGACGCGGGCCACGATCCGCGCCGGATCGCGCACGCTGTCGAAGTGGGTGAGCCGCTCGTCCTCGGGCGGATAGATGACCCGGGTGGGCGCCTCGACGATGCGGACGCCGGCGGCCACGGCGCGCAGGAGGATCTCGGCCTCGAAGGCGTAGCCGTCGTCGCGCGCGTCGAGCGAGAGCGTGCGCCGGAGCGGGTAGCGGCGCAGGCCGCACTGCGTGTCCGCGAACGGGCGGCCGGCGAAGAGCGAGAGGAAGAAGTTCGAGATGCGGTTCGAGATCTGGTTCGCGCGCGGCGCGCCGGCGGCGACGAGGTCCCGGACGCCGAGCACGAGCGCCTCGGGGTCGGCGTCGGCGTCGAGGAGGCGCCGCGCTTCGTCGGGCGGATGCTGACCGTCCGCGTCCAGGGTGATCGCCACGTCGAACCCCGCGGCCAGGGCGAACTCCATGCCCGTGCGCAGGGCGGCGCCCTTGCCGAGGTTGACGGGGTGGAGCAGCACGGACGCCCCGGCCGCGCGCGCGCGCTCGGCCGTCCGATCGCTGGAGCCGTCGTCGACCACGAAGACCGCGCCCGCCAGCGCGTCGACCCGCAGCGCCTCGCGCGTGACGTCCCCCACGTTGCGCTCGGCCTGGTAGGCGGGAATGATGGCGCAGATTCGCATGAACCCCTGCGCGATTATCACGGTGCGCCCTGGATGAACAGCGAGGGGCACGATCGCGGGGCCGCGCCGGCTGTCGGAGCGAGGTCAGCCGTGCGCGTGCGGTCGAGGCTCGGCCGGGGGCGCTGGTGGTGGCGGGGGAGCGCGGGGTGCTGGTGGCGGAGGGGGAGCGCAGGTAGCCTCGCGCTCCGATGAGCCCGGACATGATCCCGGACGCGTGGGCCTCGCTCCGCGGCCTCGGCCTTCGCCGCTGCGAGGACCAGGGCAACCTGAACGCAACGTGGGTGGCGGGCGAGCCGCCGCGGTTCATCGTCCAGCGGGTGAGCCCGGTCTTCGCGCCGGAGGTGCACGACGACATCGAGGCGGTGACGGCGCACCTGGCCGCCCGCGGCCTGGCCACGCCGCGCCTCGCGCGCACCGACGACGGCGCCCTGTGGGCGCGCGACGCCGGGGGCGCGGTGTGGCGGGCGATGGACTTCATCCCGGGCCGCACGCACCACCGCGTCGGAACGCCGGCGCTCGCCCGCGCCGCGGGCGCGCTGGTGGCGCGCTTTCACCGGGCGGTGGAGGATCTCGAGCACGGCTACCGGCACGTGCGGGCCGGCGCGCACGACACGGCGCAGCACATGGAGCGCCTCGACGCCGCGGCCACGGGGGGCGAGGGGAGGAGGCTCGCGGACGCGATCCTCGACGCGTGGCGCACGTGGCAGGGGCGGCTGGATCTCCCGCCCCGGCACTGCCATGGGGACCTGAAGATCTCGAACCTGCGCTTCTCGGAGGGGGGAGAGGGGCTCTGCCTCATCGACCTGGACACGCTCGCGCTCCAGCCGATCGACGTGGAGCTCGGCGACGCGTGGCGATCGTGGTGCAACCCGGCCGGGGAGGACTCGACCGAGGCGCGCTTCGATCTCGAGGTGTTCGCGGCCGCGGTGGCGGGCTACCGGGAGGTGAGGCCGTTCGGCGCGGAGGAGAGGGAGGCGCTCGCGGACGCCCCGGAGAGGATCGCGCTGGAGCTCGCGGCGCGGTTTTGCCGGGACGCGTTCGAGGATCGGTACTTCGGCTGGGACGCGGCGCGGTTTCCGACGCGCGTGGCCCACAACCTGCACCGTGCCGCGGGGCAGCTCGCGCTGGCGCGCGCGGCGAGGAGGCAGCGCGAGGAGATCGCGCGGCGGCTCGCGGGGGGGTGAGGGAGAGCGTTTACGTCTCCCGACCACCCCGTCTTCCATGTCCCGTCCATCCCATCTTCCGTCTCCCGTCTCCCGTCTCCCGTCTCCCGTCTCCCGTCTCCCGTCTCCCGTCTCCCACCTCCCGTCTCCCGTCTCCCGTCTCCCGTCTCCCGCCTCCCGTCTTCCCTCTTCGTGCGCGTGCGCGTGCGCGTGCGCGTGCGCGCTCATTCCGTCCGCGTCCTCGTGCGCGATCGTGTCGAGCCCTCGCACGATCATGAATTCGCGGACAGAGGCCGAAGCGAATGACGAGAGACGTGCAAGGGATGAGCGCGCACGCGCACGCGCACGCGCACGAAGAGGCCAGACGAGGACGGAAGACGGGAGAGGTAAGACGGGAGACGGGAGAGGTAAGACGGAGGAGGGCGCAGGGCATGTCGCGCCATGGTCGCGCTCGCCCTGCCCGGGCGGTGCACGTCGCGCGCACAGGTCCCCGCCCGTCGAGACGGTCTTGACACGATCCTCCCGATGCGTGCTACGGATCCATGGAGCCACCCGACGCTGCGATGGCGGCCCGGCCTTCGCCGGTCCGTAGAGCGTCCCCGGTGGCCTGCGCGGCCCGAGACCACCGGGACGACCTCCGTGGTCGCCGAGGTTCGGTGAAACATGGCTGGGACAGAGAGGGCGTCCACGACGCTGCCCCTGCTCACGTTCGTTCTGCGCAACTACAAGAATTTCAACGCTCGCGCGACGCGCGACGCGCTCCTCGCCTACTGGGAGCACATCGAGCGCGGGGGGAAGATGTTCTGGGCCGTGGCCGGGGCGATGTCCTCGGCCCAGCTCGGCATCACGCTGGCGCCCGCCATCCGCGCCGGCCTCATCCACGGCATGTCGGTGACCGGCGCCAACCTGGAGGAGTCGCTGTTCCGCCTCGTGGCGCATGACGATTACCGCGACTTCCCCGACTACCGTTACTTCACCAAGCAGGACGACACACGGATCCTCGAAAACCGGATGCGGCGCGTGACCGACACCAGCATCCCCGAGGACGAGGCTTTCCGTGCGGTAGAGAAGCACATCGTCCCCATGTGGGAGCGGGCGACGGCGCGCGGCGAGCGCCGCTTCTGGCACGAGTACTTCTACGAGCTGATCCGGGCGGTCGAGCCCGCGCTCCACCGCGGACCGCCCGAGGAGTGCTGGTTGCTCGCCGCCGCGGAGGCCGGGCTGCCGCTGGTCGTCCCGGGCCACGAGGACTCGACCTTCGGCAACATCTTCGCGTCCTATGTGAAGCGGGGCGAGTGCAGCGCGAGCATCGTGAAGTCGGGCATCGAGTACATGGCCGAGCTCTACGATCAGTACCGCGCGCTCAGCGCCGGCGCCGGCGTGGGGTTCTTCCAGATCGGCGGGGGCATCGCGGGGGACTTCCCCATCTGCGTGGTGCCGTCGCTCAAATACGATCTCGGCGAGCCGGCCCGGCCCTGGGCCTACTTCTGCCAGATCTCCGACTCGACGACATCCTACGGCTCGTACTCCGGCGCCACGCCGAACGAGAAGATCACCTGGGACAAGCTGACCGCGGACACGCCCATGTTCGTGATCGAGTCGGACGCGACCATCGTGGCGCCGCTCCTGCTCGGAGCGCTGCTCGAGTGCAAGCGTCAACCGGACGAGGCGCGGGCCATCATCGAGGCGCACGGCGCGTGAGCGCCGGCGGCTCTCTTTGCCCTGAAGCGAGGTTGCAAGACGATGAGCAAGAAGAAGGTCCTGATCACGGGCGGCGCGGGCTTCCTCGGGATCAATCTGGTGCGGCACCTGCTCGAGCGCGGCTATGAGGTCACGTCGCTCGATCTCCTGGACTTCGATTACCCCGAGCGGTCACGCATCCGCGAGGTGCGCGGGGACATCCGCGACGCAGCGGTCGTCGACGCGGCGGTGAAGGGGCAGGACTTCGTCGTGCACACGGCGGCGGCGCTGCCCCTGTACACGCCGGAGGAGATCTACACGACCGACGTGATCGGCACGCGCGTGGTCATGAGCGCCGCGCGCCGTCACGGCGTCGAGCGCGCCGTACACATCTCCTCCACGGCCGTGTACGGCATCCCCGACCACCACCCGCTCGGTGAGGACGACCGGCTCGACGGCGTGGGTCCCTACGGGCAGGCCAAGATCCAGGCCGAGCTCGTGTGCCTGGAAGAGCGCGGCCGAGGGCTCGTGGTCCCCATCATCCGGCCAAAGTCCTTCATCGGTCCGGAGCGGCTGGGCGTCTTCGCCCTGCTCTACGACTGGGCGCTCGACGGCAAGGGCTTCCCCATGATCGGCAACGGCAAGAACCGCTACCAGCTCCTCGACGTGGCCGATCTCTGCGAGGCCATCACCCTGTGCATGACGAAGGATGCGTCGGTGGCCAACGACACCTTCAACATCGGCGCGAAGGATTTCACCACCATGGGCGAGGACTACCAGGCGGTGCTCGACGCGGCGGGCAAGGGCAAGAAGATCGTGCCCTTCCCCGCGGCGCCGGCGGTGCTCGGTCTGCGCGCGCTCGAGGCGATGGGCCTATCGCCGCTCTACAAGTGGGTCTACGAGACGGCATCGAAGGACTCGTTCGTGTCGATCGAGAAGGCCGAGCGGCTGCTCGGCTTCGCGCCGAAATACTCGAACAAGGACGCGCTGGTGCGCAACCTTGAGTGGTACCGGGCGCACCGGAGCGAGTTCGAGAGCCGTTCGGGCGTGACCCACCGCGTGCCCTGGAAGCAGGGCGCGATCGGCCTGTTGAAGGCGTTCTTCTGACGGGCGCGGCGGCCCCGGGAGGGCTCGCGCCGGCCGCGGGACGAGCAGGCCCTCGCTCGTGAGCGCGACGGAGCGAACGGAAGCAGCGCGAGGCGCTGCTCCCGACCTTCGGGATCTGGGCGGGTGCGTGGCCGGGCAGGCGGCGGGGAGGTCGAGACCTGCCCCGGACCCGCCGACGTTCTCTTCGATCTTCACCGCAGCGCCGAAAGCCCCTGTACGGGCACGAGCAGCCCGGCCGTCACGAGATCATCGAACTGCTTGCCGAGCGCGAGCGCGAAGAGCCGGTCCTCGATGAGCACCCCCGCCTCGATGTTCTCCTGCTGTGCGACCACCGAGGTGTTGGCCGACGTGACGAAGGCGATCTCCTCGTCGATGACAATGCACTTGGCGTGGAAGCTGATCCTGTCGTCATCGATGGTGCGCGGGTCATGGAAGACCTCGGGGACGCGCGCGCCGCGCCAGTGCCACTTGCGGAAGCGCTGGACGAAGCGCGCTTCGTGCGCCTCGCGCGTGCGCGGTCCCGACATGCCGTCGTCGCCGACCGTGAGGTCGAAGAACATCCGGACCCGCAGCGCCGGGATCTCCGCCATCCTCGCGGCGAGCGGCGCAAACAGCGTCGCTCCGCCGCTGAGGCTGTAGCTCGACACGAGCACCGACCTCCGCGCCCGGGCGAAGAGCTCGGCGACGACCACCTTGGTGTCCCGCGACGACGCGCCGGCGCGCTCCGGCCCGGTCCACACCAGCTCCACCCTGGGCGCGCGCGCCATCGTGGCGGCCCGCTCCGCGACCACGAGGCGGCACATGGCGGCGAGCGCGGCCTCGCTCCCCGCCGTCTGCCGCAGCGCCTCCAGCGACCGGACCGCGCTCGCCGACGTCGTGAAGGCGCGCAGCCCGAATTTCGTGAGCGGACCGCGCACATGGCCCGCCTCGAGCGCGTCGGCGAGCTGGAGCAGCGTCTCGCTGGGGACCTCGAGCGACTCCATCACGCCTCCGAGAAGAAGGCAGCGCCGGAGTCCTCCACCGTGTCCACGACCAGCGAGCGATCGAGTAGCTCGTTCGACCACTCGCACGATGGCTCCGAGATGAGCAGGCAACCGTGGCACGCGGCGCCGTGGAGGAACCGCTCCTCGTGCGCGTCGTCCGGGTGATGCTGCGCGCACACGGGGTCGTTCGAGCAGAGCTTGCCGAGGTCGAGCGCCGCGTCGAGGTGGTGAGCGAGCTTCTTGCCCACCTGCACGAGGCCACCCAGGGTCCCCTCGGCGTCGGGCGTGCCGGTGAACAGCAGGATGCCGCAGCGGTCCCCGTCGAGATAGATGCGCTCGCGGATCGAGCTGGCCGCGTAACCGCACTCGAGCGAGACGGCCGTGAGCAAGAGGTGTGACAGCGAGTGCAGCATCACGTAGGTCACGCCCGGGAACCGCGCGTTCTTGACCTGGCGGCGCTTCTTCCAGGCCTCGAACCCCGCGATGAGCTGCCGCTCCCGGGCCTCGACCTGAGGGCGCCTGTCGCGCCACCTGGCGACCGCGCCGGGGTCGAGCGCCAGGAAGATGCCCTCTCCTCGGTTCTCCACGGCGGGCAGCCAGGTCACCTCGCGCGCCAGCGGCGCCGTGCGCACGCCGAGCGACAGCTCGTAGTCGACGTCGCGCGCCGGCGCCTCGAAGCGCGTGAACCCGAGCTGCACGATCACCTCGCGCATCCGGTGCACGAGGACCACCCGCGAGACGAGCCCCATGGCGCCGCGCCGCGCGGGATCGAGCGACAGCGCATGGGCGAAGAAATCCTGTTTATCAGGCGTGTCCTCGCCGGCCGACTCCGGAATCGCAAGGAACGTGTCCAGCTCGGCCGCCTTGATCCCGCGCCCCTCCTCGCTCTGCCCCGACCTCTTGCGCTGCACCTCGGCCCACAGCTCCCGCGCGCTGAAGCGATCGCGCAGGTGCTTGTATCTGGCCTTCTTCAGCTCGTGCGCGACGTCCTCCTCGCCCTCGGCCGACTCGAGATCGCCCCACGCCGCCTCGATCGCCTCGCGGAGCGCCTGCTTGCTCGCATCGGTGGGGATGGAGATCGCGCTCACGTTCTGCGGGAAATATGCGTTGGTCGCCGAGCGGACGAGGAGCTTGTTCCGCACCGGCTTCCCCTGTTCATCGACGCAAGCGGGCTTTTCCCCGTCCCCCGGCGCCGCATCGGCGAGCCACGGCGTCTCTCCCCAGCAAGGCCCGAGGGGCGATTGATCGCCCTTCAGCGTCGCGTCGACGAGCGAGCGGCTCGCCTTGCAGGCGCAGCGCACCATGATGTCGGCGAGATCGCCGCTCGTCCCGCGCTCGTCCAGGAAGAGCTCGCGCGTGCAGTCGGTGCGGCCTCCGTGGGCAAAGCCACGCCAGTCGATGTCGCCGATGTGACCATTCGGACAGGCCCGGACGAACCGGATCGGGACGACCTTGCCGTAGCTGCCACGCTCGATCGCCCTCCGGTGGAGCAGGCGGCGCGACCGGAACCCGCCCTCGCCGACCCGGCCCTCCGGCGGCTGCTCGATGAACCACTCCGGGAACTCGAAGGCCGTGATGCCGCGCGCCGGCGCGTCGAGCGAATCCGGGCTCGACGGCGGTGCGAAGAGCCGCAAGCGGGGGTTCTGCTCGCGGGCCCGGAGGGCGGCCTCGAGCCGCTCCTCGAAGACCTGCTGGAAACCCTCCTTGTCCGGATCTCCCCACGACTCGAGCCCACCCATGATGGCGGCGTGCTTCGGGAAGTCGACGAGCGCGCCGGGCCCGAAGGTCGTCAGCACCTGGCTCCTGCGGACCTGCCCCTCGGGGCGGATCCTCCCCCTGGGAGAGCCGCTCGAACGCGGCCTGCGCGCTGCCATCAGCCGTCCTCCTGCCGGCGTCCGCCGGGCTTTCTCAGGTACACATCCACGCTGGGCTCGACGTCACGCAGCGAGCGCTGCGCCTTGAACTTCCGCAGATCGCGATCGTCCGGCTCGGGCTCGAGCGGATCGCGCAGCAGGTTCGGGTGAGCGGGCTCCTCGCGCTGGTACTGGAGACCGGCGCTGACAGCGTGGTTCTTCTCGACGGTGCGCTGCCAGGAGTCGAGCAGATCGCTCGTCCGCTTTTCCACCCTGCGCCCGATCTCGGGCGCCTCGTCCTTGCCGACGTGCGCCTGTGCCGCCCGCGCGCCGAGGCGCCGCGGGATGCGGCTCACGGCCTCGCGCAGCGCGCCCTTGCCGATCTCCTCGGCCCCGCGCGGCGGCGTCAGCTCGGGGACGCTCAGGCGCGCGAGCGCCACGGTGACGGCCGCGATCCCGCGGTCGATCGCGCGCGGCGAGAACGGCGTGACGCTCGTCGCCTCGACCGCACGGTAGAACGACGCGTGGTACGCGTTGAATCGCTCGAAGTGTGAGCGGTCCCGCGGCTTGTGGCAGTTGAGCAGCGTGACGACGAGCCCAGGCCTCCTGTCGTCGCGGCCCACGCGGCTCGTCGCCTGGATGTACTCGGCGGTCGTCTTGGGCTGCCCGAACACGACCATCAGGCCCAGGCGCTGGATGTCGAGGCCGACCGAGATCATGTTCGTCGCGAGCGCGACATCGACGTGCTCGGGCCTGTCCATCGCGCACGCGAGGCGGTCCTTCGCGTTCGCGACGCGGTGCGTCGGCTCGCGGCTGGTGAGCTCGACCGGCTCGCCGAGCGAGCGCGCCGCGAAATCGCCGGCCTCCTCTCCGACGCGCCGGCGCGTGTCGTAGCCGCGGACGCGGGAGGTGACCTCGTCCTCCACGATCCGGCGGCTCCCGCCGAGCTCGCGCAGGCTGTTGAAGTAGCCGACGAGCGTCGTGTACGGGTCGGCGGCGAGCCCGGACTCGTCGTACGCCCTCTTTCCGGCCGCGAGGAGCGCGAGGTAGACGCGCAGCAGGGCCACCTTCACGCTCCGGCCGGGGGCGGCGACACCCACGTACTTCCGCGCGTGCCGCTCGGTCGCGGGCACCGTGCGCGCGAAGAACGAGTCGCGGCGGTCCGGGCCTGGCGGCGGGAAGATCGTGACCGCCGAGCGGCCGAAGAGCGCCTTGATCTGCGCCTCCGCGCGCCGCACGGTCGCGGTCGAGGCGACGATCTTCGGGCCGAACGCCTTGCCCGCCGCGGGGCGCTCGCAGAGCACGTCGATCGCCGTCTCGTAGAGCCCGACCATGGTGCCGAGCGGGCCCGAGATGAGGTGGAGCTCGTCCTGGATCACGAGGTCCGGCGGCGCGAGCTGGCCCCCCTCGATGGGGCGCCCGATCCCGGGGTCACACGGGCCGTAGAACCCGGCCTTGTCGTGCCGGTCGACCCTGCCGAAGAGCGCTCCTGTCCGCCCAACCCACGGCAGCTGCGCGAACTTGTCGACGGTCGCGATGAGGAAGCACGGCAGCCGGCGGTAGATCGGCTCGTCGACGGTCAGGATCGGGAGCGCGCGCTCGCCGGAGAACGCGCAATCGCGGTTTGCGCAGTAGACCTCGAGGTTCTGCGGGCGGGCCGGGGTCGGCGTCAGCCGGAACGAGCTCGGGACGAACTTCCTGTCGCACCAGGGGCACTTCTCGATCGGGATCGGCGAAGGATGCCTGTCCGAGGCCTGCTGGTAGGCGTTGACCTTCATCCGCGCCGTCGTCGGGTCGTAATCCTTCTCGGAGCCCATCCGGTTCGGGGTCGCGCCCTTGCCGACCCAGAGGCCGATCTCGAACGGCCACGGCCCGAGCCTCGTGTCTCCCTTCCTGGCGCGCTCCTGCCGCTCGAGCTCGAGGGCGCACACGAGCGCGGCGGCGCGGCCGAGCTGGTCGAGCGTCAGGAGCCGCAGCGTGTAGCGCATGACCACGCTGACGCCCGCCCCCGCGACCCCGCCGCTCCGCAGCCGGCGCAGGACCAGGGTGAACGCCGCGAGCCCGAGGTAGGCCTCGGTCTTGCCGCCGCCCGTCGGGAAGAACAGCAGGTCGATGACGGTGCGGTCGTGGTGCGCCGGCTCGTGCATCGCGCGGAGGTTGATCAGCAGGAACGCGAGCTGAAACGGCCGCCACGTGGGCGGGCCGTTCTTCTTCTCGACGTCCCGCGCCCGCGCGGCGCGCGCCATCGCCCGGTTCGCGAGGCAGAAGGCCAGGAGCACGTCGGGGTCGTCGAGCGCGGCCAGGCCGTCGATCATCCGGCGCCGCACCGTCTCGGCCGCGTCGAGCAGCCCGGCCAGCACCTCGCGCTGGTGCTCGCCGACCGGCGTCCTCGCCTGGTCCGCGATCCACTGCGCGTACCTGGCCGGGAGCTCCGCGAGCATCGCCCGCACCTCGGCCGCCGACCCGGCGTCGGCGAGCGCCTCCATCCCGAGCTGGACCCCGGGGACGTCGCCTGGCACCACCTTCTCGACCTCCGCGGTCGGCAGCCAGGTGGTCCACACGCGCCTGCAAGCCTGCCCCTCGGTCACGTCGGCCTCGGCCGCGACCCCGTGCCCCACCGCGTGCTCGTAGACGTTGCGGTACTGCAGCTCCGCGATCTGCTCGTCGGGGTCGTTCCCTTCCTGCCCGCGGACGTTCGGGCGCGGGAGGAACTGCTCCTCGGTGTGGAGCTCGAGCCTCGCCTGGAAGAGGAACGACTGGTCCTTGGGCGCGCGCTCGGAGAGCTCCTTGTCGTTCACGAGGAACGCCGAGACCGCGCGCGCCCCCTCCTCGACCCCGCTGCGCCTGGGTACGCGCCGCACCGAGACGACGAGGTTCACGCCGTCGGCGAGCGGATACGCGACCTTTCCGGTCGGCGGGACCGCGAACGCCTGCGCGACCTCCCGGGGCGACCGCCGCCAGCGCTCCTGCGGGCGAGCCGGCGCCTGCGACTCGGCCCCTTCGCCTTGCGGCGCGGGGCGGACCGACCCGTCCTCGCGCACGTACTCGCCCCACGTGGCCCGCACCGACAGCGCGCGGGTCGCCTCCGGCACGAGCACGCTCAGCCCGATCGACGACGGGAAGAACGCCTTGCGCGCCGACGCGACCTCCGGCGGCGACGCGTCGTCCCCGTCCTCGCCTTCCACGCTCGCGAGCTCCTCGTCCGGCTCCGGATCCTCGCGCACCTCCATGGGCGCCTCCCGCGGCACAAGGAACCCCGTCAGGTACCAGCGGGACGGCGCCACGGAGAGCACCTCGTGCGGCTCGGCCCCCACGAGATCGCGCCCGAGGACCTCCACGAGGTGATCGCGGACCTGCACCGGCTCGGTGCGCTTCGTCCCTTCCGTCGTCGGCATCGGCGTCCTCCTCGTCGTCCCCTGGCGCGGTCGCGCGGCGCGCCCCCGCCGGCCTGCGGTCCCGCTCGTCCCCCGGCGCGCACGCGGTCGATCTCGATCCTCCGCGCGAACCCACGGAATGAAGCCGGGACCCGCAGAATAGAAAGTACTAGAAGAATCGGCCGAGTTATGTCCACCGGAAAGCCCGCGTCCAGGCGCCGTTGCCCGTGGGCCGGAGCGCGGGCTCGGACGACGTTGAAGGCCCTGCCGCCCGCGGGTACTTTGCCAGGGCGCGCGGGTGCCCGTCCACCGCGACGGCGCGCCGTCCGGCCCGGCGACGAGGCTCGAGCCGGCGGGCAGCGGCCGCGACGCCGGCTCGCTGATCGCGCTGCTCGCCCACATGTCCGGGGACGCCGCTTGAACGATCGCCTTGCGGTCCAGAACCGGTGGCTTGTCTCCGGGGGGATGTTCAAGCGAACCTCAGGCTATGGCACGCACGGCCCCGGTCCCGAACATCCCGGCCATTCCCGGCATGAACCCCGGCGTCTTCGTGATGGGCGGCGGTGGCGGCGCGGGAGGATCGGGAGGACCTGGCGGCGGCGCTGGAGCGGGCCGGCAGGGCGCGGGAGGCGGGAGCGGCGGGAACCAGGCGCAGGGCGGCGGCAAGGGCGCCCCGGATCCGCAGCGCTATCCGCTCTGCGGCACCAAGTCGCACCCTGTCGACGTCGCCACCGGACGCGCGTTCACCCATCCGATCCTCATCGTCGAGCTGCCCGGCCCCTTGCCGCTACAGCTGAGGCGCAGCTACAGCTCCCACGCGCACCGCCGCGATGTCGGTCTCGGGTGGGGATGGGCCCACAGCCTTGGCTGGCGCGTCGAGGAGCGCCGCCGCTCCGTCGACGTCTGGACGGACCAGGGGACGCGCGTCTCCTTCCCGAAGTCACTGCGTGCGGGCGACGACGTGGTCTCCTCCTTCGGCTTCCGCCTCCGCCGCGAGCCGTGGGGCTATGTCGTCGACCCGAACGACGGGCGACTCTACGCCTTCTCGGAGAAGCTCGGCGAGCACCTCTACCTGCTCACGGCGATCGAGGACAGGAACAAGAACCGTATCGCGCTCGTGTACGAGGACGGCCAGCTCGTCGAGGTGACGGACAGCGCCGGCCGGAAGCTCCGCGTGCGCAGGGACGGCGCTGGGCACATCGCCTCGATCGAGGTGAAGAACGCGCTGGAGCAGGGGCGGTGGATCGCCCTGGAGAGATACGATTACGACCCGCGCGGGCGGCTCGTCGGGGCGACCGACGCCGACGGCTTCTGCGCGCGCTACGAGTACGACGACGCGGCCCGGCTCACCGCCGACGTCGATCGGGCCGGCCTCTGCTTCCATTTCGTGTACGACGCCCAGGGGCGGTGCATCGAGTCCTGGGGCGACTACCTGTCCAGGCCCGATCCGAGCCTGGACCCGGACGTGCCCTCGGCGCTCGCGTCGGACCGCCACCCCGCCAGGGGCGTTCACCACTGCGTCTTCGAGTACCTCGACGAGGACTACACGCACGTCATCGACTCGACGCACGTCGGGCATTTCGCGCACAACGCGCTCGGCCTGCTCACCATGGCGCACGACGCCGGGCCGTCGCCGGTGCGCGCCGTGTACGACGCGCGAGGGTTCCTCGCCGTCCTCGAACATCCGGACGGCGGCTTCGAGCGCTTCGAGCGCGACGGGCGCGGGAACCTGCTCGGCTACACGAACCAGCTCGGCGCCCGCACGTCGATCGTCCGGGATGAGGCGGGCTCCCCCGTCGAGATCACCGACCCGCTCGGCGGGGTGACCCAGATCTTCCGCGACGCGCGGGGCAACCCGGAGCACATCGCGAATCCGCTGAGGCAGACCACCACCTACCGCCACGACGAGCGGGGCTTGCTGCGCGAGCGCATCGATCCGAACGGCGCCAGGACATCGTACCAGTACGACGCGCAGGGCAACCTGACCGCGGTCGCGCCGCCGAACGGCGCGGTCTGGCGTTTCCGGTACGACGCGCTCGGCCGCGTCACGGGGCGCACCGATCCGGCGGGCGCAGAGACGCGCTTCGTCTACTCCGATCGCGGCGACCTCATCGAGGTGATCGACGCCCAGGGAGGCGTCTCCAGGTATCAGTACGACGGGGAGCGGCACCTCGTGCGGGCCCAGAACCCGAGCGGGCATGTCACAGAGTGGGGGTGGGGCGGGTATCACCGGCTCTGCTGGCGCAAGGACGCGAACGGGCACGTGGCCCGCCTGCTCTACAACCGCGAGGGCGAGCTCACCACGGTCGTGAACGAGCTCGGGGAGAAGCACGAGCTTCTTTACGATATCTATGGCCGGTTGATCGAGGAGCGCACGTTCGACGGGCGCGTACTGCGCTATCGCCTCGAGGCGGCGGGGCGCCCGACGCGGGTCACGACGGGCGGGGCGATGGGGGCCGAGGCGGCGGGGCCGGCGGTGCATACCGATCTCACGTACGACCTGGCGGGGCGCCTCGTTCAGCGGACGACCGAGGCGGGTGACGAGCATTTCGAATACCTATGAACGTGTCAAGCTCGGGACAGCGATTCACATCAACCTCCGGCCGGGAGAAGGGGTCTGCGTGGACTTGGCCCGCCGCGGTGCCGCGGGCGCTCGCCCGGCGGACGGTCGCGGGCCAGGGCACCGAGGCGAAACGGCCCCAGGCACGTCGGGCGGCTCGGGCGCCGCAGCGCGACGAGGCAGCCGCTGAGGGCGGCTGGTCTGCGCGACGTGCTTGAGCACCTTCTGCTGGCGCAGCATGCGCAACTCGCCGTCGGACAGCGGTGCGATCGGCGGCAGCCCCTCGCGCTCGTAGATCGTGTCGAGCGCCGGTACGGTGCGGGTGCGCACGCCCGAGCCGTAGGCCTTGGGCCGCGGCTGTCCCTTCGGCAGCCCGGGCCGGAGCCGCTCGCCGGTCGCCTTCACCCGCATTCTGGAGAGCTTGGTCTCCGTCGAGCGCGGGATGGCGTAGCGGTAGGGTTCGTTGTTCTTCAGCATATGCCAGGCAATCGTGACGAGCTTGCGCGCCGTCGCTACCACCGCCACGTTGCGGTTCTTCTTCTTGGCGAGGCGGCGGAAGAAGACGCCCAAGGGACCAGGGTGCGCGGACAGATGCTGAGCCGCTTGCACAAGCATCCAGCGCGCCTGCCCTTTGCCCTGCTTGGTGATCGGGCCGTGGTAGCAATGCTCCGCCGACTGTCGGGTCGAGGGCACGAGCCCCATGTAACTCGCAGCAGCGTCGGGATCTTTGAAGCGCTGAATGTCACCAAGCGTCGCCAGCAGCGTCTGCGCCACCGCCACATCGACCCCCGGCAGCGTCATGAGCAGCCGCACCCGTGGGTCATCGTACCCATCTTGCGCGAGCGCCTCATCCACGGCTGTCATCTCTATCTCGATCTGACGCAGCAATCTCAGCTCGCTGTCGATGGCGAGGCGCCCCGCGGCGTCGAGCTCCAGCATCTGAAGCCAGCGCATGCCCTTCGTTCCAAACAGGTCGCTGACCGGTGGCTCCATCAACCGCTGGTGCAGCACCGCGTGAATGCGGTTCTTGACGCGCGTCCGATCGGAGACCAGCGACGCACGGCGAGCGGTCAGCCGCCGGCGAGCTTGCGTCATTCCGTCCGGCTGCCACACCCGGGGCAAGAAGTCGGCCCGCAACAGTTGAGCCAACACCAGCGCGTCGACCTTGTCCGTCTTCACCTTGGCCTCCGCGATGGCGCGCGTGCGCATCGGATTGGAGACGACGAGCTCGCCGGTGTACGGCCGCAGAAGCTCGACAATGCTCCACGTGTTCGTCGTGGCCTCCAGCGCCACACGGGCATTCGGACCCAGCCGCTTCGTCGCAAAGCGAACGAGCTCCTCTCGGGTGCACTCGAAGCGCTCCCGATGCAGGATGCGGCCGTCCTCGGCGCGAAGCACCACGGCCTCTACCACACGCTTGTGGACATCCAACCCCACGACAGTCATGATTCACCTCGTGCGGTGCGAGCGGGGTCGTGCTGCCCGGGTGCCCAGGCGAGCGAGTCCCCTTCGCGGGACCCGGCGAGCTGGATGGCCCTCGAGGCCGACGGTCCAGCACGCCGACGAAACAACAGGTCGTACGGCACCTACCTATTCGAGCTCCCAGCTCAACCGGGTGGGCCGGAGGGGCGGTCACATACGACAGCGGGTTCTGGACCCATACTCGTAACCGACCGACCCCGGGGTGAACGACCCCCTCGCACCGCACGTTTGGTTGAGACAGCGTCTCACCCCGTCCCATGCCCGGTGCGAGGGAGGCCAGCATGGGACGACCCCTTTGCAAGTCCTTTGTCAGCTCGGGGTCGTCGGCTCGCTCCGAGGGCCTCCCTGGCGCCTCGATTCCCCAACGGCCGCGTTCTCCTCTCCCCCTCAGGGCGGCAAGCGGGCGAGGCGCGCTTCGTCCCCCCAGGCTCCGCTCCGCCTCCCTGCGCCTCGCCCGCGCGCTGCCTGCGCGCGGCAGACGACGCCCCCACGACACGACGCCTTTCTGCCGCGCGCTCGTGCCACTCCGCTCCAGTCCACCTCTCGTCTCCGCTCCAGTCCTTCGCGCAGCGTCCGGCAGCGAGGCCACACCACGTTCATACCCTGTATGACATGCTCGGCAACCTGGTCGAGGCGCGCTGGCCCGGCGGGCGCATCGAGCTCGCGAGGGATCCGCTCGGCCAGATCGTCAAGGAGACCCAGGTCCTGGGGGGCGAGGCGCACGCAATCGAGGCGCGGTACGACGCGCTGGGCAGCCGGATCTCGCGGCGCACCACGCTCGGGCACAGCGAGGCGATCGCGCGCGACGCGATGGGCTCGCGCGTGCGCACGGTGCTGGACGACGCGGCGCTGATCGAGCACGGGCTGGATCCGCTCGGACGCGAGATCTTCCGGCGCCTCCCGGGCGGCGGTGCGATCGGCACCTCGTATGACCCGCTGGGCCGCCTGTCGCAGCGGCGCGTCACGCGCCCGGCGGAGCGCCCACCGACCGCGCCGGGCCACCCGGCGTGGGTGGGCGAGCTGCCCGACGCGGTCGTGGCGGTGATGAGCTACCGCCACGACCCGACCGGCGAGCTCGTGGCGCGGAGCGGCGGCGCGCGCGGCGCGCGCGCCGCGACGGAGCTCCGTTACGACCCCGTGGGCCAGCTTCTCGCGATGACGCCCGAGGTGGGGCGGCGCGAGGTGTTCCGGTACGATCCGGCGGGCAACCTGCACGAAGGAGACGGCGCTCCGGAACGCAGGTATGGCAGGGGCGGCAAGCTCCTCCGGAAGGGAAACACGGAGTACCGCTGGGACGCCGAGGGACGGCTCGTCGAGCGGCGCGAGGACGCAGGAGGGGACAAGCCGCGCGTCTACCGCTACGGCTGGAGCGGAGCGGGGCTGCTCGACCACGTCGAGGCGCCGGACGGCGCCCGCGTCGAGTTCGAGTACGATCCGCTGGCGAGGCGTGTGCGGAAGCGAGTCCTCGCGTGGGACGAGGCGGCAGGCGCGTTGCGGCTCGCGCGAGAGACCCGGTTCGTGTGGGATGGTGACGTCCTGGTGCACGAGATCACGCGTTCTCCAGCGCAGCGCGCGGCCGCGCCCGGGGGCGCGGCGGCCTCGGTGCGGACCTACTGCTTCATGGACGACTCGTTCGTCCCGGCGGCGCACCGCGAGGCCGACGGGCGATGGGTCCACTACGTCAACGATCCTGTCGGCACGCCGGAGCAGCTCCTCGACGACGCGGGCGCGATCGTGGGCTCGCTGGAGCGGCGGGCGTTCGGGCTCGAGGCGCAGCACGACGGCGGCGCCAGCACCCCGCTGCGGTTGCCGGGGCAGTACGAGGATGCCGAGACCGGCCTCTACTACAATCGCTATCGCTATTACGACCCGGCCGACGGCATGTTCGTCTCTCCAGATCCGCTCGGCGTGGCCGGGGGGTCCGGATACTACGGTTATGCGGTCAACCCTTTTGCATGGATCGATCCCTTCGGCCTCGCGTCGCTGCGCGAGGCCGAGCGGCTGCTGGAGGACTCCGAGAACCGTAGCTTCGGGAACAACGTGGGCCACGCGCGCGCCCACGTGCCGGGCCCGGGGCAGGATCCGGCTGCGCTCGCGACCTCGCGACCGACCAAGCAGACGAACACGGTCTTCCGCTCGCGCAACCAGGCGCTGCGCTCGCTGCGGGACATCATGACCCGCGACGACGCGGCCCTCCGCTCCCTCGCGCCGGGGCAGGTGCATTCGGGCTCCTACACGCCCAGGGAGACGCTCGAAGGGCTGGAGTCCAGGTCAGGGCAGCCGGCGCAGCGCGCGTGCGTCAATCGCGTCACCTACTCGATCGGCCGCCTTCCAAACGGTCAGCTCCACCTGCTACATTTTGCCCCCCGCCAGTCATGAGCTCATCCAGCCAGAGAACCCTCGTCATCCTTGACGAGCGCGGCGCCGCCGCGCGCCTGCCGTCGCAGATCGCGTCGCTCGTGCAGGGCTACCGCATCATCCACCTCTCCGACACGCGCCACGCCCCCTACGGCACGCTGTCGCGGGTGTCGGCGGCCCGCCTCGTGCTCCTGTGCCTCGACCTGGTGCGGGGGTACGGCATCTCCGCGGTGCTCCTGGCCAGCGCGGCGGCGGCCCGCGCGGCGCTCCCGACCGTGCGGATCGGGTGCGCGCGTGCGGGCGTCGCGCTCCACGAGGGCGCGTCGCTGGTCGCGAGGGAGGTGGTCCGCCGGCACCGCTTCGGCGACGTCGCCGTGCTCGGAGGCGAGATCGTGGACGAGCGCGCCGTCGCCGAGGCGCTCGGCGAGGCGGGGCTCCCGGCCCGCACGCGGGCGGTGCCGCTCGATCTCGCCGCGCTGGGCGAGGCGGGCAAGGACGCGCTGGGCCGGCTCGTGGAAGCGCAGCGCGCGCAGGTGGGGACGTACGTGCTGGGCTCGTCGTACGCCGCGCGTGTCGCGGATCTGATCCGCCGCTCCGATCCGGACGCCGCGATCGTCGAGGCGGACGCGGCGCTTGCGGCGGAGGTCGCCGTGGCGCTGGAGGCCGAGCCGGCGGAGGGGAAGACGGCGTCCACGGTGATTCGCTGCGCCACCGAGGCGTCCGAGCACTGGCAGGAGCGCATCGCGGAGCTCGCGGGCGTCGCGCCCGACGCCGTGGCCGGCCGGTGGGTGATGCCGGCGGGGCCGAGCGAGGGGCCCTTCGCCGTCGCCATGGACGAGGACGGGGATCCGCTCGACTGAGCCGGCCGCGCCCGGGTCGCGCGCCTCATCCCAGCAGATGGTCCGTGAACGCGCCGGAGCACCGCTCTTCGCTCTTACCCTCGCCAGGGCGCCGTCCCGTCACGCGCCGTCCCGGGGCGACGCAGCCGCCGCCGTGGTGGAGGCTCATCTTGCCGAGACGCCCGGCCCCCGGAGGGGTGCTCGTGGGGCCTGCGGGCGCTGCTCCCGAGGTCAACGCGTGGACTCCCGATCTGCTGGCCGGAGGCGACCCTGGCGCTCGAGCTCGTGCGCCATGAACGGGCAATGACGGCGGATCCAGGCGAGCGGGAGCGGCTCGTCCGGGTCGTCGGGATCCGTCTTCAGCCCGAGGTAGAGGTCATGGTAACGAGCTTCGGACGGGATATCCTCGATCCGGCCGGCGCGCTTCTTCCGCGGGGGTCCGCGTCGCCTGGGCGCTTCGGCCGAGCCGATCAGCTCTGCCAGCGCGGCCTTCCCCTTCTGGCGGACCTTCACGTCGAAGTTGGGGGGCTCGGCGGCTCGCTGGACACGGATCACGCAGACTCCCCGCCGGCGTGCTGCTGGACGTAGTACCGCCAGCGCACCAGGAAGGGATCCATCTCCGGCAGCGTGCGGAGGAGGGCCTCGTTGACCTGCTTGACCTCGGCCGCATCGGGGCTCGAGTCCCTGAGCTGCCGCCGCGCCTGGCGGAGCACGGCCTCTGCCTCGGTGGACGTGGCGGCGTCGAGATCGAAGACGTCGGACACCAGCCAGCGGTTGACGTCGCCGCGCTTGTGCCACGCGTCCCGTTCGAGTTGCACCGCGCCGTCCACGAGATCGAGCTTCCAGAGCGCGTCGCTCTCGGGATCGAACAGCGGTTCCACCGACGCGAGCACCAGCGGAGCGTGCGTGGCGGCGATCACCTGGACGATCGGCGCATGGGCGCCCCATGCGGCGATCGTCTTGAGCAGCCCCGGGAGCACCGCCCGCTGCCACCTCGGGTGGAGGTGCGTCTCGGGCTCGTCGATGAGCAGGATGACCTGCTCCGAGAGCGGGAGGGCCTGCCGCCGCGCCGCCTCCTCGTGCTCCGAGAACGCCCAGGTGAGCAGGTAGGCCAGCTTGAGCATGCGCTGCATCCCGGCCGCGGCGAAGATCACCGGGACCTCGTCGCCGTAAGGCATCTTGATGGTGGGGACATCGCGGACGTCCTCCAGGAAGGGCCGTGTGGGCTTGCCGGCCTCCATGGGCCGCTCCGGATCCTCGGACAGCGCCGCGAGCATCCGGGAGAGCATCGCGAAGCGTGGGTCGTTGGACTGCTGCCACCGCGTCCAGTCGTCGAGCAATCCCCGGCAGACCACCTGGTTGTCCCCGGCGCGGAGCTCGTCGAAGACCTGACCCGGCGTGAAGTGATAGGCGGGCAGCATCTCCCGCTCGCTGCCGTCCGCGCCGCGGTAAAGGCGGTAGTTCTTCGCGGGGTCCCAGACCGAGAACGCCCCGTCCGAGCGCGCGTAGAGGACGAGGCCTGGGTTCGACGGCCGCCCTCGCTTGCGCTTCCAGTCCTGGGCCTTCGGGATCCAGGGGGACACGTCCTCGGTGAGCCCCTTGAGGCCGTCGAAGGCGAACCCGATGGACGCGTCGGGCCGCCTGGGGACGGCCGGGTACTGCGGCCAGGTCCGCGTGAGCGCCCACCAGGAGAGATCGAGGAGGAACGACTTGCCGAGGCCGTTGTCGCCGGTGACGAGGTTCAGCCGGGGGGCGAGCGGCCCGAACGTGAGCTTGTCGGCCGGACCGATGCCGTCGAGCTCCAGCCGTCTAAGCATGGCGCTCCCGGGTGAGCAGGGGGTGCGCGCTTCCGCACGCGCGGACCACGCCTGCTTCAGTCGTCGCCATCGCCGTCCTCCTCGTCGTTCAGTGTGCGCGCGTTGCGCGCCACCGCCACCCCGCGCCTGCGCTCGTCCTCGGCGCGGGCGCGGTTGAGCTCGATCAGCCGCGCCAGGACCTCGTCGCGCACCTCGTCGGGCCAGCGGTAGCGGTAGGGCTTCCGCTTTCGCTTCTTGCCGCCCTCGTCGTCGTCCTCGTCCCCGTCGTCGTGATCGAGGAGGAACTCGCAGGCGGTCGGCACGTCCTGCCAGCCGTAGGCGTCGAGCACCGCGCGGTCCATCTCGGCGTGGAGCGCGCGGAGCTTCAGGATGTCGGGGGAGCGCTCGTCGGGGTCGTGGAAGCGGTTGTAGGTCCTGGTCAGGCCCTCGTCGTTCTTCACCATGAGGGCAGCGCGGAACTCGTAGTAGGTCTTGCCGGTCGCCTCGAGCGCGGGATTGGACTGCCAGACTTCGGGGAAGGGGAAGGTCTCGAAGCAGTCGGAGGGAGTGTAGACAGGATCGTCCCTCATCGACGAGCCGAAGAACAGGGCCCATATTTCATGGACGCGCGAGCTCAGAGTGGCGAACGAAGCTTGGTCGTCTAACGAGAATACGATGAGTTTTTGGTCGAAGACGATCCTGTTGTTGACGAATGTGAATGTTCGGTATTTGCTCGTTTGGCCACAGGCTAGGACCTGTTTTAGCGGTCTCACACCGGCGTAGAGCGCGGGCGTGGGTTCTCCAAAGCGCCACCAGTAGCGACTCCGTGCTTCGCGTTTGTTCTTCATGCGCTCAGGTTTTACCTTGCGCTCAACGACCTCCATCAAGTCCGGCCACTGTCGTGCTTCTTCCTCGGTCATCTGACCGAAGTTGATTACGTAGCGGTGATGCGCATGGCTTGGGCTGGTGTTGAGCTCTTCGCCGCCGAGGTAGGGGAAGATCCGCTCCGCGTTGCGAGGATCCTTCTCGACCACGCGCTTCATCTCGGCGAGGCTGTTGGCACGGTTCTTCTTGTCCGTATCGTCGAACGTGAAGCCCAGGCCGAGCACGATGCTCCCCTGGAAGCTCCGGTCCTGATTCACGGCGAGCGCAGCAGGGTCGTCGTCAACGTTATTGGCAACAAGAAATGCCGAGATGCGAGGCACGGCCTTGTCTTCGAGCTCCGGTGTCAAGCCGGCTCCCTCGCGCTGCACATGCACCACGCTGACGATCACCGCGGCGGCGCCCGGCCACTTATATCTGCGCTTCGCGGCGTAGATGATCCCGCCATGCTGCACGATCCAGCGCAACCCTGTCCCCCGCGTGTCACCTTGCGCAATGGTGTTCGTCGCGATCAAGCCGAACGTCCCTGCTCGCCTGAGCATCGAGAACGCCCGCCGGAAGAAGTGAGCGACCAGATCGGCGTTCCCGTGGGAACCCTCGTGCAACGTCTTGAGCCAGTCAACGATGAACGGGCCGCCGGTGGCGAGCAGCGTGTTCTTCCCCGCGAACGGCGGATTCCCCACGAACGTATCGAACCCCGGGTTCTCCCGCGCGAACACCTCCGGGAACTCCAGCTCCCAGTGGAACGGCGTCACCGGCGGCGTCAGCGTCCGCAGCCCGTCCGCCTGCTCGCGGAGCGCGTGCCCGCCGAGCCGCCCGGACAGGAACGGCTCCACCACGGTGTCGGCCAGCCGCTTCCTGTGCTTCTCCCGCGCCGCGTCCTTCTTCTCGGAGAAGAACGCCAGCACCGCCAGGTCCGCGATCGCCCGCACGTCGGCGACCAGGTCCTCCGCATCGCCGAGCAGCCGCGACTTCTCCGCCACGTCGGTCGAGTCGCCGAGCGCGTGGATCTCCGCGCGCTTCTGCTCCACCGCCTTCAGCACGGTCGCGAGCCGCGGCCGGAGCAGGAGCGACGGCTTGCCCGTGTCCTTCCAGTCGAAGCACGCGATCTGCTCCTTCGACAGCCCGACCAGCGAGTCCCCCTGCCGGAGGGCGTGGTCCAGGAACGTGAACGGGTGGTCCTTGGCGAGCGTGAACAGCCACAGCGACAGCTTGGCCAGGTCGACCGCGAACGGGTTCTTGTCGACGCCGTACAGGCACCGCTGCGCGACCAGCCGGCGCGCGTGGAGCTCGCGGTCCTCGTCCGGGGGGATCCCCGGGGCATCCCCGTGCTCGCCCCACGCCGCGTCGAGCGCGGCCGCGAGGAAGCGGCACGACTCGACCAGGAACGCGCCCGAGCCCATCGCCGGGTCGCACACCTTGAGGGCGAGGATCTGCTCCGCCCGCGGCGTCTTCCCCCCGGCGAGCGCGTCGAGCTGCGGCTGAAGGGTGGTCCGCACGATCGGCTCGGTCAGCTCGCGCGGCGTGTAGTGGCTCCCCGACCGCCGCCGCTCCTCGGTGGGCTGCAGGTAGAGCGCCCCCTGCGGCAGCACGTCCGGCGTCCGCGGCGACACCTTGCGGCCGAGCGCGGCCAGCAGCGCCGCCTCGGTCCTCGCCGTCCTCCACGCCTTCTGCGCGGCGTCGGCGAGCTTGCAGCCGGCGTCGGCGAGCCGCCTGTCCCGCGCCGCCTCGGGCAGCGCGAGCGCCTCCTCCAGGTCGATCACCACGTGGTGCGGCAGGACCGCGATCGAGCGCCCCGTGGCCTGCTCGAGCGTGAACCCCATCATCGCCTCGTAGACCGAGCCGATCTGCTCGACCTCGAGCGCCCGGTACGAGAGCCGGTCCCCGTCGAGGTACAGCAACAGCCCGAGGACCTCGTAGATCACCCCGTCCGACACCAGCGGCGGCGTGATCCGCTCGCCCTTCGCCCGGCGCGTGCCGTGGGCGCGCCCCTCGAGGAACGGGTACACGTCGGGGTCGAAGAGGCGCCCCGCGCGCGCCGGGAGCCGCATCTCCCGGGCGTGCGCGCCGTCGTGCAGCACCCGGAACAGCGTGAGGAGCTGCGCCCACGCCCCGTACCGCGCGTGCATCGTGTCGGGGTGCCGGCCCGCGTCCTCGCGCAGCCGCTCGAACAGCCCCGTGACCGAGTAGCTCCCGGGGTAGATCCCGCCCGCGGGCAGGAGCTCGCGGTCCTCGGCGTAGAGCACGAAGACCAGGCGCATCAGCGTGGTGAGCAGCCCGCCGTACACCTGGGCGCGGTCCTCGGCCATCACCTCGCGCAGCAGCTCGCCGCGCCCGCGCGGGTCGACCTCGTTCGCCGCCTGGAACCCGCGCACCAGCGCGTGGAGCGCGTCGAGCACCTGCCCGGCGAGCTGGGTCGAGACGGTGCTCTGGTACTTGCGGCTCTCGGCCAGGATCGCCGGCAGCCGCTGCGCCCTCGGGCCGGTGAAGAGCCGGCTCTCGTGCAGCAGCATCACCAGGCCGGCGAGGAGGGGGCGCCCGCCGACCTCGCACATCGCCCGCACGGAGAACGTGAGGTGCCCCGGCGTCTCCGCGCGCGGCGCGTACACCAGCCGGAGGCTGGCCCCGTTGAAGAGGATGCCGATCGGGACCCCGGTGTCGCGCAGCAGCCGCTCGAAGCGCGTCTCTGGGCTCGCGCGCCACCCGCCGCCGTCCTCGCGCTCGGGCGGCAGCGCGTCGAGGTCGGTGTTCGTCCGCTCCTCGCGGACGAGGATCATCGGGGCGGGCTGCTCGCCGCCGGCGTCGGGGTCCATCACGACGTGCGTCGGCGAGAGCGTCTCGCGCTGCTCGCGCAGGTGCACCGACCAGCGCGTGTCGTCGGGCGCCACCGGGCGCAGGTCGTCCGGCCGCCAGCCGAGCACCGCCTCGCAGAAGGGGCCGAGCCGCTTGAGGACCACGTCGCCGCTCTCGCCCCAGCGATCGGCGATGGCGTCGCGGAGGTCGCGCGGCTTGTCGGTCAGGAGCGCGAGCAGCGCGTCCTGCGCGGGGATGACGTCGGCGTTCGCGTACGCCTGCGCCGCGACGAGGGCGGGCGGCGTGACGACGACGCCCACGCGCTGGCCCTCGAGGAGGCCGAGCCACGTCTTGTGGGCCTGGAGATCGCGGTTGTGGGCGGCGGTCGTGCTGCTTGCCATCAGCCTGTCCTCGGCCAGAGGTAGACGAGCCCGAGCGGATCGAGCCGGCGCGCCCGCACCTGGTAGGCGCGCTCGATGCGCCGCGGCTCCGACGTGATCTCGGCCTCGATGGTGCGCAGGCGCGCCTCCCAGAAGGCGCGCTCGGACGCGAGCTGGCGCCGCTCGAGATCGGTGAACTGGAGCTCCTGCTGGGGCTCGTCGTGGTGCTTCCGGATGCGCGCGCGCTGCGCCTCGAGCACCTTGCGGATGTCGGCCGCCTCCTTCGCCGCGCGCTTGGCGAGCTCCTCCTCGGCGCGCTTGCCCGCGGACTCGCCGCGCTGGACGAGCAGCGGCAAGAGCTCCTCGACGTCGCGCTCGGCGGCGGCCGAGAGGTCCTCCCGCACCCTGTCGTGCGGGCGCTCCCCGCGCGCGAGCGCGTCGCCCATCTGCCGCAGGATCGCGTCGTGGTGGTCGAGCCCCATCCCGCGCAGCCTGGTCTTGCGCACCACGGGCGCGACCCAGGGCGCGGCCGCCAGGATGACCTCCTCGTGCAACCGGGAGGCGTGGTCCCCGTACAGGCCGAGGCGCCCGAGCAGCACGACCTTCGGCTCGGCCTCGTCGGTGATGACGGCGGTCGCGCGCGAGAGATCGTGGTGGAGGAACCCCTGGGACCGGAACCGCCCGAGCAGGCGCTGGACGATCCGGTGCTCCAGGTGGAGGTGGACGACCTCGGCGCCGAGCGCGCCGGTGTCCGCGAAGACGACGGGCCGGAGCGTCGCCTCCCGGCGCCACGCCCGGAGGTCGACGTCGCGCGGCCGCTCGGGCGCGCGGAGCGCGTCGAGGAGCTCGGCCCAGCCCGGGTCGGCGCCGGGCAGCCGGTCCAGCGCCGGGAAGGCGTACGCGCCGGGCGGCGCCGGCTTGCCCGAGGGGAGCCGGTCGCGCGCGGGGTCGAGGGCCCGCAGCGGCTCGGCGCCGAGCAGCCGGAGCGCCTCGGAGAGGGCGCGCTCCAGGTCCCCGCCGCGGAGGCCGAGGTGCACGCGCGACTCCTCGAGGAGCTGGCGGAGCGTGGCGAGCTGCTTCTCGAGCGGCGCGCGCCGCTCGCGCGAGGCCTCGAGCTCTTCGGGGGCGGGCGCCCCCTTCACCGCGCCGATCTTCCCGCAGAGCGCCGCCGCCTGCCGCAGCGGGATGCCCCTGGAGAGCAGGCGCAGGAGCTCCCCCTCGACGACCGCCCCCAGGCTGCCGAGCTCCTTCTGGATCGTGCTCGTCTTCTGGACGAGCACCTCGAGCACGCGATCCTCGGCGCGCTGCGCGAACAGGAAGTAGTGGCAGGTCACCACCTCCTCGCGCTGCAGCTTGCGGTCGATGCGCCCGTTGCGCTGCTCCATGCGGCTCGGGTTCCACGGGACGTCGAAGTGGAAGAGGTCCGCGCAGCGGCTCTGGAGGTTGACGCCCTCCCGCGCGGCGTCGGTGGCGATGAGGACGCGCACCGGGTGCTCGGCCGGATCGCCGTTGAAGGCGCGCTTGATCTCCTCGCGCTTGGCCTCGTCGGCGATCTCGCCGTGGAAGACCTCGACGCGCTCCTCGCCGCGGTCGGTGGAGGCGAGCGCGGCCCCGAGCTGCTGCTCCAGGTAGCGCTTGGTGTCGGTGTACTCGGTGAAGATCAGGACGCGCGCGGCGTGCTCCCGCCCCTTGCAGCGGTCGAGCCAGCGGGCGGGCCTCGCGGGCTTCTCCCCACGCGCGGGGAGGTCCGGGCAGAGGTTCTCCCGGATCCAGGAGAGGAGGCGCTCGATCCGCGCGTCGGGCGCGCTCGCGTGCGCCTCGGCGACCTCGATCATGCGGTCGAGCAGCGCGAGCTCCTCGGCCTCGGTCGCCTCGCTGGACGCGCGCGTCGCGGCCTCGACCTGCGCGCGCTCCTCGCGCCGCAGCTCGTCCTCGCCGACGCCGGCCCGCTCGTCGTCGGCGCCCGGCGCCTCGCGCAGGAGGTCGAGCCGCTCCTCGCGGACCGGCGCGGGGGGCCTGGCGCCCTGCTCCTTCTGCTTCTTCTCGCGCGCCTTGCGGAGCGCGTCGCGGTGGGCGAGCAGCGTGCAGCGGAGCGCCTCGATCGAGGAGAGGAGCCGCTTCTGCAGCGAGATGTCGAGGAGCCCGGCCGCCGCCTGCGCGCTCCGCGACGCGCGCGCGAGCCGGCGCGCGCGCAGCTCGCGGTACTGCTCGAGCATGCGCGAGAGGACGAGCTCCGGCGCGTCGTCCGGCAGGCCGTCGAGGGTGATCTGCTTCACCTCGCGCCGGGGGAACGCGACCTTCACCTCGCGGAGGTCGGACTTGAGGCGGCGCACCATGATCGGCTCGAGCTGCCGCTGCGGCTCCTCGAGCGGGATGCCGCGCGTGAAGCGCTGCGGGTCGAGGATCTCGAGCAGGGCGGTGAAGCTGTTCGAGTGCCCGTTGTGGGGCGTCGCCGAGAGGAAGAGGCGGTGCTCGAAGAGCTCGGCCAGCTCGCGCACCGCGCCGGTGAGCTTGGAGTCGACGGCGTACTTCGCGCCGCTCGCGGGCGCGGCGTTGTGCGCCTCGTCGAGGATCATCATCGAGCCGCCGCCGTCCTTCTGCAGGCAGGCGCGGAGCGGCGCGACGTACGCCTCGTCGCGGACGAGGGCGTGGGAGACGATGAACAGGTTGTGGGTCAGCCACGGGTTGACCGAGTAGCCGCGCTCCCGGCGCTTCTTCGCGACGAAGGCGCGGTCGAGGATCACGAAGGAGAGGCCGAAGCGGGACTCGAGCTCGTCGCGCCACTGGACGACCACGGAGGGCGGCGCCACGACGACGACGCGGCGCACGCGCTGGCGCATGAGGAGCTCGCGGAGGATGAGCCCGGCCTCGATGGTCTTGCCGAGCCCGACGTCGTCGGCGATGAAGAGGTTGACGCGCGGGAGGAGGAGCGCCTTGCGGAGCGGCTCGAGCTGGTAGGCGTGCAGCTCGATGCCGGCGCGGTGAGGCGCCTGGAACAGCCGCGGCCGCGTGGAGGTGACGCAGTGCCACCGCTGCGCGTTCAGGTACGCGGCGAACGTGCGCGGCGCGTCGAGCCCGCGGGCGGCGACCTCGCGAAAGCTCGCGGCGTCGACGATCTGCGCGTCGACCTCGCTCTGCCAGAGGACGGAGAGCCGGGCGCCCTGCGCGTCGTCGTCGAGGCACGAGAGGTGGACGACGGCGTCCTCGTCGGGCGCGTCCTGCGCGACCTGGTCGACGAGGTAGAGGCGCGAGCGCACGCGCACGAAGTTGCCCTGCTGCGGGGTCACGGACACGGGGGCATCCTAGAGCGACAAGCGGGTTGAACCTGCCTGAAAGGCACGGAATTTTGGACCGCCGAGGCGCCGAGGACGTGGGCGGGGGTGTGGCTCGGCAGGCGGCGGGTAGGTCGGGATCTGGGCGGGTGCGTGGCCGGGCAGGCGGCGGGGAGGTCGGGATCTGGGCGGGTGCGTGGTCGGGCAGGCGGCGGGTAGGTCGGGATCTGGGCGGGTGCGTGGCCGGGCAGGCGGCGGGTAGGTCGGGATCTGGGTGGGTGCGTGGCCGGGCAGGCGGCGGGTAGGTCGGGATCTGGGCGGGTGCGTGGCCGGGCAGGCGGCGGGTAGGTCGGGATCTGGGCGGGGCATGGCCGGGCAGGCGGCGGGTAGGTCGGGATCTGGGCGGGGCATGGCCGGGCAGGCGGCGGGTAGGTCGAGACATGCCGAGGGCCCTGGCGCGCAGGTCCCCCGGCATCTCGCGGGCGCCGGGATGCTGGCTACAGATCGGGGGCGGCGGGCGCGACGGGTGAGACCGGCGGCTCGGCGGCCGCCGCGGGTGGGGTGGTCGGCGCGGGGGGGGCAGCCGCCGCAGCCGGTGCGGCCTCCGCGGGGGCGGCCGGCCCCGGGGCGGCGCGCCCGCGCGCGGCGCGCTCGCGGTCGGCGTTCAGCTTGTCGATGTACGCGAAGAGCCGCGCCTCGTGGTCCGCCGGCAGCGCGCTGCCCTCCTCCTGGATCTCGTCCCGGAGCGCGTCCCGGAAGCGACCCAGGAGCCCCACCGCGGCGTTGCGCAGCGGCCCGGTGGCCGCGGCGCTCTCGCCCGTCGCGAGGAGCGTGGCGCGCCGGCGCAGGAGCCGGTCGATGTCGTCGCCGGCCGCCACGAACGCCTCGACCCAGTCGTGAAGGGTCCCGCCGCCCGGCGTGGCCACGGCCTCGAGTTCCGCCTCGAGCCGCGCCAGCTCGGGCCGGTTGTCGAGCGCCGCCGACGCCTCGTCCGCATAGGGGGCGCGCAGCACCTCGAGCCTCGGGACGAACGTCCGCTGCGCCGCCGCCGCCGCGTCCTTGATCGCCGCCGGGAGCGACGGGTGCGCCTCGATGGCCTTGCACAGGAAGAAGACGGCCCCCCCGAGCCCGTCGTGGCGGACGTCCGCCTCGGAGAGCTCCCGGGCGAGCGGCGCCTGCGTGCCCGCGGCGTCGGGGATGGCGTCTATCTCCTTCTGCTTCGCCCGTAGCCGCGGCTCATAGAGCTTGCCCGTCGCCGACAGGCGCAGCTCATCGGCCCTCTCGTCCAGGAGATCGCGCAAGGCGAGCTTCAGGTCTCCAATCGTGAGATTACGCAAGGTTCCCTCCGTGCATGCATGGTCGCCCGCTCCCCCCGCCGCGCACGCGGCCGGGAGGGCGAGCAGAGGATTGTTGTCGGATCGTGGCACGATAGTGGAGTTGTCGACGGCTGGGTAGACGCAAATCGATGGATCGACGGCGGCGCGCGAGCGGGGGCGTCGAAATCGTGTTGCGTGACGGGTGACTGGGCGGCTTTCGGGGCGCGATCGGCCCGCGTGTCATCGCTTGTAATTGCTATTTACTTGTCGTTCTGCTTCCTTCGCACCCGCGGAGGGAAGCAATGACATCCGGATGGGTGAAATGGAGAGGGTGGGGGCTCGCGTGCTGCGTTCTGGTGCTGCTCGTACTGAGCGCCCCGCTCCTCGCGTGGGCTCAGGGGTTGACGGCGCGCCGAATGAGCGAGCCGCTTCGCGCTCGGATCGCCGGAGCGCGCGGGGGGCCCGGCTTCGCCGCGGCGCTCGACGGGGGCGGCGCCGCGCCCGTGAGCCCGGGCGATGCCACGGAGAGCCCCGAGGCCCCCGCCGTGGTCCCGATGGTCGCGCTGCCAGCGGACGCGCACGTGAGCGGCGCCGGCCCGGGAGCGGATCCGTGGGTCCTGTTCGACGGCCGCTCCGATACCGGGCTTCGCAGCGAGACCGGCGAGGTGGCGCGGGTCCGGGTCTCGTTCCCTCGGCCGATACCGCTCGAGGCGCTGGCGCTTTACGGCCGGAGCGACGGCGCGCTCACCGTCCATGTGGACGACGGCGACGCGCTCCGCGCGGTGCCCGGGGTGGTCGACGTGGCGCTCCAGGGCACGGGCGAGCGCTGGACGCGCTTTCCCCTGGGCGTCACGGCAGAGCGCCTCGTGCTCGAGTGGACTCCATCCGGCGAGCAGGGGCCGCGGGAGATCCTGTTCTGGAGCGCCGGCGCCCCCACGCGCAGCCTGGCAGAGGTCGAGCTCGCTGACCGCGTGCTCGCGGGCAAGCTCGCAGGTGCCCAGGAGTTCCCGGCCATGTCGGACCGGGCGACGGTGACCCGCACGGGGGGCGAGCGGTCGCTGTCGGTCCACGTGGACACCGATCCTCGCGCGCTCGCGCGCGCGTTCCTCGTCTACGAGCTCGAAGGGCGCGGGCACTGGTCGAGCGTGAACCGGCAGATCAACGGCGCGGCGGCCCGCGGCGGCTTCCGGGCGGAGGCGCCCGCCCCGGGAGGGCTGCAGGTCGAGGAGATCTCCCCCGCGTGGCTGAAGCGCGGCGAGAACACCGTGCGATTCCGGCCGCAGGCGGATCTCGAGCACGGGTTCACCGTGAGCGCGCTCCGGGTGGTCGGGATCCCGCACGCCGGTGTGTACGAGGCGCATGCTCCTTTCGTGAGCGAGCCTGGCGAGCGCGCGCGGCGCGCGGAGTCGCTGCGCGTCGATTTCGGCGCGCCTGTGGCGCCGCACGCGTTCCTGTTTCATCTCGTCGGCGAGGGCGCAGGCGAGATCGAGATCGCGCCCCGCGCGGGCGCGAAGGGGCTGCGCTTCGCGCTGAAGGACCTCTTGCCCGGCTGGCACCGGTTCGAGCTCCCGGGCGAGGCGACCTGGCCGGAGGCAGCCTCGGTGCAGATCCGGCCAGCGCGCGAGGGGCGCGCGCAGGTCTCGGACGTCGCCGTGGTGGCGAGCCGCGTCCCCTCCGCCGCGCCGCGGCTCGCGCTGAGCACGCCGCTGCACGGCGAGTGCACGGGGGGGAGGGCGTACGTGCGCGGGTTCCTCGAGAGGCCCGGCGAGCGCGCGGCGCGGGCGCAGCTCTTCGCCGGCGCGGACCCGGTGGCGCTCGGGGACGACGGCAGCTTCGAGCTCACCCTGACCGAGCCGGAAGGCGCGCGTCATCGGACGTGGAAGGCGCGCCTCGAGGCGCGATGGGAGGACGGCGCGCGCCTCGATCGCGAGGTGGAGCTCGGGCCGTGCGTCGAGGCGCCCGTCGCGAGCGCGGCCCAGGGCGGGCTCGTGGCGGACGAGGGCGCGCCGTATGGCGCCGTGGTGAGCCCGGACGAGGGCGCGGTGCTGTCGTTCGCCGGCGCCACGATCGAGATCCCGGCCGGGGCGCTGGCGGAGCCCACGCGCATCACCATCCGGCCGCTCTCGCGCCGTCAGGTGCAGCCGATGGGCCGCGCGATGAGCAACGTGACGCCGGAGGGGCGCGCGTTCCGCTTCGGCCCCCATGGCCTCAAGTTCAGCAAGCCCGTGAAGCTGACGCTCCCCGTCGACCGCGAGCTCCTGCCGAGCGGTACCGGCGTGAAGGACGTCTTCGGCTTCTATTTCGACGAGACGGTCAACCAGTGGACGAAGCTCGGGCGCCTCGACGAGCGCCTGGGCCGCGAGCTCACGAGCCTGACCGACCACTTCACCGACTTCGTCAATGCGACGGTCGCCATGCCGGACCAGCCCGGGGCGCAGTCGTTCGATCCCAATGCATTGAAGGGGATCCAGCTCGCGAGCCCGTCGGCCGGCGTATCGCTCATCGAGCCGCCGGAGGCCAACCCCCTGGGCACGGCGCGGCTCGGTGTGTCCATCGAGGTCCCGCCGGGGCGGCACGGGATGGAGCCGGAGCTCGCCGTCTCCTACGACAGCGAGCTCGGCAACGGGTGGCTCGGCGTGGGCTGGGATCTGCGCATCTCGTCCATCGAGATCGACACGCGGTTCGGCGTGCCGCGCTACACGGGCGAGGAGCTGTATACGCTTGACGGCCAGATGCTCCGGCCCGTGCCCGGGCAGCCGGGCCGCTACGAGCGGCGCGTCGAGGGCGCGTTCGATCGCATCGAGCGCCTCGGGGCCGATCCGAAGAGCTACCACTGGGTGGTCACCGACAAGAACGGCACCCGGTACACCTACGGTCAGACCGAGGGCGCGCGCCTCCAGGATCCGTCCGGCTTCGCCGGCATCTTCCGCTGGAACCTCGAGGTGGTCGAGGACACCTTCGGCAACCGGATGCAGGTCGTGTATTTCAAGGACGCGCCCGAGGGCCAGGGCTGGGTGCAGCTCTATCCTCTGCGGATCGCCTACACGGAGCACGACGGCCAGCGCCTCGCGGCCCACTACCACGTGCACTTCGTCCTCGACGACGGCGAGCAGCGGAGAGACGTCATCAGCTCGGCCCGCGCGGGGTTCGAGGTGCGGACCCGGCGCAGGCTCGACCGGGTCGACGTGACCATGAACGCGTCTTCCGGAGCGGAGGAGGTCATCCGGAGCTACCACTTCACCTATGGCGAGCCCGACGCGCGGCACTATGACAAGTCGCTCCTCCGGAGCATCGCGCTGTACGGCAACGGCAATGCGGAGCAGCTCTACGAGCACGCGTTCGAGTACTTCGGCCTCGAGCAGCAGGACGGCAAGCTCCAGGTCTTCTCGGCGCCGGCCGAGTGGAGCTATCCCGCGGAAGGGCGCGACGGGCTCGGCGCCACGAGCTCGGCCGAAGGCGGGTTCAGCGCGTTCGTCGGGGTGGGGCCGACGGTCTGCGATCCGCACGGCGGGCTGGGCGTGGGCGTGTCGTTCGGCGTGGACGAGGAGCAGGTCGCCTTCGCCGACATCAACGGCGACGGCCTCCCGGATTTCGTGGGGAGCAACGGTGTCTGGCTGAACTCGCTGCCTGGTCGGACGAGCGGCAACGCGTTCTTCCCCGAGAGCACCGGCAGCACGCACCAGATCACGGCCAGCTTGCAGGGGGCGTTCCACTGGTTCCAGGAGCTCGGGGGGACGGGCATGAACCGCGCCTTCACCACGGCGACCGCCCAGCGCGCGCTGCTCGACATCAACGGCGACGGCTTCCCGGAGATCGTGGGTGAGGGCGGCGCGACGCTGAACCCGAACAACCCGCGGCTCGATCCGGGCGCCAGCAGCGCCGGGTTCACCCTCGACGAGGACTTCAGCGACGGCGAGCAGGTCGAGGCGCTGCGGCAGGCGTTTTACCGGACCAGCCCGCTGGTGCGCTGGGTGCCGCCGCTGGACGGCCTCATCATCATCCGGGGCGGCGTCTCGCTGGCCGGGGGGGGCGCCGGGGACGGGGTGACGGCCTCGATCACGAAGACGGGCGTCGATCCGGCGCTGGGCGACCGCGGGCAACGCGCGCAGGAGCTCCTCTGGAGGAGGGATATCGGCCCGAGCGATCCGGCATGCGTTCCCAGCGGTGAGAGCGGATGCGGGCTAGGCCTGCGCCTCCGCGTCCGCCCAGGCGATGCGCTCTATTTCCGGGTCGACCCGAAGGACGACATCGAGGGCGACAGCACGCGCTGGAACCCGACCATCCGCTACTCGGCGACGTGCATCGACGACCAGTGCTCGCTGGTCAAGAGCCTCGCCAAGAGCGACCGGTTCGGTCGTCCACTATATATTTATGACTTCGCAGAGGACTTCTCGGTGCTCGATCGGAGCGTGCCGGGCTGGGTCGCGAGCGCCGGCGGACAGGTCGTGGTGCAGGCGAGCTTCGTTCGCACGGACGCGGATGACACGTTCGAGGTGCGGCTCGTGCGCCGGGACGTCGACTCGGGGCAAATGGTCGAGCTCCACCGGACGGCGGTGTCGGGAGGCCAGCTCAGCACCGAGATCGCGTGGCCCGCGGCGGTGCTCCAAGGCGACCTCCTGTTCCTCTACGCGACGCTGGGCGAGAACGCGGTCGATCCGGCGCGGGTCCAGTACCAGGGGTTCGCCAGCTACACGGAGGTGTGCGGCCACGACGCGGATCCGGGGAGGTGCCGCGTGGTCGAAGCGTGCGCCGCGAAGCCGGGCGCGCCCTCCGGGAGGAGGGTTTGCGCGCTGGAAGCGCTGCCCGGAGACGATGGGCCGATCTCGGTGCCGGAGGAGGCGATCGTCGCGCCCGTGCAGCTCAGCGACAGCGGGATGGGCGACACGGCGCTCTCGCTGTCGCGGGTGGTGATGCCCGAGAGCGGTACGGTCAGCTTGCTCGGCACCGTCGCCAAGGAGGAGACGGAGGGGCCGGTCAGCCTGCGGGTGGATCGGGGGAGCGAGCGGCTGTTCCGGGCGTGGCTCGGACAGGCGGCGATCTCGCCGGCGAGGAGCATGCCTGGCCTGGACACTCCCGTGGTGTTCCCGGTGGAGGCGGGCGACGAGCTCGCGTTCACGGAGTTCTTCGAGAACGAGGAGGACCTGCGTCCTGATCTGCTGGATCCCGGGATCGCGGTGTCGTGGTGGCCAGAGCTCGTGGTGAACGAGACGGGCACGGTGATCGACGTGCCGCGGGTCAATGCCCGCGCGATCCCGGATGGGACGATCGATGCCCGCATGGTCGGCGGGTTCCGCGGCTTCAGCTACGGCGAGTGGACGACGGAGTACGCGTTCGACGAGGCGCTGTTCGGCGAGGAGCCGGAGGAGGGCGAGCCGCCGTACTTCACGCGCGTCGAGCCGCACTGGGAGGGGTACCACGCGAGCTGGTCGCCCGAGAGCGCCGGCTTCCCGCTCGTGACGAGCCTCAGCGGGCCTGTGTTTCGCGGCGCCGGGGCCGACATGTACATCAGGGCCGGCGAGCTCAAGCCGTCGCGCGTCGGCGGCGTGCGCCCCGAGGACGTGGCGAACGTCCCGGGGCTGCGCAAGAGCACGAGCAGCACGGCGTCGAACGATGTCGCGTTCGTGGGGTCGTTCGCGCTGACGACCGGGACCACGGAGTCGAAGCTCGAGCTCGTCGACATGAACGGCGATCGGCGGCCGGATGCGGTCACGCGGGGCAGCATCCAGATCCAGACTTGCGGAGGCGACGGCCGCTGCGATGGGCAGCAGCCCGGGCAGTATGGCGCGCTGAGGGTCGAGGGCGCGGGGGACTTCCGGACGTTCGAGAACGCGAGCGCGCGGTTCGGGTTCGGGTTCGGCTCCGCGGCGTCGGCGATCGCGGACAAGGTCGATGCGGGAGGGGAGACGCAAACGGTGCTCAGCCTGCTGCCGTCGCTGGGCAAGAGCTGGGGCACGTCGCTGACGACGCGCGACCTGCTGGACATCAACGGGGACGGCCTACCGGACAAGGTGAGGTCCGAGGGAGGCGTGCTCCACGTGCGCTTGAACCTCGGTTACCGCTTCGGGGAGGAGCGCGCGTGGGCGGAGCTGGATCCGAGCGACGACCCGTTCGCGCCGCTGCCGGACGTGGAGGGGGACCCGCTCACCGCGCTCGGCCGGGTGTGGTCGGCGGCGCAGCTCTCGTCGGTGCGCGTGCAGGACAACACGACGAACAGCCTGCAGGTGGGGTATGCGGGGATCGGCGGCGGGATCGCGCACACGGTGAGCCGCACGCTGGCCGATTTCGTCGACCTGAACGGGGACGGGTTGCCCGACCGGGTGATCAAGCAGCCGGGGCAGGACTACTACCGTGTGCGGTTGAACCGCGGCGACGGGTTCGGTCCGGAGGAGAAGTGGAGCGCGCCGGCGGTGAGCGGGAGCTTGCCGTGGGGGGTGCAGCTCGAGAAGGACTTCACGCGGGAGATCAACGGCAGCAACGACGCGCTGTCGTTCTCGGAGACGACGGCGTTCAGCGCGAGCGCGGGCGTGCCGATCAAGATCCCGACGCCGTACGTGTGCATCGTGCTGGAGATCGCGGCGCAGCTCGGGCTGAACGACGGGCGGAGCGAGCTCGGGTGGGACGACGTGGACGGTGACGGGACGGTGGATCACGTGCTGAAGCTGAGCGACGGGATGCTGCGTCCGAGCGACGGGGCGCTGCGTGCGCGGCTGAACCTGACGGGCAAGACCAACCGGCTGTCGCGGGTGGTGCGGCCGCTGGGCGGGAGCATCACGCTGGACTACGAGCGAGAAGGCAACCGGGTGGCGTACGGGAGCGGCGCGGGCGAGCTCGACGTCGATATGCCCGGCAACCGATGGGTGCTGTCGCGGGTGGAGGTCGAGGATGGGATGGGCACGCCCGCGTACGTGCACACGTTCGATTACCACCAGAGCGGGTATTACGACCGGGCGGAGCGCGAGGATTACGGGTTCGCGCAGGTGACGACGACGCGGGAGGACGGCTCGCAGGTCGTGACGCGGTACCACAACCAGGACTATTACCGTCGCGGGCTCCTGGCGGAGGTGATCGAGCAGGACGCCGAGGGCCGGCTGTACAGCCGGGAGCAGGTGTTCTACCGGGAGCCCGGGGCGCAGCCGGCGGTGACGGGGGCGTTCTTCCCGGCGGAGCGGCTGAGGACGACGTCGTGGTACGAGGGGAAGACGACGGATCTGGAGGCGCCCGGGAAGCAGACGAGCGAGGAGCGCGACTGGGATGCGCTCGGCAACCTGGTGATGCTGAAGGAGCACGGCGAGCCGGGGACGCTGGAGGATGACGTCACGTACACGGTGCACCCTGTGGTGTACGACGGGCCGTACATCGTGCGGGCGGAGGGCGTGGAGGCGCGCGACAGCGCGGGGAGGCTCTTGCGCGAGCGCACGGCGAAGTACAGCGCGGTGACCGGCGCGGTGGAGTGGGTCACGAACACGGTGATCGGGGGCAAGGAGCCGGAGACGGGGGCGCCGTACACCGGGGAGGCGTCGACGAATCCGACGTGGCATTTCTTCCACGACGCGTTCGGGAACCTGTCGAAGGCGGTCGACCCGCGGGGGTACACGATCGAGTACGGGTACGAGGATGTTGCGGAGACGTACCTCGAGTGGGTGAAGGACTCGTTCGGGTACGAGGCGGAGTCGGCCTCGGACTACCGGTACGGCGCGGTCCGCTGGGTGAAGGACGTCAACGGCCATGAGATGCATCATGAGCGTGACGCGTTCGGCCGGCTGACGGCGGTGTTCGGGCCGACCGACCCGATCACGGCGGCGGAGGCGACGATCTCGTTCGATTACGCGCTCCAGCCGGGGGCGAGCGTGGCGGCGCCGGCGTGGGCGCGGACGCGGCACAAGGATGTGCTGCACCCGGGGGACCCGATCGAGACGGTGACGTTCGTGGACGGGCTCGACCGGGTGATCCAGACGAAGAAGGACCTGGAGAAGGACCAGGGGCCGGGGGTCGAGCCGCTCGTGGGGATGACGGTGAGCGGGCGGGTGGTGTTCGACGAGCGGGGCCGGGTGGTGCAGCAGGGCCAGCCGGTGTTCGACACGGGCGAGGCGACGGCGTTCGTGGAGGTGGCGCTGAAGCACCCGATCGAGCTCGACTACGATGTGCTGTCGCGCGTGATCGAGCGGCGGGAGCCGGACGACGAGGCGGGCGAGGCGGTGACCACGACGGTGTACGACCTCGAGGAGCTCGATGGGGCGACGTGGTTCGTGGCGACGGAGATCGACCCGAACGGGAAGGTGCGCAAGGCGTACCAGGACGTGGACAATGCAATCGTGGCGGTGGAGGAGCGCAATCGGTTGCGCGGGTCGGACACGTGGACGACGCTGGTGACGCGGTACGGGTACAATCCGCTGGATGAGCTGGTCCGGGTGACGGATGCGCGCGGGAACGTGACGACAGCGGAGTACGACACGGTGGGGCGGATGGTGGCGCTGACGAGCCCGGACATGGGGCGTACGGAGTGGCGTTACGATCTGTCCGGCAACGTGGGGGCACGGCAGACGGCGAAGCTCCGGGACGAGTCGGCGGACAAGGTGATCCGGTACGAGTACGAGCACAACCGGCTGGCGCGGGTGGACTACCCGGATTCGCCGGATGTGACGTACACGTACGGCGAGCCGGGCGAGAAGGGCGACGAGAACGGCAACCGCGCCGGGCGGCTGGTGGAGGAGGAGAGCGAGGCCGGGACGAGGACGTTTGCGTATGACCGGCTCGGGAACGTCAAGGAGCTGACGACCGAGTTCCCCCGGATCCGGGAGCCGCACCGGGGGTCGTACCAGGCGAGGATGGAGTACGAGTACGACGCGTTCGGACGGCTGCTGTCGATGAAGTTCCCCGGCTCCGGGGCGGAGGTGGTGACGTACGGCTACGACCGAGGGGGGCTGGTGCGATCGGCCGTGGGGACGAACACGCAGGTCAATCCGCAGCACCCGGACGAGCCGGCGGTGACGGAGTACCTGAGGCACATCGGCTACGACGAGCTCGGGCAGCGGGTGCGGGTGGTGCACGGCAACGGGATCGAGACGTCGTACCGGTATTACGAGAAGTCGCGGCGGCTGGAGCAGATCAACGCGGATCATCGCGATCCGTACCTCGTTCAGCGAGGCCGTCCGGCGAGGCCGTTCCAGCGGGTGCGGTATGACTATGATCCTGCCGGCAACCTGGAGCAGGTGCGGAACGAGGCGCCGTACGAGCAGGACATGCCCGGGTCGGTGCTGGTGGGGCCGACGGTGCATGAGTACAGGTATGATGACCTGTACCAGCTCGTGTCGGCGAGCGGGACGTACCAGGACCGGCGGGACTGGCGGTATCAGTACCGGCTGTCGTTCGAGTATGACGAAATCGGCAACATCGCGGTCAAGGATCAGGCGAGCTATCGGTACACCTATCAGTCCTGGTGGGATGGCAGGGAGTGGAAAGGCGAATGGAGAGAGGATCACCCCATTCGCGAGCAGACGTACCGGTCGGTGTACCACTACACGGGTTCGCAGCCGCACGCGCCCCGGCAGATCGACGAGTACCTGGTGGCGGAGTCGATGCCGTGGCCGCGGGTCATCAGCTACGACGACAGCGGCAACCAGACTGGCTGGGTGTACCGGGACTCGAAGAGGCGCGAGACGGAGTGGAACGAGGAGAACCGTGTCAGCCAGGTGAGGCAGGACGGGCAGCTACTGTCGCGGATCCTCTACGATGGCGACGGGGAGCGGCGGGTGCACCTGCACCACGTGAGCGGCGAGGAGGAGACGGCCTACCACGACCAGCACCTGACGCTGCGGGACGGGCGGTTCATCACCAAGCACATCTACGCAGGGCAGACGCGCATCGCGAGCAAGATGGATCCGGACTGGTTCCGGGACCCGCCGACGATCTACTACCACCCGGACCACCTGGGGAGCACGAGCTTCGCGTCGAACAACGAGCAGGCGCTGACGCAGCGGGATGAGTACTTCCCGAGCGGAGAGCTGTGGATCGACGCGTCGGACTCGCGGTACGAGCTGCGACGAGCGTACGTGTTCACGGGCAAGGAGCTCGACCAGGCGACGGGGCTCTACTACTTCGGGGCGCGGTACTACGATCCGCGGATCAACACGTGGCTGAGCCCGGATCCGATCCTGGACGAGTACATGGCGGGCGGGCCGGGCGCGGGCGTGTTCAACCCGGGGAATCTGGGGCTGTACAGCTATACGCTGAACAACCCGGTCAACCTCGTCGACCCGGATGGTCGGCAGGCGCAAGGAGCGCACCGGAACTTTGCGCCCGGCGCCAACGGCTGCCGGCACCCGAGCTGCTTCACCGGGCCCGAGGGGGCCGCGTTTCACCAGAAGCAGCTGGTGCAGCGCATGAACTCCGGCGCCTCCTCGGCGACCGCAGCGGCCATGGCGGGTCGGGCTTCGCGCGGCGTCGGCGACGCGATGCGCCGGGTGCTGTTCAGGCTGGTCGCGCAGCAGCAGGCAGTGCGCCCGCCTGCGCCGGCGGCGGCGCCCGCGCAGCCGGCGCAGGCGGCTCAGCCGGCGACACCGCCGCAGGCGACACAGGCGGCGAAGCCGGCACAGCAAGTCGCTCCCAGCGGCGCGACGGGCAGGCAGTCGACACAGAGCGCGCGGGGACGGGCTGCCAACGCTATAGGGATAACCCGCGAGCAACGTGTTGCCGAGCTTGTAGGTGGACGTGTTTCCCGCGAACCGATAAAAACGAGGTCGGGATCAAGTGACGTCGACGTTCAGGGACCCAATGGTGAGCTCATAGCCGTGGGTGGGCCATTCAAGGCAAAGAACCCTAGCAAGCTCGGCTCGCAGCTCAAGGTGCTCAAAGAGGCCGCGAGTGAGCGCGGGGTGGAAGCCAAGGCAGCTTTTGAGCGCGGTACTCCTCAGGTGGCGATAGATGTGGCCAGCAAGTGGCTAGGGGCAAATAATGTGATCATATTTGATCCGTGAGGCTTTGTCATGGCTGAGCGAAAAGCATTGATATACGAAACTCGTGGCTCTGTTGATGTTCTGGAGTCGCTGTGTAGCACGCTGGGCAAGGTCGGGCTTCATCTCGAGCGGCCTGGCAGTGCGCATGTGATGGTGCTGGATCGTGAAGGTGAGCAGTTTGAGTCGTCGGAGTGTGATCTGCGTCGTTGTTTGAGTGCGGGAGTCGATGTTAGCTTTCAGTGGTGGTTCGAGGAGGATCATAGTGTGTATTGTCGTGTTCGCAGAGAGGAGTGTGTTGATGTTGTCGAGTTGGGCATGGAGGGGTGCAGTGAGGATGAGCTGCGTGTCATAGGTGAAGCGCTCTGTGAGCGATTTGTTTCTGGTGGCAGCGTGAGTGTTGGTCTGGTTTTTGATCCGTGTGGATTGTCGGAAGATTATGATTGGGATCTATTCTTTTTGAGAGGTGAAGTTTTGGACTGGTCGTCTGTTCGATTTGGTCTGCCAAAAATGATTGGGGTTTCCGGGGCCTCTTGGGAGCGTATGTGGAATTTGCCTGTGTGTACCGTTGCGGCTTTTGATACGGGTCTTCGGGTCATTAGTAACTCATCGTCGGTGAGCTGAGTGGGGCTCGTCGTGGTGAGCACAATTCCTCCGTTCCTGCTGCATATCGGCTACGACGAGCGCGGATAGCAGGTGCGGATGGTGCACGGCAACGGGATCGAGACGTCGTACCGGTACTACGAGAAGTCGCGGCGGCTGGAGCAGATCAACGCGGATCATCGCGATCCGTACCTCGTGCAGCGAGGCCGTCCGGCGAGGCCGTTCCAGCGGGTGCGGTACGACTACCTATGAACATGTCAAGCTCGGGACAGCGATTCACGTCGACCTCCGGCCGGGAGAAGGGGTCTGCGTGGACTTGGCCCGCCGCGGTGCCGCGGGCGCTCGCCCGGCGGCACCGCGGCGGGCCAGGGCACCGAGGCGAAACGGCCCCAGGCACGTCGGGCGGCTCGGGCGCCGCAGCGCGACGAGGCAGCCGCTGAGGGCGGCTGGTCTGCGCGACGTGCTTGAGCACCTTCTGCTGGCGCAGCATGCGCAACTCGCCGTCGGACAGCGGTGCGATCGGCGGCAGCCCCTCGCGCTCGTAGATCGTGTCGAGCGCCGGCACGGTGCGGATGCGCACGCCCGAGCCGTAGGCCTTGGGCCGCGGCTGTCCCTTCGGCAGCCCGGGCCGGAGCCGCTCGCCGGTCGCCTTCACCCGCATTCTGGAGAGCTTGGTCTCCGTCGAGCGCGGGATGGCGTAGCGGTAGGGTTCGTTGTTCTTCAGCATATGCCAGGCAATCGTGACGAGCTTGCGCGCCGTCGCTACCACCGCCACGTTGCGGTTCTTCTTCTTGGCGAGGCGGCGGAAGAAGACGCCCAAGGGACCAGGGTGCGCGGACAGATGCTGAGCCGCTTGCACAAGCATCCAGCGCGCCTGCCCTTTGCCCTGCTTGGTGATCGGGCCGTGGTAGCAATGCTCCGCCGACTGTCGGGTCGAGGGCACGAGCCCCATGTAACTCGCAGCAGCGTCGGGATCTTTGAAGCGCTGAATGTCACCAAGCGTCGCCAGCAGCGTCTGCGCCACCGCCACATCGACCCCCGGCAGCGTCATGAGCAGCCGCACCCGTGGGTCATCGTACCCATCCTCCGCGAGCGCCTCATCTACGGCTGTCATCTCTATCTCGATCTGACGCAGCAATCTCAGCTCGCTGTCGATGGCGAGGCGCCCCGCGGCGTCGAGCTCCAGCATCTGAAGCCAGCGCATGCCCTTCGTTCCAAACAGGTCGCTGACCGGCGGTTGCATCAACCGCTGGTGCAGCACCGCGTGAATGCGGTTCTTGACGCGCGTCCGATCGGAGACCAGCGACGCACGGCGAGCGGTCAGCCGCCGGCGAGCCTGCGTCATTCCGTCCGGCTGCCACACCCGGGGCAAGAAGTCGGCTCGCAACAGTTGAGCCAACACCAGCGCGTCGACCTTGTCCGTCTTCACCTTGGCCTCCGCGATAGCGCGCGTGCGCATCGGATTGGAGACGACGAGCTCGCCGGTATACGGCCGCAGGAGCTCGACAATGCTCCACGTGTTCGTCGTGGCCTCCAGCGCCACACGGGCATTCGGACCCAGCCGCTTCGTCGCAAAGCGAACGAGCTCCTCTCGGGTGCACGCGAAGCGCTCCCGATGCAGGATGCGGCCGTCCTCGGCGCGAAGCACCACGGCTTCTACCACACGCTTGTGGACATCCAACCCCACGACAGTCATGATTCACCTCGTGCGGTGCGAGCGGGGTCGTGCTGCCCGGGTGCCCAGGCGAGCGAGTCCCCTTCGCGGGACCCGGCGAGCTGGATGGCCCTCGAGGCCGACGGTCCAGCACGCCAACGAAACAACAGGTCGTACGGCACCTACCTATTCGAGCTCCCAGCTCAACCGGGTGGGCCAGAGGGGCGATCACATACGACAGCGGGTTCTGGACCCATACTCGTAACCGACCGACCCCGGGGTGAACGACCCCCTCGCACCGCACGTTTGGTTGAGACAGCGTCTCACCCCGTCCCATGCCCGGTGCGAGGGAGGCCAGCATGGGACGACGCCTTTGCAAGTCCTTTGTCAGCTCGGGGTCGTCGGCTCGCTCCGAGGGCCTCCCTGGTGCCTCGATTTCCCAACGGCCGCGTTCTTCTCTCCCCCTCAGGGCGGCAAGCGGGCGAGGCGCGCTTCGTCCCCCCCGGCTCCGCTCCGCCTCCCTGCGCCTCGCTCGCGCGCTGCCTGCGCGCGGCAGACGACGCCCCCACGACACGATGCCTTTCTGCCGCGCGCTCGTGCCACTCCGCTCCAGTCCACCTCTCGTCTCCGCTCCAGTCCTTCGCGCGGCGCCCGGCAGCGAGGCCACACCACGTTCATACCCTGTACGACGAGATCGGCAACATCGCGGTCAAGGACCAGGCGAGCTATCGGTATACCTATCACTCCTGGTGGGATGGCAGGGAGTGGAAGAGCGAATGGAGAGAGGAGCATCCCATTCGCGAGCAGACGTACCGGTCGGTGTGCCACTACACGGGTTCGCAGCCGCACGCGCCCCGGCGGATCGACGAGTACCTGGTGGCGGAGTCGATGCCGTGGCCGCGGGTCATCAGCTACGACGACAGCGGCAACCAGACTGGCTGGGTGTACCGGGACTCGAAGAGGCGCGAGACGGAGTGGAACGAGGAGAACCGTGTCAGCCAGGTGAGGCAGGACGGGCAGCTGCTGTCGCGGATCCTCTACGATGGCGACGGGGAGCGGCGGGTGCACCTGCACCACGTGAGCGGCGAGGAGGAGACGGCCTACCACGACCAGCACCTGACGCTGCGGGACGGGCGGTTCATCACCAAGCACATCTACGCAGGGCAGACGCGCATCGCGAGCAAGATGGATCCGGACTGGTTCCGGGACCCGCCGACGATCTACTACCACCCGGACCACCTGGGGAGCACGAGCTTCGCGTCGAACAACGAGCAGGCGCTGACGCAGCGGGATGAGTACTTCCCGAGCGGAGAGCTGTGGATCGACGCGTCGGACTCGCGGTACGAGCTGCGACGAGCGTACGTGTTCACGGGCAAGGAGCTCGACCAGGCGACGGGGCTCTACTACTTCGGGGCGCGGTACTACGATCCGCGGATCAACACGTGGCTGAGCCCGGATCCGATCCTGGACGAGTACATGGCGGGCGGGCCGGGCGCGGGCGTGTTCAACCCGGGGAATCTGGGGCTGTACAGCTACACGCTGAACAACCCGGTCAACCTCGTCGACCCGGATGGTCGGCAGACCTTTGGGGGACACCGGAACTTCCCGCCCGGAGGCGTTGGGATGGGCGGGTGCCGGAGCCCGAGCTGCTGGACCGGACCTGAGGGCGCATGCTTCCATCGGATGATGCAGATGCAGCGCATGGCGGAGCAGCAAGCGCAGGGCAGGGTGCCGATAAGTCCTGCGGCTGCTCCTCCCCGCGTCGTGCGCATGGGCGGTTCCGGCCAAGGGCACGTGAAGGTGCCTGCCCCGGCTGCACAGCCGCCAGCGGCGTCGCCGAAGCCAGCGCCAGCGGCGAAGCCGGCGACGCCTCCGCAGGCGGCGTCTCCCGCGAAGCCGGCGCAGACAGGGCAGGCGGCTGCGAAGCAGCCGGGATCCTCTACAGCACCCGCAAGGGGAGGAGCAGCCCGGTCCGCGATGTACAGTAGCAATTGGAAGACTTCCAGTCTCAATGGGGCAATTGAGAAGTTTGCACCGGGTGCTGGTGGAGTTCGGAGTGGCGGTAAGATGATATATAAGAATTCGAAAACTGGGATCGAGGTTGTTCATGATCTCGAAGGTGATTACTTCAGGATTCATGACCCTAGTTTGTCAGGTAAACGGACCTATTTAGATCTGGATGGTGTCGTGCCGAACAATAAGATCGATGGGGGGAGGCAGGTGGGTCGAACTCAGGCTGAGTACAATGCGGTGACTCACTTCAAGAACGCGGACTGATGGCTATGGCTACTAAACGTAGGGTGATCGTTGTCCCGAAAAATAAGGGTGCTCAGGGTGCCCTTGATACGGATTCGGCGGAGTCAAGTGATCTTCTTGAGTATTCTTTGAGTGATACCGAGTTTGATGTGCTGCGCGAGCAAGGTCTGCTCGATGCTATTAATGATAGTGGCCAATGTAATGTGGATGACTACGAGGATGATGCGATTGTGAGGCGCCAGCTCCTTGAGAATGTGGTGGATAGATTGCAAGAGTTTGATGGTGTGGTTGCTCAGGAAGCGACGGGTCTTCTGCGGGTTTTGAGATTCCTTTTTATAGAGGCTATTGAGCGCGACACGGGGATCTTCTTCTATTTCTAACTGCGGCGGTGGTGGAAATAGAAATTGGTGGAGATGGATGACGGGATGGGCACGCCCGCGTACGTGCACACGTTCGATTACCACCAGAGCGGGTATTACGACCGGGCGGAGCGCGAGGATTACGGGTTCGCGCAGGTGACGACGACGCGGGAGGACGGCTCGCAGGTCGTGACGCGGTACCACAACCAGGACTATTACCGTCGCGGGCTCCTGGCGGAGGTGATCGAGCAGGACGCCGAGGGCCGGCTGTACAGCCGGGAGCAGGTGTTCTACCGGGAGCCCGGGGCGCAGCCGGCGGTGACGGGGGCGTTCTTCCCGGCGGAGCGGCTGAGGACGACGTCGTGGTACGAGGGGAAGACGACGGATCCGGAGGCGCCCGGGAAGCAGAGGAGCGAGGAGCGCGACTGGGACGCGCTCGGCAACCTGGTGATGCTGAAGGAGCACGGCGAGCCGGGGACGCTGGAGGATGACGTCACGTACACGGTGCACCCTGTGGTGTACGACGGGCCGTACATCGTGCGGGCGGAGGGCGTGGAGGCGCGCGACAGCGCGGGGAGGCTCTTGCGCGAGCGCACGGCGAAGTACAGCGCGGTGACCGGCGCGGTGGAGTGGGTCACGAACACGGTGATCGGGGGCAAGGAGCCGGAGACGGGGGCGCCGTACACCGGGGAGGCGTCGACGAATCCGACGTGGCATTTCTTCCACGACGCGTTCGGGAACCTGTCGAAGGCGGTCGACCCGCGGGGGTACACGATCGAGTACGGGTACGAGGATGTTGCGGAGACGTACCTCGAGTGGGTGAAGGACTCGTTCGGGTACGAGGCGGAGTCGGCCTCGGACTACCGGTACGGCGCGGTCCGCTGGGTGAAGGACGTCAACGGCCATGAGATGCATCATGAGCGTGACGCGTTCGGCCGGCTGACGGCGGTGTTCGGGCCGACCGACCCGATCACGGCGGCGGAGGCGACGATCTCGTTCGATTACGCGCTCCAGCCGGGGGCGAGCGTGGCGGCGCCGGCGTGGGCGCGGACGCGGCACAAGGATGTGCTGCACCCGGGGGACCCGATCGAGACGGTGACGTTCGTGGACGGGCTCGACCGGGTGATCCAGACGAAGAAGGACCTGGAGAAGGACCAGGGGCCGGGGGTCGAGCCGCTCGTGGGGATGACGGTGAGCGGGCGGGTGGTGTTCGACGAGCGGGGCCGGGTGGTGCAGCAGGGCCAGCCGGTGTTCGACACGGGCGAGGCGACGGCGTTCGTGGAGGTGGCGCTGAAGCACCCGATCGAGCTCGACTACGATGTGCTGTCGCGCGTGATCGAGCGGCGGGAGCCGGACGACGAGGCGGGCGAGGCGGTGACCACGACGGTGTACGACCTCGAGGAGCTCGATGGGGCGACGTGGTTCGTGGCGACGGAGATCGACCCGAACGGGAAGGTGCGGAAGGCGTACCAGGACGTGGACAATGCAATCGTGGCGGTGGAGGAGCGCAATCGGTTGCGCGGGTCGGACACGTGGACGACGCTGGTGACGCGGTACGGGTACAATCCGCTGGATGAGCTGGTCCGGGTGACGGATGCGCGCGGGAACGTGACGACGGCGGAGTACGACACGGTGGGGCGGATGGTGGCGCTGACGAGCCCGGACATGGGGCGCACGGAGTGGCGTTACGATCTGTCCGGCAACGTGGGGGCGCGGCAGACGGCGAAGCTCCGGGACGAGTCGGCGGACAAGGTGATCCGGTACGAGTCTGATGCATCCCCTCATATAGTCCCAAGAATTTCACGGGTTACGGCGTGCTCACGGAGCACATCGCCGTACGCTGTCATGAGTTGAACAAGCCGCTCTTCCCGCATGTTGGGAATGGCTGTGTACCAGTAGCATCCCTGGTTATAGAGCGACAAGGTTCGATGCTTCACGGTATTGGTCTTCAGGAGGCGATCGAGGCCGGCCCGTTCTCCTGCCTCCCCAAGGAGCGTCAGGAGCACGTGCGCAAAGGCAGCTATAAGCAGAAGTCGGTCGCGTCGGGCAGTGTCGCCAATATGTGTGGCGGAGAGACCCATGCCAAAATGAACGTTCTTGACGTCGCGGAACGTCTCCTCGATGCAGAAGCGACGGCCGTAGAGCTTGGTCACCTGGCTCGCCGTCAGGTCGGCACGGCTGGTTGCGAGGCACCATGGCTCCTTCATCCGCTTGTCGTGAACGAGCACGACCGCCGTGATGGCCGTCTTGTCCTGCGTGACCCGGACGTTCTTCAGCATCTTTGCCCGTCCGGTAGATGTGAGCCATTCGCCTGCAGGACGCGCAGTGTCATCAGCATCGGTGACGATGATGCACTCACGGAACCGAATGATGTAGTCCCAGCCCAGATTGCCGAGATGTGCGTACCGCTCCTGGTCGCCGAAGCCCCGGTCCGCGAGGAGTGTTACTCGAGTTGCTTTCGGAAGAATCTCGTGCAGCCGCTCAATGACCTCGTCTTCATAGGCGTTGCGCTTGCCAGCTGAGGGATCCCCTCATTATCGCAGCGAAATCTGGCGAATTGATGGTCACATCGAATCACTCCACGGTAGGCACATGTACGATCATTGGCGACATGACCATCGAACCCCTGAGCTTCATGGACGTCGAAGCGAAGAGTTGCGTCATGCGAGTGAGAAATCGTCGTCGCTGGTCGGAATATACATTGGTAGGAGGCGACCAGCGAGCTTACCGCATGCGCCGTTGGTTCGAGCGACATCATGACGACTCTCGCGAAGGACGCGCACAAGCCTGCCGCACATGGCTCCGCGTCTGCGCCGCCTAAGCAGACCATCCGTCCGAAAATCGACCAGAAGTACATCCAGGCCTTCGTCGAGAATTTGTTCGGCGATGACCTGCACGCGATGCGCGTCCTGTCGCTCGCGAACGGCGTCGTTGGCGTCCTGCAGGCGGCGGTGCTGGCCATCCATGCCATCGGCCAAGCGTATGCGAAGGTCGCCAACATCAAACCGAAGAGTGGGGTCAAGCAGGTCGACCGGCTGCTGAGCAATACCGGCATCGACGTGTTTCATTCCCTGAGGTCGTGGGTACAGTTCGTGATCGGGGTCCGCAAAGAGATTGTGGTCGCATTGGACTGGACGGACTTCGAGAAGGACGACCACACGACGCTCTGCGCCTACCTTGTGACGCGGCATGGTCGTGCGACGCCGCTGGCATGGAAGACGGTAAAGAAGTCCGCGTTAAAAGGTACCCAGAAGGACCACGAATACGAGCTCATCGAGTGGCTTCACGGCGCCATCGACGAGACGGTCGAGGTCGTTCTGCTCGCCGACCGGGGCTTCGGCGATCGCAAGCTCTACGACTTTTTGGAGTTCATCGGCTGGAACTTCGTCATCCGTTTCCGCGGTTGTATCGTCGTCGAGAACGCGGTCGGGGAAGCGAGGCCCGCCGACGCCTGGGTGCCCGCGAGCCGCCGCGCCACGATGCTGCGCGATGTGCGCGTCACCGACGACCGCGCAAAGGTTCCAGCCATCGTCCTTGTTCACGCACCGAAGATGAAGGAGGCGTGGTGTCTGGCCACAACGCTTTCGGATCGCAAGGCGGGCGACATCGTCAAGCTCTACGGCAAGAGGTTCACGATCGAGGAGACGTTTCGAGACATCAAGGACAACCACTTCGGGATGGGCCTCTCCGCCACGCACATCCGCAACGCCGGGCGGCGCGATCGGCTGCTGCTGCTCGCGGCTATCGCCCATGCGCTCTTGACGCTGCTCGGCGCTGCGAGCGAGGAAGCCGGTCTCGATCGATACCTAAAGGTCAATACGGTCAAGCGCCGCACACACTCGCTCTATCGCCAGGGGCTCTACTGGTACGACTGCCTTCCCACCTTGCGCGAGGACTGGCTTCGGCCCCTCATGATTGCCTTTGACCGCATCGTCCGGGAGCACGCCGTCTTCCGCGAGATCTTCGGTATTATTTGAGGGGATTCCCCAGGCTTGCCAGCCAACGACGACTTCTTGACCGTCCTCCAAATAAGCGGCGTTGCTCGCCCGTGACGAGTGATCAAGTACAACGCCAACGTGGCGTGGTCATCGACATCAAACTCCGTCCAGTCGAGAGCGACCAGCAGCTCCTCTCGCGGCCCCACCACGAAGCGGACCCAAGCGTCGAACAGAAGCCATGGGGACACATTGTTGTTGCTCAGCAGGCGATCAACTTGTTTGGTCGCGTGCTTGGGGCTACCGTCTCTTGCCCACGCCATCCCTCGCCCGATCACGTGAATGCAAAGGGAGACCGAGTGCAGAACGCCCAGGGTTGCCAGCGACAAGGACAGCACGGTCTTGACGTGCAGGTCGACTTTCACAGCGGCGTGAAGGAGCCGCTCGATGCTACTCGCGCTGAGCCCTACGCGCTCGAGTTGCCTGCGAGCCCTCATCGAATGCGACCGCTCCTCCGAGCGCGTCGTCGTCAAGTTCCCCTTCGCCTTGCCTTCCGTGCACGCGTCGACGCCCGCCGATTGCCTCATACTGATACTATTCCGGCCAGCGACCGCAGATTCTCACGTATTCGTCGTAGGCTCACCCGAAACACCTGAGCCTCGTGGGCCCATGCAAACAACTGTCCCACATTGGTGCTCAGTGGAAGCGGTGTGCCAGCGGCGCGGGAATCGACGAATTTGCCGTATAAAATGAGGGGATCTGTCAGCGCCCGGGTGGCTGGGGGGCCTGGCCCGCATCGACCCGCGCACATGCTGGCGCTAGATCGTCCTCGTGGGCCGGGCGCCCTCGTGCCGCCGGTGTGGCCCTCGCGATCTCGCCAGCTTCACCGGCGAACCGGCGATCGGAGATGAAGACAATGAGAGCGATCGAGGAGATTGTCCCGGAAAGGGCCGATACGCCGACCCTCCAGGTCGAGCGCGTGCGGCGAGATTTCCCGATCCTCCAGCGGCCGATGAACGGGCGGCCGCTCGTGTACCTCGATTCCGCCGCGAGCGCGCAGAAGCCGCAGGCCGTCCTTGACGAGATGACGCGCTTCATGCGCGAGGACTACGCCAATATCCATCGTGGCGTGTACGCCCTGAGCCAGCGCGCGACGGCGCTCTACGACGCCGCGCGGGAGAAGGTGGCCCGCTTCATCCACGCCGCCGACGCGCGGGAGATCGTCTTCGTCCGCAATGCGACCGAGGGGATCAACCTGGTCGCCAGCAGCTACGGGCGACATTTCCTCGAGGAGGGCGACGAGGTCCTCCTCACCCAGATGGAGCACCACGCCAACATCGTGCCGTGGCAGCTCCTGCGGCAGGACAAGGGTATCTCGCTCCGCGTGGCGCCGATCACCGACGAGGGCGAGCTCGACATGGAGGCCTTCGAGCGAATGCTCACGGACCGCGTCAAGCTCGTCTCGGTCGTCCACGTCTCGAACTCGCTCGGCACCGTGAACCCGGTCAAGCAGATCGTCTCCCTCGCGCACGGGCGCGGGATCCCCGTGCTCATCGATGGTAGCCAGGCGGTCCAGCACATGCCGGTCGACGTGCGCGATCTCGACGCCGATTTCTACGTCTTCACGGGCCACAAGGTCTACGGGCCGACCGGGATCGGCGTCGTCTTTGCCAAGCTCCGGCACCTCGAGGCCATGCCGCCGTACCAGGGCGGCGGCCTCATGATCCTCTCGGTGACGTTCGAGAGGACCGAGCTGGCGCCTCCTCCTCAGAAGTTCGAGGCGGGGACGCCGAACATCGTCGGCGCCGTCGGCCTCGGCGCCGCGATCGATTACGTGTCCTCGCTCGGCCTCGCGGACATCCACGCCCACGAGTCGGCGTTGCTCGCCTACGGCACCGAGCTGCTCCGCGAGATCCCAGGGCTCCGGTTGATCGGCACGGCGCGGGAGAAGTCGAGCATCCTGGCGTTCGTCATGGATGGAATGAGCCCGCAGGCGATCGGCGCCGCCCTCGGCAGGAGCGGCGTCGCGGTGCGGGTGGGGCACCATTGCACGCAGCCTTTGATGGACCGCCTGGGGATCCCCGGCACGACGCGCGCGTCGATAGGACTTTACAACACGAGGGAGGACATCGAGGCGCTCGCGATCAGCCTCCGCCGGCTGTAGGAAGCCTCCGCTCGAACGAACGGATGGGATCTCGGCGCGCGCTGCGCTCGGCTGCCTCCACCTCGATCGTGCCCAGCCGGTACCATCCATCCGGCTCGCGGCCCTCGATGGCGAGCCGGATGGCCGGCGCCCTGGTGCGCGGATCGACGAGCGCGAGGCGCAGCGCGTAGGTGCCCGGCGCGAGGCCCGCGGGCGAGCGCACCTCGCCCTCCCAGGTGGCGTCCCCGGGCAGCAGCGTCCGCACGTCGAGCGGCAGCTCGACCGCGCCCGCCGCTCCCGCGGCGCGGAGCTCCAGCGTCAGCGCATAGGGGCGGTAGACCGGGGCCACGCCCGCGTTTTGCCACCAGAGCTTGAGCCGCATCGGCCCGCCGGCCTTCACCTCCTTCGGGTGCTCCAGCCGGCGCAGGACCAGCCGGTAGCCCAGCCGGCGGGCGAAATCGTCGAACTTCCCCTTCCATTCCGGCGGGATCGCCGACGACTTCACGTTGATCGTCGAGGCGTGCCAGGCCAGCGCCTGCTCCAGGATGTAATCGATATCCCAGCCCGCGGCGAGCCAGTCGCCCACCACGCCGCACGTCTCCAGCGACACCGGCCGGCGGCGCCAGGCCTCGCGCACCGCGGGGCGCGCGACCAGCTCCGGATAGGAGTCCAGCATGTGAGACCAGTTGACGTTCGGCTCGGAAGAGCGCATGTCGCCCCAGCAATCGAGGCGAAGACCGGCCCCCCTGCCCACCGCGTGATCGATGACGTTCGGCTGGTCGTTGACGAGCAGCGGGGTCTCCTTGAAGGCACCGAAATAGACGTCGATGAGCCTCCGCTCGATCGCCACGGGGGGCGCGTGATCGCTCCAGCCCTCGCCCCAGTAGCCGATGGAGGCGATGTCCACGCTCTCCAGATCGGGGTGGCCGTCATAGCGCTCGCCGACCGCGGCCACGAGGGCGCCCCAGTGCTTCAGGTAGAGCGGGTCGGTGTAGTCGGGCTCCCAGATCGAGCCGGTCGTCTCGCCCGCTGGCGCGTTCGCGCGCCGCGCGCCCGACGCCCGGTACCAGCCGGGCAGCGGGACGTCGCGGTCGTACGGCATGAGGCGGATGGCCAGGGTCTGGCCGTGGCGGCGCGCCTCCTCCAGCGCGAGGTCGAGGATCTCCCAGCGGATCTTGCCGCGCTCCGGCTCCAGCGTCGCCCAGTGCCAGCGCAGGTAGGCCACCGAGCTGTCGGGGAAATCGGGCTTCATCGCGAGGTCGGGGAGCCGCGTGATCGGGCCGGCCTCGGACCAGTTCGGGCCGGTGAGGCCGGGGTTCAGCGCCTGGCCGTTGAAGCGCTGGAACGTCTGGATGCCCATGCCCGGATTGACGAGGACGTCATGAAGGACGCGCGGGCGCACCGTGACCGTGGGCTTGTCGGGCGGCGGCGGCTTGCCGATCGTCCATTTCGGTCGGACCAGCGTGGTGGCCGGCGCGGGCGCGGCGGCGGAGGCCGGCGCGGAGCCGGCCGCCGGCGCGGGCGCGGGGGCGGGGGCGGACGCGGAGGCCTGACCGCGCGCGGAGGCGGAGGCCGGCGCGGGCGCGGGCGCGCAGCCAGGGGCCGCGGCCTGGAGGGCGAGGGCGCCGGCGAGCGCGGCGAGCCGGGCGCGGCGGTCACGCCTGGGATGCGCCCGGTCAGGGGCCGGAGCAGGGCGTCGCATGCGCCCTCTCTACCACGCGGGCACCGCCCTCCCCAGGCACCCAGGGGCGAGCTCGAGCGTCGCGGTACCAGCGCGCCCGCACACGCCCAGTGCGCCATGAACGGACCACGGGGCGCGCTCCTCGGTATCCGCCCCTCAGGGGCAGGTCGGCCGCCACGCGTCGTCGGGGAAATACCTGGCGATGAGATCGTGGAGCGGGCGATCGTAGTCGCGCAGCTCGGCACGGGTGTCGATCTCGTTGTGGATCCCGTTCGGCGGGATCGACTCGAGGTTGGTGTCGAACCAGGCCTGGACGCCCTCGGCCCAGTATTCGTCCTTGTTCGTCGCGGCGTAGGTGTCCGCCCATTTCCCCGCCTGGAGCGCGCTCCTGAACGCGTCGGCGAGCTCCTGATTGAACGTCGGCTCGACGAAGGCGATGCCCATGATCGCGATGGCGTGCGAGAACTCGTGCACGAGGATGTCCTCGCCCCTGTACCGATCGCTCGGATAACACAGGACGTTCTCCTCGGCGCAGGAGCTCGCCGGGCGGGCGGGGGTCGCGCCGAGGCCGCGGGCCCGCGTGTCCCAGTCCGTCCCGGGGAACGCCTCATAGAGATCGCTGTGCTCCGGGATGTCGGTCGTCACCTCCGTCTCCGCCATCACGGAGAGGCGTGTGTGGTTCGCGATCATCGCCTGACGCACGTCGTCGCGATGGCCGAGCATGCGGACGACGACCGAGCACGCGCGGAGCAGCGCCGCGTCCGGCGTCTTCTCGGAGCTGATGACGGGAATTCCCGCGGCGTCGACGTACTTCTCATAGAAAGGGTCGAGCCCCAGCTCGGACGGCACCTCCGAGACGCTGGCGCACGCGCCCTCGGGGCCTCCACCGCCTCCGCCATCCCCGGTGCCCGTCGCGGTGCTGGAGGTCGTGCCTTCCGCCGCGCTCGAGCTGGTCGCCCCGGCGCCGCCGGCCCCGCCGCCGCCAACCGGCGCCGCGCCGCCGACCGGCCCCGCGCCGCCGCTGCCAACCGGATCCGCGCCGCCGCCGACTGGCTCCGCGCCGCCGCTGCCGACTGGCGCTGTGCCGCCGCCGCCCGCGCTGTCGTCGGGCGGCGACTCCGAACAGGCGGCAAGGGCGCAAAGCAGAACGGCAACCAATGCACCTCTTCCACGCATGCTCGCGATCTTGCATGAGGCTCATGCCAGCGTCCAGGTTGCCCGCATGGTGCACGGGCACATGGCTGTGGGAGTGGAAAGGTTCCAGCGCCCGGCAGCCCCTTCGCCGCTCAGGGTGTTGCCGTTCCAGCGCTCGTCCCGACCCGGCTCGTGGCTACCGCTCTTTTCTCGCAGGCTGATCCCTGCCGGGGCTTCAGCATGAGCTGATGCTCTGGACCGCCGAACGGTACGCCCGGATGGCCGCCTCGATCCCCGGGCGCGGACTGCTGTGGACGGGGACAGGCAGGTCGGGACACAGGGCCACGGCGTCGGCCATGGAGGCCTGCGCCAGGACGATCGCATCGGCCGCCGGCGCCCCCTGGCGCAGCCGCGCGGCGATCGCGTGGAGATATCCCGCGCGATCGCCGCGCTCGAAGCGCGCCCACGCGTCCTCCACGAGCGCCTCGTCGATCGCGATCGCCCTGCCGGCCCGCGCGGCCGCCTCGAGGAGGAGCTCGCGGGTCGGCGTGAGCGTGCTCGCCAGCGTCGCGGCGACGAGGAGGCGCCCGCCCGCCGCGACGGCGCGCTCCGCCATCGCGCGATCGACGCGGAGGACAGGATGGCCGGCCGCCTGGCCGACGCGCTCGGCGCACCCGCCGATCGTCGAGCACGTGCAGAGGACCACGGCGGCCCCGCCCGCCACGGCGTCCAGGATCGTCCGGGCGATACGGCGGGTCACCTCGGGGGTGAGGCCCAGGGCCCGGGCGTCGCGCAGGAGGCTCTCCTCCACCACATGCCTCGCCGGAATGGCCGGGGCCACCTCGGAAAGGAGCCGATCGAAGGGGGCGATGTGCGCGGGCGAGGTGTGCAGGAAGGTGAGCGTCCGGGTCATGGGGCCATGGGGGATGGTCGCCGGCCGAGGGCGTCTACCGGGCGGCGTCCTCGAGCCGCGCGATGTCGAGCTTCTTTATCTGCATCATCGCCTGCATGACCCGCGCCGCCCTGGCCGGCTCCGGGTGCCCGAGGAGTCGCGGCAGCGCCGACGGGACGATCTGCCAGGACACGCCGAACCGGTCCTTGAGCCACCCGCACTGGCCCTCGGAGCCGCCGTCGGCCGTGAGCTTGCTCCAGAGCTCGTCGATCTCCTCCTGCGCCTCGCAGGTGACGATGAGCGAGATGGCCTCGGTGAACTTGAGCTGCGGGGCGCCGTTCAGGGCCACGAACCGCTGGCCGTCGATCTCGAACTCGGCGAGCACGAGCGAGCCCTTGGGGCCAGGACCCCCGTCTCCGGCGCGGAGCTCCTCGAGGAGCCGCGAGCGCCTGAAGACGGACAGGTAGCACCGCACCGCCTCCTCGGCGTTGCTCCCGAACCAGAGGCACGTCTTGATCTTCTGCGGGGTGGTCATGATCAGGTCTCCTGGCCGGGGTCGAGCCCGGCGGTGGGATGGGGGGCGGCGCGGTCACCACGACCTCGCCTTGCCCTGAGGTCGGAGCTCGACGCGCCGGCTCGACATGGCGCCGACATTTTTTTTGGCGGCCGGGCTGCCATGGGCGAGGGCCGCCCCCGGCTCGACGACCGGCGCCCCGCGCCGGCCTACGTGGCCTTCAGCGCCGCCGTGCAGTGTCCGCAGCGCACCGCCTTGATCGGGATGCTCATCGCGCACTCGGGGCACTCCTTCGTCGTCGCGGCCGCCTCCTCCTTCCGCTGGAGCTTTCCCATGGCCCGGATCAGCAGGAACACGCAGAAGGCGACGATGACGAAGCTCACCAGGCTGTTGATGACGAGGCCGTACCGGAGGAGGACCGCGCCGCCCTTCACCAGATCGTCCGGGGTCGCGTAGGGGCCGGGGCCGCTCGGCGACTTCAGGACGAGGTAGTGCCTGCTGAAGTCGATGCCGCCGGTGAGGAGGCCTATCGGCGGCATGATCAGGTGGTCGACGATCGTCTTGACGATGTTGCCGAACGCGGCGCCGATCACGACGCCGACCGCCATGTCGACGACATTGCCGCGGACCGCGAATTTCTTGAAATCCTCCCAGAACATTCCTCTCCTCCAGGCTCCGAGGCGACCTCCGCTGGTCTTGCGGCAGGCGCCCCGGGCGCCGCCATCGTCTCGTGGCGATCCGGGCGGCGCCAGATTTTCGTGTCGTTCGCGTTATCCCGGCGAGCGCACGAGCTGTGCTGCTGGGCCGGTCCGTGCCGTCCCAGGTTGGGGGCCGTCCCAGGTTGAGGGCCGTCCCAGGTTGAGGGCCGTCCCAGGTTGAGGGCCACCATCCACCCGATTTCTCACGCGGCAGTTCCCCCGTCCCGGTCGGATCTCTAGGATGCGCTCCGAATGGACGACGACCGATCCATGGCCCCCGAGATCGAGGCTGCCCTGCGCCACCGCGCCAAGGTCGAGCTGCGCAAGCGCGCACGGGCGCTCCGCAACTCGTTTCCCCGCGACGCGATCCTCGAGCGCTCGCGCCGCATCCAGCGCGCCCTCGCGGAGCTCCCGACCGTCGCCGCCGCCCGGCGGGTCGCGCTCTTCTACCCGATGGACGACCGCAACGAGGTCGACCTCCGCGAGCTCGACCCCGTGCTGCGCGGCCGCGGCGTCCAGGTGGCCTACCCCGCCATCGACCCCGAGTCGCGCGTCATGACCTTCCGCTTCGTCGCCGACCCCGGCGCCATGCAGGAGCGCGGCCTCGGCTTCCGCGAGCCCGACCCCGCCGACGAGGAGGCCACATCGCTCGACGTCATCGTCGTACCCGCGCTCCAGATCGACCCGCGCGGGCACCGCATCGGCTACGGCGCCGGCTTCTACGACCGCACCCTGCCGCGCTTCTGCCCCCCAGCGCACGCCGTCGGCGTCGCGTTCGACTTCCAGCTCATCGCCGAGGTGCCCGCCACCGACGACGACGTCCCGCTTGATACCATCGTGACAGATGCCCGCGTGCTCGCGGCCGATCCCGTCTAGGCTCTGTTCGGGCGAACCGACCGAGGTTGAGGCGAACCGACCGAGGTTGAGGCGGGCCAGGTTGAGGCGGGCCGAGGTTGAGGCGAACCGACCGAGGTTGAGGCGGGCCGACCGAGGTTGAGGCGGGCCGAGGTTGAGGCGAACCGACCGAGGTTGAGGCGGGCCGACCGAGGTTGAGGCGGGCCGACCGAGGTTGAGGCGAACCGACCAGGTTGAGGCGAACCAGGTTGAGGCGAACCGACCGAGGTTGAGGCGAACGACCGAGGTTGAGGCGAACGAGGTTGAGGCGAACGAACCGACCGAGGTTGAGGCGAACGTGACCGTATGGGCGGAAATCGGGCTCTCAGGGAAACGAGACCGAAAAAATTGCGCGCGCCCCCGCGACATCGCGCGATTTCTCGTCATGCTCCCGCTCGGGGGAGGAGGCAACCATGGGCAGCGTCGACGAGATCCTCAACAGGAAGGGTCGAGGCGTTTACACCATCTCGCCGGAGGCGACGGTCTTCGAGGCCGTTCAGTCGATGTGCGCGCGGCGCGTCGGCGCGTTGCTCGTGAGCATCGACGCGTCCCCGAGCGGCATCATCAGCGAGCGCGACGTGCTGACGCGGGTGATCCTGGCCCGGCGCGAGCCGGCGACGACCCTGGTCGCGGAGGTCATGACCCGCGAGGTCGTCTGCGTCGAGCCGAGCACGCCGGCGCGCCAGGCCATGGCGGTCATGACCGAGCGGCGCTGCCGTCACCTGCCCGTGGCCCACGACGGGCGGGTGGTCGGGATGCTCTCGATCGGCGATCTCGTGCACTGGGCGAGCCGCGAGCAAGAGGCCGAGATCAAGATGCTGACCGACTACGTGCAGGGGGTCTACAGCTGAGCCTCCCGCCGGCGGTCCCTGACACTCCAGGCCACTCGACAAAAAAAAAGCGTCGCCGGGGCCTTGGGGGGGGAGAGGCCGCACCAGCAACGCTGATCGAGGGCATAGCAGACCGCATGCCACCGCGAAAAGAACAAAATTCGATGGAAATCCGCATAGATGTCCAGGGCGCATGCCCCGGATGTTGCAACCCTGCGATGGCGGGCTTGCAGGCGCGCATTGCGTCCGGCACGGCGGCTGCCCTGATGCGCGGTGGCTGACGCGCGCGGGGCAGGGCGGTCGCCTCGCCCCGACGGGCAGGGCGGTCGCCTCGCCCCGAAGGGAACTGGGGGTCAGTGGAGCGGCTCGCGGCGACGGGCTCTCTGGTCGAGGTGCTCGGCGATGGTGAGCCGGTCGGCGTCGCTCATGACCACGAAGCGGACGGCCAGCAGGTTGTCGCGGTCCCAGACCGGACGGGCGCGCAGGCGGATCGGACGCCCGACCCCGAGATCGAGCTCGAACGGCGTGACGGCGGGCAAGAAGCGGCCCGCGAGCGCCGGCGCGCGCTCGACGACCATGCCCGTCGGCGAGAGATCGATCGCGCGGCACCGGTGCCTGTGGCCGTCGACGAGCGCCGAGACGGGGAAGTCGACCTGAGCGCGCGCGCCGTGCCTTCGATCCATGCTTTCCTCCCTGGTGGTTGCTCGCTGGGCGGAAGCGTAGGACGCGCGGCGCGCTCGGGCCAAACATCGGGCGAGCGGGCCCGGCGCTCCGGCCCCGGGCCGCGCCGTGGCGCGCGGGGGCGGCCGTGTGCGATATGCTGGGGCCCCGAAAGGAAGGTCTGGCGATGCCCACGTGCCGCGAGTGCGACAGCGAGGTCGACGAGCTCAGGACGGTCAAGGTCGGAAGCAAGAAGAAGAAGATGTGCGAGGACTGCGCCGATCGCGCGGCGCAGGAGGGGGCCATCGCCGAGGAGAGCGAGGCGGTGGTGCAGCAGATGATGGGCTTCAAGGGCAGGCGCTGAGCCGCCGTCCGGCTGCCCGTGGCCGTCGGGCTGCATGGCCCGAGCCGGCTGCCCGACGGCCGCCGGCGCCGATCTCGCGAGGAGGATCGATGCAGGGGCGCGAGGGAGAGAGACCACATTTCTCTCTCCCCGTGTTCCCTGCGCCCTCGCGCCCTCGCGGTTCTCTCCCTCAAGGGCCGACTCGTGCGGAATTCCAATGCTCCCGGCGCGTCGAGCGCACCCCGGCGAGCTTGCCGAGAATCCAGAGGAAGGCGCGCGCCGCCGAAGGCATGGAGTCCCATCCCGTCGAGATGCGCCGTCTGCGAAGCCGGAATCATGGATGCCCAGGAGCCGGTGAGGGCCGTGATCGAGGCGCTCACCGGTGATGTTCTTGCTGTCCGTGTTCAGCACGCCATGGACGAACCCGCCCTCGCGTAGCCCGCGCAGCGCGCGGCGGCGTGGACCGTCACCGCGCGCACGAGCGCGGCGGGCAAAGGCTCGCCGGGTTGCTCGAGGGCCCCCGCGATCTCGCGCACGCCATGCCTGGCGCAGCGCTCGAGCCGCTGGGCGCAGCGCTCGAGGAGGGCGCTTGCCCCCTGGTCCCGACGGCGCGCCAGCGCTGGAAGGGGCCGAGTTGAAGGTGGGAGTGGCTCCCCCGGACAGAGCGCCGGCGAGCGCCCTGGAGAGCGCTCCTCCCGAAGAGGCGCCCTCTCCCGTCTCGAACACGCAAAACATCTCGACGCGTCGACGCCGAGCCGCGCGAAATGCCGCTCCCACTCGGGCGCGGTGAGCCCGCCAACGCCCACCCGCTCCGCCCACCGCCGATTCCCATGATGGAGGATTCGCCGAGGGAAGGAGGCCGGCGCCACGGCATCATAGAAGGAGTCGCCTCGCTCGAGACGACGAGGATCGGGTGGGCAAAGGTCGTCAATGGGCACGGAGAACCCGGCGGTGTTGGCTGCTATCCAACATTCGTCGCGTGATGGCCTACGCGCCGGCGTGTGGGCGACCATTTCCCTACACATCCCCCGCGGAAGCAGGCGAGCTGCGCATTGCAACGTTGCATTGAATTTTTGCAATGTTGATGTGAATAGCAGTCCGGGTGTACGACCAAATCATCGTTCGTTTGGTCTTCGAAAAGATTTCATCTTGACCCATCCGGGTCTTCCAGGAATAAGTTGTTCGACGAGAGCGCCGGTATCCGCCCCCTTGGTGCTGAACGGCCTGCACCGACGGCTCGCGGCGTGAGGGCATCCAGCGGGAGGCGCGATTGCCCCCTGGTGCCATTCGGCCGCGACGGTCCCGTTCACCGTGAGGGGGTGGCGACGCCGGGGGAGAGGAAGCCATGCATTCGATTTCACAGGGCCTTGGGTCGCGATCGGTCGCCGCCGGGAAGTACATCGCCTCGCTGATGGCGCTGTCGATCGTCGGTTTCGGCTGCGCGCCGCCCGACGAGGACGTGATCGCGGAGGACCTCGACGCGGAGGAGCAGGCGGCCGGTACGGTCTATCGCGTCGGCCCGACGAGGACCTACAAGACGCTCGCCGACGTGGCCGGTCGCCTCGCGCCGGGCGACGTGGTGGAGGTCGACGGCAACGTGACGTACCCGGGCAACGTCCGGCTCAGGAAGGGGGGCACGCCGTCGTCGAAGATCACGATCCGCGGCGTGAAGGTCTCCGGGAAGCGCCCGCTCCTCAAGGGCGGCACGAACACCATCGAGATCAACGCGAACCATATCGTGCTCGAGGGGCTCGAGGTGACCGGCGGCACGTCCCGCTGCATTTTCCATCACGGCCACGATATCACCATTCGTGACAGCGTGGTCCGCGATTGTCCCGCACACGGTATCCTGGGCGCCGACTCGGACTCAGGCTCGCTCACCCTGGAGTACGTGGAGGTCTACGGGTGCGGCAGCGGGACGACGAGGCACCCCATCTACATGGCCACCGACGAGACGGCGTATCCGGGCGCCGTCTTCCGGATGCAGCATTGCTACGTCCACGACGCGAACGGCGGGAACGCCGTGAAGAGCCGCGCGGAGAGGAACGAGATCTATCACAACTGGATCGAGGGCGGCCTTTACAAGGATCTCGAGCTCATCGGCCCTGACGGGCAGGATCCGGATCTCGCGCGGGAGGACTCGGACGTGGTGGGCAACGTCTTCCGCAAGACGCACACGCAGTACGTGGTGCGCGTCGGCGGCGACGGCACGGGCGACACGAACGGGCGTTATCGGTTCGTGAACAACACCTTCCTGCTCAAGGCGGGATCGAGCGCGGCGATCCACCTGTTCGACGGCGTCGAGAGCATCGAGCTGCACAACAACATCTTTCACCGCGTCGGCGGCGGGAGCGTCCAGGTCTTCCGCGACGACGCGAGATGGGCGACGGGCAAGCCGCTCATCAAGGGGGTCAACAACGCGGTCCCGACGGGCACGACCGTGCCTTCCGGCTTCACGGGGACGAAGGTCGTGAGCGATCCCGGCTTCACCAACGTCGCGAAGCTCGACGTGACGCTGCTCTCGACGAGCCCGCTCCGGAACGCCGGCGTCAGCGCGACGTCGGGCATCTCGGGGCGCACGTTCCCATCGCCGCTCGCCATGCCGCTCTACCACCCGCCGCGCGCGGCGCTCATCCCCTACGGCACCGCGGTGCGGCGGCCGATCGAGGGCGCGATCGACCTCGGCGCGTTCGAGGTCGGCGCGGCGGGCACGCCGCCGCCGCCGCCGCCGCCGGAGTGTCCGCTCGCGCAGCCGGGCGAGTGGGTGAACACGCCGCTCCCGTCGTCCCAGCGCGGGACGTTCACGGCGAGCTGGGACGTCACGCCGAGCGCGTCGTACATCGACGGCGTGGTCGGCCTGTCGAGCGCCGCGGCGGACCAGTGGATCGAGCTCGCGGCGATCGTCATCTTCGACGAGGAAGGCAACGTTCGTGTCCGGAATGGATCGAGGTACACGGCGGCGACGAGGTTCCCGTACACCGGCGGAAAGACGTACACGGTCCGGATGGTGGTCGATGTGGCGGCGAAGCGGTACTCGGCGTACATCCGGCCGAAGGGCGGCTCCGAGGTGCGGCTCGCGAGCAACTACGCGTTCAGGACCGAGCAGAGCTCGGTCACGCGGCTGAGCAACTGGGCGATCACCCAGACCATCCCGGACGCCACCCTGTCGGCCTGCAACTTCTCGATCAGGTGATCACGACCTCCCGCGTGGCGCGGGCGGCCCGTCAAGGCCTCCCGCGCCCCCGGGGCGCCGTCACGGCGGCGAGGCCAGCCCGCTGCGCCGCATCAGCGCGTCCAGGCTCGGCTCGCGGCCGCGGAAGCTCTTGTAGAGATCCATCGGATCCTGGGTGTCGCCGAGCGCGAGGATCTGGCTCCGGAACGCGTCGCCCACCGCCCGGCTGAACAGGCCCTCTTCCTCGAACCGGGAGAAGGCGTCGGCCTCCAGCACCTCGGCCCACTTGTACGAGTAATAGCCCGCGGCATAGCCCACCGGGTTCGAGAAGAGGTGGGAGAAGCCCGCGATCATGGCGTAGCCCTCGGGCAGCGGGACGGGCGAGTAGCGCGAGAGGATGTCGCGCGCCAGCTCCACGACGTCGCCGGCCTCGGGCGTCCAGTCCATGTGGAGCGCCAGGTCGACCTCCGCGAAGCCGAGCTGCCGCATCATCGCCGCGCCCGCGCGGAACGTGCGGGCCGCGCGCATCCGCTGGAGCAGGTCCTCCGGAATGGGCGCGCCCGTCTCGTGGTGGCGCGCGAAGAGATCCAGCGCCTCCCGCTCCCAGCACCAGTTCTCCATGATCTGCGACGGCAGCTCCACGAAGTCCCAGGCCACGTTGGTGCCGGCGAGGCTCCGGATCGGCACCCGGCTCGAGGCGTGGTGCATCATGTGCCCGAACTCGTGGAACAGCGTCTCGACCTCGCGGTGGTTGAGCAGCGCGGGCCGGCCGCCGATCGGCGGGGTGAAGCTGCCCGCCAGGACCGCGAGGTGGCGCGGGTCGTCCGTGGCCGGGCCGGGCTCGCCGCCGGGCGTGCCCGTGACGAGCCCGTGCATCCAGGCGCCGTCGCGCTTCTGCTCGCGCGGCATGAAGTCGAGGTAGAACGCGGCGCCCTGGGCGCCGTCGGCCTCGATGACCCGGTAGGCGCGCACGCTCGGGTGCCACGTCGGGGCGTCGTCCCAGGCCGTGATGCGCACGCCGTAGAGGCGGTGGGCGATCTCGAAGAGCCCCGAGACGACGCGATCCAGCGGGAAATAAGGGCGGAGCGCCTCGTCGTCGAAGTCGTAGCGCGCGCGGCGCAGCTTCTCGGCGTAGTAGGAGACGTCCCACGGCGACAGCGGCGGGGCGTCCGGGCCCTCGATCTCGCGGCGGAAGGCGGCGAGCTCCTCGTTCTCGCGGGCGAAGAACGGCGCGGTGCGCTCCCTGAGCGTCTCGACGAAGCGGCGCGCCGCCGCGCCCGTCTTCGCCATGCGGTCCTCGAGCACCAGGTCGGCGAAGTGCGCGTAGCCGAGCAGCCCGGCCTTCTCCCGGCGGAGCTCGAGGATCCGGCGGATGATCGGCCGGTTGTCGTGCTGGCCCTCGGTCGCCCGCGTGCTGTAGGCGCGGTAGAAGCGCTCGCGGATCGCGGCGTCGTCGAGGTAGGTGAGCACCGGGATGTAGCTCGGCGCCTGCAGGGTGAAGCGGTAGCCCTTGACGCCCTTGTCCGCCGCGCTCTGGCGGGCGGTCTCGATCGCGCTCGGCGGCAGGCCGGCGAGGCGGGCAGGGTCCTCGATCACGAGCTCGAAGGCGTTCGTCGCGTCGAGCACGTTCTGGGAGAAGCGCAGGGTCAGGGTCGCGAGCTCGACGTCGATCTCGGACAGGCGCTTCTTGCCGGCCGGGTCGAGCTCGGCGCCGCTCCTCCGGAAGTCGTCCAGGGTCTTCTTGAGGAAGCGGCGCCGCGCGCCGGTCAGCGCCGCCGCCTCGGGCGTGGCCGCGAACGCCTTGAGCGCGCCGTAGACGCCCTCGTTGAGGGGGATGCCGCTCAGGAGCTCGCTGACCGCCGGCTGGACGGCGTTGTACGCGGCGCGCAGCTCGGGCGTGGTGGACGTCGACTCGAGGTGCGAGACGACGTCCATGGCCCGACCGAGCCGCTCGGTGACGTCCTCGAGCGCGCCCAGCGTGTTCGCGTACGCGCGGGGGCCGGGCGCCGCGACGAGCGCGTCGAGGCGGGCGCGGGCGTCGTCGAGCAGCGCGCGGACGGCGGGCTCGACGTGCTCGCTCCGGATGCGATCGAACGGGATCTCGAAGCCGAGAGAGAGCAGGGGATTGTCGGTCGCGTCGGTCATGATCGTTCCTGGTTGAGGGGGCCCGAGGGGGCCGGCGGACGGGGCGCGACGCCGGCCGCGGTCGGCCGGCGCCGGCGCGCGCAGCCTTCCCTTGGTAAAGACGCCCGCGCGGGTTGGCCAGCTCCGCGCGACAGCGGCCCCGCCAGGAGCCCCCGGACGAGGAGGCGCGGTCGCCAAAAAATTAAGTAATTTCGAGTTATTATGACGGTTCCGCCGCCGGCGGTCCGCCCTCGCGGGACCGCCCCGCCAGGGATCGCTGGCACGCGGGAGCCGTACCTCGTCGCCGAAGGACGAATGGGCGGCGCCGCACCGGGGCGCTGGGCCCTGGCAGCCGCCGCCCCGCCTTCATTTCACGACCTCTCCCGTCTTCAGATCCAGCTTCAGCTCCCGCACCACCTCCGGCTCGGCGCACACGATCTGCGGCGTCGAGCCGTGCACATCGGCCTTGATCCGCTCCTGCAGCCGCTTCGCGAGCTAGCAGATCGATCTCAACGTCGGCGCGCTCGTCGAGCTCACGCCATGACGGGCGGCGCGCGGGCGATCGGCGCACGGGCGATCGGCGCGCGGGCGATCGGTGCACGGGCGACCACCCGCGCGCGGGGGGGCGAGGGCGGCGGCCCGCGGCGCCGCTATCGGCCGGCCGGGTCCTGGCGGTAGAACGCCTTCAGCTGATCGTAGAGCTCCGGGTGCTTTGCCCTGAGCTTGCGTGGCTTCTCGAAGAAGGCCTCGGTGACGACGGCGAAGAACTCGGCCGGGTTCGTCGCGCCGTACGGGTCGATGACCGTGCGCTTGAGGCTCGCCTCGTCGCGGAGGAGGCGCTCGTACTCGCGGCCGAGGATGCGCGCCCACGCGGCGTACATCGAGCGCTCCGGCAGCTCGGGGGCGCCGTCGGCGGGGCCTTCCTCCTGGTCGAGCTGGTGCGCGAACTCGTGGAGCACGAGGTTGTGACCGTCGCTCACGTCCGCCGCGCCCGCGAGGACGCCGTCCCAGGCGAGCACGACCGCGCCGCGCGACCACGACTCCCCGAGCCGCGCGCGGCCGCCCTCGACGACGACGCCCCCGTCCCGCACCTCCCGGCCGCGGGCCACGTAGGTGCTCGGGTAGACGAGGATGACCTCGAGCTCGGGATAGTAGTCCGTCTCGCGGTGCAAGAGGAGGAGGCACGCCTGCGCTGCCACCGTGACCCGGATCTCGTCGGTGATCTCCAGGCCTCCGCACCCTTCGAACGGCTTCTCGACCAGGAAGACCTGGATATGCCCGAGGAGCTCCTCCTGGTCCTCGGCCGGGAGGCGGCCGAAGCAGGGCACGTTCCGGTCGAGGATCGCGCGCCACGCGGGCGGAAATGGCCCGCGGCGGACGGCGGCGCGCCGCCGCCTCCTGAGAAAGGCCAGCATCGACGCCCATCCTACCCGCTCGCGCCGCCCTGCCGGAAGACGGGCCATGTCACAGATCATCCTCCTCGGCCGAGGACGGGTCATGAGCTCACGCTTCCGAGCATTCGTCGCCGCGGTCCCCCTCCTGGCCTGCAGCTCGCCAGAGCTCGCTCCCCGCGAGATCCGCGTCGCGCCGGCCCCTGCGCCTGCGCTCGTGTCGACCCCCGTGCCCGCGGCGAAGTCCGCACCCGGGCGGATCTCCGCGCCTGCGCCTGCTCCAGCGCCCCTCGCCGGGCCCGCCCCCGCCGCGGCGTCCTTCAACGCCATCGTTGCCCGCGCGCGCCTCGAGGTGGCCCGCGGCGTCACCTACGATCCCGCCTGGGTCGCCATCGGCTACCCGGGCGGCGATCCGGCCCCCGATCGCGGCGTCTGCACCGATGTCGTCATCCGCGCCGTCCGCGCCGCGGGCGTCGATCTCCAGAAGATGATTCACGAAGACATCCTCGCGCGCCGCGCCGCCTACACGACGGTCGAGCGCCCCGATCGCAACATCGATCATCGCCGCGTCGGACCGATGCTCACCTACCTGCGCGCCCACGCCACGCCGCTCCCGAGGACGTTCGACGAGGCCGCGGTGAGCACATGGAAGCCGGGCGATATCGTGGTCTGGGCCCTCAAGCCGTGCCCCGCGTGCGCGCCGGATCACGTCGGCATCGTCAGCGATCGCAAGGGGCCGCGCGGCATCCCGCTCGTCCTTCACAACATCGGCCCGAGGCCGAGCGAGGACGACGCGCTCGACGCCTGGACCGTGCTCGGCCACTTCAGGGTTCAGCCGGCGGCGGCGCCGGAGGGGGTCGAGGAAGCTCGAAGCGGCTCCGGGTCGTGAGGGCCCCCGGAGCCGTCCGGCGTGACCGAGGGCGGGCCGCCGCAACCTCGGTCGGGTCGCCAATCTTCACTTCGCGACCTCTCCCGTCTTCAGATCCAGCTTCAGCTCCCGCACCACCTCCGGCTCGGCGCACACGATCTGCGGCGTCGAGCCGTGCACATCGGCCTTGATCCGCTCCTGCAGCCGCTTCGCGAGCTCCCAGCTCGGCACGAACGCGGCCAAGAAGCGCTGCCCCATGTCGCGCGTCACCACGAAGCGCGCCGGCGAGAACTCCGTGCGTCCCTTGAGCGCCTTGCGCGTCATCGGGAAGTCGTAGTCGTCCGGCGCCGTCTTGCTGAACGTGTAGAGCACCACGAGGTTCTGCGGGCACTCCGGCCCGCCGGGCCTGGGGAAGGGGCGGGTCGCCCTGGGCTTCGGCGGCGGCCCCTGCTGGAGCTGGATGGGCCCCGGCGCCGCGCCCGCGGCCTCGCCGGCGCCGCCGCGCTTCAGGATCGCCCCGCCGGCCGCCACCCACACCGCCCCGTCGCTCCCCACGGCCACGTCCTGGGCCTTCACCCCGTCGGGGAGCGGCGCCGGCTCCCAGGCCTCGCCCTTGCGCGCGAACAGCGCCCCGTCCGCGATCGCCCACAGCGTGCCGTCCGGCGCCGCCGACGCCGTGAGCACGTGCGCGCCCTTCGCCGGCGGGTCGATCGGCCTCGGCTCCCCACCGTGGTAGCGGAGCACGCCCCCGTCCACGATCCAGGCCTCGCCCTCGCCGGGGCCCGGCAGGATCAGCGTGCGCGCATCGCCGGGGCTCTGCCCCCCGGACGGGGACGGCGCCGGGACGGGCAGGAGGGTCGCGCGTTTCTCGCCCGGCTTCCATACCTCCAGGACGCTCTCCCCGCTGCAGTCGGTCCCGTAGCTCAGCGCGCTGCCATCGCGCGTCGCCCCGAAGGCCTCCGGGCGGACCGCGGGCTCCGGCTGAGGCAGCGGCGCTTCCCACCCGCGGCACGGCTCCTTCCTGGGCGCCTGCGTGATCGTCAGCCCCACCCGGGGCCCGCGCAGCGTGATGAACCTCGGGGCCCCGAGCATCGTCGGCCCCACCAGCCCCACGAGCGAGCTGCCCATCCTCGCCACCCCGGTGAACCACAGCCCCGGGTCGCTCTCCCGCTGCACCCAGCCCTGTGCCCCCAGCACGTAGTGCTCGGCGACGCCGGTGCGGCCCGTGGTGCCCGTCGCGATCAGGTCGAGCTGGTCGGGATAGCGCCCGTGGACGCCGACCACGGCCACCCACCACCCCGGCAGGCGCAGCCGCTTCGGGAACTCGATCTTCCCGTCCTTCAGCACGCCGATCGCGGAGCCCATCGGCTCCCCCTCGAGCGCCATCGGGTGGGTGGTCGACACGAGCAGCGCCCCCTCCACCGGGTGCAGCCGCAGATCGATCTCCGCCGGGATCTGCGCCATCGGCGTGAACGCCGACGTCGGCGGCGCCGGCGTCGGCGCCTCGTCCGCCTTCACCCCGCCGGCCGCGCCCGGCGTGCCCACGGTGCGCGATGCGCCTGCCGCGCCTGCGGTACCCGACGCGCCCGACGCGCCCGGCCCCGGCGCTGCGGCCTCCGCGCGCGTCCCGTCCGCCGCCTGCGGCGCCGGCGCCGGTCCGCACCCTGCCATCGCCATCACGAGCCCGCCCAGCCCCCACCGCGCCCTTCGCCCGATCATCGCTCCTCCTCCGTCCGCTCACGGCGCGAGCCTCCCCGACGCCACCCGGATCTCGCCCTCGATCTCCGCCTCGCGCAGGTCCACCCCGTTCGGGTGTGCCACCCGCTGGTAGGCCACCTGCCACGCGATCGTCCGTCCCTCGCCGGCGGCCCCGACGTCGAGCTCCACGGTCACGGGCGCCGCGTGCACCCGATCGTCGGCCACGAGCTTCCGCCCGATCGTCCCGGGCCGCAGCGCGAAGTGCCGCGCCAGGTAGCGCGCCTCCTGCCCCAGCACCAGCTCGTCGGGCCCGAGCGCCTCCGCCGACACCTCGAGCCTCCGGAACAGATCCCCCGTCGGGAACGCGTGCCCCGCGTTCGCGGGCGCGAGCGTCACCGCCACGCGCGTCGCCGAGGGCCGCCGCGCCGTCACCGCCACGGCGCTCCGCACGAGCGCCTCGTCCCGCGAGCCTGCGAACCCGTGGCCGCGCCGCCCCCCGGGCCCGCGCGGCATGTGGCACGCCGCGCAGGGCCGGTCCGCGGCCGGCGACGCGCGGTGCTCGGTGACGGTCGACTGCATCAGCGCCGCGGTCGACCGCCCTCGCGCCGCGGGGAACGCGAACTCGTGGCAGGCCGCGCACGCGTCCGCGCCCCCGAACCGCGCGTCCCGGATCACCGCGTGCGGCGCCGCCGGCGGCGCCCCGCTCCCCGCCCACGGCGCCGCGAGCACCGGCACCACCGCCGGCGGCGCGAGCTCGCCCTCGCCGTCGCTCGTCACGTGGCACGTCACGCACCCCACCCCGAGCGCCCCGACCGCCTCCGGCGCCGGCTCCTCCGGCCTCGCCTCGGGCGCGTGGCAAGCCCGGCAGAACGGCATCGGCTCGATCGCGAACGCCCGCCGGTAGGCCGGCTCGGTGTTCGCCCGGTGGTGGAGCGACGCGCGCCACTCCCGCGCCACCTCCTCGTGGCACCCCTCGCAGGCCTGGTTCGCGATCGCCGCCGCCCCGAGCCGCGCCCGCCCCGGCCTCGGCATGGGCGCCCGCGCCGCCTCCGCGGCCTCAGGCGGCGCGCCGCCGGCCGGCGCCTCGACCTCGCCTCCCGGCCGCGCGGGCGCGTCCGGCGCGGCGGCGCACGCGCCCGCGAGGGCGCCCGCGATCAGCAAGCCAGGGCCAGGTACATGGCGCCGCACAGCGATCGTTGCGGCTACAACATTCCCGTCGCTGCGTCACCTCCGAGGCCCCCCGCGCGACGTCGGCCGCTCCGCCGGCGCAGACGGCGCGGCGCGTCCGGCGCGTCTCCGGCGGCGACCGCCGCTCGGCTCGGGCCGAGAGGTGCGGCTGGCACGGTGCCGGTGCTGCGCCCAACGCGGCCGCAGCGCGACGGGTTGCCTCCGCTCGACGAGCGCGCCCGGCGTGGCGAAATACGTCAACGGGCTTGCGGGCATATAGAGAGGATGGAGACGTGGCGACCGCGGGCGTCCCGAGGGCGTTCCGAGCGGCAGCCGGGCGTTGGCGTCCATCGAGGCCAGGAAAATACAATCATGACAAAGCGCATGAATCGAAGAATTTTCCTCCGGGGTCTGGGCGGGGCTTGCGTCGCGGCGCCGTTCCTCGGCTCGATCGCAGGCCGCGCCGCGAAGGCGCAGCCGGCCACGCCGCCGAGGCGGCTGATCGTGATGTACACGCACTATGGCTGCATCACGACGCGCTTCTTCCCGAAGAAGTCGCACGGCCCGCTCACCGCCGCGGACCTCCAGTCGACGACGCTCAAGCACCTGACGCCCTACGTCGACAAGCTCCTCATGCCCCGCGGCATCCGCGCGATGAACGAGTGGACGCCGGACCTGAAGCGAGGGCAGGGGAACGATCGCCACACGCAGGTGAACGGGTCGTACTTCACGTGCCACCCGGTCACTCCCAACAGCGACGACCCGTTCAGGTTCGCCGCCGAGGTGAAGTTCGACGCCATGCCGACCGGTCCCTCGCTGGACCACGTCATCGCACGACAGCTCAGCCCGGGCGGCGAGCCCCTGTTCATGCGCGTGGGAATGGGAGACTTCCACGAAGGCCCTCAGAGGGCGATTTCGTACTCGGCGCCCGAGACCCTGTATCCGGGTCTGGGCGCGCCGGCGGAGATCCTGGCCAGGCTCACGGGCTTGTTCTCGGACCCCCTCCCGTCTCCGGACACGTACCAGGCCGTCCGCGGCAAGAGCATCATCGACATCGTGCGGGACGATCTCGACACGCTCGCGCGCTTCGACATGAGCCAGGCGGACAGGAACAAGCTGGAGGCCTGGAAGGCCCTCCTCGACGAGACCGTGAGGACCGTCGCTTCTGCGCAGTGCAACGCGTCCGTCGCCGCGGCGCTCGGCGTGACGCGAGAGACCGTCGACCTGTCGAGCGTGCCCTTGAGCCTCGACGAAGACGTGCTGACGCGGCGGATCTCGGACAGCATGGACGGGGCGGACCTCTATTCGAACCTCGCCGTGCTCGCGGCGGCGTGCAACGCGAACCCCGTCATCTTCCTGAAGTACCCCGGGAACCACCTTTTTCGGGGGCTCGGCCTGACGAGCCTGTGCGGTGATCTCGCGAATCGCACAGGGAGTACGAGCCACGGGGGCTCCTGCGTCTCCGGTGTGATCGACATGCTCCTCAAGATCGACGATTATCATGCGAGGAAGTTCGCCAACCTCGTCGAGCAGCTGAGCCGTATCGACGAGGGCGACGGGACGCTCCTCGATAGCTGCGCGGCCGTCTGGTTCCAGGACGCGTCCGACGGCAACGCCCGCAACCTCAACAACCTTCCGATCGTCCAGGTCGGCAGCGCCGGCGGCTATTTCAAGACCGGCTGGGCGGTGAACGTCGAGGACGGCTCGCCCGATCTCACGACCGGCAACAGCGAGAGCGCGTGTGTCGACGGCGCCCCGAGCGAGGTCAACGGACACACCCAGTCCACGGGGACCGATCCGTCGCTCGCCAACGCGCCGATCAACAAGTACTACTGCAACTTGATGAACGCCCTCGGGGTCAAGGCAGGCGCGGACGGCTTCCCGGCGCCGGGCGGTCCGGCGCCGGTGACCCACTTCGGCATGTACGACCGGACGGAGGACTTCATCGGTGGCGGCATCAATCCCCCCACCATCCACGATCCAGGCGAGTTCGCCGCGCTCAGGGCGAGCTCCTGAGCGGCCTCGTCCCCGAGCGGCCGCACCCCCCACGCTGGCGCCAGCGTCGTCAAAGGCCCAGCCACCGGGCCACGATCGTGGCGAGCACGTCGGCCGTCCCCGAATGGATGCCGCCGCCCAGCGCGTCGTCCACGGCCGACGGCAGGCCGCTCTCCTCGAGGTACCCGGCCCCGCCGCGGATCGAGAGATCATCCAGCGCGGACCGGAGCGCGGCGTCGGCGGCGTGCCACTTGGCGAGCGCGGCCTCGGCCTGGCCGCGGCGGCCCTGATCGAGCTCCCACGCGGCGCGGTAGACGAGCAGCCGGGAGGTCTCGAGCCGCAGCTTCATGTGCGCGATGCGGTGGGCGATCGCCTGGTGGCGCGCGATCGCGTGGCCGCCTACCGCGCGCTCGCGGGCGAAGCGCACGGCCTCGCCGAGGGCGCGCTCCATGGCGCCGAGGCGAAAGGCGAGGATCAGCGCGCGCTCGTAGGTCATCGCGATCTGGAAGACGGCGAGGCCGGCGCCCGGGCGGCCGAGGAGCGCGCCCTCGCCGAGCTCGCAGCCGGAGAACGACACGGGCGCGAGCCGGGCGCCGCGCAGCCCCGCGGTCGCGAGCGGCGCGCCGGCGCGGACGCTCCCCGCGGGGGCGCTCGCGCGGGGGACGAGCAGCGCCGTGAGGCCGCGCGCCGGGGCGGCGGCGCCGCCCTCGCCGCCATCCCGCGCCACGACGAAGTACACGTCGGCCCCGTCGGCCCAGGTCACGTACCGCTTCTCGCCCGTGAGCCGGTACCCCGCGGCGGTGCGCTCGGCCGCGGCCTCCACGGACGCGATGTCCGAGCCGGAGCCGGCCTCGGTCGCCGCGACGGTCGCCATGGCGTCGCCGCGCGCGAGCCGCGGCAGCCACGCGCGCTGCTGCGCGGGGGTGCCCACCCGGGCGAGCAGGAGCGCCACGCCGAAGAGGTGCGCCCCCGCCGCGAGCAGGACGCCGCCGTCGCGCAGCGTCGCGCCGAGGCCCTCGTAGGCGAGCGCCGTCGTGACGAGGTCGAGCCCCTCGCCGCCGAGATCGCGGGCGACCGGCAGGCCGAGCGCGCCGCCCCGGGCGAGGACGCGCATGCGCTCCTCCGGGGCCGCGGCGTCGGCCTCGGCGCCGAGGGCGCGCATGCGATCGTGGACGGCGCGCTGGGCAGGGGTCCATCCGAAATCCATCGCGGCTGCGATACCAGAGCGGGCGAGGGGCGGGGAGGGCTCGAGGACGCCGCGGAGCGCTGGAACGCCGGGAGAGCCCGGCTATTCGTAGGGGGGCCGGCCGATGAAGTTGCCCGGAGGATCGTAATTGCAGACCCAGAGCTGCCATGAGCCCCCGCCGAACGGCGAGTTGCCCTTGCAATCGGCGACGCCGCAGCCGAGCCGGAGGGAGCTCGCCCACACCACCTGGGTGTAATGCCCGCAGGTGCCGCTGCAGGTGTTGTCCTCGAGGTCGTAATACGCCGCCTCCTCGACCCAGGTGGCGACCACGTCCTCCGGTGTGGCGGACGCGCCGCCCGTGGCGAACAGGTTCTCTCCGTAGGTGCCCTTGCTATGGCTGAACACGCACCCGTCGGCGTGGGCCTGGGCCACCGCGGCGAGCTCCGGCGACCACGACAGGGGCGGGAGCGGCCGGGCGGCGGGCGGGTCGACCGCGGCGCGCGCCCTGTTGTGCGCCGCCGTCATCCCGTGCATCGCGGGCGGCTCGCCGGCCAGGCCCTCGTCGTCCGACGTGCCCCCGCACCCGGCCGCGAGCGCGAGCGCGAGCGCCAGGAGAGAGACCAGCGCGTGCCTGGGGAGCCGTGGACCGAGCGTCGTCACGCGGCGATTGTCCTACGGTCCGACGGGGCTCTGCAACAGGGAATTCGATGATGGGCCATGTCAATCCACGACAGGCCATCTGCCGATGATTCGCCCCCGGACGTCCGGAGGTCGGCGCTCGGCAGTCGCCGCGCGCCGCGGCGACCGCCATCGGCCCTCGCGCGCAGCCCTCGATTGCGCGCGGCGCGCGGGCCCGCCGAGGGCGCCGTCCAGAACAGGAAGAATTCCACAACGTGGTCCTTGTCAGCGGGGCCGATCTGTGAGCTATTCTCGCCGCGCTTCGAAGGCCACGGCCGCCACCGGGGACGAATCGGTGGTGAGCGGCCGTGTTCGCGGGCGATCGCCGCTCGTCTGTGGCGAGCCGGCACCTGCAGCGCTCCCGACAACCAACCAAGGAGTTTCCCGATGAACATCCGGACGACGTGGCGAATCGCGACAATCCCTCTCACACTGGCCGGGCTCTCCGCGCTTCCGCTGATGGGATGTGAGGAGGTCTCCAAGGCGCAGCAGGACCTGTGTTGTAGCGAGTTCACGCCGGGCGCCGATCTCGCCGCGGTGGAGTGGGGGCTCGATGCCCAGGCCGAGCTCAACTATGGTGCTTTCATGCAATCGGTGTCGGACTTCACCGGCGCCGCGGGCGCGCTGGTGACGGACGTCACGAACGCGTGTCAGGCGATCGCGATCGACCTCGGCGCGAACCCGGGGGAGGTCACGGCGACGAGCCCGAGCGCGCGGGCGAACGCGTGGTGCGACCTCGCCGTGGAGCGGCTCGGGGCCGCGTCGGGCGAGCTCACGATCAGCTTCCAGCCGCCGAGCTGCACGATCGACGCGAGCGTGCAGGCGAACTGCGAGGCGAGGTGCAGCGCCAACGTCGAGTGCCAGGTGGACCCGGGGCAGATCGTCGCGCGCTGCGATCCCGGCAAGCTCTCCGGCCGGTGCACGGCGGAGTGCACCGGCACGTGCGAGGGCTCGGCCAACCTGGCCGTCGCCTGCGAGGGGACGTGCCAGGGCACGTGCGAGGGCGAGTGCGACGGCGCCTGCTCGGTCGAGGGGGCGAACGGCGAGTGCCGCGGCGCGTGCGAGGGCACCTGCAAGGGCGAGTGCCGCGGCTCGTGCCAGATCGACGCCGGCGTCGACGTGAAGTGCAACGCCGATTGCACGGGCGGCTGCTCGGTCGACTACGAGGCGCCGAAGTGCAAGGCGCAGCTCGAGCCGCCGAGCGCCGAGTGCCAGGGCAGCGCGGAGTGCAGCGGCTCCTGCGAGGCGAGCGCGAGCGCGAAGGCCGACTGCAAGGAGCCGTCGGTCGAGATCTCGGGTGAGGAGAGCCTCAGCGCGGCGATCGCGACGCTCAAGGCGAACCTGCCGCGGCTCTTGGTCGTGGCCAAGGCGCGCGGCCAGCTCCTCGTCGACAACGCCCAGGCGGTGGTCGACGCCTCGGCCAACCTCGACGGCGCGGTCGGCGGCAGCGTGAAGGCGACGGCGTGCCTCATCCCGGCGGGCCGGGCCATCGAGACGGCGCTCATCAACGTCGAGGCCGGGCTCACGGCCAGCGGCAAGGTGATGGCCGAGCTCGAGATCGAGTGATCGCGGCCGGCCGCGGCCTCCGCGCCGCGGCCGGGCGAGGACGATCGTCCCAGGGCCGGCCGGGGCAGGGCGCTGCGCGCGCCCGCGCCCCGGCCGGCCCGTTTGCATGTAAGCTCGCGCCGCCGAGGAGGGCGCATGGAGCAGCAGGAGCCGAGATCCAGGGTGCTCGTCGTCGACGACAACGAGCAGAACCGCGCCCTCGCGCAGGCGACGCTCGAGGACGACGGCTACGACGTCGTGCTCGCCGCCTCCGGCGAGGAGGGGATCGGCCAGTTCGAGCGCCACAGGCCGGACTGCGTGCTGCTCGACGTGCGCATGCCGGGGATGGACGGCTTCGCCGTGTGCGCCCGGATCCGCGGCCTGCCCGAGGGCGCGGACACGCCCATCGTGTTCCTGACCGCGCTCCGCGACGTCGACACGTTCGACAGCGCGCTGCGCGCCGGCGGGGACGACTTCCTGACGAAGCCGGTCCGCCCGGCGGAGCTGCTCGTGCGGGTGCAGACGGCGCTCCGGATGCGCCGGCTCGGCGCGGAGCTGCGCGAGCACGTCGAGCGCGTCCGGCAGCAGCGCGACGCCCTCATGCGCCTCCAGCTCCAGAAGGAGCAGCTCATGGCCTTCGTCGTGCACGACCTCAAGAACCCCGTGAGCAGCATGGACCTGCACGCGCAGGTCCTGCTCCGGGATCGCGGGCTCCCGGAGGACGCGCGCGACTCCGCGCGGCACATCCGCGACCAGGCGCGGTCGCTCCTGCGGCTCGTCTACAACCTGCTCGACATCAGCAAGAGCGAGGAGGGGCGGCTCACCCCCGAGCGCGCGCGCGTCGACCTCCGCGCGCTCGTCGGCGAGCTGTTCGCCGCGCTCGAGCTGCGCGCGAGCTCCCGGTCGCTGTCGCTCCGCGAGGCCGTCGAGGCGCCCGCCGTCCAGGCGGATCCGGACCTCTTGCGCCGCACGATCGAGAACCTCCTCGAGAACGCCATCCTCCACGCCCCGGTCGGGACCGCGGTGACCGTGAGCGCGGTCAAGGACGGCGCCGAGGTGGAGCTCCGCGTGGCGGACTCCGGGCGGGGGCTCCCGCCCGAGATGCGCGCGCGGGTGTTCGAGCGCTTCGTCCAGCTCGACGCCGACGCGCAGGCCGCCCAGCGGGCGGGCCGCGGCCTGGGGCTCGCGTTCTGCAAGATGGCGGTCGAGGCGCACGGCGGGCGCATCTGGGTCGAGGACAACGCGCCCGGCGCCGTCTTCTGCGTGAGGTTGCCCGATGACGCATGAGCACACACCCGAGGAGCGCCCGCATCGCGCGGCGCAGGCGCCGCAGGGCGCGGGAGATGGGATGATCGACGACGAGACGTTTCGCCAGCTCATCGACGCGGCGCCCGACGCCATGGTGGTCGTCGACGAGCAGGCGCGCATCGTGTTCGTCAACGTCCAGACCGAGCAGATGTTCGGCTACGCGCGCGACGAGCTCGTCGGCCAGGCCATCGAGATCCTGCTCCCGGAGCGCTACCGGCAGGCGCACGTCGGGCACCGCTCGGCGTTCATCGCCGCGCCCAGGGCGCGCCCGATGGGGTCGGGGCTGGAGCTGTTCGGCCGCCGGAAGGGCGGCGACGAGTTCCCGGTCGAGATCAGCTTGAGCCCGCTGCAGACCGAGCGGGGCACGCTCGTCTCGAGCGCGATCCGCGACATCAGCGAGCGCAAGCACCTGGAGGCCGCGGCCAGGCGGGCGAACGACCTGCTCCGGAGCGCGGTCGAGAGCATCCAGGGCGCGTTCGCCGTGTTCGACGCGCAGGATCGGCTCGCGCTCTGCAACAGCGCGTACCGGCACTGGCTCGGCGCGAAGGTGAGCGGCCCCATCGTCGGGCGAGGCTACGCCGAGCTCTTCGACGACATCCTCGGCGCGGGCACCTTCGCGCTCGGCGACGAGGAGGCGTCGGCCTTCCGCGCCCGGCTGCTCGCCTACCACGAGGCGCCGAGCGGCGCGCTGGAGGTCGGCACGAGCGACGGGCGCAGCCTCCGCATGAGCGAGCGCCGCACGGCCGAGGGGGGGACCGTGTGCACGTTCTGGGACATGACCGGCGACGTCCAGCGCGCCGAGGAGCTCCGCAAGGCGCGCGCGCTCGCCGAGGCCGCGAGCTCCGCGAAGAGCGAGTTCCTCTCCTCGATGAGCCACGAGCTGCGCACGCCGCTCAACGCGATCCTCGGCTTCGCGCAGCTCCTGCACCGCGACCGGAAGACGCCGCTCACCGATCGCCAGAAGGAGCGGATAGAGCACGTCCTGAAGGGCGGGGAGCACCTGCTCAAGCTCATCGACGACATCCTGGACCTCTCGCGCATCGAGGCCGGCCGCGTGACGGTGTCGCTCGAGCCGGTGAGCGTCCTCGAGGTGCTGGAGGAGGTGAAGGCGACGCTGGACCCGATGGCGCAGCGCGCCGGCATCACGCTCGCCTTCGCGCCCTTCCCCCGGGAGATCCCGAAGATCACCGCGGATCGCACGCGGTTCGCGCAGATCCTCATGAACTACGGCTCGAACGCGATCAAGTACGGCCGGAAGGGGGGGCGCGCCACGTTCGTGGTGTCGATCTCGGCGGGCGGGCTCGTGCGGATCTGCGTGGCGGACGACGGGATGGGCGTCGCGCGCGAGCAGCACGCGAAGCTCTTCCAGCCGTTCCAGCGCGCCGGCCAGGAGACGGGGCCGATCGAGGGGACCGGGATCGGGCTCGCCATCACCAAGCGGCTCGCGGAGATCATGGGCGGCGGCGTCGGGTTCAGCAGCGTACCGGGCGAGGGATCCGAGTTCTGGGTCGAGCTCCCCGCCTACCAGGCGAGGGAGGAGACCGCGGCCGCGGGGCTGCCGGAGGCGCGCCTGGAGGCGTCGCCGCTCGCCGGGCCCGGCGACGTCCGCCACGCGGTGCTGTACGTCGAGGACAACCCGTCGAACATCGCCTTCATGGAGGAGCTCATCTCGGAGTTCGAGCGGGTCCACCTGATCACCGCGCCGACGGCCGAGATCGGCATCGAGCTCGCGCGGGCGCGGCGGCCCGAGGTCGTCATCATGGACATCAACCTCCCCGGCATGAGCGGCTACGACGCTATGCGCAAGCTGCGGGAGATGCCCGAGACGAGCCATATCCCCGTGATCGCGCTCAGCGCGGCCGCGATGGCCCGGGACACCCGCCGCGCCGAGCAGGCCGGGTTCTATCGTTACCTGACCAAGCCGGTGAGGGTCGACGAGCTGACCACCGTCCTCGAGGAGCTGCTCATTCCGGCGGCGTCCTGAGCCCGGGCCCGGCGCTCCGGCGGTCGAGGCGAGATCGAAAGATTCACCAGCGCTTCACTTCGCGCTCGTCCCAAATTGAGGATTCAAGATCTGGCCGGCGTCTGCTAAGAGCCTGGCAGGCTCTCGTGCTGCCGTCTCGGGGCTCGTCCCCGGGGCTGCGGGCGAGGGTCGACTTCCTTTGACCAGCTTGGTTCCGCATCGGTCGTCACGACGCGGCGCTCCCGCGACGCTCGTCGCCCGCAGGCTCACCGCGCCGGCGGCTGCCCGGCCAGCAGGCGTCCGGCCGCGCCGTGGGTGTGCGGGGCACGTCCCGGAGGTGCCCTCTCGTGGCCCGGCGGATCCGGCGGGAGAGCCCTGGAGGACACGATGAATGGCTTGCTTTCTGGTTGGTTGGCGGGTTCGAGCACCCGGCTCGGTCTGTGCTTTGCCGCGGTGCAGGCGGTCGCGCTGGGCGGCTGTGTGGCCTCGGCGGAGGACGTGAGCGGCGAAGAGGGCGTGATGGAGCCCACGGACGAGGGGTCGTTCGCGGCGTCGAGCAGGCCGGTGGACACGCACGGCGCGCTCCAGATCGTGGGCAATCAGCTCCGGGATCAGCACGGGCGGCAGGTCCAGCTCAAGGGCATGAGCCTGTTCTGGAGCCAGTGGGCCGGCTCGTTCTACAACGCGTCCGTCGTCAACACGATCGCGGACGGCTGGGGCGCGACGGTCGTCCGCGCGGCGATGGCCGTCGAGTCGGGCGGGTACCTCACGAACCCGACGGCCGAGAAGGAGAAGGTGAGGACCGTCGTCCGGGCCGCGGTCGACAAGGGCATCTACGTGATCATCGACTGGCACGATCACAGCGCCACCGATCACAAGGACCAGGCGAAGGCGTTCTTCACCGAGATGGCGCGGGAGTACAAGAACACGCCCAACGTGATCTTCGAGATCTTCAACGAGCCGGACAACGAGCCCTGGTCCAGGATCAAGCCCTACGCCATCGAGGTGATCGACGCGATCCGCGCCCAGGGCGCCAACAACGTGATCGTGGTGGGCACGCCGACCTGGTCGCAGGACGTGGACGTCGCCGCCAGCGACCCCATCACCGGGCGGTCCAACATCGCCTACACGCTGCACTTCTACGCGAACACGCACAGGGAGTCGCTGCGTCGCAAGGCGCAGACCGCCCTCGACAGGGGGCTGGCCCTGTTCGTGACCGAGTTCGGCACCTGCGACGCCTCGGGGAACGGCGGGCTCAACCTGAGCGAGTCGCAGACCTGGATGAGCTGGCTGGACACGAGGAAGATCAGCTGGGCCAACTGGTCGTTGTTCGACAAGGACGAGACGGCCTCCGCGCTCCGCCCCGGGGCCGGTCCTGGCGGCAACTGGCCGGATTCGTCGCTGACCGAGTCGGGCAGGTGGGTGAAGTCGAAGATCCTGGAAGGGAGCGGCAGCAGCGGCGCGGGCGGCAGCGGAGGTGGAGGCGGCACGGGCGGAAGCGGCGGCGGGGGCACGGGCGGGAGCGGCGGCGGAGGCACGACGTCCAACTTCCAGTTCACCGTGTCGCCGAACATCAACAACTGGTGGATCCAGGTGAAGGTCGTTCCGCCGTCGGGCCGCCTGACCGACGTCGGCTCGGTCAAGGCGCAGGTGGGGTCTTCGAGCTACGACCTTCAGTACCAGTCGTGGGGCGAGTGGGCGATCAGCCGCCACGTCCCCGCCGGCACGGTGGTGCGCTTCACGGCGCGGACCACGGCCAGCGCGACGCCTCCGAACACCGAGGCGACGTACGCGTCGGCGCCGTGGCCGAGCCGGTGATGCGGTCTCCGCTGCGCGGGTAGGTGAAGGGACTCCGCTGCGCGGGTAGGTGAAGGGAGGCCCCGCGCGGGGCCTTCCTCGTTTCCGGCGCCGCCGCGCCCGGCGGGGCCGCCGGTCGATTCCCATCGATCAGCGCGGGATGACGATCACGTCCTCGCAGGTGAAGTCGACCCCCAGGGCCGCCTCCGGATCTGCCTGGATCGCGGCGCACGTGCTCTCGCAGAGCACGATGGCGGTCGGGTCCTCGGGGCTGTCGTAGCGCCACGCGCGCTGGGTCGCGCAGCCCTGGTCGTACGTGAGCGCGGTCGGCTCGCCGTCGCCGCTCCGGTACGTCACGCGGACCTTCTGCGCGTCGAAGCTCCTCCCGTCGGGGGCCGGCGGGATCTCGACGGTGCAGGAGACCGAGGCGCCGCGGATCGCGTCGACGGCGGCCTTGAACGCGGCCGTGGTGGACTCCGGGTTGCCGGTGTCGATCAGGTAGACGTGCTCCGTTCCGCCCGCCACGGCGACCTGGTCCATGTCCGCGACGGTCTCCGGCGCGTCAGGGAACGGGGGGTTGGCGACCCCGATGACGTAGGTCGGGATGTCCTTCGCGAGCGCCGCTCTCGCCTCGTCCACCACGCGCGAGATCCTGTTGTTCCGCTCGCCGCAGCCCTGCGGATAACCATCCGTGACGAGGACGATGGCGTACCTCCCGGGCGTGGCCCGCCGCAGCGCCTCGATCAGCGAGATCGTCCCGTGCATCACGAACGGCGTGGGCGTACCGCCGCGCCATTCCCGCTCGCTCTCCTCCGTCATCTCGTCGAGCGCGTCGGCGAAGGCCGGAGAAGGCAGCGGCGTCATCGCGACATCCGGGGTCGTGTAGGTCTCGGCCAAGCATTTCAGGTCGTTGTCCTCGTGGTCGCTGGGGAAGAACGTGAGGGATGCCGAGATCCCCCGGGACAGCGGGTCGTTGAAGAACTGCTTCGTGGCCTTGACCACGGGATCCCACTTCAGCGACTGATCGTGCCAGGGGCGGTCGGCCTCGCCCATGCTGCCCGATACGTCGAACGCGAAGGCCAGGTAGACGGGTTCGAGATCGGCCCTGGCCGTCTGGGAGGCGCACGTCTCGCCTCCGCCCGACGGGCCGCCATGGCCCCCGCCGCCGAAGCTCGGCGAGCCGCCTTCACCCGCACTTCCATTGCCTGAATCCTGAGAACTGCTGTCGCCATTGGCAGCACCGCTGCTCCCGCACGCGAGTCCGAGCGCGCCTGCTGCCACCACAGAGACGGCGAGTATGAGCAATTTCATGGTATGTGTCCTCCGTCAGAGCGCGCTGGCGCCCTGCTGCCAGCGCCGGGGCCATTGAAACGGCGTGAGGCTTCCGGAGCGCACACGTCCGGCGCGTTCCGTTTCCTGATGCCCATGGTTCGCCGGAAGCATAGCTGACAGAGCTCGGCCGGCCGGTGCCTGAGCAAGAAATGATGCCATTGGGCTGCCATGGAAACAGCAGTTCGTGAAGTTTGGTATTTCGATTCACTGGCGTTGCGAAGGTGAGATGCGCCCAGGTCGCTGGAGCCTGGGTGGGGTGACCTGTCGTGCCGTCTTGCCACCCCGGACGAACCGACTCTCGACGCCACGCGCGCGGATCTCCTCACGCAAATCCCGGGCCCGCGCCGGCGCAGCCCAGGGCCCGCGTTGGTCAACATCGTGGTTGAGATCGACCGATAGGCGGACCGCGCGGGGCCGTGATGGTGCTTGAGCGCTCCTCTCGGACGGCACCGTGCACTGCTGGGGGAGCAACGCGGTTGGCCAGCTCGGCCTCGACGGTACCACGCCGAGAAAATCACCCGGGAAGGTCAGCATCGAAGACATCCACCAGATCGCGGCGGGCGGCGCGACCACGTGCGCGATCGACAGGAGCGGCCGGCTCTTCTGCTGGGGGAGAGGCTTCGAAGGTCAGCTCGCGGATGACACGCTGATCCGATCGAGCTCGCCCGTCGAGATACGGGTTGACGATGCGCCTGTGTCTCAGGTGTCGGTGGGGACCGCGCACGTCTGTGCCGTCGTGTCAGGAGGCCGCTTGTACTGCTGGGGGCGCAACCAGTCGGGGCAGCTCGGCCGGCCTGCCGGGGGGGCTTCTCATTCACCCCGCTGGGTCTCGTCGCTGATCGACGTGAGGAGCGTGAGCTGCGGGCGTGCTCACACGTGCGCCGTGACCTCCATCGGCACTTACTGCTGGGGCAGCAATGCCTATGGTGTGCTGGGTATCGGCGCGGACGGCTCGGAAGCTCAGGAGGAGCCCGCGCCCCTGGATCTGAGGAACGTCGGATCCGTCTACGCAGGCTACATGCATTCTGCCGCGCTCGTCGCCGGTCGCGTCTTCATGTGGGGCAGCAACGACGTGGGGCAATACGGCAACGGAATCCCCATCAGCGAGCTCGTCCCGACATACACAGGCCTGAGCGGAATGCAGAAGCTGGGCCTCGGGGACGGCTTCTCCTGCGGGCTTTCGGAGACGAACGTGCTGCAATGCTGGGGTTACGGGGAGGATGGGCGGCTGGGGACCGGGACAACGGAGAGCTCGTCGGTGCCCGTGCCCGTCCTGTGGCCGTGAGAGGCCGTGCGCCGGCCCCGGGGGAGCCGTGCTCGTGTCCGCCGCGCGGCCTTTCGCGACGGAGGAGCTCAGTCGAGGTTGAAGTACACGTCGTCGAGGGCGCCGTGGTACTGGTCGTTGTTGTTGCCGGCGCTCTTGGCGCCGATGCTGACCTCCTCGCCGGTGGGGCTGATGTCGTAGCTCGCGGCGATCGGCTTGCTGTTCTGGGGGACGTTGTCGATGAGGAGGATGAGCTCCGAGCTCGTGCGCCGACAGGAGACCTTGTGCCAGGCGCCGTCGGCCACCCCCACCGGCGACTTGACCTTGATCGCGTCGGCGCCGTTCTCGGTGCGCACCACGCAGCTCGGCTTGCCGGTCGCGGCGTCGTCGATCTGCAGCTTCCACTGGGCGGTGTCGTAGAGCCCCTTCTGCACGAGGTTGGACCCGTGGTCGGCGCTCAGATCGTCGAGGGTGAGGCGGACCCTGGCCCCGAACGTGAACGGGGCGGTGCCCGGGTTCAGGGAGGCGGCGTCCGCGGCGGTGATGACGGCGAGCGGGCATCCGGCGCCGGCGCACACCTCCGGGAACTGCACGCCGAGGCCGTCGGCGCCGGCGACGGGCACCACCTCACCGCCATTGGCGGTCTGAACCGTGCCCGTGTGGCCCTTTCCGCTGTCGTCGATCACCGTGGTCACCGGATCGGACACCGAATCGAACCGGTACCGGAGCTTCTGGCTCGTCGCCGCGTCCGCCGCGGCGCCGAGGAGCAGCGCCGTCGCGGCGAGCGCCCCGCCGGCAATCACCCCTTTTCCGCCCTGCCAGCTCGAACTTTTCATGTCGTCCTCCGAAGTCATCCATCCAGCAAGTCAGGATAGAGAGCGGGCAGCATAGCCACGCCAGGGCGCGCGCGCAGCCCGGAGCACGCCGCTCTCGGCGGCCCGTCGACGCCCGGCCGCGGCGTTTCATCGATGGGCGTCTCGCGCATTCGAGCTCGACAGGGGTGTTCTCCCCGCGGCGCGCGGCGCTCGCTCACTCCCCGGACGCCGCCCGCCCCCCCCGGGCCCGGGCGCGGAACGCCTCCGGCGTCATCCCGGTCCAGCGCCGGAACGCCCGGTGGAACGCGCTCGCCTCGGAGTAGCCCAGCAGGTACGCGACCTCCCCGATCGCCATGTTCGCCTCCAGCAGCGCCGCCGCGCGCCCGCGCCGCACCTCGTCGAGCAGCGCATGGAGCGACGTCCCCTCGTCGCCCAGGCGGCGCTGGAGCGTGCGCGGGCTCATCCGCAGCCGCGCCGCGAGCGCCGGCAGGTCGGCCCCCTCGCGCAGCCGCTCCCCGAGCGCCGCCCGCACGCGGTCCGCGACCGCGGACGACGCCGCCCCCGGCAGCCTCGCCGTCATGGCGCCCACCTGGCGCTCCAGGAAGCCGGCGAGCGCCTCGTTCGCGTGCGGCAGCGGCCGGTCCAGCACCTCCGCCGGCACCACCAGCTCGGTCACCGGCGCCTCGAACAGGAGCCGCGCGCCGAGCTGCCGCTCCTTCTGGCCGGGATCGCCCGCCGGCGCGTGGCGGAACCGCACCAGGGCCGCCGGGAGCGGGTCGCCGCACATCCGCCCCGCGTTGACGAGCACGTCGAGCGCGAACATCTCCGCCATCTGCCCGTGGGCCGGCCGCTCGGGCCCGAACGGCGTGAACCCGAGGTGCACGTGCGCCCCGCGGAGCTCCAGCGTGTACCGCTCGCCCTCGTTCCAGAGCTGCTGGTAGCGGAGCATCCGGCGGAACGCCTCGCCCAGCGTGGGGCTCGTCATGGCCAGGAAGCCGAGCGCGTCGAAGTGCTCCGGCCGCAAGCGCCCCGCGAAATCGAGGCCGAAGTGCGGATCGGACGTGGCCGCCACGGCCGCCTCGATCAGGGCATAGAACGCCGTGAGCGGCACGCGCGCGTCGGGATCGGCGAGCGCCGCGGGCGCGAGCCCCGCGGCCTCGAGCAGCGCCGCCCGGTCCGCCCCGCGCCGCGCGGCGTGATCCGCGAGCTGGCCGGCCACGCGGGCCCAGATCGTCGGCGCGCGCGCCAGCGCCCCGGCCGCCTGGCGCCGAGGGGCAGCCGTCGTGGCGCCCGCGGCCGCCTGGCGCCGCGGGTCAGCCCTTGTGGCGCGCGCGGTCACTGCCTCCCCGCCGCGCGCGCCCCACGTTGCCGGGCAATCGGAGGAACGTCATGCGAGAGCACGGCATCGAGGAGGGGCGCGGCTCGTTCATCGAGGGCGCCTGGTACATCATCGCGGACGCGTCGACCGTGGGCAAGCGGCCGGTCACCGTCGAGCGCTTCGGCGCGCGCATCGTGCTGTTCCGCGACGAGCGCGGCGCCCTGGTCGCGGCGCGGGCGCGCTGCCCGCACCGCGGCGCAGACCTCGGCCTGGGGCGCGTCGTGGACGGCGCGATCGAGTGCCCGTACCACGGCTTCAGGTTCGCCGCGGACGGACGCTGCGTCGCCATCCCCTGCGAGGGCCGCGCCGCGCGGGTGCCGGGGCCGGCGGGCGACGGCGACGCCGGGCGCGCGCGCGACGCGCTCGCGTTGAGCCGCTTCGAGGTGCGCGAGCACCGCGGCCTCGTGTGGCTCTTCTGGGGCGAGCGCCCGGCCGAGCTGCCCCCGGTGCCCTGGTTCGACGGCCTGCCGCCCGATGAGCGGCACGCCCACACGGCGACGATGGAGTGGGACGTGCCGTTCGCGCGCGCGATGGAGGGCATGCTCGACATCCACCACCTGCCGTTCGCGCATCGGCCGTGGGCCGTCGGGGTCGGCGCGCTGCTCGACCCCTACGAGGTCCGCACCGAGGGCGACTCCATCCACACCGAAGGGGTGCTCCGCCACGACGACGGGAGGCCCTGGGACGGGCGCCGGGGGTGGAAGTTCACGATGGAGGTGTGCTTCCCCGGCGTGCTCTGCCTGTCGTTCGGGGGGCGCGCGCTGGGCGTGGCGGCGTGCGCGCCGATCGATGCGAGGCGGACCGCGATCCTGGGGCGGTACTACGTGCCGATCCCGGTGCTCGGGCGGCTCGTGGCCTGGCTCGCCGTGATGCTGGAGCTCCGGCTGATCCAGCCGGGGGACGAGCGGATGCTCGCGTCGTCGGAGCCGCTCGAGCCCGACCTGGACGCGTGCCGCTTCGTGCGGGCCGACGCGGGGATCCTCGCCTGGCACAAGCTGCGGCGGGCGCGGCTCAAGGCGCCGCGCGCCGAGGCGCCGCGCCGGCTGCCCGTCGCGGCAGGGTGAGCCGGGGGGGGCCGGACCCGACCCAGGTTGAGGTGGCCGGACCCGACCCAGGTTGAGGTGGCCGGACCCGACCCAGGTTGAGGTGACCGGACCCGACCCAGGTTGAGGTGACCGGACCCGACCCAGGTTGAGGTGACCGGACCCGACCCGGCCGGACCCGACCCAGGTTGAGGTGGCCGGACCCGACCCAGGTTGAGGTGGCCGGACCCGACCCAGGTTGAGGTGGCCGGACCCGACCCAGGTTGAGGTGGCCGGACCCAGGTTGAGGTGGCCGGACCCAGGTTGAGGTGACCGGCCCAGGTTGAGGTGGCCGGACCCAGGTTGAGGTGACCGGCCAGGTTGAGGTGACCGGCCCACCGGCTGGCCTGACGGGAACGAGTTGCTCTAGGCTTTCGGGTACTCCGGCTCCTGCGCGGCCGGCTGCAGCGGGATCGAGCCAGCCTGGAGCCACGATGACGCACGCAAGGACCCCATGACCTTCCAGGCCTCCCTCTCGGCCGACGTCCGGCTGCCCGGGCGCACCGACCCGAGCGACACGCCGTACCTCTTCTCGGCTTTCCCCTTTCCACCGGGCCACTTCCGCGTGCATGCGATCCGCGGGCGAGAGGCGCTCAGCAAGCCGTACTCGTTCCAGATCACGGTCACCTCCCGCGCGCTGGTCGGCGAGGATCTGGAGCGCCTCGCGCTCGGCCAGCGCGCCGTGCTCGTCCTCCGCGTCGGCGGCCCCGCGCGCGTGATCCCCGGGGTCGTGGCGGCGGTGCGCTCGCAGGGCGTGCGCCCGCACCACGACGCGGCGCAGTACACCTTCCGCCTCGTGCCCGCGATCGCGCTGCTGCGGCACCAGCGCGGCTCGCGCATCTTCCAGAACCAGCGCGTCGATCAGGTGGTCGATCACGTCCTGCGCGGCGCGGGCATGTCCACGCGCTGGGAGCTCACCCGCGAGTACCCCGTCAGGGCGTACATCACGCAATACGAGGAGAGCGACCTCGCCTTCGTGAGCCGCCTGCTCGCCGAGGCGGGCATCTTCTACCGCTTCGCTGCCCCCGCGGCGAGCGTCGAGGCGTTCGTCCACACCGCGGTCGCGGCGCTCGCCGCCCCGGCGCCGGCCGCCGATGTCGCGGCGTTCGTGCAGGCCGCGGCCGTCGGCATCGTGTACCCCGAGGAGACGATCGTCTTCGGCGACGACGCGTCGACGTACCCGGCCATCGCGTCGGACGGCCTCCATGGAGCCGTCGAGGGGGCGGCGGCCGCGCTCGACCTGCCGACGCAGGCGTCGCTGGGGCCGGTCACGGTCGGCCTCGGCGCGCCGCCGCTGGTTTACCTCTCGACGCTCGGCCTCGTGACCGAGCGCGCCAACAAGGTCACGGCGTTCGAGGGGGTGCGGCGGGTCCGCTCCGACGTCGCCGAGTACCGCGAGTACGATCCCGAGCGCCCGAACGCGACGCTCGTCAGCCGCGACGAGGACGAGGAGCCCGCCTCCGGCGTCCTCGATCAGGCCGCCGCGGCGCTCCGGCGGCTCGTCTTCCGCCGCGCCCTGGAGACGTACGAGCACGACGGGCACTTCCTCTTTCCCGACTGGAAGGACGTCGACGAGGTGGCCCGCCGGATCCGCCGCCAGACGTCGCGCAAGCGCATGAGCGCCGAGGGGCAGAGCCTGTGCGCGGCGCTCGCGCCAGGCCACCGCTTCCGGCTCGAGGAGCACCCGATCGGCGCCTTCAACCGGGAGCACGTCGTCACGTCGGTCGAGCACCGGGGCAGCGTGGCGAGCGAGGAGGAGACCTACGCGAACGCGTTCACCTGCGTGCCGGCTGGGGTCACCTACGTCCCGCGCCGCCCCAGGCGGAGGACGGTGCAGGCGCTGATCACGGCGACCGTCGTCGGGCCCGCGGGGGAGGACGTGCACGTCGACGCCCTGGGGCGCGTCAAGGTCCTGTTCCACTGGGATCGCCGCCGGACGAAGGACGACACCGCGTCGTGCTGGATCCGCGCCGTGCAGCCGTGGGCGGGCGCGGGGTTCGGACACCAGTTCTTCCCCAGGGTGGGCATGGAGGTGGCCGTGGCGTTCGAGGGCGGCGATCCCGACAAGCCCGTCGTGATCGGCGCGCTCTACCACGCCACGCAGCCGCCACCCTTCCTGCTGCCCGCGAGCAAGACGCAGAGCGGGATCCGGACCCAATCGATCCCCGGCGGCCGCGGGTACAACGAGATCTCCTTCGAGGACGCGGCGGGCAAGGAGCGGATCCACATCCACGCGCAGGCGGACCTCGACGAGGTCGTCCGCCGCGATCACGCCATGACCGTGCACGCGGACGAGCGGCTGCGCGTGATGGGGAGTCGGCAGGACACCGTGGTCAAGAACGCCGCGACCGAGGTGCTCGGCGACCGCGAGGACATCGTCCGGGGCGACGCTTCGCTCCAGCACCTCGGCGCGCGGCGCGACGTCGTCCAGAAGGGCCTGGACCAGCGGGTCGGCGTCGTTCGCGCGATCCGCGTCGACGGGCGCGACGATCTGGAGGTCCGCGGCGCGGCGGAGCAGCGCTACCTCGGGGATCTCACGACGCGGGTGACGGGCCACCACACGGTGATCGTGGGCAAGCACGACGCGAAGCGCGCGATGACGCTGCGGGTCGAGGGGGTCGCGAGCATCTCGGCCGACGACGGGATGGAGCTCACGGCGGGCGGCGGGATCACGCTCCGGTGCGGCAGCTCGTCGATCCGGATCGGCGAGGACGGCATCGAGCTGCACGGGCCGGTGGTGCGGGTGGCGGGCGAGAAGGGGAGCGTGGAGGCGAGCAAGGAGGGGATCACGATCTCGTCCGACGGCGCCTACGCCCACTTCGGCGACAGGGTGCTCGTGAGGACCGAGAAGGCGCGCCTCGCCATGGGGGTCGAGGTGAAGGTCGACGGCGAGAGGATCCTGCTCAACTCGCCGGAGCATGCGACCGAGGCGCCGCCTGCCGAGAGGGCGCCGCCGACGGAGATCGCCCTCGTCGACGGCGAGGGGCGTCCGCTCGGACAGCAGCGCTTCCTGATATTGCTCGAGGACGGGTCGCAGCGGATGGGCGTCACCGACAAGGACGGCAGGGCCAGGATCGACCTGCCGGCGGGGGTGAAGGCGAAGATCCGTTTCCCCGAGTTGACCGAGCTCTCGCATGCCTAGAGGGCGCGCCCGGAGGGCCGTCGCGTGAGCAGGATAAGGAGGCGTTGACTTGGCGAAGCCGTGGGTACCGTACGTGATTCAGCAGGGAGACCACCTCCGGAAGCTCGCGTTCCGGGCTGGCATCGACGCCGAGACGCTCTGGCGGCACGAGAAGAACCAGGAGCTGTCGAGTCGCCGGAAGAACATGGACCTGCTCCTCCCGGGGGACGTGCTCCACGTCCCGGCGGAGCCCGCGCCGGCGCTGGATCTCCACGTGGGCACGATGAACCGGTACAAGGCCAAGGTGCCGGCGATGCACGTGAAGCTGAAGCTCGAGTCCGCGATGCGCTCGCTCGCCGGACAGCGCTTCGAGGTGCACGGGGTGAGCGAGGGCGCCGAGCCGATCGGCGGCACGACGACGGCGGAGGGCGAGGCGGCCTTCGACGTCCCCGTGCTGGTGCGCGAGGTGGAGATCCGGCTGCCGGACGCGGGCCTGGTCATCCCCGTGCTCGTCGGCGATCTCGATCCGATCGATGAGCCGAGCGGGGTGATCGAGCGCCTGCGCAACCTGGGATTCTTGCCCCCCGCCGGGGAGGTCGAGGCCGAGGACGTCACGCTGGCGCTGATGGCCTTCCAGACGGAGCAGCGGCTGCCGGTGACCGGCGCGATGGATGACGAGACCCGCCGCGCTCTGGAAGAGCGACACCTCCTCTGACCCTGGCACAGGACACGGATCCATGGCGAAGCTACCGTCGATTCGATACATCTGGACGGCCGAGGACGAGAGGATCGCGCGCGGCGGTGTGCCGGACGTGCAGGGCGCGTTCGTCACGCCGTACGGCATCCCGGCGGCCGGCATCCCCGGCTGCGCGTCGTTCGCCGCGGGGACCGAGGTCGAGGTGGATCTCGATCGCAGCGGCTGGGGAGAGCCGTGGCGCGCGCGGCGGTTCCACGTTGGCAAGCCGTTCTACGAGTGGCACAAGCCGGGCGACATCCCCGGCTCGGTCACCACGCTCGCGGAGCTCTGCAAGCATCTGCGCGAGAAGGACCCGAACGCATACCCGGACACGATTTACGGGGAGAGAAAGCTCGCGGATCTGGGCCCCGAGAACCCGGCGAAGCTGCTCTTCGATTACTGGCAGAACTCCAGGTACCGCTACGCGACGATGAAGGAGGGGTTCGACTGGAGGACCTACGCCGGCAGACCGGGCGGCATCGGGGTGAGGAAGGACGGCGTCGCGATCGAGTACGTGCTGCGCAAGCTCACGCCGCTGCCGAGGGCGGTCGCGGCGCCGGGGACGCAGAAGAGGCTGATCGATGAGCCGTCCTTCCTAGTCGAGCATTACATCCAGGAGGTGGCCGACGCCGCCGCCAACATTCGCATGCTGCTCAAGACGTCCGAGGACGTCATGCGGGCGCGATACCAGATCATCTACAAGCTTCGGGCCTTGAGGGCGATCGCCGAGGCGTCGGGCACGAACCCGGAAGCGGGGATGGCGTCGCAAGGCTGGGAGATCGTCAAGCTCGTCGATGTCGTCCTCCCGAGAGCGCAAAAGCTGCTGGTGGAGCAGCCCATCACGATCAGCTCGGGCACCGAGATGCAGCGGGCGCTGGAGCTGTTCAAGTCGCGCCGGGAGTTCACGATGGACGCCGTGGCCGAGCTCCGGGTCGAGCAGAAGAAGCTCCGGGGTCTGCTGCTCGAGTCGAGCGCCCACGCCAAGGCGATCAAGGACTGGGCGGCGGCGAGCCACGCCGGGCTGCTCCAGGGGCAGCCGAACATCAGGGGCCTTCTCGATCGATTGACGGCGACGCTGGCGGAGGGGCACCTCGCGCTCGGCGAGTGCAGCGCACCGGGAGACGACGACGTCCTGGTGGCGCTGCTCGATAAGATGCCGGAGGGCCACGCGGTCAAGCCCGAGGACATCGAAGGCGATTCGCCGACCGCGGTCGCGCTCAGCCTGATCGGCAAAGGGACGAGCCTCACCACGACCGTGGTCGGCAACCTCGCGGGGCCGCCGAGCCTGTCCATCGCGATGCTCCAGGTCTTCGCCACGCTGAGGTTCACCCGCCTCGCGAAGGAGTCGCTCGCCCAGCTGAACGCGGTCCCGTCTACGATCATGACGTCCGCGATCCATGTGGAGAAGTGGAGAGCCCTCGCCGACCGCCTGGTGGAGCATCTCCCGGACGGCAATGTGAAGGACGACGTCAAGATCGCCCTCTTGATGCACGACCGGAACAAGCTCGCCGGGCTCAAATTCAAGGTGGGCGAGACCATGGCGGATTCGGCGCAGCAGACGGTGCCGTGGAAGGGCGCCATGGTGATCCTCGGGTTGATCAGCACGATCCTCGCGATTTCCGAGGCAGCGAGCGGAGGCGACAAGGCAGCGCACCTCGTCGTGCTCGACTTCGCGTCGAACGCCACCGCGGTCGCCAGCGTCTCGCTGGGAACCTACGAGACGTTCTTGACGGTGGTCGGGCGGCTCGATGCTGTCTCGATGGCGCTCAAGACGGCCGGCAATTGGGTGGGGCTCGCTGGAGCCGTTCTTGGCGCCATTTCGTCAGGTCTCGGAGCGTGGGAGGCCTACAAGAAGGCGGACGGATACGGCATGGTCAGCTCGACGTTCGGCTGCGTAGGGTCGCTAGGAGTGGCGACTGTGGCCGGCTACGCCCTTGCGAGTGGGGGCACCGTGATGCCCGTCGTCGCTACGGTGGCGCTCGCATGCCTGCTCGCATCGGGGGCCGTGAGCGTAGCGCAGATCGTTGAGCCGCTGGACAGTACAAGAACCAAGATCAGTAACGTCTGTCTCAGTCTCGTCCGAGCGGTGCGCAAGGATGTCCTTGGCCAGTACATCGAGGCACGCGACGCCACGATCCTGTTCGCCATGGAGGATCTCGAGAAGCTTGCAAATGAGGGGTTCCTTCCGAACGCCAGGAACGATTACTTCGTTGTTGCCAGGCTCGCCAAGGCGGGACTTCACGAGGAGATCATCCGGCAGGTGGTGAACTCGTCGTCGATTGCGAGCACGCCGTTTGGACCAGGGGGCAGCGCCGGCATCTCCGCTCTTTAAGTCACATGTCACAGTGCGCTGTGCGTGCTCGTCGCTCCCTTACTCCAACCCCAAGGCGTCTTCGATGCACTGCTGGAGGAATATCGCGGTGGTTGGATGATTCAGTTTGGATACTACCGGGCATACGTCCCCCCTTCGCAACTTGGCCCTGAGCTCGTAAAAGGTGCTATGCCGCTGCGACTTCTTTCGTGCGCAGTAGAGGCGCTGAATGTCGTCGGTGGACAAGGTGATGTTGTCAGCCCACGGAAGTGGCCCATGGCGAACACGGAGGAGCCCGTTCGTGATGCTCAAATGGGTGCGGTTGATGAATGATACGAGAGTGAGATAGGTGACGGGGAGTGCCGGTATTGCCGCTGCGCAGAAAAATGTGATGCGGAGGCCTATCTCTTCCTTGCTTGGGATCGTTGTCATTATATAGACGCTGAACCACAAGAAAATCGAGAGGAGTAGGTTGGGAAAGCGATGCATCCCGACGTGCCCCAGCGGCCAGGTCATGACGAATTCGCGTCTCTGGTTCTCTCGGTCATTCCATGGATCGCCGTCGAGCGCGCTCACGGAAAACGAAGGCGGGATCGAGAGGCGGCCGTACCACTTGAGCCCTGGCAGATCTTCGCGAGCGTCGTCGAAATCCGCGCTGGGGAGCTCGAACACCGCGTCACACCACCGGCACACGGGGAAGCCAGAATCCTCATCCAGATCCTTCGCGGGAGCGACGCGGCGACAGTTGACGCACGTGATCGAGAGCATTAGCGCAGGCTACCACGAAAGGCGCGCAGGACACGCGCCCCGCCGCACGACGGCATCCCGCTCAACCCCCGACGAAGACCGTTCCCTCTGCTACGACCGTGCCGTTCGGCGTGTCCTCGGGATCGTTGCACGTCACCGCCGGATCGCCCATGCGCGCAGCCTCTCTCCCGTCGAAGAAGACCCGCGAGCTCCCCCGGTGAACCGTGGCCTCGTTCGAAGGAGGCCTCTGGAACGGGCCCGCCGTGGGCGCGTGCGCCGGGCTGTTCACGGCCTTGCTGCCCCTGATCGCCGCGGCCTTGTCGTCCAGGAACACGGTGGAGCAGAGCTCGCTCGAGAGTTGCCCGCTGAACGGCATCGGCGTGGGGGTGGGCACCGGCCCCGCGGGCGAGGGCACCATCACCACGTGCGTGTCGATCGCCACGACCCGATCTCCTTGCTTCGCTCCCGGCGCTCCCATCGCGATCGCGACCACCTCGCCCGAGGTAGCGTAACCTGCCCGGCGACACGGTGGAAGGCGCCGCGCGCTCCTCCCCAGGGCGCGCCGGTTCGCTAGAATCGCCCTCGTGAACGCCCCCTCCGCCGGTGGATCCCCGGACGTCGAGAGCGAGCCCGTGCTCCACGGCGTCTCCCTCGCTCAGTTCGCGGCGGTCAGCGCGGCGCTCGCGCAAGGGGTTTCGCTCGCGGACGTCCTCGCCCTGGAGGGCATCGCTCAGGCATCCTGGCCCGCCGCCGAGGCCGCGTGGAAGGTGCGCCTCGTCGACGCGCCCCAGCAGGAAGGAAAAGGCCTCTTCGTCTCGTACCAGAGCAGGCTCGCCGAGGCCGAGGACCGCCTCGCTCGGCGCATCGCGCCGCTCGACACGGACCTCGTCGCCTGGACCTCTTTCCTGAAGGTCTACTCCAGCCATCCTTCTCCCTTCGAGCTCCTGAGCGGCCTGCGGCTCCGCATGAACGATGTCTCCCGCCTGTCGCGCCTCTGGGCGCGCCGCATGACCGGCTCCCCGGAGCTCCAGGAGCGGGCCGCGGAGCTCGTCACCGAGACCACGGCAGCCTTGCCCGAGCTCCGCATCGAGCCCGGTGTGCTCACCCTCCCGTCGGCCGCGGGCACCCTCGCGGAGCGCGTGGAGCCGGCGCCGGTGGGCGCGGCATGGGAAGCGCCGCTCGTCCTCCCGTCTTCCTATCGCCCCGGCAGCTCTCGCGAGGCGCGGCCCGCGCCCGGGGCTCCCGGCGTGTCTCCCGCGGAATCACCGCCGCCTCGACCTGCGCCGCTCGCTCCGAGCACCGCGCTGTCGCTCGATGTTCCGCGCGGCCCGGCGCTGCCGTTTGCGCCCGCGGATCCGGGGCGCCCCTCGCCGATGGCCGCGCCCGGTGCCTCCACGGGCTCGGTCCCTCGTGCGCCCGATGCGCTCACCGGGACCGCGCCGCTGCCCGATGGCGTTCCGCGCGGTCCCGCGCTGCCGTTTGCAGGGGCGAGCGCGGTTGCCGGCGCGTCGAGGTCGCCGCCGGTCGTCCAGGCCGCTCCCGCGCTCACCGGGACCGCGCCGCTGTCCGACGGCGTTCCGCGCGGTCCCGCGCTGCCGTTTGCGCCTGCAGATCCGGGGCGCCCCTCTCCGATGGCCGTGCCCGGTGCCGCCAGGCCTGCGGTCAATCGCGCGCCCGAGGCCCTCACCCGCACCTCCCTGAGCCTTGCCATCCCGCGTGGCCCTGCGCTGCCCTTCGCGAACGAGCCCTCCGGCGTGACGGCCCCCAGCGCGGTCGCCCCGGCGAGCGGCTCGCCGGGGCGTTTTCCGTCCCCGCAGCCTCCGCTCACGCTCGTACAGCACGCTTCGCTCACCCGCGAGCTCGTCCTCGAGCCGTGGAAGAGCGACGAGATCCTCCGCCGGTACTGCATCAGTGCTGCTGAAAAAGAACGCCTCGACGCGCATTTCAGGCAGCGTTTTGCCGAGGACCCGTTGCTGATGGCGAGATGGAACGAGGTCTATCGGGCCGGTCCCGACCGACGTTGAGGTGGCGGGCGCCGACCCAGGTTGAGGTGGCCGTTGAGGTGGCCGGACCCGACCCAGGTTGAGGTGGCCGCGACCCAGGTTGAGGTGGCCGAGGTGGCCGGACCCGACCGAGGTTGAGGTACCCGCCGACCCAGGTTGAGGTGGCCGACCCAGGTTGAGGTGGCCCCGGAGGTGGCCGACCCAGGTTGAGGTGGCCCGAGGTTGAGGTGGCCCGAGGTGGCCCGACCCAGGTTGAGGTCGCCGAGACCCCCGGCAGGCGCCCCCCGCCGCCCTCAGCCCCCCTTCGCTCCCCCCGCGGGCGGCTCCCACCGCTCGAGCTTGCGGTGCAGCGTCTTCCGGTCCAGCCCCAGGATCCGGGCCGCGAGCGTCTTGTTCCCGCCCGCGACCTCGAGCACCCGCAGGATGTAGCGCCGCTCCACCTCCTCCAGCGGCGCGAGCTCCGACGGATCGTCCGCCGCCACGACCACGTGGGCGGGCCGGTGCTCCCGGATCTTGGCCGGCAGATCGTCCACCGTGATCTCCCGGTACCGCGTGAGCGCCACCGCCCGCTCGATGCAGTTCTGGATCTCCCGGATGTTGCCCGGCCACGAGTACGCGAGCAGCTTCTCCGCGGCCGTGGGCGAGATGCCGGTCACCTCCTTGCCCGAGCGCGTCGCGAAGTCCTCGATGAAGCGCTGCGCCAGCAGCAGCACGTCGCTGCCGCGCGCGCGCACCGGCGGCAGCTCCACGTGGACCACGTTGATCCGGTAATACAGGTCCTCCCGGAAGCGTCGCTCCTCCACCGCCTCGTCCAGGTCGCGGTTCGTGGCGGCCACGATGCGCGCGTCGAACGGCACCTCCGCGCTCCCGCCCACCGGGCGCACCCTCCGCTCCTGCAGCGCGCGGAGCAGCTTGGGCTGCGCCGACAGCGGCAGCTCCCCGATCTCGTCGAGGAACAGCGTCCCGCCGTTCGCCTCCGTGAACAGCCCCGGCCGCGCCGCGCGCGCGTCGGTGAAGGCGCCCCGCGCGTGGCCGAACAGCTCGCTCTCGATCAGCGACTCCGGCACCGCCGCGCAGTTGATCGCCACGAACGGCCCGTCCTTGCGGCGGCTCCGCCGGTGCAGCGCCCGCGCGACCACCTCCTTGCCCGTCCCGCTCTCGCCCGTGATGAGCACCGTCGCGTCCGAGTCGGCGACGCGCTCGATCAGATCGCGCACGCCCCGCATCGCGGCGCTCCGGCCGATGAGCTCCTCGGACGCGCCGGGCGCGGCCACGGCGCGGCGCAGCCGCCGCAGCTCGGTCCGGAGCGCGTGGTGCGCGATCGCCCGCTCCAGCGTGAGCGCCAGCGCCTCGATGTCGACCGGCTTCGTCACGTAGTCGTACGCGCCCGCGCGGATCGCGCGCACCGCGGTCTCGATGCTGCCGAACGCGGTGATGACCACCACGGGCACGTCCGGCCGGATCTCGGCCGCCCGGCCGCAGACCGCGATCCCGTCCATGCCGCGCATGTTCAGGTCGGTCAGGATGACGTCGAACCCCTCGTCCTCCTCGAGCAGCGCGAGCGCCTCCGCCGGAGCCGTCCTCGTGACCGCCTCGAGGCCGCGCGCCCCGAGGTCCGCCGAGAGCCACGCGCACATCGCCTCGTCGTCGTCGATGATCAGCGCTCGCCTGCCCATCTCCCCTCGCGTAGTACAGCGCCCCGCCCGCGGCCACGCCGCCCGCCCGCGGCCACGCCGCCCGGCGGCGCGGCTACGCCGCCGCCCCGGCCAGCCCGCCCCCCTGCGGCGCGGGCGCGGGCTCCTCGCCGGCCGGCGCCGCCCCCTCGCCGCCGCCCGCCAGGTACACGGTGAACGTCGAGCCCCTGCCGCGCTCGCTCTGCACGTCGATCCAGCCGCCGTGCTCGCGCACGATGCCGTAGGAGACGCTGAGCCCGAGCCCGGTGCCCTCGCCGACGTCCTTCGTGGTGAAGAACGGCTCGAAGAGGCGGGGGACGTCCTCGGGCGCGATCCCCTCGCCCTGGTCGATCACCCGGATGGCCAGGTGCTCGCCCTCCTCGCCGCCGTGATCGACCGGCGGGCGCGCGCGCGCCCGCTCGACCCGGACGACGAGCTCGCCTCCCTGCTTCATCGACTGGATGCCGTTCATCACCAGGTTGGTGAGCACCTGCTGCATCTGCGCGGCGTCGACCTCGGCGCGCGCCGGCGAGAGGCCCTCGTCGTCGAGGCGCAGCGCGACGCTCCGCTTGCGCGCCATCGGCTCCAGGAGCTGCAGCGTCTGGCGCGCGATCTGCGCGAGATCGACGGGCGCCTTCTGCGCGCTCCTCCGGCGCGCGAAGTCGAGGAGCTGCCGGATGATCCGGGTCATCCGGTCCGCCTGCTCGGCGATGATGCGCGCGCTCTCCGCCGCCTCCTCCTGCGGCAGGCCGCGGGCGATCATCTTGGCGCGCCCCCCCACCACGTTGAGCGGCGTGCCGAGCTCGTGCGCGATGCCCGAGGCGAGCTTGCCCACGGTCGTGAGCCGGTCCGCGTGCCGGAGCTGCTCCATCGCGGCGATGCGCGCGGCCGCCTCCCGCGCGGCCCGCGCCTGCGCCTCGGCGAGGCGCTCGCACATGGCGTTGATCTCGCGGGCGATCTCCCCGAGCTCGTCCCGCTGCGGCAACAGCAGCGGCGCGCCGAGCTCGCCCTCGCCGATGCGCCGCGTCTTGTCCACGAGCCGCCGCGTGGGGCGCCCGACGAGGATCTGCCCGAAGATCATCGCCAGCAGCCCGCTCAGCGCCGCGAGCGCGACCAGGGTGGTCACGGTGTTGTGCACGCTCGCGCGGACGTATGCCTCCTCTTCCTCGAGCGACTCCGAGATCTCGATGGCGCCGACCCGCGCGGGGTCCACGCCGACCGGCGCGTACGTGTAGAAGCGCCCGCTCCTGTCGTCCTCGCGCTGCACCCGGAAGACCTCGGTGCCGCGGGAGAGCTCCGCGATCTCCGCGGCGGGCAGCGTGGGCGCGAAGCGATCGCCCGCGGGCGCGTCGAGCCACACCCAGCGGAAGCGGACGCCGTCCTCGCGCTCGTTCGCCTCGTCGAGCACGCGCAGCGCCGCGTCCAGCCCGTCCCGGCGCCAGATCTCCACCATGGCCGTGCGGAGCGCGAGGCCGATGAGGTGCTCGTCGCGCCGCATGTCCGCCTCGAACAGCGCCCGCTCGCGCCGGACCGAGAGGTAGCCGTAGAGGCTCAGCACGGCGCACATCACGAACACGAGGGCGAGGGTGAGCTTGCTGGCGAGCCGCATGGGGTGAGGGAGGAGATTGCAGGAGGCGTGCGCATCCTCAAGGGGCGCGCGAAGGGGGCGCGCGCCGGGCGAGCGGCGACCGGGGCCGCCCCGATCTTCCCCGGTGGGGCAAAACTCCCCTGGACAGGGCCGCTCGATCACGCGGCAGGGGTAGGCATGCGCGGCAAAGGGAGGCATGCGGCGTGCAGAGAGCGGCATGCGGCGTGCAAATCGTGGCGCGCAGCAACGGAAGGGCTCGCATCCGCACGCAATGCGTCAATCGCCGGGCGCAACGGTCCGGCGTGCGGCTGCCGGCCTCATCCGTCCGGTGCAGCCTGCGGAAGGAGCTGTCGCATGAGCCTCATCGACGCGTGGCGTGGCGAGCGGTCCTCCTCGCCGCCCAGCGGTCCGTACGGCGCGGGTCGCCGGGTGCTCGTGGCCGAGGATGACGACGAGATGCGCGCCTTGCTGGCCTCGATCCTGAAGCAGGACGGCTTCGAGGTCGTGGAGACGAGGAACGGCATGGAGCTCCTCGATCACCTCCTGCCGTGGTTCAGCGGTCGGGAGCCGCCCGCGCCGGTCGACGCGATCGTGAGCGACATCCAGATGCCGTGCTTCACCGGCATGGAGGTCCTCGCCGGCCTGTCGCAGGTGCGGCGCCGGCCGCCGGTCGTCCTGATCACGGCCTTCGGCGAGAGCTCCACCCACGCGCTGGCCCGCTCCCTGGGCGCGGTCGCGGTGCTCGACAAGCCGTTCGATCTCGACGACCTGCGCGGTGTGCTGTGCCGGGTGCTCGCGGCCCGCCCGCCGCCTGAGGACCCAGGCTGAGCTCCTGGCCACCCCCCGCGCGCGCCGGCGCGGGCGCTGCTGGTCGCGCGTTCCCGCCGCGCGCGGCGTCGCGTTCTCATGAAATCCTCATGATCCCGAGAGGTCCGCCCCAGGTTTCAGGACGACGCTGTGCGCTGCAGAAAGCGAGGTCGCCATGAACGCAGCGCATTTCCACCTGGTCGTCACCCACCTCCCCATCGTCGGCGTCGCCATGGCGGCGGTGCTCCTGGTCCTGGCGCTCTTCCACCGCGCCGAGCGCGGCGCCTTGCGGGCCGCGGTGCTCGTGCTGGCGCTCTCGGCCGCGGGCGCCGCCGCCGCGTACCTGAGCGGCGAGCCGGCCGAGGAGATCGCCGAACGCTTGCCAGGCACCTCGGAGCAGGCCATCGAGGTCCACGAGGAGCGGGCGGGCGCCGCGACCGCGCTCGCGGGGCTCACCGCGCTCGCGGGCGTCGCGGCGCTGCTGCTCGTCGAGCGCCGCCGGATCGCGCCGGGCGCGCCGGTGGCGATCACCCTCGCCGGCGCGATCCTGACCAGCGGCGCCATGGCGTGGACCGGCGCCTCGGGCGGCGAGATCCGGCACCCCGAGGCGCGCGCCGGCTCCCTGGTCGCCGCGCCCGCGGGCGGCCAGAATGCTCCGGCCGGCGAGGCGGACGCGCCCGCCGGCGCGGATCGAGAAGAATGGGAAGAGGACGACGACTGAGCCCTGGCTCGGCCGCGGAGAGCCATGCGCATCCTGGTCATCGAGGATGAGCGCAAGATCGCGGGCTTCCTGCGGCGCGGCCTCGCCGAGGAGGGGCACCAGGTGCGCGTGGAGGAGGAGCTCGCGGGCGCCCGGCGCGCGCTCGCCGAAGGCGATTTCGACCTTCTCCTCGTCGACCGCAGCTTGCCCGACGGCGACGGCCTCGACCTCATCCGCGAGCTCCGTCGCGCCGGCGCCGCCGCCTCGGCCATCTGCCTCACCGCGCGGGATCGTGTCGGCGAGCGCGTGGAGGGCCTCCATGGCGGCGCCGACGACTACCTGGTCAAGCCGTTCTCCTTCGAGGAGCTCCTGGCGCGCATCGCCGCCGTATCGCGCCGCGCCGGGCGGGGCGAGCGCGTCGAGGTGGCCGACCTGGTCATCGATCTTTCGGCGCACCGGGTCGAGCGCGCCGGGCGGGAGATCCACCTCACCGCGAGGGAGTTCGCGCTGCTGCGCGCGCTGGCGGAGAGCGCCGGCCGGGTGCTCAGCCGCACCCGCCTGCTGGAGCGCGTCTGGGACCTGGGCCACGATCCTGGCACCAACGTCGTCGACGTGGCCATCAGCGCGCTGCGCGCCAAGGTCGATCGCGGCTTCGCGCGCCCGCTGATCCACACGGTACGGGGCGTCGGCTACGTCCTCGAGGAGCGGCCCCGGTGAGCCGCTCGCTGGCCGGCGCGCTGGTCGCCGGCGCGGTCGCCGTGGTGCTCGGCGCGCTCGCGGGCGTCGGCGTCGGCACCGCCGCGCTGCTGCACGAGGCCGAGGTGCGCGCGCTCGATCGGGCGCTGCTCGCCGCGGCCCACGAGCACGCCCACCCGGAGGCCCCCGGCGCGTGGGAGGTGGAGCACAGCCGCTCGCCGGTGTCGGTGTGGATCTCGCGCCCGGGCGACCCGCGCGTCCCGGCGAGCCTCTCGCGAGAGGCGCTCGCCGCGGAGCGCCCCGTCGCCGAGGACGCCGGCGATCTCCGCGTGCTGGTCGTGCTGGCCGAGGTCGAGGACCAGCGCGGCGAACGCGGCGAACGCGACGACCATGTGCTGATCGCCGCCGCGGCCCCGCGCGTCACCCTCGCGCGCAGCGTCGGCCCCTTCGCGGCCATCTACGGCGCGCTCGCCGCCGCCGCCGCGCTGGGCGCAGCGCTGCTGCTCCGGCGCGTGGTGGGCCGCGCGCTCGCGCCGCTCGATCGCGCGTGCGCCGAGGCCGCGCGCGTGACCACGCTCGCGAGCGGAGACCGCCTCACCGAGGCGGGCCCGGACGAGCTCCGCGCCTTGCTCGGCGCCATGAACGCGCTGCTCGATCGCCTGGACGCCGCCCACCGCGCCCAGGTCCGCTTCACCGCGGACGCGGCCCACGAGCTGCGCACGCCGGTCGCGGCGATGCTCGGCGAGATCGAGGTGGCCTTGCGCCGGCCCCGGGGGGCCGACGAGTACCGCGAGGTGCTCGAGTCGGCGCGCGAGGAGGTGGAGCGCCTGCGCGGGCTGGTGGAGGGCCTGCTCGCGCTGGCCCGGATCGACGCTGGCCAGGTGGAGCAGGGCCTCGAGCCGTCGGGCGCCGTCGCGCTGGCGGAGAGGGCCGCGGACCGCGAGCGGCCGGGGCTGGAGCGCGCCGGCTGCGCCCTCCGGATCGAGCCGCAGGGCGACGCCGAGCTGCGCGTGCACCCGGCGCTCGTGGAGGCGGCGGTCGCGAACCTCCTCCGCAATGCGGCCGCCTACGCGGCGGGGGCGCCGGTGACCCTGCGGGTCGTGCCCGAGCCTGGCCGGGTGGTCTTCCAGGTCGACGACCACGGTCCCGGCGTGCCGCCTGGCGAGCGCGACGCGGTGTTCGATCGCTTCACCCGCACCGGCGAGGGCCGGCGCCGGAACCGCGCAGGCCTCGGCCTCGGCCTGCCGCTCGCGCGCGAGGTGGCGCGCCGCCACGGCGGCGACTGCTGGCTCGAGGCCGCGCCGGGCGGCGGCTGCCGCGCCGTGCTCACGCTGCGCCGTCCGATGGAGAGCACCCCGGCGCGCGGATCGAGCGCCAGGTCGCCGAGGGGACTGAACGGCTCGCCCGCGTGATACGGCGAGCCCTCACCGGGCCAGCCGGGCAGGGGAGTCACGGGAGATCTTGAGCTCGAGCTCCGCGTCATGGGGTCTCTCGGCATCCTAGGTCCTCGAGGGCGCCGGTGTCCGCCTCATCGGGCGAGGTCGCGCCCCGCGTCGTCCGCGCCGCCGCGGCCTCGGCCCGCGCCGCGCCGCCGCCGCCGGACGGACACCCCGCTCGACTGCATGGCGAAGAGGAGCGCCTCCCTCAGGTTCGAGAGCGTCTTGATGTGCGACAGATCGAGCCCCAGCGACACCACCGTCTGCGCCACCTCCGGCCGGATGCCCACGACGATGCCCTGCGCCCCGAGCAGCGCGACCGCGTCGATGAGCTTGAGCACGTGATCGGCCGTGGTCGTGTCGAGCGCGCTCACCCCGGTCAGATCGATGATCGCGTGGCGGCACCGGGTCCGCGCCACCGCCTCGAGCAGCACCTCCATCATCTGCCGGGACCGCTGCGCGTCGAGCACGCCGAGCACGGGCATGGTCAGGACCCCCTTCCAGACCTCGATGATCGGCGTGGACAGCGCCCGGATCGCCTCCTGCTGCTGCTCGATGATCTCGAGCCGCTCCTTGAGCATGGCCTGATGCCGCTTCTGCTCGGTGATGTCGAGCGCGCCGCCGGCCATCCGGAACGGCACGCCCTTCTCGTCCCACTCCGCCTTGCCGCGGGTGCGCATCGTCCGGTACTCGCCGCCCCCGTGCCGGAGCCGGACCTCGACGTCGAACGGCCGGCGCTCCTCGAGGTGGGCCCTCAGCCCGTCCTGGATGGCGCTCCGGTCGTCGGGGTGCAGGCGCTCGAAGAAGTCCATGAAGGTCCCGCCCCACGCCTCGCGGCGGACCCCCATCATCTCGAGCATGCGATCGCTCCACTCGATGGTGTCCTCGCGGAGATCCCAGAACCAGACGCCCTCGTTCGACGCCTCGGCGAAGAGCCGGTAGCGCGCCTCGCTCCGCCGCAGGGCGGCCTCGGTGCGGCGCATGTAGGACACATCGATGTTGTGGCCGAGCCACCGGGTGACGTTCCCCGCCGGATCGCGCTGCGGCAGCGCGCGGACCACGTGCTCCCGGTAGCTCTGGTCGGCCGCGCACCGGAGGCGGACCTCGACCTCGTACGGCTGCCCCGTCTCCAGGCACCGCGGCCACTCCTCGATCGCCTTGTGGACGTCGTCCGGGTGCAGCACCGAGAGCCAGCCGTCGCCGGCCATCTGCTCTTCCGTGCGATCGAAGTAATCCAGGGCGGCCCGGTTCACGAAGCTCAGCGTGCCGTCCGGGAGCGCCGTCCACACCTGGAGGGACATGGCGTCTCCGAAGAACCTGAGCTGCGCATCCATCTCGCGCGCTCGATCGCCCTGCGGGCGCCCGGGCGCGGCGGGCCGCGCGCCCGCCCCGCGCACCCGGCTCGGCGGGGGGGCGTCGTGCGCGCCCGGCCCGGCCGCGAGCGCGCGGCCGAGCAGCGCCTCCAGGTCGAGCGTGCGCTCGGCGACCGTCTCCGCGATCCGGGCGCGCGTGAGGCGGAGCAGCTCTTTCCGGATCTCCTCCGCGATCCGGCCGCGCAGGTAATCGTTCGCGAGGGCCGGCGCCTCGGCGAGCGACACGGACTCCGGGACCGGCTCCGTGACGTCGAGGAAGATCGCGAGCGGCGCGCGCGGCGTCGGCGTGATGCGCAGCACGATCGTCGCGCCGAGCTCGTGCGCCGCGGTCACCTCGCCCGTCTCGACCCGGACCGTCAGCGTGTGCGGGAGCGAGACCTCGAACGCCCCGCTCAGCCCGCGCGTGACCACCACGTCGCCGGCCGCTGGCTCCACGGTCAGGCGTGAGTCCTTCCCGAGGACGTTGAGCGCTCTCTCCTCGCGGCGCGCGAGCGGAAGAAGGGCTGTCACCCGCCCGCGGACCACCTCCTCCGTGACCGTGGCTTCAAGGAGGTTCCGCCCGAGCTCCTCGAGCGTGAGCCCGTCTCCGTTCTTCACCCCTGTCTCCTCCTCCGGTGCCCGAGCGTCGTCCGCCTCGCGGCGTGCGGGCAAGTGCCCGAGCTCCCCGCGTGGCGCAACCCGATTTCAACCGTGGTCGGAACAGGATGCCAGCGAAATCACGCCCTCACGCGCGCCTCGCGGAATTGGCTAGCTCGACGCCGACGTATACCGCCCTATCGCTCGTTTCCACACCGCGCGCGCCACGACGCCGAAGGCGAGCGCGCCGAGCGCCGCGGCCGCGGCGGTGCGCCAGGCGATGGTGCCGAGCATCGCCTCCGCGGGGTAGGTGGTCATCAGCGCCAGCGGGACGATCACGGTGAAGACGATGCGCCAGAACCCCTTGAAGACCGTGACCGGCCAGCGCGCGAAGTCGAACAGGGAGTTGAAGAGGTAGGCCAGGTTGTCGAGCCGCACCACCCAGAACGCGGCGGAGATGACCAGGATGCAGATGGAGTAGAGCACCAGCGTCGCGGTCACGAGCAGGCCGAGCGAGAGCGCCATGTCGGCGGGCGCGGGGGCGCGGCCCATCTTCGTGAAGGCGTAGGCGAAGATCGCCACGGCGGCGGCGGCGTCCACGACCTTGCGCACCTCGAACCGGGCCGTCGAGACGAGGAATTGCGCGTCCGCCGGCTTGAGCAGCGTGAAATCGAGCGTGCCTTTCCGGATCTGGTCGACGACGCTGAGGAGCGACGGGTTCACGGCCCCCTCGAGCACGCCCTTGAGCAGCGTGAACCACCCGACGACCACGAGCGCCCGCTCGTACGTCCAGCCCTCGACGGGCGGGCGGGCGGCGAGCGCGATGTGGAGCGGCACGAGCCCGACGAGCGTCCAGACCACGGTCATCACCGCGCCGAGCAGGAAGTCCCACCGGTACTGCATCCCGAGCGCGAGGGACACGCGGAGCTGCGTGGCGAGCAGCCGGAGGTACCGCACGCCGCTCACCCGCCGAACGCCGAGAACCGCCGGACCCCGGCGCGCCACGCGACGAGCGCGAGGGCCGCGGTGCCCGCCGCGAACGCCCACTGCACGGCGAGCTCGGAGAGCGCGCGGCCCGGCTCGAGCAGGCCGGTCATGAGCTCGACCGGGAACGCGAGGCTGTAGCGGAACGGCAGGACCCGCGCGACGTCGCCGAGCCACGCGGGGAAGAGCTCGAGCGGGACGAGGTAGCCGGCGAAGACCATGAAGGCCGCGAGGTAGACGTCGAACACGGCGGTCGAGCTCTCGATCACGAACGCGAGCGAGCCGATGAGGGCCATCGTGAAGAAGTTGATCAGCCAGGCGCCGACGAGCGAGGCGGCCCAGAGCCCGACCTCGGGCAACGTCGGGTGGAACCTGTCGCCCGACGTCACCGCGAGGGCGATGATCGCGATGGGCAGGCAGAGCGCCGCCCGCAGCGGGATCGCGGCGAGGTTGTCGGCGGCGTAGGCGATGAGCGGGTGGATCGGCTTGAGCAGGCGCTGCGAGAGGACGCCGCTCTTGATCTCCATGTTCATCTCCCAGACGAGCCACGATCCGGTCAGTTGCCGGACGATGAGGATCGTCAGGAAATACGCCGTGAAGTCGTCCGCGCCGAAGCGGCCGACCGGCGCGCTCTCGGCGACCGCCGACCAGAGCGCGAGGCTCACGAGCGGCATCGTCGTCGTGAGCATCCAGATCAGCATCTCGGCCCGGTACGCCAGCGCGGCCGCGAGGCCGACGCGGAGCAACGTGGGGAAGGCCCGGAGCGCCCGCTCGATCCCGCTCACGGCGCGGCCTCACCCCCGGCGCGCGCCGGCGCGCCCGCGGGCTCGGCGCGGGCGTCCTCGCCGTCGCCGCCGGCGAAGAGCTCGCGCATCACCTCTTCCAGGGGCGGATCCTCGACCGTGAGGTCCGCGATGTCCGTCTGGCCGAGCAGCCAGCTCATCGCCTGGCGCAGCTCTTCCTGCGGGACCTGCAGCACCGCCCGGCCCGGATCGAGCGACAGCACGGCGCCGACGCGCTCGAGCAGCGCCCGGTCGACGGGCCCCCCGAAGCGCAGCGCGATCCGCTTGTGCGGGCGCACGCTGCGGACGAGCGACGCGAGATCGCCGTCGTAGCGCAGCCGCCCCTTGTCGATGACGATCACCCGCGGGCAGAGCGCCGCCACGTCGTCCATGTAGTGGGACGTGAGCACGATCGTGGCCCCCCGCTGCTCGTTGTAGCGGCGCACGAACTCGCGGACGCCGAGCTGCATCGACACGTCGAGCCCGATCGTCGGCTCGTCGAGGAACAGGATCTCCGGCCGGTGCAGCAGCGCGGCCGCCAGCTCGCACTTCATGCGCTCGCCGAGCGAGAGCTGCCGCGTCGGCTTCGCCGCGATCTCGGCGATCCCCAGCAGCTCTTCCAGCTCTGCCATGGTTTCCCGGAACTCCGCGTCGCTGATCCCGTAGATGGCGCGGTTCAGGGCGAAGGTCTCGACGGGCGGCAGGTCCCAGAGTAGCTGCTGCTTCTGGCCCATCACGAGCGTGATCCGCTTCAGGAAGCCGGCCTCGCGGTACTGCGGCACGAAGCCCGCGACCCGGACCCGGCCGCCGGAGGGGTGGAGCAGCCCGGAGAGCACCTTGAGCGTCGTCGTCTTGCCGGCGCCGTTCGGGCCGAGGAAACCGACGCGCTCGCCCGGCGCGATCGAGAACGAGAGGTCCTCGACCGCGTGGACGACCCGGGTGCGGCGCCGGAACACCGACCGCACGGTCGCCGAGAACCCCGCGGCGCGCTCGTGGACCTGGTAGGTCTTGGAGAGGGACTCGACTGCGATGGCGCTCGACGCCGCTGCCATGGACGGTGCAGCCTAGCACCGTTCCCGCTGGATCTCTGCGACGACGGATGATCGCCCTGCCCGTCCTGGGCTAGCCTGATCCGGGGGGGACAACGGTCGCCTGGATTCCCCGATGCCGCAAAGCCTCAAGGACGACACAACCCAGGCGCTCCCGCCGCCGGAGAGCGGCGTCGGGGACGGCGCCGAGCCTGCGAACGCCGCCTCGACCGGCCCGAGGCAGGTGCTCGCCGGCCGTTACGAGCTCCTCGGGCTGGTCGGCGTCGGCGGGATGGGCAGCGTGTACCGCGCGCGCGACCGCGAGCTCGACGAGATCGTCGCGGTCAAGGTGCTGCGCCGTGAGCTCAGCGGCGCCCCCGAGGTGATCGAGCGGTTCCGGCGCGAGGTGCGGCTCTCGCGCAAGGTGACGCACCCGAACGTGGCGCGGGTCTTCGACATCGGCGAGCACGACGGCGACCGGTTTTTGACCATGGAGTTCATCGACGGCGAGCCGCTCGCCGCGCTGCTCGCGCGCGAGCGGCTCCCCGTGTGCCGGGCGCTCGACATCGTGGAGAGCGTCTGCGCGGGGCTCCGGGCCGCGCACCGGGCCGGCGTCATCCACCGCGACCTCAAGCCGGACAACGTGCTGCTCGCGCGCGACGGGCGCGTCGCCCTGACCGACTTCGGGATCGCGCGCGCGCTGACGCCGGACGGCGGGGCGAGCAAGACGCTCGGCGCCGTCCTCGGGACGCCGGCGTACATGGCGCCCGAGCAGGTGCAGGGCGCCCAGGACATCGACGAGCGCGCCGACCTCTACGCGCTCGGCGCGATGCTCTACGAGATGCTCACGGGCGAGCGCGCCTGGCAGGGCGAGGCGCCGCTCGCCGTCGCCGCCGCGCGGCTCGTCGCCGACCCCCCCGACCCGCGGCAGAAGCGCCCCGATCTACCCGAGGCGCTCGTGCGCGTGGTGGTCCGCTGCATGGCGCGCTCGCGCGACGAGCGGTACCCGTCGGTCGACCGCGTCGCGCAGGAGCTCGCCTCGCTCACGCGCCCGGCCACGGTCCCCCCGCCCATCGCGCCCGCGCCCGAGCGGCCGTCCATGTCCGGCTCCGGGGTGATCGCGCAGGGCGGCAAGAGCGTCGCGGTCCTCCCGTTCGTCAACCAGGGCGCCCCGTCCGACGCGTACCTGGCCGAGGAGCTCACCGACGATCTCATCGACACGCTCTCCATGACCCCGGGCCTGAGGGTGAGGCCGCGCGGGACGATGCCGCAGCGTCCGGGCGCCGAGCTCGATCCGCGCGAGCTCGGGCGCGAGCTCGGGGTGCAGGTCGTCGTCGGCGGGTCGGTGCGGCGGCGCGACGGGATGGTGCGGATCAGCGCGCGGCTCGTCAGCGTCACCGACGGGTTCCAGCTCTGGGCGAAGCGCTTCGACCGCCCCGAGGCCGAGGTGCTGCGCATCAACGACGAGGTGGCCGAGGCGGTCGCGGCGGCGCTGACGCTGGACGTGGCCGCCCGGAGCCGCACCGCGCCGAGCGACCCGATCGCGCTGGATCTGTTCCTGCGCGGGCGCCACGAGTACCGGAGGTTCTGGCCGGAGCACCAGGAGCGCGCGATCGGGCTGTTCGAGCAGGCGCTCGCGCGCGCGCCCGACGATCCGATGATCCTGTCGGCGTACGCGCTGGCGCGCTCGCGCCTCTGGTTCTTCACCGACCGGGGCGGCGACCTGGCCACGCAGGCGGCGGCGCGCGCGCTCGCCGCGGCGCCGGATCTCCCGGACGCGCGGCTGGCGATGGCGTCGGTGCGGTTCCAGCGCCTCGACGTGGTCGGCACGATGCGGGAGCTCCGGGCCGCGCGCGCTGGGCGCAGCGGGAACGCCGAGGTCGAGGGCCTCATCGGCCACATCCTGATCGAGTGCGGCGCGTACGAGGAGGGCGCGCGGCTGGCGCAGTCCGCGATGGCGCGCGATCCGGACGTGGTGCTCGCGGTGCACGCGCTGGCGCGCGCCCACGCGCTCTTCGGCCGCTGGTCGGAGGCCGAGGAGGTGATCCAGCGGCTGGGGAAGTCGGGCAGCGGCTCGGGCCCGACCATCTTCCACATCCGCCGCGCGCTCTGGCAGCGCGATCCGGCGGTGGTCGAGCACCTCGCGCAGGGGCGCGTGACCGAGGCGTTCCCGGGCATCTCCCCGGCGTTCGCGCGGCTCGCCGAGGAGCTCCTCTCGGATCGGCTGTCGGAGGTCCGTCCGGCGCCGGAGCCGGGCGCGAGCTCCCCGGCGGCGGCGCTGCGCCGCACGTCGTTCATGCGCCAGATCCAGGCGGAGTTCGCGGGCTTCCTCGACAAGCCGGAGCTCGCCCTGGCCGCGCTCGATCTCTCGCTGGCCGACGGCCTCTTCGATCGGATCTGGATCGAGCGCTGCCCCGTCCTCGACCCCGTGCGCGACACGCCGCGCTTCGAGGCCATCCGCGCCGAGGTGACCCGGCGCGCCGAGGCCGTGGTCGCCGTGTACCACGAGCGCTGACGTGGCTCGCCCCAACGCCCCCGAGTCCGCTCAGCTCGGCGCGCGGAAGAGCGCGAGCACGCCGGTGTAGAGGGCGAGCCTGACCTGGCCCGGCGCCCCGGGGGCGATCTCGAAGCTCGAGTGCATGCCGGCGATCGGCAGGTCGGCGAAGCGCTGGCGAAGGATGCGCGCCTCGACGTCGGGGGCGCCGTAGAGGCGCTGGCCGCGCCCGGCGCAGGTCAGGTAGAGGGCGAAGCGCGGGGCCGAGCCGAGCGCGCTCTGGGAGACCTGCCGGGCGATCGCGTCGACCCCCGCGCGGCCCGCCGCCGCGTCGCGCACCGCGAACGCGAGGCGCACGCCCGGCCGCGCCTCGTCGCCGATCAGGATCCCGCGCCGCGACGGGTCGACGCCACGGATCGGCCGCAGCACGTAACGGACGTAACCGACGTCGCCGACGTGCCCGACGTGACCTCCCGCCCCGGGCTCCGCGGCGCGCTGCTGCGGCCCCTCGGGCGGGCCCTCGAGCGCGGCGAGGACGAGCGGCTGCGCGCTGGCCTGCTCGCCGAGCGCCGCGGTCGCGGCGGACAGGAGCTCGAGCGCCGAGCGCCCGCCGGCGCGCAGCACGACGCCGCCGCTCGCCTCCTCGACGGGGTGGAAGCCGGAGAGCAGCCTCGCGGCGGGCGACGCGTCGACGATCGGCGGCGCGAACCCGGTGATGGCGAGGCCGGTCGTCGCGCCCTCGATCAGCTCGCCCTGGGCCGTCACGCCGATGGCGGGGCCGGACGCGGTCCCCGCGCCGAACAGGCAGGCGCCGGGCACCGCGGCGCCGAGCGACTCGAGCGCCTCGGGCGCGAACGAGCCGGGCCGGGCGAAGAGGATGGCCGTCGCCGAGCGCTGGCCGATGAGGTGGACGAGCGCCTCGCGGAGGCGGCGCCCCGGATCCCCGGCGCGCTCGGGGACCGCGAAGGGCGTGACCTGCCCGCCGGCCCACAGGACGCCGCTCGCGCCGGTGTCCCCCTCGATCTCGCCGCGCTCGCTGAGCACGCCCGCGGCCGGCACGACGCAGGCCGGGACGCCGCGCCAGGCGCTGCGGACGAGCTCTGCGACCCCCGAGGCGCGCTGGGCGAGCTGCCCCGAGACGAAGACGACGCCGCCCGACGCCGACGGGACGGCGCTGCGCAGGTCGGCCAGGTGGTGGTGGAGGCCCTCCGGCCCACAGGTGGCGGCGAAGCTTCGTGCCATGGCTGGCCGATCCATCGTAACCGAGCCGTCGCCCACTCGACAGGGCCGGCTGAAGGAGTTTATCGTGCGAAAGTCGCGCCGACGCCTCGGGGCTCTCCTCACGGGGCGGCGATAAGGACCGGGCAAGCTCGATGAGGATCCGTTCTTTCGGTCGCACCGATGTGGGGCGCCACCGGCGCGCCAACGAGGACGCGTTCTTCCGGGACGACGAGCTCCGCCTGTACGTCGTCGCGGACGGGATGGGGGGCCACGCGGCGGGCGAGGTCGCGAGCGCCGAGGCGGTCGAGACGATCTACGGCATGGTGAAGCGGGGCCTGCCCGCCATCGGGGATCGCGACGAGCCGCTGACGCAGCCCAAGGCGCGCGCCGTGCTCCGGATCCTGGAGGGCGCGATCCAGGCGGCGACGTACATGGTCTTCGCGATCGCCGAGCTCGACCGGGACAAGAGCGGCATGGGGACGACGATCAGCGCGGCGCTCGTGGTGGGCGGCGCGCTGGTGACCGGGCAGGTCGGTGACAGCCGCATCTACCAGGTGCGCAACGGGACCGCCGTGCAGATGACCGAGGATCACACGCTGATCGCGTGGCAGATCAAGAACGGGCTCATCTCCGCCGACGAGGCCAGGAGCTCGCCGCACCGCAACGTGATCACGCGCGCGGTCGGCAACCGGGATTACGTCGAGGTCGACACGTCGATCGTGGCCGTGGAGCCGGGCGATCGCTACCTGCTCTGCTCCGACGGGCTGCACGGCTACCTGCAGACCGAGGAGGAGATCGCGAGCATCGCCTCGCAGGGCGGGGAGGGGGCGGTCGATCTGTTCATCGATCTCGCGAACCGCCGCGGCGGGCGCGACAACATCACGGCGGTGCTCGTCGAGGTGGGCTGAGGCGCCCGTGGAGGGGCGCGCCCGGTCGAAACTCGGCTAGTCTGCCCGCATGGCGCTGAAGGACAGACTGGTCACCGAGGGGATGAAGCTCGCCGCGAACCCGAACGTGGCGAAGCTGATGCAGGACGAGCGGTTCATGCGGCTCTTCATGACGGCGATGAGCGTGCCGGGGCGCGTCTCGTCGTTCACCGCGGAGCAGAAGGAGACGTTCGCGCGGGCGATGGGCCTGGCCACCGCCGAGGAGGTCCGCGACCTCAGGCGGACGGTGGCCTCGCTGGAGCGGGAGATCGCCAAGCTCAGGCGGGAGGGCTGAGCCGCGCGGGCTTGGCGCGGGGCGCCGGCGGTCGCCGCGCCCCGCGCCGGGGTCACTTCGTGTCGCCGCGGGCGTAGATGCTCGCCACGTAGTCGAGCACGTCGCGGGCAGAGACCTCGTTGTAGCCGAAGTACTTGATCATCCGCGTCTTGATGATGTCGATCTTCTCCTGCGTCTCCTTGTCGATGACGCTCGACACGAGGGTCTGGAGCTTGATCGCGTCCTTCTGGTCCTCGAACAGCTTGAGCTCGAGGGCGCGGCGCAGCCGGTCGTTCGTGTGCCACTCGAACTTCTTGCCGTCGACCGCGAGCGCGCCGATGTAGTTCATGATCTCGCGGCGGAAGTCGTCCTTCCGGTTCTCGGGGATGTCGATCTTCTCCTCGATCGAGCGCATCAGCCGCTCGTCCGGCTCGACGTCCTCGCGCGTGAAGCGGTCCTTCACCTTCTCCTTCAGGGTGTAGGCCTTGATCGAGTCGATGTAGTTCGCGGCGAGCTTCTGGATCGCGTCCTCGTCGGCGCTGATCGCCCGCTGCACCTCGTTCTTCACGATCTCCTCGTACTCGCGCTTCACCATGCCGATGCACTCGGCGTAGCGCTTGCGCTGCTCGTCGCTCGTGATGAGCGAGTGGTGGCGCAGCCCCTTCTCGAGCTCGCTCATGACCATGAACGGGTTGATCGTCCCCTCGCCGAGGTCGTTCACGAGCGCGTTCGAGATCTTGTCCTGCACGTAGCGGGGGCTGATGCCCTCCATGCCCTCGCGCGACGCCTCCTTGCGGAGCTCCTTCACGGTGTCCTGCGTGTAGCCGGGCAGGACCTTGCCGTCGTAGAGCTTCATCTTCTGCACGAGCGAGAGGTTGTGCTTCTTCGGATCCTCGAGCCGGGTGAGCGCGGCCCACATCGCGGCGACCTCGAGCGTGTGCGGGGCGATGTGCTTGCCGCGGATCTTCTCCTTGTTGAAGTCCTTCTCGTAGATCCGGATCTCCTCCGACACCTTGGTGATGTAGGGGATATCGATCTTGATCGTGCGGTCGCGGAGCGCCTCCATGAACTCGTTGTTCAGGAGCTTCTTGTACTCGGCCTCGTTGGTGTGGCCGATGATGACCTCGTCGATGTCGGTCTGGGCGAACTTCTTCGGCTTGATCTTGTGCTCCTGCGACGCGCCGAGCAGGTCGTAGAGGAACGCCACGTCGAGCTTCAGCACCTCGATGAACTCGACGATGCCGCGGTTCGCGATGTTGAACTCGCCGTCGAAGTTGAAGGCGCGCGGGTCCGAGTCCGAGCCGTACTCGGCGATCTTGCGGTAGTTGATGTCGCCGGTGAGCTCGGTCGAGTCCTGGTTCTTCTCGTCCTTCGGCTGGAACGTGCCGATGCCGACGCGGTCCTTCTCGCTGAGCACGAGGCGGCGCACGCGCACGTGCTGCATCACCTTCGACCAGTCGCCGCCGTACTTGTCCATGAGGCGGTTGAAGATGAAGCGGCACGCCGGGTCGAGATCGCCCTCGACGCGGACCTGGAACTGCGGGCTCGACAGGCCGAGCTCGCGCACCGTGCGCTCGCGCCAGGACGGCGGGACGAGGCGCAGCGGCTCCTCGTGCATCGGGCACTTGAAGCGGGAGCTCTCCGTCCCCGCCATGCCGACGTCGTCGAGGTTCACCCAGTCGAACGTGTAGAGCGCGCCGTCCGGGGTGGTCGAGTAGTGCTCGATCCCCTTCTTGAGGAGCCGGGCGATCGTGGACTTCGACGAGCCGACCGGGCCGTGCAGCAGGATGACGCGCTTCTCCGGGCCGTACCCCTCGGACGCGGCCCGGAGCACGTGGACGAGCCGCATCAGGGGGATGTCGAGCCCGTACACGGCGTCGGCGCCGCCGTGCATCTCGTCCTTGAAGAAGTTGTACCGGATGAGCTTCTTCTTGTTGTCCGTGTACTCCTCGATGCCGTACCGGATGATCATGTCGTACGCCCGCTGGAACGCGTTGCGCGTGACCTGCGGGTTCTGGCGCACGATCTGGAGGTAGTCTTCGAACGTGCCCTCCCACGCGAGATCGCGGTAGAGCGCGAAGTCCTGCATCGCCGCTATCTTCTCAACCATCCCTGTCCGCAACTCGCCCATTTCGCACCTTTTCTCCAGGGCGATCACGGGGCGGCCAAGGCCGCCGGAGGTGCGGGAGCAGAGCTCGGCGCGCCGATCTCCGTCCCCGTCTTGCGCCGCGCGCCCGGTGGGGGATCCAAGCTTAACACCGATCACGCCATGGCAAGGCCACAGCGCCGCGAAGCGTCCGCGCTCGGAGCGGATCGCGGCCCGATCGCGGCGCGCGCGGCCCGATCGCGGCGCGCGGCGCGCGAGGCGGGGCGCGATCGCGGCGCGCGGGCGCCCTCGGGCAGGCGGCGTCAGCGGGATGAGGAGGCGCCGGACGGGCTTCCCTGCGCTCCCCAGGAGAGCCCTCCGCGCTCGACGACGCCGGGCCAGGCGTCGACGTACCGCGACGGCTCGCCGGGGCCGGAGGCGTCGATCCAGAAGAGGCGCCCGGTGCCGGGGCGGCGCACGTCGACGTGGACGAACTTGCTGTTCGGGTAGAACCCGCACGCCACGTCGCTGAGCGTGCGACAGAACCGGAACAGCGCCTCGTTCGGAACACCCCGGACCGCGATGTCGACCGCGCGCCCCTCGGCGTGCTGGCTGTGGTGGCCGCCCGAGCGCTTGCCGCGGGCCCGCGGGCTGTCTCCGGACGGGCGCGGCCGGTAGCCGCTGTAGAGGTAGATCCCGCGGCGCGGGAAGGCGTCGGCGATCTGCTGGAGCGCCCAGAGCAGGCGCGGATGTACGAGGCGGACGTGGGGCACCCACTCGAGCGCCCGCTGCCAGGTGCCCTCGTCCGGCTCGTCGGGCAAGAGCTCGCCCGGATCCGGCGCCTCCGGGGGGCGGGCCAGGATCGACAGGCGATCGAGCGCGCCGGGGGCGACGGATCCGTCGCAGCGCACGAGCTCAAAGGTGTCGTGCTGTCCGCCGTACCGCGCGAACTGGACGGGGCCCCGCTGGCAATGGAGGGAGGGCGGCTGCTTCTTCGGCGGGTCCCAGAGCAGGTCGAAGCCGTTCGACAGGAGGCTCGGGCCGGTGGTCTCGAGGGTGGGCGGGGTGAAGCTCGGATCGAGCCGCGTCAGCCACGTCGGGCTGAGCCACGTCGGGGCCGCGGGATCGAGGTGGAGGGTGCCGGGCAGCGCGAACGGGGAGAGCGGGGCGTAGGGGCTCGCGAAGGCCGGGGCGCCGAGGGGGGCGGCGGCGACGGCGGCGAGCCCGCGCTCGCCCAGCGTGTCCTCGGCGTCCTCGGCGTGCGCCCGCGCGCCGCCCCAGGCGAGCTGCCACCACGGCTGGTGCTGCCATTTCCCGTAGGCGCTGCTCATGTAGAGCCGGAGCGGCCCCGGGCGCTCGATGGCGGCGTTGCGGAAGGCGCGGAGGAGCGGGAGCTCCGGCGCGACGGTCTCGTTCAGGTTGAAGGTCGCGCGCCTCGGGGGCTCGTCGAGCAGGCTCGCGCCGGCGGGCAGGGGGGCAGCGAGGACGGCGGCGAGGCCGAGGGCGGCGGCGAGGGGCTGGGCGGCGGCGCGGGACGTTGCCGGCATGGGTCGACGACGAGGAGAACGGACCGGGCCAGAGAAAGACGGCGCACCCGGCGAGCGGGCGGCCCAGATTTGCCACAAACCGCGCGCGTGGTGGGTGAAAACCCACCCGCGCCCGGGTGGGCGCCGGGGGGTGGGGGGCTGCACGCGGGGGGCTCCCCTCCGGGGCTTGCGTTCCGGCGAGCCCCTGTCGTGGCTCGCCTGCACTCCAGCCCCTCCGGAGAGCCCCCCGCGTGCAGCCCCCCACCCCCCGGCGCCGCAACGCTCAATCCAAGGGGGGAGCTTCCCGGGGCCGCGACGGTCAATCCAAGGGGGAGCTTCCCGGGGCCGCGACGTCGGCCGATCAGGGCGCCGCCGAGGCGCGCGCCAGGCGGTCGCGCACGGCGTCCCAGGGCGGAGCGTCGGGGACGGCGGCGATGACGATCACGTCGCAGCCGGCGTCCTCGAGGCGGTGCAGCGCGGCGTAGAGCGCCGCGGCGTAGCCGGCGGGATCGGCGGGGAGGAGCTCGGCGTGCGGCCCTGCCACGGTGCGGGCGCCGCGCTCGATGACGCCGACGCGCGCCCCCGCCTGGGCGGCGCGCTCGACCTCGCCGCGGACGGCGTCCATGGCGACGAGCGCGACGCGCGCGCGCGGCGCGTAGTGGCGCGCGTGGGTGCCCGGGGACGGGGCGCGCGCGTCCGGCGCGGTGACGAGCCCCGCGCGCGTCCGGAGCGGCACGAGCGCGGCGATGGCCTCGGCGGACACGTGACCCGGGCGGAGCAGCCGCGCCGGAGCGCTCGTCACGTCGACGATGGTGGACTCGATCCCGAACGCCGTCGGTCCGCCGTCGACGATGGCGTCGATGCGCCCGCCGAGGCTCTTGTCGACGTGCTCGGCCGTGGTCGGCGAGATCGCGGTGGAGCGGTTGGCGCTCGGCGCGGCGATCGGCAGCCCGACGGCGTCGAGCAAGGCGCGCGCGACCGGGTGCACGGGTACCCGGATCGCCACGGTCGGCCCGCCGGCCGCCACCTCGTCGGCGACGCGGTCGGGGCGGCGCGCGACGATCAGGGTGAGGGGCCCGGGCCACATCGCCCGCGCGAGCCGCTCCGCGTCCGCGGGCCAGTCGTCCGCGAGCGCGCGGGCGGACGCGACGTCGGGGACATGGACGATGAGCGGATTGCCGGGCGGCCTGCCCTTCGCCTCGAAGATGCCGCGCGCGGCGCGCGCGTCGTCCGCGCGCGCGCCGAGGCCGTACACGGTCTCGGTGGGGAAGGCGACGAGCCCTCCGCGGCGGAGGATCTCGGCAGCCCGTGCGATGGATGCCGCGTCCGCGGCGAGCCGCTCGGTTCGCATGCGCGGCGGTCCATGTGGCCCGGCCGCACGGGAGGCAAACGAAAACCGACGGGGCGGTCGCGGGGCGGTGCGGAGGCGGCGGCGGCCGACGGCGCCGTGCGCGACCCGCGCCCGCGTTCGATCCGCGCTTGCTTTCCGCCTCATGGCCGGCTGAACGCCCCGCCCACGATGCACCGGCGACCGCACAGGGCGCCCGAGCTGGCAGCGCGGCCGCGGCGTCGAGGTCCGCGCGTGCGGAGCGGTCGCGGCGTGGAGGTCGACGCCGGCGAGCTCGCAGCGCTCGCTGGCCAGGGCGCCGCTGCATGCGAGCGGCGCGACCCGTGGACGAAACGCCGACCGGCTGCGGCGTTCGGCGTCGAGGTCCTCGAGCACGAGCTCGGGCGGTCGATCGTGACCTCATCCACCTGGCAGAGCTCGCGAGCCGCGCGGGCGACGCGGAGCAGGGGCGCGAGCTCGGCACGGCCCCCTGCGCCGCTGCAGCCGCAGCGGTCGCGGAGCACGCCGGCGGCCACGGCGCCGTCGTCTCGGTCAAGCGAAATCGTCGCGGTGCAGCGGATCTCTGAGCGAGGACTGTTCGCCAACCACCTGGTTGACGAACACCTCCAACCACGCAATCGGCGTTGTCGCTGGAGGTGGCGACGACCACTCGCGAGGCGGAGGGACCTACTGCGCGACGATGTCGCGCATCTTCAGCCGGTCATTGAGGGTCAGTCGTCGGAAGATCGGGCGCGTGACGGGCGAGCTGGCGAGGCGGACGAACGCCGCGCGCAGGATCCGCTGAGCTTCACAAGACGGCGTGAAGAGCGCCCTCATCCTCAGCCCGTCGGCCTGCAGGCTCGTGATGAACGGGCGCAGCTTCTCCTCCCAGGCGACGAGCGCGCGTCCCACGTCGTCAGGGTACTTCTCCAGCATGTTGCCCAGGAGCTCACTCCCGGCCATGCCGGTCGAAGCGCCCATCCCTGAATACAGCGTCAGGCACCACGCAGCGTCGCCGACCAGCACGACCCGCCCCTTGTGCCAGCAATTCATGCGAACCTGATTGACCGAGTCGAACAGGGACTCGTCTGCGGCCGCGAAATCGTCGAGGAGCTGCCTCAGCACGGGCCCTGCCGGTTCTGGTCCGTAAGCCCTGCGCAGCGACTCGATGGGGGTCCTCCGGAACTGCGCATCGATGTCGTCCACGCGGTAGGAGAAGAGCAGGCCTGGGTTGTGGTCCGCGAAGGGGAATACCCACGCCGACCGCCCGACCTCGGCAAGGACCAGCCCATCATGCAGGTGATAGCCGCGGACGGGTTCGCTCAGGATGGCCGCCCCGATCATGTAATTCAGCGGGTAGAGGAATTCTTCATGCGGGCCGAAGACGAGCCTCCGGACGGTCGAGCGCACTCCGTCAGCCCCCACCACGAGGTCGAAGTGCTCGGTCACGGTCTCGCCGGTCTTCGTGTGGGTCATCGTGACATCGACGCCGCGACCTCCTGGATCCATCCCCGTGGGGACAGTCGAGAAGCGGATCTCCACCCGCTCCGGCAGCGCGTTGAACAACGCATCCTCGACGTCGCCGCGCAGCAGCATGCGCGGCTGGCCGGGCACGTCGGCGAAGGCCATGCCCTCGCGACGACGATTGGTCCGGTCGACCTCGTACGTCTTGGTTTGCGGGTGCTTGCGGTTGCCCATGGCCTCGAGCACGCCGAGCCGCTCGGCGGACGCCTGGCCCGTGCCGAAGAGGGCGATGAAGTAGCCGCCTTTGCGGCGCTCGGGGGCCCGCTCGATGATCACGGGCTCCCAGCCGGCCCTGCGCAGCCGCAGGGCCGTGGCGATGCCGGCGATGCCAAGTCCAACGATCAAGACGCGGCGCCCGTGGGTTGCTGAAGTCGTCATGATGCTTTGACTCTAACCATCGACGGCGCACGCCGGCAGGGCGTGGCTTGGGGCGGAGATCGGCCTGGATTGGGGGCGGGTGGCGGGGCCTTCAAGGCCCGGGGCGGCGGCGCTGATCGCGGAAGGCCCGGGGGGTCATCCCTTGGGCGCGCCGGAAGGTGCGAATGAAATGGGTGACGTCGGCGTAGCCAACCTGGTCTGCGATGCTCTCGATGCTCGCGTCCGTCTCCAGGAGCCGCCGCCGGGCCTCGGCCATGCGATGCTCGCGCAGCCAGTCCCCCACCGTCAGCCCTGTCTCCCGGCGGATGGCGTTGGCCAGGTGCGAAGGCGTGCGCCCGACCGCCGACGCGACGTCCTGAAGCGAGAGGGGCTCCAGACAGTGCGCCTCGATGAACCTGAGCGCATCTTGCACGAGCCCGCTGAGCAGGGGCGACGCCAGGGGCGCGCGCTCCGAGAGCTCGCGGAGGAGCTCCGTGATCAGGAGGGTGAACCATGCGAGCGCGGCGTTGTCCGCGCCCCACTGGGCCTCTCGCAGCTCGGTAGCCATCTCGGCCACCAGGCGCTCGATTCGCTGCCGCCGGGGCTCCCCGGGTCGCAGCCGGAGCAGTCCCCGGAGAAAGAGGCTGCGCACCGGCGCGTCCTTCGCATCGCCTCGGAGTCGTGGTCGTCCCGGCAGCCGCTCCGGAGTGCTCAGCAGCGTCGGATCAAAGCCCACGATCCATCCCTCCAGGTCGCCGACCTCGAGGGGCTGATGCTCCACGCCCGCGGGGATGAGGTGGATATCCCCGGCATGAAGATTGACCTGCTCCAGATGACGGCCTCGCCCCCTTCCCGCCGTCAGCACGAAGACCATGAAGAAGGTCGAGACGAGCGGCCCGGGCGGCAGCGCGGGCCGCCTTGGTCGTGGGACGCGGACGACACACAAGGGCAAGCCCCCGGCGCCGAACCCGTCCAGCGTGAGAACGCGGGGAGGGGGGGGCTGAGGCGTGCGACGCATCGCCTGCATGCATAACATACTCCGGGATGCGACGCCTGCGCGCGCTCGGCATGGCCTGAGCGTCAGTAAGCCGATGCGAGCGCTGCTCGGCGCAAGTCAGTACGTCTGGCCCCGCAGGCTGTGGCGCGAAAGCGGCCCCCTCGATGCATGGATAAGTCGCTGATACAGCGTCCTTTTCCGGGAGGGATGCGGATCGTGTCACGAAGGAGCTTGGACTGGCTGCTGGGCAGGACGCGCTGCTCGCTCGATCCGCGGCACGACGCCGTCGGCGGTCCCGACGCCCTCCGGCCCATCGTTCGGATGCCCCCTGGGGGTCTCGACCACGCGCGGAGGCTCCTTCGAGGTCGGTGAACCGTCGAGACCTCTTGATTTGTATGAAAAAATCCAAAATTTTTGATCGGAACCTTTCTCCCGGCTGAAGAGATCTCCCGCGGTGGATGGCGACCTCGTCGCGGCGCTCGCGACGAGCGCCGGCTCTGGTCATGACCTCCGCGGCACCTCCTTTCAGCCGCCCGGGATGGTCTGGAGCCGTCGCAACCCGGCTGGTCCGTTGACGGGCTCGTCCGCCTCGGCGTGTTCTGGCCGCTCACGCCGTACCCCGGTCCAGGAGGTCCACCCGATGCTGAAGCACCTGATGATCGAAGAGAGGGTCGCGCTCCTGTCCCCGTGGGTCGAGAGCGCGCAGCGGAAGCGGCTGTTCCTCTCGATCCCGCCGCGACGTGCGATCAGGTGCAGCCGAGGCTGTTCCCGAACGGGCTCACCATCGTCAAGGCCTCGCCGACCGCGGAGGCGGGCAACACCGCGCGCGTCGCCCAGCTCCTCGTCGAGGAGCCGTCGATCGGCGAGTTCCTGAAGGGGATCCCGGCGCGCGGCAAGACGACGCTGCTCCGCACGACGCAGCGGTGGATCGCGGCGGGCAAGGAGCTCCTGGCGATCGAGCAGCGGCGGAACGAGCTCGCCGCGAAGGAGAAGACGGCGCCGGTGACCCGGGCGACGGTCGCCGCCGCGCGCAGCCAGTGGTTCCGGGTCGTCTCCGCGGTGCTCTCCAACCTGGAGCTCTCCGACGCGCCGATCGAGGCGATCGAGATGATCCGCGGGCCCGTGCTGAAGGCGTCGGAGCGCGCTGGCAAGCGGTACGGCGGGGGGCCCGCGGGCGAGGCGCCGCGCCCGGAGGCGCCGGGGGCGCCGGCGGCGGACGGGAACGAAGACGAGGGGGAGGGGACGCGGGCGGCACAGGCGGCGAGCTCGTGACCTGAGCCGGCCCCGAGACCGCCGTGAGCGGTCCGCACCGCCATGGTCACGCGGAATCGTCGCGGCGCCGCGAGTTTCTGGGCGAGGGCGGGTCGCCGACTCGGAGGGGGCGGCGAACTGGCCAGCCGCGTCGCCATGCTCGCCGGGACGGCGAGATGCCCGTCCATCCTCTTCGACTCGCAGCATGTCTTTTTGACACCCACTCCATCCAAATGGTATGCGCCATCACGTCGCGTGTCGGGTTTTTGCCACGGGCTTCCAGCGGGGGAGGGGAAGACGGTGAGGACGTCACAGCGACGGATCTGCTGGGCAGCAGGACATGTCCTCGCGCTCCTCGTTCCGACGCCCGTGGAAGCGTATGACCTGAGCGCCGGTGTGAGCCTCGGGTGGCTCCAGGCCGGTACCGTTCCGCGCCTCGCGGTGGGGCCGCACGCGGGCATCACGTGGCCCATCCAGCGAGACATTGTGTTCACGGTGCACGACCTGTGCACGTTTCTACCCCCGACCCCGGAGGGTGGGCCCGGGGTCTACAACCAGATCTCAGTGGACGTCGGGTACGCGTGGAAGGACGGCAACGTCAGCGCGGGGCCGTCGGTCGCGTTCTATGTCATGCCGGCGTGCGGCGTCTCCCTGTGCGGCCTCGTCGGTGGCTTGGCCGTAAGCGCCCATGCGCGCCCAGCGGATCGGCGCCGTCTCCGACCGGGACCGGGCTCGCCGCGACGCGCACGGACTTTCCGATCCAACCAGAGGGCGCGCCGGCGACCGCGACCGACTGGGCCGAGATCGAACGCTCGCCGCTCAACGCCACCCTGCCCGGCGTCGGCAGCAACCGCACCTCGTCCTAGAGGCAGAGCACCCTGGAGGTAGAGGCGATGTGTTCGTCACCGCTCGATACCGCGCGTGCTTCCGCGGCCGCGCGCCTGTTTCGCCCGAAGATGTTCCGCGTCGTGCTGCGCTGGCTGGCTGGCACGGCTCGGGGTCCCAGAACGCGACCGGGAAGACCTCGCCGCCGACATCTGGCTGTGCGCATGGCGGAGCTGGCCCACGTTCGACCCCGCGCGCGCCAGGCCGGAACGGTGGATGAACAGGATCGCGGTGCACGTCTGCGCCCACTACCGCGCGCGGGCATCGCATCGGAGAGAGGTGCTCCTCGGCGAGCTTCGCGGGGTTTCTGATCCCTGTCCTGACGCTCCGGGCCTTCTCGGCGCAGAGGAGATCAGGATCGGCGTGCGCAACGCGCTCCACGGTCTCGCGATGCCCGAGCGCGAGGTGCTCCTCGCTCACTACATCGACGGCGTTCCCATGAATGACGTGGCGGCGAGCAGGGGAATGCCCCTGTCGACCTGCTACAAATGGCGCGCGAGGGCTCTCGTTGCCCTCCGCACCGAGATCGCGCGCCGCAAGGGGCACGATGCGACGGGCCACCACGGCGCGACGTCTCGCGCGACCGCCCCTCCAGACGGCGCGTAGACGGCGCGGGCACGGAGGTCGAGGCGGCCGGCGACGAGCTCGGCGCGGCCGCCGTCCACCTGGTCGAGCTCGGGCACGTCGCCGGCCAGGTCCTCGAGCGTGGGTCCAGCGCCGAGGCCTGTCGAGCGCGGAGCTTGAGGCGGCCGGCGGCGAGCTCGGCGGGCTGGTACCTGGTGGCGCCCATCGGCGAGCTCGATGCGGCGCGGCCGCTCTCTCCCACACCAGTCGAGCTCGAGATGGCCCCGGCCAACCGGGACCCCGCTCAGCGTTCATTCGGGGAGCGGATCGCTGCCGCACGACCTTACATGAAAGAACGCGGATTCGATAAAAGGATGCGTCAAGTCGCGGTTATCACGGTGTGGATAGAGCTCACATGCCGAGGTGGAGACCTCGGCCTCATACGGATCGTCCGCAATCTCTCTGTAGACGACAGGACAGAGGCTGTCGTAAGCTTCGTCGTCGATCTCGATGTACACGTTCCAGATAAGAGGAAGGATCTTGTAAATATCGTTCTCCGCGCGCATGAAGATCGCCGAGAACCCTGCACGAGCGCTGTACTTGTGTTTGTTGACAAGTTTCACATAGAGTGACTCATGGGTCGTGCATTGAGCGTCCAGATCGTCGTCCTCATCAAATGAGTCTTTCCCGTCGTTGCCTGTCTGGAGAACGTGTGTTTCTGAGTTGCGGCTGACGATCACCTTGCCGGCGATCTCGGGGACCTCACCGCAACCGAGCAGCACGATCGAAAGCACCAGCACGGGAGCTGAGGTGGTTCTGCGCATGGTTCTCCTTCACGAATGGTTCACCGCCTATGAGATGGTCGGACCGTTGCCTTGGCCGAGCTCGGGCACGTCGCCGGCAACGACGAGCGCGAGCTCGCGCTCGGTACGGCCCCCGCGGCGAGGCGCCGGCACGGGGCGCGGAGGCCGAGGTGGTCGGCGGCGAGCTCGGCGCGGCCGCCGGCTACCTGGTCGAACTCGGGGCGCCGCCGCCTCCCCGTCGCGGTGAAGGTCCGGATCCGGGAGGACGGGGCGATGCTCGTCTCAACGGTTGCAGCAGAGCACGTGCGTGTCACCGGGTACGATCTCCCCGCTCACCACCGTGGAGTCGGTCGAGGGCGCGCAGGTAGGCTCGTCCTTATTAAAGATCGACCGCACCGCGGCGATCCGCCCCTCGATCGTGTCCGTGCAGAGCTCCTGATCCAGTCCGGAGATGAGAACGGATCCGAGCGCTTCCGAGCATCCCGCCTGCCTGTAGAACGTGGTCTCCACACGGCAATCGCCGCGGCTCGGCTCCCCACAGGAGCACGGGCTGCACGTGCGCGTGTCGTTGTAGAGGGAGAACTTCCATTTCATCTCGTGGCCGGCCCAGCACTCCCCGTTCGGCTGCGGCGGATAACAACGGCTGAACGACGTGAACACGAGGTCCACGTCTGAACCACAAGCTCGGACGAATTCCATGTTCGTGTGCCGCAGCGCAGGAACCTCGGGGATAGGTTGGCAGTCCGTCGCAATGGGATAGTCGACGCTCACAAAGTCATAGGAATCGCTCGGAACGGGGTCGGGAAGAGGGAAACAGGTCCCATCCCAGGAGATGCCCGGATCGATCGTGGCTACGGCGCTGCTGATGGAGCAAAGGGACGAGGAGTGCATGCGCACCGTGTGCGGAAGCACACATCGCGATGGTCCACACGAGCAGGGTTCGCATTCCTCCTGCCCAGGCGTTCCTATCCACCCTTCCCACAAGACGTTACCGTCGCTGTGCGGATCGCACCTTGGAGCATATTCGGGCCGGCCGCTATAGAGGAAGATGAGCTGGCTCGGATCCGGCTCTGGTAGATCGTCGGGGGGGACCGGCGAGGAGCAGCCGATGGGCACCCATGTGGCCAGCATGGATAGCGCAACCGAGCGCAGCGCGGCTGCTCCCCCACGGCCTTGGTCAATTGTCAGCATTGGCATGAATCACCTCCACAAGCTCCACGCTGGAGCAGCAGAAAACTCGGGTCTCACCGCTCTCGATCGTGCCGTCCACCAGGGAGACGTCGGTTGTTGGCGAGCACGTGCCCGGCTCGTCCTGCGCGAACACCACACGCACCCCTGTCAGAGGCGAATCCTCATGTGCTTCATGGCAGATTTCCTCTTCCGTAGGGATTTCGTTGATCGAGGACAGCATGTTCGAGCAGCTCGCGTCGCTGAAGAGCAGCACATCCGCTACGCAGCTTCCACCGACGGGTTTGCCGCACTCGCAGGGCGTGCAGGTACGCGCGTCTCGGATCATCTCCTGAAACTCGAAGCGCATGTCGAAGCCCAGCGGGCACGAGCCATCGTCTTCGGGGGTAATACATGCGAGCCCTTCGACGCCTGTCAGGTATTCATCGATCCACGGGCAAGCTCGTGCAAACTTCCCGCTGAGGGGCGGCAGAGCAAGGTCCTTCGATGGCTGGCACTTGTCAGCCATCGTGGGCGGCTTGAGGGTGACCGAGGCGAACGCGTCGCCCGGGACAGGGGACGAGATCTCGAAGCAGTGCCCTGGCGGGTCGGCTGCCCTGGCCAGGTTGATCTCGATCCCTTCGCCCGCGCAGAGAGGCGCCTCGTGCACCAGCATCCTGTTAGGCAGCGCGCACGTGGCGGGGCCGCACGTGCACGGCCCGCATACGTTCTGGTACTGAGGATTCATGGACACATGGGCCCAGCCATCCCAGTAATCGAGTCGACCTCCTGGGCAGGTGGGAAAATCTGGCGTGTCGCCCACCCACAACACCACCGGGTCGTCATTGGTCCGGGGCTTGGGGATGTTGAGGTCCTCCACACAACCGAGCAGCGCAGCCGCACCGAGAGCAAAATAAGGTGTTGATCGCATCGGGAGCCACTCCTCCTGGCTCAGTATTGGTGCTGCCCGCAAACGACGAGCCCGTAACAAACATCGCTATGACCGCCGTCCTTCGACGGCGTCTTCACGGCTTGCCGCGTGAAAGCGGCCTGCCGTTTCGCGACGGAGCGATGTGCGACGGGCGGCGGCGCTTGCGGTGCATCGGACGGCCGCGGGGGAGGCTGTACGGTGGCGCGGCGGGCCGCACCCTGGACGACCCGCGCCAGGCGCGGCGCGGCGGCGCTGCGGGGAGACTGCTCCCACCGGAGGAGGAGCGCTCCCGAGCTCCCGAGCAAGAAGGCGAGCGCGAGCACCGCACTGAGCCGGCGCGCGGGGAGGCGTCGCCCGGGGGGGCCGCTTGAACGCCGAGGGGTCGAGGGCGGAGGCGCCGGCGCTACCGGCAGCAGCGGAGAAGGCGGAGGGGTCGAGGGCGTCGGCGGGACCGGTCGCAGCGGATCGAGGTCCGGTAGCTCGAGCGCCGAAGGCGGTGCGATCGGAAGCGCGTAGGCGTCGGTTTCCCCCCGAGCGTCCCGCGGCGGTATCGCGCTCTTGTGCGTATCGGGCGTGTCGGGAGGGCGCGGCGCGGCGAGCGACGCGGCGTGGGTGGCGTGGTCCCGCGCGTCCCGCGGCGGTGCGCTCCTCGCCGTGTCGGGCGCATCGGAAGGGCGCGGCGTGGGTCGGTCGCTGGCTCGTCCCCCCGCTTCACCCGAGGCGAACGGTTCCCGCTCGTCCTCCACGAGGATCGGCGCTTCCTCGTCCGGCTTGCGCCGAGAGCCGGACGGCGCCGCGAAGAGGTGCGCGAAGGGAGTTTCCGGCGGTTCTCCCAGCTCTTCCCACTCGCGGGCAAAGGGAGTCAGCGCAGCAAGAATCTTTCTCACGCTCACTTGCCGCCGCCAGGGGTCTTCATCGAGGGACCTCTTTATCATGCGCTGAAGCCGCGAAGGAATCTCGCTGGGAAAACTCGGTGGCCATATGCCCGTGGAGAAGGTGCGTTTGCACAAGAGCTCGTACATGAGGGTGCCGAAGCCGTAGACATCCGTACGACGTCCGATCCGATCCCCGGAGAAGAGCTCTGGCGCCGCAACTCCATACGGATCCTGGCGAGCTTCCTCCGCACCGAGCTGAAAGAGACGAACAAAGCCGAAGTGGGTGATGGCGTATCGGTCACCGCCTAGGATGAAGACCCGATCTGGGCTGAGGGCGCCATGGTAGGCATCGAGCTCGTTGGCCCGCACGAGGCAATCGCCGATGTCGATCAGCACCTTGAGACACGTCGGACCGAGCTCGTGCCCGCGCGTGGCCTCGATGAGCGGGGTCGCATCGCTGAGTACGGGGGACGCCGCCCACGCGACGGAGCCGCTCACCCCCCCGTAGAGCACGCGGACGACCTCCGGGACCTCGTCGGAGAGGCGTTGCAGGCGCGCGATCTCCTCGGCGAACACGCCCCCATCGAGGCGCGCGCCCTCGCGGAGGTGCAACCAGACGAGCTTCCTCGTGTCGCCGAGCTGCCGTGCGAGGAAGTGACGGACCATGCCGCGCTCCTCGTTGAGGAGCTCATGGCCTTCCCAGACGTCGCCCGCGGCTACCATACGAGCTTGACCTCCGCGCCGGCGGTCCGCGGCCGGATCTCGGCCTTCCCCCGGGGGAAGACCACGTACACGACGGTCGCAACGCCGAGGGCTGCGCCGGCGATGAGGGCGGCCGAGCCAATGCCGTGCATCACGCCCGCTCGTACGTTGGCGGCGTTCGCTTCCTCGTAGATTTGGCGTAACTGGAGGTCGCTTGGCAACAGGGTACCGTCCGACAGGCGGGCCACCTTGGCGTCCACTTCGCTCTCCGCGGCATCGCCAGTCAGGTGAAGCGCGACGCCGGCACCGAGCAGGACCGCCGAGGCGGCCGCGCCGGTGCCGATGATCCACGGGTTCGGCCGGGAGTGTGCCGGCGCTGGCGTGACCGGAGCCGGCGCAAGGGCTCTTGCGGCGGAAGGCGTCGGGGTTTCGAAGGCGAGGGACACGTGAGCCGACTTCCCCGCCGCCACCTGCACGAGCGCATGAGCTACCTGCCCCTGCTTCCCCATCGCCGTGACCTCATGCTGTCCAGGCGCGACGAAGACACGGCCGCCGCCGGTGCTCACCTGCTTGCCGTCCACGAGGAGCCGCGCCGTGCCCGGTGGGGGGCTCACGTGGAGCTCGGCGACGCGCTGCCGAACCGCGGCGAGGTCGGCGTGTCTCACCTCGTAGCGGCGGCGCTCGAGGCCGTCGGTGGGCGCCGGCATCTGCTCGACGCACTTGGAGAGCTCTTCCGCGGCCTCCTCCAGCCGGCCGAGGCGGCGATCGAACTGCCCGAGCTGGCAGAGGGCCATGGTGGAGTGCTCGAGCGTGTAGATCTGCGCCCAGAGCTCGCGAGCGCGATCGAGCTCGAGCCGCTTGGCAGCCTTCTCCGCCTCGTCGATGAGCTCTTGGACTTCGCGGGACCGCGAAGGAGGATCCGCGGCCGCGGCCTGGAGGGGGAAGGTGGAGGCAAGGACGACAGCCACGGCCGCCACTTGCCGCAGGTGGACCAGTCGAGTAGAAGCACACACGGTTCACCTCGGAGCAAGCGAGGGGGACTACAACGCCGCGCAGATCCGCTCTGCGCGGCGTTGCTTTTCCTACCACATGAAAGCGCGGTCAAGCAGGCGGATGCGCGGAGCGGCCCGCGCGATGCATTGCGAATTCGAGACAAGAATTCTCGTCGAGGGCCGCAAAAAAACATCGCTATGGGAGCCGCCACCCGTCGCGGTCGTGATCGCGCGGGGGGCGTTGCTCTACACAGGGCTTCAGAGCAACATAAGCCGCGCTGAGCGCGGGGCATCCGGGGGCGCAGAGCGCACCGCACGCGGGGAGGCTCTCATCATGCGTGGGGCACGGCCGATCGTCGGGATGCCCTCCACGATGCCCTCAGCGTGGTCTCGACCCAGCGCGGAGGCTCCTCAGGAGCCGGTGGACGGGTCGAGACCTTTCAATTTGTACGATAAAATACAAATTGTTGGGTCGGGACCTTCGTTCGAGCTGAAGGGATCCCCCACGATGGGTCGCGACCTCGCCGTGGGCTCGTCACGAGCGCCGGCGCTGGTCATGACCTCCGCGGCACCTCCTTTCAGCCGCCCGGGATGGTCGCGATCCGTCGCAACCCGGCTGGCGCATTGACGGGCTCGGCCGCTTCGCCGTCTCCTGGCCGCTCACGCCGTACCCCGGTCCAGGAGGTCCACCCGATGCTGAAGCACCTGATGATCGAAGAGATGGTCGCGCTCCTGTCCCCGTGGGTCGAGAGCGCGCAGCGGAAGCGGCTGTTCCTCTCGATCCCCGAGATCGCCGGTCTGCACCCGAAGGTGGTCGCGACCCACGAGGCCGTGCTCGCGGTGCGCCCGAGCAAGGTGGGGCCGTCGGGCGAGATGATCGCATTGAACGACGAGCTCGCGCGGGTCGACGAGCGCCACGATCACCTCGCCCGGGCCGTATGCTGGGGCATCGACGCGCACCGCGCGCAGTGCCTCGGGGAGGACCCTCTGGACCGCGAGCGCGCCGCGATGTGCGATCAGGTGCAGCCGAGGCTGTTCCCGAACGGGCTCACCATCGTCAAGGCCTCGCCGACCGCGGAGGCGGGCAACACCGCGCGCGTCGCCCGGCTCCTCGTCGAGGAGCCGTCGATCGGCGAGTTCCTGAAGGGGATCCCGGCGCGCGGCAAGACGACGCTGCTCCGCACGACGCAGCGGTGGATCGAGGCGGGCAAGGAGCTCCTGGCGATCGAGCAGCGGCGGAACGAGCTCGCCGCGAAGGAGAAGACGGCGCCGGTGACCCGGGCGACGGTCGCCGCCGCGCGCAGCCAGTGGTTCCGGGTCGTCTCTGCGGTGCTCTCCAACCTGGAGCTCTCCGACGCGCCGATCGAGGCGATCGAGATGATCCGCGGGCCCGTGCTGAAGGCGTCGGAGCGGGCCGGCAAGCGGTACGGCGCGGCGCCCGCGGGCTAGGCGCCGCGCCCGGAGGCGCCGGGGGAGCCGGCGGCGGACGGGAACGAGGACGAGGGGGAGGGGACGCGGGCGCCGCGGGCGGCGAGCTCGTGACCTGAGCCGGCCCCGAGACCGCCGTGAGCGGTCCGCGCCGTCATGGTCAAGCGGAATCGTCGCGGTGCAGCGAGTTTCTGGGCGAGGGCGGGTCGCCGACTCGGAGGGGCGGCGGATGGGCCAGCCGCGTAGCCATCGCCCGGACGGCCAGATGCCCGTCCATCCTCATCGACCCGCAGCATTTCTTTTTGACACCCATTCCATCCAAATGGTACGCGCCATCACGTCGCGCGCCGGACGTTGGCCATGGGCTTCCAGCGGGGGAGGGGAAGACGGTGAGGACGTCACAGCGACGGATCTCCTGGGCAGCAGGACTTGTCCTCGCGCTCCTCGTTCCGACGCCCGTGGAAGCGTATGACCTGAGCGCCGGTGTGAGCCTCGGATGGCTCCAGGCCGGTACCGTTCCGCGCCTCGCGGTGGGGCCGCACGCGGGCATCACGTGGCCCATCCAGCGAGACATCGTGTTCACGGTGCACGACCTGTGCACGATCCTACCTCCGACCCAGGAGGGCGGGCCCGGGGTCTACAACCAGACCTCGGTGGACATCGGGTACGCGTGGAAGGACGGCAACGTCAGCGCGGGGCCCTCGGTCGCGTTCTACGTCGTGCCGGCGTGCGGCGTCTCCCTGTGCGGGCTCGTCGGTGGCTTGGCCGTAGGCGGCCACGCGCAGACCAACGCGTACGTTGCCGGACCGCTGGGGGTGTCGGTGAGCGTCAACGTGGATTGGGTCGGTCGGGGCAGTCTGGTGCTCCCGGGCTACGTGTCCGTCGTCGTTGTGGCTGGTCCTGTGCTTCGATGGAGTGTCCAATGAACGCGAGAAGAATTCTGTTGTTGATCGTGGCCATCTCGGTCTGCACGCTCGCGGCGTGCAACTGGACGATAGGCGATTGCTATCCTGTCGGGGAAGGAACCACGGGTGCAGGTGCCGGTCCAGGCTCGGAGCCCCGCCCCATCTTCACCTCCTCCGCAACCGGTGATTACGGAGCGGACCCGCAAGGTGGTGGCGAGCGCAAGATCGCGTGCAACGAGTGGGAGCTCGAAGACGAAGAGGAGAGATCGAGCGAAGACGCGGAGACCCCGACATATACATATAACCCGAAGACCCCGCAAGACCAGTGCCCCGGAGCCGGCGACGTAGCCGCAGACGGAGCGACCTTCTTGAGCTGTAGCGGTGCATGCAGCTCGAAGTGTCCCAAGCCTGGAATGGCCCACTTTGTCTGGGTAAATTTTGATCCGTCGGATTTTCCATTTGTCACCATTGTTAAGGATGATGGCCGGGGGAGTGCAGGCGGGTGGCAACAGGCCAAGGCAAACCTGAAGTTCACGCACAGATCTTCAGGCGGCATCGTCGAGTGGTACTGTGCTATCACCATCCAGATGCCGCTCCGGACTGAGTTGATGGGGAAAATCGATCCGCTCTATGCAGCCAACCTCAGTGAAGAGATTACGGAGGAGGTCGGTCAGCTCATGGACTATAATCTCCCGCCGGGGATCTTTTGCAAGCGGTTTGCCGGTGCGGCGGATGCTGCGTTCAAGTCCAAGTATCAGGGGCTCGGTGCCTCGGTGACGAGCCCATGAAGATAACTAGATCCGAGCTGCTCGACGTCGTCTACCGCTTCTACCCGCGGGGCGTGGATAAAATCCAGCGCATTTATGTGCCTCCGGGCGAGCCCGTCTATGAAGACACGGAGGAACATCGCCGCTTGGTGGAAGCCGCAGACCGCGGGCGAGCGGAGTACCCGACGTGGGAAGCGATGATCCACCGCATGTATGAGCGATACAGACTTCAAAACGAGTCGCTCAGCCTGGTGGCGGGGGGGGGCGAGCCGGCGTACTCGGCCCGCATCTATCGCCCCAAGGACTTGGAGCCCGTTCCCTCGCCCAACAGCAGGGCTTCGCTCAGCTTCCACGTGAGCCTCCTCGGGCCGTATTATGGGATCCACGATACGGGCGAGCCCGACGAGATAACGGCGGCGGTCGCAGAAGAGATCGAGGCCACGTACCCTGGCTACCATAAGATCCCGCCGGAGCTCGGGAACGAGGTGGTGCCGGATGTGGACATGGACGGGGTGATGATGATGGGCGAGGCGACGATCTACATGTGCCTCTTCTCGCCCAAGTGGACTTGGGTGGATCCGTAGCCGATCTCCTGGGTGGCCGCTGTCCACTGGGCCGAGCTCGGGCGCTTCGCCGAGGCGAGTTCAGCGGCACCCCGTCCGCGGTAGCGCGGCCGTGGCATACGCGTCGGGGGGAGCTCGGCGGCTCGCACCTCGGCGAGGATCATCGATTGCCCTGGTACTTCGCTCCCCAAGCTCGTCCCGGGTTCGGTGACGCAGTGTCTGCTCGAAATCGCATGGCTTTCCGGTTGCGCAGACCCATCTCCCGGGGTTCCGGGCAGGGCCGCCCTCACGGCGCCGCGGCGCGGCCGAGGGAGCGGCCGTCGCCGTCGGCGTCGATCCAGAGCGGCGCCGTCATCGCGAACGGCAAGAGCTCGCCCGGATCCCCGGAGAGCACCGGCTCGAGCGGCCGCCGCCCCCGGACGATCGCGACGACGAAGGTGTCCTCGGTCACGACAATCGCGCCGGGCGCGCCCTGCCCGGGCGGGCGGTCGCCGAGCGCGCCGCCGGTGGGGGCGTCGGGCCCCGGCGGGCGCCGCCCGCCGCCGGCGCCGAGGACGACCGGGATCGCGATCTCGTCGAGGTGCGCGCCCGCGGGGGTGGTGCGCGCGCCGTCCAGGGGGATCGGCGCGCCGCTCGCGACGCCGCCGACGAGCACGTGGAGCTCGCGCGCGTCGACCCAGGGGGCGCGCTCGACCCGGATCGAGAGCGACATCCGCCCGCCATCGGTCCCGCGCCGCGCCGACGTGACTCCGCCTTGGCGGACGTCGCCGAGGCGCATCGTCACGAACGGCCCGTTCGTGATCACGACGTCGCGCCGGCGCCGCAGGCCCGCGACGAGATCGGCCACGTCGAGCCGGCCCGGATCGTCGTCGGCCACGGCGATGTACGTGCGCGGGGAACCCGCCTCCGCGCCGGGCCGTCCGTGGGGGCCGCTGCTCGCCGTCGGCGTGACCGGGCGCGACGCGCGGAGCAACGCCCAGAGCTCCTCGAGCGCTCGATCCCGCGCGGCCGCATCGCGCCCGGTCCACACCTCGACGGCATCGGCGCCGTCGCCGTCCCCAACGATCTGGGCGAGCAGGCTCGGGCCCTCGTGGCGCGGGCCCTCGTGGCTCGGGCCCTGATCCTCCGCGCTCCGCGGCGCTCCGGGCGCGCGCAGCGCGGAGCCGCCGCCGGGAGGCCGGCTCACCTGGACGACGCGCTCGCCGGGCAGCGCGCGCACCGCGCGGAGGATCTCGTCCGCGGCCCCGTCGACCCACCGCGGCGCGCCCTCGCCGGGCGCGGTCGCCTCGCCGCCGAGCGGGAACACGCTGAGGCTCCCGAACCCTGCGCCGCTCCGGCCGCTCGTGAGCTGCACGCCCGGGAGCATCCGCAGCCGCGTCCCGAGCCGCAGGGCGGCGTCGTCCCGCCGGAGGTCGGAGGCGAGGTCGTGCTCGCTCGCCACCGCGCACTCCACGCCCTCCGCCGCGCTCGACTCGATCCGCGCGGCCGTGTCGACGCCCGCGCCGGCGCCCCGCGCGGCGGGCTGCCGGAGGTCGCACGCGATGTAGCCCGTCGTGTCGACCACCCGCTCCAGCGTGAGATCGAGCCGCGCGCTGCCGCCGTCGACGATGTCGATCGTCGCCTCGGCGGGCGTGTACTCGGGCCCGCGCGAGGCGATGACCCGGATCCGCCCCGGGGGTAGGAGGAACTGGAGCCCGCCCGTGAGCGTGAGCCAGGGCGGCGAGACGGCCTCGCCGGTCGCGGCGTCGAAGAGGCCGACCTTCGCCGGCGTGAGGGGGTCGAGGAGCGCGGAGGCCGCGGCGGGCGCCGGGGCGCCGCGCTCGCGCACCCGGAGATCGAGCTGGCCGGCGCCGGAGAGCGCGCGCCGCGCTGCGTCCGCGTCGTCCGGACACAGCCCGCCCGCCGCCGCGCCGCCCTGGCCCCACCGGCAGAGCACGCCGAGCCGCTCGGCCACGCCGGGGGACACGACCACGCTGCCGTTCTGCAGGGGCGGCGCGCAGGTGGCGGCGGCGAGCGAGAGCGCGGCGAGGCCGCAGAGCCCTGGGCGGCCGCGCGCGGCGCGCCGGGCGCGCGCAGGGCCGGAGCGGAGGTGGCGGGGCCTCTGGGGCGAGCGGATCATCGGTCCCGTTCCGATGCGCGGCCGCCGCGCGGCTTGGGTCATGCGCGCTCGGTGATGCGCGGCCGCCGCGCGGCCTGGGTCATGCGCGCTCGGTGATGCGCGGCCGCCGCGCGGCCTGGGTCAGGCGCGCTCGGTGGCGAGCACGACGAGGGAGGCGAGCCCCAGGCCCACGCCGAGCGCGCGGCGGGCGGTGAACGCCTCGTCGAAGAGCAGCGGCGCGAACAGCGCGGCGAGCGCGATGCCGCCGGCGAACACCATCGGCCCGGTCGCGGTCACCGGGCCGCCGATCCGCAGCGCCATGAAGCTGAGCGTCGTCACGAAGCTGATGAACAGGCCGGAGCCGCACGCCCAGAGGATCCCCGCGGTCGTCGGCGGGGCCTCGGCGCCCGAGCGGAGCAGCAGGTAGGCGAGGATCCCGGCAGCCGCGGTGCCCTCGACGCACAGCGCGCCGAGGGCGTCTCCGACCCGGCCCGCCGCCGCGCGCAGCATCAGGTAGTGGCCGGCCATGCAAACCGCCGCGAGGACGGCGGGGACGTACCAGACAGACATGCCGCGCACCCTAGCAGGGGGCCGCGACGATCCGGTGGGCCACGCACCGGCGCGCGGGCCCCGCCACGCACCGGCGCGCGGGCCCCGCCACGCACCGGCGCGCGGGCCCCGCCAGGCGCCGGCGCGCGGGCCCCGCCAGGCGCCGGCGCGCGGGCCCCGCCAGGCGCCGGCGCGCGGGCCCCCCCACGCGGCGGTCACTCGTCGTCCACCATCTCCGGGTAGTCGCCGGGCGCGAGGTTGTCGAACCGGGTGCACGACGAGGTGAACCGCGTGAGCACCTTGCCCGTCGGCCCGTTGCGCTGCTTCGCGACGATGAGCTCCGCGATGCCCTTCTGGTTGGTGGTCTCCGCGTTGTAGTACTCGTCGCGGTAAATGAAGATGATGTTGTCGGCGTCCTGCTCGATCGCGCCGGACTCGCGGAGGTCCGAGAGCTGAGGCCGCTTGTCCTTGGTGGTCCGCGTCTCGACCGCGCGGTTGAGCTGCGAGAGCGCGATGACCGCCACCTTGAGCTCCTTCGCGAGCTGCTTCAGCCCGCGGGAGATCTCGCTGATCTCCTGCTCGCGGCTGCTCACGCCGTCGCGCCCCTTCATGAGCTGCAGGTAGTCGATGACGACCAGCCCCACGCGCCGCCCCGAGCTGCCGTTGCCCGGCGCCCGATCGTACTCGGCCTGGATGCGCCGCACCTTGGCGCGCAGCTCGAGGAGGGAGATCGCCGGCGTGTCGTCGATCCAGATCGGCAGCGTCGACAGGAAGGACGCCGCCTCGGTCAGGCGGCGCCAGTCGTCGGGCTGCAGGAAGCCCTGGCGGAGCTTGCCGACGTCGACGCGGCCCTCGCTGCACACCATACGGGTCGCGAGCTGCTCGCGCGGCATCTCGAGCGAGAAGACGGCGGCGCCGAAGCCCGGCTCGTGCCGCTCGACGCCGTGCCCCGCCTCGTCCGGGCCAGGGGAGCTCACCGTGCGCGGCGACGCCACGTTCACGGCGAGGTTGAGGACGAACGACGTCTTGCCCATGCCAGGGCGGGCGGCGACGATCGTGAGGTCGCCGTCGTGCAGGCCGGCCGTCTTCGCGTCGAGCTTCTCGTACCCCGTCGAGATGCCCGTGATGCGGTCGCCGCGCTCGGCGGCCGCGGTGATCTGCTCGAACGCGGCCTTGAGCACCTGGGCGAGCGGCTGCGTCGTCGTCCCCTGGGGCGTGCGCGCGAGCTGGTAGACCGCCTGCTCCGCGCCGTCGATGAACTCCTGCACCACCCCGACGTCGCCGTACCCCTCGGCCGCGACCCGCTGGCAGGTGGCGATGAGCTGGCGCACGCGCCACTTCTCGTAGACGACCCGCGCGTGCGCGGAGACGTGCGCCACCGCCGGCGTCGCGTCCGCGAGCTGGGCGAGGTACGCGGCGCCGCCCACCTGGGCGAGGCGCTCCCGATCGCGCAGCCACGAGGCGACCGAGACGATGTCGATGGGCGTGCCGGCGGCCGCGAGCTCCTGCGCGGCCTCGTAGATGCGGCTGTTCGCCTCGCTGTAGAAGTGCTCGGCCTTGAGGATCTCGAGCACCCGGTCAAGCGCGTCGCGGTGCAGCAGGATGGCGGAGAGCACCGCCGCCTCGGCGTCGAGGTCGTGCGGCGGCACGCGCCCCGCGACGATGGGAGGCTCGATCCTCTGCGGCCGCGCTCCGCGGCGCTCCATCATTCTCATCATCCGTGCATCTCCTCCCCACCGATTCCCCCCATCCCGCCCCGAGCTTTTCCACAGGGGCCGAAATGGGCGACGCCCTGAAGGCGCAACGGTCCTTCAGGGCGTCGGGTGCAGGGTCGATTTCCGTCTATCAGAACATGGGTAGCCCTGAGAAGAGTTTCTGTTTGCATTGCAGTGTGCGTTCGTGCGGTGGGCATCCCAATGCAGGCTCCGCGCTCGAGGGGCGCTCCCCCGATCGCGCAGGACCGCCACGGCGCGACGAGGCGCCGCCGGCGATGGGGGGTGGAGACCGGGCAACCCCGGCCTCATCGCGAATTTCCTTCGCGCTTGACTCGGCTGCCATGACGCTTCGCGCCTTGCCATGAACCATCACGAGGAGCCGCACATTGTGGATCACAAAACGCGTCAAACAAGGATTGCTCCCGTCGAGGTGGTCTGCGTCGGTGAAGCGCTGTGGGACTTCTATGCGCCGGAGGGCATTCCGCTCGAGCAAGCGAAATTGCTGCGCCGGGTGCCGGGGGGCGGCGCGGTGAACACCGCGACGGCGCTCGCCCGCCTCGGGGTGCCGTCGGGGCTGTGCGCCGCGCTGGGCGATGACGCGATGGGGCGCGGGCTGCGCGATGAGGTCGCCGCGGCCGGCATCGACGTGGGGCGGCTCGCGCTGGGCGCGGCGCGCACCGGCCTCATGCTCGTGGCGATCGAGCGCGGCGAGGCGCGCTTCGTCGGGTACAGGCAAGGGGAGCTCGAGGCGCGCGCCCTCGCCGCGGCGCTGCCTGCGCGGTGGCAGGCGCGGGTCGTGCACTTCACCGGCATCGCGCCGGTGCGGGGGGCGATCGGCGCGCTCGTCCGGGCCGCCGCGGCTGCCCGTCGGGAAGGGTGCGCCGTGTCGGTGGACATCAACGCACGCCCGCGGATGTGGCCGCGCGCCGGGCGCAGCGCGCTCCCGGGCGGCGCCGGCGCCCGCCCCGGCATCAACCCCGGCGCCGGCGCCCGCCCCGGCATCAACCCCGGCGCCGGCGCCCGCCCCGGCATCAACCCCGGCGCCGGCGCCCGCCCCGGCATCAACCCCGGCGCCACCCGCGGCGCCGGCGTACGCGGCTGCTTCCGGCTCTTCGGGCAGGCCGATCTCGTGAAGTGCAGCACCGGGGATCTCGAGGTGCTGGGCACGACCGCGCCCGCGCTGCGCAAGCACCTGCGCGCCGAGGCGACGCTGGTCGTCACCGACGGCGCGCGCGAGACGCTCGTGCTCGGCCCCGGCGGCGAGCGCGCGGTCGCTCCGCGCCCGGTGCGGCCGCTCGACCCGACAGGCGCGGGGGACGCCTTCTGCGCCGGGATGCTGGCGACCCTGGTGTGGCAGGGCCGCGATCGCTGGACGGACGCGGCGCTCATGCTCCGCGCCGTGGCGCGTGGACATGACGTCGCGAGGGCGTGGGTGAGGCGGAAGCGAGGGTGAGGCGGAAGCGAGGGTGAGGCGGAAGCGGGGCGGGGGCTCGGGCCGCCCGCGACGTTCGCGGGCGGCGCGCGCCTACTTGGCGGCGACCGTGACCTCGACCGTGGCCGTGATGGCGGGGGCGAGGCGGATCACGACGGGGTGGGCGCCGAGCGTCTTGATCGTGTCGGTCTCGATGCGGCGCCGGTCGACGCTGAAGCCCTGCGTGGCCAGCGCCTCCTCGATGTCGCGCGCGGTGACCGAGCCGTAGAGCTTGTCGCCCTCGCCCACCGGGCGGCTGATGGTGAGCTTGACCTGGCCGAGCTTCGCCGCGAGCTGCTCCGCCTCGGAGCGCGTCTTCGCGGCGCGCGCCTCGGCGACCCGCTTCTCGTGCTCGATCCGGGACACGTTCTCGGCGGTGGCGCCCACCGCGAGGCCGCGCGGGATGAGGTAGTTGCGCGCGAAGCCGGGGCGCACCTTCACGAGCTCGCCGCTCTTGCCGACGTTGTGGAGGTCCTCCGTGAGGACCACGTGGATGTGGCTTGCCATAACGGACCTCCTAAGCCGTCACGGTGAACGGCAAGAGCGCGATGTTGCGCGCGCGCTTGATCGAGAGGGTCACCTTGCGCTGGTGGAGCGCGCAGTTGCCGCTGATGCGGCGCGGGACGACCTTGCCGCGCTCCGAGATGAAGTACTTGAGCGCCTGCGGGTCCTTGTAGTCGATGACCAGCGACTTGTCGGCGCAGTAGCGGCAGACGCGCTTGCGGCCGGTGCGGCGGCGCCCGGGGGCGTCCGCGTTCAGGTCGGGCGTGCGACCGAAGTCGCGATCGTCGAAGTCAGCGCCGCTGCTGCGGCCCATGTCGGTGTTGCGGCCGTTCATTGCTCAGCTCTCCTCCTCGTCGCCGGAGCTCTCGGCCTCGGCCTCTTCGCTCTCCTCCGCGTCGCCCGCCGGGGCCGCCTCGGAGACCCGCTCCGGGCGCCGCTCCGGCTCGACGAGGCCGAGCTGCCGCTCGCGCGAGTCGTCGCGATCGTCCTCCAGCGGCGCGAGCTCCAGCCGCTCGAACTTCACGTCCTCTTCCGCGATCGTGACGCCCTCGGCCTCGACGTCGTTGCGCACGAGCACCGTCTGGTACTTCAGCACGCCGTCGAACAGGCGCAGGTTGCGCTCGACCTCGGAGACGACCTTCCCGCCCCCGAGGTACTTCAGGTACACGTACACGCCGCGGCGGTGCTTGGAGATGTCGTAGGCGAGGCGGCGGCGCCCCCACGTCTCGACCTTGGTCAGCCGCCCGGCCTCGCGCCCGACGACCTCGGCGATGCGCGTCCCGATGCGCTCGGCGCCGTCGGCGTCGATGTCGGGTCGCAGGATGTAAATGGTCTCGTATTCTCTGGCGCGCCCGGGCGCCGTTACCTGTCGGCTCATTCAGTCTTCCCTCTCGGCCAATGGCCCCGGGGCGACGCCCCGGGACGAGGAAAGGAGCAGCCCGCCGAGCGACGCGCGGATCGCCGCGCCCGACGCGCTGTCTCCAGCGAGGCTCAGGGCTTCTGTGTCGGGGGGAGGGGGACCCTCTCGCCCTTCGCAGCCGGGGCCGGATCGGCCGACCCGTCCCCTTCGCCCTTGGGCCTCTTGCCCGGCCTGGGCCGGGTGTTTCGAACATTCATCGCGGCGTCGAAGCCGCGGGCGGCGACTTCTAGCACACTTTGGACGGCTTGCTTCAAGCAGTCGGGCAGGCTCGCGCGCTCGACCGCATCGAAGCCGGACAGGACGTAGTCGGCGACCTCGCCCCGAAAGCCGGCCGGCGGCCGGCCGATGCCGATGCGGACGCGCCCGAAGTTGCCCGTCCCGCAGTGCGCCATGATCGATCGCAGCCCGTTGTGCCCGGCGTGCCCGCCGCCGGTCTTCAGGCGCACGGTGCCGAACGGCAGATCGAGCTCGTCGTGGAGCACGATCAGCGACGACGGCGCGATCTTGAAGAACGCCATCGCCGGCTGGACGCTCCGCCCCGACTCGTTCATGTAGGTCATCGGCTTGAGCAGGATCGCGGGCTCTCCAGCGATCTCCGCCTTGGCGTGCAGGCCCGAGAACTTCTCGCGGAACGGATCGGCCCGGACCTCGTCGGCCAGCGCATCGACGGCCATGAAGCCGACGTTGTGCCGGTGCGGAGCGTATTCCTTGCCCGGATTTCCCAGGCCGACCACGAGCAGCATGACGAGCGGGCTCCGCGGGATCCCTTGTGCGGGCGAGGCGAGGCGGCAACGGGGAGCGGGCGGGCCGCGCGCCGCGGAGGCGACGGGCGGCCCACGCCGTGGCTACTTCTTCTTGTCCGCGGCCTTGGCGGGCGCAGCCGCACCCTTGGCGGGCGCAGCCGCGCCGGCTGCCGCCGCGCCCGGCGCGCCGGCGGCCTTCGCCTCGTCCTCGGCGCCCTTCTCGGGCGCGTTGACCACGACGATCGTCTGCTCGTCGGGGAGCATGACCTTCACGCCCTCCGGCAGCTTCAGCCCGCCGGCCTTGTACGCCTCGCCCATGTCGAGCTCGGTCACGTCGACCTCGATGACCGACGGGATCTGCTCGGGCAGGCAGCGCACCGGGATCGTGCGGAAGATCTGCTGGAGCACGCCGCCGGTGACCACGCCCTTCGGCTTGCCCACGCAGCGGAAGGGGATCTGGGCGTCGACGGGCTGGTCGAGCTTCACCTGGACGAAATCCGCGTGCACGAGCTCGCGCGAGATCGGGTGGTAGTCGTAGTCGCGCACCATGACGGTGAACGTCTCGCCGTTCTCGACGGCCAGCTCGACCACGGAGTTCTTCCCGTGGTCGGAGCCGAGCACCTGAAGGAGCGCCTTCGGCGAGATGGCGACCGAGACCGGCGCGAGCTCGCGCCCGTAGGCGATGGCGGGAATCTTTCCGGTGCGGCGCAGGCGGCTCGACGCGCTCTTGCCGCTCTCCTCGCGCTTCGTGGCGTTGAGCTTGATGATCTCCATGACGACGGCTCCAGAAGTGGTCCGGACGTCCGCGATGCGCGGCCCGCTCCGGCGTAGGGTGCGGCGCTATAGCAGAGAAGAGACGAGCGAGTCGAGCCTTCGTCGTCGCTGGGCGCATTTTGTGGCGGGGGCGCGGGGGCGACCTGCGCCGCCGCCGTGCCGTGCCGCCGGACGCGCGCGGCCGATCAGACGAAGAGCGAGCTCACCGAGTCCGAGTGATGGATGCGACGGATCGCCTCGGCGAGCAGCCGCGCCACCGAGACGACCTTGAACTTGCCGGAGGCCTTCGCCTCGTCCGAGAGCGGGATCGAGTTCGTCACGACCACCTCGGTGAGGGGAGAGTCCTTGATGCGCTCGACCGCCGGGCCGGACAGGACCGGGTGCGTCGCGCAGGCCGCGACGCTCTTCGCGCCCTGCTTCATCAGGGCGTTGGCGGCGTTGACCAGGGTGCCGGCGGTGTCGATGAGATCGTCGAGGATGAGGCACTGCTTGCCGGCCACCTCGCCGATGATGTTCATGACCTCGCTCTCGTTCGCCCGCTCGCGGCGCTTGTCGATGATCGCGAGCGTGCCCTGGAGGCGCTTCGAGTAGGCGCGGGCCCGCTCCACGCCGCCGGCGTCCGGCGACACGATGACCACGTCCTTGCCGTAGTGCTCGCGCAGGTGATGCTCGAGCAGCGCCGGCATCGCGAACAGGTGGTCGAACGGGATGTTGAAGAAGCCCTGGATCTGCCCGGCGTGCAGGTCGAGCGCCACGATCCGGTTCACCCCGGCCGCGACGATGAGATCGGCGACGAGCTTCGAGGTGATCGGCGTCCGCGGCGCGACCTTCCGATCTTGCCGGGCGTAGCCGTAATAAGGGATGACCGCCGTGATCGACCCGGCCGACGCGCGGCGGAGCGCGTCGACCATGATCAGGAGCTCCATCACGCTGTCGTTCACCGGCGAGCAAGTCGGCTGCACAACGTACGTGTCGACGCCTCGGACGTTTTCCTGGATGACGCAGAACGTCTCCCCGTCCGAGAAGCGCGACACGCGCGACTTCCCCATCGGTTGCTCGAGAACCTGACAGATTTCCTGGGTAAGCGCGAAATTGGCGTTGCCGGAGAAGATACTGACTCTCTTGAACACGGCGCGCCTCCAGGCCGGTTTTGGGAGCGCGGCTCTATCAGCCAGACGTGGACCCGTCAAGCAGCTCGTACATCGATCGCCTGGCTGGACAGGTGTATCGTGCCGGTCGGCTTCGCTGTTCACCCGCTTTTCGCCGGGTGGTGCTTCAGGTTAGGTAGCGGCTGTGGAGTATTTCACTGCCGCCGCGAGCGGACGGGACGGGAGCGTCGCGGCCGGGCCGCGGGGCAGCCTCGTGATCATCGGCAACTTCGACGGCGTCCACCGGGGCCACCAGGCGCTGCTCGCCGACGCGGCGCTGGACGCGGGGCGGCGCGGGCTCGAGCCGGTGGCGCTCACCTTCTCGCCCCACCCGGCGATCACCCTGGGTCGCGCGCCGCCGGCGACGCTGACGGCGCTGCCGCGCAAGATCGAGCTCATCCAGCGCGCGCAGCCGTCGGTCCGGGTCGACGTGATGACGTTCGATCGCGCGTTCGCGGCCCAGACGCCCGAGGAGTTCGTCCGGCGCGCGCTGCTCGATCGGCTCGCGGCGCGCGTCGTCCTGGTCGGCGCGAACTTCCGGTTCGGCCGCGGGCGCGCCGGCGATTTCGCGACGCTCGGGCGGCTCGGCGAGGCGCTCGGCTTCGAGACGCGATCGCACCCGCTCGTCGGCGACGCCGAGGGGCCCTGGTCGAGCACCCGCGTCCGCGAGGCCATCGCGCGCGGGGATCTCGACTCGGCCGAGCGCATGCTGTCCCGCCCGCACATGCTGTCCGGCGTCGTGGCCCAGGGCGCGAAGCGGGGCAGGACGATCGGCTTTCCCACCTGCAACCTCGACGCGATCGAGGAGGCGCTGCCGCCGTTCGGCGTCTACGCGACGCTGGTCGACCGGGTGGACTCGTCGGGCCGCGCGATCGCGCTGGCGAGGGGCGTCGCGAACCTGGGCGTGCGGCCGACCGTCGAGCCCTCGAGGCAGGCGCGGCCGAACCTGGAGGTGCACCTCTTCGACGTCGACGAGGATCTCTACGGCGCGGCGCTGCGCGTGCACTTGATCGCCCGGCTGCGCGAGGAGCGGCGGTTCTCGGGCCTCCCGGAGCTCAAGGCGCAGATCGCGCGCGACGCCGAGGCCGCGCGCGCGCGGCTGGCGCCGCTCACCCCGGACCCGACGGCGGGGGGCGCCTTCCGCTGACGGAGCGGGCGCCGCCCGGCGGTGAGCGCGCATCGGATATGGTAGCGTCGGCCGCGATGGAGCGGCGGGAGCTCGACAGGCTGACGCGGGAGGAGCTGATAGCGCGCGCCGAGGGGCTCGGGGTGCCGCGGCCGCGCGTGCTCACGAAGGCCGAGCTCGTCGACGAGATCCTGGCGCGCGCCGCGCAGAGCGAGCCGGAGCGGGCGCGCGTGCGCGGCTTCCTCGGGCGCGCGCGCGATCTGCTCTCGCGCGTGGTCGAGCGCGGGCTGCACCTGCCGGAGGCGGCGCGACCGCAGCGCGAGGCGCCCCCGCCGGAGCCTCGGCCATCGCCGCCGCGGCCGCTGCCCACCACCACGCTCGCCGAGATCTACGCGGCCCAGGGGCACGCGGAGCGCGCCGTCGCGGTGCTCGACGAGATCCTCGCGCGCGCGCCGCAGGACGAGGAGGCCAGGCAGCTCCGCGCGCGGCTGCTCGAGGAGGCGCAGCGCGCGCAAGGGGAGCGCGCGGCGGAGGCCGGCGCGGAGGCGGCGGAGGCCGGCGTCGAGGGCGCGGCGGAGGCCGGCGCGGAGGCGGCGGAGGCCGGCGTCGAGGGCGCGGAGGAGGCCGGCGCGGAGGCGGCGGAGGCCGGCGCAGAGGCGGAGCAGGCCGGCGCAGAGGCGGAGCAGGCCGGCGCAGAGGCGGAGCAGGCCGGCGTCGAGGGCGCGGAGGAGGTCGGCGTCGAGGGCGCGGAGGAGGCCGGCGTCGAGGGCGCGGAGGAGGCCGGCGTCGAGGGCGCGGAGGAGGTCGGCCCCGGCGAGCCTCTCGCCGGGGCATCCGCAGGCGAGGACGGCCGTCCCGAGGCGGCGCCCGCGCCTCCGGACGGCGCGCCGCCGGTGCAGCCGCCGCCCGCGGACGCTCCAGAGCGGGCGTCGCCCGTGGCGGAGGGCGGCATCGCGAGCGCGGCGATGAGCCTCGCGGCGGCCTCGCTGGACGAGCGAGAGGAGCTGCCGGTGCGGTACGATCTCGACGAGATCGTCGGCCTCGCGGTCGATCCGGAGACGCTCTACCTCTACTGGGAGGTGCGCCCCAGGACGCTCGCGCGAGCGCGCGCGCGCCGCCCGGACGGGCAGCTCGTGGTCCGCGTGGTCGCGGTGCTCCCGAGCTGGGAGAGGCCCGTGGTCGCGCAGCGGGATCTCGCCATCGATGCGCTCTTCGGGGACATGTTCGTGCGCGACATCCCCTCCGGCGCGAACCTCCGGATGAGCACGGGGTGGCTCTCGGGCGAGTCGTTCGAGCCGTTCGCGGTGGGCCTCGAGGTCGCTGCGCCCCGCGCGCTGCCGGTCGCGCCGGGGCCGTCCCCGGAGATGCCCGCCGCCGCGCCGGCGCTCCCGGCAGAGAGCGCGGTGAGCGACGCCGTCTCCGCACAGCGCGATGCGGAGCCGCGCTCCGATGGAGCCGCCGGCGATGCACCCTCCTCGGTATCGGTCGCGCCCGACGCGCCCGCGGCGCACGGGCCACCTCCCGGTGCAGGCGACGCCGGGGCAGGGCCCGCCGCTGTCGCGTGCGCTGCGAGCGCGGACGTCGTGAGCGCGCCCGTGCCGGCTCCGAGCGTGACGGCCGAGGGCCGCGGCGCGGCCTTCGATGCGGTCATCCCGGTCGAGGGCCGCGGCACTGCGCCTGCGGCGAGCAGCGAGCCCGCGCCCGAGCCGGTCGCGCCTGCCGCGGGCAGCAGCCCTGCGCCTGCGGCGAGCAGCGAGCCCGCGCCCGGGCCGGTCGCGCCTGCCGTGGGCAGCGGCGCCGTACCCGCCGCGAGCGGCGAGCCCGCGCCCGGGCCGGTCGCGCCTGCCGTGGGCAGCGGTCCTTTCCCCGAGGTGGGCGCGCCGGTGCTCGTCGCGGCGCCCACGCCTGCGGCGCCGGCGCCCGCCCCCTCGGCGCCGTCGCCCGCCTCCTCGGCGCCCGCGCCCGTCCTCTCGCAGATGGAGCCGCCGCGCTTCCCGTCCGGCACGGTGCCGACCCCGGAGCAGATCGCGCAGGCGGTCGCGGCGACACGCGGCGGTGCCAGCGATCTCGCGCGGCCGGGCGGCGGCGCCAGCGAGCTCGCGCGGCCGGGCGGCGGCGCCAGCGATCTCGCGCGGCCGGGCGGCGGGGGCTGGCGCAGCGGCCAGTCCCTCGGCAGCGAGGCCCTGCGGCCGCACGCCGAGCGCCCGCGGCCCCCGGAAGGTGGCGGTGAGCTCTGGCGCAGCTTCACCGGCCGGAAGCGCCCGCCGCCCTCGGCTCGCTGAGCGAGGCGGCTCCCATCGCACGCAACTGGCGGCGCACGGCGGTCGACCCAGCTCGCGTGAGACCGAACCACCGCACCACCGGACGCTCCGCCCTCCTCCTCGCCTGCGCGCTCGCCTGCGCCCTGCCCGCATCGCGGGCCCGCGCCGAGCTCCCCCTGGACGACGACCCCCCGGCGTTCGACCCGCGCGGAGGCCGCCTCGACGCCGCGCCCCACGAGCTCTGGGCCGCTGTCCCCGGGCGCGCGCGACCGCTCTGGGTCGCGCTCCAGCTCGGGATCTCGCAGCTCGGCGGGGGCGAGCGCTCCCTCAGCGGCATGCTGCTCGCGAGCATTCCGCTGGAGCGGCTCGCGGATCGCGAGCTCCGCCGCGGTGCGCTGCCTCGCTCCCCCGGCGCATCCTCGCTCCTCGCCGTGGCCGCCGAAGCCGAGCCGCCTCGGCTGAAACCGGCGCCCGCGGCCGCGCACCCGGCCCGCGCGGCGCCGTCGCTCGAGCCCCCGGACGTGCCTCCTCCCGCGCCGCCCGCGGAGGTCGAGCCGCCGCTCCCGCTGCCGGTCCGGGTCACGCCGGAGATGGCCCGCGCGGCCGTCGAGGCGGCGCTCCGGCAGGCGCGCCTGCTCGATCCCGGGGCACGCATCGACGCGATCGCGTCGCGCGCCCGGTCCGCGTCGCTCCTGCCAGAGCTCCGGCTCCGCGTCTCGCGCCTCGTCGACGAGGACGAGAAGCTGGCCCCCACGGAGTACGATCCGGCGCGCCGCACCGCCTCCGGCGGCACGAGCCTCTGGCTCGAGGCGCGCGCGACCTGGCGGCTCGACCGCGTGCTCTTCGCCGACGAGGAGATCGCGCTCGAGCGCCTCCGCCGCGAGCGCGCGGAGCTGCAGACCAAGCTCACGGCGCGCGTGCTCGAGCTGCTCTTCACCTGGCAGCGCGCCGTCGCGCGCTCGGCGGACCCGGGCGGGAGCCCCGACGAGCTCCGCGACGCGACGCTGGCGGCGCTCGAGGCCGAAGCGTCGCTCGACCTGCTCACCGGAGGCTGGATGACGCGCCACCGGGCCGCGCGCGAGTGAGCGCGCCCCGGGCTACAGGATGGTCCGCGAGAGCGTCACCTTGCGCTTGCCGGTCCCCGTGTCCCCCTCGCTGTCGGTGACCGTCACGTCGACCTCCACGACCTTTCCAAGCAGCGCGTCGATGCCCACCTCCCTGCTGTCCAGCCGGAACCGCAGCCCTGCGAGCTTGCAGAAGCCGCCTTCGTCCTCGTCGAAGGTGAAGATCACCCGGAGCGGGTCGAGCGTGTGCCCCAGCTCGGGCACGGCGCCGCCGACCACGGTGATCGAGCCGGACCGGCGGAGGTTCTTGAGCCGGATGGCGACGAAGATGTGGTACCCGCCCTGCGGCCCAGCCTCCACCTGGACCTCGTCGAGATCGTCGAGCGGGAAGTAGTCGGCCTGCCCCTCGCCGACGAGCACCACAGGCTCGCCCGCGTCCTTCGGCTTGCAGAGGTCCGGCGCGCCGGCGACCTCCTCCTCCGCCCAGGAGGCGCTGTACGGGTCGAGCTGCCGGGGATCCACGTCGGGCGCGCTGCACCCGCCGGCCATGCAGGTCTGCGGGGCCGGGCACGCATCGTTCCCCGGCGGGACGACGCACTCCTGCTCGAGGCGAACGGGGAGCAGCAGCGTGCTGCCGCCGACCACCCGGGTGGACGCGGTGCGGACGAGCCTCGGCCGCGCCGCGTCGGCGGCCCCGAACGCCTCCAGGGTGATCTCCACCGCCGTCCCGTCCGCGAGATCGCGGAGGATGAACTCCTTCGGGAAGAACAGCTGTCCGCCCTCGTGGGTCAGCACGCTGTCGCCCCGCACCTCGCCGCCGGCGCGCAGGAGCACGCGCATCCGGTCGATGTCGATCCCGGCGCGGAGCTCGCTCGTGACCCCCACGACGACGGTGCCGGACGTCGGCGCCGCCGGCGCGCAGCCAGCGAGGACCAGGGAGCAGAGCGTGAAGGCGGCGAGCAGGAACGAGCGCATGTCCATGGCGACCTCACCGGCAGGGGGCGAAGGGGAGGGGGCGAACGGGGAGCGGGGATGGAGCGCGCGCCCTCCTCGCGATGCCCGGTCCGCGGCGTCCAGGCAATCCGCGCGCCGGCGGGGCGCCCGCGCCGGCGGGGCGCCCGCGCTACTGGATGCCCTCGAGCGCGGCGAGGAACACGTCCGGGCCGACGAAGTCGTTGAAGCGCTTCCGCTCGGTCCCGCTGGAGTCGTAGATCACCACCGTGGGCAGGCCGACGACCTTGTACTTGTTCATCACCGCGTCGACCCGCGGATCCTCGTCGTCCGTCGCGTCGACCTTCACCGCGACGAAGTGTGCCGCCTTGGCCATGACACGGGGATCCGAGAAGGTCTCCTTCGCGAGCTGCTTGCAGGCGCCGCACCACTCCGCGGTGAAGTCCACGAGCAGCGGGCGCCTCTCCGCCCGCGCCTTCGTGACCGCCACGGGCTCCTCGTGGAGCCACGTGAGCTGCCGCGCCCCGGCCTCGCCGGCCACCGCCGCCGGGACGGGCGACGCGAGCCGCGGCAGGTCCAGGCTCGCGACGAGCAGGAACCCGGACGTCACCGTGAGCGCGATCCCGAGCCCCTTGCGGGCCTTCACCCCGAGGCCGCCGTCGTCCCAGGACAGGTGCACCGCGCCGAGCAACAGGCCGATCGCGACCAGGCCGGCCATGACGGCCATGAACTGCGGCGTGGGCCGCGCGAGCGCCGACAGCGCCGGGAACGTCGTTTTCAGGAAGTAGAGCGCCACGATCAGCATCACGATCCCGAAGAACGACTTCACGCCGAGCATCCACTTGCCCCCCTTCGGCAGCGCGACCGCGAACGTGCCGACGAGCCAGAACGGCAGCCCGAGCCCGAGGGAGAACGTGGCGCCGACCAGCGCCCCGAGGCCGATGTTCTGGGTCTTGCCGATCCAGAGGATGATGCCGGTGAGGACGGGCCCGGTGCACGGCGCGGCGACCAGGCCGCTCACGAGCCCGAGCAGGAAGGCGCCGCCGTAGCCGATGCCGCCGACCTGGGAGAGCCGCTGCATCAGCGAGTCGGGCAGCGTCATCTCGAACGCGCCGAACATCGACAGCGAGAGCGCGATGAACACCATCGCGATGCCGACGATCACCCACCGGTTCGAGAGCACGCTCCCGAACAGGCTGCCGGTGAGCGCCGCGACCACGAGCATCGTGGTGAAGAGCACGACGATGCCGAGCACGAAGCTCGTCGAGAGCAGCATCGCCTCGCGCCGGGATTTCGCCTCCCGGGCGCCGAAGATGCTCACCGTGATCGCGATCATCGGGTACACGCAGGGCGTGAGGCACGTGAGCAGGCCGCCCGCGAGCGCGGCGAGCCCGGCGAAGAGCGGGCCCGCCTCGAGACCGCGCGTGAACAGGTCCGCCGGCTCGCTCGCCAGCGCCGCCGCCGGGGACATGAGCACGGCCAGCGCGGCCAGCGTGAGCTGCGCGCCGGAGCGCGCGCCGCGCCGGAATCCCGCCGGCGAGGCGCCGGCGTGTCGCTTGAGACGGGTCGAAGCGGTCATCACGGGGTTTCTATAGCAAAGCCGGTACGGTCGTGCGGCGCGCGGCCGTCCGTTCGGGCCGCGCGCCGCCGTCCGCGCAGGCCGGCGTCAGCGCTTCGGGAGGGACGCCAGCGTCCTTCGCGCCGCCTCGATCTCGCCGCCGAGCGCGATCGCGACCGCCGCGCGCCCCGAGGTGCTGCGCTGCACGAAGGCTTCCAGGTACTTCCTGGCCTCGTCCCAGCGCCGGTCGAAGTAGGCCATCTGCCCGAGGACGAACCGGCCGTAGCCCTGGCCCGCCGGCACCTCGGAGAGCCGGTCGATGAGCGCGCCGAGCCCCTCCACCGCCGCGCCGCTCTCGCATTGCACGACGGCGAGGTGCCCCTGGTAGAGCGGCTTGTCCCGCGTGCCCCAGCGCGCCGCGCGCGCGAGCGCGCCGATCGCCTCGTCGTACCGGCGCGCCAGGTGATACACGCTGCCCAGCGTCCACCAGTGGAACGCCCTGCGGCTCGCCGGCCCCGTGCGCGCCGCGAGGCGGAGGTGCCCCACGGCCCCCTCGATGTCGCCGAGCGCCTGCCTCGCCCGCGCCGCGTCCTGGTGGGCGACGTCGCGCAGCACGTCGAGCGCGACGATCTGCTCCGCCACCTCGGCCGCCCTCTCGAAGCGGCGCGTCTCGAAGTACGCGAGGTAGAGCTGCCGCAGCAGCAGCGCCTGCGTCGTCCGGTCGAGCGGCCCCCGGAGCGACAGGCCGCGCCGCGCCCACAGCGCGCGGGAGCGCGGCGTCGGCGCGCCCAGCGCGCGCCGCAGCATCTCCTCGGCGCTCAGCGCCGCCGCGGGCGTGCGCCGTCGGGCGGCGTTGCTCGACCGCTTCTCTCGTGGCGCCCCGCCCGGGCCGGCGTCACCTCCGCTCCCCGCAGCCGCGCGCGTCGATTTCTTGCGCCGTCGCGCACCCTCGGTGCCCGTACGGACGGATCGAGCGCCACCCATGCTTTCCCCGTGCCCGCTCGCTTTGCGCACAGAAAGCAATCTTACCAGACCTGCACACGCGTTCCAGCAGGACACGACCTTTCCACAACGGGTCGCGGCGCGACCTGGTTGCGCCCCACCGGACGTGGCGCCATCGTCGCGGCCATGCGCTGCCGCCCTGGCTCGACTTCCCTTCAGAGGAGGACGCCTCCCTTCATCGTCTCCGGTGGCCCGGGTCGAGGCTCCGTCGTGTGGATCGCCTCGTGCCTGGCCTGCCTCGGCGGCCTGGTGCTCGCGTCGGGGTGCGGGCACCCCGCCACCCGCGACGAGTGCGAGGCCATCTTCCAGCGCAGCGCGGAGATCGAGCTCCGGGCCCAGAACGTGGTCGATCCGAAGATCGTCGCGGAGCGCACCGCGGCCGTGCGGGAGGCCCGCGGCAAGGAGCTCATCGACCGGTGCGTCGGCCGGCGCATCACGGACGCCGCGCTCGCGTGCGTGCGGCAGGCGACGACCCCGGAGCAGGTCGACCGGTGCCTGGAGTAGCGCGCCCCGCGACGCGCGTCGACGTGCTGGCGACGCTCGCGATCGTGCTGCTCGTGGCCGGGGGGGTCGCGGGGCGCGCCGCGCTCCGCCGCCTCGCCCCGCGCCCCTCGCCCGAGGCGTGCGCCGCGCTCCTCGACCGCTACGTCGAGCTCGTCCTGCGCGCGGCCACGCCTGAGCCCGCTCCGTCTATGGTGGCCGAGCGGCAGGCGCTGGCGCGCAAAGCGGCAGGCGAGCGCGGATTTGCCCGCTGCGAGGCCGATCTCACCCGGGCCGAGGTGACGTGCGGCCTGGAGGCCGGCAGCGCGGACGACCTCGAACGCTGCCTGCCGTGATGCGGCGAGGACGCGGCCGGCGGGCGAAAGCGGCGAGCGCGCGCGGCCGGCGGGCGAAAGCGGCGAGCGCGCGCGGCCGGCGGGCGACCGGCTCCGACATGGGCCCCTCACGTGCTGGACACGTTGCGCGCTGCGAATCGTTCCGGGCGCGTCGCGCTGTGATAGTCTCGGCCGTGGCGAGCGCTCCCCGCCGGCGCGTTCTCCTCCCCTCCTCAGCCTCGGATTGCCCGTCGTGAAAGCCCCGTCGCCTTTGCTCGGCTTCAACAACAACGTCCGGCACAAGGGTCGGTTGTTCCATATACAGACCGAGGACTCCGGCATTCGCCATCCTCACATCATCACGCACCTCTTCGCCGATGGCGGCCGCATCCTCAAGACCACGAAGACCTCGTACGCCGAGCACGTGGGCCAGGCATCGCTCGCGGAGACGGTGCGCGGCATGATGAAGGAGCAGCACAAGGCGATGTTCATCGCCCTGCGCGACGGCCACTTCGACTACCTCTTCGACGAGAACGCCGCCCCGCCCGCGGCCGCGGCGCCGCCCGAGCCGAGCAAACCCGCGCGGCCGGCGGCGCCGTCCTCGCCCGAGCCGATCAGCGCGCCGAGCCCGATCCCGGCCGCGCGGCCGGCCGCGCCCGAGCCGCCGCCGCGCCCGAAGGCCGCCGCCTCGCCGCCGCCACCGCCGCGGCCCGCGGCGCCCGCCCGGCCCGCGGCGGCGCCGATCGGCGTGGCGCCGCCGGCGCCGCCGCCTCGCGCCGCCGCGGTCGAGCCGGCCCCCGCGGCGCAGGGCACGCGCCCCCGGCTCGAGCCCGATCCGGCGGCGCGAAAGGCGCTCGGCAGCGGGCACGCGGCCAGCCCGCCGGCCGGCAGGGCCGTGCGTCCGGCGCCCGCGGAGATCAAGCCCGAGCCGTCCATCGATCTGGATCTCGACGCGCTGGAGCGCGCCGCGGCCGAGGCGCAGACGCCGTTCTTCCAGCAGATCCAGGACCTGCCGCCGCCGCCCGCGTCGGTGATCGGGCGGCGGACGGAGGCCGCGACCTCGGGCGCGGGGGTCTACAGCAACGTGCACCCGGAGCAGCCCGTCACCCCGGCGCCCGCCGTCCAGATCGAGCAGTTCTCGGGCGGCGCCGGCTCGGGCCGCTACGCGGCGTCGCGCCCGGCCAGCATCTTCGCCACGAACCGGCCGTCGGAGGGCGCCTCCATCTTCGGCGAGGACCTGATCAGCGAGAAGTCGCTCGATGAGGTGATCCTCAGCTACCTCGCGGAAGATCTGGACAGCCCCTCGGAGAAGAAGTAGCCGGGCCGCCGCCTGGCGTGGGCGTGCCAGCGTGGGCGTGGATCGAGCGGCGTTCGCGTCATGAAGGGGGCTCGGACCGCAGGCGACGCCGAGGAGCCGCGCGGCGCGGGCGCGGCCGCTGTGCGCATCTGGCTGCGGCCGCTGTCGTCCCTGCTGGGCGTCAGCATGGCGGCCCTGTGCGTCGTCTACCTGATCGACCTCGCGCGGCACCAGGACGCGAGCCTGTCGTTCTGGGAGGTGTTCCTGCACATGTCGCCGGGGGACGCCGAGCACGTCATGGGCGGCATCGGCGAGGTGATCGCCGCGATCCTCGGCATCGTGATCACGGTCGCCTCCATCATCGTGCAGCTCGCCGCGAACCGGTACACGCCGCGGATCACCGAGATGTTCTTCCGCGACCGGACGAACCTGCTCGTGATGGGCTTCTTCGTCGTCAGCGCGGTGTTCTCGCTCTGGGTCAACTTCTCGATCCGCGACGGCGCGAGCGGCTCGACCGAGCACGCGTTCGTCCCCCACCACGGCGTCCTCATCACGATGGGGCTGCTCACCGCGTGCCTGCTGATGATGGCGCCCTACTTCGGGTACGTGTTCGACTTCCTCGAGCCGGACAACGTCGTCGGGCGCATCAAGAAGACCGGCGTCGAGCAGGCGCTGCGCCCGGCGGGCGGGGAGAGCGACGGCGAGGTGGACGAGCGGCGCGTCGCGGCGCTCTCGTCGCTGGAGCAGCTCGCCGACGTGGCGCTGAACGCGCTCGACCAGAAGGACAAGGGGATCGCGTCGAAGACGGTCGACTCGCTGTCGGAGCTCGTCGTCTCGTACCTGCCGAACAAGAAGGCGCTCGACCCGCGCTGGTTCCAGATCCGCGACCGCCTCGCCCGTGACACGGACTTCGTGAGCATGAACGCCGAGGCGCTCGGCAAGCTCTCGGCCACGCGGACCTGGCTCGAGTACAAGGCGCTCCGCCAGTTCCTGATGGTCTACCGCGAGGCGCTCACCGCGATGCCGGACCTCATCACGCGCATCGCGATCGACACGCGCTACATCGGCCAGACCGCCATCGCCGCGGGCGACCGGGCGGCCGTCGCGGTCGTGGTGAAGTTCTTCAACACCTACATGCGCAGGGCGCTCAACGCGAAGGACATCGCCGCGGCCTACAACAACCTGAACCAGTACCGCTACCTCGCGGAGGAGCTGCTCAAGGCGGGCTGGGGGGACCAGGTCGTCGATATCGCGAGGTATTTCAAGTACTACGCGCAGACGGCGCACGCGATGGGGCTCGCGTTCGTCACCGAGACGGTCGCCTTCGACCTCTGCGTGATCAACGAGCGCGCCTACGACCTCCACGCCCCCGCGCGAGACGAGCTGCTCCGGATCTTCCTCGATGTGGACAAGGAGGTCGAGCTCGACCAGCAGGAGCCGTCGCTCCGCGGCGTCCGCAAGGCGCAGGTCAAGCTCGCCACCTACTACCTGCAGAAGGGGGAGGAGGCGCTCGCGCGGAAGATCTACCGCGACATGCGCGACGAGCGGCCCGACCGGCTGCGCTCGATCCGCGCGGAGCTCCTCGCCGTGACGAGCAACGAGTTCTGGGAGATCAACGACCGGGGCGCCGTGTTCGAGTACATCGAGCCGGAGCGGAGGCAGCTCATCCACCGCTTCTTCGAGTGGTTCCCGGCGACGACCATGCGGGAGCCGATCCGCGAGGAGCACACCCAGGATTGAGCTGCGCCGGGGGGGCTGCGCGCCGGGCGCTCCCCGGGGGGCCATCGTGCTGGCGAGCGACGACCGGGGCTCGCCGGAACACAGGCCCCGGAGGGGAGCGCCCGGCGCGCAGCCCCCCCGGCGCGGCCCCGGTGAGCCGACACGCAAGCGATGCGGGCCGAGCCGCACACGGTGCGACCGCGCCGATTCCAGCGGCCCGCGGGCGGCGATAGGCGCCGGTTTGGCTCACCTGTGTCTTCTGGAATCGCTGCAGGAGGGGTAGCCTCGAGAGGCCGCGATCGAGCGCTGCACACCACGAGATGCCCGCCTCACGCCCGCGCCCCCACAACGCCGCGTCCGAGCCGCCGCCGGGGCTGTTCGCCGGCAAGTACCGGCTCATCCGGATGCTCGGCAAGGGCGGGATGGGCGAGGTGTGGCTCGCGGAGGAAGAGGGCCCTCGCAACTTCCGGCGTCGCGTCGCGCTGAAGCGGCTGGCCTCGCGGCCCGAGCTCGGCGACTACGCGCGGGAGTCGTTCTTCGCCGAGGCCCAGGTGATCGCGCGGCTCGACCATCCCAACGTCGTCCGGCTCATCGAGCTCGGGACCTGCGAGGGCTCGGTGTACCTCGCGCTCGACTACATCGACGGCCCCGCCATCGATCGCGTGCTCAGGAAGGTCGGCGCCTTCTCGCCCCGCGCCGTGGCGTACATCGGCCGGGAGATGGCGCGGGCGCTCGAGGCCGTGCACACCCTCTGCGAGGACGACGGGCGGAGCTGCGCGGTCGTCCACCGCGACGTCACGCCCTCGAACATCCTGATCGCGCGGGACGGCCGCGTGCGCCTGACCGATTTCGGGGTCGCGTGGGTCCCGGGCCTCGCGGACGAGCAGACCGACAGCGGCGTTTTCAAGGGAAAGCTCCCCTACATGCCGCCGGAGCAGGCGCGCGGCGAGCCGTTCGACGGCCGCGCGGACGTGTTCTCCCTGGGGCTCACGCTCCTGGAGGCGCTGCTCGGCAGCCGGGTGCGCAAGGCCGAGACCCAGACGCAGCTCATCCTGCGCGTCGCCTCGACGCCGATCCCCCGCGCGCGCGAGCTGTTGCCCGGCCTGTGCGCGCCGCTCGCGGACGCGCTCGACGCGGCGACCGAGTTCAACGTCGACAAGCGGACCCCGAGCGCCGGCAAGCTCGCCGCCGATCTGGAGCGAGCCCTGCTCGAGATGGGTCCGGGCGCCGAGCAGGAGGCGCGGAACGAGGTGAAAGAGCGCGTCGAGACGTACATCGCCAGGACAGGCCCGGTGAGCGGCTCCGGCTACCCGCACCCGTCGCTCCCGCCCGCGAGCGGGCCGGGGCAGGCGGGGAAGGGCTCGCCGCGGCGGGGATCGTCGCCAGACATCGCGTCCGCGTCGACGTCCGGCAGGCCGCCGCCGCCCTCGCGCAGGAGTGGAGCGCCGCCGCCTCGCGCGAGCGGAGCGCCGCCGTCCCGCGCGAGCGGAGCGCCGCGCCCGCTCGCGGCCGGGAGCTCGCTGTCGGTGCACTACCTCGATTTCGATGGACCGTCGGACGTGCCAGCGCGCTCGCACGCGGTGGCGCGCTCGCACGCGAGGCCGAGCACGCCGGGGGACGAGCTCCCGCGGGGGCGCGCCGCGGGCAACGCCGCGCGCTCGGCCGGCGAGCGCCCCGCGGCCGCGTCCGATGCGCGCCCCGGTCTCTCGCCCGCCGAGCGCGCCTCCGCCGGGCAGGAGGTCGCGGACGTCGCGCTCAGCGCCGAGCAGCTGCGGCGCAAGCGGAAGATCTTCTTCGCGGGGCTGTTCTTGCTGGGCGCGCTCGCGATGGCCCGCCTGCTCGTCGTGGCCGGCTGCCCGTGACGCGATCGAGCGCCGGCGCTCGTCAGCCCGCCTGGATGGCGCGGACCACGGCGGCCTCGTTCAGCGCGTGGCGACCGCCCTGGATCGAGGCGAAGCCCGCCTGGGCGAGCGCCGCGAGCGCGTGCGCGGCGCGCCGGATCTCGACCTGGCTGCGCGAGCCGAAGCGCGCGGCGAGCTCCTCCGCGGTCAGCGCCGCGCCGCGGACGAGCACCTTCGCGGCCAGGGCGACGTGCGCCACCGACCGGGGCGATCGCCGGCGCGCGTGCTTCCTCGCGGCGAGCACCATCTGCCTGACGCCGCGCGCCTCGAGCACCGCCTCGGCCGGCATCGCGAGATCCCGGAGCGACGGCGCGGCCGGCCTCGCGACGACCCTCGCCGCCGTGACGACCGGCGCCGGAGCGGGCGAGGGCGCGGCCAAGGCCGCCGCGGGGGCGCGATCCCTCGGCGCGGCGGGCGCGCCGGGAGGAGCGAGCGCCGGCGGGCGCGCGGGCTCGCCCTGGCTGGCCCGCACCACGACCTCGTTCTGGATCACGACCTTCACGACGCCGGCCACCTGCAGCGCGATCCGCAGCCGCTCGGCCTCGGCCTCGGCCTCCCTGCGCGCCTCCTCGGCCTGATCGAGCTGCTGCTTGAGGCGGCGGATCTCGGCCCGCAGCGGGGCGCTCGGATCCGGCGCGCGCAGGCGCTCGAGCTCCTCGGCGAGCGCCGCGCGCAGCTCGTCGATGAGCGTGCTCAGCCGGGAATCCGCGGACCGCGGCGCGCCGCCGGGCTCGCCGGTGAAGCTCGGCGCGTCGCCCCCGTGGGCGGTCAGGCGGGCGCGCCAGCGCTCGAAGCGCCCGGCGGCGGGCAGGAAGAACTCGCCGGCCGGGAGCGCGCGGAACTCCTCGAACGGGTGCCCGTCGACGAGCGCCTTCACCGCGTCGTAGTCGCGCTCGATCTCGAAGCCGCCGATCGCCGGGAAGTTGAGCTGGCTCATGAGCTCCTTCGACACGGCCTGCGCGCGCTGGCTCGCGACGACCAGGAGGACGCCGCGCTTGCGGCCCTGCTTGGCGAAGCGGTGCAGGATGTCCGAGGTGAGCGACGTGCCCGACTGCGGGGCGAAGATGTGCACCTCCTCGACCACGAGGGCGGCCGGGGCGCGGCGCTCGGACAGGAGGACCCAGAGCCGCTCGAGGAACGGGAGCGCGGCCTCCTGCTGGGAGCGGTTCGTCGGCTGATCGGACAGGTCGATGACGAGGCCGAGCCCCTCGTCGAGCACCCGCGCGAGCGTGAGCGCCGCCGCGCGCTCGCCGGACGGCAGCGGCAGGTCGGCGTGGGCGCCCCCGAGGACGAGGACGCGGAACCGCTCCCGCAGCGTGTGCAGCTCGCCCTCGGGGTCGATCGCGACGACGGGGACACCGGCCGCGAGCAGCTCCTCGCAGAGGACGCCGACGCCGAAGCTCTTGCCGCGCCCGGAGGACGCCCAGATGCCGACGCGCAGGCCGGTGCGCGCGTAGTCGGAGAGGTCGAGCTGGTAGCCGTCGCAGAGGGAGAGGATGGGGCTCACGGGGTCGCTGCGCGCGGGGGTTGGGGATGGGGGGACGGCCGCGCTCGGCGGTGAACTGTAGGCGAGGGGGCCGGGGTGGGTAAGGGCGGAGCACTGAACAGGCCTGGAGCGGGCCGGTGGCCGAGGGGGAGGTCTCGCCGGGCTGCGCCACCGCGGTAATCTCCGGCCGCAAAGGTGCCAAGGACGCTGCGGTATCGCTCCCGCGTCGCGGCATCCACGATGATCATGCGTTGGCGCGAATCGACCGCTTTCATGATCCCGTGGGACGAGCCGAGTGGTCGTGTTCGTTCCCCCTTTGCGCGGTCGCAAATCACGGCGTTACATGCCGGCATCACGTGAGTCGACAGGGGCGGCTCAAGGCTGATGTTGCCTGTCTTCGTGGCGCGCCCAAAAGGCCCCTGTGCCCTGCTCATCGCGCGATCGATTCAACCTCGTCCAGCCCGCGAGGCCTGTCGAGGCGCTCCTGCCAGGCTCGTCGGCACGGCTCCACCCGGCATCACGCGCGTCACGGGAGCGTCGCAAGAGCGAAAAAAAAGAGCGCGGCCGAGGTCAAGGCTTGACCCACGCCCCGGACGGACGCTAGAACGCCTGGGCAAAACGGAGAGAGCTTGAACGGTCGCGCACCGCCGGGTGACCGTCCGGGCCCAGAGCAATGGCGCGTGGGGGGCGCGGGGGCAATACGCGCGCAGGCTCCGCCGATCGATCGTCGGTCAACCGCTGGACTGCGTAGTTCGCTCCCCGGCGGCTCGCTCCCTGCGCGCTTCAGGGGATCCTCGGTTCGTCGCTCACGCTGACCGGGCTGCCCCGGCAGATCCTCGAGACCACGGTCCGCTCCCCTCGATGCCAAATCCAGCGAACGATGGAGCGCCCGTAACAACCGCTACGACCGCAGCGCGAGGAGGTTTCTCATGGCGAACACGAACGATTCAGCCCCCCTGGGCGGACAACAGCTCAACCAACTCAGCCTCGGGACGCCGGCCGCGCGCAATCTCGCGACGACCACCAAGTCGCCGCCCCAGATGCAGGGCATCACGTCGCGGTGGCTGCTCAAGCTCCTGCCGTGGGTGCAGGTGTCCGGCGGCGTGTTCCGCGTCAATCGCCGGCTGTCCTTCGCCGTGGGCGACGGCCGCGTGAGCTTCACCAACACCGGCGCTGCGGTGCAGGTCATCCCCCAGGAGCTGTGCGAGCTGCCGATCCTGCGCGGCTTCGACGACGCCGAGCTCCTCTCCGCGCTGGCGAGCCGCTTCGTCCAGCGCGAGCTCAAGGCGGGCGACGTGCTCGTGGAGGCGGGCCAGCCGTCCGACGCGATCTTCCTCATCGCCCACGGCAAGGTCGAGCGGATCGGCAAGGGCAAGTTCGGCGATCAGACCGTGCTCGACGTGCTGGCCGACGGCGACCACTTCGGCGCGACGACGGTGATCGCGTCGCAGGACCGCTGGGACTTCACGGCGCGCGCGGTCACGCCGTGCACGGTGCTGACGCTCCCGCAGCGGGTCTTCAGCGACATGCTCGACCAGTCCGAGCGGCTGCGGGGCCACATCGAGCGGTTCAAGGCGCTCGCGAAGAAGCCGAAGGACAAGGACGGCGAGGCCGCCATCGAGCTCTCCGCGGGCCACAAGGGCGAGCCCGACCTCCCGGGCACCTTCGTCGACTACGAGCTCGCGCCCCGCGAATACGAGCTGAGCGTCGCCCAGACGGTGCTGCGGATCCACTCCCGCGTCGCGGACCTCTACAACAACCCGATGAACCAGACCGAGGAGCAGCTCCGGCTCACGATCGAGGCCCTGCGCGAGCGCCAGGAGCACGAGATGATCAACAACCGCGAGATCGGCCTGCTCCACAACGCCGACCTCAAGCAGCGCATCCACACCCGGAGCGGGCCGCCCACCCCCGACGATCTCGACGAGCTCCTCTCGCTCGTCTGGAAGGATCCGAGCTTCTTCCTCGCCCACCCGCGCACCATCGCGGCCTTCGGCCAGGAGTGCAACCGCCGCGGCGTCTACCCGCAGAGCACGGAGGTGAACGGCAACAAGGTGCCTGCCTGGCGCGGCGTGCCCATCTTCCCCTGCAGCAAGATCCCCGTCAGCGACGCCCGCACGAGCTCGATCCTGCTGATGCGCGCGGGCGCCGAGAAGCAGGGGGTCGTCGGCCTGCACCAGACCGGCATCCCCGACGAGTACCAGCCCAGCCTGTCCGTGCGGTTCATGGGCATCAACGAGAAGGCGATCATCTCGTACCTCGTCAGCGCCTACTATTCGGTGGCCGTCCTCGTCCCCGACGCGCTCGGGATCCTCGAGAACGTGGAGATCGGCCGGGCCCAGGGCTGACACGCCCCCCCGGGGGGGACGCGCGGTCGAGCGCTGTTCACGCAGCGGCGAGCACAGGTCGTCATGCAACCCTTCGAGCTACCTCAGTTTTACGTACCGTGGCCGGCGCGGCTCAACCCCCACCTGGAGGCCGCCCGCGCGCACTCCAAGGCGTGGGCCCGCGAGGTCGGGATCCTGGCCCCCGAAGGCAAGGAGAGCAGCTCCGACATCTGGACCGAGCACGACTTCGACGCCCACGATTACGCGCTGCTCTGCGCGTACACCCACCCCGAGGCGCCGGAGGCGGAGCTCGACCTGATCACCGACTGGTACGTCTGGGTGTTTTACTTCGACGACCATTTCCTCGAGATCTACAAGCGCACCAAGGATCTCAAGGGGTCGAAGGCGTACCTCGACAGGCTGCCGTCCTTCATGCCCGTGGAGCCGGCCGGCGCGACGCCCGAGCCGGCCAACCCCGTCGAGCTGGGCCTGATCGACCTGTGGGCCCGCACCGCGCCCGGCACGTCCGCGGACTGGCGGCGCCGGTTCGTCGAGGCCACGAGGAACCTCCTCGCGGAGTCCACCTGGGAGCTCAACAACATCAACGAGGGCCGGGTCGCCAACCCGATCGAGTACATCGAGATGCGGCGCAAGGTCGGCGGCGCGCCGTGGTCGGCGGGCCTGGTCGAGCACGCGGTCTCGGCCCAGATCCCGGCCAGGATCTCCGAGTCCCGGCCGATGCGCGTGCTCAAGGACACCTTCTCCGACGCCGTGCACCTCCGCAATGATATCTTCTCCTACCAGCGAGAGGTCGAGCAGGAAGGGGAGAACGCGAACTGCATTCTTGTTCTCGAGCGCTTCCTCGGCGTGGACACCCAGCGCGCCGCCGACCTCGTCAACGACGTCCTGAGCTCGCGGCTGTACCAGTTCGAGAACACCGTGTTCACCGAGCTGCCCTCCCTCTTCGAGGAGCACGGCCTCGAACCGCGGGAGCGCCGGGACGTGCTCGCCTACGTGCGGGGTCTCCAGGACTGGCAGTCCGGCGGCCACGAGTGGCACATGCGCTCGAGCCGCTACATGAACAAGCAGGCGAACGCCGGATCGCCGGTCGGGTGGATCGCCGGCGGACCGACGGGCCTCGGGACGTCGGCGGCGAGCCTCAAGCGGGTGGCCGGGGCGCTGGGGCTCACCCGCTTCAAGAGCTTCACCCACGTCCCGTACGCTCCGGTCGGGCCGACCGAGCTGCCCGACATCTACATGCCTTTCCCGCTGACGCTGAGCCCCCACCTGGAGGCGTCCCGCGGGCACACCATCGCGTGGGCGCGGCGGATGGGGATGCTCGACGTGGCGCCGGGAATGCCGCACTCCGGCGTGTGGACCGAGGAGCGGCTCGCCGGGTTCGATTTCCCCCTGTGCGCCGCCGGGATACACCCCGACGCGTCCGGCCCGGCGCTCGATCTCTCGTCGCAGTGGCTCACCTGGGGGACCTACGGCGACGACTGCTTCCCGGCCGTTTACGGGCACGCGCGCGACATGGCGGGCGCGAAGGCGTTCATCCGGCGGCTGCCGGCGTTCATGCCCGTCGGCTCGGACGTGGCCCCGCCGCCCACCAATGTGGTCGAGCGCAGCCTCCTCGACCTCTGGTCCCGCACCGCGCCTCCCATGTCGCCGTACGCGCAGCGCAGGTTCCGCCGCGCCATCGAGGACATGATCGAGAGCTGGCTGTGGGAGCTCGCCAACCACATCCAGGGCAGGATCCCGGATCCGGTCGACTACGTGGAGATGCGCCGCGCCACGTTCGGCTCGGACCTCACCATGGCCCTGTGCCAGCGCGCCGTGGGCGAGAGCATCGCGCCTGACGTCTTTCGCACCCGGACGATGCGCAACCTGGCCAACAGCGCTCAGGATTTCTGCTGCCTGGTGAACGACGTCTTCTCTTACCAGAAGGAGATCCAGTTCGAGGGCGAGCTCAACAACAGCGTGCTGGTCGTCCAGAAGTTCCTCGAGTGCGACAAGGGACAGGCGGTCGCCGTCGTCAACGACCTGATGAGGGCCCGGGTCCAGCAGTTCGAGCACATCGTCGCCACGGAGCTCCCCGTGCTCTTCGACGACCTGGACCTGGACGCCGCCGCGCGCGAGAGGCTCAACAAGCACGTCAAGGACGTCGAGAACTGGATGGCCGGGGTCCTCCACTGGCACCGGGAGACGAAGCGGTACCTGGAGCCCGTGCTGCGCGAGACGCCCACGGTGGGCCGGCTGGTGTACGGCCCCGGCGGGCTCGGCACCTCGGCGGCGCGCATCGCGGCGCTCCGCGGCGTCCGGGGCCCCTGGGGGGCCGACGCGCCGCCGGCCCGGGCTCCCGCGCGGATCGGCACGGCGAGCACGGCCTCGTGGATTGAACAGCGCAAGGCGCGGGGACAGAAAGCATGACGACGTCGAACTGGGAACCTGGTGACGAGGGCTGGCGCACGCGGCTCAGCCTCGGGACGGACGCGGCGCGGAAGCTGGCGACGACCACCAAGTCTCCGCCGCAGATGGCGTCGATCACGCCGCGGTGGCTCCTCAAGGTGCTGCCGTGGGTGGAGGTCTCCGCCGGCGTGTTCCGGGTGAACCGGAGGCTCTCCTACGCCGTGGGCGACGGCCGGGTGACCTTCACCGAGGTCGGCCGGAGCGTGCGCGTGATCCCGCGGGAGCTGCGCGAGCTGCCGATGCTGCGCGGCTTCGACGACGACGCCGTGCTGGAGGAGCTCGCCGACAAGTTCGTCCAGCGGGACGTGGAGCCGGGTGAGGTGATCGTGGAGCGGGGCAAGCCCGCGGACGCGATCTGCCTCGTCGCGCGCGGCAAGGTCGAGAAGCTCGGCGCCGGCAAGTACGGCGACACGACGGTGCTGGGCGTGCTGGCCGACGGCGATCATTTCACGGCCGGGGCGCTGCTCGGGTCGCAGGCGTGGCAGTTCACCGTCCGGGCGGCCACGGCGGGCACGGTGCTGCTCCTCGAGCGGGGGGCGTTCGCGGACGTCGTCAGCGGGTCCGCGGCGCTCAGGGACCACCTCGAGCAGCTCAAGGCGAGGGCGAGCAAGCCGCAGGACAAGGACGGTCAGGCCGCCATCGCGCTGGCCGCCGGGCACAGGGGCGAGCCCGACCTGCCGGGGACGTTCGTCGACTACGACCTCAAGCCGAGGGAGTACGAGCTGAGCGTCGCGCAGACGATCCTGCGCGTGCATACCCGCGTCGCCGACCTGTTCAACGATCCGATGAACCAGGTCAAGGAGCAGCTCCGGCTCACGATCGAGGCGCTGCGGGAGACCCAGGAGCACGAGCTGATCAACAACCGCGAGTTCGGGCTCCTCCACAGCGCCGACGTCAAGCAGCGCCTCCAGACCCGCACCGGGACGGCGACGCCCGACGACCTCGATGAGCTGCTCTGCCGGCGGAGGAAGTCGCGCGTCCTGCTCGCCCACCCGCGCGCGATCGCCGCGTTCGGCCGGGAGTGCAACCGCCGCGGCCTCTACCCGCAGACGCTGGCGCTGAACGGGACGACCGTGCGCTCCTGGCGCGGCGTGCCGCTCCTGCCGTGCGACAAGATCCCGATCTCGGACGGCGGCGTGACCTCCATCCTGGTCATGCGCACGGGGCTCGAGGATCAGGGGGTCGTCGGGCTGCACCAGACCGGGATCCCCGACGAGGTCGAGCCCAGCCTCAACGTCCGCTTCATGGGCATCAACGACAAGGCCATCATGTCGTACCTCGTCAGCGCCTACTACTCCGCCGCCGTGCTCATCCCCGACGCGCTCGGCGTCCTCGAGAACGTCCAGATCGGGCGCTGAGCGCGGCCGCGCTCCCGTCGCGCGCCTCCGCGATCGAGATCGAGGCGAGCGCGACCTGGGCACGAGGGGCGGTCGCGCTCGATCGCCGGGCTCCCCCGGCGCCGAGCGGCGTTACCATGCCCCGCATGCACGATCCCCTGCCGAACCCCGCCGGCCCGCTCGTCGATGCCTCCTGGCTCGCAGCGCGCGCCGGCGACCCCCGCGTCCGCGTGGTCGACTGCCGCTGGTACCTCGGCGGTCGCCGCGGCGCCGACGAGTACGCCCGCGGGCACATCCCGGGCGCGGTGCACCTCGACGTCGACGCCGACCTCTCCGGCCCGGCCCAGGCAGGACCGGGGCGCCACCCCCTGCCGGACGCCGCCGCGTTCGCGCGCGTGCTCGCGCGCATCGGGGTCGCCCCGGATTCGCTGGTCGTCGGCTACGACGACGCGGGCGGCGCCATCGCCGCCCGGCTCTGGTGGCTCCTGCGCTACTTCGGTCACGGCGGCGGACGCGTGCTCGACGGCGGCCTGAACGCGTGGACCGCGGCGGGCCACCCGCTCTCGACCGAGGCGCCCGCGATCCCCGAGGCGCCCGCGATGGAGCTCACCCCGGGCGGCGCCCCGGTCGTGGACAAGGCGGCGGTCGACACGCTGCGCCGCGATCCCGCGGCGGTGATCCTCGATGCGCGCGCCCGCGAGCGCTACGAGGGAAAGAGCGAGCCCGTCGACGCGCGCCCGGGCCACATCCCCGGCGCGCGCTCGGCCCCGTTCGCCGACAACCTCCGCGCGCCCTCCGGTCCGTTCCGCGAGCGCGCCGAGATCGAGCGGCGCTACCGCGACCTCGGCGCGCTCGAGGCGAGCAAGGTGGTCTGCTACTGCGGCTCCGGCGTCACCGCCTGCCACGACCTGCTCGCGCTGGCCCTGCTCGGCCGGGCGGACGCGATCCTCTACGAGGGCTCGTGGAGCGACTGGGCACGGGACCCCGCGCTGCCCGCGGCCGAGGGGCCGGAGCCCTGAACGATCAGGCGAGCGCCCGGCCGAGCGTGGCCTCGATCGTCTCGCGCAGGTAACGCGCGGCGAGCGCGAGCGTGCGCGCCGCGCCCTCCGGCGTCGGCGCGAGCGCCGGCGCGACCTCCATGAGATCGCCGCCGATCAGGCCGACCTCGCGGCCGAGGCGGCGGATCAGCGTCACCACGAACCCGGGCGACAGGCCGTCCGGCTCCGGGGTGCCCGTGGCGTCGGCGTGCGCGGCGTCCGTGCCGTCGATGTCGTTCGAGAAGTAGACGCCCTCGACGCCGGTGCCCTTGACGTGCGTGAGGATGGCGTCGAGCGCCGCCTCGGGATCCGCGCGGCACTCGGCCGCCCAGAACTGCCGCACGCCGTAGCGGCTCTCCCAGTGCTCGCGCGGCCTCTGCGACGCGCGGATCCCCACCTGGACGAGCCGGCCGCCGCGGCCCACGAGCTCGTTCGCGTGGTACGACCACGTGGCGAAGCAGTACTTGATGCCGAGCCGCTCCTCGAGGAGGTCGGTGTGGGCGTCGGGCTGCACGATGCCCCACGGCCGCCGCCGCGCGCCCCGCGCGCGGGCGAGCGCGCGCGCGACCGGCAGGGCCGTGGAGTGGTCGCCGCCGATCACGATGGGCGCGACCTCCGGGTTGATCGAGAAGACGAGATCGAGCGCGCGCTCGGCGATGGAGAGCGGCGAGACCGGCAGCCGCGACGCCGCGGGCTCGGGCACGCCGGGGTAGAGGGCGCGGCGCGACGCGGCCTTCTGGTCCTCGGACAGCATGTCGTCGTGCAGGAGCTGCGGCACCACGAACACGTCGCCGATGTCGATGAGGCCGGCGTCCCGCGCCCGCTCGGGGAAATCCGGGAGCTCCTCGAGGAGCGCGGTCCGGACCGCCTGCGGGCCCAGGTTGGATCCGCGGAGGAACCCCGCGCCGACGTCGGAGGGCACGCCGAGCAGGATCGCGCGCGCGCCGGCGATCCGGTCGAGCGACGCGCGGAACCGCGCGCGGACCTCGTCGTCGGTCCGCGCGCCGTAGAGGCGCCGCTGGACCTCGAGCTGCTGGGCGCGCCCGGTCGAGACGAGATAGAGGCCCCCGGCCGCCGGACGCAGCAGGAGCGCGAGCTCTTCGTGCGGGGTCATGCGCGCAGGGTACGCGCCCCCTGGCAGGCCGCCAGCGGAACGGCGGACGCCGGCAGCGGGAAGCGCTCGGCCGAGAGGTGCGGGGCCGGCGCGCTCATCGCCGCGGGCCAGGTCGCGGCGCAGGCGATGACGCGCAGCGCCCGCAGCACGCCCGCGTGCGCGACCAAGAGGTGCGAGGGCGCCCCGGACGCCCGCCCGGACGCGCAGGACCCCTCGCCGAGCTCGCGCCAGAACGACCGCACCCGCGCCTCGACCTCGATCGCCGACTCGCCGCCCGGCGGGCCGGCGCGCTCCCAGTCGCGGAGCCAGGCGGCGTACGCCGACGGATCCTCGCGCTCGATGTCCGAGAAGGCGCGGCCCTCCCAGGCGCCGTAGGCGATCTCGAGGAGGCGCTCGTCGACGACGTGCGGCACGCCGAGCCGCGTCGAGAGCTCGGCGGCAGGGCCGGCGCAGCGGGAGAGCGGCGACGACCAGATCACGCCGGGGCGCGCGCCGAGGCCCTGGAGCGCGCGCTCGATCGCGTCCGCCGCCTCGGCCGGAGGGAGCGCCGCCGCGACGTCGAGGCGACCGTAGCAGATCCCCGGGAGCGAGACGGGCGCGTGACGGAACGCGACGAGATCGTGGACGGGATCGTGGGGGAGGGGATCCATGCGCGGCGCGCCTCCGTCTCAACCGCCCCGCGCGAGCGCGAGGGCGAGCAGCGCCGCGCAGTCGGCGATCTGCTGCGTCGCGCCCAGGAAATCGCCGGTGATCCCGCCCGCGCGGGCGCGGAAGCGGAGGCCGCAGATCGTCGAGGCGACGGCCGTGGCCCCGAGCATGGCCGCCGCCTCGGCCGTCGAGACGGCCCCGGCGCCGTGCGCCACGGCGAGCGCCAGCGCGGGCCAGACCGAGCCGAAGAGCGCCTGCGGCAGCCCCGCCTGCGCGACCGGCTTGCTGCGCGAGGCGGCGTGCTGGGTCACGTACGGCAGCGCGACCATCAACCAGAGCGGCGGCGTGCGCGAGAGGCACTGCGTCAGCACCAGCGCGACGGGCGCGGCGGCGTCGAGGCGCGCGAGCAGGGCGATGCGCATCACGAGCACCACGATGAGCGCCGCGGCGCCGAAGGAGCCGATGCGGCTGTCCTTGAGGATGTCGAGCATCCGCGCGCGATCGAACGCGCCGCCCAGCGCGTCGGCCGTGTCCGCCAGGCCGTCCTCGTGGAACGCGCCGGTCAGGAGCAGGCTCAGCGCGACGGTCACGGTCGCCGCGACGAGCGCGCCGCCCCGGTCGAGCAGCAGCCACGCCGCGCCCTGGATCGCGCCGAGGCCGGCGCCCACGAACGGGAGCCACGCCGCGGCCCATCGCCAGTCCGCCTCGGCGTAGGGGAACCCGCCGACCGGCACGCGCGTCAGGAACGTGGTCGCTGCCCGGGCGCCGCGCAGGATGGGCGGCGCCCTCATGGCCGCCCGGGCTGCGCGCGATCGGGCACGCTCGCGCCCGCGAACGTCGCCATGCCCGTGTGGAGCGCGCAGGCGGCGTCGAGGAGCGGCAGCGCGGCCAGCGCGGCGGTCGCCTCGCCGAGGCGCATCCCCAGATCCAGCAGGGGGCGGGCGGTGAGCGCCGAGAGGATGCGGGCGTGGCCGCGCTCGGCCGAGCGGTGGGCGAAGAGCATGCCCCGCCGCGCCCGGGCGTCCATCCGGACGAGGGCGAGCGCCGCCGCCGAGACGATGAAGCCGTCGACGAGCACCGCCATCCGCCGCTCGATCGCCCGGGCCGCGGCGCCGACCAGCGCGGCGATCTCCTTGCCGCCGACCGCGCGCACGACGCGGTGCGGATCGCCGCCCTGGACGCGGCGGAGCGCGTCGCGCACCACCTCGATCTTGCGCGCCAGCGCGGCGCCCTCGACGCCCGTCCCGGCCCCGACGGCGTCCTCCGGCGCGAGCCCGAGGAGCAGCGCCGTGATGGCGGCCGCCGCGGTGGTGTTGCCGATGCCCATGTCGCCGAGCAGCACGACGCGCGTGTCGCCGGGGAGCGCGTCGATCTCGGCGGCGCCGGCGCGGAGCGCGCGCTCGTAGACGGCCTCCGACAGCGCGTCCTCGACCCGCAGGTCGCCGATCGGATCGCCGGCGACCGGATCGCGGCGCAGCCGCGCGCCGGCGCCGCCGAGATCGATGGGGTTGTACGGGTGGGCGACGCCGACGTCCACGATCCGCAGCTCGACCCCGAGGTGCTTGCAGAGCACGCTGGCGGCCGCGCCGCCGCGCACGAAGTTCGTCATCATCGCCGCCGTGACCTCGGCGGGATAGGCCGAGACGCCGTGCCGCGTGACGGGGTGATCGGCGGCGAACACCACCGCGGCCGCCGGACGGCTCGCGGGCGGCCCGCCCTGGATGCTGGCGAGCTCGACGGCGAGATCCTCGAGCGCCCCGAGGCTGCCGCGCGGCTTGGTCAGCGTGTCTTGCCGCGCGCGCGCCTCGGCGGCCGCGCGCGCGTCGTGCTCCGGGAACACCCAGGAAGGCGAGGAAGCCATTGTCAGGATTTCTACTCTTCCGTGAGAGCCCGGGGAAGCACATTGACCGTGCCGAGGGGCCATGATAGCCGCCATCCGGTCGAAGAGGTCCCTTGCGGCAGAGCCCGGAGGACGGCCGGAGCCGGGGCGTCTCGAGGGGCGCGCTCCGGATGCGGGAGCGCCTCCTGCACGGCGCGAAGTCACTCGAGCAGGGTCCAGGATGTCGGAGCGTGTCCTCTTCGTCGGTCTCCGCGGTGGGCGCCGTCCGCGCGCCGTGTCCGTGAGGTGCCCCGGGGCGCTCGCCCGCGCCGCGCCCCTCGCCGTGGGCCTCTCCCGGGGCGCGCGCGCCCAGGAGACCGACGGCGGTCGCGCGGAGGGCACGGCGGCCCCCGTCGATCCGCGCGCGCCGGAGGCGGCCGGGCCGGAGGCGATCGGGGAGAGGGACGCCGCCGGGCCCATGGTGCTCCCGGTGCAGGCGACGGTCGACGTGGAGCTCGCGGCGCTCGCGCTCGACCGGCGCCTGTCGGCGCGCCTCGTGATCGAGAGCGCCCTCGACGCGAGCGCGCTCGACGCGGTCGGCTTCGCGCTCCCGGGGCGGTGCGTCCACGCAGCGATGGAGGTGTGGTGGTGATGACGAGGAGGACGTGGTGGTGATGACGAGGAAGATGCTGCTGTCTCGCTTCGATCGGGGGCCTCGGCGCGGGCTCCCGGCCTGCTCGGCGCGGGCGCTCGCCGCGGGGGCGCTCGCCGCGCTGCTCGGGTGCAACGCGCCGGAGCCGCCGGAGGACACGGGCGGCACGGACGCGCCGGAGGGGCCGTGCGGGATCGGCGCCGTGGTCGTGAGCAATGATTACCAGTCCACGAACGTCGGCCTGCTCGGCTGGGACGGCGCGGTCCTCTCCGCGTCGATCCTGTCGTCGGGCTCGGCGCCGATCGGGCTCTCGGCGCCGCTGTCGGGCGACGTCACCCCGCCGACCATGCCGGTCCGCGGCGGCCGGGTCGTGCTGCTCGACCGGTCCACCTCGGTGCTCACGTGGCTCGACGCGCGGAGCGGCGAGGTCACCGGGCAGCTCTCCGTGGCGACCGGGTTCGCCGCGAACCCGCAGGACTACGTCGAGGTCTCGCCCGGGAAGGCGTACGTCACGCGCCTGGAGCCGAACCTCGCCCCGGGCGCCGAGCCGTTCGACGGCGGGAGCGACCTGCTCGTCCTCGATCCCGGGGCCCGCGCCCTCGTCGGCCGCGTCGACCTCGCGCCGGCGATGGCCGGGGAGGATCCGGCGCTCCACCCGCGGCCGGGTCGGGCGGTGCTGGTCGAGGGGCGCCTCTACGTCCTCCTCGCGCCGTCGTCGGCCTCGTTCCTGGAGACGGCCACGTCGCGCCTCGTCGAGATCGACACGCGCGACGACACGATCGCGGCGGTCACCTTCCTCGACGGGCTGCGCGGCTGCGCCGGGCTCGCCGCGTCCGACAGCGGCGCGCGGCTCGCGGTCACGTGCACCGGATCGTTCGGCGGCGACGCGAGCTCGAACCTGGCCGAGGCGGGGCTGGTCGTCCTCGCGCGGGGCGAGCGGGGCCTCACCGAGGAGCGGCGGTGGTCGGCGAGCGAGCTCGGCGAGGGGTCACCCGGCTTCTCCGTCGCGTTCGCGTCCGAGGATCAGATCCTGTTCACGACGCTCGGCCGCGACGCGAGCGGCGGCGACGCCCGGGTCGACGACACCCTGACGGCGGTCGACCTCGCCGCGGGCGAGCGCGGAGCGCCCGAGGTCCTGCTGCGCTCGAAGGAGCTGCCGTTCTCGCTCGGCGAGGTGCGCTGCGCCGCGGCCTGCGGGCGCTGCCTCGTCGCGGACGCCGAGACCGACGGGGGCGTCGTGCACCGCTTCGACGTCGGCGCCGACCCCCGCGCCCTCGTACATGCGGGCGCCTTCCGCGCCGATCCGCAAACCGGCCTACCGCCCCGGTTTCTCGGCGCTTTCTAAGCGAGCACGCCGGCAGACGGGCACGGCGTGGGGGGTTCCTGCGGGAACCCCTGGATCCTATCGGTGGAGCTGAGGGGGATCGAACCCCTGACCTCATGACTGCCAGTCATGCGCTCTCCCAGCTGAGCTACAGCCCCGTCGTTGGGAGCCGGGTATCTACAGCCTCCCGCGCCGCCTGTCTCTATTTTTTTCGACCGACGTGTCGTTTTTTTTCGACGTGTCGACTGCTGGTCACCCGTTGCCCGCGCCCCCGGGTGGCGCTGCGCGCCTGGGGGCTCACCGGAGGGGCTGGAGTGCAGGCGAGCCACGACAGGGGCTCGCCGGAACGCAAGCCCCGGAGGTGAGCCCCCAGGCGCGCAGCGCCACCCGGGGGCGCGCTCGAGGGCCCGGGGGCGCGCTCGAGGCGCCCTTCAGAAGTTCATCAGCTTCGCCAGGTAATACTTCATCGTCTCGGTCGTCCCGCCGCCGATGCGCAGGAGCCGCTGGTCGCGCCAGGCGCGCGCGATGGGGAAGTCCTCGATGTACCCCCAGCCGCCGTGGAACTGGAGGCAGGTGTCCATCACGTCGTCGGCCACGTCGCCGGCCAGGATCTTCGCCATCGAGATGAGCTTCACCGTGTCGAAGCTGATCGGCACCTTCCGCACGTAGCGCTCGTCGTTGTAGTGGTCGACGCACTTGTAGACGAGGGCGCGCGCCGCCTCGCAGCGCGTGTACAGGTCCACGAACCGGTGCTGCCACGACTCGCGCTTGATGATCGGCTTGCCGAACGCCACCCGCTCCCGCCCGTACGCCACCGCGTCGTCGAGCGCCTTGAACGAGCTCGCGATCGCGCCCACCGCCGCGATCAGCCGCTCGGTCTGGAAGTTCTGCATCAGGTACATGAAGCCCTGGTCCGGCTCGCCGAGCAGGTAGCGCCCCGGCACCCGGACGTCCTCGAGGAAGAGCTCCGCCGTGTCCGACGACTTGTTGCCGATCTTCTTCAGCTTCTTGGCGACGCTGAAGCCGCGGAGCGCCGTCGGCACGAGGAAGAACGAGCAGCCGTGGGCCCCCTTGTCCGGGGACGTCTTGGCGAGCAGCGTCACGAAGTCGGCGCGCGTCCCGTTGGTGATGAACGTCTTCTGCCCGTTCAGCACGTAGTCGTCGCCGTCCTTGCGCGCGGTCGTCCGGATCCCGGCCACGTCGCTGCCGGCCGCCGGCTCGGAGACGCCGAGCGCGGCGATCTTGTCGCCCGCGAGCGCCGGCCGGAGGAACTCCTCGATCTGCTCCTTCGTCCCGATGTCGCTGATCACCGGCGTCGCCATGTCGCTCTGGACGAGCAGCCCCATCGACACGCCCGCCATCGTGGAGCGCACGAGCTCCTCGGCCTTCACCGCCGAGAACCAGTAGTCGAGCCCGGCGCCGCCGTGCTCCTCCGGGAAGTGCGCGCCCAGGATCCCGAGCTCGCCGGCGCGCTTGAACACCCAGCTCGGGAAGCACTCCGCCGTTTCCCACTCCTCGACGTGCGGAGCGAGCTCCTTCTCCGCGAAGGCCCGCACCGTCTTCCTGAACTGCTGGTGCTCTTCCGTGAACGGCTGCCACATCGCGAACCCCTCCTCGTCAGCAGAATCGGAATGATTCGTACACGAAACATTTTTCAGCGCAAGCGCAGCGCCCCGGGCGCGGGAGGTGGTCGCGCTCGAGGTGCTCACCTCCGGGGCTTGCGTTCCGGCGGGCCTCTTTTGTGGCCCGCCTGCACTTCAGCCCCTCCGGTGAGCACCCCGGACGCGCCCTCCTCCCGCGCTTACGCCCGCGTCGGGTCTTCCGCATGGAAAACGCGGCCAATGGCGCGGCGCGCGACGGAACTCACGCGCGGCGACGCGCGGCGACGCGCGAGGCGGCGTGAAAAGCGGATCGGCGCGCGCGCCCATCCACGCGCTGTGCGGGCTCTGCTAGCCTCCGGGCCACATGCGATTCCTCGTCCTGTCGCGCAACGCGTCCCTCTACTCGACGAGCCGGATCGTGCTCGCGGGGCGCGCGCGCGGTCACGACGTCAGCGTCATCGATCCGCTCGATTTCCAGATCGTGGTGTCGCGCGGGCGCCCGTCGTTGCTCGTCGGCGGCTCCCCGGTGCCCCGCTTCGACATCGTGATCCCCCGCATCGGCGCCAGCATCACGAACTACGGCCTCGCCGTGGTCCGCCAGTTCGATCTCATGGGCGTCCCGGTCCTGAACGGCGCGGTCTCGATCGCCCGGAGCCGCGACAAGCTGCGGGCGCTCCAGCTGCTCACGCGCCGCAAGCTCAACGTGCCGATCACGGTGTGCGCCCGCAGCCCGGCCGGGGTCGACGCGGCGCTCTCGCTCGTCGGCGGCTGCCCCGCGATCGTGAAGCTCCAGCAGGGGACGCAGGGCATCGGCACGATGCTCGCCGAGACGCCCCAGGCCGTGCACGCGCTGCTCGAGACGTTCTGGGCCATGGGCCAGGACATCGTGCTCCAGGAGTACGTGCGCGAGTCGAAGGGGCGCGACATCCGCGTCATCGTCGTCGGCGGCCGCGTGGTCGCCTCGATGCGGCGGGTCGCCAAGCCGGGCGAGTTCCGCTCGAACCTGCACCGCGGCGGCAAGGGCGACCGGCTCAAGCTGCCGCGCGCGTACCGCAGCGTCGCCATCCGCGCCGCGAAGGCGATGGGCCTCGAGGTCGCGGGCGTCGACATGCTCGAGGCGCGCTCCGGGCCCAAGATCCTCGAGATCAACAGCTCGCCGGGGCTGGAGGGGATCGAGCGCGCGAGCGGCGTCGACGTCGCCGGCGCGATCATCGACTACGCCGAGCGGTACGCGGCGGAGCAGCGCGGCCTGAGCCGCCGCGCGCTCGAGGCGCGCATCGCGGAGGTGATCCACGACGAGCGCATGCCGGCGCCGCGGCGGCTCAGCCGGGCGGCTGAGAACGGCGCGGGCGCGAGCCGCAGGAAGGCCGCGATGCTCGCGAACGGCCGGGGCGCGCGGAGGGCGGTCTCGTGAGCCTGCGGGTCGAGGCGGCCGGCGACGCGGTCGTCCTCACCATCGATCGCCCCGGCTGCAGGAACGCGATCGACAGCGCGTACGCGAGGCGCCTCGGCGAGGCGATCCGCCTCGCCGCGGCCGACCCGCGCGTGCGCGGCGTCGTGATCACGGCGGAGGGCAGCAAGATCTTCGTCGCCGGCGGCGACATCCGCGAGCTCCACGCGCTCGCGTCGGGCGGCGCGGGGGGGGATGCGGTCCTGTCGATGTTCGAGGGGTTCTCGGCGCTCGAGGAGAGCGAGGTGCCGGTGGTCGCGGCGGTGCAGGGCGACGTGCTGGGTGGCGGGTGCGAGCTGCTCCTGCGCTGCGACTTCGTCATCGTCGAGGAGCACGTCGCGCTCTCGTTCCGCCACGTGAAGATGGGCCTGTCGCCGGCCTGGGGCGGGCTGACGCGGCTCTGCGAGCGGGTCGGGCCGCTCGCGGCGACGCGGCTCCTGCTGACGGCGGAGAAGATCGACGCGGCCGAGGCGCTCCGGATCGGCCTCGTGAACGAGGTCGTCCCGACGGGCGCGGCGCGGGGCCGGGCGATCGCGCAGGTGAACCGCATCGCCGACAACCCGCGCACGACGGTCGCCGCGATGAAGCGGTCTCTGTGCAAGGTGCGCGAGGCGCTGCGCGCGTCGGCCGTCGAGGTCGAGCGGCGGGCGTTCGCCGAGCAGTGGAACGGCCCGGATCACCGCCGGGCGATGGACGCGTTCCTGAACAGGAAGTGACCGGGCCGCCCGGCGGGTGGCGATGGACGCGTTCCTGAACAGGGAGCGACCGGGCCGCCCGGCGGGCGAATATGGTGGCGGCGGGGTCGAGGCGGAGATAACCGAGCGGGGGCTCCGGAGAGCCCGCGAGGAGGGTCCCCGTGAACGAGCGCGAGAGCCGGTCGGATTCGCCGTCGATCCTCCTGATCACGGGGCTGATGGCCGCCGGAAAGTCGACCGTGGCGCAGCGGCTGGCCGAGCGGCTGCCGAGGAGCGTGCACCTCCGGGGCGACGTGTTTCGCCGGATGATCGTGGGCGGGCAGGCCGAGATGGGCTTCGAGCTCTCGGAGGAGGCCGAGCGGCAGCTACGGCTCCGGTACCGCATCGCGGCCGCGGCGGCCGATCTGTATTTCCAGGCCGGGTTCACCGTGGTCCACCAGGACATCGTTCTGGGACCGGGGCTGGCCGAGGTGGTGCGGTACTACGCGGATCGTCCTCTGCATGTCGTCGTCCTCTGCCCGCGTCCCGCCGTGGTCGCGGCGCGCGAGGCGGGTCGAGCGAAGCGCGGCTACCAGGACACCTCGGCGGTCCTCGATTTCGACCGCGTATTGCGCGCGGAGACGCCGCGGCTGGGCCTCTGGCTGGACACCTCGGAGCTCACGGTCGCGGAGACCGTGGACGAGATCCTTGGCCGCCTGGGGGAGGCGCGCGTGAGCGGCGCGGCCGGCGCGTAGAGCGACGGGCGGGCTGGACCACCGAGGCGCCACGGGCGGCACGAGGCGCCACGGGCGGCACGAGGCGCCACGGGCGGCAGGGGAAGAAGATGGATTTCGTCGCGCTTCAGTCCGAGCTGCCGCCCGGCAGCGGCCCGAAGTGCCTTTCGTACGCCGCGAGCCGAGCGGCGAGCCTCTTCGCCTCGTCGCCGGCGGCGCGCGCCTGCTCTTCGGCGGCGCGCGCCTGCTCTTCGGCGGTCGGCAGCACGCGCCCCTTGGCGTCGAGCCACCGCAGCCAGTCGGCCTCGAGGCCGAGGTAGGTGCCATGGCGGACTCCGAGCCGCAGGCCGAGGCAGGCGCTCACGACGTCACCGTTCGCCTCGGGCGGCACCGGCACGTAGGACCGCGTGGCTCGATCGAGCGCATAGGCCTCGAATGCGCCCGAGAACGGATCGAACAGGTAGTACTCCGGCACGCGCAGGAGCTTCGCGTAGACGCGCATCTTTTCGCCGCGATCGACGGCTTCGGTGCTCTCGGAGAGCAGCTCGATCACCACGTCGGGCGTCCTCCCGTCCTCCTGCCAGACGACCCATGACTTGCGCTCGCGCCGGTTGGTGTCGAGCACGACGAACACGTCGGGGCCTCGGAAGTCATTCTTCTTCGCCTGCAGCTCGCTGAAGTAGATGGCCATGTTGCCGGCGACGAACACGTCGTCGCGGTCGCGCCAGAAGAGCTTCAGCACCTCGATGAGCATGTCCATCTGGGCGCGGTGGCGCTCGGACTCCATCGGCTCTCCATCGTCGTACGGGAGCTCGTCCTCGCCGGGCGGGGGAATCGGGATGGGAGAGTTCTCGCGCTGGAAGGGCATACGTCGCTCCAGGCGCAGCGTACCGCGTCGCGCATGCGAGCGCAGCCGGCTGGCCCGCGCCGGGCTGGCGCTCGGGTTCGGGAGAGGTGAGCAAGGTCGGCCGGGGCGGGGGCGGGGAGCGGAGAGCCGGGGCCGGTATCGGCACCCCCGGCGACGACCTCCTCCGCGAGCTCAACCATGGATGACCGGGCGGCCCGGACCGGGCTACCCCGCCTCGCGCACCGAGAGCACGACCTCGTGCGCCTCGGTCCTCGCCGGGATCTCCCAGCGCTCGATCATCCGGCGGATCGCCGCCTCCGGCACCGCCGCCGCTCGCGCGCGGTTCTGCGCGAACAGGACCGCCGCCGGCACCTCCACGTAGACCACGCGGATCCTCGCCCCGTAGTCCGCCGCCATCTGCAGCACGGGCCCGCGCCGCTGCCGCGAGAGGTTCGTCGCGTTCCACACGAACCGCTCGCCGCGCCGGAGGTGCTCCTTCGCCCGCTCGCGCGCCGCCTGGACCACCTGTCCCTGCGTGTCCGTCGGATCGATCTCGAGCTCGCTCCGCAGCGCATCCAGGGAGACGACCGGCCAGCCGGCGAGGTGGTCGCGGACATAGGTGTCCTTCCCGGCGCCCGGGAGCCCGCTCATCACCACGACCTCGGCGCGCGTGTCGTCGTAGACCTCCACGTCCGGGTGGCGCCCGCCAGCGTGGGCGGAGCGGAAGTACACGAAGCGCGTGTGATCCGACGCGAAGGAGCGCGGCGCCTGGTAACACCCCTCGTCGCGGCAGAATTCGCGGAAGAGCTCGATGTTGTCGACCACGCGGCCCATGTCCGCGCAGACGCGCCCGCGGATGTCGGCCTCGGCCACGAGCGCCAGCAGATCGCAGCGCGTCGCCAGGCTGATCTCGGCGGCGAGGCGCCGCGCGTCGTCGCGCTCGATCAGGTAGAACGGGATCTGGTGGTAGCGCACGAGCGCGCACACCTGCTCGCGCAGCGCGAACGGCGCGCCGAGCTCCCAGAGCAGGCGGCGCGCGACCAGCTCGCCCGCGCGCGAGTGGCCCTTGGCCGTGATCCGCCCGTCCTCCTCGCGGGTGGTCGCCGGCTTCGCCACGTCGTGGAGCAGGCACGCGAGGTAAACGACGCGCTGCTCCTCCGCCGGCAGCGCCCGCCACGCGGGCAGCCCGAGGAGCGTCTCCAGCACCATGCGCGTGTGGATCCAGACGTTGCCCTCGGCGTGGTGGATCGGGTCCTGCGGGCAGCCCTCGAGCGCGCGGACCCAGTCGAAGACCTGGAGCTCGTCCCAGGGGACGCGCCCCGGATCGGGCGTGAGGAGGTCGAGGAACGAGGACGCGGACGACATGACGGAGCACCCCAATGGCGAGCGCGTACCGGCCGCAGGCGCGCAGCGCGCGAGGATCGTAGCATGTCCGCGCCGGGGGGCGGTGCTACCCTGACGCCGCCATGTCGGCCAAATACCCGCGCTCGTTCCACTTGCCATGGTCGCCCGGCGGCACGTCGGACGACAAGAGGATGGCAGACGTGTCGGGGCTGCTCGGCGTCGAGATCGTCATCACCGAGAAGTGCGACGGGAGCAACCTCACGTACACGCGGAAGAGCGTCTTCTCTCGCTCGCACGCGGGCCCTCCGGCCCACCCGAGCTTCGATCTCGCGAAGGCCACGCACGCGAGCATCGCGCACCTGCTCTCGGAGGGCATATCGCTCTTCTGCGAGTATTGCTATGCGGTCCACTCCATCGAGTACGAGGCGCTGCCGGGGTACTCTCTCGTCTTCGGCGTGCGCGACGACGCGCGGGGGCTCTTCTGGGAGTGGGACATGGTCGTGGCCCAGGCGAAGGATCTGGGGCTCCCCACGGTGCCTGTCCTGTTCCGGGGCAGCGTCGAGAGCGAGCGCGAGCTCGAGGCGCTGACGAGCGCGCTCGCCCGCGAGCCCTCCGCGTTCGGCGGCCCGCGCGAGGGGGTGGTGGCGCGGGTCGCGGGGGAGTTCCCGGACGCGATGTTCCAGCGCTGCCTCGCGAAGTGGGTGCGGCGCGGGCACGTGCAGACGGACGAGCACTGGATGCACCAGGAGATCCGGCCGCAGAGGCTCGCGGCGGGTCCGGCGGGCAGGCCGCCGCCCTGAGGCCGGCGGCGCGGCCCCCGCGGTGATGGGGCCGGCGGCGCGGCTACCGCCGCGAGGCCAGCGTGGCGAGCCGCTCGCAGAGCCTCTCGCGGAGCGGGCCGTAGGTCTCGCGGTAGGCTTCCCAGTCGAGGCGCTCGTCCGCGACGATCTCGCGCCAGGTCGGGTTCGCGGCGCCGTAGTCGTGGATGGCGCCGGTCTCGGCGATCTGCACGGCGAAGAGCGGCACCCGGAGGGAGTGGAAGAGCTTCTTCTTCGAGGCCTCCGGCTCGTCGTCGAAGCGGGCGCCGGCCTTCTTGAAGTCGGACGCGGAGCGGCTCCCGGCCGACGCGGCGAGCTTCTTCCGGTCCAGCTTGAACGGGAAGGGCGGTCTCGTCTCCTTGAGTCGGTGCTCGGGCGGGAGAAACAGGCACTCCAGCGCGAAGACGCTGTGCTCGGCGATGGCGTCGCGGAAGGTGTCGAGCCCGTGCAGGACGACGTTGATGCCGGGCGAGAACGCGAGATCCTGCCTCGCGTCGCGGCGCGCGAGGACGACGACGAAATCTTCGTCGGACGTCGCGGTCGCGGTGCCGTACACGCGCGACCCGGTGCGGAACACGCTGTGGACCTCGCGGTCCGTGCGGCCGATGACGCGGAGCACGGTGGAAAGGCTCATGGCGGATGCCTCCCGCGCGCGGGCCGGGGAGGATTGCGCCTTTCCCGCCCCTCCGCAACAAAGGACAATCGCCCGGTGCTCCGCCGCTCCGTCTCCTGGCTCCCCTTCGTCCTCCTCCTCGCCGGCTGCGCTCATCGCGACGGAGCGCGCAACGACGACGGATTCCGGGCCCGGCTGGCGCGCGGCTGCAGGAGCGAGCCCGACTGCCTCGTGCTGCAGCTCGAGGCGAAGGCCCGCGTCGATCGGTGCGCGTCGTCCTGCGAGGAGGCCGAGGCCGCGCTGCGCGCGTCGAGCGCCCTCGTCGCCCGCTACCGGCGGCAGCGCGAGGCGCGCCAGGCGCAGATCGAGGCGCGGCGGCAGGCCGGCGAGGCCGCGGAGGCCGAGCGCCGCCGCGCCGAGCTAGAGGCCGCCGAGGACGCGCGCCGGCGCGAGGAGGCGGCCCACGCCGCCGAGCTCGAGCTCGCCGCGAGCGAGCTCGCCTGCGCCCAGCGGGGCGACACCGCGGCCTGCGACGCGCTCCTCCGCTACCTCGCCGGCGTCGCCCCGCTCGACCCGCGGGCGGCCCAGGTGCGCGCCTCCCACGAGGAGGGGCAGCGGCTGATCGCGGAGCGCGAGGCCCTCCGGGCCGCCGGGGAGTCGCGCGCCCAGGAGGCCGCCGAGGCCCCCGCCCCCGCGCGGCCCCCGCGCGCCGGCGGACCGCGGCCGGCGTCCGAGGGCCGCATCTGCTGCTGCGATGGCACGCTCTCGCCGACCTGCACCTACGTGAAGCGCGGGTGCTGCTCGCACCACGGCGGCGTCTGCGCCTGCCCTTGAGAGCACCTGCCGCAGACGCCTTTAACCGCCGAGTCGCCCGCGCGCGCCAGCATGGGTGTGATCGCCCTCTCCCCATCTGGGCCGAGGTCGCCAACCCCCGTGACCGTCACTTCCCTGTGAACGTGGCGTTTCCCTGACCTGGTAAGTCCCGTGCTCACGCCACCTCCCCGGGCGCCAGGACGAGCTGGCGCGCTCACGGCCGCGCGTCCCCGGGGCCGTGGGCCGGGGGCGCTCACCCCCCCGCGTCCTCGTCGCGGCCGCCGCCGGCGCCCGTGAGGCGCCGCTCGATCCAGCGGCGGAGCTGCGTCCGGTGCACGCCCAGCACCCGGGCCGTGCGCGCCACGTTCCCGTCCTCGCGGCGCAGCGCCTCCTCGATGACCTGGTCGGCGGGCAGCGCCGCCGCCCGTCGCGGCCGCCGCTCGCCACGCGCCTGCTGCGGCGGCTGCGGCGGCTGCGAGGCCATCGGCGCCGCGCGCGGCGCAGGCGGCGCCGGCGCGCTCGTCGCGGACGGGGTGAAGATCTTCCCCGCCGAGGGCGACAGGTGCCGCGCCTGCACCACCGGGCACCTCGCGAGCTGCGCCTCCTGCGCCGCCGCGCGGATCTCCACCATGAGCTCGCGCACGTTGCCGGGCCACGGCCGCAGCAGGCACGCCTCGATGAGCGACGCGTGCGCCGCGGGCGGCGCGCTCTCCTGGCCGGGCTCCGCGGCCGGTCCGGCGCTCCGCAGCGCCGCGTCCACGAGCCACGGGATCTCCTCGAGCCGCTCGCTCAGCCGCGGGACGCGGACCGCCGGCCGCGCGATGCGGAAGTAGAGATCCTCGCGCAGCTTCCCCGCGGCCACCTGCGCCCGCAGGTCCCTGTGGGTCGCGGACACCAGCGCGAAATCGACCGGCACGGGCCGCGAGGCGCCGAGGGGGATCACCTCCCTCGTCTCCAGCGCCCGGAGGAGCTTGGCCTGCACGCCGAGGTCGAGCTCGGCCACCTCGTCGAGGAAGAGCACCCCGCCGTGCGCGGCCTGCACGTGCCCCTCGGCGTCGGCCGTGGCGCCCGAGTACGCGCCCTTGCGCGCGCCGAAGAGCAGCCGCTCGGCCAGGCCGTCGGGGATGGCGGCGCAGTTCAGGGCGACGAAGGGCCCGCCGCGCCGCGGGCCGAGCGCGTGGAACGCCCGCGCCGCGTGCTCCTTGCCGGTCCCGCTCTCGCCGGTGATGTGCAGCGTCGTCCCGGAGCGCGCCGCGCCGTCGATGGCGCCCCACGCGCGGCTGAGCGTCGCCCCGCGGATCGTGCCTCCGGAGCGGACGATCCCCACCCGGAACGGCTCCACGTCGGCCTCGAGCAGGAACACCGACGAGCCGGTGCGCACGACCCGCAGATCGGCGCCGGCGCGGACGCCCGTCAGCGGGATGCCGTCGAGCGACGTGCCGTTCCGGCTGTCGAGATCCTCGATCTCCCACCGGCCCCCTTCGCGGCGCACGCGCGCGTGCCGGCGCGACATCCGCAGGTCGTCGAGGGGTACGCCCGCGACCTCACCGCGCCCGAGCTCGATCTCGCCGTCCGTCAGCGGGAGGACGTCGCAGCGGGGGCTGTCCACCGAGAAGACAAGCAGGAGCCCAGGCGTCGGCCCTCTCGTGCGCAGGTGCTCCGAGACGGCCCCGACCGAGTCGTCCAGGGTTGTCGGGGGTGCTGCGGGCACCACGTCGCCACGGAGTGTACCGCGAGCCTGCGACCAGGAGGATCCTCCTGACAAGAAATCGTTCATGGCGGATTTCGCCACACCGGATGCGATGGCCGGGCGTTTTGCGCATCGCGGTCCCGGGGCGCTCCGCGGTGCAGATTGCCACAGCGTGACCGATGCGCGCGGCCGCGCCCCTCGTCTGGCGTGCGCGGTCTTGCTCTTCTGGCCGCGCACGGCGCGCCAGAGGGCGACGAGCTCGCCAGACATCCGTGGGAGAGGGGGCGCTGGCGGCGGTGTTCGTCGCGGGGGCGCGCGTGGCCAGGGCGTGGCTGGTGGTTCGCCGCTTGCTTCAGGAAAGGTGGATGACGGTGGACGACCGATGAAGGACGAACGCGAGACCCCCGGTCAGCGCGGATCGTTCGCCAGGAGAGGCGATGCGAGCACGGGCGGTGGTTCGTCCTTCGTGCGCGGGCTGCCGCAAAAGGAGCGCGCCCCGGGCGACGTCCTCGCCGGCAAGTACCAGATCGTTGGCCGGCTGGGCGTCGGGGGCATGGGGACGGTGTGGCGGGCGCGCAGCCTGTGGCTCGACGTCGATGTGGCGATCAAGGTGCTCCACGAGGAGCGCTTCGATGTCCACGCCGCCGAGCGCCTGCTCCGGGAGGCGCGCGCGACGGCGAGGCTCGGCCATCCGGCGATCGTGCGCGTGTTCGATTTCGGAGAGACCGAATCCGGCGAGCCGTTCCTGGTGATGGAGCTCCTCGAGGGCGTGCCGCTCTCCAGCTGGCTGGAGAGGCGGGGCCGGATGCCGGCGGAGCAGGCGGTCCAGATGCTCTTGCCGGTCGCGTGCGCGCTCGCGGCCGCGCATGCGCAGAGCGTCGTCCATCGCGACATCAAGCCCGCGAACATCCTCATCGTGCCCGACGGGGCGGGCGGACACGTGCCCAAGGTCGTCGACTTCGGCATCGCCAAGGTGGCCAATGTCCACAGCCCGGCGATCACGCAGAGAGGGGTGATCGTCGGCAGCCCCGAGTCCATGTCGCCCGAGCAGGCCGACGGCGCGCTGGAGGTCGGCGAGCAGGCCGATGTCTGGGCCTTCTGCGTGGTGCTTTACGAGCTCATCACCGGACGGCGGCCGTTCAGCGGGGAGAGCCTCAGCGCGGTCATCGCGGCGATCTTCAACAAGGAGCCTGTGCCCACGACCGAGCTCGCGGCGGGCGACGATGCGCTCTGGCAGATCCTCCGGCGGGGACTGGCCAAGTCGCCGGCCGAGCGGTGGCCCAGCATGCGCGCGCTCGGTCGCGCGCTGGCGAGCTGGGCCGTCGAGCGCGGGATCACCGCGGACGTGGCGGGGACGTCGCTCACGCATCACTGGCTCGCGAGGGGGGCGGAGCCGCAGGTCGCCGCGGGCGGCGCTGTCACGCAGGCCACGCGCGTCGGTGTCGCCTCGGGGCCGTGCGGGGCGCGCCGCCCCTCCGGCACGGAGGCGACGGTGACGGCGGCGTCGCCGGCCGGGCCGGTCGGGCGGCGGGGCGGAACGCTCCGGATGGATGCGCAGCCGAGCCGATCCCGGGCCGAGCCGACGCCTCCTCGGCGGCTGCAGAAGGCGCTCTTCTTCGGGGGCCTCGCCGTCTGTGTCGTGGCCATGGTCGCGATCGTGGGGCTCGACGTGCGGGGTGGGGGCACGGGCACCGGCGCGCCGGTGGCCGCGGCCGCAGCGTTCGCCGAGGGCCCGGAGCCGGCCTCGGCGCCGGCGCCGGTGATCGCGGCGCCGGCGATCTCGACGGCGGTACCCGAGGTGGTGGCAGCATCGCCGGTGACAGCAACCCCGAGGGCAGCATCGCCGGTGACAGCAACCCCGAGGGCGGTGACGCCGGCGGAAGCGGCTGCCGATGTCGTTCGCGACGGCGGCGGGGCGCCGCGCGCGGCTGCCTCGGACACGGCGGCTACGAAGAGCGCGCCGGAGAGCGAGGCGCGCGCGCGACGCGCGTCGCTGCCCGTATCCACGTCCATGCCGCTTCCGGCGGTGCCCGACTTCTGAGGTGGTCATGCGCAGTCCTGGGGTGAAGCTCCATGCCGTTCGCGGTCTCGGCGATGTGCTGCTCCTCCTGTCCGCGCTCGCGGCGGCGCTGGGCGGGGGGGGCTGCTCCGCGCTGATCGGCGCCGAGCTGTCCGACAAGGCCGATGGGACGGGGGGAGTCGGTGGGCAAGGTGGTCAATCCCTCCAGGGGGACGGCGGCGATCTCGATCGGCCTGACCGCGATGGGCGCGGCGAGGCGACGAGCAGCGGTGATGGCCAGACAGCCAGCAGCGGCGCGGGCGGCGGGAGCGACGACCTCGAGAACGACGAGGACGAGGGCGACGGCGAGAGCGCGAGCGGCGGCGCTGGCGGTGGGCTGACGTGCCCGGACCATCGCGCGGATTGCGATGGGGACGCGGAGAACGGCTGCGAAACGCGCCTGAAGAACGACCCCGACCACTGTGGATCTTGCGGCAACGCATGCTCGGACGACAGCCGGTGCCACCAGGGAGAGTGCGAATGAACGCGCGACGCCTCGCTCGATCCGGTCGGATGGGCGCCCTTGTCGTCGTGGCGCTGCTCTCGGCCGCGTCCCCGCGCCTCGCCTCCGCGCAGACCGAGCAGGAGGTGGCGCGCGCGCGCGCGCTGTTCATCGAGGGCGCGGAGCGGGCCAGGCAGGGTCGCTGGGAGGAGGCGCGCGCGCTCTACGCCCGGTCGTTCGCGATCAAGCCGGCCCCGATCACCCGGTATAGCCTCGGCGTCGCGCAGAAGGAGACCGGGCGCGTCGCGGACGCGCTCGCCAGCTTCCGCGCCTTTCTGGCCGAGCCGGCGACGCCGACGACCGCGCCCTACGCCGGGCCGGCGCGCCAGGCGATCGCTGCGCTCGAACGGCGCGTCGGCCGGGCGACGATCTCGGTCACGCCAGGCCATGTCGGCGGGCTCACGCTGGCCATGGATGGAGAGCCGCTGCGCGCTGCGTCGGATCAGGCCGTCGAGCTGGATCCGGGCGCACACGAGATCGTCGCGCGGGCCCCGGGGTTCCGCGACGCCGCTGTCCAGTTCCGCATCGACGCGGGCCGCTCGATCGAGCTCCGGATCGCGCTCACGCCGGAGACAGCGGCCGTTCATCCCATCATGGACGCTCGGGGTGGCCTGCCCCCCGTGGCCGAGGCGTCCAGCGCCTCGCCGGATCGGACCGCCCCGATCGTCGTCATGGGGGTGGGCGCCGCGCTCTTCGCCGGGGGCGCGGTCCTCGGCCTCGCCGGCCTGGATCAGGCGAGCCGCGCCGCCAGCCGCGACGGCGCGGAAGCGACGGCCGCGCGGACCAAGGGGATCGTGGGCGACGTCCTCGGCGGGCTCGGCGTCGCGACCGCGGGCGCCGGGCTGTTCCTGCTGCTGAAGCAGCCGGCGCCGGGCCCGCTCAGGGCGGGTTCGGTGACGCCGTGGTGGGGGCCCTCGGGGGCGGGCGTCGCGTTGCACCTCTGACCCGCCGAGGATCTCCGGGGAGACCTCGACGAGGGAATCACCTGCTGCGCCATCCGGCCAGGTGGGCCCATCAACCGCCGCCTGGGGGCCTGCCCTGTTCCGCCGCGCCTGTCGGCGAGGGGGGCGCATCGCTCTTCGGGACCTGGAGCATCGCGTAGTTGAGCGTGGTCTCGTTCCTCCGCACGGTGAGCACCACCATGTCGCCGGGCGAGCAGGCGCGCAGGTAGCTCACCAGCGCTGCGCTCGAGTCGACCGGCCGCCCGTCGACCGCGAGGATGACATCGCCCGGCTCCAGGAGTGGCGTCGCGAAGCTGCGAATATCCATGCTCGCGATCCTCGCGCCGGGGCCTCCGGTCGGCTGGATCGTGAGGTGCCACGGCGCCGGGATGGAGACCGCGGTCGGCGCGGGGCGCGGCGGCTCTCCTGGTTTTCCAGCGTCCTCCGGTGGTTTTCCAGCGTCCTCCGGTGGTTTTCCGGCGTCCTCCGGTGGTTTTCCGGCGTCCGCCGGGCTCGCCTGCGCCTCGGCGCGTTGCTCCGTTGCCTCGACGCGCGGGCGATCCCCGCGGCACGCGACGACCGCCAGCGAGATCAGCGGCGGGAGCACGCCCTGCCGCCGTCGTGCCCACCCCGGCCTGCCGCCGCCGTGCGCGACGACCGATCGAGCCTGCTGCGGACGGCCTGCCATGGGCATTCCCCCTCACCTGCAGGACTGTGCAAGATCCCAACCAGCGAGGTTGAGAGCGCCGAGCAGAACCGGACCGAGCCATGCGGCCGAGGGGGGCAGCGCCAGGCGCGACGAGGAGCCCTACTGACGTAGGGCGACGAGGAGCAACGACGCGATGCGCCCGCCCCCGGCCGCCCGGCGACGGGAGGTCTTGAGAGGCGCGTTCAGTCCACTCGTCACCGGCGGGCGCGCGGCTGTACTGGACAGAAGTGCGCTGAAAACACCCGCTTGAGGGGGCGTGTTGCGCAGCAGCTCATCCGGAATCGACGAGCCGCTTCAGGCGGACGAGCACCGGGAGCGCGTGCGCGTCCGCCGCCTGAAGCTGCTCCGCTGTCGCGTGGAGGTGCATCACCAGGGAGACCCGACCGCCGAGCTCGCGGGCGCGCAAGCTCGGCTCGATGGGGCGCAGCCGGATCCGGCGTACGCTCTGCCGGGCGTGGGGGGCACGCTGGCCCCCTTCGGGTCGGAGCCCGTCGGGTCAGAGCCCGCGGACCTCCACGTTGATGTTGCGCTCCGGCGCCGATTGCTGAAAGCGCCGGATGAGCTCCACCACGTCGTGATCGATGTACGACGCCGCCTGGGTGTCGACGACCACGTGCACGTCGCGCGGCAGCCGATCGAACAGCGCGACGAGCTTGCCCTGGGTGAAGAAGTAGGCCTCCTTGTTGAACCGGATCGTCACGCGCGCCCCCTCGTGGATCACGTCGAACACCCGGGACATGTTGGCCTTCAGGACGAAGAAGACGCCGACGGCGAGGCCGATGGCGATGCCCTTCAGGAGATCGGTCAGCACGATCGCCACGATGGTCACCACGAACGGGATGAAATGGCTGAGGCCGAGCTTGTACATCTCCGCGAAGAGCTTCGGCTTCGCCAGCTTGTAGCCGGTCACGAGCAGGATGGTCGCGAGGCACGCGAGCGGGATGTGCGACAGCAGCGCGCCCGCGAACACCACGGCGAGCAGCAGGAGCGCGCCGTGCACGATGGCGGAGACCCGCGTGCGCGCCCCGGCGTTCACGTTGGCGCTGCTCCGGACGATGACCGACGTGACCGGGAGACCCCCGGCGAGGCCGGAGAGCATGTTGCCGATCCCCTGCGCCACGAGCTCCCGGTTCGGGGGCGACTTGCGCCGCCAAGGATCGATCCGGTCGACGGCCTCGAGGTTGAGCAGCGTCTCGAGGCTGGCGACGATCGCCAGGGTCACGCCGAGCACCCAGACCTCGGGCCGCGCGACCGCGGACCAGTCCGGCAGCCGGAGCGTGTCGACCAGGCCCTGCGCCCCGCCTGTGGGCAGCGAGACGAGGTGCTTCTGCTCCAGGGCGAGGAACGGGAGCGCCACCTTGAACAGCTCGTTGCCGAGCGTCGCGACGAGCACGGCGACCAGCGGCGCGGGCAGCCAGGAGATCTTCGCGAGGCGCGACTTCTCCCAGGCGACGAGCAGGACCAGGCTGACGGCGCTGAGGAGGAACGCGCCCCACTCGAGCGATTGCACCGCCTGCACCACCACGGTGAAGGTGTTGCCGCCCTCGGTCTGGAACGACTCGGAGGCGAAGTTGTCCTGGTCGAAGCCGATGGCGTGGGGGAACTGCTTCAGGATGAGCAGGACGCCGATGGCGGCCAGCATCCCCTTGATGACCGAGGAGGGGAAGAAGTGGCTGATCGCGCCGGCCCTCAGCAGCCCGAGCGCGAGCTGCAGGGCGCCGCCGATCACCACCGCCAGGGCGAACGCCTCGAGGCTCTTGAGGGTGCCGATGCCCGCGACCACGATGGCGGCGAGGCCGGCGGCAGGCCCGCTCACGCTGAGCGCGGCGCGGCTCACGAGCGGGATGACGAGGCCGCCCACGATGCCGGCGATGATGCCCGACAGCAGGGGGGCCCCGGACGCGAGCGCGATGCCCAGGCACAGGGGCAGCGCGACGAGGAAGACGACCACGCCGGCGGGGATGTCGAACTTGAGGTTCGCGCTGAGGCGGGGGTCGAGCGGCGGCGCGCCCTCGCCCGCCGGCGCGCCGGCGGGCGCTCCCCGCGCCGCGGCGCCTTGAGCGCTTCGCGAGGAGGCATCGAGGGGGGCAGATACGGCGCTTGCGTGCGCGACGTCGTGTGACTGCATCGGAACGGGTCCTCTCTTCCGAGTGAAGTTGTGGGTCCGTGCCAGTCAGGCGCTCAGACGACGCGCCGCAGCCGCGGCGCCGCCGGCAGCGCCGAGGGCGGCGCCGCCTCGCAGATCTGGATGAACTGCCCGCTCTCGTGCTCGTACTGGAAGATCTGCCCGGTCTCGATCTTGAAGACCCAGGCGTAGAGGCAGAGCTCGCTGCGCGCGAGCTTCGCCCGGACCGTCGGGTGCGTCCGGAGGTTCTCGATCTGGGCGAGGACGTTCTCCTCGACGGTGACGGTGAGGCGCGCCTGCCCCTCGACCCCCGGGTAATTCTCCTGCACCAGGCGGCGCGTCACCTCGGCGTGCTGGAGCCACCCCTTGACCGCCGGCAGATCGTCGAGGCCCGCGGGATCGAGCAGCCCGCGCATCGCACCGCAATGCGTGTGCCCGCAGACGATGATGTGCTGGATCCCGAGGTGCGCGACGGCAAACTCGATCGCCGCGGCCTCCCCGCCGTTGCCCGCGCCGTAGGGGGGGATGATGTTGCCGACGTTGCGCAGGATGAAGAGGTCGCCCGGCTGCGTCTGCGTGATGAGGTTCGGATTGATGCGGCTGTCCGAGCACGTGATGAACAGCGCCTCGGGGTGCTGCCCGTTCGCGAGGTGGCGAAATAGATCCTGATGCGAGATGCAGACCTCGTTATGAAACTTGTGCAGCCCCTGAACCAGCTTTTGCATTGGATACACTCCTGCCGATCGCGCCGCGTGGGCGCGTTGATTGCCTTCGGATCCTCCTTTCACGGCCTCTCCGATCCGAGCGAGCGGCCTCGGACCGGAGCTGACCGCTCAATTCAGGAAGCGATCTGGAGGGCGGCGGACAGGAGGGCGCTGGACAGGGCATGCGATGCGCGTGGGCCTGAGATCGGCGACAATGGTGAATCGCCGATGCTTCTCGCCCGCGGTGACCGCTGTCCGTATCGCGCGAGCGCGCCGTATCGCGTCGCGGAATGACGGCTGGAAAAGCTTGATCTCGCCCGGGTCGATCTCGCTGAAACCGGCGCGAAACGCTCCCGAAACATCAGCTTCGATCCGTTCGATGAAGCTGGCATTCCCTCGTGCGAGCGAAACCGGCGCGAAGACCAGCAGCAGCAGCAGCGCGATCCGGGGGAAAAATGCTCGGAGGGTTAGCATCGGTCAGCGGAGGGGGCGCCAGTCGGCCGTGCGAACCAGGGCGGGTCCCAGTCTATTCCCTAACTTGGCAGCGCCGTTGATGCGTCGCAAGATGCCACGGACAAAAACTCGGTGCGGCGAAATGCCACGGCCGGGGTGCACGCCTCGACCTCGCGAGGGCCGCGCCACATCAGCCGCTCCGTACCAAATAACCGCAACGGGGACGGCGTTCAACATGAAGCGAACGCCGTCGCGATGGCGTCACGAATATTCGTCATCTCCTGCTCACCCGAATATTTGTAACGAGGCCAGAAGAAGCCCTTGAGACCGTCCTTCTGGCGGCGCGGCACAATATGAACGTGCAGGTGGGGGACGCTCTGACTCACGCGGTTGTTGATCGCGACGAAGGAGCCGTCGGCCGCGAGCGCCGCCTCGACGGCGCGCGCGAGGCGCTGCGCCGTCGTGAAGAGCGGTCCGACGAGGTCCGCGGGGAGGTCGGTGAGCACCTCGTGGTGCGTCCGTGGGATGAGCAGGCAATGTCCGGGGAATAGCGGACGATGATCCAGGAATCCCATGACGCTCGGCTCGTCGAGCACCACGTGCGCCGGTGTTCTTCCCTGGGCGATCCCGCAGAAGAGGCAGGGGTGAGTGGCCATGGCGACCTGGATGTCGATGTCGTTCCTCGCGCTCGACGTCAATGCCTGCCCGCCCGCGGCCCGGGCCGCGCGACACGCCAGCCCGCGTGGCCGCGGCGAGGTCAATGGCTCGCGAGGATGTCCTCGACGGAGGCGTGGCCGCTCGGTTCGCGCGTCCAGTAGTCCAGGATTCGCCCGCCGGCGGTCATCCAGGCCCGGTCGTAACGGTTGTCCTGCGATGTGATCCGCACGACGCGGTCGCCGCCGTGAAACGCCCAGTGGCGCCCCAGGTGGTCGAAATGATCGATGAGCGCGCCCTGCCGCGTCTTGATGTGGAACGCGTCGCTCGGCTCGTCCCAGGTGGTGTCGATGACGAGCTCGTAGAGCTGCCAGAGATTGCCGGACGGGAGCACACCCCAGTCCACCTGGATCGCCGAGTCGTTCGGGAGCCCGAACACGAAGCAATCGGGGAAGCGCCTCGCCGCGTGCCAGAGATCGCCGTTGCGGCTCGGCTCGTGGTGGAGCGTCACGAGCGTGTTGCGCGCGAGCCCGAGCCCGTCGTTGTCGCCCGGGCTGTCCCAGACGCGGCGGAAGAGGTGCTGGGAGAGCTGATCCGCCCCGGCGGAGAAGCCCACGGTGAGCAGGCCGCGCTTCCGGCGCTCGTGCAGGATGCGCCCGAGCTTGCCGGGCTCCCCGTCGAACCGCGCGCCGAGCTCCTTGTAGCGCCAGAGCCCCGTCGTGCTGTGGCCGCCGCCGAGGATCACCACCTCGGACGACGCGAGCGCTCGCCAGAGGACGTCGACGTCCTCCTTGCGCAGGCCGCTGGACCAGTAGAACGGCGCGTGCTCGAGGCCGAACCGCTCGTAGAACCGGAAGAACCACCGGAAGCTCTCGTACGAGAACTCCTGCCGCGGGCGCTCGTCGCCGTCGCGCGGCGGCTCCGACATGGGCAGGAACAGGATGCGCTTGTTGTCCCGACCGCGCAGGGCGCGCTGCGCGATGAGGTCGTTGTGGATGACGTTGCAGCGGCTGTGCGAGCTGTAAATCAGCGCGGTCGCTCTCATCGGGGCGCGCAGTTGAGCTGCGCTCCGCGCCCCTCGTCAAGGGGCCGCGCGCCCGAACGGCCAGCGCTCCGACGCTGGCCTCGCCCGGCCGCCGCTCAGCCGCGCTTCATCTGCTGCATCTTGCGGGGGATGGCGCCGGAGCGCATGAGCATCTCGAACGCCTCCTTCTCGAGCATCGGGTGGACGCCGCGCGGCGGGACGCCCATCGGGCTCTTCTTCTTCGTGACGAAGCCGCTCAGGTACTGCGGGTTCAGCGAGCTCAGGCTCCGCAGCGCGCTCTTCATCTGCTTCGTGTTGTTCGACCACGCGTAGGCGAACGCCCGCGCGCGGAGCAGCTGCGGCTTGAGGTCGGTGTAGGCCTCGTCGTTCGGATCGAACGTCTCGAGCAGCTCGACCGCCTTCGTGGCCTGGCCGGTCCGGGCCCACGCCTCGCCGACGATGGAGGCCATCATGGCGCGGATCCGCGGCTCCTTGTGGCGGGTCATGTCGATCTTGTCGACGAGCGCCCGCGCCTCGTCCGTCTCGCTCAGGATGAGGTGGATCATCCCGCGCTGCGCGCGCGCCTCGTCGGCCATCGGGGCCATCACCTTGTCGAGGTTGATGGTCTCCAGCGTCCGGAGCGCGGCCCGCGGATCCTCCTGCATCTGGAGCTGCGCCTTCGCGAAGGTCGCGGCCGCGTCGTCCTTCTTGAACTCCGTGTCGAGCTTGGCGATCGCGTCCCTGCGGGCCTCGGCGGTGTCGGCCGTGTGCACGATCTTCGCGACGGCGCGCGTCCGGGTCGCGAAGCGCATCGCCCAGAGCAGGACGCCCGCGACGACGACCGTCAGGACGCCGGCGACGACCTTCGGCCAGATCCCGGGGATGGCCAGGGCGATCGCCCAGATGATGAGCGCCGGGATGCCGACGCGGAGGGCGAGCGAGCGGGGGTTCAGCCGAGCGAGGGGATCGGCCGGCGGCTTTCCGCGGAGCGCCGCGATGGCCTGCTCGCGCTGTTGCTTGGGGCTCTGCTTCTTCGGATTGGGTTTGCCTGGGGTCTTCATCGGGGTCGTGGATCTGGCGTTCCCGCTCCCGCGGGGGGCGGGCTCTCATAGCTGGCCTGCGCGGGAGCGGCCAGCACGCCCGGCGGGCGCCGGCCAGGGCAGCGCGGCGTCGCCCAGGCTCATCCACCCCTCCCGCGCGGCGAACCCGCGCTCCAGGGGCCTCGCAGGGGCGGATCCGGGGCGCGCCCGGGCGGCGTTAGCCCGCGGCGGTGTCGGGGTCGCGCGCGCGCCCCCCGGCGTCGTCGCCGGCCCCCGAGGCGGGGACCGGCGTGGCCGCCGGGCGGACCGCCTCGAAGCCGCGCAGCGGGGGCAGGGGCTCGATCGGCGGGGGGGACGGCGAGCCGCGCTGCGGGGGGACGGAGGCCGTCGGGTCGGCGAGGCCGAGCGTGGACTCGCGGAAGTGGAGGAAGACCGTCTGCGCGATCGACAGGCACGGGACCGCGAAGAGCGCGCCCGTGATCTGGAAGAAGTGCTCCCCGATGAGGAGCGCGAGCACCACGAGGACCGGGTGGATCTTCGCCGCGTCGCCGATGATCTTCGGGTTCAGGAAGTTCGCCTCGAGCTGGTGGATCCCGACGATCCACGCGAGCACGCCCACCGCCGTGCCGAACGACTGCGTGAGGCCGATGACGACCGCCGGGATCGAGCTCAGGATCGAGCCGAAGATCGGGATCAGCGACATCACGCCCGCGACGATCGACAGGATCGGCCAGTACTTGAGATCGAACAGCCAGAAGCCGATGGCCGAGAGCACGCCGTTCACGAGGCAGATGAGGAGCTGCCCGCGGACGACCCCGGACAGCCCCCGGTCGAGCCGGCGGAGGAAGCGATCGAACGAGTCGCGCGAGCTCGGGTGCCAGAGCTCGCGGAAGAAGCGGAGGATCTTCTCGTGCGTCAGGATCAGGTACCCGGCGAGCATCAACGTCATGAAGAGGTTGAAGATGCCGCGCGAGATGGCGGTCGCGATGGCCTGCCCGATCCTGAGGACCGTGAGCGAGTTCTCCCGCAGGTAGTCGGCCGCCTTCTCGAACCCCTCCTGCAGCATGTTCGCGCTGGAGAGCGGGTGCGACGGGCGCCCCTGCGTGATCTGCCAGACGCCGTCGCCGGTCTCCCGGATCTCGACGTCGTCGGCGACCCGCACGTCGAAGGAGCCGTCCGGCCGCGGCGTGATGCGGACCGGCGGGCGGCCCTCGCGGCTCTCCTCCGGGGCGGCGGCGCGGGGGAGCGGCGCGGCGATCTCGTCGGGCGCCTGGGCCGGGTCGACCCCGGGCGCCGCGGAGGGCGGCGGCGCGAGATCCCGGCCCGACCAGCGGCGGAGCCGCGCGTCGAGCGCGGGGAGGTACTCCTCACGGAAGCGCGCGGCGAGGCGCGGCGCCTCGACGGTGAGCGCCTTCCCCTCGGCGATGAGCCGCGGGACGCTGACGGCGACGAAGCCCGCGACCCCGGAGATCGCGAGGGCGTACACGATGAGGATCGCCGCCCACCGCGGGACGCGCGCGCGCTCGATCCGGAGGACCGCCGGCGTGAGCACGTACGCGACGACGAGCGCGAGCACGAAGGGGAGCAGCACCGCGTGGGAGACGACGAGCAGCGCCACCGTCAGGACGGCGCTGATCGTCAGGAACACGGTGCGGCGCGCGGGGCCCTCGCTCACGGCGCCCCGCCGCGCGCGGCCGGCCCCGAGCCGTGGTCCCCGTCGATGCGCGCGACGGGGAGATCGGCGAAGAAGCTGAGCAGGTGATCGCGCGTCGCCTCGAGCGCCTGCGGGACGACGCGGACGTCGGCGAGCACCGGCATGAAGTTCGTGTCGCCGGACCAGCGCGGGACGATGTGCACGTGCAGGTGCTCGGCGATGCCGGCGCCCGCGGCCGTGCCGAGGTTGATCCCGACGTTCATGCCCTCGCACTTCACGGCGGCGCGCAGGCGGGTCGCCGACTCGCGCACGAGGCGGAAGAGGGCCTCGTGGTCCTCGGCGTCGAGCGCGTCGAGCGAGGCGACGTGCGCGTGCGGGACGACGAGGAGGTGCCCCGAGGCGAACGGGTAGCGGTTGAGCATGACGAACGCGCGGCGGGTCGTGGCCACGACCAGCCGGGAGCGCTGTTCTTGCTCGGAGGCGCGGGGGATGCCGCAGAAGATGCAGTCGGCCCGGCCCTTCGGCGCAAGGATGTACTCGATGCGCCAGGGCGCCCACAGCGGATTGCCCATCTCGCGGAGACGCTAGCACGGCGACCGCGCGCGCGGGACCACCGCGCCTCTTTCGCTGTCGCGCCGCGGCCCCCGCCGCGGGCCTCAGAACGAGACGGGCATCACGGCGAGATCGAACCAGACCGAGAGGCCAAGCCCGACCGAGGCGCCGAGCGCGTCCCAGGCGAGGTCGCGCCACGAGGGGGTGCCAGCCCCGGCCGCGTCGAGGGCCTCCTTGGCCAGGCCCGCGCCGAGCGCGAGCACGGCGCCCGCCGCGAGCCGGCCCGCGACGTCCTCGGTCGCCAGCGCGCCGAGCGCGTACCCGCCGCCGGCCAGGGCGGCCGACGCGCAGAAATGAAGCGCCTTGTCCGGGCCGAACCACGGATCGGGATCGCGCGTCAGCGCCTGTGACGTGGATTGCACGAGGGGCGGCGCGGCCGGCGCAGGCGACACGAGGGGCGGCGCGGCCGGCGCAGGCGACACGAGGGGCGGCGCGAGCGGCGCAGGAGACGGCGCGAGCGGCGCAGGGGACGGCGCGAGCGGCGCGGCGGGGGCGAGGGGCAGCGCCGCCGCGGGCAGGGGGGCCTCGGCCCGGGCGGGCGGCGCGGCGAGGGCCACCGCGGCGAGGACTGGCGCCGCGACGGCAGCGCGCGCGAGGGGGCCTCTCATCGCGGGCATCGTCCGCGGCCTGCCGCAAAAAGCAAGAGGCGAGGCCCTGGGAAGAGCCTCGCCTCTCGCTCGCTTCATCGGGTCCACACGGCGAGCCGAGCGGCACCGGGGGCGCTTTCAGCCCGCCGTACCTGACGCGCGGCGCGCGGCGCGCCGTGGCGGCGCGCGCACGCCGGGCGCGTCACTTCAGGTCGAGCTTGCCGCCGAGCTTCTCCTTGATGAGATCGCCGATCGTCCCGGCCACCGGCTTCTCGTCGTCGTCCTTGCGCTTCTGCTGCTGGCGCTGGACCGGCGCGGGGCGCTCCATGCCGATGTTCTTCATCGTCAGGAAGAGCCGGCGATCGACCGTGTCGAGCGACGAGATCTCGGCGCGGACCTTGTCGCCGACCTTGAGCTTGCCGTCCTCGGGCTCCTGCACGTCGCTCTGCGAGATGAGGCCCTCGACGCCCTCGCGCAGCCGCACGAACACGCCGTAGTCGACGATGCTCACCACCTGGGCGTCCTCGAGCACGCGGCCGGGCGGGTACTCCTGCAGCATGGTCGGCCACGGATCGTCCCAGAGCTGCTTGATGCCGAGGGAGACCTTCTTCTCGTCGTGGTTGATCGAGAGGATGATCGCCTCGACGTCGTCGCCCTTGTGGTAGAGGTCGCTCGGGTTGTTGACGCGCACCGACCACGAGAGATCGCTCTTGTGGACCATGCCGTCGACGCCCTCCTCGATGCCGACGAAGACGCCGTAGTCGGTGAGCGACCGGACCTTGCCCGCGATCTTGTCGCCGGGGTGGTACTTGTCCGTGAAGAGCATCCACGGATCCGGCTCGAGCTGCTTGAGGCCGAGGCTGATGCGCTTCGCGCGCGCGTCGACCTCGAGCACCTGGCACTCGAGCTCCTGGCCGACCTCGAGGAGCTTCGACGGGTGCTTGACCTTCTTGGTCCAGCTCATCTCGCTCACGTGGATGAGGCCCTCGACGCCCGGCTCCAGCTCGACGAACGCGCCGTAGTCGGTGATCGACATGACCTTGCCGCGGACCTTCTTGCCCGCGGGGTACGCCTCCTCGGCGTGGTTCCAGGGGTCCTCCTGGGTCTGCTTGAGGCCCAGCGACACGCGCTCGGTGTCGGCGTTGTACTTGAGGACCTTCACGAGGACCTCGTCGCCGACCTGGAACACCTCGCTCGGGTGGTTCACGCGGCCCCACGACATGTCCGTGATGTGCAGGAGGCCGTCGATGCCGCCGAGGTCGACGAAGGCGCCGTACTCGGTGATGTTCTTGATGGTGCCCTTGACGGTCATCCCCTCGGTCAACGTCTCGAGCGTCTTGGCCTTCATCTCGTCGCGCTCGCGCTCGAGGAGCACGCGCCGCGAGAGCACGATGTTGCCGCGCTTCTTGTTGAACTTGATGACCTTGAACTTGTAGGTCTGGCCGATCAGCTTGTCCAAGTTGCGGATCGGGCGAAGATCGACCTGAGAGCCCGGGAGGAAGGCCTTCACGCCGCCGCGGATGGTGACCGAGAGGCCGCCCTTCACGCGCTGGCTGATCGTGCCCTCGATGAGCTCGTCCGCCTCGCAGGCGTTCGAGATCTCATCCCAGACCTTCATCTTGTCGGCCTTCTCCTTCGACAAGGTGACGAGGCCGTCGTCGTTCTCGCGGCTCTCGATGTAGACGTCGACCTTGTCGCCCGCCTTCACCGTGCTCTGGCCCGCGGCGTCCGCGAACTCGCGGAGCGCGATGACGCCTTCGCTCTTGCCGCCGATGTCGACCACGACGGAGTCGCGGTTCACTGCGACCACGGTGCCGGAGATGATCTCTCCTTCACGCGCGAAATCGCCCCCCTCCACGCTCTGTTCGAAGAGCGCGGCAAAGCTCTCCATGCTCGCCCCGGACGAGCCTGCCTCCGTGATGATGTTGCTAGTCATGTTGTTCGTTCTTGGTTCCTTTCCTTCCCTGGGATTCGCCGCTGCGGGCGTAGGCGTGGACCCTGGTGCCACGCACGAGCGACGGAGGAGCAGGCGCACGCGTACCCTACACCCGGCCCCTCGGGAGAGGCGAGCCTGTAGTCTGAGGAGGGGCCTCTGTCAATGCAACGACCGAGCCACCAGCGGTTTTTGTCGTTCTCGCGAGAAACGATGAGGCCGCTGGGCCAAAGCCGCACAGCGCCCAGGGGCCTGCCGCGGGCGGTGAGGGCGCACGGGGGGCTCACCGGAGGGGCTGGAGCGCAGGCGAGCCACGACAGGGGCTCGCCGGAACGCGAGCCCCGGAGGTGAGCCCCCCGTGCGCCCTCACCACCCGGGGCCGGGCGCTCCGGGCGCGGCGTCGCGCGCGGCGCGGGCCCGCCGCGCGAGCTCCGCGCAGGCGTGATCCAGGCCCTCGTGAGGCCATTTCGTGTGGATCTCCACGCGGTCGCCGCGCGCCACGGCCTGGGCCCCCTCGAGCGCGGCCTTCATGCCGGCGACGTCGGGGACCACCGCGAGGGTGAGCTTGAGGCTGCCGAGCAGCGCCTGCGCATCGGAGGCCAGCGCGGCCGCGGCCTCGCCCGACGCGGGCGCGATGCGGAAGACGAGCGTGGGGTCGGCGCCGAGGGTCAGGGTGCCCGCGCCGTGCTCGATGCGCCGGAACAGCGCCGCGGCGCGCGGCAGCACGGCGCTGATCGCGCCGGCGGCGCCGGACCACGCGGCGCCGGTGAGCGCGAAGGTGATCGCGCCCTGCTCGGGCAGGCCGAGGCGCTGCCACTCGTCCGACGCGGGCAGCGCGGCGTTGACGATCTCGACGTCCGTGCCGAGGACGAGCGTGCCGTCCTCCGCCTGGCCGATCGCGGCGCGCGGGCCGACGAGGAGCTCGCCCTCGCGCCGCCAGCCGAGCCAGCCCTCCTCGCGGGCGATCTTCTCCATGCCGGCGACGAACCGCCCCTTCGGGATGCGCCCGCCCGCGAGCGCGACCCAGCTCGTGGCGTCGGTCGAGGCGATCACGATCTCGCGCAGGTCCGCGGGGAAATCGAGGCCGGTGGCCGCCTCGACGCGCGCCCTGCGCGGCGCGCCGGCGGGCGCCTCGTCGAGCAGCGGCAAGAAGTGCTGGCGCACGGGGCCGAAGAGCGCGAGCTCCGCGGCCTCGAGGCGGACGACGATGTTCGCGTCGCCCGGGATGTGGCGCCGGGCCGTCGGCTCGTAGCGCCAGAAGAAGAAGTACACGGCGAGCGCGGCGCCCGCGAGCGTGACGAGGCACGCGAGCGCCGCCAGGAGGTACGCGCCCCGCCCGGGGCGCGCCGGGGAGCCGGGGGCGCGGCCGCCGGGCGCTCCAGGGCCCGCCTCCGCGGCGTCGCCCCCGGGCGCCGGCGCGGGGGCGGTGTCGTCGATCACGGTCGGTCGGACGGGGTCGATCAGGGTGTCGGACATCGTCGGTTCAGCCGGGCGCGCGCCCGGAGAGCAGGGCGAGCACGACGGGCGCGGGGAACAGCCAGCGGAGCCGCACGGTGCGCTCCACCTGCTCGATCGAGAGCGCCTTCATGAGATCTGCGTAACGCACATCCTCGACGTTGTCGCGGAGCACCTCGAGGAACCGGCGCGCGCGCTCGGCGGCGGCCGCCTCCACCCCGACGATCTCCGCGTCGATGCGCACCCCCTCGTCGTGAAGGGACGCCACGGCGCGCACGCGCTCGACGCCCGCGACGAGCGCGCCGAGGGAGGGGAAGCGCCGCGCGAGGTGGGGGGGCAGCCGGCGCCCGCGCAGGTCGACGCTCACGATCCCCTCGGCGGCCGGGTCGCCGCGGCGCTCGTCGGGGCCGTCGCGGAGGACGCGCGCGACGCTGCTCACCTCGACCGCGGACACGAGCGCCACGGCGCGATCGCCGAGCGCGATGATCCGCGCGACGTCCGCGCGCGGGAGGGCGGCCGCGCCGCGGCGGTCGAAGATGGACACGCCGCCCAGCCTCGCCCGCGCCTCCTCCCAGCGCCCGGGATCGGGCGTGAGCCCCGCCATGCGGCCCTCGAGGACGACCACGCGATCGCCCTCCTCGAGATCGGCGAGCCGCAGCCCGAGCCAGGCGACGTCCGCGCGCCGGAGCGCGCCCTTCAGCGCCTCGTCGGGCAGGTCGTCCAGCGCGCGCCGCGCGAGCTCGTCCGCGGCGGCCTGGCCCAGGCCGCCGCGCATGCGGGCGACATCGACGCGCACCACGAGATCGAGATCGGCCGGCAGGAGATCGGCCGGCTCGATCCGCGGGACCATCCGCGCGCCGGCTTCGCTCTCCGCGCCGCGCGCGCCCTCGCCGGCGCGCTGGGGCGCGGCGCCCCCGCAGGCCGGGAGCGCGAGCGAGAGCGCGAGCAGGGCGGCGGCGGAGGCCGCGGCGGCGCGACGATCAGCCGCCCCGCGCACGGGTCTCCACGACGCGCGCCATCTCGTCGATGATCTCCTGCGGGCTCCTGTGGCCGGAGTCCACCAGGATCGCGTCGTCGGCCTTGCGGAGCGGCGCGACGGCGCGCTCGCTGTCGGCCTTGTCGCGGCGGAGCACGTCGGAGAGCGTCGCCTCGAAGCTGACGGACATGCCGCGCGCGACGAGCTCGTCGTACCGCCGCTTCGCGCGGATCTCGGCCGGCGCCGTGAGGAAGAACTTCACCTCGGCGTCGGGGAACACCACGGTGCCGATGTCGCGCCCCTCGAGCACGACCCCGCCCTCGGCGCCGGCCTGCCGCTGCATCGCGAGCAGCGCCTGCCGGACCGCGGGGACGGCGGAGACCCGGCTCGCCCCGAGGCTGACCTGCGGCGCGCGGATCGCGCTGGAGACGTCCTCGCCGTCGAGCAGCACCCTGAGGCCGCTGCCCCCCAGCAGGCTCGTGGAGGCCGGGCCGCTGCCGGGAGCGGATTGCGCGGCGTCCGTGGAGTCGGGCGCCGCGCCCGCCGCGCCCCGCTCCAGCGCGATGCGCCCGCCGCGCGCGAGCTCCTCGGCGAGCGCGCCGATCGCGCCGCTGTCGTCCCACGAGAACCCCGCGCGCTGCACGGCGAGCGCGACGGCGCGGTAGAGCGCGCCCGTGTCGACGAGGAGGTAGCCGAGCCGCTCGGCGAGGCCCCGCGCCACGGTGCCCTTGCCGGCGCCGGCCGGCCCGTCGATGGCGACGCGGAGCCGCCGCAGCTCGCCGTGCGCCGTGAGGCGGCGCGCGCCGTCGTGTCCTTGCCGTTCCGTCACCTGCGATCCTCCTCGCTCACGCCGCCGCGGCGCTCTCGACGTCGATGCGCGCGCCGAGGGCGCGCAGCGTCCCGACGAAGAGAGGAAAGCTCGTCGCGATGCAGCCCGCGTCGCGCACGCGCGTGGGCCCGCTCCCGGCGAGCCCGAGCACCGCGGCCGTCATGGCGACGCGATGATCGCCGCGGCTGTCGACGTCCGCCGCGTCGAGCGGCCGGTCGGGCCTGCCCTCGACGAGCAGCCCGTCGGGCCGCTCCTCGCAGCGCAGGCCGAAGGCGCCCAGCACCGACGCCATCGCCGCGATCCGGTCGACCTCGTGCGCGCGCAGCGCCCCGGCGTCGAGCACCTCGGTGACGCCGCGCGCCCGCGCGCCGAGCCCGAGCAGGATCGGCAGCTCGTCGAGGGCGCGCGACGCGAGCTCGCCGCCGACGCGCCCGCCGCGCAGGGCGGCGGAGGCGGCGTGGAGGTCGCCGGTGGGCTCGCCGAGGGCGTCGCCCTTGATCTCGACGGCGACGCCGCCGTCCATGTCGCGCAGCACCTCGAGCAGGCCGGCGCGCGTCGGGTTGAGGCCCACGCGCCGCGCCGTCACGCGGCTGCCCGGCACGATCTGCGCGGCCGCGACGAGGAACGCGGCCGCGGAGAGATCGCCGGGCACGTCGACGTCGAACGCCGGGAGCGCGCCGGAGAAGCGGGCCGCGTCGAGGCGGACCACGGCGCCCACCGAGTCGACGGGCGCGCCGAGCGCCGTGAGCATGCGCTCGGTGTGGTCGCGCGAGACGATCGGCTCGCGCACGAACGTGGGGCCGTCGGCGTAGAGGCCGGAGAGCAAGAGGGCGCTCTTCACCTGGTCGCACGGGATCGGCAGCTCGTACTCGATCGACGAGAGCACGTGCGGCGCGGGGAGCGGCCCGATCTCGAGCGGCGCCGTGATCTCGCCGATCTTGCGCGGGTCGAGCTTCCCCTCGATCCGCCCGCCGCGGAGCCGCAGCGGCTTCGCCACGCGCTCCATGGGCCGGCGCGAGAGCGACGCGCCGCCGACGAGCCGCGTCGCGAAGCGCTGGGCGACGAGGACGCCCGCCAGGAGCCGCATCGTGGCGCCCGAGCTGCCGCATTCGATGGGGCCGTCCGGGGCGCGGAGGCCGCTCAGCCCGGCGCCCTCGATGATGAGCTCGCCGGGCGAGGGCTCCTCGACGCGGACGCCCAGGGCGCGCAGCGCGTCCAGGGTCGCGCGGTGGTCGCCGCCCGGCGCCCCGCACCGGATGCGGCTCCGCCCGGTGGCGAGCCCGGCGAGGAGGAGCGCCCGGTGGGCGATGCTCTTGTCGGCGGGGACCGGCACGCTCCCGATGAGCGGCCGCTCCGCGGGGTGGACGATCAGATCGGGCACGCGCTGCCGTGTAGCAGAACGACGGCGGTGCGGGCACAACGAACGGGGCGGGGCGCAACGGCGGGAGATGGGGCGCCGCAACCCGGTTCCGGGGGGGGCAGCCCGGTTCCGCCCGGGGCGCGATCCGGTTCCGCCCGGGAGCCGCGGCCCGGCTGCGGGCGCTCGATCGCCTCATGATTTCACGCGGGGCCGGCACAGCCATGGTATGGCACCCCGAGACCCGCCCATGTTCATCCTCGCAGACCGCTGGCGCGACGGCTTCCTCGACTATCACCTTCCCGCGGATCAAGTCCGTATCCGTGTCCGCTGCTACTGGCCCCTTCAGCGGCTCGCGGACACCCAGCTTGCCCAGCCCCGGAGCCTCCGCCGGCTCCTGGCCTATGTGGTCGAGGTGGGCCCGCGGAACACCGCGAGGAAGGTCCGCTCGAGGCTCAAGGAGCGGGCCCGGAACGAGCAGTTCCTCGCGGTGGGCATCGGCGAGATCGTCGAGGGGCGCGCCGCGGACCTCGTCCCGGGCGACGGCGTGATCTTCGTGGCCCCGTGTCACCCTCGCGCGGTCGAGCGGATCGTGCTCCCCGCGGAGCTCGTGGCCCGCGCGCCGAGCGGGCTCCTCCAGCGATACCGGGGCTCGGAGGATGTCCACCTGTGCACGCGGCCGCCGGACAGGAACGCTGACGCTGGCGACATCGCAGGATGGAGCCCCTTCTCGGCCGAGGCGATCGGCGGCCGTGCGGCGCCGCTGCTCGAGTGGGCGACAGGGGCGCTCGCCCGCCTCGATCCGGCCGGCCTGCGCAAGCTGCCGCTCTCGCCCCCGAGCCCGGTGCGGGAGCGCTCGCCGCGCGCGCAGGGGAGCGAGCGCCCCAGCAAGACGGCCGTGCTCTTCGGGCTCGGGCATTACGCGAAGACGAACGTCCTGCCCAACATCGATCCGCGCATCCAGGTCCGCGCGATCCACGAGATCGACCCGACCCAGATCGGCCCGGTGCCGTCCGCCGGCCCCGCCCATGACACCAGCGCGACCCCCCGGCCCGACGAGGACTACGATGTCTACCTCATCGCCGGATACCACGCGACGCACGCGGGGCTCGCCGCCCACGCGATCCGGCGCGGCGGGTACGCGGTCGTCGAGAAGCCGCTCGTGACCACGCGCGCCCAGCTCGACGATCTGCTCGCCGCGTGCCGCGCGCACCCGGGCCGCCTCTTCGGGTGCTTCCACATGCGCTATAACCCCCTCTGGGGCCTGGCGCGCGCGGACCTGAAGCTGCGTCCGGGGGAGCCGGTCCATTACAGCTGCGTCGTGTACGAGATCCCGCTCGCCCGGAAGCACTGGTACGAGTGGCCGAGCTCCCGGAGCCGGATCGTCAGCAACGGCTGCCACTGGCTCGATCACTTCCTGTTCATGAACGGCTTCTCTCCGCCCGTGCGTCGTCACCTCTGGCGCGGGGCGAACGGCGACTTCCACGTCAGCGTGGAGCTCGCGAACAGGGCCGTGTTCAGCATGGTGCTGACCGACATCGGCAGCCGCCGGATCGGTGTCCAGGATCACATCCAGCTGCGGGCCGGCGGGATCACGGTCCGGGTGGACAACGGGAGCCGCTACATGGCCGAGGACAACGACCGTGTGCTCCGCGTGGCGCGGATCAACAAGATGGAGAGTTACGCGACCATGTATCGCTCCATCAGCGAAAAGATCCTGCGCAACGAGCCGGCCGACCCGATCGAGTGGATCGAGCGGAGCACCTCGCTGATGCTCGACCTGGAGGACCTGGTGGAGCCGGCCACCGCGGCCGCCTCGGGCAGGCCGTCCGCCGCGGCCGCCTCGGCGAGCGGGCGCGCGGGCGCCGCGCCGTAGGATACGAGCTTCGGCTGACGCTACGCGAGGAGGCGTGACGGGCCCCGGTCGCGCGCGAGCGCGCCGGCGTGGAGCGCGCGCACCTCGTCGATCGTGCTGGCGTCCGCGGCCGCCTTGTCGGGGCGGTAGCGCTTGACGCGCGCGAAGCGGAGCGCGACGCCGCCGGGGTAGCGCGGGCTCGCCTGCACGTCGTCGAGGGCGACCTCGACGACGAGCTCCGGCCGCACGTGGACCGTGGACGCGTCCCGCGCGATCTCGAGCTCCAGGAGCCTCTCCGTCTGCCATGAGAGCGCCTCGTCGGTCATGCCCTTGAAGGTCTTGCCGAGCATGACGAAGGCGCCCGCGGCCGGATCGCGGGCGCCGAGGTGCAGGTTGCTGAGGAGCCCGCGGCGCCTGCCGCTGCCCCACTCCGCCGCGAGCACGACGAGGTCGAGCGTGTGCGCGTGCTTGACCTTGATCCAGGAGCCGCCGCGCCGCCCGGCCTCGTAGGGCGCGGCGAGCGCCTTGACCATCACGCCCTCGTGGCCCCGCGCCAGCGCGTCGGCGAAGAAGGCCTCGGCCTCGGCCGGCGTCGGCAGCTCGATGCGCGGGACCCGCAGCGATCGGTCGAGCACCTCGCGCAGGGCGGCGGCGCGCTCGCGGCCGGGCCGATCGAGCAGGTCCTCGCCGTCGAGGTGCAGCACGTCGAAGAACAGGGCGCGGAGCGGCAGCTGGGCGCGCAGCGCGGCCACGTCGAGGGCGCGGCCGAAGCGGCGCATCGTGACCTGGAACGGGTGGGGCGCGCCGTCCTCGCGGAGCGCGATCGCCTCGCCGTCGAGCACGAGCGAGCGGACCGGGAGCGCCCGCACCGCCTCGACGATCTCGGGGACCGCCTTCGTGACCGGGTTGAGGCTGCGGCTGAAGACGCACACCTCGTCGCCCGCCTTGTGCACCTGCACGCGCGCGCCGTCGAGCTTCCACTCCAGGGCGACGACGCGGAGCTGCTCGAGCGCCGTGGCCACGTCGTCGGCGGCCTGCGCCAGCATGGGCTGCACGGGGCGGAGGAGCTGGAGCGAGAAGCGACGGAGGCCGCTCGCCCCGTCGAGGAGCGCCGCCTTGGCCACCTCGGCGGCGTCGCCGGCGAGCATGACGGCGCGCCGGAGCGACGGCGCCGGCACCGACGCGGCGCGGGCGACGGCCTCGAGCATGACCGCCCCGAGCGCGCCCTGCCGGAGCTCGCCGACGAGGAGCCGGGCGAAGAAGTCGCGCTCCGGATCGGTGGCGCGGGCGAACAGACCGCCGAGCGCGGCGCGGCGCCGCGCCGCGGAGCCTGGCCCCGAGGTGCGGGCGATGTCGGTGAAGGCCGCGTCCGCCTCGGTGAGGGTGAGCGCGGGCGCGGCGGCCGCGGGCCCGGCGCGCCGGGCGTCGGCCATCATCGCGGGCCCGAGGCCGATGCGGCCCTGACGTAGCCGGCCGGCGAGCCAGTCGACGCCGATCTCCACCTCGTCGGGCGAGAGGCGGCGGAGCAGGCCGGCGAGCGCGCCGACCTTCTCGAGGCGGCGCGAGGCCGTGGCGACACGCTCGGAGGTGGTAACGAGGTCGGAGACGAGCACTGGGCCCTACTATCCTACTCTGGCGCCCCTGGCGCGCCCGCTGTTACAGCCCACGGACCCTGGCGCCCCTGGCGCGCCCGCTCTCACGGAGCCCACGGACGAGCCCGGCGCGGGGGATCGCGGCAGGACCGAGGGGCCGCTCCCCGCTGGAGCGTGGGGGAGCTCGGCGCGGCCGGGAACGCACGTCACGAGGCGTGGTGTGCGTCGACCGGAGTGGGAGGGTGTATAACGATGTGTCTGTGGGCCCCTGTCGCGAACAGAGTTGCTCCAGGATAGACAGATGGGCTACGCTGTGCGTTTGATGAGGCGTCGGCGTATCACTCCTCGGGAGCCGCTTTCCGATGCGCGGTCGGAGCACACCTTCCAGGAGGGGTCGAGCGTCGAGCGCAGCGATCCGGGCTCTTCCCGTCGGACCGGGCCACCCTCCGTGCCTGCGCATCCCGGCGGGTCCACCATGCCCCCGGCCCCGACCTCTCGACCGCCTCCCTCGCGCAAGGTGCGGACGATCGACGTCCTCGTTCAGGGGGCGACCGTGGAGCTCTTTCATTTTTACGGCGTCGCCATAGCGCCGGCGAGCATCGGAGATCTCCGCGAGGAGGCGCGCCTTCACGGCGATCCCGCGAGCACCGTCGATTTCTCCGCGCCAGGTTTCTCCGGCGTGCTGGCCCTGTCCGCGAATCCTGGCGTGTTTCGCTCCATGACGGGGTTGCCGCCGATGCTCGAGGGCACCGGCGACTGGATGCGCGAGGTGACGAATCAGCTCATGGGGAAGGTGAAGAGCCGCCTCGCCCGGTTCCAGGTAGCGCTTCACGCCGAGCTGCCGCAGCTGCGCCACCCGAGCGACGTGGATCGCCGGAACCGGAGCTGCAAGCAGCAGTTCTTCTATTCATTCCGGACGCTGAAGGGCGAGGTGCTCGTCACGTTGAGCGGCGACTTCGATGAGGGCTTCTTCGTGTTCTCGAACGCGTCCCCGCTGCCGCTCGACGGCAAGGTGATCTTGTTCTGAGCGGGCTCCCGCGCCCCCCGGGCCGACCCACGCCGAAGCCGGACTGGCCTCCGAGAGGGCCGCTCGGTCGACTCCCCGCGATGCAGCCAGGCGCCTGAACACGACGGCGGGCGGACGGGAAGGATGGATGTCCTCGCTTGCCGCAGCCGCGTTGTGGTGGATGCTCTCGCGGTGAAGATCCGCTCCGCGCTCCAGCTCTACTGGGGGAAGTCGCCCCGGATCAGCAGAAAGACCGCCATGGCGCCAAGGCCGCCAGGCAGAGAGGGGAAGGGCTGTCCCTGCATTTCCCCTCCTGCGGGAGGTTGCCCCGGATCAGCAGAAGAACCGCCATGGCGCCAACGACGCCAAGAAGAGAGGGGAAGGGTTGTCCCTCCATTTCCCCTTCTACTTCCCTGGTTTCTTGGCGTCATGGCGGTTCGCCTCTCGGCCCGACTTCCCGCAGTAGCGTCAGGCTCCGCCGCTCCCGCCGCTGCCTGTGGCGTCGCCGCCGCTCCCGCCGCTGCCTGTGGCGTCGCCGCCGCTCCCGCCGCTGCCTGTGGCGCCGCCGCCGCTCCCGCCGCTGCCTGTGGCGTCACCGCCGCTCCCGCCGCTGCCTGTGGCGTCACCGCCGCTCCCGCCGCTGCCTGTGGCATCACCGCCGCTCCCGCCGCTGCCTGTGGCGTCACCGCCGCTCCCGCCGCTGCCGGTGACGCCGCTGCCGCTGCTGGGGGCGCCGCCGCTGCCGGTGACGCCGCCCTCCGGGAAAGGTGTAAAGCATGCGTTCGAGATGACGAGCTGGCCCGGATCGCAGGGATCCGAATCCCAGCATCCCACGAGCATCGCCGCGCAGACGGCGCCGAGGGCGACGACCAGCGCCCCGCGGCGGACGGGCGGCTTGATGCGAGACGGCTGACTGTCCATCGTTCGTTCCTCTCTTGACGAGCTCACGGCGGCACGACCTGGCCGTCGCGGATGCGCGCGATCACCTTGACGGTGGGGTTGAGGTCGCTGGCGGCGACATACCCGATGCCGCCGGCCTCCTCGCCCACGGCGCGGAGAACTGCGCTCGGATTCGCCACCTTGCGCGGCGGCCGCTCGCCGCCGCGGATCTTCCGATCGATCCAGTAGCGGGCGACGCCATCGGGATCGAGGCCCAGCACCGCCATGTCGAAGCGCTGGCGCAGCGAGGAGTCCTCGGGCAGGTTCACCGGCACCGCCGACCTGCCGTACCACTCCGTGCGCGTGGTCTGGAAGATCGGGCGGAGCGTGTCGCGCCCCGCCGCCCGCGCAGGGTTGGACTGGTGGACGACGACGACGATCTCGTCCTCCACCGCGAACGACGGAGGCGACGGGGTCATGCCGAGGAGGGCCAGGAGGAGAAGAAGGGATAAACGCTTCATGGTTGCGTCGAGCCTCTCTCAGAAAGCCAGGATCAGACGGGCGATCGCGGTCGTGTGGAGGACCGCTGGCTTCGCGCTCTCTTGGCGCAGGGTGTCGAGGATCGTGTGCATCGCCTGGGTCCGAAGTGTGACGCTCGGGGTGATGTAAAAGTTCAAGCCTCCGCCCAGCTGGAACATGCTGTCGTGGTCGATGAACGGCGCGCGCAGGAAGGCGCCGATCACGTACGGCTCCATGTTCAGGAAGTCCATCCGGTGCGCCGCCAGCGCGTACGTGGAGGTCTTCCACGCGTCCGGCGGGTAGAACCCGGGTAACCCGTCGCCGGCGCGCTGGTCGTAGATCTGGCGGATGACCGCCGCCTCCGCCCGGATGCGCGTCCTGCCGACGTCGAGCGAGACATCGCCGGCCCCGATGTACTCCCGGTACGACCATGTCGAGTGGGTCGTCCGTTCGAACTCGCCGAACTGCTCGCCGGGCGTGTAGTCGACGACCCAGTCGCGGGCCTTGCTGAGGATGACCGAGGTCCCGAGCTTCAGCGCCAGCTTGCCGGGATCCTCGTAGCTGGCGTGCAGGCGGCCGCCGAACCCGCGGTCGTCGTCGAAGGCGAACGGCGCGTTCTCGGTGCGCCCGTTGCTCACGTAGGCGTTGTACCCGAGCTCCCAGGGGCCCGCGAACACGCTGCCATACGCCATGATGCCGGTCTGCCGCGTGGGAAAGATGCTCGACGTGATGAAATAGGGGATGTCGGCGGTGATGAGCACCGGGCTCCCGTGGTCGACGTTGTAGATGCCGATCGGGGTGAAGAACTGCCCGACGCGCAGCTTGAAGAGGTTGAAGCGCGTCCAGTCGACGTGGGCGCGCTCGATCGCCACCAGCCCGCCGAAGGTGCTCGTCACGTTGAGCGCGGTCGAGTCGAGGGTCCCGAAATTCTGCGTGCCCGTCCGGTACAGCACGCCGGGCGGCGGCGGATTCACGGGGACCGGGGTGCCGCCGGGCGCGGTCGTGAACCTGAGCTCCCCGAGGAAGCGAAACTCCTTGCTGGGCTGCGCGTCGAGGTAGAGGTTCAAGTTCCCCACGACGAAGTTCAGGGCGTTCGATTGCGGCATGAGGGCCGCATGATCCAAGTTCTCATCGATCCACGAGCGCTGGACGCCGACGTCGACGAATCCGTAGATCCGGAGCAGGTCCTTGTCGTCGTCCTCCGCCGGCGAGAGCTGCGCGTCCTCGAGCGCCGAGAGGCGTTTCTCGAGCTCCGCCGCCCGCCGCTCCGCCGCGGCGAGCCGCTCGGCGATGGAGGCCTCTCCACCCGCGGCGGGCGCTCCGGTCGCGGCGGGCGCCGCGGCGGCCGCTCCGGTCGCGGCGGGCGCCGCGGGCGCTCCGGTCGCGGCGGGCGCTGCGGGCGCTCCGGTCGCTGCGGGCGCCGCGGCGGGCGCTCCGGTCGCTGCGGGCGCTCCGGTCGCTGCGGGCGCTGCGGGCGCTGCGGGCGCTGCGGGCGCTCGGGCGTCCCCCGGCGCGGGGCCGGCGCCGGGGCTCTGCGCGTGCGCGAGAGAGGCCGTGACCAGCACTGCTCCGATCGCAACACCCGAAGCGCGTCCGAGCCGCCCTGCGCGCGCTCGCCGCTGTGAACTCCGACCCATCATCGTTCCTTTCTCCGTGCTCGCCGAGCCTCGGTTGCGGCACCTGCCGGCGCCGCACGCGCTCTTGCGGACTCGCGACCTTCACGCGTAGCATACACAGGAACGATCCGCGGTGGGGTTCAACACGCCCGCCATCATCACTGGCGCACCAGGGCACGTGAAACGTCGCAACAAGAAAGAGCCTGAATCACGAGGACGCACATGGTGCGCGCGGAAGGGCCGACGGCGGCCCTCTGTCCAGGTGCCTCGATGATCGCATGCGACGTTCGATTCGTCCGATGCTCCAGGCGAGGGCGCGGCGCGGGGTCTCCGGCGCTCGCGCGGAGCCCCTTGTCGTGAAGCACACGAAGAGCGCGCGGCCTCTCCGCCGCACGGGCCATCCCGGGGGGAAGAGTGTGCATGCCGAGATGGCGTAGCGCTTCGATTCGATTGAAGCTGTGGTCGCTCGCCGGCGTGCCCGTCGCGGGGGCCCTGCTCCTCTCGGCGATGATCGTCGGCGACGCGCGGCAGCAGGCGGCGAGGGCGGCGGCGATCGGCACGATCGAGGACCTCGCGCAGCTCTCGTCCAGGATGGCGGAGCCGCTGCACGCGCTCCAGAAGGAGCGGGCGTGGACCGCGGTGGTGGAGGGGCTGGAGGTCCGGCCTCCGGACACGAGCCACGCTGACGGCGCGCAGGAAAAGGCGCCGCCGCCCCACCGCGCCGCGGCGCTCCTGCGCGCGCGCGGCGAGCTCGCCGCCGCGCGGGCGGCGACCGACGCGAGCCTCGCCCACCTCGAGGCGTTCCTCGCCGCGCCCGCGCGCGACCTCTCCAGGCTCCCTTCGCCCCGGCTGGCCCGCTACCTCGCCGAGGCGCGCGCCCGCGTCGGCGAGCTCGCCGCCTTCCGGGGCCAGGCCGACGCGAAGGCGGTGCCGCTCGACGGCGTGCTCAAGCTGTTCGGCGCCATCAACGTGAGCCTGATCCGGGCCAACGCGGGGCTGTCCGAGCTGAGCGACGAGGGCGAGCTCCTGCGCAACATCCAGTCGATCGTCGCCGTGCACGAGCTCGCCGAGCGCGCCAGCCGCCAGCACGCGCTGCTCGCGCACACCTTCGCGTCCACGCAGTTCGAGCCGGGCGCCTTCAAGACGCTCGTGACGCTGATGACCGAGGAGCAGCTCTATCACGAGGTGTTCAGCGCCAACGCGTCGGACGCGGCGCGCGCGCTCTACCGCGCCGCCCGCTCGGACCCGCGCGCGCTGCGCGCCGACGAGCTGCGCTCCGCCGCGATCGCGTCGACGGACGAGGCGCTGTCCGTCGACCACGAGGTGTGGATCGAGGCGCAGCAGGGGCGCCTCGACCGGCTCGCCGCGATCGGGCACGAGGCGATCTCCGGCATGCGGCGCGCCGCCGCGGCCAAGGTCGCGGACACGCGGCGGACGGTGCGCAACGGCGTCGCGGTCTCGGCGTTCGTGCTCCTCATGTCGGTCGCGCTCGCGTTCGTCCTCGTGCGCGGGATCTCCCGGTCGCTCGAGGTGCTCGGCGAGGCCGCGGCCCACGTCCGGCGGACGCGCGACTACACGACGCGCGCCCAGAAGACCGCCGACGACGAGTTCGGGGCGCTCACGGACGCGTTCAACGAGATGCTGGCGGGCATCCAGGCGCGCGACGAGGTCCTCGAGGGCCACCGGCAGAACCTCGAGGCCGTCGTCGCGGAGCGCACCTCCGAGCTCGAGCAGCGCAACCGGGTGATGCGCCTCGTGCTCGACAACGTCGATCAGGCCCTGGTGACCATCCGCCGGGACGGCACGATGGACGCCGTGCACTCCGCCGCCTTCGAGCGCCTCTTCGGCGCGCCGGCGGCCGGGGAGCACTTCGCCGACCGCATCGCCGGCCACGACCCCCGGGCCCGCGCGTTCCTCCGGATGGGGTGGGAGGCCGCCTGCGACGACTTCCTCCCGCTCGAGGTCGTCCTCGACCAGCTCCCGAAGGCCCTGCGCCGCGAGGGCCGCCACCTCGCGCTCGGCTTCAAGCCGATCTTGTCCGAGGGCGGCCAGTTCAGCGGCGCGCTGATGGTGATCACGGACGTCACGTCCACGATCGACTCGCTGCGGGAGTACGAGCAGCAGCGCGAGTACATCAAGGTGTTCGAGCGCGCCGTGAAGGACCGGCTCGGCCTGCTCGGGTTCGTGAACGACACGACCAAGCTCGTGGACGCGGTGACCTCGCGCGCGGTCACCGAGGTGGACCACGTGATGCGCGTCGTGCACACGATCAAGGGGAACGCCGGGCTCTGGGACGTGACGAGCGTGGCGAACGTGGCGCACGAGATCGAGAGCTTCGTCGTCGAGGAGCGCGCGCTGCCGTCCGACGAGCAGCTCGGGGCGCTGCGGGACGCGTGGGGGGCGTTCGTGTCGCGCGTGAGCGGCCTGCTCGCCTCGACGGCGCAGGCCACGCGCGTCGACGTCGGCCACGAGGAGATCGAGGCCTTGCTCGAGATGGTGCGAGCGCGCCGGGATCCCGCCGAGCTGGAGCGGGCCCTCGGGGCGCTCCGCGACGAGCGGACGGAGGTGCGCTTCAACCGGATGAGGGACCAGGCCGAGACCCTGGCGCGCAAGCTCGGCAAGCCGAAGCCCGCCGTGCGCATCGACGCCGGGGGCGTCCGGCTCCCCGCGCCGCGCTTCGCCGCGATGTGGCAGGCGCTGTGCCACGTCGTGCGCAACGTGATGGACCACGGCATCGAGCTGCCGGAGGCGCGCGAGCGGGCCGGCAAGCCGCCGAACGGCGCGCTCACGCTCCGCTCGCGCGCGACGGCGGGCGAGATCGTCATCGAGATCGGGGACGACGGCGCGGGCATCGACTGGGAGCGGGTGCGCGAGAAGGCGGCCGCCGTCGGGCTGCCGAGCGCCACGCGGCGGGATCTCGAGGCCGCGCTGTTCTCTCCCGGCTTCAGCACCGCCGAGCAGGTCACGGACGTCTCGGGCCGCGGCGTCGGCCTCGGCGTCGCGCTCCACGAGTGCCGGCGGCTCGCGGGCCGGGTCGAGATCGAGACGGAGCGCGGCAAGGGGACGACCTTCCGCTTCCATTTCCCCCGGGAGCCGGGCGAGGCCGCCCCGTCCGCGGGCGCGCCGCCCTCTGCCTCGCAGGGGCCTGCGAGCGCGCGGGGCGCGCTCCTCGCCGGCCCCTCGCGCGGCGGAGCGAGCCCGGGCGCGGGCAGCCCGGATCGCGTGGCGTAGTGAGCGCATCGACAGTGCAGGGCGAGGGATCGAGGAGAGCGGAATGAATTCGGAGAGCTGGCACCGCATCTACGACGAGCTTGCGGCGTCGTGCGTCCACCTGTTTCGTGACAATGGCGTCGAGCTCCGGCTGGTCGAGGAGGCGGAGTCGGAGGCGACGCCCGGCAACGCGGTGGTCTCGTTCATCGGCTTCACGGGGGATCACCTCTGCGGGAGCCTGACCATCGTCGCCCCGGTGGCGCTCATCATGCGCTGCCACCCGCTGCGGGGCCGGCGCGAGCTCGACGAGGACATGGTGTGCGACTGGGCGAGCGAGCTCGCCAACCAGCTCCTCGGGCGGGTGAAGAACCGCCTGCGCCCCCTCGGGCTGGTCGTCGTGCTCTCGACGCCGAGCGCCGCGATCGGCGAGCACCTGCGCGCCAGGGAGGAGCAGAGCGAGGGCTTCCGGCGGCTCGTCTTCGACGCGGGGATCGACCGGCTCGCCGTGCTGTTCGACGCGCGCGCCCAGGACACGACGCTGAAGCTCAAGGAAGTGATCATGCCCGATCCGCAGCGCGAGGGCGAAGTGCTGCTGTTCTGAGCCGCGGGGCAGCGCGCGCCAAAGGAGACACGATAGATGGCCAAGAAGATTCTTCTCGTCGAGGACTCGAACACGGTCCGCCAGCAGGTCGGTATCCTCCTGTCGGGCGCGGGGTATGGCATCGTGGAGGCGGACAACGGCCGGGACGCGGTCGCCGCGGTCGCCGCCCACAAGGACGATCTGGCCATGATCATCGCGGACGTGAACATGCCGGTGATGAACGGCATCGAGATGCTGGAGAGCCTGCGGGAGAAGGACCTCGCGTCCGGCCTGCCGATCCTCATGCTCACCACCGAGGGGCAGCCCGAGCTCATCGAGAAGGCCCGGAAGGCCGGCGCAAAGGGCTGGATCATCAAGCCGTTCAAGCCCGACCTGCTGCTCGCCGCGGTGAAGAAGCTCGCCGGCGAGCCCTGATGTCCGGCGTCGCGGGGCGGTCCACGGGGGGGCCGGCCGCGTCCACCCCGGACGGCACGTTCGCTCCGTTTAGTTGACCTCCGCCGCCGGCCTTGATACCGGGTTGGCGGTCAGCGCGCCGTGGGCAGGTGAACACGGCGGGCGGGCGCAGTTTTCCTCAACCTCAGCTTCAGGAATACCGCCCTCCGCTGCAGGGCCGCCGCGGTTTGTGGCCTCGAAAGCAGCTGGCCTGGTTTTTGCGCAGCACCTCTCTGGCAGCTTGGCTGTACCGGGAAGGCGCTGGCGTGGTGTTGGTGTTCGCACGGGTAAGGCGACGGAGGTTCTTCGATGGTGGAGCGGCAAGTCCGGAGGCGGGTCGGCGTCGTGATGGGCGGCTCGTCGGGGGAGCGCGAGGTGTCCCTGCGCTCGGGGGCGGCCGTCGCCGAGGCGCTGGAGGCGCGCGGGCACGATGTCGTCCGGATCACGCTCGGGGACCGGTTCGGCACGGAGCTCTGCGCCACGCTGCAGCGCGCGCGGCTCGACGCGGCGTTCCTGGCCCTGCACGGCCGGCTCGGCGAGGACGGCTGCGTGCAAGGCGTCCTGGAGCTCGCGCAGATCCCGTACACCGGGTCGAGCGTGCTCGCGAGCGCCCTCGCGATGGACAAGCTCAAGGCGAAGGAGATGTTCCGCCTGCACAACGTGCCGACGCCGCCCTACTACACGGTGGACGCGCGCCAGGACCTGGATGATCTCGAGTCGATCCACGGCTCGTTCGGGTTCCCGGTCATCGTCAAGCCGCGCGGCGAGGGGTCGAGCCTCGGCGTGACCAAGGCCGCGTCGCTCGAGGAGCTCGGGGCCGCGCTCGCGCTCGCGTTCGAGTTCGACGACGCCGTGATCGTGGAGCGGTTCGTGGCGGGGACCGAGGTCAACGTGGGGATCCTGGACGGCAAGGTCCTCGGCGCCATCGAGATCGTCCCGAAGAAGGGCCTCTATGATTACGAGGCGAAGTACACGCCGGGCATGACCGAGTACCACATGCCGGCGCGCCTCCCGCCGACCCGGTACCGCGGGGTGCTCAACCTGGCGGAGCGCGCGGCCCAGGCGCTCGGCTGCACCGGCGCGGTGCGCGTGGATCTGCTCGTGACGGGCGGAGAGAACGAGTATGTGCTCGAGGTGAACACCCTGCCGGGCATGACGCCGACGAGCCTGCTGCCGAAGATCGCGGCGGCGTCAGGCTACGAGTTCGGCGACCTGTGCGAGGCCATCCTGGCGAGCGCCCGGCTGCACCAGCCGGTGCGGCGCCGCGCGCCCGCCGCCTCGGAGCTCCGGCTGAGCGAGCGGGGCCAGGCGGAGAAGCGGCTGCGGCTCCTCAAGTCGGCGGTCTGAGGGCGGACGCCCGGGGGGCTCGTCCAGGGCCCCGTTCCGTCGCCGCCCGCCCCGATTCACGGGACGGGCGCCGTCTCATCCTGTCAGAGAGGGAGTCACAGCGCCGGCTGGAGGCGAGCGCCGGCGCGCGCTCGCGGCGCCTCGGGACGACCGTGTCCGTCGGCGCCGCGAGCTCCTCGCGACGCTACTCGGTGAACAGCTTGAGGTCGACGGCGCCCGCCATCGTCTCGTAGCCCTTCGAGTTCAGGTGCAGCCAGTCGTTCTCGAACAGGAACTCTTCGCGCAGCCTGCTCGGGTCGTCGGGGTCGCGCACCGCGGCGTCCAGATCGATGACCGCGTCGTACTGGTTGCTCGTGCGGATCCACTCGTTGACCTTCTGACGAGCCGCCTCGTGCTCGGGGCTGTAATAGCCGTTGCCGTTGAACGGCAGGATCGGCACCCCGTAGGCCTTCATCCCCTTGTCGTGCGCCTTGTCGATGAAGGTCTCATAGGCCTCGATCAGGCGGTCGGCGACGTTCGGATCCGAGCTGGTGCCGATGTCGTTCACGCCCTCGTACACGATGAGCCAGCGCGCCCCGCGCTGGCCCAGGACGTCGCGGTCGAAGCGCTCCAGGGCGGTCGGCCCGAGCCCTCCGGTGAGCACGTTGTTCCCGCCGATCCCCAGGTTCAGCACGGCCACGTTGGCGGTCGCCTCGTTGGCGCGCAGCCGCCGGGACAGGTAGTCCGGCCAGCGGGTGTTCTCGTCCGTGATCGAGCCGCGACCGTCGGTGATCGAGTCGCCCAGGATGACGACCGCCCCGGCCGAGGGATCCGCCGCGACGTCGAGGCCGGTGATGTAGTACCAGTGAGCGGTCGCCACCGGCGACGACAGCGTCGCTGACGAGACCCCGTTACCGGTCTGCAGGTACGAGTTGGTCCGCGAGCCCGGGTGCCCGGTGATCTCGCTCGGCACGGCGCCGAACTTGATGGTCACCGCGAGCTTGGTGAGGGGCTTGACGGCATAGTCGACCGGATCGGAGAAGACGGTCTCGCCCTTCGGGATGGTCACGGACGGCTCTCCCGCGAAGGTCAGCGCCGTGTCGGTCTCCACCTGGATGCCGTCCGCGGTCGTCGAATCCGCGATGTGGACGGCCTCCATGGTCACCGGCCCGTTGCCGAACTCGTTCGACAGCAAGAGCCGCACGGAGCTGCCCCCGATCGAGGTGTAAACCACCTGGCGCAGCGTGTTGTTGGTGAGGCCCGGCTCAGGCGGATTGTTGTGGGGCTCGGTCAGCTGCGGGCCGGTCGTCCAGGTCCCGACCCAGTGCGCCTCGGCCTCGCCGCCGGCGCCGCCCCCGCCCGCGGTGCCGCTGGACACGTCCGTTCCGCCGGTTCCGTCCGCGCCGCCCTGGTTGCCGCCGGTGCCGTCCGCGCCTCCTTCGCCGGAGGACGAGCCGCCGCCGCCATCCGACGTGCCCCCGCCGCCCGCGGTGCCGGAGGTCGTCGTCGCGCCGCCCGTGCCCGTCGTGCCGCTCGACGTCGTGGCGTCGGAGGAGTCGTCGCCGCAAGCCGGGATCAACAAGAACAGCAGAGCCCAAAGAGTTTTTCTCATGGTCCTATACGCTCGTGAGGTTGCTTCGTTCGTGATCGATCGAGCCATCCCGCGGCGCAGCGACCTCAGGCCCTCTGCTCCCTCAGCCCATCGGGCTCAAGGTCGGGATATCCCCATCGATCCACTTGGCCTTGTCAAGAGTGACGCTCCGTGTTGGCGAACACGCTCGTTGACGAGTGAATCCCCTTAACATGCGAGGGATCGAGGGACTACTCGTTTCGTCGCCTGGAGACCGCGCCAGGGGGGGATCGCCCGAAGAGGCCGCGTTACGATCGGTAACACACCGGAGTGTCGCGCTACGATCGGTAACACCGGCGACATCGCGGCAGGACCGCTCACGCGAGGTCCGACCGCGGGAGGCGGCGCGCGCCGTTCCGCGTCAAGCGCGCGCGTCGGCGACGAGGCGCCCGGGAGGCTGGCGGGTGCGTTCAGCGGGGCGGCCCGCTCGGCCGGGAGGGCAGGAGAGCGCCTCCGATCAGACCATCGATGTGCAGATACCCACCTTGGGATGATACACGCCGATCCTGCGCTTCCCTCTCCGCGTCTCGGGCGTGACGAGGACGACCATGCTCTTGACGAGCGGCGCATCGGCGCGAATCCGCACGTGCTCGCCGGAGACGACGACGTGCCATATCTTCACCGTCGTGAACCTCGTCACCACGACGCCCTCGTACACCTGGGCGGCCGAGGGGGCGCCGCGCAGCGCGACCTGGCAGGCGGCGTAGCAGCCGAGCCCCTGGTACAGCAGCAGGAGCGGCGCGGCGGCCAGCGAGAACCAGAACGCCATCGCGATGGCGTCGATGTGCAGGAACAGCGAGCTCGCCACGAGGAGCCCGCCCCAGAAGAGCAACCCGGCCCCGAGGCCGGCGAGCTGGTGCCGCGCGTGCCACAGGGCCGCCCAGCGACGCGGGGGCGGGTCGCGGAGCGCGTCGGGCAACCGGATCGCGGGGAGCGGCTCCATCGTGCCGCCTCGACATACCCTTTCAGGCAGCGGACCTCAACCGGCCATCGCGGCCGAGCTCCCTCACCGGGCCCGGCCGCCGGCCGAGGCGGGCTGTGCCGCGGAGCCCTGCCCGCCGCCGATCCCCCTGGAAAACGGGCCCCGATCGCGCAGGATCCAGCGGACCATGAGCCCACTGCGCAACCGCAAGATCGTCCTCGCCGCCCGGCCGGTCGGCGAGCCCAGGCCGTCGGACTTCAAGCTGGTCGAGGAGGAGCTCCCCGCGCCCGGCGCGGGCCGCGCGCTGCTCCGCACGCTCTACCTCTCGCTCGACCCGTACATGCGCGGCCGCATGAGGGCCGGCAAGTCGTACGCGCCGCCGCTCGAGATCGGCGAGGTGATGGTGGGGGGCACCGTCAGCGAGGTGCTCCAGTCCAGCGTCGCGGGCCTGTCGCCGGGCGACCTCGTCGAGGGGCAGACCGGCTGGCAGGCGTACGCGATCTCCGACGGCGGCGGCCTGCGCAAGGTGGATCCCGCGCTGGGCCCGGTGTCGACCGCGCTCGGGGTGCTGGGGATGCCGGGCATGACGGCGTACACCGGGCTGCTCAACCTGGGTCAGCCGAGGCCGGGCGAGACCGTGGTGGTCGCCGCGGCCTCCGGGGCGGTGGGCTCGGTCGTGGGGCAGATCGCCAAGATCAAGGGGTGCCGGGCGGTCGGCATCGCCGGCGGGCAGCGCAAGTGCGAGCACGTGGTGAACGAGCTCGGATTCGACGCCTGCGTCGACCACCACCGCCCCGACCTGGCCGAGCGCCTGAAGGACGCCTGCCCGGCCGGCATCGACGTGTATTTCGAGAACGTCGGAGGCGCCGTGCTCGACGCGGTGCTGCCGCTCCTGAACCCCTTTGCCCGGGTGCCGGTCTGCGGCCTCATCGCCCATTACAACGACGCCGCGCCCCCGCCCGGCCCCGATCGGCTCCCGGGCCTCATGCAGCTCGTGCTCACGAATCGCCTGACGCTGCGCGGCTTCATCGTCAGCGACTTCGCCGAGCAGTTCCCCGAGTTCCTCCGCGTCACGAGCCGCTGGATCCAGGAGGGCCGCCTCCGGTACCGCGAGGACATCGTCGACGGGCTCGAGAGCGCGCCCGAGGCGTTCATCGGGCTGCTCAAGGGCAAGAATTTCGGCAAGCTGCTCGTGCGCGTCGCGTCCTGATGGCGCCACGCCGCCATGCTGTCTTGAGCGCAGGGGGGTGATCGGCGCCGCGATGACGGACGATGGATGCCAGTCGCCGGAGGATCTCACCCGGTCAGCGACATCGACCTCACCGCGAGCCACGCTGCGGCGGAGAGGATATCCCGGCGGAGCGCCGGGGAGATGCGGCGCTGTGGCGACGGAGCGTCGAGTCGCCCCTCGCTCGAAATTTGGTCGTGCGCGCGGATCTGGGTTAGTCGAGCCGTGTACCCGAAAGGAGAGACGACGAGATGAGCTCGAAGCGCAAGACCCCGGCCCGCACGAAGACCACGAAGGCCCGGAGCCCGCTCGCTGCCCCGGTCGCCTCGGCGGCGCCGAAGGATCGCGGGGCCGTTGCCCCCTTTGCCGTCGAGGCGCCCTCTCCGGCCGCGGGGCGCGAGGTCGCGCGCGCGGTCTCGCCGAAGATCGCGCCCCCGCCGCCGCGCGTGTCGCGCGAGGAGCGGCACCGCATGATCGCCAGCGTGGCCTACGGATATGCGGAGAGGGCCGGCTTCCGGAACAACCCCGTGGAGGACTGGCTGAGGGCCGAGCGCGAGGTCGACGCGCGGCTCGAGCGCCTCGCGAGCTGAGGGCCCCGCGGCGGCGCGCGGGCGCAGCGCGCCGCCGCCCCGATGCCCGCCGTGGGCCACGGGCGACAGGCACGCTCCCCGCGGCGACGCCGCGCGGCGGATGCGCGGGGAGGACCGGGAGCGCCGGGGGGCGCGCCGTCCCGCGGGCGCCCGTGCGCGCGGCGCCCACACGATGGGCCGCGCGGCGCCCGGCCCGCGCGCGGCGGCCGGCCGCCCCGCCCGGAGCTTCGAGGCTCGTAGCGGCGCCGCTGGATGGGTATTCTCGTGATCCTGCGCGGGCGGTGCGCCCGCGCAGCGCTGCCCGCGCGCGCCCTGGTCGCCTGGACCGCGAAGATTCGCACATCGATACTTGCGCCATGCACTCAGGTCACGTCATCGCCAACCGCTTCCAGCTGGAACGCCTCGCGGGCTCCGGCGGGATGGGCGCGGTGTGGCGGGCGCTGGACCGGGAGAGCGGCCATGTCGTCGCGCTCAAGGTGATCTTCAACCAGGGCAGGGAGCACGTCGTGCGCTTCCAGCGGGAGGCGCGCCTGCTCGCCGAGCTCGAGCACCCCGCCGTCGCCCGCTACATCGACCACGGCGTCACCTCGGACGGGCTCTACTACCTCGCGATGGAGTGGCTCGAGGGCGAGGACCTCGGCGAGCGGCTCTCGCGCGGCCCGCTCGGGATCGAGCCGAGCCTCATGCTGGTCGGCCGCGTCGCCGAGGCGCTCGCCGCCGTCCACGCGCGCGGCATCGTGCACCGCGACCTCAAGCCGACCAACGTGTTCCTGCCCGGCGGCGACATCGGCGGCGCGAAGCTCATCGACTTCGGCATCGCGCGCCAGGCCGACGCGACCTACGAGCTCACCCTCACCGGCTCGGCGATCGGCACGCCCGCTTACATGGCGCCGGAGCGGGTCCGCGGCGATCTCGACGTCGACGCCCGCGCCGACCTCTACTCGATCGGGTGCCTCCTGTTCGAGTGCATGACCGGCCGGGCGCCGTTCGTGGCCCAGCACCCGCTGTCGGTGCTCGCCAAGGTCCTGTTCGAGGCGGCGCCGCGCCCGAGCGCCTTCTGCCCGAACATCCCGCCGCCGCTCGATCTGCTCGTGACGCGGCTGCTCGCCAAGAACCCGGCGGAGCGCCCGGCCGACGCCGGCGAGGTCGCATCCGAGCTCCGGATGCTCAGCGCCATCGAGGGCAGCATGTCGTCCGGCAGCGGCCTGCCGACCCCCGCGCTGACGAAGAGCGAGCGGCGGCTCGTCAGCGTCGTCCTCGCGGCCGAGATGCGCGCGGGCCGGCGCGGGCCGCCCTCGACCCGGCCCCAGGCGGGCCCGGGCGCCGGCGCCCGCCCGCCGAGGGCCGGCGACACGATGCTCTCCTCGGGCGCGGGCGAGCCCGTCGCCCCCGGCGGCAAGGAGGCCTCGCCCCCGGGCGCGCACGCGCCGGCGCCGCCGGTGCGGCACAGGCCCGCCCCGCCGCCCTCGACCTCGTTCCACGAGGTGCGGCAGGCGGCGCAGGCCCACGGCGCCGCCCTGGAGGTGCTCGCCGACGGATCGGTCGCCGCGGTCGTCGCCGGCGCGGGCTCGCCGACCGACCTCGCCGCGAACGCCGCCCGCTGCGCCCTGTCGATCCACGCGCTCCTGCCCGGCGCGTGGGTGGCGCTGGCGACCGGCTGGGACGTCATCGCCGGCACGCAGGCGGTGGGGCAGGTCATCGATCGCGTGGGCGCGCTGCTCGACGCGCGCGTCCGCAACGCCGCGGAGGACCCGGGCTCGGGCCGGCCCGTGCTCATCGACCGGATGACGGCCGCGCTGCTCGGCGATCGCTTCGACGTCGCCGCGGGCAGCCAGGGCACGACGCTGCTCGGCGCGCGCGCGCAGCCGGGGCTGTCGGCCGCGCGCACGCTGCTCGGCAAGCCGACGCCGTGCGTGGGGCGCGAGCGGGAGCTGCGCGCGCTCGAGGATCTGGTCGACGAGTGCGCCTCCGAGGGGGTCGCGCGCGTGGTGCTGGTCACGGCCGGGGCCGGCGTGGGCAAGTCGCGCCTCGGCCACGAGCTGATCCGGCGCGTCGAGGCGCGGAGCGAGCCGGTCGAGGTGTGGTGCGCGTACGGCGATCCGATGCGCGCCAGGGCGCCGCTCGGGCTGGTCGCGCAGCTCGTGCGGCGCGCGGCGGGGATCGCCGACGACGAGCCGCTCGAGGAGCGGCGGCGGAAGCTCGCGGCGCGGGTCGCCCGGCACGTGGACGCGGCCGCGCGGGAGCGCGTGACCGAGCTGCTCGGCGAGATGATCGGGGCGCCGTTCGCGGAGAGCCCGTCGCTCAGCGCGGCCCGGCAGGACCGCGCGGTGATGGAGGAGCAGACGCGGCGCGCGTGGCTCGATTTCCTGCGGGCCGAGTGCGACGCGCGGCCGGTGCTGATCGTGCTGGAGGACCTGCACTGGGGCGATCGCGGCACGGTGGACGCCATCGACGCGGCGCTCCGGCAGCTCCGGCAGAGGCCGCTCCTGGTCCTGGCGCTGGCGCGGCCCGGCGTGCGCGAGGCGTTCCCGGACCTGTGGGAGGAGCGCGAGGCGACGGAGATGCGGCTCGGGGAGCTCTCGCGCCGCGCGTGCGAGCGGATCGTGCGCGAGGTCCTCGGCGACGCGCTCCCGGACGAGGAGGTCGCGGCGCTCGTCGACCGCTCGGCGGGCAACGCGTTCTTCCTCGAGGAGCTCGTGCGGGCGGCGGCGGAGCGGCGGTCGGGCGAGGTGCCGGAGACGGTGCTCGCGATGATGCAGTCGCGGATCGCGGCGCTCGAGCCCGAGGCGCGGCGGGTGCTCCGGGCGGCCGCGGTGCTCGGGGAGGTGTTCTGGCGCGGGGCGCTGGAGGCGCTGCTCGGCGGGGGCGCGCAGGTGCCGCAGCTCGAGTCGTGGCTGCTCACGCTCGAGAAGCGCGAGCTCATCGTGCCGCGGTCCGAGTCGATGATCCACGGCGAGGCGGAGCTCGCGTTCCGCCACGCGCTGGTGCGCGACGCGGCCTACGAGATGCTGACCGACGCGGACCGGGCGCTCGGGCACTGGCTGGCGGCCGAGTGGCTGGAGCGGGCGGGCGGGGAGGACCCGGCGGTGCTCGCGCTCGTCGATGGGCACCTCGCGCGCGCGGCGGACGAGGCGCTCGCGCTGGGCAAGGGCGACGGCGCCGCGGGGCACCTCGCGCGCGCGGCGGGCGTCCGCGTGCGCCTCGGCCGGTTCGACGCGGCGATCGCCGCGATGACGCGGGCGTTCGAGCTCTGCGACGTGGCGCGGCGCGATCCGGAGGAGCTCGGCCGGTGGGTCGCGACGCTCTCGGCGGCCGTCGGCCACGCGCGCCGCGCGCCGTCGCTGCCCGCGGCCTCGGGCCGCATCCTGTCGCGCATCGACGCGGCCGCCCCGCTCGAGCTGCGGGTGAGGAGCCGCGTCGAGCTCGCGCGCGCGCTCGGCGCGACCGACCTGTCCCGGATGTCGCACGACCTGCTCGACGCCGCGCTCGAGATGGCCCTCGATGACCGCGATCTCCTGCGCGAGGCGCTGAGGGTCGATCTCGAGGTCTCGTGCATGCAGGGGCAGCTCGCGCGCGCGCGGCGCGCGGCGCTGGACCTCGACGCGCTCGGGCCGGTCGACGACTCGGGGGCCCGGATGTACATCGCGTACCTCGACGGCGTGGAGGGGGTGGGGGACGCGCGCGCGCGGCTGAAGGAGCTCATCGAGCAGGCGGAGGCGGGGTGCTCCTGGCACGACGTGCTGCGCGGCCGCTGGGCGGCGGCGATGCTGCTGAAGGACGCGCGCGACGACGCGCTGGCGCGGCGCGAGTTCGAGGATCTGCTCGAGCTGAGCGTGCGGCTCGGGGATCCGCTGATGGAGCGGGACGCGCGCGCGTGGCTCGAGCGGGCCGGGGCGTGAGCGGCTGACGGGGCGGCTCGAGCGGGCCGCGCGGTGAGGCGCGGCGGCCGCGTCGAGGGCGCGCGGGGCGCGCCCGGGACAGCGACGGCGACCCGGGGAGACAGGTCGCCAGGGGGGGCTGAAGGCACGGGACGGTGGCGGCCAGGAAGCCCGGGGACGCCTGGGGATGGGCGCGCCGTGCCGGCACCCGGCGGAGTGACACGACGTGTGCCCGAACGTTACGAGGAGAGCATGCGAAGTGACACGACGTGTGCCCGGACGTTTACAGGAGAGCATGCGAAGTGACACGACGTGTGCCCGGACGTTTACAGGAGAGCATGCGAAATGACACGACGTGTGCCCGCGCGTTCACAGTCCGGGATGCGGGTGGACCTGTGCGCCGGAGCGGGGCGGTGCGGGGCGGTCCTGCCGAGCAGGCGGCAGGTGTTGCTTTCGGCAGCAGCCAGGCCGCGCGGAGGTTCACGGGCGCGTCCGGCTTGCGGGCACACGTTCAGGATGGCCAAGGCCGAGGCCAACAACAAAGGCACGGGGGAGGCGCCTGCGTCGCCGCGCGCATCGAGCGGAGCGCTACCACCCCTTACGACCGAGCAAGCGCTCGCGCGAGCCGCGCAGGCGGCGGCGCACTGGCGCACGCTCTGGACGGTGCGACCCACATCCATGGTGGTGTTCTCGGATAGGTTCTGTTTGACGTCGAATCCTGTCATCAGAAGAATGGTCCGCGTCGCCACGCTGCTTGCGTGTTGCTGGATGGACAGTATGGATGTGTCGGCCCCAGGGTTGTGAGCCTATGAAGCGCAGCATTGGTGAGCCGCTCGACATCGTTTATCGATATTACCCCCGTGGGGTTGGTCAGGAGGGAATATGCTGACTTCGATTTGTTGCCCGACGAGCAGCCATGCGCGGAGTGGATCTCCGGCGACATCGAAGCAACCTTCGGTTGCGAACGCATGCCGCCGGAGATCGGGACCGTGCTCGTGCCGGATGTGATGCCGGGCCTGCGTCTCCCCGGGGAGGTTAGACTCTACGATTGCCTGTTCACGGACTATCACACATGGGTGGAGCCATCGCCGTCTGACGAGCGGGTACCCGGCGTCCGGATCGAAGAGAGTAACCTGACAGAGGTGCTCATCGCGGTGCTCACCGTGCTCGCGGCGCTCTGCCACATCTTGCGGACGCTGATGCCAGAGATGCAGAGCGGTTCTTGTTGCTGCGTGGTGGAGACAGATGGAGTTCTCCGCAAAGAGCATTTGATCGAGGCACTCGCGAAAATTCACGTGCTCCTTGAGCCGCCGATAACTCCATGCGGCATCGCTGCAAAGCGCGAGCTCGAAGCTGCCACCCGCGAGCTCGAAGCGCTGGTCGCTGGGTGGGATGGTGAAGGAGAGCCGCCAGTCTCCATGGTCGCTTGGGCCTCGAGCTTTCTGGCAAGTGGGCTCGTGGACTCGGAGCCCGAAGCTTCGTCGTAGCACTACTGCTGGAACGGTCTCGATGGTGACGCCCTCGAGCGTGAGCTGCGATCTGCGGCTTGGGGGGATATCTCGTCGGAGAGGGCAGCGCTCATCAGTTCCGATCTGGTGAATCAGATAGCTGCAAAGTTTGATGAAGAAGGGCTCACCGATCTTCCACCTGGTGTATTCTGCGAAAAATTCAAGGGTGAGATGCGTCGACGGTTTGAGAAGGATGGAAATTGCAAGGGCCTCGGTGCCAGGCTTATGAATTGATCCTCCCCTGCTTCCCCGGACGCCATCGAGGTCAATAGGAGGCGGGGAGGGGACGGAGAAAGAGGACAACATTCGCGCCCGAACTCAAGGCGGAGGCGGTACGGCTATGAAGCACAGTGTTAGCGATCTGCTGGACGTTGTCTACAGATATTACCTGCGTGGGATTGACGGGATCGAGCAAGCCGACATTCAGCGCTACAAGGAAACCGAGGAGTACGGCCGTCTGGTGGCCGCGCGGCGGCTCGCGGCAGCGGACGAACGTTGGCCTGCCTTGCTGCGTCGGATCGAAGGACGATTCCCTGATAGCCATGTCATGAACGATTCGCTGCACCTGCCTACGGGGTCCTTGGACGCTTGCTACTCTTTTTCGTTTTCTCTGGCAGCCACCGGTCGAACACTATGGTTCAAAATTAGTTTCCTCGCTCCTTACTATATTGTCTACGGTTACCGCCGGGTCCAGTTTGTGAGGCAGCCAGAGAGATTTAGGACTGTCGTTGGCGGCACAAAGTTCTTCGTCCCACGAAGTCCGCGCGACCCGAGGCTCGTGTCGAACTCCGATGAAGAAAGGCTAACGAGTGTCACGTTCGATGAGTCGTACATCGACTTCGAGCTGTCGGCCGACGAGCTGCCGTATTTAGAGTGGATCGCCCGCGACATTGAAGCGACGTTCGGTTGTGAACGCATGCCGCCTGAGATCGGCGTCGTGCTCGTGCCGGACGTGACGGTGAACTTACCGACTGTCGGTGACGCTAGACTCTATGACTGCCTCTTTACGGCCGGTGCTGAATGGGTGCCCTCCTCCGGAGAATGCCAACAGGTTTGAGACAGGCCGGACGAGAATCCTATGAGGGCATGGCGCTGAGGAGCGCGTTCCGGCTCTGGGCAGCGTCCGGTCGGGGCGGCTGCGGCACGGCGGTGTGCGTGACGCCAGATTCGGGCGCGGCGCGGGTGGTGGCCGTGTGCGTCGGCGCCGCGGCCTCGGAGGCGGCGTCGTCGACGGACAGCGGGTTGATGACTACCGAAGCGGGCGGCCTGCGCACGACGGGCGGCCCGTTTGGGAAGCGTTCCGGATGCGCGGCGTAGGCCGTGTCCAGGGCGACCTGGCGCCGAGCCGCGACATCTTCGACTCGGCCATAGAATACATCAGCAGGTGTGAAGAGCGCAAGTCCAGAATGCTGATGAAGGTCGTTATACCAGGTGAAGAACTCCTGGCACCACGCTCGTGCGTGAGCCAGCGAGGCAAAGCGGTCCGGATAGTCGGGCTGGTACTTGAGCGTCTTGAACTGCGACTCGGAGAAGGCGTTGTCGTCGCTGACGTGAGGCCTGCTGAAGCTACGAACGACGCCGAGCGAGCCGAGGAGCTGGGCGAGCCCCTCCGACCTCATCGCGGAGCCGCGGTCGGCGTGCACCGTGAGCGAGCCGGGCTCGACGTCGTGGCGGGCGACGGTCTCCGCGAACAGGTGCTCGGCGAGCTCTGCGCTCTCGCGCTCGGCGAGCAGCCAGCCGACGGTCATGCGACTGAACAGGTCGAGGACGACGTACAGGCAGTAGAAGACCCCGGGCAGCGGCCCGCGCAGCTTGGTGATGTCCCACGTCCAGATCTGGTTGGGAGCCGTGGCGGTGAGCGTCGGCTTGGCATGCTTCATCGGCCCACGCTGCGCGCGTCGCTCGCCGCTCTCGCCGGACGCCGCGAGCAGGCGGTACATCGTGCGGATGGAGGCGAGATAGACGCCGCGCGACAGCAGCGTCGCATAGACCTCTGGCGGGGGCTGGTCGACGAACTCCTCGCTGTGCAGCACGTCGAGCACGGCTTGCCGTTCGGGGTCGCTGAGCCGGCGTGGGCTCGGAGCGGGCCCGGTCAGCGCGGGCGGCTTCGCGGGCTGGGTCTGCCGGTAAAGCGTGGCGCGGCTGACGCCGAGCGCCGCACACGCCTGGGCGATGGGGACGTGCGGGTCATCGAGCTCCTCGATGACGTCCATCAGCGCTCTTCGTCGGTCGTGAGATTGACACCCAGAATGGCAGAGACTTTTTTTTGGAGGTCGATGAGCTTCTCAGCGAGCGCGAGCTTCTCCTCGAGCCGCGCCGAGCGCTTCTCAAGCTCGGCGATGCGCCGGTCCTTCGCGTCGTGCTTCGGCTTGCGGCCGGGCTTGCGCCCCGCGAGAGCCTCGCTGCCGTGAAGGGCGAGCTGCTTGCGCCACGCCGCCAGGAGGGAGCTGTAGATGCCCTCGCGGCGCAGCAGCGCCTCGATGTCCCCGCGCTCGGTGCACGCGGCCGCCGCGCGAACGATGCGCAGCTTCTCAGCCGCCGAGAACTTCCGCCTCTTGCCCGGCTTCGGCAGGGTCTCGACGGCGACGCCACTCGGGCGGGGAGCAGCGCCCTGCGCCGCTGGGGCGGGGGTAGGATCGACGGATCGGAGATGGGAAGGCTTCGGCACGGGTCAGGTCCATTCTCCGCCCTCTCACCACAGATTTCCAGGGGGAGCCTGTCTCACCCGACGTTGGCACAGAGGGCTCCCCATGTGAAGTGCGGACACCTGGCGTAGACGTCGATGCGAGCAGCCTGACAGGGCGAGTCGTCGCCGTCCTCGAGGTGCTCGCGTCACTCTACCGCATCTTGTGGACGCTGACGCCAGAGGTACAGGAGGCTCAAGCGCGGGGAGCCTTCTTCGGGGGGGTGACAACAGATGGGGTCCTGCGCAAAGATGAAGTAATGAGAGTGCTTGCAAAAATTCGGGTGCTCATGGATCCGCCGAAGACTCCCCGCGGCATCGCTTCCAAGCGCGAGCTCGAAGCTGCCATCCGCGAGCTCGAAGCGCTGGTCGCTGGGTGGGATGGTGAAGGAGAGCCGCCAGTCTCCATGGTCGATTGGGCCTCGAGCTTTCTGGCAAGTGGGCTCGTGGACTCGGACCCCAAAGCCTCCTCATAACCGTCGCGCGAGCTCCGCGCTGTCGTCCCGTGACGTGACCGCGGCTATTCAGGAAACCGAAGCGTCTCGTGGGCCTCGCCGCTCTCTCCCACCGTCGTGGTGCCATCGTGGTTCCAGCTCGTGCCGCCCGGGCCCGGCAATCCGATTTCGAAGGTGACGCCCTCGAGCGTGAGCTGGTCCTCGTCGAGGTAGGCGATGCCGATCGAGTCGCCGCCGCGACCTGGGCCGCCGTAGCCGCCGGGCCCGCCATCGCCGCCCTGGCCGCCGGAGCAGGCGGCGAGCTCATCCCGCAGCGTTCCGCCCGGTGCGCCTCTGCCGCCTCTGCCGCCGTCCTGGGGTGGCCCGCCGTCGCCGCCCTAGCCGCCGGAGACCGCTGTGATCACGCTGTCGCGCACGGTCGGCGTGAAGCGCGAGGACGCCGATCGACGGCTGTCCGTTCGCTCCCCCGCGGCCTCCGCAACCGCCGGCCCCGCCCGAGCCTCCGCCTGGGCCTCCCTTGGAGGCCACGCCGCACCGGGCGATCCCGCCCCGACGACCGCCCCACCGCCGCCGCCTTGGCCCGGCGTGCCCCAGCGGCCCGGACCGGCAGCCGGCGCCAGAAGGATGGCAAGCGCTCGCGCGAGCCGCGCAGGCAGACGCGCACTGGCGCACGCTCTGGACGCTACGACCCACGTCCATGGTGATGTTCTCGTCTGGATTCCGTTTGACCCCGAATCCTGCCATCAAGAGAATGGCCCGCGTCGCCACATTGCTCGCATGCTGCGGAAGAATGGAAGAGATCGATGACGACGACAGGCCGGCAGATCCGATCGGCGACAGGGCTCGCATTCGTTCTCGGTGTCGTTCCGACGCAGGTAGACGCATCCGAGCTGAGCGCCGGAATTAGCTTGGGGTGGATCCAGGCTGGCACAGCGACGCGCCTCGCGGTCAGCCCGCATGCAGGAATATCGTGGCGCACCAAGAGCGACATCACATTCCATGTTCGCGATCTGCTCAGCGTCGTGCCGCCAATCCAGATAGGTGGGGCCGGTGTCTACAACAGCGCGATGGTCGCTCTCGGATATGGTTGGGAGAATGGTGATTTCAGCGTGGGTCCATCGTTTGCGATCTACTACATGCCGGCATGCGGAAGTGTCTTGTGTGGGCGCATTGCCGGGATGGCGGCAGGCGTGCATGCGCAAACCAACGCGTACGTTGCCGGACCGCTCGGCGTGTCGGTGAGCGCGAACGTGGACTGGATCGGCGGGAGCAGCCTTGTGCTCCCAGGTTACGTGTCGATACTTGTTGGCGCCGGCCCCGTGCTTCGATGGAATGTAAAATGAACGCAAAAGGGATTTTGTTGCCGATTCTGGCCATCGCCGTCTGGCTGCTAACGGCATGCAACTGGACTGTAGGAGACTGCTATCCCCGCGAGGAGTGGGAAGGGGGGACTGGTGGAGGTGGACCCGTCGGGCCGCCCGTTCCCATCTTCACCACCTCCACCGCATCCGGTGACTTCGGGGCGGACCCGCAAGGTGGTGGCGAGCGCAAGCTCGCGTGCAACGAGTGGGACCTCGAAGACGAAGAGGAGAGACCGAGCGACACCTCGGAGAGGCCGACAAACAGACCGGAGAGCCCGCAAGATCCGTGTCCTGAAATCGGCGACATGGCCGGAGGCGGAGCGACCTTCTTGAGCTGTAGCGAGGCATGCAGCTCGAAGTGTCCGCCTCCTGGGATGGCCCCATGGGTATACGTGGATTTCGATCCGTCGGACTTCAAGTTTGTCACCATTGTCGAGGACGATGGCCTGGGCAAGGGCGGAGGGTGGCAAGAGGCCAAGGCCAGCCTGAATTTCAGGAGACTCACTGTCCCGCATCCGATCAAGAGCTGGACCTGTCCTCTCACCATCACAATGCCGATCCGGACCGAGGTATATGGACGAATCGATCCGAGTCGTGCAGCCAGCCTCGCCGAGGAGATCACGGAAGAGGTTGCCAACGTCATGGACTATGACCTGCCGCAGGGGATCTTTTGCAAAAGATTTGCCACCCAGGCGCACGCTGCGTTCAAGTCCAAGTACCCGCGACTCGGCGCCAAGGTGACGAATCCATGAAGATAAATCGCTCCGAGATGCTCGACGTGGTCTACCGCTTCTACCCGCGGGGCGTGCAGAAAATCATGCGCATCTATGTGCCTCCGGGCGAGCCCGTCTACGAGGACACGAAGGAGCACCGCCGCCTGGTGGAAGCCGCAAACCGCGGACGAGCGGAGTACCCGACGTGGGAAGCGATGATCCACCGCCTGTACGAACGATACGGCCTCCAGAACGAGTCGCTCAGTCTAGTGGCGGGGGGGATCGAGCCGGCCTACTCGGCCCGCATCTATCGCCCCCAGGACTCGGGGCCCGTTCCCTCGCTCGGCGATAGGGCTTCGCTCAGTTTCCACGTGAGCCTTCTCGGGCCCTATTATGGAATCCACAGTAGGGGCGAACCAGACGAGATACCGGCGGCGGTCGCAGAAGAGATCGAGGCCACGTACCCCGGCTACCAGCCGATCCCGCCGGAGCTCGGGAACGAGGTGGTGCCAGATGTGGATATGGATGGAGTGTTAATGGGCGAGGCGACGATCTACGTGTGCCTCTTCTCGCCCGTCTGGACTTGGGTGGATCCGGTGTAGCCCTTCCCCTGGTCATCCGCCGTCCACGTGGCCGAGCGCGGGCGCGTCGGCGTGGAGGCGATCGAGGCGGCTCTGCGCGACGGCCTGGGGAGCGACCGCGGGCGTCAAGGTGGACGCCGGCGAGCGCGCGGTCGCGCTGGCGTAGTACATTGCGCCGGAGCAGATAGCGGGGCCGCGGCGTCGAGGAGCACGGCGGCGGGGCCGCACCTTCCGGCGGACCGGAGGGGGCGATTGATGAGAGGATGGGCTGCCTGATGAAAAGAGCGTGTTCTCCCGGGTGCGGCGCGGTGGCCGTCTCCTTTAGCTCGGATCCCCTGGATTGGGTGTGGGTCGGCGTGGCCCTGCTCGTGCTCGTCGGCATCAGCTCCGCGCTCGTCCTCGGCTTACGGCGCCGTCGCTGACGTGACAGGTTGGCAGTAACCACCGGCCCAAGCATCGTGACCGTCCCAGCGGCGCCGGCTACCTCTCCCCGTAACAAAGGAGGGCGCGGATCGCGACGAGCGTGGAGCGGACCGAGCGGGTGGAGCGATGGGAGCAGCGGACTGAGCGCCGAGAGGTTCGCGCGGCGCGAAGGGTACAAGCCGAAGCAGTAGTGCTCTTGGCGCTGGAAGCTGCGCGCTGAACGATCATTGCAGCCCTCGCCGTCGGCGGCACCCCTATTGAGGAAACCGAAACGTGTCGTGGGCCTCGCCGCTCTCTCCCACCGTCGTGCTGCCATCGTGGTTCCAGCTCGTGCCGCCCTTGCCCGGCTGCCCGGTCTCGATGGTGACGTTCTCGAGCGTGAGCTGGTCCTCGTCGAGGTAGGCGATGCCGATCGTGTCGCCGCCGCGCCCCGGGCCGCCGTAGCCGCCGGGCCCTCCTTGGCCGCCCCGGCCGCCGTAACAGGCGCCGAGTTCATCCCCCGGCGCTCCGCCCGGTGCGCCTCGACCGCCTCGGCCGCCTTCCTGGGGGGGCCCGCCGTCGCCGCCATAGCCGCCGGTGACCGTCGTGATCACGCTGTCGCGCACGGTCACCCGGGCGTGAAGCGCGAGGATGCCGATGGTCGGATGTCCGTTCGCTCCCCCGCGGCCCCCGCGGCCTCCGCAACCGCCGGCCCCGCCCGAGCCTCCGCCTGGGCCTCCCTTGGAGGCCGCGCCGCACCGGGCGATCCCGCCCCGACGACCGCCCCACCGCCGCCGCCTTGGCCCGGCGTGCCCCAGCGGCCCGGACCGGCAGCCGGCGTCAGAAGGATGGCAAGCGCTCGCGCGAGCCGCGCAGGCAGACGCGCACTGGCGCACGCTCTGGACGCTAGGACCCACGTCCATGGTGATGTTCTCGTCTGGATTCCGGTTGACTCCGAATCTTGCCATCAGGAGAATGGCCCGCGTCGCCACGTTGCTCGTATGCTGCGGAAGAATGGAAGAGATCGATGACGATGACAGGCCGGCAGATCCTATCGGCGACAGGGCTCGCATTCGTTCTCAGTGTCGTTCCGACGCAGGTAGACGCATCCGAGCTGAGCGCCGGAATTGGCTTGGGGTGGATCCAGTCTGGCACAGCGACGCGCCTCGCGGTCAGCCCGCATGCAGGAATATTGTGGCGCACCAAGAGCGACATCACATTCCATGTTCGCGATCTGCTCAGCGTCGTGCCGCCAATCCAGATAGGTGGGGCCGGTGTCTACAACAGCGCGATGGTTGCTCTCGGAGTTGGTTGGGAGAATGGCGATTTTAGCGTGGGCCCATCGTTTGCAGTCTACTACATGCCGGCATGCGGAAGTGCCTTATGTGGGCGCATTGCCGGGATGGCGGCAGGCGTGCATGCGCAAACCAACGCGTACGTTGCCGGACCACTCGGCGTGTCGGTGAGCGCGAACGTGGACTGGATCGGCGGGAGCAGCCTTGTGCTCCCAGGTTACGTGTCGGTGCTCGTTGTCGCCGGCCCCGTGCTTCGATGGAGTGTAAAATGAATGCAAAAAGAGTTTTGTTGCCGATTCTGGCTATCTCCGTCTGGCTGCTAACGGCATGCAACTGGACGGTAGGAGACTGCTATCCCCGCGAGGAGTGGGAAGGGGGTGCAGGTGCAGGTGGCCCAGTCGGACCGCCCGTTCCCATCTACACCTCCTCAGCATCCGGGGACTTCGGGGCGGACCCGCAAGGTGGTGGCGAGCGCAAGCTCGCGTGCAACGAGTGGGAGCTCGAAGACGACGAGGAGAGACCGAGCGACACCTCGGAGAGCCCGACACATACATATAACCCGACGAGCCCGCAAGACCCGTGCCCCGAATTCGGCGACATGGCCGGAGACGGAGCGACGTTCTTGAGCTGTAGCGAGGCATGCAGCTCGAAGTGTCCGCCTGGAATGGCCTCCATCACATACGCAGATTTCGATCCGTCGGACTTCCCGTTTGTCACGATTGTCAAGGATAACGGCCGGGGCAAGGCAGGCGGGGAGCAACGGGCCAAGGCGAACCTGAAGTTCATACACAAATTTCCAGGCGGCACCACCGAGTGGTACTGTGCTATCACCATAAAAATGCCGCTCCGAACTGAGTTGATGGGGAAAATCGATCCGCTCCGTGCAGCCAACCTCAGTGAAGAGATCACGGAGGAAGTTGCCAACGTCATGGACTACAACCTCCCGCCGGGGATCTTTTGCAAAAGATTTGCTATCCAGGCGGACGCTACGTTCAAGTCCAAGTATCAGGGGCTCGGCGCCAGGGTGACGAATCCATGAAGACAACTCGCTCCGAGCTGCTCGACGTCGTCTACCGCTTCTACCCGCGGGGCGTGGATAAAATCCAGCGCATCTATGTGCCCCCGGGCGAGCCCGTCTACGAGGACACGGAGGAGCACCGCCGTCTGGTGGAAGCCGCAAACCGCGGGCGAGCAGAGTACCCAACGTGGGAAGCGATGATCGACCGCCTGGACAAACGATTCGGCGTTCAAAACGAGTCGCTCTGCCTGGTGGGGGGGGGGGCCGACCCGGCCTACTCGGCCCGCATCTATCGCCCCAAGGACTTGGAGCCCGTTCCCTCGCCGAGCAGCAGGGCTTCGCTCAGCTTCCACGTGAGCCTCCTCGGGCCCTATTATGGGATTCACGATACGGGCGAGCCCGACGAGATACCGGCGGCGGTCGCAGAAGAGATCGAGGCCGCGTACCCCGGCTACCAGCCGATCCCGCCGGAGCTCGGGAACGAGGTGGTGCCGGATGTGGAGATGGATGCAGTGTTGATGGGCGAGGCGACGATCTTCGTGTGCCTCTTCTCGCCCGTCTGGACTTGGGTGGAACCGTAGCCACTCCCCTGGGCGGCCGCCGTCCACTTGGCCGAGCTCTGGCGCTTCCCTGTCGAGATGATCGAGGCGAGCTTCGGCGCCCCGCCGCGGCGGCGCGCCCGTGCCCGCTTGGCCCCTCCCGGCGGGCGTCGGTCTGTCGTGGCCCGCTGTGATGCGCCCGGGGCCGAGCCGAAGAGCTCGTCGCAGCAAATTTCAATCCGGTGATGCAGGAAACCGAAGCGTCTCGTGGGCCTCGCCGCTCTCTCCCACCGTCGTGCTGCCATCGTGATTCCAGCTCGTGCCGCCCTTGCCCGGCTGCCCGGTCTCGATGGTGACGTTCTCGAGCGTGAGCTGGTCCTCGTCGAGGTAGGCGATGCCGATCGAGTCGCCGCCGCGCCCCGGGCCGCCGTAGCCGCCGGGCCCTCCTTGGCCGCCCCGGCCACCCATGCAGCCCTGAACGGCGTCCACGTCGGCGGCGCCCTGTATGCCTCGGCCGCCTCGGGCGCCTTCCTGCGGTGGCCCGCCGTCGCCGCCCTTGCCGCCGGAGACCGCCGTAATCACGCTGTCGCGCACGGTCACCCGGGCGTGAAGCGCGAGGATGCCGATGGTCGGATGTCCGTTCGCTCCCCCGCGGCCTCCCCGGCCTCCGCAGCCGCCGGCACCGCCCGAGCCCCCTCCTCCGCCTCCTTTGGAAGCCGCGCCGCAGACGGCGAGCCCGCCCCGGCGACCGCCGCCGCCGCCGCCGCCCTGCCCCGGCGTGCCCCACGTCCCCTCGCCCCCCGAGCCGCCCACCCACCCGGCCTCGGTGAGGCGCCCGATGCCCTCGCCGGGCGCGCCCTGCGTCCCCGGAGCCCCCGGGCCGCCGTCGGATCCGTTGTGGCAGAGGGCGTTCTCCTGCTCCCCGGTACCACCGACCCCTGGGAGTGAAGGGGTCCGCGACGGACCGGGCTCACCATCGCCGCCATCCTCGGCGCTGTCGGGCAGCCCGTCGCCTCCCTTGCCGCCGATGCTCGTGTGCCCGCTCTCGCACCGGTTCACGGGTGCAGGCCCGCCGGCGACGACGGCTGCTGAGCACCCCTCCGCAGCGAACATGCCGTTCGGTCCGTCCGGTGGGCTGTAATGAGGCCACTTCTCGCCATCGAGGCCTCCGTACGCATGGCCGGCACCGATTTCGCTCCGCACGATCTCCACTGCCGTGTTGGACTGAACGAGCACGCCGATCGGGCCCCACGAGGTGAAGTGGAGGTCGGCGAGCGTCGACACCCCGTCCGCGGCCCCCGTGTCCCCGGGGCCCGCGGGTTCGACGATCACCATGGGGCCGTCGACCGGCAGGCGATTGAACAGGGTCCATGGGAGCTCGGGATCGCGCTCCCATTTCAAGCAGTGGAAGCCCCCGAGAAGATCCACGCCGGAGGGCACCCTGAACTGCCTCACGATGAATCCCTCGTGGCAGAGGAACACGCGCCCTCGTCCAGCGCGCGCGAGCTCGATGGCGCGCTCGATGGTGTACACTGGCTTCGCCTTCGTGCCGGGGTTCCTGTCGTCGCCGCCACCGACGTTTCCGGCGAGGAACACACCGCAGCCGTCGTCGAGGATGCCGGCGGCGATGTGCTCCAGGCAGACCGACTCCGGGGGCGGCTCGTCCACGCACGAGGTGCCTTCACAAGGCGTCGCGCCAGGGTCGTTCACGTCGGGCACGGTTCCGCAGCCGGTCGCCCACGGCGACAACAGAAGGACGAAGGTAGCAGCGGTGATCTTCCTCATGGGCGTCTCCTGACGTGTGCCGCCAGCACAGGGCGGTTCATCGAGGCGGCTCCGGGTCTGGCGCATCGAACCGGTACCAGAACAGCGCAGTCCCGTCGTTCCCCTGGCCGAGCCCGTTTTCCGCAGTTGCATTGCCGCCGAGCCCCCCCTTGCCGGCCTGTCCGGGCTTGACCGTCGCCGTCTGCAAGATGGCCACGGAGGCGCCCACGGAAGCGATGCCGAACGAGTGGCCCCCGAGCCCGCCGCCGGCATCGCCCCCGCGACCGCCGTCGCCGCCAAAGCCGCCGCGGCACCCGCGCGACGTGTCGGTCAGAAGACCGTTCCCGCCGAAGGCGCCGTCGACGCCAAAGCCTCCCCACTGGCCCGTTCCGCCGACCCCGCCATCGCCGCCCTTGGCCCCGAGGACCGTGCTGGCATCGACCGTGAGGTTGCTCCCCTGCAAGGCCACGATCGCGATGCTCGCGCCGCCGTAGTCGCCCCCCTTGCCCCCCTTGCCCCCGCAGCCGCCGCTGCCGCCCGATCCGCCGGCCGCACCGACCTGGGGCCGACCTGCCGGACACGCGTTCCTGGTGGAGTCGCGTCCTTTGCCGCCGCCACCTCCGCCGCCGCCCTGACCGACGCCGCCCTTCTCCCCGTCTTTGCCGCGGACGCCGACCCATCCGTCCATGTCCAGGAGGCCGGCGCCGGCCGCTCCGGCAGCACGCTCCGCATCGGCGCCGGGTGCTCCATCCTGCCCATCCGTGCACGCCATGCTGGATGCACCATCGCCAGCCAGGCCGCGGTTGGCCGGATTCCCGACCGGTTCCGGCAGTCCCGACGTCCCATCGCCGCCCATCTCGCGGCCTCCGTCGCCCCCCTGGCCACCCGTCGACTCGATCCCGTCGTCGCACACGGTCACGACCGGAAGGGCGCCCGGCGCCATGTTGGCGGTGCAGGCGTCCACGCCGCCGTTCCCCACCACCCCGGCTTTCGCGCGGAAGCTCGGCGCGTCCTCGCCTGGCTCTCCATCCTTGCCGTCGCCTGCGAGGATCACGCTCGCCTGCACGATCGCCCTGGCCCCCTGCTCCAGGATCATCGCGATCGACGATTTGCCATCGCTCGCGGACGCATCCGCCGCCTTGGCGCGCACGCCGAAGATCATGGACGTCGCGTCGTCCCCCCCGAGGACCGCATCGCTCTTCCCCTCGAGGACCCGCACCGGGATCCCCGCGGGCGGCGCGATGACGGTGAGCTCATTCGGCCCGCCGAACGACCCGTCATACGACCAGTCGCCGCCGGAATCACAGCGACGGCTGCCCCAGAGGTCGACCCCCGAAGGGAGCGTGATCGCCTCCTCGAACAACCCGCCGCACGCGTACACGCGCCGGGTCGGCGCCTCGCCGCGCCTTCGACCGCTCGCCGCGAGCCCGATCGCGTGTTGCAACGTCCTCACCGGCGCGTCCTTCGTGCCGGGGCTGTTGTCGTCGCCCTCCTCGCTGACGAACACCCCGCACAGGTCGAGCGCCCCCGCCGTCGCCGGATCCCCATCACAAGGAGACGGCTCCGGCGGCGGAACCTCGCACAGGTAGGCGTCCGCGCAGCTCTCCGAGTAGCACCCCGTGTTGCTGGCCGCTCCGGCCAGACCGAGCGCGATGGATGCCAGCGAGCGGAGGACCCCTCGACCCGTGGATCTAGAACGCATGATCTCTCCTCCGCCTCACCAGGCTCCTTCGAGGAGCACGCCCGCCCGTTCGCTCGTTGCCATGGGGACGACGCGGACGCCGGAGGCGCTCGGCCCGCCACCGAAGACGGCGATCTCCGTGAAAAATGAGGCCGCCGTGGCCACGCCGAACACGGCGCTCGCCGCCAGCGACACCTTGCCGAGGGTGGCGAACAGGTTTCTCTCGTTCACCTGGTCGTGAATGTCGGCGCACGCCGCCGGGGCGCTCGCTTTCCGGCAGGTGTGCGACGTCCATCCCTGCGCGCGGCGCGCGATGTCTCCCTCGCGCAGGTCGCCGTGAACGACGTGAGCGCGCAGCAGAAGGACCGCGCCGGCCGCCGCCGTCGCCGTCGTCACCGCGACGCCGCCGATCCGCGCCGCCCCCGGCCAGGAAACCCACGGGCTGGGAGGCCCCGTGCGCGCAGCCGCCGGAGCGCTCGGGGCCAACGGCGCTTCCTTCGGGGATCCCGGCGCGCCCTCCTTTTCGCTGCTCACCGCCGCGCGCGGCAGGCGCATCGTGATGTTGTGCTCCGTCTTGGCGACAGCGCCGAACGAGTGGAGCGCTTCCGCGCGCCCCGGCGCCTGGGCCCGCACCATGTGCTGGCCGGGCTCGAAGAACAGCCTGTAAGTTCGCGCGAGCCGGCCGAGGGGCTTGCCATCGACGAGCACCTCGGCGTCGGGCGGATCGACCGAGAGGTTCAGTATCGCCACGTGCGGCGCTGCCTTGCGCAGTCCCTGCTCGAACCGTTTCTGCAGCGCAACCGGCAGCGCCTCACGTTGCTCAAGGCTCCAGGCCAGGTGCTCGGCCGCATCCCGGTATCTGCGCAACGCGAGCTCGCAAAGGCCGAGCTCGCCGGCGATCTCCGCGCGCTCTCGCTCCGTGCTGGACGCCGGGGTGGCTGCTTCGAGCGCCGCCTTGTACGCGGCGTACGCCTCGTTCCACCGTCCGGCGTCGCGCGCTCGACGGCCACGCCGGACATGGTCCTTGACCGTGGAACGGTCGCTCCGTCCCGGCAACGGATACAGTTCCTCTGCGCTGGCCGCACCGGTCAAGCCCGTGGATGCGAAAGCCGTCAGCCCAATCAAGAGCAGGTGCACACCGCAACGCATGGGGGGACGGTACTGACGCCCGACCCTCGGCGTCAACCGGCACAAAGCGCCGCAAAATAGCCGTTTGGTTGAGAATTTGTGGTCGGATGGCGGAATGGGTCCGTCCGCTCCGTGCGCCGGTGATCTCGTGGCCGAATCACGGCGGGAAGCGGCGATCTGTCCTACATTCTCCGACCGAAGTGAGCTCGTCCGTGCACTTTGCCGACCCCGAGAGCCCCGCTCAGGTGTGCTACGGGCGTGGGCAAGCCATCGGGCCTCTCGGGCACCTTCGAGCTCCTCCGGCGCCTCGCGAGGCGTCATGGGGTGCCGGCGCGACATGCCGAAGACGTGGCGCAGGACGCGCTCCTGCGCGCGCTGGAGGCGAACCGGGGGATCGGGCCGGACGGGGAGGACGCGCCGTACCGCGTCACGATCGCGTGCAACCGGGCGCGCAATCATGTCCGTGATGCGCGCCGTCGGGGCGAGGTCCTGACGTCGTTCGAGGAGCGCGAGATCCGGGCCGAGCAGCCGACGCCGGAAGAGCTCCTCCGTGCTCGGCAGCGGGAAGAGCTGACGCGCCGCCTCGTCGGCCAGGTCGACCCGAAGTACCGGGACGTCTTGATCAAGCACGACCTGGAGGGGATCCCGCTCGCCCAGATCGCCGCGGAGTTGGGTCTCCACCCCGAGGCCGTGAGAACACGGCACCGTCGCGCGCGCGAGCAGCTCGAGGCGGTGACGCAACGCTGGAGAGCGAAGCAACGCTCGCGCGGGTGGGACGACGCCGCCTGCGTCGCTCCGCTGGGGCTCTACCGCCGCCAGGGCTGGGTCAGCTCCTTGGGCCGCTGGCGCTGGAGGGCCGTGATTCAGGGCGCAACCCTCGCCATCGCGGGCGCCGTCGTCGCGGAGCTGATCTTCCCGTCGAGCTTCTCGTGGTGGTTCCGTTCGGCCGTCGATGAACACTGGACCGAGTCGGCGGCGGAGGCTCCGGTGCCGCTCCCGGCGGCGCCGAGCAACGGACGCGCTGGGGGACCCGTCGCTGCGCCCGCAGGGAGCGACGGGGCGCCGCTCGCCGAGCACCGGGACGACGGGCAGGCCGGCGCGAGGGCGAGCAGGCCGCACGCGCCGTCGATCGCGGCATCGCGCGGCGCCCCGCCGCCCGCGATCTCGATGCCGGAAGCCATCAGCGCGCGCGAGAGGAGCTTGATCCGCCGAGCCCGAAGGGCCTTCGAGGGCCGCACCGCGGAGGCGGACCTCGAGGCGCGCCGGCTGCTCGAAGCCCACGCGCAGGAGTTCCCGCGAGGGCGGCTCGCCGGGGAGCGCGAGGAGATGCTCAGGCAGCTTCGCTGAATCGTCGGCTGTCCATCAACAACCGAGAACCGAGCAGGCGGGGACGACGGCGCTGTCCTCGGGCAGCGCAGGGCGGGGATCCGCCTTGTCGGACAGGGATGTTCACGTCCAGGAGGCGATAGATCATGTGAAGACATGAGCCAGGAGGGCAAGCCCAGGCGACAGCTCGAGGGAGGATGAGTGGAATCCGACGACCAGAGATCCAGGCTCAAGTCATTGGTTCAGCAGATGGAGTGGCGCGTCGTTCCGTTGAGCAAGGGGCATGTGCAGGCGCTCATCGAGGAGGGGTTCAATGCGTACTACAGCGCTCCAGCCGGCAAGGTGGCGACGGCCCTGCTGACGTTCGCTCGACGGGTCCTGGACGAGGCGACCCCTGGGCGTCGGAACGAGCCTGAAGTGGCTGAGGCCCGCGCGCCGATCTGCCGCATCGCGCCGCTCGAGGAGGCGATGACTCACTGGGTCGACGGCGACGAAGAGGGGCGACGGCGGGTCCTTGCGATCCTGGATGCGATGGGCGCCAAGGACCCCGCCGCCCGCGCTGCGCATGCGGTTCTGTCCTGGGCCGCGCAAATCTACGAGCTCGCGAGGAGCCCGGATGTGCACGGGTAGTCCGCGCTGGTGCTCCGATTGAACCCGACGCACAGGACGGGCGCGCTGCTCGCCGGTTGGGCCCGCGTTGGGGCCATGGCTTCCGAGGGGTCCCGATCCGGATCACGCTCCCCTGGAATCCCGCGGCGGCCGGCAGCTCGCAACGGTTGGCCCTGGCGGGGTCGTCTCGTCAGGGATCCGGGATGGACGGAACGCGAGCCGCCGCGAAGACCGCGAGGCCGCGCGATCGGCGCGCTGTCCCGGCACCTGCCGGAGTGACACTACGTGTGCCCGAACGTTTACAGGAGAGCATGCGAAATGACACTACGTGTGCCCGAACGTTTACAGGAGAGCATGCGAAATGACACTACGTGTGCCCGAACGTTTACAGGAGAGCATGCGAAATGACACTACGTGTGCCCGCGCGTTCACAGTCCGGGATGCGGGTGGACCTGTGCGCCGGAGCGGGGCGGTGCGAGGCGTTCCTGCCGAGCACGTGCGCGTTGCTTTCGTGCTTTCGGTGAAAGCCAGCTCACGGCCGCGTCCGGCTGCGGGTACACCTTCAGGATGGCCAAAGCCAAGACCAAGAACAAAGACACGGGGAAGGCGCCTGCGTCGCCTCCCGCGGAGAAGCACTCCTACCGCGCTTGCTACAAGCGCTTCGCCCCGGAGGCCCTGGCGCTTCCGGACCGGGAGGTCGAGCTCTGTCGGGCCGACGTCCGGATCGCCTTCGCCAATGTGAAGCAGGGCGTCGCGGCGACCTGCGCCGATCCGGCGCGGGTCCGCCGGGCGCTACCCGAGCTGCCGCTCGATGAGGTGCTCGCGCTGCCGGATCTCGGCCGGGCGCTCTTGTTCGCCTCGACCCGCGTCACCGCCAGGCCGGCCAGCAGCCGCGAGATCGAGGCGAAGCTCAAGGCGGTGGCCGAGCTGCGGGAGCCGATGCTGTCGCTCGCCGAGACCCTCGCCAGGCGAGGGCTCTTGCCCAGGGACGTCGTGGCGGAGATCCGCGCCGGCACGGGCAAGTACGACATGGCCAGCGACGGCATGGCCCTGGCGCACCTGTACGACGAGCACGCGGAGGCGCTCCGGGGGAAACACCCCTTCACGCGGGAGGAGTTCGACCTCTTGCGGGAAGCGAGCGAGTGGCTGCTCGACAACCTCACCCCCGACGGCGCCCGCCGGCCCGCCGCGAAGCAGCGCGGCGAGGCCGAGGCGATGCGCGACCGGCTCTGGACGCTCCTGGTCCGGCGCCACGCGCACCTGCGGAAGATCGGCTACTACTTCTTCGGCGACGCCTTCGAGGACGTCACCCCGAAGCTCCAGTCGCGCGTCGTCAAGGCCGCGGGGAAGCAGGAGAACGACGAGGAGGAGGTCGGCGAGGAGGAGGCCGACGAGGAAGAAGCCGGCGAGGAGGAGGCCGACGAGGAAGAGGTCGACGAGGAAGAGGTCGACGAGGAGCCCGCAGCGGCGTCGCCGTGAACGGCTCGCGACCCGCCGAGATCATGAGTCGTCCCGCCTCCTAGCCCACCGAGGCGGGCGCATTCCGCCGCCCGCCTCGGGCGACGCGTTACCACCCCTTACAACCGAGCGAACGCCCCTCCATCATAAAAGCGTTGCTCAGTCCATGCCGCTCACAAAGATCACACAGCTCGAAGGTTATACACATACTGTCGCACCCGGCTGGGATGGGCTCGCTCGCAACCCCCCACGAGGAGGACGGCGGCAGGGGCATCGGAATCGCCGACCTGATCCCGGACGAGGCCCACGGTCGGCGTGGAACCTGGCGGATCACGGCCGAGTTCGAGCCGGAGCCCGCGTGAGCTACGCCAGCTGACCGGTGAGGCGGCTGGGGATTCTGACGTCGACCGACGTGGCCCGGATGCTCGGCATCGGCACGACCACCCTCCGGCAGATCGAGGCACGCTCATCGAGCTCGCCCCTCGGCGGGGGAGCTGCAAGATGCGGGTGTTTGCTGCCGAGCAGGTCGAGGTCGTCCGGAAGACGCTCCGGGAGAAAACCCGCCTCGGCCCGAAGCCGGAACTCGTCGGGCTCGAAGAGATAGCGCGCCGGGCGAGGTGCTCCATGCAGAGGATCCGCAGGCGCCTCGGCCCGAAGCTCCCTGCTGGCCGGAAGCTCTCCCAGGGCCCCCGCGCTTGGTGGGGCTTCACGCCGAAGGAGGCGAAGCTGATCGTCGCGTGGGTGAAGCGGCACGTCCGGCGGAAGCGGCGGGCCCAAGGAGGAACCTCAAGGAGCGAGGACCCGGGGCCTGAAGTGTTGCGGCCGGTCGCTTTCGCGCAGTCTCCGGAAGGGTTGACGACGCATCGCGCCCCTGGCCAATGCGCCGAGCGGGTCGAAGGGCCTCGTCTGGCCCAACGAGCCCGCGGCGCTAACGAGCCCGCGGTGCTGACGAGGCGCACGGTGCGGGCGCGCGAGACAACGCGGCGGACGCACCACTTCGGTGCGGTCATCTGGTATGAGCAGGCCACGATCGCCTGTGCTGCCACGACCTTGATTGACCGTTGAGCTGGTCACGGTCAGCAGCGCGACGACGGCGGCGCTGCCGTGCCAACTTGCCACTGGCGGTGTTGGCTGCGTATACTTGGCGCGTGGAGCTCGGCCGTCTACGCAACCTGCTTGAAGTGCAGGTACACCGTCTAAGCCAGAGCAGTCGGCACATCGACCTGCCTGGCATCTGCGAGCAGCTTGGACTTTCCCCTCCACCTCGTGAGGATGAGGGCTCTAAGGCCCAGCGCATGGCCGCGGCCCTCAGCGCGGTGTCGGATCTTGATCTGCCGAGCTCAGCTAGGCGCTTACTGACGCATTTCCCGCCCGTGGCATCCGAACGTAACGCGATCGAGGAATTACTCTGGGCAGGCGATTCGGCGTTCGATATCCCCAAGCGGTTCCGACGCGATGTGGCGAAAGCTCTGTCGCTCACTGATCTCTGGATCGATAGTCGTCGGTTCGGTGAGTTGCTGGACCGCTGCTGGGTATTGGACGTTGAATCTTCAATATGTGATCACCACGGCTTGCTTCGGGATGAGATTGCGCAGCATGTGTTTAAGAATCAGGACGTATCAACAGATGAACTATTCGGGTGCCTCGGTGCTTACGACTGCACAAGCCGCCGCTTCGCGCTTTTTCTTGAAGGACTGGCGTCTCCAGACGTTCGTCCCGACGAAGCCGAGCAGCGACGCTTCGTGCAGACCATCAACAAGACGCTGCGCCGTTGCGGCGTCGAACTGAGAGAGACGGGCAACGAGGGCGGCTACCCCGTCTTCACCATGGTCTCGCTGTTCCGGGGAAACCAGGGGCGTCCCAAGAATCTGATTTTCGCTTCACCCGTCAAGCCAGATCTGCGCTTTCGCGATGCTGTGAACAATGATATCGAGATCGTTGCGAACGCCGACAGGGTTCTCGTATACGACCGTCCCATCGGTACTGATGGGTTACGGTGGCGAGATCTGCAATCATGGTGGGCAGATGCCTACGGCATCGCGAGCGAGGAAGAGTCCAAGAGAACCCTGTACCGACGACTTAAAGAGAGCTTGCCTGAGGAGTCGCCACCGCAGCGGCTTCTCTTTCGTGCGTTCTTCGAGTCGTTCCGCTCTGAAGTGCCCGCACTGCCAGCGCTGCTTCCCGAGGTCTGGCTGCACTGGGACCCCAAAACGGTCAGGGAGCGCGGGCCAGATGCTCTTGCGCGGTTCCGAATGGACTTCCTCCTCCTGCTGCCGGCTAACGTTCGCATTGTCATCGAGGTCGACGGGAAGAGTCACTACACGGACGAGAATGGGCGGGCATGTGCGACGAAGTATGCTGCCATGATGGCCGCCGATCGAGATCTGCGGCTGGCGGGCTACGACGTCTATCGCTTCGGCGCGGTAGAGCTCGAAAGTGATGACGATGTCAAGCGGGTAAAGGACTTTTTTGCGGCGCTCTTCAAGAAGTACGGCGTGACAGCCGAGCGCTGACAGCCAGCGAATGCCAAGGGAGAGCGACGCGCTTGTCCGGGCGCTCGACTTGCCATCGCGCAGCGCCGCTCGAAGAAAGCCGGCCTATTCACCGTGGCCGACGGGGCCCCGAGTTCGGATCCTGCGCATTTGGTCGAGAACGAGGTATTTCGGGCGGCTCACGCTCATATTGAGTTAAGCGGTAAGCGGGCGGTTGATGTCATGTCGGCGCCAAAGAGCCGGTGAACAGGCCGCGGCGCTCTTACGACGGAGCCTCCGGCGGGGGCTCCGGGCACCGGATGGGTGATGGCCATCGAGCGGTGAGCGGGCGATCGTCCTGCCTGAACGAAAAGTGGCCTCCAGCCATCATCTACAGGGAGCGCCAACTGCTGCGCACGCGGTCCTGGCATAGGCCGCGCAAGTGTACGCGCTGGCGACGAGAGCGCGGGTGGAGGGGGAGCCTACGCCTGTGCTTCGGGCGCCCCCATCAGCGCGTCACGCTCTCGTCCGGGCCGCCGCCCTTCGGCGGCTCGTAGGGCTCGGGGCTCTTGCCGACGGTCCTGAGGTTCACGAGCTTGTTGAGCAGGTCGAACCAGAACGGCGCGCCGAGCGAGGCCGCGGCCGCGGTGATGAGGATGCCGGGGCTCACGATCCGGTCGAGCACGCCGCGGATCCACCGGACGACGCCCTCGCCGAGGAGCGACGAGAGCGCTCCCCAGAGCCTCGGGAAGCTCATCTCCGCGGGGGGCTCCACGCCCCAGGTGATCTCGAGGCCGAGGCCGGTGAGCCGCTTGTGCGCGCTGCCGCCCTGAGCGAGCGCGGCCATCACGTCCTCGTCCTTGTCGAGGCCGCCCTGGTGCGGCGCGGGCCGGGGCTCTGACTTCGCCAGCTCCTGCGCCGCCGCGATCATGCCCGCGCGCACCACCGCGTCGCGCGAGAGGGCGCCGGCGAGCTTCAGGCTGTCGGCGTTGAACCCGATGCACAGGACGAGCGCCGTGGCGCTGATGATGAGCTGCGTCCGGCGCTTGTAACGGCCGGCGGCCCGGTCCATCGCGTCGTTGAACCACCGTTCCAGCCGGACGTTCGCCTCGCGCACGTCCCTGACCGTGCAGTCGACGAGGGTGGCGAGGGCGCGCCGGAGATCGCTCTCCCTGGGCATCCGCGCGATGAGGCGCCGCAAGTCGTCGAGCGGGCTCTGCTCGCAGCCAGGCAGCGCCGGCTCGCCGCCCGGCGCGGGCGGGGCCGCGGCGGCGCCTTCGGGCGGAGGTGCGGGCGCGGCAGAGCCTTCGGTTGGGGGCGCAGGGGCCGTGGCGGTGGGCAGCACGCCGGCCGTACCCCCTTCCGTTTGCCCGGCGGACGCAGCGGCGCCGGGCAGCGCGGCGATGGCGCCCTCCGTCTGCGCGGCGAGCGCGGCGGCGCCGGGCGGCGGACGCGCGGGCGCCGGCGCGGCGGCGCCGGACGGCGGCAGCGCGGGCGCGGCGGCGCCGGATGGCGGCAGCGCGGGCGCGGCGGCGCCCGGGGGCGGCAGCGCGGACGACGCCCCGGAGGCACCGGGCCAGTCGATCTGCCGCAGCGTGTCGAGGAGCGCGGCCACGAACACGTGCGACGGGATGTAGGACGGCCCCACCCAGCCGTACTTGAGGTCCTTGATCAGCGGGTGCAGCCGGAGCGCCTCCGCCAGCGGGGAGGGGGGCGGCCCCGGCATCAGGCGGGTGCGCGCGAGCTCCGCGGCCCGGCGGAGCGCGCGCTTCGTCGCGGGCTCGCGGAGCGCGGCCTCGCGGAGCGCGCCCTCGCGGACGGCGAGGGTCCGGCGCACGTGCGGGTCGAGCGCGCGATCCGCGAGCATGATCTCGATGCTCTGCGCCAGGTTAAGCGCGCGCAGCCGGAAGACGCCGGCGAGCGCCTCGTAGATGGCGGAGCAGAGGACGCTGAGCAGGAAAAAGACGCTGACGAGGCCGATCGCGATGTCGAGGGTCGTTCCCATGGACCTCCGGACGGGCAACGCGCGCGGCGGCGCGCAGCGCCGGCCGGCGCGCCCCACGGAGCTCCCCCGGCCAGCAGGGCAGGGAGGAAGAGCCGGCCTGGATAGCGCCCGTTCGTCCCCCCAGCGATCCGGCAGCATACGCCACGGGGCTTCGCGGCGCGAGCGCCAGAGAGCCCCTCGATGCGGCGGCAACCTGGTCTACCATCCGCCCCGTGACGAGCACGAGTCGCACGACCTCCAGCCTGCCTCCCGAGCCGCGGCGCAGCGAGCCGCAACTGCGCACCTCCTGGGCCAGCGAGAGGGCCGAGATCGCCCGGGCGCAGCGCCCCAGGCGCGACCGCCTCGTGCACGAGCCGCCGCCGGCGTCGCCGCCCGGGACGCTCGTCATCGAGGGCACGGCGCGGCCGAGGATCTTCGTCATCGATTACGACGCCGAGGTCGTGGTCGAGAAGGAGATCCAGAGCGTGGAGGAGTGTATCCCCTACCTCACGGACGACCGCCCCTCCATCACGTGGGTCGATGTCCGGGGGCTCGGCGACAAGCCGACGTTCGAGCGGCTGGGCGAGATCTTCCAGGTCCACCCGCTCGCGCTGGAGGACATGGTCAACGTGCCCCAGCGGCCGAAGGCGGACGTCTACGGGGGCGAGCAGATCCTCGTCATCTCGCGGATGGCGCAGGCGAGCGAGGCCGGCCACCTGCGCACCGAGCAGATCGCGATCCTGTTCGGCAGGAGCTTCGTCCTGACGGTCCAGGAAGAGGCCGACTGGGACGTCATCGAGGTCGTGCGGGAGCGCATCCGCGGCAGCCGGGGCGCCGTGCGGGCGCGGGGCGCCGACTACCTCGCCTACGCGCTGCTCGACGCGGTCATCGACGGCTTCTTCCCGGTGCTCGAGCGGCTCGGCGAGCGCATCGAGGACCTGGAGACCGAGGTCCTGACCGCGAAGAGCCCCATGTCGAGGCCGATCCACGACCTCAAGCGGGACCTGCTCACGCTGCGGCGCGCCATCTGGCCCCAGCGCGACCTCGTGAACACGCTGCTCCGCGAGGACAACCCGATGATCTCCAAGGACACCCGGCTCCACCTGCGCGACACCTACGATCACGCGGTGCAGCTCATGGACATGGTCGAGACGTACCGCGAGCTCTGCTCGGGGCTCATGGATCTCCACCTCTCCGGGATGTCGAACCGGATGAACGAGATCATGAAGGTGCTCACGATCATCTCGACGATCTTCCTCCCGATCACCGCGATCGCGGGCATCTACGGGATGAACTTCCACCGCGAGAGCTCGCCGTACAACATGCCGGAGCTCGACTGGTATTACGGCTATCCGCTCGTCTGTCTCCTGATGCTGATGAGCGTCCTCGGGCTGTTCACCTACTACCGCCACAAGGGCTGGATCGGGAAGGACGACGACCGCGGCTGAGCGCCCGCGGCGCGCGGCGGATCAGCGCTCCTGCCGCGGGGGAGCGGCGCTGGGCGGGGGCAGCGCCCGTTCCGCGGGACGGCGCTGGGCGGCGGGGGCAGCGCCCGTTCCGCGTTCCCTTCGTGGCGCCCTTCGGTATAAACTGACGATCGGCCTCATGAGGCATCGTGGACGCTGGCTCGCTCTCCTGCTCCTCGGCACGGCGGGGATCCTCGCGCTCGCCGGCTCCCGGCGGCGCGCCTCGTCCGCGCCCAGCCTGGAGGGGCCGTCGCGCCCCCTGCGCTTCGAGAAGCGGCTCGACGTGGAGGTGTTCCAGCGCGGCAACCTGCACACGCACACGTCGCGCAGCGACGGGGACAGCGCGCCGCTGGATGTCGTCCGCTGGTATCGCGAGCACGGGTATGCCTTCGTGGCGCTGACGGACCACAACCAGCGCGTCGATCCCGCGATGTTCCAGGAGCTCCGGCGCGCGCCGGATTTCACCGTCGTCCCGGGGGAAGAGGTGACGATGACGGCGGAGGGGCGGCCCGTGCACGTGAACGCGCTCTGCACGCGGCGGACGATCGGCGGCGGGCATTTCGCGACCAAGGGCGAGGCGCTCCGGTGGGCGATCGGGCGCGTGCGGGCCCAGGGGGGCGTGGCGCTCATCAACCATCCGAACTTCGACTGGGCGCTCTCGGCCGGCGACCTGCTCGGGGCGGCCCGGCGGGGAGGCGCGGCGGGGGCGGAGCTGCTGGAGATCTGGAGCGGGCACCCGTACGTGCACACGAGCGGCGACGCGACGCGGCCGTCGCACGAGGCGCTGTGGGACACGGTGCTGACGGCGGGCGGGGCCTCGGGGTGGGGGACCGCCGGCGTGGCGGTGGACGACATGCACCAGCTCGTGCCCGGGTCGAGCAGCCCGCCCGCGGGGCCGGGGCGCGGGTTCGTCGAGGTGTTCGCGCGCGAGGCGTCGAGCGCCGCGATCTGCGGCGCGCTCGCCCGGGGTCGGCTGTATGCGTCGACCGGGGCGCGGCTCAGGCGGCTGTCGGTCGCGGAGGACGCGCTCTCGGTCTGGCCGGCGGCCGCCGGGGCGGTGGTCGAGTTCGTCGGGGCGGGCGGCCGCGTGCTGGAGCGGCAGCGGCTCCTGACCGGGCGGGCGACGTACCGGCTCCGCGGCGGGGAGCGCTACGTGCGGGCGCGGATCACGCAGCCGGACGGGAAGCGGGCGTGGACGCCGGCCTACGCGACGGTGGAGTAGGAAGCAGGCACATCGCCTCTCGCGATCTCCACGCCTTCAGCGACAGCGAGCGGCTCACGATGGCGCATCTCGCCAGTTCTCGATGGTGAGGGGATAGCCCAGCTCCTGGACCCGGGAGTAGTGCCGGATATTGCCGGTCGCGACGCCAACGCGGTGGCGGAGAGCAATTGCGGCGTTCTGGGCGTCTCCCACGTCGATCCCGCGACCGGTTCGTTCGAGCTCGCCATAGATGACCGCCGCGAGGTCGGCCGATCGCTGATCCAGCTCCAGAACCTCGATATCCTCGAGCATCCTGCGGAACTCGTCGATCCGGCTCGCGCGCTGCACCTGCTGCAGGCCCTGGATGACCTCGAAGACCGTGATGGCCGTCAGCGTATAGCGCCCGTGCTGCGAGAGATAGACGCTCGCCCTCGCGAGGACTGTCGCGTTTTTCCCCTTGAAGATCTCGGACCAGATATCCGTGTCAACGAGGGTTCTCATCATCGAGCCCTCTCGCCCTGCCTCGCGCGCGCGCTCCCGCCGTGAGCTTCTCCAGCTGATCGGCGAGCTCGGGATCATCGGCGAGCCAGCCGAGCGGGGAGACCTTCGGGCCGGGCGGTGATGCCTCGCGAGCGCCCGACGAAGCGTCCGCGAGCTCGTGGACGATGCGCTCCACGAGTCGCAAGCGGTCCGCTACAGGGAACGACCGGACTTCCTGGACAAGCTCTTCCACCGTTCGCATCAGCGACCTCCGTGTAGCGGGGTAGTGTAGCCGGCCTCGCGGCGTTTGGCACCGGAACCGCTCGCAGAACGTCGACCGGGGCGCGGCTCAGGCGGCTGTCGGTCGCGGAGGACGCGCTCTCGGTCTGGCCGGCGGCCGCCGGGGCGGTGGTCGAGTTCGTCGGGGCGGGCGGTCGCGTGCTGGAGCGGCAGCGGCTCCTGACGGGGCGGGCGACGTACCGGCGTACCGGCTCCGCGGCGGGGAGCGGTACGTGCGGGCGCGGATCACGCAGCCGGACGGGAAGCGGGCGTGGACGCAGGCCTATGCGACGGTGGAGTGAAGCCGGGGGAACGGGGCTGCGGCGGAGTCGCCCCCGTCCAGACGAGCGGCGGCGCTCCACGAGGGGCCCACGCGGGGCACGAGCTACAAAGCGCGGCTGGCCTGAGCAACTGGCGCGGGAGACGGATCGATTGGCTGGAAGCGCTCGCCTTGAAACGGGACGAAGCCGTCCGGCCAGCGCGCTTCAAGCCGACACAGAACGCGATGGTGGAGCGGTGCGGGGGGTAGGTTCACCCGCTCGGCAAATACGTTCATGGGCACCTCGCGCGCGACGAGGGTCGCGACGTCCGTGACGAGGTAGTCCGGGATGTAACCGAGCAAGCACTTGTCCGCACTGCGGAGCGCAACGGCACCAGGGTTCGACTCGTTCTGTGCATCAAGCATCCAGAATAGCCGTTCACCGGGGGCGAGGCGTGCGATGCGCTCCTCTGCTCCCGGGATATACCGGACACCACGGAGGAGGAAGTGTGTCGTATAGCCCCCGGCCTCATCTCGCATCGGCATGGGCACCACTTCGATGCGATCCGTCTCCCGCCTCCCCCCGCTCCGGCCGAGGATCGCGATCGAGTCCGCCTCTGTCGGATCGAGCCCCAGCACCTTGACGTACTCCATATAGTCGGGGCGGGTCGTGGGCATGACCCGATTCGTAAAGAAGGGGAAGAGCGACCGGCTCCGGTAGACGCGGTCGAGCTCAGGAAACGCAATGAACGGCTGGAAACCTCTTTCCGCCGCCTCCAGGGCGCCACGGATGTACCGGAATTCGTAGAGATCACCCTCTCTCCCGCCGCGATGGACCAGGCGGGCGACAGGCATGATCGAGCGACGGTTGGGGTCGAGCCATGTGACGACGAGAGATCGGTCGGCTGTCATGGCCGCGCCTCCTGCAGCGAGAGCAACGCACGGCGGTTAGTCGCCATCACGGCGATGGCGAACTGGCGAGCGGGCTCGCTGATGCACTGGGAAGGGATACGATCCACGATGCAGGACAGTGTAGCATGCTCCGTCGCGCCGAGTCGATCGAGCCAGTGCCGGCCGGCCGGTTGCGCGTGCCGCGTCGCCTCGCGGAATGCATCCACGGGGCTCATGGGCGCAGTTTCCTGGCTGTCCCTGTACAGCGCCGAGCGCGCCTTCTTGCAGTATGCCTCGATAGTGCGCCGCCGGTCTCGACCATCGAGCCGAGCGCGCCGCTCCTCGTCCTTCAGCTCGCGACCCAAGCTCGACGCATGATCGTAGCTCGGCGCCAGCGCCGCATAGCGGTCACGATGGTCGCTGCGGACGAGCACTGCCCAGTTCTCGTGATGACGATCCGTATTGCCGATCAAGGCATCCAGCATGAGATAGCCCAGGAACCAATCCACCGCCGTGATCAGAGCGGTCGACGTCGTGCCCTCGGGCGGATGAATGAAACCTTGGCGAAGGGCGTCGAGCACACAGGTGACTGTGTGCTCCGATGCCCCGTACGCAATGCGAGCGGGGTACTCTGGACGGCGCTCCTGCAGGAGCTCGTTCCCATGAGTCAAAGTGAGCTGGCCGTCTGTGATGGCAAGCGTGAGCGTCCCGGGGTGCCCCTCACAGATGGCGAGATCCACCTCCGCATGCGGAATCCCCAGAACGCCCGCGACCTCGGCGGCGATCTTTTCTGACCAGTTTTCTCCAGTGCCGATCCGAGCATACTTGAAGAGATAGCTGCGGCCATCATCGGCCTCGCACCAGAATTTGCGCTTGGTACCCATGGGCTCCTCTCCGGCGCGCCAGAGAGGAGACACCTCGCGGATCGGGTACACATCTACCCCACAATGACCCATGCTTCATCTACCGTGGCAGGGTTGCCTCCCCACGGCAACCCCGCCGTCCCCCCGCGCTCCCGGCACGAGAGCTCAGCCGCCCCGGCGCTACCGCGCGGCCTTGTGCTTGCGCGCGCCGCGCGCCGCGCGCCGCGCGCAGCTCGTCGGCGCTCACCTTGCCATCGTGGTTCTGGTCCGCCGCCTTCACCCGCGCCCAGCGCTTTTCGCCCACCTCGTCCTTCGTGAGGAAGCCGTCGCCGTTCGTGTCGCGCTTGGCGAAGCGCTCCTTCTGCCGCGCTGCCCGCTCCTTCTTGTGCTGCTCGGCGTGCGCCTTCAGCTCCTCCACCGACAGGAAGCCGTCCTTGTTCGTGTCCGCCTTGCCCAGCCGCTTCTGCGCTCGCTCCGGGAGCTCGGAGACGGCCAGCTCGCCGTCGCCGTTCTTGTCGGCCCGCTGGATCAGGCGGGCCGGGTCCTTCGGGCCGTGCTTGCGGCGAGCGTCCTTGTCATGGCGCTGCTCCGACTTGCCCGCCTTGTCGGGCGCGCCGCTCGCCGCGAGGGCCGCCCCGCTGCCCGCGAGCACGGCCACGGAGAGGAAGCTGCCGAGGACGAGGCGACGGAACGTGCTGCGGGTCTTCGAGAAGAGAGGCGAAATCATCATGGGTCGTGCTCCTTGATCGCAAGGGCCAGCGTGTTCTTGCCGGCTTCTGCTCCTACGACGCGCGCCGACCGGCCCGCCCTACGCGCCTCGCGATCTTTTTTGCCCCGGCAGGCTCGCGCCCCCCGAAGGCCCGCCGTCCCCCGCGCTCCCGGCCCCCCGCGCTCCCGGCGCAGTCGCTCAGCCGCCCCCGCGCTTGCCGTCCAGCCGCGCGAGCACCGCCCGCGGCGACATCGTCGCGCGGTACACGTAGATCTCCCCGGCGTCGTCCTCCCCGAGCACCTCCTCGCTCACCCGGAGCTGCTTGCCGACCGCGAGCAGGATCCTCGCCGGGAACCCCTTCCGGATGAGCTCCACGCGGCGCCACACCGCGTCCCGGCTCCAGAAGCCGAACGCCTCCAGGTACACCTCCTCGCCCGTCTCCGCGTTCTCGAACACCAGATCCGGCGCGCACACGACCTCGCCGGGCAGCGCGAACAGCCGCTCGTTCGGCGCCACGGTCCAGGGCGAGCCGAGCTTCCGGAACCCCTCGCAGAACGCCTCGAGCTCCGGCGTCGTCTCGGCCAGCTCGCGCCCGTGGTACACGAGCCCGTCGGCGGGGCCGATCTCCACCGCGAGCGGCTCCTTGTCCCGCCCCCAGCGCAGGTCCGCGCGCAGCCGGAACGAGGCGCACGAGAGCACCGACGGCAGGAACATCGCGAGCCGGAGTCCGTAGCGCTGGACCGCGTCGAACAGGCTGTACGGGCCGTCGAGCGTGATCGTGTATCCCGTGGCCGGATCGCCCTGCACCACGTGGAGGAGCCCGTGGAACCGGGCCGCGCGGAAGAGCTTCCGGTACCGCGGGGCGCTCTCGCCCTCGACGCGGATCGACACCCGCGTCGCCCGCAGGAGGCACGACTGCGCCAGCGCCAGGTTGTACCGGTCCAGCACGACCTCGGGCGGATCCGCGGCCGCGCGCCGCAGGATCTCGGCCCCGCGCAGGTCGGCGTAGAGCCCCGCCTCGATCGCCGCCGGCGTCGTGCCGAGCCGGGCCGCCACCTCGTCCAGCACCGCGGCGCGATCGAAGCGGGCGCGCACGTCGAGGGCGCGGTGCGCCGCCGCGGCCGCGAGGAACAGCTCGCGCCGGAGCGCCTCGGGGTCGACGCCCTCCTGCACCTCGTACTCGCAGCCGTCCTCGAGCACCTTCCGGAGCCCCAGCGCGGCCACGCGGTCGCGCGCCGGCACCTCCACCGCGTCGAGCGCCGCGTCGACGTCGTCGCGGCGCTCGCCGACGCGCGCGGCGAGGAGGTCGACGTACGCGCGCGCGACCGGGAGCAGCCGCTCGGCCGCCGCGCCGCGCAGGTATTGCGGGACGACGAGCCCGCCCCGGCGGCGGACGCGGACGAGATCACTGGTAAGCAACGTGCTCCCGGCGCTTGTCGCTCACCCGCTGCTCGCTCGTGCCGAGGGCGACGAGCTCGTAGAGGATCGCCGTCTTGTTCTCGCTGCGGCGCAGGATGCGGCCGAGCCGCTGGACGTGCTCCCGCACCGAGCCGCTGCCCGACAGGACGATCGCGACGTTCGCCTCGGGCACGTTGACCCCCTCGTTCAGCACCTTCGACGTGACCACCGCCGAGAGCGCGCCGCGGTTGAACGCCTCGAGGATCGCGCTGCGCTCCTTCACCCGGGTCTGGTGCGTGATGGCCGGCAAGAGGAACTGCCGCGAGATCTGGTAGACCGTGGCGTTGTCCTCGGTGAAGACCAGCGTCCTGTCGGCGCGGTGGGCGTGGAGCAGCCGCGCGAGCACGTCGATCTTGCCCGGGGCGCAGAGGGCGAGGCTGCGCTGGCGGCGGTAGGCCTCGAACGCGCGCCGGCCGGCGTCGGACTGCGAGCTCAGCAGGATGAACTGCCCCCACCCCTCGGGCATGCGGATGCCGTTCGCGCGCAGGAAGCCGATGTACACGCCGCGCGCGGCCTCGTACGCGGCGCGCTCGTCGTCCGAGAGCGGCACGTCGAGCCGGACCACGTCGTAGGCCGCGAGGTACTGCCCGGAGAGCTCGGTGATCTCGCGGCGGAAGACGATGGGGCCGATGAGGTCGTCGTAGCCCCGGCCGTCGGCGCGCTCGGGGGTGGCGGTGAGGCCGAGCCGGAAGGGCGCGAGGCACATCTTCGCGGCGAGCGCGTACGAGGGGCTCGGCAGGTGGTGGCACTCGTCGAAGATCACGAGGCCGAAGCGGGCGCCGAGCCGGTCCATGTGGGCGTGCGCGGAGTCGTAGGTGGTCACCGTCAGGTCGAGGACGTCGTGGTAGCCGCCGCCGAGCAGGCCGATCGGGACGCCGAACGCGGCGGAGAGCCCGTCGTACCACTGGTTCAGGAGGTCGAGCGTGGGGACGACCACGAGCGTGCTGCGCTGCCGCGCGGCGATCGCGAGCGTCGCGACGTACGTCTTGCCCGCGCCGGTCGGGAGCACGACCACGCCCCGGCTGCGCCGGCCGGCCCACGCCTCGAGCGCCTCGCGCTGGTAGGGGAACGGCTCGTGCTTGGCGAGCGGCGCGAGCGGGAGCGCCTCGTACTTGCGCGCGGCGTCCGTGAACGGGACGCCGTGGGCGCGGAGGCGCAGGACGAGCTCGGCGTAGTCGATGGCGGGCACGCGGTGGACGCGCTCGCGCGCGTCCCAGCGGCACGAGGCGGGGAGGCACGCCGGGTCGAGCGCGTCGCCCGCGGGCGCGAGGCCCTCGATCCGGAGGGTGCCGCCCTGGAACGTCAGGACGATCGGCGCTGTGAGGACCGGGGCGGTCATCGGCGCGCTCTTTTGCCGCGGTCCGGGCGCGGTGCCAAGCGGCGAGCGAGCGGCCAGGCCAGCGCGGCAGGCACGGGCGAGGCGATCAGGCCAGCGCGGCGGACAGGGGCGAGGCGATCAGGCCAGCGCGGCAGGCAGGGGCGAGGCGATCAGGCCAGCTCGGCGGGCATGAGCGAGGCGCCCCGGACCGGAGCGCGGTACCTTACCCACACGAGGGGGGACTCGTGCAGCGTGATCGTGAGGGTCGTGCCGGCGTTGACCGGGAGCCTCCGGCCGAGCTCGCGGTGGATGTAGCGGGCGATGAGCTCCGGCGTCGAGCGCTTGCCCTCGAACGCCGGGTGCTCGTCGAGGTTGCGGTAGTCGATCTCGGCGAGCACGCCGCGCAGGGCGTCGCGCAGCACGCTCGTCTCGATGACCTGGCCGAGCGGGGACAGCTCCTCGCGCTCCACCTCGACGCTGACCGTGTAGGTCGCGCCGTGCAACCGCTGCGCTGGGCCGAACGGCTCACCCTTGAGGCTGTGGGCCACCATGATGTGATCGCGGACGCCGACCGTGTACATGGCCGCACTATACCCGGCGTCCCGGCGCCGGCGGGAGATCCCAATCGCGCGCGGCGGCGCGCAGGAGTAAGGTGCAGACGGTCGTCACGCCTGCCCGCGCTGGCCGGGCAGGTCCGTGCGGGACGCAGTGGCCGGTTGACCGTTGCCAGGGAGGATCGCCGATGAAGAGCGAAGCGAGCGTGCTGGCCCCAGGGTTCCTCATCGCGTCGCCGCCGCTCGGGGATCCGAACTTCGACAGGACGGTGGTGCTGCTGGCCGTGCACAGCGAGAGCGGGGCGCTCGGGTTCGTGGTGAACCGGCCGGCGCCGATGTCGCTCGGGGAGCTCCTGTCGTTCGCGGGCTACGGGAGCGACCTGAAGGATCCGACGCCGGTCTACCTCGGCGGGCCGGTGCAGCCGAGCTCGGGGTGGATCCTGTGCCTCGATCCCAACCTCCAGGCCGACGAGAGCGGCGTCATCCCGGTGGGCGCCCGGGTGCGGGTCACGTCGTCCCGGAGCGCGTTCGACGCGCTCGCGGCCGACGCGGTGCGCGGCTCGATCGGCGTGGATCCGCGGCGGCGGACGGTGCTGCTCGGCTACAGCGGGTGGGGGCCCGGCCAGCTCGAGCGGGAGATCGCCTCCGGCGCGTGGCTGCCGACCCCGCTCGACGAGCGCATCCTGTTCGACGTGGCGGCGGACCAGCGCTGGGAGCAGGCCTATGCCCTGCTCGGGCTGCGCCCGATCGACGTGATGTCGATGCGGAGCATCGGAGAGGCCTAGTCCTGCGTCACCGAAGCTCGTCCCGGGGTCGTCGCGCAGGGGCCGGAGAGCAGGCGGGCCACGAGAGGCGCCCGCCTGCGAAGGCCCCGTGAGCGACGGCCCCGGGACGAGCTTGGGGGGGGACAACGCAGCGGCGGCATGTCGTCGGGCGAAGACGGGTCCGCCCATTCGAGAGCGGCGGGACCGCGGCGCAATCGCTGGCTCACCGCCGGAGCGCGTCTATCGGCGACTCTGCGTCTCGGGGGGCGTACGACGTCGTCGTGGAGGGGCCCGATCACGTCATCGTCCTCGGGACCCTCGGACGCTTCGGGACCGTGGGCTTCGACGGCGTGGGCGGAGGGGCCCTGAGCACGACGACCCTAGCCTCCCATCACGGCCTGCGGGCGGCGCGGCGCGCTGCGGGGTAGGTGTGAGCCCGCGCACGATCGGGCGCGTTCGCGCGCTGCGGGGCCTCGCTCGGCGATTTCCTCGGCCGAGGGGGTTCCCTATTCTGATCCTCGTACTCCGAGGGTGAACGAATTCCGGCACACGCGTCCGGGCTGCCCAGATTGATCCGCGCTCCGCGACAGCGGAGGCAGGGAGGAGTTCCTGTGCCCTGTAGACCTCGCCTCAAGGCAACGGAAGCTGACGCCGCCCCCGCGACGCCTCCTGTCCCAGACGACGGCGCGCCGCAGGTCCCACGCGCGATGGAGGCGGTTCACTGCGACGAGGCCCCGCAACGGTCCCCTCTCGCCGCGGGGACGCTGACCCGCGCGGTGACGTCCGCGCGCGATGAGCTCGCCGAATCGTGGATCCTTTGCAGCGCCATGGTGGCGCTCGCGCTGGCGTGGCTGGCCTGGTCGCAGCCACTCCCGAGCGCCCGTGACCTGAGCTTCGTGGCGCTCTGCATGGCGCTCGTGGTGATCGAGCACCGTCGGGCCAAGTCGCGGCTCCGGAAGGCGGCCGCGCTGGCCGGCTGTCCCGGGGAGGCTCCCTGCCAGGTGATCTCTCGAGACGAGGGGACCGGCTCCGCCTGCCAGGAGCCCGGCCAGGGGTCACCGGACACCTGCGCCGCGTCATGGCGGGTTCGCGCGGTCACGCTCGTCTGCCCACGGCGTTCCACGTCGCTTCGACGGCGACGCGGCGGCGGTCTGCGGCTTCATGAGCGGGCGCCTGCCGCCCGGGCGTGTCGACGGGTCGGCCGCCGGTGCCGGCGCCGGCGGGGGGAGGCCGCGACGCGGTGCTCCGGGGCTGCCGCCGGTGGCGCGCGCGTGCGTCGCTTGAGGGGGACCGGCCCGAGCGGCGGGACCCAGGGCAAGGGTCGCCGCGCCGCCGCGAGGGACGTTCGCCAGGGCCGGGTACGCCGCGCCGCCGCCGCGAAGGGCGTTCCCCAGAGCCGGATACGCCGCGCCGCCGCGAGAGGCGTTCCCCAGGGCCGGATACGCCGCGCCGCCGCGAGAGGCGTTCCCCAGGGCCGGATACGCCGCGCCGCCGCGTCGTCCCGCGGCTGACCTCCATGGAGATCGACATCGGAATCGACGCCAGGAGCCGCGAGCAGATCGGCGCAGGGCCGGGTCGGTTCACGCGGCGAGCTCAGGGAGGCGTGCTGCGCTCCCGCCGGCTGCGCGGCAGGCGGAACCAGAACCGGCTCCCTCGCCCGAGGTGGCTCTCGACGCCGACCACGCCGCCGTGCGCCTCGACGATCTCCCGGACGATCATGAGCCCCAGCCCGGAGCCGCCGACCTTGTGATCGGCCCGCTGGTAGCGCTGGAACAGCATCGGCACGAGCTCCGGCGCGATGCCGCTCCCCGTGTCCTCGAGCGAGACCTCGATGAAGCGACTCTTCACGTCGACGCGCGCCGTGATCGCGCCGCGCGGCGGCGTGAACTTGATGGCGTTGCCGATGAGGTTGGAGAGCACCTGGGCCAGGCGCTTCCGGTCGCCGAGCACCACGGCGTCGGCGCGGGGGGCCGGGGCGGAGAAGGTGAGCCCCTTCTCGTCCAGGAGCGGCCGGAAGTCCTCGATGGTGTCCCCGATCAGGCGCACCAGATCGACGTCCTTGCGCTCCATGCGGTGTCGCGCGCCCTCCAGGCTCGCGAGCTCCAGGAAATCATTGATGTGCACGACGAGCGACTGCAATCGCTCGTCGAGCTTGTGGATGCCCTCGCGCAGGGAAGGCTGCCGCTCGAGCTCCTCGTCGCCGAGCATGCAGGCGATCCGCAGCGTCATCGCGTTCAGCGGCGTGCGCAGGTCGTGCGCGATGATGGAGTAGAAATCGAGCCGCCGCTCGTCGAGCATGCGCCGCTCGGTCACGTCGCGGAGCGAGATGATCGTGCTCGGGGCGCCCTCCCCGGGGAGCACCCTCAGCGTCGGTGAGAAGACCCTCCCGCGGATGTCGATGTCCGCGGTGGGCAACGCGCCCTCTCCGGAGAGCGGCTCGGGCTCGTTCGACGGGAGACCGGGCGAGGGGAGATCGGGAATCAGCTCCGCGAGCGGCCTGCCGAGCAGCGCGCCCGGCGGGACGCCGAGCGCGAGCGCCGCCTGCTCGTTGGCGAACGAGAGGCGCCCCTCGGCGTCGACGACGAGCAGCGGGTCGGGGGCGATCTCGAGCAGCCTCCGATTGGCCGCCTCGGCCTGCTCCACGCGCTCGAGCAGCGCCCGCCAGCGCATGAGGGACGCGACGCGCGCGCGCAGCTCCTCGTCCTCGTAGGGCTTCGCGAGGTAATCGTCGGCGCCGGCGGACAGGCCCTCCACGATCTGATCGACGTGGCGATGCGCGGTGAGCAGCAGGATGCCTATCTTCTGGAACCCCGCGGGCGCGGAGCGCAGGAAGCGGCACACGTCGACGCCGGTCATGCCCGGCATGATCCAGTCGAGGACCATCGCGTCCGGCGGCGCGGCGGAGGACGAGAGCCGCTCGAGCGCGGCCGGCCCGTCATGAAACACCTCCACGTCGTGCTCGCACGCGATCACCCGACGCGCCCGCTCGGCATCAAGACGGCTGTCGTCGACGATCCAGACGAGGCGCCGTGCGCGGCGGACGATCATCCAGGGGCATCGTAGTGAAGGGGGGTGGTCGACGCAATGCGCGCTTCGCCGGGCTGAGCCGCGCGGCGCGCGCCGTCGCGGCGGCCGGGCGTGGCGTCCGGGCGCGCATCGTGTCAGGAGATCCCGCGCTGGCGCGCGCCGTGATCGGGCTGCACACCCCGCAGCGATACCGGTCCTTGCGGCGTGCGCATGAGCGCCCTCGCGCGTACCGGCCATGACCGACAGCTCCGGAGCTCGCATGTACGTGTTCCGCGGCGGCCGCCGCGACGTCCCGGGGCAGCGGCTCACCGCCGAGCTCGCAGACGATCTCCGGGCGGTCGCGGCCCCGGCCAGCGCCGAGGCCCTCCGCCAGGGCGTGCTCCGCGCCCTGATCCGCGCGGGCGAGCTCGAGTCGATCCTCGCCGACGCCGGCGCGGCCGCCGCCGCCCGCCTGGCGCGCCTGACAGACGACCTCGCGAGCCTCCTCGTCGGTGGCGGCGCGGACGGCCGGGCAGCGCGCGCGATCTCGCCGGACGCCCTCGCCGCGCTCCCCGTGCCCGCGACGGTCTCCACCTCGCCGCCGGAAGGGTTCTCCTATTACGCGCTCCACCCGCTCGACTTCGCCCGGCTGGCCGAGCGCCTCGCGTCCCCGGGAGGCCCGGTCCGCGTCGTCGGCATCCGCAGCATCGGCACCACGCTGAGCGCGGTGACCGTCGCGGCGCTCCGGCGGCAGGGGATCCGGGCCGAGCGCGTCACCGTGCGTCCGGTCGGACACCCCTATGATCGACGGATCGAGCTCGCCGCCCGCGAGCGCCGCTGGGTCCAGGACGGCCTCGCCGAGGGCGCGCGGTTCTGGGTGGTGGACGAGGGGCCGGGCCTCAGCGGCTCCTCGTTTCTCGCGGCCGGCGACGCCCTGGCCTCCGCCGGCGGCCCGCGCGATCACATCGTCTTCCTGGGCAGCCGCGCGCCCGACCCCGACGCGCTGATCGCGCCGGACGGCGCCCGGAGGTGGCGATCCTTCCGCTCGGAGCGCGTCGAGGGCGGGGCGCGCCCTCCGCGCGACGTGGGTGAGCCCCTCGGCGGCGGGGCATGGCGCCGTCACGCCTACGACGACGAGGCGCGCTGGCCGGCCTCCTGGACGACGCTGGAGCGCCTCAAGTTCCTTTCCCGGGATGGCCGCCGGATCCTCAAGTTCGAGGGCATGGGCCGTCATGGCGCCGAGTGCCTGGAGCGCGCGCGCGCCATCGCCGAGGCCGGCTTCGGGCCCGCGCCGCGCGACGAGGGCGAGGGCTTCCTCTCCACGCCCCGGCTCGCCGCCCCGCCGCTCCAGGCCGAGGACCTCTCCACGGCGGTGCTGGAGCGCCTCGCCGACTACTGCGCCTTCCGCGCCTCGGCCTTCCCGGTCCCGAGCGCTCCTTCCGAGGAGCTCATTACGATGACTCGCACCAATTTCTCTGTCGAGATGGGGTGTGAGCTCCCGGCGGATCTCTCCCTGGAGGTCGCCCGTCCTGCAATCGTCGACGGCAAGATGGATCCTCACGAGTGGCTCCGCGCCTCCTCCGGCGCCGATTCTGGCCCTGACGAGCTCTTCAAGGTGGACGCGACCGCGCACGGCGACGATCATTTTCTGCCTGGCCCCGCGGACATCGCCTGGGATCTGGCCGGGGCCATCGTCGAGTGGCGGATGGATGCCGACGCCCAGAGCGTCTTCCTGGAGCGGTATCGGCGCCGCTCGGGCGATCGCCCCGGGCCGCGCCTCCGGGCGTATCTCGCGGCGTACGCGCTCTTCCGCCTCGGATACGCCGCGATGGCCGCGGGGGCGCTCCAGGATGCCGCCGAGGTGCGGCGCCTCGTCGCGGCGCGACAGCGCTACCGCGCGGCGTTGATCGAGGGCCTCCGCCCCGCGGGCTCAGCGGGAGATCTCGGGTGATGCGCCAGCGCGGCTACGGCGCTCGCGCCTCGGTCTCATTTCTTTCCTGACCCTGCTGTGCGGAATTTCCGCGATGGTGCGGTGAGCCCCGCGGCGATAGGTTCACGCGGTCGTTCCCCTGGTTCGTCCGCGGCGAGCGCCCTCGTGGGGGCCGTCTCGCGCTCCACGCCCGGAGCCTGCCCGCCGCAGACCGAAGAGCGAGCTCATGCTCAAGCGCCTGATCTGCGTCGCCGGCTCGCCGTCGAGCAGCGATGACCCACCGGCCCACAGCGCACCGCTCCTCTCCCCCTCCGACAGGGCGGAGCTCGCCGGGGAGTTCCCTGGCGTGGAGCTCCCAGATGGGGAGATCGACGCGCCCTGTCCGCCCGGCGGCGAGCGCCGCGCGGTCGTCGACGCGCGCGCCTTCCGCGCTTCCACGCTCGATCTGTGGGCGCTCGACACCGCGCTGCACGCGCTCGACGCCCGCGGCGACTTCGATCTCCTGATCGAGGGCGTCGAGCGGGAGGGCGCCGCCCAGGTGGCCTTCGAGGTCCTCACGCGCTGCCAGCGGTTCATCCGGAGGCGGAACGTCGCCTCGACGACCGCGGTCTTCGCGCGGCTCCTCGCGCGGCACCGGGCGCTCCACGATCTCGACAGGCCCCTCGTCCGCGCCGATCACGATCATGCGATCGACGTGTGGCAGTGGATGCTCCGCCTCGATCCGGGCGCGGGCCTCGCCGCCCAGGCGGCGGCGCTGTTCCACGACGTGGAGCGGCTGGCCTCGGAGGCGCTCGTCCGCGTCGAGCACCGCGCCCCGGACTACCAGGCCTTCAAGGACGAGCACGCGCGGCGCGGGGCGGCGCTGGCCCGCGCCGCGCTCGACGGCCTCGGCCTCTCGCCCGGGGATCTCGACCGGATCGGCGCGCTGGTTGGCGCGCACGAGCGGCCCGGGGACGACGCCGAGCTCGCCCTGCTCAACGACGCCGACGCGCTCTCGTTCTTCTCGCTGAACAGCGCCGGGTTCCTCGACTACTACGGTCCCGAGCACACCCGCGCCAAGGTCGCTTACACGCTCCGCCGCCTCCGGCCGGCCGCGAGGGCGCGGCTCCCGCGGATCCGCTGCCGCCCCGAGGTGGCGGCGATGATCCTCGGCGAGATCGACGAGCGGAAGAGGGCCGGGGCGCCGGCGCCCGCGGTGGCGCAGACCTAGAGGAGGTCCGGTTTCGCCATGAGGCTCGTCATCTTCGGCCTGACGATCAGCTCCTCCTGGGGCAATGGCCACGCCACGCTGTGGCGCGGGCTCGTCGACGCGCTCGGGCGGGCCGGGCACCACGTCACCTTCTTCGAGCGCGACGTCCCTTATTACGCCTCGCACCGGGATCTGACCGCGCTCGCGCACGGCCACGCGCTCCGGCTCTACACCTCGCTCGAGGACATCCTGCCCGAGGCCCGGCGCGCCGCCCGGGAGGCCGACGCGGCGATGGTGACCTCGTATTGCCCCGACGGGATCGCCGCGACGGAGCTGGTCCTCGAGTCGCGCGGCCTCAAGGTCTTTTACGACCTCGACACGCCGGTCACGCTGGAGCGGCTGAGCGCCGGCCAGCCGGTCGGCTACCTCGGCCCGCGCGGGCTCGTCGATTTCGACTGTGTGCTCAGCTTCACCGGCGGCGAGGCGCTCGCGGAGCTCCGGACGCGGCTCGGCGCGAGGCGGGTGTTCCCGCTCTACGGGAGCGCCGATCCCGGAGTGTACCGCCCCGTCCCGCCCCGGGGCGCGTTCCGCGGCGATCTCTCGTACCTGGGGACGTACGCGGCCGACCGGCAGGAGGCGCTCTCCACGCTCTTCCTCGAAGCGGCCCGGAGGCTCCCGGAGAAGCGGTTCGTCCTCGGGGGCTCGCTCTACCCCGAGGGCTTCCCCTGGGCGCCGAACGTCTATTACGTGCGCCACGTGGCGCCGCCGGATCACCCGGCGTTCTACGGCTCTTCCCCGCTGACGCTCAACGTCACCCGGGGCGCGATGGCGGCGATGGGCTACTGCCCCTCGGGGCGGCTCTTCGAGGCCGCGGCGTGCGGGACGCCGGTCCTGAGCGACCGCTGGGAGGGGCTCGACGCGTTCTTCACGCCGGGCGAGGAGATCCTCGTGGCGACGACCACGGACGAGGCCGTGGAGGCGCTCTCGCTGCCTCCGGGCGAGATCGCGGGGATCGCCCGCGCGGCGCGGGAGCGGGTGCTCGCGGAGCATAGCGCCGCGCGGCGGGCGGCGGAGCTCGTCTCCATCCTCGAGTCGGTGTCAGGGCAATGAAGGGAGGGAGAGGACCATGTGGGGAGTGATTCCGGCGGCGGGCCTGGGGAGCAGGATCCAGCCGCTCGCGTTCTCGAAGGAGCTGCTGCCGGTGGGGACCCGCAGGGACGGCGACGTGGAGCGGCCGCGCGCGGTGAGCGAGTACCTCATCGACCGGATGATCCTCGCCGGCGCGACCCGGATCTGCATGGTCATCTCGTCGGGCAAGTCGGATATCGTCGAGTACTACGGGGGGAGCGTGGGCCCGGCGCACGTCTGTTACGTGGTGCAGCCGGTCGCCGCCGGGCTCTGCGACGCGATCTTCCGGGCGCTGCCGTGGATCCGGCCCGAGGAGGAGGTCCTCGTGGGGCTGCCCGACACGGTCTGGTTCCCGGAGCACGGGCTGTGTCATCTCGACGGCGGCGGCCTGTCGTTCCTGCTGTTTCCGGTCACGCACCCGGAGCTGTTCGATGCGGTCGTCACCGACGAGCAGGGCAGGGTGCTCGAGATCCAGGTGAAGCAGGCGGGCGCGCGCTCGCGGTGGGTCTGGGGCGCCTTCAGGCTGACGGGCGCGGTCATGCGGGCGTTGTACGACCTCTTCTGCGAGCGCGGGAAGAGGGATGTGTACATCGGGACGCTGGTGAACGAGCACCTCGCGCGCGGCGGCAGCGCGCGCGCGGTGCGGGCCGGCGAGGCGTACGTCGACGTGGGGACGCTGCACGGCTACCGCGAGGCCATCCAGCTCCTCAGCGGGGCGACGGGGTGATGGGAGGCGTCATGGAGAGGCGCGTCGAGCGGGCGACGGAGCTGACCCGCGAGCAGATCCAGGACCGCGTGCGCCGGCTCGGGCGGTGGTTCCACAACATCGATCTCGGCGGGGTGAAGACGGCGCCGGATCACTTCCTGGGCGACTACCCCGCGTTCAAGTGGAAGAGCTTCGCCCACGCGATCCCGGCGGATCTCACGGGCAAGACGGTCCTCGATATCGGGTGCAACGCGGGGTTCTACTCGCTCGAGATGAAGCGGCGCGGGGCGGCGCGGGTGCTCGGGATCGACAGCGACGAGGACTACCTGGCGCAGGCGCGCTTCGCCGCCGAGGTCTCCGGGGCGGACATCGAGCTCCGGAACCTCTCCGTCTACGACGTGGGCCGCCTGGGGGAGCGGTTCGATATCGTCCTGTTCATGGGCGTCCTCTATCACCTCCGCCACCCGCTCCTGGCGCTCGACCTGCTCCACGAGCACGTGGTCGGTCACACGCTGGTCTTCCAGAGCATGCAGCGCGGCAGCGCCGAGGTGACGCCGCTCCTCCGCGATTACCCGTTCTCGGAGGCGCGGATCTTCGACGAGGCGGGCTATCCGCGGCTCCACTTCGTGGAGGACAGCTACTCGCACGACCCGACCAACTGGTGGATCCCCAACCGGGCTTGCACGGAGGCGATGCTCCGGAGCGCCGGCTTCGAGATCGTGAGCCACCCCGAGGCCGAGGTCTACATCTGCCGCCGCGGCGAGAAGGACCGCGGCGCGCCGGGCGCGGTCTACCCGGCCAGGCGAGCTGCCGTGACGGGCGTGAACGGAGAGAAGGCATGATCGAAGCGGTGATGCTCTGGAACGAGCCCAACAACAAGTCGCACTGGGATTTCGAGATCGATCCGGACTGGACGACATACGGCGCCATGGTGAAGCTCGCCGCGGACGCGATCCGGAGCGAGCGCCCGGGCCTGCCCCGCGTGCTGGGCGGCATCTCGCCGATCGACCCGGGGTTCATCGCCAACATGGATCGCCAGGGCGTGCTCGAGCACGTCGACGTGGTGGCGGTGCACGGCTTTCCGCTCGACTGGAATCACTGGCAGATCCACGAGTGGCCCAGCAAGCTGGAGGAGATCCGCGCGGTCACCGACAGGCCGCTCTGGATCACCGAGATCGGCGTGTCGACCTTCGGCGCCGAGGAGGTGCAGGAGTTCGGGCTCCGGCGGAGCGCCGAGCTGCTCCGCGGCAAGGTCGACAGGGTCCACTGGTACAGCCTCTACGACCTGCCGCGCGCCTGGCCGGCGACGACCCGTCACCGGGAGGCCGAAGGGTCGTCCTATTATCGCCATTTCTACATGGGCCTGCTCCGCGAGGACGGGACGCCCAAGCGCGCGCTCCGGCTCTTCCCCGAGCACGCCCCGGATCTCGGCATCTGTCAGTGGTTCCATTACGAGGACCACCGGCTCGACGACGCGGTGGCGTGGTTGAAGAAGCTCGGGGTGCGTCACCTCCGCACCGGGCTGAGCTGGGCCGACAGCTTCCGGCCCGGGGCCGAGGCGTGGTTCGATCGGCAGATGAGGGCGCTCGATCCGTTCGAGATCACGCTCACGTACTGCTTCACCCCGGAGCACGCGGGCGTGAGGCCGCACCACACGAGCCCTCCGCAGCGCATCGAGGAGTTCGCGGACTTCTGCGCCCGGATGACGCGGCGCTACGCGGGGTAGGGCGAGGCGACGCCATGAGGCCCGCCGCGCTCCGCCAGAGGGGCGGCCCCACCACCCCGGCGCCCGCCTCGCGGCCGTACGCGTGGCTCTCGTCGGGCCCGGCGCCGCGCTGCCTCGTCGTGGTCGCGCACCCGGACGACGAGACCATCGGCCTCGGGGCGCGGCTCGGCCGGCTCGATCCTGTCGAGGTGGTGCACGTGACCGACGGGGCGCCCCACGACCGCCGCTTCCTGCCGCCGGGGCTCGCGGGCGTCGGGCGGGAGCGCTACATGGCGCTCCGGCGCGAGGAGCTGGCCCGCGCGCTCGCCATCGGGCGCCCGTCGGCGCCGAGGCTCCGGTGCCTCGGCGCGGCCGACCAGGAGGCCATCGAGGAGGCCCCGCGCCTCGCCCGGGAGCTCCTCGACCTGTTCGAGCGCGCGCGGCCCGAGGTGGTGATCACGCACCCCTACGAGGGCGGCCACCCCGACCACGACGCGGCCGCGCTCGCGGTCCACGCGGCGGCGCTGCTCGCGCGGCGCGACGGCGCGGCCGCGCCGCGGATCGTCGAGGCGGCCTCGTACCACGCCGCCCCGGGGCACCTCGTCGTCGGGGAGTTCCTCCCGCATCCGGGCGCCCTCGAGGAGGTCGCCCTCCGGCTCTCCGACGAGGAGGCGGCGCGGAAGCGCGCGATGCTGGCCTGCTTCGTCAGCCAGAGGGAGACGCTCGCCCCGTTCGGCGCGGAGATCGAGCGGTTCCGGCCGGCCCCCGCCTACGATTTCCGGCGCCCCCCGCACGAGGGGACGCTCCACTACGAGCGGCTCGCCTTCCCGATCGACGGCGCCCGCTTCCGGGAGCTCGCCGCGGGGGCGCTCGCGCGGCTCGGCCTCGGGCGAGCGCCATGCCTCTGACGATCCTGCTCGTCGGCTACCCGCTCGCGCCGGTCGGGCCCGACGCGGTCGGCGGCGTCGAGCAGGTGGTCTCGATGCTCGACGAGGCGCTCACCCGCGGCGGTCACCGCTCCCTCGTGGTCGCCCCGCAGGGCTCCTCGTGCGCGGGCACGCTGCTCGCCACGCCGGCGCCCCCGCCGGACGCGGTCCTGGACGAGGCGGCCACCGCGACGGCGCACCACCATCACCGGCGCGCCATCGCCCGCGCCCTGGAGCGTTATCCGATCGACCTCGTCCACCTCCACGGCGTCGATTTCGACCGCTACTTGCCCGGGCCCGGCGTCCCGGCGCTCGTCACGCTGCACCTCCCGCCGAGCTTCTACGCGCCCGAGGTCTTCCGGCTGGGCCGCCCGGCGACCTTCCTGCATTGCGTCTCCGCGACCCAGCGGCGTGCGTGCCCGCCGGGGGCCAAGCTCCTGCCCGACATCCCGAACGGCGTCCGGCTGGAGCATTACCGGCCGCGGCGGTACAAGCGCGGCTTTGCCCTCGCGCTCGGCCGGATCTGCCCGGAGAAGGGCTACCACGTGGCCGTGGAGGCCGCGGCCCGCGCCGGGGTCCCGCTGCTCGTCGCGGGGCAGGCGTTCGGGTACGAGGCGCACACGCGGTACCTGGAGGAGGTCCTCCTGCCGCTGCTCCACGCCGAGGGCGGCCCGCCGCGGCGCTTCCTCGGCCCGATCGGCCTCGCCAGGAAGCGCCGGCTCCTCGCCGCGGCGCGCTGCCTGCTCGTCCCCAGCCTGGTCCAGGAGACCAGCTCGCTGGTCGCCATGGAGGCGCTCGCCTCGGGCACGCCCGTGATCGCGCTCCGCGGCGCGGGCGCGCTCCCGGAGATCGTCGAGCACGGCCGGACGGGCTACCTGGTCGACGACGTCGCGGCGATGGCCGAGGCGATCGGCGCGGTCGACCGGCTCGACCGGGCGGCATGCCGCCGCGCCGCGGAGGAGCGCTTCTCGGCGGAGAGGACCGCGGCGGCGTACCTCGAGACCTACCGCCGCGTCCTGCGCGCGCGGTGAGGGCGGGCGGCGAGGGCCCGCCCCGGCCGCGCCCGAGCTGGGCCCTCCGCCCTCGTGATTCGCTTGTTCAGGTGAGCTCGCTCAGCGCGCCCGTCGTGAGCTTCGGGTCGGGCTGGGAGCCGAACGCGTCGATCTCGACGCCGAACGCCTGGGCGATCGACACGAGGATCCGGCTGTTCGTGACGGGCGTGAACGTGGCGTCGGCCTCGCCGCACCACGGCGAATCCGGAGGGCAGTCCGCCTTGAGCTTGATGCGCCGGCCCATCCGGAACTTGCCGTTCGCCCCGCCCGCCAGCAGCGTGGGCACGTTGCGCGTGCTGTGCAGGGCGGGGTTCCCCATGTCGCTCGACGCGTAGATCAGCGTGCTGTCGAGGGCGCCGAGCGCGTCGAGCCGCTGCATGAGGCGCGCGATCTTCGAGTAGCTGTAGCGGTTGAACTTCGCGAGCGGGACCCACGTCGACGGGTTGCCGGCGCCGGGGCGGCCGTTGTTCCCGACGGGCGAGGCGTCGTACGTGTGCGCGACCGAGCCGTGGTTGTCCTTCGGCAACCCCAGCGGGTTCCCCTCGTACGCCAGGTCGTTCATGAACAGCGTCGCGAAGCGGGTGACCCCGCAGGCGATGGCCTGCGCCAACAGGTCGATGTGCGCGTCGGTGATGGCGTCGAAGTACGGCTCGCCGCCGTTCCACTGCTTCACGGACGGGAACTTCGACGCGTCGGGCTTGGGCGGCAAGGCGCACGCCTGCCCGCCGGCGCTCGGCGCGGCGTACTGCTTCTCCAGCTCGCGGAGCGACGTCAGGTGCTGATCGAGCTTCTGCTGCTCGGCCGGCGCGAGGCGCCCGCGCAGGCGGTTGATGTCGCCGCGCACGAAGTCGATCACGCTCTGCCCGAGCTCGCGCTGCCGCGCCGCGCGGGCCTGCGCCTCGGGGTCGTCGCCCACGACGAGGCCCGCGAACAGGAGCTCGAACGCCTCGGTCGGGTGGATGATCTTCGGCAGCGGCGCGCCGCCCGCCCCGAAGGACAGCGTCTCTCCCGAGGCGGTCCCGTCCAGGCCCACCCCGAGCGCGACGCTCGTGATGCGGGTGTCGGCGCCGAGCCCCTTCTCCACCGCGAGGTACTGGTCGAGCGAGATGTTGAGCGGCTTCTGCCCGTCGATGCGGCTGCCGGTCAGCATGGTGCCGGCCGAGTCGTGCCCGTTGGCGTTCGACAGGTGGTCGATCCCCTCGACGACGAGGATCCTGTCCTTGAAGCTCTTGCCGAAGGTCGCCGGATCGTCGAACGGCTGGAGCGAGCAGTTCTCGTAGGTGATGTCGAAGCTCGTCTCCGTGTCGCCCTCGCGCATCGCCCAGTACTCGGCGGCGATGCCGTGCGGGTGATAGAGCGCGATGAGCTTGAGCGGCAGCTCCTCGCCGCTCTCCTGGGCCAGGGAGTCCTCGAGCATGCTGACGAAGGGGAGCGTCGCGAGGCCCGCGCCGATGGCGCGGAGGAACGTGCGGCGTGTTGTCGATCGGCGGATCACTGGGGCCTCCGATGGCTGAAGAGATCGCTCTTGACGTAGGCGATGAGCGTTTCGACGAGCTTGCCCTGCTCGGCCTCGGGCAGGGTCTCCCAGACCTTCAGGAACGACGCCTCGCTCTCGGCGGCGTCCTTGTCGCCGCGGCCGGCCGAGGCGCGGAACACGTTGCGGGCGAAGCACGAGCGCACGGTCGGGCTCGTGGACAGGGTGACCGCGAGGGCGTTGCTGTCCGGGTACGCGCCGTCGAAGTCGGCGCCCATCGCCACGGTCACGGCGCTGTCGACCGGGTGCCCGTTGTCCGTCGTGCGGGCCATGCCCATGCCGTCGAACGCCTCGAACGAGAAGCCGAACGGATCGATCAGGTTGTGGCACCCCCTGCACTCCTGGTCGGTCGCGTGGACCTCGAAGCGCTCCCGCGTGGTCTTGGTCGGGTCGGGCACCGGCGGGACGACGTTGATGTTGAGCTCGACGGGTGAGGGGATGTTGGTGCAGGCGACGCGGCGCAGGATGGCCACCCCGCGCAGCACCGGGGCCGTCTCCGTGGCGTGCGCGTAGACGGAGAGGAAGGCGCCCTGGTTGAGGAGCCCGCGCCGGTTCGGGAGCGTCACGCGCCCGGTGCCGGCAGCGCCGTAGACCTGATCGAGCGGCGCCTCGATGACGCTCCAGTCGGCGCCCAGGAGCTCGCCGACCGTGCCGGTGGAGCCCCACAGCACCTCCGAGACGAACTGCTCCGTCTCGCGCTCCATCGCCTCCCTGGCGCCCGCGAACGCGGGGTAGACGTTCGAGTCCTTCCCGGTCACCGCGATCCGGTCGACGCCGAGCCACTCGCGGACGACCCGCACGAGGCGCTCGCGCGCCGGCGACGTCTCGAGCAGCCGGCGCACCTCGGCCTCGCGGCCCTCGGGCGTGAGCAGCGCGCCCGACGTGGCGGCCTCGAGCAACGCGTCGTCGGGCGGGCCGGCGGTGACGAGGTACGAGAGGGAGCTCGCCAGCTCGTGGGGCGTGAGGGTGAGCACGTCGCCGCCGGAGCCGTCGCCGAGCTCGGTCAGGTAGAGGAAGCCGGCCGATTGCAGGACCGCGCGCGCGACGAGCTCGACCCCGTCGGCGTACGTCGCGCCCTTCGCGCCGACCTGGTAGACCGTGAACAGCGCGTCGGCCTCCGCCGCGTCGAGCGGGCGGCGGTAGGCGCGGCCGCCGAACGACCGGATGAACTCCCGGGCGCAGCTCTCCGCCTGCGCGCTCGGATCCGCGCAGGGGGCGAGCTCCGCCAGCTTGCCCTTCACCTCGGCGGCGAGCGCCTCGGCCGAGGCGGCGAGCTGCTTCGCCAGCACCGGATCCACGCGCTGCGCGTCGTTCACCGTGTAGCCGGCTTGCCGCGAGTCCGGCGCGAAGCGCTCGCTCGGGTTCGTGGTGGTCCCCGTCAACGCGCGCGCCGAGGCGGCGTACTCCGCGTTCGTCAGGCGGCGAATCCGCGCGGGCAGGAGCGTCGCGCTCTCCGTTCCATCCGGCAGGGTGACGCCGCCGCCCGAGCCGGAAGAGCCCGAGGAGCCCGAGCCCGAGGAGCCCGAGCCGGAGGAGCCCGAGCCGGAGGAGCCCGAGCCGGAGGGGCCCGATCCGGACGAGCTCGACCCGGAGGCGCCGGGAACTCCGAGATCTCCAAGGCAGCCGGCGACTCCCGCCAGCGCCAGGGTCAGCACGACCCCGCACGTGCGATATCGAAGCAGTCGAAGCATGGCTGATTATGGATGAGGGCGGACTCGACGGCAACCCGTTGTGCTCACGCTACGCGCGCTGCGATCGTGCTGGAATCGCCGCGTTGCGTCACCCGTCGTCCGGCGGCGGTCGGCTCGTCGAGGTCGATGCCTGTCGACTCCGGGTTGACACTGTTCCACCCGCGCGTGACAGCGCGCTGGCGCGCCGCCGTGAACGAGGAAGCATATCACGGCTCCTTCGAGGAAAGATCCAGCGAGATCGTGCGATGTTGACGGTCTCGACCAAGCCAGCATATGGCCTGCGCGTTGCCATGAAGGCACGTGCGACCAGCGCAGCGCCGGAGCACACCTGGCGTGCGCGTGGGGGGGCTGACGACCGCTCCACACGCCTCACCGCGAGGTCGTCCGGAGAACGCATGGGCTGCGCGTCAACTCGCGACAACATGAGGAACGTGAACATGAACTTTCGACGAACCTTCGCTTCTCCTGTGCTGCTGACGCTGGGGTTGGCTGGGACCATCGCGGCCGGTTGCCTCTCGGAAGAGGAGGCCATGATGGAGATCGAGAGCGCGAGCGAGGCGGTGAGCGCCACGCGGTTCGAGGGCGAGTCGCAGACCTGGTCCACCTCGTCGGGGGACAAGGTCGACGCGAGCTCGAGCACGGTGAGGCTCCAGGCGAACGCCAGCGGCGATTATTTCCAGTTCTCGAGATCGGTGCCCGCGGGGCAGTACCAGGTCGTGGTGCGTTATGCCCAGCGCAACGTGTACGGGAGCTACGAGCTCCGGCTGAACAACGCTTCGGTGGGGCGCCTCGACGGATATTCCTCCTCGTCGAGCGACCGCTGGAACGTCGTGAACCTCGGTACGAGGAGCCTGTCGGGCACCGTGGCGTTCAGGCTGGTCTCCACCGGCGAGAGCTCCAGCGCGAAGGACTACGATTTCAAGATCGATTACATCGAGCTCGTGCCGACGGGGAGCGGAAGCGCGGGAAGCGGCGGAAGCGGCGGCGGATCGAGCAGCAGCGGCTCGACGTCGAGCTCTTCGTCGAGCGGTTCGGGCGGGGGCGGGGGCAGCACGACGATCGGGAACGGCGGGGTCGTGAGCTCCACCATCGTCGTGAAATCCGGCCAGGTGTATGACGGCGGTGGCAAGCGCTTCATCGCCGGCAGCGCGCTCGGCGACGGCAGCCAGTCCGAGGGGCAGAAGCCGGTGTTCAAGCTGGAGAACGGCGCGGTGCTGAGGAACGTCGTCCTCGGCGCGCCGGCGGCCGACGGCATTCACACCTACGGGAACGTCACGCTGGAGAACATCGTCTGGGAGGACATCGGCGAGGACGCCCTGACCATCAAGGGGTCCGGCACGGTCGTGCTGAACGGCGGCTCGGCCGTGAACGGCGAGGACAAGGTGTTCCAGATCAACGCGGCCAGCACCTTCCGGGTCTCGAACTTCAGGGCCTCGAACGCCGGCAAGTTCATCCGGCAGAACGGCGGCACCAAGTTCAAGGTCGACGTGTTCATCGACCGCTGCGACATCTCCCGCATGAAGGAGGCCATCTTCAGGACGGACAGCAGCACGAGCACCGTCACGATGACGAACACGCGCTACAGCGACATCGGCAAGGAGCTGTTCATGGGGCTGTCCGGGTCGAGGATCACGACGTCCAACAACACCGAGTACTGACCTGGCAGATCCGACCGGCCCCGCCGGGGGGCGATTGCGCCCCCCCGGGGGGCCGGGCAGCCTGGCGAGACCCCTCACGCAGCCTCAACGGCCCCCCATGGACGTCGACAGGAGCTGCGCGGCCAGGACAAGGATCCCGAAGAGGAACAGCAACCCGATCGTCCTGAACGCCGCGAGATCGACCTCGACCTTTTCCGCTGCCTGCAGGAGGCGATCCGAGACCCGCGCGATCGAGGCCTGCAGCGCGCGCCCTTTCCGGAGCGGTGCGCTTATCCATGCCTCCCTGGCGGCGAGCACGGCCCGCTCCAGCCTCGGCAGGGCGGCGTCCACCAGGTAGAGCAGATCTCCAGGCGGGACACGGACGCGGAGTCGCGCGCCTCGTCGTCGCAGCACCCCGACGCCGGCGGCGACCACGACGCCCACGATCACGGGCCAGGCCGCACCCCAGATCTTGTCGGCATGCAAGAGCAGCGCGGCGTCCTCCGGCGTGACGGGCGGCCTCGCGAGGAGGACGAGATCCAGCACGAGGAGGGACGCCCAGGGCACCCACAGCCCCGCCCCGGGGGCGCCGGGCTCGGTCGAGCGGGGGATCGTGCGATGCAGGAAGTGGATCATCAAAACCGTGCTGGCGACGGCGCCGACGGAGAGCAGCCAGGGCAGCGGGGTGGTCCCCCAGGACGCCTCTTCCACCACGCTCTTGAGGGAGATCTTCGCGAGCGCGCCGCTGGAGAGCGGCGCCCCGGAGATATCCAGCGCTGGCCACAGGAGGCCCAGCGTCACGAGGCGCCCCGGCCAGCCGGAGCCCGTCGCCCTGGCCACGCCGGTCCCGAGGAAGAGCGCCCCCTTCGCCACGGCGTGGTGCGTCGCGTAGAAGACGATCGCCGCGACCACCGAGGGAACGACGGCTGGATTCGAGAGGCCGACGCCGATCGCGGCCGTCATGAAGCCCATCTGGCTGATGCTGGAGTAGGCCAGGATCGTCTTCGGATCTCGCTGGGTCAGCCCGAGCGCGACGCCGTAGAACGCCGCGCTGGCCCCGGCGACCACGCACGCAGCGCCGTGGGCGGGCAGCGCGACCTCGCCGAGGGGCAAGAAGCGCAGCCAGCCGAGGAGGCCCGCCTTGATGATCGCGCCGCTCAGGACCGCGCTCGCCGGCGTCGGCGCCACCGGATGCGCGAGCGGAAGCCACATGTGCAGGAGGATCGCCCCGGCCTTGACCCCGAAGCCGACGAGCACCAGCGCGCCGAGCAACTCCCGGTGTGCCGAGGCAGCCACGACGCGCGGGACGTCCTCCAGGCCGACGTTGATGTCGGCGCCGGCGATGAGGAAAAATGCCATCAAGAGCAGCATCTCGCCGGCGAGGGCCATCACGAGGTAGACCCGACCCGCGCGGAGCGCCGCCTCGGTCCGGTCGTGGACGACCATCCCGTACGCGGCGAAGGTCATGAGCGCATAGAAGAGATAAAAGGTCGCCACGTCCCGCGCGAGCACGAGCCCGATGTTCCCGCTCGACGTGGCGAGGAAGAAGAGCCAGAAACGAGGGCGATGCGGATCCTCCGCCATGTAGGCGCGGGCGAAGAGGCCGGCGGCGAGCCAGAGGCACGCCGTGAAGAGCAGGAAGGCCTGCGCCACCATGCCCTGAGCGCCGAGCTGCATCCCGAAGACGGCCGACGCCCAGTCGACGGTCGCGCGACCCCGCAGGCCCACGGCGAGAAGCAGCGCCGGCAGCGCGGCCCACGGGGCGAGCGCCGTGGTCAGGGGCCGAAGGGCGCGAATCGGCATGGCCGCCGCGAGGAGCAGGGGGAACGCGAACGCCGCGACGGTCGTCCAGGCGGCCGTGTCGACGCGGCTCACGGGCGGAACTCCCGCTCGGCGATCAACTTGGCCCACCCCAGGGGGCTCAGCGGCGTGTCGGCGAAGAGCCCCACCGCGAGGGCGAGCGCCGCCGTGACCAGCGTGGGCAGCAGCAGGGGCAAACCCACCTCCACGCGGCGACCGGCCCCCGGCCAGGGCGCCGCCGGCTCCCGGAACCATGCGTCGCAGACGATCGGCAAGAAGTACGCGGCGTTGAGCAAGCTGCTGACCAGCAGGACGCCGACGACCCACGGCTGGCCCGCCTCGAGCGCGCCAATCCCGAGGTACCACTTGGTCACGAACCCGGCGAGCGGTGGTACGCCGATCATCCCCAGCGCCGCCAGGGTGAAGGCGCCCATCGTCAACGGCATCCGCCGGCCCACGCCGCGCAGCTCGCTCACCTTGTGGAGCCCGAGCTCCTCGGCCAGGTTCCCGGCGCAGAAGAACAGCGTGATCTTCATCAGCCCCTGGTGGACGAGATGGACGATGCCGCCGATGGTGGTCAGCGTGCCGAACACCGCCACGCCGAGGATGATGTAAGAGACCTGGCTGACGGTCGAGTAGGCCAGCCGCGACTTGAGGTCGTCCTGAAAGAGGGCCTTGAGAGAGCCGTAGAGGATCGTCGTCGCGGCGAGGAGCGCGAGCGGCTCGGTGACGCCGAGCTCATGCACGAGTCGGACGCCGTACACGTCGTAGACCACGCGCGTGATCCCGAAGGCCCCGGCCTTGACGACGGCGACCGCGTGGAGGAGGGCGCTCACCGGGGCCGGCGCCACCATGGCCACCGGCAGCCAGGCGTGCAGCGGAAAGAGGGCGGCCTTCACCCCGAGGCCCCCGATCAGGAGCGCGAACACGACGATGAGGATCGACCTCCGTTGCGGCTCGAGCTCGGGGAGCGCCCCTCCCTCCGTGAACTCGAACGAGCCGACGAGCGCGTAAAGGGAGATCACACCCGCGAGGAGCAACGTCCCGCCGAGGATCGTGTAGCGGAGGTAGAGATCGCCGGCGCGGAGCGCCTCCTCGGTGCCGCGATGGACGACGAGCGGGTACGTGGCGAGGGTGAGCATCTCGTAGAAGAGGAGGAACGTGAGCGGGTTCCCCGCGAGCGCGACGCCCATCGTCGAGGCGACGCTCAGCGAGAAGAAGCCGAAGAAGCGGCTGCGGTGGGGTGAGCCCTCGAGGTAGCCCACCGCATACACGGTCGTCACGAGCCAGAGGACCGCCGAGAGCGTGACGAAGAGCATGCTGAACGAGCTGGCGCGCAGGAGCAGATCCGCGCCGGGGAGGAACGGCAGGCGCGTCTCGTAAAGTCGACCCCGCAGGACCCCCCAGACCAGGACCCCCGTGAGCACCAGCTTCACGATGGCCGAGGCCAGGTTGAGGACGGTCCGGGTGAGGTGCTGCTCCTCGGTCAGCAGGAAGATGACGAGCCCAGGCAGGAGAGAGCTGAGGACGACCAGGAGGGGAATGAGCGCGTCGAGGCTCACGACGGCAGCCTCACGAGGAGGAGCTCGAGCGGGGCCTTCGGCGCGACCCCGAGCAGGAGCGCGAACAGGGCGAGCGCGAAGGCGGCGAGCTCCTCGCGGCGCGGGGGCGGGCGCGGGCGCGCGTCGCGCGGCGAGGGCGTGAGCGCGCGGCGCAACATCCGGAACACGTACCCCGCGGTGAGCAGCCCGCCCGCCAGGACCACGACGGCCAGCCACCACGCGCCGCGCTCCATGGCCGCGCGGACGAGCAGCCACTTGGCGACGAATCCACCGCTGGGCGGCATCCCCATCAGGCTGACGCCCGCGAGCATCAGGGAGCAGGAGGTGAGGGGGAGTTGCTCGGACAGGCCCCGCAGCCCATCGAGGTCGTCATGGCCGACCGCGCGATGGATCGTGCCGGCCGCCAGGAACATCGACGCCTTGGCGGCGGCGTGCGAGATCGCCATGTACACGCTGCCCGACCAGGCGCCCGGGGTGTCGAGCGGAAAGAGCAGGAAGAAGTAACCGAGCTGCGAGACGCTCGAATAGGCGATGAGCGCCTTCAGCCGCCGCTGTCTCAATGCGAGGAGCGCGCCCCAGACGACGCTCGCGGCGCCGAGCGCCCCGAGGAGCTGCCCGACCCGGGGCGCGAGATCCGCGGGGAAGGCCGCGAGCCAGATCCTCAGGAGAATGTAGAACGCGCCTTTGCCGACGAGCGCGGCGACGAAGGCGCTGACGGTCGATCTCGCGCTCACGTAGGACGGCGGCAGCCAGGCGTGGAGCGGGAAGAGCGCGGCCTTGAGGCAGAGCCCGAGGGTGAGCAGCGCGAGCGCGGCCCGCGTCGCGAGGTCCGAGGAGAGCCGCGCGCCGAGGACCGAGAGGTCCAGCGTGGCGTACGTTCCATAGAGGATCGCGACGCCCAGCAAGTAAATGAGCGAGCCCGGGAGCGCGACCAGGAGGTAGCGTAACCCCGCCGAGAGCGCGTCGCGGTCGTCGTCGATGGCGATGAGCCCCACCGCGGCGAGCGTCGTCACCTCGAGCGTGACGTACAGGTTGAAGATGTCGGCCGACAGGACGAGGGCGTTCAGGGCCGCCCACGCGGCGAGCCAGATCGCGAAGAACCTGCCGGCCGGGCGACGGCCGGCCCGCCCATCCAGGATGGCCTGCGCGCTGGTCAGGGCGCCGACGACGCCGGCGACGAGCAGCATCACCGCCGCCAGGCCGTCGGCGCGCAGCGCGATGCCGAGCGGCGCGCCCCAGCCGCCCACGGCGTGGCGGAGCGGTCCGCGCGTGGCCACGGACCACGCGACCGAGGAGACCACGCCCACGGTGCCCAGGATCGTGGCGCCGAACGCCCACCGTTCGCCGCGCGGCCCCGAGAGCAAGCACAGGACGGCCCCGATCAGGGGGACCAGGATCGACGCTGCGAGCTCGGGGGTCATGGCGCATCCACGTCGCCCCCGGCGGACCCGGTCGCCCCGGCGTCGTCCGCCGCGCCGCCGAGGCGTCTTGCCAAGGCCAGGGCCAGCGCCGTCGCGCTGACGGACACCACGATGCCCGTCAGGACGAGCGCGTGCGGCACCGGATCGGGGATGCCGGAGCGAGCGCGTCGCGAGAGCGCCACGAGGAACAGGAACACGCCGCTCCCGATGAGGTTGGCCGCGATGATCTTTCTGGCGAGGTGTCCGGAGGAGAAGAGCCCGTACAGGGCCACGGCCATCACGACGACACCCGAGAGCGCATAGGGGGTCCACTGGCTCATGATCTGCCCTCCTCGCGAGCGCGCTCGCCCGATCGGCCGGCGGGCGCCGCCGCCGGGAAGAACATCGCCAGGATCGCGGCGATCGAGATCGCCAGGGCCGATTCGACGCAAAGAATCAAGAGCCCGGCGTGCTCGGGCGGGTACTCGAGCAAGTGCCTGCCGGCGAAGAGCGGCGCCGTGGCGACGGCGAGAAAGACGGTCGGGCCGACGAGCAGGGCGATCCGGACGACGGGTGAGGAGAGCGGGGGGGGCGGGACCGTCCCCGCGAGCATCAGGAGGATCGCGCCCCCGCCGAGGATCGCTCCCGCCTGGAACGCTCCGCCGGGCGCGTGGGCGCCTTTCCAGAGCAGGTAGCCGGCGACGAGGACGATCCCCGGGAAGAGCTGGCGCACCAGCACGGGGAGCAGAGGCTTCATCGGGGCGACGCGGTCGCGCTCCTCCGCCGACCGGACCTGCGATTGCGCGCCGAGCACCGCGACGAGCAGGACGATGATCTCCAGCAACGTGTCATGGCCGCGGAAGTTGAGGAGGACCGCGGTGACGGGATGGGAGACCCCGGACGGGCCGAGGTGGGCGAGCACGTCGTCGCGCAGGCCACGGCTCGGGTCCGGCAAGGAGAACACCACCGCGCCGACGAGGAGGACCAGCCCGCAAAGGAGCAGCGCGAGCAACACGCGCACACGCCAGGACGGCGGCCGCGGAGGAGGCCGCGCCGGGCCGACCCACCCGAGCGCGCTCATGACCAGGGCGCCCGTGATGCCGCTGCCGACCGCCGCCTCGACGAGGGCGATATCGGGGGCCCCGAGGCGAGCCCAGGCCATCGCCGAGAGGAGGCCGAAGGCGATGAAGAGCACCACGGTCTTCGCCAGGTCGACGGCCCGGAGGGCTCGCCACGCGAGGAACGGGAGGACCATGGCGAGGATCACGTCCACCGCCCGATCGACCGCGCTCACCGGGGCCTCCAGACGCGGATTCCGCCGCGCCGCGCGGCCCCCGCGATCAGGTGACAGCAGATGCTGCTGGAGAGCAGGACGAGCGCCCAGACCATCCCGATCTCGAGCGCCGCCGCGAGATCACCGGCCGAGAGCGCGAGCCCCGCCCCCACGAACCCCAGGCCGAGGTTGTCCGCCTTCGTCAGCGCGTGCAGTCGTGTGTAGACGTCCGGGAATCGCAGGAGCCCCACCGTCCCCGCGAGGAAGAAGAACGCACCCACGAGGAGGAGCAGGGTGGCCCCGACCTCCGCGAGGCTCACGGGTCGCCTCCGGTCCACCGCCCAGCGGCGTACCTGACGAACGCCACGACCGTGATCGGCGCGAGCACGGCAAACGTCAGGGCCACGTCCCGCAGCGCCGACATCCCCGGTGCCGCGGAGAGGAGCAGGAGCACGGCCGCGCCGGACGTGCCGAAGAGCTGCGCGACCAGGAGGCGATCCGCGAGCGTGGGGCCTCGGGCGACCCGCACGAGGCACGCGAGGACGTTCAGCAACAGAAAGAGGGCGACGCCCGTCCTCACGTCATGCATGGGGCTCCTCCAGCGGCTCGCCGAGCGCGCGAGCCACACGGGCCTCCAGCGCCCGAAGCTGCTCGACGAGCGCCTCCCCCTCGTCGATCAGGACGTGGATATCGAGCTCGTCGCCGTCGAGCTCCGTGCACACCGTCCCGGGCATCAGGTTCATCAACCCGATGAAGAGGGGTCGGCCCGCGCCCGCGGGCAGGCGGAGCGTGTACCGGATCATCGCGGGATCGATCCGAGGCCGCGGCGAGAGCGCGCGGAGGGCGATGTCGAGCCCGGCGCGAACCGAGCCGGTGAGGAACAGGAGGGCCAGCCGCAGCAGGCCGAGCAGGCTCCACCGGGGCGCGCGGGGCATGGGAAAGCTCACGCTCGCGAGGAGGGCCAGGAGCACCACGGGCGCGCCGAACGCGAGCCCCGCGCGATCCCCCTCGGTCAGCGCCCACCACCCGCCGGCGAGGAGCAGCGTCCGGATCGGGATCGAGGACCAGCGCAGGGCAGCGAGGCGGTCCCGGACGGTAGGGCGAATCCCGCTCTTCATCGGCCGCGCGGCCGCCATGATCAATCGTAGTACTCGTTGCCCAGGTGCGTGATGAGCTCTTCCCCCATCATCCACCGCAGGGTGTTCTTCAGCTTCATCGACTGGATGAACAGGTCGTGCTCCGGGTACAGCTCCGGCGCCGTCATCGGGCTCTTGAAATAGAAGCTCAGCCACTCCTGCGTCCCGCTGAGCCCGGCCCTCGCCGCGAGGTCGAGGAAGAGCGCCAGATCGAGCACGAGCGGCGCCGCCAGGATCGAGTCGCGGCAGAGGAAGTTCACCTTCATCTGCATCGGGTAGCCGAGCCACCCGAACAGATCGATGTTGTCCCACCCCTCCTTCGCGTCGCCCCGCGGCGGATAATGCTCGATCCGCACCTTGTGATAGAGCCCCTGGTAGAGCTCCCTGTAGCGCTCCGGCTGGAGGATCCGATCGAGCGCGCCCAGCTTCGAGGCCTCCTTGGTCCGGAACGCGTCGGGGTCGTCGAGCACCACGCCGTCGCGGTTGCCGAGGATGTTGGTCGAGAACCAGCCGGAGATCCCGAGCATCCGCGCCTTGAGCGCGGGCGCGATCACCGTCTTCATCAGGGTCTGCCCCGTCTTGAAGTCCTTGCCCGCGATCGGCACCCCCCGGCTGCGCGCGAGCTCCCACGCCGCCGGGAAATCCACGGTGAGGTTCGGCGCCCCGTTCGCGAACGGCACGCCCTCCTCGAGGCACGCCCAGGCGTAGATCTGCGAATTCGAGATCGCTGGGTGGCTCGCCAGGAGCCCCGCCTCGAACGCGGCCACCGACCGGTGCACCTCCGCCGGCGCGATGAAGATCTCGGTCGACCCGCACCACACCGCCACGGCCCGGCTCGCCCCGCGCTCGCGCAGGAACGCGCGGATGTCGTCGCGCACCTGCTCCACCATGTCGGCCTTGCTCCGCCCGGTCTTCACGTGCGGCCCGTGCAGCCGGCGCACGTAATCCGGATAGAACACCGCCCTCATCGGCCGGATCCGCTCGAGCTCCTCGCGCACGGCCTCGAGGTGCGCGGCCTCCAGCACCTTCGCCTCGACGGCCGCCTCGTGGGCGTTGTCGGGGAAGATGTCCCAGCCGCCGAACTCGAGATCATCGAGCGAGGCGAGCGGGACGAAGTCCTTGATCCGCGGCGCGCGGTCCTCGGTCCGCTTGCCCAGCCGGATCGTCCCGAGCTGGGTGAGCGCCCCGACCGGCGCGCCGAGGCCGCGGCGCGCGAGCATCACGCCCGCGATCGTCGTGGTCGCCACGGCCCCGAGCCCGGGCAAGAGCACGGCCAGCTTCCCTTGCGGCTTCGTGACGGTCTCCGGCTGCTTCATCGGTTCTTCTCCCTCGTCAGGTGGCCCGGTAACGCTCGGCCGCTGGCGGCTGGCCCGGTAACGCTCAGCCGTTGGCGGCTTGGGGCAGCGGCGCATCGCTCTCCGGTGGCGCGAGCACCGGCGCGGACCGCGCCTGCCCGAGCGCGCTCCGGAACCCCTCGATCGTCCGGCGCAGCCCCACCCGGAGCGGCACCTTCGGCGCGAACCCCAGGGTCCGCCGCGCGTGATCGATCACCGGCCGCCGCTGCCGCGGATCGTCCTGCGGCAGCGGGCGGAACACGATCCGGCTCCGGCTCCCCGTGAGGCGAAGCACCTCCTCCGCGAGCTCCAGCACCGTGAACTCCTCGGGGTTGCCCAGGTTCACGGGGCCCGTCTCGGTGGGGTGCTCCATCAGCCGGACGATCCCCTCGACGAGGTCGTCCACGTAACAGAAGCTCCGGGTCTGGGCGCCCGATCCGTAGACCGTGAGATCCTCGCCGCGGAGCGCCTGGACGATGAAGTTCGACACCACGCGGCCGTCGTCGAGCGCCATGCGCGGCCCGTAGGTGTTGAAGATCCGCGCGAGCCGGACCTCGACGCCGCGGCGCCGGTGGAAGTCCATGACGAGCGACTCGGCGCAGCGCTTCCCCTCATCGTAACACGCGCGGATCCCGACCGGGTTCACCGCGCCGCGGTAGCTCTCCGGCTGGGGGTGGACCTCGGGATCGCCGTAGACCTCGCTGGTCGACGCCTGGAAGACCCTCGCCCCGCGGACCTCGGCCAGCCGGAGCGCGTGGAACACGCCGACCACGTTGACCAGCGTGGTCCGCACCGGATCGCGCTGGTAGTGGGGCGGGCTCGCCGGCGAGGCGAGGTTGTAGATCCGGTCGACCGCGAGGTCGTACGGCTGGCTCACGTCGTGCTCCACCAGCCGGAAGCGGCGGTGGCGGAGCAGGTGGGCGACGTTGGCCCGGGAGCCGGTCGAGAAGTCGTCGAGCGCGACGACCTCGTGGCCCTCGCGGATCAGCCGGTCGCACAGGTGGGAGCCGACGAAGCCGGCCCCCCCGGTCACCAGGATGCGCAGCGCAGCGCTCATGTCTCTCTGACCTCCTCTCCGGGAGACGGCGCGAGCTCCCGGGCATACCTCTCCAGCGCCTCGGCGCGGTGCGCGGCCGTGTGGCGGGCGAGCACGCGCTCGCGCGCCCGCCGCCCGATCGCGACCCGCTCCCGCTCCGGGAGCTCGCGGAGGAGGCGGAGCGCCTCCTCCGTGGAGCGGGCGACGAGGATCTCCTTGCCGGGCTCGAAGAGCTCGTCGAGCCCCGGCCACGCGTCGCTGATCACCGGCACGCCGCAGGCCGCCGCCTCGAAGAGGCGCACGCTGGGCGAGTACCCCGCCTCGATCATGTCCCTCCGCGTGACGTTGAGCGTGAAGCGCTGCGCGCCGTAGAAGGCGCGGTGCTCGCCCGGCGGGACGTGATCGGCGCGGTCCACGTTGGCCGGCCAGGCGAGCCCCGCCGGGTACTGCGGCCCGGCCACGGCGAAGCGGCCCTCGGCCCAGCGGCGCGCGGGCTCGACGAGCAGGCGGTCCAGCGTGGGCTGGCGATCCTCGCTGTATGTGCCGAGGTAGCCGAGATCCCACCGCGGCGAGGCGCGCTCGGGGAAGTACTCGTCCGGGTCCACCGCGCAGTAGAGCGGGCGCGCGCGCCGCGCGCCGTGGCGGCGCTCGAGCCTGTCGAGCGTGGGGCCGCCGGTGAACGAGAGGTACAGGTCGAACCGGGGGATCAGCCACGGGGCCAGGTACTCGGTGTCGCCGCGCTCGAGCTTCCGGAGCGTCACCGGCGTGTCGATGTCGTAGAACGCGGTCCTCCCGCGCGCGGTCTCCGTCACCCAGGCGCCGACCGCGACCCCGTCGGGCACGTAGGAGCCGACGATCACCAGATCCGCGTCGCGCACCGCGCCCCCGAAGCGCGCGCGGAGGTCGTCGAGGCCGTGGTAGAGCTCCGTCCGGCCGTACGGCGGGCGCGGGAGGTCGCGGTTCTCCGCGTAGAACCAGAGATCCCGCTCCAGGAACAGCACGCGGTGGCCGCGCTGCGCGAGCCGCTTGAGCAGCCCGCGGTACGTGGTCGCGTGGCCGTTGCCCCACGACGAGGTGATCGACAGGCCCAGGAAGACGAAGGAGAGGGGCTTCACGGCGCCGCCGCGGTGAGGGGGGCTTCAGGGCGGGCGAGGAGCGCCTCGACCTGCCGGGCGCGCTCCGCGTAGGTGTGCTCGGCGAGCACGCGCCGCTTCGCCGCCTGGCCGATGGCGCGGGCCCGCCCGGGCGTGAGCGCGCGGACGAGCTCGGCGACCTCGTCGCCGCTCCGGGCGACCAGCACCTCGGCCCCGGGCTCGAGGAAGAGCTCGATCCCCTCCCAGGCGTCGGTGATGAGGCACGCGGCCGCGCCCGCGGCCTCGAAGACCCGGGTCGCCGGCGAGAAGCCGACCGAGGCCATGCTGTCGCGCGCCACGTTGAGCACCGCGCGGGCGCTCGCGTTGAGCGCGTTGTGATCCGCGGTGTAGACGTGCCCGACGTACCGGACGTTCGGGGGCAGCGCCCTGTCCTGCCAGCCGCTCCCGCCGAGCAGGAAGCGGCGCTCGGGCAGCGCGGCGGCGGGCCGCAGGAAGAACTCCTCCACGCGCCGCTCCCGGTCCGGGAGGCGGTTGGCGAGGAGCGCGAGATCGCAGTCGAAGCGCGGATCCGGCGCGACCTCGAAGTGGGTCTCGGGGTCGAGCGCGTTGTAGATCGGCGCGCAGCGCCGGGCGCCGAGCGCCTCGTAGCCGCGCACCACCGGATCGCCGCCGCCGTAGGTGAAGACCAGGTCGTAGCGGGGGATCTGCGCGCGGAACGGGTCCTTCGGGCTCGCGCGGACCCGCTCGAGCGTGGCCGGGGCGTCGACGTCCCAGAAGACGGTCGTGAGCCCGGGCCGATCGAGCGCGGCGACCTCGGCCTCGAGCAGCTCGTCGAAGACGCCGACGCCGCTGGCCTTGACGACCACGTCGGCGGTCCTCGCCGCCTGCTCGACGAGCCGCCGGGGCTCCGCGGCGTCCGTGCCGGAGTAGACCACCACGCGGGCCCACGGCGGATCGTCGATGTCGCGGTGCTTCTGCCGGTCGTAGGCGTCGGGCTCGTGGAAGGTCACCCGGTGCCCGCGCGCGGCGAGGGCGCGGATGACGCCGCGGTAGTACGTGGCGGCGCCGTTCCAGTAGGCGGAGACCAGGCTCGATCCGAAGAAGGCGATGTCGAGGGGGCGGCTCGGGCGTCGGTTCATGGGGTGGCTCGCTGGGCGGAGGTGGCGGGCGCGGGGGCGCCGGTTTCGGGGCCGGGGGCGGCGTCGAGGCCGGGGGCGGCGTCGAGGTCGGGAGCGGCGTCGAGGCCGAGATCGGCGGCGATGCGGAGGAGCTCGTCGACCCGGTGGGCGCAGGTGTGGCGCGCGAGGACGGTCTGCCGCCCCCGCTCGGCCACCTCGGCGGCCAGGGCGGGATCGGCGAGCAGGGCCCGGAGGTGCTCCTTCATCTCGCCGCCGTCCCTGGCCACGAGGTAGTCGCGCCCGGGCGAGAACAGCGCCTCCGCGTCGCTCCACGGGGAGCAGACGAGCGGGATGCCGCACGCCATGGCCTCGAACGGCCGGATCGTCGGGATGCCCGGGAGCGCCTCGACATAGGGCCTCCTGGGCACGTGCACGGTCACCCGCGCCCGCGCGAACGCCTCGGGGACGTGGTGGTTGGCGAGCCAGCCCCGGTGCTCGATCCCGGCCGAGGCGAGCGCGGCGCGGGCGTGCTCGGGGTAGCGCACGCCGTGCACGCGGGCGGAGAGGCCGAGATCGCGCGCCGGGCCGATCAGGAACTCGTCGAGCTCCCGGGCCCGCTCGTCGTCGCCCCAGTTGCCGATCCAGACCAGATCGCGCTCCGGCTCCAGCGCGCGGCGCGGCCGGAACACCCGGGTATCGGCGGCCTCGTGCCAGACGAAGGCGCGGCGGGCCCAGCGCCGCGCGAGGTAGAGGTCGCGGATCACCCGGCCGAAGGCGAGGACGCCGTCGTAGCGGGTCAGGTCGTAGCGGGCCATGGCCCCGGGGTCCGTCACGGACCGGTGGTGCGTGTCGTGGAAGAGCAGCCGGTACGACGCGCGGGCCCGGTGGGCGCCGACGCGGGCGACCAGCTCGGGCTCGTTCCACTCGTGGACGAGGACCAGCTCCGCGCCGTCGAGCGCCCGGTCCAGGTCGAGCGAGGCGAGGTCGTACCGGACCGGCGCGACCGCGGGGTAGACCTGCCTCACCTCGGCGAGCGGCGCCTCGCCGTGGTCGGCGACGAGGTTCTGGAGGCTCCACGCGTCCCACGGCTCGAAGACGCGCACCTCGTGCCCGCGCCGGGCGAGCTCGGTGACGACGCCCCGGAGGAAGTGCGCGTTCCCGTGGTTCCAGTCGGAGAGCAGCGAGTGGCAGAACAGGGCGATGCGCACGGTCAGGGCGCCTCCGTCGCGGGGCTCGCGGCCTGCAGGGCCGGCGAGGGGCTCGCGGCCGGGCCGCGGGCGAGGAGCTCGCCGTACAGGCGCAGGTAGCCCTGGGCCATCCGCGCGGGCGAGAAGGCGAGGGCGCGGGCCCGGGCGCGGGACGCCATCGCCTGCCGCGCGCCGGGATCGTCGATGAGCGCCTGGAGCGCGCGCCGGAGGGCCGCGGTGTCGGCGGGATCCACGTAGAGCGCGGCGTCCCCCCAGATCTCGCGCAGGCCGGGGAGGTCGCCGAGCACCAGGGCGCAGCCGGCGAGCGCCGCCTCCAGCACCGACAGGCCGAACGGCTCGTAGCGGGCGGGGTGCGCGTAGATCGCGGCGCGCGCCAGCGCGGCGGCGATCTCGGGCGGCGAGAGCACGCCGAGGCGCTCCAGCGCGGCGAGGGGCCGCGCGCCGCCGTCCGGGTGGACGTCGCTCCCGGCCACCCGGATCGGCCAGGGCAGGTGGGGGGCCACCTCGCCCAGCGCCGCGACGTTCTTGGCCTGGTCCCAGAGCCTCCCGACCGCGAGGATGAACGCCTCCTTGGGGCGCGGGAGGAACCGCTCGGGGTCGGCGGCGTTCGGGATCACCAGCGCCCGCGCGGCCCCCGGGAGCGCGCCGTGATGGCGCGCGAGCGCGTCCAGCATCGCCCGGGTCGGCGCCACCACCGCGGACGCGGCGGCGAGCCCCCGGGCCACCTCGCGGCGGTATCGATCGAACCGCGGCGGCGCCTCCTCGCCGAGGACGGCGGTCCACCAGGAGAGGACGCAGGAGTGGGCCACCACGAGCCGGGGCGCGCGGAAACCGAGGGCGCCGTGCGCGTAGCCGCTCAGGTGGACCACGTCCGGGCGGAGGCGCTCCTCGAGCTCGAGCAGCCACTCGCCGGAGCGGGCCACGTCGTCCCACGGGTCGTCCATCCACTCGAGCCGGAAGGCGCTCTCGAACAGCTCGAGCCCCGGCACGCGGCCGGCGGCCTCGCGCTGCGGCGCGGAGAGCGGCGCGCCCAGGGTGGCGAGCGCCGTCCGGATCCCGCGCGCCGCGAGCGCGCGCGCGAGCTCGATCGCGTAGGAGAAGACGCCGCCCACCGTGTCGGCGGTCATCAGGACGGAGCCGGGCGCGCGTGGGGCGTCAACCATGGCCGGGTGTCGCGGCCTCCAGCTCCGCGAGGGGCAGGGGGCGGCTCTCCTGGATGTCGCTGAAATGGTCGAACTGACCGAGGTAGTGGGCGAGCGACCGCTCCCACGCCTGATCGTCGGGCCTCCCCCAGCGCATCGTGTACTCGGGCGAGCCCGGATAAGGGAACATGGGCACGGGCTCGTTGGCCCAGACGCCGTGCTCCCGGAGCCGCTCCCGGAAGGCGGCGACGTCCGCGGGATCGTCGGCCTGCGACAGGATGAGGTTCGCCTGGACGAAGGGGACGCTCCTCTTGGCGTGGATCAAGAGCGCGCCGAGCTCCTCGGTCGAGCGCTTGCACTGCTTGGCGAGCAGGCTCCTGCCCTCCCGCGTGACGCTCTCCACCCCGGCCTCGATCGAGACGCAGCCGGCCTCGCCGAGCAGGTCGAGCATCTCCCGGCTCCAGTTGTCGACGCGCATCTGGACGCCGAAGGCGACCTCCCGCGCGGCCAGCGCCTCGAGCAGCGGGCGGTCCGGGAGGAAGATCTCGTCGACGAAGTAGACGTAGCGGACGCCCTGGGCGAGGAGCCCGTCGAGCTCGTCGAGGATCACCGGCAGCGGCCGCTTCCGGTAGCGATCGCGGAAGTTGTCCTTCGCGCAGAAGGTGCAGTGGTACGGGCACCCCCGGGACGCCTCGATCTCGGCGCCGGGGCCGACCTGCGCCGCGTCGAAGCGGTGGTGGTGGTGGGCGTGGCCCGCCACCGTGGCGTCGTCCCAGCGGAGGGCCGGCAGCCGTCGCAGGTCGGACGCGTGCGGGCCGCCCTGCACGCGCGGCTCCCCGCCGTCCAGGGTCGCGATCGACGCGATCTCGCCCCAGCGCGCGCGCGGCAGGCTGGCCAGCGCCACCAGCACCTCCTCGCACTCGCCCAGCACCACCGCGTCCACGCCGAGCTTGCGCAGCGTCGCGGCCGGGGTGGTGGAGGCGTGGGGCCCCACCGCGAACCGGAGGCCCGGCACGTCGCGGAGCGCGCGGAGCGTCTCCTGCGGGACCCGGAGCTCGGGCGGGGCGCAGCGCCAGAAGAGGTAGCTCGGCGCGGTGGTCACGACGAGCGCGTCGGGGCGGAGCGCGGCCACCTCGTCGCGGATCGCCTCGTACGACAGGGCGCGGGCCTGGGCGTCGACGATCACGGCCTCGTGGCCCGCGGCCTCGAGCAGCGCCCTGGCATAGCCGTATTCGAGCGGCAAATGCGGCTCGCGGCAGCCGAAATAGATGCTCCCGTCGAAGCTCCAGGGCGGGTTGATCAGCGCGAGCCTCACGGGAGCCCCTCCAGGCACGGCTCCTCGGCCGCGGGGGCGGCGGCCTTGCCGGTCGCCTCGAGCATCTCCCGCAGCCAGCCGTGGAGCTTGCGGACGCCCTCGCGGACCCGGACGCGCGGCCACCAGCCCGTGACCGCGGAGAACCGGCGGCAATCCGAGACGTAGTAGCGCTGATCGCCGGGGCGCCACGCCTCGAATCCGGTCACGGGTCGCCTGCCCTCGATCTCCTCGATGAGATCGAGCAGCTCGAGGAGGCTGAGGGTGTTCTCGGGGCCTCCGCCGATGTTGAAGGCCGAGGCGGAGATCTGCCCGATGTGCTTGCGGGCGAGGAGGAAGGCGTCGACGAGATCGTCGATGAAGAGCACGTCCCGGACCTGCATCCCGTCGCCATAGAGGGTGACGGGCGCGCGCCGGAGCGCCTGGATCAGGAAGTGGGCGACCCAGCCCTGATCCTCGTTCCCGAACTGCCGAGGTCCGTAGATGCAGCTCATCCGGAACACCGCCGCCGGCAGCCCGAAGGTGCGGGCATAATCGAGGACGTACTGGTCCGCGGCGCCCTTGGAGCAGCCGTAAGGGCTGTGGAAGTCGAGGGCGCGCGCCTCGGAGATGCCGGAGGCCCGGAGCCTCGCGTCCTCGGGCTCGTAGTGCCTGCCCCTGCACTGGAGCGGGACGTCGGCGAGGCCGCCATAGACCTTGTTGGTGGACGTGAAGAGCAGCGGCGGCGGGGCGCCCTGCGCGCGGATCGCCTCCAGGACGTTGAGCGTCCCGCGGGCGTTGATCTCGAAGTCTTCCACCGGCCGGGCGAGGCTCGTGGTCACGGCCACCTGGGCGGCGAAGTGGAAGACGGAGGAGGCGCGCTGGACCGCCTCGGCGACCGCGCGGGCGTCGCGCACGTCGCCGGCGATGTGCGTCACGCGGTCGCCGTGGGCGCGCCGCAGCCAGTCCACGTTGCGCGCCACCGAGGGCCGGGAGAGGTTGTCGAAGAGGATCACCGCCTCGCCCGCCTGGAGCAGGCGGTGGGCCAGGTTCGCCCCGACGAAGCCGGCGCCGCCGGTGATCAGCGCCGGGCGGCCGTCGGGCCAGTCGGGGCCGTCGGGGCCGCCGGGGCCGGGGAGGTCGAGCGCGGCGGCGCTCATACCGTCAGCCCCCGGGCGTCGAGCTCGGCGCGGGCCTCGGCCACCGCGTCCCGGGCCACCTGCCCCTCGAGCCAGCCGGCGAGATCGCGCAGCCCCTCCTCGAGCGAGACCTGGGGCTCATAGCCGATCGTGCGCTGGGCCGCGCCGATGTCGGCGAAGCAGTGCCGGATGTCGCCCAGCCGGGATCTCCCGGTGATCTCGGGCTCGATCCGCTCTTTCCCCATGACCTTCCGGACGTGCTCGGCGACCTCGCGGACGCTGTACGACCGCCCGCTGCCGACGTTGAGCGCCTGGCCCACGGCGGCCTCCGCGCCGAGGACCCGGACGCAGGCGCGGGCCACGTCGGCGACGCTCACGAAGTCGCGCCGCTGCAGCCCGTCCTCGAAGATGAGGGGCGGACGGTCGTTGAGGAGCCGCGCGGCGAAGATGGCGAGGACGCCGGTATAGGGGTTGGAGAGCGCCTGGCGGCGGCCGTAGACGTTGAAGAAGCGGAGCGCGACGGTCGGGACGCCGTAAGCGCGCCCGAGGAGCAGGCACAGGCGCTCCTGGTCGTACTTGGAGAGCGCATAGACCGACTCGAGCGATGGCGTCTTGGACTCGGGGGTCGGGATCGGCGCGAGCGCCTCGCCGGCCTCGCTCCGGACCTCCCAGTCGCCGCGCTTGAGCTGCTCCAGCGGGCGGCTCGTCCCCGGGACCACCGCGCCCGACGCCGTCCGGTAGAGCCCCTCGCCGTAGACGCTCATGCTGGAGGCGACGACCAGCCGGGCGACGGGCCGCTCGGCGAGCCCCTCCAGGAGCACGGCCGTCCCGAGATTGTTGACCGAGGTGTACTCCTCGATCCTGTACATGCTCTGTCCGACGCCGACCGTGGCCGCGAAGTGATAGACCACGTCCACGCCGCGGAGCGCCGATCTCACCGCCTCCCGATCGCGGACGTCGCCGACGATGAGCTCGACCTCCGGGCTGAGGTAGGCCGGGCGGCGGCGCTCGGGGCCGTGCACCTGGGGTGTGAGGTTGTCGAGCGCCCGGACGCGGTGCCCCTGGCGCAGGAGCTCGTCGGCCACATGAGAGCCGATGAACCCAGCGCCGCCGGTGATGAGGACGTGACTGGCCATATTCCTCTGGGTCGATTGGATCGATGATTCGACGCGTGACGGGGCCGCCGCGGACCTGCTCGGACGAGGCGAGCTCCACGAGGCGCCCTCCCAGCGACGCCGCGCGTTTCCCCTTCACCGCGTCGCCCTGCCCCGGTCTGCGCGTCGTGGACGACGTACAAACGATGACCGGGACGACCTCCGATTAACATGGTTCAGAGGGACCTGCAAGCGAGCTTTGTCAGGATCGTTGTCGGATCTCGCCTCGTGCCGTCTCGCGCTGTCTCCGGACGCTGCATCAAAGTGCTCTGAACAGACCAGGGTTCCTGCGGGATTGCCTTACCGACTTCGGGGATGACCGTAGATGTCGATTGGCGTGTATCCGTGTTCCGGTATCAGGGGGCCGGAGAGCGGCGTTGTCAATCCGATTCCGGCAAACTCAGCCACTCGCCACCTCGTCCTGGCGAGCTGCGGGCATTCCGCCGACTCACATGAATTTTCCGTGGCAATTTGTCTCGGCGAGCCCAGGCGCGTGAGGCGCCGTGAGGGGGAGGCCTGCCGAGGGTCATCCTTCACCGCAGCGCTTCCGTCGCCAGGGGTCCGAGGCCGATGCCCTGGACCCGCGGCGGCGCGCGGCGCGGCTCGTCTCCTGTCCTCCGGGACCTCGCGAGCCCGAGGGGGCCCGTGGAGGTCGGAGGCGCTGCGGGCGCGCTCCCGCTTGAAGCTGCGCGGCGTCGTGTATAGGACGCCGATCGGGCGTGCTCGTCGGATCGCCGGTCCAGCGCCGCGCGACATCGTCGGCCCGCCGGGATGGCCACCATGTCCGAATGCACTCCAGGCAGACGAAGTCCCCGCATGGAGGCGCCGCACGCTGCGGCCGCCGGGCCAGGCGCCACCGGCCGTCCGGCGCGGGGGCGCGGCGAGGGCCCGCGGGAGCGGCCGCGCAAGACCTGGTATCTCCTCCCCAACCTCATCACGCTGTCGTCCGTCTTCTGCGGCTTCGACTCCCTGCGTCGCTCGGCCGCGGCGCGCTCGGAGGACGATTTCCACCGCGCCGCCCTCCTCATCGTCCTGGCGATGCTCTTTGACACGCTCGACGGCCGCGTCGCGCGGATGACCAGGACGGAGAGCGCCTTCGGGCTTCAGCTCGACTCGCTCGCTGACCTCATCTCGTTCGGCGTGGCTCCGTCGGTCCTCGTGTACCAGTGGGCGCTCCACCGCCTCGACGGGCTCGGCGTGCTCGGCGGGTTCGTGTTCGCCGCGTGCGGCGCCATCCGGCTCGCCCGCTTCAACGTCCTCTCGGCGGGCGAGGCGGGCAGGCCCGCGGCCCCGCCGAAGTACATCGTCGGCCTCCCGGTCACGGGCGCGGCCGGCGTCCTCGTCGCGATCGTCCTGGCCCACGGCGTCGCGGACGGGCAGGCCGGCGGCGCGGGCGTCGCGCCGGCGGTCCTCGCGACGACGGTCCTGCTCTCGCTGCTCATGGTGTCGACGGTCCGGTTCCGCTCGTTCAAGGATCTGCGCCTCGACGCCCGCACCGCGCTGCTGGCGGCGCTCGCGATCGGGTCGAGCGCGGTCATCTCGGCCCGATGGCAGCCGGCGTTCGTCCTCGTCTGGCTGATCGGCGCCTATGTCCTGCTCGGCATCGCCGAGTCGTTCCGGCGCCCCCCGGCGAGGCCGCGCGACGCGGCCCCGCCGGCGGCGCCTCCCGCCGGCTGATCCGGGAGCGCGCCGTCCTGCGCCGCGAGGCGCCCGGGGACGCCGCGTGGCCTGCTCGACTCACGCGCCCGGCGAGCTCAATCGCCCGGAGCGAGCGTGAGCGAGGTCAGCTCGCCGAAGACATAGGACTTCACGCCGAGGTCCGTCATGAGAATCAGCCAGATCGCCCTGTGCTCATCGAAGCGGCCCAGCTCCGGCGGCGTGGTCGGCAGGGCGGTGGACGTCATCGCTGATGGGTCGAGGAGGCCGGCGAGCTCGATGCTCAGCTCGACGAGCACGAGAGGACGACCCACTTCGATGCCCACGACCGCGTTGTGACGGACGTCGAGACGGTAGCTGTCGACCGAGTCGTACGGGGCGCCCGTGACCCCGTTCCAGAGGGTAAACGCCGAGCCGTAGGAGTACCATGGGTCCTCGCTGTCCACCTGCATCGGGGGGACATGGATCGACGTCACGCTCAGCGGACCGATCTGCGCCTCCATCTCGAAGGACCCGGGCGTGTTATGGAAAGCATACTGCGATTCGGCCGAGTTGAAGTAGGATCTGTGGTCGGCGACGTTGTGCGGATTGAAGCGATAGACGCCGCGGATGGGATCGCCGACCTGGACCCCGGTGTTGAGGGGGTCCTCGCCAGTTTCAGTGCCGTTGCCTAGTTTGACGACGGCGCCGCTGAAGGCGAAGGCGACGGTGCTGGAGGTGCAGTCGCTGCTGCACCCGTCGCCGTCGTGGGTATTGCCGTCGTCGCACTGCTCTCGGGCCTCGATCACGCCGTCTCCGCAGACGGCGCCTGGATCCGTGCCAGGTTCCAGCGCGCAGGCGCTATTGCACCCGTCGCCGTCGTGGGTATTGCCGTCGTCGCACTGCTCTCGGGCCTCGATCGCGCCGTCTCCGCAGACGGCGCCGGGGGGCGGCGGGTCCTTCGGGCAGCCCGCGGAGGGGGCATCGGCGCCGGAGCACGGCCCGTCCACCGAACCATCGCCGCCGAGCGCGGCGTCGAGCGCCTCAAGGGATTCCGCGCTGCAGGCGGGCAGCAGCATCAGCAGGAGCGCCGCGGCGCCGAGGGGCGGACGGCGCGAAAGAAGATGAGTGCTCATGGTTCTCCCTCTCGAAGCGAAGCAATCCGGCCTCGCTCGGGTAAGTGAGCGTGACGCCCTCCCCGTGGCTCACCAAAATCGAGGCCCCGGACGCCCCGGCGCCTCAGAGGCTCAGCTTCAGGCCGAGACACGGGAGGAGCGCCGGGCGCCCGGTGCGGCCCACCTCTGCGCCCGCGATGGTCACCCTCGGCTCTCGCGCGAGCAGGAGGACGTCGAGCTCCGCGAGCGCCGTGAGGTACGGCAGGATGCGGATCCCGACGCCGGCCCCCGCGGCGATCCCCGCGGTGAACCAGGCCTGGTGCTTGTCCCGGTGGGGGGAGTTCGCCTCGCCCTCGACGGTCAGGTGATAGACCCCGGCGCCGAGCGCGAGCAGCGGATAGATCCGCCGCTCGTCGCCGCCGGCGGCGTAGGCGAGGCCGAGCAACGCCGCCGTCTGGCGCAGCGCCGCGCGCCCGGCGGGGGCGTCGAGGCCCTTCTCGGCGACGGCCGGCACGAGCGTCCCGCGGAGCGACAAGCCGGCCGGAAGGTCGTGCTCGATCCGGAGGTAAGGCCCCGCGACGATGCCGACGTCGCCGGCGAGCGCCGCGAGCCCTGCCTCGAGGCTCAGCCGGCGATCTCCGGCCGGCCGCGCCCGCGGCGCTGCGCCCCCGGGAGCCCGTCGCGGCGCCGCGGCGGGCGCTCCGTTCGCCTCCCGTCGGTCAGCGGGCGTCCTCTCCCGGGCCGGCGCGGCCGGCGCGGCCGGCGCTGGCTCGTCCACGCGCGTGGCCCTGGGCGGCTGCTGCGGCCAGGCGGGCGCGGTGGCCGCGGGCGGCGGCGCCGCGGCGGGCGTCGGCGGCGGCGCGGCCGTGGGCGTCGGCGCGGCGTCGGCGAGCCACTGCGCCACCTGCGCCGGCAGCTCCCGCCGCTGCGCGCCGCTCAGCTCGAGCAGGCTGGCGCGGAGCAGCTCGGCCGATCGCACGGCGAGATCGCTCGCCGCGTTGGTCACGCCGGGATCGCCGAGCTCCATGCGCCGGACGAGCGTCCGCTTCGTGACGCGATCGGCGACCCACGCGTCGGCGACCGGACCGCGGTCGGTCTCCAGGAGGACGATCGTGGCGACCGGGGCCCCGGCGCCCTCGACCAGCGCGCGTCCGTCGACCCCCGGCGCGCCGTCGATCAGGCGCACGGAGAAGCCGACCGCGCGCAGCTCCGCCGCGAGCCGCACGGTCGCCTCCCCGACCACGGCCCCGGCGCGCGGCGCGCGCACCAGGATCACCTCGATCCCTGCGGCGGCGCCCGTCGTTCGCGGCACGAGGAGCGCCGCGCACAGCACCAGCGCGAGCCAGCCCGCTCTCATCGACCGTCGAGGACCTCCGCTGCCCTGACGGCGAACGTCCCCTGGGGATAGCGCCTCAGGTACTCCTGCGCGATCGGCCGGGCGGCGCCGTCACCGCCGGAGGCGCGCACCACGAGCATCTTCCGGCCGAGCGCCTCGCTCGCGAGCGAGCCCTCCGGCGACTCGGCGAGGTACCGATCGTACCAGGAGAGGGCCTCTGCGGGCGAGCTCGCCTCCGAGAGCCGCCCGAGGAGGAACGCGGCCGAGCGTGCCTCGGGCGAGCCCGGGAAGCGCGAGCGCTCGGCGAGCAGCGCGCGCCGCGCGAGGTCGTTCCGCCCCGCATACCGCGCGGCGTCCGCCAGCGCGGCGAGCTCGGCGAGCGGGCTCCCGTCGATGGTGGCGTCGCGGCCGCGCGCCTCCGCGTCCGCGATCACCCCGGCGAAGTCGCCGCGCGCGACGCGTTCGCGGTAGCTCCGGGGGGCCGGCGCGGCGCCCCCGGTCGCGTCCTGCGCGACGGGCGAGCGCGGCGCGGCGCCCGCCGGCGCGCGCGCGGCGGCCTTCTCCGGCGCCGGAGCCGCCGCGGCCGGCGAGGTCGCCGCGGTCGCGCCGTCCGCCGGAGCCGCCACGGCCGCGCCCTCCGCCACGGCCGCGCCTTCCGCCGCGGCCACGCCCTCCGCGGCGACCTCGCCGGCCGCGGGAGCCGCCCTCCTGCTGCGCTCCTCGGCGGCGCTCGCGGGCGCCGGCGAAGCGCCGCCGGCCGGCGGTGCGACCGCCGCGGCGCGAACCTCGGCGATCGTGAGCTCGCCGCGGACGACGTCCGCGACGAGCCGCTGGCCGCCGTGGAGCGCGATGCCGTCCGTCGCGAGCGGGCCGCGGACGACGACCGCGCCGCGCTGCATCGTCAGCTCGAGCCGCTCGCGCTCCCAGCGGAGGTCGAACTCCGTGCCCGTCACGGTGACGGTGAACGGCCCCGCCTCCGCGACCCACTCGGCGCCTGGCCGCGGGGCGACCTTGAACTGCGCTGCGCCGTGCTCCAGGTGGATCCGGGCCCCGCGCGCGGTGACGGCCGCGACGCGCCCGCGCGCGTCCGGACCGAAGCGGACGGCCGTCCCGTCGCTGAAGCGCGCCGTCGCCCCGCTCGCCCCGGCGTGCACGTAGCTCTCCGCGGCCGTGGCGCTGTCGATCCGGTAGTCGAGCCGCCGCGCGGGCCGGAGCACCATCATGGCCCCGGCGATCAGCAGCGGCGCGAGCGCGGCGGGGATGAGCCATGGCCGCCGCGGCTCGAGCGGCAGCCTGGGCCGCTCGAGCTCGTCGATCAACCGCGCGCGACCGCGCGCGAGGGCGGGATCGGCCCGCCCCACGGCGCCGGCGCGGCGCGCCAGCGCGGTGAGCCGCCGCAGGGCGACCTCTGGCGCGGGCCTGGGGGTGGGCTCAGCCATGTCGGTCCTCCTCCGTGGCGACGAGGTAATCGGCGAGCACCGGATCCCGCTCGGCCATCGCGTGGACGCGCGCGGTGACCTTCGCCAGGTGGCGCTTGACGGTGGCCAGCGACAGCCCGCTCGCCGCGGCGGTGTCCGCGAGATCGAGCCCCTCGACGTGGCGCAGCACGAAGAGCAGCCGGGCCTTGTCGTCGAGCGTGTCGAGCATCGCGTAGAGCCGGGCGAGCGCCTCGCGGGCGCCCTCGTCGACGCCGGCCGCGGGCGCTTCCGGGAGCACGCCGCTGTCGGTGAGCGAGAGCCAGCGCCGGAACCGCCGGCGCCGGAGGGCCGACCGCGCCACGCGCACGGCGATGCCGAGGAGGAACGGCCGCAGCGCCGCCGGATCCCGGAGCCTCTTCACCTCCCGGAAGAACTGGAGGAAGGTCTCCTGGACCTGGTCCTCGACGTCGCCGCCCGGGCCGAGCACCCGGCGGAGCAGGCCGTGCACCATGGCGCCGTAGCGATCCCACACGGCGCCGGCGGCGCCGGGCAGGTCTTCCGCGGCGGCGCGCGCGAGGCTGGCGTCGTCGAGGGCCGCGGTGGCGTGCGCGCGGACGAGCGTGAGGCGAGGCGCGGGGGCAGGATCGGGCGAGAGCACGCGTTGCGCAGGTGAGTGGTCGCGGGGCGCTCCGGGTGGCTCAGAATAGCGACAGGGGGCGAGCGGCGGGGGCGGAGGCTGGATCGTGCTGCCTTCCCGCGTTCGTGGGGATCGCGCCGGGGCCAGTTCGGCCACCGCCGCCACCGGCCCGAGCGGCGTCGGAGGGCGCCGCGCGGATTTCCTGCTGTGGCCGAGGGGAGGGGAGCGAGGACCCGGGATTGCGCGGGGGCCTCGGGGAGGTCGTGATGACCGGGGTGGGTGATGGCGAGGGCATGGGGAGGTCGCGACGTGCCGGAGCCGGCCCGGGAAGGGGGCGCGGGGAGGTCGCGACGTGCCGGAGCCGGCCCGGGAAGGGGGCGCGGGGAGGTCGCGATGTGCCGGAGCCGGCCCGGGAGGGGGTCAGGTCGATCCGAGACCGAGCCGGACGGCCTTGGAGGGGGGTCAGGTCGATCCGAGACCGGGTACATGAAGCGGTGCCGGGCGGCGCGCGAGAACGCGCTCACGGCAACCTGCCCTGACGGACGCAACGTCCGCCCGCCGAACGACCAAGCTCACCCGCCCGGCCCGCACCAGTGAGCTATGAGCCCCCAGATCGGCTGATCCCTCGATGCCCGAACGACCTGGCGATAGTCCGCTGGCGAAGCCCGTCTGATTCATTGCCTTCTTGGGCTGCATCCACCAGCCGTCAGGAGAGCACTTCGGTGGCGGTCTTCGCCCCGAGGACGTTCTCGATCCAGCGGTCGAGGGTCGCGATGTCCGAGCATGCCTGGATGCGCGCGCTTTCGCTCTCGGCGAGCGCGATCCCTGCGCGCGCAAGCAGCCGCAGGAGGGTTTCCTTCTTGCCCTTGAGCTCTCCCTGACGCATGCCCTCGAGCTTGCCCTCACGCATGCCCTTGAGCTCTCCCTGACGCATGCCCTCACGCATGCCCTTGAGCTCTCCCTGACGCATGCCCTCACGCATGCCCTTGAGCTCTCCCTGACGCATGCCCTCACGCATGCCCTTGAGCTCTCCCTCGAGCTTGCCGCGATCGATGAGCCTCTGCACGAACGGGGGGAGAGTCGCCTCGCCTTCGATCTGCCGTTCCATGACCAACGCCTCCAGAGCCTGCTGCATGGGTTCGCGCAACCCGTCCCAGATGAGCTGAAAATAGACCATCGCGTGCTCCTGGTCGAGCCGGCCCAGGGCCGCGAGCGCCGCCTGGAGCACGGTGAGCCCGTTCGGCCCGTTGCCGTGCGCCATCGCCGAGAGCACGGCGAGCTCCGCCTCCTTCTCCGCGTCGGCCAGATCGGTGATCTCGGGGACGACGGCCGGACCGAGCACCAGCGGCTCGACGTGGCCTCGGCCCAGGCCGAGGTCGATGCTCTCCGCCGCCCAGGCGGCCACGCCGGCGTCCGGTGCGACCACGAGGACGACCGCGCCGCAGCGCCTCCTGGCGCGCACGCCCGTGACGTACGCCGGCCACGAGAACTTCTTGTCCGGGTCCACGTTGCGCTGGACCTCGAGGACGATCGCCAGCACGAGCCTGCCGTTCGCGTCGCGCAGCTCGAGCACGAGGTCCGCGCGGAGCTCCGCCGGGATGAGCTGGTCGAGCGACGACTCGACCACCGCGACCGAGGCGTGCGGCGGCACCTCGACATGGAAGAGCGTCGCGAGGACGTGGGGCGCGAGCTCCGGGTGCTCACGGAACATCTCGACGAGGGCGTTGTGCTCGAGCGTCGGCATGATGCCCGGTTGAGCACGCCCCATGCCGGCGCGAAAGGACGGCAGAACGCGAGGAGAGGGCCAGCTCCGGGGGTGGCGGCGCCATGGCGGACGAGGGGGCGGCGACCACTCCTCCTCCGCGGTACGACGGCCCAGCCGTCCGTCGATCGGTCAACCGACGCCGCGGGACCAGGTCTGTCTAGATCGTCGCCTTTTGTGGCCCAGGGCAGGTGGCAGGGTCCCCTCCCGCGAGCATCCAACGATGCTGGAGGAGACCATGTCGCGCATCGCACTCGAAGAGAGCCTTCGTCCCGAGACGCTGGACGCTGTGGAACGCGTCGCGCCGCGGCTCAGAACGCCGAGCCGTCCGCGCGCCGGCCGGGAGAGGCGTCGGCCCCGAACGCGCTGTGCAGCACGAAGGGCGCCCCCGGCGTGGTGTCGGGGCTGCGGTTCATCGAGACGCCGTCCTGGGACGCCAGCGCGCTCGAGTAGGTCACGGTGTCCACGGTCGCGCCGTGCGCGCCCCGCAGCGTGACCGTGTCCCCGCCGTTGTTGAGGCCCAGCGCGCCGGACGACGCGCCCACGGCCCCGCTCACGCCGGCGGGAATGCCCGAGGCGCCGCCGTACACCAGGATGGCCGTGGAGGGCGCGAGCGTCGTCCCCGCGGCGAAGGTGTGCCGCGTGATGCCGGTGCTGTCGTGGAGCGTGAAGCCTCCGAGCGCCGCGACGTCGTTGCCGACATTGACGATCTCGATAAACTCGCCGATCGGGTTGCTGCCCGGCTCGTTCGCGAGCACCTCGTTGAAGATCACGACGGCGGCGCCGGTCCCGCCGCCCGAGCCGGCCCCGCCGCCCGAGCCGCCCCCGCCGCCCGAGCCGCCCCCGCCGCCCGAGCCGCCCCCGCCGCCCGAGCCGGTCCCCCCGTCGGAGGGGATCACGAAGTCGCGCACGACGCCCATGTGCTGCATGTTCTGGCTGCCGCTGTCCGACCAGAGCGCCGGGCTGATCTCGGCGAGCGGCGTGTAGACGCGCGTATCCACCACGAGCCCGTTCGCGAAGCTGCTCCCGCCGATCACGACCGACGTATGGAACGGGCTCAGATCCGGATCGACGAGCAGCCAGTCGTACGGCTTGGTCCGTCCCGCGTTGGTGTCCGTGTTCCCGTTCTGGTCCGCGGGGTAGGGCCCGGACGTGACGACGACGCGCGACAGGGTCGAGAGGCAGCTCTCGGACCGGTTCCCCGTGTTGAAATCGCCGCCGATGACCAGGTAATCGCCCTCGGGCACGTGCGCGTCGATGAACGACACGAGCGACTGCGCCTCCAGGTCGCGCTCGGTCGCGTTCGCCGTCAGGAAGTGGACGCTGATCGCCCAGAGGTCGACCGGGCCGGGGATGTCGATGCGCGCCCAGGCGAAGTCCCGGTTCCCCACCCGCGGATCATCCCACTCGCCCGCGGCGACGATCGGCCACCGGCTCACGATCCCGTTCGGGATCTGCGCCCCGCCCTCGCGATAGTAGCTGAACCCCGCGCCGAACGTGGCTGTCACGAACGCGCCCAGGTCGGCCGCGCTGTTGTCACCGTAGTTGAGCTCCTGCAGCAGCGCGATGTCCGGCTTCACGCCCTGCAGGATGCGCATGCCGTGACCGGGATCGTAGCTCTGGTATCTGCCGCTCGTGATGTTCGCGGCCATGAGCCGGACGCGCGTCGAGAGCGCGTCGCTGCGCTCGCCGACCACGACCACCTCGGGGGCTCGCCCGTCCGGCAGCGCGTCGGTCGTGCAGGCCACCCCGGCGAGCGCTGCCACGAGGAGCGGCAGGCGCACCGCCGCACACCGCTTCAAAAATAGAATCGTCGCCAGCATCTCGTCGTCCCGGACCTTTCTCGGCTTCGTTCCATGACGGCATGATCAGGAGCTCACCTGGAGGCATCCTGCGCTGGCTCTCGTGCCAGGCAGGGTGCCTCTTTGGTTGAGAACGGATGACAACCACCTCGGGCCTCATCCCCTGTCCAGAACGGCCGAGCTCGGCCGACCGAGCGCGTGCGCGCCCGCGACAGCGGCGCCGTCGCGCGGTAAGACGCCGGGGCCTCGGCCCGCGGCGCGGCGCACGCCGGGGGCGTGCGCGCCCTCAGCGGCCTCGCATGGCGAACGCGATGCCGCTCTGCAGCGAGCCCTTGACCACGAGGCGGCTCACGTCCGTGCCGCCGGCGGCGAGCCGCTGGGCGACCTCGGGGCGGATGCCCGTCATGACCACCTGCGCGCCGAGCAGGCGCGCCACGCGCACCAGATCGAGCAATGTCTGCACCGCCGGCGCGTCGAGGTCGTCCACGCCGGTGAGGTCGACGATCGCGATCCGCGTCCGCCGCGCCGCGATGCCGCGCGAGAGCGCCTCGATCATGCGGCGGGCGCGCTGCGCCTCCAGCGGGCCGATGAGCGGCAGGACCACCACGTCGTCGCCGAGGGGGATGAGCGGCACCGACAGCTTCGCCAGCGCCGCGTCCTGGGCCCGGATCACCTCTTCTTGCAGCCGCGCGCGCTCCTCCTCGGCGCGCTTGCGCTCGGTCAGGTCGATGCCGGTCATGATCACGAACCGCGAGGCGCCGTTCTTGCCGCGCAGGACCGCGCCGGACCACGCGGTCACCCGGCGCGCGCCGTCCCCCGCCGTCCACGGGACCTCGACCTGCTGCCTCCGCCCGCCCGCGCCGAGCTCCTCGAACAGCGCCCTGAGCCGGGCCGACGCCGCCGGGTCGGGCGTGAGATCCCACAGGTGGCGGGGCCCGAACAGGCTGAGCGCGCGCCCCAGCGCCCGCTCGGCGGCGCGGTTCATCCGGACGATCCGCCCGCGCGCGTCGAGCACCACGATGAGCCCGTCCACGAGGTCCATGACCCCCGCCAGGAAGTCCCGCTCCCTGCTCAGCATCTCCTGCGCGTGCTTGCGCTCGAACAGGCGACCGAGCTGCCGCGCGATGCGGCCGATCGTCGCGAGGAACGTCCCGTCGTCGCCGTATTCAGCGTCGGAGAAGAACTCCAGCACGGCCACCACCTCGGCGGCGCCGATCACCACGGGGAACGCGAACCCCGTCTTGACGCCGAGGTTTTTGGCGAGCCTGGCGCGCGGGAAGTTCGCGTCTTCCCTCACGTTGCGCACCCACGCCGGCTGCTTGCTCGCGAGCACCCGCCCGGGCAGCCCGACCCCGCGGGTGAACTGCGTCGCCTCCGTGACGGCCTTGAAGGTCGCGAACTTGACCTCATCGTCGAGGTACCAGAGCGCCGTCGGGAGGAGCAGCGATGGATCCTCCGCGGCCGGCACGTACACGTGGCCGACCGGCCAGCCCAGGCGGTCGCAGATGTGCACGATCGTGCGATGCAGCGCCTCCTCGACGCTCGCCGCCTCGTGCACGTCGACGGTCACCACCCGGAGCAGCTCCACGAGCGACCGCTCGTCGGCAAGGACGCTGTCGACCCCCACGCCCGTCCTGCTCACGGATTCGTCGGACGGTTTGATGAGACACCTCCTCGCATCATCGCTAGCACGCGCTGCGTGTCCGCTTCGTTTCGGCGCGACATCGCGCCGGTGGCTCGATCGGCGTGGCGCCGCCGCGGCGGGGCGCGCGCGATCGGCGCGGCGCGCGGACGGGCGCGCGATCGGCGCGGCGCGCGGACGGGCGCGCGATCGGCGCGGCGCGCGGACGGGCGCGCGATCGGCGCGGCGCGCGGACGGGCGCGCGACGCGGTCGCGCGCGCGGCCTCACCGCGGCCGCGCATCCGGCACGCCGAGAATCTGTTAGCATCCCGGCCTGGGCGCTGGCCCCTGGTGTGCGACCCGCCGCTGCTCATCGATCCTCGCCGCGGCGAGCCCGTCGATCGCGGCGAGCGGGGTCGCGCAGCAGGTCACAAGGACAGCCCCTCTCCGGCCCTCGACTGAAAGGATGATGATGCTCGCGAAGTGTCTCCGTCGGTGCGCGTTCGTGGTGACGGTGCTGGCCACAGCCCCGGCGTTCTCGGCGGAGCCGCCGGACCGCGCCACCGAGAGCGCCCAGGAGCTCGCCCGGGCCAAGGCGCACGAGGGGCTCAAGCTGTACGGCGCGGACCGCTGGCAGGAGGCGTTCGAGGCCTTCCAGGAGGCGGATCGGCTCTACCACGCGCCGACGCTCGTGCTCTACATGGCGCGGTGCCAGCGCAAGCTGGGCAAGCTGACCGACGCGCGCGCCCTCTACGAGCAGGTCCTCGCCGAGCCGCTCCCGGACGACGCGCCGCCGGCGTTCCTCGACGCGCGCCGGGACGCCGAGGTCGAGCTCGACGCGGTGCGCGCGGCGCTCGCGCCGCCCGCGGCGGCGGCCCCGCCCCCCGCCGCGCCGGCGCCGGCGGGCGCGGACCGCGGCGGCGGCTCGCTGCTGCCGGCGGGCCTCGCGTTCGGGCTCGGGGCGGTGGGCCTCGGCGTCGGCGCCGTCACGGGCATCCTGTCGCTCTCCCGCGTCTCCGACCTCAAGGCGCAGTGCGACGGCCGGCGCTGCCCCGCCGCGCTCCAGGGCGAGGCCGACGCCGCGACCACGCTCGGCCACGTGTCCACGGCGAGCTTCCTCGTGGGCGCCGCCTCGGCCGCGGCGGGCGTCGTGCTGCTCGTGCTGCGCCCCGGCGGCGACCCCGCGCCCGACGCCGCGGGCGCGGCGCGCCGAGCGCCGCGCGGCGTGGCGTGGAGCGCGGGGGTGGGCATCGGTCGGATCGAGCTCCAGGCGACGTTCTGATGGGCACGACGGGAGCGGCGGGAGCGGCGGGAGCGGCGGGAGCGGCGGGAACGGCGGGAACGGCGGCAGCAATGGCAGCGACGGCAGCGACGGCAGCGACGGCAGCCACGCGCGCGCGGGCGACCTGTCGCGTGGGGGCGCTCGCGGTCCTCGCGCTGTCCGGGGGCTCCGCGTGCACGATGCTCTCCGGGGTGGACGATCTCGAGTTCATCGACGGCCCGGGCGAGGTCGAGCCGCCGCCCGCGCCGAGCGCCGCGGATCTGCTCGCGCTCACGGCGTCGTGCGAGCAGGTCTCCTCGGGGCTCTACCGGAACGCGAGGGACCCCGTCCCGGAGCCCAGCATCCCTGTCTGTGCCCTGGAGGGTGCCTATTTCTGGCAGGCCGGCATGGGCATCGATTGCGACGGCCTCTCCCACGACTCTCCGGAGTGCCCCTCGGAGGGGGCCCACACGGCGGCGACGGACTCGACGGGACAGGCGCTCGACTCGCTCACGCTGCCGTTCGTGGTCGTCCCTGCCGCCACCGCCGTGGAGGGGTGCCCCGGCGTGCCGTGGAGCTACGAGGAGGCCGGCCTCGCCATGGGGAGCGTGGTCGCGGTCGTCTACCGGGACCAGCTCGCCTACGGCGTCCTCGGCGACGTGGGGCCGTGCGACGCCATCGGGATGGCCTCGCACGCCATGGCAAAGCGCCTCGGCATCAACGTCGAGCCGGGGCGCCCCGGCGTGGACAGCGGCGTCACCTACTTCGCCTTCTCCGGTCCGGACGCGATCGTGAGCGTGATCGAGGACCAGGCGCAGGCCGCGGAGCTCGGGGAGCAGCGCGCGGCCGAGCTCCTCGCCGCGCCCTGAGGGCGCAGCGCTCCTCGCGCCCTCGGAGCGCAGCGCTCGCCGCGCCCTCGGAGCGCAGCGCTCGCCGCGCCCTCGGAGCGCAGCGCTCGCCGCGCCCTCGGAGCGCAGCGCTCGCCGCGCGGGCGCGGCGGCCGCGCCGCAGGGCGGAGCCGGGCCGCCCTGCGGCGCCGTTCACCGCCGCGTCACTCGCACGCCGCGGCCTCGCAGGCCGTCACCGCGTCGGCGCACGCCGTGGCGATGCACGCGCCGCACGCTTCCGGGCTCTCGGCGCACGCGTCCGTGCAGGCGCCGTGTCCCTGGCTCCACTGGCACTGGAGCACCGCCGAGAGCTCCTCCCCGGCGCCCGCGCAGCTGTCCACCACGCAGCCATAGGAGTCGAAGCCCTGGTCCTCGTCGGGCGACCTCGCCCCGGACAGGCACGCGAGCGACTCCGCGCACGTCGCCGTGCCGGAGCCGATCCACGTGCCGGCGAACTCGCCGTCGCCGTTCCGGCAGTTCTCGTAACTCGGCGAGCGGGGATAGTAGGGCCCGACGAGCATGCACATCTCATCCCGGGTGGTCTGGCCCTGCACCACGTCGCGCTCCTCGGGGTTCCTGTAATCGCAGCGGTAGTCGAGGGCCTCGCCCGCCTTGACCTCGAGGACCGGGTCGAACTCCCCGGACGGGACCTGCTCCCACTTGTCGTGGGCATAGAGCTCTTGCGTCGAGTCGTCGCTCTTGACCAGGTTGGCCACGTAACCGACGCCGCGGCGGTGCATGTGCGACTGTATCCGCACGACGAAGATGTCCTGCTCCGTCGTGCATCGCATCCGCGCCGAGGACTCCCCGCGCGCGGGCACGCGGATGATGGGATTGTAGTGGAAGAGCATGCCCGCCTCGGTCTTCACCTCCTCGTCCGGGATCGTGTAGAGGTTGATGCGCGCGTCGGTCTCCATCGGATCGAGCGAGGAGTTCAGGTAATGGGTGTTCATGACGAGCACCGTGCCCGGCTTGACCTTGACCGCCACGCCCTCCGGCAGGGGGCCCAGCAAGGAGTTGCCTTCGGGAGACTGGGAGCCGGAGATCACGCCCGAGACCTCCCAGTCGGCCGTGGCCCCGTCCTTGCAATCATGAACCTCGGCCGCGTCGATCGGGACGCCCCGGCGCGTCTCGGTCGGGATCTCGGTATAGTTCGTGGCGTACAGGAGGACATGGTGGCTCCCGCCCGAGTACCGCACCTCGTCCCGCTGGATGTTGAGCCCCTCGGGAGGCGCCACGAAGAGCTGACAGCGCTCGATCTCCTGCCCCGGCTCGATCACGGAGGTCATCCGGTACTGGACGCCTTCGCCGGGGGCGGGCGCCTCCAGCAGCTCGTCCTCTGGACCCGGTGCAGGGGTGGGATCCGAGCTCGAACAGCCGAGGAGCGCGTGGGCGCTGAGGAGAGCGATGAGCGTGGTGATCGTACGCATAGGTTGAATCCTGCTGGGTGTGAGTACGGACTCGAGAGCGGTATCCACGACAGGCGAGCCAGCCCTGTCGGACGACCTCCCCCCGAGGCTCGATTTCATGGTGCCGGGAAGCTAGGAGCATGTCAGGCGCACTTCAAGATCTCTGGACATCCCGGCCGTGCGCATGAGGTCGCGCGGTGCGCTCGTGCTGACCGCTGCGGTCGCGCATCGACGCCGGAGGCGAACATCGACGCCGGAGACGCGCGGTGGAGAGCGCGAAGCGATCGAGCGACAGCGCGCATGGTGATGCCACGGCGACAGACGATGGTCGAGCCCGATGATCGACTTCACCCACGGGGTGAGACCCCGGGTTGTTGGGTTGACCACATCATTGAGGATCGATGCCGCCAGGGGCTCGAGAGGCGCAGATTTTAGCGTTCGAGCGCAGCGCTGCCGCCCGGAGCACGAACCCGACGTGCAGCGCTGCCGAACACGAGCGCGACGCGGTGCGGCGCGGCCCGGGGCGCGGTCAGAAGCCGATGTCTTCCCGGATCGCGACCACGATCTTGCAGTGGTTCACCAGGTCGGCGGTCGACTTGACCTCGGAGGTGTAATTCAGGCCGTACGGCCAGAAGTGCTGGGCGTCCGCGTGCACGACGTCCTCCGGGTTGCCCGTGATGGCCCTGAGCTGGCTCGTCGCCTTCGGGCCCGTGAAGATGCCGTCTCTCACCAGCGCTCCGAACTCACGGCTCCCGACCCCCAGGGTGTGGCCGATCTCGTGCATGGCGGTGATGTAGTTCATGGAGGCGTCCGAACCGAACCGGATCGAGCCGTTGACATTGCCGTCGGCCGTCGCGACCGAGGGCACGTAAGATACCGACAGGCGCTTCTCGATATTCGTGTGGCAGTTGTAGTACGACAGCGCCTCATCCATGGCGCTCGTGATCCTGTCGTACGCGGACTGCTGCTCTGCCGTGGGCGCGGGCGCCCGCGCGAGCGTGTAGGTGATCCGGCCCATCTCCGTGCAGTCGGTCCCCGAGCCGCCCGAGCCGCCGTCCGCGCCGCCCGCGCCCGCGCCGCCGGTCCCGCCGTCCGTGCCGCCCGCGCCCGCGCCGCCGTCCGCGCCGCCCGCGCCCGAGCCGCCGGTCCCGCCGTCCGCGCCGCCCGCGCCCGAGCCGCCGGTCCCGCCGTCCGCGCCGCCCGCGCCCGCGCCGCCGCTCCCGGCCGCGCTTCCTCCCGCTCCGTCTCGCCCACCGGCGCCGCTGCTGGCCGCGTCGTGTCCTCCGGTCGCCGCCGCGCTGCCGCTCGGGTCCTCACCGGCGCTCCCGCCGCCGCCGACCTCCGCGGGGCCGTCGCTCGATCCCGAGCACGCGATGGCCCCGGCCATCGCGAGCGCAAGCACCATGATGTTCGCTGCCGAGATTCTAAGCATCTCTCGTACTCCTCTCCGGGAACCTTAACGCATCACGCGCTGCCTGGACGAGCTCTCTCGGGCTCGCCCGCGCCGCTCGCGGCGAGGCCGCCCGCGCCGCTTTCGCGCTCACCCCGGGGCCAGGGGCGAGCGCCGGGCGAACGACATGGCGCAGCCGCGCTGCGCGGCGCCGGCGGCCACCGCGCGCCCGAGCCTGTCCGGGGCGCGCACCTCCCTGTCCGGGGCGCGCGGCGCGTTCATCGCCAAGGGCATCGATCGCGTCCACTGAACGCCGAGGCGCCGCCCGCGCGCTCCTCCGGGCGGCGAGGGCTTGCCCCGCGCTTGCTCCTCGCCCCCGGACCCGTCTAGCGTGGAAGGATGCAAGTACGCCCTTACCACATCGATGTGCCTGAGGCGACGCTCGACGATCTCCGACGCCGCCTCGCGATGACCCGCTTCCCGGACCCGCTCCCCGGCGGAGGGTGGGCCCACGGGGCCGACGTGGCCTATGTGCGCGAGCTCTGCGAGCACTGGCGTGTTCGTTACGACTGGCGGCGCCACGAGGCGTCGCTCAACCGGATCCCCCAGTATCTCTGCGAGGTGGATGGCGTCGACATCCATTTCTTTCACGTGCGCGGCAAGGGGCCGAGGCCGCTGCCGCTGCTCCTCGTTCACGGCTGGCCCGGCTCGATCTACGAATTTCACCATCTCATCGGCCCGCTCACGGATCCGGCCGCGCACGGCGGCGATCCGGCGGACGCGTTCGACGTCGTGATCCCGTCGCTGCCGGGGTACGGCTGGAGCGGCAAGCCGCGCGAGGCCGGGTGGGATATCCGCCGCGTCGCCGCGGCGTTCGACCGCCTGATGGTGGAGGCGCTCGGCTATCCTCGGTATGGCGCGCAGGGCGGCGACTGGGGCGGCATCGTGGGCGCGCGCCTCGGCGCGGCGCACGCCGAGCACCTCGTCGGCGTTCACCTGAACCTGATCATGGCGACGCCCCCCGAGGGGGAGCTGACCGAGGAGTCGAGGCGCGCGCTCGAGGAGGCCGCGGCCTTCCAGGCCGCGGAGACCGGCTACAGCCACCTGCAGGGGAGCAAGCCGATGTCGCTCGCCATCGCGCAGGCGGACTCGCCCGCGGGGCTCCTCGCGTGGATCGTCGAGAAGTTCCGCACCTGGAGCGACTGCGGCGGGGACGTCGAGCGCGTGTTCACCCGGGACCGGCTGCTCACGAACGCGATGTTCTACTGGGCGCCCGGCAGCATCGCCAGCGCGGCGAACCTCTATTACGAGACGGTGCGCAACGGGATCGTGCCGTCGTATATCCACGAGAAGATCTCGGCGCCGACGGCCGTCGCCGATTTCCCGAAGGAGATCTACCGCGCGCCGCGCGCCTGGATCGAGGCGCGGGCGAACCTCGTGCGGTGGACCGAGATGCCCCGCGGCGGGCATTTCGCGGCGATGGAGGCGCCGGACCTGCTCCTCGGGGACGTGCGCGCCTTCTTCCGGGGCCTGCGCGAGCGCCCTGCGGCGTGAGCCGCTGACCCAGGGGCTAGTCCGCGCCCTCCTCGTCGTCGTCTCGCGCGGGCGCGGGCCGCTCGCCCGCGGCGACCTGGAGCTCGCGCACGATCGAGAGCAAGGTCTCGCAGCAGAAGCGCTCGACGACCGACCCGTCCGGCGCAAGCTCGAAGGTCGGCGGACCGCCGTGCACCGGGCAGGCCACGTCGACGTACTTCGACTCGAGATCCTTCAGGACGCTCTCGTCGACGCTGCGGACCTCACCGACCCCGGTCCCCTCGTCCGTCTCGTTCATCGTCATGCGGCGCACGCTAGCACGCGGAGCGCCGCGCCTCGCGCGCGGACCCGAGGCGCCCGGTTCCACCGGCGCAGCGATCGGGGCCGCGGCATCGACGCCCTCGTTTGCCCTGCAGCCACCCGCTGCGCAGAGGCGCGGGTGGCTGCAGGGCGCTGGCCCGACAAGACGTGAAATCGGCAGCGCCGCCGGGGCCTCAGGCGCTGGCGTAAGGACGCCGGCGGAGCTGCCGGGCGACTAAGCACCCTCCGTGCCAGTCGCATCACCCCGGGATCTGGGCCGTTCCGTCGCGGGCACGTCCTCGGGGATTTCGATCCTGCTACGCACGGGCTCGCATCCTTGCAAGGCCGCCCTGGCGCCGCCCTACTCCGGCCGGATCACCCTGCCGCCGGCGCCGCCAGGAGCGTGATCGCCCGCTCCGGGCAGGCGACGACGCAGAGGCCGCACGCCTGGCACTGCGCCGCGTTCGGCGTGTAGGCCGTCTTCCGGCCGTGGACGAGCACCTTGAGCTTGCCGCGCAGCGAGAGGGCGTCGAAGTCGGCGCGCTCGATGCGCGCGACCTCGAAGACCTGATAAGGGCACACCTCGACGCAATCGCCTTTCGCCTCGCACCGGTTCCGGTTCACCACGGGCCGGAACGCGCCGGGCTCGGCCCGGCACCGCTCCCCCGGCCGGTCCGGGTGCGACGCGGCTCGCCGCGCCTTCTCCTTGTTCAACGACTCCGCCATTCGCTTTGCCCTCCCGCTCAGAAGATGTGTGTGCGCGTGCGATGCGCGCTGCCGCGCCGCGGCGACGCGTCACGGCGCCCGCGACGCCGGGCCGCCGAGGGCGCCGGCAAAGAACCGTCGCGGAGATCTGTTGCGCTTTCCGGGCGGCCGTTTAGCATCCAAAATGCCATGACACAATTCTTGCGTCAGTTGAACATCATCCTCCTTGGAACCACCCTGGCTCTTGCGACGGCCTGCGGCGACAGCTCCGACAGCGAGCGCCGCGCAGGAGACGACTCGAGCAGCGACGGCGCGACGACGAGCGGCAGCAGCACCGGAGGCGGCAGCGGCGCCGGCAGCAGCTCGACCGGCGGCGGCGGCAGCGGCACGGGCAGCAGCTCGACCGGCGGCGGCGGCAGCAGCAGCAGCACCACGGGCAGCAGCTCGACCGGGAGCAGCACCACGGGCAGCAGCTCGACCGGGAGCAGCAGCACCACGGGGAGCAGCTCGACCGGCGGCAATCCTGCGGATGCGCGGACCTTCGACCACCGCCATGCGAGCCTGGAGGACATCCCGGCGCGCTGCATCGACGCGCTCAAGTCGGGCGACTTTGTCTTCCATTACGGCCATCGCTCGCACGGCGCGCAGATCATCGTCGGCGCCGAGAGCCTCGAGGCAAAGAACGCCGACTACGGCTTCAAGGCCGAGTACTGCGGTGTCCCGTCCGAGAGCGAGGTCTTCCCGATGTGGGACGGGATGATCAGCGACAACCTCGTCCGGGCAGAGCACTACTGGGGGACCGAGGACGGGGTCGACAACCTGCGATCGATCCTGAGGGAGAACCCGGAGATCCGGTACTCGATGTGGGCCTGGTCGTTCGAGATCTCGGAGCAGACCGAGGCGGACGTGCAGCGTTACCTGGAGACGCTCGACGCGCTCGGTCGGGAGTTCCCGAACGTCACGTTCATCTACATGACCGGCCCCGCGGACGAGGAGTACAACGGCGTGAACCGCGCGGAGCGTAACCAGCAGATCCGCGACTTCTGCCGCGCGAACGGGAAGATCCTCTTCGACTTCGAGGACCTGGACGCGCACTGGAACGGCGAGCGGCACACCGCGGTGGTGGACGGGGTCGAGATCCCGATGGAGCACCCGCGCTTCGCCGTGGACACGTCGGGAAACCCCGAGTACGAGCACACGCATACGACGCAGGCGAGCTGCGAGAACAAGGCGAGCGCGTTCTGGCGCATGATGGCCGAGCTCGAGGGGTGCAGCGCGCAGTAGCTCGCGTCCTGCGGCCGGCGCGGGCGACCTCGCGCCGGAGATCGCGGCGCCGGCGGCGCGGCGTGGCGGCTGGATCGGGCCGCGCTACGCCGCCAGCAGCTTGTCGCGAAGGAGCTGGAGGACCCGGTCGAGCGCGGCGCGCGTCGGCTCGCCCGGGGCATCGATCAACGACGACGTGAGCACCGCGTGGTGCTTCTCGAGGGGCCCGTCGGGGTGCCCGTCGGCCTGCTCCAGCTCCACCGCGACGAACCCGTCCCCGAGGCGCTCGCGGAGGAGCTGGAACCGCTCTTCCGGCACATAGGGATCGTCCCTGAAGCGGAGCCCCATCACCCGGAGGCCCTGCCGGTCGCAGCGCTGCGCCACCGCGTCGAGGGTCGCCGGGTCGCAGTCGACGGCTCGCCGCCGGCTCCTCGTGATCCCGAGCGGGAGCGACGGCTGCGACATGACGGGGGCCAGCACCCGGGCGTCTGCCGCCATCGCGAGCGCGAAGCCGCCGGTGAAGCACATCCCCACGACGCCCACGCCCGGCCCGCCGCAGCGCGCGTGCTCCGAGGCGGCGAGGGCCCGGAGCCAGTCGACGACGGGCGAGGAGCGCCCCGTCGCCAGGCAGGTGAACTCCTTGCTGATGCAGGTTTTGACCATCGTCGAGAGGAGATAGAGCGTGGTCGAGGCGCCGGCTCGGAAGGGGTCGCGGCCCGCGGTCCCGAAGAGGCTCGGGAGCACGGCCGTGCAGCCGAGCGCGACGACCCGGTCGCCGAACCCGAGCACCTGCGGAGAGATGCCCGGCATCTCGGTCAGCACGAGGACCGCGGGGCCCGCTCCTTTCCGGTAGACGTCGTGCGTGGTCCCGCCGTGCGTGAAGCGCTCGCGCTCGAAGGTGGCGAGATCGCCCTCGGGCGCCCTGGGCTTGCTGGATGCGGTCACGGGGGCATTGCATCACGGCCGCTGCGCCCGGTGAAGCCGGCCTCTGTCGGGGCGGGGCTCCACCCTCATCTTTGGAAGCGACCGGCGTGCGCGTGGAGAGGCCCCGGCGTGCTGCTGCCGGCCAGGGGGTCGGAGGGTTGATCGCAAGCCTGGCGAGATGGCCTCCCCACGCGCGGGCAGCCGCACGTAGCGCGTGGCCTCGATGAGGTCGGTCGGGCAGGGGCAGGGGCGGGGCGTTCGGGCCCGAAGGATCCACTCCTTCAGGGCCAGATGGGTGGATCGAGCGTGCCGCCCTCATCTTGCGCTCGGCCGCGGAGGTAGCTGGCTGCGAATCGAGCAGCCAGCTCCACGGCGTGGAGCGGATCCGCGCCGGAGAGCGGTCGATCGAAGGCGATCTCTCCCCCCCATGTGATCGTCACGCTGATGTCCCACGGCGCGGAGCTGTCGGCGCTGCGCACCTGCTTGAGATCGAACAGCCGAACCGTGATGTCTTGAGAGACATTGCCCTTGAACTGGTACGTTGCTTCGGCTTGAGGGCGCGGGGGTATCGACGCGTGCCACGCGATCGCACGATGCGCCGCATCTACTCCTTCACGGCCTGGCGTTCACGGCCTGGCGCTCCTCGTGCGGGAGGAGCGCCCACGGAAGGCTGGCGCCCCCGGGCCATCGCTGTACGGGAGACATCGGCCCGGAGGTCGGGGTGGGCTCAGGGACGGTCGCTCTCGTCGTCGCCGTCGTCGTCTTCGTCGGCCGGCTCCGGCTCCGGCTCGGAGGCGGGCGCGTCGGTCTCCTCCGGCTCGGGCGGCGAGGCCTCCTCGGACGTGCTGGTCAGATACCGCTTTCCCGCCCGGCTGGAGGCCTGGAGCACCGGCGCGCGGAGGATCTCGATATCGCGCGCCGGGGCGCGGGACATCTCGAGGTTGGAGAGCACGAGCGACACGACCTTGAACCACTGGCTGCGGGCCGACTGGATCGTGGTCTTGGCGGGAGGCGTCGTGGTCTCGGTCGCCTCGAGCTCCACGCGGGCGCGATCGAGCGTCTGGAGCTCGCGACCCGCGCGGATCCAGCGCTTCACGACGTCGAGCAGCGACGTCTTGCCCCGGGCGGGGATGCCCTTGAGGAAGGCGGCGATCTCGGGCTCCTCCTCGAGGAGGCGGGCGATGCGGCTCGTGTTGCCCGCCTCGGCGAGCGGCGACGCGTTGAGGATGCTGAGGCCGTTCGGGAAGAGCTTCTTCTGGACGACATCGCACTGCGCGGCCCGGGCGGCGTCGGACGGCTCCTCGGCGAGGCAGATCTCGCGGTGCGCGTCGATGCCGTACGATACGGCCCGGGCGAGGCGATCGTGGAGCCGATCCGCCGCGTTGCTCTTGTCGAGGATCGCGCGCAGCCGGGGCGATGTCCCGGCGCTCCTCGGCTGGACCGCGAGCACGGCGTCGTGGGCCTCGATGACCCTCGGGTGGAGCGCCGCGATCTCGGGGATCGACAGGAACAGCTTGCGCTGCTTCGGCTCCTCGACCCACGGGGCGAGGAGCGCGACCATTTCATCGAGGTTCAGATGCTTCAGCATGAAATACACCTCCAGGGTGGGGTGATGCGGGCAATGTCCGAAAAAAGGATTGCGGACAAATGCGCAATGGAAGTCGCAATGAGAGAGATGGTCAAGCGGGAGCTGCGCCGGTTTCTTGCTGCGGCGGAGGGGAGGGGAAGGGAGAGGCGCGGGGATTGCACAGGCGCTCTGGGGATATCGTGATGGCCGGCGTGGGCGACCGAGGCAGGCGCGGAGAGGTCGAGACGTGGCGGAGCCGGCCTGGGAGGGGGAGCGGATCGTTTCGGGATCGACCGGGAGGGCCTTGGAAGGCGGTGTGGGGACGTCGAGACGTGCCGGAGCCGGCCCGGGAGGGGGGGCGGGTCGATCCGGGGTCGACCGGGAGGGCCTTGGAAGGCGGCGTGGGGACGTCGAGACGTGCCGGAGCCGGCCCGGAAGGGGGGCCAGGTCGATCGGAGATCGACCGGGAGGGCCTCGGAAGGGGGGTCAGGTCGATCGGAGATCGACCAGGAGGCCCTCGGAAGGGGGGGTAGGTCGATCCAGGATCGACCGGGAGGGCCTCGGAGGGGGGTCAGGTCGATGCGGGATGCGGGGCGCCCAGGGGGCTCACTCGGGGAAGCGCAAGGTCTCGACGGCGAGGCCGTCCTCGCCCCAGGTCGCGGGATCCTCGGGGTTGCCGATGCCGCCCTTGCCGGGCTCGCCGAGCTCGAACGTGACGTTCTCCAGCACGAGCTGGTCCTCGTCGAGGTAGGCGATGCCGATGGAGTCCCCGCCGCGCCCGCCGCCGCCGTAACCGCCGAGGCCGCCGAGGCCGCCGTCGCCTCCGTCGCACGCATGGCCCCACGCCTCGGGCCAGTAACCGCCGACCCCCCCGCGCCCCCCGCGACCGCCGCGCTGAGGCTCCCCGCCGTTGGCGCCACGCATGGCCGGACGCGTCCAGATCCGGCTGTCGCGCACCGTGACCTTGGCGTGGAGCGCGAGGATCGCGATGCTCGGGGTGCCGTTGCCACCCCCCTTCCCGCCGCTGCCGCCGCAGCCGCCGGCGCCGCCCGAGCCTCCGGACGGTCCCGACCGGGAGGTCGCGCCGCAGAGGGCAGCGCGCCCGCGAAGACCGCCGCCCCCGCCGCCCCCCTGGCCCGGTGCGCCCCTGGCGCCGTCCCCGGCCCGGTCTCCTAGCCAGCCATCCTCGCTGAGACGTCCGATGCCCTGTCCCGGCGCGCCGTCAGCGCCCGGCGCGCCATCCTGCCCCTGCTCCCCGTCCATGCACTGGCCACTCCCTTGATCTCCGGTCCCCCCGGCGCCCCTGGGATAGGCATCGGGATCGGGGCTCGGCGCGGGCGCACCGTCGGTGCCGTCGCCGGCCTCGTCCGCTCCGCCGTCTCCCCCCTTGCCACCGATCGATACGCCGCCATCCTCACAGGAGGTCGTCACCGGCGCCCCGCCGGCCGCGGGGGCCGCGGAGCAGCTCTCCACACCGTGGTTGCCATCCGCGCCCTCGGGCGCCTCGGGGAGGCTCGGCGCATCCTCCCCCGGCTCCGTTCTGAAGCTGTAATTCCCCTGGATCTCGCTCCGAACGATCTCCACGGCCGTGCCGGACCGGACGAAGAGCCCGACCTCCCACCCGCCCCATACCCGCACGTTGACGAGCGTCGAGACGCCGTCCGCGGCCCCTGTGTCGCCGGGGCTCGCGGGCTCGATGGTCAGCGGGACGGTCGTGTCGCGTGTCTGGAGCGAGGAGTCGCTGCTCAGGACCTTCCTCTTCCAGTCGTTCAGGCAGTCGACAACGACGCATGTGGTCTCCGCCGCGGTCAAGCTCTCGTGGAGGTCTCATCGTGGAGGCGAGCCTCGATCCCATGCTGCTCGCGTCGGTCAGGCCATCATCCCCGGTGTCGGCGGGGCACCGCGCTGGCGGCGCAAATTGCGCGTGATCTCCTGTGCGAATGCATCGCGTCGTCAAGCTGGACATCGACTCCATTACCCGGCACGAGGCGATCATCAACGACGTCTTGCGGCGCTGGCGCCACCAAAACCTCCTCTCCGACGCCCCCGGCCACAAAAGGCGAGAGCCCGCCGCGCACCTCGTGCACGGCGGGCCCTCGGACGGCCTACGACCGCTCCGCTACTATTCCGGACCCTTGCCCATCCAGTAGCTCTCGGGCGGCCCCAGGTAGCTCCACTTCAGGCCACCCGTGTCCACCACGATGTTCTGCAGGATCACGCCCGGATGCACCATCCAGAACTTCACCACGTGATCGCCCGGCTCGTCGATCGTGTGCGTGGTCGGCATGATGTTGACGTTGTCCGAGGTGTGCCTCTCCCAGATCTTGTTCCCGCCGCCGTTGAGATCGATGGCATACGTCGCGTCGACCAGCTGGATCGGCCCATCGTCGATCGACACGCCGTACTGCAGCCCTTCCTCCCAGTTCTGGAAGTTGTTCCTGGGAGAGATGTACGTCCAGACAGTCACCTCGCCGGCGGTGGAGAAGTGCGCGTTGAACTCCAGGCGAGGCGAGTCGCCGCCCGGCTCCTGGGGCTCCGCCGTCACCGGGAACGGCGTCATCCCGTCGCCGGTGCGGCCGATGTTCGGCAGGCGCTTCCACCCGATCTCGTCCGTGCCGACCGCCTTGCTGTGGCGGTCCGCCGCCATCGAGAGATAGCCGTTGGCCTCGATGTACCGGTTGGGCGCCCAGGGGAGCGGCCGCGGGTCGTCCACGTAGGCCGTGACCACCACCTCGCTGCCGTCCGAGCCCCGGACCGTGATCGGGACCTCGAGCGGGAACTCCAGCGGAAGCTGCCGCGACCCGTCTTCAGGATCGGCGTACGTCGTGGGAACGAGGTTCCAGTCCACCCTCACCGTCGCGCGCACCTCCGTGTCGATGACGCCCTGGTTCGGGTAGACGGTCAGCCACGGGCGGCACGGCGCCTCGCCGGCCCAGCCGTCCTTGTCGTTGCTCGGATCCCCGTTCCAGCCGTAGGGGCACGCGACCGGGAGCGCGGCCTCGATCGTGTACTCGAGCGGCGCGCCGCCGCGGTTGAACACCTCGATGTACTGCTGGGGCTGGGTCTGGTACAGGCTGAACGTCGGCAGCACAGGCTGCGCGTCGGCCGTGCTGGTCGGGTTGCCCGCCCCGGCCGCCGTCCAGTAGTTGCTCGAGCCGTCGATCGCCACGCCGAGCTCCGCCTCCGCGGGGACGCTGATCGTCTGGAGCTCAGGCCAGATGAACTCCTGGATGTTGTTGTACTGGTACTCGGCCTGCTGCCACGACGGGTTCCCCGGCGCGCCGTAGCTGAGGTGCGGCTGCGTCTGGAAGCCCTCCCACTTGCCGCCCGCGAGCTCGTGGTTGTAGTAGTAGGCGAGATCCAGATCGTCCTGGAGCCGCTCCTCCGCGATGTACGCCATGTCGTTGGTCGCGGCGCGCCCCTGCTCCGCGTAGAGCCGGTTCTTGAACCCGGCCAGGCGCAGCGCATACATGTTGGCGGTCGCCTTCACCTGGTAGAGGACGAGCTGGAAGTAGGCGTCCTGCGCCTCGTCCGGCACGAGGTTCGCCACGAACTCCGCCTGCGCGGCCAGCGACTCCCACTCCTCCGTGACCCGCTCGAGCTCACGGTAGTTGGTGAGGCTGAACGGGCTCGCGCTGTCGTCGTACGTCACCGCCGCGGTGTCGGGATCCGAGACCTCGGTCGTGGGCTCGCTGAACAGGAGCTCGTAGTCGACCGTGATCCTCCGGTTCGTCAGCTCCGGCTTGCGATCCGACTGCAGGAGCGAGTAGCCGTGCAGGATGTCCGCGATGACGTCCGAGTGCTCCGCGCCGAACTGCTGCTCGGTCCACTGCCGCTCCCACTCGCCGAGCTTCTCGATCGGCCAGCGATCCGGATCCCAGGCGTAATCCAGGAAGAACTGGAGCGGGAGCTCCTCGTTCTTGAAGTCGCCGACGTTGACCACCCAGAGCCGATCCACGCCGTGGCTGTAGGCGAGGTGGAGCTGCTCCCAGACGTTCGGCAGGAGCGTCGTGTCGACCCACTTGTAATTGCGGCCGCCGCCCACGTAGTCGAAGTGGTAGTAGAGGCCGTAGCCGCCCTCCCGCTCCTGGCCGGGCCTCGGCAAGCGCCTCATGTTGCCCCAGTTGTCGTCGGCCCACACGACCGTGACGTCGTCCGGCACGCGGATGCCGGCGTCCCAGTAGCCCTGGATCTCCTTGTACAGCGTCCAGACCTGAGGGATGGTCGTCACGTCCTCGCCGGTCACGTCGGCGAGGATCTTCCGCTGGGAGGCGATGATCTCCTCCATGAGCGGGATGCCGTCCTCCGGGGGCAGGCTGACGTCGCCGGGGCCGCGCATGCCGAGCGTGACGACGCCCTCGATGTTCTCGTCGACCATCCGCTCGATGCCCTTGGTCCAGTGCGCCTTCAGCGCGTCGGCGTTCACGGAGAAGCGCCAGTCGCCGGTGCCGCCGTACGGATCCGATTTCGGGGTGACGACGTTGCCGTCCGCGTCCTTCACCTCCGGGATCACGTGGCGATTCCACTCCTCGATCCCCTGCATCATCGGGGCCTCGTGCGAGGTCCCCATCACGATGCCGTACCGCGTGGCCGTCTTGTGGTTGTCGGGGTCGTCCTCCGCGAACGCCCTGCCCCACACCGCGGGCCAGATGTAGTTCGCCTTCATGCGGAGCGCGGCCTCGAACACCTTCTCCCAGTAGAAGTGGTTGAGCCCCCCCGGGAAGCCCTCCGCCTTGCCCGGCCCGAACATCTTGGCCGCCCAGTTGCCCGTCGCCGGGTTCTCGTCGTTGATGAAGAAGCCGCGGAACCTCACGGCGGGCTCGCCCAGGCTGTGGGACCCGGGCAGCACGTACAGCGCGTGCTTCTTCTGGGGCGGGACGTCATCCCACCAGTACAGGGGCGACACGCCGATCTGCGAGGAGAGGTCGTACGCGCCGAAGATGGCGCCGCGCTGGTCGCTGCCCGCGATCACGAGCGCTCGATCCACGCCCTCCATGGGATCTTCGACGATCTGCGTGACGAACGTCTCCCACTTGCCCGTCAGCGCGTCGACATCGAGCTTGTCGTCCTCCGCGAGCTGATCGATGAGCGGGCTCTTGCCCAGCGTCCCGATCAGGACCACCTCGGTCGCCGCCTCCGGGACCTCGTCCTGGAAGATCTCCGGCCGGACGTCGGTCACCCGCTCGACGTCCGCCGCGAGATCGCTCACGACGCGGATCACGCCCTCGTGGTCGTCGGAGCTGACGACCAGGGGAGCGGCCTTGCCGCCCACGGACAGGGGGAAACGATCCGCCCCCCACTCGGTCGAAACGTACTTGTCCGGGGCCCCCACGCCCGTCGGCGGGACGTCGGTGCCGCCGCTCGGGCCGGGGTCGCCCGGGTCGCCCTTGTCCCCCGGGTCGCCCTTCTCCCCCTGCTCGCCTCTCTCCCCCGGGTCGCCCTTCTCCCCGTCCGACCCGCAGGCCGGCACCATGGCGAGCGACAAGGGAAGCAACAAGCAGAGTAGCGAGGATCGGATCCGACCCCTCGTGATGGCAATGCGTGCGTAGCTCATGACGGTGTTTTCCTCGTTGATGCGGCAGACCCGTGTCGTCGGCTCGCCCGCGCCGGGCATGCGTCGTGATATCCGGCGCCGAGGCCAGCCGCTCGTGGGCAATCGTCCAAGTGCCTCTAAGATGTGCGCCCGCGGTGGTCCCGTTCGTGTCGATGGACGGAGCCGCAGGCCCTCGTTGACCGTTGCTGGAAAATTCTTCAGAACAAGCCGGCTTTCGATCCCGCCTGAGAAGAGGCGGCGATCGATGGACCTAGGCGACGTAATATTCCCGCAAAGCGCCGATCTGATCCCACATTCGGTGCCTCATGGGACATGATGTAAGCGTAGCAACCGTCATCACGTCGACTCGAGAGCACACTTCAGCCGGCGATGGATTGCCTGGTGCGGGGGAAGCCACGGGCCTCGCCCGCGCCGGCCGGACCGGAGCCGCCGCGCAGCGCATCGCTGGAGCAGCAGCCGATGGCGTCGAGGGAGGCGCGCGGGAGCTGCGCAGGGAAGCAGGGAAGCACGCCCCATTCTACCACCCCCTGGCCGGGGGCGGGAAGCCGCGCGTGGCGCGATCTCCGGGGGGACGCGCGCGGCGGGCGGCGGCGCGCACGAGCCCGCGCGCGCCGCGCGCTGCAATCGAGGCGCTCGGAGCACCCGCGGCGACGCGCCGGGGCGACCTCGCCCCGCGCTCCGGGACGATCTCGCCCCGGAGCGCGGCAGGGCCGCCGCGGCGTGGCGCGCGCGGCGCGTGCTGGCGATGGGGGCTCGCTACCGCTCCCCGCGGTAGCTCTCCGGCGGGCCCAGGTAGCTCGGCTTGAGCCCCCCCGTGTCCACCACCAGCTTCTGCACCACCACGGTCGGGTCGACCATCCAGAACTTCAGCACGTGCTCGCCGGGCGCGTCGATCGTGTGCGTGGTCGACGTGCGGTTCACGTTGTCGGAGGTGTTCCTCTCCCACGACTTGTTCATGGGGATGCCGTTGAGCGCGGTGGTGACATTGACGATCTGCGGTTGCCCGTCGTCGATGGAGACGGCGTACTTCAGCCCGTCGGTGTGCAGCACGTTGTTCCTCGGCGAGAGGTACGCCCAGACCGTCACCCTCCCGCCCGTGAAGAGGTGCATCCTGTACTCGAGGCGCGGGCTGTCCCCGCCGGGCGTCTGCCTGGGCGAGGTGACCGGGAACGGCGTCATGCCGCCCGCCGTCCGGCCGATGTGCGGGATGAGCTTCCAGGAGATCGGGTCCGCGTCCACGACGCGGGTGAAGTGCTCGGCCTCGATGGAGACGTAGCCGTTAGTTCCGCCCGCCGCCCACGTAGTCGTAGTGGTAATAGAGCCCGTAGCCGCCGGACCGCTCCGGCGCGGACAGGTCGGGCAGCTCGCGCATGTTGCCCCAGTTGTCGTCGCACCAGTTGATGATCACGTCGTCCGGCGCCCGCATGCCGTCGTCCCAGAAGGCCTGGACCTCCTTGTAGAGCGTCCAGACCTGCGGGATGGTGGTGACGTCCTTGCCGGTCACGTCGGCCAGGATCTCCCGCTGCGTCGCCACGATCCGCTGCATCAGATCGATGTTGCCGCCGTTGTCGATGGGCAGGTCGCCGTTGCCGCGCATCCCGACGGTCACCACGCTCTCGTGGTCGCCCATCCGCCGGATGCCGTCGGCCCAGTACTTCTTCAGGTACTCCGTGTTGTTGTCGAAGTTCCACTGCCCGCTGCCGTAGCGGTCCCACTCGTGCTGCGCCCGCATCATCGGCGCCTCGTGCGAGGTCCCCATCACGATCCCGTAGTCGGCGGCGAGCTTCTGGTTCTCGGGGTCGTCGTCGAAGAGCGACCTGCCCCACACGGCCGGCCACAGGTCCGGCACGGCTGCGGTGATCAGGGAGCCCGGCGCGGGCGCGCCTTCGTGCCCCTGGCGGGGCGCGCCCCGGCGCGCGGCGCGTCGCTCGCCGGGGCGGCTCCGGGCGCGGTCGGGCGCTGCATGCGGGCGATCTCTTCGGCCATCAGCGCGGTCGCCTGCTCGAAGAAGTCGCAGATGAGCCGCAGCTCGTCGAGCGAGTAGCGCGCGCAGAGCGCCGCCCAGCGCTCGCGGAACGGCGCGAAGAGCGCGCCGATCTCGGCGTAGCGCTCGGCCACCGGCTCGACCACGAGCTGCCGCCGATCGGTCGGGTGCCTCACGCGGCGCACGAACCCCGCCGCCTCGAGCCGGTCGAGGACCCCGGTCACCCCCCCCGAGGTCAGCCCCGTGAGCTGCACCAGGTCTCCCGGCGTGACCGGACCCGCCTCCGCCGCCCGCCGGAGGACGTCGAGGTACTTGTGGTCGGTGCCCTTCAGGCCCAGCCGCTCGGCGATCGCCTGGTGAAGGAGCACCGACTGGGTGCTCAGCTCCCGGCCCAGCCGGTCGCCCAGGCTGTCGATCAGCTCGCTCACCGCCTTCGCGCTCGCCCGTTTCGCGGCCATCGCCTCTCACCTCGATCCGCCCGCACTCTACCCGCGCCGCCGCCGGCTTGACAAGCCGTGGTAACTATCTTACTTACTAAGAGAGTTAACTGGCAAGGAGAGCTCCCATGGATCGTTCGACCGACGAGGCGGCCATTCGGCGCATGTTCGAGGCCCTGTGCGAGGCGTGGGCGCGCGAGGGCGCGCGCGCCGTCGACGCGTTTTACACGCCCGACTCCGACTACGTGACGTTCGACGGCTCGTGGCTGCGCGGCCGCGAGGCGAACCGCAGGGCGCACGAGGAGCTCTTCGCCGGCGTGCTCGCCGGCACCCGCCTGGTCGGCGAGGTCGAGGGCGTGCGCTTCCTCGGCCCCGACACGGCGGTGGTCGTCAGCACCGGCGCGGTGCTGTGGCCCTGGCAGAAGGCGGCGCCCGCGGGCCGGCGATCGCGGCAGACGCTGGTGGTGACGCGGGGCGACGACGGGCGCTGGCGGGTGGCGTCGTTTCAGAACACCCGGGTGCGGCCGCTGCCCCCGTCCGACAGCCCGTTCATGCGCCTCTTCGCGGCCGTGCTGCGCATTCGCCTCGCCCTTTGGCGATGGCGCCACCCCGCGGCCCTCGCTTGCTGAGGGTCCGGCGCGGCCGCTCTCGGGCCCCGGGGCGCCGACGAGGCCTCACGGCGTCTCTTCCTCGTCAGCGTGCGGGCGCCATCTCCGCGTCCCGTGCTCCGTGTCGGCCCGGGTGCCAGTCCGACGGGCGCTGGAGCGATGTGCCGTCGGCGCGCCCGCGCAAACACTCGCCATCATGCGCAGGTCGCGCCGCGCGGCCGGGCTCGCCTTGACATCGACGACAGGTGAGGACCCCCTGGTCGCCATGACCGCGTCTCTCCGGTCGCGCTGAGCTCGGCATGCGCCCCTCGCGCAGCGGGCCTTCCCTTGCGCTCGTCCGGGCCCGCGCGGCCCCGAGCGAAGGAGGCCGCGTTCATGCCCAGGCGTCTCAAGCGTTCCAATCCTCCGCGCTCGGTCCATCCTGCGACGCGCGCCGTCCTTCTGGCACGGCAGCTCCCCGAACACACGGACGCCGACGTCCACGCGTCGCGGGCCGAGCTCGAGAGCCTCCTCGGCGGGCGCCCGCGCGTGGCCGGTTCCGCCGCGCGCCCGGCTTTCCCTCGGCCGCCGGAGGCCTCGTGTCGACGGCCGATGACGTCCTCGCCTTCGCGAGGATGATGTTGAACCGGGGCGTGCACGAGGGGAAGCAGCTCCTCTCGGAGCGCTCGATCGAGCTCATGATCACCGATCACATCACCCTGGAGCAGAAGGCGCTCTCGCCCTTCAGCCCCGGTTTCTGGGACGGGCATGGCTGGGGTTATGGGCTCTCCATCGTCACCCGATCGGAGCCGGGCGATCCGCGCGGCCTCGGCTGGGATGGCGGTTAGGGCACCTCCTGCTACTGGGATCCGGAGACGGGCGTGGTCGGCGTGCTGATGACCCAGTGGCTGATGGACTCGCCCAGCGCGCCGCCGGTCTTCGTGGATTTCTGGCGCTCGACCTACGAGGCGGCCAGGGTCCGAGGCGCTCCTCGCGCTGCGCCGGCCGGTAGCGAATCCCGCGCTCGCTCCGGGCGAGAGCGGGGCGAGGGAGCGTCAGGCGGCCACGCTCGACGAGCTTCGCGATCTCCCACGCCGAGATGGCGCTCACCCCGAGCCCGGTGGACTCTCCCTCCTCCAGCACCTTCACCGCTTCGCGGCATAGCCGCGGATCTCCCTGCACCCACCAGATCCAGACGTGCGTGTCGAGGACGATCACCTCGTTGCCTCCCATTCGGCTGCGGGCACAGCGGGCTCGAAGGGGGCGTCGAACCGGTACGGCGTGCCGCGCAGGGAGCGGCCCGAAGGGGCCGGCTCTTCATGGGCCATCTCGTCGTTGACCAGAACGATGAGCTCCACCCGTGTCCCCTCGGGGACGGGCAGGCCCTGAACGGCCAGGGCTCCGCCCGGCTGAACGATCGTCTCGATACGGTGCGCTCGCATGGGTTCCTCGCTTGCTTTCCGTTCCACCGACCTCGGTGACTGTGCGGATCTAGACTACCCGAGCGCCGGCAACGCCTCCTTCTGCGCGAACCCCGGCGCCCGCGCCGCGAACACCCGCCGCCCTCGCTCCCGCGAGCCGAGCTCCGCTGCCGCCCGCCGCGCGACCTCGTTCCCCCGCAGCACATTGCTTCGGCCCCGTTCGCGTCATCGCCCGGCCGCCGCGGCGGCGGCGACGCCGGCGGCGATGCCCTCCCAGTGGCTGCCCTTCCAGAGCACCTTCCCGCAGCGCTCGCAGCGCCAGAACGCGTCGTAGCGCTCCACGACCACCGCCGGCACCTCGCCCAGCACCGACGCCTTCGACGCCGCCGCGAGCGCGCCCCCGCAGGCCATGCAGCGCGGGTCGCGCACGGGCAGCCCGAGCTCCCGCAGCACGAAGCCGGCCTGCTCCATCGGCCGGAGCCCGCGGGGCACGTAGATCCCGCGCACCGCCGCCGTGCGCAGCGGGCGCCTCTGGAACACCCCGGCGTCGGAGCTCAGGAGCAGCCGGCCCGTCTCCTGGGCGCGGCGCACGAGCTCGCCGTCGTCGATGCCGTGCTCGAAGGCCGCGTCGTACCCCGCGCCGCGCAGCCAGCGCGAGAGGCCGCCCAGCATCGCGTCGCACAGGAAGCTCGGCGCCGCCGGCCCGTCCTCTGCCGGTCCCGCCCCGCCGTCCGCCCCGTCCCCGCGCCCGCCCATGGGGCTCAGGATGGCCCGGGGCCGGCGGGCGGCAAGGCGCCGCAAGCGAAAGGCCCCCGGCCTCGCTCGCCCGCTGCTACCTTCGCCCTGGCGTCAGGAGTTTGTGGAGGGCTCGATGTCGACGAAGGGTGTGATGTCCTGTTGCGCTGCCGCTGTCCTGGCCGTCCTGGCGAGCGCGCCGCGGGCGTCGGCCTACTGCCGCTCCAATAGCTGCAAGGACACGAGCCTGTGCCTGCAGGACGACCAGCCGGTCGGCACGTGCATGCCGCTCCGCTGGCCCAACCCCTGTATCGGCTTCGCCGTCCAGGAGGACGCGTCGCGCGAGATCTCCTACCAGCAGATCTCCGACACGCTCGACGCCGCGTTCCGGACGTGGGAGGCCGCGCCCTGCGGCGACGGGACGCCGAGCCTCCGCGTGCACAACTTCGGGCCGGTCACGTGCGGAAAGGTGGAGCTGAACGCCAGGGACAAGAGGACCCGGATCGTCGACGGGCTCGTGCCGGGCAACGCCAACGTGGTCGTCTTCCGCGACATGAGCTGGCTCTCCCACGCGAGCCACAACCCGATCATGCTCGCGCTCACCACGGTGCAGTTCGACACCAGGACGGGCAATATCTGGGGCGCCGACATGGAGATCAACACCGATCTCTTCGATTTCTCGCTCGACGAGGGCGCGCCTGCGCCGAAGTACGATCTCCTCTCCATCGTCACGCACGAGGTCGGGCATTTCCTGGGCCTCGATCATTCCCTCGCCGGTCCCGAGGCGACCATGCACTTCATGTATGACGCGTTGGACCCGCTGAGCTTCCGGACGCTGCACGCGGACGACATCGCGGGCATCTGTCAGATCTATCCGCCGCGGGATCTCTCCGCGGAGGAGTGCAACCCGCTTCCTCCGCACGGGTTCTCCCCGGAGTGCGCGGAGGACCAGATCGTGACGTGCAGCGCCGCGCCGCCCTCCGGCGGCGGCCCGGGGTGGGGCGCCCCGCTCGCCGCCGCCGCGATCGGCGCCCTCGCCCTCCGCCGCGCGCGCTCCGCACGCGGTCGCTTGACGATCCGTTCTCCGTACCGTACATCGTACGGGTGACCTCGACCTCGCCGACCGACCTCGAGATCCGGCCCTTCCGCCTCGACACCCCGCAGGCGGCCCTCGACGACCTGCGCGACCGCCTCGCCCGCACCCGCTGGCCCGACGAGCTGCCTTGTGGCGGCTGGTCGTACGGCGTCCCGCTCGCGTACATGAAGGAGCTCGCCGCGTACTGGCGCACCGCGTACGACTTTCGCAGGTACGAGGCGCAGCTCAACGCGCTCCCGCAGCTCACGACCACGATCGATGGCCAGAGGATCCATTTCCTGCACGTGCGCTCGCGCGAGCCGGGCGCGCTGCCGCTGATCGTGACGCACGGCTGGCCGAGCTCGATCGTGGAGTACCTCGACGTCATCGGCCCGCTCACCGACCCGCGCGCGCACGGCGGGGATCCGGCGGACGCCTTTCACCTGATCATCCCCTCGCTGCCGGGATACGGGCTCTCCGGGCCGACCCGCGAGCCGGGGTGGGGCGCGCGCCGGATCGCGCGGGCCTGGGCCGAGCTCATGCGCCGGCTCGGCTATGCCCGCTACGGCGCCCAGGGCGGCGACTGGGGCACGTGGATCTCCCGCGAGCTCGGGCTCGTCGACCCCGACCACGTCATCGGCGTGCACACGAACGGGCTCATCTCGTGGCCGTCCGGCGATCCCGACGAGCTCTCCGGCCTGACCGACACGGAGCAGGCGCGGCTCGCGTTCACCGGCTACTACATGAAGGAGCTCTACGGCTACAAGAAGATCCAGTCGACCCGACCCCAGACGCTCGCTTACGGCCTCTCGGATTCACCGGCAGGACAGCTCGCCTGGATCACCAGCGTGTTCAAGGAGTGGACCGACTGCGAGGACACCCCCGAGGAGGCCGTGGGCCGCGACCGGCTCCTGACCAACGTGATGCTCTACTGGCTCACCAACACCGCCGCCTCGTCCTCGCGCTCGTTCGTGGAGACCCCGGACACCCCCGAGGACGCGGACCTCGCCGCCGACGTGAAGCCCTCCACGCTGCCGACCGGCGTCGCGGTGTTCCCCCGGGACATCATCGCGCCGATCCGCAGGTTCGCCGAGCGCGATAACAAGAACATCGTGCACTGGTCGGAGTTCGACCGCGGCGGCACCTTCGCGGCCATGGAAGAGCCCGATCTGTTCATCGGCGACGTGCGCGCGTTCTTCCGCCGCTTCCGCGGGTGAGCCGCGCAGCGGGGCCGGAGGCCCAGGTCACGGCGCCTCCGGAGCTGCGATGGAAGAGCGCCCGTCCGCGCGCCGCCCACACAGGGGGCGGCGTCGGGCGGGGTCGGTCGGCTGGAAAAGCATTCCCATTCGAGGGCGCGCGGGGTACGCCATTCGATGGCCGTCCGGATCGGGTCGGCTGGCAGGAGGTTGCTCCTTTGATGATGCGCGCGGGCTCCACGGGGTCATGGGCATGGATGGGAATCGCGCTCGCCGCCGCCGGCTGCGGCGGGGGCGAGCGCGGGGCGGCGGCGGGCGACGATGCCCCGGCGAACCTCTCCTATTACCGGGACATCAAGCCGATCTTCGACGCGAGGTGCGCGGAGTGCCACACCACGGGGGGCATCGCGCCGTTCTCCCTGGAGCGCCACGACGCGGCGGCGCCCTGGGCCGCGGCCATCAAGCGGGCGGTCGTCGATCGCACGATGCCCCCCTGGCTGGCCGACAACGCCTGCGCCGAGTACGAGGGCGATCGCTCGCTGTCCGACGAGCAGATCGAGACGATCGCCGCGTGGGTCGACGGCGGCGCGGTCGAGGGCGATCCGGCCGAGGAGGGCCCGCCGCTCGGGGTGCCGGCCGGCGACGACCTCGCGCGCGTGGACCTCACCGTCGAGATGCCGATCGAGTACACCCCGGTCGAGGAGCCGGACGATTACCGGTGCTTCGTGGTCGACTGGCCCGCGGAGGGCACGCGCTACGTGACCGGCTTCCGGGTCAGGCCCGGGGAGCAGCGCACCGTCCACCACGTGATCGCCTTCGTGGCGGACCCGGACCAGCTCGCCACGGTCGACGCCCTCGATGCGTCCGACGCGGGGCCCGGATATCCGTGCTTCGGTGGCCCGGGACTCCGGCCGCGCTGGCTCGGCGCCTGGGCCCCGGGCGCCGGGTCCGTGACCTTCCCGCCGGGGACGGGCATCCGGGTCGAGGCGGGATCGCGGCTGATCCTGCAGATCCACTACAACACGCTGACCGCGGGCAAGCTGCCGGATCGCTCGGCGATGGATGTGATGACGGAGAGCTCGGTCGAGCGGGAGGGCGTCTTTCAGCCCTGGGCGAACCCGGCCTGGATCGACACCGACCTGATGGCGATCCCGGCGTTCGAGCGCGATGTGGTCCATCGCTGGGCGATCGACCCGACGCGGCCGCTCACGGGGGGCGAGCCGTTCGAGATCCACATCGCGGGCTTCCACATGCACACGCTGGGGCGCCGCGGCCGGCTCGCGATCGAGCGGGCGGACGGCAGCTCCGAGTGCGTGCTCGACATCCCGCGCTGGGATTTTCACTGGCAGGGGAGCTACAAGCTCGCGGCGCCCAAGGTGCTGAACCCGGGCGACAGGCTGTCGCTCGAGTGCCGCTGGGACAACACGCCGGAGAACCAGCCGCTCGTCGACGGGAGGCCGCAGGTGCCGAGGGACGTCGTCTGGGGAGAAGGTACGACCGACGAGATGTGCCTCGGCACCTTCTACATGACGAGGCGCTGATCGCCCGCCGCCGCTCCGGCGGGTGGTGGTCACGTTTGGGGTGCTCACCGGAGGGGCTGGAGTGCAGGCGGGCCACAAAAGGGGCCCGCCGGAACGCAAGCCCCGGAGGTGAGCACCCCAAACGTGACCACCACCCGCCGGCGGGGGGCCTTGCGCGGCGGGGCGTCCGGTGAAAGGACGCTGGGCGGAGCGGTCACGATGGTGACGGAAGAGAGCGCTCGCCCGGAGCTGACGCTGGTCGTGCTCATGGGCCTGCAAGGCGCGGGCAAGACGAGCTTCACGCGCGCGCGGTGGCCCGGCGGGCACGTTCACGTCAGCAAGGACCACTTCCCGAGGCGGGCGAAGCACAAGGACGCGCGCCAGGAGCGGCTCATCGCGGCGGCGCTCGGGGAGGGCCGGTCGGTGGTGGTGGACAACACCCATCCGACCGCGCTCGTCCGGGCGCCGCTGGTGGCGCTCGGACGCGCGCACGGCGCGCTCGTCGTCGGGTACTGCTTCGTGGCCCGGGTCGACGAGTGCCTGGCGCGCAACCGGGGGCGGCAGGGGAGGCTGCGCGTGCCGGACGTGGCCATCTTCGCGACCGCCAGGCGCTTCGAGGCGCCGTCCCTCGCCGAGGGGTTCGACGAGCTGCACGCGGTCCGGCTCGTGGCCGGAGAGGGGTTCGAGGTCACGGCCTGGTAGGGGGCCGGGGGGAGCCGCCGCAAGCCGCAACCACGGTCGCAAGCCGCAACCACGGTCGCAAGCCGCAACCACGGTCGGGTCGGCCGGCCGGCTGCCGCAACCACGGTCGGGTCGGCTGCTGCCGCAACCACGGTCGGGTCGGCTGCTGCCGCAACCACGGTCGGGTCGGCTGCTACGGTCGGGTCGGCTGCCGCCGGGTCGGCTCAACCACGGTCGGGTCGGCTTCGGGTCGGCTTCGGGTTGGCTGGTCGGCTGCCGGGTCGGCTGCCGCCGGCTGGCTGCCGCAACCACGGTCGGGTCGGCTCCAAATTTCCTTGACCTGTGCCGATGCGATGGATATCGTTTTTGAAAATGAAGGTCATTATCAAATTGGTGCGCGCTTGGGCGGTTTCCGGAGGCGGGCTGGATGCCGGCGCCTTCTGGCGGCAGCTGTCGTTTCGCGGCACCGGGTGCCGCGCGTTTCGCGGCATCGCGTGCGGCGGACGGGGGCGGTCGTGAAGGGGGCGACCGTGCCGGGGTCGCGTTGCCGCGATCCCGCGGCGGCTCCTCGGTGCTGGGTGAGCGGCGGTCCGCGGCGCGATACGGCGCGCGAGGGGGCGCGCGTGCGCGCGATGTGTCCGCACGGGCTCGACGACGCGCGCCCGTGGCACTGCTCGCCGCGCGTTCTCCGACTGATCGTCGCGCTCGCGCTCTCTTGCGAAGAGACCGGCTCGGTGGCGGGAGGGGAGGGGGGCAACGAGGAGGAGGAACGCTCCGGCGAGGCGCTGCGCGTCCTCATCGACCGCGTGACGACGAACGCCCGCGCGGCGCGCCGGCTCGCGGGCGTGCTTGACGCCGCGCTCCTCAACGAGGCGTGCGGCTACTACGGGCTCTGCGTCTCGGAGCTCGCCTCGCGCTGGGCGAGCGTGCGCGCCGCAGCGCCGGCGAGGGAGGCCGCGGCGCTCCTCTGGGCGAGCGCGCGAGCTCCAGGCTCGCCGATGCGCCTCCTCGAAGAGCGCATCGCCGACGACCTCGAGGTACGCGCGCTCCGGACCATGGCCACGACAGCGAGGACGGCCGACGCGCTGCGATGGCCCAGCCCGCCCCGCCTGACCCGCCGCGCGGGCCAAGGACGAGGCGAACGACGTCTCAGCGCCGGCAGTCTCGCCGGGAGAGGACGATAGCAGGCGGGCTCGCGGACCACGGGCCGACCGCGGACCACGGGCCGACCGGGGTTGGGGTCAAGGAAGCCGACCGAGGTTGAGGCCGACCGAGGTTGAGGCCGACCGAGGTTGAGGCCGACCGAGGTTGAGGTCGACCGAGGTTGAGGTCGACCGAGGTTGAGGTCGACCGAGGTTGAGGTCGACCGAGGTTGAGGTCGACCGAGGTTGGGGTCGACCGAGGTTGAGGTCGACCGAGGTTGGGGTCGACCGAGGTTGAGGTCGACCGAGGTTGGAGTCGCGAGGTTGAGGTCGACCGAGGTTGGGGTCGCGGGGGGTTGCGATGACGCATTGCGTTGTTTTTGGGTGGAGGTCAACCTGGGTGAGGTCGGCCCGGGTGAGGTCGGCCCGGCTGAGGTCGGCCGCGCCAGCTGGGTGAGGTCGGCCCGGGTGAGGTCGGCCCGGCTGAGGTCGGCCGCGCCAGCTCACCGCGCCGAGGCCGCCTTGATGCGACGCGCCCCTTCCGCAAACGATATCTCCCCCGGATCGGCCGTCTCCCAGTGCGTGACCCCATACCCCGGCTCGAGCAGCTCGTCGGCCGCGTCCATCGCCGCCAGGTGGGCCGGGCTCATGACGAAGTCGTACATCGCCTCGGACGACTCCCACACCGCCAGCGTGCGCCCGGAGCCGCACGACGCCGACAGCCCGAGCTGCAAGGCGACGAGGCCCGGCTGCGACGCGAGCTGCTCCTGGATCGCCCCGAAATACTGCAGGTATCGCTCCCTCACGTCGTCGCCCGACCTCGGTATCCCGTACGTCGTGCTGACCACGTACGACGATCCATCCGGACGCGGCCGGACCTCCCCGGTCCCGGGATCGACGCCAGGCCCGCTCAGCGGCGGCGCCTCCAGATCGGCCTCGAGCGCGCCGCCCACGCACCCGGAGGGCGAGTCGGCCGCCTCGTTCCCCTCCTTGGAATCGGATCCGCACCCCGAGGCCAGCAAACCGAGCCCTGCAAGGAGCGCGGCGGCGAGCTGGCGTGACGAGGCGACGATTCCATCGTTCAATGTGCGCAGGTGCATTCTCATGGTCCTTTCTGTCTCGTGTGCCGCCGGTGGACATCAGTCGATGCGCGAGACGATCCCGAAGACGAGCGTGGGAAATGTCCGGTCGAGGCGACGCGAATGGAAGCTCGTGCGGCTGCCCATGCTCCGCACCCTCACCCGCGCGCCGGGCGGCGGCGCGTCGCCGAGCGTGACGGCCCACACGAGGGTCGCGCCGGCGCGCACAGCCAGGTATGTGTACGAGCCCGCCGGCAGCCGCTCCTCGACCACGCCGGTGATGGGCGCGCGATCGATGTCGGATCGGGAGAGCTGGCCGAGCGGGCTCCCGGCGACCGCGCCGGCGAGGCCCGCGGCCGACGAGGGCCTGTCCAGCCGCCACGCGAGCACGCCGAAGAGCGCCGTGAACGCCGCGAGGCCGAGCAGCGGCTTCATGAGCCTGCGCCGGGCAGATCGCGGCGCGGGGCTCCGCGCCGCACGGGCAGAGGAAACCAGCTTCATCCGTGACTCCTCGTCGTCCGCGCGCCCCGGAGAGCCCTTCAGGGGCTCGCCCCGATGCGCGACCGAACAGACCTCGGTGCCCGGACCCTCGCGGAACGTTCAATCGCCTCCGCTCCGGGCGAGCCAGGCGGCCCCGAGATCACGGCATGACGGCGTCCCCCCGGGAGCTCCCGCGCCGCGACGAGCGAAAGGAGCTCACCGGAGGCGGCGGACGAGCAGCAGCGCGAGCCCCGGGAGCAGCACGATCCCCGCGAGCAGCAAGAGGATCGACGTGAGCCGCGCGGCGGAAGCCCCCACCGCCGCGTAGCTCGCCGAGACGCCCAGGTTGGCCAGGGCCGTCACCGCGACAAACGCGCGAGCCGGCATGCGCCCCGCGCCGGCGAAGAAGAGCGAGGCCTCCGCGAGCACCGGCACGCCACGGAAGAGCAGCAGGAACCAGGGGCCGTGCCGTCCGGCGGCCTGCGTCAGGCGCGACAGCTCCGCTTCGCCCACCATCCGCTGCAAGGCCGGCGCCCCCGCCCGCGCGCCGAGCAGGTAACCCACCCCCGAGCCCACCATCATGCCCGCCCACGAGACCGCCGTCCCCCGCCAGAACCCGAGCAACCCGCCCGCGGCCGTGCTCACGAAGCTCGACGGCACCGGCAGGACGACATCCCCCGCCAGCAGCCCGCCCAGCAAGAGCGCCGTCCCGACGCCCGACGGCGGCGCCGCGAGGTGCTCGCGGGCCATCGCCTCGATGCGATCCGCGAAGAGGAAAAAGGGCACGAGGATGGCCGCGAGGAGCAGGCCCGAGAAGCCGGCCCACCCGAGCCAGGAGCGCCGCGCGCCCGTCGTCGCGGGAGGGAAGCGGGGGGCCCCGGGAGGGGGGATCGAGCCGAAAGAATGCCGCATGCAGCGCTCCGTGTCCGGGGAGAGGGCGGCCGCCGCGGCGAGGCGCGCGCCGGCCCGCGCCCGAGTATAGGTCCCCGCACCCGACCGGCATGCGCCCCCACGCCGCGCGCCCGGCAGACCGGACGGATCACCGCGCGTGGAGCAGTCCGGGTAGGCACATGTGGTGCATGGAAGGTGGATTGACCACCACCCCGGCCGTGAGGCTGTGCAGGAGAGGCCAATGAACAGCAGGTGTATCCATGGTCTCGTTGGTTCGAGTCTGCTCGTCTCGGTCGCATGCTGCACGGAGCCGAGCGCTGTCCCCCCTCCGGCCGCGGGCGGAGTCTCCGGACTGCATCCGCTGGAGCCCGCGGCACGAGGCGAGGAGACCGCCGCCTTGACCGCGACGTCCGGAGTCGGGACGACCTCCTTTTCGACCCGATCGTCGGGCGTCCGCGATACGACCGAGCGGACGCTCGTCGTGTTCGCGAAGGGCACGGACAACGCCCTCTGGTACAAGTTCTACGATAGCTCGGGCGCGGCCTGGAGCTCGGTCGGCGGGAGGTTGACCTCGGCGCCCGCGGCGGCGCTGGCGCCGGACGGGCGGCTCGTCGTGTTCGCCAGGGGCGATGACAACACGATCTGGCATATCTTCTACGACGGCGGCTGGTCCGGCTGGTACTCGCTCGGCGGCGACTTCGCGTCGGCGCCCGCCGCGGCGGTGACGCGCGAGGGGCGCCTCGCGGTGTTCGCGCGCGGCAACGACAGCGCGATCTGGCACAGGTACTACGACCAGGGCTGGTCGGACTGGAGCTCGCTCGGCGGCGCGACCACGCACGATCCGGCGGCGACCGTCACGGCCGACGGCCGCCTCGTCGTCTTCGCGAGGCACACGAGCGGCTCGCTCGTGCACTGCTCCTTCAACGGCAGCCGCTGGTCGCGCTGGAGCTCGCTCGGCGGCAGCCTCGCCGCGGGGCCCTCGGCCGTCGTGACCGCCGACGGGCGCCTGACCGTGTTCGTGCGCGGCACCGACAGCGCGATCTGGTACAAGCACCACGACCGCGACTGGTCGGGCTGGAGCTCGCTCGGCGGCCACATGGTCGATCAGCCCGGATCGGCCATCACGCCCGAGGGGCACCTGGTCGTGCTGGCGCGCGGCCATGACAACGCCATCTGGCACAGGCGCCGCGACAACGACTGGTCGGACTGGAGCTCGCTCGGCGGCGCGCTGGACTCGAGCCCCGCCGCGCTCTGAGCCCGCACCGCGGGCGTCCGTCGATGCCCGTTCGCGGTGCCGAGACCTCCTTCGAGGTCGTCCGGGGCGAGGCGCGCAGGGGGATTTGCGCCCGACCGCGTCCGCGGGGCCGGGCCCGACCGCGTCACCGGGGCCGGGCTGGTGGAGAGGGGCCGAGCGCGCGCGCCGGCAGGGCCCGCGCGCGCCGCCGCGTCAGGGCTGGGCGGTCCCCTGGCCCTGGTCGTCGTCCTCGGGCGGGCCGGCGAGCGCGGGGCACTTCTGCAGGATGAGGTCGCACGCGGGGATGGGCGCCTCGAGCGCGCTGATGGAGGAGTCGCACGTGAGCGACCGGATCACGTCGGCGTGGGCGAGCAGGCACGCCTCGAACTCGGCCACGGTCGCGGTGCAGCCATCGCGCGCCTCGATCGGCGGCAGGCAGCTCGTGGCCGGGGCCTCGGGGGGCGCCGCCTCCCCCTCGCGCGCGGGCGGCTCCTCGGGCGCCGCCATGCACTTCTCCTTCACCGTGTCGCACGCCCCCCCGAGGGTGGACCACAGGACGCCGGCGAACTCGCAGGCATCCTCCCTGGAGAGCGCCACCCTCTCCGTGAGCGACTGGCACGCGAGCTCGACGTCACCGTCCGTCAGGTCCTTGAGCTGCTTGATGCTCACGGCGGCAGATATCGGAGCTGCCTCCACATCCCTGTCGCTCCAGGCGACGATCGACAGGACGGCGAGGAGCGCACCGATTCGAGTCAGTCGGTTCATTCGTTCTCTCCTTGTAAGCGCGACCGCCTCCGCGGCCGCGGTGGGCTCGGAGCAACCGACGTACCGCGCGCCGCATTGTGCACGATCGAGCCGTGCGCGCCCGGAGCATCGCGACCAACAAGGACTGTCGTCGTCCTCTGGCGCGCGGGCGCGGGCAGGATCCCTACAGGCCTCCTGATGGACATGGCGGCTCCACTGGCGATCCTGAAGATCGCCGTCGAGGGAGGTCCGCCTCGTTTGCGAGCGATGGCCTCCATCCGCCGACGGGACCGCCGCCGCGGGCCGTCCAACCGGTCGAAGAGGGCCCCCGCGTGGATCTCAGGATATCCGACGGTCGACGCGAACGGAGCGGTACGTCAGCACACGAGTTTGGCGATGCTTGGATACCCTGGAAATCGTGTAGTACGGCAGGGGCCTGACGGTCACACGGACCGTGACGCGATCCCGGGGGGCCTTGCGCTTGACATGAAAAGAGGCCTTTGATTCTCATCGCTCGCGTGATGGCCCCCGATCCAACCGCCCCAGCGAGCCACCTCACAGGTCGAACGCTCGATCTGATTTACCGCATGCCGGTGGGGATCACGGCCTTTCTCGAGGTCGCCGTCCGGATCGCCGACGCGCTCGCCGAGCTCCACCAGCGCGGCCTCGTCCACAGGAACATCAAGCCTCACAACATCCTCGTGGAGGAGACGGGCGCCGCCGGCTTCACCGGCCCGAGCGCGACATCGCCCCTGCCCCGCGAGGCGCCGCTCGTGAAGAGCCCGAGGACCATCGAGGGCACGCTCGCGTACATGTCGCCCGAGCAGACCGGGCGAATGAACCGCTGGATCGATTATCGCACCGACTTCTACTCGCTGGGCGTGACCTTCTACGAGATGCTCACCGGCCGGCTCCCGTTCGAGGCGAGCGACGCGCTCGAGTGGGTGCACTGCCACGTCGCCCGGCTGCCCCCTGCGCCGGCCGAGATCGAGCCGGCGATCCCCGCGCCGCTCTCCGATCTCGTGATGAAGCTGCTCGCGAAGGCGGCAGAGGACCGGTACCAGAGCGCCGCCGGCCTCCGGCTCGATCTCGAGCGGTGTCGCGAAGAGTGGCTGGCGCGCGGGCGGATCGCGCCGTTCTCCCTCGGCGCGCGCGACCTCCCGGAGCGCTTCCACATCCCGCAGCGCCTCTCTATGGCCGCGAGGCGGAGATCGAGGAGCTCCTCGGCCTGTTCGGCCGCGTCGTCGAGCGCGGCGCGGCGGAGCTCGTGCTCGTCTCCGGCTACGCCGGCGTCGGGAAATCATCGCTCGTGAACGAGCTGCACAGGCCCGTCATCCGCGAGCGCGGGATCTTCGTCTCCGGCAAGTTCGACCAGTACAAGCGCAACATCCCCTATTCCACCATCGATCAGGCCTTCCGCCAGATCGTGCGGGAGATCCTCACCGAGAGCGAGGAGAGGATCGGCCTGTGGCGGGAGCGGCTCCGGGAGGCGCTCGGCGAGAGCGGCCAGGTCATCATCGACCTGGTCCCGGAGGTCGAGCTCATCATCGGCGCGCAGCCCACGGTGTGCCCGAGCTGCCGCCCGGCGAGGCGCAGAGCCGCTTCAACCGGGTCGTCCAGCAGTTCCTCCGCGCCTTCACCCGCGCCGACCACCCGATCGTGCTCTTCCTCGACGACCTGCAGTGGGCCGACGCCGCCCGCCTCGATCTGCTGAAGTACATCATCACGCAGCCGGACACGCGGCACCTCCTCCTCCTCGGCGCCTACCGCGACAACGAGGTGAGCCCCTCGCACCCGCTCATGCGGACGCTCGACGAGGTGCGCAGGGGCGGCGGCGCCGTGCGCGACATCGTCCTGTCGCCGCTCTCGACGCTGGATCTCCGCAACCTCCTCGCCGACGCGCTCCACCGCCGGCCCGAGGACGCGGCGCCCCTCGCGCGCCTCGTGCACGAACGCACCGCCGGGAACCCGTTCTTCGCCATCCAGTTCCTGCTCGCGCTGCAGGAGGAGCACCTCATCGAGCCCGACCCGGGAGGGGCGGGCTTCCGGTGGGAGCTCGCCTGCCTCGGCAACTCCGCGGAGATCACCACCCTGACGGCGGCGTACGACCGGCCCGCGGAGGCGCTGCACGCGGCGCTCTGGGAGGCGGCGCGCGCGGGGCTCATCGTCCGCATGGACGACACGTACAAGTTCCTCCACGATCGCGTCCAGGAGGCGGCCTATTCGCTCGTCCCCGAGGGCGAGCGGGCCGCGGCGCACCTCGCGATCGGCAGGCGGCTCTCGTCGCGCGCGCGGCCGGCGGAGATCGAGGAGAAGATCTTCGAGATCGTGAACCAGCTCGACCGCGGCGCCCCGCTGATCACGTCGCGGGAGGAGCGCGAGCGGGTGGCGGAGCTCAACCTCATCGCGGGCAAGCGCGCCAAGGGGTCGACGGCCTACGCCTCGGCGCTGAAGTACCTCGCCGCCGGCGGGGCGCTGCTCCCGGAGGGCTGCTGGGAGCGGCGGTACGCGCTCGCCTTCGAGCTCGAGTTCCACCGGGCCGAGTGCGAGTACCTCACCGGCGACCTCGCGGCGGCGGAGGAGCGGCTCTCGGCGCTGCCGCGCCGCGCCGAGAGCCTCGTCGATCTGGCGGCCGTCACGTGCGTGCGCCTCGGCCTCTACACGACCATGAACCGCAGCGATCGCGGCGTCGAGGTGGGCCTCGAGTACCTCCGCCGCGTCGGCGTCGCGTGGTCGCCGCACCCCCCCGGAGGAGCAGGTGCGGGAGGAGTGCGCGCGGATCTGGGCGCTGCTCGGGGGCCGCGCGGTCGAGGACCTCGTCGACGCGCCCCCGATGACCGACCCGGAGTGCCGCGCGACCCTCGAGGTCCTGACCCACGTCCAGTCGCCGGCCCTGTTCATCGTCATCACGCAGATCCGGCTCATCCGGACCCTCCGGGGCCTCTCGCCCGATTTCTCCTCGTTCGACGACGCGGATTTCGACGAGGGCCAGTTCGAGCAGCGCCTCGTGGGCAACCCGCGCCTCGCGATCGCCACCTGCTGGTACTGGATCCGCAAGATGCAGGCGCGCTTCCACGCGGACGACCTCGACGCCGCGCTCGAGGCCGCGGAGGAGGCGCAGCCGCTGCTCTGGACGTCGGGCTCGTTCTTCGAGACGGCCGAGTACCATTTCTATGGAGCGCTCGTGCGGGCGGCGCATTGCGGCGCCGCGGACGCCGGCGCGCGGCGCCGGCACATGGAGGCCCTCGCCGCCCACAAGGCGAAGATCGACGCGTGGGCGGAGAGCTGCCCCGACGACTTCGGCAACCGCGCCGCGCTGGTCGCCGCCGAGATCGCGCGCATCGAGGGCCGGGACCTCGACGCCGAGCGCCTCTACGAGCAGGCGATCCGCTCGGCGCGCGACAGCGGCTTCCCGAACCACGAGGCGATCGCGTACGAGGCGGCCGCGCGCTTCAACCGCGGCCGCGGCTTCGAGCGCTTCGCCGACACCTACCTGCGCGAGGCGCGCGCCTGCTATGCGCGCTGGGGGGCGGACGGCAAGGTGCGGCAGATCGACCGGCGCCACCCCGAGCTCGTGGCGCGCGGCGCGGTCGCCCCGACGGCGAACTTCGCCGCGTTCGCGGCGCAGCTCGAGCTCCTGTCCGTGCTCAAGGCGTCCCAGAGCATCTCCGGGGAGATCCACCTGCCCAGCCTGGAGCAGACGCTGATCCGGATCGTGATCGAGGCGGCGGGCGTCCAGAAGGGGTACCTCCTCAGGAGCCGCGGGGACGACCTGTTCCTGGAGATCGAGGCGGCGATCGAGGACGGCGGCGAGGGCGTCCGGGTGCTCGGGGCCGACGTGGCGCTGCCCCTGGCGCCGCTGCCCGCGTCCATCCTCAACTACGTCAAGCGCGCGCGGGAGATCGTCCTCCTGGACGACGCCGCGAGCGAGCCGCGGTTCGCCGCTGATCCCTACATCGCCGAGCGGAGGCCGCGCTCGGTCCTGTGCGTGCCGCTCGTGCGGCAGCGGGGGGCGGGCGAGCTGGAGAGCCTCGACGCGGCCTCGGCGCTGCTCGACGACGAGGGGCGAGCGCGCCTCATGGCCGCGCTCCAGGCGCACATCGAGCACCAGGTCCCCCTGGACGTGGAGCTCTCGATCCGCACCAAGCGAGGTGAACGGCTCTGGTGCTGCGTGCGCGGCCAGGCGGTCTGGGACGGGGCCACGGGCAAGGCGACTCGGGTCGTACGACGCCCGCGGGTACGCCTCGAGGATGCCCCAGAGATCGCGGTAGCCGGCCACGGAGTCCTGGCGCCCCACCAGCATCAGGGCCGGCCCGGGGAACGGCGCCGCGAGGTCGTCGACCGCGAAGCTGAAGGAGACCTTCCGGCCGAGGTGCTGCTCCAGGAAGGCCGTGTCCGCCGCGCGCAGGCCGGGGAGGATCTCGTCCCGGAACCCACGTGCCAGGGCGCCACGCGCCAGCGTGGCACGTGCCAGGGTGCCACGTGCCAGGGTGCCACGTGCCAGGGTGCCACGTGCCAGCGCGGCGCTTGCACCGGGGCCTATCGATTTGCAGCGCTGGACAAGGCGCCTGGGCGGGCCGCCCGGCCGCGCCACGCCCGTGGACGTGCCTGGCGCCGTCCTTGCCAGGGGCGGTGACGACGCCCCCCGCCGCTGTCCGGGGCGCGCGCCCGCGGCGTCCAGCCTCGGCGCGCGCCGCGCGCTGCCCTCGGGACGTCCTCTCGTGCCTTGTCGTGCTCGAGCTTCATCGCGACACAAGGCTCGCATTCCTTCCGAGGAGACCTTGATGACCATTGCAACCAGAGCGATCGCTCCTGCTTGTTTGATCCTCCTTGCCTGCACGCCGGAGCAGGGCACGCCGTATCTCGAGGTCGGCGAGGCCGTCGGCCAGCTCTCGTGCTCGCCCGATGGCGGCGCGCCCTCCGTGATCGGCGGCATGTCGGTCATCAATGTGAGGGACTACGGCGCGACCGGCCGCGGGTGCGACGTGACCGGGGACGAGTCCGACGAGATCCAGAGCGCCATCGACAGCGCCGCGCAGTGCGGGACCCCGTATCCGGTCGTGTATTTCCCGCCGGGCAATTACTGCGTGGAGAACAGGATCAACGCCAAGGTCGACAACCTCACGCTCCTCGGCGGCACCGCGGCGACGCTGCAGCTCAACGCGGATGTCATCGCGCTCACGGTCACCAAGCTGTCCGCGTCGAACGAGTTTCTCCCGGTCAAGAACGTCACGATCGACAACCTGTCCATCGACGCGACGAGCGGTCATGGCCAGGACAACGCGGGCGTCCTCAACCTGAACAACTGCGTCGACTGCACGGTTCGCAACGTGCGCATCCTGGGCTCTCCGTCCGCCACGTCGAGGAGGATCAACGGCATCAGCACGAGCAATGGGACCACGGGCACGATCGACGGGGTGGTCGTCGACGGGATGAGCAAGCCGGGTATCCAGGCCTCCTACCGCACGGGGGTCGCCTTGGACGGCTCGGCGTCGGGGGGGCTGCGCATCATCAACAGCACGTTCAAGAACATGATCACGGGGGGCGCGGGCCCCGCTCCTGGCATCGCGATCTGGGGCGGGTCGCGCGTCATCGTGTCGTCTTGCCAGTCCTACAACAACGCGGGCGACGGGGTGCAGATCGCGGTCGTCAGCTATCCCCCGGACAACAGCCTGGGGACCGCGGCGAAGGACATCCAGATCCTGGGGGGCCAGTTCTGGGGCAACGGCCAGAACGGCATCCTGATCGGGAGCGTACACGAGGGCAATGCGCCGACCGACGTGGCCATCAGCCAGGCCCAGGTGTTCGACAACGACCAGCATGGCATCCGCGTCACGGCCGTGAAGAACCTGAGGATCGACGACGTGACGCTCCACGACAACGGGGAGCCGGGCCTCAGCCTCAGGGGCCACGCGGGGGCCGTCCTCCAGCAGGTCTCCGTGACGAACCCGATCGTGTACAACAACATGAAGCTGACCGCGGCGGGCGACGCCTACAAGCAGGGGATCTCCATTGTCGGGACGACCGACGTGACGATCTCCGGCGGCAAGATCTTCGACGACCAGGCCACGCCGACGCAGCTGAACGGGATCAAGCTGTTCCCCGAGGACCTCGTCGCGACGGGCACCCCGCCGCAGCGGCTTCGCATCCTGGACGTCGATGTCTCCCAGGTCCCCGGCGTCCAGCATTCGTTCGCGCAGGCGTACCCGAACGGGGCGATCCCGACGGGCTACTTCCGCCTGATCGGCAACGGCGCGCCCGAGGGGAGCCTCTACGCGCCGCTCGGGTCCGAGTACGTCGATCTGACGAGCGGCGTTTCGTACCGCAAGGTCGCGGCGTCGGGCGCAACCCCCGGCGCCACCGGCTGGAAGCAGGTCGTCACGCAGTGAGCCGTCCGCGGACCCGAAGCTGAGTCGGTATCCTCGATCGCGCGCGGTCCCGCTAGGAGCGGCGCGTCGATCGAGGAGGCATCTCATGAAACGCGCATCCATGTTCGGGCCGAGCGCCTCGCTCCTGTCCGCATGCCTGCTGTCCAGCAGCCTCCCGGGGTGCGCCGAGCCCTCCGGCAAGGCCCCCGCGGCCCCAGGCCGCCTCGAGCCGTCGCTCGCACTGGCCCCCTCCGACCCGGCGCGGGACGCGCGGCGGGGCCCGGAGCGCCCGCCCAGGGGCGAGCGGCGGGCCCAGGCGGGGCCGCTCGAGCTGGCCGTGATCGGCGACGCCCCCTACGGCGAGGCGCAGCGCGCGGCGTTCCCTCGTCTGCTCCAGGCCATCCGTGCGGCGGGCGTGGACGGCGCGGTCCACGTGGGCGACATCAAGAGCGGCGGCTCGCGCTGCGACGACAGCTATTACCGATCCATCGCGGACGCCTTCGCGACGCTCGATGTCCCGCTCGTCTACACGCCCGGTGACAACGAGTGGACGGACTGCCACCGGGCGACCGCAGGCGCCTACGACCCCCTGGAGCGCCTGGGGGTGCTGCGGAGCGTCTTCTTCTCCGATCCGGGCGTCACGCTCGGGCTGCCCAGGCCGGTGCTCAGCCAGGCGACGATCCCGGCGCACGCGACCTTCGTCGAGAACCGGATGTGGTTCGAAGCGTCGGTCGTCTTCTCGGCCGTGCATGTGGTCGGCAGCGGCAACGGCCACGCCGCGTGGTCCGATCGGGACGACCCGGAGCGCCGCCTCGCCGAGGTCGAGGCCCGCGTCGCCGCCGCGGTCGACTGGATCGACCGGACCTTCGCGCTGGCGAGGGCCCGGCGCGCTGCCGGCGTGGCGCTCTTCATGCAAGCGGACACGTTCTCGGGGCCCACGACCGGGTTCGTGGAGATCGTCCAGCGCCTCGCGACGCGCGCCCGCGGGTTCGTTCGTCCCGTCCTGCTCGTGCAGGGAGACACGCACCGCTACCGGGTGGATCGGCCGCTCGAGGCGGGCAGCGCCAGCTACGGCGTGACAGCGCCGGTGCCGAACCTCACGCGGGTGGTGGTCGAGGGCGAGACCGTGAGCGAGTGGCTGAGGCTCACCGTCGATCCAGGCGCGCCGATGCCGTTCACGTGGGAGCGCGTGGCGGTGGGCGGCTAGTACGTTATCGCCCGACGCGGCGCCGCCATGCATCGACATGGACTCCGGTGTCGTAGCTCCTCCCTCCTCACCAGCCTTCGCCGCTGCCGCGTCGCGCCGCGAGAGCCAGCGCCCGCCGCGCAACGCCGCACGCCCGCGCGCGGCCCGCCCCGCCGCGCGATCCCGCCCGGCCCGGGCGTCCTTTCGCAGAGCCCACGGGGAAACGCTCCTGTACCCTTGGGCATCGCTCGCAGCGGATGCGAGCGCAGGTCCGAGGGCAGCGCCGGATCGCCGGCCTTGCGCCCCTTCGCCAGCCGAGGTCCGGAGAGCATGCAGCAGGACACGAAGAGCGCGCGCGTCTCGTTTCGTCTCGATAACCTGGAGGCTGCCCTCGAGCAGGGGATCGACAACGAACCGGCCGCGCTCGACGTGCTCGTGGCCGCCGCGGCCAAGGGGAGCCCGCACCCCGAGCTGTGGGCGAAGCTGCACGAGGCGGCCGCGCGCCACGACCGCTTCTCCGAGCTCGCCTTCGCCTACGAGCGCCTCGTGGGCGAGCGGAGGTTCGGCATGCTCCCGCCCGCCGCGCAGGCCGAGGTCCTCGTGCGCGCCGCCGAGTTCCTCGCCGACTCCTTCGGCGACCCCGGCGGCGCCCGCCCCTACCTCGAGCGCGCCCTCGCCGCCCAGCCGTCCCACAAGGAGGCCTTCGCCCGGCTCGAGCGCATCCTCCTCGACGCGGACGAGCCGCCCAGGCTCGCCGACCTCTACGCCCTCGCCGCGGGCAGCCGCGCCGACCGCGCGGAGCAGCTCGAGCTGCTCCGCCGCGCCCACGCGCTCATCGAGGCGAGCGGCAAGGAAGAAGAGCGCGCGATCAAGCTGCTCCAGCAGATCCTCCGGATCGAGCCCGGCGACGCCGCGGCCCGCTGGGCGCTCGAGGCGCGCTACGCGCGGGCCGGGCGGCTCCCCGAGGTCGCGCGCATGCTGGAGCAGGCGCTCGCCGCGGAGGCGGCGCCGCCCGACGCGCTCGAGATCCGCGCGCGCCTCATCGACCTCTACAGCGGGCCGCTCAAGGAGATCGAGCGGGCGCTGCCGCACGTCGAGGAGGTGCTCGCGCTGGTCCCGGGCCACGAGGCCGCCCTCCGGACGGGAGAGGCCCTGCTCGCGCGCAAGACCGTCCTGGTGCGCGCGGCCGCGGCGCTCGAGTCGGCGTACCTGCGGCTCGGCGGGGCCCAGGAAGCGGCCCGGATGATGTCCCTGCAGATCGAGAACCTCCGCGGGCCGCGCCGCGTCGAGGTGCAGCGGCGCCTCGTCGAGCTGCACTTCCAGAAGCTCGGCGACCTCGCGTCGGCGTTCGCGCTGTCCGAGCAGATCCTCGCCGTCGACCCGGCGGACGAGGTCGTGCGCGAGCGCTTCCTCGCGCTCGCGTCGGCGCTCGACCGGAAGGCCGACGCGACGCGGGTGCTCGCGCGCGCGGCCGCCGCCGCCAAGGAGAAGCCGCTCCGCGCCCGCATCGCCGCCGAGCTCGGGGAGCTGTACGAGGGCCTCGGCGACGCCCGGAAGGCGCGCATGTCCTACCAGCAGGCGCTCGGCGGCGAGCCCGACCCGGCCGCCGTGCGGCGCGCCGCCCGCGGGCTCGGGCGGCTCTGCGAGCGCGAGCGCGACACGCGCGGGCTCGCCGCGGCGCTCGAGCGGCTCGTCGAGGCCGAGGCCGACGCCGGGGCGCGCGAGGAGGCGGCGGAGCGGCTCGCGCGGCTCTACGAGGACGAGCTCGGCGACACGGCCGGCGCGATCGCCGCCTACCGCAGGCTCGCGGAGGCGGGATCCTCGCGCGAGGCCGCGGCGCTCGCCGCGCTCGAGCGGCTGTACGAGGCCGCCGACGCGCACGAGGGCCTCGCGTGGGTCCTCGAGCGGCGCGCCGAGGCCGAGCCGGACCGGCGCGCGGCGCGGGAGCTCGCGTTCCGCGCGGCCGAGCTGCGCACCCGGCTCCCGGACGCGCCGGCCGCCGTCGCCGCCTGGCGCCGCTTCATCGCCGCGTTCGGGGCGTCGCGCGAGGCGCACGCGCGGCTCATCCCGCTGCTCGAGCAGGAGCGGCGCTGGCCCGAGCTCGAGGCGCTCCTCGAGGCCGAGGCCGAGCTCGCGCACGGAAAGGAGCGCGCCGCGGTCCTCGCCCGGGTGGGCGCGATCCGCATGGCGCGGCTCGACGATCCGGCCGGCGCGCTCGCCGCGTACCGCGAGGCGCTCGCGCTCGATCCGACCGACCGGCCGAGCCGGCTCGCGGTCGAGAAGATGCTGGGGCCGCCCCCGGGCGGCGGCGCCGAGCCGGCCGCGTCGCGCCCCAGCGGCGGCGCCGAGCCGGCCGCGTCGCGCCCGAGCGCCCGCCTGCTCCTCCCGGACGCGCTGCGGCTCGCCGCCTGCGCGGTGCTCGAGCCGGTCGCGCGCGCCGAGGGCGCGGCGCCGCTGCTCGTGCGGGTGCTCGAGACGCGGGCGGAGATCGCGCCCGCCGCGCCGGCCGAGGGCGCGGCGGCCGAGGCCGAGGGCGCGCCGGCCAGGGCCGCGGCCGCGGGCAGGCTCGCGGCGCTCGAGGAGGCCGCCTCCGTGGCCGAGCGCGAGCTCGGGGACCCGAGGAAGGCGCTGGAGCTCGCGGCGCGAGGGCTCTCCCTCGCGACCGCGGCCGCGCCCGAGCAGATCGCGCGGTGGGTCGCCGAGATCGAGCGGCTCACCGAGCACGGCGGCGAGTCGGCGCGGCGCGCGCGGGCGCTCGCCGGGGCGCTCGGCGAGCGCGCGGTGGACAGCCCGGCGCTGTCGCACCTCGCGCGGCGGGCGGGCGAGGCGCTGCTCGCGAGCGGCGACGTGGCGCAGGCGCTCGCCCTGTACCGGCGGGCGCTCGCCTTCGAGCCCTCGTCGCCCGAGCTCATCGCGCGCGTCGACGCGCTCCTGCGCGAGCAGGGCAGCCCCGAGGAGCGGCTCGCGCTCTACCGCGAGGCGCTCGCGCAGCCGTGCTCGCCGGCCCGGCGGCGCGAGCTCCTGCACGCGATCGGCACGATCCAGCGCCGCGACCTCGGCGACCTCTCCGGCGCGGCCGCGACCTACCGCGCCGCCATCGAGGACGACGCGGGCGACGACGCGGCGTACGAGGCGCTGCTCGAGACGTACGCGGCGGGCGAGGCGTGGGACGCGCTCTACGGCGCGCTCGCCGAGCGGCTCCCCGCCGTCGCGCCCGGGGAGCGCGTCGCGCACGAGCTGCGCATGGCCGAGGCGGCCGAGCGCGGCGGGGACGCGCCGGGCGCCGCCGCCCACTACCGCGCGATCCTCGCGAGCGGCGCCGCGCTCTCCGAGGCGGCGCTCTCCGCGATGGAGGCGCTCGCGCGCTCGGCCGGCGACGCGTCGCTGCTCCGCGACGCGCTCGAGCGGCGCGTCGCCGCCTCGGCCGATCCGCACGACGAGGCGCTCTGGCTGGAGCGGCTCGGCGATCTGGCGGCGTTCGGGATCGGCGGCGAGGGCGCCGCGCCGGCGGGCGCCGCCCCGGAGGGCGACGTCGAGGCCGCGGTGGCGGCCTGGCAGCGCGCCGCCTCGCTCGCCGAGGGGCCGCTCGCGGATCCGGAGCGGGCCCAGAAGCTCTACGAGCGCGTGCTCTCCGTCTCGCCCAGGCACCGCGACGCCGCCGGCCGCCTCGTGTCGCTCTACCGCGGGCAAGGGGCCTGGGACCGGCTCACCGCCGTGTGCGAGGTCATGCTCGACACCGCGCCGAGCGACGAGGAGGCGCTCGCCGCGCTCGCCGCGCTCGAGGGCGCGGCGACCCGCGCGCGCGCGACGTCGCGGTTCGTCGACGCCGCGCTCTGGCTCCGCGACCGCGTGCGGGCCGGCGGGGAGGGCGGCGCGCCCCCCTCGGGCGCGCCCGCCGCGAAGGCCGCGGCGCGGGTCCGCGCGATCGATGCCGCGCTCGCGCGCGTGCTCGCCGCCGATCCCGACCGGCAGGACGACGCCGCCGTCGTCTACCGGCGCCTGCTCGCGCCCCCCGTCGACGGCGACGCCGCGCCGGCGCCGCTCGACCCCGCCGCGCTCGAGGCGTTCAGCGGCTTCCTCGCGGAGAGCCCCGACACGCTCGCGCGCCGCGTGGACCGGCGGTGGCTGTTCACGCTGCTCTCGGAGCGCGCGCGCGAGGAGGAGCGCCTCCGGGCGCTCGCCGCGTGGGCCTCGTGGGAGGAGGAGATCGGTGACCGCGCGGCGGCCGCGGCGCTCTACGCCCGGCTGCTCGAGGCGGATCCGGAGAACGACGACGCGCTCGCGGCGCGGGGGCGCCTGCTCGCCGAGCTCGGCGACCACGAGGGCGCGGCCGAGGTGCTCGCGGCGCGCCGCGAGCGCAGCGAGGGCGGCGCGCGCGTGGCGCTCGACGTCGAGCTCGCGACGCTCCTGCTCGACCGGCTGGACCGGCCCGCGGAGGCGCTCGACGCGATCGCGCCCGCGATCGAGGCGGGGACGGTCGAGCCCGCGGTGCTCGAGATCGCCGAGCGCACGCTCGCGCGCCCCGAGGCGCAGGCGCGCGCCGCGCTGCTCCTCGAGCGGGCGTGCGACGCGCTCGACGACCCCGATGCGCGCGCCGCGCTGCTCGAGACGCTGCTCGCGAGCGCGCCTGCGCCGGCGATCGAGGCCGCGCCGCGCGCGCCGGCCGACACCGCGCCGCTCGGCTCCCTGCGCGGCGCGCTCGACGCGGGCAGGCTCGCCGCCGAGGAGGGCGCCGCGATCCGGCGCGGCTGGTTCGAGCGCCTGCTCGACCTCCACGAGGAGCGCCCCGCGCGGGGCCTCGACGTCGCGCTGCGCGCGGTCTCCGAGCTGCCGGGCGAGCTCTCCCTCTGGGATCGGCTCGAGGACCTCGGGCGCCGCGCCGAGCAGCCCGAGCGCGTCGCGGCCGCGTACGCCGCGGCGCTCGCGGACGAGCGCGCGGGCGCGGCGCTGCCGCCCGACATCGTCGAGGAGATCGGCCGGCGGGCCGTCGAGCACCACGAGGAGTGGTTCGACGCGCCGGATGTCGTCCTGTCGCTGCTCCGGAGGCTCGTCGAGCTCGTGCCCGGCTCGCTCTGGGGCTTCGAGCGGCTGAAGCTCGCCTACAACGCGGCCGAGCGCTGGGACGACCTCTTCGCGCTCTACGACGCGACGCTCGAGCGCACCTCGTCGGCCGACGATCGCGTCTTCCTGCTGGAGGACGCCGCGGCCGTCGCGCGCGATCTCGCTGGCGACGGCGAGCGGACCATGCGCTACCTGGAGCTGCTCCTGCCGCTCCAGGACGACGCGCGCACGCGCGCCGCGCTCGAGCGGCTCTACGAGCGGCACGGCCGGCACCGCGCGCTCATCGAGCTGCTCGCGGCCGAGCTGCCGAGGCTCTCCGGCGACGCCGCGGAGCGGCTCCGCGAGCGCGTCGCGCTGCTCTGGATCGACGGCGTCGGCGACGCCGCGTCGGCGCTCGCCGTCGTCGAGCAGATGCTGGACGGCGTCCCGGCGCCGCGCGCCGCCTTCGATCTGCTCGAGCGCATCCTCGCGGCGATCCCGGAGGAGCAGGCGACCCCCGGCCGGGCCGGCGCGCCGCTCGCGCGCGCGGCGCGGCAGCGCGCGGCCGTCCTGCTCGCGAAGCGCTACCGCGCCGAGGGGAGGCCCGAGGACCTCGCGCGCGTGCTCGAGATCGAGCTCGAGGGCGCCGGCGCGGGCGATCGCCCCGCGCTGCTGCGCGAGATCGTGCGCCTCCGCCGCGACGCCCTCGGCGACGAGCCGGGCGCGTTCGAGCGGCTGGCCGAGCTCGTCGAGCTCAGCCCGGCGGGCGAGGGCGACCGGGCGGAGCTCGCCGAGCTGGCCGAGCGCCTCGGCCGGCACGATCGCCTCGCCGAGGTCCTCGCCGCGGCCGAGCCCCGCGCCGTGGACGCGGCGCAGGCGCTCGCGCTCGTGCGCGAGGCCGCGCTCCTCCGCCGCGACCGGCTCCACGACGCCGACGGGGCGATCGCGCTCTTCCGCCGGCTCTCCTCGCTGGCCGAGCGCCACGGGGACGACGAGGCCGCGCTCGGCGCCGCCCGCGCGCTCGATCGGCTCCTCGCCGAGGGCGACCGCGCGGCCGAGCGGTGCGACGTGCTCGACACGCTCGCGGCGCTCGAGAGGGACCCCGCGGCCCGGCGCGCGGCGCTGGGCGAGCTCGCGCGGCTCGCCTCGTCGCGGCTGGGCGACGAGGCGCGGGCGATCGCGGCGTACTCGGCGCGCCTCGCCGAGGACGGCGACGACCTCGAGGCGCTCGACGGCCTCGTGGCCATCCTCGAGGGGGCCGGCCGCTTCCGCGAGCTCGCGACCGTCCTGGAGCGCCGCGCGGCCGCGCGGGGCGGCGAGGGCGCCCGGCGCGACCTCGGGCGCGTGGCGCGCCTCTTCGAGCGCGAGCTCGGCGACACCGAGCGGGCCATCGCCGTCTGGCGCCGCGTCCGCGAGGAGCTCGCGCCCGACCCGGAGAGCGGGGACGCGCTGGCCGCGCTCTACGCGCGCGCCGAGCGCTGGGACGACCTCGTCGCGCTGCTCGAGGCCGAGGCGTCGGCGGCTGGCGCATCTCCTCCCGGCCCCGGCGCGGCGCGCAGCGCGGCGCTCTACCTCCGGCTCGGCGACGTGCACCGCGACCGCACGCTCGCGTGGGAGCGCGCCGTCGCCGCCTACCGCCGCGCGCACGAGGCCGAGCAGGCCGCGCGCGGGCAGGGCGGGGAGGACGCCGCGGGCGGGGGCGCGGGGCAGGGCGCGGACGGCGGATGGGGCGACGGCGGACAGGACGGGGACGCCGGACGGGGCGAGGACGCCGGCGGGGTCCACGACGCCGGCGCGCCCTCGGCCCGCGCGGGCCTCGCGGAGCTGCTCCGCCGCGTCGATCCGGCCTCGCCCGAGCACCGCGGCGCGCTCGTCGCCGCGGTCTCCGCGCTGCTCGATCTCTGCGTCGCCGCGGGCGACTGGCGCGGCCAGATCGCGCTGCTCGAGCCGCGGCTCGCCGCGGCCGAGACGGACGCCGCGCGGGTCGCCGTCCTGAAGGCCTCGGCGGCGCTGCTCGAGGAGCGCGGCGGCGATCGCGAGGGCGCCTTCGAGCTCGCCTTCCGCGCCTTCCTCCTGTCGCCCGGCGCCGAGCCGCCCGCGGACCTGACGCGGCTCACCGACGCCGCGGGCCGCTGGCAGACGATCGCCGATGCGCTCCCCGCGCTCGAGCGCCGCGGCGACGTCCCCGCGGCCACGCTCCGCGACCTCACCTTCCGGGTCGGGCGCTTTCACCGCGACGCGCGCGCCGACGAGGACGCCGCCGAGCGCGCGTTCGAGCAGGCGCTCCTCCACGACCCCGGGGACAGCGCGATCCTGCTCGAGCTCGTGGAGCTCAAGCGGCGCCGGCCCGGGCCCTCGCTCGTCGCGGCGCTGCTCCGGCTCGCGGCGGCGACCGGGCACGATCTCGCCCTCTACCGCGAGGCCGTCGAGGCCGCGCGCGATGTCGTCGGCGACGCGGCGCGGGCCCGCGAGATCGCCGCGGAGCTCCTCGAGCTCGCCGCGCGGCGCCTCCACGACGACGAGGAGGCGCCGCCGCCGAGCCCCGCCGCGTGGCCCCCCGCGCGCGCGGCCCTGTGGGCGATCGACGCGCTCGTCGGCATGCTCGCGGACGCGGGCGAGGGGCCGCAGATCGTCGCGCTCTGCCGGCGCGGCGCCGCGCTCCCGCTCCCGTCCGGCGAGCGGCGGCGGCTCCGGCGCGTGGCCGCCGAGGCGGCGGAGCCCGAGGAGGCGATCGCCCTCTACGGCGCGCTCTTCGACGAGGACCCGGCGGACGAGCCGGTCGGCGAGCGCCTCGCGGCGCTGCTCCGCGACGCCGGCGCCCCGCGGCGCGAGGAGCTCGTGCGCCTGCGCGAGCGGCAGATCGCGGCCTCGAGCGACGCCGCGCGCCGCGTCGCGCTCCGGTGCGACGCCGCGGAGCTGCTCGCGGCGGCGCGGCGCGGCGCCGAGGCGATCGCCCGGCTCCGCGAGAACCTCGCCGAGAGCCCGGGCCACGCCGCGTCGATCGAGCGGCTCGCTGCGCTCCTCGAGGAGGGCGGCCTGCACCGCGAGCTCATGCTCCTCTGCGAGGAGCAGGCGACCGCGCGCGAGGCGGAGGGCGGCGGCCCCCCGGCCGCCGAGCTCTGGCTCAAGGCCGCGTCGCTCGCCGAGCACGAGCTCGCCGAGCCCGAGCGCGCGATCGCGAGCTACCGCCGCGCCGCGGACCTCGGCTCGGCCGTCGCGCTCGACGCCCTCGCCCGCCTGCTCACGCGCCGCGGCGAGCACGCGGCGGCCGCCGAGGCGCTCGAGCGCCTCGCCGCGGGCGCGTCGCCCGAGGAGCTGCACGCGGCCGCGCTCCGCCTCGCCGAGGCGCACCTCTCCGCCGGGGAGGCCGATCGCGCCCGCGCCGCCCTCGAGCGGGCGCTGCCCCGCGCGGCGCGGCCCGCGCCCCTCCGCGAGCGGCTCGCCTACCTCTACCGCGCCGCGGGCGCGTGGATCGCCCTGGCCGAGCTCATCGCGGGCGACGCCGCGCGCGCGGACGAGGCGCAGGCCCGCCTCGCGCTCCTGCGCGAGGCCGCGGACCTCTACCTCACGCGCGGCGGCGCGCCCGCCGCCGCGATCCCGCTCCTCGACGAGGCGATCGCCCTCGCCCCGGACGACCTCTCGCTGCGCCTCTCGCGGAGCCGGGCCCTCTCCGCCGCGGGCAGGACCGAGGACGCGACCGCGGCGCTGCGCGGGATCATCGCCGACTTCGGCGGCCGCCGCCCCAAGGAGCGCGCGCTCGTCCACTACGAGCTCGCGCGCGTCGCCCTCGCCACCGGCGATCGCGCCCGCGCCATGGCGGAGTTCGACAACGCGCTGCGCGTCGATCCCGCGCACCCCGACGCGCTCCACGGCCTCGCCGGCCTCGCCTTCGAGGACGGCCAGCTCGATCGCGCGCACCGCGCCTACCGCGCGCTCCTGCTCGTCGCGCGCCGGCCCCGGGACGACGGCGAGGGGCCCTCCGGCGCGCGGCGGAGCACGCTGCCGCCCCGCTCCAGCCTGAGCCGCCCCTCGGCCACGTCGTTCAGCCGGGCCGAGGTCCTGCTCGCCCTCGGCGAGATCGCGGAGCGGCAGGGCGCGCCCGAGCGCGAGGTCGAGTACGTCGAGTCCGCCTTCGAGGCCGCGCGCGAGAGCGAGTCGGAGCACCAGAAGCTCCTCGCCGCGCTGCGCGCCCGCGGCCGCCACGACCTGCTCGCCCGCGCCCTCGAGGCCCGGCTCACGGGCCCCATCCTGGAGCCCGCCGAGGACGCCGCCGCGGCGCTCTCCGAGCTCGCGTCGCTCTACGAGGGGCCGCTCGATCGCCCGGAGGCCGCGCTCGGCGCCCGCCTCCGCGCCCTCGAGCTCGCCCCGGGCGCAGGCGCCGCCCACGACGCCGCCCTGGAGCTCGCGCGCCGCCTCGACCAGGTGGACAGGGTCCTCGATCTGCTCGAGCGGCTCGTCGCCCGCGCGGCGGGCGAGCCGCACGAGGTCGCGCTCCTCCTGCGCCTCGGCCGGGCCCTGGAGCTCGCGCCCGAGGGCCCGGAGCGCGCCGTGGCCGTCTACCGCCGCGCCGAGGCGAGGATCGCGGCCAGGGCGCCGGCCGCGGGCGAGGCGCGCGCAGAGGTGGAGGCGCTGTGGCGCGCCCTCGAGGGCCTCTACGACCGCCTCGGCGACCGCGCCGCGCTGGCCGACGTCCTCCGCAAGCGCATCGCCCTCGCCGACGCGGCGCCCGCGCCCCCGCGCGCGGCGTCCGCCGACGGCGCGCCGCCCGGCCGCGCGGATCGCGCCGACCCGCGCTACCGCCTGGCCGCGCTGCTCGCGTCGGACGCGGCGGCGGTCGACGAGGCGATCTCGCTGCTCGAGGAGGCGCTCGAGCTCGACGCAGAGCCGGACCGCGCCGAGGCGATCCTGCGGGGCGCGCTCCGCACCGACCCGAGGCACCCGCGCGGGATCCGCCTCTTCGAGCGCCTCGCGCGGCAGAGCGGGCGCCTGCGCGCCCTCGTGGACGCGCTCCTCTTGCTCGCGGAGATCGAGGGCCCGGGCGTCCTCGAGGAGGCGGTCCGCACCGCCCGCGCGCTCGGCGATCGCGAGCAGGCCGAGTCGATCCTGCAGCGCATCGTCGCCTCGGCCTCGTCCCCCCCGTCCGATCCGCCCGGCGCCGCGTGGGCGCTCGTCTCGCTGGCCGAGCTGCGCGAGGAGGCCGGCGACGTCGCGGCCGCGGCGTGGCTGTGCGAGCGCGCCGCGCGCGTGTCGGCGCCCGACGAGGAGCGCGCGCTCCTGCTGCGCGCCGCGGGGCTCGCCGCCGGCCCGCTCGACGACCTCCGCCGGGCCGCGCGGCTCTACGAGGAGCTCCGCGGCCGCGAGCCCGCCGAGCGCGAGATCTGGATGCCGCTCGCCGGCGTGTACAGGCGGAGCGGCGACGCCGCGCGCCTGTCGGCGCTGCTCGAGGAGACGATCCCCCTCGTCGACGACATCTCCGAGCGCTGCGCGCTGCGCCTGGAGCGCGCGCGCCTGCTCGCGCGGGAGTCCCCGGACGAGGCGGCGCTCCTACTCCGCGACATCCTCGACGAGGACCCGGCGCAGGTGGAGGCCGCCATCCTGCTCGCCACGATGCTCGAGGAGGCCGGCCGCACCGAGGAGCTCTCCGAGCTCTTCGCGCTCCAGCTCGACGCCGCGAAGGATCGCGCGGACGTCGGCTCGATCGTGTCGATCTCGATGCGCCTCGGCGCCCTGCTCGAGCAGCGGGGCGACGATCGCGCCGCGCGCGACGTCTACCTCGCGGCCGCCGACTGGGACGGCAGGAGCCGCGACGTCCTCCGCGCCCTCGAGCGGCTCGGCCGCGAGCAGGGCAGCGCCGACGATCTCATCGACGCGCTCGAGAAGCTGCTGCGCCTCGAGCAGGGGGGCGAGGCGGCGAGGCTCGCCCTCGAGCTCTCGGAGCTCCACGGCGCGCGGGGCGACGACGCCGCGGCCGAGGCCGCCCTCAGGGCCGGCTACGCCGCCTGCCCCACGAGCGACCGGCTCCGCGACGAGCTCGCGTCGCGCTACGCGGCCCGCGAGGCGTGGCCCGCGCTCGCGGAGCTCCACGTCCTCGGGGCCGAGGTCGAGGGCTCGGCCGAGGCGCGCGTCGAGCGCCTCTGCCGCGCGGCCGAGATCCTCCGCGACCGCGCGGGCGACGCCGCGGCCGCGGCCGAACTCCTGGAGCGCGCCCTCGGCGTCGCCCCCGGCGATCGCGACGTCCTGCGCGCGCTCATCGACGCGTGCGGCGCGGCGGGAGAGCACGCCTGCGCGGTCCGCGCGCTCACGGCGACGCTCGAGGCGAGCCCAGACGACCCGTGGCTTTACCGCGCGCGGGCCGAGGTCCACGAGGCGCTCGGGGAGGGGGAGCGCGCGCTCGCCGATCTCGAGCGCGCCTACGCGCTCGGCGGCGCCGACTACGCGGGCGAGCTCGTGGCGCAGCTCGAGCGCGCGATCGCGCGGCCTGGCCAGGGCGAGGGCGCGGCCGCGGCGCCCCCGCCGGGCGGCGCGGGCGCGGTCACGCCGCGGTCGCTCCGGCTCCGGCTGGCCGAGATCCTCGCGCGCGCGGGCGACCGGGACCGCGCGCGCGCCCACCTCGGCGACCTGCTCCAGGCGGACACCAGGGATCGCGCGGCGCTCAGGGCGCTCGCCGGCCTCGAGGAGTCCGCCGGGCGGTGGGACGCCGCGAGCGCCGTCTACCGCCGGCTCATCGCGCTGGAGGAGGGCGACGCGCTCGTCGCCACCGCGCTGCGCCTCGCCGACGCCTGCGCGCGGGCGGGCCACCTGGCCGACGCCCGCGGCGGGCTCGAGCGCGCGCTCCGCGCCGCGCCGGGCCACGCCGAGATCCGCGACCGCCTGCGCGCGCTGTACGCGGAGATCGGCGCGAGCCGCGAGCTCGCCGCCATGACGCTCGAGGACGCCGCGGCCGCGTCCGACGTGGCTGGCCGCTTCACGCTCCTCGTCCGCGCCGGCCGCCTGCTCCTCGACGCCGGCGACGCGGCGCAGGCGATCCCCGTGCTCCGGGAGGCGCGCTCGCTCAGGCCGGAGGAGCACGACGTGGCCCTCCTGCTCATCGACGCGCTGACGATCGCGGGCAGCCCCGCGGAGGCGCGCGCCGTCACACTGGAGCTCATCGCCGCCAACAAGGGTCGTCGCTCGAGGCTGCTCGGCGCCGTCTACCACCGCATCGCGCGGATCGAGGCCGCCGAGGGCAATGCGCGCGAGTCGCTGACCGCGCTCTCGAGGGCGCTCGAGAACGACCCACAGAACGGCGGGCTCGCCATGGAGCTTGGCGAGAGCGCGCTCGAGCTCGGGGAGCAGGATCTCGCGGCGCGCGCCTACCGGGCGGTGACGATGATGAAGATTGCCGCCGAGCCGGGAGAAGGCGGCACCACGCCGGCCGCGCGCGCGGTGGCCTATTACCACCTCGGGGCCATGGCGCTCGCCGCCGGGGATCGCCGGAAAGCTCGCCTGATGCTCGACAGGTCGGTCTCCGAGGATGGGTCGCTCGAGGCGGCCCGGGCGCTGCTCGACGAGCTGCGCGCCGGTTAAAGGCGCCGAACAGCGCCTGGCCGGCGCCGGGCAGACCCGCACCGCGCGACGGCGATCCCGCGAAGGATCGCCGTCGCGCGGGACCAGGGCGGCTGCGCGACGGGCGCCGGGGCTCGGGGCGGAGGCCCGAGGAAACAAGGCTAGGCCCGCCCGTGCGGAGCCGCCGCGAAGGGGCGCAGGAGTCCGGCCATCGCTGGCCGGACTCCGGACGGGTGGGACTAGGGCGGGCCCCGAGTCCCCGCCGGCTAAACCCCCCTCCGCGCGCCTCGTCCTGTATGCCCTGGTCGCGGCGACCTGCCTTGCGGCCGCCCGAGGCGGCGCGCTGGAGGGGCGGAAGCCCTCGAATCCATGCGCTTTTCGGCGCTCTTGGGGCCCTCTCCGGCGGGCGGCGGCGCCGCGCAGGCCGGCCATCCTCGCGGCGCGTACCCCCCTCTGGCGCGCCGCTCCGGCGCGGCCTTTCAGGGGTCCGCGCGATGCCCGAGCTCAGAAATCGCGATTTCTCCCCGCAGTTTTGTCTTTTTTTGTCCTGTGCCGTGTGTAAGGTTCGCTAAGGCTGTGCGCGACGAGGTGTCGCGCGCGAGCTCATGTCCGAGGAGAGTGCCATGGCAACCAAGAAGACGGCCGGGGGCGGCGCGAAGAAGACGTTGAGCAAGAGCGGCCTGATCCAGGCCATCACCGAAGCTGCCGGTGATGAGCTGAGCCGCAAGCAGGTGAAGAACGTTCTCGAGTCCCTCATCACGATCGGTCATCGCGAGCTCAAGAAGTCGGGCGTGTTCACGCTGCCGGGCTTCGCGAAGTTCCGGGTGGTCAAGCGCCCTGCGACGAAGGCGCGCCAGGGGATCAACCCGTTTACCAAGCAGCCGATGACGTTCGCCGCCAAGCCGGCGAGCAAGTCGGTCCGGGCTCGGCCGATCAAGGCCATCAAGGACGCGCTCCTGTAGCCTGCCGGATCTCACCGCGGAGCGCAGAGCGGCCACGGCGACGTGGCCGTTCTTGCTCGAGCGCGAGCGCGAGCGGCGGTCACCCGCTTCGGATACGGGCCCATCTCGACGTTTTCGGTGCTCAGCGCACTCGAGTGCGCTTCCGCGCCGAAAACGCCGAGCTGGACCCGTCTCCTGTGCGGGTGACCGCCGCTCGGGGGGGCTCGTACCGGAAGCGGGGGAGGGAACCGCGCTCCGGGCGGCCGGAGCTCTCCGTCGCCGGGGCGCGAGGCGCCGCGCGGCGCGCCCGTGGTGGAGAAGGGAGCTACCCGGCCCGCCGCGCCCCGGCGGCTCCTCGGCGCGGGGCGGGGCCGGGCGCGGCCCGCGCGGAGCTCACTTCTTGCGGCTGTAGGCCTGGGCTGCGACCGGCCCCGAGCCGGTGCGCGCCTTGACAACCAGCTTGACCGTGGCGGGGATCGGGAAGGGCCATTGGTAGCAGCTCTGCTTGGCACCGATGGCGGCTGTCGGGCCGGTGTCCGAGTCGACGGCGAGCACCGGTTTCAGGTTGAACGCGGCGAGCGCCGGCTGGCCCCCGGCGTTGAGGTCGAGCTCGAGCTGGAGATCGACCTCGGTGACGGTGGGGAGCGCCTGCGCCAGGAACGTGTAGCAGTGGCCCGGCTGGAGCATGAAGGTTTGCCCGGAGGCCGTCTGTCCCTCGGGCACCACGTTGCACACGGGCGCCCCTTCCGGCTGCATCCTCGGCGCCTCGCCGGGGGCGCGGCCCTGGAACATCGTGGTCATCGCGAGGGACTGGACTCCATCGCAGGGCGCAGCGGTGGGCACCGTGGCCGGGGGGAGGCCGGCGTCCGGGGGCGGGACGGACGCGGTCGGCTGCGGGGGCGGCGTCCCCGCGTCCGGGGGGGTATCGTCCGCGAACTCCGGCTCCTTGCCGCCGCCGCAGCCCAGCGCCGCCGCCGCCGCCAGAGCCAAGAGCATTGCTGAACCCAACGACCTACCCGTCACCGTCATCTGCGCCCTCCTCGAGCACGGCCGTGCCGCACTCTGCGGCTCCGCTTCCGGGGACAACTGTGCTCGCGGGCGCTCATACACCCGACAGCGGCTGGGGGCTATGTGCGAGGCGTCTCGCGGGGCCGACCCGAGCAGACCGCGGCGGCCCAGGGCCGAGCGCGGCGGCTCCAGGGTCGAGCGCGGCCGCCTGTCGTTCAGCCGCCGGGCCCGCCGGCGAGCTCGCGCAGGATGCACATGCGCGCGACGAGGAGCGCCTCGGGACGTACCGCATCGTCGAGGTAGGCGGCGGAGTTGGCCGCGACCAGCGCCTCGCGCAGCATCCCCTGCTCCAGGAACGAGACCGCGCGCCCGAGGTGGAGCTGCGCCCTGTCGGCCGCAATCCCCATGCCGGCGCTCGCCAGAATTTCCCGCTCGAGAAACCGCTGCGAGAACTCTCCGGGACGATCGAACTTCGCACGGGAGCCGTGGTCGGTCATGCCGTAGGCTACCTCACTTTTTTCTCGTGGCCAGCCGCGGTTGGGCGCTTCGGGGCCTGGAAATCGTGGCGGAAGCGGCATGATTCCGCCGGGTGGATGCGATGAAAGCGGGGGCGTTGCCCGTCCAAAGCGACATCCGGCGGACGACCTCGGAGCTCGGTTGATCGGGCGCCGGGGGGTTGCTCCGGGGAGCTCGCCGCGAGGGACCCGTTGCGTCGCGGGCGCGTCAGTGAGAATGAACGCGGCGTTCCGCCGCAGAGTCTGAGGAGGTTCTTTTGCTCCGTACGATGGGCGTCTTGCCAGGCATCATCCTCACCGCAGCCCTCGCCGTCGGTTGTCAACAGCGAGAGGCATCCCCGCCGCCGAGCTATGCGAGCCAGCCTGGTTACCAGCAGCCGTACCCGCAGCAGCCAGGCTACCAGCAGCCGTACCCGCAGCAGCCAGGCTACCAGCAGCCGTACCCGCAGCAGCCAGGCTACCAGCAGCCGTACCCGCAGCAGCCGTACCCTCAGCAACCTGCGCCGCAGCAGCCCGCGCCGCAGCAGCCCGCGCCGCAGCAGCCTGCGCCGCAGCAGCCTGCGCCGCAGCAGCCCGCGCCGCAGCAGCCCGCGCAGCCTGGCGGCTTTCCGTGGCCGTTTCCCCTCCCCGGGGGTCAGCAGCCCGGCGGCCAGCCTGCGCCGAGCGGGGGTGGGAGCACGGCGGGCGGCGCCACGCCGATCGATCCGAACCTCGCCTCGGCCGCGACCATCCCTCTGAACGCCCTTGCCGCGAGCGAGGCGCAGGGCATGACGAAGGAGGGAGGGCCGATCGCGGGCCAGTTCAGCGCCGGGCAGACCCTGGAGCATCAGATCCAGCTCATGCCTGGCAAGTGCTACACGGTCCTCGGCGTGGGCGCGGGGATCACCGAGCTCGACATCAGCCTCGTGGCGCTGACCCCGATCCCGATGGGCTCGTCGGTGCTGGCGCAGGACAGCTCGAGCGGCTCCAACGCCTCGCTCGGCGGCCGAGGCAACTGTTACCGCTGGTCGTTGCCGGTGGGCATCAACGCCAAGATCATCGTCAAGGCCACCGCCGGCTCCGGCGTCGCCGCTGCCCAGCTCTACGTGAAGTAGCGAGCGGCCGCCCGCTTCGGATACGGGTCCACCGTCGTGTCTGACGGGTTGGGGCGGACGGTCGACCCATCCACCCGCGTAAGCCCCCGGCGAGGCCTCCTGCGCAACCGAGGCCGTGCCGAGGCGATGCGATGGGGGGCCGGACACCGGCACCGGAGACGCCCGGCGCCGGCCTCCACCAGCGGTGAGTTGGGAGGGGGAAACCGATCTACAGGCGGATGCCGGGCGCAGGGAAGCCGCGGCAGAGCTCCTCGACCTCGGCGGCGATCCGGGCGAGGCGCGCCTCGTCGTTCATGTGCTGCGCCACCTCGTCCATCCAGCCCGCCAGGCGCTCCATCTCGGCGACGCCCATGCCGCGCGACGTCACCGCGGGCGTGCCGATGCGCAGCCCCGACGGGTCGAACGGCTTGCGCGGATCGAACGGGATCGAGTTGTAGTTGGCGACGATGCCCGCGCGATCGAGCGCCTGCGCGTAGGGCTTCCCGCCGATCCCCTTCGGCGTCATGTCGATGAGCAGGAGGTGGTTGTCGGTCCCGCCGGTGATGAGCCGGAAGCCGCGCGCCTCCAGCGCGCGCCCGAGCGCCTTCGCGTTCTCCACGATCTGCTTCGCGTAGGCCCGGAAGCCGTCCTCCGACGCCTCCTTCGCCGCGACCGCGATGGCCGCCGTCGTGTGGTTGTGCGGCCCGCCCTGGAGGCCCGGGAACACCGCCTTGTCGATCGCGCTCGCGTGCTCCTTCTTGCACAGGATCATCGCGCCGCGCGGGCCCCGGAACGTCTTGTGCGTCGTCGACGTCACCACGTCCGCGATGCCCACCGGCGACGGGTGCGCCCCGCCGGCCACGAGCCCCGCGATGTGGGCGATGTCCGCCGCCAGGATCGCCCCCACCTCGTCCGCGATCGCCCGGAACGCGGCGAAGTCGAGCGTGCGCGGGTACGCCGTCGTCCCGCACCAGATGAGCTTCGGCCGGTGCTCGCGCGCGAGATCGCGGACCTGATCCAGGTCGATGCGGTGATCGCCCTCGCGCACGCCGTACGGCACGCTCTTGAAGTACTTCCCGGTGATGCTCACCGTCCAGCCGTGGGTCAGGTGCCCGCCCGCGGGCAGGCCCAGGCCCATGATCGTGTCGCCGGCCTGCAGGAAGGCGAGGTAGACGGCGAGGTTGGCCGGGCTGCCCGAGTAGGGCTGCACGTTCACGTGCTCGGCCCCGAACAGCTTCGCCACCCGCGTGCGCGCGAGCTCCTCGACGACGTCGATCTGCTGCTGGCCCTCGTAGTAGCGCTTGTGCGGGTAGCCCTCGGAGTACTTGTTCGTCAGCACCGAGCCCGTCGCCTCGAGCACCGCCCGAGACACGTAGTTCTCGCTCGCGATCAGCCGGAGCGTGTCCGCCTCCCGCCGCTCCTCTCTCCGGATGAGCTCGGCGATCTCCGGATCGACCTCGCTCAGCGCCCGCAAGCCCTGCACGTCGCTCTTCACGCTCATACCTCGAACTCCCCGCGTGAAAGGATGTCGGCGACGCGCCAGAGGAACGAGTTCGCCAGCACCCCGTCGATGATGCGGTGGTCGTACGACAGGGCGAGGAACATGACCGGGTGGATCGCGATCGAGTCCTCCTTGTCCTTCGTGACCACCACGACGCGCTTCTTGATCTCGCCCATCCTGAGGATGCCGACGTTCGGCTGCGAGATGATCGCGCCGCCGAACAGGTTGCCCTTCAGGCCGGGGTTCGAGACCGTGAACGTCGTGTTCGCGAGATCGTCGGCCGTGATCTTGCCGGACTTCGCGCGCCCCGCCAGCTCGTCGATGCTCCGCGCGATGCCGCGGAGCGAGAGCTCGTCCGCCTGCTTGATGCTCGGGACGATGAGGCCGCCTGGCGTATCCACCGCCACGCCGAGGTTGACGTCGCGCAGCACCACGTACGAGTTCTCGAGCACGCGCGCGTTGAACTCGGGGTGCTCCCGCAGCGCGCGGACGGCCGCTGCGCAGACGAAGGACAGGAACGTCAGCGACGAGCCCGCCTTCTTGAACGCGTCCTTGTGCTGGTCGCGCAGCTTCGACGTCTCGTGGAGGTCGACCTCGGCGACCGTCACCACGTGCGGCGACGTCACCTTGGAATAGACCATGTGGTCCGCGGTGATGCGGCGCCGCCGGCTGAAGGGCACCACCTTGTCGCCCGGCCTGGGCGTGTAGGGCGGCACCTTGTACGCGCCGAACCCGACGCCGGGGACCGGCGGGACGAACCCGCCGCTCGCCTGGATGAGCTGCGACAGCTCCGCCGCCGGGCTCGCCGCGGCGGCCGCCGGGTACGCCGCGCTCGCCGCGCCGGCCGCCGGGCTCGCCGCGCCCTGCGCCGCGCGCATCACGTCGTCGCGGGTGATCCGGCCGCGGTCGCCTGTCCCCTGCACCTCGCGCAGGTCGACGCCCGACTCGCGCGCCAGCTTCTTCGTCGAGGGGCTCGACAGGGGACGGGCGCCCTCGTCGTGCCCGTTGCTGCCCGGCGCCGGCGCCGGCGCCGCGGGCCGCGCCTCGGCGGCGGCGCCCGCGCTCGCCGCGCCCTGGGCCGGCTGGGCCTCCGCCTCCGCCGTCTCATCGATCTGGCAGAGCAGGCCCTCCTTGGCGACGATGGTCCCTTCCGCCACCGCGATCCGCGCGACGCGCCCCGCTGTCGGCGCCGGGATCTCCGTGTCTGCCTTGTCGGTCGCGACCTCGAGCAGCGGCTGCTCGCGCTTGACGAAATCGCCCTCGCGCACGAGCCACCTCGACACGGTCCCCTCGAGCACGCTCTCGCCGAGCTGTGGCATGCGAACATCCACCATCGCTTCTCGCTCCTCCAATGTGCGCCGCCGCGAGCGCCCGTTTCTCAGGGCAGAGCGGCACGGTCGTATACGCTGCCCGCCCTTCGAGAGCAACGGCACATGTTCGGCCGATGTGCATCCTTTGTCAGCGCGCGGCCGCAGGGCGCGGACACGCCGGGCCGCGCCCTGGCGCCCCGCGGCCAGCCGAGGCGCCCCGCGCCCATCCGCCGACCAGCCGGCGGGGGCGGGCCGCCCCGGCGAGGGCGCGCCGCACGCGGCCGCCGCGCCGCCCGACGCAGGGCGGTGGGAATCCTGCGTAGACGCTGGCGCGCCCGACCCGGTAAAAGACCCCGGTGCGTGACGCCGCGCCGGATGCGACCGCGGCCCGCTGTCCCCGGGCCACCTCGAGCGACACCGCGCGCGAGCGCCTGCCGTCGTCGCCGGCGCTGGCGCGGGCGCGCGTCGCGGGCGCGCCGGCGCTCGAGGCGTTCTCGCTCGGCGTCATCGCGTTCTTCCTGCTGCAGATCCTGACCTACGGCTTCGGCCGCGATCAGGGCATCTACGCCATGGTCGCGCGCACGGTGCTCGACGGCGGCATGCCGTACCGCGACGCGTTCGACTTCAAGCCGCCCGGCATCTTCGTCCTCTACGCGCTCGCGCGCGCCCTCTTCGGCCCGGCGCAGTGGGGCATCCGCGTCCTCGAGGTCCTCGGCCTCGTCGGCATGTGCCTTGCGATGGCGTCGTTCGCCGGCCGCGCCTTCGGCGATCGCCGGATCGGCGTGGCCGCCGCCGCGCTCGCCGTGCTCGTGCACGCCCAGCTCGATTTCTGGCACACGGCCCAGCCCGAGTCGTTCGGCGGCATGCTCACCTTCTTCGCCCTGCTCGCCGCCACGCCGCGCGGCCGCGCCGGCGCGCCGCGGCCCTCGCCGACCGCGGCGGCGCTCGTCGTGGCCGGCGCGCTCTTCGGCGCCGCCGGCCTGCTCAAGCCGCCGCTCGCGGGCGGCGGCGTCGTGCTCGCCGCGGCGCTGGGCGCGCCCGCGATCGCGGAGCTCGCGCGGCGCGCGGCGCGGCGCGCCGCCCCGCCCCCTTCGCCCGGCGACGAGGCCGGGCGGGCGGCGGCGTCCACGCCCGCGCTCCTCCGGGACGCGCTCCGGCCCGCCCTGCTCATCGCCCTGGGCGGTGTGCTGCCCGTGCTCGCCTGCGTCGCGTGGTTCGCCGCGGAGGGGGCGCTCGGCGATCTCTGGGAGGTCCTCTTCGTCTTCACGCCGCACTACACCGCGCTCGGCTGGCAGGACGCGGGCGTGCTCGAGATGGCGTGGCACGGGGTCAGCGAGTGGCTCGTGCGCTACTCCGGCCCGATCGCGCTGGGCCTCGCCTGCCTGGTCGCGCTGCACCCGGAGCGCCACGAGCGGGCGGCGGTCGCGCTGCTCTCGGGCGTGATCGCGATGCACCTCGTCGGCGTGGTGATGCAGGCGAAGTTCTTCCCGTACCACTACGGCGCGACCTGGCCGCTCACCGCGATGCTCGCGGCGCTCGGGCTCTGGAAGGCGTGGCAGCGGTGCGTCCGGCGCGGCGCGCTCGCCGCCGCCGCGCTGGGCGCGGCGCTCGTCGCCGCCGCCTTCGCCCGCTCCGCGACCAAGGACGTGGCCGACGGCTACCTCGAGCGCTGCGCCGAGCGGATCGCGCTGCTCGCCGGGGGCGCGAGGGATCTCGACCGGCTCGATCGCCTCGCGTCGGTCGCCGACGTCAACGCCGCGGCGAACCGCGCGGTCGCCGCGTGGGTGCGCGAGCGGGTCGCGCCGGGCCGGCCCATCTTCGTGTGGGGCTTCGAGCCGGTGATCTACGATCTCGCCGATCGGGCGCCGTCGACGCGCTACCTCTACAACGTCCCGCAGCGCGCGGCGTGGGCCCGGGAGGAGGCGCGCGACGCGCTGATGCGCGACCTCGCCGCGAGCCCGCCGGCCGCGATCGTGGTCGAGCGCCGCGACGTCTTCCCGTCGGTGACCGGCGACGCGCTCGACTCGCGCGACACGCTGGACGGGTTCCCCGCGCTCGCGGGGCTCCTCGCCGAGCGCTACCGGCTCGCGGTGCTCATCGAGGACTTCGAGATCTACCTCGAGCGCTGACCGGCCGCGCGCGCCGGCGGACGTCCCTCGGTCGCAGCGGCTGCCCGTCGATTGCGGCGGCTGCCCGTCGATTGCAGCGGCTGCCCGTCGATTGCGGCGGTTGCCCGGCCGCGCTCGCGGCGCCTTCCCGGCCGCGCTCGCGGCGGGCCGAGGCCCTCGTGCGCGCTTCGCGCGCCCGAAGAGAGGCGAGAGCACGGACGGGACGTTTTTCGCCTGGCATGCTCATTGAAGTGGGGGCGGCTGGCATGGGCTGGCCGCGATTCCTGCCCGAACGTGAGGGGCCGATTGCGGTGCGGCGGCCGAGGAGCGACAAGCATGCGCATTGCGATCATCTCCACGCCCTTCATCCGGGTGCCGCCGTCGGGGTACGGAGGGACCGAGCTGTTCTGCTACGAGCTCGCCGAGGGGCTGACGGCGCGAGGGCACGAGGTGACGCTCTACGCGACGGGGGATTCGGTGGTCAGCGGTCGCCGCAGGGCGCTTTACCCGACCGCGTGCTGGCCCCCGGCGCTGGAGGATGAGGCCAACCACGCCGCCTGGGCGATCTCCGAGATCGCGCGAGAGGGCGGGTTCGACGTGCTCCACCTGAGCAGCCCGGTGGGCATCCTCTTCATCCGCTCGGTCCGTGTGCCTGTCGTTCACACGATCCACCACGCGCGCTGCGACGAGCGATCGCGCATCTACGCGCGGTTCCCGGAGATCATGTATGTCGCCATCAGCGAGCGGCAGCGCTCGCTGGAGATCGATCTCCCCCGCTCGTGCGTCATCCACCACGGCGTCTCGCCGTCGCGCTACCCGCCGAGCCTCGGCGACGAGGGCTACCTCGCGCACATCGGCCGGTTCGCCCCGGAGAAGGGGACGCACACCGCGGTCGACGTCGCGGAGGCCGCGGGGCTGCCGATCAAGCTCGCGGGCCGCGCGCACCCCCAGGACCATGCGTACTACGCCGACGAGGTGGTCCCACGGCTCCGGCGGGGCGGGGGCCTGGAGCTCGGCGAGGTCGATCACGATCGCAAGATCTCCCTCCTGCGCGGGGCGCGGGGGCTCCTCTGCCCGCTGGAGTGGGAGGAGCCGTTCGGGCTCATCGCCATCGAGGCGATGCTCTGCGGCACCCCGGTGCTCGGGTTCGCTCGCGGCTCCTTCCCCGAGATCGTCGACGAGGGCGTCACGGGGTTCCTGGCGGGGCCGGGGGACGTCGAGCGCCTGATCGCGGCCGCGAGGGGGCTCGCGCATTTCGACCGCGCCGCCTGCGCGCGCCGCGCGCGGGAGCGCTTCAGCGCGGCCGCGATGGTCGCGAAGTACGAGGCGCTCTACCGGACCGTGACGGCGCTGCCAGACGGCAACCGCCGCCGGGCCGCATGAGCGGAGCGGGGCGAGCGGCGTGGAGCTCGGCGCGCCGGTGGATGTCTGACGGGCTCGCCACGTGCCGCGCGTCACTGGCTGGATCCGCGAGTGAACGAGCCGAGGGCGTGCGGACGCGAGATGAAGACAGACCGTGAGGGGCGCGAGGGAGAGCGCGGTCGATTCCCGCTCTCCCCTGGGCCCCTCGCGCCCTCGCGGGCTCCACCTTGAAGGCCAGCTTCTGCGGAACCCTGGCGTGAACCGGTGTTGCCGCGCCCCCCGTGCTCGTCCCTGGTTTCATGTGAGAAGGAACCGCAGGGGGCGCAGAGGTTCTTTGTTTCTCTCCTCTGTGTCCTCTGCGGTTCAAATTCCCCCTCACGGAACCCAGGGACGACCCCGGGCCACCACGTGCTAGCACTGCTGCGGGAAGTTGCCCCGGATCAGCAGAAGAACCGCCAAGGCCGCCAAGAGGCGAGGGGGAGGGCCGTCCCGGCATTTCCCCCTCCTGTTCCCCTTATTTCTTGGCGGCATGGCGGTTCGCTTTCCAGGCCGACTCCCCGCAGTAGGCAGAGCTAGGACGGCGGCCCGGGCCGGCTCGCGGTGATGTCCCCGGCGATGCGCTCGACGCTCCGGAGCAGCGCCTTGATCTGATCGCCGACCACCGTCCCCGCGTCGTCCACGAGCCCCTGGACGTGCCTGAGCACGGACGGCAACCCGTCCGCGGAGACCTCGCCCACGCGCTCGCCTCCGAGCTTCGCCTCGATGCGCGCGAGCTCGTCCTTCAGCTCGCCGAGCGCCCGGGCCACGTGCTCCTTGTGCTGCACGTGCTCGTGGCGCGAGAGCTCATACGCCATCGCGATGGCGCCCCGGACATCCCGCTGAACTTCCATTCGATCCATGCTGGCTTCCCCGTGCCGTCGCCGGCGTTCTTGATCTCGAAGGCCGCCTGTGCCCGCGGGGCGCGCTGCGCCGGACGCCGATGCGGTACGGGAGCGTGGTGTGCCTCGGCTGTCTGCTGGTCGCGCCCCGCGGGGTAGGTCAGTCGGCCCGCCCTCGGTCGTTGCAGGCCTCCGCGTCGTTCGTGTCGGGGTAAGCACCTTTCGTGCCCCAGGCTGCGCCGCGCTCCCGGCGGCCGGGCCGACGGCGCGGCGTGCGGCGCCGTCGGTGAGCGCTGTCCGGCGCGCGCGGGAAGCGCTGTCCGGCGCGCGCGGGAAGACCGCCAGGGGTGTCGCAAAGCGCCACGCGCCGACGGGCCGCGCGGCCGATCTGGCGCTGCCGCCCGCCGAGGCGCCGCGGATACCCGGGCGTCCGTGCTCAGCGGGGCCCCGTCCTCAGGGCTGCGCGAGCTCGACTCAGGGCTGCACGAGCTCGACGCCGCTGAACTCGATGGGGAAGGTGACGACCGTCGTCATCCCGCCCTTCGGGGGAGGGAACAGCATCCTCTCGAACGCATCGGCCACGCAGGCGTCGACTTGCGAGTTCTTCGCGGTCGACCTCACGACGTCTGCCCTGTTGACCCGCCCGCTCGGCCCGATGGTCGCCTTCACGGTCACCTTCGCCACGAACTTCGGGGAGCTCTTCATCCCCACCTGGTAACACGCGTCGAACAGCTCCCCGTGCTTCTCCACCACATCGCGGATGTCCGCCTCGGTGATGTTGCCCGCCAGCGTCCCGGTCGCGGTGGCCGCGCCGGGCCGCGCGCTCCAGCCGCGGGCGGAGGACTTCGGGGCCGCGGCCCCCCGCGCCGCCGGCCGGGGATCCGCGGGGACCGGCGCGCCCGGCGGGGGCGCCTCCCCGGCAGCGGGCGAGGCGCCTGCCGCCGCCGGGGCCGTCGTGCCCCCGCGCGCCGGCGGCGCGGCCTGCGCGGGCGAGGCGGCCTGCGCGGGCGGCGCGGCCTGCGCGGGCGAGGCGGCCTGCGCCGGCGATGCGGGCGAAGGCCCCTGGGCGGGCGGCGGCGCGGCGCAGCCCGCCATGAGCGCGAAGAGCAGGACCGGACCCGTTCGGCGAGAGCTCATGCCCGAAGCTAAAACCGGAAGGCAGGCCCTTGTCCACGAGGATGCAAGCGCGCCCCCGGCTCAGCGCAGCCGCAGCACCTCGACCTCCGTCGCGCCGCCGCGGTCGAGGAGCTTCGGCGCGCGACCCGGCGCACGGGACCTCAGGGATGCCCAGAACACCTCGGTCCCGGGCCGCTTCCGGATCGGCACCGGATCGGCGTAGAGGAAGCCCGCCCGCCAGCGCTGCGGCGAGATCGCCGTCGGGAGGCCGACCTCGCGGTAGAGCGGGTCCGCCATCGTCGTGGACAGCGGGGCGCGCTCCACCACCCGCGAGCGCACCGCGAGCGCCACGTCGCTCGCCGCCGGGCCGCCCGCCCGCACGAAGAGGGTGAGCAGCGATCGCGCCCCCTCGTGGTACGTGGCCCCGAGGATCTCCGTGCCGTCGTCGAACCGCGCCCCGAGCGGCGTGAGCGCGGCGTCGATCTCCGCGCGGAGCGCGGCCGCGCGCGCGCCGTCGCCCGCGGAGAGCGCGATGTTGTGCGCGATCCGCTGCTGATCCAGCGTCTCCGGCGGCCCCGCCGGCGGCTCGGCCGGCTGCCCGAAGTGCGTCCGGAGCTCCCACGTGAGGAACGGATCCGGCACGATCTCCCGCTCGGGCTCGGTGCCCGAGACGAGGTACCAGGTGAGGAGCCCCGGCTCCCGCTCGCGGAACGAGGACGCCTCGATGCCGCGCCCCGCGCCGGCGCTCGCCCCGAGGCCCGCGCCCATCGCCCAGAACGGCCCCACCGCCGTGATGTCGAAGCGCCGCGCGAGGCTCGCCTGCTCCCGGTCGGACAGGAAGCGCGTGTCCACGACGTAGGCCCCGCGCGGCTCGGCCCTCGGCGCGGGCCGGTTCGGCGTCACGACGCGCCCGCCGAGCGCCCACACCTGGGCCCAGGTGGCCTTCATCCCCTCGTGCAGCTCGACCGGCGCGTCCTCCCGGAGCCTCGGCGCGAGCCAGCGCAGGAAGGCCGTCTTCGCCCCGTCGGAGTGGATGAGGTGCCCCCGCTCGTTGAAGCGCCCGCCCGTCTCGCGCGCGTACCGCAGGGCCGGGATCCCGTCGCGCAGGATCACCGCGAGCGGCACGAGCCACACCCCGAGCGCCGCGAGCGCCGGCCACGCGGGGCGGGGCGCGCCCGCGGGGCCGCGCCGCGCGGCGGCGCGCTCGAGCAGCGCCGCGCCGCTGTCCACGAGCACGGCGGCGGCGAGGGCGAAGTACGCCCCGAAGTAGTGCGGCCAGAAGATGTGGATGTCCGCGCCCTGGCGGAAGACGACGTACTGCACCGTCGCCATCGCGAGGAAGAGCAGCGGCAGCGCGTCGTGCTCGCGCCGGAGCAGGGCGAGCCGCGCGACGGAGACGACCGCCGCGAGCTTGCCGGCGGCGATCGCGACCGGCGTGAACGAGAGCTCGATCCACGTGCGCCGGCTCGCGAGCACCTCGCCGAGCGGCGCGGCGTTGCCCGACGAGCGGAACCCGTAGCTCGAGAGCAGATCGCCGAGCTTGCCGCTCGCGTGGAAGAGGGCGACGTAGAGCGCGGCGGTCAGCGCCGCCAGGGAGGCGGTGAGCGCCCACCACGCTGCGTAGCGCCGCTCGTGGATCGGTCCGAAGACGCGCCGCGGGAGCGCGTAGGCCCTGAGCGCGCCGAACGCGAGCAGCCCGCCCGTGAGCACGAACGCCGGCCAGTCCGCGTTCATCGCGAGCGTGAGCCCGAGCGCGCTCACCGCGAGGTAGCGGCGCCGGGACGTCTGCGTCATCCGGACGTACCCGAGGAGCCCGAGCAGCGTCCACGCGATCACCGGCACCTCGAGCGCGTTGAAGCTCGCGAACGACAGGGTGATCGGCAGGACGACGAACGCCGCCGCCGCCGCCGCGCCCGCCGCGGGGCGGTAGACGCTCCGGCCGATCGCGTGGAGCAGGGGCGGCGTCGCGGCGCTCAGCAGGACGGCCGGGAGGCGGCAGACCACGTCGTGCCGGCCGAGGACCTCCATGAACGCGGCCGTCGTCCAGAAGATCCCCCACGGGTGATGGCAGTAGTACATCGCCGGCGCGGGCCGGCTCGCGGTGTACTCCCACACGGGCCCGAGGATCTTCCAGCGGAGCATGTTGTCCGCGATGATCCCGACGCCCGCCGACGACGCGTAGTGGCCGGCGAGGATGGGCCCGAACATCTCCCACGCCGCGACGAGCGTGAACCACGCCGTCGCGACCGCGGTCACGGCGAGCGCGACGCGGCGCTCGAGGCGCGACGCGGACGGGAGGCCGCGCAGATCGGCGGGGCGGGGGGCGGGGCGCGGGGGGAGCACGGTGCGGGCAGCCTATCGTCGATGGCGCTCCCGCGAGAGGGGGCGCTCGCCCCACCACCGCGTCGCGCAGGGCGGGTCGATGCGCGCGCGGGGCTCGGGTAGGCTAGGGGCATGTCGACCGAGGCGCACAGGCAGGTCCAGCGGCGGGCGCACCGCGGCGGCAGGGGGCACGACCCGACGTTCTATCCGGTGGAGAAGAAGATGGGGGAGGACTCCCTTCAGACGTGGATCGTGGAGCTCCTCCGTCCGCTGATCGAGCGCTGGTACATCGAGCTCGGGCGACCGAGGTTCGTGGGGGCAGACCAGTTCATCTATTACCGGCAGTTCGATCCGTCCAAGGTCGTGGCGCCGGACGTGTACGTGCTGCCCGGCGTTCCGCCCGGCCGGCGGGTGCGGAGCTGGAAGGTCTGGGAGACCGGGATCGCGCCGAGCTTCGCGCTCGAGGTCGTCTCGTCCGAGGATCCGTACAAGGACTACGTGGACGCGCCCGCGCGCTACCGGGAGCTCGGGGTGAAGGAGCTCGTGATCTTCGATCCCGACTGGGACAAGGGCCGCGATCGGGTGCGCTGGCAGCGGTACCGGAGGCTGAAGACGCGCGGCTTCGTCCGGGTGGAGACGACGAACGTCGACCGGATCCACGCGCGCGTGCTCGGCTGCTGGCTGCGGGTGATCGGCGCAGGGGAAGAGGCGCGCCTGCGGCTGGCCACGGGGCCCGAGGGCGAGGCGCTCTTCCCGACCGCCGCGGAGGCGGAGCGCGCGGCGAAGGAGGCGGAGCGCGCGGCGAAGGAGGCGGAGCGCGCGGCGAAGGAGGCGGCGCTGGAGCGCGTCGCGGCGCTCGAGGCGCAGCTCGCGAGCGCCGCGGGGGCGACCGGACGGGAGGCCGCGCCGGAAGACGAGCCGGGAGCGCTCGTGGAAGGGGACCGCTGAGCTGCGCTCTCCCCCGGCAACCCCGGAGGCGCGGCCGCCGGCCCCGCGACGTCGGACGGCGTGGCTCCTCGCCCCGCTCCGCCGCGCCGCGGGCGCCGCGCTGAGCGCCGCGCGCCGCGCGCCGCTCGGCGCCGCGCTCGCGCTCGTCGTGGTCGCCACGTCGGTCTACGTGATCGCCGCCCCGCTCGCGGTCGTCCGCTACCCGCCGATGACCGACCTCCCGTTCCACGCGGCCCAGACCGCGGTGTTCAGGCACTACCTCGACCCCGCGTGGCACTTCCGCGAGCAGTTCACGCTCCAGCCGCTCGCGGTCCCGTACATGTCCATGTACGCGCTGGGCGCGCTGCTCATGCTCGTCCTCTCCCCCGTGGCCGCGGTGAAGGTCGCGGCCGCGGCGATGCTCGCGCTCCTGCCCGCCGGCCTCGCCGTCCTCTTTCACGGCCTCAAGCGGAGCCCCCTCCTCGGCGTCCTCGGCCTCGGCCTCGTCTGGTGCAACCTCACCCACTGGGGCTTCCTCAACCACATGGGCGCGCTCGGCCTCTTCGCGATGGTCGTCGGCCTGACCCTCCTGCTCCTCGACCGCCCTTCGCGCGGCCGGCAGATCGCGCTCGCGCTCGCGCTCGTCGCGCTGTTCTTCACCCACATCTTCCGCTTCCCGTTCGCGCTCGCCGCCGTGGTGGGGACCGCGGTCGTCGTGTTCCCGGCGACGCGGCGGCTCCGGCCCATCGCGCTCCCGCTCGCGCCCTCGCTGGTCCTCTTCGCGGCGTGGCTCCTCGCCCGGACCGACACCCTGCGCGGCGAGGCCGTCACATTTGCGCTCCGCTGGGCGCGGCTCGGCGAGATCCCATCGCTCCTGTTCACGAGCTTCACCGATCCCGCCGAGGCCGCGGCGGCAGGTCGGGCGGCGCGCCTCGTCCTCGCCGCGCTGCTCCTGTGCGCCGCCGGCGCCGCGGCGCGGCTCGCGCGCGTCGGCGTCCTCGCGGGCCCCGCGCCGTCGCCCGGATCGGCCGGCCGGCAGCGGACGTTCGCGCGCTGCGCGGCCGTCGTCCCGGTCGCCTGCGCGGCCGTGTTCCTGGGCCTCTTCCTGAGCCTGCCGCTCGAGATCGGCCTCTGGTGGTACGTCTACCCGCGCGAGATCGTCGCGGCCCTGTTCCTCGCCCTCGGCGCCTTCCCCGACCTGCCGCGATCGCCCTGGCTCAGGGTGCCGGCCGTGCTCGCGCTCTCGGCCGCGGCGATCGGCGTCGCCTCCGTCGTGGAGGACAACTACCGCCGCTTCGATCGGAGCACCCGGGACTTCGACGCCCTCATCGCCCGCATCCCGCCCGCGCCCAGGTTGCTCTACCTCGTCTTCGATCACGGCGGCTCGACCCGGACGACGACGCCCTTCCTCCACCTCCCGGCCTGGGTGCAGGCCACGCGGGGCGGCTGGCTCAGCTTCCACTTCGCCGTCTGGGACGCCTCGCCCGTGGCCTACCGGCCCCGCGCGGAGCCGGGCGCCGTCGTCCCGCCGCCCACGCCGCTCCGCTGGGAGTGGACCCCGCAGAAGTTCGACGTGCGGCGCCACGGCGCCTTCTTCGACTGGTTCCTCGTGCGCCGGCGGGCAGGGGCCGATCCCCTCTTCGCGCGGGACCCGAGCATCGTCCCGGTCGACCACGTCGGGGACTGGTGGCTTTACCGGCGCAGCGGAGCGCCGTAGCGCGGGGGCGCCGGCGCCCCCGGATCCGGCTTTTTTGTTACGCTGCCGACCATGCCGTCGTCCTCCGCGCTCCTCGCCGCCGGTCTCGCCCTCGTCGCGCTCTGCGCCTGCGGCTCGCCCGCCGATCCGCCCGAGGGCGGCGCGGGCGCGGGGGGCGGCGCCGCGTCGGGGCTCGCGTGCTCGGAGCCGACGCCGGTGCCGTGCGAGGACCAGGTCTTCCAGCAGATGAGCCTCCAGTCGACCGTGGCGCCCGGCGGGGTGCGCAACGCGCCGGACGGCGCGGGGTTCCGCTCGTTCATCGACGCCACCGCGGGCGGCGCCTTCGCCTCCGATCCCGACGCCTACGTCTATGCGCGGTTCACGGACAGCGGCCTCGAGAAGGTCGAGATCTCCGACGAGGCGTCGCTCGGCTCGATGGACTGGGACATCGCCTTCCGGCGCTACGTGGTGCGCATCAACAGCGGCCACTCCGGGCCGTCCTGCGTCAAGGCGGCGCGGCTCCCGGGCACGCCGGGCTACGACACGATCACCGCGGCCCCCGACGATCTGCGGCTCCGCACCGACGAGTATTTCACCGAGAGCTGCGATCTCATCCCGGACGGCTCCGGGCTGGGGGCCCCCGCGACGGCGCTGTCCGGCTACTGGACTTACTCCCGCTGCGTGGAGATGAGCGGCACGGTTTACGTCCTCGCGCTCGACGACGGTCGGAGGCTCAAGCTGACCGTCACCCACTTCTACAGCGATGAAGCCCAGGCGGAGTGCAACGAGACGGGGGCGGTGTCGGTGGCGGACCCCGGCGCTGCCAACTTCCAGATCCGGTGGGCCTTCCTCCCGTGACGCCGCGCAAGGCCGGGTGTCGCTGCGCCGCCCGCGCGGCGGCCCTGCTGGCGCCGGCGCTCGCGGCGTGCGGCGCCGGCGAGCTTGACCCGGGGCCGCTCCACGGGCCGGGCGCCGCGCCGCTCGAGCGGCCCGACACGCGCGATACGCGCCTCGAGTACCGCTTCGATCCGGAGGACGCGATCGAGACCTTCGCGTCGGCCTCCGGGAGCTTTCTGATCCATTTCGCCCGCGAGGGGCGCAATGCGGTGCCCGACGCCGACGCCGACGCGACGGGCATCCCCGATTTCGTCGAGGAGGTGGCCGCCATCTACGACGAGGTGATCGTCCATTACCGCGACGTGCTCGGCTTCCGGCCTCCGCGGAGCGACGAGGGCCTCTCCGACAACGGCGGCGATGGCCGGTTCGACGTCTACCTCGTCGACTTCACCGGGGTCGGCGACGGGGTGTTCCGCACCGACGCCTGCGCCGTGGGTGGCAAGGACCTCTGTATCGGCTTCATGACCCAGGAGAACGACTACCGCGATTACGACTACCCGTCGACGCGCACCGCGAACCGGATCCTCGGGAGCCACGAGCTCTTCCACGCCGTGCAGGCGGCCTACGACACCGAGCAGGGCACGGTGCTGTCGGAGGGCACCGCGGTCTGGGCGACCGAGTCGTTCGACCCCTCGCTGGAGGATTTCGAGGGCTTCATCGACGGCTACCTGGCGAACACCGATCGATCGCTCGACGTGCCCATGACGGGTCCCGTCGACGTGTTCAGCTACGGGAGCGCGCTGTTCTTCCAGTTCCTCGAGGAGCGTTACGGGGACGGCACGGTCCGCTCGCTCTGGGAGCGCGTCGAGGACGGCGCGGGCGGCGAGGCGGATCCGGTGTGGTTCGAGCAGCTCGACCCGCTGCTCTCGTCGCGGGCGCAGACGACGTTCGGCGAGGCGTTCGTGGAGTTCGCCGCCTGGAACCTGCTCACCGGCTCCTTCGCGGATCCCGAGCGCTCCTACGCCCACGGGGACGGCTACCGGGGGCTCCGCCTCGAGGACGTGGCCGCGCCCCACGCCGGCCGGCTCCGCGTCTTTCACGCGTCGGCGCAGTACTTCCGGGTGCGGCCCGGCGGGCGCGCGACCATGACCGCCGCGCTCGCGGCGCCCGCGGACGACCCGGCGCAGGCCGACGGCCTCACCCTGCTGCTCGCGGCGCGGCGCGGCGGCGCGTACGGCGAGATCGTGCGCGCCCGCGACGCCGCCGCGGGCGCGGAGCCCGTCGACACGGCCGGCGCCGAGGATCTGGCCGTGATCGTGGTGAACGGCTTGCAGGAGGGCGCGTCGCGCAAGCCGACGCTGTGCATCGGCGCCGCGGACGAGGTGGCTGCGTGTCGGGCCTCCGTGGAAGAAGGGGCTGGCGACGCGGGCGGCGGCGGCGACGCGCCGCCCGGGGCCGGGCAGGGCGGCGACGAGGGGTGTGGCTGCCGCGCCGGGCCGCGGCCCGGGGGCGGGCGCCATGCGCTCGGGGCCGCGCTGCTCGCGCTGGCCCTGGGCCGCAGGCGCAGGCGTGGGGCCGCGTGACCGCCGCACGCACGGGATCGCCCCACCCCGGTGCGGACAGCGGCGCTCTTGTCGACTCGATCGTCGCGCCAGTCACGTGCCTCGATCGACCAACAGTGGACGATTGGACGCTCCGCGGCTCGATGCAGGGAAGCGTAAATGTCTCTCGATGGCGCCTTTGGAACATCCAGCCTGGCCGGTGAGCGCTTTCGACAGGACATCCTTGCGTCGCCGCGGTGATGCGAAGCGGGCCAGCGGCCGGCGGTTGACGCAGGCCGGCCAGCGGCCGGCCAATGGCCGGAAAAACGGCCTGTCCTCGAGTCCACCGATACAGGAATCGCGGCGAAACGGAGCACCCGATCGAATGAGATCGAATGAGATCGCGAACCTGCAAGCGCCCCGATCCGGGGGCCGGCGCTCTGCCCGTGCGCCGCTTGTGGCAGGTCGATTGCATCGGCCCTCGCCGCCCGCGCCGATGCGGGAACCGGAGGAGGACAAGAAAATGAGCTCGAATCGCCTGTCGCAATCCGCGAGCGCCACGTCCTGGTTCGACGGCAAGCCGCACATCCGCGTCTACACGCTGTCGGGAGACGGCAACGTAAAGGAGTCCTGCTGGGACAAGGACCACTGGTACGCGGGGGCGCTCACCGATCAGTTCCAGGCGAACTGCGCGCCCGGCGCCACCTCGTGGCTGGACGGAGGCCAGATTCACCTCCGCGTCTACAGCACCACGCTGACCGACGGCTTCCAGGAATTCTGCTGGGACAAGGACAGCTGGTACGTCGGCGCCTTCAAGGGGACCTGAGCCCCGTGCGCCCGCGCCTCCCCCGCCGCCGCATCAGGCAGAGGCGCATGGGGTCGCGCTGGTCCTCGGACCCCGGCGGGGATCCCGCCGGCCAGCTCCCGGAGCGCGGGTCGCGAGGCCGGGATGCTCGACCGGCATTCGTCACGCCCTCGCGCGCCAGGGCAGGGCGATCGTCGCGCAGCGGGGCGCGCCGGGCCGACCTCAGCACCGCAATTTCGTCTCCGGTCACGCGGTAGTAGCATGTCTCGGCATGAGCGAGCTCGGCCCCAGGAACGCGCCTTTCGACCTTCGTGAAGAGCCCGACGGCATCCTGCGCATGGAGCTCCAGGGCGATGCCTCGGAGGACATGATGCGCGCGATGGCCGCCGTGTTCCGGCGCATGGCGGAGAGCGGCCGCGAGATCCTGTTCCTCGCCGATCTGCGCCGCGTGGGGGCCATCCCGGCGTCGGTCCGCAAGGTGGCCGCGGAGGAGATGCGCAGCGCGCGCGTCGACTCCGCCGCGCTCGTCGGAGCGAGCTTCTCGGTGCGCGTCCTCGTGACGCTCACCACGAAGGGCGTGCAGCTCGTGACCGGGAAGTCCTATCCGCTGGAGTTCTTCGAGGCGGAGCGCGAGGCGCGCGCGTGGCTGCTCGCGCAGCGCGATGCGCTCCGGGAGAGGCGCGGCCCGGGCGCCTGACCGAGGCGCGGCCCGGGCGCCTGACCGAGGCGCGGCCCGGGCGCCTGACCGAGGCGCGGCCCGGGCGCCTGACGCGAACCCTGGCCTGGCCGCGCCGCGCGCCCCGCCCGGCGCCGGCGCAGCAGCGCGGCCGCGCCGAGGGACGCCGCGACCGCGTGGAGGAGCCCTCGGTGGCGCCCGGCCGGCGGCGCGCCGGCGGCCGCGCACGCGCAGCCGGCCTGCTCCGCCTCGTCCTCGTCGGCCTTGCCCTCTCCCGCCTGGGCCGGCGGCGGGTCGTCCCCGAGCACCTCCCGGAGCGCCGCGACCGGATCGATGATCCCGTGCCCGAAGACCGGATCGTGCCCGCGCTCGTCCGGGAGGGCGTACGGCGCCGGCCGCGCCGTGCGGATCAGGATCTCGTAGAGCTCGCCCGCGGTCCGCTCCGGCGCCGCGCTCACGAGCAGCCCCGCGATGCCGGCCGCGACCGGGCACGCCGACGAGGTGCCCCCGAACAGCGACGTGTAGTCGGTCGGGGTATCGCCCTCCCTCCCGGCGATGTCGGTGGTCAAGGTCCCTGTCGGCGCGACGAGATCGATCGAGTCGCCGCGGTTCGTGAACGGCGTCGCGTCCTCCAGGTGGTTGACGGCGCCCACGTTGAGGACGCCCCGCACCGCCTGGAGCTCGTCATCGCCGAGCTCCCGATCCTCGTTGCCCGCGGCGAAGAGGACGAGCGCTCCCTTCCCGTCGCGCCCGGCGTCGAACAGGTGATCGATCGCCTGCTCGACCACCCTGGGCACGGGCAGCTCGTCGGCGTAGCCCCAGCTGTTCGACACGACGGAGGCGTTCACCTCCAGGGCGAACTGGAACGCGTCGACGGCGGCGGAGATCGGCTGCTCCTCGCCGTTCAGCAGCCGCACGCACCGCACCCTGCAGGCGGGGCAGCCGCCCGCGATGCCCTCGCCGTTGTCGGTGTCCGCCGCGACCAGGCCCGCGCAGGCCGTCCCGTGGTTCACGCTCGGCTCGCCGGGGTGGTAGGTGGGGTCGTCGTCGCCGTCGATGACGTCCCGGCCCGGATCCATCTTCGCGGCGAGGTCGGGGTGGTCGAGATCGCAGCCGTTGTCGATCACGACGATGGATGTCGCCTCGTCTCCCTGCGTGCGCCCCCAGGCCTCCTGCATCCCGAGGTCGTCGAAGTACCATTGACCGGGCAGGCGCGGGTCGTCGGGCGTGAACGGCGCGCCGTGGGCCCGCAGGCGGAGATGAAGGTCCGGCACCGCCGCGCGGACGCCGCCCGCGCGCGCCGGCCCGTCGAGGCGCGCGGCGACGTCGAGGCCGTCGCCGCCGCTGCTGTCCCGCACGAGCCACAGCCCGATCGCGGGCATGAGCGGCCGCACCACCTGCACGCCCGCCGCCGCGAGCGACGCCTCGGCGCCGGGCTCGATCTGCACGATCGCGGTCGCCCCCACGCTCGCCTGCACGGCCCGGCCGTCGGCGTAGCGGAGCCGCACCGGCGCGAGCGCGCGCCCCGCCGCGTCCAGCCGGGCCGGCCCGAGCCGCTCGACCGCGACGCGCCGCTCCCCGTCCATGAACCACGACGCTCCGGGCGCGGCGGGCGCGGCGGGCGCGCCGGCGATCGCGTCCCCCGTCCCGGCCACCCCCCCGAGGAGCGCCGCCGCAATGAGCACGTTCGACAGCCCGCGTCGCATCGCTCTCCCTGACCTCGATCTGTGCGGCACTGTACCATGCCGCACATCGACCGCGGGCGACCGGTCACACCGCCTCCCGCGCGACCAGGGACGAGCCGGGCGATGCGGTGCCGCCGGCGCTACCCCTTCTCGGCGCCCCGGATCACCATCGAGTGGAGCAGGTCCATCATCCGCGCGAGGTCGTCCCGGACCGCCCCCGGGGGGAGCGTCGCGAGCCGCGTCCCGACCCGCTCGACGAACTGCTGCCGGGCCCTCTCGAACCCCGGCGCGAGCTGGTCGTGCAGCGCGCAGGTCACGAGCTCCTGATCGAGCTGCCGCCAGAAGAACTTGCCGTCGCCGGTCGCGGGGCAAGGCCTCCCCGTGAAGCCGACCACCGTCCTCGCCCCCGCGCCGAGGAGCCGCTCGAACAGCGGACCGCTGGCGGTCTCGGGACAGCAAAAATACAGGATGCGACCGCGCGCCCAGAGCTCGATCTCCTGATCCGGGCACTCGTGCGACACCAGGATGCCGTCGGGGGAGTCGTCGTCGATGACGCTGCTCGGCCTGCCGTGGGACGACACCACGACCGCCCGGAAGGGGTTGCCGGCGCCCTCGGCTCGCCCGATCTGACGGAGGATCCTCCGCCGCTCCGCGCTCGCGCGCCCGAACGGCACGATCGAGAACTGGTCGCCCATCCGGCTGTAGAGCATCGTCCGGCCGGACGCGAACCACGCGCTGTCGATGTCGAAGGATGTATCGATGGAGAGTACCGGTCGAACAGTCATTCTACCTCCTTCGAAGGAACGTTGCGTGGCGTCGAACCCCCGCCCGCGATCGCGACGCGACCAGCCCGACCGGTTACCGTAACACCCGGCAGGGGAATCCCCACCGCGAAAATCACCTTTTCGCTGGACAGGTCTCCTCGTTGGCTGCGGTGCATTGCGCCGATTCCCCGCCTCGGACCGAGATCTCCGGACATCCGCTCACCTTTCCGCGGTGTCGTCGTGGCGCGCGCCCCGCGACCTTCACGCCGGGCGCCGGTTCGCGCAGCCTTCGATGAAGCGGGCGGCGAGCGCCGTCCAGCCCGTCTGATGGCTGGCCCCGACCCCGCGCCCGTCGTCGCCGTTGAAATACTCGCTGAAGAGCACGAGATCCTTCCAGTGAGGGTCCGAGGCGAAGCGCGGGTCGCCGCCATGGCACGGCCGGGAGCCGTCCTGTCTCGGCAGGAACAGCGAGGCCAGTCGGCGCGACAGCTCGCCGGCCACCTCGTCGAGGGTCATGAAGCGGCCCGAGCCCGTGGGGCACTCCACGCGGAGCGTGTCCCCGTAGAAATGGTGATACCGCTCCAGCGCCTCGACGAGCAGGAAGTTCAGCGGGAACCAGACCGGACCTCGCCAGTTGGAGTTGCCGCCGAAGAGCCCGGTGTCCGAGTCTCCCGGGGTGTACGCGACCGTGTAGACCTCCCCGTTCACCTGGAGCGAGTACGGATGATGCAGGTGATGGCGGCTGAGCGAGCGCACGCCGTACGGGGACAGGAGCTCCGACTCGTCGAGCACGTAACGCAGCGCCCGCTGGAGCCGCTCCCGCGACGGCACGGCGAGCAGCCGGCGCCCGTGGTGCCCCTCGAGGTACGCGATGTGGCGCGCGAGATCCCGGCGGTTCTCGAGGAACCAGCTCATCCGCTTCCGGAAGCCGGGCAGGCGGTTTATCGTCTCGTCCTCGAGGACCTCGACCGCGAACAGCGGGATCACGCCGACCATCGATCGGGTCCGGAGCGGCACCACGCGGCCGTCCACGTGGAGCTGATCGTAGTAGAAGCCGTCCTGCTCGTCCCAGAGGCCGCTGCCCCCGAAGGAGTTCATCGCGTCCACGATGGCGATGAAGCGACCGAAGAACGTGGTCGCCATGTCCTCGTACACCGGGTCCTCGTGCGCGAGCTCGAGCGCCATGGACAGCATCGTGCCGCAGAAGAACGCCATCCACGCCGTCCCGTCGGCCTGCTCCAGCGTGCCGCCCGTCGGCAGCGCGCGCGAGCGGTCGAAGACGCCGATGTTGTCGAGCCCGAGGAACCCGCCGGAGAAGAGGTTGTTGCCCTCGTCGTCCTTGCGGTTGACCCACCAGGTGAAGTTGAGCAAGAGCTTCTGGAACACGCGCTGGAGGAACGCCCGGTCGCGCTCGCCGCGGCGCGCCGCGATCTTGTACACGCGCCACGCCGCCCAGGCGTGGACCGGCGGGTTGACGTCGCCCAGCGCGAACTCGTAGGCAGGCAGTTGCCCGTTCGGGTGCATGTACCACTCGCGGAGGAACAGGAGCAGCTGCTCCTTCGCGAACATGGGATCCAGCCGGGCGAACGGGATCATGTGAAACGCGAGGTCCCACGCCGCGTACCAGGGGTACTCCCACTTGTCCGGCATCGAGATCACGTCGCGGTTGTAGACGTGCTTCCAGTCGGCGTTGCGCCCGTGCTTCCTCGACTCCGGCGGCAGGAGCGGCGGATCCCCCTCCAGCCACTCGCCGACCACGTAGTGATAGAACTGCTTCGACCAGAGCAGCCCCGCGTACGCCTGGCGGACGACCGCGCGCTCCTCGGGGGGCAGGCCCGCGGGCGCGATGCTGTCGTGGAAGTCGTCCGCCTCCGCGATGCGCGCGCCGAAGATCGCGTCGAACCCCGCGCCGAAGGGCGCCGCCGGAGCCTCGCCTTCGGCCACGAGCCGGAGCCTCAGCACGACATGGCCCCTCGCGGGCACGCTCAGGCGGTAATGCGCCGCCGCCTTGGTGCCGCGCTTCGCCGGGTTCACCGCGCCCTGCGCGCCGCGGACGATGTGGTCGTGGAAGGCGTCCTTCCGGTAGGGCGACCGGGACGCCGCGCCGAAGAGCCGCTCGGCGTTGGTCTCGTTGTCGGTGAAGAGCAGCTCCGGCTCGCCCTCGGCGTGGAGCCTCATCCTGCCGAGCGCCTCGTGCTCCGCGCAGACGACGCCCGCCGCCGCCTGCCAGAGCTCCGGCCGCCGCTCGGAGTACCCCTCTCCGGTTCGATTCCACGACCAGGTGTTCCGGAACCAGAGGGTCGGCAGCACGTCGATCGACGCGGGCTCCGAGGACCGGTTGTGGATCGTGACGCGGATCAGGAGGTCGTCCGGAGATGCCTTTGCGTACTCGACCTGGACGTCGAAGTAGCGGTCCTCGTCGAAGACGCCGGTGTCGGCGAGCTCGAACTCCGGCTGATTCCGACCGCGGCGCCGGTTCTCCTCGACCAGCCACCGGTAGGGGAACTCGGCCTGCGGGTACTTGTACAGGCCCTTCAGGTACGAGTGCGTCGGCGTCGCGTCGACGTAGAAGTAGCACTCCTTGACGTCCTCGCCGTGGTTGCCCTCCGGGCCGGTCAGGCCGAAGAGCCGCTCCTTGAGGATGGGGTCGCGGCCGTTCCACAGCGCGAGCGCGAAGCACAGCCGGGCCTTTCGGTCGCAGATGCCGAGCAGGCCGTCCTCGCCCCAGCGGTAGGCGCGGCTCCGGGCCTGGTCGTGGGGAAAATAGTTCCAGCAGTCGCCGTGAGCGGAGTAGTCCTCCCGCACGGTGCCCCACTGGCGCTCGGAGAGGTACGGGCCCCAGCGCTTCCACTGCGCTTGCCGCTTCGCGTCCTGCTCGAGTCGCTCGTGCTCGATGGTCCGTCGGTGCTCGCCCATGGAGGCCAGAGAACATCCAATGTGATCGGCAAATGCAAGGGCCGGGTGACGACCACCTCCCGCCGCCGATCGATCCTATGCCGCGGCGAGCGCGGGCACGCTCCGCGCGAGGTGCGTCGCCAGGCGGCGCGCGGCGCGCGGCCCGGGCAGGCCTGCCCAGCGGACGAGATCGGGAGGGGGGCCGCGCCGCGCCTCCGCGGCGATCTCGTCGAGGGCCAGCCGCCGCGCCTCGTCCGCCCGCCGCCGCGCGGCCGGGGAGAGCTGCGCGCGCGCCCAGCGGTCGAGCGCCCACGCCAGCGACGCGTGGCGGGCCTCGTCCCGGGCGATGCCCTGCATCACCCGCCGCACCGCGCGGTCGCCCGCGAACCGCGCCTGCCACATCCCGACCAGCGCCCCGAACGTCTCCCGCACGCAGCCCTCCGCCGCGTTCTCGACCGCGATCTCCTCGAGCGATCGCGGCGGCTGCGGCTCCACCCGCGGCGCGCGAGGGCGCCCGCCGTGGCGCACCGCGAGCGCGCCCATCGCGCGCGCGTGCCGCACCTCGTCGCGCCGCGCCGCGCCGGCCCGCTCGATCAAGGGCCGCGGCGCGCCGTGGTGGACGAGCTCGCGGCGCAGCACGTCGAACGCGCGCACCGACGCCGCCTCGAGCTGCGCCACCTGGGCGAGCCACGCCCCGAGCACGGTCGCGCCGGACGCCGCGCGCTCGACGAGCCCCGGGGCGCGCCGACCGATGCACGCCCCGGCCGTCGACCGGATCACCTCCGACGCGAGCTCACCGACGTCGCCGTCCGCGCTCACATGGAGGACGTACAGGGTGGTCTCCACGGGCGCGCACAGGGAGGTGAGGCGCGTGGCCAGCACCTCGTAGCCCCCGTCGACGCGCCGCACCCCGCCCGGGAGGTCGTCACCGCAGGAGACGTCGTAGCCCTCCAGGGCCGCGGCGAGCACCGCCTCGGTGGGCGAGTCGACGCGCCCGAGCCACGCCTTGATCTCCTCCTTCGAGCTCAGGGTGTCCACGTCGTCGCGCGCGCTGACGATCAGGACGTTCTGCGGGCAGAGCTGGACGCACTGGCCGAGCGCGAAGCCATCGGTCGAGCTGCTCGCCGCGATCTTCGCCTCGCAGGCCGCCGGGTCCGTCGCCCGGGCGCACCGGGTCCCCGAGGTCTCGATCGTGTGGGGCGCATGGCTCGCGCCGCGCAGGCGCGCGCGCAGCTCGAGGTAATCGGCGGCGACCCTGGGCTTCAGCCCGTCGAGGTACGATGTCTCCCCGATGGCCCGGCAGGCGACGGGCTCGAAGCCGCCGGCGTCGATGCTCCCGCAGGTGCCGGCGGCGACGGGCGCGAGCGAGAGCGCGAGGACGCGGCGCAGGACACCACCGACATGATCTGATGAATCCATGCAGACCTCCTTCCCAGGAGGATGGTCCCCCGCGCCGGAGGCGCCCACGCCGAGCGCACCAGAGCGCGCCCGCGCGCTGCGGATTCGCCTCCGGGGGCGTGTCATCGCGCTTCCCGGGAGCGAGCTGAACAGCGTATGATGAGGTTGCGGTGTCGGAGCACAGCGGTGCTCGAGCGGATGAGCACGTCGAGGCGCCGTGTGGATCTCGAAGGCCCGTTGCTCGAACCGATGAGCACGTCGAGGCGCCGTGTGGATCTCGAAGGCCCGTTGCTCGAACCGATGAGCACGTCGAGGCGCCGTGTGGATCTCGAAGGCTTCGACCGAGCTCCGCGCCTGTCGGGCCCTGACGGAGCGCCGGCGTCGGGGAGACGCGGCGCGGATCAGGGAGCCCCTGATCCACGTCTCGGTCGGACATGCGCCGCGCTGCCCTCCTGCGGTCCGTACGGGTGATCCTGGACGCCGCGGCGCCGCGGAGGTCACGGTCGGGGGCGCCCCGCAGCGGCGAGGGATGGTTGGCTGTGGCCGGGATGGCTGCCTGTGCCTCGCCCCGGTCTCAGACGATCTCGAGGTTGGTCACCTCGGCGTCGCCCCACGGTCCCCCGCGTTGCCCTCCCGGGGAGCGCACGACGAACGCGTCGAACGTCGCGCCCGTCGGCCGCGCGCCGGCCGGCCTGAGGTGCTCCGGGGGGAGCGCGGCGAGGTTCGGCGCGCTCACCGCCGGCACGGTCGCCTGTCCGGCGAACGCCTCCGAGGTCGCGCGCAGCACCGCCGCGACCCGATCGGCGGTCGGCTCCGGCAGGAAGATCGCGTCGACCGTCGGCACCAGCTCGATCCCGCGGGCCGTCGCGATCTCCGACAGGAACACCGCCGCGGCCCCCACCGTCCGGCCTGCCTCCTCGACCCGCAGCAGCCGGCGAGGCCGCGGATCGCGCAGGCTGTGCTCGAGCTGCGCCGCGTCCGGCGCCGCCCAGAGCACGCGCTCGTCGCGGCACGCCGCCATCGCCGCGAGCACGTCGTCCAGGTCCGCGGCCGGCGCGGCGACGGCCCGCGGCGGCGCGGCGCCGGCCCTGGGCACGAACCCGTGGTTCTGGCACGCGGCGAGCCGCTTCATCGAGAGCCCGGCCCGCTCCACCGCCTTGGCGAGCAGGTGTTGCGCGGGCGCGGAGCGCGCCTCCACGAACACGACCGTCGGCAAGCCGGACGCCCGGACGCCGGCGAAGACCTCCGCGTACAGCCTGCCCGCCAGCCCCTGTCCCCGGAACTTCGGGCGCACGCTCAGGAACGAGAGCAGATACCCGTCCGACGTCACGCCCCGGAAGCGGAAGCGGCGCGGCGCGACGCCGATGAAGCCGGCCGGCTCACCGCCCTCGCGCGCGAGCACGGCCAGCGGCGCCGCGCCGGGGAAGCCGAGCTGCCATCTCAGGTAGTCGGCCGTGTAATGGAGGACGGGAGGCGGCCAGGCCTCGCGCAGGACGAGGCTGGCCTCCTCCGCCACGGCCAAGGGATCGACGCGCTCGATCTGCATGGCGTGCGAGCCTCGCAGGAACGCGCCGGAAAGGGAACAGCCCAGCTTGGTGCTGCCCCTGGGGGTGGCGCGGCCCCTCGGGGGCTCAGAGGCCCGCCATCTCCGGGGCGCGACGCACGATGTCCGGCCAGCGGGCCGGATCGTGGCCGTGCTGGGCGAGGAACGCGTACACCCACCGCTCCAGCCCGAACGCGATGCACACGCTGTGCATCGGCCCGGCGCCCTCGACGGTGCACTGGAACGCGCGGCCGAAGAAATCGGTGTGGTAGTTCAACGACCCCGCCGCCACCCGCTCGTCCTCCGGCAGCATCAGCGAGATCTCGTATTTCGTCTCGCTGCTGATCTGGAAGTACGTCTTGGCGGCGGCGTCCGGCGCGATGAAGAACGGATCGCTCGCCGTCCGGATCTCGCCGGCCAGCTCGTGCTCGTCGAGGTAGCGCGCCACGATCTCGTTCCCCTGCTCGCGCAGCGCGAGCACGCCCTCCCGCGACCCGAGGAACACGATCTCGCGCATGGTGAACTCCCAGAGCCGCCGGAGGTCGACCATCTTGCTCGACTCGTAGCGGAAGCAGCGGCCCGCGAGCGCGTAGCGCGCGCCGCCCGGCGGCAGCACCCGGTCCCGGTTCGCCGCGTAGACGTGGTAGCAGACCGCCGGCGAGAGGCAGACCTCCGGCTGCGTCATGTCGCCCAGCGCGCGCTCGTCGAGCGTGTCCCGGTCCTGGTGCCGCGCCCGGAAATCCTCGATGCGCGGCATGTCCTCCGGCAGGTGGCACGCGAAGGTCACGATGTGGGGGAAGGAGCGGAAGTAGTCGCACTTCGCGAGCGTCGTGGCCGGGATCAACGTCGGCGCGAGGATCGGGCTCGGCGAGAACGGCGCGCCGAGCGCCTCCAGCGTGCGATCGAAGTAGCGGTAGAGCCGCAGCGGGAGCCCCTCGAGGGCGACCTGGCCCTGCCCCATCTGCGTGATCCCGGCGGGGAGCCCGCCGCCGCGGAACTCCACCCGGTCGCACGCGGGGCTGCGGTACACGAGCTTCCGCGTGAGCTGCCGCAGGCTGCGCTGCATGGTGCGCGCGATCCCCTCGGCCGCCCGGGCGAGATCCCCCGCGCCCTCCTCCGGCGCCTCGAACTCGAGCGCCGCGCCGCCGCGGACGAACCGGATGTTCGCGATGTCCTTCGACAGGAAGGCGATCTGCTTCGGGATCTCCTCCTGCGCCATCTCCGTCGCGGGCGTGGCGAGCTCGACGGTGACGATCTTCCTCACGAGGCGAGCTCCTGGATCAACCCGCTCAGCGCGCGCGGGGTGCGGGCGAGGCTGAACCTGTCGTCGGGGAGGGCCACATTGAACCGATCCTCCAGCTCGGTGAGGAGCTGAAGCGCTCGAATCGACGAGAACCCCGCGTCATAGATGTCGTCGTCGGGCCCGATCGTTGCGGGCAGGTTGCCAATCGTGACGATGACCTCGATCACCTGATCCATCTCGGTCGCCATTGAGGAGCTCCAGGGGGGTTAAGATACGCTGTCCGGAGGAAGCGAGCTCTTTCGGGCCGCGTGGTCCGCGGCTCGGGCGCCCGCGCCGTTGGCGCCGCTCGCGTCGAGGCGAGCCCCCGTCGACCCGGCGCGCTGCGCCGGCTCCGCCCGGAGGGACGCCACCCTGCGGGCCGGATTGCCGGCCACCACCGTGTAGGGGGGGACGTCGGCGATGACCACCGAGCCCGCCGAGACCACGCTGCCCTCGCCGATCGTGACGCCGGGGAAGATCATGGCCCGGGCGCCTATCCAGACGTTGTCCTCGATGACGACGGGCCGCACCTCGCTGTCCGGGGGCGGCAGCCCCTGCTTCCGGGCCTCCGGCTCGCTCGGGTGACCGCTCGAGTCGAGGATGTGCACGCCCGTCGCGATCCGGCAGTGCTTGCCGATGGTGATCGACTTGGCGACGACGATCCTGCAGTCGTGTCCGAGCCCGGTATTGTCGCCGATCGTCAGGGTCGGGCTGTCCGAGAACCGCGCGGCAAAGGTGAAGTTGATCTTGCCGTCGAGCACCACGTCGTCGCCAAGGACGATGTTCCCCCGCCCCTGAATGAAGTGGATGAACGTCCCCGTCCGGACCCCCTTGCCGTACCGGGCGCAGTACGACTTGAAGATCGGCTCGCAGACGAGCACGCGAGATCCGTAGTAGTAGAGATCACGCGCCGCCTCGTACGCGAGGCGCACGGGGACGACGACCGGCCGGGGCGCGGGCAGGGTGAGGCCGCGGAGCTCGCGGCGCACGTGGCGCGCGGCCCGGGCGACGCCGTGATCGGAAGAGGCGAGGAAGCGATAGAGATTCTTCATGACGGGTCGCCCAGCGCGAGCAGATCAGAGCTGCTATGTGCAACAGGAACATACATCAAGACCGGCCGCGCGTGCACCGGGATGCGCAGCGGCTCGCTCGAAATTCGTCCGGTCGGCCCTTTTCATGGATCGAGGGCGCGCCAGCGCCGCGTGACGAGCCGCGTTGATCCGCGTCATGCCGGCTCCTGGGCAGCTTCCGCGGCGCCCTTCGCCTCCATGCGGGGCAGGGCGACGCGGAGCAGGGCCAGGCCGAGCGCGGCCTCGACCAGGGTGAGGGCCACGGCCCACGCCGTCGTGGACGCAGCGATCGCGGCCAGGCGCTCCTCGCGGGTGACGCCGGCCGCGAAGCCCTCGAAGAGCGCGGCCGCGAGCACGTCCCGCGTGCCGAAGCCCTGCGGGGTGAGGGGGAGCGTCACCGCGACCATCAGGATCGGGATGTAGGTGAGGGCCGCGTCGAGGGGGATGCGGACGTCGAAGAACCAGAACGGCAGCCAGGTGCCCGCGAACAGGACGACGAGGTGCGGCACCCGCGCGGCGAGGGCGACGAGGTGGCCGCGCACCCCCGCCTCGAAGAGCGGGGCGAGGAGCCGGGTGCGCGCGAGCCGGGCGGGCCGCAGCGCGAGGAGGGCGAGGTAGAGCGCGCCGGCGGCGAGCAGCAGCGCGGACCCGGCGAGCGACCCGCCGTTCGCCGGGAAGGCGAGCGCGCCCAGGAGGAGCAGGCAGCCGAGCCAGGAGGCGTAGACCACGAGCGTCGCGCCCGCGGCGCGCGCGAGCGGGACGCCGTGGGCGCGGGAGAGGAAGACCGTGATGAACGCCTGGCCGACGTGGTGATTGAGGAGCGACGGGAGGTAGGAGGCGCCGCGGAGCACGAAGAAATCGCGGAAGGCGACGCGGGCGATCGAGCGGCGGTAGACGAGGACGGTCGCGAACGTGTCGGCGGCGAGGAGCGCGAGGACGAAGAGGGCCGCGGACGCGCCGAAGAGCGGGGCGTCGACGCGCGACAGGGCGGCCAGGAAGGCGCCGTGGTCGAGGCGGCCGAGCACCGCGGCGACGAGCGCGACCGCGAGGGCGAAGGGCAGGGCGCGCCGCGCGCGCCGCGCAGCGCGCGAGGAGAGCGGCCCCCGCCGCGCGGGCAGATCGCCGTCGCGCGAGCGCGCGGCGCCCAGGGGTCCGGGGTGGGTCGAGGAGCGCAACGGCGGGACCGTAGCAGAATCCCCGCGGCCCCGGAGGCGGTGTACGCTGCGCGCTCGCCCCACCACCGTGCGGTGGGCCATAGTCGTCGACCATGTCCAAGTACGATTACGATCTGTTCGTCATCGGCGCCGGCTCCGGCGGCGTGCGCGCAGCCCGCATGTCCGCTTCGTACGGCGCCCGGGTCGCGATCGCCGAGTCGCGCTACCTCGGCGGCACCTGCGTCAACGTGGGGTGCATCCCGAAGAAGCTCCTCGTCTACGCGTCGCATTACGCCGAGGATTTCGAGGACGCCGCCGGCTACGGCTGGAGGGTGCCCGGCCGCGGCGGCGGGGCGGACGGGGGCGCGGAGGCCTGGCCCTCGTTCGACTGGCCGACCTTCCTCCGCAACAAGAACCGGGAGATCGAGCGCCTGAACGGCGTGTACGAGCGGCTCCTGAAGAACGCGGGCGTCGACCTCCGCTGGGGCCGCGCCCGGGTCGTGGATCCGCACGCGGTCGAGATCGACGGCGCCCGGATCACCGCCGAGCGCATCCTCGTCGCGACCGGCAGCCACCCCTGGATCCCCGACATCCCGGGCCGCGAGCACGCGATCACCTCCAACGAGGCGTTCCACTTCGACGCCCTGCCGCGCCGCGCGATCCTCGTCGGGGGCGGCTACATCGCGGTCGAGCTGGCCGGGATCCTGCACGGGCTCGGCGCCCGCGTGTCGCTGATCCACCGCGGCGTGCACCTCCTGCGCGGCTTCGACGACGACATCCGCGCGTTCCTTGCCGCGGAGATCCAGAAGAAGGGGCTGGATCTCCGCCTGGGCGCGAGCGTCGAGCGGATCGAGCGGCGCGGCGCCGAGCTCTGCGCGACGCTCGCCGACGGCGCCGAGCTCACCGCCGACTGCGTGCTGTACGCGACCGGGCGCGTCCCGAACACCAAGGGGCTCGGCCTCGAGGAGGTCGGGGTGAAGCTCGACGCGGACGGCGCGGTCGTCGTGGACGACGTGTTCCAGAGCTCGGTCCCGTCGATCTACGCGATCGGCGACGTGATCTCCCGGGTGCAGCTCACGCCCGTGGCCATCGCCGAGGCGATGGCGCTCTCGAGGAGGCTCTTCCGCGGCGAGCGCGTGCGCATGGACTACGCCGGCATCCCGACGGCCGTCTTCAGCCAGCCGAACGTCGGCACCGTCGGCCTGTCGGAGGCGCAGGCGCGCGAGCGCCACGACGTCACCGTCTTCCTGTCGGTCTTCCGCCCGCTCAAGCACACCCTCTCCGGGCGCGAGGAGAGGACGATGATGAAGCTCATCGTCGATCGCGCGACCGACCGGGTGCTCGGCGTCCACATGGTCGGCCCGGACGCCGGCGAGATCATCCAGGGCTTCGCCGTCGCGCTGAAGTGCGGCGCGACCAAGGCGCAGCTCGACGCCACGATCGGCATCCACCCCACGGCCGCCGAGGAGCTCGTGACCATGCGCGAGCCGCTCCGCGACGCGGATCGGAGCCCGGCGCCGATCGGGAGGGCGCCGAGCGCGGGCTAGCCGCGCGGGGGCGCGGCGCGCGGCGCGCGGTCGGCGAGCGCTCGCGTCCGCTCGCCCGCCCTCGATCGCGCTCGGGGCGCTCCTCTGGTATGGACCGCGCGATGTCGACCCACGCCTCGAGCCCCTTGAAGCCCGTCGGCCTGCTCACCCGCACCAGCGACCGCGCGTTCTACCTCTTCAACGCCGCGCTCTCCGCGGGCGCGCTCGCGTTCCTGGCCTACATCCTGATCTTCCGGCGGGGCGCGGGCGGCGCCGACCTCCGCTTCATGCCGCCGCTCAACGCCGCGCTGAACGCCACGGCGGCCACGCTGCTCGTCGCCGGCTGGATCGCCATCAAGCGCCGCGCGATGGTCGTGCACAAGTACCTGATGGTCTCGGCGTTCGCCGCCTCGGCGCTGTTCCTCGTCGGCTACCTCGCCTACCACTTCGTCCACGGCGACACGAAGTACCAGGGCACCGGGCCGCTCCGCGTCGTCTACTTCGTGATCCTCATCTCGCACATCGTGCTCTCGATCGGGATCGTGCCGCTCGCGCTGACGTCGTTCTACTTCGCCTTCAAGGGGGGCTTCGCGAAGCACGCCCGGGTGGCGAAGGTGACGCTGCCCCTCTGGCTCTACGTGTCCGTGACGGGGGTGCTCATCTATTTCATGCTGCGCGGGAGCCCGCCGGCGGTGCCGTGATCGCGCCCCCCGGGCGGGAGGACGGCGCTCGCGATGCGCACGGCGAAGAGCGCCGCGAGGAGCGCCGCGTAGATCAAGGGCTCGGTCGTGTCCTTCTTCACGCGGAGGAAGTAGTGCGCGACCCCGAGGACAGCGGCGACGTACGCGAGGCGGTGCAGGCGCTTCCAGCGCGCGAAGCCGAGGCGCTTCAGCATGCGCGCGGTCGACGTCGCCGCCAGCGGGACGAGCAGGACGAGCGCGACGAAGCCGATGAGGAGGAAGGGGCGCTCGGTGATGTCCGCGACGATCGCCGGTAAGGCGAGCCCTTGATCGAGGGTCGCGTAGATCAGGAAGTGCGCGCACGCATAGAAGAAGGAGAGCAGCCCGAGCGCCTTGCGGATGCGGACGGGGAAGGTCCACCCCGTGATGCGCTGGAGCGGCGTGGCCGCGAGCGAGGCGATGAGCAGCACGAGGGCGAGGAGGCCGAGCTGATTCAGCGCCTCGGCGACGGGGTTTGCGCCGAGCGCCCCGGTCGCGGCGCGCAGGCCGAGCACCGCGAGCGGGATGAGGCCGCCGGTGACGACCGCCGGTTCGAGCCATGGAAGCTTCCGACCCGCCGGCGCCCCGGCGCGCAGCGGGGACACAGCCTTGGCCGGCGCGCTCGTCATCAGAAGTTCTCCCGGAGATCCATGCCGCTGTACAGGCCCGCGACCTCCTCCGCATATCCGTTGAACGGCAGCGTGGGCCGACGCCTGAGCTCGCCGATCCTCCGCTCGGTCGCCTGGCTCCAGCGCGGGTGATCCACCGCGGGGTTCACGTTCGCATAGAACCCGTACTCGTCCGGCGCGGCCTCGCTCCAGGTGGTCCGCGGCCGGCGCTCGGTGAGCTGGATCCTCACGATCGATTTGCACCCCTTGAACCCGTATTTCCACGGGACCACCAGGCGAATGGGGGCTCCGTTCTGGCCGAGCAGCGTCTTGCCGTAAATCCCGACGGCCAGCATCGTGAGCGGGTGCATGGCCTCGTCGATGCGCAGGCCCTCGACATAAGGCCAGTCGAGGACGCGGCTCTGCTGGCCGGGGAGCCGCTCCGGATCGAGCAGCGTGGTGAACTGGACATAGCGGGCGCGGGACGTCGGCTCGAGCCGCGCGAGGAGCGCGGCCAGCGGGAAGCCGAGCCACGGGATCACCATCGACCACGCCTCGACGCAGCGCATCCGATAGACGCGCTCCTCCAGGGGAAACCACCTGAGGAGGGTGTCGAGATCGATGATCTGGGGCCTCTTGATCTCGCCGTCGGCCGAGATCGCCCAGGGGCGAAGCCTGAGGCGGCCGGCGTTGGCGGCCGGCGCGGACTTGCTCAGGCCGAGCTCGTAGAAGTTGTTGTAGGAGGTGATGTCCTCGTAGGGGGTCCGGGCTTCGTCGGTGACGAACGGCGCGCTCCCCTTCGCCTCACCCGCCTCGGCGCGCGTCGACGCGCTCCCCGGGGGGCGCGCGTCGGCGAGCGGCGCGGGGTCCCCCCCGGGCGCCTCCGCCCCGGCACCCCCGGGCCTCTCCTCCCCGGCGGCGCCGGATGAGCCCGCATCTCGGCCCGTGAGCCAGACCAGGCCGCCGCCGATGGCCGAGGCGGTGCCGGCGAAGAGCGCTGCGTTCTTCAGGAGCTCGCGCCGCCGCAGGTACAGGGCCGGCGGGGTGATCTCGCCTGCGGACGGCTCCTTGGGGAGCTTGCTCATGCCTCATTGTACGACGGGGGCGGGCTCGGGTTTCGGTCCACCCCGCTCACGCGGCGCTTGACAGGGCGCGGAGCATGGGCCGGTGCGCGTGGTGGAGCGACGGCAGCGCGAGCAGCTGCGCGACGCGCGTGGAGCGCTGGTCGATGCCGGCGGACAGCGCAGCCCGGTCGCTCGCCCGGCGCGCGGCGAGCAGGGCCAGGACGTCGGTCCAGACGCTCTCGCGCCAGCGCGAGAGCAGCTCCATGGCGACGCGGGTCGCGAGCTCCGGGGCGAAGTTGTGGAGGATCCCGCTCATCCGGCACCCGTGACGGCCGTAGAGGCGCGCGAGCGCCTCGACGACCGCCCCGCGGAGGAGCGTATTGACCTGATCGTGATCGTGCTTGAGGCGCGCGAGCATCCTCGGGTCGCGGTCGTGCCCGAACTCGATGATGGTCGCGTGGATGCCGAAGACCAGATCGTAGTTGATGTGGGCGTTGAACCCGAGCAGCGCGTTCTGCACGGGCAACGCCAGGCGCGATGACGCGCTCGCGTACGCGATGCGCCAGGCGCCGCAGTCCTGGGCCGCGCCCTGCTCGCACCAGCGGAACGTCGCGAGGTAACGCTCGCAGAATCGGCCGGCCAGGCGAGAGATCCACGACGGCTCGAGGAACATGCCATCGGGCCGCTCCACCTGCGCTGCGACAGCGCGCGTGACGATCCCGTAGACGTCGGTGAATGCCGCCCGCGGATCGCCCGCGGCGACGAGCCGGTCCGTCACGGTGTCGAGAACAACGGCAGCATCGTGGACGCTCTTCGGATGCAGGCTAAGGCCGTCGATGCAGCTGCTCATGAAGTTCCCTCCTGCTTCTTCACTCGTGAAAGAGACCTGGTCTGATGATCGAACTCCCGCATCAGCGCCGCGTCGTCGCTGGAGGTGTGCCTGCGCCGCCGCGTGGCCCGAACGGCGCCAGAGAGGCGCCGGCCGGCGCGTCGCGCGGACATGGACGTCGGGTCTGCGGTCGATGCGCGTCGTTCCCATGATGAAGACGGATCCTGCCGATCCGCTGAGAGAGCGGCCGCCGCGAATGCAGCTCGGCCCCCCTACCGCCGGCCCCCCTGAACCGGCTCCGTTGTAGAGAGAGCTGATCGAACTCGAACCTTGACTCGCTCGCAGCGGGATGCCCCCCCCTCGCTGCGGCGTTCTAAGTTGCACCTAGTCTACGACATGGTGTGGGGTCACCACAATTGTCTTATGACGTGCAATCCCGTTCGGGACAATTTTCGATGTTGTTCGAACTAGCGAGCTCGAACGAGCGGTCGTTGACCCTGACACGTTTCTTTGCCGCGCGGGAGATCGTCACGCCCTGTTCGTCGGTTGCGCTGGGACTGGAGTGTCCGGAGCTCGTCGAATTGGGAAAGTGCTCACTCGCGTGGGCGCGAGTCGCGGCGAGAGGTTCTTGAAACATGCCGAGTGTTTATCCCGCGTGTCCCCCGCACGGAGGTCTCCTGGGACCGAAGAGCGTTTAGGAAGTCCCTGAGCCCGCACTAGGGAATTGCCTGGATGCCCATCCACGGACGCGGTGTAGATTTTTGCTTTGTGGGTGAAATTGGGGGCGGAGGGGGCAGGGTTCAGGGGTCGCCGTGGAGGTGGGATGGGCGGGGAGTCGGCGGGAGAGCCAGGGCGTGCCCGTCATGGCGTGGCGCAGGGAGGGGGGCGCGGCGCCCCGGGGTGGGGGCGTCGCCGCCTGCGGGCACGGAGGGGCGCACCGTACGGCGGCGAGGATGGCGGGGCGCGCCTCGGCCGTCGCGGGCAGGGCGCGTCGGTGGCGCGCGGCGCGCGGCCGCGGCCGACGACGCGACCGCTGCGGGGCGCCGGGGCCGGTCGCGACGGATCGCCGCGCTCGCGACGGCCGAGGTTTGCGCGGCCGGGCAGCGAAGCGGGAGAAGCGGAGGTGCTGCGACGAAGCGGAGGTGCTGCGACGAAGCGGAGGTGCTGCGACGAAGGAGGTGCTGCGACGAAGCGGAGGTGCTGCGACGAAGCGGAGGTGCCGCGACGAAGCGGCGGGACGCGGAGGAAGCGGAGGGGCGGGGAGGGAAGGAGGACCGCCGGGGGGGCGGGCGGCGCGCGGCGGCGCGGCGAGCGGCGCCGCCGCGGCTCAGCCGGCGCCGCCCTTGGCCTGCACGTCGCGGTGGCGCAGCGTCGCGCGCAGGTAGTCCCGGTTCATCTGCGCGATCACGTCGAGCGAGATCTCCTTCGGGCAGACCGCCTCGCACTCGCCGACGTTCGTGCAGTGGCCGAAGCTCTCCGCGCGCATCTGCCCCACCATGTTGAGGGTGCGCTGATCGCGCTCCGGCTGCCCCTGCGGCAGGAGGTTCAGGTGGGTGAGCTTCGCCCCCGTGAAGAGCGAGGCGGACGCGTTCGGGCACGACGCGACGCAGGCGCCGCAGCCGATGCACGCCGCCGCGTCCATGGCGCGCTCGGCGATCGGCTTCGGCACGGGGATGGCGTTCGCGTCCGGCGCGCTGCCCGTGGGCACCGAGACGTAGCCGCCCGCCGCGATGATCCGATCGAACGCGCTGCGGTCGACCGCGAGATCGCTCACGACGGGGAACGCGGCGGCGCGCCACGGCTCGAGCCACAGCACGTCGCCGTCCTTGTAGTGCCGCATGTGCAGCTGGCACACGGTCGTCCCCCGGAGCGGGCCGTGCGCCTGGCCGTTGATCATGAAGCCGCACATGCCGCAGATGCCCTCGCGGCAGTCGTGATCGAACGCGATCGGCTCCTCGCCCTTCTCGATGAGCCGCTGATTGAGCACGTCGAGCATCTCGAGGAAGGACATGTGCTCGCTGACGTCGGGCACCTCGTAGGTGACGAACCGGCCCGCTTCGTACTTGCCCTTCTGCCGCCAGACATGAAGCGTGAGGCGCATTATTTGTAACTCCGCTGGGTGAGGTGAACCTCGTTGAACTGGAGCGGCTCCTTGAAGAGCTCGGGCGCCTGCCCCTCCCCCTTCCAGGCCCAGGCGGCGGCGTAGGCGAAGTTGTCGTCGTCGCGCCTCGCCTCGCCCTCGGGCGTCTGGTGCTCTTCGCGGAAGTGCCCGCCGCACGACTCCTCGCGGTGGAGCGCGTCGCGGCACATGAGCTCGGCGAGCTCGAAGAAGTCGGCGACGCGCCCCGCCTTCTCGAGCTCCTGGTTCAGGCCGGACCCCGTGCCCGAGACGCGCACGTCGCGGTGGAACTGCTCCCGGAGCTCCGGGATCCGCGCGATCGCGCCCTTGAGCCCGGACGCGTTGCGCGCCATCCCGCAGTGCTCCCACATGATCTTGCCGAGCTCGCGGTGGAACGAGTCGACCGTGCGCGAGCCGTTCGTCTGGAGCAGCCGGTTCAGCCGGTCGCTCGCCGCGCGCTCGGCGTCGCGCACCGCGGCGTGGGCGTCGTCGATCCGCTCGAGCTTCGTCGAGGCCAGGTAGTCGCCGATGGTGTAGGGGATGATGAAGTAGCCGTCGGCCAGCCCCTGCATCAGCGCGCTCGCCCCGAGGCGGTTCGCGCCGTGGTCGGAGAAGTTCGCCTCGCCGAGCACGAACATGCCGGGGATCGTGCTCATCAGGTTGTAGTCGACCCAGAGCCCGCCCATCGTGTAGTGGATCGCCGGGTAGATGCGCATCGGGACGGTGTACGGGTCGTCGCCGGTGATGCGCTCGTACATGTCGAAGAGGTTGCCGTAGCGCTCGGCGATGGCCGGCTTGCCGAGGCGCCGGATGGCGTCCGAGAAGTCGAGGTACACGCCGAGCCGGGTCGGCCCGACGCCGCGGCCCTCGTCGCACACCGCCTTCGCCGCGCGCGACGCGACGTCGCGCGGCACGAGGTTGCCGAAGCTCGGGTAGCGGCGCTCGAGGTAGTAGTCCCGCTCGTCCTCCGGGATGCTCGCCGGCGCGCGCGCGTCGCCCGGGTTCTTCGGCACCCAGATGCGGCCGTCGTTCCGGAGCGACTCGCTCATGAGCGTCAGCTTCGACTGGTAGTCGCCCGAGACCGGGATGCACGTCGGGTGGATCTGGGTGAAGCAGGGGTTGCCGAAGAGCGCGCCGCGCTTGTGCGCCCGCCAGATGGCCGTCGCGTTCGACCCCTTCGCGTTCGTCGACAGGAAGAAGACGTTGCCGTAGCCGCCCGAGGCGAGCACGACCGCGTCGGCGAGGTGCGTGTCGAGCGCGCCCGTGATCAGGTTGCGGGTGACGATGCCGCGCGCCTTGCCGTCGATGACGATGAGATCGAGCATCTCGGTGCGCGGGTACATCTTCACCTTGCCGAGGCCGATCTGCCGCTCGAGCGCCTGGTAGGCGCCGAGGAGGAGCTGCTGCCCCGTCTGCCCGCGCGCGTAGAACGTCCGCGACACCTGGGCGCCGCCGAAGGAGCGGTTCGCGAGCACGCCGCCGTACTCGCGCGCGAACGGCACGCCCTGGGCGGCGCACTGGTCGATGATGTTCACGCTGATCTGCGCGAGCCGGTACACGTTGGCCTCGCGCGCGCGGTAGTCGCCGCCCTTCACGGTGTCGTAGAAGAGGCGGTAGATGCTGTCGCCGTCGTTCTGGTAGTTCTTCGCGGCGTTGATGCCGCCCTGGGCGGCGATGCTGTGGGCGCGGCGCGGCGAGTCCTGGAAGCAGAACGTCTTCACGTTGTAGCCGAGCTCGGCCAGGGTGGCGCTCGCGGCGCCCCCGGCGAGGCCGGTGCCGACCACGATGATCGTGTACTTCCGCTTGTTCGCCGGGTTGACGAGCTTCAGGTTGAAGCGGTGCTGGTCCCACTTCTTCTCGATGGGACCTTCGGGGATCTTGGCGTTGAGCTGCATGGTGGGGGGCGCTCCGGGCTCAGCGGACCAGGCCGGTCATGACGGCCAGCGGGACGGAGGAGAAGCCGACGACGAGCAGGATCGACGACACGACGGCGAGCTTCCTGAGCACCGGCGTGTAGCGCGGGTGGCTCACGCCCATCGACTGGAACATGCTCCACGCGCCGTGGTAGAGGTGCAGCCCGAGCAGGCTCACCGCCACGATGTAGGCAATGGCCACGGGCGTCTGCTGGAACCCGTTGACGAGGTTCTCGTACGGGGCGAGCGGCACGAAGTCCGGGTGCACGGTGCCCGTCGTCAGGTGGAGCAGGTGATAGACGATGAAGGCGCCGACCACGAGGCCGCTCAGCAGCATCGTGCGCGCGGCGACGTTCGGGTGCCGCTGCCCCTTCACCTGGTAGCGGACCGGCCGCGCGGCGCGGCTGTGCTGCGCGAGCGTGATGCCGGTGTAGACGTGGACGATGAAAGCGAGGAGGAGGACAATCCTCGTCCCCCAGAGCAGCGAGGGCGTGCCGTGGAGGAAGGCCGCATAATCGTTGATCTTCTGCCGGCCCATGAAGATCTGGAGGTTGCCGGCCATGTGACCGATGACGTAGCCGAAGAAGATGACGCCGCTCAGCGCCATCGCGAACTTCTTGCCGACGAGATCCCGGTAGAAGAGCGCGACGCGCTGGGCCCTGGAGGGGAGAGTCGATGGGGCAGCAGTGGAGCTCATCGCTCCCCTCCTTTAGTGGGGCGTGTGCGCGTTCGCCAGAGGGAACCTCGGGCAAATCGCGGAAGATTTTTCGGGCGTCTCGGCCGCGGCTCGCGGCCCTCGCCGCGGTCCTGCGCCGGTCGCGGAGGCGTGCCGCCGGCGCGTGGGCAGCGCGCTGGCCGCCGGGCCGGAGGTCAGGCGGCGCGCGGGCCGCGCATGCGCGGCGCCGCGTGGCCGTGGAGCGCGAGCGCGAGCTCGATGGCGAAGATGCCGATGGCCTGCTCTTCCTGGCTGGTGAACGCGGGCAAGCGCTCGTCGCGGAGCACCACGAGGCCGCCGAACGCGCGCTCGCCCAGGCGCAGCGGCGCCGCGATGGCGGCGCCGAAGCGGTCGCCCTCGGCGGTGCAGAGCAGCTCGGGCGCCTCGTCCGCGGACAGCCGGACGGGGGCGGGCGCGCCCTCGGCCTGGGCGGCGAGCCGGGCGACGAGCGCCGGAGACACCTCGACGCCGGAGGCCGCCTGGAACAGCGCGGCCCCCTGATCGAGCGCGAGCGAGAGCGCAGCGGCGCTTGTATAGACGACCTTGGCCGCCAGATCCACGGCGCGCTCCGGGAAGTCGTCGCGCGCGAGCGACGCGACGAGGGCGGTGCTCGCCTGGTGGACGGCGGCGATGGCGTCGAGGTGCGTCCGCAGCATCGCCGCCCCGAGGCGCCGCTTCATGTCCTCGATGTCGTAGGGCTTCTCGAGGATATCGTACGCCCCGCTCTTCATGCACTCCACGGCGGCCTGCGCGCTCGAGCGCGTGGCGCCGACGAGGATCTCGAGATCCGGGCTGAGCGCCTTGAGCGCGGCGACGGTCTCGGGGCCACCCATGCCGGGCGCCCTGATGTCGGCGACCGCGAGGTCGAACCGGCGCGCCTTGACGAGCTCGATCGCCGCGAGCCCGGTGTCGGCGCAGGTGACGTCGAAGCCCCCTTCGCGGAGCTCGTCGGCAAGCCTGTCGCGGATCCGCTGCTCCGCGTCCACCACCAGCACATGGGGTCGGGCCTGGCTCACTGATCCCTCCTCCTTTGCTCTGCAGGGGTGGCCGCGCCGCCTCGCCTCCCGGCTCCGCCGCGAGCGAGAGGCGCCCCGTCGGTCGGGGCCGACGCCGCGCTCCCTCCGGCGGGCGTCTCGTCGTCCTCTACGGCCCGTCCACGATCCGCATGAGCTCCACCAGAACCCGTATATCAGCGAAAGGGAAGGCGATGTGGAGTTGCCGGCGTATCCGGACACGACGTGGCGCCGCTCGGCCGGCGCCGATGTGCTCCGGTATGCCGACCGCGGGGCGCGCCACCCAGGGAGAGCGCGACGCGCGCGGAGGAGCGCCCCTGACGGTTTATTGCCCCACGGCGCCTGCGGACGTCGCGCGCCGCATGGCGGTGAGGATGTGGTCGATGATCTCGGGGATGCCCTGGCCGCGGTTGCACTGCGCGAACAGGAAGGGGCCGTCACCTCGCATCCGGCGGGCGTCTCGCTCCATCACGCCGAGGTCGGCGCCGACGTGCGGGGCGAGATCGGTCTTGTTGATGACGAGCAGATCCGACTGGGTGATCCCCGGGCCTCCCTTGCGGGGCACCTTGTCCCCGCCGGCGACGTCGATCACGTAGATCGTGTAATCGACGAGCTCCCGGCTGTACTGGGCGGCGAGGTTGTCGCCGCCGCTCTCCACGAGGAGGAGCTCGGGCGCCACGCGGTCCATGAGGTCGTCCAGCGCGACCAGGTTGTGGCTGATGTCCTCGCGGATGGCGGCGTGCGGGCAGCCGCCGGTCTCGACCGCGCGGATGCGCTCCGGCGGCAGCGCCTGATGGCGGTGCAGGAACTCGGCGTCTTCCTGGGTGAAGATGTCGTTGGTGACGACGCCGAGCCGCATCCGGTCGCGGAGCGCGCGGCAGAGCGCGAGCACGAGCGCCGTCTTGCCGCTGCCGACCGGCCCCCCGATCCCGACCGTGAACGCCCGCGCCTTGAAGTCGCGATCACGCGGCGCCTCGCGGTCGCTGAAGAGCCCCGGTCCCTCCCACCTCTCGTGCACGTGCCCGTGGTCATGGCCGTGCTCGTGGTCGTGAACGTGGTCGTGGTCGTGGTCGTGGTCGTGGTCGTGGCCGTGGCCGTGGTCGTGGCCGTGGCCGTGGTCGTGAACGTGGTCGTGGTCGTGAACGTGGTCGTGGCCGTGAACGCGGTCGTGGTGATCGTGATCGCCCTGGTCGTGCATGCCGTCACCTCACGATTGAAACAGACGCGAGTAGAGCCGATCCTGCGCCGCGCCGAACAGGTCGAGCAGCGGCGCCGGCTGCGCGAGCTCATCGAGCCCTCGCCCCTCGCATTCGGCGAGGACCGCGTCGAGGAGCGGCGCGCTGTCGAGCTGGAGCCGCTGCGCCTCCAGCGGGCCCACGAGCCCGAGGCGCACCGCCGCCGACACGACGCCGCGGAGCGCGGCGTGCAGGTAGACGGCCTGCGCCTCCTCGCGCGGGACGCCGAGCGCCCCGAGCGCGGCGCCGAACATCGGCGCGTGATGGCCGAGCGCCTCCCGCGCCCGGACGGCGGCGTCGAGGCGGCGGATCTCGGCGGACGGGAAGACGCGCGCGCTCGTCGCGAGGAACGCGCGACCCTGGGTCCGGCTCGCCCGGTTCGCGACGTGGTTCACGAGGAACGCGTCACAGACGTCGTCGATGGCCGCGATGTCGCCGGGGCGCTCGTGCGCCGCCCGCACGCACGGCAGCGCGCCGAGGCCCACCTGCCAGAGCGCGCCCGCGACGAACGACGACAGCGCCCGCCCGGGGCCGACCTCGCCGAGCTGCACCGCCGCCTCCAGGCCGGCCGAGTGCGCGAACCCCCCGACCGGGAACGCGGAGTCGGAGAGCTGGAGGAGGAGCCACCGGTTCATGCGCGCGGGGAGGAACGCGGGAGGGAAGAAGGAGAGGAGAGCGAGCGACGTGTCCGGGAAGCGCGGGAGCGGACCATCGAGCGCGCGCCGCCGCCTCAGAAGAGGGAGTACCGCTGGGCGAGGGGGAGGACCTTCGCCGGATCGCAGCGGAGGAGCTCGCCGCCGGCGCGCACCTCGTACGTCTCGGGGTCGACCGTGATCGGCAGGAGCGTGTTGTTGAGGCGCATGTCGGCCTTGCCGAGCTTGCGGCACCGGCGCACCGCCGACAGGCGCTTCTTCAGGCCGAGCCGGCGGACGACGCCCTCGTCCATCGCGCGGCTCGAGACGAACGCGACGCTCGTCTCGCCGACCGCCCCGCCGAGCGCGCCGAACATCGGCCGCATGAGGTAGGGCTGCGGCGTCGGGATCGAGGCGTTCGGATCGCCCATCTGCGCCCAGGCGATGAAGCCGCCCTTGACCACGATCTCCGGTCGCACGCCGAACATCTGGGGCCGCCACAGCACGAGGTCGGCGAGCTTGCCCGGCTCGACCGAGCCGATCTCGTGGGACATGCCGTGCGCGATCGCCGGGTTGATCGTGTACTTCGCCACGTAGCGGCGGATCCGGAAGTTGTCGCTGTCGCCCTGCTCCTCGGGCAGCCGGCCCCGCTGCTCGCGCATCTTGTGCGCCGTCTGCCAGGTCCGCGTGATCACCTCGCCGACGCGGCCCATCGCCTGGCTGTCGCTCGCGATGATGCTGATGGCGCCGAGGTCGTGCAGGATGTCCTCGGCCGCGATGGTCTCGCCGCGGATGCGGCTCTCGGCGAACGCCACGTCCTCGGGGATGTTCCGGTCGAGGTGGTGGCAGACCATGAGCATGTCGAGGTGCTCGTCGAGCGTGTTGACCGTGAACGGCCGCGTCGGGTTCGTCGAGCTCGGCAGGACGTTCGGCTCGCCGCACACGCGCAGGATGTCGGGCGCGTGGCCGCCGCCCGCGCCCTCGGAGTGGTAGGTGTGGATGGTCCTCCCCTTGAACGCCGCGATGGAGTCGTCGACGTAGCCCGACTCGTTCAGCGTGTCGGTGTGGATGGTGACCTGGATGTCCTCGTGCTCGGCGAGGCCGAGGCAGCAGTCGATCGCGGGCGGGGTCGTCCCCCAGTCCTCGTGGAGCTTGAGCCCGACGGCGCCGGCGCGCACCTGCTCGACCAGCCCCTCCGGCGAGGAGGTGTTCCCCTTGCCCGTGAGGCCGATGTTGAGCGGCAGGGCGTCCGTCGCCTGGAGCATCAGCGCGATGTGGTGCGCGCCCGGCGTGCACGTGGTCGCGTTCGTGCCCGTCGCCGGGCCCGTGCCGCCGCCGATGAACGTGGTGACGCCGGACGCGAGCGCCTCGTGGGCCTGCTGCGGGCAGATGAAATGGATGTGCGCGTCGATGCCCCCGGCCGTCACGATGAGGCCCTCGGCCGCGATGACCTCCGTGGTCACGCCGACGATCATCCCCGGCGTGACGCCGACCATCACCGCCGGGTTGCCCGCCTTGCCGATCCCGGCGATGCGGCCGCGCTTGACGCCGATGTCGGCCTTGTAGATGCCTGTCCAGTCGACGATGAGCGCGTTCGTGATGACGCAGTCGAGCGCCTCGTCGTTCGAGGCGCCGGCCATCTGCCCCATGCGATCGCGCAGCACCTTGCCGCCGCCGAACTTGCACTCGTCGCCGTAGGACGTGTGGTCGCGCTCGACCTCCGCGATGAGGCCGGTGTCGCCGAGCCGCACGCGGTCGCCCACCGTCGGCCCGTAGATGTCGGCGTAGTGGCGCCGCTGCATCGTGTGGCTCATGCCCGCTGCTCCTTCTCCGCCGGGTCCGCCGCGCTCGAGGCGACCTGCACCAGCGTGACCGTCTTCTCGTCGCCCGGCTCGAAGCGGACCGCGGTGCCCGCGGGGATGTCGAGCCGCATCCCCCTCGCCGCCGCCCGATCGAACTCGAGCGCGCGGTTGGTCTCCGAGAACGGGTAGTGGCTGCCCACCTGGATCGGCCGGTCGCCCAGGTTCTTCACGGCCATCGTGAGCCGGCGGCGGCCGGGGGAGAGCTCGATCTCGCCGGGCCTGACGAGGAGCTCGCCCGGCGCCGGTTCGTCCTCCGGCCGCGCGGCGAAGCGCGACGCGTCGGGCACGGGGAGGAAGCTGCCGTAGAGCGCGAGCGCGAGATCGCCCTGCTCGAGCGCGATCGGGTGGTGCACGGTGACGAGCTTCGTGCCGTCGGGGAACGTCCCCTCCACCTGGACCTCCGCGATCATCTCGGGGACGCCGGCCATCACCTGCGCGCGCCCGAGCATGCGGCGGCCGACGTCCATGAGCTCGGCGACGCTGCGGCCGTCGCGGATGAGCTCGAGGAGCTGCGTCGCGATGAGCGCGACCGCCTCCGGGTAGTTCAGCCGGAGCCCGCGCGCGAGGCGCTTCTGCGCGAGGAACCCCGCGCCGTGCAGCACGAGCTTGTCGAGATCACGAGGCGCAAGGTGCATGTCCGCCCTCTCTTGTCAGCGCGGCGACGCTACCACTTCCGCGCAAACGGGTCATCTCCGAGCTCGCCCGCGAGGAAGCCGAGCGCGCCCCGCACGAAGGCCGTGACGCGCTCGACGCCCGTGCCCGCGACGCGCACGACGGCGCCGCCGCCCCGGAGCGGGCTCGCGGACGCGACCAGCTCGGCGCGCCGCCCCGGCGGCGGCCGCGGCGCGAGCAGGGCCTCGGCCGCGCCGCGCGTCCTCGGGCCGGAGACGACGAGCGTCGCGAGCGCGTCGAAGCGCCCCATGCGCTCGAGCAGCGCGCCGTGCGCGGGATCGAGGAGCGTCGCGTCGAGCAGCGCGGCGCGCCCGCCGCGGCGCACCCGGACGCGCGACGCGTACCGGTCGAACGCCCAGCGCTCGCCGCGCGCGCTCCGGCCCGAGGTCATCGCGTCGACGAGCACGAGCGACGCGTCCTCGGCGAGCGCGACGTCGATGTGCTGCTCGTACCGCGAGCCCGCGAAGCAGACGACGGGATCGGGGATCGCGACGAGGAGCCCGCCCTCGCCGACGTCGGCGTCGAGGCGCTGGCGGCTGCCGAGGGGCGACCTGTAGACCTTGGTCGACGCCTGGGTGCCGAGCAGCGCGGCGGCCCCGCCGGCGACGCGCACGGCGAGGGAGATCGCGTCGCCGCCGACGAGGCCGCCGCCGAGGCTCGCGACGAACACCCAGGCCGCCTGCCCGTGGTTGCGCGGGGTGAGCAGCCTGAGCGGGCTCCTGGCGAGCGCCCGCTCGATCACGGTGCGGCCCGCGGCGCGCGTGAACACGAGCTCGCCGTCGCCGGCCTCGCCCGGCCGCCGCGGGGGCGGCGGCGCGGCGCGCGAGATCGCCGCCCGCGAGGCCGTCGAGGGTGCGCCGGGAAGGGTCACAGGGCGTCGTGCGTACCACGGACCACGCCCGGGCCGCGAGCGCATGCGGCGCGGTCCGCCGGCGGGGTGGCGCGGGCGGAGGCGAGGGGACGGACGCCCATCGACTCCCCGTCCTCCCGCCCACGTGCGGAACATGAAACCTCCTGGACACCGAGGCATCACGGACTGCCCGTCACCGTTCACGCTCGGTCGGGTGGTGGCCTCGTTTGGGGGGCTCACCTCCGGGGCTTGCGTTCCGGCGGGCCTATTTTGTGGCCCACCTACACTCCAGCCCCTCCGGTGAGCCCCCCAAACGAGGCCACCACCCTCGGTCGCCGTGTGAGGACGATCGGGGGATTATGTTCATCCTGTCACGTACGACACCACATGTCCCGGTTGTTCGTGGGCCGTCGGGGACATCCTGAAGTTGCCTGTCGGAGGGTTGAAGGAACGACATGTGGCTTGACGGGAAAGCGCAGCTCGGCTCAGCTCGACCTGTGGCCGGGGGGGCCGCGGAGGGGGTTCGATGTTCATCGTCAAGAAGGGCGAGGTTTCGTTGTTGTCCCGTCCGTTCAAGCAGGCGATCTCGCGCCTGTGCGAGCGGTACGACGGGACTCCGTTCGAGCTGCGCTTCTGGGGCGGCGAGCGGCTGCGCCTGGGCGTGGGCGCGCCTGCGTTCCTTTTGACGTTCAGGACGCGGCGGGCGCTCTGCGAGACGGCGCTCTTTGGCACGCTGGGCCTCGGCGAGGCCTATATCCGGCGCGAGGTGGTGTTCGAGGGGGATCTCGAGGACGCGCTCACCGGGCTCTTCGAGCTCACGCGGTCCATCGGAGCGCGGCTGCCGCGCCTCGCGCCGTCCCTGCTCGAAGCCAGCGCGGCGGGCGTGCTCGGCGCGCTCCGGCTCGGGCGGCGCTCCGGCGCGGCGCGGCGGGAGAAGCTCGCCGTCGAGCGCCACTACGGGCTCGGCAACGATTTCTATCCTCTCTACCTCGACCGGCGACTCCAGACCTCGTGCGGCTACTTCGGGTCTCCGAGCGACGCGCTCGACGACGCGCAGGCGCGCAAGATCTCCGTCATTGCGAAGAAGATGGCGCTCCGGCGTGGACAGCGGCTCCTCGATCTCGGGTGCGGGTGGGGGCATTTCATGCTCCACGCCGCGGAGACCTACGGCGCGCAGTGCCTCGGCGTCACCCTCTGCGACAACCAGGCGAGGTACATCCGCGAGCAGGCGGCGGCGCGGCGGCTTCCGGTCGAGGTGCGCGTGATGGGTTACGAGGAGCTCGAGGACGAGGCGCGGTGGGATCGCATCGTCTCGCTGGGCTCGATGTGCCACGCCGGCGAGCACCGTATCGAGGTGTTCTATGACAGGGTGAAGGCGCTGCTCGTCGAGGGCGGGATCTGCCTCCTCGAGAGCGTCACCCGGGCGAGGGAGTCGTCCCGGACTGACCCGTTCCTGCAGAAGCACATCTTCCCCGGCTACTGGCCGCCTTCGCTCCAGGGGATGGCGGCGCGCGCCGTGGCGCGCGGCCTCGACGTGCTCGACGCGGAGAACCTGCGGCGCCACTCCGAGCTCACGGCGCACTGCTGGCGCCAGAACTTCCTGCAGAACCGGGAGCGGATCGCGCGGGTGACCGGCTTCGACGAGGCCTTCATGAGGGCGTGGGAGTTCTACCTCGCCTCCGCGGTCGCCGCGTTTCGCACCGGGGCGCTGAGCTTCACCCAGATGGTGCTGTCGAACGGCGCCCAGCGCGACTACCCGCTCGCGCGCGAGCCGCTGTACATCGCGGAGGAGCCCCCCGCGCGCGAGCGCGCGCCGCTCGTCCCGGCCGTGCAGGTCGCCTCGTGGGGCGCGATCGCGCCTTCCTGAGCCGCGGGGCCAGCCCTGAGCCGCGGGGCCAGCCCTGAGCCGCGGGGCCAGCCCTGAGCCGCGGGGCCAGCCCTGAGCCGCGGGGCCAGCCCTGAGCCACGGGGACAGCCCTGAGCCACGGGGACAGCCCTGAGCCACGGGGACAGCCCTGAGCCACGGGGACAGCCCTGAGCCATGGGGACGCCGCCGCGCGCCGTCCCGCCGGCACGCGCGCCGCGCGCGGAAGATCTTGTGAAGCGGGCGCCGCCAGCTATCAGCTAGAGCATGAGCGAAAGGCCACCGGCCACCGCCCATCGCGGCGCCGCGCCCTCCTGTCGCACCCCGCCACCTCGCCGCGCCGCGCGCGCGGGCAACGCCGCCTTCGTGATCCTCGGGCTCGCGCTGAGCTCCTTGCTCTCCGGGTGTACCCAGATCCGCTACGTCGCGCAGGCGAGCCTCGGACAGATCTCGATGGCGTGGAACGCCCGGTCGCTGAAGGACGCCATCGGCGACGCCCGCCTGCCGTGGCGCACGCGCGCGCTGCTCCGCGAGGTCCCGCACATCAAGCGCTTCGGGGAGCGCCACGGGCTCACCCCGACCGACAACTACAGGACCTATGTCGAGCTCGACCGCCCGGCGGCGGTGTGGGTGGTGAGCGCATGCGAGCCGCTCCGGTTCCGCTCGAAGACATGGAGTTTCCCGATCGTCGGGACGGTCCCCTACCTCGGGTGGTTCGATCTCGAGGACGCCAGGGATTTCGCGGCGCCGCTCAGGGCGGCCGGCTGGGACGTCGACGTGCGCCCGGCGGGCGCCTACTCGACGCTCGGCTGGCTCGAGGATCCGGTCCTGTCCACGATGATCGCGCACGGGGACGAGGCGCTCGGCGAGCTCGCCAACGTGGTGCTGCACGAGTCGCTGCACGCGACGCTGTACCTGAAGGGGCAGACGCGGCTCAACGAGAGCCTCGCGAACTTCGTGGGCGACGAGCTCGCGAAGGCCTACCTGGACGAGCGGCTGGGCCCCACGTCCCCGGAGAAGACGTCCTACATGAGGGAGCAGGCGAGGAGCGAGGCCCGCGCACGCGCCCTGCACGACGCCTACCTCCGCCTCAGCCGGCTCTATGCGTCCCCGGTGTCCGACGCCGAGAAGCGGGCCGAGAAGCAGGCGGAGCTCGCCCGGCTCGCGGCCGAGATCGGGGCGCGCCGTCCGCTCAACAACGCCTCGCTGGTGCAGTTCCGGGTCTACAACTCGGGCGCGCCGGAGCTCCGGGCGCTGCTCGCGACCTGCGGCGGCAGCTGGCCGAGGTTCCTCGGCGCCCTGCGGAAGCTCGAGCGCCACCGGTTCGACGCGCCCCAGGAGCACATCGGCAAGGTGGTCGAGCCGCTGATCCAGTCCGGCTGCAGGTAAGCAGCCCGGCTGCCATCAGGAGCGCGCACCGCGTGCTGCGTCCCGCCGCTCGGTAAATACTGCGCGACGCCGTCTCGTGTGACAGAATTTCTTCGATCTCATGGCATGAGCAACGCCGAGCGCCGCAGCCGTGGGGGACATACTTGTGTCCAGGTGATGATTCCGTTCTGGATCTGAATCCATCCGTGGATCAGGGCGGCACCTGCAGAAATGTATGACCGGAGCCGCTTTCCGGGCGGTGCACCGCGTCGTAAAGGGCGGGTTTCAGCGTGTTTTCCGCCGGAGGTGGCCGACCCCACCGCGCCCTCGCCGTTGGCCCGCCGGTTGCTCGATGTGTCCACAAGATGTCGCTCCGGAAGGCCGCTCTGTTGCGTCGGTTGCATGGAGAGCTGAAGGGCGCGACGTCGCTTTCGTGTCGTTCGCATCGCGCGGCCCGGTCCTCCGGGGGCGCCGAGCGAGGAGGTGATCGTCGGCCGGGAGCGCCGGGCGGTCGTGACCTCGCCGCCGCTCGATCTGCCAGGGCCTCGCTGTCGAGAGCCTTCGATGACTTGTTGCCGGACCCCGGCCAGAGCTTCGGTGTACGTGACGTCAGCCGCCTTGCGAGGCGAGTAAGGAGGGTGGTTGAGGAGCGCGCAGCCCGCGTCGTCGCTTGTGTTGGCTTATCGTGATCAGCTTGTCGATTTTGGCCTGAGCTTCTCTTGATGCTTGATCCCGTCTTCAGGTTCGACTCTGGCTTGGTGATCAGCTTGTGCTGCTTGGCTTGATGCTTTCGCCTGTGCTTGCCCCTTCGCTTCCCGTCTCTGCTTCTGCTTGAGTCTTCGCTTTGCGCTTCGATTGACTTCTCGTTCGCTTGTACCTGGCTTCTTTTCGCTTGGTCACTTCTCTTCGCTTCGGCTTGACCCTTTTCCTTTCTTATCGAGCTTCGCATCGCTTGTTGAGGTACCGGGCGTTCATCGTCTCGTGACCGGGCCACTCCAGACGCCGCCGGCGGCCCCTGTCCACCGGCGATCGTCTGCGGCCCTGGTGGGCCCGCGGCAGCGGGCCTGAGGCCGGCGGGGCTCCCCGTCCGGCCTTTCTTTTTTGTGCGGCGCAGGCGCCCCGCGCCCCCCGCGTCAGGGGCCGTCGTCGCCGGGCTGGCGCCGGGGCTCGACGGTGGCGGCGATGATCTTCCAGTCGTCGTCGACCTTCTCGAGCCGGAGCGTCACCGGCCGCTCGTCGCGTCGAGCCGGCTGCCCGTGCCGGGCGCCCGTGACCGTCGCGGTGGCGATCACCTCGGCGACCATGCCGGCGGGATCGATCTGGATCTCCACGTCATCGAAGCTCACGTCCGCGGATTGATAGAGGCCCACCGCCTTGGTCGCGGCCGCCGTGAGCTCGTCGCGGCCGCGGACCCGCGCGCCGAGCTCCTCGACCCGCGCCGTCGCCTCGCCGGTGAAGATCTCGGCGAACTCCTTGCGGACGCGGCCGTGGCGCACCAGCGGATTGCGCTCGCCCTCGTCGATGCGCACCGCGCCCTCGAGCTGGACGAGCCGCTCGCGGATCCGGTCCTCCTCGGAGGGCGAGCGCAGGAACGCCACCGCGGCGAGGACGACGCCGAGGGCGATGAGCCCGAGCGGAAACCAGCGCTTCATGAAGAGGACGTTATCGCCCCTCCGGCCCGCGCTCCAGCGGCCCGGACGAGGAGGGGAGCCCCCGGCGCGCCCCACCGCCCGCACGACGGGGCGCGCGGCGGCAACGCCCCGAGCGGACCTGTGGCTAGCTCCCGACGATCGGCTCGAGGCACCGCTCGCGCGCGTCGCGCAGCGCGCCGAGCTCGACGTCGATGACCGGGCCGGAGGCGGCCTCGATCGTGAGCCGGGCGCCGCCCGTCCTGCCGAGCTCGACGCACGGCACGCCCGCTTCCCTCGCCCGGCGCGTGATCTCGGGCACGTCCTCGGGGCGCGCGCTCACCACGACGCGGCTCGGCGCCTCGCCGAACAGCGCCTCCGCGAGCGCGTCGCCCGTCCCGTCGGGCAGCCGCACCGTCGCGCCCACCACCGCCGCCGGATCGCCGGCCGCGGCGCAGCACTCGCCGAGCGCGATCGCGAGGCCGCCGTCCGAGACGTCGTGCGCGCTCTGGAGCAGGCGCGGCCGCGAGCGGGCGAGCGAGAGCACGAGCCCCTGGAGCCGCACCTCGCGGTCGAGATCGATCCCGGGGCTCGGCCCCTGCACCTCGCCCGTGTGGCGCGCGACGTACTCCGAGCCGCCGAGCGGCCCGCCGCGCGGGTCGCCGAGCAGGAGCACCGCGAGGCCCTCGGCCGGGAAGAAGGCCCGGAGCACGTCCCCCGCGTCCGCGATGAGGCCCACCACCGCGACCGTCGGGGTCGGCAGGATCGCGCGGCCGTCGGTCTCGTTGTAGAGCGACACGTTGCCGCTCACGACGGGCACCGACAGCGCGCGGCACGCCGCCGCCATGCCGTCGATCGCGAGCGCGAGCTGCCGCATGATCTCCGGCCGCTCCGGGTTGCCGAAGTTGAGGCAGTCGGTCAGGCCGACAGGCTCCGCGCCCGCGCACACCACGTTGCGGCACGCCTCCGCCACCGCCATGGCCGCGCCCTGGAACGGATCGAGCTCGCAGAGCCGGCCGTTGCAGTCGCTCGCGAGCGCGAGCAGCTTCTCCGTCCGCTGCCCGTCCCGCTCGCAGGGGACGCGCACCACCGCGGCGTCGCTGCCCGCCCGGACCTCGGTGCCGCCCCGCACGATCTGGTCGTACTGCCGCCACACCCACGCGCGCGAGCCGAGGTTCGGCGAGCCCGCCATCGAGAGGAACAGCGTGCTCCACGAGGGCGGCGCCGGGATCGAGCGCGGATCGAACGCGCGGCGCGCCTCCCGCGCCGGGTCGTCGGCCTGCGGCCGGTCGTACTTCGGCGCCGCGTCGGTCAGGAAGTCGATCGGCAGATCGCAGACGACGACGGGGGCCCGGGCGACCTCGGCCGCGGCGCCGCCCAGCGGGTCGTAGCCGGGCGTGGCGCGCACGACCCACCGCCCGGTGTCGGTCACCTTGCCGATGATCGCCGCGTCGAGCTCCCACTTCTTGCAGATCTCGATGACGCGCGCCTCGCACCCGGGCTTGGCGACGAGGAGCATGCGCTCCTGCGACTCGCTGAGGAGCATCTCGTACGGCGTGAGCCGCGCCGCGCGCCGCGGGACGAGGTCGAGGTCGAGGTCGAGCCCGCTGCCGCTCCGGCCCGCCATCTCGACCGACGACGAGGTGAGCCCCGCGGCGCCCATGTCCTGGATGCCGACCAGGAGGTCCTCCGCGAAGATCTCGAGGCACGCCTCGAGCAGGAGCTTCTCCATGAACGGGTCGCCGACCTGGACCGTGGGCCGCTGGCTCGGGCCGCCCTCGGAGAACTCGTCCGACGCCATGGTGGCGCCGTGGATCCCGTCGCGCCCCGTCTTCGCGCCGACGTAGAGCACGTTGTTGCCGACGCCGCTCGCCCGCCCATAGAAGATGCGGTCCGCGCGGACCACGCCGCACGTGAAGGCGTTGACCAGGATGTTGCCGTCGTAGGCGCGGTCGAAGGAGAGCTCGCCGCCCACGGTCGGCACGCCGATGCAGTTGCCGTAGCCGCCGACCCCCGCGACGACGCCGCGGAGCAGCGCCGCGGTGCGGGGGTGATCCGGCCGGCCGAACCGGAGCGAGTCGAGGTTCGCGATGGGGCGCGCGCCCATGGTGAAGACGTCGCGCAGGATGCCGCCGACGCCCGTGGCCGCGCCCTGATAGGGCTCGATGTAGGACGGGTGGTTGTGCGACTCCATCTTGAAGACGGCCGCGAACCCGTCGCCGATGTCGACGACGCCCGCGTTCTCGCCGGGCCCCTGGATGACCCGCGGGCCGGTCGTGGGCAGCCGGGAGAGGTGCACGCGCGAGCTCTTGTACGAGCAGTGCTCGCTCCACATCACGCTGAGCACCCCGACCTCGGTGAACGTCGGCTGGCGGCCGAGCCGCTCGCGCGCGCGCTCCCACTCGCTCGCCGAGAGCTTGTGCGCCTGCGCGAGCGCGAGGTCGACCGGCGGATCGCCGGGGAAGGGGGAGGGGGCGGGGGCAGGGGCGAAGGCGACAGCGCTCATCGCGCGCCTAGCTAGCGCAAGGACGAGGGGAGGGGAAGAAGGGGAAGCGCGACGGCGGGCGGCCCGGGCCGAAACGAGCGGAGGGGCGGGCGGCCCGGGCCGAAACGAGCGGAGGGACGGTCGGCCCTGCCGGTCCGGCGGCCGGCCCCGGCCGGCGTGGTCCGGGCGGCGTCAGGCGTCGCGCTTGAGGACGAGCGCGGTGAGATCGTCAATCTGCCGCGCCGAGCCGGCGAACCGGCGGACCTCGGCGAGGAGCGCGCCCAGGATGTCGGACGTGGGCCGCGCGTGCAGCCGGTGGATGAGGTCGCCGACGCGCTCCTTGCCGAACACCTGCCCGGCGGCGTCCTGGTACTCGTAGAAGCCGTCGGTGAGCAGCACGAGGAGATCGCCGGGCGCCATCACGATGGGCGGCGCGGCGGGGAGGTCGAGATCCTTGAACATGCCGAGCGGCGTCGTCGTCGGCTCGCGCCAGATGACCTGCCCCTCGTTCGCCCGGTAATGGAGGAGCGGCCCCTGGCCGGCGGCGTGGTAGCGGATCTGGTGCGTCGTCGGGTCCAGCGTCCCGAGGAACGCCGTGATGAAGCGGTCTCCCGGCAGGTCGTCGATGAGCTGCTGGTTGATGTGGTGCACCAGCGCCTCCATGTCCGCCGAGAGCCGGAGGCCGATCCGGAGCATCGCGCGGAACTGCGTCACGCTGAGCGCGGAGCCGATGCCGTGGCCCGCCGCGTCGGCCAGGAGCAGGAGGAGCGGCGACGCGTCCGAGCGCTCGTCGAGCTGGATGACGTCGTAGATGTCGCCGCCGGTGTCGTCCGCCGGCTTGCTGAACGCCGACAGCGAGTATCCCGGGCAGCGCGGGAGCCGCCGCAGGAGGACGTTCTGCTGGATCTCGCGCGCGATGGTGAGGTCGTGCTCGAGCTTCAGCTTGATCATGCGCTCCTCGAGCAGGAGCGTGCGCTGCACGGCGACGGCCGCCTGGGACGCGAGCAGCTCCGCCACGTCGCGCTCGTCCGGGCCGAAGTGGCCGGCCGCCGAATTCAGCATCTGGAGCACGCCGACGAGCCTGTCGTCGAGCCCGATGAGGGGCACCGTGATCACGGATTTCGTGTGATATCCCGTCCGGCGGTCGATCTCCTGATTGAACCGCGGATCGGCATAGCAGTCGTCGACGACGACGGTCTGGCGCTTGCGCGCGCACTCGCCGGCGATGCCCTTGTCGATGCTGACGCGGATTGACGACTCCCCCGTCGCCACCCGCGAGTAGAGCTCTTTGGCCTCCTCGTCGTACAGGAAGACGCTCCCGCGGTCGGCGCCTATCACCTCCCGCCCCGTCTTGATGATGAGCTCGAGCAGCTCTGTGAGGTCGCATGGCGCCGCGAGCTTGCGCGACACGTCCAGGATCAGGATGAGCGACGACGCATCGATCAGGGAGGGTGTGCTCACGCGCATGCGATCGGAGAGTTTGGGCTACGTGGAAATAAGGGTCAAGACATGGTCTCGTCCGGTCATGTCCGCGGCGTGCCTTGCGGACCGCGCGACGCGCGTCGACACCGCGCGCAGCCCGCGTGCCCCCCGCGTTCCCCGCGTCCCCCCCCCGTCGGGCGGCGCGGTGCGCTTTCGGCCAGGGCGCGAATCGTCCTCCGTGATGGCCCGCGCGCCGCCCGCGCCCGGGCGACGACGCGAGGGGCGCGTCGACGCCGCGCGCAGCGCGGACGGCGGAGATAGGCGCTACCTCCTGGGCCCTACCTGTCCTAGAACACGCGCCGCACACGCCCGCGCAAGCGATCCCTTCGATGAATTGCCCCTGCCTCGCCGCCCTCGCCGCCCCCGACGCGTCCGCCCGCCTGACCGCGGCGGCCTGCGCCGCGCCGGGCGGCGCGGCGCGAGGCGCCTCGCCCGCGGCCTCCGCGCCGTCGCCGATCGCGACGCCCGCGGCCGCCCCGCCGCCCGGCACCGACGTCAAGCAGAATTGATGATCCCACGACTCCCCCTCTCCGAGCTCTTTCCTGACTTCCACCCGGAGTGGATCCTCGCCGAGGACGAGGATCTCATCGTGGTCGACAAGCCGGCTTTCGTGTCGACGCACGCGCCCGAGCCGGATCGGCTCGACGACGTGGTGACGCGCCTCCGCGCCTTCCTCCGCGCCCGGGGCGACGACGAGGCGTACCTCGGGATCCACCAGCGGCTCGATCGCGACACCTCCGGCGTGCTCCTGTTCACGCGGCGGCGCGAGGCGAACGCCGCCGTCGCGCGGCAGTTCGAGGGGCGCACCGTACAGAAGACGTATGTCGCCGCCGTCGCCGGCTTCGGCGAGCGCGCGCCGCGCGGCACCCTGCGACACCGGCTCGTGCCGGCGCCGGGCGGCGCCATGCGCGCGATCGCCGAGGCGGGCGGCCCGCGTCCGGCGCGGCCCGCGCGCGCGGCGCGGCCAGGGAAGGCCGCGGGCGGCATGGGGAAGGCCGCGGGCGGCATGGGGAAGGCCGCGGGCGGCATGGGGAAGGCCGCGGGCGGCGCGGGGAAGGCCGCGGGCGGCGTCGGAAAGGCCGCGTCCGGCGCGGGGAAGGACGCGGGCGGCACGCTGGCGATCACCCATTACCGGCTCCTGGAGCGCCGCGGCGACCGCGCCCTGCTCGAGCTCCGGCCCGAGACCGGCCGCACCCACCAGCTCCGCGTGCAGCTCGCCGCGATCGGCCTGCCCATCGCCGGCGATCCGCTCTACGGCGGCCCCGGGGCCGCGCGCCTGCTCCTGCACGCGGCCGAGCTCCGCCTCGATCACCCGGCCACGGGCGCGCCCGTCGCGTTCCGCGCGCGGCTGCCGGAGGCGTTCGCGGCGTGGCTCTCGGCCGCGCCGGCGGACCCGTACGCGGGGGGCGTCGCGGCCGTCGAGCGGGCCATGCGCGAGGCCGCCGAGCGGCGCTACGGCGTCGCGCGCGCGGGCGACACCACGGCGCTCCGGCTCGTCCACGGCGCGGGCGACGGGCTCCCCTCCGTCTCGGTCGACCTGTACGGCGAGCACCTCGTGGTGTCGCTCTTCGGCGCGGGCGAGGGCGAGCCGGGCGCGCCGCCGCGGGAGGTCGTGCTCGACGCCGCCCACCGCCTCGGGGCGAAGGGCGTTTACCTCAAGGTGCGCCCGAAGCACGCGAGCGTCATCGTCGACGCGCGGCGCGAGGAGTTCGCGCCGCGGCACGCCGTGCGCGGGCAGGACGCGCCGGACGAGCTCACCGTCCTCGAGCACGGCCTGCCGTACAAGGTGCGGCTCGGCGACGGGCTCTCGACCGGCATCTTCCTCGATCAGCGCGAGAACCGGCGGCGGCTGCGCGAGCTCGCCGGGGGCGCGCGGGTGCTGAACCTGTTCGCCTACACGGGCGCGTTCACCGTCGCGGCCGTGGCGGGCGGCGCGCGCGAGAGCGTCACGGTCGACGTGTCCCGGGGCGCGCTCGCCTGGGCGCGCGACAACCTCGACGCGATCGGCGCGGGCGCGGCGGCGCACGTCGTGGTCGAGGCCGACGTGTTCCCGTGGCTCAAGGCGGCCGCGCAGGCCGGCCAGCGCTTCGACCTCATCGTGATCGATCCGCCGAGCTTCGCGACGACGAAGAAGAGCCGCTTCAGCGCGGCGAGCGACTTCGGCGCGCTCGCCGCGCTCGCATTCCGCCTGCTCGCCCCGGGCGGCCGGATGCTGGCGTGCACCAACCACCGCGGCATCGCGCGCGTGAAGTTCCGGCGCCATTTGCACGAGGCCGCGCGTGAAGCAGGATGCGACGTCGTGCAGATGAAAGACCTCCCCGATCCCGTCGACTTCCCGAGCGAGCCAGGCGCAGAGCCCCACCTGAAGAGCGTCCTCATCACCGTGGGGGCTCCCGGGGCCTCCGCGCCGCCCGCGCCGCCCCGGGGGGCCAGGGAGCTCCCCGCCGCGAAGGCCCGGCCGCGCCGCCGAGGTGGGCGATGAGCCAGCGCCCTCTCCTCATCACGATCCGCTCGTATGCGTACCTGGAGCCTGCCTTCCTGGCCGCGGGCGACTTCGAGCGCGGCCTCGTCGAGCGCAAGTGCTTCCCGGACGGCGAGCGTTACCTCCGCGTCGCGGTCGACTGCTGGGGCCGCGATGTGGTCCTGCTCGGCGGCGCCCCTCAGGATCTCGACTGGCTCGAGATCTACGATCTCGGCTGCGCCATCTCCCGCGCCGGCGCCCGGTCGCTCTCCATCGTGATGCCGTATTTCGGCTACGCGACCATGGAGAGGGCCGTGAAGCCGGGCGAGGTGGTGACGGCGAAGACGCGGGCGCGGCTCATCTCGGCGATCCCCACGTGCGACGCGGGGACGCGCATCTTCCTCTTCGATCTGCACACCGACGGCATCGAGTTCTATTTCAGCGACTCGCACGTGACGCGCCACCTCTACGGCGCTCCGCTCATCACGCAGGCGGTCCGCGAGCTCATGGGCGATCGCCCGTACGTGCTCGCGGCGACGGACGCCGGCCGGGCCAAGTGGGTGCAGAGCCTGGCCCGCGCGCTCGGCGTCGAGCCGGCGTTCGTCTACAAGGAGCGGCGGGAGGGCGGCGTCGGCGTGACGGGCGTCAACGCGGACGTGTCCGGCCGCGAGGTCGTCATCTACGATGACATGGTGCGCACGGGGTCCTCGCTCGTCCAGGCGGGGCGCGCGTACCTCGCCGCGGGGGCGTCGAAGGTCCACGCCGTGGCGAGCCACCTCGTGCTGCCGGGCGACTCGCTCGAGAAGATCAGGGCGACCGGCGTGTTCGCGACGCTGCTCGGCACCGACTCGCACCCTGGCAGCCAGCAGCTCGCCGACGCGCCCGGCGCCCTGCGCTCGGTGGCGCCGCTCCTCGTGCGCGCGCTCGAGCGGGCGACCTGAGAGCGCGCGCGGGAGGCGCGGCACGTCGGGGGCTCACCTCCAGGGCTTGCGTGACGGCGAGCCCCGCTGGTGGCTCGCCTGCACTTCAGCCCCTCCGGTGAGCCCCCGACGTGCCGCGCCTCCCGCGCGCGCGGAATTCCCTTGCCGGTGCGGATCGAGGCGTGGATCCTCTGCCCCGGAGCGCGGTTGCGCAGAAAGGACGTGCGTCGGAGCCATGGACGAGCTGGTACGGCAGGTCGCAGAGAAAGTTGGCATCTCCGAGGACAAGGCCCGCGTGGCCGTGGAGATGGTGGTCGATTTCCTGAAGCAGAAGCTCCCCGCGCCGCTCGCCGCCCACGTCGACACCGCGCTTGGCGCGGCGGCCCCCGCCATCGCCAACCTGGACGTGGGCAGCCTCGCGAGCTCCATCGGCGGCCTGTTCGGCAAGAAGTAGCGGCCCCGCGCCCCGAGCTCTCCCACCTTCCGGCGCGTTTTCCATCTCCACGCCTCGACGGCGGGCCTCCGGCCCGCCGGAGACACGGCTCGATCCGTCCAGGGCATGCGGGCGCTCTGCGACCTTGCTCGACGTGGGCGGGGGTTCTCCAGATCGCCTGTGCGGCCGGCGGGTTCACGGCTCCAGATCGGGTGGGCCGCGCGTGGGACGATGGCGGCCTCGATGTGGGTTGAGCCGTCGCATCGCCTGTGTGAGCGGACTCCGTCCCTGGTCGCGGGGGCCGCGCGGCAGACGCGACAATCGCGGAAAGCCGCGAGCCTCCGGGGCGTCTCGGGCGCCGTGATGGATAGCCGCTGCACAGGCGGGCTCCGGCATCCGGCTTGCGAGCGTCGCAGACCTGGAGAAGCACCCGCCCACCATCCCTTCGCGGGCGGCCCCGCTTCCTGTCGAGAGGAGCGAGATTCCATGGCGTCCGTGATCGGCGGCGAGGCCGCGTTCATCGGGTCCTTGACTGAACTGATCGAGCTCAATTGGTCCGCGGTGGACGCCTTCACGGCGGCGCTCGCGCGGATGAGCCGCCCAGGCGACAGGAGCCGTCTGGCGAGCTTCCTGAGCGATCACGAACACCACCTCGACGAGCTCGCCGACCTGGCCCAGGAGCTCGGCGCCCCACCCATCGAGACCCCCATCCGACCCAAGCTGAAGAGCAAGGCGCTGACGAACGGCGTCGTCGGGGATCGCGCGATCCTGGAGGCGATGAGGCATTACGAGGAGGACAGCTGCGCTGCTTATGAACGGATGATCTTGTCGCGCGACGGCCTCACCGAGCGCGCGCGCGACGTCCTGAGGTCGGCGCTGGCGGTGGAGCGGCGCCACCGGGACTGGTTCCTGGAGCAGCTCGACGCCCGGCAGGGGCTGTTGCTCTTGCCGCTGTAGCGCGCGGCCTCTCCGGGAGCCGGGGATCGGGAAGACGACGGGGGCGCGAGGCGCCGCCGGCGCTGCCGTGGCTACCGCGCGCGGCCTTCGTCGAGCCCGAGCAGCGCGGTGAGCTCGGAGAAGCTGTCCACCAGGTGATCGGCGTTCGCTCCTTCCAGCTCCTCCCGGCTGAACGACGTGGTGATCGCCGCGACCGCGCAGCCCGCTCTCTTGGCCGACAGGACCCCGTTCGTCGAATCCTCGATCACCAGGCACGCGCCCGGATCCAGGCCGAGCTTCGCCGAGGCCCTGAGGTACGGATCCGGGTGGGGCTTGGTCCGGGCGATCTCCTCGGCGGTCACGACGACATCGAAGAACGGATCCAGGCCGAACCGCGTGAACGCGAACCGCTGGTTCTCCTTCGTCGCGGAGGTCGCGAGCGCGAGCCGCTCGAAGCGGCGCCGCGAGAGGCGGATGAACTCCAGCGACCCCTCGATGAGGGCTATCCTGTCATGAAGTGTTCTGAACACCTCGTGCTTGCGGCCCACGACCTCCGCGGCCGACAGCGCGCCGCCGGCGAGCTCCCGGACGACGTGCTCGACCATGTCCAGGTCAGACCGCCCCCTGAACGCCGCGTACAGGCGCTCGGGGACCGAGAGCCCGTACCTCTCGAACGTGATCCGCTTCGCCTCCTCGTGCAGGCGCTCCGTGTCGATGATCACTCCATCGAGATCGAAGATTAACGCTCTGGGTCGGTTCATGGTCGATGGCGATGCGGTGTCTCACGGAGGCGGCCTCGTCGCCGTCGCCGGCGCCCGCGACACCGCAAGCGGAGAGCTTACCACGGGGGCTGACCGCGACGGCGCGCCGCCGCAGCGCCGCGCCGAGCGCCACCGCGACGAGCCATCCGCCCGGCCATCCCGCGCCGGCGCCGGCCGCGCCGTACGCGCAGCGGACCTGCCCGTGGATGCCGCCGTGGATGTCGCTCTGCCCATCCTCCACGCCGGCCGCGCCGCCGACGCCGGTGCCTCCGCCGCCCCCGACGCCGGCCGCGCCGGCAACGCCAGCGCCGTCGGGGCCTCCGCCGCCTCCGGCGCCCGCCTCGCCGCCGCCCCCGGCGCGGTGCGGCGGCGTGTCGATCACGTAGAGCGCCGGCCCGGAGCCCTGCGCGAGGAACGGTCGCGGCGGGAGCGTCGGCCCGAGCGGCATCGCGGCGAGCCTCCCGGCCGGCCACACCGCGGCCGCGTCCGGATCGAACCGCCAGGCCTCCGCCACCGCGGCGTCGGGCACGGCGCGCCGCTCGGCCCCGTCGATCAGCCAGAGCCCGTGCGCGCCGTCGTCGCCGCGCACGAGCTCGGGCGACGCGGGGAAGGCGTCGCCCTCGGGCAGCGCGTCGAGCGCCGCGTCCGTCGCGCGGGCCACGTCCCAGAACCGCGACAGCCCCCAGGCCCCGAGCGCCGCGGCGTCGCCGAGGGGCCGCCGCACGCCGCCGGGCAGCGCGAGCGGGCACGCGAGCTCCCTCGGGCTCCCCGCGAGCTCGGCCTCGGCGCCGCTCAGCGTGTCGACCCCGTAGGCGCGGATCACGTGCGCGCCGCCGAGCAGGCTGAGCGGCACCGGGGCCTCGAAGCCGTGCGCGCACGCGCCGAGCGGCGCGCAGAGGTCGTCGCGGTGCCGGTCCGCGAGGAGCGTGTGGCCCAGGGCGCCCTCGTCCGTCGCCTCGGCGTCGACGTAGAGCCGCGCGCTCACCGGCGCGCCCTCGTCGTCCGGATCCCGCGCGAAGCCGCGGAGGCCGCCGCAGCCCGCCGACTCCAGGGCGCCCTCGGGCGGCCTGTTGAGCAGCGCCTGGTACGACGCCACGAGCGACGCGTAGGGCGGCACGTAGACCATGCCGACGCCGCTCACGGACTGCCGCAGGTTGAAGTGCAGGTGAATCGTCGTCGTCGTGCTCCCGAAGACGTTGGACACCCGCCCGATGCGCTGCCCTCGCGACACGTCCTGGCCCGTCACGACCTGGACATGGGACATGTGCAGGTACTCGTAGCGAGTCCCGTCGTCCCCCGTCAGGTACACCGAGTACCTGCCGACGTTCGTGATGGTGCCGTCCGCCGCCGCGACCACCCAGTGTCTCCCCGCCTCGCAGGTCGGCGGCCGGAGGTCCTGCCCCTGGTGTCCGGCGCCGGACGGGCAGAGCGGCATCGCCCACGATCGCGATTCGCAGTAGTTGTCGCGCCACGGATACGCGTAGTTGTCCGCGTCGCACTGCCCTCCTCGCGGGCCGTTGCTCCCACCCTTGCTGTACACCTGGGAGTTCGCGAACGCGGGGCCCTCCTCGAGGGGAAAGCGCATGCCGGGCGCATACACGACGTCATCGGCGCGCCCCTGTCCCGAGCCCGGCACGAGATCGCCGGCCGGGTGGTACGAGAACGGCTCGGCCGCCGCCGCGCCCGGCTGGAGCGCGAGCGCGGCGGTGGCGACCAGCGAGCTCGCCGCCGCGAACCGGGGGAGGGGCGGAGGGAGGGGGAAGAGCCGAGAGAGGAGGAGGCGCCGAGGGCGGCGGAGGCGGCGCTGCGCGGTCACCGCGGGCCTCCCGCCGCGCTCGCGCCGGCGCCGCCGACGTACACGAGCTCCGCGGCGAGCTCGCGCACGAGCGCGTCCGAGGCGCAGGGCGGCGCCTCCGGCGACGCGCACTCGACGTCCAGCGCATACGAGACGCCGTTCTCGGCCCAGGCAGCGCTCCAGATGCCCTCGTTCACCGTGACGAGCGCGGGCTTGCCGCGCACGGAATGGGCCCCGCGCAGCGGCGGAATGCTGGGAACTTTGCGAGAGAGCCGGGTCATCATGAGCGAGACGGTGAGCTCCTCGGTCCTCGCCCAGAACGAGGTCCAGTGCTGTCGGGTCACGATGACCGGCGCGGCGAGCAGCTCGCGCCGGGGCGGCACGAGCACCGGCACCTGGGACTTCATGGCCACGTGGGCTGCCTTCCTCGGCAGCGCCGCGAGCGCGCCCCGGTCGAGCGAGGCGGCCGCGGGCCAGGCGACGGTCGAGATCACCGGGGGCAGCGCCGTCGCGGGCGAGAGGGCTGCTGTCTGCTCACGCGGTGTCTCCGACGCGGGAGCGGTCTGGTCGCACGCGACGAGCGCCGCGAGGAGGAGGAGGGGAGCCGCACCGGGGGCGCTGCGCATGAGATCTCCGGGAGGGGGCTCGCTACTCTAGTCGAGGCGCTGCGGGGCTGACCAGGAGATGGTGGCGCGCGCGCAAGAGGTCTTCAGCTTATAACCGGGACGACTTGGCACTTCGTGGGATGGCGCCCAGGGCGAGCGCGTCGACGGGTCGCGCCGGGAGCTCCCGGGCTGCCCCTCGGCTGGTCACCGTCGGGCGACAGGGCGCATCGATGTCGGTGAGTGAACACTGCGTCAGTCCAGCGACTCTCGATCATGGAATAGACCATGGAATCGACGAGAGCTCCCGTGAGCGCGTATCCACGGTCCGGCCGAGTCGTCCGAGCCTGGAGTCTCCCCGATCTGCGTTGCGACCCGCTCGGCGGGCTCATCCGGACCGACTCGCCGGACGCGCGCTCGCCAGCGGGATCGGCGGTCCGGAGCAGGCGCGGCTCGAACGACACGACGGACGCGGCGCGCTCGACGCGGCGCCAGCGCTCCCCCGCGGCAGCGCGCGCCCGCCGCCTCCGCGTCAGAGCGTCGTGCCGCGCGCCGCCCGCGCGAGCGCCGCGTCGATCGCCCCCGGGCTGAACCCGACGAGGATCTGCCCGCGCACGTCGATGATCGGGATGCTCCCGCCGCGCTGGTGGCTCTTCGCGAGCTTGTCCTGCATCTCCGCGGCCGCGGCCGGGTCTTCCTCGATGTCCTTGACGATCGCGGCGACGCCCTTCGCGCGCAGGTAGTCCGCGGCCTGGTGGCACGGCTTGCACCACGAGGCGCCGTAGATGATCACCGTCAGGCCGGCGAGCTGACCCGGCGCGCCGGGCGCGCCGGCGCCGGCCGAGCCGCCGGGGCCCGGCGCCGCGGGCGGGGGCGTCGTCTTCGCGAGGTGCTCCGCGCGCCGCTTCTCCAGCAGCGACTCCCACTCCCGCCGCGGCATCGTCCTGACCGCATACGTCCCGTCCGGGCGCTTCTGCGTCAGATCCGCGATGTAGAAGACGTCGCGCGTGCCCTCCGTCCGGTCCGAGAGCATGGCGCGCACGAGCGAGCGGCCCTCGGGCGGGACGTCGGCGGGGCGGAGCTCGACGTGGGTGTCGCCCTTCTCGTCGATCCACGTGAGCATCAGGTTCGCCGTGTCGTCGCGCAGCTCGAGCGGCGGCAGCTCGGCCGACGCCGGCTTCGGGGTGGTGCCGTCGTCGCCCTTCTCCGTGCAGCCCCCGGCGGGCGCCGCGGCGAGCAGGGCGAGCAGGAGCGCGGCGAGGCGGGCGCGGGCCGCCCTCCCCCCGCGCGTCGCGCCCCGCCGCCCGCCGCCCGGCGCCGCGCGGGTCACGCCCCGCCCCCGGCCGTCGCCGACGCCCCGAGCTCCTCGCTCAGCGCCATCCACTCGGCCATCGCCTCGTCCACGCGCTTCGCGAGCGCCTGCTCCTTGCGCGCCGCCTCCGCGAGCTTCGCCCAGTCGCCACCGGGATCCTTCTTCAGCTCCTCCCGCATCGCCGCAAGCTGCGACTCGCCCGCGGCGATCTCCGCCTCGAGCTCCTTCACCCGCTTGCGCTTGCGCTCCGCCGCCCGCGCCGTCGCCTTGTCGCTCTCGAACGCCCGCCGGCGCGCCGCCGCGTCGCCCGCGTCGCCCGTCGGCGGCATCGTCGAGCCGCTCCGGCGCACCGCGCGCGCCGGCTTGCCGCTCCGGTCGCCCGCCGCGGCCCGGGCCTCGTCGCGCGGCGCCGCCGCGGGCGCCGCGCCGCGCCCGCCCCGCGCGCCCTGCGCCGGAGCGCGCGCCGCCTCGCGCGCCGCTTCCTCCTCGCGCGCGGCGTCGGCCGCGAGCTTCTCCAGGTGGTCGCGGTAGTCGCGGAAGCCGCCGGGGTAGACGTCCACCTGCCCGTCGCGCACCGCCACGACGCGGGTCGTCACCCCCTCCAGGAACCGCCGGTCGTGCGACACGAGCACCACCGTGCCCTCGAAGCCCGTGAGCGCCTCCTCGAGGATCTCGGCCGCCGGGATGTCGAGGTGGTTCGTGGGCTCGTCGAGGAAGAGCAGGTTGCGCGGCTCGAGCAGCAGCTTCGCGAGCGCGAGCCGGCTCCGCTCGCCGCCCGAGAAGCCCTGGACCTTCCGGAGCGCGTCGTCGCCGTAGAACCGGAAGCGCGAGAGGTACTGGCGGGTCGCGTCGACGTTCATGTCGGCCCGGACGCTGCGGATCTCCTCGACCGCGGTCCGGGCCGGGTCGAGCGAGCCGAGGTGCTGGTCGAAGTAGCCCTGGCACAGGTTCGTCCCGCGCCGCACCTCGCCCTGGTCCTCGGGCGCGCCCGCGCCGGCGAGCAGCTTGAGCAGCGTCGACTTGCCCGACCCGTTCGGCCCCACGACGCCCACGCGGTCGCCGCGCCGGAGCAGGAGCTCGACCCCGGAGAACAGCGCGCGCCCGCCGCGGGAGGCGCCGAGGCCGCGCGCGTCGAGCACGATGTCCCCGCTGCGCGGGGCGGGCGCGAACCGGAAGCGGACCCGCTCGGCCGTCGCCCACACGTCCTCGGGGCGCTCGACGGTGTCGAGCTTCTCCAGCATCTTGCGCCGGCTCTGCGCCTGCTTCGTCTTCTGGCCGGCGATGTTGCGCCGGATGAACTCCTCGGTCTTCGCGACGAACGCCTCCTGCCGCTCGGCGAGCTCCCGCTCCCGGGCGAGGTCCTCCTCGCGCGCGACCGCGTAGTCGCTGTACCTGAGCGGGTAGACCCGGAAGCTCCTGTGCCCGAGCTCCATCGTGCTCGGGCAGACGGCGTCGAGGAAGGCGCGGTCGTGCGAGACGCAGAGCAGCGCGCCGGCGAGGCCCGCGAGGTGCTTCTCGAGCCAGGTGATGGTCTCGATGTCGAGGTGGTTCGTCGGCTCGTCGAGCAGCAAGAGGTCGGGCTCGATCGCGAGCACGACGCCGAGCTGCAGGCGGCCGCGCTCTCCGCCCGACAGGCTCGAGACGGGGCGGTCCATGTCGGCGGGCCTGAACCCGAGGTGGGCCGCGATGATCTCGACGCGGCGCTCGAGGTCGTCGCCGCCCGCGATGTGGTAGCGATCCGTGAGGTCGCTCAGGCGGGCGAGATCGGCCTCGCTGCCGCTCGCGGCGGCGTGCTGCGCCGCGGTGAGGGCGTGGCGCAGCTCGAGCACCTCGGAGAACCCGGAGAGGAAGGCGTCGAGCACCGTGCCCTGGGCGTGGAGCTCGTGCGACTGCCGGAAGTAGGCGACCCGGACCCCCTTGCGGATCACGACCGAGCCCGTGTCCGGGGCGAGCTCCCGGGCGACCAGGCGGAGCAGGGTCGATTTGCCCGCGCCGTTCGGCGCGACGAGGGCGGCGCGCTGGCCGTGCTCCAGAGAAAACGTGATGCCCTGGAACAGCTTGTCGGCGCCGTAACCGAAGCTGAGGTCGGCGACCTGGAGGACCGTCATTGCGGCCGAGTTCTAGCATGTGTCGGCCGCGCGCAAGGACACCCGGGCGCGGTGCCCGGCAGCGCGCCGACAGCGTGGAGGACCGTCAGTCCTGGCCGCGCAGGCGGTGCAGAGGCGGGGGCGCCTCGCCCGCTCGGCGAGCGGGGCGCCCCCGGGCTCAGGTCTCGACCATCGCCGCCTTGACGGCCGGGCGTTCCATGATGCGGCCGAGCCAGCCATGCACGTTCTTCTGCTCGGAGGAGTCGATCTTGGCCGCCGGCAGGCCCCAGCCGAGCACGGACGCGAGGTCGAGATCCGCCAGGGTACAGCGCTCGCCGGTGAGGTACGGGCGGCCGTCGAGGCGGCTGTCGAGGATGCGGAGCAGGTCGCGCACCTCGGTCAGGGCCTGCTCGGCTTGCTTCTCGTTGTGCATCTCCTTGGGGAAATACTCGCTCGTGTTCGCCATGTAGTGGAACAGGGCGCCGGTGAGGCTGACCTGGCCCCAGACGAGCCAGGTCAGGGCCATGAGCCGCTCGGGCGCGCCGGGGGCCGGCCACAGGCCCTTCTGGACGCCGTAGCGCTCGCCGAGGGCGATCTGGATCGCCACCGACTCGAACATCGGGGTGCCGTCGATCACGAGGGTCGGCACCTTGCCATTGGGGTTGAGGGCGAGGAAGTCCGGCTTCTTCTGGTCGCCGGCGCGCAGGTCGACCCGGATGATCTCGTGGGGAACGTCGAGCTCGGCGAGCGACACGCGGATGCGCCCGGCGCTGGACTGCGGAGAGTAATAGAATGTGATGGACATGGCAGTGACCTCCGCGCCCCTTGTAGCCACCTCGCGCGCCGACGTCACGCCCCTCCGCGCGACGGCACGTCAGATTGGCCCGATCCGCTGACAGCGTGAGATGCGCTGGCAATTGGTCATGCCGAGACGGAATGCGTCGCCTGCGCGATCGGCCGGTCCGGCGCGCAGATCGCGGAAACTGGCAGAAACTGAGGGGCCGACGGGCCGAATCGCCGGGAGATCGGCTGAGCGCGCAGGAGCCCTCGTGCGCTGGCGAAGGGGGATGTTGCGCGCATCATGAAGCCTGCGTCGTTCGCGCCGGTGCGCCTCATTGCCGGTCCGGCCGGAGCAGGGCTGTCTCACCCTGTCGCGGGGGGCAGGTCCGGCTTCCCCGTCTGCGGCACCATCCTTGCCCACAGCACCGCCGTCGCCCCGGGGTCCGGGGCGCTCTCTGGAAGGGGAACCCGATGCGCAACCTGCTTCTTCACTTTCCCATCGTCACGCTCCTCGCCACCCTCGCCGCCGGCTGTGCTGGCGACGCGCGCCAGCCCGGGCCCGGCGCCTCGGGCACAGAGGAACCGACCACGCCGTCCGAGCCCGGGTCGACCACGCCGTCCGAGCCCGGGCCGACCACGCCGTCCGAGCCCGGGTCGGCCGCGCCGCTCGCGCCCGAGCAGCAGGCGGAGCTCGCCGCGCTGCTCGAGGAGCGCGACGCCTCGGCGAGCCTGTCGGCCGAGGATTTCGCCTCGAAGTACGCCGTCTCCTTCTCGTCGGGCCTGTCCTACGCGCCGGCGGACGCCGAGGGCCTCGCGCTCCTCCAGGGCACCTCGCTCGCCCTCGGCGAGGCCGAGCTCGCGACGCTCTCCGAGAAGGGCTTCGTCATCGCGGACAGCCACCGCTTCCCGACCTTCGTCTACGGCTACGCGAGCATCTACGCGCTCGACCTGCCGCTCTACGTGTCCGCGGACTCCATCCTGCACGCGGTCCACAGCTCGTACGACGCGATCCTGAAGGAGGTGGAGGTCGTCTCGCTCGTGCCCGAGCTCGGCAAGATGCTGAAGGACATGCGCGCGCGGCTCGCCGCGGGCGCCGCCGGCGCGCTCGGCGACCAGGCGCGCGTGGACGCGGACCTGTTCACGGCCGTGGCGCTCGCGCTGCTCGAGGGCAAGCCCATCGCCCCGGTCGCGGGCGCGAGCGCCGAGGAGATCGCGGCGCTCGTCGCGGGCGCCGAGGCCCACCAGGGCATGGCCGAGGTGGAGCTCTTCGGCGCCCAGCGGCTCATGGACTTCTCGCAGTTCGAGCCCCGCGGCCACTACGTCGACGAGATGCACCCCGAGCTCGAGCGCTACTTCCGCAGCATGATGTGGCTCGGCCGCGTGGATTTCCGCTTCCTCGAGACCCGGCCGGACGGCTCCCAGGTCCTCCAGCGGCGGCAGATCGAGGGCGCGTACGCGCTGCGCGCCCTCGCCGAGGCCGACACCGTCGCGCGCTACAAGCGCATCGACGACACGATCCAGGCCTTCGTCGGCGAGAGCGACTACATGACCTTGCCGGAGCTCGACGACCTGCTCGCCGACCTCGAGCTCTCCGACGCCGCCGGCCTGGCCGGCGTCCCGGACGCGCGGATCGCCGAGGCCATCGTGAAGGGGGGGCACGGCACGCAGCGGATCTCGAGCCACATCATGATCAACGGGCTGGGCCAGGGCACCTTGCCCCTCTCGTCGAGCTTCGCGCTGCTCGGCCAGCGGTACGTGGTCGACTCGCACGTCTTCTCGAACGTGGTCTACGACCGGGTGCAGGGCGGCTCTGTGAAGCGCATGATGCCGAGCCCGCTCGACGCGGCGTTCGCCGCGATGGGCAACGACCAGGCGGGCCAGCTCCTCGCGCCCGAGCTCGGGCGGTTCTCCTACGCGCCCGACCTGCACATGATGCGCGTGCTCGTCGACGCGCACCCCGCGGACTTCTGGGGCAAGAACCTCTACAACCGCTGGCTCGGCGCGCTCAGGGAGCTGTCGCCGGCGCGGGCGCTCGGCGACGGCGAGGGGCTGCCCGGCGTGGCGAAGACCGAGGCGTGGGGCCGGCGCCTGCTGAACACCCAGCTCGCCTCCTGGGCCGAGCTCCGCCACGACACGCTGCTCTACGCCAAGCAGTCGTACACGAGCGGCGCCACCTGCGAGTTCCCCGACGCGTACGTCGACCCGTACCCGGCGTTCTTCGCGCGCATCGCGGAGCTGGCCGAGCACGGCGGCGAGATCGTCGGCGCGCTCGATCTGTCGGGGGCGCCGAGGAACTTCGAGGAGCGGCTGCTCTCGTACTTCTCGCAGCTCCACGACATCGCGCGGACGCTCGGCGAGATGGCCGAGAACGAGCGCGCCGGCGTGCCCCTCACGCAGGAGCACCTCGATTTCATCAACCAGGCCGTCCGGATCCAGTACGGCTGCGGCTCGCCTGAGGGCGCCGACGGCTGGTACGCGCGGCTCTTCTTCGACCCGTCGAAGAGCGTGGAGCAGGACCCGACGATCGCCGACGTGCACACGCAGCCGACCGACGAGGGCGGCGCGCCGGTGGGCCGCGTGCTGCACGTGGGCACCGGCCTGCCGCGGCTCATGGTCGTGACGGCCGACCCCTGCGGCACGCCGCGCGCGTTCGTGGGGCTCGCCTCGTCGTACTTCGAGAAGATCACCGACAACTTCGAGCGCATGACCGACCAGGAGTGGGTCGGCGTGCTCCAGGAGGCGATGTCCAGCGACGTGCCCTGGATGAAGGATCTCGTCTCCCGCTGAAGCGCTCCCCGTCCCGTCCAGCGCTCGGCCCTTCGATGCCGCTCCCCCCGGCGGGTGGTGGTCACGTTTGGGGTGCGCACCGGAGGGGCTGGAGTGCAGGCGGGCCACAAAAGGGGCCCGCCGGAACGCAAGCCCCGGAGGTGAGCACCCCAAACGTGACCACCACCCGCCGGCGCCTGTGCCGAGCTGTGCCGGCGTGTCAGCGAGATCATGACGCCCGCGCGGGCCCCCCGAGCCGCTGGGCCCTCGACCGGTCGTCCGGCCAGCACGTGATCATTCCGGCCCTGTCCCCCCGAGGTGAACGAGGCGGTTCGCCGTTGACATCATCGAAGCGCTTTGCTTTCCCTTCCTCCCGACGAGAGGGCAGCGCGGCGCGGCGACGACCGGGCGACGGGGCCGGAGCCAGGCGCGCCGAGGCCGGCCGGTCTCCAGCAGGGGCTGTTCGCGCGGGAGACGGAGATGCTGACCAAGCTGCGACTCAGGAACTTCAAGGCCTGGCAGGACTCGGGGGACATCCGGCTGGCTCCGCTGACCGTGCTCTTCGGCACCAACAGCGCCGGCAAGACGAGCGTCCCGCAGCTGCTCTTGCTGCTGAAGCAGACGGCCGAGTCTCCGGACCGGCAGCGCGCGCTGCAGCTCGGCGACGGCCGGGGCCTCGTGGAGGTCGGCACGTACGAAGACACGGTGCACGGACACGACGTCTCGCGGCCGGTCGAGTTCACGCTCCGGTGGTCGCTGGAGCGGCCGCTCGAGATCCGCGACCCGCTCTCGGGCGCGGCGTACGCGGGCGATGAGCTCGAGTTCGGGGCGCGCCTCGTCGCGGACGAGAGGCATCAACCCTGGACCGAGTCCTTCCGCTACGAGCTGCGGAGGGGTGGGGCCGGGGTCCTCGATCTCGCCGTCACGGAGCGGTCCGGGGCCAGGCAGCGCCGCAGGAAGGCCGAGTTCGATCTCTCGTCTTCTCGCTATGCGCTGGCGCGCCGCGAGGGCCACGCCTCGGCGCTGCCCGCGCCCGTTCGCTTCTACGGCTTCCCCGACGAGGTCGCCGCGTATTACCAGAACGCCGCCTTCACGGCCGACCTCGCGCTGGAGCTCGAGCGGTTGCTGGAGGGCGTGTTCTACGTCGGGCCGTTCCGCGAGGTCCCGAGGCGGCACCACCTCTGGTCCGGCGAGATCCCGGAGCACGTCGGAGCCCGCGGCGAGCGCGCGATCGAGGCGATCCTCGCCGCCGGCGACCGGGCCTTCCACTGGGAGGGGAGGCAGAGGCCGATGCCCCTCGCGCAGGCCGTGGCGGAGCGGCTGCGGAGCATGGGGCTGATCCACGAGTTCCAGGTCAAGGCGCTGGGGGAGCACCGCAAGGAGTACGAGGTCCTCGTGCGGACGGGCGCGAGGCGCCCGGAGGTGAAGCTCTCGGACGTGGGCTTCGGCGTGAGCCACGTGCTGCCGGTGATCGTCGAGTGCTTCTACGTGCCCCGGCGCTCGATCGTGATCTTCGAGCAACCCGAGATGCACCTGCACCCGCGCGTGCAGGCCGAGCTGGCCGACCTGTTCATCGACGCGATCCGCGCCCGCGAGGACGGCGAGGCGCGCGACTGCCAGCTCATCGTCGAGAGCCACTCCGAGCACTTCCTGCGGCGCCTCCAGCGGCGCATCGCCGAGGAGGCGCTCTCGAAGGACGACGCCGCGCTCTACTTCGTCCATACCGAGGACGCGAGCGCCCGGATCGAGGAGCTGGACGTCGACGACTACGGCAACATCCGGAACTGGCCGGACGGCTTCTTCGGGGACGAGATGGACGATCTCGTCGCCCGGACGGAGGCTCAGGCCAGGCGAATGCGGAAGGGGAGATCCTCGTGACCCGGGTGTCTCTGCGCTGCGTGGTCGACACGAACGTGACGATGACCGCCAACGGCGCGAACCCGGGCGTGTCCGCGGCCTGCACCGTGGCGAGCGCCAGGGCGCTTCAGGCCGTGATGGCGCGGGGGCACGTCTTCATCGATGACGGCGGGCGGATCGTCGCGGAGTACCGCGCCAACCTGAGCGCAAGGGGCCAGCCCGGACCGGGGGACGCCTTTCTCAAGTGGCTGCTCACGCACGAGTGGGGCGGCGAGAAGGTCACGCGCGTGCCGATCACGCCGGCCGAGGACGACGAGGAGGATTTCGTCGAGCTGCCGAGGCCGCCGGGGGGCATCGTCTATGATCGCTCGGATCGGAAATTCCTCGCCGTGGCCGCCGCGCACGCCGAGCACCCGCCGATCTTGCAGTCCTTCGACAGCAAGTGGTGGGGGTGGCGCGCTGCGCTCTCGAAGATCGGCGTGACCATCGAGTTCCTGTGCGAGCACGACATCGCGGCGAAGTACGAGGAGAAGATGGGCGAGTGACCCCCGCGCTGCTCGTGAAATGTCAAGAAGTATGAAGCGGATGCTGGCATCCGGTCGCTTGACAGCGCCCGATCGCCATGACAAGTCTGCTCCGAACGTCGCGAGCGCCTCGGCAGCATCCAGCAGGGCGCTGCGCAGGTGTCCGTGATGCCAGGGTTACGCCCTGGCGCGTGCCCGGACCCTGCTTTGTTCGCTTTCGAAGGTCCCTCTGTCTCCGAAGGCCCCTTGAGCCCGAGACTCAACGCTGCCGAGGACAGGCGCGGCGGTCCTCTGTTCGCCCTCGAACAGGGAATCGTCCACCCTTGCTTTTGATGCCGTGATGCCAGTCAATCAAACCAAGCACTCCAACATCGTGTCTCGTCATGTTTCTTTGCGTCGCGCCCTGCACGCGCTGCTGCTGGGGATCTCGGCCGGCGTCCTGGGCTGCGGCGATGCGGAGCCGGTCGCCCGGGTGTCGCAGCCCATGGTCGCCGGGAGCCCGGCCAGCGCGCCCGCTCGAGGCCTGCGGGCGGTTCCGGACAAGTCTCGGGCGTCCGCGTGGATCCCGGAGGACGTCTCCGACGTCCGCGTCGTGATCAAGTTCCACGAAGGGACAGGGGTTCAGCTTCGCGGCTCGACGCTGAGCAGCCCTGGTATCGGCGATCTCTCGAGCGCTGCGAGCGGCCTCGACGCCGATCAGCTGTCGCGTGATCTGGGCAGCGTCACCGCGCTCCTCGCGAAGCGATCGATGGGCCTCAAGTCCTTGTTTCCGCTGCCCGAGGCGCGGCTCGCGTCGCTCAAGGCGAGCGGCGAGCAGCGGAGCTCGAGGCAGCTCGCGGATCTGTCGCTCTATTTCGACGCCCCCTGGTCGGGAGGCCCGCGGAGCGCGCTGGTCGAGCTGGTGGAGGCGCTGAACGCCCACCCCAGCGTGGAGATCGCCTACGTGCAGCCGAAGCCCGAGCCCGCGACCGCGGCCCCGGAGGCGAGCGCCGGCGTCGTGGCCCTGGACGCGAGCACGCCGGATTTCACGTCCATGCAAGGTTACGTGGAGAGCGACGAGAACGGCATGGGGGTGGCCGAGGCGCGTTTGCTCCCGGGCGGCCGTGGCGAGGACGTTCGAATCATCGACGTCGAGCGATACTGGGTCCCCGATCACGAGGACCTCCCGGCGCCGTTCTTCTACGCGCCCGCGCCGAGCCCTGGCGGCGCGGACCACGGCACCGCCGTGGCTGGCGTCCTGGTCGGGCAGGAGAACGGCTTCGGCGTGACCGGCGTCGCGCCGCTCGCGGGCATCGGCTACGCGAGCTGGGTGGGCATCGACGTCGGGCCCGCGATCGCGCTCGCTGCCGCGCAGCTCACGGCCGGCGACGTCGTGCTCATCGAGGTGCATTCTCGCGGCCCGAGCACGACCACGTGCAGCTGCAACAGCACCCAGTGCAACTACGTTCCCATGGAGTTCTTCCAGGCCTCGTTCGACGCGATCCAGACGGCGACGGCCAACGGGATCATCGTGGTCGAGGCGGCTGGCAACGGCTCGGTGGATCTGGACCACCCGACGTACGGAGGGGCCTTCGACCGGGCCGTCCGGGACTCCGGCGCCTTGATGGTGGGCGCGAGCCTGTCGACCTCACGCGGCCCGAACTGCTCCAGCAACAGCGGCGACCGCGTGGACGTCCATGCCTGGGGACAGAACGTGGTCACGACGGGAGGCGACGGCCAGCTCTACAGTGGGACGCTGGGCGAGCGGGACCGTTACACCGCGACGTTCTCCGGAACGTCGAGCGCCTCCGCGATCGTGAGCGGTGCGGTGGCCGTGCTGCAGGGCGTCGCGCGGCAAGCGTCAGGGCCGCTCACGCCGCAACAGGTGCGCGATCTGCTCGTGAATACCGGGAAGCCGCAGCAAGGCCAGCTCAGCCGCAAGATCGGCCCGCTGCCGGATCTCGCCACGGCGGCGCCTCTGGTGGCGGCCAACCCCGGGAGCTGCGGCGACAGCGCGTGCTCCGCGCTCGAGAGCTGCCAGTCCTGTGAAGCGGACTGCGGGGTGTGCTCCACCTGCGTACCCGCGGGCTGCGAGTCGGCGGCGCACGTGACCCTCCCTTATATGAGCGACGGTCCCGTCGATACCTGCGTGTTCTTCGATGCTGCGAGCTCGAACCTGCAATCGTGGAACATGACGACGGTCGAGCTCAATGGAGTCAGCGTCCTGAACACGTGGGTGTCGCCCTCGAGCTATCCCCCCGCCTGCGACGGCGGATACTATCTGCGTCTGGTCGGCGACTTCGCCTGGTCTCACGCCGAAGTGAACTGATGCCGACCCGACCCAGGTTGGCCGACTCGACCCAGGTTGACCTCGGCCGACCCAGGTTGACCTCGGCCGACCCAGGTTGACCTCGGCCGACCCAGGTTGACCTCGGCCGGCCCAGGTGGCCGACCCGAACCAGGTTGATTCCGGCCGAACCAGGTCGACTCCGGCCGACCCGACCTACGATGAGCCATCGACCGCGGCTCGCCCGTCGGTATGGAACGGCCCCCGTCGGCCCTGCAAACCTCCAACGGCCCGGTCTCCGCGCCTCGTCGCCCATGCTCAGCGCGGCACGACGCATGCGTGCCCATTCGCTCAATGCTGTGTGGAGGCTCTGTCGCCTGCTCCTACTTCTGCGAACGCACAACCCCACGACGACACGCCGAAGCTGTCGCTCGCCACTGTCCGTCTCGCTCACGCTCCGGTGAGCGGTTCTATGTCGAGAGCACCACGTCGTTCACGCTAGCGCCGTGAAACGTACGCATCCACCACGTCCCCGCCGGGAACAGGGCGCTGCGCACGCCGGCACGCGATCGTTCCAGCGCCACGCGGTACGAGGCGCGAAACGCCCGCACAGCAGCCGCAGCGGTTCGCCGCGCGTCACCCTGCTCACGGCCGACTGCGAACGTCGGATTACACTTGCGCAACACCTCGAAGCTCGTGACCCGCTCATAGGGGGGGATCTCGCTGGCTCGATCGGCGCCCAGGAAACCGAGCCCTTGCCGCTCCGCCTCCGCATGGGCCAGCGCTTCCTGTCGCTCGACCTCAGCGGCGACCTGATGGCGAAAGCCGTCCGCGTTGCCCTGGTCGATGCCCGGCGGAAGTGCGAGTGGGAGCATTGCTTCCTCGATCCACTGCGGATTTTTTGGATCGAGATATACCGAGGGACGCGCCGCGTGCAGCACGCCACGGCCGATCTCACCCACGTCCACCCTGGCGCCCGGCCATTCGCTCGCATGCCGGACGAGGCCAGCGGCCACAGGGTTCACGAGGACGTAGGCGATCTTCTCCACCACCGCCGCCTGCGTCAGCAGCCGTACCACACTCGTGGCTTCATGGTCCCATACCGGCCCCTCCCACTTCCGCAACACCTTGGTGCCGAGCGCGACGATGCGATGGAAGAACTGCAAAAATCGTGGCAGGACGCCATGTACATCGGTCACGACGAGATGCAGATGCGTCGACATCATGCAGAAGGCATGAACCTCGACGCCGTAGCGGCGGGCCGAGACAGCAAGGACGTAGAGCATGAGCTGGTTGATGGCCGCATCGGGGCGAAAGAGGAGGTGTCGGCGCAGGACGCGCCGGGTGACCAGGTAGGTGGCGCCTGGAGCGATCTCGCGAGGCTGGCTCATGGCCGGAGCACACAGACAAGCGCCGCGCCGTGGAGCGACGTGAATCATTTCAAGGAGTTGCCTCGGCCTGTGGGTGGCGGCCGCCGGCTTCTGCCAGCTTCCGCCATGTTGGGCCGGCGTGCGGCGCTGCCCCAACCCGCGCTACAGTGCAGTCAACCGGGATTGCGACGCGGATCGCGGCGCGGCGCGATCAACCTGGGTCGGCGGCGCAGGCAACCTGGGTCGGGTCGGAACCCGGCCAACCCGGGTCGGGTGCTCACTGCTCGTTCAACCTGGGTCAGGTTGTCCGGTCCCAGGCAACCTGGGTCGGGTTGCTGTGGGTCAGGTTGTCCGGGTTGCTCAACCTGGGTCCGGTTGTCCGGTTGCAACCTGGGTCAGGTTGTCCGGTTGTCCGGTTGTCCGGGGTCAGGCTGTCCCTCAACCTGGGTCAAGTTGTCCCCTCAGGCCGCAGCGGCGCCGGACAGCAGCACCCGTGACAGCTCTGCCGGCGCCGGCAGCGCCGCGCTCCCGAGCCCTCGCCGCGCCACGGCGAGCCACCGCATCGGGTCCATCACCGCGCCGCTCGCGAGCGCCGACAGCAGCCGCCTTCGCATCCAGTCCTTGCGCCGGTAGAAGCTCGTCCCGTGCTCGGCCGTCGGGCGCGGGACGTAGCTCGCCAGCGACACGTGCGTCTTCTCGTGGAGCACGAGGTCGATGAGCGCGCTGAAGGCGATCGCGTCGTCGCGCACGAGCACCGCGGTGAGCAGCGCCCGCACCCGCGCCGAGGCGAGGTTCACGCTGATGCCGCTCCCGTCCGTGTGCGCCATCTCGTCGGGGCCGTAGAGGTCCTGGTGCACCCAGATCGGCGACGTCGGCAGGTCCGCGGCCTCCGAGATCGCCGCGTCGAGCCGCTCGAGCACCGTCATGGCCGCGACGACCGCGCGCACGCCGGGCACGTCGGCCGCGAGCTTGAGGAGCACCTCGCGCGAGGTGCGAGGCATCGGGCACGCCGCCCCCGACGCGCGCGCGGCCCCGGCCGCGGCGGCCGCGAGGGGCTGCGCGGACGCGCCCTCGGTCACGAGCCGCCGCCAGAACGCCTGCGCGAGCGGCTCGTCGATGGCGAGGTACACGAGCTCCCCGGGCCGCGCGAACGGCGCCTCCCGCCCGAAGGCGGCCTCGCGCGCGGGGTGGGGGGCGCCCGGGTGCCAGCGCGCGGTGCGCCGCGCCTCCTGGAACGGGGCGCCCTCGAGCGGCCGGAGCACCCCCGCCCGGTGGGCCTCCAGGAGCTCGCGCAGCGTGAGCGACACGCTCCTCCACTGGAGCTGGCCCGGCCGCGCCGGCGGCGCGGACCCCGCGTGTGCCCGCTGGCCGCCGGCGTCGACCACGATCGACCGGAAGAGCGGCGCGTCGAGCAGCCCGCTCGCGAACCGGATGACCTGCTCGGGGGCCGCCACCGTCGGCGTGCGCGCGGCAGGGTCGAGCTCGTCCACCCGCTGGGCCGACGCGATCGTGATGCTCTCGCCGAGCAGCGCCGCGGCGACGAGCCGGTCGAGCACCGACGAGAGCCGGTGATCCACCGCGCGCAGCAGCTCGCGATCGTAGAGCGCGTCGCGCAGGATGAACCGCTCGAAGGCGGCGACGATCGCCGCCTCGACCGCCGCGGCCGCGGTCGCCGCGACCGCCGAGCGGCCCTTGTTCAGCGGCACGCCGATCGGCAGCTCCGCGACCAGGCCGAAGCCGGCCGCGGTGATCGCCCGCGCGATCTCGCGGTGCAGCCCGAGCTCGGGGCCGGGGAAGGGATCGATCCGCGTCGCGACCGTGAGCCCCTTCTGGGTGATGGTGAGCTGCGGCTCGATGCCTTCGCCGCGGCCGACGAGGAGCTCGAGCGCGCCCAGGACCTCGCCCGACGGCGAGAGCGCGATCGGCACCTCCGCCGCGCGCCGGAGGCGCCCCCGCGCCGTGTTGACGAGCGCGCCGTCGACGTAGATCCGCGCGACGTTCGGATCGACCAGCCCCACCGCCGCGGCGACCTCCGCGGCGAGCGCCGGCCGCGAGACCCGCTGCGCGAGCGACAGCCGCACCGAGGTGCCCGTCGCGTTGCGGCGCTGCGGCGCGGGGCCGCGCGCGCGCCCATCGCCGGCGAGCGCCGGGGCGGGCGGGGGGGGCAGGCGGGGCAGCGGCAGCAGGGTCCACGAGAAGTCCTCGTAGCGCGGCCCCGCCCCGAGCGGCGCCACGAGCAGCCGGTGCCCGTCGGTGGCCGTCGCGGTGACCACCTCGATCCAGGGCGCGATCTCCAGCGCCGAGAAGAAGCCGATCCCGTGCTCGCCGATCGCGTCGGGCTCGCCCGCCTTGCCGCTCCGGAACGGGACGAGCAGGTCGGTGAGGAGCTCGGTCCGGGTCATGCCGCGGCCGTGATCGGTGACCGAGATCTCGCGCCCGTCCTCGCTCGAGCGGACGTCGATGCGGGCGCCGGGCGGCGAGGCGTCGAGCGCGTTCTGGAGGAGCTCGCGGAGCGGGCCGACGCGCGACGACGCCTGCGCGTAGATGGTGCGCGAGAGGATCCGCTGCGCGAGGTCCGGCACCGTGGCCTCGCTGCGGCAGGCGGCGACGATCGCGCTCCGCGCGGCGCCGCTCGCCTGGAGGTACGCCTCGGCGCGCCCGTGAATCCGCACGAGGAGCAGCTCCGAGAAAAGCCCGTACGAGATCTGGCTCATGGCTCGCCTCCGGACGTCCAGATGCCGGCTCCCAGCGCGGCGCCTGCCGCGTCGTCCACCGGCTCGCCGACGATGAGATCGCGCTCGAGATCGGCCTCGCGCACCCCGGAGGCCCGATCGAAGGCGGCGCGCAGGGCGTACCAGTCGCTCCAGCCCGCGGGGCGCCGGACGGCCGCGCTGTCGTCGCGGATGAGCAGGAGGCGGCGCGTCCCGAGGCACGGCAGCGGGCCGGCCGGCCGCCGCTCCGCGATGCGGGGGAGCGGGAGCGCGCCCGGGATCCCGCGCGCCGCCGCCGCGCCCCCTGCGGCGCCCGGCAGCGGCCGACTCCGGCAGAGGGCGACCAGGGTCGTGTGCGGGTTCGGCGCGCGGGCGAGGAGCAGGGGGATGCCCGCGAGGTCGGCCCGGCGCCGCGCGAGCGCCGAGAGCGTCTCTGGCGGATCGAAGTCGAGCTCCTCCTCGAGGAGCTCGCGCTCGCCGGGCAGGTGGGGCTGCCACTCGCGCTCGGCCCAGAAGCTCTCCGGCACGAACAGCCGCTCGGCCACGCTCGGCCCGAGGAACCCGAGCAGCGCCTCGCGGCGCTCGGCCGTCACCATGCAGCGCCCCGGGCCGAGCAGGGCGGCGGCGACGTCCTTGGCCACATCGTCCCAGCCGGCCGATTGCAGCATCAGCGCGCTGATCTGCGCGGCCACCTCGGCGAGCCGGTCGCGCGCGCGGCGGCCCTCGCCGCGCGCCACGGCGAGCTGGATCAGCCGCCGGTGGAAGGCCGCCGCAACCTCGGTGAACTCCGGGCCGACCTTGAGCGCGTCGCGCCCCTCGGTCAGCTCCACCACGCCGGGGAAGTCGATGAGCGCGAGCTCCGCGAGGGCGAGGCACGCGTCGACCTTGACCCCCGCGTGGAACGTGGCCGCCGAGATGCTGGGGAGCAGCCCTCGCCCGCCGAGGTGGAACCGCGCGAGGAGCCCGTCGCCGCGCGCGTCGCCGGCCGGACCGCCGCGCGCGTCGCCGGCCGGACCGCCGCGCGCGTCGCCGGCCGGACCGCCGCGCGCGTCGCCGGCCGGACCGCCGCGCGCGTCGCCGGCCGGACCGCGCGCGCTTCCGGGGGCACGGCCGGCGCGGTGCGCGATCCGCTCCTCGATGATCTGTCCTCCCGAGATCAGCCGGCCGTCGTTCACGGCGGCGCCGTCGAGCAGCACGAGGGCGCGGCTCGCCGGGAAAAAGTGCAGCGCGTCGCGCAGGTACGCGCGGACCGCGATCGCCTCGAGCTGCGCCGACGTGACGCGCACGCGCGTGCCGAGCAGCGGCGCGATGCGGCGCACGGAGCACATCAGCGCGGAGGTGAGCTCGACCGACGCGCGGCCGCGGGCGCGCCCGGGCGCCTCTGCGGCCGGCTCGTCCGCGGCGCAGGCCTCGTCGTCGCCGGACCAGGCCACGACGCGGATCGCCCACCCCTCGACGCCGTCGCCGGTGGTGAGCTGCAGGCTGAAGCTCTCCGGGTGCGCGAGCCCGAAGCCGAGCACGGAGAAGAACCCGACCCCGAACCGCCCGAGATCGATCCCGGGCCGCTTGTCTGTCGCGAACGGGATGAGCAGCCGTGAGAGGATTGCCCGGAGCCCCATGCCGGCGCCCGTATCGCAGACGTCGACCCGCCCGTCGGCGACGGTGACCTCGACGACCGGCTGCGGGGCGCGGGCGGCATCGGCGGCGTTGAGCACGAGCTCGACGAGCGGCCTGAGCGGTTGGCCGAACTGTCTGGAGATCTCCTCGTCGAGGATCTTGAGCAGGTAGGCGCGGTCGATCGGCGGCTCCTCGAGGTCGCGCTGTCCCGCGCACAGCGCCTCCAGCGCCGGGCGGTGCAGGCCGACGGCGACCAGCTCGTGCAGCGGCCCGAGGAAGTACAGCCCGGCATCCCCTGGCAAAGGCGTGGGGGGTCGGCTGCCACCCCCGTCCCCCCCCGCTCCGTAGTGCGCGTGCACGCTCGACCGCTCCCCCTCACGCCCGCCCTCGACATCCCTCTGCGCGAAGCGCGCGCACCCACCGTGCGAATGCGCGCCGGGTGAGCCGCCGAGCGGCGAACGAGCGACGGAGCTTTCACTGCCCGTGCCGAGCCGAGCGGTCGTGCGACGACCGTCCGTCCTTCAGCGCGCGGTCGCCGTTGCGCGCCTATCCTGCGACCCGCTGCTCCGGCGCCGAGCCCGGGGCGCCGCGCTCCTCGTCCTCGTCCGCGCCCCCGTCATCGCCGAGCGGCGCCGCGGCGCGGCGGGGGAGCGTGGCGCTCGGGCGCGGCGTGGCGCTCGGGGGCAGCGGGGTGATCGAGGGCGGCATGGCGCTCGTGGGGGACGGGGTGCTCGTGGGGGACGTGGCGCTCGTGGGGGACGGGGTGCTCGTGGGGGACGTGGCGCTCGTGGGGGACGGGGTGCTCGTGGGGGACGGGGTGCTCGTGGGGGACGTGGCGCTCGGGAGCAGCGGTGTGCTCGGGAGGGGCGGCGCGCTCGGGAGCAGCAGGGGCCTCGCGGGGGGCGGGGAGCGCCGGGTGGGCGGGGAGGGCTCGGGCAGATCGGCGAGCGAGAGCGGGCTCCATTTGCCTGGGGGTGGGATCGACATCACCCCGTCGCGCTCGCGCTCGAGGCGCGCGTTCAGCTCGCCCCCGATGAGCAGGGCCAGCGCCTGAAGCCACAGCCAGAAGAGGAAGGTCGCGACGGTCGCGAGGCTCCCGTAGAACGTGGCGTAGCGGCCGAGCGTGGCGACGTAGAGGGAGAAGAGGGTCGACACGATCGCCCAGAGCACCACCGTGAGCACCGCGCCCGGGAAGATCCGGCGGCGCTCGATGTTCGGGCGCTGGATCGAGATCCGGAAGAACGCGGCGACCATGCAGATGACGAGCCCTGCGGGGAGGGCGAAGGCGACGATGCGGGCGCCGATCGAGCCCGAGAGCGAGCCGATGAGCACGCCGACGCCGGCCACGACGGGCACCACGGCCAGGCTGGCCACGACGCACGCCGCCGCGATGGCCCTGCGCACATACCAGGGGCGCTCGCGGATGTTGTAGATGGTGTCGAACACGCCCATGGCGGTCGAGAGCCCGGAGGACGTGAGCCAGAGGAAGCCGGTGAGGCTGATCGGGGCGACCGCGGACGACTGCGCGAGCCGGATGAGCTCCTCCGAGACGAGCGCCGCGACCTCCGGGGGCACGGCCTGCAGGATCGGGCCGACGATCACCTCCGACCGCTGGTAGCTCCGGCTGAGCACGTAGCCGGCGAAGGCGGCGAGGGGGATGAGGCTGAGGAACGCGTCGAAGGCCATCGCGCTCGCGGCCCGCGGCGCGTTGTGACGATCCAGGCTGACGATGACGCTCCACACGGCCCTCAGGGCGCGGTGGTGCTCGATCTGTCGCCGGATCCTGGCTGGCACGGGAGCAGACTGTCTCCCCCTCGCACGGGGCGCAATACCATCCGCCATGCGTTTCCGGCGCGGCGGATCTCGCGGGGGTCGCATGGTCGCCGGGGTGGGGCCCGCGACGGCGCGTCCCGGCCGCTCGGCGGGGTGACGTCCATGAGGAACGGTCCCACATCGATCCTGCACCGGGGTCGGGTCGGTGCCGTGTCGTTGCCGCGTCGCTGCCGCGTCGGCGCCCGTGCTCGCTGCCGCGTCCTGCGAGCCTGGGCGGCGCGGTCCTAGGCGTCGGATGCGCGCTCGGCGGCGAGCAGGCTTTGCACCGCGTAGGGCACCGCCTCGACGCCGGCGAGCTCTGCGAGCGCATAGGCGATGTGCTCACGGCTCGCGTGCGGGGGGATGCCGACGATCGCCCACGAGCCCCCTTCGCCGCGCTGCAGGTTGCGGCCGCGCTCGACGCGGAGCGTGGAGACGGCCGAGTAGACGGCCACCGTCATCCGCTTCGGTCGCAGGCGGTCGAGCGCGCGCAGGGCGAACGCGATCCGATCGAAGTCGCTGGGATCGCGGTACTCGACGTGCAGCTCTCGATCGATCGCCACGTGGTGGGGGTCACGCTCGCGCACCGCGTGAGCATAGCCCATGCGGGTCCTCGCGCTGCCCGGGCGGCGATCGACCCGCGTCAGCCATCCGAGCCCGGACGAGGCGCCGAGCCCGGACGAGGCGGCACCGTGGCGATCGCTCCGCGCCGGGATCGCGCGCTCGTCCAGCATCGCGCACGTGCTGCGTCCAGGCCTCCGGCGGAAGTCGATCCGTTGCGGACCCCCTGCGGCAGGCCCTCCGGAGGAGGTCGATCCGTCGCGACCCCCTGCGGCAGGTCCTCCGCAACGGATGCGCTCCGTCGCGACCCCCTGCGGCACCTCCCGCAGGGGTGCTGGGCGCCGCCGCCGTCGCCCTTCGGCCGGGGCCGGGGGCGCCGAGGGCTCAGGCCTCCCTACCTCGGGCCGCCGTCACCCTCGTGCCGTGTCACGGCAAGTTGGTGTCCATCCATGCGAGCCGCTCGATGAGGAAGTCGCGCATGACCTGCAGCTGGCCCTCCCACGTCGGCTCGGTGGGGCCGCCGAGGAAGCCGGTGCTCGACCGGATGATGCTCGCCACCGGCCACCGCTCGAAATCGCGGACCACGGCGCGCGCGAGCGGCGCGCTCAGGCTGTCCATGCGCTGCTCGATCGCGGCCTGGGACAGGAGCGTCTGGCGGAGCTCCGTGTAGCGCGCCCTCACCTGCGCCATGAAGGCCGGATCGGAGGTGAGCTTCTGATACCAGTTGTTGACGTTCCTCTGGCCGCTGAAGCGCCAGCCGGTGTCGGACGTCGACTGCGGCGTCGCGTCCTGGGCGCCCACGCCGCCGAGCGCGAAGTTGTAGTCCCACAGCGGGCCGGCCTTGAGCTTCTGGTTGCGATCCTTGAAGTAGTAGGCGCTCCGCACGTACGCGTCCACGTTGAGCGTCAGCTCGTTGATGATCAGGTAATCGATGAACGACGGCACGTCGATGTGCGCCGCGTAATCGCCGATCGGCGTCTGGTGGAGGCTGTCGTGGAACGCCTGGATGTACTGCGTCAGCCAGGTCTTCTGCTGGTCGTTCAGGGGATCGGGGTCGACCACCTCGAGATCGATCCAGCACGTGCCGCCCGTGCCGGGGCGCGGCCCCCCGAAGCCCCCGAACGACGGGAGGGGCTCCGAGCCGGTGCAGAGGAGCTTCGGCTCCTCGGCGGCCGCCTGGTCGAACTTGAAGATGTAGCCGCCGCTGATCTTGGGCAGCTCCTGGTCGTCCTCGTCGAGCTGCTTGAGATCGGTGCGCACCTTGTTGTTCTTGATGGTCTCCGAGATCCAGTAGATGCCCTGATAGTCCGCCTCGCCGATGGGGCGCGCCTCGTAGCTCAGGTAGACCTCGGCGAACCTGGTGCGCGGCGCCTCCAGGCCCATGTCCCGGCCGAGGGTGTAGGTGAACGGATTGCGGATCAACGTGCGGTCGTAGTAGGGCGGGATCAGCGCCCAGTCCGAGTCGGCGGGCATGCCGAGGATCTCGTAGTCGAGGTCCTCGTCGTCGTTGTCCCACAGCTCGAGCTTGTACGGCGTCTGCGGGAAGGAGCGCGACGACTGGCCGCGCACGTGATAGCCCCCGCGCATCGCCAGCGTGGGCAGCGAGGCCATCGAGGCCACCCCGTTGACCGGCTCCCAGATCATCACCGCCGCGTCGAAGTAGACCTCTTTGTCGGTCGGCTTGCCCTTGCCGTAGCCGTCCACGACCATGATGGGGATATCGGAGGTCGCATCGACGGTGCGGGCGATGTAGATGCCCGTGCTCACGGCGCCGCTCGCGGCGCCCTCCACGAACGCCTGCGCGCGGATCTGCGTCGTGGCCGTGAGGGTCACGGGCTCGCCCGTGTACAGCGTGGAGGCCGCGGTCGGCAGCTGTCCATCGACCGTATAGCGGATCTCGGCCCCCGCGATGGCCGTGGTCATTCCCACCTGGATCTGATCCCGGAAGGTCTGGCTCGGCGTGGAGAACGCGACATCCCCGATCAACGATGGATCCGTCGGCGTGGAGCCGTCGTCGCTCGAGCCGCCGGTCGACGTGCTCGTCGTGGGCGCCCCGCCGTCCCCGGTCCCGCCCGTCCCTCCGGTGCCGGGCTCGTTCGTTCCACCCGTCCCGGCGCCGCCGCCGCCTGTCGCGGAGCCGCCGCCGTCGCTCACGCCGCCTCCGGCCGCAGAACCGCCGCCGACTGCGGAGCCGCCGCCTGTCGCGGAGCCGCCCCCGTCGCTCGTGCCGCCCCCGTCGCTCGTGCCGCCCCCGTCGCTCGTGCCGCCGCCGACTGCGGAGCCGCCGCCTGCCGCCGAGCCGCCGCCTGTCGCGGAGCCGCCGCCTGTCGCGGAGCCGCCCCCGTCGCTCGTGCCGCCCCCGTCGCTCGTGCCGCCGCCGTCGCTCGTGCCGCCGCCGCCGACCGCGGAGCCGCCGCCGACCGCGGAGCCGCCGCCGACCGCGGAGCCGCCGCCGGTCGCGGAGCCGCCACCCACCGCGGAGCCTCCGGCGCCGTCCTCGGGCATCACGGGCAGCCGGTCCGGTGCCTGGCCGCAGGCAACGCTCAGTCCGAAAATGACGAGGGAGATGGAACGATTGGGTCCGGTAAAGCGCGTGCGTTTAAGCATGTCGGTATTTTCCGTCGTTGACTTCATCCAAAGTTTGCAAGTTCGTCATTCTACTGGCGCACGGGGTTGCCGCGCCACCGGCTTCTCGGCGGCACGGAAGAAGACCTTTCCGACACGCACGGAGAAATCATGGAGACGGCGTCGCTCTTCTCCGGCCATGGCAAACGGATTCGACGCGTCGCGGCTCCCGGGCATTGCCGCGTATCCACCGGCGGAGCGCAAACGTGGAAGTGAACGTCGACATGGAGGTGACGTGAACGCGTCGTGCACGGTCAGACGTTGACGTGGACGACCACGGCCAGGAAGGCCCCTGGACTGGCAGCCGCCTTCTGGCGGGCGAGCTAGCCAGCACCCCTCGTGGATGGGAGTGCAGACGTCCACGGCCACGTCAGCCGGCGACGACCACGACCACGAGCACGGCCACGACCACGGCCACGTCAGCCGGCCACGACCACGACCACGGCCACGGCCGTGACGCGGAGGGGGCGCGCGAGCCGGGGCTCCTTGTTGAGGTCGCCGGGCGCTCGGCGGATGCCGGCGAACCCCGGCCATGCTACGCGCGAGGCGCCATGGACAGCCTCCCCCTCCTCTCGGGCCACCCGTACGCCTCCTTCCTCGACCAGGTCGAGAAGCCCGCGCGGTACGCGGGCGGCGAGGTCGGCTCGGTCGTGAAGGACTGGTCCGCGGTCGAGGCGCGCGTCTGCCTCGCCTTCCCGGATGTCTACGACATCGGGATGAGCCACCTCGGCTTCAAGATCCTCTACAAGCTGCTCAACGACGACCCCCGCACGCTCGCCGAGCGCTGCTACGCGCCCTGGGTCGACATGGAAGCCGAGCTCGTGAAGCGCGGGCTGCCGCTCGTCTCCCTCGAGTCCGCGCGCCCGCTCCGCGACTTCGACGTCGTGGGCTTCTCCCTGCAGTTCGAGCTCACCTACTCGAACATCCTCACGATGCTCCACCTCGGCGGCGTCCCGCTCCGCGCCGCGGACCGCGGCGAGGACGACCCGCTCGTCATCGCGGGCGGCCCCACGGCGACCCACCCCGAGCCGATCGCCCCCTTCCTCGACGCCCTCGTCATCGGCGACGGCGAGGCGAAGGCCTCGGAGGTCGCCCTCACGTGGGCGCGCCTCAAGCGGGAGGGCGCGCCGCGACGCGAGCGGCTCCTCGCGATCGCGCGCCTCGGCGCCGTCTACGTGCCCTCGCTCTACGCGACCCGGCTCGACCCCGACACCGGCCTCGAGGTCGTCGACCGCCCGCTCGCCGACGGCATCCCGTTCCCGATCGAGCGCGCCCTCGTCGACCTCGACCAGTACCCGTTCCCGGACGAGAGCCCCACCGGCGGCCCCGAGGCGATCTTCGACCGCATGTCGATCGAGATCGCCCGCGGCTGCACCGAGGGGTGCCGCTTCTGCCAGGCCGGCATGATCTACCGCCCCGTCCGCGAGCGCGATCCCGAGCAGATCGTCGACACCGTGATGCGCGCGGTGCAGAAGTCCGGCCAGGACGAGGTCTCGCTCACGGCGCTCTCGACCGCCGACGTCTCCTGCATCTCTCCGCTCATCAAGAAGGTCACCGACCGCCTCACCGCCGAGCGGATCTCGCTCGGCGTCTCGTCGCTGCGCGCCTACGGGCTCGAGCCCGAGCTGCTCGACGAGCTCAAGCGCGTGCGCGCGACCGGCCTCACCTTCGCGCCCGAGGCGGGGACCCAGAGGATGCGCGACGTCGTGAACAAGAACGTCACGGAGGAGCAGCTCCTCGAGACGGCCGAGCGCGTGTTCCGCCGCGGCTGGGGCAAGATGAAGCTCTACTTCATGATCGGGCTCCCGACCGAGGCCGACGAGGACGTGCGCGGCATCGTCGAGACGGGCGCCCGCGCCGCCGCCGCCGGGAGGAGGGCGGCCGGCAAGGGCAGGCCGGTCGACGTCACGGTCAGCGTCTCGACGCACGTGCCGAAGCCCCACACCCCCTTCCAGTGGGCGGCGATGGACACGCTCGCCGAGGTCGGGCGCAAGCAGCAGCTCCTCAAGGACACGGTGCGGCCCTACCGCGCCGTCACGCTGAGGACCCACGAGGCGCACGCCAGCGTCCTCGAGGGCATCTTCGCCCGCGGCGATCGCCGCCTCGCCGACGTGCTCGAGCGGGCCTGGCAGAACGGCGCCCGCTTCGACTCGTGGGACGACCAGCTCAAGCTGTCCGTGTGGGAGGAGGCGTTCGTGCGCCACGGCGTCGACCGGGCCAGGTACCTCGGCACCCTCCCGCTGACCGCGCGGCTGCCGTGGGACCACATCGACGTCGGTCTCGAGGAGGGCTTCCTCGCGAGGGAGTACAGGAAGGCGCTCCAGAACCGCCTCAGCCCGCCGTGCGGCAAGGTCGCCGGCACGTTCGTGCACCACACCAACCTCGAGGACGCGAGGGCCGATACCCGCCGGCTCGTCTGCTACGACTGCGGCGTCGCCTGCGACATGACGCAGATGCGCGAGGAGCGGCTGACCTTCCTCGAGAAGCTCGGCGCGCACCGGCGCTCGCTGCCGCTCCTCCCCGACGATCGCGCCGCGCCGCCCGCCGCCGGCCCGGCCGCCGAGGCCTCGCCGCCCGCCGCCGAGGCGCCGGCCGCCGCTGCCGAGGCGCCGGCCGCCGCCGCCGAGGCGCCGGCCGCCGCCGCCGAGGCGCCGGCCGCCGCCGCCGAGGCGCCGGCCGCCGCCGCCGAGGCGCAGCCGAGGGCGCAGAAGCCGAAGAAGGCCGCGCCGGTGCGGCACGGGCGCGGCGGCATCCGCTACCGCGTCCGCTTCGAGAAGACCGGGCCCATGGCGCTGCTCGGCCACCTCGACGTCGTGCGCGAGCTGCCCCGCGTGCTCCGGCGCGTCGGCGCGCCGATGACCTACACCGCGGGCTTCCATCCCAAGCCCGACATGACGTTCTCGCCGGCGCTCTCGCTCGGCGTGATCAGCCTCGACGAGTACGTCGACCTCCGCCTCGAGCGCGACCTCGACGCCGCCGCGCTCGACGCGCTCGCCCAGGCCATGACGGCCGCGAGCCCGCGCGGGCTCGTCTTCCGCGCCGCCGTGAAGCTCGGCCCGGACGATCCGGCCCTCAGCAAGCTGATCGCCGGGGCCCGCTACGCGCTCGCGTTCGCGCGCTCCGCGATCGGCCGCGACGCCGAGGCGATCCTCGCCGCCCGCGCGAGCGCCGCCCTCGCGGCCCCCTCGCTCCCGATCCGCCGCGAGATCGAGCGGCTCGCGAAGATGGTCGACGTGCGCCAGTACCTCGTGCGGGCCGAGGTCGGCGGGCCCGACGTGCTCTCGGCCCTCGCGCGCGCCGGGCTCGCCGGCGACCTCGTGGCGCTCGACGTCGAGGTCGACATCCGCGGCTCCGGCGCGGTGAAGTCGTCCGAGGTCGCGGCCGTGATCGCCGGCGAGCCCGGCGAGGCGCCGGGCGCGCTCGTGCCGCCGCCTCACCGCGCCGTGCGGCTCGAGCTGTTCGGCCGCACCGCGCCGGCGGGCTCCGCGGCGCCCGAGCGCTTCTCCCTCCTCGACCTCGCGCGGGCGCGCCGCGTCAAGCCGGCCCCGGAGCGGACGCAGCCCCCCGCGCCCGCGGCCGACGCGCTCGCCGCCAGCGCCGAGTGACCCGGGCCCGTGCGCCCCGATCGTGAGTCTCTGCCCAGGTCGTGATCCTCGATGGACGCGCCCGCGCGCCGCCCGCTCGGCGCGCGGGCGATCGCGCGGGGCATCGGCTACGCTCAGCGCGGACGTATGACAAAAGAGGGTTCCAGGACCGAATGCTGCGCCGCGCGCCTCGCGGCGGCGGGAGCGGTCGGCGCGAGCGTCGCCCACGAGCTGCGCAACGCCCTCGCGGTCGCCGAGTCGTCGCTGTTCCTGGCGCAGCGCGATCTCGACGATCGGCCCCGCCTGATGCGCCACCTCGACCGGGTGACGAGCGAGATCCGCAAGGCGCACGAGGTCATCGGCAGCGTCCTCGGGCTCGCGCGCGGCGAGCCGCTGCGGCGCGAGCCGGCGCCGGTCGGCAAGCTCATCGAGAGCGCCCGGCACGCGCTGGTCTTGCCCACGGCGGTCCAGTTCGAGGTGGCCGTCGCGCCGGCCGATCTCACGCTCCTCTGCGATCCCATCCTGCTCGAGCGCGTCTTCTCGAACCTCTACCTCAACGCGGTCGAGGCGCTCGACGGCGCCCCCGGGGGCTCGATCGTCACGCGCGCCTGGCGAGGCGACGAGCGCACCTACCTCGAGGTCGAGGACAACGGCCCCGGCGTCCACCCGTGCGTGATCGACCACCTCTTCGAGCCGCTCGTGACCGCCAAGGTGAAGGGGACGGGCCTCGGCCTCGCGCTGAGCCGGATCATCATCGAGGCGCACGGCGGCGAGATCACCGCGACGCGGGGCGCGGGGCGGGGCACGGCGTTCCGCATGTGGCTGCCGAACGACTAGCGCCGCGTCCCCGGGACGGGGCACGGCGTTCCGCATGTGGCTGCCGAACGACTAGCGCCGCGTCCCCGGGACGGGCTCGGGGGACGACGTACCAGGCCGGCAGGCCCGGGGGGCGGACGGCCGACGGGGCGCGCCGCCCGTGTGCTATCGTCGTCTCATGCAGCAGCGGGCCAGGCGCCGGCCGACCGAGCGCGGACCTTTCCGCGTGGAGCACCTCCGCTCGGGCGACCCGTACGAGCTCTCGAACGGCCACCCCATCTACTGCGCCCCCACCGGAGGGCGCGCCTCCGGGCCGAACTCGCTGGGCAGCTCGGTCGTGGGGTGGGACCCCGCGGTCAAGGAGGTCGGCGTGGACACGGGGTATTCCCTGGGCCCGGACACGCTCCGCGCGCCCGACGTCGCGGTGGGCAACGTGCCCGACCGGCCCGGCTGGGTGAACGGCGTCCCGGAGCTCGCCATCGAGTACGCCGACGTGGGGCAGGACGAGGCGAAGCTCCAGCAGAAGATCGCCGAGCTGCTCGCGGCCGGCACGCGGTTCCTGTGGGTGGTGCGCCTCAACGGTCCGCGGCGGGTCGAGGTGCACGAGCCTCGCAAGCGCGTGCGGGTCGTGCTCCCCGGACAGATGCTGAGCGCGCCCGGCGTCCTCAAGAACGCGCTCCGCGTCGAGGCGCTCTACGACCGCAGCGAGGCCGAGAAGGCCACGCTGACCAACCTGCTCCAGCGGCATGGGTACGAAGACCTCGACGCCGTGCTCGCAAAAGGGCGCGAGGAGGGGCGCGACGAGGGGCGCGACGAGGGGCGCGACGAGGGGATCCTCGAGGGCAAGCGCGATGCGCTGCGGCGCGTGATGGGCGGGCGTGGGCTGCGGCTCACGAAGGCGGCCACGGCGAAGATCGCGTCGTGCAGGAGCGAGCGCGAGCTCGATCGATGGCTCGACCGCGCCCTCGTCGCGAAGACCGTGGCGGAGGTGTTCAAGCGCGCGGGCCGCTGAGCGGCGAGCCCCCCACCCGCCGCTCGGCCGGCGGGCGCCGGCTCAGGCCCGGCCGCGGCCGCGGACGAGCTCCGCGACGGCGTCCCCCAGCCCCTCGAGCGTGAGCGGGAACATCGGGAAGATGCTCTTGATGGCGTCGACGGTCGGGTGCGGGTACGGGCCCACCCCGTCCGGGTTCAGCCACGCCGCGCGATCGAAGTGGTCGCGGAGCATCATCAGCCACGCGACGCCGGGCGCCCGCGCGTCGGCCTCGAGCGCGGACAGGCCCCCGCCGCCGGAGATCGACGCGCCGAGCAGCTCGTAGGGCGCCATCGCCGCGTCCCCGACCATCACGAGCTTGTGGTGCCTGCCGCACTCGTGGAGGAGCTCCCGCACGGAGACGGGCTCCCGCAGCCCCTCGGTCCTGAAGACCCTGCCGTAGACGCAGTTGTGGAAGTAGTAGCTCCGGAGCTCCTTCCAGTGCGTCGCGCGCTTCGCCGCGCTGAAGAGCTGCGACACGAGCGCGGCGTGGGGATCCATCGAGCCGCCCACGTCCATCATCAGGATCACGCGCGTGCTCGGGCGGCGCGGGGGCCTCGTCACGATCTCGATCTCGCCCGCGTTCCTGGCCGTCGCGTCGATCGTCGCCTCGATGTCGAGCTCGCGCTCCCCGCCCTCGCGCGCGAAGGCGCGCAGCTTGCGCAGCGCGACCTCGATCTGGCGCACGTCGAGCGTGACGTCGCTGCGGTAGGCCCGGTAGCGGCGCGCGTCGGCGCTCGCCAGCGCGCCGCCCCGCCCGCCCGCGGAGCCGCCGACCTGGATCCCGCTCGGGTGGTGGCCGCCGCGGCCGAACGGCGAGGTGCCGCCGGTCCCGATCCAGCGGCTCCCGCCGTCGTGGCGCTCCCGCTGCTCGCGCAGGCGCTCCTCGAATTGCCGGAGCACCTCCTCGAGATCGAGCTCCTCGATCATCGCCCTCTCCTCGTCGGAGAGGGCGCGCATCTTGACCGGATCCCGCAGCCACGAGAGCAGCTCCTCCGCGACCGCCTTGGCCTCGACGGGCACGCCGCGGAAGTGCTTGGCGAACGCGAGGTCGAAGTCGTCGAGGTGCGCCTCGGAGTGGACCAGCAGCGCCCGCGCGACGTGGTAGAAGCCGTCGAGCGAGCTGTCGTGGAGCCCCGCGGCGAGCGCCCGCGCGAGGCCGACGGCCTCCTGGGCCCCGACCGGGACCCTGCGGGCCCGGAGCTCGTAGAGGAACTCGACGAACATGGCTACGACCGGTACCGCCTGCCGCCGGCGAGCTGGTCGGCGAGGGCGGCCAGGTCCTGCTCCTTCTTGAGCAGCGCGCCGAGGAAGGGCAGCGCCTTCTCGAGCTTCACCTCCTTCACGCCCGCCCTGCGCAGCACCGCGATCCAGTCGATGAGCTCGCTCGTCGAGGGCCGCTTCCGGAGCCGGGCGTTGCTCCGGATCTCGTAGAAGACCTGCATGGCCTGGTCGGCGAGGGTCCGCTCGAGGTCGGGGTGGTGGACGCGGACGATCTCCCGCATGAGCTCGGGCTCCGGGAAGTCGATGAAGTGGAACACGCAGCGGCGCAGGAAGGCGTCCGGCAGCTCCTTCTCGTTGTTGCTGGTGATGATCACGACGGGCCGCTCCCGCGCGACGATGTCGTCCCCGGTCTCGGCGATGCGGAAGCGCATCCGATCGAGCTCGTGGAGGAGGTCGTTCGGGAACTCGAGGTCCGCCTTGTCGACCTCGTCGATGAGGAGCACGACGCGCCGCTCGGCGCTGAACGCCTGCCCGAGGGGGCCGAGCTTGATGTAACGGCGGATGTCGCGCACGTCCCCGTCGCCGAAGCGCGAGTCGTGGAGGCGCTGGACGGTGTCGTAGACGTAGAGCCCGTCCTGGGCGCGCGTCGTGCTCTTGACGTGCCAGGGGATGAGCTCGGCCGACAGGCTGTCTGCGATGGCCTCGGCGAGCAGCGTCTTGCCGGTGCCGGGCTCTCCCTTGACGAGGAGCGGCCGCTCCAGGACCAGCGCGCAGTTGACGGCGGCCTCGAGCGCCTCGCTCGTGAGGTAGCGTTCGGTGCCGCGGAAGCGGCGAAATTCGGACATGGCGAACGGTAGCACCGCGCGGCGGGGTGGAGCGGGGCGCCGGGGGCTCCCCTCCGGGGCCAGCGCTCCGGCGAGCCCCTTTGGTGGCTCGCCTGCGCTCCGGCCCCTCCGGGGAGCCCCCGGCGCCCCGCTCCACCCCGCCGCGGCAGCGGACGCGGGCGGGTCAGAGCCAGTCGCGCGCGAGGTAGGCCGTCCAGGAGGCCGCCCGCTCCCAGAGGGGGCGCCGGATCCAGCGCGCGACGGTGATCTCGCGGCACGAGGCGAGGTCCTCGGTGAACATCCGCTCCATCGCGCCCGCGAACCCGCGGTGCGTGATGACGGCGTTCGCCTCGATGTTCATGCGGAGCGACTGGCTGTCGAGGTTGGTGGAGCCGACGGTCGCCCAGGAGCCGTCGACGACGGCGGTCTTGGCGTGCAGGACGCGGCCGCGCCACTCGAACAGGCGGGCGCCGGCGTCGAGGAGGTGGCCGTAGATGGCGCGCGACGCGAGCAGGACGGCGGGCACGTCGGTCGTGCCAGCGACCATGATCCTGACGTCGACGCCGCGGCGGGCGGCGGCGGCGAGCGCGTGGATGATCCGGAGCGGCGGCAGGAAGTAGGCGTTCGTGATGAAGATCCGGCGCCGGGCGCGCTCGATGGCCTGGCGGTACGCGTCGCGGATGCCGTGGCGGTGCCTCCTTCGGGGGAGATCGTTGCTGATGATCTGGACCGCGGGATCGGGCCTGCGCGCGTCGTAGCCGTAGCGCTCGCCGTCGACAGGGGGGCCGCCGGCGCGCTGCCAGGTGCGCAGGAAGAAGTACTGGAGCTCGGCGGCGGCGGGGCCCTCGATGCGGAGGTGGGTGTCGCGCCAGCCGGCGCCGCCGTCCTCCGGGGCCGCGTAGTCGTCGGAGATGTTGAGGCCGCCGATGAACGCGATGGCGCCGTCGACGATGAGCGCCTTGCGGTGGTCGCGGCGCGCGACCTTCCCGAACGGGGCGGAGAGCTCGATCGGGCGGAAGGCGAGGGGCCGGACGCCGGCGCGGCGGAGCTCATCGAGGAAGGACGACGACACCGAGGAGCCCCAGGCGTCGAAGAGCACGCTCACCTCGACGCCCGCCGCCGCGCGCTCGGCGAGCGCCTCGGCGAAGCGCTGGCCGGTGCGGTCGCTCCGCAGGATGTACGTCTCCAGGCAGACGGTGCGCTGCGCGCCGGCGATGGCCGCGAGCATCGCCGGGTACGCCTGCGCGCCGTCCTTGAGGAGCGCGAGGCGGTGATGGCCGACGGTCATCTCGGCGAAGGCAGGGGCGGTGGACGCGGGAGGGGGCTGGGACATGCGGCGGGCGGCAGGGCTCCGCGGTGGGGGCCGCGGCCGGCGATGATAGCGCGACCGGCGGGGGGACGCCGAGGCGGGGCGGGGGAGGCGGGGCGAGGGGATCCTCGGTCGCCGCGCGCGCGAGCGGGATCGTGGGCCGCCCGCCCCGGGCCCATCGAGAGACGAGCACCCCTGCGGTCGGCTCGGAGGGCGATCGGGCTCGGAGCTCGACCCCTGGAGAGGCGAGCCCTCCCGGGCCAGCGGGGAGGGCGGGGTGCCCGGAAGATCGCCTGAAGCAGGGAAGCCCAGGGGAGAGCGGCAATACGTGAGATTGGCACTCTGTCGACTCGCCTGGAATGACGCGCGAGGTGAGATGCCCGCCACGTCCGCAATAAAGCAGGTTGGACTCACTCCGGGTGGACGGGCATCCTCCAGCGGCGCGCGGGACGCTCTGGCGCCGTGCTCATCGCAGGGGTTGCGCGGTCGGAGAGAGGACACGTCACGGGATGACACGGAAGCAAGGGAGAGGGGTCTTGCAGGAGGACATGTCGAGCGCGGGCGGGCGCGAGCACGGGTACCCGAGGCCGCAGCTCCGGCGCGCCGGGTGGACCTCCCTGAACGGGACATGGGCGTTCGCGCTCGACCCGGAGGCGCGGTGGAGCAAGCCCAGCGAGGTCGTCTGGGATCGCGCCATCGAGGTCCCGTTCGCGCCGGAGACGGAGCGGAGCGGCGTCGGAGAGACGGGGTTCTTCCGCGCCTGCTTCTACCGGCGGATGTTCGAGGCGCCCGATCTCCGCAAAGGCGAGCGGCTGATCCTGCACTTCGGCGCCGTCGACTACGAGGCCACCGTCTGGATCCAGGGGAGCCGGGTCACGCAGCACACCGGCGGATACACGCCCTTCTCCGTCGACATCACCGATTACCTCACCCCGTCCGGGCCGCAGGAGATCGTCGTGCGCGCCGAGGATGATCCCGCCGAGCTGACGAAGCCGCGCGGCAAGCAGGACTGGCAGCTCGAGCCCCACTCGATCTGGTACCCGCGCACGACCGGCATCTGGCAGACCGTCTGGATGGAGCGCGTCCCTGCGACGTCGGTCGCGGTGGTGCGCTGGACCTCGAGCCTCACCCGATGGGAGCTCGACTTCTACGTCAAGATCGCGGGGGTCCGGCGCGACGACCTGCGCCTCAGGCTGCGGCTCCACAGCGGCGGCGCGGTGCTCGCCGACGACACCTACGCCGTGGTCGCCGGCGAGGTGCACCGGCGGATCGCGCTCTCCGACCCCGGGATCGACGACTCCCGGAACCTCCTCCTCTGGAGCCCTGACTCGCCCACCCTGATCCAGGCGGAGATCGAGCTCCTCGGGCCGGACGGAGAGGCCATCGACCGCGTCCTCAGCTACACGGCGCTGCGCTCGATCGCGATCCAGGGCGACCGCATCGTGCTCAACGGGCGGCCGCTCCCGCTGCGGATGGTGCTGGATCAGGGCTACTGGCCCGGCACCGGGATGACGCCGCCGGACGATCACGCGCTCCGGCGCGACGTGGAGCTCGCGCGCGCGATGGGCTTCAACGGCGTGCGCAAGCACCAGAAGATCGAGGACCCGCGCTACCTCTACTGGGCGGACACGCTGGGCCTCATGGTCTGGGAAGAGATGCCGAGCGCCTACCGCTTCACCATGCTGTCGGTCGAGCGCCTCACGCGGGAGTGGACCGAGGCGATCCGGCGCGACTACAGCCACCCGTGCATCATCGCGTGGGTGCCGTTCAACGAGTCCTGGGGCGTGCCGAACCTGCCGGACAACGCGGGGGAGCGCCACTGGGTCGAGGCGCTCTATCACCTCACGGCGACGCTCGACGCGACCCGCCCCGTGGTCGGCAACGACGGGTGGGAGAGCGTCGCGACCGACATCATCGGCATCCACGACTACGACGCCGACGCGGAGCGGCTCGCGCGGCGCTACCACGCCGACGAGGTCCGTCCCCGGCTGTTCCAGCGGGAGCGCCCCGGGGGGCGCATCCTGGTCCTCGGCGGGCACGAGAAGAAGATCGACCAGCCGATCATCCTGTCGGAGTTCGGCGGGATCGCGCTCCGGCGGGGCGATCCGGGGATCTGGGGTTACTCGGTCTGCGACTCCCCGCAGGCGTTCGCGTGCGCGTACGAGCGGCTGATCGCGGCCGTGCGCTCGGTCGAGCTGCTCTCCGGCTTCTGCTACACGCAGTTCGCCGACACGTACCAGGAGGCGAACGGGCTCCTCTACGCGGACCGGACGCCGAAGTTCCCGCTCCACGAGATCGCCGCGGCGACGCGCGGCCACGCCCCCGGCCACCCGCTGCCCGACTGCATGGATCTCCGGGAGCGCGAGGGCCCGCGGCAAGAAGGGATCATCGAGCCTCCGCCCAGCGGGCACGGATAGCCGCGCCGAGGCGAGCGCCTCGGCCTGGCCGGCGCGCGCGCCCCTCGCTGCGCCGCGCTGCGCACCGCGGGCGGTCGCGCTCATCGCAGCGCCGCACATGCGTTGGCGGTCGCGCTCATCGCGGCGCCGCGCGCGCTGGCGGTCGCGCTCATCGCGGCGCCGCGCGCTCCCGGGCGATCACGCTCATCCTCCATGCGCCCTTCGCCGCTGCGCGATCGCAGCGCGGCGCTCAGCGATCCTCGCGGTGATGCGATGAGCGCCGCGCCATGCGCTCTGGGCACGCTCCTTGAAAGGCGCCTGCGCGGAGCCCGTGCCGGGACGCGGATGCACACCGGGGCTCGAGGGGAGGAACCGATGAGCCCGAGACGGCGGCCGGACGTGATCTGTTTCTCACATCTGCGCTTCAGCTTCGTCTTTCAGCGCCCACAGCACCTGCTCACGCGCTGCGCGCGGCGGCGCCGCGTCTACTTCTTCGAAGAGCCGCTGCGGGGCGGCGGGCCGCCACGCCTCGAGGAGACCGCGGTCGAGCCGCACGGCGTCTGCGTCGCGACTCCGCACCTGCCCGCCGGCGTCGCGCCGTCGCGCGCCGCCGCGATGCTGCGCGAGCTCCTCGACGACATGATGAGGCGCCACGCGGTGAGCGATCACGTGCTCTGGTACTACACGCCGATGGCGCTCGCGTTCTCCCGGCACCTCAAGCCCGCGGCGATCGTGTACGATTGCATGGATGAGCTCTCGGCCTTCGCCGGGGCGCCCCCCTCGATCAAGGAGCGTGAGGCCGAGCTCCTCCGCCTCGCCGATCTGGTCTTCACCGGCGGCGCGAGCCTCTACGAGGCCAAGCGCGCGCTGCACCCGAGCGTGCACGCGCTCCCGAGCAGCGTCGATGTCGCCCACTTCGCGAAGGCCCGCGGCGGGGGCCGCGAGGAGCCCGACGATCAGGCGTCGATCCCGCGGCCGCGCCTCGGCTTCTTCGGCGTCCTCGACGAGCGCATGGACACCGCGCTCGTCGCGGCCGTGGCAGCGCTCAGGCCGGCCTGGCAGATCGTGCTCGTGGGCCCCGTGGTCAAGATCGACCCGGCGTCGCTGCCCCGCGCCGCGAACATCCACTATCTCGGGCAGAAGCGGTACGAAGAGCTCCCCATGTACCTCGGCGGCTGGGACGTGGCGCTCATGCCGTTCGCCCGGAACGAGGCCACGCGGTTCATCAGCCCGACGAAGACGCCGGAGTACCTGGCCGGCGGCAAGCCCGTCGTCTCCACGTCGATCCGCGACGTGGTGCAGCCCTACGGCGCGCTCGGGCTGGTCCGCATCGCCGACGAGCCGGCCGACTTCGTCGCCGCCGTGGAGGCGTCCCTGGCCGAGGATCGCGGCCGCCTGCTCTCGAGGGTCGATGATCTCCTGGGGCAGAGCTCGTGGGACGCCGCGTGGGCCCGGATCGAGCGGCTGCTCGACGGCGTGCTCTCGCGCCGCGGCGCGGGCGCGCCCGGGAGGTGAGCGGTGTTCGATTACCTCATCGTCGGCGCCGGCTTCGCCGGGTGCGTCCTCGCCGAGCGGCTCGCCCGCGGCGCCGGCAAGAGGATCCTGCTCTGCGACGTGCGCAAGCACGTCGGCGGGAACGCCTATGACCACCACGACACGGCCGGCGTCCTCGTGCACAGGTACGGGCCCCACATCTTCCACACGAACTCGCGGGAGGTCTTCGACTATCTCTCGCAGTTCACCGAGTGGCGCCCGTACCAGCACCGCGTGCGCGCCTGGGTCGACGGTCAGCTCCTGCCGATCCCCATCAACCTCGACACGATCAACGCCCTCTACGGGCTGAGCCTCAACGCGCTGGAGGTCGAGGGCTTCCTCGCGTCGAGGGCCGAGCGGCGCGAGCGGATCCGCACGTCGGAGGACGTCATCCTCAGCAAGGTGGGCCGCGAGCTCTACGAGAAGTTCTTCCGCAACTACACCCGCAAGCAGTGGGGGCTCGACCCCTCGGAGCTCGACGCCTCGGTGACGGCGCGCGTCCCCGTCCGCACGAACCGGGACGACCGCTACTTCTCCGACACCTACCAGGCGATGCCGCTCCACGGGTTCACGCGGATGTTCGAGCGGATGCTCGATCACCCGGGCATCAAGATCCTGCTCAACACGGATTACCGCGAGATCCGCCACGTGATCCCGCACCGTGAGATGATCTACACAGGTCCGATCGACGCCTATTTCGATCACCGCTTCGGGAAGCTGCCGTACCGCTCTCTCGAGTTCAAATTCGAGACGAAGGACCAGGAGGTGTACCAGGCGGCGCCCGTCATCAATTATCCGAACGAGTACAGCTACACGCGGGTCACCGAGTTCAAGCACCTCACCGGCCAGGTGCACCCGAGGACGACGATCGTCTACGAGTTCCCGAAGGGCGACGGCGATCCGTACTACCCCGTGCCGCGGCCAGAGAACGCGGCGCTCTACCGGAAATACGAGGAGCTCGCCCGGGAGACCGCCGGCGTCCACTTCGCCGGCCGGCTCGGCACGTACCGCTATTACAACATGGATCAGGTCGTGGCCCAGGCCCTCACGCTCTACGCGAGGCTGACGGGGGCGCCGGGCGTCCGGGCGCTCACGGAGGCGGCGTGAGCGGCGCCGCGGGGGAGGGCGGCGCCCCCGCGCTCGAGCTCTGGGGCGGCGTCGAGTGCACGGTGAACCGCGTCGGCGACACGTACCACGACCAGGTGGAGCGCAGCGGCCACGCGCAGAGGCTGGATGATCTCGAGCGCTTCGCCGAGCTCGGGATCCGGGCGATCCGCTACCCCGTGCTCTGGGAGCGCGCGGCGCAGGGCGGCCCCGCGCGCTTCGCCTGGGCCGACGCGCGGCTCTCGAGGCTGCGCGAGCTGGGCCTCCGACCGATCGTGGGGCTCGTCCACCACGGCAGCGGGCCGCCCTCGACGAGCCTCGTCGATCCGGGCTTCGCGGCGGGGCTCGCGCGCTTCGCCCGCGCGGTCGCCGAGCGCTACCCGTGGGTCGAGCACTACACGCCGGTGAACGAGCCGCTCACCACGGCGCGCTTCTCCGGCATGTACGGCCACTGGTACCCGCACGGGCGGGACGGCCGCACCTTCGTCCGCGCGCTCCTCTCGCAGTGCCGCGCCGTCGCGGCGTCGATGCGCGCGATCCGCGAGGTGAACCCGCGCGCGCGCCTGGTCCAGACCGAGGATCTCGGGAAGACGTTCAGCACGCCGCGGCTCGCCTACCAGGCGGAGCACGAGGATCACAGGCGGTGGCTGAGCCTGGATCTGCTCATGGGGCGGGTGGATCGGGATCACCCGCTCTATCCCCGGCTCCTCGAGTGGGGCGCGTCCCCCGGCGAGCTCGAGGCGTTCGTCGAGTCGCCCTGCCCCCCGGACATCCTCGGCATCAACCACTACATCACGAGCGATCGGTTCATCGACGAGCGCGTGGAGCGTTACCCGGCCTGGGCGCGCGGGGGCAACGAGAGGCACGCGTACGCCGACGTCGAGGCCGTGCGCGTCGTCGCGGAGGGCATCGGCGGGCACCTCGCGCGCCTCCTGGAGGTCTGGGAGCGTTACCGGCGGCCGGTCGCGATCACCGAGGTGCACCTGGGCGGCCCCCGCGAGGAGCAGCTCCGGTGGCTGCTCGAGGCGTTCGACGCTGCGGCGGCGGCGCGCGCGGCGGGCGCCGACGTGCGGGCGGTGACGGTGTGGGCGATGCTCGGCTCCTTCGACTGGGACTGCCTGGTCGTGCGGGAGCGCGGGCACTACGAGGCCGGCGTGTTCGACGTGCGCGGCTCCGGGCCGCGGCCCACGGCGCTCGCCGCGCTGGTCCGCGCGCTCGCGCGCGGCGAGCCGTTCGAGCACCCGGTGCTCCCCTCGCCGGGGTGGTGGCGTCGCCCGGAGCGGCTGCTCTATCCGGCGGTCCGCGTGGGGGAGCCGGCGGTCCGCGTGGGGGAGCCGGCGGTCCGCGTGGGGGAGCGCGAGGCCGGCGCTGGGGCGGGCGCGCGTGAGGGCGCGATCCACGGGACGTCGGCCGGCGGCGGCGCGGCCGGGGGCGCCGGGCGCCCGCCCCTCCTGATCGCGGGCGCCTCGGGCGCGCTCGGCAGGGCGTTCGCGCGCCTCTGCGCGGAGCGCGGGCTCCCGCACCGCCTGCTCGGCCGTGGCGAGATGGACATCGCCGATCCCGCGTCGGTCGAGCGCGCCCTCGCGCACCACGCGCCGTGGGCGGTCATCAACACCGCGGGGTACACGCGCGTCGACGACGCGGAGCGCGATCCGCGCCGGTGCGAGCGTGAGAACGCCGTCGGGCCCGCGGTGCTCGCGGCCGCGTGCCGCGCGCGCGGCGTCCGGCTCGTCACCTTCTCGTCCGATCTGGTCTTCGACGGCGCCCAGCGGACGCCTTACGTGGAGACCGACCCGGCGAGGCCGCTCAGCGCCTACGGGCGGAGCAAGGCCACCGCCGAGCGGCGGGTGACCGAGGTCCTGCCGAGCGCGCTGGTGGTGCGCACGGCGGCGTTCTTCGGCCCCTGGGACGAGCGCAACTTCGTCGCCGCCGCGCTGCGCGCGCTCCGCGACGGCCGGCCGTTCAGCGCGGCCGAGGATCTGATCGTGACCCCCACGTACACGCCCGATCTCGTCAACGCGGCGCTCGATCTCCTCATCGACGGGGAGAGCGGTATCTGGCACCTGACGAACCGCGACGCGGTGACGTGGGCCGAGCTCGCCGCGCGGAGCGCCGCGCAGGTGCGCGTGGACGCGAGGCGCCTCGTCCGGTGTCCGAGCAGCGCGCTCCCGTTCGTCGCGCCGCGGCCTCGCTACAGCGCGCTGGGGAGCCGGCGGGGCATCTTGCTGCCTGCGCTGGAGGACGCGCTCGCGCGCTATCTCGCCGGGTGGGAGGGCGACGCCGCTCGTCGGGAGCCCGCCTAGAGCGCCGAACAAGACTACGCCGTGAACTCCGTCGTCAGCGTCACCCAGTTCGACGGCGGCCGGACGGCGTAGCTCAGCGCCAGCACCTCGATCAGCACCACCCGGTAGATCGCGTGGACGTCGTCGACGTCGACCTCGTGCGCGTTCGCCTCGAGGGCCGCGTCGAGGTGCTCCTGCACGAAGGCCAGCACGTCCGGCTGCTCCATCGCGATGACGTCATCCGAGTCGACCGCCTCGGCGGGATCGTGCAGGCGGATCTGCTCGTCCAGGTTCAGCGACTCCTCGACGCCCGTGAGCGCCGTCTCCGTGACCTCCTCGAGGTCCTGGCCGAACAGCTCGTCGAACGCGAGCCAGATCGCCAGCGTCAGGAAGTAGCCGAGGGCCAGCGCGGTCTCGTCGAGCGGCCCGGAGAGCACCCCGGAGATGCGATCCGCGAGCGCGGGCTGCGTCTGCTCGAACCGCGTGAACGCGTCGTCGAGCTGCTTGCGGGAGTCGTCGTCGTCCTCGGCCAGCTGATCCTCGATCTCGGACAGGACGCGCGCCGGCACCTGGGCGTACGAGGGGACGGGGCGAATGGCTGCGCGGCGTACCCACACGCGGACAACCTAGCACACGATGGCGCGGCTCATGGAGCGAGCAACCGGATGCTCGACAGGGAGACCCAGCCTTCCGTGGCGCCCCAGCGGACCTCGGCCAGCCCGCCCGATCTCCGGCCGACCTCGACCGACGCGCCCTCCGGGATCAGGGTCTGCTCCGCGTCGGGCAACGCGCGCCCGGACTCGTCGACCAGCCGGACCTCCGGGACCACCACGACGCCCGGGCGCGTCGTGAGGCGGAGGTGCCGCGCCGCGTAGGTGAGCGGCACGAGCGCGAGCAGGGCGACGAGCGCGGTCGGCGCGAGGACGCTGCCCGCGACGTGCGCGGGGCCCGCCGGGCGGCGCCGCAGGACCATGCCGAGGGCGAGGAGCAACGACGAGAAGAGCGAGGCCGCCGCCCAGGTGCGCTCCGAGGCGAGGCCGACGAGGACCCGGTCGAGCGTGGGGCGCACCTCGACCGCATCCTTGGCGCGGCGCGCGCGGCGGCGCGTGATCTCGGCGCGCACGAGGTCCAGCGCGCGCTCGGCGTCCGCGTCGCCCGGGCGCAGCCGCAGCGCCTCCTCGAAGGCCGCCGCCGCCCGGCCCAGGTCGCCGGGGCGATCCGCGCCGTCGCGGACGCGCGTCACGTAGGCGAGGCCGCGGTTGTAGCTCGCGTCCGGGTGCACGAAGCCGCGGTCGGCGAGCAGCTCGAACGTGTCGATCGCGGCGCCGTACTCGCCGCGGCCGAGCGCCTCCGTGCCCTCCCGGAACAGCGCCTCCGGCGGCTCCGCGGGCTCCGCGCGCGCCTCGCCGACGAGCGCGGGCGAGGGCGAGAGGCCGGCGATCGCGGGCAGGAGGCCCGCGGAGGCGGCGAGCGCGAGGGCGGCGAGGAGGCGCGCGCGGCGGCCCGTCACGTCGGCTTCCATCGCGCGAGCTCGGTCATGACGGCGCGGCCCTGCTCGACGAGCGCGGCCGCGGCGCCGTCCCCCGGGCGGCCGGCCGGCTCGAACCGGATCGCCTCGCAGGCGGCCAGCACCTCGTGGGCGCGCGCCGACAGCGCGCCCGGCACCCCGCGCTGCTCGAGCTCGCCGGGGAGCGCCTCGAGCAGGACGCCCCGGGAGCGGAGCCCCGTCGCGGACTCGATCGCGCGGTGCACGGCGCGCTCGATCGCGGCCGCGGTCGCCTTGAGATCGCCCTGCGCGGCGGCCTCCTCCGCCTCGCGCTGCGCGACCGCGGCGAGCCGGGCGGGCGACGCCTCGCCCGCCGCGCGGCGCTCGCGCGCGCGGCGCACGAGCCGATCGCCCGCGCCGAACAGCGTCACGAGGAGCGGCGGGGCGGCCAGGAGGCACCAGAACGGCGCCCCGTCGAGCGGCAGCGTCGCGGGCGGGGAATACGCGCCGAGCGACGCGCGGAGCCCCGGCATCGCGGCGAGCGGCTCGGCGCGCGCGTCGCCGGCCGCGTCGCGAGCCCCGGCGGGCGACCCGGAGGCGAAAGGGGGCGCGACCGGGGTCACCGCGACGCTGCCGAGCTCGACGCCCTCGACCACGTAGCGCTTCTGCGCCGGATCCCAGTAGGGCAGCTCGATCTTCCCGAGATCCACCGTGCCGCTCTCCTCGATCCGGACCACGTAGCCGAACGACCGGGAGCCGCCGATCTCGCCGTCGCGCGGCGCGATCGACTCGCGCTTCTCCGGGTCGAGCCACTCGAGGCCCGTCCGCTCCGGCACCCGCAGCGACTGCGGGAGGTTGCCGGTGCCCTCGACCTGCACGGTCACGACCACCGAGCCGCCCTGGTCGATCCGGCGCGGCTGCACCGTCGCCTTCAGCGTGAACCGACCGACGTCGCCGAGGACGTAGCCGGACGGGCGGCCGGCGAGCGGCGGCTCCGTGACCTGGATGACCACGTCGTTCGACTCGCGCAGCACGCGCTTGCCGATCCGGCGCCCCGTGATGCGCGCCTGCATGCGGCCCGTGTGCAGCTCGCCCGCCTTCAGCGGGAACAGCGCCAGCTTCTCGATCAGCCGCACGTTGTAGAGGTGCCCGCCGACGCGCGTGTGCACGGCCTGCACGAGGCGGGGATCCTCGATGAGCGCGTGGCGGAGGAAGTCCGCGGCGGGCGCGGCGCGGGGCTCGGTCAGCTCCGCGTTCTCGCGGAAGTACAGGTAGAACGAGACGGTCACCTGCTCGCCGACCACCGCGGCCGTCTTGTCGGGGATGGCGCGCAGGAACACCACCGGATCGGGCTCGCGCGGCATCGCGAGCTCCGGCGTCTCGTCGGGCGCGGCCTCCTCGAGCTCGTCGGCGAGCAGATCGTCGAGCGTCCGCCCGCCCGGACCGCCGAACGGCCACGGGAGGCCGTGCAGCGGGCCGCCGGGCAAGAGGAACGGGTTGCTCGGGCGGCGCGGGCGCGAGCCCTCCGGCACGATCCGGATCTGGATCGGCCGCGCTGGCAGGCGCCGGCCGTTCCACGAGATCGTCGGCGCCGGGATCGTGTAACGGCCAGGCTTGTCCGCCACGATCTGCCAGCTCGCGCTGATGCCGAGCTGCGTCGACACGGCGCCGTTCACGATCTGCGTCTGCATCTGCGTGCCGATGCTCGGGCCGGAGAGGATCGAGAGCTCTGGAGGGACGCGCAGCTCGGGGTGGGACGGCATGCCCGCGCCGCGCTCGACGAGCGCCTTCACCTCGACCGTGAACGGCTCGCCGACCTCGGCCTCGGTGGGGATCGCGCGCGCCGAGATCTGCGGCTCGGCGCGGGCGTGGAGCGGGGCGAGGAGCGCGAGGAGCGCGAGGAGCAGCGCGGCCGCGCGCTGCGCCGGGCGGTGGCCGACGAGCGCGACGAGCGCCGCGAGCGCGGGCGGGGCAGGGGAGAGCGGCGGGCGCGTCACTTGTCCTCCATCGCGCGCCCGCGCCGGGCGCCGGCCCTGCTCTTCGCTTCCTGCTCCTGGTACGTCGGCGCCTCCTCGAGCTGGTCGAGGATGCGATCGTCCTGCCGCCCGGTCGGCGGCGGCTGCGCGGGCTGCTCGGGCGGCGGCTCGGGCTCGCCGGCGTCGGGCGTCTGATCCTGCGGCGCGGCGTCGGGCGCCTGGTCCTGGCCGCCGTCGTCGCCCGCGTCGGGCTCGCCGCCGCCGTCGTCGCCCGCGTCGGGCTCGCCGCCGCCGTCGTCGCCCGCGTCCGGCTCACCCGCGTCGGGCTCGTCCGCGTCGGGCTCGGCGTCCGGCTGCGCGTCGGGCTCGGCGTCCGGCGGGCCGGCGTCCTTCTGCTCCTCGATGCGGCGCAGCGCGATGGACCGGTTCCAGGCCGCGTCCCGGCCGACGCCGTCGCCGCCCGCCTCCTCGGGCACGCCGGGGACGATGGAGAGCGCCTGGTCGTAGTACTTCACGGCGTCCTCGTACCTGCGCCGCAAGAACTCGAGGTTGCCCGCGAGGTAGCGGGCGCGCGCGCGCAGGTCGGCCGGCACGCGCGGCTCGGCGGCGATCGCCTTCACGAGGACCAGCGCGCAGTCGATCTCGATCCCGCGCAGCGCGTCGTTCTGCTCCTGCTCCGGCCCGCCGTCCGCGAGCTCCTCGTCGCCGAACCTGTGGCCGTAGCGCTCGGCGAGGTGGAACAGCGTCAGGCCGAGATCGAACGCGCCGTTCGGCTTCTGCCGGACCGAGTCGGGCAGGCCGATGCCGGCGTCGCTGCACGGGCCCGTCCCGAGGTAGCTCTGGAGGAGCTCCTCGGCGGACTCGAAGTTGCCCGCGTCGAGCTCGACGATGGCCTGGTCGACCTCCGGCGCGTTCCGCTCGAAGGGGGACGTCGGGTCCCACCCGCTGCACCCGGACGCCGCCGAGAACGCGGCCCCGGTGAGGCACGCCGCGGCGAAGGCGAGCGCGAGCCCGCGCCCGTGGCGGACGAAGAACCCGGCGAGATCCACGCGCTTGCGATCACGACGCGGCATGCTGCCCTCCCGCCTCGCCGGCCGGCGCTGCGGCCGCCGCGAGGCCCGCGTCGCCGGGGGGGCGCGCGCGCCCGAGCAGCGCGGCGCGCCTCGGCGCGGGCTCGGGCCGCACCGCCACGAAGCGCCGCCGCGGGGCGTCCTTGAGGAACACCTCGGCGATGAGGAGCAGGATCGCGAGGCCCAGCGGATAGAAGTAGACGTCCGCGTAGACCGTCTCGACCCGCTCCGAGAGCTCGCTCTTCATCTGCCGCCGGAGCTCCGCGGCGATCGTCTCGATGCCGGTCGTCCCCTTCTCCGCGCGGATGATCTGCCCCCCCGGCGTCGCCTGCGCGATCGCCGCGAGCTGCTGCTCGCCCGACAGGGACAGCTCCGTCGTGAGCGGCCTGCCCTGGCGATCGGTCCGCCACCCGATCACGCTGCCGTCCGGGCCGATGTCCGGGATCGGCTCCGGCGTGCGCCCGCCGATCTGCACGACGTGGATCGTCGTGCCCTGGGCGCCGATCGCCTGGGCCACGCTCAGCGGGTAGCCCTCGAGGTCCTCGCCGTCGGTGACGAGCAGGATGATCCGCCGGTGCTCGGCCGACTTGGGATCGCGCTTCAGGAGCTCGTTCGCCTGGTCGAGCGCGCGCGCGATCGCGGTGCCGCCGATCGGCATGTCGTTCGGGTCGAGCTGGCGGAAGAACTGGGCGATCGCGGCGCCGTCGGCGGTGAGCGGGAAGCCCATCGGCTCGCCGGCGAACGCGACCGCGCCGAAGCGCGCGCCCTCGAGGTCCTTGATGAGGCGGGCGACCTCGACCTTGGCCCGGAAGATGCGGGACGGCTCGACGTCGCGCGCGTACATGCTCTTCGAGTAGTCGAGCGCGATCACCACGTCGACGTTGGTCGCCGGAACGAGCCGCGTGCCCTTGCCGTACTGCGGGCGCGCCGCGGCCACGAACGCGAGCGCGGTCGCGAGCACGAGCAGGACGCCCTTCCAGGCGCGGCGCTTGGCCGGATCCGCGGTGGCGAGCGCCTTCACGCGGTCCTCGTCGCCGAAGCGCTTGATGGCGCGCGCGACGCCGAGGCCGCCGAGGATGAGCAGGAGGCCGATCAGCGCGGCGAACGCCGTCCCGAGCAGGTACCAGGGGGCCGCAAAGTTCACGGGAACCTCCGGAGCAGCCAGGCGCGCAGGAGCGCGTCGAGCCCGATCAGGAGCACGCCGGGCAGGAGCAGGAGCGGGAAGAGATCCTCGTACGAGGCGCTCGACGCCTCGAAGCGGGTCTTCTCCAGCTTGTCGAGCACGTCGTGCATGCTGTCCGCGAGCGCCTTGGCGTCGGTGGCCACGTACGCCTGGCCGCCCGTCTCCTGCGCGATCTCCTGGAGCAGCGCGGGGTTCACCGGGAAGCGGTGGCGCACGTAGCGCGGCTGCCCGAAGAGATCGACGCCGTCCTCGACCTCGACCTCGTCGTCGGTGCCGATCTGGATCGTGTAGACCTTCACGCCGAGCGAGGTCGCGAGGTGGGTCGCGTACTCGGGCGAGATCGAGCCCGCGTTCGAGTCGCCGTCGGTCAGGAGGATGACGACCTTCGACTGCGCGTCGCTCCGGCGCAGCCGGGCGACCGCGGTGCCGAGCGCGTCGCCGATCGCCGTCGCGCTGCCGTCGATCACGTTGAGCGTCATCCGCGAGACCATCTGCGTCAGCAGGTGGTAGTCGAGCGTCGGCGGCGACAGCACGTAGGCGGCCTTGCCGAAGACGACGACGCCGAGGCGGTCGGTCCGCCGCCGGCTGATGAAGTCCTGGAGCACGAGCTTCGCCGTGTCGAGCCGGGTCAGCCGCCGGTTGCGGGGCAGCTTCGGCTGGCCGGGCAGGTCGCTCGGCTTCGCGTCGAGGATCGCGCGCATCGAGCCGGACAGGTCGAGCGCCACGACGATGTCGATGCCCCGGTCGTCCGTGCGCTGCTCGCGCAGCACGCTGACCGGCCGCCCCATCGCCAGGATGAGGAGCCCGAGCGAGACCGCGCGCAGCACGCCGGGCAGATCGCGCAGGTGGCTGCGCAGGCCGCGCGGCCCGCGCGCCAGCGGCGCGACCGTGCCGAGCCGGAGCCTCGGCCTGCGCGCGTCCTCCGCGAAGATGCCCCAGTACCAGACGACCGGCACCGCGACGAGCGCGGCCAGGAACCACGGGTTCTGCCAGCTCGCCGAGGCCCACGCGTCGCGGCGCGCGAGGTAGGGGTACAGACAGGCGAGCGCGGCGACGACGAGCGTCGCCAGGGCCGCGAGCGCCGCGCGCTTCCAGCGGCTCACGGCGCCTCCTCCGGCGCCCGGGACGGGCGGCCGCGCGGCGCCTCGGGCGCCGTCGGCGCGCCGCCGGCCCCGGCGCCGCCCGGCCCCGCCGCGCCCTGCGCGGGCCGCGCCGCGGGCGGCGTCGTGCGGTGCACGATGATCTCGCCGCGCTCGAGCGCGTCGAGGCAGTCGGCCTCGCCCGGCTGCAGGCGCGCGAACTTCACGAGGTCGCAGTCGGCGAGGAACCGATCGATCTGCGGCAGCACCGGCACGGGCGGGCGCACCCGCGCGAGCAGCGCGCGCATCTCGTCGCTGGTCGTCTCGAGGCCGTCGAAGCCGTACCGGGCGCCGAGGTAGTTGCGCACGCAGTCGCTCACGCGATCGAAGTACTCGTCGGTCCGCCCCTCGCTGAGCAGGCTGGAGCGCCGGAGCGCCTCCAGCTCCTCGAGCGCGGCGACCCACGGCAGCTTGGGCGGCGGGGCCGGCGCCACGCGGGGCCGGCGCAGCCAGCGCCGCACGAGCCAGGCCGCGAGCAGGCCGAGCGCCGCGCCGAGGAGGACGCCGGCCGTGAGCTGCTTCGCGAGCACCCACTCCTCCCGCTGGGGCCGCGGCGGCGGGTTCGGCTTGACCCGTGGATCCCGCTCGTTGGCGATCGGATCCTCGACCACGATCTCGTGCGGCCGGGTGCAGACCGTCACGAGCTCGCCGCTCGCGCGGGACACCGCGATCGGCACCGGCGGCAGGACCAGCACGTTCCTCCCCGGCTCCTTGGGCAGCGGGACGAACGGGATGACCAGCGTGGTCGTCGCGCCGGAATCGGTCGCGGTGGTGGTGCTGGTCGGCCCGGCGCCGGCGTCCGCCTCGGGGAGGACGAACCCCGCCTGCTCCAGCGCGCGCGCCGCGTCGCTGTCGCCCTGGACCTTGAAGCCCTCCGGGAGCACCGTCTCGCCCTTGCCGTGCGCGACCGTGACCTCGAGGGGGGCCGCGTACCCGCTGAACCCGTTCCGGGGAAACGTCTCCTGGATCCGGGGCCGCGTCGCGCCGGTCGGCACGTGCTCCGCGCACGAGGCCCACGCCTTCGCCCCGTCGCGCCCCGTCGCGGCCGGCGCGGGCGGCGGCGGCGGCGGTGGCGCGGGTTGCGCGGTCGCGGGCGGCGCGGCGCTCGCCGGAGCAGGCGGCTGCGCGGTCGCGGGCGGCGCGGCGCTCGCCGGAGCAGGCGGCTGCGCGGTCGCGGGCGGCGCGGCGCTCGCCTGCGCGGGCGGCTGCGGCGGCGCGGCGTCGTCCCGCGCGGCGGGCCCGCCGGCGCCGCCCGCGGCCGGCTGCGCGAGCGCCGCGCCGCCGCCGACCGCGCCCGCGAGCGCCGCCGCGACCGCCGCGCACGCCATCGCCGCGCGGGCGGCCTCGGCGGAGGGGCGCCGCCGCCTCATCGCCTGATCCTCCGCGCCCGCCGGGCGAACAGGTCGCGCAGCGGGGTCACGAAGCTCTCGCCCGTCTTCACGACCACGGCGTCGAGCGCGAGCTTCTTGAAGAGCTTGTCCCGGTCGCTCCGGAGCTTGCGCATGGAGGCGCGGTAGTGGTCGCGCACCGCGCGATCCCCGGTGTCCACCACGACCTCCTCCCCGGTCTCCAGGTCCTCGAACGCGGCGAGCCCCACGTCGGGCAGCTCCTCGTCGCGGGGGTCGACCAGCATCACGGGGATCACGTCGTGCTTGGCGCTCGCGAGCGAGAGCGCGCGCTCGAAGCCCGCGGCGAAGAAGTCGCTGATCACGAACGCCACGCTCCGCCGCTTCGCGACCTTGACCAGGGTCTCCAGCGCGAGCTTCAGGTTCGTCCCCGTGTACCTCGGCTCGTGCCCGAGGATCTCCCGGATGACGCGCATCACGTGCTTGTCGCCCCGCTTCGGCGGCACGAGCTTCTCGATCGCCTCGGTCGCGAGCACGAGCCCCACGCGGTCGTTGTTCTTGATGGCGCTGAAGGAGCAGAGCGCCGCGATCTCGGCCGCCACGCGCGCCTTCGACGCGCGCCTCGTGCCGAACTGCTCGCTCTGGGAGGCGTCGACGACCAGCATGACCGTCATCTCCCGCTCCTCGACGAACACCTTCACGAACGGCTCGCTCATGCGGGCCGAGACGTTCCAGTCGATCCAGCGCACGTCGTCGCCGGGCTGGTAGGCGCGGACCTCGCGGAACGAGAGGCCCTGCCCCTTGAACACGGACGAGTACGACCCGGAGAGCTGCTCGTTGGCGAGCCGCTGCGTCCGGATCTCGATGCGCCGGAGCTGCTTCAGGAGCTCGGGCGACAGCGGGCTCTTCGCGCCGTCGCGCGGCTCCCGCGCGCCGCCCCGGGCCGGGCGGGCGCCGCCCTCCGCGCCGCGGGCGCCCGCGCGCCCCCGCGCCGCCGCCGCGCTCCCCTCCCGTCGCTCGTCCGGCGCCTTGCTCACGGCACCTCGACCACCTCGAACACGCGACGGACGATCTGCTCGGCCGTCACCTCCTCGGCCTCGGCCTCGTAGGTCAGGACCACCCGGTGCCGGAGCACGTCGGGGCCGATCGCCTTCACGTCCTCTGGCGTGACGTAGCCCCGGTGCCGCAGGAACGCGTGCGCGCGCGCCGCGAGCGCCAGCGCGATCGAGGCGCGCGGGCTCGCCCCGTACTCGATGAGGCTGCTCAGCTCCCGCATCCCCTTCTGCCCGGGCTCGCGGGTCGCGAAGACCACGTCCACGATGTAGTCCTTCACGCGGTCGTCCATGTAGACGTCGCGCACGACCTTGCGCGCGGAGACCAGCTCGTCGGGCGTCGTCACCTTGGCGGCCTTGCCCTCGATCACCGCGGTCGTGCGGTCGATGATCTGCCGCTCCTCCGCGCGGCCGGGGTAGCCGACCTTGACCATGAGCATGAACCGGTCGACCTGCGCCTCCGGGAGGCGGTAGGTGCCCTCCTGCTCGATCGGGTTCTGGGTCGCCATGACCACGAACGGGCTCGGCAGCGGGTAGGTCGTGTCGCCGATCGTGACCTGCCGCTCCTGCATCGCCTCGAGCAGCGCGCTCTGCACCTTCGCCGGCGCCCGGTTGATCTCGTCGGCGAGCACCAGGTTCGCGAAGATCGGGCCGAGCTTCGAGGTGAAGTCGCCCTTCTGGTGGTTGTAGATGACCGTGCCGATGAGGTCGGCGGGCAGGAGATCCGGCGTGAACTGGATCCGGGAGAACTTCGCGTCGATGGCGTCGCAGAGCGTCCGGACCGTGAGCGTCTTGGCCAGGCCGGGGACGCCCTCGAGCAGCACGTGCCCGCCGGTGAGCAGCCCGATGAGGATGCGCTCGATCATGTACGTCTGGCCGACGATGACCTTGCCAACCTCGTTGAGCAGGGTGTCGATGAAGGCGCTCTCTCTGGCGACCAGCTCGTTCAGGGCGCGTACGTCGTGCATAACGGGTGGGAGCTCATAGCAAGCCCGGCGGCCCGAGGACAACCGGCGGCGCCCGAATATTCCTCGCGCGGGAGCCGCGGCCCCGCGCGCGCCGCGCCCGCTCTAGAAGCCGGGATCCCGGAACTTGGCGCGCCCGGTCTCGGCCGGGGCGCGCGCGGGGGGCGGGGCCGGGCTCGCGCTCGGCGCGGGGGCGGCGGACGGCGGCGCCGCGGGCGACGAGGACGACGAGAGCGCGGCCTCGCGCGGCGGCTCCGGCAGCGCCGCGCGCGGCTCCGCGGTGGCGATCCGCGGCCGCGGCTCCGCCGGGAAGGCCGGCGGCGCGGGCACCGCCACGCCCGGCGCCGCGGGGCCCTCCGCGAGGCCGATCCACAGCAGCGTCGCCGCCCCGAGCAGCGCGCCCGAGGCCACCAGCGCCGCCGCGGTCGCGATCGTCCGGGCCCTCCTCCGCGGGTCCAGGCGCGAGAACGGCCGCCCCCGCGACCAGCCGTCCGCGGCGCGCACCGCGTCCCGGATCACGGCCGCGCGGCGCGCGACGCGCGTCGCGAGCGCGTCGCGGATGTACGCCGTGACCTCCTCGCGGCGCGCGCCGAGCGCGGCGTTCACCGCCTCCAGCGCCTCGGCGAGCTCGGCCATCGTCGGGAACCGCTCGGCGGGATCCTTGGCGAGCGCGCGCACCACGGCCGCCTCGAGCTCGGGCGGGTACCCGGGGACGAGCGAGCTCGGCGGATCGACCGGCTCGGGCCGCGCGATGCGCGCCATGGTCGCGAGGTCGTGGCTCGCGGCGAACGGGTGGGTGCCCGTGGTGAGCTGGTAGAGCACGATCCCGAGCGCGAAGATGTCGGACCGCCGGTCGAGCGTCTCGCTGTAGACCTGCTCGGGCGCCATGAAGAGGATCTTGCCCTTCATGTGGCCGGTGTTGGTCGTCGGGTTGTCCGCCTGCGCCACGGCCTTGGCCACGCCGAAATCGGCGATCTTCACCGAGCCGTCCCGCGTGATCAGGATGTTGTGCGGCGAGACGTCGCGGTGCACGAGGCCGATCAGCGCGCCGCCGTCGTCGCGGAGCTCGTGCGCCGCGTGCAGCCCCCGCGCGGCCTCGATCGCGATCCGCACCGCGACCGGCAGCGGGATCGGCCGGTTCTGCTTGCGGGTGCTGCCGCCGAGCAGCTCCACCAGCGCGTCCCCGTCGATCCACTCCATCACGAAGTAGAGGACGCCGTTCTGTTCACCCTGATCCAGGATCGCGCACACATTGGGGTGCTTGATCCGTGACGCGATGCGAGATTCGGTGAGGAACATGCGCTTGCAGCGCGGATCGCTGGAGAGCGCCGGCAGCATCGTCTTGACTGCCACGATCCTGTCGCCCGCCGGGCTGCCGCGGTCGCGCGCCGCCCACACCGTCCCCATTCCGCCCTGCGCGATCGCGATCAGCAGCTCGTAGCGGCCGAGCAGGTGGCCAGGCGCGAGATCGACGGGCGGTATCACGGCTCGTACCTGTGACTCCTGTGTCGTCTTGAATCCGACCACGCTGAAGGCCTCACCGGTGGTGCAAGAGCGTTCCAGGATCGAGGGGCAATCTCAAACATTTTTCCAGTTGTCTAGAATCGCTCGGCGAGATTACCGTTGGAGTGCCTCTATCGGTTGCTGCAGGAAGGAGGCGTGGGTGGAGCGTCGGATCACCATCGGCGGAGTGGTATTCTTCGCCATGGTTGGCGTCGGTCCAGCTGCGTTCGCCGACACGGCGCCGCGGGGCGCGGGGGTGGCTCCGCGAGGCGCCGCGGCGATGCCGCGGAGCGTCGAGCGCGGGCCGCGCGACATGGCGGCGTCGCGGCCGCCGAACGCCGCGGAGCTCGCGTCGGCGCGGCGCCTCTTCGCGATCGCCCTGTCGGCCGAGGACCAGGGCCGCTGGGCGGAAGCGCTGGAGACCTACGAGCGCATCCGCAAGATCGTCGTGTCGCCCTCGCTCTGGTACCACATCGGCGTGTGTCACGAGGCGCTCGGCGAGGTCGTCGAGGCGCTCAACGCCTTCGAGCTCGCCCTGTCCGGCGCGACCGCGCGGAAGGAGGTCGCGCTCGCCAGGGAGTCGCGATCCCGCATCGAGGCGCTCCGCGCGCGGGCGTCGCAGATCGTCCTGCGCCTGCCCGACGACGCGGCCGGCGTGCGCGTCGAGATCGACGGCGACCCGATCCACCCCGCGCTCGTCGGGGCGGCCATCCTCGTCACGCCCGGAGCGCGGCGGGTCGTGGTGGAGGCGGAGAATTACACCGAGACGTTCGAGGCCACGGTGCAGGCGGACACCGGCGCGCTCGTGGAGCTGCGCGCCGAGCTCGGCCGCAAGCGGTCGTCGGCCCCGCCGAGGCGGCTCGCGCCGGTTCGAACGGCGCCCCCCGGCGAGCCCGCGCCCGACCCGCTCCTCCCGGCGGAGGTCGTCGTGGGGGCGGCGGCCGCGCTCGCCGTGGGCGCCGTGATCACGGGAGCCCTCGCGTACGACGTGCGGCACAGCTACCTGAAGGAGAACGCGGATCCGGCCCCGGGCTCGCTGGGCAAGCGGGAGGCGCTGTACGAGCGGGGGCAGGCGCTCGCCATCACGAGCACGGCGCTGACCGGGGCCGCCCTCCTCGCGGGCGGCTTCGCCACCTACCTGTTCTGGCCCTCGTCGCCCCCGTCGTCCGCGCGGTCGGCCTCGCCGGACGCCGCGCGGTCGTCGGCGTCGCGGCCGCGCGTTCCCGGGCCGACGGCGCTCTCGCCGTGGATCGGGCCGGACGGCGCGGGCGTCGCCCTGCGGGGGTCGCTGTGAGCCGCGGACGCGGCGCCGGTGTGCGCCTCCCCGCGATGCTCGCCCTCGCCCTGGCCAGCACCGGCGGCGGGGCGTGCATCTTCCTCGCGCCGTTCCCCGACGTGGCGGCGGATCCAGGCGCCGAGGGGGGCGGAGGCGGCGGCGAGAGCGGCGTCGACACCGGCACCGGCGCCGACTTCGGCCTTGGCGGCGGCGATGGCGGCGGCGGCGAGATCGCGGAGATCTGCGCTCCCCTCGCCGAGGCGGCTTGTTACGAGGGCCCGCTGGGCACGGAGGGCAGGGGCCTCTGCCTGGCCGGCGTCGCGACCTGCAACGCCGACGGGACCGGGATGAGCGCGTGCGCCGGCCAGGTCCTGCCGGACTACGAGGACTGCGAGACGGAGGCGGACGAGAACTGCGACGGGCTGGGCTGCGCGGGCGAGCCGGTGCGGGGCGTCGCGCTGGGCGGCGCCGGCGACCAGCGCGGCACGGCCGTCGCCGTCGGCGAGGACGCCGTCGTGGTGGCCGGCTCGGCGTCCGGCAGCACGGATCTCGGCGGCGGCCTGACCGAGGAGCTCGGCCACGTCGGCGATCCGGACGCCTTCGTCGTCTCGTTCACCCGCGACATGCGCCCCCGGTTCAGCCGCCGCTTCGCCGACAGCGTGACCCGCGGGGTCGCGCTCGCGCCGGACGGCGACGTGGTGATCGTGGGCGGCGCGTCGGGCGACGTCGACTTCGGCGGCGGTGAGCTCGCCGGCGGCCCCGGCAAGGGCGAGGACGTCGTGGTCGCGCGGTTCGGCGCCGACGGGGCGCACCGGTTCAGCCGGCGCTTCGGCGACGGCGCGAACCAGTTCGCGACGGCGGTCGCGGTGGACACGGCGGGGAACGCGTTCGTCACCGGCAGGTTCTGGGGCACGCTCGATCTCGGCACGTCGTGCCGGGGCGAGCCCATCGTCCTCTCGAGCGAGGGTGAGAGCGACGCGTTCCTCATCAAGCTCGACGCCACCGGCGCGGTCTGCCTGGCCATGCGGTACGGCGACGCCGAGCACCACCAGGCCGGCACGGGCGTCGCGATCGACAGCGAGGGCAACCTGCTCCTCGCCGGCTGGTTCGGCGGGACCATCGATTTCGGCGGCCTGGAGCTCGTCACCCAGGCCAGGTCCGACCTGTTCATCGCGAAGCTCAGCGCCGCGGGGGACCACCTCTGGAGCAAGAACGCCGAGGCGAGCAACGCCGCCGAGGCGCTCGGCGTGGCCGTGGACGGCGCGGACAACGTGCTCGTGGTCGGCTCGTTCCGCTCGAAGGTCACGTTCCGGGAGCGGCCGCTCACGACCGACGACGACAAGGACATCCTGCTCGTCAAGCTGGGCAGCAACGGCGTCGCGCGCTGGAGCGAGCAGTTCGGCGACGGCGCCGACCAGGAGGGCGCCTCGGTCGCGGTCGATCTCGCCGGCGACGTCTTCGTGACCGGCTCCTTCCTGGGCAGCATCGAGGTCGGGGACGACGTGCACACGGCGACGGGCGCCGCCGACGCGTTCGTGGCCAGGCTCGACCCCGACGGCGGCGTGCGCTGGTGGCGCTCCTTCGGCGACTCGGGCGAGCAGCGCGCCGCCGCGGTGGCGGTCGATCGCCTCGGCGGCAGCTGGGTGGCCGGCCGCTTCAGCGGCGGCGTGGATCTCGGGAGCAGCGCGCTCGCGAGCGAGGGCACGGGCGACGCGTTCCTCGCCGAGATCGGCCCGTGAGCGCCCCGGACGCGCCCGCCCCCCGCCGGCGGCTCACTCGCCGGCGAGCGGGTAGATCGGCCGGATGTCGATCGGGATCCCCTCGAGGCCGCCGAGCGCCTGCCGCATGGGCTCCGAGAGGTCGCCGTACCTCGAGAGGAGCTCGGCGGCGGCCTGGCTGTCGCCGCGGTGCTGCACCAGGCAGAGGTCGCGGACGAGCCGCGCGATCGCGGCCTCGAGCTCCGCGGTGTCGACCGTGAAGCGCCGGGCCCCCGGGTCGAAGCGGGCGGCGCGCTCCTCCAGGAAGCGGTTGATCTGGAGCGCGGCGCCCTTGCCGTGCGCCTCGGCCACGCCGAAGCGCGTGCTCCGGAAGAGCCCGGCGAAGTAGGAGACGAGGAGCTTCTCCCTGAAGTCGGCGGGGAAATGGCCCCTCTGGATCATGAAGAGGACGTTGTAGGCGCCCATCGCGTCCGCCTTGGCCTCCTCGAGGGCGGAGTAGCTCGCCCCGAGCGCGAGCCGCACCTCGACCCGCTCCCCGCCCAGGGTCGTGAACGCAGGGCCCAGGCTGTGCGAGAGCTCGTGGAAGAGCGTCTCGTTGAAGAACGCCTCGGACGACAGGTGATCGAGCTGCGCCGGGTCGAGGATGCGCTCGGCGATGGGGCGCATGATCCGCTCGAACTTCGTCTCGATCACGTTGCGGAGCAGGACCTTCTTGGCCCCCTTCTCGGCGCGGACGCGCTCGTCGTTCGGCAGGTTGAACGCGATGGTCTGGACCGATTTGCGGGCGTCGCCGGCGCTGAAGACCAGGTCCACGACCCGGATCGGGCTCTCCCCGCCGCGCTCCGTCTTGACCTCGTCGGGGATGGGCAGGTTGCGCTCCATCTCCGGGAGGAGCTCCTTGTACCTGGAGAGCCTCCGGGACGCCTCCGGATCGCTCACCGTGACGAACGACTCGAAGGAGGCCTTGAGCCCGAGGAGCTCGTCCTCGTAGGTCTCGTACGGGCCGATGGTCACCTCGACCTGGCTGTCGAGGTCCATCCAGTCCTTGTCCGACGCATGGTAGTCGTCGGAGCGGAACGCGTCGGCGCGGGAACGCAGGAATCGCCGCAGGCTCTCGTTCTCCGTGAGCGCCGCCGCCTCGCGGAGCAGCGCGGCGGCGGGCACGAGCCACGCCGCGTAGGCCTCGCTGTACGGCACGGCCACGAGCCCGCCGCCGTCGCGGCGTATCCGCGTGAACAGGCTCTCGAACGCCGCCTTGTCGCCCGGGTGCCGCTGGATCCACGCGTGGAGCTCGGCGGCCGAGAGATCTTCCGGGTAGAAGCCGGCGCCCGGGGGGCGCGGCCTGTCGACGGCGAAGGGGCGGTGGTGATCCTGCCTGTCCCACGGGCCCCGCATGATGTCGAAATAGGCGAGCCGGTCGCGCCCCTCCGGGCTCTGGTCCGCGAGGAGCCGCTCGCGGATCTCCGGGTTCGTGGCGCACGCCTGGCGGTCGAAGATGGGATCGAGCAGCCTCGAGGCCTCGATGAGCCTGTCGAGCGCCCTCCTCTCCGTTTCGGGCAGCCGGCTGACGTCCGCGGTGAGCCTGGCCGGCGCGAACTGCTTGACCTTGTCGGACAACAACGGGACCTCCTCGGGGCGGTGTCCGGCGCTCCGGACGTCTCGGATCAGCTTGCCTGGATCGGGTGCGCGTCGCGGTACTCGCGGATCGCCTGCGCCTCGTCGATGGCGTGCTTGAACCCGGTGGCGGCGCGGAAGGCGGCGCTGTCCACGACGATGGGATATTTGATGTGGCTGAGGGCCGCGCGCGGGAGCTTCGGAAAGCCGAAGCGGCCGAGCGCGTTCCGCAGCACGAACTCGGGCAGGGGCACCGCCACCCGGCCCGCCGCCCGGATGATGAGCGACAGCGGCACGGGCTGCGGGCCCGAGACGTTGTAGACGCCGCGGATGCGCTTCTCGAGGGCGAGGCAGATGGCGGTCACGACGTCCTGCTCGTGCATGAACTGGAACAGCGGGTCGAACCCGAGCACGTACGGGACGCGGGGCCCCCGGAGGAAGCTCGCCAGCGTGCCGTGGCCTGTCGGGCCGAGCGTGTAGCACATGCGGAGCACGGTCGTGCAGAGCTCCGGAGCGCGCCAGAGCGCCGTGCAGGCGTAGAGATCGGCCGCGACGAGGTCGGCGAGCTCGGGGAAGGTGGAGACCGCCATCGGCGGATCCTCCTCGGCGTGGTAGAGCGGCGACTCCGGGCCGGCGCCGTAATACGTGTGTCGACCGACGAAGATCACGTGCTCGACCCCGCAGGCGCGGCTGTTGTCGAAGACGACGCGGGTGCCGCCGAGGTTGATCCGATACCGCTCCTCCGTCTGCTCCGCGAGGTGCGTCACGGTCGCCATGTGGATGACGGCGTGAGGCCGGCGCTTGCGAAACACGTCCTCGGCGGCGCGCTTCTGCAGATCCACGTTGTGCATCTCGACGCCGGCCGGGGCGGTCGGCCACGGGCGGCGGTCGATGCCGATCACCTCGTGCCCCTGGTCGAGGAGGCGCGTCGCGACCATGCGGCCGAGCAGCCCGGAGATCCCGGGGATGAGGATCCTCATGCGCGCTCCTTCGATGAGGCCGCCCCGGGCCGCGCGGCGCTGCCCTGGCCGGCCGCGAGCTCCCCGCGGCGCCGCTCTCGCCCGACCTCGATGAGCTCGGCGATCCGGGCCTTCACCTGCTCGACGTGGGCCGTGATCACCTCGTCTTCCTCCGCGCCGGTCCCGGGAAACCTCATGGGCTCGCCATAGGTGATCTCCAGCCGGACCGGCAGCGGCGCCGGGACGAGGTACGGGGTGATGGGGATGTACGGCACCCCGAACAGCCGGCCGACGGTGTAGGAGTTCGCGACGGTGGGCACCGCCTCGCCGCCGCCGACGAAGCCGAACGGGATGATGGGCGTGTTCGTCTTGAGCGCGAGCCGGAGGAACCCCGAGCCGAAGTGCACGAGCGAGTTGCGCTCGCCGTAGAGCTTGGCCGTGCCGCGCGCGCCCTCGGGGAACACCACGAGCAGCCGCTCGTCCTCGAGCAGGCGGCTCGCGTGCTCGGGGAGGCCGGTGAACTGCCCCGTGCGGCTCGACCAGAGCGAGGTGAAGGGGAGGCGATTGATGAATTTCTCCGCCATCCCTTCGGCCAGCCGCGGGGGATCCATCTCGAAGAACATCGACGCGACCACCATCGCCCCGTCGATGGCGATGCCGCCCGAGTGGTTGCCGACGAGCATCGCGCGCCCCCGCGCCGGGACGTGCTCCGCGCCGCTCACGCCCACCGTGAAGTAATGATGATAGAGGAAATCCAGCAACGCGAAGAACAGACCAAGGTGCTTTCGGGAGATGCCGTAGGGATCGACCCCGAAGCTGTTGAACGGGATCTCCAGCCGCTGGACGCGCTGAGCAATCGAGTCGCTGACGAGCAGTGTCAAGGTCACCCTCCGGAGGCGTCGGCGCCGGGAGGGTACGCGCGATCGGACGGAAAGCACAACCTTCGCCGGAGCGCGCGCGAGGCGGCGGGCGCGCGACGCGCCGCGGCGGCTCACGCGCTCGCGGCGCGGCGTCGCCTGCGACGGGCTCGGCCGCGGCCCGGGCCGCGGTCATTGAGGAGCCCCGCCGGCTGCGGTCTGGGTCGGCCATGTCGAGCCGACGCCGCGCCCCGCGTTTTCCGGTCGTCCGACGCCCCGACGATCGCATTACGGCCTTTACGAGCTCGACTTGACCTCCGGCTCTTCCTGAGATGCACGGCTCTCCTGGTTCGTCCCGGTGGGCTTGACCGCGGGCATGGAGGGCCAGGATCCCCGGACGAGCGCGCGCATGGCCGCCGTCTTGAGCGCGACCTCGCCGGGGTCGAGGAAGACGCCGAGCGCGCTGCGGATGTGGGGGAGCGCGCGGATCAGGTCGGGCGGCGTCATCCCTTCGGGCGGCGACACGCCGCTCCGGTCGCAGGCCTCCTGGATGATTTTCCTGGCGAAGGCGGGCGCGAGGCCGCAGCACTCGACCACCTGCTCGAAAAGCGAGCGCATGAGCTGATTCCCCCCGGGATAACGTCTGACGCGCGGCGCGTCTTTCACTTGGGCGAGCACGCGCCGGGCCCACCACAAGAATAGCCTGCCTCGTATGTCGTGCTCGTGAGACGGGGACTTGCCATCTGCGGTCTCTGGCGAGGGTGTAGGTGTCGCGATGCGGCGCCCTCGGAGCGGGACAAGCGCCGGGCTCCGCGCGATCGGCGCTGACGCGGAGCGCGATCGGGGTCGCCGGCGCGTTGGACGGGTCTCCCTCATCGAAGTGTTGGACGGGCCTTCCAAAAGGATCATCGCCGCCGCGCCGGCGTCGCGCGTCACAGCTCCGTGGGCCGGAAGGGCGTCCAGGATTTCGTCCGCGGAGCGCGGGTCCGCTTCGGCGCCGGGGCCTTCGGCGATGTGCTGCGCACGGTCGACGTGCGGGGGGCGGGCTTCGTCGGGGCCGCGCGCGTCTGGGACGGGCCCGTCCTGGGCTTGCTGGCCGCGGAGGGCGTGGGCGCGCTGGAGCTCGGCCCCGGAGCCGCGCTCGCCGATCCGGGAGCGCCGGGAGCGGAGCCCGGCGCGGACGCGGTGGGAGCGGAGCCCGGCGCGGACGCCGTGGGAGCGGGGCCCGGCGCGGGCGCCGTGGCCTGCACCGGCGCCATCGGCGGGGTGGGCATGCTGTCCGCCGTGGACGAGAGCGGGAGAGACAGGGCGGGCGAGCCGGGGCCGCCAGGGCCCGCCTCCTGCCCAGCAGGATCGCGCCCGCTCCGGACCAGGAACGCCCCCACCCCGAGCGCGAGCGGGAGCACGAAGAGGGTCGCGATCAGGCTGCGGCGCACGAGGCCCTGCCGCTGGCGCTGGAGCGCGGCCTCGGAGACGACGGCGCCCAGCCCCGGCGCGCTGGTGTCGGCGCCCGCGCCGCCCGACGCGAGCGGGGTGCCCCGCTGGCTCAGGGGCGAAGGCTGGCTGAGCGGCGGACGCTGGCTGAGCGGCGGACGCTGGCTGAGCGGCGCGCGCAGCGATCGGGGCGCGGAGCTGGACGCGGGCCCGCTCCGCGCGCTGATCGGTGAGCCTGCGAGCGGATCCGGGGACGCGTGCAGGCCGAGCTCCTTGATGAGCGCCTCCACCGCCCGGTGGGACGCCACGGCGAGGCCCGGCGTGCTCGCGGCCGCCTCCTCCAGGGCGTCGGCGAAGGCGTCCGCGGTCGGGAAGCGCTCGTCCCGATCCGCGCGCAGCGCCCGCAGGCAAATCCTGTCGAGCGCGACCGGGACCGACGGCATCACCGCCCGCGGCCCCGCCGGGGGGCCCTCGAGGATCTGCGCGATCAGCGCGCCCTCGTTGTCCGCCTTGAACAGGCGCTGCTCGGTGAGCATCTCCCAGAGCACAACGCCCGCCGAGTACACGTCGCTGCGGCGATCGGCCTGCTCGGCTCGGATCTGCTCGGGCGCCATGTACGCGAGCTTGCCCTTGAGCGCGTTGCCCCGCGTCGAGACGAGCCTCGACTCGGCGCGCGCCACGCCGAAGTCGGTGATGCGCGTGACGCCGTCGACGCCGACGATCACGTTCTGCGGCGAGACGTCCCGGTGCACGAGGTGGAGCGGCTCGCCGCCCGGGCCGGTGAGCTCGTGCGCGGCGTGGAGGCCCGCGAGCATGTCGAGGAAGACGCGGAGCGCGATCCCGAGGGGGACGGGCCGCCTCGCCCGCGCGCACGTCCGCAGGAGGTGGTGAAGCGAGGGGCCCTCGACGTACTCCATGACGAGGAACAGCGGATCCTCGACCAGGTCGAACGTCGCGACCACGTTGGGGTGGCGGACGCGCGCGGCCAGGCGCGCCTCGTCGAGGAACATCGCGACGAACTCGGGCTCCTCCGCGAGGTGCGGGTGCATCATCTTCAGGGCGACGAGGCGCTCGAACCCCCCGGCGCCGACGGCCCGCCCCAGGTAGACCGTGGCCATGCCGCCCGACGCGATGGCGCGCACGGTCTCATAGCGGCCCGCGTACAAGGTCACATGAGGAGATTACACCATGGTTGGTGCGTTCTCCACGAGTCCCGCGCTGCGCGGGGCCCCCGCAGCCCACGTGACCAGCGCTCCCCGCGCATCGATGTGAGGCGTTCTGCGACCGCGGGCGCGCGGCTGCGCCGCCGGGGGCCAGCGGCGGCGCGGCCGCGCAGAGCCTGCCTATCAGCTCACGATCGGCAGCCGCCTGGCGGCCGATCGCGCGCGGGCGCCGCCCTGCTCGCGCTCGCGCAGCGCAAGGTCGTGCTCGACGATCGTCAGGGGATTGTCGTAGGCCGGAAGCGGAAGATCCTTATTCTTGGCGTGCACAGGATGCCTGCCGTGCCGCCGGTACCACTCGGCCACGGTGGCATTGGCCTTCATCTTCTCGAGGATGTTCCGCCAGCCGGCGCCGGTGTTGTAAGCGCAGAAGCTGATCTCGCCGAGCTGTGTTCCGTACGGAATGATGCACATCTCGGTGCGCCGGAAGTCGTAATTGAACAGATCCTGAAACCACATGCCCGCGACGAACAGGACCCGCCACTCGTACTCGCGGGCGTCGTCCTCGCCGGCGTGCGCGGCGCCGGTCTGACTCATGAACTGCTTCACCAGCGTGCCGAGGTGGAAGCCGGCCGGCGCCTTCTCGGGCCGGTAATGGCGGAGCAGCGCGGCGACGACCTGCGCCTTCGTCAAGGTGCGGCCGCGCCCGGCGTCGAAGATCTCCCGCAGATCCTTGAGCAGCCCCTCGACGTCGATGAAATCGAGCAGCGGGATCATCTGCTTGGTTTTCTTGTGGACGAACAGGACCGTCCCGATACCGCAGTTCGGGTGGCAACCGCAGTTGATCTGTCCCCAGTCCTTGTCGGGGCCGTCGAGCAGATCGGTCACGTCGCCGAACGGGCTCAGCGCGGAGAGGGGGAACCAGTCGCGGAGCGGGTCGGTCACGCCGGTCTGCCGCGCGATGTCGTGCGCCAGGTGGCTGAGCGTGTAACGCTGCTGCTCGCGCAGCTCGTCGGAGATGTCCTCGTCGCGGCCGGTGAAGCTGACCGGCTGGAAGCTGACGACCGTGATCTTGTCGGCGTTCTGGACGGCGAAGTCGATGATCGGGCCCACCTGGTCGTTGTTGATGCCGTTGACGATCGTCACGACCAGGATGACGTCGATCCCGGCGGCCGAGAGCTCCTCGATCGCCCTGAGCTTCACGTCGTACAGGTTCCTGATCTTCCGGTGGCTGTTGGCGGCGTTCGTCACGCCGTCGAACTGCAGGTAAGCCATCCGGAGGCCCGCCTCCTTGGCCTTCCTGGCGAAGCCCGGCTCCTCCGCGAACCGGAGGCCGTTCGTCGCGCACTGCACCGCGAAGTAGCCCTTCTTGCGCGCATACCGGATGGCGTCGAGGAAGTGCGGGCTCAGCGTCGGCTCGCCCCCGGAGAACTGGATCGACATCTGGCGGCGCGGGCGCACGTCCGCGGCGTCGTCCAGGATGCGCGTGATCTCCTCCCAGGAGAGCTCGTGCACGTAGCCGACCTGATTGGCATCCATGAAGCACGGGTCGCACATCATGTTGCAGCGGTTCGTGAGGTCGACCGTGAGCACCGCGCCGCGCCCGTACCGGATGGTGCTCGATCCATGGTCGTGGATCCGATCCGGCGTCATCTCGACGTCACGACCGCCGAACAGGCGCTCGATCCGGGCGAGGAAGGCCGGGTCGATCGAGATCGTGTCCGAGAAGGAGCCGTGCTTCGGGCAGGTCTTCTCCATGACGACGCGCCCGCCGCGCTCGACGATGCGGGCGCGGATCTCCCCGGGCTTGTCGGAGATGAGCTTCGTCCAGTCCGCCGCGCCGCTCAGGATCTCGGCGCGAGCCTCCTTGACGCAACGGGGGCAGAGGCTGTCCGTCTCACGGGGCCAGCCGAGCGGCGGCTTCGAGCGCTGGCGGCTCCTCGGGATCGGTCTGTCGCTCCACCGCGGGTGAAACGGCGCCGGCTCCGCGGCGAGCCGGTTCAGATGCTGCAAGACTGGCCACGCCTTGTTGGCGGATACCGTGATGACTTTTTCCAGTGTCCGTACCAGGTCGATCAAGCGTCACCTCGCTCACAGGCTCACACTCGCGGCGCACCGTAGGTCGACCTGCCGCGTGCTTCCATCAAATTTCCGGCGCGTCGCGGCGGACTCGGCCGAGGGCTCGGCCCGGGCCGAGGGTGACAGCGGGGGGGCGATCGCGGGATAGTGCGGCCGAGCGAATGCGATCCCTCCCTGGAACCCCCCGCGCCCTGGGCCTCGCGGCGGCGCTCGTCGCGGCCGCGCTCGCCGGGCCGGCCGCGGCGCAGCGCGCGGGCGACGGCGGCGACGCGGCCGCCGCCGGGGCGGGCGCGGCGCCGCTCCGGGGCAGCCTGGGGGTGCCGGTCGCGGAGCGGCTGCTCTCGTCGAGCGATCCCGAGGCGCGGCTCCGCGGCATCGAGCGGCTCGGCGCGATCGCCACGGAGGAGGCGACGAGCGCGCTGCTCGCGGCGCTCGAGCAGGGCTCCCCGGCGGCGCGCGACCCGCGGGCGCGCCTCGCGGCGGTGCGGGCGCTCGCCCCGCACGTGCGGCGCGACGGCGTGCGCCAGCTCCTGACGCGCGAGCTCTCCGAGGGCGGCGCCCCCGCGCGCAGCGCCGCCTCGCCGCTCGCCGGCGTGCTGCGCGGCACCGCCGCGCTCGCGCTCGCGCGCTCCGGCGACCGGCGCGCGCTCTCCGCGCTCGTGAACGCGATCGTGCAGGGCGGGGCCGCGGGCGAGGCCGCGGCGCGCGCGCTCCGGGCCTACCCCCCCGGCTCGCTCCAGCTCCTGCTCGGCAGCCGCAAGCGGCTCGAGCCGGCGCTCGTGCGCTTCCTCGGCGAGCTCGGCGATCTCCGGGCGATCGGGGTGCTCCGGCCGATGCTCGACCGCGGCGACAGGGCGGCGCAGGTGGCCGCGGCGCGCGCGCTGTCGCGCCTCGGCGACGAGGCCGCGCTGGCGAAGGCGCGCGCGTGGCTGCGCAAGCCGGATCCGCGGCTCCTCGAGGCGACCGCCGAGATCCTCGTCCACCTCGGCGCGAAGGAGGCGCCCGACGCCGTGGCCGCGCTGCTCGGCGCCGAGCCCGCGCGGCTCTCCGGGCTCAGGCTGGCCGAGCTCGCGCCGTCGGAGCGGCTCGTGCCCGCGCTCGCGCGCGCGATCCCGCTGCTCCCGGAGGACGCGCGGCCCCGCGCCGTCGCGGCGCTCGGCCGCGCCGGCGGCGCGGAGGCGGCGCGGCAGCTGCGGCGGATCCTCGAGGAGCGGCCCGAGCTCGCGACCGCGGCCGCGTTCGCCCTGGCGACCCTGCCGGGGGCCGAGGCGCGCGCCGCCGTCGGGGAGATGATCGAGGGCCCGCGCGCCGCGCGGGACGCGGGCCTCCTGCGGCTCGGCCTGCGCGCCGGCGTCGTCCGCGCCCTCGCGCTGCGCGACGCGCCCGAGGCGCTCCCCGCGCGGCTGCTCGCCGCGCTCGCCGCGCCGCGTGGGTCGGCCGATCGCGCCGTCGCGGTGTTCGGCGCGGTGGCGCTCGGCCTCCGCGGCCCCGTCGAGGTCCTCGGCGCGTGCTCGCCCGCCGCCTGCGATCGCGCGGCGGTCCACGCGGCGGCGCGCGGCGCGCTCGCGCGGGGCGAGGGCGCGCTCGCCGCGCTCGCCCCGCTCTTCGCGGCGCTCGTCGCGCCGGGGGGCCCGGACGGCGCGCCCGACGCGGCGGCGATCTCCGCCGGCGTCGCGCTGCTCGCCGAGCCCCGGGGCGGCGCGGTCGCGACCTCGCGGCTCGCCGCCCTCGCCGAGGCGGGCGGGCCCCTGTCGCCGCTCGCCGCCCGCGCGCTCGCGGCCCGCGACGACGACGTGATCCGCGGGCGGATCGAGCGGCTCCTCGAGGGGAGCGATCCCGTCGTGCGCGCGCACGTCGCGCTCGGCCTCGGCCACGACCCGAGGCCGGACAGCGTCTCGCTCCTCGCGCGCGCCTACCGCTTCGAGCACGACGCGGCGGTGCGCCGCGCCATCGTCCGGGGGCTGTCCCGGCGCGCCGAGGTGCAGCGCAGGCGCGTCCTCCTCGCGGCGCGGGATCTGGATCCGGACGACGGCGTGCGCGCCCTCGCGCGGGCCGCCCTCGCGGGGCGAGCGCTCGACCCGCCGCGCGCCGCGCTCGCGACGGGCGTGGTGTGGATCGCGATCGTCCCGAACGACCCGAGCGCGGCCGCGAGCGCGTCGTCGCGCCCGGCGCGGCTCGTCCGCCCGGATGGGCTGGCCGTCCCGGTCGTCGCCGATCCGGACGGCGTGCTGCTCGTGCCGGGGGTGCCGCCCGGGGCGAGCTCCGTCCTGCTTGCGCCGGCCGCACGGCCGGGGGACTCTGGCTCATGACGACGATGAGCGACGCAACGGACGAGAGCGGCCGCGGCGCGGACGCGGGGGCGAGCGCGGCGCCCGGCGCCGCGTCGACGGGGACGACCGACGCCGCCGGCGCGCCGGGGAGCGGCGACGCGGCCGCGGGCGCCGGCGGGCTGTCCTTCGAGGAGTCGACGCGCCGGCTCGCGAAGATCGTGGCGGAGCTCGAGGGCGGCGACCTGCCGCTCGAGCGCGCGCTCTCGCTCTTCGAGGAGGGCATCCGGCTGTCGCGCTCGGCGCAGGAGCGCCTCGACCGCGCGGAGAAGCGCGTCGAGGAGCTGCTCGGGATCGACGCCGACGGGCGCCCGGTGACGCGCGAGTTCGAGGGGTGAGCGGAGCAAGGTGGAGATGAGGACCGCAGCGGCGCTGATCATCGGCAACGAGCTGCTCAGCGGGAAGATCGCTGACGAGAACCTGGTCGTGCTCGCCGGCACCCTGCGCTCGCTCGGCGTCAAGCTGGTGCGGGCGGTCATGGTGCTCGACGAGCTCGGCGTGATCGCCGCGGAGGTGAGGGCGCTCGCCGCGGCGCACGACTACGTGTTCACGAGCGGCGGCGTGGGCCCGACGCACGACGATCTCACGATCGAGGGCGTCGCGCGCGCGTTCGGCGTCCCCGTGGTCCGCGCGCCCAACATGGAGCGCATGCTGCGCGAGTACTACGGCGACCGGATCACCGAGGGGCACCTGCTCATGGCTCGCGTCCCGGAGGGCGCGCGGCTCGTGGCCGGCGAGAGCGCGGCGTGGCCGGCGGTGGTGATGCGCAACGTGTGGATGCTGCCCGGCGTGCCGCAGATCTTCCGGGCCAAGCAGCCGCTCATCCAGGCGGAGCTCTCCGGCGGCACGCCGTTCGTCTCGCTCGCGGTGTTCACGACGCTCGACGAGGGGCAGCTCAAGCCGATGCTCGATCGCGTGGTCGCGGCCCACCGCGACGTCGACATCGGCTCGTACCCGAGGTGGTCGGGCGCCGACTACCGCACGAAGCTCACCTTCGACGGCCTCGTCGAGGCGAAGGTGCGCGCGGCGCGCGACGCCTTCGCCGAGAGCCTGCCCCCGGACGCGATCGTCCGCGTCGAGTGACGCGCGCCCCACCCCCGCGGGCGCCCGGCCCTGGCGGCCGCCGGTCGCCGCCGCCGCTCCGCCACCTCGCCGGCGGGCGCTCCCCCGCGCCGGCGCGCGTAGCCGGCCGGGCCCGCGGCGTGCTTGTCGCCCGCGCATGAGCCTGTGGAAGAGCGCCCTCCTGTCGCCCGAACCTCTCCCCGAGCCCTGCGCGGACGATCCCGCCGCGCTGCCCGGCTTCGCCGGCCCGCGGGAGCGAGCGCTCGAGGAGGGGATCTGGTCGCTCGGCGACGCCGACCTGCTCGCGATCGTGCTCGGCACCGGGCTGGTCGGCACCCCGGTGACGCTCGTCTCCGCCGCCATCCTGGCCCGCTTCTCCGGGCTGGAGGGGCTCTCGCGGCTCGGCCCGCACGCGCTCGCCGAGCACCCCGGCCTCGGCCTCGCCAAGGCGCTCCGCATCGCCGCGTCGCTCGAGCTCGGGCGGCGCGCGTTCGAGCGCGCGGTGCGCCCGCGCCCTCCGGTGCGCTCCTCGGCCGAGATCGCGGCGTGGTGCGCGGCGCACCTCGGCCCGCTCGATCACGAGCAGATGTGGGTGATCTCGCTCGACGGCCGCAACGGCATGCGGGGGGCCCGCCGGGTCGCGCAGGGCGGGCTGCACGGGTGCTCGGTCGCAGCGCGGGACATCCTGCGCGCCGCGCTCGCGGACGCGGCCTCGGCGCTCGTGCTGGTGCACAACCACCCGAGCGGCGACTCGGCGCCCTCTCCCGAGGACGTGGACATGACCAACGCGGTCGCGGCGGCCGGCGAGGTGGTCGGGGTGCCGCTCGTCGATCACATCATCCTCGCGCCGGACGGCCACTACTCCTCGCTGCACGATCTCGGGATGATCGAGCCCGGCGACGCGCTGCGCGACGCCGTCGCGCGTCCTTGAGGCGGCGCCTCGCGGGACAGGGGACTGCAGAATGAAGAGACCGCCGCTCTAGCCGCGCCGGCTGATCAGGATGCCGTGCCGCTCCCCGCCGGGCTTGCCCGCGGTGCCCGGGACGCTCGCGAACCGCAGCGTCGCGCCGCCCCAGTCGACCGAGGGCCTCCCCTGGAGCAGCGAGGCATAGAGCGCGCTCGCCTGCGTCATCGGGCAGCCGAGCGCCTCGCGCAGGAACGTGAGCGACGCGCCCGTCGCGTAGCTCACCGGCGCCTGCCGGCCGTCCTCGCCGATCACGGTGACCTTGAAGACGTCATCCTCGGCGCGCGCGGCGCGATCCGGATCGGTCAGCGCGAGGTGCAGCGCCTCGATCGCGCCGCCGCCGGGGCCCCCGCCCGCGTCGAGGGTGACGTGGAGCTCGAGGAGCGGCGCCGTGTAGCGGACGGTCCGCCGCATCCCCCCGCCCTCCACCGAGACGGGCGGCGCCAGCGCCTCGCGGCGCGCGAGCTGCGCCTCCACGACGAGCGCCGACCGCGCGAGCTCCCGCTCTGTCTTGCCGAGCAGCCGGCGCGCCCGCATCTCGGCGAGCGCGCGCCGCAGCACCTCGCGGTTGCGCGCGGCCTTCTCGTGGCTCCGCTCGCGCGCGAGCAGCGCCTCGAGCTCGATCAGCGCCTGCTCGTGCTCGCCGATCGACGCCAGCGCGTCGGCGAGCGTGAGCCGCGCGTCGGCGAACCCCGGCGCCCGCCGCGCCGCCTCGCGGTAGGCGGCGATGGCCGCCGCGATGTCCCGGCGCGCCTCGTGCGCGAGGCCCAGCGCGAACGCCGCCCGCGCGTCGCCCGGCGCCGCCTCGCACGCGCGCGCGAGCCAGGCGGCGGCCTCCTCGTAGCGGCGCTGGTCGTAGAGCACGACCCCGAGCTCGCGCAGCACCCGCGGGTCGGCGGGCGCGATCGCGGCGGCCTCCTGGAGCGCCGAGGCCGCGCCGTCGAGCTGCCCGATGTGGACGAGCGCGCGCGCGTGGGCGAGGCGCGCCTCGACCGCGTCGCCGCCCCGCTCCACGGCGCGCGCGAGCGCCGGCGCCGCCTCGGCCCAGCGATCGAGCGTCGCGTACGCCGCCCCGAGCGCGAGCCACGCCCCGCCGTCGCCCGGCTCGGCCGCGAGGTGCCCCTCGAGGCCGGCGATCCCGCCGGCCATGTCCCCGCGGCGCAGCAGATCGAGCGCGCGGTCTCGCGCCTCTCCAGGCGGCGTCATGGCGGAAGGGTACGCCGGCGCCCGCGAGCAGGTCGAGCGCCGCCCGACCACGCGGGCGACGCCTCGCGGCCTCGGTCGCCTCGCGGCAGCCGGCGGCCTCGCGCACGCGGCAGCCGGCGGCCTCGCGGCCTCAGTAGCCCGGCGGCAGATCGAACGTCAGGCACGTGACGGTGTTCGGCTCGCTCGCCCCCGACGCCCTGGCGCCGACCGGCCGCCCGCCGGAGAGGCGCACGCCCTCGCGCGGATCCCACGTCGGCTCCTCGCCCGGGCGGAGCGAGTGGGTCCCGCTCTGATAGAAGCCGATGATGTACGTGTGGCTCGCGACCCGGCAGCCGAGCCGGTCGGCGAGCGCCCGCGCGAAGGTCCGGCCGGTGTGGCCGAAGGCGCTGCAGCACCGCAGCCACACGACGGCCTCGGGGCCGGTCAGCTCCTCCCTGAAGGCGGTCAGCGCCTCGTCGAGCGGGGAGCCCGCCCGGAGCGCGGCCTCGTCGAGCCGGGTCCCGCCGAGGGCCATGTACCCCCAGCCGCCGTGGCCCCAGGCCTGCAGCGACGCGATCTTCTGGCGGCGCGCGCGCGCCGTGCGCGCCGCCCACGCGAGCGACTCGGCCCAGCTCGCGGCGCCCAGCCACGCGTCGGCCGCGCCCGTCATGCGGTGCAGGACCGCTCCGGCGCGCCAGATCCGCGTGAGCCCGATCGAGATGTCCGCCGTCCCGTCCGGCGGCGGCGCGTCCGGCGGCGGCGCGTCCGGCGGCGGCGCGTCCGGCGCCGTCGCGTCCGGCGCCGTCGCGTCCGGCGCCGCGGGGGCGGCGGCGCGGCGCAGGCCCACGAGCCGGCGGCGCGCGTCGTTCACCCACCGCGCGGCGCCCCGCCCGAGGTCGGTGTTATCGAAGAGGACCAGCCGGAGCGACGTTCCCATGAGCTCTCCGGAATGTACCGCCGCTCGTTGCCCGGGCCACGGTGGCCTGGGCCCCACCCGCACCCCGAGCGCCTCCTGCCCACGCAGGCGCGTCCCGGGCGCGCGGGGCGCGCCGCGAGCCAGGGGGAGGTTGTCCCGTTCGCGGCGGGCGCAATCGCTAGTGATTTCCTCCCGCGGCCTCGGGTAGCCTGCCCGGACCGATGGGCCTGTCCGAAAACATCAGGTTTTATGCGGCCACGGATGTCGGCCGCATGCGGGACCACAACGAGGACAACTACCTCGTCGACAAGAAGCTCGCGCTCTTTGTGGTTGCCGACGGAATGGGCGGGCACGCCGCGGGCGAGGTCGCGAGCGCCCTCGCGGTCCGGATCATCCACGAGGAGCTCAAGAAAGAGCGGGATCTCATCGAGAACCAGGCGCGCAGCAACGTGCGGCGCGCCGCGATGAAGGAGGTCCTCAGCCTGCTGGAGCACGCCGTCCAGCGCGCATGCGCGCGCATCCACGAGGAGGCGAAGGCCGACGCGACCAAGCGCGGCATGGGCACGACGCTCTCGGCGCTCCTCATCGCGGGCTCGCACGGCTACATCGCGCACGTCGGCGACAGCCGCATCTACCTGCTCCGCGACGGGCGCATCCAGCAGGTCACCGAGGACCACACCGTCTACAACGAGCTCATCAAGCGCGGGAAGCTCACCCGCGACCAGATCGAGAAGGTCGCGCAGAAGAACGCGATCACGCGCGCCGTCGGCGTGTACGAGCGCGTCGAGGTCGACACGCTCACGATCGAGGTGCTCCCGGGCGACCAGTTCCTGCTCGCGTCGGACGGGCTCCACGGGTACATCGCGCACACCGCCGAGCTCGAGCCGTTCTTCGAGGAGGAGAACGGCGAGGCCGCCACGAACGGCCTCATCGATCTCGCGAACCGGAAGGGCGGCAAGGACAACATCACCGCGGTCCTCGTGCGGCTCGGCCAGGGCGACCACCGCGACAGCGTCCGCGCGCGGCTGCTCGCCCTGAAGCGCGACGTGCTCGCGAAGATGCCGCTGTTCGCGCGCCTGCACGAGCGCGAGATGCTCCGGGTCATGCAGGTCGCCGAGGTGCTCTCGTTCGAGCCCGGCCAGGTGGTGGTCCGCGAGGGGGATCGCGGCGACGAGCTGTTCATCGTGCTCTCGGGCCTCGTCCGGATCGTCCGCGGCGACGCCGTGCTGAGCGAGGTCGGCCCGGGCGAGCATTTCGGCGAGATGGCCCTCATCCGGAGCATGCCGCGCTCGGCCACCGTCTCGGCCGTCGAGCAGAGCGAGCTCATCGCCGTCCGGCGCGCCGACTTCTTCGAGATCCTCCGCAAGGAGCACGAGCTCGCCGTGAAGCTGCTCTGGCAGTTCCTGGGCGTGCTCGCCGACCGGCTCGATCAGACGTCGCGCGACCTGACCACCGCCCGCGAGGAGCTCGCCGCGGAGGACATCACGAGCGAGATCTTCCCCGACAGCGAGGAGGGGAAGAGCCCCTTCGCCCCCGACGAGCGCTCGCCGACGGGCTGAGTTGCCGGGCGAGCGATTCGCGGATTGACACCCTCCTACCTCGGCCGGTAGCGTCCGTCCGACGGATAACCATGAGCATGCACGGCAGAAGGTACGGCGAAGGTCATCTAGCGCGCGTCGCCATCAGCGTGGATGGGGGCTCGACGTTCGTGTCGCTCGCCGTCGCCGCGGCGGCGCTCCTCGCGACACCCCCCGCGGCCGCCGACGAGCCGCGGAGCGCCACCGAGCCGCGCGTGATGCTGGAGTCGGGCGAGGTCACGAACGTGATCGACGCCTTCGACGACGGCGACACCTTCGATCTGAACCTGAGCCTCGGCTTCGAGTACTCGACGAAGAGCGCGAAGATCCGCCGCGAGACGAGCATCGCGGCGCCGGGGCTGTCGACGGGCGGCTACACGTCGAACCTGCTCAACGTCGCGAGCTACAGCGAGACGACCTCGAAGCTCATCCCGCGCGTCGACGTCGGCCTCTACAAGGACCTGGCGCTCTACCTCAAGCTGCCGATCATCCTGAACAACTCGCGCGAGCTCACCGATCTCGACGGCAGCGCCGGCCTGCAGGACGTCGCGCTCGCGGGCGCGCCGGGGGAGCGGCTCTTCGACCTGCCCTTCAAGTCGCCGAGCCGCAGCGGCATCGAGCACCTGGCCGTCGGCCTCGACGTGAACATCATGAACCAGGCGCGCGACCGCACGAAGCCGACCTGGCTGTTCGGGATCGAGGGGCGCTTCCCCGTGAGCGAGCCGATGCACGCCTGCACCGAGTCGCCGAGGGACGGGCAGGTGAAGTGCGCCGATCCGACGGACATCAACCGGAACGACCGGAACGACCTCCAGTTCGAGGGAGGGCGCATCAGCCAGCGCGAGCCCGGCGTCTCTCGCGGCACGATCGGCCTCGAGGTGCACACGCTCCTGTCGAAGCGGATCAAGTACGTCGAGCCGTACGGCGGGCTCAAGGCGCTGTTCGAGTTCCAGCAGGAGTCGAGCGACTACGGCCTCATCGACCTCGAGCGGTCGCTGGTCAACCACCCGCCGCTCGTCGGCACGGTGCTGCTCGGCGTGATGATCATCCCGTGGGAGAACCGCGAGAAGTTCAGCCGGCTCACGTTCGATCTGCGCTTCACCGGCGAGTACCACTCCGAGGGGCGCGACTACTCGGAGCTGTTCGACGCGCTCGGCTCGAGCGACGCGCCCTCGCTGCGGCAGCCGCAGTGGGCGGCGTTCCGCGAGAACCCGTCGTACAACCCGACCGATTGCAGGAACGGCGTCCAGGCGGCCTGCGCCCCGTCGGTCATCGACGAGGGCTCGCAGCGGACGTACTTCACGGGGCTCAGCGACGTGCAGGCGTACGGCTCGTACCGCGCCAAGGCGAGCGTGGCGTGGCAGGCGAGCGAGAACGTGAAGTTCCAGCTCGGCGTCGGCTTCCGCCACGACCAGGCGCACGGCATCGGCGGCGACCAGCCGTGCAACGCGGCGTTCAAGGACAGCCCCGGGGCCTCGGGGCCGTGCCGCCGCCAGAACGCCGACGGCTCCTTCGACGTCACCGGCAGCCCGAACCCGAACTACCGCCAGACCATCAACTCGGTGGGCCGCCGCTTCTACGTCAACGACAGCAACACGTTCGACGTCTTCGCGAGCGGCACCGTGATGTTCTGATCGGCGCCCCGCGCGGCGGCGGCCGGCGCGGCGCGCGCCGCGGGGCCCGAGCAGCGACCCCATGATCGATCCCTGGCACCTCCGCGGTCGCGCGGGCGCCCTCGCGCTCGCCGCCGCGCTCGCCGCGGCGCCGCCGGCGTCGGCCGAGCCCGCGCGCGCGGCGCCGGCCGAGCCCGCGCGCGCGGCGCCGGCCGAGCCCGCGCGCGCGGCGTCGCCCGCGCTGTCCATGCGGCCCGCGCGGCCGGCGGTCGTGCTCCCGACCGCGGTGGCGCCCGAGGCCGTCGAGCGCGTGGCGCAGCTCGCGAGCGCGCTCGACGCGCTCCTCTCGGACACGGCGCAGGACCTCGGGCTCGCCCTGGACCTCCCCGGCCGCGTCGCGTCGCGGGCGCCGCTCGACGAGGCCGAGCTCGTGGCGCAAGCGCGCGCGGGCACGCAGCTCGTCATCGCGCCGAGCCTCGCGCTCCGCGGAGAGCTGGTGGAGCTCAGGATGGCGCTCGCGCCGCCGGGCGCGCGTTCGCTGCGGGTGCGCGTCGAGCGCGTCGCGCGCGACGATCTCGCGGTGCGCGCCGCGGTGATGCTCCGCGATCTGCTCGCGGAGCTCGACGGCGGCGCCGCCGCCGCGCCTCGCCCTCGCGAGGAGGCGCCGTGCTCCGAGCGGTGCCGGGGCAGCCTGGCCACGCCGGCGCGCAGCGCGGGGAAGGCGACGCTCGCGGCGAACGCGACGCTCTACGGCGGCCTCGTGGGCTTCTCGATCCAGCGATCGAGCGGCTCGGACGATCCGCGCCTGCTCTATCCGCTGCTCGCGGTCGGGGCCGGCATCGGGCTCGGCGGGGCGATGATCATCGCGGAGGAGTGGGACATCGGCGTGGCCGACGCGTGGTTCCTCGGCTCCGCGGCGTGGTGGCCGACGATCGCGGGCCACCTCGTCTACCAGGGCCGCTTCGCGGAGCACGCGGGCGATCCGGGCCAGGAGCGCTGGGCCTCCGGGCTCATCGGGGGCACCGCCGGGATCTCGCTCGCGGCGCTGGGGCTGTCGCTCGGCCCCATGTCCGAGGGCGGCGCGCTGCTCGCGCAGTCGGGCGGCGGGCTCGGGCTCCTTCTGGGCGGGCTGGTCGAGTGGGCGGCCAGGGCCGACGTGTACGAGACGCCGATCGCGGGGATGGGCTACGGCGCCGCGCTCGGCTGGCTCGCGGCGGCGGCGGCGGCGACGCAGGTCGACGTCACGGCCTCGCAGGTCCTGTCGATCGACGTGGGCGCGCTGCTCGGCGGCCTGGGCGCCGCCGCGCTCGCGAGCCCGCTCGTGTTCGAATCCCCGACGCCGGCTCAGCAGCGGGCCTGGGTGGGCGCGTCGGCCGGCGGGTTCCTGCTGGGGGCGGGCGTCGCGTGGTTCATGACGCGGCCCGCGCCCGCGGGCGGGCGCGCGGCGAGCGCCTCGTGGAACCGCGTCGGCCTGCCCATGATCGGAGTGATAGGAGAGAGCGTGGTCGGGGGCCTCCGGGCTCCCGCGCTCGGCCTCGGCTGGCAGGGCACGCTTCCGTAGGAGCCATGAAGATCACGATCACCGAGCTGGATGCAGGGACGCGCCTCGACAAGCTGCTCGTGCAGCGGGTGCCCGGGCTGGGGCGGGCGGGCGCGAAGCGGTTGTTCTCCGAGGGGCGCGTGCGGGTGCTCGGCGCCGGCAAGAGCGGCGCCGGCCGGCGCGCGTCGAAGGGCGACGTGGCCGAGGCGGGGGAGGTGGTGGTCGTCGACGTCGAGCCCGTCGAGGCCTCCGGGGCGGCGACGCCGGATCCCGACGTGCCGCTCCATGTGGTGCTCGAGCGCGACGACCTCGTGGTGGTGGACAAGCCCGCCGGGATGCCCACGGCGCCGCTCGACCCGGGGGAGCGCGGCACGCTCGCGAACGCGCTCGTGGCCCGCTACCCCGAGATGGCGCGCATCGGCTTCTCCCCGCGGGAGCCCGGGCTGTGCCACCGGCTCGACACGGACACCAGCGGCCTCGTGCTGGCCGCGCGGACGGCCGACGCGTTCGCGGCGCTCTGCGCCGGGCTGAAGGAGGGGCGGCTCGACAAGCGCTACCTCCTGATCTGCCAGATCGGCGATCTGCCGGAGATGGGATCGATCGAGGTGCCGCTCGCGCCGCACCCGAAGGACAAGAAGCGGGTCTACCCGTGCATCCACCCGCGCGACGTGGCGCGGTACGCGCCGCGGCCGGCCGCGACGATGTACAAGCGCGTGCGGCAGGCGGGGCTCTGGGAGCTCGTCGAGGCGCGTGCCCCGAAGGCGCTGCGGCACCAGATCCGGGCGCACTTCGCGTCGGTGGGGCACCCGCTGGCCGGCGACGTGCTCTACGGCGGGCCCGCGGTGGAGGGGTTGAGCCGCCACGCGCTGCACGCGCACCACATCGGCTGGGGCGGCAGCGACGTGGTGCCCGCGTTCGTGGTGACGTCGCCGCTGCCCGCGGACATGGCCGCGCTGGTCGGCGACGGCTGAGCCGCCGCCCGCCGCGGCTCAGCGGGCGCGCGCCTCGACCTCGTGGCCGTTCACGTCGCGCGCCCGCGCGGTGATCCGGAGATCGTCCTCCGACGCCGTCCCGTCGAGGTTGCTGAAGCGGAGCACGATGACGTAGGCCGAGGACTGCGCGTTGAACTTCGCCGGCTCGATCCGCACGCCCCCGAGGCTCTGGCTGTCGATGGTCGCGGGGTCCTCGTCGGACGTGTACTTGCGGTTCCACTCCTCGTAGTTGAACACCCGCTCCTCGATGAGCTCCCCGGTCGAGCGGTTCGACGTCGCGACCGCGACCTCGACGAGGCCCGGGGCGACGCTGGGCATGGAGACCTCGACCTCGACCGAGACGCTGGACGCGCCGTCGGTGTCGGTGCGGCGCGCGGTGAGCGCCGGGGGCAGCCCGGGCGGCGCCGGCAGGAACCGGAGCGGATGCACGCTGTACGCCTTCGCGGTGCCGCCTTCCCGGATCTCGAAGTGCAGGTGAGGGAACAGGCTGCTGGCGGCGAGGCCGGTGTAGCCGATGTGCGCGCCGCGCCCGACCTCCTCGCCCTCCTCGACGAGCGGCATGACCAGGTGGATGTAGGTGCTGTAGAAGCACGCATCCTCCTCGTCGCAGTGCTCGATCTGCACCGCGACGTCCTCGAAATCGCTGTAGCGCCCGGCGCGCGTCACCGTCCCCGCCGCGACGGCGTACACCGGGGTGCCCATCACGGTGGGGATGTCGATGCCCCGGTGGAAATCGTACACGCCGTCGCGCGAGGTCTGGAGCCGCGGACCGAAGCTCGACGACATCGGCTGGACCTCGCGCGTCCCCCCGATCGGCCACACGAGGTCCTCGACCTCGGGATCCGAGCCGCAGCCTAAGGCGGCCGCGCAGAGCGCCAGCGCGGGCGCGAGCTGCAACGGGTTGCGCGGTTCTCTCATGATGACCCCGTGGCGCGCGGGCGCTGCCCAGGGGTGGAGCCCACGGCGTGGCGCGCGCGGTGAGGCTAACGAAGCCGCCGCGGGAAGTCGAGCGGGGGGAGCGGCGAACCGGCGTGGCCCCGCGGCGGCTCAAGCCACGCCGGCGCGCTCAGGGCGCGGCCGGCGCGAGCTCGTAGGTCCGGTGCGTCAGGGTCAGGCCGAGGCTCGTCAGCCCCGTGCTCGCGGCCGTGCAGCGGACGAAGCTCCAGTCGTTCGGCGTCGGGAACGCGAACCCGGCCGCGCCGTCCGCGATCGTGCCCTCCCACTCGACCAGCGACACGTCGTCGAGGAACGTGTTGGCCTCGCCGGTCGCGGGCGGGGTCGCCCTGAAATAGACGCGCACGGAGCCGGCGTTCGACGGCGGGGTGAGGTCGATGTTGAACCGCTCCCAGCCGTAGGTGCCGGCCGCGCGCGTGAACATCGTGCTGTTCGACACGCTCGATCCGCCGCTCGTGTACCAGTAGACCTGGACCCGGAACTGGCCCGCGTTCTCCCCCTTGAGGTAACCGCTCAGGCTCAGCTTGCGGCCGGGCTGGAACTTGACGCGGTTCTTCATGTACGTCGAGACCTGCGTGGTGCTGCTCGATTTGCGCAGGAACACCATCGCGCCGGTCCCGCTGCGCACGACGCTGTTCTGGACGCGGCGGTAGTCGCTCATCGACCACATCGAGCCCTCGTGGAAGGCGTCGTCGACGTCGTGGTCCTCGAAGTCGCCGTAGAGCATGATCTCACGGCCGTAGTCGCAGCTCGCGGGGGCGCTCGTCCTGAGGCCGGCGAGCGAGTCCGCGGCGCTCGAGCGCGGGTACGCGACGGGCCCGGTGCTCCGGCTCGCGAGCGGCACGGCCCGCGCCTCGACGCGCTCGCTGGTCGTGTACTGCGAGGCGGCGCTCGCCGCCGCGGCCCGGGGGCCGCTCGGGAACACGACCGCCCCGGTGAGGCCGTCCGCCGCCCCGCCGGCCGTGGCCGACGGCGGCAGCGTCGTGGAGAGGTGGCCGATGTTGCGGATCGCCCGATCGAGCCAGGCGCCGCTCACGAGCTTCGGCACGTAGCCCTCATTCTGGAACGGGATGAGCTGCACCCGGTGCACCGCGCGGCTGCCGTCCGCGGCCTCGTCGATGTCGATCGCGGCGAGGTACGACTGGAACGTCTCGAAGACCTCCTGGTCGAAGACCATGTTGCCGAGCGACATGAAGACGAAGCGGGGGCCGGCGCCGGCGTCGACCAGCCCGACGCCCTGGATCGTGTGCGGGTGGTGCGCGACCACCATGCCGGCGCCCATCTGGACGAGCTGCGTGAACCGCAGCCGCATGCCGGACGAGGGGTAGTCGCTGTACTCGATGCCCCCGTGCAGCACCGGGATGGCGAAGTACCCGGGCGCGTCCTCCCTCATGAAGTCGGTGATCGTGTCCCTGTTGAGCGCGAGCGCGCCGGCCTTCTCCGGCGGCCCGTCGGAGGCGGTGAGCGTGTACGCCGCGAGCGTGGTCCCGTCGTTCACGAGCTGGTTGAACCCCTGGAAGGCCACGTCGACGCCGCGGATCGTCCTGTAGAGCACGGTGCCCTTCGCCGTCGTCTCGTCGGGGCCCGCGCCGAACCAGTCGAGGCCGGCGTTCGGCACGGCGCTCAGCGTGTCGGAGACGCCGCCGTCCAGGTAGTCGTACATGTGATTGTTCGCGAGGCTCACCCCGTCCACGCCGGCGAGCGCGAGCGCCCTGACCGTCTCGGGGTAGGAGAAGAACGTATAGGACTTGTACGGGTGGGGCGTCTCGGGGTTGGCCGTGACAGGCGACTCCAGGTTGACCTGGGTGTAGTCGGCCGACGACAGGACGTCGCGCAGGAAGCCGAGGACGGCGCTCGCGTCCGCGCGCCGCGTCGCCGGGCGGATCAGGTCGCCGGCCTCGCCCTCGATGCCGTCGCCGTCGCCGTCGACGAAGCGCCGCCCGAACATCGTGTCACCGCCCACGAGGATCCGCGCGCGGCCCGGGCGCTGCTCGGTCAGCACGATCGTGCCTGTCCCGGCGGCGGGCTCGTCGAGCGGGCGGTGCAGATCGGCGGGGACGATCTCGGTGTAGTACCCGTCGACCTCGACGCGCAGGAGGACCGAGCGCCGCGCGAGCGCCGATAGCGTGAACGCGCCCGCGGCGTTGGTGAAGGCGAACTCGCCGTCGTTGGTCGCGCCGCTCCCCCAGCCGATGGCCGTCACCTCCGCCCCGGCGATCGGCTCCCCCGCCTCGTCGACGACCACGCCCTCGACGTCGATGGGGGTGGCCGCGTAGGTCGCGTCGAACGCCGCCTCGGCCGCGTCGAAGCGGTACGCCGCGTGCGCGCCGGTCGCCGCGAGCCCCACGCAGGCCGCAGCGCACGCGGACAGGGTGGGGGACGTGAAACTGCGGATGACGGGTCTTCTTGCCATGATTGCTCCCGATCGGCTGGGGGCCTGTCCGAGGACGGCTGACATCGACAGACGGAAACAGGCCAGAGCAGGGCCATGTCGGAGTGAGCCAGTCGCGCGCAAATGTGCCGTGTGACCGGGCTCCGGAGGTGCCCGAGGGCCAATAAGGGTCCCGAGCGTCGATTGGCGCTCAGCCCTCGCTGAGGAGACAGCGAGAGCGCCAGCCCATGCACGATTCGATCCGCTCCGTGCGCAGGTGCTCGAGAAGAGACGATCAGCGCGAGACTATCATGATGAGGTCGACGCTCGCTATACGCTCGGGTGGGGCTGCGCGCGTTTTTCTTGTTTTGTTGGCATCGCACGAACGGCGATCGGTCAGGGCGCCATGCCATGTCGCTGTCGGCAGCATGGTGCCCGGGCACGTCACGCTGGGGTGATACGCGCTGGCGTCGTACATGGCCGTACGGTCGTGCGCCGGCGACTGGCGCGCTCGCTGGAAGCGCGTCAGTCGCAGGATCTCTGAGGATACTCCGATCTGACCAGAAAGCTCGCGCGGGAGGGTGGGAGGTCAGGCAGGTTGTCGTCTTTTTCTCCCGGCCGTCCCAGCTTGTCGTCCTCCTCGGCCTCCTCTGCTTCCTCTGCTTCCTCTGCTTCCTCAGCAGGCGAAGAACCGTCAGAATTCCGGGGGTTGGCGCCGATCCGACGGCGCGCGATCCTGCGGGGCTCAGGGAGCATCCGTCCTTGAATCGGCGACTCGAAGCGTCCGGGCGGGTTGCGACGATTGTGGCCTGCACGGCGCTCCAGGGCAGGCGGCTGCCCGCTCTGAAAGCGATTGGCGCTCTTTCCGTGGAGGTCGCCAGTCCGCGTCGCCGGGGTCGTCCCTGGTTCGGCGCCCACCCCCGTGGGCCGATGGAGAGGGGGGCGCCGCGCGGGGCGCGGCACGGGCCGTGTCCGGGTCCTGGGCGACAGCGTACTAGGCTGCGGCGGAGACCGCCTTGTTCCGCGGGCGGGGCGTCCGGGGCGCGCCGGCGCCTTGCGGCCGGGTCGGCGCGACGTCCGCGGGCGGGGTCGAGACGGCGCGGACCAGGGCGGCGGCGATGCCGGCCGTCATCCGCGCGGTCGGCAACCGCGGCGCGAACGCGAGCACGCGCTCGCCGGGGCGACGGCCGCGCGAGGACCGGCCGCTCTTCGCCAGCGACTCGACGGCGCGCTCGCACGGCGAGCCGGGCACGACGCGCAGGAGGACCTCGGGCAGCCCGATGGCGCCGCCGGCGCCGGGCGCGTACACGACGCCGACCTCGATCGACACGAAGCCGGGGAGCGCGGCGCGCGGCGCGAGGCCGAGCCGGAGCTCGTCGGCGTCGGGGCTGCCGTCCGGGATGCGGATCCGGCCGACGACGCGGAGCTCCGGCGTCGTCGTCGCGGCGCTGGCCGCCGCGCCGGCGGGCGCCTTCGCGGCGCGGGAGCCCGCGCGCCCGGCCGCCTTCGCCGCGGCCCGGGGCGCCGCGCCCGCGCGCCCCTTCACCGCGCGCTTCACGCGCCGCGCGACGTCGCGCAGGAACGCGACCGGCCGGGCCGCCGGGTCGGGGGGGAGCTCGGCGAGGCGGCCGGTGCAGAAGATCGCGAGCAGCGCCGTCGCGTCGAGCGCGAGGAGGTGGGCGTGGTACGGCGAGACGGCGGCCACGGCGTGCACGCCCGCGCCGAGCGCGGCGAGCAGCGCGAGGAGCAGCGCCTTGCCGGCGCGCGTCGAGACGTCGAGGTAGACGCCGCGCGGCCGCGGCGGCTCGCGGAGCGCCTCGGCCTCCGCGACGGGGAGCCACTTGCCCGGGCCGCGCAGGGCCCCGCCGGCGCGCTCGGGGCGCGGGGTGCGGTGCGCGGCGAGCGCGGTGGCCGCGGCCACGAGCGCGGCGCCCGCGGTGCCGTCTTTGAGCAGCAGCTCGAGGGCGACGCCCGCGACGAGCGCGAGCCCCGCGAGGGCGGCGCGGGGCGCGAGCGGGATCGGGATGAGCGGCCGCGGCGCGGCGCCCGCGGCGCGCGCGAGGCGCTCGTGCTCGCGCGCCTTGAGCGCGACGAGGGCGCTGTAGAAGGCGAAGAGGGCCAGGCCGCCGGCGAGGTAGAGGGTGCGGCCGCGATCCGCGCCCGCGGCCGCGGCGTCCGCGAGGCGCCCGAGGGTATCGGCGCCGGGCGGCGCCGCGGCGGTCGCGGGCTGGAAGGCGCGCGCGTCGGCGCGGATCGTCCACCGCAGCGGCTCGCTCTTCGGGGCGTACGGGCGGAGCAGCTCGAGCTCGTCCTGGTCGGCCAGGCGGCGGAGCGTCGAGAGCGTCACCGGCGCCTCGCCCGCCTCGCCGCCGCCCGCGTCGCTGCCGCCCGCCTCGTCGTGGCGCGGCTCGTCGGGCGCCGCCGGGAGCTCGACGGTGAGGCGGGCCGCGTCGTAGCCGTCGTTCCAGAGGGGGCCGGTCCACGAGATGCTCGCGCTCTCGCCGTCCCGCTGGATGAGCCCGCGCTGCATGAGGTCGGTGCGGTAGCGGAACAGGAGCACGAACACGCCGCGGCTCAGGCCCCTGCCGTCGAAGCGCGCGCGCAGCGTCGGCGGGCGGCGCGTGCCGTCCTCGCGCAGGCGCGTGTCGGGCGGCAGGAGCTCGAGCGCGACCGGCGTCGCGGACGCGAGCGAGCTCGCCGCCGCGGCCTTGGAGGGCACCACGTAGCTGCCCGGCTCGATCTGCGCGTCCGGATCGACGCCCCGGATGTCGAGCGCGCGGAGGGGCCCGCCCGAGATCTTCAGCGTGACCTTGTGCTCGACCGTGGCGGCGCCGGCCCGGTCGAGCGAGAGCCGCACGTCGTCTCCGGCGACGTGCACCTCGACCCACGCGCGCGCCGGACGCGCGAGCGCGATCGACACGAGCGCCGCGAGCAACGAGAGCAGCAGCGCCGGCCCGGCACGGCGGGCGATGCGAGGGGGCATGGTGCAGACGTCCCACGGCGCCGCGCGCGGGGCCAAGTTCTCAGGGGGCCGCGGGGCGCGGGGCGCGCGTCAGGCAGGGGGCCGCGGGGCGCGGGGCGCGCGTCAGGCAGGGGGCCGCGGGGCGCGGGGCGCGCGTCAGAACACCACGCCGAGCGAGAGCGAGCCGAGGAGCTTGATCTTTCCCGCCTTGTTGTAAAATTCGACGTACTCGTTGCCGGCCACGATCTGCACCGGATCGGCCAGCGCGACGCCGAGGCCGATCCCGCCGGACATGGCGAACCCGCCGTCGCGGCCGAAGACGTTCGTGCTGCCGAGCATGCCGCCGAGCACGACGCTGCTCACATCGCCGACGCCTGGCTCGACGGTCGGAAAGCGGGAGGTGAGGACCGCCTCGAACGACTCGTAGCCGATGCGCCCCTTGATCCAGAAGCCGCGCAGCGGCTTGCCTTCCACGTAGACGCCGACGTCGGCGGCGAGCGCGAAGCCTGTCGTGTCGAGCTGCTCATCCATGAGCGAGCCCCAGATCCAGGACGGCGCGACGCCCACGGTGAGCGGTCCGACGATGACGACCTCGCCCTCGAAGGTCATCCTCCCGAGCAGCAGCTCGAAGGGGTTGTACCGGACCGACCAGCGGCAGCAGGACGACTCCGGCGGCCTCGGGGGCGGCGGCGGCCCGTCCGGCAGCGCATAGCCCTGACCCTGGCCGGGCGGCTGCTGGGGATAGCCCTGCTGAGGATACCCCTGCTGGGGGTAGCCGTGCTGAGGATACCCCTGCTGGGGATAGCCCTGCTGTTGAGGGTAGCCGTGCTGAGGGTAACCCTGCTGGGGATAGCCGTGCTGTTGAGGGTAGCCGTGCTGAGGATAGCCCTGCTGGGGATAGCCCTGCTGGGGATAGCCCTGCTGGGGATAGCCCTGCTGGGGATAGCTCTGCTGTTGAGGGTAGCCCTGCTGTTGAGGGTAGCCTTGTTGAGGATACCCCTGCTGGGGTTGACCTTGCTGGGCGTGGCCCTGCTGGGGATAGCCGGTCCCTGCCTGGGCAGCTCCGGCGGGCTGTCCCTGGCCTTGCGGGAGCGGCTGACCGGGCTCTTGCGCTGCCGCCGTGGGGGCGAAGAGGAGCGCGCCGAGCACGGCGCCGCAGGCTGCCGGGCGGCGGAGCGCCCTGGAGGAGGGCGCGCGCGCGGAGCCCCGGCCCGTGGTGGAAGCGCAGTCCATGGCGCTTCACTCTACCGAATCCCGTGCAGGCCGGCTACATGCGCGCTGCGACCGGTCGCCGCGCTCGCGCGCGCGATCTCCTGACGGTAATCTCCCTGCCGATGCCGCCTGATTCCGATCCCGCCGCCGCCCACGCGCCCGGCGGCGCCGCCCTCAGCGAACCCGCGGTCACGAACGACGAACCCGCGGTCGCGAACGGCGCCCTGGAGCCCGAGGCCGCGATGGACGCCGCGCATGGGGCGGAGACCCCCGCGGCCGAGCTCGATCGCGCGCTCTCGGAGCTCGGCGCGGCTGCGCTCGGCTTCGCGCGCATGTCGCCGCGTGACAAGACCTCTCTGCTCCGCTCGATGCTGCCGGGCCTGCTCGCCGCTGCCCGTCCGATGGTGGAGGCGTCGTGCGCCGAAAAGAGGCTCGACCCCGGCTCCGCGGCGAGCGGCGAGGCGTGGCTCTCCGGGCCGTGCGTCACCCTCGCGCACGCGCGCCTCCTGGCCGAGGCGCTCGAGGACATCGCCGCCCGCGGCCGCCCGCGGCTCGGCCGCGGCGCGGTGCGCGTCCGCGCCGACGGCCGGGTCGAGGTGGACGTGTTCCCGGCGCGCCTCCGGGACGCCGTGCTCCACGGGCCGCTCCGCGCGCGCGCGCTGATGCAGCCCGGCGCGACGCGCGCCGGCGTGCTGGAAGGGCAAGCGCCCTTCTATCAGCAGCGCGACCCCGACGGGGGCGTCGCGCTGGTGCTCGGCGCCGGCGACGCCGCGAGCGTCCCGCTGCGGGATGCGCTCCACAAGCTGTTCGTGGACGGACGCGTCGTGGCGCTCAAGATGAGCCCCCGCAACGCCTACCTCGGCCCGATCCTCGAGCGCGCCCTCGCGCCGCTCGTCTCGCGCGGGCTGCTCCGCGTCGTGTACGGCGGCGCCGACGTGGGCGCCTACCTCGCCGGCCACCCGGCGGTGTCCGAGGTGCACATCACCGGCTCGGCGGCCGCGCACGACGCGCTCGTCTGGGGGCCGCCGGGCCCCCTCGCGGCGCGCCGGCGGGCGTCGGGAGAGCCGCTGCTCGGCAAGCCGATCACGTCCGCGCTCGGCAACGTGGGGCCGGTCCTCGTCATGCCGTGGCTCTACGGCGAGGACGAGCTCTGGTTCCAGGCGCGCGGCCTCGCGAGCCAGATCGCGAGCAGCACCTCGCTCGGCCGCGACGCGGCCCGGGTGCTCGTGCTGCCGAGGGGCTTCGCGCAGCGGTCGCTGCTCCTCCGGATGCTCCGCCGCGCGCTCGCCGGCGCGCCGCCGCGGCGCGCCGGCCACCCTGGGGCCGAGGCGCAGCGCGCCGCGCTCCTCGGCGGGCGCCCGCCGCTCGCGGACACGCACCTCGAAGGGTCCGCCGACGCGCCGCTGCCGCGCGGGGCCGCGCGCCTCGGCGCGCCCGGGCCGGGCGAGCTCCCGTGGACGCTCGTCACCGGGCTGACCGAGGCGGACGCGGACGAGCCCCTGTTCTCGACCGAGTCGCCCTGCGGCCTCGTCCCGATCGTCGAGGTCGGCTCGAGCGATCCGGCGGAGTTCCTCTCGGCGGCGACGCGCTTCTGCAACGAGAGGCTCCGCGGCACCCTGAGCGCGACCCTGGTGGCGCACCCGGCGTCCGAGCAGGACCCCGCCGTCGAGGCCGCGCTCGACCGCGCCCTGCTCGAGCTCCGGTACGGCGTCATCGCGGTGAACCACGCGCCCGCGGCCGCGCACGCGGTCGTCGTGCCGCCGTGGGGCGGCCACCCGAGCGCGACGCTCGCCGACATCCAGAGCGGGCTCGGCTTCGTCCACAACACGGCGATGCTCGGGCAGGTCGAGAAGGCGATCCTGCGCGCGCCGCTCACCACCTTTCCGCGGCCGCCCAGCTTCCGCGATCACCGGCGCGCCCACGTCGTGGGGGAGCGGCTCTCGGCCTGCGCGGCCCGGCCAGGGTGGGGCGCGGTCGCGCGCGTCATCGCGGCGGCGCTGCGGGGGTGACCCCACGGCGGCCGGCGGAGGGGCCCGCTGGGGGCTCCCCTCCGGGGCTTGGGTGCCGGCGAGCCCCTTTTGTGGCTCGCCTGCACTTCAGCCCCTCCGGCGAGCCCCCAGCGGGCCCCTCCGCCGGCCGCCGCCGCCACGAGAGGCGCTCGGGCCGCGCGGGCGCTGGCACTCCTGCGGGAAGTTGCCCCGGATCAGCGGAAGAGCCGCCAAGGTGCCAAGGCCGCCACGAGGCGAGGGGGAGGGCCGTTCCAGCCTTTCCCCCTCCTATTCCTCTTATTTCTTGGCGCCCTTGGCGGCATGGCGGTTTGCTTTCCAGGCCGACTTCCCGCAGCGGAGCTAGGAGGGAAGCGACGCGCGGAACTCCTTCACCTTCTCCACGATGTCGCGCAGCGCGTTCCGCGACGTCTCGGAGACGTCCTCGGCCAGCTTCTCGGCGTCGAGGAGCGTGGGCTCCAGCTTGCCCCAGGCATCCTTCGCCTCCATCCCGGCGAGGTGCAGCCGGACCCGGATCTCATCGCGCAGCGTCTGGAGCGCCTCCAGGCTCTTCTGCAGGTCGCTCTTCAGATCGGACGTCATGTTGCCCATTCTCTTCCTCCCGCTTTTGCGAGGTGTTGGTGTTCCCGCCACGAATGCATTGGCCGGGCCAGTCGGCGCGCTTCGACGCGGCGCGCGACGCCGGCGCGGTCTGGCCGGAGCCGGGCCCATCCATCTGGGACCGTCAGCGCGCATCGCGCGCGCGTCCTGTGGCGAATTTGCGCATCGAGGTGCGCTTTGCCTCGCCCGAGCGACAGCGCCCGTGGGAGCGCCTCAGGCGAGCGGCGCCTGGGCGTAGATGAGCCCGTCGTGGTCGGCGTAAACGAACCCGCCGGGGACATAGGTGACGCCGGCGAACGTCACGGGGATGTCGCGGTCTCCTGCGCCCTTCTTGTGGCTCTTTCGCGGGTGCGTCGCGAGGGCCTTCACGCCGATGGGGATACGGCCGATCGCCTCCGCGTCGCGGATGCAGCCGTACACGATCAGCCCGGCCCATCCGTTCCGCTGGCCCAGGGCGGCGAGGTTGTCGCCGACGAGCGCGCAGCGGAGGGAGCCGCCGCCGTCCACGACCAGCACCCGCCCTTCGCCCGGCTCTTCGAGCGCCGCGCGGACGAGCACGTTGTCCTCGTGGACCTTGACCGTGGCGACGCGCCCGTGAAACAGGCGAGCTCCGCCGTAATCCCGGAAGATCGGCTCGGCGACGAGGACCGCATCCGGGTGCTCGTCGCACAGGTCCGTGGTTCGGTGGCTGATCTCTGCGCTCATGGGCCTCCCTCCTTGACAGGTCTCTCCGGGGCGACGCCGGCGCGCGCCCGCCGGAGCGGTATTGCCCCGGATCGCCGGAGGAGGCGAACGGGAAGGACGCGGGCGCGCGCGATGGCGGCGGCGTCAGTAGCGCCGCACCGAGGCGTCGACGGTGAGCGACCACGCGTCGATCCCGCCTTCGACGTTGTAAACGAGCCTGAACCCCTTCGCGAGGTAGTGCTCGGCCGCCGCGCGGCTGCGCCCGCCGTGGTGGCAGTGGAAGACGAGCCGCGTGCTCTTGTCGAGCCGCTCCAGGTACTGCTGGCCCTCGGCGTCGAGGTGCCGCGCGCCCTCGATCCTCGCGATCGTGCGCTCCTGGTCCGTCCGCACGTCGAAGAGCTCGAGCGCCTCACCGCGGTCCATCATCTCCTTGAGCGCCGCGGGGGTGAGCTCCTTGACCTTCGCCGGCTCGTTCGGGCTCTCCAGCTTGAAGCCGCCGCCGGAGGGGCCCTCGACGAAGTCGATCGACAGCCCCTCGGCGCGCCGCGCGCTCGCGGGATCGAGCAGGAACACGACGCCGCCGGCCTGGACCTCGACGTCGCCCGACTCTCGCGGGCCGAAATAGAGGCCGTACTTGTAGGAGGGGTCGATCTCGATGTGCACGAGGTCCGCGTCGGACTCCCGCGCGGCCTCGAACGCGGCGACGGCCGCCTGGGTCACGCGGATCGAGGGCGCCGGGACCTCCTCCTGCGCGAGGCCGAGCGTCTTCACCAGCTCCCCGGTCGCGTGCAGCTCCTTCACGATGTCGCAGCCGCCCACGAACTCGCCCCGGACATAGAGCTGCGGGATCGTCGGCCAGCTCGAGAACTCCTTGATGCCGTCGCGCAGCTCGGGGTCCGCGAGGACGTTCACGGTCCGGTACTCGGGCAGGAGCTCGTCGAGGATGTTCACCACCGTGGCCGAGAAGCCGCATTGCGGCATGCTCCGCGACCCCTTCATGAACAGGACGACATCGTTCTCGCGGATGATGGTGGCGATCCTGGAGCGCATGGGCTCGCTGAGGCTCATCTTCTTCTCCCTCTGCGGGCGCGGCGGCGTGGTGGGGCGATCGCGCGCGTCCGCGGGCGTCTCGCTAGCATGGGCCGTGCACGACCGCGAGGACCCGCGGGCGGGGAGCCGCGGCCGGCGCGGCCCGTGTCCACGAGGGGCGGGCGAGGGGCGGGGTCGTCCGCTCAGCGGCTCAGGAGCAGGCCCACCACCGCCGCGATCGCCGCGAGGGTCGCGAGGACGGCCGGCGCGCTGAGCGGCGCGCCCAGGAGCGGCCCGCGCGCCGCCCGGGAGCGCGCGGTGGCGCTCGACGGGGGCGGCGGCACGCGGAGCACGCCCGGCGACGCCGCCGTGTCCGCGCGGAGCTCGACGAGGAGCTGCTCGAGCGGGGCGTGCTCGCCGAAGGGGCGGACGAGCCGGACCGTGACGCAGCCCGTGAGGTCGGCCGGCAGCGAGAGGCGGAGCGTCCGCGCGGCGGACTCTGCCGGGGCGCGGTGCGCGCCGCTCCGGTCGCAGCTATCGCAGCCGCCGCCATCGCAGCGCGCGCAACAGATGCGCGCGGGCACGGAGATCTCGATGCCCGCGCCGTCGCGCGCCCACGCCGCCGGGACGGCGAGCGAGAGGCGACCTTGCGAGCCGCCCGAGGCGTCGAGTGCTCCGCGATCGATCAGCTGTCCGAGCTCGGCTCTGCCCATAGAGACCCTGTCGTGCCGCACCTGGGCGCCGGCGCCAAGGGCCGGCGCGGGGCGGCCAGCGACGAGCGCGCCCGGCGCCGGCCTGCTCAGGCAGGCGCGGCGGCGCGGGCGATCGGGCGGATGGAGCGGGATCGAGCAGGGAGCGGACCGCGCCGTCGCCGCGCAGGCCGGGCAGCGACGGCGCGGTGCGCGGATCAGGGGCCGACGTCGACGACCTCCGAGCCCGAGCGAGCGGAGCGCGCGGTCGACGTCGAGCGTCACCCGTCTTCCATGTGGAAGCATGGCGTGGCGTTGCCCTGGGGGGGCAGCAAGCCGGGCGTCTGCTGCTACCATATGTTGTTTTTGTTACAAATGATGAGGAATTTTCGTATCCGGCCACGAGAACGATAGGTGTATCGTTTAGCGTGAAGATGTGCGCTCCTGTTCCGGAGGAGCGATTGCCAGTGAACCCGCCGGATTCATGCCGGTGCTCTCGGAGGGAATATGGCACTCCTCGACAATATCCGCCGCCTGAGCGAGAACGTCCGTAGACGACAACCCAATACGCGAGGAGAGCAAGCGACGAAGAACGCGCTCATCCTCCCCTTCCTGGATGCGCTCGGGTACGACATCTTCGACCCGACGGAGGTGCATCCCGAGTACATCGCTGATTTTGCCAAGAAGCGCCCGAGCGGCCCATCCGAGAAGGTTGATTATGCCATCTACCTGAACGGTATGCCGATCATGTTCTTCGAGTGCAAGTCTGCGGACGTCGAGCCGAACCTTCACAATGGTCAGCTTCAGCGCTATTTTAATGCCACGCCGTCGGTGAAGGTTGCCGTTGTTACAAACGGTATCCGCTATCTCTTCTTCACGGATCTCGAAGAGCCCAACATCATGGATTCCAAGGCCTTCTTCGAGTTCGATGTCCTCGCCTTCTCCGAGCGCGACGTCGAGACGCTGGAGGCGTTCTCGAAGGCGTTCTTTGATGCTGCTCTCGTGCGGCAGCGCGCCGAGGATATCATTTATACCGGCAAGGTGACGGGTTACGTGAATGAGCTTCTCCGGAATCCGTCGGAGTCGTTTACTCGATTTCTTCTGGATGAAATTAATATCACAACTGGTAGGCTCACGGCCAAGAGGCTCGAGAAGTTCGTGCCCATTGTGAAGAAGGCGATCCAGTCGACGCTCCTCGAAATGGCGACCCGTTCGATAAAGCAGGAAACCTACGATCCCGTCCATCAGGCGCCCGCTGCTGCAGTCGGGACGCCGCCGCAGCCTTCTGCTCCGCGGCCGGCAGCGGAGTCGCAGCCTGACGTTGGTAAGGGCGTCGTGACCACCGTCGAAGAGCTCGAAGCTTTCGAGATTATTCAGCGCATCTGCGCCGATTCGACGCTGAAGGACAAGCCTGAGGTTCAGTACCTCGATGCGGTGAATTACTTCGGCTTGAACATCGGAAACCGGAGAAAATGGTTCATGCGCCTCTTCTTCGACGGACGCCGCAAGGCGGTGGTGACGCGCCTTGCCGTCGAGCGCGCGTCGCCGCTCGTCCCGGGCTTCGAGATCGAGCCCGCGCCCGAGAACATCGGTAAGAGCCGCGTGTACATCGCCGGTCTGAAGGACCTCGAGCGCCTTCGGCCCCTCGTGCTCCTTGCGTACGAGGAAGAGGTCAAGCGTGCGGAAGCGAGCAGCGAGGACGACGACGCGCCGGCAGCCGCAGCCGAGCCGCTCCGGCACTGAGCCGGTGCTCCGGGCGGTGCCCTCGCTGCTCCGGATGTAGGTGCCGCTGCCCGGCGCGCTGTCGTCCGCGGCCGCCGCGACGCGGACGTCGAACTCCAGCGCCTTCCGCCAGCAGCTCCCACCAGGGGAGCGATAGCGTCCTCCGCGCGCCGGCCGCTCAGCCCGCGACGATCCACGGCCGGCGGCGTCCGCGCGGCGTTGTCGAACCAGCGGTTCTTCGGCGAGCCACACCGCGCTGTGCCAGAATGTGCAGCCACCAGGTCACTGCTGTCGCTCTTCCCCGCAAACCGTGCGCGGCGCCTGCAACCGCGGTCCGGTCGCGGGCTGAACGGTTGGTGTATGGAAGACGGCGTCGATTCCCTGGCGAGCGCTGCTGGCAGCGGGGGAACGTGGGCGCCCTGTGGATGTACCGCCGGCCTCGGGAGCCACGACGCGCTGGCGCCGGCGCGTGCCGGATGGCACGGTCGAATTCTTGCCAGGAGGGCTTGATATGGATCGATTCAGCAAGCGTCATCGGTTGGTCTTCTCGATGCTCGTGCTCCTCGTCCCGGTGCTCACCGGCGCCGAGGGCCGAGGCTGTCAAGTCCCGGACTCGAGCGGCGGCGGGCCCGGGGGCGGCGGGCCCGGGCCCGCGCCCACGGCCTGCGTCGTGACCGGCTGCAGCGGGCAGCTCTGCGCCGACGAGGACATCGCGAGCACCTGTGAGTGGCGGGAGGAGTATGCGTGTTATGCGAAGCACGGCGTGTGCGAGCGCGACGCCTCGGGTGAGTGCGGGTGGCGGGAGACGCCGGAGCTCGCGGCGTGCCTGGGCGGAGACGAGCCCGCGCCCTGCGTCGTGAGCGGCTGCAGCGGGCAGGTTTGCGCCGACGAGGCCATGGTCACCGACTGCGAGTGGCGCGAGGAGTACGCGTGCTATCAGGAGCTCGGCGTGTGCGAGCGCGACGCGTCGGGCGCGTGCGGCTGGCGGGAGACGCCGGAGCTCGCGGCGTGCCTGGGCGGGGGCGAGCCCGCGCCCTGCGTCGTGAGCGGCTGCAGCGGGCAGATCTGCGCCGACGAGCCGATGGCGAGCACCTGTGAGTGGCGTGAAGAGTACGCGTGTTATCAGGAGCTCGGCGTGTGCGAGCGGGACGCGTCGGGCGCGTGCGGGTGGCGGGAGACGCCGGAGCTCGCGGCGTGCCTGGGCGGGGGCGGAGGCGGGGGCGGGGGCGGGGGCGAGCCCGCGCCCTGCATCGTGACCGGCTGCAGCGGGCAGGTCTGCGCCGACAGGGACGTGATCACCACGTGCGAGTTCCGCGAGGAGTACGCGTGTTATCAGGAGCTCGGCGTGTGCGAGCGGGACGCCTCGGGCGCGTGCGGCTGGCGGGAGACGCCGGAGCTCGACGCCTGCATCGAGGCGGCGTCGGCGGGCGGCAGCGTGAGCGTGCCCGCGCGGCGGTGACGAGGTCCCGGCGCGCTCTCCCTGCGGGCGGCCCCATCCGAGCCGCCCGCGCGCGGGGGGTGGGCCTCACTCGCTGACGAGCCGCAGCCCGACCGGCAGCCCCTCGCCGAAGAACGCCTCGCGCTCGGCCTCCTCGACGGCGACCACCTCGCGCACGGCCCGCGCCCACGCCTCCGGCGCGCCGACCTTGACCAGCCGCCGCTCCACCTCGCCGCGGACGCGGTCCGACACGTCGCGCGCCCGGTCGCCGGTCCTGCGCGCGAGCTGGACCGCGGCCGCCGCCGCGGTCGGCAGCTCCTCCCACTTCTCGCGCAGGAGGTGGTCGAGCCAGCGCTCCGCCGCGGCCGGCGAGACCACGTGGTGCACGCTCGCGTAGGCCGGGACGCGCGCGCCGATGCGGCCGATCGCCGCCCACAGCCGCGGATCGCGCTCGGTCCACGTGCGCTCCAGGAGCCACGCGCCGAGCTCGCTCCGCCGGATCGCGGGCACCCGCTCGAGCGACGCGCAGAGCTCGCGCAAATCGTCGAGCGCCTCCGGCCTCACCCCCTTCGGCTTCTTGAGCCGCTGCTCCGCGGGGGCGAGGAACGGGTCGGCGAGGTCCCGGATCGCCGCCTGCCGCGGCTCGTCGAGGCCGCCCGCGATGCGGCGCCAGGCGATCCAGAACTGCTGCCAGGAGCGCGCCTCCTGCGGGAACGCCAGCCGCTCGGCGAACAGCGGCGCGATCGCGGCGACGCGCGCCGGATCGCCCGCGTCGCCGAAGCCGGGGCGGAGGCAGTAGCCGGCGAGCGACCAGAAGACGCGCTCGTGATCGGCCGAGCGCCGCCGCGAGCGCGCGCTCGGGATGAGCGTGTCGAACAGCGCCCGCGCGGTCTCCGTCGTCCAGGTCGCGCGCTCCCCGAGGACGCGCTCGAGCTCGCGGACCAGGTTCTTCACCTCCCGCGGCGGGACGTCGGGCCGCCCCTTGCCGAACACCCGCTCGATCGCCTCCCGCGCATCGTCGAGGCGCTTGCCGCCCGGCGCCGGCGCCGCCGGCCTGCCCGCCGCCCTCTCCGGCGCGGCCCCGCCCGGCGCCCGCCCCGGCGCGGCCCCGTCCATCACCCTCTCCGGCGCGGCCCCGCCCGGCGCACCTCCCGCCCCGGCGACGCGGGCGTCGCGGCCCTCCTCGCGGAGCTGGAACGCGAGCCGGAAGCGGCGCGGCGCCGGGACCCCCACCTCGACGCAGGCGAGATCGAGGGTGCCGATCGCGGTGAGCTCCCCCTCGATCTGCACGGGCACCTCCGCCCGCTTGCCCGCGGCGGCGCGCGCCGCGTCCCCCGCGTCGAACGCCACCGCGACCGGCGGCAGCGCCTGGAACCGGTCCTCCTCGAGCGGGACGATGTCGCCGGCGTGGTCCTCGCGCGCGTCGTCCGACGCGAACAGGTCGAACCGGACGGGCCGGCCCACCACGAGCGCGAAGGTCCGCCCGGCCGCCGTGTGCGCGCTGCCCTCCTCCGCGCCGCGCGGCACGACGCAGACCGCGGGGCGCGGCCCCCCGCCGGCGGGCGGCTCCAGGCCGACGTAGTAGCCGCGCGCCGCGCCCCCCGCGATGCGCACGCCGTGGCCGGCGAGGGCGAGGCCGTACGCGACCGCGCCGCGCGCGACCGCGAGGTCGGGATCCGCCTGCTGCAGCACGTCGAGCGGCGGGCCGCCCCAGCGCTGGATGACCTCGGCGCAGCGCTCGGCGACGCGGCGCGCGCGGAACACGCCGCCGTTCAGGAGCAGCGAGGTCGGGCCGGCGGCCCCGGGGGCGTGGCGCGCGAAGAACCAGGCCACGTGCCGGGTGATCGCGACGTCCCGCTCGTAGGGCAGGCCGAACGCGACGAGCCCGCTCCCGCCGCGCTGGGGGCGGGCGCCCCGCGGCGCCTCGGGGAAGAAGCCGTCCAGCACGACGCGCGCGGTCTCCTCGCGGCCGAGGCGCGTCGTGAGCGAGCCGCCGACGAGCCGCGCGCCGCGCGCGAGCACGGTGACCGGCGCCTCGTCCGGCGCGGGCTGCGCGGCCGCGCCGCCGGCCGTCTCGCCCGCGTCGCCCTCGCCGCCGCCGAGCAGGCGCTCCTTGGCGGCCCGGCAGGCCAGCACGAGCTGCCCGAAGCGCGCCGGATCGAGCCGCTCGCCGGCGCCGACGAGGCGAGGCTCGCAGAGGTGCGCGAGCGCGAGGTCCATGTTGTCGCCGCCGAGCAGCAGGTGGTGGCCGACCGCGACGCGCGAGACCTCGATCGGAGGGCCCCCCGCGGCCCCGGCGCCGCGCGGCGAGACGCGGATGAGCGACAGATCGGTGGTGCCGCCGCCGACGTCGCAGACGAGGACGGTCGCCTCGCCGCCCGAGCGGTCGAGCAGGGCGCGCTGGCCTTCCGGGCCCGCGAGCCGCATGAAATCGTAGAACGCGGCCTGCGGCTCCTCGAGCAGCCGCACCGAGAGGCCGGCGAGGCGCGCGGCCTCGACGGTGAGCTCGCGCGCGACCTGGTCGAACGAGGCCGGCACGGTGAGCACGACCTCCTGCGCCGCGAGCGGGTGGTCCGGGAAGGCGTCGTCCCAGGTGCGCCGCACGTGGGCGAGGATCCGCGCGCTGGCGTCGAGCGGCGAGGCGCGCGGCGGCGCGGCGGCCTCGTCCTCGTCGGGCGCGCCCCACGGCAGGATGGGCGCCGTGCGATCGACGGCGGCGTGGCAGAGCCAGCTCTTCGCCGAGGCGATGAGCCGGCCGGGGACCTCGCCGCCGCGCCGGCGCGCGTGCTCGCCGAGGACGAACGGCGCGTCGCCGAACGGGTCGGCCTGCGCCTCGGCCGGCAGGGGCGCGTAGAGCAGCGAGGGCAGGAGCGGCCGCGCCTCGATCTCGGTGGCCGTCACGAGCTGCGGGAGCGAGAAGATGCGGATGGCGCCCGGCCCGGCGTCGCGCTCGGCCCACGCCACGACGGTGTGCGTGGTGCCGAGGTCGATGCCGACGATCAGGCTCCGGTTCTTCGCGGGGGCGGGCATACGTGAGCGCTGCCACGATACTGGATCGACGCGGCGAAGGCCGCATGCCCGGCGTGCTCGGCCCGAGGCGGCGCGGCGCGCCACCTCGGGCCGGGGTGGCGGCGCGGGCCGCGGCGCTCGCCGGGGCGCTTCTTCCGGGCGGAGCCCCGTGCTAGAGGCGCGGTGAGGCAGGGAGATGCGAGTGAACCGGGCGATCTGGCTTGTGGTGATGGGCGGCCTTGCGGCGGGGTGCGGGTCGGCGAAGGTCGAGACGACGGCGGCGATGACCGCCCAGCCGCCCCCGCCGCCCCCGCCGCCCCCGCAGCCGGCGGCGCCCGCCGATGCGGTCATCGAGGGGGATCGCATCAAGATCGCCCGGCCGATCTTCTACGATCTCGACAAGGACGAGATCCGCCCCGAGTCGTTCCCGGTCCTCGACGCGGTGGCGAACATCCTGCGGACGCACCCCGAGATCATCGCGCTCACGGTCGAGGGGCACACCGACAACCAGGGCTCGGTGGAGCACAACATCAAGCTGTCCGAGCGCCGGGCGAACGCCGTGGTCCGCTACCTCGTCCAGCGCGGCGTCACGACGCCGATGACGGCGCCGGGCTACGGCGCCGCCGCGCCGGTCTGCTTCACGAACGACGAGGGCTGCCGCGCCATGAACCGGCGCGTTGAGTTCCGGATCAAGACGGCGAAGTGACCGCCCCGAGCCCGTGGGCCGGCGCGCCGGGCGCCCGGTCCCCGCGGCGCTCCCCGCCTCCCGGCGCGCGGCTCACTGCGCCGCGCGTGCGCCAGGACAACAGGCCAGGTTAACACGGGCCTCCACTCGAGATCGCCCGCTTTCCGCCGCGCCGGCGCGCATCCTGTCGCGGTGTCGCGCCGGGCCGCGCGCCATGACACCTGATGATGCCTGTCTGCCTGTGTGTCTGTGGGACAAGCGGCGCCCCAAAAACCTTGGTGGTGCAAATTTGTATTGATCGGTGTCTCGTCACGATGGTTAATACACCACGGGAATACGCGCGCTGAGAGCGACGCGCCGGTCCGAGCAACTCATCGCATGGTGTGGTGGATCATGGCGAGTGTCCGTCGTCGTCCGTTGGGGGTCGCCTGTCTCATCCTCTCTGGCCTCGCGTGGATCGCGCCGCGTCCGGCGGCGGCGCAGCCCACCGCCCATCTCACCTGGGCGGAGCGCCTCGTCGACAACATCGCTCCTGAGGACAACGAGTACGGCTCGCGCCCCTTCATCACGTGGGCTGGCGTGGCCGGCGCGAGGCGTTATGCGAACCGGACGCAGTGCGCGACCTTCCTGACGGCGCTGCTCAAGCGGAGCTATGGCTGGAGCGCAGACACCTTTGAAGACTGGCTGGACAGCGCGAGCCCGAACGCCGCCACCTACCACGACGCCATCCTCGCGGAGGACGGCTTCGAGCGGATCGAGAGCCCCGAGGACGCGCGCGCCGGCGACATCCTCGCCCTCCGTTATCCCGAGAGCGCGTCGTCCTCGGGGCATGTCGCGATCCTTCGCCGGGCGCCGAAGCGCCGGTTCCCGATGCCGCCTTATGTCGTGGGCACGACCCAGTACGAGGTGTTCGTGGTCGACTCGACGAACTACCATCACGGCACGTCGGACTCCAGGAGGCGGTCGGGCGGCCGATGGTCCTCCGGCGCGGGCTTCGGCTCGATGCGCATCTACGTGGACCGGTCGGATACCGTCGTCGGGCACACCTGGAGCATGGCCGCCACCACGGTCTACTACCCGACCACGCTCCGTCAGGTGGCCATCGGCCGGCTGGCGCTCCGGGAGCGCTAGCGACGTTGTCGCCCGGGGCCACTCCCGGTCCTGCGTCGATGGGGGAGGCCCAGGGAGAGGCGCTCGCCGCGCGGGGCGGGGGACGGGCCGTGTCCCCCAGGCCCGGTTGACAAGGGCGGGGCGCGGGGGCTAGAGTGGCGGCCCTCTGAGCTCGCTCGGAGGCCCCAGGCCCACCAGTCTTCGGCTTCTGAAACCCGGGGCAGCGCCGCCTCCGGGTTTTTTTCTGTCCGTCTTCTGTCGGCCGAGAGGAAGACGCTTCCTTCTCGATCCGGTTACACCGCTTCCCCCGATCCACGGAGACCGCGCGTCCATGAGCAATCCGTACGGCCACTTCGACGACGAGAGCCGCGAATACGTCATCACCCGGCCCGACACGCCGCTGCCCTGGCTCAACTACCTGGGCTCGGACGAGATGTTCGGCCTCTGCACCAACACGGCGGGCGGCTACACGTTCTGGAAGGACGCCAAGCTGCGCCGGCTGACCCGCTATCGCTACAACAACGCGCCCATGGATCTCGGTGGGCGCTACCTGTACGTGAACGACGGCGGCGTCGTGTGGAATCCGATGTGGAAGCCGCTCAAGACGGCGCTGGATCGGTACGAGTGCCGCCACGGGCTCGGCTACACGAAGATCACGGGCGAGAAGAACGGCGTCGAGGTGGAGGTGCTCTTCTTCATCGTGCCCGGCGAGAACGTGGAGATCTGGCGCACCCGGGTCACGAACAAGAGCGGCTCGAAGAAGGACCTCCAGCTCTTCTCCTTCCAGGAGTTCTGCTTCTTCGAGGCCCTCAACGACATGACGAACTACCAGCGCACCTACTCCATCGGCGAGGTGGAGGTCGAGGGGAGCGCCATCTATCACAAGACCGAGTACCGCGAGCGCCGCTCCCACTACACGCTCTTCGCGTGCACGCGGGCCATCGACGGGTTCGACACGAGCCGCGACGCGTTCTGCGGCAGCGTGCACCACGGCCTGCACGAGGCCCAGGTGCCGCTCCGGGGCAAGGCGACGGGCTCCAAGGCGTTCGGCTGGAACCCCATCGGCAGCCACCAGGTGAGCCTCTCGCTCGCGCCCGGCGAGAGCGAGACGCTGAGCTTCGTGCTCTCGTACGTGGACCAGGGGGATCTGCCCAAGTTCAAGGCCCCGTTCGTCATGAACAAGCAGAAGGGCAAGGAGATCCTGGCCAAGTACTCGGCGCCCGGCGTCGTGGACGGCGCCTTCGCCCAGCTCAAGGCGGACTGGGCGGGGCTGCTCGCGAACTTCCAGGCCGACTGCCCGGACGAGCACGCCCGGCGCATGCTCAACACCTGGAACCAGTACCAGTGCATGGCGACCTTCAACCTGTCGCGGTCGGCCAGCATGTACGAGACCGGCATCGGCCGGGGCATGGGCTTCCGCGACTCGAACCAGGATCTCCTGGGCTTCGTGCACCTCATCCCCGAGCGCGCCCGCCAGCGCATCCTCGACATCGCCGCCACCCAGCTCAGCGACGGCACCTGCTACCACCAGTACCAGCCGCTGACGAAGAAGGGGAACGCCGACATCGGCGGCGACTTCTACGACGATCACCTGTGGCTCATCCTCTCCACGTGCGCCTACATCAAGGAGACGGGCGACAAGAGCATCCTCAAGGAGTCGGTGGGCTACGCCGACAAGCCGGGCTCGAAGGAGGATCTCCTGCACCACCTGGAGACGTCGATTGCGTACACGATGAAGAAGCGGGGCCCGCACGGGCTGCCGCTCATCGGCCACGCCGACTGGAACGACTGTTTGAACCTGAACTGCTTCAGCACCGAGCCCAACGAGAGCTTCCAGACGGCGGGCGACGTGAAGGACTCGAAGGCCGAGTCGGTGATGATCGCGGGCCTGTTCCTCTACGCGAGCCGCGAGATGGCCGCCCTGTACGACTGGCTCGGCCAGAAGTCCGACGCGGATCGCATGCGCGGGCACCACGCCGAGATGCTGGCCGTGGTCGAGAAGGAGGCGTGGGACGGCGAGTGGTACCGCCGCGCCTATGACGCCGAGAGCCGGCCGGTCGGGAGCAAGGAGAACGAGGAGGGCAAGATCTTCATCGAGAGCCAGGGCTGGTGCGTGCTGGGCGGGGCCGGCGCGGACAACGGCCGCGCCAGGCAGGCGCTGGAGAGCGTGCACAAGCACCTCTACACGAAGAACGGCATCGTGCTGCAGCAGCCGGCGTACTCGACCTACCACCTCGAGCTCGGGGAGGTCACCTCGTATCCGCCGGGCGTGAAGGAGAACGCCGGCATCTTCTGCCACAACAACACCTGGATCCACCTGGGCTGGTGTCTCCTCGGCGAGGGCGAGCGCGCGCTGGAGTACTATCTCTCCATCTGTCCGTCGGCCAAGGAGAGCCAGATCGAGACCTACCGCGCCGAGCCCTACGTCTATGCGCAGATGATCGCGGGCAAGGACGCCCCGGTCTTCGGCGAGGCCAAGAACGCCTGGCTCACCGGCACGGCGGCCTGGACGTTCGTGTCCGTCAGCCAGGGCATCCTGGGCGTGCAGCCCCAGTACGACGGCCTCCGGCTGGATCCCTGCGTGCCGAAGGCGTGGAAGAGCTTCTCCATCAGCCGCCGGTTCCGCGGGGCGACCTACGAGATCAGCGTCAAGAACTCGGGCGTGTGCAAGGGCGTCAAGAAGCTCGTCGTGGGCGGCAAGCCCGTCGCGGGCAACGTGATCCCGCTGGCCCCGGCCGGCGCGACCGTCAAGGTCGAGGTCGAGATGGGCTGAGGCCCCGCCGCCGCGCGGTCACCGCGCGGCGCGCCATCCCACTCCCCCGCGCGCGCCATCCCGCCCTCCGCGGGCGCCATCCCACCCCCCGCGTCCGCCTCGGGCTCAGTCGCCCTGAAGGGCGGTGACCCATCGCCCGTTCAACATGACCTGCTTCACCCGGCGCATCGCGCCGAACTCCGCGAGCGGGTCGCCCTCGACCAGCACGAGGTCGGCGAGCTTGCCCGGCTCCACGCTGCCGAGCCGGTCGTCGATGCGGAAGAACCTGGCGTTCTCCAGCGTGCCGGCGACGAGGGTCTCCATGGGCGAGAGGCCGCTCTCGACGAGCAGCTCCATCTCGCGCTGGTACGCCCACCCCCGCTCGGCGCCCGGCGCCGCGCCGTGCGAGCCCACGACCACCCGCACGCCGGCGCGGCGCGCCTTGCCGACGAGCCTCATCATGTTCTCGAAGCCGCGCACCTCGGCCTCGGTCGCGCCCTCGTCGCCGGCGCGGCGCTCGAAGACGGCGAGGGTAGGGGCCAGGAAGGTGCCGCGCAGCGCGAGCAGCCCGAGCAGCTGCGCGGTCCGGGGGGCTTCCAGGGAGATGCCGCGAAAGAGCTGATAACGCCCCTGAAACCGCGCCGTGTTGTCGGCGATCACCGCCTGCCGGTAACGCTCCGCCTCGCGCGGCGGCACGAGCGCGGTGCCCAGCGAGGTGATGTGCTCGATCCCGTCGATCCCGGCGCGGATCGCCGCCGCGGCGTCCACCGCCTCGAGGTGCGCGGTGGCGACCACGCCGCGCGCGTGCGCGGCCTGGATCACGGCCTCGACGGTCCCGAGCGGCAGGCGGAAATACGCCTTGATCCCCGAGGCCCCACGCTCGACCAGCCGATCGACGGCCCAGCGCGCCTCGGCCGCGTCGCGCACGATCATGGCGCTCTCCGGGTACGCCGGGGCGGGCCCGTCGAGCAGCGGCCCCATCAAGAAGAGCCGCGGCACCGGGCCGAGCCGGCGCGCGGCGTCGTACGCCTCGATCCAGTGCCCCGGCTCGCGCAGCGACGTCACGCCGCGCTGCAGGACGAGGCCCGGCAGCCCGTCATCGTCGCCGAGGTGGAAGTGCGCGTCGATGAGGCCGGGCAGGACCGAGAGCCCTGCGCCGCGCACGACCTCCGCGCCGGCCGGGACGGCCGTGTCGCCGCGCGCGCCCGCGGCGACGATGCGCTCGCCGCGGACCACGACGATGGCGTCCCGCACGGGCGGCCCGCCGCGGCCGTCGATCAGGGTCGCCCCCACGATCGCGGTGACGTGCGCCGCGTCCGGCCGCGCGACGGGGTTGATCTCTCGCGCCGGCGGGAGCTTCGGCTGCCCGTCTGGCGAGGGCCACTGCACGGGCGTGCTCGCGCAGGCGCACAGGCCCGCGAGCATCGCCGACAGACCCACGCGCAACCAGGAGATCATCGCGGCCTCCCGTGACCCGAAACGCCCGGCAGGGCCACGCGCGTCGCCGGTGGCCGCGGCACGCGTCTCGTCGTGTCGCTGGCGCGCAGCGCCCGCGGGCAGAGCGAGCTCGGGCTCTCTGACCGGAGACGGCTGCGGCATCGCATCTCCGAGCATAGCAGCGAGCGGGCGCGGGGCCGCGCTCATGAGCATTTTTCGAGTCCCACGTTCGAGCCCAGCGCGCCCTCTTCGCGAGGTTTACCCCGGTTTCCCGACCCGAGTTGCGGAGTCGAGACGGTGCGTCGGAGGCGCTCCGGCGACGGGCACCGGCGGGGGCGCGCGGGCGCGTCGAGCGCGAGCGCGCGGTGCCCCGTGGGGGCATCAAAAAGATTCCGACATTGCGGCGCGCGATCCCTCACGACGGTGGGCCCCTCATGGCGGCTCGCAACAGGGTTGAGCGGGGCGCCCGCGCCGCGGGGATGCGCGCGGGTTTGCTCTGGACAGCCGTGTTCCGCCGCGGCAGGGCGCCTCGCCGGGCGATCCCCGATCCGCGGGCGCTGACGGCCTCGTCCTCGCGAGGGCTTGTTCCATCGTGGTTTCGTCACGTCATCGGCGTGAGCGCGAGAGGCGATTTCTGTGCATTGCACCGAAGATCGTTGAGCCTCGCCGGCTGGCTGGAGTAGTGTGCCCGCGCCGGGAAGCGGGGAATGCATCGATCGATATGTCCCGCCGAGGCCGGCTGACAGATCGATTATCGAAGGCCTGCGCTCGTTCAAGCGCGCTGGAGGACATCATGCGTAGCGTCCATCTTGTTAGCATTGGCTCGACAGCTCTCCTGCTCGCCACGACCGCCATCTCGGCGGGCTGCGGGGACGACGACACCGAGCCCGCGGACACCACGACCACCACGGCCAGCACGGGCAGCGCCGGCGGTGAGGACGGCGCCGGCGAGGGCGGCGCCGGCGCGGGAGGTGCCGGCGAGGGCGGCGCCACCGGCGACGAGACGTGCGTGACCTGCTCGGCGCCGCTCCTCCTGGGCGCCGACATCGCCGATCTGTGCGAGGTCTCGCGGCCGAAATACGTGGAGGTCACCACATGTATCTGTGATGTCTGCGGCGCGGCGGAGGGCGACTCCTGTTACACCTCGTGCACCACGGACGAGGCGCCGAGCGCCGACTGCGAGGCGTGCGGCCGCGCGGCGGCCCTCGATATGGCAGGCGAGTGCGCGGCGGAGGGCACCGCCTGCGCCCAGGACAGGGGCGAGTGACCCCCGCGGGTTGAGGTCATCCGCGCCCTGTCGTCTCGGCGCGCCTCGGCGCGGCGCCTCACGCCTCGGCGCGCACCGACAGCTCGATCCGCCAGCGCTCGTTGGGCTTCTGCGCCTCGCGGGGGATCGCCTCCAGGAGCAGCGTCCCCACCTCGGTGACCGAGGCGTGCAGCCGCACCGGCACCATGTCCCCCTCGCGCCGGCCCTCCGTGGGCAAGGTGATCTCGATGGGCGAGAGCTCCTCGAGCTCGCCGGGCTTCCAGTGCTCGAGCTCCGCCCCCGCCTGGTCCTCCCGGCGCACCGACGAGCTGAAGAAGCGGAAGCGCACCGGCTCGCCGACCACCACGCTGAACTCCTGCGGCGGCAGCGTCGCCTCCGTGCCCTCCTCCATGCCGAACGGCGCGAGGCAGAGCGCCGTGATCGGCGGCTCCAGCCCCGGCACCGCGGGCACGGCGCCCTCGATGCCCACGTAGTAGGCCCGCGCCGTCCCGCCGCGGATCCGGAGCCCGCGGCCGCGCCGCGCCAGGCCGTAGGCGGCGGCGCCGCGCGAGACCGCGAGATCCAGGTCGTCGCTCGGGAGCACCCGCGGCCGCGGCGCGCCGTCCGCCTCGAGCCAGGCGCCGAGCGTCTCGACGAGCCGCTCGCGCAGCGCCGCGCTCTTCATGACGCCCCCGTTGAAGAGCACCGCTGTCGGGTGCAGGAGCTGCGGCGCGCGGTCGGACCCCGCGCTCGCCGCGTCCCTCGGGACGAAGCCCTCCAGCCGGGAGGTCGCGCCGGCCTGCCGCCCGAGGAAGGCGGCGAGGTGGCGGGTGATCGCCGGATCCTGCGCGTACGGCAGGCCGAGCTGCGTGAGGCCCGCGCGCGCGCGCGTCGCGGGGCGCGCGGACGACGGCACCTCGGGGAAGAACCCGTCCACGAGCGTCCGCGTGATCTCGTCGCGCGTGAGCTCCGTCCGGATCGACGCGCCGAGCAGCTTCGAGCCGCGGCCGGCGATCACGATCGGCGCCGCCGTCATCGACGGATCGCCGAGCAGCCGCTCCTTGGCGACGCGCGCCGCGTGGGTGAGCGACGTCATCTGCCAGCGATCGAGCTCCTTGCCCTCGGCCGCGAGCTTCGCCTTCACGACGTGCGCGAGCGCGAGATCCATGTTGTCGCCGCCGAGCAGGATGTGGTCTCCGACCGCCACGCGGACGAGCTCGAGCGACCCGTCGCGCGGGACCGCGGCGATCGCGGAGAAGTCGGTCGTCCCGCCGCCGACGTCGACCACGAGCAGCACGTCGCCCGGCTGGAGGTGCTTGCGCCACGCCTCGCCGGCCGCGTCGATCCAGGCGTACACGGCGGCCTGCGGCTCCTCGAGGAGCGTGAGATCCTCGAAGCCGGCCGCGCTCGCCGCCTCGACCGTGAGATCGCGCGCGGCGGCGTCGAACGACGCGGGCACGGTGATCACGATCTCCTGCTTCGCGAGGGCGAGCTCCGGATCGTCCTTCGCGAACACGTGGTCCCACGCCTCGGTGAGGTGCTCGAGGTACCGCCACGACGCCTCGACCGGCGAGATCTTCTCGACGTCCTCGGGCGCGCCGACCGGCAGCGTCGGCCCGCGGCGGTCGATGCCGGGGTGGCAGAGCCAGCTCTTCGCGCTCGAGATGAGGCGCGCCGGCGCGTCGACCCCGCGCGCGCGGGCGTGCTCGCCGACCACGAACCGCCGCTCCGCGTCCCACGGCAGCGCCTGGAGCCCCTCGCTCTCGTGGGGGATGTACATGAACGAGGGCAGCAGCGGCCGCGCCTCGAGCTCCCCCTGCGCCACGAGCTGCGGGACGGCCATCACCTCGGGCGACGGCGTGAGCCGCGGGTCGGCGCCCTCCTCGGGCACGCGCGCGTAGGAGAGGGCGCAGTGGGTGGTGCCCAGATCGATGCCGACGATGTAGCGCGCGCTCATAGCTCGACCTCCGCGGGGGCGATGATGCTGGCGTCGTGGCCGGCGATCGGCGTCGGCAACGACAGCTCGTCGGCGCGCCAGCCGCGGTGGCGCAGCACGCCCCTGTACGGCGCGCTGCCCGACACGTTGCCGATGAGCTTGACCTCGGCGGGATTGTAGCCTGCCTCCAGCGTGACCTTCGCCCCCTCCTCCTCGCGCCGCACGGGCGCGAGCTTCGCGTGGCCGAGCAGCGCCTTGCGGCAACCCTCGTGCACCATCCTCGCCGCCGCGCCGATGTCCGCGTCGCTGAACGAGGCGATGTCCTGCTCGAGGAAGTCGACCAGCCGCCCCTCGCGCTGGAGCAGCGAGAGCAGCTGGAGCGCCGAGCCCACGGCGGGCGCGGCCGGCGGCGCGGCGGCGGGCGCCTTCTCCTCCGGCTCCGCGGCCCTCTCGGGCTCGGGGAGGGGGGGCGCGCCGCCCTCGCGCGCCCGATCGAGCTGGGCCGGAGGCCCGGCCGCCTCGGCCGGCGGCAGCGCGGCGCGCGCCCGCCACGCCCGCGCGGCGAACTGCGGATCGAGCAGCACGCGGAAGAAGCAGACGAAGGCGAACCAGAGGCGCGTGGACCAGGGGAGCGGGGTGTCGTCGAGATCGGCCACGGCGAGAGCCTAACGCCGAGCGTTGCGATCGGCACAGAGACCGGCGAGCGGGGCCATGCGCGCGCCAGCCCGGCGGCGGGTGGTGGTGGCCGCGCCCGGGGGCTCCCCGGCGGGGCTGGAGTGCAGGCGGGCCACAACAGGGGCCCGCCGGAACGCAAGCCCCGGAGGGGAGCCCCCGGGCGCGGCCACCACCACCCGCCGCCGCCGGGGCCTGCGCCGGCCGGTCAGAAGGTCGCCCGGAGCACGGGGACGCGGAGCTCGTGCCCCTGCGTCACGCGGAACTTGAACAGCTCGTCCTGCGAGTACAGCGGCCTGAGCGAGAGCGCCGGCACGCCGAGCGCGACCCGGCTCGGCGCGATGTCGATGAGGCCGAGCCGGGGGGCCTCGGCCCGGATTCCCCGCAGGAGCGGCGCGGCGTCCGACGTGATCTGGACGTTGATGCCCGGCTGGGGGGGCTCCGCGACCGGCTCGTTGCGAATGGGCTCGCTCTGGTCCGTCTCCGGGGGCCGGTACGCGGTGGCGTTCAGCGTGACGACGAGGGTGGGGATGACGAGCGCCATGCCGCCCGCGAGCATGTAGAGCGGCACCTCGGCGGGGGGCTCCGCGGCCTCGACGAAGTAGCCGGCGACGCCGCCGCCCACGGCGCCGAGCCCGCCGAAGACGAGGTAGGGCCAGGCGCGCTCGACCCCGATCGCCCCCATCGTCAGCATCACGACCTCGCCGCCGAGCAGCGCGCCCCCGACGATCCCCTTGCCGTCGACGCTCACGGTGTCGCTGGCCGCCCCGCCCGCGTCCTGGGCGCTCGCGCGCTCGGGCGCGCCGGCGAGCACCGCCGCCGCGACCGACGCCCCTGCCAGACAATGCGCTGCCTTTCGATTCATGCGGTTGAACGGCATCGATCTTTCCCCGTGTCGCTCGTCGCGAAGGCTACGAAGGCTAGAGGTTCCGCCCGGCGGCCCGCCTGGGCTGTCGAGCCGGTCTGAAGTTGTGAATCCCTGGCGGAGCGAGCGGGGGCGCACGCGCCTCTCCCTCCTCCAGCGATGACGGTTGCGCGAGCCTAGCACGGGATTCAAGGCTCCGAGCTGCTGCATTGCCCGCGCGCGGGATGGGTGGTATGGGTGCAGCGATGCGGGCCCCGGTCCGCCGTTCGCCGCCGAGAGCGCGGCAGCCTCTGAAGGAACATCGCCATGGGTAATGTCGGACCGCTCCAGCTCGCCCTCATCATCGGCATCGCGCTGCTTCTCTTCGGAGCGGGCCGGATCGCAGAGGTCGGTAAGGGAATCGGCGAAGGCATCCGGAATTTCAAGAAGGGGCTCCGCGACGACGACGAGGACGATCCCGCCAAGCAGCTCCCGCCGAAGACCGAGGCGAAGGAAGAAGACACCCACAAGCCCGCGTAGCGGCCGCGGCGCGCGGCGCGCGGCGGGCGCTCGAACCGGCATGCGCGGACGCCGGTCGACGCTCGCGGAGGGGCGTCTATACTCGATCGCCGTATGCCTCACAGATTGTTGGAGCGCCTCGGCAAGGTGCTCGCGCTCTTCGGCGCGTTCTCGCTGGCAGCGTACTTCGTACTGCAGTTCGGCCCCGGGGGGCTCTGGCGTGGGTTCGAGCCGGCGCTCGCCGTCACCGGGCAGGTGGCGAAGGCGCCGTACGACCTCACCCGCCTCGAGGCCGTGAACGAGACGCTCAAGATGATCCGGGACAAGTACGTCGACCCGGATCGCGTCAAGCCGAAGGAGATGCTGCTCTCGGCGCTGAACGCCGTGCAGCGCGACGTCGCGCAGGTGATCGTCCTGAACGAGGATCCCAACGAGGTCACCGTCCGCGTCGAGACCAGCGCGAAGAAGTTCCGGATCGACAACATCCAGGGCCCCTGGGACGTCTCCGCGCGCCTGCGCGAGGTCTTCGCCTTCCTGCAGAAGAACCTCAAGGGCACCGAGGTCGATCTCCGCGACGTCGAGTACGCCGCGTGCAACGGCATGCTGCACACGCTCGACCCGCACTCGGCGTTCCTGAGCCCGGAGGCGTACAAGGAGATGAACCTCTCCACGTCGGGCGCGTTCGGCGGGCTCGGCGTCGTGATCTCGATCCGCGACCAGATGCTCACGGTCCTGAACCCGATGCCCGACACGCCCGCGGGCAGGGCGGGCCTCAAGCGGCTCGATCGGATCGTGAAGATCAACAACGAGTCGACGCTCAACATGCCGCTCGACGACGCCGTGCGGAGGCTCCGCGGCGACCCTGGCACCGCGGTGACCGTGTGGGTGACCCGCGAGGGCGAGGGCGGGTGGCAGGGCGCGAAGCCGTTCGAGCTGACCCGCGAGGTGATCAAGGTCAGGTCCGTCGAGTCGCGCGCCCTCGACGGCGGCATCGCGTACGTCCGGCTCAAGACGTTCCAGGCGACCTCGACCGCGGAGCTCGACGCCGCGCTCGACGGCCTGCGCAGCAGGGGGCAGCTCAAGGGGCTCGTGCTCGATCTGCGGGGCAACCCCGGCGGCCTGCTCGATCAGGCCGCGCGCATCGCCGACAAGTTCCTCGCCGACGGCGTCATCGTCTCGACGGTCGGCGCCTCGGAGGGGCGCGAGGAGAAGCGCGCCAAGGGCCCTGGCACGGAGCCGCCGTACCCGATCGTGGTGCTCGTGAGCGGCAACAGCGCGAGCGCCAGCGAGATCGTGGCCGGCGCGCTCAAGAACAACGATCGCGCCATCGTCGTGGGCTCGCAGACGTTCGGCAAGGGGAGCGTGCAGCTCGTCTTCCCCGACGTCACGGCGGAGAAGGCGGCCCTCAAGCTGACGATCGCGCAGTACCTGACGCCGGGCGACATCTCGATCCAGGGCGTCGGCGTCACGCCGGACATCGAGCTCGATCCGATGACGGTCGACGAGCTCGAGATGGATCTCACCGTGCAGAAGGACGGCCTCCGGGAGCGCGACCTGTCGGCGCACCTCTCGAACGCGCGGGCGGCCGCGGCGGGCAAGCCGTCGGAGGTGGTGCGCTACCAGCTCACGAGCGCCGAGCGCGAGCGGCTGCGCGACCGCGGGGGCGACATCGACGAGGACTTCTCGCTCGACTTCCCGATCCGCTTCGCGCGCGAGCTCGCCGCGCGGATGCCGCCGAGCTCCCCGAGGATCCAGCAGCTCCGGGCGGTGCACGGCTACATCGAGCAGGTCGGCAAGGAGGAGCTGGCCAAGGTCTCGGCCGAGCTGGCGAAGCTGGGCGTCGACTGGTCCGACGCGCCCGAGGGCACGACGCCCGCGGCCAAGTCCGAGCTCGACATCAAGGTCGAGACCGATCGCCCGAACGCCGAGGTGATCGCCGGCCAGCCCATGGAGCTCCGGGTCACGGTCAAGAACAACGGCAAGCAGCCGGTGTACCGGCTGCGCGGGACGACCGAGAGCGACAACCTCTACTACGACAGCAAGGAGCTCATCTTCGGGAAGATCGGGCCCGGCCAGGCGAAGACGGCGAAGGCGCCGCTCGGCTGGTGCGAGATCGAGGGGCGCAAGATCGGCTCCACCAAGCCGAGGAACGCGAACGAGAAGCGCGTCTGCAAGATCCCGATGGACGCCCTCTCCCGGAGCGACGGCGTCAAGGTGAAGTTCGAGGTCTCCGGCGCGCCGGAGCCGCCCCCGGTCGAGATCCGGCCCACGGTGCGCGCGCTCGATCGGCCGCTCTTCCAGTACGCCTACCAGATCGCCGATGATCGGGGCGGCAACGGCGACGGGCTCATCCAGAAGGGCGAGCGGGTCAGCATGTACCTGACCGTCAAGAACGTCGGCAAGGGCCCGTCCTACGAGACCCAGGCGAACATCGCGAACCTGTCGGGCGACGGGCTGCTGCTGCACGCCGGGCGCTTCGACATCTCGAACATCAAGCCGGGCGACGTGCGCAAGGTGGTCTTCACGTTCGACGTGGGGGCGCAGCTGCCGGAGCCGGAGGCGACGCTCACGCTGTCGGTCGGCGATCGCGATCTGCGCGAGTTCGCCAGTGAGAAGGTGAAGATCCCGATCTCGCCGCGCGTCGCGATCCAGGGCGGTGGCTCCACCGTGAAGGCGGGGGCGGAGGGGGCGATGCTGCTCCCGTCGCCGGCGGCGAGCGCGCACGCCTTCGGCCGGCTCCCGGCGGGCACCGTCGTCAAGCTGCTCGGCGAGGCGCCCGGCGGGTTCCTCAAGGTCGAGCTCGGCGGAGGCCGCTTCGCGTTCATCGCGGCGCGGGAGGCGACGCCGGGCGGCGCGGCGGCGGCCCCCGCGACGGTCGCGTTCGAGGACATCTACTCGCACGCGCCCCCGACGCTCGACATCGCCGCGGCGGCGCTGGCGACGACCGCCGACACCGTGAAGATCACGGGGACGGCGTCGGACAGCGAGCGGCTCCTCGACACCTTCATCTTCGTCGGCTCGCGGAAGCTCTATTACAAGTCGAACCGCGACGGCGCGGACCCGAAGCGGGCCGAGTTCTCGTTCGAGGCGCCGCTCCGGCCCGGGGTCAACGTGATCACCGTGGTCGCGCGCGAGACGCCCGACACGACGACGCGGCGCACGCTCGTGGTGCGCAAGGACGGGCCTGACGGCTCGATCCTGAAGACCCCGAAGTCGGACAACCCCGTGGACGACTGGCTTGCGGAGCGCGACGGGGAGGACTAGGGCGCCGCGTGGGATGGGTGTGGGTGAGCTGCGACAAGAGCGGTGCTCCACCGGGCTGCCCAGCCTGGCGAGGATCTGGTAGCTTCGGCGCGTGGGACTCCTCGCCTGGCTGGGCCTGAAGCAAGGGGACTCGTTCCCGAACCTCGACGCTCTCCTGAAGGAGCTCCGCGCGGCGCTCCCGGAGGACGAGGCGGTCGTGCTCCGCTACATCGCGACCGTCATCGTCCTGCTGGGCAAGGTCGCCTGCGTCGACGGTCGCTTCACCGACAAGGAAGACGCGTTGCTCCGCGAGCTCTTGACCCACGTCGACGGGCTCGCGCCGAGCGGCGTCGACGCGGTGTGCAATGCGCTTCAGGGCAAGCTGCCCGCGCTCCAGGAGGAAGAGGTCGATCGCTGCTACCGCGAGCTCAAGGCGCTCTGCAACGCCAGCGAGCGGGTGGAGGTCGTGCGCCTCCTGATCCGGCTCGCCGCGGCGGATGGCGCGCCCACGGCAGCGGAGCGGGCCGAGATCCAGAGCATCGCCCAGGAGCTCGGCGTGTCGCTCGTCGACATCGAGCCGGACCTCTCCGGCAGGGCCGACGACGAGGGCAGCCCCCCGGCGTCTCCGGGCGCGCAGCGCGACCCGGGCGACGGATCCCAGGGCTGAACGCCGAGGAGGGCGGCCGGCCGGCGCGTGCGCGCCGCGCGGCCGGATCAGTCGTGCGCGTCTCGCTGCTCGGCAGGGCCGCCGTCCGGGCTCGAGGCGCGCGGGGTGGGGCCGAGCGCGCGGCGCTGCTTGAGCGCCGTGACCGCCACGAAGAGGACGAACAGGACGGCCCCCAGCACCGCCACGAGCACGCCGAAGTTGAAGAGGTAGTGCGCGCCCAGCGCGCCGCCCACCCCCATCAAGAAGATGCCAAACAGCGCGATGCCCGCGCCGATGACAGGATCGGGGCCGACGTCGTTCTCCGAGGTCGCACGCGCGAGCCCGCCCCCGGCCCCGCCAGCCTCGTCGCTCATCGGATGGGTCACACGCAGAGCTTAGCAAACTGGTTCACGGCCCGAAACCCGCCCGAGCTGGACTCGGGCTATGCTGCCCGCGTGAGTACGCCCCCGCGCCCACTGAACGACCGTCCTGTCCCGACCGCACCCCCCGATTTTGCGGGGCGCCGCGTCATCAGCTTCGAGAGCCGCCGCGCGACCGAGATGGCCTCGCTGATCCAGCGCCACGGCGGGGTGCCCATCACGGCGCCGGCCCTGCGTGAGGTGCCGATCGAGCGAAACGAGCGCGCGCTCGACTTCGCGCGGCGCCTCGCGGGCGCCGAGCTCGACGTCGTGATCCTCATGACCGGCGCTGGGACCAGGGCGCTCGTGGCCGAGGCGGCGCCCGCGCTCGAGCCCGGCCCGGACAGCGGCGGCGCGCCCGGCGGGGAGGGGGAGGCGAGCGCCCAGGGCATGTCGCGGATGACCGCGGCGCTCTCGTCCGTGCAGCTCGTCGCGCGCGGCCCCAAGCCCGCCGCGGCGCTGCGCGAGCTGGGCTTGACCCGCTTCCTCACGGTCCCCGAGCCGAACACCTGGCGGGAGATCCTCGACGTCGTGCGCGGCCTCGGCGACCTGAGCGGCAAGCGCATCGCCGTCCAGGAGCACGGGGCCCCGAGCCACGAGCTCTACGCCGGGCTCGAGGCGGCCGGCGCCCGGGTCACGCCGGTGCCGGCGTACCGCTGGGCGCTCCCGGAGGACACCGCGCCGCTGCGGCGGGCGCTCCACGCCCTGGCCGACGGCGGCGCGGCGATCACGCTCTTCACGAGCCGCGCGCAGGTCGAGCACGCGCTGCTCGTGGCGGCCGAGGAGGGGCTCGTGGCGCGCCTGCGCGAGCGCCTCGCGCGCGGCGTGGTGGCCTCGATCGGCCCGGTCTGCACGGAGGCGCTCCGCGCCGAGGGGATCGAGCCCGACTTCGAGCCCGAGCACCCGAAGATGGGCCACCTGGTCAAGGCGGCGGCCGCGCGCTCGGGAGAGATCCTCGCGCGCAAGGGGAACCAGGGCGACGCGCCCCTCTCGGCTCAGTCTTCGTAATCGGACCGCGCGACCGTCGCCGGGCGCGGCACGGGGTGGGGATCTGCGCCGGCGGCCGTCGCGCGCGCGCCGCGCGGCGCCGCGTCCGCGCGCCCCCTGTCGACGAGCTCTGCCCGGTACAGCACGCGCCCGTCCTCGGTGGTGATCTCGCCGCCGACGTCGCCCCAGGCGAAGTCGGCGCTCTGCAGCGTGCGCATCGTCGCCTTCGTCCTGCCGATGCGCACGCGGAAGCTCGTCTCCTGGCAGGCGATGGGGGCGCCGCCGACGTCGACGCTCACCGCCTCGCTGCCGAGCACCGCCTCGTTCTCGTCCGCGGCGAGCGTGGTCTTCTCCATCATCGCCTCGTACGCCGCGAGGGTCGCCGGCCGCTCGGCCCCGTCGTCGAGCCACGCCGCGCCGAGGATCTCGCCGCGCCGTCCGGGCGCGTCGCTCATGCGGACCCGCAGCGACTCGGTCTCCTGGTCGTCCTCCAGGGTCATGTCGACGACGAGGACGTCCCCCTCGCGCGCGACCACGCGTTGCGTGAGGAGCAGCGGCGTCTTCCGGAAGCTGCCCGAGAACCGGTAGGCCACGTAGTCGCCCGGGGCGCGCGTGGCGGCCGCTCCGTGCGCGCCCGGGCGACCCTCGTCGGTCGAGCCCTCCGCGCGCTCGGCGACCTCGCGCCGCCCCTCGGCCGCCGCCTTGACGGAGGCGTCCTGGGGACGACCGGCTCGCGCGTTCATGTCGAGCCCCGCACCGCAGCCGGCGGCGAGGAGCGAGGTGACGGCGGCGAACAGGAACGGTCGGTTCATGGACCCCCGGTACATGAGGGCGCCCGCCTGGGCCCAATTTCCGGCACCTCGCGATCTCCGGCCTCGCGGACACGCCGGCCCTGCGCCGATACGCCGGCCCGGGACCGCGCTCAGGGCAGCTTGCCGCTGGGGAGCATGTCGTCGAAGGCGGCGTCGAACTCGTCCGCGATCATCTCGGCCCCGACGGCGCGCGCGGCGGGCTTCGGGGCGTCGATGCGGCGCAGCCGCTCGGCGATGCTGCCGCGCGGGTCGCTGTAGCTCGGGCTCATCCGGGCGACGCGCTGGAAGTAGTAGAGCGCTTGCTCGGAGGCGCCCCGCATCTCGTAAGCGTTCGCGATCTCGTAGTTCAGCGCGAGCTCCTGCTCGATCGTCTTGTGCGAGGCGTGCAGCCCCCGGATGAGCGCCTCGATGCCCGCGTCGACGTTGCCCATCTGGAGGTGCGTGACCCCGATCATCGACAGGCAGACGCACTCCCGCCCGGGATCGCGGGCGGCGAGCTCGAACTCGGCGATGGACTCCTTGTAAAGGCCCATCTCCTTGTACGCCACGCCGAGATCGTAGTGCGTCGCCGCGTCGGCCTCCGAGACCTGCGCCGCCACGCCCGCCTTGAACTGCTCGAAGACGCTATCGACGCTGACCTGCCGGGGATCGTCCTGGACGCCCGTCACGGAGCCCGGCGCCACCTCGAGCTCGTCGATCAGCTTGAGCGACTCCGCGATGTCGAACGCGCGATCCTCGTCTGGCCGCTCACTGCCGCGCGGGACCGCGCGCGTGCCGCTCTGGTTGTCCGCGGCCACGCGCGCCTGCGACGCCAGCTCGACGACGTCGCGCAGCCGCTCCATCAGGAGCGGGTGGTTCGGCAGCCGCGCGAGCTGCTCTTCCAGGATGTTCCGCGCCTCATCGAACATCCCGTGCTGCGCGAAGAACTCGACCTCCTCGAGCGCGTCCTCGTCGAGCGCGTCCGCGCGCCGCCCGGAGCCCGGCGGCACGGAGCGGCTGGCGGTGGGCCGGACCGACGCGGGGGTGTACAGGGTCGACGGCGGCCCGGCGAGCACCGGGGGCGCGGGCGGGATCGAGGGCGGCGGAGGCGCCTGCGACGCCGCGATGGCCAGGGGGTGCCCGGGAGAACGGCCCGGGTGGACCGAGGCCGTCTCCTCGTCGTCATCGTCTTCGAGGACGTCGTTGTCGACGAGATCGTCGTCGAGGACATCGTTGTCGACGATGTCGTCATCGTCGATCGGGAAGCTCGGCAGCGGCGGCTCGTTCGCGAACGGGTCGTCGAGGTGCGTGACGAGCGGCGGCCGCCGGGGGAGCGCCTCGACCACGCCGTCCTCGTCGAGCGTGTACGCGGGCAGCGGCGCGCTCGGGTCGTAGAGCTCCTGGCTCGGCACCTCGGAGGCGTACGCCTCGTTCTCGCCGGCGGCGGGCGGGGCCTCCGACCCGACCTGCACCTCGTCGAGCTCTTCCTCCTGCGGCACGGCGTAGCCGAGCTGGTGGAGCATCTCCGTGGCCTGGGCGTGCCCGGGCTCCAGGAGCAGCACCTCGTCGAGCAACCTCGCGGCGTCATCGACGGCGCCCTCGCTGGTGAGCTGCCGCGCGAACTCGAGCATCTGCTCGATGGCGCCGTCCTGGTCTCCCGCCTCGATCAGGATGTCGCAGAGCTTCTCGCGCAGCTCCCGGGCGGCCGGCAGCCGGGCGATGCCGCCCTTGAGGAGGGCGACCGCCTTGTCGTACTGGCGGTCGCGCCGCAGGCTCTCGGCGTGGGCGGCGAGCTGCCGCGGGCTCGCGACCGGCGCCGTCGAGGGCTGCGACGCGCGCAGCGGGAACGGCACCGCGGACGAGGGCTCGGCGTCCTCCACCTCGAGCTCCTCGATGTCGTCGGCCTCTTCCTCCTCGTCCTCGACGATCTCGACGTCGATGGATGCGCGCGTGTCCCGCCCGGCGGGCGCGAGCTGGGATGCGAGCTGGCGCACCCCCTCGTCGTTCGGGGCGCGTGCGAGCAGCGCGGTGACGAGGGCGGTGAACTGGTCGAGCCGCCCCGCCTCCTTCGCGATGCGCGCCGACTCCTTCTGCACCTCGATCGCCTTGGCCGGCTGCCCCAGCAGGTCGAAGGCGCGGGCGAGCAGCGCCAGCGTCTCCAGGTCGCGCGGGTTCTCCTTGAACGCGATCTGCAGCTTGGTGAGGGCCGACATCCCGTCGCTCGGCTCGCCGCGATCGAGGTAGATCTCGGCGGCCATGCGGGCGAAGCGGGCGTCCGGGCGGTGCTGGAGCAGGCGCTCGACCACCTTCAGCGCGTCGTCGCGCCGCCCGAGCTTGAGCAGGATCTCGGCCGCCGTCCCGAAGCGCTGGATGGCGAGGTCGTAGTCGCGGACCCGGATCAGCGTCTCGGCCAGGCGGAGATACGGAAGCGGGTTGTTCGGGTCGAGGTCGACGACCTTCCTGAAGATGTCGATCGCGTCGCGGTCGCGCCCGGCGCGGAGGAGGCGCGTCGCGACCTCGTCGTAGGCCGCGAGCGCGTCGCTCGTGAGCCCGAGCTGCGTGTAGATCTCCGCGAGGCGCGGGACGATGTGGCCGAAGCGGTCCTCGTACTGGGGGACGTGCTTGTGGATGATCTCGCGGATCTGCTTGTAGACCGCGATCGCCTTCAGCGCGAAGCCCTGGAGCGAGTAGAACTGGCCGACGCGCTCGTAGGTGGTGATCGCATCGACGTACTCCTCCATCCGCAGATAGAGGTCGCCGATCTTGAGCAGCGTCCGGACGTCCCTCGGATCCTCCGCGACCAGCTTCTGGTACTCGGCGATGGCTCTGTCGAAGCGCTTCCGCTCGACAAGCTTCTGCGCGGTCTGGAGCACCTTGTCGCGATCGACCGCCACGGCGATGGGAATCTCCTGCGAGGACAGCAAGGCGTTGCTCGGGCGCCCGGTCGGCGTCCCTCACCTCGCCTAAAAACACCTAGCCAATCCCGCTACCACGTACAAGCGCGCGGCATCGGAAGTTCCGGAAGCTACCGCCAAGGTGCTTGTTTGCAGCACGCGGGCCCCGCGTGGGCGCCGTGACGAACGCGGCGACACCTGCGAGGCGGCCTGGATCCCCCCGCCCCGGTCGGACGCTAGGCGGATCCGATCGGGGCGCGTCGAAGAGCGCGCCGGGGCACGCTGATCAGCCGGGGAATCGAGAAGATCGCGGAGGAGGCGGCCATCGCCACCACCGACGCGAGGACAGCTCGAAGCATAGCAGTCGAGCGGCGTTCTTGCACATTTCTGCATACCTCTGCCGGGTCGGTCCCGGCGGCGCCGCGCGTCGTGACCGACGTCACATGGCCGACCCGCGGGCGCCGCACGGCCGACCCGCGGTGAAGCGGCGCGAAGTTGCCCTACACCGCGAGCTCGGCTGTCGTCGCGCGACGCCCGCACGTTCGACGTTCGCGCCTCCGTGGTCAGGATCTCCGGGGCGGGGCGGGCGCGAGCGCGCGGGTCGGTGGTAGGAGGTGTTCCGTATTCCTCGCTTGCCGGAGACGGTGGCTCGGGCGAGGCGTCGCGCAACGCTTGCGCGCACCGCGCCGGCGGGCTGAACAGATGCTACGCCGGCGGGCTGAACAGGCGCCGCGCTGGCGGGCTGAACAGGCGCCGCGCTGGCGGGCTGAACAGGCGCCGCGCCGGCGGGCTGGATGTGCGCCGCGCCGGCGGGCTGGATGTGCGCCGCGCCGGCGGGCTGGATGTGCGCCGCGCCGGCGGGCTGGATGTGCGCCGCGCCGGCGGGCTGGATGTGCGCCGCGCCGGCGGGCTGGATGTGCGCCGCGTCGGATGTGCGCCGCGCCGGCGGGCTGGAGGTGGTCGCCGGCCTGGCGATCGCCCGGAGCGCTCCAGGTGCCGCCACGCCTCGACCGTCCCGGCGAATGGACCTAGAGTTGGCCGACCATGTCGCGCAGCCAGGCCTACCGCGCCCCGTTCGCTCCCGGAGAGGAGAATGCCGTCGACGCCGCGCTCTGCGAGCGGCTGCTCTCGGTCGCCCTCTCCAAGGGAGGCGATTACGCCGATCTCTTCTTCGAATACCGGGCGGGAGGCGGGTTCACCTTCGACGAAGGCATCCTCAAGGCGGCGTCCCGCGGGGTGTCGATGGGGGTCGGCGTGCGCGTCCAGCGGGGGGACGCGACCGGCTACGCCTACACCGAGGACCTCACGTGGGACGCGATGAAGCGCGCGGCCGAGACCGCGGCGCAGATCGCGATGGGCACCGGCGGCAAGGAGAAGATCGAGCTCCGGCGCCGCGCGCTGCCGAGCCGCTATGAGCTGCCCCACGTCTCGCTCGACGTCCCCGGCCTCGAGAAGCGCTCGCTCCTGGAGCGCGCGAGCGCCGCCGCGCTCGCCTACGACCCCAGCATCGTCAAGGCCGAGGCGAGCTTCGCCGAGGAGGTGCGCGAGGTCCTGATCGCCACGAGCGATGGGCGGATGGCGCACGACGTCCAGCCGCTCATCCGCTTCGGCGTGCGGGCGCTCGCCGAGCGCGGCGGCAAGCGCCAGGAAGGGTCGAGCGGCGGCGGCGGGCGCATGACGACGGCGTACTTCGAGGGCAGGTCGCCGGAGTGGCACGCCGAGGAGGCGGCGCGGCAGGCGGTCGCGATGCTCGACGCGCGCGACGCGCCCGCCGGCGAGATGAACGTCGTGCTCGCGCCCGGCGACAGCGGCATCCTGCTCCACGAGGCCGTGGGGCACGGGCTCGAGGCCGACTTCAACCGCAAGGGCACGAGCAACTACTCGGGGCAGGTCGGCAAGGACGTGGCGAGCCCGCTCTGCACCGTGGTGGACGACGCGACCCTCCTCCAGTCCCGCGGCACGATCAACGTCGACGACGAGGGGCACGAGCCCGAGCGCAGCACGCTCATCGAGAACGGCAAGCTCGTCGGGTACATGCACGACCGGCTCTCGGCGCGGCACTACGGGCTCACGCCGACGGGCAACGGGCGGCGGGAGAGCTTCGCCGCCGCGCCCATGCCCCGCATGACGAACACCATCCTGCTCGCCGGCCCGCACGATCCCGAGGAGATCGTGCGCTCGGTGAAGCGCGGCATCTTCGCGAGGAAGTTCGGCGGCGGCCAGGTCGACATCTCGAACGGCGACTTCGTGTTCTCGCTGACCGAGAGCTACCTCATCGAGGACGGCAAGCTGACCGCGCCGCTCAAGGGCGTGAACCTCATTGGGAACGGCCCCGACGTCCTCCGGCGCGTCACGATGCTCGGCCACGATGTCGCCACCTCCGACGGCATCTGGACCTGTGGCAAGGACGGACAGAGCGTTCCGGTCGGCGTGGGGTGCCCCACGATCAAGATCGATCGCATCACCGTCGGCGGGACGCGGATCGGCTGATTTCGCCCGTCCGGGGTGCAGCCATAGGTAAGCCGCATCGCATTGTTGGGTCGTTTGGCGCGGTGCGTCTTGCCGGCACGATGTAGCACCCGTATACGGGGCGGACATGGCGCGCCGTTCGTTCATAGCCATCGTGGGGCACGGGCCAGATCTCGAACGTGATGAAGGCGCCGCGGCGGTCTTGCGATCGCTCGGCGCCGACGTCAGGACCCTCGATCTCTGGGACGACCCACCGCGGCTATTCCACGACGACGAGAGCAAGGCGCGCGCGATCGTCGTCGAGGCGCTCGACCGGCCCGATCTCGCCGCAGCGGCGCTGCGGGCGCTCCGCCGCGAGCCGCGCCTCGAGGAGGTCGGCGCGCTGGTCGCGGTGAGCGTGGCGCAGATCGCGCGCATCGAGCCGTCGAGCGGCTTCGATGATTTCCTGCTCGTGCCGTACGTCCCCGCCGAGCTCTACGCGCGCGTGCGCCTCGTCGAGTGGCGCCGCAGCGAGTTCGCGACCGAGGAGCGGGTGAAGGTGGGCGCGATCGTCATCGATCGCGCAGCGCACGACGTGTCGGTCGGCGGCATGCACGTGCCGCTCACGGCGAAGGAGTTCGCGCTGCTCTCGTACGTGTGCGAACGCCGCGGCAAGGTTGTGTCGCGGACGGAGTTGCTCCGTCGCGTGTGGGGGAGCCAGTACGAGGGGGGAGCGCGGACGGTCGACATCCACGTGCGGCGCCTCAGGGCGAAGCTCGGCGCGGCGCTGCCGCTGGTCACGCTGCGTGGGGCCGGGTACCGGCTCGAGTCGCCCGTCGTCGGCGCTGGCGGCCCCGAGGGCGGGGACGCGGCGAAGGCGCCGCAGCGGAGCGCGGCGAGCGCGGCGGACGAGCGCGCGGAGCAGCTCGACGAGGACGTCGACGAGGACGTCGACGACGAGGAGAGCGACGAGGAGAGCGACGAGGGCGAGGACGGCGACGAGGACGGCGACGAGGAGAGCGATCCGGCGCGCGGCGAGGCGTCCGCGCGCGGCGAGCGGCGGTCAGGGCGGTCGGGGGACGGCTCCACAACCACGGGGCGCGAGCGGCGCGTCATCCGATGACGTCCGGCGAGCGGCGCAGCGCTGCAGGATCGACCGCCGCCCGCGCGGCGCGCGCACGGTCGCGCCGCGCGGAGCCGCCGCCCGTCGTCGCGATCAGCGTCGGCTGTCCGAGCGGGGTGGGGCCCGAGGTGGCCGTCGCCGGCGCGGCGTCCGTCGCCGGCGTGCGCTGCGTGCTCGTCGGCGATGAGGCCACGCTCCGCCGCGCCGCGCGGCTCGTGCGCGTCGCGGCGCGCCGCCTCGTCGTGGTCGACGGCCGCGCCGCCGTCGATCGGCTCGCGCCCGGCGAGATCGGGCTCTGGGCGGGCAGCACGCGCCTCTCGCGGCCGAGCGCGTTCGGGCGGCCCGAGGCCGAGGACGGCGCGGCGCAGCTCGCGTGGATCGACGAGGCGACGGACCTCGTCCGCGGCGGCGTCGCGGCGGCGCTGGTCACGGGGCCTGCGTCGAAGCACGCGATCGCCACGAGCGGCGCGCCGGGGTCGGCCGACTTCCTCGGGCACACCGAGCACCTGGGCCGGCGGCTCCGCGCGCGCGAGGTCACGATGGCCTTCGCCTCGGGCAAGCTCGTGACCGCCCTCGTGACCACCCACCTGCCGCTGCGCGACGTGCCCGACGCGGTGAGCCCGCGCGAGGTGGCGCGCGCGGCGGTGTGGCTCGCGCGGCTGCTCGCGGATCTCGGCCGCGAGGCGCCGCGCGTGGCCGTCGCCGCGCTGAACCCGCACGCCGGCGAGGGCGGGCTCCTCGGCGACGAGGAGCGGGCGCGGATCGCGCCGGGCATCCGCCTCGCGGCGCGGCGGCTCGCGCGCTCGGGGCCGGCGGCGGAGCTCTCGGGGCCCGTCGGCGCCGAGACGGCCTTCCGGCTCGCGGCGAGCGGCGCGCTCGACGGGGTCGTCGCGATGTACCACGACCAGGCGACGATCCCGTGCAAGCTCCTCGGCTTCGGGGAGGCGGTGAACGTCACGCTCGGCCTGCCGATCGTGCGCACGAGCGTCGACCACGGCACGGCCTATGATCGCGCGGGCACAGGGGGCGCCGACGCGCGCGGCATGCGCGAGGCGATCGCGCTCGCGGCGCGGCTCGCGGCGGCGCGCTGACCCGCGCGTCAGCGCGCCGCCTCGCGGCCCGCGATCAAGCTCATGAGCTGCTCGAGCGACGGCAGGCGCACGCCGTGCTCGCGGCCCAGCGCGAGGATCGTGGCGCCCATCGCGAGGTGCTGCGCGTGGAGCTTGGGGCCGAAGTGGGTGTCGACGAACCGCAGCGCCTCGGGGAACAGGTGGCGGGCGATCTGGATACCGGGCTTCAGCGTGAGGGGGCCGGCGAGCCTGGTCAGGAGCTTCGCCCAGGGGGCCACCTTGCCCAGCCTGTCCGCGAGCGCCGTGCACTCCCGGGTGGCGCCCCGCGCGGCGCCGAGCACGCGCGGATCCGAGGCGAGGCCGACGACGCCGCCGCCCGCGTCGATGGCGGCGATCAGCGGGAAGAACGCGGTCGTCGTCGCGGCGTTGTGCGCGCCCACGCCGCGCTCGAGCCGCGCCGGCACATCGGCGCTCGTGAGGCGGCGCGCGAGCTCCTCGAGCGTCGGCCGCTCCGCGGGCGCGCCCCCCTCCTCGTCGATGAGCGTCGACGCGAGCCCGGTGATCCAGTACCGGACCACGCCGCGCTCGTCGAGGTACCCCGAGGCGCTCGGCATCGCGGGGGTGACGCGGCGCTGGGCGGCCTGATCGAGCGCCGCGCGCTGCGGCGGCATGAGCGGCGTCAGCACCACGGCGGGGACGGCGGGGCCGCCGCGGAGCAGGTCCGCGACCGACCTGCCCCCCGCCGCGCGCGGCGGGGCGCCGCCATGGTCAGGCTGGGCCGGGGCGAGCTGCTCGAAGCGCACGGTGACGAGGACGACCTCCGTGTCCGCCGGGATCTCCGCCGCGAGGCGCGGGCGCTCCAGCGCGTCGCGGCGCGAGCCGTTGACCTGCTCGATGACGAACGGCCCGGCGTCGGCGACGCGCTCGGGGCGGACCACGAAGGTGACGTCGTCTCCCTGGGCGGCGAGGCGCACGCCGTAGATCCGCCCGAGGGCGCCTGCTCCCACGATGCTGATCCGCATGGCTCCGCGGTAGCCTGGGCGAGGCGAGGCGGAAAGGGGCTCCCGCAGAGGAGCGCGGCGGGCCGGGAGGCAGCAGAAGGTCCGCGCCGAACTGCGTCACGACGTCCCGCTTTGAACAGCGTGAGAACGTCCGTTCTGAACGGTGCCAGAGCGCCCTGCTTCGGGCGATGTCAGAACGCCCGCTTCGGGCGGTGTCAGAACGTGCGCTTCGAATCGATGAGGATGGTGACCGGCCCGTCGTTCTCGACGAACACGCGCATGTCGGCGCGGAAGCGGCCGGTCTGGACGTCGATGCCGCGCGCCCGCAGGGCGGCGACGAAGCGCTCGTACAGCGCCTCCGCGCGCACGGGCTCCATCGCGCCCTCGAAGCTCGGCCGCAGGCCGCGCCGGACGTCCCCGAAGAGCGTGAACTGGCTGATCGCGAGCACCCCGCCGCGCGCGTCCGCGAGCGCGCGCGACATCTTGCCGGCCTCGTCGGCGAACACGCGGAGGCCCGCGACCTTGCCGGCGACGTAGTCGGCGTCCGCGTCCTCGTCGTCCCTCGCGGCGCCGACGAAGGCCACGAGGCCGCGCTCGATCGCGCCGACCACCTGGCCCTCGACCTCGACCCGCGCGGCGAGCGCGCGCTGCACCACCGCGCGCATCGCTACCTGTGGGCCGAGCGCTGCGCCGCGACGGGCTCGGCCCCGGCGCCCGCGGCGAGCCCGAGCTCGCGCATCAGCTTGGCCGTGAGCTTGAAGTAGGTGCTCCGATCGTACGGCTGGTTGAGGATGTGGAAGTCCTTGCGCACGAGGCCCACGCAGCCGAAGCAGTAGGTGCAGCCGGTGCAGTCGACCGAGCGCACGAGGTACGACGACTGCGTGCACCGCTCGGACGCGACGCAGTGACTGCACTTGATGAGATCACGGCACCCGCGGCAGTGCGTGCTGTCCGAGCAGCGCTGCGTGTCGACGCAGTAGTGGCACCGCTGCAGCGCCTTCGAGTTGCGGCAGAACGTGCAGTCGACGCAGCGCTCGCACGCGACGCACTCGACGCACCGCTCGTTCGCGGTGCCCGTCTCGAACGCCTGCATCAGCTTGCGGAGCTCGGCCTCGAATTCCGCGCGCGTCATTCCGCCTCGCCGGCCTCGGACAGGGCGCAGGGCGCGCCGCCCGCCGCCGCGCGGGGCAGGGCGGCCTGCTCGCCCGACGGCCGCGGCTGCGAGCCGGGCCCGGAGGCGCCGTTCGCGCCCGGAGCCTCGGGCCTGCCGCTCACCTGGCGGCGCAGGCGCTCGGCGGCCGCGCGCGTGGCGGGCTCCTCCGCGAACTCCTCGATGCGCCGCAGCCGCGACTCCAGCACCGCGCGCCGCTTGGGCAGCTCGCCGGCGAGGATGCCCGAGAGCTCGTCGATCGCCTCCTGGATGCGCTGCTCGTCGCTGTGCTCGAGCAGCTGCAGGTACACGTCCTGCTCCGCCGGGAAGGTGTGGCCGGCGCGGAGGAAATCGTTCGCTGCCTTGGAGATGTTCGGCCGGCCCGACGCGTCGAGGAGCTTCGCCAGGAGCCGCTGGCGCTCGACGGCCTTCGGGTCGCTCTGCGGGGGCGGCGCGAGGACGATCCGCCCCGGCGTCTTGGACGCGGCGTCGCGTCCGGATTTGACGCGCCCGCCCTTGCTGTCCTCTGCCTCCGGCTCCTTGCGCGGGGAGAACAGCGCCTCGAGCGCTGCGCGGTGCTGCTTCGCCGCCCTACGGTCCTCGCCGGTCTGCGTCGGGCGCGGCAGCCCTGCGCTGTTCGGCTGACCGCGGCCGTAGGCGGTGTGAAGCTCGGGATTGTGCCAGACCTTGGTTGCGTCTCTACGAATTCGCCGCATGTCGTGCCCTTGCTGACGTCGGAGCGGACATGGACGCGCCACCGGGTTCGGCTTCCGCATCCCGCGTGTGGCGCCCCGCTTGCATCGATGGTGTGGTGACTGAGGCTGGTGCGAGTTGAACCGGGCGCTTCCCCCGCGATCTGCGACGGCCCGGACGAGATGGCGCTGGAACGCGACGCCTGGTGCCCCCGGTCGATCCCGTGGATCGCGGAGACAGGGCCGCGCCGCTCTGCGCCGAGAGAACCCCGACCGCGGACCGCGTGATGAGGGGCTCTGCCCCCAAGCCACCCGGAGCCGCGCTCACGACCCTACTGCGGTCGCGAGGCAGCTGGTTCCTACCACAGCCTCTGGCCAGCGCCGCAGAAAATTGGGCTGCCCGCCGCACTTCATGACATTCGTGTCCTCAGGGCTCCTTGTTCCTGGTTCCTGGTTCCTGGTTCCTGGTTCCTGGTTCCTGGTTCCGGGGGCACCTGGTCTACATGGGTCTACCCGGTCCACTCCCTTCAAGGAGCCTTCGTGAAGGGCGCGTCGGAGACGCTGTGTCGAGGTCGCCGACCCCGGCCGAGGTCGATTCAAGAAGCGGACCGCTGACTGCCTTTCCTGTCCCCCACCTACGGAGCGGCGGCGACGCCGTATCCGGGAGATCCGTGGTGAAGGAGCACCCGCACCCGACCCGACTGGAGCTTTCCATGGTGAGCCTTCGATCCGTGAGCAGTGCAGGCGCGGCGCCGCGGGCCGCAGGGAAGCCGATGCGCAGCGCGGCGATGCGCGCGCGTCGGAAGCGTGCTCGGGCTGCCGCGCTGGCCGCGCTGCTGGGCATCGCGGTGCCGGCCGCCTCGGCCGGGCCTCTCTGCGCGGAGCCGCTGCCCAGGGCGCATGCGGCCGAGCAGGCCGGGGAGGAGGCCGGCAAGCTCGCCCGTCGTGAGCGTCCGCCGGCGAGCCCCGCGGGCACGCGGCGCAAGCGCACGGCAGGAGATCGCGAGGAGAAGGGGGCGCGCCGCAGCGCCGCGAGGTCCAGCGCCGCGAAGTCCGATCCCAAGGCGGCCGGTGACGGGAAGAAGAGGACGAAGGACGGGAAGAAGAGCGACGCCGGGGACCGGAAGGAGCGAACCCGCAAGAAGACGCCGCGCGCGGCGGAGAGCGCGGAGAGGCGCGGGCATGCGGCCAGGTCGGCCAAGAAAGAGCGCCGGGAGAAGAAGAAGAGGGCGGCGCGCACGGTCGAGAGCAAGCGGCGCGGGGCGAAGAAGCGGGTGAGCAAGGAGGCTCCGGCGAAGCCGTGCCTCGGTCCGGCGCTCTCGATCGATCGCAGCGGGATGGAGCCCGATCGCCTCGCGCTCGTCGATTGCGCCGGGAGGCCGCGCGAGGAGGCGCGGCGCGCCCTGTCCCTGCTCGCGCGCCCGTGGGGCACGCCGCGGCCGGTCCTGCCCGACGAGCGTGCGCTCGCTGCGCGGAAGCCGGAGGCGGCCGGCCGCAAGCGGCGCGCGCCGGACGATGGGCCCGGTGCGGCCGGGGGCAAGGGGGGCAAGGGGGGTGCGCTCCGGGCCGGGGAGGTCGCGCCCGGCGTGCGGCTGCTCGATCCCGGGCTGCTCGTCCGCGTCGACGCGCTCGCGCGGCGGTATCCGGGGCGGCTCGTGTCGCTGGTCAGCGGGTACCGGCCGCAGAGCCAGGGCAGCCTGCACCAGACCGGGCGGGCGCTCGATCTGCGCATCGCCGGGGTGCGCAACGACGAGCTCGCCGCCGCGTGCCGGACGCTCGCCGATACGGGCTGCGGGTACTATCCGAACAGCTCGTTCGTGCACGTCGACGTGCGCGCGCCGGGGACCGGGAGCGTGTCGTGGATCGACGCGTCCGGCCCTGGCGAGCCGCCCCGCTACGTCACCGCCTGGCCGCCGCCGCAGGACGAGGGGCAGGGGGCGACGGCGGAGCAGGGGGCGACGGCGGGGGTGCCCGGCGACGACGCCGAGGAGGTGCTGCGGAGGGAGCGCCGCGAGCGGCCCGCGCCGGCGACCAGGGCGAGCGAGGTGCCGGGCGCGGCGGCGAGCGCGGCGCCGGCCACCGCGGGGGCGGCGCCGGCGGCGGCGAACGCGGCGCGCGCGGCGGCGGTGGCCGCGCTGACGGCGGTGGCGAGCGCCGCGCCGGCGACCACGGACGGCTCGGTGTCGGCGAAGGCCGATGCGGCGGCGAAGGCCGATGCGGCGACCAAGGAGCCAGCGGCGGCGGAGGCCGATGGGGCAGCGCAAGGGGGGGCGCCGGCCAAGGAGCCAGCGGCGGCGAAGGAGGATGCGCCAGCGAAGGTCGATGCGGCGGCGAAGGAGGATGCGCCAGCGAAGGTCGATGCGGCGGCGAAGGCCGACGGGGCGGCGAAGGGGGATGCGCCGGCCAAGGAACCAGCGGCGGACTCCTGAGGCGCGAGCGAGCGGTCAAGCGCGACCCTCATCCCGGGATCCGCGTCACGAGCGAGCGAGCACGACGGCGCTCTCCAGGCCTCGGGGCGCCGTGGTGTAGTATTGACGCCCGATGGGCATCACGATTCCTCGCCGGCACACCTCGGCGGTCGCCGGCAGCTTTGGCCCGCTGGCGGTGCATCGTCATGACGTCGTGGCCGCGGGCGCGTCCTACACGACCTTCACCCTGGAGCTCTCCGACTGGATCTCCGTGGCGGCGATCACCGACTCGGGGGAATTCATCCTGGTGCGGCAGTACCGGCACGGCGTCGACGCGGTGACGATCGAGACGGCAGGTGGCCTCGTCGATCCCGGAGAGGAGCCGGCAGCGGCGGCGCTGCGCGAGCTCGTGGAAGAGACGGGCTATGCCGCGGCGTCGATCGAGCCGCTCGGATGGGTGCACCCGAATCCGGCGCTCCAGCCGAATCGCTGCCATCTCTACCTGGCGCGCGGCGCGCGCCTCGTCGGCGAGCCCGAGGGCGACGAGCACGAGAGCACAGAAGCGGTCGTGATGACCGCGGGCGAGGTGATGGCGGCGATGCAGGACGGCCGGATCAGCCACGTGCTCGCCATGATCACCCTGATGCGGGCGCTCCCCCTCGCGGCGGCGCCGCCGCGCTGAGCGGCGCACCCGTGGGCGCTGGGCAGCGGTGCCGTCGGGCGGCCGCGGGGACGGTCGCCGAGGCCCAGCGAGCGAGCTCGCCGGCCAGCCGAACGGGATCGGCGCTCGCCAGAGCGAATTTCCGGCCCGTGGCTCCAGAATGGCCGCTCTGGTCATCGGGCGCGGAGGTCGCGAGGCCGCGCGACGGGGGGGCACATCCCGAGGCCCCGCGCGCCGTTCGCGAGAGCCGGGATTTCATTCGCGAGGCCCGTACCTCGAGAGTTCCGGCTGTCATGGGCGATCGCCTCCGTCGCTGATACGCGCAGCTGACAGGACGGACGCTCCGGACACCCCACTTCGTCGCCGCTGAATCGCCTCACGCCGGCGCGACAGGGCAGGAAATCCAGTATATTGAACGATCCATGGCATCGATGATCGTAGCTTGGTGGGCCCGCGCGCGTCGCGCCGCGCGCAGGGAGCCGCCGGGTCTTGCGCCAGGAATAGGGGGGAACCCATGTCTCTCAAGCGGGAATTCATCGTGCTTGGCTGGGCCATGGCGCTGTCGGGCTGCACCGCCGAGGTGACGGGCATCGGCGCGCCGGATGAACCTGTGGGCGAATCACAGGGGGCCCTCTTGGGCGACAACGCGCTGAGCGCGAACGCCCTGAACCTCAACGCCCTGAACCTCAATGCCCTGAACCTCAACGCCCTGAACCTCAACGGCCTCAGCGCGCAGAACCTCGCCGCGATCCAGGATCCCGGGCCGAACGGCGCGCTGGCGCGCGATTTCATGCGTTACGCGACGAGCTGCGCCCTGAGCAGCACGGAGTCCTTCGACTTCTCGTGGACGGACGCTCGCGGCGTCGTGCACGACGAGAGCTACCCCGGGCTGCTCGGCGTCGCGCCCGCCTGGGCGAGCGGGCCGCTCGACGACTCCGGCCAGCGCATGGTCTCGAGCTGCGTGGCGGCGCGCGTGAACTACTATCAAGTGCCGGTCATCGTTTCAGCCCGCTCGCTGCGGGAGCCGCTGAAGACGCTCAACTCCAGCCGGGAGCTCGTCGATTATCCGGACATCGAGGGGGCCTTCTGGGGCAACCTGTTCGCCGCGCGGCCCTACCTCAACGCCTGCTACAACAGCGCGACGGTCGACAACTCGCGCACCTACCAGCGCGACTGCGCCGCGGGCCACCTGCTCTCCGGGGGCGACGTCGTGGAGTGCGGGGTGATCCACATCGTCGGACCGTGCAGCCAGGTCTGCGGCAAGGTCAACGGGGCCGGCCAGTACTACTCGTCCTGTGTCGACCGCCCCGGCCAGAGCTCCGCGACCACGAAGGATGTGATCACCACCGCCTTGCCCTGACCGCTGCGCCGCCGCCATCCGCGACCGTCGATACCGTGATGACCGATCGCTCCCCTTCGGTGGGCCCAGCCCGGGCCCAACCGGCGATGCTCGGGCCTGGAGAGCTCGCTGGGCTCCTCGCGGCACCTCACCCGTGCCGCTCCCGGCGGTGGTCAGCTCGGGTGGCGAGGGAGGCAGCGGGAGCGCCGGCGTCGGGAGCGCCGGCGTCGGACAAGCGGCTTCGGGAGGGCCCGTCGGCGAGCTTCTCCGCACCCGCATCCTCGAGCCGGCCGAGCTCACGCCCACCTACCTCGACGGCGCCGAGGCGGCTCTGCCGGGCCTCGTGCACGGTCACGGGCGGATCCAGGGCCGGCCGGTCGACACGACCTCTGCGGTCGACCCGCCGGCGGCCGGCACGGCGGGCGCGCTCGTCTCGACCGCCGGCGATCTCACGCGCTTCTACCGGAAGGTGCTCGACGGCACCTTGCTCGGCGCCGCCACGCTCGAGGAGATGACCACGCAGGTGGACGCGCCGCTGGGCGCGGTGAGCGGATACGGCCTCGGGCTGTCCCGCCGTGAATCTCGGCTCGGCTCCCAGCTCGGGCACGACGGGGGTATCTGGGGGGTTCACGTCCTCGTCTTATTACGCGATTGACAGCGACGCTTCGGTCACCGTGCTCGTCAACTTCGAGGGCGCCGATCCCGGCAGGCTCGTCGATGATCTATCGAATGTCCTGGTGCCACGCTGAGCCGAGCGGGGCGCCGTCGCCGCGGCCCCGACGCGCGCGAATGCGCACGCCGGGACCCCCGTCGACGAGCGCTGTCCAGCGTGTGCACGCCCGGGCTCAAGGCGGCGGGACGCGGCGCGCGGAGCCGCGTTTGTCAGGAATTGTCGCTCCGGTGTGGGGCGCCGCGGTACGCTGCGAACGGGCCTCACGATTGCATCACCATGGACGCTGCCTGCATGGGATGACACCCATCAAGCCGCTCGCCTCGAAAAGGAGTTCATGATGAAACTGATGAAAGCGCTCGGTGCGCTGGCGCTGTCCGGGATCGGCCTCGGCGCCACACAGCTCGCAGCAGCGGAGACCACGACCCCGATCCAGGATCTCGTGCTCATCGAGGAGACGACCCGCTCTGCGCGGGACGCCCGGCTCCCTGATGCCGAGGTGCCGTATTATAGACCGTATGGGCATTACCGGCCGTACGGGCATTACCGGCCATACGGGCATTACCGGCCGTACGGGCATTATCGGCCGTACGGGCATTATCGGCCGTACGGGCATCACCGGCCGTACGGGCATTATCGGCCGCACGGGGGGCACCGGCCGTACGCAGGCCCCTGGCGGTCCGAGATGGCGCCGACAGGCGATCTCCCCGCGCCCGCGGTGAGCCTGGCGGAGCCTCGCTGATTCGTTTTGCGCGCGGCGCCGAGGGGCGGCGGCCCAGCCTCCGCGCCTCGGCGTCGCGCGGATGAGCCGGCCCCCGCGACGCGGGGAGCCGGAGGGGAGCCGCATGGATGGAAGAGCAAGGAGTCGCGGGCGCGCGCTCCTGATCCTGAGCGTCGCCGCGGCGCACCTCGTCTGCGTCGTCCTCGGGGCGCTCCAGGTCGATCTGCAGAGCGCGGGGCGGCTCGGCCGGGCGGTCGCCTATTACGGCGCGCTCTCCGGGGCCGACAGCGGCTACAACTTCTTCGCTCCCGAGGTCAACGCGCTGCCCTCGGCGACGTTCCAGATCGCCGACGCGGGTGGGGCGGCGCGCGCCGATGTGCTGGAGTCCGGGGCGAACCACGAGGCGGATCTCCGGGTCAGGAGCATCATCTCGCTGTTCTTGCTCGCGGACGACGAGGCGCTGCGGCGCTCGCTCGTGGCCTCGTGGGCGGGCAAGATGTTCGCGAGGCACCCGGGCGCCGAGAGCGTGGTCGTCCGGCTCGAGATCTGCGATCTCCCCTCGATGCAGGGATACCGCGACGGCGCGCGGCCATCGTGGGACCTGCTCTACCAGGCGAAGCTCGTCACGAAATCCGGGCTCCGGGCCTCCTCCCCGCGGCGCGACGGCGGTGCGCCGTGAGCGGGTCGCGCGGCGTCTCCCGCGGGGCGAGGCCCTCGCGCGTCGGCTCGCTCATCGAGCGCTTCGCGCTCGCCCCGGCGTCCCCGGCGCCCCTCGCGGCGCTCCGCATCGGGCTCGCGACCGTGCTCCTCGTCCAGGCCGCGCTCATCGCGCCCGCGTTCCTCGAGCTCTACGGTCGACAGGGCATCCTCCAGGGCCCGCTGCGCGAGGCGTTCGGCCGGCTCGCCCTGCCAGGCATCGGCTGGATGGCCGACCGGCTCGCCCCGCTCGGGATCGACGAGGCATCGGTCCTCGTGGGCACCGGAGCCCTCTACGCGCTCTCCCTGGTCGCGCTGCTCTGCGGGCTCTGGACGAGGGCCGCCGCCCTGCTCTCGTGGAGCACCCACAGGATGCTGATGGTGACGGCGGACACCACCCTTTACGGGGCGGACCTCTTCGCCAACATCTTTCTTTTCTATCTCATCTGGGTCCCCGCGGGCGCCACGCTGTCCCTCGATCGATGGCGCCGGGCGCGCGACCCGGGCCGCGCGCCCGGCGAGCCGACGTCGGCGGCGCGGCTCGGGCTCAGGGTCGTCCAGCTGCACCTCTGCATCGCCTACCTGGCGAGCGGGCTGGAGAAGGCGAGGGGCGCGTCGTGGTGGAACGGCGAGGCGATCTGGCGCTCGCTCATGCTCCCGGAGTATCGCCAGCTCGACTTCTCCTGGCTGGCCTGGCACCCGTTCATCGCGCAGGCCGCGGGGTGGACCGTGCTCGCCGTGGAGATCGGGTATGCGTTCCTGATCTGGCCGCGGCTCACCCGGCGCGCCGTCATCGTGGCCACGGCCCTCCTGCACCTCGGGATCGCGGCGTTCATGGGGCTCGGCGTGTTCGGCGCCCTCATGCCCGTCTTCACCCTCGCCGCCTTCGGGGTGCCGGCGGACGCCCGCGCTCCCTCGCCGTCGCGCCCGGCGGCGCGGACCGACCTCCCGGGGGTCCCGGGCGGGTGACACCCCCAGGCGCCCCACCACCCGCGCGCGGCCGCGGCGGCCTCGGTCCGATGAAGTATCCTGCGCCCGATGCGCTCTCCCGACCGCGAAAGCCCCGGCGCCCCGGGAGCTCCCCCGTCCCCCGCCGAGCTCTTCCACCGCATCTTCGAGCTCCTCTCGGCCATGGAAGAGGCGCAGCGGGCCAAGGTCATCGACCTCGCCCGGCGCCTCCTCCCCACGCTCACGGCCGAGGACATCCGCAACCCGCACGACTTCCCCGACCTCGACGACCCCGACTGGCAGTTCGAGGACGGGCAGCTCGCCGGCATCGAGTCCGTCCGGTTTGCGCTCCGCGGCCTCGCGCGCGATGTTCTGGGGGATGGCGAAGGGCGCGAAGCGCGAGACAGATCCGAGATCGGCGGCCAGGCCGGCGCGAGCCACCAAGGCGGCGCGGAAGGCGAGTGAGGCGTTCTACCAGCCGTTCTCTGCGCTCCGGCAGGTCGCCAAGGCGAAGTCGAAGCCCGGCGCGGCCAGCGCGCCGGCCGCCGCGCCCGGCGCGCAGCCGAAGCCCGGCGCGGCCAGCGCGCCGGCCGCCGCGCCCGGCGCGCAGCCCAGGGCGAAGGCGCCCGCGAGCGCGGGCCCGGCGGCGCGCGCGGGCGGCGAGCTCGCGGCCCCGCGCCCCGTCGACCCCGAGACCTTCGCCATCTACATGGCCGGCGTCCGCGTGCTCGAGGACCGCGTGAACCGGATCCCGGCCACCGCGAGCCGCGTCGAGCGGGCCGCGCAGCCGGCGCCCGCGCTCGATCCGGACGAGGATGCGCGCTCGCGCATGCGCTCGCTCGTCGTCGAGGGGATCAAGTTCGAGACCACGGACGACGGCGAGCGCATCGAGGGCCGGCGGCTCGACGTCGACCCGCGCGAGCTCAGGCGGCTCCGCCGCGCCCGCTACGCCATCGACGGCACGCTCGATCTGCACGGCCTGCGGCTCGAGGCGGCGCGCGACGCCGTCGAGGCGTTCGTCGGGAAGCGCCAGCGCGACGGCGACCGCGTCGTCGCCATCGTCCACGGCAAGGGCCGCCACTCGCCCGGCGGCTACGCCGTGCTCCGCGGCGAGATCGCCGCCTGGCTCAGCCAGGGCCGCGTCGCGCGCCACGTCGCCGCGTTCGCCACGGCCCCGGACACCGAGGGGGGCGCCGGCGCCGTGCTCGTGCTGCTCGCGCGATGAGGCGCGCCGCGCTGGTCCCCCCGCTCGCCGCGGCGCTCCTGCTCGCGCCCGCGTGCGCGCCGGCCCCGGCGGCGCCGCCTCCGCCCCCGCCGAGGTCCGCGCCGCCCCCGCCGCCGCCCGACCTCGGCGACGGCCAGCTCGGCGAGTACCGCTCCGAGCGCTTCGATCTCCGGCTCCCGCTGCCCGACGCCCGCGGCTTCCGCGTCGAGGACGGCCAGGGCCCCTGGCTCGTCGCGACCCACGCCGCGTCGTCGACCTCGCTGCTCGTGCGCACCTGGCGGGAGGACGGCCGCGCGAGCCGGGCCGCGTGCGAGGCGCGCGCGCGGCTCTGGCGCGATCTGCCGCGCCCCGACCCGAGCCTCACCGCGGTCGAGCGCCGCGTCGACGCGCCCGAGGGCTTCGACACCGTCGTGCAGATCGGCGTCGTGGAGGCCCCGCCCGGCGCGCCGATCCAGGGCTTCGCGCTCGCGTTCGGGGGCTCCGGCCGGCGCTGCGTCGCCTTCGTCGCCGGGACGCGCGCCCAGGGGGCCTCGGCCGAGCGGCTCGTGGCCGAGCGGCTCGCCGCGGTGGTCGAGATCTCGCTCGGCGGCCTCCGCCTGGAGCGCGAGGTCGCGCCCGCCGTGCCGCGCGAGCCCGTGCCCTGAGCGCCGCTCAGCGGTAGATGCCCGGCCGCGCGCGCGCCTCGAGCGCCGCGGCGAGCTCCTCTTCGCCGATCGCCCACGCCTCCGCCGACAGCGCGCGCGCCTCGGCCGCGTCGAGCGCCTCGAGCGCGTCCGGGAGGAAGCGCAGCCGCGACAGGGAAAGGAGGCGCGACAGCGCCTCGGACGTCGCGCCGCCGCGGAGCTCGCGCCGCCACGCGCGCTCGATCGCCTCGAGCCGCGCGGGGGACCGCCAGGCGTCGGCGAGCACCACGCGGCCGAGCCGCGCGTCGATGGCGTCGATCCCCGTCGGCAGCGCGAGGATCGCCTGCTGCGCCGCGCGCGCCGGGTCGCCGAGGCCGAGGGAGAGCAGCGCCCGCGCGGCGTCGAGCAGCCGCGCCTCGTCGGGCCGGAGCGCGGCCCGCTCGACGTGCGTGAGCCGCTCCAGCGCGATCGCGTAGCGCTCGCGGCGCGCGGCGTCGATCACGGCGGCGAGCGCGCGCAGGACCCTCGCCGTCGGCGGCGCGAACCACGGATCCGCGCCCTCGGGCGGCCGCTGCGCGGGGTCGTCGAGGTCGAGGGCGGCGGCGCGCCACACCGCCGCGCGCGCGTCGAGCACGGCGCGCGTCGCCTGGACCGCGAGCAGGAAGAGCGCGACCGAGGGGAGCAGCCCCTTCAGGCCCCAGAGCTCGCCGAGGAAGAAGCTCGCCACGATGAGCAGCGAGAGCGCGAGGAAGAACAGCGACCGGCGCCGCCGCCGCGCGCCGGCCTCGGGGCAGCCGGCAGGCCCGTCCGTCGCGCCGAGGGCCTCGGCGCACCACTCGAGCAGCCACGTCCATGCCGACCCCACGTCTGCAGGATCAGGATGCCCGGCGCCCGGCTCGCGCGCGAGGGGTTTTCGACCTGCGCGCGGCGCGCCTCCCCTCGTTCTTCCCTGCGTCGACCGCGCTCGCGGCGCGGGCTCGATGGGGCGATGGGGGCTTTTACACCGCGCGCGACCTCGCTAGGGTACGTCCCCGCGCGGCCCGATCGGCCGCTGTGACCCGGAATGGCCGCGGGACGAGCCCAAAGGCCTCCGGCCATGTTCACAACCACGAGTGAAGGAGCGTGCTCATGCACCTTCGTGTCTTGAAAGGTCGCAGATCCGCGTTCGCGGCCTTCCTGCCTGCCGTGATCGCGTCGTTCTCGCTGGGGTGCGGCTACTCCGAGGAGGAGTGGAAGGCCCAGCTCGACAAGTACAACCGCCTTCAGAGCCAGCACCAGACCACGGAGGGCCGCCTCGCCCAGACCGAGAAGGAGCTCGAGGCGGAGCGCGCGAAGGTCGCGGAGCTGACGAGGCAGCTCGAGGCGGCGGGCATCGACATCAGCAAGCTGAGCGAGAACCTCCAGGCCACGAGCACCCAGGTGTCGCAGCTGAGCTCCACGCTCGAAGAGCGGGAGAAGGCGCTCGCCGAGTTCAAGGCCCGGGCGCGCCAGCTGGAGCAAATCAAGGCGCGGTTCGAGACGCTCAGGAAGAAGCTGGACGAGCTCACGAAGCTCGGCCTCGCGGTGAACATCCGGCGCAACCGCATGGTCATCTCGCTGCCGGGCGACGTGCTCTTCGACTCCGGGCGCGAGACGCTCAAGAAGGAGGGCAAGGAGATCCTCTTCAAGGTGGCGAACGTCATCCGGAACGACGCGTCGCTGCTCCAGCGCGACTACCAGGTCGCCGGCCACACCGACAACAAGCCGCTCGTGGGCGGCCGGTTCGGCGACAACTGGGGCCTGTCGCTGATGCGCGCGCGCGAGGTGCTGCTGTTCCTGGTCAGCCCGGCCGACGCCAGGGGCGGCGGGGGCGCGATGCCCGTCGCGCACTGGAGCGCCGCGGGCTTCGCCGACACCGACCCGGTCGCGGCGAACGACACCGACGAGGGGCGGCAAAAGAACCGCCGCTGCGACCTCATCGTGGTGCCGAGCGTCGAGGAGATGCTCGACCTCAAGGCGATCGCGCAGTAGCCACGCCGCGGCGCGGCGCGCCCGAGCGCGCGCGAGAGACGCCCCGGCGGCGCCGTCGGCGAGGGCGGGGATCGGCGCCCCCGGGGCGGCGCGCTGCGCCGAGCCATCCATCCCCGAGCTCTCCATCTCCGGGCTATCCGTCAGCGGGCGGCCCGCCGCCGCCCGGCGAGGGCAGGGCGGCCCTGCGGAACTCGCTCGGCGTCTGCCCGGTGACGGCGCGGAACGCGGCGGCGAACGCCCCGAGGTTGTGAAAGCCGACGTCGAGCGCGACCCGCGTGACGCTGGCGCCCGGGATCGAGAGCAGGTCCAGCGCCCGGAGCACGCGGGCGCGCGTGACGAAGGCGCGCCACGTGACGCCCGTCTCCTCGCGGAACCGCCGCCTCAGCGTCCGCTCGGTCGCCCCGGCGAACGCCGCGGCCCGCGGGAGGTCGGCGCTCGCGACGTCGCGGAGCGCGCACTCGATCGCCCGCTGCACGGGCTGCGTCCTGCCGCGGGGCAGCCGGTACGTGGCGCCGCGATCGACGAGCGGCCCGACCACATCGGCCATCGCCGAGAAGAACGTGTTGGCCGTGACGTCGTCCGGCCGGCGCGCGACCGTCCAGCGCCGCGCGTGGAGCACCATCTCGCGCAGCAGCGCCGGCGCGTCGAACACCCTGACCCCCGGGAGCGGGTGGGGGAACGCCGCGGGATCGAAGTAGATCGAGACGATCGACGCGTCACGACGGAAGGTCGCGTGCCGCTCTCCCGCGGGGATGAGCGCGGCGCGCTGCGGAGGGAGCAGGAAGGTCGCGTCCGCGACGTCGATGCGCGCCGTGCCGGCGACGGGATAGAGCAGCTGGTGCCGCGCGTGCGCGTGCCAGGCATGGGCGGCCCGCGGCAGGTCGTCCTCGTAGGCGAAGGCGCGCGCGCTCGCCTGGTCGAGCCCGAGCTGCACGAGGCGCGCGGCGGTCTCGGTCGGGGTGAGGACGCGGTCCTTCCGGGGCATGGCCTCTCGGCGGCGATCTGGCCCTGTTCGCCGCGGCGGGCCTCGAGATCGAGCGGGTCACGCGGTACGAGCTCGAGATGGAGCTCGAGGCCGCGCTCCAGGCGTCCTTCCCGGAGCCCGGCGGGGCGGACCGGCTCCGCGCGCTCTACCGCGCCGACGTCGGCGTCGACGCGCTCGGCGTCGGCGCGCGGCTCGACGGGGACGAGATCCGCTTCGCGTACCCGTGCGTCATCCTCGTGGGGCGCAAGCCCGGCTGACGCCAGGGCGACGCGCGCTCGCTCAGCTCCTCATCGTCTCCGTGGCGCGCGCCGGGCCGGGGCTCCCCGCGTCGCCCGCGCCCAGGAAGGCCCGCAGCTCGGCGATCAGCGGCCGCGTGTCGCCGACGAAGGGCAGGTGATCCTCGCCCGGGAGCTCGACGTGGCGCGCGCCCGGGATGCGGCCCGCGAGGTCGCGGCCGGCCGCGGCGGGCACCGCCCGATCGCCGGCCCGGTGCAGCACCAGCGCCGGGGCGCTCACCCGGCCGAGCGCGGGGCGGAGGTCGACCGCCGCGTGGGCCCGGAGCATGCGCGCCGCGCCGCCGGGGCTCGCGCCGAGGCGCAGGTACGCGGCCCAGAAGCGCCGGAACGCGCCGTCCTGCGCCGCCGAGGGGGCGAGGCGATCGAGGAAGAGCGGCTCGCCCCACCCGCTCCGCAGCGCGCGCTCGACCTCGTCGGCGCCCTCGCCGGTGACGCCGAAGAGGCACCCCGGCCAGGCCGCCATCTGGGCCGCGCTCCCGAGCGCGATCAGCGCGCGCGCCCGCGCCGGGTGCGACGCCGCGAGCAGCGCGCACGGCGCGAGCCCGGCGCCGACGCCGAGCAGCGCCGCGCGCTCCACGCCGGCCGCGTCGAGGACCGCGAGCAGATCCTCGGCCTGCTGCTCGGCCGACGCGCCCGCGCCCTCGCGCTCGCTCATCCCGGTGCCGCGCTGGTCGAGCACGATGAGCCGCGCCCACGCGCCGAGCTCGGCGAAGAACCGGGACACGAGCGCGTGCTCCCACGCGGCCTCCGCGTGCGTCACCCACCCCTGCACCAGCACCAGGTCGATCGGCCCGGCGCCGGTGACCGTGTAGGCCAGGCTCGCGTCGGCGCTCGTGGCGAAGCGGATCTCCGCCGCGCGGCCCGCCCCCGGCGCCGGCCGGGGCGCGCCGGTCGTCCGCGGCGCGGCCTCGATCCCGCGCCGCATGGCCCCGGCGATCTGCGCGTAAGCGCCCGCCCAGGCCCGCGCGGTGGCGGGCCCCCACGCGTCGCCCTCGAGCTCCTCGAGCGCCTCGATCAGCGCGCGGCCCATGGCGTCGAAGTGCTCGGGCGCCACGCCGTAGCCCGCGTGCCGGCGCCCGAGCGCCTCGAGCATCTCGAGCAGCTTGTCGGGCGCGCGGAGGTTGTCGATCACGAGCTGCAGCGTGGCGGCGAGCTTCAGCCGCTGCTCGCGCATGTCCGGCGGAAACAGGGCGCGGAGCGCCGGCTCCCGGGCGAAGAGCCGCTCGTAGAAGCGCGCGACGAGCTCCTCGGCGCGCGGCAGGAGGCGCGCGAAGGAGGCGCTCACGAGGTCCGCGTCCTCCTCCCGGGGCCCGGAGGGCGGCGCGCCGGGGCGCACGAGCTGGAACGCCCGGCAGAGCGCCTCGGTCTCCTCGAGCGCGGCCTGCACCTCCGCGGCCGAGGCGAAGCGCGCCTCCGGCGCGCGCATGACGCAGCGATCGATGATGGCCGCGAGCATCTCGGGCATGTCCGGGCAGAGCGAGCGGAGCGGCGGGAGCGCCCGCGCCGTCACCCAGCTCGCGATGGCGTGCACGTCGAGGCCCGCGTGGGGCAGCCGGCCCGCGCACAGCTCGTAGAGGACGAGCCCGAGCGCGTACACGTCCGAGTGGGGCGTGGCGGCGGTCCCGGCCCAGAGCTCCGGCGCGAGGTAGAGCGGCGTGCCCATCATCATGCCGCCGTCGGTCAGGGCGGCGGTCTCGACCGCGCTGAACGCGCCGGACTCGGTCGGGATGGCGGTCGTCAACGACGCCAGGTTCGCGGGGGCCAGGTGCGCGACGGCGCTCCTCGGCGCCGCGCGCCGGCCCGGGTCGGGGCCGGCGGGGCCGGGCTGGTCGATGAGCTTGGCGAGCCCGAAATCGAGCAGCTTCACCTCGCCGTTCGCGTCGAGCATCACGTTCGCCGGCTTGATGTCGCGGTGGAGGACGCCCCGCCGGTGTGCCGCGGCGAGCCCGCGCGCGAGGCCGAGCGCGATGCGCAGCGCGCGCGGCCACGGGACCGGCTTGGGGAGCAGCTCGAGCGGCTCGCCCTCGACGAGCTCGTACGCGATGTACGGCCGCCCGCGGACCTCGCCGATCCGGAAGACGGCGACGACGTTGGGGTGCTGGAGGCGCGCGATCGCGCGGGCCTCGACGCGCAGCCGCTCGATGGTCCGCGGATCGGGCTTGTCCGCCGAGACGAACTTGAGCGCGACGGGCCGATCGAGGACCTCGTCGTGCCCGAGGAACACCTGCCCCATGCCCCCGCGGCCGAGCGGCCGGATCACGCGGAAGTCGTCGAAGGCGGCGGGCGGCGCCCAGGGGACCGAGGACGACGGCGGCGCCAGATCGTCGACGCGCTCCCGCGTGGACGGGAGCAGCGGCGCGTCGATGTCGCTCTCGCTCGGGCTGACCGAGATCAGGGCGCGGCAGTCGTCGCAGCCGTCCACGTGCCCCCGGATGCTCGCCGCGGCGTCGAGCGGGAGCTGGCCCTCGAGCCAGGCGGCGAGGGCGTCTTCGGACGGGCACGGGCTCATGCGCTGCGGTTCTCCGGACCGGCATTCTCCGTGCGCGCGGCGGGCAGCGCAATGGCCGCGCGGGGGGCGCTCAGAGCATGGGCCAGTCGAGCGGCGGCGGGCGCCGCCGCCGCGCGGCGCGCGCCCTCACCTCGGCGAGCAGCCGCGGGCCCGCGTGATCGCCGGCGCCCGCGAAGAACGCGCCGGCCTCGTCGAGGTCGCCGTGCGCGGCGTAGAGCTCGACGAGCTCTCGCTCCGCGGCCGCGTCGATCGTCGCTTCCGGCGAGCCCTCGCCCGCGGGGCCGAGCCGCACGATCTCGCGGAGCGCCGTCATGGCCGAGAGGGTGGCGCCCCGGCCGCCGAGGCCCCGCAGGCTCCACGACTTCACGTAGAGCGCGCGCTTGCGCAGCGCCGCCCCCGCGCCGCGCTGGAGCGCGCCGTCGCACGCGCGCGCGGCCGCGTCGAGGCGCCCCGCCGCGAACGCGAGGTTCGCCAGCGCGAGGTAGGCCTCGGGCGCCTCGCTGGCGTCCGGGTGGTCCTCGACGAGCTGGCGCAGCCGCGCCTCGGCGCCGCGCGCGTCGCCGCGATCCTGGAGCGCCCGCGCGAGCCCGAGGAGCGCCCGCGGCCGCTGCTCCGCCCGGCGCAGCGCCGGCGCGTCGACGAGCGCCGTGTAGGCCGCCACCGTCCTCTCCAGCACGCGCGCGGCCTCCGCCTCGAGCGCCGCCCGCCGCGCCGCGCCGCGCTCGTCCTGCGCGCCCGCCGCGCTGGCCTCGTCCAGCACGAAGAGCTGCACGCCGATCACGCGGTAATGGCCCGCCAGCGACTCCGCTTCGCGCAGGCGCTGCGCCGCGCCGGCCGCGCTCGCGCCGCCGGCCGCGCTCGCGCCGCCGGCCGCGCCCGCGCCGCCGGCCGCGCTCGCGCCGCCGGCCGCGCCCGCGCCGCCGGCCGCTCGTGGCGGCGCGGCGCGCGCCGCCGTCGCCGGGGGCGCGCACCCCGCGGCGGCGAGGGCGAGCACCGTCATGGCGGCGACCCGCCGCGCGGCCGCGCGGCGCGGCTCGATGAGGTTCCCGGCGATCCATGCTGCGCGCTCCAGCACCCGTGATACTCCCTCTCCTTTCGACCTCGCCGGCGCGGCGCGGGGCGCCGCGCGCCCGGTCGGGCCGAACGGCGCGGCAAGATAGCCGCGAGCGCCCCCGGGACCAGGCCAATCCAGGGCGAACGCGCCGATTGTTGCGCTGAACCGCGCGGTGAGCAGGGCTTTTCGAGAGCCCTGCGCGGCCGCTCACGGGGCATGCTGGGCGGAGCGAGGCGCCGCGCCGCGCGCGGGGGGCCCGCGCCTCGCGGCCCGTCCGTTGCGTCTTGGCCTCCATCTTCCCTGTCCGCGCCGGTGCTTCACACCCGAGCGGGGGCACGCCGAGATGGAGAGTCACGACATGGCGACAAAGGTGAACTGCCGCCCGTTCACGATCCCCACGCTGCCGGGCCTGGGGCTCGCCGACATCGAGAAGCGCTTCAGGCGCATGACGCACCTCATGTACGACACGAGCATTCCTGCCTCGGTCCTCGCGGAGGAGGTCTATCCCTACCTCGCCCCTGACATCGAGTTCGTCAACCCGTGGCGGCGCGTGCGCGGGGTCGAGACGTACCAGATCGACCTGTCCGGAACCCATCGCGGCGTCCATGGTGACCTCGACATCGCCCAGATGAACGCCCGGCTGTCCGAGCGGCGCGACGCGGGCCGGGTCCTCGTCGACAGCACCCTGAGCCTGAGGCTGCTCCCGCGCCGCGCGTATCGCCTCCGGATGATCCTGACCTACGACTTCGAGATGCTCGAAGAAGGAGAGCGCTTCCACGTGACGCGTCACGAGGAGATGTGGAGCGTCGGCGACATCCTCCAGAGCCTGCCGCTGGCCGGCCGCGGCTACGACGTCCTCCGATCGCTCTCGGGCTATGTCTTCACCGGAGCCGTGCTGCTGTCTCGCGCCGTCGCCGGCCGTCTGTCCGGGGCCGAGCGGGGCGCGCCGGCGCCCGCGCGCTGACGCGGCGCCGGCCCGGCCGCCCTGCGCTCTCGGGATGTGAAGAAGGAAGAAGAGAGACGCCCGCCGCCGCCCCGCTTGACGATCTCGCCATCGCACGATAGAACTCGCCTCGTGAGCGTATTCACCGCGACCACGACGACCACCACCCGCACCGGCGGGACGGGTCTCGTGTGCGTGCGCTGAGCTGACGATCACACGAGAAACCAGGCCCCGCCGGAATCCGGACGGGGCCGTCGCGTCGCTGCGCTCCGTCCGACCGGCCATTGCCCGACGGAGACTGACATGCTCGACGACGACGATCATCGCACTTTGGGCCAGCGCCTCGACCTGTTCCATTTCCAGGAGGAGGCGCCCGGCATGGTGTTCTGGCATGCGCGCGGCTTCACGCTCTATCGCGTCCTGGAGGAGGCGGTCCGGCGCCAGATGATGCGCGACAGCTATCGAGAGGTCCGCACGCCGCAGATCTTGAGGCAGGCGATCTGGAAGGCGAGCGGCCACTGGGACAATTTCTCCTCGAACATGTTCCGGCTGTCCGAGGAGGAGCACGCGGCCGCCATCAAGCCCGTGAGCTGCCCGGGGCACATGCAGATCGTGGCGCGCATGGCGCCGTCCTACCGGGATCTGCCGCTGCGCATCGGCGAGTTCGGCCTCGTGCACAGGGACGAGCCGAGCGGCACGCTCCACGGCCTCTTCCGCCTGCGCCAGTTCACCCAGGACGACGGCCACATCTTCTGCACGGAGGAGCAGGTCGAGCCCGAGGTCGTGCGCTTCGCGAGCGCGCTCCGCGATTTCTACGCCGGCTTCGGCTTCGAGGACATGGTGGTCGGCTTCTCGACGCGCCCCGCCGAGCGCGCCGGGAGCGACGCCGCGTGGGATCGCGCGGAGGCGGCGCTGTCCGCGGCGGCGCGCAGCGCGGGGCTCGATTGCAAGGAGCAGCCCGGGGAAGGGGCCTTCTACGGGCCCAAGCTCGAGTTCGTGCTGCGCGACCGGCTCGGGCGGAGCTGGCAGTGCGGGACCATCCAGCTCGATTTCGTGCTGCCCGAGCGGTTCGACATCACGTATGTCGACGCGTCGGGGGCGCGCCGGCGCCCAGCCGTGCTCCACCGCGCGTTGCTCGGCAGCCTGGAGCGCTTCCTCGGCGTCCTGCTCGAGCAATCCAGGGGCGCCCTGCCACCCTGGCTGTCTCCGGAGCAGGTGGTCGTCGTGCCGGTGGCGGAGGCGCAGCGCGCTTATGCCGAGGAGGTCCTCCTGCGGCTCCAGCAGAAGGGGGTGCGCGCGATCCTCGACGCGGGGGACGAGACGCTCTCGCGCAAGATCGCCCTCGCGCACGCGGCCGCGATCCCCCTCGTCGCGGTGGTCGGCAAGCGCGAGGCCGAGCGCCGCGCCGTGGCGCTCCGGGAGCGCGAGGGGGGACGGCAGCGCGAGCTCCCGCTCGACGAGGCCGTCCACGAGGTGGCGCGGCGGTGTGAGCGGCACGCCTGAGCCGGCGTTTGCTGGAACCAAACGCCGGCGCGCGTGTCGGACCGGTTCGCTGGCGCCCTCGGCTCGTCCGGACGTCCGGGGACATGACAGCACGCCCCCAGCCCTCCACGGAGCCAACCGATGGGACATCTGCCGCCCGGACCGACATCATTCAATCTCGTGGACTTCATCCGCGCCGGATTCATCTCGTCCGAGCCGGTCTTGAAGCGCCTCGCCGCCGAGCACGGCTACACGTTCCGCATGAGGACGCCGAATGGGCCTCTCACCATCACGGGAGATCCGGAGGCGATCCGCGCGATCTACACGGCCGACCCGGACACGTTCGATGTCTGGGGCGCGGAGCTGACCGCGCCGGTGTTCGGGGCGTCCTCGGTCGTGGTCACGACGGGCGCCCGGCACCGGCGCGATCGGAAGCTGCTCACGCCGTCGTTCCAGGCCGCCACGATGCGGGCCCAGGGCGAGGCGATCGCGGAGATCAGCCTCGACGTGGCGTCGCGGTGGCGGCCGGGCGCCCCGTTCTCGATGCTCGAGGCGACCCAGGCCATCGCGCTCGACGTGATCATCCGCGTCGTCTTCGGCGTGACGGGCGAGGAGCGCGTCGCCAGGACGCGCGAGGCCGTGCTCCGCCTCGTCGAGTCGCTGAGCCCGAGCTTCATCATCATCCCGGCGCTCCGGCGCGATTTCGCCGGCCTCGGCCCCTGGGCGCGCCACCAGCGGGCGGGCAAGGCGCTCGAGGCGCTGCTCGTCGAGGAGATCCGGCGGAGGCGCGGATCGGGCGCCGCCTCGCAGGACATCCTCGGGCTGATGATGAGCGCCCGCTACGACGACGGCGGGGCCATGGGCGATCTCGAGATCGCGGATCAGCTCCGCGCGCTCCTGTTCGCGGGCCACGAGACCACGGCCATGTCGCTCGCCTGGGCGATGTACTGGCTGCACCGCGAGCCGGCCGTCCTCGCGCGGCTCCGTGACGAGATCGACGCGCTCGGCCCGGCGCCCGCGCCGGAGGCGCTCGCGTCGCTCCCGTACCTGGAGGCGGTGTGCCTGGAGGCGCTCCGGATTCACCCGCCGGTCGTCGACGTCGGCCGTGTCCTGAGGAGGCCGTTCGAGCTCCAGGGGTACACCGTCCCGGCCGGCGAGGCGGTGACGGCCTCCCCGCTGCTCCTGCACGGCCGCGAGGACATCTACCCATCGCCCGGGCGATTCGATCCCTCGCGCTTCCTGGACCGCAAGCTCTCTCCGTTCGAGTTCATCCCGTTCGGAGGCGGCGCCCGGAGGTGCCTGGGCGCGGCGTTCGCGACGTACGAGATGAAGGTCGTCCTCGGCACGATCCTGGGGAGAGCCCGGCTCCGGCTCGCGAGCCAGGCGCCCCTCCAGCACGTGCGGCGCGGCATCACCATGGGGCCGAGCGGGAAGGTGGTGATGGTGCTGGAGGGAGCGCGGGAGCGGCCCAGGGAGAGCGGGCGCGCTGCCTCGGCTCGGCAGGGCCAGGCGGAGGCGGCGGCGGAGCGCGCCGCGGCTCAGCCCGCCGCCCGCTGCCCGATGCGCGTCTCCTGAGGCGCGCGGAGGGCGGGTCTCCCCGGCGCCGCGACCCCGGTCCGGCGAGGCGCGCGCGGCGCGCAGGGCGCGTCGCAGAGGTCGGCCCGCGGCGCCGGGCCGGCTTGTGATCCGGGAGCGCGGCTCCAGGATGCTCCTCCAGACCCAGTTCGCGAGGGAGATCCATGCTGCAGAAACCCATCGAAGGTCCGTGCTTCCTGTGCGGGGTGAGCTCGGCGTGCTGGAACGAGCCGGCAGCGGCCGCGGATCCGGCGCAGGCAGGCCGCGAGTCGGCGGGCCTGGCGAGGCGGCTCGACGAGCTGAAGAGTGGACGGGCGAGCGTCGAGGAGCTCCGGGCTCACCTCCTTCAGATGTGCGCGATGTGCCAGCAGGTGTTGATGGACGCCGGATGCGGGGCGACCCGAGACGATGTCCTCTCCCGGCTGGAGTTCCGCATCGCCCGCCTGCGCGACGTGGCGGCGGCGAGCGCGCAGGGCAGGACGGCGTCCTGAGGCTGCCGCGCCGGGGCGCGAGCCCGCGCGGCGCGGCGGGCGTGATCGCGCCGTCCGCGCTTCACGGCATCCACAGCGAATCACGGCAGGACAGAAGGCCAGGGCCCGTCGCGGCGTGGAGGACGGAGCGGGCGAGCGCCGCAGGGAAATTCACGTGCGAGGAGGTCGAAGGACGCTCTACGCTGGGTGCCTCCCTCGAACAGCGAGTGTGGCCATGAGCGACGACATCATCGAGCTGACCACGAAGCACACGTACGGCACATGGCGCGCCCAGCGCGGATGGAAGCCGATCCACGTCACCCGCGCGGAGGGCTGTGCCTTCTGGGACGCGTCCGGCAAGCGCTATCTGGACATGTCCTCCCAGCTCGTCTGCTCGAACCTCGGCCACCAGAACGAGGCCGTGATCGAGGCGATCTGCGCGCAGGCGAGGCAGCTCGCCTACATCAGCCCGGCGCACACGTGCGAGGTCCGGGCCAGGGCGGCGCAGAAGCTCCTCGAGGTGATGCCGAGAGGGCTCGACAAGTTCTTCTTCGCGACGTCGGGCACGGAGGCGAACGAGGCGGCGATCAAGATAGCGCGGCTCTACACGGGCAAGCACAAGATCATCGCCCGTTACACCTCGTATCACGGCTCCACGGCCGGCTCGGTCGCGGCGACCGGCGACCTCCGGCGCTGGTTCATCGAGCCGACCGGCAAGATCCAGGGCGTGGTGTTCGGCCCGGAGGTGAACTGCTATCGCTGCCCGCTCGGCCGGGGCTACCCGGAGTGCGGCGTCGCGTGCGCCGATTACCTGGCCTACATGATCGATCACGAGGAGAACGTGGCGGCGGTGCTGGTCGAGCCGATCGTGGGCACGAACGGCGTGCTCATCCCGCCGGCCGAGTACCTCCCGAGGATCGCGGAGCTCGCGAGGAAGCGCGGCGTGCTCCTGATCGCCGACGAGGTGATGAGCGGCTGGGGCAGGACCGGAAAGTGGTTCGCGATCGAGCACTGGGGCGTGGTGCCGGACATCCTGACGACCGCGAAGGGCGTGACGAACGCGGCCGCGCCGCTCGGCGTCGTCGCGACCTCGCGCGCGATCGCCGATCACTTCGACGACAACATGTTCGCTCACGGCCACACCTACGAGGCCCACCCGCTCACGCTCGCGCCGGTGATCGCGGCGATCGACGAGTATCGCCGCCTGGACCTCCTGAGCCGCGCGACGAAGATGGGAGAGCGCGTGGGCGAGAGGCTCCGCGCGCTCGAGGAGAGGCACCCTTCGATCGGCGACGTGCGGGGTATCGGCCTGTTCTGGGCGGTGGAGCTCGTGAAGGATCGCGCGACCAAGGAGCCGTTCAACGTCCCGCAGGACAAGGCGGCGAGGCGGCCTCTCGTGGTCGACGCGGTGGTCGCCGAGGCGGCGAGGCGCGGCGTGTCCATCATGGGGTGGGTGAGCCACCTCGTCGTGGCGCCGCCGCTCATCATCAGCGAGGCCGAGATCGACGAGGGGATCGCCGCGCTGGACGCGGCGCTCGACGTGGCCGATCAGCGGCTCTCGGCCTGAAGCGCGCCCCCCCGGGGTGCCTCGCCACCCCCCGGGCGCGCGGCGCCGTGTGCTATGCTCTCACCCATGAGCGCGTTGCCGACGACCCGTCCGCCCCGGAACACGGGGCCGATCGAGCTGCGGGACTTCGGCCCGACCGGCCGCCGGTTGGGCACGGCCGCCGATTGCTACGACGGCAGCCCCTGGGAGCTGCACCGCGGGGAGCTGGTCGAGCAGATGGGGAGCAAGGACATCCACGGCATCGTGATGGCCCTCGTCGCAGCGCTGTTCCGCACGCACGCGCGCGAGGGGCTCACGGTGATGACCGATGTGTACTGCGATCTCAGCGACCAGGCGGGCCCGTCGCTGCGGGCGCCGGACGTGGTGGTCGTGGGCGATCTCGCGGCGCCGCGGAACGACGCCTACCGCGGCACGCCGGTGCTGGCCGTGGAGATCCGGGGCACGCAGTCGAAGCGCTACCTCGAGGAGAAGGTGAAGCTTTACCTCGAGCACGACTGGCCCTGGGTGTGGATCGCGCACGCGGAGCGGCGAGAGCTCGAGGTGGTGCGGCCGGGCTCGGCGTCGATCACCTACCGTCCCGGCGCGGAGGTGCCGCTCCTGCCGGCGCTGGGCAAGCACGGCCTCGGCGCGGTGCCGGTCGCGGCGCTGTTCGAGGAGCGCGACGCGTCGCGGTTCACCGACGAGTGGGTCGCGGCGCGCACCCAGGCCCGCGCGATCCTCGCGGTGCTCGCGGCGCGGGGGCTCGCCGTGCCGGGGGCGGTGGAGGCGCGGGTGCTCGCGTGCGAGGCGCCGGCGGTGCTGGAGCGGTGGCTGGCCGCGGCGGCGACGGCGGCCAGCGGGGAGGCGTTCGCGGACGTGGTAGGGCGAGGGTGACGCGGCCGGCTCACCCCGGCCGCGCGCGCCGCGGAGAGGCCTCGTGGGCGTCGTCTACGGCTGCTCCGTCTCGAGCCGCGCGGCGTTCTTCCTCTGCTGGAGCTTGTGCTTGATGGCCCCGACGAAGACCGGCGCCACCGAGATGAAGATGATCAGGTAGACGACCCGCTCGATCTGCTTCGCGTCGAAGACCTTGCCCAGGAAGTACCCGAGGAAGGTCATCGAGAAGATCCAGAGCACGGCGCCCACCACGTTGAACATCGCGAAGCGCCGGTATTGCATCTGCCCCACGCCGGCCACGACCGGCGCGAACGTCCGGGCGAACGGCATGAAGCGAGCGAGGATGATCGTCTTGCCGCCGTGCTTCTCGTAGAACTTCTGCGTCGCGATCAGGTGGTCTTTGCGGAACAGGAGCGACTGCTCGCGCGTGAAGATCTTCGGCCCGGCGCGCCGCCCGATCGAGAAGCCCACCGCGTCGCCGATGATCGCCATCGCCATCAGCGTGACGTTCATCACGAGCAGGTTCTGGAAGTTCGAGATTCCAAGCGGGTTGATGAGCCCTGCGTTCACGAGCACGCCGGCGGTGACGAGCAGCGAGTCCCCCGGCAGGAAGAACCCGACGAGCAGCCCCGTCTCGGCGAAGATGATGGTCATCAGGACGGGGTAGCCGCCCCACTGGAGGAGCGACTCGAGCTCCCGCAGCCTGCTGAAGAATTCACGGAGGAGTTCCACGCCCGCTCGATAGCTCACCCCGGCGGCCGCGTCGAACCCGGCGTGCGCCCCGGCTTCGGCCCGGGCCGCCGGCAGCGCGGCGCGGCTCACCGGGACGGGCGCCGCCGGCCGGCGCCGACGGCCGGGCCAGCGGAGGGCGCCCGGGCAGGCTGGACGCCCGGGCGCCCCTCGCGCCGCCGCCATGGGTGGAAAGCGCCGAGAGCGTGGCAGGCCCCGGGCCGCACCGGCGACGACGCTGGAGATGGGCGGGCGCCGCGCGGGGCGCGCTGCGTCGGCCTGCGTCAAGGCGCGCGCCGCGGGCCGTCGCGCTTGCGCTGCCGTCGGGGCGGCCTCAGGTACGGTGCACAGCGGTCGTCTTCGAACGCACGACGCACGACGCGCGAGGAGGGGGAAACATGGCTCTTGATATCCTGAAAGAGCGGGGGATACCGCTCGAACGCCAGTCGTTCAACTGGCGTGAGCTCGTCGACGTCCCGTTCAGCAAGCTCGATGATGACGCGTTCACCCGCGTGCGCGTCATCCTGATGAACGGGATCGAGATGGAGAGCGTGCGTTTCCTGCACAGCTTCGCGCGGATGAACCGGGATCTGCGGCGCGTGCTCGCCGAGGTGCGCCGCGTCGATCACCACCAGATCACGGCGGTGAACTGGCTCAACCCGCCGGACCAGTCGCCGCTCGAGACCACCATCGGCTACGAGCAGGTCGCGATCGAGATCACCGCGCACGCGGCGCTGTCCGAGCCGGACCCGTACCTCGCGCAGGTCTATCGCTTCGGCATGCTCGAGGACTACGACCACCTCTATCGCTACTCGGCGCTCCTGGACCGCCTGGAGGGCAAGGACGCCAACAACATCCTCCAATCGTACACCGATGTCACGCCGGGGCGGCCCACCCTCGTCGAGCACCGCGCCCCCGTGGACGACGTGCGCGCGCCGTACGATCGCCGCAAGGCGAGCGTGATCACGAAGCTCAACGCGCTCACGATCATGTCGGCCGAGCAGCAGACGCACAACTACTACGCCAACGTGGGGCCGTTCTTCGCCGATCCGGTGGCGCGGCTGCTCTACGCCGAGATCGACTCGATCGAGGAGCAGCACGTCACCCAGTACGAGGCGCTGATCGACCCCGAGGAGACCTGGCTGGAGAAGTGGGTGCTGCACGAGGCCAACGAGGTCTACAATTACTGGAGCTGCCTCCAGCAGGAGCAGAACCCTCGCGTCAAGCAGCTCTGGGAGCGGTTCCTCGATTACGAGCTCGGGCAGCTCCACGTGGCGATCGAGCATTTCAACCGGATCGAGAGGCGGGACGCGGCCGAGATCCTGCCGGCCTCGCTCCCGGATCCGGTCTCTCACACGAGTCATCGCCAGTTCGTCCGTGATGTGCTCTCCAGGGAGGTGCACCTCCGCGCGGTCGGCGAGCAGATCGTGGATCCGAGCGTCGTCCCGGAGTCCGCCGCGACCCTCGAGTACCGGAAGCGGTTGAACTCGGCGGGCTCTCCCTCCGAGCTGGTCGCCGCGGGCTACACGTACACGCCGGGGACCGAGCTCTCGCGGCGCGCCGCGCAGATCGTCGGACAGAAGGAGGCGACGCCATGAAGCAGATCACGATGGGAACCAACACGACGGGCATCGCGACCTCCCCCCTCGACAGCAAGAAGCTCGTCGAGTTCGCGCAGGCGGTCCCGCCGAGCTCCCCCGGGAGCGAGGCCGACGCCGCCGCCGTCAGGATCGAGTACGCGCGGGGGTCGGGCACGATCGGCAGCGTGCCGCCGCCGGCGAGCCTCAAGGGGATGGCCAAGGCCGCCGGCGAGCTCATCCAGGGCAAGCGGCCCGCGCTCCTCGTCGACAAGCTCGGCGAGCGCCTCGCGTTCGAGCGGTCGGGCACGCGCCTCTACGAGGCGATCCTCGCCAAATTCGACGCCGAGGGCGGCTTCGAGGGCGGCCCGACCCGCGCGGAGCTCGAGGCGATCCGCGACGACGAGATCCGGCACTTCGCCATGGTGTGCCGCGCGATGGAGCGGCTCGGCGCCGATCCGACCGCGCAGACGCCCGGCGCCGACGTGATCGGCCTGGCGTCGAGCGGCCTCCTGTCGGTGGCCGCCGAGCCCAGGATCAACCTCGGGCAGAGCCTGGAGTCCTTGCTCGTCGCCGAGCTCGCGGACAACGACAGCTGGCGGATGCTGATCGACCTGGCCGTCGCCTACGGCCAGGACGAGATGGCGGCCGAGTTCCGCATCGCCGAGCAGCACGAGATGATCCACCTCGCGCTCGTCCGCAAGTGGCTGTCGAGCAAGCTCGCGCTGGACGCGCGCGGTCAGCCCTCCACGACGCCGCAGCGGGCCGCCTGACGCGATCGGTCCCCACATCCCGCCCGGCGACGGCGCACGCCCTCGCCGGGCGGGAGAGCCCGCCCCCCGGCGCGCGCGCGGCCCTCGCGCACCGGGGGGAGGCCGGCGGGCGTGCATCGAAGCCTGCCCCCGGCGCGCGCGGCCCTCGCGCCCGGCATGGACCGGCCCGCGCGATCTGGGTATGACGCGGGACGCGCGGAGAGGGCCGCGTGCGGGTTCCCCGCCGGCGACTCCGCTTTTCGGGTGAATCCATGAACCTCCCCCAGAAGATCCGATCGCTGTTCCTGCTGCCGCTGCTCGTGCCGGTCGCGTGCGGCGGCGCCCCGGCGCAGGCCCCGGCGCCGCCGCCCTCCGCAGCGCCGCCGCCGGCCTCCGCGCCCGCAGCGGCCGCGCCCGCCGCGCCGGCGAAGCCCGCGCCGCGGGCCGACGCGACGCTCGCGCCGCGCAGCGTGCTGTTCGGCAACCCCGATCGCGCGAGCCCACGGGTCAGCCCCGACGGCAAGCGGCTCGGGTTCCTCGCCCCCTCCGGGGGCGTGCTCAACGTGTGGGTCGGCCCGGTCGACGACCCGGCGTCGGCCAAACCGGTCACCCAGGAGAAGAGCCGCGGCGTGCGCTTCTTCCTGTTCCCCTACACGAACGAGCACGTCCTCTATCGCCAGGACAAGGGCGGCGACGAGAACTGGCACCTCTACGCCGTCGACCTCAAGACCGGCGACATCAAGGATCTCACGCCGTACGACGGCATCGCCGCGAATGTCGTGGGGGTGAGCCCGAAGATCCCGAACGAGATCCTGATCGGCATCAACGATCGGGACAAGCGGTACCACGACCTCTACCGCGTCAACGTCCGCACCGGCGAGCGCAAGCTCGTGCGGCAGAACGACGGGTTCGCGGGGTTCGTCGCCGACGACGACTTCAAGGCGCGGCTCGCGATGCGCATGACGCCGGACGGCGGGCAGGAGTACCTCGACATCACGGGCAAGGCGCCGAGGCCGTTCGTCGCGTTCGGGCCGGAGGACAGCGCCACGAGCGGGGCGATCGGCTTCGACACGGCCGGCACGACCCTCTACTTCCAGGACAGCCGCGGCCGCGACACCTCCGCGCTCGTCGCCCTCGACCCGCGGACCGCGAAGCCGTCGCTGCTCGCCGAGGACCCGAAGGCCGACGTCGATGACGCGATCACCCACCCGAGGACGGGCAAGGTCCAGGCGATCACCTCCGCGTACGAGCGCCAGCGCTGGCAGGTGCTCGACAAGGGCCTGCAGCCGGACCTCGACGCCCTCCGCGCGGTCGCCGAGGGCGATCTCGAGATCCTGAGCCGCTCGCTCGACGACCGGCGCTGGACGGTCGCCTACGTCGTCTCCGACGGCCCCGTCCGGTACTACCTCTACGATCGGGACAAGAAGCAGGCGAAGTTCCTCTTCACGAACCAGAAGGCGCTCGAGTCGCTGCCGCTCGTGAAGATGCACCCCGTGGTCATCAAGGCGCGCGACGGCCTCGAGCTCGTGAGCTACCTGTCGCTGCCGCGCGCCGCCGACCCCGACGGGGACGGCAAGCCGGAGCGGCCGCTCTCGATGGTGCTCTTCGTGCACGGCGGCCCGTGGGCGCGTGACACCTGGGGCCTGAACCCGATGCACCAGTGGCTCGCGAATCGCGGCTACGCCGTGCTGAGCGTCAACTACAGGGGCTCGACGGGCTTCGGGAAGAGGTTCATCAACGCGGGCGACCGCGAGTGGGCCGGCAAGATGCACGACGACCTGCTCGACGCGGTCGGCTGGTCGGTGGCGCAGGGCATCGCCGACAAGGACCGCGTGGCGATCATGGGCGGCAGCTACGGCGGCTACGCGACGCTCGTCGGCCTCACCTTCACGCCCGAGGCCTTCGCCTGCGGCGTCGACATCGTCGGCCCGTCCAACCTCGTGACCCTGCTCGAGTCGATCCCGCCGTACTGGGCGCCGATGCTCGAGCTCTTCGCCCAGCGGGTCGGCGACCCTCGCACCGAGGACGGCAAGGAGCTCCTGCGCTCCCGCTCGCCGCTCACCCGCGTCGAGCACATCAAGCGGCCCCTGCTCATCGGCCAGGGCGCCAACGATCCGCGCGTCAAGCAGGCCGAGAGCGACCAGATCGTCAAGGCGATGCAGAGCAAGGGGATCCCGGTCACCTACGTGCTCTATCCGGACGAGGGCCACGGCTTCAACCGCCCGGAGAACCGCACGTCGTTCAACGCGATCGCGGAGATCTTCCTCGCGCAGTGCCTCGACGGCTCCTACGAGCCGATCGGCGACGACGTCAAGGGGTCGAGCCTCACCGTCCCCGCGGGCGCCGACGCCGTCCACGGGCTCGCCGCGACGCTCTCCCAGCGCTGAGCCGCCGCCTCGCCCCGGCCCCGCCGGCGCGCCCGCGCGGCGGGCCCGGGCCCCGCGCGGCCGGCGCGCGCGGCGCCCCTCAGGTCTGCTGCGTCGACGCGGCGCGCGCGCGCCGCATCGAGCCCGGATCGCTCACCGCCGGCGCGCTGGCGAGGTCGTCGAGCGTCTCGAGGAGCTGCTCCAGGTCGAACGGCTTGTTGATGACCCGCGTCGCGCTCGGGTGGTTCGGGTCGATGCAGAAGCCGGGATCGCTGAGCGCGGTGACGAGCACGACCGGCACCGTGCTGCCCTCCGCCGTGAGCGTCTCCATGAGGCGCGGCCCGTCCATGAACGGCATCACGCAGTCGAGGACGATGACGTCCGGCGGCGCCTGGGAGCGCAGCTGCTCCAGCGCCTCGAGCGGATCGGTGTAGCCCTCGACGTCGTATCCCTCCGCCTCCAGCACCTCTTCCAGCGTCTCGACGATCGCGTCGTCGTCATCGATGATGACGACCCGCCGCCGCCTTCCTTTGTCCGCGTCCCCGTGCTCCTCGCTCACGCTCACCTCGGTGGAGAACCCCGGTGTCACTTCTGGGACCGGCCGCCGCCTCCGTCGACCCTCGGACGTCCCGTCTGTGCGAATTGTTTACAGGCTCTCCCGGTGGTCGGTCCAGCGGCGGGCGGCGCTGTCCCCCCCGCGGCCGGCCGAGCGCGCTCCGCCGACCCGCCTCAGCCTTTCGGCTGAGGCTGCTCGCCCTGCTCGAGGAGGTCCGGCGAGCTGCCCAGCCTCGAGTGGAGCTGGACCGGCTGCTGGCGCAGCTTGAGGCGCATGTTGATGAGCTCGACGCCGAGCGAGAAGGCCATGGCGAAGTAGATGTAGCCCTTGCTGATGTGCTGCCCCATGCCGTCGGCCACGAGCACCACGCCGATCAGGAGGAGGAAGCTCAGCGCGAGGATCTTCATGCTCGGGTGGCGGTGGATGAACGCGCCGATGCGCCCGGCGAAGACGAGCATCACGCCCACCGCGATGAACATGGCGACCATCATGATCGAGATGTGCTGCGCCATGCCCACCGCGGTGATGACCGAGTCGAGCGAAAAGACGATGTCGAGCACCACGATCTGGGCGATGACCGCGCCGAAGGACGCCCTGGCCGGCGCCTTGTCGTCCTTGCTCTCGGCGACCTCGAGCTTGTCGAACATCTCGTGGGTCGCCTTGCCGATCAGGAACATGCCGCCGGCGAGCAGGATGAGATCACGCCCGCTGAAGGCGTGTCCGAACAGGGTGAACAGGGTCGCCTTGAGCTCCATCACCCACGAGATCGCGAGCAGGAGGAGCAGCCGCATGCCGAGCGCGAGCAGGAGGCCGATGCGGCGCGCGAGCGGCTGCTGGGGCCCCGGCAGCTTCGCCGTCATGATCGAGAGGAAGACGATGTTGTCGATTCCGAGGACGATCTCCAGCGCGCTCAGGGTCGCCAGGGTGATCCATCCGTCCGCGTGGAGAAATGGGCTGAGGTCGAGCATCGGGGTGGCCCGTTGTAGCATGGCGACCCGCGCCGGATCCCGGCACGCCGAGGTGGCGGCCTCGGCGCGGCTCGACGAGCTCGACGCGGCTGACGCGGCTCGACGTCCAGGCGCCCGGGCGTTGCTCCGGTGTTCAGCGGCGCGGAGCCCGCGCGCGCCCCTCGCGACATGCCGGGCGCTTGACCGGGGATGTCAGTTTCCTGTAGAGATGGTAGGGAAGTAAGGAGTGTCAAATAGATCTGCCTCCGTGCTGGCATCCGGGTGAGCTCTTGAGGGGTGTTGGCGAGCTCGCCGGCGCGTGTCCGTACGGCAAGAGCGGTGTCGGGGGCTGTGCCTCACCGAGGACAGGTGTTCTCCTACCGGGGGGGAGAGCCACGTGACAGAGGTCCCGAAGGTGGGATTGGGGGAGGCGGAGAGCTGGGCGTACCGCGGCGGCGCCGACGGGCTGGCGCTGGGGCGGACGCTCCTCGAGCGCCCGCGGCTGTCCGAGGCGCCCGAGGCGTGCTGGCTCGAGGCAGACGCCGCGTGGGTGCGGATCGAAGGGTTCGAGTCCAGCTACCCGATCGCCCTCCTCGGCGTGATGGGCGCCTGGATCGAGCCCGATTACCGGACGTCGTTTCCTTTCGGCAGCGTCGTCAAGGTGCGTCTGTCCTGGCGCGGCGCCGAGGTCGGTCCGCTGCCCGCCTTGTTGATGTTGCAATCGATGGGCCTGCGGGGGCCGCTCGTCGGCCTGTCCTTCCAGGACGTGCCCCCCCGCGCGCGCGGGCAGATCCGCGACGTGCTGCGCGTCCTCGTCGAGGCCGGCGCCGCGAAGGCGGCGGCGGCGAGCCTCTTCAGGCAGGCTGCCGCAGAGGCCGCGCCGGTGCACGAGATCATCGACGACCCGCGGCGGGTGCGCAACATCCTGAGCGTCCTCTTGCGGAAGAAGGGCGTCGTGCGCCGCGCCGCCGAGAGCGCGCCGCCGCTCTGCGTGCTGCTCAGCGAGGTGGGGGCCGGGACGGTCCGGTGGTGCGGCATCGAGGGCTGGAGCGAGGCGGCCGCGGTCGAGATCGCCGGGCACAACTCCGTCTTTCGGTTCAGCATCCGGGCGGAGCAGGTGCGCCCGGGCGAGGTGGTCTCCGGGCTGCCGGCGACGGTGGAGCGCGTCCGCCAGAGCCTGCACCAGCGCGGCGTCGAGGCCGAGCTCACCGCGCGCTTCCTGCACCCGCTCTGGCTGCACCTCCCGCCGGTCGAGGCGGAGGTGGTCGACGTGTCCTTCTCGAGCCTGCGGCTCGCGCTCCGGGAGGGGCAGCCGCCGCTCCAGCCGAGGCTCAAGCTCTGGCTGGAGCTCCCGGACGGCGACGACGGGGTGGTGCACCTGCAGGGCGAGGTGCGGTCGGTGTCCGCGGCCGGGGGCGAGCTCACCCAGCTCTGCAGCGTGCACGTGACGGCCGCGCGGCGCGAGGACGAGCGGCGCTGGCTCCGGCTCGTGTCCCGCATCCTGCACGCGACCACCTACGGGGGGACGGCCTGGCAGGCGGAGCTCTGGGATCTGTTCGAGTCGTCTGGCTATTTCAACCTCTCCGGCCGGCGGCCGGAGCACTTCGAGGCCATCAAGCCGAGCTTCCTGACGATGGCGCAGAGGGCGGCGGCGGTGCCGCACCTCCTGTACAACGTGGCCTGCCTGTCCGAGCACGGCATCGAGGGCAATTTCTCGCTCATGAAGCCGTACCACAGCACGTGGATGTTCCACCAGCTCGCGAAGCGGCCGAAGAGCGCGTCGACGCTGAGCTCCCGGCAGGTGCTCCGCGACATCTTCACGCGCTGCTGCGAGCACGCCCAGGCCGACCCGGAGTGCCGGTGGATGATGGTCTATGCCGAGGCGCGCGTGTCGTGGAACGAGCGGTCGTTCTTCGAGTTCGCGCGCACGCACGAGGCGACGGGGCTCGCCGCGGCGCTGCCGTTCCGGCTGATGGGCGTGGACGTGCCGGACCCGCCGCCCGGGGAGCGCGACGGGGCGGAGGGGCTCCCCGGGATCGGCGAGGCGACGGCGCTTCGGATCGGCGAGGCGACGGCGCTGGAGCAAGCGGAGCTGCTCGAGCAGCTCCGCGTCACGTCGCCGCGGCTGTACACGGAGGCGCTCGACCTCGTGCCGGGCCGGTTCGCGCTCGGGCCATGCATCGAGCGCTGGCGCGCGGCGGGCCTGGAGCGGGAGCGCGCGCTCCTCGTCGCGCGGCGAGGCGGCGAGCCCATCGCGGCCGCGGTGCTCGAGCTCGGCGAGCTCGGCACCAACCTGTTCCGCCTGCTCGACTCGGTCCGCCTCGTGCCGATGCGCCCTGGGGGTGAGGCCGCGTTCCGCCCGCTGCTCGACGCGGCGTGCGGCTGGTTCCACCGGCACCACCGCACGTCGTTCATCTACTTTGGCGAGCGCGGGCCGCTGACCCACACGGGTCGGGCGGCCGTGAACGATCTGGGGGAGGGGAGGTTGTGGATCATCGCCATGGAGCTCGTCCCCGAGTTCGTGGAGCACGTCTACAAGCTCACCTTGCCAAAGCCGCATCGATAGGGCTGGATCAGGAGTCACAGACCGTGGTCGTCCGTCGCCCCGAGCTCCCGGAAGGGGGGAGACATGTACCGTATCAAGATCGATAAGATCAACGCCGTCGTCGAGGTGGCGTTGATCGGCGTCGTGCGCGCCGAGGAGGCGTATGCGTACGCCGCCGAGTACAGGAAGGCCCTCGGCTCGCTGTACGGTCGCAAGATCCGGATCTTCGTGGATCTGCGCGGCTTTTCCATCGCGTCCGAGGAGGCGACGGAGCTCTTGCGCGAGATCGATTCGGCCTGCGCGGACATGGGCGTGGTCCGTGTGGCCGAGGTGGTCCAGAGCGATGTCGCGGCGCTGCAGGCCAACCGGATCGCCCGGGAGGCGGGGGCCACGAAGTGGCTCCGGATCTTCAAGGACGAGGCGACTGCGCGGTCATGGCTCCAGAACGGGGATCGCGTCTAGACGGTTGCTAGAGAGGGAGAGGGAGAGGGCGTTGTCCAGAGCTGCCCGGCCCCCGGGGAGGGTGTTCGTGGGGCGGCGTGGGGGCCCCACCGAACTCACCTGGGACGTTCTCTCTCCGACGCGCTGCGCGCGCCAGAGAGAGAACGTCAAATCAGGTTCAGACATCGGTCCGTCCCCCACGCCGCCCCACGAACACCCTCCCCGGGGGCCTATCGATTCGTTGACCTCTACCCCACGAACCTCGGTCCGCCCCACGAACCTCGGTCCACCCCACGAACCTCGGTCCGCCCCACGAACCTCTCTCCGGGCCTGCCGAGCTCGTGATCAGCGCACGAGGAGCACGTCCTCGAGGGGGCGCCGGAGCGAGCGCGTCGACGCCGGGTCCGCGAGCGACAGGCGGAAGAGCAGGATCTCCGCCGTGGCGTCGGTGACGTCGAACAGCCGGACATACCGCTCCCGGAGCGCTCTCGCCGCCACCACCGTCTCCGGATCCATCCCCTCGCCGTGGCCGCGGATCAGCCGCGCGAACAGGTACGGCAGCGTCGCCATCGGGTAGACCGCGATCCCGAGCTGCGTCGCCGTCAGCCACGCCCGCTCCATCGCCCTCCCGCCCTGGAAATAATCCTCGAGCCCCGCGCGAGGCATGGTGATCAGCGCGACCGCCATCGCGCCGGAGATCGCCTTGTTCGCCTGCTTCTCCAGCGCCTTGCCGCCGCCCCAGGACCGCACGAGCTCCAGCACGCGATAGTCCCGGCAGACGTCGTACCCCGCGCGATCGGTCGGCGAGAGCTCGAGCGAGCCGATGAACAGGCCGTCCCGGCGCGCCTCCGCCTCCGCCTCGGTCCAGCGGATCTCCTTCATCAGGTCGGCGTGCATGCGCTCCGAGAGCAGCCGGAGCCGATCGGCGGCGCCAAGGAGGGCCCCGATCTCCTGGAGCGCCGCGGCCGACCGGATCAGCTGGAGATCCGCCCCGGGGATCGAGCGGACCGCGGTCAGCAGGGCCGCCGCTTGCTCCTCCGCGAGCTCCGCCCGCCGGCTCACGCGCCGGTTCGTGTGCCGCTGCCCGATGGCGCCCACGAGGCCGTCCATCGCGTGCCCCTCCACGCCGCTCACCGGCGCCTCGAAGAACTCGAGCACCGCCGCGAGGTCCTCGTCGCCGGCGCGCGGGAAGGGCGAGACGCGCACGCCGAGCCCCTCGCGATGCGCGGCGAGGACGACGTTCTCGGCGGCCGCGCCGAGCGCGACCACGCCGCCCGCCCCCCGGAAATCGGCGAGCGACTCGGAGCGCGCGCGGTCGTGGAACAGGCCGAGGCGCCGCGCCTCGTAGACCCAGCGCCACGGTTGACAGTTGCCGCCCGAGGGCGCCGCGATCCCCGCGCCGACGAGCCGCTCCAGCCGCCCCCGGTCGAGCTCGACGGCCGCCGCGTCCCCGGCGACGCCCCCGAGCGACCCCGGCTCGAACGCCCGGCCCCGCCCCTCGGTCCCGGCCGGCACGGGCGCCCCCTGCGCGGCCGGCGCGGGCGCGCCCTCCTGCTGCCCGCGCTGCGCCCCGCCGATGATCTGCTCCAGGTCCACGTAGTACCGCCCCGAGGGCACCGGCTCCCCCGCGAGGATCCGGCGCGCCGTGTCCGCCGCCGCCGCCCCGCCGTGCACCACCGCCGAGCCGAGCTGCGACCACGTGCTCACCGTCTGCTGCACCTCGAGCAGCGTCGCGCGGAACCGGACCGACATCGTGTCCTGTCCGATGATCCGCATCACATAAGGCACCTTGTCCTCGGTCGACAGGCCGCGGATGAGGTCCGGGCTGAGATCGCCGACGAGCCCGTGGAGGATCGGCCGATCCCCCTCCAGGTCGAAGCGCTCGACGTCGATGAGCCCCCGGTCGCTCGTGTCCATCAGGACCGGGATGCGGTGGGCGCGCGCGCGATGGCGGATCAGGAGCTTGATATCGAGGCTGTCGCACTCGTCCACGACGAGATCGAGCTCGCCCCCCTCGAGCAGGAAGCGATCCATGCTGTCCGCCGTGACCCCGTCGGGGAAACACCTCACCTCGAGGAACGGGTCGAGCTCGGCGATCTCGCGCGCGGTGGCGTACACCTTGGGCACGTCGAGGTTGTGCACGCCGGTCCGGATCCGGTTCATGTTCGAGAGCTCGAGGTGATCGAAGTCCGCGATGCGCAGCTCGCCGGCGCTCCGCTCGAGCGCCATGGTCAGCGCCACGGACTGGCCCACGGAGAGCCCGATCACGCCGACCCGCCGCCCGGCGAGCCGCTCCTGCTCCTCGCCGGTGATCTTGTACTTGTTGCGGTTGGTCCTGAGCTCGATGAACTCCTCCCGATCGAGCAGGTGCACCAGGCGGTGCGACCAGGGGTAATGAACCCAGACCCCGTACGCCTCCCGGGGGACGCCCGCGAGGTGCTCCTCCACGAGCCGCGCGATCTCGTCGTCGCGCAGGGTCCGGCTGGGGTGCCGGGTCCTCACGAGATCCGCGAGCTGCCGGTCGATCGTGTCGAAGACCTGGAGGCGCGCGTCTCCCCGGAGCAAGCGCCCGAGCTCCCCGGCGTCCGCCTCGCTCGTCGGCCGGAAGAGGCGAGGCCGCCACTCGGCCCCTGGCGCATGGCGCTGCCGGTTCTCGATGAGGAGCTCTTGCCAGGTTGTCATGCCCATTGCGGTGTTCCCGTCTCTCCTGTGTTTGGCGTCGAGGGCCCAGGTGGCGCCGGGATCCGTGAGCGACCCCCCCGGTCAGCGCGTCGCCCGAGGCGCCCGACCTTCCATCTCCAGCCTCATCTTGGCAACCTTGTGATGCACGAGGGCCGCTTCAGGCCCGGTCACGTCGAGATAACGCAGCGCGGCCGCGATGTCGTTGCCACGGAACGACCTCACCCTCGGGTTGAACCAGCTGAGCGCAATCCCGATCTGCCGCACGAGCAGCGCGTCGGTGCAGATGGCCACCGTGAGCGTATTCTTGCTCACGAACTCGTTGATGGCGGCGCGCTGCTTCGCGTTGGGGCCCCCTCCGGCGGTCACGACCAGCGTCTTGGAGCAGGTGGCGGGCCGATCGAAGACCGTCCGCATATACGCCTCCCATTCGTCGTCGCTCGGCGGTTCCCTCCCGTGAACGGCGATGAGCAGGTGCTCCGTCGTGTCGAACAGCATGGTGGGTAGGGTCATCGCTTCACCGGGCGCACCTCGATCTTACGTCCTCGTACCGCCGAGCCGCCAGAGCGCGCTCGCGTCTCCCGGACACAGCCGGTTGTCAAGCACCTGACCCTGGGTGCCCGAGTGCACTGGATTGCGCCTGGGACGGTTTGAATGCGGGATCGACGGCCCGGGGCGATGTTCGATGCGGCGTTGGCCCCGAGCGCCGCGCGCGGCGCGGCCGCGGGCCGCGGCTCCGGGCAGCGCGCTCAGGCGGGCTCGGGTGGCGTCGGGCCGGTGCGATGCGGGGCGCCGCCGATGACGTCGCCCGAATGCGCCGCTGCTCACGTTTCCACGACATGCCCAGGGCGTACCCGAGTTCTTTCCAAAGGATTTCATGACCTGCTGCTGGGCACTTGCATGGAGCTTCAACCGCTCTGTGTGGGTTATACTACTACGAAATGGGACCGGGAGGAGCGCCGTCCGGCGGCTGCAATGCGTGCCGCATCTCACCGAGACTTGACGGATGGCCCCAACCCCATGTAGCGCTCGATCGGTGGGTTGTAGTGCAAAGCGTTCAGGGCCTCCGCCCTGGCTGTCAGCACGAGTCCATGGGACGACCCGCCCGGGGAGGTTCGTTTCGCAATGCGCGTGCTGGAAAACTTCATCGGCGGCGCCTGGTCTCGATCCTCGGGGACGACGCTCCTCGACGTGAAGAACCCGGCCACCGGGGAATGCCTCGCGAAGGTCCCCCTCTCGACCGCGGCGGACGTCGACGCGGCGGTGAAGGCCGCGCAGGCGGCGTTTCCCGGCTGGAGCGCGACGCCGCCCGTGCAGCGGGCGCGCCACCTCTTCAGGCTCCGCGAGGTATTCGACGCGCACCGCGACGAGATCGCGGCCATCTGCACGGCCGAGCACGGCAAGACCCTGGCCGAGGCGAGGAACGACTTCGGGCGCGGAATCGAGAACGTCGAGCACGCGGCCGGCATCCCGGCCCTGCTGATGGGGCAGGGCCTCGAGGACGTCGCGTCCGGGATCGACTGCCACACGGTCCGTCAGCCGCTCGGCGTCTTCGCGGCGGTCACGCCGTTCAACTTCCCTCCGATGGTCCCGCTCTGGTTCCTGCCGTACGCGGTCGCGACGGGGAACACGTTCGTCCTCAAGCCGTCGGAGCAGGTCCCGCTCTCGCAGCAGCGCATCTTCGAGCTCATCGACCAGGCCGGGCTGCCGCCCGGGGTCGTCAACCTGGTGCACGGCGGCCGGGAGGTCGTGAACGCCTTCTGCGCGCACGAGGACATCGCCGGCGTCTCGTTCGTCGGCTCGTCGGCGGTCGCCCGCCACGTGTACAGGAGCGCCGCGGAGGCGGGCAAGCGGGTCCAGGCGCTCGGCGGGGCGAAGAACTTCCTCGTCGTCATGCCGGACGCCGAGCCGTCGAGATCGATCGCCGCCATCGCCGAATCCATCTACGGCTGCTCCGGCCAGCGCTGCCTCGCCGGCAGCGTCGTCGTGGGCGTCGGCGAGGCGTACGAGGCCGTGCGCGAGGGGCTCCTCGAGCGGGCCAGGGCGGTCGTGCTGGGGGACGGGGCCAGGCCGGGGGTGACCATGGGCCCGGTGATCTCGGCGGCGCACCGCGATCGGGTGGTCTCGTACATCGACCGGGGCGTGGCCGAGGGGGCGAGGCTCCTGCTCGACGGCCGGGGCGCGAAGGTCGAGGGGTACCCGCACGGCAACTGGGTGGGGCCCACGGTCTTCGACGACGTGAAGCCGGGGATGGTGATCGCGACCGAGGAGATCTTCGGCCCGGTCGCCTGCCTGATGCGCGCGCGGGACCTCGACGAGGCGATCGCGCTCGCGAACCGGAGCGAGTACGGCAACGCGGCCTCGATCTTCACCTCGAGCGGCCGCGCCGCGCGCGAGTTCCAGCGTCGCGTCGGCGCCGGCATGGTCGGCGTGAACATCGGCGTCGCGGCGCCCATGGCCTTCTTCCCCTTCGGCGGCCAGAAGGGCAGCTTCTTCGGCGACCTGAAGGCGCACGGCCCGACGGCCATCGATTTCTACACGGAGCGCAAGATCGTCATCACGAGGTGGTTCTGATGGCACGCAATGTACTCGGCGGGCTGATCCAGTGCTCGAACCCGATCAACGACGAGGGCGCCTCCGTCGCGGCCATCCGGGACGCGATGTTCGAGAAGCACCTCCCGTTCATCGACGAGGCGGGGAAGAAGGGGGTGCAGATCCTCTGCCTCCAGGAGGTCTTCAACGCGCCGTACTTCTGCCCCTCCCAGGACGCGCGGTGGTGCGACCTCGCCGAGCCGGTCCCGGGGCCGACGGTCGAGCGGCTCGCGGCCTACGCCAGGAAGTACAAGATGGCGATGATCATCCCGATCTACGAGCGGGAGATGGCCGGCGTCTATTACAACACGGCGGCCGTCCTCGACGCCGACGGCACCTACCTCGGCAAGTACCGGAAGACCCATATCCCGCACACGAGCGGGTTCTGGGAGAAGTTCTTCTTCAAGCCGGGGAACCTCGGATTCCCCACGTTCCAGACGCGGTATGCGCGGATCGGCGTCTACATCTGCTATGATCGCCATTTCCCGGAGGGGGCGCGGCTGCTCGGCCTGAACGGCGCCGAGATCGTGTGGAACCCCTCGGCCACGGTGGCCGGGCTCTCCCAGTACCTCTGGAAGCTCGAGCAGCCCGCGCACGCGGTGGCCAACGGCTACTTCATCGCCGCCTCGAACCGGGTCGGCACGGAGGCGCCGTGGAACATCGGCAAGTTCTACGGCACGAGCTACTTCTGCGATCCGCGGGGCAACTTCCTCGCGACGGGCAGCGAGGACGGGGACGAGCTCGTGGTCGCCGAGATGGACCTCGACCTGATCGAGGAGGTCCGCCGGACATGGCAGTTCTTCCGCGACCGGCGGCCCGAGAGCTACGGAGATCTCACGAAGCAGCACCCCTGACCGGCCCAGGCCGCGGCGAAAGGATGGCGAGCGTATGGGCATCCTGATCAAGAACGGCGAGATCATCACGGCGAGCGATCGGTTCCTCGGCGATGTCTATTGCGAGGGCGGGAAGATCGCCGCCGTCGGCGCGGGGCTCGAGAAGGAGCGGGCGGGGGACACGGTGATCGACGCCTCCGGGCAGCTCGTCTTCCCCGGGGGGGTCGACGCGCACGTGCACATGGAGCTGCCGTTCATGGGCACGGAGAGCTCCGACGACTTCGAGACCGGGACCGCGGCGGGCGTCGCCGGGGGCACGACGACCATCATCGATTTCGTGATCCCGGGCCGCGGGCAGCTCCTGCTCGACGGGCTCGCGATGTGGAACGAGAAGGCCAGGAAGGCGGTCTCCGATTACGCCTTTCACATGGCGGTCACCTGGTTCGGCGACAGGACGCTCGCCGAGATGGCCGCCTGCACGCGCGAGCACGGCATCCCGTCGTTCAAGACGTTCATGGCCTACCGCGGGGCCATCGGCGTGGACGACCCGGAGCTCATCCAGGTGATGGAGGCCGCGCGGGGCCTGGGCGCGCTCGTGACCGTGCACGCCGAGCACGGCGACGCGGTCGTCGCGCTCCAGAAGAAGCTCCTCCGGGAGGGCAAGACCCACCCGCGGTACCACGCCCTGAGCCGCCCGTCGCCGATCGAGGGCGAGGCGACGGGGCGCGCGATCATGCTCGCCCGGGTGATCGGCGAGCCCATCTACATCGTCCACCTCACCTGCAAGGAGGCGCTCGCCGCGGTCGCCGAGGCCCGGAGCCGGGGCCAGGTGGTCCTGGCCGAGACGTGCCCGCAGTACCTGTTGCTCGACGACTCGGTCTACGAGGAGCCGGGCTTCGAGGGCGCGGCGTACGTGATGAGCCCGCCCATCCGGCCGAAGGGGCACCAGGACGCGCTGTGGGCGGCGCTCGCCTCGGGGCTCATCCAGACCGTGGCGACCGACCACTGCCCGTTCAACCAGGCGGGCCAGAAGGACATGGGCAAGGACGACTTCTCGAGGATCCCGAACGGCGCCGCCGGCATCGAGCACCGGCTCGCCCTGCTCTGGACCTACGGGGTGCTCGAGGGGCGGATCGACGTCCACCGCTTCGTCGATCTCTTCGCCACGCAGCCGGCCAAGATCTTCGGGCTGTACCCGCGCAAGGGGTCGATCGTGCCCGGCGGCGACGCCGATCTCGTGGTCTTCGACCCGGCGGGGACGAGCACCCTCTCGGCGAAGACCCACCACCACCGGTGCGACCGGAGCATCTTCGAGGGGTTCGAGGTGAAGGGGAGGCCGTCGCACGTCATCGTGAACGGCAGGGTCCAGTGCAAGGACGGCAAGCTCGACGTGGAGCGCGGCGCGGGGCGGTACCTGCCGCGCCGGCTCGCTCCGGCCCCGGGCTCCCGGGCCGCGTAGCCGAGACCGCTGCCCCGGGAGCACGACCATGACCCGCGCGCCATCCCTCTCCTCGATCCTCCCCACCGGGCGGCTCGAGGAGCGATTCGAGGACAAGAACCCGCCCTACACCGAGGCCGAGGCGGTCGCCGAGGCGAACCGGTGCCTCTACTGCGTCGACGCGCCCTGCGTGAGGGCGTGCCCGACCGCCATCGACATCCCGAGCTTCATCCGGAAGATCGCGACGGGCAGCGTGAAGGGCGCCGCGCGCACCATCCTCACGGCCAACCTGCTCGGCAAGTCGTGCGGGCAGGCCTGCCCCGTGGAGGTGCTCTGCGCGGGCGAGTGCGTCTACAACGCGTGGGGGCGCGAGCCGATCGCGATCGGCCGCCTCCAGCGCCACGCGGTCGAGGCCGCGCTCTCGCGCGATCCGGGGCTCCTCCGGGCGAGGCCGTCCACGGGCAGGCGCGTCGCGCTCGTCGGCGCGGGGCCCGCGTCGATCGCCGCGGCGGGCTACCTGGCCCTCGAGGGGCACAGCGCCGTGATCTTCGAGCGGAGGTCGATCCCCGGCGGCCTGAACACGCTCGGGATCGCGCCGTACAAGATGAAGGGGCGCGAGGCGCTCCGCGAGCTCGAGTGGGTGCTGTCGCTCGGGGACATCGAGCTCCGCGCCGGCGTCGCGGTCGTGGAGCAGGCGGCCGCGCCGGGGGAGATCTCGGCGCGCGAGCTGCTCGATGGGTACGACGCGGTGTTCCTGGGGCTCGGCCTGGGCGGCGACGCGCGCCTCGGCATCCCCGGCGAGGACGGCGAGGGCGTGGTGGGCGCGACGGCGTTCATCGCGCGGCTCAAGGCCGATCCGCGGCTCGATCTCGCGGGCGTGCGGCGCGCGGTCGTCGTGGGCGGCGGCAACACGGCGCTCGACGTCGCCCACGAGCTCGCGGCGCTCGGGATCGACGTGGCGATCGTGTACCGCCGCTCGGAGGCCGAGATGTCGGGCTACGCGCACGAGCTCGAGGGCGCGCGGATCGCGGGCGCGCGGCTCATCGAGAACCGGGCGCCGGTCGAGGTGGTGCGCGAGGCCGGGCGGGTCGTCGGGCTGCGGGTCGCGGCCACGGACGCCGGACCGGGCGGGCCGGCGCCGGGCGGACCGGGCGGAGCGGCGCCGGGCGGACCGGGCGGGCCGGGCGACCCCGCGCCCGCCGTGGAGGAGCTCTTGCCGGCGGACCTCGTCGCGGTCGCGATCGGGCAGAGCCGGGCGACGCGGGTGGCGCTCGCCTTCGAGGGCGTGGCGCTCGACGAGCGGGGGCGCGTCCTCGTCGATCCCGCGACGCACCGCACGGGGAACCCCAGGGTCTACAGCGGCGGCGACTGCGTGAACGGCGGCATGGAGGTCGTCAACGCGGTGGCCGAGGCGAAGATCGCCGCGCGCGCGATGCACGAGGCGCTGACGCGGCAGGCGGGCGGCAGGGCGCCGGGCCCGCCGCCGCGAGGGAGCTGAGCGATGGCCGACCTGTCTATCGACTTCGCCGGGATCAAGAGCCCCAACCCGTTCTGGCTCGCGTCGGCGCCGCCGACCAACACCGGAGATCAGGTCCGGCGGGCGTTCGACGTGGGCTGGGGCGGCGCCGTCTGGAAGACGCTCGGAAACCCCATCGTCAACGTGTCGAGCCGCTTCGGCGGCATCGATCACGGCAACACGCGGCTCATGGGGCTCAACAACGTCGAGCTCATCACCGACCGGCCGCTCGACGTGAACCTGCGGGAGATGCGCGAGGTCAAGCGGCGGTACCCGGGCCACGCGCTCATCGCCTCGCTGATGGTCGAGACGCGGGACGAGTGGCGCGAGATCATCCGCAAGGCCGAGGACACGGGCGCCGACGGGCTCGAGCTCAACTTCGGCTGCCCCCACGGCATGTGCGAGCGCGGCATGGGCTCGGCCGTCGGCAACGAGCCGGCGGTCCTCGAGGAGATCGCGCGCTGGGCGGTCGAGCTCGCGACGACGCCGGTCATCGTGAAGCTCACGCCCAACGTCGGCGACATCGTCGAGCCGGGCGAGGCCGCGCTCCGCGCCGGGGCGCACGGCATCTCGCTGATCAACACCATCAAGTCGGTGATGGGCGTCGACCTGGAGCGGATGGTCCCGCTGCCGCGCGTCGGCGACGCGTCGACCCACGGCGGTTACTGCGGGCCTGCGGTCAAGCCGATCGCGCTCCACCTCCTGGGCCAGCTCGCGCGCCACCCCGAGATCGGCCGGCTGCCGCTCTCGGGCATCGGCGGCATCGCGAGCTCCCGCGACGCCGCGGAGTTCATCGCGCTCGGCGCGACCAGCGTGCAGGTGTGCACCGCGGTGATGCACCGCGGCTACCGCATCGTCGAGGAGATGATCGAGGGGCTGAGCGACTGGCTCGACGATCACGGGATGCGCTCGGTGAGCGAGCTCCGCGGCAGGGCTGTGCCGCAGCTCAAGGAGTGGGGCGAGCTCGATCTCTCCTACCGCGTGGTCGCCGAGATCCACGCCGAGAAGTGCATCGGCTGCCAGCTCTGTCATGTCGCGTGCATGGATGGAGCGCACCAGTGCATCCATCTGCCCGGGAGGACGGAGGAGGAGGCGCGCGCGGCGGGCCACACGCGCTTCCCGAGGGCCATCCCGGATCGCGTCGTGACGGCGAACCCGGGCGGGGTGGCGCCGCCGTCGCGCGTCCCGTTCGTGGACGAGGAGGAGTGCATCGGCTGCAACCTGTGCGCGCTGGTGTGCCCGGTGTCCGGGTGCATCACGATGAAGGAGGTGCCCTCGGGCAAGCCGCCCGAGACGTGGAACGACCGTGTCCAGAAGGGGACAGACTTCGTGCCCGGCGGCCTGGAGACGACCGCCCGCGCGCGGAGCTCGTGATCCAGGGCTCCTCCCCCGCCGGCCTGGAGCCTGACGACCGCGCACGCGCACGCGCCGGCGGAGAGGCAGGGAGGAGCAACGATGTCGCTGACCAACGAAGATCTCGCGCCCACGCCGGAGGCGGCGCGCACCTGGAAGCTGTGGCATTTCGCGGCGCTCTGGGTCGGGATGGCCGTCTGCATCCCGACGTACACGATGGCCTCCGGGCTCATCGATCAGGGGATGAGCTGGCAGCAGGCGCTCGCGTGCGTGGCGCTCGGCAACGTCATCGTGCTCGTCCCGATGATCCTGAACGCCCACGCGGGGACCCGGTACGGCATCCCGTTTCCGGTGCTCGCGCGCGCGTCGTTCGGCGTGATGGGCGCGAACGTGCCCGCGGTGCTGCGCGCGCTGGTCGCCTGCGGGTGGTTCGGCATCCAGACGTGGCTCGGCGGGCAGGCGCTCTGGCAGCTCCTCGTCGCGCTCGCGCCCTCGGTGGAGGCGCCGCTCACCTCGGCGGCGTTCCAGGGGGCGATCGGCATCCACCCGGGGGAGCTCCTCGGGTTCGCCGTGTTCTGGGCGATCAACCTCCATTTCATCCTGAAGGGCACGGAGTCGATCAGGTTCCTCGAGAGCTGGGCGGCGCCGTTCCTCCTCGTGATGGGCCTCGTGCTGCTCGGGTGGGCGTACGCGCGCGCGGGCGGGTTCGGCCCGATGCTGTCGCAGCCGTCCCGGATCCCCGAGGGGCAGTTCCTCTCCGTCTTCGCGCCGGGCCTCACGGCGATGGTCGGGTTCTGGGCGACGCTCTCGCTGAACATCCCGGATTTCACGCGGTACGCGCGCACCCAGCGCGATCAGGCCGTGGGGCAGGCGCTCGGGCTGCCGGCGACCATGGTGCTGTTCTCGTTCATCGGCGTCGCGGTCACGTCGGCCACGCCGGTGATCTTCGGGGAGCTCCTCTGGGATCCGGTGAAGCTGGTCGCGCGGATCGGCGGCGCCTTCGTCATGGTCCTCGCGATGCTGGGCCTGTCGGTCGCCACGCTGTCGACGAACCTGGCGGCCAACGTCGTGTCGCCGGCCAACGACTTCTCCAACCTCGCCCCCCACCGCATCTCCGCGCGGGCGGGCGGCGTGATCACGGCGATCCTCGGGGCGGCGATCTTGCCGTGGAAGCTCATCGAGTCGTCGAAGGGGTACATCTTCACGTGGCTCGTCGGCTACTCCGCGCTCCTCGGGCCGATCGGCGGGATCCTGATCGCCGACTACTTCCTGCTCCGGAAGATGCGGCTCGAGGTCGACGACCTGTACCGGCGCGGCGGCGCGTACGAGTTCCAGGCCGGGGTGAACTGGCGGGCCATGGCCGCGCTCGCGATCGGCGTGCTCATCAACCTGCCCGGGTTCCTGGCCGAGGCCATCCCCTCGATGAAGGACGCGGTCCCGGAGGTGCTGCGCTCGATCTACGCGTATGCGTGGTTCGTCGGGTTTTTGGTGTCGGGAGGGCTCCACGCGCTGCTCTCGCTGGCCGGCCGCGCGGTGCCCACGGCGGCGCGCGCGGCGCGGGGCGCGCGCGCCGCCGGCTGAGGGGGCCGCGGGGAGGGGGGCGCGGGGCGCTCCGGCCAGCGTCCGGGGCCCGGGGGGGCCTTCACGCGGGCGAGCTCTGCCGCAACGTCTCGATGGCAGGGGAGGAGCGGCCGGGGGGCTCAGGCGCCGGGGGGCGGTCCTCTTCGCCCTGCCTCGTCGTTCCGGTCCGGGAGGGCGCGGTCTCGGTTGATTCCGTGACACGCGCGGCGGGGTGGCCGGAACAAGGAACAGTGAGGGCTGGGGCCCTCGCTGGAGGTACATGGTCCCGACATATGGATCGACGGAAAATCCGTTGAACGCGCCGGAGCTCAGCGCCCTGCGGGCGCTCCGCCGCGCCTTGTCGCGCGGAGGGCTGCCGCCGGTCTCCCGGCGCAGGCCGCGCGACGAGGCGCGGATCGCGGCATTTTTCACGGTGCAGCAGCTGCTGCACATCCTCGAGGCGTTCCGGATGGCGTGCGCTCGCGGTGAGGCCGTCCGTCTCGTCGTCAGCGAGACGGGCATGTCGCCGACGCGCGTTCTCATGACGATCGCCATCGTCGCGAAAGGGCAGGGCGAGCATGACCGAGCATGACGAGCGGGCCGAATTGCTCGCAATATATCGTCCGGCGCTGGCGCGTCTGCTGCGCGAGGCGGCGCGCGAGGGCGCGGGCGCCTCGCTCGCCGCCTACGTGCTCAGCTTGCGCGAGCCGACCGGGTACCTGATCGCGCTCGGCCTGCAGCAGCGCAACAGGGCGATCGAGCCCGAGCGGGTGCTCCGCCGAGCCCTGAGCACCGGCGAGCGCACGCCGGTGCTGGCCGGCGTGCTGGCGCGCTCGGCGCTGGCGGAGCTTCTGAGGTCGCTGGCACCTGCCACGGAGGAGATGGCTGACGAGCTGGAAAGATCGGCTCCTGACGGCATGGTGCGCGTGCTCGTCGCGGCGGGCGGCCGGGGGGAGTTCCTCAACCTGGGTGAGGCGCAGGCCCAACCTGGGTGAGGTCGCCCTGCCCGGCCCCAACCTGGGTGAGGTGCCCCAACCTGGGTGAGGTGCCCAGCCTCAACCTGGGTCGGGTTGGCCGCGGCCTCAACCTGGGTCGGGTTGGCCGCGGCCTCAACCTGGGTCGGGTTGCCCCAACCTGGGTCGGGTTGGCCGCGGCCTCAACCTGGGTCGGGTTGCCCCGGCCCCAACCCGGGTCGGGTTGCCCAACCCGGGTGGGATCGGTCCTCACTCGTTCGCGTAGACCCGCCGCTCGCTCGAATCGAGCCCGAGATACACGGCGCGGCTGTTCAGGCTCGCGCCGCCGCGCTCCGCTTTCTCCGGCGCCGGCCGCCGGTCGGCGGCCTCGTCGTTCCTGCGCAGCTCCTCGTACTCGGCCACGGAGGCGCGGCGGCAGTCTCCCAGCGGGGCCTCGATCTCGAGCTGCGCCGCGAACGCCCCGGCTTCCGGCCCGATCCTGCCCGCGAAGAACTCTGCGCAGCAGCCTGACCCGTAGCTGAACAGCCCGATGCGCCGCCCCTCCAGGGCGCAGGCCTCCGCGTTGAGCAGCGACGCCAGCGCGAGGTAGAGCGATCCCGTGTAGATGTTGCCGATCCGCGCCGGCAGATCGAGCGACGGCTCCACCTCCACGGCGAAGCTCTCGTCCGCGGCCTCCTCGCTCAGCCCGTCCATCATCCGCCGATGCCGGTGGGCCTTGCGGGCCATCTTGCCGTAGGGGACGTGGTAGCAGGTGCGCGCGAGCGGCTCGCCGTCCCCGCCCAGGCGGCGCCACTCCTCGTACGCGCCGGCGAGGGCGTCGAGGTAGCACTGCACCGAGAAGTGGCCGTCCACGAGCGCCTCCTTGTGGTGGAGCGGCCGCCAGAAGTCGTAGACGTCGCGCGCGTACGAGCCGGTCCGGCCGACCTCGATCTCCAGGAGGCGCGGGCGCTCGCGCACGAGCAGCGCCACCGCGCCGGCGCCCTGCGTCGGCTCGCCCGCGGAGCCCAGCGCGTAGCGCGCGACGTCCGAGCACACGACGAGCGCGGCGCGCCCCCGCGCCGAGCCGGACGCGATCCAGTCGACCGCGTTGAGCAGCCCCGCGGTCCCGCCGAAGCAGGCGTGCTTCGCCTCGAAGACCCGGCACGCGCTCGGCAGCCCGAGCAGGCCGTGGACGAAGGAGGCCGCCGGCTTCGAGTGATCCACGGCGGTCTCGGTGCCCACGACGCAGAGCCCGATGTCCGAAGGGCTCGCGCCCGAGCGCTGGAACAGGCGGCGGGCCGCGTTGGCCGCGAGGGTGATCGGATCCTCATCGGGCGCCGCGATCGCCATCCGGCGGGTGCCCAGGCCGGTCAGGTACTTGGACGGCGGGACGCCTCGGACCTCGGCGAGCTCGCCGAGCTCGACGAAGCGCCGGGGGACGCTGAGGGCGATCGCATCGATGCCGATGGAGGGAAAGCCATGACGTACGCTCATATCCTGCATCCTAGGGGCGCATTGTGCAGAGACCATCGAGCGGCCGCGGAAGCTCCGAGGAGCCCGCCGCGACGCCCCCTCTCCCCGCGGTGCGCGCCGGCGGCGCCCGCCCCCCGCGCCAGAGGTCCCCTGGCCCGGCCGGCCGCGCGCTCCTCGCTCCCTCGGATCCTCAATCCATGTGCGCTCGCGCACCCTGCCTCGCGTCGCCTGTGCGGGTGCACGGGTGAAGCGGAGTCACGCCCCGGACCGCATCCCTTCGAGGCTCGCTGGCGAAGGGAGGACAACGGCCATGAGCGCACGTCTCACGACACGTCGAGGGACAACCGTCGAAAGAAAAAATCGCATGCGATTCAAAAATTCACTCACGACATCGTGTCGTGTTCGTGCATTCTAGTATGGCGCGCTCTTGCGCCCTAGCGCTCGAGGTTCATGTGATGCTCTCCAGGTCTACCCTGTTGATTCCGCTTCTTGGGCTCGGTCTCTTGGCCATGGCCGGCGCGGCAGGCTGTTCCAGCAGCTCCGGGTCGAACGGCGACGCCGGGGCGGCGGCCGGCGGGAGCGTCGGTGGAGGTGACGGAGGCGGCGGCGGAGGCGACGGCGATGGCGACGGCGGCGATGACGGGGCGACCGCCGGCAGCGGCGCTGGCGGCGGCGACGGCGCGGATGACGGCGGCAGCGGTGAGGCCGGCGGGCTGAGCTACGGAGGCGGCAGCGGAGGCGCTCCGCCGGTCACGCCGGACACGGCGTGTGTCGCCACGGTCGCCGAGGCGACGCTCACCAAGCGGCCGGTCGACATCATCTTCATGATCGACAACTCGGAGAGCATGGCGAACGAGATCATCAGCGTACAGAACAACATCAATGACAGCTTCGCCGCGATCATCGCCGCGAGCGGCATCGACTACCGCGTCATCATGCTCGCCCAGCACGGCGACCCGAACGTCGGAGACTCCGTGTGCATCGGCGCCCCCCTCAGCGCGGCGAGCTGCGACCCCATCCCCGAGCAGCCCGGGAACAACCCGCCCACCTTCTATCATTACAGCTACGAGAACCGGAGCCACAACGCGATCTGCAACATGCTCGCCAGCTACAGCGGCGGCGTGGTCGACGAGTACGGCGCCGCGCCCCTCGGCTGGTCGGAGTGGACGCGCGCCGACTCGCTCAAGGTATTCGTCGTGATCACCGACGACAACGTGGGCTGCCAGACGAGCCACCTCGAGCGCAACGTCTACCTCGATGATCGCAACACCGAGGAGGCCGGGGAGGACGTCGCCGCGCGCGTCGAGGAGATGCTGCTCGGCCTGGAGCCGCAGGTCTTCGGCGACGCGAGCGCGCCCAACTACATCTTCCACAGCATCGTCGGGCTCAGCGAGAGCTCCCCCGCGACGGACGCGTACCCGCCGGAGGGCGACACGGTCCTTGGCACGTGCGGCACGGCGGTCGCGCCCGGCACCGGCTACCAGGCGCTCAGCAGGCGGTCCGGCGGGCTGCGGTTCCCGCTCTGCGAGACGAGCTCCTATGACGTGGTGTTCCAGGCGATCGCGGAGGGCGTCATCACCGGCGCGGTGGTCGACTGCGAGTTCGAGGTGCCGGACTCGCCGCCCGGGGAGATCATCGACCTCGCGACCGTGGTCGTGCAGTACACGCCCAGCGACGGGGGCGAGGCGCGATCGTTCAAGCAGGTGGCCGGCGTGGACGCCTGCGAGGCGGGCTCTTTCTACATCGAGAGCGACACGATCGAGCTGTGTCCGGACGCGTGCCAGACGGTCCAGGCCGACGCCGGGGCGCAGGTGGACGTCCTTTACGGCTGCGACCCCGCGGCGACGCGCTGATCTCTGACAGGAGCGGCGGACCCTGCGGAGAGGGCCCGCCGTGGGGCCGGCTGCCGCGGCGAGCCCCCTCTCCCGGAGCCCGCCGGATCGACGCGGCGCCGGGGACGAGCCCCGGGGAGCCATCGCAGGCAGCGCGGCCGGGGTGGTCCCCCGGCGCGCTGGCGCCTGGATGCACGGAGCTCAGGTGCTCAAAGGCAGCAGCGGAAGCCGATGTGCGGGTCGCTGCTGTCGCGCCGCGGCCAGGTGGGCGGCTTCTCCTTCGGGTCTTCCGGCTTCTCCGGCGGCTTGACACCGCAGAGGGCATGGTCCGCGCCGGAGTTGATGGAGCCGCCGCGGATATGGCAGTTGCCCTGCTCGTCGCACGAGTTCTCCCACTCGGCCACGTTGCCGCTCATGTTGTACAGGCCCGTCACGCCCCCCTCGCACATCGGGACGGGCGGGCTCGGGTTGGGCGGCCCGGGCTTCCTGGAGATGGCCTCCTCCGGGTTATCCACGCACTTGCTCTCCTCGTGCTCGTCGCCGTACGGGTAGTCGCTCACGCCCTGACCGGAGCACGCGTTGTACCACTCGCTCTGCGTGGGATCATCGAAGGCGTCGGGCGAGATCGCGCCGCCCCCGATCTTGCCGCAGAGGTGCCTCTGCTTGTAGCTGCAGTACGAGAAGGCGTCGCACCAGTCGACGTAGGTGACGGGCTCCCTCCCGTCGGTGAAGGGCCACCCGCCCGAGGGCCGGAAGATGTTGCCGGCGCACGCGGGCGGCAACCCGGCGATCACCGGGGGGTTCGCCTGGTAGAAGCTGTTGTACTCCGCCTTCGTCACCTCGTACTGATCGATGCAGTAGCTCCCGCCGCCTGCCACGGGCACGATCACCATCGACTCGGGGCACGCGCAGGTGCGATTCGCGCCGCTGCCGCCGCAGATCGACGTCGTGCAGTCGTCTCTGGTGCTGCACCGCTGCCCCGCAGGGCACCGGGCGCCGCACGCCGCCCCGCCGCAGTCGATGTCGGTCTCGGTTCCGTTCTTCACGCCGTCGCTGCAGCTCGGCGGCAAGCAGACCTGGTTGGCGCAGACCAGCTCGCGGCAATCGGTCGACCTGACGCAGGCCGCGGCGGGCGGGCAACCGGCGCAGAGTCCACCGCAGTCGATGTCGGTCTCGGTCGCGTTCTTCACGCCGTCGCTGCAGCTCGGCGACAGGCATATGCCGCCCACGCAGCTCAGCGACGCGCAATCCGACCCCACCGTGCACGCCTGGAGATCGGCGCAAGGCGGGCACGCCGGGTTGTCGCCGCGCGGCGAGGCGCCGCCGCCGCAGTCGACGTCGGTCTCGTCGCCGTCCGTCACGCCGTTCGCGCAGTCCGCCGCCACGCACACGGCGCCGCCGCCGCTGCCGCCATGGCCACCGCTGCCGCCGCCGCTGCCGCCGCTGCCGTTGCCGCCGCCGCCCTCCTCGCATCGCCGTGAGAGGCAGTCCCCGGGCACCGAGCACGCGCTTCCGTCACGGCACGGCGCGCAGGTGCCGCCGCAATCGACAGCCGTCTCGTCGCCGTCCTTCACGCCGTTGGTACAGGTCGGCGTGCTATCGCCGCCGCCCTGTCCGCCGGAGCCGCCCTGTCCGCCGAGGCCGCCGTGCCCGCCGCCGCCCTGCCCATCGACACCGCCCTGTCCGCCGGCGCCGCCGTTGCCGCCGCCGCCCTGTCCGCCGCCGCCCTGTCCGCCGAGGCCGCCGTGTCCGCCGCCGCCCTGCCCATCGACACCGCCCTGTCCGCCGGAGCCGCCCTGTCCGCCGGAGCCGCCGTGTCCGCCGCCGCCGTCGGATCCTCCACCCGTCGTGACACCGGTGCTCGAGATCTGGGTTCCTTGTCTTGGAGGTGGCTTGTCGCTCTCGCTGCTGCACGAGATCGCGAAGGCAAGGGTCGCGAGGGGGATCAGGACGACGGACGACCGCATCATGGCGCTGCCTCTCTGTGTTCGGTCACGAAGTTGGAAGGGAGCGCTCAGCTTACTTGGGATGACTCCTGGCGAGCGCGACAAAACTACGTGGACCGGCAGGGCGCCGAGTAGCGCTGGAGTGCCGCCCTCTTCTCCGTCCCGCCCGTCGTGGCCGGGCAGCCCCGCCAGACCGAGCTCCTCCAGGAAGACGCGTCGCCGTCCGCGCGCTCCACGACCGATCGAGCGCGCCGCCCTCGAGCAGCAGGTCGCCCGGCTTCTGGTCCCGGTGGACGAGCCCGGCCGGCGGACGGCGCCGGGCGTCCTCGCGACGCGCAGGTCGAGCTCCGCGCGCATCGGCGCCGGGTCGCGGGCGAGCGCCTGCCCCTGCGGGAGGGATTGCGATCGCGCGCGTCGAACGCGATGGAAGTCTGACGGGGAGGTGTGACATGGCGACGATGACCGAGGCCCAGAAGACGACGACCGAGGTCCAGAGGAAGCAGCCGAGCGCGCAGCAGCCGGCCGGCGACGGCGGGAGCCCGCCCGAATCCCAGCCGATCCTGCGCCAGCGCGGCGAGGAGATTCAGCCGTACGGCGCGCTCACGCGCTACCCGCTCGGCCTGAGCGACGACGTGCGCGCGGCGAGCGTCAAGGCGCTCAACCAGATCCTGTGCGACACGCTGGCCCTGCGCGACATGTACAAGAAGCACCACTGGCAGGTGTCGGGCGCGACCTTCTATTCGCTGCACGAGCTGCTCGACAAGCATTACGAGGAGCAGGCCAAGCTCGTCGACGACCTGGCCGAGCGGGTGCAGACGCTCGGCGGGGTCGCGATCGCGATGCCGCACGACGTCGCGGAGATGACGCGGATCGAGCGGCCCCCGCGAGGGCGCGAGGAGGTGCCGGTGCAGATCTCGCGGCTGCTGGAGGCGCACGAGCAGATCCTGATCGAGGCGCGCGAGGCGGCGAGCAAGGCGTCCGAGTGCGGGGACGAGGGGACGAACGACCTGCTCGTCAGCGGGATCGTGCGCGTCAACGAGATGCACGTGTGGTTCCTGTCCGAGCACCTCGTGGACACGCCGCTCGTCCGGGCGAGGTAGGCGGCTCCCGGGCGAGACAGGCGGCCCGCGCTGCCCGCCCGGACCGCGCCGGGGCGGGCGCGCTGGGCTGCTCAGCGCTCGATCGCCTGGGCGACGGTGTCGAGCATCCGGGGGATGGCCACGGAGATGAGGATCCCCAGGTTCGCCCGCTTGTTGTCCACCAGGATGCCCTGGAGCAGGTTCCCGTGGTTGACCACCACGACGGTGTGGTTGCCCGCCATGTCGAGCAGGTAGTACCGCCCGAGCGGCGGGAAGCTCGAGTCACGGAGCGAGCTGTCCAGCTCCTCGGTGATGCGCGTGAAGAGGGCCACCGCCACCGGCTGCTGGTTGAAGCCGGCGAGCGACAGGCCCGCCGTGCGGTCCCAGATGTCGGTGGCCAGCAAGCCGTCGCGGAGGATGTTGCGGAGATCATGGACTGCGGCCTCGAGGACTTTGGTGTCGATCATCGTGCTTCGGTCGCTCCTGGGCGCGCGCGCCCGCGTTGAACCATCCGGATAGATTACAGCCCGCGCACGGTCGTCTCGAGCGCCTCCTTGAGCTGCTCGAACGCCCGCGTGGAGAGTGCCTCGTCGCCCACCGTCCCGAGGCAGAAGCCCCCGCGCGCCGTGCGCGCCTCGACCCAGGACATCATCTGCGCGCCCAGCCAGAGCGCGCCCGCGGTGGCGTCGACGCCGGGGACGGTGCGGACGCCGACCAGCGCCGACAGCAGCGGGCCCACGAGGGACACGTGCGCCTCGGAGATGCCGTGCGCCGCCAGCGTGAGGCCGTTGTCGTCGGCGACGAAGGCGCCCGCGCACGCGTGGTGGGCGAGCGTCCAGGCGATGAGCGCGTCGAGCCGGTCGGACGGGTTGTCGGAGGTCTGCACGAGGCGCGGCACCTCCTTCGGCGCCGCGGGCGCGGCCTTCGCCGGCGCGGGCGCCGCCCTCCCGGGCGCGCCGGCGCGCGCGTCCCCCATGGCGCGCACGAGCGCCGCGGGCTCGCGCGACCGCGGCGCGCCCACCCGCTCGAGCAGCGACGACACCCGCTGCGCGTCAGTCCACGAGACGGATCGGACCGTCATTGTCCCCTCCTCCTTCCGCCGGGCCGAGGCGCTCTTCGATCTCGGCCACCAGCTTGTCGAACACCGCGGCGACCGCCGGCGGGCGCCGGCTGAGCAGGCCGAGCGGCACGCCCGCGCGGCTCGCCTGGAGGAACGTGCCGTCGCGCGGGATCGCGGTGTCGAAGACCTGATCGCGGTAGAGGGACCACAGCTCCTCCAGCGAGGCCAGGAGGACCGGGTCGCGGAACGAGCTCATGGTGCCGACCACGCCGAGCAGGGCGCAGGCGGAGCCGATCTCGCGGAGCTTCGCCAGGAGCTCGAGCAGCCGGGGCAGGGCCCGGAGCGCGAGCGGCTCGCACTGCGCCACGGCGATGACGCTGTCCACCTCTTCCAGCGCGAGGCGCGACATCCCGCCGAGCCCGGCCGGCGTGTCGAAGAGGACCAGGTCGAAGTCGCGCTGGCTGTGCTCCAGGATGCGCCCCAGGATGTTGGCGTCGCGCGCGGCCACGGCGAAGCGATCCTCGTCGAGCGCGTCGACGACGCCCATGGGCAGGAGGCAGAGCTCCGGGAGCCGGGTCTTCACCAGGCCCTCGAGCGGCGGGCCGCCGCGCGCGAGGTTCGCGGCCAGGCCGGCGCGGTCGCCGACGCCGTCGAGCGACATGCCGATGGCGCCCTGCGGATCCGTGTCGACGAGGAGGGTCCGCGCGCCCCGGCGCGCGAAGGCGAAGGCGCAGTTGAGCGCCACGGTGGTCTTTCCCACTCCGCCCTTCAGGCTGGCGAATGCGATGGATCGGGTCATCTTGGGTATCCGAGCTTGCGTAGCTGTTCCAGGTTAGCGCGCACGAGGCTGGAGGCGGGGTCGAGCGCGGAGAGGTCGGTGAGGACGCGGGCCGCCTCGCTGTAGCTGCGCTCCATCAAGAGGCGCCGCGCGTCGGCGTTGAGCTGCTTGATGCGGGAGGCGATCTGCTCCGGCGAGGCGATCGCGATCTCGATGCGCCGCGAGGAGATCGGCGGCGGCACCTCCACGCTGCCCTCGTCGATGCGGCGCAGCGAGTCGAGCAGGAGCTCCGAGAGATCCTTGAAGATGGTGCGCTCCTTCGTCGAGCCCACGGCCGGGGTGACGCGCACCCGCATCTCCGGGCGGATGAGCCGGGCGAACGCCGCCTCGCCCACGCCGAGGCCGTCGAACGCCGTCCACACCTGGCCGCGCCGCACCTCGATCAGGCCGACGTCGGCGCTGTCGTTGCTGACCACGAGGACGTGCGAGTCGCCGGACATGCAGATCATCTGCAAGAAGTCGACGGGCACGAAGTTCATCCCGAGCGGCGCCGACTGCGCGCCCGCGGCGTGCGCCATGAGGACGAGCGTCTCCTCGGCGATGGGCCACGCGACGCGCGTGGTGCTCGCCGCGTCCGGGACCTCGACGCCGTCGTTCACGGCGAGCACCAGCCGCGCCGTGCGGCGGAGGAGCCGCGCGACGGCGTCCTCCGGCTCGCCCGGGAGCGCCGGCGCGTAGATGATGAGCTCCGCGTGCGGCGCGCCGTCGAGGGCCTGCTCGAGCTCCTCCCAGGTGGCCGCGCCGAGGGCGCTCACCGGCGCCTGCCCGGCCATGACGCGGATGCACCGCATGCGCTCGCGCAGATCGGGATCGGCGACCACGACGATGGGCATCCCCATCAGCCTCCGAGGTCGCGCTCGCGCTGCGCCCGGCGCAGCATGACCGACGCCCCCGCGTCGCCCGGGCGCATGCGCGCGCAGGCCTCGAAGGCCTCGATCGCCTCGGCGTAGCGGCGCTGCACGAACGCGGCGGTGCCGCGGGCGAACGCCTCGCGGTAGCGCCGGTCCTCCGCGCTCTCGGCCACCGGGAGCGTGAAGGGCTTGCTGTCGGGGGGAGGCTCCTGCGGTCGCCGCTGCACCCCGCGCGCCGGCATGGTCGGCGGCGCCATGTCCGCGCCGGCCTCGGGCATCGTGTCGAACGCCCGCCGCACGGGCGCCGGCGTCATCTCGCTGATGGCCGGCGAGGTCCTCTCGCTGACGCTCGGCGAGGTCCTCTCGCCGACGGTCGGCGAGGTCCTCTCGCTGAACGGCGACGCGACCTCTCTCCCCGTGTAGAGCCCGACCAGCACCTGCAGCGTGCGGAGCCGCCCGAGCGGGCACATCTGCGCGATGTCGTCGAACGTCGACGAGCCATCGACGTACCGCGCCACCAGCAGCGCGTCGGGCGAGCGACCCGCGGACATCGGGATGGGCCCCGCCACCTTGTCGAGGCCGCCGAGCCGCTTGGCGTAGGCGCCGGCCAGGAACTCCTTGATCCGCTCGATGCTCGCCTGAAGCTCGCGATCGCCGGGGGACTCCGAGCGCGCCTGGTACAGCACCGCCAGCGCTTCCTCGTAGCGCTTCTCACGGACCAGCCGCACGACCTCGTCGCGCACGGGGGCGCCCTTCGGGAGCGCGCGGCTCTCAGGTTCCATCACCACGACTGAGTCGAATTGGTTTTTCACGGCACAACTCGGCAAGTTACATGCGCCGGCCGTCCCTCTTCAAGCTGTTTGATCACGCGCGCGCGACCGACGTCGCCGGCCCTTCCACCCGGCTCGATATCGCTCAGGTGCGAGCGAGTGGGACCCGCCAGAAGCATGCTCGAAACATGGGTGTGCGACATGGGTCCACTCCCACGTTCGGTGGTGAGTCGATGGGTGCTCTCGGGCGCGCTTCGGGGGCGAGTCATCAACCAGGCCCGGACGTCGAGCGACGATGTCGCACATTGACGCTCCTTCGTCTACCTGGGCGCCGCCCCCCACGTCGGTATGGATTTTCCTGAAGATACCGGATTCAGCTCACGCCCGACTTGCGCTAGAGTGCCCTTACCGAGTGGAAGCACCCCCCAACGTTGCAGGACGTCTGAGGTGGTTTGACGTGGCTTTTCAGAAATCAAGCTCGGAGTGCAGTGGAGGGGGTTCGTAGCAGGATTTCACCCCAGGTGGGATCCGACGGCATCCATTTCGGCGCGCCATCGTCTTGAGGCCTCAGGGGGCACGCACGACGCTTGGCTTCACAAACAGAGGGATCGCACGAATCAACACAATCAGCCGAAAGGAGATCGCTTATGCGGCAGGTCTTGCGGCACATTTTCCAGAAGAAGCAGGCATACGCTCGTCTACCCCTGTTCGAGCGGATGCGTGACGAGCAGCTCGATCCGCGCGAGCGGCTCGCGTTCTATCCGTGCATGGCTCACTTCATCTTGAGCTTCGGTGACCTGAACAAGTTCGTGCTGCGGGAGGAGGGCGCAGCGGACGTCTACCAGGAGATGGTCAACGAGCACTCGCGCGAGGACGACCACCACTGGCCTTGGTACCTGGAGGATCTGGAGAAGCTCGGCTACAACGTGGAGGCGCGGGGCACGGAGTGGATGCGCTTCCTTTGGGGGGAGGAGACGATACAGAACAGGATCCTGACCGCGCGGCTCACCGCGCTCATCAAGGGCACGACGGGCCTCGAGCGGCTCGTCATCATCGAGGCCATCGAGGAGACCGGCAACGTCCTCTTCGGGGCGATCCTCCCCCTGGCGGAGGTGCTGGAGAGGCGCCTCGGCACGCAGCTCCGCTACTGCGGCAACTTCCACTTCGAGCGCGAGTCGGGCCACGCGGTGAACGCCGATCACGCGGAGCTCGCGCGCATCACGCTCGATCCGGAGACGCGCGCGCGGTACAAGGCGCTCGTGGACGAGGTGTTCGCGATGTTCGAGCCGTGGACGCACGAGCTCCTGCGCTACGCCCTCGCGCACCCCGCGAGCGCGAGCAAGGCGCCGTGGCAGAGCTCGCCGCGCGACGCGACCCGGTCGAGGTCGCTCCGGTCGCGGCTGCTCGGCTCCGATCGCCCCCCGGCGATCGCCCCGCGCCGCGCGCTCCACGGAAAAGCGCTGCTGCAGATCCTGCACGGATGCCGGTAACCGCAACCGCCCGCCGCCCTCTTTCCCCCCACATCTCACGTCCCTGCGCCGGGTGATCGGCCCGCGCTCGCCCGTTCCCTGGGGCGCGGACCCGATCAAGCCGCGCGACCGGCGGCGCCGGGGAGCTCCGGCGCCGCTGGCTTCCCCAGGCGCGCCATCGCCTTCACGAGGAATTCCCGGCCGAGGAAGCGGGAGAGAAGCGCGGTGACCCTGTTCGCGGCGCCGTGGACGACCGTCGCGCGGCCGGCCACGAAGGCCGCGAGCCCGAGGCGCACCACGTCTTCCGGCCGCGCCCTCCTGCTGGCGAACGGGATCTCGCCGGCGCGCTGGAAGAACGGCGTCTCCGTCGCGCCGGGGCACAGGGTGAGGACGCGCACGCCGCGCGGGCGGTACTCGGCCCAGAGCGCCTCGCCGAAGGAGAGGACGAACGCCTTCGTCGCCGCGTAGACCGTGAAGTACGGAATCGGCTGGAAGGCCGCCATCGAGGCCACCTGGATGACGCCCCCCTGGCGCCGCTCGAGCATGGGCATGAAGAGGTGCGTGAGCTCGACGAGCGCGCCGACGTTCAGATAGACCTGCTCGCGCTGCGTCGCCAGGGAGAGGTCCCCGAAGGCGCCATAGACGCCGAAGCCGGCGTTGTTGACGAGGACGTCGACCTCGAGCCCCTTCGCGGTGACGGCGTCGAAGAGGCGCTGCGCGGCGCCTGGCGCGGCGAGATCCGCGGCGAAGACGTGCGCCTCGCCGAGCTCTGCGGCGAGCGCGGCCAGCTTCGCTCCGCTGCGCGCGGTGAGGACCAGGGTCGCCCCGCGCCGCGACAGCTCGCGGGCGAACGCCTCGCCGATGCCCATGGAGGCGCCCGTGACGAGCACCGTCTTGCCCTTGAAATCGAAAGCATTCATGCCTGGATGATGGTTGCCGGCGTGATTGTCGACAATGAACATCGGTGGTAAGTCGTTTCCCAGGAATGCAAAGCGCAGGCGCTCCGCCCTGGGACGATCTCCGCGTGCTCCTCGCGCTGCACCGCCATCGCAGCTTCCTCGCCGCGGGCAAGGCGCTCGGGTGCTCGACCTCCACCGTCGCGCGGCGCATCGACGCGCTGGAAGCGGCGCTCGGGCGGCCGCTGGTGCACCGGAGCAACGGGGGGACGTCCGTCGAGCCCGACGCGCTCGAGCTCGTGGCGCTCGCCGAGCGGATCGAGAGCGGGCTGCGCGCGATCCGTCGTGACGGAGGGGAGGAGGCGTTCTCCGGGACCGTGCGCGTGTCGCTGGCCGATGCGGTCGTGCGGCCCGTGACGCAGCTCCTCTGCGGGCTCCGGCGCCTGTATCCGGGGCTCCTGCTGGAAATCTTCTCGGAGGCGCGGGTCGTCGACCTCGCGCGGCGCGAGGCGGACATCGCGATGCGCGCGAGCAAATCGTCGTCGCCCGCGGTCGTCCATCGCCCGGTCGGGCGGGTCCCGTTCGGGCTCTACGCCGCGCCGAGCTACATCGAGCGGCGGCTCCGGGGCGGGCGGCTGAGGACGGCCGATTTCGCGCGCCACGATTTCGTCGGCTACGAAGGGACGCCGGGGCCAGCGCCGAAGACGACGTGGCTCGTGGCCCACGGGGCAAAGCGCTTCGTCCTGCGGTCGAACTCGCACTTTGCGCTCCTCGAGGCGGCGCTGCAGGGGCAAGGGATCGCGGTCCTGTCCGAGCCCGCGGTGCGCTCGACGCCGGGGCTCGTGCGGCTCGACGTCGACGTGGAGCTGCCGTTGGTGCCCGTCTTTCTCGCGTACCACCGGGAGCTGCGCAACGTGCCGCGCGTGCGTCTGGTGCTCGATACGCTCGACACGGCGCTGCGCGACGCGCTCCGCTGAGACGCGGTCGCCCAGGTTCGTCCCTGCGGCGGCGCGGAGCCGGGCCGCTCCCGTGGCCGGGCGACCGTCTCCGGAGGAGGGGCGGCCTCCGGCGATCGCGCCGCTATCCCAGCATGCGCTTCCACTGCTCCGCGAGCCGCTGGGGCGACACCGGGACCGCCGCCTTCAGCTCGGGCGCGAACAGCGACACGCGCAGCTCCTCGACCATCCAGCGGAACGACTCCAGCTCCTCGGCCGGGACGCCCCGCCTGCGCAGCGCGTCTCTCTGCTTGAGCCAGTCCTGCCAGAACGGCAGCACCTGCGCGGCCTTGGCCTGGTCCTTCTGCGGGCCGTTCGGCAGGCGCTCGAGCCGGATCTGCATCGCGCGCAGGTAGCGGGGCAGGTGCGCGAGCCGCTCGAGCGGCGCGCGCGAGAAGAGCCCCACCGGGAACAGGAAGTCGAGCTGCGTGCGCACGTCGTCGAGCGCCGGCCGCGCGGCGCCCGGCTTGCCCGTCATCGTCCGGAGCATCGACTGCACCCGGTCGAGCTCCACGCCGATCTCCCGCGCGAGCCCCGTGAGCCGCCCGAGCACCCCCTGCAGCGTCCCCCGGCCCTCGGTCAGGCGCGCCTGGAACGCGGCCCGCGTCCTCGGGAACGCGGCCGGATCGCCGAGCCGGAACGCCTCGTCGAGCGCGCGCAGCACGATCTGCCGGGCCAGGCCCGGCTCGCCCGGCGCCACCTTCGCGCCGAGCCCGCTCACCGCCACCGCGCTGCGCAGCGGCTGCTCGAGCTGGCTCGGCTTGCCCCCCATCTGCAAGAGGATCAGCCGCCGCAGCCCGCCCCGCGTCGCCTCGTCGGCCGCCGCCCGCGAGGCGAGCACGCGCACCGAGACCGACGTCTCCTGGTCGACCAGCGCCGGGTAGCCGAACACCCGGATCCCGCCGGCGTCGACCGGCACGCGCTCGGGCAGCGCCTCGACGGCGAACGACGTGAGCCCCTCCCGCTCCACCCCCGCCTTGCCGGCCCGCGCCCACGCCTCGCGCGCGCGGCCCGAGAAGCGATCCTTCAGATCCCGGAGGTCGCGCCCCTCGCCGATCACCCGCCCGTCCTCGCCGAGCACGCGGAAGTAGAAGCGCAGGTACGGCGGCAGATCCTCGGGCCGGAACACGTCGGGCGGCACGCGCTCGCCCGTCCGCTCCTCGACGGCGCGCGCGAGCGCGGCCCGCAGCGGCCCCTCGAACGGGCGCAGCTCGTCCGCGAGCTCGCGGGCGACCTCCCGGATCGGGAAGAGCGCCTTGCGGAGCGCCTTCGGCAGCGTCTCGAGGAGCTGGGCGATCTTCTCGGCGTGCCAGCCGGGGATCATCCACTCGAGCTCGTCCGGATCGGCCTGCGGCAGGAGCACGAGCGGCAGCGCGAGCGCGATGCCGTCGTCGTCCTCGCCCGGCTCGAAGCGGTAGGTGAGCGGCACGGAGGCGCCGTAGAGCTCCAGCGCGTCGGGGAAGCGCTCCTCGGTGAGCTCCGTGGCCTCGTCGAGCAGCACGTCGGCGAGCGCGAGGTGGAGCGCCCGCGGGTCGCTCGCCTCGGCCTCCTTGCGCCACGCCTCGAACGTCTTGCCGCTGTACACCCCCTCGGGCAGGCGCCGGTCGAAGAAGAGCTCCAGCGCGTGCTCGTCCGCGAGCAGCTCGCTCCGCCGCGCCTTGTCGCGCAGCCGCCGGACCTCCTCGAAGAGCCGGCGGTTCGCCTCCATGAACGGCGCGCGCGTCGCGTACTCCTGCCGCACCAGCGCGTGGACGATGAAGATCTGGCGCGACGCCCGCGGATCGATCGGGCCGTAGTCGACCCGGCGGTCGCGCGCGATCGGCAGGCCGTAGAGCGTCACCTGCTCCCGGGCCGTCACCGTCGCGGAGCGCGCGGTCCAGTGCGGGTCGCCGTAGCTGCGCTTGCAGAGCGGGCCGGCCGCGGCCTCGAGCCACGCGGGATCGACGGCCGCCGCCATGCGGGCGAAGAGCTGCGAGGTCTCGACCAGCTCGGCCGCCATGATCCACGCGGGCGGCTTCTTCGCGAGGCCCGACGAGGGGTGGAGCTGGAAGCGCGTCTGGCGGGCGCCGAGGTACACCCGCTGCTCCTGGTTCCACAGGCCGATCCTGCTGAGCAGGCCGGGCAGGAGCGCGCGGTGGATGGCGTCCCCCTTCGCGGGCGCGGTGTTCGGCGACAGCCCCATGTCGCGCGTGATGCGGGTGAGCTGCCGGTGCACGTCGGCCCACTCGCGCATGCGCAGGTACGAGACGAAGTGATCGCGGCACGCCTTGCGGAGCTGGTTCTGGGTGAGCCGGCCCTGCGCGTCCTGGTAGAACGCCCACAGCTTGAGCAGGCCCGCGAAGTCCGAGCCCTCGTCCCGGAACCTCCGGTGCGCGTCGTCGGCCTGCCGCTGCGCCGCGAGCGGCCGCTCGCGCGGATCCTGCACCCCGAGCGCGGCGGCGATGATCAGCACCTCGGCGAGCGCCCCCTCGCCCTCGCCGCCCAGGATCATCCGGCCGAGCCGCGGGTCGAGCGGCAGCCGCGCGAGCTTCTGGCCGATGTCCGTGAGCGCCCCCGCGTCGTCGAGGGCGCCGAGCTCCTCGAGCACCCGGTAGCCCTCGTCGATCGCGCGCTTCGACGGCGCGTCGAGGAACGGGAAGCCCTCGATGTCGCCGAGCCCGACCGCCTTCATCTGCAGGATGACGCCCGAGAGGCCGACGCGCAGGATCTCCGGGTCGGTGTGGGCGGGCCTCGCCTGGTAGTCCTGCTCCGCGTAGAGCCGGAAGCAGACGCCGCTCTGCACGCGGCCCGCGCGCCCCTTGCGCTGATCGGCGCTCGCCCGCGAGATGGGCTCGATCTGGAGCTGCGTGACGCCCGTGCGGGGGACGTAGCGGTTGACGCGGGCGAGCCCCGCGTCGACCACGTACACGATGCCCGGGATGGTGAGCGACGTCTCGGCGACGTTCGTCGCGAGCACGATCCGCCGCCCGGGCAAGGGCTGGAACACCCGCTGCTGGTCGCCCTGCGGCAGCCGGCCGTAGAGCGGCAGGAGCGTCGTATGCGGCAAGCCGTGGCGCTCGAGCTCGGCCATGGTGTCGTGGATCTCCCGCTCGCCCGGCAGGAACACGAGGATGTCGCCGCGCGGATCGATGGAGGTGATCTCCTCGACCGTGTTGGCGACGGCGTCGGCGAGCTCCGCCTCGCCGGTCTCCGGGGGGCGGTGGATGACCTCGACGGGGTAGGTGCGGCCCGAGACCTCGATGACCGGGGCGCCGCCGAAGTAGGCCGAGAACCGCTCGGTCTCGAGCGTCGCGGAGCTGATGACGACGCGGAGATCGGGCCGCGCCGGCAGCAGGCGCTTGATGTAGCCGAGCAGGAAGTCGATGTTGAGGCTGCGCTCGTGGGCCTCGTCGATGATGAGCGTGTCGTACGCGCGGAGGCGCGGATCGCCCTGGATCTCGGCCAGGACGATGCCGTCGGTCATGTACTTGACGTACGTCGCCGGGCTGGTCCGGTCCGAGAAGCGGATCTTGTAGCCGACCTCCTTGCCCAGCTCGACGCCGAGCTCGCGGGCGACGCGGGCCGCGACGCTGGTGGCGGCGATGCGGCGCGGCTGGGTGACGCCGATCCGGGCGGAGAGGCCGCGGCCCATGGCCAGGCAGATCTTGGGGAGCTGCGTGGTCTTGCCGGAGCCGGTCTCGCCGGCGACGATCACGACGGGGTTCGCCTCGATGGCCCGGGCGATGTCGAGCACCCGCGCCGAGATGGGCAGCTCCTCGGGAAAGCGGACCGGGCTCGCGGACGCGGACGAGGCCGCGCCGCCTCGGGCGGGCGGGGTGATTTTCGGCTGCTGCGGAACGCGGGGGCTCACGGTGCGCGAGGGGGTAGCACCTCGCGCCGCAGCGCGCCGCGCCGTTCGGAGCCGTGGGCCTTCAGTCGCCGGCGTCGCCCTCGCACCCGGGCCCCGGACAGCGGCCATCCAGGAGGTCGTCACAGACGTCCTCGCGTTCGTCGCTGTCCGCTCCCTCCAGCGCGGCATAGAGCTGCTGCAGGCGGCACGCGAGCGAGCCCTCGGCGTCGATCGGTCTGCACGCGCTGGAGACCTCCGGCGTCGGCCAGAGGTCGCACAGGGACGCGCAGCCCTCGAGCTCTGCCATCGCGCGCGGGCAGAGCGCCGCGAAGACCGCGCAGAGCGCCTCGCAGCCGTCGCCGTCCTCGCCGCCCGCGCCCGCGCCGCCGCCCGCGCCCGCGCCGCCGCCCGCGCTCGCGTCGCCGCCCGCACCCGCGCCTGCGTTCGCGGCCACGTCGTCGAGCCCGGGGAGCTCGCCTTCGTCCCCGGCGGCGGGGAGCGGGGCGACGACCTGGCAGCCCGCGAGCCACGCGGCGAGCGCGCCGAGGAGGGCGGGGCGCCTCGTCATAACGTCCCTCGCACGCCGATGTAGCCCGGCCCGAGCGTCCAGGCGACGCTCGAGGCCGGCGCCCTCGAGCCCTCGAGGCCCAGGGCGAGCCCCCCGACGACCGCGCCGGCGACGGCGAGGCCGAACCCCACGTTCGAGGCCCAGCCCAGCGCGTTCGCGCCGGCGCGCGCGTCCCCGGAGCAGCCCGCGTCCCTCCGCCGGCACGCCGCCTCGAGATCGCTCCGCTCGCTCAGGTACGCCGCGCCCGCGCCGATCCCCACCGCGAGCCCCGCGCCCGAGACCAGGAACCCGCCGAGGATCCACGGGGCGCCGTCCGGGCGAGGCGCCGGCGTGAGGACGATGTCCAGCGTCGTGACCTCCTTCTCCGGGACGTAGACGCGCTGCCTCACGCCGACGTAGCCGTCGGCCTCGACGTCGATCCAGTGGTTGCCCGGATCGATCGGGACGCCCTCCGCGGAGAGCGCCACCTCCTGGCCGTCGATCTTGAGCGGGGCCCCGCCGGGGTCCGGCGTGATCGTCACCCGCAGCCGGGGGATGCGCTCGTCGAGCTCGGCCCGCAGCGCGTCGGCGCGGCGCCGCGCCTGCGTGAACGGCCACGGCTCTCCCGGGGTCGCGTGCTCCGACGCGATCGCCGCCGCGATGTCGCGCGCCTCGCTCAGCCGCCCGATCGCGGCGAGCGTCTTCGCCACCTCGATGGAGGTCGTGGGCACGGCGACGAGCTGCTCGGCGCGCTGGTAAGCGCGGAGCGCCTCCGCGAGCTTCTTCCGGGCGAAGAGCTCGTCGCCCAGGTACACGAGCTCGCGGGCCTCGCTGCGCGTCGTCTCGTCCAGCGCGGCGACGGAGTCGGCCTGCGCTGCCGTGGCGCTCGCCGGCAAGGTCGCGAGGATCAGGCAGGGAAACATCCACAGCGTCCTGGGCCCCGGGTGCATGGGTGTCCTCTGTCAAAAGCCGAGATCGCGGCGCGCGCGCGCGCGGTGGATGACCCTCTTGCCGGCCGGCAGCGCGGCGGGGGCGGATCGAGCGGCGGAGCGCGCCGCCTGGACGCCGTCCGGCGCCCGAGAGTCGCCCGGCGCCCCGAGCGCGGTCTGCGGCGCGCCCGGCGCTCCGGGGGGCAACGCGCCCGGCCCTCCTGGCTGCGACGCGCCCGGCGCGCAGTGCGCGGCCAGCGCGGCGGCAGGGGAGGCGGGGCGCTCGGCCGGCCCGTCCCCGGTCAGCGCGAGCGACGCGATCTGCGCCGGCGGCACCGCCGGCGCCGCCCGGGTCACACCGGAAGCGCCGGCCCAGGCCAGGGTGCCGGCCCCCAGGACGGCGGCGGCGGCCACGGCCCAGGCGCGCCTGCGCGCCGGCAGCCCCGGCGAGCCCGGGCCGAGCGGGGCGAACGGCAGCAACGTGGTCACGAGCGACGGGAAGCCCTCGCCCGAGGCGAGGGCGTCGCGCGCGGGCGTGGGCTCCGTCCAGGCCGCGGCGGGCCGCGCGTCGCTGGGCGCGGCCAAGGCCGCGTCCAGCGCGTCGAGGACGTCGCGCGCGCTCTGGGCGCGGCGCGCCGGGTCCGGCTGGAGCAGCGAGAGGAGCCACGCGTCGACGGCGGGCGGCAGGCCGGGGACGAGCCGGGACGGCAGCGGGGGCGGCCCTCGATCGATCGCGACCGCGACCGCCGCGATGGTGGCGCCGCCGAAGGGGGTCCGTCCCGTCAGGCAGAGGTAGGTCACGACGCCGAGCGACCAGAGATCGCTCGCGGGTCCGACCCGCGCCCCACCGGCCATCTGCTCCGGCGACATGAAGTGCGGCGTCCCCAGGATGGCGCCCGTCATGGTGAGCCGCTCGGCGTTGCCCGCCGTGTCCTTGGCGATGCCGAAGTCGAGCACCTTCACGAACGGATCGCGCTCGCCGGCCACGAGGAAGACGTTCTCGGGCTTGATGTCGCGGTGGACGACGCCCGCCTCGTGCGCCCTGGCCAGCGCCGCGCCGAGCTGGCGCACGATGCAGGCCGTCTCGTCGAGCGACAGCCGCCCACGCCGCGCGAGCAGGTCGTGGAGCGTCTCGCCTTCGAGGTGCTCCATCACGATGTAGGGGGTCCCCTGGTCGGTGCACCCGAGATCGAAGACGCGCACGACGTGGGGGCTCTGGATCCGGGCGGCCGCCTCGGCCTCGCGCCGGAGCCGCTCGACGGCCAGCGGGTGATCCGCGTACGTGTCGCGGAGGAACTTCACCGCGACCTGCGTCCTGAGCGCGACGTGCTCGGCGAGCCAGACGCTCCCCATCCCGCCCTGGCCGAGCGCGCGGAGGAGCCGGAGCTGCGACCCCGCCTGCGCGCCCGGAAGAGGCCCATGCGCCACGTCCGACGCGGCGGCGTGACAAGTTGCCTCGGCTGGGGCGATCGGGCACGGCGACGGTTGTGTGGCTTCGCCCATTCCTACCGTCTTGCTCATGGACGACGCGGGCTTGCACGGGGCGAGCCAGCGTTCTGGAGGGTGTCGTCCCCGGGATCGTGAGGGAGCTCGCGCCGGCCGCCGTGGCGCGGAGCCGCACTTCGGGGAGCGCTCGTGACAGCTCGCTACAACGTGCGCGGCGCTGAATCCGTTGCCCGGGATGCACCGGAGGGGTTCCGGTGTTGCTGCGGCACTTGTGTCGTGGACGCAGAGCCAGCAGTCTGCGCCGAGCGATGCAGCCACTCCACCTCTCCTTTCTCGCGGGCGTCGCCCTCCTCGCCGCGGCGTGCGACGCGCCGCGCGCGGAGGCGCCGAAGCCGGTCCTCCCGCCCGTGGCGCCGGGCGAGCTCCGCGGCCCGGAGGCGTTCGCGGCCATCCATGACGACGACGCGCGCGCGGCCTCGATCTTCCTCGAGGCGAGCAAGGTGCTGCTCCATCCGCGCTGCGTGAACTGCCACCCGCACGACGGCGTCCCGCGCCAGGGCGATCGCGGCGAGCGCCACGATCCGCCGGTCGAGCGCGGCGCCCGGGATCGCGGGGTGGCGGCGATGGAGTGCACGTCGTGCCACCAGGACAGGAACCTCGAGCTCGCGCGCGTGCCCGGGGCGCCGGGCTGGCACCTCGCGCCCGCCGAGATGGCGTGGCTGGGCCGCTCGCCCGCGGCGATCTGCGCGCAGATCAAGGATCCCGCGCGCAACGGCGACAAGACGCTCTCGCAGATCGCCGAGCACGCCGCGCACGACGAGCTCGTGGCCTGGGGGTGGGCGCCGGGGCACGGCCGCACGACGCCGCCGGGGTCGCAGGCGGCCTTCGGCGCGCTCATCGACGCGTGGGTGAAGGCGGGCGCCGCGTGCCCGCCCGAGGAGGCACGACCATGATCATCCTGAAGGTGAACGGCGCCGAGCACCGGCTCGACGTGGATCCGGAGATGCCGCTCCTCTGGGTGCTGCGCGACGTGCTCGGCCTCACGGGGACGAAGTACGGCTGCGGCCAGGCGCTCTGCGGGGCGTGCGCGGTGCACCTCGACGGCGAGACCGTGCGCGCGTGCGTGACGCCGGTGCGGCGCGCGGCGGGCGGCTCGGTCACGACGATCGAGGGGCTGAGCCCGTCCGGCGACCACCCGCTGCAGCGCGCGTGGGTGGAGCTCGGCGTCCCGCAGTGCGGCTTCTGCCAGGCGGGGCAGATCATGAGCGCCGCGGCGCTGCTCCGGAAGAACCCGCGGCCCTCGGACGAGGACATCGATCGCTCGCTCGCCGGCAATCTCTGCCGGTGCGGCACGTACACGCGCATCCGGGCGGCGGTCCGCAAGGCCGCCGGCCTGCCCACGGAGTGAAGATGGAACAGCAACGGGTCGTCCTCCTCCGCCGCTCTTTCCTCGCGGGGCTCGGGCTCGCGGTGGGCGGGCTCGCGCTCGGGCTCGCCGAGGGCCGCGCCGACGCCGCGGAGGCCAGGGCGCCGGCGCCGGCGTCCGCCGGGCTCCGGACGAGCGTGTTCCTGCACATCGCGACCGACGGGACGGTGTCGATCGTCTGTCACCGGTCGGAGATGGGGCAGGGGATCCGCAGCTCGCTGCCGGTGCTCGTCGCCGACGAGCTCGGCGCCGACATGGCGCGCGTCAAGGTCGTGCAGGCCGACGGCGACAAGGCGTACGGCGACCAGAACACCGACGGCTCGCGCAGCGTGCGCGGCAGCTACGAGCCGCTGCGGCGCGTGGGCGCGACGGCGCGCGCCATGCTCGTCGCGGTCGCGGCGAAGCGGTGGCGCGTGCCCGCGGCGGAGTGCGTCGCCGAGGGGCACGCGGTCCACCACGCGAAATCGAGGCGCTCGCTGGACTTCCGCGAGCTCGTGGCCGACGCGGCGAAGCTGCCGGTGCCGGACGCGAAGGCCGTCGCGCTCCGCCCCGCCTCGGAGCTCAAGCGCGTCGGCGGCCCGCTCCCGCTGCTCGACGGGCCGGCCATCGTCACGGGCGCCGCCCAGTTCGGCGCGGACGTGCGCCTGCCGGGGATGCTCACCGCGGTCGTCGCGCGCCCGCCGGTCGTGGGCGGCAAGGTCGCGCGGTACGACGGGGCGCGCGCCCTGGCCGTGCCGGGCGTGAAGCGGCTCGTGGAGCTGCCGGCGCCGAAGGGCCCGGTCGGGTTCCAGCCGCTCGGCGGCGTCGCGGTCGTGGCGGACACGACGTGGGCCGCGATGCGCGGGCGGGCGGCGCTGGAGGTCACGTGGGATCACGGCGCGAACGCGGCGTACGACTCGGCGAGCTTCCGGGAGGCGCTCTCGCGCGCGGCGAGCGCGCCGGGCAAGGTGATGCGGCAGGTCGGCGACGTGGACCGGGCGTTCGCGGCGGCGGCGCGCACGATCGAGGCCGAGTACCACGTGCCGCACCTCGCGCACGTGGCCATGGAGCCGCCCGCGGCGGTGGCGCGGGTCGACGCGGACGGCTGCGAGGTGTGGGCGCCGACGCAGAACCCCCAGGCGGCGCGCGCCGAGGTGGCGCGGGCGCTCGGCCTCGACGAGGGGAAGGTCACCGTGCACGTGACGCTCCTCGGCGGCGGCTTCGGCCGCAAGTCGAAGCCGGACTACGTCGCCGAGGCGGCGCTGCTCGCGCGCGAGGTGGGGGCGCCGGTCCGCGTGCAGTGGACCCGCGAGGACGACGTGCAGAGCGGCTACTTCCACAGCGTGAGCGCGCAGCGGCTGAAGGCGGGGCTCGACGCGGACGGCAAGCTCACCGCGTGGCTCCACCGGACGGCGTTCCCGCCGATCCCGTCGACGTTCGACGGGAAGTCGACGACCCCGAGCGCGATGGAGCTCGACCTCGGCGTGCTCGATCTCGCGCTCGCGACGCCGAACCTGCGCGTCGAGGCGTGCGACGCCAAGGCCCACGTCCGGATCGGGTGGCTCCGGTCGGTCTGCAACATCTTCCACGCGTTCGCGATCCAGAGCTTCATCGACGAGATCGCGCACGCGCGGCAGGCCGATCCGCGCGACGTGCTGCTCGAGGTGCTCGGCCCGGCCCGCGAGGCGACGCCCGCGGAGCTCGGGATCTCGAGGCTCCCGAACTACGGGGCGTCGCTCGACGAGCACCCGGTCGACGTGGGCCGGCTGCGGCGCGTCATCGAGCGCGTGACGGAGCTCTCGGGGTGGAGCGCGGCGCGCAAGGCGGGGCGCGCGCTGGGGCTCGCGGCGCACCGGAGCTTCCTCACGTACGTGGCGGTCGTCGCCGCGGTCTCGAAGGACGCGCTCGGCAAGGTGCAGGTCGACGAGGTGTGGCTCGTCGCGGACCCCGGCACGGTCATCAACCTGGACCGCGTGCGCGCGCAGATGGAAGGCGCCGTGGTGTTCGGGATCAGCGTCGCGCTGCACGGCGCGATCACGATGAAGGGGGGCGCGGTCGAGCAGACGAACTTCCGCGACTACCCGGTCGCGCGCAGCACGGAGGTGCCGAGGCGGATCCACGTGGAGATCGTGAAGAGCGACGCGCCCCCCGGCGGCGTCGGCGAGCCCGGGGTGCCGCCGGTCGCGCCGGCGATCGCGAACGCGGTCTTCGCCCTGACGAAGACGCGCGTGCGGGAGCTCCCGCTGCGGCGCCTCGGGCTGTGACGGGCGCCTGAGCCTGCGGGGCGCGGGCCCCGGGGGGGTCGCGTCCGGGGGGCCCCGGGCCGGGCCGGGGGCTGCTGTCGCGTTGCGCCGGGGTGGGGTATGCTCGGGGAATGATGCAGCCGAGCGGCGTAGCAAGTCCTGTACGGCGCGGCCGGAGGCCAGGAGCGTTCGTCGTCCACGATCCAGCGCCCGAGGAGGTGGGCGCGCCGGTCGACTGGTCGGCCTGGTACCTGACGGACGAGGACGACATGGGGGAGAGCGTCGAGCAGGGCGAGATCATCCGCATCCTCCTGTCCTGCCTGAGCGAGCTCCTCGCGGAGCGCGGCATCACGACGCTGTACTGCGGGGGCGATCACTTCTTCGCCTGGGTCCGGGGGGAGCCGCTCGTCCGGGTCTCGCCGGACGTCTACCTGCTCGAGGATCCGCCGCCGCCGCCGCGGCCGAAGATGTGGCAGACGTGGCTGCCCGGCCACCGGCCGCCGCGCTGGGCGGTCGAGATCGTGTCCGACGACTGGAAGAAGGACTACGAGGAGAACCCGCCGAAGTACGCGCAGCTCGGGGTGCGGGAGCTCGTGATCTTCGATCCCGAGGCGGCGCTCGGCCCCGAGCGGCGCGGCGTGCGGGTGCCGCTGCAGGTCTATCGTCGGGACGCTGACGGGGCGTTCGTGCGCGTTTACCGCGGCGACGGCCCGGCGCGGAGCGAGGAGATCGACGCATTCCTGGTGGTACGCCGGGAGCGGGGCGCGGTGCGGCTGCGGATCGCGCGCGACGCGGCGGGAGTGAACCTCGTGCCGACGACCGAGGAGGCGAAGCGGGCGGCCGAGGAGGCGACACGGGCGGCCGAGGAGGCGAAGCGGGCGGCCGACGCGCGGGCCGCCGCCGCGGAGGACGCGAAGCGAGCCGCAGATCAGCGGGCGCTGGCGGCGGAGGAGCGGCTGCGCGCGCTCGAAGCGGAGCTGGCGAAGCGGCGGGGCGGGTAGCCGCGCCTCGGCGCAGCGCCTCCGCCCGGCGGTGCGCGGCGATGCCCGCGGCACCCTCGCTTGCTGGAGCGCGCCCCGGGCACCAGGGAGGGTCCCGAGGACGAACCCCGGCACGGAGGCCGCCATGGCGCTGACGTTGATCTCGCCTGCATTCGCTCACGGCCACGAGATCCCGGTCCGGTACACGGACGACGGAAACGATGTCTCTCCCCCGCTCGAGTGGACCGGCGTCACGGGGGACGTGAAGAGCCTGGCCTTGATCGTGGAAGATCCCGACGCGCCGGATCCCGCGCGCCCGCAGCGCACGTGGGTCCACTGGGTCCTCTACGACATCCCCCCGTCCGCGCGCTCGCTCGAGGAGGGCGCGCGGGGGGCCGATCTGCCGCAGGGCACGCGCGTCGGGAGCAACGACTGGGGCAAGCGCGCCTGGGGCGGCCCCGCGCCGCCCATCGGCCGGCACCGCTACTTCTTCCGGCTCTACGCGCTCGATACGGAGCTCCGGTCCCTGACCCCGGGGGCCACGAAGGCCGACGTGCAGCGGGCGATGGACGGCCACGTGCTCGGCGAGGCCGAGCTCATGGGGACGTACGAGAAGCGGCGGCACCGCGCGACGGGCTGACGCGCCGGCCGCCCCGGGCGCCGTCGGCCCGCGCGCGCCGCGCGGGCGCGTGCAGGCGGGCGCTCCAGAGCAGGAGCGCCGCGACCGTGGGCGCCGCGACCGCCACCGCCACGATCGCGGCGTCGAGCGCGCCGCGCACCCGCGGCGCGTTGAACAGCACGGCCTGGAGCAGCGTCAGCGCCGCGTCGCAGGTCACGAGGGTGGCCAGGAGCAGCAAGAGCGACGGGCTCGGCCGCCGGCTCAGCCGCAGCATGGCCAGCGCGAGGCCCACGTCGAACGCCACCCAGGCCCATTTCACGGCGGGCGAGGGGAACCACCGCGCCGCGGGCGCGAGCGCGAGCAGCGCCGTCCACGGGACGAGCAGGACGCCGAGCAGCTCGAAGACCACGGCCGGCCCGCGCAGCAGCGTCGCGACGCCGAAGCGGAGGAGGCCGCCGCGCGCGAACGCCGCGAGCACGTCGTGGATGGCCAGGAGGCCGTGTCCGCCGGGCGGCACCGCGAGGTCGATCGGCTCCCATCGTCCGGGCCGCAGCTTCGCCTTGAACGCGTAGAGCCCCCGGAAATCGTAGAGGCGAGCGCCCAGCCGGCGCGCCGCGCGCAATCCGCTGGCGACGGGGCCGGCGAGCGGGGCGAGGCCGAGCGTGACGTAGGCGCACCCCTCGGCCGCGGCGGTGCGCATCGCCTGATCCACGAGCAGCTCCGCGGTGCCGTTCGGGGCGGCGGGATCGCGCAGGAGGTCCTCGAGGAAGAGGCCGCGCCGCGCGTACACGGGCACGGCCGAGAGGAAGCCGACCACGGCGCCGCCGGCCTCCGCCACGAAGTAGCGGCGCTCCCGGGGGAACGAGAACGGCTCGAGCTGCACGAGGAAGCCCATGAGCGCCATGGGCCGCGAGGACGCCCACCGGGCGATGACGCCCTCGACCTTCTGCCGCAGCGGCCCGGACGCGTCCTCGAGCTCGGCGGGGCTCACCGCGCGCGCGATCACGCCCTTGGCGCGGGCGCGGCGGAGCTGCTCGCGCAGGCTGCGGCTGGACCGCAGGACGTCGGCCCAGCGCGACGGATCCCACACCGGCTGCTCGCCGATCAGCAGGGTGGCGCACCGGTACTGGCGGGAGAACCGCGCCTCCGTGCCGAAGAAGCACGCGCGCCGCCCCTGGGCCGCGGCCGCCTCCACGAACGCCCGCGCGGTGTCCGCGAGGCGCTCGGCCGGCGCGAGCGGGGCGCCGGCGGCGACCCACGCCGCGCCGGTGTCCACGTAGGCCACGCAGGCGTCGTCGCCGTGGAACCAGTAGCGGAAGTCGGACTCGAGGGTCTGGAACGAGGTCGCGTTCCAGCCGTGGCGCTGGAGCAACGCGAGGACGCGCTCACGCTCGAGGCTCTCGGGGGACGGCTGCACGGGTCGACGGGATCGCCGCCCGGGGAAGCGGCGCCGGCGGGGGCTATACGCCGCGCCGGCCCTCCGGACAAGCCCGGGGGCGCGCGGGCGTCCCGGGGCGCTGCGGCCGCTCGCCGGGGCGCTGCGCGGTGCCGCGCGCGCGAGCGGCCACCGGCGGCGCCGGGACGGGAGAGGTCACGGAGCGCTGCCCTTGACGATCTCGCCGAGGATCGCGTCCAGGTCCACCGCGTTCGCCATCGCCTGATACCCGGCGTCGTTCGGGTGCAGGTGATCCGCGTCGTAGGCCGGGAGCAGGCGGCTCGGATTGGACGGGTCTCGCACCGCCTTGTCGAAGTCGATCACCCCGTCGAAGGCCCCGCTGGTGCGGATCCAGGTGTTCAGCTTCTGCCGCTCCTGCTCGCCTCTGGCCGTCCCGTAGTCTCCCTTGTAGGTCCCGGTGGAGCCGGCGAACGGCACCAGGGTGCCGCCATAGATCTTCAACCCGGCGGCGCGGGCCGACTGGATGATCTGGCGATAGACCGGGATCAGATCCGCGGCCCTGGCGGAACGATCGCCGATGTCGTTGATGCCCGCCAGCAGGATGACGGCGCGCGCGCCGGGCTGGGTCAGCACGTCGCGCGCGAGGCGGGCCGGGACGGGATAACCGAACTGGAGCTGGGGACGGACGGTGAGCAGCTCGTTCCCGATGATCCCGGCGTTGGTCACGGCGAGGGTCGGGCCCTTCCGGCTGGCCAGGCGCTGGGCGAGGACATCGGGGTAGCGACGGTTGGTGTTCTTGGTCGAGAGGTATCCATCGGTGATGGAGTCGCCGAGGGTGATCAGGGTGCCAACGACGTTCGGCGCGGCCTTGACGTCGACGCCCGACAGGAACATCCAGCACGAGATCTTCCGCGTGAAGCTCTTCGCGGCGCCGGCCCTGGTCTGGTCGCCCGAGGCGAGGAAGCTGTCCTGTGCCGCGAAATAGTGCTGCGTGGCCGGCCCGGTCTTGCCCGGCAGGTAGAGGCTCACCGCCAGCGTCTGCAGGGGCTGCACCTTCAGGGGCACGGGGTCGCTCACCGCCTCGCCGCCCGCGGCGATGACGATCGAGGTCTGGCCCCCGAAGCGCAGCGGCTGCGGGGCGCCCGTGGCCGCTCCGCCCGTCGAGAGCGCGATCGACGCCGAGCCCACCTTGAGAGGCTCGCTGCCGCCGGCGTTGGAGATCCGCGCGCGCACCTCGCCGCCGCCGGCGCTCACGCGGACGATATTCCGGACCGTCTGGCCGGCCAGACCGACGTCCGACGGGCAATCTTGCGCGTTGAACGTGCCGCCCGGCGTCGGGCTGGCGTGCCATGTGGCGACCCATCGACCGGACCCGCCAGGCGCCTGATCTGCGGCCAGCGCCTTTCGCCCCGATCCGCCGGTGACGAGCGCGAGCACCGCGGCGAGGAAGAGAGCTCGTGGTCGTCGGCCGAGCCTCCTCTCTGGCAGCTTGCGCAAGGAGCACGAGGCGTCACGGCGCCTTGCGGTGACCCCGCGAGATCTCTGTAGACTGGCCATCGGTTCTCTCCCAGTTGCTCGTGTGAAACGCCGGAGACTGCCCTGGCGCGCCGCTATATCAACGACGGTTTCACGCGTCAAAGGGCCGCCCTCGCGCCAGGACCCGTGGGAGCTCGTCCCGCGCGGCCCGGCCAGCCCGCGACGCCGCGCGGCCCGGGCACGCGGGCGCGGCGCCTCGTCCGGGCGATCCTGCGCCCCCGCGGGACGGCGGCGCGCCCGCCGCGGGGCGAGGTCGCTCGCGATCACCGATAGCCGAGGACCTCACGGAGCTTCGAGGTGTCGATGAAGCCGCGCAGCGGATCCTTCTTGTCGTTGCTCCGGCGCCTCGTCTGGGCGACGCCCTGCCACTTCCCCGCGGGGAGCTCGATCGCGTGCCCCTCCTTCCTGAGCTTCTCCAGCGAGGGGAGCCAGCCGCGCTCCCTGTCGAGATCGAACGACTTTCCGTCGATCGTCGTGAACAGGTCGGCGCCCCGCTCCGGCTGCGCGCCGGGAGGCTCGCGCTCGTAATCGGCCACGATGGCGATATGTCCCCCGGCCGCGCGGTTGGCCATGAAGATATCCCCTGGGCGCGGCAAGTAGCCATCGCCAGGAGGGTGCCACACGAGGAGGCCGGTGAAAGCCTCCTTCGCGTAGGCCTCGACCATGCTCAGGTTCTTCCCGGGCTGCCACGCTCCGTTGAGGGCCTCCCGGTTGAGGAACTTTCCGAGCTCCGTCTTCGTGATCTTGTCCTCCGGGCTCCCTCGCAGCGCCCATGCCTTCCAGAACACCCAGGTCACGAGATCGCCGCACCAGCTATAGAAATCGTTGTAGAGCAACGGGTGCTTCTTTCGCGCCTCCTGCTCCGCGGCGGAGGGCTCCATCCCCGCGGCCCTCAGGCGCTTCGCCTCGGCGTCGCAGGACGCCTCTCGCTCGACCCGGGTCCTCGCCAGGGCGTCGTGCGATCGCCTGCACCTCCCACCCTCCTTGACGCCCGGGAAGGCGGGCAGCGTCCCCGGGCATTCAGCGCCGCTCTGGCTGCCGTGCCGGTTCTCGGTGATCTCGAGGATGAGCGGGCTCCACTCGATGCAGTTGACGGCCTGCCAGGCGATGTCGACCAGCCAGTCCTTCCGGGTGATGACCGTGAGCTGGCCCCCGAGCTTCGGCGCATGGCTGTCCTTGCCCGGCGCCTCGGGCGCAGCGGCGGCCGGCCTCGCCGGCGGGGCCGGCGGCGCCTGCGCGGGCTCGTCCGTCGCCTTCGGCCCGGTCAGGTCTGGCCTGCATTTCCGGCCCACCACGCAGGTGGCGCTCACGTTGCTCCCCGCCTCGGGGCCCTGAAACTCCTCGATGACGTAGTCGCCCGCCGGGGTCGCGCCGTAGTCGTTGTCGCCGACGAACGGGTTGTTCCAGTGGAGCGTCACGGCGCCGCTCGGCCCCTTGTAGGTGACGCGACCCTCGGTCCCTGTCATGAGTCCATCGGATTCCCCCGACCACGACGCGGCTCCATTGCAGGTCGCCGGTGGCGTCTCCCCCGGGGTGAAGATGCCGTGGTCGAGCCGGGTGTCTGCGAGCGACAACGGCTCGCCCGTCTTGTTGATCAGAGTGCACACCACGCTGCGCGCTGCCATCCGTCCTCCCCTCCCTCGATGCTCGTGCGCGGTCCCCCTGCGCGCGCGTCCTGTCGTCCAGGATCCCCCGTGGGCTCGCGCCCGCCGATCGCGCTGGAACAATGCGATGACGTCGATCGCCGCTCCCTCCTTCTGTTCCTCGGTGATCCGATGGTAGCCGAGATCCTCCAGCCGCAGCCGGAATTCCTGCGGCGTGGCGATGGGGCCAGCCCATCGCGCTTCACTGGATCCGCGCTGACTGCGAGGCCCCACGAGCGGAACGTGCTCGTCCGGGGCGGAGAGTGCGGAGAGGGCGGAGCAGGTGAGCGGGATGGCGCGGGCGCTGGAGGTGCCTCTCGGGATCGCGCTCTCCCTGCTCCGCCGAGGACGAACCTGCCTTGTCGCCGACCTCAGGCGACGGCGTCGGGGCCGGGCGGTCCCGCGCCGGGATCGGTCTCACTGGAGCCTCGGCGCGGTCCACTTCATCCACCGGTTCAGGTCGGCCCTCGCCCCCTCGCCCCGGAGCACGTTGGTGTCGGCGGTGCCGCCTCCGACGAGGAACTTCTTCACGTACGCATCGAGGATCGCCCGCTGCTGCGAGGGGAACTGGCAGTGCATGTGGCCGCCGAGCTGCCAGTAGCCCATCTTGTCGGGCACCCCGAGCCCCTCCCAGATCGCGTGGGCGATGGACCCGGCCGTGAAGGTGCTGTCGATGCCGAGCCAGTCGATCTTGTTGTCGAGGACGAGCAGCGCGCGCGGGGCGACGAGGCCCATGACCATGTGATGGTCGAAGGGGAGGTTGTTCACCCGGTTGCCGAAGTTCGCGCCGAAGTTCGCGCGGAACCAGGGCTGCTCGTTGGCCGCGTTGGACAGGGTCTGCACGTTCTCCCCGGCGTTCCTGCCCGCCTGCGACACGCGCCAGCTCGCGGAGCCGCCGGCCCCCGATTCCTGGGGGATCGTCAGCACGATCCGCTCGTCGAACGCGCCTGCCATGAGCGCGCCCTTGCCGTTCCGCGAGCAGCCCGTCACGGCGATGCGCCTCGGGTCGATGTTGGCCTGCGGGGTCTTCTCCAGGGCGTCGATGATCCGGCTCACGCCCCAGGCCCACGCGATCATCGAGCTGGCCGGGTGATCCTTGCCGTAGAGGTTGTAGAACGTCCCCTGTCCACGCGTGTTGAGCCCGCCCTGGGCGCCCATCCCGTTGTTGTCGAAGGTGGCCGTCGCGACGCCGTTCTGGCTGAATACGCTGTTGTCCAGGTTGCTGCCGCTGATGCCGATGAGGAGCGGGATCGCACCTGAAGGCGCCCCGGCGGGCCGGCTGATGTTCACGGAGAAGGAGGCGCTGTTCGAGCCTCTCTTGACGTTGACCGTCAGCCTGTTCCCCGAGAACTGCGCCGTGACATCGTCCATCGACACCGGGGGCTTCGGTCCGGACTCGTACTCCTCGACCTGCGCCTTGATCTCCGCGCGCCGGCACGCCCAGTCCGACTTCTTCGTGATGCGCGAGCCGCTCAGCATCAGGAACGGATCGTGGTGCGCCTCGTAGGCCGAGAGCGCCGACGCGGCAGGCAAGCTCGGCCTGGGGCAGCTCGCGCCGCTGTCCTCGACGGGGCCAGCGCCGCCGCCGCCTCCACCCCCGCCGGTTCCCCCGCTGCCTCCCGAGCCCGAGCTCCCGCCGCTGCCGCCGGAGCCGCCGCTGCCGCCCACCCCCGAGCTGCTGCTCGAGGACGAGCTGGAGCTGCTGCTCGAGGACGAGCTGGAGCTGCTGCTCGACGACGAGGAGCTGCCCGAGTTTCCGCTGCCGCCGACCGACACGAGCGAGGGCCTGCCATTGCCGTTCGCGCAGAACCCCCATTTCGTCGAGCCCCTCGGCCCCAGCGTTCCGTTGTAGTCCTTGTTCGTGGCGGAGATCTGCCCGTTCGACGCCGTGAGGGTCGCGTTCCAGGCGTTGGTCACCGTCGAGCCGTTGAGGCCGATCACCACACGCCACCTGCTGGTCTGCTCCTCGTCCTCGTTCTTGATCGTCACGTCCGCGCAGTAGCCATCCTGCCACTGCGACTGAAATGTGATCTCCGCCGACATGCTGCCGTCCTGGCTTGTCAGCGCAGAGTCCAGGAGATCGAGCTCCTCGTCCTCGAGGGGCTCAACGGCGCATGCCAGCAAGCTGAATGCGAATGAAGCGGAGATGTAGCCAAGCAAGCGAATGGTGCGCATCAATGTTATCCATGATCGGACCGGTCGAGTCGCGGGTCTCTGCTCAAGATGAATGGTTGAAGCAGTGAGGCGCCTGCGACCTCCCCGATCCATCGGTTTGAGTTCGAAAAAATTCCGGCCAGCGCGCGCTCGAGTCAGTGGGCCTTCACGCGGCTGGCTGCCCGGTTGAAGAAGAGGAACAGCGGGAAGAGGGGGGTCTATGTTCGGGGTGACCGGCTGGCGGGTGAAGAACGACCCCACGACCTGCGTCTGGGGATCGTTCGCCTGTCCACGCAACCTGTCGACGGTCCGCTCGTTCATCGACGTTCATCGAGCGGATGCCGCGCGGCATGAGGAGCTCCTTGCTCATGTTCGACATTCGCCAGCCTTCACGGCGTTGCACGGGTCCGCACGTCGGGCCGTCGAAGTCGGGGATGAGCAGCTCCGACGGCGGCTTGTTGTCGGGACCCACGGTGGTGACGCCGAGGAGGTCCCGCACCGTGTTGTCGTACTGCCGGTTCAGAAGGCGGGGGAGCTGGGTCGTCGCCGGAATGCCGGGGACGCAGACCTTCGGCTCCCCTGGGTCATCTTCGCCGCCCCTCGAACCGGTACCCCCCGAATCGGTGGACGTCCCAGGGCCCGCTGAACCACTGGACGTCCCAGGGCCCGCTGAACCACTGGACGTCCACCCGCCACTGGGGTCGTCGTCATCGTCCGAGGAGCTGGCGATTTCCCCTGAACATCCAGCGAGGAAGGCCGATGAAGTGGGAAAAATTGTCGCACGGTTGTACGATGGTTGCCCTGAGGTTCGCATACGCCCCTATCCCTGGTCCGCACCGAAGTGATCACCGGCGCGGATCGAGAGCTGCCGACGAGCCCAAGGTCGGCATCGGCGAGATCACCGGCGCCTCGCCGGCCGATCCCCACGGGGCGAGCAACGCGGGTCGGTTGATGCTCACGCGCGGCCTGCGGCGCGGGTCGACGCGCCGCAGGTCAATCATCAACCCTCGCTGACGCATGGTACAACCATGCTGCGAACTCCTGCCCGGTGCGCTGCTAACCCTCCGGCGCCTCGCGGAGCTCGACCGGGTTGCCGTCCGGATCTTCGATCTGGATCTGCGCGCCACCCGTGCCGCGTTCGATGTCGTTTCGGAACGGGGTCCCGGCCGCACGGAGTCGATCGAGGAGCGCGGCGAAGTCGTCGACGTAGAGGACGACGCGGTTCCAACCACCCGGGACCTGAGCGCGGCCGTCGGGCATCGGGCGCGCGCCGGAGCTGCCGGGGCCGCTCAGGAGCAGGTGCAAGTCACCGCGCGAGACCCCCGCGAGCTGCGTGCCGGCCTGCACGTCGAGCGCGAAGCCGAGTCGTTCGGTGTAGAAGCGAACGGCGCGATCGACGTCCGTGACCTGGTAGCGGACGGCCGCCGTGGTGGCATCGGGGCCTGCCGCGGCCGAGGTCGATCCCTCGGGCGCCTCATGGATCTCGACCGGGTTGCCGTCCGGATCTTCGATCTGGATCTGCGCGCCGCTCGTGCCGCGTTCGATGTCGTTTCGGAAGGGGGTGCCGGCCGCACGGAGTCGATCGAGGAGCGCGGTGAAGTCGTCGACGTAGAGGACGACGCGGTTCCAGCCGCCGGGGACCTGAGCGCGGCCGTCGGGCATCGGGCGCGCGCCGGAGCTGCCGGGGCCGCTCAGGAGCAGGTGCAAATCACCGCGCGAGACCGCTGCGAGCTGCGTACCGGCCTGCACGTCGAGCGCGAAGCCGAGTTGTTCGGTGTAGAAGCGAACGGCGCGATCGACGTCCGTGACCTGGTAGCGGGCGGATGTCAGGGGGGTCACGGAGCCTGCCGCGCCCGAGGAGGATTGCGTGTCGTCGGTCATGCAGCCCCCGAGAGCGAGCATGACCAGAAAGAGGATGATCTTCATGAGCCGACTCTGCGGTCCGCGCGCGCCGCCATCTTGGACAAATTGGAAGCCGCGGGCCCGAGCCGCCGCAGGTGCCGCGACGCTGAGGCGTGCCCTGGCGGCCCCGCCGGCCGCCGGGGTCCCCCGGCCGCCGAGGCTCGACCCGACGTGTGCGCCGAAGCCGAGCGACAGGTCGACGTGGGGGACCGCCGCGCGGCGATGTGGCCGGAGACATGGCCTCTCGCAGGCCGAGAGAGAGCCTCTCCCTTCGCGTCGGCCGACCTCGACAGCGGCCGGCGCCCGACTTGCCAGGCCGCCGCGTCGACTATCAATAATTGAAGTTGCGGACGAGGATGAGCGCCTTCCCGTTCCCGTCCATGTCATCCTCCCAGGCCGCCACGAAGCGGCCCTGATCATCCATGGCGGTCACAGGCGACCGCTGCTGGCCGCTCGAGTCGCTGTTGACGGTGAAGTCCGCCCGGTGCTGCGCGCCGCCGGACGTGAAGTCTCGCCCCAGGATCTGGTACACGCCATTGTCGTCCTTGTCATCCTGCCAGACCACCGCGAACGCGCCGTCGCCGCGCATCCCCACGCTGGGCGCGACCTGCTGACCATCGGCGACGCTGTTGACGGTCATCACCCCGAACCGCTCGGCGCCGGTGATCGTGAACCCGCGTGCGTAGATCTGGTAGTAGCCGTTGTCGTCCTGGTCGTCCTCCCAGGCCACCACGAAGTCCCCGTTGTTCGCCATGCCGATCGACGGCCTGGTGTGCTGACCCGCGGTGTTCGTGTTGACCGCTCCCTGCGCGAAGCGGCTGCCGCCCGTGGCGGTGAAGCCGCGGTGATAGATCTGGAAGTCGCCATCGTCGTCCTGGTCGTCTTCCCAGGCGACGACGAAGTCACCATCCGGATCCATGGCGATGTCCGGGTTGAACTGCTCACCCGCAGCGACGCTGTTGACGGTGAACGTCGCGATGCGCTCCGCGCCGGCCGCGGTGAAGCCGCGCGCCAGGATCTGGTAGTACCCGTTCCCATCCTGGTCGTCCTCCCAGGCGACGACGAAGTCGCCGTCGGCGTCGCAGGCCACCGCGGGCCTCGACTGCTGGCCGCTCGACACGCTGTTCACCGTACGATCGTGGAAGCGCTCACTGCCATCGGCGTTGAAGCCGCGCGCCAGGATCTCGTAGACGCCGTTGTCGTCCTGATCGTCCTGCCAGACCACCACGAAGCGCCCCGAGTCGTCGATGGCGACGTCCGGGTGCATCTGCTGGCCTGAAGCCACGCTGTTCACGGCGATCTGCGAGAACAGGGCGTTGCCGTCCGGGTCGAAGCCGCGCGCGTAGATCTGCCCGACGCCGTTGTCGTCGTGGTCATCCTCCCAGACCACCACGAAGTTGCCGTTCGGCGCCGTCGCGATCTTTGGGTCGAAGTGCTTGCCCGTGAGCTGCACGTTGGCCATGCGATCCTTGAACAGGATATCGCTGGCTCCGTAAGCGTACGCGGGCAGCGCAGACTGCATGTCGTAGCTGATGGCGTAGTTCTGCTGGTTGTGCTTGGTCGCGGTCGGGTTGGACGCCTTGTCGTAGCTCAGGTACAGCGTCGCCTGACAGCTCGCGAAGATCGCGCAGTTGCCGTCCTCGACGCTCAGCGACTCCACCGTGATCTGGTCCTGCGCCGGATCGAACGTGAGGACGCGCAGCCAGCCGTTGCCCAGCGCGTGGCCGGTGCCCAGGACCGGCTCGCTCTGAAAGTCGCTCAGGATCTCGTGTACGACGTTGCCGTTGTTGCCGGTGCGGCGGCGGTAAGACACGCCCTGGATGTGTCCGCTGACGGACATGAACACGTTGCTGTGGCGCTGGATCAGCTCCTCCCAGAGGTCCACGCCGTCGCGGCCTTCGAGGTTGTAGTGGTCGGCGCAGCCGCTCGCGTGCTCGGCGTTGCTGTTCATGTGGCAGTGCGTGGCCACGATGACGCGTCGGTCCGGGTGGCTCGCGATGACCTGATTCGCCCACGTCACGACGTCCTTGCGCGGCGCGAACTCGAGGCTCACCACCATGAACTCGAGCCCGCCGGACTCGAAGTACGTGTAGTTGTTGGTGTTGGACGTGTCGTAGGCGCCGCCGTAGAAGGGCTCGCCCTCGTAGCGCGGCTGACCGAAGTAGCTGGCGTACAGCGAGTCGCGCTTGTAGGCTTCGTTGCTCGGGAAGATGTCGTGGTTGCCGATCGTCATGCTGTAGGGCACGCCGGCGATGTCCAGCAGCGCGTGCGCGGCGCTCGCCACGTCGTACTGGCTCGCGGTGTCGTGATTGGTGATGTCGCCGAGGTGCACCGCGAACTTGATGTTGCGCGCGGAGCGGTTATCCACGAGCCACTGCATCTGGTGCTCGTAGACCTCGTACGAGGAGTACTGGCTGTAGTTCTGGGTGTCGGGGATCAAGACGACCGAGAACGCGGCTTGCGCGCTCGCGGAGCGCGCTGCCGTGCACCACAGCGCGAGGACGGCTACTGTGAGCATCAAACGATGGGTTCTTGTCATGTGCGGGGGCTCCCCTGGCCGAGGTGGGCGAACCTGACTCCGTTCGCGGCCGCGCTTGTAGGCGGTCCAGGTAACAGCTCCGTGCGTCCCTCGTTACCTCTCGGTGCCTCTCGTCGCGGAGCGCGCCGCGATCCGCGGCGGGCGCCGCTTCGGCGCCCGACCGTCCATTCATCCCGCCGTCGCGCTGCCGAAACGCAGATGTTACGGAGCGCCGGTAGCGTCCGCCGCGCTCGCCACGCCGTGAGCCGGATACGCTGCACTCTCGGGAGCCATGACTCGAACCGCCGCCCGTCCAACCGCTGGCTCGACCGCGATCGAGCGCCCATCGGGCCACACCGCCGAGGCTGCCCGGACCTACGCCGCCTGGTTGCGGCGCATCGCGTCCGAGCCGCTCGTCCACTTCACGCTGCTCGGGGCGCTGGTGTTCGCCGGCCATCGACTGGTGACCCGCGCGCCCGACGTCCCCACGCTCGAGGTGTCGGCGTCCAGGCAGCGAGAGCTCGTCAAGCTGTTCGAGCAGCGCCAGCGCCGGGCCCCGAGCGACGCGGAGCGCGAGCAGCTCATCCGACGCTACGTGGAGGACGAGGCGCTGTTTCGCGAGGGGGTGCGCCTGTCCCTCGTGCACACGGACCCCGTGCTGCGCGCGCAGGTCATCGCCCGGATGCGCGGCATGCTGCAGGCCGAGCTCGACCAGGAGCCGCCCACGGACGTCGAGCTGCGGCGCTATCACGAAGAGCATCGCTCGGACTACGTCATCCCGGAGACCATCAGCTATCGCGAGTACCTGATCCGCGGCGGCCCCGACGCCGACGACCACGCGCGACGGCTCTTGTCGTCGCTGGAGCGAGGCGGAGCGGCCGACGGCCCGGGGCTGCCCGTTCCGACCTACTACTCGCGCCGCTCCGAAGCACAGCTAGCCTCGTTGTACGGCCCCGCGCTCGCGCGCGACCTCTGGGCGTCGCCGAGCGACGTCTGGCGAGCGCTGCGGTCCAGCCGCGGAGTTCACGTCGTGCGCGTCGTCGAGCGCAGCGCGGCCTCGGAGCCCTCGTTCGCGACCGTCCGCGAGCAGGTGAGCGAGGACTATCGCAAGGATCGGACCGCGCGCGCGTTTCAAGCGGAGCTCAGCCGCCTCACATCGCGGTGGCGCGTCCGGATCGAGGAGAGGCCATGACGGGCGCGAGGGGGCTGCGCGCGGCGGCGTTGCTGTGGATCACCCTGTGCTCCCTGTTCGCTGCGAGCGCGCACGCCCACACCCCCTCGCTGAGCGTGCTGGCGCTCGACGAGCGCTCACCGGGCGAGTTCATCGCGAGCTGGGAGCGCGCGCAGGGGATCCAGGACGTCGGCGCGGCGTACGACTTGCTGAAGCCCGTGTTCCCCGAGCACTGCCGGTTCGCGGCGCCGCGCCTCGACTGCGGCGCGCGCGGGCTGTCGGGTCGCGTCGGGTTCGACGGCCTGGGCGATCTCTCGTCCTCCGGCATGATCAAGATCCAGTGGGTCGATGGCAGCACCCGGACGTTGAGCCTGACCGCCGCGCAACCGCACGTCCGAGTGTCGGAGGTCCGGCACGACGCCGGGGCGCTGCGCGGGGTGTCCAGCTTCATCTGGCTCGGGATCACGCACATCTGGCTCGGGCTGGATCACTTGCTGTTCGTGGTAGGGTTGTTCTGGTTGCTGGACTCGTGGCGCGTCCTGATCACGACCGTCACGGCGTTCACGATCGCGCATAGCTTGACGCTGGGGACGGCGACCCTGGGGCTGCCCAGCCTGCCTACCGCCCCCGTCGAGGCCGTCATCGCGCTCAGCATCGCGTTCGTCGCCGTGGAGATCGCCGGCGAGGCGCGCTCGAAGCAGCCGAGCTTGACGCGCCGGCGTCCCTGGCTCGTGGCGTTCGCGTTCGGCCTCTTGCACGGCTTCGGCTTCGCCAGCGCGCTTGCGGAGCTGGAGATCGCCGGGGCGGAGCGCCCGCTCGTGCTGCTCTGCTTCAACGTCGGCGTGGAGATCGGGCAGCTCGTGTTCATCGCGGGGTTGCTGGCGCTCCGCGCGGCGTCGCGCAGGCTCGAGCGCGCGTCGGGCGTCCGCCTCGCGATCGCCGGTTATTATGCGATGGGCACCCTGGCGATGTACTGGTTCTTCGAGCGCATCGTCGCGTTCATGCCCAGCGTGTGAGGTCGAGCCGCCTGCCGGGGGCGCCATGGGTCATCAACGTCTGCGCGTGAGGCCCGCGGGCTGGGGGCCCCGCCGAGACGCGGCGGCGCGTCCTCGCGAGCAACCGACCTCGCCGAGCTGGGCCGCTGGATTCGCCGGGCCTCGGTCGTCATCGACCGGTGCTTGCCCGCGATCACGAGTCTTCATTCGGGCGATGTGATCGACGCGAGTGGTCGTCACACTGGGCGGCTCGACGGTGTAGTGATTCATGCCAGTTCACCGGCCCTTGGATCGAAGCCAAAAGAGCGACAGCATCCTTCTTGCCGAGGGCGTCGTGGGCGCGATTGAGGTAAAATCGAGCGTTTCGAAGCTGTCGAAGCAGGTAGAAGAGGCCTGGAACGCGCTGCGTCCGATTCGAGGAGCAACGCCGATCACGGGTTTCCAACAAGGCGCGTTTTGCTGTGGAAGCATGGCTCACCCGTCCGCTTACGCGGTACCATTTTACGTCATCGGTCAGAAGGTGTGGGCTGAACCGAAGCGGGCGCACCGTTACGACGGCTGGGCACTTGGGTCGATCAAGTAGCGGCATAGTCGCAGCGCAAATTTGCATGTGTGACAAAATGGCGTCACCAACGCGAAAAACGCACGAACTTCCCTACAGTCTGCTATAAGTACGGCGTTTTCTCCCCGCGTCACGTGTCATGCGCCGCGTGTCGCATTCCGTTATTGCACTCGAAACTCGGAGGCCTTCATGTCTGTCCGTTCGCGTACCGCGTACAGATTCACCACTCTCGCGATTCCCATCCTCGCCCTCTTGAACTTCGCTGGCTGCTCTTCAGGAACAGGATCCGGCGATACCGAGGGAGGTGATTGGGGCACAGGCGGCGGGACACCGGGCGGTGGCGAGGGAGTCGCCGCGGGTGGAGGCTCCGCGACCAGCGGAGGCGCCACGACGGGCGGCGGTGCTCCGACGGGTGGAGCCGGCGTGGGCGGCTCCCCGACCAGCGGGGCTAGCGGGACTGGCGGGGCTACCGGGACTGGCGGCGGCACTAGCGCGACTGGCGGTACTGGCGGGACTAGCGGGACTGGCGGCGGCAACTTCACGTGTACCCTGCCCAATTTGCCGGATCCGAGTGGTCTGACCGAGGTAAACCTGAAGCTCCCGGATCCGTTCACGTTCTTTGACGGAACGAAGGTCACTACCAAGGAACAGTGGGAGTGCCGCCGCAAGGAAATTTTGGCGATGGCTGCCAAGTACCTTTACGGTCCAGTTCCCTCCGAGCCGGATGAGGTGACCGGAACCGTGTCCGGAGGTGCCGTCTCAATCACTGTCAAGGTGGGTGATAAGACAGAGAGCTTCTCGGCGAATATCAATGGATCCGGCGATGTGATCGCGCTCAAGTTGTCGGGTGGAATCTTCCCGCCGGGCAGTAAGGATCTGTCGTTCGGAAGCGGTTTCGAAGGCAAGATTAGAAATCTTTTCGGCTTGTCCGAGCTCAACACCAACATCGCCAACGGATGGATGATTGACCGGGTGATGGACGTGTTGGAGCAGAACCCGGGCAGCGGGCATGACCCCACGAAGGTGATGGTGTCGGGGTGCTCCGGATGCGGAAAAGGTGCTTACCTGGCGGGTGTCTTCAGTCGTGCGCCGCTGGTTGTCATCGTGGAATCGGGCGGTGGTGGTGTAGCCAACTTGCGTCAGGCAGAGTGGTTCAGGCACGGTGAAGGTAGTTCTGTTTGGCAGTGTTCAGATGCCAAGCCTCAGAGCATCGACAACCTCGAAGACAGCGGTATCTGCGGACCCTGGGTGACCAGTGCGGCCCGCTGGCTCCGGAGCGACCCCTCGAAGGTGTACAACCTCCCCTTCGATACGCATTTGCTCCTGGCGACGATCGCTCCACGGCATTTGGTGCACTTCACGAATAGCAATGGCAGGAACTCATGGTGTCACCTGGGTGGGACCTGTGAAGCGCTCTCCGCATGGGCAGCAAAACCGGTATGGAAGGCGCTCGGTGTTCCGGAGCGCATGGGTTTCCAGATGTACAGCGCAAATCACTGCGGCGCATCGGGCTCTCAAACCGCTCTTGCAGGCGAAATGTTCAAGCGAGCGTTCGAAGGCGACACCAGCGCAAAAACGGACGTGATGGAGATCCCGGACAGCGGCGTTCAGCAGCCGGTCAGCGAATGGAAAGACATGTGGGTTGACTGGGATATGGAGACAGTGCTGCAGTAGTGATGCCCTTGGGGGGCATGAGAGCCACTCTGGCCTTGCCCTCCATTCGGCGTGATCCCCGGGCGCGCGGCAGCGCGGGCGCGCGTCCTCGTGAGCACGGACCTCGCCGGGCTGGACCGCTGGGTCCGCCGTGCCGCGGTGGTCAGCCATGCGAGGGAGCGCCTCGCAATGACCGCTCCTTGAACACGCTCCCCACGTCCAGACGTCGCCGCCGCGCGCTGCCGGATCGGCTCGCGCGCCCGCAGGGCCGGCCAGCCCCGCGAGCGCCCGCGCGCCCTCGGACGAGCTCCGCTCGATGACGAGCGGCGTCCCCGGGCGCGACGTAGATCCGGGAGCGGGCTCCTTCTCATCGGCTCATCGGCCTCGGTCGGGGCGCTCTCCGCCGGGGCGCCGCAGGGGGAGGCTCGGCGCTCATGAGGGGGGCGGATGCGGTCTACAGGACGCATACTGTCTTGTATGTACCGCGAGCGTACTGGATCCACGTCGCCGTCGTACCGAGGGGGGGCCGGGCTGGGGAATCCCCTCAAATAATACCGAAGATCTCGCGGAAGACGGCGTGCTCCCGGACGATGCGGTCAAAGGCAATCATGAGGGGCCGAAGCCAGTCCTCGCGCAAGGTGGGAAGGCAGTCGTACCAGTAGAGCCCCTGGCGATAGAGCGAGTGTGTGCGGCGCTTGACCGTATTGACCTTTAGGTATCGATCGAGACCGGCTTCCTCGCTCGCAGCGCCGAGCAGCGTCAAGAGCGCATGGGCGATAGCCGCGAGCAGCAGCAGCCGATCGCGCCGCCCGGCGTTGCGGATGTGCGTGGCGGAGAGGCCCATCCCGAAGTGGTTGTCCTTGATGTCTCGAAACGTCTCCTCGATCGTGAACCTCTTGCCGTAGAGCTTGACGATGTCGCCCGCCTTGCGATCCGAAAGCGTTGTGGCCAGACACCACGCCTCCTTCATCTTCGGTGCGTGAACAAGGACGATGGCTGGAACCTTTGCGCGGTCGTCGGTGACGCGCACATCGCGCAGCATCGTGGCGCGGCGGCTCGCGGGCACCCAGGCGTCGGCGGGCCTCGCTTCCCCGACCGCGTTCTCGACGACGATACAACCGCGGAAACGGATGACGAAGTTCCAGCCGATGAACTCCAAAAAGTCGTAGAGCTTGCGATCGCCGAAGCCCCGGTCGGCGAGCAGAACGACCTCGACCGTCTCGTCGATGGCGCCGTGAAGCCACTCGATGAGCTCGTATTCGTGGTCCTTCTGGGTACCTTTTAACGCGGACTTCTTTACCGTCTTCCATGCCAGCGGCGTCGCACGACCATGCCGCGTCACAAGGTAGGCGCAGAGCGTCGTGTGGTCGTCCTTCTCGAAGTCCGTCCAGTCCAATGCGACCACAATCTCTTTGCGGACCCCGATCACGAACTGTACCCACGACCTCAGGGAATGAAACACGTCGATGCCGGTATTGCTCAGCAGCCGGTCGACCTGCTTGACCCCACTCTTCGGTTTGATGTTGGCGACCTTCGCATACGCTTGGCCGATGGCATGGATGGCCAGCACCGCCGCCTGCAGGACGCCAACGACGCCGTTCGCGAGCGACAGGACGCGCATCGCGTGCAGGTCATCGCCGAACAAATTCTCGACGAAGGCCTGGATGTACTTCTGGTCGATTTTCGGACGGATGGTCTGCTTAGGCGGCGCAGACGCGGAGCCATGTGCGGCAGGCTTGTGCGCGTCCTTCGCGAGAGTCGTCATGATGTCGCTCGAACCAACGGCGCATGCGGTAAGCTCGCTGGTCGCCTCCTACCAATGTATATTCCGACCAGCGACGACGATTTCTCACTCGCATGACGCAACTCTTCGCTTCGACGTCCATGAAGCTCAGGGGTTCGATGGTCATGTCGCCAATGATCGTACATGTGCCTACCGTGGAGTGATTCGATGTGACCATCAATTCGCCAGATTTCGCTGCGATAATGAGGGGATCCCTCAGGGGGCCGGGGGGAGACCGGCATCCTGTGGATTTGTGGACAACTCTCGCGGCGAGCAGCCAGAAAGCTACGCGCGGCAGACCGATCGTGTCTGGGTTGATAGACCGTTCAGAAGCATGGGTCGCCGCGCCGTAGGTCCTGGATGAGCCCGTACGGCTGCCTGAGGGAAAGCTCGCATCTTTCGCAAGGATGGGCGACTGGGGCCGGATGTTACAGCGATGAAGAGGGAAGGAACTCACGTGGGTGCGTTCGTAGGGATCGACGTCTCCAAAGAGCATCTGGACTGGGCGATGCACGGCGAGAACGCGGGCGGACGGCTTGCGTATGACGAGGAAGGCCTGCAAGAGCTGGTTCGCCGCCTTCGCGAGGTGCAGCCAGCGCTGATTGTGCTGGAAGCCACGGGAGGCCTGGAAATGGCGGTCTTGGCAGCGCTCAGCGTTGCCAGCCTGCCCGTGGCTGTGGTCAACCCGCTCCAGATCCGCAACTTTGCGCGAGCCACCGGCCGGCAGGCCAAGACCGATCGAATTGACGCCAAGTGCATCGCGCACTTCGCCGCCGCCGTGCAGCCGCCGCTGACGCCCATGCCCGAGGCAACGACCATGGAGCTGGGGTTGCTGCTAGCACGCCGGCGCCAGCTGGTCGCCATGATCGTGGCGGAGAAGAACCGCCTCTCCGGCCTGCTCGGGCCGCGCAAGGTGGCGCGGGTCGTCGCAAGCATCGAGCTCATGATCACGATGATCGAGAAGGAGCTGCAGAACCTCGACGACGAGCTCAAGATCAAGATCGAGCAGAGCCCGGTCTGGCAGGCGAAGGACAAGCTGCTCCGGTCGGTGCCCGGCGTCGGGCCGGGGACCTCACGCACGCTGCTGCTCGACCTGCCTGAGCTGGGAACGCTCAACCGCAAGCAGGTCGCGGCGCTCGTGGGCGTGGCCCCATTCAACCGCGACAGCGGCAACGTCAAGGGACGGCGAGCGATCTGGGGCGGACGCGCCTCCGTGCGCTCGATGCTCTACATGGCCAGCGTCACCGCTGTGCGATGCAACCCCGTCATTCGCGCCTTCTACGACCGGCTACGCGCTGCCGGTAAGCCGTACAAGGTCGCCATGACGGCATGCATGCACAAGCTGCTGACCATCCTCAACGCGATGGCGAAAGCAGCACGGCCCTGGCAAGTTGCTGCTTGACAATGAACACGGCTGCTTCTGAGTGGAGGCGCCGGGAATCGAACCCGGAGCTGAACTGAGGACCAGCATGCGCGAGAGACACGGCGATTGCCGCGTCGGACGCGTCGGAGCGGTGTCAGACGCCATCGAGGGCTCGATTCCTCCCGTACCCTCTCGTGCCCTCTCGTGGAGTCTCGTGCCCTGACGTCGGGGCACACGGAGGTCACACGAAGACAAACGAACCCATGCCGGTGCTCGTAAGCACGGGTCGGAGCCCCTCTCCGGGCCAGCGCACGGCTCGCCGTAGGCGCGGTGACAGCGTGGACATAATTGGGTCCTGGATTACCGGTTGACGCCGGCTTCCAGCAGGAGGATGGTGGCCATGGGGGGTGAAGCATGGGCCACGGGCCGAAGAGGCAGGCGAGGGCGCTTGTGCTGTGCGTCTGTGCCTGTGTACTCGTCGTCGTTCCGGCGCCGGCAAGGGCGCTCGAGCTCAGCGGTGGCGTGAGCGTGGGCGGGTTCCAGATCGGGACCGGCCCGAGGCTCGCGCTGAGCCCCTTCGGCGGATTGCTCTGGCGCCGAGAGAAGGATTTCCAGATCGAGCTCCACAACATGTTCAGCGTCGTTCCTGGCTCTCGCGTCGGGATCTACGATCGAACAGCAATCTCCCTCGTGTACGCCTGGAAGACGGGCAAGGCGAGCCTCGGGCCATCCGTGTCGATCTACTCGATGCCGGTGTGCAACCCCATGAGCTGCAACCGAGTGGTGGGGGTTGCTCCGGGCGGTCACGCACAGACCGACTGGTACTTCTCCGAGCCCCTGGGCGTATCCGTGAGCGCCAACCTGGATTGGGCTGGCGGAGATAGTCGCGTGCTTCATGGTAGCTGGGTGGCGATGGTCGCTGCTGGGCCTGTTTGGAGATTTGGGGGAGAGTCGAAATGAACAGAGCTTTTGCGGTCCTGCTCGTCAGTCTTTTCGCTGGTCTAGTTGCTTGCAATTTCGACGTCGGTGAGTGCTGGCTTCCTGGCGATGAAACGAGCGGTGCCGGCGGCGGCATCATCTACCCGACGGGGGCCGGAGGCTTCGGCAACTTGCCGCGGAAGCCGCAAAGCGCCGACGGTGACTATGCTTCCTATGATCTGTGCGCCTCGCAAACGGTAACGTGTACGGTCACATGGAAGGCCGGTTCGAGCATCTGTGGGGGAAGCGCAGCTACCTGCACGACCCTGTACCAGGGCAAGCATGCATCACTCGATGAAGCCAAGGACTATTGCGAGATGGCCTACGGAGTCGGGAAGAGCTCCGAAGCGCAGTCTTGCGGCTCTTGCGAGTGGGGGATGGGCGCAAAGTCCGATTGCCGAGAAGCGTGCAAGGAAAAGTGCGATCGGATATCGGAGCTCTGCCGCAAAAATTGCCCAAGGGGGGATAGAGCCTGTCTGGACAGGTGTTCCCAAGAATATATCCGGTGTCTCAGGGACTGTGACAAGAGGTGTAGGTGATGATCGAGCTGACATTCAGGTTAACTCCGGAAGACGGCGAACCGCGTGACATCGTGGTTCGCATCCACGAGCCGACCCGAAACCTCCCGGGAGAAGAGTGGCCTTGGGACGTCACTGTGGACATCGATGGGCGCCGCACTGCCACATACGGTGTGGATCCCCTCGATGCGGTCGAAAACGCAGCCCGACACGCCGCGATCGTGTTGCGCGGGGTCCATGGCGATGCGCTCGATCCGCCCCTCGAGCCGCGAATGAAGGAGGACGAATGAGCGACCCACGGATGCACCAAGCCTGCCCCATCGCTGGGACTGAGGCGTACTCGGCTTCAGCCCCCTGGGTCCTGGGTGCTGCTCGAAGACGGGCGGCTTGCTCGGATGTAATGTGGGCTACTGGTGGGGTGGGGGGCCGTCGCTGCCCGGTCCAGAGGCACGGGCTGGAGGTCTCCGCGGCCCGCGGCAGCGCGGGAGCGCCTCCTCGCGAGCAACCGACCTCGCCGAGCTGGACCGCTGGCTCCGCCGTACCGCGGCCGTCAGCCATGCCGAGAGCTCCTCGCCACACCGGCCTCGCAGAGGGAACCCCGTGTCCTGAAGTCGGGGCACAGCCCCGCAGGGGGAGGCCCCGCAGGGGGAGGCCCCGTGCTCATGATGGGGGCGGCCCCTCGTAGGAGTAAACGACGAGCCAGCCGGCGCCGTCGCTCATCAGCCGGAGGCACGCCCACGGGCCGCTGTGGCTGAACGTGGGAGCGCCCTCGACGCTCTGCCCTGGCCCCGCGGCGAGCGTGAGCGTCCTGCTCCCTCCGACGACCTCCTTGATCAGGATCGCCGCACCGGCGTTCCCCAGGGCCGACGGGAGCGTGATGGTCACCGGGTCGTTCAGGTTGACCTTGACGAGCTCGCCCAAGCGGGCCGTGTAGGTGCTCGTCACGATGGGGCTGACCAGCCAGATCCCCGGGATGAACACGTCGGTCCGGTTCTCGGCGGGGTTGTCGGTGCAGACCGCGCCGACGAAGTTGAGCGCCGGCCGCTCTGGTAGCTCGACGCCCGCAGCGAGGATGCGGCGGACGCCGAAGAACAGCGTGTCGATCCAGCTGAGCATGGTCACTCCGCGCTCCCACTCGAGCGAAAGAGGGCCGCACGCAGCACGCCGCTCGCAGCGGCTGAGAACCCGGCGTTGAGGCTGCCCTCGTAGCGCCCCAGCAACCGGAGCCGGGTGGTTCCCGCGACGGCAACGGTGTGGAGCGTGGTGAACGTAGCCCACATCTGAGCTCCACCGCCGAGCCGCACCAGGCCAGGGGTCAACACCTCCGTCCCGCCCCCGGCGAAGTTGTCCGTCGCGCCGATCTTCCAGAACGCGAACGTCGCGTCGGCGTTGAGGAACGCAGAAGCATCGACCATGATGATGTCGCCCACGCGGGTGTTGGGGATCGTCACGACCCAATCGTTTGGGAACGTGGAGTTCGGGCTGTAGGTGGTGCTGTTGAATGCCCATGAGCGGAAGCTGCTCTGACTATCGTACGCCCAGAACGCCACCCGACGGAATCCGACGTTGCGCAGGAAGAGCGTACGGTCGGCGAGCGCCCCGAGCTCGACGTTGACGCCTGCCGCGTCGCGCCCGGACCCATCGTTCACCATCTCGAATGACGTCGGAAAGCGCTCTTGCCCGCTGTATTGAGCCATGCTCAGACCTCCACGTAACGCGCGTCTTCGCGCCTGGACTTCACGCGCCCGCCCGCGCCGTCGTCCTTGGACCAGTGGCCCCACCGACCGTCCGGCATTCCCGGAGCACCCGGCGGCGATGCCGGGTCGAAGCTCGACGGGTCGTAGGCGAGGATGAACATTGCGCAGCTCGTGTGCGTGCCCTTCCACTGCTGAATGATCGACTTGATGGCGGCGATGTTGCTGGTCGCGGTGCGCACGCCGAACGTGTCGCCTGGTCCCCAGGTCGAGGTCCCGTCACCCCAGTTGCCGTCGGACGGGTAATGGGGCGGGTAGGCGATGACCCAGAACTCGGACCAGTTGCCCGCGCGCTCCGGGTGGGTGAGCGAGTCCCAGTCCCAGTTGCTCGGCTCTGCTCGATGCCAGAGGAGCTCGCCGGAAGGCTCGAGCGTGTACCAGACACCCGAGCGGGTCACGATCCGGATCCTGGGATGCCCTGGGTACAAGAAGCTCTGCAAGGCCAGCGCGAGCACGTACGCGTTGCCTGCGGCGCGCCAGTAGTCGAGCCATCGAACGAGCCGCGCGCCGTACGCGGCGTCGCTCTCCGCGGGGCCGCGGACGATGCGGCGATCCCGGCCGATGTATGGGAGCGCCGTCGGCGTCCCGAGGCCGGGGAAGCGCGCCTGGAGCCCCTGCACGAGCACCTCCGCGCCTGCATCGAGGACGGAAGCGATCGCGTAGAGGACGCGGAACCCGACCGTTCTACCGGGCCGGTCCGACAGCCACGGAGGCACGTAGCGGCGGAGCGTCTCGCGGAAGCTCAGCCTCGTCATGACGTCGCCTCCAGGTGGCGTTGACGCCGGATGGCCATTGCGTAGGCTGCGGGGACATGCGCGAGGCAGTGCCGGGCATCGTGCTCGCCGTGGTGATCGCTGGGTGCACTCCAGACGAGGAGCAGCTCTTCTGGACCTGATGCATCCCCTCATATAGTCCCAAGAATTTCACGGGTTACGGCGTGCTCACGGAGCACCTCGCCGTACGCTGTCATGAGTTGAACAAGCCGCTCTTCCCGCATGTTGGGAATGGCTGTGTACCAGTAGCATCCCTGGTTATAGAGCGACAAGGTTCGATGCTTCACGGTATTGGTCTTCAGGAGGCGATCGAGGCCGGCCCGTTCTCCTGCCTCCCCAAGGAGCGTCAGGAGCACGTGCGCAAAGGCAGCTATAAGCTGAGGGATCCCCTCATTATCGCAGCGAAATCTGGCGAATTGATGGTCACATCGAATCACTCCACGGTAGGCACATGTACGATCATTGGCGACATGACCATCGAACCCCTGAGCTTCATGGACGTCGAAGCGAAGAGTTGCGTCATGCGAGTGAGAAATCGTCGTCGCTGGTCGGAATATACATTGGTAGGAGGCGACCAGCGAGCTTACCGCATGCGCCGTTGGTTCGAGCGACATCATGACGACTCTCGCGAAGGACGCGCACAAGCCTGCCGCACATGGCTCCGCGTCTGCGCCGCCTAAGCAGACCATCCGTCCGAAAATCGACCAGAAGTACATCCAGGCCTTCGTCGAGAATTTGTTCGGCGATGACCTGCACGCGATGCGCGTCCTGTCGCTCGCGAACGGCGTCGTTGGCGTCCTGCAGGCGGCGGTGCTGGCCATCCATGCCATCGGCCAAGCGTATGCGAAGGTCGCCAACATCAAACCGAAGAGTGGGGTCAAGCAGGTCGACCGGCTGCTGAGCAATACCGGCATCGACGTGTTTCATTCCCTGAGGTCGTGGGTACAGTTCGTGATCGGGGTCCGCAAAGAGATTGTGGTCGCATTGGACTGGACGGACTTCGAGAAGGACGACCACACGACGCTCTGCGCCTACCTTGTGACGCGGCATGGTCGTGCGACGCCGCTGGCATGGAAGACGGTAAAGAAGTCCGCGTTAAAAGGTACCCAGAAGGACCACGAATACGAGCTCATCGAGTGGCTTCACGGCGCCATCGACGAGACGGTCGAGGTCGTTCTGCTCGCCGACCGGGGCTTCGGCGATCGCAAGCTCTACGACTTTTTGGAGTTCATCGGCTGGAACTTCGTCATCCGTTTCCGCGGTTGTATCGTCGTCGAGAACGCGGTCGGGGAAGCGAGGCCCGCCGACGCCTGGGTGCCCGCGAGCCGCCGCGCCACGATGCTGCGCGATGTGCGCGTCACCGACGACCGCGCAAAGGTTCCAGCCATCGTCCTTGTTCACGCACCGAAGATGAAGGAGGCGTGGTGTCTGGCCACAACGCTTTCGGATCGCAAGGCGGGCGACATCGTCAAGCTCTACGGCAAGAGGTTCACGATCGAGGAGACGTTTCGAGACATCAAGGACAACCACTTCGGGATGGGCCTCTCCGCCACGCACATCCGCAACGCCGGGCGGCGCGATCGGCTGCTGCTGCTCGCGGCTATCGCCCATGCGCTCTTGACGCTGCTCGGCGCTGCGAGCGAGGAAGCCGGTCTCGATCGATACCTAAAGGTCAATACGGTCAAGCGCCGCACACACTCGCTCTATCGCCAGGGGCTCTACTGGTACGACTGCCTTCCCACCTTGCGCGAGGACTGGCTTCGGCCCCTCATGATTGCCTTTGACCGCATCGTCCGGGAGCACGCCGTCTTCCGCGAGATCTTCGGTATTATTTGAGGGGATTCCCCAGAGCTATAAGCAGAAGTCGGTCGCGTCGGGCAGTGTCGCCAATATGTGTGGCGGAGAGACCCATGCCAAAATGAACGTTCTTGACGTCGCGGAACGTCTCCTCGATGCAGAAGCGACGGCCGTAGAGCTTGGTCACCTGGCTCGCCGTCAGGTCGGCACGGCTGGTTGCGAGGCACCATGGCTCCTTCATCCGCTTGTCGTGAACGAGCACGACCGCCGCGATGGCCGTCTTGTCCTGCGTGACCCGGACGTTCTTCAGCATCTTTGCCCGTCCGGTAGATGTGAGCCATTCGCCTGCAGGACGCGCAGTGTCATCAGCATCGGTGACGATGATGCACTCACGGAACCGAATGATGTAGTCCCAGCCCAGATTGCCGAGATGTGCGTACCGCTCCTGGTCGCCGAAGCCCCGGTCCGCGAGGAGTGTTACTCGAGTTGCTTTCGGAAGAATCTCGTGCAGCCGCTCAATGACCTCGTCTTCATAGTCGTTGCGCTTGCCAGCCAACGACGACTTCTTGACCGTCCTCCAAATAAGCGGCGTTGCTCGCCCGTGACGAGTGATCAAGTACAACGCCAACGTGGCATGGTCATCGACATCAAACTCCGTCCAGTCGAGAGCGACCAGCAGCTCCTCTCGCGGCCCCACCACGAAGCGGACCCAAGCGTCGAACAGAAGCCATGGGGACACATTGTTGTTACTCAGCAGGCGATCAACTTGTTTGGTCGCGTGCTTGGGGCTACCGTCTCTTGCCCACGCCATCCTGGGGAATCCCCTCAAATAATACCGAAGATCTCGCGGAAGACGGCGTGCTCCCGGACGATGCGGTCAAAGGCAATCATGAGGGGCCGAAGCCAGTCCTCGCGCAAGGTGGGAAGGCAGTCGTACCAGTAGAGCCCCTGGCGATAGAGCGAGTGTGCGCGGCGCTTGACCGTATTGACCTTTAGGTATCGATCGAGACCGGCTTCCTCGCTCGCAGCGCCGAGCAGCGTCAAGAGCGCATGGGCGATAGCCGCGAGCAGCAGCAGCCGATCGCGCCGCCCGGCGTTGCGGATGTGCGTGGCGGAGAGGCCCATCCCGAAGTGGTTGTCCTTGCTGTCTCGAAACGTCTCCTCGATCGTGAACCTCTTGCCGTAGAGCTTGACGATGTCGCCCGCCTTGCGATCCGAAAGCGTTGTGGCCAGACACCACGCCTCCTTCATCTTCGGTGCGTGAACAAGGACGATGGCTGGAACCTTTGCGCGGTCGTCGGTGACGCGCACATCGCGCAGCATCGTGGCGCGGCGGCTCGCGGGCACCCAGGCGTCGGCGGGCCTCGCTTCCCCGACCGCGTTCTCGACGACGATACAACCGCGGAAACGGATGACGAAGTTCCAGCCGATGAACTCCAAAAAGTCGTAGAGCTTGCGATCGCCGAAGCCCCGGTCGGCGAGCAGAACGACCTCGACCGTCTCGTCGATGGCGCCGTGAAGCCACTCGATGAGCTCGTATTCGTGGTCCTTCTGGGTACCTTTTAACGCGGACTTCTTTACCGTCTTCCATGCCAGCGGCGTCGCACGACCATGCCGCGTCACAAGGTAGGCGCAGAGCGTCGTGTGGTCGTCCTTCTCGAAGTCCGTCCAGTCCAATGCGACCACAATCTCTTTGCGGACCCCGATCACGAACTGTACCCACGACCTCAGGGAATGAAACACGTCGATGCCGGTATTGCTCAGCAGCCGGTCGACCTGCTTGACCCCACTCTTCGGTTTGATGTTGGCGACCTTCGCATACGCTTGGCCGATGGCATGGATGGCCAGCACCGCCGCCTGCAGGACGCCAACGACGCCGTTCGCGAGCGACAGGACGCGCATCGCGTGCAGGTGTTACCGAGCGAGCTATTTGATGGCCGGAAGATCCGGCTCCGTGATGGCCATCGTCGACCCGGATCTCCGCTCGCCGCGATGGCAGCGAGGGGAGGCGCCGGGGCACTTCGGCGGTCGCGGGGCGCCGACGTTCTCAGTCGATGTGGGTGGGGAGGCGATCGTCGCCGTCGAGGACGGCGCGGTGGCGAGTGAGGGCGTCGCTCAGCCCGTCGATGTGGTGGAGCACGACGTCGACGGCGTAGGTGCGAGGGCACAGCGGATCGGGGTCGTCCGGGTAGTTCGCGAGGAGCGCGTCGCGGGCGAGCGCGAGGGCAACGACGAGGGCGGCGGCTGCGCTGCGCTCGTCGTCGACCCGCCGCGTGTCCTCCTCGGCCAGGGAGGCTGGGTTCATCCGCCCTCCTCTGCGTCCAATTGCAGGATACGGCTCAGGACATCGCGCTCAACGAGCTTGCGCTTTTTACGCGCAGCGGCGCGGAGCGCGGCCGTGGCGAGTCGGTCGGTGTCGCGCAGGCTGCCGGCGGCCGCCTCGTGCAACATCGCGATCGCGTCCGACGTGAAGAGCTCTTTCGCGCAGCCGACTCGGCTGAGACGTACACGCAGATAGTCGGCCGTATCGTCCGGCGTGAGCGGGTCGATGGTCAGTCGGTAGTGGAGGCGCGAATACAGGGAGCGATTGCGCCGCACGCGGAGCCGCTCGCCGAGCTCGGGCAAGCCAAGCAACACGAGCGAAAGCAATGCGCGGCTATCCCAGGCGTAATTGAGGAGAATGTGAAGATGGTCGAGCGTGTCCTGATGAAGTAGGTGGGCTTCATCGAGGACGAAGACCGGGAATACGCGCTCCCTCGCGAGTTCCTCGACGTGCGTGCTGACCGCGTAGAAGACGTCTCCAGCGGTGCTGCACCGAGCGAGGCCGAGCGCCAGACAGAGCTGGCGATAGAAATCCCGGCGTCCAAGCGTCACGTTCGCGCAGTAGGTCAAGCGAAACGTCTGCGGCGAAAGGGCATGACGGAGCGCGCGGAGAAGGCACGTCTTGCCAACGCCGGGGTCACCGGCGAGGAGCACGCTCTTTCTGGCGTGCACCGCTTCGATGAGCATCTCGAGCAGCATCTGCTTGGACGGAGGAAGCCAGAGCTCGCCGTCTTCGATCTCCTTGGAGAATGGCTCTGCGGTAAAGCTGAAGTAGCTGCAGAAGTCCATGGTCATCCCTCCTCGTCACCGCGGGGCGTTCGGCCGAGCGCCTTGTCCAGGAGCGCTTTCGGCGGGTCGAAGGGGACGCGTGCCTCGTGCGCGACATCGAGGTTGCAGGCCGGCCTCGCGCGACGGGCGTTCTTCACCGGGTCGACTCGGTGCAGCGCGAAGCGTTTGCCCTCGTGTTCGATCCAGGGCGGCTCGTTCGGCGTGACGAGGCACCGCGATACCGTGACGAGGTGGCCGGCGAGGAAGCCAAGATCGGTCTCCCAGTCCTCCCCATCCATCGAGAGCGTGCTATCACGCCGGACGCGCCGGCGGGCCTGGGTCGTGAGCGCGTCGCGGAGCTTTCGCTCGTCGAGGCCGTCGGTGACGTGGGGATACTCCTCGTAGACCTGCGCGGGGGATTTGCCGAAGAGCGCCGCGTGCGGTGTGCGGTGGTAGTGCTCGTCGACCCAGGCGTAGAGCCGGACGTTGAGGTCGTGCAGCGAGCCGAGCGCGCCGGTGAAGTCCACGCACCTCTCTCGCAACGTCCTCCAGAAGCGCTCCATCTTGCCGCGTGCAGGGGCGTCGTAGGGGCGGGCGTGGATCAGGGTGGTGCCGAGTCGCTCGCACGCAAGATGCAAGGTGTGCCCGCGGTAGGTCGAGCCGTTGTCCAGGTAGAGGGCGTCGGGAGCGCCGTGCTTGCGCAGCGCCCGGATGAAGAGCGCCAGCATGTCGACCTCCCGCTCGGCGCTCATCGCTTCGATCGCGAGAATGTACCGGGAGGCGTCGTCGAGCAGCGCGTGGATCCGCACCGGCGCCGGGCGGCCGTCAACGAGGATCGGTGCCGCGTGACACACGTCGCCGTGCCAAAGAGCGCCGGGGCGCTCGGCCTGCCAGCGCAGCCGCACCTTGCCGCCCGTGCGCTCGCGCAGCGCGACGCGATCGAGGTGGTGCTCGGCGTACAGGCGTCGCACCGTGGTGGCGGAGATGGCGCCCTTGTCGATGCGACCCGCCGCGATCAGGGTGTCGAGGATGAGCGAGACCGAGGCGCTCGGGTGCTCTTCTCGAATGTCGAGCAGCATCTGCCGTTGCTCGGGGGTGAGCTCTCGCGCCCGCCCCTTGTCCTTGCGGGACTTGGGGCGCAGGCCTTCGAGGCCTTCGGTCTTGTACGCGTAGTACCAGCGCTCGAGCGTGGGGACCGAGTAGGAGCGCGGAGAATGGGCGCGCGGGGGGCGAAACCGCTGCTTGCTCAGGTCGGCGAGCGCTTCGGCGAGCTCTCCGCGATCGAGCTCGCGGTGCATGAGCGAGCCGATGATCTCACTGCGATAGAGCGCCACCGCTTCCGCGTGGTCCTTGGGCTTGAGGGGGTCTTGCACGTCGTGTCCTTTCCGCGCCGGTGACACCGCACCGGCCGCACAGCCATCCAAGCGCAAGGCGCTCCGCCGACCGAGGATCCAACCGGGTGGGGCCCGACATGAGCCCGGCAAGCACGCCGCTCGCCATCACGCAGCCCGCGCGGCGCCGGCCATGACGGCGGCCTCGGGGACGTCGGCGGCAAATGGCGCCATCGCGACGAGCGTCATCGCGGCCCGCTCGGCTCGCTGCCGCAGCGAAGAAGCGAGGGGACTGGGGCGGACCGACGGAAAGAGGCGCTTCTGGTCGATGGCGCATAACCAGCGCCGCACGGTCGCCCAGCTGTCGGCATCGAAGCTGGCAGACCAGGGGCTGACACGCCGCCGCACCTCGATGAGCGCTGCACCGGCAGTGCCGACGAGCAGAAGAGCCAGACCTGGGGAATCCCCTCAAATAATACCGAAGATCTCGCGGAAGACGGCGTGCTCCCGGACGATGCGGTCAAAGGCAATCATGAGGGGCCGAAGCCAGTCCTCGCGCAAGGTGGGAAGGCAGTCGTACCAGTAGAGCCCCTGGCGATAGAGCGAGTGTGTGCGGCGCTTGACCGTATTGACCTTTAGGTATCGATCGAGACCGGCTTCCTCGCTCGCAGCGCCGAGCAGCGTCAAGAGCGCATGGGCGATAGCCGCGAGCAGCAGCAGCCGATCGCGCCGCCCGGCGTTGCGGATGTGCGTGGCGGAGAGGCCCATCCCGAAGTGGTTGTCCTTGATGTCTCGAAACGTCTCCTCGATCGTGAACCTCTTGCCGTAGAGCTTGACGATGTCGCCCGCCTTGCGATCCGAAAGCGTTGTGGCCAGACACCACGCCTCCTTCATCTTCGGTGCGTGAACAAGGACGATGGCTGGAACCTTTGCGCGGTCGTCGGTGACGCGCACATCGCGCAGCATCGTGGCGCGGCGGCTCGCGGGCACCCAGGCGTCGGCGGGCCTCGCTTCCCCGACCGCGTTCTCGACGACGATACAACCGCGGAAACGGATGACGAAGTTCCAGCCGATGAACTCCAAAAAGTCGTAGAGCTTGCGATCGCCGAAGCCCCGGTCGGCGAGCAGAACGACCTCGACCGTCTCGTCGATGGCGCCGTGAAGCCACTCGATGAGCTCGTATTCGTGGTCCTTCTGGGTACCTTTTAACGCGGACTTCTTTACCGTCTTCCATGCCAGCGGCGTCGCACGACCATGCCGCGTCACAAGGTAGGCGCAGAGCGTCGTGTGGTCGTCCTTCTCGAAGTCCGTCCAGTCCAATGCGACCACAATCTCTTTGCGGACCCCGATCACGAACTGTACCCACGACCTCAGGGAATGAAACACGTCGATGCCGGTATTGCTCAGCAGCCGGTCGACCTGCTTGACCCCACTCTTCGGTTTGATGTTGGCGACCTTCGCATACGCTTGGCCGATGGCATGGATGGCCAGCACCGCCGCCTGCAGGACGCCAACGACGCCGTTCGCGAGCGACAGGACGCGCATCGCGTGCAGGTCATCGCCGAACAAATTCTCGACGAAGGCCTGGATGTACTTCTGGTCGATTTTCGGACGGATGGTCTGCTTAGGCGGCGCAGACGCGGAGCCATGTGCGGCAGGCTTGTGCGCGTCCTTCGCGAGAGTCGTCATGATGTCGCTCGAACCAACGGCGCATGCGGTAAGCTCGCTGGTCGCCTCCTACCAATGTATATTCCGACCAGCGACGACGATTTCTCACTCGCATGACGCAACTCTTCGCTTCGACGTCCATGAAGCTCAGGGGTTCGATGGTCATGTCGCCAATGATCGTACATGTGCCTACCGTGGAGTGATTCGATGTGACCATCAATTCGCCAGATTTCGCTGCGATAATGAGGGGATCCCTCAGGAGCCAGACCGATCGCCGTTGCGGCGAAGTGCCGTCGCGCTGCGACGCCCCGCGGCACGACCGTGATCGTGGCGTTGCAGCGGCGGCACCGATAGCGGCGCGCCTCGATCGTGACGAGCCCGCCGCGCTCGCCAGCGGCGAGCGGCCCGCGCACCTGCCGCGACCGCGTCCCGTGGCCCCACAGCCCTAACGTGCCCCCCAGCGGGCATCCCGCCGCGCCGCAACGAGGGCAGCGAGCTGGCCGCGCGCGCTCTACGGTGGGCGGTGACGCGATCCAGCCTTTGACATCGAGGTCCAGATGGACGATCTGTTGAGGGCTCCGCTCTTTCAAGCGATTCGGAGCACGACGGGAGGGGGCACGCCGCCAAACGAGCTCCTCCCGTCGCCTATTTTGTGGCCGGCACCGCGCCGATGCTCCGCTCCAGCCGCTGACCTACCCCGTTCGCTATGCGGACGGGCGAGGAGTCGTGCTGGTAATTTTAGATGGGTGAACGGAATGCACCATGCCCGCTGGGGCGTAGGAGCCACCACTCGCCGCCGCTGTCGCTTCAGCAGGAGCTACGCTGAGAATTTTGTCGCGCTCGACGTAATGCGTACTCGGTGAGCGCCCTGACGGCTTGCCGCCCCCAGGCAACGCCGCCATCGAGCATGATCCGCCTCTGCGATGGCACGCTGCGGTAGGCCGGCCGCCCCGCCGTCAAAGAGCTGGATCGACAAGCGCACCGTTGGCATCAACAACGGTGCTCAGTAACAGCAGGTCATCGCCGAACAAATTCTCGACGAAGGCCTGGATGTACTTCTGGTCGATTTTCGGACGGATGGTCTGCTTAGGCGGCGCAGACGCGGAGCCATGTGCGGCAGGCTTGTGCGCGTCCTTCGCGAGAGTCGTCATGATGTCGCTCGAACCAACGGCGCATGCGGTAAGCTCGCTGGTCGCCTCCTACCAATGTATATTCCGACCAGCGACGACGATTTCTCACTCGCATGACGCAACTCTTCGCTTCGACGTCCATGAAGCTCAGGGGTTCGATGGTCATGTCGCCAATGATCGTACATGTGCCTACCGTGGAGTGATTCGATGTGACCATCAATTCGCCAGATTTCGCTGCGATAATGAGGGGATCCCTCAGGCCGGGGACCTCACGCACGCTGCTGCTCGACCTGCCTGAGCTGGGAACGCTCAACCGCAAGCAGGTCGCGGCGCTCGTGGGCGTGGCCCCATTCAACCGCGACAGCGGCAAGGTCAAGGGACGGCGAGCGATCTGGGGCGGACGCGCCTCCGTGCGCTCGATGCTCTACATGGCCAGCGTCACCGCTGTGCGATGCAACCCCGTCATTCGCGCCTTCTACGACCGGCTACGCGCTGCCGGTAAGCCGTACAAGGTCGCCATGACGGCATGCATGCACAAGCTGCTGACCATCCTCAACGCGATGGCGAAAGCAGCACGGCCCTGGCAAGTTGCTGCTTGACAAAGAACACGGCTGCTTCTGAGTGGAGGCGCCGGGAATCGAACCCGGAGCTGAACCGATGACCAGCATGCGCGAGAGACACGGTAGACGCCGCGTCAGACGCGTCGGAGCGGTGTCAGAGGCCATCGAGCGCTCGATTCCTCCCGTACCCTCTCGTGCCCTCTCGTGGAGTCTCGTGCCCCGACGTCGGGGCACACGGAGGTCACACGGAGACAAACGAACCCAGGACGACGCTCGTAAGCACTGGTTGGAGCCCCTCCGGGCCAGCGCACGGCTCGCCGTAGGCGCGGTGACAGCGCGGACATAATTGGGTCCTGGATTACCGGTTGACGCCGGCTTCCAGCAGCAGGACGGTGCCCATGGGGGTGAAGCATGGGCCACGGGCCGAAGAGGCAGGCGAGGGCGCTTGTGCTGTGCGTCTGTGCCTGTGCGCTCGTCGTCGTTCCGGCGCCGGCAAGGGCGCTCGAGCTCAGCGATGGCGTGAGCGTGGGCGGGTTCCAGATCGGGACCGGCCCGAGGCTCGCGCTGAGCCCCTTCGGCGGGTTGCTCTGGCGCCGAGAGAAGGATTTCCAGATCGAGCTCCAAAACATGTTCAGCGTCGTTCCTGGCACTCGCGTCGGGATCTACGATCGAACAGCAGTCGCCCTCGTGTACGCCTGGAAGACGGGCAAGGCGAGCCTCGGACCGTCCGTGTCGATCTACTCGATGCCGGTGTGCAGCCCCATGAGCTGCAACCGAGTGGTGGGGGTTGCTCCGGGCGGTCACGCACAGACCGACTGGTACTTCTCCGAGCCCCTGGGCGTATCCGTGAGCGCCAACCTGGATTGGGCTGGTGGAGATAGTCGCGTGCTTCATGGTAGCTGGGTGGCGATGGTCGCTGCTGGGCCTGTTTGGAGATTTGGGGGAGAGTCGAAATGAACAGAGCTTTTGCGGTCCTGCTCGTCGGTCTTTTCGCTGGTCTTGTTGCTTGCAATTTCGACGTCGGTGAGTGCTGGCTTCCTGGCGATGAAACGAGCGGTGCCGGCGGCGGCATCATCTACCCGACGGGGGCAGGAGGCTTCGGTAACGTGCCGCGGAAGCCGCAAAGCACCGACGGTGACTACGGTTCCTACGATCTGTGCGCCTCGCAAACGGTGACGTGTACGGTCACATGGAAAGCTGGGTCGAGCATCTGTAGGGGAAGCACATCTACCTGCACGACCCTGTACCAGGGCAAGCATGCGTCACTCGACGAAGCCAAGGACTATTGCGAGATGGCCTACGGAGTCGGGAAGAGCTCCGAAGCGCAGTCTTGCGGCTCTTGCGAGTGGGGGACAGGCTCAAGGTCGTCCGACTGCAAAGAGGCATGTAAGGAGAAGTGTGACAGAATTCATGATCGATGCCACGAAGACTGCAACAAGTATGACCGCACTCAAAGCTGTCGCAAGAAGTGCAACGACGAGTATTCCTCGTGCCTCAGGGATTGTGACCGAAAGTGCTAGGAGGACCAATGCTGGAGCTCACCACGACATTTACACCCGCGGACGGGAGCTCGCCTCGAACCATCACACTCCGGATCAGTGACGTGCGTCCGGATCCAGATGGCTTCACGTGGTCCGTGGCCGTTGACGTGCTTGGATTCCAGTATGACGACAGTGTGCGCCTGAAACAGGTGGACTGGGCGGCTGCGATTGAGGACGCAGGGCGATTCATCAAGAGGATGGTGGCAGACAAGGTGGAGCTTGCGGGCGGAGGAACGCTCAACCCGCCCATTTTTCCTCCGGAAGCATAGACATTCGACGATGCGGCGCGGCGACCATAGGGCCGGCCGCATCCGTACCCGCGGCAGAGCGGGAGCGCATCTTCACGAGTGCACGAGTGCCGCGCTCGCCGAGCTGGACCGCTGGATCCGCCGCACCGCCGTCGTCAGCGACGCCAGGGAGCTCCTCGCCCACCGCCGGCCTCGCAGAGGTAGGGGTCGCAGAACAGCCACAGCGCGCCGCCGAGCTCCCCTCGACGAACCAGAGCTCGAGCGAGAGACCAAGGGGCCGATCGCGCATTCCAGCGACGGCGCACGGAAGGATCGGATCGAGCTGTAGTCGAGCATGCCACGTGGTCGTCGCCGGCGTGGCACCGGCTCGCACTTATATAACCTTGCTCTGCCTCGCCGCGGCTGGCCGCGGCCCACCGGCTCGCGGTCATCAAGGTCGCCAGTGGTCCCTCTTCAATCGAGCGATGCCAGCGCGCTGTGGGCCTCTGCACCGGAGCATGCAAATATCAGGCCGCGACTGTGCCTGGACACCCGGGTTTGCTGCTGCCTCCCTGACAGTCATGTCGTGCCCTCCGGAACTTTCTGCCGGGATGGCCCCTTGCCGCCATCTCGCCGATGAATATCTTCTGTCGCGCTCTCGGTGAAGTTGGCCGGGAGGTCGGACGTATTCGGGGATGTCAAACACCGCGGCCAGGATGATGGTCAGGTTCAGGTTGATGTTCACGAGGACTCCAGTGGTAATATAACCACAGTGTACCGGCGGATGCGCTAGCGAAAGCGAAACGCATTAGCGGCTTGGCCGCAAGGTTGAGCTGTGCTTGGCCCAAGGCTCTGCGTGTGGATGCCGCCAGTCCCGCCTTGGGCTGTGTCAAAGGAGAAGTCATGGGTTGGTATAGAGTTCGTGGATACCCGCACTTTGACCAACCTATCAGCGAAGCAAAAGCAACGGCTCTCGTTACGGATCCCGCGCGAGTAGCAAGACATTCCTTTTGGCCGTTTGTCGCGTATGAGCGCGTCGAACAAAGGTTTGATTGGGATACCCGCCAAAGGAAAGATCCGAAGCGGCGACCGGTGGCGTATGCATCTCACGTAGATTCGCATGTGTATGCCTATTATGCCGTGCTCCTCAGCGAGGGCTATGAGCGTGAGCTCACGCGTAGGGGGCTCGGCGATGTTGTGCTCGCGTATCGCACCACTGGCAAGTCGAACGTCGAATTTGCCAAGGAGGCGTTCGAGCGCATTCGCCAAACTGGCGCATGTGTTGCGCTATGTAGAGATCTAAAAAGTTACTTTGATACCATCGATCATGGCTTGCTGAAGCGACGGTGGTGCACTGTTCTTGGCGAACCTAGGCTCCCTGACGATCACTATGCTGTGTACAGGTCTTTGACCACGTATGCGAAGGTTGATCGCAACTGGATGCATTCCCACTTCAACGTTCCAAGGAAGGGGAGGCGGCGGAGTCGGCGCATCTGTTCACCTGAGCAGTTCCGTGCGATTGTGCGCCAAAGTGGCTCGACACGGGCAGGCGAACCGAGAGGCATCATCGTCAACAGGGACAAGTTTGGGATTCCACAGGGGTCTCCGATCAGCGCGCTTCTGTCGAACGTTTATCTGCTGGAACTGGATGAGGAACTTAACAAGGTCGTGTCGGGTGTTGATGGGTTTTACCGCCGTTACTGCGACGATATTCTGATTGTGTGCCCCCCATGCCATAAGCTTTCGGTCGAGCGTAAGCTTGGAGATCTGCTGGACGCACATAAGCTGAAATTAAATAGAGATAAAAGTGAAGATATTGTGTTCACGGTGTCGTCGCGCCTAGTCGCGCTGCATCCGACGCGTGGCTCGCACTTTCCGATGCAATACCTTGGATTCTCGTTTGATGGTGAGCACGTGCGAATTAGGCCGAGTTCTATTTCTCGGTTCTATCGCAAGATGAGAAAGCGCGTGTGGCGGTCTCGTCTCTCCGCGGCTCGCCATGTATCCAATAAGAAGGTATTCCGGGGCGTGCTGTATGAGCGCTATACGCATCTCGGTGGTAAGAACTTTGTGTCGTATGCGTATCGTTCTGCGCGTTCTATGAACGACAACGGGATCCGTCGCCAGCTAAGAAGACATTGGGACAAGCTGGATGAATTTCTGAAGCGACCGCTCCCGAGGGGCGGGCTGATGGGGCACGCTCGTGTGACGCCACCCGCGACGGCATGCTCCACCGGTCATGCTGATCTGTCAACGAGCAACGATGGCTCGGCTGTAACATCGCCGGCCCAGACTCCGCCGGCCTAGTCGCTGTATCGGGTACCGTCAACCCGTCAGCCGATCACTACGGCTGCAGCCCTACCGGCAGCCATTGCTGTCGAGGAACGATATCCCGCGGTTCTTCTCGCTCGTGCCGCTGGAGCCGCCTCCGTCTGTGTTCGAGAACGACATGAAGACGCTGCTCCCCGTGGAGCGGTTGGTGATCTCCATGGTCATGTTATTCGGGATGAGAGCGCTGCTGTTCGGGTAGTTCGCGCCGATGAAGTAGCGCATGCGCCCGCTGGGCAACGAGCCGCAAAGCGCCATCTTGTTCTCCAGCGCCACCCAGTTGCCGCGATTGAAGTTCGCGTCCTGGGGCACGAGGTTGGCCCGTCCTCCCCAGCCGCCCAGCTGCGAGCCGATCAGGTGACCGCCATCGTAGTCGTTGGCGGGATTCTCGGCGTCGCCCCACCTCCCCACGTTCCCCTGGCATGTTTCCCGGCGCGGCGCGGCAGCAATGGGCGGCAGATACGCATACGCCCTGTGGGGCCGGCCGGAGCCGTCGATATAGTAGTGTTCCCCATCGAAAGAATGCCACATGTTGCGATCGCCGGAGGGAAAGTATTGCGGGCAGTCGCTGATGAGCTCCTGAACCGCATAGCCGATGCCGTACTCCTCGAGGGTGCTGCGGATCTCATCCTCGCTGCCGTTCTCGAAGAGATCCATTACCCCATCGGGGCCGCCGAAGTCCCTCTCAAGCTCGTCTAAGAGCGCCTAACAATAGCCCGCCGACCTCGCTCGAGCGCCCGCTCGCTTGAGACAAACGGTACGCGCATTAGATTGCACGCGTGGGCAAGCTGTTGGTGCCGGACGAACTCTGGGAGCGAATCGAACCTCTATTGCCGAAGGCGGAGCCGAAGCCGCAGGGCGGCCGGCCGCGCACGCCTGATCGAATCGCCCTGACGGGGATCTTGTTCGTGCTGAAAACGGGGATTCCTTGGGAATATCTCCCGCAAGAGCTCGGCTGCAGCGGCATGACGTGCTGGCGCCGGTTGCGCGACTGGCAGCAGGCTGGCGTCTGGGGTCAGCTCCACAAGGCATTGCTGGATGAGCTCGGCGGGGCCGACAAGATCAACTGGGAGCGTGCTGCGCTGGATGCCTCGCTGGTTCCGGCAAAAAGGGGGGTGAAGAGACTGGCCCGAACCCCACAGATCGCGGCCGGCCGGGCACGAAATATCACATTTTGGTCGATCAGAATGGTATCCTGCTCGCCGTCGAGATGACGCCGGCGAACGTCCATGACTCGAAGATGTTCACGCCTATGGTGGATGCGGTACCGACGATCGCGCGGCCTTGCGGCCGACCGCGGCGCCGCCCCAAGAAACTGCACGCCGATAAGGCCTACGACGACCCGGCCCTGCGCTTGGCTTGCCATCTGCGCCACATCGTGCCCCGCATCGCTCGCAAGGGCATCGAGTCGTCGGAGAAGCTCGGCCGTTACCGCTGGGTCGTCGAACGGACGATCGCATGGCTCCGCCGCTTTCGGCGCTTGACTGTGCGGTATGAACGCCGTGCCGATATTCACCGAGCGTTCCTCCAGCTCGCCGTGTGCCTGATCTGCCTCTGCCATATCCAGGCCGGGTTTTGTTAGGCGCTCTAAGGGATCTTCGTCGCCTGTTAGCTCGCCGCCACATGCGACGAGGGCAAAGAGGTTCACGCCAAGCAATACGGAAATGGCCCTCATGGTCTTACTCCCTTCTAAGTTCACGGATCGATCAGCGCGGCTGTTGTGCGATCCAGCGAGACGGATGTCGGCGGAATGCGCCGCGCCGCGGAGGGCCACCCTACAGATCTTCCGCTTACGTAGATGGTACGATTCTATGAAGAACGCGTTTCAGTGGCGTTGAAGGCCAGAGGCTGCGCAATCGGAGAGGGTTGGTTCGAAAGCAGTGATAGATACCTACCGGATCAGCTCGCAGCCCTGCAGCGCGGCTCCTGCCGGGCCGGCGAGCGCTCGCGCGCCCCTCGACGAGCTCCGCTCGATGACGATCGGCGTCTCCTCGGGCGGGGTACGCCGCCCGACGCGGACCCGTCGCCCGTCGCGGGCTCGTTCTCGTCGGCCTCGCCCGCCTCGCCCCTCCGGTGGGGCCCCGCAGGGGAAGGCCCCGCAGGGGGAGGCTCGGCGTTCATGAGGGGGGCGGCCCCTCGTAGGAGCCGACAACGAGCCAGCCGGAGCCGTCGCTCATCAGCCGGAGGCACGCCCACGGGCCGCTGTGGCTGAACGTGGGAGCGCCCTCGATGGTCTGCCCTGGCCCCGCGGCGAGAGTCAGCGTCCTGCTCCCTCCGACGACCTCCTTGATCAGGATCGCCGCACCGACGTTCCCCAGGGCCGACGGAAGCGTGATGGCCACCGGGTCGTTCAGGTTGATTTTGACGAGCTCGCCCGGCCGGGCCGTGTAGGTGCTCGTCACGATGGGGCTGACCTGCCAGATCCCCGGGATGAACACGTCGGTCCGGTTCTCGGCGGGGTTGTCGGTGCAGACCGCGCCGACGAAGTTGAGCGCCGGCCGCTCTGGTAGCTCGACGCCCGCAGCGAGGATGCGGCGGACGCCGAAGAACAGCGTGTCGATCCAGCTGAGCATGGTCACTCCGCGCTCCCACTCGAGCGAAAGAGGGCCGCACGCAGCACGCCGCTCGCAGCGGCTGAGAACCCGGCGTTGAGGCTGCCCTCGTAGCGTCCCAGCAACCGGAGCCGCGTGGTCCCGGCGACGGCAACGGTGTGGAGCGTGGTGAACGTGGCCCACATCTGAGCTCCACCGCCGAGCCGTACCAGGCCAGGGGTCAACACCTCCGTCCCGCCTCCGGTGAAGTTGTCCGTCGCGCCGATCTTCCAGAACGCGAACGTCGCGTCGGCGTTGAGGAACGCAGAAGCATCGACCATGATGATGTCGCCCACGCGGGTGTTGGGGACCGTCACGACCCAATCGTTGGGAAACGTGACGTTGGGGCTGTAGGTGGTGCTGTTGAATGCCCACGAGCGGAAGCTGCTCTGATTATCGTATGACCAGAACGCCACCCGACGGAATCCGACGTTGCGCAGGAAGAGCGTGCGATCAGCGAGCGCCTCGAGCCCGACGTTGACGCCTGCCGCGTCGCGCCCGGACCCATCGTTCACCGTCTCGAATGACGCCGGAAAGCGCTCTTGCCCGCTGTAATGAGCCATGCTCAGACCTCCACGTAACGCGCGTCTTCGCGCCTGGACTTCACGAGCCCGCCCGCGCCGTCGTCCTTGGACCAGTGGCCCCACCGACCGTCCGGCATTCCCGGAGCACCCGGCGGCGATGCCGGGTCGAAGCTCGACGGGTCGTAGGCGAGGATGAACATTGCGCAGCTCGTGTGCGCGCCCTTCCACTGCTGAATGATCGACTTGATGGCGGCGATGTTGCTGGTCGCGGTGCGCACGCCGAACGTGTCGCCTGGCCCCCAGGTCGAGGCGCCGTCGCCCCAGTTGCCGTCGGACTCGTAGTGGGGCGGGTAGGCGATGACCCAGAATTCGGACCAGTTGCCCGCGCGCTCCGGGTGGGTGAGCGAGTCCCAGTCCCAGTTGCTCGGCTCTGCTCGATGCCAGAGGAGCTCGCCGGAAGGCTCGAGCGTGTACCAGACACCCGAGCGGGTCACGATCCGGATCCTGGGATGCCCTGGGTACAAGAAGCTCTGCAAGGCCAGCGCGAGCACGTACGCGTTGCCTGCGGCGCGCCAGTAGTCGAGCCATCGAACGAGCCGCGCGCCGTACGCGGCATCGCTCTCCTGGGGGCCGCGGACGATCCGCCGGTCCCGGCCGATGTACGGGAGCGCCGTCGGCGTCCCGAGGCCGGGGAAGCGCGCCTGGAGCCCCTGCACGAGCACCTCCGCGCCTGCATCGAGGACGGAAGCGATCGCGTAGAGGACGCGGAACCCGACCGTTCTACCGGGCCGGTCCGACAGCCAGGGAGGCACGTAGCGGCGGAGCGTCTCGCGGAAGCTCAGCCTCGCCATGACGTCGCCTCCAGGTGGCGTTGACGCCGGTTGGCCATTGCGTAGGCTGCGGGGACATGCGCGAGGCAGTGCCGGGCATCGTGCTCGCCGTGGTGATCTCTGGGTGCACTCCAGACGAGGAGCAGCTCTTCTGGACGCCGCCCCCCGACCACGCGGAGACGAGCTCCTCGACGGGCGGCTCGGGAGCCTGCAAACCCGGCCGCCAGATCGCCTGCGACTGCCCGGGGGGAGCGCCGAACGGCATCCAGACCTGCCTGCCCGACGGGAGCGGTTACGGGCCCTGCGACGGCTGCGGAGGGCAGGGGGGCGGGGGATATAGCTCGGCCACCTCGTCGGGCTCGTCCTCGGGCGACGGAGGGGCAGGAGAGGCCGGCTCCGGAGGCACCGGGGCGAGCGGGATCGGCGGGCAGGGCGGATCCGGTGGAAGCGGCGGCGCTGAGCCGGAATGCTCGACGCCCGCGGACTGCCCGGGGCTGGATGGCGCGTGCGCGTGGCGAACCTGCGAGGACGGCGTGTGCGGCCGGGAGCTCGTACCGGCGGGCCCCCTCGCCGAGCAGACCCTCGGCGACTGTCGCGAGCTGCGATGCGACGGTTCCGGCGGCGAGCTTGCCGTCCCTGCCCCCGACGATCTTCCGGACGATGGCAACGAGTGCACCGCCGATGCGTGCGCAGCGACCGGCCCGATCCACGAGCCGCTCGCGACGGGGACGGCGTGCTCCACGGGTCTGTGCCCTGAGGGATCCCCTCATTATCGCAGCGAAATCTGGCGAATTGATGGTCACATCGAATCACTCCACGGTAGGCACATGTACGATCATTGGCGACATGACCATCGAACCCCTGAGCTTCATGGACGTCGAAGCGAAGAGTTGCGTCATGCGAGTGAGAAATCGTCGTCGCTGGTCGGAATATACATTGGTAGGAGGCGACCAGCGAGCTTACCGCATGCGCCGTTGGTTCGAGCGACATCATGACGACTCTCGCGAAGGACGCGCACAAGCCTGCCGCACATGGCTCCGCGTCTGCGCCGCCTAAGCAGACCATCCGTCCGAAAATCGACCAGAAGTACATCCAGGCCTTCGTCGAGAATTTGTTCGGCGATGACCTGCACGCGATGCGCGTCCTGTCGCTCGCGAACGGCGTCGTTGGCGTCCTGCAGGCGGCGGTGCTGGCCATCCATGCCATCGGCCAAGCGTATGCGAAGGTCGCCAACATCAAACCGAAGAGTGGGGTCAAGCAGGTCGACCGGCTGCTGAGCAATACCGGCATCGACGTGTTTCATTCCCTGAGGTCGTGGGTACAGTTCGTGATCGGGGTCCGCAAAGAGATTGTGGTCGCATTGGACTGGACGGACTTCGAGAAGGACGACCACACGACGCTCTGCGCCTACCTTGTGACGCGGCATGGTCGTGCGACGCCGCTGGCATGGAAGACGGTAAAGAAGTCCGCGTTAAAAGGTACCCAGAAGGACCACGAATACGAGCTCATCGAGTGGCTTCACGGCGCCATCGACGAGACGGTCGAGGTCGTTCTGCTCGCCGACCGGGGCTTCGGCGATCGCAAGCTCTACGACTTTTTGGAGTTCATCGGCTGGAACTTCGTCATCCGTTTCCGCGGTTGTATCGTCGTCGAGAACGCGGTCGGGGAAGCGAGGCCCGCCGACGCCTGGGTGCCCGCGAGCCGCCGCGCCACGATGCTGCGCGATGTGCGCGTCACCGACGACCGCGCAAAGGTTCCAGCCATCGTCCTTGTTCACGCACCGAAGATGAAGGAGGCGTGGTGTCTGGCCACAACGCTTTCGGATCGCAAGGCGGGCGACATCGTCAAGCTCTACGGCAAGAGGTTCACGATCGAGGAGACGTTTCGAGACATCAAGGACAACCACTTCGGGATGGGCCTCTCCGCCACGCACATCCGCAACGCCGGGCGGCGCGATCGGCTGCTGCTGCTCGCGGCTATCGCCCATGCGCTCTTGACGCTGCTCGGCGCTGCGAGCGAGGAAGCCGGTCTCGATCGATACCTAAAGGTCAATACGGTCAAGCGCCGCACACACTCGCTCTATCGCCAGGGGCTCTACTGGTACGACTGCCTTCCCACCTTGCGCGAGGACTGGCTTCGGCCCCTCATGATTGCCTTTGACCGCATCGTCCGGGAGCACGCCGTCTTCCGCGAGATCTTCGGTATTATTTGAGGGGATTCCCCAGGTCTGTGCCAGGACCGCGCCTGCGTGCAGTATATCCCGGTGCGGTGCGAGACGCCGGAGGGCATCTTCGAGGACTGCGACGGGTTCGACAGAGGTTACAGCATCAGGTGGTGGATTTCTGACGTTACGTCCACCACATGCATATCCCACGGCCCCGGCTACTGCGCCACAGGATCGAGGTGCGTGGTCTTCCTCTCCGAAGATAGTCGACACGTTGGTACATGCATGTGAGGCCATCTTCACACCTGCTGTACGACGATCGTGTTCGTGGTTTCCACTGGCACCTCGCCCTCGGCAATCGTCGTGTCCTCTGGGAGAGTTGGGTCGAATTTGATGACAAACTTCGAGGTGCCTTCGACTGTGCCGATGATGGCGTTGCGGAAGACATGCCCCGGTGGCGACGAAAGCACGTACCCGCCGATCGGCGCCTCTGAGAGGTAAATGCGGATCTGTGCGTTGAATATGTCCTGCCACTCGTCGTTGCTCACGTTCGCGGCGGCCTGCACCCACGCCGTTCCTGTGACCGGTATCGGTCGCGGTACCGCGCTCGCGACCGTGCACGTCACGCCGAGCGGAACGACCTTCGACCGGATCGCCTTGTCAACCGCGCCAAGATCCGTGGAGTCGTCGCCGATCGTGCCAGGCACCGCGCCGCTTGGGCTGGCGACGTAGACCGTCACATGCCCGACGGAGCTCGCCTTGCTCACCCACACGCGGTTGACGTTCACGGGCTGGCCGTCTGCCCGGCGCGCGCTCTTGGCCCAGTAGATGTAGGCGGCCTCCGGCCCGTTGGGGCTGAGCGCTCCGAGCGAGTCACGGCAGCGCTCCCGCAGCTCGGGATCCGTCTCCCCGTCGCGCCCGACGACCGGCGCGGGGTTCGAGCACGTGACGCCGCGCATGGTCGTGACGAGCACGTTGATCTGTCCCGGCGTCGCTGAGCTACGGGAGCCCGCCTCGAGGGCTCGGATCGCGACGGTGAGGGTCTGCCCGGCCTCGAGCCTGAAGAACGCAACGTTCGTGTACTGCTGGCCGGAGACGGCGTGCTTGCAGATGAACTCGCCCGGCTCGAACTCGAAGATCCCGCCGCCCGCGTTGACGAGCTGCACCTCGCCCGAGGCGAACGTCGCCTCGATGCGCTGGACGCCGTAAACGTAGTAGGCGAGGAGCGTCAGCCAGATGCCCTCGGCGGTGTCGAGGAAGTTCGCGCGGATGGCGAGGGCGATGACCTCGGTGAATCCGGCGAAGATGGCCGCGACGACGGAGATGATCGCCTTGGCTACCCCGCCGTCCTGCCATGCGGTGACCGGGAGATTCATCGCGGCGAGCAGCCGGTAGATCGACTCCCGCACCTGCTTCCGCGTCAGCGGCTTCGTCAGCTGGTCGATCGGCAGCAACAAGATCACGACCGGACCTCCAAGAGAGCAACCGTTTCGGCGGTGACGTTGAGGATCAGAGTGAACGGACCCTCGGCTGTGATGCAGTGAATCGCCAGCTCCAGGGTGTCGGGAGCCGGCTGGGAGACGCGCGTGCTCACGTCGAAGATGCGCTCGTCCTTCGTGACCTCGGAGCGGATGATCCCCGGGATGGCGGCGAGATCCGCCGACGTCATGCCCCGAGAGAGCAGCTCCCGGAGGTCGTAGCCGTAGTCGGGCGCATCGAGGAGCGCACCGCGCGGTGTGGTGAGCCTTCGGTAGACGGCCTGGGCGAGCGCCTTGGGCCCGGAAGCGAGCTGCAGGAGCTCGGTCAGATCGTCGGCGCAGTCGAAGTCGACCCCGAAGCCGTGGGGGTCGGGGACGGCGGCCGTCACCTCGGCATCCGCGGTCACGCTGGCGAGGACGTCTTCGAGCAGGCTCATGCGCGCACCTTCGAGAGCATCTGCGCGGGAGGCGGAGCGAGGCTCAGCCGCACCGCGACGACCCCTGGCCCTGGCTGGACTCCGGCGATGTTCACGAGGTCGCCGTCCCGGACCACGACCGCGGTAGCCGCGCCGAGCTCGACCGCATCGGCCTGCTCGCCGATCCGCACCGCGTCCGTCGCATCGAGGACCAGGGAGACCGGCAGGAAGGTGCTGCCGCCGTCCCGCGAGAAAGCGGTGATCACGGGCAGCTGCGGGTCGCCCTCGATGAACTCGACGAGCACGATCGCACCGGGCGTGAGCTCCGCCGACAGGCCAGCCATGCCCGAGGCGATCGGCACCGGCAGGATGTCCGGCAGCCCTGCACCCTTGCGCACGGCCTGGAGGTCCACCCGGTCACCCGCCATGGCGAGCACGCGGTAGCGGTACTTCCCCAGGAAATCGTACCGGGGAAACATCTCCCGCACGGTCGCCCGGAGCGCGCGAAGCAGCCGATCCTCGCTCATGCCGCAAGCTCCTGGCCCCACGCGCTGACGCGAAGCGCCCCCTTGCTCACTTCCACGTCGAGCTGCCGAACTACGACGGGACGGTCGAGCCGTGCCCGGAGCACGGAGCCGATTCCCACAGCGCCCGGATCGTCGACGGCGAGCTCCGCCACCTTGGTTCGCGGGTCGAAGCCCAAGAGCTCGTAGGCCTTGTCGCTCGCCTCCACCTGGTCACGCTGCCCGGCCCGGGTCGTGCCGTCGTACCCGACCCACCACGGCGTCGTGCCGAGCAGCTGCCGGAGCACGCGGGAGGCCGGCGCGGCTTCGCGCACGAAGTCGACGGCGAGGCGCCCCTCGATCCCCGAGGTGTCGAAGCTCTCGCCCACGTCCGCGGCCGTGGCCGTCAGCGCGCTTCGGAGCGTCACCCCGGCGTCGTTGTGGAAGTGCCTCGTCTTGCAGCGCCTCGACCACCCGCCCGTGCCTGCGACAACGCGGATGCGCGTGCCGAGCTGGAAGGTGCCCGAGAACGGGGCGAGCACGGTTCCGCGGAGCTCCAGGGGGCCGAGCTTCACGACGGCGGCGCCGCTGAGCTCGCGTGCCTCGTCCAGCTCCACGTCGGCGTACCAGAGCCCGGCGAAGGGCACGTGAACCCTCGCCGTGAGCACCCGATGACCGTTGATGGAGGCGAAGAGCATCACAGACTCCCCAGGGCATCGATGATGGAGAAGTCATCGGTCGGGTTCTTGATCTGCTCGATGAGCGCCTGCTGCACGCGGTCGTAGTTGTCCTCGGCAGTAGGCTCGTTGAGCTTCGCGGTGCTGCCCTCGGGCTTCGACAGCATGGGCACCGGGGCTCGGAACTGCTTGAACTTGATCTCCGAGAACCACATCCCGGTTTCGTCGTGCGGTTGAAGCTGGGAACGGTCCTCGACGACGACCGAGCGGATATTCAGATCATCCAGCGCAGGGTGGTAGATATCGAGCGCCCTCGGCCTGACGCCGCGCGGCGGCTTGTCGACGATGAGCTTGAAGCTCTCCCACTCCTCGAAGTGCTCGTCTTCCCAGAGGTAGACCCGCACCGAGAACGTCGCGAGGCCATCGCCCGTGTAGACCAGGAAGGCGCCCGAGATGCCGTACCCCTTGCGCTCGTCCCAGTCCCGCGGCGAGCCCGCGCCGACCACCTCGGCGAGGCCGGGCGTACGCCTGGAGGCCAGGACGACGACGTTCCACGGATCGGGCTCTCGGAGCGGGTTGATCACGTCGGCTCCGGTTCAAGCGGGATACCTCCAGAGACAGCTGCGCCCTCGAGCTCCGCCACGAGTCGGGCGAGGAACGCGCGACCGGTCAGCTCGTCCGCGTCCTTCACGCCGTAGATGTTGACGTTGTACGTGTTGCCGCCGCTTCGCTGCGTCGCACCCGCGGCACGCCCCGTCCCGGAGGCCTTCGCGCCCGTTGCGGCCTCGGCGAGTCCCTGGGAAGCCACCTCGACGCCAGCCGTCCGGCTCTCCACGCCGAGCTCGATGCCCTCGCCGTAGAACGCGCCCTTCTCGAACCCGACCTTCGAGGGCGAGGCGATCTTCCAGATGCTCGACAGCGCCGCCGTTGCGCTCGTGCCGAGCTCCTTGACGGCAGAGACGATGCGCGAGACGCCGGAACGGATCCCCGCCACGAGGCCATCGACGAGGCGCGCCCCGAGCGCTCCGAAGTCGATCTCCGCGATGGCGCGGTACGCCGCAACAACGGCAAGGTACAGCCCGTAGATCGCAGCGCCGGCCACGACGAAGGGCAAGGACAACATCAAGACGGCAGCCGTGAGGGCGATGAACGGGGCGACCAGCGGCGTGGTCAGGACGGCGACCGTCACAGCGAGCGCGGCGAGCGAGCCAATCAGGAGCGCGACCGCGGCGATGCCGGCGTACACGCCCACTTTGACCCCATCGATCTTCGATTTCGAGTCGCTACCGAAGGCGCCTTCGAGCGCACGCTTGAGGCGAACGAGCATGAGGATGACGACGAGCACCGCAATCACCATCCCCTTGAAGAAGCCCTGCACGTAGGGCGCCACGCGGCCGATCGCCTCGAACAGCGGGTTGAGCAGCGTCTCGGCGATGAACTTCAGATTTCGGCCTGAGGGATCCCCTCATTATCGCAGCGAAATCTGGCGAATTGATGGTCACATCGAATCACTCCACGGTAGGCACATGTACGATCATTGGCGACATGACCATCGAACCCCTGAGCTTCATGGACGTCGAAGCGAAGAGTTGCGTCATGCGAGTGAGAAATCGTCGTCGCTGGTCGGAATATACATTGGTAGGAGGCGACCAGCGAGCTTACCGCATGCGCCGTTGGTTCGAGCGACATCATGACGACTCTCGCGAAGGACGCGCACAAGCCTGCCGCACATGGCTCCGCGTCTGCGCCGCCTAAGCAGACCATCCGTCCGAAAATCGACCAGAAGTACATCCAGGCCTTCGTCGAGAATTTGTTCGGCGATGACCTGCACGCGATGCGCGTCCTGTCGCTCGCGAACGGCGTCGTTGGCGTCCTGCAGGCGGCGGTGCTGGCCATCCATGCCATCGGCCAAGCGTATGCGAAGGTCGCCAACATCAAACCGAAGAGTGGGGTCAAGCAGGTCGACCGGCTGCTGAGCAATACCGGCATCGACGTGTTTCATTCCCTGAGGTCGTGGGTACAGTTCGTGATCGGGGTCCGCAAAGAGATTGTGGTCGCATTGGACTGGACGGACTTCGAGAAGGACGACCACACGACGCTCTGCGCCTACCTTGTGACGCGGCATGGTCGTGCGACGCCGCTGGCATGGAAGACGGTAAAGAAGTCCGCGTTAAAAGGTACCCAGAAGGACCACGAATACGAGCTCATCGAGTGGCTTCACGGCGCCATCGACGAGACGGTCGAGGTCGTTCTGCTCGCCGACCGGGGCTTCGGCGATCGCAAGCTCTACGACTTTTTGGAGTTCATCGGCTGGAACTTCGTCATCCGTTTCCGCGGTTGTATCGTCGTCGAGAACGCGGTCGGGGAAGCGAGGCCCGCCGACGCCTGGGTGCCCGCGAGCCGCCGCGCCACGATGCTGCGCGATGTGCGCGTCACCGACGACCGCGCAAAGGTTCCAGCCATCGTCCTTGTTCACGCACCGAAGATGAAGGAGGCGTGGTGTCTGGCCACAACGCTTTCGGATCGCAAGGCGGGCGACATCGTCAAGCTCTACGGCAAGAGGTTCACGATCGAGGAGACGTTTCGAGACATCAAGGACAACCACTTCGGGATGGGCCTCTCCGCCACGCACATCCGCAACGCCGGGCGGCGCGATCGGCTGCTGCTGCTCGCGGCTATCGCCCATGCGCTCTTGACGCTGCTCGGCGCTGCGAGCGAGGAAGCCGGTCTCGATCGATACCTAAAGGTCAATACGGTCAAGCGCCGCACACACTCGCTCTATCGCCAGGGGCTCTACTGGTACGACTGCCTTCCCACCTTGCGCGAGGACTGGCTTCGGCCCCTCATGATTGCCTTTGACCGCATCGTCCGGGAGCACGCCGTCTTCCGCGAGATCTTCGGTATTATTTGAGGGGATTCCCCAGGATTTCGGCCCGTCACCGTGTTCTGGTCGAAGAGGCGGAGCACGCCCTGAAGCCCGCGCAAGAACGGCTCGATCTTCACGTCATTGAACAGCGCACCGATGTTCTCCCTCGCGCGCTGGATCTGCGCAGTGAAGCCGAGGAGCTGCGCCCGGGCGATCTTGCCGAACTTGGCCTGCACGGCATCGTCGAGCGCCTTGAGGCCTTCCTCGACGCGCACACGGCCGCTCTGGATTGCGGCCATCGCCGTCTGGAAGCTGACGCCCATGCGCCGGGCGAGAGCCCGCCCCACGTCGGCGAGCTGCAAGCCGGTCCCGTCCAGCGAGAAGGCGTTGAGCACGAACACGCGCGTGCGTGCGGCCTCCGTCGCGATGCCCTGGAGGACGCTGCCGGCCGCCTGGCCCATGACCGCGGTCGTGGTCGCGACGGCGGAGAAGGCAGCTTCGAGCGAGCGCCCCTGAAGCCTGGTGCGCCCGAGTGCCAGCGCCATGTCGTTGAGCTGCGAACGAGCGAGCGCGACGCGAGCGGCGAGGAGCTCCACCTGGACGGCAAGCCGCTGGTCGGCGCCCGCGCCCGCGTTCACGGCGTCGAACAGGAGCTGCGCCTCCCTGGTCGCACCGGCCGCTTGGAGCGCGAAGGCCGCGAGAGCGCCCGTGGCGAGGACCGCACCGGCGACGAGCGCGACGAGGGCTGCGGCGAGGACGACAGCGGCGCCTGCTGCGCCTGCTCTGCCCAGGAGGCCCCGGAGCTGCGCGACCCGGCCCGCAAGACCGGCGACTGGGCCCCCGGCTCCCTGGGCTACACCGAGCAGATCGTCGAGCCCGGCGCTGGAAGCCCGCGCGGCGTTGCGCAGATCGCCGAACGTGCCCCCAAGCCGGACGTAGGCTTCTTGCGCGGCGGCGAGGGAGGCGCGCTTCGCGGCGAGCTGGTCCCGGAGCTGCCGCATGACCGCGACGTTGACGGCGCTCCCTCCTTGCAAGCGGCGCATCGCGGCCTGCAGCTCGTTGATCGCAGCCTGGTCGGCCTTGATCCTGTCCCGCAGATTCGCGAGCGCCTGCCCGAGGTCCTTCGCCTCGTCGGCGCCCGTGACACTGAGATCGACCGCAAACCTGGCTTCCTGATCCGCCATGTCTCACCCGCCCAGTGCCCGCGCGATCTGCTCGCGGGTCGCCTTCAGCTCGGCCGCGATGCGGCGGAATTCCCGAAGCAGCACCACCGCACCCGCCGCGCCGCGCACGAACTCCGCCTCGTTCCTGCCCCGCTCCTGGATCAGCGACCTCAGGAGCTCCGCCGACAGCCCGTCATCTCCCCTCGCTCGGTCCGCGAGGGCCGCTATTTTCCCCCGAGCTCCTTCCCGCCGAGCCCGGCGAGCTTGAGAACGGCGTTCGCCGTGGAGACGACCACGACGGGCCGCTCCGCGATGATCTCGTCGAAGCGGTCGAGCGATGGGTAGACGACGCAGGGACGGGCGAGCTCACGGCAGGCCTGCGCCTTGGGATTCTCCCCGTGCTGGTCCATCCACTTGCGCGCCTTGATGCCGTCGGGCGCCTTGACGATGACCAGCCCCTCGATCGTCTGGACGGCCTCGATCTTCTTGCCGAGGGGGCCGTGCCTCGCCTCGGCCTCGGCGAGGGCTTCCTCCTCCTTGCGGCGGCGCCGCGTCTCCTCGATCTGCTCCCGGAGCACAGCGGCCTGCCGATCACGCTCGCGCTTCGCCTCCGCGGCGGCGAGGGCTTCCCGCTCCGCTTCGAGCTCCTTCTCCAGCGCCACGACGGCGGGATCCTTCGCGTGCTGCTCGCGCTCCGCGTGCACCTCCTCCTGCACCTGCATCTCAGCGATGTCGCTCATGCTCAGTACCTCCCTTGCCGGTTGTCGAACAGCGTCATGCCCTGGATGTTGGGCGTCGAAAGCTTCGCGTACATGACCGTGATCGGGAGCTCATCGACGAGCGGGTCGGAGCCATTCGCGAGGCTCGCCTTCCGGCCGCTGATACGGCAGCCGAAGAGCTCTTCCGTGATGGAGATGTCCTCCTCCACGTATTGCAGCGTGAAGTGGAAGGGGACGGACCCGTAGCTCTTGCCGTCAGGGCTCTTGCGGGCGAGCGCCTCGATGAGCGCCAGCGCACTGGCCTTGTAGGCCTTGATGCTGCTGCCCTCGACGCTGTACTTGCCACGCGTCACGCCGCGCGGAACGCCGGCTCGGTCCATGCCCCACGCGAAGGCCCGCTCGAGCTTCTCCTCGTAGTCGATGCCCGAGAAGCCGTAGAATTCGTCGTTGTCGATCTTGGCGAAGGCAGAGAACCAGCCGACCTCGTAGCCATTGCGCCTGAAGACGTCTTTCCCGATGGCCATGTCTCATTCCCTGACGTTTGCCGGCGCGCTCGCCGATGCGACCAGAGCCACTGTCCCCCGAAGCTTCTTGATGTAGGCGAGGGGGAGCACCCGCACCTGCCACCCGATAGAGCCCGTGCGGAGCACGTCGTCCGTGCGGGAGAGCGTGAACGTGACTGCGGTTCCCTTGCGCTTCGCCACGATGGCATCACCGAGCCGGGCGTTGAGCTGCCCCTCGATCGAGGTGGCGACCTCGGGATCGATCCGGCCGCTGCCGTCCCGGAGCACCTCGACCCCACGGCTGAGAATGGGCTCGAGCTCGGTGCGCACGACATCGCAGGCAAGGTCGATGACGCGCCCGTACTGGAGGTACAGGAAGTCCGAGCCGACAGGGGCGAAGAGACGCGGGTTGTTCACCCAGACGCCGGCCCGGTTCTCCCACGATCGCAAGGTGAGGAACCGCGCATCGTCGAGGCCGGGGAACACCGTCTCGTCGTGCTCGTCCGGGTTGCCGTTCGCGTCGCGAATGTGGACGCCCGGAAGCGGCCCGTAGGCCAGCTCGGCGAGGTCGATCTCCTCGGTGACCGAGGCGGCGAGGGGAGCGACGGCGAGCGAGGGCGGCCTGCGGTAGCGGCGCCGCGACACGGACGAGTCGATCTTCGCGTAGCCCGCGCACACAGCCACGCGACGCGAGAACGAGTCACCGAACGCTGTGGAGAGGGCGGCGAGGTAGGTGGCCGGCGTCTCGTCCGCATTCGGCTTCCTGGCGTGCGCGATGGCACGTCGGTTGCGTCCGGACGAATGCATCGCTTCAAGGCCAGCGTCGAGCGCCGAGAGCGCCACCGAGTCGAGGTCCCCGTAGACCTCCAGCAGGGTCCAGCGCGCCTGCGTCTGGCGGAGCGCCGTGATCGCCTCGGCGAGCTCATCCGCATTCCAGCAGGGTGCCGTGGTTGGGAAGGACAGCTGACCGCGAGCGCCGATCGTCCCCTCGGCGAGGTTGACCCGCACGTTGCCCGCCTCGGGCAGGACGATGTTGTTGGCTGTGCCGAGCGCGCGCGTGGTCGAGAGCGTGCGCCCCCCGTCGAGCGAGTATTGGTAGGTGATCCCGTCCGTGCCGACGGTGCCCCCGGTGAGGAACCGGATCACGACCTCGAGCTCGTCCGTCGGTTCGGTCGTGTCGTCGATGGTCGCCTCGCTGGTGCCCTGGAGATCGGCCGTGAGCGTGCCGAATCCACCGGCCACGCTCGCATCGGTGCGGACCGGGAGCACGGTCAGCCCGTAGCGCTCGATCGCGTAGGCGCCCGCCTCGACGAGCGGTCCCGCGACGAACGTGTCGACCAGATCCTTGGTTCGCGTGGTCGGGACGGGCGTGTAGAAGGGGCCATCGGCCGCCGTGGCGACGATCGCGAGCACGGCGTCGGCCGGCGCTCGGATGCCGAGCTGGTTGTCGAGGACTTCGATCTCGATGCTGGGAGTCGACATTCAACACCCCTGTTCTTCGCCAGTTGGCGTGATCAAGAACGTCTGCCCCTGTGCTGCGATGGGAGGCTCTCGCCTCGGGCGGGGAAGCGCACAGACCGGCTGCGCGTACTCGAGCAGGAACACGAGCTCCTCGCCGAACCGCTTCTCGACCGGACCGAGGCGCCGCGGCGCGCTGAGCCGGTAGAACCCCGCCGTGAAGCTGTGGATCGCCTCGACGACGCGATCGTGAAGCTCGACGACGGCATCCCACTGCACGGCCTCGTCCTGCGGCGCGCTCGCGTCGAAGGTCCACACGTACACGCGCGCGACGAGCAGCCAGTCCCAGAGCGGACGCGGGTTCCTGCCCGGCTTCGCCGGAGGGCCGTAGCCGCCGAGTGCGCCGCCGTCGTCGCCCGGCGCGAAGACCACGCGGTTTGCCCGGCCGGCCCCCTGGTTGATCTGCTTTGCGACCTCCCGGTTGCCGAACACGACATTCGCCGTGACGCCGGCCGCCTGGAGGTGATCCCGCACGTGACGGTAGAGCGCGGTGAGGCTCACGACTTCCTCCCCTTCTTCACGGCATCGCGGAACGGCGGGACGAAGCCGAGCCGGATGGCGTTGCCGAGCTTCGGTGGTATCGAGCCCTGCGGGATGATCCGGCGCTTCGGTTTCCCGCCCGCGCCGAAGTGGTGAAACACGTGATGTCCCGCAAGGACGATGAGCACCACGGTGCCGATCGCCTTGACGGTGATCGCGCCCGCGGCGTTCGCGAGCGGCTTCCCCCCGTCGCTCTTGCGCGGCGCCCACGCGGTGCCGTCCGGCGCCCGTCCTGCCGAGGCCGATGCACGCAGCTCCGCCTCGACGTTGCGCGCGGCGATCGGCGCGGCGAGCTCGGGCAGTCGGGCCAGCTCCTGGCAGCTCGCGATCATCCGCTCCAGGGCGGCGAAGTCGCCACTATTCGCCATAGCGCGGCTCCCTCGCCTGAGCGTCGGTCCAGAGGTACGGGTTCGCTTCCGAGTAGCCGAAGGGGCCGCCCTTGTCGATCGCGCTGCTGCCCCCCGGCGTCTCTTGCCGGCGGGGCAGCTCGATCAGCCCCTTCTCGCTGTCCGCGGCCTCCTTCAGCCACGCAAGCGCCTCGTCCTTCTCCTCCTTGATGAGTTGATCCTGCTCCGAGGACGGGTTGAACCCCCGCTTGAGCGTGAGCCGATAGGCGACGACGCGCGCCACGTTGTCGACGAGCGAGTCCGGGTACGGCTCCTGGAACGGGGCGGCGTACCGCTTGATGAGCCGAGCATCGAATTGCCCCGAGATCTTCGTGGCAAGCCGGAGCGTGATGCCCGGGTACTGGGCTTCGAGCTGGTCGATATCCTCCTCAGGGAGCGTGCCGAGATCCCGGACGTCCTCGATGGTGACGTAGCAGCTCATCGGACCCCTCTAACCCCAAAACCCCGCCGGCTGAGCCGGTCGGGGTGGGGTACAGCAAGCAACAAGCAAGGAGGCGATCAGCTCACGATCGTCTCGAAGTCAGCGAGCGACAGGCCAGGGCCGGTCGGCTTGAACTTGAAGAACAAGAAGGGATGGCCGTACTCGACCTGGTTGCGGCCATCGAAGGTCCAGCGGAACTTCTTCATGACGTCGAGCTGCGCCTGATCGAGGTGCGAGAAGCTGTTGAGCTTGAAGGGCCGGCGCACCTGGTAGATGAAGGCCGGGAGCGCGTAGCCGATGACCTCGCAGCCGATGTACCAGTGACCATCGACCGTGAGCTCGTGGGCTGCGACCGGCGGGTTGAAGCCGTACGTACGCAGCACGTTGTCCTGCGCGCCGAACTCGGTGGGACCATCGCGACCGAGCGTCTGGGCGACGAGGATCTCCTTCGCGGTCAGCTCCTGGTAGGGGCTCACCACGAGGGTCCGCGGAATCAGCTTGCGCGGCTTGTTGTTCGGCCCCCGGATCGTCTTGATGTACGCGATCGCCCGCGCGAAGTTGCTCGGCGTCAGCGGCGCGTTGGTCAGGAGGTTCGCGTACGTGCCCGCCTCGGGGCCGAGCACCGGGTTGACGGGGTGCGCCACGTGGAAGAAGTTCACGCCGTCGTAGGCCGGCTGGTCCTCGCCTTCCTCGACGAGCCGGAACAGACCGTCCTGCGGCCAGTAGGCCTCCTCTCCGGCGATCTGCTGCGCCCACTGCGCGCCGCGCTGGATCCCCTTGCCGTCGGCGTCCTCGATCGAGTTGCGTTCGAGCTCGAGCGCGGTGCCGAACTCCTCGTTCTCGATCTTGTGGCTCACCTCGAAGAGGTCCTCGAGGGGGAACCGGCCGCCGTTGCCGAGCGGCTGGATCCCGGCCGCGTTCAGCATCCACGAGTAGTACTCGGTGCGGCCGCTGCTCGGCATCTGGCGCATGAAGCGGTCCCAGATGAGCTCCTGCAGGACCGAGGCCCAGGTGTCCTCGAAGAGGTACTGAAGGTTGTCCTCGAACTGGAGGATGAAGCTCGGAGTGATCTGGACCGACATGTCACGCCTCCAGCTTCACCGCGACGAACCGGCCGTCGCTGGTGACATCAAAGACTTCGCCCGCCGCGCTGTTGCCATCGGCCGCGCTGGTCACCGTGAACGGGCCCGCCCAGAAGCACTGACTGCCTCGATCGGCCTTCTGCACCGGAGACCCCTCGGTGTCGTTGTTGAGCCAGGCGACCTGGAACTCCTTGTAGAAGTCGATCTCCGCGACCTTCGCTCCCGCCGCGCCACCGGTGTTGTCGACGTCCTGCGTCCACCGGCCGCGAAGTGGCGAGAGCGTCTCGACTCCCGCGGCCGGCTCGCGGTAGTAGCCGCCGTCGATGACCGCCGGCCGGCCCTTGCGCACAGCGACGTTGGCGGCGAGCTCCACCTTCGTGCGGCTGACTCGCTCCACCTGCCCCGCAGACTGGGGTCGGAATTTGCGGACCGAGGCCATGGCTCAGCCCCTCCCGTTGAGCCGCTCGAAGCCAGCGCGGAGCGCGGCGCGCAGCTGGCCCGGCGTGATGGGGTTGATCCTCATGCCGCCGTCGGGCGTGCGCTCCGGCCCCACGGGACCGCGGTTGATGCCCATGCGCCGGTCGATCTCGGGATCGCGAGCGCCCGGCGGCAAGCCGCCGCTGTTGCCCCCGCGCGTTGGAGCGGACGCCCGCGCTGCGCGCTGTTGCTGCGCCGGCTGCTGCCCGCTCGCCGTGGCGTCGATGAGGCCCTTGACCACGGCGAAGGGCTGGCTGCGGGCCCACCGGAGCTGCTCCTCGGTGAGGACCCCGCCCGCGCGCTCCAGGAGCTGGTCGCGCTTCACGGAGTCGAGGTCCCCCGCGAAGGGAGCCACGGCAGCGCGCACGGTCTCTTTGATGACCGTGACGAGATCGCCGCTCTGCGACGGCGGTTGCGCCGGCTGCGTCGGCTGCGAAGGCGCCGTCACGCGTGCAGCCCTGTTGGTGCCGCGCTGATACACCGGCGGCTTTTCCTCGTCGTCCTGCATGGTGGGCATGGGCTTGTCCTCGTCCTGCTGTGCGGCCGGCGGCGTTTCTTCCGGCGCCGCGGAACCGCCGGCCATCGCCGCGATCGCCTTGGTGATCCAGCCCTTGACGTCCTCGGGTACGTCTTCACGCGCGGTGAACGCGCCACCCTCGGTCGCAAGGGTCGCGAGATCATTCGGATCCATTCGCCTTGACCTCCCGCCCGCTCGGAGCGGGCGCCTCATGGCTCGGACCATCGCCCGAACCAACGTTTCGCCATCCGCGGTCCCGCGGAGCTCGGCAAGGAGCGGAGCCAGGGACCACACGAATTGTTCTTCGGCCGCAACCGACGCAGGCTCTCGGTTGGCACCAAGAAGCGGCGAGAGCTTCGCGTGGAGCAGCTCGTGGACCACGGTCTCCGCCACACGCGCCTTGTCCTCGGGCGTGCGCGGAGCGCGGATGTAGATTCGCGCGCGCTGGTCGTCGGGGAACGGATCGCACAGCCCGTAAGCCTCGAAGCCGTCCGGCGTCCTGAGCTCGTCCACGACCTTGAGCTGGATGTCCCAGTCCCGCATCCGCAGGCGCTCCACCCAGTAGGCGACGAGGCGCGCAACGTCATGCTGCATGGGGCAACTCCTGCTCTGGCTCGGTCGAAGCAGCGGGAAGCGGCAGCACGGGAGCTCGCGAGAGCTGCGGTGTCGTGGTGTCCGGCTTCGCGTCCCCGTCCATGTCGCCAGCGACCGGGATCGCGAATCGGGCGGCGAGGGAGCGCGCGTCCACCTGGAGGCCATGCCGCGCCAGCGCCGCGGCGCAGTCGTCCATCGCCTTGGCTGCCGCACCGAGGCTCTCGGCCTCGGCCTTGAGGTTGGCCGGCGGCCGCGTGTCCCAGGCGACCGTCGCCCGCGCGCCGCGCGGGAAGCGACCCTCGGGCAGCACGACCGGGAGCGCCTGGGCGTTTAACGTGGCGGCGAGTGCCTCGGCGTCGCCCTGGATGAGGTCCGCGCGGATCGTCGCGTGGATGTTGGCATTCGCGAACCCCGCACCGCCGGTCACGGTGACGATCTGGCCGGCGATCGAGATCATGAACTCCTGGTTGCTGTCCTCGATGGTCTGCCGGAAGCTCTCGTAGCCGCGGCCGTTGCTTTCCAAGAGCTTGGCGTCGTACCCCGGCGTGAGGCCGAAGACGGTGTTGACGCCCCAGGCCATGACCTTCTGGAACCAGCTCTCCTTCTGCTCCTGCGAAGCTCCCTGCGGCGCCACGGCGACCCTGGCCGGATTCGCGAGCTTGGAATTCCAGTTTTCCCGGAGGAAGAACGCGTGCTCCTTCGAGATGTACGCGCGCGCCAGCGCCCAGAGCAGCCCGTTGTTCCAGGGCTCCTGGCGACCGCCGGGCGTGTAGAGGACCCATCGGCCATCGCCAGGCGTGATGGGCAGGAGGCCTTCGAGGGAGCGGTAGTACCAGCGGTCCTCGTGGGCCCGGTAGATGAGGTACTCGGGATCGAGCCGGCAGAAGACCGGGTAGGGGGACCCCTCGATCTCCACGAACTCACCGACCCCGACACCGAGCACCACCCCGTCGGCGTCGAGCATCGCCAGCTCGGAGGCGGGGAAGATGGCGTTGAAGGTGCCTTCGCGGCCTTCCGCGCCCTCGAAGAAAGCCACCACCTCGGGATCCCCGGCGAACCGCTTCGGGAGCCTGACGAGCCCGCCCGTGCGCGTGCCGAGGAGGCCCTGGACCACGCCGTCGCGACGGAGCGCCCGGTAGAGCTGGCCGGCCCGCGCGAGGTCCCCCTGGCTGGCCTGGTGCTGCGCGTCCTCGACGTCGCGCTGATACCAGCGGGTGACGTTGACCGGGAGCGGCGTGATCCGCCTGCCCCTGCGACGGCGGCGATGCGCCTCCAGGCTCCGTGCCGCAGGGCGCGCGGCGGCGATCGGCGAGGTGGCCGGCGTCGCGAGCTCGGCGAACGCAGCGGCCATGGCGCGGCGGATGCGGCCCCTCATACGCCGATGCCTCCCGCGTACGGGTCAAGCGCGCCGCCGTACGGATCGAGCCGCGCGGCCTCCCCGTCGGCCTCGTCGCTACCGGCGTCGTCGTCGGGGTAATCCGGCTGGAAGATGGCCGGCTCCCAGACGCAGAGGGCGAGCGCGTCGGCCCGATCGGGCGAGCGCTTCAGCCGCTTGCGCAGGTGGTCCTTGGATTCGACCTTCCGGCGCTGGAGCATGTCGAACTCGAACTTCGGCGCGGTGAGCTCCGCGGCGAGCTTGCTGTCCTCAGGGATCGCTCCTCCCGCCTTCAGCCAGTCGCGCAGGGCGAACCAGAGCTGGTCACGCAGCAGGGGGAACTCGTTCGGGAGTCGCGCCCTCTCCGCGACGTTGACGGGGATGACCTCGATCTCCTCGGAGTAGGCGAGCAGGAAGTGAACGACCCGGATGCCGATGCCGCCGCACGCATCCACCTTGACGGCCGCCTTGGGCTCGCGCGGATGCCGGTGCCTTCGGACGACCTGCATCACCTCGAACGCGAGCTTCTCCTCGCTGAGCCCGTTCCAGGCAGCGACCTCGATCGCCTTGAAGCCCCGGCGCGGGATCGCCACGGCGTCGTCGCCCGACCACGAGCCGGCGCACTTCAAGGAGGTTCCGCGCACGCTCGCCGAGCTCCACCAGGCGCTCGACGTCTTCATGGAGCTGAACACCCTCGACGCCGAAGGGAAGCGGCAGTTCCCGCACCTCGTGCTCGATTCGCTGACCGGGATCGAGCGGCTGGTTCACGAGGCCGCATGCGGGGCCGAGAAGGTCCGCCACATGGAGGCGAAGGACTTCAAAAAGGTCTGGTCCGCTGCCGAGCCGTTCTGGTTCGAGGTCCAGGCGAAGCTCAACACGATCCGCCGGAGCGGCGTCCACATCTGGATCATCGCCCATTCCGCCGAGGTGGTCGACGCCTCCACCACCACCGGAGAGATCTTCCCCCGGTGGGACATCCAGCTCAAGGGGACCGGCACGACCGGGGTGGAGGCCCGGCAGATGTGGCGCACGTGGGCCGATCACGTGTTCTTCCTCGACTGGGTGGTCGAGGTCCAGAAGGGCAGCAAGACGGCACGGTCCGTGGGCCGCTACAAGGGGCGCATCCTCTACACGCGCGAGAGCGCGACGCACTACGCGAAAACGCGCCTGCGGTTGCCGCCGTCGCTCCCGGCGACGTGGGAGGACCTGGCGAAGGCGTGGGCGGCTGGCGTGAGCGCGCCCGACACGAAGCTGCGCGCCGAGCTGAACGCGCTCCTTCCCCAGCTCGCCCCTGAGGATCGGGAGGCGATCGAGGCGGAGCTCGCCACGGCGACGGGGAACAAGCTCGCTGCGCTCGTCTCGCGTGCGCACGGGATGCTGGCCGTCACGCTCGAGGATGGCGTGGAGGTGGATGCCGCGGAGTGAAGGCGAGGACATCGGCGAGGACGAGTAGGAGGCGATCATGGCATACGGCATCAATCGGGTCATTCTTGCGGGCAACCTCGGAGCCGATCCGGACCTCCGACACACGCAGTCCGGGCAAGCCGTGCTGAACCTGCGCATGGCGACGACCGAGCCGTATTTCGACAAGAACGGCGAGAAGAAGGAGCGGACCGACTGGCACTCGGTTACCCTCTGGAACAAGCGCGCGGAAGCGCTCGCCTCGATCCTTCGGAAGGGCTCGCAGATCCTCGTGGAGGGGCGTCTCCAGACGTCGAGCTACGACGATCGCGAGGGCAACAAGCGTTACAAGACGGAGGTGGTCGCCACCAATCTCGTGCTGCTCGACAAGAGGAGCGGCGGCGGACAGGGCCGCGACGACTACCAGCCGTCCGGCTCTCCTGGCCTGGGCTCCACCGATGACATTCCCTTCTGACCATGGGTGCCCCGGCGAACACGGAGATGGCGCCCGCGCCGGCCGATGAGGACTTCTTCACCTGAGGGATCCCCTCATTATCGCAGCGAAATCTGGCGAATTGATGGTCACATCGAATCACTCCACGGTAGGCACATGTACGATCATTGGCGACATGACCATCGAACCCCTGAGCTTCATGGACGTCGAAGCGAAGAGTTGCGTCATGCGAGTGAGAAATCGTCGTCGCTGGTCGGAATATACATTGGTAGGAGGCGACCAGCGAGCTTACCGCATGCGCCGTTGGTTCGAGCGACATCATGACGACTCTCGCGAAGGACGCGCACAAGCCTGCCGCACATGGCTCCGCGTCTGCGCCGCCTAAGCAGACCATCCGTCCGAAAATCGACCAGAAGTACATCCAGGCCTTCGTCGAGAATTTGTTCGGCGATGACCTGCACGCGATGCGCGTCCTGTCGCTCGCGAACGGCGTCGTTGGCGTCCTGCAGGCGGCGGTGCTGGCCATCCATGCCATCGGCCAAGCGTATGCGAAGGTCGCCAACATCAAACCGAAGAGTGGGGTCAAGCAGGTCGACCGGCTGCTGAGCAATACCGGCATCGACGTGTTTCATTCCCTGAGGTCGTGGGTACAGTTCGTGATCGGGGTCCGCAAAGAGATTGTGGTCGCATTGGACTGGACGGACTTCGAGAAGGACGACCACACGACGCTCTGCGCCTACCTTGTGACGCGGCATGGTCGTGCGACGCCGCTGGCATGGAAGACGGTAAAGAAGTCCGCGTTAAAAGGTACCCAGAAGGACCACGAATACGAGCTCATCGAGTGGCTTCACGGCGCCATCGACGAGACGGTCGAGGTCGTTCTGCTCGCCGACCGGGGCTTCGGCGATCGCAAGCTCTACGACTTTTTGGAGTTCATCGGCTGGAACTTCGTCATCCGTTTCCGCGGTTGTATCGTCGTCGAGAACGCGGTCGGGGAAGCGAGGCCCGCCGACGCCTGGGTGCCCGCGAGCCGCCGCGCCACGATGCTGCGCGATGTGCGCGTCACCGACGACCGCGCAAAGGTTCCAGCCATCGTCCTTGTTCACGCACCGAAGATGAAGGAGGCGTGGTGTCTGGCCACAACGCTTTCGGATCGCAAGGCGGGCGACATCGTCAAGCTCTACGGCAAGAGGTTCACGATCGAGGAGACGTTTCGAGACATCAAGGACAACCACTTCGGGATGGGCCTCTCCGCCACGCACATCCGCAACGCCGGGCGGCGCGATCGGCTGCTGCTGCTCGCGGCTATCGCCCATGCGCTCTTGACGCTGCTCGGCGCTGCGAGCGAGGAAGCCGGTCTCGATCGATACCTAAAGGTCAATACGGTCAAGCGCCGCACACACTCGCTCTATCGCCAGGGGCTCTACTGGTACGACTGCCTTCCCACCTTGCGCGAGGACTGGCTTCGGCCCCTCATGATTGCCTTTGACCGCATCGTCCGGGAGCACGCCGTCTTCCGCGAGATCTTCGGTATTATTTGAGGGGATTCCCCAGCTTCTTCACCCCTGAGGAGCTCGCCGTCTACCTGCGAGTCAGCAAGAAGATGGTGTATGGGCTCATACGGGATGGGGAGATCCCAGGTGTCAAGCGATTCGGGCGCATACTTCGCATCTACCGCCCTGCTGTGTTGGAATGGGCTGCCGCAGACAAGAAGCAGAGGCAGAAGAGGTGATGTGAAATGACAGTGCGTCGGCGTGCAGGCTCGTGGGTCATCGATATCGTCATCTGGCGGAACGGGAGGCGCAACCGCATCCGCAAGACCGTGGGCAACGTGAGCAAGTCGGAAGCGCTCGCCCTGGAACGGCAGGAGCGGAACCGGCTCGAGGTCTCGCTGAAGCTTGGCGTAACCGTCCCGAAATTCGAGGAATTCGCCAAGGAGTTCATCGAGACGTACGCGGTGACGAACAACAAGCCGTCGGAGGTCGAGACCAAGCGGACGATCATCGACAAGCACCTCGTTCCCTTCTTCGGCGAGTTCCGCCTCGACGCCATCGGGCCGCAGCAGTTCGAGAAGTTCAAGGCGAAGCAGGTCTCGGCAGGGCTCGCTCCGAAGACGATCAACAACCAGCTCACGGTTCTGCACCGGATCTTCACGGTCGCCAAGGAGTGGGGCCGGCTCGCCACGGTGCCGTCGATGCGGTGGCTTCCGACCCCGCTGCCCGAGTTCGACTTCCTGACGTTCGACGAGGCTGCGCGGCTGCTCGATGCGGCCGAGAAGGAGTGGCGACCCATGCTCCTGCTCGCCCTTCGGACCGGGCTGCGTCACGGCGAGCTGCTCGCGCTCCGCTGGGACGACGTGGACCTGGTGACCGGCCGGCTCAACGTGCGCCGGGCGGTCGCGCGGGGCATCGTGGGCACGCCGAAGAGCGGGAAGGGGAGGGAGCTGCCCCTGTCCCCGGAGACCGTCGCGGTGCTCAAGGAGCTGCCCTCCAGGTTCGCGGGAAGCCTCGTCTTCCCCGGCCGGGGCGGGCACATGCTCACCCGGGGTGAATGCAGGCGCCCGCTGTGGCGTGCATGCCATCGGGCGGGGCTGCGCCGGATCGGCTGGCACGTGCTCCGCCACACGTTCGCCAGCCATCTGGCCATGAAGGGAGTGGCCATCAAGGCGATCCAGGAGTTGATGGGACACAGCAGTTTGGAAATGACGCTTCGGTACAGTCACCTTTCACCGGACATCCGGCGCGATGCGGTGACGCTGCTCGACACGCCGGTAGCGATGATCAAGGAACGCATGGTGTCGTGAGGCTGACGAGGGGGGAGCTTGTTTGGGCGGTGCGAGAGCTCAAGCGGACCCTCGATGACGTCCTCGCCGCCTTCGGAGCCGTGCTCGCCGTCCAGCGGATCGCGCGCTGGCGGACGGAGCTCGACGCGAGGCCGCCCGTGGACCTGGACGCGGAGAGGGAAGCGCTCGCAGCCTGCCTCGTGGCGAACGAGCTCGATCCCCTCCTGCAGCCCGAGGACTTCGGCGAGCCGCTCCATCGGTCGATCGCCGTTGCCCTGGGAGCCGGCGTCGTCACCGACGAGCTGGTGCACGGCGAGGTGATCGGCTACCTGCGCGGCCTTCTGCGCGACCACGAGTTCGAGGGGGACGCGACGGGAGCCGTCCTGCGGGTGGCTGCACTGGCTCGGCAGAGGCGCGCTCTCTTGGCCGTCGAGCGAGCGCGACGGGAGCTGGCGTCGCCCGAGGGGAGCCACAGGGATGCGGCGGACGCCCTGAGAAGCGCCCTTGCTCACCTGGCCGACGGAGCAACCGAGTCCGGCGCCGAGCTCCGTGTGCGCAGGGGAGCCTATACGTTCCGGCGTCGCGCAATATGACGTGTCTGCCAGATACATGACACGGCTGTCATAATATTCCAGGAGACGTCTCTGAAGCTTCACGAACGTCTCTCGAAAAGGCTGTGGCTCTCGACACATGACACCGCTGTCATGATTCCCCGACTCTGAGACCGGCTCTGAGGATGCGGGCTGCCCGCCGTCGGCGACATGAAGGTTTGGCACGTCGAGTGAAAATTTTCGTGGGCGGAGGTGATGGTGATGGCGAGCAACATCGTTTCGTTTTCGTGGAGTGAGCCGGAGCCTGGACGACATGCGGAGGTTTGGGATCTCTCTCCGGCTGAGTGGAGGCAGGTTGCAGAGGCCATCGATTGGGTCTCTTTCTACTGGGAGTCCATGGGCAAAGGCGTGGGGGGCAAGATCTCCCTGGCCGAGATTCATCGCACTCGTGCAACGGGCGGCGATCGGACCGATATCGTGGACGCTCTCCGCATGCTCGCGGATAGCGTCCGGTACAGCACGGGCGAAGGGCTGTACGAGCGTGACTGCCCGATCTTCGCGCGTCACGGCATAGCCCGGAGCTGAGCGCCCAGTCGAAGCCCCGGTGTCCCGCGGAGCGCGCGGGCCCGGGGCTCAAGGCGTCAGAGACACTGGCACGTCGCATGAAGGTTTCAGGGAAGGAGGACGACATGGACAAGATGACTCTCACCGGGCCGCAGCAGGCTGTTTACGAGTTCGTCGCCAAGCACGGAGCCGTCGAGATGGTGCAGCTCAAGAGCCGTGGGCTCGACGTGCGGGCCGCGAACAACCTGGTCAAGAACGGCGTCCTGACGCTGACGAACAACGTCTACCGGATCAAGGCGAGGAAGAAGGCCGGGAAGGACGAGGAGGTCCCGCAGAGCGCCGTCGTCGAGGCCGCGCCGGTCTCCCAGCCGTCCGAGGTCGCGCCGGCCGCGCAGGGGATCGCGCCCGTCACCGAGGCGCCCGACGAGAGCGCGCCGGCCGTCGAGGCCGCGAACGACGTCGAGAAGGCCCCGGAGACGGCCACGGAGGGCAGCGAGCCCCAGGCCGGGCAGCCTGCCGCAGGTAAGCCTGCCGCAGGCAAGAAGGCCAAGGCGGCGAAGGCGCCCAAGGCTCCGCGGGCCAAGAAGACGGTCACCACGGCGACGGGCTTCTGCCTTTGCGGGTGCGGCGCCGAGCTCGGCCCGAAGCGCCGGTTCGCCCTGGGTCACGACGCGAAGCTCCACTCGATCGTCCTGAAGGTCGCCCGCGGGCAGGCAGGCAGGGGCGCGCTCCCCGAGGCCTGCTTCGACAAGTCGAGCGCGACGGTGGCGTACCTGCGCGGAGCGCCCTGGATGACCGACGAGATCCGCGAGGCGATCGGCCTCTGACGGCCTCCGTCGCTGGCTGAGCCCCGGTGTCCCGCGGAAAGCGCGGGTCCGGGGATAGCGGCGTCGGAGGTTTTTAATGCGAACAGCATTCGGTCAAGCACTCACGAGCGCGCGTATCGCAGCAGGTCGCTCCCAGGAGATTCCCGCGCGCCGCCGTTGCATCGAGCTTGCTCGAAGTCTCGACGGCCTCGGCGTGACGAGCAACCAGGACGGCTATCTGGACCTGATCGCCGCGGGGGAGGAACGCCAGCGGGCGCTGGAAATGGGCGCCATGTCCGGTTGCGCTCTCGTCGTTCGAGGGATGTGGAGGCGCCTCGGTGTACATCACCCGATCCTGCGCGCGCCCTACCGCACCGGGCGAGCGGTGGCGGATCTCGTCGAGATCGCCGCGGAATCGCACGCGCTCGTTCATGTCCGCGAGCGTTTGCCGGCCCTGCATGAAGGCGATGTGGTGATCGTGGGAGGCGGCCCGGAGTACGGCGGCCCCGAGCACGTCTGGACGGCGCTCGACGTGACAGCCCAAGGCTACCCCGACGAGATGACGGCGCTCATCCGTGGGCTCGACGGAGGGCAGCGCGACGAGCACGGGAGGCAGGCCATCCGTGTCGTGCAGCACGAGATATCGGGCGTTCCGCCGAGGGACAGCGGGCGCCGTGTTCGATGGGTGATCGACTTTGGCGTGATGTGGTGCCGGTGGGGCCAAGAAGCGACTTGAAGGGAGGAGTCTATGGCGGGCAACAACGGAAAATCTGATGATCGGGCTCATCGGGCGGCGATCGACGACGAGATCACGATGGAGGTCATCCACACGTACACCCGCAAGGAGGCCATCGAGGACGGCGTGCTCATCGACGTCTCCAAGATGGCACGCGAGCTCGGCGTGAGGATCCCGGTTGCCGTGACGAGCTCGGTCTGGGAGCGCTACGTGAAGCTGACGCCGGCCGCGATCCGGGCAGCCGGCAGCGAGGACGGGCGACTCTGGGACATTCTGTGGATGTTCCGGTGCTTCGCCCTTCGAGCGATGGAGGCGAGCGAGATTCGTTTCCAGCTCCGCGTGATCACCGAGTCCATCAGGCCTTCCCTCGTGGAGCTCAAGGCCATCTGCGGGCCCGGCGACGACGGCGAGCCGGTCATCACCATCATGCTCCCTGACGAGGACTGACACACTCGCCGTCTCCACTGCTTCGCAGAAAGCTGCGCAGCAGATTGGCGTGAGTTGTGCCTCCCTGATCACGCCTGTTACAAGGCACCAAATGAAGTGCAGCCCGCGGCGATTGCCGTCGCCCGGGCTGCGTGGCCGAACCCCGACTCACCGAGGTCCGACAAATGATCCTTGTATCTCGAGGTCCCACGAGGGGCCAAGGAATCGATCCGTCCATCGCTCGCCCCTGGTCGTCCGTTGATCCAGGCAGCTCCGAGGCGCCCGCCGGCCTGGCTGAACGCGGGAGGGCGGGGTGAGCAAGCGGCGGAGGGGAGCCAAGCGCCCGCCCGCCGCGCAACATCCCCCGGCCTTCCCGAGCATCGAGGCGCTCATGGCCGAGCAAGGCCTCATCGTGGGCACGCTCATCAAGAGCGGCGTGCCTCGACGCGACCGCGCCGACGTGGCGCAGCAGGTGCTCCTCGGCGCCTGGCAGTCGGTGAAGCGCGGCATGTACCGGCCGGATCCGAGACTGGAACCGCGCGTGGCGCTCCGCAACTGGCTCCGCGGCGTCGCTTGGCGGAACGCGTCGCACTACGTTCTGAGCGCCTACGTGCGCCATTCCATCATCCACCCGGAGCCGCTCGGGCTGCGCCGCGACATCCTGGGACCGAGCCTCGAAGCGCAGATCCTGGCCCGCGACATGCTGGAGGTGCTGGTCGACCTGAAGGCGTGGCAGCGCGAGATCCTGCTCGCTTTGGACGACCCGGAGTCGCTCGTCCAGTACGCCAAGCGGCGCGGGCTGAACCCCAGCACGGCAGCTTCCCGGCTCCGCATCGCCCGCAAGGCGCTCGCCCAGCGGCTCAGGAGGTGGCGCCGATGAAGGCTCGAGCCATGAAGCGACGGCATCGCCTCTGGTTGCCCGGGCCGGCCATCACGGGCGAGGTGTCCCGCGAGGACGTGCACGCCTACCTCCGGGCGACCGGCTGGCTCGACGGGAGCCCGCACTGGCTCAGCCGCGGCTCGGAGTCCGTGCCGCTGCCGTCCCGCTGGGACTACCGGCTGGAGGAGCTCGTCAACCTCGTCGCCAGGGCGGAGCACCGGTCGCCCGGCGAGACGCTCCGAGCCATCGAAGGGCGGGCGCTCGGCCTGAGCCCGACGGACCGGGCGCCGCACATGCTGCGCGTCGTCGAGGAGGACCTGTCCAGCATCGCCGATGAGACCGGCGTGCTCGACGGCCTCCCCGGGGTGCGGCCGTGGGACCCGCGGGCGCTGTGGCGCGCCGTGCTCGACCTCGGCGTCCGCGCCGCCCCGAAGCGCCAGCGCAAGCCGCGCGACTGGGAGCGCTTCCAGCAGGCGATCGGCGCACTGAAGGTGCTCGACGTGCTCGATCGCGCCTACGTGCGACGCAGGTAGCTGCCGGGGGTCGAGGAACGCTCCCTGCTGGAGCTGCTCCTCGTCGGCGAGGAGGCCAGGTGAGCGAGGCTGCCAGGAGCCTCGGGATGCTGTTCGGGACCGCATTCTCACAGCTCCGCCGAGGTCGCAGCCACCTTGCCGCCGTGCTTGCACTAGGCTGCCGAGCCAGACCAACTCCTCAAGAAGCCCGGTTGGATGCAAACTGGGCCGCTCCGTCCTTCGACCAGTCAGTCATTCGGGATTGCCGCCATTCTCGGCGATGAACGCATCCTTCGATGTGCGTTGCACGCTCCAGAGTCCACGATCATCGTAGGCGCGCAACCTCCAAAGACACGGGCCACCGAAGTCCAGGAGAACGGGAGCGGTGGCATCGAACCAGATGGCTCGCGGTCGTATCCATTCGAAGAAGTGATGTCCCTGGTAGAGCAATTCGATCTCTTTGGATATTTCGTTGATCGAATGGTAGAGTACGAGCCCTCGAGGTTCTGGGTTTTCGGATGGTCGCCAGAAACCGCCGGGGCCGGTATCTCTATGGCGCTGAGGATAGAACACGATGTCCTCAACAAGATCACAGTCGGGAGGCGGAAGTTTTCCTAGAATGTGGAACTGGCCGGCAAATGGTCTCGCATCAACGATCCAGATCATGTTCTTGTAAAAATGTTCCCGCGCGCGAAGCTCTTCGCTGGGCATCGGAGAATGTTGAAGCTCGATAATGAGACCGGTTTCTGTCTTGATGTCGGCGACATGCTTTTCTCCAGTGGTGGCGTCGAAGTGTGCTACCTCGCGAGCGTCGTCAGGGAACAGTGATTTCCAGTGACGATGCCATTCGGTTTCGTTCTCCCACCATGGATCGCAGTGGCGCCGAGCCTTGTGCGCCCAGTGCCACATTACTTTGGTGCCGCATTTTGATACGGTTGGCCAGTTGCATGCTGGGCATGCTCCTACGAGACCAGGCTGCGGAGTACTTCGCTGCCCTGAAACTAACGCGTATTGCATTGTGTATGCCTGCCTGTGAGCGCGTCCTGGGATTATCGTAATGCCGCCGCGATCGCCGGGTAACAGGAAAGGTGTCCGACAGGCCGCAGCTGAAGGTATCTCTCTGGTCCTCGCCCATGTGATAGCTACCCTCATAGCGACCCAGCTCTGCGAGGCCAGCGGAGATGCCGTCCCGTGTCAAGACGGGGCATGCTGCTCCCGTGCCTCCGGCAGGGATGCCTCCCGCAGGGGGATGGCGCCCGACCGCCGTGCGCTTGGCGAGCGGTCCCTGGGCCGTTCCGCTGTAGCTGTACGTAGGGGCAAGCCTGCCGCAGGCACGCGAGGCATCGTAGACGAGGTCCAGTACGAGACCCGGCGCGGCGGACAGACGGACACGTCCGGCGGGCTCCATGGGGCGTCGGCGAGCGTGGCAAGGCCGCCATGCACGGCGCCGAAGGGTCAAGCGCGCGGGACCCCGGTCACATGGTGTCGATGCGGGACGCCCATGCCCGAGGCCGTTGACGCCGATGGAACGAGTCTTTGGTTATAATATCGTTCAAACTTTACCTTCGCCTGGGCCGGTTGTATGGTGATATGCGTTGCGGGGAGCGCGAGCTCCGCACACAACCAAATTGCCCAGCTGCTCGCGTCAGGTGGAGAGTGAAGGTGTATATGAGTGAGACTTCTGTGGATGCTCCGAAATCGCCTGTCGGACATGATTCAGGCATATTCGATTTGTTCTTTTCTTTTGACATCGATCCTAATGATTCGACGAAAGAGTATATTGGAGTCTCTCAGGGAGGTCGCACTTGTCGATTTTGTGGCAAGCGATCTCCAGAGGCCAGGTTTGCCCATGAGGCGCACGTTGTTCCGTCCGCGTTTGGGAATCGAAGTTTGTTGTCGTTGGAGGAGTGTGATCTATGTAATGATCGATCGAGTGTTCTCGAAGACCATTTGTCTAAGTTCTTGGTCGGTGAACGTCTTACGTCGATGATTCGTCCTCAGCGGAAGGCGGTGGTGAAGCATCGTGTGTCACCGGGGGGTGGCCGTGTTGTTGCGACTCCGGGCAAACGGCATCTATTGGTGCAGACACAGCCAGGGGATTCCAATGTTAAAGTTGCATTTACTCGTCAGGGGAGGAAAGTTTCCGTTCTAATGCAGCCATTTAAGCCTGCAAACGTAGCCCGGGCACTTGCTCGTATCCTGTTGTTTGTGGCTTCGAGCGATGAACTCGACCGGTTGCAGCATGTGGTCGAATGGGTTCGCGGCGCAGACCTGTGGGCGCGACCTCGATTTTACCTTTCGACGCTTCCAATACCATTGTCGCACGTCCTCGTCCGCGCTTCTCGTCCTGCGTCCCATGTCGCCGGCCTGAAGCCCTATCGGATTGATCTTTACTTCGGGGCGGCACAATTGACATGTATTGTTCCTGACGCGTCGTGGCAGCTGCCAAGGTTCGTGTTTCCGCGAGATGAAATATGGTATTGTCTTGAAGGTGATTCCGATGTCGAGGTGCGCGGATTCTCGTGCGAATTCACATTCGTGTCGAAGGGCTTCGTTTCGCCGACCGACGAAGAGGTTGCTGTGTCGGCGTATTACCGGTGGCTAGCCGGAGGATGTCGTTCCGGCACTGCGATCGATGATTGGCTTGCTGCGGAGAGTGAGCTTGTGCGAGCGCGATTGGATCAAGGGGTTTTGGATGAGTGCTCGGATTGATTCATTGACGATGAGTGCCTGTTGGTAATCTCTGGCGCGAACTCGCTTCTTTGCGCCGACGTCCAGCGGTATCTCTCTCGTCCTTGCTGTCGCCCCAGCACCCCCATAGCTACCTCGATCTGCGAGACCAGCGGAGATACCGTCCCGTGTCAAGAGGAGCCCGTGCCTCCGGCAGGGAAGGGCGCCCGGCCGCCGTGCTCCCGGCGAGCAGCTCCTGGGTCGTTCCGCTGTGGCTGTGCGTGGGGCTCCGGCTCCCGCCTGCCGCAGGCACGCGAGACACGCCTGCCGCGAGGCATGCGGACTCTAATATGGATGGTCCGCCAAACTCGTCGCCTTGCAAACCGAGTCACGGAGGTGGCCTTGGGCGAGGATGAACACTCACCAGAAACTGCCCGCCGTGTGCCAATCGGTTCCAGAGATGTCGACGTCGCATCCTGCATCGTGCAGTCGGGCAGCAATTTCTTGCCGGTTTGCAATACTCGACTGCGGATCCTGAGTAATGCGAACCGTATGGCGGCCGGCGATGTCGCTGAATGTGCGGAGACGACCGATTTCAACGAACACCGTTCGGTCTGCATGACTGCCCATAGCCATCCCAGCCTCAAACAGGACGTTGGCTCGCGCTTGGGGAGTGAGTGCCTCCTCGTTTTCTCCTGCTGATAGAAGTTCCGGCCGGAGGCGGGCCTCGTCGTCACCCGTCAAGAGCGCCACGACTGCCTGGGCACGATCGAAAGCAGCATCGAGAATTTCGCCGATATACGGTGCGGCCTTGCCAGTCATCGCGCGCGCCTGGCTCCATTCGATTGGCTGCAGCCCGATCGAACGAAGAAAGTCAAACATGGCCTTTCGGCGCTTCTCGTCCCGTCCGTGGATGACGAATACTTTCTTTTTGTCCGGATTGGCGGATTTTGTTGGTGCTGCGCGCGAAGGCTGTGAATGGTTTTTGCTGTTTTCGTATTCGAGTCGTCCTGCAGGTGTCAGCTCGACCCCGCCAAATGCATAAGGTGCGGTGCCCATGAAGTGTCTAATGTTGACGTATCCGTTGTTTTCGAGAAGCGCTACGCCGTCGTTGATGCGTTCGGGATCAAGGTCGAATTTCTGTTGGTCTTTTAGCGCTCGCTGTACACCATGTCCCGTGAGGTTGTGGCGACCGCGTCTTGGGTCTCCAGGCGATTCCTCGAACTCCGCAATGGCATAGAGTATTCTGCCGGCATCCTCTTTTATCGACATTCGTCCTCCTCCAGATACTCGGTCATGTTGCGGTGATGCGCGATCGCTGCGGAAATGCGGGATGCTACATTGGCTGGTTGCCAATCGGGACGATTCGGCGGCCCGTCAATTTGTACCGAGGCTGAGCGCAGGGTCGCGTCCGCCATTCCTGCGGCGCCGCGTTGACGGATATGAGCAGGACCGATCATGCTGCCGAAGGCTCCGTTGGGCGTGCGAATTCGGGGACAGTGGCTTCCGGCAGAGGGCAACACCAGGAAAGCCGCATACATAGCAAGCCCCCTTGCGCACGCGTCCGAGGCATCTCTCTGGTCTTCGCTGCCGCTCCACGTGCGCCCATGGCCATCCCGATCTGCGAGGCCAGCGGAGATACCGTCCCGTGTCAAGACGGGGCTGCCTCCGGTGCCTCCGGCAGGGGGGCCCCGGCCAGGAGAGGGGACCCGTCCGGCAAGGCCGGGCCCCACCGTCGCCTACATCTCCGCGAAGTTGCGTCCGCTCGCTCGGCGCCGGGCTGCGCAGCACGCAGACCCGGACCCGGGATCAGCCCCGCTGGCTTGGTGCCCGCCGTGGAACTCCGTGGAGCCCCGTACCCAGGCGTCCCTCGTCGCGCCCGCTCCCGGTGGTCCCGCCCACATCCGGCTGCGCGGCAAACTATCCCCGCCGAACTTTGTCAGGTCACACGCAGGTCACACGCCAAAAAAAAGACACGGCTCTCGCCGTGTCTTCTGAGTGGAGGCGCCGGGAATCGAAACGCCTGCCGAGGGGGGTGATCCGCAGGGATCGCGTAGGTTTCCGCATGAGACGGGAACGGCAACCGTGCCGTTGACGGCAGCTAAGTGCGCGAAACCGCGTCAGCCGGACGAATTGCGGACGAAACCGGAGGACCCGCGGACGGTGCTGCTCGGCCAGCTCGCGGAAGGCATGAGGGCCGCGCTCGCGGCGGGCGACGTCGAGGCGGCGCGGATCGCCCACGAGACCATCGGGCGGCTGCTCGGCGCGCTGGGGGCCGACGCGGCCGGCGTCATCGACCTCGCCGCCGAGCGCAGCCGGCGCGGCGGGTAGCCCAGGCTGGCCCGCGCTCGCGGCGGGCGACGTCGAGGCGGCGTGGATCGCCCACGAGACCATCGGGCGGCTGCTCGGCGCGCTGGGGGCCGACGCGGCCGGCGTCATCGGCCTCGCCGCCGAGCGCAGCCGGCGCGGCGGGTAGCTGAAGACAGCGCCAGGACGCATCGAGCCGGCTCGGTTCAGATGTGGCCTCGTATCCTTCGCCACCCATCTCTGGACGCCTTCTGCATCGCCTTGAGAGCTTTTTCTCTCATCGAAAGTGGTCGTTTAGAGAACCTGGCAAAGAAATCAGTTGCTGTGGTGTCGTGCAAAATAACCTGTGGTGCGAGATGGAGAAGAAACGTCGGCATGCTGCGTACCCCTGGTCCCACAATTTCGATGCTTCGGTCCTGAGACGTCTCGAGCCAATCACGCAGAATGTTGTTTATATGAGTGTCACCCAGGCTGCACCCCACAACAATTAGCCTGCTTACGGAATACAAGTGAAGGCGAAAGTATTCGAGCATCTTCTTCGGAAGAGTCTGACTGTGCCTGTCGCTAAACTTGAACGCCCCGGAAAGTAAGGACCGGCGGAGGAATTGCATTTCACCGTCAGCGTCCGCATAGGCAATCTCGTTGATAATCTTTGTGGGTTGCTTCAGCGGGGGCGGCTCGATGTGCACGAGCTCTTCGTTGGCCATGCGCAACGCTTCGATTACGCCTATGGCATCCTTGGTCGCCGGGCGAAGCTTCAGAAGATCTTTCCCATCACGAAAAGTGAACATGTCAAGCGCACCGTGGATCTTTAGCAGATTGATCCCATGGGCCCCTAAACGGAGGAATGGCATCTTCAGCTTGTCGAAGTCCTCGCCGCTGATGGTGTTAGCGATCAGTTCGCCGATCTGGTGCCCCTGTCGGTCGCGCCTTGGTAGTCTGATCTCGCCAGGAAATCCCGATTCGATTGGGATGCCGAACTCGAATGCCATGCATTCGAGAAGGACATCGTGATTAAGTGAGAACACCCAAAGCGGTCGATTTTGCTCGGCAAGCTCGATGATGCCATCGAAGAACCGCAGTCCAGCTCGAATCGGAGCAACTCTTTTGATGTGCCTATAGTAAAGAAGGTGATAGATCGACTCTATCAACCATTGGTATATGCGGTTGTAGTCTCTCGCGATGCCATGCCCTCCTTGTCTGATGTATTGCACTTCCAGGTTGCCTAGTATGCTCTCGTAGTGCAGTTCAGGGTGTGCCAAAAGGCGGACGAGGGTGTCGATGGTTTCGTCGGGGAGACGACGGCTACCATGGCGCGGATCGTTGTTGAGCCGACGAAGCATGTCGGGTGTTAACCATGTCTTGAGTTGGGTCGTTAAGTCCCAAACCAAAGGCATGCCGAGTTCGTACGAAGCGCCGGCGCCGAGGAATAGTCCTGTTGACAATTTTACAGCTCCGCTAGTCAGTGTCTACCTGAACTGGTTGCGGCGATGTGCCTTGCTGACGTTGGAAGGTGAGCGCAAGGCGAGTCCTGCCGTAGCCATGTTTCCCGCGTGTGCGACAGCATCGCTGGCCGTAGCGCTGATCGTGAGGCGTCAACGAAACGACCGTCTCGTTGTCAGAAAGCCGGATGGTGAGATTCTGCCGTTGCCGAGCATGAGAATCGATTGCTCTTCTCGTGCTAACCACGTAAGCTCGCCCGACAAGCAAAGTGCCGCCCGCGGGTGCTGGTAACACCCCGGGCGGCGTGGCCGAACCCCGCCAACACGAGGTCCGACATGTCCGTTGTACACTCACGCCCCTCGACGGGCCAAGGAACCGATCCGCCCTCAGGATGGGCACCTCGCCCGTCCGCTTCCGGCTCCACAGACGGGCCCGCTGGCCCGCGGTTCCCCCACAAGGATCACCGGAGGCGAGGGTGAAGCGCCCGCGGAAGGGGGCTCGCCGCCCGCCTGCCGCGCAACATCCCCCGAGCTTCCCGGCCTTCGAGGCGATCGCAGCCGAGCGCGGTCTCATCCTGGCGACGCTCATCGCCTGCGGCGTGCCGCGGCGCGATCGGGCCGACGTCGCACAGCAGGTGCTGCTCGGTGCCTGGCTGGCCGTGCGGCGCGGCATGTACCGCCCGGACCCCGCGATCGACCCGAGGCAGGCGCTCTGCAAGTGGGTGCACGCCATCTGCTGGCGCACGGCGTCGCACTACCGCGAGCGGGCGAGCGTCCGTCATGAGGTCATCCACCCCGAGCCGCTGGCGTTGATGCGGGAGCTGGCCCGGCCGAGCTTCGAGGGGCAACTTGAGGCGCGCGAGGTGCTGGAAGCCCTCTGGCAGCTCAAGCTGTGGCAGCTCCGGATCTTGCTCGCCGTGGATGACCCGGAGTCCCTCGGCGCGTACGCCGCGCGGCACGGGATGAACCGCAACACCGCGGCGTCCCGGCTCCGCATCGCCCGCGAAGCCCTGGCGCTGAAGATCCGGAGGTGGCGCAGATGAAGCCGCGCGCCACCGACCGGGCGCCGCGACTGACCCGGGAGGACCTGAGCGCCATCGCCGAGGAGAGCGGTCTGCTGGACGGCCTCCCCGGCGTCCGGCCGTGGGATCCGCGGGCGCTGTGGCGCGCCGTGCTCGACCTCGGCGTCCGTGCCGCCCCCGCACGCAAGCGCAAGCCGCGCGCGTGGGAGCACTTCCAGCAGGCCATCGGCGCCCTGAAGGTGCTCGACGTGCTCGACCGCCGGTACCTGCGGCGCAGGTAGGCCACACCGTCCACCACGCGCTCGCACGCCGGGCGAGGTACTGCGCGCTATCGCTAGGCACGCCCGGCGAAGCGGCGCGTAGCTCGCCCGTCTCCGCCCCGCCATCGCCGATGAGACCGGGGAGCTCGATCGCCCAGCGGCCACGCGACCATGCCATCGCTCCCGCATGCTGTAGGCTCGAAAGGATGCGGCCGGCGAGGGTGGAGCCTCCCGGCCGCGGGCAATCACGCGCGAGGTGACTGTGGCGAAAAAGGTACGCGCAAGCGAGGGCAGGAGCAAGGCAAGCGGGCACGGCAGCGGCACGGTGAAGCGGCACCGAGTAGGCCCAGAAGGGATCCGCTCGGACGATCCCGAGGCGGTCGAGAGGTGGGCGCTTGCGAGGCTCACGGCATCGACAGAGGCGGAAGCCTCCGGCGAACTCGTGGTGGATCTGCCCGCGATCGTCGAGCAAACGTCCGACGGAAACGAGCTGCGTATCCAAACCCGACCCGCCTTGCATCCATTAATGGCCGACCTGAAGAGACTTACACGCGAGTTCTACGATCTCGCGATCCAGCATGCTAACCAAGACGCAGTACCCGTGATGCACATCCTTCATGCGGTGTGCGACGCCGTGGAGAAGGGCGACCATGCAGCGCTGCGCGAGCCGGACAAGTGGGCACGCGACCGTCTTCGCCCTCCTCGCGGTTCAGCTGGCCGTTTTGGATTTCTACCGCTTGAAGATGCAATGGGGCGTCCCCTTGATATCTCGCGGCTGTCCGGCGGTTTTTACATGCTCGCGAACCTGATCCAGGTCGAGATCGAAAAATTCAGAGCGAACACGGTTACGCTCGAAGGCATGGCCACCCAAATCGCTGCATGCATGGTCCACAACTTCCCTTCGATCCCGAGCCTTTCAAGGGATCCAGATGTCTTCGAGCGGCAGGCTCAGATCGTGGTTCGTGTGCGCGAAGCACTGCTCGCGGTTAGCGAGACGCTCTCGGGCGAGCATTCGGAATCATTGGGGCAAACGATCGCCGAACGGCTGCTGCGCGAAGAGTTCAAGCTCTCCGGAAAAAGCCGTTCAGAAACCCGCAACGCCTTCAAGTTTCTCGACCACAAGCCGCGCTCGCGATGATGTCAAGAGGGTGCCCCGCATCCCCCCCGTGGGGGGCAGGAGGTGCCCCGCATCCCCCCCGTGGGGGGCAGGAGGTGCCCCGCATCCCCCCGGTGGGGGGCAGTTTCTAGCCGGACGAACCACCGCGAGGCACGGTCTTGCGCATGGACCAGCACGCACCTGCTCGCGAACCGCGGACAAAGGCGAACCGCGCTCCCACAAATCTCAGTCTCCCCGTCGATGTTCGAGAACGGCTCCGCACCGCGTCCGAAGAAACGGGAATCCCGCAGTGCCGGATCGCAGAGCAGGGACTTCGGCTTCGCTTGGCGCAGATCGAGCGCGCTCAGTCGACACAGGAGCACAAGTCGTGAAGGCCGCGGTGGACGTCGTGGCCTCGCTGCGCGCGCAGGCGGACGCGCTCGATGTGCAAGCCCGCACACTGCGCGCGCAGGCGGACGGGCTCGAGGCAGGCGGGGTCATCGCGCAGCAGACGCCGCGCTATGCGACCTCGAAGGCGAACCCGCTCGGCTCCGCCCGGGCGTTTCTGGACGCCGGGCGCCGCAAGAATTTCCCCACGTTCAAACGCGGAAAGGAAGTCTGGGCGGTCTGGACTGAAGTCGAGACCTGGATCGAGAGCCGGAAGACCGCGCCTCGCGAACGCAAGCCCGTAGACGAAGCAGACGACGATCGCGCGCTGCTCATCGGCGCGGGTCTTCAGCTCCCACCGGCGAACCGCTGCGCTGGCCGAAGGTGACCGGACGGCAGCCTTATGAAGGGGTGTTCAAACACCACCGCCCCGCCCGCCGGGAGCGGCGCCTACGTCGTCGGGGCGCGGGTGGATGCGCTGCGGATCGGCTACCCCATGCGCGTCTGCCCCGCGGCGCTGCGCGAGCTGACGCGCGCCAAGTTGGACGCGCGCAGCGGCGCGGCGTACGTCACGATCGCGGGCGAGCGCTTCGCGGTCGAACGGCGGGGCTTGCGAGGCAAGCCGTTCTCCGCGGTCGGCCCGAGCGGCCGGATCTTCGTCGGGGAGGGTGACGTCATCGTGGATCTGGCGGTTCCGTTTCTCGCGTCGCGTCCCTTGGCGGAAGCCGTGAACCACGCCGACATGATCGCCGCGCACTTCGCGGCCTCGGGCTCCGAGGCACCAGTCGGCCAGGTCCGAGAGCTCGATCTCTGCGCCGACATCGCGGGGGCGACGTTCAGCGAGGCTGATCGGGAGGCGTTCGTCGGCCGGCTGCGACGCATGAGCAGCTGGCGGACCGATGCGCGGCGGACGCGCAACGGCCTCATGCTCTCGGGCTTGCAGATAGGTGATCGGCGAAATCTGGCCTTCGTGCTCTATGACAAGACGGGCGAGCTCCGTCTGCGGCGTGATCCGGCCCGCGCCGCCATGGAGCGCACGAGGTGGATCGCGCACGGATGGGACGGGCAGGGGCAGATATGGCGTGCAGAGTTTCGCCCCCGCGGCCGGCATCTGGCCGAACTCGGCCTACGTACGCCGTCGACGCTGCCCGAACGTCTGGATCCCATATGGCAGCGGTTCACCCGCAAGGCGCTGCGCCTTGTCGTCCTCGAAACCGCAACGCGCAAAGAGCGCTGCAAGGTGGATCCGCGCTGGGCAGCCCTACAGCAAGCCGTGTTCACGCAATCCGGAGCGTGCCCCGCCGTGCGCTTGCGCCGAGCGCCGAGCGGCGCCACCTCGGAGACAGCGGAGCCGCGTGGACTGGATAGAGCCAATGTGAACCAGGCCAATCCGCGGATGATGATGGCCGAACACTTGATCCATGGGATGGTCGCGGCGTACGCGGCGGGCGACGTCAAGACGGCGTGCAGCGCGCATGACGCGCTCGGATGGCTCATCGGCCCCGGCGCGGCTCCCCGCGGGGCGGTGATCGACATCGGCGTGGCGCGGAACAGCGTTCCTGCCCCGCCGAGCCCCGGCGCTCGTGGTCCTGGGCTCGCGACGCCGGCAGCGAGCCAGGGCCCCGCGTGCTCGTCGCGGTCGGCTTCCAGGCCCATGTCCAGGTCCATGACCGAGCTGCGAAGCGGAACGCGAACGGAGCGCGCCGCCGCTCCCGATCCACAAGGCTACGATGGCGCCTGATTCTTCGTATGCGAAATATCTTGACAGGGCGTCGCTAGGACATTTTTCTTCCTACGTCCCCCAGCACGCGGCATGCCGGCCCGCGCTGATTTACCCGCAAGTAAATCAGCGCGGGCCGGCATGCCGCGTGCGGGGGACGTGAGGCTTTCCCGATGGATACCATCGTGCTCGGGTTCGACCCTGGCGCCGCTCGCGTCGGATGGGCGGCGCTCGGCGCGGACGCGCACGGGGCGCGGCACCTGGGTTCCGGCGTGCTCCCTGTCGACCTCGCGGGAGACTCCGGGCTCGAGGCCCTGCGCGCGGCCGCGGGGGCGCTGCTCTCGCGCTACCGCCCGGCGCTGGTCGCTGTCGAGCGCGTCGTCCGGGTCTTCCCCCGCCCGCGGTTCGGCCCCGCGATGGCCAGCGAGCTCTGTGGCGCCTCGTGGGTCGGAGCCGAGCTCGCCGGCCTCGCGGCGGCGCGCGGGCTTGTCGTCCGCACCGCGACGCTTCAGGCGGTGCGCTCGGCCCTGGGGTGCGCCAGAGCAGGGGACGGCGCCCTCGCCGCCGCCCTCCGTGCGCGGGTGGCCGGCTGGCCCGTCCGGTCGAGCGAGCATGCGCGGGACGCCGCCGCGGTCGCGTGGAGCACGACGGTCGAGATGGCGCACGCGCCCGCGGCGCAGTCGTGGGCGATACCGGCAGGGCTCGATAGCGATCTCCCTTGACCGAATACATATTGAGATACATAATGTACACATGGGCGAGCGGACGAGGGCGATCGGTTACGTGCGGGTCTCGACCGAACATCAGGCGGACGGCGGCGTGAGCCTCGCGGCGCAGCGGGCGAAGCTCGAAGCCTACGCGACCGCCATGGATCTCGACCTCGTGGACATCATCGAAGACCCCGGTGTCAGCGCCAAGACGCTCGACCGCCCCGGCCTGCAACGCGCCCTCGGCATGCTCGACGCTGGCCAGGCGTCCGCACTGCTCGTGGTGAAGCTCGATCGGCTCACGCGCAGCGTGCGCGATCTCGACACGTTGATCGCCCGGTACTTCGCCGATCGCTTCTCGCTCCTGTCGGTCGCCGATTCGATCGACACGCGCTCTGCCGCGGGTCGCCTCGTGCTGAACGTCCTCGCGTCGGTCTCGCAGTGGGAGCGCGAAGCGACCGCCGAGCGCACGCGCGATGCGCTGGCCCAGCTCCGCGCCGATGGCGTGCGGCTCGGCGGGGCGGCGCTCGGGTGGGTTCACACCGGGGAGGCCGATGCAGACGGCCGGCGCATCATCGCCCGCGTGCAGGATGAGGCTGCGACCGTGGATCGGATCCTCGCGCTCCGCGCCGATGGCCTCTCGCTGCGCGAGATCGCCGCGACCCTGACCGATGAGGGGTATCGGACGAAGCGGGGCGGTAGCTGGGCGGCTGAAACCGTGCGAAAGGTGCTCGCGAGGTCGAGAGAGTGAGTTTCTCCATCGCGTGCAAGATATGGGGTAGCGCAGCGGTTCGGCACGCCCTGGCCGAGCCGAACCCCGAGCCGGCAACCCGTGAGCTCTGCCAGAAGATCCTGAAGCACGCGGACCCGCCCGGCGCCTTCCGCGCGTGGGCGCTCGCGCAGCCCTGGCCGCGGTTCTGCGCGATCGTTCGCATCGTCTCCGGAGAAGAGCGTCGAGAAGTCGACGAAGCCGTGAAGGAAAGGATCAAGAGCATGGCACGCATGGGCCGCCCCCCGAAGGAAGACCGCAGCACCGTCGCCGGTGTCATGGTCCACGTCCGGCTCACCCCGGGAGAGGTCGAGACCGTGGATGCCGAGGTCGAGCGCCAGCGCGCTATCGCGCCACCCGGCCTCGCGGATAAGGTGTCGCGGTCGTCGGTCATCAAGGGCTTGATCTCGACGCTGCGCCAGCCTGCGGAAGACCCCGCGCCCGCGGCTCCGCCCGCGCGCTCCCCCGCTCGCGAGAGCAACGAGAGCAACGAGAGCGACGTCCGCGAGCTCATGGCCCGCTGTTTCGAGCGGGGCCTTACCCAAGCCCAGCTAGCGAAGCTCTCCGGTGTCGAGCGGTCCCAGATCAGCCGCTTTCACACGCAGAACGCCACGAAGCCGCCATTGCCCCCCGAGAAGGTGGCAGCCCTCGCCCGAGCCCTGCGCGCGTGGGAGGCGAAGCAGAAGTAGACCGGGCCGGCCGCGCCCTGAAGGAGACACCGACGCATGCCCCGACCTCCCACCGGAACGCTTCAACGCCATCGCGATCACTGGGACGCGCGCATCACCTTGAAGGACGGCTCGCGGCAGTGGTTCTGCCTCCCTGCCGACTACTCCGAGGCTCGCGCCCGCGACCGCGCCAAGAGCCTCTCGGAGACCGCCCGCGCCACGGGCGCCACGAAGCCGCCGCGGCGCCGCTCCGCAGCGGCTCCGGCGGGTGAGACCCTGGCCGCGTGGGTCGAGCGCTGGACCGCGGCGCGAGAGGAGCGGGGCCTGTCCTCTGCGTCGGGCGACCTCGGCCGTCTGCGGAAGTGGCTGTTTCCTCGGTTGGGCGACAAGCCGATCACCGCCGTGACGCGGCGCGATGTTGAAGCGTTCGTCGAACATCTGGACAACTCGGTGCGAGCCGGCGAGCAGTCGTGGAAAACCGCGGTGAACACCTGGGGGCTCGTCTCCAAGCTGTTCGATGACGCCTGCAACGCCAAGACGCTCTCGCTGCGCGTTCTCGCCAGCAATCCGGCCGCGGACGTGCGCGGGCCGGACCGGGGCATCAAGAAGGCGAAGGCGTACCTCTACCCGTCGGAGTTCCTGGCGCTCGTGTCGAGCCCGAACATCTCGATCGAGTGGCGCCGCGCCGTGGCGCTCGCGACCTACCTCTACGTGCGGGCGAGCGAGCTCCGCGCCCTGACCTGGGACGACATCGACCTCGAGCGCGGCATCATCCACGTGCATCGCAGCCTGGACCGCGAGGGCAGCGCCAAGCCGACCAAGACAGGCAAGACGCGCCGCTTCGCCATCGAGCCGGCCTTGATGCCCCTGCTGCGCGCCATGCACGCCGAGTCACGCGGCCGGGGCCGCGTCGTCCGGCTCCCCGACGATCGCCACCTGTCGCGCGCCCTCCGCGGGCTCATGACCGCGGCGCGCCTGGACCGCTCCGACCTCTTCGCCGCGGACGCGACGCGGAAGAACATGACCTGGCACGACCTCCGCGCCACGGGCATCACCTGGCTGGCCATCCGGGCGGAAGAGCCGCTCAGGATCATGCAGCGCGCCGGCCATGCCGGTTTCCAGACGACGCAGGGCTACATCCGCGAGGCCGAAGCCGTCCGCGCGGGGTTCGGCGACGTCTTCCCGGCGCTACCTCTCTCGCTCTGGGAGGGTGGTGTTTCGTCTGGGAATCGTCTGGAAGGCGCGCAAGTGCGCGAAATCATGGTGGAGGCGCCGGGAATCGAACCCGGGTCCGCAAGGCATCCAGTCTACCTTCGTTCACGTGCGTAGTCGCCATGCGCCGGCGACGGCGTTCGTGGATTCGGCCACGACCTATCCCTCACTGAATCTCGGCCGCGCTATCGAGGGCACCCTCACGCGGCCCAGCCCTGTGGTTGACACCCTTGGAGTACCAGGACGATCTCCTCCTCGGATGGCTTAGCGGTTCTTAGGCCGCGACAGCGTATGCGTTGTCGTTCGCACTTGTAACGTCCCGCTTGATAGGCGGAGCAGGAGCCGCCAGCACGCAGATAAACCTTCAGTCCCCACGTCGAAGCCGATCGCCCCCTCGTGGTTCGTTCAGACGGACCGAATATTGCTAGGAACCGCGCCGCCGTCAACCCCTCCGCGTCAGATCGCCTCTCCGGCTTCCTGGCTTGCCCGGCCCTCCTGACTTGGCTCGGCCTGCCCGGCTTGCTCGGCTGCGGCGGCTGTCCGGTCACTCCGGGCTGGCCGGCTACCCGAGTTGCTCGGTCACCCCGCCTGGTTCGGCCACCGCACCCCGGCCGGGCTTGCCTCTCCCTGGCGACCGAGCTCTGCATGCTCCTGCATCCGTGCAGGCACCTGTCGCTCCCCGCGCCGGCCGGCTCCCGCTCCTCGCCCCATCCGTCGCTCGCCCCCAGGCTCCGCCCCCGCGCCCTCAGCCAGCCTCCGCCCCCGCGCCCTCAGCCAGGCTCCGCCCCCGCGCCCTCAGCCAGCCTCCGCCCGCCGCACCCCTCAGCCTCCGCCCGCCGCACCCCTCAGCCTCCGCCCGCCGCACCCCCCGGCCCCCGCGCCTCGTTTCCCGCCGTCCCCGCCGCCGCCAGCCGCAGGCCTCGTCTGCTCGTCCGCCGCCCTCGACGGCTCCCCCTGGCTCGGCTAAGAGACCCGCGAAAAGGAAAAGGAGACGGGCAAATCATGGCGAGGATGGTCCACTGCGTGAAGCTCGGCCGCGAGGCGGAGGGTCTGGAGAAGCCGCCGCTGAAGGGCGAGGTGGGCAAGCGTATCTTCGAGAACGTCTCGAAGGACGCGTGGCGGATGTGGCTCGAGCACTCGAAGATGCTCATCAACGAGTACCGTCTCGACCTCATCTCGGAAGCCGGCCAGCGGATCTGGATGACCGAGCTCGACAAGTACTTCTTCAGCGGCGGAACCGAGGCCGCGCAGCCCCCGCCCGACTACGTGGCCCCCAAGGACAAGCAGGAGTAGCAGCTCCGAAGCTCCGACGGCTGCGTCCTCCTGCCCGTTCGCCCCGCCCGCCTCACATCTGACGGCCTCGGTTCCGGGGTGAACCCCGGTCCCGGACGGTCCCGGTCCCCGGCCTGGCGCCATCAGCGCTTCCCCGGCTGCCCCTGATCCCCCGCGGTAGCGGCCTTGGCCTCCGGGCCTCCGGGCCTCCGGCTCCGGCCTGCCCCGCCGCCGTCAGCGCCCCCGCCGGTCGCTCACACCCACGGCGGCGGCCTCCGCCTCGCGGCGGCGGCCCCCGCCTCACGCGCTCACCGCCGCGCCCCCCGCCTCACGGCAGCGGCCCCGGCGTCGGCAGCGCCCCCCCGTTGCGCACGTACTCGATCAGCACCGCGCCCATCTGCTTGTCGACCTTCTCGCACTTCAAGCTGACCGCCCCCATGGTCGCGCCCTTGCACTCTCGCCGCCGCTCCGCGACGATCTTCCCGACCTTCTCGTCGGCCTGAAACGCCTCGCGCGTCTTCTGGTCGAGGCTCTTCCACGGGACCTTCGCGAACTTCGGCTTCGGCGGCACGTGCAGCCGGACCTCCTCGGTCATCAGTGACGCGCACGTCCCGTCCCACCGGAGCACGTCGTATCCGCCGCCGGCGCCGCTCACGACCATGCCGCCCGTGTCGGCCTTCCGGCGGGAGAGGATCAGCACCTCCTCGTCGAAGAGCAGCTTGTCGTTCGAGGACGACCCGCCCGAGGCGTTCCACGCCTCGGTATCGCGCGTGAGGTACCCGCGCGTGAACGGCGTCCCCTTGGCGAAGAGGCTGAGCGCCACGTCCGGGTGGAACCCGCTGCAGAGCCGCTTCACGAACGCCGCGGGGGGCAAGCACATGTCGTCGCTCTGCTCGCACGTCGTCGGGATCTGCCTCGACGCGTCGGCGGCCGCGTCCTCCTCCGTCTTCCCGGCACCCTCCTTCGATTCCTCCGACCGCTCCCCAGCCGCCCCGCCGGGCGCCGCGGCCGCGGCGTCCGACTCCCCCGGATCCGGAGAGGCCGCAGGCGGCGAGGCGCCGCCGCAAGCGAGCACCGATGTCATCAGAACAAGCGCAAAAGAGCTCTGGACCGATCGCATGGCCCACGAACCTACCGGAGCCGGCGCGCTGCTCCGCACAGAAAAAGATCGCATCCCCCCCGCACCGTCCCGGCCACGCCGCCCGCACCCGCACCGTCCCGGCCACGCCGCCCCCGACCACGCCCGCCCCCACCACGCCGTCCCCGCCACACCGCCCGCCATCCCCTCCTCACCACGCCTTCCTCGCCGCCCACCCCACCGTCTCCACCCCACCGTCTCCGCCCCACCGTCACCGCCCCACCGTCACCGCCCCACCGTCACCGCCCCACCGTCCCCACCACGCCCTCCCGCACGACGCGATGCGCCGACACCGCATCCGGGCATCACGACGCAATGCATTGCAATCGTCATCACCACCCTCACCACCCCTGTCATCCACACCGCCTCTTGCGACGCAACGCGCCAACAGGCACCCAGGGTTCAAGTTTCTGACACTGCTTGACACCAGGTCTCCATCAGCGGACTCTGCGCTGATTCCGGCGGGAGGTGGTGGTGCTGGATCTTGCTTCGTCGACGCGGGTGGGTGGTTCGCGTAGGTGGAAGTCTCACAAGGACTCTCGTCCAGGACGACGGGTGTCCGTTCATCTCGGGGGGTGTGCGATGATCTCCAGTGCTCTCCTCGCGGGCTGCGGCGCCGCGGAAGGGCCGCTGGCGCCATGGGACACGGGGGAGGTGATCACGGGAGTCGGCGGCGGCCCCGCCTCGGGCTCAGGGACGGGCTCGCCGGGTGTCCCGGGCAGCGGCGCCGGCGGTGGCAGCAGCGGCGGCTGGCCCTCCACTGCCAGGCTCGGCCCCCCTTATCCCATCGTGCTCGCCCACGGCTTCTTCGGGTACGAGGACTTCGCGGGCGCGGGGTTCAACACCTATTTCTACAACCTCAAGCACACGCTCGCGGAGGGCGGCGAGGCGGTCTACACCCCCGCCGTCGACCCCTTCAACAGCTCGGCCTACCGCGGCGCCCAGCTCATCGCGCGGATCGAGGAGATCCTCGCGGAGACCGGCCACGAGAAGGTGAACATCATCGCCCACTCGCAAGGGGGCCTCGACGCCCGCGTGGTCGCGCACGAGCGGCCCGATCTCGTCGCCTCGGTCGTGACCTTCGCGACGCCCCACAAGGGCTCGATGATCGCCGACGTGGCCCTCGAGCTCGTCGCGCACGAGCGCTTGCAGGAGGTCCTCGACGACCTCCTCAACGCCATCGGGGCGCCGCTCTACGATCAGATAGGCAACGAGACGAGCGTCATGGCGGCGCTCGAGCAGCTCTCCTCGCCGGGGACCGAGGAGTTCAACGCGAAGTACACCGACGCGCCCGGGGTCTTCTATGCCTCCTTCAGCGGCCGGTCCGGCCGCGCGAGAGGGGGCAGCGACTGCATGACGCCCGAGCCCGCCCCCTTCGTCGCGCGGTTCGACGCCGACCTCGATCCGGTGCACCCGCTGCTCTCGCTGACAGAGGCCATCCTCGACGGCGGCTTCGGCGAGTCGTTCCCGAACGACGGCCTCGTGCGCGCGCGGGACGCCCGGTGGGGGCGCTTCTGGGGCTGCGTGCCGGCCGACCACTTCGACGAGATCGGCCAGCTCTTCGGGCAGAGCCCGGGGGAGGGGAACACCTGGCGCTACCTGGACTTCTACCGCGCCGTGATCGAGCGCCTCCGGCAAGAAGGCTTCTGACTCGCCTCTTCGCCGTGGAGCCCGGAGGGGCGGCGATCGACGTCAATCGCCTCGACGAGGCGCCGGACTCGAGCTGATTTCCGGCCTTGCGGTCGCGCTGGCAGCGCCGGTCGTCGAGGGGCCGGCGCCGGTCGAGGTCCTCCGGCCGTAGTGGTCGGCGAGCATCGAGAACGCCTCCTTGGGCTCCCAGGTGCCGTCCTCGAGCACCTTCACGACGCCGGAGCTGGCCAGGTCGAGGTCCTTGCGCGGCGCGTCCGGGCGGTGCGGCAGGACGTAGCCGGCGAAGGCGTGCACGAACGCGGTGTCGACCCCCTCGGCCTCGAAGATCTCGAGCAGCTCGCGCAGACAGGTCGCTTGCCCGGCCTCGTCGCGGAGGTACTCGCCGTTCAGCTCGAGCGGCGTCGCGGTCGCCTCGTCCCACACGATGATCTCGCTGCCGCGCGGGCCGGCGTCGGCCGCGCCCTTGTAGGTCGCGCAGCCGAACTCGGTGATCACGACGGGCTTGCCCTGGGCTTTGCCCTGGTTGACGAAGGCGCGAATGAGCTCCGGGAACCGCTCGGCGATCGGCGCGTACCGGTAGCCGGCGTCGGTGCTGATGTAGTCGAACGGCGTCCAGTCGACGCCCTCGAACGGGAGCGAAGCGTAGCTGATCTTGCCGCCGAACCGCCCGCGGACCACCGCGACGGCCCGGGCGAGGAGCTCGTTCATGCGGGCCGGGAGCGCGGCGAGCAGCTCCTGGAGCCGAGGCCCCCGCTCGGCGAGCACCTTGCTCCGGTCGAGGAACGTCTCGCCGGGCACGAAGCCCTTGTTCATCAGGCTGAGCTCCGAGCCGGTGACGAGCACGACCTCGGACCCCTCGCGGCGGAGCCGTTCGCCGTGGTCGGCGCACTCGGCGAGGAGCGCGAGCAGCGCATCGCCGGTCAGGTCGGCGGTGAACGGGCAGATCCAGGTCTCCAGGCCCGCCGCGGCGGCGTGGGTGGCGGCGATCTTCAGCCGGTCCACGTCGCCGCCGGTGACGCGGACCGCAGAGCAGCGCAGGTCGGCGCGGATGACCCGCATGTTCCGCGGCCTGCTGGCAGGGCTCGGCGGCGAGCCCGAGCTGCTGAAGGAGCTGCAGGACGCGTCGAGCGACGGCGGCAGCGCTGTGTGGCTCACGATCCTCGGCCGCGCGGTCGCGCGCGGCGAGGCGACGCCCGAGGCCCTGCACCCGCGCGTCGCGACGGTGGCCGTCGTCCTGCTGCGCAACGAGTTCATCACGCGCGGCGTGCCGCACGTGCCCGACGGCGTGCTCGTCGAGATCGTCGACGAGGTGTACCTCCCCCTGATCCGCGGCCGCGGCGCCCCGCCGGGCTAGTACGTTGTCGCCCAAGCTCGTCCCTGGCTTCGTGGGGGGAAGAATTCGAACCACCGGGGCCCAGAGGACGCAGAGGAGAGAGCAAAGAACCGCTGTGTCCTCTGGGCCTCGGTGGCGCCTTCTCCCATGAAACCAGAAACGACCTTGGGCGGCGCGGGCTCCCGTCTCCCGCCTCGGTGTTAACCAAGCTCGTTTGGTCGCGCTCAGGGCCCGAAGCCCCCCCAGCGGTCACCAACATGAACGTGAACGTTGGTGACCGCTGGGGGGGCAATCCTCCCCGGCGATCCCCTCAGGGCCGCCCCGCTTCCGCCTTCCACCCCTCGTACGCCTCCATCAGCGCCAGGTAGAGCCACCGCCCGATGACCTCGGCCCCCGCCCCCGAGGGGTGCGCCAGATCCGCCCCGCCGAGCCCCCGCCTCGCCCAGATCCCCATCGACCCGGACCCGCCCATCGCGCCGAACGTATCGAAATACCCGCAGCCCACCTGCCCGGCCACCCGGCGCTGGATCGCCGAGAGCTTCGGGATCACAGGGCGGCTCCGGTACCCCTCGCCCTTCTTGTCCGCGCGGTCCATCGGGCCGACCAGCAGGCACGACGACTCCGGCAGCGCCGCTCTCACCTGATCGAGCACCGCCTTCATCGTCGACTCGACCTGATCCAGCGGGAACAGCTCGCCGTCCTCGCTCTCGTTCATGCCGTACTGGAACACCGTCAGCGACGGGCTCCGGGCGCGTAGCTGCTCGGCGAAATGGGCGTCATCGCTCTTGTCGAGGAAGCGGATGCGGCAGCCCTGGATGCCGATCGCGTCGAGCACGACCCCCGGCGTGTCCCGCTCCATCCACACCCCGAACGCCCGCACCCCCGGGCCGTGCGCCCGCACCTCGAGCTCGTGCGGACCGTCCGGCACCTCGTACGTCGCGATCACCGCGCTCGCCTGGTCGGCCCGCGTGTCGATCATCTCCCGGGTCTCCCCGTCGATCTTGATCTCCATCCGGCCGCCCTCGGGGTGCCTCAGGTAGTCGACCGAGAAGCGCGAGACCGCGCGGCCGAAGCTCCCCGTCTTCGCGGTCGCGAAGCGCGAGAGCACGCCCGTGTACTCCGAGCGGAACGACACGCCGCCGAGCCCGTAGAGCCCGTCCTTGGCGTACGGGCCCACCACGCGGCTCACTTGCCAGCCCCGCGTGGCGTAGCGCACCACGTCGTTGTGGAAATACCCCGGCCAGGCGTTGGCCATCAGCATGAAGCCGTGGCCCGCGTCGCCGAACCGCTTCTGCAGCTTGCGCCGCAGCGTCGCCGTCACGAAGTCGCTCGCGACGATGGAGTCGCCGAAGTACGTGATGCGCGCGATCGACCCCGGCGTCCCGCGCTCCACCGCGGCGAGCGCGCGGAAGAACGGCGTCATCGCGCGGCCGCTCGGGTCCTCGATCGGGCGCGGCGGCTTGCCCTCGAGCGCGACCGCGGCCGGCATCAGCTCCGCGGCGGCCTCGGGCAGCGCGACCTCCTCGGGCAGGCGCAGCTCGGCCTGCTCGGTGGTCTCCGCGACGAGCGCCGTCTCGCCGACGGACGCCGCGGGCGCGGGCGGCGCCGCCACGACGAGCCCCTCGCCCTCGGGCAGCGGCGTGAGGAGCTGGAGCCGCCACAGGCCCGGGTGCGCGTAGGGCAGGAGCACGAGCAGGACGAGCGTCGCCAACGCCGCGGCCGCGGGCGAGGTGAGCCCGTTGCGCGGCGGCGAGCCCGAGGGCGCCCCGGCCGCGGCGGCCGCGCTCGCCCCGGGGGGCGCGTCGCTTTCGCCGCGCGCCAGCGGCTCGCGGGGGTCGCTGCCGCCGCGCGCCGCCGGCTCGCGGGGGTCGCTGCCGCCGCGCGTCAGCGGCTCGCGGGGGTTGCCGGGAGAGATCGAGGTCATGCGCGCGGCGAGGATAGCGGCGCCCAGGCGTGCGCGCCCGTCAGGGCTGGCGCTTCTCGAGGAGCGCGGTGGCCCTGTCGCGGCAGACCGCATCGCCCTGGTGGATGCAGATCGCGCGCAGCAGCCTGATCTCGCTGGTCGACGCCTTGCCGCCCCAGACCTTCGGCTCGAGCACCCTCCGCTGCGCCGGGTACGAGCTCGAGTCCAGGGGAGCGCTCACCGGCACCGCGCCCGTCTCCGCGGGCCTGGCCGCCGAGGCCGCCGCGGTCGCCGAGGTCGCCGGCGGCGCCGGCGCCGGCGCCGGCTGCGCGGGGTGCGCCGGCTGCGCGGCCGCGAACGACGGCGGGCCGTCGTGCGGCGCGGGCGGCGGCTCGGCCGGCGCGTCGGGGTCGATCTCCCGCCGCATCTCGGCGACCTTCTCGCGGAGCCTCGCCGGCACGCTCGTCGTCTTGGCGATCTCGTTGAGCAGCGCGAGCTTCTCGGCGTCCGTCTCCGCCCGCTCGACCCGCTGGAACATCCCCTCGGCCCAGCGCTCCTCGATCGCCCGCTCGATGTCCTTGAACTCCTGCGCCTCACGCAGCGGGGCCGTCTCGGCGATCTGCTGCAGCTTCCTGTGCGCGTCGTCGACGTCCCCGGCCAGGAAGCGCTCGTGCGCCGCCGCGAGCAGCCGCGCGTCGTCGCCGGACGCCGCCGTGGCCGCGGGCGCCGCCTCCGGCTGCGCCGCCGCCCCGCGCGACCGGACGCGCGTGACCACGAGCACGACGATGGCGACGAGCACGACCACGGCCAGCAAGATGCCCATCACCTTGCTCGCCCCGCCGAGCCCGCCGGAGGACGTCCGCTGCGACGACGCCGCGCCCCCGTACGCGCCGGGCGCGGCGCCGAGGCCGGGCGCGCCGTCGGGCCCGGCGCGGAAGATCTTGCCCGCGCCGACGAAGCGCAGGCGCACGTCGCCGAGCTCGATCGCGTCGCCCGCCTCGAGCAGGCCGCGCTTGAGCTCGACGCCGTTGATGCGCACGCCGTTGGCGCTCTGCTTGTCGACCACCTCGTAGCGGCCGTTGCCGAGGCTGATGAGCTCCGCGTGCAGGCGGCTCACCGAGCTGTGGTTGATGGAGATCGTCGCGTCCTCGGAGCGCCCGATCGTGAAGCGCTCGCCGTCGAGCGGGAACTCCGCGCCCGGGGTCGGGCCCACGACCATCACGAGCCGGTTGGGCCGGGTGTGGAGCGGCAGGTGCGCCGTGCTGCGGCTGCCGGGCGGCGGCGTCGGGCTCGTCACGGCGGACGAGAGCGCCTCGTCGACGATCTCGATGCGGTAGTCGCCGAGCTGCACCAGGTCGCCGTGGCGCAGGTGCTGCTCGCCGTGGACGCGCACGCCGTTGACGTACGTGCCGTTGTAGCTGTCGAGATCCCGGATGGCCCAGCCCTGGCCGTTCTTGGCCAGCGTCGCGTGACGGCGCGAGACGTTGCGATCGGTCAGCCGGATCGAGTTCGACTCTCCGCGCCCGAGCGCATACTCCTCATGGGCGAGGGGGAGCCCCGTCTGTTTCCCCTCGTCGTCCTCGATCGTCAGCTTCCACATAGCGGGTTCGGGGCATTCAGGCAGAGCCAGGCTCGCCTCGCGAGCTCCCTGCCGTGGACCGGAGGCATCCACCGCTCGCCGTTCGAGCCTCCTCGGTGAGGCCGGACTACTTTAGCGAGTCCGCCTCCGGGAACGCAATGACAGCGCACCGGCCTCGACCAGGCGCCCCCCGAGTCCCGAGCGGCCGGACGGCGCGCAGGCGCGCGCCGCCGGCAGGAACCGGCGCACCGGCCTGACGACCCGGACGCGCCGGCCCGCGCCACGGCGCCGCCACCGACGGCCCGATCCCTCGGCCCGGGCGCCCTGCTGCCCCTGCTGCCTCGCGGCCCAGGCGCTGGCGATCGGACGTCGCGAGCGGCCTGGATCCGACGGTCGAGCTCGCCGGCGATCGCGCTAATGGCCCCCGCCGACCGGACGGAACGGGTGGAGGAACGCCGAGAGCGCCGCCGGGTTCCGGGTCTGCAGCCAGATCCGCCCGTGCCCATGAAACTCGCAGACGAGCCCCTCGCCGGACAGGAACAGGCCCTTGAGGCCGGCGAGCTTGCGCACCTGATACCGCAGCCCCTCGGTGAACGCGAGCAGGTGTGTGTTGTCGCAGAGGTATCCCGGGTGCTCGCGGCCGACGTCGATCGTGTGGATACCGCCGTAGCTCGAGATCCAGATCAGGCCGTCGCCATAGGCCCGGAGCAGCGACAGGCCGCCGACGAAGAAGCCCTTGGCCCCCTGCCACTTCGTGTCGAACGCGATGCCCGCGGTCGAGGCGAGATAGGCGCCCGACTGGAGGAACACCTCCATGCCCGAGCGCAGGACGATGCGCTCGATCGCGCCCTCCGGGGCCGGGGCGAGGCGCATCGACTGCATGGGCGCGGTCGCCGTGAACGTGTTCTGGAACAGGCTCTCTCCGGCCGTCACCCTGCGCTTGAGCGCGCTGACGAGCCCGCCGTGCAGGCTCGTCTTCATGTCGATGGCCGTGTCGCGCGCGAGGAGCGCGCCGCCCTCGGCGATGATCTGCTCGCCGGCGCGCTCGAACGTCACGTGGAGGACGCCGGAGTCAGGGTTGTTTCGGATCTCGTCGCGCACGGGGTCCTCCGGATCGCTCAAGGTTGCCGCGGCGCGAGCCGCGGGCCGACGGCCGCGCCGTACCGCCCGGCGCTGCGCGACTGGATCCACAGGCTGCCGCGCCCCTCGACGTGGCAGACCAGGCCCTCGCCCGACAGCCACGCGCCGAGCCACGTCGAGGTGCTCTTGCCGATCCGGCACGAGAGCGTCGACTCCCACGCTGCCAGATGGCCGGTGTCGACGACGACGTGGCCCTCCACCGGGACCCGCTCGAGCGCGCCGAAGGCGCCGAGGATCATCTGCCCCTCTCCCGCCGTCTCCAGGGCGAACAGCCCCGCTCCCGAGAAGACGCCGCGCAGCCCGCCCGAGCGCGCGCTCACCGCGACCCCCGGGGTCGAGGCGACGTAGGCGCTGCTCTGGACACACCACTGCGCGTCGCCCACCTCGAGCACCGCCATGTCCCCGGGGAGCGGCGTCGCGAACAGCACCTCTCCGCGCCCGCCCTCCGCGGTGAACGTGTTTCGATAGAACGACTCTCCGGCGAGCATCCGCTTCAGCCCCGACATGATGCCGCCCGACTGCGTCTCCACGCGCACGTTGGTCGACATGCCCACGAGCGCGCCGCTCTCGGCGATCACGCGCTCGCCCGGATCGAGCCAGCACTGCGCCAGGGCGTGCAACGGACGGTGGAGGAGATTCACGTGCATCGGGCGTCTCCGTCGCTCGTTCAGGGGGGGAGGAGGGGAGAGAGCCAGCCCACGAGCGCGCCCGGGCTGCGCGCCTGGACGAGCACGCGGCCGCGGCCGGAGAGCTCGCACACGACGCCCTCGCCGGAGACCATGAGGCCCGTGAGCCCGCCGCCGGGGCTCCTGAGCTCGAGCGTGAGCGACGCGTCGAACCCGACGAGGTGCTCGCTGTCCACGACGAGCGAGCCGTCGCAGACGAGCTCCTCGACGGCGCCGTGGCTCGCGATCCAGAGATCGCCGACGCCGGAGGCCTCGATGAAGAAGAGGCTCTCCCGCGCGAGGACCGCGCGCAGCCCACCCCAGCGCACCGTGACGTCGAGGTCTCCCGCGCTCGCGAGGTACGAGCCCGCGCTGAAGAGCACGGCCTCTCCCCGGACGGGGACGTGCAGGACGCGCCCGCCGAGCGGCGGGGCGAGCCACACCCACCCGGCCTCGGGCGCCGCGATGTGGTTCACGAAGAACGTCTCGCCGCCCGCGAGCTTGCGCAAGAGCGCGATGACGAGCGCCTTCAGCCGGCCGAAGAACCCGGCCCCGCGGCCCGCGTTGAGCCGGACCGCCGTGGAGAGGCCCGGCGACCGGGCGACCATCGCGCCCGCCTCCGCGCGCAGCGACTCGCCCGGATCGAGGCGGATCTCCAGCAGCGCGGACGACGGCTCATGCTTGGTGCGATGTTGCATTCGCCCACCTGAGAGGCGCGTACATATAACGGACCGACCGCGGGAGCGAAAGCAGGAAGGAGGTGTGGACAGGTGAGCTGAATGATGGGATTTCGTGTTTTCTGTCCAGCGGCCAGGGCGCGCTGACTTCTGCCCTCGGGGCCGGGTACACTGGGCGTGTGAGCGACAGGCGACTACCGGCGCTGGAGCCGACGCCCCGCACCGAGTCGCGCAGCGAGCGCGGCCATGGCTCCGGGTTCGCCTCCGCGCCGCAGCGCATCGCCGGGCGTTACGAGATCCTCGGCCTGCTCGGCACCGGCGGGATGGGGAGCGTGTACCGCGTGCGCGACACCGAGCTCGACGAGGTGGTCGCGCTCAAGATGCTCCGGCGCGATGTCGCCGAGTCCGCCGGGATGCTCGAGCGCTTCCGGCAGGAGGTGAAGCTCGCGCGCCGCGTGACCCACAGGAACGTGGCGCGGACGTTCGACTTCGGCGACCACGAGGGCGAGAAGTTCCTCACGATGGAGTGCGTCGACGGCGAGTCGCTGCACAGCGTGCTGGGGCGCACCGGCCCCATGCCGGTGCAGCAGGTCATCGGCATCGGCTGCGCCCTGTGCGACGGGCTCGGCGCCGCGCACGCGGCCGGCGTCGTGCACCGCGACCTCAAGCCCGAGAACGTCCTGCTCGACCGGGGCGGTCGGGTCGTCATCACCGACTTCGGCATCGCCCGCGCCTCGGCCGGATCGGGCGCCGGCCAGACGTCGGGCTTCGTGCTCGGGTCGCCCGCGTACATGTCGCCGGAGCAGCTCACGGGCGAGCCGGACATCGACGCCCGCACCGACATCTATGCGCTCGGCATGATCCTCTTCGAGTGCCTGACCCATCGGCGCGCCTGGCCGGGCGCCGGCGCGATCGCGGCCGCCATGGCCAGGCTGACGTCCCCCCCGCCGGATCCGCGCGCGCTCCGCCCCGACGTGCCGCTCGCCGTCGCGGACGTCGTCCTGCGGTGCATGGCGATGAAGCGCGAGGACCGGTACGGGAGCGCGGCGGAGGCCCACCGCGCGCTCCTGCTCGCGCGCTCGCGCGTGTCGATCTCCCCGCATGCGGGCGCGCAGGCGGGCCCGGCCCTCTTCCCCGTCCCGTCCCTGGCCGGCGGCTCGGCCCCGACCGCGGTCACGAGCGCGCCGACCGCGCCGCAGCCGATCGAGGGGAGCGTGACCCGGGTCGCCGCGGCCTCGGGCGCGGGCAAGGCGCCGCCGCGGTCGACGTCCCCCACGCTGGCCGCCCCGACGCCGACGCCCACGCCGAGGGGGGCTTCGCCCGCGCCGAGGGGGGCTTCGCTCACGCCGACGGGCTCGGCGCCCACGCCGTCGCCCACGCCGACGGGCTCGGCGCCCACGCCGTCGCCCGCGCCGAGGGGCTCGGCGGCCACGCCGGCGCCCGCGCCGAGGGGGTCTTCGCCCATGCTGGTGCCTTCGTCGACGCCGGCGCCCGCGCCGAGGGGGTCTTCGCCCATGCTGGTGCCTTCGTCGACGCCGGCGCCCGCGCCGAGGGGGTCTTCGCCCACGCTGGTGCCTTCGTTCACGCCGGTGCCCACGCCGAGGTCTTCGCCCACGACGCCGAGGTCTTCGCTCACGCCGGCGCTCAAGACGGTGGCCGTGCTCCCGTTCCGCAACGCCGGCGCGCCGGAGGACGAGTACCTCGCCGACGGGTTCACCGAGGATCTGACCGACACCCTGTCGATGACCGCCGGCCTCAAGGTGCGGCCGCGCGCCGCGGTCGCCCGGGTGCGGCTCGACGGCCGCGACCCGAGGGACGTCGGCCGCGAGCTCGACGTGCAGGTCGTGGTCGAGGGCTCCATTCGCCGCCGCACCGGCGGCGGTCCGGCGCAGGACGCGTCGCGCGGCCTCCCGGCGGCGCCGGGGTCGCGGCCGGGGTCGCGCTCGGCGCCGGGCGGCGTGCGCGTCACCGCCCGCGTCATCAGCGTCGAGGACGGCTTCCAGCTCTGGGCGAAGCGGTTCGACAGCTCGGCCGAGGCGCTGCTCGACGTGAGCGACGACGCGGCGCGCGCCATCGCCGCGGCGCTCACCGTCGACGTCGCCAGCCGCGAGCGCGACGCGTCGGGCGATCCGCGCGCGGTCGATCTGTACCTCCGGGCGCGCCACCAGCTCCGGCGGCTCTGGTACGGCGACGCGGCGCCGGCCGTGGCGCTCTTCGAGGAGGCGCTCGCGTTCTCGCCGAACGACCCGACGCTCCTGTCCGGCTATGCGGTCGCGACCGCGCGGCTCCTCGCGGCGCGGGGCGACGGCAGGGCGCAGCTCGCGAAGGCGCAGCAGGCGGCCGAGCGGGCGATCGCGCTGTCGCCCGCGCACGGCGAGCCGTGGGTGGCCCTCGCGACGGTCCGCTTCAGCGCGTGCGACCCGGTCGGCGCCGTGCCGGCGCTGCGCAGGGCGCTCTCGTGCGCGCCGAGCCTCGGCAGGGCGCACGAGCTGCTCGGCCGCATCCTCATGGAGGCGGGGCTCGTCGAGGAGGCGATCTTCCGGCTGGAGACGGCGCTGTCGCTCGACCCGAGCGAGCTCTTGCCGCGCTGGGAGCTCGCGCGCGGCCGCGCGCTGCTCGGCGACTGGGCGGCGGTCTCCGCGCTGCTCGATCTGCCGACCGAGGATCCGTCGGACCGCTTCCACAAGGCGGTGATGCGCGCGCGCTTCGGGCTGTGGCGGAGCAGCCCGTTCTCGATCGACGACCTGCTGCTCGCGGCGGAGACCGTCCCGATCCAGTACGCGCGCGTCTACCGCGACGTGCTCGCGACCGCGCGGCTCGCGGACGAGCAGCGGGCCTTCCTGCGCTCGAAGGCGGAGGGCTCCGAGCCGGGCAGCCGGCTCCGCCCGCTCTTCTTCCAGATGTACGCCGAGATCCTCGCCTTCGTCGGCGACGACGAGGCGCTCTTCGGCGCCCTCGCCGCCGCGGTGGACGCGGGGCTCTTCGACGCCCTCTGGATGCAGCGGTGCGCGGTGCTCGAGCGCGCGCGGTCGGACGCGCGCTTCGCCCCGCTCCGCGCGCGCGTCGAGGAGCGCGCCTCCGCGATCGTCGACGCGTTCAAGGCGTGAGCGCGCTCAGCGCCCGCGCGCGCCCTTCGCGGCCCTGGAGACGGCGGGCATCAGCACGTCGCCCTCCACGTGTCCGGCGACGTCGAGGAGGGTGCGCCCGTCGGGGTCGCGCCCGGGGCGCTCGCGGGTGTAGCGCTCCGCGGGGGCGGCGAGCACCACCCCGAGCGCGCTCGCCGCGGAGGTGAGCTCGGCCCCGAGCGCCTCGTCGATGAGCCGGGCGCGATCGGCGCTCGGCGTGCCGACGGGGATGGCCACGGCCACCGTGCCCACGACGCGGCCCTCGCGCGCGAGCAGCCCGTAGGGCGAGCCGGTCTCCTGCGCGATCCGGAGCGCCACGCGCGCGGCCTCCGCGCGCTCCTTCGCGGCGGCGAGCGACGCCGCGCCGCGGCGGAGGTGCTCGCGCGACGCCTCCTTCGGGGCGCCGCGGAGCGTGTCCGCGAGCTTCGCGTTCTCACCCCGGATCCGCTTCACCTCGGCCTCGGCGGCGGCGAGATCGGCCTCGTAACGCGACAGATCGATCGAGCTCATGGCGTGCATCACCCTCGTTTCGTGAACAGGAGGCTCCCGGCGAGCAGCGCCCCGGCCGCCGCCGAGCCGTAGAGGCAGTAGCGCGCGAGCGCCGCGTGGCCAGCGAGGTAGAGCTCCAGCCCGGCGAACCCCGCCGCGATCGCGAGCGCCGCGTAGATGAGCTGGCGCACCCCCGTGTAGACCAGCCCCGCGGCCTGGGCGAGGCCGCGGATCTTCACCTCCGCCTCGCCGCGGTTGGCGCGCGTGAGGTACTTGCGCAGATCGTCGGGGATCGTCAGCGCCTTGATCCCCATGTCCTTCGCGGCCTCGAGCGCGATCTGGGCCCAGTCGCGGCTGCCGAGGACGAAGTCCTGCAGGTAGGGGCGCACGACGTCCATGGGGTTGAGGTCGGGGTCGAGCTGCGTGCACACCCCGGTGAGGAGCAGGAGCGTGCGCTCGAGCAGCACGAAGTCGCGCGGCACGTGGAAGGCGCCGGAGAGCTCCTTCAGCCCGATGTTCATGCGCCGCAGATCGATGAGGCTCTCGATGCCCTTCTGCGGATCGAGCTTGATGTCCTTCAGGTTGAAGGACTCGAGCTTCACCTCGTCCTGGAAGCGCTGGTGGAAGAACTCGACCACGCGCTCGCTGACGTCGAGCGTGTCGCTGCGCGAGAAGAAGCCCATCTTGCGCAGCGCCTTGACGATGCGCTCGGTGTCGCGGCGGATGACGGCCTCGAGGAACTCGGGGATGCCCTCGCGCATCTCCTGGGAGAGCTCGGCGACGGCGCCGAAGTCGAGCAGGATGAGCTCCCCGCTCGGCCCGACCAGCATGTTCCCGGGGTGCGGATCGGCGTGGTAGACGCCGTCGATGAAGATCTGCTGGCAGAAGACCTGCACGATGTGGCGGGCGAGCGCCTTGCGGTCGACGCCGTGGGCGTCGAGCGCCGCGACGTCGCCGACCTTGATGCCCTCGACGAACGTCGTCGTCATCACGCGGCGCGTGCAGTAGGCGTCGATGGGCCTGGGGAACCGGACGCCGTTCTGCCCGGCGAAGTTGTCGGCGATGCGCGTGATGTTCCTGGCCTCGCGCACGAAGTCGAGCTCCTCCAGGATCATCGAGCGGATCTGGTGGTAGTAGGCGTCGAGCCCCTGCACCGGGACGAACTTCGCGACGATCGCCATGATGCGGCGGATGGTGAGCAGGTCGAGGCGGACGATCTCGTCGATGTCGCGGTGCTGCACCTTCACGGCGACGCGGGTGCCGTCCATGAGCCACGCCTCGTGGACCTGGCCGAGCGACGCGCTCGCGAGCGGCTCCCTCTTCAGGCGGGCGAAGATCTGGTCGACGGGGCGCCCGAGCTCCTCGGCGATGCGCCCCTCGATCTCCTCGTAGGGGCGCGGCGGCACCTGGTCCTGGAGCCCCTCGAGCCCGGCGCGGAGCGTCGCGGGGAGGAAGTTGGCCATGATGCTGAGCATCTGGCCGACCTTGATGAATAGCCCCTGGAGCTCGACGATGGTGCGCTCGATGCGGCGGGCGTTCCTCGCGTGGACCTCGTCGACGCGGTTCTTCTCCCAGGTCTCGCCGAAGAGGCGGCTCAGGAAGAAGAACCAGAGGTAGCTCGCGATGACGACGAACGTCGTGAAGTAGGCGCGGATGAAGCGGCCGCTCTGCGCGGCGTTCTGGCGGAACGAGCGGGGCTTCGCGCCCGGGCGCGGCGCGAAGGGCGGGCGTGCCGGATCGAGCGGCGCGCGCGCCGGCTCGACCGACGCGCGGGGTGGCTCGACCGACGCGCGCGCTGGCTCGACCTGCGGGCGAGCTGGCTCGACCGGCGCGCGGAGCAGCCCGGGGGATGAGACCAGCTCTTCGGGGGTGCCGGGGGACACCGCGGCAGCCTAGCACCGGACGGCGGCGGCCCACGAACACGCGGGGCTCGATGCGGTGCGCCATCGGTCGTCGCGGGCTGCGCGGCGTCATGGCGGTCGGCGAGGGCGTCGTGGGCCGCCGGTCATCGCGGCCCGCGCGGCGTCATGGCGTCGGCGAGGGCGTCGTGGGTGGCGGGGCGCGCGCGGCGGATCGCGTCGGAGGCGCGGGTCGGGTGGACCCGGTTGGTGAGCATCACGCCGACGAGCTCCGCGTCCGGATCGATCCAGAGGCTCGTCCCCGTGAACCCGAGGTGGCCGAACGTCCGCGGGCCGAACCGGGCGCCGGCGCTCGGCGTCTCGCCGCTCTTGCCGTCGAACCCGGCGCGCAGCGACCCGCCCGGCCGCGGCTTCACGAGCTCCCAGAGCTCGTCGCGCGAGAGCCAGTCCGGGCGCTCGCCCGCGAGCGCCTCGAGCAGCGCGACCCCGAGCCGCGCCACGGAGAGCGCGTCCCCGAAGAGCCCCGCGTGCCCGGCCGTCCCGGCCTGCGCGATCGCCCAGGCGTTGTCGTCGTGCACCGCCCCGCGGATCACGCCCCCGCGGAGCGCGACCTCCTCGGTGGGCACGACGCGCTCGTCGAAGCGCGGATCGCGCCGCCGGTGCGCGCGCGCCGACGCGATGGCGATCTGGAGCGGCCCGGTCACCTCGCGCTCGACGATCTCGTCGAGCTCGGCCCCGCCGCGCCGCGCGACCGCGGCGCCGAGGAGCAGGTAGCCGAGGTCGCTGTAGACCGGCGGGAACCCCCCGGCCGGCGGCGCTCCCGCGCACCCATCGCGCCGCGCGTCCGCGCAGACGCGCAGCGCGCCGAGCGGATCGATGGGCCCGCAGTCGTCGGGCGGATGGAGCCTCCGGTGCGCCTCGAGGCCGGCGCGGTGCGCGGCGAAGAGCTCGAGCGGCACGTTTGCCGACCGCGTGTCCGCGAGCTCGGGCAGCACCTCCGCGAGCGGCTCGTCGAGCCGCAGCTTGCCGGCGCGGGCGAGCCGGGCGAACGCGAGCGCCGTGAGCGGCTTGCTCACCGACGCGAGATCGAAGATCGCGTCGACCGTCGCCGCGGGCGGGGCCGCGCCGCCCGCGCCGGCCGGCGGGCTCGCCTCGAGCCACAGCCGCCCCGCGGCGCCGAGCCCGTACCGGACATGGTCGCGGGCGCGCACGGCCGCGGCGACGCACGCGCAGGGCGCCGCGCGGTGCGCCGAGACGGCGATCTGTGCGACCGGCGAGAGATCGACGACGCCGGTCGATGTCGATGTCGATGACGACGTGAACGGTTGCATGGCCGAGGATGAGGAGACGGGCGCGTCCGTGTCAAACGAGCTCTGGCGCGGACCGGAGGGTACCCGGGGAGACTGCTGGACGGATCCCCGAGCTATGGGGCGGAGCGCGCGGTGAAAGATCGGGCGGAGCGCGCGGCCCTGCTTCAGGATCTCGCCGTGACGTCCTCCACGGGCACCGATCCTCGCGCTGCGGTTGCGGCGCTCGCCTCGCTCGCGGCGCGGTACGACGCGCGCCGGGCGGATCGCTGGGCGAGGGTCCCGGAGGAGCTCGACGCGGTCATCGCGGAGGACGTCGAGCTCGCCGGGGCGGGGCGGGTGGCGCGCGCGCCGCTCGTGGCGGAGCTCGCGCGCCGCTTCGCGTTCTCGGCGCGCTACCTCGACGCGATCCTGCTCACGCCGCGCGAGCGCTTCGTCTTGCCGGAGGACATCGCGGCGGCGGCGGACGACACGCCGTTGCCGCTCGATCGTGCGGGGCAGGCGACGGTGAGCGCGCCGCACGCCTACCTGCTCACGTACAGCCTCCTGGGCCTCGCGCCGGGCGATTGCCTCCTCGAGCTCGGCACGGGCACCGGCTACGGGGCGGCGCTCGCGCGGCGCATCGTCGGCCCGGCGGGGCATGTCACCTCGATCGAGATCGACGGCGTCCTGTACGAGCGGGCGGCGCGGCTCCTCGGCGCGCGGCCGGCGCGCCTGGACGAGGGCGCGCTGGGCGCGGCGACCGCGAGCAGCGGCGCCGCGGCGACCGGGGACGACGCGAGCGTCACGCTCTTCTGCGGCGACGGCCGAGCGCTCGCCGAGCGCGTGCTCTCGGGCGCTCGCTCGTCGCCGCCTGCGAGGCCGTGGAAGGTCGCGATCACGTACGCGCTGACCGACGCGCCGGCCGCGCTGGAGGAGCAGCTCACCGAGGGCGGCGTGCTGGTCGCGCCGGTCGGCGCGTGGGAGGGCCACCAGGAGCTCGTGCGCGTGGAGCGCCGGCAAGGCGCGCTCCTGCGCGAGGTGCACGGCGCGGTCCGCTACGTGGCGGAGCGGGGGCACGGCTAGGGCTGCTCGCCGGGCGATGCCGGGGAGCGCGGTCATGGGCGACGGACCGGCCCGCGTCCGCCCGGCACATCGCGCGAGGGGGTGCGCCCGAGGGCTGGCGGAGGCTGATCATGCGGGCCGATGGCCTGCTGGCTCACGGCGATGCGTCGGAGCGGCGCGGGGAGGCTTCTGTACCCAGCGCTGTTCTCGGGCTAACGAGAGGGTGGCGATGCTGGCGGAAGCAAACTTCAAAAATTTCAAGCTGCTTCGAGACGTGAGGCTGCCTCTCGGTCGGCTCAACGTGCTGGTCGGCCCGAACGCCGTGGGCAAGAGCACCGTGCTGGAGGGGATGCACTACCTGCTCCAGCTTGCCGCCGCGAAGCCCGGGGGGGCCGCGACCATCCATTCGGGGGCGCTCTTCAGGGGCAAGGGCGCGGTGGACGACCTGGTCGCGAAGCCGGACGCCACCGAGCTCGAGCTGGAGGCCGTCCTGGAGGACGGAAGGCGGTTCCGTCTTCATCTTCTTCGCGGAGGGACCCCGGACAGGGAGCCGGGATCTGAGTGGGGGCACCTGTGGTTCGGCAAGGAAGGGCAGGAGACGGAGCTCAGTCTGCCTTGCGACGACCAGAAGGAAGAACAGAGCTTCTTTGAAGGCCCCCGCAAGGCGAAGCTCGGCTCGGTCGTCCGGCTCAAGCTCCACGCCGAGACGCTCGCCGCGGAGCACTACTCCGATGAGGAGATCCCAGGCGTCGGACACGACGGTGAGGGGCTGGCTTCCGTGTTGCAGTACCTGCAGGGGCTGCGCGACGGAACCCTGGAATCGATCGAACGGGATCTGGCGACGATCGTCCCCGGCGCGCGGCGTATCCGCGCGCTCCCCGCCCGTGTCCGGCGCCGGGAGAAGCAACGGATCTCCGTCGGTGGCCAGGACTTCTGGGCCGAGCAGGTGCACGACCGCACCGGCGCCCGCGTCGAGGTCGAGTGGGAGGGGCTGGGGTGGGTGCCTGCCGACCAGCTCTCCGAAGGGACCCTGCTCGCCCTCGGGCTCATCACGGTGGTGCGCTTCAACGCGCCGAGCCTCGTCCTGCTCGACGACCTGGACAAGGCGCTGCACCCCGTTGCGCAGCGCAAGCTCGTCGCGTACCTCCGTGGCGTCCTCGAGGCGACGCCCCACCTGCAAATCGTGGCGACGAGCCACTCGCCGTTCCTCCTCGACGAGCTACGCATGGAGGAGGTCTTCGTGATGAGCCGCGATGGTGAACGGGGCTCGGCCCTGCGCCGACTCGACGAGCACCCGACAGCGAAGAAGCGCGGCGGGTATCTCCGTCCTGGCGAGCTGTGGAGCCTCGTCGGGGAGGGGTGGGTGAGCGAGGGGCGAGAGTGAGTCCCGTCGCCATCGGGATCGCCGCGGAGAGCGAAGGCGATACACGGATCATCAAGTCCCTCGTGGACCGCATGCTCATCGACGGGATCGCGTGGGTGGCAGAGACCTTCGAGGCGTGTCGGGGGTCGATGGAGGATCCCCTGTCCCCGTGCCGGAGCTGGCGAGGCGTGGAGGGGGCCTGCTGGCTCGATCTCCACCGCGCCGCGCGCCTCGCTCGCGAGCGCGGGCTCCGCATCTTCGGTAGTTTCGGAGGGGTTCCGGGCGAAGAGGACGCGCACATGCATCGAGCCGTGCTCCTGCTCTTCGCCGAGGAGGACGAGCCCCCGAGGGCGGTGGTGATCGCACGGGATCTGGACGGCAGGCCAGAGCGCGCCGAGGGCTTTGCCCAGGCTGCAGCCGACAGCAAGAGAACGTGGCCGTTCGAGGTCGTCGTCGGCGCGCTTGCTGAGCCCGAGGTTGAGGCCTGGCTGGTGGCGGCGTGGGACCCGGAGGACGACTCGGAGCGCCAACGCCTCGCCGCTCTCTGCGGCGAGCTCCACTTCGACCCCTGCGCGAAGCCGGAGCGACTCACCTCGAAGAACGAGGCGGATCGCAAGGACGCCAAGCGGGTGCTGGCGGCGCTGACGGCCACGGGGCGAGACGCCGGCGCGCGCTGGGCCGACGCGCCCGTCGAGCGCCTCGAGTCCCGCGGCGCATCCTGTGGCCTCACACGCTTTGTGCGCGAGGTGCGGCAGCATCTGGTGCCGGTTGTGAAGCGCGGCTGACGCTCGGTCGTCCTCGACACCAGGGGGCGCTGCCCACGCGGATCGGATGCCACGCTCCCCCGACAGCGAGCGCCATCGCACATCCTGGTGCTGCGGCTGTGCCGCCCAGGTGGTTCCATGGCAGGTCCGGATGGCACCGCCCAGCATCCGGGTGGGGCAGTCCGGCGTCCGGATGGCACAAACCAGTGTCCGGATGCTCCGACCTGCTGTCCAGATGGCACACTTCGATGTCCAGATGACACACTTCGATGTCCAGATGGCACACTCCGGCGTCCGTGGACGAAATGTAGCGATCCGTGCCAGCGGCCCACATCAGGACAGTCGAGCGCGTGGCGTCCTGCTCCCCGGCCCCTGGCGAGCCATCGGCTCGACCAGCTCGACGTGAGCGCCGGCGGGGTTCCCCCGGCTCGACGTGAGCGTCGGCCGGGTTCTCGCGGCTTGACGTGAGCGCCGGCGGGGGTCTCCGCGCGGCGGGGGCGGGCGGGCGCGGCGAGCACCGACCGAGGTGCCATAAGGTTTCAGGGGGCTCGAGGTTTCAGGCGCGCCTCGTGTGGCGCGCGACGAAACGTCTCGGGAGGCGAGGCCCGAAGGGAGACATGCCGGGCGGTGTTCTCAGCGCAAGCTCCCAGGTCCCGGTCTTGGCGGATGGCCGAGCGCCCGCCCGCCCCCGCCGCGCGGAGACCCCCGCCGGCGCGTGCGCCTTGGCACGACCTCACCTCACGCCCCCTCCTCGCGCCCGCCTCTCCTCGCACCCGCCCACCCCCTGGAGGGCGATCGCTCCACCGTCTTTGACCCTGGACCACCCGGAACTTTATCCTGGCGTTCCCCGAGGCGGGGCCACCCCGGCGCGTCGGCTCGCCCGTCGCGGGCCAGGGAGAAGACCGAAGGCACTATGGCGGAGTTCGTGTGGGAGGCGCGTGGCCGCACCGGAGAGATCCGGAAGGGCACCATGGAAGCCGAGAACGAGGCGGCGGTGCAGAACCGGCTCCGCGCCCAGCAGCTCAGCCCGACCCGCGTCAAGAAGAAGGCAGCGCAGCTCAGCTTCAACCTGACCATCGGCTCGGGCGTCGATGCCAAGGACCTCGTCAAGTTCATCCGCCAGTTCGCGACGATGATCGACGCGGGCCTCCCGCTGGTCCAGTGCCTCGAGATCCTCTCGAACCAGGAGCCGAACAGGGTCTTCCAGGCCGCGCTGCGCGACATCAAGAACACCGTCGAGCAGGGCGCCACCTTCAGCGACGCGCTCCGGCGCCACCCGAAGATCTTCGACGACCTGTTCGTCAACCTCGTCCAGGCCGGCGAGGTGGGCGGCATCCTCGACAGCATCCTGAACCGCCTCGCGGTCTACATCGAGAAGCGCGTCAAGCTCGCGCGCCAGGTGCGCGGCGCCCTCGCGTACCCGATCGCCGTCATCCTCATCATGATCGTCGTCATGGTCGTGCTGATGTCGTTCGTCATCCCGTCGTTCGAGTCGATGTTCGCCGAGTTCGGGGCCAAGGACGCGCTCCCGCAGCTCACGAAGATCGTCATCGCGGCGTCGAAGGCGTTCGTCACGTACCTCCCCGTGACCATCACGTTGACGATCGCCGCGGCCATCGGCGCGACGTACTTCTACCGCTCGCCGGCCGGCAAGCGCGTCGTCCACCGCGTCCTGCTCCGCGTGCCGATCCTCGGCCCGGTGATGCAGAAGATCGCCGTGGCGCGCTTCTCGCGCACGCTCGGCACCCTGCTCGGCTCCGGCGTGCCCATCCTCGACGCGCTCGACATCGTCGCGAAGACCGCCGGCAACGTCGTCGTCGAGGAGGGCCTCATGTACTCGCGCCAGAAGATCTCCGAGGGGAGGAACCTGGCCGAGCCGCTCGGCGAGATGCAGGTCTTCCCCGGCATGGTCGTGCAGATGGTCGCGGTCGGCGAGCAGACCGGCGCGCTCGACACGATGCTGAACAAGATCGCCGACTTCTACGAGGAGGAGGTCGACGTCGCCGTCTCCGCGCTGACGTCGCTGCTCGAGCCGCTCCTCATGGTCGTCGTCGGCGGCATGGTCGGCGTCGTGCTCGTCTCGATGTACCTGCCGATCTTCGATCTCGCCGGCAAGATCAGGGCGGAGTGACGACGCCGCCCGCCGAGGCGCCGCTCGCGAGCCGGCTCACCTGGCTGATCGCGCTGCGCCTCGTCGTGCTCACGGTCTTCCTGATCGTGACCGCGGCCGTGTACCTCGGCGGCTTCACCCCGGGGGGCTTCTCCAGCATCGTCGCGCTCGTCACCGTCGCGGCGGCCTACGGCGTCGCGGGGATCTACGCCGTGTTCCTGCGCATGAACCGCGCCCTCCGCGTCATCGCCCGGGCGCAGCTCGTGACGGACCAGATCACCTGGACCGCGCTCGTCTACATCACGGGCGGCGCCACGAGCGGCGCGACGTCGCTCTACGGGCTCACCTGCCTGACGGGGGCGATCCTCCTCGGCCTCCCCGGCGCGATCGTCGCCGCGGCGTCGGGCGCGACCGCGTACCTCGTCCTGTGCGCCGCGCTCGGGCTGCACCTCCTCGGCGTGCCGCCCGACCAGCCGGCGGGGGCGTACGTGACGCACTGGGACGAGCTCAGGTACCCCCTGTTCGTCAACCTGCTCGCGATCATGGTCGTCACGCTGCTCGCGAGCTACCTCGCGGAGCGGCTGCGCACGACCGGCGGCCGCCTCGTGCAGGCCACGGCGCGGGCGGAGCAGGCCGAGCGGCTCGCGGCGCTGGGCCGCCTCGCCGCCGGGCTGGCCCACGAGATCCGCAACCCGCTCGGCTCGATCGCGGGCTCCATCGAGCTCCTGCGGACGGGCGGCACCCTCTCCGACGAGGACAGGATGCTCTGCGAGATCATCCAGCGCGAGACCGCCCGGCTGAACGACCTCGTCGGCGACATGCTCGACCTGTCGCGCCCGCGGGTGCCGGCGCTCGAGGACGTGGACCTCGCGGCGACGGCGCGCGACGTGGTCGTGCTCGCCGGGCAATCGGGGCGCGGCGGCGACGTCGAGGTCCGCTTCGAGGGGCCGGCGTCCGCGCCCGTGAGCGCCGACGCCGCCCAGATGCGGCAGGTCGTCTGGAACCTCGTGCGGAACGCGATCCAGGCGAGCTCGGCGGGCTCGGTCGTGGCCGTGCGCCTGTGGCGCGACGCGGGCGCCTGGCTCCTCGAGATCCGCGACCAGGGGCGAGGGATCCCCGCGGGCGCCCGCGACCGGCTCTTCGACGCGTTCTTCACGACCCGCGCGCACGGCATGGGCATCGGCCTGGCGGTGGTGAAGCGGATCCTCGACGATCACGGCTTCACGATCGAGGTGGACAGCCGCGAGGGCGAGGGCACCGCGTTCCGGGTGCGGATCCCCGCCGCGGGCCAGCAGGAGCGCGTCACCGGCCACACCGGGCACGTGGCGCCGCGTTCACACCGCGCCCCGGTCGACTCCCGCTGGATCTCCGGCCGAGCCCGCTCCGGGCGTGAATAGCGCCGCGGGGCGGCTCGTCTCCCCGCCTGGAGACCGGGGCAGGCTGGCGGATTCCGGTCTCTCTTCGCGGCGTTCTTCGCGGCGTTCGTGGAGAGCAGGGACCGGACCGCGCCGGACCGCGGAGGCGCCGTCCGACCCGGCAGGCCGTTTGCGTGGGGGCTGGGCGAGCGTTACAAGCGACCCGGGCTCCGCTCGGCTCGCAGGAAAGAAGGAGAAGCATACGTGACACGCAGGATGAACCACCTCTTCGCGGCGACGTTCTCGCTGCTCGCGCTCACGCTCGGCCAGGTGAGCCCCGCGAGCGCCGGACCGGCCACGGACGTCGTCAAGGCCAAGCAGACGGCCCTGTTCGACCTCCTGAAGCGGGGAGGGGGGGAGAGCCAGAAGAAGATCGGCGTGATCTTCGACGAGATGCTCGACTACGACACGCTGGCCGAGCGCTCGCTCGGCAGCGAGTGGGCCGCCCGGAGCGACGCCGAGAAGCGCCAGTTCACCGAGCTCCTCAAGCAGCTCGTGCGCAGGTCGTACGAGCGCAACCTGAAGAAGACGCTGAACTTCAACATCGAGTACCTCGGCGAGAAGGAGAGCAACGGCGCCCTGACGGTCAAGACCAGGGCGGTCTCCAGGACGGACGCGCGCGAGGAGCCGGTCGAGATCGCCTACAAGCTCGCCAGGAGCGGGGACACCTGGCGCGTGCAGGACATCATCACCGAGGGCGTCAGCCTGGTGGGGAGCTACCGCGCGCAGTTCACCAAGATCATCAAGAAGGACGGGTTCCCCGCGCTCATCCAGAAGATGAAGGACAAGCTCGCCAAGGGCGACGTCTGACCCGCCCGCCGGGGGAGCGGGGTCCTTGCCCCACCCCGCGGGGGCACCGGAACCGTCAAGGCGCCATAAGTCGCCAAGATCTTTGTGTTTTTCTTGGCGTCCTCGGCGTCATGGCGGTTCAAAAGACCCCACCTTCAGCCAAGGTACCCCACCACCCCCGCCGGCCGCCCCCTCGCCGCGCCGGCCTCGCCCCCTCGCCGCGCCGGCCTCGCCCCCTCGCCGCGCCGGCCTCGCCCCCTCGCCGCGAACTCGCCTGAATTGCCGCAGGATTGGTAGCCTTGCCCGGCATGGCTGCTGGACAGAAGCGCGGCCGGTCGGCGCGCGCGCTGGGCCCCTCGCCGTCGCTCCGCGCGCTCGCGCCCGGAGGCGGCGCGGCCCCGCGCCCGCCCGACGACCGCCCTGTCCTCCGGCTCGCCGTCAGCAAGGGCGCCCTGGCGATCGAGCTCGGCGAGCCGTTCGCGCTCGGCCCGCTCCGCGTGACCGAGCTCGTGGTGCGGCTCCCCGGGATCCGGTTCCCCGTCGACCTCTCCGGCGGCGTCGCGCGCTTCCGGCACCGGCGCGGGGAGCTCGCCCGGCTCGCCGTCGAGGCGCGCGCGACCGACCTCACCGCCTGGGTCGCGCCGCGGCTCCGGGGCCTCCTCGGCGACGGCGCGCCGCAGCTCCTCATCGCGCCGATCGAGGCCGGCGCGCTGGTCGCGCTGCGGGCCGGCGAGGCGGCGCTCGCGTTCGACGTCGCCGTCGCGCCCGGCGAGCGCGCGCTCCGGTTGATGCCCGAGCGCGCCCGCGGCGTCGGCCTCGAGGCCCCGCCGCACGCGCTCGCGCTCCGCGCGCTCGCGCTGATGGCCGACGACCACGGGCGCCTGGTCGAGGGCGCCGTCGTCCTGGAGCGCGCCGTGGAGCAGATCGTCCGCAGGCTCCTCCCCGCGGCCGGCGCGAGGGCGCCCGCCGTCGCGGGGGTGCGGTGGGCGGCGATCGCCTCGGAGGCCGGCCGCTTCCGCGTCGAGGGCGCGCAGGGCGAGGCGCCGCCCGCGCTCCACGATCGCGCGCTCAGGGCGCTCGAGGCGGCCGAGCTCGCGGGCGCCGCCGATCGCGCCGCGCTCGAGGGCGATCTCGACGAGGCGCGCCGCCTCTACCTCGCCGCGCTGGAGCGCGCCCCGCGGCACCCGGAGATCTCCTCGCGCCTCGCCTGGCTCGACCTCGTGATCGGCGACCGCGCCGAGGGCGCGCTCTCGACCGTCGTCGAGGCCATGCCCGCCGTGGACGCCGGCCTCCTCGGCGGCGCGCTCCTCGAGGCGGTCGGCGATCGCGACGGCGCCTTCTCGGCGCTCACCCGCGCCGCGCACGCGGAGCCCTACGGCCCGCTCGCCGCGCTCGCGTGGCTCCGCGCGGCGGCGCTCACGGACGCGATCGACGTGCGCCTCGACGCGCTCGACCTCGGCGTGGCGCGCGCGCCCGGGCTCGAGGCGCTGCGCTGGGCGCGGCTCGAGGCGCGGCTCGACGTCGCGGACGCGCGCGGCGCGCTGGCGGACGCCGAGCACCTCGAGGCGGCGGCGCGCGGCGCCGAGGCGCGCCACGCCGTGTGGCGCCGGGCCGCGGAGGCGTACCTCGCGCGGGGCCACGTGGCCGACGCGCGGGCGCTCTTCGAGCGGGCGCTCCGCTACGCGCCGGAGAGCCCCGAGGCGGTCGCGGGCCTCGCGCGCTCGCTGCGGGCGGCCGGGGAGGGGCGGCGCGCCCTCGATCTGCTGGCCCGCGCGCGCGCGCTCATCGCGCGCGGGCGGGGGGAGAGCGCCCCGGTCCGCGCGCTCGACCTGGAGCTCGCCCGCGGCCTGGCGGAGCTCGTCGACGATCGCCCGGCGGCGGTCGCGCGCGTGCGGGGCATCCCGCCCGAGGCGCCCGAGGCGCTCGAGGCGCGGCTGCTCGAGGGCCGCTGGTGCGCCGAGCTCGGCGACCTCGGGGGCGCGTCGGTCGCGCTCGGGCGGCTGCGCGACGCGGTGGAGCTCGCGCTGCACGGCCGCGCCGCCGACGAGGCGGGGCCCGGGCGCGGATCGCGGCGGGCGCCCGCGTTCGACGACCCCGCCGCGGTCGCGGCCATGCTCGCCGAGGCCGCCGAGATCGAGGAGCGAGGCCGGGGCGATCTCCTCGCGGCGCAGCGCCACCTCGGGCTGGCGCTGCGCCTCCGGCCGCGGGACCCGGGCATCCTCGCCGCCTTCCGTCGCATCTCGGGCGAGCTCGCGCCCCCGCCGGCGGCGGCCGCGCGCCCCGCCCCGCGGGTCCCCGCGGCCGCGGAGCGCATCGAGGTCCACGTGGACGTGCCGCGCCGGCGAACCGCCCCGCCCGGGCCGGTGGAGATCGCCCCGGCGCCGGCCGTCCCCGCGCCGGAGGTCGCTGCGCCGGCCACCCCGGCGCCGGTCGACCGCGGGCAGGTGGAGGACATGCCCACGTTCGCGGGCTCGGCCATCGAGGGCTCGGCCACGTCCACCGATCCGGGCGCGTACGTGCCCCCCAGCGTCACGCTGGCGGAGGGGCAGGCGCCGCTCGCCCGCGCGTTCGGCATGGACGACGAGCTCCTGGCCGACCGGCTCGCGGATCGGCTCCGCGCCGACCCCACCGATCACGGCGTGGCGATGGCGCTCGCCGACGTGCTCGCGCGGATCGGCCGCGATCTCGACCTCCTCGCGCTGCTCTCGGCGCGCATGGAAGAAGGGGACGAGGCCGCCCGGCAGGAGGTCGCGCCGCGCCGCCGCGACGTGCTCGCGCGGCTCGCCGCGGCGGCGCGGCGCGAGGGGCGCGACGCCGAGGCCGAGCTCTACGAGATGCTGCTCCACGGCGAGCCGACCTGAACCGCGCCCGGGGGTGGTGGCCACGCTCGGGGGGCTCCCCGGAGGGGCTGGAGTGCAGGCGGGCCACGAGAGGGGCCTGCCGGAACGCAAGCCCCGGAGGGGAGCCCCCCGAGCGTGGCCACCACCCCCGGGCGCGAGCGCCGCGCGCTTGGCCCGCTCGCCGCGCCCGTGATAGCCGGATCCCGCGGCGCAGCACGCGCCGCGCCCGGAGGTGCAGCATGGCCGAGAAGACGGCGGATCGCGTCCAGCAGGAGGGCTCGCCGCGCGAGCCCGGCGCCTCGCCCCGGGGGGCGGGGCGGCCGATCCTCGTGCAGAAGTACGGCGGATCGTCGGTCGCCGACGTCGACCGGATCGGCCGGGTCGCCGAGCGCGTCGTCGCCGCGAAGCGCGCCGGCCACGACGTCGTGGTCGTGGTCAGCGCGATGGGCAAGACCACCGACGGCCTGCTCGCCCTCGCCCGGCAGGCGGCGAGCGCGGGCGCGGCCGCGGATCCGCCGCGGCGCGAGCTCGACATGCTGCTCTCCACCGGCGAGCGCGTCTCGATGGCGCTCCTCTCGATCGCCATCCAGGCCCGGGGCTTCGAGGCGATCTCGTTCACGGGATCGCAGTCCGGCATCCTCACGAACGACCGCCACTTCGACGCGCGGATCATCGAGGTCCGCCCGTTCCGGATCGAGGACGAGCTCGCCCGCGGCCGCATCGTGATCGTCGCCGGCTACCAGGGCATGAGCTACCGCCGCGAGATCACGACCCTCGGCCGCGGCGGCTCCGACACCACCGCCGTGGCGCTCGCGGCCGCGCTCGGCGCCGAGCGCTGCGAGATCTACAGCGACGTCGACGGCGTGTACTCGGCCGATCCCCGGGTCGTGCCGGACGCGCGCCACCTGCCCGAGCTCGACTGCGCGGTCCTCCAGGAGATGGCCGAGTGCGGCGCCAAGGTCGTCTGCGCGCAGGCGGTCGAGTGGGCGCGGCGCTCCGGCATCGCGCTCTACGCGCGGTCGACCTTCGACGCCGGCCCCGGCGCGAGGGAGACCGTGGTGCGCAGGTCCGCGGCGGGCGCCCAGGCGTCGCGGGCGCGCGCGGTCGTCGCCGAGGGCAACGTCGTGCTCGCGCGCGCCCGCGGCGGTCACCGGCTCGACGAGGTCCTCCGCGCGGCGGGCGAGCTCGGGATCGGCTTCCGGGATCTCTCCTTCGGCGACGGCGGCGGGGCGCTCGTGATCCCGCTCCTCAACGTGCCCGACTGGCAGGGGGCGAGGCGGACGCTCGCCGCGCTGCTGCCGTCGCTCGAGCTCGTCGAGGGCCTCGCGTCCGTCAGCGTCGTCGGCGACGGCCTCGCCGCGACGGCGGAGCCGTTGATCCGCTTCGTGGAGGTCCTCTCGCGCGCCGGCATCACGCCCCGGCTCACGGTCGCGGGGCCGCTGCGCCTCGGCGCCCTCGTCGGCGCCGCGGAGGCCGAGGCCGCGCAGCGGCAGCTCCACGCATCGTTCGTCGCGGGCTGAGCAGGCGCCGGTGGATCAGTGCTTGCGCTGCCGGGAGAGCGCCAGGAGCCCCGCCCAGCACGCGACCCACACGACCTCGCGGGACGCGTCCCAGGCGAGCGCCGCCGCGCCCGGGGACGTGGGCTCCTCCTCGAGCTCGGCGTGGGGCGCCGCCCCGATCTCGGCGACCAGCGTGGGCGCGGCGCTCGCCGGCACGTGGACGAGCTGCGCGCGGCGCTCGCCCTCGCGGGCGACGAGCGCGAGCAGCGGCGCGGCCTTGTGGTCGCCGGCGAAGGCGAGCGCGACGACCGGGGGGAGGCCCTCGAGCACGCGGAAGGTCTCGCCCCCGTCGCGGGACACGCAGAGGAGCCCGGCGCCGGCGAGCGCGAGGGCGCGACCGCCGGCGGCCGCCGCGAGCTGGCCGTCGCTGGCCTCGGCGGCGCGCCGCGCCGCGCCGGACAGCGGGAGCAGCGGCGAGCCCTCGTCGTCGCCGCGGAGCCGCTCGAGCTGCGGGCCCGACGGCGCGCTCGTGAGCGCCACGATCACCCCCCCGCTCGCGCTCATCCGGAGCACGCTGTCCCGCACCGCGGGCCCGGGCGAGAGCGAGGCCCGGGGCGGCGCCGCGGCCGCGTCGCGGCGCGGCGCGCCCGCCGCCGCGCTGGCGCCGGCGTCCAGCGAGTGGGCGACGGCGCCCGCCGCGGGCGACCACAGCGTCTTGCCGGACAGCACCCACAGCCGACCCGGCGTCGTCGCGAGCGTCACCGGCGCCCCGCCCGAGCCCCACGCGCCCAGCGGGCTCGCCGTCTTGCCCCTGTCCTCGCTGAAGAGCAGGTTCCCGCGCCGCGTCGCGATGAGCAGCGCGCCGTCCGTCAGCGCGATCGAGGCCGCCGAGGCGTCGATGCCGGCGCGGCGCGCGGGCAGCGCGCCCGGATCGACGACGAGCACGGTCCCGCGATCGCCCCCGGCCCGGTCCGCGCGTCGCGGGCGGCCGCCTGGCCGCGCGGCCGGCTCGCTCGTCAGCGCGGCGTCGCCGGCCCCGCCGGCGACGACGTAGCCGCCCGCGACCGCGAGCGCGCTGCACGGGACGGCCGCGCCGGCGCCCTCGACGACGACCCACGGCAGCGCGTCCCAGCCCGGGGGCTGATCGTCGGCGAGGTCGGGCAGCTCGGCGAGCAGGTCCTCGCCCTCGTAGACACCGTCCTGGTCCGCGTCGAGCGCGGGCAGCGCGCGCTCGTCCACGTCGTCCGACGGATCCTCTCCGGTCCCCTCGGCGCCGCCGTCGTCGCCGTGCGCCCCGCCGCCCTCGTCGAGGTCGTCGTGATCGCCCTCGCCGGGATCGAGCGGCTCGTCGGCCAGCCACGAGCCGGCCTCGGCGTCGTCGATCCCCTCGTGGAGCGCGCCCACGTCGATGCCCTCGTCCGCGGGCTCGTCCTCTCCGGTCGCGCGGTCCTCGTCGACGGAGAGCTCGACGCCGATCTCGAGATCGCTCGCGTTCACGTCGTCGAGGCCGCCCTCGGCGTCGTCGACCGTCTGCAGGAGGTCCTCGAAGCTCTCTTCGTCCTCCGCGTCGTCGTCGTGCCCGAGCGGCGGCAGGTCGAGCAGCCTGTCGTCGTGCTCGTCGTCGTCGTGCTCGCGCTCGTCCTCATCGTCGACGACGCGCTTCGGCTGCGGCGCGGGGCACGCCTCGCGGCGCTCCGCCGCTCGCTCGCTACAGGATCGTGAGGCTGACATCGGGCGGGAGTGTAGCGCCGCTGTCGGCGTTTTCGCCCCGCGCGAGCGGTGAGCGGGCCGACGATCGGGCGAGGCGCCTCGGCTGCCTCGAGAGCGCGGCGCCGGGTCGCGGGCCGAGGGATGGACGCGGCCCCTTGACGCGGCCCGGGACCCGGTCATCCCCACCGGGTTTGCCCGCTGGATCCCTCCGGCGAGCGGTGCTTAGCTGCCGCCTCGATGGGCCGGCGCGACAGCATTTCCAGGCCGGTCGCCACCGGGGCTCCGGCCGGCGACCGGTCCTCGGCGGGGTTCGGGGGGCCTCCGCGATCCGACCGCGGTCCCCTCTCGATCGTCGAGGCGAGCGCCGGGATGCTCGTGCAGGACGTCGTGGTCGAGCCCTCCGACGTCGTGTTCGTGAAGGGGATCGTCGAGGCGAGCGAGGGCATCGCGCTCCTGTTCGCGGAGCGCGGCGGGGAGCTCACCCTCGCCGCGCCGCTCGGTCGGGGCGACGAGTTCGCCGAGCTCCTGCTCGATCTGGAGCGGGACGTCGGCGCGCGGCGCCGCGGCGCGCCACGCTGAGGGAGGCATGACGGAGCGCCGCGACCCGAGCTCGGTCGATCTCGCCCAGGAGTCCGCGCCGGGCGCCGCTGCCCAGGAGGCCGCGGCGCAGGTCCGGCCCGTGCCGTCGGGCGCGCTGCTCGATCCGCGCATCCTCGCCGCCTGGCGGGAGTGGCTCGCGGCGCTCGCGACCGACGCCGAGGCGGCCATCGCCGCGGCCCACGTGTACGGGGAGCTCGGCCCCGAGGCGCGCGACGCGTGGCTCGACGTCCTCGCGGAGGACGCGCCCAAGCTGCAGGTCCCCGCGGTCGCGATCTACGCGCCGCTCCTGTCGGTCGAGAGCGACGCGGCGCGCCGCGCGCGGATCGAGGTCGCGCTCGAGGCGGGGGAGCGCACGCCGCGCCCGACCGGGGGGGTCGCCCTGCGGGGGGTCACGGTGGGTGGGGACCGGGTGGTGGCGCTGGTGACGCCGCTCTACCTCCGGTTCGTGCGGGTGCTCTGGTGCCGCTACCTGCCGGAGGACGGCATCACCTGGGCCCGGCACGATCCGCTCGTCCGCGCGGAGGAGGCGCCCAGCCCTGGCCTCTTGCTCGACGGCGCGCACCTCGAGGCCACGCCGATGAAGCTGGTCATCGAGGAGCTCTGCCACGCGATCCTGGCGCAGCGGCGCAAGGGCGCCGAGCTCCCCCCCTCGCTGCAGCTCTGCGCCGATCTCTTCGACGCGCACCTGGAGGGCGATCCGCTGCCATGAGGCCGCCCGCGCTGGTCCTCGCGCGCGCGCTGCTCGCGTCGTTCGCGCTCCCGTTCACGCTCGGCTGCGCCGGGGGCGACGGCGCGACGCGGGAGCCGGCGTCGGCCGAGCGCCCGCCCGCGCCGGCCCTCCCGGCGCGCGGCCCGGTGCGGACCTTCTCGTACGAGACGCTCGACGGCCGCGAGCTCTCCACCGCCACGCTGGCCGGCCGGCTCAGCGTCATCGGCTTCGTCGCGACGTACGATGTGGCCTCCCAGGCGGAGGCGCGTTTCCTGGCCGGGCTGGTCCGCGATCACACGCCGCGCATCAACGCGGCGCTGCTGGTCCTCGAGGCGGAGGAGAACCGGCCGCTCGTGGAGGCCTTTGTCTCCGCGCTCAAGCTCCCTTATCCGGTGGCGCTCGCGGACGCGGCGACCATCGCCGGCGAGGGGCCGTTCTCCGGGCTGCATCATGTGCCGAGCGTCGTCATCCTCGACGCGGAGGGGCGGGAGGCGTTCCGGCACGTCGGCCTCATCACCCAGGAGGCGCTCGAGGAGGTCCTCCGCGGCATCGAGCGCGAGGGCGCGCGCTAGGCCTGGGGCCTGGACCGCGTCTTTGGTTCAGCCAGCGCGCTGCTTTGGGGCATCATCACGAGCATGATGCTCGACCATGTCGGGTGTCTGAGGGATGGATCGGGGGGGCAGCTCCCACCGAACAGGCGTAGGCCGCTCAGCCCGCGAGCTTGCGGGCGCTCGCCAGCAGAACACAGACCGCGACGACCTCCATGGCCACGCGGATCTGATCGAGCGGCGGCAGCGACGGCGCGATCCGGATGTTGCGGTCGCGCGGATCGCGGCCGTACGGGTACGTCGCCCCCGCGCCGGTGAGCTTCACGCCGGCCTTGTTGGCCAGCCGCACGACCTCCTTGGCGCAGCCGTCCAGCGTGTCGAGGCTGATGAAGTAGCCGCCGCGCGGCGACGTCCAGGTGGCGATGCCCTTGCCGCCGAGCTCGCGCTCGAAGATGCTCGTCACCGCCTCGAACTTCGGCCGGAGCAGCTCGGCGTGCCGCTGCATGTGGCGCAGCAGGCCCTCGTGATCCTTGAAGAACCGCACGTGCCGGAGCTGGTTCACCTTGTCGGGCCCGATGGTCTGGATGCCGAGGTGCTTCTTCGCGTCCGCCACGTTGGCGGGGCTCGACGCCATGGCCGACACGCCGCTGCCGGCGAACGAGATCTTCGACGTCGAGGCGAAGACGAGCGGGCGGTTGGGGTTGCCCGCCGCCTGACACGCCGACACGATGTCCGCGAGCCGGTCGCCCTCGGCGTAGAGGTCGTGCACCGCGTAGGCGTTGTCCCAGAACAGGCGGAAATCCGCGGCCGCCGTCTTCATGCCCGCGAGCCGGCGCACGACCTCCGCCGCGTACGTGGTGCCCGTGGGGTTGCTGTACTTCGGCACGCACCACATGCCCTTGATGGCCTGGTCCTCGGCGACCAGCCGCTCGACCTGCTCCATGTCCGGCCCGTCGTCCTTCAGGTCGACGGTGATCATCTCGATACCGTGGTGTTCGCAGATCGCGAAGTGACGATCGTAGCCGGGGCTCGGGCACAGGAACTTGACCTTCGGCTGCTTCGCCCACGGGCCGCCGCCGTCCGGCACGCCGTGGAGCAGCGCGCGGACGACCGCGTCGTGCATCATGGTCAGGCTGCTGTTCCCGCCGACGATGACCTGCGCCGCCGGCACCTCGAGCAGCGCGGCGAAGATCGCCTTCATCTCGGGCAGGCCGTCGAGGCCGCCGTAATTGCGCGTGTCCGAGCCGTCCGACGCGATGAGGTCGCTCGCGCCGGGCAGGCCGAGCATGCCGTTGGCGAGGTCGAGCTGCTCGGACGACGGCTTGCCGCGCGTCATGTCGAGCTTCAGGCCGCGGGCTTCGAAGGCAGCATAACGTGCCTCGAGCTCTCGGGTGAGCGAGGCAAGAGCATCGGGGGACAACGAGCGCAGTTCGGTCATGGTGGCGGCTGTTTAGCAGAAGTTCGCCCGCGCGTCGCGACCCGCGTGGACCCCCCACGCGGTCACGCGCGCCGCGGACATGCCGCGGCCCGACCGCCTGTCGCCGCCGCGTACGCCGCCTCGCGTCGTGAGCCCTCGTGCCGAGTGCCTGTCGCCGGCCGGACCCGCGGCGACAGGCGCCCTCGTCCGTGATGCGTTTGGCCAGCGCCTCCCTCACTCGGCGGCGATCGGCTCCTCGTGGTAGGCCACGTGGCGCACCTCGGGGTTGTTCTCGAAGTACGCCTTGCCGGCCAGGCGCTTCACGAGCGGGCTGAACCGCTCCACCGCCTTGCCGCGGACGATATCGCGGATCAGCGCCACGTCCTCGCGCGCCCGGGCGAGCGTCTCCGGGTCCGACAGGAACGCCTTCGCCGCCCTCGCCCGCTCCGGGGCGGCCTTCACCGCGTCGCGGAGCGACGCGGCCGCCGCCTTCGCCTTGCCCACGGCGCGCTCGGCGGCCGACCGCTTGATGAGCGGCGCCACCTCGTAGACGAGGTTGGCGGCCGACCCCGCGACCCGGTGCGGCGCGTGGTGGAGCGGGCTCGCGTACCTCGGGTGCTTCTCGAGGAAGGCGCGCACCTCGGCCTCGGTGACGCCCGCCTCCTGGTAGGCGCGCTGGAGCTCCTCCTCGGCCAGGATGCGCGCCTTGAACATGTACATCTGGATGCGGGAGTAGAAGTTCGTCGCCCCGTCGCCGCTCGTCTCGACCGCGCAGAAGATCGTCCCGGGGTAGCGGGCCGTGATCAGCGACTGGACTCCATCGGAGACGCCAGACGACGGCATGCACCCGAACGGCTTCACGCTCACCGTGAGGTGCGCCTTCGATTTCACCGCGTTCACGATGAGCTTGCCGACCTCCATGTGCCCCTCGCCGCCGCGGAGATCGTTCGAGTAGTAGTCCTTCGCCACGTCCGCGACGAGGTCCATGTCCGGGAGGTGGTAGCCGAACAGGCCGAGCGGCAGCGCGAACGCCTGGAAGCCGACGCGCAGCGCCGCCTCGGCGAGGCGCATCGTCGCGAGGCGCTTCGCGACCCCGAACTCGTCGAGGCCCGCGAGCCCGTACTGGCCGTCGTCCGCGCCGCGCAGGTCCTTCCGCTCGCGGGTGTCGCGGGCGCACTCCCAGATGTTGTAGAGCAGCCACGCGGTCGTGAGCTGGATGTCGTTCTCGCCGCCCTCGCTCTCGAGGAACTTCTGCAGGGCGTAGTTGCCGTCGCCCTCGGTGGTCATCGCCCAGAACTCGCCGATGATCGAGGTCTTCGCCTTCGGCCGGAGCTTGTCGACCTTGACCTGCTCGAACTCCTTGCGCGCCTCGTAGAGCGCCCGGAAGACGTTCGTCCGCTCGTAGAGGGCCTTGTAGAGGATGCGCTTCGCGCTCTCCATCGCGCGGTTGGTCGCGCCGGGCTCGATCTCGTACGGCCGGATGCGGTAGCCGAGCGCGTTCAGCGTGTCACCGCAGACGATGGCCTTGATGATCGCGATGAAGAAATCAGGGTTCATCTCGAGGCCGACGTCATCGCCCGTCGCCTGGGAGAGGCCGCCCGTCTGCTGGAAGAGCATCACCCGGAAGCCGTCGAAGCCGGCGTCGCGGAGCGCCTTCCGGTACTCGGTCACGTACATGCCGAACCGGCAGGGGCCGCACGCGCCCGCCGTCAGGAACACGTACTTGTCGATGATGTCCTGGGTCGACATCCCCTGCTTGTCGCGCAGGTCGATGAGGTGCTTCACGAGGCCGCCGACGGTGAAATACGTCGGGTTGCACTGGCCGCGGTTGCCGAACTCCTTGCCGGCCTGGAGCCCCGCGTTGTCGCTCATCCCGAAGTAATGCACGTTGTAGCCGAGGCCCTTCAGCGCGCCCTCGCACAGGAAATCCTGCGCGGCGGTCAGGCCGCTGATGAGGAGCGTCACCTTGTCGCGCTCCTTCTTCGTCATCTTCGGGTCGAGCATGGTGTCGACCCACTGCCGGCGCTCGGCCTTGAGGCCGAGCCGCTCCCGCTCGGCCTCCTCGAAGGCCTTGAGCTCCGCCTCGACGTCGATGTCCGCCTTGATGGCTCTCGTCTCGCCCACCAGAGGGAGGCGCGTCTTCTGCGTGATCGTCTGTTCCATGGCGTGGCTTCCCTTCGCTTGGACGCTGGAAGGGGGCGGCCGCGCCGTCCCCCCTCGAACCTTGGCTATGGTCTACGCTCCGAGAGGGACGACCGTCCCGTCGGACTGCCTCTTCTTGAGCTGCACGAGCCCCGTCCTCGGCGCCTCGGGCGGCGACTCCGGGGCCACGTAGCGCCGCACCTTGTCGGCGAGCTCGGCGATCTCCCGCTCGAGCGCGGGGTCCTGGATCTTGCGCGCCGCCTGCTGCTCCCGCTTCAGCCTGAGGAGCTCGAGCCGCTTCTCGTCGATGCGCTGGGCGAGCTCCGCCCGCTTCTTCGCCGCGTCCTCGAGCGCCTCCTCGTGCAGCTTGAGGCTGTGGGCGTACGTCTTCACCCGGATCTTGATCGAGCCGCCCGGCTTGTTGGCGTCGATGTCGTGCAGGGCGGCGTACGGCGTGGCGCTCGCGCTCACGATGCTGTCGATGATCCCGTACGTCGGGGCGTCATGGCCGCACTTGAAGCTGGAGAGATCGAGCAGCACGACGTTCGGGTGGCGGGCGGCGAACTTGACGGCCCAGACCTTCTGCGCGCTGTTGGCCGAGTAGTTCTCCGGCCAGACGTCGTTGATGTCGAGCGGGTGCTGGCCCCGCGCGATCTCGTCCTTGAAGTACCTCGACAGGTACTCCATGTCGCGCGGGATGGACCGGACCGAGAGGATCGGATACCCGAGCACCTGGAACTCCTCGGGGATGCCGTGGTTCAGGCCCGGATCCGAGTGGTACGGCCGCCCGACCATCAGGATAGCCACCCGGTTCTCGGCCTCGACCGTCTCGAGGATCGCCCGCCCCTTGTCCTGCAGATCGCGCTCGAACTGCGCGAGCGCCCGCATCCCCTCGCGGTGCGCGTGGTCGCTCTCGTCCTCGGTGATGCCGAGCCGCGGGCCCCACGTCTCGAACATCCGGCGCGCGGTCAGCGTCATCTCGGAGAACGTGAGCGGCGGGTCGAGGTACTCGATGCCGCGCGTCTTGAAGAAGTCGATCTCCTTCGTGAACGCCGCCTTCATCACGTCCGGCACGCCCGCGACGATCGGACAGCTCGTCTTGTCCATCACCCCCTCGCCGAAGCTCGGCACGTGGGTGAGGATGGGGAAGAAGATGTAATTGAGCTTCTTCTCGTCCGAGTGGTGGTGGAAGAGGAGGTTGTGAATGTGGGCCTGCGCCACCTTGGACGGGAAGCACGGATCGATGGAGCCGTACTTGCCGCCCTCGACCCACATCTCCTCGCTCGTCGCGTCGCTGAACACGATGTTCTGCTTCGGGACGCCGAGCGCCTCGAAGTAGGCCCGGTAGTAAGGGCCCGTCGAGTAGATGTTGAGCACGCGCGGGATGCCGATGCGGACGCGCCGGAGGCGCTCGCGCACCTCGGGGCCGCTCCGCCGGAAGGGGCGCGTCGTCTCCACGCGGCGGATGCCGAGGAAGCCCTTCTTGAGGACCACGTCCTTCACCGGGGCGCCGTCCGCGGGCAGGGGCGCCGTGGCGTAGAAGTGCCGGAAGGCGAGCTTCGACTCGTAATCGACGAGGTTCGGGAACTGCTTCGCGATCTTCTTGCGCTCGGCGACGAGATCGAGCATCGCCTGCTCGCTCTCGACCGTGCCCTTCTCGCACGAGAAGCCCGAGATGTAGCGGCTCGTCGTCCCGTCAGGCCGCTTCGCGTCGATGAAGGTGCGCTTGCACTCGTTCGGGCAGAAGTGGCAGACCGTCTCCTCGTCGTTCTTCGTCGTGTACTCGAGGGCGATCGCCGCGTCGATGCCGATGAACGTCGAGTGTCCCCTGCGCTTCACCACGCGGAGCGTCTCGAACGCCGCGCCGAGCGCGCCGGCCTCGCCCGTGTGCGGGTGGACGAACACCTCGGCGCCGGGGACGCGCTCCTTGATGTAATCGACCTGCGCCTTGACGGCCGCGAGGTTGTACTGCGTGCCGCCCTGGAGCACGTACCGCGTGCCGAGCGCCGCGAGCCGCGGGATCTGCACGACGTACTGCCACACGTTCTTCGGCAGCACCTGCGCGAGGCCGGCCAGCAGCTCTTCCTTCGAGAAGCCCTCTTTCTGGAAGTTCACCCGGTCGGTGTCGAGGAAGACGGCGCAGCCGTAGCTGAACTTCGGCGCGAGCTCGGCCCCGAACGCCGTGTCGGCGTACTCGGTCACCTTCAGGCCGAACTGGTCGGCCATCGCCTGGAGCAGCATGCCGTTGCCGGCAGAGCACGAGTTGGAGAGGCGGAAGTTGGCGATGTCACCGTTCTTCATGAACAGGACCTTGATGTCCTGTCCGCCGATATCGCAGATGACGTCGACGTCGCCGAAGAACCTCACCGCGCTCATCATGTGGGCGACGGTCTCGACGATGTTGACGTCGGCCCTCATGCACTCCTGGAGCACGTCGGCCGCGTAGCCGGTGCCGCCGAAGCCGAGCACCTCGAGCGTCGCGCCCTGGTCGACCACGTACTGCCGGAGCTGGGCGAGGAGCTCCTTCGCGTCCTGGATCGGGTTGCCCTTCGAGAGCTGGTAGGCCTTGCAGACGATGTCCCCGTCCTCGTCGATGAGCACCGCCTTCGACGAGGTGGAGCCGCCGTCGAGGCCGATGACCCCGCGCACCACCTGGCCGGGCGCGAGCTTCATCGGCGTGAACCTCGGGATGCTGTAGAGCCTCTTGAACTCGTCGACCTCGTCGCGGCTCTTCACGAGCGGCGGGCCCGCGCTCTCGCCGAGGCGCGCCTTCCTGCCGTTCGTCATGTACTCGACGAGCCCCGCCTTGCCGGCGTAGCGGCCGACCTCCGCGGGCTCCTTGAGCCCGTAGACGCAGGCGCCGAACGCCGCGTAATACTGCGAGTTCTCCGGCACGAAGATCGTCTCCTCGACCGGCCGGTCCTTCGGCCACGCGTAGCCGCGCTCCTCCCAGGTCTCGGGGATCCGCTTGCGCCAGCACTCCTGGAGGAAGGGGAGGTAGGTGTTGGGCCCGCCGAGCAGGATGACCTTGTGCTTGAGCGTCGAGCCGCGCGTCAGCACCGACAGGTTCTGGAGGACGATCGCGTCGGCGAGCGAGCAGAGGATCTCCGTCGAGGGGATCCCGCTCTTCACCAGGTTCACGATGTCCGTCTCGGCGAAGACTCCGCACTTCGCGGCGACGTGGTGGAGCTTGGAGTCGTCGAAGTGGATCTTCACCACCTCGGTCGGGGGGAGGCCCACCTTGATCATGCACTTGTCGATGGTGGCGCCCGTGCCGGACGCGCACTTGTCGTTCATCGACGGCGCGGCCGTCTTGTCGCCGGTCTTCTCGTCGCGCTGGAAGATGATGATCTTGGCGTCCTGTCCGCCGAGCTCGATGACGCTGCCCACGTCCGGGTGCAGGTTCTCGACGGCGAGCGTGACCGCGTTGACCTCCTGGACGAACTTGGCGCCGAGGCCGGGACAGAGGGGCGCGGCGCCGGAGCCCGTCATGAACACCCGCCAGCGCTCCCGGGGCGAGTCGGGGAACGCCGCCTCGATGGCCTCGAGCAGCTCGAGCACCTTCTCGGGCTGCTTCGTCTGGTGCCGCTGGTAGTCGCTCCAGAGAATCTCGAGCGTCTGCGGATCGAGAACGACCGCCTTCACGGTCGTCGATCCGACGTCGATGCCGACCACGACCGGATCCTGGGTCTGCCTTGCCATCGGGCTCCTCCCACCGCCGCAGCCGACCACCAGCGGTGCGACTGACTGGCTGGTCAGTCGTGATGGCTACAACGGGATGCCCCGAAAATCAAAATGATTCGGGCGCGGCGCGACCCTGCAATCCGCGCGCCTGTGCCCTGAATCCCGCGCGCCTGCGCCCTGGGCGCGCCCGCTCGGTGCGAGCTCCATCCGGGGGATCCCGGGGCCAGCGCATCCCACGCCCTGGTTTCGCGTGTGCGACGCCGGGGTGAGGACATCCTTTCCAGATGGCGCGCCGGTGATGGTAAAGCGACCGGCCCATGAACAAGTCCCAGCGCCGCGAGGCCCTCCTCCGCGCGGCGCGCGCCGTGTTTTCCGAGAAGGGCTATCACGAGGCGAAGGTCGACGACATCGTCGCGCTCGCCAGGGTCGCGAAGGGGACGTTCTACCTGTACTTCCCCGACAAGCGCTCGGTGTTCGGGGAGCTCGTGCGCGGGCTCATCGCGCGCCTCGGCGGCGCCATCCTGCGCGTGGATCCGTCGGCGGACGTGGAGGCCCAGGTCAAGCACAACATCCGCGCGATCGTGGCGGTCCTGCTCGACGATCCGGCGCTGACGAGCATCCTGCTGTCGCACGCGGCGGGGCTCGACCCGGCGTTCGTGAAGGAGCTGCGGGCGTTCCGGCAGGAGGTGAAGCTGCTCCTCACGCGGAGCCTCTCCGACGGGCAGCGGCTCGGCGTCGTCGAGCCGGGGGACGCCGAGCTCTACGCGACGTTCACGATCGGGGCGCTGAAGGAGGTGCTGTTCGAGAACGCCCTCGAGGCGCGCGTGCTGCCGCGCGAGCAAATTGTCACGGCGCTGTATGACCTCCTGCGGCGCGGCTACCTCCGCATGGACGTCGCGCCGGGGCCGGCGGCCGAGCCCCCGGCCGCCGAGCGCGGGCCGCGCGCGTCGAAGGGCGCTGGGCCGCAGGACGCCGCGCCCGAGGGGGCGGGACGGAGCAGGGCCGGCGCCGCGCGTGGCCGCCGGGCGAAGCCGAAGGGCGACTGACCGGCGCGTCAGTCAGGAGGATGACCAGGCGCGTACGGGCGCCGCTGTACGGGAGACGTGTGGCCGCGGGAGGCCCATGGGTGGCCGGCGGGGAGTGGGGGGGCAGGCGCGGGGCGCGACCACGTGGGGGTCAGGCGCGGGGCGTGACCACGTGATGGATGAAATTGTGCAGCGTCCGCGTGCCGAGCTGACCGGGCGAGACGCGGGCGAGGAGCGCCTCGACGTCGAAGCCCTCGGCCTGCAGGATCGCGCGTCGGGACGCGATGTAGTCGGCGATGACGTCGTGGTCCATCTCGGGGTGGAACTGCACCCCGTAGCAGGTCGGCGTGAAGCGGATCGCCTGGTGATCGTCGAGCTCGGTGAACGCGAGGCTCCGGGCGCCCGCGGGCAGCGCGCCGACCGTGTCGACGTGCGTCGCGTGGGTCTCGAAGCTGGGCGGCAGCCCGTCGAACAGGGGGTCGTCGGCGCGGCGCTCGACGCGGATCCTGCCGATCTCGCGGCCGCGCGGGTTGCGGACGACCTCGCCGCCGAGGGCCTGCGCGAGGATCTGGTGGCCGAAGCAGATGCCGAACGTCGGGGTGCCGGCCGCCACGACGTCGCGCAGCCAGGCCTCGGTGCGCACCATCCAGGGCTCGCGGTGAGGGACGTTCGCCGACGAGCCGGTGATCACGAACGCGGCGGTGTCCGCGCCGTCGGGCGCGGGGAACGCCTCGGTGCGGGCGTCGAAGTGGGCATATCCGCCGCCCCAGGCAGAGCCGATCGCCTGCTCGATCAGGGTCGCGTAGTGGCCGCGCCGCTCGAGCACCGAGGCGACGGGCTCACCGGTCTTCACGATCACGATTTTCCTTTGATATTCCACGCTTTCAGCATAGCAGCGCGCGCGGCCGCCGAGGGCGGGGCTTGGCATCGAGGGGCGGGGACGCGAAGATGCTCGCCGATGTCCGCGTATGTCGTGTCGCGCCCGATCTGGCGGCGTTTCCGCCCGCGTTATCTCGCCCGCGCCGCGGCGCACGTGAGGGCCGGGGGGCACGCGGCGATCGTGCTGCCGGAGGAGCGGATCGATCTCCTGCTCTCCGTGGACGAGGCGGGGAAGCTCACCGAGCTCGGGCAGTGGGCGCTCCTGTCGATCGAGCAGCAGCGCTTCCGCCGCGTGAGCGAGGGGCCCGCCCGGGGGCTCGCGACGGCGCGGGTGAAGCGGCAATACGAGGGCTCGGTCCTCGACTGGTGCGAGCGGGACAGCGTGCACCCCGGGACGATCCGCGCGCTCTCGCTCGACTGCCTGGCGTGCGGGGCCTGCTGCCACGACGCCAACGTGGTGCTCGACGGCGACGATCTCGCGCGCTGGAGGGGGGCCGGGCGGGGCGACCTCGCGGGGCGCGCCTACGTGCGGCGGGCGCGGGACGGGAAGATCACGCTGCGCTTCGCCGCGAGCGGCCGGTGCCAGCACCTCGGCGACGACCTGCGCTGCGCCATCTACGAGCTCAGGCCGGACAACTGCCGCGCCTTCGTGGTGGGGAGCGAGGCGTGCCTGTCCGCGCGCGAGGAGACGCTCGGGATCCGGGACGGGGCGCCGGCAGAGGCCGAGCTGGACGAAGCGGAAGCCTGAGCCGGCCTCGGGACTCAGGGCGGCGTCCGGCTCACGGCGCCGGCACGGCTCCCGGAGCCGGGGCGCCCTCCTGCGCCGGGGCGCCCTCCGGGACCGGGACGTCCATCGCGCAGCGGAAGCCGATCCAGGCGTGCGCCGTCACGGGCGCCGCGGCGGTGCGGTACGTCGCGATGACCTTCTCGGGGCCGTCCCGGAAGCTCGCGCCGCGCACCACCTTGAGCGGGGCCGACGGGTCGCCCTGCGGGTCCTCGCCGCCGGGCGGCGGAAACACGAAGCCGTCGGAGACCCACTCGGACACGTTGCCGGCGAGATCGTAGACGCCCTCGGGCGTGCGATCGCTCGGGTGGGCGCCGGACGCGCAGGTCGAGACGTCGGCCCCGCGCGCGAGGCAGCCCTCGTTGCGATCGTAGCAGGCGCGCTCGCAGGTCGGCTCGTCGGCGCCCCAGACGAACGGGCGGCCCTCGGCGCCTCGCGCCGCGACCTCCCACTCCGCCTCCGTCGGCAGCCGCCGGCCCCGGAAGCGGCAGTAGCTCTCGGCCTGGGAGTAGTCGACGCAGTTCATCGGGTGCCCGGTCAGGTTGCGGGGCTCGTTGCAACGCCGCGACCAGAGCTCGGCCTCGCCGTCGGACGGCGCCGGCGCGGGCAGGCCGAGCGGGACCTCGGGCGTCAGCGAGACGTGATCCGCCGCCCCGCACATGCGCTGCTGCATGCAGGCGCGGTAGGCGCGGACGGTCACCTCGTTCCGGTCGATGTAGAACCCCCGGGTCAGCGTCACCGGGCGCGCCTCGACCAGGGCGCCGATCGTGGCCGACGTCGGCGGGATGTAGACCATGTCGGCCGGCGGCGGCGGGATCTCGGCGGGCGCCGCCGCGGCCGAAGCGCTCGCCGCCGGCGCGGCGCTGTCGCTCGCCGCCGGCGTGGCGGTCGCGGCCGGCGCGGCGCGGCCGGCCGGCCGCGCCGTCGCCGCGGCCGCGGTCCGCGCGGCGGGCGCGCGCGCGGGCTTCTTCTCGGGCGCCCGCGTCAGGAGGTACGCCGCCGCGCCGCCGCCGCCGAGCAGGAGCACCGCGGCCAGCCCGAGCAGCACCCCGCGCGCGGCGCTGCGGCCGGGCTGCGGCGCCGCAGGGGACAGCGGGCCGCCCGGCGCGCCGGCCGCCGGCGCGGGGGGCGCGCCGGGGGCGGGCCGAGGCGCCCCCGCGGGGGGCTGCGCCGCGGCGCGCGCGGGGGGCGGGACAGGCGCGACGGGAGCGATGGGAGCGATGGGCGCGACCGTCTCGATCATCGAATCGTCGACCTGCGCGGTCCGGGGCGCCCCTGTGTCCTGCGCGCTCCTCCCGCCCGTGGCGAGGGCGGCCTGCTGCCCGCCCGTGGCGAGGGCGGCCCGCTGCCCGCCCGTGGCGAAGGCGGCCCGCTGCCCGCCCGTGGCGAAGGCGGCCGACGGCCCGCCCGCGCTGCCGTGGCTCACCTTGACCACGGCGGGCTGCGCCGGGGCGTTCGCGCGCGCGTCGGCGAGCATCGTCGGATCCACCGGCAGGCCGGCCCCGCCGAGCCCCTGCGCGGTCGCCACGTCGGGGGTCGAGCGCAGGCCCGCGCCGCCCGCGGCGTGCCCCGCCGAGGACCCCGCGCGCGCGCCGTACGCCGCGGCGGTGAGCGCGTCCCAGAACTCGCCCGCGCTCGTGAAGCGGTGCTTGGGCTCGATCGCGAGCGCCCGGTCGAGCACGCGCTCGATCGCCTCCGGCGCGTCCGGGAGCCCGCGCGCGCGCAGCGTCGGGCGCACCGCCGGATCGGCCGAGGCGATGTAGAGCTGCGTGGGATCGTCCCCCTCGAGCGCGCGCTTGCCGCTCACGAGCTCGACGAAGATGAGCGCGAGCGCGAACACGTCGGTCCAGGGGCCGGTCGCGCCGCGGGACTTGTTGAACTGCTCGGGCGCCCCGTAGCGCGGCGTGAACGCGCTCGGCCCCATCCGCGTCGCCGCGAGCGCCTCGGTGAACGTGGGGTGGTTGGCCAGCACCTTCGCGATGCCGAAGTCGAGCACCTTCAGCGTCCTCGCCCCGCCGACGTCGGTGAGGAACAGGTTGGCCGGCTTGACGTCCCGGTGCGCCACCTTGTGCGCGTGCGCGACCGCGAGCGCGCGCGCGGCCGGCGACAGCAGCTCCAGCGCCTCGCCGATCGACATGCCCACCTCGCCCCGCTCGCGCCGCTCGCGGAGGTGCTGCCCCAGCGTCTGGCCCTCCAGCCACTCGAGGACCAGGTACGGCACCCACACGCCGGCCCGCGTGGTGAACGCGCCGACGTCGAGCGCCTGCACGATGCCCGACGTGGCCCGCGACAGCCGGTGCAGGATCCGCCCCTCGCCGCGCAGCGTCTCGAGCAGGGCGTCGCGCTCCGCGGCCTCGAACGAGGCCGGCAGCTTCAGGCACTTGACCGCGATGAGCTCGCCGAAGCCCTCGTGGACCCCCCGGTAGACGACGCCGAACCCCCCGTCGCCGACGACGGCGTCGACGCGGTACTTCCCCTCGATGGTCTGGCCCGAGAGGCCGAACGGATCGTCGAACGAGGGCTCCGCCATGGCCCCCGCTCCTAGCGCGTCGGCGCCCTCGGGCAAAGGGGCACCGGGGGGCCGGCGGCGTCCGTGCGAGATTTGCGTCGGCCCGAGCTCGGCGAGGCGCCCGGCGGGCGGCCGGGGGCGCCGCGATGGGCGCCTGTCGATCGGATCGCGAACCGGCCGCCGCGGCGCTGACACCGGCGGTGGGGCTCGAGGCGCAACGGAGGCGTCGCCGCACGGGGTGAGGCGGGCTCCGGCGCCGGATACCTCGGGTCGCATCCGCTTGCCTCCGGCGGCTCGCGGCGCCATGGCGGCGGCATGAAGACACCGCGCGCGCTCGTGATCCTGGCCGAGGGAGCTGAAGAGATGGAGACCGTGACCGTCGTCGACGTGCTGCGGCGGGCCGAGATCGAGGTCGTCCTCGCCGGGCTCGACGGCCCGGGGCCGGTGCGCTGCAGCCGCGGGGTGCGCCTCGTGCCGGACGCGGAGCTCTCGGCGGTGACGGGCGACTTCGACGTGGTGGTGCTGCCGGGCGGCAAGGGGGGCGCCGAGCGGCTGGCCGGCGCGGCGGCCGTCGGGGAGCGCCTGCGCGCCCAGGCGCAGGCGGGCGGCGCGGTCGCGGCGATCTGCGCCGCGCCGATCGCGCTCGCCGCCCACGGGGTCTTCCAGGGCAAGAGGATGGCGTGCCACCCGTCGGTGAACGACGTGGTGTCGGCGCACGGCGCGCTCGTGGCGAGCCCGGTGGTCGAGGACGGGCAGCTCGTGACGAGCCAGGGGCCCGGCACCGCGCTGGCCTTCGCGCTCGCGCTGGTCGCGCGGCTCTCTGGCGAGGACGTCGCCGCGAGGGTGCGCGCGCCGATGATGCTGCCGTCCTGAGCCCGCGCGCCGCAGGCAGCGCGCGGCGCACCCTCCAGGACGGCGGCCCGGAGCCGCGGCGGCGCCCCGCGCGCGGAGGCCGCCCGACCCGCCGGCCGGCGACCCTCGCTCCTCCGTTTGCCGGCCAACACCTCTGCGCGGAAGGGCCTTATACTCCGCCGCGTGCTGCCGCTGCTCGCCCTGACCGTCATCGTCGTGCTGTGCCTTGGCTACCGCTTTTACGGGAGGCTCGTCGCGCGCAACTACGCGCTCGACGACGGCGCGGTGACGCCCGCGGTCAAGGTGAACGACGGCGACGACTACGTCCCCACGAAGCCGTTTTACCTCTTCGGACAGCACTTCAGCGCCATCGCCGCCGCGGGCCCGATCGCGGGGCCGATCCTCGCGGGCCAGGCGTTCGGGTGGCTGCCGTGCGTGCTCTGGATCGCGATCGGCGTCGTGTTCATCGGGGCGGTCCACGACTTCTCCGCGCTCATCGCGAGCGTCCGCCACGGGGCCGAGAGCGTCGCCGAGATCGCGAAGCGGCACATCGGCCGGCGCGCCTGGCTGTCGATGATGATCTTCATCTGGCTCGCGCTCTCGTACGTGATCGTCGCCTTCACGGACATCACGGCGAGCACCTTCGTCGGCAAGACCGAGGAGCTCGCGGGGAGCGCGCTCCCGTTCAACGCTGGCGGGGCGGTCGCGGCGGCGAGCGCCACCTACCTCGGGCTCTCGCTCGTCATGGGCGTGGTCGATCGGTACCTGAAGCCGCCGCTGTGGCTCACCACGCTGATCTTCGTGCCCGCCACGCTCGGCGCCGTCTGGCTCGGCACGAAGGTCTCGACCGCGTTCGTGCTGCCGGTCGACAACCCGCAGCGCGCGTTCGGCCTCATCATCCTGGTCTACTGCTTCGTCGCGTCGCTCCTGCCGGTCTGGCTGCTCCTCCAGCCGCGCGGCTACCTGGGCGGGTTCGTGCTCTACATCGCGCTCGCGGTCGGGGTGATCGGGATCTTCTTCGGGGGCCTCCGGTACCCGGGGGAGTTCGAGCTGCGGCAGCCCGCGTTCACCACGTGGGACGCCGGCGGCGCGACCGGCCTGCTCTTCCCGTTCCTGTTCGTCACCATCGCCTGCGGCGCCTGCTCCGGCTTCCACGGGCTCGTCTGCTCGGGGACGACGTCGAAGCAGATCTCGAAGGAGTCGCACACGCACTCCGTGGGCTACGGCGCGATGCTGGCTGAGGCGTTCGTCGCGCTGATCGCGCTCGCGACGCTCGTCATCGTCGCGGAGGGGACGAAGCTGCCCGGGCCGGGCAAGATCTACGGCGACGGGATCGGCAAGTTCCTCACGGTGATCATCGGCAAGGAGCACTTCCTCTTCGCCGCCACGTTCGGCGCGATGGCGTTCTCCACGTTCGTGTTCGACACGCTGGACGTCTCGACGCGCCTCAGCCGCTACATCCTCGAGGAGCTGTTCGGCTGGAAGGGGAAGCTGGCGTCCGCCGCGGCGACCGCGCTCTCGCTGGCGCCCCCCGCGCTGTTCATCATGACCGCCCGCCCGCCCGCGCCCGGCGTGCGGCCCGCGTACCTCGACTTCTGGACGCTGTTCGGCACGAGCAACCAGCTGCTCGCGGCCCTGACGCTGCTCGCGGTCACGGTCTGGCTGCACCGCGAGAAGCGGCGCATCTGGTACACGGCGCTCCCGATGGTGTTCGTCATGGCGATCACCGTGTGGGCCCTCATCCTCCAGGTGCGGACCGCGTTCGCCACCGCGCTGGCCGAGGGGCTCACGCTGAGCGCGACGACGCTGAACGGCCTCGTGGGGCTCGCGCTGATCGGGCTCGCCGTGTCGCTGATGGTCGAGGCGGTGAAGGCGATGCGGGGCGGGCCGGCCACGGCGCCGCTGCCCGGGCCGGCGCGCTGAGCCGCGGCGCGCCCGGCGCGGCCGGGCGGCGGGCGCGCCGGTCCTCCCGGGTCCGAAAACCGCCAGAGCCGCGCCGGCATCCGGGGTACGACGCGGGGCATGCGGCTCGACGAGGACACCTGCTACCGCGCGCTCGAGGCCCGCGACGCGCGCTTCGATGGTCGCTTTTTCACGGGGGTGCGGTCGACCGGCATCTATTGCCGCCCGGTCTGCCCGGCGCGGAGGCCCAGGCGGGAGGGGTGCATCTTCTTCCGCTCCGCGGCCGCCGCGCAGGAGGCCGGCTACCGCCCGTGCCTGCGTTGCCGCCCCGAGGCGTCGCCGGGGACGCCGGCGTGGCTGGGCACCTCCGCGACGGTCTCGCGGGCGCTGCGGCTCATCGCCGAGGGCGCGCTGGACGACGCCGACGCCCCGGCGCTGGCGGCGCGCCTCGGCGTGGGCGAGCGCCACCTGCGGCGGCTCTTCCTGAGGCACGTCGGCGCCTCGCCGCTCGCGGTGGCGCAGACGCGGCGCCTGCTCTTCGCGAAGAAGCTCCTCGACGAGACCGCGCTCTCCATGACCGAGGTGGCGCTCGCGTCCGGGTTCTCGAGCGTCCGCCGCTTCAACGACGCGATCCGCGCGGCGTACGCGCGGACGCCGCGCGAGCTGCGAGGGGCCGCGGCGAGGCGGGGCGGGGGGGCGGCGCGCGCGGACAGCGGCGCGCCGGGCATCGCCCTCCGCCTCCCGTTCCGCCCGCCGCTCGACTGGGACGCCCTCGCGGGCTTCCTCGGGGAGCGCGCGATCCCCGGCGTGGAGTCGGCGGGCCCCGGGGCGTACCGCCGCACCGTGCGGGCGCCCGGCGGGCACGGCGTCGTCGAGGTGTGCCCCGTGCGCGGCGAGCCCTGGCTCCTCGCGCGGCTGCGGCTGCCGGGCACCGAGGGGCTGAGCCACTGCGCGGAGCGCCTGCGGCGGCTGTTCGACCTCGGCGCCGATCCGCAGGCGATCGCGGCGCAGCTCGGGGCCGACCCGCGGCTCGCGCCCCGGGTCGCGGCGATGCCGGGCGTGCGCGTGCCGGGCGCGTGGGACGGCTTCGAGCTCGCGGTGCGGGCGATCCTCGGCCAGCAGGTGAGCGTGCGCGCCGCGACGCAGCTCGCGGGCCGCCTCGTCGAGCGGCACGGCGAGCCGCTCTCGCTGCGCGCCTGCCTGCCCGGGGGCGCCGAGGGGCTCCGCTTCGTCTTCCCGACGCCCGAGGCGCTCGCCGCGGCCGACCTGACGGATCTCGGCCTGCCGCGGGCGCGCGCGGCGGCGATCACGTCGCTCGCGGCGCGGGTCGCGCGGGGCGAGGTCGCCCTCGACGCATCCCGCGGGCTGGAAGAGACCGTGCGCGCGCTCACCTGCGTGCCGGGCATCGGCGAGTGGACCGCGCAGTACATCGCGATGCGCGCGCTGCGCGAGCCGGACGCCTTTCCTGCCACGGATCTCGGCCTGCGACGCGCGCTCGGCGGCATCTCCGGCGCGGACCTCCTGGCGATGGCGGACGCGTGGCGCCCGTGGCGCGCCTACGCGGCGGTGCTCTTGTGGATGGTGGACATGCGGGGAGTCGATCCCGCGGAAGGAGAGGGTTTGCGTGGAGCTCTTGCTGGATGAGGTCGAGTCGCCGATCGGGGGCCTCCTGCTGGTGGCCTCCGGCGGCGCGATCCACGCGCTCGATTTCGCGGACTGCGCGCCGCGCCTTCGCGGCCACCTGGCGGCGCGGCACGGCGCCGTCGCCCTGCGCCGCGCCGCGGATCCTCACGGCTTCTCCGGCCGGCTGAGGGCCTATTTCGGCGGCGATCTCGGCGCGCTCTCGGGCATCCCCGTCGAGCCGGGCGGCACGCCGTTCCAGCGCCGCGTCTGGGCGGAGCTCCAGCGCATCCCCCCGGGCGCGACGCGCACCTACGGGGAGATCGCGGCGTCGCTCGGGCGGTCGTCGGCGTCCCGCGCGGTGGGCCTGGCGAACGGGCGCAATCCGATCAGCGTGATCATCCCGTGTCACCGCGTCCTCGGCGCCAGCGGCGCGCTCACCGGATATGCCGGCGGCCTCGAGAGGAAGCGATGGCTGCTCGCGCACGAGGGCGCCGCAGGAGCAGCCCCCGGGTCAGGGCCGCGGTGAAGCACCCCGGGGCCCCACCACCGGGGGCGACCGATGGATGGCAACCGCCTGAAATGAGCAGACGTTCGAGCCGTCGAGGCGCCAGCACGCGCGCGTGCGCCGGGGGCGCCGCCGCCGCTTACTTCGTCGCCCCGAACAGCGCCGCGATCGTCGGGTAGTCGCTGTCCTCCACGGCCCCCTGGATCACGCAGGTCACCTGCCCGCTCGGCGCCGCGATCGCGTGCACCGGCAGCTCGGGCGTCTCCTTCACGCCGAGCGCCCTCAGCCACCCCGCCCGCGGGGGCCCGTCGGGCAGCCAGTACGAGGCGCGCACGCCGGTGCCCGGCTGGGCCTCCAGGAACCGCGAGAGCTGCCGCTCGTCGTCGTCGATGGAGATGAACGCGAGGTCGATGAGCACGCCGGCCGCCCGGAGCTTCTGCTGCCACCCGAGCAGCCGCGGCATCTCCTCCAGGCACGGCTTGCACCACGCCGCCCAGAAATTCACCCACACCCACTTCCCGACGCCGAACCCGATGCTCGCCGGCAGCGGCCCCGCGCCCTTGGCGGCGACCGCCGTGAGCCCTCCCGACGACGGCGCAGGCCGGGGCGACTGCCCGGCGCACAGCTGCCGCGGCGCGGCCTTCGCCGCGCTCGCCGCGCTCGCGGCCGGCCTCGTGCTCCCGGCCGGGCCGCCCGTCGCGGCGCTCGGCGCCGTCACCGCGTTGCTCCGCCCCTGGCCCGGCGTCGGCGGCGGCGGCAGATCCGGCTTCTCCGTGTCGCACCCGCCCGCGAGCCCGGCCGCCACCGCCACGGCGGCGGCGGCGCGGAGGAGCGCGCCCCTCCTCCTCACAGCTGACAGTCCACCCACGAGACGAACGCGCTCCGGTTGATGGCCTCTGCCGTACATGCCTTGTCCTTGCGCGAGATGTTCCATTGGCAGTACTCCGCGCCGAGCTGGGCGAACTCGTTCCCGAGCCACAGCATCCCGACCTTCTTGTCCAGCTCCTGGTCCTTCGTCCGGTCGGCGATGTCGAAGAGCACGCTGTTCGCGCGCTTGTGCGACAGGGTCCGGTTGAACTCCGGCGTCCCCGTCTTCGACGCGCGCGCGACGATGAAGAAATAGCGCGCCCCGCGCCGGTCGAGCCACATCTCCTCGACCATCTTCCTGCCTCCCTCGTCGAGCTTCTCCGAGGCGTCGTCGAACATCACGACGCCGCCGCGATTCCTGAGCGGCGTGAAGAGCGCGTTGAAATCGTCGTCGCTGATCGACGCGAGCGTCTTCACGTCGGCCGGCTGGCACCCGCGCCGCGACTCGGTCCCGACCAGGCCGCACGCGTTGAGCACCCGCTGGAGCACCGTCTTGAACGCCGGGGTGCAGTACGGCGCCTCGGCGTCGTTCGCGATGGCCACCGCCGGCTTCACCGCCGCGGCCACCCCCGTCTTCAGGCGCTGCGACGCCGCCTCCACCTGCCCGTGCACGGTGATGCCGGACACGACCAGCAGCGCGCACCCGGCCGCGATCCCGATGACCCCTGCGCCCCTCATGACCACCTCACCTCGTCCGGAGGGCCGGCGCGAGCCGCCGTACGGCATACGGGAGCCCGATGTCCGTGTCCTCGTCACAGAGCCGCGTCTCGCCGAGGAACATCTGCGGCGTCGAGACGGGCAGCTTGTTGTCCACGATGTAGCGGAGCATCCGGTTCAGCCGCAGCGTCGTGGCCTTCGACTCCATGCAGGCGTCGAACCCCGGCCAGCGCTGCCGGATCGCCGCCTGCACGTTGGCGGCGCCCGCCCCCGCCCGGGCGCCCTCGAGCAGGCTCTCCTGGTTGTCGTAGGCCCACTCGAGGACGTCGAGCGCCCGGTGATCGGCGCAGAGGATGGCCCTGGACACGAGGCACGCGCCCGGGTGCACGGGCTGGCTGAGCATCCAGTTGCACTCGTTGTCGAGCGGGAAGAGCACCAGCGTGGCGTCGAGCTTCTCGAACACCCCCTCGGCCACGAGCCGCTGGTGGAACGCCTTGCACGTCGGGCAGAGCGGATCGACGAAGATCGTCGCCGGCTGCACCGCGCCCGCCTGCTTCACGTGGAGCAGCGCGCCGTTCGGCTCGGTCGGCTTCTCCAGCTTGCCGCAGCCGGTCATGTAGCGCTCGTAGCTCGGCAGCGCGCTCGCGTAGAGCAGCGCCGGCGTCACCGCGGCCACGCCGAGCGCGACGAGCCAGGGCGGCAGGAGCAGCCACGAGCCCATCGGGCGGCGGCCCTGCGCGGCGGGCGCGGCGGCCGCCCCGCCCGGCCCGGCGACGCCGAGCGGGGCCATGGGCACCGTGGGCCCCACCCCGACCGCCCCGGCCGGGCGCGGCGTCGCGCTGGACCACGCCGCGGCGCGCGCTTCCCGGCGGTCCTCGAGGAACGCCCAGACGCCGCCGGCGGCGAGCAGCGCCGACGAGATGTACATGCCGACGCACGTCTTGCAGAACACCCCGAGGCGCACCGCCGAGATGAGCGCCATCATGAGCGACACGGCGAGCGGGGTCAGGCCGGCGACGAACAGGAAGTGCGCCGCGCGCCGCGGCGCGTGCCGATCCGCGAGCAGCACGTAGAGCGCGAACGCCGCGAAGAACGCGAACGCGCCGAGGGCGAACAGCGAGATCGGGATACCGCCCCAGAAGCTCTCGCGGAACAAGGCGGAGTAGGGGCTGTACATGGCCACGCGGCAGGCGCTGTCGGCGCCCTCCTGCGCGGTGAGGCCGGGAATGAAGCTGCAATGCAGGTCGTGGACCTGCCGGTCGAGGTGCCGGATGTAATCGAGCGTCGACGAGGCGCTGAACGAGAGTCCCAGCAACGACCCGCCGAGCGCGAGCGCCGCAGGCCAGCGAAGACCACGACTGCCTGACATGGAGAACTGGATTACGCGACGCCGGGCAACACGTCAAATTACGATGCGCTGTGCGTGCGCGTGTGCATGTGAGTGTCTCCCGAGGCACGATCTCCCGAGGCATGATCGCCTGCGGTGATGAGGTGCACGTCGACCCGCGAGCGCCGCGCGTCTCCGGCAGCGCTGAGCTCGCTCCCGCCCCGATGCGCCCGCTCTCTCGGGCGATGGTGAACCGCGCGGAGGAGCGTGCAGGACATCACAGCCGAAAATTCTCGACCCTGGCCCCGAGAGGAGATCGCGCGATCCCTCGCTTGACCCTCGCGTTCGGCTCGTCTACCGGCCCTCTCATCATGCCGGATTTCGATGCGGGATCGATCGTCCCGTCCACACGCGATCTTCTTCAGGTGATCTCCACCCGCAGGAAGAACATGGCTCTGGTCGGGCTCATCGACGCGGAGACGCCCGCGGAGGACGCGGCGCGGCTCCAGGAGCTCAACATCTCCGCGCTCGCCTTTGCCGGGGCGGGGCCCATCATGCAGCGGGCGGCGCGCGCGACGAAGACCGTTCCGTCGCTGTGCCTGTCGCGCGTGGGCGATCGCGACGGCGCGCTCTCGGCCCGCTACCACGGGGCGGACGGGGTGTGCATCGACGCGCTGCTGCCGCTCGACGACTGGGACCGGCTCGCGAAGGGGGCGAGGACGATGCGCATGCTGCCGCTCGCGCTGGCCGAGAGCCCGGAGGGCGCCGCGGCCGCCGTGAAGGTCGGCGCGCGCGCGGTGCTGGTCCGGGGCGACTCGGCCGAGGCGGTGATCGCGACGGCCGGGGCGCTCCCGAGGGCGCTCACGGTCGTCGCCGAGGTGGTCTCGGCCGACGCCGACGCGCTCCGCCGCCTCGTGGGCCACGTCGACGCGGCGATCGTCGCGCCGGCCGTCCACACGTCGGCCGATTTCCCGGCGCTCGTCGCCGAGGTCGATCCCTGAGCGCGGACGGCGGGCCAGGGGGGGCCGGCGCGCAGGGGGCTCACCGGAGGGGCTGAAGTGCAGGCGAGCCACCAACGGGGCTCGCCGGAACGCAAGCCCCGGAGGTGAGCCCCCTGCGCGCCGGCCCCCCCTGGCCCGCCGGAACGTCGCGCTCCCCCTCGACGGCGCGGGCTTCTGCCTCCACGATCCGGACCCGATGGACTCGACCCACGAACTGGATGAGCAGCGGCGCGCGCTCCGTGAAGGGGCGCTCGTGCAGCCCGTGACCGAGCTCGGGACGCTGGTCGTCACCGGCTCGGACCGACAGAGCTGGCTGAACGGCCTGGTCACCTGCGATCTGGCGCCGCAGAAGCCGCTGCCCGCCGGGGGGCGGGCGGAGCCCCCCGCCGGCGGGGCGTACGGGCTCAACGTGGTGAAGACGGGGAAGATCTTCGCCGAGGTGTGGATCGTGATCGCGGCGGACCGCATCCATGTGGGCGCGCGGCGGGATCGCATCGGGCAGCTCCGCGAGGCGTTCGAGCGCTACCTCATCATGGAGGACGCCGAGATCCGGGACGCCTCCGACGAGCACGGCTGGATCTTCGCCCACGGCCCGCGGTCGGCCGACCTGGCGGCGGCGGGGCGCGCGGCCGGCGCCGACGCCGCGATCGTCGACTGGACGGGCCTCGGCGGCGCGCTCTTCGTCGCGCCGCGGCAGTCCGAGGGCGCGGTCCTCGCGGCGCTGCTCGCCGCGGGCGGGGCCGGCCCGGTCCTGCCCACGACCGACGCGGCGTGGGAGGTGCTCCGCGTCGAGAACAACGTCCCGCGGTTCGGGGTCGACTTCGACGACCAGCACTTCCCGCAGGAGGCCTCGCTGGAGGCGCGCGCCGTCTCGTTCAACAAGGGCTGCTACCTGGGGCAGGAGACGGTGTTCATGCTCCAGATGCGCGGCCACGCGAAGAAGCGGCTGGTGCAGCTCGCCGTCGAGGGCGAGGACGACGTGCCCCCGGGCGCCGAGATCGCGCTGCCCGGCGGCGCGGCGGTCGGCGCCGTCACGAGCCGGGTCAGCGATCCGCGCGGGCCGCGGGTGATCGCGCTCGGCTACGTCAAGTACAAGCACGCCGTCGCGGGCGAGGCGCTCCGGGTCGCCGGCCGGGCGGCGGAGATCACGCGGGCTCCCGGCGCGGCGCCAGGGGTCGGCGACAGGTCGGCGCCGGGGGGGAAGGCCGCGCGCCCGTCGTGAACGCTCGGGGGGAGGGGGCCGACGCTCCTCCCACGACGACGCGCGTGCCTCTGGCTCAGGGGAAGATCTCGCGCTCGCCGTAGACGGCCGCGAGCCGCTGCAGCGCCACGGCGTAGGCCGCGATGCGCAGCGTGCACTTCTTCTGCCGCGCCATCTCGGCCACCTCGCGGTAGGCCCGCTTCATCGCCTTCTCGAGCCGGGCGTCGACCTCCTCGAGCGTCCACGTCTCCGACCGCTTGTTCTGCACCCACTCGTAGTAGCTCACGGTGACGCCGCCCGAGTTGGCGAGCACGTCCGGCAGGATGTCGATCCCGCGCTCCAAGAGGACCCTCTCGCCCTCGGGCGCGCAGGGCCCGTTGGCCCCCTCGGCCACGAGCCGGACCTGGAGCGAGCTCGCCTCCTCCGGGCCGACCTGGTTCTCCAGCGCCGCCGGGATGAAGATGTCCGCCTTGAGCCGGAAGAACTCCTCACGGCTGATCGGTTTGCCGGCCGGATAACCGGCGATCGAGCGGTGCTTCCTCACGTAGTCCTGCAGCTTGTGCGGATTGAACCCCTCGGGATTGTACAGATACCCCGTGTGATCACCGACGGCGATGGTCGAGGCGCCCAGCTTGGACAGGAGCACCGCGGTGTTGGAGCCGACGTTGCCGAACCCCTGCACGAGCAGCGTCGCGCCGCCGAGGTTCACGTCGTGCTCCTCGGCCCACTCGGTGATGCAGTGGACGACCCCCTGTCCCGTGGCCTTCTCGCGCCCGTGCGTCCCGCCGGACGCCACCGGCTTGCCGGTCACGACCCCCTTCACCGCTTGCTTGAAGAGCTGGCCGACCGTGTTCATGTACGTGTCCATGGCCCACGCCATGGTCTTCGCGTCCGTGCCGACGTCGGGGGCGGGGATATCCGTCTCGGGGCCGATGTTCGCGCCGAGCGCATGGAAGAAGCGGCGCGTGATCCGCTGGAGCTCGGCGCGCGAGACCGCGTTCGGGTTGAACTTGATGCCTCCCTTGCCGCCGCCGAGCGGCAGGTTCATGAGCGCGCACTTCCACGTCATCATCGCCGCGAGCGCCTTGAGGTCGTCGAGCGTCACGGTCTCGTGGTAGCGAATACCGCCCTTGAAGGGCCCGAGCAGGTTGTTGTGCTGGATCCGGTAGCCCTTGAAGAGCCGGATGCTGCCGTCATCCATCCGCACCGGGAAATTGACGATGATCTCGTTCTTGGGCTGACTCAGGATCGTGGTGATGTAATCGGGCACCTCGATCAGGCGGGCCGCCTCGTCGAGATAACCCTGGACGACTTTGAAGAACTCGTATTTGGGCTTCTGGCCGGGAGCGGGAGGCGCGCTCACCGGCGGCGCCGCGGGTTTGGTGCTGAGTTGCTCTTCCATGGTTCTGTAGTTTTTTAGTCCGGGTCGACCCCCGGTTCAATGTCGGTTCGAGCGCGCGCGGATTCGCTCGCACGGGGTTGCGCGCTGCGTTGTCGCGAGTCGGCGAGATCGGGACATCGCGTTACGCCGGCGACGCGGCGTCGCGCGGCGCCGGCGTGGCCGCGTGGGGGGCGCGGGGCCTCAGCCTGGGCGCAGGCCGCGGCTCACGACCTGGACCAGAGGACGTACAGGTACGTGATCGTCCCGGTGACGAGCAGGGCGTCGACCCGGTCGAGGATGCCCCCGTGGCCCGGCACGATCCCGCCGGAGTCCTTGATGCCGAAGGAGCGCTTGAACAAGGACTCCCCGAGGTCTCCTGCCTGGCCCAGGCCGCCCGCGACGATCGCGAGGGCGAGCCCATCGACGAGGGGCAGCGACCGGAGGAACCAGAAATGGGCGAGCAGCGCCCCGAGCACCGCGAAGAGCAGGCCGCCGAGCGCGCCCTCGACGGTCTTCTTGGGGCTCACGGCCTCGTAGAGCTTGCGCTTGCCGAGGAAGCGGCCGGCGAAGTAGGCGCCCGTGTCGGAGAACCAGGAGAGCAGCAGGGCCAGCACCACGAACGACGGGCCGTCGGCGCCGGCGTCGCGCCGGAGGAGCGCCAGCGCGCCGAGCCCGCCGCCCACGTAGAGCGGGCCGAAGGTGGCCGCCAGCACGCGCAGGGCCGCGGTGCGCATGTCGCCGAGGCGCATCAGCGTGAGCAGCATCGCGGCGAAGGGGAGCAGGAAGATCAGCGCGAGGAGCGCGGCCGGCGAGCGCCCGAAGCCCACGATCACGCCGAGGACGACGAGCGTGAGCGCGACGCCGGCGAGCCGCCCGACGCGGTCGTCCGCGTGGGTCATCGAGAAGAACTCCAGCGCGCCGATGGTGGCGGCGACGGCGACGAGCGCGGCCCAGCCCCAGCTCGGTCCGAGGTAGAGCAGCGCGAGGAGGAGGGGAGCGGCCACGAGCGCGGTGAGCACCCGCGTCGCGAGGTTCGAGGCGAGCAAGCGTCAGACCCCCGTCCTCGGGCCGTCCTGCGCGGCGAGCTCGCGCGCGCGCCACGGCCGATCCGCGTCGAGCGCGCCGTTCGCGCGGGCCGCGTCGCCCTGCGCCCTGTCCGCGGGCCCGGCGTCGCGCAGGCGCTGCTGGTAGGCCGCGATGGCCGCGAAGAGGTCGTCCTCGGTGAAGTCCGGCCACAGCCGCTCGGTGAACGAGAGCTCGGCGTACGCGGCCCCGTAGAGCAAAAAGTTCGAGAGCCGCTGCTCGCCGCCGGTGCGGAGGATGAGATCCGGCTCGCCCACGCTCTGGCTCGGCAGCCGGGCCGCGAGCAGCGCGCCGTCGATCGCCTCCGGATCGAGCTTCCCGGCGACCGCCTCCTTCGCGAGCTCGCGCGCCGCGGCGGCGATCTCCTCGCGCGCCCCGTAGGAGAGCGCCAGCGCGAGCGTCATCTTCATGTTCCCGGCGGACGCCGTGCGGAGCGGGTCGAGCACCTCGCGCACGACCTCGGGGAGCCGGCTGATGTCGCCGATGGCCACGAGGCGGATGTCGTTGTCGAGGATCTCGCCGCGCTCGCTCATCAGGAACTCGCGCAGGAGCCCCATGAGCGCGTCGACCTCGCCGCGCGGGCGCGCCCAGTTCTGCTCGCTGAACGCGTACAGCGTCAGCGCCTCCACGCCGAGCTTCCGGCAGGCGCGCACGATCCGCCGCACGGCGGCGCTGCCGGCCTTGTGCCCGGCCTCGCGCGGCTCGCCGCGCAGCTCCGCCCAGCGGCCGTTGCCATCCATGATGATTCCGACGTGCCGCGGGAGATTTCTTGCTTCTACGAGGTTCATCAGCGGGGGGAGTTTCCCTTGTTGACTACCGACTGTCGACTGTTGAGTCTTCGCTCCCATGAGCACTGGGGTTGGTCTCACGGTCACGCTGCGCGTCAGGATGGGCGCGCACGACGCACATTATGCGGGGGAGCTGTGCGATGGCGCGCGTATTCTCGCGCTCTTCGGCGACGTCGCCACCGAGCTGCTCATCCGCCTGGACGGCGACGAGGGGCTCTTCCGTGCGTACGAGGCGGTCGAGTTCCTCGCCCCGGTTCGAGCAGGCGACTTCATCGAGGCGACGGGGGTGATCACGAAGGTCGGCGCCACGTCGCGCGCCATGGCGTTCGAGGCGCGCAAGGTCGTCGCCAGCGTCCGCGAAGGCGGCTTCGCCCCCTCGGCGGCGGACGCGCTGGCCGAGCCGATCGTCGTCTGTCGGGCGCTCGGCACCTGCGTCGTCCCGAAGGAGCTTCAGCGTCGGCCGCGCCTCGTCCTGCCGGCCCTGTCGGCGCCGCCGCCGGACCACGCGCAGCTCCCGGAGCCGCGGCCGATCATCACGCCGCCCCCGCGGATCATCGTCACGCCGCCGGACAGCGCGCTGATCCTCACGGCGGCGATCGTCGGCGCCGAGACGACCCGGGCGCAGACGCCCCACCTGCCCGTCACCGCGCGCGAGCTCGCGGACGAGGCGGCGCGCTGCCGCGACGCGGGCGCCGCGGTGATCCACCTGCACGTCCGGAACCCGGACGGGTCGCCGAGCCAGTCGCGCGCGCTGTTCGAGGAGGCCATCGCCGCGATCTACGAGAAGGCGGACGTCATCGTCCAGACGTCCACCGGCGGCGCCGTCGGGATGAGCGTCGACGAGCGCGCCCAGCCGCTGCTCTGCAAGCCCGAGATGGCCACGCTGAACTGCGGCACGATCAACTTCGGCGACGGGATCTTCGACAACGCCCGGCCGCTCATCCGGGACATGGCCGCGCGGATCCGCGCCGCGGGGAGCGTCCCCGAGCTCGAGTGCTACGAGGTCGGCCACATCCACGAGGCGCTCGGGCTGTTCGCCGACGGGCGCCTCGCGGCGCCGCTCCACTTCCAGTTCGTGCTCGGGGTGCCCGGCGGCATCGCCGCGCGGGAGGACGTGCTCCGGTTCATGATCGGCCAGATCCCGCCCGGGTCCACCTGGGGCGTGGCCGCGGTCGGCCGGCACCAGCGCCCGATGACCGAGCTCGCCATGCAGCTCGGCGGGCACGCCCGGGTCGGCCTGGAGGACAACATCTACCTCGACAAGGGCGTGCTCGCCGAGGGGAGCGCGCCGCTCGTCGCGCGCGCCGCCGCGTACGCGCGGAGCATCGGCCGCGAGGTGGTCGATCCCGACCGCGCGCGCGAGCTCCTCGGGATCCGCCCGCGCGCGGCGGCCGCCCAGGCCGGCGCGGAAGGTGGAAGGAGCGCGCTGGAAAAGGGATGACGGGGCGAGCGCTCTCCACGTGGGTGGATCATCTGCGCGACCGGCTCCCGATCGCGCTCGGCGCCGTCGTGCTCGGGGTCGCCGCGCGGCTCGCGACGCCGGCGCCGCCGGCGCGGACCACGGACGCGATCGCCGGGATGCTCGGGGACGCCATCGGCGGCGCCGTCAGCCCTGACGATTTCGTCTGGGAAGAGCGCGGCGGGTTCCTCCACGACGCGCTGCTGGGCCGCCGGGTGCTGTTCCTGGGGGCGCCGGACACCGGGAGCGCGCCGGACGCCGGGGGCGCGCCGGACGCCGGGGGCGCGCCGGAGGCCGGGGGCGCGCCTGCCGGGCGCGGCGCCGCCGAGCTGTACCGCGCGCGCGTGCGGCTCACCCGCTCCGGCCGGCCGGTGAGCCTGGACGGTGTCCGCAACCTGACCGACACGCCCCTCGGCGACGACCGCGACCTCGTGGCCCTTGGCCGCCGCGTCGCGGTGACCACCTCCGCCGACGGCGTCGTGCAGGGGATCACGCTGCTCGACCTCGGCGGCGACGCGGATCTGCGGGCGCGGCCGCTCGGCGAGCGGCTCCGCGCGGCGGCCTTCGGGTGGCTCGAGGCCGGCGCCGTGAGCGGCGTGTCGCGCACCGAGATCTCGTTCGAGAAACCCCCCTCGACGGCGCGGCTCGACCTCGTCGAGGACGCGCTGGTCATGGCGCTCGGGCCGGACGCGCTGCCGGCGGCGCTCGACGCCAGCACCGGCCAGCTCGAGACGGGCGGCGACGATCCGTTCGGCGCCCGCGCGCATCGCGTCCCGCGCCGCGTGCCGTCGTTCGTGGAGCTCGCCGAGCGGTCCGCCGGGCGCCTGCTCGGCCCGGGCGCGGCCGCCGCGGTGGAGCGGCTCGCGCTCGCCGCGGGCCGCATGGCCGGGGCGCTCCGCGCGGAGCCCGACGCTCCGCCCGCGAACCCGGGCGACCCGCCCGCTCCGGAGCCCGTGCCTCCGGGGCTGCCCTCGCTGTGGCCGCCGCCGCCGGTGGCGCCCGCGGTCGAGCCTCCGCTCCCCGGTGAGGGCGTGTGGAGCCTCTTGCCCTCGCCGCCCGGGCAAAGCCCTCCCGGTGCCGGCGGCGACGGCGCGCGACCTCCCGCGGGGAGCGCGTTCGCGACGACGTTCGTCCGACCCGATCCGGAGCACCCGCGCCGGCACGTCCACCTGCTCGCCATCGACACGCGGCGCATCGGGGTCGACCTCCAGGCGGGCTTCGAGGCGCCGCGCCCGACGATCGGCCCGCGCGGGACCGGCACGATCCCCGGGCGGGCGCTGCCCCGGATCGTGGGCGCCATCGGCCTGGGCGCCCGCCCCGCCGGATCCGCGCCGGGCGGCGCGAGCGCGCCGGGCGGCGCCGGGGCGCTGGGCATGATCGTCGAGCGGCGCGCGCTCGTGCCTCCGGCCGAGGGGGCCGCGACGCTCGCCGTCGATCGCAGCGGCCGGCCGTTCTTCGGCGCGTGGCCGTCGCGTGGCGGGATCCCGGACTCGCTCTGGGCGCTCTGGCAGGGCCCGGCGCTCTTCGACGCCGGCGGGGGCGCGGCGCTCTCGCCGGGCGACGACGACGACCTGCTCGTCGAGCGCGCCGCGCTGTGCATGACCGAGCGGGGCTTCGTGATCCACGCCTGGGGCGAGGCCCTCGACGCGGCGTCCCTGGGCATGGCGCTCCGCCGCGGCGGGTGCGCCGCGGGCCTCTCGCTGGGCAGGGCGCCGTCCCCGCTCGGCGTCGCCCTCGTGCGCCCGCGCGACGGCGGCGGCCTGAGCGCCGAGCGCCTCTCGCCCGCCATGTCGCTCGTGCCCGAGCGCCTCCTCTCCGCGTCGCCGGACGCCTTCATCTACCTCGTGTCGCACGGGGCGGACCCCGCCCTGCCGCTGCCGGACGGCCTGTCGTGGACGGCGGACGGCGCCGCGCAGCCGTACCCCGCCTGGCTCCCGGCCGTGCATTCGGTCGACGTCGTGCACCTCGGCGCCCGGGTCCGCGTCTTCACCTTCGCCCCGGACCGCTTCGTCTTCCGGCTCCGCGCCGGCTCGCGCGAGATCTCGCCGCGCAAGGCGCCAAAGCTCGCGACCGAGGTGTCGGCCGAGGAGCGGGAGCGGGTGCTCGCGGCGATCGGCGTCGGCACCGGCCGCAGGCGCCGCCCGCACGGGCTCGCCGTGGCCGGCACGGTCGGCCTCCCCTTCCGCGGCGAGGGGGGCTTGCTCGTGGTCCGCGACGGCCGGGTGGAGATCCACGCCGCCGGCGGCGTCGAGATCGCGCCCGGCATGGACGCGACCGAGCTGCCGCTCACCGCCGACGACGGCACGATGCGGCCGGCGGCGCGCAAGATCGGCACGATGCGCCGGCGCGGCGCGGCCTGCGTCCTCCCTGACGGCACGCTCGTCACGGCCACGACGACGTTCGACAGCGACGAGGCCACGACCGAGGCGCTGCTCGACCTCGGCTGCGCGCGCGTGGTCGCGCTCGATCGCGGCGCGCACCGCAACGCGTTCGTGCACAGGGCCTCGGGCGACCCCGCCCTCGAGGAGGCGTACGGCGAGACGGCGCTCTTCGCGGTCGGCGTCGCGATGCCCGGCCGAGCGCGAAGGCTCAAGGGCGGCGCGCTCCCCTGACCGGCGGTCCGGCGTGGAGCGCGCGAAGGCGCAGGGGCGGCGCGCTCTTCTGACCGGCGGTCAGGCCTGGGAGAGCATGCCGCGCAGCATCCCGAGCGCGCGCGTGTGCAGCTGCGACACGCGCGGCTCGCCGACCCCGAGGACAGCGCCGATGTCCTTCAGCTTCGCGCCCTCGAAGTAGTACATGCCGATCACGCGCCGCTCGCGCTCCGGGAGCTGCGCGATGGCCCCCACCAGGGCGCGCCGGGTCGCGTGCGCCGACAGCGCCTCGATCGGGTCGTCTCCCCCGGACAGGTGCGCCGACTCCTCGGTCGGGGTCACCTCGCTCAGGCTCACGAAGACGGTCGTCCCGCAGGACTTGTTCGCGGCGCTGGCCTCGACCGCCTCGCGCGCCCGCCGGGAGAGCCAGTCCTGCGCGCGGAGCTCGTCGACGATCGCGCCGCGGATCCGGAGCTTCGCGTAGCCGGCGAACGTCTCGCCGTCGCTGCCGCCGTTCTTGCGCAGCGAGTCGACGAGCCCGAGCAGCCCGGCGCTGAGCAGGTCGTCGCGCTGGACGTTGGGCGGCAGGTGCCGCGACACCTGCCGCACCAGCTTGCGGACGAGCGGGAAATACCCCTTCAGCACCTCCGGGTGGAGCGGGGCGCACGACGGCTCGCGCTCGCGCCGTCCGTCGGCCTCGCCGGCGCCGCACGGCGGCGCGTCCACGCGCCCGCCTGGCTCCGCGCATTCCCAGGAGTCATCGTGCGTGCAGGCCGCCATGGCCTCCGCGGATTCCCAGACGTCGCGCGCGCAACTCGCCATGGCCTCCGCGGATTCCCATGCATCCCGCGCGTGCGCCGACCCCGGCTCCGGCAGCGCGCAGAGCAACGCTGCGGCGTCGTTCAAGCCGTGCTCACTCAGGTCGTGATCGCACGTGACGACCGGGCACGACGTGCCCAGCAGGACCGGCTGGACAAACCCGTCCCCCTCACAACACGGGACGAATGGCCTGGGAGGAGCGAGCTCCTCCCGCTGCAGTCGGGTCGATTGCTGCACGTGAGGTGGATTGGTGCCACAACTCTCGCAGCGTGCAAGGCAGAGCCGTGCAATTGTGTCTGGTGCGGATGTTCAGTGTGTGGATACTAGCCAGCGGCCTGGGCAGCTCATCTCCCCGCCGGGGAAGCGCCGGGGGCCGAGGTGGGTGCATTTGACCCCACCTGCCTCCGTCCCCCGGTGCCGCCGGGCCCCGTTCCCTGATTTGTCGCTGTGATATTCGATGCTTGCGGCTGAGGGGCACGGGTATTCTCTGACCCGTACACCTCTTCTTCTGCCGAGAGGGGCACATCGCGCGCCGCCTCGTCGGGGGCGACAGAGCCCTTCGCCCCAGCGTAACGCGGCGGCTCTCCGGGCCCCGAGTAATCCACCCAGTAGACCTTCTCTGAACGGACATCCAGGTGAACAAAGGTCGAGTTGGGATAATAGCCGACGCCCGCGTTGCGAAACTTCCGACAGAAATCGCGGACCACGGTGTTGGGCACGCCCTCCACCATGAAATCGACGGCACGTCCGAAGTTGTGGTTGGAGTGCGGCGTGTACTGGGTCGGGGAGTAGGGGCGGTAACCGCTCACGATGCGGATGGTCCGGCCGCCGAAATGGTTGCTCACCATGCCGATCAGCGTGGCGAGCCTCGGGTCGATCGGGATCGAGGCGGTGGGTGACGCCCGCATCAGCCGGCTGAGCTTGGGGAGGGCCTTGGACACGAGGCGCCCCTTCGGCGTGAGCAGCCGGAGCTCCAGCCGCTCGGTGCCGCGCACCAGGCGGACCCACCCCGGGCGCTTGGGCCGCTTCGCATAGCCCTTGTCCTTCGCGGCGGGCTCGGCCTTCGCCACCTTCTTCTTGCTCGGCCCCCTGCCCGCGGACCGGACCTCGGCGTCCCGCTCCTTCGAGCCGCGGCTCCGCTCCGGCCCGCGGCGCAGCGCGGCCGGCCGGTTCGGCCGGGCCTTGGCCTGCGCGCCGGGCTTGCCCCGCTCGGGGATCACGAGGACATCGCCGGGGTGGATGGGCTCACCGCGCTTGAGCCCGTTCGCCTCGCGGAGCGCGTCGACCGTGACCCGGTAGCGCTTCGCGATCTTGCCGAGCGTTTGCCCCGCGTAGACGGTGTGGTGACCGTCCTCGGCGAGCGCCGGGCCGGTCGCGGCGGCGAGGAGGAGGACGGCCGACGCGAGGGCCGCGAGCACCCGCCGTCCTCGGGACCGCGGGCGAGACTGCGTCGCGGAGCCGGCGCGCGGGGCGCAGGTGCCGCGGAAACGGGAGAAGTCCGGATGCATGGGGGGACTCTGACCTGACGTCATCCGTGCCCGACGACCGAGGCCCGGACGGTGCTACCCTGGGCTGGCGCGCGCCGCCGGCCGGACCGGGAGCGCCGCGCCGTAGTTCGAGCTTCGATAGGCGGGCCCCAGGCGAGCGTAAAGCGGTTTTTTGCCCCGCGATCGGCGGTGGTGCGAAGCTTCGTCAGAAGCGATCAGAAGGATCGGGCGCGGCGAGGGCCGGGCAACGCAGCCCGGCCGCTCTTCTTCACCAAGGCGGGCGCGGGCCAGGACGGACGGGATGTCGGAAGGCAAGAACTTGGTCGGGGTCGATATCGGATCGAGCGCGATCAAGATCGCTCAGATCAAGGAGAGCCGTAAGGGGTATGGCCTCGTGCGGCTCGGCTACGCGCCGCTCGCGCCGCAGGCCATCGTCGACGGCCACATCATGAACGCGCAGGCCATCGTCGAGGCGCTCGGCCGCGCGTTTTCGGATGCAAAGATCCGCCAGCGCGAGATCGCGCTCAGCATCAGCGGGCAGGCGGTCATCATCCGCAAGATCACGGTCCCGCTGATGACCGCCGCGGAGCTCGACGAGCAGATCCAGTGGGAGGCCGAGCAGCACATCCCGTTCGACATCAAGGACGTGCACGTCGACTACGAGGTCCTGCGCCGCCGCCCCGAGGCCGGGCAGATGGATCTCCTGCTCGTCGCCGCCAAGCGCGACGAGATCAACGACTACACCCAGATCGCCAGGACCGCGAAGCTCAAGCCCATGGTGGTCGACATCGACGCGTTCACCGTGCAGAACCTGTTCGAGGTGAACCGCGGCATCCCGCCGGACCAGACGTTCGCGATCATCAACGTCGGCGCGAGCCTGGCGTCGATCAACATCGTGTCGCGGGGCGCCAGCGCGTTCACCCGCGACATCGGCAACGGCGGCAACTACATCACCGAGCAGATCCAGCGGAAGCTCGGCATCAGCTTCGAGCAGGCCGAGGAGTTCAAGTGCGCCAGCGTGACCTCGGGCCCGGGCGGCGTGCCCGCGCAGGTCATCGAGACCATCGAGCAGGTGTGCGACTCGATCGCGGGCGAGATCCAGCGCTCGCTCGACTTCTTCCTGGCCACGAGCGGTGAGGGCGACATGCACCGCATCTACCTGACCGGCGGGTCGTCGAACCTGCCGGCGCTGCCGGCGGCGATCGGGCGGCGCGCCCGGGTCGCCGTCGAGCTCATCCAGCCGATGGAGCGCATCACCGTGGAAGCCAAGGAAGTCAACCAGGAGCTGCTCCGGCTCCGGGCGGCGCAGTTCTGCGTCTCGCTCGGGCTCGCGATGCGCAAGGACCGGGAGAAGCGCTCTTGATCCGCGTCAACCTGCTCCCGCAGCGGCGCGGCGCGCGGGGGGCCGCGCCCCAGGCGAGCCAGAGGTGGCTCCTCGTCACGCTCGGCGTCGTGATCCTCGAGATCGTCGCGCTCTTCCTCTTCCACCAGACGAAGGTCGAGGAGCTCGCCGAGCACACGCGGAAGAACTCGCTGCTCCACAGCCAGATCCAGGACATCCGCAAGCTCGTCTCCAACCACGAGGAGATCAAGAAGGCGCTCGAGGTCCTCCGCGCGCGCGAGGACGCGATCGCGAAGCTCCAGGCGGCGCGGAGCGGGCCGACGGCGGTCCTGATCGAGCTCGCGCAGCTGCTCACGAACGGCAAGGGGCCGACCGCCGACCCGGACAAGCTCGCGCAGCTCCGCAAGGAGAACCCGCTCGCCGTCTACAACCCCTCGTGGGACAGCCGGCGGCTCTGGCTCACGAGCTACGTGGAGTCGGAGCGGACCGTGCGCATCGAGGGGCTCGCGCGCGACGGCACCGACGTCTACGAGCTCGCCCAGCGGCTGAAGCTGTCGTCGTACTTCTACGACGTGCAGCTCCTCCCGGGGAAGAAGGAGAACGAGAAGGCCTCGCGGCTCGAGCTCGTCTCGTTCGCGCTGCAGCTCAAGGTGAGGTACTGATGGCCACGAAGCCCAATCCCGCGCAGGCCGGGTCGGCGCTCGACCGGCTGCCGCCGCTCGCCAAGTTCGGGGTCGGCGCGCTCTTCGCGGCGCTCGTCGGCATCCTCTACTTCGTCGGCTTCTACGCCGACGTCGACTCCCAGATCGCGAGCGCCACGCAGCAGCAGCAGTCGCTCCAGGCGGAGCTCACCAAGGCGCAGGCGTCGAAGGCCGCCTACCAGAAGGATCTCGACGAGAAGACCCGGCGCGAGCAGCTCAGCCGCGAGCAGAAGAAGATCCTGCCCGACGAGTCGGAGACGCCGGCGTTCCTCTCCGCGGTCCAGGGCGTCGCCACGGTCTCCGGCGTCAACCTGACCTCGTGGAGCCCCACCGAGGAGATCCCGCAGGAGTTCTTCTCCAAGGTGCCGATGAAGCTGACGCTCACCGGGAAGTTCCACCAGGTCGCGAAGTTCTTCCACGGCGTGGGGCGGCTCGACCGCATCATCAACCTCGAGGAGGTCCAGATCAAGAACCCCAAGGTCGAGGGCAGCGACGTGCAGGTCGAGGTGGAGTGCCTCGCCACCGCGTTCCGCGCCGTGCGCGCGGGGGAGACGCCGACGAGCGGCGTGAGGCCGCGGCGCGGCGGAGGTGTCCGGTGAGCGCCGGCAGGAAGCTGCTGCTCGCCCTCGCGGCGACCGCGGCCCTCGCGCTCGCGGGGTGCGAGGACGAGCCGGCGGTCGCCCCCACGAAGAAGCCGGCCGGCAAGGCCGCGACCGCGGTCACCTCCTCGCCGCCGCGCGCGGCCGCCCCGGGCGCGACCGGCGCGGCCGCGGACGCCGGCGCGCCCGAGATGCCGCCGCTGCCGCTCCGCGAGTTCCAGGAGGCCGACTTCACCGAGAGCGACAGGAGCCGCGACCCGTTCCGGAGCTTCGAGTCGCTCTTCGCGACGCAGGCCAGGGGGCGGGTCACGATCCAGCGGCAGGTCCTCGTGGACCGCTTCGCGCTCGACGAGCTCAAGCTGGTCGGCGTGGTCTCGCGCGCGCCCGCCCGCGCGCTGCTCACCGATCCGACGGGGCTCGGGTGGGTGGTGAAGGTGGGCGATTTCGTCGGCAAGGCCGAGATCGTGCACTCCGGCGGGCCGACCGGCGTCGACGTCGCCGTGAACTGGCGCGTCGATCGCATCCGCGACTCCGACGTCGTCTTCATCCGCGAGGACCCGTCGCACCCGGAGATCCCGCCGACCACGCGCGTGATCGCGCTGAGGCCGCTCGGCGAGGCGAACGAGCCGGCCTTCGGCGCGCCCTGAACGCCACGAATTGGGCCCGCGTCGGGCACCCGAAGTAGCTTCCCGGCAGCGTGACGCAGATCTCGCGTCACCGCGAAGCGGGAGTGCAATGAAGAGCAATCGAGACTGTCGCCCGAAGCGGGGCGCGCTTCCGAAGCGGGGCGCGCTCCGCCGTGCCGCGGCGCTCGGGGTGATGTTGAGCCTCGGCGCTCCTGCGGGAGACGCATCCGCCGCCGCGCCGATCCAGGTCAGCGACGTGAGGCTCACGGCGCCGGCGGAGGACAGGGCCGAGATCGTGGTCGCGACGAGCGGCGCGCCGCGCTTCTCGGCGCAGGTCGCGGACGGCGGCAAGCGGCTCCTCATCCACCTCGAGGGCGCCGAGGTGCGCGGGGCTCCCGGCGCGATCACGCGCGGCAACGCGATCGTGGCGGGGGTGATGACCCAGGGGTTCGGCGAGGCGGCCGGGCGCACGACGCGGGTGCTCGTGCAGCTCGCGCGCCCCGCGGCCTACCGGATCCGCGCCGAGCGGGGCGCGCTCGTGGTCGAGCTCGCGGCCGCGGATGCGACCGCGCCCATGGCGCCGCGGGCGCCGAGCGGCCCCGGCGCGGCGGCGCCGTCGCGCGAGCCGGCGGCGATCACCGACGTGCGGTTCGAGCACCAGGCGACGCTCGATCGGGTCATCATCGAGCTCTCGTCGATCCCGAGCTACCGCGAGTCGACCGGCAAGGGCGGCCGCCGCGTCATCGAGCTCAGCGGCGTCCGGCTCCCCGACGCCTTGCAGCGCAAGCTCGACGTCGGCGCCTTCGGCGGCCCGGTGCGGGCGATCTCGACGTTCCGGCGCAACAGCGACGGCTCGAGGGTCGTCGTGGAGGTCGAGCAGGTCGATGGCGCGCAGGGCGCGCTCGCGCGCGAGGGCAACGCGCTCGTGCTCAACGTGGCCCGCGGGGCCTTGCCGTCGAGCCTCTCGGGCGTCGGCGCCGACGGGGGCGCGGCGCGGCGGACGCGCACGATCGCGCGCGAGGAGCCCCTCGACCTCGGGGCGCCCCGGGTGGAGACCTCGTTCGGGGGGCCGGCCGAGGCGCCCGGCGAGGCCGGGCACGGCCCCCACCTCGCGACGGACGCCCGGGAGTCGATCGCCGAGCCCGACCAGGCCGGCGCCTTCACGCCCGCGCTCGCCGGGCAGCAGCGGCGCTTCACGGGGCGGCGCATCGACCTGGATCTGAAGGACGCGGACATCCACAACGTCCTCCGGCTGATCTCCGACGTCGGGCGGGTCAACATCGTGACCGCCGACAACGTGAGCGGGACGGTCACCATCCGGATGCGCAACGTCCCGTGGGACCAGGCGCTCGAGACGGTGCTCCAGGCCAAGGGGCTCGGCATGGTCCGGCAGGGCAACATGATCCGCGTCGCCCCGATCGCCGATCTCAACAAGGAGCGGGAGCTCGCGATCGCGCGGCGCAAGAGCGAGCTCCAGCTCGCCCCCGTGGAGACGCGGCTCATCCCGATCAACTACGCGGACGCGAGGGACCTCCAGGATCGCTCGAAGGACCTCCTGTCGCCGCGCGGCTCGCTCGCGGTCGACGAGCGCACCAACGTGCTCATCGCGCGGGACGTCGCGGGCAACCTGAACCAGATCGAGGAGCTCGTGCGCTCGCTCGACACGCAGACCCCGCAGGTCCTGATCGAGGCGCGCGTGGTGGAGGCGACGAGCCGCTACCTGCGCGACGTCGGTATCCAGTGGGGCGGCGACGGCACCTTCAGCGCGGCGACGGGCAACCCGACCGGGCTCGTGTTCCCCTCGGCCATCGGCCTCACCGGCGGCGCGTCCGACTCGAACACGCCGACGGCCGGCCTCTCGCCGTTCGCGAACCAGGTCGCGAACCCGAACTTCGCGGTGAACCTGCCCGCGACGGTCGGCACCGGGCAGGGCGGCGCGCTCGGCTTCACGCTCGGGTCGATCAACAACACCGTGAACCTCGCGGTCCGGCTCTCCGCGGCCGAGGCGAGCGGCATGCTGCGGATCGTGTCGAGCCCGCGCATCCTCACGCTCGACAACCGCGAGGCCCGGATCAGCCAGGGCACGCTGATCCCGTTCTCGCAGATCAGCGCCCAGGGCGTGCAGACGACGTTCCAGGAGGCCAAGCTCCAGCTGCTCGTCAGGCCGCACGTCACGTCGGACGGCAGCGTCGCGATGCACGTGAAGATCAACCGCGACGAGCCGGACTTCAACCAGACCTCGGCGCGCGGCGACCCCACCATCCTGAAGCGCGAGGCGGAGACCGATCTCCTGATCATGGACGGGCACACGGCGGTGATCGGCGGGATCTTCACCCGCAACACCGGCCGCAACCTCGATCAGGTGCCGTTCTTCGGGGACATCCCCATCCTCGGCATGCTCTTCCAGCGGCGCCGCGCGAGCGACACCCGCAGCGAGCTCGTCATCTTCCTCACCCCGCGCATCGTGAACCGCGCCGAGGCGCTCGGCCGGTAGCCCCGGCTCCGGGGGTGGGCCCGCAGGGGGCTCACCGGAGGGGCTGGAGTGCAGGCGAGCCACAAGAGGGGCTCGCCGGAACGCAAGCCCCGGAGGTGAGCCCCCTGCGGGCCCACCCCCCGGGGCCGGGCGCGGCGTCGTCACACGCGCTTCCGCCGGCCCACGTCCTGCATGTGCGCCACGGCCTCGTTCACGACGCCGCGCAGCCACGCCTGCGCCGGCTCGTTGTGGGTCCGGGTGCTCGACAGCATCGAGATCTGGAGGGGGGGCAGCTCGAACGGCAGGTCGAAGGTGCGGAGCGGCAGCATGCTCGAGAACGCCCTGCCGATGCGCGTGGCCACGGTCGCCACGTGGTCCGAGCCCGCGACGACGTGCGGCACGAGGAGCACGTGCGACACGGTCATGACCGCGCGGCGCTGGACGCCGCGCGCCGCGATGAGATCGTCGGCGACCCCGTCGTGCGCGCCCTGCCGGGGGACGGTCACGTGCTCGAGGGCGGCGTAGGTGTCGAGGTCGACGCGCCCGCGCGCCTTCGGGTGGCTCGCGCGGGCGAGCCCGACGAAGCGATCCTCGAAGAGCTCCTCGCGGCTCACGCCGGAGGGGAGGGCGTCCGCCGCGAAGGCGCCGATCGCGAGATCGACGTCGCCGCTCCGGACCGCGTCGGCGGCGCGCGCGTCGAGGGGGAGCAGGTGGAGCGAGAGGTTCTTGCCGCCCTGCGCGAGCGCCGCGTTGAGCTTCGCGAGGAGGACGAGGTCCACGTACTCCGCCGCGGCGATCCGGAAGGCGCGGGGGGTCGTCGCGGGATCGAAGGGCGGCGTCTCCATGCCGAAGAGGCCCGAGAGCTCCTGCATGATCGACGCGACCTGCGGGATCATCGCCTCGGCGCGCGGCGACAGCGCCATCCGCCGGCCGACCCGCACGAGCAACGGGTCGGAGAAGAGCTCGCGCAGCCGCGTCAGCGCGTGGCTCATCGCGGGCTGGCTCAGGCCCATCCGGCGGGCCGCGTACGTGACGTTGCGCTCGCGCAGCAAGGCGTCGAGCGCGATCACGAGGTTGACGTCGATGGCTGCAAGATTCACGGGGTGAATCTAAGCATGTAATCGAATCACCGTGTGGATTGCTACGTACCCCGCCCCTGGGTGGTGGGGTACCTTGGCTGACGGTGGGGTCTTTTGAACCGCCAAGGCACCGAGGACGCCGAGAAAAACACAAAGATCTTGGAGTTTTATGGCGCCTTGGCGGCTCCGGTGTCCCCGCAGGAGGGCAAGTACCCCACCCCCGCGGGCGGGCGGGCCCTGGCCTCCGGGCGCTGTCGTGCGGCCGGTGTGGCTGCTACGGTCGCCGGCGCCTCCACCTGACGGCGGCGCTTCGCGGAGATCATGACATCGACCGTCCTGCTCGGGGGCATCGACTTCTTTCACCTCATGAACGATCGCGCCATGCGGTCGCGTGGCCAGGCCGGCAATCACTGCCTGTTCGTGCTCGAGCTCGACGGCCGCCTCGACATGGCGCGGCTCGCGGCGCGCCTCGAGCGCGCGACGCGGGAGGTACCCGAGCTCCGCTTCCGGCTCGACAACAGCCTGCTCGGGCGGGCGGGGCGGCCCCGCTGGGTCGTCGATCATCACCGGCGGGCGCCGGCGCCGCGCCTCATCGAGGTATCGGGAGAGCGCGAGCGCGAAGCGCGCGTCGAGGCGCTGCTCGCGGACCGGGTCTCCGGGGAGCGGCCATGGGCGATCGACGTCCTGCGCGGGGCGGGGGCCGGGGACACGGTCGTGCTCCGTCACCATCACGCGCTGACGGACGGCAGGGGCGCGGATCGGCTCGTCGCCTGGCTCGGCTCCGGCAGCGGCGACGCGCCGGACGAGGCGCCGCCGCGGCAGGAGCGGCACGACAGCCCCGAGCGCCTCCTCTCGGGCCTGGATCGCGACGCGCGGCTCGCGCTCGCGCGCGCGTACAAGGAGCACGCGCTCGCGCTCGGCCGCGCGCCCATCCTCTCGCTCGCGCGCGCCTGCCCCGGGGTCCGGCCCACGGCCTCGCGCGTCCTCCGGCTCGTGCTCTCGGCGGAGGAGACCCGCGCCTTCGACCTCCGGGTGCGGCAGCGCGCGCGGCTCGCCGAGTCGAGCCTCATGCTGATCGCGGCGACCCGGCTGGCCGACCGGGCGCTCGTCCGCCGCGGCTTCGCCCCGCCGCACCACGTGGTCCCGCTCCCGCTGTCGCTCGACCCCAAGGGGGGCGCGCGTCGGCTCTTCGGCAACCACCTCACGATGGTGCTGCTCTCGCTGCGCCGCGACGAGCTCTACGACGACGCCCGCGCGGTGGCTTCCCTGGCCGAGCAGCAGCGCGCGATGGTGCGCGACAAGCTCGACCTCGCGATGGTGGCCGCGCTCGACCTCGCCCGCTGGCTCCCCGGGCCGGTGTACCGCTGGCTCGGCGACCAGCCGTTCGGCGGCGAGCTCGCCTCGCTGATCGTCTCGAACCCGGGCGCGGTCGCGGTGGAGCGGTTCGCGGGGCTCCCCGTGGTGTCGGCGTACCCGCTGCCCGCCGTGGTCACGCCGCCCGGGTTCCAGGTCATCTTCAGCCGCTTCGGCGGGCGCCTCTCGGCGTCGATCTTCCACGGCGACGGGCTGCTCCGCCCGGACGAGGCGGCGGCGATGCCCGGCGCGCTCCGCGCGGAGCTGCTCGGCGAGCCGGCGCCGCCGGCGGCGGGCGCGGTATAAGCGCCGCCGACATGCGCACGGTCGACATCGTCATCATCGGCAGCGGCATCGCCGGAGGCCTCCTCGCGCGCCAGCTCCGCCTCACCTGCCCCGATCTCGGGGTGCTCGTGCTCGAGGCGGCCTCGGCGATCGTCGACCACAAGGTCGGCGAGAGCACGGTCGAGGTCGCGGCCCACTACATGGTTCGCCGGCTGAACCTCGGCACGTACCTCTACCAGCACCAGCTCCCGAAGAACGGGCTCCGCTTCTTCTTCGACGCCGAGGGCAAGGATCTGCCGCTCCCGCGGATGAGCGAGATCGGCTCCGACCACATGCCGTTCCACCCGAGCTTCCAGCTCGAGCGCGCGCGGCTGGAGCGCGATCTGGTCGCCATGAACCGCGCGGCGGGCGCCGAGGTCGAGCTCGGCGCGAAGGTGATCGACGTCGCGATCGACGGGCGCGGGCGGCACCGGGTCGTCTACGAGCAGGGCGGCGAGCGGCGCGAGGTCGCCTGCCGCTGGGTGTGCGACGCGTCGGGGCGGCGGCACGTGCTCCTCCGCAAGCTCGGCGTGAAGGTGCACAAGGAGGCGCGCCTCAACACGGCGGCCGCGTGGGGCCGCTACCGCGGCGTCGCGGGGCTCGACGCGGTCACGGAGCCGGCGTGGCGATCGCGCGTGCGCCACACGTCGCGCCACCTGTCGACGAACCACTTCATGTACGACGGGTACTGGATCTGGTTCATCCCGCTCGCCGGCGATCTGATGAGCGTGGGCGTGGTGTTCGACAAGGACCGGATCGGCGAGGGCTCGGGCGCCGCGCTCCCGGGGCCGCGCACGCGCGCGGAGCTCGAGCGCTTCCTTGGCGCCCACCGCGCGGTGCGCGACCTGCTCGAGGGGGCGGAGCTCGAGGATTTCCAGGGCTATGCCCACCTGCCGTACCACGCGGACCGGTACTTCTCGACCGACCGGTACGCCGTCACCGGCGAGGCGGGCGCGTTCGCCGATCCGTTCTACAGCCCCGGCTCCGACTTCATCGCGACCTCGAACGAGTTCATCACCCAGATGATCCTCGCCGACGTGCGCGGCGACCGGGCCGGGTTCGAGGAGAGGGTCGCGGCCTACGACGCGTACCACCGGTTCAAGTACGACAGCACGCTCCGGCTCTACGAGCGCATGTACCCGGTGTTCGGCTGCTTCGAGCTCTACCGGCTGAAGTACCTGCTCGACTTCAACAACTACTACAACCTCGTCCTCTGGCCGTTCATGGCCGACCGCGTGACGGACGTCGGCTGGATCCGGGAGGAGCTCCGGCTCGCCGACCTGGTGCTGCGGGCCCTGTCGACGATGGGCGACCACTTCGCGGCGCTGGCGCGCGATCTCCGCGCGCGGGGTGAGTACTTCGCGCAGAACGAGGGGCGCTTCGCGAACGGGCTGAACGGCGTCGAGCAGATGGAGACGCGGCTCGGGCCGGCGATCGACGAGGGCTTCCGGCGGGAGCAGGTCGACCGGGCGTACGGGAGCGTGTTCGCTGCGCTCCTGGAGAGGCGGCTCGGCGAGCCGTCGCTGTCCGACCGCGCGCGCGTCGTCTCGGAGCTCAGGCTCCCGCAGGTGCTCACGTTCCGGGACATCACGCCCGAGCGGCTCGCGCGGCTCCTTTCGCGGATCGGCGAGCGGATGACCCGGGAGCTCCGCGGCGAGTTCCCGGACGCGGGGGTCGAGCGGGTGGAGGTCAGGCCGGGCGGCGGGGGGGTCTCGGTGACGGGCCCCGCCGAGGGGACGAAGGCGCACGGCGAGGTGCTGTCGCGGGCCCAGGCGCTCTGGGATGCGTCCGCCGGCTCGCTCGCGCACGTCGCGCTCTGAGCGCCGCAGGGCGAGGGGGGCTCCTCGCGCCGCTCGACTCCGCAGGTGGCGAGGGCGAGGGGGGCAACGCGAGCGGACGCGGGGCCGAGCGGCGTCATTCGGACACGCGGTCATTCGAACACGCGGTCATTCGGTCACCCGGTCACTCGATTTTCATCGAGAGAGCTCCGTTCTTCACGACCGGCGAAATAGGGGCGTGGCCGCGTCTATTGCCGCGCTCGATGGTGAGCGGTGTTGTGGGGTCACGCGCTCGCCTCGTCAACGTGCTTTGCATGAGCTCACGGAGCGGACAGGGGGCATGAGGCTTGCGCGACGCGGGCGCCGCGCATCGAGCTCCGTTGATCCCGGGGCGCGCCGGGCGCGCTTGCGCCGGGCGCCGGATGTCCACTAGGTTTGCGCGTCCTCGCCGGCACCGCGGCCCGTACGGCTCCGTGAGGCGTACACGCGCCGCGCGTGGCGTGCGGGGGCCAAGGAGATGAAGATGGCAATCTCGATGTATCGGTCCTCGGTCCCTGTGCTCGTGAAGATGCTCGGCAATCTCTCGGCGATCCTCACCAAGGCTGCCGCGTACGCCGAGTCCAGGAAGATCGAGCCGCGCGTCTTGCTGGACGCGCGGCTCGCGCCGGACATGTTCGCGCTCACGCGCCAGGTGCAGATCGCCACCGATCTGGCGAAGGGGTGCGGGGCGCGGCTGGCCGGCGTGGAGGTGCCGAAGTACGAGGACAACGAGGCGAGCTTCGACGAGCTGCAGGCGCGGCTCGAAAAGACGATCGCGTTCCTGAACGGCCTCGGGCCCGAGCAGATCGACGGCTCCGAGGAGCGCGAGATCACGGTGCCCACGCGCCGCGAGCCCCTGCGCTTCCTGGGCGAGGCGTTTCTCCTGGAGTGGGTCCTGCCCAACTTCTATTTCCACGTGACCACGGCGTACGCGATCTTGCGCCACAACGGGCTCGACATCGGCAAGCTCGACTACCTGGGTCAGCGCTGACGCCGCGGCATCCGGCCGGCTGCGCCGCCGTGCGTCGCGCGGCGGCCCGACCGAGCGCCTTGGGCTGCCATTTGTTCTGCACGGGCGGCCGTTCCGCAGTATCACACGCGCCCATGAGGTCTAGAGCAGCAGGTGGGCCTTTCAAGCACTGGGCGATCAGCCTGGCGCTGTCGTTGAGCGCCGTGGGCGCGTGTGTGAGCGCGGTCGCCGAGGGCGGCGCGCCGCCGGCGTCGGGGCAGGGGTCGTCGGGGCAGGGGTGGATCACGGCGTCGACGCCGGACGCGGGCGATGGTGGGGTACGGTGCCCGCACGGCGCGCTGGAGGATCCGCACCGTGGCTTTGTGCGGTGCCTCGAGCCGGGCGAGGCGGATGCCGGCTGGCTCCCGCCGTCGCCGCAGCCCGAGCCGCCGCCGGACGACGCGGGCGCGCCGTCGGACGACGCGGGCGCGCCGGGCGATGGCGGGGCACCTGGCGACGCGGGCGCGCCCGACGGCGCGGCGCCTGAGGCCTCGGTCGCGTCGCCGCCGCCGATCGTGGAGGTCGGCGAGCCGGAGTTCTTGAACGGCGAGGTCCCGAACGTGACCAAGCGGCTCGGGAGGCTCTCCGCCGATCTGGCGAAGTGCGTCGGGGATCATGGTGGGCTGACGGGCTCATCGGGGAACGTCAAGCTCCAGTTCCTGGTCCGCGTCCGTGGTCGCGCCGAGGGGGTCGAGGTCCTGAGCTCCAGGGGCGTGACCGCTGAGGCCGAGCGCTGCATCCGGGTGTTTCTGAAGAACAGGACCATCGGGGTTCCCACGGCGGATCCTGTTGGCGTGACCGTCACGCTCTCGTTGAAGCCGGGGAAGTAGAAGAGGGCGAACCTCCGGTGCGCCAGCATGGAGGACGGGGCCGCGTCCACGGCCACGACCACGTTCGCGTCCACGACCACGGCCACGACCACGACCACGTTCGCGTCCACGGCCACGACCACGTTCGCGTGCACGGCCACGGCCACGGCCACGGTCACGTTTGCGGAGGTGGTCGCGAGGTCATGGATGAGGTTGGTTCATTGCTGGGGGGGTCGGGGCGGGAGGGGGGTGAGCGCGGGGGCGGGAGGGGGTGGGCCCCACGAATCCGAGGGCCGGCGTTCCCCGCAGCCTTCTCCGTTCTGACCATCCTCTCCCGTCCAGTCCGGCCACGGCCCTCCAGCAGGCCCGAGTTCGTGGGGGGACCCCCTCCCGCCCCCGCGCTCACCCCCCTCCCGCCCTGGCCCCCCGTCGCCATCCAAGTAAGTAACCGTCCGTACAGGTTGACGTAGCCCTCCCCGCCTCTATCCTGCCGCGCCGCTGTGCCTGACCCGATGCTCACCCGCGAGATCGCGCGCCGAAAGACGTTCGCGATCATCTCCCACCCCGACGCTGGCAAGACCACGTTGACCGAAAAGCTCCTGCTTTACGGCGGAGCGATCCAGCTCGCCGGCGCCGTGAAGGCGAAGAAGGCGCGGGCCCACGCGGTCAGCGACTGGATGGAGATGGAGCGCGAGCGCGGCATCTCCATCTCGACCAGCGTCCTCCAGTTCCCGTACAAGGGCCGCCTCTTGAGCCTGGTCGACACCCCTGGCCACGCCGACTTCAGCGAGGACACCTACCGCGCGCTCATGGCGACCGACGCGGCCATCATGATCCTCGACTGCGCCAAGGGCGTCGAGGCGCAGACGAAGAAGCTGTTCCGCGTCTGCAAGCTCCGGCAGATGCCGATCTTCACGTTCGTCAACAAGCTCGATCGCCCGGGCCGCGACCCGTTCGAGCTGATCGGCGAGGTCGAGGAGGTCCTCGGCATCGGCGTCTACCCGGTCACCTGGCCCATCTCGGCGGCCGGCAAGTTCCGCGGCGTCTACCACCGCGAGCGCAAGCAGGTGTTCCTCTTCGAGCAGGTCGCGCACGGCGCCGAGATCGCCCCGATGGAGGTCGTGTCGCTCGACGCCCCCGAGCTCGTCGAGGCGCTCGACGAGGAGGGCGCGCGCCAGCTCCGCGACGACATCGAGCTCATCGACGCCGCCGGCGATGTGCTCGACAAGAGCAGGCTCGCCCGCGGCGAGGTCACGCCCATGTTCTTCGGCAGCGCCATCACCAACTTCGGCCTGCCGCAGTTCCTCGACGCCTTCATCGAGCTCATGCCCCCGCCCGCGCCGCGCGGCAGCGACAAGGGCCCCATCGCCCCCGACGACGACCGGTTCACCGCGTTCGTCTTCAAGATCCAGGCGAACATGGACCGGGCCCACCGCGACCGCATCGCGTTCCTCCGCGTCTGCTCCGGCCGCTACGAGCGCGGGATGAAGGTGCACCACGTCCGCCTCGGCCGCGACATCCGGCTCACCAACCCGGTGCAGTTCATGGCCCAGGAGCGCACGCTCGTGGACGACGGCTTCGCCGGCGACATCATCGGCGTCTTCGACCCGGGGCTGTTCCTCATCGGCGACACGCTCTGCGGCGGCGGCTCGCCCGTGCGGTACGCGCCGCTGCCGCAGTTCCCGCCCGAGCAGTTCGGCCGCGTCGTCATGCTCGATCCCATGAAGCGCAAGCAGCTCAAGAAGGGGCTCGAGCAGCTCGCGCAGGAGGGCTCGGTCCAGCTCTTCCGGCCCCCCGAGGGGCGCGAGGGCGAGGCGATCCTCGGCGTCGTGGGCGAGCTCCAGTTCGACGTCGTGAAGCACCGGCTCTCGGCCGAGTACGGCGTCGAGGCGCGCATCGAGCGGCTCTCGTTCAGCCTGGCGCGCTGGGTCGAGGGCGAGCCGGTGCCCCTCGCCGAGCTCGAGTCGAACCTCTACGGCTACGGCGCCCTCGACGTGCACGGCAACGCCGTCGTGCTCTTCAAGGGCGACTGGCAGCTCGAGACCTGCGCGAAGGCGTTCCCGAAGACGCGCTTCGTGGAGCTCGGCGGCTCCATCAGCCCGGTGTGAGCCGGGGGGGCGGCCCGAGGCGCCCGCCCCCCTGACCCGCGCTACTCCGAGAGCAGCGCCTCGAGGTGCCGCACCGACGGCGACCCGTGGCTGAGCAGCCGGTCGTGGTAGGCGCGCTCGGTGAAGCCGGGCTTGCCCTCGTGCGCGGCGCGCAGCCGCATCATCTCGGTGAAGCCGTGGAAGTACGTGGTGAGCTGCGCGCTCGTGAGCCGGGCGCGCGCCCACTTGCCGACGGCCTCGCCCTCCTCCTGGAACGCGTCCTCCATCATGAGCGCGAGCGCCTCCTTCTCGTCCATCGCGCCCGCGTGCACCCCGTGGTCGAGGATGGCGTTCGCCGCGAGGCGCAGCACCATCTTCTGGCGCTGCATCCGGACCTTCGGGCCGCCGAAGCCGTGGTGCGCCATCAGCCACTCGGTGTAGACCGCCCACCCCTCGACGAACGGGCCGCTCGAGAAGACCGCGCGGATCTTCGAGGGGAACTCGTTGTTGTGCATGAGCTGCAGGAAGTGGCCCGGCATCGCCTCGTGGACGGTGAGGTCGGCGAGCATGCTCCGGTTGTACTCGCGGTAGAACGAGTCGACGCGCGACCTCGGCCAGCCCTTCGGCGTCGGCGCGATCGCGAAGAACGTCTCCTGCTTCGCCTCGAGCGGGCCGGACGCGTCGCAGTACGCGACCGCGACGCCGCGGCGGTACTCCGGCATCTCGATCACGCGGCAGGGCTCCTCGGGCAGGCGCACGAGATCGTGCCTCCGCACGAAGTCGGTCGCGGCCGCGAGGAGCGCCTCCGCCTCCTTGACGATGGTCTCGTTCGTCGGCCGGTCGGCCGCGAGCGCGTCCAGGACCTTCCGGATGGCGGCCATCTTCTCGTCCCGCGTCTCGACCCGCGGGAACGGCTGCTTGCGCGCGTCGAAGAGCGTCGGCCAGAGCTCCCGCGCGGTCTCGAGCATCTCCGCGTGCGTCTCCGCGAGCAGCGCGCGGGCGCTCTTGACCACGCCGTCGATGTCGACCGTCGCGTCGTCCAGCGTGAAGCGGAGCTTCTCCTCGAAGCGCGCGCGGCCCAGCCGGAAGTCGCCGTTGCTCCGCGGGAGCAGGTCCTCCTCGAGGAACGCCTGGAGGTCCTCGAGCGCCGCCGCGGCGGCCTTCGCCGCCGCCTCGAGCTCGGCCTTCTGCGCCGGGACCGACGCGAAGCGCGCCGGCAGATCCGCCTTGCAGAGCGCGATGAGCCCCTTGTTCTGCCCGATCGCCGTCTCGGTGTGGATGCGCGGCGGCGCCTCCCGGAGGCGCGCCTTCGCGGCCGCGACGATCGCGGGGATGCCCGAGAGGCGGCCGCCGAGGCTCCGCATGCGGTCCTCGAGCGGCGCGAAGTTGCGCGTGATCAGCGGGTCGAGCCCGTCGCCGATGAGGCCCGTGTAGACCATCGGGTTCCACGAGAGCTCGCGGAGCTCGTCGATCCCGAACAGCCAGGAGCGCAGCTGGTTCTCGATCATGTCCGCGTCGACGCGGCTCTGCACCCCGAGCTTCTCCCTGGGCACGGCCTCGAGCGCCGACAGCGCGTCCGCGATCGTGCGCCGGCGCGCCGCCTCGCCCTGCTCGGTCACGTCCGGCCACGCCGCGTCGTGGCGGTGGTCCCCCGCCTCGGTGGCCCGGACCGGCTCGTCGCGGAGGTAGTCCTCGAGCACGCGCGTGAGCACCGCCTCGAGCGCCCGCTCCGCGTCGGCCTCCGCGCGCCCGGCGCCGCCTCCGGCGACCTTGTCCGCGCTGCTCACGACGACCTCCGGCGTCGCAGGCGGCGGGACCGTGGGCTCGGTCGACCCGCACGCGCAGAGCAGCGCGGCGAGCGCCGCGACGCTGGCGCGGAGCGATCGGGAGACGGGAGGGAGCTCATGGGGGGAGGATTGTAGTTGCACGTGCGTCCTCTAGCTCCGGTTCGACGGGAAGGGTACGCGCCCGCGGAACGCAGCGCCGTCATGGCGCGCCGCCGAGCGAGGTCTTCGCGATGCGGGAGATCGCCTCCATGTCGCGCTCCACCGCCTCGAGCAGGGGGCCGAGCGCGACCCGGAGCTGCTTCGAGTTCGGGTGGCGGAGGATGCGCGCCACGCCCTCGGCGGCGTGCTCGCAGAGGTCGTGTTCGGCGTAGCGGGCGATCTGGGCGCTCGACAGCGCGAGGCCGGGAAATGCGGTGCGGCAGAGCGCGTCGACCATCTCCGCCGCGACGCCGGGCGTGATCTGCGCGGCGCGGAGCGCCGCGCTGGCCTTCTGCGCGCTGATCGCGCACGACTCGGCGCGCAGCTGGCTGAGCACGGGAGAGCCGAGCGCCGTGTGCCACCGGGAGAGCTCGGCGGCCCGGCTCGCCTCGAGCTCGCCCGGCGGCGCCTCGGAGACCGGCCTGAGCGCCACGAGGTGCTCGATCGCGCCGGCGTCGATGGCGACGCGACGCACGATGATCAGGTCGTGCGCGCGCAGGCACCCGAGGAGCAGCCGCGTGGCCGCGTCGCGCAGCAGGGGCGCGAGCGCGGTCGCGACGACCGCGGGCGGCGAGCCGACCAGCGACGGGCTCGACGCCCGCGCGTTGCCCGCCCCCGCGCCCCGGAGCCGGCTCGCGCCGGAGCTCGGCGGCGAGCGCACGCTGAGCGGAGGGGACGCGCTCGACGGCGCGCGCTGCGCGACGCCCAGGAGCGCGCCGGAGAGCTGCGCGCCGTACGCGCCCGCGCGGGGGCTCGCCGGCGGCGCTCCGGTGGTCCGGCCAGCGCTGCCGGGCGAGAGATCGCTCGCCGACCCGCGCGCGCCGGCGCCGCCCCGCGCCGCCTCGGCGCCGAGCGGCGACGCGAGGGTCGGCGCGCTCCGGCGCGGCGAGCTGCCGCGGTCGACGAGGGCGCGCAGCAACGTGAGCTCGACGGCGCGCAGCGCCGCGACGCCCTGCGGCGCGCGGGCCGCGATCGCCGAGGCGAGCTCCGCCTCCCTGCCGCGGAGCTGCTCCTGATCCACGATCTCGCGGAGCAGGCCCTCGGCGATCTGGACACATCGCTCCGCGGCCCTGTCCGCCGAGGCCTGCGTCTGCGGCTCCTTGAAATAGAGCGTTAACTTTCCCCGGACGGCATAGCCGCGTGTCGGTGCCGTGACGATGCGCGATGCGCTCTCGACGTCGGCGCGCTCACGCCCCCCGAATGGCCAGAACCCCATAGGCCCATTGTCGCGCGATCCCGGGGCCGGGCGCGAGCACTTCGGTTGTCCGGGCGCTCACGACCGGTCAATGGCGAGGCGAAACGGACACATAGCGATTGCCTCGCTCGTAGAAGCGCCACGGCTTTTGCGCCCAGGCACCTGCGTAGTCCACGTTGATACGAGGCGAGCGGCCGATGGGCCCCGCCGGGCCGGGCAGCAGGTACAGCCGAGCTCCGCAGAGATCCATTCCATAGGCGGCGCGGCCGAGCGCGAGGGCCTGGCACAGCTTGCCTGGACCGTTGCTCAGCTCCACCCGGTCGGGCGCGATACCCCGCCGGTGGCTCATGATCGAGAGCCCGAGCACAGGCTCGATGGCGCGGACGAGCACCGCGTGAGGCTCCCCCTCGGACGCCACGACGATGTTGAATGCCCAATGCATACCATAGAGCACGAACATATAGGCATATCCCGCCGGGCCAAACATAACCTCCGTCCGCGACGTTCGCCGGCCTCCTGCGCTGTGGGCGGCGAGATCTTCCGGGCCGCGGTACGCCTCGGTCTCCACGATACGGCCGGCCACGATGCCCTCGGGCGTCCTGTGGACGAGCACCTTGCCGATGCACGCCCGCGCGACGACGAGCGGAGGGCGAGCATAGAAGTCGCGCGGCAAGGGCGCGGCGCCCTCGAGGAGCGCCGCGCCGTCGGACGGCCCGCGACCGCGACGAGGAGGCATGGGGCGCATGGCGGGCGGGCTCACGCGCGCCCCGCTCAGGAGCGCTGGCCCGGCGAGGCGGGCGCCTCGGAGGGCGCGGGGACATCGCCCTCGCGTGGCGCTCGCTGCGCGTGCGGCGAGCGCGTCGTGCCCTCGGCGGCGCGCGCAGACCGGAAGCGCTCGTTGATGAACGAGAGCACGTCGTCGCGGTGCTTCCTGATCTGGAGCTCGTGGCGGAACACCGCAGCGACCTCCATGTCGGGCGTGATGACGTAGGTGACCCGCCGGGCGACGCCGAGGATCGGCCAGAGGACCCCGTAGGCGCGGCACACGCCGAGATCGCTGTCGGCGATCATGGGGAAAGGGACCTTCTGCGACGCGGCGAACCTGCACTGCGTCTCGTGATCATCGGTGCTGATACCGACGATGTGCGCCCCCGCGAGCGCGATCTCGACGTGATGGTCGCGGAATTGCTGCGTCTCGACGGTGCAGCCGGGGGTGAAGGCCCTGGGGAAGAAGAACAGGACGGTGCAGAGCCCGCCCTGGCGGGACAGCACGAAGCGCTGGCCGTCCGTGGTCAGCCTGTCGATCTCCGGCGCGCGTTCCCCGACCTTCAGCATCTCGCCGCAATCTGCCGCAAGTCGCCGCCCGCGTCGACCGGCGCGGTGGCGGGAGGCGGGGGGCCTGGGGTGCTCACCTCCGGGGCCTGCGTTCCGGCGAGCCCCTTTCGTGGCTCGCCTGCACTCCAGCCCCTCCGGTGAGCACCCCAGGCCCCCCGCCTCCCGCCGCCGCGAGGGCGGGTCACGCGTCGATGCCGAGCCGCTTCAGCCGGTAATAGAGCGTCGTGCGCTGCATGCCGAACTGCCGCGCGACCTCGGCCTTGTTCCCGCCGCAGCGCTCGAGCGCGGCGAGGAGCTCCCGCCGCTCGATCTCGTCGAGCTGGGAGCTCAGGTCGAGCCTCGGCCGCGGCGACACCGGCGCGGCGGGCGCCTTGCCGGCCGCGTCCGCCTCCGCGCCCGGCGCGGGCGCGGCCCTCGGCGCGCGGGCGGGGGGCTCCGCCGGCTGCGGCGGGCGCGCCGTGAACGCGAGGTGCTCGGGCAGGATCACGTCGCCGCGCGAGAGGATGGCCGCTCGCTCGATCACGTTCTCCAGCTCGCGCGCGTTCCCTGGCCACGCGTACGCCGTGAGCTTCGCGAGCGCCTCCTCCGAGAGCGAGGTGGCCGCGCGCGCGTTGCGGCGCGCGTACTTGCGCAGGAAATGCTCGGCGAGCGCGTGGATGTCCTCGCGCCGCTCGCGGAGCGGGGGCAGCCGCAGCGGGAAGACCGAGAGCCGCGAGACGAGCTCGGGCAGGACGCCCGCCCGCGCCCAGGCCTCCTCGATGCCGGGCGTGAGCGACAGCACGACGCGCACGTCGACGCGGACGGTCTCGGTCGACCCGAGCCGCTCGACCTCGCCGTCGGTGAGCACGCGGAGCAGCCGCGCCTGCAGCGAGGGCGTGAGCGGCGCGGGCTCGTCGAGGTAGATCGTCCCCCGGTGGGCGAGCTCGAGCCGGCCCGCGCGCTCGGTGTACGCGCCGTCGAAGGCGCCCCGCCGCCAGCCGAACAGCTCGCGCTCGAGCGTGTCGCCCCGGAACGCGGCGCACGTCACCTTGACGAACGGCTGCTCCTCGCGCGGGGAGCCGACGTGGATGGCCCGGGCGACCACCTCCTTCTCGGCCCCCTCCTCGCCCTCGATCACCACGGGGGTCGAGGTCTTCGCCACCTCGCCGATCCGGGCGGAGACCTCGCGCATGGCCTCGCTCTCCCCGGCGATCTCGCCGAAGTCGATCGGGTCCCGCTGCTCGCGCTCGAGGTAGCCGGCGTAGAGCGCGAGCTGCTCGCGCAGCCGCCGGTTCTCCCGGACGGTCGCGACCACGGAGATCGCCTGCCGCAGGACGATGGCGAGCTCCCGGGAGTTCCAGGGCTTCTGGACGTACCGATCGACCGCGCCCGAGTTCACTGCGTCGATGAGCACCGCCATGTCCGCGTAGGCGGTGAGCAGCACGCCCGCCGCGTCCGGCCGCCGCTCCTTGGCCCGCTTGAGGAACTCGATACCGCTCATCCCCGGCATCCGCTGGTCGGCCACGATCACCGCAGGATCGAGCCAATCGAGCAGGGCCAGGGCCTCGGCGCCGCCCAGCGCATAATGGAGCTTGAACGACTTCCGGAAGGCGAACCGGAAGGCATCGAGGTTGTCTTGCTCGTCATCGACGACGAGGACGTCGAAGCTGTTCCAGTCCAGATCGCGCATGGGTCGCCTTCTTCCCAGAGTTACTACAGCTCGGCGCGACGGGGGCGGCCGAGGTGGCGTGGCCGGCGGCCGCCGCGCGCGCAGGGTCAGCCAGCCCGCGCGCCCGAGCCGCCAGCCCGCGCGCCCGAGCCGCCAGCCCGCGCGCCAGCCGTCAGCCAGCCCGCAGCCCGCGGTGGTGGAGGAGCGCTCCGGGGGCTCACCTCCGGGGCTTGCGCTCCGGCGAGCCCCTGTTGTGGCTCGCCTGCGCTCCAGCCCCTCCGGTGAGCCCCCGGAGCGCTCCTCCACCACCGCGGGCCCGAGCCGCGCGCCGCGCCGCGGCGCCCGGGCGGGGGCGAGAGGCCTTCCGCGACGCCGCTCGCATCGACCAGATCGATTTCTCCGCCGGCTCAGAAATCCGCGGTAAGCTCCGCCCCCGCCCGCGGAGAGGGCGGGCTGGGCGAGCCCCACACGGAGGAAGCCGGATCATGCTCGAGGACGTCATCAAGGAGCTGCGCGAAGGGATCGACAAGGCCATCGAAGCGCTCCGGCGAGACCTGGCGAAGGTGCGCACCGGGCGCGCGAACGCGGCCATGCTCGACGGCATTCGCGTCGACTACTACGGCGTTCCCACGCCGATCGCGCAGATGGCCACGGTGTCGGTGCCGGAGCCGCGGCTCATCACGGTCAAGCCGTGGGAGAAGAACCAGGTCAAGGCGATCGAGAAGGCGATCCGCGAGAGCGATCTCGGCCTGAACCCTCAGGTGGACGCAGACCTCATCCGGCTGCCCATCCCGCCGCTCACCGAGGAGCGGCGCAAGGAGATGGTGAAGCTGACCAAGAAGAACGGAGAGGACTGTAAAGTTGCCATACGGAAGCACCGCCGGGATGCCAACGAGCTGATCGACACCCTCGAGAAAGATGGCGAGGTCAGCGGCGACGACGCGGATCGGGCCAAGAAGAAGGTCGACGAGGTGGTGTCCGAGGGCACGAGGCAGGTCGACGCGGTGATCGCGGCCAAGGAGAAGGACATCCTGGACGTGTGAGCGGGGCCTGAAGGGGCCCTGCGGCGGCGTGCTCCCGGCGCGGAGCGCGATGGAGCGTGAAGGCGCGTGCCTCGTGCGAGGCGCGCGCGGATCTGGGTGGGGCGGAGTCCAAGGCGAGCGGCGCTCGGGGCGCTCGGACGAGGGGTGAGCCGGAGGGGGGGCGCCCGGGAGGAGCCTCGGAGTCCCGCCGGCGCGCGGCCCGCGACCTCTGGCATCCCGACAGAAGGCGCCGGATGAAAAAGGGGCTTGCGGTCCCCCCGGGCCAAGTCGGTAGGATCAGGAAGGTCGGCGAGCGGGCGTCTCAGGACGCCCGAAACGGCGCGAAGGGCCCAGCTTGACAGGTTTTCGGTGGCATGAAACGGTTGGCTATCGAAGCCTCCGACCCGGAGCCGTCGCAAGGATTCCCGAGGTTATGCGAGCGATCGCTTCAGGAATGACGGACGTTGGTCTCCAGCGCGACCACAACGAGGACAGCTACGCCGTCCTGTCGGAGTATGACCTGTTCATCGTCGCGGACGGCATGGGGGGCCACCGCGCAGGGGACGTCGCGAGCAAGCTGGCGACCGAGTCGATCGCGGACTTCTTCCGGTCGACGTCGCGGGAGGACGCCACCTGGCCATTCCACTTCGACACGAGCCTGTCGGAGGAGGAGAACCGGCTCGTCGCGGGCATCCGCGTCGCCAACCGTCAGATCTTCGAGCGCAGCATCCGGTCGCGCGACTGCGCCGGGATGGGCACCACCGTCGTGGGGGCGCTCTTCTCGAAGAAGAAGAACCGCATCTACGTCGGCCACGTCGGCGACAGCCGCGCCTACCGCGTCCGCAAGGGCTCGATCAGCCAGCTGACCCGCGACCACTCGCTGTTCAACGACTACATCATGGCGATGCCCGAGCTCACCGAGGAGCAGCGGGCCGAGCTGCCGCGCAACGTGATCACGCGCGCGCTCGGGATGCAGGACAGCGTGGTGGTCGATCTGATCAGCGACGAGCCGCAGCCCGGCGACGTCTACCTGCTCTGCTCCGACGGCCTGAGCGGGATGCTCTCGGACGACCAGATCCTCGCGATCGTGAGCTCGACCAGCGAGGTGCCGGAGATGTGCCGCCGCCTGATCGCCAAGGCCAACGACAACGGCGGCGAGGACAACATCACCGCGCTCGTGATCCGGATCGACGAGAAGGACGAGGCCGAGCTGCCGAACAGCGCGACCCTCGGCCCGCCCGCCGACTCGCAGCAGGTGAGCGTGAACGACCGGGCGACGGTCCCGGCCGTGTCGGTCTCGGGCTCCGAGAAGAGCTGACGCGCGCCCGCTGGCGCGAGGGGCGCGCGCGGCGAGGAGCGGACGCGCGCCCGCGGGGCGAACGGCGCGCGGCGAGGAGCGGACGCGCGCCCGCGGGGCGAACGGCGCGCGGCGAGGAGCGGACGCGCGCCCGTCGGGGCGAACGGCGCGCGGCGAGGAGCGGACGCGCGCCCGTCGGGGCGAACGGCGCGCGCGGCGTGCCCGGCGCCCCAGGCCGGTCAGAGCCCGCAGCTGTCGAAGGCCAGGACGCCGCCCCGGATGGAGCAGACGTAGCCCTCGTTGAGCATCCTCGGACACTCGAAGACAGCCCAGATCTTGCCCGCGTCGACCCCTTGCTGGCTCCCCGGGGTGAACCAGAAGCGGCACGGATCGTCCGGATCGGAGACGAAGACCTCGCCGCCCGTCCTGGCCGAGGAGAAGCTGATGTAGCCCGTCGCGGGCTCCGCTTGCGACGCCTGGGGGGTGATGCCGTCGATGGTGACCTGGATCTCCTCGGCGTTGGCGGTGTCTCTGGCCCTCCCGGAGACCGAGAAGCTGCCCGAGCCGGACACGTCGCACTCGACCACGGCGCCGTCGCCGTCGGCGAGCACCTCGTCCTTCCTGTCCTGGCTCACCACGCCGAGGTTCGCGCCGTGCCCCGTCGTGTTGCAGGTGGAGCCCCCGCCGACGAAGCTCAGCGTGAAGGCGCCGCGCGGGGTGGGCGGCGCCGGGTCGCTGCAGCCGAAGCCGAGCAGGGGGAGAAGGCCGAGCACGGGCACGAAGCCGAGGCGGGCGAAACTCATCGAACGCTCCGTTGGTAGATGGCGGCCCCGAGGCCGCACCTCGCTTTTATCGTACTCCGGCGCTCGTGAGCAAACGGCCTTCGCCGACGCGCGCTCGCCGACGCGCCCGGCGCTCGACGACGCGCGCGCTCAGGCGCCCGGCGCCGCGTGGGCGCGCGCGTCGTCGAGCGCCTGCGCGATGTCCTGCCAGAGGTCCTCGCTCGCCTCGAGGCCGACCGAGAGCCGGAGGAGGCCGCCGTCGATGCCGAGCGCCTCCCGCGCCTCGGCGGGCACGGAGGCGTGGGTCATGAGGGCGGGGTGCTCGGCGAGCGACTCGACGCCTCCGAGGCTCTCCGCGCACGAGAAGATCGCGAGCCGCTCGAGGAACCGCGAGGCGACGGGGAGGCCGCCGCGCACGACGAACGAGATCATCGCCCCGGGCGCCTGCATCTGCCGCGCGGCGAGCGCGTGGCCCGCGTGCGTGGGGAGGCCGGGGTAGTGCACCGCGCGGACGGCGGGGTGCTCGGCGAGCCGCTCGGCGATGCGCGCCGCCGACGCGCACTGCTGGCGGACGCGCACCCCGAGCGTCTTGAGCCCGCGGAGCACCATGTAACAATCGAACGGGCTCGGCACCGCGCCGAGCGCGTTTTGCAGGAACGCGACCCGCTCGGCGAGGGCGTCCTCCGACGTGACGAGCGCCCCGCCGACGACGTCCGAGTGGCCGTTCAGGTACTTCGTGGTCGAGTGCGCCACGACGTGGGCGCCGAGGGCGAGCGGCCGCTGGAGCACCGGGGTGGCGAAGGTGTTGTCGACGACGAGCAGCGCCCCGTGCGCGCGCGCGATGTCCGCGAGCGCCGCGATGTCGAAGATCTTGAGCATGGGGTTCGTCGGGGTCTCGATCCAGATCATGCGCGTGGCCGGGGTCAGGGCCTTGCGGACGACGTCGAGGTCGCGCATGTCGACCGAGGTCGAGGTGATGCCCATCGGCCGCATGACCTTGTCGAAGAGCCGGAAGGTGCCGCCGTAGACGTCGTCGCCCGAGAGCACGTGATCTCCGGGCCGGAGCGTGTGGAGCAGGGTGGCGGCCGCCGCGGAGCCGCTCCCGAACGCGAAGCCGTGCCGCCCCCCCTCGAGGGCGGCGAGGCACGCCTCGAGCGCCTTGCGGGTGGGATTGCCGCTGCGCGAGTACTCGAACCCCTTGTGCTGGCCCGGCCGCTCCTGGGCGAAGGTGCTCGCGAGGACGATCGGGGTCATGACGGCGCCGCTCGTCGGATCCGGCGGCTGTCCGGCATGGACGGCGAGCGTGTCGAGGGCGAGCTTGTCGTGGCCTAGGTGGGGTTTCATGCGGGCGAGGGTGAGCCCTCGGGCCCCGTGTGTCCACGATCTTGGCGGGCACCGGGGCCGGGCGCGCGCTCGAGGGTCGCGCCGGGCGCATCGGGCGCATCGGGCGTGCCGGGCGTGCCGGGCGCGAGCCGCGGCGCGGCCGCGTCGAACGCGTCGAGCAGCGCCCGCGCGGTGCCGATACGGCGCTCGGGGTCGCGGTCGAGCGCCCGCGCGAGGGCGCGGCGCTGCCCCGGCGCGAGCGCGTCCACGGCCGCGAGGGCGTCGAGGCAGAGGCCCGACTCGCTGATCTCGAGCAGCATCGCGGCCGGCTCGCTCGCGCGCGTGAGCGGCGCGCCGGTGGCGAAGGCGACGAGGGTCGCCGCCATCGCGTAGACGTCGCCGCGCGGGGTCGGCGGCGATTCACCGCGGGCGATCTCGGGAGCGACGAACGGGACGGTGCCCCGGTCGGCGGTCTCGAGGTCCGGATCCATGCCCCGGAACCGCGCGGCGCCGAGATCGACGAGGCCGATGTCGCCGAGCGGGCCGAGCAGGACGTGATCGGGGCCGAGATCGCCGTGCACGAAGCGGAGCGGCCCCCCGGCGTCCTCCAGCTCCTGGAGCTCGGCGAGGGCCTCGATCGCGGTCCTGACGACGTGGACGAGGAGCGAGGCGGGCGGCGGTCGGCCGCGGTCGCGCCATCCGTCGAGCACGTCGCGGAGCGAGGCGCCCTCGCGCCGGCTCTCGAGCACGAAGGGGCCGTGGCGATCGGCGCCGACGCGCGCGAGCGTGGGCAGGGCCGGGTGCCGCGCGAGGGCGAGCGCCCTGGCCTCGCGGATCATGGCGGCCCGCCCGGCGTGTGCGTGGAGGGCGCCCGGGGCGAGGCGCTTGCAAACGAGCGGGACGGGGAGCGGGACGGGGAGCGGGACGGGGAGCGGGACGGGGGGCGCCACGGGCGGGCGGCTCCTCGGCCGGACCAGCGCCACGTCGAAGGTGGCGCCCGTGCCGAGGTGCTCGATCAGCTCGGTGCCATCGGGGGCGGGGTAGGGCATGGGCGGCGGCCTCAGGCCTCCTCCTGCGCCGAGATCATCGCCTCGCACTCGCGGAGCCAGCCGACCGCCTCCCGGGCCCCCTCGCTGCCCCGCATCGCGAGCGTCCACCGCGCGTCGCGCCAGCGCGCCGCGAACGCGGCCCACGCCGCCGCCTCTCGGCGGCGCTCGGAGAGCGCGGCGAGCTCCTCGTCGATGCGCTGGAAGGGAAACACCGGCTTGCCGAGGCCGAAGCGCGCCTGCAACCAGTGGACCACGCTGATGAGGAGACCGTACCGGCAGCGGCGAGTCGCCTCGTCCACGCCCACCACCGGAGATCTCCAGTCCAGGTGGATGTCGTCGAGCTCCGGCGGCCGGGGCTCGATCTTGCCCACGCAGAGGTGCACCGCCTCCTGATCGGGCTCATGCACCTCGCGCCACGTGTCGGCGTCGAGCGGCTCGCCGCCGCCGAGGAGCGCGGGCCAGCTCCTGGCGAGCGCGCCGAGCAGCGCGCCCCGCTGGTGCTCGATCCCCCCGAGGACCGTGTCGCGCGCGACGCGGCGGCCGCCCGTCCCCGCGAGCTGGCCGTCGAGCCGCTCGCGCATCGCGGCCGGCTCGGCGTAGACCACCTTGAATCCCGCGCTCCCACCGCACCACACGTTGCGCAAATACCTGATCTGACGCCACAGCCCGAGCGCAGGATCGATGTCGCGGAGCCGCTCGAAGATGCGCGCGACCACGTTGAGGCACGTCGGGCCGAGCCGGGTGAGCGCCTCGCCGAGGTCGCGGGGCGCGGGGGCGCCCCAGAACGCGTTGTCGAGGTTGAGCGCCGCCCCGGGGCTCCCCGCGAGCCGGTCGGCGAGGCTCCGCTCGAGCGCCTCGCGCAGGGGCGCCTCGAGCCCCGAGAGGTGCGGGCCGGCCCCCTCGTCGCGTGAACCGCTCATGCGAGCATCCTATCACGATCGCCGCGCGCCTCCGCCCGCGCCGCGGCCGCCTGTGGGGGGGCGACGCCCCTGCACGGGAGGAGGGCGTCCGTCAAGTTTTCTTCGTCTCGTGCGGCATATCACTGCATTCAGCGCGAACGTGCTAGAAGTGTCGAGAACCGGCATGGATCCCAAGATTCTGGAGATGCTCTTCATCGCTGTTAGCAACGGCGTCGCCCTCTTCATCGGCGCTTACCTCGCGCGCAGATCGGCAGAGCTCAGCGGGGACCGCCGGGCCGAGCGCGACGAGAGCGCGGAGCTCACGCGGCAGCGGCGGGAGGCGCTCCTGCAGCGGCTGGCGCTCCAGCGGCGCGCGCTCGACGACTACGCCCGGATCGTCGTCCGGTGGTCGTCGGCGCCGGGGCCCGGCGCGCCGCACACGAGAGAGGAGGATCTCGCGGCAGACCAGGAGTCGATCGCGGTCTACGCGCAGATGGCCAACGCGTTCGGGAGTCGGCAGTTCGCGGAGCAGGTCGCCGCGACGCTGCACGCCGTGCGCGCCGGCAGGGGCAATGCCCAGGTGTTCCCGTTCTCCGTGCAGATCGTGTCGGCGTGCTATCAGGAGATGATCCGGGCGATCTCCGAGCTGGAGAAGGAGATCGGCCTGCCGGCGCCGCGGTCGCCCGCGCGGCCGTTCCTCCCGGACGAGGAGCTCGCGAAGGAGGCGACTCGGCTGTTCTCCAGGAACGTGGTGGAGCGCTCGGGGATCGACCTCGGCATGGTCGATCAGATCCTGGAGCGCGTCAGGGTGAACCCCTCGTCGGAGGAGACGGAGAGCTCCGGGTAGCGCTCGTACCAGGGCTTCACTGGCTCCATCCCAGCCGGATGAGCGCATAAAAGAGGAGGAGCCGCGGCACCCGGAACAGCACCAGCGTGACGAAGTAGCGCGGCGGGATCCGGTACAGCCCCGACAGGTAACAGAGCATCGAGAAGGGGACCGGCGTGAGGCTCCCAATCGCGATCGCCCAGTACCCGTAACGCGCGAACAGGCGGTCTATCCTGGGCCGCGTCCGCTCGAGGCGCGCCGCGAGGACGCGGAAGCGCGCGAGGTGCCCGGCGAGGAGGTAACCCGTGCTGCCGGCGAGGAGCGAGGCCACCGAGATCACGACCATGGGCGCGACCTGCGGGCCTCCCGAGGAGATCGCCGTCAGCATGTAGAACTGCGGGGGGATCGGGAACGAGAACGCGTCGGCCAGGTAGGTGCCGAGGAACATCCCGGCGAGGCCGAAGCGGTCCACGAACGCGCGGCCGAGCGCGTCGAGCTGGTCGCGCGCGACGTGCGCCGCGAGCGCGATCGCCCCGAACAGGGCGCCCAGGCTGAGCACCAGCTGGGCCAGCGTCCGCCACAGATCTCGCCGTCCCTCGGTCGAGCGCGCCTCGCGTCCCTGCGGCGTCAGACCGCCTCCTCGCGGCGGCGCTCCAGCCGCTCGATGATCCGCCTGCCGCGGAGCGTGCTTTGCGGAAGCCGCGGGGCCGCGGGCTTCTCTTGCGCCCGCCGCTGGCCCGGATTGGCCTCGAGCGGGGTGTCGGCTTCCTTGGAGGGCATCCGTCCTCGGCGTCTGTGGGCGCACGGGAGCGCCCATGACGCAATGTACCACGCCTGGCGTCTCGGGCCAGCGCGGCGAGGTGTCCTTCGGCGCGCGCGCCTCGGCCTGCGCGCGCCGTGGGCGGCTGCGCGGGATTCGTCTATGCTGGGCGCGGACGCGTGGCCTCCTGGTGAGGCTCTCGGGCCCGAGCCAGGGCGCCGGTCCCGCGCCGTGCCCCGCGCTCGCGTCACGTACGATGACCCAGGCCAGAGGTCGACGGCGGGGTCGCTCCCCGGGGAGAACGCCGTTCCACAACCGAGATGGGCTGATCATGAAGAACGCAGAACTCCGAACGATTCCCCTCGTCGTCGCGCTCGCTCTTGGGTTGGTCGCCGCAGGGTGCAAGGACGAAGAGATCTTGCACTCGTGCCATGAGCTCTGCAAACACCGGATCCTGTGCGAGGAGGAGCGCGGGAATCCGCCGCCGAACCAGACGAGCTGCGAGACCGCGTGCCTCGGCATCCAGGGCAACGACCTGATCGAGCGCTCCGAGGAGTGCGTGAACGAGGCGTCGTGCGACTACGTGGCCTGCGTGGAGCCTTGAGCCGGCGAGCGCGCGAGGGGGGCGGGGCGCCTCGCCTCCCGGCCGGGGCGTCGGATCAGCGCGGCTCGCGGCACTCGGGCGCGTCGCGGAGCGCGCCCGAGGTGCGCGGCCCGTCGAAGTGCAAGAGCTCGAGATCGACCAGATCGAGGCTCTTGAACGTGAGATCGAGCGGGCCGACCGACACGCCGGCCTCCGCCTGGGCGTAGGCGCGCACGCCGCCGTCGACGCGCGCGTCGTACGAGCAATAAGGCGGCGCGGTCTCCGCCGTGACGCGCGCATAGGCCTGCACGCCGACGTTCGGGCCGAGGATCCCGTACAGGCGCGCCCGGAGCTCCGCGCCGGCGCTCACCTTGCCGGACGCGGTGATCGGGCCGGGCGCCCCGACCTCCGCCGTGCCCGACGCCGAGCAGGAGGGCTCCCAGATCGTGCGCCACTCCTCGTTCCGGTAATCGACCCCGGCCGCGATCTCGGCGGTCGTCTGCGCCTCGGCGGTCACCTCGGCGGCCGTGAAGGACAGCCCCAGATCGGCCTTCGCCCTCGGCACGACCTCCGTCGTGACGATCACGGGCACGGGGCCCACCCAGAACGTCAGCGTCGGGAGCGGCAGGCTCGGGGCGCCGCCGGCGAGCGCGAGGAGGTCGACCGTGCAGCGCCCCTCGACCGTGCCCGCGCCGCGGAGCCTGGCGGTCACGTCGAGCTCGCCGGACGCGACGAACCGGAGCTGCTTCAGCTCGGGTACCGGGTTGAGCTTGCCCCTCGGGCCGACGTGGACCTCGAGGTCGAGCACCGGGGAGAGCTCGGCCTCGACGTCGAGCTCCGCCGCCCCGTGCGCGGTGACCCCGCATGACGCGGGGAGCGCGGCCGAGGAGAGCTCGAAGAGCTTGAGCGAGGCGCCGGACGAGACCTTCAGGGCCTCGGCCTGGCTCGCGATCGGCTCGCCGTCCTCCTCGCCGAGCTCGCGGGCGCGGGCCGCGTGCTCGTCGAGGGCGCGCGCGTACTCGCGCGCGTCGTAGCGGACGCGGAAGTGCCCCTCGGTCATGAACTCCGTGAGGTAGGCGGGCGTCGTCTCGAGCGCCACGCGCATCGCGTCGAGCGCGCGGACGCGGACGACGCGGACGAGGTAGCCGCCGCCCTGGGTGCCGCCGAGCACGTCGCCCGGCGCGAACGGCGGCAGGCCGCCGTCATGGGTGATGACGAGCTCGTGGCTGCCGAGCTCGGCGCCGAGGAACCCCGGCTCCTTCTCGGGCACGCGCGCGCGGTCGGACAGCGTGATCGGCTGGACGACGTCGACGGCGCCGGGGGCCGGCAACTCGGCACGTTCCGACGCTTCGCTCGATTCGACGACACACGCGCTGAGCGGCGTCGCGCCGGCTGCGAGGAGGATGACAGTCATGAGGCGCGCGGCCCGCGCGCGGCGCCCGGGAGAGGTGGTGTGCATGGGCGCGGACGCTACGCGGGCTTTGTGGCGAACGGGTTACGATAAAAAGACTTGCTGTCTCCGTCCGCGTGGACAAGCGCTCACCGCGCTGGGTGGATATCCATGTACCGTGGTGACCGGGCGAGCGGCGCACGCTGGTCATGCGCGTGTTCCTGGTTCCCTGTCCCCGCGGGCCGCCCGTGACATCCATCTTGCGAGCGCCGCCGAGGCGCTGGTCCGCGCGGCCCTGTCTCGCGGCGAGCCCAGGCAGGTTTCGGTCATGGGCGACGCGCGAGGGCGCGCGGCACGTGGGGTGGTCGACCCGAGCGCCCGGACGCTCGAGGCCGACGGGCTCGACGCGGTCCACCGCCCTGGGCCCGTGGCCGTCCACCGCGACGCCGCGCGCGTCCACGTCGAGCCCTCCGACGCCATCGAGCCCGATCTGCCGGCGCTCTGGGCGAAGCAGCAGGCCGCCGCGCGCCGCGGCGCGCAGGCCCGACACACGGCGAGCGCCTGGCCGCCAGCGCGGCGCGCGCGGCCTGGAGGTCGGGGCCGGGTCGCCAGGGGCGGGCCTGGACCCGCCGCGCTACCCGCGCGCTCGACTTCGTCTCCCTCTATCCTCTGGAGCCCTCGGGTCGCCGTCTTCTTCAACGATTTCGGGCAGTTCTACCTGGGGTGAGTAACGGGAATCGAACCCGCGACAACTGGAGCCACAATCCAGTGCTCTACCAACTGAGCTATACCCACCGTTCTTCACGGCCCAGCGGGCTGCGAAGGCCTGGCAGGATACTCAGCTCCGCGCAAAGTGCAATCGGGTAACGCACCGGCGCGTCTGCTTTTTTGGGGTCGACCTGTGGGGCCTCCCACACCCGCTCCCCGTCCCACCCCGCCCCCCGTCCCACCCCGGCCGCGGCCGCCGCGCCCCGTGCCCGTGCGCGCCGGCCGCGGCGCCCGGCCGGCTCAGAGCGTCGTCCACCGGCGCCGCGCGACCGCGCGGACCCGGTCCAGATCCGCCCGGTGGCGCGGCGAGACCGGCGCGCGCTGGGCCGGCTGCGCCGCGGCCCCGGCCGGCTCGTCCGGTAGCGCGCGGCCCGCCGCGCCGAGCAGCGCCGCGGCGAGCGAGTTCTCGAGCGCGGACAGGTCGTAGCCGCCCTCCAGCAGGACGCCGAGCCGGCCCCCCGCCTTCGCGGCCGCCATCGCCGCGAGCCGCCGGCCCATCGCCGCGTAGGCCCACCGCGACAGCTTCATCGCCGCCATCGGGTCGCGCTCGTGCGCGTCGAACCCCGCCGACACCAGGATGAGCTCGGGCGCGTACTCGTCCAGCACCGGCAGGACGATCTCGTCGAACGCCGCCTCGTACACCGCGTCCGTCGCCCCGTCGGACAGCGGCACGTTCAGCGTGTAGCCCGCGCCCTCGCCCCCGCCGATCTCGTCGGCGGCGCCGGTGCCGGGGTAGAACGGCCACTGGTGCAGCGAGCAGAACAGGACCCGCGGGTCGTCCCAGAAGATGTCCTGCGTGCCGTTGCCGTGGTGCACGTCGAAGTCGATCACCGCCACCCGCGAGAGCCCGCGGCTCAGGGCGGCCCGCGCGGCCACGGCGACGTTGTTCAGCAGGCAGAAGCCCATGCCGGTGTCGCGCGTCGCGTGGTGGCCAGGCGGGCGCAGCAGCGCGGCCCCGAGCCGGCCGGGGCCGGCGAGCAGCGACTCCACCAGCGCCACCGCCGCGCCCGCGCCCCGCTTCGCCGCGTCGACCGAGCGGGGCACGACGTAGGTGTCGGGATCGAGCGCGGCGTAGTGGCCGCTGAGCCGATCGAGCGACTCCAGGTACCGCGGCACGTGCGCGCGGGCCAGCTCGTCCGGCGTCGCGTCGCGCGACGCGACGCGCTCCAGCGAGACGCCAGACGCGGCGCAGCGCGCGATCGCGCGGCGGGCGGCCTCGAGGCGCTCCGGGCGCTCGGGGTGCGCGCCCCGCGCGCGGTGTTGTTCGAACAGCGCATCGTCGACGACGTAGAGGCGCGGGCCTTCGGTGTGCGGTGGATTCAAGTGCGCCATGTGCCGGGTTGGGAGAGTTGTAGCAGCGCCGCAGCGGATGTTAGCTTGCCCTGGGCCCCCGCAAGAAGGAGTGGAGACGCAGGATGCGCGGAAAGATCATCGCAGTCTTCGCCGTGATTGTCCTCATGGTCGGAGGGCTTTCGTACACCCTCGCGCGCGCCTCCCTGGGGAGCATCTCCGCCTCCGGCGAGGCGCCCCGCGCCCTCGCGGCCGCCATGGCGCAGCTCCAGGTCGACGGCCTCGTGCTGGAGCGCTGGCTCGCCTCGCACGCGAGCGGCCCGAGGCTCCGCGAGCCGTTCAACGCCGGCACCGCCCCGGCGCGCGCCGAGGCCGCCACGAGCGCGGCCAACGCGATCCGGGAGGCGGTCGCCGCCTCGCCCGAGCTAGCCAAGACCCCGCCCTCGCTCGTGGTCCTCGTCGACAGGAAGGGCGTGGTCCTCGGCCGGAACGCGTCCGCGCTCATGCGGGGGGACGATCTCGGCGCCGTCTACCCGTCGCTGAAGCGCGCGATCGAGCAGGGCGTGACCGGCTCGGACGTGTGGGTGAGCCGGGCGCGCAACGAGCAGCTGCTCGCGTCCTACGCGCCCGTCCGCGACGACGCCGGGCAGATCGTCGGCGCCGTCGCGGTGGGCACCGCGCTGAACGACGAGCGGCTGAGCAACGCGAGCGAGCGCACGAGCGGCCGGATCCTCGTCGTCGCGGTGCAGTCGGGCGACGGGCTCGACGTGGTGGCGAAGTCGCGCAACGCCTCGCCCCAGCTGGTCTCGGCGCTCACGGCGTCGCCCGCGAAGGACGGCGCCCTGCACGCGCTGGGCTCCGGGCGCATGGTCGACCTCGGCGGGCTGCCGGCCGAGTACCGCGCCGTGGGGCAGGCGCTCGACGGCTACGGCGACGGGCGGCGGGCGGTGCTCCTCAGCATCGCGGAGCTCAAGGCGCCGGGGAGCGCGGGCGCGCTGCTCTGGCCGGTGCTCGGGGTCACGGCGCTCGGGCTCGTGCTGGTCGTGGTCGCCGCCTATTTCCTGGACGCGTACGTCTCGCGGCCGATCTCCGAGATCGAGGACGGCCTGCTCGCCATCATGAACGGCCGGACCGACCTCCGGTTCGGGATCGAGCACGCCGAGCTCGGCGGGCTCGTGTTCCGGCTGAACTCGCTCCTCAACCAGCTCCTCGGCGTGCAGGAAGACGAGACCGACGCCGACGGGCGGCCGTCGCGCGCGCCCGCGTCGGCGTCGTTCCGGGACGCGCTCGAGGTCGACGAGCGGATGGCCGCGCTGTCGGCCGACGAGATCCCGGCCGACGCCAAGGCGCTGCTCGAGGAGCCGGAGGACGCGTACTACGCGCGCATCTTCCGCGAGTACATCGCCGCGAAGCGCTCGCTCGGCAACCCGGTGGATCACATCACCCGCGACGCCTTCGTCGCCCGCCTCAAGGCGAGCGAGCAGGAGCTCGGCCAGAAGCACGGCAAGCCGATGCGCTACAAGATCGAGGTGCGCGGCAAGGAGATCGTGCTCCTCGCCGTCCCGCTGGCGTGACCGCCGCCCTGGAGCGGCGGGTGTGGGCCGGGCCTGGGACGCTCGCCGGAGGGCCTGGAGCGCAGGCGGGCCACAAACAGGGCCCGCCGGAGCGCAAGGCCCGGAGGCGAGCGTCCCAGGCCCGGCCCACACCCGCTCCACGATTCCTAGTGAAGGACGGCGTCGGGGCCCTGGTGCAGCTCGACGCGCCCGGACGCGGGGTCGCGGCGGAGCGCGATCACCTCGGAGAGCTCGCAGCCGAGCGCGACCGCGGGCGATGAGGTCGTGACGATCCACTGCACGTTGGGCAGCGCCGCGCGCAGCCGCGAGGTGAGCGAGCGCTGGCGGTGCAGCGGCTGCTGCGCCTCGATGTCGTCGATCAGCACCACGCCCTCGGCCAGGCGCGGATCGACGCCCGGGTGCGCGGCCGCGAGCGCGCGGAGCGAGAGCGCGCCGAACGCGACGATGTGCCGCGCGCTCCGCCCGAGGTCGTCGAAGTCCGCGCGCTGACCGCCCGCGCGCTCGAAGACCGGCTCGAGCCGGAGCGGATCGACGCCCAGGTACGCCGCGCCGGTGCCCTCGAGCAGCACCGCGAGCACCTCCCGGAGCGCGCGCTCGAGCGCGTCGAAGCGCGCTGCCCGCGCGTCCGGCCTGCCCTCGCCGCCGCGGCCGCGCGCGACCGCGGCGGCGAGGGGGACGAACGAGAGCACCTGCTTCGTCTCGCGGGCGAGATCGGCGCGCGTCGCGTCGTCGAAGCCCGCCACCGCGCGGACGTCGTAGCGGAGGACGCTGCGCTCGGGCGCCGTCAGCACGATCGACGCGCGAGAGAACCAGCGCGCGCCCGGGAGCGCGACGAGGACGAAGCCGCCCTCCGCCGCGCGCCGATCGAAGAGCGCCTGCTCCCTCCGCCGCACGACCGCCGCCTCCTCGGGCTCGTCGAGGCGGGCGTTCGGGCTCGCCACGCGCAGCGGGTGCGCGCGCGCCGGGTCGTCGACGCCGAGCACCCAGTCGGCGACCACGGCCGACGGCGGGCCGTCCTCCCCGCGCGACCTCGGCTGGGCGACCGCGTACCCGGGCCGCGTCGACGCGATCGCCGAGAGGATCGAGGTCTTGCCCACGCCGTCGCCGCCGAAGAGGACCACGAGCCGACGCGGCGCGCCGGCGGCGTCCTCGAAGCCGAGCGAGAGGTCGTCGAACGGGCCGACATGGGCGAGGCGGACGCGGGAGAGCAGCACCGCGGTCGAAGCTACCACCGCGCGGCGCGCGCGCGGAGCGCCGCACGCCACCCGGCGCGCGGCGGCGCGCGCGGGCGGCGCCGCCGCGCATCCGGTGGCGCGCCGGGGCGCGGCGGCCTAGAGTCGTGCTCTGGGGTGCTCACCGTGCTGCGCAAGCTGCCTCCGCCGGACTTTCGCTACGTCGGGCTCCACCCGGATCCCGGCTCGACCGGGGCGCTCGCCGCGGCGGGGACGGCGGGGCTCGCGGGCGTCGCCGCGGCGCTCTTCAGCGCCGGCAGCCAGACGCTCTCGCTGGGGCTCATGGTGATGGGCAGCGCGCTCGGCGCGCTCACCCTCGCGCGCGCCGGGCAGCGCACCTCGGCCCGGCGCGGCGCGCGCGAGGTGACGATGGCCGTCGTGCCCTGGGGCGTCCTCGTCGACCCGGACACGGCGCCGCGGGTGCTGCGGTGGCCCGCCGTGCGACGCGTGAGCGTGGACGTGTCGCACACGATGCGCGGCGGGACGCCGGCCGTCGTGTCGAGCCTCGTGACGGTGCACACCGAGCGCGACGTGCTGGCCGGCCGCGCCGCGGGCGCGGTCAACCTGGAGCGGCTCCTCGCGAACCTCGAGGGCTACGCGCAGGAGGCGGCCCGGCCGGTCGCGGGCGACATCGAGGGGGTGACGGCGCTCGGCGACGGCGTGACCGAGCCGGTCGCCGCGGCGCTGCTGCGAGCGGCGGACGCCGCGTGCGTGACGAGCTGCGGCGCGGCGCGGCTCGCGCTGCCGGCGGGCGGCTACCGCGCCGCGGCGGCGCGGGGCGCGGCGCCGGAGACGGTCGCGGTGCTGCGCGCGGCGCTCACGTCGAGCCACGGCTGCCCCGCGGATCCGCGGCCGCTCTCGGCCATCCTCGCGGGCGTGCTCGGGGCGACGGAGCTCGTGCCCGATCTCCTGCGGCTCGCGAGCTCGCCCCACCCGGTGGCCGCCGCGTTCGGCAAGGCCGCGGCGCTGCGGCTCGGTGCTCCGCCGAACCGGGCCGGCTCGCTCGATGAGATCGCGGCGTTCCTGTTCGAGGAGGACGTCGAGATCGGCAAGCGGTGGATCGCGTCGGACGCCACACTTTGTTTGCGACAGGGCGCGGAAGCTTGCTAGCTAGAGGGGTCGGCAGCGCGAGCGCTGCGGCGCGAGCGGCCTGCGCGCGGAGGCCGCCGCCCCGCGGGGCTCCGTCCACGGGGCGCGCTGCCGGCGGATCGTCCACCGCGCCGGATCGGCCATGAATCGGGCTCCGTCGCTACCGAAGCCGTCTTCACGGGAAGCGCGCCGCCGGCTCGCCGCGACGTGCCTGTTCGGCCTCTCGCTCGCCGCCTGCGCCGAGCACCGCACGGCCGGGCCGCCGCCGTCGCAGAGCACCGCGCGCCTCGCGCCGCCGGCCGGGCCGCCCGCGGCGGCCGCGACCGCCCCGCAGGGCGAGTCACCCGCGCTGGACGGCGGGTGGGTCGAGGCGGTGCGGCTCGAGCGCTGGGCCGAGGCGGCGGAGCGGATCGACGCGATGCCGCTCGAGCAGCGGGCGCTGCCGTCGATGAAGTACGCGCGGGCGCGCGTCGCGTTCGAGCTCGGCGATCACGAGAAGACGGTGGAGCTGCTCCACGGCCTGGAGCAGGCGCTGCCGCTGCTCGCGCGCGAGGTGGCGCGCTACCGCGCGGCGGCGGCGCTCGAGGTGGGGCCGTTCCTCGCCGCGGCGGCGTACTACGAGGCCTCGGGCAGCGCGCTCGATCTGGCGCGGGCGGCGACCGCCTACCGGAAGGGCGGCGACCTCGAGCGGGCCCGCGCGGTCGCGGACAGGGCCGTGGGCGCGGCGCAGCGCGCGCGCAGGTCGCGCGACGAGGCGGCGGCGCGGCTCTCGCGGGCGCGCGTCCAGCTCGCCGTGCACGACGCGCCCGCGCGGCCGGCGGACAAGGGCAGGTCGAGGGCCGCCGCGGCGGAGCTCGCGCTCGCGGACCTCCGGTGGATCGTCAAGAACGCGCCGTCGTCGCCCGACGGGCGCGAGGCCGCGGCGCTCCTCGCCGCGGCGCCGGGGCAGGCCTCGCCGGGGGAGCGGCTCCAGGCGGTCGACGCGATGGTCGCCGCGGGCCGCGCGGCCGACGCGATCGCCGAGCTCGACAAGCTGTCGGGCGTGCCGGCGGCGGAGCTGCACCACCGCCGCGCCACGGCGCTGTACCGGGCGCGCGACTACGCGGGCGCGGCGGAGGCGTTCCTCAAGGGGGCGGCGTCGCCGTCCGCGCGCCAGGCGGAGCAGCTCCACCTCGCGGCGCGGTCGCTCTCGCGGCTCCACCGCGAGGGCGAGGCGATCGAGCAGCACCTCGCGGTCGCGCGCAGGTTCCGGAGGACCCGCTGGGGCGAGCTCTCGAGCTTCCTCGCGGCGCAGCTCCTCATGCAGGTCGGGCGCTACACGGAGGCGGTCGCGCAGTACGGCCGGTTCCTCGCCGCCTACCCGCGGAGCGCGCGGCGCGAGGAGGCGCGCTTCGAGCGGGCGCTCGCGATGCTGTCGACGAAGGGCGCCGGGGGGGCGCGCAAGCCGCTGGAGCAGCTCGCGCGCCGCGCGCGCGCGGCCGAGGCGGCGAGGCTGCGCGAGCTCGCGGGGCTCGCGGCGCTGCGCGGGGGCGACCGCGGCGGCGCGGTGCGGATCTGGACCGAGGTGATGCGGGAGCAGCCGCTCTCGTGGGGGGCGCTGCTCGCGCGGTCGCGCCTCGCGGCGGTGGGCGCGCCCACTCCGCCGCTGCTCGGCTCGGCGTCGAGCAAGGACGCTCAGCCCCTCGAGGTGAAGCTGCCGCCGGCGGCGGCGCTGCTCGCGTCGATGGGGCTCGACGGCGACGCGGAGACCTACCTCGCCGAGAACGAGCGCGAGGTGACGGCGGCCTACGAGGGCCAGGAGAGCGAGGCGCTCTGCAAGATGTACGCGCTGCTCTCGCCCGCGAAGCGGCGCTACCGGGTGGGCACGCGGGCGATCTCCGCCGCGGCGCTGCAGCGCGCGCCCTCGGAGGCCGAGCGCTGGGCGTGGGAGTGCGTCTATCCGGCGCCGTACCTCGGCGAGGTGCGCGCGCTGGAGGCGCAGCACGGGCTGCCGAAGGGGCTCGTCCACGCGCTGATGCGGCAGGAGAGCGCGTTCGATCCGGTGGTGGTGAGCCCCGCGAGCGCGGTCGGGCTGATGCAGCTCATGCCGGCGACGGCCCGGAAGGCGGCGCGCGAGCTCTCGCTCGGCTTCGATCTCGGGCAGCTCAAGAGCGCGCCGGTGAACCTGCGCCTCGGCGGCTTCTACATCGGCAAGCTGCTCCGGACGTTCCAGGGGAGCCTGCCGCTCGCGACGGCCGCGTACAACGCGGGGCCGAAGGCCGTGTCGCACTGGCTCGAGGGCCGCATCGACAGGGACACCGACGTGTGGGTGGCGCGGATCCCCTACGACGAGACGCGCAAGTACGTGGGCCGTGTTCTGTCGAACCTGGCGCGTTACCAGTGGCTCGACGGCGGGGACGCGGCGGTGGCGATGGTCTCGCTCTCGCTCCCCGCGGACGCGCGCGCCCCGGCGGACGCGTACTGACCGCGGACGCGCGCGCCCCGGCGGACGCGTACTGAGGACGGCCGGAGGGCGGCCGCCGCGGCGGCGCTGACGCTCCTCTCCCGTTGGAATCGCGCTGTGCGCTTGAAATGGAGGGCGGGTGCGCTCACCGTGAAGGGGTGGCAGGAACCGCTGGAAGTGACGGCGTGTTCAAGCGCTGCGGGGTGGTGGTCCAGCCCTACGCGAGCGTCCGCGCCCTCGGCCGGTTCCTGACCGCGACGCTCACCTGGCTCCTCATCCTGTTCTCCGCGGCCCGGCTGATCGTGCCGCTCGCCGAGCCGCTGGCCTTCGGCCTGGTGATGCTGTTCGCGACGCTCGGCGCGGTGCTCGGGCTGCTCGGCCTGGCGTGCCTGATCTACACGCCGTTCGCCTGGCTCCGGGCGGTGGTGGGCTCCTCCGGCGCCGCGGTCGTGCGGGTGGGCGGCGCGCTCTCGATCGAGCATTCTGGCGACCGGAGCTCGTTCCCGCTCGCCTCCCTGACGAGCGCCCGGCTGTCGAGCTCCGGCGGCGAGGTCGCCTTGAGGACCGACGACGGCGACATCATCCGCGTGCGCCTCGATGAGCCGGGCGACGCGGAGCGGCTGCTCGGCGCGATCGCGACCGGGCGGGCGCGCGGCACCTGGAGCGCCCGGCTGTACGACGCCCCGCTGCCGCTCGGGCGCCGGCTGTTCGTGGGGGTCGCGGCGCTCGTGACCCTGGTCTGCTGGGCGGTGATCGATCTCGACGTGGCGATCTCGCTCGGCGTCGTCACGGGCGTCGCGGCGTGGGCGCTCGCGGCGCTGCTCCGGGAGGGCTCCGGGCGCCGCGTGCTGGTGGTCGGCCACGATGGCGTCTCGATCCGGAGCGACGGGGGCGAGCGCTTCATCTCGTTCCGCAGCATCGAGCGGGTCGACGAGACCTGCCTCGGGGTGGAGCTCGTGCTCCGGGGGGGCGAGGAGGTCGCGCTGACCATCGTCCCGCCGCAGCTGCTGCGCGACCCGACGGAGACGGGGCTCAGCATGGTGCTGGCCGAGTGGCGCCGCGAGCACCTGCTCGGGCTGCTGCGCAAGCGCATCGGGCGCGACGATCCCGAGGCGGGGGGCGCCGGCGCGCTCCTCGAGCGCCGCGGGCGGCCTGCGCCGGCGTGGCGGGCGGCGCTGCGCTGCCTCATGGCCGAGGCCGGCGCCGACTACCGCACGGCGAAGCTCACGCGGGAGCAGGCGCTCGCGGTGCTCGAGGACGGCGGCGCGCCGGCCGAGCTCCGCATCGGCGCCGCGCTCGCGCTGTCCTCCGCGCGCGACCGCGCGACGGCGGAGCGGCTGCGGATCGCGGCCGAGGGCTGCGCGAGCTGCGACGTCCGGATCGCGCTCGAGCAGGCGGCCGACGGCGAGGTCGACGAGGGCACGCTCGATCGGGCGCTCTCGGGCGGTGGGGCGGCGCAGACCGTCCTGCGATCCACGGCGCCCGCGGCGTGAGGGCAAGCGCGAGGCGGAGGCTGGCAGGACGCTGACGTTGGCGCGAGGACGAGGCTGGCAGTGCGCTGAGGTCGGCTTGGGCTGGGTCCGGCGCGCGGCTGGGTCCGGCGCGCGGCTGGGTCCGGCGCGCGGCCGCGGCCGGCGCGCGGCTGGGTCCGGCGCGCGGCTGGGTTCGGTGCGCGGCCGAGGTCGGCGCGACGCCGGGCGATCCCCGCGGAGCAGCGGGATCCGCGCGAGGAGGCGGGCCCGGTTCGATTTCTCCTCGCCTTCCGGCGTTCCTGTTCTCAGATCTCTCGAAGAGGACGCGCGGCTCAGCCTGGTCCGTGCGCAGGCCGAGCTGCCGCGGGCGCCTTCTGCGCGCGTGGTCCTCCGAGGCTGCTCTCCGAGGTTGCACCCTGATGGAAGGCCCGATCCAGGATCCTTACGCTTCGGTGGTCGTTCGTGCGCCGCGCCCCCGCGCGCCCCTGGGCCGCGCCGCGCAGATCGCGCTGGCCTGCGTCGCGCTGCTCGCGGCGGTGGGGCTCGGCGCGTTCGTGGTGGCGCCGCGCCTCGGCGCTCGCGAGCCTGCGGACACGGTGGTCGCGCGGCCGTCTCCGGCGCTGCTCATCGCGATCCGCGACCTGTCGCGGCTCGAGACCACGGAGGTGCACGTCGAGAAGGTCGTGGATCTGGCCGACCGGCAGAGCCGCCTCTTCGGTCTGGTGCAGGCCACCGACGCCCTCCTGCTCGTCGCGGTCGGCCACGTGACCATCGGCGTGGATCTCGCGCGGCTCGGCGAGGGCGACATCGCGATGGATCCGGCGACCGGCGTCGCGCGGATCACGCTGCCGGCGCCGGAGGTGTTTTCCACCCGGCTCGACGAGGACGAGACGTACGTCTACACGCGGTCGACGAGCCTGCTCGCGCGGCGCAACGAGCAGCTCGAGGCGCGGGCCCGGAGGGAGGCGACGGCCGCGATCGAGAAGGCGGCGCTCGAGGGGGACGTGATGTCGCGGGCGAGGGCGCAGGCCGAGCGGCAGATCACGGCGCTCGCGATGCAGCTCGGGGCGAAGCGGGTGGAGGTGCGCTTTCGCGAGGTGGGCCGGGGCGGGGATTGAGCCCCGGGGCGTCGACGGGATGGCCGGGCCTCATGGCCGGACGCGCCCTCTCCGCCCCGATCGCCGGTGGAGGCTGGCCGATCCCGGCGGTGGGCGACACGAGCCGCGCCGCCGCGGCGCGCGCCTGCATCACGGCTGCGCGGGGTCGTAGACCGCGCGCCGCACGGCGTCGGGAAACTCGCCTTGCATGCCGGCGAACGCGGTGTTCGTCAAGACCACGACCGTGAGCTTCGCGCTCGGATCGACCCAGAAGTGATGGCCGTAGGCGCCGAACCACTGCCAGGTGCCCGCGGCGGAGGGCATCGTGCTCGGGTCGGGCTCCGTGAGGACCGCGACCCCGAAGCCGAAGTCCCACGCTCCGCCGGGGTGCGGCAGCTTCAACGCACCGATCTGGTTCGAGGTCATGGTCGCGGTCGTCGCCGGCCGCAGGATCTTCCCGCCGCCGGTGCGCAGCGCCTCGAGGAACCGGATCGGGCTCGGTGAACGTGTAATTTCGAGGTTCTCGTTCGCGCGCCGGAGCTCCTGGGACGCGGCGTCCAGCCGCCCGTAGAGCATGGCGTTCTCGAGGGACACTGCGGCTTGCGTCGCGAGGAACTGAAGCAATCCACATCGAGCAGGGCTGAACACGTCCGCGGCGATATGGTTCTCCAGGTACAGGACTCCGGTGACCTTTCCGCCGCGCAGCATCGGGACACACAGCGCCGACTTGGGCTGAGCCCGGGTGAAGTATCGGTCAGAGGCGAAGCGCGTATCACGGTGGACGTCCGTCAGGACCGTCAGCTCGCGCGTGCGCGCCACGTAGAGCACGAGCGCTTCCGGGACCTCAGCGCTACCTTGCAGCGCGCGGGCGCCGATGCTCATGGTGTCGGGATCGATGGTCATGCTCGCCTCCAGGGCGAGCGCTCCGGCGCGCTCGCGGATCAAGCATCCCCGCTGAGCTCCCGCGCTCTCGAGCAGCGTCCGCATCAGCCGTGCGATCAGCCGATCGATGACGAGCTCCGCGGAGATCGCCTCGGTCGCGCGGATGGCAGCCGCGAGATCGAGGCGCTCGCCCGCGCGAATGGTGCTGCTCGTCTGGCTGGGAGGTGCCAGCCATGGTAGATCCATGGAGAAGCCGGTCGTACGACGCCGCCCCGGCGCGGTCAGGACGATGGGCACATCGAAGGGCGCGGCCGCTTCAGTCACTGCACCTTCGTCCTCTTCATGGTGCGCGCCAGCGCCACCATGCAGTTGCGGTGCGCTCGCTGCCAGTCGTTCTCGCGAAAGACGACGAATACGCCGCGGCTCGTTTGGTCCAGTTGCCTTATCAGCTCGATCAGCGGCTTCACCGTGGCCTAGCTCATGTACTCGAGCCTGGTCAGGTCCACGGTGGCATCCGTGTCCTTGAGCTTCGCTGACCACTCCTCGAGGAGTGGAGTCAGGAAGCTGGCGGGGTTGCGGATGTCGCTGATGCCCGACCACTCGATGCGTGAGCAGCTCGCGCCCCGGGAGATGCGCACGATCAGCCGGTCATGCTCAAACGTCCACTCAGCCATAAATTCTCCTGATAGCTGTCACGGTCACGACCTCGTCTGTGTACGTGGCGTCGAGCGAGAACCCGCCCTCCAGCGCGATCCTGTAGAGCCCGAGGTTGGCGCTCTCGCTCGGGCCGTGGAGCATCTCCTGGAGCCGTTCGATGTACGGATCCATCTTGTTTGGCGCGTCGCGCAGGGGCTGGATGCGTCGGAGCAGTCGGCTGGCCGAGCTGTGGTCGGTGCAGTCGTTGACGGTGACGATATCGAGCCTGCCGCCGGCCAGGCCGAGCCTGAAGAGAATGGTTGGCGCCGCGGGCACCTCGTCGCCGTACTTGATGGCGTTCTCCAGCAGCTCGCAGGCTGTCATCGCGGCCGCGTCCACCAAGGCGCTAGGATACTGCGCGAGCACTTCACGCACCGAGGCTCGGGGCGCGCGTATACTGCTCCACACCGGTCGGATGGAGGTGTTCAGCAATGGCTGCATCGCCTACGCCTGCGCCCGTCGGGCCAACGGCTGGGGGGTGGGGTCACATTGTCTGGGTGATGGGTTCATCGGCGGCTCCAGCTCGCGGGAGAATGTAATTCAAAACGTTTCTGAGGGAGAGATGAACCAAGGACGCTCTGGAAAGAGGAATGAGCCCCAAGGCGCTTTGGGGCTGTCAAGCCTCAACGTCGCGCCCGCCCGGCCTTGAGAGGACCTCCGCGGGATGCTCCTGGAGAATCGATGTTTGGCGGGCCACGTTCGCTCGAGCGCGCGCGGGCCGTGGCGGCCGCGAGCGCTGGCGTCGGAGCTCTGACGGACCGGGAGGGGGCAGGCGCGCGCAGCGCGAGGAGCTCGTCGCCGACCTGGCCGTTCGGCTGCGCGCCTCGCGCCAGGTCACGCGCGACGCGATGGTCGCCAGGCGAGGGGGGCCCGGCGGCAGCTCGGCGGTGGCCGCGTCCGAGGGCTCACCGACGCGGAGCGCGTCGTGCGCGCGCTCCCGGCGACGTCGCCCGCGTCTCGCGGTCACGTCGCGCAGCGCTCGCATCGGCCCGTGGTGATGCGCGCATCGGCTCATGGCGATCGCCCGTCCTCCGCCTGCCGCCTCGTCGCGACCAGCCAGCTCCCCCGCGGCCGCCTCTCGAGGCTCGGCTCCGCGATGGCGAAGGCGTGCTTCTGCCCCGACGAGGGCGCGCGGCCGCTGGCCCGCCGATCGGATCGGGCACCGGAGCTCCGTCGTGGGCCACAGGGGCCGCCGGGCGGCCAGGACCTTTGCAGAGCTGGCCCTCAGCGAGCTAGCTTCCCTCGCCGAGGCGAGCCCAGAGCACGAGGATCACGCCAGCGGGACGGACAGCGAAGGGGGTGGTGCGGCGCGGGACGAAGCGATAATATACTACATTATCAACCAGTTGGCCCCGTGGCGAAATGGCAGACGCGGTGGATTTAAAATCCGCGGCCCGTACGGGCGTCCCGGTTCGAGTCCGGGCGGGGCTACCAGGCGAAATCATTGGCCTTTTCGACCGTTGCCGGTGCGGCGCCCTCGCCCCATGATGGGCCGGGTCCGCCCTCTCCCGCCGCCTTGTCGGCGCAGCGGTCCGGGATCGCGGGGTTGAGCGGGGCGAGCTCCCCGAGCCCAGGCTCGGCCGCCGTCCTGGCCGCGCACCGGGAGCGATTCGGGCGCGGAGGGCGCGCACGACGTCAGGGCGAAGCGCCCAGGCGGTGGTCGGGGTAGAGCGCCGGATCCGCTCACCCGACGTCCGCTGCGTCCCGAGCGCCTCGAACGCGGCGCCGGGCGGCGGAGGGCCGGGCAGGGGCGCGCGCGGGCGCGCCTCGTCCTCGCAGAACCCGTCGGCGGCACCGCAGAGGGCTTCGAGCGCCTTGCCGTCGCGCTGCGCCGCACGCTCGATGCGCCGCACGCTCGATGCGCCGCGCGCGACGTGCCGGCGCGCCCCGGCTCCGCCGGATCAGAACACGAGCCGGGCCGACAGCCCCCCAGTCCCGAGCGACGCGATGGGCCGGAGCTCGACCTTCACCTCGCCCCGATCGTGGATGCGGTAGGCCTGTGGCCTGTTCATGAGGAGCAGGACCGTCCCCGTGACCGCTATCGCCCCGCCGGCGATGAAGGCGCCGATCGCGACGTCGTCGCCGCCCTGGTTGCCCCTGTCCGCCTCTCCGCTCCACATCAGCCCGCCGCCAGCGGCGCCCAGGGCCGCGCCTGCCCCGAGCACGGCCCAGGGGATCCACCTGGGCCACGGCGGCGGGGCAACGACGGTATCGACGCGCCGCGCGAGCTGGCCGGAGGCCTCTCTGCCGGCGATCACGAGGATGGGTTTGACGATCGTGGAGTAGCCGTCCCTCTTCACCATGACGATGTGCTCTCCGGGCGTGACCATCCGACGCTCGGTGCCGGGGCCGATGAACCAGGGTTTGCCGTCGAGCAGCACGGCAGCGCCCGGCTCATCGCAGCGGATCTCGATGGCGGCGAGCTCGCTCTCCATGAGCGCGCGTATCGTCGCGCGCGCCTCCTGCTCTTTCTCTGGCTCGAGCGTCCCGGGCCCCCATCGCAGGGCGAGTCGCAGGTTCTCGTAGGCCAGGAGCGGCAGCCCGATGCTCCTCAACAACCGCCCGAGATAGAGCCGGAGCTCCGGGTGCTCCCAGGCAGCCAGCGCCTCTTCGTATTTCGCCCGCGCCTCGACGAGCATCATGCGCCGGTGCAGCGCCCGCGCCTCCGTGAAGCGCACGTGCGCCTGCTGCTTTCGATCGTCGGAGATGCCCTGGTGCCATGGCGGCGGCGACGGTGAGGGACGGGGCGGCGGCGCCTCCACCGCCGCAGGCGGCGTCGACGGCGACGGTGGACGCGGCGACAGCGACGGTGGATACGGCGACAGCGACTCTGGAGGCGGGCCCGACTGCGCCTCGGCCCGTGTAGGCGCGGCGCACAAGGCGCACAAGGCGCACAGGGCCACGAGAGCGATCGGTGGTGAGTGCTTCGCTGCTGGGAGGGGGACGTGCATGGGTCGCGTGCGGATCGTCTTGCGTTGCAGGTCGCCCGAGGTGGTCCATCGAGCCTTCACCCCGGCTCGCCCGGGCCGGCGAGCATGCCGCGCGCGCAAGGGTACGCGCTCGCAGGTCCTCCTGTGAAGCGAGCACGTCGCATGTCCGAGGTCCATGGTGCTCGAGGACATCGGCGGGCAGCGCCTCGGCGCCTGGACGAGGCAGCGCAGACCTCCGGACGCCGGGGAGGAGGTGTCGACGGCGCCCGTGCCGCCCAGCCTCGGGCGGCTCCGGTATCGCATCGACGGGCTCGGCGGTCGAGGGATGCTGCGCGATCCGGAGTCCCCCGGACTCGTCAAGCCCGAGGTGCTGCACCAGGCTGATCCCGACGGTCCGGCAACGTTCTTCGTGGAGTTTTCCCGCGAGGCCGGATGATCCCGATCGGCCGGGGTTGGGCGGTGCGCGGAGGGCCGCCCCGCACCACCCGCGAGCGGACTGCGGCACTGAAGAGGGCCCCGTCGATGCATGATGGGTCGATTATCGATATAGAGTCGCTTTCCCAGGAGAGTGAACGAGTCTGGGTTCTATGATCGAACCCACGCGCACAACGTGGCTGTACGCCGAACGGACACTGTACGGCAAAGCGCGGCAAAACGGCCTCGACTAAGAAAAGAGTCTTGACTTTCGCCCCCTGTTTGTGTGAATGTTCTAATCTCCCTTGGCGGTCCGGACCGTCCTCGGCCGGGGGCCGCAGCCGGTTGCAGGATCGCCCAGGGACGACTCCGAGTGATGCCATTGCCGGGATTGCTTGCTTCTTGCGGCCGCGTGCCCGCGTTGTTCTTGCTTACATCTGAGCAGGCGCCCGGCCCCATCACACGGGGTGTTTGTGTGTGAGCATCTGTCCGACAAACATCGTGATTGCCAGGCATGTGGTCGGCGCAGGCCCGCGGGGGCATCGATGATCATCGGGATTCCCGGGATCACGGGCACGCGGGTCGAAAAATTTTGAACTCTAACCAAAGGATCGGAGGGCTCGCGGGCGTCTCGATGGTTCACGACTCCGTTTCGAGCAGAAGCCCGCGACTCCGCCGGTCCGATCATGGAGAAACCTTAAATGCGCATCGCTCCCTTACTTGGCTACTTATCCGCTTCGATCGCATGCGGCCTGCTGGCGTGCAGCGTCGAGCACATCGAGGCCGAGGACATCGAGCTCCTGGACTCCGCGCTGGAGGGCCCGGACGGCTCGTCGGCGACCCTCGCCGTTCAGTCGAGCTGGCAAGATGGTTACTGCGCGGACGTGACGGTCAAGAACGCGACCGGCCGGGACGGCTGGCGCGTGGTGATCGGCCTCAACGGCACGACGGTGACGGGCTCGTGGAGCGCGAACTTCGATCCGTCCGGCTCGTCCGCCGGGCAGCTCATCGCCACGAACATGAGCTGGAACAAGGACAACGCGAGGTTCGGGTTCTGCGGGAAAGGCACCGGCAGGCCTTCGATCGTGTCGGTCACCGGCACCGGAGGCTCGGATAGCTCCACCTCCTCGAGCAGCAGCTCGAGCTCGTCGTCGAGCAGCAGCTCGAGCTCGTCGTCGAGCAGCAGCTCGAGCTCGTCGTCGAGCAGCAGCTCGGGGGCCGGCGGGGCGGGCGGCAGCGGCGGGGCGGGCGGCAGCGGCGGGGCGGGCGGCGGCAGCGGCGGCGGCACACCCAACACGTGCTCGACACCCGACCAGAGGGTCTGCAGCAATCAAACTGGCAACCACTGCGGCCTCACCTATGAGTACTGGAAGGACCAGGGGAGCGGATGCCTGACGAACACGGCGGATGGCTTCAGCGTCGAGTGGAGCAACATCAATAATCTGCTGGGGCGCAAGGGGATCAGGCCCGGCTCGAAGAATCAGATCGTGACCTACGACGCCGACTACCGGCCGAACGGCAATTCGTACCTGGGTGTCTACGGGTGGACGACGAGCCCGCTCGTGGAGTACTACATCATCGATAGCTGGGGCAGCTGGCGTCCCCCGGGCGGGGAGGGGTTCATGGGCACCGTCACCAGCGATGGCGGCACCTACGACATCTATCGGACCCAGCGGGTCAACCAGCCCTCCATCGAAGGTACCAAGACGTTCTATCAGTACTGGAGCGTCCGGAAGGAGAAGCGTGCGAGCGGGACCATCACCGTCGCCAATCACTTCAATGCATGGGAGAGGTTGGGGATGAACATGGGGAACTTGTACGAGGTCTCGATGGTCGTGGAAGGGTATCAGAGCAGCGGGTCTGCTGATGTGAGCGTGTCGATGAGATGACCGCTGGGCCTTCGCGGCTCGGGCTTGACGCCTCCGAGGCGTCTGGGCTCCCTTCTCCCTCACCGATCCTGGCGATCACGGCCAGGAACGCCTCCTGAGCCAGATCATCCACCACATCGGCCGGGCTCCCCAGCCCACGAGCCCGATCACGGCGCCCGTCTCGTCGACCGGGAGGGCCTTGGGGGCGCGCCGGGGGACGGGCGGCGGGGCGGCTCGGTCCGCCGACCTGCCCGAGACGCCGCGCGCCCGTCACGGTCTGGCCCGAGACGCGGCGCGCCCGTCACGGTCTGATGGCAGCCGGCGCGCCGTTCGCTCCGCGTCCTCCGGGCTCGACAATCGACGGGGGTTCGATTAAGGGGGAGCGCCACATCGCACATGGATCTGGACATCGAGTGTCTGCGTGAGGCCAAGGTAGAGAACGTGGAGCGTCTCGCCCACGCGCTGGGCGTCAGGCTGCCCGAGCACAAGCGCCACGACAAGCGCGCCTACACCCGCGAGCTCATCCGCGTGGTGATGCAAGGCATCCGGCGCGACGCCGAGCGGGCGCGGGGCCGCAGGTTCTTCGGCCGCCGCTGACGATTCCAGCCCAGCGGCAGGTCCCGCGGCCCTTGTTCCCCGCCCCGGTCGGGCCGTGTCGGCTCTTGTCCGAGGGGTAGCTGCCCCCCTACCGCGCCTGCGGCTTGCTGCGCATCGACAGCCGGCTCCCCGCGACGCGGCTCCGGGCAGCCAGGAGGAGCGGCGCCGCCGGCGTGAGCGGGTCGACCAGGTCGTTCACCTGCAGCATCGCCTTGTCCGTCACCTTCCACGCCGCCGCCTGACCCGAGGCCCCCTGCTGGGGAGCCCCCGCCAGATCCAGCGCCCGGCTCAGCTCCTTGCCCACCCGGGCGATGCGCGCGAGCTCCTCCCGCGACGCCCCCCCGTCCTTGGCCGCAGCGTAAATCGCCCTCACCACGCCGAGCAGGTCTCGCACGGCATCGAATGGAAACGGCGGGGTGCTGACCGGAATGGGCACTGCGCCAATGTACAGCATCTCGCCGTTCGATGGAGCATTTGCATTCCGATGACTCGAATCAGATTTCCAAAGAATCGTCCTAGATGTAATTTGTGTTACAGAAAAAATCAGTTGAGCGGCCCCACTGCCTGCTCGACCTCGGCGACGAGCGCGCCGCTCTGGATCAGCTCGGCCACGGCGGCGATGTCGCGGTAGAGGGGGCGGTCCTCGACGAGCCCCGGGACCACGCGGCGGATGGCGGCGTGGGCGGCTGCCACCCCCGCGCTCGGGCGCAGGGGGCGCCGCTGATCGACGCCCTGCGCCGCCGTGATGAGCTCGATGGCCAGCGCGTTGCGGACGTTCTCGATCACCTGCGAGAGCTTGCGGGCGCTGATGCTCCCCATGCTCACGTGATCCTCGCGGCCGGCGCTCGAGGGGATCGAGTCGACGCTCGCCGGGTGGCAGAGCACCTTGTTCTCGCTGACCAGCGACGCGCTCGCGACCTGGGCGATCATGAACCCCGAGTGCAGCCCGCTGTTCGGCGCCAGGAACGGGGTGAGGCCGGTCGAGAGCGCCGGGTTGACCAGCTGCTCGACCCGCCGCTCGCTGATGTTCGCGAGCTCGGCCGCGGCGATCGCCGCCAGGTCCAGGGCGAGCGCGACCGGCTGGCCGTGGAAGTTGCCGCCCGAGATCAGCTCCGCGCCGCCCTCCCCGAGGAACACCGTCGGGTTATCGGTGACGCTGTTGACCTCGCGCGTCAGCACCTCGGCGGCCCAGGCCACCGCGTCGCGCGTCGCGCCGTGCACCTGGGGCATGCAGCGGAGCGAGTACGCGTCCTGCACCCTCGGGCAGTCCGCGTGGCTCTGCATGATCTCGCTGCCGTCGAGCAGCGCGCGCAGGTTGCCCGCCGTGCCGGCCTGGCCCGGGTGGGGGCGGACGCGCATGAGCCGCTCGTCGAACGGGCGCTTCGAGCCCATGAGCGCCTCCAGGCTCACCGCGCCGGCGATGTCCGCGGCCGTGCAGAGCGCGGCCGCGTCCCGGAGCGCGAGCGCGCCGAGCGCGGTCATGTACTGGGTCCCGTTGATCAGCGCGAGCCCCTCCTTCGCGGCGAGCTCGAGCGGCGCGAGGCCGGCCTTCGCGAGCGCCGCCGCGCTCGGCATGAGCTGCCCCTCGAAGCGCGCCTCGCCCTCGCCGAGGAGCGCGAGCGCGAGGTGCGCGAGCGGCGCGAGATCGCCCGACGCGCCCACCGAGCCCTGCGCCGGGATGCGCGGGCACACGCCGCGCTCGAGCAGCGCCGCGAGCAGGTCGAGCACCTCCGTGCGCACCCCCGAGTGTCCGAGCGCGATCACCTGCGCCCGCAGGACGATCATGGCGCGCACCTCGGCCTCGCCGAGGTCGGGGCCGACCCCGCAGGCGTGGCTCCGCACGAGGTTCCGCTGGAGCGCCCGGATGTCGTGATCGGCGATGCGCGTCTCCGCGAGCGCGCCGAAGCCGGTGTTGATCCCGTACACCGCGGGCGCGGCGTCGCCCGCCGCCGCGATCGCGTCGATCGCGCGCCGCGAGGCCGCGGCGCGGGCGCGCGCCTCGGCGCAGATCGCCACCGGGCGGCCGCGCCGCGCGGCGTCCTCGAGATCCGCGAGCGAGAGAGGACGGCCCAGAAAGAGCGGGGAAACGGCGGGGGGGTGCGGCGCGGTGCGGGTCACGAGGGCGCACGCTAGGGCGGCGGACGCCGCGAGGAAAGGACACCCGCGAGGCCGCGCTCGGCGCTGTCCGGCCGCTCGCCTGGGGCGATCCTGGCCGATCCGTCCGGGCGCCTGCCCGGGGCGATCCGGTCCGGCGATGTCCGGCGGCGATCGCCTGGAAGGCGCGGAGAGCGCGGAGCGCGCGGAGCGCGCGGAGACCGGACCACGACCACCACGCCGGGGTCCGCGGCGACGGAAGAATCCGGTGCCCTGCGGAGATCGATCCGCCTATCCTCCGCGGGGCGCGCCCGACCGGGCTCGGCACGAGCGCGCCGCTTGCTTCCGATGCGCTTCACCTTGGCCCTCCTCGCTCCGCTTGCGCTCGCCGTCGCGCTCGCCGCGCCGGCCGCTGCTCAGCCCGTCGCGGGCGCCGCCTCGCCGGCCGCGGGCACCGCCACGCCGGGCGCCACCTCGCCGGCCGCGGGCGAGTTCGAGGAGCGCTTCGTGCTGGAGACCGGCCGCGCGCCGTCGCGCCTGCCCGATCCGACCCGGGCGACCTTCTCGCTCCAGGGCGAGTACCAGCTCCGCTACCGCGCCATGAGCGCGCTCCGGCTCGAGGCGCCCCCGTCGGCGCCGAGCGAGACCCGGCTCGGGCAGCACCAGTACGTCGCCCACTGGCTGCGCCTCTCGCCGCGCTTCCATTACAAGGACAAGGCCTCCGTCATCGCGCAGATCGATGTCGTCCGGGGGCTCCTCGCCGGGGATACCACGCGGTACGTCGACCAGGTGCGCGACGCGCGCGCCTCCCTTTCGTGGTACGAGGTGCACCCGCGCTACCTCTACCTGGAGGTGCCGACCGAGATCGGGGTCTTCCGGCTCGGCCAGCAGGGCGCGCACTGGGGGATGGGGCTCGTCGCCAACGACGGCGATCACGCGACGCTCTTCGGGGATCCCAGGCGCGGCTCGCTGGTGGAGCGCGTGCTCTTCGCCGCGACGCCGATGGGCCGGCATGCGCCGCTCGTCGTGACCGTCGCGGGCGACGTCGTGTTCGAGGACGGCGCGGCCGACCTGCTCGGCAACGACGTCGAGGGGCAGGACGGGGGGGCGGGCGACCGGGCGCTCCAGGCGGTCGCGTCGGCGCTCTGGCGTGAGCGGCGCGGCGAGGTCGGGATCTACGCCGCCTTGCGGCGGCAAACGCGCGAGCGGCGCGTGAAGGGGAGCCCCGCGAGGTTCACCGAGGCGCTCACGGCGGGCGTGATCGACGTGACGGGCGAGTTCAACGCGCAGGTGCCGGGGGACGGCGGCGCCCACGTGTACGGCCAGATCGAGGCCGCGGTGATCCTGGGCTCGGCGGCGTTCTCCCCGCGCGACCCGGCGCAGGCTCCGGGCCCGGGGGCCGAGCGCGCGCCCGGCGCGGTGCGCTCGATCGGCGGCGCGGCCACGCTCGGCGCGGTGCACGTCGCCGGCCGCTCGCCGCGGCCGGGCGAGCGCTGGGGGCGCGTCGTCACCGAGATCGAGGCCGGCTACGCCTCGGGCGACGACGACCCCGGCGACGGCGTGTCGCGGCGGTTCACCTTCGATCCGGGCCACCACGTCGGGCTCCTCCTGTTCGATCACGTGCTCGCCTGGAAGACGGCGCGCGCGGCCACGATCCTCGAGCTCGAGGCGGAGCGCGCCGGCGCGGCGCCCGGGCCGGGCCTGAGGGCGCTGCCCTCCAGGGGCGGTATCTTCGGCGCCGCCTACGTGAACCCGCGCGTCGTCGTGCGGCCGGCGCGCTGGCTCGACCTGAAGGCGGGGGCGGTCATCGCGCACACCACGGCCGATCTGGTCGATCCGTACCGCGTCGCCGCGTCCGGTAGCCTCGCCAACTACGACGGGGGCGACCGGCGCCGCCGCGACCTCGGCGTCGAGCTCGACCTCGGCGTCGACGCGCGCATCGCGATGGGCAGGCTCGTCACCATCCAGCTCGGCACCGAGGCCGGCGCCTTCTTCCCCGGGGGCGCGTTCGACGACGCCGCGGGGATCCCGCTCTCCGATCAGTTCCTGATCGCCCTCAAGCTGGGCGTGCTCCACTGAGCCGGCCGGGGCTCGCCCGGCCTCCGGTCGAGCTCGCGCGCGACACGGCAGACGGGGGCCGCCCAGGGTGCTAGAGGGGCGGCTGCGCGACGGCGTCGAGGGGGCTCGCGCTCGCCGCGCGCCGCCGCGGAGGCGCGGCGCGCCACCTGGTAAAGATCAACGAGACGCGATGCGATACCACGTCACCCTTCCCTCCGGCCGAGAGATCCCCGTCGACGTCACGCACCTGCCGGACGGCCAGCTCGAGGTCTCGGTCGAGGGGCGCCCGCTGGCCGCCGACGTCTCCGGGCAAGGCGCGTCGCTGCATGTCCGCCTCGACGGCCGCGGCGTGGATCTCTGGCTGGGCGGCGCGCCGCCCGACGTGGACGTCGCCGCGAGCGGCCGGCGCTTCACGGCGCGGGTGGAGAGCGAGCGGGCGCGGCACCTGCGCAGCGCAAGGAGCGCCGGGGCGGTCCTGGGCGAGGGGCTCGTGACGTCGCCGATGCCCGGCCGGGTGCTCAAGGTGCTCGTCCGCGAGGGGGACGAGGTCCTGGCCGGCGCGCCGCTCGTGGTCGTCGAGGCGATGAAGATGGAGAACGAGCTCGGCGCGGCCCGCGGCGGCGTGGTGAAGAAGATCTACGTGACCCCGGGCGCCGCGGTGGAGAGCGGCGCCCGGCTGGTCGAGGTGGGGTGACGGCGCCGGCCGCGGCGCCATCCCCGGGACAGAGAGACTGGAGAGAGACGATGCGCAAACGACTCGCGCTGGCCCACCTTCCGACCCCGATCCAGCGCCCGAAGCGGCTCGCCGACGCGATGGGCGTCGACCTCTACGTGAAGCGCGACGACATGACGGCGGGCCCGGAGGCCGGCAACAAGATCCGCAAGCTCGAGTACCTGCTCGCCGCCGCGCGGGAGGAGGGCGCGGACTGCGTGATCACCTGCGGCGGCCTCCAGTCGAACCACGCGCGCGCGACGGCGCTGCTCTCTGCCGGGCTCGGCCTGCGCGCGGTGCTGTACCTGCGCACCGCCGACGTGGCGGCCGGCGCGCCGCTCGAGGGCAACGCGCTGCTCGACCGGCTCGCCGGCGCGGAGGTCCGGCCGATCTCGCCGGAGGCGTACAGGGACCGCGAGGCGGTGATGGCCGAGGCGGCGGCGGAGATCCGCGCGGCGGGCGGCCGGCCGTACGTGATCCCCGAGGGCGGCTCGAACGGCCTCGGCGCGCTCGGCTACGTGCGCGCGATGGAGGAGATCCGCAAGCAGCTCGATCTCGGCCTCGCGGGGGGCAAGCCGTTCGACGTCATCGTGCACGCGAGCAGCTCGGGCGGCACGGCGGCGGGCACGGCGCTCGGCGCGGCCCGCTACGGGGTCGCCGGCGAGGTGCGCGCGATGGCGGTGAGCGACGACCGGGCGACGCTCGCGCGCGTCGCGCTCCAGCTCATGGACGACGCGCGGGCGCTCGAGCCGCACCTCGGCGCGCCGGCCCACCTCGTGGTGGACGACTCCGCCAGGGGTCCGGCGTACGCGGTGGCCACGCCGGAGCAGCGGCAGCGGATCGTCCAGGTGGCGCGGCTCTCGGGGCTCGTCCTGGATCCGGTGTACACGGGCAAGGCGTTCGCGGGGCTCTGGGACCTGGCCGAGCGAGGCGAGCTGGCGGGGAAGAGGGTGCTGTTCCTGCATACGGGGGGGCTGCCCGGATTGCTCGCGCAGGGGGCGAGCTTTGCGGATTCGATGTAAGCGGGGCGTCGCGCCCTGATCGACCACGACCACGACCACGTGGACGCGGACGGCCCCCGTCCCCCTCTCAGCCCCTTCCAGCCCCCTCTGCGCCCCCGCCCCCCCACCACCTCTCCGCCAGCCCCGCATCCTCCAGGGTATCGATCTCCATGTACCCCCCATGGGTATCCACCCTGTGCATCGCGCTGCCCCCCTCGATCATGTGCTGGAGCAGATCGATGAGGTACGCCCGGCGGAACGTGCGCCCCTCGCGGAACTCGGGGCTCTCGGCGAAGGCCGCGCGCGCGGCGTCGAACGCGGACAGGAACTGCGCGGCGCCCCGCGCGGAGAGCTTCATCACCCCGATGAACTCGCCCGCCGCGGACTCCGGAGCGATGCGGCGCGAGATCTCCACCACGCGGTCCCCGTCGGCGCGGAGCTTCTCGGCGTCCGTCTCGGGGTGCTGCGAGCGGCCCCGGTAACGGCGCCGCCAGTCCGTGTCGCACGCGAGCGCGATGTCGTGCGGAGAACGGACCAGCTCCGCCACGATCTCCGGGCGGTAGACGATGTCCGCGTAGGTCGAGACGAAGCCGCCCGCGAGGTGCTCGCGCGCGCAGAGCAGCGAGAGCAGGATGTTGTTCTGCTCCCAGTCGCGGTTCTCGACGTACGTCAGATCCGGGTACGCGGCGCGGATCACGCTGGCCTTGTAGCCGCAGACGAACACGATGTCGGACCGCTTGAAGCCGCCCGCCGCCAGCGCGTCGAGGATGCCGTCGAGCATCGGACGGCCGAGGATGGGGACCAGCGTCTTCGGCAGCTCCTCCGTCAGGTGACGCAGCCGGCTGCCCCGGCCCGCCCCGATGATCACAGCCTTCACGACATGCCCGTTACCACGGACGGGCGCGGGCGATCGTCGAGGACATCACTCCCGCAGAAGAAACGCCCGGTGCCTGCGCCCATTACGGAATCGTGACCGTGCGCTGACCAGCCGCCGCGCCCCCCCGGGCTAGAAGCGAACCATGGAGATCGTGATCGTTCTCATCGCTCACTCGACACTTTCGGTCTTTTTCCAGACCTTCTTCCTTCACCGGTACGCCTCGCATCGGATGTTCACCATGTCGAAGCGCTGGGAGCGGATTTTTCACTTCCTCACGTACCTGACCCAGGGCTCCTCGTACCTCGTCCCCTGGGTCTACGCGATCTTGCACCGCATGCACCACGCGTACAGCGACACGCCGAAGGACCCGCACTCGCCGCGGTACTACAAGGAGCCGTTCGCGATGATGTGGGATACGGCGAAGCGCTACGACGAGATCTACGCGGGCACGGCGAACGTGGAGCCGCGGTTCCTCGGCGGCTACCCCGAGTGGCGCACGCTCGACCGCATCGGCAACTCGTGGATCAGCCGCCTGGCCTGGGGCACGGGCTACACGTTCTTCTACATCGCCTTCGCCTCGCACTGGTGGCAGTTCCTGTTCCTCCCGCTCCACTGGACCATGGGCCCGCTGCACGGCGCCATCGTGAACTGGTGCGGCCACCGCTACGGCTATCGCAACTTCAACAGCGATGACGATTCGCGCAACACGCTCGCCCTCGACTTCGTGACGCTCGGCGAGCTGTTCCAGAACAACCACCACAAGTACGCGATGAGCCCGAACTTCGCGGTGCGGTGGTACGAGATCGACCCGGCCTATCAGGTCATCCGCGTGCTCGCCTGGGTGGGCATCCTCCAGATGCCCGACAAGCGCCAGGTCGCCCGCCTCGAGCCCGAGGTCGCGCGGGCCGAGGGGTGAGAGCCGCCCGGGGGAGGGAGCGCCCGGCGGGCTGCTCCCCCTCCCGCGGGCTACGGTGATCGGTGAGGCGGTGAGGCGCGCGGGGCGAGCGCCCTGCGCGCGCGGGGGATCACGCGAACAGCAGCCGGAACGCGTCGGGGACGTCCTTCGCCGAGAGCCGCGCCTTGCGCTCGTTGAACTCCGGCAGGCAGGCCTGGTAGGCCGCGTCCACCCGCAGATCGCTCCCGTCCCAGCTCGGGCGCCACACCTCCATCGTGTCGCGCGAGAGCTCGAGGATGTCCTTGAACTGCCCCCGCTCCTTCAGGATCTGCGCGCTGAGCGCGTACATCAGGAGCCCTCCAGGGATCGCCCCGAGCGCGGTCGTCGCCAGGGCGGGGTAGCAGATGCGCGCCGTCCGCACGCCGAACCGCTCCCTCATCTCCCCCATCGTCTTGCGCTGCAGGATCTTCGAGCCGGCGAGCGGCCCCACCGCATAGACCGGATCGTCGCTCGGGAAGTCGTAGTCGCAGAAGGCCACCACGCTCTCGCCCTTCGCGAGGAGCCCCGCCGCGGCGAGCGGCTCGGCCCAGAGCATCGACGACGTGCCCATGAACTTGTTCGTCCGCTCGATGTCGGCGTCGTTCGCGACCTCGACGTCGACGAGGCCGAGCTTGCGGAGGTTCTCGGGGCGGGAGAAGTCGGGGACCTGGAGCACCGGATCGAACGCGACGTCGAGCTCCTTCACCTTCGTCGGCCCGTGCTCCGCGTACCGCTTCGTCGCGCCGTTCGCGATGCCGTTCACGAGGTGCACCGCCCGGTACCGCTCCTTCAGCGCGGCGACGACCTCGTCGATGACCTGCGGCTTCGTGGCGTCGCCGTTCCAGAAGCGCGCCGTGAGCCCCTCGGCCGCCGCCGCCTCCGTGATCGCCTTCACGTGGTGCGGGCCGATCTGCATCTTCTCGCTGTCGAAGTGCACGCCGAAGACGGCCGCGCGCTCCCCGAAGAGCAGCTGCAGCGCGAGCGCCCGGGTGATGCCGTTCGAGCCGCCCAGGATCAGCACCGCGGTGTCCGGGGCGATGCGCGTCCCGGCCGGGCTGATGCGGGCGCGATGCGCCGCGAGCTGCTCGGCCGCCACGCGCGCGCCGTGCTCGGCCAGCGCCCCGACGAGTGCACGGCGATCCAGGCCGCCGAGCGGTAGCTTCTTGAAGGTTTCTAGGTCGTCCATCACCACCACCTCTTACCGTCTATCGTGCTCCGCGTCACGACAGGAGCGCCCTGGTCCGTCCCCCGCACCTCCTGCGCTTCCGTCGGCGCGCTCCGTCTCCGTCCAAGCCGTGATAGAACGATCCCGTGAAGACGGTTCTGGTCACCGGCGGCAGCGGGTTTATCGGGCGCGGTCTTGTGAGGGCGCTGCTGGCGCGGGGGGATCGGGTGACGGTGCTGACGCGCGACGTGCAGCGGGCGCAGGCGGCGTTGCCCGGGGCGCGGGTGGCGATGTGGGACCCCGAGCGGCCCGGGCCGTGGTTCGAGGAGGTCGACGGGGTGGACGGGATCATCCACCTCGCGGGCGAGCCGATCGCCAAGCGGTGGACCGAGCCGGCGCGGCGCCAGATCGTGAACAGCCGCGTCGAGACGACCCGCCTCATGGGCGAGGCGATCGGCAAGGCCCGGCGCAAGCCGGGCGTGTTCGTCTGCGCCTCGGCCGTCGGTTACTACGGCCCGCAGCCGGGCGACAAGGTGCTCGACGAGCGCGCCGCGCCCGGGGAAGGCTTCCTCGCCGACGTCGTGGTCCGCTGGGAGGAGGCCGCGCGCGCGGTCGAGGAGCAGCACGGCACGAGGTCGGTGCAGCTTCGGATCGGCGTGACGATCGGCGAGGGCGGGGGGGCGCTCGACAAGATGATCGCGCCGTTCAAGCTCTTCCTGGGCGGGCCCATCGGCGACGGGACCCAGGTGATCTCGTGGATCCACGTCGACGACGTCGTGGGGCTCACCCTGCTCGCCCTGGACAACGAGGCGGTGCGCGGCCCCCTGAACGTGACGTCGCCGAACGCGGCGACCGGCGAGGAGGTCGCGCGGGCGCTCGGCGTCGTGCTCCACCGCCCCTCGTGGCTCCGTGTGCCCGAGGCGGTGGTGAAGCTCGGGCTGGGCGACGCGGCCGAGATCATCACGACCGGACAGCGCGTCTATCCCCGACGGGCGGAGGAGCTAGGATACACGTTCCGCCGCGCCGACCTCGTGCCGGCGCTCCAGTCGATCTTCGGCCGCTGAGCCGCCCGCGCAGGGCGATCGCGCCGAGACCGCGGCGAGGGCGACCGCGCGCGCGGAGAGCGGCTGCGCTCGGCCTGCCGCCGCGGAAGGCGTGAGCAGCTGGGCGCCGCGGACGGTGGCGCGGCGCCCAGCTGCTGGCACGCGCAAGACGAGCCGCCAGCGGCGCTCTGAAAAGTCGACCCTTGTCGAGCAGCGCACCACCGGGAGCTCGGACGGCGTTTTCCCAGCGCTCCCCCAAGCGCTCCGTCCGCTTCAAGGATTACGACATCGCGCGCCGAGGATCTCTCGGGATGAGTTGGATTGGCGCGTGCAGGGTATCCCGACTCGACCGTGCCGTGGAGCCCCGGAGCGGTCGATGCGAGGTGCAAAGTCGTTAAGGAATCTCCTTGCCGCACTGCGTAATCGCGAGATCGACCGCGAAGATGACGAGTCCAGCGCGCGAGGAGGGGCATGGGGGCGCAGGTCGCGGCCCCTGTCCTGACAGCGCGCTACCACGGCGCCGCCCCGGTGTGGAGGCCCTTCGTGACCGGCGAGCTCGCACGGGCGGCGCCGCACGTCGCCCTCCGCGCGCGGGGCGCGATCAGGCGTTGATGCCGCGGCCCTGGAGGATCTCCCGCACCACGGCCTGCGTGGAGCTCGGCAGCTCGGCGAGCGAGCCGCGGGCGAGATCCACGAACTTCATGCCGCGCGCGCGCTTGAGCGCCTCGACGGCCGCGACGCGCTCCTCGCTGCCCTCGTGCTGGAGGATGCCGAGGAGCATCTCGGCGGCCTCGAGGGTGTCGATCTTCGCGATGGCGCGCACCGCGCTGGCGCGCACGGCGGGCGCCTGCGCCTCGCGGTAGATGCGGGCGAGCGGATCGAAGGCGTGGGGGAAGTGGATCCCCTCCAGCGCGCGGGCCGCCTCGTGCACCACCGTGGGGTCGGGGTCCGCGAGCGCCTCGCGGAGCGTGATGAACGTGCGCTTGTAGAAGAAGCGCGAGAGCGCGCGGGCGACGGCCACCCGGATCTTCGGCTCGGGGCGGCGGAACAGGTGCTCGAGCGGCGAGAGGATCGTGTAGAGCTCCACGGTCGCGAGCTGCTCGGCGAGCGTGACGAGCTGCTGCGCGGGCGCGCGCTCGGGCGCCGCGGACGCGGGCGCGCCGTCGGGCGCGCTCCGCTCGACGCCGAGCGCCGTCAGCCGGGCGAGCATGGCGCGGCGGCGGGTGACCTCGGACCACTGCGCCGGGTCGAGCACGATGTCGCCGCACGCCTGGCTGGCGCTGCCGGCCTGCTCCCACTCGACCAGATCGATGTGCCAGACGTCGGGGAAGCCGAGCTCGTGGCGGAGGTGCGCCGGCAAGGGCGCCGCGTCGATCGGCAGATCCTGCGCGTCGACGTAGCGGGCGCCGGCGCGGGCGTAGTGGCCCTTGCGGGCCTCGTCGATCGGCAGGGCCGTGAGGGCGCGGTAGACGCCGCCCACCTTGCTGTACTGGCCCGCCTCGCCGAGCGCGATCACGGCGGCGAGCAGCGCGTTCTCGGCGATCTCCGGCGGGGCGGCGCGCCGCTGCGAGACGGCGGACACCTCCTGCCAGAGGCGGGCCTGCGCGAGCACGGCGAAGTTGGCGACGGCGGCGAGCCCCTCCTTGCGGGCGTAGGCGGCCATCTCGCGGGCGAGCGTGGCGGCGGCGGCGATCTCGCCCTGCCGCTCGGCCACGGCGACCGCCTCCTCGTAGGACTGGAGCGCGTAGTAGCGCAGGTGGTCCTCGCGCAGGATGCGGATGACGTTCACGTAGCCCTCGAGGACGTGCTCGAAGGCGCCGCTCTCGCGCCCGACGGCGATGAGGACCTGGTAGCAGTCGAAGGCGCGCTCGCGCTGGCCGATGGTCTCGTACCGGTCGGCGGCCTCCTCGAGCAGGTGGACGGAGGCGAAGACCGCCTCGCGCGCCGCCGCGGCGTCGCCCGTGCGGAGCGAGGTGCGGGCGAGGTTGAAGCGGGCGAGGCCCGCGGCGTAGAGGTCGGCGCCCGACGAGGAGAGCAGCTGGGCGAGGCGCGACCAGAGCGCGCGGGCGCGGGCGAAATCCTGGCCCCGCTCGCGGGCGATCGCGGCCTGGGCGACGAGGCCGGCGGCCTCGTACTCGTCGGCGGCGCGGGCGTAGAGCCGCCTCTGCCGCTCGGGGTCCTGCTCGCGCTCGGCCCAGGCGAGCGCGGTGCGGGCGCGATCGATGGGCGGGACGTGGGGGACGAGGGGGCGCTGGGTGAGCTCGCTGCCCGCGTACCAGGCGACCGTGAGGGCGGCCCTGGGCTCGCCGAGCCGGACCAGCACCTCGCGGAGCTCGTCCGTCATGGCGACGTAGTCCTCCTCGCGGGCGATGGTGTGCTGGAGGGCGCCGAGGAGCGCGTCGCGCGCGCGGACGAGATCGTTCCTGGCCAGCGCGGAGCGGGCCTCCTCGCGGAGCTCGTGCAGGGGGCGGACGCCGGGGCTCATGCGGGCAGAGGAGCGTAGTACACCGCGAGCGCCGCTGCCGCGCGGCGATGGAGGAACCGTGAAACGGCGCATCGCGGGTCCGCCGTGATGCGGCCCGCGGAACCGAGAGAACCCGGCTGTCGATGCGCCGGCGCGCTGCTAGAGAGCGGCCGTCGAGGGGGGCGGGCGGCGTCGGCGCGCCCGCATATCGGCTCCTGGATTCGAGGGGAGAACATCGAGATGAAGGTGCTTCGCTGGGTTGGTTTGCTCACCGCGGCCGCCGCGGCCGCGGTCTCCTGCGGGGATGGCGGCGCGCGCACGTCCGTGCAGCCGGAGGCGAGGCGCGCGGCGCCGCGCGTGACGGCGTCCGCCGCGCGGCTCTGCGGCGCGTTGCCCACGGCGGAGGCGCCGGCCGCGCCGGCCGGCGGCGCGCCGCGCGCGACCGAGGCGCTGGCCGCGCGGGCCCCGGCGCCGCGCGAGGAGGCCTCCGGCGATCATCGCCTCTGCGGGTGGCTGCACGAGTTCCTCGGAGACCCCGAGTCCAGCGAGCTCGGATACGACACCTTCGCGGCCCACGCCGCGGCGTTCGACGCCGTCCACCCGAAGTGGTGGCGCGTCGCCTCGCCGACCACGTTCGAGAACCACCCGCGCGGCAGGGAGGAGCCGTACGCGGGCTTCCACGACCGGCGCGTCCTCGACAACACGACGCGCGGCGGCAAGCCGACGCGGCTCGTCCCGCTCATCGCCGCGGTCGACAGGCCCGATGTCGCCGCGGTGCACGCCATGATCCACGATCCCGCGCTCCGGGCGGAGCACGTGGCGGGCGTCGTGGCCCTCGTGATGGACAACGGCTACGACGGGATCGACATCGATTACGAGCACCTGTCGTCCGCGCTCGGGCCGGGCGAGACGATCGAGGCCGAGCGGGCGGCGTTCTCGGCGTTCATCGACGAGCTCGCGCGCGCGCTCCACGCCCGCGGAAAGACGCTCTCGCTCGCGGTGCCGGCGGTGACGTCGGCGCGGGGCGTGTTCGATTACGAGGCGCTGAGCGCGTCGGCGGACCAGGTGCACGTGATGGGCTACGACTACCACTGGGGCGGCGGCTCCCACGCGGGGCCGGTCGCGCCGCTCGGGTGGCTCGAGCGGACCATCGCGCGCATCGGGGCGCTGGACGGCGGCGCGCGAGCGCCGAAGTTCATCTTCGGCCTGCCGAACTACGGCCTCGTGGGGCCCGAGGCGCCGGAGGACGAGGGGACCGTCGTGGGGTGTGAGCCGCTGACGAAGTGCCTCGAGCTCGCGGGCGAGCGCTACGAGACGAGCACCGGGCACATGCGCCGCTGCGGGGAGGACGGCGGAGCGCCGGTCGAGGCGGGGAGGGCGCCGAACCGCGCCATGGCGAGCGGAGATCACCTCTTCTTCGAGGATCTCGCGTCGCTCGAGGAGAAGGTCGCCGCCGCGAGGCGCGGCGGGCTCGGCGGGATCACGTACTGGAGCATCGGCGGCGAGCCCGAGGGGGCGGCGTTCTTCTCGATGATCGAGCGCCACTTCCCGAGGTGATCGCGATCGTCCCGAGGGCGCCTCGGACGGGCCGCGCGGTCGCAGCGACCGATGAGCTCGTCACTTTCTGCGCCCTCGCGCATCGAGCGCTTGAAGCTGTCTGCCGCCTGGACCAGCCTGTGAGGCTGCGCTCGTGGCGCCGGGCGCTCGCCGGGACCGGCGAGGCCCTCCAGCGCCCCGCAGAGAGCCCGCTGAACCTCCGTTTTCTTCTCAACCACGGAAGAGGCCGATGTCTCAGTCCTCGCAGCTCAAGGTGATCGCCGCGGATGTGCCGCTGAATCGAGACGTCTTTCTGCGCGCGCTCCTCCGCGAGCTGGCCGGCACGCTCGAGGACGTCGTGGGGCTGAAGGAGGCCTCGGGGTTCATCAGCGTCGTGGGGCAGCACATCGGGCTGCAGATGGACCGGGATTACCGGGCGGCCCTCGCGGTCCCGCAGCTCACGCGGCAGCAGGTCGCCGCGGTGCTCGTGGATCTCAAGCGCCGCATCCAGGGCGATTTCCACGTCATCGAGGAGGATGACGAGAAGATCGTCCTCGGCAACCGCGCCTGCCCCTTCGAGGACAAGGTCGTGGGCCGGCGGTCGCTGTGCATGATGACCTCGAACGTCTTCGGCGCGATCGCCGCGGAGAACCTGGGGTATGCCAAGGTCGAGCTGAAGGAGACCATCGCGCAGGGGCATGGCGGTTGCCGCGTGGTGGTCTACCTGCAGCCGACGCCTGCCGCCGTGGCCGCAGAGGGGAGAGAGTACTTCCGCGGGTAAGCGGTGAGATGGACGACGCAGGCAGCTTCGAGCGGTTCTCCGGTCCCTTCTCCGAGGCGATGTTCCTGGTCTCGTCCGGGGGGCTCGTGCTGGCCTGCAACGCCGCGGCCGGCGCGCTGTGCGGGGGTGCGCCGCCGGACGTCCGCGGCCGCCCCGTGGGCGAGCTCGTGGCCGATCCCCTCGAGAAGGTGCAGCGGTACCTCGGCCTGTGCGCCAGGAGCCGCGCGATGGTCGTCGGAGCCCTCGCGTTCCGCGCCGGCTCGGGCGCGCTCCGCGAATGCCGGGTCGACGGGGCGCTCGTGCGCCCGCGCGACGGCGCGTCCCCGGCGCTCGTGCTGCTCCGCTGCCGGCTGAAGGCCGAGGCGACGCCCGGGTTCGCTGTCCTGAACGAGCGGATCGAGGCGCTGTCCCGCGAGATCAACGACCGGCGGCGGGCCGAGGCCGAGCTCCACGCCCAGCGCGAGTGGCTGCGCACCACCCTGGCGAGCATCGGAGACGCCGTGATCGCCACGGACAGGGAGGGGCGCGTCACGTTCATGAACCCGGTCGCCGAGTCCCTGACCGGCTGGCAGCGCGAGGAAGCCGCCGGGCGGCCGCTGGCCGAGACCTTCCGGATCCTGGACGAGGATACCCGCGAGCCGACCGAGGATCCGGTCTCGCGCGTCCTGCGCGAGGGGAGGGTGGTCACCCTCAGCAACCACACGCTCCTCCGGTCGCGGCGGGGCACGGAGCGGCCCATCGAGGACTCGGCGGCGCCCATCCGGGACGAGGGGGGCAAGGTGGTCGGCGTGGTGCTCGTGTTCCGCGACGCCGGCAAGCACCGCGACGAGGCGCGCCGCCGGGAGGAGCTCCTCGCGCGGGAGAAGGCGGTGCGCCAGCAGGCCGAGGCGGCGAGCCGCATGAAGGACGAGTTCCTGGCGATGCTCTCCCACGAGCTCAGGACGCCGCTCGGCGCCATCTCCGGCTGGGTGCACCTGCTCAGGCAGGCGGACTTGCCGCCCGACCAGGCAGCGCACGGCCTCGCGGTGATCGATCGCAACGTGCGCGCACAGACGCAGCTCATCGGCGATCTGCTCGACGTCTCGCGCATCGCCTCGGGCAAGCTGAGCCTCGACATCGAGCCGGTGGACATCGGCTCCGTGGTCGAGGCGGCGATGGAGTCGGTGCGGCTCGCCGCCGTGGCCAAGGGGATCTCGGTGCGCTTGCGCCCGGGGCCCGGGGTGGGCTTCGTCCACGGCGACGCCGACCGGCTGCAGCAGGTCGTCTGGAACGTCCTCCATAACGCGATCAAGTTCACCCCGGGCGGGGGGCGCGTGGAGATCGAGCTGCGCGCCGAGGGGTCGCTCGTGCAGATCGCGGTGACCGACAGCGGCGTGGGCGTCGCGCCGGAGCTCCTGCCGCACCTGTTCGAGCGGTTCCGGCAGGCCGACAGCTCGATCACCCGCCGACACGGCGGGCTGGGGCTGGGGCTGACCCTCGTGCGCCAGCTCGTCGAGCTGCACGGCGGCACCGTGCAGGCCGACAGCCCGGGGGAGGGCGAGGGGACCACGATCACGATCCGGCTGCCCAGGCGGGCCGCGCCGGTCGAGGCCGCGCCCCCGCCGGCCGAGCGCGACGCGCCCCGGGCCTCGGAGCCGCCCCGGAGCGTCCGGCGAGAGCTCGACGGGGTGCGCGTCCTGCTCGTCGACGACGACGGCGACTCGCGGGAGCTCCTCCGGCTCGTGCTCCAGCGCTGCGGGGCCGAGGTCGACGACGTGGCGTCGGCGGACGAGGCCCTGGAGCGGCTGCGCCTCTGCGTGCCGGACGTGCTGATCAGCGACATCAGCATGCCGGGGCAGGACGGCTACTCCCTGATCCGCAGGCTCCGGGCGCTGCCCGAGGCCCAGGGCGGGCGCGTGCCGGCGCTGGCGCTGACCGCGCTCGCGCGCAGGGACGACATGGAGCGCGCGCTGCGGGAGGGGTTCCAGGTGCACCTCACCAAGCCGGTCCGGCCCCCCGCGCTCTCGGCGGCGGTCGCCCGGGTCCTCGGGCGCGAGCCGCCCGGCGCGGCGTGAGCCCCGCTCGCCGCGGGGGGTGGGGGGTCGCGCCCGTCATCGTGCGTGATAGGGTGCGCCCGGCCACTCGAGAGGAGGATCTGTCATGGCACGCACCCCGTCCACGATGCTTGAGCTGGGCACCCCGGCGCCCGACTTCAGGCTGCCGGACTTCAACGGAAAGCAAGTGGCGCTGTCGGACTTCACCGAGCCGCCGGCGCTCCTCGTGATGTTCATCTGCAATCACTGCCCGTTCGTCAAACACATCCGCCACGAGCTCGCCAGGCTGCGGCGCGACTACCGCCCCGAGGACCTGGCCGTCGTGGCCATCAACCCCAACGACGTCGTCGCCTATCCCGCGGACAGCGCCGAGGCGATGGCGAGGGAGGCGCGCGAGGTCGGCTACACGTTCCCTTACCTGCTCGACGCGTCGCAGGAGGTCGCCAAGGCCTACCGGGCGGCGTGCACCCCGGACTTCTACCTCTTCGGCCCCGATCGCCGGCTGGTCTATCGCGGCCAGCTCGACGACAGCCGCCCTGGCAACGACGTCCCGGTGACCGGCCGCGACCTCCGCGCCGCCATCGACGCGGTGCTCAGGAGAGCGCCTGTCCCGGCGGATCAGCGGCCGAGCATCGGGTGCAACATCAAGTGGAAGCCCGGGAACGAGCCGGAGTACTACGGTCGAGCCTCGTGAGGCTCCCGGCCGCGGTGCAGGGCAGATCGCCGCAGGCCCCCGGCGAGGGGGTTCGTGGGGCGGCGCGCGGTCAAGTGAGTCGACGGTTGATTCATCGATATACGTAGGCCCCCGGCGATACCCTCTCTCCGGGGCCGGGCCGCCCGGCAAATCCCCCGCGATTCACCCGCCCGCCGCCGCGCACCCCCCGCGCCGCGCCGCCACCCCCCCGCCGCGGGCCGCCCCCTCCTCCTGCTCGCCCAGGATGGCCTTCGCCGCGCTCGCCCGCGCCGCCCCGCTCGCGACCGTCGCGTGGTCCACCACCCAGTGCGCGTCGAGCAGATCCAGGTAGTCGAGGTCGAGCTGCCCCCCGGACGGCAGCATGAACACCGCCGAGATGTGCGCGTGGCTCTGCACCGCCTGCACCATCTCCCGCGGGATGTAGAGCGCCGCGTGCGTGAACAGGTGCACCACCGGCGTGCGCGGATCGTGGTGCCGCGCGAGGTCGAGATCCGTCGCGAGCTCCGCGAACACGCGCGCCGGGTTCCGGCCGCGCTCGCCCTTGAACGACAGGATGTGCGCCGTCGGGAGCTGGCCGTTCTTCGCGCGGTGCAGCTCGTACAGGCGCGCGTCGAAGAAGCGGAACGCCACGTCCTCGCCCTCGAGCAGCAGCCGCTTGCCCGTCGCGATCGCCATCCCCCGCGCGAACGTCTGGCGATCGCCGCGCATCGAGGCCGACGCGTCGATGAGCAGGTAGTGGATCCGCCGCTGCTCGTCCCGGCTCTGCTCGCGGGCGAAGTAGAGCACCTCGTTGTCCGCGATGCGCCGCGCGAGCTCCACGTCGTCCCAGGCGAGCTCCGTCAGCACCATGCTGTCGATCGAGCCGCGCGTGCCCAGCCCCGAGTAGCCGTGCGCCGCCGTGGTGCCGGCCGCGGGGCGCGTCTTCGTCTCGAGGACGCTCGGCAGGATCTCCAGCGAGAAGCTCACGATGTCGTTCGCCTCGGGCGACGAGAGCGCCGCGAGCAGGTCGACCTGGGCGAGCGCCCCGGCCGACGCCTCCGAGCCCAGCATGCCGAACAGGCGCAGCGTCTCGACGTCGAGCGCGTCCGACATCGTGAGCACGTACAGCCGCGCGACCTCGAGCGCCTCGAGCGCCCGCTGCTCGAACTCGCGCCGCGTCGACAGGAACAGCCCCCGGAGCTGCGGCTCGATGCCCTCGAACAGCGCCGCGTCCACCGGGAGCGCCGCGCGGTACGCCGGCGCCGTGGGCGTCCGCGCCGCGACCGTGCCGAGGAGGCGCGACAGCACCACCGTGACCAGGTCGTCGTTCATCCGGAGCTGCGCCGCGCTGCGCGCGGCCTCGCTCTCGCCGAGCTCCCGGAGCACCGCCCGGTACGCCGCCACGACGCGCTCCGCGTCGCGGAGCCGGCCCGACAGCTCCCTCGGGTCGCAGCGCGGGCCGAGCTCGAGCTGCTCGCGCGGCGTCGAGAAGAGCAGGCCCGCGTCGTGCACGAGCGCGAACGGCAGCACGACCCCGAGCCGCTCCAGGCTCTGGTGCCAGCGGATCGCGCGCAGCGCGAGCGACGCGCTGAGCGGGCGCACCTGCGAGAACGCGAGCGTCCCGAGGGGGCCGGCGATCGACGGGCTCGTGAGCTGGGAGGCGGGGACGGGCACGGCTACAGGTTCATCACGCAGCGGAAGCCGATGCCCGGGGCGCTCGCCGTCGCGAGCTGGTGGTAGCGGAACGCCGGGTCGACCCACAGCGCGAAGCCGCCGTTGTACCCCCCGCCCCGGATCGCCTTGCGATCGCCGGCGGGCGCCCCCTTCGGGTTCACCTGCTCCTCGTCCTTGTAGGTCTCGAACCAGTCCGCGGTCCACTCCCACACGTTGCCGACGACGTCGTGGGCGCCGAACCGCGTCTTGCCCTTCGGGAACGAGCCGACCGGCGCCGTGCCGAAGTAGCCGTCGTCGGCCTCGTACATGCGCTGGCTCACCGGGAGCCCGCGCGCCCGCTCCCACCGCGTGCACTCGGCGCCGCACGCGTTCATGAACGTGTGGTCGCCGGGCTCGTCGCCCCAGGGGAACTTGCGGCCGTCGGAGCCGCGCGCCGCGTACTCCCACTCGGCCTCGGTCGGCAGGCGCTTGCCCTGGACCTCGCAGTACGCGTCCGCGAGGCTCCACGGCACGCAGTTGATCGGGTGCCGCGCGAGCGCGGGCTTGCCGAAGGTGCAGAGCTCGGCGAGGGCCTCGAGCGTCTCCCGGTGCGCGGCGTCGGACACCCCGTCCGCCTTCGGGAAATCCGGCACGGGCGGGGGCCGCTTGCACTCCCCCTTGTCCGAGCACGCCCGGTAGTCGCCCGCGGTCACCTCGTGCACGTCGATGCAGAACGTGTCGATCGTCACCTTGTGGGCGGGCAGCCACAGCTTGAACGTCGGATCGTCGGAGCCCATGAAGAACTTGCCGCCCGGGACGAGCACCATGCCGGAAGGGCACTCGGTCCTGCGCGCCGGCGCCGCGGCGGCGGCCAGGGCCGCGGCGCTCGCGGTCGCGCTCGCGGTCGCGGTCGCCGCGGCCGCGGTCCCGGCCGGCGGGGCCTGCGAGGCCCCGGCCGCGGGCGGCTCGTCGCGCAGCAGCCCCCAGGCGAGCGCGGCGCCGGCCGCGAGCGTGAGGGCGGCGCCGCCGAGCACCAGCGTGCTCCGCGACGCCACCGCGGGCCGCACCGCCGTGTCCTTCGCGGTGCCGCCCGTGATGCCCGTGATCTTGCCCTCGAGCGCCGGGCCGGGCCAGGACGCGCCCGCGGACGGGGGCGCCGCGGTCGGCAGGCCCGGGGGCGCCACCAAGGTCGGCGCGAGCTGCGGCGAGGACGCCGGCGGGACGGACGCGCCGCCCGGCAGCGTGCCGGGCAGGGACGCGCGGCCCGGCGCGCTGCCCGGCCGCGAGCCGCGGGCGCCGCCGCCCGTGATGCCCGTCCAGCTCGGGTTGCCGGGGAAGAGCGCCCGGTGCAGCGCCGACCAGAAGCTCCCCATGGTCGGGAAGCGATCGGCCGGCGCGACCGCGAGCGCCCTCGCGAAGACCGCCTCGACCTCGTCGCTGACCGCGAGCCCCAGGGTCCGCGGGGTCGGCCGGCGGGACGGGTCACGGCTCGCGACCGCGAGCTGGATGTAATCGTCGCCCTCCAGCGCCGGCGCGCCGCCCCGCATCACCTCGATCAGGATGAGCGCCATCGCGAACACGTCCGTCCAGGGGCCGGTCGCGCCGTGGGTGCGGCTGAACTGCTCGGGCGCGCCGTAGATCGGCGTGAACGCGGTGATGTCCTTGCCGGTGTGGGCGAGCGCCGTCGCCGCGGCCGCGTGCTCGGCCATCACCTTGGCGATGCCGAAATCGAGCACCTTCACGAGCGTCGTGGCGCCGCGCGCGGGGCCGATGACGAAGAGGTTCGCCGGCTTGATGTCGCGGTGCGCGACGCCGCGCGCGTGCACGAGCTCGAGCGCGGTCACCGCCGGCTCGAGCAGCGCGACCGCCTCGCGGAGATCGCGCGGGGGCATGCGCCGCTGCGCCTCCTCGTCGAGGACCCGGTCGAGCGGGTCGCCGTCGAGCCACTCGAGGACCATGTAAGGCAGCCACTGCCCATCGGGCGCGTTGAACGTGCCGATGTCGCGCGCCTGGACGATCGAGGCCGAGCGGCTCGAGAGCTCCGCCAGCAGCTTGCCCTCCTGGATGAACCCCTGGAGCAGCGACTCGCGCTGCTCGGGCGGCGCGTTCGCGAGCAGCGTGAAGCACTTGAGGGCGACGGGCTGCTTCCAGATGACGTGCTCGGCCTTGTAGACGACGCTGAAGCCGCCCTCGCCGACGGCGCGCTCGATCCGGTACTTGTCGGCGATCAGGGTGCCGGCGATGTGGAGCGGATCGCTGCGGTCCGGGTTCTGGCTCATGAGCTCCCTGCGCACCGCGGCGGGGCGCCGGGGGAGCGCCCCGCGCGTGCGTCAGCGCCATCTTAGTGGCAGCGCGCCCGGTTGGAACCCTCTCGCGGCGCCCCGGCGGTCCTCGCCGCGCCGGCGCCGCCATCTCCAGCCGCGCGTCGGCCAGGTCCTCGTCCCGTTCGACCGGGTGAGGACCTCGCGCGAGCACACCCCCCAGCGGGTCGAGCGCCAGCTCGCCGTCCGCGAGCCGACCCTCGGCCGCGACGTCGGCGTCGCGGGCGGCAACGACCACCAGGCGAGCCGCCAGAGCAGCACCTGCGGCACGACGCTGGCGCTGGGCGCGGGCGATGGTCTCCATGGAGCGGCCGATCTCGTCTTCAGGGTGGCCGGACTCTCGCTCTCGGCTGAAGGGGTGGTGCGCCATGCCGAGGGGGACCTGCGCGAGGGCGAGATCGACGTGGGGGGCCCGATGCGATGCTTCAATGGATTGGCGATATGCGGCTGCCTTCTTGACGGGTTGAAGGTGGCCGCGCGCCAGGAGCTCGCCACCTCGTCGTGCCGCGTCGAGCATGGCTGCTGCTCAGCGGCTTTTGTGCGGTAGGAGTTGCCCGGTGCGCGCTCCGCAGGTCGCGCGTGGCCTGCGGCGGCGCCAGGGGCCCGGGCTGACGCCGAGCGGTCGGGGAGCACGGCGCCGTCGAGCTCGGTGACGCCCGCCTCGACGCCACCGGCTGCCCTGCGCGCGCCGGGCAGCGCGCAGCCGCCCGGCCCATGCGGTGGCTACACGGCCGCCGGGACCCGTCGACCCGACCGATCCGCCCAGGGAGAACGCCAGATATTCACAGGCGCTTCTGCCCAAACACGGACTCTCGCAAGGTTGCCATATGAGTTGCAGAAAAAATGAGAATTCATTCGCGCCCGATGGAATGCCTCGGATCGTCGAGCCTGCGCGCAAGATTGGACTTTCCTGCATGGGTCGATACAAGTATGAGATCGGAGTGCGGGCGCTCTTTCGCTCTGGAGCGTCGCCAGCGCTGCGCGCCCCGGGGGGATCGCCTCGTCAACGTGCCTGAACAAGCGGGGAGATCCCGGCGGGGCCGCGGCGATCGGCGTCGCGCGAAGACACCGTGTCAGAGAGCGGCGCCGATCCGAGCCGGAGAAGGCCTATGATCATGAAGAAGCGTCGGGCCGGGACGGCGCTCGCCGTCGCTGCCCTCGGGAGCGTCGCGGGCTGCTGGACGGCCGGAAAAATCATGTTGAGCACGGATGAGGACCCATACCCCGGCCTGGACCTCTACGGAAGTATAGACCCGTGCGTGACGGCCCCGCCGCCCCCCGGCTTCGGCGATCCCATCCTCTTCTGGATGGGATCGCCGGGGGATGAGGCGTCCGTGCCGGAGTGCCCGAAGGAGGCGCCTGAACGCGTGTTCGATGGCTACGGCGGCTTCGATCGCGCGCACGCGTGTCCTCCCTGCAGGTGCTCCGGGCCGTCCTGCGAGCTGCCCCGGGCCCTCGAAGGGAGCTCCTCGGCCGCGTGCGACGGGCCGGGATCCATGTCGTTCGACGCGCCCGCGGGGTGGGACGGCGCGTGTGCGGCGCCGGCCGCCGCGGCCCCGGGGGAGATCGGCTCGCTCCGCATCCCGGCGCCGACGGTGAGCGCCTGCGAGGTGGTGGACGAGCGCGCAGGAGAGCCGCGCGATCTACCCGCGCCGTGGGGCGAGCGCGCGCGCGGCTGCGCCGGCGTCGAGGGGGAGCGCGCCGACTCGGACCTGGACGCGACCTGCGTCGCGTGGCTCGCGTCGCGACATCCGGACTTCACGGTGTGCATCCACTATCTCGGCGAGGGCGCCCCGCGTTGCCCGGCGGCGTACCCCGAGATGCGCACGTTCTTTCGAGGCTTCGACGACACGCGCGGCTGCACGCGGTGCGAGTGCGGCCCGGCTCACGGCAGCAGGTGTGTCGCGCTGGTGTCGGCCTACGAGGACCGCAGTTGCGGGCGGGTCCTCGACGCGGTGACGGTGACGCTCGCCGGCCCGAAGTGCGTCACGGGGCCGGGCCTGCGGCTGGCGAGCCTGGACGCGCAGTGGATCGAGGACGAGCCAGGCTCGTGCGCCGCGCGTGGCGGCGTGCCCACGGGTGACGTGAGGCCGAGGGGCGAGTCGTTCTTCTGCTGTCAGTCGGATGAGGCCGTCTTCATCCGCTGACGGGTGCGGCCGCCGTGGGCCCCGCTGCCGGGCATGCCCTCCGCGGGTTCAGGCGATCACGTGGAGGAGACGAGCGGCGGCGGGACGGCACGAGAGGTCGATGCGGACGCGATGAGGGGCGGGCTCGACGGCCAACGGCGAGCGCTTCGGGAGGGGGCACCTTGAAACTGGCGCGATTCTCGCTGTCTGCGGTGTTCGTCGTGATGGTCATGCAGGTCCTCGTCACGGCGGGCGCCGGCGGGTGCGGTGACTGCGGGCAAGCCTGCGAAGCGGAGTCCGAGTGCCCTCCTTATTTCGTCGTGTGCAGCAACGGGATAGACGGAGACGCGCAAGGGTGCTCGAGCGCCGGGTGCTGCTGGGAAGGCGCTGAGTTGTGTGAGAACTTGTGCGACGCCTATGACGCCGACGTGGTGCACTGTTCACCCAGCGACGAGTAGCTCGTCGCGGGGCGCGCGCGAGGCCGAGGCGCCGCGCGCCCCCTCCGGCGCCGCGGGCGACGGACGCTGGTACGAGGCTCGCGGAGGGGGAGCGGGCGCTGGGCTCGAGGGGGGGCAGGGCGACGGCGATCCGGTCGACGCGCTCACCGGCCCGACGGCGCCACGATCCCCACGTACGTCGGCCGGGGTACCTCGGTGACGCGGCCGGTCGGCTCGAGGGCGCCTGTCGTCTCGTCCACGTGAAACGCGACGATGCTGTCGGAGTCCTGGTTCGCGACGAGCAGCAGCTTGCCCGCCGGCGAGAGCTGGAAATGGCGCGGCGTCTTCCCCTGGGTCGGCTGGTGGCCGACGGCGGTGAGCGCTCCGGTCCCGGCGTCGATCGCGAAGATCGCGATGCTGTCGTGGCCTCGATTCGACCCGTAAACGAACTTGCCCGTGGGGGCCACCTGGATCTCGGCGCAGGTGTTCGCCAGGCCGCTCACGCCGTCCGGGAGCGTCGAGACGGTGGACAGGGCGGAGAGCGTGCCCTTTTGCGGGTCGTAGCCCAGCGTGGTGATCGCGTCGGAGGACTCGTGGATCACGTAGGCGAGCGTCCGGCTCGGGTGAAAGTCGAGGTGCCGGGGGGTCGTGCCCGGAGGGAGGGAGAGGGCCGGCGGATCGTTGGGCGCCATCTGGCCCGTGTCCGGATCGAAGGTGAGCTGGGCTATCGTGTCGAGCCCGAGGTTGGTGACGAACGCGAACCGGTTCGACGGGGCGGTCACGATCTGATGCGACCTCGGCAGGCGGCCCGGGAAGACCGCCTCGGAGACCGCCTGGCCGAGCGCGCCGTCCTGGCCGATGGGGAGCACCGCCGCCGTGCCCCCGCCGTAGTTGGCGACGAGGACGAAGCGGCCGGCGCGATCCACGGAGAGGTGGGCAGGCCCAGCGCCCTTCGAGGAGACCCTGTTGAGGAACGTGAGCGTCCCGTCCGCCGGGTCGATCCGGTACGCGCTCACCGCGCCCGACCTCTCGCCGTCCACCTCGCCCAGCTCGTTGACCGCGAAGAGGCGCCGGTGCGCCGGGTCGACGGCGAGGAAGGTCGGGTTCATCTCGGCGTCGAGCGGGCCCTCCACGGCGGAGAGCGATCCATCGGACTCGTCCAGGCGGAAGACGAAGATGCCTCGATGGCCCCCGACATAGACGAAGGGCGCGGGCGCCGAGGCGCCGCCGCCCGCGCCGGTGCCTTCCCCGCCGCCGCCCGCGCCGGTGCTCTCCTCGCCGCTGCCGCCCACGCCGGTGCTTCCCATTCCGCTGCCTCCCGCGCCGGCGCCGGTGTCGCCGCCGCCCGCGCTGCTGCCGCCGCCCGTACCGCTGCCCGGATGGCCGCTGTCACCCCCGCCGCCGGAGGCGCCCGCCAGGGGCCCGTGTCCCGCGGCGCCGGCGCCGGAGCCGCCGCAGCCGAGCCACAGGCCGGCCGCCAGCCAGACGAGGGTGCGTTGCACGGGTCGATCTGCCATCACCACGGCCATGCGTTACCCCCGGGCGGCGCCGCGGAGCAAGCGCGGCCGCGCTTGTTCCGGAGGGGGCGCCGCGGAGCAAGCGCGGCCGCGCTTGTTCCGGAGGGGGCGCCGCGGAGCAAGCGCGGCCGCGCGTGCTCCGGAGGGCGTGGCCGCTGCCGGCCCCGGGCGGGCAACCCCCTCCACGGGCCGGAGATCAGCGCGGAGACGGCCCGAGGAGCACCCCGCGCTCGGCGAGATCGCCGAGGAGCGCCGCGGTGCTCTCCAGCACCGGGCCGTCGACCGGGTGCTCCTGCGCAGCGCAGCCCGCGACCACGGCCTCCCCGAGCGCCTCGCCGGCGAGGAGGCGGCCGAGGATCTCGGCCGCGAGCGGCGTGAGCTCGAGGTAGCGGACCTCGTGCTCGGCGTCGCGGTACGCGAGCAAGCTCACCGGCTCCCGCGCGGGGACGTCGCGCGCCGCCTCGTCGGCCGACAGCCGGTGGACCGCGTGCTCGTGGCGCACGAGCGTGGCGGCCCGCTGAAAGCGCGCGCCCCGGTCGAGCGAGAGCTCCTCGCCGGACGCGCCCGGCCCGGACGTGCCCGGCCCGGATGCGCCCGGCCCGGATGCGCCCGGCGTGACGGTCTCCGCGCCGTCCGGCTCGGCGCACGCCACCGCGAGCGCGACGAGCTCGTGGCGCGCGAGATCCGCGAGGTACGAGGGCACGTCCGGGTCCTCGGCCCAGCGCGGCGCCGCGAAGGCCACGAACTCGAAGGCGACGTCGCGGAGGTAGCGCGAGCGGGGCAGCTCCTCCTCGAAGAAGCGGGCGACGTCGGCCTCGAACCGCGCGCCGAGCCGCGCCGCGGTCCGCGGGATCTCGGCGCGGATCGCGCCCGTCAGCCCGCGGCGGACGAGGCGCCGGTAGAGGAGCAGCCGCCCCGGAGGGAGCGCGGCCATCGCCTCGAGATCCGGCCCCGTGAGCCCGGCGCGCTCGAGCCACGCGCGCGGATCGGCCGCGATGGCGCCGCCGTCCTCCGCGCTCACGGTGCGCTGGAGCGCCCGCTGCAGCGCCGCGAGCTCGGGCGGCGCGCCCTCCGCGGCGCTCACGCCCGCGCCTCCCGCGCGGCGAGCCCGCGCCGGTACGCCGCGTCGACCTCCGCGGCCTCGGCGAGCAGCGCCGCGAGCGGCGGCACGTCGTGGTCGCGCTCGAGCACGACGGGCACCGGCCCGGTCCGCGCGACGGCGCGGGCGAGCAGGTCGAGCACGGGCGCGATCACCGGGGCGCCGTGCGTGTCGATGAGCAGCTCCGCCTCGGCGCAGAACGCGTGCCCGGCGACGTGCATCGCGACGACGCGCCCGGGCGGGATCTTCTCGAGGAACGCGGCCGGATCGAAGCCGTGGTTCCGGGAGTTCACGTAGACGTTGTTCACGTCGAGCAGGAGGCCGCAGCCGGCGCGCTCGAGCACCTCGACGAGGAAGTCGGCCTCGTCCATCGCGGCGCGGCCCGGGACCAGGTAGGCGGTGATGTTCTCGATCGCCATCGGGCGCTCGAGCCGGTCCTCGGCCTCGCGGATGCGGGCCGCGGCGTGGGCGGCGGCCGCGGAGGTCAGGGGGAGCGGCAGGAGGTCGTGGAGGATCCTGCCGTCGACGCCGGAGAAGCAGAGGTGATCGCTGTGGAAGGGGGGATCGAGCCGCCCGAGGAGCTCCTTGAGGGCGCGCAGGTAGCCGGGGTCGAACGGGTCGAGCCCGCCGACCGACAGGGTGAGCCCGTGCGTCAGGATCGGGCAGCGCTCCCGGATGCGCTCGATGGCGGCGGGGAAGTAGCCGCCGCGGCGCAGGTAGTTCTCGGGGGAGAGCTCGAAGAAGGGGACGGGCAGCGCCGCGGGCGGGTCGAGCGCGTCGACCGCCGCGAGCACCTCGTCGAGGAACTCCCACCGGAGCCCGAGGCCGACGCCGGTGAGCGCGCTGCCGGTCATGGGGGGGACCTCCGCGGGCACGGCCGACGCGCGTCAGCCGCAGGTGCCCTGGCCGCAGCCCGCGTGGGCGGGCTTCTTGGCGGCCGGCTTCTTCGCGGCGGGCTTGGCCGGGGCGCTCGTGGGCGCGGGCCCGGGCGCGGCGGGGGCCGGGGTGGCCGTGGGCGCGACCTGGGGCGCGGTCAGCGCCGACGGCGCGTCGGCGGGGGGCGTGGGCGTGTCGGCCGAGGCCGGGGCGGCCGGCGCAGCCGGGGCGGCGGGGGCCGGGGCCGCGGCGGCCGGGGCTGCGGGGGCCGGGGCCGCGGGGGCGCCCTCGCCCGCGGCGGCGTCGCCGGAGGTGGCCTCGGCCGGGGCGGCCGGAGGTGTCTCCTGCGCGGCGGGGACCTCGGCCGCGTTCACCGGCGCCTGCGCGCTGCCGCAGCCGCTCATCACCATGGCACCCGTGCCCAGCGCGGCGAGGGTCTCGTAGATGCTCTTCTTCGACAACATCGTGTGGCTCCTCTGGTTCTCGTCTCGATGGCCGAGCGCCCGGTACGGGCGCGGCCGGGTCCGGTGTCTCCGCGGCGGCCGGAGCGCCGCTTCTCTCAGACCCGCCGGGCCGCCGCAACGGCTCACTGCGGGCGGCCGGGCCCGCGCTGCACAGGGGAAATGTGGCCCACTGTGTGCACACGCCGGCGTCACAGGCGGAACCAGTCCACGGAGGGAGACCGATGATGCGGACGCTACGATACGCGGCGGCGGGAATGTCCGTCGCTACCACGATGACGCTCGCGCTGGCAGCGGGCGCGCAGGACACGAGGGCGACGGGCCAGCGCGGCGGTCCGCCGACCGGGGAGGTCCCTTCGGCGGATCAGCCGCTCATCCGGCGCATCCCCGAGCCCACGATCGCGGTCGAGGGCGGCCTGGGCGTGCTGGGCTACGTGGGCGGCGCCGCGGGCATCGGTCCGAGCTGGAACGTGCGCGTGACCGGGACCCTGTCGCCGCGCGTGGCGATCGAGGGCAACTACACGGGCTCGGTGAACGAGCGTGCCACGACGGACGAGGCGCTCGTGATGACGTCGCTCGACGCGGGGGTGCGTTACAACATCCTGCGCGCCGACCAGGCGGTGGTGCAGCCGTTCGTGGTCGCGGGCGTGGGCTACGTCGGCTGGGCGGGCGAGGGTGGCGACGCGTTCGCGCTGTCGGTGCCGATCAGCGCGGGGGTGGAGCGGCTCGTCACGCGCAACGTCAAGCTGGGGGCGCGGCTCAATTTCCGTCCCGCGTTCTTCGACGACCTGGCGGAGCGCGGCTCCGCGACCCCGACGGGCGGCGACAGCTGGGCGCTGCTCGCGCACGGCGGCGGCGCGTTTTGACCGGCGCGTGCCTCCTCGCGTGTTCCAGCGCGACCGCCAACGCGAGCGTGGATTTAAGCGTGGACGTGCTCGTCGAGCCTCGAGCCGACCTGACCGAGGTTGAGCCGAGCCGCCGAGCCGACCGAGGTTGAGCCGAGCCGACCGAGGTTGAGCCGAGCCGACCGAGGTTGAGCCGAGCCGACCGAGGTTGAGCCGAGCCGACCGAGGTTGAGCCGCCGAGCCGACCGAGGTTGAGCCGAGCCAGGTTGAGCCGAGCCGACCGAGGTTGAGCCGCCGACCTGACCGAGGTTGCGCCCACGGCATCCTCGCGGCCGCGCGCCCCCCGGGGGGCGGTGGCGAAAGCGCCGGGGGCGCGCCGTCTCGTGGAGTAGTCTGCCGGGCGCGCCGGGCGGTGACCTGCCTCGGGGATTCCCGTCCGGACCTGACCCACGGAGAACCACGGCATGGACGCTTGGAGCCGCACGCCCCGGAGGGGCCAACTCTTCTTCTCCGCGCTCGCGCTCGCCGTGAGCGCCGCCTGCACGACCCAGCAAGCGGCGCAGGGGACGACGGCGCCCGGCGCCCGGCCGGGGGACGCCTGCTCCACGGGGCCGCTGCTCGACTGCCCCGAGGGGCAGGTCGACGGTTGCGCCCTCGGAACCACCACGGAGCATCGGTGCGTGGAGGCGGGGCCGGGGAGGTGCCTCGACATCCGGGCTGCGCTCGTGGTGTGCAAGGACGGCGAGGTCCTGACCCACGAGGGCTGCCCCGGCCCGGATTACATCAAGCGGTGCGCGCCCCGGCCCGCGCTGTAATACCAGCAGCAGCCGTGGGCTGCTCCGTCGGGCCCGAGGCTCGACGCCCGCGACCTCGACGAGCCCGCTCCGCGCGCCCCGGCCACGCGCAGACCGCCGCGATCACGCCGGTCTGCGGCCCGAGCGCCCCGGCGGCAGCTTCGTGTCCGACACGACCGGCCCCCCCTCGTAGGTGCCGGCGCCCCCCTCGCTGCCCCAGGTCTCGACCTCGCCCGATGGCGCGTCCTCCCGCTCGCCGGACGAGGTGATCGGCCCGCGCACGCCGGGCACGTCCGCCTGCGACGCGGGCCGTTTCTCCTCGCTGACCTCGTGCTCCGGGCGCTCGCTACCGAGCTGGTCCTGCGTCCTCTCGCTCGCCATGCTTCGTCCTCCGGAGGGACCCCCTGGGGCCGGCGCGATCGATCGTCCACTCCTCCCTCTCCGCGTCGGGGGCGCGGCCCCCGACGTCTCCCGGCCGGCCCGGGCTCAGCGCTCGACGTCGCCCACGGGGATCGTGAACCGGAAGGTGCTCCCCTCGCCCACGCGGCTGTCCACGCCGAGGGTCCCGCCGTGCGCCACCACGAGCTCCCGGGCGATGGCCAGGCCGAGCCCGGTGCCCTTGTAGCCGTTCCGCTGGCCCCGCCAGAACCGCTCGAAGAGGTGCGGGAGCTCGTCCTCCGGGATCCCCGGCCCCGTGTCCGTCACCGAGAACACGACGTGCTCCGCCCGGCGCTCGCACCTCACCGAGACCGCGCCCTCCGGCTCCGTCACCTTGAGGGCGTTGCTCAGCAGGTTGGAGAGCACCTGGAGCATGCGATCGCGATCGCAACGGATGAGCGGGACGTCGTCGTCCGACGTCGCGCCCAGGCGGACCCCCTTCTCCAGGGCGAGCGGCTCGAACGTCTCGACGGCCTCCCGGACGATCTCCCGCGGATCCTGCGGCTTCCGGCTCAGCGCCAGCCGGCCCGCGCGCAGGCTCGCGAAGTCGAGCAGATCGTGGATCAGCCGGTCCATCCGGTGCGCCGAGCGCTGGATCGCCTCGATCGCCTTCGCGTCGGCCCCGCCCTCGCCGCGCGCCGCCGCGCGCCGGGTCAGCAGGGCGGTCGCCGTGATGATCGCGCTGAGCGGGTTCCTGAGGTCGTGCGACACCGTGGCGAGGACCTTGTCGCGCAGCTCGATCGCGCGCTGCGCGGCCGCGTAGAGCCGGGCGTTGTCCGCCGCGAGCGCCGCCCGCTGCGCCAGATCGCGCGCGACCGCGAGGTCCGCCTCGTCGTAGATTCGCCCGGACTCCGCCGTCGCCAGCAGGATGCTGCCGAAGGCGCGGCCCCGCGCGATCAGGGGGACCAGCATCGCCGACCGGAGCCCGAGCTCCCGGACGAGCGCCCGCGCCCGCTGCTCGCCGAGCAAGGCGAGCAGCGGGTGCGGGCGCGAGAGGTCCCGGAGGAGCTCCGCGCGCTCGTCGCGGAGCACCTGCGCCATCAGCGCGGCGAGCTCCGGGGGCGGATCGAGCCGCCGGAGCAGCGCGCGCGCCCGCCTGACCTCCTCGGGCCGCGCGTGCGTCACCAGGACCCGCCGCGCCGCCTCGGCCTCGGGGAGCGTGTGGACGACGCACCAGTCCGCGAGCTCGGGGACGGCGAGGCGGCCGAGCCGGCCGAGCGTGTCGTCGAAATCGAGGCTGTCGCTCAGGGCGGCGCTCGCGGTGGCGAGGAAGCGCTGCGCCTGCTCGGAGCGCGTCCGCTCGGTGACGTCGAAGATGGTGGCGACGCCCGCCGAGACGCGCCCGTCCGGATCCCGGACCGGCCTCGCGCAGACCAGGATCCGCCGCCGCGTGCCGTCGCCGCGCAGCACCTCGATCTCCTCGTCGCGCACGACCTCGCCGGCCGTGACGGCGCGCGCCAGCGGCCACTCCGAGCGCTCGTACGGCTCGCCGGTGTCCGGGTGGAACCCCGCCTCCGCGGCGTAGTCCTCGATGCCCCGCGCGGCGTCGAGCGGCCGCCCGGCGATCGCCGCGGCCTGCCGGTTCTTGAGCAGGACGCGCCCCGTCCCCCGCTCGGCGATGATGACCCCCGCCGGCATCTGCTCGATCACCTCCTCGAGCAGCGCGCGGGCGTCGTGCGCCTCGCGCATCGCCGCGCGCTCCTTCGCGGCGAGCTGCGCCTGCAGGATGAGCGCGTTCGCGCGGCTCGTCATCGTGCGGAGCATCAGGATGTCCTCCTCGGAGAGCTCGTCGGCGCTGCGCGACCCGAAGACCGTGACGCCGAGGGGGCGCGCCTCGTGGAGCAGGGGCACGCCGTAGACGGCGCGCAGCCCCCTCGACCGGAGCGCCCGCGCCGCGCCGGGCGCCGACCCGAGCACCTCGTCGAGCGAGCAGGGCTGGCCCGCGTCCAGGACCGCGCGCGCGAGCTCCCGCGCCGCGTCGATCACGTCGCCGCGCAGGGGATCGTCCTCCAGGCCGGCGCTCGCCTGGACCTCGAACGCGTCGCCGTCCCGGAGCAGCAGGATCGCCACGTCCACGGCCGCCGCGGCCTGCCGGGTGGCGCGCAGGAGCGCCCCCAGGAACGTGTCCAGATCGCTGCTGCCCAGCGCGGCGATCGAGATGCGCTCGAGGATCTGGAGCAGCCGCACGCGCGCGTCCTGGTAGCGGGTCACGGCGTCCGCGATCGCGTCGTCGATCGCCTTGTTGAGCAGGAGCCGCCCGCCGCCCGCGCCGTCGCCGCTCCCCTCCCGCTCCCAGAGGTCGAGGAGCACCGCGCGGAGCGTCGCGTACTCCTGCACGACATCGGCGAGATCGTACCCCTGGCCCAGCCGGCTCAGCGCGTGACACCCGGGCATTCCGCGGAGCGTCCGGTCGACGGGGGCTCCCGTGATCTCGCCGCCCGCCACGTCGGCGATGTACTCGAGGAGGTGTGGGATGTGGTCGGTCAGGACCGGATCCGACAGCCCTCTCGCGGGGCTCAGCGTCCGGACTTGCGCCTTCCAGGTTTCCAGGATCGCGTCACGGCGGCGGCGGATGAAACGGGAGAGCCGCTGTGGGTTCGGTCCACCGAGCTGATCCATGCAGGCCTCCACGCACGACAGCGCGGTGCTCACGCAGGTGTTACCTCGCGCCGCGCTCCAGTCGACGACAACGGAAGTTGAGCTCGATCGGCGCTCGCGCCGCCCGGCCGGGCGCCTGGGGTGCTGCGCGCTTCAGCCCCTGAGCCCCGGCGCCTCGTGTCCGCTCTGGGCCACGTACTCCAGGTATCCGCCGCCGTAGACGCGCGGCCCCTCGGGCAGGACCTCGAGGACGCGGTTGGAGAGCGCGGCGAGGAAGCGGCGGTCGTGGGAGACGAACAGCATGGTGCCCTCGAACGCGGAGAGCGCCTCGACGAGCATCTCCTTGGTGGCCATGTCGAGGTGGTTGGTCGGCTCGTCCAGCACGAGGAAGTTCGGCGGGTCGTAGAGCATGATCGCGAGCACGAGGCGCGCCTTCTCGCCGCCCGAGAGGACGCGACAGGGCTTGTCGATGTCGTCGCCGGAGAAGCCGAACGCGCCGGCGAGCGTGCGGAGCGAGCCGACGGAGGCCTGCGGGAAGCTCGCGACGATGGACTCCCAGACCGAGCGCGAAGGGTCGAGGAGCTCCATCGCGTGCTGGGCGAAATAGCCGAGCTTCACGCTCGCGCCGACGGTCACGCTGCCCTCGTCCGGCGCGGCCGCGCCCGCGACGAGCTTGAGCAGCGTGGATTTGCCGGCGCCGTTGACGCCCATCACGCACCAGCGCTCGCGGCGGCGGATGAGGAGGTCGAGCCCGTCGTAGATGGGGCGGCCGCCGTACGCCTTCTTGACCCCCTCGAGCCGCGCCACGTCGTCGCCCGAGCGCGGCGGGGGCTTGAACTCGAAGCGGATGGTCCTCCTCTGCTTCGGCGGCTCGACCTTGTCGATCTTCTCGAGCTTCTTCACGCGCGACTGGACCTGCGCCGCCTTGGCGGCCTGCGCCTTGAAGCGCTCGATGAAGCGCATCTCCTTCGCGAGCATCGCCTGCTGGCGCTCGTACTGCGCCTCCGCCTGCTGCTCGTGGATGGCGCGCTGCTGCTCGTAGAAGTCGTAGTTGCCGGAGTAGGAGGTGAGCTCGCCGCCGTCGATCTCGATGATCTTGGTCACGATGCGGTTCATGAACTCGCGGTCGTGCGAGGTCATGATGAGCGCCCCCTGATGCTGCTTGAGGTAGCCTTCGAGCCAGATGATCGACTCGATGTCGAGGTGGTTGGTCGGCTCGTCGAGCAGGAGCGCGTCGGGCCTCATGAGCAGGATGCGGGCGAGGGCGACGCGCATCTTCCACCCGCCCGAGAGGGCGCCCACGTCGCCGTCCATCATGGCCTGGCTGAAGCCGAGGCCGGCGAGGATCTCGCGCGCCCTGGCGTCGAGCGCGTAGCCGCCGAGCTCCTCGAAGCGCGCCTGCGCGTGGCCGAAGCGCTCGATCAGGCTCTCCATCTCGTCCATCCGCTCCGGATCGGCCAGCGCGGCCTCGAGCTCGCGGAGCTCGGCGGCCGCGACGGAGACCGGGCCGGCGCCGTCCATCGTCTCGGCGACGGCGCTCTTGCCCTTCATCTCGCCGACATCCTGGCTGAAGTACCCGATGGTCACGCCGCGGTCGATGGCGACCTGGCCGCCGTCGGGGGCCTCCTCGCGGGTGATCATCCGGAAGATCGTGGTCTTGCCCGAGCCGTTCGGCCCCACCAGGCCTACCTTCTCGCCGCGGTTCACCGCCGCCGAGGCCTCGAGGAAGAGGATCTGCTTACCGTGCTGCTTGCTGATGGAATCGAGGCGGATCACGAGGCGCTCTGCCGCCGGAGGCGGCTCCTTTCCGCGCGCACGTATACCAGAGGGATCGTCGCGCGATGCGGATTTCTTCCGCGTCGCGGAGGCGAGGAGGCTTCATCGACCGAGGAGATCCGGTAGTCCGAATCCGTCGATAGCGCGGGGGGATCGGGGCTCCACGACACGGGGCGGGAACCATTTTGATGCAGTCCGTTTTCCGCCTCACATTCCGTCCCCCCGTCTTCCGTCTTCCGTCTTCCGTCTTCCGTCTTCCGTCTTCCGTCCCCCCGTCTTCCGTCTTCCGTCTTCCGTCCCCCCGTCTTCCGTCTTCCGTCTTCCGTCTTCCGTCTTCGTCCGCCTCTTCGTGCGCGTGCGCGTGCGCGTGCGCGTGCGCGCTCATTCCGTGTTCGTCCACGTGCTCGTGAGCAATCGTGTTGAGCGCCCGCACGATCATGAATACGCGGATGGATACAGAAGCGGAGGACGAGAGACGTGCACGGAATGAGCGCGCACGCGCACGCGCACGCGCACGCGCACGCAGAGGGAAGAGGGACGACGGAAGACGGAAGAGGGAAGACGGAAGAGGGAAGACGAGCGACGAGCGACGAGCGACGAGCGACGAGCGACGAGCGACCCTTGCTTCCCCTCCGCGAAGGCGGCAGAAGCCCCGGCATGAGCAAGGTCCAGATCCTCTCCTACGCCGGCTGCGGCACCTGCAAGAAGGCGCTCAAGTGGCTCGGCGACCGCGGCGTCGACGTCGCCGTGCGCCCCATCGTCGACGAGCCGCCGACGGCCGACGAGCTCGCCCGGTGGATCCCGGCGAGCGGGCTCTCCGTGCGCCGGTGGCTCAACACGAGCGGGCAGAGCTACCGCGCGCTCGGCAAGGCCCGCGTGGACGCCGCGAGCGACGAGGAGATCACGCGGTGGCTCACCGAGGACGGCAAGCTCGTCAAGCGCCCGGTGCTCGTGAAGGGGAACAAGGTGCTGGTGGGCTTTCGCGAGGACGACTACGCGGCGCTGTTCGGCTGAGCCCGCGGCAGCCGCGCCACCGCCGCGCCCCGGAGGCTCAGGGCGCAGACGGGAAGCGGTCCCGCCGGACCTGCTTGAGCTCGAACGAGCTCTCCGGGTCCAGACCCGGATCCGTCACGCCGGAGCGCGCGCGGCTGATCACGATGTCCACATCGCACGTCTCGGGCTCGTCCTCGCGGGTCGACTCCAGCGTCCCCGCCTTGATGGTGTATGTCCCCGGGTCGCCCCCCACGTCGATCGTCCGGGAGAAGATGCAGCTCCCGTTCACCCGAATCTGCATGTCGTCGCCGGTCCCGCTCGGCGACCACGCGACGGTGAGGTCCTCGCCGCGCGAGGCCGGCTCCGACGGCAGCGCCTCGAGATCGAACGGGGCCGGGAGCGTCCCGGCGTTGCCCGGCGCGTCGTCGTCGTCTTCCCGGTCCAGCAGCACCTTGAACTCGGTGTCTTCCGCGCCCGTCTTGAACCGGGCCACATAGACGCCGGCGCTCTCGGCCGACATGTCGACCGTCTCCCCGTCCGCCTCCGCCGAGATCCGGTCTCCTCCGCTCAGGATGACGTACGTGTTGCTCTCGTCGCCGCCGGCCTTGAGGGTGGCCGTCACGCTCGTCGATGACGCGCTCTCGGCGACCGCCTCCAGGGTCGCCGAGATCCCCCCGGTGCGGATCTGCTGCGAGTCGAGCGTCTCCGTGCAGCCCGCGAGCACACCGAGCCCTGCGAGCCCAAGCGCTGCCTTCGTCGTCTTCGTGATCATCGGTCGCCCCTTCCTTGTCAGTCCCTGCCAGAGCCCGTGACCGGCGGGGAGCGCATCGGTGGGATGGAGATAACACCCTTCAACGCTGTCCCATGCAAAAAAAAGAGCGGCTCTCCCGCTGCCGTCGCGCCTGGTCAGGTGTGCCGAGCGACTCCTCGCTGCCAGACGGTGGTCGCGGCGGCGGCGCGGGCGTCCAGGATCCCTCGTGCGGAGCGCCCCCGGACGGGACCCGGCCGTTTCCCGGCGCTCCGGCGGGACGAGCTCTGGAGCACCCGGCTCCACGTCGGCGCGCCGAGCGCGTCCGACTCCTGGCGCGCCGCCGCCCGCTCGAGCAGGCGCCCCACGCATCCCGCGGAGCCCGCGGCGCCCGAGGGCGCCCTCCGCGCCGGCGCGGAGGGCGGCTCGGCGCCGGGCCTGCCTCACGACGCAGGGCGCCACGCCGGCCGCGCGGCGGGCCGGCCGGGCGCGGCGCTCACCCCGGAGGGCGCGCGAGGCGCGTCGAAGCGCCGCGCGAACGCGGGCGGAGCTGGCCAGCACGCCCATCCGGACGCCGGCCGCTCGCGACCGCACTGGACGCCGCGGCCCCGGCCTGCGAAGAATGCGCCGCCGTGGCTGCCAGCCGACCCACAGAGACAGAGATCGACGACGCGCGGGCCGACGCCTTGCCGAGCCGTCCGATCCGCACAAGACAGCGGTCGCTGACGGAGCACGAGCCACGTGTGAAGGAGAAGAACCGGGATGAATGATGCCACATCCAGCTGCGACATCGGCATGATCGGGCTGGCCGTCATGGGCGAGAACGTCGCGCTCAACATGGCCGACCACGGGTTCAAGGTGGCCGTGTACAACCGCACGGTGCAGGTCGCCAGGGACTTCGTCGCGAGGAACCCGAGCACTCCGGGCGGCCTGGTCTATTGCGAGACGCTGAAGGACTTCGTCCGCGCCCTGAAGAAGCCCCGCAAGGCGGTGATCCTGGTCAAGGCCGGTCCGCCGGTGGACATGGTGGTCAAGCAGCTCCTCGAGGCGGGGATCGAGCCGGACGACATCGTGGTCGATCTCGGCAACTCGCTCTGGACCGACACCATCCGGCGGGAGCAGGAGTACGCATCGAAGTGCAAGTTCTTCGGCTCGGGCGTCTCCGGCGGCGAGGTCGGCGCGCGCTTCGGCCCCTCGCTGATGCCGGGCGGCGACCCCGCGTCCTGGCAGCACCTGGAGCCGATCTGGCGCGCGATCGCCGCGAAGGTGGATCCCGTGACCGGCAAGCCCCTCGAGGGCGCGGCCCCGGGCAAGCCGGTGGAGGGCGGCGTCCCCTGCACGGCGTACATCGGGCCGAACGGCGCGGGCCACTACGTGAAGATGGTCCACAACGGCATCGAGTACATCGACATGCAGCTCATCTGCGAGGCCTACACGCTCCTCGAGGGGCTGCTCGGGCTGTCGAAGGACGAGATGTCGCGCATCTTCTCCGAGTGGAACAGCGGGGATCTGGACTCGTACCTCATCCAGATCACGGCGGACATCCTCCAGCAGAAGGATCCTGTCCAGAGGGACAAGCCGTTCGTCGACTTCGTCCTCGACACGGCCGGGCAGAAGGGCACGGGCAAGTGGACGAGCAGCAACGCGCTCGACATGGGCATCCCCGCGAACGCGATCGCCGAGGCGGTGTTCGCCCGCTGCCTCTCGGCGCTCAAGGACGAGCGCGTCGAGGCGTCGAAGCACCTCGCCGGGCCGACCCCCGCGCCGGTCGAGGACAGGCAGGGCACGATCACGGCGATCCGCGACGCGCTGTACTGCTCGAAGATCTGCGCCTACGCCCAGGGCTTCCAGCTCATGGCGGCGGCGCAGGCGGAGTACGGCTGGAAGCTCGATTTCGGCACCATCGCGAGCATCTGGCGCGGCGGCTGCATCATCCGGGCCCGGTTCCTCCAGAAGATCACGGAGGCGTACACGCGCAATCCTGGCCTCACGAACCTCCTGCTCGATCCGTACTTCAACGATCAGATCAAGCGGGGACAGGCCAACTGGCGGAGGGTGGTCTCGATCGCCGCGCAGAACGGCGTCTGGGCCCCTGCGTTCATGTCGGCGCTCTCGTACTATGACGGCTACCGCGCGGCCCACCTGCCGGCGAACCTCCTGCAGGCGCAGCGCGACTACTTCGGCGCCCACACGTACGAGCGCACGGACCAGCCGCGCGGCAAGTTCTTCCACCTCGACTGGCCGCACCCCACCCGTCCTCAGATCGAGATCAAGGGCACCGGCGGCGGCCACTGACCCGCAGCCGAGCGTTCCGCCGGAACGCCGGTGTTCGCGGACGCGGCGGTGCCGCCGACGGCCGCGGCCCTCCCACCGCATCGAAACCTAGCCGCGACCGTTATCCAGCGGTATTGGCTGCCGCGCCGCAGTGTTCTTGACAGCGCGGAGGTGCTCGGGCGTCCTCCAGGCTCCTTGCCGGAGGTGCTCTCATGGCGCGTACCGCTCCCGTCCCGAATATCCCCGCGATCCCCGGCATGAACCCCGGCGTCTTCGTGATGGGCGGCGGCGGGGGCGGCGGCGGGAACGGGGCGGGCGGCGGCAACGGCTCGAGGAACGGCCACGGCTCCGACGGAAGCAACGGCGGCAACAGCGCCGGCGGTGGCGGCAAGAGCGCCTGCGGCGCGCCCGGCAGGGACGGCGGCGACTGCCCCCAGCACCACGGAGGCAAGAACAGCGGAGCGGCGGCGCACGGAGATCCCATCGACGTGATCACCGGCCGCGTGTTCACGGCGCCCGTCGTGGACCTCGCGCTCGGCGGGCCGCTGCCGCTCGAGATCGCGCGCTCCTATTCCACGACGAGCCGCAAGCGGGACACCGGCCTCGGCTACGGCTGGACCCACACCTTGGCCTGGGAGGTCGAGGTGCGCCGCGGGGGCAGCGCGATCGTCTGGACCGAAGACGGTCTGGACGTGTCCTTCGGCGTCGTCGAGCGGGATACGGGCGTACTGGGGCCGCACGGATGGGTGCTCCACCGGCATGAAGAAGGGTTCGCGCTCGACGTGCCCGGCGGCACGCGGCGGATCTTCGCGCCGGACCTCGACGACCCGGCGCGCCGGCGCTTCCGCCTCTCGGCGGTCGAGGATCGCGCCGGCAACCGGATCACGCTCCACCACGGCGGAGCATCGCTGTCGCGCATCGTCGACTGCGTGGGCCGCACGATCCGTGTCGTGACGACACGCGAGGGGCGGATGACCGCGCTCGAGGTCGTGTGCGCCTCCGGACGGGTCGTGCGCTTCGCGACGTACGACCACGACCCAGCGGGGAACCTCGTCAGGGTCACCGACGCGGACGGGCACGCGACGGCATATACCTACGACGACGACCATCGGCTCGTCTCCTATCGCTTGCCGACGGGCCTGGTCTTCTTCTTCCGCTATGACAACGAGGGCCGCGGCATCGAGTCGTGGGGCGAGCACGAGAGCGGCGCCGACCCGTGCCTCGCGGACGACCTGCCCGAGCTCCTCGCCGACCGGCGCACCAAGGCCAAGGGCATCCATCACGTCAAGGTCGAGTACGGCCCTCACGGCTACTGCGAGGTCGCCGACGCCGCGTGCACGTTCCGGTACGTCGGCAACGAGCACGGCAAGGCCGACATGGCCGTGATGAACGGGCGCGTCTTCACCCGGATCTACGATTCACGCGGGCACCTGACCTCGTACACGGACGCGATGGGCGCAACGACGACCTGGGAGCGCGACCTGTTCGGCCACGAGACGCGCGTCGTCGATGCGCTCGGCCAGCAGACGTGCATCGAGCGCCTGCCGAACGGCGACGTCACCCGGATCGTCGATCCCGACGGCAACTCGACGGTCGTCGAGTACCTGAACAATGCGCTCGTCATCAAGGATCCCACCGGCGTGCTGTTCGAGGTACGCCATGACACGCGCGGGCTGCCCATCGAGACGATCGCCCCGAACGGGCGGGGCCGGCGTTACCGCTACGACGACCACGGCAACGCCGTCGAGGCCTCGGACGAGCGCGGCGTGGCGCTCTGGCAGGCGACCTACGATGAGCTCGGCCGCTGCACCTCGGTGCACGACGAGACCGGCGCGGTCACCCGCTACCGGCACAGCAACAAGGGGCTGCTGCTCTCGGTGGAAGAGCCGGGCGGGCTCGTGTGGCGGTTCGAGCGTGATGGCCTGGGCAACGTGATCGAGGAGATCGATCCCAGCGGCCGGCGAACGGTCCTCGTGCGAGGAGGCACCGGCTCGCTCGCCGAGGCGCGGCTGCCCGACGGGAGCACGGTCCGCCTGCGCTACGACCGCAAGGAGCGGCTCGTCCGCATCCTCAATGCGCGCGGCGAGACCTATTCGTTCGAGCTGGGGCCGACTGGCCTGAAGGAGCGCGAGCGCACCTTCGACGGGCGCGAGATCCGGTACGACCACGACCTCGCCGGCCGCGTCGTGCGCGTGGCGTTCGCGGGCGGGCACGCGATCTTTCTCGAGCGCGACCTCCTCGGGCGGATCGTGAAGCGAACGCGCGCCGACGGGACCGAGGAGACGTTCGAGCACGACTTCCGGGGCGACGTGCTGGCGGCTGAAAGTGCGTCCGGGAGAGTGGAATTCGTGCGCGACGCCGCGGGCGCGATCGTCAAAGAGCGGCAGATCGTGGACGGCGAGGTGTTCGAGGTCCACGTCGAGCGCGATGCGATCGGCCTGCCGGTGCGTCTCCGGACGTCGCTCGGCCACTCCGCGGCGTGGCGCCGCGACTACGCGGGGCGCAGCTTCACGCTGCGGCTCGACGGGGCCGAGGAGATGCAGGTGCGGCTCGACCTTGGCGGGCGCGAGATCGAGCGCGCGCTGTCACGCGGCGGGCGCATGCTGCTGCGCTACGATCTCGCGGGCAGGCTCGTCGAGCGGCGCATCACGTCACCGGCGCTCGAGCGGCCGCTGCGGCCGGGGGAGCCCGCCTGGGTGGGCGCGCGGGAGCCGGCGGCGACCATCGATCAGCGCATGGAGTACAACGCGTCGTCCGAGCTCGTGGGCCTGTGGGATGCGCGGTACGGGTGGACCCGCTACCAGCACGACGCGCTCGGGCAGCTCCTCGCGGCGGTGCCCGAGGGCGCACGCGGCGAGCTCTTCATGTACGACCCAGCGGGCAACCTGCACGACGCGAGCGGGACGGGCGCCGGCCGGGAGTACGGCCAGGGCGACCTGCTCGTGCGCGCCGGCGCGACCGAGCTCGTCTGGGACGAGTTCGGCCGGCTCGCCGAGCGGCGCACGCGGACCGAGGCGGGCGCGCGCGTCACGTCGTACCGGTGGGCGGAGGCGGGCACGCTGTCCGAGGTGATCCTGCCCGACGGGAGCAAGGTCAAGTGCACCTACGACGCGTTCGCGCGGCGGCTCAAGAAGGAAGTCTATCGGCGAGGGGACGATGGCCGGTGGGCGCTGCTCCGGCGCACGCGCTTCTACTGGCACGGGAGCACGCTGCTGCACGAGATCACCGAGGCCGAGGGGGTGAGGTTCGAGCGGCGGTACTGCTTCGACGACGGCGGCGAGCCGTGGGCGCACCGGGAGATCGTGCGGCGCGACGGCGAGACCCAGGAAGGGGCATGGGTGTACTACGTCAATGACCTGGCCGGCTTCCCGGAGCGGCTCGTCGACGGCGACGGCCAGATCCTCGCCGAGATCGCGAGGACCGCGTGGGGCGACGCCGCGATGCGCGACGGCGCGCGGGCGGCGACGCCGCTGCGGCTCCTGGGGCACTACGCCGACGCGGAGACGGGGCTCCACTACAACCGCTACCGGTACTACGATCCGGTGCTCGGCCGGTACATCTCGCCGGATCCGGTGGAGCCGCTCGGCGGGCTCAACACGTTCGCCTACGCCAGGAACAACCCGTTCGACTTCGGGGACCTGCTCGGGCTCGTCTACTCGCGCATCGTCGATAGCAGCACCCGGCCGGCGACGGTGCTGTACGAGGGCTATAGCGTCGGGGAGGCCATCAAACGAAATAAACGCACGCCCGAGGAGGGCGGGTCGATCCCGCAAGAATTTACAACGAAGCCTTGCGCCGAGACGCAGGCCCTCCAGCGCCTGAAGAATGCCATCACCGAGGAGATCAAGAAAGAGCAGGATGCCGCCGCAAAGAAGGCGACCAAAAGGAACCCATTCACCCCGATGACCGAAGACGAAAAGGTAGCAGAGGCAAACCGTCGCTTCAAAGCCACGTTCGACGACCCAAACATCTCAATCGAGACCTTTTACAAGAAGGACGGCAACCGCGCGGACCCCTGCGCAACCTGCATCGAGATGTTCTCGAAACTCGAGATTAGCCACGCGATCGTTGGGAGAAAAGGAAAGCGCGGCAAGTTTGGCGTCTTTGATCCTAAGGATTTGTAGGGCGCATGCTACTCTTCCACGAGGAGCCCCCGATGACAGAGCGCTTCTTTGGGAAGGCGCAGTCGACTGCATTCGATGCGCTTCAGCAGTGGCACAAAGACAACCGAAGTAGAGTATGCGTCGTTCATGGCCCGCCTGGTGCAGGCAAAAGCACGATAGTCCTTCGCTTCTTCAGCTCGGTCACCGAGCCCGGCATGCTAAAAGTGCTCGTACGCATAGGCCGGCCATTTGGCGCATCCTTCGAACGCGAAATCCTCGCGCAAGTAGCGGCCACGCTGTGGCCTGACGAAGCGCCGCTCACGGAGGAACGCGCTGAGCTTCGCATGCGACTGGTCAGCTGGATCGCGGACTGGAGCGTCGATGACGACCAGCCGCCGCTCCTTATCGGTTTGAACGGCCCTGATACGTGCATCGACGAGCCCTACGGCGCTCGCGGCTCTGCATTTCGCAAGCCCGGCCCCTCGGTGCGCGTGGTGGTTACGGTCTCGGGTTCATCACGTATGGCCGAACAGTGGGCAGAGCGGCTCGCTTTTCGCCCCGAGGATGTGACTTTCATCCCTGTGGGCGGCTTCAGGCTCGACGAGCTAGACGAGCCGCTGCGCGATCGGCTCGCCTGGGCAGCGCTCGATGGCCCGGGCCCGCGCGCGTACGTCGAGGCGATCTTGGCCTCGCTGCGCGCGCGCGGCGCCTCCCGTCTCGAAGCGCTGCTGTCGATCCTGGCTCACGCCTTCGCGCCGCTCGGCCCCTCCGACGCAGCGCAGCTTCTCGATGTCGAGGAGGCGGAGGTCAGGGCCTGGCTCGACGCACACGGTGAGGTCATCGATCCCCTGATAGAGCGCTGTGAGGGCGACGCGCTTCGCTTTCGTCACGAGGCGCTGCGCGCCGCGTGGGAAGCCGTCGCCGGGCAACGAACCGCATCCTGCGAGCGACGGTTCGCAGCGGCGGCGCGACGGATCGTGCTCGCACGCATAAGCGGCAGCGCTCAGGAGCTCCGCGCCGGCGCCTATCTCCGCCGTTACGCTGGAGCGCACCTGCTCGCGTCCGACGCGTCCGATGCCGAGCTCCTCACGCTCTGTGATCCGCGCTGGGCATGGCCATGCTCACGCGAGGACCTCGCTGCGCGCCGGGTGGAGGTGGAAGAGGTCCGACGGAAGCTCGCCGCGCCCCTTGAACAGCCGGGCGCAGGCAGCGCGTCGCCAGATGCGATATCTCGATTCGTTCGCGTAGCGCTCTCTCAAGGTGCGTTGGCGACCCTGCACGAAGCCTGGAGAAAGAGAGACGACTGCTGGGACGGCCACTGGATCGAAGAGGCATGGGAAGGCACCGCCCGGGCGCTCGCCGACGCGTTTTTCGGGCTCGCGACGCATGCCTCGCCTCTGCTGCATGAGCGCCTTGCGGGGCGCGCGCTCGACGTCGTGCGGCGGACCGGGACGACGTGGCGCGGCGATGGATGGCAAGATGCATCGACGTTGCTCACCGCGGCGCAGGCCACATCGGGCGGCGACGCGGCGACCTTCGCGCGGTGGGCGGTCGCGGCGACATGGCGCGCGGAGCAAGGGCCAGACCGCTACTTCGATGTGTGGCTCACCGCCGCCAGCTTCCTGCCCAGCTCCGAGGCGGATGCGCTCCTCCAGCAGCTCATCGAGCGCGCGAGGTCGAGCCCGAACCCTGGGGCCATGCTCGGCCGCGCGGGGAGGGCGCGAGGGCTCCGCCAAGAGCACGCGCTCGCCCTCTTTCATGCGGCCATGTCGCTGCCGCCGCGGTCGCGGGCGAATGCGCTGGCGCCCCTCCTGCCGCTGTTACCCCCCGAAGAGCGCGCCCTCGCCGTCTCGGTATCGTTCGAGGCGGTCGTCGATCTTCTCGACGTGGAGGGCGAGAGGCTCGACGACGAAGGATACGCCGAGGCGCTGACACCGTATCTCGATTTGCCAGAGCTCGTGAGGTTGCTCGACCGGGCGTCGCACTTCATGAGCCCGGCGCTTTCGGCGCGGTTCGCGGCGGTCGGTGAGCCTGCACGTGCCCTCGAGACGATCGATCGCCTCTCCTTCGAGGGCATCGACCGCGCTCGGGCGCTCTTGCGGGCCGCCGCGATCGCGGGCGGCGGCCCGCTCGTTGACGCCGCTCGTCGCATGGTGTCGACCGTCAAGCCGGAGTGGGTCCCCGTGGTGCTCGTTCGCGAGCAGCCGTTGGCGGCGATCGAGGTGTTCGGCTTCGATGCGTCGCTCTCGATCGCGGAGAGCGGAGGAGACGAGACGTCGCAGTATGCCCGCATCGCGGCGCTCTCGTCGCTTTGCCGCGTCGCGCCAGAGGCGTCGCGGCCGTCCCTCGCCGCGCTCGCTATCGCGGCATACCGCGAGGACTCGGATCCGGACACGCTGGGAGGCCTGGTCGATTGTGCTCCCTGGCTGTCGCTGGAAGATGCCGCGTGGCTGTTCGCCGTCAGCCTCGGGGACGCGGGAAGCGGGGGCACGCTCAAGTGGACGCTGAGCCACTGGGGCGGCGTGGAGCACCTCGCACCGCTCATCGCGCGCCTCGGCGGAGACGGCGCGCTCGCCGCCGTCGCTGATGTCCTGCCTGAGGCGCTCCGGTGGACCCCGCAGGCGGAGGCCGCGGGACACCTCGAGGGCGGGCAAGCGTGTCCAGAGGGCGAGGACGCTGGTCGTGAAGAAGGGAGCGTCCCGCGAAGCTCGAGCGAGCCGCGAGGGCTGTAGAGCGGACGCGCGCCGACGGACCGAGGAGGCGCCCGAGCGGACTGGACCGTTGCGCTCGGGACGCCGGCCTTCGTAGCATCGGACCATGGCGACAAAACTCACTCCCAAGACCCGAGCTGCGGCGCGAGGGACATCCCGGATCGCACCGAAGGTGAAGACGACAGCCAAGGCGAAGGCCCAGCCGGCCGCGCCCGCTCAAGACACGCAGGACGAAGAGGAGGCGATCTACAGCCTGGATGAGCTCGTCGAGCGCCGGGGCGAGGCGACCGTCGAGGAGGTGCGCGCGTACGTGGGCGGCGTCGAGAAGGCCGATCTCGTCCGGGAGGGCCGAGCGGTCGCGACCTCGCGGATCGACCGGGACGCGGCGCGTCTCTATGGCAAGGCGGACGCGTTCCTGCGGAAGGCGACGGAGGCGCAGCGCGACGCCTTGCTCGGGCTGTCCGACGATCTGCTGCGGGTCGCGATCTGGGCGGCGCGCCACGGCAGCCGGCTCGCGGCCGCGCGCGATGGGAGCAAGGCCAAGGCCGGGAGCGCCAAGGCGGCGCGCGAGGCCGCGGCGGACGCGGCGCGGCGCAAGGGGCGGGGCGTGCGGGAGCAGCTCACGACCGCGCTCCGGATCCTGAGCGGCGGCGAGCCCAGGCTGCTGAAGAAGATCGACGGCGCCTACGGCGTCGCGCCGGACGCCGGCAAGCTCGCGACGTCGCTCGCCGCGCTGGTCAAGGTGGGGCGCGCGCTGCTCGCCGACACGTCCGCCGCCGCCGAGCAGCGCCGCAAGGGGACGCGCCTCGACGCCGCGAAGCTCGACGAGATCGAGGCGCTCGCGGGAGAGATCCGCAAGGCCGGCGACGCCGCCGCGGCCGTGACGGCGAGCGCGAGCGTCGACCAGACGGAGGTCGATACCTGGGACGGGATGAACCTCCTCCTGCTGGAGATGATCATCGACCTCTTCGATGCGGGCCACCTGGTCGATCCGTCGGTGCCGCGGCTCGTCCCCATCTCGCTCGGCCGATATTTCTCACCACGGCGCACGAAGCCGGAGAAGCCCACCGAAGAGGCCCCCGCGACGTCGCCGCAGCCCCAGCCCGGCGTGCCGGCGTAGCTCCGCCGCCGCGCCGCCACCGTTCCTCGGCGATGCGCGAGGTTCCCTGAGAGCGCAACGCACGCTGTCCCAGGATGCAGCGATGACCTCCGAGCGTGCAGCCACGGGCTCGGAGAGCGCGGCCACGGGCTCGGAGAGCGCGGCCACGGGCTCGGAGAGCGCAGCCATGGGCTCGGAGAGCGCGGCCATGGGCTCGGAGAGCGCGGCCATGGGCCCGGAGAGCGCGGCCATGGGCCCGGAGAGCGCGGCCATGGGCCCGGAGAGCGCAGCCATGGGCTCGGGGAGCGCGGCCATGGGCTACGGGAGCGCGGCCATGGGCTCGGAGAGCGCAGCCATGGGCTCGGAGAGCGCGGCCATGGGCTCGGGGAGCGCGGCCATGGGTCCGGATCGCTTCTGCGATCGACCTGTTTCTTGAGAAATCCACGCCTCCACGCCGATAGATCCGCCCGAACGCGCGGAGGACAGCCGCCGCCTGGCCGACGCCCGGGCACCCGGTGTTTCCGCCGCTGTCCTGTCTGCGCGCTCTCCGAGGAGGAACATGGCCGTGACAGCCCGTCGCTCGATCGAACGCCACCTCGCGACCGTGCCGGTGGACGAGCGCGTTCGCACCGGCGATTGCGCCACCGAGCCGGTGGGTCGCGGCGAGCCTCCTGCGGTCCGGCTGGCCACGGAGCCGGTGATCACCGAGCCGGTGGGTCGCGGCGAACCTCCTCTGGCCCGGCTGGCCACGGAGCCGGTGATCACCGAGCCAGTCGGCCGCAGCGAGCCTCCTCTGGCCCTGCTGGGCACCGAGCCGGTGCTCACCGAGCCGGTGGGCCGCAGCGAGCCTCCTCTGGCCCGGCTGGGCACCGAGCCGCTTCCAGCTTGCTTTGCCCCGCGCGCGCCTCTTCCGTGGCCGCGGCGCGATGCGGCGCCAATTCCCATGGAGACGGCTCCATTACCGCTCGTCCCAGACGCGCCGCCGGTCGTCGCGGAATGCGTCGTCGTCCGGGCGCCGGATCGGTCGATCCGCCGGGCATCGCTCCCCCCGGAGGCCGAGGAGGGGCCGCGGGGCGCGCGGTCGATCGCCTCGCGCACGCGCGAGCTGGCGATGACATGGCTCCTCGTCGGTTCGACGGCGGCGTTCTTTGGTATGGTCGCCGCGCTCTTGATGCGGTGGTGGATGGGATGAGTCACGGCGAACACGGCGACACGGACGATGGGAGCCAGCGAGCCGCGCCCCCGGCTCCCTATGCGCCGGGCAGCGTCGTCGCGGGCCACAGGCTCGTCCGGGTGCTCGGCACGGGCGGCCTCGGCGCCGTCTACGAGGCGGTCCACGAGTTCACGCAACGGAGGGTCGCGCTCAAGCTGCTGCTGCCGAGCTACGCGAGCTCCGCGCAGGCGCGCGAGCGCGCCCGCAAGGAGGCCATCGCGCTGTGCAGGCTGCGGCACAAGAACATCGTCTCCGTGCACAGCGCCGACACGCTGCCCGACGGCACGGTCTGGATGGCCATGGAGCTGCTCGAGGGCCAGTCGCTGCGCCGGATCTGCCAGGTGGAGTCGCCGCTCTCGGTCGCGCGGGGGCTCCACCTCGGTATCGAGATCGCCGACGGCCTCGCGGCGGCGCACGACCTCGGGATCGTCCACCGGGACGTGAAGCCGGAGAACGTGTTCCTCGACCGGCACGGCGATGTGAAGCTGCTCGACCTGAACATCGCGAAGATCCAGGTCGACGGGCTGCCGAGCACCCGGCCGGGCCAGCGGTTCGGCACGACGGCGTACATGGCGCCGGAGGAGTGCTACGGCGACCCGTGCACGCCGGCGAGCGACGTCTACTCGCTGATGCTGGTGATCTACGAGCTCCTGGCCGGGCGCTACGTGTTCGCGACGGGCCGGGGCCTCTCGGGGATCCCCAGCGAGGGGCAGCTCGTGGCGGCGCACCTCTTCTGGATGCCGGTGCCGCTGCACGAGGTCACGCCGTCGATCCCGGCGTACTTCTGGCCGGTGTTCCAGCTCGGGCTGGCGAAGCAGCCGGCCGCGCGCTTCCGGCACGCCGGCGCGGCGGCGAGCGCGCTCCGCGAGCTCCGGGAGCGCTACTTTTCGGACGCGCGCGCCGGCCGGCTCGCCGTGGAGCAGGCGGAGCAGGCGGAGCAGGCGGAGCAGGACGCGGGGCAGCCGGGGTCCCGGCGGGAGCACCACGGGCCGCGCTCGCCCGAGCGGCTCATCACGGCGCCGATGCCCGCCGAGACCCGGGTGATCCTCGCCGGGCTGGCGGCCTCGGCCGATCCGGGCGAGGCCGAGGCGTGCGAGGAGGGCGCGGCGACGGGGGCGCGGCCGGCGCAGCCTTCGGTCGCTCCGTCGCATCCGCCGCCGAGCGCTGCGCCTGCGGCAGAACCGGGCTGGCCGCTGGCCATGACGCCCGGGCCCGTCACGGTGCGATCGTCGCCGGGAGACCGGGGGTCGGTCCCGCCCGCGCCTGGCCTCCCGCCGACGGACCGCGTCGCCGACCGGCGCCGGCGCGCGCTGCTCCTGCGCCGCTGTCTCGCCGCCGCGGTGCTGGCGATCCCGATCTCCGGCGCCGTGACCGCGCTGTACATCCACGCGCGCCGCGAGCGTCCCGCGGCGGCGGCGTCCGCCGGCGAGGTCGCGGCGGCCGCGTCCGCGCCCCACGCCTCGAGCACGGCCGTCGCGACGGTGCGGGCGGAGCCGGCGCTCCCCGGCGCGCGCGAGACCCGCGAGACCGGGGCGCCGCCGGGCGTCGCGCCCGCGCACGCCGCGCAGGCGACCGCGCCGGCGCCCGGTCCGGAAGAGGCCGAGGCCGAGGCGCCCGAGGCGGCGCCGTCACCCCGCACCGCGGCGAGCGCCGGGGGCGCCGGGGCGCCGGCCAGGGAGAGCGCCGGGGCGCCGGCCAGGGAGAGCGCCGGGGCGCCGGCCAGGGAGAGCGCCGGGGGCGCCGGGGCGCCGGCCCGGGCGAGCGCGCCGGCGACCCGGGCGCGTCCGGGCGCGGGGGCGGCGCGAGCGCCCGCGCCGCACGCGTGGGACTGGCTGTCGAGCGACATCTACGAGGACGACGAGGACATCTACCCGATGCCCTCGCGCGGGCGCGCCGCCGCGCCCGCCAAGCCGGCCCGACCTCGGCGGGCGGTGGACGGCGAGCCGCCGTTCGGCAGCAAGCCGATTTTCTGAGCGCGCGGAGCGGCGCGCCAAGGAGCGAGAACATGGCGAAGGACGAACCCAGCGCGACCGATCCCTTCCTCGACGAGGTCGTCGAGCGGGCGCTCGCGCCCTACCGCGGGGTCGCGCAGCCGGAGCTGCTCGAGATCATGCGCGAGCTGCTCGTCGAGGCGCTCACCGAGGACGAGGTCGGGCGGGATCTCGTGGAGCGCGCGCGGCCTCGGGCGGCGCCGCTCGGGAGCGGCGTGCAGGCCCGGGACGGCGGCGCGGAGCCGGGGCGCAAGGCGGGGGGCGGCGAGCATGGCTGAGCCCGGGGACGGGGACCGGCTCACGCCGGCGCAGCAGGCGCTCGTGGCGTCGGCGGTGGACGAGGTGAGCGGCGTGGCGCGCGGGCTGGCCGCGAGGCTCCGCTTCCGCCTCTCGTTCGACGAGCTGGTGTCGCTCGGCCACGCGGGGCTCGTCGAGGCGGCGCGCGTCTACGACCCGGCGCGCGGCGACAGCTTTCCCCGCTTCGCGCGGTACCGCATCCGGGGCGCGATGCTCGACGGCTACGCCCGGGAGGCCGCGGAGCAGGAGCGGGTGCTCGCGCTCTGCATGAAGGGCGGGTACGACTTCGTCGGCCGGAGGCGGCGGCAGGGCGACGTGATGACCGACATCGACGGCAAGGCGGAGGAGCGGCTGCTGGACCACGTCGACGGCCTCGCGGCGAGCGTCTTCGCGACGGCCGTCGGGGCGGCGAAGCCGGCGACCGCGGAGGATGCGCTGTCGCGGCGCGAGCGCCACGACCGGGCCCACACGCTGCTCCGGAGCACCCTGGCCCGGCTGACGCCGCGCGAGGCCGAGGTGCTGTCGATGCACTACCTGGAGGGGCGGCCGCTGAACGAGGTCGGCGGCGCGCTCCGGATCCCGCACCCGGGCGCGTACCGCGTTCATGACCGCGCGATCGTGCGGCTGGGCAAGCTGATGCGCGCGGCCGGGGTGACCGAGCTGCCGCCGCGGGAGGACGAGCTGTGAGCGGACGGCGCGCCGCGGAGCGCGGTGAGAACGGTGAGAAACCGGGCGCGCTGGGGCGATGGATCGCGGTGACCGCGCGGCGGCACGGATCTCGGCGGCACGGAGCTCGGCGGCACGGATGGGAGGCGACGCAGTGGCACTGAAGGACGAGGACCGGGACGAGCGCGGAGGTCGCGAGGACGGCGCGGGCGCGGTCGCGCCGGCGAGCCCAGTGCCCGGCTCGAGCCCACCCATGGGGCACCCGGCGTTCCACACGGGGGTGGTGCACGTGGAGCCGGAGCTGCGGGACGAGGTGGAGGCGTACTGGCAGGAGTACGCGGCGTGGGAGAGGACGAGGCAGGGGCCGCCGCCGCGGGCGCCGAGCGTGAGCGTGCGGGTGGACCATGAAGGGAAGCCGACCGAGGCGGCGCGGCTGCGGGACGCGGTGGCGCCGAAGGGCGCAGGGCGACGGGGCGGGGAGAAGAGCGCCGGCGAGCAGCGAGGCGGCGGGAAGAGCGCTGGCCGGAGCCCGTGGGCGGCGGACGAGGCGGCGGCTGCGGTGATCGACAAGAGCGCGCTGCCGTCGGCGAACCGGCCGAGGAGCGAGGCGGCGGAGGAGAAGGACGGGGCGGCGGCGAGGCCGGCGAAGGCGCGGCGTGTCGGGACGGCGGTGGCGGCGCTGGCGCTGGTGGCGGGGATCGGGGCCGCGGCGATGTGGGGAGCGAGGCGGCCGGCGGAGATGCCGGCGCTGGGAGCGAGCGGGAAGGTGGCGGGGAGCAGCAAGGCGGCGGCGAGTGTCGCGCCCGCGGTGAGCGGTACGCCCGCGGTGGGGAGCGATGCGCCCGCGGTGAGCGATGCGCCCGCGGGGAGCGATGCGTCCGCGGGGAGCGATGCGCCCGCGGGGAGCGATGCGCCCGCGGCGAGCGGCAAGGCGGTCGTCGTGGAGAGCGCGCCCGAGCGAGCTGCGCCCGAGGCGTCCGCCGAACACGCTGCGCGTGCGGCGGCCGTGGATCACGTGGAAGCGGTGCGCGATGCGCCGCATCGAAGGCCCGCGGCTTCGGCGCATGCGCCGGCGTCGAGTGCGCCCGTGCCGCCGCCGAAGCGGCAGCCTTCATCCGAGGCGGCGCCTCAGACGCCGAGCGCATCCGAGGCGCCCGTCGCGACCGCTGTGCCGGCGCCATCACCGCCCCCAGCTCCTTCCCAGGGAGGCAACGAACCGCTCCCGACATCCGAGCCGCACGTCCTTCAACCCAAGCTCAAGTACTGACCATGACCCTTCACTGCGCCGCATCCGTAGCCAGCCTCTTCGTTGTCCTCGCATGGAGCCCGTCGGGCCTCGCAGGGCCGCCCGAGCAACCGCGCGCAGCCCTCACGGAAGCCATGACCGAAGAGTCTCGAAAGCTCTACCTGAACGGCGTCCAGGCCGCCTCGGAGTCGCGCTGGGAAGCCGCACGCGCCATGTTCCTCGCGGCGCGCGCGCTGCATCCGCACTACACGATCGCCGGCAACCTGGGCGACTGCGAGCTCCACCTGGGCCGGTACCGCGAAGCCGCAGAGCACCTTGCGCTCTATGTGCGCGAGCTGAAGAAAGACGCGACGAGCACCGCGGAGGAGCGCGCCCGAGGTGAAGCGGCGTACGCGGCAGCACGCGCGAAGGTCGGCGCGCTGGTGCTGCAGGTCAGCGTGGAGCGCGCCGCGGTGCTGGTCGACGGCGTGCAGATGGGAACGACGCCGCTGGTCGATCCGCTGTTCGTCGAGCCGGGAATGCATACGGTCGTGGTGGAGCGGGAGGGGTACGTGACGGAGAAGCTTGCGGTCAATGTGGCTGCGGGTGGAGAGATCACGTCGGTCGTGACGCTGCGAAAGCCGGCGGAGAGAGCCCCAGTGTTGATGCCTGCGCCAGTTGGCCATGTGGAGCAGCCAGAGAGCGGCCCGAGGAAGGCGGTGCTGCTCGGCGCGGGGATCGGATTGACCGCGTTGCTCGCCGGCGGTGGGATCGCATTCACGATGCTCTCGAACGGCAAGGCGGCGGACGCGGACAGCTTGGGCACGGAGCTCGCACGTGACGGTGGCAGGTCGGCGTGCTGGTCAGGCGGCGCGCCGAGGTGCTCCACGCTGCACGACTTGAACGCGCAGAGCGATAGCTTCCACAACCTGGCGGTCGCGGGCTTCGTCGGCGCGGGCGTCGCGGGCGCCGCGACGCTGGTCTACGCGTTGTTGCCTCGAACGAGCACCGAGACGCACGTGACGCCAGTCGTGGGGGCGGGCGCCGGCGGCATGATCGTGGGCGGTCGGTTTTGAACTGGCAGCACGGGATGACGATCGGAGCGATGACGATGAGACGAGGGCGACAGCTCGCGATGTGGACATTGAGCCTGACCGCTGCGGCGTGCGCGCTGCTGGAGGCGAGCTGCGGGACGCGCGCAGAGGACTGCGCGCTGAACCTGACGTGCCCGCCGGAGGGCACCGGCGGCGGGGGTGGCGACGTGGGCCCCACGTGCGAAGCGGATCCGACACAAGACGCGAGCACGGTGACGGAGGAGTGCGCGGTGTTCGCGAGCGCGAACGCGGCGCCCGGCGGCGATGGAACGAAGACGAAGCCGTACGCGTCGCTCAGCGAGGCGATCGCGAACGCGAACGGCAAGCGCGTGCTGGCGTGCGCGGGCGAGCCGTTCGCGGAGAGCGTGACGATCGGGGCGGAGGTCGAGGTGATCGGCGGCTTCGACTGCGGCGCGGAGTGGACGTGGAGCGAGGAGGCGCGTAGCGCGATCGAGGCGCCGGCGAACCAGATCGCGCTCACGCTGTCGGAGAGCGCGAGCGGTGCGAAGGTGCGGAGCTTCGCGGTCCGCGCGGCGAGTGCGACGGAGGCGGGCGGGTCGTCGATCGGCGTGGCGGTGGCAGACATCGAGGCGGAGCTCGCGCAGGTGGACGTGACCGCGGGCGACGGGATGGATGGCGCGAAGGGCGAGGCGCCAGCGGAGCCGCCGCAGGCGGGAGCGCCGGCGGGAGCGGTGTCGAACGCGTGCGCCGCGGTGTTCGGTGGCGAGGCCGGCGTGACGACGTGCGAGGACGGCGAGACCAGCGGCGGCCGAGGCGGGCTCGGAGGAAGCCCGGGTGTGGAGGAGGGCAACGGGCAACGCGGAGAGGACGGCGCGCCGTTGCCGGAGGAGAACCCGAACAACAGGGGGCTCGGTGGCATCGGTCAAGCGGATGCCGCAGATGAATGCGAGCCCGGTAGGAATGGCAAGAGCGGCGATCCCGGCGTGGCTGGCGCCGCGGGCAGCGACACCGTGCTGACGCTGGCGGGCATCGGCGGCGGCGACGGGGGCCCAGGCACATCGGGGAAGCGAGGTCAAGGGGGAGGAGGCGGCGGCGGTGCGAAGGCTGGGCTGTTCTGCCCGGCGGGCGCCGACACCGTGGAGGGCGCCGGCGCGAGCGGCGGCGGAGGCGGGGCCGGCGGGTGCGGCGGCAAGGGAGGAGGCGGCGGCAAGGCCGGTGGGTCGAGCATCGGGATCCTCAGCCTGGGGACGAAGCTGGTGCTGACGGAGGTGACCGTCGCGGTGGGCAAGGCGGGCAAGGGGGGAGATGGTGCTGACGGGCAGAACGGGGCGGACGGTGGCCTTGGTGCTGTCGGCGGAGCTGCATCGGATAAGCCACCCTCAATCCGGGGCTGCGATGGCGGTCGAGGCGGCCGAGGCGGCGCGGGCGGGTCCGGTGGCGGCGGCCGAGGCGGTCACGCCGTGGGCATCGCGTACGCCGCGGCACCGAGCGCGGCGGTTGAGCTGAAGGGCTTCACCGAGGGCACGGCGGGCAACGGCGGGCAGGCCGGGCTCGGCGGTCCATCGGAGAGCGCGGGCGCGCCGGGGGCGAGCGGGGTCTGCTGGAACTTCGCGACCGGGGAGAGCTGCGGGCAGTAAGAAGGAAAAAGACGTGATGCGTGGCAATTTCGTGGGTCTCAACGGAATGCATCTTGTTGAGATCATGAGAGCTGCGCCGTGAGCTACTGAGCTGAAGGGGTCAAAAGAAATGAGTGGACGCCCTCTGCGCTGGGGTGATAGGGACCGGTTTGTCGCGGAAACGCGGCACGGTGGGCTGCCCGGCGCTTACAACCTCGCCACCGAAGTGTGGAATGCCCAAGGCGCAGGCGGACGGACCGGAGATCTGCTGATCCCTTCTGCGTCGGGCCGCGAGAGCGGATGTTATCCGACGGTCGCTGAAGGCAGCCCAGCAGCAGATCGCTTTTGCCTCGTGCAGGAGCCGTCGTGGATGGAGACCGCGACGGCACGAAGGCACGGGCAGAGCACCGCCGGCGCGCTCGAGGGGACCCCTCCCGTCCCGCGCGGAGCGCGGGACCTGGGAGGGGCGGACCGCGCGCAGGCCCGAAGGGCCGAGCACGGGCCGGGGGTGGGCATCCCTCGTCACGCTTCCTCTGTGTCTGCCATCGCGATGCTCGCCGCCAGCATCCCGCTGCCTGGGTGCGCCGCTCAACAGGCGGAGCACCTCGCGAGGTACGTGCGTGAGATGGGGGAGGACGCGACGAGCACGGCGGCGGAGCGGGAGCGAGGCGCGGCGATGTACGCGGAGGCGCGGTCGAAGGTGGGCACGCTGGTGGTGCGCGCGGACGTGGACGGGGCGCGGGTGTTCGTGGACGGGAACTGGCGAGGGCAGACGCCGCTGGCGGATCCGGTGTTCGTGGAGCCAGGGACGCACACGATCTCGGTGGAGCACGAGGGGTACGACACGAAGAAGATGACGGTGCAGGTCGGGGCCGGTGAGGAGATCGAGAACGGGGTGGAGCTTCAGCCGAAGTCGGCGAGCGCGCCGCCGCCGAAGGTGCCGGTGATGACCCTGGCGCCGCCTGCGCATGGCGCGGAGGAGCGCGCCGGCGGGCCGAGGACGGCGGTGCTGATCGGCGGCGCGGCGACGGCGGGGGCGGCGGCGGTCGCGGGCGTGGTGTTCACGGTGCTGGCGAACGCGAACGCCAGCGACGCGGAAGAGCAACAGAGCCTGCTACGGCAAAGCGGCGGCCTGGGTGCATGTGCAGCTCCCGGCTCACCCGCGCGATGCACGGCGCTGAACGATGCCGTCGCGGCGCGCTACGACTTTAGCAACGCGGCGTTCTGGAGCTTCGTCGGTGCGGGTACGGTCGGGATCGGAACGCTCGTCTATGGCCTCATCACGCGCCCCTCGGTCAACGAGCGGCGTGTGCATGTAGCGCCGCTCGTCGGGTCGAATGGCCTCGGGATTGGAGTACGCGGTGACTTCTGAGCAGGGCGTAGTGGATCGAGGAGAGGGAAGCATGCGTCGGACTGCTCGATGTGTCTCGGTGCTCATCCTCGGGATGATGGTTGCGGGGAGCCAGCAGGTGGGATGCTTCCCGTATGTGATGCCGGATGACTGTGCGCTCACGCTTGTCTGCGACGTGAGCAGCGGCGAGGGCGGTGGCGGCGGGAGCACCCTCGCGTGCGAGGCGGATCCGACGGAGGACGCGAGCACGGTGATCGACGAGTGCGCGGTGTTCGCGAGCGCGAGCGCGGCGCCCGGCGGCGATGGAACGAAGGCGAGGCCGTACGCGTCGCTCAGCGAGGCGATCGCGAACGCGAACGGCAAGCGGGTGCTGGCGTGCGCGGGCGGAGCGTTCGCGGAGAGCGTGACGATCGGAGCGGAGGTCGAGGTGATCGGCGGCTTCGACTGCAGCGCAGAGTGGACGTGGAGCGAGGAGGCGCGGAGCGCGATCGAGGGGCCCGCGGACCAGATCGCGCTCACGCTGTCGGAGGGCGCGAGCGGGGCGAAGGTGAGGAGCTTCACGGTCCGCGCGGCGAGCGCGACGGAGGTGGGCGGGTCGTCGATCGGCGTGGCGGTGGCGGACATCGATGCGGAGCTCGCGCAGGTGGACGTGACCGCGGGCGATGGGATGGATGGCGCGAAGGGCGAGGCGCCAGCGGAGCCGCCGCAGGCGGGAGCGCCGGCGGGAGCGGTGTCGAACGCGTGCGCCGCGGTGTTCGGTGGCGAGGCCGGCGTGACGACGTGCGAGGACGGCGAGACCAGCGGCGGCCGAGGCGGGCTCGGAGGCACCCCGGGGATGGATGAGGGGAACGGGCAACGCGGAGAGGACGGCGCGCCGTTGCCGGAGGAGAACCCGAACAACAGGGGGCTCGGTGGCATCGGTCAAACGGATGCGGCGGATGAGTGCGAGCCCGGTAGGAACGGCAAGAGCGGCGAGTCCGGCGTCGCAGGCGCCGCCGGTAGCGACACCGTGCTGACGCTGGCGGGCATCGGCGGCGGCGACGGGGGCCCCGGCACATCGGGGAAGCGAGGTCAAGGGGGAGGTGGCGGCGGCGGTGCGAAGGCCGGACTGTTCTGCCCGGCCGGCGCCGACACCGTGGAAGGGCCCGGCGCGAGCGGCGGCGGAGGCGGGGCCGGCGGCTGCGGCGGCAAGGGAGGAGGCGGCGGCAAGGCCGGTGGGTCGAGCATCGGCATCCTCAGCCTGGGGACGAAGCTGGTGCTGACGGAGGTGACCGTCGCGGTGGGCAAGGCGGGCAAGGGGGGAGATGGAGTGGCTGGGCAGAACGGGGCGAACGGTGGCACCGGCGCCGCAGGCGGAGCTGCATCGGAGAACCCACCCTCAATCCCCGGCTGTCGAGGCGGGGACGGCGGCCGAGGCGGCGCGGGCGGGTCCGGTGGCGGCGGCCGAGGCGGTCACGCCGTGGGCATCGCGTACGCCGGAGCACCGAGCGCCGCGGTTGAGCTGAAGGACTTCACGGCGGGCACGGCGGGCGATGGCGGGCAGGTCGGGCTCGGCGGACCGCCGGAAGGCGCCGGCGCATCAGGGGCGAGCGGGATCTGCTGGAACTTCGCGACCGGCGAGAGCTGTGGGCAGTAAGAAGAAAAAAGACGTGCTGTGTGGCAATTTCGTGGATCTCAGCGGAATGCACTTTGTCGAGACCACGAGAGCTACGCCGTGAGCTGCTGAGCTGAAGGAGTCAAGAGAAGTGAGTGGACACGCCCTGCGCTGGGGTGATAGGGACCGGTTTGTCGCGGAAACGCGGCACGGTGGGCTGCCCGGCGCTTACAACCTCGCCACCGAAGTGTGGAATGCCCAAGGCGCGGGCGGACGGACCGGAGATCTGCTGATCCCTTCTGCGTCGGGCCGCGAGAGCGGATGTTATCCGACGGTCGCTGAAGGCAGCCCAGCAGCAGATCGCTTTTACCTCGTGCAGGAGCCGTCGTGGATGGAGACCGCGACGGCACGAAGGCACGGGCAGAGCACCGCCGGCGCGCTCCAGGGGACCCCTCCCGTCCCGCGCGGAGCGCGGGACCTGGGAGGGACGGACCGCGCGCAGGCCCGAAGGGCCGAGCACGGGCCGGGGGTGGGCATCCCTCGTCACGCTTCCTCTGTGTCTGCCATCGCGATGCTCGCCGCCAGCATCCCGCTGCCTGGGTGCGCCGCTCAACAGGTGGAGCGGGAGCGAGGCGCGGCGATGTACGCGGAGGCGCGGTCGAAGGTGGGCACGCTGGTGGTGCGCGCGGACGTGGACGGGGCGCGGGTGTTCGTGGACGGGACCTGGCGAGGGCAGACGCCGCTGGCGGATCCGGTGTTCGTGGAGCCAGGGACGCACACGATCTCGGTGGAGCACGAGGGGTACGACACGAAGAAGATGACGGTGCAGGTCGGGGCCGGTGGGGAGAGCGAGAACGGGGTGGAGCTTCAGCGGAAGTCGGCGAGCGCGCCGCCGCCGAAGCCGCCGGTGATGACCCTGGCGCCGCCTGCGCGCGGCGCGGAGGAGCGCGCCGGTGGGCCGAGGACGGCGGTGCTGATCGGCGGCGCGGTTACGACCGGCGTTGCAGCCGGCGTTGGGACCGTGTTTGCGGTGATGGCCGCGAGCAAGTGGTCGGCCGCCAGTGACCAACGGGACGAGCTGACACGCGGGGCAGGCGTCTATGCGTGCGCCGCCGGGCAGCAGGCCGTGACCTGCCGCGATGCGGTGGAGCGATACGACGAGGCATCCGCGCTGTGGAACGCGGCGATCTGGACCTGGGTTGGCGCCGGGACGGTGGGCTTGGGAACGGCGGCATACGCCTGGCTGGCAAAGGAGCCCGCCCAGCGGACGGAGCGCGTGAAGGTGAGCCCCATGTTCGCGGTACACGGCGGCGGTCTCGTGGTGACGAGCGCGTGGTAGTGCGGCGAGAGAGGCGATGCATGGTGCGCATGGACGCGAGAATCGGCGGGGTGGAGAAGAAGACCGCAGCGAGACCGGCTCACATGACGGGCGTGGCAACGTTCCCGAAATTTCGTCACGGCGTTCGACAATCTTCGAGGATGGCTGCGATGCGACGCGCACATTGGATCAGCGGGGCGATCATGACGGTCGGGGCGGCGCTCGGCGCAGGTGGAGCAGGCTGTTTCGTCCAGCCACCGGAGTGCCTGCTGGGGATATGTCTCGATGCTGTGCCGACAGGTAGCGGCGGCGGTGGCGGCGGGAGTACCCTCGCGTGCGAAGCGGACCCGACGGAGGACGCGAGCACGGTGATCGACGAGTGCGCGGTGTTCGCGAGCGCGAGCGCGGCGCCCGGCGGCGATGGAACGAAGGCGAAGCCGTACGCGTCGCTCAGCGAGGCGATCGCGAACGCGAACGCGAACGGCAAGCGCGTGCTTGCGTGCGCGGGCGAGCCGTTCGCGGAGAGCGTGACGATCGGGGCGGAGGTCGAGGTGATCGGCGGCTTCGATTGCGGCGCGGGGTGGACGTGGAGCGAGGAGGCGCGTAGCGCGATCGAGGCGCCGGCGAACCAGATCGCGCTCACGCTGTCGGAAGGCGCGAGCGGAGCGAAGGTGCGGAGCTTCGCAGTCCGCGCGGCGAGCGCGACGGAGGTGGGCGGGTCGTCGATCGGCGTGGCGGTGGCGGACATCGATGCGGAGCTCGCGCAGGTGGACGTGACCGCGGGCGATGGGATGGATGGCGCGAAGGGCGAGGCGCCAGCGGAGCCGCCGCAGGCGGGAGCGCCGGCGGGAGCGGTGTCGAACGCGTGCGGCCTGGTCTTCGGCGGCGAGGCCGGCGTGACGACGTGCGAGGACGGCGAGACGCGCGGCGGCCGAGGCGGGCTCGGAGGCACCCCGGGGATGGAGGAGGGGAACGGGCAACGCGGAGAGGATGGCGCGCCGCTGCCGGAGGAGAACCCGAACAACCGAGGGCTCGGTGGCATCGGTCAAGCGGATGCCGCAGATGAATGCGAGCCCGGTAGGAATGGCAAGAGCGGCGATCCCGGCGTGGCTGGCGCCGCGGGCAGCGACACCGTGCTGACGCTGGCCGGCATCGGTGGCGGCGACGGGGGCCCAGGCACATCGGGGAAGCGAGGTCAAGGGGGAGGTGGCGGGGGCGGTGCGAAGGCCGGACTGTTCTGCCCGGCGGGCGCCGACACCGTGGAGGGCGCCGGCGCGAGCGGCGGCGGAGGCGGCGCCGGCGGCTGCGGCGGCAAGGGAGGAGGCGGCGGCAAGGCCGGGGGGTCGAGCATCGGGATCCTCAGCCTGGGGACGAAGCTGGTGCTGACGGAGGTGACCGTCGCGGTGGGCAAGGCGGGCAAGGGGGGAGACGGAGTGGCCGGAATCCCCGGCGGCGCCGGCGGCGCCGGCAGTCCGGGGGGGCAGGCTTCTGGGGAGGTGGGCTCGATCCCTGGCTGTCGAGGCGGGGATGGCGGTCGAGGCGGAGACGGCGGCCCTGCCGGAGGCGGCCGAGGCGGTCACGCCGTGGGCATCGCGTATGCCGGAGCACCGAGCGCCGCGGTTGAGCTGAAGGACTTCACGGCGGGCACGGCAGGCGACGGCGGGCAAGTCGGGCTCGGCGGACCGCCGGAAGGCGCCGGCTCATCAGGGGCGAGCGGGGTCTGCTGGAACTTCGCGACCGACGAGAGCTGCGGGCAGTAAGAAGGAAAAAGATGTGATGCGTGGCAATTTCGTGGATCTCAACGGAATGCATCTTGTTGAGATCATGAGAGCTGCGCCGTGAGCTACTGAGCTGAAGGGGTCAAAAGAAATGAGTGGACGCCCTCTGCGCTGGGGTGATAGGGACAGGTTTGTCGCGGAAACGCGGCACGGTGGGCTGTCCGGCGCTTACAACCTCACCACCGAAGTGTGGAATGCCCAAGGCGCAGGCGGACGGACCGGAGATCTGCTGATCCCTTCTGCGTCGGGCCGCGAGAGCGGATGTTATCCGACGGTCGCTGAAGGCAGCCCAGCAGCAGATCGCTTTTGCCGTGTGCAGGAGCCGTCGTGGATGGAGACCGCGACGGCACGAAGGCACGGGCAGAGAACCGCCGGCGCGCTCGAGGGGACCCCTCCCGTCCCGCGCGGAGCGCGGGACCTGGGAGGGGCGGACCGCGCGCAGGCCCGAAGGGCCGAGCACGGGCCGGGGGTGGGCATCCCTCGTCACGCTTCCTCTGTGTCTGCCATCGCGATGCTCGCCGCCAGCATCCCGCTGCCTGGGTGCGCCGCTGGACAGGCGGAGCACCTCGCGAGGTACGTGCGTGAGATGGGGGAGGACGCGACGAGCACGGCGGTGGAGCGGGAGCGAGGCGCGGCGATGTACGCGGAGGCGCGGTCGAAGGTGGGCACGCTGGTGGTGCGCGCGGACGTGGACGGGGCGCGGGTGTTCGTGGACGGGACCTGGCGAGGGCAGACGCCGCTGGCGGATCCGGTGTTCGTGGAGCCAGGGACGCACACGATCTCGGTGGAGCACGAGAAGTACGACACGAAGAAGATGACGGTGCAGGTCGGGGCCGGTGGGGAGAGCGAGAACGGGGTGGAGCTTCAGCGGAAGTCGGCGAGCGCGCCGCCGCCGAAGCCGCCGGTGATGACCCTGGCGCCGCCTGCGCGCGGCGCGGAGGAGCGCGCCGGCGGGCCGAGGACGGCGGTGCTGATCGGCGGCGCGGCGACGGCGGGGGCGGCGGCGGTCGCGGGCGTGGTGTTCACCGTCGTCGCGGTGGCGAAGGGTGACGAGGCCGAAACACAGCGGGAAGCGCTCGTGCGCGAGAACGGGCCGGGACCATGCTCACGCGCGAGCGCACCGGCGACGTGTTCGACCCTCAGCGATACGGACGACGCCCATATCCGAGCGGCCAACGCGGCGATTTTGAGCTTCGCTGCTGCGGGTGCAATCGGCGCGGGAACGGCGATCTACTGGTTCGCGACACGGCCCTCAGTGCCGCAGCACGGCGTCCGTGCCATGCCGGTCGTGGGAGCGAACGGCTTCGGCGTTTCTGTCAGCGGTGAGTTCTGAGGGCGCGGCTCGCAGGGGAGATAGGAACAACATCATGGGTCGTTCTGCTCGTCGTACATCGACATTTTTCGTAAGCGCGATGCTTGCTGCGACCGTGTTACCTGGGTGCTGGCCGCTCGCATTTCGTGACGATTGCGAGCACAAGCTCATCGGTTGCGATCTCGGCGTGGGGGGCGGCGGTGGTGCCGGCGGCAACAGCAACGACGTCTGCGAAGCGGATCCGACGGAGGACGCGAGCACGGTGATCGACGAGTGCGCGGTGTTCGCGAGCGCGAGCGCGGCGCCCGGCGGCGATGGAACGAAGACGAAGCCGTACGCGTCGCTCAGCGAGGCGATCGCGAACGCGAGCGGCAAGCGCGTGCTGGCGTGCGCGGGCGAGCCGTTCGCGGAGAGCGTGACGATCGGGGCGGAGGTCGAGGTGATCGGCGGCTTCGACTGCGGCGCGGAGTGGACGTGGAGCGAGGAGGCGCGAAGCGCGATCGAGGGGCCCGCGGACCAGATCGCGCTGACGCTGTCGGAGAGCGCGAGCGGTGCGAAGGTGCGGAGCTTCGCGGTCCGCGCGGCGAGCGCGACGGAGGCGGGCGGGTCGTCGATCGGCGTGGCGGTGGCGGACGTCGCGGCGGAGCTCGCGCAGGTGGACGTGACCGCGGGCGACGGGATGGATGGCGCGAAGGGCGAGGCCCCGATGGCGGCGCCGCAGGCGGGAGCGCCGGCGGGAGCGGTGTCGAACGCGTGCGCCGCGGTGTTCGGCGGCGAGGCCGGCGTGACGACGTGCGAGGACGGCGAGACGCGCGGCGGCCGAGGTGGGCTCGGAGGCACCCCGGGTATGGAGGAGGGCAACGGGCAACGCGGAGAGGACGGCGCGCCGTTGCCGGAGGAGAACCCGAACAACCGAGGGCTCGGTGGCATCGGTCAAGCGGATGCCGCAGATGAATGCGAGCCCGGTAGGAATGGCAAGAGCGGCGATCCCGGCGTGGCTGGCGCCGCGGGCAGCGACACCGTGCTGACGCTGGCCGGCATCGGCGGCGGCGACGGGGGCCCAGGCACATCGGGGAAGCGAGGTCAAGGGGGAGGAGGCGGCGGCGGTGCGAAGGCTGGGCTGTTCTGCCCGGCGGGCGCCGACACCGTGGAGGGCGCCGGCGCGAGCGGCGGCGGAGGCGGGGCCGGCGGGTGCGGTGGCAAGGGAGGAGGCGGCGGCAAGGCCGGGGGGTCGAGCATCGGCATCCTCAGCCTGGGGACGAAGCTGGTGCTGACGGAGGTGACCGTCGCGGTGGGCAAGGCGGGCAAGGGCGGCGATGGCGCGAACGGACAACCGGGTGCCCTTGGAGGTGCAGGAGGTGCCGGCGGCGACAGGTCGGGGCTGGGAGACTCAAAGCGCGGCTGTCAAGGGGGAAGTGGCGGCGATGGCGGCCTCGGAGGTTCAGGCGGAGGCGGCCGAGGCGGCCATGCGGTGGGCATCGCGTACGCCGCAGCACCGAGCGCGGCGGTTGAACTGAAGGACTTCACCGAGGGTACGGCAGGCGACGGCGGGCAGGTCGGGCTCGGCGGACCGCCGGAAGGCGCCGGCACGCCGGGCGCGAGCGGGGCCTGCTGGGACTTCGCGACCGACGAGAGCTGCGGGCAGTAAGAAAAGGATGTGGTGCGTGGCAATTTCGTGGGTCTCAACGGAATGCATCTTGTTGAGATCATGAGAGCTGCGCCGTGAGCTACTGAGCTGAAGGGGTCAAAAGAAATGAGTGGACGCCCTCTGCGCTGGGGTGATAGGGACCGGTTTGTCGCGGAAACGCGGCATGGTGGGCTGCTCGGCGCTGACAACCTCACCACCGAAGTGTGGAATGCCCAAGGCGCAGGCGGACGGACCGGAGATCTGCTGACCCCTTCTGCGTCGGGCCGCGAGAGCGGATGTTATCCGACGGTCGCTGAAGGCAGCCCAGCAGCGGATCGCTTTTGCCTCGTGCAGGAGCCGTCGTGGATGGAGAACGCGACGCCACGAAGACGCGGGCGGAGAACCGCCAGCGTCCTCCAGGGAACCCCTCCCGTCCCGCGCGGAGCGCGGGACATGGGAGGGGCCGGCGGCGCGCAGGCGCGGAGCGCCGAGCACCGACGGGGGGTGGGCATCCATCATTGTCCTGCTCTTGAAGCGGACGCCTTCGCCCGAGGAGGAGCCCGCTGGTGCAGTCGCGTCCAAGGACGCGCTCGCGTCGCCAGCCTCCTCGCAACCACCGATGGTGCCGTCGCAGCCGCCGCCCTTTGTCGAGGGAGTACCGGAGTTCTGATGATGAACAAGCATGTGTTGCTGTGCTCGCTCGGCCTCTCGATCGCGCTGCACGCGCCCGCGAGCCGCGCCCAGACGAGCGCCGAAACCCCCGGCGCGGCCGAGGCGGAGGCGCTGACGGACAAGGCGCGACAGCTCTACGACGAGGGGCTCGCGGCGCTCAACCAGTCGCGCTGGGCCGAGGCGCACGCGTCGTTCCTGGCGGCGTGGCGGATCAAGCGGCACTACCAGATCGCGTCGAACCTCGGCGTCGCGGAGCTCCGGCTCGGCAAGTACCGCGACGCCGCGGAGCACCTGTCCTGGTACCTGCGTGAGGCGCCCGCGACGAGGGTGACGCAACGGCAGCGCGCGGAGGTGCTGCTGAAGGAGGCGCTGGCAAAGGTCGCGTCGATCACGGTGAAGACGGAGCCGGAGGGCGCCGAGGTGACGGTCGACGGGGCGGAGATGGGGCGGACGCCGCTGGCGCTGCCGGTGTTCCTGGAGCCGGGGCAGCATATGATCCAGGTGGAGCTCGACGGCTACAAGCCGGCGCAGGAGCGGATCGAGCCGAAAGCAGGCGATGTCGTCGGGATGAAGCTGTACTTGATGCGGAGGGATGCGGAGGCGCCGGCGGCGGCGGGCGCGCCGGGGACGACGGGGCCGCGGGCGGCGAGCGAGCCGGGGCCGGCGGGGACGACAGGGCCACGGGTGGCGAGCGAGCCGGGGCCGGCGACGCCGCCGGAGACGACCGTGGTGCCGCCGGCGGAGCGGAGCTGGGTGCCCGCGATCGTGCTGGGAGCCGCGAGCGTCGTTGGGCTCGGCGTGGGCGTGGGCATGACGATGGCGTCGAACAACGCGAACGACGAGGCGCGTGCGCAGAGCCGGTCGATCCAGGGCGCTGGCGGGCAATGCATCGAGCCGTCGACCGCGTTCACGGTGCGGTGTGCCGAGCTGAATCGGCTGGGAGCAAAGGCCGACGGCCTGGGTGACGCTGCGTTCGGGAGCTACGTCGCGTCGGGCGTGTCCGCTCTTGCCGCGCTGACGTATGCGCTCTGGCCCAGGCGAGCGGCGACCAACTCGACGGAGGTGTCGGTGCTACCCAACGTCGATTTGCACGGCAGCGGCATCATCGTCGTGGGGGCATGGTGATGAGCCGGAGAAGTCAGGCGATGACACGTCAAAGAATGGGCGCGCTCACGGTAACCACGGCGTTCGTCATCGGTGCCAGCGGTTGCGATGGGCTCTGGTACCACATCCAGGACGACTGCGAGCTGATGCTCACGTGCGAGCACTTCCGCCCGACGACCAGCACCAGCAGCGGCTGGCCGGCCGGGGGATGCGTGCCGAGCGAGAGCGTGGAGGGCGTGAGCGATGCGTGCGGTGTGTTCGTCGCGGCGAGCGGCGACGACCGGCGCATCGGGACGAAGGCGGAGCCTGTGAAGACGCTGAGCAAGGCGATCGCGCGAGCGGCGGAGAAGGGGACCGCCGTGTATGCGTGCGCGGAGGAGTTCGCGGAGGCGATCGAGGTGCCGGCCGGCGTGACGCTCTTCGGCGGGCTGGACTGCGCGAACGGGTGGCGATGGATCGGCGAGGAGAAGAAGACGACCGTGGCGCCGGGCGCGGACGCGATCCCGCTGAAGCTCATGCGTGGCGAGGGCGCCGTGAGGATCGAAGACGTGTCGGCGCGCGCCGCGGACGCGCAGGCGGCCGGCGGCTCGTCGATCGCGGTGCTGGTGGATGGTGCGACGGCGGAGCTTGCGCGGTGCGAGCTGGTCGCGGGCAACGGGGCCGATGGCCCCGACGGAGAGGACGCGCCGAGCGAGGCGGCGATACAGGGACCGCGAGGAGTGGACGGAGCCAACGCGTGCAGCGATCTGGATACGTCAGGTGCACCGGATGAGACGCTGCCCGGAGGGGCTCAGGTCGAGAACGCGTGCGAGGGCGACACGCTGTCGATCGGCGGAGAAGGCGGCGACGGCAAGGTGAGCAACGGCGGCGGCGGCGATGCTGGGCAGATCGGGATCGAGGGTCAAGGCGGTGCGGGAGAGCCTGCTTCCACGACATCCATGTGGAACTGTGGTGCCATCCCGAACGATCCGAACAAAGGCGGTGGCAGTGCCGGCAGCAACGGCACCGCCGGTGAACCTGGCGTCGGGGCGAGCGGCATCGGGACGCTGAGCGCATCCGGCTACGCGGGCGTCAGCGGCGGCGCGGGCAGCGCAGGCAAGCCCGGACAGGGCGGTGGCGGCGGTGGTGGCGCGAAGGGTGGCCTCGTCTGCGCTGGCGGCATGGCGGGCGCCGGCGCCAGCGGCGGCAGTGGCGGGGCTGGCGGCTGCGGCGGGCTGCCCGGCCAAGGCGGTGGGGCCGGTGGAGCGAGCATCGCGCTGGTGAGCGTGGAGGGGCAGGTGACGCTGACGGACTGCTCGCTGAAGGCGGGCAGCGGAGGCAAGGGAGGCGCCGGCGGTGACCTGCAGCCGGGCGGCGCCGGCGGCGTCGGTGGACTGGGAGGCATGGGCGTGGGCGGCTCGAGGAACGCGTGCGACGGAGGCAGGGGAGGCCAAGGAGGCAACGGCGGCCCTGGAGGCGGAGGTCTTGGCGGACCGTCGCTTGCGATCGCGTTCCGTGGTGAGCTGGTGAAGCAGGAAGGCAAGACGACGCTGACGCCCGGTGCCCCAGGAGCCGGTGGTCTTGGCGGGAGCAACAACGTGGCGAGCAACGCCGGAGCGGACGGCGTGACGGCTGCGGAGCAGGAGCTTCCGTGAGTGTCCCGATGAGGTGAAGCCGAGCGCTGTGGAGCGCGACGCCGACGGCGCGGCGTGACGTAGCGGCAGATGAAGCGATGCGTTCGCTCGCAGAGCGACCGCACAGGGTGACGTGTGCCCTGCGGCAGGGCGCTGGGTGTCGAGAGAAAGATGTAGGACGAGGGCAGCGATGGGAACGATGAGCAGCAAGGCGGCGGGTAAGGCATCCCCTCCCGTCCCGCGCGAAGCGCGGGACCTGGGAGGGGCCGGCGGCGCGGAGGCGCGAAGCGCCGAGCACCGCCGGGGGGTGGGCATCCCTCATCTCGCCTCCCCGCTGTTCGGCGTCACCATGACGGCCGCTGGCGTGTCCGTGGGCGGCTGCACGCTTCGGCCAGCGGATGTCACGAGCGAGCCAACGCACCCGTCGTGGCACCTGCGCGAGGCGCCCGCGACGAGGGTGACGCAACGGCAGCGCGCGGAGGTGCTGCTGAAGGAGGCGCTGGCAAAGGTCGCGTCGATCACGGTGAAGACGGAGCCGGAGGGCGCCGAGGTGACGGTCGACGGGGCGGAGATGGGGCGGACGCCGCTGGCGCTGCCGGTGTTCCTGGAGCCGGGGCAGCATATGATCCAGGTGGAGCTCGACGGCTACAAGCCGGCGCAGGAGCGGATCGAGCCGAAAGCAGGCGATGTCGTCGGGATGAAGCTGTACTTGATGCGGAGGGATGCGGAGGCGCCGGCGGCGGCGGGCGCGCCGGGGACGACAGGGCCACGGGCGGCGAGCGAGCCGGGGCCGCCGAAGCCGCCAGAGACCATCGTGGCGCCGCCGGCAGAGCGGAGCTGGGTGCCGGTGATCGCGCTGGGAGCGGCGAGCGTCGTCGGGCTCGGCGTGGGCGTGGGCATGACGGTGGCATCCAACAACGCCAGCTCGGAAGCCGACGCGCAGTTCAAGACGATCTTGACGGCGCGCACCCACTGCCTGAACCCGCCGACCGCGGCGCCGGAGCGGTGCGCGGAGCTACGTCGGAGCGTGTCGCGCATCGATACCCTCGGCAACGGCGCACGCGTGGCGTTCGCGGCGACAGGCGCGCTGGCGATCGCGGCTGTGACGGTGGCGTTGTGGCCGCGCGAGAAGGCCGTTGCGACTGGACGCGTTCGCGTGTCGCCAGCGCTCGGCACAGAGGGCGGGGGCGTGGTGGTGCGCGCGGCGTGGTGATGGGAGCGAGAGAGGACAAAATGACGCTGATCACGTTCAATCCCAGCGCGAGCGCGATGGCGCTCGCCCTCCTCACCGGCGGGTGCGACGCGCTCTGGAGCCACGAGATCGACCGCTGCGAGCGCACCGCCTCGTGCGAGTACCTGCGCTCGGTTGGCGAGGGCGGCGGGACGCCTGCCGTGTGCGTGCCGACCGAGGACGGCCAGGCGATCGACGCTAGCTGCGGGGTGTTCGCGAACGCGAGCGCGGCAGAGGGCGGCGATGGGACCAAGGCGAGGCCGTTCGCGTCGCTGCAGGAGGCGATCAATACAGCGGGCAGCAGGCGGATCTATGCCTGCGCGGCAGAGGGGGCGGCGTTTGCTGAGGCGGTGACGATCGCGGAGGATAGCGAGATCTACGGAGGGTTCGACTGCGAGGCGTGGACGTGGAGGGCGAGCGCGCGGAGCGCGATCGAGGGGCCCGCGGACCGTGTCGCGTTGACACTGACGGAAGGGGCGAGCAGAGCGAGCGTGCAGGGCTTCGCGATCCGCGCGGCCAGCGCGCTGAAGAGCGGCGGGTCGTCGATCGGCGTGTCCGTGGCGGACGTGGAGGCGGAGCTCGTGCGGGTCGATGTGACCGCAGGCGACGGGATGGACGGCGAACACGGGACAACGCCGACGGAGGCGCCTGTGGCGGGCGCGAGCGCGGAGGAGATGAGGGCATCGAACGCGTGCGCGGCGCCGAACCTGGTCATCGGCGGGACCGCGGGCACGACCACGTGCGAGGACGGCGAGACGCGCGGCGGAGACGGCGGAAACGGGGGCATCACGGGGTCGGAGGAGGGCAACGGGCAGGCGGGGCGGGATGGAGAGCCGATGCCAGAGCCGAATCCGGACGCGTACGGGCTTGGTGGCCGCGGGCAGACGGTGCTGGCCGGTACGTGTCGAGAGGGCGCGCCCGGTGCGCCCGGTGCGCCCGGTGCGCCCGGCCGCGCTAGCAACGAGACGGAGCTGACGCTTGTCGGCATCAGCGGGGGAGACGGCGGCCGAGGCATGACGGGAAGCCGTGGTCAGGGGGGCGGTGGCGGCGGTGGGACCAAATCGGGGATGTTCTGCTCGCTCGGCTCGACTCTCCTAGACGGCGTGGGCGCGAGTGGCGGCGGCGGGGGGGCCGGCGGCTGCGGAGGCAAAGGAGGAGGCGGCGGCAAGGCGGGCGGGTCGAGCGTCGGGATCCTGAGCTTGGGGACGAAGCTGGTACTGACGCAGGTGACCGTCGCGGTGGGCAAGGCGGGCAACGGTGGAGATGGATCGGCGGGTCAGAACGGGGCGAACGGCGGCGCCGGTACTGCCGGCGGAGCAGCATCGGAGAACCCCCCCTCAATCCCCGGTTGTGATGGCGGTCGAGGCGGCCGAGGCGGCGCGGGCGGTCCCGGCGGCGGCGGTCGAGGCGGGCACGCGGTAGGAATCGCCTACGCTGCGGCGCCCAGCGCCGCGCCTCAGGTGATGCAGTTCACTGCAGGCATGGCCGGCGACGGCGGAAAGGCTGGGCTCGGTGGTCCACCGGAGAGCGCGGGCGCGCCGGGGGCGAGCGGGGTCTGCTGGAACTTCGCGACCGACGAGAGCTGCGGCCAGTGAGCGCCTCCGAGACGTCGGAGTTCTGAGGGAGGAGAGCGCGTAGCCTCGCAGGTCGAGGCGGCGTGCGTGAGATGAGGCGAAGGCGCGCGAGAGCCGCTCGAGCGCGGTGACCGAGGCGAGAACACGCTCCGCCATGATGGTGGAGCCGAGTGGTGACATGCGCATGGAGCGACGCGATCTCGACGCGCGCAAGGGGCGAGGTGCGCCTCGCGGCAGCGTGCAGGGTGTCGAAGGCAAGGCTGGGGATGAGGTCAGCGATGGGAACGACGAGCAGCAAGACGGCGAGCAAGGCGCCCCCTCCCAGCCCGCGCGGCGCGCGGGCTCTGGGAGGGGCCGGCGGCGCGGTGACGGTGGTGACGGCGGCGGTCGCGGGCGTGGTGTTCGCCGTGCTGTCGTCGACGAACGCAGGTGATGTCGATGAGACAGAGGCTTCTCTCGGGGCCGCCGGCGGACCGAACGCGTGCGCGGCTGGGCGGCGCGCCGCTGACTGCAGCACGCTCCGTAGGCTGCAGGAGAACGCGGCAACGTTCGGAAACGTCTCGGCATGGAGTTTCATCGGGGCGGGTGTGGTGGGTGTGACAACCGCAATCGTGTGGACGGTGGGCCCACGCGCCGAGGGGAGAGCGAGGCTTCATGCGAGCCCGATGCTCGGTGCCCAAGACGGCGGGATCATGGTGAGGGGCACCTGGTGATGGCTGGACGTTGTTCTCCTCGGGAGATGGATGCGATGCGGCGCAAGTGGTGGACCTCTGCGGTGCTGGTTGCGGCGGGGGCGACGTTAGGAGCTCACATTTCGGGTTGCTTCTTCGTTGCGCCAGACTGCACGCTCGGGATGTGCCTGGATGCGCTGCCACCGGGTGAGGGCGGTGGTGGCAGCAGCAACGCCGCGTGCGAGGCAGAGCCGACCGAGGACGCGAGCGCGGTGGTTGACGAGTGCGCGGTGTTCGCGAGCGCGAGCGCGGCGCCCGGCGGCGATGGAACGAAGGCAAAGCCGTACGCGTCGCTCAGCGAGGCGATCGCGAACGCGAACGGCAAGCGGGTGCTGGCGTGCGCGGGCGGAGCGTTCGCGGAGAGCGTGACGATCGGAGCGGAGGTCGAGGTGATCGGGGGCTTCGACTGCGGCGCGGGGTGGACGTGGAGCGAGGAGGCGCGGAGCGCGATCGAGGCGCCGGCGAACCAGATCGCGCTCACGCTGTCGGAAGGCGCGAGCGGAGCGAAGGTGCGGAGCTTCGCGGTCCGCGCGGCGAGCGCGACGGAGGTGGGCGGGTCGTCGATCGGCGTGGCGGTGGCGGACATCGATGCGGAGCTCGCGCAGGTGGACGTGACCGCGGGCGATGGGATGGATGGCGAGAAGGGCGAGGCGCCAGCGGAGCCGCCGCAGGCGGGAGCGCCGGCGGGAGCGGTGTCGAACGCGTGCGCCGCGGTGTTCGGTGGCGAGGCCGGCGTGACGACGTGCGAGGACGGCGAGACCAGCGGCGGCCGAGGCGGGTTCGGAGGAAGCCCGGGGATGGAGGAAGGGAACGGGCTACGCGGAGAGGACGGCGCGCCGCTGCCGGAGGAGAACCCCGACGCGTACGGGCTTGGGGGTGCAGGACAAACGGGTGCCGCGGGGAACTGCAGGCGAGGCGAAGACGGCGCGCCAGGAGCATCCGGCGTCGCAGGTGCTGCCGGCAGCGGCACCGTGCTGACGCTGGCCGGCATCGGCGGCGGCGACGGGGGCCACGGCACATCGGGGAAGCGAGGTTAAGGGGGAGGTGGCGGCGGCGGTGCGAAGGCCGGGCTGTTCTGCCCGGCCGGCGCCGACACCGTGGAAGGGCCCGGCGCGAGCGGCGGCGGAGGCGGCGCCGGCGGCTGCGGCGGCAAGGGAGGAGGCGGCGGCAAGGCCGGGGGGTCGAGCATCGGGATCCTCAGCTTGGAGACGAAGCTGGTGCTGACGGACGTGACCGTCGCGGTGGGCAAGGCGGGCAAGGGGGGAGACGGAGTGGCCGGACAACCGGGTGCCCTTGGAGGTGCAGGAGGTGCCGGCGGCGACAGGTCGGGGCTGGGAGACTCAAAGCGCGGCTGTCAAGGGGGAAGTGGCGGCGATGGCGGCCTCGGAGGTTCAGGCGGAGGCGGCCGAGGCGGCCATGCGGTGGGCATCGCGTATGCCGCAGCACCGAGCGCGGCGGTTGAGCTGAAGGGCTTCACCGAGGGCACGGCGGGCAACGGCGGGCAGGTCGGGCTCGGCGGTCCATCGGAGGGCGCCGGCGCATCAGGGGCGAGCGGGGTCTGCTGGAACTTCGCGACCGACGAGAGCTGCGGGCAGTGAGAACAATCATGTCATCCCGTGGTAATTCCACGGAGCTCAACGTAAGTCATCGTAACCTGGTCGATTTCGGCGAGAGAGCGCTTTGCGAGCAGCTTCGTCGACGGCAGAATGGGCGGCCTCATCTCGGAAGGAGTGCCCATGCCCAAGCGTCAACGGTTTCGCACCAAGCACATCTCCCGCACGGGAAACGTGATCCACGTGAGCTCGACGCTGATGTGGGAGCTTTCGTGGGTGCGGAAGCTGGGCCTCGAGGACATCGACTGGGATCCGGAGCGCTATTGCGAGCACTGCCGAGCGGAGCGAGCCGCTCGAGGCGAGGCCGTGGAGGACATCGCACCGCCCTCGGAGACGCGGATCAAGTTCCGGCTGCTGGGCGACGGCAAGGACGCCATGCCGTCTGCCAGCGCTTCGCCTGCGCGCGGCGGCAAGCCAAGGCGCATGAAGCTCGTGCGACTGACTCGCCCGGATCGCACATTGCATTGAGCGAAGGGCGCCGTGTCGGGGGGCGAGCGTCGCGGTGCGCTGTCCAGGAGAGAGGCCCTGCCGTGGCAGCGCGCCCAGGCCCCGGCTCGCCGTTGGACGAGCGCGCGTGGTGGAAGATCATGTGCTGCATGGCGCTCATGGCCTGAGATAGCGAAGCGGCGAGGGCCACGCGCGGCGCGGCCTACCCCATGGACAACGCGCGCCGCGCAGGGCGGCGCGCCATGGCTCGGCTCGTCCTGTCGACGAGCGCGCGCGGAGGATGATCGTGTATCCACAGGTCGCCATCGAGGCGGCGGCGCAGTCGGATGTGGGGCGCCGCCGGAGCCACAACGAGGACAGCTTCGCGGCGCTGCCATGCCTCGGGCTGTTCATGGTGGCCGACGGGCTGGGCGGCAACACGGCCGGAGAGGTGGCATCGCGGATGGCGATCGAGGTGGTCAAGAGCTGCTTCGAGGAGGAGGGCGATCTCGAGGATACGTGGCCTTCCCTCAGAAGGACCCCGCGCGACCGGGACGAGGTGCGGCTGGTGCTGAGCGTGCGGCGGGCGAATCGGGCGATCTACGAGGCAAGCCAGCGGCAGGAGGAGATGCGGGGCATGGCGACGACCTTCGCTGGCGTGCTTCTCGGGCTCGGGATGGCGTACATCGCGCACGTGGGCGACTCGCGGGTCTACCGGATGCGCGGCGGCAAGCTGGAGCGGCTGACGCGGGATCACACGCTGCTAGAAGAGCTGCTCTACGATGGCGATGGTGTGCGGGAGGCGGTCGAGGCGTTGAGCGACCGGGCGAATGCGGTGACACGGGCGCTGGGGTGTGACGAGAACGTCGAGATCGAGTCGCGGGTGGAGCCGACGGCACCAGGAGACATCTTCCTCGTGTGCTCGGACGGGCTGTGGGGCCCGGTGCCCGAGGGGCGTATCGCGGGGGTGCTCGGGAGCCACCGCGACCTGAGCCTGGCGGCGAGCCTGCTCGTCGACCTCGCGAACGAGCACGGCGGGCCGGACAACGTGACGTGCGTGCTGGCGCGCCTGGGAGAGCGTTGAGCGATGGCGATGAGAGCTCTCGGTCTCTTAGGGGCTCCAGCTCGCGATTTGGCTCGCAGCGCTGATCTCTGCACGACCGGCTGGGCGGCATCTCTTCGGGAATCCGCGGCAGGCACGGGACCCCTCCCGTCCCGCGCGGAGCGCGGGACCTGGGAGGGGCGGACCGCGCGCAGGCCCGTAGGGCCGAGCACGGGCCGGGGGTGGGCATCCATCATTCTTCTGGTCTCAGGGGCGATCCTGCTCACGGACCGGGACGAGCGCGGAGGTCGCGAGGAGGGCGCGGGCGCGGTCGCGCCGGCGAGCCCCGTGCCCGGCTCGAGCCCACCCCTGGGGCACCCGGCGTTCCACACGGGGGTGGTGCACGTGGAGCCGGAGCTGCGGGACGAGGTGGAGGCGTACTGGCAGGAGTACGCGGCGTGGGAGAGGACGAGGCAAGGACCGCCGCCGCGGGCGCCGAGCGTGAGCGTGCGGGTGGACCATGAAGGGAAACCGGCCGCGCCCGCGGCGCCAGCGTCCTCGCAGCAACCGGTGCCGTCGCCGGTCGTGCCGCCGCAGCCGCCACCCTTTGTCGAAGGAATACCGGAGTTCTAACGATGAACAAGCATGTGTTGCTGTGCTCGCTCGGCCTCTCGATCGCGCTGCTCGCGCCCGCGAGCCGCGCCCAGACGAGCGCCGAAACCCCCGGCGCGGCCGAGGCGGAGGCGCTGACGGACAAGGCGCGACAGCTCTACGACGAGGGGCTCGCGGCGCTCGACCAGTCGCGCTGGGTCGAGGCGCACGCGTCGTTCCTGGCGGCGTGGCGGATCGAGCGGCACTACCAGATCGCGTCGAACCTCGGCGTCGCGGAGCTCCGGCTCGGCAAGTACCGCGACGCCGCGGAGCACCTGTCCTGGTACCTGCGTGAGGCGCCCGCGACGAGGGTGACGCAACGGCAGCGCGCGGAGGTGCTGCTGAAGGAGGCGCTGGCGAAGGTCGCAGCGATCACGGTGAAGACGGAGCCGGAGGGCGCCGAGGTGACGGTCGACGGGGCGGAGATGGGGCGGACGCCGCTGGCGCTGCCGGTGTTCCTGGAGCCGGGGCAGCATATGATCCAGGTGGAGCTCGACGGCTACAAGCCGGCGCAGGAGCGGATCGAGCCGAAAGCAGGCGATGTCGTCGGGATGAAGCTGTACTTGATGCGGAGGGATGCGGAGGCGCCGGCGGCGGCGGGCGCGCCGGGGACGACGGGGCCACGGGCGGCGAGCGAGCCGGGGCCGGCGGGGACGACAGGGCCACGGGCGGCGAGCGCGCCGGGGCCGGCGAAGCTGCCGGAGACGACCGTGGTGCAGCCGGCAGAGCGGAGCTGGGTGCCGATGATCGCGCTGGGAGCTGCGAGCGTCGTCGGGCTCGGCGTGGGCGTGGGGGTGACCGTCGCCGAAAACGACGCGAGTGCGGAGACGAGCGCTCAGCGAACCGCAATCTGGAACGCGGGCGGTGGATGCATCGATGCTCCAGCGGAGCACGTCCGAGCGTGCGCGAAGCTTCGTGATGGAGAAGCGCGTGTCGACGCATTCTCGAACGCGGCGCGCATCGCCTACGTGACCTCGGGGCTACTGCTCGCAGGAGCGCTGACATACTGGCTGTGGCCAACCGAGCCGGCGGGGAGCGCGAGCCGTGTGCAGTTGGTCCCCAACCTCGGTGCACACGGCGCCGGCGTCATCGCGCAGGGGGCTTGGTGATGGGACATCGTAAGCACTCAAGCTTAGCGCGAACGCGGATCTCGACGCTCGGCATGGTCGGGTTCACCGTTGCCCTGCTGAGCGGCTGTGACGGTATGTGGAGCGATCGCGCAAGCGACTGCAAGCTCACACTGATGTGCGAGGAGTACCGTGGGAGCTGGGATCACGATGCAAGCGTTGCGGGCTGCGTGCCGAGCGAGGAGGCGAACGCTGTAGAGGATCGCTGCGGCGTGTTCGTCGCGGCGAGCGGCGACGACCGACGCTTTGGCACGAAGGCGGAGCCCGTGAAGACGCTGCGCAAGGCGATCGCGCGAGCGGCGGAGAGGGGGACCGCCGTGTACGCGTGCGCGGAGGAGTTCGCCGAGGCGGTCGAGGTGCCCGCCGGCGTGACGCTCTTCGGCGGGCTGGACTGCGCGAACGGGTGGCGATGGATCGGCGAGGAGAAGAAGACGACCGTGGCGCCGGGCGCGGACGCGATCCCGCTGAAGCTCATGCGTGGCGAGGGCGCCGTGCGGATCGATGACGTGTCGGCGCGCGCCGCGGACGCGCAGGTGGCGGGAGGCTCGTCGATCGCGGTGCTGGTGGATGGCGCGACGGCGGAGCTTGTGAGGTGCGAGCTGGTCGCGGGCAACGGGGCCGATGGCGCCGACGGCGAGGACGCGCCGAGCGAGGCGGCGATGCAGGGGCCCGAGGGGAGGCCAGGAACGGACGCGTGCAGCGATCTCGACATGTCTGGCGCGCCGGATGAAGCGCTGCCGGGAGGGGCGCTGGTTGAGAACGCATGCAGAGGCGACGCGCTGTCGATCGGCGGCAAGGGCGGCGATGGCAATGCCAACACGGGCGGCGATGGTGCGACCAGTCAAGGCACTGCGGAGACGGCGCGTGGCGGTCTCGGCGAACCGGTCACAGGCGTCTGGGACTGTGCTGGCAACGAGCCCAACGGTGGCGGTGACGATGGCGTGAGCGGTGTCGCCGGTGGAGCCGGCGTCGGAGCAACCGGTGTCGGGACGCTGAGCGCATCCGGATACGCGGGCGTGAGCGGCGGCGCGGGCAGCGCGGGCAAGCCCGGACAGGGCGGCGGCGGAGGCGGCGGCGCGAAGGGCGGGGCCATCTGCGCAGGCGGCGTGATCGGAGCGGGAGCGAGCGGCGGCAGTGGCGGGGCTGGCGGCTGCGGCGGGCTGCCCGGACAAGGTGGCGGAGCGGGTGGAGCGAGCATCGCGCTGGTGAGCGTGGAGGGGCAGGTGACGCTGACGGACTGCTCGCTGACGGCGGGCAGCGGAGGCAAAGGAGGCGCCGGCGGTGACCTGCAGCCGGGCGGCGCCGGCGGCGTCGGTGGGCTGGGAGGCATGGGCGTCGGGGGCTCGAACCCTGCGTGTGATGGCGGCAGGGGAGGCAAAGGCGGCAACGGCGGGCCCGGCGGTGGAGGTCTCGGTGGGCCGTCGCTCGCGATCGCGTTCCGCGGTGAGCCAGTGAAGCAGGAAGGCAAGACGACGCTGACGCCCGGTGCTCCGGGCGCCGGTGGTCCTGGCGGGAGCAACGACGTGGCGAGCAACGCCGGAGCGGGCGGCGTGGCGGCTGCGGAGCAGGAGCTTCCGTGAGCGGCCGGTGAGATAGCACCGCGCGCCGGGCAGCGACGCCGGCGTCGCGGCGTGATGTGGCGCGAAACGAAGCGCAGGCGCGCGAGAGCAGATCGCGCGCGGTGGGTGATCGAGGCGAGAACACGCGCCGCCATGGGGGCGGCGCAGCGCGGTGACGTGCGCGCTGGGGTGCGACGAGAGCGTGGAGACCGAGTCGCGGGTGGAGCCGACGGCACCAGGACACATCTTCCTCGTGTGCTCCGATGGGCTGTGGGGCCCGGTGCCCGAAGGGGCGCATCGCCGGGATCCTCAGGAGCCACCGCGATCTGAGCCCGGCGGCGAGCCTGCTCGTCGACCTCGCGAACGAGCACGGCGGGCCGGACAACGTGACGTGCGTGCTGGCGCGCCTCGGAGGTGGGTGAGATGCCTGCGACGGCACCTGATGTGCGCGGTAATGCCGCGCTGCTGCGCCGGGGCGCGAGCGCCTCCTGCGCCGAAACGCGCGAGTTGCCACAACGACCTTCGCGGAGCTCGGACTCTTCCGGATGGTGTTTCCATGGCGCTGGTTTGCCGTTTCATCTGGATCGTTTCCGGAGTCGTTGCGCGATGGTTCAAGGAGCGGAATCCGGTGAGCGATCAGCTCAAGTTGCACGCTCCCGGCTCATCGAGCGCGGGCGTCGGACAGGTCTCCCCGAGGGCGCCCTCCTCAGAGAGCGCCCTCCTCAGCCGGCGCCCAGCCGCGGCCGGAGGTTCCGCGCGCGCAGGAACGGCTCGAGGTCGTCCACGATGTCGATCGGCACGCGCGCCAGGCTCATCGCCGCGGCGATCGTCTGGATGCCCATGCGCCCGAGCTTGTTCATCTCCGGGGGCGGCCGGATGACGATGTGCTCGATCCTGTCGCGCACGTTCAGCCCCCACTGCGTCAGGATCACGCGCGCCTCGGTCTCGTACCGCACCATGAGCGCCATGTCGTAGAGGAAGAAGGCCCGCTCGTCCGGGCGCATGACGCCCACGAGCCGCTGGTAGGCGTCGTGCGAGATGAACCGCGCGATGTCGCCCGTCGTCACCGTCTCCCGCAGGAGCTGCACCAGCATGCCGGCCGGCTGCGTGAGCCACACGCCGACGCTGCCGCTGCCGTCGACCAGGTGCGGCTGCCTCTGGAACGCGAGTCTGCGAGTGGTCGTGCTCATCTCCCCCGACACGTTAGCCATTCTGGCTCGAGAAACCCGCTCGTGACGACCGGACGGGGGCGGAAGCCCGCCGCGACGGCGCGCCTCACCGGCCGGACCCCTCCCGCGCCCTCCGCGCGGCGCGGCGCGGAGGGGGAAAGCGAGCATGTCCTGGAGAACTGTTCTTCAACCACCAGGGATTGCCCTCCGGGCCAGGGTGGCCGGGCGCGCGGAGCGTCGTGCAAGGGAGGTCGCGAGGGGAGAAAGGCCGGCGCGCGCGGCGCCAGCGCGCTCGGTCAGGCGAACAGCGCCGCGCAGGCCGAGCCGATCAGGTTGACGTGATCGAGCCGCGAGATCCGGGGCTCGACGCGCGCGCCGACGAGGGCGCGCAGCGTGTCGTGCACGCGCGGCGCGTAGCGCGGATCGCCCCAGAAGAGGCTGCCCTCGGCGAGGACGCCGACCCCGGCGGGGCCCTCGAGCACGTCGACGACCGCCGCGAGCGCCGCCGCGACGAGGTCCGCCGAGCGCTGGAGCAGCTCGCCCGCGACCTTCCGCGCCGCGTCCGGGCCCTGCTCCCGGAGCGCCACAAGATCCGCCGCGCTCGCGAGGGGCGCGTGATCGGGGCACAGCCGCGCGAACAGCCGCGGCAGGTAGGCCCCGGAGACCGCCTTCTCGAAGCGCTGGGCCCCCGGGTTCTCCGAGGCCGCGTCGAGCTCCGCGTCGGCCGGCCGGAGGTGCGGAGGGTTGTAGTTCCCGTTCTCGAGGTTGATCGCCATCGGCGCGACGAAGTGCCCCGTCTTGAGCTTCGGGATCCGGCTCGCGGGCAGGAACGTGGCCATGTTGGTCCCCGTCCCCACGATCAGCCCGATGAACGCCGCGGGCTGCGCCCCGCCGTGCGCGAACGCGCCGCCGAGCAGGCTCGCCACCGTGTCGTTCAGCACCCGGACCGGCCCCGGCCGGAGCCTGCGCGCGGCGAGGGCCCGGCCGAGCCGCTCGCCCACGCAGGTGCCCTCGACCCCCGGGATCTGGATGCCCTTGGTCCAGCGGAGCAGCCGCGCATCGAGCGATGGCAGCGTCTCCGACGGGTACGAGAAGCAGTACCCCACCGGCAGGCCGTGCACGGCGCCGAGGCGCTCGACGACCTCGGCCTGCACCTCGAAGAAGGCGTCGCCCGCGATCTCCGGCCCGCCCGGGAACCTCGCCGACTCGGGCCCGGCGACGATGCGCGACGCGCCGCCCGGCATGAGCTCCACGATGGCGGCGCGCAGGTTCGTGCCGCCGGCGTCGACCACCACGGCGCGCCCCGTCATCCCGGCCGGCGGCGGCGCGAGGTAGGCGGGGAGCGCCGCGATCTCGGTGCCCGGCGTGGAGAGGCCGAAGACGATGCGCGCCGCGAGGGTGCGGCGGATGTCCTGCAGCTCGGTGAGCGAGAGGTTCATCGGCGGAATGCTTACCCTCGGGTCCTGGAGAAGGAAACTTCTTTGCACGAAAGGGCGCGAGCGTGCTTGACGCCGGCCGCGCTCGATCGGTCGGGGGGCGCGGGGCCGCGGGGATTGCGCTCCGCGTCACCTGGTCACTGTGCCGGAGAGCGGTTGTGGTCCACACCGAAGACGATGGGATACACGACCGTCGCGACGCTCTTGCGGTCCGCGAGGGCGGGGAACCGGAGCCCGCGGAAGACCCCGAGCACGCAGTCGACCACCCCCTCGTCGCGGAGCGGCGGGGCCGGCGACGACGGCGGCGTCACGCCGGGCGAGGGGAGCGCGATCAGGAGCGGCGCGTCCGCGGCGGGGCGGTCGGCGTCGCCCGCGTACGTGACCCTCCCGTCGCGGTCGACGACGAGGTGCACGGGGATCCGCCCCTCGAGCCGGGGGTTCCGGCGAAGGCCCTTTTCGTAGCAGGCGCGCATCGGCGTGAAGTTCTCGTGGACGACGCGCCGCACGACGTGGGGCGGGATATGGGCTTTGCCCTGGATCGGCTCGTACGGGTCGCTCTTGCAGCGGCCGGCCACGCTCCTCACGACCTTCGCGTCGCGATCGAGCTCCCGCTCCAGCCTGGCGCGCCCGAGGCTGGCCTTCTTGATGTCGCGCGCCTCGAGGGTCGCCCGGAGCTCGCGGACCGCGGCGCCGGTCCGGGCGAAGCTCTCCCGGAGGTCCCGGGCCCTCTCCGCGAGCTCCGGATCGGACGCGCGGATCGCGGTCGCCCTGGCCCACAGGTCGAGCCGGTCCGCGATCCGGCGCAGCGCGTCCGGCGGCGTGCTCAGGTCGGACTCGCGGAGCACCTCGATCATCCGCGAGGCCTTCTGCACCTCCGGCGCGAGCGCCGCGCAGTCCGCGTCGGTCGAGCGCAGGGCCGCCGCGGCCGAGCCCGTGGCAGAGGGCTCCTCCCGGACCGGCCGGGCCGGGCGCCGCTCGCGCGGGGCGGCGCCCCTGATCTCCGTGGGGCGGACGTCGTGGGTCGGCTCTCTCCCCGGCGCCGCCCCGCAGCCCAGCAGGACGTGAGCGCCGACGAGGATGAGCAGCGCGCTTCGCATCGGTTCCTCCGAGGGGGTACGACGTCGGGCGTGACGTTTCGCTACAGTACACCGCCCCGAGCAGCGCCAGAACACGAAAGGGCGCGGCAGGACATCCGCCTGCATGATGATAGCCTGGCTCTCCAGGGCATCGGAGAGGCGCGCGAGAGTGAAGACGTGAGCAGGCGCGAGAGGCACGGCCGGGGTGGCGGTGACAGGGGCGAGCGTCCGCGGGGTGGGGGTGAGCTCGCCGAGGCGGCGCGGGCGCTCGAGCGCGAGCTCCTCTCCTTCGAGGAAATCGCGGAGGCGGCGCGGACGATGTCGCTCGGTACGCGCAAGAGCATCGAGCGCGCCGCCCGGGCGACGACCGAGGCCGCCGGGGCGCAGCAGCGGGTGAGCGCGGCGCTCGGGGCGCTCATCGCGGCCATCACGGCGGCGCGCGACCGCCACGAGGCGACGGCCGCGGCGCTCGCGGCGCGCGGCGACGAGATCCGGGGCCGGGCGGAGCAGCTCGGCGCGCTGTTCCAGCGCTTCGCGGCGCTCGGCGAGGAGGGGCGGCGCATCAACCAGCTCGTGCAGGACACCGCGGCGCGGCAGCGCGAGGCGGCGGCGCCCGAGCAGATCGCCGCGGTCGTGGCGGCGCTGGACGAGGTGGAAGGGCGTATGGCCCGCCTCGCCGACGAGGCGCGCGCGCTGGCTCAGGCGGCGAGCGCCGCCGGCATCGTCGATCTCGCCGAGCAGGCCGACGGGATGCGGCAGCAGGTCACGGCGATGCGAAACAAGGTGGGGCTCCTGCGCAAGGGGATGGCGGCGCGCCTCGGCACGACGGGGCCAGGCGGAGGCGCGCCGGGCTGAGGAGCCGGGGCCGATCGCGCGTGGGGGCGGCCGCCGGGGAGGCGCGACCGGGCCGGCGATCCATCTGGCCCAGCCTGGAGCACCGAGCCGGGTGAACCCACGAGGAAATGAGAGGGGTCTGAACCACGGAGGCGCAGAGGGCACAGAGAGGAGAATTCTCTTTCTGTTTCTCTCTCTCTCTCTTTCTCTCTCTCTCTTTCTCTCTCTCTCTCCTCTGTGTCCTCTGCTCCTCCGTGTTATTGGTCCGAGTTCAACCCGGGTTATCACTGCTGCGGGAAGGTTGCCGGTGATGCGCCGGAGCCGCGCCCGTCAGCCGCCGCGCGGCTCGCGGCACAGCGTGAAGTAATGGTCGAGCGCCTTCTCCCCCTTGAACGCCGCGCCGATCGACACGTCCTTCGAGACCCTGCGCATGAAATCGCGTGTCCCGGCGTAGACGACGGACTGGAGACCCTGGCTGTTCGGCACCACGTTCGGCCAGCCGTCGGGCACCGGGCCGTCCGGGACCTGGAAGTAATCGATCACGATCGCGCCGCGCTCCTGCCACGCGGCGTTGCCCGCCGTCGGCACCGCGACGAAGTAGCCCGGGCCGATCCACGCGCGCGTGAGCCCCTCGTTGTAACCGAAGAGGCGGGCGCTCCCGTCCTCCGGGGCGGCAAACCGCTTCTCGAAGACGCGGAGCGGCGGGGGGAGGGGCAGGCTGTTCCTCCCCTTGTGATGAACGGCCACGCGGGGCGGGGTGCCGCCCGGGACGAAGAAGTCGAGCGTGAGCGGCGGTGACGCGCTGGCGGCGTTGTAAAGCGTCCGCTGAACCGCGCGCGTCGTGATGGACAGGGCGCGCAGGCGCTCCTCGTGCGTCAGCCCGTCGAGGTACTCCGCGACGCGGGCGACGGAGGCGCCCTGGCGAACAAGGTCATTGAGCTCCGGCATGGGCCGGAGAGCATAGCAGCGGCGCTCGGCCCCGGCGCAGCCGGTCCGCCTCGCCGGAGCGCGAGGCGGACCGGACATGCGCGCTGCCGGGGCAGGGGAGCCTCAGCCGCACGCCGCGGGAGCGCGCAGCAGGGCCGCGGCGTGATCCGTCAGGGCTGCGCCCTCGAGCGCCGCGGTGAACCGGCCCCAGGCCCCCCGGTCATTGCCCGTCAGCTCGAACGCCGCGCAGACGGCCTCGGCGTGGACCGCGCGGGTCTCCCGGGCGCGGAGCACCCGGATGAGGCCATCGAGCGCCTCCGCGTTCTCCTCCGCGGTGGGCGCGGCGGACGCCACCACCGCGTGGAGGTCCGCGCGCAGGATCTCGGAGACGTCGGTCGTGTCGAGCACGCGGGCGAAGAAGGCGCGCCACGCGGGCAGCTCGGCCGGCGCGACCCCGCCCAGGTAGGTCGTGAGGTGCTCGATCGCGAGCAGGCGCGCCCGCACCGAGCCCGACGTCCGCGCGACCTGCCCCCACGCGCGGAGCGCCCTCGCGGCCGGCAACCGGAACTTCGACAGGAGGAGGAGCCGCTCGCCGGAGAGCTCGCCGGACGGCAGCCCGGCCTCGAGCGCGGCCCACTCGTCCGCGAACAGGTCCTCGGGCGAGACGACGGCGCCGCACGCCGCGTAGCTGCCGACGTAATCGAGCCCGTAGCTGGGCGGCGCCTCCGCGAAGAGGCCGGCGAGCACGCTCGCCCACGCGTCGCGGAGCGCCGGATCGAGGTCGTCCACGCCCGCGGCCTCGCACGCCTCCGCGACGGCCACGCCCCGGGCCGCCCCGGCGTCGAGCCCCTCGACGAACGCCTCGAACCGCTCGGGCCCGACCCCCTCCGGCAGCCCGTCCTTCAGCGCGGCGAGCTGGTGCGCGCCGCCGAGCTCGAGGAAGCGCGGGATCGCCTCCGGGACCCTCGGCGCGCGGAGCGGCGCGACGCGGGCGAGGTAGCCCTCGAGATCGTCCACCGTGCTCAGGAAGAGCGCCTCGGGGTGGCGATCCTGCGGATCGACGACGAGGAGATCGGAGGGCGCCCCGGGCGCGAGCTCGACGCGCTCGCCGGGCGCGAGCGTCACGGCGCGGGTCGCGCCGTCCGCGGCCACCCAGGCGACGTCGAGGGGCGCGACGAGGGCGCCCTCCGGGTCACGCAGCGTCACGAACGCCCCGCCCGAGGGCGCGGGGTCGACCTCGAGCGACGGCAGCGCCCTGGCCACGACGGCGCGCCGCGCGCGGGCCGTCGCCTCCGGGCCGAGCGCCGGCGCGAACGCGTCGAGGAACGCGTCGGTCCCGAGGCTGCCGAAGCGGTGCTCCTCGAGCACCCCGCGGAGCGTCGACCAGAAGGCGTCCTCGCCGACGAGGCTGCGGATCTGGGTGAGCACCCAGGCGGCGCGGCCGTACGGGCCGCTCGTGTACTTCTCGTCCGGATCGAGCGACACGTCGCGCGCGGCGTCGCCGTCGGCGGCGGCGAGCTCGTCGCCGTTCAGCGTCCCCGCGCCGCTCTCGTCCGTGTAGGCGCGCGCGCCCTCGTTCTCGAGCAGCGTCGCCATGCCCTCCTTGATCCAGAGATCGTCCCAGCTCTCGACCGTCACCAGATCGCCGAACCACTGGTGCGCGAGCTCGTGCGTCGTGAGCAGGAGATCCGAGGCGAGCGCCGGCTGCGTGCTCCGCTCCTCGCGCTGGAAGCTGATGCTCGCGTGCTCGACGCCGCCCACCGAGAAATCGGGCAGGAGCACGAGCGCGTATTTCTCGAACGGGTACGGCACGAGCAGCTCCTCGAAGCGACCGATGGCGCGCTCGATCTCCCCCAGCACCTTGCCGTAGTCGCCCGGCAGCCCGCGGCGGCGCCAGACGGCGATGGGCAGATCGCCCTTCGTCCCGCGCTCGACCTCGAAATCGCCGATGGCGAACGCCATGAGGTACGTCGGCAGCGGGTACGCGGTCTCGTAATGGACGAGGCGGCCCGAGCCCTCGAGGTCCTCCTCGCCGACGAGATCGCCGTTCGCGATCATCGCCTCGCCGTCGTCGACGCGCATGGCGATCGAGAAGAGGGCGCGGTCGGAGGGCGTGTTGTGGCACGGCATCCACCGCGACGCCCCGAGCGGCTCCGAGATCGTGTAGACCGCGCGCACGGCGACCGGGTCGCCCTTGCGCGCCGGGACCGCGCGGAGCGCGTCGCCCGCGAGCGCCTCGTAGTCGATCTCGACGGCGATCGCCCCGCCGTCCGCCGCCTCGGGCACGCCCGACAGATCGATCGTGAGCGCCTCGTACGCCCGGTGGAACGTGTGCGGGAGCGCGCCGCCGCCCCGCTGCCGGACCCCCTTCACCTCGGCGACGGCGCTGTCGAGGACGACGGTCCGCGGCCCGTCGCCGGTGATCGAGAGGGTGAGATCCAGCGTCGCCACGAGGCGCCCTCGCTCCCAGTCGAACTCGCCCCGGAGGTCGTAGCGCGCGACGTCGAACTCGCTCCCGAACGGCGCGCCCGGGTCTTCACCCGAGCACGCCGCGGCGAGCAGTCCAGGCAGCAGCAGGCAGGCCACCCGGAGCGCTCCGGGGCGGCGATGGTGAACGGTGCAGTGCATCCGGTTTCCTCGGAAGATGGGTTGGCATTCACGCCGTGAAGGACTTCAGCAGACAGCGCACGTCCCGGGCCGGCGCCGGGCGTGTAACTGACCGATGGACAGTTACGAGAAACCGGGCTCGCGGCCAAGCGACGCGGTGGCCTCGGGCATCGAGCGAGCGGGGCGCGCGAGGTGCCGCGGGCGCGCACCCTTGCGCACCGCCTGCGCAGAATACCTTTCATTTGCAAGGGTTACGGCGACCTGTGCGAGGATGCTCGCGCCATGACACATCACACAGATGGGTGGGTGCGGCGGCGCGCGTGGAGCGCGCCGCTGGCTGTGGGCGCGGCGCTCGCCGTCGTGCTCGGGCCGACGAGCTCGGCCGCGCAGACGTGGACCGGCGGGCGGAAGACGCCGGTGCTCGACGAGATCGTCGCCATTGACAAGACGGGTGAGCCGCGCTGGCCGTTCGGCGGCGAGGACGTGGCCGGGGACGGCGCCGCGCGCTTCGAGCAGCCGGAGCGGTCGATCGATTTTCGCACGGCCTATGCGGTGGCCGACGCCGGGCGGCTCTGGGCGCGCGCCTACGTGTCGGAGACGGCCGCGATCAGCGGCGCCGTCACGCTCTACGTGTTCATCGACGCCGACAGGAACCGGGGGACCGGGGGCACGGCCGAGGCGACGGAGATCGATCCGAATTTCACGATCGACGGCTCGCCGGGCGGCTACGAATACGTGCTCGGCGTGAAGGGCGACGGCACGCTCGCGGACGTCTGGGCCTTCAGGGCGTCCGGGAATTACGAGCGCCTCACGGTGCCGGCGGAGCAGGTCGCGACCGAGGTGGGGACGGACGTCGACCCCGTGCTGATCAACGAGGCGGTGCGCGGGTATGTGCAGGGCGCCATCGATCTCGGGGTCGTGGGCGTCACCGCGGCGTGCGACGCGAACCTCTACTTCCGGTCGGTGAGCGGCACGGCGGGCCTCGGCCCGGGCGATCTCGACATCGGCATCTCCGCGCCGTGCGTGCCCGGCGACGCGGACTCCGACCGCGTGCCCGACGTGATCGTCCCGCCCTCGGGCTGCACGTGGGACGGCGATTGCGCGGGCCGCGGCGTCTGCGTCGACGGCGCCTGCGTGCTGCCCGTGTCGTGCGTGGAGGACACCGACTGCGACGCGGACGAGGAGTGCTCGCCGGACTGGCGGTGCGTCCCGGTGCCCTCGGGCACCTGCACGACGAACGCGGAGTGCGACGGCCTCGTCTGCGCGAACGGGCGGTGCGGCCCGTGCGCGCCGGGCGGCGCCGAGTGCGGTCCGGACGCGCGCTGCGCGCCGACGGGCGTCTGCGTCGAGGGCGCGGCGTCGGGCGGCGCGGGCTCGAGCGGCGCGGGCGGGCCGGACGGCCCCTGGCTGGAGCCGGGCGACGAGGTCCGCGGCGGCGCTTGCGCCTGCGCCGCGGGGCCGGCGCCGTACGGAGGGGGCGCCCTCTCGCTGCTCGCCGCCGGCGGGCTCGCGCTCCGGTTGCGCCGGCGCCCGCGCCGCGGACACGGGACAGGTCGATGACGAGGAGACCCATGCGCGCACGGATCACCGCTGCCACCGCTTGCATCGTCCTCGCCGCCGCCACGAGCGCGGCGGCGCAGGAGAACGACATCGATATCGAGCGCTTCAAGCCGGCCGTCACGCACGACGGGTTCGTCGTGACCGAGGGCTCCGGCGTGCGCGAGCCCGCCGACCCCTGGGCGTTCGGGCTGTTCTTGAACTACGCGCGCAACCCGCTCATCGTCGCGACGGGCGACGGCGAGGTGCGGCGGGAGATCGTGGGCGGCCGCCTCGGCGCCGACCTCATGGCGTCGGTCACGCTGGCCGAGCCGTTCGCGATCGGCCTCAGCGTGCCGTTCTTCCTCGCGCAATCGGGCGAGGGATCGCCGTCGTTCGCGGGGCTCGGCGACGTCCGGATCGTGCCGAAGCTGCGCCTGCTCGACGATCGCGACTCCATCGGCCTCGGCCTGGTCGCCGAGCTGCGCGTGCCCACGCACACCGGCGATTTCTCGGGCGGCGCGCGCAACGTGGTGTTCTGGCCGCGCATCGTGCTCGATCACCGCTTCGCGCCGGGCCTCAGGTTCGGCGTGAACGCGGGCGTCGCGATCCGCGAGGGGACGCAGTACGAGAACGTCGAGGCGGCGAGCGAGCTGACCTACGCCGCGGCGCTCGGCTATCGCTTCGGCGGCATCGACGGCAAGGTCGAGATCGGCGCCGAGGCGAACGGCGGCGTGGGCCTCACCGCGGCGGACCTGGAGGAGACCCCGCTCGAGGCGCTCGGTTACGTGAAGATCAACCCGAGCGACGAGTGGGAGATCGTCGCGGGCCCGGGCATCGGCGCGCTGGCGGGGTACGGCGTCCCGATCTTCCGCGTGTTCGCGGGGGTGAAGTACACGCCGACGTCGCACGACGGCGATCACGACGGCGTCGACGACGAGCGCGATCTGTGCCCGGACGTCCCCGAGGATCGCGACGCCGACTACGACAGCGACGGCTGCCCCGAGGAGGACGCCGACGACGATCAGGACGGCGTCCCGAACGCGGATGACGCGTGCCCGAGCGAGAAGGAGACGATCAACGGGGTCGAGGACGACGACGGTTGCCCTGACGAGGGCGAGCCGCGGGTGACGTACGAGGACGGCGAGCTCGTGATGCGCGACACGATCCGCTTCCAGACCGGGTCGGCGGAGCTCGAGCCGGAGTCGAAGAGGACGCTCGATCAGGTGGCGCTCGTGCTGAAGGCGCACCCGGAGGTCGAGCGGGTCCGGATCGAGGGGCACACCGACGAGACGGGGACGCGGGAGTTCAACATCGAGCTCAGCGAGCAGCGCGCGGAGACGGTCCGGAAATACCTTGTCCGGAGAGGGGTCAGCCCTGGCCGGCTCGAGACGGAGGGCTACGGGCCGGATCGTCCGATCGCGGAGGGCGACGACGAGGCGAGCCGCGCGAAGAACCGGCGCGTGGAGTTCGTGGTCGACGACTGACACGGGCCTGATCGAGCGGGAGCCGCCCGGCCAAGGAGCGCCGGGGGCTCCCGCTGCCGCCGGGGTGCGCCCTCCGGTGCCGGGCCTCGGCGGGACAACGCCTCGAGGCCTCGCTCAGGCCATCGGGTGGGGATCCGGGTTGATGCCGTGGGGCGCCATCGCGCGGAGGCGCGGGTTGCCGAGCCGCGCGACGCGGTGGCCGAAGTGGATCTGCTGGAAGTCGGGCCCGAGCGCCCGGACGACGCGGGAGGGGGGCGTCGCGAGATCGGGGGATGTCACCTCGACGATCGCGATGCGGAGCCCCGCGGCCGTCACGCGCCGGGTGAGCTCGGACAGCGACACCTCCTCGGGCTCCTCGATCTCGGCGGCGGTCAGCGCGCCACCCTCGCCGAGGAAGGCGAAGGCGGTGGCGCGGCTCGGAGGGACGTAATAAGCGGCGTGATCCGCGCGTGTGCGCACGCGCTCCGGCCGCTCGGGGATCGCGCGCTCGTTGCCGGTCATGCGCCGGAGGACGCGGGGGCCTGCCTGGCCCTGCGCCAGGATGGCTCTCTCGATCGCCTCGTGCGGGCTCAGGTGGGCGGCGAGCGAGACCACGGCGCCGGGCCAGCGCTCGCCGTCGCCATACCCGACGCACAGGATCGTGGGGATCGCGATGCCCGCCTCGAGGAGATAGAGCTCGATCCGGGCGCCCTGCTCCGCGAGCTGCCGGGCGATCTCGTACACCTCGGGGTCGAGCGTGTCGTCGGGGAGGAGCCGCCGTCCGGGCCGGCGCGCGAGCCACGAGATCATGAAGGCGTCACGCGCGATGAGCTCGAGCGCGGCCGCCATCGACGCGCCGTCGAGCGCCTCGCCCGCGGCGAGCCCGCTCGAGGTCACCTGGCAGAAGCGGGCCTCGGGGCCGGCGCGGTGGTCGGGACAGGCCGGGAGCGCGGGGACGTGGACGGGCGCGCCGGTGTCGAGCCAGCGCCCGAGCGCCCACGCGATCGGCGTGGCCGGATCGAGCGGCGCATAGGGGAACCCGGGGCTCCCGTACTGCGCCTCGTCGTAGAGACAGAGCCGCTCCGGCGCGATGAAGTCGCCCGTCATCCCGGCGAGCGGGGCGCGGAGGAGCTCCTCTTTCCTGGGCGGCTGGGTGGACACGCGAGCTCTCCGGGAAGGGGCGGCGCGCCGGCTCCGGGGCCGCGTTGCACGCCACCTTCGGTCATGGGGTTTCGTTCCCGGCGCCGCTCCGCGCGGCGCGCCGATTCGACCTCTCGGACTACGGACTACGGACGACGGACTACGGGCTAGCTGCAGCCGCGACGGCCGCGGCCGCGGCGGTGACGACAGCGGCGGCTGGCCGGATTCGCGATCTCCGGTGCCTCCAGCCGCGTGGCCAGCTCGTCGATGGCAGCGCGGAGCTCCTTCACCGTCACGTCCAGCTCCCTGGCCGCTCCCCTGTTCGAATCACTCCTTGCTGAGCCTCCCATGCCCAGGTGGTGCGCGCAAAGGCTCTTCGTCATTCAGCGGCTCGCACCCTGCGAGCGTCGACCCCCGAATCGCCCATCATGGTGATTCCTGCAGGGGTCTGCCGATGAGGGAGAAGACCGCAAAGGCGCAATGGCACAGGGGCGCGAGGGAAACGAGGGAGAGCGCGCCTCTCCCCTCTCCCCTCTTTCCCATGCGCCCTCGCGGCCCCTCCTGCCCCCCCGCCGCGGCGCGCGTCGCGCGCGCTCGGGTCGACCCCGGGGCGCGCGTGCGTCCTCGACGGCGGCGCGATCAGTCCGACCCGAGCAGCCAGGCGATGGCGCTCCCGATCGCGAAGAACAGGACGCCCGCGCCGGCCAGCGCGGCGCGCGAGGCCCGCCGCTCGATGAAGCGGGCCGCGGTCCGGAGGCTCGCCGGGGCCATGCGCGCGCTCTCCGGCGCCGTGAGCTTCTGCAGGACGGCGTCGAGCGCCACGAGCACGGCGCGCGCATGGGGGAAGCGGTCGTCCGGGTCCTTGGCCAGGAGGCGCATCACCACGCCCTCGAGCGCCGGCGGGACGACGATGCCGGGGGAGCGCTCGGCGATGGGCGGCGGCGGGGTCGACCGGTGCTCCGCGAACAGCGCGGCCGGCTCGACGGCGGTGAAGGGGTGCTGGCCCGCGAGCATCTCGTAGAGGATGACGCCGAGCGCGTAGAGGTCGGCGCGCCGGTCGATCGACCGCATGCCGAGCGCGGCCTCCGGCGCCATGTACGCCACCGTGCCGAGCAGCACCCCGGCGTTCGTGAGCGAGCGGCGGGAGCCGTCGTCGGTGGTGAAGGAGAACTGCTCGACCGGGACCTTCGCGAGGCCGAAGTCGATGAGCTGGACGCGCTCCTCCGGCCCGTCGAGCACCATGATGTTGAGCGGCTTGACGTCCCTGTGCACGATCCCGAAGTCGTGCGCCGCGTTGAGGGCGGTCGCGATCTGGCGCGCGATGTTCGTCGCGCGCAGCGGCGGGATGGGGCCCTGGTCGATGAGCTTGCGCAGCGTGATGCCGCGGATGAACTCCATCACCATGAACCACGAGCCGTCGTCGAGCTGGTTGGTCTCGTACACCGCCGCGACGTTCGGGTGGTAGATGTGGCGGCCGGCGATGGCCTCGCGCTCGAAGCGCTCGATGAGCTCCGGCAGCTCCTCGGCGTCGGGGTGGAGCACCTTGACGGCCACGTCCTCGCCGGTCGCGAGCTTCGTGGCGCGGAAGACGGCGGCGATGCCGCCCATCGCGACGAGCTCCTCGATGCGGTAGCGGTTCACGAGCGTGCGGCCGATGAGCGCCATGGCCCGCTCCTGCGCCGCGGAGCTCGCCCTGCCCCCCGCGATGTACACGGACCCGCTCATGCGGGGGCGCCTCCCGCCCGCGCGCCCCCACCCCGGCGCCGCGCGCGCATCGGTGCGCCGCGCCCGCAAGGCGCTCCGCGGCGGAACGGCAGGTCCACCCTCGCTGGCATCGTACGCGCTGACACCCGGCGCCCGAGGGTAGCGCCCCTCTCGGTCAAGCGCCATACCACCAAACCCCGACGCCCTGCGGCGAGCGCGGATCGTGAGCGCGCCGGGAGAGGGGAGTGTCACTCCAGGATCTCCGTTTCTCGTGAGAGACGAGAATTCGACGCAAGAGCGCTGAGCCGCGAGGTGGTGCGGCCCTTTGGGGGCTCACCCCACATGGGCGCCGACGCGCGCGGGCACACCAAGCGTCGGCGCACGACAGGAGACGACACACCGAATTCGCAGATGCGTTTTCCCGATCGGCTCGTGTAGCCTGTATGGGTGGAGGTTTCCATGCAGAGCACAATGCGTCACGCCGTTCTCCTCGCGCTGCCCATCGGGCTCGCCGTAGTCGCCTGCTCCGCTCCCGAGGCGTCGAGCCTCTTCGTCTCCGGCTCCTCGGGGCAGGGGAGCGCGACGTCGTCTTCCACGGGCGGAGCGGGCAGCGGCGCGACGGGCGGGGGCGGCGCGACGGGCGAGGGCGGGGGCGACGCGGGCGGGGGCGGCGCGGGGACCGGGGTCGTGGAGCCGCCGACCTGCGGGGAGACCTACGTCGATTGTGACGGCGATGCGGAGAACGGGTGTGAGGTCGACGTGACCGGCGATGCCCTGCACTGCGGCACCTGCCCGGTCGAGTGCGAGGGCACCTGCCGGGCCGGCGCCTGCGTCGCCGTCACCGTCCACGCCACCGACCAGCACGAGCCGCTGTACATCGCCGCGGCCGGCGGCAATGTGTTCTGGACCAACGGGGGGGTCGAGGGCTCCGTCATGCAGTGGTCGCGCGACGGCGACACCACGATCCCGCTCGCCACCGGCCAGGTCAACCCGGCGGGCATCGCGTCCGACGGGACGCACGTCTTCTGGGTCAACCAGGGCGTGAGCGGCGAGGACAACGGCCAGGTGGTGCGCGCGCCGGTGGGCGGCGGCGAGGATCCGGTCGTCGTCGCCGCGGCGCAGTCCGATCCCTTCAGCGTGGCGGTGGACGAGGAGTTCGTTTACTGGGTCAACCGCGAGAGCGCCTCCCTCGTCCGCACGCGGAAGAGCTCGCGCGGCAATGGCCCGTTCGTCGCGATCCCCACCGGCGGGACGCCCCACGCCCTCACCGTCGACGCGACCCATGTCTACTGGACCCTCCGCGACAGCGGCGGCCGCGTGATGGCCGCGCCGAAGGACGCGCGGGGCGACACCCCGCCCACCACGCTGGCGACCGATCAGGGCGAGGTGCGCGAGATCGCCGTCGACGCCACCCACGTGTACTGGACGACCAGCAGGACGGGCACCGTGGTCCGCGCGCCCAAGGCTGGGGGCGAGGCCACGGTCGTCGCCCGCGGGCTGGGCAATCCGAGGGGCATCGCCGCCGACCGGACCGGCATCTACTGGGCCGACCCGACCTCGACGGACGTCATGAGGGCGTGGCCGAACGGCGTCACCGGGGCCTTCGCCGCGGGCGAGCGGTCGCCCCTCGGCATCGCCGTCGACGCGGAGCGCGTCTACTGGACCAACAGCCTCGGGCGGGTCGGCAGCATCGTGAGCGCGCCGAAATAGCGGGCCGGGGGGCGCGACGCCCGGCGCGCGGCGGGAGACCTCCGCGCCCGGGCGATCGCCCGCCGCCGGGCCGCCGCGCCGGGCCGCCGCGCCGGGCCGCCGCGCCGGGCTCGCCTCCCCGGCCGCCGGCGTCGCGGCGAGGCCGCGCGTGGGGCCCGACGCGCGGCGTGCTACAAGCTCGCCCCGTGCAGATCGAGACATTTCCCACAGGGCCGCTGGGGTGCAACTGTTCGATCCTCGTCGACCCGGTCGGCAAGGGCGCGATCGTCATCGACCCCGGGGGCGACTTCGACGAGATCCGCGCCCGCCTCGAGCGGGCCGGGGCGCAGGTCGCGGCCATCGTTCACACGCACACGCACATCGATCACGTCGGCGCCACGGCGCCGCTGCAGCGATGGTCGGGCGCCGCGGCGCGCATTCACGAGGCCGATCGGTTCCTCTACGACATGCTCCCCATCCAGGCGGCGTTCCTCGGCGTGGCGACGCCGGAGACGTGCGAGGTCGACGGCGACCTGAGCGACGGCGCGATCGTGAAGGCCGGCGGCCTGGATCTCCACGTGCTCCACACGCCGGGGCACACGCCCGGCAGCGTGTCGTTCCTGATCGAGTCGAAGGCGGGCGCCGTCGCGTTCACGGGGGATACGCTGTTCCGGCGCGGCATCGGCAGGACCGATCTGTGGGGAGGCGACTCGAAGGCGATCTTTTCATCCATACGCCGCAAGCTGCTCACGCTCGACCCGTCGACCCGGGTCGTCACCGGACACGGCCCCTCCACCACCATCGGTGAGGAGCGCGACCGAAATCCTTTTCTCAACGCGTGATGCGCCCCGCGCGGGCGCCGCCGGCGTGTCGTGTCGGCTTCGGCACGGCCAGCGCGCCGGCCGGCGTGACGGCGGGGGCGCCGATCGCTGCCGCTACTCCGCCGGCGGGGGCCGCCTGGACTTCGCCGTCATCCCGTACTCGTGGAGGCGGTACTGGATGGTGCGGATGCTGATGTCGAGCAGCTCCGCCGCGCGCGTCGTCGACCCGTTCGTGGCCTCCAGCGTGGAGAGGATCGCGTAGCGCTCGATCTCCGCCATGGTCGAGCCCGGGATCCGCACGGCGCCCTTGGGGACCGGCGCGACGTCGATGGGCAGGTGCTCCTCGTCGATGAGCGTGTCGTCGCAGAGCACCACGGCCCGCTCGATCGCGTTCTCGAGCTCCCGCACGTTCCCCGGCCACCGGTGCGCGACGATCTTCCCCCGCGCCCGGTCCGTGAACCCCTCGATCTTGCGCCGGTTCTCCGCGGCGAACCGGCGGAGGAAGTGGTTCGCCAGGAGCAGCACGTCGGTGTCGCGGACGCGCAGCGGCGGCATGTCGATGTGGACGACGTTCAGCCGGTAATACAGGTCCTCCCGGAAGCGGCCCTCCTGCACGGCCGTCACGAGATCGCGGTTCGTGGCCGCGATGAGCCGCACGTCGACCGACACCGTCTCGTTCCCGCCGACGCGCTCGAACGTCCTCTCCTGCAGGACGCGGAGCAGCTTCACCTGCGTCGAGAGGGCGATCTCGCCGACCTCGTCGAGGAAGAGCGTCCCGCCGTGCGCCTGCTCGAACCGGCCGATGCGCCGCTTGTCGGCGCCGGTGAACGCGCCGCGCTCGTGGCCGAACAGCTCGCTCTCGAGGAGCGACTCCGCGAGCGCCGCGCAGTGCAGCGCGACGAACGGCCCCTTGGCGCGCGGGCCCTTCGCGTGGATGGCGCGCGCGAGCTCGCCCTTGCCCGTGCCGCTCTCGCCGGTGATGAGCACCGTCGCCCGGGCCCCCGCCACCTGCCGCGCCATCCGGTAGACCTTCTGCATCGCCGGGCTCGCGCCGATGAGCCCCTCGACGCCCTCGCCCTCGCGCTCCCGGAGCTGCCGGCGCAGGTTCTCCGCCTCGACCCGGAGCGCGCTCCGCTCGATGGAGCGCTCGATGGCGAGGAGGAGCGCGTCGAAATCGACCGGCTTCGTCAGGTAATCCTCGGCCCCCGCCCGCATCGCCTGCACCGCGGAGGACACGTCCCCGAACGCCGTGACGACGATCACCGGAAGATCCGGATCCTGCTCGTGGAGCTTGCCGAGCAGCGCGACGCCATCCATCCTCGGCATCTTGAGGTCGGTGATCACGATGTTCGGCGGCCGCTCCGCCGCGACCTCGAGCGCCTCGACCCCGTCGGCGGCCGCGTCGACCAGGTAGCCCTCCTGCCGCAGGAGCTTCTCCAGCCCCGAGCGCGCGCTCGCCTCGTCGTCCACGACGAGCACCCGCGAGCCCTGCTTCTTCCCAGCGTTCATGTCGTTCCTTCCGCAGACCTCGGGAGGATACCTCGACCGCGAGGCCCCGCGATCCCCGTTCGGCCGCGGCGCGCCGCATGCGGATGTCACCCGGGAAATTACGCAAGATCTGCGTCGCAGCGAAGGCGGCGCGAGGGGTCTGCGGGGAGGCAGGCGGGCGTCTCAGCGGGTCTCGGTCGCCTCGACGTTCTCGCGGATGCCGGCGCCCAGGTCGGAGAGCTCCGCGGTGAGCAGCACCATGAGATCGTCGGCCGTGACGATGCCGGTCACCTTGCCGTCGTGACGGACGATCGGCAGCCGGCGGATGCCGCGCTCGCGCATGATGCGGAGCGCCGTCTCGATGCTGTCGGTCTGCTGGAGCGTGGTCGGATCGTACGTGACGATCTCGGAGACCAGGGTCTCCGCGGGCGAGCGCCCCTCCGCGAGGACCCGCAGCACGAGATCCCGATCGGTGAGGATGCCGATGGCGCGCGCGCCCTCGGTGACGACGACGCACCCGACGCGGAACTCACGCATCCGGCGCGCGACATCGATTGCGGTCTCGGTGAGCTCCGCGCTCACGGCTCCATGCTCGAAACGGCTGAGGGTCATGCCCCGACCCGGTGCACGCCCCGCGCCAGGCGCGCTCGCCCGGCGCGCTCCCCGGGCGGCGCGCGGCGCGGCCCGCTCCGGGGTGGACCGCCCGCGGGGCGGGGGCGGCCCGCCGCAGCGGTTGCACGCGAGCGCAAGTCGTTCGCCGGGGGCGGCGCCGCGCGCCGGGGGCTCACTGGCTCGGGCCGGGGCAGGGGCGGGGGAGGCTCGGCGGCTCGGCGGTGCGCATCGCGGCCGCGCTCGCGCGGAGATCCCTGCTCAGGGCGGCGTAGTCGACCGGCTTTTCGTGCACCACCGCCCGGGGCTCGAACTCGTGCCCGAGCCGCGCCACGATCTCGGGATAGCTGGTGAGCACGAAGAGCGGGAGCCCCGGCCGGAGCGACCTCGCGAAGCGCGCGACCGCGATGCCGTCGGCGTGGGGCATCCGGAAGTCCGTGACCAGGATGTCGGGCAGCGGGCGCCGCGTGAGCCGCGCGATGCCTAGGGCACCGTCGGTGGCGAGCTCCACCCGGAAGCCGTCGTCCTCGAGCAGGCGCACCAGCACGCGGGCGGTCCGGACGTCATCGTCGACCAGGAGAATCAGCGGGTCCTCGACGCGGGGTTCCACGCAAGGACAGCTACCAATTTGCGTGCCAGACGCAGCTCCAGCCTGGTCGATGCGGGCGAGGAGGCTCATCCGGAGAGGCGGATGGGGAGCGTCACCCGGAAGAGCGTCCTGCCCGGACGACTCTCGAACTCGATGGCGCCCTCGTGGTCGGTGACGATGCGGTGCGCGATCGCGAGGCCGAGCCCGGTGCCGTTCGGCTTGGTCGAGAAGAACGGGTCGAAGATCGGCGCGTCCGGGCTCGCGAGCCCGGGCCCGTTGTCCTCGACCTCGATGACGGCGTGGCGCGGCCGCCGCCGCGCGCGCAGGATCACGGCGCCGCCGCCGGCCGCCTCCAGCGCCTCGATCGCGTTGCGGAGGAGGTTCAGGAGGACCTGCCCGATCTTCGCGGGATCGAGGTCGAGCACGATGTCGGCCGAGGGCAGGTCGAGCTCCACCTCGACGTGCGCGCCGGCGCCGTCCGACCGGGCGAGCCGCGCCGCCCGCTCGCAGAGCGGGAGCAGCGAGGCCTGCGTGAGGACCAGCGGCTTCGGCCGCGCGAAGTCCAGGAACTCGCTCACCAGCGCGGACAGGCGGCGGATCTCGTCGTGGACGACCCGGATCGCGTCCTGGGTGTCCGGATCCGCCATGCCGGCGCGCGCGAGGCCCCGCTCCAGGAAGGTCAGGTGGAGCTGCGCGCCGTTGAGCGGGTTGCGGATCTCGTGCGCGAGCCCGGCGGCGAGCGTCCCCACCGCGGCGAGCTTCTCGCTCTGCCGCACGCGCGCGGCGAGCGCGTTCTCGTCGGTGGTGTCCTGCCCGATCGCGAACAGGACGACCCCGTCGTCGACCTCGGAAGGGGCATACGCGAGCTGCCAGCGCACGTCGCGGATCTTGCCGGCCCGCGTGCGGAGGCTGCTCTCCAGGAGGTCCGCGCCGGCGCGGCGGCCCGCGGCGATGTCCTTCACGAGGGCGCCGTGATCGCCGCGGACCTCCTCGGGGAGGAGCGTCTCGACGAACGGCATCCCGACGACCTCCTCCCGCCCGAGCCCGGTGATCCGCTCGGCTTCCCGGTTGAAGAGCCGCACGATCGCGTGCGCGTCGAGGCCCACGATGAGGATGCGGGCCAGCTCGACGGCGTTCTTGTAGCGGTGCTCCGTGCGCGCGAGCGTGCGGCCGACCTCCTCCCGGTCCAGGCGCTCGGCGCGCTGCGCGCGCGCGAGGAAGGCGTCCCGGTACGTCTCCAGCATGATGGCGAGCTCCAGGTCGAGGACCTTGTTCACCGCGGCCCGGACCTCGGCCGCCCGCGCGCCGAGCGCGCCCTGGGCGATCTCGTCGAGCGCGAGGCGGATGAGCGCCATCGCCGTGAACATGTACCGCTGAGGCAGGCCGACCCGCACGTGGATCCGCCCGATCTTGGCGGTCTCCTCGAAGTACGCCTCGTCGTGGGGCCCCGTGAGGAGCCGCGCCATCCAGCGGACGAGCGAGCGCTTGAGCCGCTCCACCTGCTCCTCGCCGGTGAAGACCCGGTGGGCGTCCTCGTGCTCGCGGATGCGATCGTAGAACTCGGCCGCGATGCGGGGAAAGTGGGGCTCCGCGTGGGCGCGGAAGGCGGCGAGGCAGCGCGCGTCGTCCTCGCCGAAGCGGACGTAGCGCTTGATCTCCTCGAAGAGGCTCTCGCGGCCGGGCACGGCGGCGGAGCCTACCACGGGGCCCCTTCCCCGGACGCGGACCAGGACCTCGCGGCCGCGACGATCGCCCGCGGCGCCTCGTCGTCCTCGCCGCCGCGCGCGACGATCTCCGGCGCGCGCGGCGCCTCGTAATCGAGGCCCGCGCCGGGGAGGCCGCCGAGCTCGCCGGCCCCGGCGGCCCGATAAAGGCCCTTCGCGTCGCGCTCGCGGCAGATCGGGGGGGGCACGTCCACGAACACCTCGACGAGCCGCGGCGCGAGCGCGCGCGCTCGCTCGCGGTAGGCGCGCCGGTGCGCCGTCGCCGGCACGACCACGACGAGCCCCTGGCGCGCGAGCAGCGCCGACAGGCGCGCGAGCGTCTCGTAGAAGCCGTCGCGGCCCGCCGCGTCGTAGCCGGGCCGCGGGACGAGCGCGTCCCGGACCTCGTCGCCGTCGAGGAGGCAGCTCGCGAGGCCCTCGCCGCGGAGCGCGCGGAGCGCCCGGCCGGCGAGGGTGGATTTACCCGACGACGGCAGCCCCGTGATCCAGACGACCCCGCCGCTCACGCGAAGACCCTCTCGGCGTCGTCCGGATCGAAGCGCTCGGCGTCGAGGGCGCGCTCCACGAGCGTGAGCAGCGCGCCCCGCGCGCGCTGCGTGACCGCGGGGTACCAGCGCGGGTTGGCCAGCACGAGCGCGCGCCACGCGAGGAACGGCGCCGCCGCCTCGAGCAGGCCCGCGGCGCCGCTCCACCCGAGGTACACCTGCCAGAACCGCCGCCACAGCGCGCGGAAGCCCGCCTGCCACGCGCCGGGCGCGTCCAGCGCGAAGAAGATGTAGTTGATGGCGAGGCAGGTGACGTCATCCGCGGGATCGCCCTGCGAGCCCCGGCTCGTGTCGAGCAGGGTGAGGTCGGATCCCTCGTCGAAGACGATGTTGAACGGGTGGAAATCGCCGTGCGTGCGCGCGAGCCGCCTGTCCCGGCCGCGGAGCTTCCACCGCCACGCGACGCAGCGCCGCTCGATGGCCTGGAGCCGCTCCGGCGGCGCGCCGGGCACGTCGTCCGGGTAGCCGTCGATGATGCCGAAGATGCCCTCGCCGTGGCCGACGAGATCGCGCACCGCGCGGCGGTAGGTGCCCGGCTGCGCGCCGGGCGCCCCGTGGAGCGCGATGAGGTAGCGGGCGAGCGCCTCGCAGCGCGGGAGATCGTCCGGGAGCGCGCGGCGCTCCCGCGCGATCCGGCGCAGATCCGTCGCGTAGACGTGCCCCTCGGCGTACGTGGTCAGGAGGTAGAACTCGCCCGCGTCCCGCAGCGACAGGAAGCGATGGTCGCGGGTCAGCGAGCCGACGTCCACCGCGCGGACGTGCGACGGGATCGAGCCGAAGGTGTCGAAGGCGAGCAGCATGTCCGCCGCGCGATCCGCGCGTCGCTCGTGTCCGAACTCGTTCGCCGTCGACGTGTGGAAGACCAGCCTCTGCGTCGAGCCGTCCGGCCCCGCCACCGTGATCCGGCGCGCGACGCCGTACCCGGCGGCCTTCTCGGTGAGGTCGTGGCTCGAGCTGCCGTCCGGCCCCAGGGGGGTGATCTCCACCACCCGGGCATCCGGCATGATCGCCTCGACGAGCTGACGGATGTGGCGTGAAGGATCGGGCTCGGGCAGGACCGTCTGGGTGCTCATGGTGTCCTCGGGCGCGAAAACAAGGGGGCTGGGTGACGTGCTGACGTGGCCATGAGCCCAGCAAGAAGCAGGCCGCGTGCCCGATGGGCCCGCCCGCCGCGCAGCGTCCCGGGATCCTGGCGTCGCGCCGCGCGGGGCGGCGAGCTCGGCGGGCTGGCCGGCGCGGCGCGCTCGCAGAACGTGCGCCTTGCGCGCGAGGCGTGCGCCGCGCCCGCGGGGAGAGAAGGGATCCGGGAGGTGGTGCGGTATCGGCCCGGAGGTCCTCTGGTCGCACGCAGGGCGCGGCGCTCAGGCGCTGTTTTCCGTGTCGAGCCCGCCGCGGTCGACGACGCGGGCGCTCACTCCCTCGAGTGACCCCGCGGATCTCGATGCTCGGATTCGTGGAACGGGAGATCGCGGGGTTTCGGCCCGATGAGCAGAGGCCGCATCATCTCGTGATCTTCGTGCTCGAGGATGTGGCAATGCCACACGAACAGCCCGGGGCTGGGGAACTTCGCCTTGATGCGCGTGATCTGACCAGCGAGCGCGCCGACCGTGTCCTTGAAGCCCTCCTCCCCGGGGAACGGATCGATGGGCGGCGCGGACTGGTCGAGCACCTGGCGGTTGACGACCTGGAACTGCGCGTTGTGGAGGTGGATCGGGTGGTCGTCCGCGGTGAAGTTGAAGAGCTCCCAGAGCTCGATCGAGCCCGGGTCCGGCCTCTCCGTGATGCGATCGTCCCAGTGGAGCCGTACCGGCGTGTCTTCCCCACGGACGACGCCGAGGAGCGCCCGGATCGGGCCCACTCCCTCCAGCATCTCCTCGTTCAGCGACACGCGCCGTGCCGCGTCCTCGTCGCCGAGCGGATCGAAATCCGGCAGCGTGAGCAGCTCAGGGGGCGTGCTCGTGTCCGTGCTCGTCGCCTCCTTCACGCGGAACTGCATGACCTGGCCCGTCGTGTCCGGGTCGGCCACGGACGGCATGCCAGGCATGCCGGCGGGGACCTCCGGTCCGACGTTGAGGAGGAGGATCTCGGTGCCGGCGGGGACGCCGCTGAAATCGATGATGACGTCCCAGCGCTCGGCCGGCCCGACGAAGAGCTCATTGACCTGCACGGGCCTGGGGAGGAAGCCTTCGTCGGAGCCGATCACCCAAATCGGGAGCTCGTTGCTCAGCCTCAGGACCAGGAGCCTCGTGTTGCTGCCGTTCAGGATGCGGAACCGGTAGCGGCGCTTCTGGACGTCGAGGTAAGGCCACGTCTTGCCGTTGACCACCATCGTGTTCCCGAAGAACTCGGGAACCCAGTACGGCGCGATGGGGCCGTTCGGCGTGTAAACCTCCCTGGCGAGCGCGGCCGGAAGCCCCCGGCTGTCCGGGTAGAAGAGCGAGCCGTCGTTGTTGAACGAGCGATCCTGGATCACGAGCGGGATATCGAACACCTCGGCTCCGGGGCGGTCGAGCGGCCCCGGGCGCGGTCCAGGCAGCACCCCCCTCGGCAGATCGTGGGGACCGCCGCTGATCAGGTAGAAGCCGGCGAGCCCGGCGTAGACGTTGAGCCGGGTGATACCGAGGCAGTGATCGTGGTACCAGAGCGTCGTCGGCCGCTGGCGGTTCATGTACTGGAACACGGCCGACCCCGGCCTCCACAGGGGCCCGAGGCGTGATGTCTTCTGGAAGTAATCGTAGAAGGTCCCGGTCGTCGCGAAGCCGTCCGGGATGTTGCGCGCGTTCGGCAGGAACCACGCTTCCGGGAAGCCGTCGCTCTCCTGCTCCACCGGGGCCGCCCCGTGGAGGTGGGTCACGATGGGCACGGGGCCGTTGTAAGGATCCGGCGGGCAAGGGCCCCTGAACTTGGGCGCGTCGTCGCGGCCCTCCTCCCCGCCGGGCGGGTTGGCCCAGTGGAGCGTCGGGTCGACGGTGAACAGGTGCGGGAGGAACTTCCCCGTCCGGCGATCGGTGAGGTCGTTGATCCACCTCACGCGCACCGGCTTCCTCCACGTGGCGTCGATGGTGAACCCGGGATACGAGAACGTCCCCGGGTGCTGGGCGGAGCCGTACGCCCACACCGTCGTCCGGGGAAAGTCCGCCGGCAAGATCTGCTGCCTGATCTGACGGACGGCGATCTCGTAGTAGTCGATGAAGTCGTCGTGGATGAGGCGCCCCCTCGCCCTGGGCATGACGGGGGGGATCAACAGCGGCTCCGTGTACTTCGGGATGCACCCGGGATCGAGCGTCGGGAACGACGGGGCGGGGAAGTCACATCGACCCACGGGCACCCGCGCGAGCCCCTCGCGACGGAACAGGAGGAGCCCGCCCGTCGCGGTCAGGCCGTATTGCAAGAGCAGTCGTCGCTTCAGTGAAGACATCGGATCTCCTTGCGCCACGATCGGCGGAGCGAGCGCACGGCCAGCATGACGGCGGCGCGGATCCGGGCCATCCAGGAAGCGCCGGATTTAGGGATGCTGCGTGTTCACGAGCAGATCCCGATTCCTCATGTAGTCGCTGCGATCCGGCGTTGTTCGAGCGGATCGAGTCCGCCTCGGGCGAGGCGCGGTATGCCGGAGGGAGATCGGGTGTCAGGAGCCGCGTCGGGGACGGCGCGGAGCGCGGCGAGCGACCCCGCGGTGGCGAGATCGCTCGCAGGTGTGACGCGGTCTTCGTCCCGCGGCTACTTGGCCGCCGGCCACTGGTCCTTGGGGACGTCCTTGTAGACGTCCTCGACCTTGTGGAACCCGTCGGCGATCACCGTCGAGGCGAGGTTCGTCTTATCCACGGCGATCGGCGCGATGAGCACGCTCGGGACATCCTTCTTCCCGTTGTTGACCGTCTGCGTCTTCTCGCCGAGGTCCTCCTTCTTCGCCAGCTTGACGGCGAGCTCGGCGGCCTTCTCGGCGAGCGCCTTGAGCGGCTTGTAGACGGTCATGCTCTGGGTGCCGGCCGCGATGCGCTGGCAGGCGGCGAGCTCGGCGTCCTGACCCGAGACGCCGACCTTGCCGGCGAGCTTCTGCTCGCCGAGCGCCTGGACGGTCGCGCCCGCGAGCCCGTCGTTCGAGGCGACGACGGCGGTGACGTCGTTCTTGTTCTTCGTGAGCGCGTTCTCCGTGATCTTCAGCGCCTCGACCGGCTGCCAGTCCTTGGCCCACTGGTCGGCCACGACCTTGACGTCGCCCTTGTCGATGAGCGGCTTCAGGACGTTCATCTGCCCCTCGCGGAAGAGCTTCGCGTTGTTGTCGGTCGGGGAGCCGCCGATGAGGATGTAGTTGCCCTTCGGGTGGTTCTTGACCAGGTACTCGGCCTGGAGCTCGCCCACGCGCACGTTGTCGAAGGACACGTAGAGGTCCACGTCGGAGTCGAGGATCAGCCGGTCGTAGGCGAGGACGGGCACCTTCTGCTTGTGCGCCGACGCCACGATGGTGGCGGTCGTCTTCGCGTTGTGGGGCACGACCACGAGGACGTCGACGCCCTGCGTGAGCAGGTTCTCGGCCTGCGAGTTCTGCAGGGCGTCGTCGCCGTTCGCCGACTGCACGAGGACCTCGGCCCCGAGCGACTCGGCCTTCGCCTTGAAGAGGTCGCGGTCGCGCTGCCACCGCTCCTCCTTGAGGGTGTCCATCGAGAAGCCGATCCGGATCTTCTTGTTTGCACCCTTGGTGTCCGCGGTCTTCGCGGCACTCTCTCCCGTCTTGCCCGCGCCCGGCTCGCCCTCGGACGGCTTCGAGCAGCCGGCCGAGAACGCGAGCGAGAGCATTGCCATGAGGAACGTAGAACGACGAATCAAGGTGACCTCCGCGTCAGTTGAATGGGGTTGCTATGGGGCGCCGGCGGTTATTCGATCGTAGTGATCTGGTCGGCGTAGCTCATGATGACATTCAGCGTTTCCGTGTCGTCGTCGTACACCGAGTACCACCCCTGGAGCTCGTGGGGCGGATCGCCGATGTACTCCTCCCCGAGGAGCCAGTGGTCGTTCGCGTCGTCCGACGGCCGCCCGATCCCGGCCCAGGCCCAGAAGTTGACGCCGGCGAGCTCGGGGTTGTCGACGACGGCCTCGAAGACCGAGGTGTAGTACTCGTTTCGCTTCGTGACGGGCGACGCGACCGGCTCGGACTTGTCGTCGCGCGCGAGCCCGAACTCCTCGACGACGATCGGCTTGTTCAGCGCCGCGGCGTGCTCGAGCTGCAGCGCGATGTACTCGTCGCTCTTGGCGATGGCCGCCTGGAGCGACCTCTCGTCGGTGCTGTCCGCCGGCAGCGACGGGTCGTACCACTGCCAGTTCTCCGGCCAGATGTGGAAGGTGAGGTAATCGATGCCGGGCACGTCGTGGAAGTCCCGGAAATCGCTGTTGGCGTAGTCGCCCCAGTTGTAGGACAGGTCGCCCTCCGAGCCGATGGAGACGAGGTGGTTCGGGTCGATGTCCTTGATGAACTTCGCGTTCCGCTCGACCCAGAGCTTGAAGAGCGGGCCCCAGCCCTTGAAGGAGCGCGGCTCGTTCCCGAGCTGCCACGCCATGATCCCCGGGTGGTCCTTGAGCTTCTCGATCACGACCTTGGCCCGGCTGAAGTAGAACTCCTGGGCCTTCTTGTTGCAGAAGAACAGGGTCGAGAGGTCCATCTGGTCGGGCCAGGGGTTCGTGTCCGGCGGGAGCGTGTCCGGGTGGGGGATCGCCCACTCGCCCTTGGCCACGGCCTGGCAGTCGTCGCCGGTGCCCTCCTCGAACCGGATGGAGCCCTGGAACGGCACGTGGTGGCCGTCCTCGAGCAGCGCGTCCCCCGTCTCGGGGTGGGTCAGGCCGACCTGGTACGCGCTGAAGTCCTCTCCGCACGAGGTCTCGGCCTCCTCGTGCGCCCACTTCATGTACTGGGGCATCCCGCCGGACCAGTGCCAGAAGTCGTTCAGGGTCATCACCGCCTTCATCCCGCGGCCGTGGATCTCGTCGAGCACCGTCTTCAGGTGGTCCGCGAACTCCTCGAGCTCCGGATCGGCGCACGGCTCGTTCGACGACGCCGGGAAGATCCGCTGCGGGCCGTACAGCGCGTCGTTCTGCTGCGACGCGGGGATGTCGCCCTCGCTCAGCGCCATGATCCGGAGGTTCAGCACGCCATGCGCCTGGAGGATGTCGAGCTCGGAGCTCAGGCGATCCTGCGCGATGTAAGGTGCCGACCAGAAGTTCGTGCCCATGTACTTGTACGGCTCCCCGTCGAGCACGAGCTTAGTCCCGTCGACGCGGACGTAGCACTTTTCGGGGTCGTTCTCGCAGTCGAGCTCCGCGACCGGGCCGCCGCCCTCGCCGCCGCCGCCCTCGCCGCCGCTGCCCCCCTCGCCGCCGCCACCGGTTCCGTCCCCGCCGCCGCCGGTCTCCTCGCTGCCGCCCTCGCCGCTGCCCCCCTCACCGTTGCCGCCGCCCGCGCCGGGGTTCGAAGGATGGGTGGATTCCGAGGAGCACGCGGCCAGCGAGAGCACGCTCAGCGCGAGCAATAAGGTCTTCTTCATGATCGTTCCCTTGATTCGTTGCCGTACCGTTTCCGAGCCGCGACCTCGCTCCGCTTCCTCGAGCTTGCGGCCGGTCCGCGGCGACGCGGGCTGCCGCGTGCGATGCTCAACACGCCTGAGGACCCAGCGCCCCCTTCTGCCATGGGGTCACTCCCGCCGCCAGACTCGGATTGCCCAGGACGCCTCGTGCGCCGACCCGCGAGCACGCGGCGGCGACGCCCGGAGTTCCTCCGGTTGTCGCGCGGATACAAATGTCCGCTCGTGGTGCTCGCTGGCGGGCTGGGCGCGCGCGTCGACGCGCGTCGACGCGCGCCGGCGCGACAGGGGCGCTGCGGGGGGGGGGGGCTGACAGGACCCGGCGCAGGAGGCGTATCGAGGCGCCCGGGCGATGGGAGGGCGAGCTGGCCGAGATCGACCGCCGCGTCGGCGAGCGGATCCATGTCGGAAATGGGGGCGCGAGCAGAGCACTTCATCGGTTCATGGTCAATAGCCAACAGCGGGGCGCGGCCCTCGTGCCGCCTCGACCTCGAGCGCGGCCCGCGCGCGCTCGCGCGGCTGACACGATGTCGGCCGGCGCGGGCGGCGCCGGACATCCTGACAGGCTCCGGGGGCGCGCCGCGGTCTCTCACCGCGGCATTTCGCGGTGATCCGGTTGCGGTGATTCCCGGGCACGAAGCGTGAATGGCGCGCTCGCATGTCCATGGCAATGACGCATAGCGATCGCGAGGACCGGCTCATCGGCGTCCTGCTCGGCACGGCGGTCGGCGACGCGCTCGGCCTGCCCCGCGAGGGCCTGTCGCCGCGCCGCGCCGCGCGGCTCTTCGGCGGGTCGCCCCTCGAGCACCGGTTCGTCCTCGGCCGCGGGATGATCAGCGACGACGCCGAGCACGCCTGCATGACCGCGCAGGCCCTGCTGGCCGCGCGGGGGGATCCGGCGCGGTTCGCGCGCTCGCTCGGGTGGCGGCTCCGCGGCTGGCTGGCCGCGCTGCCTGCGGGCGTCGGCTACGCCACGTTGCGGGCCATCGTGAAGCTCTGGCTCGGCTTCTCCCCGGAGCGGAGCGGTGTCTTCTCGGCCGGCAACGGCGCCGCGATGCGCGCGCCGATCCTGGGAGCGAGCCTCGCCCTCACGCCCTCGCGCATCGAGCCGATGGTGCGCGCGTCCACGCGCCTCACGCACACCGATCCGCGCGCCGAGGAGGGGGCGCGGCTGGTCGCGCTGGCCGCCGCGTACGCCGCGGTGCGCGCGCCCGGGCAGGTGCGCCCGGCCGAGCTGCTCGCGGCGCTCCGCGAGCGCGTCTCGGACGGGGAGCTCCGCCGCCGGCTCGACCGCGCGGCGGAGCTGCTCGGCCGGGGCGCGTCAGCAGAGGACTACGCGCGGGCGATCGGCCTCGAGCGCGGGGTGAGCGGCTTCATCGTGGACACCGTCCCGGCGACCCTGTTCTGCTGGCTGGCGCACCCGGGCGATTTCCGGCGCGCGGTCGAGGACGTCATCCTGCTCGGGGGCGACGCGGACAGCACGGGGGCGATCGTCGGGGGCCTCGCGGGGGCGACGCTCGGGGCGCGCGCCATCCCGGAGACGTGGCTGAACGGCATCGTGGACGTGCCTGTCTCCGTCGCGTGGATGCGGCGGCTGGGGGCGCGGCTCGCGCGGGAGCTCGATGGCGAGGGGGACGGCGCCGCGGCGGGGGAGCGCTCTGCCCGGTCCGAGGGGCCGCTCCCGCTGTTCTGGCCGGCGCTGCCCGTGCGCAACCTGGTCTTTCTGGTGCTGGCGCTGAAGCACGGATTCCGGAGGATGTTGCCGCCTTATTGAGGCAGCGGCGGGCCATCGCTGCATTACATGCTCGACAAGCGTTCGATCAGGTGAGTGACCGGCAGCCTCGCCGGCTTATTGAAGTCGCGCGACACGGGCGCCCTTCGCGATGCTTTGGGTTATCGTCGGTGCGTGACGACGCGCCGCAAGCAGAGCAAGTCGCCGGCCGTGCCCGCGCCGGGGGCCGGAGACCTCGGTGTTTCCCGGCTGGTCCTCGAGAACGTGCGCTGCTTCGCGCGAGGCGAGGTGCCGCTCGGGGCGCAGGTCACGGTGATCATCGGGCAGAACGGCTCCGGCAAGACGAGCATCGCCGAGGCGATTGCATCGCTCGCGCCCGGCGACGGCGAGGGGCTCGGCCGCTTCCCGCTGCGGCACGGCGGGTCGGCCGGGTCGATCGCGCTCTACGGGGCTGGCCCCGAGCCGATCGCGCGCTGGACCGATGGGGCCGGGCGCTCCGAGCGCGAGCGGCTCCCGCGCGGGCATCATGTCTTCGCATATGGCCAGTATCGCGCGCTCCGTCCGCCGGCCAGGCCGCCAAGGGCCACGGGCCCCGCGCTCCTCGGACCGGAGTGGGAGCAGGCGCTGGCCCGGGCGCTGCCCGCTCACCTCGAGGACGCGCTGCGCCGTCCGGCCACGCGCACGCTGATCGACTTCGACGAGTACCTCTTCCGCGATCTCTCGGCCTATGCGGCGTTGCTGGAAGAGCGGGGCGAGTACGATCCCGCGGCGCGCGCGGTCTGGGCGCGGCTCCGGGACTGGCTCGTGGGGCTCGACAGGCGCATCGAGGGCGTGGAGATCGTCGAACAGGACGGGCGCAGGGTGGCGGCGTTCCGTCGATCGGGCGTCACGCTCTCGATCTCGGAGCTCTCCGACGGGTACCGCGCGATGCTCTCCGTGGTCCTCGATCTCGCGATCCGTTACGCGCAGATCTTCTCCGTGCTCGACGATCCCCTCGGCGGTGAGGCGCTCGTGGTCATCGACGAGGTCGACCTGAACCTCCACCCGCGCTGGCAGCGTCGGATCATCGACCAGCTCACGGGCCTGTTCCCTGGCACGCGCTTCGTGCTGACCACGCACTCGCCCGCGGTGGTGCAGGCCGCGATTGACGACAGGGAGCGGGTGATCCGGATCCTCGTGCTGGACGAGGAGCCGGGCGAGGGGACGACGGTGCGGCCGTTGACGAAGGGGGACCTGGAGCGGCTCGACGGCGCGGAGGTGGACTCCGTGATGGTCGATGATGCGGTCTTCGATGTGCCGTCGCGCCTCTCGCCGACGTACGAGGCGCTGGAGCGGAGCGCGGCCGAGCTCCGGCGGAAGGTGGAGGAGGGGACGGCGACGGCGCGCGACCGGCAGACCTTGCTGAAGCTGCTGGACGAGCTGCAGGGCGTGCTGGCGCGGGAGGAGGAGCGGGAGGCGAGGGGGCCGCTCCTGTCGGAGATCGCGCGGACGCAGATCGCGTTGCTCAGGCGGCTGGATTCAGCGCTTTCCGGGAAGGGAGGGGGGCGGCGTGATCCGGCTCCGTCGAAGAGGCGTAAAGCCCCCCGCTGACTGGCAGGAGCTCGTCGACGCGGCGTTCCCGGATGCGGCGGCGTTCTGGGCGAGGGCGAGGGCGTTCGAGAAGCTCGCCGAGCAAGGGGCGAAGCGGAAGAAGGGGTTTGCGCGCTACGCGCCGGAGGTGTTGCCGCTCGACGCGAAGGGCAGCCCGGATCTGCCGCCGGTGTGGCGGACCGACGCGCGCGTCCGGCAGGCGATCGCCGGGATGTCGCATGGCTTCTGCGCCTACTGCCAGTCGCCCGTCAGCTCGACGCATGCCGGGAAGAAGGGCAAGGCCAAGCCGCCGGGCCAGGTCGAGCACTTCCGACCCAAGGCGCGCTTCCCCGCGCAGGCTTACGACTGGAAGAACTACTTCCTGGTGTGCATGGGGTGCAACGGCGCCAAGCACGACAGGTGGCCGAACGGCGGGTATGTTCGGCCCGACGAGGGCAGGCCGGGCAGCCGCTTCGTGTTCGCGGAGGACGGCACGATGGACGGCCGCAAGGGAGACGACCAGGCGAAGCGCACGGTCGAGGATCTCGACCTGAACCGCCACTGGCTCAGTTACCATCGAGGGAGGGCGATCGAGATCCATCTCGTCTTCGTGCGCCGCCTGATGGCGTCCCTCGATGCGCGGGGCATCGATATGCGGGTCGAGGATCTCCTGATCGCGCCGCCCGCGATGTTCTCGGAGGCGATCAACCAGAACGTGCGGCGTGTCTGGGCCAGCCGGAGGCGAAAGCGGAAGAATCCTTCGCGTGTGCGGCCTCGGCGCGCGCGATGAGCTTGCTAAGCTTGTCACGCTCCTGCGGGCTCACCGCAATATCTATGAATTCTCGCAGGTGTCGAATGGCGCTCGGATCGGCCGAGGGAATGGCGTCGAAGAATACGGAAAGTGCTGCCTCCGAGACTTCGATGATGCTGATCATGAAGAAGACGGCGCACTCGGCAAGAGTGCGAGACCTGTTGTGCATCTTGGCGAAGCTGGCGAACGGGCGCTCGGTCCGGCTAGGGTCTTTTAGAAATCTCAGGATTGACCTGGTCGCTGGCTCATATTGAATGTGAGCCAGCAACATGATGATAGACGCCTTCCCTTCCGTGTTCGCCTTGTCGAGCGATCGAAGAAGCACCGGTCCAGCCACTTCGCCGAGGTGGTAAAGCGTCTGAAACTCGGTCGGGCTCGCCGGCGGTACCAGCCGTGTCACGCGCTTCTCGAGCTCTCTCCGTAGCTGCTGCCTGACCTCGATGGCCGTCTCTGCACATTGCGCCGCGAGCATCGTCCCTTCAGCCACTCCCTCGCCGTCCTTGTCGAGCAGCCCGCGGATGATTCGAGCCGCGTGCGCCCCTGGAAAACCCGCTGAAAGGACGATGAGCTCGTGCCACCACTTGTCCTTGTGCTTGCGCAGCAGCTCATCGTACGCGTGCGCATTGACGAGCTCCATCGCCGCGAGGTACTCCTGGAACGTGAGGTGTGAGAACGCGAACGCGCCCGGCGCCCGCTCCACGAGCACGCCGTTGCGATCTCGGATTTCCGCCACAATGGCTGCCGCCTCCTCCTCCGGGCGGCCGAGGTCCGGCAGGTGCGCCGCGAGCCGCTTCACGACCTCCTCGGCGGGCAGCTCCACCACGCGCGCCCTGTGCATCGAGAGCGCGAGCCGCGCGAGCAGGGCGCGCTTCGCGTGGGCATCGAGCTTTCCGATCGCCGCGCCCTCCGCGAACTTGGCCCGATCCCACTCGTAGAGCAGCACGTTGGTGATCGCCTCGTACAGGGCAACCCGTCGCTCCGGGATCCGCTGCCCGAGGAAGCGGTGGACGACGCAGATGACGGAGCAGAGGAGGGGAGTCTGCGCGAGCTTCTCGATCGCCCGGCTCGCTCGCACCCGCTCTTTCAGGTCGTCTGCGGCGGCGCGCGCGTCGATCTCGGCCTGCCCGGGTGGCTTGTTGAGGCTCAGCTCGGCGGCCAGACACCATCGGTCGATGAAGACGCCGACCTCGTCGCGTGTCATCGGCAGGAGGCGCGCACGCGCAAAGCCCCTGGGCGTGATCTCGCCTTTGCCAGGCGCGGCGGCTGGCCTGGTCGTGACGATCGCCGAGGTCCCCGGGTACGCGTCGAGCGTCGCGGTGAGGGCCGGGATGACCTTCCCGGCCACCTGCGTCCGTGCTTCATCCAGGCCATCGAAGAGGAGCAGCGCTCGACCACGCTGGAGCGCCGCTTCCACGAACCAGGCTTCAGCGCCGGCGGTGCGAGCGATCTCCTCCGGGCTCGCTGCGGCTTCCTGGAGCGCTCGCACGGGCACGAGAAAGGGGATCGAAGCCGGCTCGCGTCGTGGTGTCGAGATGGTCAGCTCGCCGCGAGCAGCGCGCGTGGCCAGGTATGCGAGGAGCGTCGATTTGCCGCTGCCTGGCTCGCCGACGATCAGGAGCCGTGGATGGTTCACGAGCGCGTCCGTCGCGAGCACCCGCGGCCGCTCCAGCGCCCGCAGCATGGCGCTCGCTGCCCTGGCGTCGACGGTCGTCGCTTCGCCCTTTGGCCTCTTGCCGGCCGCTCTCCTGGGCGTCGCCGAGCGCAGCTCTTCGGATGGCTCTTCGACGTGCAACGGCACATAAGCGATCTCGAGATCCTGCCGCACCCTCGCGCTCAGCTGGAGCCCCCGGATCTCGATCTGTCCGTACCGCGCCTCGACCTGACGCCGGTAGACCCGCTCCGCGGCCGCGAAGCGCGCCTCCTCATCGCCTCTCGCCGCGGCATCGAGCACGGCGCGCTCCTCCGCGCACCGGATCTCGAAGACATCCGCCTCGGGAAAGGCATCTTCGAACCCCTTTTGCGCCCATCGCCCCACGAGCGTGCGCAGCTCCGCCCGCAGCACCTCCGGCACCGGGTAGGGCCCCCGCGCCGCGAGCGCATCGAGCAGCCGCCGCTTCGCCCGTTCGCGCCGGTTCCTCCGGACGACCTCGGGCAGCGCTCCGATCGCCTGCGGGCTCTCCGGCGCCGCGGCGAGGATCCCGTCGAGCAGCGCCGCCAGTGATTCCGCCGCGGCGCGTCCTCCCACGGGCATGACCTTGGCCCGGGCGGCCTTGCCTGCCTTGCCTCGCCCAGTCCTGACTTTCACCTGTCGCACGGCCGCCGTCACGAGCCCGCATCCTAGAGATCGCCCTCCAGCGCGTCCAGCAGGCGAGCGCCGCCGGCCGGGAGGCCGCGTCCCGCGCCCGCGGCGCCCTGGCCGCGCGATGGCCGCTGTCCGAGCGACGATTCGGGCTCGATGATCCTCGTGGAACCACGGTAGGCCCCCGGCGAGGGGGTTCGTGGGGCGGCGCGGGGGACGGACCGATGTCTGAGCCTCAATTGACGTTCTTTCACCGGCGTGCCCCGCACGCCGGTGAAAGAACGTCCCAGGCGAGTTCGGTGGGGCCCCCGCGCCGCCCCACGAACCCCCTCGCCGGGGGCCGGACAGCTCGGCAAGACCTTCCCCCACCGAGGCGCCCCCGGCCACACCCCCCAGGCGCCCCTCACTCGCAGCGCGCGGCCTCGCAAGCAGCGACCTCCTCCCCGCACGCCTCCGCCATGCACGCCGCGCACCCGTCCCCGCCCTCCGCGCACGCCTCGTCGCACGCCCCGTGGCCCCCGGTCATCTGGCAGCGCAGGAACCCCGAGACCTCCTCCGCCGCCCCCGCGCAGCTATCCACCACGCAGCCGAAGACGTCCGCGTCGCTCTCGGCCGCCGAGACGCACGCGAGCGTCTCCGCGCACGTCGCCGCGCCGGTCCCGATCCACGTCTCGGCGGGGACGCTCCCCTCGCCGTTGCAGTTGTCGAGCCCGGGGCGGCGCGGGAAATAAGGACCGATGAGCATGCACATCTCGTCCCGCGTGGTCAGGCCCTGCGCGACCTCGCGCGACTCCGGGTTCACGTAATCGCACCGGAAATCGAGCGCCTCGCCCGCCTTCACCTCGAGCGGAGACGCGAACACCTTCGCGGGCACCTGCTCCCACGCCTCGTTGGCGTAGATCTCCTCCATGGCGCCGTCTTCGCGCACGCGATGGGCCGCGAAGCCCACCCCGCGCCGGTGCATGTGGGACTGGACCCGCACGAGCGAGACGTCCTCGTCGACGCGGCACCGCATCCGCGCCGACGCCGCCCCGTTCGCGGGCACCCGGATGAACGGGTTGTAGTGGAACAGCATGCCCGCCTCCTGCTCCACCTGCTCCGGCGGGATCGTGTAGAGGTTCACGCGCGCGTCGGTCTCGAGCGGATCCGGCGTCGTGTTCAGATAATGGGTGTTCATGACGAGCACGGCGCCCGGCTCCACCCGGAGGGCCACCCCGTCCGGGAGCTCGCCGAGGAACGAGTCGCCCTCGTACGACTGCGAGCCGGCCACCACGCCGGTGATATCCCAGGCGGCCGTCGCGCCGTTGTTGCAGTCGTGGATCTCGGTCGCGTCCACCGGGATCCCCTCGCTCGTCTCGGTCGGGATCTCCGGGTAATCGGTCTTGTAAAGCACGACATGATGGCTCCCCGGCGAGAACCGGACCTCGTCGGCGCGCACGTAGAGCCCCTCGGGGGGCGCGACGACCAGCATGCACCGCTCGATCTCCTGCCCCGGCGCCACGGTCGAGGCCATGCGGTACTGGACACCCGTGCCGGGCGACGGCGGCGCGAGCTCTTGGTCGGCGCTGTCGGGCCCCGGAGCGCCGGTGTCCCCGGAGGAGCACCCGGCGAGCGCGTGGACACCGAGCAGAGCGAGGAGGGCGATGCTGCGCATGACGTCGAACCTGTTGCCTTTCCGGCCGTGCTCTGCGCCGGGGCGCAGGGCGGCGCGCCCCCGCGCCAGGGCGCAGGCGAGCGCGCGCCCCCGGGCCGCGGCCGGCGGAGCGGACCTCTCTTCCTGGGAGCGGAGTGCCCGGACGAGGGGCGATCGTTCAATCCCATCGCGCTCGTCCCGGCGGCCGGCGGTCGCGCGGCGGTCGCGCGCGCCCGGGGCGGTCTCACCGCGCCATGTCGCGCGCCCTCCGCTCGTGGCAAACTGCCGCTCCCGGGCCGCCGTCATGCACTTCGTCACGTACAAGCCGCCTCCCCCTCTCGGCCGCTTCGTCGACCTGCTCTGGTACCACGCGGCCCCCGAGCTGCCGGACCAGCTCGAACGGGTGCTCCCCACCGGCGCGCTCAGCCTCCTCATCAACCTCGCCGAGGACGAGCTGCGCTGGTACGAGGGCCGGGACGGCGCCCGCTGCCATCGCCTGAGCGGCGGCATCGCGATCTGCGGCGCCCACGCCGAGCACTTCGCGATCGACACGGCCGAGCAGCGCCTGATCGTCGGGGTCCGGTTCGCCCCGGGCGGCGCCTTCCCGTTCGTCGGCCCGGACGTCGAGGCGCTCGGCGGCGCCCACGTGCCGCTCGACGCGATCTGGGGTCGCGACGCCGGGCTCGTGCGCGAGCGCGTCCTCGAGGCGAGGACCCCCGAGGCCATGCTCCGCGCGCTCGAGGCCGCGCTCGCCGCGCGGCTCGTCCGCCCGCTCGCGCGCGACCCCGCGGTCGATTTCGCGCTCGCGGCGTTCGCCGACCCGGCGCGCGCGCGCACGGTGGCCGACGTGATCGGGCAGCTCGGGATGAGCCCGAAGCGGTTCATCCGCACCTTCGCCGAGCAGGTCGGCCTCACGCCGAAGCGCTACTGCCGCGTGCAGCGCTTCCAGCAGGTGCTCTCGGCCGTCGAGCGGGGCGAGCGCGTCTCGTGGGCCGGGGTCGCGGCCGCGTGCGGCTACTACGACCAGGCGCACTTCATCCACGACTTCCGCGCCTTCGCGGGCCTGACCCCGGCCGAGTACCTCGCGGCCCGCCGCGTGCGCAACCACGTCCCGCTCCCGGGCTGAGCCGCCGTCACGTTTTTACAATACCCGCGGCGCCCGCTCGCCCATGCTGAGCGCATGACCCATCGACCCGAACCCGTTTCGCCTCCCCCGTCTCCCACCCTCGCGCCGCACCTCGTCGTCGCCGACGCGCCGGGCGCCATCGCGTTCTACAAAAGGGCGTTCGGCGCGACCGAGAAGATGCGCCTCGCGGATCCGAAGCTCGGCGGCAACATCGTCCACGCCGAGCTCGTGATCGGCGACGCGCGCTTCACCCTCGCGGAGGAAGCCCCCGAATGGAACACGCGCGGCCCCCGTGCGCTCGGCGGCACCCCCGTCGTGCTCACGCTGCATGTCGAGGACGCCGACGCGGTCGCGGCGCGCGCGCTCGAGGCGGGCGCCCGGATCATCTATCCGATCGCCGACCAGTTCTATGGCCAGCGCGCGGGCAGGATCGAGGACCCGTTCGGTCACCAGTGGATCCTCTCGACGTTCATCGAGGACGTCCCGATGGACGAGATGCAAACGCGCTTGGCGAGGTGGTGGGAGGAGCAGGGCAAAGGCGGCGCCTGAGCCGCGCGCGGCCCCGTCTCCCCGTGGCCCATGAGCCGCGGCGCGGGGCGCGCGCCTCGTCGCGGCCCTCCGCCGGAGGGCGCGCGCCTCGTCCCCGCCCTCTGCCGGGGGGCGCGCGCCTCGGCCCGCCCCGGGCGCAGGCGCCCGCCCCGGGCCGTGCGCCCTGTCGTGATGGAAGCCCCGCCGACGGGCTCACCTGCGGCACTTGCTCACGGGGCGGAGCGCCTGGGCGGCGGCCCTCGTCGACTCCGGCTCCTGCTGCGGCTCGGGCGACGCGGCCGCGGGCGCCTTGCAGGGCTCGAGCCTCGTGGATCTCGGCGGATAGGACGAGTCCGGCGCGGCGTCGGACCAGTCGCAGGACATGAGCTCTCCGCCGGAGGCCGCGGGATCCGGCGGCGCGAAGGTGCCCGTCATCGAGTGGACAGAGCGCTTCATCTCGGTCAGGCGCGCCAGGTGGAGCACGGTGGCCGTGAGGCGGCCCTCGTCGAGCGGCTTGAACATGACGTGGTAGTGGCCGCCGTCCCTCGCCGGCGTGTAATCGTCCACCTCGGTGATCAACAGGCAGCTCGTGTAAACGGGCATGCTCGACACCAGCCGGAGGAGCTGATCCCCCTTCATTCCAGGCGTCGTGTGGCTGCAGCAGACGAGATGAAACTGCGCCGCTTCGAGCAGCTTGAGCGCGTGCTCCGCCGACATACATGTCACGACGTCGATGTCCGTGATGCGCGCCGTCGAGATGCTGCTCAGGGCCCCCTCGTCGTCGTCGATGACGAGGATGCGGTACTTGCGCCGGGGAGATGAGCTCAGGGCGTGCTTGCGGGGCGCGGAGGTGCGATGAGCTCTTACGGTCGCTGACACGGTGGCTGCCTCCTGCGACGATCACGCGCTCTCGCTCCGGGCCGCTCTTTCACGGCCGGTTCGCGCGGGCGCGCGTGCGTGTTTTCCGACGTGCCGTCCCGGCGCCCCCCGGCGCCAGCGGCTCCCGGAGACGAGATCTACACGACCGAGTTTGTTTGCGTCAATCGCGCAACACGGTCTCTCGGAGATTCGACATCGAGATCTGGAGTTCCGTTCGGCTTGCTCGAACGCCGATCTCTGTCGCTCTGGACGTCGAGGGTGCGCCGTGAACGAATCGTTGTTGCCGAGGTCGCCAGCGCAGCGGACGAACTGCGCAGCGCCTCGAGGAAATTCGGAGAGAGCCAGCGCGACGGCCCGCTGCCCTCGAATCGAAGAGCCCGTCACCCGCGGCGATCTCGCCCCTCGTCACCGCGCGCCGCGCCCGCGTGCCGTCGTGTGCGCCCGCGACCGGCGTCCCGGGCAACTTGCGACAGATGTGGCCAATTGCCTCGACGCCGCGAGCCGCCGCCCGCCCGCGCCGCGCGCGCCCCCGGTGGAGCGACTCTTGCAGCCGGCAAACCATCGAACACGGGAGGTCAAGGTGGCACTCGATTTGTTGAGGGAGCGGGGCACCCCGCTCGACGAGCAGCAGTTCGACTGGCGAGAGCTGGTCGGCACCCCATCGAGCAAGCTGAACGATGACGCGTTCACGCGCGTCCGGATCATCTTGATGAACGGCATCGAGTCGGAGTCGCTGCGGTTCTCGCACGCCTGCGCCCGGATGAACGGGCCGCTCCAGCAGGAGCTCGCGCGCGTCCGCCGGGTCGAGCAGCACCAGCAGACGATGGTGGACTGGCTCCTGCCGGGCGATCTGTCGGTGCTCGAGACGACCATCGGGTTCGAGCAGGTGGCCATCGAGGTCACCGCCGCGGTCGCGCAGCGCGAGCCCGACGAGTACCTGGCCCAGGTCTACCGGTTCGGGATGCTCGAGGACTTCGATCACCTCTACCGCTACGCGGCGCTCATGGACCGGGTGCACGGCAAGGACGCGAACAACATCCTTCAGTGTTACACGGACATCTGCCCCGGCAGGCCCACGAGCGTCGAGCACCGCCACCCCGACGACGACCTGCGGGCCCCGTACGATCGGCGGACGGCGGCGCCGCTCAGCAAGCTCCACGCGCTCACGATCATGGCGGCCGAGCACCAGACGCACGACTACTACATGACCGTGGGGCCGACCTTCGCCGATCCCATGGCGCGGCAGCTCTACGCCGAGATCGCCTCCATCGAGGAGCAGCACGTCACGCAGTACGAGTCGATCATCGATCCTGACGAGAGCTGGCTCGAGAAGTGGCTCCTGCACGAGGCGAACGAGGTCTACACGTATCACAGCTGCGCGAAGTCCGAGTCGAACCCCCGGATCAGGGCCATCTGGGAGCGGTTCGTCGATTACGAGCTCGGGCACCTGCACCACGTGCGCGGGCTGTTCGAGCGGATCGAGCGGCGGGATCCGGCGGAGGTCCTGCCGGCGGAGCTGCCCGATCCCGTCGACTTCGCGAGCCAGCGGGAGTTCGTGCGCCGCGTGCTGCGGGGCGAGGCGCACCTGCGCGCGCTCGGGATGAGCCTCGTCGATCCGAGGCTGGTGCCGGAGTCGCCGGAGACGCTGGCCTACCGCGAGCGGCTGAACCGGAGCGGGTCGCCGTCGGAGATGGTGGCGGCGGGGTACGTGTGGGTCCCCGGGACGGAGCTCGCCGTCCGGGCGGGGAGCGGCAACCAGGCGAACGGCAACGGCGCGAGGGCGCGTCAGGTGAGGTCAGCATGAAGACCGAGACGACCGCGGGGATGAACCGGACCGGGATGGACATGTCGCCGATCGACGCGAAGGAGGTGGTCGCGGGGGCGACGGTCATGCCGCCGAGCAGCGCGGGCGACGAGTCGGCGATCGCCAACCTGCTCGCGCACTACGCGCGCCGGGACGAGCGGGTCGGGACGATGCCTCCGCCGGGCACGCTCAAGGGCGCGGTGAAGGCGGCGGTGCAGGCGCTGAAGGGCGAGGCGCCGCTCGTGCTGCTCGACAAGCTGGGGGAGCGGCTCGCGTTCGAGCGGGCGGGGAGTCGGCTGTGGAAGGGGGTGCTCGCGAAGCTGGACGCGCTCGGGTCGTTCGAGGGCGGGCCGACGCGCGAGGAGGTCGAGCGGATCTACCAGGACGAGGCGGCGCATTTCCTCCTGGTGGCCACGATGATCCGGCGGCTGGGCGCGGATCCGACGGCCGAGACGCCGCTGGCGGACGTGCACGGGGTGGCGTCGTGCGGGCTGATCCAGGTCGTGACGGATCCGAGGACGAACCTGGCGGACGCGCTGGAGGCGATGCTGGTCGCGGAGCTGACGGACAACGACGCCTGGGATGTGCTCATCGAGCTCGTGCAGGGCCTGGGGGATGCGCAGATCGTGGCGCAGTTCCAGGAGGCGCGCGCGGCGGAGGCGCGGCACCTCAGCCTGGTGCGGGCCTGGGTCAAGGCGTCGGTGCTGGCCAGGGCGCACGGCGACGGCAGGTCGATGGGGATGCCGGCGAGCTGAGGCGGGCGGCGGGGGCTGCGGGCGCGGGCGCGGGCGCGGGCGCGGGGAAGGGAGAAGGGAAGGGGAGGGAAGGGAGGGGAGAGAGGTTGTGCCGGGCTGCCCGGCCCGCGGCGAGGTGGATCTCCGCGCGGGGTGGGGCCCCGCCGAGCTCGCCTGAGATCTGTCTCCTCGGCAGAGCCGGAGGAGACAGATCTCCTGGGCTCGGACACGGCCCGTCCCCACCCCGCGCGGAGAACCCCCTCGCCGCGGGCCTACCGCCGTTCCGAGGGACGCCATCGGACCCTTCCTCCCTCTAGGCTCGGCCCATCTCCCATGAACCGGGGCGCGTAGCAGCGCGTCAGAGGGGCCCAGGGCTTGACCCCCGCGCGCGGCGGCGTGATCGCATCGAACCACTCCGTGGCGCAACGCCTCGAGGTCGCGGAGGGGAGAGAATCCATGCACCGAGCTACCTTCCCTTTCTCTGGACGAGCATCCGCTTCTTTCTGCGCGCTGCTCTTGGTGGCGCTCATGGCCGGATGCGGCGGCGAGGACAGCCCGGCCGGCGAGGCCGGCGCAGGCCAGGGCGGCGGCTCACCGGCTGAGAGCGCTGCCAGCAGCGGCGACGGCACAGGCGGCGCGGGCGGCGCGAGCAGCAGCACGACCGCAGGGAGCGGCGGTGAGGCCACGGGATCGACGGGCACCGGAGAGGGGGGCGGCGGCGAGGCCAGCGGCGGCGGCAGCGCGGGCAGCGGCGGGGAGGGGGCCGGTGATGGAGGCGGCGGCGGGGACGCCGCGCTGCCCGACGTGTCGGTGTACATCGCCGGCGACTCGACGGTCCAGACCTACAGGAACAGCGCGATCCACCAGGCGGGCTGGGGGCAGTTTCTGGGGGAGTTCTTTGATTCGCGGGTGCACGTCGAGAACCGGGCCATCGGCGGCCGGACCGCGCGCCGCTTCATCGACGAAGGGCGCCTCGACGACGTGCTCGACGACATCCAGCCCGGCGACTACCTGCTCGTGCAGTTCGGCACCAACGACAGCAACCGGAACGCGACTTACGAGCTCGACGGCCAGACGATCCCCTACTATCTGGACCCGGCGACGGACTTCAAATCGTATCTCCGGCAGTACATCGAGGGGGCGCAGGAGCACGAGGCCACGCCGGTGCTGGTCACGCCGCCCCCGCGGCGCTCCTGCACCGGCGACAGCCACGAGTTCGGCAACGGCCTGAGCGCCCATGCAAAGGCGATGCGGGAGCTCGGCGACGAGCTCGATGTGGCCGTCATCGATCTCAACGAGATGACCCTGGCCTACCTGCGCACGATCGGATGCGTGGCGGCGGGCACGGAGTTCTTCCTGGTCAGGGCCGACGGCACGGTCGACGGCACCCATTTCCAGGAGAAAGGCGCCCGGATCATGGCCGGGTTCGTGGCGGACGGCACCGCGGACGCCGGCCTGCCGCTCGCGCAGTACCGGAAGTGAGGCCGGGGGCGGCGGGCTTCAACCCATCGGATCGTCGGCCGTCTTGTTGAGCCGATCCTGCCTGTCGTCGGCGAGGTTCGACGTCGCGACGGCCTCCTTCTGCAGCTTGTCTCGCACCATGGCGTCGTAGCGCGGCAGGACGTTGCCGATCTGCTCGAGGAGCTCGGGCCCGGCGAGCGCGTCGATCTCGGGCTTCAGGCCCGCCTGCGCGATGTGCTCGACGATGGAGGCCATCACGGTGTTCTGCACGGCGTGCTCGGCCGAGAGGAAGGAGAGGCCGTCATCGCCGAAGAGCTGTTGTGGTTCAGCCCGGAGGCAGTCGAGGGCATTCCGGAGGAGCGCCTGCGGCCTCTCAGGGCAACATGGATGATGACAGCCATGACAGCGGATAACTCGACATCAATCGGGCCCGTTGCTCAACGGCTGGCGACGTTCAAGCGGTGTCGTCGCGACCCACGCGCCTGGGTCTCGATCTCGTACCGGAAGTCTGCCTGGCTGGTTCACAAAAAATTTACACTATCCGATGTTTGTGCTCCCTTCTCCTCCAATGCCGGGTCGTGCGCCTCGCGCTGTCCAGACAAGCCATAGGGGTGAAGGGCCCTCGCGCGCCGTGCAGGCGCCGGGGGCGGGGATTGCGCGGGCTCAGCTTGTGTGCACCGGCGACGTCGGCGAGGCTCGGGAGGCCTTCCGCCGCGTTTACGTGGACGCGACCCTCGAGCCCAAGCGCGGCACATCCTTCGGCTGTGCGATGGAGGTCGCCTCCTTCGGCACAATCCGTGTCGTGGCGGGCGACTGGCCCGGCGGAGGGCGGGCCTTCGTGCCGGCCGTCGGGGAGCAATACATCCTGTCTCTCTCGGCCGGCGGCGAGAGCGCCGGCGATCACGCGGGCGAGCCCTTCCGCGTCGTGCCGGGCCGGCGGGGCGCGCTGTTTTCACCAGGGCGATCCTGCTCGCTCGATGTCGGCGGGGAGTTTCACGGGCGGACCCTCGTGATCGACCGCGGAGCGCTCGACGCCCACTTCACCACGCTCACGGGCGCTGCGCTGCGCGGCCCGATCCGGTTCGGTACGGCGCTCGACATCGAGGACGGACCGGGCCGCACGGTATACGAGGTCGCGCAGCTCTTCCGCCGCCAGATCGAGCAGTCATGGGCCTCGCCGATGCTGCTTGTCGGGCTGCGTGGTGCTCTCTTCACGAGCCTCCTGGTACACACCCGGCACAGCCTATCGGAGATCCTCGATGCACCGCAGCCGCGCGTGGCCCCGGCGTGCGTCCGCAAGGCTGAAGAATACATGGCCGCGCACGCTGCGGCGCCCATCACGCTGGCCGACATCGTCGCCGCGGCGGGCGTGCCGGAGCGGTCCCTGCGAGCAGCCTTCGTGGCGAGCCGGGGAATGCCACCGATGGATTTCCTGCGGCGGCGCCGGTTCGAGCTCGCGCGCCGCCAGCTGGCCGAGCCCTCGGCCGGCACGTCGGTCGCGGGCGTCGTGGCCGCGCTCGGGCTCGGCAACCCGGGACGGTTCAGCGTCGAGTACAAGCGCCGGTTCGGCGAGAGCCCCTCCGAGACGCTGTCCGCGGGGCGCGCGGCCGCAGGCCTGCCGCGCCTCCGGCCGCGACGCCGGCCCTGAACGTCGCGAGCGCTGGCACCCGCGAGCAACAACTCCGGCGACAACGCCACCCCGGACCAACCGCCCGCAGCTCACCATGGCGTACCGGCAGCCGGGGTCGACCTCGATGTAACGCACAGTTCGCTATCGATCGCGTGCGCGAACGATGTCGCCTGTCCAGAAACGGCAGTGAACTGTCCACGAACGGCAAGACAAGCGCGCGGACGAGCTCTTCGCTGTTGCATCCCCACCTGAGCCTATGGTGGATTGTCGCTCCGTCATCGATCCCGGCAGGGGCGCCGCGGTCGGTCACGGCGGTGCGTCGTGCCCTCCGCAGGTGAGGCGTTCAGGCAGCAGCAGGCGGCGGCACGCGACCGGACCTGGGCCACGGGAACCGTCGGCGCTCACGCGCCGAATGACATGCAGGGCTCTGCGTCAACATCACCTCCGAAAGCGCCGATTCGACGCTGGCCTCAAGCATGAACAGGACGACCTGACCCTTCTCCGGCCGGCGCAAGAACGACATTGAAAGGATGACCTCTCATGCGGTATCTCGCGGGCTCACTTCTCCACTCTCTGACGATCCCGGCGCTCTCTACCCTGCTGCTCGCGGGCTGCTCCAGCGCCGGGCCCTCCGCGGCCGACGGCGACGAAAGCAGCGAGGCGGGCGGGGCCCATGACGCGCTCACCCCCGAGCAGTGCACCTATTTCGATCCCAGCGGCACGGTCCAGATCTGCCACCACACCGGCTCCGCGACGAAGCCGTACACGATCCTTCGTCTCGGCGACCAGGCGTGCATCAACGCGCACAGCGCCCACGACGGCGACTACATCACCAGCACCGACCCGAGCTCGCCGCTCTACGACCCGACCTGCAACGGCCAGGGCTGCCTGCCGGTGGGGGCGCCGTGCGACGCCACCCTCCCGTGCTGCGACGGCCTGCAGTGCCAGAACGGCACCTGCACCGACCCCTGCGCCTCGGCCCCCTGCCAGAACGGCGGCGCCTGCGCCGCGATCGAGAGCGGTTACACCTGCACGTGCGCGCCCGGCTGGACGGGGACGAACTGCGAGACGCCCGCCTGCGTCGCCACCACCTGCGCCGGTCAGGGAGCGACCTGCGGCTCGATCGCCGATGGTTGCGGCGGGACGCTCGACTGCGGCTCGTGCGGGGCGGGCTTCACCTGCGAGAGCGGCACCTGCCAGCCCACGGCGCCGGCGTGCCCGTGTGATGGCATGCCCGGGTGGGGTCCCCCTGCCCCCCCCGTCCGGTGCATCAACTACTCGGGTTCCATGGGGCCCGGCAGCATCTACTACTATCTGAAGAGTGACAGTGGCCCCGAGGGCCCCTGGGTCAATTTCGCTGTCAACAACCCCCAGCTCGGCCCGCAGCCCGACCAGTGCGGATACACGTCGATGGCCAACACCGTCACCGCCATGCCGCTCGCCAGCCAAGCTCAGGCGGACGCCTGCGTACAGAGCTTCCTGAGCTTCGCCGGCAGCTGCCCCTGAGCTGGGCGACGCCCCAGGGCGGCGTCTGCAGCCGAGCCTGCGGCTCGCGGCGTCTACCACGCGGATAGGACATGCAAACGCGTTCCGCAACGTCAAGATTCTCGGAGCCGTTCCTGGCTCGCGCAGTCCGATTGTACGAGCTCTTTGACAGAACGGTCCTTTTGCGATCAGGCGGGGCCTCCATGCCTTCAAGCGTGCGGACGAGCTCGTCGCTGTTGCATCCTCGCCTGAAGCTATGGTGGAAGATCGCTCCGTCATCGAATTCGTCAGGGTCGCCGCGTCGTTCACGACGGCTGACCACGGAAGCAGGGCTGAACCAGTCGCGAGACGGGGCGATGGAGCTCGAAGCCGCAGTCTTGCAAAACACCGACGGGGCGGGGCACACCCGCCTCCGCAGCGTCTTCGCGAGTCACTGCACGGAGAACCATGCTGATGATTGGATGAAAAAAACCTCAGCATCCGCGTGCGCGGCTCGCGAAGGCGTGATGCGGGGGTCAGCCGCCGAATATCACCACACTGCCAAGCGAGGTGTAGAGCCCGAAGTTTATCTTGATATACGTGCAGGCATTCGTCTCTCTTGGGCGTCCCTTTGGCGCCCATGGGGGGCCCACGATACTTGGATGCAGCCACGATGAGGAGTCATCAATGCCGCTAGATCGAGACCTTCCCAAGCGCGACATCCTGCCGATCCCCGACCGTCCCTATGTCGGCCCGACGAAGTACAACGCCGCGGATCCGCGTCCTGAATTCCCTCCCATCTTACCGATTCGCCCGCCCGAGGGCGCCCCCAACGTGCTCATCATCCTTATCGATGATGTGGGCTTCGGCGCCTCGAGCACCTTCGGGGGACCCATCAATACTCCGACAGCCACGGAGCTCGCCGAGGCGGGCCTCAAGTTCACCCGCTTCCATACGACAGCCCTGTGCAGTCCGACGCGCGCCGCCTTGCTGACTGGCCGCAACCCCCACTCCGTCGGCATGGGTTGCATCACCGAGATGGCCACCTCGGCGCCCGGCGCCACCTCGATGATCCCCAACAGCGCCGCCTCGATCGCCAAGATACTCAGGTACAACGGCTACTCGACGGCCCAGTTCGGTAAGTGCCACGAGGTGCCCGCCTGGGAGACTGGCACCACGGGGCCCTTCGACCACTGGCCCACCTACATGGGGTTCGAGAAGTTCTATGGCTTCGTGGGCGGCGAAACCAACCAGTATTACCCTACCCTCTACGATGGAACGACCCACATCGAAATGCCGGAGCGCGGGAACTATCACCTGACCACGGATCTGGCCGATCAGGCTATCAGGTGGATTGAGACGCAGAGGTCCCTCGCGCCGGACAAGCCCTTCTTCATGTACTTCGCCCCCGGCGCGACCCACGCACCCCACCAGGTCCCGGAAGAGTGGAGTAACAAGTACAGAGGGCAATTCGACGCCGGCTGGGACGCCCTGCGCGAAGCCACGTTCAACCGCCAAAAAGACATAGGCGTCATCCCGGTGGTCGCGCAGCTGACGTCTCCCAACGAAGGTGTTCCAGCCTGGGAAGCGATGGATCCCGACGTCGTGGATTCCCTGAAGCGCGAGATGGAAATTTACGCCGGCTTCCTCGAACATACCGACTACCAGATCGGCAGGGTGATCCAGACGCTCAAGGACCGCAAGCTCCTCGAGAACACGCTCATCATCTACATCCTCGGCGACAACGGCGCCTCCGCCGAAGGCACGTTTCTCGGCACCTTCAACGAGATGATCGGCTTCAACGGCATCGTGATGGGGGAGGAGGAACAGATAAAGCTGATCAATGATCACATCGAGGAATTCGGCACCAAGAAGGCATACAATCACTATGCCATCGGCTGGGCCCAGGCCATGTGCACGCCGTATCAGTGGACCAAGCAAGTCGCCAGCCACTTCGGCGGCACGCGCAACGGCATGATCGTCCATTGGCCCAAGGGCATCGAGGCGCGTGGGCTGAGACACCAGTTCACTTACGTGACCGATGTGCTCCCGACGGTCCTCGAGGCGATCGGGCTGCCGGAGCCGTTGAGCGTCGACGGCGTGCTGCAGAAGCCCATCGAGGGCGTGAGCTTCTTCTACACGTTCAATGACGCAAACGCGACCGAGCGCCACAGGACCCAGTACTTCGAGATGTTCGGCAATCGTGGCATCTACCATGAAGGCTGGACCGCCGTCGCCCTCCACTCGAAGCCCTGGCAATTGGAGGACGAGTTGCCGGACTTCTCGGAGGATACGTGGGAGCTCTACTTCACCTATGCCGAGAAGTCGGAGGACTTGCCGAAACAGGACTGGACCCAGGCAAAGGACCTCGCCGCAGAGAACCCGGACAAGCTAGAGGAGCTGAAGAACCTTTTTCAGATCGAGGCGGCCCGTTACAACGTCTTCCCCCTCGACGACCGAAAGATAGAGCGCCTGCCCTCGGGGCCGTCCGGCCAGGAGGAGGACGTCCGCAGCCAGAGGTACGTCGACGGTAGCTTCGTGGCCGACTCGGTCGTGATCGACAACTTCAACCGTTCTTTCAAGATCACCGCAGAGATCACGGTGCCAGCCGATCTGCCCGGGCCAGCGCACGGCGTGATCCTCGCCCGCGGCAACGATTTCGGCGGCTTTGGCCTCTATGCCAAGAATGGAATTCTCACATACGTCTACAACTACCTGGGGCTCGAGGTCTTCTACGTCCGTGCGGATAACCCGGAGGACGTGACTTCGCTGCTGCCGTCGGGCACGTACCAGGTCCGCATGGAGTTCAACTACCAGGGCGGCGAAGTGGCGGGCGAGGGCGGCACGGTGAAGCTCTTCCGAAACGACGGGGAGCGCGACGTCCAGCTCGGCGAGGGCTTCATCCCCAGGACCAATCCGGTCATCTTCAACGTGGACGCCTTCCTGATGGTCGGCAACAAGACTGGCGGCCCCTTGTGCGAGGACCTCGCAGGGGACAACCGCTTCACCGGCAAGGTGGACTGGGCGGAGATCGAGGTAACGGGGCCACCCGGCATCGAGAGCCCCGAGCCGCGATTGCACGCGCTGATGGCGATCCATTGACACCTCGTGTCACGCCACACACCCTGTGGCAGTGAGCCCGGGGCCTGTTGCACGGGCGGTTGGCAGGAGCTGAGGCGACGACGGGTGTGAGCCGGGCTTGGTACAAGCTGAGCCTGGTCGGGAGGGACGGTCGCATCGCTGATGCTGCTGCCTGCCGCATGGGTCCGTACCTGACAGATCCCCTCATTTTATACGGCAAATTCGTCGACTTCCGCGCCGCAGGCACGTCGCTTCCACCGGGCGCGATCGTAGGTCAATTGTTTATATGGGCCCACGAAACTCAGGTGTTTCGGGTGAGCCGACGGCGGACACGTGAGAGTTTGCGGTCGCTGGCCGGAATAGTATCAGTATGAGGCAATCGGCGGGCGTCGACGCGTGCACGGAAGGCAAGGCGAAGGGGCACTTGAGGACGACGCGCTCGGAGGAGCGGTCGCATTCGACCAGGGTTCGCAGGCAACTCGAGCGCGTAGGGCTCAGAGGCGCTGATCACGCTGCTGGAAGAAGAACGACCAGACGTTGGCGGAGCTAGTACGTCGTCCCCCAAGCTCGTCCCGGGGTCGTCGATCACGGGGCCTGCGCTCCGGCGGGCTCCTTTTGGGGCCCGCCTGCGCTCCGGCCCCCCCCCCGCGACGAACCCGGGACGAGCTTGGGCAACGTCGCTGGTGCCGAGGGATGCGCGACGGGAAGAGCAGTGCTTTCAATGGTCTCCGGTTGCTGTTCGGCCGAGTCACATTCCCTGCCGGGCCCAGCATGGCCCAGCCAGACGCCTTCGGGAGCGTTCGCTTCCGCCGCGACGGTCAGCGAAGCCGCCCGGCTCGGCTGGCCGCTGTCGCGCCTGGACGAGCTGCTGCCCGACGCCTGGGGTAAGTCGCCGACGACCGACGCGTGAGCCGAGGCCCCCCCGGGGGGGCAGCGGCAGATCGAAGGCATCCGGGGGAGCGCGAGCGCCCGGGCGGTTACCTGCCATCATCACTCCGTCGCGCGTGATGCACGGCGGCGGAGCGCATACCTTCGCGGCGACGAGCCCAGCACCTTCTTGAACGCGAGGCTGAACGCGCTCTCGGACTCGTACCCGAGCGAGCTGGCGACCGTCGCGATCACGTCGCGCGAGGTCGTGAGTCGCTCGGCGGCGAGCAGCATGCGCCACCGCGTGAGATACGCCCGCGGCGTCACGCCGACCTTCTCGTGGAAGCGGAGCGCGAAGACCGAGCGCGACATCGACGCGATCTTCGCGAGCTGAGGCAGCGTCCACGCCCGCTCCGGCGCCTCGTGCATGGCCGTGATCGCCGCGCCGATCTGCGTGTCGCCGAGCGCGCGCAGCCAGTTGGCGCCGCCGGCATTCTCGTCCACGAGATACTGCCGCAGCGCTTGAACGAGGATCATGTTGCCGAGGTGCTGCACCATCAGCGCACTGCCCGGTCGGCGCTCCCCGAGCTCTTGGCGCATCCGCTGGATCGACCACGCAAGCACGTCTCGTGCAGCGGCTTCGCGAACGCGGATGACGGGCGGCAAGGCGCCGAGCAGCATCGCCCCGTGCTCTCGACCCAGGTCGAAGTGGCTCCCCACGAGGAAGAGCTCGCTCCCGCAGCCGCACCGGAGGACGTCGCCGTGGCGCGCGTTCGCCCAGACCTCGTCGGCCGGCACGGGCCGCACCGAGAGCGTGCTGGCCAAGACGAACGAGCAGCCTCTCGGCAGCAAGAAGCAATCGCCCGCGTCCATTCGCACCGGCCTTCGAACGCCCTGGACGCGTAGCCAGCAGGAGCCCGCGAGCACCGCGTAGCACTTGATGCCCTCGTAACGCCCGTATCGAATCGCCCACGCGCCGCCCGCGTCGAGACCTCCAGACACCTGGCTCAGAGGTCTCAGCAGCGAGAGCACATCGGACAGCGGGTCCATTGGGGACGTTTTAGCAGAAAATGCGGACTTCGCATCGTGGTTCGTTCGGCAGGATCGACCTACGGTCTCCATCACGCCCGGCGCTGTCGCGCGGGGACGACAAGGAGGTCCTTCATGCGTGTGTTCGTCACAGGCGCAACTGGCTTCATCGGCTCGGCCGTCGTCGCGGAGCTGCTCCGCGCAGGGCATCACGTCGTCGGCTTGGCGCGAAGCGACGCGTCGGCGGCGGCGCTGGCGCGGCAGGGAGCGGAGGCGTTTGGAGGCGACCTCAACGACGCGGCCGCGCTCGCGGCCGGCGTGAGATCGAGCGACGGCGTCATCCATCTCGCACACGACTGGGCGGCGGGTGACCTCGCCGAGTCGATGGTCTCGGATCGCCGCGCCATCGACGCCATCGGCAGCGCACTCGAAGGGACAAACAAGCCCTTCGTCGGCACCAGCGGCGTGATGGTCCTCGCGCCGGGCCGCATCGGTGCCGAGGACGACGCGGGCGATCCGGCGTCGGCCGCGAGCTTCCGCGTGCCGTCGGAGAACGCGGTCCTCGCCTTCGCCCAGCGTGGCGTTCGCGCGTGCGTCGTGCGTCCTTCGCCGTCGGTGCATGGCGCCGGCGATACACGCGGCTTCGTCGCGATGTTCGTGCAGGCGGCGCGACAGCACGGCAAATCGGCCTACATCGGCGCGGGAGACAACCGATGGTCGGCGGTGCACCGGCTCGACGCGGCGCGCCTCTTCCGGCTCGCGTTGGAGAAGGGAACTTCCGGTACGCGCTACCACGCCGTCGGTGACGAGGGCATTCCGTTCCGAGAGATCGCGGAGAAGATCGGCCGCGGACTCGGCGTACCAACGGTGTCGCTCCCGCCCGAGCAGGCCGGCGCGCACTTCGGCCCGTTCGCGCCCTTCACGGCGATCGACAACCCCGCGTCCAACGCGCTCACGCGGGCGCGACTCGCGTGGGAGCCGCAGTCACCGGGCCTCCTCGAGGATCTCGAAACCGGCATCTACACGTCGTGAACGGCGTCGCGCTCCGCGATGTGACCGAGCATCTTGATGTTGCCGACGCGTGAACAGCCGTGCGAGGGATACCACCCGGTCGTGCAGGCTATGCGAATCGGACGAACGGTTGCAGCCCTGGCCTCCCTCCCGGGGAGCGCGCTCTATATCGCGTCATGCATCGCGCCGTCATCCGATGCAATCTCGGAAACGGAGGCGCCATGGAAACGAGGGAGGATCATCCCTGTTTTCCCGGTCGGGTTCCTCAGCAGGGGCCATGTGCAGGCTCTACTCCCGCTCCGCGGCGCCGCCAGCGTGGAGGGCCGCCGGCGCGCCTCAGGCGGGCGCCCCCGGGCCGCCGCCGTCGGCTCCCGCCTGCGTGACCGCCTCCGTGGCCGGCGGCGCGGTCGGGGCAGCCTGCGCGCCGCTCCTGGCGCCGCCCTGCGCGCGCCGGGCGCTGGCCTCGCGGTGCGCGTCCCTCCTCGGTGAGCGCGCCGTCCGCCCGGCGCCTCCGCGGCGGCCCAATGCGCCCGTGCCGGTGAGCCGAGCGGGTCCTCCGCCCCGGGGTCACGACACGCTGGTCGAAGGGAAGGTGACGAGCTGGATACGTCGCGACCAGCCGAGCTCGAGCCGACCGAGCTCGGCGCGGATCTGCTCGACAAAGCCAGAGGTGCAGGTTGCAGCCGCTCGTCATCCGCTGGCTCGACCTGGCTCCCTGTGCCTGAAGCCTGAGCGGCACGGTCCAGGCGCCCTCACGGGCACGCGACCGAGTTCGGCAAGCACCGGTTGCAGGTCGTGCCGCCGCCGGGCTCGCAGCAGTGCTGTCCCGAGGGGCACGCGGGGCCAGGGGGCGGCTCGGGGTTGTACACGCGCTCGGTGCACACGGTGCCGCAATCCAGCATGAGGCCCGTTCCCTTCGAGGTCTCGTACATCCAGGTCCGCTTGGGCGGGATGAGCGCGGCCTGCTGCTTCATCGAGAACGAGGGCGCGTCGTAGTAGCGGCCCGAGTGGACGGCCACGGCCATGCGCACGCCGTTCCGGGTGAGGAGCCAGGGCGCACCCGAGTCTCCGCCGCAGGTGTGCCTTGTCCCGTAGGACGACTTGATGCTGAGCACACCGAACGATTCCCTGTCCATGACGAACCCGGTGGCGATGCGCTTCGTGCTGTCGGAGCCGCCGCAGCCCGGGTCCGACAGGCCATAGCCGATGATCGAGAACTCGCGGTCGCTGGTCGAGGTCGACGTCCAGGGCGACGTGTAGCCAAAGAGCCTGGCCGTGCCGGTGACGCTGAGGTTGACGCCGGCCGCGCCCGTGAGCCGGACGATGGCGATGTCGTTGTCGACGTCCGGCGTGAGCCCGGAATCATAAAACGTGTGCTGGTACGTGCGCGCATTGCCGGTGTAGACGTTCACGACCGAGCCGGCGGCGTTGCGGGTGCTGACGCTGACCGTCGTGAGCGCGCCCCGGGAAAGGCTGTCGACGCAGTGCGCGGCGGTGAGCAGCCAGTGCGCGGTGAGGACGGACGCCGTGCAGCGGGACCCGATGCCGGTGAACGTCAGGTTCACGATCCACGGCTCCGCGGTGGTCGCGGGCGAGCTGGTGAGAGGCTGCGGCGCCTCGTCCACCTCGTCGGCGCCCCCGTCCTCCGGCTCGCTCCAGCCGGCCGGGGTCTCGGTATCCATATCCATCGCGCAGCCGCTCGTGGCGAGCACGGAGAAAGAGAAGGCGGTTGCGAAGGCGTGAGTCGATTTCATGTGATGTCTCCCTGATCTGGTTGGCTATGAGCGGGTCATGCCCTGTGTTGGTGATGAACAGCGCTGCGGGATCGAGCCCCACGAGACGTGTCTCGCCTCCATCGAGGGTCGCCCCGATCGCCTCGCGATCCGCTGGCCAGCGGATCGCGCGCGAGCTCGGGATCGCCGCCGCGGGCGAAGCGCAGCGTGGTGACCTGTTCCAGCGCGAACGCGCGCTTCGACCTCGGTGAAGGCAAGCTCGTTGCTGCGTGCCCGGTCAAGGCCGGGTGTCGCAGAGGAGAGCAACCCTCGGGCCAGTCCTCGGGCGCAGCGGGCGGCAGCCTTCACCGCCCGCGCGCGCCGTTCGTCAGGCGATGGATCGGCACCACGCGACGGTCCCGCGATGCGCCTCGCCGTGCGCTTGTGGCGCTCCGTTGTGCGAGGAGCTGCTCAACTTGTGCGAAGACTTGCGCAAGCGCGCGTGGTCCTCGAGGCGGAACGCGGACCGGACCGCCATCGCGGCATCACGGGCGGATGTGCTGCAGCGTACCCCAGGAAGGCGCTCGCCCGGCGTCTCTGCGGCAGCACGACGCGCCCGCGCCGGTGAGCCGAGCGGGTCCTCCGCCCCGGGGTGTCATGCGTCCACAGATCCTGCGGGACCGTCGAAAAAAATTCCCGGGACCGATGAGCTCGGGCCTGGCCGGCAGTCCAAGCCTCCGAGGAGGAACGACAGGACCATGAAGAGCAACGCGAAAGTTTTCCCGCATCTCTGGTACGCCAAGGAGGCCGAGGAGGCGGCGAGGTTTTACGCCTCGATCTTCCCGAGCTCGCGGGTCGACCACGTCACCGAGCTCCGGAGCGAGTCGCCCGGCGGGCCGCCGGGATCCGTGAGGGTCGTGGATTTCACGCTCCTCGGGCAGCGCTTCCAGGCGATCAGCGCCGGGCCCCACCACGCGTTCAACGACGCCGTCTCCATGGTCGTGGTCTGCGATGACCAGGCGGAGCTGGACCGCTACTGGGACGCGCTCCTCGAGGGGGGCGGCCGGCCGCAGGCCTGCGGCTGGCTCATCGATCGCTTCGGCCTGCGGTGGCAGATCGTGCCCGCCGCGCTCGACGAGATGATGCGCGACCGCGATCCGGCCCGCGCGAAGAGGGTGACGGACGCGCTCCTGAAGATGGTCAAGCTGGACATCGCGGCGCTCGAGCAGGCCTACCGCTCGTAGCCCTTCGCGGCCACGTCGCCACGGGCAGCGGCGGGAGCCCGCTGCCGGTCGTCGCGTGGGATCAGCACGCGCGGTGCTGGGTGCCCTCGCCGGGCGTGATGAAGATCATCACGCTCGGCGCGCGCACGATCTGCCCGTGCCAGACGCCGCGCGGGACGACGCACGCGCCCTGATCGCGCAGCTCGATCACGCGCTCGCCGCGCTCGTCTTCCAGCACGACGTCGACCGCGCCGGAGAGGAGGATCAGGAGCTCGTCGCCGCGGGGGTGGACCTCGCGGTGATCGGGGCTCTCGTTCATCTGAAAGAGGCCCACCATGCGGCCGGCGTGCAGCTCCTCGCGCTCGCCGATCTTCGCCCAGAACTCGGCGTCCACAGGGATCGGCGTCGCGGCGCCGCCGTCGAGGAGCTGCACGTAGGTGTCGGAGAGATGAAAAGCGTGGCTGTCGTGTCGGGTCATGCGCGCATCATGGGCCCTCGCGCGCGCCGGTGATTGTAAATTCTTTCCCGATGATCACCGTCAGCGGCGCAAGATCCAGTGTCGTCCGCTTGATCGTGCCCAGGTTCGAGCGCGTGATCTTCCTCGGGGTCGACAGCCTCCTCGGCAAGGTTGATCCGGGCCGGGCGACAGGGGGTAACACGAGGGGATGGGGATGAGGACGGTCAGAACGGTTTGGCAAGCGAGACCCAGGCCGGGCCTCGGGGGGATGGCGGTAGAGGAATCTCCAGGGGATTCTGGGGATGTCAAGCCCGAAGGTGGATGCCCGACCCTGTCGGTGAGCGACGACCCCCTCCGCTGTCGTTGGTCCGTGCGGTAGCTCGCGGCACCTCCACAGCGCCGCCGCGCGGCCGCAGCGACCTCGCCGCGCGCTCTCGATCCGCCGCGCCCCGCGTGCGGGTAGACTCGGCGCAATGTTCTGGTTCGATGCCGTCCTGCTCGGGATCCTCGAGGGGCTGACCGAGTTCCTCCCCGTCTCCTCCACCGGTCACCTCATCCTGCTCGGCGCGTGGCTCGGCCACGAGAGCGAGGCGGCGAAGACGCTCGATATCGTCATCCAGCTCGGCGCGGTGCTCGCCGTGGTCGTCTATTTCCGCGCGCGCCTCGCCGACACGCTGCGCGGCGCGCTCCGGCGCGATCCGGAGAGCCTCCGCCTCGCGCTCGCCGTCGTGATCGGCTTCTTCCCCGCCGCCGTGGTCGGCCTGCTCTTCCACAAGGCCATCAAGGCGCACCTGTTCGGCCCGGGGCCGGTCGCGGTCGCGCTCATCGCCGGCGGCGTCCTGATGATCGCCGTCGAGGCCGTCCGGAGCCGGCGGCAGGATCCCGGCGACCCCCGCCTCGAGGACATCACGCCGCGCCGCGCCGCCGCGATCGGCCTCGCGCAGTGCTTCGCGCTCTGGCCCGGCGCGTCGCGCTCGATGACCACCATCGTCGGCGGCCAGCTCTCCGGCCTCAGCACCGCCGCGGCCGCCGAGTTCTCGTTCCTCCTCGCCATCCCGACGCTCGGCGCCGCGACCGTCTTCGACCTCGCCAAGAACGGCAGCGCGCTGCTCGACGCGCCCGGCGGCCCCACGGCTCTGGCCGTCGGCCTCGCGGTCTCGTTCGCGGTCGCCCTGCTCGTGATCGCGGTCTTCCTGCGCTACCTCAAGCGCTACGGCCTCGCGCCGTTCGGCTGGTACCGCATCGCCCTCGGCGCGCTCGTCCTGTGGCTCTGGCTGGCGAGCCGCGCCGCCCCCACGGCGGACGGCGCCGCCGCCGTCGCGCCGGGGCCGCGGGCGGACGCCGCGGCGGCCGCCCTGCAGCAGCGCGAATAGCGCGAGGCGAGCGCCTCCCGCCGAGGCCGCCTCCCGCCGAGGCCGCCTGCCCGAGCCGCGGCGCATCTTCCACGCGCAGCCGGGCGTCCCGGCGGACACGCGCGGGGGTCGACGCTATGCTCCGCCGATGAGTACCACACAGCTCAGCGCGGAGAACTTCGAGCAGACGGTCGAGTCGAACGACATCGTCCTCATCGACTGGTGGGCGCCCTGGTGCGGCCCCTGCCGTACCTTCGGGCCCGTCTTCGAGAAGGCCTCCGAGAAGCACACGGACATCGTGTTCGGGAAGATCAACACCGACGAGCAGCGGGATCTGGCCCAGGCCTTCAATATCCGCTCCATCCCGACGCTCTTCATCTTCCGCGAGAAGGTCCTCCTCTTCGCCGAGGCGGGCTCGCTGCCCGCCTCGGCGCTCGATCAGGTGATCGAGAAGGTGCGCGCGCTCGACATGAACGAGGTGCGGACGAAGATCGCCGAGGCCGAGGAGGAGGCGAGGCAGGCCGCCGAGGAGGGCCAGGCGGGCGGAGGGGCCTGACGGCCGCGCGGCGCGCGCTCAGCCGGGCCTGTCCTTGGCCATCGCGCGCGCGGCGGCGGGGCGCGCGGCGCATCGGGCGAGGTAGTCGTCGATGCGCTGGCCCTCCGGCAGCCCGGGGCGGAACCACTGTCCCAGGCTCGTGAAGAGGATATCGGCCGCGGTGAACTCGCCCCCGAGGATGTAGTCGCTCTCCGCGAGCGCGGAGGCGACGCGCGCGTGGACCTCGGCGAGGCCGCGGAAGGTGTGCACGAGCGCCGGGTTGTCGGTGACCTTCGCGAACTCGAGCGTGACGACCGGCTCGACGACGCCGGCGTACCACGCGAGCCAGGTCAGGTACGCGCCGCGCCGGGGATCGCCGACGCGCGGCGCGAGGCCCGCCTCGGGGTAAAGGTCGGTGAGGTACAGCATGATCGCGATCGACTCGGTGACGAGCGCCCCGTCGTGCTGGAGCGCGGGCACCTTCCTGTCCGGATGCGGGTTCGCGGGATCGGCGGCGCCCGAGCCGTCCATCCGCGGGATGCTCGTGTAGACGATATCGTATTTCGCGCCGAGCTCCTCGAGGAGCCACACGATACGCGAGGAGCGCGACTGCGGAGCGTGAAAGAGCGTAAGCATGGTGGACCTTCTAGCCCAGGATGACGCGCGCGCGAAGCGGGAGGATGACGCGCGGGAGGATGACGCGCGCGGGAGATGCACGAGCGACCGCGCCAGCGCGGTGGTCGGCCCGACTCGGGCATGGTTGTCAGGATGAGGACCTGCCGGGCTCGGGGGCCTCACGAAGGGCGCGGCGCTGCTTCGTCGAGATCACGACCCAGGCGAGAACATCACAGGATACACCACCGTGATGTTACCGCCTTCGGGCGTCGGAGACGTGAGCTTCTTGAACTCGCGCAGCACGCAGCTCACGACCGCGCGATCCGGCATGGGCGCGCTCGCGGGGGACGGCGGCGAGCCGCCCGGCACGTCGATCGCGTCGGCCGCGGTGACCTTCCCGTCCCTGCCGATGACGAAGCGCACGATAGTAGCCGGCGAAGGCCGCCGTGCGCATCACGCTCTCGACGACGATCCACGCGGCCGCATCGTCCGCCACGACGGCGATCTCGCGCTGCATCGGCGCACCGCGCTGGTCCGCGTCGGCACGGCGCGCCCGGAGCGGCTCGAACAGCTCGTCGCGCTTGGTCAGCCGGCCGAGCTCGACGATGTTCCTCGCGTCTCCGACGCGCTTGCCGTCCAGGAGGATCTCGCGGCCCCGGATCTCGACCTCTGGCAGCGAGCCCTCGTCGAGCGGGTCTTTCGGAGCGACAGGCGGCGTCTGGGGCACCACGATCACGGCGGTCGTGCGCTCCGTCGGCGCGCTCGATGGCGCAGGCGCGCCGGACGCGCAACTCGACGTTGCCAGCGGGACGACGAGCCACCACACCGGGACGACGGGCCACCCTTTCGCGTGAAGCAAGGTGCTCTCCTCGGTCGATTCGCTCGGCGATCGCGATATCAGGACGCGAGCATACCCGAGCAGGCGACCGAGGTCATTCGCGGTGATCTCTCCGGCGTGTACGAGGGCGTGCACGAGACAGCACGAGACAGACGACCGCGTCCGGCGCCACAGCGCCAGCCTGGACACCGTCGCGCTGATCCCCGGGAGATCCGGCATGGCTGACGAAGGCGGAACGGCTCGCTTGCGGAGGACGACGCGTCGGGCTAGGATGCTCTCTCTCACGAACGTCCCTGGCCCTCGACACGACGCTTTCCCTCCTCCCTCCTTACGTGGGGGAGGCTTCAGCTCGCTCGGATGACTGGACGACGCACCGTGTGACCGCGCGGGAGTTCCGTGCGGCACGTCTCCGTTCGATCCGTCACGGCTTCGTCGGATGGCAGGCCGAGAGCGCCCCTGGCGCACCAGAAAGCCGTGAAAAAAGCAGGATGACATGGGAAATCGTCTCTACGTAGGAAACCTTTCGTTCAGCACCAGCCGGGAGACCCTCGAGGCCGCGTTCGCCGCAGCCGGCGAGGTCCGTGAGATCGCGATGCCGACCGATCGCGAGACGGGGCAGCCGCGCGGCTTCGCGTTCGTCACGATGGGCTCTGCCCAGGCCGCGAACAGCGCCATCTCGCAGCTCAACGGGGCCCTCCTCGACGGCCGCCCGCTCAAGGTGAACGAGGCGCAGGAGCGTCCGGCGCGCAGCTTCGGCGGCGGCGGCGGCGGCTTCGGCGGCGGTGGTGGCTTCGGCGGCGGCGGCGGTGGTCGCGGCTTCGGCGGTGGCGGCGGTGGTGGCCGCGGCGGCCGCGGCGGGCGCGAGCGGTACTGATCGCGCGCGCGGCGCGGCGGCGTGTGTGCGCCGCCGCGCCTTGTCTTTTTCGGCGGCCGAGCGCCGCCGCACCTGTCTTTGAAACGCGCCGGAGGGCGCTGAAAGGCCAGAGGTCCGCATGCAAAAGCAGGGAGCGTTGAAGCGGCAGAAGGAACGCGCGCGGCAGGAGAAGCAGCGCGAAAAAGACGCGAACCGCCTCGCACGCCGCAGGGAGAAGGGCCCCGGCTCCAACGCTGCGCCAGGAGAGGATCCGGACATCGCGGGGATCGTCCCCGGGCCTCAGCCGCCCATCGAGTGAGCCGCTCGGCGCCGAGCCCGGGCGCCGCGGCGCCCCGGCCGGGCTGGTAGCATGTTGTCCTGGTCCCGCGCTGCTCGCGCGGGAGCGCGGTAGGGCCTGCCGAGCTGCCCGGCCCGAGAGACGGTGTTCGTCCCGTGACGCCGGGATCCGTCCGCCGCGTCAGGGCAGCGCATCGGCTCCTCGACGCACCCCTCTCGATCCGCTGGACGCGAACGTCCACGCGCGTGATGCGCGTGATGCGCGTGATGACCGAGAGGAGCCTGACATGTCGAGGAGGAGCCTGACCTGTCGAGCACGATTCACATCGGCCTTCCCGGAGGTTCGCGCCCACCGCGCCGTCCTCTCGGTTTCGCGCTCGTCTTCGCGCTCGTCGCGAGCGGGGGAGGCCCCCGGGCGGCTCGAAGGGTTGCCGGAAGACCGTCTGGCGAGCGTCGGAGACGCCGCCCGGCCCGCCGGGCGAGGCGAGCCGCAGCGGGGCGCCGGGCAGCGCTCGTCTCGCGGAGGTGACGCCGCCCTACGATACGTCGGAGCGCGGCCGGTACGTGGCCGTGGCGACATACCGGAGGATCCTGGAGCAGAACTCGCCGCCGCAGCTCCCCCGGCAAACGCATTCGCCCTCGAAGCGCATCGAGCGCGCGGCGAGGGCGCTCAGGATCTCCTGCGTCGCGTCGTAGCCGCCGTTGTCGCAGGACGAGTACGAGCACGGCATCTCGAACAGCGCATGCGCGTGCTCGACGACAACACGACGGATGTACTGCGTGTCGTTCGTGGACGCGTTGGGCCGGGTCTCACGGATTTCCAGGCTCAAGCTCTCGAGATCCGGAATCTTTTGAAGGAGCTTGCCGGCCGCTCGCTCCCGCTGCCCGCGGCGGGCCATACGCTCTTCACGCTCGATATTCCTGCGGCGGTTCGCTGAATACATCTCTCACCTCTGTCGCGCAGGAATGCACCGAGCCCCTGCATCTCCAGTATAGCGCAGGCGTCGAGGTGGCGCATGAACAATCTGGGTTTTCCAGGATCGCGTCGAGATGCCACAGCGAGCTGCCACAGGACGACGGAAGAGCACGTCGTCAGGGCGATCGGCTGTGGACAGTCCATTGCAGGCCAACGGGCGACGAGCGGTCCCATGCCCGCCCGCTGCCCCGCCCCGACAAGCTGCCTCGGTCGGTCCAGCGCCGCGCGTGTGGCTGATCCTGCAGGAGCTGCACGGCAGGTGAGAAGACGGGGGGAGCCAGCGCAATGCACCGTCAAGGTGTGAGAAGGTTCGGTTGCTCATCGCAATGGGCTGCGACTCGCCAGTGGACCACGAGCGCAGGAGCCCGCGGGCGACGCCGCCCCGAGCCTGGCCGCCGGCTCCACGCGGCCGCCTCATCGTTCCTCACGCGTTCACCACGTCCCAAGGCGCGATTCCGCGAAGCTGGACGCGGCGGACAGGAGGCATTGAAGGCGGCAGCGGCGCCTCACGCGCTTCCGCTGTGGGGGGGCGGCCTTAGGATGGGTCCATCATGCATCAAGCCCCCCTGCGCGACCCCCCGCGGTCGCTTCCAGAGGAACCCCCGAATCCCATCGAGGATCGGCTCCTGCGCGCCTCCGCGCTCGCGGCGTGCGCCCCCGTGCCCGCCCGCCTGGATCGCATCCTCGCCGGGACCGCCGGGTGGACCGATCCCACCTTGATCAAGAGCCGCCGCTTCTATCCGAAGGGCGTGGCCACCCCGGAGCAACGGCTCAAGTTCTACGCCTCCCAGTTCCCGGTGGTCGAGGTCAACTCGAGCTATTACGCCCTCCCGAGCCCCGCCGTCGCCGAGCAGTGGGTCCAGCGGACAGCGCCCGATTTCGTGATCAACCTCAAGGCGTTCGCGCCGCTCACCCATCACCCGGTGGAGCCCGCTCGCCTCCCCGCAGACCTCCAGCGCGCCCTGCCCGCAGCGCTCCTCGACAAGCAGCGCCTCTACCCGCCCGATCTGCCCGCCGAGGCCACAGACGCGCTCTGGGACCGCTTCCGGCGGGCCATCGCGCCGATCCGCGAGGCGCGCCGGCTCGGGTACGTGCTCTTCCAGTTCCCCCCGTGGTTCACGGCCACGCGCGGCCACGTGAGGGCCATCGAGGACTGCCGCGCGCGCATGGACGGGTTTCCGTTCGCCGTCGAGCTCCGGCACGCCTCGTGGGGGACCCCCGGCCGGATCGAGCGGGTCATCGCCTTTCTGCGCGATCTCGGCGCCTTCTACGTGATCGTCGATGAGCCCCAGGGCAAGGCGAACAGCATGCCTCCAGCCCCCCTCGTCGCCGATCCTCGCCTCGCCGTGGTGCGCTTCCACGGCCGGCGCGGCGAGACCTGGGACGCCTCGGTGAGCGTCCACGAGAAGTTCAGGTATCTCTACGATCCCGCGGAGCTCGATCCCTGGGCCGCGACCGTCGAGCGACTCTCCCACGAGGCAGAGCAGGTTCACGTGATCTTCAACAACTGCGTGTCCGATCACGCCGTGCTCGGCGCGAAAGGGCTCATGGCGCTGGTCGCCGCCCGCAAGGCCGCCCGCGCGGCGGACGAGGCCGCCCCGGCGCCGGCAGCCTCATCCCTTCACGGACGCCCCGCAGGTGCCCCGCTCCTGCGGCGCTCGGCGTCCGCGGACCTCCCTGGGATCCCGCGAGGCAGCCCACGGTCGATCCGGCGTCTCCACGGCGCGGCGCGCCGCCCGGCGCCGCCGCCGCCGCGGATCCGCGGTAGTCTCCGGCGCGATGTCGCAGCCCAGAGCGGCGGGGGGCCCCCGCCTCGCAGCGCGCCCCCGGACCGCGCAGCGCGCCGCCGCGCTCCTCGCCGCGCTCACGCTCGCCCGCTGCGGCGGCGCGCCGACCCGGACGGCGCCGGCCGAGCGCCGCGCGCCCGCGCCGGACGCCGGGCCGCCCACGACCGCCGCGGCCGTCGCCCCCGCCCGCTGGGTCGACGCGAGCGGCGCGACCGCGATCGGCCCCGACGTCCCCGGCGGCACCCTCGCGCTCGTCGGCGGCCGGCGCGTCCTCGTCGCGAGCGACGGCGCGGTCCGGCCGGAGACCGCGCCCTGCCCCGAGCCCCTGCTCGAGCTCGCGCTCGTGCCCACCGTCGCGGGCGCGCGCGTCGTCGGGCGCGGGACCCGCGGCGTCTATCGCTTCGACGATCCGCTCGGCGCGCCCGTGCTCCTCGCCCGCTCCGGGACCGAGCTCCTGCGCATCGGCGGCGGGCCCTCCGTCGTCGCGGTCTGGGACGCGTCCGCCGAGCTCCCGAGCTTCCTCGACGTCGACACGGGGCAGCCGCGCACCCTGCCGGGCCTGCCCGCGCTGCCGCTCCGCGCGGTCGCGTTCCGCGACCTGCAGCAAGGGGCCGGGCTCTTCGAGGCAGCGGGGCTCGCGGTCACCGCCGACGGCGGGGCCTCCTGGCGCCCCGTCACCCCGGCGCGGCGCGCCACGGGCCGCGCGGAGGCCGAGGGCCGAAGCGACCGGGCGGCGCCGGTCCGCCACGAGGATCCGGTGGCCGACCCTGCCGCCCCGCTCCACGTCTCCGACCTGCGCCTGCGCGGCGGCGAGCTGCGCGCGCTCCTGCATGGCGCGGGCGCGCCAGCGGGGCACGGCGCGGGCGCGCCAGCGGGGGAGCGCGAGGCGGTCGTCCTCGTCGCCGAGGCGCGGCTCGCGCCCGGAAGCAGCGCGCCCGACCCCGCCGAGGGCGCGCCGCTGCTCCGCTGGATCCACGAGACCGGGCGCGCTCCGCTCGAGGTCGCGATCTCGGGCGGCGCCGCCGCGGGGGCGGGCGCCGCGATCGCGGCGAGCCACGGCCTCCTCGCCCGCGTGGACATCGCCTCCGGCGCGCCGCGCGACCTCGTCGTCTTCGGCCGCGGGAGCGGGGTCGGCGCCTGCGGCGTCGGCCGCGCCGGGCGCGCGGCGTGGATCGCCTGCGCGCTCGGCGACGAGGCGTCGGACCGGCCGCACGACCCGTTCGGCGTGCGCAGGATCGAGCTGGCCGGGGGCCGCCTCGGCGGCGCGCCGCCGGTCGTGCTGCGGAGCGGCGAGGCAGCGCTCCGCGTGTCCCCGAGCGGCGGTGCGATGCTGCTCGCGCCGTGCGGCGCGGACGAGGAGGGCAGCGCGTGCGTGCGCCAGCCGAGCGGGCGATGGATCCCCGTCCGCGCGGGCGCCGACATCCACTGGCGCGGCGCGGGCCCGCTCGCCGACGGCCGGATCGCGATCGTGCGCGGCCTCTGGGACAGCGACCGCGCCCCCCGTGACGGCACCCCGCGCGACGGTGCCCAGCGCGACGGCGCCGGGCCTGTCGCGGGCGACGCGCCCGGCGCGGGCGGCGGCGACCCCACCGCGGCGCGCGCCGCTCGCGGGGTGCACGTCGCGGTGATCGACGCGCGCGGCAGGGAGGAGCCGCTGATCCCGCTCGGCGGGCTGCGCCGCGAGGGGGGCGATCTCCACGTGATCAGCCCCATCGAGGAGGGGCTCGACGGCGCCCTGTCGTTCGTGGTGGCCGATCAGGACGGCGCGCTCACCGCCGTCGTCGCGCCGCCGGGCGGGGAGGCCTCGCGGGCTCGCCTGGACGGCGCCGCGCGCGCCGTGATCCACGCCGGCCACGGCGTCGCCGTCGGGCACGCGCAGGTGCTCGCGTCGACCGACGCCGGCCGCTCGTGGCTCCCGATCGAGACCCCGGCCCGCGTGACGGAGGCGATCGCGGCGCTCGGTGACCTGCTCGAGGCGCCGGGCGCGCTGGCGGTGAACGAGGTCGGCCTCAAGATCGACGGGCACCTCCGCGTCGGCTGGGGACCGGCGGGATCCACGCCGGGGGCGCTCCCTGCGCCGGGGGCGCCCCCCGCGCCGGACACGCGCTCCCCCGCGCCGGCGTCGCAGGCCGGGACGCTGCTGCTGCCCCACGGCGCGCCGCCGCCCGAGCTCCCGGAGCGCGCGCTCGTCTGCACGACGCTGCCGGGGCCGAGCGCCCGGCCGGGGGTGCCGCCGCCGCGCGACGCGCAGGAGCGGCTCGCGATCGTCGCCGGGGACGCGCGGCCCGGCTCGACGGGCCAGCGGCCCGTCTCCGCCCTCGTGAGCGACACGCGCCGGGGCATGCTCTCCCCCGTCGCCGCGCTCGAGGTGCGCGCGCCCGGCGCCGCCGCGCCCGGCGCCGGCCAGCGGGGTCCGATCGCCCGGACGACCCGGGGGACGTGGACGCTGCGGTGGTTCGATCCCGGGGAGCACCAGGGCCGGGTTCGATCGTGGACCGGCCCCGCGCCCCACGGCGTCGGGCTGGACGCGACCCTCGCGAGGTTCGCGGCGTCCGGCGATCGGACCCTCTTCGGGGTGCGCGCCGCCGGCCGCGACCTGCTGATCCGGGCGCGGCCTGGCCGCGGCGCCGAGATCGCGGAGGTGCCAGAGGCGCTGCTGCCCGAGGCCGAGGTCGCCTTCAGCGAGGCGCCCGACGGACCGATCGCGTGGCTCCGCGGCACCTCGCTCCTCGTCTGGTCCTCCGGCGAGGCCCCGCGGCCCATCGCCTCGCTCGCGAGCCGCGGCGCGCGCGCGCTCGGGCCGCCGACGGCCGCCGGCGTCCCGCTGCTGCTCGACCTCGGCGATCTCGCGCTCGGCCGCACCGTGCCGATCCCGCCGCCCGCGCAGGGCGCGCGAGGCGTGACCGCAGCGCCCCCGCCGCGCTTGCCCCTCGACGGCTGGGAGGTCGCCCCGAGCCTCCGCCGGACGCTCACGCGCCTGCCGGCGTGCGGCGCGCGGCCGCGCGGGACGCGCTTCCTGGTGGGCCGCGCGAGCGCCGTCGTGATCGTCGACGGCCGCGCCGCGCCCGCGCGCGAGGCCGTCTATGACGTCCGTGTGTCAGGCGCCGACGCCTGCGTGACGGGGATCACCGCGCTGCTCGATCCCGCAGCGCGGGGCGCGCTGCCGCCGGGCGCAGCGCGGGGGCCGGGCCCGCTCGCGTTCGTGCGCGCCGACCTCGCCGCGCGGCGCGCCGAGGGCGGAGCTCACGACATCGGCGACGACGACGGACGGCGCGGCGGCCCGCTGCGCCGGCTCGCGTGCTCGCTGTCCCTCCGCCCTTGAGATCGCCTCACGGAAGAGGCGGAAGCCGGGGCCTTCGGGCTCGACGGCCTCCCCCTTGCGCGGCTATATGTTCGCGCGCCATGTCCTCCCCGAAGGCTCCGCGTTCCTCGCACCGCAACCTCAGCGACGGCGTTGAAGACAAGCTCGTCCCGCTCGAGGCGCTCGACCCGCTGAAGATCGACTCGTTCGACGACCTGATCCGCGCCATGAGCAAGACCGCGTTCAGCGGCCGCGCGCTCGGCGAGGCGTGCGACGTGCTCGAGGCGATGGTGCGCGACGACGACTGCCTCGTCGTCGCGACCTTCTCCGGCGCGATGACGGTCGCCAAGATGGGCGTCGTCATCGTCCGGATGATCGAGGCAGGCATGATCGACTGCATCGTCAGCACCGGCGCGCTCATGGCGCACGGGCTCAGCGAGGCGGTCGGCCTGACCCACTACAAGGCGAACCCGACCATCTCCGACGAGACGTACTTCGAGAAGGGGTACAACCGCGTCTACGACACGCTCGAGATGGAGAAGAACCTCAACGCCATCGAGGTCTTCGTCCGCGACGAGCTCGACAAGCTGGACCCGACCACGCCGTGGTCGAGCGAGATCATCTGCCGCCAGCTCGGCAAGGCCCTGGCCGAGATGGGGGACTCGCCCGGCGTGCTCCGGAGCGCCTACCTCCACGACGTCCCCGTCTACGTGCCGGCGTTCACCGACAGCGAGATGGGCCTGGACGTCGCGACGTGGATGCTGCGCAAGGTGAAGGCGCAGCACGGCGGCGAGCCGGGCTTCGACGTGTGGCGCGAGGCCGTGCCGCCGTCGTACAACCCCTTCCTCGACCTGCTCAGCTACGCCCGCCTGGTCCGCAAGAAGAAGCGCCTCGGCATCTTCACCATCGGCGGCGGCGTCCCGCGCAACTGGGCGCAGCAGGTCGCGCCGTTCTACGACATCGTCGGCGACCGCCTCGGCATCGAGGTCGAGCACCCGCGCTTCCAGTACGGCGTCCGCATCTGCCCCGAGCCCGTGCACTGGGGCGGCCTCTCCGGCTGCACCTACTCCGAGGGCGTGAGCTGGGGGAAGTTCAAGCCCCCGCACGAGGGCGGCCGCTTCGCCGAGGTGTACGCGGACGCCACGGTCGCGTGGCCGCTGCTCGTGCGCGCGCTGCTCGAGCGGCTCGGGAAGACGCCCAGGAAGTAGCCCGGGCAGCTCAGGGGGCGGCGATGAAGCTGTCCTGGTAGCCCGGGTCCTCCACCGCGAGCGCGGACGGGGTGGGCGTGAGCGGGCGCGTCGTGTCGAGCATGACGGCGAGCTCGGACGTCTCGCGGGCGCCGAGGCTCGCCTCGTACGCGCCGGGGTGCGGCCCGTGCGGGATGCCCGCCGGATGGTGCGAGATGCTGCCGGGGCCGACGCCGCGGCGCGAGGTGAAGTTGCCGCGGCAGTAGAACAGGAGCTCGTCGCAGTCGACGGACGCGTGGGGGTAGGGGCAGGGGATCGCCTCCGGGTGGAAGTCGAGCGGGCGCGGCACGAAGCTGCAGATCAGGGCGCCCCGCGCCGCGAACGTCCCGTGCCAGTCCGGCGGCAGGTGCACGAGCCCGACGCGCGCCTGGAAGCGCAGGATCGGGAACACGAACGGGTACACCGCCCCGTCCCAGCCGATGACGTCGAGCGGCGTGCGCGCGCACGTGAAGCCGTGGAAGGCGCCGCCGCGCTTCACCACGAGCGCGCGGAGGCCCTCGTCGAGCGGGCCGACGAACGTGGGCCGCCGGAAGTCGCGGTGCGAGTAGGGCGCGTCCATCCGTAGCTGGCCGACCTCGTTGCGCCACTTGCGCGGCAGGTGGAGGTCCGCGGCCTCGATCGAGAGCCACCGCTGCGGCGCGGGGTCGGGGAGGAAGCGGTGGAACAGGCCGCGCGGGATGACGACGTAGTCGTCCTGCTCGAAGCGGAGATCGCCGAGCATCGTGCGCAGGACGCCGCCCCCCTGGAAGATGAAGAAGAGCTCGTCGGCGTCGGCGTCCGCGAAGTACACCGGATCGGCGGCGTCCGGCTGGGCGAGCCCGATCACCACGTCGTCGTTGAAGAGGAGCGGCACGCGGCAGTCGATCGCGGGCCCGCCCCGCCGCGGCAGATCCTGCGACCGGTAGTGCCGCTTCGCGAGCGGCCGCGGCGGCGCGGCGACCGGCAGCGCGAAGCCGTGCGCGATCTCGGCGACGCGGTGCTCGTGCGGCCTGCGCTCGTGGTAGGCGATGGTGTACGGGCCGTCGAAGCCCCCGCGCGTCAGGCACTCCTCGTAGCGGAGCTCCCCCGCCGCGCCCCGGTGCGCGATGTGGTGCTTGGGCGGGATGCTCCCGACGGCGACGCGGTCGAGCATCAGCCCTGGCCCTCCGCCTTCTGCTGCCGCTCGATGCTCTCGAAGAGCGCCCGGAAATTGCCGGCGCCGAAGCCCCGATCCCCCTTGCGCTGGATGAGCTCGAAGAAGAACGGCCCGGCGCCGGGATCGCGGTGCGTGCCCGCCGACTCCTTGAGGAAGATCTGGAGCAGGTAGGACCTCGCCCCGTCGCCGTCCACGAGGATCTCGAGATCGCGCAGCGCCGCGACGTCCTCGTCGATCGACCCGACGCCGAGCTGCCGCAGGCGCTCGGGCAGGAGCTCGTAGTAGGCGGCCGGGGTCGGCATGAACTCCACGCCCCGCGCCCGCATCCCGCGCACGGCCGCGATGAGGTCGTCCACGGCGAGCGCCACGTGCTGCACGCCGTCGCCGCGGTGCTCCTCGTTGAAGACGTTGATCTGCGAGGTCTTGAAGTAGGGCCGGTAGGGCTCGTTGTTCGCGAACTTCACGCCCGAGGCCGGGTCCCACATCACGGCGGACCGCAGGCCCGAGCCGTGATCCGCGCCCCTCGCGACGTCGTTCGTGTGAAATTCGATCTTCCAGAACGGCTCGAGCCCGAGCACGTGCTCCATCCAGAGCAGGGCGGGCGCCATGGTCTGGAAGTTCGAGGTGATGTGATCGAACCCGGTGATCCGGAGCCGGTTCTCGCCCCCGCGCGGCGCGCCGTGCGCCACGCAGCCGGGGAACAGCGACGGGTAGCCGCGCCGCTCCACGAAGCGGAAGGTGGTGTCGCCGAACGGCGTCGTGATCGAGAACGAGGCGAAGGTGCCGCCCCCCTCCGTCACCCGGTGGATCTCGTCGATCGGCGTGCCCCCGCGGCCGTCCAGCAGCCGGAAGGCGCGGCCTATGTCCTCGACCTCGAAGACGATCGTGCCCACGCCGTCGGGGTGCTTGCGCAGGTAACGCCACGCCCGCCCGCCCTCGCCGATCGGCTGCGAGCACACGATCGTGCACGCGCCGGCCTGGAAGACGGCCGATCGCTGCGCCGCCGCGGCCGTCAGCTCCGGCGAGCTCGCGGCGATCTCCTGGAAGTCGAGCTTCTCCGTGTAGAACCTGCGGCTCCGCTCCAGGTCGCGCACGTAATAGTGCAGCGCCTCCACCCTCTTGATGCCGATCGATTCCACCTTCTTGGCCATCGGGATCCTCCGTCACGTGCGGGGTCAATGCGGGAAGCCAAGCAAGCACCAGGTCGCCGACCTGGTCTCATGGGAGGAGGAACCGCGGCGGCACGGAGGACACGAGAGGTTCCTCGTCCTCGCGCTGCGTCCTCTGTGCCTCGGTGGCTCGATTCTCCCCCTCGCGAAGCGCCAGGGCCGACGCTGGGCGACGCGGTGCTAGGCGCCCGCGACCGCGTCCATCTGGCGGTCCGGGTGCGTGGTCTGGAAGGCCGGCAGCGCCATGCACGCCGCCTCGATCCGCGTGAGCAGCGAGAGCGGCGCGAGGTCCACCGCGAGCCGGCGCGCGTTGTAAAGCTGGGGCACGAGGAGCACGTCCGCCACCGTGACCTGGTCCCCCACGCAGAATTTCCCGGCGAGCTCGCTCGCCGTCGCCTGGAACGCGGCGAGGCCGGCCGCGACGAAGCGCCGGGCCCAGGCCATCTCGTCGCGGCCGAGCTCGTCCCTCACGTGCCGGAGCACGCCGGTGTTCTGCAGCGGCTGCGTGCCGGCGTTGATCGTCTCCGCGAGCTGCCGCGCCTTGGCGCGCAGGTACGGATCGGCCGGCAGGAGCGGCGGCGCGGGGAACCAGTCCTCGAGCAGCTCGATGATCGCCATCGACTGGGACACGCGCCGGACGGCGCCGCCCTGCTCGAACTCGAGCGTGGGCACCTGCGCCATGGGGTTCTTGGCCCGGTAGTCGTCGCGGAGCTGCTCGCCGCCGTCCCGCAGCAGGTTCACCGGCTGGTACGCGTACGCGACGCCCTTGTGGGCGAGGGCGATGCGCGCGCGCCAGCTGCACGAGCTGCGCCAGTAGTTGTACAGCGTCAGCGCGGGCCGCGGCTCCGGCGCGCTCATCCGGCCACCACCCGCTGCGCGATGCGCCCGAAGAGGCTCCTGCCCGACGGATCCAGCATTTCGATCATGATCGTGTCTCCTGGCTTCATGAACGGGGTCGTGGCGGCGCCGTGCGCGAGGATCTCGAGCATGCGCCTCTCGGCGAGGCAGGACACGCCCCGCGCCGGGTCCTGGTTCGAGACGGTGCCGCTCCCGAGGAGGGTACCCGCGGTGAAGCTGCGGGTCCTCGTGATGTGCGCGATGAGGTCGAAGAACGAGAAGTGCATCTCGGGACCGGCCTCGGGATCGCCGACGAGGGCGCCGTTGTAGGTGGAGCGGAGCCGCAGGTGGACGCGCCCGTCGCGGAACGCGTCGCCGAGCTCGTCCGGCGTGATCGCGAACGGCGAGAACGCCGTGGCCGGCTTCGAGCAGAAGAACCCGAACCCCTTGGCGAGCTCGGCGGGCACGAGGTTGCGCAGCGTCACGTCGTTGGCCAGGAGGACGAGGCGGATGTGCCGGTGCGCCTCGTCCCGCGTCGTGCCCTGCGGCGTGTCGCCGAGGACGACGCAGACCTCCGCCTCGAAGTCGAGGCCCCACGCCCCGTCGCGCAGGACGATGTCGTCGGTCGGCCCGAGGAGGACGCCGGAGCCGCCCTGGTACACCAGCGGATCGGTCGTGAGCGTCTCGGGCGGCTCGGCGCCGCGCGCCCTGCGCACGAGGGCGATGTGGTGGAGGTATGCCGAGCCGTCGATCCACTCGTAGGCGCGGGGCAGCGGGGCGGCGAGCTGCTCCGGGACGAGCGGCGACGCCGGCGCGGCGCCGCGGTCGAGCGCGTCGGCGAGGCGGCGGAGCGCGGGCTCGGCGCGCTCCCAGTCGTCGAGCGCGGCCTGGAGCGTGGGGAAGGCGGCGCCGGCCGGCGCGTACGCCGCGCCGTCGCGGCGGACCACGACGAGCGTGCCGTCTCGGCCGGGGCCGCGGAGAGAGGCGAGCTTCATGCGGGCGTGAGCTCCTCGAAGGGGTCGGGATCAGGCGGGTAGCACGGGCGAGCGACGCGGTTCAACCCTGCGCGCGCCGCGCTCGATCCGCGGACGAGGCCCCCCGCTTCGGATCGTCTCCGCTTGACAAGGATGAGCTCCGTCGCGCCTGCTAGGGCCCCTCTGTCCTGCGGCGGCGCCTCGAGGACGGGTCGAACGGATCCGCATGAACACCGGGCTGGATGTCTTCGCAACGCTCCATCACCTCGTGCAGCGCGCGGTCGCCTGCCTCCCCGGCGCGGAGCGTGGGAGCCTCCTCGTGTGTGCGCGGCGGCGCCTCGTGTACAGGGCGGCGGTGGGGCTCGACGGCATCGTCCCGGGGCGGCTGCACATCCCGTCGGACGGCGGGGAGCTCAGCGCGTCGGCGCCGTACGGGCCCGCCGCGGCGCCCGAGGCGGCGCTCGGCCCGCGCGTCGTCCCGGCGGCGGCGTGGTACCGGGCGCACCTGCCCGGCGCGGCGGCGTCGCCGGGCTGGCCGCCCGAGGGCGCCAGCGTGCTGATCCTGCCGGTGCGCCTCTTCGGGGCGCCGGGCGCGTACCTCGCGCTGGAGCTGCCGGCGGGAGCGCCGCCCTCGGACGCCGACCGCGCGCCGCTCGACCCCATCGTGGAGAGCGCGCGCGCCGTGCTCGAGCGGCGCAGCCTGTTCGACGAGAAGGCGCAGCTCGCCCAGGAGCTGCGCCTGCTCGAGGACGTCTTGAGCGCCGTCGCCGAGTCGGTCGATCTGCTCGAGCTCATCGAGACGGTCGCGGACGGGATCAGGAGCGTCCAGACGGGCCCGCGGTGGAGCGCGATCGACCTGGCCATCCTGGAGGACGGGGAGGGCGGAGACGGGGCGGACGCCCGGCGGACGCTGCGCGTCTACAAGGCCCCGCGCAGGCCGCTGACGGCGTACTGGAACAACGTGCGCGACGGCGCGCTGGCCGCGGGGCGCGATCTGCGCGTCGGGGTGACGTTCAGGAGCGGGATGGCCACGGGCCCCGCGGCCCAGGAAGCGTACTTCGAGGAGGGGATCCGCCGCCGCGTGGACGGCATCGCCATCGCGCCCATCGACGCGGCGGCGCTCGAGCCGTACATCCAGCGCGCGGTGGCCGCGGGGATCCCGGTGATCGCGATCGACTCGCCGCCCGTCGAGGGCAGCCAGGCCTCGCTGTACATCGGGACCGACAACCGGGCCGCCGGGCGGCTCGCGGGCGAGATGATGCTGCGGCTGCTGCCGCAGGGGGGCGTGGTCGCCACCCAGGCGGCCTCCGCCGCCGTCTCGAACGCCCGGGGGCGCCTCGAGGGCTTCCGCGAGGCCCTCGCTGGCTCGGCGATCCACGTCGACGCGCCGTCGGAGAACCACTTCGACGCGGAGCGCGGGCTCGAGCTCGCCCTCGCCACGCTGCGGGGCAGGCCGGAGCTCGCCGGCGCCTTCGGGGTGTGCAGCGAGAACGGTCCGAGCTTCGCCCAGGCGTCGAGGGCGCTCGGGAGGGCGGGGGACCTCAAGCTCATCGCCTTCGATCTCATCACGTCCACGGTCGCCATGCTCCAGGACGGCGTGATCCACGCCGCGGTCGTGCAGCGCGAGTACGACATGGGGTACCGCGGCGTGCAGATCCTCCACGACATGGCCACGCGCGGCGAGGAGGCGGCCCTCGCGGAGCTGCCGGCGTCGCGCTTCCTCGACACGGGCGTCGACCTCGTCACCGTCGAGCGCACGCCGTTCTCGACCGCCCTCTCGGACCACCTCGCCTTGAGCGCCGCGCGCAGGATCGCGAACCGCAAGCCGGACGCGGCGGACCGCGGGCGCGGGCTCGAGCTCCTCGTGATCGGCATGGCCGAGCGCGAGAGCCTCGTCGACGACGAGCGCGCGCCCGTCTCGGAGGACTCGCTCCTGGGCCGGGTGCTGCGCTCGTGCTGCTCGCTCGTGGTCGACACGACGTCGAGCGAGGTCGAGCGCCTCGGCGACGTCGCCGAGGCCCGCTTCTGCGGGGCGCGCACGATGGCCGTGGTGCCGCTGATCTCCCGGGACGCGGTCCTCGGGGCGCTCGTCCTGAGCAGCGCGCAGCCCGCCGCGTGCTCGCCGGGCGACCTGGCGCTGCTCGAGCGCGTGGCCTCCGTGGCCGCCGTCGTGCTCGAGAACGCGCGGCTGCTCTCGCGGATCAAGGAGCGGACGCGGGAGCTCGAGGCCCTGAGCCGCCGGAAGGAGGCGCTGCTCGACACGATCGCCGAGCTGTCCAGCCCGGTGGTGCCCGTCGCGCGCGGCGTCCTCGTGATGCCGATCGTCGGGGCGCTGGACGCGCAGCGGTCCGGCCGCTTCATCGACTCCATGCTGCGGGAGATCACCGAGCACCAGGCGCGCGTGGTGATCATCGACGTGACCGGCATGGCGGTCGTCGACGCGAGCGCGGCGAGCCACCTCGTGCAGGCGGCGCGCGCCGCGGGGCTGCTCGGGAGCGAGGTGGTGCTCGTCGGCATCGCGCCCGAGGCGGCGCGGCTGATGGTGGAGCAGGGGCTCGATCTCGGGGACATCGTCATCCGGTCCACGCTGGAGCTCGGGTTCTCGTACGCGCTCGGGAAGACGGGTGGCCAGCTCGTCTACCGGCGATCCTGAACGGCACGGGCGGCGCGAAAAGCGGCCCCGGCGCCTCCACCAGGCGCCTGCGGGATCAGCCGCCCCGGTGGAGCTCGATGGCGGCGGTGACCAGCGCGGCGAGCTTCGGGACGTCCACGTCCTTTGCGGAGCGGATATGAACGTTCCTGGCCTGCTTGGCGGCGCCAGTGAGCAGGCCGTTCGGATCGGGCAGCTTCTCGCCGTGCTCGAAGCCGAGGTTCACGCCGAAGCGCTGCGGGGCGAGCCAGCAGATCTGGTGTTCGTTCCGGTCGCCCATCCGGAAGCTGATGATCCGCCAGCCCGGATAGACGTGCTCGGTCACGTCGGGAATCATCCGGAGGAGCAGCTTGCGCACGCGCAGCGTAAGCTGCTGCGCTGCAGGAGGGTACTCGCTCAGCAGAGCGGCCACGGCCGGATCGTCCGACACAGCCCATGACGGTAGGTCGATGTCCACGAAGACGCAACGGGCTGCACGTCGTGCCGCCCCATGTTCCGCCGGGGCGTCGGGCGGCGTTCACCATGCTCCGCTGGCGTCCGACGGCGTCCGCTCGCCGCTCCCTGCATCCGGCTGCGCCCGTTCGCCGCTCCTTGCATCCGGCTGCGCCCGTTCGCCGCTCCCTGCATCCGGCTGCGCCCGTTCGCCGCTCCTTGCATCCGGCTGCGCCCGTTCGCCGCTCCCTGCATCCGGCTGCGCCCGTTCGCCGCTCCCTGCATCCGGCTGCGCCCGTTCGCCGCTCCTCGTGCCCGTTCGCCTCCACGGGCGTCCGTCGGCGCCCCTCGGCGTCCGCCTCGCCGGGCTGGCGCGCGGGCGTGCAGGGCCATCCGTCAGGGGCTGGCAACCGTGGCGTCGCTCGCGGAGGGGTTGCTCGCGGAGGGATCACTCGGTCGCGGGCACGCCGCGCGGCCGCTCGTCCTTCGCGATCCAGACGGTCTTGACGTTCACGAACTCGCGCAGGCCGTAGGACGAGAGCTCGCGGCCGAAGCCGGACATCTTGACCCCGCCGAACGGAAGCCGCGGGTCGGACACGACCATCCCGTTGATGAACACCTGGCCCGCCTCGATCTCCTCGATGAGGCGCTCTCGCTCCCCCGCGTCGCGGGTCCAGGCGCTCGCCCCGAGGCCGAAGCGGGTGGCGTTCGCCCTATGGATGGCCTCGTCGATGTCGGTGACGCGGAAGACCGCGGCGACCGGGCCGAAGAGCTCCTCGTCGGCGGCGGGCGAGGGGCTCGGGACGTCGGTGAGCACGGTCGGCGGGAAGTAGTTGCCCGGCCCCTTCAGCCGCTTGCCGCCGGTCAGGAGGAGCGCGCCCGCGGCGACCGACGCCCGCACCTGCTCCTCGAGCTCCGCGGCGACCCTGGGCGTGGCGAGCGGCCCGACGTCGACCGAGGGATCCATCGGATCGCCGACCCGCAGGCGCCGCATGGCGGCCACGAAGCGCTGCTCGAACTCCGGCGCGACCGCCTCGTGCACGATGAAGCGCTTCGCCGCGATGCACGACTGGCCGTTGTTGATGATGCGCGCCCGGATCGCGGTCCCGACGGCCGCGTTGAGATCGGCGCTCGGCAGGACGATGAACGGATCGCTGCCGCCGAGCTCGAGCACCACCTTCTTGAGGTGCTTGCCCGCCTCGGCGCCGACGCTGCGCCCCGCGCCCTCGCTGCCCGTGAGCGTCGCGGCCGCGATGCGCGGGTCGGCGAGGAGGCGCGGCACGGCGCTCGCCCCGACGAGCAGCGCCTGGAAGACCCCCTCGGGGAAGCCGGCCCGGCGGAGGATGTCCTCGATCGCGAGCGCGCAGCGGGGGACGTTCGAGGCGTGCTTGAGCAGGCCCACGTTGCCGGCGACGAGGGCCGGCGCCGCGAAGCGGAACACCTGCCAGAACGGGAAGTTCCACGGCATGACGGCGAGCACCGGGCCGAGCGGCTGGAACGCCACGTAGCTCTTGCCGGCGTCGGTCGCGACCTCCTCGGGGGCGAGCAGGCGCTCGGCGTTGTCGGCGTAGTAGCGGCACGCCACCGCGCACTTCTGGGCCTCCGCGATCGCCGAGCCGATGGTCTTTCCCATCTCGAGCGTCATCAGGCGCCCGAGCTGCTCCTTCTCGGCCTCCAGGATCTCGGCCGCCCGGCGGAGCTTCTGGGCTCGCTCGGCGATCGGGGTCCGTCGGAAGCCGCGGAACGCGGCGTGCGCGCGCGCCACCTTCTTCTCCAGCGCCGCCGACGAGAGGGGCTCGAACGCCTCGAGCGTCTCTCCCGTAGCCGGATTGATCGTCGCGATGACGGTGTCCACGGATGTGCCTCCTCCTCGAAGAGCGGGGGGCCGCGCCCCCGTCGCCTGCCTGCTCGGCGCGTGCCGAGCGAGCCAGGCAGGCGAGCTTGAGCCAGACCCGCCTCCCCTTGCAATGGCCAGCGAGGACGAGCCCGTTCACCTCGCCGCCTCGCGCACCTCGTGCGGGAGCGTGAGGGGGAGGGGTCGCCATCGCCCGTCCTGTTCATTACGCAGAGAACGATGGTCCGCAGCGGTGTTCCTGCCACGACCGACGCAGAGCGCGTGGTCCCGGCTCGGGCGACGAGCGCCGAAGGCCACGTCGCGCTCTCGCCCCCGGCCCGGGAGGGCGTCGAGGGCCCCTTCGCCCCCGCGGGCGAGCTCGAGGTGAGGGAGAGGGCGCTGGAGTCGCTCATCGCCGCCGGTGTGCCGTTCATGGTGGCGGGGGCGTACGCCTTCTTCTCGTACACCGGCATTTTCCGGGACACGAAGGATCTCGACCTGATGCTGGATCAGCGGGACGTGCCGGCGGCGTTCAGGGTGCTCGAGCGGGCGGGGTTCGCGACGGAGCTGCTCGACCCGCGCTGGATCGGCAAGGCGTACGCCGGCGAGAGCTTCATCGATCTCATCTTCTCGTCGAGCAACGGCCTGGCCGTGGTGGACGGCGACTGGTTCGCGCACGCGCGCCCCGCCACGATCCTGGGTCACTCCTGCCTGCTCGCGCCGGCCGAGGAGATCATCTTCACGAAGGCGTTCGTGGACGAGCGGGAGCGGTACGACGGCGCCGACGTGAACCACCTCATCTACGCGTGCGGCGACGAGATGGACTGGGAGCGGCTGCTCGATCGCTTCGGGCCGCACTGGGAGGTCCTGTTCGCGCACCTCACGCTGTACCGCTTCGTCTATCCCGGCGCGCGGAGCCGGGTGCCCGAGTGGCTCGTGGAGGAGCTCTGCCGGCGCACGATGGAGCAGGCGCGGGCCGGCGACGCGCCGCTCAGGGTCTGCCGGGGAAGCCTGATCAGCAGGCACCAGTACACCCACGATTACGACAAGCTCGGGCTCGCCCCGCCGTCGGGCGCGCCGCAGGCCGGGCCCGGTGGGGCGCGGGCGGCGCTCGGCCGGAAGCGCCGGCAGCCCGCGCGGGCGCGGCAGCTCCTCGGCAAGGGCGAGGCCGCCGGCGGCGGGGGCGCGGGCGGCGCGGAGCGCCCCGGGGCGGAGAGCGAGGCGGCGCGCGCCCGCAAGCCGAGGTCATGAGCTCCGGATCCGGATCCGGGAACGGCGGCGCAGGCCCCGCGAGGCGGCGCGTGGCGGCGGCCTCGGACCTGCATTGCCGGCCCGAGCACGGCGGCAAGATGCGCGAGCTCGTGAAGGCCGTGAACGCGGAGGCCGAGCTGCTGCTGCTCTGCGGCGATCTCACCGATCGCGGCCAGCCGGACGAGGCGAAGGTGCTGGCCGACGCGCTCTCCGGCCTGACGGTGCCGTGCGCGGCGGTGTTCGGCAACCACGACCTCGACCGCGGCGTGAGCGCCGATCTCGCGAAGATCCTGGGCGACGCGGGCGTCGAGGTGCTCGACGGCGATCACCTGATCCTGGTCGATGACATCGGGGTGGCCGGCGTGAAGGGGTTCATGGGGGGGTTCGGGAGCGCGACGCTGCAGGCGTTCGGCGAGGTCTCGCTCAAGGCGTTCGTCCAGGAGGCCGTGAGCGAGGCGCTGAAGCTCGAGGCGGCGCTCTCGCAGCTCGACACGGACAGGCGGATCGTGATCATGCATTACACGCCGATCGTCGAGACGACGGTGGGCGAGAACGTGGAGATAAGGGCCTTCCTCGGGTCGAGCCGGCTGGCCGCGCCGATCGACCTGTACGGCGCCGACGTGGTCTTCCACGGGCACGCGCACCACGGGGCCCTGGAGGGGCGCACGTCGAACGGGACCCCTGTCTACAACGTGGCGATGCCGCTGCTCAAGAAGCTCACCGGGCGGCCGTTCCTCGTGATCGACGTGTAGCCGCATGGCCGCCCTGACCGATCGCCGGGACCGCGCAGATCGAGCGGGCGGTGGCACGACTGGGGGCCATTCCGGCACGGGCGTCCTGGGGGCGCGACATGACCCCTCCGAGGGACCGGCAGATCGTGTGCCGCGGCGCGCGGTGCGCTCTCCACACCATGATGACGATTCCGGCCGGAGCTCAGCCTGGCGGCCGCAACTCCTCCGAGAGCGGCGCGTGCCCCTCGAAGGCGGGCGCCCCCGTGATCCCCTGCCTGGTGAGCGCCTTGCGGAGCCGTTCGAGCACGGCCGCGCAGCGCCGTCCCGCGGTCGACTTGGTGAATCCCATCGCGGCGGCGACCTCCTGGAGTCCGAGGCGTTGCTCATAGCGCAGCTCGACGAGCCGCCGGTCCGGCTCCGGGAGCAGGGAGAGCTCGCGCCTCAGCGTGGCGCTCGCGCGCCGGTAGTCCTCGTGCTCGACGAATCCCTCCTCGCCAAGCCGACCCAGGGGGCCGCTGTCCAGCCCGAACACGACCGCTGCCGCGATCTCGTCGCCTGCCTGGCCGAGCCGCTGCTCCAGGTCACTTGAAGCGTCGGCGAACGGATCGGTTTCGTCGCGCAGGCCCCGAGCGAGATCGATCCCGAAATGCCGGGCTGCTGCGGAGGCTTCGTTCTTCCAGGCAGCCGCGGCGCGGAGCTCATCGGCCATGGCGCCATAGACATGCGCCCAGCAGTAGCAGGCGAAGCTGTCGTTCTTCGCCGGATCGTAGGTCCGCGCGGCCTCCGCCAGCGCCTCGAGCCCCGCGGAGCGGAGCTCGTCCTCGTCGGCGTCGGGGTACCTGCGCCGGAGACCGCGGGCCACGCGCGCGGCGAGCCACAGGGTCGCTTCGACGAGCGACCGCTGCGCTTCGTTGAGCGGGGGGCGCCCGGTCCGACGGTGGTCTCGGCTCACCGGCGGCCTCCCTCGCGCGAGCCTCCTGTCAGCGCGGCGGCGCCGCGCGCCGGGCGCGCAGCCTCGCGGGGCCGGGTCCCGCTGCGCTGGACTGCCGCAGCGCGGCGGAGGCGGTTGACCATGGGCGCGACCTCCGGGTGGGTGGTCAGCACCATGACCAGCACCTCCTCGCAGGCCTCGCGCGCCTCTGGAGGGAGGATGTCCCGGTACGGTGCGAGCGCGCGCTCCACGTGGGCGACGACGATGGGATCGTCCGGGGGGATGTCGTCGTCCTCCTCGCCGAACGGGGGCGCGCTCGGCAAAGGGCTCCTCGTCGCGGGCATGCGGCCATCCTAATCGGATTCGTCGTGGAGCATTCCCTTTTTGTGGGACGACTTGCCACGAGACCGGGATTTCTTTTGTAGGGGCCGGCGTCGCTGGCCTGTATGGGGAGAAACCGGTGTCGAGCAGCCTGGAACAGAGCTCAGGTACGGGCGGGGTGCGAAAGGTGCACCGCACCTACACGACCGGTGACCGCTGTTCCAAGTACCGGATCGTCGGCCTGATCGACGAGGGCGGCATGGGGGAGGTCTACGACGCGCGCGACGAGTACCTGAACCGCCGCGTCGCGCTCAAGGTGGTGCGCGTCCAGCACCAGGGGGAGCGGTCGTTCGCCGCCGGCCACCAGAAGGAGGCGCAGGTGCTCGCGGAGCTGGACCACCCGAACATCGTGCGCCTGCACGACGCGGGCGTGACCGATGACGGCGTGGTGTTCCTGGCGATGGAGCACATCGACGGCCGGTCGTTGCGCTTCCTGCTCCACTGGATGCGCGTCTTCGACGTGCGCAGCGCGCTGTCGATCGCCGCGCAGATCGCGGACGCGCTGCGGGTCGCCCACAGGAGCGGCATCGTGCACCGGGATCTCAAGCCGGAGAACGTGCTCGTGCGACCGAGCGGCCAGGTGAAGGTCGTCGATTTCGGTATCGCGAAGCGGCTCGCCGCGGCGGACCGCGCGGCGTCGACGGACCCGTTCGCGGACATCCTGACCGCGCATTATGCGTCGCCCGAGCAGGCGCTGGGCCACGGGGCGGGCAAGGCGTCGGACGTGTACGCGCTGGGGATCATCGTCCACGAAATGCTCACGGGAAAGCACCCGTTCGCGCTGGACAGGGGCGAGATGCCGACGCGACAGGAGGTCTTGTTGAACCACGTCCTGGCCACGCCGAAGCGGCTGTCCGATTTCGCGGTGTCGCGCGACGCGCCCGGGTTGAGCGATCTGGTGGCCGCGATGCTCGCCAAGGCGCCCGGCGAGCGGCCCTCGGCCCAGGGGGCGTACGAGGCGCTGACGGCGGAGCTCGCGCGGTACGAGGCGGCGAACCCGCACGCGCCGGGGCGGCTCGTCGTGGAGGCCGCGCGGCGCGGGGAGGGCCGAGCGGGCGGAGAGGAAGGGGAGGAGGCACCGGTGGTCGAGGAGCGACGAGAGCCCGCGGAGGGCGGGGGACGACGAGGGCAGGGCGGGCGATCGGGGAGCGGGCCGAACGCGGCGCCGGCGTCGGTGCCGCCCGCGGTGAGCGCCGAGGTGCTGCGCTACGTGACGGCGCCTCTGCCGGAGGGGTTCCGGGGTCCGGCGGAGCCGCTGCCGTTCGTTGCGGTGCGGGACGCGCGGGAGGGGACGGGCCTCGCGCAGGGCGCGACGGAGCCCGCGCCGCGATGGCTCAGGACGGAGCGGATGGCGCCGGTGCAGCCGACGGGCGCGGTGCCTCCGGAGCGGCCGGCGACGATGGCCGTGCATGGGACGGCGCCGTGGCCGACGCCCGCGCCTGCTGCGACGACGGCACCGGCGGCGACTCCGGCTGCCGAGGAGAGCCCGGCGGGGGCGCTGCCCGTGCCCGCCGGGCATGCGGTGGAAGCACTGCCCGTGTCCGTCGCGCCGGCGGCGGCGCGCGCGGCGGAGCGCGAAGGAGCCGGCGCGCCGGCGCCGCCGCCGAGAGCCGCGGTCGCGGCGCGTGCGATCGCGACGCACGAGGAGGCGTTGGCGGATCGCGCGACCCGGGGCACGCTCGCGCTCCGCATGGTGGCGCTCGCGGCCATGTTGGCCGCGGTGGCGGGCGTCTCCTTCGCCATCGGCCGCTCTCCGGCGTCGCTGCGCGGCGGTGCCGAGGCGCCGGTCGTAGCGTCCAGCGGAGCCGCAGCGGTGACCGGCGCCCCCGGTGCAGCGGCGACGACGGCATCGCCCGGCTCATCGGCGCTGCCGGACTCACGGCCGGCGCTGGCGCTCTCGTCTCCGGTGCCGTCTCCGAGCGTGCCCGCCCCACCGCACGCGATGGCGGAGCGCGCCGCGCCCGAGGTGGACGCGGGGCTGCCGCGCTCGGCGCCGGACCTCGCCTCGCCGGCGGCCGCGGTGAGGCCTGGGGTGTCTGCGCCGTCCGAGCGACGCACTCCACGCCGCGCCGGGCGCACGGTGGACGATCCGGGGTTCTACGAGCGGGTCGTGGAAGAGGAGGTCTACGGGTCGGCGCCCATGAAGGGGCCTCCGCCGTCGGCGAGGCCCATCCCCGCGCCGGCGGGCGGGTCGCCTGCCAGGAGGGCACCGCGCGGCGTGCCCCCTTCCGCGCCGCATCGGCACTTGCACTGAGGATTCCGGCATGAGCGACGACGACTTCAAGAAGTACCTGCCGAGCGACGAGACGGTCCGCCGCGTCATGGATCGGGCTGCGTCGGACGAGAACATGCGCCGGGCCCTCGAGAACCCACGGCTCGCGGAGGCGCTGGTCGAGCCGGCGGCTCCGGCGCAGCGCGCGGAGAGAGACGGCGCGGGGCGCGGAGCGACGGCGCGGGCGGGGCCGGCGAAAGGCGCTGTGCAGGGAGCCGCTCAGGCTTCGGGCGCCAGGGTGGGCTCCTGGGCGTCGTGGCGGACGGTGCTCGCCTGCGTCGCTTCGGTGTCGGCGCCGGCGGCCCTGATTTACGTGCTCTTCGCTCGGCCGGCGCTGGAGGAGCTCCGCATTCGCGCGCGGACCGCGGATGCGGGGACGAGCGCGGCGGCGACGGCGCCGCCGCGCGCGGCGGAGGAGGCCGGCGCGCCCGCGGCGCTTGGGCCGGCGGAGGTGGACGCCGGCGCGGAAGGCGGCGCGCCGGCCGCGCCCGCGGAGATGGATGCCGGCGGAGCGGCCGCGCCCGCGGATGCGGAAGCCGGTGCGCCCCCGCCGGTTGCCACGGCAGATCCGCGAGTCGGCGCGGGGGCGCGGCGATCGCCGCCGCCTGCGGCGGCTTCGCGGATCCCACCGTCACCGCCGCGGGGGGAGGGGCCGGCGGCCCCTGCGAAGCCGCCGCGGGCGAGGCCGGCCGCGCCGGAGCTCGACGAGGAGGAAGGCGAGCCGCCCGTGGGAGGACCGCCGCGGTTCTGAGCGCGTCACCGCGTGGCTCGGCTGCGCGCCGCCCGCGTCCGGGGTGAAGACGATGAGGGAGATCAGGGAGATGAGAAGGAGAGAGGGATCGAGATGAGAGGGAGAGACCTCTTCCCGCAATGCGATTCATGCCTGTGGATCCGAGCTGCTCGCGCGGGGCGCCGCCGTCGCGTGCCCGAGGCTGCTCGTGTATACGTGCCGGCGGCGAGCGCGGCGGAGCCGCGATGCGTGGACGCGAAGGAGAGGGACGGATGATCTCACGAGGACGGTGGCGCGCGCTGCTCATCGTGGCGTCGCTGGCGACGGCGCCCGCGGGCGCGGCGCTCGGCGCGCCGGACAGCGGCAGCGAGGCCCTGACGGACAAGGCGCGCGAGCTGCACCGCGAGGGCGTGGCGCTGTTCAAGAAGAAGGAGTACGCGCGAGCGCGGGCGGCGTTCCTTGCGGCGTGGTCGCTGAAGCCGCACTGGTCGACGGCGGGGAACCTTGCGGACTGCGAGGTGAAGCTGGGGCTGTACCGTGACGCGGCGGAGCACTTCGCGATCTTCGTGCGCGGGTCGGAGCGCGAGAAGGAGCCTGTGCCGGAGAGGGCGACGGCGCGCTACCGCGAGGCGGTGAGGCATGTGGGCTCGATCGAGGTGCGGGTGACGCCGACCGGGGCGGAGGTGCTGGTGGACGGCAAGGCGGTGGGGGCGGCGCCGCTGGAGGGGCCGGTGTTCGTGGATCCCGGGCAGCACACGATCGCGGCGCGGCTCGGCGGCAAGATGGCGAGTCAGGCGGTGGAGCTGAGGGCCGGGGAGACGAGGGAGATGTACTTCGACGTCTCGCCGCCGAGCGCGGGGGACGCCGTGGGGGTGGGCAAGAGTGGACCGGTGGAGACGCCGGCGACCGTGCCTGGGATGGCGAGCGGCCGCGGTGGGTTGCCGGACGGGTACGACACGTCGGAACCGCAGCCCTTGACACAGGATGCATGGCCGGCGCCCGACGCGGCCGCGCCGGTGGGCGATGGTGGTGGCGGGGGGAAGCACCCGAAGGCGGTGTTCGTCGCGGGGGGCGCGATCGCGGGCGCGGCGGCGGTGGGGACCGGCGTGGCGCTGGCGCTCATGTCGGCGGGGAGGGCGAGCGATGCGGATGAGCTGCTGGCGGAGCTGCGGCGCACCCGGGGGCCGTGCTCCGGGCCGCCGCAGTCGAGCGGTTGCGCGGAGCTCATGTCGCTGCGGGAGGAGCAAGGGACATTCGCGAACGTCGCGCTGTCGATGTTTATCGCGGGCGGGGTGCTTTGGAGCGCAACGGCTGCGTACACGTTCTGGCCACGATCGCATGCCAAGCCGGCGACCGCGGTGCGGGTAGTACCGGCCGCGACGCCGTACGGCGTCGGGCTTTCGGTTGGCGGATCGTTCTGAGCGCAGCTCGGTGAGAGGAACAGGATCTTATGAGCGGCATGTTGAACAGGATCCTTGCAGCGGCGCTGCTCGCATCGATGGCCGTCGGAGTGACAGGCGTTGCATGCTTCGATCCGGCCGGGAACTGCGTGCTGACGTACCGGTGTCTGCAGGGGACATCGAGCGGAAGCGCTGGGGGCGGCGGCGGAACGTCGGACGAGTGCATTCCGAGCGAGCGCAGCGATGCGGTGGGCGACGAGTGCGGCGTGTTCGTGTCGAGCAGCTTGGGCGACGACACCGGTGCAGGCGCGAAGGCAACGCCGATGAAGACGCTCGCAGCGGCGATCGAGCGGATTCGTGGCGAGAACGCGCCGGTTCGGATCTACGCGTGCGCCGAGGAGCTCGCGGAGGCGGTGGAGCTGCCGGCGGGTGTCAACTTGTACGGCGGGCTCGACTGCAAGCGCGGATGGGCGTGGACCGGGGATGCGAAGACGACGATCTTCGCGGGGCCGGATCAGGTGGCGCTGGCGGTGCGGGGCGCGGAAGGGACGACGCACATCGAGGACGTGCTTGTCAAGGCGGCTGACGCGCAAACCGAGGGGGCGTCGTCGATCGCTGTGCTCGTGGACGGTGCGACGGTGGAGCTCGTGCGCAGCGAGCTCGTGGCGGGCAACGGAGCGGATGGTGCGCCGGGAGCGCCGGGAGCGGAACCGGTGGCGCCGGCCGATCCGGTGCCGCCCGCGCAGGCCGGTGCGGCGGGCAATGGCGGGGTGAACGCGTGCAGCGATCTGGACGAGACGCCGGGACCGGATGCGATCTTGATCGGCGGCGCGGCGGTGGAGAACGCGTGCGATGGGGAGAACTCTGCTGGCGGTAAGGGCGGGGATGGCGGGATCACGAACGGCTCCGACGGCGAGGCGGGGGTGATGGGGACGGCCGGGCAAGCGGGGATCGGTCAGCCAGAGACCGGAGGCGCCTGGGAGTGTCTGCCTGGATCTGGCCTGGGAAATCCAGGCTCACGTGGCGAAGATGGTGGTTCGGGCACGGGCGCGAGCGGCATGGGCACGCTCTCCGCGACCTCCGGCTACGTCGGCGTGAGCGGTGGCGCAGGCACAGCAGGCAAGCCTGGTCAAGGTGGCGGAGGTGGCGGAGGCGCGAAGGGGCTCGCCAATTGCGGCGGAGGTCAACCAGGCGCGGGGGCGAGCGGCGGCAGCGGCGGTGCCGGCGGCTGCGGCGGCAAACCCGGTCAAGGCGGCGGAGCCGGAGGCGCGAGCATCGCGCTCGCGAGTGTGGATGCGACGGTGACGCTCACTGACTGCCGACTGCAAGCCGGACGCGGCGGCAAGGGTGGCGCAGGAGGCGCAGCGCAGCTCGGCGGAACAGGTGGTAACGGTGGTACCGGGGGTACGGCCAGCGGATTCTCTCAGAACGCGTGCAACGGCGGCCAGGGAGGTAAGGGCGGCAACGGTGGCCCGGGCGGTGGCGGCCTCGGCGGCCCCTCGTTTGCGATTGCCTTTCGCGGCGCCCCGGTCGCTCAGGTCGGCAACATCGAACTCACGCCCGGCACCCCCGGTGAAGGCGGCCCTGGTGGCAATGACAACATCGCGCAGAACGCCGGCGCGACCGGCGCCGCCGCGCCGGAGCAGGAGCTCCAGTAGCCTCACCAGATTTGCGTCCAGCGTCTTGTCGAGATCCATGTGACGCCGGCGTGAGCGTCGAGGGCGTGCCGCTCGGCAACGCACGGTAACGCACCGGCGGTGGGCGGTTGCCGCTTGTGTGTCACCGACCGCCGCGCGCGACGTCTGTCGACGTCCCCGCCGGCTCCTCACGCCGCTGCGTGTCCTCATGCCCCGACTGGCCGCCGTCCCAGCCCTGCCGGGGCCCCTCCGCGCCTCGCGGCGACGACCTCTCCAGAAATCGACCGCCCCCGATCATTTTTGTTGGGACGTCTGGCGATGAGACCGGGATTTCCTTTGTAGAGGCTGGAGATCGACCTGAACCCAGGCTGCGCACCTTTGCGCGGTGAGGACTCGGTCCGTCTTCGCTTTGGCCCAAGGTACAAGGGTATCCGTCGCTCAACCAGCCAACGCGGCTTCTTGCTGGAGGACTCCAGCGATGTCCATGCTCCATCTATCGCTCGCCTGTGGCGAGCGGCTATCCGTCCTTCGCTTCTCGGTCCGGGAGTCGCTCTCCGCGCTCTTCACGGTGAAGGTCGTGGCATCATCGGCTGATCCTTGCATCGCCTTCGAGGCGATCCTCGGAGAGCCAGCGTCGCTCCGGGTAGCACCGGAGCCGGGCGAAGGACTGCACGGTGAACGCCTCTGGTCCGGCGTCTGCAGCCACATCCGCCAGCTTCACGCGCTGGATCTGCAGCTCGGCGAGCTGGGTTCGTCGACTTACGAGCTCACGATCGTGCCGCGCCTGTGGCTGCTCACGCAGCGTGCAGGCTACCGTGTCTATCAGCATTTCTCGTGCCCCGAGCTCGTGGGCAGCCTGCTGGACGAGTGGGGGCTCGTCGCGACGTGGCGTGTGGACGAGCGCGCGCATCCCCGCTTCGCCTACCGGGTCCAGTACGGCGAGACGGACTTCGACTTCATGAGCCGCGTCCTGGAGGAGTCGGGCGTCGCCTATGCCTTCCTGGACGAGGACGGCGGCGACGTGCCCCGGCTCGTCTGCTCCGACGCGCCCCACCTGTCTGCGCCGCGCCGGCCCGGGTCGATGGCCTATGTGGACAGGCCCATGGCGCCCGCGGACCGGGAGATCGTCACGCGCGTGGCCGTCGAGCGGCACGTCCGTCCGGGCGCGGTGAGCGTGCGCGATCACGACTTCCTGCGGCCCGGCTGGGCGCTGTTCGGTCAGTGCCGGGACGCTGCCGCGCGCGATGTCCGGATCGAGCGCTACGGCTACCAGCCGGGAGCGTTCCTGGTGGAGGCGAACGATTCCGGCGCGTCCCGCCACGATGACCAGTACGCGGCGCTGTGCGCGGCGCGCGCGCTGGAGGCGGCGCAGTGCGGCGCCTGCTCGATTTCGTTCCACACGAACGCGCTCGATCTCCTGCCTGGCTCGATCTTCGGCGTTGAGGGCCACCCGCGACCGGAGCTCGACCCGCGTGTCGGCCTGCTCGTGACCTCGCTGTCCATCGACGGTGCGCCGCGCGGCGATTGGACGATTCGCGGCGAGGCGATGCCGGCTTCCGCGCCGTATCGTCCGCCGCGGAGGACGCCAAAGCCCAGGGCCTATGGCGTGCAGAGCGCCACGGTCGTCGGGCCTCGGGGCCAGGAGATCCACACCGACGAGCACGGGCGCGTGCGGGTGCAGTTCGCCTGGGATCGCCTCGGCGCGACGGATGAGCGCAGCTCGTGCTGGGTCCGCGTGGCCCAGGGCTGGGCCGGCGCGGGCTATGGCATCTTCGCCCTGCCCAGGGTCGGCCAGGAGGTGCTCGTAGCCTTCCTCGCGGGCGATCCGGATCAGCCCGTGATCGTGGGACGCCTGTCGAACGCCCTGAACCCGCTGCCGCTGAGGCTGCCCGATGACGGGACGCAGAGCGTCTGGAAGAGCTCCTCCTCGCCGGGCGGGGGTGGATTCAACGAGATCCGCTTCGACGATCGGAAGGGGTACGAGGTCGTCGCGGTGCGCGCCGAGCGTCTCATGCGCACCGCCGTGGGCTCGGACGAGGAGCTCGCCGTCGCGCGGAACCGGGCGAAGACCATCGGCGGCGACGAGAGCGCCCGCACCGAGGGGCGGGAGATCGCCTACGTCGGGCGCGATGCGCACCGCACGATCGAGCGAGATCTCCGGGAGCGCATCGGTGGGACGCGGTCGCTCACGGTGGAGGGCGATGAACACCAGCGTGTCGGCGGCGCGGTCGCGCTGGAAGCGGGCGGGGCGCTCCACCTCACGGCTGGGGCCGCTGTGGTGATCGAGGCGGCCGATGTGACGCTCCGCGGACCGGGCGGCTTCGTCCGCATCGACGCGAGCGGCGTCACGATCGACGGCGGCGCCGTCAAGATCCTCCAAGGCGGCGCTCCGGGCGGCGCGCCGCCGGCCCGCCCCGCGCCGCCCTTGCTGCCGGCAGGTGTCGCGCTGCGCGCCGAGCCCCGGCGGTTGCCGCTGCTCGGCTTCACCGGCGGCCTGCCGCCGATGCACGTGGGCGGCGCTGGGGGCGGCGGGCCGCTCATGCCCGAGGAGGGCGCCGTCTGCGGCTTCATCTGCAGGTGCCGGGACGAAGGTCTCCCGCAACAGTGCGTGACCAGGCACCTCAGGATGCTGGAGGACGCCTCGGCGCACACGAGCCCGCTCAAGGCCGAGGTGCCCTATGACATGAGCAAGAAGCCACCCGAGCCCATCATGAGCAAGCACGACCCGCGCCGGGCGACACGTGGTAGGCCGAAGGGGAGCAAGATCCCGGACGTGATCGTCGTGAAGGACGGCACCAAGCCTCCGACCCGGGACAACATCAAGGAGGTGATCGAGATCAAGTTCCCGCCGGACAAGCTCGACAGAGAACAGCGTGACAGCTATGAGACAATCGCCGGTCCGGCACCGTTCGAGGTGCTCGGTCCGGATGAATGCGGTTGCCCCAAACCAAAGAAGGGCGACCAACAGGTGACCCTTGGTGATGCGGTCGAGATTGCGGCCTTGACGCTCCTCGTGATCGCCCTGGTCGCCGACGATGCCGTGCCAGGAGGTCAGGCCGACGATGTGGCCATTCCGCCTGCCGTGGCGAGGATCTTGAGTAAGCTTGCCCCGCTGCTCAGGGGACCGGTGCTGGTTGCACCGTAGAGGCCCCGCGATACATGGCATAATACGCCAACGAGGGAATGTATGTCGGAGGAACTGCAAGAGATCAGGTCGGTGCTCGATGAGCACCTCAGTGTCAAGGATGGCGAAGGCCGTACGGTGCTCCAGATCGCGCTGCTGGTGACGGTGTATTTCGATGACCCTTACAGGCATGACGTGCGGGAGGCGGTGGTGTCGTGCTGTGAGGACTATTTTCAGCTGTGCGGCCAGCACCTCCGCTGGGCGCTGAATCCAGACACCAAGCTCATGGAGCCTTTCGGGAGGGGGAAGGGCTCGAACCCGCGCGCGTGGCTCTTGGCCCGTGGAGAGGACGAGAGCTTTTCTTTCATCTATCATGGTGCGGAATATCAGCGGGGCGCGAGTGCATTTTCTCTGGATGGACTTGGGATGGAGCGCAGGCCCTACCGGAAGCTCGGCTACTTCCGGGTGATGTTCCCGTTGCTCTGGTTCGCGGATCGCCAGCTCGCTCTCCCCGAGGTCTTGCTCGGGATTTGCTCCAAGCTGCGGCCGGTTGCTGGTTATGGCGGAATTGGCGTCGCCGAGTCGCCGGATGACTCGATCAATCGCAAATATGAGCCTGTTGTGTATGACTGGGCGCAGCGTTTTCCGGGGCTTGAGGCCGATTATCCCATCAGTCATGCGCTGTGGCAGATTGATGGCAGAGAGGGTGGGAAAGGTGGCATCAAGGGGGTCAACTGGTTGACCGTCGTCGGTGACTGCTGGCTTGAGGAAATGGGTGGATCCGACACGGTGGCGGCCGAGCTTGCCGCGCTCGACAGCCGCTTCCTCGTCCACCGCTACGAGGGCGGCATCATGATCCAGGCCGGCCCTCATCCGCAGCTGGGCAGCGCCGAGCACAACCGCTGGCCCGAGCTCTACGTCAAGCTCGCCAAGTACCTCAAGCCGATCCGCATCACCCAGCATCGACCGTTCCATCAGCGCGGACCAGGCTTGCGGTTCGATCTTGAGCGCAGCGAAGCCTGGCTCCGCCGCTTCGACGACCGATGAAGAAGAGCGCGCAGGGGACGCGCCCCGATCTTTCGAAGAAAGAATGAGAAATATCAGGCTCTCCCGGGAATGGGCCGACATGCTGGTTGTGGGATGCATCTGCGGCTCCTGCTGGGTATCGCGCCTGCTGCCAAGGTCGTGTATAGGCGGACTGTCGGCGGTGAGGGCGTGATCCTCTTGTCGAAGCGGCGAAGGAGATGCAAGACATGGTCTTCCGAAGGCTTGGCTCGGTGCTGCTCGCAGCATCGCTGGCGATGGCGCCGGCCCGCGTCTCACTCGGCGCTCCTGCGGGGAATGACGAGGCGCTGGTGGAGAGGGCGCGCGATCTCGAGCGCCGCGGCGAGGTGCTGTTCAAGAAGAAGGACTACGCGCCAGCGCGCGATGCGTTCTTCGTGGCGTGGTCGCTGGACAAGAGCTGGACGACGGCGGGCAGGCTCGGGGAATGCGAGCTGAAGCTCGGGCTGTACCGGGACGCGGCGGAGCACCTCGCGATCTTCGTGAGGGGGAAGGAGAGCGAAGCGCCGCCGGTGACCGAAGAGATGCTCGAGCTCTATTTCGAGGCGCGCAGCAAGGTCGGGTCACTGGACGTCTCGGTGGTCGGTGGACCGGCCGAGGTGCTGGTGGACGGAGAGTACGTGGGGACCGGGCCTTTCGAGGGCCCGCTGTTCGTGGAGCCGGGGCAGCACGCGGTCGAGGCGCGGCTCGCCCGCAGGGCCAAGGCGGCGGTGTTCGGCGTGAAGGCGGGCCAGACGCTGAGGATCACGATGAACTTCGGGGTCGAGCCTGGGTGGGCATCGGTGACGATCGTCGACAAGGAGTCGCAGGAGTGGGACGGCATTGCGGCGAAGCCCAGCGGCGGCGTGCCGGAGGGGAACGACCCGGCGGCGGTGGAGGCGGACGCGACGGCCGTGCCGGCGGTGGCAGCGCCGGCGCAGGGCGCCGGGGTGGGGCGCGAGGGGCAGCCGAATGGCTACCTCGTTGCGGGCGGCACGGCTGCGGGCGGCGCGGCGGTGGGAACCGGCGTGGCGCTGGCGCTCCTGTCGGCGGCGACAGCCAGCGATGCGGATGAGCTGCTGGCGCAGTTGAAGGCTGATGGCGTGCGCTGCTCGAGGCCGCCGCAGGCGGGACGATGTGCCGAGCTGCTATCGCTGCGGCAGGAACAAGACCGCTCGGCGAACACCGCGATGGCGGCGCTGATCGGAGGAGGCCTCCTGTGGGCGGCGACGGCTGCGTACACGTTCTGGCCTCGGCCAAACACGAAGCCGGCGACCGTAGGATGGGTGGCGCCCGTGATGGCGCGTGGTGGTATCGGGTTGTCGATTGGAGGCGCCTTCTAAAGGCGGAGCGACGAGCGAAGGAGGGTTTCATGAAGGGTTCGACGGGAACGATGCTCGCTTCCGCCACGCTTACGGCGATCGTGGTCGGCGCCATTGCTGCCTGCAGCAATACGGCTGGGGATTGCGTGCTGACGTACATGTGTCTGCCGGAAGCCGCGAGCGCGACCGCGGGAGGCGGCGGCACGCCGGACAGGTGCATCCCGAGCGAGCACGGCGAGCCTGTGGATGCGACGCTGATGCATCCCCTCATATAGTCCCAAGAATTTCACGGGTTACGGCGTGCTCACGGAGCACCTCGCCGTACGCTGTCATGAGTTGAACAAGCCGCTCTTCCCGCATGTTGGGAATGGCTGTGTACCAGTAGCATCCCTGGTTATAGAGCGACAAGGTTCGATGCTTCACGGTATTGGTCTTCAGGAGGCGATCGAGGCCGGCCCGTTCTCCTGCCTCCCCAAGGAGCGTCAGGAGCACGTGCGCAAAGGCAGCTATAAGCAGAAGTCGGTCGCGTCGGGCAGTGTCGCCAATATGTGTGGCGGAGAGACCCATGCCAAAATGAACGTTCTTGACGTCGCGGAACGTCTCCTCGATGCAGAAGCGACGGCCGTAGAGCTTGGTCACCTGGCTCGCCGTCAGGTCGGCACGGCTGGTTGCGAGGCACCATGGCTCCTTCATCCGCTTGTCGTGAACGAGCACGACCGCCGCGATGGCCGTCTTGTCCTGCGTGACCCGGACGTTCTTCAGCATCTTTGCCCGTCCGGTAGATGTGAGCCATTCGCCTGCAGGACGCGCAGTGTCATCAGCATCGGTGACGATGATGCACTCACGGAACCGAATGATGTAGTCCCAACCCAGATTGCCGAGATGTGCGTACCGCTCCTGGTCGCCGAAGCCCCGGTCCGCGAGGAGTGTTACTCGAGTTGCTTTCGGAAGAATCTCGTGCAGCCGCTCAATGACCTCGTCTTCATAGGCGTTGCGCTTGCCAGCCAACGACGACTTCTTGACCGTCCTCCAAATAAGCGGCGTTGCTCGCCCGTGACGAGTGATCAAGTACAACGCCAACGTGGCGTGGTCATCGACATCAAACTCCGTCCAGTCGAGAGCGACCAGCAGCTCCTCTCGCGGCCCCACCACGAAGCGGACCCAAGCGTCGAACAGAAGCCATGGGGACACATTGTTGTTACTCAGCAGGCGATCAACTTGTTTGGTCGCGTGCTTGGGGCTACCGTCTCTTGCCCACGCCATCCCTCGCCCGATCACGTGAATGCAAAGGGAGACCGAGTGCAGAACGCCCAGGGTTGCCAGCGACAAGGACAGCACGGTCTTGACGTGCAGGTCGACTTTCACAGCGGCGTGAAGGAACCGCTCGATGCTACTCGCGCTGAGCCCTACGCGCTCGAGTTGCCTGCGAGCCCTCATCGAATGCGACCGCTCCTCCGAGCGCGTCGTCGTCAAGTTCCCCTTCGCCTTGCCTTCCGTGCACGCGTCGACGCCCGCCGATTGCCTCATACTGATACTATTCCGGCCAGCGACCGCAGATTCTCACGTATTCGTCGTAGGCTCACCCGAAACACCTGAGCCTCGTGGGCCCATGCAAACAACTGTCCCACATTGGTGCTCAGTGGAAGCGGTGTGCCAGCGGCGCGGGAATCGACGAATTTGCCGTATAAAATGAGGGGATCTGTCAGGATGCGACGGTGACGCTCACGGATTGCCGGCTGCAAACAGCACACGGTGGCAACGGCGGACGAGGTGGAGACTTGCAGCCGGGTGGTTCAGGAGGCAGAGGCGGCGTCGGTGCGACTGGGATAAGCGGCTCGCAGGACGCTTGCAACGGCGGCAAGGGCGGCAACGGCGGTCCCGGCGGCGGCGGCCTCGGCGGGCCCTCCTTCGTGTTACCGAGCGAGCTATTTGATGGCCGGAAGATCCGGCTCCGTGATGGCCATCGTCGACCCGGATCTCCGCTCGCCGCGATGGCAGCGAGGGGAGGCGCCGGGGCACTTCGGCGGTCGCGGGGCGCCGACGTTCTCAGTCGATGTGGGTGGGGAGGCGATCGTCGCCGTCGAGGACGGCGCGGTGGCGAGTGAGGGCGTCGCTCAGCCCGTCGATGTGGTGGAGCACGACGTCGACGGCGTAGGTGCGAGGGCACAGCGGATCGGGGTCGTCCGGGTAGTTCGCGAGGAGCGCGTCGCGGGCGAGCGCGAGGGCAACGACGAGGGCGGCGGCTGCGCTGCGCTCGTCGTCGACCCGCCGCGTGTCCTCCTCGGCCAGGGAGGCTGGGTTCATCCGCCCTCCTCTGCGTCCAATTGCAGGATACGGCTCAGGACATCGCGCTCAACGAGCTTGCGCTTTTTACGCGCAGCGGCGCGGAGCGCGGCCGTGGCGAGTCGGTCGGTGTCGCGCAGGCTGCCGGCGGCCGCCTCGTGCAACATCGCGATCGCGTCCGACGTGAAGAGCTCTTTCGCGCAGCCGACTCGGCTGAGACGTACACGCAGATAGTCGGCCGTATCGTCCGGCGTGAGCGGGTCGATGGTCAGTCGGTAGTGGAGGCGCGAATACAGGGAGCGATTGCGCCGCACGCGGAGCCGCTCGCCGAGCTCGGGCAAGCCAAGCAACACGAGCGAAAGCAATGCGCGGCTATCCCAGGCGTAATTGAGGAGAATGTGAAGATGGTCGAGCGTGTCCTGATGAAGTAGGTGGGCTTCATCGAGGACGAAGACCGGGAATACGCGCTCCCTCGCGAGTTCCTCGACGTGCGTGCTGACCGCGTAGAAGACGTCTCCAGCGGTGCTGCACCGAGCGAGGCCGAGCGCCAGACAGAGCTGGCGATAGAAATCCCGGCGTCCAAGCGTCACGTTCGCGCAGTAGGTCAAGCGAAACGTCTGCGGCGAAAGGGCATGACGGAGCGCGCGGAGAAGGCACGTCTTGCCAACGCCGGGGTCACCGGCGAGGAGCACGCTCTTTCTGGCGTGCACCGCTTCGATGAGCATCTCGAGCAGCATCTGCTTGGACGGAGGAAGCCAGAGCTCGCCGTCTTCGATCTCCTTGGAGAATGGCTCTGCGGTAAAGCTGAAGTAGCTGCAGAAGTCCATGATCATCCCTCCTCGTCACCGCGGGGCGTTCGGCCGAGCGCCTTGTCCAGGAGCGCTTTCGGCGGGTCGAAGGGGACGCGTGCCTCGTGCGCGACATCGAGGTTGCAGGCCGGCCTCGCGCGACGGGCGTTCTTCACCGGGTCGACTCGGTGCAGCGCGAAGCGTTTGCCCTCGTGTTCGATCCAGGGCGGCTCGTTCGGCGTGACGAGGCACCGCGATACCGTGACGAGGTGGCCGGCGAGGAAGCCAAGATCGGTCTCCCAGTCCTCCCCATCCATCGAGAGCGTGCTATCACGCCGGACGCGCCGGCGGGCCTGGGTCGTGAGCGCGTCGCGGAGCTTTCGCTCGTCGAGGCCGTCGGTGACGTGGGGATACTCCTCGTAGACCTGCGCGGGGGATTTGCCGAAGAGCGCCGCGTGCGGTGTGCGGTGGTAGTGCTCGTCGACCCAGGCGTAGAGCCGGACGTTGAGGTCGTGCAGCGAGCCGAGCGCGCCGGTGAAGTCCACGCACCTCTCTCGCAACGTCCTCCAGAAGCGCTCCATCTTGCCGCGTGCAGGGGCGTCGTAGGGGCGGGCGTGGATCAGGGTGGTGCCGAGTCGCTCGCACGCAAGATGCAAGGTGTGCCCGCGGTAGGTCGAGCCGTTGTCCAGGTAGAGGGCGTCGGGAGCGCCGTGCTTGCGCAGCGCCCGGATGAAGAGCGCCAGCATGTCGACCTCCCGCTCGGCGCTCATCGCTTCGATCGCGAGAATGTACCGGGAGGCGTCGTCGAGCAGCGCGTGGATCCGCACCGGCGCCGGGCGGCCGTCAACGAGGATCGGTGCCGCGTGACACACGTCGCCGTGCCAAAGAGCGCCGGGGCGCTCGGCCTGCCAGCGCAGCCGCACCTTGCCGCCCGTGCGCTCGCGCAGCGCGACGCGATCGAGGTGGTGCTCGGCGTACAGGCGTCGCACCGTGGTGGCGGAGATGGCGCCCTTGTCGATGCGACCCGCCGCGATCAGGGTGTCGAGGATGAGCGAGACCGAGGCGCTCGGGTGCTCTTCTCGAATGTCGAGCAGCATCTGCCGTTGCTCGGGGGTGAGCTCTCGCGCCCGCCCCTTGTCCTTGCGGGACTTGGGGCGCAGGCCTTCGAGGCCTTCGGTCTTGTACGCGTAGTACCAGCGCTCGAGCGTGGGGACCGAGTAGGAGCGCGGAGAATGGGCGCGCGGGGGGCGAAACCGCTGCTTGCTCAGGTCGGCGAGCGCTTCGGCGAGCTCTCCGCGATCGAGCTCGCGGTGCATGAGCGAGCCGATGATCTCACTGCGATAGAGCGCCACCGCTTCCGCGTGGTCCTTGGGCTTGAGGGGGTCTTGCACGTCGTGTCCTTTCCGCGCCGGTGACACCGCACCGGCCGCACAGCCATCCAAGCGCAAGGCGCTCCGCCGACCGAGGATCCAACCGGGTGGGGCCCGACATGAGCCCGGCAAGCACGCCGCTCGCCATCACGCAGCCCGCGCGGCGCCGGCCATGACGGCGGCCTCGGGGACGTCGGCGGCAAATGGCGCCATCGCGACGAGCGTCATCGCGGCCCGCTCGGCTCGCTGCCGCAGCGAAGAAGCGAGGGGACTGGGGCGGACCGACGGAAAGAGGCGCTTCTGGTCGATGGCGCATAACCAGCGCCGCACGGTCGCCCAGCTGTCGGCATCGAAGCTGGCAGACCAGGGGCTGACACGCCGCCGCACCTCGATGAGCGCTGCACCGGCAGTGCCGACGAGCAGAAGAGCCAGACCGATCGCCGTTGCGGCGAAGTGCCGTCGCGCTGCGACGCCCCGCGGCACGACCGTGATCGTGGCGTTGCAGCGGCGGCACCGATAGCGGCGCGCCTCGATCGTGACGAGCCCGCCGCGCTCGCCAGCGGCGAGCGGCCCGCGCACCTGCCGCGACCGCGTCCCGTGGCCCCACAGCCCTAACGTGCCCCCCAGCGGGCATCCCGCCGCGCCGCAACGAGGGCAGCGAGCTGGCCGCGCGCGCTCTACGGTGGGCGGTGACGCGATCCAGCCTTTGACATCGAGGTCCAGATGGACGATCTGTTGAGGGCTCCGCTCTTTCAAGCGATTCGGAGCACGACGGGAGGGGGCACGCCGCCAAACGAGCTCCTCCCGTCGCCTATTTTGTGGCCGGCACCGCGCCGATGCTCCGCTCCAGCCGCTGACCTACCCCGTTCGCTATGCGGACGGGCGAGGAGTCGTGCTGGTAATTTTAGATGGGTGAACGGAATGCACCATGCCCGCTGGGGCGTAGGAGCCACCACTCGCCGCCGCTGTCGCTTCAGCAGGAGCTACGCTGAGAATTTTGTCGCGCTCGACGTAATGCGTACTCGGTGAGCGCCCTGACGGCTTGCCGCCCCCAGGCAACGCCGCCATCGAGCATGATCCGCCTCTGCGATGGCACGCTGCGGTAGGCCGGCCGCCCCGCCGTCAAAGAGCTGGATCGACAAGCGCACCGTTGGCATCAACAACGGTGCTCAGTAACACTTCGCCATCGCCTTCCGCGGCACCCCGGTCGCCCAGGTTGGCATCATCGCGCTGAAGCCGGGCACCCCCGGCGAAGGCGGCCCCGGCGGCAACGACAACATCGCGCAGAACGCCGGCGCAACCGGCGCCGCGGCGCCGGAGCAGGAGCTCCAGTAAGGAGCTGGGCGGAGCCTGACTCCGCTCTTCGCGACCATTTCGACGACCGAGAGGCGACAAGACCCCTAGCACTTTGGCGAGGAGACCCCATGTCAGCACACGAGTACGAGCTCATCGTCGAGCAGAGCGTCAAGTTCCTGGACCGGCGCCCGAACGCGCCGTCCTTCGATCTTCGCTCGTGCTTCAAATCCCTGTACGACTTCCAGTCGCGGTACGACACCGGCTTCACGCACCTGCGCGTCATCGGCCCGCTGGTGAAGCACCGGTTCGTCTACGCCTTCGGCGTTGAGGACCACCCCGGATACGAGCGTTATCGCGGGGTGCTCCAGGAGCTCCGGGGCTTCTGCGAGGTGCTCCGGGATCCGACGAGACCCTGGGATGACGCGACCAACCCGACGATCGGCCACTACTGCGATCCCGTCGAGGAGTGGGGCGACGACTACGCCGAGAGCTTCCCGCCGGAGCTGCGGCGAGGCCGGCTCTATGTCGAGGCCGGAGGCGAGCTATGGCGCGCGTTCGTCGACGCCGGCAAGCTGACCGGCGCCGACGCGGTGCCTCCGCAGGAGATCCCCATCCAGAGGGTGGTGGCCCTCATCGCCCGCGAGGCGGCGAGCTGCGGCGATGGCCTGCTCGTGCGGATGTGGCTCCCGTTGCTTTGCTACGACCTCGCGTCCCTCGGTCGGGCGTCGCTGTCGGCCGATCCGGACGTGCAGACCGTGCGCCGCATCGCGAAGGCCATGGACGTGCTTTCCATCCGGAGCGAAGACCTGGAGTACGGGGCTCTCCAGCTCCCTCCGGAGGACATCGTCGAGGATGAAGATACGGTGCGATGGTGGCTCGCGCTCGAGGACGTCTAGGATCGCCGCAGGCGCGAGCGCCAGGGCGCCCCGCGGCCGGACGGCTCAGCCGCGCGCCCGGCGGCTACAGATCGCCGTTCACCGGCGCCGCCGGTTGCTCGACGGGCTTCCTGTCCGCCGGCAGCTCGACAGGCTTCTTGTCCGCCGGCTGCTCCGCGGTCTTCTTGCGCCGCCCGATCGCGAAGAACTCGACCGCGGGCTTCAACGAGCGCTCGAGCTTCGCGTCCGCGGCGGCCATCCGGGAGAGCGTGGTGTAGTAGGCCGTCGCGGCCCACCAGGCCTCGCTCTGGGCCTGCAGGATGGTGTCGGCGACCCGCTGGGAGAGGTCGTCGAGCGCGGCCTGGAGCGGCTTCATGCGCTCGATCAGGAGCAGATCGGCCCTCATCCCCTCGACGCTGATCTTGGGGAGCGTGACGCCGTTCGCCTCGGCCAGGTCCCCGACGAGCCTCGCGATCGGCTCGCCGCCCGTGCGCATCTTCGTGGTGGCCTTGCGCTCCTCCGCCGTGAGCTCGACCGTGAACTTCTTCACCTTTTCTTCGAGTGACGACAGCTCCTCGACCAGCCCGTGGACCAGCTTTTCCGACGGTACGACGTTTCCTACCTTGTTCTGCATGTGGATACCTCCCTCGTGAAAGGGGCGACCGTACGGGGACCGAGCGAGCTCGTCAAACCGGCAGCAAGCTTCTGACGCGTCGCGGCAAGTCCGCGTCCAGTCCTTGATTTTTCGGAGTTGTATGCGCCGTCGTCGGAGCCGTATGCGCCGGCATCGGAGCCGTATGTGCCGTCGTCGGCGTCGTATGCGCCGGCGTCGGAGCCGTATGCGCCGGCGTCGATGTCTCCTCTGACGCTGCCGCGGAAGGCCGAGGCGCCGGCGGAGAGCACCCTGGGGTCGGCAGAGAGCACCCTGGCGCGCGCAGCGCGGACCGAGGCGCCCGCAGAAAGCGCTGCGACGGCGACGACCTGCGGAGAGGGGCGGGCGCGGTGGGGCCGCGCGGCGCAGATGCCGCCGATGCCCGGCATGGCGCAGCGGCCACCGGCGCCCGCGCGCATCCCTTCAGCCGCGGGCCCGCGCGCATCCCTTCAGCCGCGGGCCGCCGCGGCGCCGCCGCCGATGGACGCGAAGCCTCGCCGGGCCTCGGCCACGAACGCTTCCACGAGCTCCCGCCGCTTGCGGCCGTCCGGCCCTTCCACGCCGGTGTGCACATCGACGCCCGCCGGCCGTACGGCGCGGATGACGTCACCGACATTGCTGGGCCGGAGCCCACCGGCGGCGATGACGGGCCGGCGCGATCGCGCCACGATCCGGCGATCGACGTCCCAGTCATGCACCTTGCCGGTCGCCCCCGAGGCCCCCGTCTCCGGGTCGAACGTGTCGGTGATGAACGCGTCCACCCACGGCTCGTAGCGAGCGACCTCGGTGTTCATTCCCGCCGCGTTGCCCGCGCGCACGATGAGGCTCTTGATGATGGTCAAGGCGGGGCGCTCCGCTCTCAGCCTCTCGAGCTCCGCCACCTCCACGCTGCCGTGGAGCTGCACCCACGAGACCCCGAGCTCGCCGGCGAGCGACGCGATCTCGGCCGCCGTGTCGAGATAGGTGATCAGCACCCCGTGGACCGAGGCCGGCAACGCGGCGATGATCTCCGCGGCCGCGCGCTCGGAGAGATCCTCGCGGTGCACGGGCAGGCGGAAGGGGAAGCCCAGATGGGTCACGCCGCACGCGACGAGCATCTCGGCCTCGTCCGCGTCGATCACCCCTGCGACCTGGATCATGTCCTCCACGCGCCACCTCCGCATCGGGCCCACCGCGTCCGGGGGCCCCTGCCAGCTACTCCTCGATACCTTCATCCACGACCGGCACGAGCTCGATATCGACCGTCTGGGGGATGAACGCCTCGCACTCCTCACTCATGACGGGCGTCAGCGTCTGCTCGAAATCCTGATAGCCCGTCCCGGAGATCTCCACCCGGGTCACCCCCGCTGTCCAGAGCTCGCAGACGAGCGCCTCCAGCGCGTCGGGAGGGGGCTTCGTCGGATCGACGGCGCATACCAGGTTGGCGTCTTCGAGCGTCTTCCACGTGTTCTTGTCGTTCAGCACGAACGTGGGCTCATCCGCGGCGCTCCACGCGATGTGAACGGTGGTGTCCGGCGGGACGGGCCCTTCCGGGGCGCGCACGGTGATGGTGAACATGGCCTCTCGCACGCTCGGGCAGCCGCCCGCGCCGCCCGAGCCCGCGCCGCCGGTCCCGCCGCCGCCTGGGCCCTTGCAGGCGCCCACGGCGACTGCGGTCGCGAACGCGGCCACAATGAGCGCAGGGAACGCCGCGAGGGCGGAGGCTCTACCCGGGGGAGGACGTGCAACCACAAAGGCGACAGGATAGGGGTGCCCCTCGGACAAATCCAGCGAGAGCACAGGCTTGGCACAGGAGCGTCCGCGTCCCCATCGGAAAGAGCGTAGGCGCCCGGGGCGGGGGGCTTCGGGGGCTCACCGGAGGGGCTGGAGTGCAGGCGAGCCACGACAGGGGCTCGCCGGAACGCAAGCCCCGGAGGTGAGCCCCCGAAGCCCCCCGCCCCGGGCGCCGGGCGGCTCGGCAAGACCTCTTCTCTCCGCGCCCCTGCCCGCTCAGGCCTGGGCCTTGAGCTCCTGGATGTCCTGGAGGAGCGCCCGCTCGTGCCCTTCGGGCTTCACCTTGAGGTAGGTCTTCCGCAGCACGCCCGACGGATCGACGACGAACGTCGTCCGGTCCCAGTACAGGGTGCCCTTCCACTCGCTCTGCCCGACGCCCGCGGCCTCGAGGAGCTCGTGCTTCGGGTCGGCGAGCAGGTCGATGGTGAACGAGAACTTGTCGCAGAAGCGCTTGTGCGACGCCACGTCGTCCTCGCTGACGCCGACCACGGCGATGTTCGCCCTGTCGAACTCCTCCCTGGACGCCGTGAACGACTTGCCCTGGACGGTGCACCCCGGCGTGTCGTCCTTCGGATAGACGTACACCACGAGCCACTTGCCCGCGAAATCCTCGAGCCGCACGACCTTGCCGTCCTGGTTCGGCAGGGCGAAGCGCGGGAACGGCTTGCCAACCTCGACGTTCATCTTCTCTTTGCCTTTCCTGTGGGCCGGAGGAAGGCTCCTCCCCCGGCCTGTCATCGCGAAGCGAACGGTACGACGCCCCCGCCCGCGCCGCACCCGCGCGGGCTCAGCGCGGGATCAACCCCCGGAACCACGCCGCCACGGAGGAGGAGGCCTCGTCCTCGTGGAGCGACTCCGGCCCTTCCAGCTCGTCGGCGAGCCCGCCGAGCGGCCCGTCGCTGCCCGGGGGGGACGAGCTCGAGTGCGTCGGCATGTGGAGCAGGCTCGTGGTCGTGTCCAGGCTCGGCAGCAGGCTGAGCCCGCTGCCGCCGCCGCCCGCGTTCGGCTCCTTCGTGAGCGACTTGAACTCGAGGAGCATCATGTCGATGAGCTCGGCGATCTTCTGCGTCCCGTCGACCGCCCGCGCCGGCCCGCCCTTGGCGCGCTCGACCAGCGCGGCGACGTCGTACTCGCTCACCGGGCGGCCGTGGCGGTAGAGGAAGCGGGTGAGGTCGCGCCCGAGCTCGCGCGCCGTCCTGTAGCGGGCCGCCGGGTCGCGGGCGAGCGCGCGGCGGATGATCTGCTCCAGCTCGTGCGGCACCTCGCCGTTGATCTGCTGCAGCGAGGGGATCACCGCGTCGCGCACCAGCCGCACCGTGATGTAGTCGGAGTCGCCGAGGAACAGCCGGCGTCCGGCGAGCATCTCCCACAGGATGATCCCGAGCGCGAAGATGTCGACCCGCTGATCGACGCCCTGCTCGAGCACCGTCTCCGGCGCCAGGTAGCCGAACTTCCCCTTGATGATGCCCGCGTCGCTCTCGGCGAGCTGGCTCGACGCCTTCGCGAGCCCGAAATCCACGATCTTCACCTCGCCGTAGCGGGTGATCAGCACGTTGGCCGGGGTGATGTCCCGGTGCACGATCTGGAGCGGCTTGCCGTCCGCGGTGCAGAGCTCGTGCGCGTAGGCGAGCCCCTGGCACATCTTCGCGGCGATGAACGAGGCGACCTCGACGTTCATCGGCCGGCCCAGCTTCTTCTGGTGCTCGAGCAGGGCCCGGAGGTCGGCGCCGTCGACGTACTCCATCACGATGAAGTAGGTGCCGTCGCCGACGCCGATGTCGAACACCGACACGACGTTCGAGTGCGACAGGTGCGCCGAGAGGCGCGCCTCGTCGAGGAACATCGCGATGAACTGCTCCTTCTTGCTGAGCTGCGGCAGGACGCGCTTGATCGCGACCTGCTTCTTGAAGCCCTCGATGCCCGCGCTCTCGGCGACGAAGACCTCCGCCATGCCTCCGGAGGCCAGGCGCTTGATGACCCTGTACCGCTGCTGCTCCGACATGCCCTGCCCGCCGTCCTCTCGCCCCGCCTCGTCCCGCCTCCTCAGTCTAGCGGCTCGGGGCGCGCCGCGGATGAAATCCACGCGGCGGCGCCCCGCCGCCCGGGCCCCCTCACCACCGCCCGCGCGTCAGCGGAACGTGGCCAGCGCCGCCACCGCCGCGAAGGAGAGCCCGACGAGCGCGGCGAGCGCGAGCGCCGAGAGCAGCGGCTCCGCGCGCGCCGCGGCGAGCACGCGGCCGCGATCCTCGCTGGACAGCGGCGCGGGGCCGCCGCCTTCGCCCGCGCCCCCCGAGGCGGCGGCGAGGTGCGCCGCGAGCCGCCGCCGCGCGCTGCGGGCCTCGATCGCGAGCAGCAGCATCTCCGCCGCCGCGGCCGCGCCGAGCACGAGCAGGCCCCTCCGCCGCGCCCGCGACGCGCGCGCCCGCTCGCGCGCCTCCGCCGCCGGCCAGCCGTCCGCGAGCAGCGCCACGCGCCGCGGCGTGGCCGCCGCCGCGGCCGGCGAGAGCGGCCACGCCACCGCGCCCGCGCCCTGCTCGCGAGGGTCGCTCGCCACGACCACCCAGCCGGTCGCGCGCAGCGCCGGCTCGCCCGGCAGCGCCAGCTCGCCCGAGGAGAAGCCCGCGCCGTCGGGCGCGAGCGGGACGACCGCCCCGAGCAGACGCCCGCGCGCGTCGCCGAGCGAGACGTACGCCCGCGTCCGCGGCGCGGGCGAGATCAGGCGCAGCGCCGGCGGATCGCCCGCGAGCCTTGCCGGGTCGAGCCAGATCGCGCCCGGGATCACGGGCAGCCTCCCCTCCCAGGTGCCGGTCGCGCCGGGGGTCGCCGGCGAGCCCGGTCGCGCGCCCGCCGGCGGCGTCGCGCGCACCGTGAGCTCGACGGCGTGCGACCGCGGCGTGACCGTGAGCGACGCGGCGCCGCGCGCATCCGCCTCGACCAGCGCCGGCCCGCTGCCCTGCCCGTCGAGATCGGCCCCCACCGCGCTCGCCTCGACGCGCGCCCCCGCGACGGCCGCGCCGCTCTCCGTCTCGACCACGACGCGCACCAGCTCGGGAAACGGCGCCGCGAGGACCCCGCGCGCGGCCGTGACCCGGAGGCGCAGCGCCCCGCGCGTCACGCCCGGGAGCGGGGCCGCCTCGGCGGCGGGCGTCCCGGCGGCGGGCGTCCCGGCGGCGGGCGTCCCGGCGGCGCGCGGCGGCGGGAGCAACGGCACCCGCGCTTCCAGCAACGGCACCCGCGCTTCCAGGAGGGCGCCTGCGTCATCGTCGCGCGCCACCCGCACGACGACCGGCTCCTCGAGCCCGCCCGGCGCGCGCAGCAGCGCCTCGCCGACGCCGTCGCTGCCGGTCGAGCCGGTCCATGGATCGAGCGGCGACCCTGCGGACGTGGCGCTCACCTCGATCCCGGACAGCGCGGCCGGGTCGTCGGCGCCGTGGAGCCGGCGCACGCCTTCGAGGCGGAGCGACAGCGCCTCGCTCCCGGCGACGGGCGCTCCCCACACCCGCACGAAGGTGACGCCGCGCGGGGCGCCCGGTCCGAGGAGCACGAGCGCCGCGAGCCCGATGCTGAGCGCGGGGAGCCCGAGGATCGCCGCCCGGAACATCGCGGTCATCGCCGCCGAGCATACCGCTCGGCCCGGGCGGCGCGGGCGGCGCGTGGATCGACGGGGCCAGCTCGCGCCGAGCCCCTTTGCGTCCCGGCGCCTCCTCCGATAGGAAGCCGCGGATGGCAGCCGACAGACCGGTGAAGCGCAAGCGCAGGGGCTCGGGTTCCACGGGGCAGGGCGGAGGGTCGTTCCTGCGGCAGCGGACCGATCCGCGGAGCGAGCGGCGGTTCGAGCCGAAGGCGTCGCTCGAGCTCGGCCTCACGCTGCTCGGCATGTCCGTCGCGGCGCTCCTCGCCGGGGCGGGCGTGTACGGCCAGTGGTTCCGCGGCGACGAGGCGGGAGCGCACCCCTACGCCCCGTACCTGCTCCTCGGCGCGTTCCTCCTCGGCGCGGCGGCGGGTCTCTTCGGCCAGTGGTCGATGAAGGCCATCCGCGTCGGCGATGCCGGCGTCGCCGTCGAGAACGGACCGACGGAGATCGAGCGCATCGGCTGGAACGAGGTCACGGGCTTGCTGCTCACGGAGACGGCGCTGACGGTGCAGGGCAGCGGCACGGCGATCGCGATCCCGCTGCGGGCGCATCTTCCGGCGGCATCGCGCGTCCTGGCCGAGGTGAGGAAGCGCATCCCCGGGGGTGCGGTCGACATCGAGGAGGGCGCGCTGCCTGCGCCCGACGACGCGGCCGGCGAGGTGCGCCCGCTGGAGCCGCCGCAGGTGGCCGGCCTCCGTTGCAAGGCGACGGACAAGCTCATCGCCTTCGAGGCCGACGCCCGGCTCTGCGGCCGCTGCGGCGAGGTTTACCACAAGGAAGGCGTCCCCGAGCGCTGCGCCACCTGCGAGGCGCCGCTCCGCTAATCCCGCATCGCCCGGGGTTGGTTCCACACCGCAGGCCCCGGGGAGGTGGTGGGGCCCCCGGGGGCTCACCGGTGAAGTGCCAGGCGAGCCACAAGGACATCGAGACGGCAGGCCCCCGGGGAGGTGGTGGGGCCCCTGGGGGCTCACCGGAGGGGCTGGAGTGGAGGCGAGCCACGACAGGGGCTCGCCGGAACGCAAGCCCCGGAGGTGAGCCCCCAGGGGCCCCACCACCTCCCCGGGGGCCGGGCAGCCCGGCACACCCTCCCCCGCACCCAGCCCGCCTCCCTCAGACTCAGACGAGCCCGAATCGCGCCGCGTTCTCGCGGAGGAAGGCGAGGTAGACCTCCGCGTCCTGGTGCGACGGCACCTCGCCGGCCTCGACCGCCTCCTCGAGCCCGCGCTTGATCTCGCCGACCCGCCGGGACGGCGGTATCCCGAACGCCTTCATGATCGCGTCCCCGATGCCGCTCGGCAGCGGCGGCACGACCGCGTCCTCCGCCTGGACCTGGAGCACCCGCTCGGCCAGCTCCTCGATCTGCTTGAGACCCCGGCGCTTCTTCTCGGGCCGCTTCGTGGTGATGTCCGCCCGCGACAGGTCGAGCACGTCGTTCAGGCACGCGCCCATCTCCTTGGCGAAGCGGCGCACGGCGCTGTCGGTCCAGGACGCGTCGTACTGGCTCGCCCGGAGGTGATGCAGGATCAGGAAGCGAATGCTGCCCTTCAGCGACGCCTCCTTCGTGAAGAGCGGCAGCCGCCGGTCGATCTTGTCGAACATCCGCGCGCCGACCTCGGCGTGGCCGAAGAAGTGGACCTCGCCCGTCGGCGAGATGGAACGCGTCCTCGTCTTGCCGATGTCGTGGAGCAGCGCCGCCCAGCGGACCTCCAGCCGGGGGACGGCCTGACGCACCACCTGCTTCGTGTGCTTCCACACGTCCTTGTGGCGCCACTCCCCGTCACCGAACCCGACCATCGCCTGGACCTCGGGCAGCATCGCGGCGAGCGCGCCCGACTCGAGCAGCGCGTCGAGGCCCGCCTCGGCGTCCTCGCTCATCATGATCCGGTCGAGCAGCTTCCGGACATCCGGCAGGTAGAGGGACGCCGCGGCCCTGAAGTCGGCCGGGCTCCCGGAGATCACCCTGGGCGAGGGGCGCACCTCGGCGCTCGTTCCGGGCGGCGCGACGTCCGCCCTCTCGGCTCGCTGAACGGCCCACTCGAGCGCCTCCATGGCCCGCCCGGGGCTCGCTTCCTGGGTGAGAATCTGCTGCACGCTGGCCTTCCACGCTTTCAAGGTTAGGGGTTCGCCCGTGCGACGCCGGCTCGCGCGGCCGCACGGGGGTCCGCCGGTTTAGAGCCGGCCCGTACTTCGCGCAACGGTTCGTCGCTCGGCGCTGGCCGATTGGGGGGGAGCGCCCCACCCCCGCGGGCGAATGGGGGGATCAGGTGCGGAGGAGCCTGGTCACGTGCGCCTGCTCCCAGGCGAGGGCGCGCTCGTAGTCACGGAAGAGCCGCTCGCGGGCGAGGAACTGGGGCGGATGGAGCATCCGGCGCCCGTTGCCGTGGCTCGCGGGCATCACGTGGTGGAGCATCTCGTGGTAGATGACGTAGGAGATGAAGTAGCGGGGGACCCAGGGCCGGTCGAGCACCGGGTGGATGCGGATGAGCCGCTCGACCGCCGAGTAGCTCCCCAGCTTGATGGTGCGCCGCGGCTTCTTGGCCTTGGTCCGTTTGCCCCAGGTGATCAGCGCGTCGACGGCGCCGCCGAAGTACGAGAGGTTCAGCTTCTGGAACAGGCTGAGCAGATCGTGCGTCCGCCCCTGCGTCGTGAGCGGCGTGCTCACCGGCCGGCTCGCCCGGATGCGATGCCCGTTCTCGTCGATGTACCGGCCGACCACGAGCGACGCGGCCCGGTCCTGGGTCACGACGTACCGGACGAGCGCCTCCTGCACGACCGCCGGCGCATCCAGGAACATGTGATGGACCCGCGCCTGCAGGATCCCCTCGCGCAGCGAGGACGAGATCATCTGCCGGTAGTTGTCGGTGACCGAGAGGAGCACCGGCCGCTTCTGGGCCAGCTCCAGGCGCCGGATGAGCGCCTGGCGCGCCCCCTCGTGCACGTAGATCTGCGGCTGGCCCGCGGGCAGGTCGATGTGGAACTGGTGGTGTCGGGGATCGGGCACCCGGACGACAGCCCGGGAGACGCGTGGCCACAGGGAAAGCGGTGCGCCCTTCCCACCGGCGCGCGACAGACGGCCTGGAGGGGGTTGAGCGAAGGGGAAGACCATCTGTCCCGCCATCTCAATCCTCCTTATTTGGGCGTATTCTCGGGGGGGATCCTTGTCAAGCGAGCGGCCGAAGTCATCGAAATAATTCAGTTTTATGAGCGCGTGCGCGGGGGATCGGTCCGCCCTGCGGGGCCCTCCGGGCGTCCCGGCCGCCCTCCGGTGGTGATCCGGATTTCCGCCATGAATTCACCGTGTTGCCCGGAGCCCTCGCGTCCGCCGGCGGCGCGCGCCGAACCGGGCCGTCTTCCGCCTCGGACGCGCGGGGCCGCGCCGCTGCTCCGTGGCACAGCGCGCCCCTCGCTAGCCGAGCGCGTGGGGGTCGAGGATCTGCGCGATGCGCCAGCGGCCGTCGGCGTGCGGCGCGGCCTCGGGCTCGAGGGCGACGACCAGCGCCGTGACGAAGCCCCTGAGCCGCATCCCCGTCGCGGCCCGGCCGGGCGCATCGACGAGGGTGCGAACGAGGTGCTCGACGCTCGGCTGGTGCCCGACCAGGAGCGCGTCCGCGCCGCCCCGGGCGAGCGAGGCGACGAGCGCGAGCGGGAGGTCGGCGTCGAGCGAGAGCTCGTCCCGGAGCTCGACCTCCGGGGCGTCGCAGATCGGGGCCGTGATCTCGCCGGTCTCGCGGGCGCGCGCGAGGGGGCTCGAGAGCAGACGCGGCAGCGGGGCGCCGCCCCGGAGGCGGCGGAGCTCGAGCGAGACCCGCCGCACCCGCTCCCGGCCCTCGGAGGTGAGCCGCCGATCCGCGTCTCGCCCGGTCGGCGATCGCTCCTCCGCAGGGCCGTGCCGCATCACGTAGAGGTGCATGGCTGCGCCGCGGGCCCGCGTCAGTTCGTCTTGCCCGCGCCGCGCCGGGCGTCCGGACCGGATGAGGCGCCCTCGCGCCCCGCGGCCTCGCGCCCCCTCGCCGGCGCGGGCGCCTCGGCCCCGTTCGCCCCGGCCTTCGCCCCGGCGTTCGACCCGGCGCGGGCGATGCCGTGCTTCGCCAGGACCAGCCCCTCGATCTTGTCGAGCACCGCCGGGTGCTGCTCCAGGTAGTTGCGTGCGTTCTCGCGGCCCTGGCCGATGCGCTCCCCCTGGAACGAGAACCAGGAGCCGCTCTTCTCGATGATGTTCGCCTCGGTCGCCAGATCGATGACGTCGCCGCTGTGGCTGATGCCCTGGCCGTAGAGGATGTCGAACTCCACCTCGCGGAACGGGGGAGCCATCTTGTTCTTCACGACCTTGACGCGGGTCCGGTTGCCCACGACCGACGGCTCCTTGCCGCCCGCCGCGGCCTCCTTGATGGCGCCGATGCGGCGGATGTCGAGCCGGACCGAGGCGTAGAACTTGAGGGCGTTGCCGCCGCTCGTCGTCTCGGGGCTGCCGAACATGACGCCGATTTTCATCCGGATCTGGTTGATGAACATCAGCAGGCACTGCGAGCGCGAGGTCGTCCCGGTCAGCTTGCGGAGCGCCTGGCTCATCAGCCGGGCCTGGAGGCCGACGTGGCTGTCGCCCATGTCGCCCTCGATCTCCGCCTTGGGGACGAGCGCCGCGACGGAGTCGACGACGATGATGTCGACCGCGTTCGAGCGGACCAGCATGTCGGCGATCTCGAGCGCCTGCTCGCCGTAGTCGGGCTGGGAGATGAGCAGCTCGTCGGTCTTCACGCCGAGCTTCTTCGCGTAGTTCACGTCGAGGGCGTGCTCGGCGTCGATGAACGCCGCCGTCCCCCCCGCCCGCTGGATGGCCGCGATGGCGTGGAGGGTGAGGGTCGTCTTGCCGCTCGACTCCGGCCCGTAGATCTCGACGATGCGGCCGCGCGGGTAGCCGCCGATGCCGAGCGCGATGTCGAGGCCGAGCGAGCCGCTCGGCACCGCCGCGACCTCGTCGTGCAGCGTCTGCCCGTCCTTGAGGCGCATGATCGCCCCCTTGCCGTACTCCTTCTCGACGCTGGCGATCGCGAGCTCGAGGGCGGCCGACTTCTGCTTGGTGTTCTTCTCGTCACTCATGCGTACCTCGGGGAGGGGTTCCGAAGGGGAGGATGTCGAAGGGGACCGCGGGGCTCGAGCCTCGACGCGCGGGCCCCGACGCGCGGGGCAACAGATTCCGGCAGACCTTTACTGTCCGGTTGTTCAGGAAGCAAGGCCCCGGCGCCCCGGATAGGACCGAAAACGTCCGCGCAGCGGGCGGCCCGGGAGGGCCGTGCGCGCGCCGGTGCAGGCGCCGCGAGGGCAGCGCGCGTCGCGGGCGGAGGCGATGTTCCCGGCTGCCGTGGAGTCGCACAATCCAGGCAACAATCGTAATAGCCACGCAGCGTGAAGACTGGCGAATTCGCCACCCCTGGGCCAAACCTACAGGGTGGGGGACGGGGGGCGTCTTTACCCGGGGTTTACCCTGGGCCGGTACGAGCTCGTCTTGCGGGTGGCCGCAGGCGACATGGGGGAGGTCTGGGCGGCGCGGCTCAGGCGAGAGCACGGGTTTCAGAAGCTCTTTGCCATCAAGCTGCTTCGCCCGGAGCTCTCCCCCGATCCGGAGGTCGTGCGCAGGTTCCTGGACGAGGCCGCGCTGGCGGCGCGCATCCGGCATCCGAACGTGGTCCCTGTCGTCGATCTCGGCGCGCAGGACGGCGTGCTCTTTCAGGTCATGGAGTGGGTGAGCGGAGAGCCCCTGTCGTCGGTGCTGCGCGCCGCGCGCGGGCGCCCGGCGCCGGTGCTCGCCGCGGCCAGGATCGCCTACCAGATCTGCGCGGCGCTCGACGCCGCGCACGAGCTGCGGGACGAGCTCGGGAATCCGCGGGAGCTCGTGCATTACGACGTGTCGCCGGACAACGTCCTCGTCACGTCCGAGGGGCTCGTCCGCCTGGTGGACTTCGGCATCGCGAAGTTCGAGGGAGAGCGGCTGTCGGAGCGCTGCCTGGGCGCCGCCCGAGGCGACCGCGGCCGCGCCCGCGAGGCGGCGGGCCGCGAGGAGGGCGCGTTCCTGTTCAGGAGCAGCGCGCCCTACATGGCGCCCGAGCACATCCGCGGGCAGCCGTGCGATCGCCGCGCCGATCTCTTCGGGGTGGGGCTCCTGCTCTACGAGCTCCTGTCGGGCGCGCACCCCTTCCAGGCCGACGACAGCGAGAGCACGATGACCCACATCGCGAGCGAGCGGCCCGCGGCGCCGCTGTCGTCCCGCGCGGTCCCATCCCGGCGCGGGCTCGCCGAGCGGCTGAGCTCGGCGCCCCCCCCGGAGCCGATCCCGCCGGCGCTCGATCGCCTCGTCTCCGAGGCGCTCGCCAAGTCGCCCACCGCGCGCACCGCGACGGCGTCGCAGCTCATGCGCGCGCTCGAGGAGGCGGTCCCGGGCTCGGCGCACCCGGGCAACGACGCGATGGTCGCCGCCTGGATCGGTCAGCTCCTCGGGGGGGCGTCGCACCTGCGCACGCAGCGGCTGCGCGCGGCCCTCGAGGCGCTCGACCCGGTGAGCGAGGCGGGGGAGGAGGCGGAGCCGGGGCCACGCCCGCGGATCTGGGTGCAGGCCGTGTGGGCGCTGGGCGTCGTGGTCGCCGGGTGCGCGCTCGCGGGGACCGCGGCGGTGGGGCACGGCTCGCTCCGGTCGCTCCAGCTCATCTCCCCGGCGGCGTCGGCCGGAGGCAACGCCGGGGCGAGCGTCAACGCCGGGACGAGCGTCAACGCCGGGGCGGGCGTCAACGCCGGGGCGAGCGGCCATGCCGAGAGGAGCGTCAGCGCGCCGCCGCGGGGGCCCCGCGCCGCGGCGACCACGGCGCCCCGGAGGTGAGCCGGCGCGGGTGAGGCGTCCGCATCTCCGCCTCCGCGGCGTGGGCGCATCCCGCGACGTGGACGCGTCCCGCGACATGGATCCGCCGCCGGCCGCGCCCTGGCCGGTCGGGGCGCGCGGCCGGCGCTGGCTGCCGCCCGGCCTCACGCCTCGACGCGCCCCTCGAGGATCGCGCGCGGCCCGTCGATGAGCAAAAACCTCGCCTCCTCCTCGCCGACCCGGGCGAAGAGCGCCTCGATGCCCGCGCGCACGTCGGCCACGTCCCTCGCGGCGTGCGCGTCGCTGCAGGCGGCGTAGTAGTAGCCCTCATCGAGCAGCCGCTCGGCGGCCCGGCGGGGGGTGCGGCCGTACTTGCCGGCGAGCGCGGCGACGTCGAGGAGGAGCACCGCGCCCGCGTCGAGCAGCGGATCCAGCGAGGTGGGATCGGCGAAGACGGGCTCGTAGCGCTCCGGATGGGCGAGGACGGGGCGGAGCCTCCGGCGGCTGAGATCGAAGAGCCGCTCCGCCGCCCGGAGGGGGAAGCTCCGGTTCGGGAACTCGACGAGCGCCGCGCGCCCGCCGGGGTAGGGGAGGGCGTCCCCTGCGAGCAGGCGCTGGAAGACGATGTCGTCGAAGAAATGCTCCGACGAGAGGGCGACCGCGGGCAGGTCGCGCGCCCCGGCGAGCGCGGCGCAGGTCGCGTCGTAGGCGGCGCGGAGGCTCTGCTGGGTGTTGTCGAACATCCCGGGCCGCATGTGCGGCGTCGCCACGACCGTGTCGAACCCGGCGGCGCGGAGCGCGGTGAGCAGCGCGAGGCTCTCCTCGACGGTGCGGGCGCCGTCGTCGATGCCCGCGACCCAGTGGCTGTGGAGATCGATGAAGCCGCGCATCCCGGGCCCGAACTTAGCAAATTTGGCCGACCCCGCGCCCTGCGACCATCCTTCGCGTCGAGGAGGTGTTCGTGTCGCTGTCGTTATCGAACCAAGAGCTCATGCCTCAGCCCGGCGCCGGTGGGTGCGCGGGCGGCCAGCGCGGTGACGGGTCGGGGGGCGGCGCCCGGCGCCCGCTCGATCCGGGCGCGCCGTGCGCCGGCGAGGGCGCCCCGGCCTCCGAGCGGCGCCGCCGCCGCAGCGACGATCCGATCACCGCGCTGCATTATCAGCTCTCGACGACCCGCGCCGAGGCGAACCTCGACGTCGTGGTCCTCGTGGACGACAGCGGCTGCCTCGTGGCCGGGGCGGGCGCGTGGCCCGCGTGCGAGGAGCTCGCCGCCTACGCCCCCCTCCTCGCGAACCGGGACGCCGTCCAGAGCGCGGCGGTCGACTCGCGCATCGCGGTGCTCACCCAGGACGTCGAGGTCCAGAGCCTGTCGGTCGAGGGCGCCGAGGTCTTGCTCTGCGGCCGCGGCGGCACGGCGGCGCGCGCCGCGTCCATCGCCCGCGCGGCCGAGGGCTGCCTGCGCATCCTCCGCGCCGCGGCATGACCGCCCGCCCGCTCGCCGCTCGCCAGCGCGTCCTCCGCGCCCGCCCGGCCGCCGCCGCCGGCGCGCTCGCGCCGCCCGGTTCGTGCTAGTAAGGGGCCGCGACCCGCGTCGCGCGTCATGTCCGGTCCGCCTGCCCCCTCCCGAGAGACCCCGCCCGCCGTCCCGGCGCCTCACCCGGCGGACGGCGTCGGCCTGGCCCCGCTGCTCACCTCCCGCCGCGTGATCCTCTGCGTCGGCTGCGGCGGCGTCGGCAAGACGACCACGACCGCGGCGCTCGGCCTCGCCGCGGCCCGCCGCGGCAAGCGCGTCCTGTGCCTGACGATCGACCCGGCGCGCCGCCTGTCCCAGAGCCTCGGGATCGAGGAGATGAAGACGGAGGCGCAGACGATCGAGCCGGCCCGGTTCGCGCGGGCGGGGCTCGACGTGCCCGGCTCGATGACGGTCATGATGCTCGACACGAAGTCGACGTTCGACAGCCTGGTCGCGTCGCTCGCCCCCTCGCCCGAGCATCGCGACCGGATCCTGAACAACGTCCTCTACAAGTACATCTCGACGTCGCTCGCGGGCACGCAGGAGTACATGGCGATGGAGAAGCTCTACGCCGTGAGGAGCGACCCGCGCTACGACCTCATCCTGCTCGACACGCCGCCCACGGCGAACGCGCTCGACTTCCTCGACGCGCCGGAGCGGCTGGTCGGCGCCATCGACAGCGCGGCGACGCGCTGGTTCGTGCAGGCGTTCCAGAGCTCCGGCAAGCTGTCGCTGAACCTCCTGGCGCGCTCGACGGCCGCGGTGCTGCGGGGCATCGGCAAGCTGACCGGCAGCGGCTTCCTCGAGCAGATCGCGGCGTTCATCAGCGAGATGAACGCGGTCTTCGGCGGCTGGAAGCAGCGGGCGGACGCGGTGGCGTCGGCGCTGCGCGGCCCCGACGTGGCGTACGTGCTCGTCACGACGCCCGATCCGCTGTGCGTGCGCGAGGTGCTGTATTTCGCCGACCGCCTGCGCGCGCAGGACATGCGCCGCGACGCGTTCGTCGTGAACCGCGTCCACCCCGTGTACGGCGCGCTGCCCGGCGCCGCCGAGATCGCGGCCGCGCTCGACGGGAGCGGCCTCGCGCTCGACCCCGGCGCCGCGGCGCGCCTGCTCCAGGCCGCCGAGGACGAGAGCCGCATGGGCAAGCTCGACCACCTGAACCTGATGGCGCTCGAGGCGGCGCTGGAGGACGAGCAGAGCGGCGGCAGCGTCCGCGCCGACGTGCCGGCGTTCCCCTACGACATCTACGACGTCGCCGGCCTCGCGCGGATCGCCGACGTGCTGGCGCCGCTGCCCGGCGCGGCGGGCTGAAAGCTCGTCCACGGTGCCAGCGGGTTCCGCGCGCGCCCTCCGGGCTGCTGGGCCGATCCCGGGCAGGCCCTGCGGCGGGGTGGTCGCCTGCGGCGCCGTGGCGCGGCGCGGTCCGCCGGGGGAGCGGGCTACCGCAGCAGCCTGCCCACGTTCTCGCCCCGCACCAGCGCCTCGATCTCCGCGGGCGCGGCGAGGTTCACGTCCCCCTCGACGGCGTGCTTGAAGGCGCACGCCGCCGTCGCGAAATCCAGCGCGCGCTGGTCGTCCTTCCCCGCCATCCAGCCGTAGATCAGGCCGGCCATGAAGGCGTCGCCGGCCCCGATCCGATCCACGATGGGGATCAGGTCGTACTCCTTCGAGCGCAGCAGCCGCTCGCCGTCCCACATCACGCCCGAGATCGCGTTGTGGGAGGAGCTGATGACCTCCCGCTCGGTCGAGGCCACCTTGCGCACGTTCGGGTACGCCTCCATCGCCCGCTGGCACGCCTCCTCGTAGGTCGCGCCCGTGATCCCGACGCAGTTCTCGAGGTCGCCGACCCCGGCCACGATGGCGTCCGTGAGCTGGATGAGCGCGGGCATGACCTCCCGCGCCGTCTTCCCGTACTGCCAGAGGTTCCTCCGGTAGTTGATGTCCCCCGAGACGGTGACCCCGCGCCGCCTGGCCGCCTGGAGCGCCTCCAGGCAGACGTCGGCGGCGCCCTGCGAGATGGCCGGCGTGATGCCGGTCCAGTGCAGCCAGGCCGCCCCCGCCAGCGCGCCGTCCCAGTCGACCATCCCCGGCGCGATGTGGGCGAACGCGGAGCCCGCGCGATCGTAGACGATGCGGGAGGCGCGGTGCGCCGCCCCGTTCTCGAGGAAGTAGAGCCCCATCCGCTCGCCGCCGAACACGATGCGCTCCGTGGCGACGCCGTGCCCCCGCAGCGTCCGGACCGCGGCCGCCCCGAGGTCGTTCTCCGGGAAGCGCGTCACGTGCTCGGCGGGGACGCCGAGGTGGGCCAGCGACACCGCGACGTTGGCCTCCGCGCCGGCGTACACGACGTCGAAGCTGCCCGCCTGCGCCAGCCGGGCGAACCCGGGCGTGGAGAGCCGCATCATGACCTCGCCGAACGTGACGACCTTTCCGTGGCGCATCCGTCTCCTCCGCTCCGCCTGCTCCGCCCCGACCTCGTCGCGGCCGGGGGCGCCCAGCTCCAGGAGCACCGATTCTGCTGAGATTCCGAAGAAATCAGACCGCGGGAGAGGAGACCGCAAGGTCGCGAGGGACGCAAGGGAGAGAGGGAGAGGGGAGGAGCGCTACCGTCCGCCCCGGGACCGGGGGACCTAGCACGACCGCGGGAAGTTGCCCCGGATCAGCAGAAGGACCGCCATGGCGGTTCGCCTCTCGGCCCGACTTCCCGCAGCAGCGCTAGCCGCGCCGCCGGCGCTCTTTGTACTTCACCCGGACCGGCACGCCCTCGAGGCCGAACGCCTGCCGGAGCTGGTTCGCCACGTAGCGCCGGTAGCTGAAGTGGATCTTGTCGGGATCGCTCGCGACGACGACGAACAGCGGCGGCGACGTCTCGGCCTGCGTGATGAAGAACAGGCGGGGCGCGCGGCCCCCGTGCGTGGGCGGCGGGTGCGTCAGGAGGATCTGCTCGAAGAAGCGGTTCAGCTCTCCGGTCGGCACGCGCCGCCGGTAGGCGTCGGCCACCCGACCCACCGTCTCGATGAGCTTCGCCACGCCGCGCCCGCTGCGCGCGCTCACGTGCGTCACCGGCGCCCACGGCACGAACGCGAGCTTGTCGCGCGCGTCCGCCTCCGCCTTCGCGAGCGCCTTGCGGTCGAGGAGATCGATCTTGTTGAGGCCGATCACGATGGCGCGGCCGCGATCGACCGCCAGGCCGAGGATCTTCGCGTCCTGCTCGGCCACGCCGTCGGCCGCGTCGCAGAGCAGGACCACGACCTCGGCGCGCTCCATGGCGCGGATCGCGTGGAGCACGCTGACCGCCTCGACGGCGCTGTCCTCCTTGGCGACCTTCGCCTTGCGGCGGATGCCGGCCGTGTCGATGAGCAGGAGCCGCTTCCCGTCGCGCTCGGCCAGCGTGTCGATCGGATCGCGCGTCGTGCCCGGCTGCGCGTCGACGAGCATGCGCTCCTCGCCCGTGATGCGGTTGACGAGCGACGACTTCCCCGCGTTCGGCCGCCCGACGATGGCGATGCGGAGCGCCTCCTCGGCCGACTCCGCCGGGGTCACGGGCTCCTTCGGCAGCGCGGCCTCGATGGCCATCTCCAGCTCGGAGATCCCGCGCCCGTGCAGGGCGCTGATCGGGATGAGCCTCTCCATCCCGAGGCGGTAGAGCTCCGCCGCCTCCACCTCGGCGCGCGGCGAGTCCGCCTTGTTCGCGACGTAGATCACGGGCTTGCCCGCGCGGCGCAGGAGGCCGAGCTCGGCGTGCTCGGAGGGCGTGACCGGCGTCACGGCGTCGAGCACGCACACGATCACGTCGGCCTCGGCGATGGCGAGATCGATCTGCCGCTTGATCCCCTGCCGCATGGGATCGTCGCTCTCGGGGTCGAACCCGCCGGTGTCGACCAGCGTGAACCGCCGCCCCCGCGACGTGACGTCGCCGTAGTGGCGGTCGCGGGTCACCCCGGGCTCGTCGTGCACGATCGCGGCGCGCTTGCCGACGAGCCGGTTGAACAGCGTGCTCTTGCCGGTGTTGGGCCGCCCGACCAGCGCCACGATCCCGAACGAGGGGCTCTGCGGCGACGCGGTCGCCGGGCCGTCGTCCTCGAGGGCGACGACCTCCTCCTCGACCAGCCCCTTCTTCGCAGAGCGGCCGCCCCCTGCGGCGCCCTGGCCGCGCCGGGTCGATCGGGGCAGCGCTGGTTTCGACGCGCTCACGAGGTCTCTCCCTTGTTGTAACCGAGCTCTTCCAGCCGCTGCAGCGACTCGCGCCACTCCGGCGTCACCCGCACCCAGAGCTTGAGGTTCACCTGCCGCCCGACAAGCTCCTCGATCCTGAGCCGGGCCTCCGTGCCGATCCGCTTCAGCTGCTCCGCGCCGGCGCCGATCAGGATCTTCTTCTGCCCCGGCCGCTCCACGTGGATCGTCGCGTCGATGTGCAGCGCGCCGTCGCCCGTCGGCTCGACGTAGCGCTCGATCTGCACCGCGCTCGCGTGCGGCACCTCGGCCTGCGTCGCGCGGAGGATCTGCTCGCGCACGTACTCGGCGGCGAAGAAGCGCGTCGGCCTGTCGGTGAGCTCATCGGGCGAGAAGCCCCACTCTCCCTCGGGGCAGAGCTTCGCCACCTCGTCGAGGACGCGCTGCACGCCGTCCTCGCGCAGCGCCGAGATGGGGACGATCGCCGCGAGCTCCCGGAGCTTGGCGAACGCGTCGAGGAGCGGCAGGAGCTGCGCCTTGTCCCGCACCCGGTCGACCTTGTTGAGCACGAACACCACGGGGGCCTCGCTGCCCAGGTCGGCGAGCAGCGCCAGGTCGCCCGGGTGCGGCCTGAGCGGCGGGAGGTCCTCGCCCTCCTTCGCGGGAGCTCGCCGGACGCGCGTCAGATCCGGCGCCTCCGTCACGAACACGATCACGTCGGCGGTCCGCGCGGCCTCGCGCGCCGCCTGGTTCATCACGCGCCCGAGCTCCGTGCGCGGCCGGTGCAGCCCGGGCGTGTCGAGCAGCGCGATCTCCGCCGGGCCGTGGTGCACGACCCCGAGGATCGCGTCGCGCGTCGTCTGCGGCGTCGCCGAGACGATCGCGAGCGGGTGACCGAGCGCCGCGTTGAGCAGCGTCGATTTGCCCACGTTCGGCCGTCCCACCAGGGCGACGCGCCCGGACCGCTTCGGCAGCGGGGCGTCCGGCTCCACGGCCGGCCTCGGCCCGGCGCTCCGCCGCCGCTGCTGCCCGGCGCCCCGCGCGCCCGCCGGCGACGCGGGCTGCGGTCGCCCCGCCGCGCTCCGGCCTTTCCGGGGGCCACGCCGGGCCTGGCCGCGGTCCCCGTCCGGAGAGCGCGCCGCGGAGCCAGCGCGCGCCGCGGAGCCAGCGCGCGCCGCGGAGCCAGCGCGCGCCGCGGAGCTCGCGCGGGGTTCTGGGCCCGACGGCCCTGTCCGGCGGCTGCCCTGCGGCACAGGACGGGGCCCGGGGGCAGCCGGGGAGGGCTTCGGCGCACGCGGGCGCGTTTTCGCGCCCTGGGGCGCGCTCTTGGGACGGCCTTTCACCACGCCGCGCGCGATAGCAGACGCCCAGGGTGGCTACAAACGCTTCCCTGCGATCCGTGGTCAATCCTGCGCGGAGGCGGTAAGGGGATGCCTCGCATGTCGAGCGTCCACCGAGGAGATCCGCAACGCGGAGCCCCGCCCGCCGTCCTCGAGCCGCACGCGAGCGGGGCCCCGGCCCACGGCGGGGCGCCGCCGCGCGAGGAACGCTCGCCCGAGGCCGCCGCGCCGCCGTCCTCGGACCGGGCCGCCGCGCTGCCGTCCTCGGACCGGGTCGCCGCGCCGCCGTCCTCGGACCGGGCCGCCGCGCCGCCGGCGTCAGACCGGTCCGCCGCGCCGCCGTCCTCGGACCGGTCCGCCGCGTCGCCGGCGTCAGGCCGGTCCGGCGCCGCAGCCCGCCCCGGGGGTGGCCTTGCGCGGCTCGTCGCCCTCGCGCTCTCGGCCGTCGCGCTGCTGCCCTTCCTCGGCAAGAGCGGCATCTGGGATCCCTACGAGCTCGACAACGCCGACCTCGCCCGGCGGATCGCGATCCACGCCTTCGGCGCGCGCGGCCTCGAGATCGCGGACGCCGCCTCCGCGATGCCGACCCTGACCGATCTCGGGATGGGCGAGCTCGGGTTCACCTCGATGGCGCTCGGCTTCCGGCTGTTCGGCCTGCACGACTGGGCCGGTCGCCTCCCGCTCGCGCTGTGGGGGCTGGCCGGCGCGGTCGTGCTCCACGAGCTCCTCGCGCGCCTCGTCGACCGCCGGGCCGGCCTGTACGGCGTCGCGGTGCTCGTGACCATGCCGCTCTACGTGATGCAGGCCCGCACCATGCTCGGCGACATCGTCACGATGGCCGCGCTCACCATGGCGTTCTGCGGGCTGACCGGCGCGCTGGTCGAGGGCGCGCCCCGGGCGCGGCGGGGCGCCCTGCTCGCGCCCGCCGCGTGGCTCGCGGTGGGCGCGCTCGGCCTCGCCGCCGGCTTCCTCAGCCGCGGCCTGCTGATCGGGGTCGCCGTGCCCGCGCTCGGCGCGGGCCTCACGTGGCTCGTGCTGCGGACGTCCGGCGCCTGGCCCGAGCCGGCGCGCCCCCGGGTCTCGCTCGGCGACATCGTGGGCGGCGCCGCGCTCCTCATCGGCGCCGCGGCGGCGGCGAAGGGCGTCCTCGTGCTCGCCTCCTCGACCGCCGGCGCTCCGCTCCCCCGCGCCCTCGGCGTGGCGCTCCTCGAGAAGCCGCCGGTCGAGTCCACGTTCGATCTCACGCTGCGGCAGCTCGGGCACGCGCTCTTCCCGTGGAGCGCCTTCCTGCCGTTCGCCGTCGGCCGGATCTTCCGCGCCCCCTCCGCGCCGCAGGGCGACGCCGCGGCGGGGGCGACCGCGCCGGGCCTCGCGCTCGATCGCGAGGCCGCCGTCCGCGTCGCGCTCGTCGTCACCTCCGCGCTCGCCTACGGCGCCTTCGCGCTGCTCGGCCCGCACGCCGGGGCGCTCCCGTTCAGCGGCCCCGCGCTCCTCGCCGCGATCGCCGCGCTCGCGATCCGCGATCTCGAGCGCGGCGCGCCCGCCTCGCGGGCGCTCGCCGTCGGCTGCGCCGTGCTCGCCTTCGTCCTCTACCGCGACCTCGTCCTCTCGCCGGACAGGGCGCTCAGCGTCTTCTCCGTGGACAGGCCCGCCTTCCCGGAGAGCTTCGAGGACGAGGCGGCCGCGGCGATGCGCCTGGTCCTGCTCTCGTTCGCGGGGCTCGTGGCGCTCACCTGGTTCGAGGAGCAGCCGCGCCAGCTCGACCGCGGCCTCGCGGCGTGGGCGCGGCGCCTCGCGGGCACGTACGAGGGCGGCGCCGCGGCGCTCGCCCGCGTCTGGAGCGGCAACCTGCTCTTCCTGCTGATCGTCCTCGAGGCGGCGCTCGTCGGCCTCGGCGCGATGCTCTTCGTCGGCAAGCGCATCGGGTGGGGCGCCCTTTCGCGCATGCCGGGTCACGTCGCCGCCGGCGGCATGAACGCCTGGTGGGCGCTGCCGCTGCTGCTCGCCGCGAGCCCCGCGGCGCTCATCGCGGTGCGCGATCTCTTCCGCCTCGCCGTCGCCCGCACCGCCATGCCCCGCGCCCTCGGCACGCTGCTCGCCGGCCTCCTCGCCGGCTCCGTGCTGGGCTTCTGGTATTACCCGGCGCTCGCGGCCCAGCTCTCGCCGAAGGAGGTCTTCGAGTCCTACGCGGCGCAGCGCAAGCCCGGCGAGCCGCTCGCGGCGCTGGGCGTCCGGAGCCGCGCCGCGGCCTATTATCAGGGCGGCGCGGTCACCTCGTTCACCGAGGCCGCGGAGGCGTTCGCCTGGCTCACCGCCTCCGCGGGCGAGGACGCCACGGGCGGATCTCCCTCGCCCCCCGCGCGCCGCTGGCTCATCGTGAAGGCCGGCGAGCTGCCCAGGCTGAACGCCCTCTTCCGCGCTCGGTACAGGCGCAACCTGCCCGTGCTCGACGGCCGGTCGAGCCAGATCCTCCTGGCGTCGAACGAGCTCGGAGGCCGCCCGAACGAGAGCTGGCTCGCCCGCGTCGTGCTCGATGAGCCCCCCGCGCCGGCGAACCCGGTCGAGGCGATGTTCGAGGACCAGCTGGAGGTGCTCGGCTGGGAGCTGACGGACGAAGGCGGCCGGAAGGTGTCGAGCGTGGTCCCCCAGAGGGTCTACCGTCTGCGGACGTATTTCCGCGTTCACCGTCCGATCACGGAAAACTGGAAGATGTTCGTCCACATCGACGGCTTCCAGCGCCGTTACAACGGCGATCATGCCGTGCTCGAGGGGCGTTACCCGATGAGCCTGTGGCAGCCGGGCGACATCCTCGTCGATGATCACGAGATCCGGCTCGAGCCCAACTTCACGCCGGGCGATTACGCGTTGTACTTCGGCTTCTTCGCGGGCGCGACGCGCTTGCCGGTGACGCGCGGCCCCGCGCACGAGGATCGCGTCCGTGGCGGCGTCCTTCGCGTGCGGTGAGCCGCCCCCCGCGGGACGCTCACCGAAAGCACGCGCCGTGCGCGCTTTCTCTGCTGAGGTCGCGCCCCTGGCGGCGCGCGCGCGCCCGTCCTCATCGAGCGCCCTCGACACGCGTGCGGAAAGCGGCTAGTCGCAGAAACATGACCGGGGGCCGTGGTGATTCGAAGCATCCGCCCGACACGCGGGGCGGTGCGTCGGCCTCTCGCGCGCAGGCCAGCGCCCACGGTGATGGGAATCACACCGGCGAGGAGGTCGAGTGTGACGCCCCCGCCCCGGACTCGCTGAATCGACGCTCGTCCGAGCGCATCGACGTCACGTGGCTCGTGGACTGCGAGACCGACGAGACGTTTCTCTACGCGTCGATCGCGAACATCTCGGAGATGGGCATCTTCGTGCGTACGACGCAGCCGCTCTCGATCGGCACGCGGCTGACGCTCCGCTTCTCGCCGCCCGGGAGCGGCGGCTCGTACGTGCTCGAGGGCACGGTGCAGTGGATCAACGAGGTGCGCCCCCTCCACGACAACCCGAATCCGGGCATGGGGATCCGCTTCGTCGAGCTCACGCCGGACGACCGCGAGCGCATCGTCGATACGATCAGGACGATCGCCTACCTCCGCGACGCGCCGGGCAGATCCAACTGACGGCAGCGTCCCCCCACGGCGCGGCACATCGGTTCGCGGGCCCGGGTCGGCGGCCCGCGCCCTGCCCCGCGGCGGCGTCAGCGTGACGCGTCGGTCGTCGCGGCCGGCTCCGGCGAGCGCTGGGTCCCGGGGGCGGCGCCGGCGGCCGGCGCCTGTGGAGCGCTGCTCCCGTCCGACGGCGCGGCGGGGCGCGCTGCAGGCGCCGCCATGGCGCGCTGAGGGGCCGCGGGGGAGCCCGCGCTCGCCGGGGCCGCGCTCTTGGCCTGCGCGCGCGCGGCGCTCGCATCGAGGCCGTCGAGCGCGCGTTCGGCGCGGTCGCTGTAGGCCCTCACGGCACGGAGCGTGAGGAGCAGCGCGCGCGCCTTGGCGACGTCCCCGGCGGCCCGATGGCACTGGGCCGCCTCCCACATCGCGGCGTACGCGGCCGACGTGCCTGGATACCGCGCGCCGACCTCGTCGAGCTTGCCGAGCGCGGCGGCGCACCCCGACCTGCGTTGCACCGCCTGTGCATCGCGGAGCGCGGCGCTCGCGCCGCCCTCCGGCTCCGCGGCCTCGCGCTCGCCCTTCGCCGCCGCGAGCGGCCTCGGCGCCTCGAGCGCCTTCTGCTCGGCCCCGCGCCGGCCCTCGCCGTCCTCCGAGAGGGCGGCGGCCGCGGGCGGCGGCGCGGCGCTCGGCGGGTCGAGCTGCGGCGACGCAGGCCGGCCCCACTCGGTGACCCGCACGGGGGCCACGCCCGACTTGGGCCGGAGCAGCAGCAGGCTCGAGCCGATGACGAGCACGAAGAGCGCCGCCATCGCCAGCTGCGGCCGCATCGCGTGGCTGCCCGCCCAGGCCAGCGCGCGGAGCGCCTTGCGCCGGAACGGCGTCTTTTTCTGCGCGATCTCGACCGCGTCGAGGATCCGCGCCTCGAGCTCCTCGCCCGGCTCCTCGAGCGGGAGCGCGCCGACGTCGCGGGTCGCGCGCAGCCCCGCGAACGCCGAGGCGCACCGGGCGCAGCTCTCCATGTGCCGCTTCATGGCCGCGTGCGTCAGCTCGTCGAGCTCGTCGTAGAGCGCGTCCATCACGTGCTGATCGAATCGTTCGCAGTCCATAGGCAGCTCGCTCGCGGCGCGCTAGCGCAGCGCCCTCGCGTAATCCTCGTACTCCGAGAGGGCCTCCTGGAGGCGCTCCAGCGCGTAGCGCATGCGGCTCTTCACCGTGTTCTCCGGCACCCCGACGATCTGGGCGATGTCCTTGAAGGGGACGCGCCCGATCTCCCGGAGCAGGAAGACCTCCCGCTGCTCGTGAGGGAGGCCCTCCACCGCGCGGAGGATGAGCTGCCCCATCTCGGTCCCGATCGCGGCCCGATCCACCGCGGCCCGGGGGGCCTGATCCGCGGTCCGCTCGCCGAGGGTGGGCCCGTCGCCGGCGTCGCCGGAGCCCTGGTCGAGCGACGGGTGGCGTCGGAGCGACATCTTGCGCAGGTGGTCGATGCAGACGTTGCGCGCGATCGCGTACGCCCAGGTGGTGAACCGGGCCTCATGCTTGAAGTCGGAGGCGCTCTGCACGATCTTCACGAACACGTCCTGCACCAGATCCTCGGCGACCTGCGGCCCGCGGACCTGCCGCAGGATGAAGTTGTAGATCGCAGTCTTGTGCCGCCGGACGAGCCCGGCAAACGCGGCGCGGTCACCGCCCTGAAAGCGCATCATCAGGACTTCGTCGGTGACCTCCTCTCGAGAAATCGGGACCATCCTAGCTCCCGGAGCGGCCGAGCCTCTGCGCAGTCCTCTTGGCGGCCCGAGCGGCGGCGGGTTCGTGGCGGCGACCGCGATGTCGGATCGGACGCGCAGCGCGGCTCGAAGATCTGAGGAGCTCTCCTTCCCCTGACACAAGCGCACCTTAGCGGATCAGCCCCCGAGCGAGCGAGCCCCCTTCGCCCGCGGGAGGGCCGGCGGTTCGCCCGCAGCAGAGAAGGCAGCCTGCGGCGGCGCCCGAAGAGGGCCGGCCAGGGCGCGCGGGGCCGGGCGAGGACCCCTCCTGGGCGGCGCGGAAGGCTCCTGGGCGGCGCGGAAGGCTCCTGGGCCGCGCGCCGCCGGACCGGATAGGCGCCCCATGGTGTACGCCGGGCCAGGGCACCAGCACGATTTCGGCTGCTCGATGTCGCGCCGCTGGTGCGGCGCAGCGGCGGAGCGACGGAACGCTCCACCGGGGCGGGGGGCTCGCCCAGGTCGTTGCGCTCCGAAGCCTGCCGCCACTAGACTCCGGGCACCGGGCGTGAGGTCGCCCCCCTCTGCGACGAGGGTAAAACCACGAGGTTGCCTTTCGATGCGACTTATCAGGATGCTGGCAGTGGGGGTGGGGGCCTCGTTCTTGATGGTCACGCCGGCCCTCGCCCAGAGCCCGGGCGGCGCGACGGGCAAAGCCGATGCACCCGCCGCGTCCGCGGCGCCCGCCCCGCAGGGCGCGCCGGCCGCCTCCGCGGCGCCGGCCGCCTCCGCGGCGCCCGCCCCGACGGGCGCGGCGGCCACGCCCGCCGGCGGCGCGGCGGCCACGCCCGCCGGCGGCGCGGCGGCCACGCCCGCCGGCGGCGCGGCGGCCACGCCGGCCACGACGAAGGCCGCGCCCGCCGCCGCGCCGGCGATGGACGGGCCGACGTACGCGGTGCGGCTGCGGGACCTGGAGCAGCGCATCGACGAGCTCAAGGAGCAGATCCGCCGCAGCCACACGCGGCTCTCGCTCCTCAGCGACACCATCCTCTCCGGAGGCGGCGCCGGCTCGCGCGCCTCCATCCGGTTCAACAACGAGCTGTCAAGCGCGTTCCGCGTGACCCGCGTGCTCATCGTGCTCGACGGCGCCGTCCAGTACAACAAGACCGATCAGTCCGGCGCCCTCGCGGAGCAGGCCGAGATCCCGATCTTCAACGGCTCGGTCCCGCCGGGCGACCACACGCTGCAGGTGCTCGTGAACCTGCAGGGCAACGGCTACGGGGTGTTCTCCTATCTCCGTGGCTACCGCTTCGAGGTGCGCTCCAGCCACTCGTTCACGGCGGTCGAGGGGAAGACGATCAACCTCCAGGCCGTCGCGTTCGAGAAGGGCGGGGTCACGACCCCGCTCGAAGAGCGCCCCGCCGTCCGTTTCGTCGAGAAGATCGTGAGCGGCCTCTCGGACACCTCCGGGCAGCCGGCCGCCGCCGCGGGTGGCAAGTAGCATCGAGCTCGTTAGGACAAGTCGCCATGACCTGGGACTCCGGATCGCGGGTACTCCCTGCCTTGCTTGGCTTGCTCACGCTCGGCGCGGCCGCGACCGCCGCCCCCTCCGAGGCGTGGGCCCTGGACTCCGAGCGCGCGTACACGAGCGCCTCTCAGCAGATCCGCAGCGTCGCCTCCGGGCTCGGCGCCATCCAGGCGGCCATCCAGAAGTCGCGCGGCGAGGAGCGCACCGCATCCCAGCGCATCGCGGACGCTGTCCTCCTGATGGGCTCCAGGGACTACGCGCGCGCGGCCAACGTGCTGAACGAGGTCGTCGAGAAGCACCCCGAGCACCCGACGGCCCTCCCCGACGCGCTGACGCTGCTCGGCGAGACGTACTTCCGCTCGAAGCAGTACCTCTCGGCGCGCCGCGTCTTCCAGCGGATCGTCGCGAGCGGCGCCGAGCCGCGGTTCGCCGCCTACCAGGAGAAGGCGCTCGGCCGGCTCGTGGACATCTGCCTCCGGCTCAAGGACCACGACGCCCTCGACGCCATCTTCGCGTCGATGGACGGCGTCCCGCCCACCGCGGCCGGGAGCGCCCTCTCGTACGCGCGCGGCAAGGGCCTCTACGTGAAGAAGGACCTCGCCGGCGCGAAGGCCGCGCTCGGGGCGGTCGACCCGCGGAGCGAGTACTACCACCAGGCGAGATACCTGCTCGCCCTGATCGCGGTCAAGGAGGCGACGCCCCCGCCGGAGCCGCCCAGGGAGGACGAGGCGCCCCTCCCGGTGCCCAAGACGCGCTACGTCGCCGCCATCGACCTGTTCCAGAAGGTGACGCAGCTGCCGCCCGACACCCCGGAGCACCGGCGCGTCATCGACCTCTCGTGGCTCGCGATCGGGCGGCTCTTCTACGAGGCCGACCAGTGGGCCCAGGCCGTGCAGGCGTACGGCCACATCGACCGCGCCTCGCCCGAGTTCGGGACCATGCTCTACGAGCTCGCCTGGGTGTACGTCCGCCTGGGCGACGTCGACCGCGCCCAGCGATCGCTCGAGATCCTCGCCATCGCCGAGCCGGATAGCCAGAACATCGCGGACGGCTCGCTGCTCCGCGGCGACCTGATGCTCCGCGCCGGCCGCTTCGAGAAGTCGCTCCGGGTGTACGAGGGGGTCCGCGCCACGTACGACCCGATGCGCGCGCGCGTCGACGCCTTCCTCGGCGCGACGAGCGATCCCGCGGTCTACTACGACAAGCTGAGCCAGGAGCAGCTCGAGGCGCTCGACACGACCTCCGCGCTCCCGCCGCTCGCGGTGCAATGGGCGCGCGAGGCCGAGGACGGCCCGGCGGCGTTCGCGGTGATCGACGACATCAACCGCTGCCGCGAGCTGATCAAGCAGTCGAACGAGATGATCGAGAAGCTGAACGCCGTGCTCACCTCGCCCAACCGGGTGCGCGCGTTCCCGGAGCTCAAGGCCGGCGAGGAGCGGGCGCTCGCGCTGCTCAACCGGGTCGCGCTGGCGCGCCTCGCGCTCGGCCAGGGCATGGACGACGTGGAGGACGGCTCGCTCTCGGGCGAGATCGGCAGCGCGCGCGCGCGGCGGCGCGCGCTGGAGCGGCGCCTCTCCCGGGTGCCCGTCGCCGACGCGGACTTCCAGGAGCGCGAGGCGCAGGCGATCAAGCAGTGGAACACGCAGTCGCAGCGCCTGCAGCAGCTGACGCTGCAGATGGACACGCTCCAGGCGACGATCAACGGCCTCAGGCGGGTGCTCCGCGAGGGCCCGCAGGCGGGGGTCGTCCGGGATCCCGCGAGCACCGCGCGGTTCGAGCACGAGCTCGCGCAGAACGAGCGCGACCTCGCGGTCTACCGCCAGCAGACGGAGGTGCTCCGCAAGCAGATCAGCGCGGGCCGGGTCCAGGTCGGCTTCGGCGATCAGCGCTTCATCGAGGACGCGCAGGTCCGCAGGGCCCACCGCGACGCGCTGACGCGCGAGGTCGAGCTGGCCGCGGCGGGCGCCGGCGGCCAGGATCTCGCGGAGTACGCGCGGCGGATCACGCCCGTGCTGCGCGCGGGCGACGCCGCGGACGCGCGGGTCGAGGCGGCGCTCCGGGACATCGAGGGGGAGGTCGCCGAGAGGGCCGCGGGCCTCCGGCAGACGGTCGCCCGGGAGACGGCGAACGTCGTGGGCTACTCGGTGCAGCTCGAGGCGCTCGACCGGGAGGCGCGCCTCGTCGTCGGCGAGGTCGCGATGCGCAACTTCGGCCTCGTCCGCGACAGGCTGAAGAACATCATCCTGCGCGCCGACGTCGGCATCACCGAGGAGGCGTGGGAGGTCCGCGAGGAGCAGATGACGCGCGTCCGCAGCCTGCAGGTCGAGCGGGCCCGGGAGGATCGGGTCCTCAGGGAGGAGCTCAACGAGGTCCTCGATGACAGCGGCGATCCGGAGGATGAGAAGTGAGCAAGGAGCACGGCGGCGCGGGCGCGCCGCGGACGTCTGAGGCGCCGCGCGCGGGGGCCGTGGCGCCGTGGCTCGGAGCAGGGGTCGCGCCCGGCCCGCGCGGCGGCGCCCGCCCGCGCCGCCGCCGCCCGCGCGGCGCGCTCGGGGTGGCCAGCCTCGCCCTGGTGCTCGCGGTCACGCCGCTCGCGCTCTCCCAGCCGGGTGGCCAGCCAGCGCCGGCGGCGTCCGTCGCTCCTGCCGCGACGCAGGCTGCGCCGGCGCCCCTCACGGCGCCGACGGCCCAGGGCGCCACGGCGCCGGCCGAGGCCGCCCCTGCGCCGCCGGTGCCGCCGGTGCCCGCCTTCGCGCCGCCGGCGTCGACGGGGCGCAAGCAGGCGCCGCCGCCTCCTCCTCCCACGCCCGCGCAGCTCGCCGCGCTCGCCGCGCTCGAGAAGGAGGCGGCCGCCTACGAGAAGGCGGCCCGCGATTACCGGAGCGCCATCACCCGCATCGTCCAGCACCACTACGAGGACAGGCGCCGCCGCATCCTCTCGGCGCTCGACCGGGAGCTCGAGACGGAGAGGAAGGGGCTCCGCGACGCCCGGGAGGAGGCGATCCGGCGGCTCGAGGTGTTCGTCCAGCGCTACAGCGGACCGAACGCCCACCCGGAGAACACCCCCGACGCGATGTTCCGCCTGGCCGCGCTCTACGAGGAGCGCGCGCGCACGGACACGGACGCGAGCGACGATCTCAGCGCGGCGCTGCTCCCGGCCATCGCGCTCTACAAGCGCGTCATCCGCGAGTTCCCGCAGTACCGCGAGCTCGCTGGGATCTATTACTACCTCGGCCACGCGCTGAACGACTCGGCCCGCTTCCCGGAGGCGCAGCAGGTGTGGCGCTCGCTCGTGTGCCACAACAGGTATCCCTACCCGGTCGAGCCCGACCCGAGCGACCCGACGCGCGACACGGTCGGCAAGCTCCCCCAGGACCACGACGACGATTACTGGACCGGCTGGGAGGCGCGCCATCCGACGCCGATCGGCGCCACGCCGGGCAGGGCAGGGCAGCCCGCGCGCCGGGCCGGGCGGGCGCAGGCGGACGTCGTCGAGGACGAGACGACCTTCATCGATCCTTACCCGGATGAGTGCCAGCCGATCCCGCAGAAGACGGTGCTCGGCGCCGAGCCCCGCTACATCGCCGAGGTCTGGTGGCAGATCGGCGACTATCACTTCAACGAGATCGACCGCGCCGGCGGCCCGTTCAACTACAACCGGGCCGAGTCCGCGTACCGGCAGTCGATCAAGTACAAGAAGCCCCCGGTCCACGGCGTCGCGATGTACAAGCTCGCGTGGACGTACTTCAAGCAGCAGCGCTACGAGACCTCGGTGCGCCAGTTCATCGAGCTGCTCCGCTACACCGATGAGCAGGAGAAGCTGACGGGGGATCCTGGCGCGGATTTCCGGGCGGAGGCGTATACCTACATCGCCGGCTCGCTGACGTACCTGGACATCGTCGGCCCCGGGCCGGAGGAGCCCTACATCCCGAGGAACGATGTCCTCGATATCGAGACCGACCCCCGCATCGCGGAGCAGAAGATGCGGATCGCGATCGAGCGTGTCCAGGATCCGAGGCTGATCCCGCAAGATCAGAAGTGGACGGTCGAGATCTACAAGGCGCTCGCGCTGGAGTTCAAGGAGCTCAACCAGTATCGGAACACGATCGAGGTGAGCGAGATCCTCCTCCAGAAGTGGCCGATGCACCGCGACGCGCCCGTCGTCCAGAACCAGATCGCGGACATCTACGACACGCTCACGTCGCAGTCGCGCGAGGGGACGGCCGAGCGGGCGCTGAACTCGGCGAAGGCGCTCGAGGCGCGCACCAAGCTCGCCCAGTACGTGGGGATGACCCCGTGGGTCGAGGCCAACAAGGACGACCCCGAGGCGATCCAGGCGGCCGAGCGGCTGGTGCGCGGCGGGCTCCGGCGGGCCGCGGCCGACCACACGAACGCGGGGCGCGCCCTCGTGCAGCAGGCGCTGAACGTCAACGAGAAGGAGACGCGCGACCCGATCTTCGAGCGCGCGCTCGGCGAGTACCGCCTGGCCGCGCAGGGCTGGGCCGGCTACCTGAGCCAGGACGAGAACGCCCCCGACGCGTACGAGAGCCGCTACTGGCTGGCCGACGCGCTCCACATGGTGGTCGTCATCACGGTGGCGATGGATCGCTCGCCCACGGCGCAGGAGGTCGACGCGGCGAGGCGCGCGGCGATCGGCGTGCGCGACTCCAACGAGGACGACAAGTACCTGCAGCCCGCCGCGTACATGGTCGTCGACACGGCCCACCAGGCGCTCCTCGACCAGCACAAGCGGTTCCAGCGGACCGGCGGCGCCGAGGGCATCGAGCCGCGCGAGAAGGTCAAGATCGTCGGCGAGGGCAGCGAGCAGCGGGTCGTCGCCGAGCCGTTGCCCGGGCCGGTGCAGGCCGCGGTCACCGCGCGCGACGAGTACATCCAGCGCGTCCCGCCCGCGCTCGACGCCCCGAAGAACATCGATCTGTACGCGTTCCAGGCGGCCGACTACTACTTCCTCTACGGCCAGTTCGCGGAGGCGCGCAGGCGGCTCGAGCCCATCTACGACGCGCAGTGCGGCAAGACGGAGTTCGGCTACAAGGCGTGGGAGCGGCTCACGACGATGTCGAACCTCGAGAACGACGTCGAGCAGAGCCGCAAGCTCGCGGAGGCGGCGCTCACCCGGAGCTGCGCCGTCAGCGAGGAGCAGAAGCTGAAGGAGGGCGACATCGCCCGGCCGACGATCTCGCGCGGCTACTACATCGACGCTGCCCGGGCGTTCGAGAGGGCCGAGAAGATGCCGGACGGCCCGGAGCGCGTCGCCGCCTGGCGCGAGGCGGCCGCGCTGTACAAGGTCGCGCTCGAGAAGGCGCCGGCCCGCGACGAGGCGCCGGAGGCCGCCATGAACGGGGCCTATTGTTACAAGCAGGTCGGCGACTACGATCAGGCCATCGCCATGTACTCGCTGTTCATCAAGGAGTACGGGAGCGAGGAGAACCTGGCGAAGCTCGAGAAGGGCGACCCGGAGGCGACCCCCCCGAAGGACCCCGATCCGAAGCGCTACGCCGAGCGGGTGAAGTACCTGAAGCAGGCGTACGACGCGCTCTCCGCCGCGTACGTCCTGTTCTTCAACTACCGGAGCGCGGCCGAGACCTACGACACCATCGCGCGCAACACGCGGTTCGAGCAGGCGGCGCGCCGGGACGCGGCCCGGAACGCGGTGCTGCTCCACGCGAACACCGGTGAGCGCGACAGGATGACCGCATCGCGCGCCACGTTCATGAGCCTGAGCCCGCCCCCCGAGCAGAAGGCCGACATCGATTTCCTGGTCGCGTCGGCGGACATGAAGGCCTGGGACGAGCGCGGCTCCGACGAGGGCCCGAACCGGGCCGCGCGCAACAAGGCGATGCAGTCGATGGAGGCGTATTACACCGCCAACAAGAACAACCCGGCCGCGAGCGGGTATGTCGTCCAGGCGGCGTACCACGCGTCCAAGATGCGCGCGGCGGGCGGCGATCCGAAGGCGCGCGACTGGTGCAGGAACACCATGAACGCGTTCACGGCGTTCCGGCGCTCCGCCGCGGGCGACACGGCGAAGGTCCTCGGGTCGGTGCAGGCCGACATGGCCGCGGAGTGCGCCTACAAGGCCATCGATGAGCGCATCAAGGCCGAGTTCGATTACGACACGGGGCACCACCGCTACGAGGGCGTGATCGACCGGGTGAAGAAGGCCTTCGAGGCCGATCTCGTCAAGGCCAACGACAGGTACTGGAAGGAGCTCCAGGAGGTCATCACCACCTACGAGTCGCGGCCCTGGTCGGTGGCCGCGCGGGCGCGGCAGGGCTCGCTCTACGACTCCTGCCGGACCGGCCTCTACAACGCTCGTCCGCCGGGCCTCAGGCTCTACACCGACAAGGAAGAGCGGCTGCTCAAGCTCGCCGAGACGAGCGATCGCGAGGATCTCCAGGAGACGGCCGACGCGCTCCGCCAGAGCCGGCGCGAGCAGTGGCGCGCCGCGCGCGAGCGGCTCCTCGACGACGCCGACAAGGCGATGGTCAAGTTCTACGTCGAGTCGGTCGTCTGGGCGAAGGCGTGGAAGATCCGGAATCCGGCCGTGGATCATGCGATCCAGCGGCTCGCGTTCTTCACGGACATCCTTGGCGACGCCAAGCTGCGCGCGTGGAGCCAGGGCGTCATCGACCCCGAGACGAAGCGCCCGTTCGAGTACAAGGACGGCATCTTCCTCCGGACGCGGCCCGGCATGACCCCGCCGCTCGCGCCCGACGGACTCCCCCTGCCCCTGCCGGTCGTCCCATGAAGCGCCGCCTCCCTGACGCCGTCCTCGCCGCCCTGCTCGCCCTCGCGGCGCCGCTCGCCGCCGCCTCCTGCGGCGACGAGGCGACGCCGCCTCCCAGGGCGCCCACCCACCCCGCGGGGCCCGGCGCCGCCGCGCCGCCGGGCCTGGCGCCGTACGGCATGAGCGACGCGCCGAGCTCGATGCGGCCGTACGAGCAGCCCGCCCAGGGGGCGCATCCGGCCATGAACGCCCGCGCGGCGGCGCTCTACCAGAGCGGCCTGCAGGCCTTCGCGATCGGCGACCTCGCCAGCGCGCGGGCCCTGTTCTCGCAGGCGACGCAGGCGGACCCGCGCGCGCACCAGGCCTTCTACTCGCTCGGCGTGGTGCAGGAGCGGCTGCGCGACGCGGGCGCGGGCGCGAGCTACCGCCAGGCGCTCACGATCGTGCCGGACTACGAGCCCGCCATCATCGCGTACGCGATGCTGCTCGCCAGGAAGGACCAGCTCGGCGAGGCCGAGCGGCTCCTGAACGAGAAGCGCGGCCAGGTGCCGAAATCGGCGGCGATCATCGCGACGCTCGCCGAGATCAAGTCGCTCCAGAGGGACACCGGCTCGGCCCAGCGGCTCGCGCAGGAGGCGCTGAAGATCAACCCGGACTACCGGCCGGCGATGGTCATCATCGCGCGCGACCATTACAGGAACAGGCGCCTCGATCTCGCGCTGTACGCGCTCCAGGCGATCCTGGACGGGTTCGAGCCGGTCAGCGAGAACCCGCCGCGTGACAGGGACAACGCCGAGGCGCTGCTGCTCCGGGGCCTGATCTACCGGGAGCAGGGGCAACGCGCCGCGGCGATGGAGGAGTTCCGCAAGGCGGTGGCGCGTCGCCCGGACCTCGTCGAGGCGCGGGTGCAGCTCGCGACCTTCCTGCTCGAGGCGGGCAACGCCCAGGAGGCGCTGCCGCTCCTCGAGGGGGCCATCCGGTTCGACGCCGAGCACGTCGCCGCGCACCTCAACCTCGGGGACGCCTACCGCCTGCTCGAGCGCTACGTCGAGGCGAAGCGCGAGTTCGACTGGGTGCTCGCCCGCAACCCGAACCTGCCGCAGGTCCACTACGATCTCGGCCTGCTCTACCTGTTCGCCCCCAGCGTCCCCGGCATGACGCCGAAGCAGCAGGTGACGGCGGCCATCCAGTCGCTCACGAAGTTCCAGGAGCTGCGCAACAAGGGCCAGCGCGACGACTCGGAGGAGCTCCTGAACCGCGCCAAGCTCAAGCAGGGCGAGCTCGAGGCGGCGGCGGCCGCGGCGCAGCCGGTGGCGCCTGCGCCTCCGCCCGCGGCGGCGGACGGCGGCGTGGTGGACGCCGCGACCGACACGGGAGGGACACCATGAGCATGTACAGGTCACTGGCGCTGGGTTCGGTCCTGCTGGCGATCCTGGGCCACGGCGGACGGGCCGACGCGCAGGAGAAGGGCAAGCAGCGCGGGGTCATCACCCTCGCCGAGGTGACGATCACCGGCCGGATCCAGAAGCCGATCGCGGCCGTCGACGTGAGCCGGATCCAGCCGAAGCTGACGCTCGCCGAGCTGCGGCAGCCGTTCCTGGACCGCATCGAGCAGGCGATCTTCAAGGATCCGTTCTAGGCGGCGCCGTGTCCGCCGCGCTCTTCGCTGCGCTCTCGCTCGCGATGAGCGGCGTCTGCGCCGCGATTTCCTGGAAGCACCCGGCGCGGATCGCGCGCGCGACCTGCGGGGACGCGAGGGAGCTCGCGCGCTCGCTCCGCGCGCTGCCGGGCGAGGCGAGGCTGGCCGAGCTGGCGAGGCGGTCGCCGCCGGAGAGCTGGGAGCACCGGCTCTCCGTCGCGGTCATGACCGCCGCCGACCCCCGCGCGAAGATCGCGGCGGCGAACGATCTCCTCGCCGAGGTCGAGCAGCGGCTCGACGTCGGCGCCGGATGGCCCCCTGCGGCGGCGCGCCTGTCGGCGCTCGGCGCGCTGCTCCTGGCCACGCTCTCCTTCCTCGCGCGGGGCGGCCCATCGGTCATCGCGCTGGTCCTCGGCGCGGGGGCCGCCGGCGCGATCGCGTCGGCCGCGGCGGGGCGCGCCGGCCGGGCCGCCGCCGCGCGCCAGCGCGAGGCGATCGACGCGCTCGTCGCCGCGGCGCTCGTCGACGCGGCGCTCGTCGACGCGGCGCTCGTCGACGCGGCGCTCGGCGCGCGTGCGCCGCTCGTCGACGCCGCGGCGCTCGGCGCGCGTGCGCCGCTCGACGGCGTCGCCAGGGCGCCGTCCGCATCGTCACGCCGCGCGCGCCGCAAGCACCCCTGAGCACCCTCCGCACGGCGCGCTCTCCTGGACCGCCACAGCGTGTCCATGTACCCTCGCCGGAACTGTGGTTCTGTCACCCGTGCAGCGCTCTCTCCGCGGATCGAGGCCCGGTCTCCGCCGGGCCGCGGGGCGCGGCTTCGCCTGCCGATTGCGGTCGGCGTCGGCCCCTGGTTCGTCCCCCCTCGCTCGGAGGCCCTTGCCATGACCCAGCAGCAACCGCACCCCACCCCGTCACGTCCCGGGCAGCCCGGGCAGATGACCGCGGTCATGCGGGCCATCCCGCAGGCGACCGGGCCCAAGGTCCTCCGGATCGGCCTGGTTCAGGGGGGGAAGGTGATCGAGGAGCGCGTCATCAAGCAGCGCACGCACGTCACCATCGGCCCCAGCGAAAAGAGCATGTTCGTCATCCCGAGCAAGAGCATCCCGCCGAGCTTTCGGCTGTTCGAGCTCGTGGGGGGTGAGTACTTCCTCAATTTCCTGGAGGGGATGACCGGTCGGGTCGCCTTCAAGGCCGGCGTCTCGGAGCTCTCCGCGCTCAAGTCGTCCGCGAAGCGCGTGACGGTGGGCAACACCCAGGCTTTTCAGGTCCAGCTCAGCGAGGAGGCGCGCGGCAAGATCGTCGCGGGGGAGACGACGTTCCTGTTCCAGTTCGTCGCGCCGCCGCCGGTGCAGCCCAAGCCGCAGCTTCCCGTGTCGGTGAAGTCGGGCATCGCGAGCGATATCGACTGGACGACGACGATCATCGCGGCGTTCTCGTTCCTGTTCCACTTCGGCGCCGTGGGGTCGATCTACTCCGACTGGATGGACCCGGTCGTCGACGATGAGGTCGATGTGGCGCAGCTGCTCGAGTCCGTGAGGCAGCTACCGCCTCCGCCGCCGGTCGAGCAGCCGAAGGAGGCGGTCGAGGCGCCGGCCGCGACCGCGGCGGCCACGGCCGAGGCGCCCAAGGCGGCCAGCGGCGGCAGCAAGGGCGGCGCGGGGAGCCCGGGGAAGGGCTCCGGCGGCATCAGCGACGCCCGCGCGTCCGCGATCGCCAACGAGCTCGCGCAGCTCGACGTCCAGATGCTGGCGGCGCTCAACTCGAGCGGGAACGCGACCTCCAGCGTCCTGAGCTCGGGGGACGTGCCGACCGGCCTCCTGGAGAACGCAGCCGCCTCCGGGGCCGGCGTCGGCAAAGGGGGCGTGGCGGGCCTGAACATGGGCTCCTCGGGCGGGGGCACGGTGAGGCCAGGCACCGCCGGCGGCGGGGGGCTCGCGACCATCGGCAACACGGGGACCAGCGGCCCGGCGACCGCAGGCTCGGCCCAGGCGGTCAAGGGACCGGTGGGCAACGCCCAGGTCGGCGGCGCCGCGGTCTCTGGCGGGAGCGTCTCGAACGCCCCCGCCGTCGTCGCCAGGATGACGGCTGGATTCCGTCGTTGCTATAATAAGGGTCTTCAGGAAGATCCGACCATGAAGGGCTCGGTCAGGATCACCGCAAGGGTCGGCCCCAACGGCGAGGTGCTCTCGGCGACGCCCTCGGGCGGATCCACCCTTTCCGGGACCGTGATCTCCTGCGTGGTCGCCCGGGTCCAGAGCGCGCAGTTCGCGCCGCCGGAGGGCGGTGGCGCGACGATTGTGATCCCTGTCACTTTCGTGAGCCAATAGCCCCGATCTCTGCCTCTGGCCCTGATCAGGCCGCCATCCTCATCCGCTTCGCCTTCGCCCGAAGTTGAATGGCGTGCCGGTCTCTCGCATCCAAGGAGGAAGCACCTCGTACGGATTCGCCTGATGGGTTCGATCTGCTGGCTGTCCGGCACGCTCATTGCGTTTTGACAACCACGTCTGCCCGCACTTATACTTCGCGGGCCTGACTTCCGGAGGCTTGGATGAAGCGCGAACAGATCCCCGGCTTTGCAGCAGTGGCGCTGATCTCGATCGTGGTCGGCCATGGCATTGCTGCTGCGCAGGCGCAGACGGCGCCGCCGCCGGATGCATCTGCGGGGCTTGCGCGGCAGGTCACGCTCTCCCCGGCCGAGCAGCTTGCCCAGAGCGAGGCCTTCCTTGCCCGGATGGATGGCGCCCGCACCTCGGTGCGCCGCCAGCTCGAGACGGCCCGTTCGCAGCGCGATGTCGTGAAGACGCTCTGTCTCAACGACAAGCTGAATCAGATCGATGTCGCCATCCGGTCCGCCCGCGAGCGGCGACAGGGGCTGGAGCTCGCGGTGAATCGGCGGGACGCCGATCTCTCCAACCATGAATTCACGATCCTGACGGTCCTGCGACAGCGGACTGAGCAGCTGACGGCCGAGGCCAACCAGTGCATCGGTCAGGAGGCTGGCTTCATCGGCGACAGCGCTGTGACAGCGACGATCGATCCGAACCTCCCCAAGGAGGATCCTTCCGAATACCCCGTCAGCGAGATCATCATCGAGCCGCCTGCGTGCAGTAGCTGTTTTAGGTAGGCGACCGCCTCTCCCGGATTGCCACTGCCCAATAGGCGATGAAACTTCGTCCCACCATAGCCGCTGCCGTCTGCACGTTCACTCTGTCCCCGGCGCTGGCCTTCGCGCAGGATCAGCCCTGGCTCAAGGATCGTCGCTATACCGAGGGTATAGGGATACGCGCCGGCGATCTGGAGCTGCACCCCGGGGTCGCCGCGGAGTTCGGCTACGACTCGAACTTCTTCCGCAGGTCCGAGGATGACGTGATCGATTCGCTCGATCGCGGGCCCGTGGGGTCGATGCGGCTCCGGATCACGCCGTCCTTCTCGCTGTCGACGCTCAGCCGACAGCGCCTGGAGGTGACGCCCGACGCGCCGCCGCCGGACGTGGAGTTCCGCGGCGGTATCGCCGCGACCTACGAGGAGTTCTTCCCGGTCTCCGGCACCGAGACAGGGCAAGAGCGGCTGAGCGATCAGCGGAACATCGGGGGGCTGCTCGATGCCAGCCTCACGATCCTGCCTCGACGACCGTGGTCCGTGGTCCTCGATGGGTCGCTCGGCCGGACCATCGCCTCCTCCGATCTCGGGATTTCGAACCAGAGCTTCCGGCGGATCCACGCGAACGCGGGGGCGGAGCTCGTGTGGACGCCGGGCGGGGGGCTGCTCGACTGGCGGCTGGGCTATCGCTTCCTCGGCACGTTCTTCGAGGTGGATGAGTTCAGCGGCCTGACCAACTTGCACCATTCGATCCGCACGCGGGGCCGCTGGCGGTTCTTGCCGCGCACCGCCCTCATCTACGACGCGTCGCTGGGGTTCGTCGATTACCCGAACCCGACCTCCCAGCTCTCGTCTCATCCGCTGCGCGCGCAGATCGGGATCAACGGCCTTGTGACCCCGTCGTTCGGCCTCCTCGCGATGGCCGGCTGGGGCGCGAGCTTCTACACGGCAGAGGGCCAGGTCGACGCCGTGAACGACTTCGACAGCGTCATCGGCCAGCTCGAGCTGAAGTGGTTCCTGACGCCCAACCCCTCGACCGATCCGGAGGCCGCCACGCTCGCGCTGTCGTCGCTCTCGGCCGGCTTCACGCGCGATTTCCACGATAGCTATCTCTGGACCTACTACGAGCGCAACCGCGGTTACCTGAAGCTGACCTACTTCTTTGGCGGGCGCTTCCTGCTCATCGCCGACGGCGGCGTGGCGGCGATCGTCTACCCCGGCGCGCCGGAGACCCCCAGCCTGGTGGCTGAGCCTTCCTGGACGGATGTCCGTATCGATGCCTCTCTGTTCGGCGAATATCGGATCACGGACGCCCTCGGGATCAACTCGACCCTTCGGTACGGGAACAACGTCAGCAGCACCGCTCTGACCGCACGCGGGGTCGACGGGAACGTGGAGAACCATCTCGGGTGGCAGCAGTTCGAGGCCTACCTGGGCGTGCGTTGGTTCATGTGATGCGGCGTTCTGAGAGGTGGCTGGCCGCGGCGCTCGCGCTCTTGATCTCCGCCTGCTCGGCGCGTCAGCCTGAGCCGGTGAACCTGCCTCCGCCCGTGGAGGCGACGAGCATCGGTGTCGGAGACGTGTTCGAGCTCCGCATCGTCGGCGAGGACAAGCTCCCCACGACGTTCACCGTCGCTCCGGATGGCACCGTCGACTTCCCTTACGTGAAGCGGCTCAAGGTCGCGGGCCTCGAGCCGCAGGAGCTCGCGGAGCTCGTGCGCGCGAAGCTCATGGAGGGGCAGATCCTCACCGATCCCAGCGTGAGCGTGAGCATCAAGGAGTACAACTCGAAGCGGGTCGAGGTGCTCGGCGAGGTGCAGAAGCCCGGGTCCTTGCCGCTCCAGCCTGGCATGACGTTGCTCCGCGCCATCTCGATGGCCGGGGGGTTCAACAGCATCGCGGACAAGGATCGCGTCACGATTCGCAGGAGGTCCCAGGGCAAGACGGTGTTCGCCACCGTCTCGGTCGAGGACATCATCGACAACAAGATCCCCGACGTGCCCCTCCAGGCCGGGGACTCGATCAACGTCGCCCAGCGCGTCTTCTGAGCGGCCGCGTCTCCGCGCCGCCTCGGCCCCCTCGAGGCGGCGCGAGGCCCGTTCAGTTCTTTCGCGCGAGGCGGAAGTGCCTCTTGCCCGTCGCCGCGTCCACGGTGGGCGTCTCGATGCGGAGCATCGTCAGCGAGACCTCGCGCACGCGGCCGTCGCGCTCCTGGCGGAGGCGGATCCGCTCGCCGTCGGAGCTGATCACGATGCACTCGCCGAAGTGGAAGTGGGTCACGTTGTCACCCACTTCCGGATAGATCTCCTCTTCCTGGCGACGGCGGACCGGGCGCTGGGGCAGGGGCAAGGCGGCGGGCTCCAGGGTGGAGGCCGGGGGCGCGGTGCGGACCGGCTCTGCGCCGGAGATCGAGGGCGCGGTGCGGGGCGGCTCGATGCCGGAGGTCGAGGGCGCGGTGCGGACCGGCTCTGCGCCGGAGGACGGGGGCACGGTGCGGGGCGGCTCTGCGACCGGCGCCGGAGGCACGGAGCGGGGCGGCTCGCTCACGATTGCCGGGGTCGTGGAGGACTGGGCCGCGAGCTGCATGAGGCCCGTGCGATCGTCAGGGGCCCGCACGAGCGGCACGTCGTCGAACACGGTGACGCGGAGCTCGAGCCCGTAGACGCGCGCCCACACGAGCTCGCCGGCGGCGAGCTGGAGGCCGACGCCGGACTCGCGGGCGAGCGTCGCCGACAGGCGGGGCGAGGTCTCGCCCTGCTGGAGCGCGATGCTCCCCGAGAGCGCCACCACGTCGCACGGGCCGTCGAGGACGCGCGTCTTCGCGTAGGTGCGGGAGGCCTGGTCGAACAGCGCGATCTCGGCGCGCTCGAGCGAGCCGGTCCCCTCGACCCAGCCGGCGCGCGCCTCCGCCTCGTCGAGGGCGCGCACCAGCGCGGCAGGAAACTCTTCGCCTCGATCGAGGCGGACGATCAAATGACGGGCACGGCGTGCCTCGAGGACAATCATTGCTGTTTCTTCTCTCCGGTCGTCGAGGTGGCTGTGTCCGGCGCTCGAGGGGTTGCTTTCGAGCGCCGAGCACGGATGGCCGTGACCTCGATCTGGGGCGCGCCGGGTGCGCGCTGGGTCGATGAATCGCCGGCGGCGGCCGTGATCCGGTCCGCCGGGATGCCTGCGCCGGCAAGGAGCTCCTTGACGGCGCTTGCGCGCGCGCCGGCGAGATCGAGCGCGCGCGCGGACTGATCCCCCTGGCGATCGGGGTACGCCTCCACGATGACGGCATCGAGGGGCATGCGCCCGCGCAAGAGCTGGGCGATCATGCCGATCTGGGCCGCCAGCGCGGGGGGCACGCGCGCGCTCGCCGCGGGGAAGCGGACCAGACCGTCGAGCATGACCCGCTCGCCGGACCACCGCGGCAGCGACCTGCCCCCGGGCTCGGGGCAGCCGTCGGCGTCGCTCGTCCCGTCGATCGTCTCGGCGGCCACGGGGCACGCGTCGACCGCGTCGGCCACGCCGTCCTCGTCGTTGTCGGGCTCGGGGCAGCCGTCTTCGTCCTGGAAGCCGTCGCGATCTTCGGGCTCGCCCGGGCACTCGTCGCCGGCGTCGGGCACCTGATCGATGTCGTTGTCCGGATCGGGGCAGCCGTCGCTGTCCCGGAACCCGTCCACGTCCTCGGCGCCGTTCGGGCACAGGTCGCGCTCGTCGGGGATGCGGTCGCCGTCGTTGTCCGGATCGGGGCAGCCGTCGCTGTCCTGGAAGCCGTCGCGATCCTCCGGGGCGTTCCTGCAGGCGTCGGCGTCGTCGGGGACGCCGTCGCTGTCGTCGTCGGCGTCGGGGCAGCCGTCGCCGTCCTGGAAGCCGTCGATCGTCTCGGGCTCGTCCCGGCACCGATCGCGCTCGTCGGGGATGCGGTCGCCGTCGTTGTCGGGGTCAGGGCAGCCGTCGCCGTCCTGGAAGCCGTCGCGGTCCTCCGCGACGAGCGGGCAGCGGTCGTCGCGATCGAGGACGCCGTCCGCGTCGGCGTCGCGCCCCGTCGGGGCGTAGCGGAGCGCCAGGTTGAACCGGAAGCGCGGCGCGGTGAGCGCGCCCGCTCCGGCGAGGGGGAGGGCGCCGCCGCCGCCCGCCGACAGCGAGAGATCGCCGGCGAGCAGCGGGGCGCTCGTGGCCGAGAGGATCCACTCCGCGGGCACGAGCGCCGCGTCTCCGGCGGGCTGCTCGGCCAGCGTGTAGAGGGCGAACGCCTCGGCGGAGGCGGTGAGCCAGCGGTCCGGCAGCACGTCGACCGCGGCGCCGAGCGCGCCGAGGAGCTGCGAGCCGACCTCGGTGCTCGCCAGCGCGCTCGACCCGCGGAGCCGCGCGCCGAGCTCGGCCCCGAGCCGGAGGCGGCCGCGCTGGTACGCCGCGGCGACGCTCGGCGCGAAGGTGACGGTCCCCGCGCTGGCGAACACGCTCCCGTCGCCGGTGGGCAGGCCCAGCTCCAGGCGCGCGGCGAGCGAGGCGCCGTCGAGGGGGCCGCGCTGGGGCGGCGGCACGATCGAGAGCGCGGCGCCGAGGCGCGCGTCGCGCAGCACGCTGCGCGGCAGCTCCGCGTCGGTGCCGTGCACGTCGGAGAAGCCGGCGCCGTCCTGGTACAGCGTGACGGGGGCGGCGACCGTGACCTCGAGGCGATCGGTGAGGCCGAGCGACCAGAGGAAGGTCGCGTCGACCATGTTGTCCAGGAGGTGAACGACCGTCCCCTCGGGGTCGGGCGAGGCGACGCGCAGGCCCACGGGCCGCGACAGGTAGCTCGTCACGAGGCCGAACGAGGCCTTCGCGCTCGGGGTCGTCGCCGTGCTGCCCACGGCGAAGAACGGGCCGCCGCCAGCGTGGGGCCAGAGGTTGTCGGCGTCGATGCAGCCCGACAGCCCGTGGTCCGGCGCGCACTCGTCCGCGCGCGCCGGCGTCGGGAGGAGACCCGCCACGAAGAGCCCGGGGGCCAAGAGCAGCGGGAGGCCTGATCGTGCCGGCTGCCTCCGGTTGGCGCGCATCGCGCCCGACCCTCTACTACTGCCGGGGTGAGAGTCAAAACAGCAATCGTCCCGGCGCGATCCGGAGGGCGCTCGAGGCGCCGGGGCGCGCTGTGCCCCGCGGTCCCTCTCGAGCCGTGCTAGGACGATGCGCGGCTGGGGCCGGCGCCCCCCGCGCTCGCACGCCCATGATCGACGAATCGCATCCGCTCCTGCTCGGCTCCGGCTCGCCGCGCCGGCGGGAGATCCTGACCACGCTCGGCCTGCCTCTCCGCGTCGCGGCGGCCGAGGTCGACGAGTCGGGCCGCCCCGGCGAGAGCGCGGCGGCCTACCTGGAGCGCATCACGCTGGCGAAGCTCGCGGCCGCGCGCCGCCTGCAGCAAGCCGCCGGGGCCGGCGCGGTCCTCGTCGCGGACACCGCGGTGATCCTGGACGAAACCCCCCTCGGCAAGCCGCGGGACGAGGCGGACGCCCGCGCCATGCTCCGCGCCCTCTCTGGCCGCGAGCATCAGGTCTGGACCCGGTTCGCGATCGCCGGCGGCGGCCGGATCGAGCTCGCCGCGGCCGCCGTCCCGGGCCGCGACGAGGCGCTCCACGCCGAGACCGTCATGACGCGGGTGCGCTTCCGCGCGCTCGGCGACGACGAGGTGGCGTCCTACGCGGCGACCGGCGAGGGCCTCGACAAGGCCGGCGCCTACGCGATCCAGGGCGTCGGCGCGTTCGCGGTCGCGCGCATCGACGGCTCGTACTCCAACGTCGTCGGCCTGCCCGCGTGCGAGGTGATCGCCGCGCTGCGGGCCACAGGCCTGCTCGCGCGCTTCCCGCTGTCGCCCGCGCGCCCGTCATGAGCGGCGACGCGCCCGCCGCCCCGCGTCGGCGCGACGGGGTCGCGATCTTCGCCCTCGCCCTCGCGGCGCGGGTCGCGGTCGTCGCCTGGGCGGCCGGGCGGTTCCCGCCCACCGCCGACGCCACCTACTACCAGCGCATCGCCGAGCGGATCGCGGCGGGGCTCGGCTACACCTGGCTGTGGCCCGACGGCGTCGTCACGTACGCCGCGCACTATCCGGTCGGCTATCCAGGCGCGATCGGCGCGCTGTACGCGCTGGTCGGCACGCACCCCGCGGGCGCGATGCTGCTGAACGCCGTGCTCGGCGCGCTCGGGGCGCTCGCCGTCCACCGCCTGGCGGCCCGCGCCGCGCCGCGATCGCGCGCCGTGGCGGCGCTCGCGGGCGCGCTGGTCGCGCTCCATCCCGGGCTCGTCGCGTACACCCCGGCGCTCATGACCGAGGGGGTCACCGGCTCGCTCGTCGCCTGCGCGGCGTGGGCGTCCGCGTGGGCGCGCGAGCGCCGCCCCGCGCTCGCCCCGTTCGTCGTCCTCGGCCTGCTCGTGGGCATGGCCACCCTGGTCCGCCCGCAGACGCTCGTGCTGGCGCCCGTGTTCGCCGGCCTCGCCCTCCTGGGTCCTGCGCCCGGCGACCCCCCGCGATCCAGCGGAGCGCCGGCCCCGCGGGTCGGCGCGGCGCGGGCCGCGCGCCGCGCGGCGCCGATCCTGCTGACCGTGATCGCGGCGCTCCTCGTCTGCGCGCCGTGGACCGCGCGCAACTGCGCGCGGATGGACCGGTGCGCGCTGGTCAGCGTGAACGGGGGCTGGAACCTCCTCATCGGCGCGGACCCGGCCTCCACCGGCGCCTGGTCGCCGATCCAGGTGCCCGAGGCCTGCCGCGACGTCTTCGACGAGGCCGGCAAGGACGCCTGCTTCGGCCGCGAGGCGCGCCGGTTCATCGTGGAGCACCCCGGCACCTGGCTCGGGCTCATGCCCCGGAAGCTCGCGGCGACGTTCGACTACTGCGGCGCGGCCGGGTGGTACCTGCACGCCTCGAACCCGGCGGCCTTCAGCGAGGCCGCCAAGGTCGCGCTCGGCGCGGTCGAGACCGCCTTCGAGCGCGCCGTCCTCCTCCTCGCCCTCGTGTGGGCCTTGCGCCGCTCGGCGCCGGCGCCTGGCGCGCTCGGGGGCCGCGCCCGCGAGCTCTCGCTCGCGCATCGCGGGCTCGCCCTCGCGCGGCTCGCGCTGTTCGCCGTGGGCGTCGTCGCCGCGCTGCACGTGCATGCCTGGGTGGGATACCTCGCGCTCCTCGGCCTCGCGCTGCTCGAGGGGCGCGCGCTCCTCCGGGCGCCCGTGCTCGCGGGCGCCGCGCTCGCCGTCCTCGCCGCGACCGCGCTCACCCACGCCGTGTTCTTCGGCGCGGGTCGTTACGCGCTCGTCGCCTTCCCGCTGCTCACGGGGCTCGCCGCCCTCGCCGCGGCGCGGCAGGACCCGGCGCGGCATCGCGCCGGCGTGCCGCGCGCCATGGAGGGCGCCGGCGCCGGCGGCGACGGCGCCGCCGGCAGCGCGGTTTCCGCGTCGCCCTCCGCGTCGGAGCGTGAGCGACTTTGACAGCGCCGCCCGCGCTGCTGCATCCTAGGCGCCCCTCGGCTCGGGAGCGCGTGCCCCCGGCTGGCGAACCCTGGAGGAGAGACCGATGCCCTTGATTGAAACGGAAGAGGCTGCGCGACGCCTCGCGCGCGCCATCGCAAGCGATCTCTCGCTCTACAACGAGGAGAAGATCGTGCAGGGCATCCAGCAGGATGACCTCTTCAACGTCCTCACCGAGGAGATCGAGGAGGGACGCGCCCTCTACAAGAGCCGCGTCTCGCCGGATCTCTACCAGAAGAACTTCTACGACCGCGCCCTCGTGGACATCCTGATCAAGTCCAAGGGCCACATCAAATCGAAGATCTGGTAGCGAGCCTCCGCAGCCGATCGAGCGCGTCGAGCATGTCCGCTGGCAGCGGGCTCTCCCACCGCACCGGCGCGCGCGTCACGGGATGGATGAACCCGAGCACGCGCGCGTGGAGGGCCTGCCGCCCCAGCTCCTCGGCGATCGCGCGCAGCTCGGGCCTCTTCGGCGGCCTGCCGTAGAGGGGATCTCCGAGGATCGGCGTGCCGCCGCGCTCGGCGAGGTGCACCCGGATCTGGTGGGTGCGGCCCGTCTCGAGCGAGCACGCGACGACGGTGGCCGCGCCGCCGAGCCGCTCGACCACGCGGACGTGCGTCACGGCGCGGCGCGGCGCGCGCGCGCCGTGGGCGCCGGCTCCGTCGCGGATCCACGACGTGAAGCGGAGCCTGTCGGTCGGGTGGCGGCCGTGGAGCGTGTCGTAGGTGGCCTCGCGCGCCTCGCCGCCCACGATCGCCACGTACTCGCGCTCGATGGCGTGCCGCGCGAACCGCTCCTTCAGCGCCTCGCGCGTGGGCTCGTCCTTGGCCACGACGAGCAGGCCGCTCGTGCCTCGATCGAGCCGGTGCACGATCCCGGGGCGGAGGTGGCCCGCCGGATCGCGCGGATCGGCGGGCGCGCGGGCGAACCCGGGCAGCGCGAGCAGCCCGTTGACCAGCGTACCCGACGCGTGCCCGCGGGCCGGGTGCACGACGAGCCCTGCGGGCTTGTCGATCACGAGCAGGTGCTCGTCCTCGTACACCACAGGGACGGCCACCTCGGGCTCGGCGGCCGCGCCGGACGGCGGCGGCTCCTCCGGCCGGATCTCGAGGTCGGCGCCCGCGCGCACCGCGATCGAGGCGCGCGCGGGCTCCCCGTCGACGAGGACCCGACCCGCGGCGATCCACCGCTGCACCGCCGCGCGTGAGGTCGCGCGACCGGCGCGCTCGAGGAGGTGGACGACGAGCTTGTCGAGCCGGTCGCGCGGGTCGGCTTCGCCCACCCGGACGTGGAGCACCTCCGCACCGGCAGCCATCGCGTTCGTCACGAGCCTCGTCCGCAGCCGAGCGGCGCCGGCGCGAACGCGGCGCTGCGATGCGATCAATACTCCGTGTCGCCCTCGTCGTCCTCCTCGGTGCTCCCGAGCTCCGGGTTGAGCGCGATGTGCGACTCGAGATCCTCGAGCCGCTGCGCTTCGGACAGCCGGGCGAGGCCGCACTGCTCGACGAGGTACAGGTCGAACGCCGTGTAGCGGGGGAAGACCCGGACGTTCGTGTCCTCGTTGTCGAGCCCGAGGATGACGAGCTCGCCGTCCCGCCGCGCCTCGCCGAGGTAGAGCGCGTTCCACGGGTGCCCGGAGAGGTTGGGCAGCCGCACGAGCTTGCCGCGCAGCCGTGACTCGGTCCAGCCGAGGTCGGTCTTCGCCTCGGCCAGCTTGCGCACCGAGGTGAGCTTCGGTCGAGGCGCCGACGGGTCCCGGCCGAAGCGATGCCGCCCCTTGAACCGGGGGCCCAGGCTGTCGAACGTGAAATCGAACTCGAGGAACGTCCTCAGCGTGGGCGGCAGCTCGACCATGAGCTTCGACTCGAGCGCGTCGAGAGCCGCCTGGCTCGCCCCCACGGCGGTCTGGCTGGAAGGGCGCTTCTTCAATTGCGCGATCACGCGCTGCACAAGCTCAACGCCACGTTCGATCGGTGCCATGTATCCACGGGCCGCAGTTGCGCGGCGATCTTCGGGACCCAAAACAGCCTCGCTAGGGCCGTGTTCCGGGCCAGGTTGTTGCGGTCTCGTCGCCCGCTCGGGCGGCACTCTACATCAGCCGTCCGGGAGCGCGTCCCCTATGGTGCCTACCGGTCCGGTCCGCTCGGTGTCAACCGGCGATCGCACCGGTGTTGAACCCCTCCCTGAAGCGACCTTCGGGCGTGCTCCTCGTCACCGGCGCCTCGAAGGGTGTGGCCCGCCGCGCGCCCGTGCGCGGAGGGCGCGCCGCGCCCGAAAGCTCAGCAGCAGGATCGCGCTGAGCACCACGGCGGCGCCAACCACCAGAACGACCCATGGCGGCGCAGCGAACCGGCCGCGCTGGAGGCCAGGGGGTGGCCGCTCGTACTCGATCTGGAGCTGCGCTGCCACCGGCCCTCGTTACACGCTGACGCGCCGACCCGCAACCAGGTCCGCCGGGCAAATCACCAGGGCCGCGGCACAATCCTGCCCGATCGACGTACCGGGCCTGACAGCCGCGTCCTGGCCACCGCCCTCGCACGCCCTTCCGCGGTGCTTCCGGAGCTCGTGGCCCCGGAAGTATCGACAGCCAGGGTGGCGCCCGGGGATCAAGACTTGCTTCCCTGGAAACCCGGGCGTGTAAAGTGGGCCGTGCAGCGTGGCCCCACGCGGCCGGCGCGAGAGGGTGAGCGATGAAGCCGGGCTCTTCAGCAGGGAGCGGGGGCGCGCCCCCGCGATCCCCGTTGGTTCGACGATTTTTCTTCGCGATGGGGGCGTTCGCGGCGCTCGGCGCATCGCTGGGAGCGTGCGGCCGGACGAGCCTCCTCGAGCTCCCCGCCTCCAGCGGCGGCGCCGGCGGCGCGGCCGGCTCGACCAGCACGGAGGGGTCGAGCTCGAGCTGGCCGACCGGCGCGGGCGGCGCGGAGGCCTGCGGCGGCCCGACGGACTGCGACGACGGCGACGAGTGCACCAGCGACGCCTGCGAGCAGGGGCGCTGCGTCCACGGGCCGCGCGACGACGACCGGGACGGCGCGGGCCCGACGACCTGCGGCGGGGACGACTGCAACGACCTCAACCCGGCCGTCCGGCCGGGCGCGCCGGAGATCTGCACGGACGCGGCGGACAACGACTGCAACGGCGTCGCCGACTGCTTCGACCCCGCGTGCGCCGCCGCGGAGACCTGCGGCTGTACCCCGGGCCCCGCCGGCGAGATCTGCCAGAACGGCGTCGACGACGACTGCGACACCGTCGTCGACTGCTTCGACGAGGAGTGCGCGGGGACCTCGGCCTGCGGTTGCTCTGCCTCCGAGGCCGGGAAGTGCGGCAACGGCTTCGATGACGACTGCGACGGCGCCCTCGACTGCGACGACGTCGACTGCGCGGCCGACCCGCTGTGCGGCTGCAGCGCCCGCGCGGAGCGCTGCGACAACCGCCAGGACGACGACTGCGATCTCCTGGTCGACTGCGCCGATCCGGACTGCCGCGGCGTCTTCCCCTGCGCGTGCGTCCCGCCCGGCTCGCCGGAGCGGTGCCAGGACGGCGTCGACAACGACTGCGACGGGCGCGTCGACTGCGCCGATCCAGAGTGCATCACCGCGCCGGCGTGCGCGGTGTGCGTGCCGGAGATCTGCGACGACGGCGTCGACAACAACTGCGACGGGCGCGTCGACTGCGCCGATGTCTCCTGCGCCTTCGCGCCGGCCTGCGCGCCGACGCCGGAGCAGTGCAACAACACCCTCGACGACGATCGCGACGGCCTGGTCGACTGCCAGGACCCGGACTGCGCGACCAACCCGCGGTGCGTGCTCGAGCAGGCCAGCTGCCTGTCGCCGAAGCGCATCCCCGCGACCGGCACCTACACGGGCGACACCACCGGCCACGTGAGCGAGACCCGCGGCGCCTGCGGCGGCGACGCCGGCGAGGCGGTCTTCTACTTCGTGCTCACCGCCCCGTCGCGCGTGCACCTCGACTCGATCGGGTCGGGCTTCGACACGGTGCTCTACGTGCGCACCGGCATCTGCGACGCCGGCCGGGAGATCGGCTGCGACGACGACAGCGGCGGGGACTCGTGGTCGTCGCGGCTCGACTTCGACATCCTCTACCCGGGCACGTACTTCGTCTTCCTCGACGGCTACACGATCGATCCCGCGAGCGGCGCGAACGAGGGGCCCTTCGCGCTCAACGTGGAGATCGTCCCGAACCCGCGCGAGGTGTGCGACGACGGGCTGGACAACGACGGCGACCACCACGTCGACTGCGCCGATCGCGACTGCGCCACCGTCGGCGCCTGCTTCCGCTGCGCGAACGGCGCCGCGCCCGGCCCCGAGTTCGGGATCGTCGCGTGCGCGGACGGGCTCGACAACGACTGCGACGGCGCGGTCGACTGCGCCGACGACGACTGCAGCGCGAGCGATTTCTACGTGACCGAGTGCTGCGACGGCGTCGACGAGAACGGCAACGGCATCCCCGACGACTTCAACTGCCGCTGCGCCTCCGACGCCGACTGCGGCGGCGGCCAGATCTGCTACACGCACACCACGTACACGTGCGGCCTGCCGTGCGACGCCTTCTTCGGGAGCGTGTGCCCCTTCGTGGCCCCGGGCTCGCACTGCAACGCGGCGACGCACCAGTGCGAGTTCTGACGGGCGCGGCCTGCGCGCCGACCGCGCGCGCGGCGCTCGCCTGCCGCTCGCGCGCGCGGCGCTCAGCTGCTAGAGGTCGCTCCGGCCAAGGTCATACGATGGAGATCCTCATCATTCGCCACGGTCAGGCCGTGGATGACGCGCCTGACCTCGGCGACGCCGGTCGCTGGTTGACGGGCAAGGGGCGCAAGGTCACGCGACGCGTCGCCCGGTGGCTCGCGCGGCGCGAGGGCCGGCGCCCCGCCGCGGTCTGGACGAGCCCCCTCGTGCGCGCGGTCCAGACCGCGGAGATCATCGCCGAGGCGGCCGAGCTGACGGACGAGGTGTCGGTGGTCGCGGCGCTCTCTCCCTCCCGCGACACGGCCGAGATCCTGCGCCTGCTCTCGCAGTACCAGGGGGCGCAGCCGCTGGCGCTGGTGGGGCACGAGCCCTCCCTGTCGGCGCTCTTGACCGCGCTGGTCGGCGATGTCGGCTGGACGGGCCTGAAGAAGAGCGGCGTCGTGGCGGTGAGCTGGGACGGCCGCTGGCCGGGGGCGCTGCGCTTCGTCCTGGATCGGAAGGCGATGAAGGCGGTGAGCCTGCTGAAGGAGGCGCAGCACTAGGCGCGTCGATCCCGGTAACCGGCGCGTGGCTCGCCCGAGCCCGCGGCGCGGGGCGCGCGGGCGCGGAGCGCAGGCGGGCCGGGCGCTCAGCGCACCGATCTCTCCACGGCGTTCAGCACGTCGACGTCGCGAACGCCGTCCGCCTCGGCGCGGTACGAGAGCACGATCCGGTGCCGCAGCGCCGGGATCAGCAGCGCCCTCACGTCGTCCACGTCCGCGGCCGCTTCGCCGCGGAGCGCGGCGCGCGCCTTGGCCGCGAGCACGAGCGCCTGGCTGCCGCGCGGCCCGGCGCCGTAGCGCACGTAGTCCCGCACCTCCTGCGCGACGCGCTCCGAGGTCGGGCGCGTCGCCCGCGCGAGGCGCACGGCGAGGTCCACGGCCTCGTCGGTCACCGGGATCCTCGGGATGAGGCGGCCGATGGCGCGCACCTCCCCGGCCCGGAGCACCGCCTCGATCGCCGGCGGCTTCCCCGAGGTCGTCCGCCGCGCCACCTCGCGCTCCTCGGCCTCGCTCGGGTAGGTGACGTGGATCTCGAGCAGGAACCGATCGAGCTGCGCTTCGGGCAGCGGGTACGTCCCTTCCTGCTCGATCGGGTTTCGCGTCGCGAACACCTGGAAGGGGTCGGGGAGGGGGTGCGTGGTGGTCCCGACGGTCACCTTGCGCTCCTGCATCGCCTCGAGCAGCGCGGCCTGCGTCTTCGGCGGTGTCCGGTTCACCTCGTCGGCGAGGACGAGGTTGTGGAAGATGGGGCCGGGTTGAAAGCGCAGGCTCCGGGATCCGTGCTGCTCGTGCAGCACATCGGTCCCGGTGATGTCGGCGGGCAGGAGGTCCGGCGTGAACTGGACGCGCCCGAAGCTGAGGTCGAGCGCCCTGGCGAGCGACGACACGAGCAGCGTCTTGGCGAGCCCCGGGACGCCGACGAGCAGCGCATGTCCGCGCGCGGCGAGCGTGATCAGCATCGCCTCGACGACCTCGTCCTGCCCCACCACCGCCCGGGCGATCGCCGAGCGGAGCCGCCTGGCTCCCTCCGCTGTGCGCTCGAGGAGCGCGGCGTCCGAGAGGGCGCTCGACCCGTCGTCGTCGGTCGCCTCGGCGTCATTCCTGTGCTCGGGGTCGCTCATAGAGGCAGGCCTCGTACCCCGAGGCGGCGATGCCGACAAGGACCGGGCGAGCCCGCTGTCGCCGCGGCGGCGCCCTGCTCGGCGGCGTTTGATCCGGCAGGTGGCCCGGTGTTAGCAATCGGATCGTCATGGCGCAGAGCTCCGAGGCCCGGGAGATGAGGGACGCGTGCGCGGTCAGCGGGGAGGCGCGGCCCGAGCTCCAGGCGGCCGACGCCGCGGGCGAGCTGCGCAGCGACGCCGCGGGGGCGAAGGCCTCCAGGGACGGGGGACAGGACGAGCCCGCCGAGGGCGGCGGAGAGGGGGGCGGCGAGGACGGGCGGGCGCAGTCGGCGCCGCTCGAATCGCTGAGCCTGCGCGACGAGCCGATCCCAAGCGCGCCGCGCCCGCCGGTCGCCGGGCCGTGGCGCTCCTACAAGGAGATCCTCGCGGGCCTGGCCCAGCGCGTGCTCGATGCGCAGCGGCCGATCCGCATCCTCCAGGCGCTCCGCTGGGAGGCGGACGTCGAGGAGCAGTTCCTGCGTTCGAAGCAGCGCGAGCTGCCCAGGGTGACCTACGCCGACGACCTGGGGTTCGATCCGGCGGCCAAGCTGCGCGAGATCGAGGAGATCCTCCGCGATGCCGAGCGGGAGCTCGGAAAGCGCGACCGGCTCGGGCAGATCCTCCGCGCGACCGCGGACGAGTACCGGAAGGTCGTGAGCATGCTCATGGGGCGGGGGACGAAGGCGTTCTACACCCTCTCCCGCGAGCTCTACGGCTCCCCGAAGGACAAGCTGCCGGACGGCAAGACGAGCGTACGGGACATGGGGTTCGTGCTCTACGACCTCCTGACCGCGATCGGCGGCGAGCGGCTCGGGCCGTCACAACGCCGTGAAATTACAGCGGAAATGGCCGCGCTGGAGCTGAACGCCCGCTTCGATCGCTTCTTCGGCGGCGCGTCGATCCGCGTGCAGGTGGACGACTCGCTGCTCGCGGACGCCGCCGCGGGCAGCGACTACGTGAAGATCCGGAGCGGCGCGATGTTCTCCAAGAGCGACGTCGACATCCTGGAGGCGCACGAGGGGTGGGTCCACGTTGCGACCAGCCTGAACGGGCAAGCGCAGCCGGTGGCGCGCTGGCTCGCGAAGGGCCCGCCGCGCACCACGGCGGTGCAGGAAGGGCTCGCGGTCCTCGTCGAGATCCTCACGTTCAGGAGCACGCCGCGCCGCGCGAAGAAGCTGAACGACCGCATCCTCGCGGTGGACAAGGCGGAGGACGGGGCGTCCTTCCTCGATGTGTTCGAGTGGTATCGCACGGAAGGCTACGAAGAAGAGGAGTGCTTCCAGAACGCCCGGCGGGTCTTCCGCGGCGGCGTGCTCGCGGGAGGGGCGCCTTTCACGAAGGACGCCTGCTACTGCAAGGGCATCGTCCTCAACTACGCCTTCATGCGCGCGGCCATCCAGCACGACCGGGCCATGCTCATTCCGTTCCTGTTCGTGGGGAAGGTGGCGCACGAGGACGTCCCGATCCTCCACGCACACATGACGGACGGTATCGTTCGCCCGCCGCCGTATCTCCCGCCGATGTTCGACGACATGAACGGGCTGGCGATCTGGATCTGTTATTCTTCCTTCTTCTCCCGGCTGGGAGGGACGGCGATCGCCGAGCATTACGGCAGGATGCTGGAGCATTGACCGCGTGGCCCGCGGGCGACCTGCGCGCCGCCCGCCTGGGGGCCGGCGCGCCTCGAGCGACGCTGCCTACCCGGGCGACGCCGCGGACGGCTGCGCGCTGGCCGCGCGCGCGCCGGTGGTCGCGCGGGTGATCGCGCTCCAGAGCTCTCGCCGTACGGCGTTCGGCACCTCGGGGATGCTCCGGGCCGCGCGCATGAGCGCCTCGTCGTCCGCCGTCCGGTAGCGCTCGGCCACCGGGAGGCTCAGCGGGCCGCGGAGCGCGCGCCGCTCCTCGGCGTTCATGCGCTTCACGGCCACGCGAAAGTCCGCGCGCGCGAGCCGGAGGCGGTTGCGCGCCGTGTTCTCGTTCACCTCGAGATCGCGCGCGATGTCGGCGATGGGAACCTCGAGCAGATCGTGCAGGATCAGGACGAGCCGCCGGTCGTGGTCGAGCGCGCCGAGCAGCCGGCCGACGAGCTGGCCGCTCTGCTCGCGCGCGAGCAGCTGCTCCGAGCTCAGGCCCGGGTCGGCCGGATCGAGCGGCCAGCTCGTCCCGGCGCCCACCGCGATCTCTCTGCGACGGTGGGCGCGATCCCGGTAATGGCCGACCTGCCGCCAGGCGATGCCGAACAGCCAGCGCCTGACGGGCTCGCAGAGCGCGCTCGCGGCCTGCGGAGCGCTGCGGCCTCCGGCCGGACCGTGCCCGCAAGGCCGAGGGGCGGCGCGCGCCTCGCCCGTGCAGCGGCCTGGATCGAAGCCGTCGAGCGCGTGATAGGCGGCGATCATGACGTCCTGAAGGACGTCATCGAGGTCGCGCTCCGCCACCCCGAGCCAGCGCAACGCTTGCCGGAGGAACGACAGGCCGACGGTATACACGGTCTCGAAGCTGGGCCGCTCGAGAGGCGGCGCGTGCTCTGAAGGCTGTTGCATGCCTGAACTTACGTGCAGCAGCCTATGCTGATTTCAAAATCGTCAGGTCCACAAAGTAGCGGCGCCTGATCTGTAATTTTTGTTACGGATCGCGCCGTGCTCTGGCGGGGACGGGCGGACGGCATGGCCGCTGGCCGCCCTGCCGGCGAGGTCACGCGCCCTGCCGGCGAGCTCACTTGCCCTGGAACATCGGCTTCCGCTTCTCCATGTAGGCCGCGAGCCCCTCGCGGGCGTCGTCCGAAGCGAACAGCTCGGCCTGGAGCTCTCGCTCGAGGGCGAGCCCCTGCTCCAGGCCGATCTCGAAGCCCGTCTGCACGGCGCGCTTGATGCGGCCGACCGCCAGCGCCGCGCGGTCCGGGAGCGTGAACGTGTGGCCGTACGCGAGGACCCGGTCCATGAACTCGTCATGGGACGCCGTCTCCCAGACGTCGTTCACCAGGCCATACGCGAGCGCCGTCTCGAAATCGAACGTCTGACCCTCGCACATCAGCTGGATCGCACGAGACTTGCCGATGAGCCTGGCGAGGCGCTGGGTGCCCCCCGTGCCAGGCAAGACGCCGAGCGCGACCTCCGGGAGGCCGATCTTGCCGGCGTGCTTGCGGGCGATGCGGAGGTCGCACGCCATCGCGATCTCGAGCCCGCCGCCCACCGTGTGGCCGTTCAGCGCCGCGATGCAGAGCTTTGGCGTGTGCTCGAGGCGGCTCAACGTCTCGTTGGCGTGGAGACAGAAGTAGTATTTGAACGTCGGATCCGACTCGCGGAGCATGTTGATGTTCGCTCCGGCGCAGAAGAACTTTTCGCCATGCCCGGTGATGACGATGACATGCACATCGTTATCGAAGCGGGCCTCGAGGATGGCCGCGTCGAGATCCTTCATCATCTCGTGGGTGTAGCCGTTCACTGGGGGATCATTCAGGGTGAGCAGCGCGACGCCTGCGGAGGTGGCGTAGTCGACGAGGGCCATGGGCGCTCTTTACCAAACCGGCAGAAAAAGTTCTGCCCTCTGGTGGAAAGGCGCGGAATTGTGCTACCCCGCGGGGACGTGCCCATGAACGCGCAGGACGTCCGGCAGAAGTTAAAAGAGCTCATGGTCGAGGAGCTGAACCTCGAGGGAAAGACGCCGGCAGACATCGACGACGCCGCGCCGCTCTTCGGTGAGGGGCTGGGGCTCGACTCGCTCGACGCGCTCCAGCTCGCCATGAGCGTGGAGGAGCGCTTCGGCGTCCGCATCCCGGAGGGCGACGAGGCGAGGCCGATCTTCGCGTCGGTCGACGCGCTCGTCGCCCACATCACCAAGTCGATCGCGGCGGCGTGATCCGGTCGCAGAGAGCCGTTCCATCGTGCGAATCTGGGTGACGGGCATCGGGGTCGTCTCGCCGCTGGCGCGCGGGGCGATGGCGACGATGGACCGGCTCATCGCAGGGGAGCGGGCCTTCCGGCCGCTGTCCCTGTTCGAGATCGCGGGGACGCGCGGGCGCATGGTCGCGGAGGTCCGCGATCTCTCCCCGGAGGAGGTCGCTCCGCCGGGCGAGGCCGAGGGGTGGTCTCGAACCGACGCGATGGCCGTGCTCGCGGCCCGCGAGGCGCTCGCGCACGCCGACGTCGACCCCGGGGCGACCCCGGTGGACCTCGTGGTCGGCGGGACGACCGCCGGGATGTTCGAGACCGAGGAGCTGCTCGCGTGGCTATCGCACGATCCCAGCGCGATCGCTCCGTTGAAGCGCATGCTCTCGCATCCGCTCTCGTCGACGGCCGACCACGTCCGTGCCGCCGTCGGCCCGTTCCGCCGGGTGCGGAGCGTCTGCAGCGCCTGCTCGAGCGGCGCGAACGCCCTCTTGCTGGGCGCGGCCTGGATCCGGGCCGGCCTGTCCACCTGCGTGCTCGCGGGGGGCGCGGACGGCCTCTGCCGGCTGACGTACACCGGCTTCGGCGCGCTCTCGGCCGTGGATCCCGAGCCCTGCCGCCCGTTCGATCGGCGGCGCGCCGGGCTGAACCTCGGCGAGGCCGCGGCGTTCCTGCTCCTCGAGCCGGAGGACGCCGCCCGCGCGCGCGGGGCGGAGCCGATCGTCGAGCTGCGCGGCTGGGCGACGGGCGCCGAGGCGCACCACATCACCAACCCCGAGCGCGAGGGGCGCACCGCCGCGCGCGTCATGCGGGACGCCCTCCGGTGCGCGGCGCTCGCGCCCTCGGATCTCGACTACATCAACGCGCACGGCACCGCGACGCCCCTGAACGACGCCATGGAGAGCGCCGCCCTGCGCGCCTGCCTGGGCGCCGAGGTGGACCGCATCGCCGTCTCCTCGTCCAAGGGGCAGATCGGGCACACGCTCGGCGCCGCGGGCGCGATCGAGGCCGCGATCACCGCGCTCGCCGTCGCGCGCGGCGTGATGCCGCCGACCTGCGGCCTCGAAGAGGTCGACCCGGAGTGCCAGCTCGTGCACCTCAAGGAGGCGCGCAAGGCGCCGATCCGGGCGGCGATGTCGAACTCCTTCGGCTTCGGCGGGACGGACAGCGCGCTCGTGTTCGCGCAGGCCGGTCGTTTTCCGCCGCCGCCCGGCGCGGACGGCGCGCCCCGGCGGCGCTCGGTGGTCGTGACCGCGGCCGCCACGATCGGTCCGCTCGGCGTCCTCGCGTCGCGCGGCGGCGCCGCGTACCTCGAGCCGGGCCCCGCGCCGACCGAGGGGGCCATCGCCTTCCATGCGGGCGCGCACCTCGATCTCGCGCGCGCCCGGCGGCTCGACCGCGCCGGCCGGCTGACGACCGCCGCGATCCTCACGGCGATCGCGGACGCCGGGCTCGCGGGGGCGGCTCCGGGCGAGGCCGGCGCGAACGCGGGCGACGCCGGGACGAGCGCGGGCGCCCCTCCTTCCGCGGTCACGCCGAGCCGCGCCTTTCCCGGCGCGATCGTCGGCGCGTCTTTCGGCAGCGTCGACGCCTCGACCGCGTACATGCGGCGCATCTACGACAAGGGCGCGAAGTTCGCGAGCCCCGCCGATTTCCCGAACCTGGTCCCCTCGTCGCCGGTCGGGCACGCCTCCATCTATCTGGGCCTCCGCGGGCCGGTGTTCGCCATGGCCGATCTCGGCGCGACCGCGGAGGCGGCCATGGTCACGGCCATCGAGCTCATCACGGCCGGGGAGGGGGAGGCGCTCGCCGCCGGCAGCGTCGAGGAGGCGAGCCCGATGATCGAGCGATGCCTCGGCCCGATCTGCTCGGAGGTCGCCCAGTGCGGTGTGCGCAGCGAGGGCGCCGCCGTGGTCCTCTTCGAGAGCGACGCGCGCGCGCGGGAGCGCGGGGCGCGCGCCTTGGCCAGGGTGGCCTTTTGGACCTCGTGGCGCGGAGACGGTGTGGGGATGCTCGCGGGAGCGCCGGCGCCCGCCGGCCCTGCGGCGATCCCCTCGCAGGGCGCGCGGCGCGGCGTCCCGTCGCCGGCCGCCGTGTTCATCGGGCGGCAGGAGGAACGCCTCGTCGCTTGCCTGCGCGGCTCGCCGTGGGCCGAGGTGCCGCGCTCCATCCTGGCCTCGCGCGCGGGCGACCACGAGGGGGCCGGCGGGTTCGCCGCCGCGGCGGCTGTCGCGGCGCTCGCGAGCGGCGCCCTCGCGAGCGTGCTCATCCTGGGCGGCGCGCCGGACCGCGGATACGCCATCCTGCTGGTCGCGCCCGGCGACGCGTGACGACATCGCCGCTCGCGCCTGGCCGTCGTGCGCAGCGCCTCGTCCGCGCTGCGTGTCTCCTGCTCCCGCTCTCGTGCGCCGCCTGCGCCGCGCCGGCCGCGCGGCGCGGCGGACCGCTCGACGCCGAGCTCGCGCTGCTCCTGCCGCACCCGTCGGCCGGCGCGTCCGCCGCGCGGCGCGGCGCGCCGGCCTGGCGCGAGGGGCGCCGGCGCCTCGCCGATCTCCGGCGAAAGGTCGAGGGGGCTGGCCCGCGCACCCTCCGCGTGCGCCTCGCGCTGCGCGAGCCGCGCACGGGCAAGGTGCTCGAGGCGCGCGGCGCGATCGCGATCGCCCCCCCGGCGGCCGATGGGCGCGCGCGCCCCGCGGGGAGCGCGGGCCTCGCCGCGGACGGAGCGCTCCGGATGATCCTCCTCGGCCCGGGCGGCACCACCGCGCTCGATCTGTGGGCGCGCGGCGATCGCTTCCGCTTCGCTGTCCCCGCGCTCGATCTGCTGAGGCGCGGCGACGCCTCGACGCCGCGCGCCGCGCGCCGCGGCCTGCCGGTAGATTTCCTCCGCTGGTGGATGCTCCGCCCCGCGGCCGGGACGCTGCTCTGGTACGAGCGCACCGACGGCACGGACGCGTTCGTCCTGCGTGACGGCGACGCCGTGATCGATCTGCGGGTCAACGATCGCGGCGTGATCGGAGCGCGCCGCACGACGTGGGCGGCCGGGGAGGGCGAGCGCCGGCGCCGGCTCGACGAGGAGGTCGTCATCGCCGAGGGCCTGGGCTGCGGCGGCGTCCGCTACGCGCAGGCCTCGACCGGGCTGCTCGTCACCGTGACCTGCGAGGCCGAGGAGCGGGGCCGCGCCCCGGATCCCCGCGCCTTCGTCGATCCCGACGCGATCCGCGCGGGGGGTGGATCGTGAGCGACGCCTGCGTGATCGCCTCGGGCGCCGTCTCCGCGCTCGGCCTCGGCCCGCTCGCCTACCGCGTCCCCGAGGTGGGCGAGCCCGCGCCCGTCGCCATCGCGCGCGACGCGGAGCTCGCCCGCGCCGGCCTCCTGCGCCCCTTCGCCGCGCGCGCGCCCGCGCAGCTCGGCGTGGCGGCGGGGGCCGATCGCGCGGCGGATCTCCTGAAGGCGGCGCTCTCGCAGGCGCTCGCGACGCTGGAGGACGTGCGCCCGGGCTTTCGTCGCGAGCGCCTCGGCATCGCGCTCGGCACCTCCAGCGGCGGCATGCTCACCGCCGAGCGGTTCTTCGCTGCCCGCGCCGAGGGCGCCCCGGCCAGCGCGCTCGCCGAGCTGGCCCGGGGCGCGACCTACTTCGCGCCGTTCAACGAGGCGCTCGCCGCGTTCGGGCTCGAGCGGACGCCGCTTCGCACCCACCTGCTCGCCGCGTGCGCCGCCAGCACCCTGGCCATCGGGCTCGGCCTCCGGTGGCTCGATCGCGACGCGTGCGATCTCGTGCTCGCCGGCGGCTACGACGCCCTCAGCGTCTTCGTCGCCGCCGGCTTCGAGGCGCTCCGCGCGACCTCGGCGTCCAGGCCTCGCCCCTTCGGCCTCGGCCGTGACGGCATGGCGCTCGGCGAGGGCGCCGCCGTCGTCGCCCTCGTGCGCGAGGACCGGCGCCGCGGCGCCCCGGTGCTGTTCCGCGTCGCCGGCTTCGGCGCGTCGACGGACGCGGTGCACATCACCGCCCCGGATCGGACGGGCTCGGGGCTCGCGCGCGCCGGCGCCGCCGCGCTCGCCGACGCGGGGTGGTCCGCCTCGCGCGTCGGGCTCGTCAGCGCCCACGCCACGGCGACGCCGTACAACGACGCGATGGAGTCGCGCGCGATCGCCGCGGTGTTCGCGGCGCCCCGCCCGCCGCCCGGCCCCGAGGCGCCGCCGGATGCGAGCCCCTCTCCGCCGGTGGTCCACCCGTTCAAGGCCCAGATCGGGCACACGCTCGGGGCAGCGGGCGCGCTCGAGTCGCTCGCGGCCGCGGCCGCCCTCGGGGCGTCGGTCGCCCCGCCGGCGGCGTCCGAGGGCGAGCGCGATCCCGACGCACCGGCGCTCCTGCTCGCGCGCGCCGAGCCTCGAAAGCTCGACGCCGCGCTCAAGCTGTCGGCGGCGTTCGGCGGCGCCAACGCCGCCCTGCTGCTCACGTCGTCCGCGAGCGGGCGCCGCCCCCGGCGCGCCCGCCCCGTGTTCCTTCGCGCGCACGCGCGCGTGACGGGCGCCGACGTCGACCTCGGGCGCCTCGCCGAGGCGACCGGCGTCGCGCGCGATCGCCTCGCGCGCCTCGACGCGCTCTGCCGGCTCGGGCTGTCCGCGGTGGTCGCCCTCGCCGCGCAGGTCGGGGCCGACACCTTGCGGGGCGCGGGCATCGTCGCCGGCCACGCGCTCGCCACCCTCGACACCAACGAGGTCTACGACGCCCGCCGTCGCGCGCGCGGCGCCCGCTTCGTCGAGCCGCGCCTCTTCCCCGCCACCTCGCCGAACGCGATCGCGGGCGAGTGCGCCATCGCGTATCAGCTCACCGGGCCGAGCTTCGCGGTGAGCGCCGGGCTCGGCGGCGCGCTCGAGGCGCTCCGCGCCGCGGCCGGGTTGGTCGCCACCTCCGACGCCGATCGCATGGTCGTCCTCGCCGCCGACGACGCCGGGCCGGTCGCGCGTGAGCTCCTCGCTCGGACCGGCGCGGGCGGGCGCTCGCTCGCCTGTGGCGCCGTGGCGCTCCTTCTTCAGGCAGATCCTGGCGACCCGGCGCGTCTGCGCGAGGTGGACCCTGACCTCTCTGTCGATCATGAGGGGCCCGTCGGCCACCTCGCCCTCCTCCGCTGGCTCGATCGGCACGGGTGAGCCGTTCGGGGCATCCACGGTGGTCGTGATCGCTTCGCTTGCCGATCGGCGCTCCGATCTGGCAAGGTCCCCGACCGGAATCCGCCGCGTCCCTCGAGCGTTGTCCTGCCCGCGTATGCTCTGCCGCCAAACCAAAGCTGTCGCTTCGTTCCTGGTCGTCGCCTCGACCGTCCTCGCCGGTTGCGCGACCCACTACATCCCGAACACGGATGTCGAGGACAGCGAGGACAACCGCAAGATCATCTCGTTCTGCGAGAAGTATCGCAATGCGGTGGAGAGCAAGAACGTCGGCGCGCTCCTCCAGCTCGCCTCGCCGAAGTACTACGAGGACGGCGGCAACATCGATGCATCGGACGATCTCGACTATGCCGGCCTGCGCGAGTACCTGACCGGCAAGTTCCAGGACGCGCGCGCCATCCGCTACGAGATCCGTTACCGACGCGTCATCAAGGAGGACGACGTCATCTTCGTCGACTACACCTACAGCGCCAGCTACCGCATCCCGGGTCGCCAGGGCGAGGAGTGGCGCCGCAAGGTGGACGACAACCGCCTCGAGCTGGTGGAGCACCAGAACGAGTACCGCATCATCGCGGGGATGTAGCGCGCCCCGCGCGGCAATGTGCGCCGCAGAGCGGCGGTCACCCGCACAGGAGACGGGCCCAGATCGGCGTTTTCGGCGCGCAGGCGCACTCCAGTGCGCCGAGCACCGAAAACGTCGAGGTGGGCCCGTATCCGAAGCGGGTGCCCGCCGCTCTAGTTGAGGGCGCGTTTGGAGGACGGGACGTCGAAGACGCCTCGCTCCTTGGCGGCGGCGAGCACGCGGAGCGCCGTGCGGTAGCCGCGCAGGATGAGCGGCTTCGCGGCGAACCGGTTCATGTAGCTGTACCGCCCGATCGCGGGCGCCACGTCGAGGAAGGTGACGCTCGGGTAGAGCTTGGAGAGGAGCTCGACCCCACGGCGCTCCTTCTCGGCGAGCAGGATGCTGAGCGACTGCCGGACGACGCTGAGCGCGCCGCTCCTCGCGATCGAGCGGTGCGACCCGTCGCGCTCCTCCGGGCGGTAGATGTTGGAGATGATCACGATGTTCGCGCCGGCGTTCACGGCCACGTCGGCGGAGAGCGTCCGGATCACCTCGCCGCTCAGGTAGTAGCGCCCCTCGATGCGGTAAGGCCGGAACACGCCGGGCACGCAGCAGCTGGCCGCCACCGCCTGGCTGATCGGCGTGGCTTCGTCGTAACCCGGGCCGAACACGACGCGCCTCGTGCTGTCGACGTCGACGGCGGTCACGTAGACGGAGTGCGGTAGCTGCCGGAAGTCGTTGATGGGCAACGTCCGGCGGACGTAGCGCTCGAGCCGGTCGATCGAGAACACCCCCGAGCAGAGGTAGCCCGGGTCGAGCAGGTCGCGCAGGGCAGGGGCCCCGAAGAAGCTCGACACGTGCAGGCGGGGTCCGCGATGACGGCGTCTCCAGGGGAGCCGGTACGCGTCGAGCAGCACGTCGAGCGGGATGTCCTGCCCGTACGTCGCGCTGACCAGCGCGCCAGCTCCCGCGCCCACGTAGATCTCTGGATGGATCCCGAGCTCCTCGCAGGCCTTCAGCACACCGAGGTGCGCCAGCCCGCGCGCCGCCCCACCGGAGCCCACGAACGCGACCTTGAGGCGGTTCATCGAGCCCTGATCTTGCCGGAGATGTGGCACAGGCGCAAAGACTACTGGATCTGAAAGTCTTCGAGCAGCCGGTAGATCTTGAATCGAGGGCCATCTCGGCGCAGCCAGACCACGATCTCGTCGCCGAGCAGCCGGTCGGTCGCGACCCGCGCGGTCACGATGGGCACGCGGATCACGACGTCCTGATCGTCCAGCGTGTCTGGCTGGATCGCGGGGTGCTGCGGGGACGCGAGCACGTCGTCCGCCCGGAAGATCTGGAGGTCCGATTCGCGGTAGATGGGCTCACCCGCGAGCTTCTCGTACTCGAGCCTCCGGAACCGCTGCTCCCACCAGAGGCCGGCGTTCGGCGGTTGCCCGTGCCCGCCGGATCCCGTGTGGATCGCGAGGGCGTCGCGCGTCAGCAGCTCGCTCAAGGCCTCGCTGTCCTCGGCGACCACCCGCTTGAAGAATTCGGCCACGACATCCAGCGCCAGGCCGATCCCGAGCGGCGTCCGAAGGGTCACGACGCCGTCTCTGGCCTCGGCCTGGTTCGTCGGCGGCGGAGGGCTGCTTGCCGGATCGAGCGCCACGCCGTCAGGGCGACGACGCTCGTCCGGGAGCTCGGAGGCGGTGGGAAACGCAACCGATCCTCCGAGCCCACACCCCAGGAGCGACGCGCTGAGGACCGCGACGGCGATGCGCCGCGCGGGGCGCGCGAGCGGCCGGCCGGAGATGCCGGTCGGCGGTGACGACGGAGAGCCAGGGACGCCGAGCGGCGGCGGTGGCGCCAGGTTCCGACGCGGGCGACGGCGGCGTTCAGATGGGCTCGATCGCTGGCTCATCGGCGCGCGTGAACGTCACGATCGCACGCTCGCCGACGGGGATCCACCCCGCGGGGACCAGATCGTCTTCGAAGTCCGAAGCGACCAGCGTCAGCCGGCTCGCGGCGTAGTCGGGCATGCGCATCCGGCCCAGCCCACCGTCGCTCAGCAGCCGCTCCATGTCGTCGCTGCCCTGGTAGATGCGGTACGCCATCCCCGCGCCGCCGCGGGCCGCGAGCAGGTACTCCGGGTTCGTGACCACGATGTTCATCGCGCTCGGCCCTGCCCCCTCCTCCGCGCAGAGCCGATCCACGAGCGCGATGGAGGACCGGAGGGCCGCGCGCGCGCTGGCCGCGTCCACGTTGGGCCGATCGAGCTGGCCGCTGTCGTGGAGGAAGGACAGGAACAGGTGGAAAAGGATCTCGCTGTCGGTCTCGCCGCGAACGTCGCGCTGGAGGAACTGCGGCAGCGAGTCGCTGAGCTGGCCCCGCAGCCGGGCGAACCCTTCGACCGTGCCCGTGTGAGCGAACAACCACTGCCGGTAACGGAACGGGTGCGTGTTCTCGGTGCGCAGGCTGCCGACCGTCGCAGCCCGGACATGCGCCACGAGGATGTCGGCGCGCACGTCCCTGGTCATGTCGACCAGGCTGATCTCCGGTCGATCGTCGATCGGCCGGCGCTTCAAGAGGATCTCTCCTCCCTGGTAGAAGCCGACCCCCCAGCCAGGGATCACGCCCTCCCTTCGGCGAACCGTGAGGGCACGGTCTTCGAGCTCGATCGCACGCGCGCCGAGATCCGGACGGTTACCGATGAAGCCGACGAGACGAGCCATAGCTTTGTCCTCGCGAGTTGGTCGGGGAGGCGGGGGCAGTGCCCGGCTCGCCGGTAGAGCGCTCCCTCATCTGCAAGCAGGGGTGGCTCCGTCGGCAGGCCGAGCGAGCCCGGGTCGCCGGTTGCACCCTATGCTTTCTTGATACGACAGAGTCGCTCTGCAAGCGGAGCAAAAACGGATCCCCCGGCGGCGAGGGCGGCTGCGGGCAAGGCCTGACCACACCGCCCTCGGCGCGTCGTGCTGGTCGCTTCACCTCTCACTCGGCGCTCCCTCACGTGGCGATCTCCCACCGCGCACTGGGTGGGAAGCAGCTAGCCTCATGTACTTCCCCGCGCTGGCCCGTCGCGTCGACGCGGCCGTGGCGCATCGCGCCGTGGCATGCCGCAGCGCGCGCCAGCGCCCGGCCGCCCCGTCGGTAGCTACGGCGCGAGGCGATTCAGCATGCGCGGGAACGGGATGGTCTCGCGCACATGGGGCAGACCGCAGATCCACGCGACGCTCCGCTCGACGCCCAGCCCGAAGCCCGCGTGCGGGAAGGTGCCGTACCGGCGGAGATCCAGGTACCAGCGGAACGCCTCGGGGGGCAGCTTGTGGGTCTCGATGGCCCGCTCGAGCGTGGCGAGGTCGTCCTCGCGCTGCCCGCCCCCGATCACCTCGCCGTAGCCCTCCGGCGCCAGGACATCGACGCAGAGCGCGAGCCGGGCGTCCGCCGGATCGCGCTTCATGTAGAAGGCTTTCACCTCGGCCGGATAGCGGTGAATCATGAGGGGGCGATCGTACCGGCTGGAGAGGATCGTCTCGTCCTCGCCGCCGAGATCCTCTCCCCAGGGAAAGTCCGGAACGCCAGGCTCTCCTGCTTTCCGCTTCTCGGCGCGCGCCTCGTTCAGGAGGGCGACCGCCTCGTCGTAGCGAATGCGCGGGAACGGCTTCTTGACGGCTTCGAGCTTCCCGACGTCGCGCTCGAGCACGGCGAGCTCGGGGCGGCGCCGCTCGAGGACGCGCTCGACGATGAAGCAGAGGAAGTCCTCCGCGAGGTCCATGTCGCCGTCGAGGTCCATGAACGCCACCTCGGGCTCGACCATCCAGAACTCGGCCAGGTGGCGGCGGGTCTTCGACTTCTCGGCGCGGAACGTGGGCCCGAAGCAGTACGCCTTCCCGAACGCGGCCGCGGCGGCCTCCATGTAAAGCTGCCCGGACTGGGTGAGGTACGCCTTGTCGCCGTGGTAGTCGGTCTCGAACAGCGTGCTCGTCCCCTCGCACGCGTTCGGCGTGAAGATGGGCGCGTCGACGAGCGTGAACCCCCGCCCGTCGAAGAAATCGCGGATGGCCTGGATGATGGTATGGCGCACGCGCAGGATCGCGTGCTGCCGCCGCGAGCGCAGCCAGAGGTGACGGTGATCCATGAGGAAGTCGGTCCCGTGCTCCTTCGGCGAGATGGGGTACTCGCCGACGGTCGGGCCGAGCAGGCGGAAGCCGGACGCCGCGACCTCGAAGACGCCGGCCCGCTTCGGGTGCGCCTTCACCTCGCCCGAGACCTCGATCACGCTCTCCTGCGTGACCTTGTCCGCGGCCGAGAACACGTCGTCGCCGACGTCGCCCCTGGCCATCACGCACTGGACGGTGCCGAAGCCGTCGCGCAGCTCGATGAAGTGGAGCTTGCCGCTCGAGCGCTTGTGGTAGAGCCATCCGCGGAGCGTGACGGTGCGGCCGACGTGCGCGCTGAGGTCGCTGGTGGCGATGACGGGCAGGTCCTGCATGCACGCCCGAAATAGCACGGTTTAGTTGCGGCTGACGCCGACCCCGGCCAAAAATGGGCGTCATCTTGGCCCAACGGAAGCGTCGCGCGCTCTGCATGCCTGCGTTCCTCGCGCTGCTCATCGCGGGCGGCTGCTCGGTCCTTTACCCCGAGCTCGCGACCCCGCTCCGCGCTCCTCCGCCGGAGCTGGAGCTCCACCCGCCGCCGCCCGAGGACGTCCGGTGGCTCCGGGTCGTCTGGGCGCGAATCCCCGAACGCACCCGGGACGGTCGGGCCTGGGATGAGGGCGCGGGCAAGCTGCCGGATCCGTACGTGCGCGTCCTGGTCAACGGCAGGGAGATCTTCCGGACCGACGCGCAGGAGGACACCCTGGAGCCGACCTGGCCCGGTGGCCCCAGCGGCAACTTCCGCATCCTGCCCGAGGACCGGCTGCGCGTGGAGGTCTGGGAGGCGGACCCGTTCCTCGACAAGCCGATCGGGGTGCGCGAGATCGGTCGACCGACCGACGCGCACCGCGCCGCCGGCGAGATCCATGTCGATCTGAACGGGGGCGGCGCGCTCACGCTGGCGTTCGAGCCCGCCCACGCGAGGGTCGGCCTCGGCCTCTGGTACGAGCTGCGTTCGGGCTCCGTGGTGATCTCGCGGATCATCGAGGGGGGGCCCGCCGAGCGCGCCGGGCTCCGTCCGGGCGACGAGGTGCTGGAGATCGCCGGGCGCCCCGTGCGGCGCATCTCCTCGATCCAGGTCCGCGCCGCGCTCGACGCCGTGCCGCGCACCGGGCTCGTGCTCCTGGTCAAGCACGAGACGGGCGCGACCGAGCGGATCCGGGTCCACGAGGGGCCCATCTACCCGCTGTTCGATGGGTTCGGGGCCATCGAGTAGGAGGACCAGCACGCCGTGAAGATCCCGCCGTTCGGGCTCACCACCGCCGAGATCCGCGAGGAGCTCGCGCCGCTGCGGCACGACTTCTCGGTCGCGGTCTGCCGCGCGAAGAACCCGTTCAACATCGGCGCCATCATCCGCGTCGCGCACTCGTTCCTGGTGCGGGAGATCTTCCTGATCGGCACCGAGCCGTATTACGAGCGCGCTTCGATGGGCATGCAGAAGTACGAGACCATCATCGAGTGCCCCGACGAGGCGGCGTTCCTGGAGGCGGCGCGCGGCCGCCCGCTCATCGGGGTCGAGCGCGATCACGCGCGGCGGACCCTCTGGGAGGCGCCGCTGCCGCGCGGGCTCGTCTTCCTCTTCGGCAGCGAGGACGACGGGCTGCCGCGGGTCCTGCTCGACGCGTGCGAGGACGTGATCGCGATCCCGATGTACGGGATCAACCACTCGTACCCGGTGGCGATCGCCGCGGGCATGACCATGTGCGAGTGGGCCCGGCGGCGCGACCCGCGGGGCGGCGTGACCTGCGTGGGGGAGTGAGCCGCACGGGGGAGCGCGCCGCGTGCGACACCGGCACGGGCGACCCGCTTCCGGGCGCGGGCGGCGGTGGGCTCGTCGCGGGGGCGCCCGGGCGCGGGCGGCGGTGGGCTCGTCGCGGGGGCGCCCGGGCGCGGGCGGCGGTGGGCTACTCGCGGAAGCGCTCGAAGACGAGGAGCTCGCCCAGGAGGTCGTGCTCGAACGTCCCGGCGGGGCGCATCCCGAGCTTCTCGATCACCCGGAGCGACGCGCGGTGCCACGCCGGCGTCGTGGCGATCACGCGCCTCACCACCGGTTGCTGCAACGCCCAGTGCAGGACGGCGCGCGACCCCTCGGTCGCATAGCCCTGCCCCTGGGACTTGCCCTCCACGCCGTAGCCGATCTCCACGGTGCCGGTCGGGTCGGGCCGACCGTTGAGCACCACGCTGCCGACGACGACCCGCGCTCCCAGCTCGCGCGTCACCATCAGCCGCGTGCCCCAGAGGAAGGCCTCCGGATCCTCGCGCAGCCGATCGAGCGGGGAGCTGAAGGCGCGCTCGACGAGCGCGCGCCCGGGCCAGGCGTCGGGGAAGCGCGCGCCGGACAGGGCCTCGGCCTCGAGGCGATCGCCGTGGATGACCGCCTCGAGCAGGGACAGCGAGACCGGGGTGAGCTCTAGGCGCTCGGTAGTCAGGGTGCTCATCGCGAACCTGAGGCGGATCAGATCACGCGTCGCCGCCTGCCGGAAGTCGAAATGGCGAAGGGCCGGCTCCCCAGGGGAAGCCGGCCCTTGCCCGCTCGGCTCAGCAGCCGGTGCCGCGATCAGAAGTCGTGGCCGTGGCCCGCGTGAGCGCCGCCCGCCGCCGCCTTCTCCTCCTTCGGCCGCTCAGCGATGAGCGCCTCCGTCGTGAGCATCAGGCTGGCGACGCTGGCCGCGTTCTGGAGCGCCGACCGGACGACCTTCGCCGGATCGATGACGCCCATCTCGAGCAGGTTGCCGTACTCGCCCGAGGCCGCGTTGTAGCCGAACGAGTCCTTGCCCTCGCGGACCTTCTGCACGACGATCGAGCCTTCCTCGCCCGCGTTGGCCGAGATCTGGCGGAGGGGCTCCTCGATGGCGCGGCGGATGATGTTCACGCCGAACCGCTGCTCGTCGTTGACCTGCAGCTTGTCGAGCGAGCTCTGCGCGCGGATGAGCGCCACGCCGCCGCCCGGGACGATGCCCTCCTCGACGGCCGCGCGGGTCGCGTGCAGCGCGTCCTCGACGCGCGCCTTCTTCTCCTTCATCTCGGTCTCGGTCGCGGCGCCGACCTTGACCACCGCGACGCCGCCCACGAGCTTCGCCAGGCGCTCCTGGAGCTTCTCGCGGTCGTAGTCGCTCGTCGTGTTCTCGATCTGCGCGCGGATCTCCTGCTGCCGGGCCTTGATCTTGTCCTTCTTGCCCTGGCCGCCGACGATCGTGGTGTTGTCCTTGTCGATGATGACGGTCTTGGCGCGGCCGAGATCGCTGATCGTGACGTTCTCGAGCTTGAGCCCGAGCTCCTCCGCGATCACCTGGCCGTCCGTCAGGACGGCGATGTCCTTCAGCATCTCCTTGCGGCGATCACCGAAGCCCGGCGCCTTCACGGCCGCGCAGTGCAGCGTGCCGCGGAGCTTGTTCACGACGAGCGTCGCGAGCGCCTCGCCCTCGACGTCCTCGGCGATGATGAGGAGCTGCTTCTGGGCCTTGGCGATCGCCTCGAGCACCGGGAGCAGATCCTTCATGTTGGAGATCTTCTTCTCCGAGATGAGGATGTAGCAGTCCTCGAGGTTCGCCTTCATGGCCTCGGGATCGGTCACGAAGTACGGCGAGAGGTAGCCGCGGTCGAACTGCATCCCCTCGACCACGTCGAGGGTCGTGTCGGCGCTCTTGGCCTCCTCGACCGTGATCACGCCCTCCTTGCCGACCTTCTCCATGGCGTCGGCGAGGAGCTTGCCGATCGTCTCGTCGCCGTTCGCGCTGATCGTGCCGACCTGCGCGATCTCCTTCGCGTCCTTCGTCTGCTTGGCGGAGCCGTGGAGGTGCTCGACGATCGCCTCGACCGCCTTGTCGATGCCGCGCTTGATCTCCATCGGGTTGTGGCCCGCGGCGACGAGCTTGGAGCCCTCGCGGTAGATCGCCTGGGCGAGCACGGTCGCGGTGGTCGTCCCGTCGCCGGCGATGTCGCTCGTCTTCGAGGCGACCTCGCGGACCATCTGGGCGCCCATGTTCTCGAAGCGGTTCTCGAGCTCGATCTCCTTGGCGACCGTCACGCCGTCCTTGGTGACCGTCGGCGAGCCGAAGCTCTTCTCGATGACGACGTTGCGCCCCTTCGGGCCGAGCGTGACCTTGACCGCATCGGCGAGGGCGTTGACGCCCGCGAGGATCATGCTGCGGGCGGACTCGTTGTAGATGATTTCCTTGGCTGCCATGGTGTGTCTCCTAAGTTCTTGCTGACGCCCGCGTCACTTCTCGATCACGCCGAGGATGTCGTCCTCGCGGAGGATGAGGTGCTCCTCGCCGTCGATCTTCACCTCGGTGCCCGAGTACTTGCCGAAGAGGACGCGGTCGCCCTCCTTGACGTCGAGCTTCCGCACGGTGCCGTCCTCGCCGACCTTGCCGTTGCCGACGGCGATCACCGTGCCCTCGATCGGCTTCTCCTTCGCGGTGTCCGGGATGTAGAGACCCCCCTTGGTCTTCTCTTCTTCCTTCACGCGCTGAACGATCACGCGGTCCTGGAGCGGTCGAATCTTCATGTGTGCGAATCCTCCGGGGACGAGCGCCGCGTCCCACAAGACGGCAGGACCCGGTGGCCCGGGTGAGCAGGCCGCAAGGTCCCGTACGATTGCAGTCTGGGCACTTTGCTAGCACTCACCTACGGCGAGTGCTAGCGAGCGGCGCCGAAGATAGCCACCCCCCGAGGGGTGTCAAGCGCGGCCCAGGTCGGTATTTGACGCGTTAGCAGCCAGGCGCAGCGGTGGCTGTAAGTCCTGGAGATTGCAAGGAAAGCGCGTGACGTGAAGCTGGGCTCGGCCAGGTTCGTGGGCTAAATTGAGCGTAGGAGGGCGAAAATGCGGCAGCCCAGTGACGCGAAGCCCTCACGGTCTCCAGACCCATGGAGGCCGGCAGGATGTGTCTGGTCGACCTGAGCGCGTGGTGGCCCGGGTTACGTCGGTATCCAGGGCGCCCGCGCGAGCTGTGAGGTGCCCCCGTGAGCCAAGCGATCTCCGTGTCCCCGAGCATGACCCGCTATTTCCAGGAGGTTGTGGACGAGGCGCTCCGCGTCAGGAACGTCGCTGCGACCGAGGCGGCGTCAAGTTACCTCGTCGGCCTGCTTTGTGCGTTCGCTCACCCGGACGAGCATGTCGAGTCCGCCTTCAACCAGCCTCTGACCTTTCTGCTGCGCGATGCCCTGGAGTCGACCGGGGCCGAGCGCTTCCAGCGGCTGCGCGCGCTCGGCGACGGCGTGCTCTACGCGGTCGGCTTCTTCGGCGGCCATATCGAGCTCAAGGGCGTCGATCGTGGTTACGTCGTCGGGGTCGGCTCGTCCGCGTACCACCATGCGGCCGCTATGCTGCGCCTTAACGCGCGCGTCGGCCAGGGCCCGGATGTTCTTTCCGAGCTGGCCGAGAAGTTCGAGCGGTTCGTGAGCGTTCTGAACGATGTGGCGGACGGGACGCTCGCGTCCAGCGCCCGGGATGAGCGCTCGGTGCTCCGGCTGTACGAGCGCTGGCTTCGTACGGGCTCCTCCCGACTCGCCGACGAGCTGGGGGCGCGCGGGCTCGTGCCGAGCCGCGGGACCGGCGGGCTCAACTGATGCAGGGCGCGACCTTTCCTGCGCGGATCCAGCAGCACCTCGCCCGGACCTACGCGCTCGACGACGCGCCTGCCGTCGACGATTTCATCCGGCCGACGGACGGCGCGGCGCGCGAAGCGCTGCTGATCCGGCACGCGGGGGGCGACATCGAGGTGGCGTTGCACCTGCCGCGCCGGGCGATCACGCGGGGGCGTGAGGGGACCTTCGACGAGATCTGCCAGATCGTCGAGGGCGTGAGCCACTTTCTCTATGTGGCCGAGCGGGCGCGCAGGGAGCTCCCGACGACGCAGCTCGAGCTCGAGCTCCAGGCCGAGGTCGACAAGTACGTGCTGCTCGTCCACGGCGGCCTGGCCGAGGAGGTCGGGCTCCCGGGTCCGCCTCACCCCCGGCACCACGAGGTCGCCCGGCCGGGGCCGGCGCGCTTCGAGCCCGAGCGCGCCGCCCGGATCCGCGCTCGCCTCTTCGAGCGGGTCGCCTTCATGGATCCCCCGGGCACGGAGACCGGCGATCGATACCGGATCGCGAACGAGCTGGCCGCGCGGTTCACGGGCCGGCTCGAGGCCGAGTTCTCCCGCCGGGGGCGGCACGCGGAGCTGCTGGCCGCGCTCCGCCGCTTCTACGCGGCGGGGCAGACCGAGAAGATCGCCCTCGCGCGCGCCGCGTGAGCGCGTCCCGTGAGCGCGTCCTCGGCGGCGTGCAGCACCCGCCCGGCCTCGGTCCCCGGGGGGGCGAGGCCGGGGGCGGGCTCGGGTCGCGCCGGCCCGAGCCGCTGCGCGGAGCGTTCCCTCTTGACCGATCCGCGCGCACGTACTCTCATCCGCATCCACGATGCCTTCCGCGAGCATGACGCCGCCCCGCGTCCTGGTGGCCGACGATGAGCCGGCGATGTTGAGCCTCGTTGCGCGTCACCTGAGGAACCTTGGTTTCTCCGTGATCGAGGCCTCCGAGGGCGATGCCGCCTGGGAGCTCGCGCGCGAGCATGTGCCCGACCTGGTGATCCTGGACGTGATGATGCCCGGCATGAGCGGCTGGGAGGTCTGCAAACGGCTGAAGAGCGACGGCGCCGACGGCCGGCCCTTCGTGCGCACCGGGGTCATCATGCTCACCGGCATCGGTGAGAACCTGAACGAGATGACGTCGCCGCTGTTCGCCGCGGACGCCTGGTTGAACAAGCCGTTCAACCTGTCGGACCTCGATGAGCGCGTGCGCGAGACGCTCGCGCGGTACGCGAAACCGGCGCTGGAATCGGAGCCGGAATCGGAGCTGGAGCCTGAATCGGAGCCGGAGCTGGAATCGGAGCCTGAATCGGAGCTGGAGCTGGAATCGGAGCCGGAATCGGAGCTGGATCCTGAATCGGAGCTGGAGCCGGAATCGGAGCTGGAGCCGGAATCGGAGCTGGAGCCGGAATCGGAGCTGGAGCCGGTGTCCGATTCGGAACCGTTGTCGGACGGCGGCACGGTCCAGGCGAGCATCGCGGACGAGGAGGGCGAGGCTGCCGAGGATCCCTCCTCCGGTGCGCGCGCAAGGCCGTCGGCCACCACGAAAAAGAAGGCGGCGGCGAGGCGCGCCCCGGCGAGGAAGACGCCTGCAAGGAAGGCCGCCGCGTCGAAGAAGCCGGCCGCGAGGAAGAAGGCCGCGTCGAAGCGGGCGTCGGCGAAGAAGGCCGCGCCGAAGGAAGAAGGCCGCGAGGAAGACGGTCGCGTCGAAGCGGGCGTCGGCGAAGAAGGCCGCGAAGAACAAGGCCGCGTCGAAGAGGACGCCGGTGAAGAAGGCCGCGCCGAAGAAGAAGGCCGCGAGGAAGACGGTCGCGTCGAAGCGGGCGTCGGCGAAGAAGGCCGCGCCGAAGAAGACGGCCGCGTCGAAGAGGACGTCGGCGAAGAGGGGCGCGCCGAAGAAGCCGGCCGCGAGGAAGACGGCCGCGTCGAAGAGGACGTCGACGAAGAGGGCCGCGCCGAAGAAGACGGCCGCGAGGAAGACGGCCGCGTCGAAGCGGACGTCGACGAAGAGGGTCGCGCCGAAGAAGACGGCCGCGAGGAAGACGGTCGCGTCGAAGAGGGCCGCGTCCAGGAAGAAGACGGCGACGTGATCCCACCCAGGGCCCGCGCTGCGCGCGGCGCCCGGTGTCATCCCTTCACGACAGCGCTCGTGTTCGTCCGCTGAGTCGACGCAGGGGCGCCGTCCGGTCCGAAATCGGGACGGGGCCCGGCCCTTCGTCCTCGGCGCGTCGCGACCCCCGCGACGCGAGCGCGCGGCGGATGTTGCCCTTGCGCGGCCGATGCTGCCTTTGCGCGGCCGATGCTGCCCTTGCGCGGCCGATGCTGCCCTCGCGCGGCCGATGCTGCCCTCGCGCGGGGAATCACCGAGGCGCGGCGTGCGTCGTGCTCGTACGCGCCGCGCGCGCTCCCAGGAACTTTCGGGCGCGTGACCCGTCAGCAGGTACAATGCCGTGACGTTTCCACTTCGAGGGGCCCCGCGGGGGGGCGCCCGGAGCGACGAGCACCGTGAGCGACTCTCGCACGAAGCACCTGGATCGTATTCGCCGCGCCGCCTTCGCGGTCGAGCTGAGGCTGCGGCTCGGGCGTGCGCTGCGCGCGTTGCCGAGCGCGTTGACCCTCGCGCTGGCGATCGCCGCCGGGACGCTCGCGGTCCACAAGGCGCTGCCCGGGCAGCTGAGCGAGCTCCGGACGCGGCAGATCCTCGTCGGCGCGGGGCTGCTCGTGCTGGCCACCCTCGCCCTCGCGATGCTCCGCCGCTTGCCCCCGCGGTCCGGCACGATGGCGCTCGACCGGCACCACGGCCTCTCGGACCGCCTGACGAACGCCCTCGCCTTCGAGGCGCTGCCCCCGGCGCAGCGCACTCCGCTGATGGAGGCGGCGATCGACGACGCCTGCGAGCACGCCGCAGGGCTCCGCCCCGCCGGCGCCGCGCCGCTCGCGTTCCCGCGCGATCTCGCGGCCTCGGCCGCGGTCGCACTCGGCCTGCTCGCGGTGGCGCTCCTCGAGGTGCGCACCCCGCGGAAGGTGGCGCCCGTCGCGCAGACCATCGACGCGCTCACCATGTCGCCCGACGACATCGAGCTCTTCAAGGACGCGGCGAAGGCGCTCGACCGGCAGGACCAGAGCCCGGAGGTGAAGGCGGCCGTCGAGCGGTTCAACCAGCTCATCGAGGACATCGCCAACAAGCGCCTCGATCGGACCGAGGCGTTCCGCCGCATGGAGGCGATCGAGCGCGAGCTCCTCAAGGGCGCCGAGGCCGACCTGAAGGCGCTCGAGGAGGCGCTCAAGGAGACCGGGATCGACCTCAAGCGGAGCGAGCTGACGAAGAGCGCCGGGGAGTCCCTCGAGAAGAAGGACCTCGAGAAGGCGAAGCGGGACCTGAAGGAGCTCGCCGAGAAGCTCCGGGACAAGAAGCAGAAGCTCAACAAGGCCGAGCTGGAGCGGCTGCGCAAGGCGCTCGCCGAGGCGGCCTCACGCCGCAAGGAGGCCCTCGCCGCGATCAACGAGAAGCGCGCCGAGGCGCGTGAGCAGCTCCTCAAGCAGAAGCAGAAGGCCGCCGCGAGCGACCCGCAGCGATCCGAGGAGGAGCGGCTGCTCCGGAAGAAGGAGCGCGAGCTGGAGCGGCTCGACCGCGACGCCGAGCAGAAGGAGCGGACGGGCCGGCAGCTCGATCGGCTCGACCGGGAGCTCGCCAAGGCCGCAGAAGATCTGCTGAGGGATCTCGGGATGTCCGCGGACGATCTCGAGCAGGCCGCCGAGGACATCAACCGGATGCAGCAGGAGGAGATGTCCGAGAAGGAGAAGGAGGAGCTGCGCCAGCGGCTCGAGGAGCTCCGCGAGCTCCTGCGCCAGCAGGGCCAGGGAGGCCAGCAGCGGATGGCGAGGATGCTCCGCTTCGGCAAGCGGGCGCGCGGCAACCAGGGCGGCGGCGACGAGCAGCAGGGGCAGGGCCAGGGGCAAAAGGGGCAGGGGAACGGCGAGCAGGAAGGGCAGGGCGGCCAGGGCAAGGACGGCCAGGGCCAGGGCCAGCAGTGGGTGATCGGGCCCGGGGGCAAGAAGATCCTGCTGCCCGGCGGGCAAGGTCAGGGGCAGAACGGGCAGGGGGGCGACAAGGGCAACTCCGGCGGCAACCAGCCCGGGGGCGACGGCGCCGGCTCGGGGCGCGGCGGCGAGGTGGCGGGCAAGCGCACGGACCCGAAGATGGGGACCCAGGACGTCCACGCGCAGGGGCTCGACACGCAGCAGGGGCCCTCGAACAGCGAGGTGATCCTCAGCGCCGCCGAGCGGGGGTTCAAGGGGACCGGCTACAAGAAGGTCTTCACCGACTATCACACCGTCGCAGAGCAGCAGATCAACAAGGACCAGATCCCGGACGGATACCGGTTCTACGTGAACCGGTACTTCCAGCTCATCAGGCCGCGCGAGTGAGTCGAGCCGGCGGCTCGAACGCGACCGCGCCTCTACGGACGCCCCGCGACAGCGGGCTCCACGCAGGATGATATGGCCGAGAAGACGAAGGAAGCAGCGCGCGCCGAGGTGGACGAGTTCCGCGCGGGCATCGGAGAGCTGCGCGAGGAGGTGGGGAAGGTCATCGTCGGCAACCGCGACGTGGTCGACGGGGTGCTCACGTGCATGCTCGCCGGCTCGCACGCGCTCCTCGAGGGCGTGCCGGGCCTCGGCAAGACGATGCTCGTCCGCACCATGGCCGAGGCGCTCGAGCTCCAGTTCTCGCGCATCCAGTTCACGCCCGACATGATGCCCGCGGACATCATCGGCACGACCGTCATCGATGAGAGCGCGGGCGGGCAGCGGGCGTTCTCGTTCCGCAAGGGGCCGATCTTCGCGAACATCGTCCTCGCCGACGAGATCAACCGGGCGACGCCGAAGACCCAGAGCGCGCTGCTCGAGGCGATGCAGGAGCACCGGGTCACGGTCTCGCGGCAGAGCTACACGCTGGAGGAGCCGTTCTTCGTCCTGGCGACGCAGAACCCGCTCGAGAGCGAGGGGACCTACCCGCTCCCCGAGGCGCAGCTCGATCGGTTCTTCTTCAAGCTGCAGGTGCCGTTCCCGAGCCGCGACGAGCTGAACTCGATCCTCGAGCGCACCACCGGGTCCGAGGCGATCGACGTGCGACCGGTCCTGAACAAGGAGCGGATCGTCGCCATGCAGCGGCTCGTCCGCGAGGTGCCCGTGGCGAGGCACGTCCAGGACTACGCGGTGCGGCTCCTCCAGGCCACGCACCCGACCGAGGACGGCAGCCTCGACATGGTGAAGCGGTTCGTGAAGTTCGGCGGGTCGCCGCGGGGGGCGCAGGCGCTGCTGCTCGCCGCCAAGATCCGGGCGCTCTTCGAGGGGCGGTTCGCGGCGTCGGTCGACGACGTGCGCGCGTGCGCGCTGCCCGCGCTGCGCCACCGCGTGCTCCTCAACTTCGAGGGGGAGGCCGAGGGGGTGAAGACCGACGAGGTGCTGCAGGCGATCCTCAAGCACTTGCCGGAGAGCCAGTGAGGGATCGCCGAAGGTAAGATGGGGCTCTTCGACGCGTTCAAGAGGGCCGCTGCGCCGCTGCGCCGGGTCCGTGGGCTCTCCGGTGCCGCTCCCGACGAGGAGCTCTTCGACGACGAGTTCCAGCGCAAGCTCGACTACCTCGCGATGGTGAGCCGCCGCGTCTTCTCGGGCGCGATGCGCGCGGAGCGGCGGACCAAGAAGACCGGCTCCGGGGTCGAGTTCGCCGATCACCGCGACTACGTCGCCGGCGACGACTTCAGGTACCTCGACTGGGCCGCGTACCAGCGCTTCGATCGCCTCCTCATCCGGCTCTACGAGGAGGAGGAAGATCTCTCGATCTACTTCATCCTGGACACGTCGGCGTCGATGTCGTTCGGCGACGGCGAGAAGCTCAGGCACGCGAAGCGCCTCTGCGCGGCGCTGGCCTACGTGGGCCTCGCCAACCTCGACCGGATCGCGATCGTCACCGCGACCGACGAGATCAGCGGGCGCATGCAGTCGACGCGAGGCAAGGCCCGCATCTTCAGGATCTTCCGCTTCCTCGGGCAGGCGCGCGCCGAGGGCGCGACCGACCTCGGGGAGGCGATGAAGACCTTCGTGGCGCAGCACAAGCGGCGCGGACTCGCCGTCGTCCTCAGCGATCTGTACGACCCGGTGGGCTTCGAGCGCGGGATCAACGTGCTCCGGTACAACCGCTTCGAGCCGTTCGTGCTCCACATCGTCGACGCGCGCGAGGCCCGGCCCGCGCTCCGGGGCGACGTGCGCGTCTACGACTGCGAGACCGGCGACGAGCGCGAGGTCACCGTGACGGCGAAGGTGCTCGACCGGTACGCCGAGGCGTACGAGCAGTACCTCGACGAGATCCGCCGCTTCTGCACGTCGCGGCAGGTGAGCTACTTCCGCGCCGACGTGTCCGTCCCCTTCGATGAGCTGATCCTGCGCGTGTTCCGCAGAGGCGGCTTCCTCCGGTAGCGGCCATGCATTTCACCGGCGTCCCGCTCGCGACCCTGCTCCAGATCGGCGCCCTCGCCGGCGCGGTGGTCGTCGTCTTCTACATCCTCAAGCTGCGCCGGCGCCCTGTCGCGGTGCCCTTCTCGAAGATCTGGGAGCGCGTCCTCCGGGACAAGGAGGCGACGAGCCTGTTCTCGCAGCTCAAGCGGCTCCTCTCGCTGCTCCTGCAGCTCGCGCTGCTCGCGCTGCTCCTGCTCGCGCTCGGCGATCCGCGCCCGGAGGCGAACCTCATCGAGGGGCGCAACATCGTCGTCCTCATCGACGCGAGCGCGAGCATGCAGGCCATCGACGTCGCGCCCTCGCGCCTCGAGCGCGCGAAGGAGGAGGTCAGGAAGATGGTCCGCGGCCTCTCCGGCAGCGACCGCATGCTGCTGGCCCAGATGGACGCGGCCGTCACGCCCCTGTCCACGCTCACCGGAGAGATCGCGGAGCTCGAGGCGGCCGTCGCGGCCGTGAAGCCGACCGACGCGGCCGCCGACTTCGCGCGCGCGCTCCGCTTCGCGAGCGACACCCTGAGCGGGCTGCCGTCGCCGGAGATCATCGTCGTGAGCGACGGCGCCCTCGGCGAGCCCGCCGACGCCGGCGGGCCCGTGCGCCTCGGCGACGTCAAGCTCTCGTTCTTGCCCGTCGGCGAGGGGGCGAGGAACGCCGCCATCACCGAGTTCTCGGTGCGGCGCTACCCCCTCGACAAGAGCCGCTACGAGGTGATGCTCGAGGTCACCAACACGAGCGACGAGCCGCTCGATCTCGAGCTGTCGCTGCTCGGCGACGGCCAGCTCACCGATCTGACGCGCATCCGGCTCAAGCCCAGGGAGAAGCTGCCCCGCTTCTATCCGAACCTCTCCGGCGCCTCGAAGTCGCTCGAGGCGAGGCTCTCGCTGGCCGACGGCAGCTCCGACGACCTGCCCGCGGACGACCGCGCCTACGCGCTCTTGCCCGAGCGGCGCCGCGCGCGCGTGCAGGTCGTCTCCGCGGGGAACATGTTCCTCGAGGCGGCGCTGCTCCTCGACGAGTACCTCGACGTGACGTTCGTCGAGCCGCAGCGTTACCCGGCGGGCTCCTCGTTCGACGTGACCATCTTCGACGGCGTGGCGCCGAACGTCGCGCCGGGGAGCGGGAGCTTGCTCTACCTCAATCCGACCGGGGCCAACCTCCCGTTCGAGGTGGGCAAGGAGATCCTGGACGACGATCCGAGCTACCGCCTGGGCTTCGACGAGCTCGACGCGAAGCACCCGCTCCTCCGGTACACGGCGCTCAGCGACGTGAACATCGCGCGCGCCCATACGCTCAAGGGCGAAAAGGAAGACAGGGTCGTCGGGCGGAGCTACAAGGGCCCGCTGCTCATCGAGGGGCGGCGCGGCGGCGTGAAGTTCGTCGCGCTGGGGTTCGACGTCCGCGAGAGCGACTTCCCCCTCCGCATCGCCTGGCCGCTCTTCCTGCTCAACGCCATCAACAACTTCGTGGAGGAGGACACGAGCTACATCTCCTCGTTCCGCACGGGCGCCGTATGGCATATCCCGGCGTCCTCCTCCGCGGAGACGGCCACCCTGGAGCAGCCCGACGGGACGGAGCGGACCGTCCCGATCCAGGACGGGCGGGCCGTGTTCCTGGGGCAGCACGCCGGCTTCTACACGCTGCGCGTCGGCGCCGGCGGCGCGGCGGAGGAGAGCATGTTCGCCGCGAACCTCTCCGCGCCGGAGGAGAGCGCGATCGCCCCCGCGGCCGAGCTCAAGGTCGGCGGCCAGAGCGCCGGCGCGGTGAGCGAGTTCAAGATCGGCGTCCGGCGGGAGCTCTGGGTTTACCTGCTCGCGGCGGTGCTCCTCGTGACCGCGATCGAGTGGCTCACGTATCACAGGAGGGTGACGGTGTGAGCGCGTTCAGCGGCCGCAGATTCCGCGTCGTCGCGTGGGCCATCACCTGCGTCGCCCTCGCGGGGATCCTGTTCTGGGCGTACCGGAGGTACGTCCTCTTGCACCCGGATCCGACGCTCACGTGGGTGCGCGAGGGCGTGAAATACGAGCTCCTCAACCCGAAGATGCTCGGCGCGCTCCTGCTCGCGCCCTGGTTCGTCGGCGTGCTCGCGGGATCGCTCGCCGATCTCCCCCTCCCGCAGCGCGTGATCTCCGTGCTGCTCCGGATCGCCTTCGTCGCGCTGATCGCGCTCGGGCTGTCGCGGCTCGCGCGGACCGCGACCACGGAGAAGGTCGCCACCGTCTACCTCATCGACGTCTCGGAGTCGGTCACCGACGAGGCGCTCGACGACGCGCGCGCGGCGCTCGATCGGGCGTTCGCCGAGAGGCCGGAGGACGCCGTCGTCAAGGTGATCACCTTCGCGCGGCGGCCTCGGCTCGTCGAGCGCGCCGCCGGGGAGGCGGCCGGCGGCGACGCGGCGCGGCGCGCGCCGGCCATCGGGCGCCACCTCGACGAGAAGGGGCAGCGCGGCGATCTCGGCGCAGGATCGAACCTCCAGGCGGCGCTGCAGCTCGCCTACGGGCTGTACCCGCCCGGCTATCTCAAGCGCGCCGTGCTGATGTCGGACGGCGTCCAGACCGACGGCGACGTGCTCGCCGAGGCGAACCGGGCGCGCGACTTCGGGGTGCGGCTCTTCGCCATCCCGTACCGGCGGCCCGCGCCGCCCGAGGTCGCGGTGCGCGAGCTCAGGATGCCAGACCGGGTGAAGGTCGGCGAGACGTTCGAGATCCACGCCGACATCTACGCGAGCCGCGCCACGACGGCCCGGGCGCGGCTGTTCCAGGGCGAGGCGCTGAACGGGCTCGAGGGCGTCCGGAGCCTCGAGCTCAAGGCGGGGCCGAACGACGTCGTGTTCAAGAGCGTCGTGCGCATCGCGGGGCAGGTGACCTACGCGCTCGAGCTCGACGAGATCGCGGACGACAAGTTCAAGGAGAACAACCGGTACGCGACCACCATCGACGTGCCAGGGCGCCCGTCGGTGCTCTACATCGAGGGGACGCCGCAGCACGCGGGCCCGCTCTCGAGCGCGCTCACCGCGCAGCAGTTCGACGTCGACGTCAGGCCGCCGGCCGGCTTCCCGGGCTCCCTCAAGGAGATGGAGCGCTACGATTTCCTGATCGTGTCCGACACGCCGAAGGAGGCGCTCAGCCTGCAGGGGCAGGAGATCATCGAGCGCTACGTGCGCGATCTCGGCGGCGGGTTCCTCTTCGCCGGCGGCGAGTCCGGCTACGGCCTCGGCGGCTGGTACCGCACCACCATCGAGCGGATCCTTCCGGTGCGGATGGACAACGAGCGGAAGAAGGACATGCCGAGCGTCGCGATGGCGCTCGTCATGGACCGCTCGGGGTCGATGACCGGCCTGCCGCTCGAGATGGCCAAGGCCGCGGCGAAGGCGACCGCGGGGGTCCTGTCGTCGGACGACCTGATCGAGGTCATCGCGTTCGACTCGGCGCCGACCCGCTACGTGAAGATGCAGCCCGCGCGCAACCGCTCGCGCATCGCCGGCGAGATCGCGCGCATCCAGCCGGGGGGTGGGACCGAGATCTTCTCCGCGCTCGACGCCGCCTACCAGGACATGACGGTGACCCAGGCGCGCAAGAAGCACGTCATCCTCCTCACCGACGGCAAGGCGTCGACGGGCGGCATCCGCGATCTCGTGTCCGCGATGATCGCCGAGTCGATCACCGTGACGACCGTGGGGCTCGGGAACGACCTCGACGAGCAGCTGCTCAGGATGATCGCCGACGTGGGCGGGGGGCGCTTCCACGCGGTCCCCGATCCGAACAACCTGCCGCGGATCTTCACCAAGGAGACCGAGATGGTCGCGCGCGCCGCCGCGGTCGAGGAGTGGTTCCCGGTCACCCAGGTGGGCGACGCGGCGTTCCTCCGCGGCATCGACGTCCGCACCGCGCCGAACCTCCACGGCTACGTCTCGACGAAGCTGAAGCCGCCGCCAGCCCAGGAGCTGCTCACGAGCGACACCGAGGAGCCGATCCTGGCGCGGTGGCGCGTCGGCCTCGGCTGGACGCTGGCCTGGACGAGCGACGTCAAGGCGCGCTGGGCCGTGGAGTGGCTGCGATGGCCCGGCTTCGAGAGGTTCTGGGGGCAGCTCGTCCACGAGCACATGCGCACGAAGCACCGGCGTGAGCTCGACATGAAGGCCGAGATCGTGGGCGGCGAGCTGCGCGCGTCCGTCGATGCGTTCGGGGCCGACGACCGGTTCGAGAACCACCTGACCTCCCGGCTCAGCATCATCGGACCCGAGCCGGGCGGGGCGACGCGGGTCGTCGAGATGCGCCAGACCGCGCCAGGGCGGTACGAGGTCGCGCTCCCGCTGGATCGGTACGGGTCGTTCCTGCTGCGGGCGGAGCACCTGCGCGAGGCCGAGGACGGCTCGCTGCGCGCCGTCGCGGTCAGCTACGGCCACGTCTCGAACCCGTACCCCCGCGAGTACGCGAGCTTCGAGCCGGAGCTCGCGACGCTCGAGAAGGCCGCGGCGTCGACCGGCGGCGGGGTCGATCCGAGCGGCGTGGCCGCCATCTTCGACCCCCGCGGGGAGAAGGTGACGTTCCACGAGGAGCTCTGGCCGCGGTTCATCTATGCCGCCATGGCGATCTTCCTGCTCGATCTGTTCGTCCGGCGGGTGCGGCTCTTCGACAGGAAGTTCGTCGCGCGCCGGGGCCGCGACGGAGGTGGCAGGAGGCTCGCCGCGGCGGGGCGGTCCGTGGCACAGCCGAGGCCAGAGTGACCGCGGATCCCCTGCTCCGCCCCTCCGCCGCGCCCGACGCAGACCGGCGTCCATCGGGCCGTTCCCGAGCGCGCTGCGTGGCTCGCTGTGCCCTGGCCCGCTGGTCTGCACCATTTCGCGACGCGGAAGGCTCGTCTTGGGCTAGTTTCCCCATATAGACCGGTGGTAGAGGAGCCCTGGAAAACAGCGAAGGACGTGAACGCGCCCGAGGCCTCCACCTCCCGGCCTCCGGCGGGTCGTCCGCTCATCCTCAGCGGCGATCCGCTCGCTTCGCTCCGGGGCCGGGGCGCGGTGGTCTCTTCCAACACCGCCGTCGGCCGGCTGCTCCGCGAATCGCCGCGAGCCATCGCGGAGCTCCACGAGCAGGAGGTCGCGCTGGGGGTCGACGTCGTTCGCGCGCTCACCTCCGCGACGACGACGCGCGCGCTGGCGCCCATCGGGATGGCGTTCCGCGCCGCCGCGCTGACGGGAACCGCGGTCGAGCTCGCAACGGAAGCAGCAGGCGCGGCCCCGCGCCGTGTGGCGGTCGCCGGTATCCTGGGCCACACTGCTGCCGCGCCCATGGCCGAGCGGGTTGCGGAAGACTACGCGGTCCATGCGGCCAGGCTCGTGGCGGCCGGCTGCGAGATCCTCGTTGCGTGCGGCTTCGATCCGGCCCAGGCGGCGTGCGTCCCTCCCCAGATCGCGCGGCTCGCTCGGCGCGCCGCGGTGGTCAGCGCCAGCTCGACGCAGCTGGCGACGTGGGCGCTCGTGGAGCTCGACGGCGCCGGGCGCACGATCGACGGCGAGGGGATCGAGGAGGTCGCCCGGACGGCGCTCGACAGCGGAGCGGACGCGCTGCTCTTCGAGGTCGCGTCCGCCGATCTCGGGCTCGGCGTCCTGCGGCGCCTCGAGAGCGTCGCCCACGAGGCTCAGATCGGCCTGCTGCTCGGCGCCGAGCCCGCGCCGCGCGACGGGGCCGACCGCCTCGCGCCGGCCGAGGCGTGCGACGCCTGGGCGACCTCGGCGGCGCGCCTCATCGAGGCGGGCGCGCGGATGATGGGGGGAGGAACGGGGACGACGCTGGCGCACCTCGGCGCGCTCGCGAAGATGCTCCGTGCGACGCAGCGCGCGTCCCTGCTCAGGCGCGCGCTATAGGCGAGAACGACACAAACCGGAAACGTGAAGATGGCCGACGCAAGCCAGGCGAGCGAGTCGAGATCCGAACCCCTGAAGACGTTCGACGATCTGCTGTTTCCCTTTCACGACGCCCTCAAGCCCGAGCCGCTCCACCGGATCGGCGCCGAGGCCGAGAAGTTCGGCGTCGACGCCAGGACGGGCGCGGCGATCCCCTACGAGGGCGAGCGGAGCGTCCTGACCGTGCTCCAGGCGCTCGTCGAGCGGCACGGGTGGACCCCTGAGCACGAGGCGCCCGGCGGTCCGCTGATCGCGCTCGCCCGGGCTGGCGCCTCGGTGACCCTCGAGCCGGGCGGGCAGCTCGAGCTGTCCGGCGCGCCCCTCGAGAACATCCATCAGATCTGCATGGAGATGTGCGGGCACCTCGCGGAGCTGCGCGACATCTCGGCCGAGCTCGACTTCGTCTGGCTCGGGATCGGGTTCCATCCGTTCGCCGCGCAGGCCGATCTCCCCTGGGTGCCCAAGGCCCGCTACGCCATCATGCGGCGCTACCTGCCGACGCGCGGCGCGCACGGCCTCGACATGATGCGCCGCACCGCCACCGTGCAGGCGAACTTCGACTACGCCACCGAGGAGAGGGCGATGCGCGCGCTCCGCGTCGCGCTCCGGCTCTCCCCGCTCGTGACGGCGATCTTCGCGAACTCCCCGTTCTATGAGGGGGCGCTGTTCGGCGGGCGGAGCTACCGCGCCAGGGTCTGGCTCGACGTCGATCCGGCGCGGCAAGGGCTGCTCCGCAACGTGCTCGAGCGCGGCCGGCGCTTCTCGGATTACGTCGCGTGGGCGCTCGAGGCGCCGATGTTCCTCATCAAGCGCGACGGCGGCGTGATCGAGAACACGGGGCAGACGTTCCGCGAGTTCCTGGAGCACGGCTTCCAGGGGCACCGGGCCACCCGCGCCGACTGGGAGATGCACCTCAACACCCTCTTCCCCGAGGTCAGGCTGAAGCGGACCATCGAGGTGCGCGGCGCGGACTCGCTGCCGGCCAACCTGGTCTGCGCGCTCCCGGCGCTGTGGGCAGGGATCCTGTACGACGCGCGCGCGCTCGACGAGGCCGACGCCCTGTCCGAGAGCTTCCGGTTCGACGAGCTCGAGGCCGTGCGCCCCCAGATCGCCGAGCGCGCGCTCCGCGCGACGTTCCGCGGCAAGCCGCTCGCGGCCCTGGCCGAGCGGCTCCTCGGGATCGCCTCGGGCGGCCTCGCGCGGCGCGCGCGCATGAACCGGAACGGCAAGGACGAGCGCGTCCACCTCGAGCGGATCGGCGCGCTCCTCGCCAAGGGGCAATCCCCGGCCGATGCGCTCGTCGAGGGGCTCAGCAACGACGACCCGGCCCTGCGAAGCAAGATCCTCGACCGTGCGCGGATCTGAGCGCGGCCCATCGTCGAGGGGGCGCGGGGGGGCCGGCGCGCCCGGAGGACGTCGAGCGGCATGACACTGGTCTATCTCGTGGGCACCGCGCTGCTGGTGCTCCTGAACGCGTTTTTCGTCGCCTCCGAGTTCGCCATTGTCAAGATGCGGCCGACGCGGCTGGAGCAGCTCGTGCGCGACGGGGACGCGCGGGCCCGGCTCGCGCTCCAGATGTCGCAGCAGCTCGACGCGTACCTCTCCGCCAACCAGCTCGGCATCACCCTCGCGTCCCTCGGGCTCGGCTGGATCGGCGAGCCGGCGATCGCGCACCTCATCGAGCCGCTGCTCACGCCGCTCGACGCCTGGTCGGGCATCGGCGCACACGCCATCGCGGTGGGCATCGCGTTCATCTGCATCACGGCGCTCCACACCGTGATCGGCGAGCTCGCCCCGAAATCGCTCGCCATCCAGCGGACGGAGAAGGTCACGCTCTGGGCGGCGCGGCCGCTGCACTTCTTCTTCGTGCTGATGTGGCCGGTCATCTGGGTGCTCAACTCGATGGCGAACGGGTTCGTGCGGCTCTTCGGGCTCCGGCCGGTCGGCGAGGAGGAGATCGCGCACACCTCGGAGGAGCTCCGGCTGCTCCTGACCAGGAGCCCCGCGGGGCTCGACCCGGCGCTGCGCAGCATGCTCGTGCGGATCTTCGATCTGCGCCGGCGCACGGCGCGGCACGTGATGTCGCTCCGCTCCGACGCGTCGACCCTGCGCGCCAATATGACCATCGAGGAGGCGGTGCGGATCGTGGCCGACGCCGGCTACTCCCGGTACCCGGTGCTCGACGACCACGGCAAGAACGTGCTCGGCTACCTGCACCTCCGCGACCTGTTCGACGTCCTGAGCCAGCGCCGCCGCGCGGCGCGCGTGGCCGAGCTGCTCCGCAAGCCGATCTTCGCGCGCGAGAACACCTCGGTCGAGCGCCTCCGCCTCGAGATGCAGGCGCGCCAGGTGCCCGTGGCGATCATCACCTCGGCCTCGGGCGAGTTCATCGGGCTCGTCACGATGGAGGATCTCATCGAGGAGATCGTCGGCGAGATCCGGGACGAGAACGACGAGGAGGTGCCGCCCATCCACCGCCGCGGCGGCGGCATCGTCGACGTCGACGGCCGCGTGCTGCTCGCGGACCTGGAGCGCGACGCGCACATCACGCTGCGGCCCGAGGTGAAGACCGTCGAGACGGTCGGCGGCTACATGCTGGGCCGGCTCGAGCACCCGCCCGAGGCGGGCGAGCGCGTCGAGTGCGAGGGCTACACGCTGGTGGCGATGGACGTCGCCGGCCGGAGGGTGCGGAGGGTCCGCATCGTCCCGACCGACGCGGCCGGGGGCGAGCGGCCGTGAGGTGACCGGCCACCCGCCGCCGCCTCCGTGGCGCCGCGCCGCCCCCGAGGGCGCCGCCCCGGAACGTTCGCGGCGCGACGTACACCCCGGAATCGGCCGTCCTGGGCGCGAGCTGCGCGCGGATCCAGGTACAAACTTCCGCGGACCGGTACTACCCTGGCTCCGTAAGTGGAAACGCTTGCAACTCGGATCTCGCGCGATGGCCCGCTGAACGAGCTCGACGCCGTGGGCTGGGCCATTCGCCTCGCGAAGAGGATCGAGGCGCTGCACGCCCTCGGCGTGGCGCACGGCGCCATCTCGCCCGAGTGCGTGCTCACGGCGGCCGTCGATCGGACCTCGAAGGCCATCCTGGCCGATCTGCGCCAGACGCCGAGCCGCATCGCCTACCAGTCGCCCGAGCGCGTCGCGGGCGGGACGCTCTCGCCCGGCGACGACGTGTGGGCCATCGCGGCGACGCTCTACGAGGTGCTCACCGGGGCGAGCGCGTTCGGCGGCGCGAGCGACGCCGAGACGCGGCAGCGCATCGCGAACGCCTCGCCGGCGCCGCTCGCGGTCTTCGACGTCGGCGACGACGATCTCCAGCGCGTCCTCGACGACGCGTTCCAGCGCGATCGCTCCCTGCGCACGACGAACGCCGCCGCGTTCCGGCGCGCCCTCGAGGAGTGGCACCCCGATCCCGCGGCGCGCACGCTGCTCCCGCTCGACGACGAGGACTCGACGAACGACGACGAGGACGACGACGAGGTGCGCACGCTGATGCGCCCTGCGCCGCTGAGCTCGGCCCAGCTCAACGAGCTCATCGCGCAGCGCACGGCGGCGCTGCAGGCCGGTCAGCCGCCGACGCCCGCGCAGCCCGCGCGCCCGGCGGCGCCGGCCGCGCCCGGCGGCGCGGCGCCCCCGAGGCCGGGCGTCGCGCTGGCCCCAGGGCCGCGGCGGCCGCGGTCGCCCCGGCCGCGGGCGGCCGCGCGCCGGTCGCGCGAGGGCGCGTTCCGGGGGTGGGGGCGGTGCCGCTGACGCAGTCGTTCGGCGACGACCGCGAGCCCGAGGACGATCTGCTGACGATCATGCGGGGGACGCCTCCCCTGGGGGCCCACGTGGCGGCCGGGCCAGCCGCCGCCACCCCACCCGGAGGCACGGCGTCCGCCGCGTACCGGGTGAGCCCTGCCGGCCGGCCCGGCGTGAGCGCGGCGTCGCAGGCAGCGGCCTCTCCGGACCCGTCCGCCGCCGGCGCGCCGGCGCCGCCGCTCCTCGGGCGCGATCGTCCAGGCGCAGGGCGCGATCCGCGGGCGGGCTCGCACGCGCAGGCCGACGCCGTGCCCCGCCTCGTCGATCCCGCCGAGGCCCTCGATGATGAGCTGACGCTCGACGCGCCCACGCTGAACGCGTCCGCGCTGGTCGACGCCGAGGACGACGAGGACGACGTCCCCACGCGGACGCGGGAGGCGCCGCTGAACACGCCGGCCGCGCCGCACCCGGCCATGGCGGCGGCGCTCCCCGGCTCGCCGCCGGCCCTCGCGGGCGTGGGGGCGCACGATCGCCCCGCTGCGGCGGCCGCGGCGCCGCTCGATCTGGGGGCAGGGGCGCGCGCGGCCTCCGCGCCGAGGGGCAGCGACGCCGGGGTCGGCCCGGCGATCGGCCCGGGGCCCGCCGCCGCCGGGGCGTTCAGCCCGCCGCCGCAGGCGTCGCCCCGCCCGCAGAGCGCCCTGGCCGCGCTGCCGAGCGCGGCTCCGGTTCAGACGGCAGCGCTGGGCTCAGCCGCGTCGCCCCCGTCGCCGTTCGGCGGGGCCGGCGGCGTCGCTCTGGAGAGCGACATGCCGCCCGACCGCTCGGGGCGGCTCGGGATGATCATCGCGGTGATCGTGGCGCTCCTCCTGGCGGGCGGGGCGATGCTGTTCGCCGCGCAGATGGGCCTCCTGGGCGCCGCGCCCGCCGCGCCGCGGAGGGTGGCGGAGGCCGCCGTCGTCGCGCCGACCCTCGCCCCGGCCGTGGCCCGCCCGCGCGCGGGGCGCCTCCTTGTGGAAGCGCTGGATCTGGGCGTCGAAGCCGCCCATGTCGACGCGCTGCAGCACCTCGGGCCGGAGGCCTGAGCGGCGCGCGGCCGCCTCGGTCCGCTCGGGGAACGGCGAGATCCAGACCAGCCTGCCGCCCGGCGCGAGCGCGCGGGCGGCGCTCTCGACGAAGCGGGTGAGCAGGGCGTCGAGATCTCCCGTGCGCTCGACGCGGCGACCGAGCGGCGGGTTCGTCAGGATCAGCGTGGGCGCGTCGCCCGGCGGCGGCGCGCTGCACGCGTCGCGCTGGAGGAGCTCCGCGCCGCGCGCGCCCGCGGCGTCGAGGTTCTCGCGCGCGATCCGGAGCGCCCGGGGATCGCGATCCGAGCCGACGAGCCGCCGGTACGGCCCGAGCAGGGCGCGCTCGCAGAGCTCCAGGCCCGAGCCGACGAACGGATCCCAGACCACGTCGTCGCCGCGCACCCCCGCGACGCGCGCGAGCGCCGCCGCGATCGTCGGGTGCGAGGCCGCGGGGACGTCGCCCCTCCGGTAGCCGAACCGCGGGTCGGGCAAGCGCGGCGCGAGCTCGACCCGGACCCGACCCGCGCCCTCGTGGACGACCACGTCCCACGTGCTCTGGGTCGGATCGTTCACGAGCTCCGGCGCCGCCGCCTCCACGGCCGTCGCGACGCGGAACACCGCCGCGCGGCGCTTGCCGCCCCGGGCCCAGTCGATGCGGTACCGGATCGCGCCCAGGGTGAAGCGACGCAGGGCGTCCTGCGACTCCCGCGAGAGCAGCCGCTCGGCGACGACCGCGGCGAGGTCGCCCCCCGCGTCGAGCGCGCGCTCCGGCAGGGGCAGCGCGAACGACAGCATCGTGCGCGCCCCGAACAGGACGTCGAGGCGGCCGCTGAGCGTCACCTCGACGCGCGTCCCGCCGCAGGGATCGCTCCGGAGCTCGGGGACGAGCGCCCCGGCGGGAGAGCCCTGGTCGAGCGCCGCGAGCTCCTCGGCGAGGATCGCCTCGAGCCCGCGCCTCGCGCGCACCGCCACCCGGAGGGGGCGCTCCGGCGCGCGATCGCCGGCGATCGCCGACGGCTCGCCGCGCGACAGCGTCCTCCTGGCCAGGAGCTCGGCGCGCGCGCGCGCGTCGGCCAGGTCGTCCTCGCCCTCGAGCTCGGCCAGCGCGTCGAGCGCGGCGCCGCCGCCGACCTTGCCCAGCGCGTCGATCAGCGCGCGGCGGACGTCGGGCGAGCGCTCGCCGCGCGCCGCCTCGGCGAGCGCCGCCCCGACGAGCGGCCGCCCGGCGTCCATCGCGGCCGGCTTGCCGAGCGCCACCGCCGCCATGCGGCGCGTGCGGCGATCGTCGTCGCGGAGGCGCGCGAGCAGGTAGTCGCGCGCCCGCTCGGCGAGCTCGGGATCGATCGGCGCGGCGGCCATCAGCTTGCCGACGAGCCGCGTGAGCGGCGCGCGCTGCGCCGGCTCCGCGGCGGCCGCGCGCTCGAGCGCCGAGGGCAGCGCGGCCGCGCCGGCGCGCCGCAGCGCCCGCTCGGCCAGCTCGGCGGGCTCGCCGCCCGCCGCGAGGAGATCGAGCAGGGCGGCGAAGTGGCGGCGTCCCGGCGTGAAGCCGGGATCGGAGAGGGAGCGCTGGAGGTCGGGCTCGGGCGTCGCGGGGAGGCTCATCGGGTCTGGGATCTTCGCGTTCTCACAGGGTTTCCGGCGGGGCCGGCCGGACGGGCTCCGGGGCGCCTGCGGGCGCTCGCCGCGCGCGCCCGACTCTCGCGACAGGCGCGGCGCCCCGGCAAGCTCTTTCCGCGCCGGGCCTCAGGGCGCTCTCGTTTTCGGGCCCCGGCTCGCTAGAGTTCCCTCATGCCGGATCTGAGCCAGATCATCCCGAGGACAGCCTCACCGCACGACGTGCTGCGCGCAGCGCTCGACGCGCTCGAGGCGGGGCGGCGGGTGGTGCTGGCCTCGGTGGTGGGGCGGCACGGCTCCGCGCCGTCGACGCCGGGGCAGAAGCTCTGCCTCGTCGACGACCTCACCGCGGTCGGCACGATCGGCGGCGGCGCCGTCGAGCGGGCGGTGCTCGGGATGATGGGGCGCGCCCTCGACGAGCTCGCCACCACCCCGAAGCTCGAGACGTTCCGCCTGGGCCCGAGCCTGGGCATGTGCTGCGGCGGCTCGGTGGAGGTCCTCATCGAGCCGATGCTGCCCGCGGTGCACGCCCTCGTGATCGGCGCCGGGCACGTGGGCGCGTTCGCCGCCCCGCTGCTGGCATCGCTCGGTTTCCGGGTCACCGTCTGCGACGCGCGCGCGGCCGCCGCCGATCCCGCCCGCGTGCTCCCCGCCGCGGCGCCCGCGCCCGCGCTGTCCGCGCCCGGCGTCGCGCCGCGCGTGCCCGGGGCGGCGCGCATCGTGGAGGCGGTGCGGGTCGTGCTTGCCGACCACGACGACCCGGAGGTGACGGCGGGCCTGCCGAGCGATCTCGGCGAGGCGGCCGCGCTCGTGATGACGCACGACCACGGCCTCGACCAGGCGGCGATCGCGTGGGCGCTCGCGCGCGGCTTCGGCTACGTGGGCGGGGTGGGGAGCCGGGCGAAGGCGGCGCGCACGCGCGCGCGGCTCGAGGCGAAGGGGGTGCCGGCGGGCGACGTCGCCCGGGTCCGGATGCCGATCGGCCTGGACATCGGCGCGCGCACCCCGGCCGAGATCGGCGTCGCCCTCGCGGCGGAGCTCGTCGCCTGGCGCGTGGGGCGCCAGCGCGCGCGGTGGTCGCCGGTCGCCGCGGCGTCGGCAGGGGAGGAGCAGGCGGAATGAAGCGGGTGATCACGATCGTGCTCGCCGCGGGCGCGGGCAAGCGGCTCGGCGGGCCGAAGGCCCTCCTCGCCTGGCCTGCGGCGACGAAGGACGGCCCCGAGCGGCCGCTGGCCATCGCGCACGCGGAGGCGCGCCTCTCGGCCGAGAGCGCGCGGGTGCTCGTGGTGGTGCGCAGCTCCGTCATGAACGCCCTCCTGGCCCATGTGCGGCCTGGCATCGACCTGGTCGCGTGGAGCGCCCCGGATGATCTCGGGCCGGCCGGCTCGCTGGCCGTCGCCGCGCCGCGCATCGGCGACGCGGAGGCGGTCGTCGTGACGCCGGTCGACGTGCCTCCCGCGAGCGCCGCCACGGTGGCGCGGCTGCTCGCGCGGCTCGACGCGGGCGCTGCTTCCGAGGCTTCCGCGGCGCCGCCGCTCGCGGTGCGGCCGCGGCACCTCGGCCGCGGCGGGCACCCGGTGGTGCTGCGCGCCGAGGCGCTCGCGCGCTACCTCGAGCCGGATCCGCCGCCGCTGCGGGACCACCTCAGGTCGCTCGGGGAACGGTGCGTGGACGAGGACGTGGACGATCCGGGGGTGCTGCTCGACCTGAACGTCCCGGTCGACGTGATCCGGGTGCTGGGGGGACCGCCGCACTTCCTGGCCTGAGCTCTCCCGACGTCGACCGGCGGCGGGCCGGCGCGTCGTTGGTGCGGCGCTGGGTCGACGTTCCCCTCGGGACCAGGCTATCGTCGGTGAGGAGGAGCAGACGAATGGCGACGAGCCCTCCAGCCTCAGCGCTTGCCGCGGGGACCAGCGTGCCCCGCGCCGACGGCCCGCCCAAGGTCACCGGGGCGTCGCGCTACGTGGACGATCTGCCGGCGATGCCGGGCGAGATCTTCGGGCGCACCGTGCGCAGCCCGGTGCCGCGCGGGATCCTCCGGGGCGTGCGGCTCGACCCCGCGTTCGACTGGAGCGACGTCACGGTGGTGCTCGCCGAGGACGTCCCGGTCAACGTGGTCGCGCTGATCCAGGAGGATCAGCCGATCCTCGCCGCGGGCAGGGTGAACCACGCCTACGAGCCGATCGCGCTGCTCGGCTGCGCGGACCGGGCGAAGCTCGCGCGGGCGGCCGCGGCCGTCTCGCTCGACATCGAGCCGCTGCCGCCGGTGCTCGACGCGCGCGCCGCGCTCGAGGGGCGGGAGATCCTCTGGGGCGAGGACAATGTCTTCAAGCGGTACCTCATCACCAAGGGGTGCGCCGACGCGGACCGGGAGCGCGGCGAGGCGGCCATCGACGCGGCGATCGCGCGCTGCGACGTCGTGGTCACCGGGACCTACGCGTCGCACCACCAGGAGCAGCTCTACATCGAGCCGCAGGGGTTCATCGCGTGGTGGGACGCGGCGGGCGCGCACGCGATGGGCTCGCTCCAGTGCCCATTCTACGTGCAGAAGGCGTTCCTCAAGGCGTTCGGGCTCGCGCCCGACCAGGTCCACGTCACGCAGTCGGTGACCGGGGGCGGCTTCGGGGGCAAGGAGGAGTACCCGTCGATCCTCGCGCTCCACGCGGCGCTCCTCGCGAAGAAGAGCGGCCGGCCGGTGCGGATGATCTATGACCGGACGGAGGACATCGAGGCGACGACGAAGCGCCACCCGGCGTGGTGCGAGATCACGACCGGCTGCGATCGGGACGGGACGCTGCGCGCGCTGAAGATCCGGATCCTCATGGATGGCGGGGCGTACACGACGCTGACGCCGGTGGTCCTGTCGCGGGGCGCGCTCCACGCGGCGGGCGCTTACCGCTGGGAGGACGTCTGGATCGAGGCGACGGCGGTCGCGACGAACACGCCGCCGAACGGCGCCTTCCGCGGCTTCGGCGCCCCGCAGACGATCTGGGCCATCGAGCGGCACCTCGATCGCGTCGCGCGCGCGCTCGGCCGCGATCCGCTCGACCTGAAGGCGAAGAACGTGCTGCGCCCCGGCGACGCGACCGCGACGGGGCAGGTGCTGCGCGAGAGCGTCGCGGGCGAGGCGTGCATCGAGCGGGCGATCGCGGCGAGCGGCTACCGGCAGAAGCGCGCGGCGGGGCCGGTCGTGCGAGGGCGCGTGGCGCGGGGGGTCGGGCTCTCCGTGTTCATGCACGGCGCGGGCTTCACCGGATCGGGCGAGCGTGCCCTGAAGGGCAAGGTCGCGGTGGATCTCGCGCCCGGCGGGCGGCTCCGCATCCGCACGGCGTCGACGGACATCGGCCAGGGGACGGAGACGGTGTTCCGGCAGATCGCCGCCGACGCGGCGGGGCTTCCGCTCGATCGGGTCGAGCTCGCGGTGCCGTGCACGACGTCCGTGCCCGACTCGGGCCCCACGGTGGCGTCGCGCACGGTGATGGTGGTCGGCTCGATCGTCGAGGCCGCGGCGCGCGAGGTGGCGGGCCGCGTGCGCGAGGAGCAGGAGGCGGCGCGGCGGCAGGCGGCCGGAGACGACGGGCAGGGGGCCGGCCAGGCGGCGGCGCCGGCGGGGCTCTCGTTCGAGGAGGCGGCCGATCGGCTGCTCGCGCGCGAGGGGCAGGTGACGTCGCTGAAGCAGTACGAGCCGCCGGGCCACGTGCGCTGGGACGACGAGGCGTACAAGGGAGACGCGTACCCGTGCTTCGGCTGGGCGTGCGACGTGGCCGAGGTCGAGGTGGATCTCGACACCTTCGAGGTGACGGTCGTCGGCTTCTGGTCGGCTACGGACGTGGGCAAGGCGATCCACCCGGTGATGTGCAAGGGGCAGATCGAGGGCGGCAGCCTCCAGGCGATCGGCTGGGCGCTCTCCGAGGAGATCGTCTGGCACGACGGCAAGATCAAGAACCCGCGGATGACCAACTACATCATCCCGACGTCGCTCGACGCGCCGCCGTTCCACGTGGCCCTGCTCGAGTCGCCGTTCCCGTTCGGCCCGGGCGGCGGCGCCAAGGGCGTCGGCGAGCTGCCGATGGACGGCGGCGCCCCGGCGGTGGCCGCGGCGGTGGAGCACGCGACCGGGATCGCGGCGTGCGCGCTGCCGCTCACGCCGGAGCGCCTGTTCGAGGCGACGCGTGGCGCCGCGGCGCCGCGGCCGGCCGCGGGGGGAGGGGAGCGCGCATGAAGATCTCGCTCGTCGTCAACGGCTCGCCGCGCGAGGTCGACCTGCCGCCGCTCTCGCGGCTGCTCGACGCGCTCCGGGGGCCGCTCGGGCTCACGGGCACCAAGGAGGGGTGCGCGGAGGGCGAGTGCGGCGCGTGCACGGTGCTGCTCGACGGCGACCCCGTGAACGCCTGCCTGGTCGCGATCGGCCAGTGCGACGGGCGGCGCGTGACCACGGTCGAGGGCCTGGCCGGCGCGGGGCACCTGTCGCCGCTGCAGCGCTGCTTCGTCGAGGAGGGCGGGGCGCAGTGCGGGATCTGCACGCCGGGCATGCTCCTCTCGGCCGAGGCGCTGCTCGCGAAGAACCCGGACCCGTCGGAGCTCGACGTCCGCGAGGCGCTCGCGGGCAATCTCTGCCGCTGCACCGGGTACCAGCGCATCGTGGAGAGCGTCCGCGCCGCGGCGGCGCTGCGCCGCGGCGGCGCGGGGGGGGCCGGGCCGTGAGCCTCGCGGATCTCCCCCGGTTCGAGATGCGGCGCGTGTCCGGGCTGGGCTCGCTGTGCGAGCTCGTGGCGGAGCAGGCCGCGCTCGGCGCGCCGGTCGCGCTCCTGGCCGGCGGCACCGACTGGATGGTCGAGCAGGAGCTCGGCCCGGCGCTCGCGGCCCCCGCGCCCGGCCCGGCGGCGCCGTCGGGCGGCGGGCCGGCGGCGACGCCGGGCAGCAGGCCGGCGGCGACGCCGCTCGTCGTCGACGTGTCCCGGCTCCCGGACCTCTGCGGCGTCGCGCTCTCGGGCGACACGCTGCGGGTGGGCGCCGCGACCACGTACCTGGAGATGCGCCGGAGCGACGTGATCTGCGAGCGGGCGCCGCTCCTCGCACGGATGAGCCGCGACGTGGGCGCGGTGCAGATCCAGGCGCGCGGCACGCTCGGCGGCAACCTGGCCACGGCGTCGCCGGCCGCGGACGGCGTCGCCGCGCTCGCGGCCTACGACGCGACCGTCGTGGTGCAGAGCGTCCGGGGGGAGCGGCGCATCCCGATGAGCGCGCTGCAGACGGGCTACAAGCGGACGTCGCGCGCGCCGGACGAGGTGATCGTTGCCGTGGAGATCGCGCTGCCGGCGCCGCGATCCCCCTGGTACTGGCGGAAGATCGGCGCGCGCCGGGCCCAGGCGATCTCGAAGGTCGCGCTCGCGGGCGTGGCCGAGGTGCGATCCGGGCGGCTCACGCGGCTCGGGCTGGGCATGGCGTCGGTGGCGCCCACGACGGCGCTCCTGCCGAGCGTGCGCGCGCTCTGCCTGTCGCGCCCGCTCGCCGAGCTCACCGCGGCGGAGATCGACGCCGCGGTGGCGCAGGACATCGCGCCGATCGACGACGTGCGCTCGACGCGGGCCTACCGGGAGCACTGCGCGCGCGCGGTGGTGCGCGAGCTGCTCCGGCAGCTCGGGGCGCCGGTCTGAGTCACTCCATCCAGTCGAGCTGCGGGGCCGCTTGCCGGCGACCGCGCAGGCCGGGGGGCGCGGGCCGCTCGCAGGGCGGCGCGAGCGGCGTATCCACGTCCACATCGTGGCAGCGGGCGCAGCGCCGCGGGGTGTTGTCCTCGACCTGGAAGATGGTGACGCAGCCGCAGGCCGAGCAGATCATGCCGATGTCATACTTCATGAGCACTCCTCAACAACGCACGCTCCGGGACGGTCAGAGCGGCGGGAACATGCGCTGAGGGGGCGACGTCCCGGCGACGGCCCTGCAACATCGCGCCGAAGCCCCGGCGCGAACGGTCGTGGCAGAGGGGTGCCGCACGCTCGACGATGCGGCCGACCTCTCGCGCGGGGCAGCTCGGTCCCGAGCGGACCGGGGACGGGGGCTCGGGAGGCTCGCCATGGCGCCCGGGTCCTAATTGATTTTGACTTTCAGTTTTTCGCCGATCCGTGATAGTCGCGGGGCCTGGAGGGGGGCGTCGCAGGCTTCGTCGAGCGCGCGGCGTGCTGATTCTGGTTTTGTAAGAATTTTACAATCCATGTCGTTCTGCACCTCCCTGCGCTGGCCTGGCTTCGCCGCGCCCGCGCTTCTGCTCCTCGTTGCCCGAGCTCATGCACAGTCTCCTGAGCCGAGCTCACCAACCCCAGAGGAGCAGCCGCGGGCCGCGGAGGAGCCGCGGGCCGCGGAGGAGCCGCGGGCCGCGGAGGAGCCGCGGGCCGCAGAGGAGCCGCCGGTCTCGGGGACCCCTCGGGGCGTCGCGGCGCCGGTGGAGGTCGAGGCCACGGCTGCGCCGGAGGCGGCGGCTCCCCTCGGCGATGCGCCGGTGGAGGTCACGGTCGCGGGCACGCGCGTGACCAGGACAGCGGGCTCTGCCCATGTGATCAAGGGACGCCAGCTCGAACGCTTCGAGCACGACGACCCGCACGCCGTGCTGGTCAGCGTCCCGGGCGTGTACGTGAGGGGCGAAGACGGGGTGGGCCTGCGGCCGAACATCGGCGTGCGCGGCGTCAACCCCGATCGCAGCAAGAAGGTCACGCTCCTGGAGGACGGCGTCCCCATCTCGCCCGCGCCGTACTCCGCGCCAGCGGCCTATTACTTCCCCCTGATCACGCGCATGTCGAGCGTGCGGGTGATCAAGGGGCCGGGGGCCATCGCCCATGGCCCGCAGACCGTGGGCGGCACGGTGGACCTCGTCACCCGCGCCGTCCCGTCCCTCGCCTCGGGCGCGGTGGACCTCGCCCTCGGCCAGTACGGCTATGGCAAGGCGCACGGGTACGTCGGGACGAGCGACGGGCAGATGGACGTCCTCGTCGAGGGCGTGCACCTCCGGAGCGACGGCTTCAAGGAGCTCCCGAGCGGCGCGGACACCGGGTTCTACCGCAACGAGGTGATGCTCAAGGGCAGCTACCTCGTCGACCCGACCGCCCGCATCCGGAACGAGCTCCGCCTCAAGCTCACGTACTCGGAGGAGCTCTCCAACGAGACGTACCTCGGCCTCACGGACGCGGATTTCGAGGACAACCCGCGCCGCCGCTACGGCGTGAGCGCGCTCGACCGCATGCGGAACCACCGCATCGCGGCCGCCCTGACCCACGTGATCGAGCCGCTCCCCGGGATGTCGGTGACGACGACCCTCTACCGGAACGACTTCTCGCGCGTGTGGCGCAAGGTGAACGGCTTCCGCGGGGCCAACCTGTTCGACGTGCTCACCGCGCCCGACACGCCGCAGAACGCCGTGTACTACGCCGTGCTGACCGGGCAGCTCGACAGCTCGACGCCGGGGGAGGCGCTGCTCATCGGGCCCAACGAGCGCGAGTTCGTCGCCCAGGGCGTGGAGACCCGCGTCCGCTGGGACACCACCACCGGGCCGCTCTCGCACCGCTTCGAGTACGGCGTGCGCCTCCACTACGATCGGATCGAGCGCCGCCACAGCGAGAACGGGTTTCACGTGCTCGGGGGCGCGCTCGTGCCGGACGGCGGCCCGACCGTCGTGACCCAGCTCAACGAGGCGTGGACCGAGGCGGCCGCGCTCTATGCGACCGACGCCGTCACGTGGGGATCGCTCACGGTGACGCCCGGCGTCCGCGTCGAGCTCATGCGCTCGGCGTTCGTGGATCGCGCGGCCGGGAGCGAGAAGAAGCGGCTCGCGCAGGCGGTCCTGCCCGGCGCGGGCGCGTACTACGCGCTCACCGAGGAGCTCGGGCTCCTGGCCGGCGTCTACCGCGGCTTCAGCCCCCCGGCGCCGGGGAGCGACGAGCACGTCGAGCCCGAGCTCAGCGTGAACTACGAGGGCGGCGCCCGCTTCGCCGACGGTCCGCTGCGCGGCGAGATCATCGGCTACTACAACGATTACTCGAACATCACGGACGTCTGCACGCTCTCGAGCGGCTGCCTCGACGCGGAGCTCGACCGGCAGTTCGACGCGGGCGAGGCCCGGATCTACGGCGTCGAGGCCTACGCCGAGCACGAGATCCCGCTCGGCGCGCTGAAGTTGCCGATCACCGTGGCCTACACGCTCACGCAGACCGAGTTCCTCACGAGCTTCACCTCGGACGACCCGATCTTCGGCCGGGTCGTGGAGGGGGACGAGATGCCCTACGTCCCGCGGCACCAGGCGAGCCTCTCGATCGGCGTCGAGCACGAGCGCGCCGGCCTCGTCGTGAGCGGGAGCTACGTGTCGGCCATGCGCGAGAGGGCCGGCAGCGAGCCCATGTCGCGGGCGCTCGCCACCGACGAGCAGCTCGTCTTCGACGCGAGCGGGAAGGTGCGCGTCGCCGGGCCGCTCGTGCTCTACGTGAACGCGCGGAACGTCCTCGGCTCCCAGGTCATCGTGTCGCGCCGGCCGTTCGGCGCCCGGCCGAACGCGCCGCGCTGGATCCAGGTCGGGGCCAAGGCGTCGTTCTGACGCGGCCCACCGCCCGGATCAGAGCGGCCGGAGGTGGGGCGGCGGCTCGTCCGGGCCTGGGAGCACGTAGGACGCCCGACCGATGCCGTCGCGGACCGACGCGAGATCGACGGCGGGATCGATGAGGCGCGCGATGCGGCGGCCGTTGAGCGAGACGAGGGCGTCGGCGCGCACCTCCACCGGCCCGCGGCCGCGGCGCTCGAAATCCTCCCGGATGTGGCGGGCGAGCTGCAGGATGAGATCGGGCTGGCCCGCCATCTCGCGTTCCTGCAGGCGCGTCAGGTACGCCCGCGGGCTCACGTGCCACGTCCGGCCGGTCTGCTTGTTGCGGACGACGAAGGTGACGCTCCCGTTCTTCTCGCGGACCATCACGCGCCACGAGAAGCGCATCCCCTGCTCGTGCCAGCGCACGTTCCCGCCGTACGCCAGGAAGCGGAGCGGCATCGCGAGCTGAACCGCGCAGTAAGCGACCCCGAGCGCGAGCCCGAGCGCGCGCGGCCGCCGCCCGGACGGCGTCGCCGGCGAGGGATCCGGGCCGCCCACCCGCGCGGCCTGCGCCCCCGCGCCGCGGCCGCCGAGGAGCGCGCGGGAGAGGAGCCGCCTCGGCCAGTCCGCGGGGAAGAACACGAGCGCGGACAGGACCATGATCACCGGGAACATCCCGATCGGGAACAGCGCGCGCGTGACGGTGTGGAACACGATCACCACGGCGTAGGCGAAGGGGCGGACCCTCCGGATCAGGAGCAGCCAGACGATCCCGGTGTCGAACAGGAACCCGGCCCAGCTCATGAGCGGCGCGGCCCACGGGAGCGCGAAGAGCGGGCCGAGCACAGGCATGTCCGTGCGCGACCCGAGCCAGATCCGGAGCGGCTGCGCGTGCAGGAGCCAGTCCGCGTGGGCCTTGGCGATCCCCGCGAACGTGTAGACGACGCCGACCTGGAAGCGGAGCAGGTGGTGCCACGCGGCCGGGACGGTGCGCGCGTGGCGCCGCGCCAGCAGCGCGTCGATGGACCAGGCGCGGTGCGCGGGCGACACCGCGAGCAGGAGGGCCAGGAGGCTCGCGAGGTAATAGTGGTTGAGGTACGTCGTGACGTCGATGAGCCCCAGGTAGGTGAAGCCGACGAAGAACAGGGGCGCCGCGACGCGGAACAGGAAGCCGACGGAGACCGCCAGGGCGAGCGCCGCGAGCGCCCAGAACAGGGCGTGCATCCCGGCGGGCGACAGCGGCTCGACCCAGGCGAAGCCCCAGTACTTGAAGTGGAAGCTCGGCTTGACGAAGAGCTGGTCGATCCAGCCGTACGCGATGAAGCGCGCCATGCTCACGCACATCGTGAGCCCGAACAGGGCGCGGAAGGCCGCGAGCCAGGCGATGTCGACCGGACGAGAGAGCGCCGCCGCGGCGCGCGACCACGCGGCCGCGAGCGCGCGGGGGCCCGCGCGGCCGGGGAGATCAGTCGTTGTCACCTTCCGACGACTGGGGCAGCTCGAGGTTCAGCGCGGTCACGAGCTCCGTCTTGATCAGGTCCGTCAGGGCCTTCACGGCGTAGTACACCGCCTCGACCTTCGCCCGGTCGGACACGAGCGCCTGCTCCAGCGGCGGGTCGAGCCCCTCCACGGCCGCCTCGGCCCCTGACAGCGCCTCCAGCATGCGATCGGCGAGATCGGCCGAGCCGACCTCGCGCAGCCAGTCGTCGAACCCGAGGCCCTCGCCGCCCTCGCCGCAGCCCTGGAACAGGCGCCGGAAGCCGCGCAGGTTCGCCCGGAGGTGCGACGTCGAGGCCAGGGCGAAGCGGGACTCCAGCGCCTCCGGGCAAGTGGGCGTGACGCAGTCCTCGGTGAAGCCGAGCGGCCGCGCGAGCTTCCAGTCCTTGAGCTCCTTCTCGACGTAGAACATCGCGTCGCTCACCGCGTTGAGCGCGTCCTGCTCGGTCGCGAAGACGGCGCTCCCGCGGCCGGCCCGGGTGAGCTGCTCCCGGAAGCTCCCCGCCTCGGGCGCCCAGGCGCGCGCGAGCGCGCCCGCGCGGGTGAGCACGTCCGCGGCCGCGGCGGCGGCGTAGTCGGCCTTGCGCTGCGCGAGCTCGCCGGCGCCGAGCGCCGCCCAGGTGCGGCTCGCGTTGATGGTCGAGAACTGCGAGCAGGCGTTGTCGCTGCCGCCGTAGAACACGAGGTACTCGAGCGCCGCGAGGCCGCGGGCGTTGATGAGCGACGAGGAGAAGCCCGGCTGCGCGTAGGCCCGGCTGACGATCTGCTCCTCGATCTTGCACCGGCTCACGAGCGGCCAGGAGTAGATCTGATCCCGGAGGTCCTGCCCCCCGGGCTGCAGGGAGCTCGCGGCGGGGCCGAACCGGAAGACCTCGGCCTCCTGCCAGACCGCGATGGCGGCGCGCCAGGCGTCGCGCGCGGCGGCGGCGCTCGGCTCGCCCGGGGCGCGGGCGAGGGCGGACGCGCTCTCGTGCAGCGCGCGCGCCCGCGCCTCGAACTCGCAGGCGCGGTTCAGCGCGCAGTCGGCGGCCGCCGTGAGCAGCCCGGCCTTGGTGAAGGGGCCCTCGGGGGCGGTGACCGGGGCGCACTGCGCGCCGCCCGGCTCGCCGCCGCCCGCGCCGCCGGTCGCGGCGCTCGTGGAAGCGGCCGTCGTGGCGCCCGTGGCGCCGCTCCCGGTCGCGGGCGCGGCCCCGCCGGCGCCCGGGGGCTGCGCGCCGCCGGCGCCCGAGGACTGCGCGCCGCCGGTGCCCGAGGGGGGCGCGCCGCCGGCGCCCGAGGGGGGCGTGCCGCCGGTGCCCGGGGGCTGCGCGCCGACCGTGCCCGCGCTCTGGCCCGTGTAGACCACCTCGTCCGGCGGCGGCTTGCGGCAGGCCACGGCCGTCGTCACGCCGACGAGCGACAGCAGGAGCGCCGCTGCCGGGAGGCGGCGGGGCGCCTTCTCGTTCCGGGCGCGGTTCGTTCTCGGCCTCACGCGGGTCATGCAACCTTCCTGGGTCATGGGGGCTCGCCCGGGGCCCGCCGCCATGGGCGGCGGCCCCGGCTCGCTTCGCGCGACGATCGTCCGCCGCCCCCCTGCCCGTCAACGTGGAGCGAGGGGGGCGCGCGTCGGCGTTCGTCGGTCCTGTCAGTCCCGCTGCGCCGGGACCGGCAGCAAGACCAGCGTCGCGTCGTCGTCCTCGGGGCCGTTGCCGTCGGAGCGGTATCCCGCGGCCGCGATCCAGGCGCCGTCCGGCGAGAGCGCGACCCCGAAGAGCGCGTCGTCGGAGCGCTCGAAGCCGTAGAGCCGGTGTCCGCCCGGATCGAACCGCGTGTCCGGGGCGCCGTTCGGATCGAACACGGCGATCATCGCGTCGACGTTCCCCGTGGCGGGCGTGGCGCTCCCGACCATCACGATCCGATCGTCGGGCAGGGCGAGGAGGTTGCGCCCGCGGTCGTTGTCGCCGGCCACGTCGAGCAGGACGCCGCCGTTCACGCCCCAGGACGCGTCGAACCCGCCCGCGGCCGTGACGCGGAAGGACACGAGATCCACGGCGCCGCTCTCCTCGGCGCGCCCGTAGCCGGTGGTCACGTACTTGCCGTCCGACTGGCGGGCCGCGCCGTAGGCCTCGGCCATGCCCACGGGGAACGGCGAGAGCCTCACGACGCCGTCCGCGGAGAAGGTCGTGTCGGGGGTCCCGTCCGCGTTCAGCCGCAGCAGCACGATCTGGTTCCTGCCGCCCACGTTCGTGTAGCCGGAGGAGACGATCTTCCCGTCGGCCTGCACGAACCCGTTGCGCGGGTTGTCGCCCAGGTTCAGGCCGTCGACGTCGAGCGTGTGGACGCCGTCGGTCGCGAAGGTGGTGTCCAGCGCGCCGCTGGCGGTGAGCCGCACGATCGCGCGGTCTCGGTCGGCGCGGTCGGCCGCCTTCTTGCTGGCGAAGAGGACCAGCCGATCGTCGGCGTCGCGGTCGACGTTCCAGAGCATGTCGCCGGTGTTGCCCTCGCCGGCGCCGAGATCGTGGATGGCGATGCCGTCCGTGCCGAAGGTCGTGTCGAGCGTGCCATCGGCGTTGAACCGCACGACCGCGAGATCCGCGTCGGGCTGCGTCAGGCTCGGGTCGTGCTCGACGTTGCCGGCGAGCACGACCTTGCCGTCGGACTGCAGGACGATGCCGCGCGCGGTCTCCGCGGGTCCGCCCGCGACCACGTTGACCCTCGCGATCCCGTTCGTGCCGAAGGTCGTGTCGAACGAGCCGTCGGTGTTGAAGCGCGCCACCGCCATGTAGGTGTCGCTCCCCACGGCCACGTGCCCCGCTGCGTAGGCCCTGGACTCGGCGTCGAACGCCACGGCCCAGAAGCGATCGTCCGCGGCCTCGTCGAGCGCCACGACGCCCGCGAACCCGCGCGCCCAGGGCTCCTCGCCGCCGGTGCCGTCCTCGCCGCCGGCGCCGCCGGTGCCGTCCTCGCCGCCGGCGCCGCCGGTGCCGTCCTCGCCGCCGGCGCCGCCGGTGCCGTCCTCGCCGCCGGTGCCGTCCTCGCCGCCGGCGCCGCCGGTGCCGTCCTCGCCGCCGGCGCCGCCGGTGCCGTCCTCGCCGCCGGCGCCGCCGGTGCCGTCCTCGCCACCCTCGCCGCCGGTGCCGTCCTCGCCACCGGTGCCTTCGCCGCCCCCGCCGCTGCTGCTCGTCGAGGGCGCGCCACCCGCACCCCCGCCGCCTCCCGGCCCCGACGTGGCCTCGGAGTCGTCACCGCATGCGGCAACTCCGCCGAGCAGCACGCACCAGGAGATTCCGAGAGTCGCAAGCGCGGTCCGTCGGGCGGACAGCCAGGTCCTGTTCGCAGGCATGTTCCACGGCTCCTTCATCGAAGATGAAAGTGAAAATCGTTTAGATCGGCGTCTCTACTGGCAGGATGAGCGGCCTGTCAAGGGATTCCGCTGTCCCTGTCCCGCCGGCGGCAGGTGCCTCGCGCGAAGGGCCTGGAGCGAAGCCGCACCTTTGGTGATCCTCGACCGATGCTCACCTCCTGGTCCTCCGCCCGCCTCAACCGCAGCGACCTCGAGGTCGCGCCGCTCGGCCTCGCGTCGGGCTACGGCCTCTCGGGACGCGACGTCGAGCGCGCCTTCGAGCGTGGCGTCGACTTCTTCTACTGGGGCTCGCTGCGCTCCGCCGACTTCGGCGCGGCGCTCAAGCGCCTCGGCGCGCGCGATCGCGAGCGCATGAAGGTGGTCGTCCAGAGCTACGCGCGCTGGCCGTCCGGCATCGGCAAGTCGCTCGACAAGGCGCTGCGCGAGCTCGGCTTCGACTACGCCGACGTGCTCCTGCTCGGGTGGTGGAACCTGCCCCCGCGCGCGTCGATCCTCGACGCCGCGGCGGAGGTCATCCGGAGCGGGCGCGCGCGGAAGCTGATGATCTCCTGCCATCATCGCCCCACGTTCCCCGTGCTCGCGCGCGATCCGCGGGTGGATCTCCTGATGATCCGCTACAACGCGGCGCACCCGGGCGCCGAGCGCGACGTGTTCCCGCACCTCCCGGTCGAGCGCCCCGGCATCGTGACCTACACGACCACGTCGTGGGGGCAGCTCCTCGATCGCGCGCTGGTGCCGCAGGGCGAGCGGGTGCCGACGGCCACGGACTGCTACCGCTTCGTCCTGTCGAACCCCGACGTCAACGCCTGCTGGGCCGGCCCCAGGGACGCGGGCCAGCTCGATCAGGCGCTCGCCGCGCTCGACGCGGGGGCCATGAGCGAGGAAGAGCTCGTCTGGATGCGCCGGGTGGGCGCCGTCGTGCGGGACAAGACGAAGCTGCGCGCGCGCGGCATGGGCGTCGCGGACCGGCTCATCAACGCGATCTCGGGGTTCGGGTTCCGGAGCACGGCCGAGCTCGGCTAGAGCACCGGCGAGCGATTCGCTTGCCGCGCGACCGCTCCTTCGCCGCGCGCACGACGCGTGATCTCGATCGTGGCAACGCCGAGCGGCTCGTCTCCCCGCCGGCGGCCCAGGGGTCATGCGGCGAGCTCGCCGCGGGCTCCTCGGCGAGGCTGTAGAATCCCCCTCCGTGGACCGCCTCCAGATCGAGAGCCATGCCGTGGTCCTCCAGCGCGAGCGCCGCGCGCGCCGGCTCGCGTGGGCGTTGCTGCTGGTCGGGCTCGCGCTCACGGCCGCGGCGCCGCCCGCCGCCGCCCTGACGCAGTTCATGATCGGCGGCGCGGGCGCGTTCCTCCTGATGCGCGCCCTCGGCAGGGCGCCGACGCCCCGGCGCGGAACGGCGCGGCCGGCGACCGTGGTCGCAGAGGACGGCGATCTCGTGATCCAGCAGGCGGGCCGGAGGACGCTCCTCGCGCGACGCGAGCTCGATAACGGCTGGATCGACGCGTTCGGCGGCCACCATCACGTCGTGCTCCGGAAGAAGGGCGGCGACGTCCTCTGGGTGCGGGTACGGGACGCCGACGAGGCCGGCCTCCTCCTCCGCGCGGCGGGCTTCGCCGCGGATCAGCACGCCTTCCGGATGCGCCTCGTCAGCGTCCTGTCGGAGCACCTCACCCACCGGGTCCGCGCGGCGCTGATCGTGCTCGCGAGCCTCTTCCTGTACCCGCTCGTCGGCCTGGCGCCGCTCGCGTGGGCGCTCGGGGGCGCGACGGTATTCCTCGGGGCGCTGCTCGTGCTGCTCGCGCTCGTCTATCCGGTCCTCCAGCTCGTGATGCCGCGGACCGCGCTCGTGGGCACCGATGGAGTCGTGATCCAGGGGATCGCCACCCGGCGCCTCATCCCCATCACCGAGGTGGCCGGCGCTCGCGCCGACGCGCGCGGCGTGTGGCTCGATCACGTCGACGGCTCGTCCACCCTGCTGCCGACCATGGCCCGGATGACGGCGAGCCACGGCGCCGCGCCGCTGGCTCACCTCGGCGCCGACACCCGCGTGCTGCTCGCGCGCGTGCAGGAGGTGATGGCGTCGCGCGGCCACGCGGGCGCCTCGGCGCGCCTCGGCGCGCTCGACCGGAGGGGGCGATCCTTCGAGGACTGGCGCGGCGCGCTCGGCCGGCTCGCTCACGGCGACGCGGGCGGCGGGAGCTACCGCGAGACAGCCCTCGACGCGGACGATCTCGCCCGCGTCCTCGAGGACGGCGCGGCCCCCGCCGAGCGTCGCATCGCCGCCGCCGTGGCGCTCGCGAGCTCCGGCGACCCCGCGTTGAAGCGCCGCGTCCGCATCGCCGCCGGCACGTGCGCCGACCAGGCATTGCGCGACGCGATCGAGAGGGCAGCCGAGGAGGAGCTGCAGGAGCGAGACGTCGACCGGGTGCTGCGGCTCCGCGCGGACTGAGCGAGGTAGTCCGCGCGTCCTGGCGCGCCTCGGCGGGGCGTCGGTCGAGGGCGCTCTCGGTGCGTTCCTGTCGGCCGACCCGGCCGGCGGGCGCAGGTCGCTGTCCGGGCGAGCGCCCGCGTCCGCCGCGTCAGAGCAGGGGGAGGAGCCGCCTGGCGCGGGCCTCGGCCGCCTGGATGATCTGCGCGGCCTCGCCGTCCGGGAGCTCCAGCTTCTTGCAGAGCGCGGCGAGGTACTGCCGCTCCGCGTCGTGCTGCTCGCCGTCGACGAAGGTGAGCAGCACCGCGTGCTGGAGCAGCGCGCGGCGGTCGTCGCCGCCGAGCTGGCCGATGGGCGCGTCGTCCAGCGTCTTCTTCTCGGCGGCGTAGGCGCGGATCTCCTTCGCCTCGTCCTCGCTCGCCTCGAACGCCGAGATGAGGCCCTCGACCATCTCGCGCTCGGCGTCGTGGAACTCGCCGTCCGCCCACGCCACGCTCACGAGCGACTTCACGATCGCCATGGTCTGCTCTTGCATGGCGGGGATCTTCGTCGCTCCCCGGGGGCAGCGTCAATCGTGAGCGAGGGGGGCCTTCGCCGCCGCGTGCGGCGCGGCGTGAGGCGCCTCGCGCGCGAGCGGTTGCGCCAGCGAGGCGAACAGCTCCGGACGCAGGGTCCCGGCGAGCCCGGCGCCGAGCAGCGCGAGCGCGACGAGCGCGAGCCAGAGGGACAGCCCCTTCCGGCGCGGCGTCCAGAGCGGCGCAGGCGGCCTGCTGCGCCCGTCCAGCGAGGCCCGGTGCGCGGCATCCTCGGACGGATCGGGGCGGCTCGCGGCGCTCCGGGTGACGGTGGCCGGCGGGCGCGCGCCCGGGATCGCGAGCGCGGCGTTCGCCGGGAGGACCGCGACCGGGGGCGGCGTGAGCGTGGGGTCGAGGCCGGCCAGCACCTTCATGCTGCGCGCGGCGCGGCGCTGCGTGCTGCGCTCCGACCTCGCCACGAAGCGCGCCATGAGCTCGTCGACCCGGGAGGCGTGGGCGCCGTCGCCGTCGGCCGGAGGGGGCGCGCTCCGGGCTCTCCGCGAGGCGCTCCACACGATGGCGTCGATGGGGGCGAGGCCGGGCGGGCACGGCTCCTCCGCCGGCGGCACGTCGGCCGGCGCCATCTCGGCGGGCGCCATCTCGGCGGGCGCCATCTCGGCCGGCGCCATCTCGGCGGGCGCCGCGTCCGCGGGGGGCGCGGCCAGATCGCGCGCGTCGCACCTCGCCGGGACCGGCCAGGGCAGCGTGTGCCGCGCTGCCGGCGATTCCTCGGGCGATGCCACGCTGGCTCGAGGACAGGAGGGCACGGAGGCGAGCGCCTCGCGGTGGGCGGAGGACAAGCCGCCGTAGGCCGGGGTGAGCTGGGGCGCGGGCTCCTCCGCGGGCCGAGGATCGGCGGTCGCGACGGCCGTCGCGCGCGAGGCCTCGACCGTGGCCGCCGGGACGGTCGCGACGCCGGCGGGGGCGTCTTCCGCGACGCCGGCGGGGGCGTCTTCCGCGACGCCGGCGGGGGCGTCTTCCGCGACGCCGGCGGGGGCGTCTTCCGCGACGCCGGCGGGGGCGTCTTCCGCGACGCCGGCGGGCGCCACCGCCATGCCGACATCGATAGCGCTCTCGGCGTCCGCCGCCTCGGTCCAGACCGGCGTGGCCACCGTCGGCGTCGGCTCCTGCGTGCGCGGTACGACGCCGGTGGGGTCCGGGGAAAACGCGACGAGGATCGCCTCGATGCCCTCCGGGCTCGTGAACGCTCCCTCGCACGCCGCCGTGTCGCGCGCGACGGCGTCCGTCTCCGAGGCGGGCACGGCACGCGCTTCGGCAGGATCGACCGCCACGGCCGCGTCCAGCACCGCGGCAGCGATCGGCGCCACGGGGGCGATCGGCGCCACCGGCGCGACCGTCCGCGCCGGCTCGACGAGCTCCGGGATGAGCGGGATCTCCGCCAGCGCTGCCGCTGGCTCGACCTCCACCACCGCCTGCACGATGGTCGGGGTCGGCTCCGGGAAGCCCTCGGCCAGCTCGCTTTCGTAAGCGGCGTACCCGTGCGCCGGATCGGCCCGGGACGGCGGCTCGAAGGCTGCGGGCCCGGCCGCGTCGTCGACGATCGCCGGGGCAGGGACCGTCAGCCCGGCCTCTTCACAGGCGGCCTCCCCGAGGTCGAGCGTCAGCTCGACCCCCGCGGGAGCCACCGGCCCGGGATCGAGGGGCAGCGCGATCCCGGCGGGCGCGGGCGCGGCGGCCGCCTCGGCGCGCGGCGGCGCGGCCGCCTCGGCGCGCGGCGCGGCCGCCTCGGCGCGCGGCGGCGCGGCCGCCTCGGCGCGCGGCGGCGCGGCCGCCTCGGCGCGCGGCGGCGCGGCCGCCTCGGCGCGCGGCGGCGCGGCCGCCTCGGCGCGCGGCGCGGCTGCGCCGGCGGCTTCCGCGAGCTGCGCCGGCGCCGCCTCCGCGCCGGGCGCCGGCGGCCTCGCCTGGACCTCGCCGCGCGCGCGCCGCAGCCGGCCGGCGTCCCTGGCGCGCAGCGTCTCGCGGGCGAGCCGCGCGAGCGCGCGCCGGGCGGCGTGGCGGTTCACCGGGATCAGCGCGGCCTCGAGCTCTCGCGCGACCGCATCCGGATCCCGCTCCGCCACGGCGCGCGGGCGCGCCGTGGCCGTGAGGTTCGGCATGCTCCCGGCGGACGCGGCGAGCAGCCGCGCGAGCAGGTCGCGCAGGTGCCGAGCGGCCTCCGCGGGCGCCACCGGCTCCCCGCGCGAGCGCACCGTGACCGTGCCCTCGGTCGTGAGCAGCACCGCGCGCTCGTCGAGCCGCAGCGGCAGGCGCGACGTCGCGTCGCTCACCGCGAGCGCGAGGTAGCCCGACGTCTCCGGCACCAGCGAGGCGCAGCGCGCGTGCGCCGCCGCGAGGACCTCGTCCAGCGTGACGCACGCGCTCACGACAGCCCCCGCTCCGCCGCGGCGCGCGCTGGCCGGACCGGCACCCCCGCCGCCTCGAGGTACGCCTTCGCCTCGCCGATCGTGTACTCGCCGTCGTGGAAGATCGACGCGGCGAGCGCCGCGTCGGCCCCGCCCTCGACGAGCCCGGCGCGCAGGTGGTCCAGCGTCCCGACGCCGCCCGAGGCGATCACCGGGACCGACACGGCGCGCGCGATGGCGGCGGTCAGCAGCAGATCGTACCCGTCCCGCGTGCCGTCGCGGTCCATGCTCGTGACCAGCAGCTCCCCCGCGCCGGCGCGCGCGATCTCCTCCGCCCACGCGACCGCGTCGCGCCCCGTGTCCCGCCGGCCGCCGTGGGTCACCACGGTCCAGGCCACGCGCGAGGGATCCTCGATGCGGCGCGCGTCGATCGCGACCACGATCGCCTGCGCGCCCCACCGGTCCGCGGCGCGCCGCACGAGGTCGGGATCGTTCACGGCGGCCGTGTTGATCGCCACCTTGTCGGCCCCCGCATGGAGGAGCGCCTCGACGTCCTGCTCGGACCGGACGCCGCCGCCGACCGTCAGCGGCGTGAACAGCACGTCCGCGGTCCGCGCCACGACGTCGAGCAAGATCCCGCGCTTCTCGTGCGACGCGGTGATGTCGAGGAACGTGATCTCATCCGCGCCCTCGGCGTCGTAGCGACGGGCGGCCTCGACGGGATCGCCGGCGTCCCGCAGCCCCACGAAGCGGACGCCCTTCACGACGCGGCCGTCTTTGACATCGAGGCACGGGATGATGCGCTTCGCGAGCATGCGTCCGCGTTAGCGTACCTGTCGCGTCCGGGCCAACTGTTGCGCGCGGCGCCGGCGGCCCCAGGCGCGCGCGGCGCGAGCCCCGCAGAGCGGACGGCGCCCCCGGGCCGCGGATCGGGCGCCCCGGCGCGCGCCCGGGCGCCCGGAGCCTGACCGCGCCGCGGTTCCTCGCTACCATGGCGCCATGCATTGCCCGCACTGCGGGAAACCCACGCCCGAGGGCTCGATCATGTGCCCGCACTGTGGCGCTGCGCTGTCGGGGCCGGGCGGCCCCGGGGCTTTCCATGCCCAGAGGCCCGCGACCCGCACCATGGTCGGCGTCGCGCTCCCCGACGCGCTCCGGCACCTCGCGTCCGCCTCGGCCGGCCCCGGCGGCGCTGGCCACGGCGGCACCGCGCCGGCGCCGAACAGCGGCACCGCGCCGGCGCCGATGGCCGGCGTGCCGGGCGCCGGCTCGCGCACGCTCGTCGGCATGCCCGTCGCGAGCTTCGGCGTGGCGCCCGCGCCGGCCGATCCGCGCCTCTCCGGAGGCACGCTCGTCGTCGGGACCCCGGCGGCTGCCGGACTGGGCGCGCGCTTCGACGTGCCCCCGGCGGCCGGCGCGCCCCCGGCAGCCGGCGCGCACCGTTCGCCCGGGGCGCGGCTCGGCGGGCCGCTGGCAGCCGGCGCGCCCCCCCTCGATCAGACCGCGGTGCTGCCCCCGGGCGCCGGCGCGGCGCGCTGCCCGGCGCCGCCCCCCGCCGTCTCCCGCACGCTGGTCGGCGTGGCCCGCCCCGGCATCGCGCCGCTCGCGCCCGGGATCGCGGCGCCCGTGCCCGGCGCGCCGGCCGAGCCCGAGCCTCACCCCGCGCCCGACCATGACGCGCGCTACCAGCCGGCCGAAGAGCTCGGCGCGACGATCGCGCCGGTGCGCGCCCGCGCCGCGGCGCTGCCCAACCCGATGCTGCTGCGCCCGCACCGGCTGCAGCAGCGGATGGTGCCGCCGCCCCGGCGCGCGCGCACGTCGCGCCGCGCCGTCGCCGTCGTCGCCGCGGGCGGCGTGCTCGCGATCGCCGCGGTGCTGTTCGCGCTGCTCTGGCCGAGCGCACCGCCGGTCACCGCGCGCGCCCGCGCCGACGCCGGCGGCCGCGAGGTCATCGAGCTCCGGTGCGAGAGCTGCCCCGACGGCACGACCGTGTCCATCGGCGGCGACCGCGCCACGATCACGGGCCGCGTCGCGCAGATCCCGCTCGCGAGCCCGCTCTCCGTCGGCGAGAACCGGGTGAAGGTCGCCATCGACCGCCCGGGGGGAGGGCGCGACGAGACGGTCGGCGTCTCGATCCACGTCGCGTACCGGATCCGCCCCGACCTCGGCACGCTGCAAGGGGAGCGCCCCTCCATCCAGGTCGTGGTCGAGGCGAGCGCGGGCACGCAGGTGCTCCTCGACGGCAAGGAGCTCGCGCTCTCGGGCGGCCGGGCGATCCGGTCGATCGACGTCACCGAGGCGGTCACGGGGCTCGCGGACGACGCGAGGACGCTGAGCCGGCAGGTGCCGTTCACCGTCGCGCCGCCCGACGGGCCGCGCGAGCAGGGCATGGTGAGCGTCGCGGTCGGCATCGTGCCCCTCACCATCGAGGCGCCCGGCCCGAGCGTGGTCATCGACAAGGAGAGCTTCGTGCTGGCCGGGCGCACGGCCCGCGGGGCGCAGATCTTCGCCGGCGCGCACCCGATCGCGGTCCGCCCCGACGGCACCTTCGCGCACGTGATGAACGTCTCGTCGGTGGGCGCGACCCAGTTCGAGGTGCGCGCGAAGATGCGGGGGATGGCCCCGCGCATCGCGAAGATCGCGGTGCGCCGGGTCGACCGGCTCGAGACCGCCGCGAAGGAGTTCGCCGCGCGCGGCCCCGTCGGCTACGCCGAGCTCGCCGCCGGCGGGGAGGACCTCATCGGCAAGCCGATCGCGCTGCGCGGCGAGGTCCTCGAGGCGCGCCGGCAGGGCCATTCCACGATGATCCTGCTCTCGGTCCCGCGCGCCGCCGGCTGCAAGGACGGCGGCGCGACCGCCGCGGGCTCGAGCCCGGGCGCCGCGCCGCGCCCTCCGGCGGCGTGCAGCGTCCGGCTCGTCCACGGGGCCGAGAACCCCGCCCAGCGCGGGGAGGTCCTCACCGCGTACGGCACCGTCGCGCCCCCGTTCGTCGCGCCGGGCGGCGCCGAGATCCCCGAGGTGTCGGTCGAGTTCACCCTGAAGGGGGCCCGGTGAGCGCCGATCGCGCGCCGCGGCGCGCCCCGCGCTGGCCACGTCGCTCGTGGAGGGCGGGCCTCGTCGCGGCCGCGGCCCTCCTGCTCCCCGCCGCGGCCCTGCTCCCCGTCGCGGCGCCGCTCGCCTTCGCCGATGCCGTCGACACGAGCCGGCCGCACACCGTCGTGGTCGGCGCGCCCCGCGGCTTCGCCCCGAGCGAGCGGCTCGACGCGCGCCGCACCGGCCGCTCCCCGTCGCCGCTGCCGAGCCCCGCGCGCGAGGCGTGGCGGAGGCAGCTCCGCGGCGGCATCGACGCGGCGCCGCTGGCGGACGCCCGGGGCGACCTCGTCATCGCGCTGACCGTGCCCGAGGTCGTCAAGCTCGGATCGGACGGCCGGGAGCGCTGGCGCGTGCGCATCGGCAACAGCGCGCCGCTCGCGCCGGCGGTGATCACCAGCGACGGCACCGTCGCGATGATCACCTCGTCCGGCGTCGCGCTGGGGCTCACGCCCGCGGGCGGCGTGCGCTTCGCGGTGCCGCTCGGCGTCCGGGGGCGGGATGCCGACGTCACGCCGCTCGCGCTCGACGACGGCGGCTTCGTGGCGGCCGTGGGGCGGTCGCTCGTGGAGCTCGCCGCGGACGGGGGCGTGCGGGCGCGCGTCGAGATCCCGGACCGCGCGGTCGGCGCCCTGCTCGCGGGCCCCGAGGGCACGCTCGTGACCACCGAGTCGGGCGCGGTGCTGACCTGGCGTCCGCCGGGCGCGCCGAGGCGGCTCGGCTCCCTCGGCGGCCTGCCCCGTCACGGCGCCGCGCTCGAAGGCGCCCGGACGCTGCTCGCGGTCGTCGACGGCCGCCGCCTGGTCGCGCTGGATCTGCCGACCGGGACCACCAGCGTCCGCGCCGGGAGCGCCCTCGGCATGCTCGACGGGCCGCCCGCGATCGGGGCCGGTGGCACGGCCGTGCTCATGACGTCGGCCGGTCTGCTCCTCGGGGTCGACGCCTCGGGCGACGAGGCGTTCCGGATCGCCCTCGACCGGCCTCCGCCCGCTCCTCCGGCCGGCGGCGGGCGCGCCGGCTTCTTCGGCCCGGTGGACGCGAAGCCGAGCCCGCCGGTCGTGATCGACCGCGCCGGCCGCGTCGGGTTCGCGCGGGCGGGCGGGCGCGCGGGCGTCGTCGGCGTGGATGGGAGCGTCTCGATCGCCGCGGAGCGCGTCTGCTCGACGCCGATCGCGGTGATCCCGGCCGGCGAGGAGCGGATGGCGGTCGCGTGCCGGGACGGGACCGTGGTCATGCTGGCGCGCTAGAGGGCGGCGGCGCCCCGAGCTCCCGTCCCAGGGGGCCACGGGGGGCGCGGCGGCATCCCGGAGGCCTCGCCGGTGGCCCGGCCCGGGGCGCGGGGGTGGGTCCGGGCCTCGCCTCCGGGGCCGGCGCTCCGGCGGGCGCTCTATCGTTTGCCCGCCTCCGCGCTGGCCCCTCCGGCAATGCCCGGACCCACCGTCGCGCCCCGGGCCTACCGGGGTTCAAGAGCGGGCGCCCTCGTGGCGTACTCGAGAGCTGCCCGGCGCTCGGCGAGGGCTCAGGCCCAGCTCCCCGCCTCCGGATCCCACCTCTTCCACGTGCCGCCGTCGTCCTTGTACAGCTCGGACTCGTCCGCCACGGTCTTGAACCGCTCGATCACCATCCCTTCGATCGTATCGCCCTCGCCGTACAGCGGCAACTCGGCCACGTTCTCGGGAATCAGGTACATGCTCACCACGAGCTCGGTGGCGTTCGCCTCCGCGATGCAGAACCCGTTGTGCCTGGCATCGGCGAAGGCCAGGTGAGGGTTGATCTTGGTTCCCGTATCGGTGAGCAATGCCTCGAGGCTCTCTGCGACGAACGGCGCGTCGGGGACGGTGCTCAGGAGCGGATCGAGCGCGATCTGCCGCACGAGCCCCGAGTGGAACGTGCTCGACGAGATCGACGAGCCGACGAACTCGACGATCTTCTTCGATGGATCGCCGTCCGCGGCCGGCGTCCCCGCGAGGAAGGCGTGGATGTCGCCCGTGATGGCCACCACATTGCCGACCTCCGCGAGCTGCTCGATCAGCTCGCTCCGCCGGTGGCGAAAGCCGTCCCAGCCGTCGCAGCTCATGTAGAAGCGCTGCTTGAACCGCTCATCCTCGAGGGCGGTCGTCGTGAGATCGATGGCGAGCTGCGAGAGGCAGTATTCGTTGCCCCACACCTTCCAGGTGCTCTTGGACTCCTGCATCGTGGTCAAGAACCACGCCTCCTGCGCTTCCCCCATGACGGCGGCGCGCGCCGGGTCATCCTGGGCGACAGGGGTCGAGACGACATCGAAGACGTCCTTGACGACCAGGTAACGCGAGCCCATGGCGCCGTAAAACGCCGTCTTCCCGAGGTCGGCATAGGAGAACCCGGGGTCCATGCCGCCCAGCGCGGTCTCGGAGAGGGTCGGCATCTGCTCGGTGCTCCCCGGGCTGATGCTCTCCAGGAGCGCCTTGACGAACGTGCCGCTGAGCAGGCGGGCCCCCTCGTTCGGGGCATACCCGAAGCTCGGGTCGAACTTGAGCACGGACGCAGCATCCTCCAGCGCCTTCTTGACGTCTTCGTAGCCTTGGCCGTCGACGTCGAAGTACGGGCTCGCAGAGACGGGCGGCTCGCCGAGCACGGCGTGGAGCTTGTCTTTGTCGACGACGATCTTCCCCGGGAAGGCGTCCTCCGGGATCAGGTGGTCCGCGCGGTAGGAGCGCAGGTCCGTCATCACGAGGTGGACGTGCTTGCCGAAGGTGAAGTCCCGGTAAATCTTGATGTCGTCCGGGTGCTTGGCCTCGCGGTCGTACGCGAAGCCGTCGCCGTCGGGGTAGTCGACCGGCATGTACTCGAACCACGCCTGATTGGCCGCCTTGCGGCGCTCCTCGTCCGTCTCCGCTTGCCGGCCGTCGAAATAGGTCGCCGTCGCGCCGTGGCAGTCGTTGGAGAACTCGTGATCATCCCAGGTGGCGATCATGGGAAAGCGCTCGTGCACCGCCTGGAGCTTCGGGTCCGAACGGTACGTCCTGTAGAGCTCCCGGTAATTGCTCAGCGTCCTTGCGGCGTGATAGGGCTCGCCGTCCGCCGAGGCCAGCGCGAGGGCGCCGTCCGCGTCGGAGAACGTGACCGTTCGCTCGCTCGATGCGCTCTGGAAGCTCGGGTCGCCGGTCGTCTCGTAGATGTAGTCCCCGAGGTGGACGACGAAGTCGAGCTCTTCCTTCGCGAGCGCCGCATAGGCGTTGTAGTAGCGACCGATGTAGTCCTGACACGACACGAAGGCGAAGCGCACGGGCACGTCCTCGTCGGGCGCCGGCGCCGTCCGCGTCCGCCCCATGCGCGAGCGGTAGCAGGCGTCTCCCGTCGTGTAATAGAACCGGTAATAGTACGTGGTCCCGGGGGTGAGTCCGGTCACCTTGACCTTGACGCAGTGATCGAACGCCGCCCGGGCCGTGACGAGGACGCGCGTGCTGCCCGACCCGGCGGTCAGCAGGCCCCCGGAGACCGGCGTCAGCTCCAGCAGTTGGGTGAACTCCGGGTCGAGCGCGATGGCGAGCGCCAGGCTCAGGTCCGCCTGCTGTTTGCCGTCGACGACCCGGGTCCACAACACGACGCTGTCGGGCTTCGGGTCGCCGGAGGCCACCGACTGGGGGAAGAACCCGTCGGCGTCGTGCACGTCGCACGCGCCGATGGTCGGCTCGTCGTCGGTGCAGGCGGCCGGCACGACCACCGCGCCGGCGGTGACCAGGGTGGTGCGAAGAAAGTCTCGGCGTCTCATCATCGCTTGAGGTCCTCCAACGACGGATACACCCCGGGCACCGGGCACGCAACGGCGGCGCCCCGGGGCGCCCGGCGCCCCGGCCGCGCGGGCGCCCCCGGAGACGGCCCGCGCGGCGCCGGCCGCCGGACGGCGCCCGCGAGGACCACGAGCGCCGCTCGACGTGCCGAGTCAGGACGCTTCTCGTGTGCGTTCCACCTGCCGCAGCGTACACCCCGGGCGCCGGGGCGCGTGATAAGACGACACCGGCTCAGGCCCGCGTCCCAGCGGGGCGCGGGCCGTGGAGGGGAACGATGAGCGCGATCACGACCCATGTGCTGGACACGTCGCGGGGCCGCCCGGCGAGCGGCGTGCAGGTGGTGCTGGAGATCCAGGGCGCCGGCGGCTACCGGGAGCTAGGTCGCGGCGCGACCGACGACGACGGCCGGCAGAAGGCGCTGCTCCCCCCGGGCGAGCGCCTCCTCGAGGGCATCTACCGGCTCACCTTCCACACGGGCGCCTATTTCGCGGCGCTCGGCGTCGAGAGCTTCTACCCCACCGTGTCGGTCCTCTTCGAGATCCGCGACCCGGCGCAGCACCATCACGTCCCGCTGCTGCTCAGCCCTCACGGCTACACCACCTACCGCGGCAGCTGAGCGCACCCGCGCGCGCCGTCCCGCCGCGAGGCGGCGAGCACGACACCAGGCCGAGCGGGTGTGTGAGCTGGTTCGTTGCGTTCGCCGCCTGCGCCAGGCGGTGGCGGGCGGCGAACGGCAGAAACGGAGCGGGACCACGTCTCTGCCGGAGGGAGCGAGCCGCGGGGGTCCCCGGGCACCGCGGTCCCGGGCCCTGGCGTGGAGCGCCGTTCAGGGGGCGATCGTGTAGATGACCGACAGGGCCACGACGAGCGTCGTGGCTGCGAGCGCGAGGAGCTTGGGAAAGGTCCAGTCCTCGCCGTTGTTCGTGTTCTCTGTGCTCATCGGGTGCCTCCGCCGTGCTCTCCGCGCGCCGGGCGCGCGCGACCGACTCGTGGCAGAAGGCGGACTCGTCGTCAACCCTTGATGCCTGACCGGGACGGGGCGAGCGGCCTCAGGCGGTCGCCTCCGTCGCTCGCTGCCCGCCGTCCGCCGCCCGCCGCCCCGCGACTACCCGCCCCAGAGCATCTTCTTCAGCCGGATCGCCGTGATCTTCCGCTGCTCTTCCGCGGCGATGGCGAGCTCCTCCTCGGGCGTGTGCTCCAGCCGCTCGCGCAGGATCTGCAGCATCTCGCCCGCGCTCTTCCCCGTCGCGCAGACGATGAAGATGTGGCCGAACTTCTCATCGTAAGCGCGGTTGTCCCGCGCGAGCGCCTCCCGCGTCTCCTGGTCCGCCGCGCTCGTCCCCGCCTGTTCCTGGCTCGAGAAGCGCCGCGCGAGCGCGCTCTTCCCCGCGGCCACGTCCGCCGGCCGGGCCTCGCCGATGCGCGGGTGCGCGCGGAACGCCTCGAGCCAGTCCTCCGGCCCGAGCCGCGCGAAGACCTGTTCCGCCGTCGCGCGCAGGTGCTCCTCGTCGCGGAACGGCCGCGCCTCGGCCATCTGCGACGCCCACGCCGAGGCGCCGCACGCCACGCGGAGCTCTGCCTCCGCCTCGGGCGCCGTGAGCGCGTTGAGGAGGCGGAGCCGCTGCTCCGCCGCCCCGCTCCGCGTCGCCTTGCCGTGGACGCGGAGCCGGCTCACGCCCCCGTCAGGATAGATGTTCAGGCGGACGTGCGTGAACGGCCCCGTCGCGCGCAGCTCTCCCTCGAAGAGATGGCGCGTGTGCGGCTGGAGCTTCGTCTGCGGCACGATCTCCCGCCAGCCCTCGACGCCGGCGAGCTCCTCCGCGGAGCGCCCCGCCGCGTCGATGCCCTCGATCATGCAGCTGTCCGGATAATTGCCCTTGAAATGGCTGGTATCGACCTCGATGCGGTCGATCTCGCCCTGGGCCGCGAGCGCCACGAGCGCCCAGTCGTGGCCGGGTCCCCTCCGGCGGCGCGTCTCCCACCCCTCTCCCATGTTCGCCGCGCGACCCGGCATGATGAGGTTGTGGCGCACCCCGAAGAACATGTCGCTGCACGACAGCACGCGGGCGCCGTTCTCCGCCGCCGCCAGATCGATCTCCCGGCCCGGGCGGTCCAGCCGGCGCCAGTCGGGCACGGCGTCGCCGTGCACCCGGAGCCGCGCCACCCCGCCGTCCGGGTAGATGTTGAGCCTGAGGTGCGTGAACCGGGACGAGCAGCTCACCGCGAACGCGTTCTGCGCGTCGCCCGCGAGCGGCGAGCGCGGCACGATCTCGACCCAGCGGGCCCGCGGATCGAGCAGCGCGTCGGGGCGCGCCGCGCACGCCTCGATCGAGCAGTGTTCCGGGTAATTGCCCCGGAAGAACGCCGTATCGACGAGGATCCCGCGGACGATGCCGGGCAGCCCCAGCCGCACGAGGCACCAGTCGAACCCGGGGGTCCTTCGCCTGCGCGTCTCCCAGCCGTCCATCCACTTGCCGCGATCGGTGTACTCGTGCTCCAGGAACACCGGCCTCGACGCCCTGAGCAGGTTCTCCTTCGGCGCGAAGAACTCGTCGCTCGCCGCGAGCACCGCGCCGCCCAGGCGCTCCGAGGCCAGATCCAGCGCCTCCGCGAACGCCGGCGCCGTCACCCCTCTCGCTTCAACCATCGCCCCCTCGCCTCACCGGGGAAGCCCCCGCGCTCGTAGACCTTCTCGCCGCGGAGGTAGGTGGCCTGCACGACGCCGTGGAGCTCCTCCCCCGCATACGGCGTCACCTTGTTTCGGTGCTGGAGGCGCGGCGGCTCGACCCGGAAGCTCGCCTCGGGATCCCAGATCACGAGATCCGCGTCGAACCCTCGCTGGATCTCCCCCTTGCGGCGCAGCCCGGCGAGCCTCGCGGGCCCCCGGCACAGCCAGCCCGGGAGCCGCTCGATCGGGATCCCCCGGCGACGGGCGTCGGTCCAGACGATCGAGAGGCCGAGCTCCAGGCTCGAAATCCCGCCCCAGGCGGCGTCGAAATCACCCGCCTCGAGCCGCTTGAGCTCGGGGGTGCACGGCGAGTGATCGGAGACGACCAGATCGATGAGCCCGCCCTCCAGCGCGGCCCAGAGCGCCTCGCGGTTCTCCCGCTCGCGGATCGGCGGCGCGCACTTGAAGGGCGTCGCGCCGTCCGGGATCTCCTCGGCGGCGAAGTGGAGGTAATGCGGCGTCGTCTCGGCGGACAGCGCGACCCCGCCGTCGCGCGCCGCGCGCAGGACGCCGAGCGCCGTCGCCGACGAGAGGTGGACCACGTGCGCGGTCGCGCCCGTCGCCTGGCAGAGCGACGCGAGCAGCGCGATCGCCTCGTCCTCGGCCTCGCGCGGCCGCGAGCGGAGGTAGGCGGCGTACGTCCGCGGATCGAGGCCCGCGATCGCCGCGCGCGCCGCGTCGATGGGGCCGGGGAGCTCGGCGTGGACGAGCAGCGGCGCCCCGGTGCCCGCGAGCGCCGCGAGCGCCGCGCGGAGGTCCGCCTCGGCCACGTGCCCGAACTCGGCGACGCCGGAGTCGATCAGGAAGCACTTGAAGCCGAGCGCGCCGGCCTCGAGCAACGGAATCAGCTCCCCCGCGTTGCCCGGGACGGCGCCGCCCCAGAAGCCCACGTCGACGCGACACCGCCCTTCCGCGGCCCGCGCCTTCTCCTCGAGGTGCGCCACGGTCGTGGTCGGCGGGATGCTGTTGAGCGGCATGTCCACGAGCGACGTGACGCCGCCGGCCGCGGCGGCGCGCGTCGCCGTCTCGAACCCTTCCCACTCGGTCCGTCCGGGCTCGTTGATGTGCACGTGCGCGTCGACCAGCCCGGGCATCACCACCGCGCCCTCCGGCGCGTCCACGACGGGACAGCCCTCTGGCACCTCGTCGTGGCCGGCGACGTCCACGATCGTGCCGCCCCGGATGTGCACCGAGGCCGGCCGCGCGGCGCCCCCGGTGAGCACCCGCAACCCGCGAACGACGAGGTCCGGTGTCATCGGGAGGAGAGGATACCACGGCGCCGGGCGAGCCGCCGGGGCGGCGCCGCCGGCGCTCGCTCTCCCTGTCAGCGCGCGATCTTCATGCGCTCGATGAGCGCGACGAGCTCGGCGCGCATCGCCTCCTCGGAGGGCGCGCGGTAGCGGCGGCCGTGGCCGGGGAGCACCCACGTGAACCGGTGCTGGAGGAGGCGTTCCATCGAGCGGATCTGCTCTGCCCACCAGTGCCAGCAGACGTCTCGCGACGCGTCGAGGCGGCCGGTCTCGCCGGAGAGCCAGAGGTGGTCTCCCGTGAAGAGGTATCGCTCGCGGACGAGCAGCGCGACGCTGCCCCGCGTGTGGCCGGGGACGGGGATCACCGTGAGATCGGGGGCGAGGGCGAGGGGGCTCTCGCCCTGGATCGTCACCTCGGCGGGGGCCGTCCCGTCGTCGACGTCGGCCTCGTGGATCACGCGATCGCACCCGAACACATCGTGGAAGATCCGGTGATCGGCCACGTCGTCGCGGTGGGTGAGCACGAGGGTCCGGACGCCGCCGAGCTCGGCGATCCGCTTGAGGAGCGGCCGCGCGGCCCGGGGCGAGTCCACGAGCACGTTGCCCTCGGGCCTCTGGATGAGGTAGCTCGCCGCCCCATAAGACGACGCCGAGGTGTAGCCGCAGTAATAGACGCCCTCCGCGATCGGCTCCGGGAAGGCGGCGGCCGCGGCGCCCGAGCTCTGCCGGGCGCTCGTGCCGATGGATGCGGTCGGGCAAGACACCATGGCCATGGCCGCGCGGAGGTGCTCGTCCGGGCCCTCGGGCTGGTGAAAGACGATGGCCTGACGGGCGGCGGGCGCTTGCTTGAACACGGTGGGGGCGATCTGGCGGCAAACATCGCAGTCGATGCACGTCCGGTCCACGAAGTAGTCGCCAGGGGCGTTCTCGGGCAGGCGTTCCTCGAAGCGGGCCATATTCGCTGGAGGATGACACGCGCGAGGCGGGCGTGGAGACCGATCCTTGTGAATCGAGCGTTCCATCTGCACCTCGGTCGGGCAGCGCGGCACCGCCACGGGCCGGAAGATCGGAGTCGCCTGCCGAAACGCGGAATGCGAAGTCCCGGGAGGCGGCATTGCGGCTGTACCGCGTCGCGCAGGCTCGTCGCTGATTCCGTGTCGATCGGGCAGGCCCAGCTCGATCGGGCAAATCTAGCTCGATCGAGCTGGCCCCGTTCGATCGGATACGCCCGAATCAATCGGGTAGGCCCAGGGAGAGGGGGTTGTCCGCGCGGGGTGGGGGACGGGCCGTGTCTGAGCCCGGTTGCCCTGTCTCCTCCGGCAGAGCCGGAGGAGACAGGGCTCAGGCGAGTTCGGCGGGGCCCCCACCCCGCGCGGACAACCCCCTCTCCCTGGGCCGGGCAGCCCGTCGAGACCTCGCGTTCGCGCGCGGCTCGCGGCTTGAGCTCTCGCCGCCGTCCTCCTACCCTGCGCCGGGTGAGCGCCGCCGGCCGAGCTGCGCCGCGCCCCCCCGGCGCACCGTCGCGCAGGTCTCTCTCCTGGGAGCCGCTCTTCTACGAGAAGAGCGGGCTCTTCTGGCCCATCCGCCCCCGGGCCGAGGCGTTCGCGAGCTTCGCCGCCTGGCCCTCGGTCGAGGACTACAACCGCGCGCTCGGCCCGGGCTTCCCCGTGCGCTTCGCGGAGCAGGCGCCGAGGCCGCGGCGACGCAGGCGGCGCGGCCCCGTCGATCCCGCGGCGCTCTACGACGCGCGGATCCACGTCGAGGGCCGCGTGCCCACGCGGCCGAGCAACTGGCACGACTTCCTGAACATGCTCGTGTGGAGCGCCTTCCCGCGCGCCAAGGCCGAGCTCCACGCCCGCCAGCACCGATCGATCGCCGCGCGCCTCGATCCCGGCGCCGAGGCGCTCCCGCCGGCGCGCACGCGCGAGCTCGACGGGCTCGCGCTGCTCGACGAGGGCGGCCTCCTCTTGCTCCATGACGCGCGCAGGTCGGCTCCGCTCGACGACGCGTCCGGCCTGCTGGACCGCGCCGAGGAGGTGCGGGGCGCCGTGCGCCGGGGCGAGGCCGCGGCGCTGGTCTTCGGCCACGCGCTGTACGAGAGCCTCCTTTCGCCCGGCCCGGTGGTGTACGCGCTGGTGCAGCCGATCCCGTGCGCCGGGCCGATCCCGGCGGCGCCCGCCGAGCGCGTCGCGCTCGCCGACGCGCGCCTCCGCGACGCGCTGCGAGCGCCCGGCACCTTCGCCGCCCCGGAGCGCAGCGGGCGCCTCCCCCTCGACGAGCGCGTCCTGTGCGGAGCGCCTTGATGCGCCCCCGCTCCGCCTGCACCGTCGCCGGCGCCGGACCGGCGCCGCGCCCTCGCGATCCGCGCGAGCGCGGGGGCGCCCGGATCGCGCCGCGCACGATCCATCGTGACAAGGAGAACCGACGATGAGCACCGCCCCGCTCCACCTCTACATCGGCAGCAAGAACCGCTCCTCCTGGTCGCTCAGGCCGTGGCTCGCGATGTCCCACGCGGGCGTCCCGTTCGAGGAGCACCTGATCGGCTACGAGCTCCCCGACTGGGTCGATCGGGTGGCCCAGCACTCGCCGACCCGCAAGGTGCCGGCCCTGCGCCACGGCGAGCTCGTCGTGTGGGAGTCGCTCGCCATCTGCGAGTACGTGGCCGAGCTCTTCCCCGGGGCGAAGCTGTGGCCCGAGGGGCGCGAGGCTCGCGCGGTCGCGCGGTCGGTGAGCTGCGAGATGCACGCGGGCTTCATGGACATGCGCCGGGAGCTGTCGATGGACATCGCGCGCCGGCACCCGCGGCGCGAGCTCTCGGGCGCCGCTGCCCGGGACGTCGCCCGTGTCCTCGAGATCTTCCGCGACTGCCGCGCGCGGTTCGGCCAGGGGGGCCCGTTCCTGTTCGGCGCCTTCTCGATCGCCGACGCGATGTTCGCCCCTGTCGTGACGCGCCTGCTCACGTACGACGTCGAGATCGACGACACCGCGCGCGCCTACACGGCCACGATCACGTCGCTCCCGGCGATGGCGCGCTGGTCCGCGGCGGCCGCCGAGGAGGTCCGGGTGAACCCGCACATCGTCGCGCCGCCGAGCGTCCTGTAGCCAGCGACCAGCGGCGGCCCGGGGGAGGGGGATCAGGCGCGCCGGCGCGCCGCGAGCGCCATGACGAGCGGCAGGCGCCGCCCGAACTTTCGCATGCGGAGCTGCCCGGGCGGCCCTTCCTCCATGTCGGGGAAGATGTCGTAAGGCGACCAGTCGAATTCGCGGAGCCGCTCCAGCGTGAGGCCCGCCTCCAGGAGCGCCGTGACCACGGTCCCGATTCCGTGGTTGAAGCCGACCTCCTTGAGCGTCACGGCCGCGTCGCGGTCGGTGTACGTGCCTGTCTGCTCGGTGAGGATCGGCTCCCCGTGCCCGTCGTACGCATACGCGACGCGCTCGAACGCGTCGTCGAAGGTCCAGACCAGCGGGTGGAACTCGACGAGGTGCAGCACGCCCCCGGGCTTCAGGCACGAGGCGGCCGCGCGCGCCCAGCGCCCCATGTCCGGCAGCCACCCGAGGACGCCGTACGAGGTGAAGACGATATCGAACGCCTCGCCCCCGAGGGCCGCGGGCGCGTCGTAGACGTTGGCCTCCACGAAGCGCGCGTCGATCGACAGCTCCTTTGCGAGCGCGCGCGCGGCCTTGATGGCCTCGTCCGAGAGGTCGAGCCCGGTGACGCGGGCGCCCAGCCGCGCCCAGGAGAGCGTGTCCTGGCCGAAGTGGCACTGGAGGTGGAGGAGCGTCTTTCCGCGCACGTCGCCGACCTGATCGAGCTCGATCGGCTTGAGCGAGCTCGCGCCGGCCCGGAAAGCGGGCATATCGTAGAACCTGGAGCCCAGGTGCACGGGGGTCCGCGCGTTCCAGGCGCTGCGGTTCATGGCAAACCACTCGGCCTCGGACATGGACGCCTGTCTATCACGGCTCCCGCCGCGCCGTTGGACGCCGCGGGGTGTGGGCCGCGCGGGGCCGTGCCGCGCCGCCCGGCCCCCGGAGAGCCCCTCTCCGCGCGCCGGGCCGCCCGGCAGGACCTCCCCGGCAGGATCTCCTCGACCTCGGGCCCGCTCAGCAGCCCCTGGCCGCCGTCGGGTCGTACCCCAGGTTCGCCGACAGCCACCGTTCCATCTCGTCGACCGGCATTCCCTTGCGCTTCGCGTACTCCTCGACCTGGTCCTGGCCGACGCGCCCCACCATGAAGTACCGCGCCGCCGGGTGGGCCAGGTAGATGCCGCTGACGCTCGCCGCCGGCATCATCGCGCACGTCTCGGTCAGCTCGAGGCCGACCGACGGCGCGTCGAGCAGCGCGAACAGCTTGCGCTTCTCGGTGTGATCCGGGCACGCCGGATACCCGAACGCCGGCCGGATCCCGCGGTACTTCTCCTCGATGAGCTCCTCGTTCGTCAGCGCCTCGCCGGCGCCGTACCCCCAGTCCTTCCGCGCCCGCTCGTGGAGCATCTCCGCGAACGCCTCGGCGAGCCGGTCCGCGAGCGCCTTCGCGATGATCGCGCTGTAGTCGTCGTTGTCCTTCTCGTACGCGCGCACCACCTCGTCGAGCCCGAGCCCCGCGGTCACCGCGAACGCGCCGACGTGATCGGCGAGCCCGCTCTCCCGCGGCGCCACGAAGTCCGCGAGCGAGAGGTGCGGCCTCTCGCCGCCCGCGGCCTTCTCGCCGCCCCCGTCCTCGGCGTCGGCGCCGGTCGCGGCCTTCACCTGCTGCTGGCGCAGCATGTTGAACCGGACGAGCTCGCGCGAGCGCGCCTCGTCCGCGTAGAGCACGATGTCCCGCCCCTCCCCGCTCGCCGGCCAGAACCCGTAGACGCCCCGCGCCTTCAGCAGCCCGCCGTCGATGATCCGCCGCAGCACCTTCTGCGCGTGCTCGTACAGCTCGCGCGCCGCCTCGCCGTACTGCGGGTGCTCCAGGATCTGCGGGAACGGCCCCCGGAGCTCCCACGCGGTGAAGAAGAACGTCCAGTCGATGTACCGCGCGATCTCGCCGAGCGGCACGTCGTCGACCACGCGCCGCCCCGTGAACGTCGGCGTCGCGATGTCCTCCGGCCGCCACGCGATCTTGAGCCGCCCCTCGTCCGCCGCGGCGAGCGTCACGAGCGGCTTCGCCCGCTTCCGCGCGAAGAGCTCGCGGAGCCGGCCCTGCTCCACCCGGTTCTGCTCGTCGAACGCCCGCTGCTGCTTCGGATCGAGCAGGCTCGACACCACGCCCACGGCCCGCGACGCGTCGAGCACGTGCACCACCGTCCCGCTGTACTCCGGCGCGATCTTCACCGCCGTGTGCTGCCGGCTCGTCGTGGCCCCGCCGATGAGCAGCGGCAGCCGCAGGCCCCGCCGCTCCATCTCGCGCGCCACGCTGACCATCTCGTCGAGCGACGGCGTGATGAGCCCGGAGAGCCCGATCATGTCGGCCCCCTCGGCGAGCGCCGTCTCCAGGATCCTGTCCTGCGGCACCATCACCCCGAGGTCGATCACCTCGTAGTTGTTGCACCCGAGCACGACGCCCACGATGTTCTTGCCGATGTCGTGCACGTCGCCCTTCACGGTCGCCATCACGATCTTGCCCTGCGACGACGTGCCCCCCGCCGCCTTGTCGGCCTCCATGAAGGGCAGGAGGTACGCGACGGCCCGCTTCATCACGCGGGCGCTCTTCACCACCTGCGGGAGGAACATCTTCCCGGCGCCGAACAGCTCGCCGACGATCCTCATCCCGTCCATCAGCGGCCCCTCGATGATGGACAGCGGCCTCTCGTACTTCTTCCGCGCCTCCTCGACGTCCGCCTCGATGAAATCGACGAGGCCCTTCACGAGCGCGTGCGACAGCCGCTCCTCGACCGTGCCCTCGCGCCAGGCGAGGTCGAGCTCCTTCTTCTTCCCCTTGCCCTTCACCTGCTCGGCGAACTCGACGAGCCGCTCGGTCGCGTCCGGGCGCCGGTTGAAGAGGACGTCCTCGACCCGCTCGAGCAGGTCCTTCGGGATGTCCTCGTAGACCGCGAGCTGCCCCGCGTTCACGATCCCCATGTCCATGCCGGCCCGGATGGCGTGGTACAGGAAGGCCGAGTGCATCGCCTCGCGGACGACGTTGTTCCCGCGGAACGAGAACGACAGGTTCGACACGCCGCCGCTCACGCGCGCGCCCGGGCACGTCGCCTTGATGATCCGCGTCGCCTCGATGAAGTTCTTGGCGAAGTCGTTGTGCTCCTCGATGCCGGTCGCGATCGCGAGGATGTTCGGGTCGAAGATGATGTCCCCCGGATCGAACCCCACCTCCTCCGTGAGGAGCTTGTAGGCGCGCTGGCAGATCGAGACCTTGCGCTCCACCGTCTCGGCCTGGCCGACCTCGTCGAAGGCCATGACCACGACCCCGGCGCCGTAGCGCCGGATGACGCGCGCCTTCCTGAGGAAGTCCTCCGGCCCCTCCTTGAGGCTGATGGAGTTGACGACCCCCTTGCCCTGGACGCACTTGAGCCCCGCCTCGATGACCGACCACCTCGAGCTGTCGATCATGATCGGGATGCGGGCGATCTCGGGCTCGGTGGCGATGAGGTTCAGGAACGTGGTCATCGCCTGCTCGGAGTCGAGCATGCCCTCGTCCATGTTCACGTCGAGGATGTTCGCCCCGCCGCGCACCTGATCGAGCGCCACCTCCAGCGCGGTCGTGAAGTCCCCCTTCTTGATGAGCTCCATGAACCGGGCCGAGCCGGTCACGTTGGTCCGCTCGCCGATCATCAGGAAGTTGGTGTCGGGCCGGATGACGAGCGTCTCCAGGCCGCTGAAGCGCGCGAACCCGTCGCCCTCCGCGGGCACCTCGCGCGGCCTGAGCCTCTCCGTCGCCCGGACGATCGCCCGGATGTGGTCCGGCGTGGTGCCGCAGCAGCCGCCGACGAGGTTCACGAGCCCGCTGTCCGCGAACTCCGCGAGCAGCCGCGACGTCGTCTCGGGCAGCTCGTCGTACTCGCCGAAGGCGTTGGGGAGGCCCGCGTTCGGGTAGCAGCTCACCCGCGCGCGGGCGAGCTTCGCGAGCTCCACGAGGTACGGCCGCATCTCGCTCGCGCCGAGGGCGCAGTTGAGCCCGACGCTGAGCGGCCTCGCGTGCTCCACGCTCGTCCAGAACGCGTCGATCGTCTGGCCGGAGAGCGTCCTGCCGCTCCGGTCGGTGATCGTGACGCTGAGCATGATCGGCAGGCGCCGCCCCTTCTCCGCGAACACCTCCTCCATCGCGACGAGGGCCGCCTTCATGTTCAGCGTGTCGATGAACGTCTCGGCGAGGAGCACGTCGACCCCCCCGTCGACGAGCCCCCGCACCTGCTCGGCGAACGCCCGCCGGAGCTCGTCGAACGTGGCCGCGCGGAGCGACGGGTCGTTCACGCTCGGCGAGATCGACAGCGTCTTGGGCGTCGGCCCCATCGAGCCCGCGACGAAGCGCGGCCTGTCCGGCGTGCGGGCCGTCCACGCGTCGGCCGCCCGCCGCGCGATCTGGGCCGCGGTCAGGTTGATCTCGTAGGCGAGCGGCTCCAGCCGGTAGTCGGCCTGGGCGATCGACGTGCCGGTGAAGGTGTTCGTCTCGATGATGTCGGCGCCGGCCTCGAGGTACGCGCCGTGGATCTCCGCGATGACGTCCGGCCGCGTCAGCACGAGCAGATCGCTGTTGCCCTTGAGGTCGATCGCGTGGTCGCGGAAGCGCTCGCCGCGGTAGTCGGCCTCGCCCAGGCGGTAGCGCTGGATCATCGTGCCCATCGCCCCGTCGAGGCACAGGATCCGGGTGTCGAGGAGCTCTTCGATGCGCGCGGGGCGTTCGCTTCCGTTCATGGTTCTACTCTTCTCCTGGGCTTCTTTACCGCGGAACCAGCGGCCGTGGGGCCGCCGTGCTGCTGTGCTTGCTGTGGCGCCTGCGCGGGCCGGGGCGCGCCGCCGTCGGCCTCGCGGGCCGGGCGGGCGGCCGTGTCCCCGCCGAGCCGGCGGGCGTGGATCGAGATGACCTCGAAGTGCGGGGGGCGCCTCTCGCGCGAGGTCACGTCGCAGGCGTCCACGAGGAAGCCCGCGGCCTCGAGCATCGCCCGGAGCTCGCGCGGCTCGAAGCCGAAACGCACGTGGCTGTACGTGACGGCCGCGATCTCGTGCCGGTGCGCCTTGAGCGTCACCCCGGCGAGCGCGCCGCCGGGCCGCAGCACGCGGGCGGCCTCCGCGAGCGCGCGGGACGGCGAGCGGGCGAACGTCAGGCAGTTCATCAGCATCACCTGGTCGAACGACGCCGCCTCGAACGGCAGCTCGTGCATGTCGCCGCGCGCGAACCGGACGTTGTCGAGGCGCGCGAGGCGCAGCCGGGCCGCCTCGATCACCGCCTCGCTCGCGTCGAGGCACGTCATGGAGCGGCACCGCGGCGCGACGAGCTCGGCCAGGGCGCCGTCGCCCGACGCCACGTCGAGCACATCGCCGAGCGAGAGCAGCCCGAGCAGCCCGCGCAGCGAGGCCTCCCACGTCCGCCCGGGCGAGTAGTGACGTTCCATGCGCCCGGCCACCGAGTCGGCCCAGCTCGCCCCGCCGGCGCGCGCCCGCACCACCTCGCGGACGCGCTCGCGGTCCTGCTCGATCAGCGGGTCCTCCGTGGTCGCCTCGAGCAGCGCCCAGATCCGCCGGGCCTCCTCGGGCATCGCGTCGTGGCTCAGCGTGTAGAAGGACGAGGCCCCGTCGCGCCGGTCCCGGACGAGCCCGGCCTCCCGCAGCTTGCCGAGGTGCGTGGAGACCCGGGACTGCGCGAGCTGGGTCACGTCGGTGATCTCCGCGACGGTCAGCTCCTCGCGGCCGAGCAGCGCCAGCAGGCGGACGCGGGTCGGGTCGCCCAGGAGGCGAAGGAGCTCGGTCGTGGCGCTGAGATCGGGCACGTTATATCTTCCAATCCGGATGGCCGGATGGGAGCCTGCCGGTCCGGGGCGCGCGCGTCAAGCGCGACCCGCGCGGCCGTACCTGCCGCGGCTGAGGTACTGGCGGACATCGCTGAACGTGCGTATCTTTCGCTGGCTCCGAGCTCCCCACCTCAGGGCGCGGCCGGCCGGGCTCACCGCACGGCTCGTCATCCGACGGGGAGAGCGCCCCAGGCAAGGACCTACAGTCCCCCGCCGGACAGAGCACGCAGAGGAGATTTCAGGATGATCACGATCACGCAGAAGGCAGCCGAGAAGGTGATGGAGATCGCGACCGCGGAGGAGTTGCTGGGGCAGGGGCTGCGCCTGCGGGTCGTGGGCGGCGGATGCGCCGGCTTCTCCTACGACCTGTACTTCGAGGACAAGCCGACGGAGTTCGACGAGGAGTTCGAGGACAAGGGCATCAAGCTCTACGTCGACCCGCTGAGCTTCCAGTACCTCGACGGTACCGAGATCGACTACGTGGAGGGGCTCCACGGCTCGGGCTTCAAGTTCAGCAACCCGAGCGTGAAGAGCACCTGCGGCTGCGGGTCGTCGTTCTCCGTCTGATTCCGTCTGATTCCGTCTGATTCCGCCTCGTTCCGCCTCGTTCCGTCTGACCTTCGTCTGACGCACAAGCGCTCGCCCCCCGCGAGCGCTTCCCCCTCTGTCCCGGTCCGCGACGCTCCTTGCCGGCGCGGCCGACGCGAGATGCACACGGTCGGCCTGGGCGGGGCCGTCCGGAGCATCGAGCCCTTCCCGGCTCTCTAGCCCTTCGTCTTTCTCTCCGGCGCGCGCGCGGGCGCGCGTGAGCCGCCGTGCGCCGTGGCTTCGCGCCACGGTGCACAAGCTGCCCGCCCGGGGCGGCATGCCAACTGCATCGCGGTTTTGGTGGGCTGCTCCCTTTGGAATGTCGAACCAACCACTTCGGCGGCAAGTGCCGGCGAGGCGATCAACGCGATCGGGACCCGGCGTCGGGCCCCGCCCGCGAGAGTCGAGGTCCGGCGTGCGCCGGCCTCATCAACCGAACCGGGGTCCTCGGACCTCGAAGGAAACCCTGTGCAAACGTCCCGAGATCAGGCCAGCGCGGTCTCGCGCTACATCACGCATGTTCGGCAGATCCCGGAGCTGTCGCGCGAGGAGGAGGTCGAGCTCGCTCGACGGTGGCGGGACCACGGCGACGAGCAGGCCGCGGCCGCGCTCGCGCTCGCGAACCTGAGGCATGTTGTCTCGATCGCGATCAGCTACCGGCGCTACGGTATTCCGCTCGCCGACCTCATCGCCGAGGGGAACTTCGGGATCGTCCACGCGATCCGCAAGTACGACCCGGACCGCGGAAATCGCTTCGTGACCTACGCGGCCTACTGGATCCGGGCGTACATCCTGAACCACGTCATCCACTCCTGGAGCCTGGTCGGGGTGGGCTCGGGCCCGCTGCGCTCGAAGATGTTCTTCCGGTTGCGGCGGGAACGGGCGCGCATCGCCGGGCTCGTGGGCGAAGGGGAGGAGGGCGACCGGCTGCTCGCCGAGAAGTTCGGCGCGCCCGCCGAGAAGGTCCTGGAGATGGCCCACCGGCTGGAGGCCCGGGACGTGTCGCTCGACACCAAGGTGTTCGAGGACGGCGCCCGGTCGCTGGTCGACACGCTCGCGGCGGACGATCAGGACCAGGAGGAGCGCTTCTCCCGGGCCGAGGAGGGGGCGCTGCTCCGCGAGCGGCTGACGCAGGCGGTGGAGAACCTCGACCCGCGCGAGCGGTACATCGTCGAGACCCGGATGATGGCCGATCCGGAGGAAGAGCTGTCGCTCGCCGAGATCGGGCGCCGCCTCGGCGTGTCGCGCGAGCGGGCGCGGCAGCTCGAGGCGCGGGCGAAGAAGAAGCTGCGCGACCGGCTTCAGCCGCTGGCGGCGTAGCGCCTTGCCACAGGTGGGCGTCGGGCGAGCACAGAAGCGAGTGGACGGCGGGCGAGCACAGAAGCGAGTGGACGGCGGGCGAGCCCAGGAGCAGGTGGACGGCGGGCGAGCCCAGAAGCACGAAGCCCCGCCGGAGCGGGGCCTCGTGGTCGCAGGGGACATAAGCCGAGTTCTGTTGCGCGGGGGGTCGCCCCCCTCGCGCCGACGATCATTCCTCTAGGACGCGCGTCACCGCGCGCCTCAAGCAGCCAACCCGGAGGCCTGGGGCGGGCAACCCTCGCCGCGACGGCTGTCGCCGCCGCGGACGCCTCCCTACACGGCCTTGCTCCAGGTGGGGTTTGCCGTGCCGCCCTTGTTGCCAAGGGCGCGGTGGGCTCTTACCCCGCCGTTTCACCCTTGCCGCGCGGCGCGCCTGCGGAGGCTCGGAGCGTCGCCCCGCGGGGCGAACGGCTCCTCACCCTTGCGGGGCACGCGGCGCGGCGGTCTGTTCTCTGTGGCACTTTCCTCGAGATCGCTCTCACCGGGCGTTACCCGGCACCCTGCCCTGCGGAGCTCGGACTTTCCTCCCGCGCCCGGGTTTCCCCGGTCGCCGGCGATCGTCTGTCCCGCTGCGACGCGGCGAACATAGTCAAGAGATCGCAGAACGCCAACACCCCGGATGCAGCAAGAAGAGACACCGCAAGGGGCGCAAGGAACGACGAAAGAGAGCGCTGTTCCCCCTCCGTCGTGTCCCGTGCGCCCTCGCGGTCTTCTCCCTCACGGGCTGGTTGCTGCGGATCTCGAGCCGATCGCCGTCCTAGGGGCAGGCCGCGGGATCGTTGCACTCGCACCCTTCGCCTTCCGGCAGCGGCTGGCCGCAGCCGTCGAGCCAGTCGAGCAGCACCTGCTCCTCGTCCGCGGTCAGCGTGGTGCCGAGGGGCGGCATGCGCCGCGTCTCGACCGCATCCCGGATCTCGTCGATGCGGAGGAGGCCGTCGTCGGCGGCGACGCGCGTGTCCTCGAACGTGAGCAGCGAGAACAGGATGCCCCCCTGATCCGGCGGCTTGTGACAGGTGTGGCATCTCGCCTTCAGCACCTCGTACACCTCGCAGGGGTAAGACCCCGTGTCCGGTGTCGCAGAGCAGTCCGGAGCGTCGTCCCCCCCCGCGGCGCCCTGCCCGGCGGCGTCGGAGCCGCACGGGCCCGAGAGGCAGCCCTGCTCGATCGTCGTCTCGCAGGCGGCGAGCGAGAGGGCGAGGGCGAGCAGCGGGATCAGCGAAGCGGGGCGGAGCACGGGCCCCTTATACAGCAGACGAGCGCAGCTTGGGAGCCGCGCCCACCCCGGGCGCGATCGCCGCTCGTGCCGTCGATCCACCCGGTCGCGACTCCTCCTCTCGCGGGCCGGCGAGGAGGGGAGCTCGGCCTCCGGGTCAGGTGCGGCGGAGCTTCTGCGCCATCTGCGCGCCGAGCTCGGCCGAGCGGTTGGACGCGGCCTCGACCGCGTCGATCAGCGTGCGCCGGAGGCCGCCTGCCTCCAGCGTGTGGAGCCCCGCGATCGCCGTGCCGCCGGGGCTCGTCACCATGTCCTTCAGGCGGCCCGGGTGCTCGCCGGTCTCGAGCTGGAGCTTGGCGGCGCCGTACACCGTCTGCGCGGCGAGCAAGAGCGCCGCGTCCCGGCCGAGGCCGACCTTCACGCCCCCGTCGGCGAGCGCCTCGATCATCAGCATGACGTAGGCGGGGCCGCTGCCGGACAGGCCGGTCACCGCGTCGAGCAGCGACTCGTCCAGCACGACCGCGCGGCCGACGGCCTGGAACAGGGTCCGCGCGATCTCGACATCGTCGCTCGTGGCGTGGCTGCCGGCGGAGATCGCCGTGGCGCCGGCGAGCGCGATCGCGGCCGTGTTCGGCATGCTCCGGATGACGCGCGCGCCCTCCGGCAGGCGGGCCTCGATGGCGTCGATCGGCACGCCGGCCGCGACGGAGATCACGACGTCGGTGGGGCCGAGCCCGGCCGCGATGGGGCCGAGGACGCGATCGACGATCTGCGGCTTGACGGCGATGACGAGGACGTCGGCCCACCGGCAGAGCGCGTCGTTGTCCTCGGTGGTCTCGATGCCGTAGCGGTCGCGGAGGAACGCCAGGCGCTCGCTCTTCAGATCGCTCGCCCGGACCTGCTCGGGGCCCACGGCGCCCCCCTGGAGCAGGCCCCGGATGAGCGCCTCTGCCATGTTGCCCCCGCCAAGAAACCCGATCTTGCGATCTCGCAGTCGCCCCTCGTCGCTCCGCATGGATGGCCTCCAGGAGCGCGCACCCTAGCAGCCCTCCCCGCGCCGCGGCTCAAATCTCGATCGCATCGCCGAGAGGAGGGCGTGACGCCATGGACGGCGGCGCCGCCGCGGCGCGGGGCGCGAGGCCCGCCGCGCCTCCCGCGCGCGGCGAGCGCTCTTGTCAGCGGGCCGCGGGACGTTATTTCTGCGCCGGAATGAACGCGGTCGGTCCCACGTTCGCCCACGGCAGGACGGGGCCCCTTCGGCTGCCCGACGGAGATTCCATGATTCAAGCGGTTTCCCCTCGCACCCGCGCTTCAGCCCTCGCGCTGCTCTCGCTGGCCGCGCTGTCGCTCGGCGGGTGCGGCCAGCAGGCTCACGCCACGCCTCCTTCCACCCAGGTCGCCGCCGCCGCGGCCGCGCCCACCACGCCGCCGGTGTCGACCGTGACCCTCCCGCCCGCGCCGGTGCCGGCCACCTTCGACGTCGCCGCGCTCTCCGAGCGGGTCAGGCCGATGGTCGTCAACATCACCACGACGCACGAATCCCGGGGCCGCCAGGGGCTCGATCCGTTCGAGTTCTTCTTCGGCCCGCACGGCGGAGGCCGGCTCGGCCCGCAGATCCAGCGGCCGCCGCAGACGGCGCTCGGCACCGGCTTCATCATCGACCCGAGCGGCTACGTCGTGACGAACGAGCACGTCATCCACGACGCCTCCGGCGTCCGCGTCCGGCTCGCCGACGAGCGGGAGTTCGAGGCGGAGGTCGTCGGCCGCGATCCCAAGCTCGATCTCGCGCTCCTCCACCTGAAGGGCGCCGCCGGGCTGCCCGTGGCGCCGCTCGGGTCGAGCGAGCTGCTGCGCGTCGGCGAGCACGTGCTCGCGGTCGGGAACCCGTTCGGGCTCGGGCACACGGTCACGCTCGGCATCGTGAGCGCGAAGGCGCGCGCGATCGGCGCGGGCCCGTACGACGACTTCATCCAGACCGACGCCTCGATCAACCCGGGCAACAGCGGCGGGCCGCTGTTCAACTGGCGGGGCGAGGTCGTGGGCATCAACACCGCGATCCGCGCGGGGGCGAACGGCATCGGCTTCGCGATCCCGGTCGACGCGCTGAAGGACGTGCTCCCGCAGCTCCGCGAGAAGGGCTACGTCGAGCGCGGCAAGCTCGGCCTCCTGTTCCAGCCGATCACGCGCGATCTCGCCAGCGCGCTCAAGCTGGACGCGCCGAAGGGCGCGCTCGTCGCCGAGCTCGAGCCCGGCGGGGCGGCCGCGCGCGCGGGCATCAAGCCCGGCGACGTGATCGTCGCGGTGAACGACGTCCCGGTCCACCACGCCGAGGAGCTGCCGCGCCTCGTGGCGCGCAACCCGCCCGGCTCCGAGATCGAGGTGACCGTGCTGCGCGCCCAGAAGCGGCACGAGATCGTGGCCAGGCTGGACGCGCTCCAGGACGAGGCGAGCGAGGCGGCCAGCCGCGCGCGGCCGGGGCAGGGCGCGAGGCCCGAGCGGCAGCAGAGCGCCGAGAAGCTCGGCATCCAGGTCTCCGACGTCGCCGGCGACGGGGTGCGGGTCGACGGGGTCGCCCGGGGCAGCGACGTCCAGGAGCTCAAGGTGGGCGACGTGATCCTCGAGGTGAACGGCACCCCCATCAAGGACGTCGCCGGCCTGCGCGCGGCCATCGCCAAGCTCAAGGAAGGCTCGGTGGCGCTCGTCAAGGTGCGCCGCGGGAAGGCCGTCCAGTTCGCGGCCGTGCCCGTCCCCACGCGTTGATCCCTCCCCGCGCCGCGCGGCTCGCCGCTCACCCCATGCTGCGCCGCCGCTCCGCGGCCTCCTCCTGCCCCTCGAGCGCGGGCGGGGCGTCGGCGGCGCGCTGCGCGTCCGCGAGCGCGCGCTTCTCCGCCTCGGTCTGCTTCACGCGCGCCTCGAGCACGTCGGCGCCGAGGTAGCGGAAGACGTAGACGCCCCCCACGAACATGCACAGGAACAGGGCGAGCAGGCGCCAGAGGACGAGGTACGGCAGCTCGAACGGGCCCTTGACCCAGGGCGACATGAGCGCGTTCGAGCCGAGCTCGGCGATGCCGCTCGCGCCGGGCGTCGGGCTCATGTACAGCGCGAAATTGAGGAGCGCCTGGACCAGGATGACCTGGACGATCGGCGGGCCCACCGCGACGAAGGTCGAGGGCGTGGTCGGAATGCCGAGCCCGAGCAGGATGAAGTAGGCCACGGCGAACCGCGAGCAGAAGAAGCCGAACGTGAGCAGCAGCGCGGTGGCGTAGGCGCGCTTGCCGCGGCGCATGTAGATTCGGAAGCCCTCGTGGAAATCGTCCACGCTCCGCAGCAGGCGCGCGGTCGTCTTGCCGGGCGCGGCGAGCGCGGCCTCGGCGCGGGCCCGCAGCCGGGGCACGCGCCGGGCGCCCCGCAGGACCGCGCGGAGGAGCGCGCCGAGCGGCGCGGACAGCGCGCGGACGAGCGCCTTGAGGAGCGGCGGGTACGCCGCCGCCACGATCAGCGCGACGAGCGCCGCGCCGAACATGACGACGCTGATCGAGAGCAGCCACTCGAGCTGCTCGCCGCCGTGCACGACGAGCATCCCGGCCTGCCGGAGCGCGAAGAGGGTCACGGCGGTGACGAGGAAGAAGGTGACCGTGCACGACGCCGTGAGCAGCTCCGCCGTGGCCACGTCGACGAACCGCATGCCGCCGTGCGCGAGCACCGCGATCTGCGAGGGCGCCGCGCCGGCCTGCCCCGGGGTCACCCCGGCGCAGAACATCAGCACGAACTCCGAGGTCACCGCGGTGCGGAGGCGGAGCCCGGGCCAGAGCACGCGCCCGAGGACCCAGATCCTGAGGCCCCCGAACACGCCCTCCTGCAGCGCCAGCACGGCGGCGACGATCAACCAGCCCGGCCGCGCGTGCGCGAGCCCGGCCGCGAGGCTCGCCTGCTCGCTCCTGATCGCCCCGTACAGCACGTAGGCGAACGACGCGAGCGTCAGGGTGACGATGAGCTGGATGCCTCGGATCAGGGTGGCGCGGTTCATACGTGGGCGAGCGGCCGGGGCGACCGCGCGCATGCCTATACCCCGCCGGCGGGGTCGCGACCGGATGCCGGCGACCGTCCGGCGAAGATCGCCGCGACGGCGCTCCCGGCAGCGCCGCCGCGGCGCTCCCGGCGGGAAGGAGCGCGCCGGATCCAGGTGCGAAGCGCGCTTCGCGGGGGCGCTCGATCCGCCTCCTGCGCGCGCCGCCGATCGTGCTCGTGCCGCGCGGCGCGGGGTCGCTGGCCCAGGGCGCTCCGCGCCATTCAGGCCGGGGGAGGGGGATGCCTATTGCGTCGGCGAGGAGGGCTCGCAATGCTGCGCGCCTCATGGCGGCACGCAAGATCGCTATCAATACCGGCGGGGGTGACGCGCCCGGGCTCAACGCCGTGATCCGCGCGGCCACGCTCGCCGCGCTCGAGCGCGGCTGGGAGGTCTGGGGGATCCGGCAGGGGTACCGCGGGCTCCTCGAGGACGCGCCGGACGGGCTCATCCGGCTGGATCGCGAGCGGGTCCGGGGCATCGTGCACCTCGGGGGCACCATCCTGGGCACCGTCAACCGCGGTGATCCGTTCCACTACCCGACGCCCGGCGAGCACGGGCTCGTGCCCCGGGACCGCTCCGAGGAGCTGGTGCGGCGCTTTCGCGAGCGAGGGTTCGACGCGCTCATCGCGGTGGGCGGCGACGGCTCGATGCGGATCGCGCACGAGCTCGTCCAGCGCGGGCTGCCGCTCGTCGTCGGCGTGCCGAAGACGATCGACAACGACGTGTGCTGCACCGACATGACGTTCGGCTTCGACACGGCCGTGTCGATCGCGACCGAGGCGCTCGATCGGCTCCACTCCACGACCGAGGCACACGAGCGGATCATGGTCGTGGAGGTGATGGGGCGGCACGCCGGCTGGATCGCGCTCAACGCCGGGATCGCCGGCGGCGCCGACGTCATCCTGATGCCGGAGATCCCGTTCCGGTACGAGCCGATCGCCGAGAAGATCCGCCTGCGGGAGTCGCGCGGCCGGCGCTTCTCCATCGTGGTCGCGGCGGAGGGGGCGTGCGCGGAAGGGGGCGAGCTGATCATCAAGGACGCGGGCGACACGTTCCGCCGCACCGTCGTGCTCGGGGGCGTGGCCGAGCGCGTCGCCAAGGAGCTCGCTGCCCGCACCGGCAAGGAGGCGCGCTCCATGGTGCTCGGGCACCTGCAGCGCGGCGGCGGGCCGACGACGGCGGACCGGCTCCTCGCCCTCCGTTACGGCGCGGCCGCGGTCCGGTACCTCGCGGAGGGCTGCGAGAGCGGCATGGTCGCGCTGCGCGGGAGCCGGATCGAGCTGGTCCCCCTCGACGAGGTGGCCGGCAAGACGAAGACGGTGCCGCTCGACTCGGATACGGTCGTCACGGCCCGCGAGATGGGCCTGTGCTTCGGCGACGAGCCGCCCGGCCGCTTCGCCGCGTCCTGACCTGCGCGCGCGGCGGCCGCCGGCCCCGCGCTGGCCGCGGCGGAGCGCGGCCCAGATCGCCCGCCCCGACGCCGCCACGCCCCCCTGACGCATCGGCCAGACGGCCCCGTCGGCGCGGGCAGCCTCGTGTTTGACACTCGTCGACGGGGGCCGATATCTTGGGCTCCCCTCCGAACCCGCGCACACCCCCAGAACATGACGAAGGTCCTCGTATTTGAGAGCGATCCGGCGTTTGCCGGGGAGCTCCGCACGGAATTGGGTCGTCTGGGCTGCACCGTTCAGGTCGTCGACGACGGCAACGTCGGCCTGCAAGCCGCAGCGGCCGATCGGCCCGACCTCATCCTGCTGTCGATCGAGCTGCCGCGGATGAACGGCTTCTCGGTCTGCAACAAGCTCAAGAAGGATGCGCAGCTCAAGGACGTCCCGCTCGTCATCATGTCGAGCGAGTCGAGCGAGGAGACGTTCGAGCAGCACAGGAAGCTCAGGACGCGCGCGGAGGACTACATCCACAAGCCGATCGCCTTCGGCGAGCTCCTCGAGCACATCCGCAACTATGTCCCGCTCGACGCGGGGGACGCCGAGGCCGATCCGATCATGATCGACGAGGCCGAGGTGCTCGAGGCCGACCTCGACGAGGACTCCGGCGATCCCACGATCATCACGGCGGCCGTCTCGTCGACCGGCGCCTCCACGAGCGCCCCGCCGCCGGCGCCGCCGCCCGATCCGCGGGCGCGCCCGTCGGGCCCGCCGCTCGGGCCGCCGCCCGATCCGCGGGTGCGCGCGTCGAGCCCGCCGCTCTCGGCGCCGCCCGATCCGCGGGTGCGCGCGTCGAGCCCGCCGCTCTCGGCGCCGCCCGATCCGCGGGTGCGCGCGTCGAGCCCGCCGCTCTCGGCGCCGCCCGATCCGCGGGTGCGCGCGTCGAGCCCGCCGCTCTCGGCGCCGCCCGATCCGCGGGTGCGCGCGTCGAGCCCGCCGAGGCCGCTGCCGGTGACCGCGGCGCGGTCGGCCTCCGGCAAGGCGGACGAGGACATCGACGAGTTCATCGGAGGCGCGTTCACCCGGCTGATCCGCGACGAGGAGGACGAGCGGACCGAGGTCCGGGCCTCGGTCGCGCCGTCGACGCGAACGCCTCCGCCCGCCCCGCCCGCGCCGGCCTCGGCGCCGCCGCCCGTGAGCTCGCCGGTCGCCGCGTACCGCGCCCCGAGCTCGGAGCGCGGGCGGATGACCCCGGTGCCGTCCGCTCCGCCCCGCTCCGATGCGGACCCGGGCGAGATCGAGCGCCTGCGCGCCGAGCTGGACAGGTCGAAGGGCGAGATCGCCCGCCTCACCAGGGAGGCGGACGCCGCGCGCGCGACGTCGCTCCGCCTGGAGAGCGAGCTGTCCACCGCGAACGACGGCAGCCAGGAGGCGGCCCGCCTGCGGCGCGAGGTCGACGAGCTCAGGGCGAAGCTCGCCGCGGCGGGCACGACGTCGAGGCCCGGCGGGGTGTCGAGCCGCGAGTTCCTCGATCTCCGCGAGGCGCTGAACAAGAAGGACAAGGAGATCCTCGCGCTGCGCGATCAGATGTCGCGCAAGGACAAGGAGCTCCTGGAGCTCCGCGATCAGTCGCTGTCGCTCGAGCGAGAGAAGGCCGACCAGATCGACAGGATCCTGGAGCTCGAGCGCGCGAGCGAGGACCTCGACGGGCAGCTCGCGTCGCTGCGCGCGGACAAGGAGCTCGCCGCGAAGCGCGCCGACGACTTCAAGGCGCGCACCGAGAAGCTCCAGGCGCAGGTCGCCGCGCGCGACGCGGAGCTCTCGGCGGCCCGGCAGGCGCTGATGGAGGCGGAGGCGGCGCACACGGACGCGCTGCGCGCCGCGGCGGAGGAGAAGGCTCAGGCGATCGCCGCGGTCGAGCTGTCGGCGCGGCGCGAGATCGAGGAGAGCGCGCAGGCAGAGCGGGAGCGCTTCGAGCAGGCGACCCAGGCCCACCGCGCGGAGATCGACAGGCTCAACGCCGAGCACGCCGCCCGGGCGGAGCAGCAGGCCCAGGAGCACCGCGCCGCCGCCGACAGGCTCGCGGGCGAGCACGCCGCGGCCCTGGAGAAGCTCGCGGGCGAGCACGCCGCGGCGACGGATGGCCTGCGGGCCGAGCACGCCGCGGCCGTGGAGAAGCTCGCGGGCGAGCACGCCGCGGCCCTGGAGAAGCTCGCGGGCGAGCACGCCGCGGCGACGGATGGCCTGCGGGCCGAGCACGCCGCGGCCGTGGAGAAGCTCGCGGGCGAGCACGCCGCGGCCCTGGAGAAGCTCGCGGGCGAGCACGCCGCGGCGACGGATGGCCTGCGGGCCGAGCACGCCGCGGCGATGGCGGCGTCACGGAGCGAGCACGAGGGCGCCATCGAGGCGCTCCGGCGCGAGCACGCGGGCGAGATCGAGCGTCGCGATCGCGAGCATGCGGCCTCGCTGGACGGGGCGCGGGAGGAGCACGCGCGGGCGATCGAGCAGCTCCAGGCGGAGCACGCGGCCGCGCTGCACGGGGCGCGCGCCGAGCAGGCCGCCACGCTCGAGCGGCAGCAGGCCGAGCACGCCGCGGCGATCGAGGCGCTGCGCGGCGAGCACGCCGCCGCGATCGAGGCGCTGCGCGGCGAGCACGCCGCCGCGATCGAGGCGCTGCGTGGCGAGCACGCGGGCGAGGTGGAGCGGCGCGATCGCGAGCACGCGGCTGCGCTGAACGGCCTCCGGATCGAGCACGCGCGGGTGCTCGCGGCGCAGGCGGAGGAGCACACGCGGGCGCTCGAGGCCACGAAGGAGGACCTCGCGGCGCGGGAGCGCGAGCTCCTCGAGGAGCAAGCGCAGGCAGCGCGCGCCGCCGAGCAGGCGCACGCGCAGGAGCTCGGGACGGTCCGCGCCGCGCACCAGGCCGAGATCGCCGAGCGGGAGGCCGCCTGGGCGGCTGCCAAGGACGAGCTGGACGAGATCGCCCGCGGGCTCTCGACCGAGCTCGGGCAGGCGCGCAGCCATGTGGCGCAGCTCGAGTCGCGCGCGGCGGAGCTCGAGCAGCAGCTGGCGCAGCGGGCGGGCGAGCTCTCCGCGCTCGGCAAGGAGCGTGATCGCCTGCTGGGTGAGCTCGCCGAGCGGGCGCGCTCCGTTGCCGAGCTCCAGGGCCGCCTGGCCGAGGCCGAGCAGCGGGAGAACGAGCTCGGCGCTCAGCTCTCGCACCGGACCGAGGAGCGCGACGCGCTGAAGCTCCAGGGCGAGCGGATCGCCGAGGAGCTGGCCGTCGAGCGCGCTCGCCTTCAGAAGGCGCGCGCGAAGTGGGGCGAGGACAGGACCTCGCTGGAGCGCGCGCGCGAGGCGCTCGCGGCGGCGCTGTCGCAGATCGAGCAGGCCGAGGCGCGGCCGATCGAGTGAGCCAACGCTCCGCGGGGCGCGTTGCTCCGCGGGGCGCGCTGCTCCGCGGGCGCGCCGCTCCCGGGGTGTGACGGGCGATCAGCGTGACAGTGCCGCCGCTCCGAACGCGTCCGGCAGGAGCGTCGAGAGAGACGTGCCCCGCGGTGGCGCGTCGCCTCCGGCGGCGATGAGGCGGATCGGAAGCTCTCTGGCGAACTCCGCGAGGGTCTGCCGGCACATGCCGCACGGGCTGCCCAGGACGGGCCCGCTGGTGGCGACGGTGAGGGCGACCGGATCGCGCTCGCCGGCCGCCACCATCTGCACGATCGCCGAGCGCTCCGCGCAGATGGTGAGCCCGTACGAGGCGTTCTCGACGTTGCAGCCGGTGAACACCCGGCCGGAGCGCACGACGATCGCCGCGCCCACGGCGTAGCCCGAGTACGGCGCGTAGGCTCGCTCGCGGGCGGCGAGGGCCGCTTGATCGAGCGCAGCCCAGTCGATTCCCTGCGCCTCGCCGTGTCCGGCCTGCGCCTCGCCGTGTCCGGCCTGCGCCTCGCCGTGTCCGGCCTGCGCCTCGCCGTGTCCGGCCTGCGCCTCGCCGTGTCCGGCCTGCGACTCGCCGTGTCCGGCCTGCGACTCGCCGTGTCCGGCCTGCGACTCGCTGGGCGCTTGCGGCGCGCGGCTCATGACGCGGAGCTCCAGGCCGCGGCGTCTTCGCCCGCGCGGCGCACCCACGCCGAGAGCAGCCCGGAGAACCGTGCGCGCGCCTTCCGGGCGGTCTCCTCGACCTCCGCGTGGTCGAGCTCGCGCCGGGTCAGCCCCGCGGCGAGGTTCGTGATGCACGAGATGGCGGCGGCCGGGACGCCCATGTGCCTCAGCGCGATGATCTCGGGGACCGTGCTCATCCCGACCGCATCGGCCCCGAGCGTGCGCAGCATCCGGATCTCCGCGGGGGTCTCGTACGACGGTCCGAGCAGCGCGGCGTAGACCCCCTCGCGCAGCGGGACCCCTGCCTCGCTCGCCGCCGCCCGCGCGAGCTCGAGCAGCCTGGGATCGTGCGCGTAGGTCATGTCCGGGAAGCGCTTGCCGAGCGCGTCGTCGTTCGGCCCGACGAGCGGGTTCTTCCCCATCAGGTTCAGGTGATCGATCAGCAGCATGAGGTCGCCGGCGGCGAAGCCGTGGTGGATCCCGCCGGCCGCGTTGGTCAGGAGCACGGCGCGGCAGCCGAGCCGCGCGAGCACGCGCACGCCGAAGACGACCTTCGCCAGCGGATGCCCCTCGTAGAGGTGCGCACGCCCCTGCAGGCAGGCGACCGGCACGTCCCCGACGCGACCGGCGCAGAAGAACCCGGCGTGCCCGACGACGGCGGCCCGGGGCATACCGGGGATCTCCGCGTACGGCAGCTTGACGAGATCGGCGAGCGCGTCGCCCCAGCCCCCGAGCCCTGACCCCAGCACCACGCCGACGGTCGGGGGCGCCGGGACATGGTGGCGAATGACGCGAACGGCCTCGTCGAGCTCGGAGAGCGTGGTCACCGAGACAAGCTACCCCAGCGCGCGACGAAGGGTAAACGTCGCAGATGCGCGGAGCGGCGGCGCGTGATAGGGTCGCGGCCCTTTCGGGGCAAGTGACGACGATGGGCACCAAGATCGAAGATTTCTTGAAGGAAAAGAAGATCGACCCCCGCCGCATCCTCGCGGCGTCGGTCAAGCTCGAGCGGCTCCGGCCGGAGGACCGGTCGATCCGCCTGACCAAGCGGCTGGCGCGCGGCAGCGAGGACGCCGCGAAGAAGAAGGAGGCGGCCAGCGCCAAGAAGCCGCGCAGCGGCCGTCCGGTGACCGACCGGACGCTGAACGCGGCCCTCCAGGGCAAGCCGATCAGCGGCCCCGCGAAGACGCGCCTCCTGCGCGCGGTCAATCGCATCCTGGAGCAGAAGAAGCAGGAGCAGGTGGGGCTCTCCGCGCTGTTCGACCTGCCCAAGAAGGGCGGCGCAGCGGCCGAGGGCGCCGAGGCCGCGGGGTAAGCCGACCGGACGAACCGGAAGGCTCCCCGCGATCGCAGGACCGCCCGGCCTGAGCGCACGTCGACCGTTGTTCGGCGCGGCGCTCGCCGGGCGCTCTTTTTTGTCCCTAGACGCGCTCCCGGCGGCGGGAGCCCAGATCGAGCAGGTCGGCGGCGACGAGGGCGACGGTCAGCGACACGGCGATGAAGATCATGCCGTGAAAGTTCGCGCTGATGCGCCTTCAGGAACAACTTTTGTGCGCCTCCGGCGTGATGCCGCGGCGAGCTGCCCCGCGCGGGCCCCGTGAATCCTCCGGGCGGCCGGCGCACCGAGGGCCTCCGTCGACGCGGTGGCGACATGAATGAGCCGAGCAGCCGGCGCATCGAACGCCTCCGTGGGCACCGTGACGATCGAGAGGGGGGCGTTCTGGGCGCACCTCTCGCAGTCGTTCCTCCTCCTCGGGCCCGGCGCGGCGGATCCCGGTGACGGCGAGCTGCCTGCGCGAGGCGCCGGGGACGCGTGTCCGGCGCTCGTGCTGCAGCCGCTCGACGCCGCGCTCGGAGGCGGCCACCCGTCTCGTCGCCCGGCGCTGGTCGTGTCGCCGTCGAGCCCCATGACGCCGGCAGGCGCGGCTAGGCTCTCGCCCGTGACCGAGCCCGATGACGTGGGCGAGTGCATCCGTCGCTTCCAGAGCGGCGATCCGGCGGCCTTCGCCGAGATCTTCCGCCGTTACCGGCGCGACGTCGCGCGGCTCGTCTTCAGGATGCTCGGGCCGAACGCCGACGCCGAGGACGTGATCCAGGAGGTGTTCATCCAGGTCCACCGGAGCCTGAAGGACTTCCGTGGCCAGTCGAAGTTCTCCACGTGGCTCCACCGCGTGACGGTCAACGCGGTGCTGATGGCCCGGCGCGCGGCGCGCAGCCGGCCGGTGCTCGCCGGCGAGCCGAGCGTCGATCTCGAGGTCGACCGCGGCATGCTCCCGGACGAGGACGCCGCGCGCGCGCGCCGGATCGACGCCTTCCGCCGCGTGATCGCGCGGCTCCCCGAGAAGAAGCGGATCGTCTACGTCCTGCACGAGCTCGAGGGGATCGCGCCCGCCGAGATCGCGGAGATCGTCGACGCGCCGGTGCTGACGGTGAGGACGCGGCTGTTTTACGCGCGCCGCGAGGTCGAGGCGATGATGCGCGGCGAGCCCGCGCTCGCCCAGCTCGCCGCCGAGCTGGCCGAGGGCGGCGAGGACAGGGCCGACGGCGCGGCTGGCCCGGGGGTGCCGCGCGCGCGGGGCGGCGTCGGGGGCGCTGCGGCGGCGTGTCCCGCGGCGGACAAGGCTGCCGTCGACACGGAGGACATGTGAGCGGCGCAAAGCATTACGAACGGGCACGCGAGCACATGGACCGGCTGCTGCGCGCCGAAGAGCCCCCGGAGCCGCGCTGGGACGCCATCGAGCGCGAGCTGTTCGCGCGGCTCGAGGCGCCCGCCCCCGCCGTTCGCGCGGCGCGGCCGCAGCGCTCGCCGCTCGGGCGCGCGCTCGCGTTCGCTGCGGCCGCGGCGGCCATCGCGCTCGTGGTGCTCGCGGCCAGCCGCTCGGCCCCCCCCGTCGCGTCGGTCGCGGCGCCGCGCGCCCGCGATCTCGCGGAGGTGCCCTGGGCCGCAGGGGGCGCCGGCGCGGCCGGTGATCGGGACTTCCGGGCCCTCCGGTCCGGCGATTCCATCGAGACCGCGGACGCCGCGGTCTCGTTCATCGACGCCGGCTCCGTGCGCTGGACGCTCCTGCCGAGGAGCCGCGTCGTGGTGCGCGCCGTCGGCGCGGCGGGGGTCGGCCACGTGGTCGCGCTCGAGCAGGGCTCGCTGCGCGCCGAGGTCGTCACGCGCGCGCCCGAGGAGGGGCTCGTCGAGGCGTTCGCCGTCGACGTGGGCGGCACCCGGGTGGCGGTGCACGGCACGCTGTTCACCGTGACCCGCCTCGACGACCGCGTCGAGGTCGACGTGGAGCACGGCACCGTCGCGGTCGGCCCCGCCGCGTACCGCGGCGCGACCACGGCGCGCCTCCTCGTCGGGCCGTCGCGCGGCACGTTCTCGCTCGACGGCGGCCGCGCGGCCCGCCTCCTCCCGCGCCCTGCGCAGCCGGAGGGCGCCCCCTCCGTGGCGACGCCCGCGCCCTCCCCGCGGTCGCCGGCCGCCGACGCGCAGGCGCCGAGCAAGGCTGCCGCGGGTCGGGCGGTGGCCGCTCTGGCAGAGGAGTCCGCCGAACCCGCGGAGCCCGCGGAGGCCGCCGGGGTCGCCCGCCCCGCGGAGTCCGCCGAACCCGACGCCCCGGAGCTCGCAGCGCCGCTGCCGCCGTCGTCCGTCGAGCCGGCGCCCGTCCCCGCGGCGCCCGCGCCCGAGGCCGGGGCGGCGCCGCTGCCCTCCAGGCTGACCCCGGCCTCCGTGCAGGCGCTGCTGTCGGGCTGCTTCGCGCGCGAGAGCGCGCGCGGCTCGTCCTCGGTGCGCCGCTCGGTCGTCTCGACGCTGCGCATCTCCGTGCGCCCCGACGGCGGCATCGCCGCGCTGCGCTTCGATCCGCCGCTCCGGCCGGCGTTGCAGGCCTGCGCCGAGGGCCTCTACAGGGGGCGCTTCGCGGGAGGCCCGCAGCAGATCGACATCCCGCTGACCCTCGAGGACTGAGCGCGCCGCCCAGGCGCGGCGCGGCGGATCAGCGCGAGCCGAGGAGCTGCGTGAGCGCGTAGGTCTCCCGCGCGCCCATCGCCCCGAACTGCACCCCCATCCCCTCGGGGGTGGTCCATCGCACGATCGACGGGATCGCGGCGGCCTGCTTCAGGCCCGCCAGGGGCAGCAGCACCTCGATGGTCGCTCCGAAGGGGGCCGGCGAGGCCGTCTCGATGAACATCCCACCGAGGCTGATGTCGCGACACGTCGCATCGACGCGCGGGCCATCCCCGATCCGGAAGGCGATCGAGAGCCCGATGAGCTTGCGCGGGTGCTTGCGGTGATCTCGCACGGTCCCCCCTGGCGAACTGCGCGGCACGGAACCCGGCTCGCGTCGGGTTATCCTGAGGCGCAGAGGAGACGATCAATGTCGCGAGCCGAGAGCGTCGCTGTCAAGCGCGTGGAGCCGGGCTCGGCGCCGTCGAGCCGCGCCGGCGCGCGAGCTCGAGGCGGCGCGGGAGCGCGCCGCGGCTGGAGGAGGCACCTCGAAGGGTGGGAGCCGGGGCTCGTGGCCGTCTTCATCGCGGGCTCCGCCGCGATCCTCGCCGTGCCGCGGCCGGTGGAGCCGACCGAGCTGCCGCTGCCGTTCGCGGATGCGCGGGCGCTCGCTCGCGCGCGGGACGCTGACAGCGTCCGCGCCCGTGAGGCCGAGGAGCTCGGGCTGGACGCCGAGGTGCGCGAGCTCGGCTCCGCCTTCCGCGCCTTCGGGCTCGTGGACGGGAGCGGTGACCCCACGGAGGCCGAGCTGTTCGCCGCGCGCAAGCGCGTGCTCGCGGCCGTGGGCCCCGCGCTCGCGCAGGGGGACGAGGCGGTGCTCCGGCTGCGGGCGTACCAGCAGAGGTCGTTCGCCCGCGAGGTGCGCCGGTTCGAGGCGACCGGCGAGGAGACCGAGGAGCTCCGCGAGCTCGGCGGCAACTTCGTCGGGTTGCTGCGCCGGAACGCGTGGCTGGAGAGAGGCGAGGCGCGCCGGCGCGGCGGCGGCGAGGCGCGCCGCGTCGCCATGGATGGCACGGTGCTCGGGGTGCTCTTCAAGAAGCGCTGGGGCGCCATCGTCGGGCTCCAGCGGAGCCCCTTCGACGTGACGCTCGACGAGGAGCGCGCGCTGTTCCGGTTCTTGCTCTCGCACCCGCTCCGCGCCGGGAGAGACGTGCAGGAGCTCGCGGCGCCTCCGGAGGTGATCGCGGCGCGCGCCGACCGGGCCGTGGAGCCGGGGCCAGGCACGCTCGCGGCGGCGATGCGCGCCCGGGCGGCGCAGCGCGCCGAGGAGCAGTACCGGCTGAAGAAGATCGACGAGCTCGCCGCGCTCGACCGCGCGTATCCACGGCAGCTGGCCCGCGGCGTCGCGCTGTACCGGCTGGGGAGGTTCGCGCAGTCGGCGGACGCGTTCCGCCTTCACCTGGAGCAGCACCCCGACGGGGCCTACGCGCTGCGAGCGCAGAACTACCTGCGCGCGGCGCTCGACCGCGCGCGCGACTAGCACCGCGTCCCCCAGGGCGGTGAGGCGCGCTACGGGCCCCGGCGCATGCCGCCAGGGCGGGATGGACGGCCGCTGATGCCCTTGGCGGGGTTGCCCTGCCCGCCGCGCCCCCGGCGCGTCTCCATCTCGTTCATGATCGAATGCATCGCGGAGGCCTGGAGGAACCGGCGAGCCGCCGGAAAGACCTCCTGCTCCTCGCAGGCCACGTAGCGCTGGTACGCCGCGCGCAGCCCGTCGATCAGCGGGGGGAGCGCCTCGGCCGCGTCGGCGCCGCCGTCCCGCTCGATCGCGGCGCGCAGCTCGTCGAGCGCGCGCCGCTGGGCCTTGTGCTCCTGCCGGAGCCGATCGAGCGTCGGCGCGACCGACTCCAGGACCGCGAGCCGCGGGAACAGCGAGCGCTCCTCGTCCTCCTGGTGCCGGCTCATCGAGCGCTCGAAGTAGGCGACGACGCAGGAGAGCCCCTCGAGCGCGGCGGCGCGCCCGCGAGGATCGCCCAGGGAGCGCGCGGAGCGCGCCAGATCGTTCAGGTTCTCTTCCAGGCTCCGGTGCGCGGCGGCGAGCTTCTCGAGCGGATCGTTCCGGTCATCGGGCATCTCGCAATGATTCAACAAGACCGCGCGGGCCTGGGAACCTTTTTCCTGTCCACGCAGCGGTCGCGCGCCGCTCGACGGCGCTCGTCCTCCGCTCCGCGCCCCCCGCCGCGCCCCTGGGAGCGCGCGCCGGGGCCGACATCGCACCTTTATCGCACCTTTATCGCACCTTTATCGCACCTTTACGGGAGCCTCGCGCTGGCGGGCAGATCGAGGTGCAGCGAGGGGGCCAGCAGGTCGCGCGCGAGGTGCACCTCGAGCAGGTCGATCACGGGGCTCTTCGCCACCGCCCGGAGCTGCTCGTCCGCGCCCGCGTCGCCGGCCGCCTTCCTGGCCATCGCCGTGTAGAATTGCGCCTCCACGCGCTGCGCCGCGCTCTGGGCGAGCCTGCCGAGCTCCGCGTCGCTGAGCTTGCCGTTCGCCCACGCGGCGAGCTTCCCCGTCCATGACGTGCGGCTCGTCGCGCCCTCGAGCGCACGGCCCGCGGTGCCGTCGGTGGCGACGCCGAGCGAGCGCTCCAGCAGCAGGACCCAGAGCCCGCCGTAGACGAGATCCTCTTCGTCCAAGTTCGCCTCGAGGCCGCGCTTCAGCGCCCGCCGCGCGCTCTGGAGATCGCGCCGGACGAGCGCGCGCCCGACCGCGTCCAGCATGGTCGCCCCGAGCAGCGAGGGATCGGCCGTCACGAGGGCGAACGCGCGCTCGTGCGCCCGGGCCGCCCCCTTCCCGTCGCCGTAGCCGTCGAGGACGCGCCCGAGCAGCCGCTCGACGCGCGCCTTCGTGCCGGGATCCCGCGCGCGCTGCCGGGCGTCGAGGGCGGCCGCGAGCGCTGCGTCGAGGGACTCCTTGGCCCGGTCGTGCGCGCCAGCGTCGCGGTGCAGCTCGAAGGCGAGCACGTGCGCCTGGATCACGTCGAGCAGCGCGGTGCGCGCGTCCGGCGCTCCCAGCGCCCGTCGCACGTCCTCCAGGGCGGCCTGGGGCTCGCCCGCCTGCCGCTCGGCCATCGCGAGCACCGTGAGCCCGTTGACCGTCGGCTCGGCCGCGGTCGCCGCGTGGAGCAGCGGCAGCGCGGCCGCGAGGTTGCCGGCGCGCAGCTCGAGCGACGCCATGAGGGAGCGGACGCTCGCGCCCGACGGATCGAGCGCGCCGCCGCTGCGCGCCGCCCGATCCGCGAGCACGAGCAGCGGCCCCGCGGCGTGGTAGGTGCGCCGGGCCGCGTCGAAGTCGTCGGTCGACGCCTCCTCGGCGAGCGCGCTCAGCACGAGCCCGAGCGCCGCCCCGAGCGCGTCGAGGCTCGGCCGGTCCCCCAGCGCGCCCGCGACCACGAGCGGCGTCGCCTCGGACATGCCGAGGCGGATCATCAGCTGCGAGAGGAGCGCGGCGCTGTCCTGGCTCCGCGGATCGCGGCGGTAGGCCTCGAGGGCCGTGCCCCAGAGCGCCCCGTCGAGCAGATCCTGCGAGAGCCCGGTCTCGACGTCGCGCTCCTGCCCCGCGTGGTGCGCGAACGCCATCGCGAGCGCCTGCCACGACGCCGCGTCGTCCTCCGTCGCGGCGGCCTTGAGCCGCTGGTAGAGCCCGGGCGGGATCACCCGGCGCGCGCTCGTGCGATCGATCTGCTCGACGGCGCCCTTCGCGTCCCCGTGGCGGAGGAACAGCGCGGCCAGGGTGGCGCCGCCCGACTCCAGCGCGCGCGCGGCCTCGACGGCCTCGTCCCGCTCCGGCCTCTTTCCACCCTGCTGGTACTCGATGTTGAACTCGATCGCCCGGTCGATCCACGCCGCGGTGGCGGCGGCGGCGCGCTGGATCGACTCCGGGCGGCTGTCGACGAGGGCGCGAGCGACCGACGCGCGCTGGTCCATGCCGAGCCGCTCGAGCGGCTCGCCGGTTCGCGTGTCCTTCATCCAGCGGGCGAGCGCGGCGAGGTGCTCGTCGACCTCGGCGCGGGCCCGGCTGCCGCGCGGCAGCGCGGCGGCGCGGAGCTCCATCAGGGCCTGCGCCCGCCCCTCGTCGCCGCGGGGGCTCAGCCGCTCGATCGCGCTCGCGAGCGCGCGCTCGCCCACGGCGTCGATCATCTCGGCGCGGCCCTCGCCAGGCCGGACGAGGTAGAGCGCGCCGAGCACGCTCTGGAGGCCGCGGTCGGGGTGCCCCGCGTCGAAGCGCGCCGCGGCGTGCGCGAGCTGCCTGCGGACGACGCCGATGAGCAGGCCCGCGCGCTGCGCGCTCGGCTCGCCGCCTCGCACGATCGAGTAGAGGCTCGCGGAGAAATCGGCGTCGCGGACGTCGACCGGAGCGACGCGACCCTCGGCGGCGCCGGGCGGCCCCTTCGCGCCCGACGGGCCAGAGGCTCCGCAGGCGACGGGAGAGAGCGCGAGCGCGAGCGCGGCGAGGCCCCGGGCGAGACGGCGCCGGGGGGACAAGGTCGACGGCGACATTGCGGGGCAGTGTACACGGGGGACGCGCGGGCGCACCCCCCGGCGACCGGGCCCGAGCGCTACCGAGAGCCCTCGCCGAGCCGCCTGCCGAGCAGCTTGGACGCGAGCGTCTCCCCGAGCTCGTTCATCATCAGCTGCTCGACGATCGACTCGGTCGCGGCCCGCTCCGCGTCGCTCTCGTACTGGAACTCGATCCCCATCCCCGGCGGAGAGCCCTCCGTCGCCTCGGACGGCATCACGATCCGCTTCACCTGCCCCCGGAGGCGGAGCGGCTCCGGCAGGGTGCGGATCGAGAGGGCGAACACGAACTCGGTGCCGACCGCGAGCGGGCGATCCGTTCCGATGAACATGCCGCCCTTGGAGATGTTGCGCGTGTAGTCGGCGAAGAACGTGTTCAGTCGTTTGTACTCCACGCTCAGCTCGATGGCGGCGCGCGGGGTAGAGCGGCGATCAGTCTCCGTCACGGCGCCACCCTATCACGGCGCGCGCGCGCCAGAGTAAAGTCGCCCCCATGGATGGTCCTCGCGTGCTCGCCGCGCTCTCCGGCGGGCGGCGCAAGATGAGCGCTCTCACGGAAGGGGCTCGCGTGGCCCGGCGGGCGGTGGCGCGGTCGGGGCTCCTCGCCGCGCTGCGTTGGCCGGGGCTCAAGGTCCTCGCGCGCGAGCTCGCGCGGGGCAAGGCGAACCCGTCGCTGCTGTTCCGGTTTCACGCCGAGAACAGCCCGCACCGGATCGCGGTCGTCGACCCGCGGAGCCTCGCGCCGCGCGCGGCCGGCGGCGCGGCGGACGACCGGGGCGAGGATCGGGTCTACTCCTTCTTCGAGCTGAACGAGCGCGTCGATCGGCTGGGCCTCGCGCTCGCTCGGCGCGGCGTCGGCCCGGGCGCGACGGCGCTCCTCGTGCTCAAGAACCGCCCCGAGTTCCTGATCTGCCAGGTCGCGATCGCCCGCGTCGGCGGCTCCGTGGTGACGGCCTCGTGGCGCTCGACCCCGGCGGAGCTCGCCTACCTCGCCGGCCACTCCGGGGCGAGCCTGCTCCTGTTCGACTCCGACATCGCGGACGTGATCGGCGAGGCCGCGCCGCGGCTCGAGGGGATCCCGCGCGAGCGCATGATCGCGATCGGCGAGCGCGCCCCGGGCTTCTCGCACCTCGACGAGCTCATGGCCGAGCGCGGCGCCGCGCCGGATCGGGGCGAGCGCGGCGCCGCGCCGGATCGGAGCGAGCGCGCCTCCGTGGTGATGTACACCTCCGGCACCACCGGCAAGCCGAAGGGCGCGGTGCGCGGCTTCGGCGGCGGGGCCGCCGTGTCGGCGCTCGGGGCGATCGGCGCGACCCCGATGCGCGTGGGCGACGTGCACCTCGCCGTCTGCCCGCTCTACCACCTCACGGCGTTCGGCTTCGTCACCATGTCGCTCGTGCTCGGCGCGACGATCGTCGTCCTCCCGGAGTTCCGGCCCGAGCTCTTCCTCGAGGCGATCCAGCGTTACCGCGTGACCACCACGGCCGTCGTCCCGACGATGCTCCAGCGCGTGCTCGAGCTCGGCGAGGCGCGCCTCCGCGCCCACGACACGTCGTCGCTCACGGCGATCTTCACGGGCGGCGCGCCGCTCTCGCCGGCGCTCGCGTCGGAGGTGATGGGCGTGTTCGGCGACCGGCTCTACAACCTCTACGGCGCGACCGAGACGGGCATCGTCACGATCGCGGGCCCCGAGGATCTGCGCGCGTCGCCGGGCACCATCGGGCGCCCCGTCGCCGGCAGCGAGCTCCTGCTCGTGGGCGAGGACGGGCGGCCGTGCAGGGACGGCGAGGTGGGGGAGCTCTACGCAAGGAGCCCCCTGCTCGTCTCCGGCTACCACGGAGATCCCGAGTCCACGCGCGCGTCGATGCTGGACGGCTACTTCTCGGTCGGCGACCTCGCGCGCCGCGACGCGCGCGGCTGCTACCACATCGAAGGCCGCAAGCGGGACCTCATCATCTCGGGCGGCGTGAACGTGTACCCCGCGGAGGTCGAGTCGGTCCTCCACGACCACCCGGCGGTCGCCGAGGCGGCCGTGGTGGGCGCGCCCGATCGCGACCTCGGCGAGCGCGTGCGCGCGTTCGTCGCCCTGCGCCCCGGGGCGGCCGCGAGCGAGGAGGACATCAAGGCGCACTGCCGCGCCCAGCTCGCGGGCCCCAAGGTCCCCCGCGAGGTCGTCTTCCTCGACGCCTTGCCGCGCAACCCGACGGGCAAGGTGATGAAGCGCGACCTCGCCGGAGCGGACGTGAAATCGGCGGAATGAGCGCCCTGCTAGGCGCTGTCCCGGCGGGGCGATCGATGCTATTTCGCACCTCGTGCGGGATCCGTACGAAGTTCTGGGCGTCGAGCGCTCCTCGACGCAGGATGAGATCAAAAGCGCCTTCCGGCGCCTCGCCGCGCAGCACCATCCCGACAAGAACCCGGGGGACCAGGGGGCGCACGTCCGCTTCAAGGAGCTGAACGCGGCGTACCAGATCCTGAGCGATCCGCAGAAGCGCGCGGCGTTCGATCGATTCGGCCCGGCCGCCGTCGGCGCCGCCGCCGGCGGCCCGGGCTTCCAGGGCGTGCCCTTCGACATGCACGACCTGAACCTCGACGCCATCTTCGGCGACCTCCTCGGCGCCCTCGGCATCCGGGTCGGCGACCGCGGGACGCTGCAGAAAGAGGTGCGGATCAGCTTCGAGGAGGCGGCGTTCGGCTGCACCAAGCAGATCACCTACGATCGCATCGAGCCCTGCGGCGACTGCGCCGGCTCGGGCTCCGCGCCCGGGGCGCAGACCGAGCGCTGCTCGGCGTGCGCGGGGCGCGGCCGCGTCCGCATGCAGCAGGGCATGTTCCCGATCGCGATCGAGCGCCCCTGCGGGCGGTGCCGCGGCTCGGGCCGGATCGTGACCGACCCGTGCAAGACGTGCCGCGGCGCGGGCCTCGCGGCCAAGCAGAAGACCATCGAGGTGACCATCCCGCCGGGCGTGGAGAACGGCGCGACCCGGCTCGTGGAGCGCGGGGGCAACACCTCCCGCGAGGGCCGCGGGCCGGGCGACCTCGAGCTCACGATCCGCGTCGCGCCGCACGAGCTCTTCCGCCGCGTCGGCGACGACGTCGTGTGCGCCGTGCCGATCTCGTTCGCGCGCGCGGCGCTCGGCGGCGAGCTGGAGATCCCGACGCTCGACGGCAAGGGCAAGCTGCGGATCCCCCCGGGCACCCAGCCCGGCTCGGTGCTCCGGATCAAGGGCAAGGGCATACCGCGCCGCGTCGTCGGCGGGCGCGGCGATCAGCTGGTCGAGGTGAGCGTCGAGGTGCCGACGCAGCTCACCGCGTCCCAGAAGGAGCTCATCGCGCAGCTCGCGAAGGAGCTCGGCGAGAACGTGCAACCTCAGCAGTCCTCGTTCATGGAGAAGCTGAGAGGGCTGTTCGGTTGACGGCGCGCGCGCCCGCGGGCGATCCTCTGCGCCCCTGACTGACCGAGGCACGGGCCCTGCCTCGAGCGCCGCTGCCGAGATGGCGAGGGAAGCATCGGACATGGATAAGCCGAAGTTCATCGACGTCCTGAGCGACTCCACGGGAGAGACGGCGGAGAAGGCCGTGCGCGCGGCGCTGCTCCAGTACCCGAAGGCGGGCGTGCAGATCCGCCTCCACACCCGCGTGCGGACGCAGGAGGTCGCGCGGCCCGTGCTGGAGCGCGCGGCGCGGGAGGGCGCGCTCGTCGTGTTCACCGTGGTCAGCCCCGAGCTGCGCGAGTTCGTCCACGCCTCCACGGCCGAGCTGAACATCGAGGCGATCGATCTGATCGGCTCGCTCATCGTCCGGCTCGGCACCTTCCTCGACCGGGAGCCGATCAACCTGCCGAGCGCGATGCTCCCGCTCAGCGAGGAGTATTTCCGGCGCATCGAGGCGGTCGAGTTCGCCGTCAAGAGCGACGACGGCAAGGAGCCGCGGAACTTCAGGAAGGCGGACATCGTCCTCGTGGGCGTCTCCCGCACATCGAAGACGCCGCTCTCGACGCTGCTCGCGCAGCGCGGCCTCAAGGTCGCGAACTACCCCCTGGTGCTCGGCGTCCCGCCGCCGCTCGAACTGATGGAGGCCCCTCAGGACAGGATCGTGGGCCTCACCATCGGGATCGACCAGCTCTGCGAGATCCGGCAGGCGCGCCTGCGCCAGCTCGGGATGCCCGCGGAGACGAACTACGCGATGCGCGAGCACGTCCGGCAGGAGCTGGAGTTCGCGCGTCGGCTCTTCGACGCGCACCCGGAGTGGCCGGTGGTCGACGTCACCGGGCGCGCCATCGAGGAGACGGCGGTGATCATCCTGGAGCACATGAAGGAGCGCGACGAGCGCGCCAAGGCGGCGCGCGCGACGCTGATGTGAGGCCGCGCGGGCGAGCGGCACGTGCGGCGCCGCCGCACGGCACGAAGGCAGGGAAGCGGCGTGTCCAGATGGGCTGCGGCGTGTCCAGATGGGCTGCGGCGTGTCCAGATGGGCGTGCGGCGTGTCCAGATGGGCGTGCGGCGTGTCCAGATGGGCGTGCGGCGTGTCCAGATGGGCGTGCGGCGTGTCCAGATGGGCGTGCGGCGTGTCCAGATGGGAGGGTCGGGAACGGCAGCGCAGCCGAGCCTATGCCGCCGTCCGCGGGAGATCCCTCTCGCTGACCGGGTCGCGGAACACGACGCCGCCGAGCGGTCGCAGGTGATCCTCGCTGAGGCCCGTCAGGAGAATCACGATCTGCGGCGCGATGCTCCCCTGCACCTCTTCGTAGTCAGCCCGCGTCTCGTGCGCGATGAAGATCCGGTCGCGAGCGCGCACCGCCGATCCGAACATGGTGCGGAGTCGATCGAGCGACCGCGGCTCGAGCGCGAACGTCGCGCCGTCACGGTTGACGCTGCGGTAGATGACGATCGGCTCGGCCGTGGCTTCGCTCATGGATCGAGCATGCGGCGACCCCCACGGCGTGGCAACGGATGCGAGACCACGGTCACCCGCTCGGCGCCGCGTCATGGGCCGCGGAGGTCGCCCTCCTCGGGCGCCCGGCGGAGCCGCCGCGAGCCGCGCGCTCCGCGTCTCCGCCGGGGTCAGCTCACGATCTTGAGGGCGCGGCCCACGAGCACCTCGTTGTGGCTGCCGGTCCGGTAGCCGCCGAGGTCGAGCGTCACGTAGCGGAAGCCGTGCCGCTTGCCGGCGGCCACGATCTCGGCGCGGATCGACGGCTCGGCGGCGCGCGCGAGCTCGCTCGCGTCGAGCTCGATGCGCGCGAGCTCGTCATGGTAGCGGACGCGGACCTGGCGAAACCCCATGCTGCGCAGGGCGGCCTCGAAGCCGCCGATCTGGGCGAGCCGCTCGCGCGTGACGCTGGTGCCGTAGGGGATGCGGCTCGAGAGGCAGGCGGCCGCCGGCTTGTCCCAGATGGGCAGGCCGACGCGCGCCGCGCCGGCGCGCACGTCGGCCTTGCTGAAGCCGAGCTCGACGAGGGGGCTCAGCACGCCCGCCTCCCGCGCCGCCTCGAGGCCAGGGCGGTAGTCGCCGAGGTCGTCCGTGTTGGTGCCGTTCAGGATCGCCGCGAGGCTCCACTCGGCCCGCTTCCGCGCGGCGATCCGGTAGAGCTCGCTCTTGCAGTGGAAGCAGCGGTCGGGGTTGTTCGCCACGTAGCTCGGGTCGTCGATCTCCGACGACTCGACCAGCCGGTGATCGGCGCCGATCAGCCGGGCGATCGCCGCGGCCTCCTCCTTCTCGGCCGGCGCGAGGCTCGGCGAGACCGCGGTCATGCCGACGGCCCTCGGGCCGAGCTCCTGATGGGCGACCGCGAGGACGAAGGCGCTGTCGACCCCTCCGGAATAACAGACGAGGACGGAGCCGAGCTCCCGGAGGCGGGCGCGCAGGCCGGCCAGCTTGTGATCGACAGGGGAGCCCTCGGCGGTGAGCGACGGCGCAGGCATGGGACCCTTCCTTTACCACAAGCCGCCCGGCGCGCCGGTCGGCCCCGCGGCAGCGGTGGCGGGGCGCGGGGCCCATGAGGCGCTCGCCTCCGGGGCTCGCGTTCCGGCGTGCCCCTCTCGTGGCCCGCCGGCACGAGCGCCCCTCCGGGGAGCACCCCACGGGCCCCGCCGCCGCTGCCGCCAGGTTTACTTGCGGTTCGAGCGCCGGTTCTGACACGCTAAAGGACGAGATGGACCCGAAGAGGAAGCAGGCAGGACGCACCGCCCTGCCGTTCGCCGTCGCGGCGGCGATCGCCGTCGTGCAGGCCGGCCACGGATGCGGGGACAACCGGCTGCCGCCGCGCGACCTGCCGCGCGCCGAGGAGCAGCGCGCACTCCCACGCTGGTATCCGGAGCGCCCGTGGTCGGAGAGGGGCGGGGAGAGCCAGGTCTTCATCGAGGGCAAGATCGTCTTCAACACGAACCAGGCCGCGATCCGGCCGGGCAGCGAGAAGACGCTGGAGACGCTGCTCCAGTTCCTCAAGGAGCACCCGGAGGTGACGCGGCTGCGCATCGAGGGGCACACCGACGCGCAGGCGAGCGAGGAGCACAACCAGGAGCTCAGCGCGCAGCGCGCCCTCGCGGTCGCCGACTGGCTGGTCGACCGCGGGATCGAGAACACCCGGCTCATCGCGGTCGGCTTCGGCGAGTCGCGCCCGCTCGGGCCGAACGAGATCGCGGCGGGGCGCAGCGAGAACCGTCGCGTCGAGTTCCACGTGGCCGAGGTGAACGGGCGCCCCTTCCTCGGCAAGGACCCGTACGCGGGCGGCCTCGCGCTGGAGGTGCTGAGCCTGGAAGAACGCAAGCTGCGCGCCGAGCAGGCGCGGCAGCGGCCGGCGCCGCCGCCCCGCAAGGGCTTCGTGGCCACCGGCGACGAGATCAAGCCGGTGCAGGTCGGGCCGCCGGGCAACGCGGCGCAGGAGGGCGAGCCCCTCCCGCCGGCCAAGGAGGGCGCGCCCGCGAAGGACGGCGCGTCGCCGACGGGCGGGGGCTGAGCGGCCTCGCGGGCGTGGGCTGAGCGGCCCTCGCGGCCGGGGGCTGAGCCCTCGACGCGCCCCACCACCTCTCACGGCGCGAGGTGCCGCGCGCGCGGCGCCCGCGTCCGGTACTGCGCGAGGAGCGCGAGCGACGCGGCGAGCGACTCGTCGTACGGGAGCACGTTGCCCTTCGGGGTGGCGTACTCGAGGTAGAGGTTGTCGTCCGTGGACACGATCGGCCCGCCGTCCTCGGCCGCGTCGGCGATGAACCGATCGAGCTCCTCGCCCGAGGCCACGAGGTCGTCGAGCAGGTCGGGCAGCCGCGCGCCGGCGAGCGTCGCCTGGACCGCGGGGCGCGCCTCGAGCTCCGCGAGGCGCGCCCCGGAGGCGACGAGCGGCTCGGCGCTCGCGACCAGGATGCCCTGCGCGCCGCCCACGAACAGCGCCACGTGCGGGAAGGCGCTGCGCATGGTCCGCACCACGACGGCGAGCTCCCGCCGCCGGATGTGATGGAGCTGCACCCACTGCTGGAGGACGCCGCCCGCGGTGAGCCGCGACCGGGCGAGCTCGTAGAACTCGCGGCTGTACAGGCTCGCGGCGCCCGCGAACCAGACGCTGGTGAGCTCGATGGCGATGAGGTCGTAGCGGGCCTGCGCCACGAGCAGCTCGTTCCTGCCGTCGTTGAGCGAGAGGCGCACGCGGGGATCGTCGAGCGCGCCCAGGCTCGGGCCCGCGAAGAAGCGCCGCGAGGCCTCGACGATCGCCGGGGAGATCTCGGCGACGTCGATGCGCGCGAAGGGGTAGGCCGCGAGGGTGCCGGTGGTCGTGCCCGTGCCGAGCCCGATCACGAGCGCGCTCCGCGGCTCGCGGACGAAGAGCGACGGGAAATGCGCGAACCGCCGCTGCGCCGTCATCTCGGGGCCGTCGTCGCCCTGGAACTTGCCGTTCGTGTACAGGGTCGTGACGCCCGCGCGGCGCGCGACCGTGGTGACGCCGCCGTGCACGTCCTCGCGCACGAAGTCGAGGCGCTCGGGCCGCGGCCCCATGGCGAAGTAGACGTTCGCGCCGCTCGTCATGCGGGCCATGTCCCAGCGGGGCGCGAGCGCCGCGAGGACGGCCGCGGCGGCGGCCAGCGCGAGGGCGCGGCGGGGCTCCACGCCCGCGCGCGCCGCGGCGAGGACGGCGAGGAGGGCGAAGGCCAGGGCGATCGCGACGAGGGCGCGCTCCGAGCCGAGCGCGGGCAGGAGCAGGTAGCCGGTGATGATGGAGCCGGCGATCGTGCCCAGCGTGTTCGCGGCGGTCAGCCTGCCGACGCGCGCGGCGACGTCGGCGTGCGCGGCGGCGCGCGCGAGGAGCAGGGGGAAGGTGAGGCCCATGCACAGCGTGGGCAGCGCGAGGATCGCGAGCGCGGCGAGCGCGCGGACCCCCTCCCGGCCGGCCCACCCGTGGACGTGCTCGCCGGCGAACGCGAAGAGCCACGGGAGCTGATCCCAGAGCGGGATGGTGGCGGCGAGCGAGAGGGCCGCGGCGACGAGGCCGCGGAAGAGCGCGCTGTCGCCGTGGCGCCGCGCGAGGGCGGGCGAGCGCGCGGCGCCCGCCGCGAGGCAGACGAGGAAGACGGCGAGCATCAGCCCGAAGGCGTAGGCGCTGTTGCCGATGAGGAGCGCGAGCAGGTGCGTCTGGACCACCTCGGCGGCGAAGACGAGGAAGCCCGAGGCGAACGCGAGCAGCAGCAGGAAGGCCGGCTCGGCGGGGCCGGTCGCGGCCGGGAGGGGAGCGCGCGGGGCGCCGGCCGCCGCGGCGCGCGCCGCCGTGGGGCCGGCCCCCGCGGCGCGGGCGTCCGGGGCGCGGGGGGGCGCGGCGGCGGGGCCGAGCGCGGGGCCGCGGAGCCCGGCGGCGACGGCGACGGCGCCGAGGAGGAGGTTCGCGATCGCCGCGGACCAGAGCGCGCCGCGGATGCCGAGGTGCGGCAGGACGACGTAGGCGCCGGAGAGCGCGCCGGCCGCGCCGCCGGCCGTGTTGATGGCGTACAGCGAGGCGAGGCGGCGCGCGGCGTCGTGCTCGGCGGGGGGCGCGTCGCCGTCGGGGGCGCCCTCGGCGCGGAGGATGCGCGAGAGCACGGGGAGCGTGGCGCCCATCGCGACCGTGGGGACGACGACCACGAGGGCGGTCAGCGCGGCGCGCGCCGCGGTGAGCAGCGCGAGCGAGTCGGGCGCGGCGCGGACGACGCCGACATAGGCCGAGGTCAGCGCCTCGAACAGGAACGGCGAGACCGCGCAGATGGCGCCGACGATCGCCTCGAGCACGCCGTAGGCGACGAGCGGACGGCGGGCGGCCGCGGCGTGGCGGCCGCCGAGGTGCGCGCCGAGCGCGAGGCCGCCCATGAAGGCGGCGAGGACCGTGCTGACGGCGTAGGCGGTGGCGCCGAAGACGTAGGCGAGCTGCTTGGAGAAGGCGACCTCGTAGAGGAGCCCGGTGGCGCCAGAGACGAAGAACAGGACGGCCACGAGCGGGAAGCGGGAGCGCACGGGCGCGCACGCTAGTACGTCGTCGCCCGGGTTCGTCCCAGGTTCGTCGCAGGGTGGTGGTCACGTAGGGGGTGCTCACCGGAGGGGCTGGAGTGCAGGCGGGCCACAAAAGGGGCCCGCCGAAACGCAAGCCCCGGAGGTGAGCACCCCCTACGTGACCACCACCCGTCGCGGAGGGGCCGGGGCGCCGGCAGAGCCCGGCTGGCGCGCCGCTCCGTGGCGCCTCGGCCCCCCGAGGAGGGCGTCCGCGCCGGCGGCTCCCGCCGTCAGGGATCGGCGCTCGCTTCCGGCGCGAGGCCGTCCCACCACGCCGCGAGGTCGATCTCGATCGCGTCGAACGGCGCGGCGCGCACCCGCTCGTCCTGGCCGTGGAGGCCGAGCTCCATCCACCTGCCGTCGATGTGCTGGGCGACGAGGAGCGTCCGGTCGCGGGGGTCCACGTACCAGATGTGCTGGACGCCGATCCTGACGTAAAAGCGGCGCTTGACGATCTGGTCGTAGCTCGCGGTGCTGGGCGACAAGATCTCGCAGACCCAGTCCGGCACGACGGTGATGGGGCCGTCGCTGGGGAGCGTCGGGAGGCGGTCCCGGCGGAAGCCCGCGATGTCGGGCGATACCTCGGGCGCCCGCGGAAGCTGGATGCTCGGCTCGGGGAGGATCCACCAGCCGCCGGGGCCGCCGCGCCCGCGCTGGAACGGGTTCGTCAGGTCGGTCGTGATCAGGCCCTCGACGCTCGCGTGCGGCGCGCGCGGGCGAGGGAAGGCGTACAGCGTGTCGTCGAGGATCTCGCCGCGCCACGTCGGCGGCAGCGCCTCCAGGTCGGCGAGCGTGGCCGGGCGGACGAGCGTGGGGGCGAGCGACATGGGGACCTCCGCGGATCGTACCCGATGAAGGGAGCGGACGCCCGACGGACGCGCCTGGCCGGCGCCGCCCCGTCAGAGGCCCGCCCGTGAGAGCCGCTCCCGCGCCCCCTTCACCCCGAAGATCGTCGCCTCTCCCGGGGGCACCACGGGCGCGAGCAGCACCGCCGCCAGGATCGCGGCCACCGTCAGCGGCGCGCGCGCGTCGTCGCCGGCGACCTGCGGCTCGCGCACCTGCCAGGCCCGCCGCGCGCGCGCGAGCAGCGCGTCGAACCCGCGCCCGCCGATCGCCCGCACGCCCGCCGCCGCCGCCGCCCGCACCTCCGGCGCGCGATCCAGCGGCACCGTCAGCACGAGCACCCGGCTCGGCGCGCCGCCGGCGCGCGCGACGTCGACCTCCACGGCGTCGACCATCGGCGTGGCCCCCGACGGGTATGACTTCTTCTGCACCAGCGCGAGCTCCGCGCCGAAGAAGACGCGCGCCTGGTGCGCCCAGCGGTGCTCCTCGATCCGCGCCTCGGGCTCCGGCGACAGCAGCGACCAGCCGTGGCTGGCCGGCAGCAACTCGATCCGTCCACTGACCCACCCGTTGTCATCGAATTCCATGCATGAGCCCGCTGTCACGACGATCCGGGGCTGGCCAGCGGCCCGCTCCGAAGCGCGCGAACACGCGACCCGTGCTCTATGATTCCCCCCATCTGAGGTAAAGGTGAGCCCTGCATGCCGGAGTCCGATCAGGAGTCGGGGGAGCGAGGCCGGGCGGCCCTGAGGGCGGCCCTGTTCGTACATCGCCGCACGCCCCTCTCGCGCCTGCTCGCCCGCCGTGGCCTCGGCCCTTACCGCGGGTACGGGGAGCTCCTGGAGGCGCTCGAGCGGCTCGCCGACCGGGGCGCGCGGCTCTCGCTCATCGGGCGCTCGGTCCACGGCGAGCCGCTGCTCGCCGTGCAGATCGGCGCCTCCAGCCGGGCGGGCGCGGGCCTGGGCCGGGAGGGCGCGGGCCTCGCGGCGCTGTCAGCGCACGGCGCGGCGAGGTCGTCCCACGGCGGGGCGAGATCCCTCAATGGCGCCCCGCCCCCCGGGGCGCGCGACGGCATCGGCGCGCCCGGCGGCCCGGACGCGCCGGCGCCGGACGAGCCCGCCCTCGCGCTGCCGGCCGACCGCGCCGGTCCACCTGGCCAGGGCGCCCCCGCGGGCGCCTGGCTGCGCGACCGCGGGCGGACGACCGTGATCCTGTCGGGGATCCACCCGCTCGGGTGGATCGGCATCGAGACCCACCTCGCGCTGCTCGAGCGCCTCGTGGCCGAGGATCTCGGCGGCCGATCGATCTTCGCCGTCCCCATCATGAACCCCGACGGCCTCCTCCGCGTCGAGATGAACCTCCGCGCCGGGCGCCACCGGTACGTGCGCGGCAACGCCCGCGGCGTCGACCTCAACCGGAACTTCGACGCCGGCTGGTACGAGCGCGGCGTCGTGCAGCGCCTCGTCGGGCTCGTCTGCTCGCCCGGCAGCCGCCCGGCCAGCGAGCCGGAGGTCGAGGCCGTCGCGCACGCGCTGTCCTCGCGCCGGATCGACCGCGCGCTGTCGCTGCACAGCGCCGGCGGCGCCGTGCTGTACCCGCCCGCGCACCGGCTCTGGCCCGTCGACGACGTCGCCGAGCACCACGCCTACGCCCAGCGCGTCGCGCGCGCCGCGGATCGCAGGCCGTACCGCGCGATGTCGTACGTCCGCTCCGCCTGGGGGTTCCGCAAGGCGGGCCTGGAGGTCGACTGGTTCCACGATCGCCACGGCGCGCTGTCGCTCATCGTGGAGTGCTCGCGCCGCCGCGTCGGCCTGCGCCCGTCGCGCCTCATCGAGCCGTTCGCCTGGGAGAACCCCCGCAGGCTCGACGACGTGACGCCGCCGCTCGTCGAGGCGGTCGTGCCCTTCGTGAAGGGCGCGCGCGCCTGAGCCCCCGGAGGCCCCCGCCCCCCCGGAGGCGCGCCGCTCAGGACTCGACCGGCTCGCCGGCCGGGATCTTCTGCGCGCCGAGCAGGACGCCGAGGGCCGCGAAGCTCGCGGCCATCAGGCCGTACGCCGCGAGCGCCCGGTGCTCGATCAGCCACCCGGCGGCGATGGGGCCGACGATCTGCGAGACGCTCGCCAGCGACTGGCTCACGCCGAGCGCCGCGCCCTGCTCGTCGCGGCCCACGCTCTTCGTGAGCAGCGTGGTGATGCTCGGCCGCACCACCGCCGCGCCGAACGCCGCCACCGCCACGAGCAGCAGCAGCGTGGGCAGGTCGTAGGCCACGCCGAGCAGGCCGTAGCCGACGACCATCGCCGAGAAGCCGACCCGCGCGAGCCGCTCCTCGCCGAGCCGCTTGACCAGCCGGCCGATGCCCCCCTGGATGCTCCCGCCCACGAGGCCGGAGAAGGCGTAGAGGTAGCCCGTCTTCTCGACGTCGAACGCGAAGCGCCGCTCCAGGAAGAGCGCGAGGCCGCCGATGAGCGTCGAGAACGAGAGCGAGAAGGCGAGGAACTCGAGCAGCCGGCGGCGCGGGAGCGGCCGGTCGAAGAACCGGCGGAAGGCGTTGCCGCGGCCGAGCGGCGCCGGCGACGCAGCGCCGGCGGGCGCCGCCGCGGACGAGGCCGCCGGCGCGGGCTGCTTCGCGGGCAGCAGCGCGGCCGTCAGGAGGATCGCCGTCAGCGACAGCGCCGCCGCGCCGAAGGCCGGGGACGCGTAGCCGAACCGGTGCGCGAGGAACCCCGAGATGGCCGGGCCGAGGAGGAACCCGCCGCCGAAGGCGATGCCGATGAGGCCGAACGCCTTGGTGCGCTCCTCCGGCCGGGTCACGTCGCTGATGTACGCCTGCGCGATCGTCAGGTTCCCGGCCGTGAGGCCGTCGATGATCCTCCCCAGGAACAGCATCCAGAGCGAGTCCGCCGAGCCGAGCACCAGGAAGCCGATGAAGGTGCCCATCTGGCTCGCGAGCAGCGTCGGCTTGCGGCCCGCCCGGTCGGAGATCCGCCCGAGGATCGGCCCCGAGATGAGCTGACACACGGCGTAGCTCGCCGCGAGCAGGCCGACGACGAGCGGCGTGGCGCCGAAGTGCTCGGCGTAGAACGGGAGCAGCGGCAGGACGAGCGTGAGGCCGAGGACGTCGACGAAGACAGTCAGGAAGATCGGCAGAAGCGGCGAGCGACGCATGGTGGCTTTCGGTGGCGATGGACTGCGGTGGCGGCCGGGAGACACCCGACGCCGGCGGGGCGGCCGGATCGACAGACAGGCGCCCAGAACGGCGGGTACCGTCATGACCGATCCGCGCGGCGATGGGTACCCTCCACGACGCCTCGGGGCCACGCGGCGCTCGAGGCGACCCGGGTGCCCCGAGGCCGCCGAGGTCCCTCCCGGCCCGACCCCTGGGGCGCCGCGCCCGGGGCGCCGCACGGTGGCACGGCCGCTCAGCGAGCGGGCGTGGTGCGCTGGCCGGGGGGGCGGAGCGCGAGGGTCATCTGGATGTCGTCCAGGGTGACCCCGTCCACCCGGAAGGCGTCCTCGCGGGTGCCCACCGGGATGAAGCCCATGCGCGCGTAGAGCCGCCGGGCGCGCTCGTTGTTCGAGAAGACGCCGAGATCGAGGTACGAGAGGCCCGCCTCGTCACGGGCCCACGCGATCGCCGTCTCGAGCAGGCGCCGGCCGTGCCCCTGGCCCGTGCAGGGGCCGAGGATGCCCATGGCCACGACCGCACGGTGATTTTCTGACGGAACGCGGCCGCCTCGCAGCTCGATGTGTCCGATGATGCGCGCCCGGGGGGCGCTCACCCGGAGCAGCCAGGCCCGCCCCCAGAGCGGCTCGCTGAGCGCGCGGCTCCAGCGGTCGAGCGCGCTCTGCTCGACCTCCTCGGCGACGAGCGAGGTCGTGACGGCGAAGTGCGGGACGCCCTGCCGGCCGGACTCGGCCATGTGCTCGACGAGGTAGGCCGCGAAGGCGCGCGCGTCCGAGCGCTGCGCCGGAACGATGGTGGGAAGGGCGGGGGAGAGGGCCATGCCATGGCGCGCGCCGCGCCGTGGAGAACGGTAATGCCGCCGTCGCGCCGGCGCGACCTGGAAAGGCGGCGGGGCGAGCTCTACCCGGTGGCCGACGGCCGCGGGCTGGACGCGCCGCGCGGGCCGCGGCCCGCGCGCGTTCACGAGGAGGGGGAAGGAGAGGAGGAGAGAGGAGAGAGGCGAGGGGGAAGGAGAGGCGAGAGAAGGAGGGGTGAGGGCCCCGGCGCGGGGCCCTGTCACGGCGAGGGGCGGATCACTCGGGGAACACGCCCAGCTGATCCGGATCGGCGAGGCCGAACCTGGCCATCATCTTGAGCATGTAGTCCGGCACCGATTTGTAGCTCCTCAGCTCGTACGCGTAGTGGTTCTTGTGGATGGTGAGCGGCGTGCAGGTCGGGTCGATGTTCTGATCGCACGGCTGCACATCCACCAGTCCACCCGTCGTCGGGTCCACGTCCTTGATCATGGGGTCGTGGCTGACGATCGGGGTGCCGTCCGGGTGGTGCACGACCATCGCGCGGCCGTACTTGTTGAAGCCGGGGCCGTACCCGGCGGTGAACGCGGGATCCGCGACGACCCCGTCCTCGGGGATGCCCGGCTGCGCCTCGTACCTCGGATCGAGCTGGTAGCCCTTCGCGGTGAGCTCGTTGGCGTACTCGAGCACGCGCGCCGCGATGCCCTTCTGCACCCACTTGCCGCCGGAGGCCTGGCAGTCGGCCCTGTTCTTGCCGGTCCCGAAGAGGCACTCCATGCCGTACGTGCGGGCGTAGTAGATCTGCCCGGACGTCGGATCTTGCCACTCGATGCGCTGCTCGATCCCGGGGTCGGAGTGGGTGCCGAGGCGGTAGATGCGCATCATGTCCAGCCAGTGCGTCTTGCCGTTCGCCGGGATGTACGCGAGCGTCCAGGCGATCAGGAACTTCTGGACCTCCCAGCCGACCTGCGGATCGACGGGGATCGTTCGCGGCACGGTCTCCGGGTCGAAGTCGCCGCCGAGGTAGCTCGAGCAGAGGTTCCTCCCGTTGCTCGGGAAGCAGACCTTCGGCCCCTCGTTCGGCCACCAGCTCACCCACCCCATCGGGCGCGCCGGGAACTCCTTCGCGAGCGGGTCGCTCGGATCCTCCGCGTCCGCGTCGAGCACCGGGAAGCCGTTCTCGTCGGCCTCGAGGCGCGGCGCGAGGAGCGCGCGATCGCCGGTGAGCGCGTTGGCGAGCAGGCGGCGGTAGCCCTCGGGCAGCACGTCCGCCATGCCGACCGCGCGGAAGCGGGCGTCGTAGAAATCGCGGCGGGAGCTGCTCACGAACCGGTCCTCCGACTGGGAGAGCAGGATGGCCGTGTGGATCTTGTCGTAGTAGCTGCCCGCGTTGATCGTGTAGTCGGTGTCGAAGTCGCCGTTGTCGTCCGAGTTCGCGTTCTCGAGCGGGTGCCCGCCGAACCCGATGTCCTTCAGGTAGCCGGTCGAGCCGTTCGGGATCTGCACGAGCACGGGGCTGTTGGTCGTGCCCTCGAGCTCGCCGAAGTCGGTGCCAGCGCCGTAGTCGTCGCTGTCCTTGTCCGAGCGCAGGACCCGCCACTCGGACCACGGGTCGTTCGGGTCGATGGCGCCCGTGTTGCGCAGGTAGTGCGGGCCGTCCTCCGGGCGCGCGAGCTGCCGGGCGAAGTGGTCGAAGGCCACCGTGGCGGCCACGACGTTCTCCTCCAGGTCCCCGTCGATGAGCAGCGGCCACAGCGTGTCGAACGACAGGCCCTGGTTCGTCGCGAGATCCTGGTAGATCGTCCCGTAGAACCCGATGCCGCCGGCGATGCCGAGCAGCTTCTCGTTGTACCGGCCGTAGGACCGGTCCGCCGCGCCGCGGACGCTGAACGTCGTGCGGCCGCGCCGGAAGTTGTCGAAGATGTGCCTGTTCTCCTGGGAGGTGATCAGGAACATGAGCTGCTCGTACGGGTCGGCGCCGTTGTCGTGCCGGAAGACCGAGACGTTGCCGGTGTCGGCCCAGTTGTCGCTCGCGAACGCGTAGGGCACGCGGACGCGCCTCTTCTCGTCGACCGCCGGTCCGCCGCGGAAGGCCACGAGGGAGGTCTCGCCCGCCTCCGGCTTGCGCAGGTGCCGCCAGCCCACGTAATCGACCGGCTGCTGGCGGCAGCGCTTCGTCTCGCCGTCGACGGTGACGATGCCGCCGTCCATCACCGGGTGCCACTTGCCGTCGAGCGCCTCGCTCCAGGTCGAGGGCGGCGTCGGCGACACCTCGTAGCAGTCGCGGATGACGTCGTACTGCGATTGTAGCTGCGAGTAGTGGAAGTCCGTGACGCTGTCGGCGCGCGCGCTGTAGCTGCCGTACTTGATGCCCGCCAGCCCGCCGAAGGAGTCGGTCGCGGCGAGGAGCCCGCCGCCGATCCTGCCGCCGGCCAGGTAGTTGCGGTTGTTGTTGTCGTAGACGCTCACCGTGTCGCCGTAGAAGAAGCGCGCGGCGGCGAAGTCGTAGACGCCGAGGCCCACCAGGTCCTGCGAGACGTCGCCCGGGTAGTCCATGACCGTGGAGTGCTGGAACATCCAGATCATGTTCTTCTGCTCCTCGTCGGTCAGCGCGTCGAAGTAGCGCGGGCCGACGCACTCCGCCGGATCCTCGCCCGGCTCGCCGGTGCACGGCGCCTCGACCTTCCCGTTCCTCGTCCGGAGCTGCCAGTACTGGGGCCGGAAGAACAGCGAGGCGTAGGTGCTCACGAAGTTGTGCCGGAGGCCGACCGAGTGCCCCATCTCGTGCGCGATGACCGCGTACTGGTAACGGCGCTGGATGTACTTGAACATCCGCTCGTACCGCGCCTGCCGCGCCGCGGGCGTCTCGTCCTTGCCCACCGGGAACTTCTCGCGCAGCGCCTCGGCGAGGCCCGTCATCGCCGAGGGCTCGGGGGCCTCGTGCAGGATGCAGGCGCCGCGCGCGGCGAGCGCGCTCTCGTGCATGCGGCGGAGCTGCGACTGCACCTTCGGGTTGTTCATCGCGAACGGCGAGGCGGCGTCGGCGAGCGGACCCTCCACGGGCATGCCGGCGGGGATGCCCGCGAGCTTCAGCATCGCCGGGTTCATGAGCTCCGCCTCGGCGAGGCTGCCCCGGGCGGCCCGCATGCGCGCGCCGACGATGGCCTGCTGCGGGGAGGGGACGTCGGCCCGCACCGCGATGTCGGCGAGCTCCGCCTTCATCGGCTCGAGCAGCGCCTTGAGCTCGGGGGACACGCCCTGCGCGATGCGATGCTTGTACTCCTCGGGATCGAGCTTCGTGGCGCTCGCGAGGCGCGACGTGACCTCCTCCTTGGTCATCGTGGGGCCGCTCCCGCCGCCCGAGAGGCGGCTCGCCTGCGCCCAGTCGCGGACGTACTTGCCCTCGGTGATCTCGGAGGTCGGCAGCTCGCCGTTGATGTAGCGGACGAGATCGAGGAGCTGCTGCGCCGCGACGTCGGTGACGTGGCTCCAGATGTTGATGCTGGCGGCCACCTTCTCGCCCGTGATCGGGTCGTCGCCGTCGACCATGATGCCCCACGACGAGGGGGCCTGCGGCTTGTCGATGATGAGGACGCTGTGGTAGCGGAGGTCGCCGAGCCGCGGGGCGAGCCCGGGCTCGCCGCAGGCGGGGTGATCGGCGTCGACGACCGGGTTGTGGCAGAGCACGATGACCGGCGGCTGCGTCACGACGTCGGCGATGGCGAGCGTCGCCGGGTCGTTGCCGCGCCGCTGCGCGAGATCCGCCACGGCCGCCCTGGCCGCGTCGTCGCACTGCGGCGCGTCCCAGCCGTTCGCGCGGCGGCAGGCGTTCAGCTCGCGCGAGATCGCGACGGCCTCGTCGATGTCGTCCTGCTGGCCCTTCCACATCGGGTACCGGGCGTCGCAGTCCTGGTGGCCCGTCTTCCGGCACTCGACGAGGCGCGACGTCTGGATCGCCGTCTTCATCGCGAGATCCCACTCCTCGGTGGCCCAGTTCGTGGCCTCGAAGAGGTCCTCCGACGTGTCGCCGCCGATGTACCAGGGGATGGTGACGGCCTCGCGCTGCGCGTACGGCAGCGTGCACTTCTGCTTGAAGATGTCGCACTGCGAGCCCGGGCCGGCCGCGGCGCACTCGTCGGCGGTGCCGTCGTCGTCCTCGTCGCGGTTCGGGTCGCCGGAGTCCCCCGTCGTCTCCTTGGTCGCGCAGGCGATCGGCCCCTCCATCGCCTCGGGGTCGTCGTAGTAGTGGCTGCGCTTCCAGAGGTTGTAGCGGGCCGCGAAGCGCCGCCACTGGTTGTCCAGCATCCCGTAGTTGCGCTCGTAGCCGTAGCGGTAGTCGAAGTTGAAGATGCCGAACGCCTGGAACCTGACGCCGTCGAAATCGACCGGCTCGTAGTCGGTGTCGACCACCCTCTTGAACGAGTGGCGGAGCGTGATCTCGACCGGGTTGCAGTTGCCGTACGGGTCGGTGCCGCCGGCGAAGTCGCCGGGGAGCATGCAGGCCGGGAAGCGATCGATCCCCCAGCCGAGGCTCGACAGGTCCAGCATCGCGGGCGTGGCGAACGCCTTGGTGGTCACGTCGAAGTAGCCGCCCTCCGGATCGAACACGGGGCGGTCCGCGGAGGTGTCGTCGTCGGCGACGTAATAAGCGAGCGGCTCGTACTCGACACCTCCGTAGATGCCGATCTGCGCGAGCGTGTCGAAGTTGTAGGCGTCGGTGGCGAGGTTGCGCGACCAGTCCACGCGCATGTGCTCGCGCTGGTACCAGGGCCTGTCGGTCGTGTTCTCGACGACGACGTTCATCTTCTCGCCGGTCGTCGGGTTGTATTCGTAGATGACGTCGAAGTGCGACTCGATCGCGTAGCTCGCGACGATCTGGCCGTCGTTCGTCGTCTTCTTGGTGAGCCCGTTGTAGGTGTTGCCCTTGCCGTCGGTCCCCTCGATGCGCTCGTAGGCGAGCCGGGCGTTGAGCTGGTGCTCGGTGATCTCCCACTTGATCCGGGAGACGGGCTGCGCGTACGTGGACGTGAAGAGGCCATTCTGGGCGGCGCCGTACCCGACGTCGATGACCGTGCCCCGCATGTAGAACTCGGGGTCGTCGGCGATGTCCATCAGCTCACGTCCGACAAAGAAGGACTTGTGGAGCCCGCCCTTCTGCAACCTGTTGATGGGGTCCCGCTCCTCCGCGCAACCCGCCCCCACGACGGTCAGCGCGGCGGCGCCGAGGAGCACCGCACGCTTACAAATTCGATTCATCAACGATCCTCCGGAAGCTGCCTGTCGACATCGACGCACAAGCCGGCCCTTCGCGAACACACGCGCGCGGGCGCGCGTTCGGTACTCCCGTGCCGCCTGCGCCTCAAAGCAAGAACGTTGCCAACGCGAGATCGCGCGCTCTTTCGGTGAGTTGAGCCCATGTCGTACATGGGCGCCCGGGGTGGCGTTAAAGAGTTAACTGCGGCCGCGCCGCCCGGCTCCGGGGCAGCGGTGGTCGGGACGGCTCGAGCTCGGGCTCGCCGGCGGCCGCGCGCCGGCGGCGGGGGGGGACGACAAGTCGTCCGCTGTCACGTTCTTTGGTATGGTCGCCGCGTGGAGTCCCCCTCGCATCGAGCGCGCGGGTCGCGTCTGCGCGCGGACAGCCCTGGCCGCTGCGCTCCGTGGAGCGGGCGCCGCAGCCGCCCGCGGGGGCGCGAGCAGACCGGTCGCCCGCGGGTGAGCGAGCAGCGCGGTGGGACGCGGGTACCGGGCGCATGAGGCATGAGGCTCTCCTCGGCCGCAAGGTGGCCGGGCGGTTCACGATCACGCGTCTCCTCGGCGAGGGCGGGATGGCGAGCGTCTTCGTCGCCGAGCGCGACGCCGAGCCCCGCCGGGTGGCGATCAAGATCATGAGCCCGGAGCTCACCGCCGATCGCGCGTTCGTCCGGCGCTTCCAGCGCGAGGCGAAGGCCGCGGCGCGCGTGAAGCACCCGAACTCCGTCAAGATCTTCGAGTACGGGGTCGAGGGGCCGCTCAGCTACATCGTGATGGAGCTGCTCGCGGGGGACGACCTCTACGCGCTCCTCGAGCGCCACGGCGCCATCGGCCAGGCGCGGGCGGTCCGCATCCTGTCCGAGGTGTGCGACGCGCTCGCGGTCGCCCACGAGATGGGCGTCGTGCACCGCGACCTGAAGCCCGAGAACGTCATGGTGATCGCCGATCCGACGCACCCTCACGGCGAGCGCGTGAAGGTGCTCGATTTCGGGATCGCCAAGATCCTGGACACCGAGTCGTCCCGCGACGTGTGCGACGCACCCCTCGATCCGATGTCCGTGGTCACGCGCGCGGGCACGTTCATCGGCACACCGGCCTACATGTCTCCCGAGCAGTGCGGGCTCTTGCCGGTCGATCCTCGGTCCGATCTCTACACGTGCGGGGTGCTGCTGTTCCAGCTCGTCACCGGGCGGCTGCCGTTCGAGGGCGAGACGCCGCTCCACACCGCCACGCTCCACATCCACGCGCCGGTGCCGGCGCCGCGCGGCTGCGCGCCGGGGATCGATCCCCGCCTGGAGGCGCTCCTCCTGAAGGCGCTCTCGAAGCAGCCGGCGGATCGGCACCAGACGGCGCGCGAGCTCGGGGACGCGCTGCGGAGCCTGCTCGCGGACCTGTCCGACGCGGCGGTCGGGCTGGGGCCGATGTCGGCGAGGCAGCCGAGCTCGGCGTTCCCGCGCGAGGTGCTGCCGGGGCGCGCGCCGGTGCAGCCGCTGGAGCGCGCGCCGACCGCGCCGTCGGGGCTGGAGATCGCGGCCGGCGCGGCGGTCGAGTCGGCCAGGACGCTCGTGTCCGGCTCGCCCGGCCCCGACGCCGCGCCACCCCCGCCGGCGCAGCGCGCCTCGCCGCCGCCGGAGCTCCCTCCGACCCTCGACGGGCCGGTCGTCGGCCGGGGAGCGGACGCCGGGCCGCAGCGCTGGGCGCAGGAGTCGGTGCCCGAGATCTCGCTGCAGCTCCCGTCCTGGACCCATGGCGCCAGCGAGGCGCTGCTCTCGGGAAATGGGCTCTCCATGTCGGGCTCGTCGGACGAGCCGGGCGACGACGACAGCACGCTCACCATGGTCCGCCGGGACGAGCTGCTCGCCCCGCCGCGGGTCCGTGTCCACCACGACGAGGGCGGCGAGCTGGACCTCACGCCGCCGGGGCGCGAGGTGAAGTCGACGCTCCGCTCCGCCGAGGATTTCGGGCTGGGCACGCCGGAGAAGCGGGCCGAGGTCGGCCTGGTGCGCGTCGACTCCGCGCCGGCGGCCCCGCCGGTGACGCCGCAGAGCCCGGTGCTCGACGCCGCGGCGGCGCCGCGCGACGGGCGGAGGCGCCCCACCGGGACGCTCCGGATGGCCTCGCCCTATGGCCCGGCCTACAGCCCGGTGGACAGCGCGCTGCCCACCGTGCAGCCGGGCGAGCTCCAGGCGAGCATCCCGGGAGCGGCCGGCGTCGTGGTCGCGGCGCCGGCCGGCGGCGCCGGAGGGGCGGTCCAGGCGGGCCCGGTCGCGGCCGGCGGCGCCGCCGCGGCGGCCCCGGCGGCCGTCACCACGGCGGCGGCCGCCACGGGGGGGTCGGCGCCGCTCGCGTTCGCGTCCACCCTCGCGGCGCCGGGCCCGATGGGCCGCGCCGCGCCGGCCGCGCCGGCCGGTCCGGCGGCGGCGCCGAAGGCACCGCCCGCGCCGCCGGAGCCGATCTGGCTCGCCGGCAAGCGCGGGCTCCTCATCGGCTTCGTCGCCGGGATGATCCTCACGGCGGCGGCGATGTTCCTCGTCATGCGCCTCCTCTGACGCCCGGGCCACCCCGCGGCGCCTGCCGCGCGCCCGTGCGACGCCGCGGCGCGCGCCTCAGGGGATGTCGTACGTGAGCAGCCGGCACTCGATGGGGCCGTTGAACACCGTGAGCGATCGCTCCGGCCGGCGGCGCATCGCGCGCTCGATCTCCTCGGTGCCGGCGAGGAGGGCGACGCGATGGCCCGGGAGCCGCGAGAGCGCGGCCGCCATGTCGCGGTAGAGGGCCAGCGTGCCCGGGAGCCGCTCGCCGTAGGGCGGGTTGGTCAGGACGTGGCCCGCCGGCGTGGTCGGGGAGAGCGAGGAGATGGGCTGGCAGCGGACCTCGATCTGGACGCCCGCCATCCGGGCGTTGCCGCGCGTGATGTCGACGGCCCGAGGATCGATGTCCGCGGCGAGGATCGGGGGGCCCTCGGGCCGGATCCGCGCGCGGGCGGCGTCGCGGAGGGCGGTCGTGCGCTGCGCGGCGGCCTGATCGTGGCAGGCCCACCGCTCGAAGCCGAAGCGCTGCGCGCGCAGCCCCGGGGCGATGTCCCGGGCCCAGAGCGCGGCCTCGAGGGCGATGGTGCCGGCGCCGCACATCGGATCCACGAACGGGCGGGCGCGATCCCAGCCGGAGAGGCGGAGCAGCGCGGCGGCGAGCGTCTCCTTGAGCGGCGCCCCGCCGATGTGCGTCCGGTAGCCGCGCCGGTGGAGCGCGGCGCCGCCGAGATCCGCGTAGAGCGTCGCGCGGTCGCGGACGAGGTGGACGAAGAGGGCGAGGTCCGGGTCATCGAGGTCGACCGACGGGCGGGCGCCGACGCGGCGCCGGATCTGGTCGACGATGGCGTCCTTGGTCCTCTGGGCGATGAACTGGGTGTGGGTCAGGGCGCTCGAGCGGCAGGAGGCGCGGACGGCGAGCGTGTGGACCGGGCTCAGGTAGGGGGCCCAGTCGACGCCGGAGACGCCCTCGTAGAGCGCGTCCCCGCTCGGCGCGTCGAAGGAGGCGAGCTCCACGAGCACCCGCACGGCGGTGCGGAGCTCGACGCAGGCGCGGAACCCCTCGTCGAGCGCGCCGGCGAAGCGCACCCCGCCGCGATCGGCGCGGACCCCGCGGAAGCGGAGCTCGCGGAGCTCGTCGCGGAGGGCTGGCTCGGTGCCTTTGGCGGCGGTCGCGAAGAAGTCCATGGCGACGGGCTTGTAGCCGATGGGCCGGGCGTCGGCCCTCACGATCGGGGGGCCGCACGCGGGAGCCCGCCCCCCGGGGCCCGCGTTCCGGCGAGCCCCTCCCGTGGCTCGCCCGCGCTTCAGCCCCTCCGGTGAGCTCCCGGCGCGCAGCACCGACCGCGCGCCGCGGGCCGCCGGGCGCGGGCGCGGCGGTCCTGGCACCGGTTTCGCACCTCGATGCAAGGGCTCTTTGATGTGCGGGGCAGACGCAGGCGCGCCGGGGCTCGAGAGGACGGGGGAGCGGGCTCGGCCCCTGTCAGGGCCCCAGGAGGCCCTCGAGGGCGCCTGAAGAGGGATCTCGCCCGCGAGCGCGGCGGGCGGGAGATCGCGTCGCGCGGCGGAGGGCGCCGGCGCGGCGATGGGAAAGGAGGAGAAGTCATGCAGAATCAGATGACGGCAGCGCGGGGCATCAACATCGCGCTCGGGATTTGGTTGTTCATCTCCGCCTTCCTCTGGCCGCACAGCCAGGGGCAGTTCACGAACACCTGGATCGTTGGCGCGCTGTGCGTCCTCTTCGCCCTGATCGCGCTGCGAGCGCCCAAGGTGCGCTACCTCAACACGATCCTGGCGATCTGGCTCTTCGTCAGCGCCTGGGGGATACCGGCGCTGTCGACGGGAACGGTCTGGAACAACGCGCTCGTCGCCGTGGGCATCCTCGTCGTGTCGCTCCTCCCGTCCACGCCCGCGGTCCGCGGCTCGCCGACGGCGCCGCGCATCTAGCGCCGCGTCGCCAGAGCTTCGCTCCGCACCGATCGCGCCGTCCCCCGGGGCCGGGGAGCCCGGCGGCGCCTCCCGCGCGGCCGGGACCCGCCCGGGCGCGCGGCGCGTGTTCGCCTCGCAGCGGCGATCGTGTATAGCGACGCCGCGAAAGCCGCGCGCCGCCTCGCGAGAGGAGTCCCCATGAAGCTCAGCGTCAACGTGAACAAGATCGCGCTCCTGCGGAACTCGCGGGGTCACGACGCCCCCAACGTCCTCTCGTTCGCCCAGAAGATCGTCTCCTACGGGGCGCACGGCATCACCATCCATCCGAGGGCCGATCGGCGGCACATCACGCCGGACGACGCGCGGGCGGTGGCGCGCCACATCACCACGGTGGAGACGAACTTCGAGGGCGATATCCGCGAGGAGTTCGTGGAGCTCACGCTCGAGCTCAGGCCGACGCAGTGCACGCTCGTCCCGGTCACGCCGGGGGAGCTCACGTCGCACCGCGGCTGGGACGTCGCGCGGTGGCGCTTCTTGCTCCAGCCGGTGGTGAAGCGGCTCAAGGAGGAGGGGATCCGGACAAGCCTCTTCGTCGAGGCGGATCCGGCGGTGGTGCCGGTGGTCGCGGACATGGGGGCCGATCGCATCGAGATCTACACAGGGCCCTATGCGCAGGCGTTCGATCGCGGCGATCACCGGGCGGAGCTCGACAGGATCGTGGCGACCGCGAAGGCCGCGGCGGCCGCGGGGGTCGGGGTCAACGCGGGGCACGACCTCACCGTGACGAACCTCGGGCCGCTCGTGAGCGAGGCGCCGGAGATCCAGGAGGTGTCGATCGGCCATCACCTCGTGGCGCACGCGCTGGAGGTCGGCATGCAGCAGGCCGTGGTCGATTACCTGATGGCGGTCGAGGGGGGCTACAAGGGAGCGCGGTAGGCGCTGCGCCGCCGACTCCAGGGCTCCGGTCGGGGGGTGGTCACGTTTGGGGTGCTCACCTCCGGTCGAGGGGCGCCGCGCCTGCGTTGCGCGGCCAGCCCCGACTGCTAGGGTCCGCGCGGCGCTCGCGTGAGGCGCGCGGCCCCGGACGAGACGCGCCGTACCCGGTCAGGACAAGACGACGCAGCCGCATCACGAGGTGAATCGTCATGTCATGGCTGATGCTGGTCCTGGCCGGCCTGCTCGAGGTCTGCTGGGCGGTCGGGCTCAAGTACACGCAAGGCTTCACGCGACCGCTGCCGAGCGCGCTCACGATCGCCGCGCTCGTCGTGAGCGTGTACCTCCTCTCGGTCGCCGCGCGCACCCTGCCGATCGGGACGGCCTACGCCGTCTGGGTCGGCATCGGCGCGTTCGGGGCGGCCGTCGCGGGCATCGTCCTGTTCGGCGACCCGTCGACGCCCGCGAGGCTGGGCTTCCTCGGGCTGCTCGTCCTCGCCATCCTCGGCCTCAAGCTGTCGAGCCCCTGAGCGCGGCCGACCGCCCCCCGCTCGGCTAGCCTTCCCGTCCATGCACGGAACCCCCGAAGCCCGCGCCCTGCACGCGCAGTTCCCCGCCATCGATCTCCACGCGGACAGCCTCATGTGGTCGCGCTGGGTCGGGTACGATCTGCACGAGCGCCACGAGCCGCCGCTGCCGTTCGCGGCCCTGGGCGGCCACGTGGATGTCCCGCGGCTCGTCGAGGGCGGCGTCGGCGCGCAGTTCTTCGGCCTGGTCTCGCTGCCCATCGGGCAGCGGCGCGGGCTCGCCGCCGTCGTCCACGAGCAGATCGACCTCCTGGAGCAGGCCGTGCTCGCGCAGCCCGGCCGCCTCGTCAAGGCGCGGACGGCCGAGGACATCGACGCGGCGAGGGGCCGCGGCGCCGTCGCGGCGCTGCTCGGGATCGAGGGGGCGCACGCGCTCGAGGGCGAGCTCGAGACGCTCGAGCGCTTCGCCCGGCGCGGTGTGCGCTACCTCGGGCTCTGCCACTTCACCGCCAACGAGGCGTGCTACCCCGCCTACGGCCGCGGCCGCAGGGACGGCGAGGGCCTCACCCCGTTCGGCCGCGAGGTCGTGCGCCTCGCCGAGGATCTCGGCGTCATCGTCGACCTCGCGCACATCAACCGCGCAGGCTTCCTCGAGGCGTGCGCGCTCGCGCGCCGACCCCCCATGGTCAGCCACACCGGCGTCGCCGGCGCGTTCGCGCACTGGCGCAACATCGATGACGACCAGCTCCGCGCCGTCGCCGACCGGGGCGGGTGCGCCGGGATCATCTTCTGCCCGCTGTACCTCGGCGCCGATGGGATCGACCCCGTGATCAAGCACCTCCTGCACATCATCAACGTTGCCGGCGAGGACACCCCGGCGCTCGGATCCGATTGGGACGGCTTCATCGTTCCGACACGCGATCTCCGCGACGCCGCGCACCTTCCGCTCTTGACGGATGCGCTGCTCCGGGCCGGCGTGAGCGAGCGAGTCATCGGCAAGCTGCTGCGGGGCAACGTGATGCGTGTCCTGAGCGACAACCCGCTTCCAACGACGCGCTCGGTTGCGTAGCCTCTCTCGACAGGACCGTCGGGGTGGGTGGTCGCTCCGACGCTGCGCGAGCTCATCTCAACGCCGAGCGGATGCCACCATGACCCTCCATCGACTCGCCGCACAGGGCTACGCGACCGCAGCGGACGCCTACGAGAAGGGGCGCCCCGACTACCCGCGCGGCGCGATCGCGCTCCTGCGCGACACGCTCCGCATCGACGCCGCGAGCACGGTGCTCGATCTCGGCGCGGGGACCGGCAAGCTCACGCGCCTCCTGGTGCCGACGGGCGCGCGGCTCATCGCGCTCGAGCCGGTGGAGGGGATGCGCCGCAAGCTGAGCCAGATGGTCCCGTCCGCCACCGTGGTGGACGGCGTCGCGGAGGCCATCCCCCTGCCCGAGGCGTCGGTGGACGCCGCGACCGCCGCGCAGTCGTTCCACTGGTTCCACGGCGATCTCGCGCTCGCCGAGATCCATCGCGTGCTCCGTCCGAGGGGGCGCCTCGCCCTCCTCTGGAACGTGCGGGACGAGCGCGTCGACTGGGTCGCTCGCATCTCGCGCATCCTCGACGGCCACGGCCGGGACGCGCCGCTCCACCGGCTCGGGGCGTGGCGGAGGTGCTTCTCCGAGACGCGCCTGTTCGCGCCGCTCGGGGAGCACGAGCTCACCCACGCGCAGGAGCTCGACGAGGGCGGGCTGCTCGAGCGGGTCGCCTCGATCAGCTACATCGCCGCGCTCCCGCTGCAGGAGCGGTACGCGGTGCTGAACGAGGTCCGCGAGCTCGTCACGTCTCACCCGGAGCTCGCGGGCAAGAGCGTGTACCACTTCCCGTACCGCACGCTGGTCGCCTCGTACGAGCGGCGCTGACGGGCCGCCGCGCTGGAGCGCGCGCCCGGCGCCGTGCTAGAGCGGGCGCCGCATGTCGGCGAACGAAGTCGTGATCGTCGGCGGCGGACCGGCGGGCCTGAGCACGGCGCTCTTCCTGGCCCACCATCGCCCGGCCCTCGCCGAGAGGATCGTGGTCCTCGAGAAGGCGCGCTACCCCCGGGACAAGTGCTGCGCGGGCGGGCTCGGCGCGCGCGCGGACAGGGCGCTCTCGGCCATCGGGGTGGCGATCGACGTGCCCTCGGTCCCGGTGAACGGCGTCAGCGCGGCGTTCCAGGACGGCGAGATCACGCTCCGCGAGGGGAACATCGGCCGCGTGGTCCGGCGCGTCGAGTTCGATCGGGCGCTCGCGCTCGCCGCGCGCGCCCGCGGCGTCCGGATCGTCGAGGGGGCGCGGGTCACGCGCGTGGCGCTGGGCCAGGGCGGCGCTCGCGTCGAGGGCTCGGACGGGGAGATCCTCGTCGGCCGCGTCGTGGTGGGCGCCGACGGCGTCGGCAGCGTCGTTCGCCGCGCGATGGGGCTCTCGTTCGGCAGGCTCCGCGCGCAGGCCGTCGAGGTCGACACCGAGCCCGTCGCGCGCGATCCGGCGCGCGATCTGCTTCACTTCGAGATGCGGGATCGCTCCTTCGCCGGCTACCTCTGGGATTTTCCCACGCGCGTGGAGGGGCGGGAGCTCGTCTGCCGGGGCGCGTACGTGCTGCACGACGGCGCGGCCTCGGCCGCGCGCCCCGCGCCCGACGCCGAGCTCGTCCTGCGCCGCAGGCTGTCGGCGCTCGGCCTCGATCCGGGCCGCTACCGGGTGAAGCGCTTCGCCGAGCGCGGCTTCGATCGCGGAGGCCCGCTCGCGCGGCCCGGGGCGCTGCTCGTCGGCGAGGCCGCGGGCATCGATCCGATGCTGGGGGAGGGGATCGCCCAGGCGATCGCGTACGGCGCGCTCGCGGGCGAGTACCTCGCCGAGCGGCTCGACGCCGGCGAACGCCGCTTCCTCGACTGGGGGGAGCGCGTGGAGGGGTCGATGCTGGGCCTGGATCTCCGCTTCCGGCGCCGGGTGATGCGCGGCTTCTACGGCGGGGCGCGCGGGCGCATCGAGCGCTACCTCCGCGACGAGCCCTCGTTCCTGCGCGTCGGCATGCGCCACTTCGCCGGCAAGCCGCAGCCGCTCCGGGGCGCGCTCCGCGCCGCGGCGACGGGCGCGCTCGTCGCGGGGCGGATCGGGATCGATGGCCTCCTCGCGTCGCTCCCGCCGCGCGCCGCCGCGCACCCGTAGCGGCGTGATCGCCGCGCCGATCGAGGCCGCGCTCGAGCGCTCCAGCGGCGCGCGGCGGCGGTGTGCGCGGACGCCCGCAGGGCAGCGAGCGTGCTAGCATCGCCCGCCATGATCGCGCCGTTCCAGCCGGCGATCGGGATGCTCTTCGGGGAGTTCCGGATCGTTCGGCCCCTCAGCGCCGGGGGCATGGGCGCCGTGTACGTCGCCGAGCAGGCGAGCACCGGCAAGCTGCGGGCGCTCAAGCTGATGCACCCCCAGCTCTGCGCGGACGTCCGGCTGCGCGAGCGGTTCGAGCAGGAGGCGCGCGTCGGCGCGCTGGTCGAGAGCGATCACATCGTGCAGGTGATCGGCGCCGGCGTCGACGCGCAGAGCGGCGTGCCGTGGCTCGCGATGGAGCTGCTCGAGGGGGAGGATCTCGCGCTGCGGCTGCGGCGCTGCGGGCTGTTCTCGCCGCAGGACGTGCACGCCGTCTTCGAGCAGCTCTGCCACGCGCTCGGCGCGGCGCACCGCGCGGGCGTCGTCCACCGGGACATGAAGCCGCAGAACATCTTCCTCGCGAAGACGCACAGCGCGACGGCGCCGTGGTCGGTCAAGGTCCTCGACTTCGGCATCGCGAAGATCGCCGCGGAGGCGAACACGATGGCGACCGCGTCGCTCGGCACGCCGCTCTGGATGGCGCCGGAGCAGACCGACGCGCGCGGGCAGATCACGCCGGCGACCGACGTGTGGGCGCTCGGGCTGATCGCGTTCGCGATGCTCACGGGGCGCATGTACTGGCGCGCCGCGAACGATCCGATGGGCACCGCGATGCCGGTGCTGCTCCGCGAGATCCTCCTCGAGCCGCTCGACCCGGCGTCGACGCGCGCGACGGCGCTCGGGCGCGCCGGCTGCGTCGTGCACCCGTTCGACGCCTGGTTCTCGCGCTGCGTCGCGCGCGACCCGTCGGAGCGCTTCTCGACGGCGCAGGAGGCGTTCGACGCGCTCGGGCCCGCGCTCTTCGTCGATCCGCGGCGCCCGCTCGTCGCGCGCGCCAGCGCCGCGCGAATCTCGGCCTCGCCGTCCGCCGCGGGGCCCGCCGCGCCGGCGGAGCCGACCTCGCCGCTGTCGATGACCGGGCCGACCGAGGCGTCGGTGGACACGCCGCGCCCGCCCGGGTCGGCGCGCCGGCGCGCCCCGTCGAGCGCGGGGGCGGCCTCGGAGCCGCGGCCGGGCGCGGCGGTCGCCGCGGGCAGCGAGCCGCCCCGCGCGGGCGGCGCGCCGGCGGACGCTCCGCGCAAGGCCAGGTGGGGGCCGCTCCTGGTCGCGGTCGGCCTGCTCGGCGGCGCCGTCGCGGGGGCGATCTCGTTCAGCGCCGGCCGCGAGCCCCGCGCCGTGCGCGTCGCGCAGCGCTTGCCCGAGCCGGCGCGCCCCTTCGTGGCCGGTCCGGTGGGCGGCGACGCGGCGCGCTCGCCGCCGCCCGCGGACGACGGGGAGAGGGCGCCCGTGCTCGATCACAAGCCGATGCCGGTGACCCTGCCGCGGGTCCCGCGCCCCACGCGCGAGGCCGGCGCGCCCGCCCCGGTGAAGGCCGCGCGGCCGAGCGCGGCGCGGCCGTTCGATCTCGCCGCCGCCCACGCATCGCTGGACCAGAAGGCGGCGTCCGCGCGGATCCACTGCAAGGGCAGCGCAGGGCCCAGCGCGGTGGCGGCGAAGGTGTACTTCAACCCCGCGGGCGCCGTGCAGCGCATCGTGATGGATCCGCGGGTCGGGTCGACCCCGGCCGGGCTCTGCGTGCAGCGGCTGCTCGGCCTGGCGCGGGTCCCGGCGTTCGACGGCAGCGAGCTCCAGCAGGTCTCGACCACGGTCGCGATCGAGTGATCCGCGGGGGCGGCCGGGCGGCCACGCGAGGCCCTCGGCGGCGCCCGCGCGAGGTCCTCGATGGCGCCCGTTCAAGGCCCTCGATCGCGTCGCTCGGGCGCGCCGCTCAGGGATCGCCGGAGGTGCACTCGCCCTCGCCGCGGAAGTGCCCGAGCGTGCGCGAGAGCGCCGCGACGAAGGCGCCGAGGTCGTCGACGTTGCCGGCGCTGCCCGTCCCGTACGGGCCCTCTTCGATCTCGACCAGGCGCACCGCGGCGAGCTCCTCGAGGGTGACCTCGCCGTCGTCGTCGGCGTCCGCGGCGGCGATGGGGCCGAAGCGGCGCTTCGCGGAGGCGGCCTGCAGGTCGTCGTAGAAGAAGTGATCGCCGTGGATCGTGAGCTCCACGGTGTCGGTGCCGCCGTTCGTGACGAGGACGCCCTGCGTGGGCTTGCCGTCCTTCTCGCCCGCGCAGTCGGCGTAGCGGGTCGCGGCCGTGAACGTCCAGTCGATGCGCTTCTCGGCGTCGCCCATCCTGGCGGTCGCCTCGACGTGCACCGACGCGCCCGCGCCCCGCATCAGCTCCCCGTCCGCCTCGGTCGCGCCGGCGAGCGCGGTGTCCGCGTCCGGCGGGCCGATCTCGTAGGAGACGCGCTCCCACGGCCCCGCCTCGAGGTCGTGGAACGTCGCCACCGGCTTCGCGCCGGGCGCCGTGTGGTCGACCAGGATCGAGCCCTGCATGCGCGCGCCGACGTTCCCGTCGCGATCGGCGACGGTCACGTTCCGGAGGACGAGCAGGAACCTGTGGAACTGGATGCTCCAGCCGTCCTCGAGATCCGCGGCGGGGATCTCCTGCTCGATGTAGTCCTCTCCCCACGTCGAGAACGCCACGCTCCCGGTCCCCGACGCGCCGTCGTCGCCGCAGCCGGCGAGCGCCGCCGCGGCGAGCGACAGCGCCGCCGCGCGCACGCCCAGATGGATCCTCATCGCTCCTCTTCCTCCTCCGGGGATCCTGGCGCGAACGAGAGCGCGTACGCCGTCCCCTTCTTGAGCCCCCGCGTGAACCCGCGCAGGGCCTGGCTCCCCGCCTCGAGATCGATCGGCTCGCCGCCGTCGCCCTCGCGCACCTCCGCGAAGTCGACCTGATCGAGCCAGACCGCGGGCTTCACCACGAGCGTGACCACGCCGGGCTCGTCGATGAAGACCTCCTCGAAGACGCACCCCTCCACCGCCGGCGCGCCGGTCGCGTCGCCGGTGACGTCGTTCGCCCCGGCGCGCGCGCGGAACACGCGCGACGCCCCGTCCTTCTCGGCGCGCCCCTCGACGACCACCACGTGCCCATCGAGCTCGGCGGCGAGCGGGCCCCGGGGCGGCGCGCCGTACGTGAAGCGCGCGGAGCGGACCAGCCCGCTCACCGCGTCCGCGTCCGCGAGCGCCGTCGCCCCGCGCAGCAGGTCGACCGAGACCGGCTCCGTCATCTGGCCCCGCGCCTCGCCGGCCTGGTAGTGGCCCGGGTGGGCGTGCGCCTCGGGCACGGCCCACCGCGTGAGCCGCTCGAGCAGCGAGGGATCCGCGCCGCGCCCCGGCCCGCCGCGCCGCGCCGTGACCGGCGCGCCCTCGAAGTAGTGGAGCGCCCCGACCGACAGGTGCGCCTTCGACAGCGCGACGCGCCAGCCGAGCCCGGTGGTGAACGGCTCGACCGACCCCGCGTCGGCGGTGATCCGCGTCGCGTGCGTGAGGCGTCGGCCGGTCGTCGCGTCGCCGTCGCCGGCGCCGCACCCGGCGGCGAGCGCGCACGCCGCGAGCGCGGCGGCGAGGCGCCCGGGGGTGCATGATGCTGTGCTGGACGTCATGGAGGACCTCATCCGATGTGGAGGGTGAGCGAGGCGAGGAAGCTGCGCGGCGCGCCGACGGTCACGTGCCGCGCGGGCAGCAGGTCGGGCGCCGCGCCGCGGGTGAAGCGCGACGGGTACACGAACTCGCCGTCGAACCAGGACGCGTCGAGGAGGTTGTGGACGTCGAGCCCCAGCTCGACGCGGTCGTAGCGGAGGCGCGCCGTCACGTCGGTGAGGAGCGCGTCGTGGCCCATCTCCCCGCACGGCAGGGGCCGGCGGTGCAGCAGCGTCGCGCCGGCCCCGGCGCGCGCCTCGACGCTCCGGCCGAGGATCGCGCCGAGGCGCGGCGTCACGGCGAGATCGGCGCGCGCGACGACCTGCGGGACGAAGGGGAGGAGATCGCCCCGCGCGTAGCCCCCGCCGCAGGCGGCGCGCCCGCCCGCGGCGGTGAAGGCGGCCCGGGTGTACGTCAGGCCGACGCTCGACACGAGCCAGGGCGCGGGGTGCCCCACGGCGTCGAGGGCGAGGCCGGTGCGGGCCGTCGCGGGCACGCGCTCGTTGCGGCCGGTCGCCTCGTCGAAGACGAGATCCTCGTCGAGGCGCGCGTGGAACAGCGCGGCCGACGCGCGCAGCGCCTCGTCCGCGTAGCGGAGCCCGGCCTCGCCCGAGAGCGCGCGCGCGAACGGCGTCCGCTCGCCCTCGCCGAGGCTGCGCGCCTGCGGCGAGCGGAACCCCTGGCCCACGCTGACGAGCGCGCGCAGCCCGGGGAGCAGCGCGGCGTCGATCGTGCCCTTGCCGCCCACGTGGACGCCCTGCGCGCCGCGCGCCTGCGCGCCCAGGGTGACGTTGTCCCGGACCTGGAACGCGAGCCCGTCGACGCGCAGCCCGCCGCGCAGCGTGATCCGCCCGAGCGGCCGGAGCGACGCGTCGAGGTAGCCCGCGACGTCGGTCGCGCGCACCCGGGCGTCGACGAGCGTCGCGGTCGGCCTGTCGTCGACGGCCGCGAGGCGCCGCTGCGACTGCTCGATCCAGTCGGTGCGCGCGACGACGCCCGCCTCGAAGGTGTCGCGCTCGGAGAGCAGCGGGAACCTGAGCCGGTAGGAGGCGGTCGCGCCCAGCGTGATCGCCTCGTTGAGCTGCTGCGTGGCGTCGCCGGCGACCGGATCCGCGAGGTAGCCGGTGAAGTTCGAGCGCAGCCGGAGCGCGCGCAGCACGACGAACGGCGCGATCGAGAGGCCCTCGCCGCGATCGCCCGCCTCGCGCAGGTCGAGGACGAGCTGCGCGCGCGACGCGTCGCCCCCCTGCCTGGGGTCGTACGAGGCGAGGCGGTCGACCTTGCCCGACGCGAGGTCGTCGAGGCGAAGGACGCCGGCGGAGCCGAAGCGCGAGGCGGACGCGGACACCATCACGCGCGCCGCGAGCCGGTCGAGCGGCCGGTAGACGCCCTGCGCGATGAGCGAGCTCCGGCTGGCGGCGCGGGCGGGGCCGAAGCCGTCGGTCGCGTACGCCTCGAAGGCGGCGAACGTGGACTCCTCGGCGGCCGCCGGGTGGTAGGCGAGGAAGAGCCGCCGCGCGCCGTGCGAGCCGGCGGCGGCGGTCGTGGTGATCCCGGGCTCGTCGTAGCCGAGCTCGAAGCGCATGGTCCCGGCGACGGCGAAGTCCCCCTGGCGCGGATCGTACGCGCCCGGCTGCGCGCGGAGCTCGCGGATCACCTCGGGCATCACGAAGTGGAGGTCGGCGTACCCCTGGCCGTGGATGTTGGAGACCTCGTTGACCGGCGCGCCCGCGACCCAGATCTCGATGTCCTGCCCGTGGACCGCGTCGAAGCCGCGGAAGAAGATCTGGTGGGCCTTGCCCTCGCCGCTGTGCTGGGTCGCGAACACGCCCGGCACGAGCTGCATGACGTCGCTCGCGGTGCGGTGCGGCGCGGCCTGGATCTCCGCCCGCCCCCGCACCGCCTCCGAGGCGCTGCGCGGCGGCGCCGCGCCCTGAACGACGACGGTGACGGGCGCGGCACCGCCGGCCGCCCCGGAGGCGTCGCCGCCGGCCGCCCCGGAGGCGTCGCCGCCGGCCGCCCCGGAGGCGTCGCCGCCGGCCGCCCCGGAGGCGTCGCCGCCGGCCGCCCCGGAGGTGTCGCCGCCGGCCGGCGCCCGCGCCGAGGAGCTCTCGGCCGCGGCGGCGGCGGGCGGCGGCGGGTCCCCGTCGCCGGCGCGCGCCGGCACAGCGACCGTGGTGATAAGGAGCGGCGCGAGCGCCGTGCGAAGGGGGAGGGGCATCCGGGCGGGCCGGACCGTAGCACGATTTGGCGAAAACGTGCCACACTGCGGGAGCGCACCTCGCCTGCGCGACGTCCGCGCGTCCGCTCGACGCGCCAGGGGAACGGCGCGTGCGGCCGTCCCGGTCCCGCGCGCGATCCGGGGGCGAGGGGATATCGGCTGAAGGTTCTTTTTTGATGTCGATGCAACCCGCGCGCTGGAGCGGACCGCTGTAGCAGATTGCGACAAGATGCCGCATTCCCAGCGCATTACGGCGTGCCCTAGCGTGGCGCGCGTCGTTCTTCAGGAGGGCTCCCATGAAATTCGGTCTTCGTGCATCACGTCTCCTGTTCCCGCTGACCGGGGCGGCGCTCTCGCTGCTGGCCTGTGGGGGTGATGGCGGGGTGAACCCTGTCTCGGGCACATCGACCTCCACGAGCGCCGGCGGAGCGGGCGGCGCCGGGGGGAGCGGCGGGGCAGGCGACGTCGGGGGGGGCGACGTCGGGGGGGGCGACGTCGGGGGGGCGACGTCGGGGGGGGCGACGTCGGGGGGGGCGGGGGGACAGGCGGCGGCGACGACGGGACGATCCCTGTCGAGCTGCAGTTCGAGGGCCGCGTCTTCGACAGCGTGTTCTCCTGCGGCGACACCTACGCTGTCGGCCGCTCGGCGACGCAGGTGAGGATCACCGACTTCCGCCTTTACATCCACGATGTGCGCCTGCGACGGGCAGACGGCGAGGACGTGCCCGTCTCGCTCGATCAGGACGGCCTGTGGCAGTACCAGGACGTCGTGCTCCTCGATTTCGAGGACAAGTCGGGCGGCTGCGCCAACGGGACGCAGCCGACGAACGGCGTGGTGCGCGGGCGGGTGCCGGCCGGGGAGTACGACGGGCTGTCGTTCAAGATGGGCGTCCCGTTCGAGCTCAATCACGGCAACGCGGCGACCGCGGAGTCGCCGCTCAACCTCACGGGGCTGTGGTGGAACTGGAACCAGGGCTACAAGTTCCTGCGGATCGACAGCGTCCCCGAGGCCGGCGGCGACGGCTTCATCGTGCACGTCGGGAGCACCGGCTGCATCGCCGACGACGACGGCGGGGTCGCCGCGTGCGATCGTCCGAACGTGGCCGAGATCGTGTTCACGGACATCGATCCGCTCTCGACGAAGGTGCTCGTCGACTACGCGGCGCTCGTGCAGGACAGCGAGGTGGGGGCGAACGCCGGCGGGCAGCCCGGGTGCATGTCGGACCCGACGGATCCCGACTGTCTGCCGGTCTTCACCCGGCTCGGCATCGACACCACCGACGGCTCGCCGCGGCCCGAGCATCAGGCGTTCTTCCGGATAAACTAGGCGCCACCATGTCGATTCCTTTCATGCGAATCGTCCTCCGCCGCTTCGCGACGACCTCCGCTGTCCTCGCCGCGCTCGCCGTCCTCTCCGGCGGCTGCGGCGACGACGAGGCCTCACCGGACGCGCGCGAGGGGGACCCTGCGGGGACGGGCGCCGGCGGCGGGGGGGGCGACGCCGGCGTATACGACTGGGGGCTGCCGCCGGGCTTCCCGGTGCCCAGGGTCCCGGAGGACAATCCGATGTCGGAGGTCAAGGTCGAGCTCGGGAGGCGGCTGTTCTACGACAGGCGCCTCTCCGGCAACGGGACCTATTCCTGCGGCTCGTGCCATCGCCAGGAGCTCGCGTTCACCGACGCCCTCGATGTCGCGGAAGGGTCGACGGGCGAGCTGCACACGCGCGGATCGATGAGCCTGGCCAACGTCGCATACCTCACGACGCTGACCTGGGGCAACCCGCTCATCGACTCGCTCGAGGAGCAGGCGCTCGGGCCCATGTTCGGCGAGACGCCGGTCGAGCTCGGGCTCGCGGGCCTGGAAGAGGAGATGCTCGATCGGCTCCGGGCCGAGCCGCTGTACCAGGACCTGTTCCCCGCGGCGTTCCCGGGCGACGCCGACCCCATCCGCCTCGCGAACATCACGAAGGCGATCGCGGCGTTCGAGCGGTCGCTGCTCTCGTACCGATCGCCGTACGACCGGTACAGCTATGGCGGCGACCCGTCGGCGATGTCGGCCGCGGCGCTGCGCGGCAAGGACCTGTTCTTCTCCGAGCGACTCGAGTGCTTCCACTGCCACGGCGGCTTCAACCTGTCGGACTCGGTGGCGCACGAGGGCACGACCTTCGAGGAGGTGATGTTCCACAACACGGGGCTCTACAACATCGACGGGAACGGCGCGTATCCGCCGGGGAACGCCGGGGTCTACGAGGTCTCCGGCCAGGCGACCGACATGGGCCGATTCCGGTCGCCCACGCTGCGCAACATCGCCCTCACGGCGCCGTACATGCACGACGGCAGCATCGAGACGCTCGAGGGCGTGCTGGACCATTACGCCGCGGGGGGCCGGACGATCGAGTCCGGCCCGTATGCCGGCGTGGGGAGCGAGAACAGGTACAAGAGCGAGCTCATCAGGGGATTCGAGCTCACAGCGGAGGAGAAAGCGGACATGATCGCGTTTCTGGAGAGCCTGACGGACGAAGAGTTCCTCACGGACCCGCGCTTCGCGGATCCGTGGGTGGAGGCGCCATGAGCCGGCGGGAATGGGCGCGCCGCGCGCTCCTCGTCCCCGCGATGGCGGCCCTCGCCTCGGGCGTCCTGTACGCGGGCGCGTGCGGCGGCGGCCACGACGGCGGGTCGAGCGGGACGTCGGCCGGGGCGGAGCTCGACGACGTTATCTACGAGGGGGGCGCGACCGACGAGGCGCTGGTCGCGCTGCTCGCGGCGGAGCCGAAGACCGACGCGTCGCAGGGGACGGCCTTCGACGCGCCCGAGGACGGCGCGGCGCTGCCCGGCGACACCGCGCCGGAGCTGTCCTTCCATGTCGGGGGCGCGGCGATCCGGACGGCGCCGCCGGCCGGGCCGGCGCTGCGGCGCGCGGCGGGCGCCCTGCCGGCCGCGCGGGACGGCGGCGCGCCCGTGTGGGCCGAGCTCGGCGCGCTCCTCGGGCCGGTGCGCGCCGCGCGGGCCCACGGGACGCCCATCAACGGGCGCGCGTACTTCCTGGTGTTCTCGACCGAGGCGCGCGAGGGGCTGCTCCGGGTGTTCACGACCAAGCTGAGCTACACGCCGGACGCGGCGGCCTGGGACAAGCTCCGCTCCGCCGGCGCGCCGATCACGGTCCACGTGACCAACGCCGTGTTCGAGAACAACCGCATCGCGCCGGGCGGCGGGCCGTTCGCCGGCGAGCCGGTCACCTTCTCCATCGAGCCCTGAGCTCCATCGAGCCCCGCGCTCTATCCAGCCCCGAGCTCCATCCAGCCCCGCGCTCTATCCAGCCCTGAGCTCCATCCAGCCCCGAGCTCCATCCAGCCCTGAGCTCCATCCCGCCCCGAGCTCCATCCCGCCCCGAACCCAGCCCGGAGCGCCCCGCGACCTGCCGGAGAGCTCAGCGCGTGCGGGGGAAGATGAGCACGTACGAGCCCGGCGCGGGGTTGAAGAGCACCGTCCTGTCCGGGTGCTCCTCCCGATCGAAGTGGGCATACCACGGCAGCGCCCGCCACGGCGCGGTGTCCTTGATGAACTCGCGGACGATGATGTCGAGCTCCACGTACTTCCCCCCGGTGCTGGCGGCGAGCTCCGGTCCGAAGCTCCAGCGCTCGCGCCCGGGGCGCGGGGCGACGTCGTTGTGCAGCGCCCCGCCGTAGGCGACGATCATCTTGCCGGCCCTGTCCTCGCGGCCGAGCAGCGCCTTCGCCCTGGCCGCGGTCAGGCGCGCGATCGTCTCGAGCATGGCGGGCACCGCGTCCGCCCCTGCGCGCGCGATGGCGTCGACCTCGTCGCAGGAGGGCGTGAGCGCGTGGGGCTGGATGCCGAGCCGCTTCGCCGCGTGGCCGAGCGCGAGGAACTCGTTCTGGTTGTCCGCTGCCTGGCCCTGGGTGACCGCGCGCTGCTCCTCCTCGACCCGCGCCGCCTGCTCCTTCTTGCAGCGCGGGTCCGCCACCCAGAGCTCGATGATCAGGTCCGAGGCGCGGCCGGCGAGCGCCGGCAGGAAGCGCTCCGCGAAGCGCCGGGTCGCCGATGGGATGCCCTCGGCGCCCTGCTGCGCGTGCGACTCGCCCACCGCGAGGACGCGCGGACCGTCCCCGAGCACGTGGGCGAACGCCCGGTCCGGATCGTCGAAGGCGAGGCAGCCCAGCGCGCCGCACGGCGCCGGCGCAGGCACGGCGGCGGCGGTCGACGCCGCCGCGGCCGTCGGGGGCGGAGCCGTCGCGGTCGGGGGCGCGGAGGGGGGAGCCGCCGGGGACGCGGGGGAGGGGCCACCGACGGCGGGGTCCGCCGCGACAGGAGCGCTGCTGGCCGGTGCGCCGCCGCACGCCGCGAGGAGGACCGCGGCCGAAAGGACGATGCGCGGTGTCTGCATGAGCGCATCTTACCGGGCCTGGAGCGGCCGAGCGGCTCCGGGGCCAGCGCCCCAGGTGCCCTATCCCCCGCCCGCGCGAGGGCTACCAGCGGCCATGTCGCTGACCCATGTACCGCGCGATGCGTGACGCGATGAACAAGGGGCCACCTGTCGCGGGGAGGGGGAGACGCTGAGCGAGCTGGCGCATGCGCCGCGCGCGCGGCGGTCCGGGCGCCATGGCGGGCGAGCTCGGGCTCGCTCATGAGGCACGCGCGAAACGCACGGAGAGGGGGATCGAGATGAGAACGAGCGGGCGGGCCGATCATGAGATCGCCGCAGGACACGCGGAGGCCGCGACCACGAACAGCCTGGAGCAGGTCCGCGAGATCCTGTGCGGCGCCCAGCTCCGCGAGCTCGCGCGCCGCCTCATGCACACCGACGCCCAGGTCGCCGCCCAGGCGGAGGAGCTCCGGAGCGAGGCGCGGCGGCGGCTGGACGTGCTGGAGACGCACGTGCGCAAGGAGATCGAGGCGCTCAGCACGTCGTTCGAGGCCCACCGGTCGGCCGACGCCTGCGCGCTCGGCAACGTCGCGCGCGAGTCGCGGGAAGCGCTCAGGCTGTTCGAGCAGCGGATCCAGCGGCTGGAGGAGCTCGTCGTGCGGACGCAGCGCGAGTTCCGGCAGCTCCTGCTGGAGCAGTCCAAATCGTTCCTCGACGAGACGCAGCGCACGCGCGACGAGCTGAGCGCCGCCCTCGCGCGCGAGCTCGCCGGGGCCTGGGAGGAGAGCTCCGGCGTGATCGCGCCGGAGGCGCCGACGTCCGAGCGGGTGGAGGCGGAGCGGCACCAGAAGACGGAGCGGAGCTCGGACGAAGCCGCGTGAGCCCGCGGCGCCGCTCCGGCGGGCGACGCGGCCGTGGAAGCTCGGAGGCGAACGATGGGGCAACCGAGGGCGCGCCGCGCGGCACCCCCGCCATCCAAGACGCTCGAAGACCTCCGCCCCCTGCTCGTGGGCCCGGAACAGCGGCGGATCCGGCGGCTCGAGGAGCGGCTCGACCAGCACATGACCGGGATGGTCGCCGACGTGCTCCCCGAGGCCGTGATCGAGAGCCGCAAGCAAGGCGAGGCGCTCTCGTGGGCGATGGAGCCGCTCCTCTCCAGCGCGATCCACGAGAGCGTGCGCAGGGATCCTGCGGCGTTCGCGGACGCGATCAGCCCGGCCATGGGGCCGGCGCTGCGCAGGTCGGTGGCCTGTATCCTCCGGACGATGATCGAGCGCCTCAACCAGGCGCTCGAGCAGAGCCTCTCCCCGCGCAGCGTGCGCTGGCGCCTCGAGGCGTGGCGCACGGGGCGCCCCTTCGCGGAAGTGGTGCTGCTCCGCACCATGGTCTACCGGACCGAGCAGCTCTTCCTGGTCCACCGCGGGACCGGGATCGTCCTCGAGCACCTGAGCGCCGAGGACATCCCCGTCCGAGATCCCGATCAGATCTCGGCGATGCTCGCGGCCATCGACGCGTTCGCCCACGACGCCTTTCGGGCCGAGGCGCGGCTCGAGCAGTTCCGCGCGGGCGATCTCACGGGCTGGGTCGAGCAGGGCCCGATGGCCCTCCTCGTCGCCATCGTGCGCGGCGTGGCGCCGCAGGAGTACGAGATCCACCTGTGCGAGACCCTGGAGCACGTCCATCTCCTCTACGGCCGCGAGCTCGCCGATTTCCGCGGTGATCCGGCGCCGTTCTCGGGCAGCCGCGACCTGCTCGCCCGCTGCCTGCGACAGCAACGCAAGGAGGCCGCGCGCCGGGGGCGGGCCGCGCGCGCCGCGGCGGTCCTCGCGGTCGTGGGCCTCGCGACCGCGCTCGGCGTCTGGGCGCACGCCTCGCGGCGGGACCAGCGCCGCCTCGCCGAGGCCGTCGAGGCGTTGCGGAGCGAGCCCGGTATCGTGGTGATCTCGGCGGAGCGGCGGGCGGGCGAGGCCGTGCTCACGGGCCTGCGAGATCCCCTCGCCGCGGATCCGAGGGCGGTGATCGAGCGCGGCGGCCTCGCGCGTTCCGCCGTCACGTTGCGCTTCGAGCCGTTCTATTCGGTCGCCCCGCAGATCGTCGCGCGCCGGGTGGAGCGGGCCTTGCGCCCGCCGCCGGGTGTCTCCCTCGCGCGCCGCGGCGGCACCCTGGTGGCCAGCGGGGTCGCGCCCGAGCGCTGGATCGAGCGCGCGAGGGTGGCGGCGGCGCTGCTCCCGGGCGTGGAGGCGCTCGACGACGGGCGCCTCCACGCGGAGGAGTCGATCGCGCGGGCGCGCGCCGCGGCGAGCGCCATCGAGCAGGCGGAGCTCCTCTTCGACCGCGGCGCCGCCGAGGTCGCCGCCGGGCAGCGCGCCCGCGTCGCCGAGGTCGCCGCCGCGGCCAGGCAGCTCTTCGCGCGCGCGCCCGAGGCCGGCATGGCGGCCGAGATCCGCGTGATCGGCCATGCCGATCCGGTCGGCACGGAGGCGTTGAACCGGGCGCTCAGCCTCGCCCGCGCGGAGCGCGTCGCGGCCGAGCTCGTCGCGCTCGGCGTCCCGGCGGACCGGCTGCGCCCGATCGGCGCGGGCGTCCGGCGCGCGCGCAGCGTGACCTTCGCGGTGGACCTGCGCGCGGCGGAGGCGGACTAGGCCATGGGGGCGAAGCGCAAGGTCTGCATGCTGGGGGCCACGGGGGTCGGCAAGACGAGCCTCGTCGCCCGCTTCGTGCGCAGCATCTTCTCCGAGGCGTACCGGACGACGATCGGCGTGACGATCGAGGCGCGGCGCGTGAGGTGCGACGGCGAGGAGCTCGATCTCATCCTCTGGGACCTGAGCGGAGAGGACGAGTTCCAGAGCGTCCAGGTGTCGTACCTGCGCGGCTCGTCGGGCTTCCTCCTCGTCATCGACGGCACGCGGCGCGCCACGGTGGAGACGGCGCTCCGCCTGCATGACGCCGCGCAGGCGGCCGCGGGGGCGGTCCCCGCCGTCTTCGTCCTGAACAAGGCCGACCTCATGGCCACGTGGGAGATCGACGAGGCCGCCGAGGCGGCGCTGAGGCGGGCCGGCCTGCTGGTCGCGAGGACGAGCGCGAAGACCGGCGCCGGGGTCGAGGAGGCGTTCAGCGCGCTCGCGCGCGCGATCCTGGCGAGCGAGGCGCCCTCGCGGCGAGGGGGATCGACGTGAGCGCCTGCCTCTCTGCGGCGCTGGACCAGCTCGTGCTCGAGCGCCTGCACGACGGCCGCTTCGTCGTCCGCGAGGCGCCGCCGCCGTGGTTTCTCCGGCTCGGGATCGAGCCGCCGTGGCGCGACAGGCCGCTCCAGATCGACCGCGCGCTGCCGTTCCTGGAGGTGTTCCTCCCGGAGGCGGAGCGGGCCTGGTCCACGGAAGGGGCGCGGCGCGTGCAGTCCGACTGCTGGACGCAGATGACCGAGGACGACGAGGAGCTGCACCTCGAGGCGACGGCGCTCCGGGTGGGCTCGTCGCCGCTGCTCGTGATCACCCGGAACGACGCCCTGTTCCACGAGCGCCGCCGCGTCCTCCAGCGGGCGCGCGAGCTGCGCCTCGTGCACGAGACGCTGTCGCGCGAGGTCGAGCGGAAGGACGTCCTGGTCCATTGCATCGTCCATGACCTCTCCGGCCCGCTGAACAGCGTCCTCGGCGCCCTCTCCCTCCTCGGAGAGCGGCCGCTCCCGGAGAAGAGCGCGGCGCTCGTGGGGGTCGCGCTGAAGGCGGCCCTCCGGCAGCGCGAGCTCATCCGCGAGATCCTCGACACCTTCACCGCCGAGCGGGCCGCGCTCGACGCCTCGTACGACGACGTCCCCGAGACGGCGAGCCTGAGCGACACCCTCGCGCTGGCGATCGAGTCGCTCGTGCCCGTGGCGTGCAGCCGGGGTGTCCACCTGGAGGGCCCGCCGGAGATCGGCGGACGGCGGCCGTGCGAGGTCATCGCCGAGGAGGGCAGGCTCGCGCGCGTGATGTCCAACCTCATCGAGAACGCCCTCCGCTTCGCGCCCCCGCGGACGTCGGTCCGTGTCCTGGTGCAGGGAGAGCCCGGGTGGGCTCGCGTGCTCGTCCAGGATGAGGGCCCGGGCGTCGCCCCTTCCATCGTTCCGCACCTGTTCCAGAAGTTCGTGCGCGGCCGTGATCCGGGGGCAGGCTCCGGCCTCGGGCTCTACGGCGCCCGGATCGCGGTGGAGCGGTGGGGCGGGGCGATCGGATACGAGGCGCGGCCGGAAGGGGGGGCGAGCTTCTGGATCCGGTTGCGGCGTGCCGACGCGGCGCAGCCGGTGGGGGGCGCCGGGGCCGAGGGGCAGGAGCGGAGGGAGTGACGCGATGGCGAAGCTGCTGCTGGTCGACGACGATGGGGGGACGCTCGCGTGGATGGCCGAGGCGCTCGAGAGCGCGGCGCACGACGTCCGGGCCGTGCGCAGCGGGGGCGCGGCGCTCGACCTGCTGAGGAGCTGGAAGCCGGACCTCATCCTCGCCGACTTCCTGATGCCCGAGATGGATGGCCTCGCCTTCAGCCGCCTGGTGCAGGCGCGCGAGCGGGTGCCGGTGATGCTCGTGTCCGTCCTGCAGAAGCCGGCGGAGGCCATCCTGCGCGGGGTCGCCGGCTACGTGCAGAAGCCCGTCACCGCGGCGGAGCTCCGGGACGCGGTGACCCGCGTGCTCGGCGCCGCGGCCGAGGGCGTCGGCGTCCTCGTCGTGGACGACGACGCCGACATTCGCCGCTGCTACCGGATGATCCTGGAGCCGCGCTTCACCGTGCTGGAGGCCGAGAACGGGCGTGACGCCCTCGCGCTCCTGTCGAACGAGCCGGTGGCGCTGGCCATCGTGGATGTCCACATGCCCGTCATGAACGGGGTGGAGCTCATCCGCGCGATGCGCGACGACGCGCGGCTCTCTGCGATCCCGGTGGTCGTGCAGACGAGCGACCGGGCGGCGGCGCGCGCGCCCGTCTGGACCGACCTGCACGTGGCGCAGACGATCCTGAAGGACGAGTTCATGGACTGGCTCTTGGCGCAGATCGACGCGCACATCGCGGCGGCGCCGTCGTGCCCGGCCGGGCGCGCGCTCAGCCGGGGGTCCACTGCGGGTTCGCCGTGAACAGCCCGGACCCGATGCTGATGTCGTAGGCGAGGAACAGGCCGAAGCCGACGCTGAGGAGGCCAGAGGCCGCGCCGAGCGCGCGGTGCATCCCGCCGAAGCGGGCGCGCGTGTACGCGAACGGCAGCGCGAGCACCCCGGTGATCAGCATCATCCCGGCGACCGTGCCCGCGCCGAACAGGGCGATGTAGCCGACGCCCCACCGCGGGTCGCGCACCGTGGTCAGCACGAGGAGCGCCACCGCGGCCGAGCCCGCGAGCCCGTGGACCACGCCGATGAGCAGCGGCCGGAGGCTCACGTACACCCGCGACCCGCCGAACACGCGGTCCGCCCAGCCGAGGTCGTGCGCGTGAGCGGCGTTATGCTCTGCGCCCGGGTCCGCCGGCTCGCCGCGGCGGATGGCCAGGTAGAGCCGCCGGAGGTGGTACGCCCCGAGGCCGATCAGCATGAACGCGACCGTGAGCTCCATCGCCAGGCCGACGTGCGGCGGCACGGCGAGCCCGAACAGGAGGATCGCGCCGCCGATGAGCATCAGCGTGAGCGTGTGGCCGAGGCCCCACATCGCGCCGATCAGCAGCGCCACCCCGAGGCTCCGGACCCGGCTCACGATCGTCGCGACCGCGATCACGTGGTCCGCGTCGGTCGCATGGCGCATGCCGAGAGAGAACCCGAGGAGCAGCAGCGGAAATGCCGAGGCGATCATGCCGGGTTCGTAGCACGGGCCGCGGATGGCGTGCCACGCCGGCGTGGGACAGGCCCGTTCCAGGGCGACCGGGCGCCGCCAGGCGTCGTTCACGCGTCGTTCACGCGTCGTTCCGCGCAGGCCCGCTGCGCCTCGCTCACCGCGCCGGTGCTCGTTCTCGTCCGGCGGACGGAAGCTCCCGGAGCGCTCCGGAGATCAGGTCAAGAACGGCCAGCTCGCCCGGCCGAGATCCAAGACATCGACGAGCCCACCGCCATGACCCCGTGACACCTGATGCGCACGGGCTCGAATGGTGCGCGCATCCACGGAAACCGTCCTGCCCTGCCCAGCGCGCTCCTTCCGGCCTGCCTCGACGAATTCAGCTTCCGGCCTGCCCCGACGAATTCAGCGACCCTGTGCCCACCGTGCCTGTCCGCGGCCCGACAGGCGCTGTCTCGGCCGCTAGTTCACGTGATCTCGACTCAGCGCGTCGATGGTCTGTTGCATCCAGTGCGCGTCCTCTTCCGCCTGCTTCAATCCATGCATCATCTGCGCGCGCAGCGTCCCCGTGGTCTCGCGGATGCCCCGCCGGAAGACGTCTGCCGCGCGCTCGTGGACGACCTTGAGCCATGGTGCCAGCACCCGCTTGTCGAGCGGCCCCGGAGCGTCCAGGACGGTGATGCACGCCTCGATGGCCTCGCGCATGGCGCGGGATTCGAGCGCATCGGCGAAGGCGGAGAACTGGAGCAGCGACTCTCGCAGCGCGGCGCGACCGGTCGGTGAGACTCTCTCTGTCATGGCCTTGGGGAGGGTACCACCGGGGCGCGGTCCACGCCCGTGCGCGGCCGCGATTGCGCCTCAGCGCAGGTGGGATCGCCCCGCCGTCTCCAGCAGCATCGCGAGCGCGCGCGGATCGCCGGGGCCGTGCTCTGCGCCCATGTGCGCGCGGAGGCGCGCGAGGCGGGCCGCGTCCTCCCGGAACAGCGGCTCGTTCGGCCGGGCCGCGACCTCGTGGAGGATCCCCTCGCGCTCGGCGAGGGCCCCGGGCCCCGTCAGCCCTCCGCCCTCCGCCGCCTCCGCCACAGCGCGGCCGCGCCGAGCAGCGCCGCGCCCAGCGCCGCGCCCTCGCCGCGATCGCCCGACCCGCGCCGCGCCTCGCCCCCGACCGGGGCCGCGCACGCGCAGCCCCCGCTCAGGCGCAGGAGCGCCGGCTCCTTCGGGGCCGGCCCGGCGCACGCCTCGACCGTGAGCGGGCGCGCCGCGCGCCGCACGCTGCCCTGGTCGAGCGGCGTCTCGAGGTTGCCCGTGTTCCGGTTGTCGTGGTGGACGCTCTCCCAGGCGACGATCGCGTCCTCCGTCGCCCCGGTGCGCCAGGCGAAGAGCCAGCCGTCGCGGGTCCCCACCGCGACCTCGAGCGTCCCGTCGCCGTCGATGTCGCCCACGGCCGGCGTCGTCGCGATCCACTGCCCGGTGAACTTCGGGAACCCGGGCGGCTCCCGGCCGCACCCGTCGAACGCGTGGAGGAAGTAGCCGCTCGATCCCGTCAGCACCTCGGGATAGTCGTCGCCGTTCAGATCGACGACCGCCTGGCTGTTCCCGAGCGCGTGATCCTCGAGGACGAACGGCGCGCCCGGCAGCATCGCGCCCGAGCGACCGCTCCACACGGCGAGCAGGTGGACCCCGGTCGGCCCCGCGCCGCGCGCCCCCGCGTCGCGCGCCCCCGCGAGCGCGAGCGCCGCCGCCTCCGTGGCGCCCGCGGCGATGACGTCCGGCGTGCCGTCCTGATCGACGTCGCCGAGCGCGGGGTGCGAGAGCAGCGGCAGCATCGCCCCGGCGCCCTCGGCCCGGGAGAGCGGCCCGAACGCCGGGTCGAGCCCGGCCTGCGCCCGGCCCTGGGCGCGCGGCAGCGCGCCCGGCGGCGTCGCCGAGAGCTCCTCCTGGCCGCCGGGCGCGCGCGGCAGGATCAGCGGCAGCGCGCCGCTCGCCTGCACGACGCCCGCGAGCGTGCGGCCGAACCGCCCGACCGCGCCCGACGCCGTGATCCCCTCGGCGACGAGCGGGGCCAGCGGCCGCGACGCCACGGAGATGGGCCAGCCGGCGAGCACGGGCCCGGACGGCGCGCTCGTCCCGCGCGCGTCGATCACGTAGACCGCCCCGGCCTGGCCGCCGTCGCCGAGCCGCTCGCTCGACCCGACGAGCAGATCCGGCAGCCCGTCGCCGTTGAAGTCGGCGACCGCGGGCGTCGCCAGGAGGCGGCCCCGCGCCGGCTCCACGGCGAGCGGTCCCGCGTAGTGCACCTCCACCGGGAAGCCGCGCAGCGCGTCGCCGCGGGCATCGAACGCGTGGATCTTGCCGTCGAAGGCCGCCTGGATGATGTCGAGCCGGCCGTCGCCGTCGAGATCCGCGAGGACCGGCGAGGCGAGGGCCCCGCGGGCGATCCGCGCGTCCCTGGGCACGCACGGCGCGCTCGGCGGCGGCGCGGCGAGGTCGAGCGGGCAGACGGGGACCTCGGGCAGGCGCTTCGGCCACCCCGCGGCGATCAGGTCGTCCTCGTCGAGGTCGATGACGTAGATCGTCCCGGGCCACGTCGAGATCACGATCTCCTGCGCGCCGTCGCCGTCCAGATCCGCGATCGCGGGCGCGCTCAGGATGGGCTCGCGGCCGAGCGCCCCGTCCATGTGCTCGCTCGCGTACGCGGGGGCGTCGAGGTAGACGGGCGTGCCCTGGCTCGACCCCGCCGCGACCAGGCCGTCGACCGGCTCGGTCAGGAACGGGAACCCCGGCAGCGGCTCGGGCCCCCTCGGCGTCATCGTGAGCACGTGCAGCGCGCCGCCGGCCGTCGGATAGACGATCTCGCGGACGCCATCGCCGTCGAGGTCCGCCATCTTCGGGCTGCCCTCGCCGCTGTCGCCGACGGGGTAGGGGAAGCCGGGGACCAGCGTCGGATCCTCGGCGACGTGGTACGTGCGCCGCGCCTCGCCGTGCACGTCGCCGACGTCGCCCCCGTAGCGGGCCGTCGCCTGGACGCGCACGGTGATCGCGCGATCGTTCTCGCCGCGAAGGCTGTCCGGGTCGCGGGGGTGGGCCACGTCGATGGTGCGGACGTCGAGCGTGGCGAGCGGCCCGTTGCTGCCGGTCTTGACCGTCGGGGCGACGTTCGACTCCTGCTTGATGATCGTGAAGTCCTCGTCGCGCGGCTGCACGCCGGGCGCCCACGCGACGGAGTACGCGTAGGCGCTCGCCCGCTTCGCCGAGATGGTGCCCTCGATGGGGATCGGCCCCTGGACCTGATCCCGGTAGAGGACCTCGAACCACCGCGGCGACGTGAGGTCGACCTCGGGCGGGACGCGCCCGGCGCGGATCGCCTCGGCCGCGCGGTTCGCGTTGACGCGGCCGTAGCCGAACCGCTGATCGAACCCCGGCTGCGACGCCCGGTGCGGCGAGCCCGGCTCGCGCGACCCCTGCACGTCGATGTCGTCGGCGGTCGTGAACAGCAGGCCCTGCATCTCCGCGGGGGAGAGCGGCATCTCCCCGGGGGACCGGGGCGCGCGGTACTCGAGGGCCGCGGCGTAGAGCAGCCCGGCCACGCCGGCGAGCGCGGCGGTCGCCTCGCCGGAGCAGCCGTCGCTCGACACGGAGAGCAGGTTGTTGCCGCCGAAGTTCGAGCACGGCGCCGCGTCGACGAACGTGGTCGACGCCGTGACGCTCGGGCCGTCGTAGCGGACGGCGTGCGCGGGCAGCGTGTGGTTGTTGAGCGCGGGCGCGCTGTGGTGGCGCGAGCCCCCGTTGCCCATCGACGTGACGACCAGCGTCCCCTCGTCGTGGGCGTAGTCGAGCGCCGCCTGGATGAAGCGGGTGTTGTCGACCGCGCTCACCGGGCACTGCACGACGGCGGCCCCGGCGTCGGTCGCGTAGAGGATGGCCTTCGCGAGGTCCTGCGCGTCGGCGACGCGGCTGTCGCCGACGCGCAGCGGGATGAACCTGCAATGCGGGCAGACGCCCGCGCCGCCCACCCCGTTGTTCGTCTGCGCCGCCGAGATCTTCGCCCCCTCGGTGCCGTGGCCGTCCCTCGTGTCGTCGAACGGATCGTTGTCGTTCCTGAAGAAATCCCAGCCCGCGATGTCGTCGGTGTAGCCGTTGCCGTCGTCGTCCAGCCCGTCCGAGAAGTGGAGGACGAGGTCGCCGGCGTCGAGCCGGCCGTTGCCGTTCCTGTCGCCCCTCGGCCGCCCTCCCGACGCCAGCGCGAGCGCCGGCGTGTCCTTGTAATCCGAGACGGTGAGCACCCCGTCGCCGTTGCAGTCGAAGCCGGCGAGCTCGCCTTCGCCGCCGCACGCGCTGCCGTCCGCCTGCTGCGGCTCGTGGGACGCGAGCTCCCCCTGGTTGAGCCATGCCTTCTCGATGAGGTCGTCTTCCTCCCAGAGGATGCCGGAGTCGGTGATGGCGATCCGGACGCGCGGGTCTCCCTGGGTGAGCCGCCAGGCGAGATCGATCGACATGCCGGCGGCGGACTCCTCGGGACGGGGGCGGACGTCCCCGCTCGGGGTCGGGACGAAGGAGTAGAGGCTCCACTGTCCGCTCTGCGTGTCCGAGTAGCCGTAGGCGGGATCGGCCGGCCAGCGCGCCGGGTCGGCCATGTCCTCCGCGCTGGCGGACAGGGGCGGCGGCCAGCCGGCAGACGCGTCGGACGGAACGACGGCACCCGCGGCGGCGCCGCCGAGCGCCCCGAGGAAAGCAAGCGAAGGGACATGCGTACTGCGCATGCCGGCAACCTACCATCGGTCGCTGCGCGCGAGGGGGGAGCGGCGCCGGGGCGAGCCGCGCCTCGCGTGGAGGCGCCGGCGCTCAGGGCGGGGGCAGGCAGGGCTCCGGGGTGGGGTTCTGGGCGCAGTACACCGGGTCGTCCGGGGGACCGATGCGCACGACGACGTCCTGCGACGCGAGGCGCGGCCGCTGGCCGCAGGCCCCGGCGGACGTCCGGGGCTCCGACGGCGCGCAGATCCCGGCCTCGTTGGGCACGGTCCACGCCTGGCCGGTGCCGTAGACGAGGCTGAGCGCGTAGCGCCCCTCGGGCAGGCAGCCGTAGGCGATCGTGATCGTGCGCCCGAGCTGCGCCGAGAGGGCCGCCTCGACCTCGGGCACGTCTCGCTCGGGGAGGATCTCGTTGTCGTTCCTGTCCCTCTCGCGGCTGAGGACGAGGACGCCCTCGTCCGGCCTCTCCGGGGGCAGGCACAGCGCGGCCGGACGGAGGCCGATGAGGGCGCTCTCCTTCGGGTCGTTCAGCGTCTCCGAGCCGAGCTGGCCGGCCGTGGTCGGGAGGTCCTCGTAGATCGTGAGCCCCTGGAGGAGGACCGTGGGCGCCGCCTGGCTGACCAGCCCGGCGTCGCCCTCGAGCTTCGCGAACACCGCCATGGGGAAGAGCGCCGGGAGCAGCGCCGCGTCGGGGACGTGATCTGCGGCGTCGAGCGCCCCGTCGCCGTTCACGTCCTGCCGCGCGTACGTGAGGGTCGACGCGGTCGCGCCGCCCACCGGCAGCGAGAGCGGGGGCTTCGCCGCGGCCGCGATCTCGCTCGCGGGCAGCCCGGCCGCGAGCCGCAGGCGCACGAGCGACGCCTCGGTCCCCTCGGGATCGGTCGGGCTGAACGTGTCCAGCCAGTAGTCCGACGCCACGACCACCTCGTCCGGGCGCGGCGTGACGCCGGATGGCGTGATCAGCTCGGCGACATGGAAGATCGGCCGCTCCAGCGGGAACGGGAGGCCGAAGGTGACCGCGATGCCGCTGACGCGCGCCCCGGTCTCGGGGATCTCGAGCGCCCCGCCGGCCGACGGCGTGCCGAGCGCGATCTCGCGGTAGCGCGGCGGGGCGCCGGCGAGCACCTCGCCCACGTTCTCGATCGCGCCGCCGCCCACGTCGCCCTGGGTCGGCTGGTTGGCGATGCCGAAGAGCGGGTCGAAGTCGCCGTCGTGATCGTAGAAGCCGCGGACCTGGTAGGTGCCGGCGGGCAGCGGCGACAGCCGGAAGGCGCCGCTCACGGTGACGTGCGCCTCGTCCGGCTCGGGGCAGAGGAGCGCGCCGTCCGGCGCGTGCCGCAGCGCCGGGCCCAGGCCTCGGAAGAGCTCGTCGCCCGGGATCACGTCGAGGCTCGCGGCCGAGGCGCCGAGCCCCTCCGGCGGCGGCAGGCGGCGCGCGTCGAAGCCGAGCACGATCGCGGCGCCGACGACGCGGCCGTCCTTCGTGCAGGGTCGCGGGCCGGAGTACGTCACCGCGCCGTCGAGCACCCCGGCGGGGCCGCTCTGCGCGGGCAGCGGGATGAACACGTCCGCCCCTTCGCAGCCGGGGAGGGCTGCGAGGAGCGCGCCGAGCAGGAGCGGGCCGGTGCGGGGGCTGGGTCCGAGCATGGAGGTGCCTAGAGCGAGTACCGGAAGAATCCCATGAAGCGCCGGCCGACGCGGTTGCCGAACGGGTGCATCTGGAGCGGCTCGTCGCCGAGCCCGTCGAGCGCGTTGAAGACGGTCGCGGAGATCTCGGCGCGGTTGTCGAGGAACCGGTAGCCGAGGCGCGCGTTGAGCAGCGTGTACGCGGGCAGCGCGTAGCGCCCGGTGGCGATGACCGTCCCGGTCGGGACCTGCTCGGTCCACGTTTGCCCGGACTGGTAGTGGAGCGTGACCTCGCCGTCGACGCCGACCGGGGTGCGGACCTGGACGCCCGCGTTCACCTTGTGCTGGCTGGTGCGCTCGTCCTCGAGGGCGCCGCACCCGCCGGGGCGCTGCTGCTGCGAGAGGTTGAGCGCGTAGTTGGCGAAGACGTCGAGGCCCTCGACGGGGTAGACGCGGCCGCCGAGCTCGCCGCCGACGACATGGTAGATGTCGCACTGGTTCTCGAAGCCGCCGAGCCCCGACGTGTAGCGCCCCGTCTCCGGGTTCAGCCCGCCGAACCCCGCGGCGCGCTCGGACAGGGTCACGGGCTCTGGCTCGGCGAGCACGACGAGGTTGCTCACGCGGTTGTAGTACGCCGTGACCTCGAACTCGAAGTGGTCGCTCTGCTGGTTCAGGTAGCTCGCCTCGGCGGTGATGATCTGCTCGGGATCGAGGAGGACGTCGGTCGTCCCCGGCGACCTCGTGGTCGAGAGGAGCTCCAGGCCGGGGAGCGCGAGCTGGATCGGCAGATCGACGTACGCCTCGAGCGCCGTGGGCGAGCGGAAGGCGGTCGAGCCGGAGAGGCGGATCGCCTGGCGGTCGGTCGGCTTGATGATGAGGGAGCCGCGCGGCGACGGGATGAGCCGCTCGAGGTAAGGCACGTAGTCGAGCCGCCCGGAGGCGACCAGCGTGACGCGCGCCCCGAGCCTCATCGAGTCCTGGAGGAACACCGAGCCGTGGTGCTCGATCGGCATGCCCTCGTCGAGGTAGCTCCACGCGGTCGCCTTGAGCCGGTACCCGAGGCCGATGTGGACGTCGTGCACGACGGGCGCGGGCGCCCGGAGCGTCTTCACGAACTCGATCTCGGCGTTCACGATGTGCTGCTGCGGCCGCCCCGCGTACAGGGTGTGCCCGAGGTACGCGGCGTTGAGCTGCGAGCGCCCGTCGAGGCGCGAGTAATACGTCCTCGCGTTGACGTTGTCGCTGAGGTACGCGATCGAGACGTCGGAGGTCTCGACCTCCAGGTTGTAGTCGTTGAACGGCCCGATGCCGTAGATGTCGAGCTCGCTCCGGGCGTAGCCGCCGCCGATCGCGAGCTCGCGGCCCGGGCCGAGCCGCTGCGAGGCGCGGAGGTCGACGCGGACGTTCTGCGCGCCGAGGTCCTGATCCAGCTCGCTCTTCTCCAGGTCGATGCGATCATCGGCGACCTCGCGCGTCCAGCGGGGGTAGCGGGTGTAGCCCGCCGACAGGCGGTAGGCGAAGTCGCCCTCGCGCGCGGACGCCCACACCGAGCCGTAGCCCTGCTGGTGGTCGCCGTAGCCGGCGCGGAAGCCGCTCTCGCCGGCGCCGGGCTCGATCGTGATGATGTTGACGATGCCGGCGAAGGCGTCCGCGCCGTACAGCGCCGAGCCCGGGCCGCGCACCACCTCGATGCGCTCGATCTGATCGACGTCGATCGAGAGCGCCTCCCAGAAGGTCGAGCCGAGCACGTCGTTCTTGACGGTGCGGCCGTTCACGAGGACGAGGAGCTTGTTCGCGAGGCGGCTGTTGAAGCCGCGCATCGAGACGTTCTCGTCGCCGCCCGTGATCTGCATGACGTCCATGCCCGCCACGCGCCGGAGCAGCTCGGGGATGCGCGTCATGCCGGAGAGCCGGATGTCCTGGCGGGTCACGAGGGTCGTCGAGTTCGGCGAGTCGAGGGGGCTCTGGGCGCCGCGCGACGCGGTGACGACGGTCTCTTGATAGACGTCCTCGGTGCGGGCCGCGCCGACGAGCCGCGCGGCGTCGGCCCCGCGCTCGCGCGGCGGCGCGGGCGCCGGCCCCGCGGCCTCGGCGGCGCCGGGGCGCGCGTCCGGCTGCGCGGCGGTGGGGGCGCCGGCGCCGCCGCCCGGCGCGGGCTCGGGCGGCGCGGGCCGCTGCGGCTCGGGCGCGGCCGGCCGCTGCGCCTCGGGGGCCGCCGCGGCGCGCTGCGCCGCGAGGCGCTGCTCCAGGTGCTCCATGAACCGCGTGACCTGGTCCCGGTCCGGGGGATCGCTCGCGAGGTACTCGCGGTACGCGGCGATCGCCTGCTCGAGGCTCCCCGCCTCGGCGTGCGCGCGGGCGATGTTGAAGACGACGTTCGGGTGCGGGAGGATCTCGTGGGCCTTCTGGAGCTGCCGGATGCCCTCCTCGAACCGCTTCTGGGCGATGAGATCCATGCCTGCCCTGAAGTGGAGGCGCGCCTCGGTGCGGGCGTCGGCGAGCGCGCCGCGCGCGGCGGTCATCGCGCCGAGGAGGACGGCGCAGGCGAAGAGCTTCCCAGATCTCATCGAACAGCCTCAACCATGGAAGGAGCGCCCGGATCGCTCCTCCGGCGAGCGCGAAGGGAGTGCGGCCGACGGGGCACGGCGAGCAGCGTAGCCGACGCGCGGCGCGCCCCGAATCAATAAGGATTGCTCTTGTAGGGAGCGGGCGTGAAGGCGTTCGATCGGGGCTTGCTCGGGGGGCCCATCGGCGGGATCACGACCGGATCGAGCCTCGCGCGCACCTTCTCCTCGGCGCCCGAGACGCGCACCGTCGCCGGCTTGAACCCGTTCTTCTCGAAGACGAGATCGTGCTCCGCCGTGGGCGCGGCCGCCGCCCCTCGCCAGGTGATCTCGCACGGCGTCTCGGCGCAGAGCTCCCGGTTGCCCTCCCTGACCACCGCGCCGGGCGGCGCGCTCTCGACCCGCAGCGTGTGCGGCGCGGCCCCGGCCGGGGCGGTCCCGGCGGCCGGCGGGCTCGCCGCGCCTGGACCGTCGGCCGCGGCGCTCGGGCCCCCCGCCGCGCTCGGACCGCCGCCCGCCGCGCTTGGACCGCCGGCCGGGGTGCTCGGACCGCCGGCCGGGGTGCTCGGACCGCCGGCCGGGGTGCTCGGACCGCCGGCCGGGGTGCTCGGGCCGTAGGCCGCGGCGCTCGTCGGCGGCGCGGCGTGCGGGCGTGACGCCGCGACGGCGGCGGCGCCCACCCCGGTCGCGAGGACCGCGGCGATCGCCCACGGGGCGAGCTTCCGGCCCGGACCCGTGCCGGTCGCGGTCGTGGGGAGCACCTCCAGGGGCGGCGCCGGGCGCGACGTCCTGGGATCGGCCCTCGTGGGATCGGCGCCCATGGAATCGGTGATCGTGGGCGCGACGAAGAGCGGCGCCGCCGCCTGCGGTTGGAGCGCGGTGTCGGTGGCGAGCGGGCCTGTGCAGGCGCCCGCGGCGCTCGTGGGGGGCGACGAGCCCGGCACGGTGACGCCCGGGAAGTCGCTCGTGGTCGAGCGCGGGGGGATGGATGGGCGGTAGCTCGCCAGGCCGGAGAGCGTGGGCAGGCTCTCGCCCGGCTCGCGCGCGGCCGGGCCGTCCCCGGTGAGCTTGAGCGCCGCGACGAGCTCGTTCATCGACGAGAAGCGCTGCGCCGGATCCTTCTCGAGGCATCGAAGGACGATCGCCTCCATCGTTTGCGAGATGGAGAGCGCCGGGTCGTGCCGCTGCATGGGCGGGACCTGATCGTTCACGTGCGACATCAGCGTCCCGACGCTCGCGCCCTTGTCGAAGGGCACCTTGCCCGAGAGCATCTCGTACATCATCACGCCGAGCGAGTAGATATCGGTGCGCGCGGACACCTCGCTGCCGGTGATCTGCTCGGGCGCCATGTACTTTGGTGAGCCCATGAACAGGCCCCGTTGCGTCAGGTCCTCACCGCTCTCGGTGTCCTTGACGAGCCCGAAGTCGAGCACCTTCACGTGGTCGTGCTCGTCCTCGTGATCGACGAGCAGCACATTGCCCGGCTTGAGATCGCGGTGCACGACGCCGAGCCCGTGCGCCTCGCGGAGCGACCGGCCGATCTGGCGCGCGATGTGCGCGGTGCGCGCCTCGGAGAACGGCCCTTCCTCGCGGAGCACGCGGTGGAGGGTCCTCCCCTCGATGTACTCCATCGCGATGTAATAGATATCGTCGTCGCTCTGGCCGTAGTCGAACACGGTGACCGTGTTCGGGTGCGAGAGCTTCGCCGCGGTCGACGCCTCGAGGAAGAAGCGCCTGTGGAACTCGGGGTCGTGATCTCCCTCGTATTTGGGGCTCAGCACCTTGAGCGCGCAGATGCGGCCGAGCGGCGCCTGCTCGGCCCTGTAGACCTTCCCCATGCCGCCGCGCGCGATGACGCTGACAATCTTGAAGCGGCCGTTGATGACGCGCCCTAGCAGCGGATCCGCCGCGGCGGGCTTCGAGGTCCTGGCGCCGCCGGTCATCTCTCGCTGTCGGCCATCAGGCATGTTGTGCCTCTCCTCGGGCAGCGGGAGGAGGTGAAGATTGGATACACAAGTGCCGCCTCGGGAGCAGTGTGACTGAGGCGACTCTGATGTGTCAATCTGCCGTGCCGCGACACATGGATGAAATGCACGGAGCGCGGTGCGGTGCGCTGCCGTCTGGACGGTCGGCCACTCCCGGGTTGGCCGCAGCACAGGTGTCCTGGCGCAGGAGCCGATCGCGCCGTCAATGCAGGAATGTACATGGCATTCCGGTAATCGAGGTGAGGCAACGCGCGTGATGGGGTCGTTTGGGGCGGTCGTGCGGAGTCTCGATCAGGCCATGTGCGGCCCGTGGACGGATCGCATGCGGCCTGCTGTGCGCCGCTCCGCGGCGTGGGGCGTGGGGAACACGTGACCGCGGCGATCCGCGGTGACCGGGCCGGCGCCATCGCCCCGGATCAGGAAGCGGGGGGAAGCCGTCCAGGAACCGGGAGAGGTCGTCCAGGAACCGAGAGCGGCCATCCAGGAACCGGGAGCGGCCGTCCAGGAACCGGGAGCGGTCGTCCAGGAACCGGGAGCGGCCGTCCAGGAACCGGGAGCGGTCGTCCAGGAACCGGGAGCGGTCGTCCAGGAACCGGGAGCGGTCGTCCAGGAACCGGGAGCGGTCGTCCAGGAACCGGGAGCGGCCGTCCAGGAACCGGGAACCGCGCGTCCTGTCAGGCGGAGCCGCCGTGGCCGGACCTGCAGAGTCCGCCTGGCTCAGCGGCGGGGTCGCCGACCGGCGAGGCGCTGATACGGAGCAGGCGATTCGCCCGGGGCGGCGGCCGAGAAGAAGTCGTTGACATCGCACCGCTTCGCCGTCTCGCGCCCGTCGGGCAGGGGGGGCTCCCTGCGCCTCCGGGGGACGCGCTCGTCCAGGAGCGCCTCGGCTTCACCGCCCCGCTGGCCTGGCGCAACCCGCGATGCCAGGCGACGACCGCGCCGGCGCGCGGCCGCCGGCGGGCTGCCCGGGCCGCGTAAACAAATCGGCGGCCCTCGTCAAGAGCCCCGGCGGCGGGAGCGTCCGGGGGAGCGATCTCGGCCCAAATTCGGCCCAAACCAGCGGGGCGGGGGCTGGCATGGCGCTGTGTCCGGCCTGTCCCCCAGAACGACCGTTGCGCTCCACGTGGAGATGGACGACGCTGTGCGCCGCAGCCGGTGTCGGGCACGCGCCGGTTCGCGCTCCTTTTTGATCCACCGCGGGCCGTGACCAAGACACCCCCTCCTCCCATCACTGCCGGAACGGTCATCAACGACCGTTACGATATCCGTCAGAGCCTCGGTAAGGGCGGCATGGGCGAGGTCTTCCTGGCCTTCGATCGCTCGACGCAGCAGACCGTGGCGCTCAAGGTGGTCCGCGAAGAGTCGCGCATGCCCGGCGACGACGAGGCGCTTCGCCAGGAGCTCCTCCTCGCGCGCTCGGTCGGCCACCCGAACGTCTGCCGCGTGCACGACCTCGCGCCGAGCCCCTGGGGCCCCATCCTCGTGATGGAGCAGATCCCCGGGCAGACGCTGCACACGCACATCCGCAAGCGCAAGGCCCAGGGCGGCTACTCGGCGGACGAGTTCCGCAAGATCGCGAGCGAGGTCTGCAACGGCCTCGCGGCGATCCACGCGCAGGGCCTCGTGCACGGGGATCTGAAGCCCGGCAACGTGATGGTCTCCGAGGGGCGCGCGGTGATCCTCGACTTCGGCTTCGCGCAGGAGCGCGCGCGCGCCTCGGCGCGCCGCCCGGGCGCGCCGCCCGACGGCGGGACGCCGAACTACATGTCCCCCGAGCGGCTGCGCAACGGCGGCGCGAGCCCCGAGGACGACGTGTACGCGATGGCCCTGACCCTCTGGGAGATGTGGACCTGCCGCGTCCCCGAGCCCGGCTACAAGCCGCGGCTCAAGACGATGAAGCAGCAGATCATGTTCGACGTGCCGGCGGGCCTGTCGATCGACGAGGTGAGGCAGATCTTCCGCGGCCTCAACGAGGACCCGTCGATGCGGCCGCAGGCGCGGCACATGCGCTTCTTCAACCCGTCGCAGCTCACGACGAGCCCGATCCAGCTGCCGCGCGAGCGGCTCGACCCGGGCCCGCCGCCGGGCGGCGCGCTGAAGCTGAACTTCACGCCGGGGGCGCAGTCGTTGCTCGTGACGTACGCGACGAACGCGCCCGAGATCGTGGGCACGCTGCTCCCGCTGCACGACACGAAGCTGGCGCTCGGCCGGCGCAGCGATCAGAGCCTGTGCGTGCCCGAGGCGACGGTCTCGGGGGCGCACGCGATCCTGAAGTGGCAGACCGGCTCGTGGCTCATCGAGGACCAGGGCAGCACGAACGGCACGTACGCGGACTTCAACTACGAGCGCAAGGCGCAGGTCTCGCTGCTGCACGGCGGCGAGGTGCAGGTCGGCGAGTGCCGGATGAAGCTCGTGACGTTCGGCCCGGACTCGCCGCAGCACCGGCGCGCGCGGCAGTACCTCGCGAAGCGCGACGGCCTCACCGGCCTGCTCGTGCGCGAGCACCTGATGAAGGCGATCGACGAGGACGGCCTGTTCGCCGACTGGGCCGAGGTGCCGATGCAGGTCGCGCGCTACGAGCTGCGCGGGCCGAACCGCCAGGTCAGCGAGCGCCCGACCATCCTGGAGATGCTCGCCCTTCGGAAGGCGGCGCAGCGGGTGATCGATCTGACCGAGATGCTGCTGCTCAGCCTCACGCCCGCGGTCGCGGGCCGGACGGGGCCGCTCAAGTTCGTGGTCTCCATCGTCGGGCCGAGCATTGACGAGGCTCGCCATGTGGTGGAGCAGGTGGTCGCGCAGGTTCAGGGGATGCTCCCCGAGACGCTCGAGCTCGGCGCGACGCTGGTGAAAGGCGAGCCCGGGCGCCCGGCGCGGACGCTCATCGATTGACCCTGAACGCGTCTGATGAACAGCCGGCCTCCGTTCCCGTCCAGCCCGCCGTCTCAGCCCTCGCCGTACCGCTACCTCGGTCGCGGCGGCAGCGAGCGCCCCGTGCGGCTCCAGATCATCATCGCGCTCGTCGCGGGGCTCATCGTGGTGGCGGTGCCGCTCTACCTCTGGCGCCGCCCCAAGCCCGAGTCGATCCCCTCCGCGGACGCCGCCACGGTCGACGCGGGCGCGCTCGCCCTGGACGCCGGGGTGCCCGCGGACGCGGACGCGGGGCAGCCCGAGCGCGTCACGCTCTCGCCGTTCACCACGATCCGGTGCCAGAACCCCGGCCCGGGCACCACGCCGCCGGATCGCTGCGATCACATCACGTTCTTCGAGGACGGCCTCGCGCGCGCGATCCGCGACAGCGTCCCGTGCGCCCCCACCGGCAAGTCGAGCATCACGGTGAGCTTCGTCCTCGACATGGACTTCCGGCGCAAGCGCACCAACCTCTACGCGGGCAAGTCGACGACGGTGAAGCGCACGAGGACGAGGGAGCTGATCCGGTGCGTGAAGCGGGCGATGCCGAAGCCCGACTGGGCGGCGATCCCGCACCAGTACGTGAAGTACAAGATCAACGTCATGGCGACGTACCCTCCCAGCGACGGCGACTCCTTCTGAGGCGAGCGGATCGTGCGTGGCGCGTCGATCGCGGTGATGCGCTTCGCGTTCCTGGCCGCCGGCGCGACGTCCGCGACCGCGTCGCGCGCCGAGCCGCGCGCGCCGGCGGCGCCCCCCGAGGCCCCTCGGCTCGAGGGCTACTCGAGCTACGAGCGCGACACGATCGAGCGCGCGCTCGCGCGCCTCGGCGCGACCATCGAGCCTGCCCCCGACGGCAAGATCGTCGAGGCGGTCGACGTCGTCCCGCTCGAGGTGATCGAGGATCGCGATCCGGCGCCGCGCTTCCTGAACTGGTTCCACGCGCTCTCGCGGCCGTACGTCATCCGGCGCGAGGTGCTGCTCGCCGTCGGGCGCCCGTACGAGCAGGCGCTCGCCGACGAGTCTGCGCGGAACCTGCGCGACCTGAGCCAGCTCTCGCTCGTGCTCGTCTTCGCCGCGCGGGGCAGCGCCCCGGGCCGGGTGCGGGTCGTCGTCGCCACCAAGGACGTCTGGAGCCTGCGCCTCAACACGGACTACCGCTTCGCCGGCGGGCAGCTCGAATACCTGTTCCTGCAGCCCAGCGAGCAGAACCTGCTCGGCGTCCACCACGCCGTCGCCGCGCAGCTCGCGCTCGATCCCGGGGCGCTCTCGCTCGGCGTCGCGTACGCGATGCCGCGCATCGGCGGCAGCCACGTGCGGCTCAAGACCGATCTCAACGCGATCTTCGGCCGGGAGACCGGGGAGCTCGAGGGCTCGAGCGGCGCGTTCCTCTACGGGCAGCCGCTCTACGCCACGTCGGCGGAGTGGGCCTGGGAGGCCGAGATCAGCTGGCGCGACGAGGTGACCCGCCGCTTCATCGGCGCGGAGCTGGCCCGCTTCGACGCCGAGGCGACGCCGGAGCGCGACGGCATCCCGTACAGCTACCGGAGCGATCTCCTGGTCGGCAGGTACGTCGTCACGCGCAGCTTCGGCGGCGGCGCGGCGCGGGCCCCGGGCGTGAAGCACGACCTCTCGGTGGGCGTCGAGGCGAGCCGCAGGGTCTACCGCTTCGACGACCGGTCCGGCTTCGCGCCGGCCGCGGTCGCCGAGTTCGAGCGGCGCGAGATGCCGGTGAGCGACACCCGCGTCGCGCCGACGCTCAGGTACGCCACGTACTCGACCCGCTTCCTGCGCGTGCTCGACTTCAACACGCTCGCGCTGCAGGAGGACTACCGGCTGGGGCACGAGCTCTCGATCCTCGTGTACCCGGTCACGACCGCGCTCAACTCGACCCGGAGCTTCCTCGGGATCTCCGCCGCGGCCGCGTACACCGTCCCGCTCGGCGACGGCCTCGCGCGCGCGGTGGTCGAGAGCGTCACGGAGCTCGAGCCGTCGCGGATCGCCGACGCCTCGCTCGAGGTGCGCGCGCGCGTGCACACGCCGAGCTTCGGCGTCGGGCGGCTCGTGTTCGACGCGCGGCTCCTCGATCGCTACAGGAACCACCTCAACCGCAGGTCGCAGCTCGGCGGCGACACGCGCCTGCGCGGCTATCCGACGGGGGCGTTCCTCGGCGAGGACGTGCTCTCCGCGAACCTGGAGCTCAGGACCCGCCCGCTCGAGGTCTGGTCGTGCCAGCTCGCGGGCGCGGCGTTCTTCGACGTGGGCGACGCCTTCGACGGCTTCGACGACCTGCGCCTCAAGCAGTCGGCCGGCTTCGGGATCCGGTTCCTCTTCCCGCAGCTCAACCGCGTCGTCATGCGCGCCGACTGGGGCTTCCCGCTCACGCGCGGCCACAGGGAGGCCGACTCCCTCCCGGGCGACATCGTCGTCACGTTCAATCAGGCGTTCCCGATGCTGCCGGCGGACGAGTAGGCGCGCCGCCGGGCCCGCGCGTGCCGTCGCTCGTCGCCGCGCCTGTCGGCCTCGCCGGCGCCACCCCTGCCACCCGCGCGCGGTGGGCCGCGAACGCCTCGCGGAGCGCGGGCGGCACCTGCTCGCGGTCGAGCGCCGCGAGCGTCTCCTCCGCCGGCCTGCCCGCGAGCAGCGCGTGCCACGCCCGCTCCAGCGCGCGCCGCAGGCGCGTGGCGTCGTCCTCCGGGGGCGCCGGCGGCCTGCCGTCGTCCTTCGGGCGCGCCGGCGGCATGGCGTCGTCCTTCGGGCGCGCCGGCGGCGTGCCGTCGTCTTTCGAGCGCCCCGGTGGCTTGCCCGGGCCGGCGGCCTCGCCCGCGCGCGCCGCGTGAAACGCGCGCGCGGCGCCGCCCCGGTGCGTGTAGCGACCGCCCTCGAAGGACGCGACGTCGAGGAGATCCGGACCGATGGGATCGCGCTCGGGGACGCGCACCCGGCCGGCGAGCTCCAGCAACCCGTCGCGGTCGACGTCGAGCGCGAACCGCGGGGGCGTGGCGATCTCGACGGCGTACCGCACCGCGCCGAGCGGGTGCACGGCCCAGATCTCCAGCTCGCCGGCCTCGTTCCTGAGCACGACGTCCGGGGCGTCGTCGCGGTTGAGATCGGTGCCGGAGCGGAACACGCCGAGCTCGTCGTGCGCGGGGGCCGCCTCGGATCCTGGCAGGAGCGACGGCACGAGCTGGGTCGCCTGACGGCGGTCCGCGCGCGCGCCCTCGAGCGGCCCCGCCGCCATGACCACCCCGCGCGGCGTGGCCACGCGGACCGCGGAGGTGCGGCGCCCGAGCGCGTCCGTCCCGCTGTAGCCGCGCACCACCACCTCGCCGCGGCCGCGCGGGAGCGCGCCGCGGAGCTCGACGTCGAGCGACAGCCCGAGCTCGGCCACCTCGAGGTCGATGGCGCGCAGCCGAGCGTCGAGATCGGCCGGCGCGACGTACGCGCCGAGGGTCGGCCTGCGCGCGGCGCCCCAGGGAGAGACCTGATGATCGCTGGCGCAGGAGAGGGCCAGAACGCCCATCGTCAGCGCGAGCTTTTCTGTTACCGTTCCCGCTCGCATGCGCCTGCTAGTCGCCGACAAGTTGGATCTCTCGGCCCTGGAAGAGCTCAAGGTGCTCGGGATCGAGATCGAGTCCCGGCCGGAGCTTACCAGGGACACGCTGCCGGCGGCCCTGGACGGGGTCGGGATCCTGGTCGTCCGCTCCACGGAGGTCACGGCGGCGGCGATCGAGGCTGGACGGCAGCTCAACCTGATCGTCCGGGCGGGCGTCGGGGTGAGCACGATCGACGTCGCGGCGGCGAGCGCGCGCGGCGTCTACGTGGCGAACTGTCCCGGCAAGAACGCGACGGCGGTCGCCGAGCTCACGATGGCGTTCATCCTCGCGCTCGATCGACGGCTGGTCGACGCGACGGTCGATCTCCGGGCCGGCCGCTGGGAGAAGGCGAAGTACTCGGTGGCCCGCGGCCTGTACGGGCAGCGCATCGGGATCGCGGGGCTCGGCGCGATCGGCCGCGAGGTGCTGCTGCGCGCCCGGGCGTTCGGCCTCGTGCCCCACGCCTGGTCGCGCTCGCTGACGTCGGGCCGCGCCGCCAAGCTGGACGTCGGCCACGCCCGGACGCTGGAGGAGCTGGCGGCCCGCTCGGACATCTTCACCATCCACCTGACGTCCACCCCGCAGACGCGCGGCATCGTCAGCCGGCGCGTGCTGGAGGCGCTCCCCGACGGCGCCATCGTCGTGAACGCCGCGCGCCCCGACCTGGTGGACTACGCCGCGCTCGAGGAGCTCATCCCCCGCAAGGGGCTGCGGGTCGGCCTCGACGTGTTCGCCGGCGATCCCGGCAAGTCCTCGGGGGCGTTCGACGCGCGCATCCTCGGGCGAGGGATCGTCTACGGGACGCCGCACGTGGGCGCCCAGACCGAGCAGGCCCAGCGCGCCGTCGCCCTGGAGACGGCCCGGATCATCCGCTCCTTCATGACCGAGGAGGACGTGCCCAACGTGGTCAACATCTGCGCGACCTCGCCCGCTCGTTATGCGGTCGTCGTCCGGATGCTGGACAAAGTCGGTGTCCTCGCGAACACGCTCATGGTCATGAAACGGCACGGGATCAACATCGAGGAGATTTCCAACACCGTCTTCGATGGCGCCACGGCCACGTGCACGAAGATGCGGGTCTCCGGGCGGCCGAGCGAGGCTTGTCTCAAGGAAATCGCGGCGTTCGAGGAGGTTCTCCACGTGGATATCGTCGCGCTGCCCAACCTGGCGTAAGGCAGGCCGCCGTCCGGCGGCGCCGGGCTCACGGGGCCCTCGCGGAGCCTCCGGGGTGGTGCGCTGCGGCACCGCGCCGGCGGGGGAGATCCCCGTCCCTGCGGGGGCGGATTGCCCGTATCCCCCCTTGCATGAAGGTCAGCATTCGACTAGGTTGTCCGCCGACAACTAGGCGGATCCGCGAGCCGGGTTCCCAGTTCGGGAATCGGCTCTTTTTTTTTGGCGCAGGGGCGCCGGGCAACGCCGCTCGGGGCGCGCGGCGCCGAGGGTCCCCGGATTCGCCGAGGGTGACCTTCCGACAGATGCAGCAACCGATGGAGTCTTCGACCAGAGCCGCATTCGATCTGGGGCGCGTCCGCGACGCGGTCGTGCCGGTGCTCGCCTCGCACGGGGTCGTGCTCGTCGATCTGGAGTGGGTCACGGAGCGCGCGGGCTGGACCTTGCGGATCACGATCGAGCGCGAGGGCGCGGCGGACGTCGCCGGCGGCGTCACGCTGGAAGACTGCGCGGACGTCTCGCGCGACGTCTCCTCGGTCCTCGACGTGGAGGACCTCATTGCCCATCATTACAATCTCGAGGTCAGCTCTCCAGGTCTTGATCGGCGGCTGCGCACGGCGGCCGAGTTCGCCCGCTTCCGCGGCCGGACGGCCAAGGTGAAGCTGTCTCGCCCGGCGCCGGACGGCCAGCGGCTCCTCCGGGGCGAGCTCCTGGAGGCCCCGGAGGGGCAGGTCGCCGTCCTGGTCGATGGCAAGCGGATCGAGGTCCCGCTGACCGATGTGGTGGAGGCGCGCCTCGTCTTCGAGCTCACGTCGCAGCCCAAGCCCAGGAAGGGGCAGCGGCAGGGCAAGGAGGCGGCCAAGGGGTCAGGGCCGGCGAAGCGGCTCGCGGAGGCGGCCCCGCGGTCGACCCCAGAGCGGAGCGAGCGCGGCTCCGAGAAGCGCAAGTAGAGAGCAGAAAGATCAGGAGACAGGGACGTCATGGCAACGATGGCAGCGATGCCGACCTCGGAGACGAGCCTCGGCAGCATCCTCGATCAGGTCGCGAAGGAGAAGGGGATCGACAAGAAGATCCTTGTCGAGACGATCGAGGCCGCGATCTTGAAGGCCGCGCAGAGCGTCTTCGGCCCCACCCGCGAGCTCGAGGCGCGCTTCAACGAGGACACCGGGCAGGTCGATCTCTTCCAGTACATGACCGTGGTCGAGGCCGTGACGGAGCCGGAGCGCGAGATCTCCATCGCTGACGTGAACAAGCTCAAGCTCGACGCGACCCTGGGCGAGGAGCTCGGCTTCCAGGTCTTCTGGCGCCCCGAGGACGCCGAGAAGGCGCGCGATCAGGACAAGGAATACGGCGATATCCTGAAGCTCAAGCACGGACGCACGACGTTCGGGCGCATCGCCGCCCAGACGGCGAAGCAGGTCCTGCTCCAGCGCGTGCGCGACGCCGAGCGCGATCTCATCTTCAACGAGTACAAGGATCGCAAGGGCGAGCTCATCCGCGGCATCGTGCGGCGGTTCGAGAAGGGCAACAACATCATCGTCGACATCGGCCGCACCGAGGGCGTGCTCACGTTCCGCGAGCAGACCCCGCGCGAGACGTACCGGCCGGGGGATCGCATCGTCGCGTACGTGAAGGACATCGATCGGGAGGCGCGCGGCCCGCAGGTCATCCTCTCCCGCTCCGATCCCCGGCTCGTCGAGAAGCTCTTCGAGGCCGAGGTGCCCGAGATCTACGAGGGCATCGTGCGGATCGTGTCGGTCGCCCGCGAGCCGGGCGCCCGCTCGAAGATCGCGGTGACCAGCCGCGACGCGGACGTCGATCCGGTCGGCGCGTGCGTCGGCATGAAGGGGTCGCGCGTGCAGGCGGTGGTCCAGGAGCTCCGGGGCGAGAAGATCGACATCGTGCCGTTCGACCGGGATCCGGCGCGGTACGTCATCGCGGCCATCCAGCCGGCCGAGGTGCACAAGGTCATCGTCGACGAGGCCGACGGGCGCATGGAGCTCGTGGTCCCGGACGAGAAGCTGTCGCTCGCGATCGGGCGCAAGGGGCAGAACGTGCGGCTCGCCGCGCAGCTGACGAACTGGAAGCTCGACATCATCAGCGAGACCAAGTTCAAGCAGATGGAGGAGGAGGCGATCTCCGCCCTCCAGCAGATCGACGGGGTGACCGAGCAGATCGCGAAGTCCATGTACCGGCTCGGCTTCCGCGCGCTCGAGGAGGTGAGCGAGGCCTCGATCGAGGAGCTCGCCGCCATCCCGGGCCTCGGCGGCGCCGAGGCCGCCGAGCGGATCAAGTCGCAGGCGGACACGACCATGGAGCGGCTCCGGCAGGAGCGCATCCGCGCCGCGAGCTCGCGCACCGAGCCGCTCACCGATCGCGAGCGGCTGATGTTCATCCGCGGCGTCGGCGAGCGCACCGTGGTGCTGCTCGAGGAAGCCGGGTACCGGAGCGTCGAGGATTTGCTCCGAGAAGACGAGGATCGGCTGGCGATCCGCACGGGCCTCGGCATTAAGAAGGCGCGCGCGATCAAGCAGGGCGCGCGAGATTTCGTCGAGAGTGAGCAGAAGGTGCTCGATGCAGCGCGGGCGGACATTCGCCGCGCCGCGGAGGCGAGGCACGCCTAGCGCATGCCGAGGGGAGCGAGGATGGAATCGGTGGTGAGTCGACAGAACGGCGCGGGTGAGCGCGGCCCCTCGGAGAGGGGGCGGGTGCGCACGTGCGTCGGCTGCGGAGAGCGCGTAGACGTCGGGGATGCCCGCGGCGCGCGCCCGCTCGTCCGGCTCATCCTCGGCCCCTCCGGCGTGATCGCGGTCGATCCGGGCGACGGCGGGTTCGGGCGGGGCGCGCACGTGCACCCGCGCCGGGAGTGCCTCTCGGCCGCGGTCGCCCGAGGCCTCGCCCGCGCGGCGAAGGGGCGCGTCCACACGATCCTCGGCGGCGCGGGCCTCGGCGGCGCGGCCCCCTCCGCGGAGGGCGCGGGCGAGGGGGCCCCGGAGGGCGCGGCGCCGCTCACGGTCGTCTCGCTGGCGCGAGCGATCCGTGAGGCGACCGATCGCCGGATCCAGGGGCTCGTCGGCGCCGCCGTCCGCGCGCAGAGCGCGGCGATCGGCGCGGACGCGGTGGCGGGGGCGTGCGCGCGGGGCGAGGCCTCGCTCGTGCTGGTCGCGTGTGACGCGGCGGCGGGGGCCGATCTGCCGGAGGTCCGGCGGGCGATCGCGGAGGGGCGCGCCGTCGCGTGGGGCAGCAAGCAGGCGCTCGGCGCCCTCGCCGGCGGCCCGCGCGAGCGCGGCGTGGCCGTGATGGCCATCTCCTCGGCGTCGATCGCGGCCGCCGTCGCGAGCGCGGTCCATGTCGTGGACACCTGCGCCCGCATCGAGCGGGGGGAGGATCCTGCGACGGGTGAGCGGGGCAGCCTCGGCCGACGGGGGCGGCCGGCGCGCCATGCGCCCGCCCGCGCGGAAGAGGGCGGGGACCCGGAACCGCGGAAGACAGCGCCAGGCCATGGTGGCCCGGAGCATCGCCGTCGGCCGGGTAGACCGGGGGTGGCGTCCGAGCACCCCGAGCCCGGCGCTCGCCTTTCGCCCCAGGAGGCCGGGAAACAACCCGGCAGCCCGGAGGGCGCGCCTGGCAGCCGCGAAGAACAGCCGGCATCCAGGGGCGGGGCCGGTCGGTTTCTTGCTACTGCGCCGGAGACCGGGGAAGGCGGCGCGGTCGGGGGCAGGCGGGCGGAGTCCGGGGAACCCGGGCGCGCCCCGACGGTGGACAGAGTGGCCGCAAATCGTCGCCCGCGCGGATGGGTGAGGCGGATTGGTTAACGTGGAGCGAGGTGCATGAGCAAAGTCCGGGTCTACGAGGTCGCCAAGCAGCTCAACATGGACCAGAAGACGCTGGTCGCGCTCTTCCAGTCCATGGGTATAGGCGACGTGCGCAATCACATGAGCGCCGTCGAGTCCGACGTCGTCGAGCGGGTCAAGCGGCACCTCGAGCGGCAGAAGTCGCCTGAGGTGGTGGAGGAGCGGATCCGCCCGACGGTCGTGAAGCGTCGCGCGCGGCCCGGGGCCGAGCCCGAGCCTTCTTCGCCGGGCCGCGGGCCCGAGCCGGCCGAGGCGCCCGCGCGCGCCGCCGCCCCGACGCCCGCCCCGGCGCCCTCTCGACCCTCGGCAGCGTCCGCTCCGGTTCCTCCGCCGCCCGAGCGCGCTGCTCAGGAAGAAGCGCCGGCCCATCGCCCCGCTCCGCCGCCGCCCACCGCTCCCGTCGCAGCGCCCCCGGCGCCCGCCCCCGAGCCGCCGGTCGCCGCGAGCCCGCGCGAGCCTGCGCCCGCGCCCAGCGCGCCGGCGCCCGCGGCCGCGGCCGCGCCGGCTGCGCCGCCGCCGGCCGTCGCTGCCGCCGCGACCGAGCCCTCCACGCCCGCCGCGGCGCCCACGCAGGCGCCGGCCGAGGCGAAGGCGGCCCCGGCCGACGCGAAGCCCGTCTCGCCAGCGCCTGCCGCGGCGGAGCAGCCCACGGCGGCCGCCGCCGCGCCTGCGGCGCCTGCGCCGGCCGCGCCCGCGCCCACCCCGGCGCAGGCTGCTGCGCCCACCCCTCCGGCGCCGGCTGCGCCCGCGGCGGCGCCTGCGCCGGCCGCGCCCGCGCCCACCCCGGCGAAGGCGGCCAGCGCGCCAGCGCCTGCCGCGGCTGCCGCGCCCACGCCGGCGCAGCAGGCCGCATCGCGGCCGACGTCTGCGCCTGCCGCGCCCACGCCGACGCAGCAGGCTGCATCGCGGCCGACGTCTGTGCCTGCCGCGCCTCAGCGGCCGTCTACCGCTCCGGCCGCGCAGGCTGCGGGGCCGGCGGGCGCCGGTCCCCGCGCGCCGTCGCGGCCGGCGCCGTCGCCCGCGTCGCCGTCTACCGGCAAGCCGGAAGATACGGCGGCCGCGCCCGTGCAGCCGCCGCGCCGCCCGTCCTCGCCGCCGAAGACCGGCATCGAGGTATGGCAGGGGCGCCCTGGTGTCACCATGCCTGCGGCCCGCACCGGCACACCGCCGGCGCGGCGTACGACGTACGATCCGCGCGCCAGCGCGCAGCAGGCACGGCCCGGCGGCCCCGGCTTCGGCCCGGGGGGCCGGCCGATGGGCGGCCGGAACACGCGTCCGGGGGGCTTCCGCCAGCGCCCGGGGGGCGGGGGCGGTGTCCCGCGCAAGCCGGTCCAGGTCTCCACGCAGGAGATGGCCTCGCACAAGAAGGTCATCAAGATCGAGGAGCAGGTCAGCCTCCAGCAGCTCGCCGCGAAGATGAGCCTCAAGGCGACCGACGTGCTCATGCGCCTCCTGTCGATGGGCATGACGGGCGTGAACATCAACAGCACGCTCGACGCCGACACCGCGAAGATCCTCGCGAGCGAGTTCGGCTGGAGCGTCGAGGACGTGGCCGTCAGCGAGCAGGACACGCTCACCGCGGCCATGCAGGCCGGGACCGACACCGACGAGGACCTCGAGAGCCGTCCGCCGATCGTCACCGTCATGGGTCACGTCGACCACGGCAAGACGTCGCTGCTCGACCGGATCAGGAAGTCCACGGTCGCCGAGGGCGAGGCGGGCGGGATCACGCAGCACATCGGCGCCTACCGCGTCGACACGCCGCGCGGCACGATCGCGTTCCTCGACACGCCGGGCCACGAGGCGTTCACGGCGATGCGCGCCCGCGGCGCCTCGCTCACGGACATCGTGATCCTGGTGGTCGCCGCCGACGACGGCGTGATGCCCCAGACCAAGGAGGCGATCTCGCACGCCCAGGCCGCGAAGGTGCCGATCCTCGTCGCCGTGAACAAGATCGACAAGCCGAACGCCGATCCGGACAAGATCAAGCGCGATCTCGCCTCGCTCGGGTTGCAGCCCGAGGAGTGGGGCGGCGAGACGATCTTCTGCCACGTGTCGGCCAAGATGGGCCAGGGCATCGACCAGCTCCTCGAGTCGGTCCTGCTCCTCGCCGAGGTGCAGGAGCTCCGCGCCAACCCGAAGAAGCGCGCGAGCGGCACCGTCATCGAGGCGCTGCTCGACCGCGGCCGCGGCCCGGTCGCGCGCGTCATGGTCCAGGACGGCACGCTCCGAACGGGCGACATCCTCCTGGCCGGCGCCGCGTGGGGCAAGGTCCGGGCGATGACCGACGAGCTCGGGCGCTCCGTCGCCGAGGCCGGCCCCGCGACGCCCGTCGAGGTGCTCGGCCTGAACGAGGTGCCGAGCGCGGGCGATCCCGTCCACGCCGTCAAGGACGGGAAGACCGCGGAGGAGATCGCCGAGACCCGCCGGAAGAAGGCGTCCAAGACGCTGATCCCGCAGGACTCGCGCGTCTCGCTCGAGGCCATCACGAAGAACCTGCAGGAGGCCGATCAGCTCGAGCTCAAGCTGATCATCAAGGCGGACGTGCAGGGCTCGGTCGAGGCGATCACCCACGCGCTGGCGAAGCTCTCGACCGAGAAGGTGAAGGTCACGATCGTGAACGGGGCCGTCGGCGGCATCACCGAGGGCGACGTGAACCTGGCGGTCGCGTCGAAGGCGATCATCGCCGGCTTCAACGTCCGGCCTGCCGGCAAGGCGGGCGCGCTGGCCGAGAGCGAGGGCGTCGAGATCCGGCTCTACAACATCATCTACAACGCCGTCGACGACATCCGGAGCGCGATGGAGGGGCTCCTGCCTGCCACGAAGGTGGAGAAGGTCCTCGGCCGCGCGGAGGTGCGCCAGGTCTTCAAGATCACGAAGGCCGGCACGGTCGCGGGCTGCATGGCGATCAGCGGCTCGATCAAGCGCGGCGCCGAGGCCCGGCTCATCCGCGACAACGCCGTGGTCTGGACGGGGCGCCTCTCGGGGCTGCGCCGCTTCAAGGACGACGTGAAGGAGGTGGTCGAGGGGTTCGAGTGCGGCATCTCGCTCGAGGGCTACTCGGACATCAAGGAGCGCGACATCATCGAGAGCTTCGAGATCGAAGAGGTCAAGACGAAGCTCTGAGGCGCCTCGATGTTCGTCGGCGTCCTCCGCCTTCGCCTCGATATCGTCGGGGCCCGCTCCCTCAAGGACAAGCGCAGCGTGGTGCGCTCCTTGAAGGAGCGGGCGCAGGCCCGGATGCGCGTGTCGATCGCCGAGGTCGGCGTGCTCGACGATCCGAGGCGGGCCACGCTCGGCGTCGCGGTCGTCTCGAACTCGGCGGCGATGTGCGACAAGGTCCTCGCGGACGTGGCCGCGATGGCCGGGTCGCTGCCTCACGCGGTCCTCACCGATCGGGCGACGGAGATCGTGCCGTTCGGCGAGGGAGGGGCGGGGGTGCAGGGCGGCATCGAGCAGGCGCTCGGGCGTGACGATCCGGATCTGGGAGCGACCTACGACAGGCTCGAGGACGCAGAGGACGACGAATGAGCGGCATGGTGAAGCGGGCGACGCGGGTCGCCGAGCGGCTCCGAGAAGACCTGTCCAGCTTGCTGCGGGAGCTGCGCGACCCGCGCCTCTCCGGCGTGCTGGTCTCGCGCGTGGAGCTCACGGACGATCTGCAGAGCGCGAAGGTTCACGTGCGGCACGAGTTCGGGGCGGAGGACGCGGCGTCGCGCCGCTCCCTGCTCAAGGGGCTCGAGGCCGCGTCGGGCCGGCTGCGCAGGGACGTCGCCCGGACGATGGGGCTGCGCGTGGTCCCGACGCTGCGCTTCTTCTACGACGAGGGGCCGGACGCCGAGCGGCGGATCGAGGAGCTGCTCCGCGAGATCAAGGACGGCTCGGAGCGCTCGTAGGGCGAGGTCCCGGCCCGGGCGGAGCGCCGAGGTCGCGGCCCAGGCGGGGCGCCGAGATCCCGGCCCGGGCGGAGCGCCGAGGTCCGGCCCGGGCGGAGCGCCGAGGGGTAGCTCGGACGCGCCGGGCGTCGCGCGGTCACCGCGAGATGAGCCGCTCGACCGCCTGGTCGGGCGCGAGATCGAAGCGCCACGGCCCCAGCTTCGTCGGCGCGTCGAGCGCCTTTGCGAGCGCGCGGAGGAACTCGCGCCGCGGCCACTCCACGGCGCCGAAGCGGTCGAGGTGGTCCGTGTACACCTGACAGTCCACCAGCGCGAAGTCCCAGGCGACGAGGTTCCCGAGCAGCGTCGCGAACGCGACCTTCGACGCGTCGGGGGCGCGCGCGAACATCGACTCGCCGAAGAACATCCGCCCGAGCGACACGCCGTAGAGGCCGCCGACGAGCTCGCCGTCCGACCAGCTCTCGATGCTGTGCGCCACCCCGGCCGCGTGCAGCGCGGCGTATCCGGCGACGATCTCCTCGGTGATCCACGTGCCGTCCTGCCCTGGCCGCGGCGCCTCGCTGCAGGCCCGCATGACCTCGACGAACGCCGTGTCGGTCCGCACCTCGAGCTCACCTCGCCGCATCCGCTTGCGCAGCGAGCGCGGGACGTGCGCCTCGCGCGGCGGCAGGACGAAGCGCGGATCCGGAGAGAACCAGAGGAGCGGCAGCCCCTCGTGCGGCCACGGGAAGATGCCCCTGCGGTAGCCGGCGAGGAGCCGCTCGGGCGACGCCTCGCCGCCCACGGCCACGATCCCCTCGGGGGTCGCGCGCTCGGGCGGAGGGAAATCGAGCTGGCTCGTGAGCACCGGGACGCGCATCGTCGTGGGATCGAATCCTCCCATCAGGGAGCGCGCTTGCAAATACTCGCTCGTGGCGCGCGCTCAGGAGGCGCACACATAGTCCGAGCCCTCGACGAAGCCGCGCGCGGCGAGGTGATCGCGGATGAGCGCGCGCGCCCCCCGCGCCCCCACGGCGACCACGAGGGTCTGCGCGCCCCGCGCGAGGCGCGACGGGTCGACGATGGGCGCGCCCTGCGCGACCCGGCCGATCTTCCGCGGATCGATGTCCACGAACCGCTCCGGCCGCACGCCGTTCCGGGCGAGCTCCCTCGCGAGCCGCCGACCGGTCTTGCCGGCTCCCCACACCGCCACGGGGCGCGTCCGGTCCAGCTTCCTCGCCAGGTAGTACCCCTTCGCCGCGAGGAAGCGCAGGATCGCGTACCGCGGATCGGCGAACGTGGCGCGACCCTCGCGGTGCCGCCAGCGCAGGCCGAGCTCGGGGAGCTTCGCCATCCGCACGCCCGCCGCGTCGAGGCGCAGCCACAGGTCGTAGTCCTCCGCCCACGGGGCTTCCCGGAACCCGCCGACCTGCTCCAGCGCGCTCCGACGCAGCATCACCGACGGGTGGCACAGCGGGGACTCCACGAACATCTCCCGCGCGTGATCCTCGGGCGTGAGGATCGAGTTCAGCCAGTCGACGTAGCGCAGCATGCCCTCGCCGACCGGCCCGTCCGCGAACGCCTCCACGCGCGCGCCGACGACGCCGAGACGCAGGTCGCGCCGGAGCGCCTCGGCTTGCCGCGCGAGGCGGCCGTCGATCGAGATGTCGTCGCCGTCCATGCGCGCGAGGAGCTCGCCCCGCGCCGCCTCGACGGCGCGGGAGAGCGCCCGCGCGATCCCCACGCCGCCCGTCGCCACCGGGACGACCCGGCGGTCGCGCCGCGCGATGCGCGCGACCGTGGACGGGCCGGCGTCGGTCGAGCCGTCGTCCACGGCGACGACCTCGAGGTCGACCTCGCGCTCGGCGAGCAGGCTCTCCAGCGCCTCCTCGATCGTCGCCTCGGCCTGCCGGTACGGGAGCAAGACGGAGACGAGCGGCGCCACGCCGGGACCATGGCGGCGCATCGGCGCAGCGTCCAGGAGAAGGGGCTCGCGCCGGGTCAGCGATCGCGGGCCAGCCGGATGCCGCTCATCTGCCACCGCGCGTCCGGGGGGAAGAAGTTCCGGTACGTCGGGCGGATGTGGCTCGCCGGGGTCGCGCAGGACCCGCCGCGGAGCACGAGCTGGTTGCTCATGAACTTGCCGTTGTACTCACCGAGCGCCCCCGACCATGGGCGAAAGCCGGGGTACGGCGCGTACGCGCTCGACGTCCACTCCCACACGTCGCCGAGCATCTGCCGCGGGGCGCCGGCCCGCGGCGGGGCGCCCGCCGGCTCCGGGTGATAGCGCCCGCGCTCGGCGAAGTTCCCGTCGAGCGCCGCCTCGCCCGGCGCGGCGCCGCCGCGGATCTCGCCCGCGCCGGCGAGCGCGCCCTGCGCCGCGACCTCCCACTCGGCCTCGGTCGGGAGCCGCGCGCCTGCCCACCGGGCGTAGGCGTCGGCCTCGTAGTAGCTCACGTGGCAGACGGGCTCGTCGGCGTCGACCTCCCGCATCCCGTGCAGCGTGAACAGCGCGAACCCGCCGTCGCGTCGCTCCCAGTACAGCGGCGCCTCCCACCGGTTGCCCACGACCGCGTCCCAGCCGCTCGACAGCCAGAGCTCCGGCCGCGTGTAGCCGCCGTCGCGCATGAACTCGAGGTACTCGCCGCACGTCACCGGCCGCTCCGCGAGCGCGAACGCGCCGACGAACACGCGGTGGCGCGGCGCCTCGTTGTCGAAGGCGAACCCGTCGCCGCCGTGGCCGATCCAGCGCACGCCCTCGGCGTGGTCGAGGTAGCGGAGCTCCCCGGCCGCGCCGCCGCCCCGGCCCGGCTGCGCGCCGCCGAAGATCGCGGGGCGCAGCGGGTTCTGGGCCATCGCGTGCTTCAGGTCGGTCAGGATCAGCTCCTGGTGCTGCTGCTCGTGGTGCAGCCCCACCTCGATCACGAACGCGAGCTCGAGGTCCCGGCCCGCGCCGAGCACGTCCCGGCCCGCGCCGAGCGTGTCCAGGAGCGCCCTCATCTGCTCGTCGACGTGGCGCCGGTACCGGTAGATCTCCTCCACCGTCGGTCGCGACAGGATCCCGCGTTGCGGCCGGCTGTGCCGCTCTCCCACGCTCACGTAGTACGAGTTGAAGAGGTACCTGAACTGCGGGTGAAACGGCGTGTACCCGGCCCGCTCGCCCAGCACGAACGTCTCGAAGAACCAGCTCGTGTGCGCGAGGTGCCACTTCACCGGGCTCGCGTCCGGCATCGACTGCACGACGTGGTCTTCCGGGCAGAGCGTCGCGCAGAGCGACTCCGTGAACGCTCGCACGGCGTCGTACCGCGCCCTCAGTCCATCCACCACGCGTCGCGCCTGATCCATCGCGTCCCCTGAGGTCCTCGGGCTGCGCCCTGGCGAGCCGCCGCGGCGAGCGGGCGCGGAGGCTAGCGCTTCTTGAAGTCGCCGAGGTGCGTGATGTACCAGCGACCCTGCCAGGAGATGATCGTGTGGACGTCGATGCTCGCCGGCCTCCCGTCGATCTCGTACCTCAGCTTGCCGTGCAGCGAGCGGTAATAGCCGATCTTGTTGGCCTCTTTCCCCGGCGGCACCCACTTCGGCCTGGAGCCGACCTCGAACCCGACGAACCGCGCGCCCTCCCAGCTCTTGCGCTTCCGGTGCGTCGCCTTCACGTCGGCGAGGTAGGCGGCGTGGAGGTTGTCCCAGTACTTGCCGGGGCCCTTCACGTCCTTGAGCGGGATGAACGGCTCCTTCGGGAACCAGAACGGCTCGGCCAGCGCCGGCTCGTTCTTCACGATGGCGTCGAACAGCGCGCTGGCCCGCGCGGTGAGCTCCTGGCTCTCGAGCGGCGGCAGGATCTTGTTGTCCGGCGCGAACACCGCGGCGGCGTCGGCCTCGGCGCCCGCGTCCGCCGCTGCCCCGGGGGCGGATGCGCCGGGGCCTCCGTCCTGCGCCTGCGGCACCGGCGCACCCGCGCCGTCCGGGCGCGCCGCCGGCGCCACCTCGGCCACACTGGCGCGCGCCGTCGCCGTCGCCGACGGCGCGGCGCTGGCCGAGGGCTGGGCGCTCTCCGCGGGCCGGGCGTCCGGAGCTGGCGTGGGCGTCACGCACCCCATCCCGATGGCCAGCGCGACCGCGACGGCCTGCCGTCTCATACGCATCCGCTACAGCAATCCGCGCGTGCCGACGAGCGATGCCGGAGGCGCGTTGCGCGATGCCGGAGCCGCGCGATCCGGGGCGGGCGTGGCGCGCCGTCCTTGACCGCCTCCAACCGCGGTGCTCCGGTCGCGGCTGGGAGGTTCTCATCCATGGCACGATGCACCCTGACCCGGCTTGGCGCGCTCGCGTTCTCAGCGGCGACCGCCTCGCTGATGATCCCCGGCTGCACGATCCGGATCAATCCCGACGCGGGGGGCACGGGCGACCCGAGCGGCGAGGGGCCGGCGCCTTCAGATGAGCCGGCTCCTCCAACGAAGCCCGTGCCCACGGCCGATCCCCGGGATCCCGAAGCTCTGTCCGATGAGGAAGCGTTCGCGCGGGCGATCGAGGACGCGGATCCAGAAGAGGTCGCTCTCGCCACGGCCAAGACGAGCTATGCGCTGTACCTGATCCAGGGATCCATCGAGTCGCACGGGCTTGCTCCGGAGGCGCTCGACGAGGGAACACTGAGCTCGCTCGTGGAGACGTACGCGCCCCGGGCGCTGCAGCAAGCGGAAGCGTGGATCGCCACCATCGATCCTGCGATTCTTCCCGCGACTCCACGCGGCTACGTCGTAAGGAACGAGTGCGCCGCCGAGTACGGGTGCCCCTTCGTCCACAAAGTATGGTCCGAGACGAAGCAGACATTTGCAATTTGCGGTCTCAACGACTGCGGCGATGGCCGTTGCACGATCTGCCCCGAGTGGTTCGGTCCTTTCGCCAATATTGTGATGAAGGGGTGGTGCTCCTACGTCTGCATGGTCGGCAGGGAGGCCGTTGGATCAGCAGGAACCGTGATCAGCGCCTTCCGTGGAGTTCAGGTTTCCTTTAAGTACATGGATGGTAAATTGACGCGCATATGAGCAGCGACGAATCGGATCCTTCGGGGCAAGCTGCCATGAAGAACTTCCTGATGCACCTCGTGTGCTTGATGGATATTGCATCGTATTGTGCTTTCCCTAAACTCAGGGCGAAAGCGACCGGTGCGCCGCCCCGCGAGCACATCCTGCATCATCTGGACGCCTACCTCCCGATTGCACAGAAGAACGATACCGCAGAGCCTGGGTCCCAACCTAAAAAGACAATGTCGTGGGTACATGCCGTGAGGCTTCGCGAGCTCTTCAGCGATTGGACGCCGTCCCTCGAAGTCCCTCCCGAGATCGTCCTGGAGTCGCGGAAATTCCTGGCCGGGCTCGGCTTCCCCGATCCGCAGGACGAGGTCTGGGATACGTGGGACGGGTCCGAGGAAGAGCCACGGCCGAGCGGAAAATGCCAACAGGTTTGAGACAGGCCGGACGAGAATCCTATGAGTGGATCGCGCAGAGGGGCGCGTTCCGGCTCTGGGACGTGAGCGGCAGAGGTCGCGCCGCGGCGGCGGGCGTGGCGCCAGGCTCGGGCGCGTCGCTGGTCGTGCCCGTGTGCGGCGGCGCAGCGGCCTCGCCGGCAGCGTCGTCTACGGACAGCGGGTTGATGGCGACCGAGGCAGGCGGCCTGCGTACGACGGGCGGACCGTTCGGGAAGCGTTCAGGATGCGCAGCGTAGGCCGCATCGAGGGCGACCTGTCGACGGGCCGCGATGTCTTCAACGCGGCCGTAGAATACATCAGCAGGTGTGAAGAGCGCAAGGCCAGAATGCTGATGAAGGTCGTTATACCAGCCGAAGAACTCCTGGCACCACGCTCGTGCATGAGTCAGCGATGCAAAGCGATCCGGATAGTCGGGCTGGTACTTGAGCGTCTTGAACTGCGCCTCGGAGAACGCGTTGTCATCGCTGACGTGAGGCCGGCTGAAGCTACGACCGACGCCGAGGGAGCCGAAGAGCTGGGCGAGCCCCTCCGACCTCATCGCGGAGCCGCGGTCGGCGTGCACCGTGAGCGAGCCGGGCTCGACGCCGTGGCGGGCGACGGTCTCCGCGAAGAGCTGCTCGGCAAGCTCCGCGCTCTCGCGCTCGGCGAGCAGCCAGCCAACGGTCATGCGGCTGAACAGGTCGAGGACGACGTACAGGCAGTAGAAGACCCCGGGCAGCGGCCCGCGCAGCTTGGTGATGTCCCACGTCCAGATCTGGTTGGGGGCCGTGGCGGTGAGCGTCGGTTTGGCATGCTTCATCGGCCCACGCTGCGCGCGCCGCTCGCCGCTCTCGCCGGAGGCGGCGAGCAGCCGGTACATCGTGCGGATGGAGGCGAGATAGACGCCGCGCGACAGCAGCGTCGCGTAGACCTCCGGCGGGGGCTGGTCGACGAACTCGTCGCTGTGCAGCACGTCGAGCACGGCCTTCCGCTCGGGGTCGCTGAGCCGGCGTGGACTCGGAGCGGGCCGGGGCGGCGCGGGAGGCGGCGCGGGCCGGGTCTGCCGGTAGAGCGTAGCGCGGCTGACGCCGAGCGCCTCACACGCCTGCGCGATGGGGACGTGCGGGTCATCGAGCTGCTCGATGACGTCCATCAGCGCTCTCCGTCGGTCGTGAGATTGACGCCCAGAATGGCAGAGACTTTTTTTTGGAGGTCGATGAGCTTCTCAGCGAGCGCGAGCTTCTCCTCGAGCCGCGCCGAGCGCTTCTCGAGCTCGGCGATGCGCCGGTCCTTGGCGTCCTGCTTCGGCTTGCGGCCGGGCTTGCGCTCCGCGAGAGCCTCGCTGCCGTGGAGGGCGAGCTGCTTGCGCCACGCCGCCAGGAGGGAGCTGTAGATGCCCTCGCGGCGCAGCAGCGCCTCGATGTCCCCGCGCTGGGTGCACGCGGCCGCCTCGCGAACGATGCGCAGCTTCTCCGCCGCCGAGAACTTCCGCCTCTTGCCCGGCTTCGGCACGCTCTCGACGGCGGCGCCACTCGGGCGGGGAGCAGCGCCCTGCGCCGCTGGGGCGGGGGTAGGATCGACGGATCGGAGATGGGAAGGCTTCGGCACGGGTCAGGTCCATTCTCCGCCCTCTCATCACAGATTTCCAGGGGCAGCTTGTCTCACCCGACGTTGGCACAGAGGGGAGCGAGCCGCGATCATAGAGCGACGAGACCCACAACCTCTCCCCAGCAAAGCGTTATCCCCGCTCGGCGAGGCCTCCAATCGCGCGCCACGGACCCTGGCGCCGCTGTCGTCCGTCCGATCCATGGGTCACCAGGGTCCGACAGCCCGCATCGCACGCGTGGCCATCATCATGAGGTCCCTCTTGTGGGCGATGGGAGCAGCGTGATACATGGGCCACGTCTTCCGCGCGGGGTGCCGCCGGCGCGGCGGAGAGGTCTCCTCGAACTGGGCGAGGCGAACCATGGCCACTTCTCTCTTGCGGACGTGTTCATCGCGCGCAGTGGCCATCGCCGTGGTCCTCGCGTCCTTCCACCTGCGCGCCGCCGAGCCGCCACCGCGGTCCAAGGAGCTGGAGGCGCTGTACCAGCAGGCCGAGGCCGCCATGAAGAGCCTCGACATGGTCGAGGCGCGGCGCCTCTGGGCGCGTATCCTCCACCTCGACCCCTCGACCATGGCCCTCTGCCAGCTCGGGGTGGTGGACACGCGCCTCGGTCGCTGGGACGTGGCCGCCGAGGAACTCTCCGAGTGCGCCGCGCGCATGCCGCCGCCGAAGAACGACCTCGAGCGCCGCCGCTGGGAGGTCCGGCACGCCGATCTCGCGCGGGTGCTTCAGGAAGTGGGCGTGCTCCACATCTTCACGGCCCCGGGTGTCGTGCCGGAGCGGGTCCTGGTGGATGGCCGCAAGGTCGATCGCGCCGATCGGGTCTACGTGCTGCCCGGCCTGCACGAGATCGTCGCCATGGCGTACGACGGACGCATCGCCCGTGTGGGCGTGACGGTCAAGGTCGCTGAGTCGCAAAGCGTGCCCATCGTGTTCCAGAGGATCGAGAGCCCGCCCGCGCGGCCGGCCGGTGCCGCGGGTGGCCCGCTCGCGCCGACGCGGGAGGCCTTGGCGGGACGGGCTCCGTCGGGCGTGAAGCCGTAGGTCGCCGCCACCGGCGCCACCGCCGCGGTGGGCCTGCTCGTGACGGGGCTCGGGCTTCATGTCGCGGCCAACAGCGCGCAGGACGAGCGGCGGGCGGCGTTGTGTGAGCCAGCGCGGGAAGGCGATGCTGCTCGGGTACATGCGTCGCGCGAAGGCGTGAGCACCATGAGCCACCTGGGAACGGCTTCGCTCACGGCCGGCACGCTCCTGGGCGTCGCTACATTCGTCTACGTCGTCGTCGCGGGCGATACCGAAGTGCGGCCGCGACCCGGCGGCGCGGAGGTCAAGGTCAAATGGTAGCCGGGCGCGATCCGCGGCACAGGACGGGCCTCCAGTGTCGCTGTGTGCCTCCTCTGCGCATGCTCGATTTCGGCTCTGATGCTTCCGCCTGCCTGAGACAGGGGCGACAGGAGCCGCGATCGTCTACGCTCTGGCTGGAGGTTCTGGAGATGCGACTTGCTGCATTGTTCGCCCTTGCATCGCATATGCTGCTCGCATGTGACGACGTGCCGGAGCTCTCCGACGAGCCGCATGCAGGCTGCCCTGCGGTCTGGCTCTGGGAGGGGCCGCAAGGCGAGGCGCCGGCATGTCCCGAAGAGCGTGAGACGCTGTGGGAGGGATGGAGAGGGGCGATCGTGCCGCAGACGTGCGGCGCGTGCGAATGCGGCCCTGGCGCATGTGTGCTCCCGTCCTCGGTGACGACACACGCCTCCGTGTGCCCCGGGACCGAAGATCCGATGACCTTCGATACCGGCGCAGGTTGGGACGGCACTTGCACGCCGGCCGGCGCACCGAGCCAGGACGACGCGCTCGCCTCTGTGACGTTCGAGGCGCCGGCGCTCGCCGCGTGCGCGCCCTCCCCGGCGCCCAAGCCGTCGCCGGTCGTCGCGACGTTCGGGAAGGCCTGCGCCGGCTACATCGATGCGCCCGCGCGCCTCGACTCGGCCTTCTTCCACGTGGCATCGTGTGAATCCAGCGGGTAGCGGCGTCTTCGGGCGAGGTTGCTGCGCACCCTGACGGCGGAGCCGGCGACTTGGAGCGCCTCTCCGTGCTGCGCTGAACTCAGCGCGCTGCGCGTGATCCACGGAGCCCCCGCGCAATGATGTAACGACGAGCGCACGGAGGCAGAGTTTGAAGGCTGCCCCGCCCCTTCTCACCTTTGGGGCCGGAACGAGGAGGCCAAGACCGCGGAGCAGGCTCATGTGCATCATAGGGGGTTGCCTTGGTGGGACGGATCGTTGACGATGGCCGCGGCGATGAATATCGATCCGAAGAGCTTCGTCGCGGGCGTGCCCATTCGTGAGGTCCGCGACTTCCTGCGCAAGCATGCCGACCACGCGTGGCAGCCAGACGCCTTGCGAGAGACGTTCGCAGACCGTGCGGATAGGCTTCTGGCAGTACTTCTCTCGGAAGGGTACGTCGAGCAAGTCGAGGAACATGGTACCTTTGGGTACGGGAACACCCCGAAGGGCGGTCAGCTCGCCAGGGCCAGCGCCGCTCGTCCCGTGACACGGTCGGCCGCACAGCGCGCGCTCGACGAGTTCGTCGCTCGCTGTGAGGAGGTTCGGCAGAAGGCTGATTTCCTATACACCGTCGAAACCGCGATTCTATTCGGGAGCATGCTCGGCAGCAAGCCGACGGTCAGCGACGTAGACCTTGCCATCAAGTTGCGGCGCAAAGAAAAGGATCACGCGCGACATCTCGTGCTCATGCAGGAACAGTCGCGTCAGGCCGTTCGCGAGGGCCGCCGGTTCTCGAGTATCGTCGAGCAAGTCGGGTACGCCGAGATGCGTGTATGGCGCTCCTTGAAGGGACGCTCACGAATCATACAGCTCACGAGCGCTGACGACCCCATTCTCGAACAAGCGGAGACAAGGATCATCTTCGCCGATCCAGAGTGACCGGCGGGGTAACGGGAACGACTCGCCGCCGATTCCGCGGCACGTCGTTGACCTGACAGCCCACGCTACGGACCCAGCACCGCATCCGCGCGTGATGATGTACGGGCGAGGTGGGCGGGCTCGGAGATGAACGCCGCCGCCCTCCGGAACCCAGTCGGCCGCTCCGGATGGCCACCCCTTGCGTCCCGGTGGCCGTGTCGGCCGCTCCGGAAGGCCATCCCCCGCGTCCCGGAGGCCCTGTCGGCCGCTCCGGAAGGCTTGTCCTCCGTCCCCGAAGGCATGTCGGCCGCTCCGGAAGGCCGCCCCCCGCGGTCCGGAGGGCATGTCGGCCGCGCCGAAGGCATGTCGGTCCGGCCGACATGCCCTCCAGGCCGCCAGATCCAGCGCAGATCCCGGCCGGCGAGCCCTCCAGCCGGCCAAGGTGACCCTCGGGCCCGCTCGACATGCTCCAGAACCGGCGCCCCTGGGCCTCCCCGGCCGGCCGACACCCCCTCCGGAGTGGCCGACAAGCCTTCCGGCACGCGCAGGGCGCCCTATTGCCGGCCGTCGCAATCGTGCCGCGCCGCGTCGCCGGGTTGCCGGTTGAGCTCGCCATGCGCACATCTCCCGACCGGGAGGTTGCTTTGAGCTCTGAAATCAAGATTGACAGCGATGGCCCCAGCCGCCAGGTCCTCGCCGAGGTGCCGGGCCGCGCGCTCAGGTTCCTGTCGGCGGCCGGCAAGAGCAGGCAGATCCGCGCGCTCCTCCGGGAGCGCGGCTACACCGACGAGGAACACCGGGACGGCTGGGACCGGCTCCACCGCGCCTCCGGCTTCGGCATCGGCGAGCCCGACGAGGTCGAGGACGCCGAGGTCGGACGGGCCATCACCGAGCTGGACGCGTGGGACGAACCCTACGTCCGGCTCATCCGCGCGGCGCTCCAGCGACGCCACCCGGCGCAGGAGAAGTTCGTGTTCGACAACCTCGCCCCGCAGGTGGGGGCGGCTGCTGTCGTGTCGGTGAAGACGCTCCTCGACCGGCTCGACGCCCTCGAGAAGAGCCCGGCGCGCAAGGCGACCCGCAAGGAAGACCACGCCGCGCTGGAGACGCTCGCGAAGCGCGGGATCACCAAGCAAGAGCGCAGCCGCTTGCGGCAGCTCGTCGACACCGCGTCAGGCGCCGGGGCGGCGGTCGAGGAGCAGGCAAGGACGAGGCCGGCAGCGCCGAGCCGGCGCGGGCGGTCGTCCCCAGCGAGGAGCACGTCGAGGCGCTCCGCGCCCTCCACGCCTGGTACCGCGAGTGGGCCGAGACGGCCCGCGCCATCATCAAGCGGCGCGACTTCCTGGTCCGGCTCGGCCTCGCGCACCGCAAGGTGAAGGCGAAAGCCAAGCCGACCCCTGCCGCGCCGCCGGACGCGGCGAAGCCGACCCCTGCCGCGCCGCCGGACGTGGTCTGAGCGCCCCCCGAACGCCGCGGGCCGGAGCGAGCATCCGCCCGTTCCGCGGCGTCCCTCGTCTCACTTCTCCAGGATGATGAACTGCACGCGCCGGTTCTTGGCCTTGTTCGCGGGCGTGACGTTCGGCGCGATCGGGCGGTCCTGCCCGTAGCCCTTCGCGACGAGCCGCGCGCCGTCGACGCCGGCGCGGACGAGCCAGGCGCGCACCGAGTTGGCCCGGGCCTCGCTGAGCGTCTGGTTGTGCTCGCGCCCGCCCGTGTTGTCGGTGTGCCCCTGGATCTCGACCTTGCGGATGTTCGGATTGCGCTGGAGCACGTCCGCGATCTCCTCCATCAGCGCGTTCGAGTCGCCCAGGATCTTCGCCGAGTCGGTCTCGAAGTGGATCTGCTTCGAGATCTTGATCTCGTTGCCCTGCACCTTCACGAGCGACACCTTCGGCCGCTTGTTTACCGTGAGCGCGGCGCGGGTGTCCTCGTTCGTCCGGACCTCGGCCTGGTTCACGTGGTTCATGTAGCCCTGCGCCTCGACCTTGAGCGTCACCGCGCCGGCCGGCAGCTCCGCGAAGCGGAACGCGCCGCTCGCGTCGCTCGTCGCCGTCTGCTCGCGGCCGGCCTCGTCGACGAGCCGGATGGTCGCGCCGGCGACCGCGTCCCCGCTCTCGGCGTCCTTCACCGTGCCGACGACGTTGCCCGTCTTGGGCAGCGCCTCGAGCGAGCAGTCGACGTCCACGAACGTCGGCCCCTGCGGCTGCGCCGGGCCAGGCGCTGCTCCGGGCACCCCCGGCGGCTGGCCGAACGGCGGCGGCTGCCCCGGCTGCGGGCCGAATGCGCCGGGCTGCCCCGGCTGCGGGCCGAAGGCGCCGGGCTGCCCCGGCTGCGGACCGAAGGGCCCCGGCTGCGGGCCGAAGGCGCCGGGCTGCCCCGGCGGCTGGCCGAAGGGCCCGGGCTGCGGGCCAAAGGACCCCGGCTGCGGGCCGAAGGCGCCGGGCTGCCCCGGCTGCGGACCGAAGGGCCCGGGCTGCGGGCCGAAGGCGCCGGGCTGCCCCGGCTGCTGGCCGAACGGCGGCGGCTGCCCCGGCTGCGTGCCGAAGGGATCCGGCTGCGCGCCGAACGCCTCGGGCTGCCCAGGCGCCGCCCCGCCGGCCGGGACCGTCGCCTGGCAGGTGCCCGGCTTGTAGCCGGTCGCCCGGACGTTGAACGTGTACGTCCCCGGATCGAGGTGCCGCGTGAGGAAGCGGCCGTCCGGACCTGTCGCGTACGGCGGCTGCGCGACGCCCTCGATCGTCACGATGGCGTCGGCGACCGGCGCGTCGGGCTTGTTCTGCTCGTGCACGAGGCCGCGGACGAAGCTCTGGGGCGCCGGCACGATCTGCGGCTCCCGGATGATCCGCGGCGCGGCGGCCGGCGGCGGCTCCTTCTGCTTCGTGTCGTAGGCGTAGCCGATCCCGAGGTAGAGCGACCACGGCGCCTGCGGCGCGACCTCCTCGATGAACACCGAGGTCGCCGACAGGCCGAGGTCGAACGCCGCGTGCGCGGAGAGCCCGCGGAACGCCTTCTCGAACGGCGTCGCCCGCACGCCGAGCGACAGACGCGACGGCACCGCCGAGTACCCCGGCCCGCCCTGGCTCTGCGGATCCGGCGCCGCGAAATCGTCGAGCCCGAGGCAGACGTCGCCGCGCGACACGCGGCTCGTGTGGCACTCGTAGCCCTGCCGGTTCACCGGGATGTCGAGCGTGTACTCGAGGTACGGCTGCACCTTCGGCAGCGGCACCTCGACGCCCAGGTGCGTCTGGAAGAAGTCGACCCGGTTGATCCCGAGCCCGAACCGCTCGATGCGGGAGATCGGCTGCCGATCGCGGCCGTCCCTGAACGCCTTGGCCCGCTCCTTCTCGACCTCCTCGACGACGACGCCGGAGTTGTCGAGCTTGTAGCCGAGGTTCAGGTTGACCCGCAGCGGGAACCCCTTGCCCTCCGGCCTGCGCAGATCGAGCGACGCGAGCCCGCGGAACACCGCGCTCGTGCCGCCGCCCGCCAGGCCGACGTCGCCCGTCCCGTTGAGCAGGAGCAGCTGCGCCTCGCCGCCGAAGGTGAACCGCTTCGCGATCTTCTGCGGCGTGAACGCCTTCACGCCGAGCGTCGTGTCGCCGAGCACCTGGAGCAGCCGGGGGCGCCCCTGATCGTTCGCGTTCGCGAATGTGCGGATCGACGCGTACCCCTCGAGGAACGGCAGGGGGGTCGCGTTCAGCGCGAAGAACGCGCCCACATGGCTCGCCGAGTCCTCCTGCGCGTCGGGGCCGCAGGTGATCGGCTGGCCGGCGGGTGTCGACTCCGCCGGATCGCAGAGGAAGCCGCTCGTCGAGAACCAGTCGAGCAGGAACGACACCCGGAAGGTGCCCGGCGCGCCGGAGCCCGCGTACGACGTCCGGAGGAGGCCGGTCGAGCCCCACAGGTTCGGCTGCTCGATGAGCGAGAGCGCGCGCTCCTGCTCGCTCCACGCACCGGAGCGCGACGCGGTCGCGCCGGCCCGGGCGCCCTGCTCGTCGGCGGACGCTTGCGCGCCGAACGAGAAGCTCGCGTCCGGCTGCGGCTGGCCAGGAGACGGCGCCGGCCCGAACTGCTGCGGGGCGTCGCCTCCAGGAAAGCCCGGCTGCGGCCCGATCTGCGGCGGGCCACCAGGGAAGCCCGGCTGCTGCGGCCCGAGCTGCGGCGGGCCCCCGGGAAAGCCCGGCTGCGGCCCGAGCTGCGGCGGCGGCGCGTCTCCCGGGGGCGGCTGCGGCCCGAAGGGGCCGGGCTGGCCGGGAGGCGGTTGCGGCCCGAAGGGCCCAGGCGGCGCGGGCTGGGCGGGAGGCGGCTGCGGTCCGAAGGGCGGCTGCGGCTGCTGCGCCTCTGCGGTGCCCGCGAGCGTGAGAGAGCCGACGAGCGGCAGCGCCGTGAGCGCAGCGCGCGGGGGCTTGCCGGCAAACACCTTCAGAAGCGTGTGCATCGAGCCTCGTCCGCGAAGCCAATCAAGGAAACGCCCGCCAATCGGGACGGTGCAGGCCTCGCGCGCGGCCCGTTGTATCACTCCGAGCGGTGCACGAAACAGCGGTTTCGACAGCGGCAGAGCCGCGACAAGCGTCGTTGCGCGGCGCTCCAACGGCGGCGTCGCTGCGCGATCATCCACGGTCGCCCGGGCGTACCGCGGATCACGCCAAGGCGGCGCGGGCGCCGCGCTGTCGCGCCGGCGACCCGGTCGCAAACGTGCTCGGCCATCGCGCCTCGCGGCGCCGAGCGCTGCTCGGGCCGGGGGCGAGCGACGCCCAATTTCCGGGGAGCACATGCTAGGAAAGCCACCATGGCATCCCGGGGGCGCATCCTGATCGTCGACGACGAGGCGAACGCGCGCGCGGCGCTCTCCGAGATCCTCCGCGAGGAGGGGTACACGACCGAGACCGCGGCCGACGGCTTCAAGGCGCTCGGCAAGCTCGAGGAGTTCGCGCCCGACGTGGTCCTGACCGACCTCAAGATGCCCGGGCTCGACGGCATCCGGATGATGGAGAAGGCGCAGCTCGCGCTGCCGGACGCGACCTTCGTCGTGATGACCGCGTTCGGCACCATCTCGAGCGCCGTCGAGGCGGTGAAGAAGGGCGCGTACAACTACCTCACGAAGCCGCTCGATTTCTCCGTGCTCGCGGTCGTGGTCGAGCGCGCGGTCGAGCGGGCCCGGCTGCTCCAGGAGAACTCGCGGCTGCGCGAGCGGCTGCGCGAGCGCAACGCGTTCGGCCACGTGATCGCGAGCCACCCGAGCATGGTGAAGCTCGTCCGGCTGGTCGAGCAGGTGGCGCCGAGCCGCGCGAGCGTGCTCATCGTGGGCGAGACGGGCACGGGCAAGGAGCTCATCGCCGAGATGATCCACCGCGCGAGCCCGCGCGCGAAGGCGCCGCTCGTCCGGCTCAACTGCGCCGCGCTGAGCGAGTCGCTGCTGGAGAGCGAGCTCTTCGGGCACGAGCGCGGCGCCTTCACCGGCGCCGTCGGGCGCCGCGAGGGGCGGTTCGAGCAGGCGAACGGCGGCACGCTGTTCCTGGACGAGGTGAGCGAGATCCCGCTCGCCACCCAGGTGAAGCTCCTGCGCTTCCTCCAGGAGCGGACGTTCGAGCGGGTCGGCGGCAACGAGACCCTCAAGGTCGACGTGCGGATCCTCGCCGCGTCGAACCGCGATCTGCGCCAGCGCATCGCCGAGGGGCTGTTCCGGGAGGACCTCTACTACCGCCTCAACGTCGTCACGCTGGAGATCCCGCCGCTCCGCGAGCGGCAGAGCGACATCCCCGAGCTCGCGACGTTCTTCCTGGGCCGCTACGCGCAGGAGAACGGCAAGCGGATCGAGGGCTTCACCGACGAGGCGCTCTCGGCGCTCACGGCCTACTCGTTCCCCGGCAACGTGCGCGAGCTCGAGAACGCGATCGAGCGGGCGGCGGTGCTCTGCGACGGCGCGCGCATCGAGCTGCGGCACCTGCCGGCGCAGATGTCGTCGGAGCCGGCCGAGGCGGTCGACGCGATGCCGCGCATCCCCGGCAGCACCATCTACGACCTGGAGCGCTACGCGATCCTGCGCACGCTCGAGGCGTGCAGGGGCTCGACGTCGAAGGCGGCCACGATCCTCGGCATCAGCCCGCGCAAGATCCAGTACAAGCTGCACGAGTACAGCGCGGCGAGCGCGCGGAGCCGGGGGCGGCCCGGCGACGCGTCGGCGGGCGAGCAGCGCGAGGGCGAGGAGGGCGCATGAGCGGAGCCGAGATCGCAGGCGCGGCGCGCGACGAGCGCGCCCTTCGGCCTGGCTCGGGCGAGGACGGCGAGCTCCTGATCGACGTCCGCGGGCTGCTGAAGACGTTCCGGGTGGGGTTCTTGCGCCGGAAGGCGGTCGAGGCGGTCAAGGGGGTGAGCTTCGGCGTGCGCCGCGGCGAGATCTTCGGCTTCCTCGGGCCGAACGGGGCCGGCAAGACGACGACGATCAAGATGCTGACGGGCCTCATCGCCCCGACCGGCGGCGAGGCGTTCCTGTTCGGCGCGCGCGTGCCGTCGCCCGAGGCGCGGCGGCGGATCGGCTTTTTACCGGAGAACCCGTACGTCTACCCCTACCTCACCCCGCGCGAGTTCGTGGAGCTGTGCGGCCGGCTGTCCGGGATGCGCGGCGCGGCCCTCAGCAGGCGGGCGATGGAGGTGCTCGATCAGGTGAAGATCGCGTACGCGGCGGACCGGCAGGTGCGCCGCCTGTCGAAGGGGATGCTCCAGCGCACGGGGCTCGCCGCCGCGCTGGTCGCCGATCCCGAGATGCTGATCCTGGACGAGCCGATGAGCGGCCTCGACCCGGTGGGGCGCAAGGAGGTCCGCGATCTCATCTTCGCGGAGCGCGATCAGGGCAGGACGATCTTCTTCTCGACGCACATCCTGAGCGACGTCGAGGCGATGTGCGATCGCGTGACGATCCTGCGCGAGGGCAAGGTGGTGGTGAGCGGCGCGATCCGGCAGCTCCTGCGGGGCGACGTGCTGCGCACCGACGTCACGCTGGCGGGGGCGGGGGAGGGGCTGCTCGACGAGCTCCGCGCGATGGGCTCCTCGACCTCGCGCCGGGGCGACGTCGTGGTGGTCGACGTGCAGGGCGAGGCGCGCGTGCGCGAGGTGCTGGAGCGCTCGCTCGCGGCCGGCGCGCAGGTCGTCGAGGTGACGCCGCGCCGAGAGACGCTCGAGGATCTCTTCATGCGGCGAGCGCTCTAGCCCGCCACGACGGCCGGGCAGCCCGGATCGACCCGCTACGCCGTGGCGCCGGCGACGTCCTGCTTGGCCGCCTCGATGATCTCGAGCGCGTACGCCCCGATCGCCGACGCGTCCTCGCCCTCGACCATGACGCGGAGCTTCGGCTCCGTCCCGCTCCAGCGCACCAGGATGCGCCCCCGGTCCCCGAGCGTCTTCTCGATGCGATCCACGGTGATCCGCGTCCGCTGCATGCTGTCGAGCGGCACCCGGGTCACGAACGTCGCGTTCTCCAGCACCTGGGGCACCCGCTGCATCGCCTTCGAGGCGAGCTCGCTCAGCGGCTTGTCCTCTTCCATCATGATCGCGAGCACCTGCAGCGCCGCCACGATGCCGTCGCCCGTCGTCGCGTGGTCCAGGAAGATGAGGTGCCCCGACTGCTCGCCCCCGAACGAGTAGCCGCCGTTCCGCATCGCCTCGACGACGTAGCGGTCCCCGACCGCGGTGCGCACGACGTGCCCGTTCTGGGCCTTGAGCGCGCGCTCCAGGCCGAGGTTCGACATCACCGTCGTCACGATCGTGTTCCGCGGCAGCTTGCCCGTGCGCAGCATCCTGAGCGCGCAGAGCGCCATGATCGCGTCGCCGTCGACCACCTCGCCGCGCTCGTCGACCATGATCACCCGGTCCGCGTCGCCGTCGAGCGCGATGCCGATGGCCGCGCCGCGCTTCAGCACCTCGGCCTTCACGTGCTCAGGGTGCAGCGCGCCCGTCTCGCGGTTGATGTTGCGGCCGTTCGGCTTCACCCCGAGCGCGGTCACGTTCGCGCCGAGCTCCGTGAACACGGCCGGGGCCACGCGGTACGCGGCCCCGTGCGCCGCGTCGACCACCATCTTCACGCCGTCGAGCGACAGCGCCGCGGGGAACGTGCTCTTGCAGAACACCACGTACCGCCCCCGCGCGTCGTCGAGCTTCACGGCGCTGCCGATCGCCGCCCCGATCACCCGGGCCTCGTCGAGCTCGTGGCTCTCCATGAGCCGCTCGATCTCCTCCTCCTCGGCGTCGGGCAGCTTGTAGCCGTCGGGCCCGAAGATCTTGATGCCGTTGTCCTGATACGGGTTGTGGCTCGCGCTGATCACGACGCCCGCGTCGGCCCGCATGCTCTGCGTGAGCTGCGCGACCGCCGGCGTCGGGATCGGCCCGCTCAGCATCACGCGCCCGCCCATGGCGCACACGCCGGACGCGATCGCGGTCTCGAGCATGTAGCCGGACAGCCGGGTGTCCTTCCCGATCACCACCCGCACCTGCCTCGACTTCCCGCGGCTCGCCACGAACGTGATCGCGCGCCCGAGGCGCAGCGCCATCTCCGGCGTCATCGGCGGCTGGTTCGCCACGCCGCGCACACCGTCGGTCCCGAAGAGCTTGCGGCCCGGCTTCTGCGGCTCGCCCGTCGCCGACGGAGCGGCGCCCTGATGATCCTTCCTGGTCTGCTTCGGCACGGTCCCTCTCTCTGGTCTGGGCTGAGGAGACCACCCTTAGCAACCTTTGCCAATACAGCCCACGGCCAATCTCTGCCCGCGCGGCGCGGTCGTGTCCTTGCGCCACGCCGGCGTGGCGCGCCGCCGCCGGCGTGGCCCCCGCCGCGCCTCGGTGTGACGTGGACGCCATCCCGCCCTGGCCTTTCGCGACCGCCGCCGCGCCGCGGTGGGACGTGGACGCCCTCGCGCCCTGGACCTCCGAGCTCGCTACCGCGCCGCCTCCGGCGGCGCCTCGTTGTTGCGCCGCGCCGCCTCGTTGCTCAGGCGCAGCAGGACCGAGCTCTGGAGCGGCGCGCGCAGATCCCGGCCGCGCGTCGTGCCCGCGCCGCCGCGGGCCGATGGCAGGAGCGCGTTGAGCCAGCCCATCAGCCGCACCGTCGCCTGCGGCGCGACCCCGTGCGCCCAGCTCAGGAGGTGCGCCGACAGCCCGAGCTTCACCTCGGCGCGCCCCTCGCGCGCCGCCGCCACCACCCGCCGCGCCGCGCGCCGCGCGTCGATCGTCGCGATCGGGATCGACGACGCGAGGCCGAACCAGCCGAACTCGCGCTGCCGGCTGCCGCCGAACTCCGCGTTGTAGATCGACCCCGTGCGCATCGGCCCGGGGATCACCGTCGTGACGCGCGGGCCCCTCGCGCCGCCGTGAGAGAGCTCGGCCTGGATGCTCTCCGAGAAGCCCATCATCGCGAACTTCGACGCGTTGTACCCGAGCAGGTGCGGCACGGCGACGCGCCCGCCGATCGACGCCACGTTCACGATCCGCGCCGCCCGCCCCTGCTCATCGAGGTGCGGCAGCGCGCGCAGCGTCGTGTAGACCGCGCTCCAGTGGTTCGAGCGCATCGCCTCCTCGAGCTCCTCCACGCGGAGATCCCGCATCGGGGCGACCTGGATCACGCCGGCGTTGTTGACGAGCACGTCGATCCGGCCGAAGGCGCGCGCCACGCCGTCGATGAACGCCTCGGCCGCGGCGCGGTCGCCGAGGTCGCACGCCTCCGCGTGCACCTCGACGCCGCGCGCCCGCAGCCGCTGCGCCGCCCGGTCGAGCGCCTCGGCGTCGCGCGCGGCGATCGCCACCCGGGCGCCGAGCCGGCCGAACTCCTCGGCCAGGAGCAGGCCGAGGCCGCGCGAGCCGCCCGTGACGACGACGACCCGGCCCCGCAGGTCGATCCTGCGCAGCGCGCGGACCGCCGTCCGCGCGAGCGCGACCGCGCCGAGCGCGGCCGCCGTGAAGAGCACCGGCGAGCGACGTTTCCTGGATGCCATGGCCATCGGAGACGGCATCGCCCGTGCCAGAGCGTCGCGGCAGGCGGCAGCGACGCGCCTGCACATCGCGCGCGGGCCGCGCTCAGAGCGTCACGACCGGATCCGGCGTGATGCCGAGCAGCGCCGACCGCACCTCGCCGACCAGGTAGATCGAGCCGGCCACGACGACGAGCCCGCCCGGCGCCGCGCCCTCGATCGCCCGCGCCACGGCCGCGCCCGGATCGCCGACCGGCTCGCCCGGCGCGATCGCGCGCAGCGCCTCGAGCGGGGCCGCCGCGCGGCCGCGCGGGGTGACGTAAAACCGCCGCTGCGCGCGCGGGGCGAGCGCCTTCAGCATCTCGCCCCAGCCCTTGTCCGCCATCGCCCCGAACACGAGCGCGGTGCGCGCCGCGCCGGGGCCCTCCTCGTCGAGCCACGCCGCGAGCGCCTGGGCGCCGTGCGGGTTGTGCGCACAGTCGAGCAGGACCTGGGCGGCGCCGGCCTCGAGCCGCTCCAGCCGGCCAGGCCAGCGAGCCGCGGCGAGCCCCGCCGGGAGCGCCCGCTCGAGCGCGGGCCACCGGGCGGCGAGCTGCCACGCGACGCCGCACGCCACGCCCGCGTTCTCCGCCTGGTGCGCGCCGCGCAGGCCGAGCTCCACCTCGACCTCGCGATGCCCCGGCCCGGCGACGCGCGTCGCGCGCCCGTCGCGCCGGGCGTGCCCGACCGCGATCTCCCCCGGCCGCGCGTCGCGCCCGGCCGGCGCGACGCGGAGGCGCGGGCCGGCGCCGATCGCCTGCGCGGCGGCCTCGATCGCGGCGTCGGCGTCGGGCGCGAGCGGGCCGAGCACCGCGGGCGCGCCGGGCTTCAGGATGCCCGCCTTCTCCCGGGCGACGTCGGCCACCGTCGGGCCGAGCAGGGCCTCGTGGTCGAGCGCGATCGCGGTGATCGCCGTGCAGAGCGGCGCCTCGATGACGTTGGTGGCGTCGAGCCGGCCGCCGAGGCCCACCTCGACGATCGCGAGGTCGACCTCCGCGTCGCGGAACGCCACGAACGCCGCCACGGTGAGCGCCTCGAAGAACGTGAGCGGCGAGGGGCCCCCGGAGAGCGCGGCGGCGAGGGCGCGCTCGAACGCCGCGTCCCCGATCGCGTCGCCCCCGATGCGGATGCGCTCGGCGAAGCGCGACAGGTGCGGCGACGTGTAGAGGCCGGTGCGGAGCCCGGCCGCGCGCGCGACCGACTCGACCATCGCGCACACGCTCCCCTTGCCGTTGGTGCCCGCGACGTGCACCGCCGGCGTCGCCGCGTGGGGATCGCCGAGCGCCGCGAGCGCCTCGCGCACCCGGTCGAGCCCCAGCACCATGCCCCGCGGCGCGCGCTGCCCCAGCTCCGCGAGCAGCGCGGAGAGCCGCGGCGCCGGCGAGGTCATCGCCGCGCCCGGCGACCGTCCGAGAGGTGCTGGAGCAGCGTGCCGATCCGGGCCTTCATCTCGAGCCGCGGCACGATGAGGTCGACCATCCCGTGGTCGAGCAGGAACTCGGCGCGCTGGAAGCCCGCCGGCAGCGTCTGCCGGATCGTGTTCTCGATGACCCGGGGCCCGGCGAAGCCGATGAGCGCCTTCGGCTCGGCGATGTTGACGTCGCCGAGGAACGCGAAGCTCGCCGCGACGCCGCCCGTCGTCGGGTGGAGCAGCACCGACAGGAACGGCAGCCGGGTCTTCCGGTACCGCTCGAGCGCGGCGACGCTCTTCGCCATCTGCATCAGCGACAGGATGCCCTCCTGCATGCGCGCGCCGCCCGACGACTGGAGGAGCACCACCGGGAGCTCCTCCCGGGCCGCGCGCTCGAACAGGCGGGTGATCTTCTCGCCGACGACCGAGCCCATGCTCCCGCCCATGAAGGCGAACACGAACGCGCCGTAGGCGACGTCGCGGCCGTCCATCCTGGCCCGGCCGATCTCGATCGCCTCCTTCGCGCGGAGCTTCTTGTGGAGCGCTGTGACCCGGTCCCGGTAGCTCTTGCCGTCGCTGAACCGGAGCGGGTCGTTCGGGACGAGGTGGTCGTCCCACTGGGCGAGCTCGCCGTCGTCGAGCAAGAGCCTCCGCCACCCGTCGGCGTCGAGCTTGTGGTGGTGGCCGCACTGCGAGCACACCTCGAAGGTGCGCGCGAGCTCGGCGGCGTCGTGCGTGTGCGCGCAGCCGTCGCAGCGACGGAACACGCCCGCTCCCAGCGAGCGCTTCTCGCTCGCGTCGGTCGTCGGCAGGGTCTTCTCGGGCCAGGTCATCGGCGAACCTTCAGGCGCTCCTCAGGGCCATCTCCTGCACGTCGGAGGGGACCCGGAGGGTTGGTTGTGTCTTCTCCTGCACCTCGCGGGCGCTCACGCCGGGCGCGAGCTCGCGCAGCACGAGCCCCTCGGGCGTCACGTCGAGCACGGCGAGATCGGTGATGATCCGGTGGACCACGCCGCGCCCGGTGAGGGGCAGCGCGCACTCGTTCAGGATCTTCGGAGCGCCGTTCTTGGCCGCGTGATCCATGATCACGACGACCCGCTTCGCGCTCACCACGAGATCCATCGCCCCGCCCATCCCCTTCACCATCTTGCCGGGAATCATCCAGTTGGCAAGATCGCCCTTCTCCGAGACCTCCATGGCCCCGAGGATCGCGAGGTCGATGTGGCCGCCCCGGATCTGCGCGAACGAGTCGGCGCTCGAGAAGATCGCCGAGCCGGGGAGCATGGTCACGGTCTCCTTGCCCGCGTTGATGAGGTCCGGATCCTCGGCGCCCTCGATCGGGTAGGGGCCGATGCCGAGCAGCCCGTTCTCGCTCTGCAGCACCACCTCGATCCCGGCGGGGATGTAGTTGGCGACGAGCGTCGGCATGCCGATGCCGAGGTTGACGTAGTAGCCGTCCCTGAGCTCCAGCGCGGCGCGCTGCGCGATCTGTTCCCGCGTGAGTCCCATCGTGTCCCCTGTCCCTGCGCCGCGCGCGGCTCAGGCCGAAGGCGCCTTGCGCACCGTGCGCCGCTCGATCCGCTTCTCGTAGTGCTCGCCCTGGAAGATCCGGTGCACGAAGATCCCGGGCGTGTGGATGTGGTCCGGGTCGAGCGAGCCGACCTCGACGAGCTCCTCGACCTCGGCGATCGTCACCCTGGCCGCCATCGCCATCATCGGGTTGAAGTTCATGGCGGTGTGGCGATAGACGAGGTTGCCGAACCGGTCGCCCTTCCAGGCCTTGATGATCGCGTAATCGCCGCGGATGGCCGGCTCGAGCACGTAGTCGCGGCCGTCGAACCGCCGTATCTCCTTCTTCTCGGAGTACTTCTTGACGGTGCCGTCGGGGTGATAGAGCACCGGCAGCCCGCCCTCGCTGATCGCCGTGCCGGCCCCGGTCGGGGTGTAGAACGCGGGGATCCCGGCGCCGCCGGCCCGGATGCGCTCGGCCAGCGTGCCCTGCGGCGTCAGCTCGACCTCGAGCTCCCCGCTCAGGTACTGCCGCTCGAACTCCTTGTTCTCGCCGACGTACGACGAGATCATCTTCCGGATCTGGCGGTTCTGGAGCAGGATCCCGAGCCCGAAGCCGTCGATCCCGCAGTTGTTGGACACGACCACGAGATCCTTCGTGCCGAGCGCGCGGAGCGCCGCGATGCAGTTCTCCGGGATGCCGCAGAGGCCGAATCCGCCCGCGAGGAGGGTGGCTCCGCCCGGGATGTCGCGCACGGCATCCAGGGCGCTCTTGTAGACCTTGTCCATGGCCGCCCAAGAGGTAGCCCAACTGGCCGCGCGGCAAAAGGCTTCGCTTTCGCCCCCTCGTGACGCGACGCGGTGGCGGTGCGGCGGCGTCCGCCAGGCCGGTCGTGCTCCCCTCAGGGCGCTGCGGTCCCGCCGGTCGGCCAGGGCACGCCGGCTTCTTGGCCCACCCTGTGGAAACCCCGTAACGGACCGGTGTGCCGCGACCGCTCTTGCTGCTGCTCACGATCCTGGCGCTCTCGCTCCCCGGTCTCCGGTCAGCCGCAGCGGCCCCCGAGGCGCCGGCGCGCTCGCAGCAAGCGCGGTCCGCCGCGGGCGCGCGCGCGCGCCCCACCGCGCCGCGCGCGCGGCGCGCGAAGGAGCCGGCCGACGCCCGCCGCCACCGCGCGGGCGGCGCCGGGCGGGCAGCCGAGCCCGCGAAGACCCGCGCGCCCCGGATCCCCGCCGTGTCGGTCGGCCACCCCAACGACGGGCGCCTCGAGGGCGGCGTGCGGCTCGACGCCTCGCGCAAGGAGATCCGCGTCGTCCCCGCCTACGCCCGCGCCGACGTCCGCTGGGGGCTGCCGGCGCTCGTCGGCATGGTGGAGCGCGCGGCGCGCGGCGTGGCCAAGCGCTATCCGGGCGCCGTGCTCGAGGTCGGCGACCTGTCGCGAAAGGGCGGCGGCGACGTCCACCGCCACGGCTCGCACGAGAGCGGCCGCGACGTCGACCTCGGCTTCTACGCGCTCGACGCCCGGGGCAAGCAGGTCCACGCGCCGACGTTCCTCCGGTTCAACGCCCGCCTCGCCTCGACCAGCCGGCCCGGGGTGCGCTTCGACCTGCCGCGCAACTGGCTGCTCGTGCAGCACCTGCTCACCGACCCCCGCGCCCACGTGAGCCACATCTTCATCGCCGACCCGCTGCGGCACGCGCTGATCACCTACGCCAAGCGCATCGGCGTCTCCCGCGCCCTGATCGTCCGCGCGCAGCTCGCGATGATGCAGCCGACCGGCGGGGAGCCGCACGACGATCACATGCACGTGCGCATCTCCTGCCCCCGCGCCATGCGCGGCCGCTGCATCGAGCTCGCGAAGAACGCGCCCTCGTCCCGCACGCGCGCGCAGGCGGCGAGGGTGGCCAGCGCAGGCAAGGCGGCGACGTCGCGCCGGACCCCGGGCGCGCGCGCCCGGAAGCCGGCCGCGCGCCCCGCGCCGGAGCGGCCCCGAGAGGCCAGATCGAGCCGGCGCGATCCGGCCAGGCAGGAGGGGGCGCGCCGGGCGGACCCGCCACCGGCCGCGCGCCGCGAGCGAGGCGCGCGCCGCGCCGCCCCGCGAGAGGAGCGGGCCGGAGCGCGAGAGGCGCTGCCCCCCGCCGCCGCCCGCGCGGCCGCGCAGCCGCCGAGGGATGCCGTCGACCCGTCGTTCCTGCGGCCGTCCACGGCCCAGGAGGCGCTCGAGGCCGACTCCGACGGCCTCGACGCGGGGCGCGCGCTCGACGACAGCGGCGCGCTCAAGATCACGGACTGATCCCGCCGCGCGCCCTGCAGGCAGCAGGGACGCCGCAGGCGCAGGGACATCGAGGCAGCAGGGACGCCGCAGGCGCAGGGGCATCGCTGGCAGCCAGGACATCGCAGGCGGCCTGGACAGATGGATACGCTGCGTCGCGTCGCGGGGGCGCCCGCAATCTTCGGTACGGGCGCTGCGGCTGCTGGCCCTGGGCGGAAGGCCTCGTGCAGACTGCGACGGACAGGGGGTGCTCATGCGGCAAGCGGTCTCGCACACCTCGATTCCCACCCTTCCATCGACTCCATCGCTCGTTGCCGGCGAGCACGATCGCCGCGCGCTGCTCGCGGCGCTGACGTTCATCGACAAGCCGCCGCGGAGCGCGCCGGCGCTCGCGGGGTGGTTCGAGAAGCACCTCGTGCGGCCCGGGTGGATGCGGCGCCCGACGCACGTGACCGAGGCCTTCTCGCTGCCGGTGTCGCTCGGCCCGTCCGCGCCCGCCGGCGCGGACGAGCCCGAGCTCCAGGAGATCGTCGAGGCCGCGCGGTACCGGGTGCTCGCCTCGCTCCGCGCCCTCATGCCTCCTGCCGCGGACGATCGCTTCCTCTCCGCGGCCATCGCCGGCGGGCGCGTGCGCCGGGCCGGGAATCCGGCGCTCTGGGAGCCGTGCCCGCGCGAGGACGAGCAGCTCGGCGACATCGTCCTCAGCCTGTTCGCCGCGGATATCCTGAGCCACCGCGAGTTTTACGACGCCTATCTCTGCGTCTGCAAAACCTGCCTCCGCATCGACTTCGACCCGAGCCGATCCGGTCGCACCGGTTGCCCCGAGCACGAGCCGACCGCCACGATCAACGTGATGCGGCGCAGCCGTCCGCCGGCCTGAAGCCCGGCGTCACAGGCACCCGAGGCGGCACTTGGAGGCCTGCTCGAGGCACGTCGACAGGCAGGCCTGGTAACGCTGGTACTGGCTGCTCTGGGTGGGCTCCTTGCCGCACTCGCTCGTCCGGCACGCGCGGTGTCGCCGCTCGCAGGCGCTCAGGCACCCGGCGTTGCCGGCCGCCGCGGGCGCGCGCGGCGCCGCGGCCGCGGGGGCCCGCTGGGCCCGCGCCTCGTCGGCGGCGGGCTGGTCGGGCGGCTCGGCCGGCGCTGCCCGCCCCGCGCGCTGCGCGGCGAGGGACGCCGGCCCGCAGCGCTCGAAGGCGCGGCGCATCACATCCTCCGCTGGCCCGGGCGGGATCTCGCACACCCGCGCCACGCTCTCGACCCGCCGCGCGACCGCGGCGGCCGCGCGCGCCGCGATCCCCTCGGGCCGCGACGAGGTCGGCGCGCCGCTCGCTCGCGCCGGCTCTCCGGCCCGCTCGCTCGCGCGCGCTTCCTCTCCTGCCGGCTCGCCCGCTCGCGCTTCCTCTCCTGCCGGCTCGCTCGACGCCCTGCCCATCAGGAACGCGACGATCAGGCTCGCCACCACGAGCCCCAGCGCCGCGAGCAGCAGCCGCGGATCGACGCGGCGCGACCCTCGATCCGGCGGTCCCGCGGCGGCGCCCGGAGCTCCGGGCGGACCGTGCGCGGGCTCGCGGGCGTCGGGCGAGCGCGCCCTCGTGAGCGCCGCCCCCGGGACGGCCGGCGTCCGCGTCGTCGGCGGGATCGGCGGTGGTCCCAGCGTCGGGGCGTGCTGCGGGGGCGAGGCGACCGGCAGCGGCGAGATCCTCGGCAGCGGCGCCGGCCGCGGGATGTCCGCGGCCGCCCGCGCGAGCGACGAGGGCGGCGGCACCGTCGGCATGTCGGGCCACTCGACGAGCGGCCTCACCTGACGGAGCTGCGCGACCAGCCCCCAGAGCTCGCCCCGCTGCTCGAAGCGGCGGACCAGCTCATGCGTGGCCCCCTGGATCCCGCGGTCCCACGGGATGCCCGGCTCGCCGAGCTCCTCGGCGAACCGGCGCAGCTCGACCACGCTGAAGCAGGCCGTGATGCGCCCGCGGATCTCGGCGGCATCGCGCGCCGTGGTGCCTGCGCTCCGCGGCGTCCCCGTTCCCTCGGCGTCCACGCCTCGCAGCTTACCGCACGCGCCACCGAAGCCGAACCTGGTATAGGCTCCAGGCATCGTGTCCCGAGCGCGGCACCCGGGGACGTGGAGACCTGCCAGATGAGCCGAGAGGACAGTGCAATTGGCGCGGCGCCGCCCGCCCGCGCACCGCTGATCGGGCGCGAGGCCGAGCTCTCGTCGCTGGCCCGCGCCCTCGACGCGGTCGAGGAGGAGCGCTCCACCCGGACCGTGACGCTCGTCGGCCCGCCGGGCATCGGCAAGAGCCGGCTCGTGCACGAGTTCCTCGAGCGGCGCCGCGGCGCATCACCGCTGCGCGTCTACGCCGGCAGCGCCCGCGACCTGCCGTCCGCGTACGGCATCTTCGCGCGGCTCCTGCGCGCGCGCTTCGGCCTCCTGGACGGCGCGGACAAGGACGTCGCCCGCGCCGAGGTCCGCGCGCAGGTCGCGCACGTGATGGGCGACCGCAAGGTGGGGGACGTCATCTATTTCCTCGGCCAGTTCATCGGGCTCGCGTTCGGCGACAGCCCCCTCACGCGGGCGGTGCAGGACGACCCGGCGCAGGCCGACCTCATCCGCCGCGCCGTCCTGAAGGCGTTCCTCGAGGCGGACGCGGCGCACGGCCCCGTGTGCCTCTGCTTCGAGGATCTCCACGCGGCCCACGACGACTCGCTCGCGCTCCTGCGCTACCTCGTCGAGTACCTCACCGGGCCCGTCCTGGTCCTCTGCGTGGCGCGCCCGGATCTGCTCACCCGCCAGGAAGACTGGGGCAAGCTCGGCGAGCGGCGGCACACGCTGATCGAGCTCACGCCGCTCCGCGAGGCCGAGGCGGCGGAGCTCTCGCGGGCGCTGCTCGCGCCGTGCGTGGCGCGCGGGAGCGAGGACCTCGTCCCCGACGCCGCGGGCTCGGAGCCGCAGGCCGAGGCGGGCGCGCCGCCCGAGCTCGTCGAGGCGGCGTGCGCCTTCGCGAACGGCAACCCGGCGCTGCTCGAGCAGATGGTCTGCATCTGCCACGACCAGGGGGTGCTCGAGGAGCTCGCGCCCGACGCCGCGGGCGGGCCGCGCTGGCGCGTGCACCTCGGCAAGCTGTCGACCGCGAGCCTCCCGATGACGGTCGAGGACGCCGTGAACGTGCGCCTCGCGGCGCTCGACCACGAGAGCCGGCAGCTGCTCGAGCAGGCCGCGACCATCGGCCCGGTGTTCTGGAGCGGCGCGCTGTTCGTGCTCGGCCGGGCCGGCTGCCAGGCGCCCGAGCTGTGGGGCGAGGAGCAGAGCGACCGGGACCTCGACCGCATCCACGCCGCGCTCCGCGCGCTGTGCGACCGCGGCTACCTGCGCAAGCAGAGCGAGTCGAGCTTCGCGGGCTCCGACGAGTACGTGTTCGTGCACGACAAGGAGCGCGAGGCGCTCCAGAAGCGGATGAGCGCCGCGGCCCAGCGCAGGTACCACCACGCGATCGCCGAGTGGCTGGAGCAGCAGGTGGCGGTGCGCGCCAGCGAGGAGCTCCTCGCGCAGCTCGCGACGCACCGCGAGCGCGTCGGCGACGCGGTGCGGGCGGGGCTCGCGCTGCTCGACGCCGGCGACGTGGCGCGCGGGCGCTACTCGAACGCGAAGGCCGCGGAGTACTACGCGCGCGGGCTGGCGCTGCTCGGCGACGCGCACGTCGCGCGGCGCATCGACGCCCTCCACGACTACGGCGACGTGCTGCAGCTCGCCGGCAGGATCGACGACGCGCTCGCCGCCTTCCGCGAGATGCTGACGCTCGCCTACCGGCTCGACAACCGGCGCAAGGGCGGCGCGGCCCACAACCGCATCGGGCGGCTGTACCGCGACAGCGGCTCGCTCGACGAGGCGGGCAAGCACCTCACGACCGCGCTCCGCCTGTTCGAGGGCGCGCGCGACGAGCGGGGGGTCGCCTCGACCATCGACGACATCGGCAAGCTGCACTGGCTCCGGGGCGAGTACCAGGAGGCGCTGAAGTGGCTGCGCGACGCGCTCGTCCGCCGCGAGCGGATGGGGGATCGCCGCTCGATCGCGCTGTCGCTCAACAACCTGGGCCTCGCCATGCAGGACTCGGGCGAGGTCAAGCAGGCGCTCGCGACGTTCGAGCGCTCGCTCGCGATCCGGCGCGAGATCTCGGATCTGCTCGGCGTCGTGATGAGCCTGAACAACCTCGGCACGCTCGCCCAGGATCAGCGCGACGATCGCCGCGCCCTGGAGCTGTTCAGGGAGGCGCTGGAGGTGGCGCGGCAGATCGGCGATCGCAACCGCACGGCGCTCATCCTGACGAACATGGGCGGGTCGTACTACCGGAGCGGCGATCCCGACGAGGCGGTGCGCGTCCTGCAGGAGGCCGAGGAGCTCTGCGACGAGCTCGGCGACCGGCTCGGCCTCGCCGAGGCGCGGCGCGCGCTCGGCAAGGCCCACATGCTGCGCGGCGATCTCGAGAAGGCGCGCGACTCGATCAGCCGGGCGGTCGACCTGTTCGCGTCGGTCCGGAGCAAGGTGCACCTCGGCGTCGCCCTCCGGACGCTCGGCGAGATCACGGCGGCGGGCGGCTGGGGCAGCGCGCATACGAAGAGCGCGCGCGCCTACTTCGCGCGCTCGGTGAGCATTTTCGAGGAGACGGGGAACGAGCTCGAGCTCGCGCGCACCTTCCAGGCCTACGCGAGGTTCCTGACGACCGACCGCAGCTTCGTCGCGAACATGGCGGCGCGGCGCGAGGCGATGGCGATGAACGAGCGCGCCGAGGCGATCTTCGCGCGGCTCAAGGTCTCGCTGGTGCGCCTCGAGGACGACGCCACGCTCCCGACGGGCCCGCCGAAGCCGGCGGCCGGGTCGGGCTCCGACAGGGCATCGACCACGAGCTGAGGCCTCGGCGGGTGGTGGTGAGGGGGGCTCCCCGGAGGGGCTGGAGTGCAGGCGGGCCACAACCAAGGCCCGCCGGAACGCAAGCCCCGGAGGGGAGCCCCCCTCACCACCACCCGCCTGGCGAGCCAGCGCGCTCTGACGCGGGGGGCCGCCCGTGATACGCCTCCCGCGTGAAGGCCCACCACGACAAGCGCGCCGCGGACTCGGTCACGACGATGACCGAGTACGTCCTGCCGACGCACGCGAACGCGCTCGGCTCGATCTTCGGCGGACAGGTGCTCGCCTGGATCGACCTGTGCGCCGCCATCTGCGCGCAGCGGCACACGGGCAGCACGGTGATCACCGCCGGCATCGACGACCTCTCGTTCGACCGCGGCATCAAGGTCGGGCAGGTCGTCCGCCTGCGCGCGCGGGCGACGGCCACGTTCCGCACGTCGCTCGAGATCCTGGTGTCGGTCGAGGGCGAGGACGCGGCGACGGGCGACGTCTGGCCCATGGTCACGGCCTTCGTGACGCTCGTGGCGGTCGACGCGTCGCTGCGGCCGACCGCGGTGCCGCCGCTGCGGCTGGAGACGGACGAGGATCGCCGCCTCGCCGAGGCCGCGGCCGAGCGGCGCGCGCGCCGGCTCGCCCGGCGCCAGCAGGGGAGAACGCCCTAGTTCGCCCTGATGCGGTCGGGGTTCCCGAGGAACTCGAAGTGCATCGTGTCCTCGAGCTCGTCGTGGCCCAGCCAGTCGAAGCCGTAGCGCTCGAACGCCCTGATCCAGCAGCGGGAGAGCGCCGTGCGCTCGTAGGCGCTGCGCTTCTTCTCCTGGCAGAGCGGGCTCGTGGGCCACGGATCGACGCACCCGCAGCACGGGTTCCGGTCGGGGTCGATGTCGATGGCGATCCCGAACAGGTGGTTGGAGATCTCCGCGCCGCGGTAGCTGTTCACCGTGCGGAACCCGCCGACCGCGCGCGGCGTGTAGCGGCTGGCCTTGCGCTTGCACGTCTTGCGGATCCGCTTCTCCACGCAGTGGAGCGCCGGCGCGATCTTCTCGTGGATGGAGATCGGCAGGCCCATGAACCGCACGGCCGTGGCGTGGGAGTAGGCGCTCTCGGGGTTATGGCGCCGCGTCTCCTCGGTCTCGACGTGGCCGTAGTGCTCGACGAGGTAGCGCACCGCCTTCGCGTGCTTCTTCGGGTTGAGCACCCCTTTGCGGACGAAGGTGCGCCGCTTGAGGAATTTCTGTGGCTTCTGCAGGCGGCACAGGACGCTCTTCGTCCCGGTCCTGCTCGCCTTGGTCTTGCTCGTCTTCGCCTTGGCGCTCTCCCTCGCCTCGGCCGCGGGCCCGCCGTCGAGGCCCAGGGGGCCCGCCGCGAGCAGGGCGAGCGCTGCTGCGACGAGCAGGGGCGCTCGTGTCCGGCCGTTCGCGTTCACGCGCGGAGGTTAAGCAGGCCGCCGCGGGGGCGGCAAGGGCCTGCCGCGCGCGCCCGCGCGCCCGACGCGGCGCTCCGACGCGGCGCTCCGGCGCGATGTGCGCCGGCGAACGCGCTCCGGGCGCCGCCCGGCCTCAGGGCACGCTCCACGGCGAGCAGAGCTCGACGAGCACGCCGTTGAGATCGCGCACGTACGACACGCGCTGGCCCCACGGCTTGTCGTGCGGCTCGGCCACGGGCGCGGCCCCGGCCTGGACCGCGCGCGCGAACGCCGCGTCGACGTCCTCGCTGACGACGCAGAGCTCGATCCCCGCGGGCTTCGCCTCGCGCCGGTTCCTCTCGAACGCGCCGATGCCCTCCTGCGCGAAAGCCTCCTGCACGAACCCGAGCGGCAGCGCGCCGTGCATCTCGCAGTAGGCGTTGCTGTCGGAGACGAATTTGCGCTCCATGCCGAACGCGCGCTCGTAGAACGCCGCTGCCGCCACCGCATCGGGCACGTACACGATCGCGCCGCCGAACCCTGTCTTCATGGTCGTCCTCCTCGCGGGCCCTCTGCCCGCGCTCGACGGCACCCTACGACCGGGCTGCTGACACCGTGCTGTCAGCAGCGGCCGTTCGGCGCCCCTGCCGGCGCGCATGACCGGGGGGGCGCGGCGCGCGATACTCCCGCGCATGGACACGCTCACCACGTTCCGCGCCATGGCCCGGAACAACGCCTGGTCGAACCACCGGCTCCACCGCGCGTGCGCGGAGCTCTCCCCCGCCGAGCTCACGGCCGAGCGGACCAGCTTCTTCCCGTCGCTCCACAAGACGCTGACGCACATCCTGCTGGTCGACTGGTATTACCTGGACGCGCTCGAGCGCGGCGGGCGCGGCCTCACCCTCTTCGCGGACCTGGAGCCGTTCGCCGATTTTGCTGCGCTGCGCCAGGCGCAGCGCGACGCCGATCGCCGCCTGATCGCGTTCTGCGAAGCGCTCCCGGACGAGGCCGCGCTCGACGGGGAGGTGCAGATTCAGCGCGAGGCGCACGTTCAGGTCGATCGCGTGGGGGGCGTGCTGCTGCACCTCTTCGTCCACCAGATCCACCACCGCGGGCAGGCCCACGCGATGCTCTCGGGCACGCGCGTCCAGCCGCCGCAGCTCGACGAGTTCTTCCTGGCCGAGGAGCTGCCGCTGCGCGAGGCGGAGCTCCGCGAGCTCGGTCTCCCGGTGCGCTGACGCGGTGTGTCCTCAGGGCCGAGATTCCAGGCTTCCAGGCGCGACGATCGCGTGGATCTGTGCCTGGGCGTACGCGCGCGCCTGGCTGGAGCGGAGCCCCGAACCGTCCTGAGCAACGCCGTCGCTTGCATGCCTGAAGCGGCCTTGCATCCATGCAAGGAAAATCCGCGACCACCCCCCGCGTTCGTGCGGTGAAGCGCTCCGGAGACGGCGGGCATGGCCATTGCAGAACGAAGAGCACTGTCTCCGCTGCGGTGGCTGCCGCAAGCGGTCCGTTGCGTCGAGGACTTTCCGCAGTGAGCTCCCCATGAAAGAGGTCCGCAGCGACCAGCGCGTGCAAGCAGGCGAGACCCCGGTCCCCAGGAGCGGTGTCCTGCGCACGGTGACTCGAGGCATCATGCCGGCGAGCGTCACGGTCGGCGAGGGCCCGTTCGCCGGGTCGAGCGGCGGTTCCTTCGAGGTGCGTCCGTCCGACTCGCTCCTCGGCAACATCGATATCGAGGCCGTGCTGGCGAGCGTCCCCGAGTTCCACGCGGTGAAGGGGATGTTCTTCAACGCGCTCGCGGCGACGCTCGGGGAGCGCTTCACGCAGGTGGTGGCCACGCTGTCGAGCCCCCCGCGCGGGGGGCTCTACCTGCCGTTCTCGGACTACCCGATGCGCGACTTCCTGCGGCTCTACGACGCGGCCGCGCGGCTGTCGCACCCGAACCGGAGCTCGAGGGAGGCCTACCGCCGCCTCGCCCGGCAGCAGGTCTCCGCCTTCCGGGAGAGCGCGCTCGGCCGGATCACGATGCACCTCGCCACCGACCCGGGTGCCGCGCTGATGCGCTACACGGGCAGCCTCGGCGCCCTCACGAAGGGCCCGACGGCGCGGGCGCGCCAGCTGGGGCCGTCGGAGGTGCAGATCGACATCAGCGGCTACCGCGGCGTGCTGGAGTACCCGCTCGGCAACTTCGAGGCGCTCGTCATGGGGTACGGGGCCAAGCCGACGGTCGCCGTGGAGGTGCGCTCGACGGACGCGCTTCGGTTCGTGGTGAGCTGGTAGCGGGGCGCTGGCAGGAGGGGCCGCGCGGCGGGGAGCGGAGCATTCTGCGCGTCGCGCCCTGGTCCGAGGTCCTGCTCTTTCCGACGGGTTCAGGCGGTTCGCTGCTAGTGCCTCGTGCGAAGGAGGGCGTGCGCGATGCCGCTCTGCAGGGTGCTCAGCGTGGTGATCCCGGAGAGGTCGACGCCGAGCGTGACCAGCGTCTGCGCTACCTCCGGGCGGACGCCCGTGAGCACCACGCGGGTGCCGAGCAGCTGGGCGGCGCGCGCGGTCCGCGTCAGCGCGTCGGCGACGTGCGTGTCGACCGCGCGCACGCCGGTGACGTCCAGGATCGCCGTGTGGGCGCCCTGACTGCTGATGCTGGAGAGCAGCGTCTCCATGATCTGCTCCGCGCGCGCGCTGTCGATCGTCCCTACCAGCGGCATCGCCACCACCCGGTCGGCGATCGGGATGAGCGGCGTGGACAGCTCCCGGAGGGCGGCCTGCTGGGCGACGATGATCTTCTCCTGCAGCGCGGCCCGCTCTGCCTCCGCCTCCCTCAGCGAGGTGATGTTGGTGACGACGCCGCCGAGGCCGATCGGCTCGCCGCGCCCGTCGAGGATCGGGAATTTGACAGTGTGGAAATGAATCCGCGCGTCGCCGAGCTGCAGCATCTCTTCGTACTGCTTCGCCTCCCCCCCGGTGAGCACAGCGCGCTCTCTCGCCACGACCTCGTCGATGGCCCCGGGCGTCAGGGGGCTCAACTCATGCTCCGTCTTGCCGATGATCTCGACGACGTGCCGCTGATAGACCTCCGCGTGAGCGCGGTTGGCGAAGAGATAGCGCCCGTCGGTGTCCTTGACGAAGATGGAGTTGCGCGAGTGGTCCAGCAGCTGGAGGAGCAGCTGAAGCCGCCCGATCAGCGCGCGCTCGCTCCACGGCGGGTCGCTGGCGTCCTCGACGATCGCCGCGATCTCACGCACGGCGCCGTGTTCGTCGCGCAGCACCGCGTGGTTCCACCGGCAGAGGCGCGCCTGCCCGTCTTTCGCCCGGCCCTCGCTCGTGACCGAGTCGAACCGGTTCTCCGCCCAGTCGAGCACGAGCGCGCGCGCCGCGTCCGGCGACACGGGATCTGCGGCCACGAGGTCGGGGAGCCCGCGGCCGACCGCCTCGCCCTCGCTCCAGCCGAAGATGCGTTCGGCGCCGTCGTTCCAGCGCGTCACCGTGCCATCGGGGCGCCAGTGGATCCGCGCCGGCTCCGGCGCGAGCAGCCACGCGAGCGCGGCGAGCGTGGCGTGAGCGTCCGCGCTCGCCGCGACGCCCCGCGCTACTTCCTCGGCCGCGCGGCCGTATGACCGCTCCGCCAGCGCCCTCTCCAGCTCCTGGATGCGCGCGTGCAGCGCGGCGATCTCTGACCTGAGCCGCCCGATCTCCCCCAGCCCATCGTCTGCCATTTTGTCAGTTAATGGAGTCTAGACGGAGCGCTCCCGTGGTTGCAAGACGGACGAACCCGAAGGAAATGCAACGTTCCTGTCGGGCTGCAGCGCTCCGCGGCCCCGTTGTCGTCCTCACCGGCCGAGCTTGCGCCCGCCCTCTCGCTTTGCGAGGGTCTTCGCCCGGCCGCCGAACCCATCCGAGGACCACGACCGATGACCACCAGCGAGATCGCGCTCTTCGTTTACGACAACCTCATGAAGGGCGAGGACCAGCACGGGTGGCTCGCGGCAGCCCGCCCGCTCGGCGAGGCGACCACGACCGCCCAGTACGCCCTCGTCGACCTCGGTACGAGCGGCGCCCTCGTCGAGGGCGGGCTCGTCGCCGTGGTCGGCGAGCTCTACGCCATCGCCCCCGCCGCGCTCGCCGCGCTCGACGTGCACCGAGGCCACCCGATCTTGCACCGCCGAGCCGCCGTTCGCCTCGCCGACGGGCGGGAGGCCCAGGCTTACCTCCTCTCGATGGAGCAGGCGGCCGGGTGCCGCCGCGTCCGCGAAGGCGACTGGCGGAGGCGCCGCGGCGCGCCCGGCGCCGCGCGGACCCGGGACAACAGCCCGCTCGTGAGCTGGGCGAAACGCCGCTTCGATCCCCCCCGCTGAGCACCGACGAGCACGGCCCCCGCGCCCTGCTCGCTCGATCACGCCGCCGGGGGTTGGCTCGGCCGCGCCCACGGGCGGCGGCTGATCCCGAGGCGGCCGCGGGCGCGAGGCCCGCGGCGCCCGCTCAGCCGTTCTTGATGCGCGCCACGATGGCGTCGGTGAGCGTCCGGGTGTCCGCCTTGCCGCCGAGATCGCGGGTGCGCACCCCGTCGGCGTTCAGCGCCGCGTCGATGGCGGCGCGGAGGCGGCCGGCGAGCTCCCGCTGGCCCACGTGATCGAGCATCATCGCGGCGGCGAGCATCAGCGCGATGGGGTTCGCGACGCCCTTGCCGGCGATGTCCGGCGCCGAGCCGTGCACCGCCTCGAAGATCGCGGCGTGCTGTCCGATGTTCGCGCCCGGCGCCATGCCGAGGCCGCCGACGAGGCCCGCGAGCTCGTCCGACAGGATGTCGCCGAACAGGTTGGTCGTGACGATGACGTCGAACTGCCACGGGTTCAGGACGAGCTGCATGGCGCACGCGTCCACGATGCGCTCGTCGCTGTCGACGCGGCCGGCGTAGGTCCTGGCCACCTCGCGCGACGTGTCCAGGAACAGGCCGGTGAGCGCCTTCATGATGTTGGCCTTGTGGACGATGGTGACCTTCTTGCGGCCGTGCTTCTCCGCATAGTCGAACGCGAACTCGGCGATGCGGCGCGAGCCCACGCGGGTGTTCACGCCGGAGCCGATCGCGACGGCGTGCTCGTCGCTGCCGATGGGGATGTAGTGCTCGAAGCCCACGTACAGGCCCTCGAGGTTCTCGCGCACGAGCACGATGTCGATGTTCTCGTAGCGGCCGCCGGGGATCAGCGTGCGCGCGGGCCGCACGTTGGCGTAGAGCTTGAATTCCTGCCGCAGGCGCACGTTGGAGGAGCGGTATCCGCCGCCGATCGGCGTCTCGAGCGGCCCCTTGAGCGCGAGCTGCGTGCGGTGGATGCTGTCGAGCGTGACCCGGGGCAGCGGGTCACCGAACTCCTTGACGCCGGCCATGCCGGCCACGCACGTCTCCCATTCAAAAGGCGCGCCGAGCGCGTCGAGGGCGCGCAGCGTCGCCTCCACGATCTCGGGGCCGATGCCGTCTCCGGGGATGAGGGTCGCGGGATGTTTCTGTGAGGTCACGGGCTGTCTCTCGGTCTCGGGGTGAATCGTGCGGCCAGGGAGAGTCGCACGTATTGCCGAACGTCCGCTCGGCGATCTACCACGCTTTGGCGGCGAGACGTCCCATGACCGCAACCGGGGCGGACAATGCTCGAGGCCCCTTGCGTCTTGAGGATTCTCGCGCCCGCCGTCATGATGACGCGCGCCATGATCTGCCCGCGCTGCCGCCGCGTGTACGCCGACCGGTCCTATGGCTTCTGCCCCGAGGACGGCGCCCGCCTGGTTCAGACCCTCTCGGCCGCCCCGCCGGCGAGGCCGACGCGGCAGTTCGGCGCCGTCCTGGAGGATCGGTATGTGATCCAGGGCTTCATCGGCGCCGGCGGCATGTCGCGCGTCTACCTCGCGGCGGACAGCCGCACGAGAGAGCAGGTCGCGATCAAGATCCTGAACCGCAACTTCGCCGCGGACCGGGCCCAGCGGGCGCGCTTCCTCCGCGAGCTCGAGGTGGCGGCGGAGCTCGGGCACCCCAACATCATCCAGGTCCTCGACGCGGGCGAGCGCGCGGACGGCGCTCCGTTCATCGTGCTGGAGCTGCTCACGGGCGAGTCCGTGGGCGCGCTGCTCCGGCGCGAGGGGGCGGTGAGCGAGGCAATGGCGCTGTCGCTGGTACGGCAGGCGGCGTCGGCGCTCGCCGCCGCGCACGCGGCCGGCATCATCCACCGCGACGTGAAGCCGGACAACATGTTTTTCGTCAGCGCCGGGGGCGGCCCGCGCGTGCTCAAGATGATGGACTTCGGCTTCGCGAAGGTGCGATCGGGCCCCGCGACCGCGACCGGCATCGTGCTCGGCACGGTCCCCTACATGGCCCCGGAGCAGGCCCTCGCGGATCCCATCGACGGCCGCACCGACGTCTATGCCCTCGGCGTCACCCTGTTCCGCATGCTCACTGGCGAGCTGCCGTTCTCCTCGCCGGACGACGTGGTGGTCGTCGCCCAGCACGCCTGCGCTCCGGCTCCCCGGCTGCGCGCGCTCCGCCCCGACATCGATCCCCGCGTCGAGGCGCTGGTCGAGACGGCGCTGCGCAAGCTGCCCGGGAACCGCTTCGATTCCATGCAATCGCTGCTGGAGGATGTCGAGCGCATCCTCGGCGTCCGCGCCGGAGAGCCGGTCGGGGCCGTGCTCAGGAAGACCCCGGACGCCTATGAGCCGGTGAGCCCGGCCGCGCGTGAGGCCCTGAAGTTCCTGCGCCGCCAGCTATCCTGAAGCGTTCCTGAAACATCCATGAAAAAGAACCCTGGAAACCTTTCCGAAAAGAATCTCAAACGTCCCTGAGCGAATCTCTGAAACCTCTCCGAAAAGAATCTCAAACGTCCCTGAGCGAATCTCTGAAACCTCTCTGAAAAGACCTTCTCGAGCTTCCCTGGCCGCAAGAGCGGGCTTGCTTTGAGAGCAGAGGTGTGCTCGTCACCGCGCGCCGAGGTCCTCGATGCGGTAGCCGTCCGGGTAGGTGCGGTTCCTCTTCTTCGTGATGAGGTGCGGCGAGCGCCGGGGCGGCATCGCCCGCAGCAGGGAGCCGCGCGCGCGGAGCGCCGCCTCGACGAGGCGGCGCATCGCGCGGGGCGGACGCGGCAGCCCGACCGCCGCGAGCAGGCGATCGTCGAGGAGCGCGTGCATGACCGCCGCCCCGAGCGGCCACAGGGCTCTCGGCAGCACCCAGCCCAGCATCATGTCCCGCGTCGCCACGGCGAGCCTGCGGTTGTCCTCCGAGAACCAGAGGTGCTCCGCCTCGTAATCGAGGTTGAAGCGCTCGAACGCCTCGTAGCTCTGCGGGATGTCCTTGATGTTCATGAGCGCTCCGACCTGCTTCCAGTAATGATACGACGCGAGCTTCTCTTTCTCGATCAGCCTGCGCCAGCCGAAGCGCTCGTTCCAGCGGATGGGCTCGAAGATGAACGTCGATAGCGTGTAGAGGTACTCGTCGTTCGGGATGACGTGACGATGGTGCTGCCGGTTCATGCGCCGCAGCGCAGCCCGTCCGCGCTCGCTGTCATATCCGTTCTCCAGCATCTCGGCGAGGAGGAGGACCGTGTCGTCATAACGCTTCTGCGTTCGCACGAGGAGCTCGCCAGTCTGCACCAGGAGCGCCGATGTGCTGGCGACGCCGAAGACGCGGAGCAGCGCGAGCTCCAGGGCGCGCCGCGTGTCCCAGGGGAAATCATGGCATGTCGAGAGGAAGGTGATCTCCTGGTGATCGGCGACCGGGTCGAGGTTCGCCGCGATATGGTCGCGGATCGCATGGCGTGAACGCGAGTCGGGAGGAGCCCAGCGCATGGGGATCTCCCGATCCTATCAGCTCGATCGAGCCGTCGTGTCGATCCTGGCCCCGTGTTCGCGGCGCGGGCGCCGCCTGACCGGCGAGGGGCGATGGCGGCGCGCGCGCCGGGCGCTCCCTGCGTGCAGCGCGTCGCCTGCAGCGCGTCATGAGGGGGCGGGCGCGACCGGGGCGGTGGCCCTCCGCGCGCCTCGCGGGGCCAGGTCGGCCTGACCGCGCGCGGGCGGGCGGGGCGCTCGGGCGCCGCGCTCCCGGGAGCGCGCCCGGGCGTGCGCGCGCGGCGCGCAGGTGCCACCCTGGCCCCGTGCGGCCTGTCATCGACGACATTTTCCAGGAGCTCCTCACACGCCATCAGCCGACCGGCCGGGTGGACCTCAACGACATCGCCGAGGTCGTGGGTCGACGGCCCGTCTCGTACGAGGACGTGGAGCACCTCATCGACCGGCTCGAGGCCGCGGGCCTGCGCGTCGCCGAGCCGCTCGAGTCGGGCGACGTCGAGGTGCTCCGCGCCGTCCTCGCCAGCGCGCGGCGGCTCACCTCCGAGCTCGGGCGCAGGCCCACCGTCGGCGAGATCGCCCTGGCCTCGGGTCACGCCCCGCACACGGTGCGCCGGGCGCTGGAACAAGCCGGCCGCGCCATGCCTTGTTGACGTCGCTGACGCAGAGCGTCCCGGCGGCGCGCTCACCGGGACCGACAGGAACAAAACGACTGCGCTGCTTTGAGGGCAGACCCGAGCTGGAAGTTAGTGTTATTATGGAGACGGAGGGGTGCTCTGTAGCCGTAGTCGCTTGTTTCCTCTACGCGTCAGGGAAGGAAGGCTGGGCCCGATGAACATCACGATCACGTTCCGGCACATGGTGGGTACCGAGGCCGTCAAGAAGTACGCGCACGAGAAGGTCGCCAAACTCCAGAAATTTCTCCGTCAGGCGATGACGGCGCAGGTGACCCTCTCCGTCGAGGGGCTGACCCACGTCGCCGACGTCCGCATCTCGTCCGGCAGCCTGGCGTTTCAGGCGACCGAGCGGGGGGAGGACATGTACGCGTCGATCGACATGGTGCACGACAAGCTCGAGCGGCAGATCCGCGATGGCAAGGGGCACACCATAGCGCGCAAGCGCGGCGGCACGAGCGCCGGCGAGTACGCCGTCGAGGTGGAACGGGAAGCGGAGGCGGCGGCGCGCTCTCGCTCGTGAGCCGCCGCGTTCTCCGCTGAGGCTGCGCCGGGCGCCCGGTTGAGGCCGCGCCGGACGCTCGCCAGAGAGCGGGGCGCGGCGCCCCCACCGGCCCCGGGCACGTGGTGCCCGGGGCGCGCCGCCCTCCTCGGCCGGAGCGAGCGCGCGGCAGCCACGCGCTGGCGGCGAGGCTGAACATCACCGCCCTCCGGGACGCCTCGCCGCGATAGCCTCCTTGAGTCGCGTCCTCGAGGTCCTCAGGGTACGATGGATCCATCGGCACGCTCGGCCCCTCGCCGAGCTCCGCGTGCGCCGTCCCCGTGCCCTCTCACCTCGCCAGAGCGCCGAAATCAGCATGCAAGTCTGCGACATCTTGTCCGCGCACCAGGTATCCGTCGCCAGCGAGCAGGAGGGGCTCGTCCGCTCCAAGGCGGAGGCCCTCCGCCGGCTCGCCGCCCTGCTCGCGGCAGGACAGCAGCGGGTCGAGACCGAGGACATCGAGCGGGTGCTCGTCGAGCGCGAGCGCCTGCAGTCCACGGGCGTCGGGGGCGGGGTGGCCATCCCCCACGGCGCCATGGAGGGCGTCGAGCGGTTGACCGGCGCCGTCCTGCTCTGCCCGAAGCCGATCGACTTCGACGCGATCGACGGGGCGCCGGTGTCCATCCTCGTCGCCGTGATCGGGCCGAAGCGGGCCACCGGGGAGCACCTCAAGACGCTGGCGCGCATCTCCCGCCTGCTGCGCGACGAGGCCTTCCGGAGGCGGCTGCTCGGCGCCTCGACGGGGCGCGCGGCGTTCGATCTCATCGCCGCGGAGGAGGGGAGGTCGACGTCATGACCGGAGAGCACGGCGGCAGGCACGAGGGGCGCGGGGGCGGGCGGGCGCCGCGCTCCGCCGGAGCGGCGCGGTTCGACCAGCCCTCGATCTCCGTGCGGAGCCTGATGGCCGACGAGGCGCTCGGCATCGAGCTCACGCTGCTGGCGGGCGCCGCGGGCCTCGACCGGCTCGTCATGAACCCCCGCATCCAGAAGTCGGGGCTCGCGCTCGTCGGCCACTTCCACGGCATCGTCCCGACGCGGGTGCAGATCCTCGGGCAGACCGAGCTCTCGTTCCTCCACAAGCTCTCCCGCGAGGACCGGCTCCTGTCGCTGCGCGGCTTCTTCGGGCTCGGCCTGTCGTGCCTCATCCTCACGCAGGGCGACCCGCCGCTCGAGGCGAGCGCGCCCGGCGCCGGCGCCGTCCCCGTGCCGGAGCTCGCGCAGTGCGCGGAGGAGACCGGGACGCCGCTGCTCGCCTCGGCGGTGCGATCGAGCGCCACGATCACCGCGCTCCACGCGCTGCTCGACGACCGGCTGGCGCCGCGGCTGCGCCTCCACGGCGTGCTCGTCGACGTCTTCGGCGTGGGCCTCCTGCTCATGGGCTCGAGCGCGATCGGCAAGAGCGAGTGCGCGCTCGATCTCGTGATGCGCGGCCACAGGCTCGTGGCCGACGACGCGGTCGAGTGCGACTACCGCCCGCCCGGCATGATCTTCGGCGCCCCGGCGGAGCTGCTCCGGTACCACCTCGAGGTGCGCGGCCTCGGCATCCTCAACGTGAAGGACCTCTTCGGCGTCACCTCGATCCGCGAGCGCAAGCGGATCGACGTCGTGGTCAAGCTCGTCGAGTGGTCGAAGGAGACCGAGTACGACCGGCTCGGGCTGGACGATCGCTACCACACCATCCTCGGCGTGCGGATCCGGGAGCTCGTGATCCCGGTGCGCCCCGGCCGCGACATGGCGTCGATCCTCGAGGTCGCCGCCCGCAACGAGCTGCTGAGGAACGCCGGGTTCCACGCGGCGCGCGAGTTCTTCGGCAACGTCGAGGGCGAGCTGCTCCGCGATCGCTCGCAGGAGGAGTCGTCCGTGCCGCCGCCGGTGACGCTCGCGGAGGAGCCGTCGCCGCGGGGGGCGGCGCAGCCCGGCGCGCTCCGCGCCCCGCGGCCTGCCGGCGGCGTGGAGCCGCACCACCCGCCCAGCAGCGCCTTCCGGCAGCCCGGGGAGCGGGGCCACCCGCCCCCGGAGCGCCCGGGCTCCGGGTTCGTCGCGACCGAGTCGTCGGTGAGCCTGCCGCGGCCGAGGAGGCGAGGGTGAGCGACACGAGCAAGGGCGCCCAGCAGGGCCCGGCCGGGAGCGCGCCGGGGCGCGTCGTCGTCGTCACGGGCCTGTCCGGCGCGGGCAAGTCGACGGCGCTCCACGCCCTCGAGGATCTCGGCTTCTTCTGCGTCGACAACCTGCCCACCTCGCTCGTCCGGCCGGCGGTGGAGGCGTGCGAGGCGGGCGGGATCACCCGGATCGGGCTCGGCATCGACGTCCGGGTCGGCTCGTTCCTCGCGGGCGCGACGGCGGCGCTCGACTCCATCCGGATCGGCCGCGACGTGGTGATCCTGTTCCTGGACGCCTCGGACGAGACGCTGCTCCGGCGCTTCAGCGAGACCAGGCGCCCGCACCCGCTGACGACGGGCGGCAGCGGCGCCATCGCGATGCTCGACGGGGTGCTGCTCGAGCGCGAGCGGCTCGCGTCGCTGCGGGCCAGGGCCACCATCCAGCTCGACACCACGCGCCTGTCGACGCACGACCTGCGCCGCGTGGTCATCGAGCGGCTGCGCCCGGGGAAGGTCGACGTGCCCCGGATGTCCACCCGGTTCGTCTCGTTCGGTTACAAGTACGGCATCCCGCTCGACGCGGATCTGCTCTTCGACGTCCGCTTCCTCGACAACCCCTATTTCGTCCATGGCCTCCGGGAGCTGACCGGGAACGACGAGCCCGTCCGGGACTACATCCTGAGGAACGGAGACGCCCTCGAGTTCATCAGCAGAACCGAGCAGCTGCTCTCGTTCTGCATGCCGCGCTACGCCAGCGAGGGAAAGAGCTACCTGACCGTCGGCATCGGGTGCACCGGCGGCCGGCACCGGTCCGTCGTGCTCACCAACGTGCTCAGCGACAGCCTCCGGCGGAAGACGGGGCTCCCGATCACGGTCGTGCATCGGGACGTCGCTCGAGCGAGCGCGAGTGTAGTACCCTCGGGGGCGGGCGAGGTCATGGCCGGGGTCGCGGGCGCGGACCTCCGACGGACGCAGCCGGGGGCGGCCGCGCCGGAGCCCCGCCCGGCGTCGGAGGAGAGCGTGACGGGGGGCGAGCGGTGACGAGCGACGCGGTGACGAGGCGGTTCACCATCATCAACGCGCGGGGGCTGCACGCCCGCGCAGCGACGAAGCTCGTGCAGCTCGCCGGGCGGTACGATTGCGAGATCTCCCTGTCCGGCCCCGACGGGCAGTCGGCGAACGCGAAGAGCGTGATGGGGGTGCTGCTGCTCTGCGGCTCGATGGGCACCCAGATCGAGGTCCACGCGACCGGGGACCAGGCCGCCGAGGCGGTGTCCGCCATCGGCGAGCTCATCGCGTCGCGCTTCGGAGAGCCCGAGTGACGCGCGGCCCGAACGCGCTCCCGGCGGAGGGGCCAGGCGATCCTCCAGTCCCGGCGGACGCTGCCCGGGGTGACCCGACGGCGCCTGGCGCGCGGGGGGAGGCGATGGCGCCAGGCGGCCGGTGCGACCCGGCGGCGCCCGGCGCGCGGGGGGAGGCGATGGCGTCAGGCTGCCGGTGCGACTCGACGGCGCCCGGCGCCCGGATGGAGACGCTGCGGGGCATCGCCGGCTCGCCCGGGGTCGCCATCGGCACCGCGGTCGTCGTCGGCGCGAAGAGGGCGGAGCACCCGCGCCGCCGCGTCGGCTCCGGCGAGGTCGAGGCCGAGCTCGCGCGCTTCGCGGCCGCGGTCGAGCGCGCCCAGGGCGAGCTCCGCGACATGGCGAAGCGCGTCGGCGATCACCGCGCCGAGGCGTCGATCCTCGAGGCCTACCTGCTGATGCTCGGCGACGAGGCGCTCGCCGACGCCGTCGAGCGCCAGGTCACCGAGGAGCGGCGCTGCGCCGAGTGGGCGGTCGCCGTCGCGTGCGACGCGATCGCGGCGCGCTTCGCCTCGCTCGACGACCCGTACCTGCGCGAGCGCAGCCACGATCTCACGTTCGTCGCCGAGCGCCTGCTGCGCGCCTTCCGCGCCCCGCCGAAGGAGCCGCCGTCCTCGCCGGACGCCTCGCCGCTGTCGACCCGCAGCCTGAGCGAGCTGCAGGGCGTGAGCTTCCTGCCGGCGACGCTCGGCGCCGCGCTCCCGCGCTTCTCCGGGCCGACGATCCTCGTGGCGCACGACCTGTCGCCGGCCGACACCGCCGCGATGGTCGAGGAGCCGGTCGTCGGCTTCGTCACCGAGGTCGGGACCCGCACGAGCCACACCTCGATCATGGCCCGCGCGCTGGAGATCCCGGCCGTGGTGGGCGTCAGCGACCTCCTGCAGCGCGTGTCGACGGGCGACCTCATCGTGATCGACGGCCTGCGCGGCGCGGTGATCGTGCGCCCGGGGCCGGCCGAGCTCGCCGAGGCGCGGGCGCGCGCCGAGCGCCACGTCGCGCTCGCCAAGGAGCTCGCCGAGGCCCGCCACCGCGCGGCCCAGACGAAGGACGGCGCCCGGGTCTCGCTCCGGGCCAACGTCGAGCTCCCGGCCGAGGCGATCCTCGCGCGCGACCAGGGCGCCGAGGGCATCGGCCTCTACCGGACCGAGTTCCTCTACATCGATCGCACGTCCCCGCCCTCGGAGGAGCAGCAGTTCGAGATCTTCCGCGCCGTGGTCGAGGCGCTCCGCCCGAAGCCGGTCACGCTGCGCACGTTCGACATCGGCGGCGACAAGTTCGTCTCCACCTTCCAGGTGCCGCCCGAGATGAACCCGATGCTCGGCCTCCGCGCCGTCCGGCTCGCGCTCTCGCGCCCCGACGTGTTCCTCGAGCACCTGCGCGCCATGGTGCGCGCCTCCGCGTACGGCGACGTGCGGATCATGATCCCCATGGTCGCCGGCCTGGGCGAGCTCCGGCAGGTGCGCGCGCTGCTCCGCCGCGCGCAGGAGCAGGTGCGCGCCCGCGGGCAGCCGTGCGCCGACGAGATCCCGCTCGGCGTGATGATCGAGGTGCCCGCGGCCGCGATCATGGTCGACCACTTCGCGCGCGAGGCCGCGTTCCTGAGCCTGGGGACGAACGACCTCATCCAGTACGCGCTCGCGGTCGACCGGACGAGCCGCTCGCTCGCGTACCTGGCCTCGCCGTTCGATCCGTCGATCCTCCGGCTGATCTTGAAGGTGATCCAGGCGGGGCAGGATTTCGACCGCCCGGTCTCCATCTGCGGCGCGATGGCGAGCGATCCGCTGGCCGCGCTGCTCCTGCTCGGCCTCGGCATCCGCGATTTCTCGATGGAGGCGGCGGCGATCCCCGAGATCAAGGAGACGCTCCGGCGCGTCACGGTCGCGGAGGCCGAGGCGGTCGCGGCGGAGGCGCTCGCGTGCGCCACGGCGGAGGAGGTCGAGTGCTGCGTCGCCGCGGCCTTCGCGCCGGATCTCTACGATCTGCTGACGGGCGAGCGCGAGGCGAAGTGACCTCGCGCCGCCGCGCGGCGGCCCCGGCGCCCGCCGGCGCCGTGCGAGGCCCGCCGGTCGACGTGGCGGACACCATGGACACGCGCCTCCCCTGGACCCTCGGCGACCTCCTTCGCGCGCGCGGCGCGGGGACCCGAGACGAGCGCTCCTGCGCCCTCGCGGCCGACGACGAGCTCCCCGCGCTCAGCGCGGCTGGAACGCCTTGAACGCCGCCTCGGCGCGCTGCGAGGTGCTCACGGTCTCGACGATGCGGAAGCCCCCGCGGAGGTAGAAGCCCTCGAAGTGCAGGACGCTCTCGCCCTCGGCGGGCTCGATCTCCCAGTAGCGCGAGCGCTCCTTCGTCGTGCCGAGGATGGCGATGCGCCGCCACCCCGGCGGGACGGTGCCGGTCCACTCCGCGCCGTGCCGCTCGGTGAGCTCGAACTCGTCGCGGCTGTGCTTCACCCGGAAGCTCGCGTCCGGCCCCGAGCCGATGCGCGCGTCGAGCACGCCCCCGGGCGGGCCCTTGGCCGCCTGATCCTGCCGCCTCGGCCCGCGCTTGCTCACGCGGTAGCCCCCGACCGAGCGCGGGTCGAGGTAGTACGTCCCGCCCTCCTTGCTCGCGCGCAGGCGGCCCGCGTAGATGGCCTGGCGCACCGCGCTCTCCGAGATGCCGAGCTGCTGCGCCGCGTCGGGCACCGTCATCGTGTAACGCGCCCGCGACGACACCGCGGGCTCCGCCGGCCGCCGCTTGCGCGCGATGCAGTCGAGCATCACGTGGAAGATCGGATCGCGGTACACCTCCGCGGTCGCGACGCTCCGGCCGGCCACCACCGTCGTGTTCAGCAGCGGGTTCTCCGGGCCGAACACCAGCTCGTTCAGGTCGGCCTCGGTCACCGAGGGCTCCTTCGCCGCCGCCAGCACCCGGCGCAGAAAGTCGCCGAGCTCGCCGATCGGCGTCGCGAACTCGACCGTCTCGCCGGACAGCAGCGTGTATTCCGTCTTCATCTCGCCCCTTCGCAAGCTCGTCGTGTGCGCTGGCGAACGCCGCACGCGTGCTCCGGGGCCGCGCGAGCCCGAGCCGTCCCCAGGGCGGACGAGGTCCCTCACCGGCGCCGGACCCGGCGCCCGCAGGCGGATCTCACCCGCCGGGGGCACCGGGCCCGCGGCGCCGACCTCCCATGGCCAGGCCGCTCGCACGTCGTCCCCGCGGGCACGCGTTCAGCGCCGCAGCAACGGCATTACTGTATGCCCGTTCAGTTAGTTCCGTCTAGTGCCTTCACGCGCCGATAGGACAAATCTCGTCCGGAGCTCGCAGCGACGTTTTCTTGCAAGTATCCGCAATCAATTGAGTTTTTTGCGGAGATTGGCGCGCGCGAGCAGGATGGAAAAATCGTCGCCCCTTGTGAACGAGGACGGATCGCGGGGGCTGGCAGGCGTACGCGGCGGGGGACGACGGGGGATGACGGGGGTTCTGTTCAGTGTTCGAAGGCGCCGCGTGTTCAGGTGTCGGGCGTCTGCCCCACCTCGGCGAGCGCCTCGACGGTGTCGCGGTCATGGTCGCGGATGCAGTCGACGCCGTTGCGCGTGAACTGGACCGCCGCGGCCAGCGCGGTCCGGCTGCGCTCGCGGTCCATCGCCCACGCCGCGTGGCGCACCAGCAGCGCGAGCTCCAGCGCCCGGCCGAGCGTGATCGCCACCCGCCGGGCGCCCGCCTCGAGCCCCGGACGGTCGGTGCCCGCCATCTCCTTGATCCACGCGCGCGCGTGGGACACGGCGCGCGACGCGGCCGTCTCGGCCTCGGCGAGCTTCGGCTCGACCACGCCGGTGAGCAGGCGCGCCACCTCGGCCGCCAGCACGTCGAGCGAGCTGTCCTTCATGATCACGCGCAGCGCGTCGAGGGCCAGCACGTTCGTCGTGCCCTCCCAGATCGGCAGCACCTGCGCGTCCCGGAGGAGGCGCGGCAGGCCCGTGTCCTCCACGTAGCCGGCCCCGCCGAACGCCTCGAGCACCTCGCTCAGCACCGCGACCGCCTGCTTGGCGGTCGTCAGCTTCGCGATCGGCACGATCAGCCGGAGCAGCTTCGCCTCCGACTCGGTGAGCGAGCCCGTCTCCTCGCGCCCGAGCAGCTCGATGGCGCGGAAGGTGAGGTGGAAGGCGCCCTCGAACTCGGCCTGGAGCTCGGCGAGCGTGTCCATGTGGAGCGGCTTGTCCGCGAGCGCCGTGCCGAACTGCACGCGGCGCCGGGCGTAGGAGCGCGCCAGCGCGAGCCCCCGGCGCATCCCGGCGACCGCGGCGACCGCGTTCCACGTGCGCGTCACGTTCAGCATCGGCGCGATCGCGCGGACGCCGTTCGTGAGCCCGGTAACCGGCGTCGCGAGCACGCCCTCGAGCCCGAGCTCGGCGGTCGGGAGCTTGCGCGTGCCGAGCTTGTCCTTCAGCCGGTGGAGCACCACGCCCTCGCGCCGGCCGCCCTCGCCCGCGAGCTCGACGTAGAACAGCGCGAGGCCGCGGCTGCCCTCCGGGTTGCCCTCCGGCCGCGCCAGGGCGAGCGCCATCTCGGACGTGGCCGCCGAGGCGAACCACTTCGTCCCGTGGAGCCGGTAGGTCCCGTCCGGTCCGGGCCGCGCGACGGTCTCCGTCCTCCCCACGTCCGAGCCGCCGGTCCGCTCCGTCATCCACTGGCCCGACGTCCAGGCGCTCGCCGGATCGCGGGTCGTGAGCCGCGGGACGGCGCGGTCGATGAGCGCGCGGTTGCCGCTCTCCAGCAGCGCCCGCGCGGCGCCGTCGGTCATCGCGAGCGGGCACGTGTAGACGTCGCTCGACGCGTCGAACAGGTACGCGAGCGCGAACTGGTGGATGCGCGAGAACGCCCCGTGCGCCCGCTCGTACGCCGTGGCCACGACCCCGTGCTCGCGGGCGATCCGCGCCGCCTCCTTCCAGAGCGCCGTGACCTCGACGTGGTCGACCCGCCTGCCCCAGGCGTCCCACGACGTGAGCGTCGGCTCGCTCGTGCGGTCCGCGAGCTGCAGCCGGTACAGGGGACCGCCGGCGAGCGCGCCCATCTCGCGCAGCGAGGGGGTGATCGCCGCGGCCACGTCCCGCGGCAGCGCGCGCGCGAGGTACGACCGCAGCACCCGGTCGTCGTCGTACTGGTTCCCGAGCGTGGGGGGGTCTTGATAGAAAGCCACCGGCCGACTCCTAGGTTGGTGCGCCGCGGCCCGAACACTCCGGCGCATGCGCGCCGATCGCGTTCCGCGCGCCCATGCGGCCACGCGCGGCGACTCGCAGCCTCGATGGATTCGAAGCTACTGAACCCGTCCCTTCCGGTTCAACAGGAAGCCGAAGCCGCGTCGCGGCGATCCGGCGATCGATGAAGCTCGGCTGGCATTTCACCCCGACCAGGCGGCCTCCGCGGTGCGGGTCGGTGCGTCATCGTACGAGAGCAACGTCAAGTCGTGGGCCTGGCTGTTCTTGACTTCTCCGATGTACCAATGCATATCGATGGCGGTGAAGCTCTCGAACAAGGGTCGCTACGGGGTGCGCGCATTGTTCGACATTGCGTTCCACAACGAGGGGCGGCCGACGCAGATCCGGGAGATCTCGGAACGGGAGCTCATCCCGGCCCGCTTCCTGGAGCAGATCTTCCAGGACCTGAAGAAGGCCGGGCTCATCAGCTCGAAGCGGGGGCCGCGCGGCGGCTACCACCTCGCGCGGCCCGCGAGCGAGATCAGCTTGGGCGACGTGGTCCGCGCGCTCGAGGGGCCGGTCGCGGTGCTCGCGCCGGACGACGAGCGCCCGGGGAGCTCGCCGCCCGACCCGCTCACCTCCGTGTTCCAGGATCTCGCGGCGGCGATCGAGCGCTGCTTCGACTCGGTGTCGATCGCCGACGTCTGCGAGCGAGGGGTCGCGCTCGGCGTCCGCCGCAAGGGGCGGCCCGAGCGGTCGACCTACGTGATCTGAGCCGACCTCCATGAGCAAGCCCGACCCGACCGTGCACTTCTCCGGCGCCCGCCCCGCGGCGGCGACCGCGCTCCCCCCGCTGCCCTCGCACCCGCGCGTCGTCGAGAGCGTGCTCGATCTCGTGGGCGACACGCCGCTCTTCGAGATCCGGCGCCTCGACGCGGAGGCGCCGCGGGGGCGCGTCTTCGGCAAGGCCGAGCAGCAGAACCCGGGCGGCTCGCTGAAGGACCGCATCTGCCTCGCGATGATCGAGGGCGCCGAGGCGCGCGGCGAGCTGCGCCCGGGCTCGGGCGTGATCATCGAGCCCACGTCCGGCAACACCGGCATCGGGCTCGCGATCGTCTGCGCGGCCAAGGGCTACCGGTGCATCCTGACGATGCCGGCGAGCATGAGCCTCGAGCGGCGCCAGCTCCTCGAGGCCTACGGCGCCGAGGTCGTGCTCACCGAGCCCGAGCTGCAGATGGAGGGCGCCATCGCCAAGGCGCGCGCGCTCGCGGCGGAGATCCCGGGCGCGATCCTGCCGAGCCAGTTCGACAACCCCGACAACCCGCGCGCGCACGCCGAGACGACCGCGCGGGAGATCCTGCACGCCATGGCCGACCTCGACCCGCCCGGGAGGGCCGGCAGCGGCCCCCGGCGGTCGCTGACGATCGACGCGTTCGTCGCCGGCGTGGGCACGGGCGGCTCGGTGAGCGGGATCGGGCGCGTGCTCAAGCGGGTGCGCCCGACCACGCGCGTCATCGCGGTGGAGCCGGAGTCGTGCGCGACGATCTCGCGGGGCGAGCGCGGGCCTACCAAGATCCAGGGGCTCGCGGCCGGGTTCGTGCCCGACAACTACGACGCGAGCGTCGTCGATGAGGTGCGGACCGTGACCGATCGCGCCGCGTACGAGACGAAGGCGGCGCTCGCCAGGCAGGAGGGGTTGCTCGTCGGCATCAGCGCCGGCGCCGCGGTGCGGGTGGCGCTCGACGTCGCCCGCGAGCTCGGCCCGGACGCATGCGTCGTGACCGTCCTCTGCGACACCGGCGAGCGGTACTTCAGCCTGGACGAGTACTTCCGATGAGCGGCGGCGGCGGCGAGGCGATCCGCGGGTGCGCGCTCGTCGTCGGGGCGGGGGGCATCGCGCATCCCGCGGCGCTCGCGCTCGCCGCCGCGGGGGTCCGCGACCTCCGGATCACCGACGACGACCAGGTCGAGATCACCAACCTGCACCGGCAGATCCTGTTCGACGACGCCGACCTCGGCCGCCCCAAGCTCGACGCCTTCGCCGAGGCGCTCGGCCGGAGGTTCCCCGGGATCCGCGTGGACCGCCGGCCCGGCCGCTTCACGCCGACCACGGCGGCCGATCTCCTGGACGGCGTCTCGGTCGTCGTCGACGCGACCGACAACTTCGCGTCGCGCTTCCTGATCGCCGACGCCTGCCACCTCGCCGGCGCGCCGGTCGTGCACGCCGCCGCGGTGCGCTGGCGCGCGACCGTGATGGCCGCGCCGGGGCGCGGCGCCCCCTGCTACCGCTGCCTCTTCGAGGACCTGCCCACCGGGCAGGCGCCGGACTGCGCGACGGCCGGGGTGGCGGGCCCGGTGTGCGGCGTGGCCGGCGCGATCGCGGCCGACCGGGCGCTCGCGATCCTCGCGGGCGACGCGTCGGTCTTCGGCCGGATCGCGACCTACGACGGCCGCTCGGACACGCTGCGGAGCGTCGCCGTCGCGGCGCGGCCCGGCTGCGCCCTGTGCGGCGAGCGCGCCACGATCGCGACCCTCGACGTATCCCGCTATGTCATCTCGTGCGCTGAAGGGGACCGCGGGAGCGGCTCCCCGGCCCACCTCAACACTGGAGAGCAAGACCATGGCTGAAACCGCGACCGTCCGCATCCCGACCCCCCTCCGCACCCTCACCGGCGGGCAGGACGAGGTGAGCGCCGCCGGCGGCACCGTCGGCGAGATCATCGAGAACCTCGAGAAGAGCTACCCCGGCATCCGCGACCGGCTCCTCGACGAGAAGGGCGTGCGGCGCTTCGTGAACATCTTCGTGGGCGACGAGGACATCCGGTTCCTCGACGGGCTCAAGACGCCGGTGAAGGGCGGCGATCAGATCGCGATCGTGCCCGCGATCGCCGGAGGCTGAGGTGATCGACCCGCGCTACCTCCGCCAGGTGCTCCTCGCGGAGATCGGCCCCGAGGGGCAGGCGAGGCTCGGGGCGGCGACGGCGCGCGTGCTCGGCGAGGGCGCGGCCCCGCTCGCGCACGAGGTGGCGGCGCGCTACGCGCGCGGCGCCGGCTTCGGCGCGCTCGCGGAGGGCGCGATCGACGTCGACGCGCTCGCGCCCGCGGACCTCGTCCGCGCCCCGGCGGCGCGCGCCGTGCTCGCCGGGGCGCGGGCGGCGCTCGCCGAGCTGCGCGCCGCGCTCGGGCTCCACGGCGCCGCGGCGGAGGGCAGGCCGTCGTGAGGCGCTCGCTCGCCCGATCCCGCCGGGTGGCGTCGGTCACCGACGCCGTGGGCGACACGCCGCTCGTGCGCCTCGCGCGCGTGGCGCGCGAGGCGCCGTCGGTCGAGGTGTACGCCAAGCTCGAGTTCGCGAACCCGGGCGGCTCCGTGAAGGACCGCGCCGCGCTGCGGATGATGAGCCGCGCGGCCGCGGACGGCCGCCTGACGAGCCAGAAGACGCTGATCGACTCGACGAGCGGCAACACCGGCGTCGCCTACTCGATCTTCGGCGCGGCGATGGGCTTCCGCGTGGCGCTCGTGATGCCGTCGAACGTGTCGAAGGCGCGCAAGGACATCGCGCGGGCGTTCGGCACCGAGCTCATCTTCAGCGACCCGATGGAGGGCTCCGACGGCGCGATCCGCCACGTGCGCGCGCTGGTCGAGCAGGACCCGGAGCGGTACTTCTACCCGGACCAGTACTCGAACGAGGACAACCCGCTCGCGCACTACCACGGCACGGCGAGGGAGATCCTCGAGGCCGTCGGGGACCGGATCACGCACTTCGTCGCCGGGCTGGGCACGAGCGGCACCATCGTCGGGACGAGCCGGCGGCTCCGGGAGCACCACCGGCCGATCCGCTGCATCGCGGTGGAGCCCGCCGACGCGCTGCACGGGCTGGAGGGGCTCAAGCACCTGCCGAGCTCGCTCGTCCCCGGCATCCACGACGCGAGCGCGTACCACGAGACGATGCGGATCACGACGGAGCAGGGCTGGGACATGGCCGACCAGCTCGCGCGCGAGGAGGCGCTCCACGTGGGGCACTCGGGCGGCGCGGCCGTCTTCGCGGCGGTCGAGGTGGCGAAGCGCCTGCACCGCGAACAGCAGGGCGGGTGCGTGGTCGCGATTGTCCCGGACCGGGGCGATCGCTACTTTGCACCGATGAAATGGGAGAAGCGCTACGTATGGTGACAGCTCACCCCTGGACCACGGGCGGGGTGTTCCTTAAGTCCAGTGTCCTCAAGGCGGTCGAGGCCGAGGCGCTCGCCGGCTACGCGCGCGACGAGGAGGCGTGCGGGTACCTCAAGGGGCCGGCGGCCGAGCCGCTGCTCTGCGACGAGCACGTCCGGATGGAGAACATCGCGAACAAGCTCCACGCCGTCGACCCGGAGCGTTACTTCCGGACGGCGCGGACGTTCTTCGACTTCAACGGCAAGCGCTTCTCCGATGCCGTCGAGAAGGGGGCCTCGGAGGGCCGCCCCGTCAAGGTGCTCTATCACTCGCACCTCGACGCCGGCGCGTACTTCAGCCCGACCGACGCCGCCATGATGAGCGGCGGCGAGCCGCCTGCCGAGGAGGGAGGCGCCATCACCCTGGGGCCCGGGCCGGCGTTCCCGCTCGCGTTCCTCGTCACGAGCGTGCGCGGCGGCGCGGGGCGTCCGGACGGTCAGCCCTACATCGCCGAGCACCGCCTCTTCGTGTGGGACGGCGCCGCGTTCGTCGCGTCGACGTTCTCCGTCATCGATTGAGCGGCCGCGTCGCTTTTTCGTCGAGCCGGGGCGCGCGCCCGCGGCCCGCGTGCCAGCGTCACTCGCAGGGCGCTGCCATCCAGGCCCAGAGGCCGAGTCCCTAGTCCCTTGATCACCGAAGGAGTTGCCTAAATGTCAGGTTTTGTTGTCTGGTTCACCGGTCTGAGCGGCGCTGGCAAGAGCACGCTCGCGGCGATGCTTTCGGCCGAGCTCCGCGCCCGCGCCGTCCACGTGGAGGTGCTCGACGGCGACGAGGTGCGCACGAACCTCTCGAAGGGCCTCGGGTTCTCGAAGGAAGATCGCGACACGAACATCCGGCGGATCGGATACGTGGCGAAGCTCATCGCCCGCTCGGGCGCGTGCGCGATGACGGCCGCCATCAGCCCGTACAAGGCGATCCGCGACGAGCAGCGGGCCCAGATCCCCCACTTCGTCGAGGTGTACTGCTCCTGCTCGATCCCCGTGCTCACCGAGCGCGACGCGAAGGGGCTCTACAAGAAGGCGCTCGCGGGCGAGATCAAGAACTTCACCGGCATCGACGACCCGTACGAGGCGCCCGAGAGCCCCGAGGTGGTCGTCCACACGGACAAGGAGACCAAGGAGGAGAGCCTCGCCAAGATCCTCGCGAAGCTCGAGGAGCTCGGGTACATCCCGCGCCGCGGCGGCGTGGCCGCGGCGGCGGGCGCGCCGGCGGCGGCGGGGGCCCGCGGGCTCATCGCGCCGCACGGCGGCGAGCTCGTGAACCGGTGGGTCGAGGGCGCGGAGAAGGCGGCGCTCGCGGAGCGGGCGAAGGGGCTGCCGGTCATCGATCTCGACGAGCGCACGGAGAGCGACGTCGAGATGATCGCGGTCGGGGCGTTCTCGCCGCTGCGCGGCTTCATGAGCTCGAAGGACTACCTGCGCGTCGTGCGGGAGATGCGGCTCGAGAACGGCCTCCCGTGGTCGATGCCGATCACGCTCGCCGTCTCGGAGCAGGCGGCGGAGGGGCTCCGCGTGGGCGCCGAGGCCGCGCTCCGGGCGCGCGACGGCCGCATCGTCGCGGTCATCGAACTGAACGACAAGTGGCGGCCGAACAAGGAGCTCGAGGCGCAGGAGGTCTTCCGGACGACCGAGACGAAGCACCCGGGCGTCGCCTACCTGATGAGCACGGGGCCCGTGTACGTCGGCGGCGAGATCCGCGTGCTCGAGCGGCCGGTCGCGTCGCCGTTCCCGGCGTACGACAGGAGCCCGGCCGTGACGCGGGCGTACTTCGCCGAGAAGGGGTGGCGCCGCATCGTCGGCTTCCAGACGCGGAACCCGATCCACAGGGCGCACGAGTTCATCACCAAGACGGCGCTGGAGATCTGCGACGGGCTGATGATCCACCCGCTGGTCGGCGCGACCAAGTCGGACGACATCCCGGCGGACGTGCGGATGCGCTGCTACGAGGAGCTCATCGCGAGCTACTACGTGAAGGATCGCGTGCTCCTCTCGATCTACCCGGCGGCGATGCGCTACGCGGGGCCCCGCGAGGCGATCTTCCACGCGATCGCGCGCAAGAACTACGGCTGCTCGCACTTCATCGTCGGGCGCGATCACGCCGGCGTCGGCAACTACTACGGCACGTACGACGCGCAGGAGCTGTTCAATGCCTTTGGCCCCGGGGAGCTCGGCATCCAGCCGCTCTGCTTCGAGAACGCGTTCTACTCGAAGGTGGTCGGCGCGATGGCCACCGCGAAGACGGCGCCGGGCGACGCGTCGACGCAGGTCAACCTGTCCGGTACGAAGGTGCGCGAGATGCTCCAGCGCGGCGAGCTGCCCCCGCCGGAGTTCTCCCGTCCGGAGGTGGCGCGCATCCTCATCGAGGCGATGCGCAGCCGGTCGTAGGCCAGGAGGCGTGATGGCAGCGGCGCGCGGCGTCGTCGAGCGGGGCCGCCCTGCGGCCCCGGGGCTCGCGCGCGGCGCGCGCGCCGCGGCCTCCGCGGTCTCCGTCCTGGTCGCGCTCGCCGGCCTCTTCACGGCGGCCCCGGCGCGCGCGGACCTCGGCGACGACGCCGCGCGCCTCGCGCGGCTGTGGTCGCTCTCCGGCGCGCGGGTCGCGCGCCTCCCCCCGATCTTCGTCGAGCACGGCCGCTCCAGGGCGGTGGCGGTGCCCCCGCCGCCGCCGGCGCGCGCTGGCGCGGGCAGCGCGGGCAGCGCTCGTCCTGCGGGCGGCGCGGGCGCTGCGGGCACCGTGGGCGTTCCGGGCGCTGCGCGCAGCGCGGGCGATGCGCGCAGCGCGGGCGATGCGCGCAGCGCGGGCGATGCGCGCAGCGCGGGCGATGCGCGCGCCGTGGGCAGCGCGGGCGGTCCGGCGGCCGCGGCGGTGGACGAGTGCCTCACCGTCGCGGTCCTCGCGCCGCGCGTCGTGGAGTTCACGCTGGAGCCCGAGCCGCTCCTGGACGACACCTCCGCGCTCGAGGCGCTCGCGCGCCGGCTGCGCGGTCAGGAGCCCGAGGACGATCGCCGCGTCCGCAGCGTCGCCGGGGCCGCTTCGGTCACGCGGTGCGGTCCGCTGCGGGATGAGCTGCGCCGCGTGGTGATCGACGTGATCTCGCCGCGCGCGGCCTTCGAGATCGTCGTGGCGGCGTCGAGCGGGCCGCCCGCGCGCGTCGCGTCGATCTTCCCGGAGCGGGTGTTCGGCCCGGTCGCGCCGCGCGGCGACCCGGGCCGGCCGGCCGACCCCGGGCCGCTCGACCCCCGGGCGGCGCGGGCCGCGCGGCGCGCGCGCGCGGAGGGGGCCTCGCGCGTCGTGCAGACCGAGATGGACGCCTCGGTGGTCGGGACGGGGCAGTTCTCGGTCAAGCTCGCCGACGGCTGTCACCGGCTCGACGTGATGGCCCAGGTGCCGCGCGCCACCGTGCGCCGCGCGACCGACGTCGACGCCGAGGCGCGCGAGGCGCGCGAGGCCGGCTCGGGGCGGGTGCTCGATCGCGACCGCTCCGACGCGCCCGACGCGCGGCTCGACTTCTGCCTGGGCGAGCCGGCCGTGGTGGAGGTGCCCTTCCTGGGCGCCGCGGGCCCGGTGAAGGTCGTGCTGTCCGACGCGCACTGGCCGCTGCCCGCCTTCGTGCCCGGCCACTTCGGCGCGCGCGTCCGGGGCGGCCTGGCCGCCGCGCTGCACCGCCGCCACGCGCCCGCGCCGCGCGCGCAGGCGATCGCCGAGGCCGTCGGCGCGCAGGGCGACACGCTCGTCCCGGTCCCGATCGAGCCGGGTCGCTGCTACTTCGCGGCGGCGGCGCTGGTCCGGGGCGACGTGCGCGTGCTCAGGATCTCGGCCGAGGTGGGCGACCGCGCCGCGCGCGACGACGCCGACGAGCGCGGCGAGGGCGCCGGCGTCGCCTTCTGCTCCGACATCGAGCAGAGCGCGGCCATCCGCGTGGCCGCCCGAGGCAGCGCGCCCGTCTGGGTGCTCGCCGTCTGGCCGATGGACTGAGGCCGCCGCGCTCGCGGGCTCACCCCGGCGCGCCGCGGCTCCCCCCGCGCTGCGGCCTCCTCGGGCCGCGCGGGGTGGCCTGCTCCGATCCGGGGCCGGCGACGGCGCCCGGCTGCGCCCGCTCCGGCAGGAGCTGGCGGAGCTGCCACGCCTGCAGGAAGGCGCGCCGCTCCGCGTCGCGCAGGGCGTGCTGGTGCTGGCCCATCATGAACGCCGGGACGACCAGCATGAACAGGGTCGCCAGCGTCAGCGCCGTCATCGTCGGGACCTTCGAGTGCTCGACGGCCTGGGGCAGGATGATCATCGCGCCGTCCGTGAACTCGTAGGAGCGCGGCACGACGCCCGCGTACTCGATCCACGTGGCGAGCAGCATCGCGACGCACCCGGTCACGACCACGGCGACGCGGTAGACCGTCCTGTACGTGAACGAGTTGCCGTACGTGAAGATGACGAGGAGCATCGGCATGAAGAGCAGCGGCCCGAAGCCGCGGCCGACGCACAGGAACGCGAGCACGTTGAAGACGAACCCGGCGTAGGCGTACCACTCCGCGGAGGGGCGGTGGACGACGCGCGCCGCGACGAGCTTCATCCCCGCCGCCAGCGCGGTGAACCCCAGGATCAGGCCGAAGACCTTCCACTCCCGGACGCCGAGCCACAGCGCGGCCACGAGCGTCGCGATCGCCGTCGCGGCCAGCTCGGCGCGGACGCCCGCGTGGAGCTGCAGCCGGTGCCGCGCCGCCGCGGCCGCGTCGAGCTCGGCGAGCACCTCCTGCGGCAGCTCGCGCGGCGGCTCGGTGAGCGTGCGCCGGAGCGTCTCGAGGGCGCGCTCGTTGGACGGGTCGAGGGCGAGCGCCTGGCCGACCTCGCTGAGCAGCGTCTTCCGGGCGCCCTCGGCCTCCTTCCCGCCGGCGAGCGCCTTCTCCACCTTCTCCTCGGCCAGGCTCGCGTGCCGCGCGGCGAGGTCGCGGCGCAGCTCGACGTCCCGGTCGCCGTCGAGGAACCGCTCGACGGCCTCGTAGAGCGCGCGGGCGGACGGGTAGCGCTCGAGCGGATCGCGCCGCGTCGCCTTCAGGCAGATCGCGTCGAGCTCCGGGGGCACCTCGCGCTCGGGCGCGCGCACCGACGCCCGCGCGTCGGCGCCCTGGAGGAGCGAGCTCAGCATCTCGTTGCGGTCGCGCTTCGGGTGGAGCGGCTGCAGCGTGAGGAGCTCGAAGAGGATGGCGCCGAGCGAGTACACGTCGCTGCGCGGGTCGAGCGTGTCGACGCAGCCCTGCGCTTGCTCCGGCGACATGTAGCCGAGGGTCCCGAGCACGTCGCCCGGGATGGTCCTCGTGCTCATGGGATCCTCGCCCATGTCGAGCGTCTGGAGCGGCGTGTCGATGAGCTTGGCGACGCCCCAGTCGAGCAGGTACACCTCGCCGAAGTCGCCGAGCATGATGTTCGCGGGCTTGAGGTCGCGGTGCAGCACGCCGCGCGCGTGCGCGAAGTCCACGGCGAGGCAGATCGAGGAGAACGCGGTGAGGAGCTTGCGGCGCGAGAAGCTCTGCAGGGCCGCCGGCTCGCCCTCGCGGAGCTCGCTCAGGATCCGCGCGAGCGTGAGGCCTCGGAGGCGCTTCATCGTGAAATACGCCGAGCCCTTGGCGTCCACGCCGAGGTCGTAGACGGGCACGATCGAGGGGTGCTCGAGCTGGCCCTGGACGCGCGCCTCGCGGATGAACCGGTGCCGGAGCGTGGTGTCGCCCTGGTGCTCGGCGCGGATGACCTTCATGGCGACGTCGCGGCCGATGCGGCGGTCCCGGCAGAAGTGGACCTCGCCCATCCCGCCGACGCCGAGGAGCGCGCGCATCTCGTAGCGGGGGCCGTCGCCGGTGAGCTCCGAGAGCTCCGCCCGGCCGCGCCCGGGGTTCACGGGCGCAGGGCTCTGTCCGTGCGAATCCCCGCCCCTCCCCCGCGATTTTCGCATCTCGGGGAGCTGCTCGAGCGTCTCGAAATCGTCGTCGAACAGAGCCATTGGCCTTCGGGAAGCCAGGCTCAGTCGCGCCGTGCCAGCAAGACCCCGCACCGGCAGGGCTCCGCGTTGGCGACCCCCGGACCCGTCGACAGACGGACGCGAGCTGCGCTGCGGATTGCTGGGCTTCCTTGACCGCAGGATCTCGTATCGGGGGGTGATGTCAACGGGGTGCTGCGTCCACGGACAGCGCGGGCAGCGCGCGAGCGACGCGGCCCGCGAGGCCTCTGCGGTCGACATGGCGGCGCGCGCTGGTGCGAGACAGGGCGCAGAGGTCGGACGCTCGGCGGCGGTGCCCCACGGCGGTCCTCGTGCGCTCACGTCCGGCCGCGGCGCGCGGGGCGCCCCGCGCGCAGAGCGTCCGACGAGCGCGCGCTCAGCGCCCGACGAGCGCGAGCAGCGTCTTCTTGGTGGCGAGGCCGACGTGCTTCCCCGACGGCTCGCCGTTCTGGAAGGCGACCACCGTGGGCACGCTCCGGATCCCGAGCTGCTTCGTGATCGCGGGCGCCTCGTCGACGTCGATCTTGACCACCTTGATCTGCCCCGCCGTCTCGTCGGCGATCTCGTCGACCACGGGCGCGAGCCGCTTGCAGGGGCCGCACCACGACGCGGAGAAGTCCACGAGCACCGGCGTCTGCGTCTCCAGGACCTCCTTCGCGAAGTTCAGATCGTTGACCTCGATGACGTTCGTGCTGGCCATGGCGCTGTCCTTTCGGTGCATCTCGGGGATGGATGGTCCCGGCTGCGACGGGCCCGCTCGGCGCCGGCCGCCCCGTCGGCCGCCGCCATGAACTGTTATAAGTACGGTTTCAGTTTGCGCCAGAGGGTGGCCGCGGCGCGGATCCGCCGTCGCGCGGCGCGCCCCGGGGACGGCGGCGCCGCCGCGCGGGCCGGGCTCCTGCGCGATCAGCCGGCCCTGGCCGGCCCCGTCCGGCCGAGGCGCTGCGCCCGCAGCGCGATGTCCGCCACGGTCTTCGCCGAGAGCCCGCGCAAGAGCCCCTCGTTGGCCGCCTCGGCCACCTCGTCGAACGCCCGCCGGATGCCCGCGCCGATGGGGCATCGCGCGTCCGGCTCGCACGGGCTCGGCGCGATGGCGCCCTCCGGCTCGACCGCGGCGTACACCTCGCTCAGCCGGATCTCCTTCGCCGGCCTCGCCAGGCGATAGCCGCCGGCGCGGCCCTCCCGCGCCTCGATGAGCCCCGCCTGCGACAGCCGCGCGAGGATGCGCCGCAGGAAGGCCGGGTTCGTGTTGATGCTGCTCGAGAGCTCGTCGCTCGCGCAGCACGCGTCGGCCCGCGCGAGCAGCGCGAGCGCGTGCGTGGCGATGGCGAAGCGACCCGAGGACACCGGACGATCCCTTGCGCCTCATCTCTGCGCTTCGAAGGATCCGCCGTCAACCGGGCGTGTCGCGGGACCCGAGCTCCCGCGCGCGTGCCGACGAGGCGATCGCGGCGAGGCGCGGATCAGGGCGATCGCGGCGAGGTGCGGGTCAGCACGAGGGCCCCTCCCTTGCCGGCGGCGAGCCGGAGCTCGATCGCGGCGGGGACGGGCGCCGCGCCCGCGCAGCGGCTGTCGGAGACGACGTGGCGCGCGCGGGCGAGCGAGCTCTCCCCCGTCGAGGTGTCGACGAGCCGGAGGTCGACGCCGGCGCCCTCGGCGTCGAGCGCCGCGATGACCTCGGCGCACGTGTTGGCCGGGATCTGGAGCGGGAGGATCTTGAGGCGGGCCGCGTCGAGCGCGACGGCCCTCGCCCCCTCCGCGGCCGCGGCGCCGGAGGGGCCGGTGGCGCTCATGCGCCCGAGCAGCCTCCCGGCCGCGAGCGGGTGCGCGACGAGCGCCGGCGGGGCCTTGGGCTCCTTGCGGACCTCCACGGCGAAGGGGCCGGGCCGCGCCATCGACTCGACGTCGACGCGGGCGGGGCCGCCGCCGCCGCACGTGAAGAGCGTCGCCCGGGCGCCGCCCCGGGCGCGGCCGAGCAGGGCGAGGTCGTCGCTCCAGAGCTCCGCGAGCACGTCGGCCAGCGGCTTGCCGGCCAGCACGTCGATCCGGGCGCAGCCGGCCGGCAGCTCGATCGGCAGCGTCGTGCGGCTCCCGAGCCGCGCCGCCCCGGTCGACACGCGCGGCGCGCCGTAGCCGAGGCCCGCGAGCGCGCGGCCGTGGGCCGCCCGCGCCTCGGCGAGCTCGCGGCCCTCGGTGACGCGCTCGATCGGCGTGGCGTGGGAGATCTCCGCCTCGGCGCCCGGCTGCGAGCGGCCGACGACCACGGCCACGAGGCCCTGCGTGCCGCGCGAGCGGACCGCGATCGAGAGATCGATGGAGACGGTGGAGCAGAGGGTCAGCGAGCGGTCCGGCCCTCGCTCGCGGGCGCGCGCGACGATCCGGCCGGTCTCGTCCTCCGCGACCACCTCGAGGGAGGCGACCTCGTTGCTCGGGGAGACGAGCACGTCGAGGCAGCGGCCGCCCTCAAGCGTGGCGCCGATCCGGCTGGCCGTCCTCGAGCCCACGGGCAGCGCGATGCGCCGGGTGTCCTCCCAGCGCGCGCCGATCGCGGCCCGGTGCGCGCGGATCTTCGCCTCCAGGCCGGGCCACGACTCGAGCCGGCCGCTCTCGTCGCCGACCCTGCCGCGCGCGCCCACGGCGCGGGCGACCGCGTCGGCCGCCTCGACCGGCACGCTCTGCACGCCGAGGCTCACCGCCCCCGCGCCGGACATGACGCGCGCCATGACGTAGAGCCTCCGCGGGTGCGGCGGGCAGACGAGGATGGAGGCGCGCGCGTCCGCGGCCTCGTCCGTGGAGAACGCGCTGCCGTCGTCCTCGAAGGCGAACAGGTCGACGTCGCCGATGCCGGGCGAGACGCGCGCCATCCCGAGCATGCACTCGCCGGCCGGCACCTCGACGAAGGCGCCGAGGCGATCGCCGTCGGACGCCATGTCCGCGCCGAGGACCCGGAGCGGCCCCGCGCCGGCCTGGGCGGCGCGCTCCGCGTCGCTGCCGAGCAGGGTGCTCCCGTCGATCCGATCGGGCAGGACCCGCAGCGCCTCCGGCGCCTGCGCGCAGGCCGCGCCGGCGCGCGCGCCCGCGCCGCAGGCGGGCAGGGCGGCCAGCACGACCGCGAGCGCGCAGGCCGCGCGGGCGGGCGCGGGACCGGGCGTCGGCGCGGGACCGGGCGTCGGCGCATGACCGCGCACAGGCGCGGGACGGTGCGCGGGCGGAAGGCGGGGCGCGGGGTGTCGGGGACGCAATGGCGTGGGCTCGTCGAGGCGCGGAGCGCGACACGAGGTTCTACTTCAGGGCGGGTACGGCATCCAGGGCGCCAGAGGTCATGCCTCGGCCGCCTCCGCGCAGATCCGCCCGAGCGTGCCGACCGCGTGCTCGATGAGATCCGAGAACGGGTAGCCGCAGTTCACCCGGATGTAGTTCGAGAACCGGTGCTTCGCGGAGAAGATCGGCCCCGGCGCGACGCTGATGCCGTGCTCGAGGGCGCGCTCGTGCACCGCGAGCGCGCTCGTTCCGGGCGGCAGCTCGATCCAGAGCACGAAGCCGCCCGCGGGGCGAGAGACCCGGGTGCCGGGGGGGAAATGCTCGGCGATCGCCTCGCTCATGCGCGCGACCTGGGCGGCGAGGCGGCGCCGGAGCGCCCGCAGGTGGTGGTCGTGGCCGCCGTTCTCGAGGAACTCCGCGATCGCCATCTGCGGCAGCGTCGCGCCCCCGATGCTCTGCGCGAACTTGAGCTGCTCGATCTCGTCGTGGAAGCGGCCGGGGGCCGTCCAGCCGACCCGGTAGCCCGGGGCCATGGTCTTCGAGAAGGACGAGCAGAGCATCACGAGGCCCTTGCGGTCGAACGCCTTGGCCGGACGGGGGCGGACGTCGCCGAAGTACAGGTCGCCGTAGATGTCGTCCTCGATGAGCGGCACCTCGCGGCGCGCGAGCATCGCGACGAGCCGCTCCTTCGCCTCGTCGGGCATGGCGCTGCCGAGGGGGTTGTTGAAGTTCGGGATCGCGAGGCACGCCTTGATGCGGTGGCGTTCGAGCATCTCCTCGAGCGTGTCGAGGTCCATGCCCGTGCGCGGGTGCGCCGGGATCTCGATCACCTTGATGCCGAGGCTCTCGATGAGCTGGAGGAGCCCGTAGTACGCGGGCGACTCCAGCGCCACGGTGTCGCCGCGGCGCGCGACCGCGCGCAGGCACAGGTGGAGCGCCTCCATGGCGCCGACCGTGGTCACGATGTCGTCGGGGGAGAGCGCGCAGCCCCACTCGACCGATCGCCGGGCGATCTGCCGCCTGAGCGCCGGCAGGCCGGGCGGCGGATCGTACGCCACGCCCGCGCCGCCCGCGCCGCGCGCGATCGCGCTCAGGATGCGGTTCAGCTTGTCGGTGGGCAGGAGCTCGGGGCTCGGGCACGCCGCCCCGAACGGGATGATGTGCGGCTCCCGCGCGGCCCTGTAGACCTTCGCGACGAGGCTCTTCACGCTCACCCGCGACGCGGAGCTGCTCGGGCGCGCGGCCCGCGGCTCCGGCAGCGCCGAGATCCGGCGGGCGCGGACGTAGTGCCCCGACTGCGGGCGCGCCTCGATGAGGCCGCGGTTCTCGAGCTGCAGGTACGCCTGCAGCACGGTCGCGACGCTGACGCCCTGCTGCCGGCTGAGCCGCCGCACCGACGGGATCCTGTCGCCGGGCCGCAGCGTGCCGCGCGCGATCAGCTCGGCGATGTGCGCGGCGACACGGTCGTAGAGGTGGGCCTCGTCCTGCGGCTCGATGGGCGCCTGCACGAAGGAAGATTGTACAGCCGGGCGATCCCGGCGACACCAGCACAGCCGGCGAGGGTGAGGACCGGTACAGTTGGCGATTCGCGCAACTGTACTGGCCTCAATGCCGGGAAGACTGCCTCTGTGCCGGTCGCCCGGCGCGCTCCAAGCTCGCGGTCATGGAATTGGCCTCACTTGAGCCGGACGCGCCATCGCGGGTCCGGGGTTCGTCGCGGATCGATCTGGGGAAGGGGGCCCTGTGGACGCACCGCCTCCGGGGCGGTCCGCTGCTCCTGAGCTGCACCGCCGGCTCGGTCTGGATCACCCGCGAGGGGGAGCCGGACGACGTGGTGCTGGAGGCGGGCTCCAGCTACGGCGGCGAGGGGCGCGGGCTCCTCGTGGTGGAGGCGCTCGAGCCGGCGCAGATCGCGGTGGCGGCGGAGGGCGCCGGGAGGACGGCGCGCGCGTCGGTGCGCGCCGCGATCGAGCGGGCGCGGGGGAGCTGGCTCGTGCTGCTCTCGCTCGCCGCGGTGTACCTGATCTGGGGCTCGACCTACTTCGCGGTGGCCATCGCGCTCGAGGCGCTGCCGCCGTTCCTGCTCGCCGGGGCGCGCTTCGTGCTGGCGGGCGCGGTGCTGTACGGGGCGCTCCGGCTGCGCGGCGCCCCCCGCCCGACGCCGCGGCAATGGGGCGCGGCGGCGCGGGTGGGGGTCCTCCTGCTCGTCTTCGGCAACGGGTTCGTCGTCGTCGCGCAGCAGTGGGTGAGCTCCGGCGTCGCCGCGGTCGTGGTCTCCACGATGCCGCTCTGGGTCGCGCTGTTCACCACGGCCTCCGGCGCGCGGGGCCGGCGCGCCGGGGAGGCGAAGGCCGCGGCCCCGGAGGTCTCCCGCGGCGAGTGGATCGGGCTGCTCGTCGGGTTCGCGGGCGCGGCGCTGCTCCACCTCGGCGGCGACCTCCACGCGGAGCACGCCGGGGCGCTGCTCATCCTGCTCGCCCCCGTGTCGTGGGCGCTCGGCTCGGTGTACAGCCGCTCGCTGCCGCTGCCGGACGGGCCGATGGCGGTCGCCGCGGAGATGCTGACGGCCGGCGCCGTGATGCTCGGGATCAGCGCGCTCCTGGGCGAGCAGCTCGCCGCGGCGCCGCCCCCGCGCTCGCTGCTCGCGCTCGCGTACCTCGCGGTGTTCGGATCGATCGTGGCCCTCAGCGCGTACACGTTCCTGCTCAGGAACACGCGCCCGGCGATCGCGACGAGCTACGCCTACGTGAACCCGATCGTCGCCATCGCGCTCGGCATCCTGCTCGGCGGCGAGCGCGCCTCCGCGGCGACGTGGGCGGCGGCCGCCATCATCGGCGCCGGCGTCATCCTCGTATCGAGGGCGCGTCCCTCACGGTGATTCGCCGCGCGGCGACGTGGCTCGGAGCGCCGCGCGGCGACGCGCGTCCCGGATGACCCACGGAGGCGAGGGGAGCGCGCGGGCGCCCTCCCCGCGGCGCGCCCTCCTCCGTAGGCAGTGCGGAGGGATGTCGTGTAGCGTGCCTCGAGGAGGCGAGGATAGATGAAGAGAGGTCACCGGTTGCGCGGGTGGGCGCTGCTCCTTCTGGGCGCGCCATCGGCCTGCGGCGGCGACGCGGCGGGGAGCGCGGCCGCGGGCGCGTCGGGGCCGGGCGGCGGCGCGACGAGCGCGGGCGCGGCCGGCGGGTACGAGAAAGGGAACGGCGAGGGCTCAGCGGGCGCGGGCGGCGAGGGCGCGGGCGGCGAGGGCGCGGGCGGCGAGGGCGCGGGCGGCGAGGGCGCGGGCGCGGGCGGCGAGGGCGCGGGTGGCGGCCCGACGGGCGAGTGCGCGGCGCTCCTCGCGGGACCCATCGAGCCGGTGCGGGTCACGGACGTGTTCAGCGGCAGCGAGGACTTCGCGTTCGATGGCCAGGGCCACCTCGTCGCCAGGCAGGGGCCGAACCTCATCCGCCTCGACGCCACCGGGCGGACATCCAACTTCGCCTCGCTGCGCGAGAGCGTGCTCGGGCTGCGGGTTCGGCCCGACGGGACCCTCGTCGCCGCGCTGCCGGACCGGGGCGCCGTCGTCCAGATCTCGACGGCCGGCGTCGTCAGCGATTACGTCGAGGGCCTCACGGCGCCGAACGGCCTGTCGCCGGACGCGGAAGGCAACGTCTGGGCGACGGAGACGGCCGCCGACCGGGTGATTCGCCTCGGCCCGGATGGAACGGTCTCCGTGATCGCGAGCGGCGCCCCGGCGGTGAGCCAGCCGGACGGCGTGCTCTTCGATCCGGTGCGCAGGGTCGTCTTTTACACGAACGCAGCCGCCGGCGAGATCCGCAGGATCGACGCGGCCGCGCCCGGCACAGCGCCGGCGCTCGTGACCACGGTGGCGGGGGCGGAGCTCGCGGGGCTCGCCCTCGACGCCTGCGGTCACCTCTACGTGGTGGATGGCAAGGGGGCGAAGCTCTACCGCGTGCGGCTCGATCGCGGCGGCGCGGCCGCGGGGGAGCCGGAGCTCTTCGCGAGCTTCCCGACCGCGGTCGCCAATGCGCAGTTCGGGGCGGGCCCCGGCTTCAATGCAAAGGCGCTCTACGTGGGCGGTGCGCCCGGATCCATTTACGCGGTCACCGCCGGCATCGGCGGTGCGCCGGTCCCCACGCCGCCGCGAGCGCCCTGACGGGCGCTCCCCGGCGGCGCGCGGGACCCGGTCCTCAGCGGGCGCCTTCGACGGCGGCCACGTCACCCTTCTTGAGCTTCTCCTGGAGCTCGCCGAGCTTCCCGGCCGTCCGATCGAGGGCGCGCGCCGCGTTCTCTAGCGCGATCCGGCCGTACCCGATGGTCACCTCCGCCCACGCGGTGCCCCGCTCGCGCAGCGTCTCGAGGAGCGCCGCGGGCCCGGACGCCTTCGAGGCGCTCGCCTCCGCCGGCGGCGTGGCCGCCGCGCTCCCATTCACGTTGCTCTCGGCCTTCGGCTCCGTGATGCTCTGGGTCTCACTCATGATCTTCCTCCCACTTTGGTGTGTCTCCCGCGCTGGCCGCGGGCGTCCAGAAACCATGAATTGGAGCTCAGACCCCCATACCCCGCGCGTCGCCCGCTCCGCGGGCCCGTGTTGATGCGTTTGCACTGGAGCGCGGGGGCCGTACGGCGCGACCATGCCGGCAGGCGGGGCCGCGGTCACGGCTCCGTCGAGGGCACGAACGCGTCGTCCCACCACAGCTACGACGCAATGCATTATCGGTCAAGTGGCGGTGTCGTTTTTGTTGCGACCCTTTTTCACTCGGCGGTTTGATGGAGACCCTGCGGCGGCCACCCCGCTCGCCCGGCAGATCAAGGAAGGGAGTTTCCCCGTGTCGCTAGCGCGCTGGAACGTTGCTGCGCCTTCAAGGCTCCTCTGGCTCCTCGTGGTGCTGCTGCTCGCCCTCCCCTCGCCGGCGCTGGGGCAGGCCGCGGCCGATCCGCCCGCCGCGCCGGGCCCGGCGCCCGCGGCGCCCGCGCCGCGCGCTGCGGCGCCCGCGCCGCGGGCCGCGGCGCAGGGCATCCCTCTGGGCTCGTGGGCGGGAGAGCTCGAGACGCTCTCCCGCTGGCTCGATCAGCGCCGCGGATCGGAGGCGTGCGTCGAGCGGTGCTACGCGCTCGAGCGATTGCGCATCACCGGCGCGGTGGGGGAGGGGCCGCTCCACTTCGAGCTCTCCGGCGCCGTGCTCGCGGACGGCCCCGTGGCCGTGCCGCTCTTCGGGCCCCCGGAGCACGTCCGCGTCGAGGCGGTGCTCGAGGCCGACGGGCGCGCCGCGCGCCGCGAGCCCGCGCCGATCAGCTTCGCGGCGGGGCATTACTACCTCTGGACCGCCGCGCGCCGCTTCGTGCTCCGGGGCACGATGGAGCTCCAGGGCGACCTCACGCTCACCATCCCCGGCCCGCTCAACAGCTTCGAGGCCGACGTCATCGACGGCGCCGTGGTGGAGGGGTCGCGGCTCTCGGGGCTCTCGGGGGCGACGCTCCACTTCAGCCGCGACGGGGACGCGGCCCAGAGCGCGGGGCCCACGGTCTTCCAGCTCTCGCGCGCGGTGCGGATCGGCCGGGAGATCGGCTTCGAGTACCGGCTCGTCATGCGGTCGGGCACCGACCTCGGCGTGGTGCGGCTGCCGCTCGTGTTCGGCGAGAAGGTGCTCGACGTGTCCGGGGCGAGCGGCTTCCGGGTCGAGGGCGGCGAGCTCGTCCTCCCCACCTCGGGCCGCACCGCGGAGATGACCATCTCGGGCACGCTCCCGAAGGTCGGCTCCTTCACGCCCGACCCGCGGTCCCCCTACGAGTGGTGGCTGTTCGAGTCCGACGCGGAGCACCGCTTGACCGTGAAGGGCGACGTGCGCCAGGTCGACGTGGCCGAGTCGCCGATCCCGCCGACGCAGGCGACGTCGCGGCTCTTGCTCGTGCAGCGGGGGCAGCGCGTCGAGGTCTCGGTCGAGCCGCTCGCGAGCGTCGAGGTGCTCGCCGCGGTCGTGCGCGGCCACCGCCGCACGCTGGTGCTGACCGAGCGCGGCGATCTCGTCGCCGACGACGCGCTGACCTACGAGAACAACGGCATCGACTACCTGTCCTACGCGCCCGGCGGGCGGCCCATCTACCTGGCCACCGACGGCAAGGCCCAGCGGATCATGCACCAGGGCGCGGCGGCGGCGGCGGAGGTGCTCGTGCCGCTGCAGACGGGCAGCCACTCGATCCAGGTGCAGTCGCTGGCGCAGGCGGCCCTGCGCCCGCTCGGCGGCACCCTGGAGCTGCCGATGCCGCGGTACCCGCTCACCGCGAGCCACGTGGCGCTCACCGTCGGGATGCCCGAGCGGGTGGTGCCGCTCGCGCTGCTCGGCGGCGACCGGCCGGTGTGGTTCGCGGACGCGGGCGACGCCGTCGCGGTGGTGCTCGGCTTCCTCGCGGCGTGGATCGCCGTCCGCCCGGGCGGGGCGCCGAGCCGCGGGCGCCTGCGCGCGCTGCGCGTGCTGGGCGGGCTGGTCCTCGCGGGGTTGTGGTTCGTGGCCCCCGCCACGTTCGTGGCGATCCTCGTCGGGATCGCGACGGCCGGGGTGGCGTGGCTCGCGGGGCGGCTCTTCCGGGGCACGGCCCGCGCCGTCGCGATCGCGGTGCTGGTCGGCGCCGGCTGCCTCGCCCTGCTGGCCGGGCTCTTCGCGGTCTCGGCGGGGCGCTACCCGCAGGCGGTGGGCGCCATGTACGAGACGGCGTCGGCGCCCGCCGCGAGCCGGTCCGCGGACGTCAAGCCGTCGTCCAAGGCCACGAGCGCCCTCGCGCCCGGGGGCGCCGTGCTGGAGGGGGTGACGCCGGTCGCGCTGTCGCTCCCGAGCTACGCGAGGAGCCTGCACGTGCGCCGCGAGCTCGTCACGCGCGACCGCGCCTTCCGCCCGGTGCTCGTCTACGCGACGTCCTCGGCGCTCCTGCCGCTCGGGCTCCTGTGGCTCGCGGGGGCGGCGCTCCTCTTCGCCGCGCACCGCGCGCCGCTCGCGGAGCTCTACCGGCGGGCGGCCGAGCGCGTCGCGCGCAAGCCCGACGGCGACGGCGACGGGAGGCCCGGAGGTCGCGCGAGGGGCGAGCCATAGCCCCGGCACGGGTGGGCATGCCATCGGAGCCCACAGAGGCGGGGCGGGCGGCGCCGGGGGCTCCCATGCGCTGGCCGCTCCGCCTCGCCGTGGCGCTCGCGCTGCTCGCGCTGGTCGTGCTCCGCCTCGCGGAGCTCCGCCCGCCGGACGTCGTCCCGGAGAGCGCCCCGCCCGGCGTGTTCTCGGCCGAGCGGGCCCTGCGGCACCTCGCGCGGATCGCCGCGGAGCCGCGCCCGACCGGCTCCGCGGCGCACCGGCGGGCGCGCGACGACCTGCTCGCGAGGCTCTCGGAGCTGGGCGTTCCGGCCGAGGTGCAGCGCGCCTCGGTGCTCGGCACGCGGTGGGGCCTGCCGTACGACGCCGCGCGCGTCGAGAACATCGTGGCGCGGCTGCCGGGCACGGACAGCACCGGGGCGGTCGCGCTCGTCGCGCACTACGACTCGGTGCCGGGCAGCCCCGGGGCCGCGGACGACGGCAGCGGCGTCTCGGTGCTGCTGGAGGCGCTGCGCGCGCTGAAGAGCGGCGCGCCGCTGCGGAACGACGTGCTGCTGCTGTTCACGGACGCGGAGGAGGGCGGGGTCCTCGGCGGCGAGGCGTTCATGGATGAGCACCCGCTGCGCGGCGAGATCGGGATCGCGCTCAACTTCGACGCCCGCGGGGCCGGCGGCGTGGTCGCGATGTTCGACACCGGCCCCGGCAACGCCTGGCCCGTCCGCGAGCTCGCCCGGTTCGCGCCCCACCCGGTCGCCTCGTCGCTCTTCTCCGAGGTCGCGCGGCGCATGGGGCACAGCACCGATCTCAGCGTCTTCAAGGCGGCCGGGATCCCCGGGCTGAACTTCGCCTTCAGCGACGGCGTCGCGCACTACCACGCGCCGTCCGACACCGTGAGCAACCTGGACCTCCGGAGCGTGCAGCACGCCGGGGACTACGCGCTCTCGCTCGCGCGGCGCTTCGGCGCGCTCGACCTGCGCCGCCCGGACAGCGCGGACGCCGTGTTCTTCAACTCGTGGGGCGCCCACGTCGTCGCGTACCCCGTCGCCTGGGCGCCCCCGATCGCCGCGCTGCTCGCCGGGCTCTTCGTGGCGGTCGCGCTCCTCGCGCGGCGGCGGCGGGTCGCCTCGCCGGGCGGGAGCGCCGCGGGCGCGCTCGCCTTCGCGGCGCTGAGCGCCGGCGTCGCCGCCGCGGTGGGCGGCCTCGCGTGGATCCTGCTCCGCGTCCACCCGGCCCTGCGGGTGATGCCGCTCGATCCGTACAACGCGCCGGCGTACCGGGTCGCGCTCGCGCTCGTCGCGCTCGCGGCCTCGGCGGCGGGCTACCGGCTCCTCCGGAGGCGGCTCGGGGCGGGCGAGCTCGCCCTCGGCGCGCTGCTCCTCTGGCTGCTGCTCCTCGTCGCGACCAGCCTCGCCATGCCGGGCGCGAGCTTCTACTTCGCCTTTCCGCTCGCGTCCGCCCTGCTCGGCCTCCTGGCCGTGGCGATCCGCCGCGGCGGCGCCCCGGAGACGCCCGGGGACGCCGCGCTCCTCGTGGCCGCCGCGGCGCCGGGCGTCGCGGTCGCGGCGCCGGGCCCGTACCTGCTCTTCGTCGCGCTGGGGCTGCCGATGGCGGCGGCGCCGGCGCTCGTGATCGCGCTCGTCTTCGGGCTCTTCCTGCCGCACGCCGAGCTCCTCGGCGGCGGCCGGTCGCGGCGGCTGTCGCTCGCCTTCGCGCTGCCGGGGGCGGCGGCGCTCGTCGTCGCCTGCGCCACGAGCGGCTTCTCCGAGGCGCGGCCCCGGCCGGCGAGCCTCGCCTACGCGCTCGACGGCGCCGCGGGCACGGCCCACTGGCTCTCGGCCGACCGGGACCTCGATCCGTGGACCGCCTCGTTCTTCCCGGCCGAGCGCGCGCAGGCGCCCTCGTTCCTGGTGCCGTTCGTGCCCCTGACGCGCCAGAGCGAGGCGGAGGTGGTCGCGCTCCCGAAGCCCTCGCTCACGGTGACGAGCGACGAGACGCGCGGCGGCGTGAGGACGCTCCGGCTCCGCGTCGCGTCGCCGCGGGGGGCGCCCTGGCTGTTCGCGTGGGTGATGTCACCGGCCGCGGTGAGGAGCGCCGAGGTGGACGGCCGGCGCGTGAGGGAGCCGGTCCGCGCGGGGGCGGCGATGGCGGCGGGCGGCTGGGGGTTCACGTACATGGGGGTGCCGGCGGGAGGGGTGGAGTGGTCGCTGGAGGTCGCGGGCGCAGGGCCGATCGAGATCCGGCTCGTGGACCGGACGTATGAGCTGCCGCGCGAGCTCCTGCGCGAGCCGCGGCCGAAGGAGATCATGGGGGCGTCGTTCCGGCTCGCGGACTCGACGTTCGTGAGCCAGTCGTTCCGGCTCTAGCGGAGTTGCCCGGCCCCCAGAGGGGGTGTTCGTCGCGCGCTGTGGGGGCCCGCCGAAGTCGCCTGGGCCATGAGCCCTCCGGCGGAGCCGGAGGACTCATGGCAATCGGGCTCAGACACGGCCCGTCCCCACAGCGCGCGACGAACACCCCCTCTGGGGGCCTACGGTGTTGATGATTTGTGTTCTGTTCTGCAGCGGTCCCGATGCAGGCACTGCGAGGGGCTGCGGTTGTCTTCAGGGGCCTGGAATCGCGCTCGCTGGGACGACGGGGAGGCGACGCGGGGCTGGTCGGGATGGGGCGCGCTCAGTCGACGAAGATGGGCTCGCAGTTCGTGAACGCGAGCGACGACTGGATCTTGAAGTTCGACGCGGTGGTGTGCCGCTCGGCGTGGAAGAAATCGAGCGAGTACTCACCGCCGAGCTCGAGACCGAGCTCGTCGGCCCGCTCATCGAGATCGATCTCGTCCGACAGGGCGCTGTGCAGGCCGCCGAGATCGATGGCGAGCTTGTCGTTGATGAACACCCACAGATCGTCGTCGCCGGTGAACGAGAACACCTCGCCGCCCCGGTACGTGAACGTCATGTGAAGCTCGAACGTGAAGTGAAAGTTATGGCTGTTCCCCTGGTTCCCGAAGCCCTTGCCGTCGATGGGGAAGAAACTGCTGTTGTCGTAGGTCGCGAGGCCGCTCGCGTCGATCGTCGGCGTGATGGTGAACTCGATCGGCTGGTTCACCCCCTCGACGTCGCGGTACCACTGATTGAACTCGTCCGGCCCGGTCGTGTGCGCCGTGCCCCCCGGGTGCGCATACACCGGCTTGCGATCCGGCCCCAGCTCGCCCTCGACGATGCCCTTCAGGCCGCTGCCGGTGAACGTCTCGAAGTCAGGATGCCCGTCGCCGCCGTCGTACGCGCGGAAGTCACGCACGATGCCCGTGAGGCTCGGGGTGCAGTCATCCCCGCCGCCGCTGCCCGCGCCCGGCCCCGTCGTGAGAGATCCGAACGTGTCATCGCCGCCCGCGCCCGCGCCAGACCCGGGGCCGCCAGCCCCGGCGCCCTCGGACCCGCGCGCGCCGCCGTCAGCGCTGCCGCAGCCGATCCCGGTGAGGAGCAGCAATATCGAAAGCGGAGCGCACCATCCCGATCGCAGCGGTCGAAGCATTCAAAGACTCCTTATTCATGCCTGGCAGGCGCCAGGGCAGCCAGCGTGGGCGCCTTGCCACGGCGCAGGTGGGGAGATCATCTTATCTCGTCAGGTGCGCGGAACGAACCACAAATCAGCCCGCTCGCAGGTCACACGTGCGCGACAGCGCGGCTCCGACGTGAAGATTTCCGCGGACAGAGCGCGGCGCTCCTGGGCGCGCCTCGGCGCAGCGCACCGCGCGGGTGAGAGTCGCCCGGCTCATGTCCGCCGCGGTCAGCGCGGCGCGCCGGAGGCTCCTCAGCGCGCAGCGCGGCGCGCCGGAGACTGCTCAGCGCGGCGCGCCGGAGACTGCTCAGCGCGGCGCGCCGGAGACTGCTCAGCGCGGCGCGCCTGTGGGAGAACAGGCGCCCGGTACGCGGCGGAGCCGGCGCGCCAGGGCGTCCGGGAGCCGGTCGCAGGTGCCATCCGGGCGGGGCAGCGGCCCGCGCCGCGCCGTCTGCCAGAAGAGCACCGGGCCGAGCCGGCGCGCGCGCGCGTGCGCCATCAGCGCGGCCATCGCCTTGCCGGTGTAGACCGGCTCCAGCGCGATGCCCTCGGCGGCGAGCGCCTCGCAGGCGTCGAGCGACGCCGGCGTGGGCGCGCCGTACGCCCGGCCCACGTACCCGTGGACGAGATCGATGGGCGCGGCGGGCGGCACCGGCGCCACGCCCTCGCGCTCGAGCAACGCGCGGAGCGAGGCCGTGAGCGCGACGAGGCGCCAGCGCGGGGCGAGGATCCGCTCGACCACGGCGACGGCGACCACCCTCGAGCGCAGCCCGCCGAGCGCGAGGCCCACCGCGAGGCCCGCGGCGATGCCGCCGGAGCCGAGCGGGACATAGACGCGCGCCGGCTCGGGCAGCTCGCCCGCCCGGACCTGCGCGCACAGCTCGAGCGCCCCGCGCGCGACGCCCACCATGCCGAGCGGCGACGTGGCGCTGGGCGGCACGATCGCCGCGCCCTCGGCGTCGCGCGCGCGGAGCGGGAGCAGGAGCGAGGGGCGCGCCAGCGCGAGCGCGAGCCGCGACGGATAGAAGCGGATCGAGGCCGGCCCCCAGGCGGTGAACGCGAGGTTCTCGAGCACGGCCTCGGAGACGTCGGTCCAGAACAGGTGCGCGCGCACCCGCCGGCCGAGCCGCGCCGCCGCGGCGACGAGCGCGGCCGCGTTGCCCGAGCCGATGCCGCCGGCCGTGGACCACGCCGCCGCGGTCGAGAAGGGAGGCGAGGCGAGCAGGTAGTCGAGCTTCCGGGTCTTCGTCCCGCCGTGGTGGGGCTCGCAGAGATCGTCGCGCTTGATGCCCAGGTGATCGAGGCCCAGCGCGGCGGCGAGCCGCGGCAGCGCCGCGACCGGCGACGGCTCGCGGATCCAGCCGAGCCGGGGGATGCCATCGAGCTCTGCGGTGCGATCGCGCATCGGGTGACCCTCGGAGGAGCGGCGGCGTCAGGCGATCATCGGTGTCAGGCGATCCTCGGGGGCGCGACGGCGTCAGGCGGCCCCGAGCGCAGCGGCGGCGTCGCGCCGGGCGGGCGCGGCGCGCGCGGCGGCGGTCAGGCCGGGGGGCCCGCGGCGCGCTGCCCTGCGAGCACCGCGTCCGGCTCCAGCGCGAGCAGGCGCACGCGCCCCGAGGCGCAGAGCCGGCCCTCGTCATCGTGGATCGAGCACTCCCAGACCTGCGTGCGGCGCCCGCGGTCGAGCGGCCGCGCCGTGGCGCGCAGCCGGCCGGAGCGGACCGCGCGCAGGAAGCTCGTGTGGTTCTCGAGGCCGACGACCGAGCGGCCCTCCGGCAGCGCGTGGAGCGCCGCGCCGATCGACGCGAGCGTCTCGACGATCCCCGCGTGGACGCCGCCGTGCACGATGCCGTAGGCCTGCCGGTGCTGCGGCCCGATCGTGAGCTCGGCCTCCACCTCGTCGCGCGTGGCGCGGATCAGGCGGAGCCCCATCGCGGTGATCCAGCCGTCGAGCCCAGCGGCGTTGAGCGCCGCGGCGACGTCCTCCGGTTCCCCATCGGCCATGAGGTCGAGCCTAGCACGGCCCGCCGGCGCGCCGCGGGAGCGAGCCGCCGGAGCGCGTCAGCCGGAGGCCCGCTTCTCGAGCAGATCGCCGAACTCGTCGCGCAGCTTCGACTTCAGGAACTTGCCGGTCGAGGTGCGCGGGATGCGGTCGAGGAAGAGGAAGTCGTCCGGGAGCCAGTACTTCGCGAAGCGGGGCTCGAGGTGGGCGCAGAGCTCGTCCTTCGAGGCGGTCTGGCCTTGCCGGAGGACGACGGCGGCGAGCGGGCGCTCGCCCCAGGTCGGGTGGCGCGCCGCGAACACCGCGGCCTCGAGCACGGCGGGGTGGCTCATGAGCGCGTTCTCGATGGCGACCGAGCTGATCCACTCGCCGCCCGACTTGATGACGTCCTTCGTGCGATCGGCGATGCGCATGTACCCGTCGGCGTCGATCGTCACGACGTCGCCGGTCTTGAACCAGCCGTCCTTCGTGAAGCGATCTTCCCCCTCGCCGCCGAGGTACGACGCGGCGACCCAGGGGCCGCGCACCTCGAGCTCGCCCATGGTGGCGCCGTCCCACGGGAGCGGCCGATCGTCCGGACCGACGTGGCGTTGCTCGATGAACGGCACCGCGTAGCCCTGGGAGGCGCGCGTATCGAGCGACGCGGCGGCGTCCAGGTCGAGCGTGCTCCGGACGTGCGCGACGGTGCCGAGCGGGTTGGTCTCGGTCATCCCCCAGGCGTGGGTGACCACGAGCCCGTGGCGCGAGAGGAAGCCGTCGATGAGCGCGGGCGGCGCCGCGGCGCCGCCGATCACCATCGCGCGCATCGCCGAGAGATCCCAGCGCTCCGGGTGCTCGTCGAGGAGCGCGAGGATGCCGAGCCAGATCGTGGGGACGCCGGCGGCGAACGTGACGCGCTCTCTGGCCATGAGATCGAGCAGCGACGCCGGGTCGAGGTGCGGGCCGGGGAGGACGATCCTGGCGCCGGTCGCGACCGCCGAGTACGGCAGCCCCCAGGCCGCCGCGTGAAACATGGGCACCACCGGCAGGACGACGTCGCGGTCGCGGAAGCCGAGCGTGTCGTGCATGCACGAGACCAGCGTGTGAAGGACGAGCGACCGGTGGCTGTAGACGACGCCCTTGGGGTTGCCGGTCGTGCCGGACGTGTAGCAGACCATCGCGGCGGAGCGCTCGTCGAGCCGCGGGAAGTCGACGTGATCCGGCTCGGGCGCGAGCAGCGCCTCGTAGTCGAGCCCGTCGCTGTCCACGGGGCCGTCGTCGCCGATGACGATGACGCGCCGGATACAGCGGACCTGCGGCGCGAACTTGCGGAAGAGCGGGAGGAGCGAGCGGTCGACGACGACGACCTTGTCCTCGGCGTGCGCGGCGATGTACGCGAGCTCGTTCGGGTGGAGGCGCAGGTTGAGCGTGTGGAGGACGGCGCCCATGGCGGGGACGGCGAGGTAGAGCTCCAGGTGCCGGGCGTGGTTCCACGAGAGCGTCGCGACGCGGTCGCCCGGGCCGACGCCGAGCCGCGTGAGCGCGTGCGCGAGCTTCGCGGCGCGGCGGTGGAGATCGGCGTAGGTCGCGCGGGAGCAGGTCCTGTCCGGGTTCTGGGTCACGATCTCGCAGCGCGCGTGATAGGTCCTCGCGCGCTCGAGGAAGTGCGTCAGCGTCAGCGGATAATCCATCATGCGGCCGGCGAACATGAGCGGTGCCTCCTTGTCCCGCGCGGGGCGCGGGGCGCTGTCTCGGTCAGGAGGGCTCTCCGCGGCGCCGCGAAGGCGCGGCGCGGCCCCCCCGGAGGCGTAGGCTAGCGGCTCGCGCGCGCGGCGCGGAGGATCGTGGGGACGCGGCGCAGAGGATCTCGGGGATGCGCTCGCGGCGCGCGCGGCCAGCCGCCGCCGCGCCGGCGTCGTCGCGCCGGCGGGCCTCGTCCAGGGCCTGGGCGCGCGCGGGGGAGGGGGCGTCGCAAGATCTTCCAAGAACGGCGGGGGCGACCTCTCCAGAATGACCGCCGGCCCGAGGGGTCGAGAACGTACGAGGTCATCCATGTCCGAGATCATTCTTCATCACTATCCGCTGTCGCTCTTCGCGGAGAAGATCCGCCGGATCTTCGCGTACAAGAAGATCGCGTGGCGATCGGTCGAGCAACCGATGGTGGCGCCGAAGCCGGAGCTCGTGCCGCTCACCGGGGGGTACCGGCGGATCCCGGTGTTGCAGATCGGAGCGGACATCTACTGTGACACGGCGTGCATCGCGCGTCGGCTGGAGCAGCTACGGCCCGAGCCAGCGTGCATCCCGGAAGGCCAGGCCGGGCTGGCGAGGGTGATCGAGGACTGGGCGGATCATCGGCTGATGCCGCAGGCGGTGCCGCCGGTGGTGGTGGAGCGGCTCCAGGATCTTCCGCCCGGCATCCTGGTCGATCGCGCGGCGATGTCGCCTGCGCTGAGCGAGGACGCGATGCGCCGGGCGGCGCCGCACGCGCTGAGCCAGGCGCTGCTCTCGCTCGATCGGCTGGATGCGCAGCTCCGCGACCGGCCGTTCCTGCTGGGCGACGCGTTCTCGATCGCGGACGCGGCGTGCTTTCACCCGGTGTGGTTCCTGAAGCACAGCGCCCGGCACTTCGCCGCGGTCGAGGCGAGGCCGGCGCTCGCCGCGTGGTTCAAGCGCATCGAGGGGTTCGGCCCCGGCGACGTTCGACCGATGAGCGCCGCCGAGGCGCTCGCGATCGCCCGCGCGTCGGAGCCGGAGGACGTCGCCGGAGGCGAGATTGTCGAAGGAGAGGGGGGCTCGCCGGGAGATGCGGTGACGATCGCCGCCGACGATTACGGGCCAGAGGAGACCCGGGGCGTCGTGGTGAGGCTGTCGGCCGACGAGATCGTGATCCGGCGCCGGGATCCGGCCGTGGGGGAGATCGCGGTGCACTTTCCGCGAGAGGGGTATCGCGTCAGCAAGCCGTGAGCCACGCCGGGCGCCGGGGAGCAGGCGCGGTGGCGCTGGCAACGCTACTCTCGCCCTCTCTCTGGCGGTGCCGCGTTCCGGAACGCCCTCATGTGGAACCGGCGCTGTTCCTCGAGATAGATGTCCTCCTGTCCGACCGGGCATGCGCGGCGCGACTGGCATCCTCGGGTCATGCACTCTGCGGCAGGGTCGGCGTCGAGGTGGCCTATGCAGGCTTTGACGTCGTAGCCGGAAGGGGAGAACGCGGACACCGGACAGGCGCGGAGACAGGGCCTTTCGACGCAGGACGCGCAGGGGCTCGGCAGGTCCTCGCGCGGCGGGAGCGAGAGCCTCTCTGCGAAGACGAGCGCGGCGCGGTAACCGTGCCAGAGGCCGAACCGCGGGTGGATGAGGATTCCGAGCGGCGAGGGATACACCGCCTCGGCCCGCTGCGCCCAGCGCTGGAACGGCCAGTAGGGGGGGCCGGTGAAGGGGAAAATGGCCGTCGCGCCGAGCTCCGCCGCGAGCGCGGAGACCACCGTACGGGTCCAGTCGTCGAGCGCGAGATCGGGGGCGCCCTCGCGGGCGCGCGAGAACGCGCGCCACATGGATGGCCCCGCGTTGCCGAGCAGGACGAGCGTCCCCGCGGGGAGCGCCCCGGCCGCGGGGACGCCGTCCCCCTCGCCGGGGTGGAACCCTCCGCGCAGCGGGATACCCGCGCGCTCGCAGCGCGCCGTGAGCTCAGGCCAGCCGATCGGCATCGCCGCCCGCTTAGAGCGCGCGGCCCCGCGCCGCAAGCGGGAGGTGGGCCGCGCAAAGGCTCCCGTCGCCGGAAGAGAGCCCTCCGTCGCCCAGACGAGAGCTTCCGTCGCCCAGACGAGAGCTTCCGTCGCCCAGACGAGAGCTTCCGTCGCGCGCCGGAAGGTCCCGCGGACGCGCGCCGGAGGCCGTGATGGGTGTGCTGGGTTACTCCGGATCGGTCGTGTCCGCCTCGCGAGCTGGAGCGGCGGGCCCGGCCGGCGCGCTCCGGGGGACAACGTACTAGTCTGCGCGACGATGGACTCCGCCTCCGGCCGCGACCGGCGCATCGCCCATGTCCTGCTGTTCCTCACGCCCGCCATGTTCGCCACCAACATGGTGCTGGCGCGCGCCACCGCCGACTTCATCCCGCCGGTGGCGCTGGCCGAGCTGCGCTGGGCCGGCGTCGTGCTGCTGCTGCTGCCCTTCTGCGGCGCCGAGCTGCGCCAGCGCCGCGCCGCGCTGGCCCGCGAGTGGCGCGGCCTGCTCGTCCTCGGCCTGCTCGGAATGGGCATCTGCGGCGCCGGCGTCTATCTCGCCGCGGCCAGCACCACGGCGACCAACATCGGCCTGCTCTACTCCTTCTCGCCGATCGGCATCCTCCTGCTCTCGCGCGCCATGTTCGGCGAGCGCCTGAGCCTGCGCCAGGCGCTCGGCGCGGCGCTGGCGCTCTGTGGCGTGCTGGTCATCGTGCTGCGCGGCGATCCGGCGACGCTGCTCCGCTTGAGCTTCAGCGCCGGCGACCTGCTGATCCTGGTCGCCGCCATGTCGTGGGCGCTCTACGCCGTGCTGCTGAAGCGCTGGCCCAGCGCCCTCGGCGTCAACGCCCGGCTGACCGCCATCGCCGCGGCCGGCGTGATCGTGATGCTGCCCCTCCTCGCCTGGGAGCTGGTCGAGCAGGGCCCGCCGGTCTTCGACGCCCGCACGGTGGCGGCCGTCCTCACCCTGGTCGTCGTGCCGGGCGCCGGCGCCTATGCCACCTACAGCTACGTCACCAAGCACCTGGGCCCGAGCCGCGCCGGGCTGATGCTCTATCTCGCGCCCATCTACACCGCCGTGATGGCCTGGCTGTTCCTCGGCGAGGCCTTCGCGGCGCACCACTGGATCGGCGCGGCCCTGGTCCTTTCGGGGCTGTACCTCGCCACCCGGCAACAACGACCTTGACGCTCACAGGCATCCTCTCTTTTCACAGGTCCAGTCCGGTGAGAGGGGCCCGCGCGCGTTCGATCCCGCAGGGCGCGCGTCCGCCCCCGCCGCGCGCGTGCGCCCTCGACCTGCCCGACGGCGCGCGCCTGCTCGCGTCGGCGAGCCGGGGGCAACCGGGCGGCGGGCGCGTGCTCGTCCTCGGCGCCCGGGGGCGCGCGCCGGACGGGGCGCGGGCGCGGCTCGGGGCGCGCGGCGTCGAGGTGCGCCGACGTGCGCCGTCCAGGAGCGGCGCCGCGAGCGGCGCCAGCATGTCATCGAGCACTCGCTGCATTTCCACCCAAATGCGCCCGCTGACATCGCTCCACAGCGCGGCCAGAGCGCGGTTCGGCTGATGGGCATCGGACATCGGAGTCTCCTTCGGCCTGCGGAGTGTCCGCGCTTCCGCCACATCGTCCGGCTCGACCAGCGGATCGCGCAGGCGGGGCAGGATCGGGAAGATGCCTCCGTCGATCTCGGGCTCGCCGGAGGCACCCTTCTGCTCCACGCGAGCGGCGACTCGATCCCAGGAGTGGAGGGAACGCGAGCCGGCTCGCTCGCGGACGCGCACCTCGCCGCCGTGGAGCAGGTCGCGCAGGGTGAGGCTCGCCAGGCCGCTCGTGAGCGACCCACGATCCCTCCGCTTTGAGCGGCCCCTGCTCCGAAGGCCCCCGGCTTCCCCGGGGGGGATCCTTACCTAATTTGGCAACCGCCCGACATCCGAACTGCTCGTGCAAGATCGACCGCGCGTGATAGCTGCGCTCACAGCAGTATGGCATGCCTGATGCCAGGCGGACGCCAGGAGGAACTCATGAACACGCATCGCCGCTCCGCGACAAGCCTCTCATTTGCATGCCTGCTCTCCGTCGGGATCATGGGAATGTCATCTCCCGCATTTGCGCGAACATGCGCGACCATCTATGAACACAGAGATTTCAAGGGCGAGCGGAGGGGAGTGTCCACCGGTCGCGATGCATTCGTCGGAAATCTGTGGAACGACGTCATTTCGTCGGTGAGGGTGAAGCCTGGTTGTGTTCTGAATGTGTGGAAGCATGCGAATTATCGCGGGCCACAGGCTTCATTTTCTGGCGACGTGCCCTATGTCGGAAGTTCCTGGAACGACGAAATAAGCTCGTACACCTGCTCATGTAGGTAGCTCGCCGCGCAGCCCGGGGTGTTCCAGCACCCGCGGGCTGCCTCGCGGCCTTGATACCTCCACCCTTCTACCCGACCATCACCTACCACGGTGTCTTCGCTGCCCGCTCGACGTGGCGCCCGCTCGTGACGCCGAGGGCGCCCGCAGGCGGCACGCAGCTCGCGAAGAGCAAGGCGTGTGACGACGCAAAGGCGGACGAGAAAGCACCGGCGCGCGAGCGCACCACGGCGCCAGAGCCGACGGAGAACGAAGCGCCGGCGCCGCCCGCCGCGTCGCTGCTCTCGCCAACGCCCCACGTCGTGATGCCCACGAGCATCGCCGTCGCGCATTGGGGGCGCTTGCTCGACGGCGCGCTCTTCGCCGAATCGGGCCGCATCGACTGGCATCTTCTTCTCCGCCGGACCTTCGGCGCCGACTCCCTCCAGTGTCCCGGGTGCGAGGGGCGCTTGAAGATCCTCGCGAGCGTGACCGACCGCGGAGCCGTCACCAAGATCTCGGCCCACCTCGGGCTTGCTACGGCGCCACCCCCGCGCGCTGCTGCGCGTGAGCCGACCGACGAGCAGATGACGTTCGACGTCGACGCCGCGTAGCCGCCGGCCACGGCGAGCCACGACGCCCTCCGCTGCGAGGGCGCGGACGCCGCGGTGCACCCGCGCCTCGGCGTCGTGGTGGCCACCGGGGTTCTGCGCCATCGCCGACGCGCTCCGCGCCGCCGAGGACGGGCGCCGGGCACGGGCGCGACCGGCAGGCACGGGGGACCGGTACACGTCCGAGCCGATCCGCCCGTTGCTCGAGGCGCTGATCGCGAGCGGAACCCTCGTGGTGCGACGCGCGAGCCGCGCGCGCGCCGCTCGCGCCGGCGATGGATGAGCGACGGAGGACGCATATCGCCGCGGAGCTCGGAGCAAGCGCAGGCGTCCGCCGCGGCCGGCCTCCGACCTCGGACCGGTGAACGGCGCGCAGCAGCGCCGCGAGGAGCAGATCGACGTGGCGGCGCTCGGCGACGGGAAGCTGCGACCACGACCGCTTGAATCGGCAAAACCTCACGCCGCCTCCTTCCCCTCCAGCGCGAACCGCTCCTCCGGCGACAGCACCAGCCGGTGCCGCCCGACGAGCGCGAAGTACAGGATGCCCGCCACGTACCAGCCGAGCGCCGCGTACACGCCCTTGAGATAGGCCGGATCTTGCAGCTGCTGGTAGAGCGTCACGAGCGCGATCGCGATCGTCGCCGCGGCCCCGGGGACGCCGAACGGGCTCTTGTAGGGCCGCTCGAGGTTCGGCATCTTGATCCGCAGGAGGATGAAGGACAGCCCCTGAAAGGCGTACGACAGCATCGCGCCGAACACGGCCATGTTGAGCAGCGTCCCGCCGATGATGGCCCCGCCCTCCTCCGCGCCGCGCGAGAACCACACCGTGAGCAGCACCGCGAGGCCGGCGAGGGCGCCCGTCACGAGCGCGACGTGCGGCGTCTTGCTCACGGCGCCCGTGAGCGACATGAAGCGCGGATAGTAGCCGGCGCGCGACAGCGAATAGATCTGCCTGCCGTAGGCGAAGAGGATGGTGTGGAAGCTCGCGACGAGCCCGACCACGGCGAACAGCGACAGGAGCTTGGCGATGCCCGTGCCGTAGAGCGTCCGGAAGCCGTCCAGCAGCGGCTCGGCCGACGTGCCCAGCGAGAACGCGCCGCGCAGCTGCCCCTGCGCGTGGCCGCCGATCGACGCGTTGCAGAAGGTGACGAGCATCGCGGAGGTGATCAGCGTCGCGATGCCGAGCATCAGCCCCTTGGGCATGTCCCGCTTGGGATCGTGCGACTCCTCCGCCGCGAGCGGCAGCTCCTCGATCGCGAGGTAGAGCCAGACGGCGAACGGCATGGCCGCGAGGACCCCGGACCACCCGAACGGCAGGAACGCCCCGTGGCCCTCCGGGAGCTCGACGGGCTTGCCGTCGGGCCCCGCGGCGATGTTGAGCGCCCAGCGCCCGAAATCCGCCTGAGGCAGCGCGCTCGCGTAAAACACCACGAGCACGAGCAGCGCGAGCAGCGTCACCACCACCGAGACCCGAAAGGAGACCGCCACCCCCCAGCAGTTGAGCAGCACGAACAGGAAGTACGCCCCGATCCACCAGAGGGGCTGCAGCTCCGCGCCGGTCTCGAAGATGCTCGTCAGGTACGAGCCCAAGAAGAAGACGATGACCGCGGGCGTGATGATGTACTCGATGGTCTCGGCCAGCCCCGTGATGAAGCCGCCCCACGGCCCCATCGCGCTGCGCGCGAACGAGTACGCGCCGCCGGTGTGCGGCATCGCCGGCGACATCTCCGCCAGGGAGAAGCTGAGCCCGAGGTACATGACCGCGATGATCAGCGCGGCCAGGAGCATGCCTCCCCAGCCGCCGGACGCGACGCCCAGGTTCCAGCCGGAGAAATGGCCGGAGATCACCGCGCCGACGCCGAGGGCCCAGAGCGATCCGATGCGGGCGTGCCGCTTCAGCTGACGCTTCTCGAAGTACTCGGCACCGGCGTGCTCGTACGTGACACCACCGACTTTGTTCTCGGCCATGAGCGTCCTCCGATGATCGCCACACCCTGTTTCAGCGACGTGTCGGGCGAGCGTACCACGCCGCGTCGCTCGATTTCATCGGGCCGGGGCGGCGCCGCAGGGCTCTCCCGGGAGCCGTCCGCTCCTCCGAGTGCGCTCCTCGGGCCGCTGCGATGTAGTTGAAGGCGGTTTGTCCCCCTCCCATCGCTCCCGGAAGCCGCCTCTCGGCGGCCGAGATCGTTCCGCCGCCCTCGACCACCGTCAAGCGCGCGTCACGGCCGACCGGACAGCGGTTCCCGCGGCGGTGGATCCATGCCCTTTTTGTCGAGATCGAGCCAGGGGAGCGCGGTAATTCGCCCTTGACGATCTCCGGATCGTCCTGTTTGCCCCACCCCCTTGACATCCTCGAATATTTTGCTTCTCCTTCCTCATGCGCTCGCTCGCGAGCAAAGGTTCGCGAGGCGGCGTGGTCCTCGCAACAACGCCCGTGAGCCCAGGCCCGCGCGGGGCGAGGGGCAGGTGACTGTACGCACCGAGAGCGCAGGGTGGCTCGGACACGATGGATACGCTCCGTCGTGCAATGAAGGCGAATTGATTCGAAACACGGTGAGATGACCAAGAACGCGAGCTCGGAGCGAAAACAGGCAGCGTCCTCGATCGATTTCGGCGGCCGCATCGTGATCGTGGGATGCGGCAGCATCGGGCAGACCGTGCTGCCGTTGTTGCATCGGCACGTACCCCACACGGGCGATGGGCTCGTCGTGCTCTCCGCCGACGAGCAGGGCCGCAAGGTCGCCGAGAACTGCGGCGCGTCCTTCGCGCACACCCATCTCACACCGAGCAACCTTCGCGCGATACTCACGAGATACGTTCGCTCGGGAGATCTGCTGCTCAACCTGTCGGTCGACGTCGGCAGCATGGATCTGATCCGATTCTGTGCTTCGCAGGGCGCGCTGTACGTCGACAGCTCGATCGAGCCCTGGCCGGGCGTGTTCGACAACGCGATGCTGGACATGGTCGAGCGCACGAACTTCGTCGCGCGCGAGAGGGTGCGAGATCTCGCCGTCGAGCTCGGCCCCGACGCGCCGACGGCCGTCGTCGCCCACGGCGCGAACCCCGGGCTCGTATCGCACTTCGTGAAGCGCGCGCTCCTGGATCTCGACCGCGAGCTGCGTGACGGCAGCGCAAGGCCGACGAAGCCGGAGGAGTGGGCGCAGCTGGCGTGCGATCTGGGGGTCACGTGCATCCAGATCTCCGAGCGCGACACGCAGGTGAGCTCGCGTCCGAAGCGGCACGGGGAGTTCATCAACACGTGGTCGATCGACGGCTTCGTCGATGAGCTCATGCAGCCTTCGGAGCTGTCGTTCGGCACGGCCGAGCGGCACACGCCGAAGCACGCGCGCGAGCATCGCGCGGGCTCCGGCACGTTGTACCTGGAGCGCCCGGGCGGCGCGACGTTCGCGCGGAGCTGGGTCCCCTCGCTGGGCGGCTTCCAGGGGATGCTCGTCACGCACGACGAAGTGTTCTCGATCGCCGACTACCTGTCGCTCCGCGACGGGGATCGGTTCGTCTATCGGCCGAGCGTGATGTTCGTGTACCACCCGTGCGACGACGCGATGCTCTCCGCGCTCGAGCTGGAGGGCCGCGGCTGGAAGATGCAGCCGACGCGGCGGCGGCTTGGCCCGGATATCGTCAGCGGGATGGATGAGCTGGGCGTGCTGCTCGCGGGGCACTCGAGGAACGCGTACTGGTACGGCTCGCAGCTCTCGATCGAGGACGCGCGGCGGTGCGTGAGCCTCGGGAACGCGACGAGCCTGCAGGTCGCCGCTGGCGTGATCGCCGGCATGATCTGGGCTATCCGTCATCCGCGCCGGGGCGTCGTGGAGCCCGACGAGCTCGATTTCGAAGAGTGCCTGGAGATCGCGTCACCGTATCTCGGTCGCATGACGAGCGAGTTCTCGGACTGGACGCCGCTCGAGGGGCGCGGCGAGCTGTTCCCCGAAGAGCTCGACGTGGAGCGCCCGTGGCAGCTCCAGAACATCCGCAGCAGGCAGTGGCCTGGTTAGGCTCTGTCTGACGGACGTCGCGAGCGGCCCGAGCCCGAACCGGCCGAATTTTCGCATGACCGCGCGGGCACACCCGGTGCGCGCGGGCGCGGGTGCACCCGGCGCCCCGCTACGTCCCTCGATGGCCGCAGGACACATCCCTGCATCGCCTCGTCCGCGAGCACCTCGCGAGCGTGCCCGAGCTGCGCCGGACGGCGCATGTGCAACGAGGCTGCATGCATCACCGAACGCATTCTCCCCAACGTCCCGGTGCGCCAGTGGGTGCTGTCACGCCACGGGGAACGTCACCGTCTCCCCCTCGAGCTCCCACGCGCGCTCGCCGAGGAGCTGCTGCGCCCGCTCCACCAGCGTCGCCTGGAGCTGGTACGAGCCGTTGCGCTTCGCCGCCCTCGCGCCTCTCAGGTTCGGCGCCGCCAGCTCCTTGCGCTCCGCCTCGTCCTCGAGCGCCGCGGCGCCCAGGTTCAGGTGCCTCACCATCTCGAGCTGCCTCTGGTTCGAGCCGCCCTGCTGCTCGAACGCCGCCCGGAGCCTCCGGCCGATCGCGAGGTGGGTCCTGGCCCGCTGCTCCGGCGGGATCCGCTCGTAGAACGCCTGCTGCACGCGGTCGTGCAGGAACCGATAACGCGCCTCGAGATCGCTGCTCTGACGCGCCAGGGCCAGCGCCTGCGCCTCGCGGTACTGCCCGTCGCTGGGCACCACCAGCCCGTCGAGCACCGCGGGCCACCGCACGGCCCCTGCCTCGGCCGGCGCCTTGCCCGAGAGCACCGTCAGCTCCTCGAACGAGAAGCTGTGTCCCGCGCACGCCGCCTGTCCCGGGAGCTCCTGCGTGCCCGCGGGCGGCTCCACCACCTTGCGGAGCACGAGATCCACGACGTTGTCCGTGACCGCGGCGCGCTCCACCGCGTCCTGATCCCACGGCCACGCGCCGTCCTCCAGATCGCGCCGCACGCGCTTCTGCCGGTGGAGCTCCAGCAGGAGCTGGCCCAGGAAGAACGGGTTGCCGTGCGTCTTGCGGTGCAGCGCGCCCGCGAGCGGCCCGACCCGCTCGGGCCCGGCGGACAGCGCGAGCGTGAGCCACTCTGCCACCGACCTCCTCAGGTGAGCCTCGCGCGGCCGCGTCGTGGGCTGTCGCGCGGAGGGCGGCCAGCGGGGCGCGGGGCGCCTCCGTCCTTGAATGGAGCGGGGCTCGCCGTCCCTTCGCGCGATCGTCGCCGGAGGCGCCCCGGCGGGGGGCGCAGCACGATTATGGCGAGGCCCATCGGGTTGTGCGGCTGCCTTCGCTGCCCGCTCGACGTGGCGCCCGGGACGGCTCAGTTCGAGTGAGGAGCACAGCGCAACGCTGGTCACCGGCCGCCGCCTGAGGCAGCCTGAACGCATGAAGCGTCAGGCTGGGCTTGGTGGTGCGCCGCGCGGAGGGCGACGCACGAGTTTCCTTGGGCGCCGAAGCCGCTGGGCGATCGCCTGGACGCTCGGGCTCGCTGGCGCGGCGTGCAACAGCGGCCACACCTCGACCACACCGTCTCCCTCCGGCGGCGGCGACGGTGGCACCGCAGGCCCGGCCGGCGCGGGGGGGAGCGTGGGTTGGGGAGCGGCCGAGGGGGGCGTCGCCCCGGAAACCTCGGCCGGCGCGGCCGGGACCGCGACCGGCGGCGCCGACACCGCGCCCGGTGGGCAGGGTGGCGCCACGGGGTGTCCCGTGGTGCTCCCGGCGCCCATCATGGTGGATCCCGATGGCTACGTCGCGCGCCTCCGCGTCGTGGACGACCCACCGGGCTCGGAGATCGGCACCTTCGATCCCTCGCTCGTCAGCGCGACGGATGGCTCCCTGGCGATGAGCTACACCAGCGTCGATCTCGCACGACGGAAGCTCCACACGCGGATCGCCGTGTCCACGGACAGCGGCGGGAGCTTCGTCTTCGCGGCCATCGCCAACTTGCCCGAGGAGGGACTGCTCGTCGAAGCCCCGGGCGACGCGGGCTGTCCGGGTGGGACCTGCGCCGACGCGACGCTCGTGCACGAGGTCTCTGGCTTGGTCGAGGATCCCGCGGATCCGGAGCCCTCCAGGAGGTGGAAGCTCTTCACGCACAGCTACATCGTGCTCGCGCCAGCTCCCGAAGACCCGAACACGCCGCGGCTCCGCTACCAGTACGGTCAGCTGCGAATGGGCACCGCAGCGACCGCCGCCGGGCCGTGGTCGGCGCCGGCGCCGCTCATCGGATGGCCATCGGCCTGGCCCTCGTCGCTGCAAGCGCCCCAGGTGACGACCGCGCTCGGCAGGCTCGAGGAGTGTGTCGCGCTCACGGAGCCGTCAGGGGCGTTCGACCCGGAAACGGGCGCGCTCGAGCTCGCGGTCGGTTGCGTAGCCCCGGCTGGATCGCAGCACGGGATCCGCATCGAGCTCCTGCGCTCGCTCGACCACGGTGCCACCTGGTCCCACGCAGGCACGCTGCTCGAGGCCGCGGACGCACCCTGCGTCGGAGACGAGGAACTCCAACTGAACGCGGCGCATCTGTTCGCGAGCGGCGGCAAGCGGTATCTCATCGCGTCACCGGCGGGACCGGTCTCGTTGCCGGGGGACGTCACCGGATCGGGCTACCGCGGGTGCCTGGTGTTCCCTCGAGCAGGCGACGGTGTCGAGCGGGACGCCCTGGGGGCGCCCATCGTCGTCGCGCGGATCGACGCGGGGGAGGGCGTGTTCGCGGGTGCTTGCTCGCACCACCCCGCGGGCGGCTACTTCCTCTCGGCGGTCACGTTCGCGTCGCCCCCCGACCTCTTCCGCATGTTCGGCCCGATCGGCGCTGCGCCGTAGCCTCAGCCAGCGTCGCGCTCGTTCCAGGAGAGGCGCGGCACGACCTCGGGGATGGCGCCGATTCTCTGGCCCGAATCGCGGCGCGGGATCGCCACGCCCGGCTCGCGCAAGCGGGCGACCGGATCGATCTCGTGAGTCGCCTGTTGGACCTCCTCATGGATGGACTGCGGCCTCCAGTCCGCCGGTAACGGCGACGCTGCTGCCCGATGGGAGAACAAGATGCTCATGTCCTCCGCGGCGGAGCAGGCCGCGTGTTACCGAGGGCGGATGTTGTGGCTCGGAAGGCTGCTTCCGCGCGAGCGGCGCGCTCGAGATGAACGAGAGCTTACGTGTCGCGGCGCGACTGCATGCCCGAGATATGGCGATGAGCGGCTACTTCTCGCACGAGAGCGCGGATGGTCGTACCCTGCTGGACCGCACGCAAGCGGCCGGCTTCGGCGGCTGCGCCGTAGGCGAAGACATCGCACAAGGGTACCGCGACCCGCAGGCCGTCGTCGCTGGTTGGATGGGGAGCGACGGTCACTGCGCGAACCTCTTGTCCCCCAGATACCGACATCTCGGCGTTGGCTACTACGACGCGCCTGACGCGAAGATCGAGCGAGTTTGGGGCCAGAACTTCGGCGATTGATCGCGCCGAAGGCGAGCCCGAGCTGGTGAGCTCACGGGCGTCACATTCGCAGAGCGCTCTCTGTCGCGGCTCCGCGTCTTGACTTCACGCGGCGCTCGTGGTCACTATCGATGCGCTTGATTGCCGTGGTAGGCAAAAGGGAGTGAGCATGTACATCTACTATTTCTTGCCGGTCGTTCTGATCGGTGCGGCGGTCGCCTATTCGCTCATGATGCGGCGCAAGGTCCAGAACATGAGCCCGGAGGAGGCGGCCGAGCGCTTCAACGACACCTATGCCGGGTACTTCGCTCTTGCGGAGGGCGAGAAGGTGGTCGGAGCTTGGGGCGGGACGGAGTTTCAGGGAGCGCAAGGCACCGCACGACAGCTGGCGGGCGCCGCGTTGAACGCCGTGTCGGCCAACGTGGTCGGCGTGTCGACGTACGTGCCGAATGTGCAAGTCGGGTTGACCTCCACGGGTCGGATCGTGATCTCGCGTGAGTACAGCGAGCTTGGGCAACGCGGAAACTATAAACAATTCGCGGCGTTCGCTCCAGGCACGCGCGCGCTCGGCGCGGCCGCGGCTCACCCTGGCGCGGATTTGGGGCGCCCACCGAACAACCCGTACAATCCAATGGTCAGCCTGGAGTTCGTTCAGCTGCGCTCGCCGACTGGCGAAACCTACGAAGCGTGGATGTCACCGCAGGGTGTACACACGGGGCAGCCCGGGTTTCACTCGATCCTCACGGTGCTCGGGTAGCTCTCAGAGAGATTGCCTCCAAGATGAGCCGTCACGTCGGCACCGTCCTCGTCCGGCGTGACGGCGCACTCTTGGGTGTGCTCCCAGCCGTCGACCTGGCGTGTCCCTGTCGGCCCGAAGCTGCGGACGTGGTCGCCGCGGTTTCCGAGCAGCTCGGCCTCGATGTCGTCGTGCCACGGCTCCTGGACGCCGCGCGGGTGACGACACGGAGCGGATGCTGCTCGAGCATGTCGAGGGCGAGGAATCGAGGGATAGCACTGCTGCGCTTCGGATCGAACCTGAGCCAGCTCCCTCAGGCGTGCCAGAACAGCCCGTGGCCTCGCCCCGCGAATTTGACCAGCTTGGACAGTGCGCTCCTCGGGCCGCTGCTATGTAGTTGAAGGCGGTTTGCCATCTCCCATCGCTCCCGGAAGCCGCCTCTCGGCGGCCAAGATCGTCCCGCCGCCCTCGACCACCGTCAATCGCGCGTTACGGCCGACCGGACAGCGGTTCCCGCGGCGGTGGATCCACGCTTTTTCGTCGAGATCGCGCGATCGGAAGGCACACTTCTGCGGAGCGCGTTTGCTTGTCCTAGCCGCAGGGGAGCGCGGTAATTCGCCCTGGACGATCTCCGGATCGTCCTGTTTGCCCCACCCCCTTGGCCTACGGGAGCTCGCGGAGGTGTTCCGCACCTGCAGCCGTGACATGTCACGTGACATGTCATGCAGGCGGCGTGACATGTCACGGTGGATCATGCCGCGATCGCAGCCTGCGGAGTGCGAGTCGCCCGCTGCATCGAGACCGCGCTTCATGCCAGCCGTGTAGCACGGGAGGTGCAAAGCGCATCGGCGACGATCGGCGACGATCGGCGACGATGCGGCCCTCGAAGGACCGCCGGCGCCGGGGTCTCCTCGGCCAGGTCGCCGCGTGCAGATGGAGACATGTTCGCCCGCGCCTGCGTGAGCGTCCGGCTCCTCGCCTTCGCCCTCGTCCGGCCGCGAGGTGCCTAGAGTCGGTTACCCCTGCTCTTGCTTCCTTCACGTCGCCTTACTCGATGGTTCTCGCCAGCGCAACAGCTCAACCGTATGAGCCCGGCATCCGTGATGCTGACGCTCGCCCTCCTGCTCTCTGCGCGCGTGCGCCGAGGGAGGATGGACCACAGGAGGTGGCAATGAAATCAATGCGATGGTCAACATGGGTGGTCGGAGCGGCTGTCCTCGTCGCCACGGCCGGATGCGGCGCGCTGTCGCCGGAGGGGGGCGCGCTCGCCGGCGACGAGCACGTCGCGAGCTCTCAGCACGCGCTGACCATCACGGGGAGCTTCTCGGGCACCTTGAGCTTCGGCGGCACGTCGCTGACCAGCTCAGGGGGCCGCGACATCTTCGTGGCGAAGTTCGACAGCGCCGGCAATCACGTCTGGAGCAAGAGCTTCGGCAGCGCCAGCGGTCATGAGGACGGCAATGGCGTCGCCGTGGACTCGACGGGGAACGTGTTCGCCACCGGCGGAATCGAGGGTGCGGTGGATTTCGGCGGCGGGACGCTCTCCGCAGATCCTCGCGAGCGTGACCGACCGCGGAGCCGTCACCAAGATCTCGGCCCACCTCGGGCTTGCTACGGCGCCACCCCCGCGCGCTGCTGCGCGTGAGCCGACCGACGAGCAGATGACGTTCGACGTCGACGCCGCGTAGCGGCCGGCCACGGCGAGCTCCGATGCCGAGCGGCGGACTCGGCGAGCGCCGCGCGCGCCCCGCGTGGGGACGTGCGGTCCTCCACGGATCGGGCGTTCTGGTCTAGAGTGGCGCCGTGACCCGGAGGCTCCGCTGCCGGCTCGGGACGACGACGCAGTCCCCCTCGGCGCGCGCCGCGCGCGCGTCCGCTCCCGCTACGCGCGCGTCCGCTCCCGCCGCGCGCGCGCTCGCCCGCGCCGGGGGCACGCCCGCGAGCGCGCCATGAGCCTTCCGCGCCCGCGGGTCACGCTCCACTTCGCCCAGACGCTCGACGGCCGCATCGCCACGCCGGGCGAGCGCGTGGTGCTCAGCACGCCCGCGGGGATCCAGCTCGCTCACCGGGCGCGCGCGGAGCACGACGCGGTGCTCGTCGGGCGCCGCACCGTCGTCATCGACGACCCGTTGCTCACGGTGCGCGCGTGCGCGGGGCCCCAGCCGGTGCGCGTGGTGCTGGCGAGCGCCCTCGACCTGCCCGACGGCGCGCGCCTGCTCGCGTCGGCGGGCCGGGGGCAGCCGGGCGGCGGGCGCGTGCTCGTCGTCGGCGCCCGGGGGCGCGCGCCGGACGGCGCGCGGGCGCGGCTCGAGGCGCGCGGCGTCGAGGTCGTCGTCGTGCCCGCCTCCGAGCGCGGCCGCGTCTCGCTGCCGCACGCGCTCGCCGAGCTCCACGCGCGCGGCGTGCGGCGGCTGCTCGTCGAGGGGGGCGGCGCCGTGCTCACCTCGTTCCTGCGCGCGCGGCTCGCCGATCGCGCCGAGGTCGAGATCGCGCCGCGCCTCTTCGGCGACACCGCCCTCGCCGCGATCGGCGCGCTGGGCGAGGCGCCGCGCGCGTCGGCGATCGATCTGCGCGAGCCGGCCGTCGAGCTGCTCGGCGGCAACCTGCTCCTGCGAGGCGAGATTGGCTATCCCGACTGATCCTCCCGCGCCGCCCCCGGCGCCCCCGGCGCCCGCGCCGCCCCCGGCGCCCGCGTCGGCTCCGGCGCCCGCGCCGCCCCCCATGCCGCCCTGCCGGGAGCTCTGGTTCGTCCGGCCCGGCGTCGTCGAGGTGCGCCTGGGCGCCCCGCCGCGGGAGCCCGGGGCCGGCGAGATCGCGGCGCGGGCGCTCGCGTCGGGGATCAGCCAGGGCACGGAGCTCCTGCTCTATCGCGGCGAGGGGCCGACGCCGTTCGACCCGTCGCTCGACGCGCCGGGCGCGCCGACCTACCCTCGCCGCTACGGCTACGCGTGGGTGGGCGAGGTCGTCGCCCGCGGCGAGGGCGCGGCGTTCGCGCCGGGCGACCGCGTCTTCGCGCTCGCCCCGCACGGCGACGTGCACGTCCTCGGTCCGGGCTCCGCGCGCGGCCTCCCGCGCTCCATCCCCGCCGCGCGCGCGGTGCTCGCGGCGAACCTGGAGACGGCCGTCACGTGCGTGTGGGACGCGGGCGTGGGCCTCGGCGACGTCGTGGTGGTGCTCGGCGGAGGGGTGGTGGGGCTGCTCGTTGTGGCGCTCGCGCGGCGCGCGGGGGCGGCCGAGGTGCGGCTGGTCGAGCCGAGCGAACGGCGGCGCCAGGCCGGCCTCGCGCTCGGCGCCGCCGCGGCGGCGCGGCCGGAGGACGACCGGCCGCGCGGCGACGCGGACGTCGTGATCGCCGCGACGGGCGACCCCGCCGAGCTCGACCGCGCGATCGCGCACGCGGCGCGCGAGGCGACCGTGACGGTCGCGTCGTTCTACGGCGCGCGGACGAGCCCGGTCGCGCTCGGGGCGGAGTTCCACCGGCGGCGGCTGCGCCTGCGCGCGAGCCAGGTGTCGACCCTCCCGCCGGAGCGCGCGCCCCGCTGGGACCCCGCGCGGCGCTTCGCGCTGGTTCGCGCGCTCCTCGAGGACGCCGCGCTCGACGTCCTCCTGGACCCGCCCGTCTCGCTCGACGCCGCGAGCGAGCTGTACGCCGCGCTCGCCGCCGAGCCCGGGGCGCGGCTTCAGACGGTCTTCCAGTACGGATCGCGACACACCGCGAACGCGAACACCTAGAGGTCTGCCATGTTCCTGCTCGGCGTCAGCGATCACATCATGATCGCGCACAGCTTCTCCGACCCGTTCTTCGGCCCCGCGACCCGGATGCACGGCGCGACGTACTCCGTCGACGTCGAGATCCGCGCGACGGCGCTCGGCCCGCACCACGTCGTCATGGACATCGGCGCGCTGCGCGCGGCGCTGCGCCGGGCGCTCGACACGCTCGATTACCGGAACCTCGACGAGCACCCGGCGTTCCCCGGGCGCACCTCGACGACCGAGCGGGTGGCCGAGCACGTGGCCGCGCTCCTCGCCGACGACCTCGCGAAGCTCCCGGCGGGCGAGGCGCCGCCGCCGGGCGCCACCCTGCGGGTGCTCGTCCGCGAGTCGCCGTCGGCCTACGCCGGCTTCGAGCGCGCGTTGTAGCCCCTGATCCTCTGATTCCGCGCCGAGCGCGCAGGCCCCGGAGAGGGGGGCCTGCGCGGTGTGGGGGGCGGCGATTGCCCGCTCTCGGCCAGAGGCACGCGCGCGGCGCGCCGCCCACGCGTGCGGCGCGCCGCTCACGCGCAGGACGCGCTCACCCTTCCGGGCAGGCGGGCAGCGGGTCGTAGCACGGCTGGCCCTCGATCCAGGGGCGCGTCTGCGCGCAGCCGGTCACGTCCTCGAACGTGTTTCCGGTGACGAAATCGGGCTCCGACGTGCCGACCCACCCCCGCGTGACGCCGTGGCCGGCGATGTGGCGGAACGTGGACCGCTGGATGAACGCGCGGCTCGGCTCCTGGCTGAAGATGACGGCGCCCTCGAACTCCTCGATGTCGTTGCACGTGAGCAGGGAGCAGCTGCAGTCGTAGCCCGCGTACTCGATGATGACGTTCTCCAGGACGTTCTCGTCGCGCGGGATGCCGCCGAACCACAGCCCGCCCCAGTCGCCGGGCGCCGGGGCCTCCGCGGCCGAGGTGAAGACGATCGGCCTCTCCGGCGTGCCCACGGCGCGGAGGGCGCCGCTCGCCGCGAACTCGCCGGTGAACCGCTCGATCCGCATCCAGGTGCCGGGCTCGAAGCGGAGGGTGACGCCGGGCTCGATGGTGAGCGTCGTCGGGGGGGCGTCCTCGCCCCCACCGCCGATGTTGAAGCGGGCGTCCTGCCAGTCCCCGAAGTGGTAGGGCACGCCGCGGTCGCGCAGGGTCGTGTCCTGCTGCAGCCCGGAGGCCTGGTTGGCGCCCTCGTCCTGGATGAGGATCTCGTCCTTCCGGTTGCCGGTGTACACGCCGGTCGGGATCGAGCCGAGCGCCTGCTCGCCGAGCTCCAGCGGATACGGGTGCTCCTCGCTGCCGCTCTCGGTGATGGTGAGATCCGTCGAGCCCTCGGCGAACGCCGCCGCCCGCATCAGGAGGACCCCGGCGCCGAGCGACCCGCGCACCGTCACGTGATCGACGAGGAGGGCCGGCACCGCGGGCGTGACGGACACGCCGTAGGCGGAGAGCGTCGCGTTCTCGTGGAAGCGATCCCCGCCGCCGCCCTCCAGGGTCACGTGCCGGAGGGTCGCCTTGCCCGGCCAGGCGACGTGCACGTCGTTCCAGCGCGCGCCGTCGCTGCCGCGGAACACGATCGGCCGCGCCTCCGTGCCCTCGGCCCGGAGCTCGGCGCCCTCGCCGGTCACGGCGATCCCGGTGTCCTCCTCGAGCCGCACCTCGGCGCAGGGCTCGATCGTGAGCGTCACGCCGTCGAGGAGCCGGACAGGGAAGCTCACGATGTGCGGGCTCCCCGCGGCGGTCCAGGTCTCGCTTTCGCTCAGGTCTCCCTCGTGGATCGTCGGCTCGCCGGACGGCGCCCCACACCGCGGCTCGGCCGAGCCGCCCGCGCCGCCGCCCCCGTCCGCGCCGCCGCCGCCGCCGCCATCGCCCGCGCCACCGCCCCCGTCCGCGCCGCCGCCGCCACCATCCGCACCGCCGCCACCGCCACCCGGAGGCGCATTGCCGGGGTCGCACGCGGCGAGGAACATCACACCCATCGTGGTGAGCGGAGCTACAATGTTGCGTAGAGCCATATCCTGTATCCTTCGTGACCTTGTGTGAGTCGGCGCGCGCACGCGCAAAGGCGCAGAGACTAGCGGATTCACCGCCTGGTCGCAGAGACTTTGCGGGGCAAAGCAGGGAGGGGGCCGACGACACCGGGGTCACGAGACCGACCAGGCAGCCTGTGCCGAGGCGGTCCGATTCAGGATCTCACCGCGCCGCAGGTCGAGGCGCGCTGTGCCCTTGAAGCGGCGCGCGCTGCCGCAGCGCGCGTCCCGCCGCGCCGGCACTCGTGTGCTACGAAAAAGGAAGCAAGAACATGGTGCGACTCGCGCGATGGTCAGGTGCTGACACGACCGAGGCCCGACGCCACCTGGACAGCATCACCCCGTCGCCGCGCGAGATGGTCGCTGTCAGGAGATGGCTTCGTGGAGCTTGCGGGTGTCCGCGATGCTCTCGAACCCCACCGGACGGCCATCCTGCAGGCGCCACACGTGCGCGAACCGGGCCACCGCCCGCTTCCCGGTCTTCCGGCTCACCCCATCGTAATGGCCGAGGACCGTGACCACGTTCCCCGCGAGGAAGAACTCCGCAGGAATGACATGCAAGTTATCCCAGGTCTCGGCGAGCCCGTCGAACAGCTCGAGCACCGCGTCGCGGGTGCGGTAGGTGCCGCCCCCAGGAAAGCCGTCCGCCAGGGTCCACTCGATCTGCGGATCGAGGCGCTGCACCATCGCCGCGATGTTGCCGCAGCTGAGGTGGGCGTAGATGTCGCCGATGATCTCGGTCGTCATCGCTTCCTCCTGCGTGCGTCGGCGGATTCCGGTAGCTTGCAACTCATTCATGGCAGGCTCCTCTCGTCGTTGGCCCGCGCCGAGCGCGGCATGGGGAGAGCGCGCGGAGCTCCGCGGCCCTCTCAGGGCATCCATCGCCGTGTCAACGTGTACATACGTCGCCGGACGGATCTGGTGACGCCGCGCCCTCTCTTTTTTCTCGAGCGCTCCGCGGGGACGAACCCGGGGGACAACGTACGAGCGCAGCCGTTCATGGTCCGGGTCCGAGGGCCGCTCGGCCTCCTCCCTTCGAGGTTCGGGCCGAAGGGCGCGCGCCTGGCCCGCGCTGGCCGTCTCGTGGCCCCGGCGCGACCTCAGGGGCGCAGCGCGTGAGGAACGGCGAGGGCTCCGAGCGCGGCGAACGCCACGATCGGGACGAGGTGTCCGATGATCAGATGAGCCGGCTCGAAGGCCGGGCAGTGGAGGAAGACGCTGAGCCCTGCCCACGCGCCGGCCGATGCGCCGAGCGCAGCCCCCCGAGGCCCGCTCGCGACGGGGACCGACCAGCGGAGCGCCCTCGCAAAGGCGACCAGCACGAAGAGCCCCACGAGCGTGGCCACGACGAAGCACCGGAGGCCCCACGGGTGGAGAGACGCCGCGCTCGCCAGCACCGCGGGATCGTCGGAGCGCAGCGGTATTGCGAGGGTGAAAAAGGCGTACACCGGCACGACGAGCCCGGCTGCGACGACCAGCGGCCTCGCTCCAGAGCCCAGGCCGTGCCGGCCCCGCCGCAGGGCGACGAGCGTCGTGAGCAGCGTGAACACCAGGAGCGAGGACAGCACGACCACGAGGCGGGCTGGCGATTCCGCCGCGAGGTCGGCGCGCAGCGGCCTCTGGTCAATGAAATGATCGGTCCCGACGAGCGCGGCCGTCATCACGACGGGGATCGCGGCCACGGCTCCGATGAGCCGAGCGCGGACGGGGACGGTCGACGCTGGCGTGTTCTCGATGGCGGCGCGAATGTTCGCGTAAAGCGCGTCCGGAGGCGCGGGCGGGGAGGCGAACCGCGGCGGAATTTCACGTTGCTCCATGACAATGCTCCGTCCACCCGGCGGCGCGGAGTGCGGCCCGGATCTGATCGTAGGCGCGATGCGCGCGTTGCTTCACGACGTCCGTCGACGTGCCGAGCACGGCGGCTGCCTCCGAGACATCGAGGCCCTCCTCCTTCAGCAAGAGGTACGCGGTGCGGCTCAGCTCGGACATCCTGTTCAGCTCGAGGGTCACGATCTTCAGGATCTCATGGGCTCCGACCTCGGCTTCGGGGCAGGAGGCGTAGCCCGACGACACGCCGTGCACCACGGGATCACCGGTCGGCGCCACGTCCTCGGGACGCCGGCGTCGGTACCTGAGCCGGTCGAGGTGGAGCGAGCGCGCGATCGCGAACGCCCAGGGGAACACGCTGGACCCGCCCATGTACGACGAGCGCGCACGGTGAATCCTGAGGAAGCTCTCCTGGAAGAGATCGTCGGCCTCGGGAGCACCCCCTGTGAGACGCAGGCAGAAACGGTAGAGCCGGGGCGCCAGCAGCGCGTAGAGCCGATCGAAGACGTCATCCTCGCCCAGCGCGTACCGCCGCATGATCTCGTCGAGGTCGTCTCGTTCCGCACGGATGCTCATAGATCCAGGCGAGCTGATGGCTGCCGCGCGTCCGCACGCAGGGCGTCCAGCGGCAACGCTCCACCAGGGCGCGACCGGGCGATGCGCGCCCCCCGGTAGGCGTGTGAGGCGCCCGGTCGCGTGATCTATCATCGTCCTCCCACCGGCAGTGCCCTGAAATACGCCGCAGCCCGCAGCGGGTGACACGCTTCCTCGAAGAAAGATCTCGAGAAAAGCAACAGCTGTGGTGGAATATTTTGTGCGCGCGGCGCCTGGTCGCCGGTTGTCCTACAGGCTCGGCAATGCGACGAGGGGCGTGACGTCGCGCCCTGGCCTGATCTCAGTCGGTGATCACGATCCGCGTCCCGTCGGGCGTGAGCCGCGCGATCTCGTCGATCTCGTCGTCGTCGAGGGCGACGCAGCCGAGCGTCCAGTCGCTCTCCTTGTGCACGCCGGCGGATTGCCGGCCTCCGACGCCGTGAATCCCGATGCTGTGGCCGATGCCGCGGCCGGGCGGGACCTCGCCGAGACGCTTCAGCGCGGCGAAGCGCCGCCGGTCCTCCTCGTTCGGGTAGCTGACGAGGAGAAACCGATGGAATTGCCCCTTGAAGCGGCCGGCGACTCGGTACGTCCCGACCGGGGTGCGCCGGTCCCCCTCGTAGCGCTTCGGCCCCGGGCCGCCCGGCCCGATGGCGACACGGTAGGTCTTGAGGATCTCGTCTCCTGCCACGAGCTCCAGCGTGTGGTCGCTCTTGTCGATCCGGATCTCGGTGACACGGGGCCGACGGGGGGCGGCCGGCGTCCGTCCCGGAGGGCCGGCGGTGCCGGCGCCGCCCGGCGAGCCGGTGGTCGGGCGTGAGGTCGTGAGGGTGACGAGGGCGGCGAGGGACGCCGCGACGAGGGCAGCGAGGCGGTGGAGGCGCATGCTGCCCCGGTCGGCAGCCCGCGCCGGAGTGTGACGCCCGGGCGAGGCGTAGCGTATTCTCGAGCGCTCGCGTCACACTCCGCGCGCTCCGCGCGATGCAGCGGTCATGAGCACGCCGATGCCCACCGACGACTCCCCCCGCGCGTCGAACCCCCTGGCGGACTCGACGCTGCGCCGCGCCCTCGTGGAGTTCGTGCGCCGGCGGGTGCCCAGCGCCGAGGTCGACGATGTGGTCCAGACCGTCCTGTGCGACGCGCTCGCCTCGCCCGCGCGCCCGAGCGACCCCGCAGAGCTCCGGCGCTGGCTGCTCGGGATCGCGCGCCACAAGGCGGCGGACCACCACCGGCGCGCGTCGCGCGAGACCGCGGTCGAGCTGCCCGACGTGCCCACCGGGCCGCCACCCGTCGAGGCGCGCGAGCTGGCGCGCTGGGCGGAAGAGCAGGCGTCCGCGACGCGCGAGGCCCGGCAGACGCTGTCGTGGATGGCGCGCGAAGGGGAGGGGGAGAAGCTGGAGAGCATCGCCGCGGAGGCGCAGATGCCGGCCGCCCGGGTGCGGCAGCGCGTGTCGCGGATGCGGCGCTGGATGCGCGAGCGATGGCGCGCGGAGCTCGCCGCGGTCGCCGCGCTGGCGCTGCTCGTGCTCCTCGTCGCGCGGCTGCTGCGCGCGCCGGGCGAGCCGGTGGAGATCGCGCCCCTGCCCGAGCCCGCGCCGACCGCTCCGCTCGAGCAGGAGCCGCCGCGCGACGCGCTGGAGCGCGCCCGCGCGCTGCGGGTCGACGCGCTGCGCGCCTGCGACGAGGCCGCGTGGCGCCGGTGCCTCGATCGGCTGGACGAGGCGGCGAGGCTCGACGCGGCGGGCGACGGCGCGCCGGACATCGCCGCGGCGCGCGCGCGGGCCCAGGAGGCGCTGCAGACGCCGCCGGGGCCGGAGAGCCCGGCGCCCAGGCCGGAGACCCCGGCGCCCGGGCCGGAGACCTCGGCGCCCGGGCCGAAGGCGCCGGCCCCCACGCCGAAGACGCGGGCGCCCGTCCTTCGCGAGAGGTCGAACGTGAGCCCTCGGTCCGGGCCCACGCCCGAAGCGTCTCCGCGGCCCGCGCCCAAGGCGGAGCCGCCGCGCAAGCCCACGGCGCAGCCGGAGGCGCTGAAGAGGCTGCCCACCAAGGAGGGCAAGACGGCGCCGCGGATGGAGGCGCCCTGGCTCGAACCGAAGAAGGGAGCGACGCAGAAGTAGGGCGCGATGCGCCGGCAAATCACGAGGTCGGCGCACCGCCCCGGCATCGCCGGGGAGCGACCGCGCCAAGCGGAGCGCGGCGGTGGGCGTCTCCCGCGAGAGCGCGAGGACGCCAGGTCGGCTCGGCCGCCTCGCGGAGCGCCGCTGACCTCGGTTGCGACGCGAGATCCCGTTGCCTAGGTCCCCGGCGGACCACCAAGGCGCCGTGGCGCGTGGCGCGCGGACCGGCGCCGCCGCCGGACCGGCCGAGGAGGCGCTCTCCCATGTGCGGTCTCGCTGGCTGGGTGGATTTCGGGCGCGATTTGACGCTGGAGCGCGAGACCCTCCAGCGCATGGCGAGCACGATGGCGAACCGCGGCCCGGACGCGGAGGGGTTCTTGGCGTGGGGCGCAGCGTTCCCGCGGCGCCTCAACGGCATGTACGCCTTCGCCCTCTGGGACGTGCGCGCGGAGGAGCTCCTGCTCGTCCGCGATCGGCTCGGCATCAAGCCGCTCTATTATCAGCCGACCGGCTCGGGGGTGCTCTTCGGCTCGGAGCCCAAGGCCCTCTTCGAGCACCCGCTCGCCTCGCCGCCGGTGGTCGACGAGGACGGGCTGCGCGAGATGCGCCACGAGCGGCGCATGCGCGAGATCTGCTACCTGCACCTGACGCGCTTCTTGCCGCTCCTGCTCGACCGCGACGACCGCATGAGCATGGCCACGGGCCTCGCGGTCCGGGTCCCGATCTGCGATCACCGGCTCGTCGAGTACGTGTTCAACACGCCCTGGTCGATGAAGACGTTCGACGGCCGCGAGAAGAGCCTGCTGCGCGCCGCGTCCGCGGGCCTCCTGCCCCGCTCGGTGCTGGAGCGGCGCAAGAGCCCGTACCCCGCGACCCAGGATCCCGCCTACGCGCAGGCGCTCTGCGATCGGCTCGCCGGGCTCCTCGCCCGGGGCGACGCGCCGGCGCTGCCGCTCCTCGACCTCCCCCGCGCCCGCGCCGTGGCGGCGGACGGCGGGGCGCGCCTCGACGACATCGCCCAGGCGAGCCTGGAGCGCGCCCTCTCCCTCAACGACTGGCTCGAGCGCTACGAGGTCGAGCTCGCGCTCTGAGGCGCGGGGCCGCGCCCGGGCGCAGCCCGCCCGAGGGATCGAGGGATCAGGGCACGCTCATCTCGAACGCCACGCCGTAGTTCGGCTGGGCGACGCCCGTCACGGAGCCCACGAACGGATCCGAGTCGCGCAGCAGGCCCCAGCGCGTGGTGCCGCCCTCCATCTGCGTCCCGTCGGAGGTCGCCGCATAGCCGACCCACACGCCGGACGCGGGCAGATCGCCGGCGCACGTGATCTTGACCGTGTTGCCGGCGATCTCCACCCCGCGGATCGCGATCCGGGTGTCGCCGCTCCAGACCTCGAAGCCGCGGCCGTCCTTCCACTCCGTGTAGGCCGTCTGGTGGGGGGCCGGCATCGCGGTGTCCCAGACGAGCGGCGGCACCGGGACGTGGAAATGCACGGTGATCTCCCGGCCGCTGCGCTCGACCCGCGTCGGCTGGAGCGGCTGCCAGTCGCCCCCGCGGGCCACCTTCTCGAAGTAGATCTGCCCGACCTTCTCGCCGAGCAGCTCGTACCCCTTCGCCGTGAGGTGGACGTGGTCGGGCGCGTACGGATACTGGTACTTCGGGCCGGAGCAGACGACGTCGCCCGGGCGCTCGACGCCCGCGTGCCACTGCGCCTGGGTCGACGCCGACCGCGAGCCCGCCTCGGTGGGCACCGAGTGCTGCTGGGACACGAACAGGGGAATGCTCTGCGTCTGCCCGGTGATCTTCTGGATGTCTTCGTTGTAGTCGGACCAGAGCTGGATGAGCTCGTCCTCGTACGTCGGGCTGCCCGCGTCGGCCTCGCCGTGCGTGATCACGATGGCGCCGACGCCGTAAGTCTTGCCGGCCGCGTCGGCGAGCCGCTTGATCGCCGCGGCCTCGAACAGCGTCGCCGCGAAGGCGCGGCCCTGCGACTGGTTGCCGCTCACCGTCTCGGTGGCGCCCTTGCGGAGGTAGCGCATCGCCTGGCCGCTCTCGCCGACCACGGTGTGCACGGAGACGTAGTCGCCGTCCGCGGCCGCCTGGAAGAGCGTGGAGATCTGGTCCGCCATCGCCGTGTGCGGGGTCTCGCCGTAGATGTTCTTCGGATAGGCGCTCGGGTACGTCGTCGCGTACGCGCGGATGGGCTCGACGAGCGGCACGAGCGACAGCGCGGCGTGCGCCGGGTCAAAAGGGGGGACGCCCGCGGCCCCGAGCGACAGCTTGAGGTTGTTGAAGCGCTGCTGCGCCCCGCCCGCCGGCGTGCCCTCGGCGCCGACCGACAGGCTCTGTCCGGTGCCGACGATGCCGTTCCAGTCCCAGGCCGCCACGGGCGCGCCGCCGCCGCCCGCGCCCCCGGTGCCATCCGCGCCCCCGGTGCCATCCGCGCCCCCGGCGCCGTCGCCCCCCGCGCCGCCGGTGCCATCGCCGCCCTCGCCTCCGACGCCCGCGCCGCCGGTGCCAGCGTCCGCGCCGCCGGCGCCCGCGCCGCCCGCGCCCGAGCCGCCGGCGCCGGTCGTCGAGGTCCGAGCCCCGGAGCTCGTGGCGTCGACGGGGGCATTGGAACCATCCGAGTCGCCGCACCCGGCCAGGACGAGGACGAGAACGGAGAGAGGTCGCAAACCCAGGTCCAGGAAGCGTCGGTTTCGCATGAGGTCCCTCGCGGCCGCCTCGGCGGTCCAGCCATGTCCGTGAGTCTCCGCGGGCGCGCCGGCGATCGTTCGAATCACCGCGGCAGCAGCCCCGCTCGTGCGGCGCGCAGGATAGGAGGGTTTGTAGTCTTGACAAAGCGGTCACGCGGCGAGGACGAGCCGTTGCCGCGCGTCGCGAGGGCGAGTAGGACGCGCAGGCCGGAGCCGCTGGCCGATGCGCGTCGCCTGGATCGTCTATGGCGCCCTGGAGCAGACCACGGGCGGGTACATCTACGATCGGCTCGTGATCGAGCGGCTGCGCGCGCAGGGCGACGTGGTCGAGGTCGTCTCCCTGGATCCGGCGCCGCTCTCGCGCGCGCTGTCGGGGCTCGCGCTGGCGCGGCGCCTCGCCCGGCTCGATCCGGCCGTGGTCGTGGGCGACGAGCTCTGCTTCCCGGAGCTCGGGCCGGCGTTCGCGGCGCTGCCGCGGCGGATCGCGCGCGTGCTCCTCGTGCACCACCTGAGCGCGTGGGAGCTCCGGCCCGGGCCGCGGCGCACGGCGGTCGCGCTCGAGGAGGCGGCGGTGCTCCGGCTGTGCGAGGCGCGCGTCGCGACGAGCGCGACGACCGCGGCGCGGCTCCGGCGCGAGCACGGGCTCGGGCGCGTCGACGTGGCGGCGCCGGGCGCGGACCGGCTCGCCTTGCGCCCGCGGGCCGGGCGGGGCGACGGTCCGCTGCGGCTGACGTTCGTGGGGAGCTTCATCCCGCGCAAGCGGATCCTGGAGCTGCTCGCGGCGTTCGAGCGGGTCGGGAGCGCGCACGCGACGCTCGCGCTCATCGGCGACGCGACGCGGGACCCCGCGTATGCCGCGCGGGTGCGCCGGGCGATCGAGGGCTCGGCGTTCCTGCGGGCGCGCGTGACGGCGCCCGGGGTGCTCGGCGACGAGGCGCTGGCGGAGGCGCTGGCGGAGACGGACGCGCTGGTGCTGCCCTCGTCGCTCGAGGGGTACGGCATGGTGCTGACCGAGGCGGTGCGCGCCGGGGTGCCGGTGCTCGCGGCGCGCGTGGGCGCGATCGGGGAGGTGGTCCAGGACGGCGCGGAGGCGCTGCTCTGGGACGATGGCGACGGGCTCGTGCGGGCGCTCTCCCGCTTCCTGTCGGACGCGACCTTGCGGGCGAGCATGAGCCGCGCCGCGGTGGTCCGGTCCGCGGGGCTGCCCGGCTGGGACAGCACGGCGGCGGCGGTGCGCGGGGTGCTCGCGCGGGTTGCTGGTGGGCGCTGAGCGGGGTCGTCGAACCCGAGCCAGGACGATCCTCGTGACGCCGCCCCGCGAAACCCGCTCTGCGCCAGGCGCGGGTCAGCGTCGCGCGACGCGGCCGGCGACCTCGGCAACCAGGGCGGGGCGGCCCGTCATCCGCCGGGGGAGAGCAGCGCCGTGGCCTCGTCCCGGAGCCGCCGGGTGAACGACGCGTCATCGTCCAGGCCGTCCATCACCGCGGCCGCCTCGCGGGCCGGGCCGAGCCGCACCCGCACCTCGACGTCGTCGAAGCCGGGCAGCGCGATCTGCAGGAGCGGGGCCAGCGTGGTGATCCCGCGGCGCTCGGCCCAGCGCGTGACGAGGAGCCGCTTCGCCCGGGGTGAGTGCACCCCCGAGACGATCGCGACGGCGACGCGCCCGCCCGCGGCCGCGGTCGCGCGCAGCAGGGCGCCGGCGCTCGGGTGCCACGCGCCGAGCGGCGCGCCGCCGGCGCCCGCGAAGGCGGGGTCCGCCTCGATGCGGCCGGCGGGGAAGTGGAGCAGCGCGCCGCCCGCGCGCAGGTGCCGCAGGGCGCGGCGCACGCTGGCGGTCCGCGCCGCGAGCGCGCGCGCGCCGCCGCCCTCGTCGATGGGCACGAACAGGAGCCGCTGGCTCACGTGGGGCAACGCGCGCAAAAACCGCCGCTCCGCCGCGACGATCATGAGGTCGCCCCGGCCGAGGGCCGCCATCAGCGCGAGGGCGTCGTAGGCCCCAGGGTGGTTGGAGACGACGAGCAGCGCGCCGCGCGGAGGAGGTGGGGAGTCGGCGCGAAGGCGCGCGCCGAACCCGGCGAGCGCCTCCCGCGCCGCCACGTGGAGCCCCGCCTCGCCCGTGCGCCGGTCGAAGCGCGCGAGCACGCGCCCGAGCGGCCACGAGGGCACGGCGAAGGCGGCGCGCCCGGCGCGGCGCACCCACGCGGGCGCCCCGCCGAGGCCGAGCGCCGCGACCATCTCCTCGCCGGACAGGCTCGCGAGCTCTCTGTCGAGGGATGCCGCCATGAGGCCGCCGCCTCTACCCGGGGGCCGCGCGCGGCGCCAGCCCGGCGCCCGCGCCTCGATCGCGGCCTCGGGGGCGGCGCGGGCGCGGGCGGCCGACGGCGCCTCGCTGCCGGATCACTTCACCTTGGCGAGCGCCGCGTCGTAGTCCGGCTCTTGCGTGATCTCCGGCACGAGCTCGGCGTGGACGACCTTGTTCTGCTCGTCGAGCACGAGGACCGCGCGCGCGAGGAGGCCGGCGAGCGGGCCGTCCACCAGCTTGACCCCGTACTTCTCGCCGAAATCGCCGCGGAACGTGGAGAGGCTCTCCGCGTTCTTGATGCCCTCGGCCCCGCAGAAGCGGCCGTGCGCGAACGGCAGGTCCGCCGAGATGTTGAGCACCGTCACGCCCGGGAGCTTCTCGGCGCGCTCGTGGAAGGTGCGCACGGACTTCGCGCAGACGCCGGTGTCGACGCTCGGGAAGATGTTGAGGACCTTCTTGCCGGAATACGACGAGAGCTTGCCCTCCGAGAGGTCGGTCTTGACGAGCGTGAAATCCGGGGCAGTCGCGCCGACCTGCGGCAGCTCGCCGACCGTGTGAACCGCGCTTCCCTTGAACTTGGTCTGAGCCATGGTCGCTTCCTCCTCTGTGCGCCTGTTCGGCAGGGCCCGTCCTACGCGCGCGGAGGGCAAATGCCAAGCGGATCCGTGCGGCGCCGTCAGGCCGCCGCCGCGGCCGACTGGCACGCTCCGCGCGGCGGAGCGCGTCCGCCGGCGAGCGGCGAGCGCACGGCCCCGGGGCCGCGCGTCAGGGCAGCGGCGCGCGCGTGGCCCGGGGGAACGGCTCGACCTCGGCGTCCTCGGGGTTCGTCGCGTCGGTGTCGTCCGCGAGCTCCTGCGCGGCGGTCGTGATGAGGAACGGACCTCCCATCTCCTCGGGCTCGATGTGGTCCTCGTATTCCTCCGTGGTGTCCACGCCCGACGTCGCCGACTGGACATAGTGCTCGGCGATCTGCGCGGCGAACTCGTCCACGACCCTCGGCGGGCCGTCGTTCGGGTCGGGGATGAACGCATTCCCGGTGTCCGGGCGCTCCGCGTGCTGGCGCGCCGCCTCCTCGAAACCTCGGCCGTGACTCCCGCCCGCGGCCCGCCGGGTGCCGTCTTGCTTCGTGTGCATGGATGATCTCCTCGCTCGGCAGCGCCCGCTCCCACGCGCTCCTGGTAGCGCCGCCCTCGATGTCCTCGGGCCGAGCAATGCACCGCGCGTACCAGCGCGGGATCCGCCACCCGCCGGCGAGGAGGGTTGATCGAGATCGGGGCGTCCTGGGGCGCGTGGCGGTGAGGACGTGCATCACGTGGCGCGGAATGCCACAGGCGGCGCGGGCGGGCGGCGCGACGCCGCGCCACCCCTCGTCGCGCGGCGGCTACCAGCCGAGCTCTGCGCTGATGGCCTCGGCGAGCTGCTGGCCCATGAGCTGCTGCGTCTTGGCGCTCGGGTGCCAGTCGCAGCCGCGCCCGTTCGTCCCGTCGTGCTCGGGGAACTCGAGGTAGCGCACCTTGTCGTCGCCGTCCTCGGTGCGGTCCTCCACCACCTGGGTGATGTAGGACCGCACCGTGCTGAGCGCCATCGTGCCCTCGGGGTACCCGTCGCTGAGCATGGGGCCCACCGTGCAGAAGATGAGCGCATCCGGGTAATTGGTCCTGACGGTCTCGACGAGGCCCGCGTAGGCCTCGCGGAACGGCTCGCCCGGATTGACCCCCTTGCCGTCCTTGTCGACGCTGAAGTCGTTGGTCCCCAGGTTGATCACCACCACCTGCGGCACCCAGGAGGAGAAGTCCCACGCGGGCTGCGCCTCGTCGGGGAGGGTCCGGCCATAGAGCTCCGGCATGGTCGGGACCGCCTCGTCCGCGTAATTGCGGTACGCGCCCCTGCCGGACCAGGCGATGATCGTGGCGTCCGCCCCGAGCTGCCGGGCGGCGATCGGCCCATAGGTCAGGAAGTTGTTCTCCGTGGCGCTCGTGAAGGGGCAAGTCTCGTCCGGGCCGTCGACGCCGTAGCCGGCGGAGATCGAGTCGCCGATCACCTCGATCCGGCGGTCGGGCGCCGGCGCGACCGGCAGGAGCTGCTCGCCCTCCTCCGGGATGAACTCGAGGAACTGCGACCAGCCGACGAGCCCCTCCGTCCGCCGGTGGAGCAGCAGATCGTGCTCCCCGTCCGGCAGGTTCTCCGCGACCGTGTAGACCTTGTCCGGGCCGCTGACCTCGAGCGCGCCCTGGGACTCGCCGTCGATCACCACCTCGAAGTAATTCGGCCCGTCGTTCAGGGGCGACTCGTCGTTGAAGCGGGCGCGGATACCGGTCCCCGAGAACCGCGTGACGATCGCGCTCCCGGGCCATCCGAAGCGGGGGCCGGCCGGGTCGGTGGTGTCGAAGCGCCCGATGAAGCGGACGGTCGCGTCGCCCGAGCCGCTGCCGCCCTCGTTGCTACCGCCCTCGTTGCTGCCGCCCTCGTTGCTGCCGCCCTCGTTGCTGCCGCCCTCGTTGCTGCCGCCCTCGTTGCTGCCGCCCTCGTTGCTGCCGCCGGTGCCGCTCGTGCTCGCGGTGGTCGCGTCGCCGCCCTCGCCGCCCGCGCCGCTGGTGGAGCTCGCGGCGCCCCCGCCGGCGCCGGCCGTCGTGTCGCCGGACTCGTCCCCGCACCCGGCCAGCGCCGACCAGGCGATGCACAGGGCGCCCGCGAGCCTCGGAAGATTGTAGTAAGCTTGTGTGGTCATGCGCGGGAGGATGCTGCAAGCCCGCGGCGCAGACAACGGCGATCTTCTTCTGCCAGCAGAAGCCGACTCGCGCCCGCGAGGAGCGGCCTGCCTGGAAGCGCCGCAGCGCGGCGGCCCCCGCAAAAGCGCCGCTCCTAGTACCGCGTCTCGCAGGGGTAGCGGTCGGCGAACGCCTTGACGGCCGCCTTGTGGGACGACCAGGGGAAGTTCCGGTCGGTGACGGACCAGGAGAGCGCGCCCGCGTACCTCATGTCGTAGAGATCGCTCACGAACGTGTCGTACGTCACCTTCATCCCATCCATGTTGATGGGGAACTCGCCCATGACGACGGGCTTGTCCGTCAGGCCGTACTCGGAGAGCGGCTTGGTGTACGGGAAGTACTCGTTGACCCACCCGTACATGTGGACCTGATAGAAGTCGACGTCCGCGTGCGTCCACGCCTGGCCCCACTTGATCGCGGCGCTCCCGACGCTCACGGGCGCGCCGGTCTCCTCCCTCAGCACGGCCGCCGACTCCTTGGCGAGCGCCTCCATCTGCGCGTGCGTGACCAGATCGAACTTGCTGGCGTCGCCCTCGAACGGCGGGTCGCCGCCGTAGAGGCTCGGCCCCGTCATGGCCCACTCGGGCTCGTTGATGACGTCCCACGCGATCATGCGATCTCGGTGCGGGCTCGACGCGACCGTCTGCGCGATGGGCCGGACCACGTTCTCGATGAGCTTGGCGCGGCGGGCCGGATCCGCGACGATGGGGCCCATGCTCGCGACCGACAGGCCGGTCGGCGGGTTGTGCGTCGTCTTGTAGAAGCCGTCGAAGGAGAACAGCGTGAACATCACGTTGACCTCGGCCTGGTCCGCGAGCTCGAGCGCCGCCAGGAGGTCCTGCTTCGAGGTGCCCCCGAGCCCGGTCGGGTCGCCCTGCCCGTCGAAGGTCACCGCCTCCCCCTGGAACCGCGGGTAAATCCACCAGCGGACCACGTCGACGCCGTGCGCGCGCATGTCCCGCAGATCGGCGAGCACCTGGTCCCGCTTCCCCGAGACGCCGGCCTGGCTCCACTGGCGCTGGCCGCTGAAATCCGCGCCGAAGTCGCGCCAGGCGTAGTTCACGCCGTACATGAAGCGCAGCCGGCACGCGATCTCGACCCCTCCGTCGAACGGGCAGGCGTCCTCGTCGGCGCAGGCGCTGCCGCCGCCCGTCGCCGTGCTGCTGCTCGTCATGGACGTGCCGGCGCTCGTCGTCGTGCCGGCGCTCACCGTCGTGCCGGCGCTCGTCGTGGCGCTGCCGGTGCTCGCCGTGCCGGCGCTCGTCGTCCCGCCGCCCGTACCCGAAGGATCGCCGCCGCTCCCGACAGGGCCGCCGCCGCTCCCGACAGGGCCGCCGCCGCTCCCGACAGGGCCGCCGCCGCTCCCCGCGTCGCCGCCCGCCGCCCCGTCCAGGCCGTCGTCCTCCTGCGCGCCGATACAACCGAATCCAGCCACGGAGAGCTGGAGAAGCCCGAGTAGAAGCCAAGGTCTCATGGCGGGGAATTATCTCCAGGAGCGCGAGCCAAGACCACCGTTTTCTTAATCGGTTCAGTGACTCGGTGCGCAATGCGCCACGACCCGGCGCGCGACGTTCTGCTCCGGCTCGAAGTTCGCAAGATCACCGATCGCCGCGTGGCCGCCCGAGCCTCGCGACGGGCGCTGCCCTGTGCTGCGTCTTACCGGGACGGCCCGCGCGGCCTCGGGTGAACGCCCATGTACGCGGCGGCGCTCTTCGCCGACGGATCGTCGGGGTAGCGCTCGACGAGCTCCTCCGCGAGGCTGCGGGCCTCGCCGGCGCGGCTCAGGCGCACGAGCGCCCGGACGCGGAGCAGGCCGCGCTCGGCGGCGCGCGCGCCGTCGCCGAGGTCGCGCGACGCCGCGTCGTCGAGGCGGAGCACCTCCTCGGGGTCGGCCTCCAGCGCGGCGCGCATCCGCTCGATGACGCCGGCCTCGGGGTCCTCGTCCGGCTCGGCCCGGGGCGGCGGCGCCGCGGCCTCCGCGGTGGCGGCGGCGCGGGGCGCCGGCGCGGCGGGCGGGCGGGCGTGACGCGGCTCGGGCGCGGAGACCGCGCGGGACTCCGCGCTGGCCGGGCGGGGGGTGGGGGGAGCGGGGCGCTCGTCCTCGCCTGTCACGAGGAAGACCGCCCCGGCGAGGGCGAGCACGGGCAGGCCGATGAGCAGCGCAGCGCGGGAGCCGGACGATCGAGGGGCGCTCACGGCGGGCAACCTAGCGCGCAGGAGCGCGCGGCGGTAGCGAGCGCGTGGGCCGGGCGGCCTCCGGCCGGCGCGCGGGGGGGGAGCGCCAGGCGAGCGGCGCGGCGGCGGGCGGCGGCGATCCGCGCCTCACCGGAAGGCGCCGAGCCCGAGCGACAGGCACGGCTCGCCGTCGCGCGCGGAGAACGCCGCGAATTGCTTCTCCAGAGGGTACATGTACCCGAACAGCGTGCACATCTCGTCGTCGCCGAAGCCGAACGTCAGATCGTGGTCCGACGTGTTCCTGAACCTGCACGCGTAGCGGATGGAGTCGCTGTCACCGAGCGCGATCGGCGGATCGTAGACCTGGATATCGCCCTCCAGGTCGAACGCGCCGCCCGCGTAGATGCGCGCCTCGCCGCCCTCGCGGACGACATCCACGTCGAAGGCGTCGGCGTAGCGGTGCGTGTGCGGCATGAGAGAGACGATGTTCCCGCCGAACGTCGAGCACGTCGCGCCGACGCTCCGGGTGGTGCGCGGAGGGACGAGGAAGTCGTTGATGTTCATGACGAACGGCACGAGCTCCTCGGCGCGCTCCGCGAGCGGCATGGTGAAGAAGTCGTAGGCGACCTCGACCACGGCCGGCTCGGGCGACGGGTTGAGCAGGTGGATGTTCGTCGAGATCTCGCGGGACGTATCGAGGGCGAAGCCCATGCCCGGCGGGAAGACGAGCGTCTCGTCGCCGACGACCTGGGTGGAGCTCGCGAAGAGGACGTCCGGGATGATCTCCGGCAGGTCCTTGAAGGGGTCGTCGGCGCCCGGGTGACAGCCCGGGTAGGGGTTGGGGCCGAGATCGGGATCGACCGGCTTGGCGATGACATTGCTGTGGTGCAACCCGGCCGTCGTGTACAGGCGGGCCGCGTAGACGGTCGTGTGCTCGACGGCAGGGAACGGCCAGGAGAGGCAGAAGAGCGCCTCCTCGCCGGGCGCGAGGGTGCGCGGAGGGGCGATGATCCGGAAGCCGCTGCGCGGCGGCTCCGGCAGCGAGAGCCGCGTGAGCGGCTCGCCGAAGGCGACGACGTTGTCGTGGTCGATGCGCTCTTCAGGCTCGTAACGCGCGGCCGGGGAGACGCATCGCCCGCGGAAATGCTCCTCGCCGGCGGGGCACGCCGCGGGCGGAGAGGGGGTGGCCTCGACACAGGCGGAGAGGAAAGGAATCCAGAGCAGATGTCTCGAACGGGTGTCGCGCCAGGAGATCGAGCGGAGATCGTGGATCTGCATTCGAGAGACCCTGTGGCTGGGAGCGGGGGATCGGAAGTGCGACGGATGGAGATCGACAGCGGCTGAACAGGGTGGCGGCCACGCGGACATCGCGAGGACGGCGATGACTCCGTCGCTCGCGGCCGCGACCGCGGCTCATCATTCGTCACCTCTCGTTCGAGTCCCCGAGAAACAAGGATCTCGAGGCTGGGCGAGCGGTGATGGATCTCGAGCCATCGACGTGAACGTTCCGCGTGGATGTGGACGTGTACGGTCAGGCGTTGACGGCCGCGGCCAGGGAGGCTCCCGGGCGTCGCCGCCTGGCGGGCGCGCTGGCCAGGAGCCCTCGTGAACGGGACGTGGACGTCCGCGTCCACGCCTGTCGGCTACGACCACGTCCACGTTCAAGGGGACGGACATGCGTTGTGGATGACCGCCGGGGGGAGCCGCGGGCGGGTCGTGCGGCATCCAGGGTTTTCCCTGGTTCCGCGGAGACCACCGCAGGACCGAGGCACTGACGTCCATCGGACGGGCCGGGCAGCCGGCAGCCCGTCAGGGGCCGCTCGCAGGCCCGACCCGCGGCGAACCCAGGAGATGCGGGACCCGACGCCAGGAGGGCGCCGCGCGCAGCCGGGAGGAGCGCGCGCTCGCCGCCCCGCGCGGCGGCATGGTCCGGAGAGGGGCGCCCCGTTCTACGTGATTTCCTTACCCGGGCCACCCATTGCCAATGGCCGCGCCGCGAGATCGCCCACGCAGGATCCCCGTTCGCCCGGGTCGGTGCCGCGCGCAACAAGGGCGTGACGCGAAGGGCGCGGATCGACTAGCATCGCGCTGGTCCGGGGCCGTACGCCCCACGATCCCCTGCATCACCCGACGACCACGCAGCGTGGTCCTGGCTCGTGGAGAATGGCATTGAGCGAGCAAGCAACCGACCCGGCCCTCCCCGTCACCGCTTTCGAGAGGCGCTTCAAGCACCCGCCGGGGCTCGTGATCCTCTTCTTCGCGGAGATGTGGGAGCGCTTCTCCTATTACGGGATGCGCGGCCTCCTCAAGCTGTACATGGCGAACTACCTGTTCGTCACCGCACGAGAGGTGTACCAGGGGTGCCGGCAGCACGCGACGCCGTGCGAGCTCGTCCCGGGGAGCCCGGACTCGGTGCTCGGCTGGGAGCTCATCCGGGCCCTCCTGCCGAGCGCGCCCAGCGAGCAGGCATCCATCCTCTACGGCTGGTACACGGGCCTCGTCTACCTCACGCCGTTCTTCGGCGGCATCCTCGCCGACAAGGTGTGGGGCCAGCGCAAGACGGTGATCGTCGGCGGCAGCTTGATGGCCATCGGACACTTCGTCATGGCGTTCGAGAATTCGTTCTTTCTCGCGCTGCTCCTGCTCATCCTCGGCAACGGCGCCTTCAAGCCGAACATCTCGACCCAGGTCGGCAGCCTGTACCCGAAGGGGGATCCGCGCCGCGACGGCGCCTTCACCATCTTCTACATGGGCATCAACCTGGGCGCCTTCATCTGCAACTTCGTGTGCGGCACGCTCGCCGCCCTCTACGGCTGGCATTACGGCTTCGCGGCCGCCGGCGTGGGGATGTGCCTCGGGCTCGTCGTCTACATCCTGGGGCAGAAGTACCTCGCCAAGGACAACCTGATGAAGACGGCGGAGGGGACGGGCGAGCAGAAGCAGCCGCTCTCCGGCGACGAGTGGCAGCGCGTCGGCGCGCTCGTGGCGCTCTGCGCCCTCAACATCGTCTTCTGGGCGGTCTACGAGCAGCAGGGCAACACGATGCAGACCTGGGCCGACGAGAAGACCGTGTGGCCCAGCATCCTCGGCTTCCAGGTCCCCTCGACGTGGTTCCAGTCGTGGAACCCGCTCTGCATCATCCTGTTCGCCCCGCTCCTCGACATCTTCTGGCGCTGGCAGGCGAAGCGGGGCACCGAGCCGACCAGCGTCTCGAAGATGGCCATGGGCTGCACCATCCTCGGGCTGTCGTTCATCGTGATGATCCTCGGCGCGCAGGCCGTCGGCGACGGCAAGGGCAGCCTGTTCTGGCCGCTCTTCTGCACGCTGCTGCTCACCATCGGCGAGCTCTACCTGTCGCCCATCGGCCTGTCGCTCGTGACCAAGGTCTCGCCCGTGCGGATCGTGTCGATGATGATGGGGATGTGGTTCGTCTCGAGCTTCCTCGGCAACCTGCTGAGCGGCTACCTCGGCGTGTATTACACCCGCTGGTCCAAGGACATGTTCTTCCTGATGCTCACCGTGCTCGGCGTGGGCGCCGGCGTCGCGATGTGGGCGTTCAACAAGCCGCTCCGGCGGGTGCTCGGCAGCCACTGACGCGGACCCCCGGCGGCCGCGCCCGCGCGGCGCCGCCGCGTCAGGGCGCCTGCGCCCCCGCGGGGTCGACGATGCGCTCGTCGAGCGTCGCGAGGCGGCCCTCGGGCAGCGCGTTGCTCACGGCCGCCACGGCGCGGCGGACGCTCTCCAGGGTGCTGCACGAGGCGATGTCGACGAAGAGCCGGCCCGACTCGGGCCAGGAGTGCAGCGCCACGTGCGACTCGCCGACGACCGCGCACGCGGTGATCCCCTGCGGCGAGAACGGGACCACCACCATCTCGAGCAAGGTGAACGGCCCGGCGGCGACGGCCGCCTCCAGCACGGCGCGGAGCGCGGCGGGGCTGTTCAGGAAACCGGAGGGACAGCCTTCAAAGAGGGCGAGGGCGACGTACAACCGCATCGGGGAGCTGCGCGCGGCGGCCGCGCCGCGCGCGCCGCAGGGTAGCCGAGGCCGGGCGGCGTGGGCGCGGAATCGGCGCCGCCCGCGGCCGGGCAGCTCAGCGAGACCTCCCGAGACCTCCCGAGACGGGTCTCAGCGCCGCCTGACCACGACGACCTCGCGCACCCGCTGCCCGCCGACGTCGAAGCGCCCCTCGAGCCCCGCGAACACGAAGCTGTTCACGCGGCTGTCCCGGACCTCGCGCGCGCGGCCAGAGGCCCCGGCGCTCTCCACGAGGAACACGTTGAGCCCGCCGCCGATCGAGGGGCCGAGCGCCACGCTGTCCGACATCCTCACGTCGATCGTCGCGTTGAGCCGCGCGAGCTCGACGCCGTGGGTGATCGTGTCGCGCCGCTGCCCCGGCGCGTCGGTCGCGAAGGCCCGGTAGCCGCTGCCCAGCGAGATCACCGGATCGACGCGCTCGAACGGCGCGAGGTGGAACCTCGTCTCCACGCCCACCGTCATGCCGCGGACGTCGGTCCTCTGCCGCTCGGGGCCCGTGGCCATGTACTCCTCGTAGCTCGACGTCAGCCCGAGACCGAGCTTCGGCGTCGCGCGGTAGCCGAGCTTCACGGCCACCGCGGTGCCGGCGCCCGACACGTCGCGGAGGCTCCGCCCGCCCGCGATGTCGCCGAACCCCTGCGCGTACCCGGCGCTGACCCCGAGCTCGAGCGCATTGCCCGGCGCCCTGAGCGGCGAGCTCAGGTAGCTCGGCGGGACGTCGCCCTCGAACCCCTGCGCGGAGGCGACGCGCCCCGAGAGCACGACGAGCGCGCCCGCGGCGACCACGACCCCGGTCGTTGCCTTCATTGCGATTCCTCCTCTTCGCGGCGTCACGGGGCCTCGGGGCCGGGTGGTGCGACCCGTCCCCCCGGGAGCCTCGCTCGCCGGGGCGTGAGCATCGCGTGTGCCACGGAGGCGGCGAGCACCGCCTTCTCGGTCGCGGGCGGGCGGCTTGGCGCCGCGAGAGGCCGCCCGCCGCTCACCGCAGCGGGAGGAGGGGCCCGCCGGCCTCGCCGGCCTACCAGCGGTGGAAGGCGGGGTGCCCTTCCTTGACGGCCACGAACGTGCCGCGGCACGTCGCCGTGACCCGGCCGCCCGCCTCCAGCGTCGCCTCGACCACCGCGCGATCGCCCTGCGCCTCCGCCACCTGCGCCCGGAGGTGCACCGGGCCGAGCGGCGTCGGCTTCTTCAGCGTCACGTGGAAGTCGGCCGTCACCGTGCACGGCGGGGCGTCGGCCCCCCGCGCCTGCATGAGGTGGTAGGCCGCGGTCCAGTTCGAGTGACAGTCGAGCAGCGCCCCGATGATGCCGCCGTTCAGCACCCCCGGGAACGCCTCGTGGTGCGGCTCCGGCGTGAAGTCGCAGACGACGGCGTCCCCGTCGACGCGGCTCTTCAGCCGGAGCCCCTTGTCGTTCGCGGGCCCGCAGCCGAAGCAGCGGTTGTTCGGCGCGTACCTGTCCTGCAGGCTCGCGCCGCCGCTCAAGGGGTGCCCCCCACGAACGCCGCGTCCATCAGCATCTTCTGCTCGAGCAGGTGGCTCGCCCGCGAGCCCGTCGCCGGGCTCGCGCTCGGCGCGCGGCCCACGCACGTGAGCGGGAGCCGGTCGCCGATGCGCTGCTTCAGCACCGCGAGGATGTAGTACCAGGAGCCGTAGTTGCGCGGCTCCTCCTGGACCCACACGAGCGGCGTGCCGTCCTTGTACGGCGCGAGCGCGCTCACGATCTCGTCGTTCAGCGGGAAGAGCTGCTCCAGCCGCAGGATCGCCACGTCCTTCAGGCCGCGCGTCTCGCGCGCGATCGCGAGGTCGTAGTAGACCTTGCCCGAGCAGAGCAGGATCCGCTTCACGTCGGCCGGATCGACCCCGCTCGTGTCGGGCAGCACACGGTGGAACTTGCCCTCGGAGAGGTCCTTGATCGTCGACACGGGGCGGTGCGGGCCCTTCGACGTCGCGGGCACGCGCAGCAGGCTCTTCGGCGTCGCGATGATGAGCGGCTTGCGCCACGGCCGGTGCACCTGCCGCCGCAGCACGTGGAAGAGCTGCGCCGGCGTCGTCAGGTTGCACACCTGGATGTTGTCCTCGGCGCTGTTCTGCAGGAAGCGCTCGATGCGCGCGCTCGAGTGCTCCGGCCCCTGGCCCTCGTAGCCGTGCGGCAGGTAGAGCACGAGGCCGCTCAGGCGGTGCCACTTGTCCTCGCTCGACGTGAGGAACTGATCGACGATGACCTGCGCGCCGTTCAGGAAGTCGCCGAACTGCGCCTCCCAGATGACGAGCCCGTCCGGGTAGTCGAGGCTGTAGCCGAAGTCGAAGCCGAGCACGCCCGCCTCGCTGAGCGGGCTGTTGTACGCCTCGAAGCGCGCCGGCGCCGCGGCCACGCGCGACAGGGGCGCGTACGTCGCCGCCGTCTCCACGTCGCGGAGCACCGCGTGCCGGTGGCTGAAGGTGCCGCGCTGCACGTCCTGCCCCGAGATCCGCACCGGCGTCTTCTCCGCGAGCAGCGACGCGTAGGCGAGCATCTCGCCCGTACCCCAGTCGAACGGCTCGCCGGAGACGAGCCGCTCGTGCCGCTGCCTCAGCGTCGGCAGGACCTTCGGGTGCGCCTTGAAGCCCTCGGGCAGCTCGAGCAGCCTCTCCGAGAGCGCGATGAGCTTCTCGGCGGGCACGCTCGTCGGCACCTCCGGCGTCGCCGCGTCCGCGCCGCCGCGGTAGTGCGTCCACACGCCGCCCATCGAGTAGAGCACCGGCGCGAAGCCCTTCTGCTTCACCTCGTCGAGCGCGGCCGCGAGCGCCTCGCGGCGCCGCACGACGATCTCCTCGGCCTTCTCCGAGGTGACCTGCCCGAGCTCCAGGAGCCGCCGGACGTAGACCTGCCGGACCGTCGGCTTCTTGTCGATCGCGGCGTACATGCGCGGCTGCGTGTAGCGCGGCTCGTCGCCCTCGTTGTGGCCGTACCGGCGGTAGCAGTACATGTCGATGACCACGTCCGAGCGGAAGCGCGTGCGGTAGTCGATCGCGAGCTGCGCGACGTGCGCGACCGCCTCCGGGTCCTCGCCGTTCACGTGGAACACGGGGACCTTGAGCATCCGGGTGATGTCGGACGCGTAGCGGGTCGACCGCGCCTCGCTCGGGTCGGTCGTGAACCCGACCTGGTTGTTCACGATGACGTGGATCGTGCCGCCGGTCGTGTAGCCGCGCAGGTTCATCATGTTGAGCGTCTCGGCGACGACGCCCTGCCCGATGAACGCCGCGTCGCCGTGGATGAGCAGCGGCATCACGCGGCGGCGCGCGTCGGCGGTGCCGTCGGCGAGCCGCCGGTCCTGCTTCGCGCGGACGCGCCCCTGCACGACGGGGTTCACGAACTCGAGGTGGCTCGGGTTGAACGTGAGCGTGAGGTGGACGTTGCGCCCGTTCTCGAGCGTCCGGTCCGTCGAGTAGCCGAGGTGGTACTTGACGTCGCCGCTGCCGAGGTGGCGCTCGGCGTCCTTGTCCTCGAACGCCGCGAAGATCTCGCGCAGGCTCTTGTCCATGATGTTCGCGAGGACGTTGAGCCGGCCGCGGTGGGCCATGCCGACCACGATCTCGTCGACCTCGTGCGCGCCGGCGCGCTCGATGAGCAGGTCGAGCAGCGGGATGAGGCTCTCGGCGCCCTCCAGCGAGAAGCGCTTCGTCCCCGCCTCGTACGCCCTGTGGATGAACTGCTCGAAGATCTCGGCGTCGGAGAGCTTCGTCAGGATCCGGAGCTGCGTCTGCCGGTCGAGCGTCAGGCGGTTGCGCGTCGACTCCATCTGCTGCTGGAGCCACAGGCGCGCCTCGGGCTCCTCGATGAACGTGAACTCGACGCCGATCGAGCGGCAGTACGTCTCCTCCAGCCGGCGGATGATCTCGCGCAGCGTGAGCACGGGCGGCACGCCGGCGAGGTCCGTCGTGGGGAACGCCACGTCGAGGTCCTCGACGCGGAGCCCGAAGTTCGTGAGGTCGAGCTCCGGCGGCGTCGCGGGCGGCAGGCCGAGCGGATCGACGTGCGCGAACAGGTGGCCTCGCACGCGGTAGGCGTTCACCAGGGCGTAGACGCGCGCCTTGAGCGCCGCCTGCGCGAGCACCTGGAGGTCACGCGACGTCTCGGTCGCGCTCGGGTGCTCGCTCAGCGTGCGGGCGAACGCGGCCTCCAGCGTCTTCGCGGCCTCGCCGTTCGTCTGCTTCGCCGGCTCCACCCGCCGGACCTGCTCCGGCTGGATGCTCGGTAGTGCGGCCGGAGCGGGCAGCCTGACGGGCGCGGCTCCGCCGTTCTTGCCCTCGAAGAACGTGCGCCAGCCGGGATCGACCGATTCCGGGTTCTCGAGGTACTGGGCATAGAGCTCCTCGACGAGCCCTGCATTGATTCCGAAATCAAGCTGCATCGTGGTTCGGCCTGCAAATAACGCGGGTCGGCCCCGCACGCTAGAGTCGTTTTCCGGAGACTCGGGCTCATGGGGCGGAACTCCGCCCGGACAAGGGGCCGAGCGCCCGGTGCTGGTCGCGGTGTGGGGGGCTCGCCGGAGGGGCTGGAGTGCAGGCGGGCCACAAAAAGGGCCCGCCGGAGCGCACGCCCTGGAGGTGAGCCCCCCACACCGCGACCACCACCGAGCGCCTGGAGAAACGGTGGGGAGAAGCGGTAGAAGGAGGCCCATGGATCAAGACCGCGCAACCGGGGGTCGAGGGGCGGCGCACGCCGTCCACCCCCCCTTCGCCCGCTTCCGGGACCACCTCTTCCACGACCCGAGCCTCGGCTTCTGGCTCGATGTGAGCCGGATCCGCTTCGAAGACGGCTTTTTCGCCGGGATGGAGCCCCGGATCCAGGCCGCCTTCGCCGAGATGGCGGCGCTCGAGGGCGGGAGCATCGCCAACCCCGACGAGGGCCGCCGCGTCGGCCACTACTGGCTCCGCGCGCCGGAGCTCGCGCCCGAGGCGGCCCTGCGCGCCGCGATCGAGGCGACGAACACCCGGATCCTGCGCTTCGCCGCGGACGTGCACGGGGCGCGGGTGCGGCCCGAGCGCGCGGCCCGGTTCCGCAAGGTGCTCGTGGTCGGGATCGGCGGCTCGGCGCTCGGGCCCCAGTTCGTCGCCTCGGCGCTCGGCTCGCCGGCCGATCGGATGCAGCTTTACTTCTTCGACAACACCGATCCGGACGGGATGGACCGGACGCTCGACGCCATCGGGGACGATCTCGACGCGACGCTCGCGGTGATCATCTCGAAATCGGGCGGGACGAAGGAGACGCGCAACGGGATGCTCGAGCTGGACGCGGCGTACCGGCGGCTCGGCCTCTCGCTGGGCGCGCACGCGGTCGCGGTGACGGGGGAGGGGAGCGAGCTCGACCGTTATGCCGCGAAGCACGGCTTCCTCGCCCGGTTCCCGATGTGGGACTGGGTCGGCGGGCGTACGAGCGAGCTCTCGGCGGTCGGCCTGCTGCCGGCGGCGCTCCAGGGATTGCCGATCCTGGAGATGCTGGAGGGCGCGCGCGCGATGGACGAGGTCACGCGCGCGAAGGATGTGCCGCGGAACCCGGCGGCGCTGCTCGCGCTCGCCTGGTACGCGGCGACGGGCGGCGCGGGGCGGAAGGACATGGTGCTGCTGCCGTACAAGGACCGGCTGGAGCTGTTCTCCCGCTACCTGCAGCAGCTCGTGATGGAGTCGCTCGGCAAGCGGCTCGACCGGCAGGGCAAGGAGGTCTGCCAGGGGATCGCCGTCTACGGCAACAAGGGGTCGACCGATCAGCACGCGTACGTGCAGCAGCTCCGCGACGGGCTCGACAACTTCTTCGTCACGTTCATCGAGGTGCTGCAGGACCGGGCGCCGCCGCGCGGCGGGATCGAGGTCGACGCCGGCGTGACGACGGGCGACTACCTGTCGGGCTTCCTGCAGGGGACGCGCAAGGCGCTGACCGAGAGCGGGCGCGAGTCGATCACGATCACGATCGGGTCGGTCGACGCGCGCGCGGTGGGCATGCTGATCGCGCTCTACGAGCGGGCGGTCGGGCTGTACGCGTCGCTCGTGGACATCAACGCCTACCACCAGCCCGGCGTCGAGGCCGGCAAGAAGGCCGCGCAGGAGGTGCTGGATCTCCAGGGGAGGGTGCTCGCGGCGCTCCCGGCGGCGGGCGGCCGCGCGATGTCGCTCGAGGAGGTCGCCCGCGCGGCCGGCTCCGACGATGTCGAGACGGTCTTCTGGATCCTGCGCCACCTCGCGGCGAACCCGGAGCGCGGCGTCGCCCAGGAGGTGCCGCAGGGCGGCTCGCCGTTCGACGCGACGTACCGGCGCGCGCGCTGAGGCGCCTCCGCGGGCGCCGGGCCGCGCCCGCCGCGCGGGCGGCGTGGGGGGCGCGGGGACCGAGGGGACGGGGGGCGCCGTCTCCTCGACCAGAAGGGGATCGGCGTTCGCCGTCCCCTTGGCCTGACGGGGATCGGCGTTCGCCGTCCCCTTGGCCTGACGGGGATCGGCGTTCGCCGTCCCCTTGGCCTGACGGGGATCGGCGTTCGCCGTCCCCTTGTCCGACTTGATCAGAAGCGGAAGCGGAGCGTCCCGCCCGTCGGGCCGACGAGGATCTCCGGTGCGGGGAGCGACGCCTCTCGCGGGATGTCGTCGCGCACCCAGATCTTCTGGTTGGCGACGAGCCCCGCGACGAGCAGCGCGAGCCCCGTCGCCTGCGCGAGCCCGTCCACGAGCACGAGCGCGCCGGAGAGCCGGCCGTCGCCGTCGCTGAAGTCGATGTCCTCGCCGGTGCCGAGCGTGATGAACGGGCCGGCCACGGGCACGAGCAGCGGCGCATAGCTCTCGCTCTCGCTGCTCCCCTCGGAGAGGACGGTCCCGGCCGTGAGCGCCGCGAGCGCCCACGAGCTCCCGAGGACGATGGCCCCCGCGCGCGCGAGCTTGCGGTTCATCTGCGTCTCGAGGCGATAGCCGTGCGGCGCCGGAGCGCCGTCCTTGTACGGCAGCGTCCGCGGCAGGCCGAGGAGGACGGGCGGCGCGTAGGGCGCGTGACCCGCCTGGACCTGACGCTCCAGGTAGACGTCCTCGTTGGCGAGGCCGGCGGCGAACAGGAGCAGGCCACCCATCTGCGCCACCGCGTTCACCGTGAGCCAGAAGACGCCAGAGTCCTCGGCCTCCAGCGTGGAGAGCGCGATCATCGGACCGACGAACGGGATGAACAGCGGCGCGAACTCCTCGCCGTCGTCGCCGTCGTCCACGAGCGTCGCGACGCCCGCGATCGTGAACGAGATCGCGTACGGGACGCTGAACGTCGCGATCCCCGCCCCGACGAGCGAGCGGTCCGCCCTGGTCTCGAGCGCGTAGCCGCGCGGGATCGGATCCCCCGGCTCGTAGGCGATCCTCCACGGATTGGCCCACGGCGGGAGCGACGGCGGCGGGCGGTAGTAGCCCTGCGGGATCGGCATGACCGCGCCGCCCGGCGGCGCGATCGGCGCGGTCGGCGCGGCCGTGATGTCCGGCGTGGGCGCAGCGGGCGCGGGCGCAGCGGGCGCGGGCGAAGCGGGCGCGGGCGCTGCAGGCGTGGGCGCTGCGGGCGTGGGCGCTGCGGGCGCCTGCGCGGCCGCCGGGGCGCTCAGCCCGAGCAGCGCGGCGAGCACGGTGACCGCCCGCGCGGCGGGCGTCGCGACCCTCCGTGCGACGCGCGCGCGCCGCGCAGGGTCGTGGCGCGGCGGCACGACATTCCCTTCGATTGGCCTGATCGGCATGCTGGCTCCCGTCGCGCTCGCAGCGACTCCGAGGTACTGCGGCTGGCTTCGGCGCAACGAGGCCAGGATACGTGGGGCGCTCGCGAACTCAACGGCGCGCGCACGAGGACGACGCCGCGCGACGGGCCGGGCCGCCGGGCGACCCGCGGAGCGCGAGCGCCGCGGCGTCGCCCACCGGGTCGAGGCCGTCGAGCCGGACGTCGGGCTCGAACCCGCGCGCCTCGACGAAGTCGCCGAGCGGATCGCGGAACGCGCGGGTGCCGAGCCAGAGGGCGACGCCCGACCGCGGGAGCTGGAAGAAGGCGATCTCGCCGACGCTCATCCCGCCGCGGGTGTTCTGCCCGGCCACGAGGACGCCGGGGATCTGCCGCACCAGCGCGAGCAGCATCTCGCACGCCGATGCGCAGCCGCCGTCGACGAGGAAGACGGCGCGCCCGCGGAGCGGCCCCGCCGCGCGCCCGGGGATCACGGCGCCGCGGGTCGTGAGGTCGACGCGCGGCGCCGCGGTGTGCGGGCCGAGGCGCAGCGCCCCGGCGAGGCGCTCCAGCGTGGCGAGCTGCTCGTGGAAGCGCGGGAGCGCCTCCGCCGGGACGTCGCCGCGCGCGAGCCGCCGGCGGACGCTGTTGGCGCGGCCCTCGGCCGCCGTCACGGAGAGGACCTCGCGCTCGTCGAGCCGCCGGAGGGGCGCGTCGGTCAGCGCGAGCGCGAAGCGCTCGGCGAAGGAGTAGTTGCCGCCGGTGTTGCCCCGCAGGTCGACGACGAAGGCGGGGGCGCGGCGGAGCTCGCCCGCGAGCGCGGGCAGCGCCGAGAGGGCCGCGGCGGCGGCGGTATCGAAGGTGCGGATGGCGAGCACCGGGACGCCGTCGCGACGCCGCGTGAGCTCGACGGGCGGGCGGTGGCCGAGGCGGCGCGATGGATCGAGCCACCGCGTCGCGCTCGAGAGGAGGGCGTGCTCCGCAAGAGCGTGCTCCGCAGAGGACGAGAGGCGCGAGAGGGGCGCGTCGTTCGCATTCGCAGAGGACGAGAGGCGCGAGAGCGACGTGAGCTCTGCAGCGCCCGTGCGCGCGAGGAGGGACGGCGAGCGCGGCGGGACCGCGGTCAGGCGGAGCGGCGCGCGGCCGCCGTGGCCGAACGCGAGGTGACCATCGGGGGCCGCGAACAGATCGCGGAGGAGCCGGGCGAGGTCGTCGGGTCGCCACGCCGCGCGGCCGCGGAGCGCGCCTTCCACGCGGGCGATCGCCGCGGGGGAGGGCGCGCGCGCGCGCCCGTCGAGCCCCGCGTAGGCCTGCTCGAAGGCGTAGCGCGCGTCGTCGAGATCACGGAGCGCGTCCTCGGCCGAGACGGTCCGAGGCTCGCGATCGAAGTCGCCGTCCGCGATGCGCAGGCTCCGGTACGGCGCGGGCTCCTGGACGGGGGCGCGCGCCGGCGGCTGTGCGCACCCGAGCGCGGCGCACGCGAGCGCCGCGACGAGCGCCGCGGCCGCGACGGGGCGCGGGCGGCGGATCGATCCCGTGACGGACATGGCGCGCGAAGGTGCGACGGCGCGCAGCGCCGAGGCAAGCGGCGATGCGCGAGCGCGTGATCGCGATCACTCGTTCGCGCTGCAGTCCTCATCGAAGCTGCCTCTCGCGGAGATCGGCTCGTCGTGGGGCGTGCCGGGCTGGTTGGGGTGGACCAGCGCAACGCGGACGTTGCAGTCGATCCCGCCCTCGCAATTCATCGACAGTCGCCGTCCTCGTCTCCGCCGCATTCGATGACGTCGCCTCGGCCGGAGCTCGAGGTCGCCACACCGCCGCATTGCCGCCGGAGCCCACCCCAGATGCACGCGTGCGCGGTGGCCGCGACGAGAGCGCTGGTGTTCCCGGGCATCGGGGCGACGACCACGGTCGTCCATCCGGTCGAATTCTCACCCGGCGGGTGAGCGAGCGCGCGACGGTGGCGGCGCAGGCTCAGTGACATGCCCTGACGAGCGCGGTGTGCCTGGGGGTGAACTGGCAGAGGGCATTGCAGTCGCCGAACGAGCCCATGTTGCCGCACGGGACGTCGGTCAGGAACACGTTCGTCACCGCCGCGCAGACCAGGCCGGAACAGCTGGTCGAGGGGAGCTCCTTCTCCTCCTTGCCGCTGCAGTCGTAATCGAAGCCGCCAGCCGGGGAGATCGGCTCGTCATAGAACTTGCTGGGCTGGTTGGGGTGGACCCGCGCGTCGTTGTCGTTGCAATCGGTGCCGCCGTCGCAGCCGGTCGACAGATACCCGTCCTCGTCCGCGTCGCAGTCGACGGTGCCGCCGCCGCCGGAGCCCGAGGCCGCCGCGCCCCCGCCGGCCCCACCGCCGCCGCCGGAGCCCGAGGCCGCCGCGTCGCCGCCGGCCCCGCCGCCGCCGCCGGAGCCCGAGGTCGCCGCGTCGCCGCCGGCCCCGCCGGCCCCACCGCCGCCGCCAGAGCCCGAGGTCGCCGCGTCGCCGCCGGCCCCGCCAGCGCCCGGCGCCGCCCCGCTGCCGCCCGAGCCCGCGCTCGGCGCGCCCCCACCGGAGCCCGCCGCATCGGACGCGGTCGCCGCGCCCGTCGACGGGACGGCGCCCGCACCGCCCCCGCCGGCGCTCTCGGTGCCCGCCTCTCCGGTGAAGACCACCTCGGGGAAGCCGCACCCGGCGCCCATCGCGGCCGTCGCGGCGGACAGCGCGACGAGCGCGAACCATCGAAGAATCGAGGGCATCCCCGATTGAATCCCACGGTCTCTCCCGGCGTCAACCGCTCGCCGGGACGCGCGGCGAGGTGGTTTGCTCGCAGCTTCGGGGGTGTCGTGCGGAAATGTCGCAGCCTCGCGCTTCAGCGCGCCGGGCGCCGCGCGGCGCGGATCACGGCGCGCCCCGCAGCCGAACGATGAATCCGTGCTCCGCGTCGTCCTCGTCGGGCGCGCTGGGCACGAGATCGAGGCTCCGTGACATCGTGCCGGCGATGTGGAGGGGAGCGCCGGGCGCCGCGCCCGGCGCGGCGGCCCACAGGGCGGTGGTGCCGGTCCCCTCGAGCGCGAAGGCCGAGGCGACGTTGCCGCGCTCGTCGAGCACGATCAGGAAGCTCACGATCTGGCCTGTCGCATTCGTGAGCTTCCCGCTGGGCCCCAGATCGATCTCGCCGTCGAACGTCCCCATGACATGGATCGAGCCCGCCGGGTCCGCGGCCACGCTGGCGACGAGCTGATCCGAGGTCAGGTCGCCGAACCCGCGGCTCCAGACCACGCCCGCCTCCGAGAGGCGCGCGACGAAGACGTTCGCGTGCGACGCGGCCTCGGGCATCGGGGCGCAGACATCCTCGAAATCGAGAGACCCCGAGTAGGTGCCGGCGACCACGAGATCGCCGCCGGGGAGCAGCGCGGCGCCCTGCCGCGCCGATACCTGGCTCCCGGCTCGCTCGAGCGCCAGGACGTCCTGCGCGACGCCGTCGTCCAGCCCGATGCGCGCCACGAACAGATCGCGCGCCTGCGAGGAGAGCCTCCGCCCGCCGATCGTGACGGGCGCGTCCGACGTGTCGTAATCGCCGACCGCCAGGACGAGATCGTTCTCCGCGTCGATGACGACCTCTCCGACGGTGATGGCGTCGGCGGCCCCGAGCGTGTGACTCCACAGGCACTCGCCCTCGGCGCTGAACGCGGCGACCACGGTGGACACCGTCATGTCGTCGGTCCCTATCGCGCAGCGGTCGGAGAGGACGCTCAGCCCCTCCACCGAGAACGCGAACACGACCCTGTCGGCGGTCGCCGCGAGGCCGAGCGGGGTGGCGCTCGAGGTGGCCTCCGTGCTCCACACCCATCGGCAATGGCCTCGCCCGTCGAGCGCCGCGAGGAAGCCCGCGCGGTTGAGGCCGCCGGACGCCACCTCGACGGGGCATTTGCCGGGCGTGAGGGACAGGTCCACGCGGATCCTCGACCAGCCGGTCACATAGGCGAAGTCCGGGCCGACGCTCAGGTGGGCGCCCACGACGTCGCCCGACAGCGCGGCGCCGGCCGTCAGCCCATAGCCCTCGTCGCGCGCCCCGGCGGCGCTCCACCGCTCCACGGAGAGCGCGCCCCGGTGGTTGACGAGGGCGGTCACGGCGTCGTCCTGCGCCTCGATGTCGGTGACCTCGGTGCCCACGACCCTGTCCCAGAGCCCCGCCGGCGCGCGGACTGCGCCCTCGCGGTCCTGGCTGCAGAGCGCCTCCTCGCCGCCGCCCGCGCCGCCGCCACCAGCTCCCGCGCCGTCGCCGCCCGCGCCGTCACCACCAGCCCCCGCGCCGCCGCCGCCCGCGCCGTCGCCGCCCGCGCCGTCACCACCAGCCCCCGCGCCGCCGCCGCCCGCGCCGTCGCCGCCCGCGCCGCCGCCACCAGCTCCCGCGCCGCCGCCGCCGCCCGCCGCGGAGGTCGCGCTCGACGAGGCCGCGCCCGCGCCGGCCTCCGAGGGGGCCAGCTCGCCGACCTCGAGCCCGATGATCGCGTTGCAGCCACCCGCGGCGGCGACGGCGATCAGGCCAGCGCCGCACACGGCCCGAACGCTCCCGAGATCGCGCTCCCTCATCCCGGCTCTCCCATGGCGCCGCGCCCGCGCCGCCGTCGTCAAAAGACCCCCGTGGCCACCAGCCCTCCCGGCACCACGCCAATCGTCGCGCCGGGCGCCGGCGAGCGCTGCGCCGAGGGAGGCGCCGTCAAGAGGAGCACCGCGCCACCGCCCAGCGCCGCCGCGCCCACGAGGAACGCGACCGTCGAGATCGTCCCGGCGGCCACGCCCTGCCGCTGCAGGTCGAGGCCCCGTTGCGCGCACACGTTGGCCGCGTCGCAGTGGGCCTCCGCGTCGCCCTTCTTCCCGATCGCGCGGAGGCCGAAGGCGGCGCCCACGCCGATCCCGACCGCGCCGACGCCGGCGCTGATCCACCCGGCCGTCCGCCACGCGGAGGATCTCCCGGTCTCCGCGGGGAGCGCCTGCGGCGGGAGGGCAGGCCCCGCGTCGCCGCCCCGGGCCGCGGGCGGCTCCGGCGAGACGAGCAGCTCCGTCAGCTCGCCCTCGACGAGCCGCACGGGGAACGTCCTCTGCTGCCAGCCCGGCGCCGTCGCCGTCACCTGGACCTCGCCGGGATCCATGGGCAACGGCGAGCCCAGCGAGCCCGCGCCGACCGGGACCCCCGCGCGCTGGACGGCCGTGTCCGCCGGCGCGCCGGGCGCGAGCCGGATCACGAGCCTCGGCAGGCGGCCCTCCAGCGCCGCCGCGCGCGACCGCGCGATCGGCCGGCGATCGTCGTGCGGCGGCAGCTCGCGCGCGAGCTGCTGGAAGATCGCCCACGCGGTCGCGATCCTGCCGCGCTTCTCCTCGCAGTCGCCCAGGTTGAGCAGCGCCCCGGGCGCCGGGTCGAGCGCGTAGCTCTCCCGGAGCTTCGGGCACGCCGCCTCGTAGTCGTTCGCCAGCAGCGCGGCCCGGCCGGCCTCGAACAGCGCCTCCGCGGCCGTCGGATCGCGCGGCTGCGCGGACGCGGCGGGGCAGGCGAGGAGCGCGGCTGCCAGGGGGGCGAGCGCCTCGACCGGACATCGTCTCCGTGAGCGCGATCGGGGCATCGGTGCGACCTCAGTATCTCCGGCTGTACGGGTCCGCCGCGGGCGTCGGCGCGGGAGGCGCCTTCACCGCCGTCGCGGCGGGCGCCTTGGCCGTCGCGGCGGGCGCCTTGGCCGTCGCGGCGGGCGCCTTGGCCGTCGCGGCGGGCGCCTTGGCCGTGGAGGCAGGCACCCTGACGGCCGTCGCGGCTGGCGCGGGCGGCCTGGCCCCGGCGGCGGGCCTCGCGGTGGACGCGGAGGCGCTCGCCGGCGAAGCGGGCGCCGTCGCCGGCGTGATCGCGGGCGCCGGCGCGGACGGCGCGATGTCCGGGGCCGCCGGGGCCGCGGGCGCTTCCGGCGCGCCCGCGCCGGAGGGCGCCGCGGGATCCGCCGCCGCCGCCGTCGCGCGATCCACGGGCGGGCCCGGCTCGGCTTGCGCCGCGGAGGCGCCCGACAGGTCCGGCGCGTCCGCGGCGGCGCCCGCGCTCTGCCACCACACGACCGCCCCGAGGGCGGCCACGACCAGCACGCCGGCGCCGGCGACGAGCGCGACCGTGGCCGCCGCGCGCGGCGCCGGGCGCGGCGCGCTCGCCGGGCGCGCCGGGACGATCGGCGAGACCGTGCCGCCGCTGGCCGTGCCCGCCGAGGTGAACTCCGTGCCCCGCGGCCCGCTCCCCGGGCCGCGCGCCGGCACCGGCGCGCGCGCAGCGTCGGAGAGCATCGGCGCGCGCGCGGGCTCCGAGAGCATCGGCGCGCACGCGGGCTCCGAGAGCGCCGGCGCGCACGCGGGCTCCGAGAGCGCCGGCGCGCACGCGGGCTCCGAGAGCGCCGGCGCGCGCGCGAGCTCCGGGCGCGCGCCCGGGCCCGGGTCGAGCCCCGCGCCGCCGCGCGCCTGGCGCAGCGCGCGCTGCATCGCGCGCGCGCTCGGCCAGCGCCTCTCCGGCTCGAACGCGAGCGCCACGTCGATGACGCCGGCGACCGCCGCGGGGGCGGCGGGCAGGACGCTGCCCACCGGCGGCGCCGGCTGCGTCATCGCCGCGAGCAGGAGGAGCGGGAGCGTCTCGGCCTGGTGCACGTACCGCCCGGAGAGCAGGTGGAACATCGTGCTCCCGACGGCCCAGAGATCGGCGCGCGCGTCGACCCGGTCCCATTGCCCCTTCGCCTGCTCCGGCGGCATGTACTGCGGCGTGCCCATCAGGGTGCCGGCGCGCGTCGACGCGTTCGTCGGGCCGGAGAGCTCGTTCAGCCGCGCGATGCCGAAGTCGAGCACCTTGAGCTGCCCCTGCCGCGTGAGGAACAGGTTGTCGGGCTTGAGGTCGCGGTGCACGATCCCGCGCTCGTGCGCCACGGCGAGCACGTCGAGCAGCTCGTCCGCGATGGCGAGCACCTCGGCGACGCCGAGCACCCCGCCCGCCGCGCGCGCGCGGCGCGCCTCGACCGTCTCGCCCTCGAGCAGCTCCATCACCAGGAACACCGCGCCGTCCTCGGTCACGTCGTCGTCGAGCACCCGGACGATGCCCGGGTGATCCACCCGGTTGGCGACGTAGCCCTCGCGCAGGAACCGCGAGCGCGCCTCCTCGTTCTCCGACAGCTCGCGGCGGAGGATCTTCACCGCGCCGCGCATCCCGTTGCGGTGCGTGCCCGCGTAGACCGCCGCCATTCCGCCGGCGCCGAGCAGGTGATCGAGGCGCCATTTGCCGCGCAGGACGTGGCCTATCAGCGCGTCGGGCCGCGGCCCCTCCACGTTGACCCGGGTCATCGGCGGAGCTCACCCCCGGATCGGGCCGCGCGGCGCGCCGCCTCGCCGGCGAGGCCGGCGCGGTCCGCGAGGCCGGCGCGGCGCGCGGACCAGCAATGGCGGACGGGGGCGCAAGGCATGACGGGCGCATGTTAACCCGGTCCGGCGCGGCGGGGCGTGAAACCGTCCACCCTCGGCGCACGCCCGCGCGCCCTCGGCGCGTGTCCCGCGCCGCCTGGGCCGACCCTGGTTCTGCGTCGATCCGGTAGGCGCCGGGAGAAGGGGTTCGCCGCGCGGGGTGAGGGAGCAGGATGATGGGATCGGGCGGGGGTTTGCGCGGCGTTCGAGGGGGGCGAGGCCGGCGTCAAGCTGCCGATCATGGACGCTGACCCCGCGATCTCTGGTCCGCCGGACGATTCGGAGACGCTTCCGGCGGTGCCCTCGGCGGCCGTTGAGCAGGCAGCGCTGGCGACCCCCTGCCCGTCGTCACGCTCGACGCTCGTCGACCGGCTCGTGCACCGCGCCGGGGCGATCGAGATCGAGGCCGAGAGCTACCGGCTCAAGAGGCCAAGGAGCCGAGCGCCATCCGAGCCAAGCAACGCCGCACCAAGAAGCATTGAGCGGTCTCTTCACCGGGAAAACGGACCGGCGTCAGATACGGACTTTACCAGTGAAACTCACCGAATTCCCGCGGATTACCGAGGGCATCTACAAGTGTCCAGTCGTCAGCGCCCGATGTGGCCCTCGACCTTCGCGGCCGCTCCGCGCCCGGCCATGGATTCGCCGACCCCCGAGCTCGCCGGCGTCCTCCTCGGCGCCGCGGCCGCCCCCGAGTTCGTGCTTGAGGACCTCGACGCCGCGGCCGCGCTATCTGCTAGGACGGCACGTAGGCCTCGCAGTCACTTCTTCCGTGCCACCGCCATGCGGAGCTCTTCCTCTGTCTCGTTCGCCGTCCCTGTCCTCCCCTTCCCTTGCGCGTTCTCTCCGGCGTGAGCATCCCATAGAGCCTTACGCGATCCGCATCCCTGCTGGAAAAGCGCCGCTGTAGCAGCGACTTATCCATGCATCGAGGGGGCCGCTTTCGCTCCACAGCCTGCGGGGCCAAACGTACTGACTTGCGCCGAGCAGCGCTCGCATCGGCTTAGAGCGCCTCTCAAAACCTCCCGTCGCCAGGCGGCCGAGGGCGGGCGCATCGCGTCGTTGCTCCTCGTCGCCCTACTTCAGTAGGGCTCCTCGTCGCGCCTAGCGCTGCACCCCCCCTCGGCCGCCTGGCTCGGTCCGGTTTTGTTCGGCGCTCTTACTGACGCTCAGGCCATGCCGAGCACGCGCAGGCGTCGCATCCCGGATCATGCTATGCATGCAGGCTATGCGTCGCACGCCTCAGCACCCCCCTCCCCGCGTTCTCACGCTGGACGGGTTCGGCGCCAGGGGCTTGCCCTTGTGTGTCGTTCGCGTCCCACGACAAAGGCGGCCCACGCTGGCGCCCGGGCCGCTCGTCTCGACCTTCTTCATGGTTTTCGTGCTGACGGCGGGAAGGGGGCGAGGCCGTCATCTGGAGCAGGTCCATCTTCATGCCGGGGATATCCACCTCATCCCCGCGGGCGTGGAGCATCAGCCCCTCGATGTCGGCGACCTGGAGGGGTGGATCGTGGGCTTCGATCCGACGCTGCTGAGCACTCCGGAGCGCCTGCCGGGACGACCACGAATCCGAGGCGACGCGAAGGACGCGCCGGTGCGCAGCCTCTTTCTCCGGGGACTGCTCCGGCTGCGACCCGGAGAGCCCCGGCGGCAGCGAATCGAGCGCCTGGTGGCCGAGATGGATACCGAGCTGCGAGAGGCCCAGTGGGGCGCGGACAACGCCGCGCTCGCATTGTTTACCCTCCTGATCACGGAGCTCATCCGCGAGCTTTCGGAGCACGCGCCTCTGGCGTCGCCCATGCTCAGCGGGCTCGTGCAAGATGCGCTCAGGTTCATCGAGGCGCACTGTCTGGAGCCCCTCTCGCTTCAGGACGTCGCGTCGGCGGTCGGGCGCACGCCTTCGCACCTGGCCAACGCCATCCGCCGGGAGACAGGGCTGACGGTGGGGGACTGGCTGCGCGAGCATCGCATGGCCGAGGCCCGGCGGCGGCTCCTGGAGACGGACGCGAGCATCGAGAGCATCGCAGACCAGGTTGGCTACGCCGACGTCACCCATTTCATTCGCACCTTCCGGCGCGCCCAAGGGATGACCCCCCGGGCCTTTCGCGCTCAGCGCCGCCGCCCCGGGCCTTGAAGACCCCGCCATCCGACCCCAATCCAGGCCGATATCCGCCCCAAGCCACGCTCTGCCGGCGTGCGCCGTCGATGGCTAGAGTCAAAGCATCATGACGACTTCAGCGACCCACGGGCGCCGCGTTTTGATCGTTGGGCTTGGCATCGCCGGCATCGCCACGGCCCTGCGGCTGCACAGGGCCGGCTGGGAGCCCGTGATCATCGAGCGGGCCCCCGAGCGCCGCAAAGGCGGCTACTTCATTGCCCTCTTCGGCACGGGCCAGGCGTCCGCCAAGCGGCTCGGCGTGCTCGAGGCCATGGGCGACCGCAAGCACCCGCAAACCAAGACGTACGAGGTCGACCGGGCCAATCGTCGTCGCAGGGGCATGACCTTCGCCGACGTGCCCGGCCAGCCGCGCATGCTGCTGCGCGGCGACGTCGAGAATGCGTTGTTCAACGCGCTGCCGGAGCGGGTGGAGATCCGCTTCTCGACCGTCCCCACGGGGATGGATCCAGGAGGTCGCGGCGTCGATGTCACGATGACCCACACGAAGACCGGCGAGACCGTGACCGAGCGCTTCGACCTCGTGGTGGGGGCTGACGGAGTGCGCTCGACCGTCCGGAAGCTCGTCTTCGGCCCGCACGAAGATTTCCTCTACCCGATGAATTACATGATCGGGGCGGCCATCCTGAGCGAACCCGTCCGCGGCTATCACCTGCATGATGGGCTGGTCCTTGCCGAGGTCGGGCGGTCGGCGTGGGTATTCCCCTTCGCGGACCACAACCCAGGCCTGCTCTTCTCCTACCGCGTGGACGACATCGATGCGCAGTTCCGGAAGACCCCCATCGAGTCGCTGCGCAGGGCTTACGGACCAGAACCGGCAGGGCCGGTGCTGAGGCAGCTCCTCGACGATTTCGCGGCCGCAGACGAGTACCTGTTCGACTCGGTCAATCAGGTTCGCATGAATTGCTGGCACAAGGGGCGGGTCGTGCTGGTCGGCGACGCTGCGTGGTGCTTGACGCTGTATTCAGGGATGGGCGCTTCGACCGGCATGGCCGGGAGTGAGCTTCTCGGCAACATGCTGGAGAAGTACCCTGACGACGTGGGACGCGCGCTCGTCGCCTGGGAGGAGAAGCTGCGCCCGTTCATCACGAGCCTGCTGGCCGACGGGCTGAGAATGAGGGCGCTCTTCACACCGTCCGGGGAGGCTCAGCGGATCGTGCGCGCGGCGTTCGTCCGCCTCGCCAGCTCGCCCGTCACGCGCGCGATCTTCCGACGACTGACGGTCAATGACCAGCTGAAGATGCGCGACATCGTCGCGCAGTAGGTCCCTCTGCCTCGCGTGTGGTCGTCGCCACCTCCGGCGACAACGCCGATCGTCGTGCCCCCGCCGACACCGCGGGATCGCGAGGGCCTGGATCCGCCGTGCGACCAGCATGCCGAGCGGTCCCTCCCTCTCGCGTCGGCGCAGCGCCTGCTGGTCCTCCTGGCTGAGCTGGAGCGCCCTGAACCTGGCCCTCGGCTGCTTTCGTTCTTCGCTCACGCCCCCCAGACTGTAGCCGCCCCGCCATCAAAGAGCTGGATCGACAAGCGCACCATGGGCATCAACAACGGTGCTCAGCAACACCCCAGCCGAATCTGGCCAGGGAACAGACGCGGTCTGCGGAGCGGCTACGTGGAATCCCGTGCCTTGGCGTCGAGGCACACGGAGGTCACACGGCGTGACGAACTCGGTAGGCTGCCTGTAACAGGGAGGTGCGGGAGTGGGTCGCGCCGCTCGGAACGTGCTAGGCGAGCCGACTGGTCGGAGCATGCCGCGCATGGCCTGCCACCGCTCGCGCTGGACCGTCGTGCAAGGGCCACATGGACGTAATGTGACCTGAACTGCCGGTTGACTTCGCCTCTCGCTGGGAGGATAGTCCGCACCGGGAAGGGAACGTGGGGCACGGGCTGAGGGGGAAGGCGAGCGCGCTCGCGCTGTGCGGCTGTGCCTCCGCGCTCGTCGCTCTTCCGGCGCCGGCAATGGCTTTCGAGCTCAGCGGTGGCGTGAGCGTGGGTGGGATCCGGATCGGGGCTGACCCCAGGCTTGCGGTGAGCCCTTTCGCTGGGCTGCTCTGGCACCGCAATAGAGACTTCACACTCGAAGTCCACGACATGTTCAGCGTTCTCCCCGGAGAACGGGTGGAAGCCCACGATCGAACGGCGGTTGCCCTTGTATACGCCTGGAACACAGGTAAGGCCAGTCTCGGGCCGTCCTTGTCGATCTACTGGATGCCGGTGTGTGGCGTCGTGATCTGTAGCCAGGTTCTGGGAATTGCTCCGGGCGGTCATGCGCAAGTCGATTGGTGCTTTTTCGAGTCCTTGGGGCTGTCTGTGGGCGCAAACTTGGACTGGGCTGGCGGAAGCAGTCGGGTTCTTCGTCATGGCCTGATGGCGATGGCTACCGCTGGGCCTGTTTGGAAGTTCGAGAGAGACGCGAAATGAGGAGATTGGTTGCCATTTGGGCCGTCAGTCTCACGGCGTGCAACGTCGACGTGGGCGAGTGCTGGGTCCGCGGCGGGGGAACGGACGGTGCTGGTGGCAGCATCATCACCTCGTCAGCAGCTACGGGGGACTGGCACCAAAACGGTGATGACGTGGGGAGCGGCGCCTCTGAGCAGATGGCAGGATGCGCCCCGGTCACCAGGTGCAGCGAGTATTTTGACACTTGCCAGGCCAAGGGGTGGCCCTGTACCCGTATAACGACAAGTGGGCATGCGTTCTGTCGCGACTGTCTTGACTATTGTCTTCGTAACAAGCCATATGAATTCAGTGAGTGTCTTCGCTGTGGATATCGCTAGCGCGACGCATGTGGTGTTCGAGTCTCGTGTGGCGGATCGCGTTGCGTCGCTAGGCGCCATCAGCGTTGTCGTTGATTCTGACTGCCTTCTCGTTGGGCCATCTCGCGCGGGGGCGTCAGAGCATGTTCTCGCGCGTCAGGCATGGTGGGGCTCTTTCGTCGACCCCATCGGTGCGGATAGTAAGATGGGTCTCGTGGTTGTCGTGTGGGTTTCGTCCACGAATCTGCGCGAGCGCGTGGGTCTCTGGAGAATGTGCAGCAGGCTGCGCGAGCGTGGTGTTCCGCGTAAGAACATGGTTGTCGTCGAGCTGGATCCGCCATTTCGCGGGCCGGATGCGCACGAGTCCGCCGTGCCGACGTGGTGCTCCGCCTCCGAGCTGGGGACCCTCCCGGCGCGGCTCAGTGGAGCGCGCCCCTGGCCGCGCGAACGCCACCAGCGTGCCGTGCGCCTCTGGAGCCAGTACACCGCAGCGGACCCGAGGCCGCTCGCGCGGAGCTGCGTACGTGGTGTCGAAGGGTTTCCAGAGCTCGCTCCGCTATGGGCATTCCTCTCTTCCTTCTTTCCAAGAAGGACTGCGGAAGGGACCCTGCGTCTCAGTCGATTCGACGAGCTGCTGCCTGGCCCGAAGCCGCCTGGCGCAGGCTACCCGATGCTGTCGGAGGTCTATCGCCTCACGGAACGTGGGATGCGGCTCCGAGACAAGGGGCTCGACCAGCTCACGGATGCGCCAAACCTGCCCATCGCCGGGACCGAGGCGTACTCGCCTTCAGCCCCCTGGGTGCTGCTCGAAGATGGACGGCTCGCTCGGCTGTGAGGGCCAGCCGCTGGCAGCGGCTCCGGTCAGCGTCGGCCGATCATGACCTCCCCCCACCCAGGGCCGAGCTGGGCGCGGGGCCGGCCTCGGTGAAAATGATGTACTGCTCGCGCCATGAGTCGCCGCGCCCGCCTCGCCTCCGTGGACCTGAACCTGCTTGTCGTGCTCGACGAGCTGCTCCGGAGCCAGAGCACCGTCGTCGCGGCAAGGCGCCTTGGCCGGGCGCAGTCGTCCGTGAGCCACGCGCTCGGCCGGCTTCGCGAGGTGTTCGGCGATCCGCTCTTCGTCCGCGCCGGGGCCGCGCTCCGGCCGACGAGCTTCGCCGAGGAGCTCGCGGCGCCGCTGCGCGCGCGGCTCGACTCGCTGGAGCAGCTCCTCGAGCAGGCGACGGGCGTGGAGCCGTCGCGCCTCGAGCGGACGTTCACGATCTCCGCCCCAGACTGGGCCGAGATCGTCATCGTGCCGCCGCTCATGGCGCGGCTCCGCCGCGAGGCGCCCGGCGTCGATGTCGTCCTGCGCTCCTTCAGGATGGATGTGGACCGGGCGGTCCAGGCGGGCGAGATCGACGTGGCGCTCGGCGTGAGGTTCCAGCCGCTCTCCGGCCTCGTCGCGCAGCGGCTGCTGGAGGAGCCGTTCGCGTGCATCGCGCGCCGCGACCACCCCCGCATCGGGGAGAGCGTCACGCTCGACGCGTACGCCGCCGCCGGGCACGTCCTCGTCGCGCCCTACGAGCTGCCCGGCAGCCCCCTGGACGACGAGCTCGCGCGGCTCGGGCACCGCCGGCGCGTCGTGCTCCGGATGCCGCACTTCTCGGCGGCCCTGTTCGTCGTCGCGCAGACGGACCTGATCGCGACGCTGCCGCGCAGCTTCGTCCGCGCCACCGCGCCGCTCCTGCGCCTCCGCGTGTTCGAGCCGCCGCTCGCCGTCCCGCCCTTCTCGTTCTCGTGCCTGTTCAGCGCGACGCGGCAGAAGGATCCCGCGCACGTCTGGCTCCGCAGGTGCATCGCCGAGAGCTGCCGCGAGCTCCACGCCGGGGCGCCGCGCCCGCTCCCCGACCAGGCTATCGACGCGGTCGATAGATAGTAACAGCGATCCAGGCGCGGCGCGGCGTGGACCGCCCTCGGCGCCGACGTTACGCTCTGCCGTGTCGACGTAAGGCCGTCGCGCGGCGCGACACGCCGCCGCGCGACGCGATCTGCGAGGCCCGATATCTAGGCAGCCGCGGGTCTACGGCCCTGCGGCACCCTGGAGAGAGGGCCTCAGGAAGGCGGCGCTGGACGCCGATCGTCGGCCTGGCGCCGCGATCGCGAGCCTGGCGCCGGGCGAGGCGGGCTGCGCGGGCGGCGCGCCGACCGCTGGCATGCCGTGGTGCACGACGGACGCGCGACGTCGCGCAGCGACCTCGGGCTCACTGGACCGAACACCGGAAGGAAAGAACACCCATGCGATTCATCACCCCCCTCTGCGTCTCTCTCTGCCTCTCCCTGGCCACGGCGGCCTGCGTCGACGACGGGTCGAGCGTGGGCGAGAGCAGCGCGGCCTCCGGCGAGGGCAGGGACAGCGGCGCCCACCCGGGCTGGCGCGATCTCGCCCCGATCGCGGTCGGCCCGCGCCAGGAGCACAGCGTCGTCGCGCTCGACGGCAAGGTCTATGTCATCGCCGGCCTCGACGCCGACCAGCGGAACACGGGGCGCGTCGAGGTCTACGATCCTCGCGCGGAGACGTGGTCCGAGGCCGCGCCGCTGCCGCTGGGGCTGAATCACGCGAACGTCGCGGCCGTGAACGGCAAGATTTACCTGCTCGGCGGCATGATCGGCGACTTCCCCTGGATGGCCATCGGCGATGCGTTCGAGTACGACCCGGCCACGGACGCGTGGACCGCGCTGGATCCCATGCCCGAGGGGACCGCGCGCGGGAGCGCCGCCGTCGGCACGAGCGGCACGAAGATCTACCTCGCGGGGGGGCTGCGCTCGCTGTCGTCCCCCTTCCAGGACACGGTGGCCACGTTCTCCTCGTACGACGTCGTGACCGGGGCGTGGGAGACGCTGCCGGACCTGCCGGAGCCGCGCGATCACGTCGCCGGCGCGGTCGTGGGCTCGACGTTCTACGTGCTCGGCGGGCGGGCGAACGGCCAGGACAACGTCGCGGGCACGGTGTTCGCGTACGATCTCTCGGCGGGCGCCTGGTCGACGCGCGCGCCGATGCCGACGGCGCGCGGCGGCGTCGCGACGGCCGTGATCGGCGAGACGATCTACGTCATCGGCGGTGAGGGCAACCAGGAGCCGGGGACCTCGGGCATCTTCGACGACAACGAGGCCTACGACACCGCGCGCGACGCGTGGGAGGTGCTCGCACCGATGCGGACGCCGCGCCACGGCACCGGCGCGGCCGCGGTCGGCTCGACGATCTACGTTCCAGGCGGCGGGACCCAGCAAGGCTTCGGCGCGACCGACGTCGCGGACGCGTTCAGGCCCTGAGCTCCGCGCCGTGCGGCTCGCCATCGCCCGGCGGGGGGTGGTGGTCGCGTTTGGGGTGCTCACCTCCGGGTCCCCCGGGGCGCGGCGGCGACGCGCTTGACGTCACGCGCGAACGGGGACACGCCCCCTGCCTCGGAGGACCTCGGGCATACGGCAGACGGTGAGCAGCGCGGCGTGGATGCTCCTCGCCGCCGTCTCGTTGATCCATTGCGGCGGCGCGGGCGCCGGCGAGGGCGTCCACCCTGCCGCGGGCCCTGCGCAGGGCGCGCGCGGGGCCGCGGCGCCCGACCAGATCCTCCCCGCCAGACGGGCCCGGCCGCCAGCCTCGGGCTGCTCGACGAGGAAAGAATGACGAACTCGAAGACATCGTTCCTTCTCGCAACAGCGACACTTTTTCTCTTCGGATGCGGCGGCGAGCCAGGCGGCGGCGGGCATGCCAGGGACACAGGCGGCATGAGCGGGGCGGGTGGAACGGGCGGCGCGGGCGAGAGGGGCGGCGTCGGTGGAACGGGCGGCGCGGGCGGCGCCGGTGAGGAGGGCGGCATGGGTGGAACGGGCGGCGAGGGCGGTGCCGGCGAGGGCGGCATGGATGGAACGGGCGGCGCGGGCGGGGCCGCCACGGCCCTGCCGGTGGAGCTCGACCTGATGACCTTCAACATCCGCTATGCAAACCGCGCGGACGGCATCGACGCCTGGCCGAATCGCCGCGAGATGGTCTACCAGGTCATCAGGGACGCAAACCCCGATGCGATCGGTCTCCAGGAGGCGCTGAGATCCCAGATGGATGATCTCCGCGGCGCGCTCCCGTACGCCGAGATCGGCGTCGGCCGCGACGACGGCGTCGAGGCAGGGGAGTACTCGGCGATCCTCTATGCAGAGGATCGGTTCGATGTGGACGAGAGCGGCACGTTCTGGCTCTCCGATACCCCGGAGGTGCCCGGCTCCAGGAGCTTCGGGAACGGGGTCGTGCGGATCTGCACCTGGGCCAGGCTCGTCGAGAAGCGCTCCGGCCGCGGCTTCTACCTGTTCAACACGCACCTGGACCACGAGTCGCAGCCGTCGCGCGCGCGGAGCGTCGAGCTCATCGCCGACAGGATCGCGCGGCGCGCCCACCCCGACCCGGTGATCCTCACGGGGGACTTCAACGCGGGCGAGCGCAATCCGGCGGTCCTTTACGTCAAGGGGGAGGCGGCGCGCGCGAGCGAGGGGACGGCGCCGGTGCCTGCCCCTCCGGGGTTCGTGGACACGTTCCGCGTCCTCTACCCGGACGAGGCGACGGTCGGGACCTTCAACAGGTTCAGCGGAGTCGAGGACGGGGAGAAGATCGATTTCATCTTCGCGCCCCCGGCGCCGGTCACGGAGGTGCTCATGGCCGAGATCATCCGCCATCACCAGGACGGCCGTTATCCGTCGGATCACTTCCCCGTGACGGCCAGGCTGCGCCTCAGGCCCTGAGGGTGTGGCGGGCGCCCTCGTCGCCGCGCGTGTCCCACGCGATCTGCAGCGCCTTCAGGCCGCGGTGGATCGGGTTCACGACGTACGTGATCTCCTGGTCGGGCACGAGCCGCAGCCCCGGCAGGCGCTCGATGAGGAGCTCCAGGGCGACCCGCACCTCCAGCCGCGCGAGCTGCGCGCCGACGCAGTAGTGGATGCCGTGGCCGAAGGCGAGGTGCCGGGCCGCGTCCTCGCGGCGCAGGTCGAACTGGGCGCCGTCCTGGAAATGGGCCTCGTCGTGGTTCGCCGAGGCGAACAGCAGCGCGAGCTGCGCCCCCTTCGGCAGCTTGACCCCGCCCACCTCGACCGGCGCCATCGTGGTGCGCATCAGGGCATGAACCGACGTGTCCGCGCGCAGCGTCTCCTCGACGGCCCCGGGGATGTTCGCCGGGTCCTCGCAGACGAGGCGCCACGCGTCGGGCTCGCGGAGGAGCCGGTGAACGCAGAGGCCCAGCAGGTTCATGGTCGTCTCGTGTCCGGCGAGGACCAGGACCGCGCAGACGTTGACGAGCTGCAAGAGCGGCACCGGAGGCTGCTCCTCCTGCGACGCCTCGAGGAGGTCGCTCAGCAGGTCGTCGCGCGGCCGCGCGCGCCGCTCCTCGATGAGGCTCGTCCAGTAGCGCTCGGACTCGAGCAGGCGGCCCACGACCTCGCGCTGCCGCTCGGGGGTGAGCTGGACGGCGACGAGCGTCATCCAGTCGTCCGACCACCGCTTGAGCTGCCCGAGATCGCCCTCCGGCGCGCCGAGGACGCTGAGGATCACGCGCATGGGCAGCGGAAAGGCGAGCTCCTCGACGAGATCGGCGTGGCCCCTCGCCGCGAACCGATCGATGAGGTCCGCGGCGATCGCGCGGACGCGCGCCTCGAGATCGGCGGTCCTCCGCGCCGCGAACGCCTTGTTGACCATGCGCCGGATCTGCGTGTGCGACGGCGGGTCGTTGTCGATGAGCGAGCACCGGGACAGGTAGCTCGTCCGGATCGCCTCCCGGGTCTCGGGCGTGAAGTCGAGCGGGAGATCGACCGATTGCGCGGAGGAGAAGCGGGCCGGATCCCTCAGCACGGCGACGATATCGTCGTACCGGGTCACGTACCACATCCGGGTCACGGGGCTGTAGAAGACAGGCTCCTCCCGGCGAGCGCGCGCATAAAACGGGTAGGGATCCTCGAGCTGCGCGCCGTGAAACGGGTTGAACTCCGCGCCGATGCGGGAGACCGGACAGGCCCCCGGCGGGGCGACGGGTGATGGTGTCGCATCATCGGCCGTGCGGATCGCCATGACACGTGCTCCTGTCTCGAGGCGCTCGGGGTGTCGGTCTCGCCGTATGCCGCCGACGGCGCCGGGCGTCCCTCGGATGAAGTCATCGCCCCATGCCCTCTGGCATGGCTCCTCGATGGATGAATGAAGCCTGTCGAGGGGAACAAACGCCGTTTCGCTTGTCAAGCCCCGTACAGGCCGCCCGCTCCGCCGAGGGAACGGCAAGAGAGGAGTTGGCGCGGAGACGCGGCCTGTTACCCTCGGCGCGTGGCCAGGAAGAGAGAGCTCGTCGTCAACGACCTCGCGCGTTACGAGAAATCGTCGCAGCGCCTCGTGCTCGAGGACTACTCGAGCTGCGAGGTCCCGGCGGGGTGCGGCGGCGGCATCCTCCGCTGGATCGACCCGCAGGAGGCGCTGCCGCTCTCGCTGCGCCTCTGGACGGCGGGCGAGGCGGAGGTCTTCTTCGACGGCGCGCCCGTACGATCGAGCCGGATCGGCGCCCGCCCGGGCGCGCACGTCCTCGCGCTCGCCCTCCGCGTCGAGGGCGGCGCGCCCGCCCGGCTCGCGCTCTCCCTCCGCTACTCCGACGAGACCGAGCCGGGCAGCACGCTGGAGCCCCGGCGCGACAGGTCGATCGGGCGCAGCCTCGACGTCCGCTCGGGCGCCGGCGCGATGATCGTCGGGACCTCCCGCGATCCCGGCGGCGACGCATGGAAGCTGCCAGGCTTCGACGAGGGCGGCTGGCGCGCGCTCGCGCCCGCGGGGGCGGCCGGGGAGGGCAGCGCCGGCTGGCACCTCCAGGAGGTCCTGAAGACCGGCGCCCGCGTCGTCGGGCTGCCGGACGCGCGCGGCGGCCTCTGGGTCCGGTGCTCGTTCGACGTCGACCTCGGGGGCGCGCCGTGACCGCCCGCCCGCCGCTCGTCCTCGTCCCGCAGCACTTCGGGTCGACCGTGTTCGATCGCCGCACGTCGCGTTACCTGCCGTTCGATCACGAGACCACGGGCGTCCTGCTCCGCGCCCGCGCGACCCCGATCGGCGCGATCGTCGACGCCGCGCCGCCCGGGCGCAGCGGCGCGCTCGCCGCGTTCGCCTCCGCCCTGTACGAGCGCGCCTTCTTCACGCACGACCTCTTCTTCGACGGCGTCGCGCTCGACGTCGCGCCGCCCGCCGATCACCTCACCGGGCCGCTGGCCGTGCACCTCGAGGTCGTCGCCGCGTGCAACCTCACCTGCGCGCACTGCTTCGCGGGCGAGCTCCCGCGCCGCGAGCCCCCGCTCACCCTCGCCGAGCTGGACGCGCTGTTCGCCTCGCTCGCGCGCCTCGGCTCGTTCCGGCTGGGGCTCACCGGCGGCGAGCCGCTGCTCCGCAAGGATCTGTTCGACATCCTCGATCTCGCGACCTCGCACGGCCTGCACCCGTGCCTCACCACGAACGCGCTCCTGCTCACCGAGGAGACCGCGAAGAAGCTCGGCGAGCGCTCGCTCGTGTGGCTCAACGTCAGCCTCGACGGCGCCACCGCCGAGACGAACGACGCGGTCCGGGGCGAGGGCACGTTCGCGCGCGTGCTGGAGAAGGTCGCGATGCTCCGGCGGCACGCGCGCTTCTCGCTCGCGTTCACGGTCATGCGCCACAACGCCTCCGAGGCGGCGGCGTTCGCCGAGCTGGCCGCGGCCGCCGGCGCGCACACGGCGGTGCTCCGGCCGCTCTACCCCGTGGGCGCCGCCGGGGCGCGCCCCGAGCTGTGGCCGTCGTTCGACGACTACGAGGCCGCGCTGGGGGCCCTCTTCACGCTCGGCGCGACCGGCGACGGCCGCGCCACGGCGGCGCGCGCGATCGACCCCTTCTCGCCGAGGAGCCGCGGCGAGACGCGGGCCGTCGTGCACGACAACTGGGGCTGCGGCGCGGGCAACACCGTGTGCTCCATCTCGGTCGGCGGCGACGTGAACCCGTGCAGCTTCCTCGGCCCCGGCTTCGTCGCGGAGAACCTCCGCCGCGCCCCGTTCGAGCAGATCTGGCGCGCGAGCGAGCGCCTCCGCGCCATCCGCGGCCTCCCCGGCGACGGCGCCGGCACCGCCTCCTTCGGCGGCGGGTGCCGCGCGCGCTCGCTCGTCATGGCCGGCGACGTGAACGCCCCCGATCCGTGGCTCGCGCGGCACGAGGCGGCGCCGGAGCGCCGGAACCCGCTGACCGTGCTGCGCGCGCAGCGGAAACTCGCGTGAGCGCCCTCGACGCGACGTGGCTCCTGTCCGCGGACCGCGCGCTCCCCTCGGCCGCGGAGCTCCTGTCTCTCGCCGCGCGCCTCGAGGGCGAGGGGCGCCTCGCGCTGGCCGCCACCGCCTGCGACGCCGCGTTCGGCCTCGCGCCCGGGGATCCGGCGCTCGCGGCGGCGCGCGGCCGCCTGCTCGACCGGCTCCGGATCGAGGAGCACGGCCTCGTGTTCCGCTACGTGCCCGCGGGCCCGTTCCTCATGGGCGCCGACGACGGCGACGTCGACGAGTGGCCGGTGCACGCGGTGGAGCTCGGCGCGTTCTGGATCACCGACGTGCCCATCACGTGGGCCGCGTACCACGCGATCATGGGCTGGCCGCCCCCGCCGAACGGCGGGCCCCCTCCGAAGCCGAAGAAGAAGGGCAGGCCCGATCCGGACACGTTCAGGCTCCTCAACGACCACAAGATCCGCCGGCAGTACTGCGAGTCCGAGACGCTCGCGGCGCGCGACTGGCACGCCCACGCGCCGGACGTCGCGTGGCGGTCCGGCGACCGCGCCGTGGCGGCGAGCGCGCTGTTCGGAGAGGTCACGCGCGGCGATCCGGCGCGCCCGTGGACCTACGACCAGAAGCCCATGGTCGCGGTCGGGTGGGATCAGGCGGTGGCGCTCGGCGAGGCGCTCTCCGGGGACCAGGTCACCTACCGCTTGCCGACCGAGGCCGAGTGGGAGAAGGCCGCGCGCGGCGGCCTCGTCGGCCGCCCCTATCCCTGGGGCGACGCGCCGCCGTCCCCGGCGCGCTGCGATTTCGATCGGTTCGAGGAGCTCTCGATCCGGCCGCCGCGCAGCGTGCCGCCCAACGGATATGGCCTGTTCGGCATGAGCGGCGGCGTCCGCGAGTGGACGGGCGACGGGTACGACGCGCGCTACTACGCCGAGAGCCCGCGCGCCGACCCGGGCGGGCCGGCCGTGGCGAGGCAGCGCGTGCTGCGCGGGGGCTCCTGGGCCGACTGCGCGTGGGCCGTGCGCGTCTCGTTCCGGATGGGGAGCCCCCCGGATCTGCGCGGCGATCCCACGATCGGCTTCCGGCTGTGCCGCGTCGCGCGCCCCGCGCGGTGAGCCCGGCGGGGCGGCTCGCTCCCCGCCGCCATGACCGCGTCGCGCGGCGTCAACGCGAGAGCAGCGCGATGACGTCCTGGAGCGCCGCGGCGGATAGCCGCGTGCGGGCGCTGAGGCGCGCCGCGCCGGCCCCCAGCTCCTCGGAGGTGACCGTGAGCGGGATCGCGCCCTCGCCGCCCGAGGGCAGCGCCGCGACCCGGGAGAGCGCCTCGGCGGCCTCCGCCAGCTCTGCCGGCGTGTCGCCGCTCGAGGCGAGCATCGCGCAGCCCGCCAGCGAGAGGAGCCCTCCGGCCTGGATCCCGCGCTGCCGCAGCGCCTCCACGCCCGGCGCCGCGCCGAGCGTCCGCTCGCTGCGCCCGGCGTCCGTCGCGATGCGCAGCCGCGCCACCACGGCGGCGTCGTCCTTGCCGACGCCGATCCACGTCCGCTGGCCGGCCGGAACGACGTAGATGTGGGTCGTGTGCGCGGGCGGGGTCGTGTGCGCGGGCGGGCCGCCCTTCGCGGTCGGCCTGGAGCGCAGCTCGGCGTGGAGCGTCCCAGCGGGCAGCGCGGCGGGCGCGCGCACGAGCACGAGCCGGGTGTCCCGCTTGTCACGGTCCTTGCGCTCCTGGCCGTCCGGCGCGCCGCCGGTCGCGCCTGCGGCGCCCGGCGTCCTGTGCTGGTCCAGCTCGTCGCCGAGCTGGAGGAGCTCCTTCACCCCCGCGATCCAGGTCGAGCCGGGCTCCTCGACCGCGACCAGGAACCAGCTCTGCAGCGCGCGGCGCGCCGCCGCTTGCGCGCGCTGCGCGCCCTTGCCGCCGCCCGGGTAGGCCGCGAGCGCCTTCTCCGCCGCGGCGCGGTCCCCGCCCGCGCCGAACACCACCGGGCCGCCCGTGAAGATCAGGGTGCCGAGGCGCTCGGTGAACCGGTCGAGCCGGGCGGCGTCGTAGCCGTCGCCGACCATGTCGTCGCGGAGCGCCCGGAAGAAGGCGTCGCGCAGCGGCGCGAGCTCCGCGCGCGACGCGCCATGGGTGTACAAGGCGAGCGCCGTGTCGGCCGGGAGGCGGAGGAAGGCCGGCGGCAGCGCCGCGTCCCCGGCGGCGGCCGGCACGATGGCCCGCGTGAACGGCGAGCGCCGGCTCGAGAAGCGCATGCCGAGGCCGACCTCGACGTCCGCGCGGCCCCACGCGACGTCGAGGCTCAGGCTCTCGATGTCGCGGAAGAACCCCTCGCTGAGCTCCCGACCCATCCGCGCGGCGTCGCTGTCGTCGCCGTCGTCGTGGGGGCCGCGCTCCTTCTCGATCGCCTCGCGGATCGCTGACGCCGGCATCTCGAGCCGCGCGTCGGCCTCGAGCGGGTCGCGGCCGACGACCTCCACGAGGTAGCGCGCGGTCGCCTCGAGATCCTCCCGGTCCTCCGCGCAGAGCAGGCGCGCGCTGCCCCTGCGCTCGCCGGGGTCGAGCGCGCAGGCGCGGGGCGGCGCCTCGGCGTCGGGGTCGGCGTCGCGCGCGCGCTCCACGCGCAGCAGGCCGCGGCGCTGCTTGAGGACGAAGCGATCCTGGAGCCGCGGCACCTCGTCTTCCGGGATCGACAGGGAGACCACGAAGCGCGGGTTCGTGGCGCCGAGCTGGGCGACGTCGAGCGGCTTGCCCAGATCGACCACGTCGGCGAGCTCCGGGCCGAGCGCTTGCTTGAGCAGCATCTCGGGGCCCATCGGCCCCAGGTGGAGCAGTGACTTGCCGAAGGGCGTGCTCGCCATGTGCCGCGTGGCGTGCTCCCAGGTCCGCCGAGGATCGGCGACGCGCAGCACCATCATCAGCTCTGCCGGCGCGCTCACCGGCTGCGCCTCCGCGGGCTGCGCCGCCGCCGCGGCGGCGGCGCTCGCCGGGCGCGCCGGGAGGGGCGGCGGCGCGGCGGGGGCGGGCTGGGGAGCCGGAGCGCCGGCGCATGCGACGACAGCGAGGGCGAGCGGGAGGAGGGCGGCGCGCTTCATGGGCGCCGATCGTCGCGCCCGAGCGGCACCGCTGGCAAGCGGCCCGGCAGGGCGGCGCGACGGGCGTGGGGGAGGCGCCGCGGCGTCGGCTCACCCGGGGGGCTGCCGGTGAACCCCGGACGGTCTCGCGCAGGTCTCCTGGATCTGCCCCCTCACGCCCGCGGAGACGCCGCGAGGGGCGCGGACCGGCCGATCACGTCGCCGCGAGGCCGGCGCCGCTTGCCGCGCTCTCCGCGCCGCGGAGGTACCCCGTCACCATGGCCGCGAGCTCGTCCGCCATCCGGTCCGCGGCGACCGGCGCGCCGTCCGCGCCCACGACCCAGCGGTGCGTCAGCGCCTCGACGAGCTCGACCACGAGCCGCGCCGACAGGCCCGCGTCGCGCACCCGCGCCTCCGGGTGCGCGCGCAGGAGCCCTTCCAGCATGCGCACGGACGCCTCCTCCAGCCGCCGCACGCGCCCCGCGAGCTCCGGCAGCCGCGGCGCCACCTCGAAGAGCGCGCGGTGGAGCCGCGGCTCCTCCGCGTGCAGCGCGACCATCACGGAGACGAGCGCGCGCACGACCTCGCCGAGCGGCCGGTCGAGCGCCCGCGGCAGCACCTCCCCGAGGTGCGCGAGCAGGCTCGCCTCGGCCGCGTCGAGGTGGCGCTCGGCCAGCGCGAGCACGAGGGCCTCCTTGCCCGGGAAGTACTCGTACAGCGAGCCGATCGACACGCCGGCCGCGACCGCCACGTGGTTCGTCGTCATGCCGGCCCACCCGCGGCGGACCAGAACCCGAGCAGCCCCTCGGAGGATGGCGTCCACGGTCTGCCGCGATCGCCGCTGGACCGGCAGTTTCCTCGGTCGAACCCGCGCCCTGGCCGCGCCCATCACCCTCTCCCGAACCCGAGCTGAAAACTCGAGCGAATGCTCGGATACTGTCCCGACACCCACCTGGAGGCAAGATCATGTCGTCGCTCGCGGTCGTCGCCTGGGCGCTTTACCTGCTCGTCGCGTTCGTGCTTCGCTCGGTGGTCCAGCGCCGCCGCACGGGGAGCGCCGGCTTCGTCGGGGTGAAGGATCCGCCGCTGTCGCTGCGGTGGATGGGGGGCGCGCTCTTCGTGGTCGCGTTCGTCCTCTCGGGCGCGGCGCCGGCGCTCGCGCTGGCCGGCGCGGCGCGGCCGGTGCCGGCGCTGGACCGGCCGCTCGTCGCCGCGCTGGGCGCGCTGCTCTTCGCCGCGGGCTTGCCGCTCACGCTCTGGTCGCAGCTCGCGATGGGCGCGTCGTGGCGCATCGGCGTCGATCCCGGGGCGCGCACGGCGCTGGTCACGGCGGGGCCGTTCCGGCAGGTCCGCAACCCGATCTTCACGGCGATGGTCCTGGCCGTGCTCGGGATCGCGCTCATGGCCCCGAGCGCGCTCGCGCTCGCGGCGGTCGCCGCGCTCGTGGTCGCCGTCGAGATCCAGGTGAGGCTCGTGGAGGAGCCGTACCTCGCGCGCGTGCACGGCGGCGAGTACCTGCGCTACGCCGCGCGCGCCGGGCGGTTCTTGCCGGGGATCGGGCGGCTCCGGGCGCGGGCGTGAGCGCGGCCGACGCCCCCTGCGCGGCGTTCGCGGCGGCCGCCGCCGCTCCGCTCGCTCACGCCGCGTGACGACAGGCGATCTCGGCTCCGCTCATCGCGGGCGGACGGCGGAGAAGAAGATCCGTTTGAACGGGTAGAACACGGGGCCTTCTGGCCAGATCGCCTGCAGCCGCGTCAGGATCGCGCTCGAGAAGCCCGATCTCAGCGCCTCGGGCAGCCGCTCGAAGTAGGGCACCAGCACCGTGCCGGAGATCCAGTCCACCACGGCCTGCGCGTTCCGGAGGACGTGGGGATACACCTTCTCGAAGACGACGATCTCCTCGGCGCCCAGCCTGAACAGGATATCGGCATAGGCCTCGGGCGGCAGCACGGGCGTCGTCCGGGTCCACGCGCCGAGCGCGCCGCGAAACGGCTCCTGCCCGGCGATCTCGAGGACCGTGCGGTACGAGACGTGCGCGTGGTTCGAGGGCACCTGGACGGCGAGCTGCCCGCCCGGCGCGAGGCACGCGAACAGGCGCGGGAGCAGCGCCGCGTGGTCCTCGGACCACTGCAAGGCGGCGTTGGAGAAGATGAGGTCCCAGGTCCCGCGCAGCGCCGCCTGGTCGCCCTGCTCGAACCGCAATCCCGGCCGGGCATGCGCGCGCGCCCGCTCCAGCATCTCGGGGGAGAGGTCGAGGCCGAGGGCGTCGCAGCCGGGCAGGACGTCGGCGAGGCAGCGCGTGAGCTCCCCCGTCCCGCACCCCAGGTCCGCCACGCGGAGGCCTGGCCGGACGTGGACGAGGGCGAGCAGGTCGTCGAACGGCGCGCTGCGCTGGGCTTGGAATTGATGATAACGGTCCGGGTTCCAGGGCATGGGCGTGATTTCCGAGGAAAGGTGCCCGCCGTCGAGCCGGCGGGGCGGCGCGCGGCACGGGGGGCGATGATGGCACGGAGCACGTCCCCGTCGCATCCTCTTGTCGCGGACCGCGCGCTCCGCCGGCGTGAATCGCTCCGCGCCCTGGCGACGACCGGTCACTCGGGGTAATCCGGCCTCAGCGTCCCGTGGCGCTCGGCGATCTCGAGGAGCGTGGGATAGAACTGCACGAACGTGTTGTCCACCGCGGCGTTCTGCGCGTGGCAGTTGAAGCAGGCCTCCTTCGGCAAGGGGGCCGCGGCCTCCGCGAGTGTCCCTTCGGGGGTCCCGAACCCGAAGTACGCCCACCCCTCGGGGAAGCGCGCCTCGTCCTTGACGGACGCTTCGAGCGTGATGAGGCCGGTCTGATATGCGCCGGCCTCGTTGATCGAGCCCTCGCCCGCGGAGCCGCGGAGCTCCAGCGCGAAGATCGTCCTGTCAGGCCAGGTCCCGGTCTCCTTGAACACGCCGTAGGCGTCGGGGTGGACGAAGACGTTGTCGAACGGCGGATCGCCGGGCGGCGTCTCCGGGCCATAACTCATGCCCAGCCCGGAGGTGACATAGATCCACTCCCGGTAGTCGTCGGGCCGGATCAGCCGGCCGTCGGCCGTGAACCGTGGATCGGTCGGCGCGTCTTCGAGCTCCGGGGCTCTCGCCTCCGCTTCGGTGCACGCCGGGGCGCCCAGCGCGATCAGGGACAGGACAGCGAAGAGAATCAAGGGCTTGTGCATGTCTTCCTCCAGCGAGCTCTCACGAGCGTGGATGGCTGCATCATGCAGGAGAAGGACTGTCCACGAGATGCGTCACATCGACGCAGCGTCAACGTGTCGCAGGCGTCCGGGGGGCGAGGGCTCGCGGAGGAGGCGACCGCGGGAGGGGCGCGAGGCGGGCGGGCAACTGGCGTTGCGCCTCGAAGGATGTCGCGCGAGGGCGCGGAGGCAGGGCCCGGCGCGGCCGTCCCGTCATGGGGTGGCGCGCGGCGCGGAGCTCAGCGGCAGGTGAAGGTGATCCGGCAGGTCCCGGACGCGCAGTGGCTGTCCTTCGTGCATGCCCCTCCCCGGGGGCGCTTGTCCATGCACTTGCCTTCGTTGGCGCCCCAGCCGCAGAACTGGTTCGCGGCGCAGTGCTCGTCGTACCGGCAGAGGCAGGTCTGGGTGAGATCGCCGCAGCGGTTGCTGGGGCACTCGGCGTTCACGCGGCAGCCCTGGCCGATGGACCTGGACCCTAGTGACCGCTGCCGCAGTCGGCGTCGTCGTTGCAGACGCAGCGGCCCGGGATCGTGTTGCAGGCGACGGCCGTGCACTGGCCGCTCGCGCACTCCTCGTCGAACCGGCAGCGCCCCCCGAGCTCCTGGAAGCCCGGGCAGTAGGCCGCGCCGCACTTCGTGGGATACGCGAGCTCCCGCTCCTCCGCGGGGACGAAGGGGGCAACGCCGCCCTCGTCCATGTCGGTCGCGGGATCGGCCATGCCCGAGCGCGGGCCCTCTGCGCGCTCCCACATGCGGAGGAACGACTCGGCCGAGGAGCGCAGGGCCGACGTGTCCACGCCCAGGCGGTCGAGGTCGGCCAGGAGATCGGGCAGCATCCCCTCGTGCGCGAGGCCCTTCTCGTCGAACTCGGTGCCGAGCGGGCCAGGCCCGTGATCGCGCTGGTCCCTGGCCTGGCAATCGGCCTCCGCCCGGAACGCCGCGGAGCACGCCCCGTCCTCGCCGAAGCGGGGCCGCGTCTGCTGGATGAAGCCGTTGAGATCGGCCCCGAACGCCATGGGGACCTTGAGGCCGAGCCGGCCGTAGTCGTAGGCCTGGGCGAAGGAGCGCGACGAGCCCTGACAGCTATTGTCGACCGGGCTCCGGGTGTACTGCCGGGTCTCGTCGTGCGCGGTGCGCAGGCCGAAGATCCCGCCGGTCTGTCGGATCATGCGGATGACGCGCGCGGGCGTGGACTTCTCGGTCTCCGCCACCTTCGGACCCATGATCTCGCGGAAGTGCCCGTGGGAGATGTAGACGGGATAATGGTCGCGCGCCCGCGAGAGCTCGAAGACGCGATCGACGCCCCGCTCGGCCATGTGGGCGACGTCGATGAGCATTCCCCGGTCCATCATCTCGCCGATGAGCTGCTCGCCGAGCGGCGTCAGCCCGCGCATGTTGTGGCAGCGCTCGTCGACATCCATGCCGAGCGTGACGCCCGCCAGGGTGGCGTCGCAGTCGGTGTCGATGAAGCAGGTCTCGGTGTACTGCGCGAACTGGAGGATCGGGTTGTGCAGCGCCGCGCCGCCGAAGGCGTTGTCGACCTGGTGCACCGGCTGCAGCGTCCGGACGCCGAGGGCGTGGTACCTGTCGAGCGCCGCGCGCATCCTGGCCGCGTCGACGTCGCGGCCGAACAGGTGGCTCGCCTCGATGGAGAGCACGATGGCCAGCTTGCCGGCGCCGATGATCCGCCGGGCGTGCGCGGGCGAGAGCGCGACCTCCATCCCTCGCCGGCGCCCTTCCGGTGGAGGGGCGGCCTTCCGGCACGCCCTCGCGCTCGCCCTCGACGCGGGCGACCCCAGCCTCGCGCGCATCGGCGAGAGCTTCGGCATGAGCGCGCGCACGCTCCAGCGGCGCCTCTCCGCGGCGCGCGTGAGCCACCGGGAGCTCCTGCAGGAGCTGCGGCTCGAGCGGGCGCGGCAGGCGCTGGGCGACGCGCGGCTCAAGGAGGTGTCCCACGAGCTCGGCTACTCGAGCCCCAGCGCCTTCCATCGCGCGTTCAAGCGGTGGACGGGGCTGACCCCCGGCGCCGTGGCCGCGGCCGATGGCGGCGCCGCGCGGCCGCACAGGGGGCGGGGCGACGCGCCGCCCGGGGCAGGGGAGTCGCCGGCCGGCGGGCCCGCGACGGTCGCCGTGTGACGGCCCGGCGGCGGGCCGGCGCCGGGGAGGCCGCGGCTCATTTTCGCCGGAAATGTGCGCGCGCACGTGCTACGTCCCGCGCCTTCGATGATCACGCTCGAAAAGCTCACCAAACGGTACGGTCCGAAAATTCTCTTCGAGAACGTCTCGATGCGCTTCGACCCCGGCAAGCGGTACGTGCTGGTCGGCGCCAACGGGGCGGGGAAATCCACGCTCCTCAAGGTCATCTCCGGCGAGGAGGACTCGGATCAGGGCTCGGTCGAGATCCCGAAGCAGCTCCGCGTCGGGGTCCTGAAGCAGGACCACTTCGCCTACGAGTCCTGCCGCATCCTCGACACGGTCCTCATGGGGAACCGCGCCCTGTGGGACGCCATGCACGAGCGCGATCGGCTGCTCGAGGGCGAGATGACCGACGAGGTCGGCATGCGGCTGGCCGAGCTCGAGGGGACCATCGGCGAGGAGGACGGCTACACCGCCGAGGCGCGCGCGGCCGAGATCCTGGAGGGGCTCGGCATCGCGACCGCGCGGCACACGAGCACGGTGAGCACGCTCGCCGGCGGGTACAAGCTGCGCGTCCTCATCGCCCAGACGCTCTTCGCGGGCGCCGACGTGCTGCTCCTCGACGAGCCGACGAACCACCTCGACCTCGACTCCATCCGGTGGCTCGAGGCGTACCTCACGGACACCTTCCGCGGCACGCTCCTCGTCGTGAGCCACGACCGGCACTTCATGAACGCGATCGCGACCCACGTCGCCGACGTCGACTACCAGACGGTCACGCTCTACACGGGCGACTACGACGACTTCATCGAGCAGAAGACGACCGGGCGGCGCCAGTCGGAGGCCGACGCCGCGCAGAAGAAGAAGAAGATCGCCGAGCTCAAGGACTTCGTGGCCCGCTTCGGCGCGAGCGCGAGCCGGTCGAGCCAGGCCCAGTCGCGGGTGAAGGAGATCGAGAAGCTCGAGGCCGGCATCCAGGTGAAGCGCACGAGCGTGGTCCGGCCGTACATCAAGTTCGAGATCGAGAAGCCCTCCGGCCGCGACGTGCTGCGCGTGGAGGGGCTCGCGAAGAGCTTCGGCGACCTGCGCGTGCTCAAGGGGCTCGACATGAACCTGAACCGCGGCGACAAGCTCGCGGTCATCGGGCCGAGCGGCATCGGCAAGTCGACGCTCCTCAAGCTCCTCGTCGGCGAGCTCACGCCCGACGCCGGGAAGGTCACCTGGGGCCACGACACCAGCGTCGGCTACTTCGCGCAGGATCACCACGAGGCGATCGAGCCCGGCTACACGGCGTACGAGTGGCTGTACCGCTTCGACCCGAGCGCGCCGAAGGAGCACGTCCGCTCGGTGCTCGGCAAGCTGCTCTTCAGCGGCGAGGCGGGGCTGAAGAAGACGGAGAACCTCTCCGGCGGGGAGGCCGCGCGGCTGTTCCTGGCGAAGCTCATCCTGCTGAAGAACAACGTGGTGGTGCTCGACGAGCCGACGAACCACCTCGACGTCGAGAGCATCGACGCGCTCCTCCAGGCGCTCATCGAGTACAAGGGGACGGTCGTCGTCACGAGCCACGACCGGCATTTCGTGGGCAAGCTCGGCACCCGCGTGCTCGAGCTGTCGTCCAGCGGGCCGCAGCTCTTCAACGGGACGTACGACGAGTTCCTGGAGGGCCCGGGGAAGCCGGCCGCCGCGCAGGGCGCGCGGGCCTAGCAGCGGACCGTCAGGCTCCGCCGGCCGGGCCTCCCGGGCGGCGGAGCAGCCGCTGCATCAGGATCACGTCGAGCCAGCGCTCGAGCTTGTACCCGACGTCGCGGAGCCGCCCGACCTCCTCGAACCCGAGCGCGCGGTGCAGCGCGACGCTCGGCGCCTGGTCGCCCGCGATCTGGGCGATGATCGCGCGGTGGCCGAGCTCCTCGGCCCGGCGCGCCAGATCGGCGAGGAGGCGGCGCCCGAGGCCGCGCCGGTGGCGGCCCTCGCGCACGTAGACCGAGTCCTCGACGGAGCGCGCGTACGCCTCGCGCGGGTTCCACGCGGACAGCGCGCCCCAGCCGACCACCGTCCCGTCCTCGTCGACCGCCACGGTGACGGGGTGGCAGGGCCCGTGCGCGAGGAGCCAGGCCCGGCGCTCCGCCGCGGTCGGGACCGTCGTGGCGAAGGTGCAGGTCGAGCGCTCGACATAGAACGCGTAGATCTCCTCGATCGCCGGGAGATCGGCCTCCGCCGCCAGCCGGATGCGCGCCCCGTCGCCTGGAGTCGCGAGGATATCCATCGGTGGTTCCTTTCGAAGGAAGCAAGTTGCCGGAACGCACCCGGGATTGCAACGGGCGGCGTCAGGGCCTCTCGGGGAGGACGAATCTTCACTGCGATTCGTTGGAGTCGCCGGAGCAGAGGACGAACTGCATCGCGCCGGGCAGGGTCTGGGCGTCGCCGGTGAGCCGGTGAGCCGGCGCTGCGTCGATGGACACCTGGCCACGACCTCCACCTCGCCGACGCCGCCCAGCGGGTCGACATAACACCACCCGTGCACCGGCTCGCCCCCGGCCTCGACCACGGCCGGCGGTAGTGACAGGCGGCCTGGCGCTCGGCCTATCTGACATCGGGAGAAGCGATTCCCTTGGCTCTGTGGCGAACGCGGCGCGCCCCCATCAGAAAATGGCCGCGCGCGGGCGGCGGCGCCGCGCCATCGCGCAGAGGGCGGCGCGCGCCGGCTCGCGATGTCTTCGTGGGGGGTGGTGTTGGGAAGGAGAGGAGGGGAGGGCGGGGCGCCGCAGGGCGCGGTGCCCTCGATGCGAGGGCGCGGCGGGGCTCAGCTCGCGGCCGTGGCGGCCGCCTCGGCGCCGGCGACGAGCGGCGCGTACTCCGTGAGCCACTTGTTCCAGCGCTTGGTCTTGCGGCCGGGCTTGCGGGAGCTCCGGGCGCTCCGCTCCTGCTTCTGGGCGACTTTGATGGTGAGGTGCTGGTGCTGGCGTGTGGGGCGATGCATGGCGGCGGATGCTGCTCGAACGCGCCGCGCTCCGCAAGCCTCAACACAAGGGAGGCCGCGCCCGTTCGTCCGCCGCGGCCCGCGGGCCTCAGGTCGAGGGAGGCGACGAAGGCGCCGCCCGCTCGTCCAGCGCGTGCCGCTCCGGCCCCAGCCGGCCGAAGCTGTGGATGCCGTAGATGAGCAGCGCGAGCGCCAGGACCGTGAGCCCCATGCCCGCGTCCGACGGCCCGACGCCGACCAGCGCGAGCCCGGTGAGGAGCAGCAGCCCCCCGCCGCCGAGCGCGCGCCGCGCGCGGCGCTCCGCCTCGCTCCTCTGCCCGCCGCGGCGCGCCGGGCGGCGCGCGCCCTCCTCGCGCGCGCTCACTGGAACTTCTGCGTCCGCGCGTAGGTGATGAAGTCCTTCACGTCGCGCGTCAGCTGGCGCTCGGCCGTGATCGTCGTGCGCTCGTGCGACTCGCCGACGAGGTCGTCGTAGACGTAGTTGCCCTGATACAGGAGCACGATGCGCGCGGCCCCGTCCGGCCCGCCGCGGACGATGCGCAGCTTCTCGTCCTGCCCGTTCGGCGGCGGGATCGCGGCGCCGAGCGCGCGAGCGTCCTCCTCGGTCACGTAGGCGACGCCGTACGCGCGGCCCTGCACGCCGACGTCGATGCGGATCTTCTGCCCGCTGACGAGCTCGACCTCACGCCCGAGCACCGGCCGCGCGCCCTCCTGCGCCATCGCCCTCCGGATCACCTCGATCGCCCTGCGCTCGTCCAGCGCGCGCACCGGGTTCGGCGCGCGCGCCTCGCCCGGGCCGCACCCGGCGAGCGCGAGCGCCGCGGCGGCCACGACCGGGGCCGTCAGCGCGAGGCGCGCCGCCGCGCTCGCGCACGCGAGGAGACGGCGCGCGCCCCGAGCCCGCCCGGGCGCGCCCGCCGACGAAAGACGATGACGAAGGGGACCGCGAAGGCGGGGCCCCGACCCGCAATGAAGCTTCCTCCACATGAGCGGGCATGAGAGTAGCCAACCGCCCCGGGCTTCGCTACTTCTCCCGGCATGGCGCGGCTCGCTGCGATCGACATCGGATCCAACGCCATCCGGCTTCGCATCGTCGACGTCGAGCCTCCGGCGCTCGGGGCGTTCGGCGCCGGGCGGGATCCGGCGCTCCCCGCGCCGCCCGGCGGGGCGCTCGACGCGCCGCGCTTCCACCCGTTCCGGGACGTCCACGCGGATCGCGCGCCCGTGCGGCTCGGGCGCGACGTGTTCACGAAGGGCGAGCTCGAGCCGGGGGTGATCGGCGCCGCCTGCGAGGCGCTCCGGCGCTTCCGCGCGGCGATGGACGCGGCCAAGGTCGATCGGTACCGCGCGGTGGCGACGAGCGCGGCGCGCGAGGCCCGGAACGGCGACCTCTTCGTCGAGCGCGCGGCGCGCGAGGCCGGCGTCCACGTCGAGATCATCGAGGGCGTCGAGGAGGCGCGCCTCGTCCAGCTCGCCGTCCGCGAGCGCGTCGCGCTCGGCGCGCGGACGGCGCTGCTCGTCGACATCGGCGGCGGCTCCACCGAGCTCACGCTGCTGCGCGGTCGCGGGGCGGTCTTCTCGCGCTCGCTCCCGGTGGGCACGGTGCGGCTGGTCGAGACGTTCCTCGACGCGCGCCGCCCGGTCGACGCGGGGCACCGGCGGCTCCTCGAGGAGTACGTCGACCGCGTCACGGCCGACGCCACGCGCGACATCGTGGAGCTGCTCTGCGGCGGCGCGGGGCTCGACCTGCTCGTGGGCACGGGCGGCAACATCGAGACGCTCGCGGACCTCTGCCCCGCGCCGGGCGCGCTCCCGGAGGGGCGGGCGATCGACGTGGCCGCGATGCTCCGCCTGCTCGACGAGATGTCGGCGCGGACGCCCGAGGAGCGCGCGCAGGTCTACGGCCTCCGCCCCGACCGCGCCGACACCATCGTCCCCGCCGCGGCGATCCTGAGCCGCATCGTGCAGGTGTTCCCGCAGCCGGCCATCATCGCGCCCGGGGTCGGGCTCAAGGAGGGCGTGCTCGTCGACCTCGCCCACGCCCACTTCGTGGGGCCCGATTTCCGCGGCGAGGCCGCCGCGGTGACCGACGCCTGCGTCCGGCTCGGCCGCCGCTACCACTTCGACGAGCAGCACGGCGCGCTCGTGGCCCGCTTCGCCGAGCGGCTCTTCGACGACCTCGCGCCGCGCCACCGGCTGGGCCCGCGCGACCGGATCCTCCTGCGCGCGGCGGCCCTGCTCCACGACATCGGCGACTTCGTCCGGTACGAGGGGCACCACAAGCACAGCTACTACGTCATCATCCACAGCGACCTCATGGGCCTCACCCCCGAGGAGCGCGCGCTCGTCGCGAACGTCGCGCGCTACCACCGGAAGTCTCCGCCCAGCATGGAGCACGACAACTTCCGCGCGCTCTCGCGCGAGGCGCGATCGAAGGTGAAGGCGATGGCGTCGATCCTCCGCATCGCGGACGCGCTCGATCGCGAGCACCGGGCCAAGGTCGCGGGGGTGAGCGGCCGCATCGAGGGCGACACGCTGGTGCTCGAGGTGCAGGGCGCGGAGGACCGCGCGCTCGAGGAGTGGACGGTCGTGGCGAAGGCGGGAATGTTGCGCGACGCGCTCGGGTTGGAGGTGCGGCTCGCGGACGCCACGCCGCGGTCGCACCCGCCGCCGGCCGGCGCGCCCTCGGGCGGCTGACATCCCGGAAAAGTCGCGCCGGCCTTTGCGCGGCGCCCCGCGCGTGGCCATGAACTTCGGGGGGGCGTGCGCCCTCCACGGAGGAGGGCGGCCGTCACGCGCGGGTGGGGCGGCTGGACCGCCCGGGCTGCGCCGCACCCGGAGGAGGGCGAGCGACCGTTGACGCTGAAATCTCCGAAGCTGATGGAAGCCCGCCGCGCCGCCGGCATCCTGGAGTCCGCCTTGCGCGGGCACACCGGCGATCTGACGCTCGCCGACGCCTCGGCCAGGAGCGGCCTGCCGCTGCGCGACGCGGAGAGCGGGCTGCACCTGCTCGTCAGCGAGTACCGCGGTCACCTCAAGGCCACGACCGAGGGAGAGCTGCTCTTCCGCTTCCCGCACGGCTTCACGAAGCCGTGGCAGACGCGCACGCGGCTCGAGCGCGCGCTCGGCGCCGTCCTCCGCGGCGCGGCCGGCGTCGCCCGCTTCCTCGTGCGCGCGTGGATCGCGATCGTGCTGATCGCCTATGTCGTGATCTTCCTCGGGATCCTGATCGCGCAGATGTTCGCCCGGTCGAACAGCGACTCCCGCGAGGGCGGCGGCTTCTCCGGCTCGTTCGTCGGCTATCTCCTGTTTCGTGTGGTCTTCGACGCGATATTCTGGACGTTCCATCCTTTCTCGCCGTTCGTGTGGACGGCGGGCTCGTCGTGGTCGTCGTCTCAGGACCACCGCGGGGCGTTCGGGCAGCGGCGGAGGAAGGACGAGACACCCTTCTACGAGAAGGTGAACCGCTTCTTCTTCGGCCCGACGCCGGCGCCGCGCGATCCGCTGGAGCACGAGAAGCTGATCCTCGCCGAGATCCGCGCCCAGCGGGGCCGGATCGGGCTCGCGGACGTGATGCGCGTGACGGGCCTGCCGCGCGATCAGGCGGATCCGCTGATGGCGCGGCTGATGCTCGACTACGACGGCACGGTCGATGTGTCGGAGGAGGGGGGCCTCGTTTACCGGTTCGAGGCGATCCGGAGGACGGCGGCTGACGCGTGGTCGCCGGCGCCGGCGCCGGTCTGGGGCCGGCGCGAGGAGCTGCCCCCGTTGACCGGGAACAGCGGTGGGGTGAACGCGCTCATCGTGGCGCTCAACGGGTTCAACCTGGTGATGAGCCTCTATGCGCTCGGCGCGCACCTCACGATAGACAACCTCGGGCTCCTGGCCGGCGGTGTGCCGATGTCCGAGCTGCCCGGCACCGGGACGGCGGTCGCGCTCGGGGTGGTGCCGCTCGTCTTCTCGCTCGCGCTCTTTGCGCTCCCGCTCGGTCGTGCGCTGTTGCGTCCGCTGAAGCGGCGGCGGGTCGCCCGGCAGAACGCGCGGCGGGCCGTGCTGCGGGCGATCCTCTCCCGCGTCGGCGCGAGGGGCCGGGCGCCGATCACCGAGGCGGAGCTCTCGCGGGCCTGGCAGGACGCGGCGGGCGAGGCGCCGAGCTCGGAGGAGATCACCCGCGAGGTGGCCGCGCTCGGGGGCGATGTCGACCTCGAGGCGGGGGAGGGGATCCGATATCGCTTTCCCGAGTTGGAGACCGAGGCGAAGGCCCTGGAGGCCGAGCGCGAGGCCGCTTCCGAAGAAGAGGCGCGCCCCGGCAAGGTGATTTTCTCGTCGGACGTGTGAGCACGTCTCGGGCGTTTCTACGCTGGCCCGTAAAGAGTCGCCAACGTATGCGCGCGCACGGCGAGCGATGCACCGTTGATTGACGAGCTGCGGTTCGGACGTCTACGGTAGAGTAGCTCCGCTCATGTACTCGGTTGACAACAGGGCTGGTCGCCTCATCGAGGTGAGGCTCGGGACACCGCTGCCGGCCGGCGAGGTCGACGCGTGCATTGCCAAGATCCAGGGGATCGTCACCCAGAACCGCCATGGGGCGGTCGTGTGCATCGAGCTGCTCCATGTCGACGTGCTCGCGCCCGAGAGCGCGGAGAAGTTCCTGGAGATGATGCGCGTCCAGAACGCAACGGTGCACCGGACGGCGTACTTGCTGCCGGTGACGAACGCGATCCTCGGGCTCCAGGTCGAGCGGCTCATCCGGGACGCGCACAACTCGAGCCGCAAGGCGTTTCGTGACACCACCTCGCTCGAGGCCTGGCTCGTCCCGGTGATGACGATGGTGGAAGCGCAGCAGCTCCGGAAGTTCCTGGCGCAGCTCGGCTGAGGCGGCGCCCCCCGCGGCGCGCTGCGGAGGCCGCCCTGGACGTCGTGGTGTCCTGGGCGTCGTGGTATAGAGCGCCGATGCGACGTGTTGCCATCGTCGGCGGCGGCCTGTCCGGGTGCATCGTCGCGTTCCGGCGCGCGGCGGCGGGCGACCAGGTGGCGCTCGTCGAGGCGGCGCCGCGCCTCGGCGGGCAGCTCTGGACCGAGCGGGCCGGCGGCTTCGTCGTGGAGCACGGGGCGGAGGGGTTCATCGCGCGGAGCGAGGCGGTCCCGGCGCTGGCCGGCGCGCTCGGCATCGGGGGGGAGCTCGTCGGCCAGGAGACCTATCGGTCGTTCGGGTTCGACGGCGGGCCGCTGCGCGAGCTCCTGCCGGGCGAGGCGGCGGAGCTCCTCGGCTTCCAGGTGCCGCGCGGCGAGCTCGGCAAGGGCATCCGGACGTTCCGCCTCGGGATGGCGCAGCTCGTCGAGGCGCTCGCGCGCGCGATCGTCGACGCGCGCGTCGACGTGCGGCTCTCCACCGCGGTCACCTCGCTCGCGCGCGTCGCCGGCGGCCACCGGCTCTCGCTCGCGGGGGGCGGCGCGCTCGAGGCGGACGCGGTGGTGATCGCCACGCCCGCCGCGGGCGCGGCCGCGCTGCTGGGCGAGCCGGCGCGCGCGCTCGCGGGCGCCCCGACGCTCTCCAGCGTGACCGTCTCGCTCGCGTACCCGCGCGCCGCGATCGAGCACCCGCTCGACGGCACCGGCTTCATCGTCGCCGCGGCGCACCAGCTCCACGGCTTCCGCGCGTGCACGTTCACGACCTCGAAATTCGAGGGCCGCGCGCCCGCCGGCCACGTCACGCTCCGCCTCTTCTTCCGGCCCGATCCGGCCGATCTCGAGCGGATGGGGGACGCCGCGTGGGCGGCCCGCGCGGAGGCGTCGCTCGCGCGCGTGCTGCGCGTGGGCGGGGCCCCCGAGCGCGCGTGGGTCTCGCGCTGGTCGCGCGCGCTCCCGGTCTTCACGCCCGCGCACGAGGAGCGCGTGCGGGAGCTCGAGCGGTCGCTCGAGGGCCGCGGCGTGCTGCTCGCCGGCTCGGCGTTCCACGGCTCCGGCATCGACGCCGCCGTGCGCTCCGCCGAGGCGGCGGCCGCGCGCCTCGACGCGCTGTAGCCCAACCTGGACGGAATTCCCTCGCCGGCGGGTCGGGCGGCGCGGGCGCCCTCCCGGGAGCGACCGGCCCCGCCGCGCGCGGATCGGCCCTTCCACCCGGGCGCGGGCGCGTGCAGGATCGTTCGGCATGGAGATGCGTCCGGCCCTCGAGCGCGCTGAGGACGAGCCCGGGCGGTCTCCCGGCGCCCTGCGCGGCTGGATCATCGAGGGTGAGATCGGGCGCGGCGGCATGGGGCGCGTGTTCCGGGCGCGCCACCAGAAGACGCGGGCGCGCGCGGCGATCAAGGTGCTCCTCGGCGACTACGCGCGCCGGCCCGACGTCGTGGCGCGCTTCCGGCAGGAGGCGATCGCCGTCAACATCATCAACCACCCCGGCATCGTCCGCGTCTTCGACTCCGGCGAGCTCGAGGACGGCTCGCCCTACATCGTGATGGAGTACCTGGACGGCCGGGGCCTGCGCGACTGGGTGCAGGCGGTGCCCGCGGCGGATCGGCCGCGGCAGGTGGTGCGGCTCGGCTACCAGATCGCCTCGGCCATGGCCGCGGCCCACGCGTCCAAGGTCGTCCACCGCGACCTCAAGCCGGAGAACATCCTGGTGATCGACGACGAGCTCGCCCCCGGGGGCAGCCGCGTCAAGATCCTCGATTTCGGCATCGCGAAGGTCCTCTGGGGCGGCCTGCCCGAGGTCCTGGAGCTGGACGGCAGCGGCCCGCTCGCGCCCGCGCTCGCCGCGCGCACCGAGCTCTCGGCGCAGCCCGTGGCGACCGTGGCCGCGGCCCCCGTGCTCGCGACGGAGGGCGAGGCGGCCGAGGAGGAGGCCCTCCGGAGCGTCCCCGCGGTGAGCGCCGCGCGTCCCGCCGTGGTCCACGCGACCGTCGAGGCGCCGCTCGAGCGCCCCTCGCCCTCGTCGTGGGTCGAGGCGCCGCTCGAGCGCCCTTCGCCCTCGTCGTGGGTCGAGGCGCCGCTCGAGCGCCCTTCGCCCTCGTCGTGGGTCGAGGCGCCGCTCGAGCGCCCCGCGGCCTCGTCGCCTCGGGGCCTCGCCGAGCCCGCGCCGGCGAGCGAGGGCGCCGGACAGCCCACGATGCCGTTCACGCAGGAGGGCGTGTGGGGGCTCGGGACGCGGAGCTACATGGCGCCGGAGCAGGAGCGCCACTCCGGGAGCGTCGATGTGAAGGCGGACGTCTACTCGCTCGGCGTCATCCTGGTCGAATTGCTCGAGGGCCGGACGCCCGACGCGCCGGGCGGCGCGTGGCCGCCGCCGATGAGCGCCGGGACGCCGCCCGACCTCGTGGCCCTCGTGCACCGGGTGCTGTCCTTCGAGCCCGAGGCCCGGCCGCACATGGCGGAGGTCGCGGCCGCGCTGCACCGGCTCGGCCGCGCGAAGCGGGAGTTCGACGAGGCGCTCTCGCGGTGGGTGCGCGGCGGCAGGGCGCCGAAGCTCCTGCCGCGCGGCAAGGCGCTGCACGAGCTCACCGCGTGGTCCAGGGACATCGACGACCTCTCGGCCCTGGAGCGCGGCTTCCTGGAGGCGGCCTCCGCGGCGGAGGCGCGGCGCGAGCGCTTCACGCGGATGCTGCTCGCCCTCGGCGTGGTCGTCCTCCTGGGCATGGTCGCGACCACCACCGTGTTCTGGGTGCACGCGACGCGGGCGCGGAGGACGGCCGAGGCCGCGGAGCGCGCCGCGCGGGACCACAGCCGGCTCGAGGCGGCCGCGAACGCCTCCGCGCAGGAGGCGCTGCAGAAGATGAGCGAGGCGCAGCGCGCCACCGCCGCGGCGCTGGCCCTCGCCATGAAGGCGAGCGACGACGCGAAGAGCGCCAACTCCGAGCGGGAGGCGATGACCGAGGCCAAGCGCCTGGCGGAGCAGGCGGAGCTCCGCGCCCGGCGCGCGGCCGGGGTCGCGGCCGCCGCGAAGGCCGATGCCGACGCGCGGTACGCCGAGTCGAAGAGCGCCCTGGAGCGCGAGATCGCCGCGCTCTCGGTCGAGCGCGATCACCTGCTGCGCGAGCTCGGGCGCGCCGAGGAGGACCGCGAGCGGACCCTGGCGATCCTCGGCGCGAGGGAGCACGAGCTCCGGACCGCCCGGCAGGAGCTCCGGGGCGAGTCGATGCGCGCGCACCGGCTCGAGCAGAAGCTCGGCGAGACCCTCGCGCAGATCGACGAGCTCGAGGCGCAGCGCGACGCGTGCGCCGCGCGGCTGTCCACGGCGCCGCCGTCGCCCGGCGCCCCGGTGGACGGGAGCATGGGCCCGGTGTGGCGAGACGAGCTCCCGCCGCCGCCGATCGAGCTCCCGGCGGATCCAGGGCCGCCTCCGCCGCCGTTCCCGCCATTGCGGCGCGGCAGGAGGCTGTTCTAGCGCTGCTGCGGGAAGTCGGGCCGAGGGGCGAACCGCCATGACGGCTCTTCTGCTGATCCGGGGCAACTTCCCGCGGTCGTGCAGGCCCGGCGCGGCTAGCTGAGCGTCGGGATCTGCGCCCGGCCGCGGTTGCCGCCGCGGGCGTCCACGATCCGCACCGTGCTCGCCTGAGGCCCCTTGTCGCCTTCCTCTTCCGTGTAGGCGACGCCCATGCCGACCTTCAGGTCGGCGAACGGCGCCGACACCATGCTCCGCTCGTGGAAGTAGATCTCCCGGCCATCGGTGGTGGTGATGAACCCGTAGTCGTTGAACAGCTTCGTGATCACGCCGGCCGTGTCCTGCGCCGGGTGGGCCTTCACATCGTTCCGCTGCTCGCTCGCGAGCTTCTTGAGCTGGCGCGCCGCGCGCTGGAACACGTCGCGGACCGCCGCCGGGAGCAGGTCCCTGGCCGCCCGCTCCTCGCTCACGATCTCCTGCTTGCCGGCCACGTGGAGATCGACGCGGACGCGGTATTCACCGCCCGTCCCCTGGCTGGCATGGTCGCGCTCGACCACCACGGCGCAGCTGTTGATGTGATCGTGAAAGCGCTGGATCTTGTCCGTCTGCTCACGGATCAGCGCTTCGAGAGAGGGGCTCTTGCCGATGTGTCGGAAGGTGAGCTCCACTTGCATGCTCGCTCCTTTCTTCCGCGTCGCTCGGACGCGTCACTGCAGTCGCTGCGGATCGCTGACCCGCACCAGCCGGTTCCAGACCATGTGAGGGACATCTGCTTTGGGCACCAGGTGCTGCTCCGGCCCCGCGGTCCTCTGCGCGGTTGCCCGGAAGGCGCGCCGCTCCGGGTCTGCCAGATCGACGTGGACGGCGTCCTGCAGCAGCCGGGCTCCTGCGGGCAGGACCGGGATCTCCCGGAGCTCGTCCGCCGTGAAATCCTGGAGCTCACGCGTCAGCTCCTCGATGTCCGACGCGAGCTTCACCTGGGGATCGAGGGTCGAGGGACCGGCCCCGATGTTCTGCCCGGCCATGTGGTTCGGGTTCAAATCGCGCTGCAGCTCATCGGGGTGCTTTTGTTGCGCCTGCGGTGCAGGTTCCGAGGATTTGCTCTTCGCGACCATGAAAACCTCGTGTGCTCGGGAGAATGACTAGCAATATCGCTGCCATGGTGATCCGGCCGCGCGGCGACGCGGAGCGCGCCCGCGTGGTCGAGCGGAGGTGAGGCCGCGCGGAGCGATCCCTTTCGCGGTCAGGCGCAGGTTCTGCGCTCGAGGCGCAAGCTCCTGGCCGGCGCGCAGGCGGGACCGGGGGAGGACGCGGCGGCGCCGGGGTGTTCTTCGACGAGGCACTTTGCGACACGCGGGGCGTCCCGCGCCGGGCTCATCCACGAGCCCATCTGCCCCGATCGTGCGCGCCCGGGTGGCGCGGCGCCGGGGCGAACCGGACCGCCGTGATCCTCGACCGGGGCGTGGGCGGCGGGCGGCGCAGCGCCGGCGCAGCGCGCCGGGGGCTCACCGGAGGGGCTGAAGCGCAGGCGGGCCAGAAAGAAAAGGAGCTCGCCCGGACGCGGGCCCCGGAGGTGAGCGCCCGGCGCGCCAGCGCGGGGCGGCGCGCGGCCCGCGATCCGGCTGCGGGGTCAGCGGATCTCGAAGACGTAATCCGTATCGTACGTGCGGACGAAGAGCTTCCCGTCCTTCTCGACAAGGACCTCTGGCCCGCTCTTGATCGGGATCTTCGAGACGATCGTGCCGGTTGTGCGTTCGAGTACAAACAGAAAGTCTGGCTCCGCCGTGAACCCGTAGCCGCAGAGGAGATGATCTCCGCGCAGGACGAAGTTCTCCGCATTGCAGACGAGCGGCGCGCTCTGCCAGAGGAGCTGGCCTGTGGCGAGATCGAGGGCCGACAGATAGGCGTTCTTGCCCCTGGACGAGGCCGCGTACGTGCTGTGGCCGGTCGAGACGTAGAGCACGCCGTCTCTGGCCACGGCCCAGTGGACCTGGCCCCGCACGAACTGGGCTTCCTTCGGATCGTGCTCGGGGGGCGTGAGGAAGCTGTCGAAATCGAGGAAGGCGACGACCCTGTGCGCCCCGTCGAGGATCGCGACGAGGCGCGCCTCGGAGGCGTCGGGACCGTAGAAGAGCGCGAGGTGGTCTCCGTGATCGATGGCCCTGACGAGCCTGTGATCGCCGTGGCGCGCGGGAACGAAGGAGGGGAGGGCGCCGTCGCCGCGCTGCGGGGAGCCCGGGACGCTCAGGATCGGCAGCGAGAGACCGTTCCGGGTGAACCACGCCTCCTGGTCCGTGATCGCGTTCTTCTTCTCTGCGATCTTCACGAGGCGCGGCGCGCTGGAGCCACCGGCCGGCGCCGGCCGGAACAGCGCCTGAGCGAACGGCGGCGGCGCGAGCCGCACGGGCGATCGGCCGTCGAGCGCAGCGCCCGCCGCGCCGGCGTCGACGGCCACCTGGGCCGGCGGCGCGGCGCCGTCCCGAGGGGGCGGGGCGTCGCCGGGCGCCGCCGGCGCGGGGCCGCGGGGCGCGGGCGGCGTTGCTGCGCCCGTCGCGCCGTGGTGCGCCGGCGCGTCGCCGGAGGAGCGGGCCGGCGGCGCGGGCGCCGGCTGACAGGCCCCCACGGCGAGCAGGGCGGCGGAGGCGATGACGAGGTTGCGGGGAGAGGGCTGTGTCCGGGTCGGAGGGCGCACGCGCGCAGCGTAGCGCATCCGCCGGCGCGGAGGAGCGCGGCGCCGGCGCTCAGGGGCCCGGGGAGAACTGGACCTCGAGGTCGTAAAACCCGATGTTCTCCGGTGACCCGTAGCCATCGACGACGAGGTAGACCGGCTCGCCGCCAGCGACCCTGGCGTCGAGCAGCTCCTCCCCCTCGAGCGCGTCGTCCACGCAGAGGACCTCGGAGCCCGGGTCCGCGCAGCTCGTCCGCAGATAAAGGACGTGATCGGCCTCGGACCACAGGCGCGCCGTGAGCTGTCCGTCGCTGGGCGGCGTGAACCGGTAGACCTTGTCGCGCGTCCGCGGGCGGTTGCAGCTACCCGTGAAGGCGCTCCAGCCGGTCGACGTGTCGCCCTGGATCGCGGCCCCGCTCTCGACGACCTCGGCCTCCTCGCAGAGCACGTCGAGCTCGGCCACGCAGCGGTCGCAGCCGTCGCCGGTCTCCGTGTTGGCGTCGTCGCACTGCTCGGGCAGGGTGGTCTCGCCGTCGCCGCAGATCGCCTCATCGAGGTAGAGCTCCAGCGTGTAAGGCCCCTCCTCGCCGGGCATGTACGCATCGACGAAGACGGCCACGGACTCGCCCTCGTCGATGGCGATCGCGAACGCCTCGGCGAACCCGGCCCCGTTGATATCGGCGCAGGCGATCTCGGCCTCGTCGCGCCGGTCGGCGCACACCGAGCGCGCGTAGATCCCCTGGTCGGTCTCCGACTCGAGCACGACGATCAGCGTGCCCGACTGCCCGTCGGGCGGCGTGTACACGTGAAGCTGCTCCAGCCCGAGGCCGGCGTTGCACGTGCCCTGGAACAGGTCGGTGCCCGAGGACGTGTCGCCCGAGACCAGCTCCGTCGCGGCCGGCGCGGCCGCGCAGGCCTCCTCGAAGGGCGCGGCGCAGATCTCTGCGCAGTCGGGATCATCGCAGTCGGTGAGCTCGTCGTCGTCGTCGTCGAGCCCGTCATCGCAGAGCGCCTCCGTCCTTTCGTCGGTGCCGCCGCTGCCCTCGCCGCCGTCGCCGCCCCCTCCTCCGTCACCACCGCTGCCGCCGTCGCCGCCGTCGCCGCCGTCGCCGCCGCCGTCACCACCGCTGTCGCCGCCGTCGCCGCCTCCGCCGTCGCCGCCGCCGCCTCCGCCGCCTCCGCCGTCACCGCCGCCCGTGCCCGTGGGCTCGGAGCCGCCGTGACCGCCCGTGCCTATGGGCTCGGAGCCGCCGTGACCGCCCGCGCCCGCGGGCTCGGCGCCCCCCGCGCCGCCCGTGCCCGTGACTCCCGTGACACCCGCGCCGCCTTCACCGTCATCATCGCCCCCGCAACCTGCAATGGCCGACAGGGCCAGCACGAGGAGACCTGCAACAAGTCGTGCGTCCATTCGCTCGCTCCAACGACAAGAGACTCGCTGGAACGCGAGGTGGACCCCACCCCACGGCGCAGCGCCGTATCATCTTCCGCGCAACCGCGTCTCCTGCCAATCCCTCTTCCGCACCTACGTCGTCAGCGCGCCGCGATGGGGCGTCGCAAGGCTCGACCCGGACATCCTCCTGGACGGGCGCGTGATCGAGAGCGGGTGTGGGCCGGGCCTGGGACGCTCGCCGGAGGGCCTGGAGCGCAGGCGGGCCACACAAGGGGCCCGCCGGAGCGCAGGGCCCGGAGGCGAGCGTCCCAGGCCCGGCCCACACCCGCTCCAGGCCGCCGCCGCGCGCGGCGAGGGCGCCGGGACCGCGTTGGACCGCGTTCGATTCCTTCGGCTGAGCGCGGCCCCCGCGCGTCGCGCGGCGTCCCGGGCGCCGCCGCGCCGTGTGCCCCCGGCGCAACGGCCCGGGATCAGAACGTCGCGACCTCGAACAGCGTCGCCGAGACCGTCGCGTCCGGTCCGCTCCCGCTCGGGTGGCTCTCCGCGGTGCCATCGATCTCGCCCGTGACGGCGCTCTCGCTGATCGTGCCGCGCAGGTAGACGGACACCTCCTTGTACGCCGAGGGATCGATCTCGGTCACCTCGTACGAGCCCTCCAGCGCGGCGAGGTCGAGCTCGTGGTGGAAGCGGGCGGCGCCGGCCTCCGTGGCCCTGAGCGTGACCTCCAGCGACTCGGCGAACGCCCCGTCCGCCGTCGTGAACGACAGGGGGACATCGATCTCCAGGTGATCGGCGCAGTCCACGGCGAACGCCGGCTCGACGCCGCTCGGATCGCTGTCCTCCACGCGCGTGGACTCGACGAAGCGCACGGCGGTCGGCGCGCCCACGAGGACGGTCACCGTCGTGCTGCCGCCGTTCGCCCACGTGAGCGGCGCCGTTCGCTCACCGGCGATGGACGCGATCACCTCGCTCGCCGAGAAGCCCAGCGGGGAGACGTCGGTCTCGCCGATGGGCTGCTTCTGATCCTCGCACCTCCCTCCCTCGGTATAAACTCCGCCGATCTGGCCGCCCTGCGGGCCGCTGCCGGCGTCATCGACGCACCCGAAGAGCGCGAGGCTCGCCATCACCGCGCGCGCCCAAGAACAAGTAAGCCGACGTCGAGCAATCATCTCGTGACCTCCTGCGGCCAACCTTGCGTCTGCCCGCGGGGGCACGCCAGCTCAGGTTCGCACATTCCATACCGCAACAAGACCCTCGGATGTGCGATCCTGCGATACGTGGACCATGAATCTCTCGCGAAAGAGCTGATCCGCGCCCTCCGGGGCCGGCGCTCCCAGGTCGCCTTCAGCCGCCGGCTCGGGTTCCGCACCAACGTGGTCTACACGTGGGAGTCCGGGCGGCGGTGGCCGACAGCGGCCACGTTCCTCGTCGCGGCGCGGCGCGCGGGCGTCGACGTCGCGGGGGCGCTGGGGCGCTTCTTTCCGTCGCCGCCCGCCTGGCTCGCGCACACGGACCCGGCCTCCCCCGCGGGCGTCACGGCGTTCCTGGCCGAGACGCGCGCGATGTCGCCCATCGTGGACGTGGCGCGGCGCGCGGGCAGGAGCCGTTACGCGGTCGCGCGCTGGCTCTCGGGCGCCGCGGAGCCGCGGCTCCCGGACTTCCTGCGGCTCGTCGAGGCCTGCTCGCTGCGCCTGCTCGACTTCGTCGCGCTCTTCGCGGACCCGGCGGCGCTCCCGGCGACGAGCGCGGCGTGGCGCACGCTCGAGGCCCAGCGCCGCGCCGTCTACGAGGAGCCGTTGCTCCCCGCCATCCTGCTCGCCCTGGAGATGCCGGCGTACCGGGCGCTCCCGCGCCACGAGCCGGGGTGGATCGCGCGGCGGCTCGGGTTCCCCGTCGAGGACGAGGCGCGCTGCCTGCACCGCCTCGCGGAGGCCGGCCAGATCCGGAGGCGCCGCGGGCGCTGGATCGTCACGCCGATAAGGACCGTGGACACGCGCCCCGATCCGGACGCCGAGCACCGGCTCAAGTGCTTCTGGGCCGGCGTCGGGCTGGAGCGGCTGACGCGCAGGGCCGAGGGCCGCTTCTCGTTCAACGTGTTCACGATCTCCGCGGCCGATCTCGCGCGGCTCTCCGAGCTCCACGTGAGCTATTTCCAGAGCATGCGCGCGGTGATCGCCGAGTCGCGGCCGCCCGAGCGGGTCGTCGTCGTGAACCTGCAGCTCTTCCCGCTGGACGGGGGGTGATCTCCCCCGTCGAGCGGCGCGGGTGGTGGGGCCCTCGGGGTGCTCACCGGAGGGGCTGAAGTGCAGGCGAGCCACAAAAGGGGCTCGCCGGAACGCAAGCCCCGGAGGTGAGCACCCCGAGGGCCCCACCACCCGCGCCGCCCCCCCTCACACCGAGAGGAACTCCCGCGCGGTCTCGTCGTCGAGCTCCGAGACGCTCCCCCGCCGCACGATCCCCCCGTTATCCATGATGAAGTACTCGCTCGCCGTCGACAGCGCGAAATCCAGGAACTGCTCGACGAGCAGGATCGCCATGTCGCCCTTCCGCCCGAGCCCCCTGATCACCTCCCCGATCTCCTGCATGATCGACGGCTGGATCCCCTCCGTGGGCTCGTCGAGCAAGAGCAGCTTCGGCTTGCGCAGGAGCACGCGCGCGAGCGAGAGCTGCTGCTGCTGCCCGCCGCTCAGCGTCCCCGCCGCCCTCCCGCGCATCACCTTGAGCACCGGGAACATCTCCAGCATCTCCTCCTCGGCCGCCGGGCTCGGCGTGGGATCGCGCTTCGCCTCGAACCCCATGAGCAGGTTCTCCCGCACGGTGAGGTGGGGGAAGATCCCCCGCCCCTGCGGCACGTAGCCGATCCCCGCGCGCGCCCTGTCGCTCGGCGAGCGCGAGGTGAGGTCCACCCCGCCGAGCGCCACCCTCCCGCGCCGCGGCTTCAGCACGCCCATGATCGCCTTGAGCAGCGTCGTCTTGCCGACCCCGTTGCGGCCCAGGAGGCACGACACCCGGCCGGGCGCGACGTCGAGGCTCACCCGCGACAGGACGCGGCTCTCCTCGTAGTAGACCGAAAGATCCTCGACGATCAGCATGCTCTCTACCGCTCCTCCGGACGCGCCGCGGCGCCGCGGCCGCCGCCATTCCGAGCGCGGGCCGCGTCGTGCGCCCGGCCGAGGTAGACCTCGATCACCCGCGGGTCGCGCTGGACCTCCTCGACCGGCCCCTCGCACAGCCGCTTGCCGGCGTGCAGCACCGTCACCGTGCTCGCGTAGCGCCGCACGAACTCCATGTCGTGCTCCACCACGAGCACCGAGCGGTGCCGCGCGATCTCCTGGACGAGCTCCCCCGTGCGGTCCCGCTCCCGCCGCGTCATCCCCGCCACCGGCTCGTCCAGGAGGAGCAGCTTCGGCTCCTGCACGAGCAGCATGCCGATCTCCAGCCATTGCCGCTCCCCGTGCGCGAGCACCGCGGCCCGCGCGTCCGCGCGCGGGCGGAGCCCGATGCGGTCGAGCGTGTCGGCGATCGTCCTCGCCTGCTGCGCGGAGAGCCCGCGCAGCAGGCGCGGCGCGCTCTCCCGGAAGCCGAGCGCCGCCTCGAGGTTCTCGAGCACCGTGAGGCTGCCGAAGACCGCGGGCGTCTGGAACTTCCGCCCGACCCCGAGCCGGACCAGCGCGTGCTCCGGCAGCCTGTGCGCCTCGGCGCGCTCCTGCCCGGACTCCCCACCTCCGTGGAACACCACCCGTCCGCTCGACGGCCGCGTCCTGCCGGTCAGGATGTCGAGCAGCGTCGTCTTCCCCGCGCCGTTCGGCCCGATCAGGAACCGGAGCTCCCCGCGCCCGATGGAGAAATCGAGCTCGTCCAGCACCTTGAAGCCGTCGAAGCTCACCGTCACCCGCTGGACCTCGACGATGTTGCCAGCGCTCATCGCGTCGCTCCTCTCTCGTTCATCTCTCGTTCATCCACCGTCCGCTTCCGTTCATCCTCGACGCCCCCCCGCCCAGCGCCCGGGCGCCGGCTTCGCCTCGGGCTCGGCCTCGTCCGGAGCCGCCCGCTCGGCGGCCGCCGCGCCGGCGCGCAGGACGGACGCGCGGCGCGCGCCGCCGGGCGCGAGCCTCGCCGCGGCGCGCCGCACGAAGCCGGCGAGGCCCGCCGGCAGCAGCACGACCGACGCGGCGAAGAGCGCGCCGAAGGCGAGCTGCCACAGCTCGGGGTACGACTCGCTCAGGGCGCTCTTGCCCAGGCTGACCGCGATCGCGCCCACGATCGCGCCGAGCAGCGTGCCGCGGCCGCCGACCGCCACCCAGGTCACCATCTCGACCGACGGCACGACGCCCATCGACGAGGGCGAGATGAGGCCGACCTGGCAGACGAACAGCGCGCCCGCGACGCCGGCCATGCCCGCCGAGAGCGCGAACACGAGGGTCTTCAGGACGACCGGGTCGTAGCCGAGGAAGCGGACCCGGTTCTCGTCGTCGCGCATCGCCACGAGCAGCCGCCCGAAGCGCGACTGGGTGAGCCGCCGGCAGAGCAGGTAGAGCGCCCCGAGGCAGAAGAGCGTCACGAAATAGAGCACCGTCTGCGTCGCCGCCGCGCCCCGCGGGAAGCCGAAGATCGTCTTGAGGTTCGTGATCCCGTTCGTGCCGCCGGTGAGCGCCTGCTGGCCGATGAAGAGGATCGAGGCGATCAGCGTGAGCGCCTGCGTGATCAGGGAGAAGTAGACGCCCTGGACGCGGCTGCGGAAGACGAGGTAGCCCGCCGCGGACGCGATCGCCATCGGGGCGAGGACGGCGGCGGCGATCGCGACGACGGGCGAGCGGAACGGCTCCCAGAAGAGGGGCAAGGCCTCGAGGCCGCTCCAGCTCATGAAGTCGGGCAGGCGCGAGCCCGACGCCTCGAGCTTGAGGTACATCGCCATCGCGTAGCCCCCGAGGCTGAAGAAGAGCCCCTGCCCGAGGCTGAGCATCCCGCCGTAACCCCAGATGAGGTCGAGCCCGAGGGCGACGATGGCGTACGTGAGGAACTTGCCGAGCAGGTTCAGGCGGAAGTCGGAGAGCACGAGCGGCGCGGCGAGCAGCGGCAGCGCGACCGCGAGCGGCGCTCCCCAGGCCCAGAGGAAGGTGCGAAGTGCGGAGTCTCGACCGGTCATGGATAACCCTCTCTACCGGCTGCGCAGGGCGAGCAGGCCCGTCGGCCGCCACTGCAGGAAGGCGATCACCAGCGCGAACACGAGCGCCTTGCCGAGCGACGCGGTCGTCGACAGCTCGAGCGCCGTGTTCGCGACGCCGATCACGAGCGCCGCCACCGCCGTGCCCGGCAGCCGCCCGAGGCCGCCGAGGATGACCACCATGAAGGCGTCGACGATGTAGTTCGTCCCGAGCGACGGCCCGATCGAGCCGAGCTGCGTGAGCGCGCAGCCCGCGACCCCCGCGAGCCCGGCGCCGAGCGCGAACGTCGCCGCGTCGACCCGCCGCGTGCGCACGCCGAGGCACGAGGCCATCTCCCGGTTCTGCATCACCGCGCGCAGCCGCCGGCCGCCGGCGGAGCGGTGCAGGTAGGCGTAGACGGCGGCGATGCACGCGACGACGAGCGCGATGAGGAAGACGCGCTTGTAGGGGAGCTGCAGCCCGCCCGCGAGCTGGACGCCGCCGCGCAGCCAGGCCGGGCTCGAGACCTGCACGTTGGACGCCCCGAACAGGCTCCGCGCCGCCTGCTGCAGCACGAGGCCGACGCCCCACGTGGCGAGGAGCGTGTCGAGCGGCCTGCCGTACAGGAAGCGGACGAGCGACAGCTCGAGGGCGAGCCCGAGCGCGCCGGCGACCACGAACGAGGCCGGCAGCGCGAGCAGGAACCAGAGCCCGGCCTCCGTCCCGCCGAGGAGCGGCGCGAGGTGCCGTCCGACGACGTACGTCGTGTAGGCCCCGGCCATGATGAACTCGCCGTGGGCCATGTTGATCACGTTCATCAGCCCGAACGAGAACGCGAGGCCCATCGAGATGAGCAGGAGGATCGACCCCAGGCTGATGCCGTTGAAGGCGTGGAGGACTAGCTCGTTCATGAGAGAGCTCCCGACTGGTCGAGGCGCCGCGCCGCTCCCCGCCGCGCTACCGCGCGGCGAGCTCCTTCGCCCAGGCGAACGCGGTGAGGTACGGATCGGGCTGGACGGGCTTCCCCGAGCTCCAGATCTCCTCGATGAGCCCGTCCTTCCGGACCCGGCCGATGCGCACCGTCTTCCAGGTGTGCTGGTTCTTGCCGTCGAGCCGGACCAGGCCCTCGGGCGCCGCGAACTCGATGCCCCCGGCCTGGACCGCCGCCTTCACCTTGTCCACGTCCGTCGACTTCGCCTTCTCGACGGCCTGCTTCCACAGGAAGACCCCGAAATAGCCCGCCTCGATGGGGTCGTCCGTCACGCGGTCGGCGCCGTATTTGGCCTTGTACGCGTCGACGAACCTCTTGTTCTCGGGGGTGTCCGTGGTCTGGTAGTAGTTCCACGAGACGAGGTGTCCGGCGATGTTGTCGGCGCCGATGCCGCGCACCTCCTCCTCGGCGACGCTGACCGAGAGGACGGGCAGCTTGTCCGGGGTGAGCCCGGCGTCCTTGAGCTGCTTGAAGAACGCCACGTTGCTGTCGCCGTTCAGCGTGTTGAAGACCGCGTCCGGCTTCGCCGCGCTGATCTTGCTGATGATCGTGCTGACCTCGGTCCCGCCGAGCGGCAGGTACTCCTCGCCGGCGAGCTCTCCGCCCTTCGCCGCGAGCTGCGCCTTGATGATTTTGTTGGCCGTGCGCGGAAAGACGTAGTCGGAGCCGAGCAGGTAGACGCGCTTCTTGCCGTTCTCGAGCAGGTAATCGACCGCGGGGACGATCTGCTGGCTCGGCTCGGCGCCGGTGTAGAAGATGTTGGGCGACTGCTCCAGGCCCTCGTACTGCACCGGGTAGAACAGGAGGCCGTTCAGCTCCTCGAACGAGGGCAGCATCGCCTTACGGCTGGCGCTGGTCCACCCGCCGAACACGACCGCCACGCGGTCCTGCTGGAGGAGCTTCCTGGCCTTCTCGTTGAACGTGGGCCAGTCGCTGGCGCCGTCCTCGACGACGGGCGTGAGCTGCTTGCCGAGCACGCCGCCCGCCTTGTTGATCTCGTCGATGGCGAGCAGCGTGGCGTCCTTGACCGCCACCTCGCTGATCGACATGGTGCCGCTCAGCGAGTGGAGCACGCCGACCTTGATGGTCGCGCCCTCGGACGCAGGCGACGCGGGCGCCCCGGGCGCGGGCGCGTCCTGGCTGGACTTGTCGCACGCGGAGAGCAGGGCCGCGCCGGCGAGGGCCGCCGCCGCGGCGCAGATCGCGCGCCGCCTGAAGGAGCCCGCCGCCGGCCGCTCCTCACCGCCGAACCCAGACGTGAACATGGTCAATCCTCCTCCTCGGGTGCCGGCAGCCCGTCCGATGCCCTGCATCGACGCGGCGCGGCGGTTTCCGACTGCACGAGAGCCGCTGGGGAGCCTGGGAGTCAGCGACCGAACCGCTGTCGCCTCCCGGCCGGGCGCCGGAGGACCGCCCTGCACAGCAGGGCCCTGCCCTCGGGCGAGGGCCAGCGACGTGATGTCCTGGCGAGGTTCCTTCTGCCCAGCGCCAGGTTTCCGGGAGGTTTCCTTGCGATGAAATGTGCGCCGGGCCGGCGGCACGACGCGCTTTTCGACGAAGGGATGGATTCCGGATCACAAAGAACGCCCCGGGCTCCTGCGCCTCCGCGGCGCGTCTGGACGGGCGGAGGCGAGGCCCGCGCGGTCCGCCGGGGGTGGATGGATCGCCGCCGGCCGGCGCTCCGGGGCCGGCCGCGGCGGGACGAGCGAGCACGGGCCAGCGGGCGTGCGTGACGGGGAGAGCAGGGGAGAGCGAGAGAGCGCCGGGGAGAGCAGGAGAGAGCCAGGGAGCGCTGGCAACGCCGATGTCGCTCGACGCGATACGGTGTGGGTGACTCTGGCCTTCCCGCGCACGGCCCATCCGCGCTCCCGCCGCGGCGTGAGCGAGGCGACTCGGCGCTTCAGGGGGCAAAAAGAGCTATCAAGGGCGGGAGCCACCGAGTAGAGTGGCGAACGCTGGCCTGATCCCCGTGCCGGCCGACACGGCAAGATCGGGCAGGGTGGAGTCCATGAGCGGCACGGAGCGCTTGCCCGAGGAGGCGGAGGATCGCGGCGGCGGGCGATCCCTGCGACGGGATCTCACGCGCGCCATGCTGCGCGCCACCGGCGGCTCCAGAACGATCGCGTTTCGCACGGACGAGGAGAGGTCTCATGACGAGGAATGCACGATGGGGGATGACGGCTCTCGCGCTCACGCTGTCGACGGCGGCGTGCGGATCGGGCGACGCCTCCGACGAGGGCTCGAAGCCCGCCCCCATCCGGCGCATCTCGACCTCCAGCAACGAGTTCACGCCGATGGAGCTAGAGGTGACGATCGACCGCCTCGTCACCGAGCTCAACAGGCGCCCGAGCCGGCCAATGCAGATGGCGATCCTGCTGAAGGAGGCCTCCGGTTTCTGGTCGCCGGTCGTCAAGGCCGCGACCCGAGCGATGGGCGAGCTCGGGGTCCTGGGCAGCGTGATCGGGCCCATCGCGGAGGGGGCCGATGACGAGGAGCGGGTAGAGCTCCAGAATCGACAGATCGAGCAGGTGGTGGCGGACGGCGCGGAGGGGCTCGGCCTCGCGCCCTTCAACAACGTCCAGACAGCCGCCGTCGATGACGCGATCGCGAGGGGGGTCCACGTGGTGACGCTCGACACCGACGTGCCGACCACGAGGCGCTCGCTCCACGTCGGGACCCTCGACATCGCCGCCGGAAGGACGGCGGGGGAGACCCTGCTCGCGATGCTGCCCCCGGCGCCGGGCACGGTGATCCTCCATGGCAGCGAGGACACCGAGTGGGTCAACGGGATGGAGCGGACGCTGAGCGCCCGGGAGGTCCTCGAGGCAGCCGGTTACGAGGTCCTGGTGCGTCAAGCCACCTGGACCAGCACGGGCGAGGCCGAGGACGTCGAATGGATGCAGGCCCGGCTCGGGTCCGCGGACCCGCCCGTCGTCGGCATGCTCGGCCTCTTCAACATCTCGTACCGGTGCGCGATGGCCGCGGAGGCCGCGAGCAAGCTGGACATTCCCATCGTCGCCTTCGACTTCGATCCGAAGACCGTCGACTACATGCGCCAGGGGCGCATCCAGGCCACACACATACAGCGGCAGTACTACCAGGGGTACCTGGTGCCATACATCCTCTACGGTATCAACAGCATCGGCCTCGAAGCCACCAAGCAGATCCTGATCCCGCTGCTGGTCGACGGCAGCCGCGTCAACACCGGCGTCGACGTGGTCCCGGCGGACAAGATCGACGCCTATAACGACTTCCTCGGCTCGATCGACGCGAATCAGTAGCGGGGGACGCCCGAGCTCGAGGGCTGCCGCCCCGCGCCCTGCCAGAGCCAGGGCTCGATCGTCCGGAGGTGACACCGGGCCAGCGGGCTCTACAGGTGACCTCATGTCGTACCATTACGGCAGAGGCCGCCCGCGGTTGTCATGCATTTCCCTGGAGCAGGTTATCCACGCCGGAGCGCTTGATCTCCCGCGCCTCCCGTGTGCTAGGGTCTGCTCCTGTTGCACAAAGCCGCTGACGGACGATCCGCCTCGGGGCGTTGCACGCGCATGGTCCCATGGTGGGGAGGCGCGACGTTCATCGAGCAACTGTCGACGGCGCGGATGCGCCGCTGTAAGCACGCAGCGGATACCGTCACGGAAATTTCTGGTGTAGGAACGGAACCTGGCGCCGACGGTGGCGCTGAAGTGCGGAGGGAGCGTTGCCCGGCGACGTCGTTCGACGCGTCGTGTTCAATCCGGGCAGCGCAATCATTCTTTCTGGAGGTGGATTCATGAAAGCTTTCGGTTTTGCCGCGATCCTGGTCAGCGTGTGTGCGATGGCGGCCTGTCAGGTCACGAGCGGCGAGGGCGGCGACGGCGGCGCGGGCGGCGAGGGCGGCGCGGGCGGCACGACCACCACGACCACCACCACCACGGGCGAGGGGGGTGGCACGGGCGGCGGCGAGGGCGGCGGCGACACCACCAATGCGTGCGCCGAGGAGACCGGCGACGCCTGCCTCGACTGCTGCTCCACCGAGCACGCCGCGGAGAATGAGGAGCTCGGCAAACTGATGTACTGGCACTGTGGGTGCGTCGCGGAGTCGCCGTGCGCGGACGTGTGCGACACCGCGGATGCGGAGAGCGACGTCTGCGGGGACACGGCGATGAACCCCGACGTGGACAACGCCAACTGCGATGCCTGTGTGGCCGAAGCCCAGCAGACGAACGATTGCTACTTCGCCGCGGAGGACGCCTGCAGGGAGGCTGACAACTGCAAGGCGCTCATGACCTGCGGCGATAGCTGCGAGTAATCGCCGAGCAATCGCCGGGCCAGCGAGCTCGACAGGACGGGCGACCTCTCGCAGGCCGCCCGTCCTCTTGTCAGCCGATGAGAGAGAACACCGCAAGGGCGTGAGGGACACAGGAGAGGTGGGAACATACCTCTCTCTCTTGCGCCCCTAGCGCCCCTAGCGCCCCTTGCGGTCTCTCTTCCTCCTTCCTCCCGGAGCCGCACGCATTCAGCGCGCGCACCGGCGGATCTAGGTTGGCGGCACGACCGGTTGAGTCTGGGCGCGTCCTGCCCTGTTCGGCGGTCCTATGGCGCCAGCCGGAGGAGGAGGAGATCGGCCGCCGCCGAGGCCGCGGTGACGCCGCCCAGGTTCACGCTCCCCTCCACGGTCGCCGCGAGCAGGACACCGCCGCGGTCCGGATCGACCGCCACGCCCGCCGTGCGCCGCTCGCCGCCGCGCCGCCGCGCGCCCGGCCCGAGCCGCGTGCTCCACACGTGGCGCCCCTCGCCGTCGAGCCGCGCCACGACGATGTCGGCGCCGCCGCCCTCGCCGTCGAGCGGCCCGCCGCCGAGATCGACCGGCCTGTCGACGTCGCCCGCGAGCACCAGGCCGCCGTCCGCCGCGAGCGCGAGGCGCGGCGGCGCGTGCGCCCCGTAGGCCCGGCTGAAGCGGTGCTCCCGCGCGGGCCCGAGCGCGACCACGAACGCCGAGACGCCGTCCGCGAGCAGGGCGCCGCCGCCCGCGTCGAGCTGGCCCTCGAACGTCCCGCTCAGCGCGACCCCGCCGTCCGGCCCGATCTCGACGTCGCCCCCCCGCTGCTCGCGGCCGTCGCCGAAGGCGCGCGACGCGATGGGCTCGCCGTGCGCGTCGAGCTGCGCCACGAACACGTCCGTCATCCCCGCCGACGAGAGCCGGGGCGCGCCCTCGCCGAGCTCCAGCTCGCCCTCGAAGCTCCCCGTCACGACCACGCGCCCGCGCGCGTCCATCGCCACGCCGGTCGGCTCCTGCACCCCCGCGCCGCCGAACACCCGGGTCCAGAGCGGCAGCCCCCCCGCGCTGAACCGCGCCACCGCCACGTCGCTCCCGCCCGCCGGCTCCGCGAGCGACGACGCGACCACGACCTCGCCCGCCGTCGAGATCGCCACGTCGCGCGGCTCGCCGTGGAGCGTCGTCCCCCAGCGCACCCCGCCGCGCGCGTCCAGCTTGAGCACGAACCCGCGCAGATCGGGCGTGATGAGCCCGGCGCCGCCGATCACCCCCTGGAAATCGCCCGTCAGGACCACCTCGCCCCCGGGATCCACGGCGAGCGCGCGCAGCCTGCCGTGGCCCTCGTCGACGAGCCGCCGCGCCCACGAGACCGCGCCGTCCGCCTCGATCCGCGCCACGAACACGTCCCGCTCGGCGCCGCTCGCGATCGGCCCGGCGCCGAGATCGAGGTCGCCCTCGAACTCGCCGCCCACGATCGCGGAGCCCCCGCTGCCCGCCGCGAGCGCCCGCGCCTGCTCCTGGCCGGGGCCGCCCAGGAGGCCGCCCGAGAGCACCGCGCCGCAGTCGCGCCCGCCGCTGCAGTCCTCGTCGGCCGGCGTCGCGCAGTCCTCGGGGCGCGGCGTGATCTCGCCGGCGCACGGGCCCCAGCGGCCGTCGCTCCCGCACGTCCGCTGGCCGGCCCGGCACGCCCCGACACCGGCGGTCTCCGGCGGCCCGCCGTAGGGGCACGCCTCGACCGCCCCCGGCTCGCAGGCGCACCCCGCGCCGCCCGCAGGATCGCGGGGGTCCTCGCCGCCCTCCGCCTCGTCGACCGCGCCGTCGCAGTCGTCGTCGAGGGCGTTGCCGCAGCGCTCCGGCGCGGGCCTCACCTCGCCCTCGCACGGGCCGTAGCCGTCGCCCGCGGCGCTGCATTGCCGGACGCCGGCCCGGCAGGCGCCGACGCCGGCGGTCTCCGGCGGTCCGCCGTAGCAGGCGGCGACCGAGAGCGGCTCGCAGCGCTGCTCCGCGCCCGCGCCGTCCTCCACGAGGATGCCGTCCTCGAGGCCGAGCAGCGCGTTGCACCCGACGAGGCCGAGCAGCGCGTTGCACCCGACGCCGCCGAGCGCCGCGAGCGCGAGCGGCCTGCCGATCCCGAGCGGGCCGCGCGCGCCCACGTCAGTAGCTCCCTCCCGCGACGAGCGAGAACGCTCCGGGAGCGGCCACGGCGGTCACGGTGGCGCCGCGCGCGGGCGCGCCGGCGGGCCGGGACGGCGCGGTCCAGTAGAGCAGGCCGGCGGCGAGCAGCGCGGCCGCGCCGGCCGAGAACGCGACGGTCGAGGCGGTGCCAGCCGCCTGCGCGTCCGCGCGCAGCGCGACGCCGGCGGCGTCGCAGCGGTTCTGCGCGTCGCAGTGGCCCCGGTTCGAGGCGTCCCGGCGGGCGAGCGCCTGGGCGCCGAGGACGGCGCCCACGCCGAGCCCGACGAGGCCGACGCCGCCGCTCGCGAGCGCGACGAGCCGCTGCGCGCCGCCCGCGCCGCGGTTCCGGTCGCCCGCGCCGCGGTCCCGGTCGCCCGCGCCGCGGCCTCGCGCCCCGGCGAGCGCCAGGGCGGGAGGCGCCTGCCCCGGGGCGACCGGCGCCCCGGCGCGCAGCGGCGGCGGCTCCTGCTCCAGGACGGGCACGTCGACGACCACGCGGCCGCCGTCCGGCGCGACCGTGTGCGTCACGGACCAGCGCTTCCTGCCGGGCGCCCGCGCCTCGATCGTGTGGGGCCCCGGATCGACCGGGATCGGCTGCCCATACTGCTCGGGCAGGACCAGCACGCCGTCGCGCCGGATCTCGAGCCCTGGCGGGGCGTCCGCCGCGGGGGCCGCGATCTCGAGGCGCGAGAGCCGCGGCTCGAGCTCCGCCGCGAGCGTGGCCGCGCGCGCCGCGCGGGAGTCGCCCGCGCTCCTGGCCACGGCCGCGGCCTCGTTGAACACGTTGAAGGCGCTCGCGGTCCTGCCCGTGCGCGCGAGGCAGTCGCCGAGCCGCAGGAGGAGGTTCATCGCCGTCGGATCGAGCCGCCGGCCCTGCTCGAGCACCGCGCACGCCTCGGCGGCGCGCCCCGCCTCGAGCAGCTCCCTCGCGACCTGGTAGAGCGCGAGCACCTGGTCCTTGTGTCCGGCCCTGGGCTCGCCGGCCGCGCCGGCGCGGGCCGCGCCGGGCTCGCAGGCGGCACCGGGCTCGCCAGCCGCGCCGCTCGCCGGCCAGAGCGACAGCGAGAGCGCCGCGAGGGTGCAGGCGAGCCCGCGCAGGCGCGGCCCGCGCCGGCGCGGGCGACGAGAGGGGGCCGTCGGGCGAGCTTCTCCGCGCATGGCGATCACCAGGGGCTGTCCGGGACCTCCGGGGCCGTCCGGGCGCCAGCGCCGGGCGCTCCCGCGACGCCGGGGGCGGCGGCGCGGTCCGCGGGCGCCGCGGGAGCCGGCGGATCCGCGGGCGCCGCGGGAGCGACCGGGCCGCCGGCGCCGCGGAAGCGGCCGGGGCCGCCGGCGCCGCGGAAGCGGCCGGGGCCGCCGGCGCCGCGGAAGCGGCCGGGCCGTCGCGCCGCGGAGCCGGGCCCCGGGCGCGGCATGGGCTGCCCCGGGCGCGAGGGGCGCCGGAGATGCCGGCGCCTCCGAGGCGGCCGGGGGCGCCGCGGCGGCCGGGGGAGCGCGCCTCTGGGACCCCCGCGCCGCAGCGGACGGCGAGGGCGCATCGCCGGGCCGCGCGGCGCCTTCCTGGCGCCGCGGGGGCGCCCGGCGCGGCGCCCCGCTGTCCGGGATCCCCAGCCGCCGGGCCGGGGGCGCGGGGGCGCGCTGCGTCTGCCCGGCGCTCGCCGCCGCGGGCGGCGCGGTCCTCGTCGACCCGAGGAGGCAGGCCGCATCGCTCGCGACGAGGGGCGCGTTCCCGGCGCTCGCCTGGAACGCGCTGCCCGCGACGGCGTGCTGCGCGCCGTCCAGCGCGAGCGCGTCGCGGCGCGCCTCGAGCGGCCCCGCCGCCGCGGCCGTCGGCGGCTCCGCGGCGAGCCCCTGCGGCACCCCCGCCAGGCGCTGCGCGCCGGCGCCGTCGGCCCAGGTGGCCCCCGGCGCGCGCGACCACCCCGACGGCAGGACGACCCCGAGCAGCGCGGCGCCCGCGGCGAGCGTACCGGCCGCGCCCGTCAACCACGCCCGCGGCGCGCGGCGGCGCTCCGGCCGCTTCTCCACGGCCGGCCGATCCGCGGTCGTGGGCAGCCGCTCCTCTCGCCACGTGAACGTCGGCTCGCTCCGGTGGATCGCCGTGGGCAGCGTCGCGTCGGGCGGCCCGTTCAGCGCGAACGGCGCGAGCGCGGCCGAGAGCTCGCCGGCCGAGGCCGGGCGGAGGCGCCGGTCCTTCTCGAGGCAGCGCATCACGATCTCGTCGAAGCCGTCGGGCAGATCGGCGCACGCGCTCCGGAGCGGCCGCGGCGGCTGCTCCGTCACGACGAGCACGAGCTGCTCCAGGGTCTCCGCGCCGAACGGCAGCGCGCCGCTCACGAGCTGGTAGAGCACGACGCCGAGCGCCCAGAGGTCCGCGCGCAGATCGACGTCCCTGGGCGTGAGCATCTGCTCGGGCGCCATGTAGCGGCGAGAGCCCATGACCGACCGCGCCGTCGTCAGCTCGAGCCCCTCGTCCTCGGGCCTCGCGGTCGTGAACTTCGCGACGCCGAAGTCGAGCACCTTGACGAGCGGCGTGCCGTCGGTCCGGTACGTCAGGAACAGGTTCGCGGGCTTGATGTCCCGGTGCACCATCCCGAGCGCGTGCGCCTCGCTCACGGCGGCGCACGCTTGCCGGACGTACTCGGCCGCCTCCGGGACCGGGAGCCGCCCGCGGCGCTCCACGATCGAGCGGAGATCGTTGCCCGAGAGGTGCTCCATGACGATGAACGGCACCGGCTGCGCGACGCCCGGCCGCGGCGCGAGCGTGCCCAGATCGAAGACGCGCGGCACGTGCTCGGTCTTCAGCCGGAACATGCCGCGCGCCTCGCGCTGGAACCGCCGCAGGAGCTGCGGGTTGCCGCAGTACTCCGCGCGCATGAACTTGATGGCGACGAGCTCGCCGAGCGACAGGTGCCTCGCGGCGACGACGGTCCCCATCCCCCCGGTCCCGAGGAGCCGCTCCACCCTGTAGCGCTCCGCGACGATCTCGCCGCAGCGCACAGGAACCACGCCCTCATCATCGCTCACCACGCGCCCCCTCCAACTCTGTCGCTCCGGGATTGCAGACCGGTCAGCCACGGGATCTCGGACCGGAGGGTTCCTTGCGGGGCCGCGCTCGAGGCTCCGGCCGCAGGTCTCTGGCGGGATTCGATTCTCCGGGGAGGCAATGCGTCGCGTCGCTTGTCGAATTTTCCGGCGCGCCTGTGGGCGCCTGGGCCCGCACACCCTCTGTCGAGGGCGCTCCCCGGGGGGCACGGCCGCCCGGTACGCCTCGGCGGGCGGGTTCCTTTCGGGCTTGCTTCGCGATACATGCCCGCCGTGTCAGCCACTCCCGCCCTGGTCTGTCGCGGTCTGGTCAAGCGGTACGGCGAGGTCGTGGCCGTGAGCGGGCTCGACCTCGAGGTGCGGCGCGGCGAGTGCTTCGGCCTGCTCGGCCCGAACGGCGCCGGCAAGACGACCACGGTGGAGATCCTCGAGGGGCTGACGCGCCCGGACGGGGGCGAGGTCGAGGTGCTCGGGGAGCGCTGGGTCGGGGACGGCATCGCGCTGCGCGCGCGGCTCGGCATCCAGCTCCAGGAGACGCGCTTCCCGGACAAGCTGCGGGTGTCCGAGGTGATCGCGCTGTTCCGCAGCTTCTACCCGCGCGGGCTCGACCCGGACGAGGCGCTGCGCCAGGTGTCCCTGCAGGAGAAGTCGCGCGCGTTCGTGCGCGCGCTGTCGGGGGGACAGAAGCAGCGGCTGTCGCTCGCGTGCGCGCTCGCGGGCGATCCCGAGGTGCTGTTCCTCGACGAGCCGAGCACCGGGCTGGATCCGGCGTCGCGCCGCGAGATCTGGGGCATCGTGGAGGATCTGAAGGCGCGCGGCCGCACGATCCTCCTGACCACGCATTACATGGAGGAGGCCGCGCGCCTCTGCGACCGCGTGGCGATCGTCGACCGCGGGCGGATCCTGTCGCAGGGGACGCCGGCGGCGCTCGTCGCCTCGCTCGGCGCCGAGCACGTCGTGGAGCTCGAGGTCGAGGGCGAGCTCGTCGAGGAGGAGCTCCGGGGGCTGCCGGGCGTGGAGGCGGCGCGCCTGTCGCAGGGGACGCTCCGGCTGACCGTGCGCGACGTCGCGCGCGTGCTACCGCCGCTGCTCGCGCTCTGCGCGGCGCGCGGGGTCGAGCCGAGGCGGCTCGCCACGCACCACGCGAGCCTGGAGGACGTGTTCATGGCCCTCGCCGGGCGGAGGCTCGAAGGGGCGGAGGTTTCGTGATGGCGAGGTGGCTCCGTTCCCTCCGCGCCGCGCCGCTCGTGCTCCTCACCCGGGCGCGGGTGGCGGAGTCGCTGCGCGAGCCCGAGGCGCTCTTCTGGATGTTCGTGTTCCCGATCCTGCTCTCGGCGGCGCTGGCCGTCGCGTTCCGGGAGCAGCCGGCCGAGCCCGTGCCGGTGAGCGTGGAGGCGGGCGCGGGGGCCGAGGCGCGGCGCGCGGCGCTCGAGGCGTCGGGGCGGGTGCTGCCCCGCGTGGCCCCGCGGGAGCAGGCGCGGCAGGAGCTCAGGGCCGGCCGGGTCGCGCTCGTCGTGCTGGACACCGATCCGCCCACCTACTGGTTCGATCCGACGCGGACCGAGAGCCGTGTGGCGCGGCTCGAGGTGGATCAGGCGCTGCAGCGCGCCGCGGGGCGCGCGGACGCGTTCCGCGCCGCCGAGCTCGAGATGACCGAGCGGGGGTCGCGCTACGTCGATTTCCTGGTGCCCGGGCTGCTCGGCATGAACCTGATGTCGACGGGGATCTGGGCGATCGGCTTCTCGCTGGTCCAGCAGCGCATCGGCAAGCTGCTCAAGCTGTTCGTGGCGGCGCCGATGCGGCGCTGGCAGCTCCTCACCGCGCACATCGGCGCGCGGCTGGTCTTCCTGGCGCTCGAGGTCACGGCGCTGGTCCTGTTCGCGTTCTTCCTGCTCGACGTGCCGATCGCCGGCTCGATCGCGGCGCTCGGGCTGGTCTCGCTGATCGGCGCGATGAGCTTCGTGGGCCTGGGCCTGCTGCTCGCCGCGCGGCCGCGGACGATCGAGGGCGTGTCGGGCCTGATCAACCTCGCGACGTTCCCGATGTGGATCTTCTCGGGCGTCTTCTTCTCGACCGAGCGCTTCCCCGACGCCATGCAGCCGCTCATCCAGGCGTTGCCCCTCACCGCGCTGAACGACGCGCTCCGCGGCGTGATGCTCGAGGCGGCGCCGCTCTCGGCGCTCGCGCCCGAGCTCGCGGTGCTCGTCGTCTGGGGCGTCGTCTCCTTCGCGGTCGGGCTCAAGATCTTCCGCTGGCAGTGAGTGAGGCTGGAGGGCGGGGGAGGGGGCGGCCTCGGCCTGGGGCCTCCGGGGGCCTACGGCTCTGCTGATTTATACCCGGTCAAACATCGGTCCGTCCCCCACACCGCCCCAGAAACACCCTCTCTACTCCTCTGGCTCGTCGTCTCCGAAGAGCACGCCGACATGGAGCGCGACGGCGTCGAAGGGCTCCGCTCGGACGAGCTCTCCTCGCTGCGCCGCGAGGATCTCGATGTAGCCGTCCGGCCCCCAGCGATGGACGGCCAGCGTGTCCTCCGCTGGATCGATGATCCAGTAGTGAGGAATCTGGCATCGATGATAGACGCGCTTCTTCTTGATGAGGTCGTTGCGCCGGTTCGTCGAGAGGATCTCGCAGATCCAGTCGGGGAGAAGGGCGATGGGGACGCCCGTGGGGCGCTGAGGCGCGCGCTCCCTGCGCCAGCCGACGACGTCGGGGCGGTAAACCTGCCCCGGGGCGAAGGAGATCTCGACCTCCGTGGCGAACCACCACCCGCCCGGCCAGCGGCCCCCTGGGCGGCGGCCGAAGCGGTGATTGAGGGCGGTCACGAGGTCCGCCTGCGCGCCGCCATGCTCTCCGGTGGCCGCCCCTTTTTCGATGAGCTCGCCGTCGATGATCTCATGACGGCGGACCTCCTCGGGGATGGCGAGGAGGTCCTCCAGCGTGGCGGGCCTGCCGGGGAGCTGCTTCGCGACGCGGCTCATGCCGTCAGCGTAGCGCACGACCCCCTGATGAGCGCGAGCTGGTGGCGGGAAAGCGCGTCACGGGGAGGCTAGGAGCGCCGAGAGGCTCGCGCAGCCACGCGACGTCCTCGGCCGTGGCGCTGCGCGCGAGAGACCCACGCGAGGCGTGCAAATCGCGCACGGCTGTGCCACGGTAGGCGCCCTTCACGAAGATCTGATGCTGAGGCCCTCGCGTACGACAGGCCACCTCCTCGCCCTGCTCGCGCTCCTCACTGCCGTGCCGGCCCACGCCGACGAGGCCGAGGATCTCCCTACCTCCCCGGCCACGGCCGTTCCCGCCGGAGCGTCGAGCACGGCGCCGGCGAGCGCGGCGCCGGCGGGGCAAGCGATCTCTCCCGGGCGGCGCGCCCTCGCCGCGGCCGGCGCGGTGATCCCCGGGCTCCTCGTGCACGGCAGCGGGCACCTCCTCGCGGGCGAGGGCCGCACGGGCCTGTCCCTCATGGCGCTCGGGGGCGCGGGGACCGGGCTCGTCGTCGGCGGGCTCGGGGGCGCGGCGGTCTCCGGGGCCTCGCGGCGCGTCATCGCCCCGATCGTGCTCACCACGGTGACGGGCGCCGGCCTGTTCGGGATCTCCCTCCTCGCGGATCTCTATGGCGTGCTCGCCCCCGAGGGCGGCACGGGCAGCCCTCCTCCCGCGCTGCCCTGGGTCGAGACGCAGCTCGGCGTGGCCTACGTCCACGACCCCACGTTCGCTTACCGCTCTTTCCTCGTGCCGGGCATGGACCTGCGCTCGCGCTCGCTCCGGCTCTCGGGCTCCGGCTGGTTTGCCCTGAACGACGACAACGCGCGCCTCCGCGCCGAGACCGCCTATCGCTTCCTCGGGCCCGGCACGCCCGACGGCCCGCGCGCGGCGGACGGCTCGTTCCTCGAGATCGAGGCCGCGCTCACCCATCACCGCTACACCTCCGACGGCTTCTCGATCACCACCGGCGAGGTCTCGGTCCAGGGCCGGCTCGATCTCGCGCACATCGGGCCGACGCTGCGGGGCTCGTTCGCGGAGATGGGCTGGGGGATCGGGATCGAGGCCTATCGCAACGGCCGCCGGCCGCTCGAGGGGAACGAGCTCCTGATCCCGCATTTCGCCTTCGGGATGTACCTCGGGCACGAGGGGTATCCGCGCGGCGAGGCCAAGGCGTTTTACGAGCACCGGCACGACGGCTACGCCGCCGGCGCGAAGATCACCGGCCTGGGCAGCGGCGTCGCCGGCCACATCGGCCTGCAGGGCCGGCTCGATGCCTCGCCCCGCTGGGGCCTGCTCGCCGACGTGCGAGCGGGCTCCGCGTATGTCGGGCGCCTGTCGCTGCTCATGCGCCCCGGAGGATCGCCATGATCGTGAGAGACCCGCTTTTCGTGCTCCTCTTCTTGACCGCGCCGCTCGCGCTCTCGTGCCTCGACGTGGCCGAGGGCCGCGCGCGCCGCGATCTCGAGGTGGGAAAGGCCTCCACGGGCGAGGCGCGCGTCGTCGTGGACGAGGGGCTCGCGGCGATCCGTCGCCTCGCGCCCGGCGAGCTCTCGCTGTGGGCGAGCGCGCCCGCGCTCTCGGTCCGCCTCGCCGACCCGGGCGGCGGGCCGTGGACGGTCACGATCGAGAACATGCTCGCCGACGCCGAGCTGTCGGCCCACGCCGAGGGCAAGCGCGTGCCCGTGGCGCTCGTCGAGGCGCCGTTCCCGACGCAGCGCACGTTCCGCCTCACCGTGCCGCCCGGCGCCGAGGCCACGCTCTCGCTGCGCCCGCCGGACGCGGCGCGGCTCGATCCGTGGCGGTTCGCGGTCTTCGCCGATGTCCAGGAGGACATCGACCGCGTGCAGGACATCTACGCGAAGATGAACGAGGCGGAGGGCATCCGCTTCGCGCTCATCAGCGGCGATCTCACCTCGCGGGGCTCGGCCGAGCAGCTCGAGCGGTTCCAGCGCGAGATGAAGACGCTCGCCTTCCCCTGCTACGCGACGCTCGGCAACCACGAGCTCGGCACGCGGGACGACCTCTACCACGAGTGGTTCGGACGGGGGAATTTCCGCTTCGCCTTCCGGGGCGTGCAGTTCACGATGCTCGACTCGGCGAGCGCGACGATCGATCCGCTCGTCTACGGGTGGCTCCCCGGCTGGCTCGCCGAGGGGCGGGACCTCCTGCACGTGGTCACGATGCACCTCGCGCCCCTCGATCCGGTGGGCTCCCGCAACGGCGCCTTCGCGAGCCGCGCCGAGGCGAACAAGCTGCTCACGATGCTCGCGGACGGGCGCGTGGACCTCACGTTCTACGGCCACATCCACTCGTTTTACGCGTTCGAGAACGCGGGGATCCCGGCGTACATCTCGGGCGGCGGCGGCGCCATCCCCGAGCGGCTCGACGGCGTCGGGCGTCATTTCGTCACCGTCGACGTCGAGCCCCCCGGCAGGGTATCGCAGGTCGCCGTCGTCCGCGTCGATTGAGCGCCCGGCGGCGAGCGCGGACCTCCACGAGGCAGACACCCCGAGGCCAGCGGCCCATGATCCGACTCCCCTTCCGCCGCCAGTTCCGCCGCGAGATCGCCGACAGCCACCGCAGGGAGCTCCTCCGCGTCTGGGCCCCGTTCCTGGTCCTCGGCGTCGTCGCCCTCGTCGTGACCTACCTGCTCTTCGTCGAGCCCCCGCCGCCCCGCCGGCTGACCATCGCCACCGGACAGGCCAGCGGCCGCTACCACGCCTTCGCCGAGCAGTACCGCGCGTACCTGGCCCGGCACGGCATCTCCCTCGAGATCCGCGAGACCGCGGGCTCGGCCGAGAACGTGGCCCTCCTGCTCGATCCGGCGAGCGACGTCTCGGTCGCCTTCGTGCAGGGCGGCGCCATGCCGCCCGAGGCCCGCGATCGCCTGAGCAGCCTCGCCAGCGTCTACCGCGAGCCGCTCTGGATCTTCCACCGCGGCGAGCGGCCGCTCGAGCGCCTCACCGACCTCGCCGGCAAGCGCCTCTCCGTCGGCCCCGAGGGCAGCGGCACCCGCGTGGTCGCGCTGCGGCTGCTCGCGGACAGCGGCGTCACCGCCGGCGCGCAGGCCGCGGCCGGCGTCCCCTTCGCGTCCCTGACCGATCCCGAGGCCGCCGAGGCGCTCCTGGCCGGCCGCGTCGACGCCGCCTTCTTCATCGTCGGCCCCGGCTCGTCGCACGTGCAGGCGCTCATCCGCGAGGACGGCGTGCACCTCATGGACCTGCGCCAGCACGATAGCTTCGCGCGCCGCTACCCCTACCTCACCAGCGTCACGCTCAGCGAGGGCCTGCTCGACCTCGAGCGCAACATCCCGCCCGCGCCGCGCCCGCTGCTCGCCCCGCCCGCCGCGCTCGTCGCCAGCCAGGCGCTCCACCCCGCGCTGATCCCGCTCCTGCTCGAGGCGGCCCAGGCCGTGCACGAGCAGGGCAACCTCCTCGACGCGCCCGGCGAGTTCCCGTCCGCGCGCTTCGTCGAGGCGCCGATCCACCCCGAGGCGCGGCGCTACCTCGAGGAGGGGCCCTCGTTCCTGCGGCGCTTCCTGCCGTTCTGGGCCGCGTCGATGGTGAGCCGGCTCAAGCTCATGCTGCTCCCCCTGGCGACGGTGATCTTCTCCGTCCTCAAGATCGCGCAGCCCCTCTACACCTGGCGCGTCCGCGCGCGGATCTACCGCCATTACGAGGTCCTGCACCGCGCCCAGCAGGAGCTGTCCCGCCCGGTGGATCCGGCGCGGCGCGCGGAGCTCGCCGCGAAGCTCCGGGAGCTCGAGGAGAGCCTCGCCACCGTCTCGGTCCCGCTCGGGGCGATGGCGAACCTCTACGAGCTCTACCTGCACCTCGGGTACGTGCGCCGGCGCCTCGAGGGCGAGCCGACCGCGTCGGCGCCGCCGCCGCCGCCCGTCGCGTAGCGCCCCGCGGCGGCGCGCCCCGCGCGCTCGGCCAGCGCGGCGTGTCCTGTCGGTCGAGCTCGCCGGGGTCGTCGCCCTGCTCGTCACGCGGCGCGGCGGGGCGCCGGGCCGGGGGTTCGGGCGTGCTATACGCCCGGAATGTCTCGCTTCCTGCCCGTCCCCAGGGGCCCGTCTCCGGTCTTCGGATCGAGGATCGCGCGGGCCGCGCTGCTGGCACCTCTCGGGTGAGCCGATGCAGGACGGCGGCCTCCTCGTTCACCTCGTCACGGCCCTCGTCGCCGCGCTGATCGGCGCGGCCGTCGCGCTGCGCCTCGGCCAGCCGCTCATCCTCGGCTACGTGCTCGCCGGGGTCGCGATCGGCCCGTTCACGCCGGGCATCATCGGCCAGACGGAGGCCATCGCCGAGCTGGCCGAGCTCGGCATCATCTTCCTGATGTTCGTCATCGGCGCGCAGCTCTCGATGCGAGCGCTCGTCCGCGCCGGCCGGGTCGCCATCCTGGGCGCGCTCCTCCAGGTCGCCGTGATGATCGGGCTCGGCTACCTGGTCGGGCGCGCGCTCGGCTGGGGTCCCCTCGAGTCGTACGCCTTCGGGGCGGTCATCTCGAACTCGTCGAGCACCGTGCTCGGCAAGGTCCTCTCCGATCGCGGGGAGCTCGACAGCCGCCACGCCCAGCTCGGGATCGCGTGGTCCTCGGTCCAGGACATCTCGACCGTGGCCCTCGTCGCCGTCCTCGCGTTCCTGTCGCCGAGCTCGACGGCCGTGGGCCCGCTGCTCGGCAAGGCGGCGCTGTTCTTCTTCGTGGTCGTGCCGCTGTCGTTCTGGGTCGTGCCGTGGGGGCTCCGCCGCGCGTCCGCGCTCCACAACCGGGAGTTCTTCGCGCTCGCGGTCGTCACGCTCGCCCTCGCCATGGCGGGCGGCGCCTCGCTGCTGGGCGTCTCCCTCGCCCTCGGGGCGTTCTTGACCGGCGTCGTCGTCGGCGAGTCGGACCTGGCGCACCGGATCCTGGGCGACGCCATCCCGATGCGGGACATCTTCTCGGGGATCTTCTTCGTCTCCATCGGCATGCTGCTGGATCCGGCGTTCGTGCTCGACGCGTGGGCGCTCGTCCTCGTGACCGTGGCGCTGATCGTCCTCGCCAAGGGGGCGGTGACGACCGTCCTCGCGCGCTGGCTCGGGTGCTCGACGCGGCTCTCGGTCCTGATCGGCGCGGCGCTCGCGCAGTCGGCCGAGTTCTCGTTCCTGCTCGCGCGCATCGGCCTCGAGCAGGGCGCCCTGTCGCGGCCGATCTTCAACCTGCTGCTCAGCGCGACGGTGGTGACCATCCTCCTCTCCCCCCTGGTGAACGGCCTCGCGCCCGCGCTGCTGCGCCGGGTGCAGGCCCGCCGCGTCGGCGCCGCGCGGGACGCGGACGCGGCGCGGCCCTCGGCCATCGAGGACCACGCCATCGTCTGTGGCTACGGGCGCGTGGGGAGCATCGTCTGCGCGCTCCTGGAGCAGCACAGGAAGCCGTTCGTCGTCATCGAGGAGGACCTCAGGGTCGTCGAGTCGCTCCGCGCGCGGGGCGTCTCGGCCCTGTTCGGGGACGCCGGCTTGCCGGACGTGCTCGACCGGGCCTCCCTGCGCACGGCGCACCTGCTGATCCTCTGCATCCCCGAGCGGATGGCGGCTCGCCGGGCGCTCGAGCACGCCCGCGAGGTGAGCCGGGCGGCGACCGTGCTGGCCCGGACGCACAGCTACGAGGACCGCGCCTTCCTGCACGCGCGGGGCGCGGACGAGGCGGTCGTCGGCGAGATGGAGCTCGCGCTGGAGCTGGGCCGCCGGGCGCTGCAGCGCTTCGGGGTGGAGCCGGACGTGATCGAGCGCTCGCTCGCCACGGCGCGTCGCGCGCACGCCTGAGCGCGGCGCCGCCGTGTGAGCGTTTCGGGCGAATCGCTGAGCGCGCGGGGCGCGCGCCGGCCGCCGATCGCGCGCACGGTAGGCGCACGACCCGGCGCGACGCCGGGCGTACTCGACCCGAGGAGCACGATCATGCACTCACGCCAGAGCCTGCTCGCCGCAGGCCTCGCCTGTCTCTCCGCTGCCCTCCCGGCGTGCGCCGGTGAGGAGGTCCCGACCGCGCAGGAGCGCCCCCGCATCTCCGGCGCTCCGAGGGCGTCAGCCCCCCGGCGTACCGGGCGCGGCACCGGGCGCGCTCGAAGGGCGGCGGCCAGGGCGAGCAGCCCGCGCGATGACCGCCCTCGCTCCCGCGGGGCGCTGGCTCGCCCCTGGTGGTACTGGACCAAACGCCAGCCGTCGTTTGCCGACATGCTGATCCCGGCGGTCTACTGCTGCAAGCCGCTCGAGGACGAGTGAGCCGAGTTCTCACCTGCATCGCAACCAGCCTGAGCGAGAGCGACAAGGCGAGCGGCGTCCCGGGCGCGACCGATCAGAGCTGCCCATACTCACGGATCCGGTCGCGCTTTTCCCCATGGTCTCCCTTGTCGGACTCCAGATCGACGACGATCCCGAGGCGCGATTCGACGTAGGCCGCCCAGATGGTTCCATGCGTTGGAACGCTGGTCCAAGCGTTCATCTCCGTGATCGACAGGAGTCCATCCATGCTCCGATCGAATATTCTTATGTCCCTGAACCGTAATCCGCACGTGAAGCCGAGCTGGGCGTTGACGTTGAGGGAATAGACGTCTCCGCCGAGGAACAGATCGACGTGCGTGGTCCGGACAAGGGTACCCTGCGGCCTCAAGGTCGTGGTGAACATGGGAAGAACGGCTCCGATCAATTTGTAGAGTTGAAGGCTGGTGGCCGCGCTCGTCCGGAACGGTCCGGCTTCGAACGTGGCATGGATCCCCAATTGCTTGTCTTCTATCGTCGACATGTTCTCCTTGCCCACTCCAATGCCTATGAAATACCCGATGTTGAGCTCCTGGGTGGGACTCGCGGTCTGTCCGAAGCTCACCATGACTGTATGGACAGCCCCCGGAGCCGTTCCGCCGCCATACGTGGCTCCGAATCTCGCGAGATGGGGGAGCTTTGTCTGAACGACACCGTTGAGGTAGAGGCCGCCCCAGTGGAATTTCTCTGGGGGCCGTGGCTCTTGCGCTGATGCCAGAGCGGCAAGGGAGAACACTGCAAGCCCTGATAGCGCGCGCAAGAATGGCTGCCCTGGCCTGCTCGAACGGCGGGGCGATGGCTCCCGCGAGATGAACGGTGGCGCGAAATAGGTTCGAGTCATTCGGTCTGTATGCGGGCTATGCACTCCGGGTTCTTCACTAGCTCATTAATATCGATGTCGCCGTGCTCGTTCCTGAGCATATAGGCATTTTCCATCGCGTCGATGCCGCGAATGTCGCTCGTGAGATCTGAGTGTGACCCATCCTCGAAGGATCTTGCGATGGCGGTACAAATCGAGTGTTGGTTCCGGGCTAGGTCTCGAATGTTCAAGATGGTTTCGCGGTCGATCGTGCTGCTACCGAGTATTGCCTTGTATGCGTCGAAATGTCTCCTGAAGTTCGTGCAGTTGGCGGACAGCGTGTGCACCTGCGTCGCTGCCGATGCGATGATGCATTGCTTCGAAAACTCTGGCTCCGGTGAATGGGTGGGCTTGTCTTCGTTGGCGTGGGGCTTTTCCTCTCTCGTCTGAAGATGGTGATCGCGACGCTGGAGGGTCTTTTCACAGCTGGCCAACCGTTTCCGGGTGGCGCTCAGAGTCGACCGAAGATCGGGATCGTCCTTGCTGGCGACGTCCTGGTGCGGGTGAGGCCGGTTGTCGCTCTCTGCCGAGACCCTTCCCAGAATGAATCCCGCCGCGAGTGCGGCGACCGCGATGGATCCCAATCCAATCCATGTTGTCGGTGTCGGTGAGGTTCGCATCTGTCGAATGTTGCGGGGTGATGGTGAACGTCGTCTGAGAGGCAGTTGGTGTGGTGAAAATGGGTCTCCAGGGTGGTGTGAGCTAGTAGTAGCAGGGATCCTTTTTGATTGGTGTTATTCCAACCATTTGGGGGGTGATGGTTAGACTGGGGTCGCTGCTGGGGGTAGTGACTCGCGCCATTTGTCGCAGTTCTTTGTGCCTAGGATATCCAGGAATCGTTGTTGTTGTTGTTGTTGTTGTTGTTGTTGTTGTTGTTGTTGTTGTTGTTGTGTTGTTCTCCCGCAGTAGATTGGCTGAGGGAATCCGGGTCCCTGTACACACAGTGCCACGCACTCAGGGGATGGATCCATGCACGTCGGTGTTGGTCTTTCGTCGAAGATCGTGCATCCGGTTTGGGATAGTACCGTCGCGGAAATAATATGGGCGAGGCAGGGATGGCTTGTCCTTGAACGACGAAGTGCTGCGGTCATCGGCTCTTGCTCTCAGGGGTATCTGGTGGTGGCTCGCGTTGGCCTCAAGAAGCAGGCAGGAGGATCCAGGAAAGGCTGTCGTTCTTCGCTGAATCCGTGCACATGGCCGCCGCCAGACGTCGCGAGCGAGCGCGTCGAGCTCCCCGAGGCACGCGCGCGATGTCCAGGACGTCGCGCGCAAGCGATGACGCGCGCGCGGCCGGTCGCGGACGATATCGCTTCGCTTCCAGGGGATCGACGGGGGGGGCCGATCGATGCGTGCGGTTGACGTCGCGAATGCTCGTGGGCAGCGCACCCGGACACTGGCGCGCAGCCGCCCCTCGGACGTCCGGGCCTACGCGGCCGTGAAGCGGCTTCGGGCCGAGGGGCGCGGCACGCTCGCGGGGTCGATCATGGCGTTCTGGGTGCGTGAGCTGCTCGGGCCGACGGTCAACTCGGGGCCGGTCGCGGGCGCCCTGATCGCGGCCCTCCGCAACCAGGAGCGCGGAGAGCTCGCGGCTCGGGTGGAGCTGTTGCCGAGCGCGAGGCGATGATCGCCTGTTCTTCTCGCGGGCCCTCTGCCTGGCAGCAGAACGTCGACGGTTCGGCCGGCAGCAGCTCGCCGATCGGCTCGCCGCCGCTCGGGGCGCAGCCGCCGGGATCCACGGCGACGACCCCCGCCGACTTGCTGCCGAGGGCGACGCCGGGCGGCGGGACCCCGGGCGGCTCCGGCGACGGCGTGCAGGTGCTCCGGTCGCCCGGGCACTCGGTGTGGGCGCCGGGCAGGCAGGCAAGCGCCCGGGTCCGCCAGGGATCGAGGAGCGCCGGCACCGGGCTGGAACCAAAAGATCAGGCCGATCAGGCTGTTCTCCTGGAATTCGGTGTGGGCTGGCACCCACGATGGGCTGCGAGACGAGGGGCTTGGTGTGGTTTGGGATCCAAACGCGTCTCCTCCGGCGGTCGCGCGCCTTCCCGCGCAGGCAGGGGTGCCTGATTTTGTGCCTCGAAGTCCGGCGCCGGAGGGCTTCCCGGCTCCTGGCTGAGCCTGGTAGCTTGGGCGACCATGGCGAAATCCAAGGCTCAACCCGCGAAGTCCCCGGCGCAGGGCAGGGCAGAGGAGGGGGCCTGGAGCTACCAGGCCCTGTACAGGCACTGTCAGCCGATCGGGGCGGGGCTCCCGCCCGACGCGGTGCAGGCGTGCCGCGCCGATCCGCGCCTCGTGCTGGTCAACGTGAAGCGCGGTGTCGCGGCGGTGCTCGGCACGAAGGAGCAGGTGAAGGCCGTGCGCGAGCACCTGCCCAGGATCGCGGTCGACGAGCTCCTGGAGTTGCCGGATCTCGCCCGTGCGCTCCTGTTTGCCGTGCGCGAGGCGCTGCCCCGGGCGGCGGGCCCGAAGGAGATCGAGAAGGCGCTGAAGGAGATCGGCGGGCCGCGCGAGGATCTCCTGACCCAGGCGGAGCTCTTCGCCCGGCGCGGCCTCCTCGACAGGGAGCGTGTCGCGCAGATCCGGGCCGGCTCCGGGAAATACGATATGGCGCGGGATGGCATGGAGCTCGCGGCGCTGTTCACGCAGCACGCCGACGAGCTCAACGGGCTCCACCCGTTCACGAGGGAGAAGATCGAGCAGCTCCGGCGGACGAGCGAGTGGCTGCTCGAGAACCTGACCCCGGCCGGAGCCCGGGTGGAGGTCAAAAAGAAGGACAAGACCGCGGCCGACGACGCGGCGTGAACGTGGGCCAGTACATCCACAACACCACCGCGCAGAGCTCGAACAAGCCGCTCACGTCGGTGATGAACGCGCTCGGCCACGCCGCGACCGGCATCGGCATCGAGCCGACCTGCGGACCGCTGCCGGGCTTTTTCGCCTGACGCCCGCGGTCAGATCCTCATGTTCATGGCGTCCCGGACCTCGTCGAGCGTCGCGGAGGCGACCTCCCGCGCCTTGGCGACGCCGTTGACCAGGACCTGGTGGATGTAGTCCCGGTTCGCCTCGAGCTCCGCCCGGCGCGCGCGGTGCGGCCTGAGGTGCTCGTTGAGCGTCTCGGTCAGCGTCTTCTTCAGCGTGCCCGCGCCGCCGTCGCCGATCTTCGCCGCGATCTCCTCGGGCGCGCGCCCGGTCGACAGGGAGATGAGCGAGAGGAGGTTCGAGACCTCGGGGCGCTTGACGGGATCGAAGGTGATGAGCCGGTCGCCGTCGGTCTTCGCCCTCTTGATCAGGGCCGCGGTCTCGTCCTCGGTCGCGCTCAGCAGGATCGCGTTGTTGCGGCTCTTGCTCATCTTCTGTCCGCCGTCGAGCCCGAGGATGACCGGCGCCTTGCTGAGCAGGGGATGCGGCTCCGGAAACACCGCGCGGCTCGCGGAGAAGCGCTCGTTGAAGCGGCGGGCGATGATGCGGGTGAGCTCGAGGTGCGGGAGCTGGTCCTTGCCGACGGGGACGACGTTGCCCTTGCAGAACAGGATGTCCGCGGCCTGGTGCACGGGATACGTGTACATGCCCGCGTTGATCCGGTTGAGCCCGGCCGCCTGGATCTCCTCCTTGACGGTCGGGTTGCGGTCGAGCTCGGCCATCGTGACGAGGGTCAGGAAGGGAAGGAGGAGCTGGTTGAGCTCCGGCACGTGGCTATGGGGGAAAATGAAGGTCTTGCCGTCGTCCGGGTCGATGCCGGCGGCGATGTAGTCGATGGTCAGCTGCCGGATGTTCTCGGAGATCGCCTCGAAGGTGTCCCGGTCGGTGAGCACCTGATAATCCGCGATGACGATGAAGGTGGTGACTCCCAGTTTGTGGAGCCGGACCCGGTTCTGGATCGAGCCGAAGAGGTGTCCGACATGGAGGCGCCCGGTCGGGCGGTCGCCGGTGAGGACCCGGTATCTCGAGGGATTCAAGGTCAGGTCCTGCTCGAGCTTCAGGCTCCGCTCCTGCGTGGCCTCGAACGAACCCGGGTGAATTTCTTCCATTTCAAGACTCATGGCAACTCGTGGGTAAAGTATAGATGAGACCGGGGGTCACTTCAAGGCGCGGCCGAGGGGCCACGCCGGGGGCGCGGAGCCCGGCGAGCGTGGCGGATCTCCGCGCGGCGCGGTCCTCGCCCGGGAGCGCGGAGATCCCGGCGAGGGCGTCGAGTCTCGCGTACCGCCGAGGAAGATAGCGCACCTGCGGGAAGTCGGGCCGAGAGGCGAACCGCCATGACGAAAAGGGCGCCAAGAGACCAGGGAAGTAGAAGGGGAACATGGAGGGACAACCCTTCCCCTCTCTCCTTGGCGTCGCTGGCGCCATGGCGGTTCTTCTGCTGAACCGGGGCAAACTCCCCGCGGGAGTGATGGCCGCGGACGCGCCGCGTCGCCTCGGGCTCGATACCGAGGGAATCCAGGATCCTCGGGTCAAGATCGTCGCTGCTGACGGCCAGCGCAGGAGAGCGCGTCGACTCGATAGGTCCGCTACAAGCGTTGTCGATCGAGCGCCGCCGCGCCTCCCTCAATCACCGGCATAGCGGCCGCGGAGGGTCATCAACGCCGCCGCCACGCCGGCCGACAGCACCACCGGCACCATGGCCATGGCCACGCCGGCAGGGCCCCAGCCCTGGCCCAGCAGGTGGCCCGCCGCGAGCGGCCCGCCGATGGAACCCAGCCGGCCGATGGCGATGGATGCGCCGGTGGCCAGCCCGCGCGTCCGCGCCGGGTAATAGAGCGGGATGACGCCATAGAGCGAATATTGCGCGCCCAGCAGGAAGAAGCCGGCCAGGCCGGCCAGCGCCAGCACCGGCAGCAGGCTGTCGGCCCCCGCCAGCCCGAACAGCGACAGGGCCAGGGCGGGATAGGCCGCGATGATGGGGAGGCGCGGCCCGAGCCGGTCCACCAGCACGCCGATGATCCAGCAGCCGAGGACGCTGCCGGCATTGAAGGCGAAGGCGGCGCCAGCGCCCCCCACGCCGCCCAGGCCCTTGGCCGCCACCAGCGACGGCAGCCAGTTCAGCAGCAGATACAGCACCAGCAGCGTCAGGCCGGAGGTGAACCACGCCAGCACCGTGACCAGCAGCCGGCCATCGCCGAAGAGCGCCTGCGCGCTGCCCGATCGCTGGGCGCTCCCGGCCGCCGCCGCGCGGCTGTCGGGCATCAGCCACGCCATGGCCGGCAGCAGCAAGAGCGGCAGCACGCCGCCGGCCAGGAAGATGCTGTGCCAGCCGAAGCGTCCCAGCATACCGGCCGCGAACAGCGCCGCCAGCGCGCCGCCGACCGGCATGCCGCTGAACATCAAGGTGGTGGTGCGGGTCCGCCGGTCGGGCGGGGCGATCTCCAGGGCGACGGCCACCAGGGTGGGCATCGCCGCTCCCATGCCGGCCCCGGCCAGGAGCCGGTAGAGGCCCAGCGACACCGGTCCGCCCGCCACCACGGTGGCCAGCGTGAACACGCCGAAGACGCCGACGGCCATCATCAGCAGCGGCTTGCGGCCCATGCGGTCGGCCAGCCAGCCGCCGGCCAGCGCGCCGCAGACGAGCCCGGCCATGCCGGCCCCGAACACGACGCCCGCCTGCTCGGGCGTCAGGCCCAGCGCGGGGATCAGCAGGGGGGCGGCCACGCCGATGGCCTGGATGTCGAACCCTTCCAGCAGGGCGATCATGAAGCACAGCGACAGCGTGACGGTGCTGCGTGACGCGTGAGGGGGCGATGCGCCCATGAGGAAATCTCCCGTTTCCGTCCCGTTGTCCGGGATTGTTGTATCTGGTCGAAGCCTGACAGATGCGGTTATCGCGTAGGATCGGCCAAATGCCAATCCTCGTGGTCAAGCACCCGCGCTGAAGAGCGCCGGGGAGGCTCGAGCTTCCGCGGCGGTACGGCCTGTCACCTCGAAAGGCGCCGGTGTGCCCGCGGACCTGTTGTTCTATTGGCGTTCATAGAAGGTGAGGCTCACCCCGCCCGACGCGAACCCCGGGTCGGAGCTCACATACGCGTTCGTGTTGAGGATCGCGTACGGGCCGTCCGCGCGCGCCTCGAAGACCGGCACGAGCGCGCCGAACGGTCCACAGTTCCTCACCACGATGATCTCGCCGTCGTCCGAGGACAGCGCGTACCTGGCGTCCAGGATCGTGCTCGCGCCGAGGAGCTGGTAGTCCCCGCCTCCGGGGAGCACCGAGCCCGACAGGCCGCTGAGCAGCGTCCCACCGGTGACCGTGCCCCCGGTGATGGGAATGATGTTGCGCGTGCCGCGCTTGCTCGCGCCGACGGAGAGGGAAGAGCCGAGCGTGACGGACTCGGTGAACACGCTCGCGCCCCTCGCCCCGGTCGCCGTCGAGCACTCCCATGATTGATTGGGGACGCCCTCGGGATCCTTGAGCTGGATCTTCGGCTCTCCGACGGCCACCTCGGCGATGTCGTAGACGTCGATCTGGACCGTGCCCGCCGCGGCGTCGACGACGCGGGTGCCCGCGAACTTCCCCGTGTTGAGCCAGGCGAGCGAGCTCGACTCCGCGACCTCGAAGTCCGGGACGACCCGGACGACCGCCTCGCCGGCGGGCGCGACGCCGCAGCTCCGCAGGTAGATGAGGGTGCCGTCGTTCGCTCTCAGGATGTTGATCTCCTCGAGCTCGACGGATCCGTTCGACAGCGTGAGCTCGAGCTCCATGCCGCCCGTGAGGAACGTGGCCTCGATCTTGTCGCCCGTGAGCGTGCCCCCCTTCACGTCGAGGAGGCGGCGGTGTCCGAACTGGGTGGTCCCGACATCGCGGGTCTCGCCGAGCTGGAGGGTCGCCCGGAAGACGAGCTCGCCGAGCGTGGGGACCGGAATGCCGTCGGGCATGCCGCAGGTCCACGATGGATCGGGGACGATCGTCGCCTCGCCGCCGCCGCCGCTGCCGCCGCCCGCGCCGCCGATCCCGCCGGCGCCAGCGCCGCCGCCGCCGCCGCCAGCGCCGACGATCTCGCCGGCGCTGCCGCTGCTGACGCCGGCCTCCACGGCGCCACCGGCTCCGGTGGCCCCGCCGCCCGCGCCGCCCGTGGCGGCGTCGCCGCCGGCGCCGGTCGTCTCACCAGAACCGCCCGACGCAGCGCCGCCAGCGCCGCTGCTCGTCGTCCCTCCGCTGCCCTCCTCGCTTGACTGACCGCACCCTCCAAGGCAGAGGCCAAGGACTCCAATCATCAAGAGCTTCGTTGGCAGATGCGCAATCCTCATCGCCGGATCCATCCATTCATAGAAGAGCATGCCGTTCGTTCGCGGCGCCCACGCGGCCCGCGCCAGCCTCCCCCGAGGCCGGGCGCCCCGCCGCCGGCGCCACCGACCACCCGTCTCCACTCGCCGCCGCCTCTCTGTTCCAGGATCGTCGACCGCCCTCGCATCGCTCGATGCAGGCGACCGCGACGACGTCGTACCCGAGCCCTCAGGCTCGAGGCATAGGCATACTCGCCTATGCCTCGGCGCGAGACGTCACGCCCACGTCGGCAGGCTGGATTATTCTGGCGAGGGTTGAACTGGGTTAAATCGTGCCTGTGACGGCCCGCGCGGGCCGTGGCGTGAGGGCGGCCCCCTGGGGGCAAGGGCCAGCCGCCGGGGCGCTCTACTTCGTCTCTTCGGTCTCGGCCGCGACCGCGATCGCCTGCGCCCAGCGAGCGTGCTTCCAGTTCGCGAGGTCGCGGATCGTCTTGATACGGAACGCCTCGTTCAAGAGCTTCGCGTCCCCCGCAGAGACGCCTTCCAGGGCGTCCACCGGGGCGTCGAGCAGCTCCCGGAACGACTTGCTCTCGTACGCCTTGTCGAGCATCTTGTTGATGTTCATCTGGATCACGACTCCTTTTCTCGCCGTCCCACGAACGGCGCCCCGCACATAACCAGAGCTGGCGTCGATCGCAAGATGGAGATCCGGCGGCGCCTCGGGCGCGGCGTGCGGCGCGCCACGCGAAGGGGGTCTGTTCCTCTGTGCGCCCGCGCATGAGCCCTCTCCTCCACGCCGGCCCTCGCAGCTCGGGATCCCCTCAGTGCGATCGCGCCCCGCCGATCTCCGCCTCCGATCCGCGGTTCCGCGGGAGGATCTCCTCCAGCGCGCTCTCGATCCTCCGCTCGATCTCCGGGTCATCGAGCGCGGGCGTGATGTCCTCGGGGACGACGCGCGCGCGCATGATGACACGGGCATAGATGAATGCGTTGCGCGCGCTCGGCGGGTTCTCGTCGCCGAGGCAGGAACGCAACAGCCGATAGGCCCTGCCCCTCATGGCGCCCCCCTGTCCGGCTTCGGCGCCGCCCCGCCCGGCCCGGCGCCGCAGGTCATCGCCGCCCCGCCCGGCCCGGCGCCGCAGGTCATCGCCGCCCGCGCGCGCGCGGCCGTGGCGAGGATCCGGCGGACGGCCGCAGAGGCGGTCTCGTGCGCCGAGAGCGCCTCGCGCGCCACGAGCGCGGCCCTGGCGGCGCTCCCCTCGTCGAGCGTGCCCTCGAGCACGCCCTCGGCCAGGCGGACGAGCGGTCCGATCTCGACCAGATCCCGGGCGAGGGCGCGCGTCTGCTCCGCGATCTCGCGCGCCTCCTCGATCGAGGCCGAGGCCGCGACGGCCATGGCGTCGCCGGCCATCTCCTCGGCGATCGCGAACATGTCGCGATAGCACGCGACCGCCGCGCGCAGATCGTCCGGGCTCAGCGCGCCGCGCGGCGCGTCCAGGAGCGTCGCCGCCGCGGCCTGCGCCTGGGCGAGCGCGGGGCCGATCGCGCGGAGCGCCTGCTCGAGCAGGCGCGCGGTCTCCCCGAGCCGGAGCAGGTGCTCCTCGACGGCGTGGCAGGCCGACGGCGCGCCGCCGCCGAGCGCCGCGAGCCGCTCGGCGACCTCCACGGCGAGCTGCTTCAGGCCGTCGACGACGCCCGGCTCGAAGCGGCGGGGCGCGTGGTCGATCACGCAGAGCGAGCCGATCACGTGCCCGCCCACCCGGATGGGCACGCCGGCGTACGCGCGGATCCCGTAGTGCTCCACGAGCTCCCTCGGCACGCGCGTGTCGCGCAGCGCGTCCTCGATGACGAGCGGCGCCTCGTCGCGCACCACGAGCTGGCAGAAGGAGTTGCTCCGCGACGTCGCGCAGCTCACCGCGAGCTCCGGCGGCAAGCCGCGGTGCGCGCGGAACAGCTGGATGTGCCGCACCACCAGGCTCACGAGCGCGATCGGCGCCCCCGCGAGCTCGGCCGCGCGCGCCACGCAGCCGTCGAGGAGGGCGTCCGCGTCGGCCCGCAGCATGAGGTGGTGGAGCTCGGCGAGGCGGGCGGGATCGTTCAAGTCGGCCATGGGGAAGCTCTTGCCAGGGGAGGCCGCGGCCCGCCGGGGGAGCCGCGGCCTCGGCGAGGCGCCGCGCGGCGCCCGTGCGCAGAGCTTACCGCACGCGGGCGCCGCGGGCTCCCCCGGACCCGGAGCGCGCCGCGATCCGCGGGGGCGGCGCGCCTCCGCGCCTCCGTTGCGTTCGTTGCGTTCGTTGCGTTCGTTGCACCGGCGACGCCGCCCGGATCAGGCCATCCGCGGCGGGGCGAGCCAGCAGGCTCAGCCGCCGGCGGCCTGGCCCGACGCCTCGCCCGCGGCCTCGCGCAGGCGCTTCTGGATGTCCTCGGAGAGGCACATCCGCGACACCAGGTCCTCGAAGGTGTCGCGCCGCCGGATGAGCCGGCTCTGCCCGCCGTCGACGAGCACCTCGGCGGGCCGCAGCCGACCGTTGTAGTCGTAGCTCATCACATGACCGTACGCGCCGGCGTCCATGAGGACGACCACGTCCCCCTCGGCGACCTCCGCGGGGAACTCGCGCTCGCTGATCCACATATCGGTGTTCTCGCAGACCTGGCCGGTCATCGCCATCGGCGCGGTCTCGCCGCCGCGGCCGTTGATCCGCACCTCGTGGTACGCGCCGTACATCACCGGGCGCGCCATCGTGTTCATCGAGATGTCCGTCCCGAGGATCGTCCTGAATCCCTGCTTGATCGAGATCACCCGCCCGAGCACGTAGCCCGCGTCGCCGACGAAGTACCGCCCCGGCTCCATGACGAGGCGGGGCGCCTTGAGGCCGTGCTCCGCGCACTTCCGGCGGACCACCGCGGCGACCTCGCGGGCGACGGCGTCCACGTCGAGCGGCGGCAGCTCCCTCCGGTAGGGGATGCCGAGCCCTCCGCCGATGTCCATGAACTCGAGCTGGAAGCCGAGCTTCCGGGCGACCGGGCCGATCAGGTCGATCAGCTTCCCGGTCACGTGGGCGAAGCTCTCCGGCTTGCTCGCCTGCGAGTGAGGCATCATGTGCACCCCGAGCCGCTCGACCCCGTTCTCCAGCGCCGTGCGGTACGCCTCCTCCACGAAGCGAGGGTGGATGCCGAACTTCGCGGACGGGCCCGCGAACGGCGTCAGATCGGGCGTGGCGATGTCCTCGCTGCTCGGGTTGATCCGGAAGGACATGCAGCGCGGCCGCCCGAGCGCGAACAGGCGCTTCAGGACTCCGTGGTCATCGACGTTGAAGATGACGCCGGCGCGCAGCCCGGCGGCCAGGTCGTCGTCCGAGAGGCTGTTGCCCGTGTAGATGATCCGCTCGCCCGAGAGCCCTAGCGCCTGGGCCAGGCGGATCTCGTTCGGGCTCGCGGCGTCGACGCCCGCGCCCTGCTCGACGAGGAGCTTCGCTATCTCCAGGTTGTTGCACGCCTTGATGGCGTAATAGACCGACACTTCCGGGTAGTGGCCGCGCAAGGCGCTGCTCAGGCGACGGAAGTTATCCCGGATGCGCTCGGCGTCGTAGACATAGAGCGGCGTCCCGTACTGCTCCGCGAGGTCGCGGACCGAAATACCCCCGATCTTGATCTCTGCCTCTTGCATACTCCTCGTCGCCTGAAACGCTGAAAGGGCGTTCGCAGCCCGCCCTTTTACCATGTGCCGCCGCCGGCGAGCAAGCTGGGCCTCGGGCGGGCGCGATGTCACTCGCTACTTCGTCTCGCGCTCGTTGCGCTCGTTGCGCTCGTTGTGCTCGTTGCGCTCGTTGCGCTCGTTGCGCTCGTTGCGCTCGTTGTCCCGCTCGCTCTCGCTCTCGCTCTCGCGCTCGGCGGCCTGGGCGTCGAGGCCGACGAGGTGGCGAAAGAGCGCGCCGAGCCCGCCCACGAAGAGCGAGCCCTGGCGTCTGTCGATGTCCTCCACCGCGGCGGGGTCGAACGGGAGCTGGTGTGGGTCGATGACCTCGAGCAGGGCGCGCTCGTCCTCCGTGGGCGAGGGGTGGCGCCGGAGCCGGCACGATGTGCCGGGCGGACGCGGGCCGACCGGGGGGCTCGCCAGCGCGTCGAGGTGGGCCACGAGGTCCTCCGTCCGGTCGAAGTCGGGCCCTCCCAGGTGCTCGCCGAGGAGCGACGCGCGCGCCCTCCGGATCCCGCGGCCCAGCGCGTCGCCGGGATCGTCGGTCTCGACCGAGGCGTTGAGCTCCGTGTCGATCGAGAGGCTGCGGTTCGTGAGGTTGGCAGAGCCCACCGTGAGGAAGCGATCGTCGACGATCATCACCTTCGAGTGGATGTAGGTGGCGCGCTCGGCCGTCTCGTCCTCGCCGCAGTCCGGCAGGGTGTAATAGACGCCGAGGTGATGGCCGGTCTCGGCCGCCGCCGCGCGCAGCCTGCCGAGCACCTTGGCCTGGGAGAGGCCGACGGCGATCTGCTCCTTCACGGTCTCCGCCTCCATGTTCAAGAGGAGCACGATATCGAGGACCGGCCGCCCCTCGGCGCGCATCCGCCGCTCGAGCGCGTCGGCGACGACGTGAGAGGTGAAATACTGCGTCTCGATGTAGATGAAGCGCTCGGCGGCGCCGATGGCGTCGACGAAGAGGTCGCGGATCTCCGTGACGGGCGCGGCGCCGGTCGGCGCGCCGCGCGGATCGGTGCGGCTCAGCGTGACCTCGCGGGCGGGGACGGGGATGCCGCCCTCGGGCCGGTCCCCGGCGAACGTGCGCTCGGCCCCCTCGAGGTCGGGCAACACGATGGGCGCGCCGCCGGCCCGCCGCCAGCGATCGAGGAAGAGCTCGGTCAGCGCCCGGGCGACCTCGCGGCCGCGGAGGTAGGCCTGAACGTCGTGAAACGGCTTGTGCGGCGCGCCGCGGCTGACGCGCAGCGGGTTCTTGTTCGCGTGGCGGCGGTCGTCCCAGCGGTGGTCGCAGAGGTCGAGCCCGCCGAGGAACGACAGCTCGCCGTCCGCGACCACGAACTTCTGGTGGTGCGAGGCGCGCTCGACATGGCTCGAGTCGAACAGGAAGTGCAGGCGATGGTTCGTCCACTGGAACACGAGCTGCTGCAGCCACTCGCGCTCGAGCGCGAACACCAGGTGGAAATCCCACGCGAGGATGTAGATCTGGAGATCGGGGCGCTTCTCGCAGAGGTCGTCCAGGAACTTGAGCAGCGTGATCGGCGTCGAGACCCGCTCTTCCCTGCCGCCCCGGAGCAGGGCGACGTCGCTGTCGAACTGCCACCCGGCGAGGAGGAGGACCCGGCGCGCCTTGCTCGCGACCCGGTAGAACTCCGGATAATACTCGTCGGCGTCGACCAGGAGGCCCATGTCCTCCACCGGGGTGACGCACCAGGTGTGACGTCGGGGATCGAGGATCCTGCCCATCGCCCCTCCTCAGCGACCACGACGACGACAACGACGACCCGGGCGTCCGGCCAGGGCGTCACGGGAGCGCCGGACCGATCCGGCCGGCGCCGCGCGGATCGTGCGGTCTACGGCCTCGCGTGCTCCTCGACGAGCCGCTTCAGGCCCGCGAGGTTCGGCCCGCGCCCGCTCGCCTCGCCGATCGCCGCGAGCCGTTCCGCCTCGTCGCGCGAGAGCTCGGGGCATATCCACTCCAGCAGCGCCGCCCAGTCCGGCGTACCGTCGCAGCCATAGCAGTCGTCGGGGATGGGGGTATTGTCGGGGAAATTCCGGAAAACGAAGTACGCCATCGCATCGATCATCCCAGTTCATCGCCGCCGGCGGGCGGCCCGCGCCTCGGCGGCGCGCCCGGCCACCTCGACCATGGTGCCGGCGGCGCGCGAGGGCAAGCGGGCCCTCGACGCGCCGGCGCTCGCTCGCCTCAGGGGGCGCAGCCGATCCGCTCCGGCGCGACGGCCACGTCGTCGTACCACATCGACCGCGCGGGGCCGTGGAAGCCGAGGTAGCCGAAGCTGAAGCTCTTGAAGTCGAGCTTTTCCCAGCCGGTCTTGTCGATGATCTTGTCGCCGTTGGCGTAGACCTGGACATCGCCCTTGGTGCCGTCGAAATAGGCCTCCATGCAGTGCCACGTGTCCTTCGGGAGGGACACGCCGCCGCTGCCGCACGCCGTGCTGCCGCCCTCGGACAGGACGACCGCGTCGTGCAGGTTCAGGACGATCTGGCAGTACTGCTCGGCGACCTCGACGTTGTGGCCCTCGTTCGGCTCGCCGGTGCCGGTCATGGCCTGGAAGTACGCGTTGTGCTCGGCCTGGCCGATATCCACGCTGCTGCGCACGTAGAGCCGGACCCAGAACGTCGGCCCGGGCGTGTCGACGGAGAGCATCCTCCAGTCGTACCCGCTGCCGCCGGGCTTCACGTGCAGCGAGCGCGAGCCGGCGAAGAAGATCGACGAGTCGATCTCCATGTTCTTCAGCGCGTCGGCCTGCTGGTACGAGGGGCGGTACGTCGCGCCGTCGGGGAGCCCTTCTCCCTCGAACCCGGAGCAGAACGTCGCGCTGGCCGGGCACGCGCCGGTCGGCGTCCCGCCGCCCACGCCGGTGGTGGTCGTGCTGCTGCTGCTGGTCGCCGGCTCGCCCGTGCCGGTGGTGGCGCTGGTGCTGCTGGCGGTGGTGGTGCCGGTGGTGGTGGTGCCGGCGCCCGTGGTGGTGGTGCCGGCGCCCGTGGTGGTGGTGGTGGTGGTGGTGGTGGTGGTGGTGCCGGCGCCCGTGGTCGTGGTGGTCCCCGCGCCCGAGCTCACGCTCGTGGCGCCGCCGGCCCCGCCGCCGCCGGCCCCTTCCGTGGTCGACACGCCATCCGCGTCGTCCGAGCAGCCCGTCGCCGCGACGGTCGTCGCGGTCGCGAGGGCCAGGCAGGAGAGGCAGGTCAGGGTGAAACGTGCGCTTTCACAAAGGAAGATCATATCAAAGCTCGATCGGTGATGGGCCCGTTCGCCCGAGCTCGCTCGCTGCCGCGGCGCAGCTCGTTCGCCGGCCGTCCTGAGTGAACTTGATGTCCGCGCCGGGGCGTGATCCGCGCCCGGTGCGGCCTTGTGCTTTTACCAGAACTCGTCGACCCCCGGGCCGCAGTTCGTCTGAATCCATCCTTGTTGAAAATTTGCTGTGTGGGTGTTGTTTGGCCGGCCACTGCTTCCTACCTCGCCATCCTCCCGTGATCCGCCGGTAGGATGGATGCCGCACCCGGAGGAGGAGGTATCCATGAAGGCGGCCGCGCTGGTGAAGGACATTCGCGAGGAGCTCCGCAACATCGATGATCGGCTGAGGGACCACCCGTACCCGGACGCCATCGCGCGGGGCGACGTGACGCTCGAGGGGCTGAGGGCCTTTCCCGGGCACCAGCATCACGTGGCGCTCAGCGATCTGCGCTCGATGGCGACGATGCTCCAGCGCTTCGCGGACACGCCCTTTCGCGACTTCTGGAGCGGCGTCCTCCTGGGCGAGCTCGCGGCGCCCGGCGGCATCGCGGCCATGGGCCGGAAGCTCGGCATGACGCCCGACGACCTGGATCGGTACGAGGTCACCGCGGAGGGGTTCGCCTACGCCGCCCAGATGGCCTGGGCGGCGGCGAACGCGTCGGCGGCCGAGATCGCGTGCGCGCTGCTCATCAACTTCCCCGCCTGGGGGTTCAACTGCGGGAGGATGAGCCGGGCGCTCCGCGAGCGGCACGGCTTCGAGCCGGAGCACACGGCGTTCCTGGACGCGTTCGCCGCGCTGCCGTCGTTCGAGGACACGGCGATCGCCATCCTGCAGGACGGGCTGGACCGCGGCGTGGAGCCCCGGGCGGTCCGCCGCACGACGCGGCTCTTCCAGGCTTACGAGAAGATGTTCTGGGACGCGATGCTGGCGCTGGGCGCGCAGCGGGCGCGCTAGCTCGCCTCGGGGTCGGCCCGCTCACCGCGGATGCGGCCGAGGAGCGCCCCCGCCGGCTCGTAGCCCCGGCCCTCGGCCCGCGCCAGCGCCGCCTCGGTCGGGACCAGCTCGCCCGAGAGCGCCCTGGCGAGGATCGCCCTCGGCAGCCTGTCGGCCCGGGCCGCGGCGGCGACCACGCGCCGCTCGATCGCGGCGGCGAGCGCGAAGAGCGCCTGCGCGCGGCGGACGATCTCCGCCTGCTCCTCCTCGGGCGGCACCGGCAGCGGGATGCCGTTCAGCGCCGCCTGGGTGAGCTTCGGTTGCGCGGAGCCGGTGACATGGCGCTGCAGATCGAGCGAGTTCAAGGAGAGCTCGAGGTACCCGAGGACCACGCCGGCCTTCGGCTGGACGACGTGAGCGTGGTTGTTCACCCAGAACCTGCCGCTCGCAGGGAAGGCGACCGCGGTGCTCCTGGACAGGAGGTTCGCGCCGTCCTCGGCCACGAGCAGGTAGTCGCCGTCGAACAGGTAATCGTCGATCGAGTCGATGATGCCCGAAGCCCCGTAGTACGGATACGGCCCCTTTCGCCGGCGCCGAACGGCGGACTTCACGGGGACGCGGCGGCCATCGTGGTTGTCCACCAGCGCGCCGAACGGACAGACGGCCCACGACGCGGGCACGTCGCGCTCCAGGGCGTCGCGGTCTGCCCGGGAGGCCGCGCGCAGCGAGCCCCAGAGCTCCTCGGCCGTCGTGGCGGCCTCCGGGGCGGGGCCCGACGCGCGCCAGGCCTCCGTCAGCTTGCCCGAGCACGCCGCCGCCCGCACGGCCTGCCGGAACCGCCTGAGGATGCGCGCCGCCCTGGCCAGCCCGGCCCTGGCCGCGCCGACCTCGGCGAGCGCGGCCAGGGCCTTCGCGACGATGCGGCGCTGCTCGGCGAGCGGGGGCAGCGGGAAGGGGCGCGCGAACGTCTCGCGCACCTTCACGAACGGCTGCGCCGTGCCGCCCTTCGCCCAGAAGCCCTCGTCGTCGAGGTGGAGGAAGAGGTAATCGAGGTCGAGGACCCGCGTGTCCGGCCAGACCACGTGGGTGTTCGCGATCGCCGACCACCGCCCGCGCGCCTTGAACGCCTTCCCGCACCGGGCGCCGACGGCCGAGACGACGATCGCCTCGCCCTCGTGCTCCCAGGTGTCGCGCCACACGTCGGGGCCGGAGGCGCTGAACGCCTGGTAGCGCCCGGGCCGCGCCTCGGCGTGGAGCTTCCCCTTGATGAGCTTCGAGCTCCCGCTCCTGTGCGAGCAGAGGGCGGCGAGCGTCGTCTCACACCACCCCTCGGGCAGGCGCCCGCTCATTCCTCCGCCGCCTTCGGCGCCCCGCCGTCGAGCAGCACGAGCACCCGGGAGAGCGCGGCGATCGCCCCCTCGAGCTCCTGGATCGCGTCGGTCGCCAGCTCCTCCGGCTCGGGCAGATCGTCGATGTCGTCGAGCGACTCCTCCCTGAGCCACCTGAGCCCGTCGAGCTTGAACCCGCGCGCCTCGACCTCGGCGCGGGTGAAGCGGCGAAAGCGGCCGTCCGTGGAGCTCCCCGCGTCGCGCCTCGCCCGCCCGTCGGGGTCGTCGCCGTAGCACCGCTCGAACTCCTCGAAGTGCGCCGGCGACAGCGGCCGGCCCTTCTTGGTGATCGACGGCACGTTCGTGCGCGCGTCGTAGATCCAGACCTCCTCCGTCGCGGCGCCCTTCGTGAAGAAGACGACGTTCGCCTTCACGCCCGGGCAGTACGGGGTGAACGTCCCGCGCGGCAGGCGCAGCACCGTGTGCAGATCGCACCCCTCGGTCAGGACCCGGAGCACCTCGCCCGCCTGGTCCGCGAAGAGGCAGTTGTCCGGGAGCACCACGGCGGCCCGGCCGCCCGGCTTGAGGAGCGTCATCACGTGCTGGAGGAAGTTGAGCTGCTTGTTCGAGGTCGCGATCGCGAAGTCGTCGCGCGCCGGCGCCTGCCTCGCCCCCCGGGTGCCGAACGGCGGGTTCGTCAGGATCACGTCGAACCGCGCGCCCGTCGGGGGGTCGTAGATGGCGTCGCCGAGGGCGATCTTCGGCTCGATGCCGTGGAGGACCAGGTTCATGAGCGCGAGCCGGCGGGGCCGGGCGACGAGCTCCGTGCCGTGGAACACCTCGGCCTTGACGCGCCTCGCCACGTCGCGGCCGAGCGCGCCGTTCGCCTCGGCCGCGAGCCACTCGTAGGCGGCGACCAGGAAGCCCCCCGTTCCGCACGCCGGATCGCAGAGCGTGAACCCCCGCTTCTTCCGCGGATCGGGCCGCATGCACCGCACGATCGACCGGATCAGGGCGCGCGGCGTGAAGTACTGCCCCGCGCCCTTCTTGCCCTCGGCGGCGGCCTTCTCCAGGAGCCCCTCGTACGCGGCGGCCTTGACGTCCACGCCGAGGCGCGTCCACGACACGTCGTCGATGAGGTCGATGAGCTTCCTGAGGTTCAGGGGGCTCTTGAAGCGCTGCTGCGAGCCCGCGTAGATCTCCCCGAGGACGCCGGGCGCCTCGCCGAGGCGGCGGAGGATCTCGGCGTGGCGGTCGAGCAGGGCCTGCCCGCTCGCCGCGCGGAGCGCGGGCCAGGAGCAGTCCGTCACCTCGACCTTCCCGCGGGCGGTCCTGTGCTCGACGCGCGAGAGGTCGATGCCCCGCTCGTCGGCCATCTTCAGGAAGAGCAGGTACGTGATCTGCTCGATGTAGTCCCCGTAATCGATGCCATCGTGGCGGAGGGTGTGGCAGAACCCCCAGAGCTTTCCAACAACGTCGGTCATGCGGCGGTGGCTTCGTTCGGTCCGCGGCCGGGGCCGTCAAGCGGTGGAGCGCGCCGCCTTAGCACAGCCGGGTCCCACGGCGCTCGCCGCGCTCGCCACGGCGCCGGGACGCGCCGCCGCCGATGTACTAGGCTCGGCCCGTGCCGCGCGCCCACGCCTCGCTGCTCGCGCTCCTGCTGCCGCTCTCCTCCGCGGCCGCCGCCTGCGCGCCGTCGCTCCCCGACCCCAAGGAGGCCGTGCAGGCCTACGCCGCGGCCGCCGCGCGCGGCGACGCCGACGCCATCTACGGGATGCTGAGCGAGCGGAGCCGCACCGCGCTGTCGCGCGAGGAGGTGCGGCGGCGCGTGGCCGAGGCGCGCGCGGAGCTGGCCGAGCAGGCCCGCAGCGTCACCGCGCCCGGGGTCGTGATCAAGACCCACGCGCGCGTCCGGTACCCGGACGGCGAGATCGCGACGCTCGAGCTCGACGAGCGCGAGCGCGCCTTCCGGATCTCGGCCGCCGACGCGCTGCCCGCGGGCGGCCGCACCCCCGAGCAGGCGCTCGAGCAGCTCCGGCGCGTCCTCGCGCGCCGCAGCTACGCCGGCCTCCTGCGCGTCCTCACGCCGGCCACGCGCGGCGCCATCGAGGGCGACCTGCGCTCGCTGGTCGAGGGGCTCGCCCAGCCCGAGGGCCTCGAGGTCAGGATTGCGGGCGACTCCGCCACGGTGCAGATCCCGGGCGGGCACGAGGTGAAGCTCCGGCGAGAGGCGGGCGTGTGGCGGGTCGAGGACTTCGATTGAGTCGACGGATGAGGCCGGCGCGCGCTCTCCGCCCCCGCCGCCTCGCCGCGGCGGCGCTGGTGCTCGTCTCGGCGCTGCTCCTGTCGGCGATCCCGCGCCCCGTGCGCGCCTTCGGCGAGGAGGGGGCGTGGAACCCGCGGCCGCTGCTCACGGGCAACGCGCGGTGGGAGGGCGTGCGCGCCACGGCGCCGGCGCGCTGGTCGTTCGAGCTGGAGCGCCGGACGAGCGCCCCGGCGCGCCGCAGCCCGACCACGGTCCGCGCCGATGATCCGGCGCTCCTGGCGGAGCCGTTCGCGTTCTGGGGCGGCGCGGGCGACATCCCGCCGCTCACCGCGCGCGAGGTGTTCGGCCTGCGCCGCTTCCTCGCGCTGGGCGGCGTCCTGCTCGTCGACGACTTCGCCCCGGAGCGCGGCGAGTTCGGCCGCGCCGCGCGGCGCGAGCTCGCCCGCGTCTTGCCGGAGGGCTCGCCGATCCCGATCGGCACCGAGAACGTGGTCTTCCGCTCGTTCTACCTCCTCAAGCGCGCCGTGGGCCGCGTCGCGGGGCCAGAGAAGCTCTCGGCGATCGTGCGCGGCGGCATGCCGCAGGTGATCTTCTCCGACCACGACCTCGCGGGCGCGCTCGCCCGCTCGGAGACCGGCGGCGCCAGCGTCGAGGTCACGCCCGGGGGCGAGGCGCAGCGCGAGCGCGCGTTCCGCCTCGCCGTGAACATCGCCATGTACGTGCTCTGCTCGAACTACAAGGACGATCAGGTGCACGCGCCGTTCCTGATGCGGCGCCGCGCCGTCGACGACGCGCGCCCCCGCGCCACGCCCGCGCTGCCGGGGTTGCCATGACGTCGATACGATCGGCGGCGGATCACGAGCGACGAGGCCGAGCTCATGAGGCACCTCACGCAGACGCGCTCCCGGGGCGGCCGTGACCCGTAGCCTCGCGCCGTCGGGCGATCTCTCGTCCCTGGTCGTCGCCATCGCCTGCGCCGTCGCCGCCGTGAGCTTCGGGCTGCTCGTCGTCGAGCTCGCGCGCGCGCGCGGCCGCGGCGACGGCGCGGCCGGCGGCCTCCGCGCGGCGCTCGGCACCGCGCTCACGGGCGCGCTCGCCGTGCTCGCGTTGCTCGCCGCCATCCTCCGCCCGGTCGTGGTCGCGTCGCGCGGGAGCCTCGTGGGCCCGAAGGTCGTGGTGCTGGTCGACGGCTCCCGATCCATGGACCTGCCGGGCCTCGCGGGGACCCGCCGCGACAGCGCGGCGCAGGCGCTCGCCGAGCTCGGCAAGCGCGCCGACGTCCGGCTCTCCCGCTACCTGTTCGGCGAGGGCGCGCCGCTCCTCTCCGACGGTCCGATGGCGGGCGAGGGCGCCGCGGGCACGCCGGCGTCGGCCCCCGGCGCCGCGGGCACGCCGGCGTCGGCCCCCGGCGCCGCGTCCGCGCCCGCGCCCGCCTCCGGCGCGGACGCCGGCGCCCCCGCGGCCGCGCCGCCCGCGCCGGGCCGGCCGCAGCGGCGCTCCGACCTCAGCGCCGCGCTCGAGGCGCTCGCCCGCGCCGCGGACGAGCGCCCCGCGGCGTTCGTCGTCGTCTCGGATGGCCGCCTCGACCGCCCCGGCCCGGACGACACCGCCGCGGCGACGCGCGCCGCCCTGGAGGGGCTCGACGTGCCGGTGCACACGGTCGCGGTCGCGACCGAGGCCGTGCGCGACGCCGGCGTGCGCGCGGTCCGGACCTCCGGCGCCGCGGTCGCCCACCAGCCGCTCTCGCTGCGGATCGACATCGGCTGCAGCGGCGGCCTCGCGTGCGCCGAGGTCCCTGTCGCGGTGCGCGAGCTGCGCGAGCAGGGCGCGCCCACGACGCTCGCGACGGGCGCGGCGCGGATCGAGGACGGCGCCGGCACGGTCGAGCTCGGCGTGACGCTCGATCGCGCCGGCACGCGCATCCTCGAGGTCGCGATCCAGGCGCCGGACGGCGACGAGCTCCCGGAGAACGACGTCCGGTACATCACCCTCGACGTCGCGCGCGACCGCATCCGCGTGCTCCACGTGGCGGGCCGGCCGACGTACGACGTGCGCGCGCTCCGGATGTGGCTCAAGGCCGACGCCTCGGTCGACGTCGTCGCGTTCTTCATCCTGCGCACGCCGGGCGACGAGGTGAACGCGTCGTCCGACGAGCTCGCGCTGATCCCGTTTCCCGTGGACGAGCTCTTCAGCGTGCACCTGTCGAGCTTCGACGCGGTCGTCCTGCAGGACTTCGACGCCGCGCCGTACGGCCTGACCAAGCACCTCCCGGCGCTCGCCCAGTATGTCGAGAAGGGCGGGGGGCTCATCATGGTCGGCGGCCCGAACGCGTTCGTGCAGGGCAACTACGCGCGCACCCGGCTCGCCCGCGTGCTGCCGGTGGATCTCGACATCGGCCGGGGCCCCGCCGTGGACCTCGGCGCCTTCGCGCCGCGCATCACCGCGGCGGGGCGCACCGCGCCGGTGCTCGCGCCGCTGCTCGCGCTCACCGGAGAGCGGATGCCGGAGATGCCGGGCACCAACGTGGTCGGCGATCCGCTGCCCGGCGCGACCGTGCTGATGACGCACCCGACGCGCACGACGGCCTCGGGCGCGCCGATGCCGGTGCTCGCGCTGGGCGAGCACCAGAGCGGCCGGACGATCGCGCTGACCCTCGACGGCAGCCACCGCCTGCTGTTCAGCGCGTTCGCCTCGAGCTCCGCGGGCCGCGCGCACGGCGCGTTCTGGGACGCCCTGCTCGGCTGGCTCATGCGCGATCCCCGCTTCGAGCCGGCCACGATCGAGCCGCGCGGCGGCTGCATCGCGGGCGAGGAGACGGCGCTCGTGCTCCGCCCCCTCGCCGGGCAGCGGGGCGAGGCGAAGGTGACGATCACGCGCCTCGGCGGCGGCGCGGTCGTGCGGACGCTCGGGGCCCGCGTCGGCGACGGCGGCGAGCCGGTCGAGCTCGCGGCCGGCCGGTTCGAGCCCGGCGGTTACGCGGCCACGGTGGAGATCGCCCCCGCCGGGGGCGCGGCCGGCGACGGCGGGGATCCGAAGCGCGCGACGACGAGGCGCGACTTCGCGTGCGAGCGCGGCGGCGACGAGTGGGCCGATCCGCGCCCCGACGTCGCCCGGCTGGAGGCGATCGCCAGGGCGACGGGCGGCGCGTCGGTGTTGCCGCCGGCCGCCGCCTCGCTGCCGCTGCCGGCCGCGACGCAGGTGGCGTCCGAGCGGCACGTCGCGCCGCTCCTGCCCCCGTGGGCGTGGACGCTCGCCGCCGCGGTGGCGCTCGGCGCGCACTGGATCGTCCGCCGCCGCGGCGGCCTCGCCTGAGCCGCGGCGGCCTCGCCCGTCCTTCCTCCCCTCAGCGCAGCCAGGGCTTCTCCAGCGGATCCGCCGTGTCGCCGACCCAGACCCTCAGCACCGCGAAATGGTCAGGTTCCCCGCTGAAGAGCGCGTGGTTCACGATGAGCAGCGTCTTCGCCGCGTCGTTGAAGGCGACGTTGGCGGGGGCGTCGAGGGGAATGGAAGCGCCCGGCGGGCTGTGGATGCGCGTCGTCTCGTTCCCGTCCTCGTCGAGCACCGAGATCGCGTTGGCCCCCGCGAGCGTGACATAGAGCTTCCCCGAGCTGCCGAAGGCGAACCCGTCGGGCGCCGCGCCCTCCTCGTACCTGTGGACTTGCTCCAGATCGGCCTCGTCGGGATCGTCGACCAAGGGGATCCGGTAGATGTATCCGAGGCCCGGATCCTGGAGTGAGAAGGTGACCGACACGTAAACGTTCTCCCGCTGCGGGTCGAGCCGGAGTCCGTTCGCGCCGAACGGTTGTGTCACCTCGCCGGAGAGCGCAGCGCTCTGGAACCAGATCTTCGGCCTGCCGCCTCCGGGGCAGTAGCGCCAGACCGTCGCCTGGAACGAGTCGGACACGTAGACGTTACCGGCCTCGTCAAAGACGATGTCGTTCGGGAGAGGCGGCATGTCGAACGGCGTCGGCGAGCACGCGGTCCCCGGCGAGACGTCCACGCACGCAGGCAGATCCGGCAGCGGACGGCCGTAGCGCTCCTGGACGTACCAGGGGCCGACCTTGGTGAATCGGATCAGCCCGAGCTGTGTGCTGAGCGCGTACACACGCCCCTTGCCGTCGACTGCAATGCTGCTCAGCGCGTGCTCTTCGTCGAGCCGCTCGCCCATCACGACGATCGTCGTCTTGTGGACCTTGCTGTCCCTGTCATAGACGAAGATCTTCGACGGGCCCTTCCCTGCGGTGCCGAACGTCGCCGCGCCCGACACGAAGACCCGATTTCCATGGACCGCGATCCCCTCGGGGTACCCGGGCTCGGCGGGGAGCTGCGCGAACGTCTTCACCTCACCGTACCAGCCCCCCTCCGCCCGAGCCGGACTTGGGATCAGCGCCGGTGCGATCGAGAGGAGCGGTAATGCTCCATAAACAAGCCCTTTCCCGATGGAATACGATAGTTTGGACAGCGTATGATGCGACATGGCGCGCGCCTCCTGTGTCCGTGGGTGACGGACCGGGGTTCGTTTGAAATGATCGACGTGACATCACCGAGCCGCAAATTGCCCGATTGTGTCAAGTCGAAGAAAATTCCACGATGACTGCAGTATATGCCGATGGGCCAGTCGAATGTCGAGTCAAATCGGCTCGACTCATGGATTCTCATCGGTCCTGCGCAGCGCGCCCGACGCCTCTTCGAGCAAGATCGCGGCGCAAGAAGTCGACGCGGATCCCCTGGTCATCGCCTGTAATTGACGAGCGCAGGCGTCACGTGCCCAGTGCGCGCCCCCCGGGGACCGCTCACCTGCTCATGCGACCCGTCGCGCCGCCCTTACGCCCTCGACGTGCGTCTCTCGGCATCCCGAGCGTGCCACTCTCGCTCTCCCCTTCGCGTCGCTCAGATCTCCCCTCGTCACGGCCCCACGCGCCGCCGAGCGGCGGTCACCCGCACAGGAGACGGGCTTTCGCGTCGCTCAGATCTCCCCTCGTCACGGCCCCATGCGCCGCCGAGCGGCGGTCACCCGCACAGGAGACGGGCCCAGATCGGCGTTTTCGGCGCGCAGGCGCACTCCAGTGCGCCGAGCACCGAAAACGCCGAGGTGGGCCCGTATCCGCAGCGGGTGCCCGCCGCTCGCTAGCGGGCGGGCCAGCGGACGGGCGTCGGCACGAGCCGCTGCTCGGTGGTCCCGTCGCCGAGCTGACCGTTCGTGTTGTCGCCCCAGCAGAGCATCTCGCCCGAGCGCGTGAGCGCGCAGCTGTGGTCCTCGCCGAGGGCCAGCGCGACGGCGCTGGGCAGCTCGATCCGCTGCGGCGTGAGCGCTCGATCCAGCGTCCCGTTGCCGAGCTGCCCCTTCGCGTTGTCGCCCCACATGAGCACCTCGCCGCCGGTCAGCACCGCGCCGGAGTGCCTCGCGCCGAGCGCGAGCCCGGCCACGTCCACGACCTCCGGGACCTCCCGGGGGAACGCCTCGGAGGCCTCGAAGCCTGTCCCGAGGCGGAAGTGATCTCCCTTGCCCCAGCAGGAGGCCACGCCGCTCAGCGGGGCGGCGCACGTGTGCAGCGTGCCCACCGCCACGTGCGCGACGCTGCTGAGCCTCGCCAGGAGCGTCGGGGTGCTCTTCGCCGAGAAGTCGCCGAGCCCGAGCTGGCCGTCGAGGTTGTTGCCCCAGCAGCGCATCCTGCTCTCGCCCATGCGCTCGCTCATCCCCGCGCAGGTGTGCGCCAGGCCGGCGGCGACCGTCTCCACGCCGTCCAGGATCACGAGGGGCGCGGCCTGGTCGTCGTGGCCGCCGTAGCCGAGCTGGCCGTCGCCGCCCTCGCCCCAGCACCAGAGCGTGTGCGCGCTCGTCACCGCGCAGGTGTGGGCCGCGCCGACGGCGATCCGTGTCGCGGTCGTGAGATCCTTGACGCGGAGGGGCACGAGGGAGCTCGCGGTGTTGCCGTCGCCGAGCTGCCCGCTGTTGCCCGCGCCCCAGCACGCCACCGCGCCGTCCGTCAGCACCGCGCAGGTGTGCGTGCGCGAGGCCGAGAGGCCCGCCGCGACCTGCACGGCGTGGCCGGCGAGGCCCATGACCTGCCGCGGGATCGGCCGATCCTGCTGGCGCGTGCCGTCGCCGAGGTTGCCCCAGGTGTTCCTGCCCCAGCACCAGACGGTCTGATCCGAGAGCACCGCGCACGTGTAATCCGCGCCGACCGAGATCTGCACGGGGGAGGCGCACGCCCCCCGCACGCACTGGCCAGCGCAGGGCTTGTCGCAGGTGCCGCAGTGCGCGGCGCTCGTGGAGAGATCCTCCTCGCAGCCGCTCCCGGGATCCCGGTCGCAGTCGCCGCGGCCCGGCTCGCACACGGGCGGCTGGCACGCGCCGTCGCGGCAGATCGACGTGCCGCCGAAGGTCGAGCAGGCGTTGTCGCACGCCCCGCAGTGCTCCGCGTCCGTCTCCAGATCGACGCACGCCGCGCCGCACACCGCGCCGCCGCCCGGGCACCCGCCGCCGGTCCCGCCGCCCGCGCCGTCGCCGCCGCCCCCGCCGAGCCCGCCGCCGCCGCCCTCGCCGCCGCCGATCCCTCCGCCCCCCGTGCTCGTCGATGCGTCGGGCGGGTGGGCCGTGAACTCCTTGCCGCACGCGCCGAGGGCGAAGGCGCAGGCGAGGGCGGCGGGCGCATACGCCGCCGCGAAGGTCAGCGAGGCGAACGGGAGCCGGCTGGCCCGAGGTCGGTGCGTGAGAGCCATGTAGGGCGCTTTCCCCTTGCGTTGCGGCGCGGCCGCGCCGTGGGAGCGCGACGACCGGGGCCGCATTCTAGACGAATTCCCGCGCGGAGGTCTTCGACCTCGCGCGGCCGGCGACCTCGCGCGGCCGGCGACCTCGCGCGCGGCGCGGCGCCGATCAGAGCGCGACGAGCAGATCGTCGATCGGCGGCATCTTCTCGAGGATGCCGAGGTCCACGAGCTGCTTCGCGAGCGTCTCCCAGCGGGCGCGGGTCATCACGCCGAGGCCCTTCTCCTTCGTCTCGGCGGTCTCGATGAGCGGCTTCTGCGCCTCCGCCGCGGCGATGAAGGTCTCCGCGTCCATCGAGGTGTTGAGCTTGGCCATGACCGCGTTGGCCTGGGTCGGATCGTCGAGGTAGGCGCGCCAGCCCTGCCGCACGGCGCGGACGAACGCGCGGACGCGCTCCGGGTTCTCCTTCCAGAGCGCCGCGCGCGTGATCACGACGGCGACGTACGGGTTGAACCCCTCGTCGGCCACGAGGAACGTGGCGGGGTCGCTCCCCTTGCGCTTCGCCGCGATCGGCTCGGCGGTGATGAAGCACTGCTGCGAGAGGTCCTTGTCGGCGACGAAGCGGGCGACGCCGCCGTCGTAGGGCACGACCTTCACCTTGTCGAAGCCGTACTTCTTCTTGAGGTACGCGGCGTACGGCAGCCCGGGCTCGATGGCGAGCGTGCCCGACTTGAGGACGTCGGCGATGCCCTTCGCGCCGCGGCTCGCGTGGGTCATGATGGCCTGGGGCGAGGTCTGGAACACGGTGAAGAGGGGGAGCACGTCCGCGCCGCGGGCGCGCGCGGTGAGCACCTCGTCGGCGCCGGAGATGCCGAAGTCGACCTGCCCGCCGGCCACCATCTGGACGACCGGCGCGCCCGCGCCGCCGCCGAGGATCTCGACCTCGAGGTTCTCCTTCGCGAACGCGCCCGACTCGCGCGCCGCGTAGAACCCGCCGAACTCGGGCTCGGGGACCCAGTTGAGGGCGAGCTTCACCTTCACGGCCTGCGCGCCGCCGGGGGCCGCCTGCGCGCTCCCGGGAGGGGCGCCCTGGGCGCCGGAAGGGGAGGGCGAGCTCCCGTCGCCGCCCGGCGCCTGCGATCGGGAGCAGGCCGGGGCGAGGAGGGGGAGGGCGGCGAGCGCGGCGAGGCGCTGGAGGAACAGCCGGCGACGTGCGGTGGAGTGCATCACCGATTGATCTCCGAAGGGTGCCAGCGCCGCAAGAGCCGCCTGCCGGCGAGGTCGACGGCGCCGAACAGCGCGAGGCCGAGCCCGGACGCGAGCAGCACCGCGGCGAAGAGCAGATCGGTGCGCAGCTGGCGGTAGGCGGAGAGGACCAGGATCCCGAGGCCCGCGCCGCCCTCGGAGAAGCCGGCGACGAACTCCCCGACGATGGCCCCGATGACGGCGAGGCCCGCGGCGATCCGGAGCCCGGTCACGATGTGGGGGAGCGCCGACGGCAGCTCGAGCTTGCGGAGCGTGGCGAGGCGGCGGGCGCCGTAGAGCCGGAAGAGGTCGCGCAGCGCGGGCTCGACGGAGCGCAGGCCGGTGAGCGTGTTCGCGATGACCGGGAACACGGAGACGATGAACGCCGAGACCGCGACCGCGCGCAGGCCGGGGCCGCACCAGAGGACGAGCAGCGGCGCGATGGCGACGATCGGCACGGTCTGCAGGAAGACGGTGTACGGGTAGAGCGCCCTCTCCAGCGGGCGCGACGAGGCGAGCGCGATCGCGGCGAGCACGCCGACCGCGGCGCTGAGGCAGAACCCGGCGAGCGCGGCCTTGGCCGTGGTGGCGGCGCCGGCGAGCAGCGCGGCCGCGTCGGCCGCGCCCGCGCGCGCGATGTCCGAGGGCGGCGGCAGCAGGTAAGCGGGGACGCCGAGCGCCCGCGCGAGCGCCTCCCAGAGCGCGAGCAGCAACGCGAGCGCGGCGAGCGGCGGCGCGACGGCCTGGAGCGGAGTGGGTCGCACGGCGGGATGCCTGTAGCGCGAAGCCGCCGCGTCAGGAAGTGGTACCCGCGGGAGAAGCACGCGCCTGCTTGCCGGGTTCGAGGGGCGACGCTAGGAGGGCCGGCGGATGTTCAAGGCCATCCTCTGGGACAACGATGGCGTCCTCGTCGACACGGAAGGGCTCTACTTCCAGGCCACGCGCGAGGCGCTCGCGTCGGTCGGCGTCGAGCTGACGGTCGAGGACTACCGCCGGCTCTTCCTCGTCGAGAGCCGCGGGGCCTGGCACCTCGCCAGCGCGCGCGGCGTCGACGAGGCGGGCCTGCGCTCGCTGGCCGGCGCGAGGGATCGCCGGTACCTCGAGCTGATCGCGCGCGGCGACACCCTCTTGCCGGACGCGCGCCACGTCGTCTCGACGCTCGCCGCGCGCTTCCGCATGGCCATCGTGACGAGCAGCCAGCCCGAGCCCTTCCACCGCGCGCACGCGGCGACGGGCCTGCTCCGGTGGTTCGAGTTCGCGCTCACGCGCGAGCAGTACGCGCGCGCCAAGCCGGATCCGGAGCCGTACCGGGTCGCCTGCGCGCGGCTGGGGCTCGCTGCGCGCGACGTCCTCGTCATCGAGGACTCCGAGCGCGGGCTGCGCTCGGCCAAGGCCGCGGGCCTCTCGTGCTGGGTCGTCCCGTCGCCGCTCACCGCGTCCTCGGACTTCACCGGCGCGGACGAGACGCTCGCCTCGCTGCGCGAGGTGCTCGCCCGGCTGAGCGGAGCCTGGTCGTGATCGCCACCTCACCGCCGCGCAGACGCCTCGACGGCGCGCGGGCGCCGCAGCCCGGGTCGATTTTTGCGAGGCCGCTGCCCGGTGGACGCATGAGTCTGGCGCGGCGCGAACAGATCGTGTCACCTTCCGCCCGTGGCTCCCGGTGGCGGCATCTCGCTCGTCGAGCTGGTCGTCCTCGGTTGGTCCTCGGCCGCGGCGCCGGCGCCGATCCCGATCCGCATCGACTTCGATGCCCCGGCGGGCTGCTCCACGGCGGCGGCGTTCTACGACGCCCTCCGCGCCCGGACCGACCGCGTGCGCCTCGCGACCGAGGGCGAGCGAAGCTGGAACGTCCACGTGCGGCTCTCGCGCGCCGGCTCCGGCGTCCACGGCGAGCTGCGCGTGATCCACGAGCGCGGCGAGACGGACACCCGGACCGTCAAGGGCGCCTCGTGCGACACCGTGGTCCAGGCGCTCTCGCTCACCGCGTCGCTCGCCGTCGACGAGGTGGTCGCGGAGAGCGCGCCCCCGGTCCCGGTCGCGCCGCCGCCCGCTGCCCCCGCGCCGCGGGAGCCGGCGCCCCCCGTCGATGCGGCGCGCGAGGCGCCGCCGTTCCGGCTGGAGATCGGCGCTCATGCCGTGCTCACGCAGGTCGTCGCGCCGCATGTGAGCTTCGGCGGCGCGCTCGCCGCCCGGATGACGCAGCAGCGCATGGACGACGTGTTCAGCCCGTCCCTCGGCGTCGCCCTGATCCACGCGCGCAACGACCTGCTCCAGAGCGCGGGCAACGCCGCCATCCAGTGGACCGCCGCCGCGCTCGCCGCCTGCCCGCTCCGCTGGCAGATTACCGGGTTCCTCGGCGTGCAGCCGTGCGCGACGACGGCGGTCGGCTGGCTCGCGGCCACGGGACGCGGGGTGATGTACCCGGAGTCCGTCGTGCGGTCGTGGTGGAGCGCCGGCGGCCTCGTGCGCGCCGCGGCCTCGTTCGGCGGGGGCACGGCCGTGGAGCTGGAGGCCGGCATCAGCGCGCCGCTCGTTCACCGGCGTTTCATCCTCCTGTCTCCCGAGGTAAACGTCGGCGAAACGCCGGTGATATCGCCGCTGGTAGGCCTCGGGATCACACACCTCTTTTGATGCAGGCACCCGTGATCACTCCGGCGTGGCCTGGGAATTATGGTTCCATGGACGTCATCCTGACGCCGTGCGGCAGGAACACCGACCCGGCCGGCGCGTGGCACCTGCTCCGTTCCAGCCCGGGCTGGTCCTTTTCCCACCCAATCCATGATCACCGGGTCTCATGCCCCCTCTGGTCGTGAGCGGAAGCGTGGGCGTCGGCGTCGTGGCGTCGGCCGCGTTGCCTGAGATGGAACCGGCGGACACCGTGCCTCCGGCCGTGCGATCGAGCGAGCGAGATCGGCGCCTGCGGCGCCTGGTGGATGCGCACGTCGATTTCATCGGGCGCGTGCTCCGCAACGCGGGGACGCCGGCCGCGGAGATCGACGATGCGGTGCAGCGCACCTTCATCGCCGCAGCCCGGCGGCTCGACGACATGCGCCCGGGCGCCGAGAAGAGCTTCCTGCTCCAGATCGCGCTTCACGTCGCCGCCCACGCGCGCCGCAGCGCGGCGCGGCGGCGCGAGGTCCCGGCGGCCGAGCCGCCCGACGTCGTGGACTCGGCGACGCCCGAGCAGCTCACCAGCCAGAAGCGCGCCCGGCAGATGCTCGACCAGGTGCTGGATCAGATGGATGAGGACCTGCGGACCGTGTTCGTGCTGTACGAGTTCGAGGAGATGAGCATGGTGGAGATCGCCGGCGTGCTCGGGATCCCGCAGGGGACTGTGGCCTCCAGGCTCCGCAGGGCCAGGGCCGATTTTCGCGAGCGCGTCCGAGCGCTCGAGCTCGTCACGAGCGAGGGGAAACGATGACCGAACCGCGCCGCCTACTTGAGGAGAGCGACAGTCAGCTCGAGCGTGCGCTGCTGAACGCCGGCGTGTCGTACCGGGTGGCCCCGGAGACACGCGCAAAGACCCTGGCCGCGCTGGGGATCGCCGGAGCGGCCACGCTCTCCGCCGCCGGTCTCGCGGCGCCTCCGGCGATCTCCGCGGCGCAGACCGCCGCGTCGTCGACCGCGGTCACCGCGACGTTCGGGTGGACCAAGGTCCTCGTCGCGCTGTCGACCGTGGGCGCGCTGGCGGGCATCCCGGCCGGATACCTGGCCTGGCGCGCGCACCACGCGCCGCCGCCCGCGGCGCTCGAGCGCTTCGCCGACGCGCTGGCAGGCCCGATCTCCAGGGCGACGCCGCGCCCGCCGCCGCCCGTTCCGGAGGCGGTCCAGCCCGAGGCGCCCGCTACCCCGGCGCCGGCCGAGCGGAGCGCCGGTCGTGCCAGCACGGCGGCCAGGTCGGGCGCGAAGCCGTCCAGCGCCAGCGCAGCTCTGCAAACGGAGCTGAAGGCCCTGGATGCTGCGCGCGCATCGCTCGCGAGCGGCAACGCCCAGGGCGCCCTCGCGCACCTCGACGCCTACGGGCGCGCCCACCCGCGCGGCTTGCTGAGGCTCGAGGCCGAGGTGCTGCGGATCGACGCGCTCGCGAGGAGCGGTCGGCGCGAGGCCGCGACGCAGCGCGCCGAGGCGTTCTTGCGCCGGCATCCCAACAGCGTGCTTGCATCCAGGGTCCGACGTTACATAAACAACTGAGTGGGTCATGCGTTGCCCCGCTCTCCTCCGTTGGCTCCGCGGAGCGTTTCGCACCTGCTGCGTGTGCGCGGCGCTTTGCGTCGTGCCGGCGGCGGGGTGCGGGACCACGGTGGACTCGCTCGGCCACGACCGGCCCCGCGAGAGCGACGACCTCCGCCCGCTCTCGGGTCCTGACGAGTACCCCAACGCGCTCCGCGACGTGCTCGGCCTGACGGACGAGGAGATCGCGGACAGGCTCGACGCCAGCTTCGACCAGCTCTTCTACGGCGACCCGGAGAACGAGGCCATCTACGTCGAGGTCGGCGACGACCAGGCCTACATCGAGGATGTCTATCACGGCGACGTGCGGACCGAGGGGATCGGCTACGGGATGCTCATCGCGGTCCAGCTCGACAAGCGCGATGAGTTCGACCGGCTATGGCGGTACACGAAGAGCGAGCTGGAGTTCACGTCCGGGCCGGGTGAGGGCTATTTCCTGTCGAAGTGCGACGCCTGGAACGGCCCGGTGCCGTGCGCCGATCCGTTCGGCCAGCAGCAGATCGCCATGGCGCTGCTCCTTGCGCACGGCCGCTGGGGCAGCGACACCGGATCCATCGACTACGGCGCCGACGCCCTCTCCGTGCTCGAGGTGATGCGGTACAAGGAGGAGCAGAACGGCGGCGTGGTCGACGGCGTGACGAACACCTTCGATACGTCGACCAAGCTCGCGTTTGATTTTCCGCACGTGGCGTCGTCGAAGCTCACGCGTCCCTCCAACGAGATGCCCGCGTATTACGAGCTCTGGGCGCAGGCCACGGGGGACCCGTTCTGGTACGAGGCCGCGGCCAGCGCGCGGGAGTACTGGAAGCGCGTCGCGCATCCGACGACCGGGCTCACGCCGGTGCGCGCCTACTTCGATGGATCGCCCGTGCTCGGCGCCGACTTCTTCGGGTCCGAGTCCTACCGCACGCAGCTGAACATGGCAATCGACCACCTGTGGTTCGGGACGGAGCCGTGGCTCGTGGAGCACGCGGACCGGCTGCTGGCGTTCTTCTCTGGGCAGGGGATCGACAAGTACGTCGCGTCGTACACGCTCGACGGGAAGGCCATGGTCGGAGGCCAGATGGCGGCGCTCGTCACCGTGAACGGTGTCACCGGCCTCGTCGCGACGACAGAGGAGCGGGCCGCGTTCATCGAGGCCGCCTGGAACGAGGAGTTGCAGGTCGGCGACGCGCGCTATTACCCGGGGCTCCTCCATCTGGTTGCGCTCCTGACCTTGAGCGGCCAGTTCCGCGTGTACTGAGCTCCCGGGGGCGCGGCGCACGCGTCTACGTCCCATCCTGGCTCGGCGCACCGGACAAGACCGGGCGATTTCGTCCGGTGCTTCTACTCGAAGCGGAGGTGGAGGACGGCCACAGGACGGACTGGACCGCAGGCCGCGCGAGCCCGTCCGGGCTCCCTCGCCTCACGACAGCACCCCGCCGCTGCCGCGGACGACCTCGGTCACGAGCGCGCGTTCCAGGCGCAGCAGCGTGGCGCGGTCCGGGAGCTTCGCCGCGACCAGCCCGCCGAGGAGCGTGACGAGCCGGTCGTAGTCAGGCGCCTGCGCCTTCCAGTTCGCGATCGGATAGGCCTCGTAGAGCCCGCGCGTGAGCCGCGACGGCGTCAGCACCGACACGCGCGCCTCCGGGTGCCAGAGCTGCAGGTGCCAGAACCCGCGCGTGACGAAATACGCGAACTTCCGCCCGCCGAAGACGCGCACCTCCCAGCCCGCGACGAGGAGCGCCAGCTCGCGTTCCCGGGGGTCGTGCGGCGGCGGAGGCCAGCCCTCGGCGCGCGGAGGCTCGACGGCGGACGGGCGCTGGAGGCCCAGCGGGAGGGGAGCGCGGGCGCTCACAGGGCTCCCTCTTCCTTGTGCGCGCCGGACCAGGGGAGCGCAGTGCGCGCCGCGCATCGGGATGAGCATCGGGCAGGAGGCATCCTCGGTTCCTTCGGTCTCGTTGTTGATATTGAAAATGATGTTCAACTTCGATACGCTCGGGATCCGAGCCTGTCAAGAGAAATGTCAGGATCTTTCGCTCCCGCTCGCCTGCGCGGACGGTCGATGTCCGGCCGTGATGAAGGATCGGCGGCCAGCCTTCGATAGAATGGACGCCTGATGAAGCCTCCTTGTGCGGTGACAGCACGTCCGCTCGCCGGCGCCGTGAGGCGCGCGGCGGCCCTCCTCGTCGCATGGCCAGCCGTCGCCTCCGTGAGCTGCGGTCGAGCGGACCTCGCGACGACCCTGCTCGACGGCGCGCAGCCCGGGACAGGGCGTGCCTGGACCGGCGCGGGCGACGCGAGCGAGAGCGGCAGCACCGCCACGAGCGGCGGGAGCACCGCGGCCGCCGGCGGGGGCGGCGGGGGCGGCGCCGCTGGCGCAGAGGCCGGGGTCGGCACGGGCGTCGGGGGCGGCGGGGGCGGCGCCGCTGGCGCAGGGGCCGGGGGCGGCGCCGCTGGCGCAGGGGCCGGGGGCGGCGCGGGCGGCGCGGAGGGCGCGGGCCGCGGCGTCCGCATCATCGCGGTGGGCGACACCGGCGAGGGCAACCTCGCGCAGAACGAGGTCGCCGACAGGATGAGCGAGAAATGCCTCGCGGTGGGCGGCTGTCACGCCGTGATGATGAACGGCGACAACTTCTACAATCACGGCGTGCTCGCCACCGACGACCCGCAGTGGGGGCCGAAGTTCGAGCAGCCGTACGACAGGCCAGGACTGAACGGCCTCCCCTTCTTCGCCGTGCTCGGCAACCACGACCACGGCCCCACCAGCAACGGCGCGCGGCAGGCGCAGATCGCCTATACGCTCTTGCCCGTGGGGGACGGGCCGGGCATGCGGAGGAGCGACAAGTGGCGCATGCCCGCGCCGTATTACGACGTGCGCATCGGCGACGTGCACCTCTTCGGGATCGATACCGTCGACTTCATCTCCGGAGAGCAGGCGGACGACATGAGCGCGCGGGTCGCCGCGTCGGACGCCACCTGGAAGATCGTCTTCGGCCATCACCCCCGCTACACCTCGGGGGAGCACTTCTTCGACAACGAGCCGCCCGGGATGTTCGACCTGCAGCAGGCGATCTACTGCGGGGCCGACATGTACATGGCCGGTCACGATCACAACCTCGAGTTCATCGACAAGGGGCGCGACGAGCGCTGCCCCGGGACGTACTTCGCCGTCAGCGGCGCCGGCTCGAAGACCCGCCCGGCGTCTGCCCTCGTCCCGACCGACCCGAAGCAGCTCTTCTACACCGACGAGATCGAGGGCTTTGCCTACATGCAGCTCGAGGGGCGCGCGCTGCGCTTCGAGTTCATCGACCGGCGCGGCGTCGTGCTCTATGCGACGACCCTCGTCAAATGAGCGCGCCGCCCGGGGCGCGGCGCGGTCCGGGGCTCAGCGCCGCTCGTCCTCGCGGGGCGCTCCGGCGCTCGCCGCCCCGGCTCCTCCCTCGTCCCGCATCGGCTCGCGCCGCCTCCCGAACGAGATCGTGGGCTCGGTGCCGGCGAGGATCCGCCGGAGGTTCGGGGTGTGCTTCAGCCAGATGAACGCGCAGAGGAGCAGCGAGAGCCAGAGGACCGGGGGCTGCCGCTCGCCGAGCAGCCAGAGGAAGAGGGGCAGTCCGAGCGCGCCGGCGAGGGAGCCCGCGGAGACCCTGCGGGTCGCCCGCACGACGGCCGCGAAGACGGCCAGCGTCGCGAGCGTGGACCGCGGCGCCAGCACGAGCAGCACACCGCAGGACGTCGCGACGCCCTTGCCGCCCCTCATCCCCAGGAACACCGTGTAATCGTGCCCCAGCACCGCCGCGAGGCCGCCCGCCGCCGCGACCCACCCGCCCGGCGCGCCGCCGAGCCATGACGCGAGGGGCCCGGCCACCACCGCGCCCTTCGCCATGTCCGCGGCCAGCACGGCGAGGCCGGGCTTCCAGCCGAAGGCGCGCAGGATGTTCGTCGCGCCGATGTTCCCCGAGCCGATCGCGCGGATATCGATCCCTCGCACGAGGCGCGCATAGAGGTAGCCTGTCGGGATCGCTCCGAGGAGGTAGGCGAGGACCAGGTAGATTGCCGTCATCGGACGCCTCCATTCCCGCGCGCGGTGGATGTAGCACGCGGCGCGCGCGCGCGCGCTTCAGGGCCGCTCCGGCGAGCGCGACCATGGTACTCTGCGAGCATGGCCAACCTTTCGCCCGCCTCGACCCGGAATGGCCGCTCTCCCAAGATCGCGCTCGTGCTCGCCGGCGGCGCGGCCCGCGGCGCGTACGAGGTCGGCGTCGTGCAGCACATCCTCGAGGAGGTCGCCCGCGATCTCGGCCGCGACGTCCCGCTCGATATCCTGTGCGGCACCTCGGTCGGCGCCATCAACGTCTGCGGGCTCGCGGCGTTCGCGGACGAGCCGCGGAGCCGCGCCCGCCGGCTCGCCGACGTGTGGACGCGCCTGCGCATCGACGACCTCGTGCGGCTCGACGTGCGCGGCGTGCTCGCGGTCGGGCACGACCTGCTCCGCGGCGCCGGCGGGAGCCCGCCCTCGAGCGGCCGCCACCCCGCGCTGCTCGACACGTCCGGCCTCGAGCGGCAGATCGAGGACGCCGTCCCCTTCGAGCGCATCGACGAGCACCTCGCCCGAGGGCTCCTGTCGGCGGTGACCGTGTCGACGACGCTGGTCAAGAGCGGCCGCACGGTCGTCTTCGTCCACCGCCGCGATCCCGGCCTGCCGCCCTGGAGCCACGACCCGACGATCGCCCCGCGCGCCGCCGCGCTCCGCGCCCACCACGCGCTCGCCTCGTCCGCGGTCCCCATCCTGTTCCGGCCGGTCAGCATCGATGGCGAGCTCTACTGCGACGGCGGGCTGCGCCAGAACGTCCCGCTGTCGCCGGCGCGGCGGCTCGGGGCCGACGGCGTGATCGTCGTCAACCCGCGCTACATCGAGCCCGCGTCGCGCGCGGCCGAGCGCGAGGCGCCGAGCTTCCCGGGGCCGCTCTTCGTGCTCGGAAAGGCGCTGAACGCGCTGATGCTCGACCGGATCGACAACGACATCGCGCGCCTCGAGAGCATCAACAGCATCCTCGAGGCGGGGAAGCGCCGTTACGGCGAGGGCTTCCTCGGCGAGCTGAACGAGGCGCTCCCGCCGGGGCGCACGCTCCGGCCGCTCCGGTCGCTGCTCATCCGCGCGTCCGAGGACATCGGCGGGCTGTCGGCGGAGTTCGTGCGATCCCCGGCGTTCCGCGCCCGCACGACCAGCGTGCTCGGCCGGGTGATGCGGCGCCTCGCGGAGGGGGACGAGCGGCGCGAGGCGGATTTCCTGTCCTATCTCCTGTTCGACGGAGAGTTCGCGGGCCGGCTCATCGAGGTAGGCCGCGCCGACGCGCGCGCGCGGCACGACGAGCTGTGCGCGTTCTTCGACGCCGCGCTGGCGTCGAGGGCCCTCGAGGATCGCGCGAGCTGAGCGGCCCCGTTCGCCCGCGCGGGGGAGGAGGGGCGCGTGGGGTGCTCCCCTCCGGGGCTTGCGTTCCGGCGGGCCCCTTTTGTGGCCCGCCTGCACTCCAGCCCCTCCGGGGAGCACCCCGCGCGGGCGGCCTCGACGGAGGGGTGACGTCGGGGGCGCACGCTTCTTGCTGTCATGCCCGGGCATCGACAGGAGACCGAGGTGTACGCAAGGACCCTGCAGAAGCCCGACGGACGCAAGCTGACGGTGTACAGCAGGCTGCCCATCGAGGGCGACCTCGATGCCCCGAGCCCGAGCAGCGAGCCGCTCCAGGCCAATCCCCACCTCCGCTGGCACCCGCTGCGCGGAGAGTGGGTGGCCTACGCGAGCCACCGGCAAGGCCGGACCTTCCTCCCGCCGCCGGAGTACAACCCGCTCGGGCCCACGCGAGATCCGGCGTTCCCGACCGAGGTCCCGGCCGGGCGCTACGATATCGCGGTCTTCGACAACCGCTTTCCCACCCTGGTGACGACGGCGCACGATCCCCCCGCGAGCCTGGTCGAGACGGCCCCGGCCACCGGGGTCTGCGAGGTCGTGGTGTTCACGCAGGACGCGGACGCCTCGCTGGGCGCGCTCCCGCTCTCGCAGATCGAGCTCCTCCTGGAGGTCTGGGCGGACCGCACCCGCGAGATCGGCGGCCTGCCGCACATCGATTATGTGATGCCCTTCGAGAACCGCGGCGTCGAGGTCGGCGTCACGCTGCACCACCCGCACGGGCAGATCTATGCCTATCCGTTCGTGCCCCCGATCCCCGCGCGCATGCTGGCGCAGCAAGAGGCGTTCTGGAAGGAGCACGGGCGGGGGCTCCTGGAGGACCTCATCCGGGAGGAGATCGAGGACGGCGCGCGGACGCTCTATCAGGGCGACCACGCTGTGGCCTTCGTGCCCGCCTGGGCCCGCTACCCGTACGAGGCGTGGGTCGCGCCGAGGAGGCCCGTGGCCACCTTCTGCGATCTCGCGCCCGAGCAGCGCGCGGATCTCGCGCGGGCGCTCAAGACGACGGTCCTGAAATACGATGGGCTGTGGGGGCGCAAGCTCCCCTATCTCCAGGTCTGGTATCAGGCGCCGACCGACGGCGCGCCTCACCCGGAGGCGCACCTGCACGCGGAGCTCTGGCCGCCGTACCGGACGCCCGACAAGCTCAAGTACCTCGCCGGCACCGAGCTCGGCGCCGGGATGTTCGCGATGGATGTGCTGCCGGAGGACAAGGCGCGCGAGCTCGCGGCCGTGCCGGTCGACCTGTCGGCCGAGGAGGCGGCGCGATGAGCGGCGGGGCGGCGGAGGGCGGGGCAGGGGGGGCGCGCGCGTACGAGGCCGTCTTCGGGGCGGCGCCCGCGGTCCGGGAGAGCGCCCCCGGGCGCGTGAACCTGCTCGGCGAGCACACCGATTACAACGATGGATTCGTCATGCCCACCGCGATACCGCAGCGCACGACCGTGGCGCTGGGGCCGAGCCCCGATGGGCGGCATCACCTCTACGCCGCCGATCTCGACGAGCGCGCGACCCTCTCCGCCGGCGGCGCCGCGGACGAGCCGGCGCCGCCGGGCTTCGCGCGGTACCTCCTCGGCTGCATCCGCCTCTTCGAGCGCGAGGGGTTCGCCGTGCCGCCGCTCTGCGTGCACGTGAGCTCCCGCGTGCCCATGGGCGCAGGGCTCTCGAGCAGCGCGGCGCTGGAGGTCGCGGCCCTGCGCGCGCTGCGGTCTTTCACCGGCGTGGCGCTCTCGGACGAGCGGATCGCCGAGCTCGGGCAGCGCGCGGAGATCGAGTTCGCCGGGGTGAACTGCGGTATCATGGATCAGATGGCGTCGAGCCTCGCGGACGCCCGGCACCTGCTCTTCCTCGACACGCGCACGCTCGCGCGGCGGCTCTTGCCGCTCCCCGCGGGCGCGGAGATCCTCGTCATCGACAGCGGCGTCGCGCGCACGCTGGCGAGCAGCGGCTACAACGAGCGGCGGGCCGAGTGCGAGGAGGCCGCGCGGCGGCTCGGCGCGCGCGCGCTGCGCGACGTGCCCGATCCGGCCGCCGCGGCGGCGCTGCCGGAGCCGCTCTCGCGGCGGGCGCGGCACGTGATCACCGAGAACCGGCGGGTGCTCGAGGCGGCCGAGGGGCTCTCCGCGGGGGCGTTCGGCGAGCGCATGAACGCGTCGCACGCGAGCTTGCGCGACGACTACGAGGTGTCCGTGCCGGCGCTCGACGCGCTGGTCGCGCTGCTCCAGGCGACGCCGGGCGTGTTCGGCGCGCGCCTCACCGGCGCGGGCTTCGGCGGCGCCTGCGTGGCGCTCGTCGCGTCCGGGCAGGCGGCGGCCATCGGGGAGAGCGTTTGCCGCGAGTACGACGCCGCCGGGCAGCGGGGGAGGGTGCTCGTCCCGGAGCGGGGCGTTTGAGCGGAGAGGGGCGTTTGCGCGGCGGGCGGCGCGCCGCGGCGTGCTAGGAGACATGGATGCTTGATGCCATGAGATTTCGTCCGGTGGTCGAGCCCGATCACGGCCGCGTGCTGTCCGTCCTCTCGTCCTGGTGGGCGGGGGCGCTCGGCGACGAGCCGCCCGAGGTGCGCGCCCGAAGGCAGCTGGAGCGCTCGCTCCTGCTCCCGCGGCTGTTCTTTCAGCACTTCGGGCCCCTGAGCGAGATCGCCGAGCAAGAGGGCGAGATCGCCGCCTTCCTCGTGGGGTTCCGCTCCGAGAGCCACCCTGAAGACGCCTATATCCACTTCGTCGGCGTCCGGCCCGAGCTGCGCGGGCGCGGCGTCGGGCGCGCGCTCTACGAGCGGTTCTTCGCGCGCGCCGCGGCGCTCGGGTGCACGGCGGTACGCTCCATCACGTCGCCCATGAACACGGGCTCGTATGCGTTCCACCACCGGCTCGGGTTCGGGGCCGAGCCCGGCGATTTCGAGGTCGACGGTCGACCCGTGAAGCGCGATTATGACGGGCCGGGGCTGGACCGCGTCGCGTTCGTCAGGCCCCTCGGCCCGATCGCGGCGACCGGTGGAGGAGAGTAACCGCCTCAGGGGTCGGTCGGGGCGCGGCGAGCTCGACCGTGGGACTCGCGCGCGCCGCGAGATCGCGCGATCCCCGGGGAGCCGGCGCGGGGCGCGAGGGCGTGGCTCCCTTCCCGTCGTGCCGGAGATCGGCTATTGATCTCGTCTGGATCGAGCGCAAGTGCCATGGTGGTCCTCCATCGAACGGGAAAACAAGGTGCAATGTAAGGGAGCGCCCTGCGCGTGAGCTCATGCGCCACGAACAGCTCCGATCGTCATCTCGCCGGTGAACTGGACGCCGCGCCTCCCCCGAGCGAAAGGGCGTCGCGCCGTCCCGCAGTCCAACCCCGCTGTGCGCACAGGAACCCATGCACGAATTCGAGAACGCGGTCTCTCTCGACGAGCTCCGGATGCAGCGTGTCATCGACGCGATCGCGCTGGCCTCCGCGGGAGAGATCGAGCTCGCCCTGAAGCACCTCGAGTCGGTCGAGCAGGACACCTTCGGGGTGATCGAGGAGGCGCTGCGCGTCTTCCTGTCGGAGCTCTCGGAGGCGAAGCAGAAGAGCGCGCAGGCGCTCGACGAGCTCGCCGCCTCCAAGCGCGAGCTCGAGACCCAGCTCCGGACGATCCAGCGCCAGGAGGTCGCGATCCGGGAGCTCTCGGTGCCGATCATCGATGTCTGGCAAGGCATCCTCACGCTCCCGCTCGTCGGGCTCCTCGACTCGATGCGGGCCGTCGAGGTGACCGAGCGGCTCCTCGCGCGCGTGGCGGACGACAGCGACGTCGAGTGGGTGATCCTCGATCTGACCGGCGTGACGGTCGTGGACACGATGACCGCCCAGCACCTCGTCAAGCTGGCCCAGGCCGTGCGGCTCCTCGGCGCGAGCTGCATCGTCACGGGGCTGGGCGGCCATGTCGCGGAGACGCTCGTCACGATCGGCGTCTCGCTCGACGAGCTGCATCCGATGCGCAGCCTCCGGGAGGGGCTCAGGTTCTGCCTGTCCCGGCGGAAGGCGACCGGCCTCGCGCCGACGACGGCCCGCGATCTCTCTCGGTCTTTCGGTCTTGAGCCCGTCTCCCGTCTTGAAGGGGAATCCAGCGCTCTCCGCCGCAGGGGCTCGTGACGGCCAGGCCAGCGGACGACCCGGTCGAAGCCGAGTGAAGATCATGCCTTCTCGTGGCCTGTCGGGTCAGCGGTCCAGGCCTTGCACGAGCCCGGCTGTGTGAAGAGGGAGCGACATCACCGCACGGGAGACGCGCTGATCCCTGCGCGCTTCCAGGACACGGCGGCCGCGCGCGGCCGCTTCGGAGACCAGCTCGATCGCCTCGCGCCCTTCCTCCTCCGCGTCGATCCGCTCGCCGATGCCGTCGTGGACGCGTGCGCCACGATGCCCCGAGGCCAGGGGTTCCGCCTCCTGGAGGACGCCCTCGCCCGCGGGATCGACGCCGCGCCCGACGCGCCCGCCGAGGTGCGCGCGCTCTTCGCGGCGGTCGACCACGTGCCGCTCTGGGTGGACTGGGAGGCGGTGCGCCGCGGCGGGACGATGTTCCTGCGGACCGGCGTGCTCGGCAGGATCGTGCTCGCGATGCAGTCGCTCATCCTCGGGTACGCCTCGCCCGGCGGCAACAAGCCGCTCGTCCTCTCGGGCAGGCTCCGCGAGCAGGCCGCGCGTCGCCTCGCCGAGACAGGCCGGTTCGTCCACGCCGTGAGCCAGCCGGGCGGCATGCGCCGCTCCGGCGAGGGGTTCGCGATCACCGTGAAGGTGCGCGTCATGCACGCCCAGGTGCGGCGGCTCGTCCGCGCGAGCGGCCGCTGGCAGACCGCGCTCTGGGGCGAGCCGATCAACCAGCACGACATGGTCGCGACGGCGCTGCTCTTCTCGGTCGCGGTGCTCGACGGCCTGGACAAGCTCGGTTACCGCGTCGCGCCCGCCCAGAGAGAGGAGCTCATCCACCTCTGGCGCTACGTCGCGTACGTCATCGGCGTCGAGCCCGAGCTGATCCCCGGGTCCTACGCCGAGGCCCGGCGCCTGGCCGAGATGATCTTCGCCACGCAGGGCGCGCCGGACGACGACTCGCGCGCGCTCGTGGACGCGCTCCTCCACCACGCCGTCCGCGGCGCGCGGACCGAGCGCGAGCGCCGGCGCGCCGAGCAGGTCGCCTCCGTGTTCGCCAGCATCTCGCGCGCCGTGCTGGGCGAGGCGCTCGCCGACCAGCTCGGGGTGCCCCGGCCGCGCTCGCGCCTCACGGTCCCGCTGGTCCGCGCGGTCGCCGCCGCGTCGAGCCGCGCGCACGCGATCCCCTCGCTGCAGGACCTCGCGTTCGCCCTCGGCGACCGCCACTGGCAGCGCACCATCGCGCTCGGCCTCGGCGGACACCCGGCCGACTTCGCGCCCCCGGAGCGCTTCGTCGGCACCCGCGCGTGAGGCGAGGGCGGCCGTCAGCGCCGGAACGGGCCGCTCACCTCGAAGGTGACGCCGATCCCGATCCCGTCCAGCCCGCGCTGCGAGCTGAAGTAGAGCCGGTCGCCGGCGGGGTTGAACGCCGGGCCGGTGATCTCCGAGCCGGCGTGCCCGTCGAGCTTCAGGAACGGGGCGACGACGCGGTCCGGCGTGATGAGGCAGATCTGCATGTCGTCGCCGTCCTCGGCCACGAAGAGGTCGCCGGAGCGCGAGACGACGAGGTTGTCGACGCCGCGCAGCGGGGACTCCGGGGAGAGATCGGCGGCGTAGATGCACTCGATGCTGGAGCTCGCCGGCGTGTAGGCCCAGACCCGGTTGTCCCCCTTCGTCGTGAAGTACACGACTCCATCGTCGTACCAGCAGCCCTCGCCGCCGTCGAAGGCCGTGGTGCGCCCGGACGTGAAGGGGTTGAGCGCCGCCGGGAGCCACTTCTCGACGCGCGTCCAGGTGACCGTGCCGCTCATCCGGTCCGCGCCGAAGCTGACGCGCGCCGCCTCGAGGCGCCCGCTGGCCAGGGACGGATAGCGATCCGGGGTGAAGCGGTAGAACCTGCCGTTCGGGCGATCCTCCGTCAGGTACAGGCGGCGCTCGTCGGGATCCACGGCGACGGCCTCGTGCGCGAACGTCCCGAGGTCGGAGCGCCGCTCCGCCGGCCGTCCGTCGAGGTAGCACTCGAACACGTTGCCTCCGTCCCATTCCTCGCACGACAGCCATGTTCCCCACGGGGTCGGGCCGCCCGCGCAGTTCGAGGTCGTGCCGCTCAGGATCGTGTCCGCGCCGGTCACGCGCCCTCCGGCGTCGAATCGCACCACGGCGGCGCCGCCGATCAACGGCACTTCGCTGTTCGAGGTATAGGCCCAGCCCCCGTCGGCGAGCGGAAAGCAAGCCCCGCCGTCCGGGGCCACATGCCAGATGTGCGAGGTCCCGGCGACCGGCACCCCCGTCATCGCGATCACGCGCGAGGTGAAGCCGGCGGGCAGCCGCAGCCAGTTGCCGTCGGGCGTGGCGGCGAGGGGGCCGTACGGGCTCGTCCCGGGGCGGGCGGGCGCGGCAAAGGCGTGCCGCCAGAACCGTGAGCCGAGGGCGAAGGCCGCCGTGGCGGCGGAGGTGCGCAAGAGGTCGCGACGTTTCATGCGCGCGATTGTCCGCATCGCCTGTTGGCAATCGCGTCACACCTCGCCGTAACTTCGATGACGGCGCGGTGTGACCGGCTGCACGCGGCGGGGTGATGGTCGGGGTTGAACCCCGCTCCGGTTCTGCGCTACGAGACCGCGGTCATGGAGATCATCCCCTACGGTGGTTGGCAGCACGCCGCCCGGCTCGTCTGCGGCGACACGGAGCTCATCGTCACGCTCGACGTCGGCCCGCGGATCCTCCGGTACGGGGTCATCGGCGGCCCGAACGAGCTCGCCGAGATCCCCGGCGATCTCGGCGCGACCGGCGGGACCGACTACCGGTTCTATGGCGGCCACCGGCTCTGGATCGGCCCGGAGGACGAGCGCAGGACCCTGCAGCCCGACAACGACCCGGTGGAGCACAGGCAGGAAGGGGACACCCACGTCTTCCGCCCTCCGCCGGACAGGAACGGAATGCAGAAAGAGCTCCGCGTCACGGCGGACGTCGCGGCCGGCAGGTTCGTCCTCGACCACGCGATCGAGAACCAGGGCGCGTTTGCGGTCGAGTTCACGCCGTGGGCCCTCTCCGTGATGGCCGGGGGCGGCGAGTGCATCTTCCCGCACGCGCCGTTCTTCCCTCACCCCGAGCGCGTCCTGCCCGCGCGGCCGCTCGTGCTCTGGCCGTACACCGACATGAGCGATCCCCGATGGACCTTCGGCAAGCGCGTGGTTCGCCTGCGGCAGGTGGCCGGCCAGGGCCCGCAGAAGGTGGGCATGCTCGTGAGCCAGGGGATCGCGGCGCACGCGAACCACGGCAACGTGTTCCTGAAGCGGTTCCCGTTCGTCGAGGGGGCCACGTACCCGGACATGGGGTGCAACTTCGAGACGTTCACGAACCAGGACATGCTCGAGGTGGAGTCGCTCGGGCCCCTGCAGCGCGTGGAGCCCGGCGGCCGCGCGCTGCACCGCGAGGCGTGGTACCTGCTGAAGGGCGAGGCGCCGCCCGCCGACGACGCCGCGTGCGCCGCGTGGCTGGAGGCGGCGGCGAGGGACCGCCCGCTCTGATCCCGCGCGCGGCGGCGCCTCGTGCGGGGGTTGGCTCGCTCCGCGCTCTCGACTATGCGAACGCCCATGGCGCTCCATCCCCTCGCGGGCCGCAGGGCCCCGTCCGATGTGCTGATCGATCCGGACAAGCTGCGCGCGCAGTACTACGGCGAGCGCCCCGACCCGAGCGACCCGCAGCAGCGCGTCGCCTTCGGCACCTCGGGTCACCGCGGCTCGGCCGCGCGGCGCAGCTTCAACGAGGCGCACGTCCTCGCGGTGGCCCAGGCCCTCTGCGATTACCGCGCGAAGCAGGGCACGACGGGCCCGCTCTACCTCGGGATGGACACGCACGCGCTCTCGGAGCCGGCGCAGCGCAGCGTCATCGAGGTCCTCGCGGCCAACGGCGTCGACGTCCTCATCGCCGAGCGCGGCGGCGTCACGCCGACGCCGGTCATCTCGCACGCGATCCTCACCCAGAACCGCGGGCGCGCCTCGGGGCTCGCGGACGGCGTGGTGATCACGCCCTCGCACAACCCGCCCGAGGACGGCGGCATCAAGTACAACCCGCCGAACGGGGGGCCGGCGGACACGACCGTCACCGGCTGGATCGAGGATCGCGCCAACGAGCTGCTCCGCGCGGGCAACGCGGGCGTCAGGCGCGTCCCGTACGAGGCAGCGCTGCGCGCGCCGACGACCCACCCGTACGACTACATCGGCCCCTACGTCGCCGATCTCGGCAACGTCGTCGATCTCGAGGCCGTGCGCGGCGCGAAGCTGCGCCTCGGCGTCGACCCGCTCGGCGGCTCGAACATCGCGTACTGGGGGCCGATCGCCGAGAGGTTCGGGCTGGATCTGACGGTGGTGAACCAGGCCGTCGACCCCACCTTCGGCTTCATGCCCCTCGACCACGACGGCAAGATCCGCATGGACTGCTCGTCGCCGTACGCGATGGCGAACCTCATCGCGCTCAAGGACGACTACGACATCGCGTTCGGCAACGACGCCGACTCGGATCGCCACGGCATCGTCACGCGCAGCGCCGGGCTGATGAACCCGAACCACTACCTCGCCGTGGCGGTGTCCTACCTGTACCAGAACCGCCCGCTCTGGCGGCCGGACGCGGCCGTGGGCAAGACGCTCGTCTCGAGCAGCATGATCGACCGGGTGGCGAAGCACCTCGGCCGGCGGCTCTGCGAGGTGCCGGTCGGCTTCAAGTGGTTCGTCGACGGGCTGCTCGACGGCTCGCTCGGCTTCGGCGGCGAGGAGAGCGCGGGGGCCTCGTTCCTGCGTCGCAACGGCGAGGTGTGGTCGACGGACAAGGACGGCATCCTCCTCGACCTGCTCGCCGCCGAGATCCTCGCGCGCACCGGCCGCGACCCCGCCGAGCATTACCGCGACCTGACAGCGCGCTTCGGCGCGCCGCTCTACAAGCGCATCGACGCGCCGGCCACGCCGGCCGAGAAGAGCGTGCTCAAGAAGCTCTCCCCCGACGCGGTGCGCGCCACGACCCTCGCGGGCGAGCCGATCACCGCGAAGCTCACCCGCGCGCCCGGCAACGGCGGCGAGATCGGCGGGCTCAAGGTCGTCGCCGAGGACGGCTGGTTCGCCGCGCGGCCGTCGGGCACCGAGGACGTCTACAAGATCTACGCGGAGAGCTTCAAGGACCAGGCGCACCTCGACCGCGTGCTCGACGAGGCGCGCGCGATGGTCGCCGACGCGCTCGCGGCGAGCTGAGCGCGGCGCGCGCGGGGGGCGGGGGGCGCTGGGGGCTCACCGGAGGGGCTGGAGTGCAGGCGAGCCACCAAAGGGGCTCGCCGGAACGCAAGCCCCGGAGGTGAGCCCCCAGCGCCCCCCGCCCCCCGCGCGCGCCGCCGGCGGGGCGGTCAGAACAGCGAGAGCTGCCGCCGCGCGCCGGTCATCGCGTCGAAGTCGGCCCCGCCGAGCCACCGCAGCACCGAGTCCGCGATCGGCTTGAGCTGCTGCGACACGTAATGATCGTAGTCCGGCGGCGCGGTCGTCGCGCCCGCCGGCTCGGGGCCGGCGCGGGTGATGACATACGCCACGATGCGGCCCACGTCCCCGCCCATCTTGCGGGCCGCCTTGACGTGCGGCGGCGTGGTCTTCGTGTAGGCGCCGAGCGGCTTCCGCAGCGCCTTCTTGTAGACGAGCTCCGCGTCGAAGCGGCCGGCGCGGAGCTCCTCCACGAAGCCCCGCACGAAGCCCTCGACCGGGCGATCGTGGAAGACGAGCTCGAGGAGCTCCCGCTGGAAGCGCCGCGCCACGGCGCTCGCGTCCCTGCGGACCGCCTCGAGCCCGACGATCTCGAGCCGGTCGCCCCCGTCTCCGGCGACGAGGCCCGCGTACCGCTTCTTGCTGCCCTGCGCGGCCCCGCGCAGCTCGGGCAGGAAGAAGCGCGCGTAGACCTTCTCGAGCTCGAGCTCCAGCCGGCTCTCGCAGCCGAAGCGACGCGCGATCTCGGCGGACACGGCCGCCGACACGGCGTCGCGGAGCTCTTCGGCGCGGGCGCGGGCGCGCGCGGCGTCCGGCTCGTCGAGGTCCACGAACAGCGAGTCGGTGTCGCCGTAGAGGACCCGGTGTCCCGCGCCCCGCACCGCCCTGGCCGCGAGCTGGATGACGTGCTGTCCGGCGCTCGTGATGGCGTTGGCGATGGCGGGGGAGAACAGGCGCGACGCGGGGGAGCCGAGCACGCCGAACAGCGAGTTCATGAGGATCTTGGTGGCCAGGGCGCCGCGCTCGTCGCCCGCCCGCCGCGCCTCGGCGCGCTCGTCCCAGAGCCGCGCGACCAGCTCGGGGAGGATGCCGGGCTCGCCGCGCCGGAACGCCGCGCCGCCCGGCGTCACGATGAGCGCCTCGGGCGGCGCGCCCTCCCCGTCGGCGAAGGTCACGGGGTCGATGTTGAAGGTGCGAATGAGGCTCGGATAAAGGCTCTTGTAGTCGTAGACCACGATGTTGCGATAGAGCCCCGGGAGCGGCTCGAGGACGAGGCCCCCGGCGATCTCGACGTCCTCGTCCGGCGCGCCCCCCGACACGGAGGGCGCGACCTTCCCCCGGGCGCGGAGCGCGGGCAGATAGAGCGAGTCGACCGCGGCGATCTGCGCGCCCACCCGGTCGAGCTGCATGCCGGTGAGGAGGCTCCGCCGCACCGAGAGCTCGATGAGGCCGGTCTCCTCCAGCAGATCGCGGACGAGGCGGGCGTCCTCGAGGTTGTACTCGGCGAGCCGCGCCGGGTCGTCGCGGTACGACGCCTCGATCTGCGCGCCCCGGTCGTCGGGGCCGAACAGCTTGCCGCGCCCGAGGATCGCCTGCGCGGCGGTCTCGAGGCGGTAATCGTCGAGGCGCATGAAGGCGCTGCGGAGGAGCGCGAGGCCGTCGAGCACCACGCGCCCCGGCAGGACGGCGCGCGCCTCGCGCGAGAAGCCCGGATCGCGCAGGATCGCGAGCTCGTCGTCGCCCCGGCCGAGCGCGCACGCGAGGCCGGCGCGCCGGCAGTAGCGCTGGAGCGCGGGCAGATCGAAATCCGGGATGTTCCAGCCGGTGAGGACGTCGGGGTCCACCTCGGCCACGTGCGCGAGGAAGCGCTCGAGGACCGCCCGCTCGTCGGGGAGCTGCGCGACGTGGGCCGGGAGCCCGTCGAGCGCCGGCCCGTCCCGCACGAGGAGGCAGAGATCGCCCCCCGCGCCGGCGAGGCCGATGGAATAGAGCCGCTCGCCGTCGAGGCTCGTCTCGATGTCGAGCGACAGCACGCGCAGGCGGGGGACGAAGGCGGCCGGGGCGAGCGTCGGGTTGCGGTACACGCGCCCTGTGCCGCGGCGGCGCTCGAACGGCCCCGTGACCTCGAACGCGCCGCGGATGCCGCGGTCGATGAGGAAGCGGTACGCGAAGCGCACGTCGGCCTCGAGGCACTCGACGCCGGCGTCGCCCAGGCGCGCGCGCAGCGACGCGACGTCCCGGGGGAGCGCGGCGTCGACGCGGAGGACCGGCTCGCCGTCGAGCGTCGCGAGCGGCGCGGGCGAGACCCGGCCGCCGGCGAGCCGGCGCGCGGCGTCCTCGTCGCGCGCGCGGACGAAGAAGTAGGGCCTGAACCTGTCCTCGACGACGAGCGCCGGCTCGCCGTCCTCCATCACCGAATAGAGATGGATTTCCGGGCATCCGGCGACGATCCGGTAGGTGGGCGTGAGGATGAAGCCGCGGTCCGCCATGTGCCAGGGCCTCCGGGCGAGCTCGTCGCCGCGGCGCGAGGCGGCCAGGGCCTCTCCGCGCCACGCCTCACTTGACCACCGGCGAACGCGCCCCGCAACCCCTCCCGCCGCCCGCCCAAAGGATTTCCCGGCGCGGCGCGAGGGCGGGTGAAACCGGCCTCTTCCGGAGAGATTGACTCTCGCGCAGGTCGCTTCTTTGCATGGATGGCGAGAGGCGTCGGACATCGACACGAGAGCGCTGGAGAGCGCGCCGGTGACTCGCCCGGGTGCGCGGCGATTGCTCTTCGTGCGCGCGCTGGAGGTCCGGGACGGGCAATGCGCTCTCGCCGATTCCGTCGTGAGCGGGTCCGCGGTTTGCTTGAGACGTGATGAGCTCCCGCGGGCGTCCGTGAATTCGCGCGTGACGCGCGCCGCGGGAATGAAGGAAGGATAGGACCATGATGCGCCATCATTTCAAGCATCGCGCGGCGATGCTCGCCGCGCTGGCGGTGAGCGTCATCGGCGGCACCGCGGCAGCGTCCGAGGTCGTGGACCACGCTCATCGCGGAGGACAGCACGGCCAGTTGCAGGTGAGGCAGCAGCGGCGGGCGCTCCAGCAGCGGGCGCTCCAGCAGCGGGCGCGCCAGCAGCAGGAGGTGTCAGACGGCGCCCTCGCGGGGGTGATCTCGGGGTTCAACCGGTACGTGATCTCCATGGAGACCGTCGCCCGCAAGCAGGCGCGGACGCGGGAGATCAGGGACTTCGCGCGTGAGACGATCGCGTCGCACAGCCAGTCGGAGCGCCGCCTGAGCGCGCTTCTCCAGCGTCTCGGGATCAAGGCGCAGCCGACGCGGGCGAGCGCGATGCTCAGCGGCCATTCCTCCATGGTCGCGAGCTTCCTCAGCAAGCAGTCGCCCAGGGATTTCGATCGCGTGTACCTCGCCACCGAGATCAAATCGCATCGCTTCATCCTGCGGCTGCTCGATGAGCAGCTCATCCCGAAGGTGAAGAACGAGGCCCTGAAGGAGGAGTTCCAGCGCTATCGCCGCGAGGTGGAGGACCACCTCGCGCACGCGCTGGCGCTCCAGGCGAAGCGCCAGGCGGCGCCTCCCTCGCAAGGCCGCTGATCCCGCGTCCCCCGGCGAGCCTCTGCCCCGCCCGGTCGGGGAGGACGGCGCGCGCCTCGCTGCGCCGCGGCGCGCGCCCGCCGGATGGCCTTCTTTGCCATCGTTCCTCCCACGAGCCTCCATCCAGGGCGCCGCGAGGGCGCGTTGCAAGGACATGGCCACTCGCGATGATCCAGCCGCTCACGTCTCAACGACGCTCCGGGGACTCCATCGTCGCTGCGAGCGGGCCCATCCGGGACTCCACGGTGAGCGCGCTCTCCATGGCGCGCGCGGAACACCGATTCCAGCGCGAAAAGAAGGAGGTTGCGGGTGAAGCGCGCCCGGGTGATACTGTGTGGCGCCAGGGCGCCTTGAACCATGATGTCCGGCGTGGGGTAAGGCCTGGCTTGCGTGCGGTACTTACGGAGACACGAACGTATGAAGAATAGAATTTTCTTGCGGGGATCTGGCTTGGCGCTCTGTGGTCTGGCCACGGCTGCGCTCGTGGCGTGCGCCGGCGCGGCCGAAGACGACGGTTCGGGCGGCGCGGGCAGCACCGGGGCGAGCACCACGACGGCGACGACGGGGACCGGGACGGACACGACCTCCACGACGACGGCGACGACGGGGACCGGGACGGACACGACCTCCACGACGACGGCGACGACGGGGAGCGGGACGGATACGACCTCCACGACGACGGCGACGACGGGCTCGGGCGGCGGCGCCCCCCAGACCATCGAGATGATCGATGACATGGAGGACGACAACAACGGCATCCTGGCCGAGGGGAACCGGGTCGGGTACTGGTACACCTTCAATGACGGAACGGAGGGGGCCGAGCAGATGCCTCCGCCCGATCCGGAGGGGACCGGGGAGGAGCCTTTCACCATGACGGCGCTCGAGCCCGTGCGCGGGGCGAGCACGATGGCGGCGCGCTCGTGGGGGTCTGGCTTCGAGACGTGGGGCGCTGCGTTCGGCTTCGATCTGAACAGCCCCGAGGGGACCAAGATCGCTTATGACGCCTCGGCGTACACCGGCGTGACGTTCTGGGCCAAGATCGGCCCGGGCTCCGCCACGAGCGCTCAGGTCATGATCTCGGACCGGAGCACGGTCCCGGAGGGCGGCGTCTGCTCGGATCAGTGCGACAACTGGCAAAAGCAGATCACCCTCACCGAGGCGTGGCAGCAGTTCACGATCCCCTTCGCGGACCTGAAGCAGGGCGGCTGGGGCGACCCGGCGGCCACGGATCAGATCGATACGACGAAGCTCTATTCGATCAGCTTCCAGTTCGGCACCGTGCCCGAGTTCGACCTCTACATCGACGACATCGGTTTCTACAACTGAGCCCCTGAGCCCCCGCCTCCCCACGAGCCCTCGCGTCGAGGGCTCTCTGCCACGCTGCGCCGTCGGCATGTCGACCAGCCCGCGCGGCGACCGGGGCCCCGCGGCCCGCCCATCGCTCTGGATGAAATAAGTGCTTGCATCGCGGGGGCGCCCCGGGCAAACGTGGCAGCGCCCGCACCTGCTCCCAGGACAATGCCCCTCCTCGAGCTCGCATCGATCACCAAGCAATTTCCCGGCGTCAAGGCGCTGGACGGCGTGTCCTTCGACCTGCGGGAGGGGGAGATTCACGCCCTCTGCGGCGAGAACGGCGCTGGCAAGAGTACCCTCATCAAAATCCTCTGCGGTTACTACCCGGCGGGCACCTACGGCGGCGAGATCCTGTTGAACGGCCGCCTGGTGGAGTTCAGCGGCATGCGCAGCGCCGAGGAGCACCGCATCGCGCTGATCGCGCAGGAGCTCGCGCTGGTGCCCGAGCTCACGGTGGCAGAGAACCTGGTGCTCGGGCGCGAGCCGGTCCGCGGGGGGCTCATCGACTGGGACGAGGTGCAGACCCTGGCGCGGCGGGCGCTCGAGCGGGTGGGGCTCGACGTCGATCCCGGGCGCCCGATCAAGGATCTTGGCATCGGCCAGCAGCAGATGGTCGAGATCGCGAAGGCGCTGCTCAAGGACGCCCGGATCCTCGTGCTCGACGAGCCCACGGCGGCGCTCACCGACTCGGGCGTGCAGACGCTGCTCGCCCTCCTGCGCGATCTGCGCGCCCGCGGCGTCTCGTGCATCTATATCAGCCACCGGCTCGAGGAGGTCTTCGACATCGCCGATCGCATCACGGTGCTGCGCGACGGCCGGTCGATCACGACGCAGCCGCGGGCGGAGCTCTCGCCGGACAAGGTCATCTCGCTGATGGTCGGCCGCGAGGTGACGAACCTCTATCCCTGTCCGCCGCGGCCCGAGGGCCCGGTCGCGCTCTCCGTGGATCGGTGGTCGGTCGAGGACGCGGGGCACCCCGGGCGGTTCGTGCTGCGCGACGTGAGCTTCGAGGTGCGGGCGGGCGAGGTGCTGGGCGTCGGCGGCCTGATGGGCGCGGGGCGCACCGCGCTCGTCTCGACGATCTTCGGCGCGGCCGCGAGCCGCGTCACCGGCTCGCTCTCGGTGCGGGGGCAGCCGCCGTCGCCGCCGTTCCGGTCCCCCGCCGAGGCGATCGCGGCGGGCATCGCGCTCGTCAGCGAGGACCGGAAGCGCTACGGCCTCGTGCTCGAGTCGACGCTGCTCGACAACATCACCCTCGCGACGCTGCGGCGGTTCGTGAAGGGGCTGTTCATCGATCACGCCGGCAGGGAGGCGACGGCGGTCGAGCAGATGCGGGCGCTCCGGACCAAGGCGCCGGGGCCGCTCGCGCTCGCCAACCAGCTCTCGGGCGGCAACCAGCAGAAGATCGTCATCGGCAAGTGGCTGATGACGGGGCCGCGCGTGCTCCTGCTCGACGAGCCGACGCGCGGTATCGACGTCGGCGCCAAGGCCGAGATTTACCAGCTCATTCACAAGCTCGCGTCGGACGGGCTGGCCGTGGTGCTCGTCTCCTCGGATCTGCCGGAGCTCCTGGGGATGAGCCACCGCGTGCTGGTGCTCTCCCAGGGCAGGATGACGGCCTGCCTCGATCGACAGGAGGCCACGGCCGAGCGCGTGATGGCCGCAGCAACGAGGAAGGTGACGGAATGAGCGAGGCGAAGCTTCGCATGCGTGTTCCCTGGCGCGCCCTCTCGATGGTGGGCTCGCTCCTGGCGATCTGGATTGCGTTCTCCATCACGACCGACGGCACGTTCCTGACGCCGCGCAACCTGACGCTGCTGGCGCGGCAGATGTCGGTGACCTCGATCCTGGCCATCGGCATGGTGCTGGTCATCGTCGCCGGGCAGATCGACCTGTCGGTGGGCGCGTTCGCCGGCCTGCTCGGCGCGGCGTCGGCGATGATCTACGTGAACCTCGACTGGCCGCTGCCGGCGGCGTTCATCCTGCCGCTCCTGCTCGGCGCGGCGCTCGGCTTCGTGCAGGGCGCGCTCGTGGCGCGGCTGCGCATCCCCCCATTCATCGTCACGCTCGGCGGGATGCTCATCTTCCAGGGCGCGATGCTCGGCACCACGGGCGGCGTGTCCGTCTCGCCGGCGCGCCCCTACCTGTTCGTGGGCCAGGCCTACGTGCCGCACACGCTCGGCTGGGCGGGCGCGGGCGTGCTCTGCCTCTTCCTGCTGTACAAGGGGACGCGCGCGAGCGGCCCGGCGCGCCTCCCGTGGCTCGGGCTCGCGGCGCTCGCGGTCGGGTTCACCGCCCTGATGAACGCGTACGAGGGCATCCCGTTCCCGGTCCTGCTCGTCCTGGTGCTCGCGGCCGTGTTCACGGTGCTCGCGAAGCACACCGCGTTCGGGCGGCACCTCTACGCCATCGGCGGCAACCGCGAGGCGGCCTTCTACTCCGGCATCAACATCAACCGGCACCTCATCGCCGTGTTCACGCTGATGGGCGTGATGGCGGGCATCGCGGGCGTCGTGCTCACGGCGCGCGTCGGCTCGGCGACGTCGGACGCCGGCCGGATGATGGAGCTCGACGCCATCGCGGCGGCCGTCATCGGGGGCACCTCGCTGCTCGGCGGGCAGGGCACGATCGGGGGCGCGCTGCTCGGCGCGCTGGTCATGGCCTCGCTCGACAACGGCATGAGCCTCATGAACACCGAGAGCTTCTGGCAGCCCATCATCAAGGGCATCATCCTCGTGCTCGCCGTCGGCATCGACATGGCGACCCGCAAGGACCGGGGCCACTGATCGACCCCCGGTGATGCGCGGCGGCGTGGGACAGGCAACCTCCCGCCGCCGGCGACGTTCCTCTTCCGCCCTCGACTCCCCCGCTCGACGCCTCGCCCGCGCCGGGGCGCGTCGGCGCGACGCGCCCCTCGCCCACGCATCCAATCGCCACCTGCGCAGGCCTCTGGCCGGCAGGAGAACGAGGAGGACGCATGGCCGAGCAAGGCAAGAAGGGCGCGGGCCCCCGGGGCGGCGCGAACGCCAAGATCGAGAGCCTGGAGCCGCACCGCGAGGATCTGACAGGTACGGTCCTCTCGACCGACCAGGGCATCCGGATCGACAGCACGGACGACTCGCTCAAGGTTGGCGAGAGGGGGCCAGCGCTCCTCGAAGACTTCCACGTGCGCGAGAAGATCACGCACTTCGACCACGAGCGCATCCCGGAGCGCGTGGTCCACGCGCGCGGATCGGGGGCGCACGGCTATTTCCAGGTCTACGAGTCGATGGCCGAGTACACGAAGGCGGGGTTCTTGCAGGACCCGAGCGTCAAGACGCCCGTCTTCGTGCGGTTCTCCACCGTGGTCGGCTCCCGCGGGTCGGCGGACACGGTCCGCGACGTGCGCGGCTTCGCGACGAAGTTCTACACCCCGGAGGGGAACTTCGACCTCGTCGCCAACAACATCCCGGTCTTCTTCATTCAAGACGGCATCAAGTTCCCGGACGTCATCCACGCGCTCAAGCCGGAGCCGGACCGGGAGATCCCGCAGGCCTCGACGGCGCACGACACCGCCTGGGACTTCATCTCGCTCATGCCGGAGTCGACCCACATGGCCATGTGGGTGCTCTCCGACCGCGCCATCCCGCGGAGCTTCCGCATGATGGAGGGCTTCGGCGTCCACACCTTCCGCCTCGTCGACGCGCAGGGCAAATCGCGCTTCGTCAAGTTCCACTGGAAGCCGCTCCTCGGCGTGCACGCCCTCGCCTGGGACGAGGCGCACGAGCTCACCGGGAGGGACCCGGACTACCACCGCCGCGATCTCTGGGACGCCATCGAGCGGGGCGATTACCCCGAGTACGAGCTCGGGGTGCAGATCATCGAGGAGGAGGACGAGCTCGCCTTCGACTTCGATCTGCTCGACGCGACGAAGATCGTGCCCGAGGAGCTCGTGCCGGTGCGCCGCATCGGCAAGCTGACCTTGAACCGCAACCCGGACAACTTCTTCGCGGAGACCGAGCAGATCGCGTTCCACACGGCCAACGTGGTGCCCGGGATCGACTTCACCGACGACCCCCTGCTCCAGATCCGGAACTTCTCGTACCTCGACACGCAGCTCCTCCGCCTCGGCGGCCCGAACTTCGCGCAGATCCCCATCAACCGCCCGCTCGCCCCGGTGCACAACCAGAACCGCGACGGCTTCATGCAGCAGCGGATCAAGCAGGGCCGGGCGCACTACGTCCCGAACTCGCTCGCCGGCGGCTGTCCCATGACCGCGTCGTTCACGACGGGCGCCTTCGTGCACTACCCCGAGCGGGTCGCCGGGCCCAAGGTGCGCGAGCGGAGCGCGAGCTTCAAGGACCACCTCACCCAGCCGCGGCTCTTCTGGAACAGCCTCTCCGAGCCCGAGAAGCGGCACCTCGTCGACGCGGCGCGCTTCGAGCTCGGCAACGTCGCGAGCAAGCAGGTGCGCGAGCGCATGGTCACGCGGCTCGCCGAGATCGACGCCGAGCTCGGCCGGCGGGTCGCCGAGGGCGTCGGCGTCGCCGTGCCCGCGATCCAGCCCCAGGTCCCCTCGAAGGGCGGCACGGCCGCGGGCGGCAAGGCCGCGGGCGCGCCCGCGGGCAAGCGCTCGGTGAGCGCGTCGCCCGCGCTCAGCATGGAGAACACGGTGAAGGACACCGTGAAGAGCCGGCTCGTCGCGGTGCTCGCCGCGGACGGGTTCAGCGGCGCCCAGCTCGCGGCCGTGCGGGCGGCGCTCGAGGCCGCCGGCGCGCACGCGCGGGTGGTGTCGACGTCCCTCGGGCCGGTCACCGGCGACGACGGCCGCGCGGTGGAGGCGGACATGTCGCTGCTCACGGCGCGCTCGGTCCAGTTCGACGCGGTCTACGTCCCCGGCGGGCGAAAGAGCGTCGAGACGCTCTCGGGGCTGGGCGCGGCGGTGCATTTCGTCAACCAGGCGTTCAAGCACTGCAAGGCGATCGGGGCGACGGGCGAGGGGGTCGAGCTCCTCGCGTCGTCGTCCATCCAGGGCGTGGCCCTGGCCGCGGCGCAGCCCTCGGGGCCGCCGCTGTCGGACAAGGGCGTGGTCACCCTGCGCGACCCCGCGGCGGGGCTCGCGCCCTTCAGCGCGGAGCTCATCCGGGCGATCGCGCAGCACCGCCACTGGGAGCGGGAGGGCATCGCCCAGATCCCCGCCTGAGCCAGGGCGCCCGGCGCGCCGCTCAGCCCGCGCCGAGCTCGGCGATCTCCTGCTCGAGCTGCTCCCACTCGGCCATGAGGGCGTCGATGCGCGGCCCGAGCGCCTCCTCCTCGGCCTTGAGCGCGGCGATCTCCGCCTTGTCCGTGCGCTCGAAGAACCCGTCGCTGCAGTACAGGTCGAAGATCGCCTTCTTGCGCGCCTCGGCCGCCTCGATGGCCGCGAGCACCTTGTCGCGCCGCGCCGGCAGCTCCTTCTGCCGGTTGCGCCGCCGCTTCTGCTCCTCCCACGAGCCGCCCGCGGCCTCGCTCCCCGCCGGCGCCGCCTTCTGGTGCTCGCGCTTCGCCTTGAGCACCACGGCGTCGGCGTCGAGGTGGTCGTCGCCGCAGCCGGCCAGGTACTCCTCGTAGGTGCCGGGGAAATCGCGCGGCCCGCCCGGCGTGACCTCGAGGATCCGCGTCGCCAGCTCGGACACGAAGAAGCGATCGTGCGAGACGAAGATCACCGTCCCCTCGTACGCCTTGAGCCCCTCCACGAGCCCGTGGATCGCCTCGAGATCGAGGTGGTTGGTCGGCTCGTCGAGCACGAGCACGTTGGGCCGCTCCACGAGGATGCGGCAGAAGATGAGCCGCGCGGCCTCGCCGCCGGAGAGCGAGCCCACGCTCTTCTCCACGTCGTCGCCGGAGAACAGCGCCCTGCCGAGCTGGCCGCGCACGTAGCTCGGCGACTCGTCGGGGCACGCCGCCCACAGGAACGAGAGCGGGGTCATCGCCGCGTCGTCGAGCAGCTCCCGGTGGTCCTGGGCGAAGTAGCCGACGCGGACCTCGTGGCCCCACGACGCGGAGCCCGCGTCGGGCGCGAGGCGGCCCACGAGGATCTTGAGCAGCGTGGACTTGCCGAGCCCGTTCGGCCCGATCACCGCGACCCGCTCGCCGCGCCGGACCGACAACGACACGTCGCGCAGCACCTGCTTGTCGCCGTACGCCTTCGAGATGCCCCGCGCCTCGAGCACGTCGCGCCCGCTCGGCCGCTGGATGCCGAAGCGGAACACCGGCGTGCGCCGCGACGTCTCGGCGAGCTCCTCGACCTCGATCCGCTCGATCTGCTTGAGCCGGCTCTGCGCCTGCTTCGCCTTGGTCGCCTTGGCGCCGAACCGCTCCACGAACGCGCGCTTCTCGGCGATGATCTTCTCGGCGCGCGCGATCTCCGCCTCTTTGCGCTCGCGGATCGCCTGCTTCTCGACCACGAACGCGGCGTAGTTGCCGGTGTAGAGGGCGATCGTCCCGTAGTCGACGTCCAGGATGTGCGTCGCCACGTTGTCGAGGAAGCGCTGGTCGTGGGAGATGACGACGGCGCAGCCCTTGTAGCCGGCGAGGAACTTCTCGAGCCACCGGATCGAGAGGATGTCGAGGTGGTTCGTGGGCTCGTCGAGCAGGAGCACGTCCGAGCCGCCGAGCAGGACCTGGGCGAGGAGCACGCGCAGCTTGAAGCCGCCCGACAGCGTGGAGAGCGTCCTCCGGTGCGCCTCGACCGGGATGCCGAGCCCCTCCAGCACGGCGCTCGCGCGCGCCTCCAGGGTGTAGCCGTCGTGGGCGCGGATCACGTCCTCGAGGTCGGCGAGCCGGCCGGGGTCGCCGCCGCCGTCCTCGGCCAGGCGGCGCGACGCGACGAGCGCGTCCCACACGATGCGGTCGCCCATCATCGCGAGATCCAGGATCACCTGCTCGTCGCTCAGGAACCGGTCCTGCCGGAGCACGCCCACGCGCGCGTCCTTCGGGAGGATGACGTTCCCGTCCGTCGCGGGCTCGTCGCCCGCGACGATCTTGAGGAAGGTGGTCTTCCCCGAGCCGTTGGCGCCCACCAGGCCATAGCGGGATCCCGCGTTGAGCTTGAGCGAGACGCCCTCGAAGAGGGTCCGGTCACCGTAGGACTTCGCGAGGTTCGAGGTTCCGAGCATGGCCTTCTGGTCCTGGTCGCGCCGCGCGCCGGCGCGCGCCGCCGCCGGCGGGCCCGGGGCGCGCGCGGGGCGCGGCGCACAGGCATAGCACCCCGCCCGCGCAGGAGGCGCGCGGCGTTCGCGCGCCGCCGCGCCGCGCGGCCAGGAGGCGCGCGCCGCCGCGCCGCGCGGCCAGGAGGCGCGCGCCGCCGCGCCGCCTGGCCGGGGCGCGCGGCCAGCCGGGGCGCGCGGGCGCCACCGGCCGCGCGCCGGCGCGTCAGTCGACGTGCTCGCACCGGACCTTGTCCGGCGCGGCGTCCCGGTTGTTCCCGCCGTTGCACTCGTCGAGCTCGCCGTCCGGATCGACGACGCCGTGGATCAGGATCGAGAGGTTCCACGGGAAGTCCTTGATCGCGGCGGTGATGCTCGCGCTCGCCCCCGGCGCGATCGGCCCCGGGATGACCTCCTCGTGGAGCACCTTCCCGCCCTGCGCGGGGTCGCCCGCGTAGTACCGGACCCGCACGTTGCTGGCCGGCGCGGACCCGGCGTTCACGACCGTCGTCGGGACGTCGACCTGCCCCTGGGGGCACTGCGCGGTGGCCACCCGGCCGATCTGGAGCTGGAGGTCCGGGCGCGCGCCGCCGGCGTCCACGGCGACGGTCTGCTCGTTGTTGTCCTCCTTGCACTCGCGCTCCACGCCGCCCTCGTCGACGACCGCGCGCACGCGGGCGGGCAGCGTCGCCTGCGGGTTGTTCCCGGCGCTGTAGCTCACCGTGACGAGCAGGGAGCTGTGCGGCTCGATGCTGGTCCGGAGGACCGCCTGGAGGGGCGCGCCGCCCGCGTCGAGGAGCGGCTCGGAGGTGGCCGGCGTGTCCCACTCGCCGTGGAAGCTGACGACGACGCCGGGGCCCACGCGCAGGTCGCCCTGGTTCTCGACGCGCACGGTGATGTCGATGTTGTCGGTGAGCTCGCCGCACGTCGCGTCGGGCGACGCCATCTGGATGCCGCTCAGCGCGAGGTCCGGCGCGATCCCGGACGACCGCGGGTTCGACCGGTAGAGGTTGTAGGCGCGGCCGCCGTAGGACTTCCAGCTCTCGGGCTCCTGCGCGGGGATGGCGCCGCTCTCGAGCACGTTCGTCACGTGATAGCCGTGCTGGTTCCAGATGCGGCGGGCCGGGACCCAGAGGTCGTTGGGATCGCCCCAGACCTCCAGGCCGTTGTTGAAATCACGGCCCTCGTCGCAGTGGTCCGACTCGTTCGACGTGGCGAACACGATCTCGGCGTTGCCGTCGTTATCGACGTCGGCCACGACCGGGTACTCGGTGCGGGTGCGGCTCGGGGAGTGCTCCTTGAACAGGACACTGGCCGTCACGCCGTCGTAGATGCGGAAATAGCACTCGTCGTTGTAGATGACCTCGGCGGCGCCGTCGCCGTTGAAGTCGAACACGCTCGAGCCGGTGGCGCGGCTGGAGTTGTCCTCGGTGACGCGCATCCAGCCGTTGTGGTAGCAGACGCAGGCGCCCGTCTGCGGGTTGCACGTCGCCTCGCCCGGGGCGCCGCAGTCGTCATCGGTCTGGCACGCCTTGCCGTTCGGGGTGCGCGGCGGATTGCCAGGCTCCGGGCCGTCGTCCTCGAGCGGGTTGAGCCACGCCGGGCACGCCGCGGTCGGCGGCTGGAGGTCGAACATCACGTAGCGCCGCCCGAACGCCGTGCCGATCTCGGGGAAGCCGTCGCCGTCGAAGTCGTCCACGTTCGGCGCCCCGCCGCCGGTCGACGCGCCCTGGCCCATGATCGTGCGGCGCAGGATCGTGCCGTCCTGCCCGTTGAGCACGTAGAAATACCCGTTGTTGATCAGGATCACCTCCGGCACCTGATCGAGCGGGGTGTCGGGGCCGGGGGAGGCGCCGTCCTCGCCGAGCACGTCGGCCACGGCGCAGAACCCGTCGCGCTGCGCGTTCGGGATGTTGGCCGCGCCGTTCACGGCCTGCCCATCCCACACGAGGAGCAGCTCCCCCGCGCAGAACGCGGCCGCCTCGGGATCGTCGTAGGGGGGCGCGCACTCGGACCTCCGGGTCACGCCGGCCGGCGGGCGGGGCAGGGCGTAGGCGCTGCTGCCCGCGACGATCTCCAGCCGGGAGTCGCCCTGGATGTTCGCGACGCACGTGATCGGCCCGAACGAGTTGAGCGCGTCGCTCGCCTGGATCCCGTGCATCTGGGTCCCCTCGAAATGGTCGAGGATCGCGAGCGCGCCGGTCGCCTCGTCGACGTGGAGGGTGAACGCGTGCCGCCCGATCACGATCTCCGGGAGCCCCTGTCCATCGAGGTCGGCGATCGCCGGCGCCGGCTCCGCGTAGCCGGTCCAGAGGTTGTTCGCGAGGAGCCTCGTCTCGCCCGTGTTGCTGAAGATCTGGAGCCCCGACGCCTCGGTGACCGCGACGATCTCGGGGACGCCGTCCCTGTCGAGGTCGCCGACGGCCAGCGCGGAGGTCGGCCGCAGCGCCGCGTCGTCGCAGGCGTAGGGCACGTCGATGGGATCGCCCTCGCGCCACACCTTGTCGCCGAGCACGGCGAAGTAGTCGCGCCCCTTGCCGGGGCCGCCGCCGTGGATCGCGCGGAGCACGCCGTTGCTCTTGTACTCGGTGCCGCAGAACGTCGTGAAGAGGATCTCGGGGAAGTCGAGCTCGTTGATGAGCCCGTCGCCGTTGTCGTCGTCGAGGTTGGCGACGGCCGGCGTCATGACGTTCTGCGCCGACATCGGGAACGGGCTGCCGGCGGCGTTCGGGGCGGCGATGTCCTTTCCTCCCCACTGGATCTCGATCTGCGGCGGGACGTTGGAGAACGGCACCGGGGGCAGGAGGCACGTGGGCGCGTCGCCGGTGCCGGCGCAGGCGCCGGCCTCGCACGAGGCGTGGGTGGGGCAGTCCCAGTCGTCCTCGCAGGGACAGCTCGCGTTCCCCGCGCCGTCGTCGGTGCAGGCGCTCTCGAAATAGGCGCTCCCGCCGCACGTGAAGAGCGCGCGCGCCTCGCTGCCGTTCGACACGCACTGCAGGAGGCTGCCGCCGTCGCACGTCCTCTCGCCGGCGGCGCAGGTATCGGCGACACAGACGGCGCCGTCGCAGTACCGGTTGATGGGGCACTCGAGGTCGCTGCGGCAGCGGTTATCGGCGCAGATGGCGCCCCCTTCGGGGGTTATCTGGCACTCCTCGGTCGCGCTGCAGGTGAGGTCCTCGCAGGTGTTGTCGACGCAGACGCCCTCTCCGGACCGCTCCTCGCAGCGCTGATCCGGCCGGCATTGCGCGCCGCCGCACGGGTCCTCGGCGCCGCCCGCGCCGCCCTCTCCGGTCGGCGCCCCGCCGAACCCGACGCCGGTGCTGTCGGTCGTGCTGCCGCCGTCGCCGCCCTCTCCGCCTTCGCCGCCCGCGCCGCCGTCGCCGCCGCTCGAGCCGGGAGGCGTCGTGGTCTCCGGATCGCTGCAGGCCGCTACGGCGAGCACGAACCAAGGAAGCGCAAGGGGAAGCAACCGCCTGGACGACGTGGGCATGAGACGATTGTACGGGCGCGCCGACGACAGGGAAGCGCGTTCGCGCGCCGCGCCGCGCGCCGAGTGGGAGCTCTGCCCACGGTGGGCGTCGCGCGCGGCGGCGGCCCGTGACGGCGGCGGAGAGGGGCGCGCGCCGCGCGGTACGTCCGTGGTGGGCCGCGCGCCGCGCTCACCGTCGCGGCTTCGGCCGTGGCAGCCGCGTCGGCGGCGGGGGCGCGTCCTCGGGGGGGAGCTGCTCGAGGCCCTCGTAGATCTCGTCGAGCGGCACCTGCACGCCGACGCTCTCGAGGGGCACCGCGGCGCCCTCGTCCGCCCACGTGTCGAGCCGCCACGTGTCTCCCCCGTCCAGGCGCACGAAGCGCTCCACGAAGCGCTCGTCGCGCGCGACGAGGAGCACCTCGCGGAGCGACTCGATGCGCCGGTAGTGCGCGAACTTGGCGCCGCGATCGTACGCCTCCGTCGACGGGGAGAGCACCTCCGCGAGCACCGTGGGGTTGACGACGGTGTCCGTGAACACCGGGTGGACCCTCACGCCTCCGCAGACGACGGCGAGATCGGGGTAGGTGTAGAGCCCCGTGTCCTCGATCAGGATGCGCTGATCGCTGGTCAGCGCGACGCACGGCGTGCCGCGCAGCCGCGTGCGGATGGCGGCCGTCAGGTTCGCCGCCACCAGGTTGTGCCGTGGGCTGCCGCCCGCCATCGCGTGGGTGCGGCCGTCCAGGTACTCGCTCTTGCCGTCCGCCGCGCGCTCGCGGGCGATGTACTCGTCGACGGAGAGGGATGCGGTCGAGAGCGGCTCCACGGCGCCGAGCATAGCACCGGGCGTCGCGCCCGCCCCGCGTCACGCGGCGCCGCGCGTCACGCCCCGCCCCGCTCCAGCGCGTCGTGCAGCGCGCGCACCTCGCGCGCGAACGAGGGCTCGGTGCGCAGCGCGCCCGTCCGCTCCGCCGGCAGGTCGAGCGCGCGCTCCGCGACGACGCGCGCCGGCCGCGGCGACAGCACGACGGCGCGCTGGGCGAGGTACGCGGCCTCGGTGATCGCGTGCGTCACGAAGAGCACCGTCATGCCGAGCTCGGCCCAGAGGGCGCGGAGCTGGTCGTCGAGCCGGCCGCGGGTGAGCTCGTCGAGCGCGGCGAACGGCTCGTCGAGCAGGAGCAGCCGCGGGCGCGTGACCAGCGCGCGGGCCAGCGACACGCGCATGCGCATGCCGCCGGAGAGCTCCGCCGGGTACCGCGCGCCGGCGTCGGCGAGGCCGACCTGGGCGAGCGCCGCGGACGCCGCCTCGCGGCGCTCGGCGCGCGGCGCCCCGGAGAGCTCGAGCGGCAGCGCGGCGTTGTCGAGCACGCTCCGCCAGGGCAGGAGGTGCGCGTCCTGGAAGACGTACGCGATGGGCGCGCGCGGGCCGCCCGTGTCGCGCGGGCCGCCCGCGCCGCGCGGGCCGCCCGTGTCGCGCGGGCCGCCCGCGCCGCCGGGGTCCTGGTCGAGCTCGACCTCGACCGCGCCGGCGTCGGCGCGGTCGAGCCCGGCCACGAGGCGCAGCAGCGTCGACTTGCCGCACCCCGACGGCCCGAGCAGCGCGACGAACGCGCCCGGCGCGACGTCGAGATCGATGCCGTCGAGCGCGACCACGCCGGAGGCGCCGCCCCCTCGCGCGCCGCCCGCGTCGTCCTGCACCGGGAAGACGCGCCGGACGCCGGTCAGCCGCACGCGGACACCGCCGCTCGTCGTCGCTCTCTTCATCGATTCGTCGCCGCTCTCTTCATCGATATCGCTCTTCCTGTCCGCGCCGCCCCTGCCGGCGCCCGGCGTTCTATCCGCGCCGCCGCCGCCTGGCCAGGAGTTCGTGGTGCGCTGTCGGGCCCGGGCTCGCTCTCCACACGCGCCCCCACACGCGCCCGGGCGCCTCGCGTCGATCAGCCCGACGACGCCGTGCGCACGCAGCGGAATCCGCCGTCGGCGAAGCGATATCGCGCCTCGAAGCTCGTGCGCGCCCACGTGCGCAACGACCGCGCGCCGTACATCCACGATCCGCCGCGCATCACGAGCAGCGGCCGGTCCGGAGGGCGCGTGTTCCGCGGGTTGTGGGAGGGCCCGTCCGCGTAGAAGTGCGGATCGTCGTAGTCCTCGCACCACTCCCACACGTTGCCGGCGAGGTCGAGGATGCCATACGGCGACGCGCCTTGCGGCAGCGAGCCGACAGGCGCGGTCCCGCCGTCGCGGCTGCCGTAGTTCGCGCGCGCCGGCCCCGGCTCGGCGCGCCCCCACGGGTACTTGCGGCCGTCGGTGCCGCGCGCGGCCTTCTCCCACTCGGCCTCGGTCGGCAGGCGCTTGCCGGCCCAGCTCGCGTAGGCCCGCGCGTCGTCCCACGACACGTACACCACCGGGTGGTCCTCGTGGCCCGCGGGGATCTCGCCGCGCCGGAGGTGGGCGAGGAAGCGGCTCGCGTCGGCGTCGTCGGGCCGATATCCCGTCACGTCGACGAACGCCTTGAACTGCCGGTTGGTGACCGGCGTGCGGTCCATGTAGAAGGCGTCGACGTGCACCGTCCTGCGCTGCTGGCCCATGAGGAACGGCCCGCCGGGCACGAGGATCATCTGCTCGCCGGTCCGCTCGCGGACCGTCGGCGCGAGCTGCCGACCGTCGGAGGCGGGCCGCGCCGGGGCGGGCGAGAAGTCCGCGAGCGCCTCGTCGAGGCGGGCCCGGAACGCCGCGCAGGACGCGGGCCGCTCGGCCGGATCCTTGGCGAGCGCGTCGAGGATGAGCCGCTCCAGGGCCGGGGGGAGGTCGGGGCGGATCGATCTCGGGGGCGCCGGCGGATCGGCGACGTGGGACATCATCACCGCGAAGTGATTGGGGCCGTCGAACGGGAGCTGCCCTGTCGAGAGCTGATAGAGCGTCACGCCGAGAGAGTAGATGTCCGAGCGCGGGTCGGCGGCGTGGGGGTTCTTGACCTGCTCCGGCGACATGTAACAGCACGTGCCGAGGAACGCGCCGCTCAGGGTATACGTGGTCCCCTCCAGGATCCTGGCGATACCGAAGTCGACGATCTTGGGCGAGAGCCCGTCGATCGAGGCGGTCACGAGGATGTTGTCGGGCTTGAGGTCGCGGTGGACGATCCCCATCCGGTGCCCCTGATCCATCGCGTCGAGCACGCCGCCGAGGAGCGCGCGGATCTCCTGGAAGGGCATGCGTCCGCGCCATTTCTCGAGGTGCCGCACCAGCGTCGTCCCCTCGACGTACTCCATGACGATCGCGAGCAGGTGATCGCGCTCGACGAAGTCGTGGACGGCGACGACGTGCTCGTGGCTCCAGGCGCGGAGCACGCGCGCCTCGCGCGCGAAGCGCCGCCGGATCTCGGGGTTGCCGGAGAGGTTCGAGTGCAGGCACTTGAGGGCCACGACGCGCTCGCGCGCGCGGTCGTGGGCGCGGTAGACGACGCCCATGCCGCCCTCGCCGAGCGCGGCCTCGACGCGGTAGACGCCGATCTCGGTCCCGGGCAGGAGCCGCACGGGCGGCAGGGGCAGGGCCGCGGCGCCCTCGGTGTCGGGGAGCCCGGTCGCGGAGTAGCCGCGGCCGGGCGCGGCGGCGAGCTGGCCGCACGAGGGGCAGAACCGGGCGTTCTCCGGGAGCGGAGCGTGGCAGCCGGCGCACCGGGGAGAGGTGTCCTGGCCCATCGGTCGGCGGCGAGTCTGGCACAGGTCGGGGCGGCGGTGGGCGGCGAATGTGTGGCGCCGCGGCCGGGGCGGGGCGCTGCGCCGGCGCGTCCGGCGTGGCGGCGGGAGCGAGCGCCGCGGCGCGCGCGAGCGCAGCGGCGCGTGCGAGCGCCGCGGCGCGCGTCGCGGACCGCGATGACGGGACATCGACCGAGGGGCGTGTAGTATCCGGCGCATGGACGACTGGCCCCGTGGCGTTCTGGCGGTGTCCCGTACGAGTCGCCTCTTCCGGCTCGCGGCGGGCGAGGAGGCGTGGATGCGTGAGCTCGGGCGGGTGTCTCATGGGTGAGGGGGGCGGCGCGCCCGCGCGTCGGCTGGTGATCGCCTGCACCATGGCCTTCCCCGCGGAGGCGGAGCGCTTGCTCGCCGAGGGGGTCGTGCCGCACGCGCTGGCGCTGCCGGCCGCGCGCTCCGCGGAGAACCTCGCCGTGGTCGGGCGGGATCCGGTCGTGCTCGGCGCCGACGTGGTGTTCGGCCAGCCGCACCCCGACGACGTGTGCGCGGCCCCGCGCCTCGCGTGGGTGCACCTGAGCACCGCGGGGTATGCCCGCTACGACGTGGCGGCCGTGCGCGCCGCGCTCTCCGCCCGCGGCGCCGCCCTCACGACGAGCAGCGGCGCGTACGCCGATCCCTGCGCGGAGCACGCGCTCGCGTTCCTGCTCGCGGCGTCGCGGCGCCTGCCCGAGTGCCTCGACAACCAGCGCGGCCCGCGCGCCTGGCCGGACGTGGCCGTGCGGTCGACGAGCGCGTTGCTCCGCGGCCGGCGCGTGCTCCTGCTCGGCTTCGGCGCGATCGGCCGCCGCCTGGCCGCGCTGCTGGCCCCGTTCGAGGTGGAGCTCTGCGTCCTGCGCGCGCGCCCCCGCGGCGACGAGCCCGGCCGCGTCGTCGCGAGGGAGGCGCTGGGCGACGCGTTCGCCTGGGCGGATCACGTGGTGTCGACCTTGCCGGAGGTCGAGGGCACGCGCGGACTGGTCTCGCGCGCGCTCCTCGGCCGGATGCGCCCGGACGCGTGGTTCTTCAACGTCGGCCGGGGCGCCACGGTGGATCAGGCCGCGCTGCTCGAGGCGCTCGAGGCGCGCCGCCTGGCCGGCGCGTACCTCGACGTCACGGATCCCGAGCCGCTGCCGCCCGATCACCCGCTCTGGCGCGCCCCCGGCTGCACCATCACCCCGCACACCGCCGGCGGCCGGCGCGAGGAGCCGGTCGCGCAGGTCGAGCATTTCCTGGCGAACCTGCGGCGGTTCGAGCGGGGCGAGCCGCTCCTCGACCGGGTGATCTGAGAGCAGGGGGGCGGGGATGACGTTCTCACCGGAACGGCCACGGCTCGCCGACGATCCGCGAGGCGATGCGGTAGTCGCCGGGATCGCCCCACACCGCGGCCTCCCGGTCGGGCGCGTTCGGCCCCATCGCGAACGTGAACGACAGGACAGGGCGCTGCCCCGCGCGCGGCCGCCGCTGGGGCCCTGACCAGCGCACCTCCGGGTTGCGAGGTGGCGGAAGCCGCGCGGATGGAGGTCAACCAGACGAGCGCGCTGCTGCACCGGCTCGTGGGCCGCGGAGCCGTGGTCGAGGAGGGGCAGGGGCGGAAGCTCAGGTACCGGCTGAGCGAGCGGCTCTACAACATCTATCACCTGCTCCGGCGCCGCGGGGCGGGCGCGGCGCGTGTGCGGGCGGTGGTGGACTTCATGGTCCATCTCTACGAGGGGGAGGGGCTTGTGGGGCTGCTGGAGCGGATCGCGGAGGAGGCGAAGGGGCTCGGGCCGGAGGAGCGGAGGGATCACTTCGATGTGATGGCGGGGATCCTGCAGGGGCAGGTCGACAGAGCGCTGGCCCTCCTCGAGGCATCCCCGGCCAGGACCTTGTTCGAGCCGCTCGTCGTCGCGCTCCGCCAGCTCGCCGGGCAACCCGTTCATGCCCCTCCTGAAGTGCTGGAGGTCGCGTCCGATCTGGTCCGGCTCGTCGAGCAGCAGCATCAGCAGGACCGGTCCTCAGACGAGCACGCCTCCGGCAGCCGCTCGATCGCCAAGGCGAAGCCCCGGCGCGCCGGCAAGGGCCGCGCTGCCGCGGAGAGTTGACTCGCAAGGAGCAGGCCCGACACCTCCTGCGAGCAGATCACCAGGCAATGTACGGTCCATTGGAGCGCTGCGTGCGGCGCGGTAGGCCGTGTGTCGCCGTCATGCGCTTTCATCTCGGCACGACGCTGCGAAGGGCCTTGCGCCGGCCGGCGAGCGTCCAGGCGGTCGCACCGGTGATCGCCGCGAGCAACGCCAGCAGCAACAGCACCGATCCGCCCATCGTGTTGAGCAGCGGGGTCACGACGATCGGCCCGGTGACCCAGCCGAGATCGGAGATCAGGCCGAAGAGGCCGAACGCCCTGCCCTGGCCGCGCCCGGACACGGCGGTGACGCCGCTGCGGGCCGCGACGTACACCAGCGGCTGACTGATCATGAGCAGCACGAAGGATGCGGCCAGGACACCGGCCACCGCGCTCGCCCCGGCGGCCGTGAGCGCGGCGGCCTGGACGAAGAGCGCGATGGTCGCCACGGCCCGCTCGCCATGCTGCTGCACAGGGCGCCCGCCGATCGCGTAGATCGCGGCAGACGCAGCGAGGCCGACGAAGAACAGGAGCGAGACCGTCCGAGCGTCGAGCCGCAGTGTCCTGGTGGCGTAGAGGGGCAGTGTCGGCTCCAGCGCCGCGTAGATGAAGTTGTTGACGAAGTCGAGCAGCCCGAAGCCGACGACGGTCAGCCACGTCCCTGGACGGCTCGCCGGCGCGCTCTCCGGCAGATCCGCGCCGTGATGCCGCGCGGGCGCACGGCCGAGGTCGGGCGCGACAGCGCACCACAAGACCACGGCCGCGCCGGTGGTCAGCGCGGCGCCGAGCGCGAAAGCAGCGGGGAAGGTCAGCGTGTCGGCGAACGCCGCGACCACGCCGGGGCCGAGCGCCATCCCCACGACCGCCGCCGAGCCGAACCAACCCAGCACGCGGGCCTCGTGACCATCCCGTTCGCCCAGCGCGCTGGCGAGCCTGTACAGCGCCGGCGCGGCGAAGCCGTCGCCGAGCCCCCACAGGATCCGATAACCGATCACCTCGCCCGTGTCCCTCGCGCCGGCCAGGGCGGCGGTCGCGGCGGCGCTGACGAGGAGCCCGGCGACGGCCACGGTTCGGGCGCAGAGCCGGTCGACCGTCCAGCCGCCGAGGGGTTGCGCCAGCGCCTTGGTCGCGGAGAACGCGCCGAACGTGAGCCCGATGGCGGCGGGGGTCATCCCGAACCTGTGCTGTAGCGTCGGGACGAACGGGATGAGGATCGTGTACGCGACGTTGCACAGCGCAGCGGCGACGAGCAGGGCGCCAAGCTGGATCCCGGCGCGCCGTCCGCCGGACGCTCCGCCGTTCGCAGCGGCCATCATGCCGTCCGCGGATTCATCGCGGCTTCACCGCCTCGACGAGCACGTGGTGGCCGAGCCGGTAGAGCGGCGGCGCATCGGCGAAGGATTCGTAGACCTCGCGGACCGCCTCTTCCTGCTCGGATTCATCACTGGCAAGCGGGGCCTCGGACGTGTTGTGGTCGCTCGTCGTGGCCATGATGATCGTCCACTTGTGGCTGTGTCGTCGCTTGTCGAGTCCGGAGAGGGCATCGTCAAGGACGCAAATCGGTTGTGCTCCTCGCCGCCTCCCGAGCTGGCCCGAGCGCTGCGCGGGACCGCGTCCTTGCCGGCGCGCGATCCGGTTGTCCGGTTGCGCGTCGGCCGTTCGGCGCGCGGCATCGGGTGGGGGACGCCCTTGGGCTCGGGCATCGCGAACGCGATCGCGGGCGCATCGCGAGCTCCTCGGGCCCGCCGACCGAGCCGGCGCCCCGCCGGCGCGGCGGGGACCCCTTCGCTGCGCTCGAGATCCCGATCCCCGCCGCCTCGCCGTCCACCTCAAGGCTTGAAGTGGCCGACTCGGTCGCCCAGTCGGCCATTTCAACGCTTGAAACGTGCTACTCGGCCGCCCAGTCGGCCATTTCAACGCTTGAAGTGTGCTACCCGGCCGCCCAGTCGACCGCTTCAAGCCTTGAAATGGCCGACTGGGCGACCGAGTCGCCCGCTGCAACGCTTGCATCAAGCGTTGCAGCGGGCCCCGGGGATCAGGCGCCAGCCGGGATCGCGGGCTGGCCGGCCGGGGCGGCCGGCGGCTCGGCCGGCGCGGCCGACTGGGCCGGCGCGGTCGGCTGGACCGGCGCGGCCGACTGGGCCGGCGCGGTCGGCTGGACCGGCGCGGCGGGCTGAGCCGGCGCGGCGGGCTGGGCCGGCGCGGCGGGCTGGGCCGGCGCGGCCGACTGGCCGGGCGGCAGCGCGTCGCTCACGCCGCTCACGCGGTGGACCTCGGCGAGGTCGTCGAAGATGTGCGGCAGGAGCTCGGGCTTGCCGAGGTGGGCGAGCAGCCCGCGCACGAGGCTCTTGTTGGCGTTGTAGACGGCGAGCCACGCCTCGCGCGCGGTCGACACCTCGGGGCCGAGCTCGATCCGCTCGACCCGCGAGGCGCGCTGCTGCCGCTCGAGGGCCACGAGCTTCTCGTGCACCTCCCGGATCTCGGCCTGCCACAGCTCCGCGCCCCGGATCTTGTCCCGGTGCTTCTCGAGCTCTTCGGCGATGTGCCCGACCCCGGCGGTGAGCTTCGTGAGCCGCCGGCGCGCGAGCACGCTCGGCGTCTCGCCGCGGAAGAAGACCCTGGGGTCCACGGGCCTCCCTTTCAGCGAGTCGAGGTACGACGCGAACCGCACGATGACGTCCCGCGCCTCGCCGAGCACCGCCTCGCTGTCGAGCCGCGGCGCGGGCCTCGGCTGGCGATCGAGGACGTCCGCCATCGATTGATCGGCGGCGAGCTGCCTGTCGATGGCGAACGCGATCATGCCGTCGAGGGCGGGGATCTTGCCCATCAGGACCGCGGCCATCTGCTCGCGCGCGAACTTCCCGTAAATCTTCGTTTCAAAAGGATCGATATAGGGGTCTGCCACAGGCGCCTCCTTGGGTTGGGTAAAACGACGCAACGTTCGCAGAGCTCGCTCCGCAATGGCAATGCGATGGCAGGATTTCGTCCATCGGTGGGGGCGCGGGCGGCCCTGGCCGAGGGCAGGGCGCTCCGCGAGGCCTCCTCGATGCCGCTCGCGGCTCGACCCTCGTCCTCCTCGGCCAGGCGGGGCGCGTGCGCCCCGCTGGACGGCATCACTCGGGGCGCGCCGCGAGGGGGAGGCGTCGCAGGAGCGTCTCGCGATCTCCTGCGTACGCCCCCACGGGGAACTCGCGCCGGTGTCGCTCGAGCAGGAGCCGCGCCGCGTGGTGCCGACCCGTGGCGAGCGTCGTTATCGCCCGCCGCATCAGCCGGAGCTCGGGCGTGAGCCGCACGCCGGGGCCACGCGGCGCCCGCCGCGGGCTCACCGAGGCGTGGATCGAGGTCTCTCGTGCGCCCATGGGGGCGACGGCGGCCAGCTCCTCCGAGGGCGCCTCCAGCGCGCCCATTGCAGCGACGGCGGCCAGCTCCTCCGAGGGCGCCTCCAGCGCACCCATTGCAGCGCCGGCGGCCAGCTCCTCCGAGGGCGCCTCCAGCGCACCCATTGCAGCGCCGGCGGCCACCTCCTTCGAGGGCGTGCCCGGGACCGAGCGAAATGCCTCACCGCGCGGGGCGGTCGACGTGATCTGCGGAGCGCGCAGCGCGGTAGCATGAGCCGGTGATCTCCGGATATCGCTGCTCCCGGAGGGCGCGAGCAGCAGCAGCGCGCCGGCCGTGACCCCGGCTGCGATGGCGGCCGCATGCCGTCGGAGGGGCCGTGAGCCCACGGGCGAGGCGCGCGGTGCGCTCGCCGCCGAGCCGGCATTGCCACACGCCGGGTGGGGTTCGCCGTGCCCCGCTTCGGTCTGGCCATGCGACAGCACGCGCCGGAGGCCCCGGCGAATCCACCCCTGCGCGCGCCGCAGCAGCCCACCGCGGAGCAGGTCCCCGGAGGCGCGGGCCTCGGGCGCGCCGAAGGCCGCGGCGAGCGGCGCGATGAGCACCCCGCGGCCACGGTGCCGCGCCCGGTGGCGGCGCTCTGCGGCCTTCAGGCTCAGCCGCGCGAGCCGGAGGTGGTTCCACACCGTGTTGCTCGACATCGCGCGCCGCTCGGCGATCTCCTGGAGCGTCTTCTCCTCCAGGTCGTGCGCGACCAGGATGTCCCGTCGCAGCGGCGGGACCTCCTGGAGCCACCCGGCGAGCGCCTCGCTCCGCTGCGCCGCGAGCAGCCGTGTCTCGGAGTCCGGCGCCTCGCTCGTGAGCCCATCCAGCGCCTCCGCCGGCCACAGCTCTTCATGGCGGCGATGGGCGCGCTTGCGCTCTTTGGACGTCAGGTTGAACGCGATGCGCAGCAGCCACACGCGCATCGTGCCGAGCCGGGGATCGAACCGGTGCAGCGACCGCGCGGCGCCGTGGAAGATCTCCTGGACCATGTCGTCCCGGTCCGCGCCCCGGAACCCCCGACGCTCCACGTAACGCTGGATGACCTCCTGGTGCTCGGCGAGGATCGCCTCCAGGGTGAGCGGCGTTTCCTGTTCCCCGGTGACAGCGTCGGTCGTGCGAGATCGTTTCCCCATACCAGTCCAGTTACGTCCCGTGCCTGTTCGGTATTTGGAAATCGGGCTCTTCGTCGGAAGTCGGGCCGAATGATCTCGCAGGGGTAGCTCCGTCGCCCGTGTTCTGGGCCACGTCGAGCATGCGACACCAGCAGCGCACAGGTGTCACTTCACGCCCTGACGGCGAAAGCGGCCGCCCCTGCGCACGCCAAGCTGGAGCACTGGCTGTGGAGACTGCCGGGCCTGTGGACAAGCTCAAGATCGAGCTTGCCCACAGGCCCTCGGACAACCCTGCGGGTTGCCCACCGTCCCCACAGCCACGACGACGACGACCGTAAGTTCTCGAAATCATTCGGCCCGCCAGGCGCGCCGCTTTCCCGGACGAGCAGCAACTCGGCCTCGCTTCGTCATGACGCCGACTGCGGGGCGGCAGCGCACCGGCCGAGGGCGCCCCACGGCGTCCGGCTGGGGAGGGGGGCCCGCGATAGAGCCCGCGTCGCTGGATGAAGCGCTGCGTCCCTGGGTGACGAGCACGCTGCCGCATGTGCCCCCTGCACGGGGGCGGAACAATCCCGTCCCGGGATCGGCGCTCACCTGCGCGCGCTACGGGCTCAGCCGAGGAGCTCGCCTGCGGATAGGTGGTGCAGATCTGAAGCTTGAAAGGTCCGGCACGCTCATTGCTCATGGCCCCCGCGAGAATCGGAGCGCGATGAGGAGCCATCCGGAAACTCTGCGCCTTCCGCGACGAGGAGCGCGCGCTCGTCGCGGACCGGCGGCGTCGAGGCCGGGCTCGCGGCCTCACACAAGCTGGAGTGTACGGGGGAGACCAACAAAGAGAATGAAAACATCGGATCCTCCCGGCCTCGGGGCCGCGTCGCGTCGACATCATTTACTGCGAGGTTCAAGCATGAAACGATTTCATTCTGAGACGCTCTCCGTGTGCATCCTGGCAGCGGGCGTCGCCGCTTGCAGCGGCTCGACCGGCGATCCTCTGCCGGTGGGCTCGACGAGAGGTCCCCAGCCCGACCAGGCTGCGCCGATCTCCTCCGGGGACGACGGCTCCGGAGCGGCGGGGGATGATCTCGCCCCCGCCGGCGAGCTGAACGACGATACCAGCGCGACCGAGGAGGAGCTGAGGCCCAAGGAGGATGACTCCCCCCTGTCCACCCTCCCGTTCGACCCCACGGGGGGGGATAGCGCGAAGGGCCTCCCTCTCCCCTTGCTGAACGCGACCTGCCCCAGCTTCGAGGGATTCACGTGGCATGACGAGACTCCCACGACCGGCGCGGACCTCGGGAACGCGGTCGCCGCGTCCTGCGACGCCGTCTACCAGGTCGGGTCCACCACCGGGGCCATCTCGGGCGAGGTGAACAGCGGCATGAGTGACGCCTTCATCCGCAAGGTCGGGCAGGACGGGAACCTGCTCTGGGGCGTGCAGATCGGCACGTCGGCGGGCGACCAGGCGACGAGCGTCGCCGTCTCCTCGGCCCAGTGCCCCACGAGCGGCAACGAGTCGCTCTACGTGGTCGGCCACACGAGCGGCGCGATCGAGGCCGGCCAGCACGAGGGATCTTCGGACGTCTTCCTCGTCAAGCTGAACGCAAACGGGACCGAGGCATGGCGGCGCCAGTTCGGTACGGCTGCGCTGGATCAAGCGTGGTCTGTGGCCCACGCACCGGACGGCAGCGTCTACGTGGTGGGTTCCACAGGCGGGAATCTCGCCGGGGTGAGCCCGCCGCCGACGAGCGGCACCACGTCGCTGTTCGTGGCGAAGTATTCGGCGAGCGGCGCTCATGTCTGGACCAGGCAACTCGGAGTGAACAACAGGACGACCATCGCGCGCAGCGTGTCCGTCGGAGCCGATGGGCAGGTCTACGTCGCCGGTTACACCACCAGCGCGCTGGCAGGCCAACCGTACGCAGGCGGCAGCGCTGACGCCTTTGTCGCCCGCTACAGCGATAACGGTGCTCTGGGCGGGGTGGCTCTCCTCGGCACGAACCTCCAGGACCAGGCGTTCAGCCTGACGACCGCGGTGGAGTCGGGTGAGACCGTCGTCTACGTCTCCGGCACGACGAACGGGAACTTCCCCTCTTACGCCTCCTCGACGAGGTATGACGCCTTCCTCGCCAAGCTGGACGCGAGCCTCACCACGCAATGGATCCGGCAGACAGCGGCGAGCGAGAACGTCTCCGCGATGTCGGTGGCCGTCGTCGGTGGATCGGTCGTGCTGACCGGCCAGACCTCCCGCGACCTCGACTCCGACGCGCCCCTCGGGAGCGTGGACATGTACCTGCGCGAGTACAGCACGGCGGGGGCACACCTGCGCACCGAGTACATCGGCACGGACGCGATGGAGGCGGGACAAGGCGTCGCCGTCGACCCGAGGGGCAACGTCTTCCTGACGGGCAGGACGGACGCGCCGTTCTGCGGTCACTCCTTCGGCGGCGGGGGTAGCGACGCCCTCCTCGTCAAGGTCATGAAGGGGTGCCGCGTGGACACCCCGGATCCGTCCTGCAAGCCTGCCGTGTGCTGGGGAGACCCCCATTACGTCAGCTTCGATCGTGTCGCCTTCGACTTCCAGGGGGAGGGCGACTTCGTGATGGCGACCAGCACCGCCACTCCCGATCTGGAGATCCAGATCCGGCAGTGCCCCGTGTCGCCGGGCGTCTCGACCGGCCGGGCCGTGGGCGCGCGCATCGCGGGTGATCTCGTGGAGTTCCACGCGAACGGCGCGCTCTACTTGAACGGGCAACAGACGACGGTGCCGTCGAGCGGCGCGCTCGCGCTCGCCGGCGGCGGGAGCGTCTACCAGTCCGCGAGCGGCAGGACCGTGCTGGCCTGGCCGACGGGAGAGCGGCTGGCGCTGCATCCAAGGAGCTATGTCCTCGGCTTGTACCTGGACATGCTCTTCCTCGTCCCGCCGGCCAGCGTGGGCAAGATGGTCGGCCTCTTCGGGAACGCCGATAACGACCCCACCAACGAGTTCATGATGGCCCGCGACGGCAGCGCGCTGAGCAGCGGGCTGACGTTCTTCGAGATGTACCAGGACACGAACAGCTACGCGGACGTCTGGCGGGTGGGCGCCGCCCAGGGCGACGTCGCGCTCATCCAGCAGGGCACGCCGTGCGGCGATCCGGCCGGTCCCGCGCAGCCAGCGTGGCTCAACAACCTGACCCCCGCGCAGAGGGCCGCGGGCGAGCAGGCCTGCGCCGGCATCACCGACGAGGTCGTCAAGCAGACGTGCATCCTCGACGTGGGCCTCACCGGCGACCCGAGCTTCGCGGACTCGGCCCAGGAGGTCGCCACGGATCTCGCGAGCCACGGGCAGGGCGGGCCGGTCATCAACAGCCCCCGCAGCGTCTACTTCAACAACTTCACCGGATCCATCGGCCCGGAGTGGGAGTCCATCGTCATCAGCGTCACCCCGCTCGGAGACCGCACCTTCCTGGGGCAGTTCGGCAACGAGACGGCGCACCTGACGCTCAACGATCTCGCCCCCCACACCGAGCTGACCGTCAGCTTCGACCTCTACCTCATCAACGCCTGGGATGGCGATGGCCCCTTTGGCCCCAGCGTCTGGACCGCCTCCGCGGACGGCGTCGAGCTGCTCGGCGAGACCTTCTCCAACACCCTGAGCTCCCAGAGCTATCCGCAGGACGGGAGCCTGGCCGGGTCGGGCGCGCTCGAGGTGAACACCCTCGCCTATCCGTACGGCGACTCCGTGTACCGCATGAAGCTGGTCTTCCCGCACTCCGCGCCCGACCTCGCGCTCGACCTGTCCGCGACCGGGCTGACCGGCCTCTTCGATGAGGGCTGGGGCGTGACCAACTTCGAGGTCCAGGGGCGCTGACGTCCCCCGAGATAGCGTGAAATAACCTCGACGGGCTCAGCCGCGTTGCGCCGCCCGGGCACGCGCGTCTTTGCGACTCTCCTGCTGGTGGATGGGAATGAAAGCGAGATGTAGCGGAGGATGCCTGTCCGCCTACCGGGCGAAGCTCGACCCGTTCCACACGTACCGGACCGGCTGCGCGCCACCCCACGGCAGGAGCAGCGGCTCGAAGCCGCCGACGGGCCCCTTGTCCTGGTTGAAGGGGTACGTCTGCTCGGTCCACTCGACGGCCCGCCCGGGCGCGAGCTCGATCCCCAGCTTGTCGCCCGCGCGCACGAACCGGAGCTCGCCGACGATCTTCTTGCTGCCGATGCTGCGCGCGACCTCGGCCGCGAAGATGCGCTGGATGTCCTCGCCCGCGACCCGGAAGACGAGCACCACGTCGCGATCCACGGTCCCGGGGCCCGCCTCCCGGGGCGCCTGCGCGCGGACGGTGCCGTGGACGATGATCTCCGCCTTGCCGTCGCCCGTGAGATCGCGCGCGCTCACCGCGCGGATGTCGGCCGGCGACGCGAACTGGGCGAGCGTCATGAACGAGTAGCCGGCGCCGCCCCGGAAGCCCTTGCCGAACACCACGACGTCGCGGTCGTGCAGGAGCACCCGCTCGGGCTCGCGGCCGCCGGCCACGTCCGCGCCGAGATCGAAGCGCGGCTTGCGCGACGAGGCGCCGCGGTCGCGCCGGTAGAGGGCGTACACCCGGTCGAGCATCTGGGCCGGCGAGAGCGCGGGCCTCGCCGCGGGCCGCGCCGCCTCCGCCGCCCGCGCCGCGCGCGGGGCGGGCGCCGGCGCCTGCCGCTGTTCGCTCGCCTTCGCGTACGCGCCCCCGGTCAGCTTGTAGAGCTGCGACTTGATCGGCCCCCACGGCAGGAGCAGCGGATCGTACGTCGTCTCCACCGGCTCCGCGTAGCTGCTCGCGTCGTAGCGGGTCGCCTTGCCCGGCTGCACGCGGATCGCCGACTTGCCGCCGTCGGGCACGAAGTCGACCTGGTTGACGACCGAGCCCTTCTCCGTCGCGATCGCGACCTCGTGCTGGAAGATCGGCCGCGGCGTGTCGCCGGCGCCGAAGTGCAGCACGTGCATCACCTCGCGGTACCTGGAGCCGCTGCCGGATCGCTTCCGGAGGATGATCTCCGCCTGGCCGTCGCCCGTGAGATCGCGCAGCGTGAGCGCCGGCAGCATCCCCTCGCCGGCGTCGACCCCGAGGTCCTCGAAGTAGTACTGCGATCCCTGCCGGAAGCCGGGGCCGAGGACGATCAGGTACCGCCCGTGGACGATCACCCGCTCCCGCATCGCGTCCCCGGCGACGTTCGCCACGAGATCGTACCTCGGGGCGGTGCGGATCCCCTTGCTCTTCAGGAGGCCGTCGGCGAGCGCGAGCTCGGGCTCGGTCGCGAGCGGCGCGAGCGACGCGTACGCCCCCGACGCGGCGGTCCCCACGATGGCCTCGACCGCCGTGGAGGCGTCGGCGTCGTGGACGAAGAGCCCCGCCCGCAGCCCGATCCGGGTCGTCGCCGCCTCGGGGAACGCCGACCAGGGGATGCTCGCCTCGAGCGTGTAGCCGCCGCTCCGGGGCGCCTCGATGACCCTGGCGCCGGCCACCGCCTTGCCGCCCGGGAGCCTCGCGCTGCCCGCGCTCTTGCCCGGCTGGCCCGGGTAGAGCGCGACCGCCTGGACCTTGCCGCCCGGGAAGCCGAGGACGAGCTTCACGTGGTCGGCGCCGCCGCGCAGCGCGTCGTCGGTGACGTCGGCCGCGACGTAGACCCGCGCGGCGTCGTACGCGACGGCCGCCTTGGCGGCGAGGTCGGCCCTACCCGGCTTGCCCTTCACCTTGAAGCGGAGGGCGGAGAGCTCCACGGGCCACTCCTTCGGGATCCCGTCGAGCTTGATCGACTTCCCGTCGATCATCGGCGCCGCGAGCGGCGTGCCGGCGGCGAGGGCGGTCGAGGGCGCGGCGGCGGTCAGCGCGACCGACGCGAGAACGGCGAGGCCAGCGCCGGGAGCAGGGGCCCCCGGCGCGCGGAAGAAGGGGGTTCGACGTCGCATAAGGCTCGGCTTTGGACGCCTCTCCGCGCCCGCTTGTTCTTACCACGAGCCCTTTCTTTCCGGATCGTCCGCATCGAGTGCCCTCCTGGGCACCAGAAAAAGGACCGCTCGAGCCCGCCCGTGCGCTGATGCCGTGCCGCCCGTGCACCGGTGCTGTACACCCGCGGGGGGGTGCTGCCCGCTGGGGGCTCACCGGAGGGGCCGGAGTGCAGGCGAGCCACGACAGGGGCTCGCCGGAACGCAGGCCCCGGAGGTGAGCCCCCAGCGGGCAGCACCCCCCCGCCGTGCCGATCGGTGAGGCCTGGTTCAGCGGCTGGAGTAGGGGGGGAGGAGGGCCGGCCACACCCGGCCCGTGGCGCGTGGGATCAGCGGTGCGCGGCCGGGGCCGCGAGCGCCCCCGCGCCGGCGTCGGCGGGCCGGATGCGGCGGTACACGAGCTTCGCGATCTCGACCGCCGGCACGATGAGCGCCGACAGGACGAGCAGGACCATCCACTCGTCCGCCGACATCGCGTACGTGCGGAAGACCGGCCGCAGCGCCGGCACGAGCAGCGCGACGAGGTGGATCGCCGCGCTCGCCGCGACCGCCAGGAGCAGCGGGACGCTGATCAGCGGCTTCGACCCGAACAGCGACGTCACCGGGCTCCGGCAGCTCCAGGCGTGGAAGAGCGGCGAGAGCGCGAGCAGCGAGAACGCGAGGGCGCGGGTGCGGAGCAGCGACTGCTCGTCCTGCGCCGACGTCGCGTAGAGCGCCACGGCCGCGAGGCCCATGAACGTCCCGACGTACAGGATGCCCAGGTAGTCGCGCCGGATGAGCAGGCCCTCGTCGCGCGGGCGCGGCGCCTCCGACATCAGCTTCGGATCCGGCGGATCGATGCCGAGCGCGAGCGCCGGCAGGCCGTTGGTCACGAGGTTGATCCACAGGATCATGAGCGGCGTCAGCGGCGGCCACTTGCCGAAGAACGAGACCACGAACACGGCCACGAGCAGGCCCATGTTCGACGAGAGCAGGAAGAAGATGAACTTCTGGATGTTCCGGTAGATGGCGCGCCCCTCGCGCACCGCCTCGACGATGGTCGCGAAGTTGTCGTCGGCCAGCACGAGGTCCGCGGCCTGCCGCGCCACGTCGGTGCCGCCGCGCCCCATCGCCACGCCGATGTGCGCCTCGCGGAGCGCCGGCGCGTCGTTCACGCCGTCGCCCGTCATCGCCACGATGTGGCCGTGCGCCTTGAACGCCCGCACGAGCCGGAGCTTCTGCTCCGCCGTCGTCCGGGCGAAGACGCGCAGGTGCATGATCCGGCGCGCGAGCTCCTCGTCGCTCATCGCCGCGAGCTCCGACCCGCTGAGCGCCTCGTCGCCCTCGTCCCAGAGCCCGATCTCCTTCGCGATCGCCGTCGCGGTGAGCCGGTGGTCGCCGGTGATCATGACCGCGCGGATGCCGGCGCGCTTGCACTCGGCCACCGCCTCCTTCACCCCGGCCCGCGGCGGGTCCATCATCCCGACCAGCCCGAGGAACGTGAGCTCGCGCTCGACGTCGTCCTCGTTCATGCTGACCCGCACGCGGCGGCAGATCGCGAGCACGCGCAGCGCGTTCGCGCTCAGGCGATCGGCCTCGGCGAGGATCGCCCTCCGGTCGTCGTCGGTCAGCGCGCGCACGCCCTTGTCGTCGGCGAACTTCACGCAGAGCGGCAGGAGCACGTCGACGCTCCCCTTGACGTGCGCGATGTCGCGGCCGCGATCGTCGCGCGTGATCACCGTCATCCGCTTGCGATCGCTGTCGAACGGCAGCTCGTGCACGAACGCGTGCGACGGCGCCACCGACTCGCGCGAGAGGTGGCCCTTCGCGGCGACCGTGAGCAGCGCCGCCTCGGTCGGGTCGCCGACGATGGTCCAGCGGCCCGTCGCCTGGTCCTCGTTGAGGGAGGCGTTGTTGCAGAGCGCCGCCGTCGAGAGCAGGTACATGAGCGGCGCGGGGAGGTCGACGACCTCGGCGCCCTCCTCGTCGCGGATCGCGCCGATCGGGCTGTAGCCCTCGCCGGCGACCGTGAAGCGGTGGCCGCCCGCGTAGAGGTTGCGGACGGTCATCTCGTTCTGCGTGAGCGTGCCCGTCTTGTCGGACGCGATGACCGTCGCGGCGCCCAGCGTCTCGACGGCGGGCAGCTTGCGCACGATCGCCCCGCGCCGCGCCATGCGCTGCATCCCCAGCGCGAGCGTGATCGTCGTGATGGCGGGCAGCCCCTCGGGGATCGCCGCCACGGCGAGGCTCACGCCCTCGAGCAGGAGCTCGTGCCACGGCCTCCCGCCGCGGAGGAAGCCCCAGCCGAGGAGCACCGCGGACAGCGCGAGGCACACCCGCAGGATGATCGCGCCGAAGCGGTCGAGGCGCTCCTCGAGCGGCGTCTTCTGCTCGCCCACCGACCGGATCATCTCGCCGATGCGGCCGAGCTCGGTGCCCACGCCGGTCGCGGTCACCACGGCGCGGCCCTTGCCGCGCACGACGCTCGTGCCCGTGAAGATCATCGTGACGCGGTCCGCGAGCGGCGCGTCGCGCGCGACCGGGGCGAGGGCGTCCTTGACCGCGGCCGCGCTCTCGCCCGTCAGCGCCGCCTCCTCGGTCGCGAAGCTGATCGTCTGCACGAGCCGCGCGTCGGCCGCGATCGCGTCGCCCGCCTCCAGCTCGAGGATGTCGCCGGGGACGACGTCCTCGGCGGGGATGACCAGGGTCTTGCCGCCGCGGCGCACGCGCGCGTTCGGCGCGCTGAGCTTCTGGAGGGCGTCGAGCGCCGCCTCCGCGCGCCGCTCCTGGTAGTACCCGAGGAACGCGTTCAGGACGACGATGAGCAGGATCGCGATCGCGTCGCCGAACCGGTGGAGGAAGCTCTCCGTCCGGTCGGCGGTCACGCCGACGACCACGGCGATCGCCGCCGCGGCCAGGAGCGTGAGCACGAGCGGGTTCGCGAACTGCTCGAGGATCCGGACGAGCGCGCTCTTCTTCTTGGTCTCGGGCAGGCGGTTCTTGCCGTGCTCGGCCAGGCGCCTCTGCGCCTCGGCGTCGGTGAGGCCGCCGGCGGAGCTCACCCCGACGCGCTCCAGGAACGCGCCGACCTCCTCGGCATGCACGGGTATGGGGACGGACAGGTCGGAGGAGCTCGACTCGGGCTCGGGTCGGCGGATCGCCGTGGCGGCTTGGCTCATGGGCGGTCGTGCTCTAGCGCTTCATCCGGGCCTGTTCACGCTGTTCTTCCGCCTCGAGCTCCGCGAGGGCCGCCGCCAGCTCGTCCTGCTCGGCGGGGGAGGGCGCCGCGGCGGGCCCCGCGGCCCCGGCCACGCGCACCTGCGGCGGCGGCGCGGCGGGCGGCGGCTCGGGCGGGAGCACGCCCATCTTCCGCTTGAGCGCGAGCAGCTCGTCGTCCGCGCCCGCCGTCGCCTCGAGCTGCCCGAACCGCTGCGCGAGCGTGTCGCCCGTGTACTGCTCGGCGATCTCGCCGGCCGCCTCGGCCTCGGCCTCGATCTGGTCGATCTTGTTCGCCATCCGGTCGAACGTCTCGAAGGCGGAGGCGTTGTTGAGGCCGCTCATGGTCTCCTGGATCGCCTTCTGCGCCTCGGCCCGCTTCTTCCGGGCGATGAGCACGTTCTTCTTGCGCTTGGCCTCCTCGATCTTGGTGTTCAGGACGCGCAGCGCCGTCTTGAGCTGGTCGACCGCCTGCTTCTGCTTCTGCCACTGGTCCTTGTAGGTGTTGGCGAGCTGGTCGTGCTCCTTCTTGCGGTTCAGCGCCTCCTTCGCGAGCGCGTCGTCCCCCGCCTTGATCGCGAGCATCGCCCTGCGCTCCCACTCCGCGGCGTTGGCGGCCTCCTGCTCGGCCTGCTTGGCCAGCCGCTTCTCGTCGGCGATCGAGACGGCGACCTGCTTCTTCGCCTCGATCAGCTGGTTCGACATGTCGATGACGACCTGGTTCAGCATCTTCTCGGGGTCCTCCGAGCGGCTGATGAGGTCGTTCAGGTTCGACTTGATGAGGGTCGCAAGGCGCGCGAAAATTCCCATAGATCAGCTCCAACTCTGGGGTCACCAGGCGCGGCGGGTCCTGTTCAGCTCAGCGCGAGATCGTGCAGCACGGAGATGTGGCGGGCGAGCGCGAGGTCGATGTCGCTCAGGATCGCCTCGAGCTCGTTCATGTCGAGGTTCTCGAGCTCCAGCGCCGCCGAGAGCACCACGGTGTCCGCTTCAATCCCGTAGGAAGCGTGCATGAGATCGGTCGCGTTGTACTCCAGGAGGCGGCGGAAGAGCCTGGTCTGGTGGGCCTCGTCCGTGGGCACGGGGCCGATCGCGACGCGGACCGCCACGATGGGCGGATCGACGCGGATGGCGATCGGCGGCGCGTCCGGGCCTCCCGAGACGAGGTAGGTGCCGGCGTCGTTCTCGAACCGGCGATCGAGCTGCAGGAGATAGGTCTCAACGTCCTCGGCGGTGCGCGGCATGGCGCGGCGAGCCTACAGAATCATGGCGCGTCGGGCTAGCTCCGCACGCAGGCGGGGCCCCTCCACCAGGCGCCCCGGCCCCTGGCGCGGCGTGATCGCCGGCCTCCGCACGGCGCATCGGCGAGGTGTCGATCGGCGCCCGCGCAGCGCGCGTCGGAATCTCGCGGTTTGCCATGCCTCTCGCTTTTTTCTCCCCCGTTCGAGGGGCGCGGTGGTACGGTCCCGATCCAGGTTACGTGGCGATCCACCCGGGCGACATTGTTGCTGGTTATCGTGTGACCCGCCTGCTCGGGCGGGGAGGCATGGGCGAGGTCTGGGCCGCGACGCGGGAATCGGACATGCAGCCGGTGGCCATCAAGGTCCTGCTCGCGCGGGCCGCGATGAAGCCCGACCTCGTGCGGCGCTTCGATCGCGAGGCGAAGATCGCCTCGGCCATCAAGAGCCCCTATGTCTGCCAGCTCCTCGAGGTCGGCGAGACGGAGGACGGCGCGCCCCTGCTGGTGTTCGAGCAGCTCGACGGCGAGTCGCTGGCGGACCGGCTGAAGCGCGAGCAGTACCTGCCGTTCAGCGAGGTCGGGCCGATCATCGACGACGTGCTCCAGGGCCTCGTGGCGGCGCACGCCGCGGGGGTCATCCACCGCGATCTCAAGCCGGGCAACATCTACCTGGAGCACCTCGGCCTCCCCGATCGCCGGGAGCGCGCGAAGATCCTGGATTTCGGCATTTCCAAGCTCACCCGGCGCGAGAAGGAGGAGCCGACGCTCACCGCGTTCGACGCGACGCTCGGCTCGTTCGCGTACATGGCGCCGGAGCAGGTGCGGGGCGCCGCGCGGGCGGACGAGCGGGCCGACATCTACGCCGTCGGCGCGGTGGCGTTCCGCGCGCTGTCCGGGCGGCTGCCGTTCGAGGGCGCGACGGCCGCCGTGCTCGTCGCGATGAAGCTCGATCGTCCGGCGCCGTCGCTCGCGGAGGCGACCGGGGAGAAGTGGCCGGTGGGGATCGAGCGCTTCCTGGAGCGGGCGCTCGATCGGCAGCGGGAGCGGCGCTTCGGCTCGGCGGCGGAGGCGCTCGAGAGCTGGCGCGCCATCCAGCCGGCGAACATCACGCGCGCGGTGCGGCGCTCGCAGCGGGCGAGGTGCCCGTCGGAGGTGCCCGACGCGCTCGTGGAAGACAACCCCACGGTCGTCGACGGGCCGCCGACGATGACGGAGAACGGCGGCTACTTCGACGCCGGCCAGAGCTCGCCGCCGCCGGCGCCGTCCAGCAGGAACGGGGGCGCCACGCCGCCGCCGAGCAGGACCGGAGGCGCCGCGCCGCCGGCGCCGTCGAGCAGGACGGGGCGAGCGGCGCCGCCGGCGCCATCCAGCCGGACGGGGGCCGGCGCGCCGCCGGCGCCATCCAGCCGGAGGGGGGCCGGCGCGCCGCCATCGCCGCCGAGCCGGACGGGGGCCGGCGCGCCGCCGTCGCCGCCGAGCCGGAGGGGGGCCGGCGCGCCGCCATCGCCGCCGAGCCGGACGGGGGCCGGCGCGCCGCCGGCGCCGCCGAGCAGGGCGGGGGCGGCCACGCCGCCGGCGCCGCCGAGCAGGGCGGGGGCGGTCGCGCCGCCGGCGTCGCCCGGCAGGATGGGGGGAGCCGCGCCGCCACCGCCGCCGAGCAGGGCGGGGGCCGGCGCGCCGCCGCCGCCGCCGAGCAGGACCGGAGGCGTCGAGATTCCCCGGCCAGAGGGCCCGCCCTCGCGCCGCAAGACAGAGAGGCAGTGAAGTTGCTCGACGCCACGGTAGGCACGAAGAACAGGGTCGAGGTGCGCGGAGGGCGCATCCGTCCGACGAAGTCGTCGGCCGCGCGCAGCGGCGGGTGGGTCGAGATCGGCACCGATCCCGTCATCGTGGGCCGCAACGCGGCGTGCCAGCTCGTCCTCGACGACGCCAAGGTGAGCGCGGTGCACGCCGAGTTCGTCGCCACCGAGCAGGGCGTCCGCGTCCGCGATCTCGACAGCAGGAACGGGACGTTCGTCGGCGGCGTGCGGGTCGGCGACATCTACCTGCTCACGAGCACGAAGCTCAGGCTCGGCGAGACGGAGATCCAGTTCGAGCCGCTGCGCCCCGAGCGCATCACGGTCTCGTCGATCCCGTCGTTCGGGCCGCTGGTGGCGAGCAGCGCCGGGATGCGCGCCATCTTCGAGCGCCTCTCCAAGATGGCGCCGACCGACCTCACCGTGCTCATCACGGGCGAGACCGGGACGGGCAAGGAGCTCGTCGCGCAGGCGCTGCACATGGCGAGCGCCCGCTCGAAGAAGCCGTTCGTGGTCGTGGACTGCGGCTCGATCCCGCCGACCTTGGCCGAGGCGACCCTGTTCGGCCACGAGCGCGGCGCGTTCACGGGCGCGGTCGACAAGCGCCTGTCGCCGTTCATCGAGGCCGACGGCGGGACGATCTTCCTCGACGAGCTCGGGGAGCTGCCGCTCGAGGTGCAGCCGAAGCTCCTCCGCGCGCTCGCCGAGCGCCGCATCAAGAGCGTCGGCGGCGCGAGCTACCGCGAGGTCGACGTGCGCGTGCTCGCGGCGACGCGCCGCGACCTCGTGCGGGCGGTGAACACCGGCAATTTCCGGAGCGACCTCTACTTCCGCGTCGCGCAGATCAAGATCGAGCTGCCGGCGCTCCGGCAGCGCGTGGAGGACATCCCCGTGCTCGTGCGCCGGATGCTGAAGGATCTCGGCGACGAGAGCGCGTACGAGCGCGTCTCGAACAGCACGCTCGAGCGGCTGATGCGCCACGACTGGCCGGGCAACGTCCGCGAGCTCAGGAACGCGGTGGCCGTCGCGTTCGCGCTCGCGGGCGAGGGGGAGGAGATCGACATCGCCGCGCACCTCGGCGCGCTCACCGAGGCGCCGGTCACGAGCGGCTCGTCGCCATCCATCCCCCCGAGCGTCGCCAGCGGCGGCGGCTCCCTCGGCTCGTTCGCGTCGCTGAAGGGCCGTCAGTTCCAGGAGGCGAAGCGCGACGTCCTCGCGCGGTTCGAGCGCGACTACTTCGCCGCCCTGTCCGAGGACGCGAAGGGCAACGTGAGCGAGATGGCGCGGCGCGCCGGCATGGAGCGGGCGCACGTGCGCGCCTACCTCCGCCGCCACGGGATCGGCGCGAAGCAGGAGCAGGACTGACCGGTCCCCGCGGTCGGGGCTCGCCGGCGGCGCGCATCGACGACCGCGAGCGGGGCGCTGTTCAACGGGGTCCACGGACTTGGTAAATACTACTAATTAAGTGCCGGCCGCAAGATGCTGGTCGAGGCCTTGACGGTCCCCCCTCGCGATGCACTGGCGCCCGAGCGACCAGCCGCCCGGGCGGTGAGCGCCGGCGGGTGGGGTCGCGCGCGCCGAGGTGGCGCGGGGGGCGCGATCGAGCACCGACCGAGGTGCCATGAGGTCCAAGGGGGCTCGAGGTCTCGGGCGCGCCTCGTGTGGCGCGCGACGAGACGTCTCGGGTGGCGTGGCCCGAAGGGAGACATGCCGGGTGGTGTTGTATGCGCAAGCTCCCCGGCCCCGGTCTTGGCGGATGGCCGAGCGCCCCCCGCGCCACCTCGGCGCGCGCGACCCCACCCGCCGGCGCGTGCAACCAGGATCATCACAGGCACCCACCCCGCCGAGCCCGCGCCGCCCGCCGCGAGATCCTCGACCGGCGGGGCCGCGGGCAGTTCGGCCCGGCGCGGGGCCGTGATAAGCACGGTCTGCCATGCAGATCGAGCTCATCGCCACGGCAAGCGAAGATTCCGCCTACCTGCCCCGGGTGGGGCTCGGCACCCTCGCGGCGCTCACGCCGCCCGAGGACGAGGTCATCTACACCGACGACGTCGTGCGGCCCTTCGATCTCCAGCGCGACGTCAAGGACGTGGACCTCGTGGGCATCAGCGTCGATAGCAAGACCGCCCGCCGGAGCTACGATATCGCCGCCGCCTACCGCCGCCGCGGCGTGAAGGTCGTCCTCGGGGGCATCCACCCCACCGCCTGCCCGGACGAGGCGATGCAGCACGCGGACGCCGTCGTGGTCGGCGAGGCGGAGGACGCCTGGCCCGTCCTGCTCGCGGACGCCAAGCGCGGCGAGCTCCGACCGATCTACCGCCCGGAGCTGCCGAGCCTCGCGGGCAAGCCGCCGCCGCGCCGGGATCTGTTCACCTCCAGGAAATACATCCCGTTCCAGGTCGTGCAGACGATGCGCGGCTGCCCGTACCCGTGCGAGTTCTGCAGCGTCTCGACCGCGAACGGCACCACGATGCGGTTCCGCCCGACCGACGAGGTGCTGAGCGAGCTCAGGTCGCTCGGCAAGCTCATCATGTTCGCGGACGACAACGTGATGATCCACCGGGCCTACTCGAAGGAGCTGTTCACCCGGATGGTCCCGCTCAACAAGCACTGGATAGGCCAGTGCTCGCTCGCGGCCGTCAAGCGCCTCGAGAACGTGAAGCTCATGGCCGACAGCGGGTGCAAGGCGCTCTTCATCGGCTTCGAGAGCATCGACGAGGACACGGTCAAGTTCACCGGGAAGCGACAGAACCGGCCGTCCCAGTACAAGGACACGATGGCGATGCTCCACGACCACGGCATCTCGGTCTGGGGGAGCTTCGTCTTCGGGTTCGATACGGACGATCCCGAGGTGTTCGACCGCACGGTGGAGTTCGGGATCGACATGAAGCTGACGATGGCGCTGTATGCCATCCTGACCCCGTATCCGGCGACGCAGCTCTACCGGCGCCTCAAGGCGGAGGGGCGCCTCACGGATGAGCGCTGGTGGCTGCGCCGCGACCACGACGCCGGCTCACCCTACTTCGTGCCCAGGCGGATGTCCCGGGAGCGGCTCCGGGAGGGCTGGGTGTCGGCGTGGACGAAATTCTATTCGTATTCTTCGATGTGGCGCAGGTTCACCCTGACGCGGCAGTCGAGCTGGATCCAGCTGGCGGGCTTCTGGCCGCTGAATTTCATGCAGCACACGCTGGCGCACCGCAAGATCGCGGGCGGCGAGCAGCGCTTCCGGTCCGGCGTGTCCATCGAGGACACGGCCGCTCTGTCCGCGGCACAGCCAGAGCCCCCGCCGACCAAGGCAAAGGGCGGAAGGCAGCTCCCGGTCATCGGATGAAGCGCGCACATTCACCGCGATGAGGTCGTCCCGCGCCCCCACGGGCGCGCGCCGCGGCGCGGCGGCGGAGAGCGCCATGGGCCCGACGCCGCGCGGCGCCCCGCCGAGGTGCTCCTCCCTGCAAACGCCGCAAACGCCGTGCGTCAATGGCTGAAACGAACGCGATTCCCCGCAAGGCGCGAACAATCGACTGATCCGGTATCGTTGAAAGCCGGCACACGCACGACGTGCGATCCAGGGCCACGATACAGTGGCGCTGTTGCATCACGATTTTGCTACACTCGCGCAAGCTCCTCGAATGCTGGGTGTCGGGGCGGAGGATGAGCCCGCTTGGACACGCCGTCGAGGCGCCCTCGAACGGAGGTCTCATGCGTCGTCCTCGTCTCTCCTCCTCGCTCCTCATTTTCATGGGCGCCGCGGTGTCCGGCGCTGGCGCCGCGGTCAGCTGCAGCGCGGCGGGCATTCACGGCGTGCTCGATGACGGCAGCGGCGATGGGGGCAGCGGCGGCGGTGGCGGCGGTGACGACGGGTTTGGCAATGTCTTCCCCAGCGACGGGGGGCCGGCGCCGACGTCCGATGTCGCCGTCAACCCGTGCGGGAGCGCGTGCGGCCCGACGGAGCTGTGCGACCAGGCCAACCTCGGCCTCGACGACGATTGCGACGGCGTGATCGACGAGGAGTGCTCCTGCATACCGGGCCAGGCGAGCTCCTGCTTCCGCGGCGATCCGTCGTACCGGAACGCGATGGGCTGCTTTCCCGGCACGCAGCTCTGCCTCGAGACCGGCACGTGGGGCCCGTGCGTCGGCGGCCTGCACGCGGACCAGGGCTGCTTTTCCAGCGACGCCACCGGATGCCACGCGATGCAGGCGCCCCCGTTCGCCAACGTCGACCTCAAGGAGGGCACCGGCTCGTTCAGCGACGACGCGGTCGCGGGCACCGAGGTGTGGAAGGTGACCTGCCCCGCGGGCATCGACCCGTGCCCCGGCGTGGAGGGGGAGGCCCCCCCGGACGATTTCACGCCGCTTCAATCGGGCGAGTACAGGGTCAGGTACACGAAGGGCCTCGCGAGCGGCAGGACCGAGAGCTGCGAGTATCCGCTCTTCGTCGGCGCGCGCGGCCTCCGCGTCGAGCTCGAGTGGGAGCACGACCGCGGCAGCATCGACCTCGACCTGCACCTCCACGCGCCGGTCAGCATGCAGCCCTGGGAGATGGCCGGCTCGGCCGTGGACTGCGGGTGGAACAACTGCACCGTCGACGACCTGTCGGCGGAGGAGCCGCAGATCCGCTGGTTCAGCGACCTCTCGACGCCGCCCGATCCCGTGAACTGGTTCCTGGATCCGGTGGAGAGCAACAACACCTGCTACTACGCCCCTCGCGGCGTGGGAGAGGCATGGCGGAGCCTCCGCAAGGGCTGTCATAGCCCCCGGCTCGACCTCGACAACGTGAGCTGTGACCCCACGATCACGGATCCGGATGAGCCCGATTTCTGCGCGCCCGAGAACATCAACGTCGACTTTCCGCCGAGCGACCAGTGGATGCGGATCGGCGTGCATTATTACGGCGCGCTCGACGCGAGGGACGATGTCCACCCGCGGGTGAAGATCTACTGCAACAGAGCGCTGCGGGCCGACCTCGGGCCCAAGGGGTATTATACCCCCGAGCAGCCGGTCACGTTCGCGCCGAGGGACGCCGGGACCCGGTTCTGGCTCGTCGCCGACGTGCTGTTCCCGGAGCCCGACGAGTGCGGCCAGCAGACCTGCATCGTCCAGCCGATCTATCACGATGAAGAGACGAAGTCGCCGCGGCTCACCACCGAGCTGTTCGTCGAGGAGAGCTTTGGCCCGGACTATCCGCCGCTGCCCTGAGCCGCGCGCGCGCCGCCCTCGGGAGCGCACCGCCGCGGCGCCGTGCGGCGCGATCCCGGCGCGACGTCGCGCCGAGGGGGCCTCTCGTGGAGGTAGGATGTCTCGTCTTCGGGTCCGCTCGGTGCTCCCCTTCGCGCTCGCGCTCGGGGCGTCAGGGGCCGGCGTCGCGGCCGGTTGCAGCGCCGAGGGCAAGCGCCTCTCGCTCGACAGCGCGGCGACCGCGGGCGCGGCGGGCGAGGCGAGCGGGGGGGGCGGGGCGAGCGCGGCCGGCGGCCTCGATGGGCCGGGCGGCGGCATCGACCTCGACAGCGGGTCCGGCGACCGGGGCGATGTGGCGGTCAACCCGTGCGGGAGCGCGTGCGGCCCGACGGAGCTCTGCGGCGTGGACGAGCTCGGCGTGAGCCACGACGGCCTGGACGACGACTGCGACGGCGTGATCGACGAGATCTGCGCCTGCCTCCCGGGCCAGGCGCACCCCTGCTTCCGCGGCGACCCGTCGTACCGCGACACCCCGGGCTGCTTTCCCGGCACGCAGCTCTGCGACGAGATGGGCACGTGGGGGCCGTGCGTCGGCGGCGTGCACGCGGACGAGGGCTGCTTCATGAACGACACGCGGGGCTGCCACCCGATCCAGGCGGCGCCGTTCGCCGCCGTCGACCTGAAGAAGGGCACCGGCGCGTTCAGCGCCGACGCGGCCCCGGGCGCCGAGGCCTGGACGGTGGCCTGCCCGCCGGGCGTGGACCCGTGCCCCTCGGTGGGCGGGGCGGACCCGCCCGACGACTTCAAGCCGCTGCAGTCGGGCGAGTACACGGTCACGTACACGAAGCGCCTCGCGAGCGGCGAGGTCGGGACGTGCAGCTACCCGCTCTTCGTCGGCGCGCGCGGCCTCCGCGTCGAGCTCGAGTGGGAGCACGCGCCGATCAGCGTCGATCTGGACCTCTACCTGCACAAGCCGAACAACACGCAGCCGTGGAGGATCGGCGGCTCGGACGTCGCGTGCGGCTACGGCAACTGCACCATCGACAGCCTCGGGGGCAGCCCGGCCATCGCCTGGTTCAGCGACGCGGCGACGCCCCCCGAGCCGGTGAGCTGGTACCTGGATCCGGAGGAGGCCAACAACACCTGCTTCCATGCCCCGCGCGGCGTGGGGCAGATGTGGCGCGCCCTCGACAGGGGCTGCCACAACCCGCGGCTCGATCTCGACAACGCCTCCTGCGCTCACGAGGCGACCGACCCTGACGATCCGCGCTTCTGCGCCCCGGAGAACATCAACGTCGACTTTCCGCCCAGGGCCGGCTGGATGCGGGTGGGCGTGCACTACTTCAGCGGCGACGTGTCGTTCGGCGTGCACCCGCGGGTGAAGATCTTCTGCAACGGCGAGCTCAGGGCGAGCCTCGGGCCGACCGGCTTCTACGACCCCGAGGAGCCCGTGACGTTCCTCCCGGGGGAGGACGGCGACCGCTTCTGGCTCGTCGCCGACGTGGTCTTCCCCGACCCGGGGGAGTGCGGGGACAACACCTGCATCGTCCGGCCGATCTACGAGGATGCGGCGATGAAGACGCCGTACCTCTCGACGGTCCGGGACGTCACGAGGCACTTCGGCCCGCCCTATCCGAGGCTGCCCGCGCCCTGAGCGCGCCCCGGCGCCCCCGGGGTGGAGCTGCCCGCCGGGGGCTCCCCGGAGGGGCTTTCGTGCAGGCGAGCCACGACAGGGGCTCGCCGGAACGAGAGGCCCCGGAGGGGAGCCCCCGGCGGGCAGCTCCACCCCGGGGGCGCGCCCTCGATACCGACCCCCCAGGGAAGCGCCCCCTCAGGGCTCGATGCCGGCCCGCCGGAGGAAGGCGAGCGCCGGCCCGAGCGCATAGGGGGGCGCCTTGGCCAGGCGGAGCCGCTCCCCGTTCGACAGGTGAAGGAGCAGCCAGCGCGGCGAGAGGCCGGGGTCGTCGGCCTCCGCGTCCTGCGCCGGCGGCGTCGATACGCCGGCGATCATCTGGATCGGAAAGGTGCGCCGGAAGCCGATCCCTTCGTGGGTGAGCTCGGCTCGCTCGAAGTCGAGGCGGAACACGCCGTGCAGCCGGCGGCGCCGTCGCACGAGCAGCAGCGCCGCGATCGCGCATGCGGACCAGGCGACCGCGATGAAGACGATCGGGAAGGGCGCCGCGCGCGCGGTCACCAGGCCCGCGATGATGAGCGAGACGACGAGCGCGAACGTGGCGACGCGCCGCACCGCGAGGTCGATCCCGTCGCCCCGGCACTCGCAGACGAGCACGTCCGGGCCGTCGGCCCGGATGGTTCCGTCGGCGTTCGAGAGCAGGGTATGTCCATCTGGCACTGCGATCCTCCCGAGCGGGTGAGGCCCTGAATACCGCACCCCGGGCCCCGCGGCGCCTCCCAGAGGGAGCGCACGCCCCGGCCGGCAGATCACGCCGCTTCGCGCCGTCAGTCTCCTAACGCCGGCCGGCGTCGTCCGCCGTCCCGGCGAGGAGAGGCCCGGCCGCGCGCCGCCCGCGCGCGCGGCGGCCTGCCGCCACGACGCAGCGCGCTCCCTGTGCATCCATCACTGGGCCATCCGGGGTCCTTCGGTGATCCATGGGTGGCACGCGACGTGCCGCGGTCACCCCGCGGTCGGGCAGACACCGGAGTCGCGCACGCGCCGCGGCCCTCAACCCAGATCGCGTGAGGACGCCGAGGTTTTCATGGGGGCACGCGCGCTCGGGGCCGAGCTGCCAGAGGAGGACTCTGCAATGCGTTTGATCGGGAGGCGAGCATCGATGGCGGTGGCCATCTGCGTGATCGGGGGCGCCGCGGGCTGCGCCGAGGAGCGGCCGTCGCTCAACCGGGTCCAAGCGAACGCGCTGGCCAAGTCGTTCTTCGTCGGCGACGATCTGCAGAGCACCGCGGACGATCCGGAGTTCTGGGCCCGGACCACCGTCATCGATGTGGGCTATGGCGCCGCGCAGGACGGCCTCTTCTCGTCCTCGTACGCGCAGGCGGAGGTCGCGCGCATCAAGTGGGTCATCCAGGAAGACCTGCTGATAGGGCGCATCACCTACGAGCGCGTGGACGACACCGACGGCAAGGGCGCCGGCGCCGCCACGGACGATGGCGTCGTCGCCGTCGCCTACCAGATCCTCTCGCACTTCGACGTCGCGCGCGAGTACAACCCGACGACAGGGGAGGAGATGAACGTCATCGTCGAGAACACGACCGACCGCCCCTGGTACGAGCGGGAGTACATGCGGGTCGACTGGTCGAGGAACCTGAACGTCGACTCCTACGACTTCGATACGCTGTCGCTCATCGGCGTCCACGGCGGCGTGCAGTACGAGCCGCTCTCGTATTACGTCAGCGACCCGAGCCACCCCGACGCGCCCCATTTCGACGTCGAGGAGGGGTATTTCGACGTCACCAACAAGGCGTTCGCCATGCCCCAGCTCATCGATCTGAGCCACCTCGGCTGGGGCGTCGATCGCTTCCCGGCCTGCATGCTCGACGCGGATTTCTCCGGCGGCACCTCGCCGGTCGGCTCGTGCAACCCGGTCGAGATCACGCTCCGGCAGTCGTTCCGCCGCGTCGTCGACCGGGATTACGAGCCCGCCGAGTGGGACGGCTACCGGTTCCAGGCGTTCGGGGCCTTCGTGCGGGAGCGCTACGGGTACGCCCGCAACTACGGCATGAGCGACACCAAGTGGCACCGCATGATCGCCCGCTACAACCTCTGGGAGCGCAGCCACTACTACGCGGATCCGGAGGGCATGTCGGGCGAGATCCCGTGCTTCACGCCCGAGACGACCCCGCTCGGCGCGGATCCGCGCCGGGACGAGGACGGCAACGGGACCGAGGACGAGTGCGAGGCCGTGACCGAGGCCACGATGGAGTCGGGCGGGGAGGTGGTGACGGTGGGCCCCGGCTCCCGGTGCGACACCTTCAAGCAGCGCTGCACCTTGCCTTACCAGCGGCGGACGGCCGTGCCGCAGCCGTGGTACGTGACCTCCGGCAGCAACCCCGACTATTTCGACGCCACGGACCGGGCTGCCCACGAGTGGGACGTCGCCCTGCGCAGCGCCGTCGTCACGGCGAAATACGCCGAGTGCGCGCGGACCGGGGGCGAGCCCGCGCGCTGCGGCGCGGCGTTCCCGGCCTACGACGGGCAGATGGACGACGGCGCCGACGCCGTGGCGCTCGCGCGCGAGGTCGACGCGTGCCGGCGCGGCGCGGCGTACGCGGGGGAGCGCTGCGAGGCCCTGGCGGACGACCTCGGCGCGCGGCGCGGCTACGCGCCGGGCGTGGTCGCGCTCGCGAAGATGCCCGAGATGATCGTGGTCTGCCACAGCCCCGTCGAGGCGGCCGACCCGGAGGCGTGCGGCGGGCCGCGGCTCCCGGCGGGCGTGACGGCCAGGATGTGCCACGAGGCGCGCCGCGAGGCGGCGGGGCGCGACGAGGCGCTCCTGAAGGCCTGCCGCGAGGCGCTGAACGTGCGGATCGGCGACCTCCGCTACCACCAGATCAACAACATCGAGGCGCCGCAGTCGCCCTCGGCCTGGGGCATCTACAGCGACTCGGAGGATCCGCTCACCGGCGAGAAGGTCGCCGCGAGCATCAATGTCTGGACGCACGTCAACGACCTCTGGAGCCAGGGCGTCGTCGACGCCGTCCGCTACATCAAGGGAGAGCTCCGGACCGACGAGGTGACCGACGGCGATCACGTCCGCGCGTGGGCGCAGGCGAGCGAGGGCGCGTCGCGGGGCGGCGCGCTGCCGCGGCTCACCCGGGGAGAGCTCGACCGGCGCGTCGCCGCCATGGCCGGGGTGGACCCGGACGCCGTTTCGGAGGGCGTCGGGCGGCTCGCGCGGGATCCGGAGCTCCGCGAGGACCTCTTTCGGATCGCGAAGGAGGTGCGCGCCATCGCCGCCGACGCGACGGCGCCGGACAGCATGCGCGCGGTCTACGCGGCGCGCCGCAGGTCCGCGGTGGGCACGGCGCTCGAGGCCGAGCTCACGACGAAGCGGATGCAGGAGCTCACCGGCGTGAGCGGCCTGCCGCTCACCGACGAGGTGATGAACGTCGCCTCGCCGCTCCGGGGCGCGAACCCGAGCGTGCAGCGCGAGCTCAGGAACCTGAGGGAGGTGGCGCTCGCGGAGCGCGGCGCGTGCGTGATGCACGAGGCGCCGGCGCCGCTCGCGACGGCGAGCCTGGCGGACATCCTGGAGGAGAAATTCGCGCGCCAGCACGGCCGCTTCGGCGAGGGCGGCGCCGCCGAGCGGGCGCGGCGCGCCGAGGCCATGCGGCGCTACCTCGCGCAGCGGGCGCACTACGCGGTGATCATCCACGAGATGGGCCACTCCATCGGCCTGCGCCACAACTTCGTGAGCTCGTCGGACGCCTTCGGCTACCGGCCGCAGTACTGGCAGCTGCGCACGAGCAACGGGCGGGTGAAGACGCCGTGCGAGACGCTGTCCGACGACGGCGAGCCGTGCGTCGGGCCCCGCTACTTCGATCCGGTGACCGAGGACGAGCAGAAGAACCTGATCTGGATGTTCATGCACTCGTCGGTCATGGATTATGCCGGCGAGCCCACGCAGGACCTGCTCGGGCTCGGCGCCTACGACTTCGCCGCGGCCCGCATGTTCTACGGTGACGTCGTCGCGGTGCACGCGGACCCGAGCTACAAGGCGTCGACCCCGCGCGGCGAGGGCGTGCTCGCCAAGGTCGACGACTTCGGCGGCATCCTCGGCTTCCGGCCCGAGCACGGAGGCAAGGAGATCCACTACTCGGAGCTCCAGGGCAAGTACGACCTGATCCGGCCGGACACCTGCGTCGAGGTCGACCCGGGCGCGTTCCGGCCCGCGACCTGGGACGAGGAGCGGGACGGCGCCTTTCACCCCGTCCTCGACGGGCACATCGTGCCGGTCGACGGCAAGTACACGCGGTGCCGGCAGCAGAGGGTCGATTACGTCCCGTGGCGCGCGCTGCGCACGCCGGAGGACGCCAAAGGGCCCTCGGTCGACCCCGCGGGGCGCACCCGCGTCCCTTACGGCTTCGCGACGGACCGGTGGGCGGACCTCGGCAACCTGAGCGTGTACCGGCACGACAACGGCGCGGACGCTTATGAGCTCTTCAACTTCTTCATCACGCAGCAGGAGGTGAACCACATCTTCGACAACTACCGGCGCGACCGGCAGTCGTTCAGCGTGCGCACGGCGTCGGAGCGGACGCTGAACCGCTACAACGCCAAGATGCGCGACGGCGCGAAGGGCCTCGGGCTGCTGGCGAACGTCTACCGCGAGTACGCGCTGGAGCGCGGCTATGACTTCGACACCTTCTGGGTCTACGCCGCCGGCAGCCTGTTCAGGGAGAACGTCCTCGCGGCCGGGATCGCGTTCGATCACTTCACGCTCCAGATGGCGCGCCCGCAGCCGGGCGAGCACTTCCTGCCGAAAGGGGACACGGTGCTCCGGTCGTCGAGCGACGTCTTCGGGAGGCCCGGCGCGCCGCTCGTGGTGATCCCGAACGGCGCGACGGGGTATTTCGGGGACATCGCCCTGGGCGGCAAGCCGCTCGAGAGCGCGCTCGCGGAGGACAAGGGCGAGTTCGACTCGTCGTACACGATGAACGCGGGCTCCTACTACGACAAGGCGTGGGTGCCGATGCTGCTGACCGAGTCGGTCGACAACTTCGTCAGCGACTCGCGGCACGATTTCCTCGACGCGCGCTACCGCGCCGTCTCGCTCGCCGACGTCTTCCCCGAGGGGTACCGCCGCTGGCTCGCCAACGGCCTCACGGGCGACGACGCGATCAAGGGCGTGCGCATCGAGGCGGATCAGGAGGGCCGGCCGATCAAGGACGCGAGCGGGTACCCTGCCAGCGCCCTGGGCTGGACGTCGTGGTGGAGCAGGGGCGGGCCGGAGAGCTGCTTCCCCGGCGCGGGGAGCATCGTGTGCAGCGCGTACGGGGCGACCGACCGCGCGCCGTGGAGCCCGCGGGCCCCGGCCCGGGTCGCCGTCCTCGACCCGCAGATCGGCTGGGAGCAGCAGAAGTTCATGATCGCCTGGACCCTGCTGTACCTGCCCGAGAACCAGAAGCAGCGCTGGCTCGACATGATGCAAATCTGGGAGGTGGGCGCGGACTCCGATCCTGGATTCCCGAACCGGATCGAGCTCCACCACCCCTCCGGGAAGGTGTTCGTGGCGAAGACGTACGGGACCGAGACCCTCTTTGGCAAGGTGGTGCAGAAGGGCGTCGGCGCGCGTGTCCTGGAGTACGCCAATGAGCTCCTGGCGAGGGCGTACGTCACCGAGCCCGGCCCCGACCTCGACGGCGACGGGAAGGCGGACTGGCACAAGGCGAAGCTGAGCCCGCAGAACGGGCAGCCGATCGTGCGGTGGGACGCGACCGTCGCCGCCGTCGCGCCGGACGGCGAGGTGGAGCGGGACGGCGTGCCCGGGTGCAAGGCGGACTCGGACGAGAGCGACGACGATTACAGCGACTTCGCGAGCTGCACCTGCTCCTCGAACCGCGCTTGCGTCGCGCTCGAGGGCTACATCTCCGTGCCGGTCTTCATCCGCCAGGCGCTGTCGGCCTACGAGCTGGGCGATCCGACGATGAGGGGCCTCTACTGAGCGCGCGGGCGGGCGCTGGCAGCGCGCCCCCTCCGGGCGAAGGGCCAGGGCGCGCCCGCGCTCCCCGGCCCGAGCGCGCTGCCTCCCTCCCCGCCACCTCGACAGCACCGCGGCCTGCGGTGACGCCATGGTCGAGGCATTCTGTCCCGCGAGGCGATTCGCCACAGCGGAGCGCTCGAGCCTCGCTGCGCTCCCGAGCGGACCCGCGTGGCGCGGGTCTTGCTGTACTTTTCCATGAAATGACGTGCCGTTGGACACCGCTCGCGCAAGGCGTTTTTGCTGCTGGTGACGCACGACGGCCGGCAGGTCGCGGTTCCGACAGGGCGCCCCCCCAGCTTGCCGTCGTGAAGCGCCGATCCGTCTGGAGAGCCATCACCCCTCGGGGACGTGAAGAGCCATGGGCCTTCTTGCGTCGTGGGCACTCGAAAGGGTTGGTTGCCCGAGGGCATGGAAGGAGCCAGCGATGGAGCTCGAGAATGACACGCTCGTCCGGAGTGCGCAGTCGCGCGTGGGAACGGTGCTCAGGGGCGCATGGCGGCTGGACGCGCTGATCGGCCTCGGGGGGATGGCCGCGGTGTACGCGGCGACGCACCGGAGCGGCGAGCGGGTCGCGATCAAGCTGCTCCACCCCGAGCGCGCGAGGGACAAGGTCGACCGGGCCCGGTTCCTTCGCGAGAAGGACATCGCGAACGCCGTCGGTCACCCCGGCGTGGCGGCGGTGCTCGCGGACGACGTGGCGGAGGATGGGTCGCCTTTTCTCGTGATGGATCTCCTCGACGGAGAGAATCTCCTCCAGCGCTGGAAGGCGCAGCGCGGCCCGCTGCCGCTCGCCGAGGTCCTGCTCGTGAGCGAGCAGATCCTCGGCGTGCTCGCGGCCGCGCACGAGAAGGGCATCGTTCACCGCGACCTGAAGCCTGACAACATCTTCATCACGCGCGATCGCGGGGTGAAGATCCTCGACTTCGGCATCGCGCGGCTGCGGGTCCCCTCGGGGCAGACCTCGCTGGCCGGGCTCCGCGCGATGGGCACGCCGGCCTACATGCCGCCCGAGCAAGCGCGCGCGCGCTGGGATCTCGTCGATGTGCGGACGGACATCTGGGCGCTGGGCGCGACGATGTTCTCATTGCTCACGAACCGGTACGTACAGGACGCTCCGACGGTGAACGAGCTGTTCTTCCTGCGGATGACCTGTCCGATCCCGTCGCTCGCCGAGGTCGATCCGTCGATGCCTCCGGCGGTGGTGCGTCTGGTCGATCGCGCGCTCGCGTTCGCCCAGGCGGATCGCTGGCCGGATGCCCGGTCGATGCAGGCCGCGGTCCGCGAAGCGCTGGCCGCAGCGGAGGGCGCGAGCCCGCCGCCGCAGAGCGCGCCGCGGTGCCGGGACGTGCCCGACCCAGGGCCGTCGCCAGGTCGTCCCTCGACGCGCCCTGCCCGGGCCACGGGGCTCTCGTCGCCCGCGTCGCTGGCCACGCTCCCCAGAGCGATCTCGACCCTCCCCCGCGCCCCGTGATCTCCGCGCACCTCGCCTCTCTCTCGGTCTCCCGCCCCACCTCGCAGAGCGGCGGTCGCCCGCACAGGAGACGGGCCCAGATCGGCGTTTTCGGCGCGCAGGCGTACTCCAGTACGCCTGCGCGCCGAAAACGCCGATCTGGGCCCGTATCCGAAGCGGGCGCCCGCCGCTCTAGGTGTGGAAGCTGGCGAGGAGGGCGCTCGCCCGGAGGACGCTTCCGCGCTCCGGCGTCCGCCGCGAGAGGAGGGCGTCGTAGATATCCATGTAGCTCGCCGTCATGTGTTCGGCCGAGTAGCGCCCGAGGGCGAGCGCGCGCCCCCGCCTTCCCATCGCCGCGGCCCGCGCGGGATCCGCCTTGAGCGCGGCGAGCTGCGAGGCGAGCGCGTCCGCCGCGCCGGCCGGCACGAGCAGGCCTGTCTCCCCCTCGGCCACCAGGTCAGGAATGCCGCCCACCGCGGTCGACACCACGGGCAGCCCCGTGGCCATGGCCTCGACCATCGAGAGCGGCAGCCCCTCGGAGTTGGACGACAGGACGAAGACGTCGAGCGCCGCGAGGAGCTCCGGCACGTCGTGCCGCTCGCCGGCGAACACGACGCGGTCGCGGATGCCGAGCTCCCCGGCGAGCGCGCGCAGCGGCGCGGCCTCGGGCCCGTCGCCCACGAGGAGGAGGCGCCCGTCGTCCGAAAGGACCCCCGCGGCCGCGCGCAGCAGGAGCGCGTGGTTCTTGATCTGCGACAGGCGCCCGACCGCCCCGGCCACCCACGCGCCCTCGGGGATCCCGAGCTCGGCCCGGATCCGGCCGCGAGCCGCGGAGTCCGGCCCGAACCGGGTGAGGTCGATCCCGTTCAAGATCACGTGGAGCTTCGAGAGCGGGACCTCGTTGTGCTTTTTCATGAAGTCGGCCGTCTTCTCCGAGACGGCCACGTGCGCATCGACGAGCCTGGCGGTGAGGTGCCGCAGCCAGGCCCTCCGCCCCTGATCGAGCATGGCGCCATGCAGCGTGTGGCAGACAGGCACGCGGTGGAGCCGGCCGGCCGCGGTCGCATAGATGAGCGGCAGCTGGTTGTGCGAGTGCACGATGGAGACACCGTGCCTCGCGAAGAACGCCGCGAGCCTGCCGGGGAGCGTGATGTCGAACCCGGGGCGCTTCGGCACCATGTGCACCGCGACGCCGCGCTCCCGGAGCTGATCCGCGCGCGGGCCGTCAGGGTTCGTCGCGATGCCCACGACGTGCACCTCGTGCCCCGCCGCGCGCTGCAGCCCGGCCAGATCCACCACGACCTGCTCGGCGCCCCCCACGTGGAAGGAGCTCAGCACATGCGCGATCACGAGCCGGCTGCGGCGCGCGCGGGTCGTCGGTGCAGGTCGGGAGCTCTTCATGGCGTAGGCGATATTCATTGTTCCCCTCATCGGGTGGGATCGGACGCGTGTGGTCTGATCTGAGAGAAACCCCTCCTTCGTGTCGTCAGGCCCAGGGGGAAGCTACCACAGAGAGGATGAGCCATGGAGATCTCTCTGCGTCTCTCCATGTCATGTCTCTTACCTCTGGGTTGAAGTGAGGGGATGCCTCCATGGTTGTTCGATTTGACTACGTGAAATCACCGCTGTGGCAGATGGCGACAGATGTGGCGAACGGCGACCACCGAGGCTGAGCGCGCTGCGGCATCCCCGTGAGATCAACGGACAGGGGAGCGCAGTAATCCAGCAGAAATCGCGGAGAGACCGCGGAGGCGGCGCAAATTTTACGTCGTCGTGGAAGCGCCCAGGAGTCACGATGGCACCGGCGTGGAGGCTTGCGAAAAGTGTGCGAGCTGCGTCACGCCCGGGAGGGCAGCGGCTGCTCGGGATCCCGAGGCGCATTGAATCGCGGGGGTGGGGAAATGTCCCGATGGGTGGTGCGCTCTCCTGGAAGGCGCGCGGGAAGGCGCGCGGGGCGCTCGTACGTTGCTGCTGGCCTCGCGGGCTCGGCGCAGGGCGCGCGGGGGAGACGATGTGGTTTCATGGCCGGCGGCGCGGGCGCGCGCGAAGGCGCGTGATCGCGCGAGGACGGTGGCGCGCTCGCCGGTCGGTGTGTGTGGGACGAGCGGGGGTGGGGAGGGGCCAGCGGTCCCGCTCCGGGCTGCCTCGTCGGCACCGGGAGGAAAGGACCGCTGGCGGGGAGGCGCCCTCACGCGGTTCGCGTGAGGGCGCTTGGCGTGGACGGGCTCAGCGCTCGGGGATCTCGGCGCAGATGGCGAAGGTGGTCAGCGCAGCGCTGCTCCCCTTCTTGCCGAATCCGCCCTCGAAGACGGCGGTGGACGTCCAGCCCCCGCGCCCCCCCTCGGCGGAATCGACCGGCGAGCTCTCGATCACCCTGGAGGTGGCCTGCGCTCCAGCGGAGATCGTGAAGCCGCCGCTGAGCGCGACCTCGCCGGCGTGGCAGAGCACCTTGACGTTGACGAGCTGGCTGCCGGGCGCCGCCTGGCGCGTCAGGGAGACGACGCGGACCTTGGTGATGCCGGGCGATCCCGGGAGCCCCTGCAGACCACGCTCTCCCTGCGGTCCCCTCGGGCCAGCGGGACCCTGGAGGCCGCGCTCGCCCTTGGGGCCGGCCGGGCCCTGGAGGCCGCGCTCGCCCTTGGGGCCAGCCGGGCCCTGCGGACCGCGCTCGCCCTTGAGGCCCTGGGGACCCATCTCGCCCTTGGGACCAGCCGGCCCCTGGAGCCCGCGAGCGCCGTCGGCGCCCTTGAGGCCCTGGAGGCCGATGGCCCCCGCGGGCCCCTGCGGACCGCGCTCGCCCTTGGGGCCCTGCGGCCCCTGCGGGCCGCGCTCGCCCTTGGGGCCGGCCGGGCCCTGCGGGCCCTGCGGACCGCGCTCGCCCTTGAGGCCCTGGGGACCCATCTCGCCCTTGGGGCCAGCCGGCCCCTGGGGTCCGCGAGCGCCGTCGGCGCCCTTGAGGCCCTGGAGGCCGATGGCCCCCGCGGGCCCCTGCGGGCCGCGCTCGCCCTTGGGGCCGGCCGGGCCCTGCGGGCCCAGCGGGCCGCGCTCGCCGCGCTCGCCCTTGGGGCCCTGCGGCCCCTGCGGGCCGCGCTCGCCCTTGGGTCCCTGGGGACCCATCTCGCCCTTGAGGCCCTGGGGTCCGCGAGCGCCGTCAACGCCCTTGAGGCCCTGGGGTCCAACGAGCCCAGCCGGCCCCTGGGGACCGCGCTCACCCTTGGGGCCCTGCGGCCCCTGCGGGCCGCGCTCGCCCTTGGGCCCCTGGGGACCGCGAGCGCCGTCAACGCCCTTGAGGCCCTGGGGACCCATCTCGCCCTTGGGCCCCTGGGGACCGCGAGCGCCGTCAACGCCCTTGAGGCCCTGGAGACCGATGGCGCCCGCGGGCCCCTGGGGACCGCGCTCGCCGCGCTCGCCCTTGGGCCCCTGCGGCCCCTGCGGGCCGCGCTCGCCCTTGGGCCCCTGGGGACCGCGAGCGCCGTCAACGCCCTTGAGGCCCTGGGGACCCATCTCGCCCTTGGGCCCCTGGGGACCGCGAGCGCCGTCAACGCCCTTGAGGCCCTGGGGACCCATCTCGCCCTTGGGCCCCTGGGGACCGCGAGCGCCGTCAACGCCCTTGAGGCCCTGGAGACCGATGGCGCCCTTGGGCCCCTGGGGACCGCGCTCGCCGCGCTCGCCCTTGGGCCCCTGCGGTCCCTGCGGCCCCTGCGGACCGCGCTCGCCCTTGAGCCCCTGCGGACCCATCTCGCCCTTGGGCCCCTGGGGACCGCGAGCGCCGTCAACGCCCTTGAGGCCCTGGGGTCCGATCTCGCCCTTGGGCCCCTGGGGACCGCGAGCGCCGTCAACGCCCTTGAGGCCCTGGAGACCGATGGCGCCCGCGGGCCCCTGGGGACCGCGCTCGCCGCGCTCGCCCTTGGGCCCCTGCGGTCCCTGCGGGCCCCGCTCGCCCTTGGGCCCCTGCGGACCGCGCTCGCCGCGCTCGCCCTTGGGCCCCTGCGGCCCCCGGGGACCACGCGCGCCCTGAACACCCTTGAATTTCTGCGGGCCCATGGCGCTCTTGCCCGGTTGAGCCCACGATACCTGGTCCTCCGAAATCAGGCACTGGCCCGGGCCGGTCACGATCCGGAGCTGTCCAGTCTGCCTCTGTTTGCAGGTGTAGATCAAGTCGGAGTCCGCCTTGATCTGCTGTTTGTCGTCAGCCCAGCCGACGCCCGCGTTGGCCATCATGCCCGCGAGCCCGGCCAGGATTCCTGCAGAAATCGCACTCGCTCGATACTTACGCATGTGATTCCACCTTTCTCTCGATTCCGAGCTTCAAGCGCTCGAGCCCGCAGACAGCCGTGCTCGGAACCGGTGGAATCCAGGCGGCGAGCGCCCCTGGCGGGGTCGGGGTCGGCGCGGATCTTCGCGCGTGCCCCGGCCCGCCTCACTCGACGAGGATCTCACCAGTTGCCGGTACGGAAAGCCAGGCTGATTCGTCGGCGCGACGTCTGGACGCCGCGGCGCGACATGGACGTGGTCGGAGGTCACCAGCGCTCGAAGGCTCCGGTCGCTGATGTGCTGTGTCTGGAGCGATCCTAAGTTGATGGGGACGGTTCACCAAGCCCCCATGCGGAGGGATTGACGATCGCGATCGTCACCAGCACGCCGGAAGCCGCCGCGCCGCTCGCGAGGAATCGGCGCCACGCGGCGCGCCGAGGGCAGCTCGCGAGCGCCTGGGACGAGGAACGACAAGCGTCACGAGCCTGCGAACGCGCAGAGGGCGCGAAGGATGAACTATCCTGTCGCCGATGGGGGACAACGCCGCAAAGGCGCGAGGGACACAGGGGAGAGCACTACGGCGGGAAGTTGCCCCGGATCAGCGGAAGAACCGCCATGGCGCCAACGACGCCAAGAAGAGAGGAAGGGGGTGTTCATCCATTCTTTTCTGCTTCCCTCTTGGCGCCCTTGGCGTCATGGCGGTTCGCCTCTCGGCCCGACTTCCCGCAGTGGCCATAGGAGACAGAACTCTCTCTTCCTTGCATCCCTCGCGATCTCTCGTCCTCCCGCATTCAACCGCTTTCAGCTCGCTCACCGGCGGATCCGGCGGGCGGCGAAGCCTGCTGAGCCTGGACGAGTTTCAGGCTGTCCGGCATCCTGGTGCATTGTCGCCCAGGTCCGTCCCCGGCTCCGCGTCCAGCGTTGGCCCGGGAGAGGGGGGCGCCGCGCCGGTGGGCGATGGACCGCGTCCGAGCGGGAAACCAGGAGACCATCACGGCCCCGGAGAGCTCGACGACGTGTCGGGGATCGGGCGAATCAGCGCGCGCAGCGCGCTCGTCTTGCCGGAAGGCGCCGGCGACCTCCGCGCGTCACCGCGCAGGGGCCCGCTCGGGCACACTCCTCGAGCGCCGGCGGCGCCGTGGCGGCGGGGTCGACGTTGTACCAGCCGACCCCGAGGCGAGCCCCGGTCTGGGTGAGCACGAGCTCGGCGGTGAAGCCGCAGCGCGGCGAGAAGGTGGACGGCTCGGTGCTCCCATCCGCCCGGTAGTCGATCGAGAGCCGCGCGCCCGAGCGTCAACGGAGACGGCCCGGGCCACCACCGGCGTCCGCCGGGCGGAGTGTCAGGCGCCCGCCGACAAGGCCGTGGCGAACCTGATATCATGGGGGAATGTCTGACCGCGAGACGAACACACCTCACGAGGGAGTCGTCGTGCTCTCGACGGAGCGCCTGGTCCTCCGCCCCCACGGGCTCTCCGACGTCCCGTTCATGATGCAGTTGAACTCGGACCCTGACGTGGTCCGCTACACCGGCGACGCCGCGTTCGCCAGCGAGGCGGAGGCGCGCGCGGTCGTCGAGCGGCTGATCCACCAGTTCGAGGCCTGGCGCATGGGGCGGCTCGTCGTCCTCCACCGGAGGACGGGAGAGGAGCTCGGCTGGTGCGGGCTGAGGTGGCACGAGGATCTCGAGGTCGCAGACCTCGGATACCGCTTCTTCCGGAGGCACTGGGGTGAAGGCTACGCCACCGAGTCGGCCGGGGCGTGCGTCCGTCACGCCTTCGAGGAGCTCGGGCTCCCGCGCCTCGTCGCGCACGCGATGCCGGAGAACGTGGCGTCCATCAAGGTGCTGGAGAAGCTCGGCTTCCGCCGGACGGGGCCGACCGTGTTCAAGGGGCTCTCGGCGCAGGGGTTCGAGCTCCCGAGGCCCGGGGCGCCGGCGGCCCGATGACGCGCGCGCCGGCCGCCCGACGGGCGAGGCCCGGGGCGCTGGCCAGCGCCCCGGGCCCACGGGGTGCTGCGCGCCGCGATCAGTTCGACCGCGTGGGCGGGTACTTGTAGAACTTCTGCGCCCACTCGATGGTCCAGATGGCGGGCTCGACGTACAGGTTCTTGTCCGTGCCCAGGATCATCTCGCGCTTCATCTTCGCCATGGCCGCCAGGAAGACGCGGCGATCGTCCTCCATCCGCGGCCTCATCACGCTCGAGGGCGGGTACAGCTCCTTGACCTGCGCCACGGTCTCCGGGTCGTCGACCCACCCGTCGACGCCGTGCTTGCCCTTCGGGAGGCGGGCGTCGCCGGCGTCGAGCCAGTCGCGCAGATCGTTGTCGCCGCGGTTCATGCCGTCCGCGTGGCAGCCGATGCACGAGCTGCCGGTGTTCAGGCGGCGGTCCGGGGTGGCGAAGTCCGTCTGGCTCACGATCTGCGCGTCCGACGCGTCCCGGATGATGCGCGGATCCCGCACGATGTTCACGAAGGCGTCGACCCGGCGCTGGTTGAAGCCGCCCCAGAGGGAGTAGCCCTGCAGGCCGTTCGGCAGATCCCAGATGACCTCCTCCGCGGACTGCTGGAGCCCCTCGGTCCCGGTGTAGTACCGGCAGTTCTTGAACTGATCGCCGCCGAAGTTGGTCTGCCCGTCGCACCCGGCCGGCTCGGTCCCGTACGGCTGCGCCAGGGTCGCGACGAAGCTGTAGGTCTGCGGCGTCACGCCGCCGCCCGTCCCGCGGATGAACTTGGGGATCGGGTGCGCCCAGAAGGGGAACCGGATCTGGCCCGTCTCGTACGCCTGCTCGATCGTCCTGACGCCGTTGGCGAGCTGCCCGGAGAAGATGTCCCACGTCTTCCAGTAGTACCCGCCGCTCTTCGTCCTGGCGCGCCAGTACATGCGGGAGTCGACGGTGATGGCCTGGTACGTGACCATGTACTCGTACGACTTCATGCCCTGGTCCTTGATCACGCCGAGCTCGTCCTCGAGCATCTGCGCGTACCACGGGATGGCCATGATCGCGTTGTACACGTCCGGACGGGTCAGCGTGTAGACGAGCTGGCTCGCCTCGATGTAGTCCGTCTTGAAGCCGTCGACGTAGGGCGGCAGCACCCCGCCGTCCGTGGCGCCCTCGACGTTGCCGGCGAGGACGCGCCCCCACACGAGCTTGGCGAAGCTCGGGTCCTCCTGGACCTCCGCCGTGTAGCTGTACTTCTCCTTCGTCGTGATGTCGTTGCCGATCGGCTCGCCCAGGTAGTTGACGCTCGTCCTGCCGAAGAAGACGTCGTCGTCCGAGCCGCCGAAGTGGAGCTTCTCGACGCCCTTGTTGTAGCCCCAGTAATCGCGGGTATCGAAGCGGTAGACGATGCCCTTGCCGTTGATGTCCACCGGGTTCACGATCACGGGCGCCCAGCGCGCGGTCGAGTTCAGCGCCTTCGAGAGCCCGACGCGGGCCACGTTCATCTCCTCCGCGGAGACGCCGGCGTTGTGGATCTCGTGCAGCGAGGCGTACTTGATGAACTCGGCGTCCGCCGGCGCGACCTTGGCCTTGTCCGCCGCGATCCACGCCTTGACCTGCGCCTCGCTGACCTCCTCGCTCGCCGGGACGGGGCGCGGGGTCTCCGGGAGGCTCGGCTCGACGGCGTCGGCCCACGACTCGACGGCGGCGAGCATCCGCGCGCTGGCGTCCTTGCAGTCCCTCCCGAAGCAGTTGTGCCGGTCGATGCCCATGCGCACGACGAGCTTGGAGTCCACCGGCTTCTTGAAGTTCACCCGCGTGAGCGCGTACGCGTGGGCCAGCACCGGATCGGCGTCGGCGTGGATCGGCGCCTGGGCGCGGGTCTCCGTGCTGTGACAGCCGGCGCAGTTCTCGCGCAGCAGCGGGTAGACGGTCGTCTTGAACGCCTCCAGCGACGCGCTCCTGTCGAAGCCCAGGTCGTCCGTGAGGCAGACCGCCTCGACGTTCAGGCCGCCCTTGCCGTCCGGGAGCTCGCTGTAGCCGAGATCGCACCCGGCCGAGGCGACAGGGGGGCCGCCGCCCGTGCCCGTGCCGCCGCCGCCCACGCCCGTGGCAGGGCCGACGCCCGCGCCCGTGCTCCCACCCACGCCTGAACCGCTCCCTGTCCCGGCCCCAGGACCGGTCCCCGTGCTCGGACCGCCCGTGCCCGTCGACGGCGGGCCGCCCGGCGGGTCGGGCGAGTCGGAGCTGCCTCCCCACGGGTTCACCCCGTCGCCGAGATCGCCCATGCACCCCGCCGTGAGGGAGCCCGCGATCGCGGCGGCCGAAGTCAGAGCCAACGCATAAGATATTCTCCGCATCGGAAGCTCCTCTTGACGACCTCTGTCGCCGCTCCTGGTTTCCGGCGAGGCCGTCGCCGGCGATGTCTCCTGCTGGCGTGGATTCGCTCGGCGCGCAGCCCCGGCGCGCCTGATGGCACGAAAGGAAGATGCCCAGGATCCATACAGATGATCACAGACTTCGCGCCGGCCTGTCTCATTTCGTGATGGAGCCTGGATTCATGTGTATTCGCCGAGCAAGCCGTCCCGCTGGGATCGTGCTCTCGTCGGCGGATCGATGAACTCGCATGGACCTGGAGAGGTCCTGGATGACGGCGTGGAGGCTATCGGGAACGGGCGTCGTTTCAGTGCTCTGGGCTTGCATCTCCGGGCCACGCGAACGGCGCGATGACGGCTCAAGACGAACTCGAGGCGGTCGAGCCCTGTCGACGCTCCCGATCCCGGGCGAGGACGGGGGCGCGCGCACCTCGGAGGTCAGGTGTTCGCGCTCGGTGTCCTTGCGCGTCGCGGCGCCGGCCGGTCGCGCGTCGAGCGCTTTGCCGGTAGAGTGCGCGGCCATCATGCGCGCCACCACGAAGCTGATCCTCATCCGCCACGGAGAGACCGAGGACAACCGGGCTCAGGTCTTCCAGGGGCAAGGAGGGCGCGGCCTCAACGCGAGGGGGCGCGACCAGGCCGCGCGGCTCGCGGCGCGGCTCGCGGGCGCCCGGATCCGGCTCGCCGGCGTCTACTGCTCCGACCTCGATCGCGCCAGGGAGACGGCGGAGATCGTCGCGTCCACGCTGGGCCTTCGGGCCATCGCGGACCCCGAGCTCCGGGAGGTGCACCTTGGCGGCTGGCAGGGGCTGAGCCACGCCGAGGTGCAGGCCCGCTACCCCGACGAATGGGCCGCATGGCGGCGCGGTGACGATATCCGGCGCGGCGGCGGCGAGACCTACGCGGAGCTCGGCGACCGCATGACGCGCGCGCTCGATGGCATCGCGGAGCGTCACGCGGGCGAGGCGGTGGGCGTCGTGTCTCACGGCGCCGCCATCAAGAGCGTTATCGGGCGGGTGCTCCGGATCGGCGCCGGCGGGCTGCGGGCGTTCCAGGTGCCCGCGAACACCGGCGTGTGTCTCGTCGAGCGCGACGGCGAACGCCGCTACCGCCTCGTGGTCTGGAACGACGCCGCCCACCTCGGCGACGCCCTGGCCGAAGCGCTCGCGGCGCCTCTGGCGTGAGGCGACACGCCGTCAGCGCGCTGGGGCGAACCCAGGCGGGCGGCTGGCTCCCTCGACCGGCGCCGCGCCGAGATCCTCACGCGACGGGCCGACCCGCCACGTCGGCGTCGGCGCCACGCACGAGGTCCACGCGAGCATCGCGGAGCTCGCGCCGCTCCGTCAGGGGGCCTGCAGATCCGGATCGGCGCTCTTGAACCAGCGCGTCGCGATGCGGACCGCGTTGGTCGCCGCGCCGAGCCGGAGGTTGTCGGCGACCACCGTGAGGCAGACGCTCTTCCTGTCGCGGTCCCGCGGATCGGGCCGGAGCCGCCCCACGAGCGCGCGGTCGCGGTCCTGCACGCAGTGCAGCGCGCTCAGGCCCTCGCCGGCGGCGCCGGGGAGGTACTTCACGAAGGGCGCTTCCGCCGGGTTGCTCAGGATGCTCGCCACCCGCTCGAGATCGACCTGGCGCTCGAACGTGATCCACGCGTTCTCGTAGTGACCCACCGCGACGCCCACCCGGCAGCACTGCGCGGAGACGTCGAGCGCGGGCATCGCCAGGATCTTGCGGCTCTCGAACATGAGCTTCCGCTCCTCCGAGGAGAAGCCGCTCTCGTCGGTGCCGCCGTTGTGCGGGACGGTGTTGCCGGCATAGCCGGTCGCCTTGAACGGGAGCCCCAGGCGATCGAGGCCCTGGTAGCCATCGCGCGACGCCGCGAGGAACGCGTCGAGGGTGGCGATGCCGGCGCCGCTGACCGCCTGGTACGTGCTCACCGTGACCGCGCTCAGCCCGAGCTCTCGGCGCAGGGGCGAGAGCGCGAGCATGAGCGGGATGGTCGTGCAGTTCGGATTGGCCACGAGCCGGACCGCGTCGTCGACGATGTCCGAGTTCGCCCCGGCCACGACGAGCGGCACCTTCGGGTCGGCGCGGAACGTGTTGCTCTTGTCGATGACGCGGTATCCGAGCTCCAAGAGCCGCGGGACGTATCGCTTGCTGTGCTCGTCATCCAGCGCCACGAACGCGAGATCCCCGCGGGGAGCGTCCGCCGCTTCGAGGCGCGACGCGGCGAGCACCTCGTACGACTTGCCATCGAGCGCGAGCTCCTGGTCCCGGCTCGCGAACAGGGCGAGCGTTGCGCCGGGCCAGGCCCGAGCGATGAGGGTGATGGTCTCGCGACCGACGAGGCCCGTAGCGCCGAGGATGCAGATTCGCATGGGGACGCTTTGTACCAGAGCGAGGCCCGGTCGACGAGGGGCCCGTCGCGTCCGCCCGAGGGCGAGCGACGCGCGGCGACCCCGATGCCGCAGAGCGCAACGCCCGTGACGGCCGCGGTCGTGCACCTCTTCCCCCGCGCCGCGCGCGCCGGCGGAGGCGCCTACGCCCCTGCGAACCGCTCCTGGAACGCCCGGTAGTTCGTCCGGTCGCTCCCCGGGTCGACCACCGCGAAGACCACCCGCGAGAACACCCCGCGGAAGCGCGCGTGCTCGAGCCACTGGGCGAAGACGTCCGCGACCTCGCGCGGATCGTTGCGGAAGACGCCGCACCCCCACGCGCCGAGGAGCAGGCACCGGTGCCCGTGGGCGCCCGCCGCGGCGAGCACCAGGGCCGCGCGGCGCTCCAGGGTCGCGCGGATGTCCCGAGCCGCCGCCTCCTCCCGCTACGCGCGGCTCGCCCTCCTGATCGAGGAGCCGCCGCCCCGCGGCCCCCGTGGTCTCGTTCGTGACCTCGATCCTGGCCGCCGTATCCAGCCGCTCGCCTGGCTCCCATGCGTCGAGCGAGTCGCAGAGGCTGGTTGTCGCGATCATGGGACCCCTCCCTCGAACAACACCGTATGCGCGACCTATAACACCCGTGAGCGCCACCGCATGGCCATGTCTCATGGTGTCCTCTCGTGTGATTTGTTTCATGAGCATCGTTTTCAATCTGACGAGGAGGCGCGCGTTCCGTGCAGGAGTCTCCATAGGGAGACGGACCCGGGTCTCGACGTTCTACGGCGCGCCGTGCGGAGCGCACGGCGGCCAGGGGGCGTCCGCCTGACGGCCGTGGCGCGCGTCCGGGGCGCGCTCGTTTCGATGCGAGGGACGGGCCAGGCGCTCGGGCTCGGCCCCGCGCGCCCGTGGCGGCCCATCCCGCGCTGGCGTGCGCAGCCCCCTGGCGCGGCGCATACAGGTTCCATCAGCTCGAGCGCATCGCGGAGCGCGAGCCGGGTCTCGCGCCTCGATGAAGGCGTCGAGCGTCTGGCCCTCGAGGCGCTCCATCGCATCGAAGGGCCGGTGATCGTCGAGCGTGTCGACCTCGTAAATCTCGACGGTGTTCGGGTGGGAGATCCTGTGCAGGACCTCGATCTCGCGCGCGAACCGCTCGAGCACGCGAGTGGCGTGGGCCACCGCCTCGTTCGGCACCTTGACAGCGGCCCGCCTCCCCGAGCCGCTGTGCCGCGCCGAATGGACCGCGCCGCAGCCGCATCGAGCGATGAGCTCCTCGAGGATGTACTCGCCGACCAGGGTGCCCGGCGGGAGCTCGCCGCGCGCGGCTAGCCTTTCAGAATACAAGAAGGTCCTGGTCTCGGCCTAGTCGTTGGTCATGTCGCCTCGTCGCATGGTGTGTTGACGTCGCACCACCTGCGCGTGCGTTGCGCGAGCTGCGTGGGTTCAATCAAGCAACAGTTTTTTGTTCGGATAATAGTTTTGATGAAGTATACGAAGGCATACACAGGAGCGTTTCCAAATGGTAACTTAAACTTTCCCGTAGCTCGATCTCGTTTCAAAAACCCGCGATGAAAGGTGGAGACCGTCATGGAACTTTGCTGTACGCGTCTCGCTGCTCTTCTCGTAGTACCTCTGGTTACCACCGCCTGCATCGGCGCCGAGCTCGATGCTGACTCGGAAGCGCTGCTCGAGGCCGAGAGCGCGCTCGAAAGCGGCAACGGCTTCCTCCTGAACGCGCTGACCCCGAACGCGCTGACCCCGAACGCGCTGACCCCGAACGCGCTGACCCCGAACGCGCTGACCCCGAACGCGCTGACCCCGAACGCGCTGTCGGCCATCAAGAATCCGGGAGCGAACGGCGCCCTGTCGAGGGAGCTCCTGCGCTATACCGTGAGCTGTGCGCTGCGCCCCGACCAGACGTTCTCGTTCTCATGGACCGACAGCGACGGGGACGTCCGCCAGGAGGTGTACCGCGGCGAGCTCGGGTACGCGCCCTGGTGGACGACCACCCCCCTCGGCACCCCCTACAGCGACAACACCTATGTTCAGAGCCAGATCACGGCCTGCCTCGCCGCGCGGATGAACTGGTACGGTGTCTCGGTGAGCATCTCCCTGCGCAACAACGAGATGGCCACGAACCCGGCGGAGCGTACGGCCTATCCGGTCAGGGAGGGCGCGTTCTGGGGCAACGTGTTCGCCACGCAGGAGGCACCCTTTCTGCGGGCCTGCTACTCATCCGACCCAGGAAGCACCGCACGCGCGCGCCAGATGCAACGCGACTGTGCGGTCGGTCACCTCAGCGTCGACCCGGTGACCGGGGCGACAACCGTTCAGCAGTGTGGTCCCATGGTGATTGTGGGCTCCTGTGAGTCGGTGTGCAACGGGTCGGACTACACGAACCGTTTCTACAGGGGGTGTCTCAAGAATCCTTCGGTCTCGCCTTGGGAACGCTGGGACCAGGTGATGACCACGTTCTTGACGCCCGCCCCCTCCCCCTAGGAGCGTGAATGCGCTCGGAAGCGCGGCGAGACGAGGAGCCGGAACGCCCAACGAGGGAAGCGGGGCGCTGTCCGGCCTGCGGGCGGCGGAACCAGGGCGCGTGCCCCGAGTGCGCGCGGTTCGCCCGGCCTCCCGCCAGCCAGTCGTCGATCCCCCCGGACATCACGGCGGTCGTCCCCGTCGCCTTGCCTCGCTTCCCCGGCTATTGGACCCGCAGGACGCTGGGGCAGGGCGGCTTCGGCCTCGTCTTCGAGGCCGAGCCCGAGGGCGGCGGGGCGCGCGTGGCCATCAAGCTCGCGCGCGCCGACCGCCGCGGCGCGGCCCAGCGCCTCCGGGGTGAGATCGAGGCGCTCGCGTCCGTCGGCGCCCCCCACGTGCCGGCCGTGCACGGGTGGGGGGCGCTGGACGACGGCTCGCCCTACGCGGTGCTCGAGCACATCGCCGCGCCCACGCTCGCCGCCCGGCTCGCGGCGCGCCCGGCGCCGAAGCTCGAGGAGGCCGCCCGGCTCGGGCTCGCGACGCTCGCGGCCCTCGAGGCCGTGCACGCGCGCGGCTACGTGCACTGCGATCTCAAGCCCGAGAACCTCCTCGTCGACGAGGCGAAGGCGACCCTCATCGACCTCGGCATCTCCCGCGTGGTCGGGCGGCACTACGAGGGGCAGGACGAGGACCTCGCCGTGGGGACGGCCGAGTACATGGCGCCGGAGCAGTCCGCCGGGGGGGCCGATCTCGACGCGCGCGCCGACATCTACGCGATGGGCGTCATCCTGTACGAGCTCTTCGCGGGCCGGCCCCCGTTCTGGGGGCCGCGCGCGGCGGTGCTGGAGGACCACCGGAGCCGCAGGCCGCCGCGCCTCTCGGCCAGCGCGGCCGTGCCGCGGGCGGTCGAGGCGGTGGTGCACCGCTGCCTGGCCAAGGAGCGGAGCGAGCGGTTCGCGAGCGCGACCGAGCTCCGCGTGGCGCTGGAGCGCGCGCTCCGGGACGAGCTCACGACGAGCGAGCGCGAGGCGCCGCGCCCCGTGGCCGGCGTCGAGCGCCGCGTGATGGGGCTCCTGTTCTTCGAGAGCGCGGCCGATCGCGTCGCCGTGCAGCGCAGGCTCCGGGCGCTCGGCGGCGAGCTCGCGCACGCCTCCGGCGCGCGCTACGTGGGCGCCTTCCCCCAGGAGGGCGCGGCCAGCCCCGCGCACCGCGCGCGGCGCGCGGCCGACGAGCTGCTCCGACGCGGGACGTGCGCGCGGGTCCTCATCGACCTCGCGCCCGTGTCGATCCAGGCGCGCCCGGACGGGGCGCGGCGGCTCCTGAGCCCACTCTTCTCGCGCGCCGAGCGGTGGCCCTCCGCCGCCGGGCCGCTCGGGCCGTTCCTCACGCCCGAGGCGTCGGCCGCGCTCCCGGATCCGTCGCGCGTCGCGGCGGGCGACGAGCTCCCGCCGGGCATCGAGGACCAGTCGCGGGAAGCGACGCGCCCCGGCGCGTTCGTCGGCCGCCGCGACATCCTCGATCAGCTCCTGCAGAGCGCCGAGGAGGCGCTCCGCCTGAAGCAACCCACGGTCGTCTCCGTGACGGGCGGGCCCGGCCACGGCAAGAGCTGCCTCTTCGTCGAGCTCGGCAAGCAGCTGCGGGAGCGCCTGCCGCATGCTCACATCATCGACCTCCGCGGGCACGAGCCGACGAGCGCCGCCTCGGACGCGACGCTGCACGAGCTCGTGCGCGAGGCGCTCGGCATGCCCGGGGAGCCCCCGAAGAGCGGCGTCCGCGCGGCGCTCGCGGAGCGGCTCGGCCCCGCGCTCGGCGAGGAGCTCTGCTCGGGGCTCGCGATGGCGCTCGGGTGGGTGGACGAGCAGACGGGCGGAGAGATCTTCCCCGAGATCGAGGCGCTCCGGGCCGCGCCCGGCGCGCTGCGCTCGGCGCGCCTACGGGCGGCGGGCGAGTGCCTGCGCCGGCGCGCGGCCGCGTCGCCCGTGATCGTCGTCCTCGACGACGCGCACTTCGCCCACGACGCGACGCTCGCGGCGCTCGAGTACGCGGCGCTCGCGGACGAGGCCACGCCGCTGTGGATCTGCGCGATGGGGCGCCCGGCGTTCGCCGAGGCGCACCCTTCCTGGGGCGAGCGCGCCGCCCGGCGCGAGGCGGTGCGGCTCGATCCGCTGGACGACGAGAGCGCGCGGGCGCTGTGCCGGCGGCTGCTCCTGCCCGCGCGGGACGTGCCGGAGCCGGCGATCGATCGCCTGCTCGAGCGCTCGCAGCGGGTGCCGCTGCTCCTCGTGGAGCTCGTGCACGGGCTCAAGCGCGAGGGGATCCTGCGCCGGCACCGGCGGGGAGACGCGTGGTACCTGGCGACCGACGAGCTCGATCGCCTCCCTGCGCTGCCGGCGCTCGATCCGCTGGCGCAGGCGGAGATCGCGGCGCTCGGGCCGGCGCTCGGGGCGCACGCGCGGCTCGTCTCGCTGCTCGGCGCCGAGGTGTCGCTCGACGAGATCGCGGGCGTGCTGCGCCATCTGGATCTCCGCGGAGACGGCGCGGCCTTCCCGCTCGACGCGCGCGTCGGGACCGAGCGGCTGCTGAAGGCGGGCGTGCTGGTCGGCGATCGGAGGGGCCGGCTGCGCTTCCGGCACGGGCTCGTGCGGGAGGCCGTCGCGCAGGACGTCGCCGAGGCCGAGCGGCGGCGGATCCACCTGGCGGCGTACGAGCACCACCGCGAGGCGGCCCAGGAGGGCCGGGAGCAGCGGCGGTTCAAGATCGCGCACCACGCGGCCGAGGCGGGGCTCGCGACGGTCGCGGAGGAGGCGTACCTGCAGCTCGCCGAGCGGGCGCGGGCGCGGCACGCCTACGTGGAGGCGGAGCTCTTCTACAGCCGCGCGCTCGCGCAGCCGGTCGAGGATCGCGGGGCGCGGCGGAGGGCGGCGTACCGGGGCCGGGGGCTCATGCGTTACCGGCTGGGCCGCTACCACGACGCGCTCGGGGATCTCGATCGCGCGCGCGCGATGGCGATCGAGGAGGGCGACGTGACCGAGCAGATCGAGATCCTGCTCGACGAGGCCACGGCGCTCGACTGGATGGACGACTACGGGCGATCGAAGCAGCGGGTGGAGGAGGCGGGGGCGCTCGCGCCGGGCGATCTACCTCCGGCGCTCGCGGCGCGCCTGTCGATGGCGGTGGCGCGCTCGCTCCACCGCGAGAGCCGGGAGGAAGACGCGGCGCAGCAGTTCGAGCGCGCGGCGGCGCAGGCAGAAGGGCTGGGCGACGAGGGCTACGAGACGCTGGTGGTGTCGCAGCTCCTCCTGGGCGCCATCTACCCGGGGCTGGGGAAGCTGGACGAGGCAGGCGCGGTGCTGGATCGAGCGATCCGCATGTGCGAGGAGCGAGGCGATCTCCTGCACCTCGGGCCAGCGATCAACGGCCGGGCGCTGCTCAGGGCGTGCCAGGGGGACAGCGCGGGGATGATCTCGGACCTGTGCCGTCTGCTCACCCTCTCGCGCCAGCTCGGCCTCGGGATGCTGGAGCTCGTGAGCGAGTTCAACCTGGGCGAGTACCTTTACCTGATGGGCGACCTGGACGCGGCCATGCCCCACGTGGAGCGGACCGTGTCGCTGGAGCGCCAGCAGCGCGGGGAGGAGGCGCGGCCGGTGGTGCATCTGCTCCTGGCGAGGCTGCTCCTCTACCGCGGCGAGGAGAGGAGGGCGCGGGAGATCATCGAGGCGATCCGGGCGCAGCAGGCGAAGGCCGCCGCGGCGGGGCGCGAGGAAGCGGCGATGGCCCCCGCCGAAGAGGTGCAGTGGTCGATGATCGACCTGGCGACGCAGGACGCGAGCGACGAGGCGTGGGACGAGCTCGAGGAGCGGTCGGTCCGCCACTCGGTCGGACAGGAGCAGATCGAGGTCATCGAGGCGCGGGCGCGCGCGCTCGTGCGGCGCGGCCGCCACGAGGAGGGGAAGGCGGCGCTCGCGAGGGCGATCGAGGCCGCGGGGAGGATCCCCAACGTGATGCGCGAGCGGCTCGAGCGGCAGCGAGGCGCGTAGCGCGCTGTCCCTCAAGTTTGTCCCTGGTTCGTCGCTCACGGGGCCCGCGCTCCGGCGGGCTCGTTTTATGGCCCGCCGGAGCACAGGCCCTTCCGCGACGGATCAGGGACGAGCTCGGGCGACGCGGACCTCGGGGAGCTCCTCGGCGAGCAACCCGGCGGTCGCGCTCGGCGTCGCGAAGACCCCCTGCACCTCGGCTCCGGGCGCCCACAGGCCCGCGCACAGCAGCGCGCCTCCCGTGATCTCGAGCTGAAGCGCGGGGCGCACCTGCACCTCGTCCGCGTGCACGCACACGTTGACATGCACGCGCGCGTCCGCGTCGGCGCGCCGGGCCAGCGCCTCGTGCACCTCCGCCGCGGTCGCGAGCGCCGCGCGCCGCGCTCGCCGCTCCTCGTCCGCGTCCGTCGGGAGCAGGCGCACGCCGAGCACCTCGTTGCCCGTGATCGACGCCAGGGTGAACCCCGCGCGCGCGAGCTGCGACTCGCCGATGTCGAGCACCTGGCCAATATCGGCGGCCAGCGCGTCGTCGAGATCGTCGACGCCGCCGCCGCGCATCCGGACCTCGAGGTACACCGCCACGGCGGACTGCGTCGGATCGGGCCCGCTCCGCACGCTCGACGAGGGCCCCCCGATGGCCTCCCGGAGCGCGCGCATCAGCTCGTCGACCGACCCGAATCGCCGCTCCCGCCGCTTCTCCATGCACCGCAGCACCGCCGCGTCGAGCTCGATGGGCAGCGGAACCCGCAGGCTAGGCGGCAGCGGCGCCTCCTCCAGGTGCTTCCGCACCATCTCGTCCATGTCGTGTGTATGGAACGGTAATCGACCCACCAACATACGATGGAGGAGTACGCCGAGCGCATAGACGTCCACCCGTGCATCGATGGGGCCGCCCAGGATCTGCTCCGGTGCCATGATGGATGGCGTCCCGGGCATACGTCCGGCCGTGGTGAGCCAGGTGGAGCCCTCCTCGGGGGCCATCATCTTGGCAATCCCGAAATCGAGGAGCTTCACGGTACGCGGCACGCCCGAGCAGATGAAGATGTTGCTCGCCTTGACATCCCGGTGGATGATCCCGGCTGTGTGTGCCGCTGTGAGCGCCGCGCATACTGGCTCCATCAGCGCCAGCACCTCGCGGGGCGCGAGCCGTGTCTCGGCCCGGATCAGGGCGTCCAGCGTCTGGCCCTCGAGGCGCTCCATGACGTAAAAGGGCTGGTAGTCGTTCAGCTCGCCCACCTCGTAGATCTCCACGATGTTGGGGTGCGATATCGACCGCAGCACCTCGATCTCGCGCGCGAACCGCTCGACCACACGGCGTGAGTGGGCCACCGCCTCGCTCAGCACCTTGACAGCGGCGGGCTTCCCTGAGCGGGTGTGCCTCGCCGCATACACCACACCGCAGCCACCACGCGCGATGAACCCTTCGAGGATGTACTCGCCGGCCGGGGTGCCCGGCGGGAGCTCGCCGCGCGAGGCCGACCTCTCGAAGTCCGAAAACGGCCTGGTCTCTTCCTCATCTTCTGTCATCGTGCCTCTTTGTGCGGCGCGTTGTGCGCGTCAAGGGGGCGCCGCCGGCGCGCTTCGAGTATCGAGCTGAAGGAACTGGAAGTATGGATTGTTAAATCCATATACAGAAGCGTTACCAAATGGTAACTTAAACTTTCCCGCTACTCGACCTTAAACGCTGGGACCCAGCGTCGAAAGGGGGACCCTGATGATTCCTTGCCGCACGCGGACTGTTGCGCTCCTCGCAGTACCTCTGCTCACCGCTGCCTGCATCGGCGCCGAGGTTGAGGAGGGGTCGGAAGAGCTCATCCAAGGAGACGAGAGCGCGGTCCTTGCCGGGAACGGCTTCCTGGCCAACGCGCTGACGCCGAACGCGCTGACGCCGAACGCCTTGGCGCCGAACGCCTTGACGCCGAACGCGCTGACGCCGGCCGCGCTGACGCCGAACGCGCTCGCAGCCATCCAGGATCCAGGACCAAGCGGCACCCTGTCAAGGGAGCTCGTGCGCTACATCGTGAGCTGCGCCCTCTCACGCGACCAGGTGTTCTCGTTCTCGTGGACCGACGGCACCGGGGTCGTCCACGCAGAGACATTCCGCGGCGAGCTCGGGATCGTGCCGTGGTGGATCTACGGTGGCATCTCGAGCGACGGGTTCTATCAGAGGCTGGTCACGGCCTGTCTCGCGGCGCGGACGAACTGGTATGGCGTCTCGGTGATGGTCTCCTTGCGCTACAGTGAGAACGCGCTGGGCGCGGGGCCGGCGGAGCGCTCGGTCTACCCGTTGAGAGAGGGCGCGTTCTGGGGCAACCTGTTCGGCCCGACGCCGTACGTGCGCGCCTGCCACGTCCCGGACAACGCGGCCCGTGCGCGTGAGGTGCTGCGTGACTGCGCGGCCGGGCACGTCGTCAGCGACCCCGGCGCCGGGGTCGAGGCCGTTCAGCCGTGTGGTGCCATCTCGCTCGCCGGCGCCTGCGACGACGTATGCAACTGGCAGGACTCCGACACAGGGTTCTACCGCGGGTGTCTTGAGAACCCCGCGAGCTCGCCCTGGATACGCACGAGCGAGGTGATCACGTCCTTCATCACAGCGCCCTGACGCGGGCGCGCCCCGGGGCCGTGCCCCGCGCGCACGCCGCGCCATCGCGCCGACCGGAGGGCGACACCCCTATGGACATCACCGAGAGCTTCCACCGTCGGTCCGCCGATCGGTGCGAGCGGCTCGCAGGTGTGCTCGGGCCCCACGGAGCGCTGAAGCGGTTCAGCCCCTGCGGAGGTTTGCTCCGGCACCAGGGGTGATGATGTCCTGGGCATAAGCCAACAGGGGGTCGGCGCGGATCTTCGCATGGAGCGCATGCCATGAGGCGCTCCAGTCCATGTGTGCAGTGGTGGTTCGTTTCACATGGGTGATTGATTTTCTCGTTGCTGCGATGGGACAATTGACGCGACACCCCGACTCGAGCGCGCGTCGCTCTACTCGAGCGCGGCCTGGGCCACCGCCTCGGTGAGCACGCGACGGCGTGCGGGCTCTCTTGAACCGGCGTGCATCGCGGCGTGGATAGCGCCAGCACCGCCTCGACACCGCACGGCGGCTCGACGCGCCGCGCGGGGCGCAGGCGGTCGCCCGCGCGTCGGACCGCTCGAAGTCCGAGGGCGATCCGTTCTCGTCTCCCTTCAACGCGTCGACACGTGCGGCGCGTCGGGTGTGCAGGGCATCCGATGAATGATATTCACAGATGCGTCTTTAAATGATAACATGTTCGCTGCCGTCCCTCGACTCTGAACGCCCGGACCCACCGTGGAAAGGGGGCCCCGTGATGCTTGCTGGATGGATGCGAACCCTGTCGATTTGCACCATGTCCTTGAATTTTGCAGCGTGCGCCGTGGCCGATGGCGACGACGTGAGCGCGGAGGAGCTCGTCGACGAGGCGACGGGCGCGATCATCAACGGAAACGGTCTTCTCCTGAACGCGCTGACGCCGAACGCGCTGACGCCGAACGCGCTGACGCCGAACGCGCTGACGCCGAACGCGCTGACGCCGAACTCGATCAGCCCGACCGCGATGACGGCCATCACCGACCCGGGGACCCGAGGCGCCCTGTCGAGGGAGCTCCTCCGCTACATCGTGAGCTGCGCGCTGAGGCCGGACCAGTCGTTCTCGTTCTCCTGGACCGACAGCGCCGGGACCGTTCATCAGGAGGTGTACCACGGCGACCTCGGGTTCGCGGACTGGTGGGTGCACCACCCGCTCGCCGACGACTACCAGAAGGAGTGGGTCACGGCGTGCCTCGCCTCCCGGACCAACTGGTACGGCACCGCGGTCATGATCTCCTCACGCGGCACCCACCAGAAGACGGGCTCGACGGAGGCGGAGCGCTCGACGTACAAGTTCAGGGAGGGGGCGTTCTGGGGAAACCTGTTCACGTCGACGCCATGGGTGCGCGCCTGCTACTCCGATGGCTGGACCCGCGCGGTGGAGAGGGGACGTGAATGTGCGGTGGGGCACATCGAGACCGATCCTGTGACCGGGGACCCGATCGCGAGGCCGTGCGGCGCGATCACCCTCGTGGGCCCGTGCGAGTACTGGTGCGTGGTGGACCCCTCCAACGACGCCGTCCCCAGCAACCACTTCAGAAGCTGTGGCGTCGGTAGCTACAATAACTATAACGTGCTCACGACGTTCGTGCCCTAGGAGGGGCAATGCGCTCCGAAGCCCTTCGCGGCGAGGGTCCAGCTTGCTTACCCATCGAAGCCCGGCGATGCCCGTCGTGCGGACGGCGGAACCAGGGCGCGTGCCCCGAGTGCCCGCAGCCTGAGCCTCGGCCGCTCGACGAGGCGGCCCCGCTGGACATCACCGAGGTCGTCCTCGTGGCGCAGCCGCGGTTCGACGGCTACCAGACCCGCAGGGTCCTGGGGCGCGGCGGCTTCGGCACCGTCTTCGAGGCCGAGCCCGAGGGCGGCGGGGCGCCCGTGGCGATCAAGCTCGCGCGCGCCGATCGGCGCGACGCGGGCGTGTACCTCCGGCGCGAGATCGACGCGCTCCTCGCCGTGGGGGGCCCCCACGTGCCGGCGGTGCACGCCTACGGCCTGCTCGACGACGGCTCGCCCTACGCGGTGATCGGGCACATCGCCGCGCCCACGCTCGCGGCGCGCCTCGCGGCGCGCCCGGCGCCGGGCATCGACGAGGCTGGCCGCCTCGGCCTCGCGACGCTCACGGCCCTGGAGGCCGTGCACGCGCGCGGCTACGTGCACTGCGATCTCAAGCCCGAGAACATCTTCATCGACAGCGCGGGGCAGGCGACCCTGATCGACTTCGGCATCGCCCGCGTCGTGGGGCGGCGCGACGACGCGCTGGACGCGGATCTGGCGCTGGGGACGGCGGAGTACATGGCGCCGGAGCAGTCCGCCGGGCGGGCTGACCTGGACGCGCGCACGGACATCTACGCGATGGGGGTCATCCTGTACGAGCTGTTCGCGGGCCGGCCTCCGTTCTGGGGGCCGCGCGCGGCCGTGCTCGAGGATCACAAGAGCCGCAGGCCCCCGCGCCTGTCGGCGCGCGCGGCGGTGCCCGCGGCGCTCGAGGAGCTCGTGCATCGCTGCCTCGCCAAGGAGCGGAGCGACCGGTTCGCGAGCGCGACCGAGCTCCGCGGCGCCCTGGAGCGCGCGCTCGGGGACGGGCTCGCGCCGAGCGAGAGCGGGATGCTGCGCTCGACGGGCGGCGTCCAGCGCCGCGCGGTGGGGATCCTGTTCTTCGAGGGGGCGGCCGATCGGGTGGCCGTGCAGCGCCGGATCCGGGCCCTCGGCGGCGAGCTCGCGCACGCCTCCGGCTCGCGCTACGCGGCCGTCTTCGGCCACGGGAGCGCGGGGAACCCGGCGCATCACGCGCGGCGCGCGGCCGACGAGCTGCTGCGGGGAGGGCTGTGCGAGCGGGTCCTCATCGATCTCGCGCCCGTCTCGGTCCAGGCGCGGCCGGACGGGGCGCTGCGGTTCCTGAGCCCGCTCTTCTCCCGGGCGGAGCGGTGGCCGTCCGCCTCCGGTCCCGTGGGCTCGTTCCTCACGCCCGCGGCCGCGGCCGCGCTCCCCGAGGCGCCCCCTGCGGCCGCGGAGGAGACGTCCAGCAACGCCGGTACGTCGCGCGAGCAGACGCGCCCGGACGCGTTCATCGGCCGCCGCGACGTGCTCGACCAGCTCCTGGAGAGCGCGGAGGAGGCGCTCCGCCTCAAGCTGCCCACGGTCGTGTCCGTGGTCGGCGAGCCGGGGTACGGGAAGAGCCGCCTGTTCGCCGAGCTCGGCAAGCAGCTCCGGGCGCGCCTGCCGCACGTCCGCCTGATCGAGCTGCGCGGCCAGGAGCCGACGAGCGGCGTCGAGGACGCGACGCTCCACGAGCTCGTGCGCGAGGTGCTCGACGTGGCCGAGGTGCCGCCGGAGAGCGGCGCCCGGGCGGCGCTCGCGGGGCAGCTCGGTCCGGCGCTCGGCGAGGTGCTGGGCTCGGGGCTGGCCATGGCGCTCGGCTGGGTGGACGAGCGGACGGGCGGCGAGGTCTTCCCGGAGATCGAGGCGCTCAAGGCCGCGCCCGGCGCGCTGCGCTCGGCGCGCGTGCGCGCGGCGGGCGAGTGCCTGCGCCGGCGCGCGGCCTCGTCGCCCGTGATCGTCGTCCTCGACGACGCGCACTACGCGCACGACGCGACGCTCGCGGCGCTCGAGTACGCGGCGCTCGCCGACGCGGCCACGCCGCTGTGGATCTGCGCGATGGGGCGCTCGGCCTTCGCGGAGGCGCACCCCTCCTGGGGCGAGCGGGCCGCGCGGCGCGAGGCCGTGCGGCTCGGCCCGCTCGATCCCGAGAGCGCGCGGGCGCTGTGCCGGCGGCTGCTCCTGCCCGCGCGGGACGTGCCCGAGCCGGCGATCGATCGCCTGCTGGAGCGCTCGCAGGGGGTGCCGCTCTTGCTCGTGGAGCTCGTGCACGGGCTCAAGCGCGAGGGGATCCTGCGCCGGCACCCCCGGGGCGACGCGTGGTACCTCGCGACCGACGAGCTCGATCGCCTGCCGGCGCTGCCGCACATCGAACCGCTCGCGCAGGGCGAGCTCGCGGCGCTCGGCGCGGCGCTCGGGGCGCACGCGCGGCTCGTCTCGCTGCTCGGCGCCGAGGTGTCGATCGACGAGATCGCGGGCGTGCTGAGCCACCTGGATCGGCGCGGCGACGGCGCGGCGTTTCCGCTCGACGCGCGCGTCGGGACCGAGCGGCTGTTCGAGGCGGGCATGCTGGTCGTCGATCGGAGGGGCCGGCTGAGCTTCCGCCACGCGCTGGTGAGGGAGGCGATCGCGCGGGGCGTCTCCGAGGTCGAGCGGCGGCAGATTCACCTGGCGGCGTACGATCACCACCGCGAGGCGACCCACGAGAGCCGCGAGCAGCGGCGCTTCAAGATCGCGTACCACGCGGCCGAGGCCGGGCTCGCTCGGGTGGCGGAGGAGGCCTACCTGGAGCTGGCCGAGCGGGCGCGGGCGCGGCACGCGTACGTCGAGGCGGAGCTCCACTACAGCCGCGCGCTGGCGCAGCCCGTCGAGGAGCGCGGGGCGCGGCGGAGGGCGGCGTACCGGGGCCGGGGGCTCATGCGCTACCGGCTGGGTCGCTATCACGACGCGCTCGGCGATCTGGACCGCGCGCGCGCGATGGCGATCGAGGAGAGGAACGAGGCCGAGCTGCTCGAGATCCTCCTCGACGAGGCCACGGCGCTCGACTGGATGGACGACTACGCGCGCTCGAAGGAGCGGGTCGAGGAGGCGAACGCGCGCGTCAAGGGCGAGCTGCCGCCGGCGCTCTCGGCGCGCCTCGCGATGGCGGTGGCGCGCTCGCTGCACCGCGAGAGCCGCGAGGAGGAGGCGGCGCGGCAGTTCGAGAGCGCCGCGGCGCAGGCCGAGGCGCTGGGCGACGAGGGGTACGAGACGCTGGTGGTGTCGCTGCTCCTCCTGGGGTTCATTTACCAGGGCCTCGGGCGGCTGGACGACGCGGGGACGGCGCTGGATCGGGCGGTCCGGATGTCCGAGGGGCGCGGCGATCTCCTGCACCTCGGGCCGGCGATCAACAGCCGGGCGCTCTTGCGGGCCTGCCTCGGCGACAACGAGGGGATGATCCTGGATCTGTGCCGCCTGCTCTCCATCTCGCGCGAGCTGGGGCTGGGGATGCTCGAGCTCGTGGGGGAGTTCAACCTGGGCGAGTACCTCTACCTGATGGGCAACCTGGACATGGCGATGGCGCACGTGGAGCGCGCCGTGTCGCTGGAGCGTCAGCAGCGAGGGGACGAGGCGCGGCCGGTGGTGCAGCTCCTCCTGGCGAGGCTGCTGCTCTACCGGGGTGAAGAGGGCAAGGCGCGCGAGATCATCGAGGCGATCCGGAGCCAGCAGGTGAGGGCCGCCGCCGAGGGGCGCGAGGGGATGGAGATGGCGCCGGCGGAAGAGGTGCAGTGGTCGATGATCGAGCTGGCGACACGCGAGGCGAGCGACGCGGAGTGGGACGAGCTCGAGGAGCGCTCTGCGCGCTTCTCCGTGGGGCAGGAGCAGATCGAGGTCATCGAGGCCCGTGCGCGCGCTCTCTCGCGGCGCGGCCGCCATCTGGACGGGAGGGCGGCGCTCGCGAGGGCGATCGAGGTCGCCGGGAGGATCCCCAACGTGATGCGGGAGCGGCTCGAGCGGCAGCGGGAGGGCTGACCCCGCGGCTCATGCCGGGCGCGACGAGCGGGATCACAGCGGTTCCGGGGGGGGCGCCGTCGCTCGCCCTCAAGCCCGCATCCGGCGGCGCACGAAGAGCAACGCCCCGCCGGCGAGCGCGAGCCACGGCGCTCGCCCGCCGTGCGGGGGCGCGTTGCCCGCGGCGCGGCACGCGCAGCTGCCCCCGCCGCTGAACGGGGTGCCGCCGCCCGACGAGGACGACGCCTCGCCAGAGGACGTCGAGCTCGACGCCGCCGTGACCGCGCCGCCGCCCATCCCCCCTCCTGGACAACCCCCGTTCGAGCGCGGACCAGCCGCGAGCGGGCAGTCGTCGTCCACGTCGCTCAGGAAGTCGTTGTCGTCGTCCGCGTCGCAGCCGTCCCCGACCCCGTCGCCCTCCGTGTCGGTCTGGTCGGGGTTCTCCACGGCCTGGCAGTTGTCGCACGCGTCTCCCACGCCGTCGGCGTCGGTGTCGATCTGCGCTGGATTCGCCACGGCAGGGCAATTGTCCAGCGCGTCGAGCACGCCGTCGGCGTCGACATCGATGGAGTCCACGTCGCAAGCGTCGCCCGTCCCGTCAGCGTCCGAGTCGGTCTGGATCGGATTGGGCGCGTAAGGGCAGTTGTCGGCGCCATTGCGGATGCCGTCCTCGTCGTCGTCGAGGTCGCAGGCGTCTCCGACGCCGTTCGCGTCGGAGTCCGCCTGATCGGGGTTCGCCGTCCGAGGGCAATTGTCGCCCGCGAGCACGCCGTCGCCGTCGAGATCGATCTCGCCGGGCGTCGCGGCGGCGCACGCGGCCCAGGTCGACGACAGCGGCTCGCTGGTCTCGACCGCGCCGGTCACCCCGCTCCCCCCGCCCGCGATCTGGGCGCCTTCGGTGAAGTCCTGCCGGCAGCTCCCGCCGGCGGCGGACAGTGGCGCGTGCCGGGCGACGTCGTCGGCCGCGTCGTCGGGGTAGGCGCTCCGCGCTCCCCCCGGGTCCGGCCCGTCCACCGACGCTCCCGTCTTGTCGACAGGGCGGTTCGGCCCCGACGAGCCATAGAAGACATAATCGACGTCCTTGACGAGGTCGCTCACGCCGTCCCAGTAAAAGAGGGTGAGGCATTCGTGATCGTTCGTGAGCCCGCGCGTCTCTCCCACGGATCCGGGGAGCGGCACCCGCATGTCGGGCACCACGGCGGACGACTTGCTCTCTTCAGCGTCGCCGGCCCCGAACGTGCCAGCGTTGTAGATCTCGTAAGTAGGGTGCGCGCCCCATCCGCCGAACGCCGTGCTCTCCTCGCACCCGGTGCGGTAACACTCCGCGCCTCCGAGCGACACGGTCTGGATCTCTCCTGGCCCGATCTCGGCGCCGGCCGGGAATCGCACGAGGAAATCGTTCGTGTTCGGGAGCGAGGGGCTCGCCGCGACGAGCTGGTAATACAGGCTGTAGTCCGCGAGGTAGTAGTCGGACAGGTCGACCGGGGCGCTGCCCGGGTTGTAGATCTCCACGAACTCCGCGGACGCCGGGTGGACGAGGAGCTCCGTGAGGAGGAGCTTCGCCGGGCTCGACACCCGCGCGCGCATGCGGCCGCGGGCCGCGTCGAGCTCCAGCGTGACGACCTGCCCCGCGGCCGCGCTGAACGCGCCGTGCGACGAGTCCTCGGGGGCGTAGCTCCAGCCGTTCGCGCCGAGCTCCGTGCCCGAGGGGCCCTGCGCCGCGAACTTGAAGCGCGCGCCGGAGAGGGCGGTTTCGGCCACGAAGCGATAGGTGTGGACGCCGTCGCCCGCGACGAGATCGCCGAGCAGGCCGTCGTCGCGCGCGACGGTGACGAGCGAGGACGAGTTCCAGTCGGTGTCGCCGACGGCACCCTGCCAGTCTCCGACGGCGACCCACACCTGCGCAGAGCCGTCCGCCCTGCTCGACGCGCTCCGCGAGTCCGAGGCAGATTCGGTCGCCGGCAAGAACCCCTGGGCGGTCAGATCGCGTGTGTCGTAGTAGAATGTGACGTCGTAAGGCGCCGCCCCGCCCGCCAGCGTGAACCGGAGATTCCCGCCCGTGGCCGTGCCGAGCCCGCCGTCCTCGAGGTCGACCCCGTTCCGCGAGACCTTGTACTCGACGTCGCCGGGCGCCGCGAACGAGACGGTCGCCGTGAAGGTGCCGTCGCCGGCCACCGCGTCCGGCGCCACGCCGTCGTCGCGGAGCGGGGCGCCGCGCAGGATGTCCCACGCGCCGAGCTCCGGCGCGGATCCGGTCACGGTCGGCAGGGCGAGCGCCGTCCGGGGCAGGAGCGAGACCAAGAGCAAGCTGATACCGAAGGATGAGCGGCGTCGTCGCACGGGGCCACCTGGGTGCCGGGGCGGGATCTCCGGACAGGTGAACCCTAGCGCAGGATGGTGAACCGACGGAATCACAAAGCAGGTTGATCTTGCGCTCGCCGGGCGCCGCGGTGAGCCTCAATCCGACAGCGCAGAAGGTCGCTTCGGGGCGCGCGCGGGCGTGTCACCGCGCGCGCAGCGCGGCGTCCGTGGATCCGGCGCACAGGCCGCTCCGGGGGCGTCGGCGGATTCTCTCGTTCACCGCGGGACAGCCGCTCTGACGGGGCGCGGAGGATCGTCGGGGCGCGGGGAGATGCCCGCGAGGACGGTCCTTATGCTCGTCTGGCTGGCGCCGTCGCCCGTCGCGTCGAAGAGGGCGAGCGCCCTCGTGTAATCGAGCGCCGCTCCCGCGGTGTCGCCTCGCTCGCAGCGCAGGTCCGCGCGCGCCTTGAGCACGGCGGCCTGGCCGGGGCCGTCGGCGAGGGCCTCGAAGAGCCGGAGCGCATCGTCGTAGTCGCGCTGCGCGCCCGGGAGCGCGCCCCGCTGGCGCCGCAGATCGCCGCGGGCCTTGAGCGCGGCGGCCTCTCCGCGGCGATCCCCGCTCTCCCGGTAGAGGAGGATCGCATTGCCGTAGTCGCGCGCCGCCAGCGCCGCCTGCCGCTCGCGCAGGCGCAGGTCGCCGCGGGCTTGCCACGTGCGGGCGTGCGTCTGCTCGTACCCGAGCGCCCGCAGGAGCGCTTGCTGCGGGAGGTGCTCGCGCGCGGCGCGGGCGCGGGCGATCGCCCCGCGGCGCTCCTCGCGGACGCCGGGCGGAAAGCGGAGCTGGCTGAGGACGCGCTCCTCCACCCCCTCGAGGATGTAGAGCGCCCGATCGTAGTCGCGCGCCGCGCCCGCGAGGTCGTCTTGCATGAAGCACAGATCGCCGCGCGCCTTCAGCACGTTGGCCTCGCCGATCCGATCGCGGCAGGCCCTGAGGAGCATGAGCGCGCAGTCGTAGTCGGCCGCGGCGCCCGCCGCGTCGCGCTCATCGAGCCGGAGGCTCCCGCGCGCGAGCAGCCCCATCGCCTCGCCCGCGCGGTCGGCCGCCGCGCGGAAGAGCGGCAGCGCGCGCTCGTGATCGCGCGACGCGGCCGCGAGGTCGCCCTGCCGCCGGCGCAGCTCGCCGCGGAGCAGGAGCGCGATGGCCTGGCCGCGCACGTCGCCGGCCGCCTCCAGCGCGGCGAGCGCGTCGCCGTACGCGGCCGCGGCCGCGTCGAGCGCGCCCTCGTGGAGACGGAGGCAGCCGCGCGAGAGGTGCTCCTTCGCGGCGCGCAGGCCGTCGTCCTCGACCGGCGGCGCGTACCGGGCCGCGCCGCGCTGCGCGCTCGCGCGGAGGGCCTTGCGCAGGAGATCGCGGTGCCCCGGGCGGCCGCGCTCGCGGGCCGCCGGCGTGGCCCGGAGCGTCCCGAAGGTCCCCCGCCGCCTGCCCGCGGGCTCCGAGGTCGGGCGCCGCGCGGCCTCGAGCGCCGCGAGCGCCCGCGCGCGCAGCGCGGGCAGCGCCTCGCCGGCGAGCCGCGCGGCCCCCTCGAGCAGCCGCTCCTGGACCTCGATGGTGAGCCCGAGATCGAGCACCGTGCAGGCGTCGACGAGCGCCCGCGCGAGCACCTCGGCGCCGCGAGCGCCCTCCTGGAACGGCGCCGTGTCGAGGGCGGCGAAGAGCTCGCTCGCCACGCGCCGGCGCATCGCCGCCTCCGGCCGCCCCTCGACGGCGGCCGTCCAGAAGAGCAGCGCCTGCATCGCGTCCGCCGCGCTCCGGTGCAGCGCGTCCCACAGCGCGGCGTCGCCGACCACGTCCCTGCGGATCGCGGCGCGCACGACGGGGTTCAGCAGGTAGGCCAGCGCGCCTTTCTGGAACGTCACCAGGCGGCCATGAACGAGCGACTGCAGCGGCCGCGCCGTGGACGGCGCCGGCTTCCCCGCGGCGGCCGCGATCACCTCCAGCGGGACGTTCGCCGCCGGCAGCACGGCGAGCGCGCGCGCGACGCCGCGCGCCTCCTCGCCCGCGGCGTCCAGCGCCTCGGCGAGGACCACGGCCACGATCTCTTCCTCGCTCCCCCCGGACGCCAGCCGCGCCGCGTGCTTCCTCAGGTACGCTTCGGCCGACATCCCGGTCCGCCGCAGCGTGGCCGCGGCGATCTCGATCGCGGGAGGCAGGTGCCCGAGCGCGGCGATGAGGGCATACGCCCACGGGGCGTCCGTGGCGGGCGGCGTATCCGTCCCCCATGCATTCTGGGCGAGGAAGGCCAGCGCAGCGGGGACCGGGAGCACCGAAGAGTCCCGAATCTCAGCGGTCTTTTCGGAGCCGGGCGTGGGGCGGGACCTCGACATGTCGCTTCTATCCATGACGGAATGACTGGTTGTCCGAGCAAGCCGGCGCCGGCTCTCTGGTCCGTGACGATACGCCTGCTGTACCCCCTTGAGCCTGGAGATCGCCGCTGTTTCGGAGAGCTTAGCGCGGCTCCGGATTGACTCAACCGCGTTCCAGGATCCCGGGCGGCGCGCGCCGGGGCCGCCGGGAGCTCTTCGTCGCGCTCTCGTCGCGGCGCGCGCCGCGCGCTCCCTGGCACAGGCCCGGCATCGGGTCATCGATCATGAGCGAGCGCGCGCGACGACCTGGAATCATCGGACCGAGCCCCGGTGTCTCGCTCGGACCTGCCAGCCTCTCCGGGCCGCGACCGGCGCGAAGGGAGAAGATCTTACCCACGTCCGCCGGCTCCGCGGCGCGACGGCGAGCGCCAGAGGAGAGCCGCGCGCGAGAGATCCGGGTCGGGAGCGAGGTCGTTCATGTGACCGAGACGGGTCGCGGGATGCCGGTGGTGCTCCTGCCCAGCATGCTGATCCGCGGCATGTCGTACCGGTCCACGGTCAAGGAGGCGGCGCAGCGCGCCCGGGTGCTCGTCGTGGAGCTGCCCGGATCCGGCCGCGGCTCCAGGCTCCGTGCGCCGTGGACGCTGGAGCGGTACGCGCGCTGCATCGCCGACACGCTCGAGGTGCTCCAGCTCGAGCGCGTCACGCTGATCGGACACTCGCTGTCCGGCGCGGCGGCGCTCGTCGCCGGCGCGATGTACCCCGAGCGGCTCGCCGGGCTCGTGCTCGTCAACTCCGTCGGCGTGAACCCGCCGCGCTCGATCCTGGCGCTCCTCCTCGCGCGCGCGGCGGACGTGTCGCTGGAGCCTCGCTTCTCGGCGCACGCCGGGCCCGGGCTCCTCTACAACCTGATCTTCCACACGCGCAACGCGCTGAGCCTGTTGCGGATCGCGGCGATGGCGGAGCTGAGCGGCTACGCTGCCCTCGTGGGGCGCGCTCGCCTGAGGACGCTGCTGGCGTGGGGCGCCCGCGACCACACGACGCCGCTCGGCTCGGCCCTCGAGCTTCGACGCCTGATCCCCGGCTCGATCCTCCATGTCTCCACGAAAGGGAGCCACGACTGGCTCGTGGAGCGACCCGCGGAGTTCGCGGACGTGCTCGCGCGGTTCATGGAGGACCGCAGCGGCTAGCGCGGGCCGCGCGCGATCTCGGCGGGCGCGCTCGTCTCCCGCGCCTGCCACGTCACCGCGGCCGCGTCGCGGGCGGCGCGACCCTCGGGGCAGCGACGCCCGCGCAGGCAGGCGAGGAGGGGCGCGCCGGGAGGGCGGCCGGCGGGATCAGAGGGCGTCGAGCTCGGGCGCGGTCTGCACGGGGGGCGGAGGGGGTATCGCCGGCGGGCGCGGCGGGGTGAGGGCGGACGGCGCGATCGACGGGAGGCGCGGCGGGGTGAGGCTGCCGGACGCGAGCTGGAGGAGCTCCTCGCGCTGGTGCTTCCACACGGTCCGGTAACGGAAGAACGGCACGGCCGGGTAGAGGTGGTGGATCAGGTGATAGGTCTGGCCGAAGAGCAGCGCGTTCAGGAGCGCGCTGTCGACCGCGCGCGTCGCGCGATAGCGGTCCTCCGCCGCCGTCACCCGATGAGGGTGGTGAGGCAGATAGTCGAACGCGAACGCGAGAAAGAAGATCGCCAGCCGCGCCGGCAGGACCCAGTAGAGGAGCGCGAGCCGGCCGTGGCCGAGCCCGAAGGCCAGCGCCACGAGCGCGAGCATGGCCGCGAGCGTCGCGACCGTCTCGATCCGCTCGCTGCGCTTCTGCGCGCGGTACGAGCGCAGGAACAGAGCATAGTAGTGGAGATCCTGTGTCGCCCACCGGAGCGGCAGGAGCCACCACGGGCCGCGCCCGCTCCAGTGATCGGGGTCGCGGCCCGGCTCGTTCGTGTACTTGTGATGCTCGAGGTGAAAGTGGCGCACCGCCAGGAACGGCGCCATGAGCAAGAGCCCGCTCAGCCGCCCGACCACGCCGTTCAGCAGCGCGGAGCGCGCGAGCGACCGGTGCGCCGCCTCGTGCATCGGCGTGAAGGCGGCGTACGCGGCCACCGCCGCGAGGAGCACGGCCGGCGCGGTCGACAGGAGGCCCGCGACGCCGGCGCAGAGCGCCGCCGCCCAGAGCGCGTAGGACCCCGCGAAGAGCAGCAGCGACGGCCACTCGATCGGCCGCGTCTGCAGCAGCCCGCTGGCCAGCGGGAGGACGCTCCAGAGCGCAGGCCGCCCCGAAGGCCGCCCCGACGGTCGCCCCGAAGGCCGCCCCGACGGTCGCCCCGTCGGACGACTGGGGCGATTCTCGTCGTTGTTCATCGTGACACGAAAGACCGCTGGCCGCCCCGTCGGACGACTGAGTCGATTCTCGTCGTAGTTCATGGCGTTCCAACTCCCAGGGGAAGCTCCGGACCCTGCTTTTATGACAGCGGACGATGGACGTCGGTGCCCAGGACCAAGCGAACGTTCGACCACCTCGGGATCACGCGCTGGGGGATCGCTCGAGCGGTCGTCAGGATCCGGCGATGTCCAGCGCGCGCTCCCCCACCACCATTCCCTCGCATGAACAGGGGATCGCCACGGGCGGTTCCACCGCGAGAGATGACAGGAGTTGCTCGGAGGCGAGCACGAATTCAATCTAGCAGCCGGGCAACAGGAGTACAACGGGACTTTCGGTGCAATGCGTTGGGCCGCTGGTTAGCTGGATTGCAGCCGGCGGTCTCATCCGTAGCGTGGCGCGTCAGCGCTGTTCGCTATTCACGCGGGTTACGCGGGTTACGCGGGTTACGCGGGTTACGCGGGCCACGCCGCTGGCCAACGCTGGCCATGGTGGCCAACCTGGCCATCGGCTATCGGCCACCTTGCCGCCGCGCGTGGGCAGCCGCCTGCGACGAGCCTGGCGAACAGCCGGGCCACCAGGGAGGGAGGCCGGGACTGCGTCAGAACAGTGCTTGACGTGATCGATTCCCTACGCGCGGTACCCCGGCGCGACGCCGTCCCGGAGCAGCGTCCTCACCTCGTCGGCGCAACCCCATGCCAGCGTATATCCCGCGCCGCCGTGGCCATAGTTGTGGATAATTCGCCCTTCGCGCTCCAGCCGTACGGAGCTCCGAACCGGGCGCAGTCCAGCGCGGGCGCCGAGCAAGCGACCTGGGCTGAGCCCGGCTGCCCGCACCCGCTGGAGCATCGCGTCAGTACGCGCCGGGTCCGGCGTCAAAGGACGATTGTCGGCGGACGGAACCGCACAGCCGCCAATCACCACCTCGCGGCGACGCGGAATGACATAAGCAAGGGACGATTCGTCCCTTTCATCACCCAGTGCGACATCTGGGGGCAGGTCGCCTGGCTCGGTGATGGCGACCTGGCCGTAGACGGCGAGGAGCTCGGCGTCGCCGGTGAGCGCGCGCGCCCCGAGCCCGGTGCAGTTCACGACCCAGTCGCCCTCGACCGCGGCGAGCGATCGCACGCGCTCGAGGCGCACCGGGCTCTCGAGCTGCGCCTCGAGCCACGGCAGGTGCAGCGCAGGGTCGACGCGCGGCGCCGTGAACCGGAGGCTGTACGGCGCGCCGAGCGGGTGCGGCGCGGGATCGAGCGAGAGGTCCGGCACGCTCGGCGCCCACCACGGCGGCCGCGTGTCGTCCGCGGCCTCGTAGCAGGTCAGGAGATCCACGCCCGCCTCCGGGTGCTCCCGTGCGATGCGCGTGAGCTCATCGAGGCTCCTTCGCGACCACGCGTTGACGCGCTCGGGCGGGCTCGCCTGAAAAGGGAACCACAGCGCGCCGGCGACCGCCGACGTCGTGTGCTCGCCGCGCGCCGCCGCCACGACCTGCACCCGGTAGCCGGCGCGCTGGAGCACGACCGCCGTGGTCAACCCGATCACGCCTGCGCCCACGACGGTGATCTGCTGCGCCGGTGCCCGGCTGCCCGATGCGCTCACGATCGCGCTCTAGCACGCGGCCGCGGCGCGTCGAGCGCGCGCGCCGCGCGTCGCTGTGTCCATCGCGCGGCCGCCGTGTCCGCGACATCCTCCTACCTACCTCCTACCCACGCGCCACCCACGTGATCGCGCGCCGCGCCCGCGATCGCGAAGGTCGCCCTGCGCGAGCTGCCGCGCCCGCGCCAGCGGTGCTACGCAGTCTCGTCCGCCGCGCCGGGCTCGCCTCGGGCCGGCGGCCCGCCCCGCCATGTGAGAGACCATGCCCAGCTACCGCTTCGATGATCCAGAGATCGCCGCCGTGTACCGCGCCATCTACGAGCGCCGCGACATGCGCCACTTCCTCCCCGCGCCCGTGGATCCCGAGGCGCTCGCCAGGCTGCTCGGGGCCGCGCACGCCGCGCCGAGCGTGGGCATGATGCAGCCCTGGCGGTTCGTGCGGATCACCGCGCCGGGCCTCCGGCGCGACATCCACGCGCTCGTCGAGGCGGAGCGCCTCGCCACGGCGCGCGCGCTCGGGGAGCGCGAGGACGAGTTCATGCGCCTCAAGGTCGAGGGCATCCTCGAATGCGGCGAGCTGCTCGTCGTCGGCCTGATGGCGGGGCGCGAGGCGCACGTGTTCGGCCGTCGCACGCTGCCCGAGATGGATGTGGCCTCGGTGGCCGCGGCCATCCAGAACCTGTGGCTCGCCGCGCGCGCGGAGGGGCTCGGCGTGGGGTGGGTGTCCCTCTTCGAGCCGGACCGCCTCGCCGCGCTGCTCGGCATGCCGCCCGGCAGCAGGCCGCTCGCCATCCTCTGCGTCGGCCACGTGGCCGAGTTCTACGAGCGACCGATGCTCGAGGCGTGCGGCTGGGCGTCGCGCCGCCCGCTGTCGGAGCTCGTCGCCGAGAACGCCTGGCCAGAGGAGCGCGCGGCCTCAGGCGAGCCCGGCTCCTCGTGACGGCGCCGCGGCCGCGCCCGCCCGCGAGGGGCTACTTGCGCCCGGCGGCCGCCTCGGCGGCGCCCGCGGCGCGCCGGCTCGGCTCGATCTGGCCGACGTCGCGGACCGCGCCGTGGGCGGCGCTCGTGGCCATGAGCGCGTAGGCCCGCAGGGCAGGGGAGACCTTCCGGTCGCGGTTCGGCTTGAACGCGTCGTCGCCCCGCGCCTCGGCCGCGCGGCGGCGGCGCTCGAGCTCCGCGTCGCTGACGAGCACGTCGATGCTCCGCGCCGGGATGTCGATCCGGATGCGATCGCCCTCCTCGACGAGCGCGATGGCCCCCCCTTCGGCCGCCTCCGGGGAGACGTGCCCGATGCTCAGGCCCGAGGTCCCGCCGCTGAACCGGCCGTCGGTGATGAGGGCGCACGCCTTGCCGAGCCCCTTCCCCTTCAGGAAGGACGTCGGATAGAGCATCTCCTGCATGCCGGGCCCGCCCTTCGGCCCCTCGTAGACGATGACGACCACGTCGCCCGAGCGGATCTGGTTGTTCCAGATCGCGTCGCACGCCGCCTCCTGCGAGTGGAACACGCGCGCGGGCCCCTCGAACCTCCAGATCGAGGCGTCGACGCCCGCGGTCTTCACGATGCAGCCGTCCTTCGCGATGTTGCCGTAGAGCACGGCGAGCCCGCCATCCTGGCTGTACGCGTGGGCCACGTCGCGGATGCACCCCTCCTCGACGTCGCCGTCGGCCTCGGCGAAGTACTTGTCCTGCGAGAACGCGACCGTCGTCGGGACGCCGCCCGGCGCGGCGAGGGCGCGCTGCTTCGCGGCCTGCGTGGCCGTGGGGCGCCGGATGTCGTTCTCGTCGATCGCGTCGCCCAGCGTGCGCGCGTGCACGGTGCCCACCCCCCGGTGGACGAGCCCCGCGCGATCGAGCTCCCCGAGGATCGTCAGCACGCCGCCGGCGCGGTGCACGTCCTCGACGTGGTGGTGCGACGACGGCGCCACCTTGCAGATGTTGGGCACCTTGCGCGACAGCCGGTCGATGTCCGACATCCTGAAGTCGACCTGCGCCTCGCGGGCGATCGCCAGGAGGTGGAGCACCGTGTTCGTCGAGCCCCCCATCGCGATGTCGAGCGCCATCGCGTTCTCGAACGCCTCGAACGTCGCGATGCTCCGCGGCAGCACCGAGGCGTCCCCCTCGAGGTAGTGCCGCTGCGCGATCGCCACGGCGCGCCTCGCCGCCTCCTCGAAGAGCTCCCAGCGCATCGCGTGCGTCGCGAGCAGCGTCCCGTTGCCGGGCAGCGCCAGCCCGAGCGCCTCGTTGAGGCAGTTCATGCTGTTCGCCGTGAACATGCCGGAGCACGACCCGCAGGTCGGGCACGCGGATCGCTCCAGCGAGGCGAGATCCGCGTCGGTCACCTTGTCGTCGCTCGCGGCGATCATCGCGTCGATGAGGTCGAGCTTGCGGACGAGCGGCTTGCCGTCGCGGTCGTGCGTCCCGGCGATCTTGCCCGCTTCCATGGGGCCGCCGGAGACGAAGACGGTCGGGATGTTGAGCCGCATGGCGGCGAGGAGCATGCCCGGCGTGATCTTGTCGCAGTTCGAGATGCAGAGCAGCGCGTCCGCGCAGTGCGCGTTCACCATGTACTCGACGCTGTCGGCGATGAGCTCCCGGCTCGGCAGCGAGTAGAGCATGCCGGCGTGGCCCATCGCGATCCCGTCGTCGATCGCGATGGTGTTGAACTCGACCCCCCAGCCGCCCGCGGCGTCGATGACCTTCTTGGCCCGCTGGCCCACGTCGTGGAGGTGGACGTGCCCCGGGACGAACTGCGTGAAGCTGTTGGCGATGGCGACGATCGGCTTCTCGAAGTCCGCGTCCTTCATGCCGGTGGCGCGCCACAGCGCGCGCGCCCCTGCCATGTTGCGTCCCTGGGTGGATGTTCGACTGCGGTATCCGGCCATGCCCGGAACCTACTCCGTTCCAGCCTTCGCGCCTAGCCGACAGGCGGGGGCGGCGTCACGGGACGAGCTCGACCCGCGCGGAGACGGGCGCCACGCCGCTCGAGGCCGGATCCACGCGGGCCTCGCCGGCCCTCGGGGTGGACGACCAGCAGGGCGTCCGCGCCGGCGCCGCCCCGCCTCATCGCGCGCCTCCCGACGCGGGCGCCGCGCCGGGCGCGCTGGCATGGAGATCGACGGACGGCAGGGCGCCGAGCGGGGCATCGCGCGACTCGGCCTCCAGCAAGAAGCGGTATCGACCCGGCTCGGGCGGCGTGAACGTCACCGAGAAGGCGCCGTCCGCCTCGGCCCGGGGCAGCAGGGTGTCTCGGGAGCCGATCGGGAATCGGAAGATCATGACCCTCATCTCCTTGGCTTCGAGAGGGGGCGCGGAGCCCCTGGGCGTGGCGCGGAAGCGCAGCGTCGCCGGCTTCGCGACCTCGAGATCGACGCCGCGATCGAAGAGCGGCTCCACGGTGAGGCCGGGGCCAGGCGCGCGGTCCGCGGCCGGGGCGGCCGAGGGCGCGACCGTCGCCTCGAGGCAGGCGGCGACGCGGCGCCCGCGGAGCAGGAGCTCGACGTCGTAGACGCCCTCGTCCCCGAGCCGGACCGTCGCGGCGTACACGCCGGGCTGCACCTCCTTCAGCGAGCGATCCTCGATCAGCGCCGCCCGGGGCTCTCGCCCGTAGTTCGACAGGGTGCCCATGGGCGCCATCATGCCTTCGACGTAGTAGTAAAGGGCCTTGTCGGCCGGGCTCGCGATGACGGCGCCGTTGCCCTCGGGCACGAGCGCGAACGGGGCCGCGAGGGCGGCGTCCTTCGCCGCCTGGGGCGCCTTCTCCCCGACCGGGATCGACACGACCGCCGGCGCGCCGGGGCGCTCCAGCGAGCGCAGCTCGACGAGCGAGATCCTGTTCTCGCCGAGGTTCCTCACGTAGGCATAGGCCTCGGTGAACGTGATCGCGTCAGGGCTCGCGAACCCGGGGATCGTGTGCGCGAGCGCCCCGGTCGCGCCGTCGAGGATGAAGACCTCGCCCGTCCCAGGGCTCAGGGCGAAGGCGAAGCGGCCCTTCGGCTCGAACCGGACCGCGCCGACGCCCGCCTTCACCGCGACGCGCCCGGAGACGGCGCGGCGCGCGGCGTCGATGATCGCGATCTCTCCCCGCGCCCCGTTCGCGACGTAGACCGCGCCCGCGGTGTCGCTCGCCGCGATGGAGACGGCCCCCTCGCCGACCTCGACCTCGGCGACGGGCTCGAGCGTGGCGGTGTCCACGGCGGTGACGACGCCGGCTCCCCGGCTCGTGATCCAGGCGGTGCGCCCGCCGCCCGAGAACGCGATCTCGTGATGGCCGGCGCCGGCGCGCAGCGTCTTCAGCACGCTCGCCGCCCGCGCGTCGACGACGCTGACGGTCCCGTCTCCGTCGTTGCCGACCCACACCGTGCGTCCGTCCGGCGCCACCTCGACGCGCGTCGGCCCGGCGCCGACAGGCACGTTGGCCCGCACGAGGCTGCGCCTCGTGTCGACGACGGCGAGCCCGTGGCCGCCTCGGAGCGTCACGTAGAGGCTGCTCCCGTCCGGGTGGAGCGCGAGCGACGCGGAGCCGGACGCGAGGGTGACGATGCTGCGCAGCTTGCTCCTGTTGAAGGCGATCTGCGGGTTGATGACGGACAGGGTGTTGTCCTGGTTCTGCGTCCACAGGAGATAGGCGTTCATGTCCACCTCGGGGCGGACGGAGAGGAGCCCGGCCATGTAGCTCTTGATCTTCTCGCGGCACGCGGGCCCGTCCAGCGGCGCGCCCGCGCGCCGCGACATCCACCCGAGCGGCGACAGATCGCGCACCGGCGCGCCCGTCGCGGCGTCGGTGATCGTGAAGACGGCCGTGGCGTCCGAGCGCGCCCCGGGGCGCGCCGCGGCGCTGTTCAGCGGCCGGAGCTCGAAGGCGATCGACAGGCCCTCTCGCTCGACCCGGCTCACTTCAGGGCTCGCGCCTCCCTCGCTCCGGGCCTCGACCGGCGGCGCGCCCGCGTCGGGGGGCGGGGCGGGCGGCCCTCGCCGTCCGCAGGCCACGACCGCCGAGGCGCCGAGGAGGAGAGCTCCAGACAGTCGGTTCGTGATCACGGTGTCCTCTCTTCGACATGCGCGCATCCGGCGGGCGCGGGCGCGCCGAGAGGCGAGGCCCGCGCCGCGCCGGTGAGCGTCGACGCGGCGTTATCGCTTCACCCGGAAGATGCCCCAGAGCCCGTCCGAGAGCTGGAAGCTCGGCTGGTCGAGGTAGAGCCGGTCGCCTGGGACGGCGAACCTCCCGCCGGCCGGGGAGAACGGCACGACGTTGTGGTGCGTCATGGGGCCGATGGCGTTCTGGATACCGATGTTCAAGACCTCCCTGTTGTGGCCGATGCGGCGGGAGCGCTCCCCCTCGGCGAACGGGTTGTGCGGCCACACCGCGCCCCACAGGCCGAAGGCGTGCTGGCGCCGGTGTCCGGACGGATGCACGACGCGCACGCGCACCTTCTGCGAGACGCCGGCCTTGAAGATCGGCGTCGCCGGGTCGCCGTGCAGCTCGGAGCTGAAGATGTCGCTCAGGTCCTCCTCGTTGAGCTCCACCCTCGCGAGCTCGGGCGGTATCCCGAGCCGCGCCCAGAACGGCTCCGAGCGGTAGTTGAACGCCTTGTGGCCCGTGTCCTCGGCGTCGTCCTCGCCGTCGTAGTTCCGGAGGGCCGTGCCGCAGTTGAGCCCGGCGTCGACGCACTGGAACCTCCGCTCGCCCGAGTGCATGCCGACCTCGTCCTGGTAGACGACCACGAGCTCCCGGAACGAGCGCGTGTACCCGTAGGCGTCGGTGAAGGACACGTCCGCCTGCGCGTGGGTGCCCGGATCGGTCCGCCATGTGGCGCCCTCCGGCTCGACGATGAGCGCGCCGATCGCGCCGTGCATGCCGTGGTTCACGACGTCGGCCATGTCCCGCAGGTTGATGGCGCCGAACTCGACGGGCTTCGCCTGCGGGACGCCCCACGGGGGGTCGGTCGTGGCGATCTCGCCCGCGTACCAGGTGTACTCGCGGGACTCGCCGGGCGGGACCGTCTGCTCCTCGTTGTACCCGACGTTGGCCCCGTCGTCGGTCCTGACATCGTAGGTGACGAGCTGCGGGTGCAGCGACACGTGGTTCGACGGCCTGACCTGGTTCGTGTTGAACCCGTCGACGATCGGCGGGCTGTAGTTCCAGTGCGGCGTCTTGGGCAGCTTGAAGGGCAGATCGTTGACGAGCGTCACCTGGATGCAGTCGCCCGCCGCGGCGCGCAGGATGAGCGGCTCCGGCTTGCGGCGCCCGGACTGGACGTCCGCGAGCTCTTCCGCGCGGACGAACAGGATGGCGTCGGGATCGTAGAGGTCGAACTCCTCGTTGTAGACGAGGCGATCCTCGGGCAGGTTGCCCTTCGCGGTGATCGCGTGGACAACGTACTTTCTCTCGGGTGCGTCCGGCGGGCAGGTCGGAGCGCGCCGGCGCCGGCGCGGCGTGCGTGACGTGGATTCGGGCAGGGGCAAGAGGCCGGCCTCGCCCTTCTTCCGGATCCGCAGGATCCCCCAGAGCCCCTCCCAGAGATCGTCGGTGGGCGCGCTCTGGTAGAGGTAGTCGCCCGCGCCGAGGTCGCCGCGCGCGGCCGCGGGCGCCGCGAGCCCGAGCTCGAAGTGCTCGGAGAGGCCGATGGCCTGGCCGTTCGTGTAGCCGCTGTCCGGGTCGCCGGACTCGGTATACCAGCGCTGCCCGTGGATGGTGAAGACGTGCTGCTCCTCCTGCGCGCCCTGGAGGAGGCGCACCCGGACGCTGTCGCCCTCGTGCGCGGAGAGCAGGGGCGTGGCCGGGTCGCCGTGGACGCGCGAGCTGAACACGTCGTGCATCTCCCCCTCCTCGCCCCGCCTCTGCCGCACGCGGTCCCTCTCGCAGTCGCGCTCCGCGATGCGCAGCGGGATCGGCTCGTTGCGGTAGTTCATGAGCTCGCCGCCGGGATCGGCCGCCGAGATCGCCTCCGGCGCGGGCTCGTCCCGGTGAGCGACCGCGAGCGGGAGCGGGGCCTCCTCCGTGGTCGGCGGGTTCACGGGATCGCCGCACTCGTCGTAGAGCGGGGCGAAATCGGCGAGGGCGAGGGCGAACTCGCGGAACGCCTGCAGCCGCGATCCTCGCGGCGGGATGACGTCGGCGCGGGAGCTCGTCGGCCCGCCGTCGGCGCGCGTGCCGAACCTCGCCCCGGTCTCGGGATCGCGCCACACCGAGCCGGCCGGCTCGACGATGAGGCCCATGTAGAGCCCGTGCTGCTGGTGCGACGAGGGGCTGAAATGGTCGTGCGCGAAGGCGGTGTTGAGGGTGCGGTCCTCGCCCGCCCGGTTCAGGACCGGATCGGCCCAGTACCGCTGCATCGTCGTCTGCACGCCGTACCGCGGGCGCTCGACGCGCGGGTGCCGCTCCGCCCTGAGCATCACGCGGCGGCCGCGCTCCCCCACCGAGCCGTCTGCCTTGAGGGCGCCGCCGAGCGCGTTGGCCGCCTCGATGCGCTGGATCACCTCCTGCGGCGCGAACGTGCCGTCCTCGTAGTTGAAGCCGTTCGCCGAGCCGTCCGCGGTGCTGACATCGAATTTCACGAGGTGGATGTGCTGGCCGATGACATCCGTGGGCGTGAAGATCTGGAAATCGTCCTCTTCGAGCGCGTCGGGCAGGATGTTCGTCGCCTCGACGATGACGCATTCGCCCGAGTTGGCGCGGATGAACAGCGGCTCCGGCGGCCGTGTGCCCTCCAGGGTCGCCTCGACGTCCTCCTCGAGGACCAGGAGGCGCATCTGCGGATCGTGCCACTGGCGCCGGTTGACCACGCCGTCGATCTGGACCCAGGCGAACCGGTACTTGCGCTCCGGTGTCCCCTCGGGGCACGGATTGGCGTAGTAGCCGCCCGCCGCCGGCCGCTGGCCGTTGACGGCGAACTGCGATCGTCGGCCCTCGGGGGTGAACGCCGGATACGCGCGCGCGGGGAAGCCGTCGCGCGTCGCGAACGGCATCGCGCCCGGGAACTGGCCGGCATGGAATTTCCGGGCCGACCGCTCCCCGGGCGTCCCGTCGTCCGGCAGCAGCTTGAGGTTCGCCGCGAGGAGCTCGACATCGAACCTGCCGCGCTCGCCGAGCTCGGCGTCCACCACGCTGGTGACGACGTGGCGCGGGAGCCCTCCGTCGACCGTGAGGGCGAGCGGCGGCTGAGGCGGCCTGTGGCCTTGCACGGCCGCCATGTAGAACGGATACCCCGGCATGGGCGGCCGCTCCTCTCGCCTGCCGTCGGGGAGCTTGACGACCGTCGGCTCGTAGGTCGGCATGGGCGGCATCCCCATCCCCGGGATCGGCACGACGGCCGGGGTGGGCGTCCCGTCCTCGATCTCGCCGTCGGGCAGGAAGCGGTCGCGCGTGCCGGCCTCGAACACGTCGTGGTTGCGGACGAGCCCCCACATGCCCTGCGCGAAGTGGGGGTACAGGTGGCAGTGGATGATCGCGTCGCCGGGCGTCAGGATGCGGTTGCCGGCCGTGTTGATGTTGTAGGTGAAGGCCGCGCCCGGCCCGATGGTCTGCGAGTCCAGGGTCGTGCCGCTGTCGTTGTTCGGCGCCCTCTGCCACTGGTGGGCGTGCATGTGAAAGACGTGCGTCTCCTTCGGGCCCGCGTGGAGGTTCCTGATCCAGACGGGATCGCCGAGGTACGCGTGGTGGACGTTCGACGGATCGTCCGGGAACAGCGCCTCGATCGCGCGTCCGCGCCGGTCCCGCTCGACGATCATCGCCGGATCGCCGTTGGCCCATGAGGTCAGGAAGAACTCCTCGTACTTGCACTCCACGCAGTCCTTGCTCGGGCCGAGCCGCGCCCGGTTGGCGAGGAGGATGGAGCCGAACCCCGAGGCGCCGTAGTTGACCCCGAACCCGTCGCGCACGCCGTGGAAGGTCTCGTCGTGCTCGAGCTCCGGGAACGCCTGGACGGCCTTCAGCTCGTCGTGGAACAGGACCGTGAGCTCGCGAAACCTCCCTGGCGCCGCCTGCGCTGGGCTGTCGAGCTGGCTCTCCCCGTAGCCGGCGATGATCGCGTTGAGATCGCCGTGCACGATCTCGTTCCGGGCGTTGATCATCCCGAGGATGGGCTCGCCGTGCTCGTCCCGCGCGTCGTAGTCGATCCGGGGTGTCCCGTCGGGGTTCGGCGTGGGCAGCGAGGCGGCCTCGAGCTCCTTGGCCGTGACCTGCGATCGGTACGCGACCGCGCCCGGCGGCTCGACGTTGACCGCGCCGAACAGCCCCAGCCCGATGTGCCCGCCGTCGCCCTGGCCGCCGGCCATGGCGCCGGCGCTGTGCATCAGGAACGTCCCCTCCTTGCCGGCGAAGAGCTCGTAGACGCGCGTCTTGCCGGGCTCGGCCAGGGCGTCGGGCCCGCGCCCGACGTCGCCGCCGAGCGCGTCGCGGCTCTCGATCTGGAGCCCTGTGACGTGCACCGAGGCGCTCCTCGTCTTCGGGGAGTCGTCCGGCCGATCGCCCGCCGGCGCGAGCAGGTTGGTGAACCGGATCCGCAGCGTGTCCCCGACGTTCACGCGCAGCACGAGCGGCCTTGGCCGCTTGCCCCTCCGCAACATGGCGTTGCCGGGGCCGAGCGGCTCGTCCTTCCGGATGGGCACGACGTCGCGCTTCAGCGCGTAGAGCATGCCCGCGGGGTTGTAGGCCCCGAATCGATTGTAGACGTGGACCTGATCGATCGCGACGACGTCGGCGAACACGACCCTGCCGCCGTGCATCGGAGCGTCGCGCAGCCCCTGTTCGGCCTCCTCCAGCCCGATCTCCTCCTCGCCCGTGATATCGGGCGGCTCATCGCCCGGGCCCGCGCACCCCGCGAGCCCGAGCATCACCGCTGCCCGACCGAGAGCTCCGAGCAATCTCTTCCTGTCCAAGGCAATCCTCTCCTCGGCATGCACGCGCACCCGTGCGCCTCGACCCGGACGCCGAGGGCGTCCCGATCGTCACCACGGGGGTTGGCTGGCGGCCGTCCAGGGAATCCAGGCCGCGAAGCCCGGATCGAGCTCCGGGTAAGCGACTTTGTGGTGTTGTGAGATTGTCGTCAAATGAAATGGCTCGTATTTGCCGGCCTGTCTCTCCCCCGGACACCGCGAGATCGGTCGAGCTCCCGGGCGGACATCCGGGGATTCGACACGCGCGGACTCGGGGCGCGCAGCGCGGCCGAGAGGCGCGGCCTCCGCCCGGATCCAGGGGCGCCACACCGGCGCAGGCGCCCGCGTGGATTACGGGCTCTTCGTGGATCGCGGCGCCTGCCGGGCCGGGGTCGATCGGGAGGAGCGCACGACGATGGAAGAGCGACGAGACTGGAACGAGGAGAGTCGACAGCGATGGGAAAGTATCGAGAGGGAACGAGGAGGATCGACAGCGATGGAAGTCGGCGAGGTCAGGAACGTATGGAATCCACGGCGACGAGGGAGGTCGCCGAGAGGGGGACGTGGAGAGTCTACAGCGAGTGGAAAGCGTCGAGAGATGGGACGAATACGGCGCTGCCTCGGCCCCTCGCGGCGGGCCGCGCCCTCACGTCCCGGCGACGGTCGCCGTCACGGGTGCGCCGGGGAGACCCGTCTGTGATGATGCACCGGCCCGGCCGCGCCGCGCGGGGGGCCGGGGGACGTGGCCTCAACGATCGTGCGTCCTGGACCACCGCTCCACGGCGACCATCGCGGCGCCGAGCCCGTCGATGTAGGTCCCGTGCCGGAACGACGCGCGCTTGAGGCCCTTCACCAGCGCGACCAGCATCTGGCGCGCCTCGTCCCGCTCGCGCCGCAGGTCCTGGACCTCATCCCGCGACGGCTTGCCGGCGAGCGCAGCTTGCCCGGCGTCCGCCATGCCTGTCTTCTTTGCTTCTTCGGACATGGGTCTCATCCTCCCATATCCCAAGGTAGCGCCGTCGCATCGGATCCATCAACCTCCGTTTGCGGCGCTCGTATCGGCCTTCGTGTCCCGGCCCACGTCGGCTTCCGCGCGCGCGACGAGGGTGACGAGGCCGCGCGCGATCTCGCGATGGCAGACGCGGAGACCGGCCGCCTCGAGCCTCTCCGAGACCCAGTCGGGGGAGAGCCGCAGCTTGCGATAGAAGCTCGCGGACAGCGTCCACCGGCCGTCCCTCGGGCTGCGCGTGTGGACGAGGTCGTGCACCTTGACGGCCTCGGGCTCGTATTCGAGGAAACAGGTCATGATCACGTCCGCCGAGTCGTGGACGGGGATGAAGCGGTCGACCCCCTCGAGCTCGCGGGTGAGGTCGCGAAACGTGAGCGCGAGCCGGCCGCCGGGCGCGAGCCGCCGGCGGCAGCCGGCGAACATCCGCTCCACGTCGGCCTTGCTGCCCAGGTGGGGGAGCGTGTCGCCCATGCAGACGGCGAGCTCGGCCGGAGGGCCGGGTCGCTCCAGCGCGTCCAGGAGGTCGCCCTGGACGACCTCGATGGGGAGCTGCCCCCGGCGCGCGGCGAGCTCGCCGAGGAGCTTGTCGGAGAGATCGACCGCCCTCACCTTGAACCCGAGCTGCGCCAGCGCGATCGACTGGAAGCCGGAGCCGCACCCGAGGTCGAGCGCCTCGGCCGAGCCCTCGGGTCGCAGGCCGAGGCGCTCGAGCAGCGCTCGCTGCTCGGCGACCTTGGCGTCGTGATCCCCGAACATCCTCGAGTAATGCGCGGCGAGAAGCGTGTCGTAGTGATCGGCGACCGTGGGCATGGGCACTCTTCCTCCGCGGCCATCCTAACCGCTCCGGCTGGGTCGATGGTACGTCGCCGCTGGACCGGGCGCGCGTGGCCGGGGGCACGCAAGGGCCCCCAGGACCCCATGCCGAGGACCACATGGAGGACGCCGCGCGCACTCGAGCGCACCGGAATCACCCACGCTCGAAAATTTCTGTTCGCCTTTGACGGCGCCATGATATCTTGCTTCAAAGGCGACTTTCACTCCGACATCGGTTTTCGCATCGGCGATGTTGGAAGGCATCGGGGATGATCCCGGAGCGGTGTCGAGGAGGGAGATGTCGCGCTGCGCTGCGCAGCCCTTGGGTCGGACGGGTGAGATCGAGGTACGGCGGGCCTTGACCGAGCACGCCGGTCGCCCGCGCGCGAGGGGCGCGCGGCGCGAGGCGCGCTGACGGCTCGCGCCGCGAGCCGGTCGAGCCAGGCGACCCGACGAACAGGCGTTTTCAGGCAAGGCAGGCAAGGCACGTGAGGCACGAGAGGCACGTCTTCGCCCCACGGAGGCGTGGGCGTGCGCTCGCCCCACGGCGCCGCCGCCCCGCGCGGCGCCCTGCCGGCGCCGCCCTGGCGGTCCAGGGGCGCGGCGCCAGAGCGGCAGGCCAGAGCGGCAGGCCAGAGCGGCAGGCCAGAGCGGCAGGCCAGAGCGGCAGGCCAGAGCGGCAGGCCAGAGCGGCAGGCCAGAGCGGCAGGGAAATGGGTTGTAGAGCGTGTCAGTCTCTGGCATCTTGAAGAGTTTTTGCAGGCAACGTTGGCGGCCTGTCCGGGTGAGAGCAGGCCGCGGGATCACGTCGAGCGAAGGAGCGGAGTGCATGCGCAACACAGTCGGTAACTGGCTCTCCAGGGGCTCGCGATCGTTCGTCGCCGCGGGGGTGGCCGCGCTCCTCTCCGTCATGCCGGCCGCGGCGTCGGCCGAGCAGGATGGCGCGCGGCAGCAGGCCTCGCCGAGGGGCGCGCCTGCGGCGGCCGGGGCCGGGGAGGGCGCGCCCCTCTCGGGGGCCGCGGCCGCCTCGGGCTCGGGCGAGTGGGACAGGTATTCCGTCGAGGTCTACGGCATGCTGGTCTCCCGCACGGGGAAGACCGCGACCCTCCTGCCGCTCGTCGCGACGACCGAGGAGCCGGTCGCCGCGGGCACGAAGGCGGTGCTCTTCCGCAGGATCGAGGATCCCAAGGGCGCGACGCCCACGAGATGGGTCGAGATCGCCCGGGTGACGATGAAGAAGATCGAGTCGACCGGCAACATGCAGCTCACCATCGACTCGGAGCCCGAGGCGTCGCCGGGCGCGAAGGGCAAGGCGCCCGGCCACTTCGTCAAGGGCGCGCGGCTCAAGCTCGCGATCCAGTAGCGCTCCGGTCGCCCGGTCGCCTTCCCGCCACGCCGTCGCGCGAGCGCGCCGCGCGGCGGGAACCGCGCGTCGCCCCGCGGCGCGGGGGCGCTCTCGCGGCGCGCATGTAGGTCCGTTCGCGCATCTCCCCGGCGCCGCACGACATTTTCGAACGCGGGGCCTCATCGTTGATAGAGTCGACGGGCGGAGACGAGCGACGCCCATGAACGCCCTTCGATCCTGGCTCTCGCAACTGAACCGCCCCGAGGTGACGGAGTTCGCCGTGGCCACGGGGCGCATGCCCAGCGTCAAGGTCTCGGGCGCCTTCCAGGCGGTGGACCCGGGCGCCCTCTCCACCGACGACATCCTCCTGCTCCTCAGCGCGCTCGGCGGCGGCCGCTTCATCGAGACGCTCGGCGCGAAGCCGTCCCAGTGGCACATCCGCGTCGAGGGGATCGGCGCCATCGCCGTCGTCGCCGCGCGCCAGGGCGATCTCGTGCACGCGCGCATGACGCGGATGCAGCAGCCGTCGTCCACCGCGATCGCCGCCGCCGCGCCCGCGGCCGGCGCCGCTCCGGCCGGCGCGGCGCCGGCGGCGCCCGCCGCGCCCCCGGGCCGCCCGTCGCAGCAGCTCTCCATGCGCGAGCACCTCGCCCCCGAGGAGGGCCAGCGCTCGCCGCCGCGCGACCCCGACGTGAAGCGCACGAGCTCCTCCGACGCCGCGCTCGACCTCCGCGGCGCGCCGCCGCCGGCCGAGCCCCGCGCCGTCCGCCCCTCGACCGCGCGCTTCGATCCGCGGGCCGAGGAGGCGCCGGCCATCGAGCGCACCGCGCTCGCCGCGCGCGCGCCCGCCGCGGCCGTGGAGCCCCGCGCCGGCGCGCGGCCGGCCTCCGCGGCGGGCCGGCCGCGGGGGGCCGCCGACGTCCCCGCGGGCGCCCTCGACGGCTGGCTCGCCCTGGCGCGCGAGCAGGGCGCGAGCGACCTTCACCTCGTCGCCGGGCGGCCGCCGCTCCTGCGGATCGGCGGGGAGCTCGTGCCGCACGGCGACCCGCTCGATCCCGCGGCCGTCCAGGCCCACCTGCTCCCGCGCGTCCCCGCGCGCCTCGCGCCCGCGCTCGAGGCCGAGGGCTCCTGCGACTTCGCCCTGGAGCTCGGCGCCCTCGGCCGCTTCCGGGTGAACGTCGCGCGCCACCGCGGCGGCTACAAGGGCTGCTTCCGCCTGATCGCGCGCAGCGTCCCGACCCTCGCGTCGCTCGGCCTGCCCGACGCCATCGGGCGCGCGGCCCGCCACCACCAGGGCCTCATCGTGATCACCGGGCCGACGGGCCACGGCAAGACCACCACGCTGACCGCGATCGTCGATATCCTGAACCGCGAGACCAGCCACCACATCATCACGGTCGAGGATCCGGTCGAGTTCATCCACCCGCGCGGCAAGGCCATGATCAGCCAGCGCGAGGTCGGCACCCACACCCGCTCGTTCGAGAACGCCCTCAAGGCCTCGCTGCGCGAGGATCCGGACGTCATCGTCGTCGGCGAGCTCCGGGACACGGCGACCGTGCGCATGGCGCTCGCGGCGAGCGAGACGGGCCACCTCGTGCTCGGCACGATGAACACCCCGAGCGCGGCGAAGACCATCGATCGCCTGATCGACCTCTTCCCGCCCGGCGACCAGCAGCAGGTCCGCGTCACCCTCGCCGGCGGCCTCCGGCTCATCGTCAGCCAGCGGCTCCTGCCGAGCGAGGGGGGCAGGCGCATGGTCGCCGCCGCCGAGGTCCTGCCCGGCTCGGTCGCGCTCTGGAACCTCATCCGCGACTCCAAGACGTTCCAGATCCCGAGCCTCCAGCAGCGGGGCAAGAGCCTCGGCATCATCCGCCTCGACGACTCCCTGGCGGAGCTCGTCCGCGGCGGCAAGACGACGCTGGAGGCCGCGCTCGCGGTGGCGGAGGCCCCGGACGAGCTCGAGGCCGTCCTCACCGGCAAGCGGCAGCCCGCGCTCGCGCCCGACCGGCGGCCGCCCGCGCCGCCGCCCGACGCGGCGAGGCCCGCCTCCCCCGAGGCGGGCAAGGGCCTCTTCGAGCGCGCGGGCGCGCTCTTCGGGAAGAAGGGAGGTTAGCGTGGCGCGGATCGATCGCCTCTTCGACGAGCTCCTGTCCAGGAAGGGCAGCGACCTGCACCTCGGCATCGGCTATCCGCCGCTCGTCCGCGCCCGCGGCGAGCTCGTGGCCCTGCGCGACGCGCCGCTCGACGCGGCGGAGATGGAGGCGCTCCTCTTCGAGATCACGACCCCCGAGGAGAAGCGGCGGATCGTCGAGCAGCTCGACCTCGATTTCGCTTACTCGTACGAGGACAAGGCCCGTTTTCGCGCGAACTACTTCTACAAGACCACCGGGCTCGCCGCCGTCTTCCGCACCATCCCGAGCAAGATCCTCTCCCTCGACGACCTCGGCTGCCCCGAGATCGTCCGCCGCCTGTCCGACCGGAAGAGCGGGCTCATCCTGATCACGGGCCCGACCGGATCCGGCAAATCCACGACGCTCGCGGCGATGATCGATCACATCAACCGCTCGCGCGCCTGTCATGTCCTGACGATCGAGGATCCGGTCGAGTTCGTGCACACGCCCATCCGGGCCCACGTCACGCACCGCGAGGTCGGCCCCGACGCGGGGAGCTTCGCGAGCGCGATCCGCAGCGCCGGGCGGGAGGACGCGGACGTGATCCTGATCGGCGAGCTCCGGACCAACGAGACGATGAAGCTCGCCTTGCAGCTCGCGAGCTTCGGCGTCCTGGTCTTCGGCACCGTCCACACGAACAGCGCCGCCGCGACGATCGACCGCATCATCAACGCGTTCCCGGCCGACGAGCAGCTCCAGGTCCGCGGCATGCTCGCCGAGAGCCTCGCCGCGATCATCGCCCAGCAGCTCCTCCGCACGAAGGACGGCTCGGGCCGCGTCGCCGCGCACGAGATCCTCGTCGGCTCGAGCGCGCTGTCCGCGATGATCCGCGAGGGCAAGACGTTCCAGATCACCAACCTGATGCAGGCCGGCCGCTCGGCGGGCATGCAGACCATGGATATGGCCCTGGAGCGGCTCGTGAAGAAGGACGTCATCTCGGTCCAGGCGGCCCTCGAGAGGGCCATTGACAAGGACAGCTTCCAGCGGCTCTTCCCCGACGCGCAGGCCTTCTCCTGACACGTCGCCGCCCGGGGGACCCCCCGCTCGTTCGACGGATCGAGCGGTTGACACGGCCCCCCCGGCGCCCCCATGAAGGTTTGGTTCGGCGCGCATCGCTCGCCCGGGCAGCTCTTTTCGTGAGGCGCACACCATGAATTTTGCCACCCAGGCCACAAGCTCCCTCGATCTCGACGCTTACCTCGCCCGCACCGGGTACCGCGGCCCGCTCGCCGCCACGCGGGAGGTCCTCCACGCGCTCCACGCCGCGCACGTCTGCGCGATCCCGTTCGAGAACGCGGACGTCCTGCTCGGCCGCCGGATCCGCATCGACCTGGCCAGCGTGCAGGCGAAGCTCGTGACGGCGCGCCGCGGCGGCTACTGCTTCGAGCAGAACGCGCTGTTCGTCGCCGTGCTGCGCCGGATCGGGTTCAAGGTCACGACGCTCTCGGCGCGGGTGCGGTTCCAGAGGACCGAGATCACCCCGCGGTCGCACATGCTGGCGCAGGTCGACCTGCCCGAGGGCCCGTTCCTCGTGGACGTCGGCTTCGGCGGCCCGGGCATCGTGTACCCGGTCCGGCTCGTCGAGGGCGAGATCCAGGCGCAGTCGACCGACGCCTACCGCCTCCGCCGCGAGGGCGCGTACTGGGTGCTCGAGTCCAGGACGCGCGAGGGCTGGCAGGATCTCTACGCGTTCACGCTGGAGGAGCACTACCCGGCCGACTACGAGGTGGCGAACCATTACACCTCGACGCACCCGGACTCGATCTTCGTGAACCACCTCGTCGCGGCGCTCCCCTCGCCGGAGGGCCGCGTGACGCTGCGCGATCGCAGCCTCGCCGTCTCCCGCGGCGGCCGCGTCGAGCGCGTCGAGCTCGATCGCGGCGAGATCCTCTCCGTGCTGAAGGACCGCTTCGGGCTGGAGCTGCCGCCCGGCGCGCAGCTCTCCTGCGCGGGCCTCGACGGCTGACAACGCGCGGCGCGTGCTCGCCGGCGCGTACTCTATCGACAGGACGCGTCGCGGCGCCGCCGCCGCGCGACGGGCCTCAGGCGAGGGTCCAGCGCGGGCCCTGCGCCGTGTCCTCGAGCACCACCCCGGCTTCCGCGAGCAGGTCGCGGAGGGCGTCCGCCTTCGCGAAGTCCCTGGCCTTCCGCGCGGCCTGGCGCAGGGCGACCAGGCGATCGATGGCCGCGTCGCCCCCGCGCCCCTCGGCGCCCTGGGCCGGGGCGACGGCATAGTCGGCCACGAGCGCCGGATAGAGCGAGGGCTCGGCGATCTCCACCCCGAACACCGCGAGGTGCCGCACGATCGCGCGATAGACGGCGAGCAGCGACGCGCGATCGTCGCATTGCTCGATCCCCGCCGAGTACAGCGCGCTCACGTAATCGAAGAACGCGGCGACGGCGTTCGGCGTGTTCAGGTCGTCGTCCATGGCCTCGATGAACCGGGCGAGGAATCGCTCGGTCAGCGCCTTGAACCGGCCGTGGACGTAATGGTGGCGCATCCGCGGAAAGCGCTCTTCCTCGGGCCGCAGCGACGCGTAGGTGCCGGCGACGAGGGGCGGCTCCTCGGCGCCGCGCAGCTTCTCGGCGAGCACCGCCGCGAGCTTCTTGATGCGCGCGTAGCCCTGGGCCGACTGCTGGACCAGCTCCCAGCTGAACGGCAGCTTGCTCCGGTAGTGGTGCGTCACGTAGAACCAGCGCGCCTCGTCGTGCCCGTGCCGGGCCAGGAGCTCCTCGACGGAGATCACGTTCCCGAGGCTCTTCGACATCTTCACCTCCTTGAGATCGAGGTGCTCGGGGTGGAGCCAGGTGCGCACCCACGGCCTCCCGCAGAGCGGCTCGCTCTGCGCGATCTCGTTCTCGTGGTGAGGGAACATGTTGTCGATGCCGCCGCCGTGGACGTCGAAATGGTCGCCGAGCAGCGCCGTGCTCATGGCCGAGCACTCGATGTGCCAGCCGGGCCGCCCGGCCGGCCAAGCGTCCTGCCCTGTGCGCCAGCTCGGCTGGCCGGCCTCGGTCGGCTTCCAGAGGGTGAAGTCCGCCGGGCTCCGCTTTCGCGCGAAGTCCTCCTCGACGCGGCCGCTCGCGCCGACCTCCTGGTCCTCGACCTTGCGCCCCGAGAGCTCGCCGTAGGACGCGCAGGTCTCGACCTCGTAGAAGACCTCGCCGGAGGCCGCGTAGGCGTGGCCCCTGTCGATCAGGCGCCGGATCATGTCGACCTGCTCGTCGACGAAGTCGGTGGCGCGCGTGTAGACGGCGTAGTCCTTGATATGCAGGCTGCGGCAGTCGCGCCGGAACGCGGCGATGTTCCGCTCGGCGACGTCGACGGCGCCCTCGCGCTCGTTCGCGCGCTGCAGGATGCGGTCGTCGATGTCGGTGTAATTGATGACGCTCAGCACGTGATGGCCGCGGTACTCGAGGTAGCGGCGGAAGACGTCCCAGAAGCAGTAGGTGCGCGCGTGGCCGATGTGCATCGGGGCATACACCGTGAGACCGCACGTGTAGATGCGCACGACCTTCGGCTGCGCGGGGACGAATGGCTCCTTCTTCCTCGTGAGCGTGTTATGGACCCTGAGCGGCATCGTCCACCTGCGTGATGTGCGGGCTCTCCCCGCCGAGGGGCGCTGACGCTACCCCCGCCGCGCCGCCCGGTCAACGCGGCCTTGCGGCCGTCCGTGCTTCGATCTACGCAGCCGGACATGCACTCTACTTCAAGATCCATCCTGCTCGTCCTCGCTGGTGCGCTCGCCGCGTGCGCGTCCAACCCGCCGCCCGTCGAGAGCGGCGCCGCGCCCGCGCCGGCGGCGCCCACCCAGGCGCCGCCGGCGGCCTCGGCGAGCGCGCAGCCCGAGGCGGAGGCCCCGCCCAAGGCGGACCCGGAAGAGGAGAAGAAGAAGGCGGAGCTCGCCAAGCTCGCCGAGGACACGAAGGCCATGGAGGCCAAGGCCGCCGCGGAGGCCGCGCGGTTCGACGACGCGCTCAAGGCGAAGGTGAAGGCGCTCGTCGAGGCCAACCACCCGAGCGCCGGCGCGGCGCTGCGCGCGGCGCTCAAGTCGCCGCACCGCGTGCCGGGCCACGCGGAGCGGGACGCGGCGCGGCACCCGGTCGAGACCCTCGAGTTCTTCGGCCTCAAGCCGACGAGCGCCGTGCTCGAGCTCGGGGCCGGCGGGGGCTGGTACACGGAGCTGCTCGCCCCGGCGCTCGCGAAGAAGGGGAAGCTGATGGTCACGTCGTTCGACCCGAACGGCCCCGAGGACTCGCGCTCCACGCTCTATGGCAAGCGGTTGAAGCGCGCGCTCGAGAAGTCGCCCGAGCTGTTCGGCAAGGTCGACGTGGTGGTGATCGACCGCGACGACCCGAAGCTCGGCCTCGAGGGCAAGGTCGATCTCGTGATCGCCATGCGCGAGGCGCACGGCTGGCACCAGCGGGGCAAGTTCGACGCGTACGTCGCGGAGGCGTTCAAGGCGCTCAAGCCGGGCGGCGTCTTCGGGATCGTGCAGCACCGCGCCAAGCCCGACGCGAACCCCGACGAGAGCGCGAAGCAGGGGTATCTGCCGGAGGCGTGGGTGATCCAGAAGGTCGAGGCGGCCGGCTTCAAGCTCGCCGGCAAGTCCGAGGTGAACGCCAATCCGAAGGACACGAAGGATCACCCGGAAGGGGTCTGGACGCTGCCGCCGAACCTCCGGCTCGGCGACAAGGACCGGGCGAAGTACGTGGCCATCGGTGAGAGCGATCGCATGACGCTCAAGTTCACCAAGCCGCCGCGCTGATCCCGGCGCCCGCGCCTCGACTGCGAGGCCGCCTGCGCTCCCTGGATGAGAGCGCAGGGTCAGGCCGACGCGGTCAGCTCGTCCCAGGCGAGCACCGCCTCGGGACGCCGCTCCCGCATGCGTGTCACCGCACGCCCGTCGGTCAACCTCCGCTCGAACACCAGCGCTGACGACCACGACCCCGTTCACGACCACGTTGGTGAGCGCTGGTGGGGTTGGGCTTCGAGCCCTGATCGCGACCGAACGAGCCTGGGTAATACCGATGCGGGAGACGGGAGAGCAGGAGAACGTCGCCGGCTCGGCGGCCTGGTTCGTCAGCAGGCGCTCTTCCAGGACGCTGCACGCTTGAGATAAGTCATCGCGAATTGCGGAATCTTGTCACGGCAAGCGGCTGCATGCGGCGAAGGTCGGATGTCGAGGGCGCGACGTTCGCCCGGGCTCGAAGCCGCTTCGCCCAGCACGCCCATGCCTTTGCAGCGAGCCATTCCTCCCGCCTCCCAGAACCGGTGTCGTGGATCCCACATCGAACGACACCAGGGCTGTGAAATCCTAGAATTGGGGGGAACCATGGGTGAAGTCCTCCGGAAGATCGGATGGATTGCATGCTTGCTTCTGGTGGCGCTCAGCGCCTCGCACCTGGGCTGTGTCGGTGAGGACGATCCCCCGCGCGCGCAGGTGGACGAGGCCGTGCTCGCCAGCGTGGCGGACGGAGCAGAGGCGCCGTTCTGGGTCGTCCTCGCGGAGCGCGCGGATCTCCGCGCCGCGTACTCCATCGACGACTGGGACGCGAGAGGCCGATTCGTCATCGAGCGGCTGAAGGACGTGGCCGAGCGCAGCCAGCGCGGCGTGATCGGCGCGATACGCGCCCGGGGAGCGACGCCTCGGCCGCACTGGATCGCCAACGCCGTGAGGACGTCCGGGAGGCGCGACCTGGTCGACGAGCTCGCGCGGCGCCCCGAGGTGCAGGCCATTGTCTCCGACGTCGCCTTCTCCATCCCGGCGCCCATCGGCGGCGGGCCGGGCGCAAGCGGCACGCCCGAGTGGAACATCGCCCGGATCCGCGCCGATCAGGTCTGGTCGAAGCTCGGTGACGGCGACGGGATCGTCGTGGGGAGCATCGACTCGGGCGTCGCCTTCGAGCACGAGGCGCTCGTGCGCCAGTACCGGGGCAACCTCGGCAACGGCGTGTTCAAGCACGACTACAACTTCTGGGATCCCTCGCGGATCTGCGGGCCTCCCGGCAGCCCGCCGTGCGACAACAACGGCCACGGCACGCACACCATGGGCACCATCGTCGGCGGCGACGGCCTCGGCCCGCTCGAGCAGGACATCGGTGTGGCGCCGGGCGCGCGGTGGATCACCGCCAAGGGGTGCGAGTCCCTGGCGTGCTCGCTCGCGGCGCTCGTGTCCTCGGGCGAGTGGATGCTGGCGCCGACCGATCTGCACGGGAACGATCCGAAGCCCTCGCTCCGGCCTCACGTGATCAACAACTCCTGGGGTGGCCCCGGGGGCGATCCAATCTTCCGGGACATCGTCAGGGCCTGGCGCGCCGCGGGGATGGCCCCGGTGTTCGCGATCGGCAACGCCGGGCCGGCCTGCGGGACCGCGGCGTCGCCCGGCGACTACCCCGAGTCCTTCGGCGTCGGCGCCACGGACATGATGGATGAGATCGCCCCCTTCTCGAGCCGTGGCCCCGCGGCCCCGATTTTTGACCGCATCATCAAGCCGGACGCGACGGCGCCCGGCGTGGACGTGCGCTCCAGCATCCCCGGCGGATACGCGGTCTTCAGCGGCACATCGATGGCGGCGCCCCACGTCACGGGCACGCTGGCCCTGCTCTGGTCGGTCGCCCCGGATCTCCTCGGCGACGTCCAGCGGTCCTTCGATCTGATCCGGCGGACCGCCCTCGATCGCCCGAGCTTCGATTGCGGCGGCGCTCGGGACGGCGATCCGAACAACACCTACGGCGACGGCCGGATCGACGCGCTCCGGGCGGTCCTGGCGGCCCGACCGTCCGCGGGCAAGCTCGTCGGCAAGGTCTTCGAAGCGGGCACCGGAAGGCCGCTGGAGCACGCGACGATCCTCGCGACGCGACGCGACGACGGCCTGACCCGCAGCACGTCCTCGGACGAGGAGGGCGCGTACACGATGTCCTTGCCAGTCGATCGGGGGCACCGGCGCGAGACGTATCGCCTCGTGGCCAAGGCGTTCGGCTACGAGCCGGCCACGGCCTCGGTCGGGATCGAAAAGGACGAGACCGCCTTCCGCGCGTTCAGGCTCTCTCCCGTCCGGCGCGCCTCGCTCACCGGCATCGTGCGCGACGATCGCGGGAGGCCGCTGGCCGGCGCGAGCGTCGAGGTCCTGGGGACGCCGCTCGAGCGCGTCACGACCGACGACGACGGCTTTTACAGGATCCCGGGCGTGCCCGCGGACCGCTACCGCGTGCGCGTGACCCTCGACGGGTGCCACGAGGAAAGGACCCGGCCCGTGGTCGTCCGCCGCGACACCAGGGCCGACTTCACGCTGGGCGCGCGGAGGGACCGGTTCGGCTATCGCTGCGAGCGCATTCCCCTCGACTGGGTCGACGCGACCGACGTCCTGCCGCTCGTCGGGAACGATGCCACGCGGAGCATTCCCCTGCCGTTCTCCTTCCCCCTCTACGGGCGCTCCTACGACGCCGCCCATGTCTCGACGAACGGATTCCTGAGCTTCCGGGAGCCGGACGCCGCCCCCGCGAACGTGCCCATTCCGGACCCGCGCGCGCCGAACGCCGCCATCTACCCGTTCTGGAACGATCTCATCGTGGACCAGGACAGCGCGATCAAGACGCGCGTGATCGGGGCCGCCCCCCATCGCGTGTTCGTCATCGAGTTCGAGGACGTCACCTTCTTCCTCGACCTCACCATGAGGATCACGTTCGAGGTGAAGCTTCATGAACGGACAGGCGAGATCGTGTTCTCGTACCTGCGGGCGCCCGGATTGGGCAACGGGGGGGTGGCGACCCTCGGCATCGAGGACAAGCGCGGCAACGACGCGTTCCAGTACTCGTTCGCGCGCCCGGTCATCACGGAGGGGCTGTCCATCCGCTTCGAGCCGCCGCGCAGGGAGAGGCGGCACGAGCACGCGCTCCACGCCGGCGACGGCCTTCCGGTGCCGGACGCGACGATCTCGACGCCGCAGGGCGCGTTCCTGGCGGGCGCCGTGGAATAAGAGCACCTCTCAAAATCTCCCGCTCATCCATCTCTCGCTCATCCGGCTGCGCCGCCATGACGCGGCGCGTATCCCCGCGCGCGCCGCCCTGGCGCGGCGCGCCGGAGAGCGGTTGAGCTCGATGAGGACAGGGGTGAGCTCCGCGATGCGGCGGGAGTGGACTCCCTGATTGGATGATTCCATTGCGGGCGCTCACCGTGCAATGCGCGCTGGCATTTCCTGCGGTGCAATGGCGTGGCCGTGCTTGACGCCTGGCGAGACCTCACCGTAGTTTGGGGCCCGACGGTAGGAGGTCGCGGTATGGCTGACTTGGGATATCGTCACTGGCGAGCTCTTCGCGCGCCTCTCGTGACGCTCGCGCTGACGCTCGCGGTCGGATGCGACGGATACATCGGGGCGGCGGGCTTTGGGCCGGACGGCTCCGGGTCGGATGGCGCTGGGCCGGACGGCTCGGGGTCCGGACAGGGAGATGCCCATGCGGTGTGCGGGACCGAGCGGCTCCTTGCGCCGCAACGGCGACTGACGCGGTTCGAATACAACAACACCGTTCGAGACCTCCTCGGCACCTCGCTCACCCCGGCCGATCAGTTTCCGGCGGATGAGGTCGCCGGCGGCTTCAACAACAACGCCTCGGTGCTGACCGTATCTCCGCTGCATGCCGAGAAGTACCTCCTGGCCGCCGAGGCGCTCGCGGCCGAGGCCGTGGCGGGCGATCTCTCGCGGCTGCTGCCGTGCGATCCGGCCGCCGTCGAGGGGCAGGCCGCGCAGGAGGAGGCGTGCGCGCGGCAGTTCATCGAGCGCTTCGGCCGGCGCGCGTACCGCAGGCCGCTCTCGCAGGCCGAGATCGATCGGCTCATGCGGGCCTACGCGGCGGGGCGCACGGGCGGGTCGCTGCGCGAGGGCGTCGAGGTGGTCCTCCGGGCCATGCTGCAGTCGCCGAAGTTCCTGTTCCGCCTGGAGCTGCGCCACGATCTCGAGGAGGCCGCGCCGCGGGTGCGCCTCGATCCGTACGAGCTCGCGTCGCGCCTCTCCTACCTCGTCTGGGCGTCAGCCCCCGACGACGCGCTGCTCGACGCCGCCGAGGCCGGCCTGCTCGACACCCGCGAGCAGCTCGCCGAGCGAGCCCGCGAGATGCTCGAGAGCCCGAAGGCGCGCCTGGCGATCGCGGAGTTCTACAGGCAGTGGCTCAACCTCGGAAAGCTGGACAGCATCGTCAGGGAGGAGGGCGCGTTCCCCGGGTTCGACGACGAGCTCGTGGCAGGGATGCGCGCGGAGACGCCGGCGTTCGTCGAGCACGTCCTGTGGTCGGGCGACCGCAAGCTCTCGAGCCTGCTGACGCTGCCCATCGGCTTCGCCACCGAGCCGGTCGCCCGGCTGTACGGCGTGAGCGTCCCGCCCGGCACGACCGCTCCCCAGCTCGTCGAGCTCCCGCCCGACCAGCGCGCCGGGGTGCTCACGCAGCCGGCTTTCCTGGCCGTCCACGCGCATCCGGACTCGACCTCTCCGGTCCTGCGCGGCAAGGCCATCCGGACGAAGCTCATGTGCCAGGAGCCGCCGCCGCCGCCCGACAACGTCGATCTCACGCCGCCGGCGGGCGAGCAAGGCGTCACCGCGCGCGAGCGGTACCAGCAGCACGCGTCCGATCCCTCGTGCGCCGGCTGCCACAAGCTGATGGACCCCATCGGCTTCGCGTTCGAGAACTTCGATGCCGTCGGCGCGTACCGCACCGAGGAGGGCGGGCAGGTCATCGACGTCTCCGGGGAGATCGTCGGATCCGCGGACATGGAAGGCCCGTTCCTCGGCGTCCGCGAGCTGGCGGAGCGGCTCGCCGGGAGCGCGCAGGTCCGCGAGTGCCTCGCGTCGCAATGGTTCCGCTATGCGGCGGGGCGCTTCGAGGCCCCCGGCGACGCGTGCTCGCTCGACGATCTGCGCGCGGGGTTCCACGGCTCCGAGGGCGATCTCGTGGAGCTCATCGTGGCCACGACGCAGACCGAGGCGTTCATGTACCGCAGCGCGATCGCAGCAGAGGAGGAATGAGATGAGACCGCGATTGATCACTCGACGGCGGCTGCTCCAGGGCTCGCTGGCGGCGACGGCGGCGATCCCCCTGCTCAACGCCGAGCTGGCCCGCGGGGACGAGGCCGTGGCGCCGAAGCGCTTCGTGGTGTTCTACACGCCGAACGGCACGCTCGAGTCGCAATGGATGCCCACGGGCACGGAGACCAACTTCACGCTGAGCCCGCTGCTGGAGAAGCTGGAGCCGTTCAAGTCGAAGCTGATCCCGCTGCGCGGGATCAACATGAACGTCGTGGTCAACTCCAACATCGGCTCCGAGCACGCGCGGGGCATCGGCGGCCTGCTCACGGGGCGGGCGCTGCTCAAGGGCAACTTCCGGAGCTTCATGTCCAACAACGCGGGCTGGGCGTCGGGGATCTCGCTCGACCAGCACATCGCGAACAAGCTGAAGCCCTCGACGCTGTTCCGCACCCTGGAGCTCGGCGTGCAGGTCCGCGACGCGGAGGTGCGCGGCCGGCTCTGCTACAGCGCGCCCGACCAGCCGATCCCCCCGCGCGAGGATCCGTATGACACCTTCGAGCAGCTCTTCGGGGCCGCGGTGCCGGGCCAGGGCGGCTCCGAGGGCGGCTCCGCCGCGCTGGACCGGCTCCGGGCGCAGCGCCGGACGGTGTTCGAGCTGCTCCGCGAGGAGATCGCGGACGTGCGGCCCCGCATCGGCGCGGAGGATCGCATCAAGCTCGAGGCGCACATGCAGTCGATCCGGGAGATCGAGCAGCGCCTGGCCGGCGGCGGCGCCCCGGACGGCACCGGCGCCCCGGCCCCGCTCTGCAAGCCGCCGGCGCTGGGGGCGCGCATCGATCTCTCGGATGACGCGAACATGCCCGCCATCGGCCAGCTCCAGATGGATCTCGCGGCCGCCGCGCTCGCGTGCGATCTCACCCGGATCGTCACGATCCAGTGGTCCTACGCCGAGAGCGAGCACCTCTATCCGTTCCTCGGCCTCAGCGAGAATCACCACGCCATCTCGCACCAGTGGAACGACGCGGGCAAGGCGAAGTACACGAAGATCCACACCTGGTTCGCGGAGCAGCTCGCCTACCTGCTCGGGAAGCTCGACTCGTACAAGGAAGGGGACAGGTCGCTGCTCGACAACACCGTGGTCCTGTGGGTCACGGAGATCAGCGAGTCGACGCAGCACGCGCTGACGAACATGCCGTTCTTGCTCGCCGGCAGCGCGGGCGGGGTCTTCCGCACCGGTCGCTTCGTGGACTACCTGGCGAACGGCGGCCGGGCGCGCCAGCACAACGATCTGCTGGTCACGATCGCGAACGCGATGGGGACCGACGACACGACGTTCGGTGACCCGGAGTTCAGCACCGGGCCGCTGCCCGGGCTCACCTGAGATCGCGTCGTACCGCGTCGCGCGAGCGCGTCCCGGGCGGTCTTGCCGGGCGGTCTTGCCAGGCTGCCCGGCCCCCGGAGAGGGTGTTCGTGGCGTGAGGCCCCCGCGCCGCCCCACGCCACGAACACCCTCTCCGGGGGCCTACGCCTGACGATGGGTCAACCCGCCCGGCACCCCGAACCCCAGGTGTCTCCATCACCAGCAGTGCTTCTCCATGAGCTCTCCGCCTCCCAATGGGGTCTTCTGCCACTGGCACGAAGAGGAGTGCAACGGAATATGCATGTGGCAACCGGACGGACTGAAGCCGTCGGATCTGGTGGATGCAGGTTCGCCCTGAGCAGGGTCCTCGTCGCGGCGTCGTGGGGGGCCTCATCCGCTCACGCTGCACGGTGAGCGCTTCGTCTCCTGCTTTCTTTCGCCTGGCTGAATGGCCGTCGGTCGGTGAGCACCGAACGCGGACAGAGGCAGGGGAGGACCCATGCGATTCGCATCGATGCTCGGGCTCGCGCTGGCGTGCGCGCCGTGGATGCTGTCTGCAGGCGAGGCCCTGGCGGCGAGCGCGCCCTCCTGGGAGGCAGCGCCGCCGATGAGCACACCGCGCGCCCAGCACGCGGCCACGCTGCTCCAGGACGGCCGGGTGCTCGTCGTGGGGGGCGGGCCCGAGGCGGAGATCTACGACCCGGCGAGCAGGTCGTGGGAGCCCACGGCGCCGCTCGGCGCCGTGCTCGGCGGAGCCCTCGCGACGGTGCGCCTGCCGGGCGGCGAGGTCGTCGCGACCGACGGCGCGTCCGTCGCGATCTACGCGCCGGCGCTCGACCGCTGGAGGTCGTTGCCGCCGCCGTCCATCCGGGTCTGGAACCCGTCCGCGGTGGCCCTGCCGGACGGCAAGCTGCTGGTCCTCGGCGCGTTCTCGAACCTCTCGAACACCCCGAGCGCCGTCGTGGGGAACCTCTATGACCCCGCCTCGGAGAGCTGGACGGTCATCCGGGCGCCCGGCCCCACGCTCCGGGCCGCCTCCGTCGACGCGATGCTGCTCGACGGCGGCCGGGTGCTGGTGGTGGCCGGCAACCGCAGCAGCATCTACGCTCCGGAGATCGACACCTGGTTGCAGACCGTCGACCGCATCGTCCCGGGATACGTCGACCAGAGCGCGACGCCGCTCCCGGGAGGCGATCTCCTCGTCGTGGGCAGCAGCTCCTTCGTCGAGCAAGCCGAGATCTTCTCGGAGGTCTACCTCCGCAGGCTCAATCGCTGGGTGCTGACGTCGCTTCGATTCACGGCGCTCCACGGCGGTCATTGCAGCTCCACTCCCGACGAAGGGATATCCACCTCGCTGCTCCCGAGCGGAAATGTGCTCCGGACAGGGGGCATGAACCACGAGAGCTGCCATGTCTCCTCGGGGCCGATCGGAGGGGGCGCGCCCTTCGACACCGACCGCGTCAGCCTCTCGTCCGCCCCGTCGGTCTACGACCCTGCGCGCGTCGCCTGGGCGGAGCTGCCCCGCCCGCCGGCGGGCTCCTCGCTGCCGAGCCTCGCGCGCGCCTACCACACATCGACGCTGCTCGACGACGGCAGCGTGCTCATCGCCGGCGGCTACGTCCACGGCGACGATCCGTCCGCGGGCACGCCCGTGAGGACGGCGACGGCCGTGCTCTTTCACGAGCGCTCGCCGCGCGGCGCGGCGTGCGCGGAGGACGGCGATTGCGCGAGCGGCTTCTGCGCCGACGCCGTCTGCTGCGACGCGGCCTGCGCGGGGCCGTGCGACGCGTGCGCGCGCGCGGCGGGGGCGTCGCAGGACGGGGTGTGCACGCCGCTCTCGGGCGCGGCGTGCGACGACGCGGGCGCGTGCCGCGTGGGGGGCGTCTGCGAGGCGGGCGCCTGCGTCGGCGGCGCGCCCGCGCCGGACGGCACGCCCTGCGACCGTGGCGAGGTGTGCTCGGCGGCGAGCGCGTGCGAGGGCGGCGCCTGCGTCGCGACCGCTGTCGTGACGTGCGAGCCCGTCGACGGCTGCCACGAGGCGCCGGCGTGTGACCCTGCCGCGGGGTGCTCCGGGCCTGCGGCCGAGCGGCCCGACGGGACGCGCTGCGCGCTCCCGGGCACGCCCGGCGCCTGGCAGGCCGCGAGGTCGATGGACTCCACGCTGGAGGGGCAGGCGGCGGCCGCGCGGCTCTCGGACGGCACCGTCCTCGTGGTGGGGACCGAGCGCGCGGCGAGCTTCGAGGCCCCGCGCCCGGTGGCGAGGCGCTACGACCCGCGGACGGACCGGTGGCAGGACACCGGGCCGGTGAGCTCGCTGCCGCCTGGGCTCATGCTGGTGCCGCTCGCGGACGGCACGGTGCTCATGATCGGAGCGCGGGAGGCCTCGGCGCGGTTCGACCCGGGAACGGGCGCGTGGAACCTCGCCGCGCCCAGGCTCCAGCCTCGCGTGAACTTCGCTGCTGCGCTGCTGGCGGACGGCCGGGTGCTGGTCGCGGGCGGCGGCGCCTCGGCGACCGCCGAGCTGTACGATCCGGAGCGCGACACGTGGACCGCGGCCGCGCCGATGAACGTGGCGCGCGAGGGGCACACGGCGACGCTGCTGCGGGACGGCCGGGTCCTCGTGGCGGGAGCGGACCCCCCCCAGGCCGACGCCGGCGTGACCGCGGAGGTGTACGACCCGGAGGCCGACACCTGGACGCCCGTCGCCCCGATGAGCATCGGCCGCGCACGCCACACGGCGACGCTGCTGCACGATGGCCGCGTGCTCGTCGTCTCGGGCAGGTACGACCACCGCACCACGGCGGAGGTGTACGATCCGGAGGCCGACACCTGGACCGCGACGGGGTCGATGCGCGTCGGCCGGGACTCGCATGAGGCGGCGCTCCTCGCCGACGGCCGGGTGCTCGTGGTGGGCGACGCGGTGGGGGAGCTCATGCGGCCGAGGGGCCCGCTCGATCACGCCGTCGAGATCTACGATCCGGCGAGCAACGCCTGGGCGCCGGCGGCGCCGCCGCCGCAGATGCTCTTCGAGCACGCGACGACGGCGCTCCAGGACGGCCGCGTGCTGGTCGTCGGCGGCGAGGGCGGCGACTACGTCTGGTTCCCTCACGCGTGGCTCTATGTCCCTGGACAGCGTACGGCGCGCGGCGTGTGCCAGGACGGCGCGTGCGCGCCGGGCGGCGGCGAGGGAGGTGAGGGCGGTGGCGGCAGCGCGAGCGGGGGCGGCGCGAGCGGGGGCGGCGAAGGGGGCGCGCCCGCGACGAGCACGGTGGCAGGCGCCGGGGGCGGCGGCGGTGAGGCCGGCGGCGGGCATGGCGGCAGCGCGGCCGGGACCGGCGCGGGCTCCAGCACCTCCACGGCCGGCGCGGAGGAAGGCGGCGAGACCCCGAACGGAGGAGGATGCGGCGGCTGCCGCATGACGCCCGCCAGCGAGGACGCGGCGCCGTGGCTCCTCGTCCTCGGAGGGCTCGCCCTGGTGCGGTTGCGCCGGCGCTCCGCCATCCCCGGCGGCCATGGCGGCAACCCGGCGTAATCCGCTCCAGGCGGGGGGACCGCGGCGTCGCCCGATGTCCCGTGCACGCTGGGGCACGGTGCAAAGCCACGAGGACGAGCTCGCTCGGGAGCGATAGGTCCAACGCCAACGCCGGATCTGGACGCGAAGACGGGGCACCGGGTGCGAGTGGGTCGAGGTGGGATGTCCGGATGAGCGGGGTGCGTGTCCAGATGGGCGGGTGCGTGTCCAGATGGGCGGGGTGCGTGTCCAGATGGGCGGGTGCGTGTCCAGATGGGCGGGGTGCGTGTCCAGATGGGCGGGGTGCGTGTCCAGATGGGCGGGTGCGTGTCCAGATGGGCGGGTGCGTGTCCAGATGGGCGGGGTGCGTGTCCAGATGGGCGGGGTGCGTGTCCAGATGGGCGGGGTGCGTGTCCGGGAGGGCCGGTCCGATTCCGTGACGGCCGCGGGATACGCCCCGTAACTCTGAATATGAGCCCTTCTCGTCTTCCGACCGCCCCGGTCCAGCCCAGCGGCTGGCCGTCCATGCACGCGACCGCCGTACACGTCCTCCCGGACATGCTCCGGTACCTCGGCGTCGCCGAGGACGACCTCGACGACCTGTCCCAGGACGTCCTGCTGGGCGCCTACCGCAGCTTCCCCCGGTACGACCCCATGCGCTCCAGCAGCGCGCGGGCCGCGGTCCCGCCGGGCTCGGTCGGCGTCCTGGTTTCCGCCGCGGCGCCCGAGCAGGCCGACGTCGCGGCGGACAGCGCACCGAGCGACACGCCTCCGCGCCCGCGCAGCGCACCCGCGGGCACGCCCGAGCCCTCTCGACCGCAGTAGCTCGGCAAGAGCTGGCGAGCCGAGTCCTCGTGGCTCTTCGGGATCGCCTGGCGGTAGGTCCGCCATCACCTGGAGCGCGCCTACCGGCGGCGCGAGGTGCCGGTGGGGCTCGCGGACGCCGCCTGCTTCCATGCGCACGCGCAGCGGTTTCCAGGGGGCCGGCTGACGCTGCTGCGCGAGCGGCTGCGATCGAGCGCGGAAGCGCTGCCGGTCACGACAGCCGGCGCCACGGCGGGGCATGCTCGGCCCTGAACGCACGGCCGCTGGAGCGCGCGCGCGTCGCGCCGTATGCCCGGCGACGGGGAAAGCAGGCATGGCGCGCGGCGCTCACCTCGATGGTCGTGGCCCTCGTCGCGCAGCTCGCGGCCGCGCCGGTCCGGGCCGATTCCGGACCGGGCCGGGCCCGCGTGCGGATCGAGCTCACGCGCGGCGCGGGCGCAGAGCGCTGCCCCGACGAGCAGCTCCTCCGCGCGGAGACCGCCCGGCATATGGGCTTCGACCCCTTCGACGCGGAGGCTCCGCTCGCGATCACGGCGTCGATAGAGCAAGAGCAGGGCGAGCTCATCGCGTCGATGTACCTCCGCGATCGTCGCGGGCGGGTGCTCTGGGCCGACGGCGTCCGCACGCGCGGGGACTGCACGCCGCTCGTCTCGGCCATGGCCCTGTCGATCGCCGTGCAGCTCGACGACATGGGCGAGCGCCTGCCGTCGCAGGCAACGTCGCCCGCGCCCGGAGAGCTCGCGGCGCCGGCCGAGGAGCCGTGCCCCCCCGAGCGCCCGTGCGCGGGCCAGCCGGCGGCGCCGCCGAGCGAGACGCCGCCCGCGCCGCCGAGCAAAGCGTCGCCCGCGCGCGAGCTGCCCTCCGTGCGGGCGCCGCCCCCCGAGCAGCGCAGGGCGGGCTGCGGCGGAGCGCTTCCGCTGGACCGTCCGCGCTGGCGCCACGATGGCGCTGGGGTTGACGCCGGCGTTGCGGTGGGACCCGCGTTGTCGATCGCGGGACGCTGGCCGGCAGGGTCGGTCGCGCTGGAGGTCCGCGGGCTCTCCCGATCTCCAGCAGGTGCCGAAGGCGTGCCCGGCCTGCGCGTGCGACCCGCCCGAGGTCTCGTGCGCGCTCCCCACCGCGTGGGCCGCATCGTCGTCGTCCTCGTGCCCCGGCGACGAGCCCGACGCCGTCGCGACGCCGTTCGCCGCGTCCGGCGCCTGCACCGCGGAGGCCGCGATCCCCGCCGATCAGCAGTGCAACGGCGAGCCCTGCGTGCAGTCGCTGACGATCGCGGCGCCGTCGATCACGACCGGCGCGTGCACGCCGCGCATCGACGCCCCGCCGCCTGTCCACGAGCGCGCGCCCCCGTGGGCGACCCGCGCGACGGCCTGCCTCGCCGGGGCGCACACCGCGTGCGCCGACGCGACGACCTGCGCCCCGGCAGAGCCGCTCGGGTTCCTGACCTGCGTCTACCACGAGGGCGACGCCGCCTGTCCGGACGGCTACGCCCAGAGGCACGTCTTCTACAAGGACGTGCTCGACGGCCGCGACTGCACCCCCTGTAGCTGCGGCGAGCCGACCGGCACCTCGTGCACGGTCATGGCGTCCGTGTACCGCGATGCGGCCTGCACCGACCCGATCGCGTCGAACCTCGTCAGCTCGAGCGTCCCGTTCTGCGCGGTGACGCCGCCCGGCGTCGGCCTGGGGAGCAAGTCGGCCGCGGTCGTGGCGGTGGAGCCAGGCGCGTGCGCCCCGCAGGGCGGCGACCCCATCGGCGAGCTCCAGCCCGCCGACCCGTCCACGTTCTGCTGCATCGCCTGAGCCGTCGCTGCCAGGCGACGTGGAGGGGCGCGCCGAGGGCGGTCGGCTCTCGTCGGCGATCGGCTCTCGTCGGCGAGCAGAGGGTGGAGGTGCACGGCCCGGCCGTGGTGGTCCACTCGGGCAAGCTGAAGGTGGTCGCCGGGGCGGTGCTGAGCTCGTTCGGGTCGCTCGTGCAGAAGGTGACTGGCCTCGTCTCGACGCACGCGAAGGAGATCCACGTGGTCGCGGACGAGCGCGCGTCCACGAAGGCGAAGCGCGCGAAGGCGAAGCGCGCCAGCGCGCTGACCGAGGAGAGCGTGTCGATCCACGGCAAGCAGGTCCACCTGGGGTAGGCTGGCTCGACCGGACGAGCCGCCCCACGAGACAGAAGAGCCCTCGCGATCGATCAGGCAGTGTCCTGAACACTGGCAACGTGGAATCAGGGTTCTCAAGACGCTTCGGCGCGAAGCGTATGGTCTGCTTTCGGGGCGGCAAGGTGCCAATGTCTTGGTGCGGCTTGATGCCACTCGCCAGTCCATTCGAGCCGACGTTCCGAGCTGTCGATATCCGTTCTTTCAGGGCGACGATGCGATTGTTCCTTCGCGTCGGGATCACTGGGATGACTACCAGGGAATCCTGGGCGATGTCGTCTCGGCGGTGAATGAGCTGCTCGATACTGTCGCGCTTACTGTTGGCACGAGCGGTCGGCGACGTCGACGGTGAGTGCCGCCCAACGGGGCAATGCAGCCGGCGGGGGCACGCGCGAGGTGCGCGGCATCGGGCGACGAGGCAGTCCTACCCAACCGCCGCCGCGTCGTCGCGCGGCGGCCCGGGGATCACGCGGCGCATCGGGATCGCCGCGCCCTCGGCCGCCGAGAGCCGCCGCGAGGCGAAGCCGAGGCCGCCGAGGAACGCCGGCGACGCGTAGACCCCCGACTCCGCCGTCTCCGGCAGGCACGACGACAGATCGAGCACGCTCCCGCCCACGACCGCGCCGTCCTCGGTCACCACCTCGCCGGCGTGCAGGCAGAAGCGGACGCCCACGCGATGGTCACGCTCGCCCGGCGGATCGAGCCGCTCGTGGAGCGAGAGCGCGGCGGCGAGCGCGCGGCCGCGCGCCTCGTCGGCGGCGCGCGCGTCGCGCGGCCAGTCCGCCGAGAGCAGCGCGCTGGTGCTCGCGACCGTGAGCGGCGTGAACCCGGCCGCCGCGAGCTCCGTCATCGCCCGCGGGAGCACGGCCTCGAAATCGGCCAGGAACGCGTCGGTGGGGGCCTCGAGCGCGCCCGCCTCGGCGAAGACCTCGACGAGCAGCCCGATCGCGAGCCGCCTCACGCGCCCCGCCTCGCCCGCGTCGGCGCGGGCGACCCGCGCCGTGGCGGCCCGGACGTCCGAGAGGAACGCGGTGACGTCCGGGTACCGCCCCGCGGGATCCTTGCTCATCGCCCGCACGACGATGTCGTCGAACGCCGGATCGACCGGCGCGTGCAGGCTCGGCCGGGGCGGCGCCTGGTGGAGGTGCAGGTGGCGCAGCACGGGGTACGCGTTCGACGAGAACGGCATCGAGCCCGCGATCATCGTGTAGAGCAGCGCGCCGAGCGCGTAGACGTCCGTCCGCACGTCGACGGGCCCGTGCAGGAGCTGCTCGGGCGACATGAACGCCGGGGTCCCCACGACGTGCCGCGACGACGTGAGCGACAGGTCCGTCCCGTCGAGCAGCTTCGCGATGCCGAAGTCGAGCAGCACGACCCGGAGCCCCGCCGCCCCCTCGCACAGGACGACGTTCGAGGGCTTCACGTCCCGGTGGACGATCCCGAGCGCGTGCGCCGCGGCGAGCGCGCCGCAGAGCGGCTCGAGGATCGCGAGCACCTCGTCGGCCGGGAGCCGGCCGCGCGCGCCCAGGTGCTGCTCGAGGCTCCTGCCCCGGAGCAGCTCCATCGCGAAGTAGGGCCGCCCGTCCTCGAGCCGGCCGACGTCGAGGATCTCGACCACGTTCGGGTGCCGGATGCGCCCGATCGTGTCCACCTCGCGCTGGAAGCGGAGCACCACGTCGGCGCGCGACACGAGCTCCTCGTGCATGAGCTTCACCGCCGCCGGCGTCCCCTCCGTCGCGTGCACGGCGCGGTAGACGACACCGAACCCGCCCTCGGCGATGACGTCGTGGAGCACGTACGCGCCGGCCCGCAGCGCCGCGCCGGCCAGGGCGCCGGCGTGCGCCGCGTCCCCGTCGCACGGATCGAGCGTGCTCAGCCCCCATGTCGGCGCCGAGCGCGCCGGCGGCTCGTCCCTCTCGGGCGGCTCCGCCGGCGGTACGGCGAGGGGCAGCGCATCGGGTCGGGATGGCTTGTCCATACGTGGCAGCCGCTGGCGCCGCGCATTACTGTACGCTCGAGCCGGCGTCCGACGCGACCCTCGGCTTCGCCAGATCGAGCCGGATCATGCACCGTTGCGCCGTATGTCACGGGCGGCTCATCCCGGGCGCGCCGTGCGCGCGCGACGGTTTCGTTCCGCCGCCTGCGCCGAGCCCGATCGTGGCGCCCGCGGCCCCGCGCATCGAGGGCTTCACGCTGCACGGCGTGCTCGGTCGCGGCGGCTTCGCCGACGTCTGGGCCGCAGAGCGCGACCAGGACGGTGCGCCGGTCGCGATCAAGGTGGCGCGGCGGGCGACGCCGGTCGTCCGCGAGCGGTTCCGGCGCGAGGCCGAGCTGCTCGAGCGCGTGGGCGCGCCGCACGTCGCGCGGCTGTACGGCCACGGCCTGCTCGCGGGGGGGGAGCCGTTCGTCGCGATGGAGCGGCTCTCCGGCGCGACCCTGGCCGAGGAGCTCGCGGCGCAGCCCGGGCCGCTCGACGCCGCGCGCGCGGCCCTGCTCGCCGACGCCCTCCTCGCCGGGGTGGAGGCGGCGCACGCGCGCGGCGTCGTTCACCGCGACCTCAAGCCCGAGAACCTCTTCCTCCTCGGCGCGAGCGGCCGCGTCGCGCTGCTCGACCTCGGCCTGGCCAAGCGCCTCGACGACGCGCGCGAGCCGCCCGCGCTCGCGGCCGCGACGCGCGCCGGCGATGTCGTGGGGACGCCGGAGTACATGGCGCCCGAGCAGCTCCGGGGCGACGCCGCGCGGATCGACGCGCGCGCGGATCTCTATGCGTTCGGCGTGATCCTGTTCGAGCTGCTCACGCTGCGGCCGCCGTTCGTCGGCGGCCGGGACGAGATCGAGCACGGCCACCTGGCGCTGCGCCCCCCGCGCCCGGGCCATTTCGCGGAGGTCCCCGAGGCGCTCGAGGAGCTCACCCTCGCCTGCCTCGCCAAGGACCCGGCCCGCCGCCCCGAGAGCGCCGCCGCGATCCGGCGCGCCCTGCGCGCGCTGTGCGACGGGCGCGCCGCCGACTCCGTCCCTCCCTCGGCGCCCCGGTCCACGCGGCGGAGCTCGAGCCCCGTGTCGGCCGCGGTCGCCGACGGGCGCCACCCGGTCGCGCTGCTCTTCGCGGAGGTCGGCGCGGGCGGCGGCGCGGTGATCGCGGCCGTCGGCCGCCGCCGCGGGTTCCTCGCGCGGCAGCGCGGGCAGCGCCACCTCGCCGTGTTCCCGGCGCGCGACGTCGACGATCCGGCCCGCGCCGCGCTCGCCGCGGCGCGCGAGCTCGCGCTCCCCGGCGGCGCGCGCGTGGCGCTGCACGTGGCCAGCGTGCGGCTGCGCCGGGCCGCCGGCGGGCTGCACGCCGCGTACGGCGCGCCGGTCGAGCGCCCCGAGACGTGGCTGCCCGCCGAGCCGTGGCGCGGCCTCGTCATGACCGACGATTTCCGGCGCGCGCTGCCCGACGACGAGGCCGCCCCCACGCCGCCGGACGACCCGGCGAGCCTCGCGGAGCCGCCGCTGCTCGGCCGCGGCGACGTGCTCTCGGCGCTCGCGGCGAGCGCGGCCGACGCCTTCGACGGGGCGTGCCCCGGCCTGCTCACGCTGCTCGGGGACGCCGGCCTCGGGAAGAGCCGCCTCGCGGCCGAGGCGGCCCGGGTGGCCGGCGCGGCGGCCCCGGACGCGCAGGTCGCGGCGGTGCGCGCGCTCCACCCGATCCACGGCGGCGCGGCGCAGGCGGTGCGCGCCCTCCTCCGGCTCGCGCTCGACGCGCCGCCCGACGCGCCGCCCGACGCGCCGCCCGACGCGCCGCCCGACGCGCCGCCCGACGCGTCCGGGGCGCGCCCCCCGGACCCGCGGGGCTTCTGCGTGGCGCGGCTCGGCGAGGCGCTCGGGGGCGCGACCTGGGAGGCCGTCGCGGCCGCGCTCGGCTGGGCGGACGCGGGCGGCGCGCGGGCGCCCGGGGGAGGCCGCCACGGCCCGATGCTCGCGCTCGCCGGGGCGCTCCGGGAGCGGGCGCGCCGCGGCCCCCTCGCCGTGATCCTCGACGACGCGGATCAGGCGGACGACGTGCTGCTCGACGCCCTGGAGTACGCCACGCTCGACGGGGAGGGCGTGAAGCTCTGGGTGGTCGTGGCGGCGCGCCCGCGCCTCGCGCAGGCCCGCCCGCGCTGGGGCCGGCGCAACCAGCGCCACACCCGGGTGACGCTCGCGCCGCTCGCGGACGAGGCGGCGATGGAGCTCGCGTCGCGCCTGCTCCTGCCGGCGGAGTACCCGCCCGCGGAGACCCTCCGCCGCCTGGCCCGCTGGGCGGGCGGCAACCCGGACTGCCTGCGGCAGATCGTCCGCTCCCTCAAGCAGGCGGGGGTCGTGCGCCGGCGGGCCGGCGGCGGCCACTACGTCGCGACCGCGGAGGTCGAGGCGCTGCCGCCCTCGCCGGCGTGGCAGTGGCTCGCGGCGCGGCAGCTCGACGATCTGCCGCCGGAGCTCGCGGCGTGCGCGCGGGTCTGCTCGGCGCTCGGGATGTCGTTCGACCGCGCCGAGCTCGAGGCGGTGCTCGACGGCCTGGAGCGCGCGGGCGGCGCCGGCCCGCTGGTCGACGCGGGCTTCGGGCTCTCGGCGCTGGTCGAGCGGCGGATCCTGCAGCACGACCCGGGCGGCCGCGCGGACGACCGGCACGCGTTCCAGAACGCGGTCTTCCAGGAGGCCGTGTACGCGATGCTCGACCCGGCGCAGCGCGTGGAGATCCACCGGAGCGCCCTCGCGTACTGGCGGGCGCGGGCGGCGGCGGGCGGGGCGGAGGCGCTGTGCGCGCTCGCGCGCCACGCGGCGGCGTGCGGCGAGCGCGCCGAGTCGGCCGACGCCTACCTCGCCCTCGGCGATCTCGCGTCCGCGCGGCACCGCGCGGTGGAGGCGGACCAGCGCTACGACGCGGCGCTGCACGTCATCGAGCCGGGCGACGCGCGGCGGCGCGCGCGCGCGCTCGCCGGGCGCGGCAGGAGCCGGTACCGCATGTGCCGCGTGCGCGAGGCGCGCGCCGACTTCGGCGAGGCGCTCGCGCTGGCCGAGGCGCTCGGCGACGCGCCCGGGAGGGCGAGCCTCCTGCTCGAGGACGCGACCGCGCTCGACTGGGCGTTCGAGTTCGAGGAGTCGGCGCGCCGGGTGGACGAGGCGCGCCCGCTCGTCGAGGCGCAGGGCTCGCCCTGGCTCGCGCTGCGCCTCCGGGTCGCGGACGCGCGGACGCTGTGGCGGCGGGGGCGGCAGGAGGAGTCGGTCGCGGCGCTCGCCGCGTGCGCCCGGCGCGCCGCGGAGCTCGGGGACTACGACGCGCGCGTCCTCACCCTGAACATGCTGTCGTTCCAGCTCGCGTTCGCCGGGCGCCTCGAGGAGGCCGAGTCCATCTTCGGCGAGCTCATCGACCTGGTCACGGCGTCCGGCGACGCGTTTCACCTGTGCGCGGCCTACGTCAACCGCATCGCGCTGTGGATCTCGAGGTGGTCCCTGCCGGGCGCGGTCGACGACCTCCGCCGCGCCGTCGACCTGGCGCGCGAGATCGGCAATCCGTGGCTGGAGAAGATGGCCTCGTACAACGTCGCCGTGCTGCTCTACTGGAGCGACAGGCAGCGCGAGGCGTGCGCGCTCGCGCGGCGGGCCCGGTGGCTGGAGGAGCAGTCCTCGGAGCGGCCGATGGCCGAGACGGCGATCCTGCTCGCGTCGATCCTCCTGGAGCTCGGCGAGCACGAGGAGGCGAGCCAGATCTTCGGCTGGGTCGAGCGGTCGTGCGCGCTCGGGCCGGCCGACACCGCCGATCACAGCCTGCTGAGCCTCGTGCTCTCCGAGCTCGGGGTCCGGCCGGCCCGCGCGCCGTCGCTCACCTGGGGCGAGGCCATCCAGCTCGCGGAGCAGCAGCGCTCGACGGAGGACACGCTGCGGCTCCTGTACTGGCGCGCCCGGACGGCGCTGCGCCGGGGACGCTGCGATGACGCCCGCGACGCGCTGGCCATGGCGCGCGCGCGTCGCGGGGAGTGTCCCATGTGGCTGTCCCGGTTCGACGAGCTCGAGCGCGCGCTGGAGGATGTGCAGGGCGTCCCCAGCGCTGCAGGGCGCCACTCGGTCTGACGGGACAAAGGCGCTGCCCGTGTCGCGGTCGGGTGATGCCGTATGGATCCCTGCGTTTTGTGCACAGGAGATCTGCTCCGTTTCCGCATTGCGTGCCTTTTCGTGAAATGAGAGAACTCCAGTGACACGGGAGGGGATGAGTACCGGGTTGCTCTCGGTTCCACGCTCTCCCGGAGGAAGGACTCATGTCGATCCGATCCTTCGCTGGCGGGCTCCTCTTCGTGGGCGCGTTGATGACGGGGTGCATCGGCCCGGACGGTCCCGGGGGGCTCCCGGACGAACGCTCGGCCGAGGGGGCCGCGGAGATGACGTACGATGCGCGCATGATCGTGCCCATCGGGGCCAACGGGATGCGCCCCGCCGACTTCTGGGCTCCGGCCAACCGGGAGGCCTTCAAGGCGCTCGGCCGCGCCGCGCTGGCGGGCCGCGACGGCGAGCTGGTGAAGACGCCGCTGCTCGACACCAAGGGGGGGAGGAGCGTGCTCGATTACACGGTTCGCTGCGCGCTCTCGCCCGACCAGGTGGTCCGCGCTCCGGACGGCGAGGCGTTTCACGGCGCATTTGGCTTCGCGCCGGCGTGGACCGGGCGTGGCCTCGACGTGTCGGAGCAGCGCTGGGTCTCGGCGTGCCTGTTTCAGCACATGAACGGCTCCGGTGAACATGTGGAGATCCTCCTCGGGGGCAGGCATCCCGCCCTCGCGTATTCCAGGGACGAGGAGCCCGCCGCGGACTTCCGCGTCCGAGACGCCACCATGTTCGGCAACGCCTTCGACGAAGGGGCCATTGTCGGATATGCCTGCATCGATCCCGATCTCGGAGGGACGCTGTCGTCGCTGTCCTCGAGCTGTCCGCTCGACCTCGCGCTCCTCGAGCTGAAGCGCCTCTGCGGCAAGGTGCAGCCGTGCGGCATCGCCTTTCTGGGGCCGTGCGACCTCTCGTGCGTGGAGGACACGAACGGGGACCCGACGTGCTACACGTTGCCGCCGCTGCTCGGGTCGCTGCTCGGGATCTGGGGGACGCGGTACTCGGAGACGATCCGGACCGAGGTCCGCGACGAGGATCTCCTGCCGCTCTATCCGGGGTGCGGCCTGCTCTGACCGTCACCGGCCGAGGGCCGCGCTAGGTCCCGAGTCGCGCCTTCAGCCGCTCGATCGCCTCCGCGATGGCCTTGTCCTCGCGGAAGCAGCACGGGTCGTGCTTCCTCCTGCACCGCGCGCCGTGCAGCACCTGGAGCTCGAAGAGCGTGCGCTCGTCGCCCTCGGCCGCGGCGCGCTCGAAGAGCGCCCGCTTGCCGCTGCACGTGGCCCGGCGGAAGTCGAACGCGATGCGGAGCGCCGGGGTCGCGCGCGCCATCACCTCGGGCCGCGTCAGGATCTCGGTGGCCCGGCGGGCTGCCTTCGTGCCGCCGCGCGCGCGCACGAGGTCGAGGAGCACGTCGAGCCCGCCGGTGCCGAGCCCGTTCGTGAGCAGGTCGAACACCTCGTCGGCCGCCGCGTTGTCCTCCTCGAACCCGATCCCCGCCACCGTGGACAGGAGCTCCTCGCGCAGCCCCTTGCTCAGGAGCAGCTCGGGGTCGACCCGCGCGAGCTCGATCACCGACCGCGCCCCGAGCATCCAGTTCCTGGTCGCCACCGCCCGGCTGAGCTGCGATCGCAGCCCCGCGGCGCCGCGGGGGTCGTCCTCGGCCGGCGCGCTCGCCGCGGCGGTCGCCGGCGGCGGCGCCGGCGGCGCCGGTGCAGCCACCGCGGAGGCGGCCGCGGGCGCCGCCTGGGTCGGCTCGGGACGCCGGAGGACGAGCCAGAGCGAGCCCCCGATGGCGACCGCCGCGATGGCGGCCATCGCCGCCACGATCGGGATCCAGCGCGTCGACGATGCGGGCCGGTGCGCATGCGCCAGCAAGGTCGCCCGGGGCCCCGACCAGGCGGGGCGCGGGGAAGGCCCGACGGTTCCGGGCGCGATGGGGGAGGCCGGCGCGCCCGGCACGGCCGGTGGCGCCGCCAGGGCCGGTGGGGCCGGCACGGCCGGCGGGGCCGGCACGGCCGGCGGGGCCGGCACGGCCGGCGGGGCCGGCACGGCCGGCGGGGTCGGCGGGGCCGGCACGGCCGGCGCGCGCGCGAGGGCGGCGAGCCCCTGATCGAGCGCCGCGATGACCTCGGTCGCCGACCGGTAACGGAGCGCCGGATCATGCTGCATCAGCCGCATCACGACCTGCTCGACCTGGGCGGGCACCACCAGGTCCGGCGCGCGCACGCGGAGCGGGGGCGGATCCGCCGCGCCGTGCTGCTTGAGCCGCGCCACGACGCTCTTCGTGTCGAACGGGTGCTGTCCGGTGAGCATCTCGTAGAGCACGATCCCGAGCGCGTACAGGTCCGCGCGCGCGTCCACCGCGTCCATCCCGCGCAGCGCTTCCGGCGCGAGGTACGAGAGCGTGCCGAAGATCTCTCCGGCGCTGGTCAGGGCGGGGCGCGGTCCTGTCGTGTTCCGGCTCTGGCTGGACAGGAGATCGACATCGACCTTCGCGAGCCCGAAATCGATGAGCCTGACCTGATCCTGCCCGTCGAGCAGGACGTTCAGGGGCTTCACGTCCCGGTGCACGATGCCCTTCTCGTGCGCCGCCGAGAGCGCCGAGGCGAGCTGCCGCGCGACGCGGAGCGCCCGCGCGGGCGCGAGCCGCCCCGCGGCGATCACGTCCTTGAGCGGCGTGCCCTCGACGTACTCGAGCACGAGGAAGTACGACGCGTCGTCGAGCTGGCCGAAATCGATGGCCGCCACGACGTTGGGGTGCCGGATGTGCGCGCCCGCGATCGCCTCGCGCTCGAACCGCGCCACGAGCTCGGGCAGCCTCCGGGCGACCGGCCTGAGCAGCTTGATCGCCACCTGCTTGCGGAGGAGCACCTGCTCGCCGCGGTAGACGGCGCCCATCCCGCCCTCCCCGATGAGCTCGTGGATGCGGTAACGCCCGGAGATCAGGCTCCCGATCAGCGCGTCCCCCCCGGCGCCCCGCGCCGCGGCCGCCTCGACGTCCTCGACGAGCGCCGAGCTCGAGAGCTCCTCCACCGGCCGCGCGGCCGGCGCTCCCGTCGGCGGCGTGGCCGGCGCTCCCGTCGGCCGCGCGGCCGGCGCTCCGAGCCTCGGCACCGTGAGGTCCTCGATGACGGACGAGCCCTGAGGCCCTTCGGATCGCGGCGTCTCCGGCATGCCGGGGAGGATATCAGGTCGGCCGGCGCGCCGGGGACACGAGCGGCGCGCCGGGCGGGAGGCGCCGGGGGCGGCGCCGGTCGCCGGCGGCGCGGCTCACAGGAGGAACGAGACCCCCAGCGAGAACGCCGGATACCCGAGCCGGAGCGTCAGCGTGACATTCTCGGTGAAGTGAAACCTCCCGCCGATGAACAGGACCGGCGAGACCCCGGGACGCGAGCGATAGCCCAGATCGCCGAGATAGAACGCGAGCCCCGGCTCGCCGAAGACAGACCACCGCCGGTGAAGCCAGAAGTTCCACTGCATCACGGCCTCGCCGAACACGTAGTTGGACGCGTCCCCGTACGTGTCGACCTCGGTGCAGATGCGCGTGCCCGCAGGCCCGCCCTCGAAGCGCGCGCAGTCGCCGCGGAAGTTGCCGTTCCCTCCGTAGTGGATGCCGTCGATGCCGAAGCCGATCCCGACCGAGTCGTTGATGCGCTTGATGAAACCCTCGGGGACGATGTCGATGGTGGCGCGGAACCCGGCGCCCACGCCCGTGCCGACCCCGGGCCCGAGCGGCTCGAACGGCGCGATGAGGAGGTGCGGCTCGAGCTCCACCTTGTAATCGGGGCGATCGCCGGGGCGGCGGATCGTCATCTGCGCGGCGCCGACCTCCACCCACCCGATCGTCAACGCGAGGAACGAGAGCGCCGCCGCTGCCAGCCGGCGCGGCGCGCGAAGCTGCGAAGTCATCGAAGTCAGCATGATCTCAGGCCTCCTCAGCATCCACCGCAAGCGCGCATGCGGTCCGAGCACGCGGCCGCCGGGGAGCCGTCGGAGCACGTCACGTCGCAATCGTCCACGTTCTCGCAGTACACCTCGCACGAGCCCTGGCACTCGACCTCGCAGGTCGCCACGCTCCGGCAGTTCACGACGCTGCCCGGCCCGACGATGACGCCGCACCGGCTCGTGTCATGGCAGTCGAACCGGCAGTCGCGCTCGCAGATGGCGCCGCACGCCGCGGTGTGATGGCACTCGAGGTTGCAGTCGTCCCCGCAGGAGGCCGAGCACTCGTCGACGTCGAAGCACTCGAAGTCACACCCGTGCTCACATACGGCGCCGCATCGGTTCATGTGATGACAGCGCTGATCGCAGTTGTCACCGTCACAGCCGAGATAGCATTCGTCGCCGTCGAAGCACTCGCACGCGTCCCCCTCCACGCAGGCGTCGCTGGTCCAGCAGCTCGCCAGGCCGAGGCCGGCGAAGAGCGTGAGCAGTATCAAGGCATAGAAGCGCATGGCCGCGGCAGCATACCAGCTCCGCGGGGGCTGTCACGGGATCCGTGGGGGGGCGCGGCGGCGGGCGGCCCGCGGCTCACCACCGAGTCCAGCGGGAGATTCGCCTCACGCGCGTGGAGCCGGCGCCGTCGACGGAGAGCCCGAGCCGCGCCGCGACGCTCTCCAGCAGGTGAGGCCCCCAGCCGCCGTCGTCGTACGGCGCGTTGAGGTCCGCGCCGAGGTTGTAGGTGCAGCAAGATGCGTAGTGCTGCGTGACGTTCTCGAGCTCCGCGGCGCAGTTGCCCGCGCCGTACGTGTCGCCGTCGAAGTCGGGCGACGACCACCCCGAGAAGAACTGGGTGTAGAACACGTCGGCGTCCCCGGAGACGTGCGCGGGCTCGAGGAGCTTCATGGTCTCCGGGTCGATGCCGCCCGCGGTCGCGCGCATGACCTCCTTGACGGTGCCCTCCAGATCCTCGATCTCGTCGCGGTACTCCCGGCCGACGAGGTAGAGCGCGCCCTGGTAATGATTCTGGTGGGGCGCGGGCGCGCCCTTCACGCCGAGCCGGTCGGCGTACGGGATGTTCCAGAAGGGGAGCGTCTCCCCGTCCTCGGAGCCGACGCTGCTATAGACGAGCGCCCACCCCCCGCCGTCCGTCTCCAGATCGCAGTAGACGGCGAGCTCGGGCTGCGGGCCGGCCCCGTCCGGATCGAGCGCGTACACGCCGCTCGGCGCGCCGGAGGGGACGTCCGCGCACCGGGCGTAACGGCACCCCTCGTTGATCTCACCGTCGCAGTCCTCGTCCTCGGCGGTGTCACAGCGATCGGGCGCGGGCGACACCTCTCCCTCGCACGGGCCGTAGCCCGTCCCCTCCGCGTCGCAGGTCCTGACGCCGGCGCGGCACGCGCCGCGGTTCAGCGTACCCGGCGGTCCGCTGTAACAGGCCTCCTGGTCGTCGGGCTCGCACGCGCGCCCGCCGCCGTCCCCGCCGGCGCTCGCGGTGGTGGCCGCGCCGCCCTCTCCGGCGCTCGCGGAGGTGGCCGCGCCGCCCGCGCCGTCTTGACCGAAGCTCCGCACCCTCGTCGAGCAGGCCGGCATGGCGGCGAGCAACGAGACGGCCGCGCAGCAGGCCCCTGCGATCGAACCTCTGCCGGACAGCATGCCATCCTCCATGGACATGGACGCGAGCGCGCGTGTCCGCGCGCCCTAGAGCCGCCCGGCGCGGTGCGCCGGCGGGCTCGGCGCGGCGGCGGCGGGGCCGGCCTGCAGCGCGAACGCGACGGCGCTCTGCAGGGTGCCCTTGGTCACGATCCCCGAGAGATCGAGCCCCAGCCCGACGAGCGTCTGGGCCACCGCCGGCCGGATGCCGGTCAGGACCGTCCTTGCGCCGAGCAGCAAGAGCGCCCTGGCCGTGTCGACGAGCGCGGCGGCGACCCTCGTGTCGATGTCCTTGAGCCCGGTCACGTCGAGGATGACCACATCGACCTGGGTGGACTGGACCCCCTCGAGCGCCACCGACATCACCTGGCTGATCCGCTCCGGGTCCATCTGGCCCACGAGCGGCATGACGACGATGCGGTCGGTGATGGGGATGAGCGGAGTCGACATCGCCTGCATCGTGTCGCGGAGCCGCGCGAGCGTCCGCTCGAGCTCCCCGAGCAGCTCCTTGTAGGAGGTGACATCGTGGGCGGTGCCGTAGACGAGGCGGGCCGACCCGTCCTCGTCTGCATCCATGTACGCGGTCCAGGCGAGCCACCTGTAGGAGCCGTCCTTGCACGCGTAGCGGTTGTCGAACCGGATGACCGTCTTGCCCTGGAACAGGGCGGCGGCCTCCGCGAGCGTGCTCTCGCGGTCGTCGGGGTGGACGAACTCGATGAACGGCCTCGAGGTGAGCTCCGCGGGAGACCAGCCGAGGAGCCGCTCCCACGAGGGGTTCGCGTGCCGGAAATACCCGTTCAGGTCCAGGGTCACGAGCAGGCCCACCGAGACCCGGAACAGGGTCTCGTAGACCCTCGCCTGCTGGATCGCCTGCGCGAGCTGCGAGAGGCGCTCTCGGTCGGCCGTCACGTCGAGCGCCGTGGCGTAGATCAGGCGCTCCGGGGCGGGCTCGCTCATGTCCACCTCGGCGCTCCAGCCGAGCCACCTGTACGACCCGTCCTTGCACAGATAGCGGTTGTCGAACCGGTCGGTCGCGCGGCCCTTGAAGAGCTCGGCGGTCTGCGCGAGCGTGGCCTGCCGGTCGCCCGGGTGGACGAACTCGATGAACGGCCTGGACCTGAGCTCGTCGAGGGTCCACCCGAGGGTCCGCTCCCAGGCCGGGTTCAGGCGCTGGAAGCGGCCGCTCGCGTCCGCCGTCGCCAGGAGCCCCGCCGAGACCTGGAACAGCTTTTCGTGGCTCAAGCCCATGTCCTCCCCTGAGCGGGCCCGACGCGTCGCGCCACCCTGTCCCGCAGACCGAGGTGCCCCGCCCGCGCGCCGCCAGGCGCGAGCGAGCCAGGTTCCGCTCCAAAGCGAGGTCGCTCCATCGATGTGTCTCAGCCTGCTTGTCTCCGAGATCGCGTTTGAAGTCAAGGGGATCGGGCGCCGCCGGGGCGGAGCGGCCGGGCCGGGTGCGCCTCTGCCGCTGACTTCCTCCCAATGTCGGTGTCCGAGGTTGCCTGCCCACGGTGGGGCGGGTAGGGTCGGCGCCCGGAGGAGTGGATCATGACCGTCTCTGCGATCTTCGACCCGGCGCGCTGGCGTGAGGTCGACGGGTTCTCGTTCGAGGACCTCACCTATCACCGCGCCGTGGATCAGGGCACCGTGCGCATCGCGTTCAACCGGCCTGAGGTGCGCAACGCATTTCGTCCGAGGACCGTGGATGAGCTCTACACGGCGCTCGAGCACGCGCGCACGACCGCCGACGTCGGCTGCGTGCTCATCACCGGGAACGGGCCCTCTCCGAAGGACGGGGGCTGGGCGTTCTGCTCCGGCGGCGACCAGCGCATCCGCGGCAAGGACGGTTACAAGTACGAGGGGGAGAGCGCGGGGCAGGTCGACGCGGCGCGGCTCGGCCGGCTCCACATCCTGGAGGTGCAGCGGCTCATCCGGTTCATGCCCAAGGTGGTCATCGCCGTGGTGCCCGGCTGGGCGGCCGGCGGCGGCCACAGCCTCCACGTGGTCTGCGACCTGACGCTGGCGAGCCGCGAGCACGCGATGTTCAAGCAGACGGACCCGGACGTGGCGAGCTTCGACAGCGGGTATGGCTCCGCGCTGCTCGCGCGCCAGGTCGGGCAGAAGAAGGCGCGGGAGATCTTCTTTCTGGGGCTGGACTACACGGCAGAGCAGGCGGCGGCCATGGGGATGGTCAACGCCGTGGTCCCTCACGCCGAGCTCGAGGCGGAGGCGCTCCGGTGGGGCGCGATCATCAACTCGAAGAGCCCGACGGCGATGCGGATGCTGAAGTACGGGTTCAACCTGCCTGACGAGGGGCTCGTCGGACAGCAGCTCTTCGCGGGAGAGGCCACGCGGCTCGCCTACGGCACGGAGGAGGCGAGAGAGGGGCGAGACGCCTTCCTGGAGAAGCGCCGCCCGGATTTCACGCGTTTCCCCTGGCACTATTGACGTCGACGCGTCGCGTGTCCCACCGCCCTGTCAGGGCGTGGAGAGCCCTGCTCCGCGCTTGACATCCCCATCGACTTTATCAAAGGTAGCCCCGCCGAAGGGGGTCGTGCGCGTCGTCTCTGTCGCACGACGGTCAACTTCATCTGGAGATGCTCATCATGCGTTGTGCTTCGAGGTCCGCTGGTTGGAAGCGTTCATGGCTCTCTCTGGGGGGCTCGCTCCTCCTCTTGCTCGTGGGGGGGCTCACCGCCGTGGGCTGCGGCGATGACGATCCGTCAAACCCCGGCACGGGGGGGGCGGGCGCGTCGGGCGGCGCCGGCGGCGCCGGCGGCGAGGGCGGCGAGGGTGGCGAGGGCCAGGGCGGCGCCGGAGGAGGCGAGGGCGGCGCCGGCGAGGGCGGCGGGGAGCCGGTCGAGACGGTCGAGCCGTCCGGCGACGAGCTGATCCGCGCGAACCAGGTCGGTTATCTGCCGAACGCCGCCAAGGTCGCCACGGTCGTCGCGGCCTCGGACGAGCCGCACCCGTGGGAGCTCGTCGACGCCGGCGGCGCGGTGGTGGCGAGCGGCGCGACCGAGGTCGTGGGGGCGGACGCGAGCTCCGGCGAGCACGTGCACATCATCGACTTCAGCGATTTCACCACGGCGGGTGAGGGCTACACGCTGCGCGTCGGGGAGAAGGCCAGCCACCCGTTCGACGTGAGCCCGTCGATCTACGCGCAGATGAAGTACGACGCGCTCGCGTACTTCTATCACAACCGCTCCGGCATCGAGATCGAGGAGGAGTACGTCGGCGCGGCGCACGCGCGCCCGGCGGGGCACCTGCCGGACGAGGCGCCTTGCGGGGACGACCTCGACTGCGACTACACGCTCGACGTCACCGGCGGGTGGTACGACGCCGGCGATCACGGCAAGTACGTGGTGAACGGCGGTATCTCCGCCTGGACGCTGCTGAACCAGTACGAGCGCGCCGTCGCGCTCGGGAAGAACGCGGAGGACTTCGCCGACGGGAAGATGAAGATCCCGGAGGCCGGCAACGGCATCCCCGACATCCTCGACGAGGCCCGCTGGGAGGTCGAGTTCCTCCTCAAGATGCAGGTCCCGGAAGGGGAGATCCACGCGGGCATGGCGCACCACAAGATCCATGATCTGGAGTGGACCGGCCTGCCGCTGCCGCCGCACGAGGATCCGCAGCCGCGCTTCCTGCGCCCGGTCAGCACGGCGGCGACGCTCAACCTGGCCGCCACCGCGGCCCAGGCCGCGCGCGTCTTCCTCGACCTCGACCCCGCGTTCTCCGCGACCTGCCTCGAGGCGGCGGAGCGGGCGTGGGCGGCGGCCAAGGAGAACCCGGAGGTCATCCCGAACGAGGGCGCGGTGCAGGGTGGAGGCGCCTACGGCGACAACGAGCTCAGCGACGAGTTCTACTGGGCGGCCGCGGAGCTCCTCATCACCACCGGCGACAGCGCCTATCGCGACGAGCTCGCCGCCTCACCGTACAGCGAGGAGCTCCTCGGCGCGAAGGGCTCGTTCAGCGCGATGACGTGGGGGCAGGTCGACGGGCTGGGCGCCATCTCGCTGGCCGTGGTCCCGGCCGAGGCCACCGCGACCGAGCGCGAGGCGGCCCGGACCAAGCTGGTCGCCATCGCCGACAAGTACCTCGAGGTGATGAACGCCGAGGGGTATCGCGTCCCGTTCCTGGCCGACGAGAACGGGTATCCCTGGGGCTCCAACTCGTTCGTGCTCAACAACATGATCGTCCTGGCGCTGGCGCACGACTTCACCGGGGAGCAGAAGTACTTCGACGGCGTCGCGTCGGGCGCGGATTACCTGCTCGGGCGCAACGCGATGGACAAGTGCTATGTCTCCGGCTACGGCGAGGTCCCGCTGGAGAACCCGCATCATCGCTTCTGGGCTGCCCAGCTCGACCCGGACTACCCGGCACCGCCTCCTGGCGCGGTCTCCGGCGGGCCGAACACCGCGCGGCAGGATCCGATCGCCATGGAGCAGATCGATCCGGAGTGCGCGCCGCAGAAGTGCTACATCGACCATATCGAGGCGTGGTCGGTCAACGAGATCACCATCAACTGGAACGGCCCGTTCGCGTGGACCGTGGCCTGGCTCGACGAGAAGGGCGCCCAGGCCGGGTCGCAGTGACCTGAAGGGCCGTGCGGCCCGCTTCCTTTCCCTACACCCGCGCGCGGGCGCGGGTGTAGGGAAGACCAGGCGCGGCCGGATTTGCCGGTGTAGCCGGGCCAACCCAGAGCAACCGGCATCACCGATGTAGCCGGGCCAACCCAGAGCAACCGGCATCACCGATGTAGCCGGGCCAACCCAGAGCAGCCGGCATCACCGATGTAGCCGGGGCCACCGGAGCGGCCGAGCTCCGGCGGCGCCGCGCCGATCCCGCGCGACAACCGCCCAGGTCCTCTGCTAGGTTGCGCGGCTTTCATGAATCCTGACCCAATGCTCGACACCTTGCCCGCGCCGCTCGCGGGCGCGCTCGCCCGCCGCGGCTTCACCTCCCTCACGCCCGTTCAACAGGCCGTCCTCGCCCCCGATCTCGACGGTCGGGACCTCCGCATCTCGTCGCAGACCGGCTCCGGCAAGACCGTGGCCGTCGGCCTCGCGCTCGCCCCCCGCCTGGAGCGCGCCCTCGCCGGGCGCGCGGCCGCGGCCGGGCCCGACGGCGCGCCCCGCTCCGCGGCGGCCCCGGCCGCGGTGATCATCGCCCCGACGCGCGAGCTCGCCGCCCAGATCGCCGGCGAGCTCGGCTGGCTGCTCGGGCCCCTCGGCGCGCGCGTCGCGTGCGTCACCGGCGGCACGAGCTTCGGCGCCGAGGCGCGCTCGCTGCGCCGCGACCCGCTCGTCATCGCCGGCACGCCCGGCCGCCTGGTCGACCACCTGGAGCGCGGGACGATCGATCCCCGCGGCGTCGTCGCCCTCGTCCTCGACGAGGCGGACCAGATGCTGGACCTCGGCTTCCGCGAGGAGCTCGAGGCGATCGCCGGCCGGATGCCGGAGCAGCGCCAGACCCACCTCGTGTCGGCCACCTTCTCGCGCGAGGTCCGCGCGCTCGCCGATCGCTTCCAGCGCGACGCGGTGAGCGTCGAGGGCACGCGCCCCGGCGCGGCCAACGGCGACATCGCGCACGTCGCCCACCTCGTGCTGCCGCACGAGCGCGACGCGGCGCTCGTGAACCTCCTGCTCCTCGCGCCCGGCGAGCGCACGCTCGTCTTCGTGCGCACGCGCGAGGGCGCCGCGGAGCTCGCGGACAAGCTCACCGCCCTGGGCCTGCCCGCGCGCGCCCTGAGCGGCGACCTCGAGCAGCGCGAGCGCACGCGGACGCTCGACGCGTTCCGCTCCGGCGCGATCACCACCCTGGTCGCGACCGACGTCGCCGCGCGCGGCATCGACGTGCCCGACGTCGGGCGCGTCATCCACGCCGACCCCCCGGGCGATCCGGAGATCTTCACGCACCGGAGCGGGCGCACCGGGCGCGCGGGCCGCAAGGGGACGAGCGTGCTCCTGGTCGCGCCGTTCGCGCGCGAGCACGTGCTGCGGCTGCTCCGGCGCGCGCGGGTCGAGGCGGCGTTCCGGCCGGCCCCGTCGCCCGCCGACGTGCTGCGCGCCGCGGACGAGCGGCTCGCGGCCGAGCTCGCCGCGGCGCGGGGCTGCGGCGCGGGCGAGGCGCAGGGCGCGGGCGAGGCGCAGGGCGCGGGCGAGGCGCAGGGCGCGGGCGAGGCGCACGGCCCCGGCGAGGCGCGCGGCCCCGGCGAGGCGCGCGGCGCGGGCGAGGCGCGCGGCCCCGGCGAGGCGGGCTCTGCGCGCGGCGCCGCCGGCCCCGCGCCCGACGCGCGGCTCCGGGAGCTGGCCGGGCGCCTGCTCGCGGACATGGACGCGACCGATCTCGTGGCGGCCCTCCTCGCCCGCGCGAAGCACGTCGGCCCCTGCGCGCCGCAGCCCGTCACCGCGGTCGCCCCGGTCCGGTCGCCCCGGTCCGAGCCGCCGCCGGCGCGGGCCCGCTCCGCCGCTCGCCGCGGCGACGCCGAGCACGCCCCGCGCTTTCCCTTCGTGCCCTTCCAGGTCAACTGGGGCGAGCGCCACGGCGCCGACGCCCGGCGCCTGCTCGCCCTCGTGTGCCGCCGCGGCGGCGTGTCGAGCCGGCAGATCGGCGCGATCCGGATCGGCAGCACCGCGTCGGTCGTCGAGGTCGCTTCCCCCGCGGCGCCCGAGTTCGCGCGCGCCGTGACCAGGCCGGACGCGCGCGACGCGCGGATCCGCATCGTCCGCGCGAGCTCGGCGCGCGTCGAGTAGCGCGGGGCTCCGCGCCGACCACCACCCGCCGGGAATGTCGGGGGTTTTCCTGATTTCTCGGCCGCCTCCAGGTGTTGTACAAAGTCCGGGTGAACCGAAGCCCGAACCACACACCAGCCAACCGCCGTCCCGCGAGCCTGGTCACGGTGCTCGCCGGACTGCTCGGTCTCGCCGCGGTCGGGTGCGGTGGCAGCTTGCCCCCGCCGAACGACCAGCTCGCCGCCTCTCAGGCCGCGATCCGCGCGGCCGAGGAGGTGGGCGCCAAGTCCGATCCGCAGGCCATGCTGCACCTGAAGCTCGCCCGCGAGCAGATGGAGAAGGCCAAGGCGCTGATGGAGGCGGAGGACAACGAGGCCGCCCAGCGCGTGCTCCAGCGCGCCGAGGCGGACGCCGAGCTCGCGCTGGCGATCGCCAAGCAGCGCGCCACGGAGGCCGAGGCCGAGGAGGCGATGGCGCAGGTCGAGAAGCTGGAGCAGGCCGGGGTCGCGGCCCCCGACGAGGAAGAGGCCCCCGAGGGAGAGGCCCAGTGAGGCGGGAGGTGACGTGATGCGTTCGAGATCCAGGAAGCTGTCGCTGCTGCGCCGCCCGATCGCGCTCTGCGTGGTGCTCGCCGCCGCGTCGGGGTGCAGCGCGGCGCTCCCCCCGAAGGAGCTCGTCGAGGCCCGCGCCAGCTACGCGCGCGCGAGCCAGGGCCCCGCGACGCGCCTCGCGCCCGCCCAGCTCGACACCGCGAAGCAGGCGCTCTCGCGCGCCGAGGCGGCGTTCGACGAGGAGCCCGAGGCCCAGCGGACGCGCGATCTCGCCTACATCGCCGACCGCAAGGCGCGGGAGGCCGAGGCGGCCGCGGGCTTGCAGCAGGCGCAGCGCGACAAGGCCGACGCGGAGCGCAGCTACAAGGAGCTCACCCAGCAGCAGCTCGAGAGCGCGAAGGACGCGCTGCAGAGCGGCCAGCAGCAGATCGAGCGGGAGCGGCAGGCGCGCGCCCAGGCCGAGAAGGCGCGCACCGAGGCCGAGAAGGCGCGCACCGAGGCCGAGAAGGCCCGCAAGGAGGCCGAGGAGGCGCGGCGCGAGGCCGAGCGCGTCGCGAACGCGGCGCTCGCGAGCCTGAAGGAGGTCGCCGCGGTCAAGGAGGAGAAGCGCGGCGTGGTCATCACGCTCTCCGGCGCGGTGCTCTTCGCCTCGGGCAAGTCGGAGCTCTTGCCCATCGCCAAGGAGAAGCTCAACCAGATCGCGACCACCTTGAAGGACCAGGGGTCGCCGCCGCTGCGGATCGAGGGCCACACCGACTCGACCGGCTCTGCCCAGGCGAACCGCACGCTCTCGCTCGCGCGCGCGGACTCGGTGAAGCGCCACCTCATCAGCGTGGGGCTCCCCGCGGACAAGATCTCGACCGTCGGCCACGGGCCGGACCGCCCCGTGGCGGACAACTCGAGCCCGGAGGGCCGCGCCAACAACCGGCGTGTCGAGATCATCGTCAACCCCACCACGAAGCAGTGAGGCTCCCTGCCTCCACGCACCCGTGACATCACCCCCTGCCCGCCGGCGTGACATCGGATCTCCGGGCAGTCCTTCATCGCGGTCGAGGCCCCCTTGCGCCGCCTCCCTGGATCCGGGGTAATCCCGGGCGCGCGGAGCGCGACCGACATTGACCTCGATCCGGCCATCCGGACCGGGAAATACCGAGGCCGCGGCGGCGACTGCGCCCACGGAGCCGGCTCGGTGCCATGGCCATGTCCTTGGCGTAAGCACGCGAATCGGGCAGCGCACGGCGTATCCAGAGGGGTCGGAGCGCGCGTTCCCTGCGGGCGCTTCTTGGACGTACGACAGTGTCCAAGACACATCTGCATCGCTGACGTGTGTCGATGACGCACTGAAATCGACGTGGACCGATCGCTGCATTGCGTGTGGCTGTGTTGGTGTGTGGACGTGCTGGTCTATCGACCCATGGGGGGATTCATGCGCATGCACAGAGCTATCCTGAAGCTACCGATTGCGGTCGTCTTGGCCTGGTTCCCGTGCGCGGCATCCGCCGCTCCTGCCCACGCGGCGTTCGCCGCTGCTGCCCGCGCGGCGTCCGCGGTCGCTGCGTGCGTGGCGTCCAGGAGCCACGGAGCCTCGCCGGTCAGCGCGCAGGCGGATCCGAGCGGCGGCGCGGCGGGGGATCGCGAGCGGGTCATCCCCGTCCATGAGCTGCCGGCGCCGGTCCGCGCGGCGCTGGCGAGCCTCGGAAAGGGCATCACCGTCCTGGAGGTGAAGGAGAACGTCGACGGCGGCCGCGTCACGTACGAGATCGATCTCGTCGAGGGGAACGTCTATCGCGAGGTGGAGCTCGACGCCGCGGGCAACGTGATCGGCAGCGAGGTCGAGGCCAGGATCGTGGCGTTCGACAGCGTCCCCGAGCCCGCGCGCAGGGCGATCGAGAGGGAGGCCGCGGGCGGGGCGATCCTGGAGGTGCGCGAGGAGGAAGAGGAGGACCTCGGAGAAACCGTTTACGAGGCCGTCCTCTGGAAGGGGGCGCGGATCTACGCGCTCCGGATCGACGCGCGCGGCGCGCTGATCGAGCGGGACATCACGCTGGAGATGCTGCCGCCGGGCGCCTACCTGACCCTCCTCCACGCGGCCCAGGGCGGCTCGATCGTGGAGCTCGACGAGGAGCTGCACGACGGGCGGCTCTCCTACGAGGCGAACCTCGTGATCGGCGACGTGGAGCTCGAGATCTCGGTCGACGCCGACGGCAACCTCGTCGAGCTGGACTGCTAGCGCTGTGCGGGGAGTGGGGTCGAGAGGCGAACCGCCATGGCGGTTCGTCTGCTGATCCGGGGCAACTCCCCGCAGGAGTGCGAGGACCCAGGGGAGAGGACCGCGCGCCCCCTGGCACGACCTCAGGCGAGGGTCCTGCCGCCGTTCACGCTGAGCTTCTGGCCCGTGATGAACCTCGCGGCGTCCGACGCGAGGAAGGCGACGGCCTCGGCCACGTCGGCCGGCTGGCCCATGCGGCGGAGCGGCACGCCCGCCGCATAGGCTTCCTTCTGGGCCTCGGTGCGGCCCTCGGCGGCGTGGCGCTCGGTCGGGATCCAGCCGGGCGCCACGAGGTTGACGGTGATCCCCCACGGGCCGAGCTCCAGCGCCCAGGAGCGCGTCAGGCCGAGCTGCGCGCCCTTGGCCGACACGTAGCTGGAGAACTCGGGGACGCCCTGCTCGAAGACCTCGGACCCGATCTGGATGATCCGGCCCGCGCGGCGCTCCTTCATCCCGGGGACCACCGCCCGCGCGAAGAGGACCGGGCTCTTCACGAAGAACTCGAGCTGATCGAGGCAATCCCTCCAGGTCAGGTCCTCCACCTTGACGTACGGCTGCGGGCCGGTCGCGTTGAGCACGAGGGTATCGAGGGGGCCGAAGCGCGCCCGCACCTGCTCCACGAGCCCGGCCACCTCCTGCTCGTCGCGCACATCGGCCATGAAGGCCTCGGCCGTGCCGCCGTCCCGGCGGATGTCCTCGACCACGCGCCGCGCCTTGTCGGCGCTGCCGAAGTAGTTGACGGCGACCCGCGCGCCGCACGCCGCGAGCTTGCGGGCAATGGCCTCACCGAGGCCGCGGGAGGCTCCGGTGACAAGGGCGACTCGTTCCGACAGATCGTATGCCATCAAGGCCTCTCCGGGGGCTGGGACCGTGGTTCGCTCGCCGCCGCGAGGGAGCGCAGCGCGCAGGCGCGCCTCCGGGAGCGTCCCGTCGGCGCAATGCCGCGCCCATTCACACGCAGCGGATCGCGGTCAGTCAAGGGACGTGTCAACGAGCGAGATCCAGCAATACAATACTTTTCCGTTCTATTCGCCGGGGCGATACCGGGGGAGACCTGATTCTGCGGAGCGTTGAGGGGCTGCCGACGCATTGCGCTACTGCACGAACCCCGGCCGTCGTATGCTGGACCACATGAATGCGCACGCGATGCGACGAGCTCTGCAGCCCTTCCTTCTGCTCCTCATGGGCCCCGCTTTCTGCGTTGCCGTGGGGATCACGATGCTCCACGCGTGGCTCGACGTCCGGCGCAGGTCCCCGGTGCGGCACCTGGCGCACGCCGCGGCGCGGCAATGCCGGTCCCGAGAGCGTGAGCACGCGTCGCTGTGAGCGCGACCGGGGGGTACCACGAGGGCGGCGGCGAGCCCGGAGCGCCGCGGCCCCTCGGACCGGCGGCGGCGGCGAGCCGGATCGCGGCGCCGGCGGGCGCCGCGATCCGGCTCAGCGCGCGAGCAGGAGCCAGAGGAGCGCCGCGGCGCACGAGGCGAGCGTCACCGGGACACCCACCCTGGCGTACGAGCGAAAGCCGATCTCGCGCTCGGCGCCCACGACCTCCACGACGATGATGTTCGCCACCGAGCCGAGCAGCGTGAAGTTGCCGGCGAGGGTGGAGATCAGCGCGGTCGCGATCCAGGCGAGGTGCGGATCGGGCTGGCTCTGGATGTACGACTCCGCGAGCAGGATGAACGGCACATTCGAGACGATCTGACACCCGACGAGCAGGGCGAGGCTCAGCCCGACGACGCCCAGCGTCGGCCCCGAGGGCAGGAGGGGGCTCATGGCGCGCAGCGCCTGCTCGGGTATGCCGGTCTTCTGCAGGCCGGCCACGACGATGAAGAGGGCGCCGAAGAACAGGAGCACGGGCCACGAGACCCGGGCGAACAGGCCGCCCGCGTCGCGCCGGTGCAGCAGGATGGCCGCGGCCGCGCCGCAGATCGCCGTCCACGCCAGGTTGGCGCCGAGCACGAACAGCACCGACACGACCGCGAGGCAGGCGAGGGGCACGAGGGCGCTCGGCCGCCCGTCCGGCGGCGCGGGCTCCCACGCGGGCTCGATCGCGGGCGGGGCGGTCCGCGCCGCGATCCGGCGCCGGAGCAGGAGGTGCAGCGCCACGGCGGTCACGGCGAGCCCGATCAGCGCGGCCGGGCCCGCCTCCAGCAGGTAGTCGCGGTAGGAGATGCCGGAGAGGTGGCCCACGAGCATGTTCTGCGGGTTGCCGGCGAGCGTGAGCGCGCTGCCGGCGTTGGCGCCCATGGCGAGCGCGAGGAGGTAGGGGATCCGATCGAGCCCCGCGCGCCGGGCGGTCCTGTCGACGAGCGGCGCGAGCATCACGCAGACCGAGTCGTTCAGCAGCACCGCCGAGGCGAGCCCGGCGCCGACCGTGACGACGTAGAGCAGGCGGACCGGCGACAGGTCGCGCCGCGCGACCCACGCCGCCGCGCGCTCGAACACCCCGGTCGCGTCGAGCGACGCCGAGAGCAGCATCATGCCGAGCAGGAGACCGATGGTGTTCGGCTCGATCGCGGCGAACGCCTCGTCGGGCGTCAGGCCGGCGCCCGGGATCAGCGCGCTCAGGACGACCATGCCGCACGCGCCCGCGAGGGCGCCGGCCGACCGGCCGATCGGGAGGATCGCGAGGCGCCGCGCCGCGATGAGGATGTACGTCGCGACGAATACGAGGAGGACGGACCACACGGCGCGGCATCAGAGCGGGCGGGGCCACGCGCGTCAAATGGCCGCGGCGGCCGCCTCGCGCCGCGGCCGCCTCGCCGCCGGCGCGCATTCCGGCTAAGGCACGAGGGGTTGTGGATCGGCCCCGCCGCGGCGCTCGCCCGGGCGCCGCCGGATGCAAGGCATGGGCAAGCAGCTCTCGACCCCCACCGCGATCCTCCTCGGCAGCGCCATGATCGCCGCCGCGGTCTACCTGGGCCTCCGCCACGGCCCGGCCGAGCGCGCCCCGGCGCCGCCTGCGGCCGGGGAGGAGGCGCCGCCGCGGCGGGGTGAGCCCGGCGCGGCCGTCGCGCGCCCGGCCGTCGCGCCCGCGGCGCCGGCCGCCGAGGGCGCTCGACCGGCCAGCGCGCCCGCGGTGCCGCGCGACGAGGTCGCGCGGCAGGCCGCGCGGGCGCTCGACGCCCATCGCGCGGCGCTCCGGTCGCGCTGCTACGCGCCGGCGGTCGCGGCGCAGCCGGAGCCGCGCGTCGTGAAGTACGTCTTCAATTTCACCTTCGACGCACGAGGCCGGCAGCTCGCGCGCGGCCTGATCGAGGACCGGGAGACCTCGCGCCCCGAGGTCACGGCCTGCCTCGCCGCCGCGCTCCCGCCGATCGCCATTCCGCCTCCCGGCGCGACCGTGCGCGTCGACGTCCCGTTCTCGCTGCCGTGAGCCGCGCCCGGGCGGAGGGGCGCCGTGGGGGCTCACCTCCGGGGCTTGCGTTCCGGGCGAGCCCCGTTGGTGGCTCGCCTGCACTTCAGCCCCTCCGGTGAGCCCCCACGGCGCCCCTCCGCCCGGGCGCGCGCGTCGCGCTTGACGCACCCGCCTTTCCACCCGATGCCGGGGCGGTGACGCCGGACCAAGCCTTGAAGGAAGCGGCCTCGGGCGCCCTTCGCCCGGTCTACCTCGTGCTGGGAGAGGAGCGCTGGCTGGTCGATCGCGTGGTGAACGCGCTCCGGGAAGCCGCGGCGAAGGGGGGCATCGCCGGCTTCAACGAGGACAAGTTCCTCGCGGGCGACGCGTCGATCGAGTCGATCCTCGGCGCCGCCCGCATGCTCCCGATGATGGCCCCGCGCCGCTTCGTGCTCGTCCGCGGCGTCGAGCGCTGGGAGAAGAAGGACGACGGCGGCGACGAGGGCGGCGGCGAGGAGGAGCGCGCCGGCGCGGGCGGCAAGCGGGGGGCGTCGAGGCAGGCGAGCCCGCTCGACGCGCTCGCGGAGTACGCCAAGGCGCCCTCGCCGAGCGCGGTGCTCGTGCTCGTGGCGACGAAGCTCCACGCCCAGCGCCGCGTCGTCACGTCGGCCAAGAAGGGGGACTTCCTGGTCGCGTGCGAGCCGCTGAGCCGCCGCGCCCTGCCCGGCTTCATCACCTCCATCGCCCGCGAGAAGGGCAACCCCATCGCGAGCGACGTGGCCGATCAGCTCGCCGAGATCGCCGGGCCCGAGCTCGGTTACGTGGTCGACGCGATCGAGCGGCTCTCGCTGTACGTGGGGCCGAAGCAGCCGATCACCGAGGACGCGATCGCGCAGGTCGTCATCCGCGTCCGGCAGAGCACGGTCTGGGAGCTCATCGACGCGCTCGGCAGGCGGCGCCTCGACCGCGCGCTCGCGGCGCTCGCCGACGCGTACGACCCGCGCGACGGCGGGCTGCGCCTGCTCGGGGCGGTCTCGTGGTCGGTCCGCCAGATGGTGAAGTTCGAGTCGGCGCTCGCCGCCGGCGCGAGCCAGGCCGAGGCGGCGCAGCGCGCCGGCGTGTCGCCCTACAAGGTGAACGACGTGGCGCAGACGATCCGCGGGCTCCCGCGGGGCGCGCTCGCGGGCTGGATGCGCGTCCTGGCCGAGACCGATCTCGCCTTGAAGAGCAGCCGCCGCCCGGCGCAGGCGGTGCTCGAGACGATGCTCATCGAGATGTGCTCACGCTGAGGGGGGCGCCGGGGCCAGGGGGTGGGGTTAGCCGAGCAGCGCCTCGAGCGCGCCCTCCGCGCCGAGATCGCCGAAGAGGTGCGTCGGGGCGCAGGCGGCGAGCGCCGCGACGTCGTAGCTGCCGGTCGCCACGGCGATCGACTCGGCCCCGATGGCCTGGGCGGCCGCGATGTCCTTCGGCGTGTCCCCGATGACCACGACGCGGCACGCCTCGAGCGGCGCCCCGAGCACCGCCGCCCCGCGCGCGGCGCCGATGCGCAAGAGCTCGTCCCGGCGCTCGTGATCGCAGCCGAAGCCGCCGAACGCGAACCGCTCGTAGATGCCGACGCGCGTGAGCTTCGCCCGCGCCCCCGCGCGGACGTTGCCCGTGCCGAGGCCGACGGCGCAGCCGGCTCGCCGGGCCGTGGCGTCGAGCGCCTCGAGCACGCCGTGGTGGAGCCGGGTGTCGCCGGCGACCAGCATCTCCTCGGCGAGCAGCTCGACGTAGATCGCGAGGAGCGCGTCGATCGCGTCCTCGGTGGCGTCGTGCCCGATCGCGCGGAGCCCTGTCCGCAGGATGGCCCGGTCGGTCATGCCGTCGAACGAGAACGCCGCGCACGCGTCGCGGCGGCCGGCGTGCCGATCGAACGCGCGCTCCATGGCGCGGCGGCCCGCGCCGCCGGTGGAGAGCAGGGTGCCGTCGATGTCCCAGAGGAGGACGGTGGGGCGCATGCCCCGCAAGCGTAGATGCGTCCCGGCGGGAGGGCGAGGGCGGAAGCCCTGCGGCCGAAGGGGAGCCGGGCCCGCGCAGGGACGAGGCCTCCTGGTCGGCTCCTCACCTCCGCGTGCTGGGGCGCGATGAGCTCGTCGACGGCGGCGACGTCCTGCCGGGGTTCTCCTGCAAGGTGGCCGACCTGTTCGAGTAGCCCCGCCCGGCCCGAAGCGCGCGCCCTCGGCCGCGAGTTGCGCTAAGCCTTCGGCTCGATGGTGCTCCAACGGATCCGCATCGCCGCGCTCGCCCTCGTCGCGGGGCTCGCTCTCTTCGGAACTCCAGCGTGCAAGAGGGGCGAGGCCACGCCCGAGCAGGGGCGCAGGCAGGGAAAGCAGGCGATGAGCTTCCCCGTCGAGGTCGTGCCCGTCACCGCGGAGCGGGTCGAGTACGCCGTGCCGGCCGTCGGCACGGTCGACGCCTTCGAGCAGGTGCAGCTCACCGCGCGCGTCGCGGGCGTCGTCGAGGCGGTGCGGTTCATGGAGGGCGACGAGGTCAAGGCGGGGCAGGTGCTCGTCGAGATCGACCCGGCGCGGTACAACCTCGCGGTCCGCGCGGCGCGCGCCACGCTCGACCGCGTGACCGCCGCGCAGGCCGAGGCCGCCGCCGGGCTCGAGCGGCGCGAGGCCGAGGGCGCCGAGGGGGTCTTCAGCAAGGAGGAGATCGCGTCCTGGCGCTCGAAGGCGGCGACGACCGCGGCGCAGGTCGCCGAGGCGAAGGTCGCCGTGGACCAGGCGCTCCTGAACCTGCGCGACGCCTACGTGCGCGCCCCGATCCAGGGCAAGATCCAGACGCGCACCGTGCAGACCGGCCAGCACGTCGCGGTCGGGACGGTGCTCGCCACGCTCCTCCGCCGCGACCCGCTCCTGCTCCGCTTCCAGATCCCGGCTTCCGACGCGCCGCGCGTCCGGCCCGGCATGGAGGCGCGCTTCACGGTGAAGGGCGACGCGCGGACCTTCACCGCGAAGCTGACGCACGTCGCCGACGCGGCCGACCCGACGACGCGCATGGTCGCCGTGACCGGCGAGGTGCAGGGCGAGGGCAAGGACGCGCTCCGCCCCGGCACCTTCGCCGAGGTGACCGTGCCCGTGGGCGCGAGCGGCGACGCGCCGGTCATCCCGCTGACGGCCGTGCGGCCCAGCGAGCGCGGCTTCCTCGCCTACGTGGTCGACGGCGACGTCGCGCGCGAGCGCGTGCTCTCGCTCGGGCTGCGCACGGCGAACGGCCGCGTCGAGGTCATGTCGGGGCTGTCGGTGGGCGAGCGCCTCGTCGTGCGCGGCGCCGAGGCGCTGCGCGACGGCGCCCAGGTCCGCGTCAGCCCGCCCGGGAGCGTGCCCGGCGCCCCGGCCGGCGACGGCGCGGGCGCCGCCTCGTCGCCGCCCTCGCCCCCCGGCGCGGCGCCGCCGACCGTCCCCGCCGCCGCGACGCCGTCGCCTCCCGGCGCGGCGCCGCCGCCGGACGTGCCCGCCGCCGCCTCGTCGCCCTCGCCCCCCGGCGCCACGCCGCCGGCCTCGCCCCGGAGCGCGCCGTGAGCCTCACCGAAGCGTGCCTCAAGAAGCCGGTCTTCGCCTGGATGCTGATGGCGGCGACCATCGTCTTCGGCCTCGTGGCCGCGTCGCGCATCGGCATCAGCCAGTTCCCCGACGTCGACTTCCCCACCATCTCGATCTCCGCCACGCTCGAGGGCGCCGCCCCCGAGATCATGGAGCACGACGTCGTCGAGCCCATCGAGGAGGCGGTCGTCCAGGTCGAGGGGATCCGGTCGATCACGTCGACGTCGCGCCAGGGCAGCGCCTCGGTCACGATCGAGCTCGATCTGGAGCGCGACGTCGACGTCGCGCTCCAGGACGTGCAGACGAAGATCTCCCAGGCGCAGCGGCGCCTGCCGCCCGATCTCGACCCGCCCGTCGTCTCCAAGCGCAACCCGGAGGACCAGCCGATCATGTGGGTCGGCCTCTCCGGCCCCTTCTCTCCCCAGCTCATCGCCGACGTCGCGCGCTACCGGCTGAAGGAGAAGCTCCAGACCGTGCCCGGCGTCGGTGAGCTGATGCTGGGCGGCTACCTGGAGCGCAACGTCCGCATCTGGATCGACGCCGATCGCCTCGCCGCCCACGGGCTCACCGTGGTCGACGTGACCCAGGCCCTCGGCCGCCAGCACATCGAGCTCCCCGCGGGCCGGATCGAGACCGAGGGGCGGGAGCTGAACGTGCGGGTGCTGGGGGAGGCGCTCGACCTCGAGATGTTCCGGAAGATCGTCGTCCGCGAGGGCGGCCCGCCGGGCGCGGCCGCCCCGGCCGCGGGCCCCCCCGGGGCGGCCGCGGGCCCGCCGTCGTCGGCGCGCGCCACGGTGTACCTGGAGGACGTCGCGCTCATCGAGGACGGCTTCGAGGACGTCCGCCGGCTCGCGCGGGTGAACGGCGAGCCCGCGCAGGGCCTCGGCATCAAGAAGCAGCGCGGCTCGAACGCGGTCGAGGTCGCGAAGGGGGTCCGGGCGGCGCTCGCCGAGGTCGAGAAGACCCTGCCCGAGGGGATGACCGTCGGGGTCAACTTCGACTCGACCAAGTTCATCGAGGAGTCGGTCCACGAGATCGAGCTCGAGCTCGGCATGGCCGTCGCGCTGACCGCGCTCGTCTGCTGGATGTTCCTCGGCTCGCTCTCGAGCACGCTCAACGTCGTCCTGGCGATCCCGATGTCGCTGCTCGGCACGGTCGCGGCGATCTACTTCCTCGGCTTCACGCTGAACACCTTCACGCTGCTCGGGCTCTCGCTCGCCGTGGGCATCGTCGTCGACGACGCGATCATGGTGCTCGAGAACATCCACCGGCACGCCGAGGGGGGGAAGGACCGCGTCCGCGCCGCCCGCGAGGGCACGGCCGAGATCACGTTCGCGGCGCTCGCCGCGACGCTCGCGGTCGTCGCGATCTTCATCCCGATCGTCTTCATGGACGGGATCGTCGGCCGGTTCTTCCTCCAGTTCGGCGTGACCCTGTGCATCGCGGTGCTTCTCTCGTACCTCGAGGCGATCACGCTCGCCCCGGCCCGCTGCGCGCAGATCCTCGACGTCTCGCGCGAGGGCCGGAGCCGCCTCGGGCGGCTCGTCGACCGCGGCTTCGAGGCGCTCGCGCGCGGCTACCGCTTCCTCCTGGCCCGGGCGCTCCGGTTCCCGCTCGCGGTCGTGGTGCTCGGCGCGGCCCTGTTCGCCGCCTCGATCGTCACCCTGCAGCGGCTCCCGACGGAGTTCGTCCCGTCGCAGGACCAGGGGCGCCTCCTCGTCCGCCTGCAGACGGCGATCGGCTCGGACATCGCGGAGACGGACCGGCTGTTCCAGCGCGCCGAGAGCTTCGCGAACGAGCACCCGGCCATCGAGCGGGTGTTCGCGGTGGTCGGCGGCTTCGGCGGCGGCGCCGTGAACACGGGCGTCCTGTTCCTCACGATGAAGCCCGGCGACGAGCGGACGCTGTCGCAGGCCGGGCTCCAGGCCGAGCTCCGCAAGGAGCTGAACAGCTACCCTGGCCTGCGCGCGGTGGTCCAGGATCTCTCGCAGTCCGGCTTCACGGCCCAGCGCGGGTTCCCGGTCGAGTTCTCGGTGCGCGGCCCCGACTGGGACGAGCTCACGCGGCACAGCGAGCGCATCCGGACCGAGCTCGCGCAGAGCGGCCTCGTCGTGGATCTCGACACGGACTACCAGCTCGGCATGCCGGAGCTCCGCATCGTGCCGGACCGGGCGCGCGCGGCGGACCTCGGGGTGAGCGTCGAGGCGATCGCGACGACGCTGAACACGCTGATCGGCGGCGGGCGCGTCGGGAAGTACAACGACGACGGCCGCCGCATCGACGTCCGCGCGCGCCTGTTGGCCCACCAGCGGAGCCGGCCCGAGGACCTGGCGCGTATCCAGGTGCGGAGCGCCTCGGGCGCGCTGGTCCCGCTGACGTCGGTCATCACGTACGAGGAGCGCCCTGCGCTGCAGGCGATCACGCGCCGTGACCGCGAGCGGGCGATCTCGATCTACGGCAACATCGCGCCGGGGCGCTCGCAGGGCGAGGCGGTCGCGCGGGTCGAGGAGCTCGGGCGCGACCTGCCGCCCGGCTACCGCGTGGTGCTGGGCGGCGCGAGCGTGACGTTCCGCGAGTCGATGGGCGGCCTGATCTTCGCGCTCGTGCTCGGGATCCTGGTCGCTTACATGGTGCTGGCGTCGCAGTTCAACTCGTTCCTGCACCCGGTGACGGTGCTGACGATCCTGCCGCTGTCGCTCGCGGGGGCGGCGTTCGCGCTGCACCTGACCGGGCACACGCTGAACATCTTCAGCATGATCGGGATCCTCCTGCTCATGGGGATCGTGAAGAAGAACTCGATCATCCTCGTGGATTACGCGCTGGAGGTGCGCCGCGAAGGCGGACGCACGACCCACGAGGAAGGGGCGCGCGGCGGGCACGGCAAGGGGGAAGGGGAGGTGATGGGGGCCCGCGAGGCGATGCTCCACGCCGGCCCGGTGCGGCTGCGGCCGATCCTGATGACGTCGACCGCGACGATGATGGCGGCGGTCCCGGCGGCGCTGGCGCTCGGCCCCGGCTCCGAGATCCGGGCCCCGATGGCGGCGGCGGTGATCGGCGGCCTGGTCGTCTCGACGGCGCTGAGCCTCCTCGTGGTGCCGGCGTTCTACGTGGTCGCGGACGACCTCCGGGCGCGCCTCGCGCGGCTCCGGCGGCGGGGCGGCGAGCACCCCGTGGCGCCGGCGCACCCGGCCGCGCCCGAGGGCTAGCGTCGGTCGTTGAGCTCGCGCTCCGGGAATGTAGAGATCGACCCGCGTCGCCTCGATGAGTTTCTGGCAAAGCAGTTTGCTGAAGACCAGCTCGAGCAGATGGCGAAGTGGTTCAAGGAGCAGCTTCAACAAGAGAGACCGCGCAATTCTGTGCGATCTCGGGACACAGCCCAACGCGGCGCTGGTGCTGATCGCGCCTACCACGCGGCAGCACACCGCCAAGTCGTCAGCCAGCCCAGCTTCGTTGATCTGCTGAAGGCGATCTCGACGCCGAGATGACGCGTATCGCAGCACGGTCGGAATCCGGAGGGAGCGACGGGCCGACCTCGACGACAGGGCCGCCTTCGGATCCAAGTGGAACGTCACCGGCGGGCGCTGCGGTGCCGGATCGGCGTGACGGTGCCGCGGCGCGTGGCTCGCCGTCGGCGCCGCTCGCTCTTGACCGCGGCGACCAGGCGCTGCGCCGCTGCGGGCCCCTGGGGTATCCTGCTGACCACGGAAAGAGTCATCCAGAACCCGCCGCCTGGCTTCGACGAGCTCACCGTGAACGAGCAGATCGAGTACGTCCAGGCGCTCTGGGAGCGGATCGCGGCGAGGGAGGACGATGTGCCGGTACCCGAGTGGCACAGCGCCGAGCTCGGCCGTCGGCTCGCCGACTACGAAGCAGCACCGGACGCTGGCCGGTCCTGGGGAGAGGTCGAGGCCGACCTTCGTGCGAGCCTCGCGACCGGCTGACGACGGGTCCCCGGCCGGCTGACGATGGCTCGCGGCCGGCTGACGACGGGCCTCCGGCCGGCTGACGATGGCTCGCGGCCGGCTGACGATGGGCCTCCGGCCGGCTGACGATGGCTCGCGGCCGGCTGACGACGGGCCTCCGGCCGGCTGACGATGGCTCGCGGCCGGCTGACGATGGGCCTCCGGCCGGCTGACGATGGCTCGCGGCCGGCTGACGACGGGCCTCCGGCCGGCTGACGATGGCCCGCGGCCGGCTGACGATGGCTCGCGGCCGGCTGACGATGGCTCGCGGCCGGCTGACGACGCCCTCCGCCGCGATGCCGGCGGCTTCGCCCGCTGCGCCGTCACGATCCCGCGGCGCGCGTCCGCCCAGCCCACGCTCGCCGGACCATGGCCGGGACAAGACCTCGACATCCCGCTTCATCGGCGCCTGGCGTTGCGCCAACATCGGCGAGGCACCCCATGACCGCCCCGCAGAACCCCCTGCTCAACGACCGCGACGTCGACTTCCTCCTCTACGAGGTGCTCGACGCGCCCCGCCTCTGCGCGCTCCCCCATTTCGCCGATCACGCGCGCGACACGTTCGACCTCTACCTCCAGAGCTGCCGGCGGTTCGCGCGGGAGGTGCTGTTCCCGACCTACCGGCCGGTGGACGAGGCGCCGCCCCGCTTCCAGGACGGCGCGATCTCGGTGCACCCGCTGCTGAAGCAGGTCTTCCGGCCGATGGTCGACCTCGGCGTGCTCACCGCGGCGCGGCCCGCCGCCGTGGGAGGCCAGCAACTCCCGCTCGTCGTGGCGACGCTCGCCGGCGCCTACCTGATGGCGGCCAACCTGAGCGCGTGCGGGTACCTCGGCCTGACCACGGGGGCCGCGCACCTCATCGAGGCGTTCGGCGACGACGCCCTGAAGGCCACCTTCATGACCCGGATGTACGCCGGAGAGTGGACCGGGACCATGGCGCTCACCGAGCCGCAGGCGGGCTCCAGCCTGGCCGACGTGCAGGCGCGCGCGACCCCGACCGACGCCGGGCACTACCTCGTCCGCGGCTCGAAGATCTTCATCTCGGGCGGGGATCACGACCTCACGGAGAACATCGTCCACCTCACGCTCGCGCGCATCGACGGCGCGCCGCCCGGCATCAAGGGGGTGAGCCTGTTCGCGGTGCCCAAGCGGCGGATCGAGGAGGGGCGGCTCGTCCCGAACGACGTGGAGGTCGCGGGCATGATCCACAAGATCGGCTGGCGCGGGCTCCCGAGCCTCTCGCTGAGCTTCGGGGAGAAGGACGACTGCCACGGCTACCTCGTGGGGCGGCCCCACCAGGGCGTCGCGTACATGTTCCAGATGATGAACGAGGCCCGGATCATGGTGGGCGTCAACGCGGCCGCGACCGCCTCGGTCGCCTACCACGAGGCGCTCGGCTACGCGCTCACCCGGCGGCAGGGCCGGCCGCTCGGCGTGAAGGACCCGACCGCGCCGCAGGTGCCGATCGTCGAGCACGCCGACGTGCGCCGGATGCTGCTCCGGCAGAAGGCCATCGTGGAGGGCAGCCTCGCGCTCGTCGCCACGACCGCGCGCTGCGCCGATCTCGCCGCCCACGCCGCGGGCGCGGAGGAGCGCGAGCGCGCGCAGCGGCTGCTCGACCTGCTGACGCCGATCACCAAGACGTTCCCGGCCGAGAAGGGGTTCGAGTCGAACGCCCTCGCGCTCCAGGTCCACGGCGGCTACGGCTACTCGAGCGAGTACCTGCCCGAGGCGTGGCTCCGGGACCAGAAGCTCAACTCGATCCACGAGGGGACGGCCGGGATCCAGGGCCTGGACCTGCTCGGCCGCAAGGTCGTGGCCTCGGGCGGCGCCGCGCTCATGGCGCTCGGCGCCGAGGTCGAGCGGGCGATCGGCCGCGCGCGGCGCGCCGGGGTCGAGCCCGCGTGGTGCGAGCAGCTCGGCGCCTCGATGTCGCTGCTCGGGGAGCTGACGATGCACCTCGCGGAGTCGGGGGGGCGCGGCGACGTCGAGCGGATGCTGCGGCACAGCGCCGACTACCTGGAGCTCGCCTCGATCCTGGTGGTCGCCTGGCAGTGGCTCACGATGGCCGCCGCGGCCCGGGAGGGGCTGGCCCGGGGCGCCTCGCCCGCCGGCTTCTACGAGGGCAAGCTCTGCGCGGCGCAGTACTGGTTCGCGACGGAGCTGCCCCGGGCCTCGGCCCTCGCGGCGCTCTGCCGGTCGGGCGAGGACTCGTACGCGAGGATGAAGCCGGAGTGGTTCTGAGCAGCGCGCGGCGCGGGGCGCCGCGCTCCTCGCCGCGCAGCTCGCGCGGGACCTCGGTCAGGTCGGCGCCCGCGTACCGCTGAGGCCGCGAGCAGGCGCTGCCGGATGTCGGCGCGATCGACCCCGGACCGGATCTCCCTGGGCTCGTGATCGTGGTCGAACGGGTGCGTCTCGCGCCACGCATCCGCGGTGATGTGCAGCCTGTGGCAGCAGCGCCTCGGACGACTGCGTGCCACGTGGGGCTTGCGTCGCTACTACTTAGCGCTACTATGTACTGGTAGTCAGTGATGTTAGGTAGCTCGAGGAGCTGTCCGTGGGCAAGCAGATGACGGAAATGCTCAAGGGAATCCTGGAGGGCATCGTCCTCGCGATCCTGTCCATGCGGCCCGCGTACGGCTACGAGATCACGGTGCGGCTGCGGGCTCAGGGCTTCTCCGACATCGCCGAGGGCACCATCTACGCCCTGCTCGTCAGGATCGAGCAGCGCGGCCTCGTCGACGTGGAGAAGGTCCCGTCCGAGAAGGGGCCGCCGCGCAAGGTGTACTCGCTCAACGCCCAGGGGCGGGAATACCTCGAAGAGTTCTGGCGGACCTGGAGCTTCCTCGCTGAACGGCTCGAGCAGCTCCATGAAGGAGGCAGATGACATGTTCATCTCAAAGCTCATCTCGAAGATGATCGGCGAGAAGGGGCAATGGCGGCAGTACAAGGCGCGCGTGAGACAGCTCCCCGCGAGCTACCGCACGGCGGTCGACGCGCTGGAGCGATACCTGATGTACTCCGGGACGGGGGGCGACGGGACTGCGATTTACGCGGACCTCGTCGACCTGTTCGAACAGAGCGCGGCGAACCGGACCCCGATCCGCCAGATCGTCGGGGAAGACCCCGTGGAGTTCATCGAGACGTTCGTACGCAACTACCCGAAGGGTGAGTGGATCATCCGGGAGCGAGAACGGCTGACCAACGCCATCGAGCGCGCCGCCGAAGAGGAAGCGAGGGGAGCATGATGACGACACAGCACGCAATCCACGCGCAGGGCCTGAAGAGATCGTCCAGCGACCTGGAGGTGCTGCGCGGCGTGGACCTCGACGGGGCGCGGGGGAGCATCGTCGCCCTGCTCGGCTCGAACGGGGCGGGCAAGACAACGGTCGTGAAAGCCGCACCAGCGCCGAGCGAGGAAGCCGTCGAGATCCGTGCTCGGGCGGGCCATGGCGACATCACGAATCAACGATCTCTCGAAGCACAAGATGCGGCGGACCTGTGACGTCAGCCGGCGAAGCACGGCGCCGTAAGCGTTGCGGCGCTGCGCACGCGATTCGTTTCAGACCCTCCAGAAAAGGCGGTGCAGCATGTTGGATACGACGAGCGGGACAGGTGTGCAGGGACACGTCGAGGACGGCTGGGGAAAGGTGGCCGATGCCTTCCGCAGGAACTTCGAAGGGAGCCCCGGCGAGGTCGGCGCGGCGTGCTGCGTCTACGTGGACGGCCGTGCCGTCGTCGACCTGTGGGGCGGCGTCGCCGATCGCGAGGCGAACCGTCCGTGGGACAAGGACACCATCGCGTTGGTCGCCTCCACGACCAAGGGCGCTACCGCGATCTGCGCCCATCTGCTGGCGCAGCGCGGCGAGCTCGATCTGGACGCTCCCGTGGTCCAGTACTGGCCGGAGTTCGGCGCTGCCGGCAAGGAGCAACTCCCGGTGCGCTGGCTGCTCTCGCACCAGGCCGGTCTGCCGGTCGTCGACGGCCCGCTGACCTTCGAGGACGCCTGCGCCTGGCATCCGGTCATCCGGGCACTCGAGGCGCAGAAGCCACTGTGGCAGCCGGGCACGGAGCACGTCTACCACAGCATGACCTTCGGGTTCCTGGTCGGGGAGGTCGTGCGGCGGATCTCCGGCAAGTCGCTCGGCGCCTTCTTCGCCGACGAGGTCGCTGCCCCGCTCGGGCTGAGCGCCTGGATCGGGCTGCCCGAGGAGCAAGAGGGACGGGTGGCGCGGATCGAGTACGCAGCCCCGTTCACGCTGGAGGAGATGACCGCCGGGATGATCGAGACCACCGGCCTCGACAGGGACACGGTCCTCGCCTGGATGAACGCCGTGTGGGGCCCGGACTCCGTGCAGGCCCGCGCCGGCCAGCTCGGCGGCGCCTTCGATCCCGCCGGCGACTACATGAGCACGCGTGCCTTCCGCGCTGCCGAGCTCCCCTTCGGGAACATGTTCACGGACGCTCGATCGCTCGCGCGCATGTATGCGGCCACGGTGAGCGAGGTCGACCGCGTGCGGCTGCTGGATCCGGCGACGGTCGAGAAGATGACCGCCGTCCAGACCGACAAGACGAAGATGAACGGGCTGCCGCCAGGCCTGGACATTCCGGCCGACCGCTCCTTCTACATGGCGCTCGGGTTCTGGCGGGCCTGCCCGCCGATGCCCTGGACCGGGCCCCGGTCGTTCGGCCACCCCGGCTCCGGCGGATCGGTCGGCTTCGCCGACCCCGATGCCGGCGTCGGGTTCGGCTACGTCATGAACCTCTGGTCCTTCCGGATCGGCGAACCGCGAGTGTCGAACCTGGCCGCGGCGGTCGCGGCCTGCCTCGGGTGACGGAGGCCACTGCCGGCGTGGTTCTGAGGCGCGCGCGCCGTGTAACGCCGCGCGCCGTGTAACGCCGGAGCGCCGGGGCGCCCCGGAGGAGGCGCTGTCGCATGAGCCGTACGAAGTCGCATGAGCCGTACGAAGAGGGCCGTCCTCCTGGTCGGGCACGGGGCGCCGGCGGCGGATTGCCCGCGCGAGCTCGTGACGCGCCTCGAGGCGCTGGAGGGCCGGCGCGTGGCGTCGGGGGGCGGGCCGCCGGGCCCGCCGAGCGCCGAGGAGCGCGAGCTCGAGGCGAAGCTCCGCGCCTGGCCGCGCACGCCGGAGAACGACCCGTACCGCGCCGGCATCGAGCGCCTGGCCGCGGAGCTCGCGCCGCTGCTCGACGGCACCGAGCTCCTCGTCGCCTACAGCGAGTTCTGCGCCCCGACGCTGGCCGGGGCCGTCGCGACCGCCGTCCAGCGGGGCGCGGCCGAGATCGCCGTCGTCCCGTCGATGCTGACCCCCGGCGGCGTCCACGCCGAGGTGGAGATCCCCGAGGCGATCGCGCGGCTCCGCGCCGAGCACCCGTCCGTCGCCCTCCGCTACGCCTGGCCCTTCGACCTCTCCCCGGTCGCGCGCCTGCTCGCCGCCCAGCTCGCGCGGGACCTCGGCTAGACCGCCGCCGGTGCTGAGCGCCTGTTCCCGGTACGTCCGTGGAGCAACAACTTGGCGAGCTCACCTTGTCCCTCCCCGGCGCTTACGCTACTTGATGGATGCCGCCTTCAGGGGCGGCCGGACATCGGCAGGGGCAGCGGAACATCCGACGCGTCGCTCCTCGCTTGACACGAGACCCAGGATTCCTCCACCAGGAGAGCGAGATGTACGTCCCGACGACGGCGATCCGGCCTCAGCTCGATATCCGCGCGCAGGCGCCCGTGCCCACGAAGCACGGCACGTTTCAGATGTTGGTGTTCCGCTGGGGCGGTGCGACGAGCTCCGAGCAAGGGCTCTCGCCCGATCACGTCGCGTTGATCATGGGGGACGTGCGCGGCAAGTCCGACGTCACGCTCCGCGTCCACTCCGAGTGCCTCACGAGCGAGGTGTTCGGCTCCCTGAAGTGCGACTGCCGCGAGCAGCTCGAGGCGGCGCAGGCCGAGATCGGCCGCTGCGGCCTCGGCGTGGTGCTCTACCTGCGGCAGGAGGGGCGCGGCATCGGGCTCGCCAACAAGATCCGCGCGTACCAGCTCCAGGCCTTCGGCCACGACACGGTCGACGCGAACCGGCTCCTCGGGCTGCCCGACGACGCCCGCGGCTACGAGCCCGCGGCCGCGATGATCGAGCACCTGGGCATCGAGTCGATCCGGCTCATGACGAACAACCCGGACAAGGTCGAGGCGCTCCGCGCGCTCGACGTGCGGATCTCCTCGCGCGCGCCGGCCATCATCCCGGCCAACCCCTTCTCCGCGCCGTACCTCGAGGCGAAGCGCCTCCGGATGGGCCACGCGATCCCGTCGCTGCGCGACGGCGCGCTGGGCGCCGCCGCCTCCGCGGCCAGCAGCGACGCCGAGTGAGAGCAAAGGCCGCGGGGTAGCGGCTTTTGCTCGCTCGGATCACGAAAGCCCGTCGCCCTCCCGCGCGGTCGCACCCATGACCGCGCGGCGGTGCAGCTCCTGGAGCGCCTCGCTCCGATCTCGCCGCTGGACCAGATCGTCGAGATCGCCGGGCCCGATCAGCACCACGAGCAATCCCTTCTCTGCCTTGCGGAGCTGCAGCGGGCGCACGGTGTCCGCAATGCCTCCCGGGGCGACGAGCAGCGCCAGCCGGCAGCGATCGAAGCGGCCTTCCATCTTGGCCCAGAGATCCCGGAGCTCCTTGCTCCCCACGTGCTTCGACCAGTTCTTGCACTCGACCAGGAAGTAGGACGACTCCTTCTGCCAGAACGGGTCCGTGGACCTGTTCTGGACGATGATGTCGATCTCCTCGACCTCGTTCCGGATCCGGGTGTCCAGGCGCTCGAAGCCTGGGACCGTCTTGAGGAGCAGCGCCATGAGGCGCTCGAGCAGGATGCCTCGCCGGTTCGGATCGCGTTCCGTCTGCGCGGCCGTCCACGTCGCCCGGATCGCCTGCTCCGTCTCGTCCGTCTCCAGCGTCGCGAGCCACCGTTCCCGGACGGTCTCCATCGCGTTGCGCACCTTGACCCGCAGCAGCGCCTCGAAGACGGCGGTCTTCTCGAGGTAGTCGTAGGCACCCTCGCGGAAGGCGCGTTCGACCGCCTCCCTGGAAGCGTAGGCGGTCACCAGCAGGACCTTGGCGCCGGGCGCGCGCCGGCGGGCCTCGTCGATGAGGCCCAGGCCCGTATCCGGGCCGCCTGGGCCCTGGAGCTTCTGGTCCACCAGCACGACCGCCCAGCCCGGCTCGTCGAGCCGGCGCAGCGCGTCGGCGTGGGTGGTGGCGGTCTCGACGGCGTAACCCTCGGCCGCGAGGAGCTCCTCGTAGGTCTCCAGGAAGGCCGGATCGTCGTCCACAATGAGGATGCGTCCGTCGCCGCTCATGGGGTCCTTCCTCTCTGCAGCGGTATCACGATCTCGAAGCGGGCGCCTCCGAGCGGGCTCTCCATGCACGCGACGGACCCGGACATTTCCCCCTCGATGACCTGGCGGACCAGCGCCAGGCCTTGCCCGCTGCCACCCGCGCGCAACGCCACCCCGGGCTCGAAGATGGCGCGGCGTTGATCAGGCGGGACGCCGGGGCCGTCGTCGTCCACGCGGAGGGCGAGCGCGTCGTCCTTCAGCTCGAGGGAGACCTCGACGATGCCGTCCCGCCCCGCCACGGCCTGCGCGGCGTTCCGCAGCAGGTTGGTGATGGCGAGGATGAACCGACCGCGGGGGCCGACGACGGCCGGCGCTACCTCGAGCGGCGCGCAACGAAGACCGCCGTTCAGCTCCGCGGCGAGGCCCGCGATGGCGTCCCGGAGCGCGGCGGCGACGTCGAAGGGCGCCGCCGGTTCCACGCCGAGGTTGGCGACCCGGAGCATCTCGTCCGCGAACGCGAGCGCACGGTGGATGCCGGCATCCACGCGGCCGCGATGACGCTGGAGCGGCTCGCCGTCCATCGCGTGCCCGAGCTCCCTGACCAGGCGGGACAGCGCGATCTGGGCGGGAACAAGCGCGTTCCGGATCTCGTGCACGACCATCCGGGCCTGGAGCGCCGTGGCGGCTGCCGCGCTTTCCCGGAGCGCCCGCGCTGGATCCGGGCGGATGCTGTCGAGCGCGAGCGCGACCTCGTCCCGCAGCAGCGCGTCGGCGAGCACCGCGAACGGCGTCGCGCGCTGCTCGGCGATGTCCTCCAGGAGGGGCCGGGCCCGATCGAAGACGGTGTAGGACCAGCCCCTGAACCCTCGCTCGAGATCCTGGCCCTGGTACTGGAGCAGCTTTATCGCACCGAGGCGGCGAACGGTGGCCAGCGAGAAGGGCCATGAGCCATCGAGCAGCTCGTCCACATCCACCTCGCGCTGTGGCTCCTTGAGCAGCTGCGCGGCGAGCTCCGGGGAGATTCGCCATTCGTCGACGGGCCCGAGCGACTGGGCGGCCTCCAGCGCCAGGAGCCAACGCACTGCGTCGAGACCCGGGAGGCTGAGGAGCGTGGCGCCGCTCCTCGTCAGCGTGTACCGGTCGGCGTGCTTCCGGGTCGCCCGGATCTCGAAGGCGTAGCGCGCCGGCGACTCCCACCCGTACCGCTGCTGGGAGCGCTGCAGCCGCGCGCACGCAGCCTCGGCGATTCTGCCGATCTCTTGATCGAGGCCGGGGGCACCCGAGGTGTCCTCGGCACCGATACCGAAGCTGATCGCGACGTTGACGAGCTTTCCGAGCTCGTCCGCGGACGCGTCCGGCACCAGCGACTCGACGAGCTGATCTGCGACCTCCTCCACGAAGGTCGGCAGGTCCGATCGCATGGTGTAGAGGAGCTGATCCTCCTTGCGCCACATGTCCAGCTCCCACGGCGCTGGCGGCGTGTCGCCGGCGCGCGCCCCCCTGGAGGCCACGACGCGCTCCCACGCGGCGGCGAAGTGACGCCGATGCGCTGCGAGATCGACATGGACGGCGGACAGCCCACCCGGCGCGCGCGCGACGCGCTCGAGGTAGCTCCGGAGCCTCTCTAGGTACCCCATGGCCGTTACATCAGGCGCGCCGGCAGCCCCGAGTCAACCACAGTCGACGGACCGCCAGGGTCGAGCGACGGCGCCTGCCACGCGTCCTTCGCGGCCCTGCCGGCGAGCTCGGTCAGCGAGGACCTACTTCTTCGCCGCGTCCTTCAGCCGCGCCCGCAGCTTGCCGGCGTAGCCCTCCTTGTTCTCCTGCTTCACCCGGCCGATCGCGAGCGCGTCGTCCGGCACGTCGCGGGTCACGGTCGTGCCCGTGGCCACGTAGGCGCCCGCGCCGATCTTCACCGGGGCGACGATCTGCGAGTCGCTGCCGATGAACGCGCCGGCGCCGATCTCGGTCCGGTGCTTCCGGAAGCCGTCGTAGTTGCAGAGGATCGTCCCGGCGCCGACGTTCGCGCCCTCGCCGATGTCGCCGTCGCCGAGGTAGGCGAGGTGGTTCGCCTTCGCGCCCCGCCGGACCACCGTCTTCTTGGTCTCGACGAAGTTGCCGACGTGGGCGTCGGCCTGGATCTCGCTGTCCGGGCGGAGGTGCGAGAACGGCCCGATCTGCGCCCCCGCGCCGATCGTGGACCGCGAGGCCACGGAGTACGGCTTCACCAGGGCGCCCGCCTCGACGACCACGTCGGTCAGGACCGAGCCCACGTCGACGCGCGCGCCCGCGCCGATCCGGGTCGCGCCCCGCAGCACCACGGCGTGCTCGATGACCGCATCGGGCTCGATGACCACCCCCGCGTCGATCCGGGCGCTCGCCCGGATCGTGACGCCGCCCTTGCGCAGCCGGTCGGCGATGCGGCCGTAGAGCACCTCCTCGGCCGCCGCGAGCTGCGCGCGATCGTTGATGCCCACGAGCGACCCGACGTCGTCCGCCACGACCGCCGCGGCGCCGCCGGCCCGGGCCGCCTGGGCGACGATGTCGGTCAGGTAGAGCTCGCCCTGCGCGTTGTCGGTCGTCAGCGCGGCGAGCGCGCGCTCGAGGAACGCGGCGCGCGCGAGGTACACGCCGGGGTTCACCTCGGCGATCGCGCGCTCCGCGGCGCTCGCGTCCTTGTGCTCGCGGATCCCCACGACGCGGCCCGCGCCGTCGCGCAGGATCCTGCCGTACCCGGTCGGATCGGCGAGCTTCGCGGTGAGCAGCGCGAGCGGCGCGTCGCCCGCGGCGTCGAGGGCCCCGCGGAGCGACTTGAGCTGCTCGGGATCGAGCAGCGGCGTGTCGCCGCACAGGATCAGCACCGCGTCCGCGCCGGGCGCGAGGTGCGGCATCGCGCAGCGCACCGCGTCGCCCGTGCCGCGTTGCTCGGGCTGGAGCGCGGTGCGCACGTTCTTTCCCTGGGCGCCGAACGCCCTGTCCAGGGTGGCCGAGACCTCGGCGCGGCCGTGGCCGACCACGACCACCACATCCGAGGCGCCGGCGGCCAGCGCGGCATCGACGACGTGGTGGATCATCGGCCGGCCACAGAGCTCGTGGAGCACCTTCGGCCGGGCGCTCTTCATCCGGGTCCCTTGTCCAGCAGCGAGAACGACAGCGGTGAGCGGGGCTTGGTGGGCGGTCGCCATCACCCCACAGCCTACCCCCGGAGAGCCGCCGTCGTCCCCATCGCCGTGCAGAGGATGCGCTGCGGACGCAATGCGTCATCGGCTTCGGGGGCGCGTCATCGGCTTCCAGGGCCAGCGCCGGCGCGCTCCGGTGCGCACGTCCTCGGCCTCCCGTGGCCCGCGCGGGCCGCGCCGGGGCGAAGTCGCTACGCACCTGGAGCGGAATCGTATACCCTGGCGGCTTCCTGGGGAGGTTGTCATGCGCAGGCGCACGCTGCGTTCCTCGGCCGCTGGCCTGTTTCGGGGGGTGGCGCTCACCGCGATCGGGGCGGTGGCCGCATCGTGTCACGAGCCGCTCGATACGACGCGGAGGGCGCCTCCCAGGGCGACGCTGGGCGATGACGTCTTCGGCGTGCTCTGCGACCGCGTGGGCGCGTCGAGCCTGAACGAGGACCACCTGGGCGCCTCGTACCAGCGCGTCTGCCACTACGACAGTGAGGGGCGTTACGAGGACACGGTCGATGTCTCGCGGCTGCCGCCGGTCACGGGCGAGCGGGCTGAGCGGGCGCGCAGGCTCGGCGTCGCGAAGGTGGAGGCCATGGCGCGGTGGCGCGGCGATCTCGTGCGCGCCGTGAACGCGGCGGTGCCGGACATCGAGATCGACAACGTCGCGCCCGGCGAGGGGGGCGGCACGATCCGGCTGCACGACGCGTTCCTGGGCCTGTCGCAGACCCTGGCGGCGCTCTACGAGACGAGCCCGGGAGAGCCGGAGGGCGAGCCGGTCGTGCCGGAGTCGACGCGGGCGCTCGGGCGGCTGTTCGCGGCGTTCGCGGGGAGCGACGAGGCGGCCGGGAAGCTCTCGTACATCGAGGGGCGACGGGGGTACCGGCCCGCCGACACGGCGCTCGGCGCGGCGCGGGCGGCCCTGGAGTACCCCGGCCTCCGCGCCCTGACGCGGGCGGCGCTCGAGGTCCTCGGCCCCGGCGGGGCGGGCGCGCCGGCGCTCCAGGCGCTGCTCGCCGCGGGAAAGGGCGAGCTGCTCTCGTTCGAGCCGACGACATCGCGCGAGGAGCCCCTCGTCGTCGACCCCGCCACCGCGCAGCCGAACCGGCCACGCACCCTGGCCGAGCTCCTGGGCGCGGTCGCGCTCGCGGAGGACCCGCGGTTCGCGGGGACCCAACCCGGGAGCGGGACCCAACCCGGGAGCGGGACCCAACCCGGGAGCGGCTCGGCCCCGCCCAGCTTCATCGCGCGCCGCGACCGGCGCGGCTTCGTGCTCCTCGCGGGCGGCGTCCCCGCGCCCTTCGCCGACAAGGACGGCGACGGGCTCGCCGATGTCGACCCGTTCGGCCGCTTCGTGGACGCGTCCGGCGCACCCGTCCCGGTCGATCCGCCGTTCGCCCTCCCGGGCGTCGCCTCGTCGCAGCCCCGGGATGGGTTCGGGCTGTTGCTGCAATTTTACACGTACATTGACGCCTCCCGCACCCTCGCCGCGGCCGCGATGCGCTCGATCGCGCCGCTCGTGGACGCGACCCGCTACGCGGGCGGCGCGGATCCCGAGCCGTGGAAGACCGAGCACGAGGGGCTCATGTACGCCCTCGCCGGCGCGTACCTGCTCTACGGCGACCGCGAGCAGGCCAGGTACGACTTCGAGCGCGACGCGGTCGCGCAGCCGCTGGCCGAGCTGGCCGCGCCCGCGTGCGCGCGCTGCGTCTCCTACCGCCGCTTCCGCGGCGAGGACTCGCCGCTCGCCGACCTCGCGCACGCGCTCGGCCAGGTGCTCGCCGACAGGGACTCGGACGCCCTGCTCGTCGCGATGATCGATCTGCTCGAGAACCACGAGACCGAGCTCGCCCGCATGACCGGCGCGGCCCTGCGCGTCCGCGATCTCGCCCGCAAGCACGACCGGCTCGCGGCCGAGGGCAAGGAGCCGCCCGCGCAGATCGACGGCGAGGCACCGCTCTGGGACGAGGTGGCGGCGGTGCTCGACCGGATCGTCGAGCAGCCCGGCCTCGTGGCGCGCCTCCTGAGAGCGCTCGGGAGCGAGTCGCTCGTCACCCCGCGCGGCGGCGCGCGGCACATCGGCGACGCGGTCGCGACGATGCTCAGGACCCGCGACCGGTTCGCGTACAACCCCGACGACCTCAACGGCCCGTCGATCAACCTCACGGTCGGGGCGCCCTCGACGGCCGATCCGCGGACCCCGGTGGATCTCCAGCGGCCCAGGATCGGCGACAACCGCTCGGGCATGGAGCGGCTGCTCCAGCTCCTCCACGACACGGCCGGCGTCCGGCAGTGCAACAAGGAGGGCGCGACCGTGAGCGCGTTCGGCCTCGCGGTGCCCTTCGTCGAGTACGCCGAGTGCGAGCTGTTCCAGATCGACGACCTGGCCGCCTTCTACCTCGACTCCCTCCTCCCCGAGGGCGACCCGAAGCGGGCGGAGCTCGTCATGAAGCCCGCGCTCCTCGGGCCGCTCGTCACGGACTCGGTCCTCGAGCTGGCCAGCGGGATCGAGGGGCTGACGCGCCACCCCACGCCGGCCGCGCTGGGCCGGCTCATCTACTTCGGGGCGGACTCGGAGAGGTTCCCCGGGCTGGTCGACCTCGACCCGCTGCGGGACCTCACGAACGAGACCACCAACCTCTTCATCTCGGGGACGATCGAGCCCGCCGGCACGAACCATTGCCCGCGGAACGCGGCCGGCGTGAACGCGTGCAGCTCCCCGGAGGACCTGCTCCGGATCCGCAACCCGGGCGCGATCTACCTGATCGAGCGGCTGGGGCTCGGCGAGTACCTGAGCCCGCTCGTGGGCGCGTTCGCCGAGGTCGCGCCGGACACCACGGGGGAAGAGCTCCTCATCGAGCTCCTCGGCACGGCCTACCGGCACTGGCCAGGCAAGGAGCACGGCCCGGAGTGCGAGAAGCGCGGCACGCCGGCGACGAACCCCGCGTACTGCTCGGAGGCAGGGGCGAACTCGTACGAGCCGCTCCTCGCCGACGCGCTCCAGGCCGAGGACGTCCTCCCGTCGACGGTCGCGTTCGCCCGGATGGCGGTCGACCCGTCGGCCAGGGTCACGGTGCAGCGCGGTCCCGGGGCCCGCCAGCAGTGGACGCAGGCCGAGGCGCTCGAGAAGATCGCGCGGATCGTCTTCAGCACCCGCCACGCCGCGAGCGTGGGCATGGTCGACAGGTGGGGGAGGAAGACGGCGACCTGGGCCGACGGCCGGACCCAGGAGCAGCTCACCGTGTTCACGCTCGTCGCCGACGCCCTGAACGCCATCGACGCGCGCTTCGCGCAGAGCAGCGCCCCCGACGCCATGGCGCGAAAGGGCCAGTGGGCGCGCGCCCTGGACGAGCTCCTGGACACGCTCCTCGCCGTCGAGGGCTCAGGGCCGGAGACCCGGTTCAAGAACCGCGCGCTCCCGAGGATCGGCGCCGTCGTCCTGCGCGCGCTGCGCGAGCAGCTGAACGCGCGCTGCCCCGATCGCGAGGCGACCGGGCGGTGCGCGTGGGCGCGCGAGGAGCTCGGCGCGAAGGCGGCCGACCTGCTGAGCCACCCGCTCTTCGCCGGCCTCGTCGACGTCCTGGAGTCGCTCCGCGCGCACGAGCCCGCGCGGCGGGAGATCGAGAAATTCCTCACGCACCTGCTCGGCGGGGGCGAAGGCGGCCCTGCCTTCCGGCCGCTGCTCGCGACGGCGGTCGACGGCCTCCAGACCCTCGCCGGCGACGACGTGCTCGCCCCGCTCCTCCGGGCAGGGGCCGTGGCGCTGAGCCCGGAGGGGGATCCCGACGGGCCGGGCGCCGCCGACACCGGGCTCAAGGTGCTCCAGGCGCTCAACGAGGATCGCTACGACCGGTACCACGTGATGGATCACGTGCTCCCGGCGCTCGTCTCGCCGATGAAGGACGGCCGCGCGCCGATCCAGATCTTCCTGGAGGCGATCGCCGACGTGAACCGCGTCGACGCGGAGAGCACAGGCCCGCTCTCGGCCGGGGACTATCAGCAGGTGTTCACGGCGGCGCGAGATTTCCTGCTCGACGAGACGCGCGGGCTCGAGCAGATCTACGCCATCATCCAGAAGCGACCTCGCGAGTGAGCCCCATGCAGAAGCTCACGAACCGCGCCGCGCTCCTCGCCGCGGCGCTCGCCGCGGGGGCGCTCCTCTCGCCGCCGCGCGACGCGCGCGCGGCCGGGCTGTACTTCACCGATCGCGGCGTCCGCCCGCTGTCCCGCGGCGGCGCCTACATCGCCGGCGGAGACGACCTCGGGGCCATCGCCTACAACCCCGCGGGCGTCTACGAGGCGGGCAGCCAGCTCCTCGTCGACGTCGGGCTGTTCGCGTGGCGCGGCGAGCACACGCGGCAGGCGATCGTGCGGCAGATCGACCCGAACACCGGCGAGCCGACGGGGGCGCGCTTCGTGCAGACGATGGATGCGGTGACCGGCAGCGCGCCGGTGCTGCCGATCCCGACGCTCGCCGCCTCGTTCAAGGTGCATGATCGATGGGTCGTCTGGGGCGGCGTGTGGGCGCCGTACGCGCCCATCTCCAGCTATCCGGAGCAGGTGAAGGGCGAGCCGGCGCCGCAGCGTTATGCGCTGCTGTCGCTCGAGGGCTCGGCGCTCGCGTTCCTCGGGGCCGGCGCGGCCTACGCGCCGTCGCGTGCGCTCCGCCTCGGCGCCTCGCTCGGGGCGCTGGTCGGCACGTTCAACAGCCGGGTGGCCGTCTCCGGGTGCGTCCCCGAGCGGATGTTCTGCGCCCCCGAGGACCCGGAGTGGGACATCCATTCCGAGCTCGGCGTCGGGCCCATCGTGGCGCCGACTGGCCAGCTCGGCGCGCTCTGGATCCCGAGCCCGAGGTGGCGCGTCGGCGCGGCCTTCCAGCTCCCGGTCTGGGTGCGCGCCCCGGCGACGTTCCGGGCGCGCCTCCCCGCGGCGCCCGTCTTCGAGCGCGCCACCCAGCAGGGCGAGGACGCCGACGTGTCGTTCGAGCTGCCGTACCTGCTGCGCGTCGGCGTCGAGGCGCGGCCCGTCGAGGCCCTGCGCGTGGAGATCGGGCTCGGCCTCGAGGGGTGGAGCCTGCACGAGGACATCCGCGTCGAGCCCGACGGCGTGGTGTTGCGGGACGTCGCCGGCTTCCCGGAGGAGTTCCGTGTCCCCAGGGTCGTGTTTCCGCGGAGGTTCCAGAACGCGCTGTCCGCGAGGCTCGGCGGGGAGTACGCCGTCGAGCTCCTGGGCAGGGCGTGGGACCTGCGGGCCGGGCTCAGCGTCGAGGAGAGCGCCGTCCCGGAAGCGTACCTGTCGGTCCTCACGCTCGACACGCCGAGGCTGACCGCCGCGGCCGGCGTCGGCGTGCACCTCGGCCCGTGGCGCGTGGACGCGAGCTACGCGCACGTCTTCGCCGCGGACGGGAGGGTCCGCCCCGAGGACGCGCGGATCCCGCAGCTGAGCCCGGTGCGGGCCAATCCGCCGAGGAGCCCGGTGACCATCAACGGCGGCGCCTACAGCGCCCGCGCGAACGTGGTGGGGCTCGGCGTCGCGTACACCTTCGAGGGGAGCGGGCCTATCCGGCCCGCAGCTCGCGCAGGCGCTCGGTGAGCCGGGGGCCGTCCAGCCAGCTCAGGTCCTTGTCGACGCTCGACTCGATGCGATGGCTGACCTGCTTGCTCACCGTGGCGCGCAGCAGGCCGAGGAACTGCGGCGGCGCGATGAGCACCAGCGCGTCGTAGGCGTGGTCGTTCAACCCCCTCTCCAGGACGTCCGCGAGCTCGTGCGCGAACTTCTGCGCCTCGACCTCCTTTGGATCGGTGTCGGGCGCGGCGCCGGGGCGGCCGAGGTACGTGGCGCCCGCGCCGCCCCCTGCGCCCGGGATGAGCCCGTTGCCCCCCGGGGTGCCGTTCGGCTTCCGGCCGGCCGCGTCCGCCATGAGATCGCGCACGCGCGCGCGGCTCTCCTCGTGATCATAGGACTCGAGCAGGGTAAACCCTTTGCCCGCAGGCTCCTCGCGGTAGAGCTGGGCCCGGCTCGCGTCGGAGACCAGGATCCACGTCTTCCGTGCTGCCTTGGTTGCCATAAGCCTCCACAGGGAATTCCACATTCCCTCGGTCTACGTTAGAGACCGACACCACGTGGCGCAAGCGGTCGGAGCGGCCGAGCGCGGGAGACCGAGCCCGAACGCCGCCAGCCAGGCAGTCGAGGGAGGCCGCTCGGGCCCGAATTCAGCGTGAGCGAGCGCGGGCGAGGGCGCCTGTCAGGACGGCGAGGAGCGCGAAATACGGTGTTTGTCGTATCGCGGTCCTCCCAGGCTCGGCCATGGTCTGGAGGAACGGGCGCGGCCGTGGATCGATGAGCCAGGCTCGGCCGTGGAGCGGCAAATCAGGCTCGGCCGTGAGGCCTCGGCGCGCTCCCTCCGGCGTCCGGTGGCGCGCCTCACCGGAACCTGTCGGTCGCCTCGACCAGCTCGTGCAGGATGCCCGGCTCCATGGCCGAGTGCCCCGCGTCCGCCACGATGCGCAGATCGGCCTCGGGGAACGCCCGGTGGAGCGCCCAGGCGCTCTCCGCCGGACAGACGATGTCGTAGCGGCCCTGCACGATCACGGTCGGGATGTGGCGTATCCGGTGCACCTCGTCGAGCAGCTGCGTCTCCGTCGCGAAGAAGCCCTTGTTCACGAAGTAGTGGCACTCGATGCGGGCGAACGCGAGCGCGAACTCGTCACCCGCCGTCTTCGCGACCAGGTCGTTGTTGATGAACAGGCAGCTCGTCCGCCCCTCCCAGACGCTCCACGCGCGCGCCGCGCGCCCCCGCACCTCGGGATCGGGGCTCGTGAGCCGCCGGTGGTAGGCCGCGAGCAGGTCGCCCCGCTCGGCCTCCGGGATGAACGCGAGGTACTCCTCCCACGCGTCCGGGAAGATGGCGCTCGCGCCCCGCTGGTAGAACCAGTCGAGCTCCTGCTTCCGCAGGAGGAAGATGCCGCGCAGCACGAGCTCCGTCACCCGCTCCGGGTGCTTCTCGGCGTAGGCCAGGGCGAGCGTGCTCCCCCACGAGCCGCCGAACACCTGCCAGCGCTCGACGCCGAGGTGCTCGCGCAGCGCCTCCATGTCCGCGACGAGGTGCCAGGTGGTGTTCTCTTCCAGGCTCGCGTACGGCGTGCTCCGGCCGCAGCCCCGCTGGTCGAAGAGCACGATCCGGTACGCGGCCGGATCGAAGAACCGCCGCTGCTTCGGCTCCGTGCCGCCGCCGGGGCCGCCGTGCACGAAGACGACCGGCTTGCCGCGCGGGTTGCCCGACTCCTCGAAATAGATCTCGTGAAGATCGGAGACGCGCAGCCGCCCGGCGCGGTACGGCTCGATCTCGGGATACAGCGTTCGCCTGGGGGTGTCTGTCGTCGTCATCCCGCTCCCATCCGTGGTCCTGACCGTTGGCCAGCGCCCAGCGTACGCGAACGCGCGCCCGGAGGGGAGAGGATGTGGGCAGAGGGCGGAGGAGGGAGGCCCGCGGCGATGGGCCGGGGCCCCGGGCGGCGGCGATGCGCCGGGGGCTCAGCCCGGCGACGCGGCGTCGCGCCGCTCGTCCCGCGCCGCGCCGACGTAGAGCGCCTCGAGCGTGGCGCCGTGCTTCTGGAGGGCGACGCGCCGCTTCAGCTTCAGGGTCGGCGTGAGCATGCCGTTCTCCGCGGTGAAGTCCTCGGCGGTGAGGGCGACCTTCTTGATCTTCTCGAACGACTTGAAATCGCTGGAGCACCTGTCGACCTCCGCCTGGACGCGCGCGACCACCCGCGGGTGCTTCAGCATCGCCTCGGGCGACTCGAACGAGAGCCCCTCGCCCCGCGCCCACGCGGTGAGCTCCGCCATCTCGGGCACGATCAAGGCCACGTTGAAGGGGCGGTTGTCGCCGTAGATCATCGCGCTGCTGATGAGCGGGGACAGCTTGAGCTTCTCCTCGAGCGGCGCGGGGGCGACGTACTTGCCGTTCTCGAGCTTGTACTGCTCCTTGATGCGGCCGGTGATGTGGAGGTATCCCTGCTCGTCGAGGTAGCCGAGATCGCCCGTGCGGAAGCCGCCGTCCTCCGTGAAGACGGCCTTGTTCTCCTCGTCGCGCTTGTAATAGCCCATCATCACATTGGGGCCGTGGACGACGATCTCGCCCTGCTTCGGGTCGTGCGTCTCCGACTTGTCGATGACGATCCGGACGCCCGGGATCGCCTTGCCCACGCTCCCGAGGCGGCGGGCTCCCGGGTAGTTGACCGCGGCAATCGGCGAGGTCTCGGTGAGGCCGTAGCCCTCGTACACGGTGATGCCGAGCGCGTCCACGAACTCGGCCACCTCGCGCGAGAGCGCCGCGCCGCCGCTGATCGCGTATTTCAGCTTGCCGCCGAACTTGGCGCGGATCTTCGAGAAGACGACCCTGTCCGCCGCCGCCAGCGTGAGCCGCTCGACGAGGCCGAGCGCGTCGCCCCGGTTCTGCTTGGTGGCGGCGCGCACCCCGGCGCGGAAGAGGGTCTGGATGAGCGCCGGCTTCTCCGACATCTGCTTGTGCACGCCCTCGTAGATGCGGTTGAAGATCCGCGGGACGCTCATCAGCACGGTGGGCTGCACCTCGGCGAGGTTCGGGATGATCCGGTCGACCGACTCGCTGATCGCCATCGAGGCGCCCACCGTGATCATCACGTGGAGCTCCCCTGTGTGCCCGAACGAGTGGGCCCAGGGGAGGAACGACAGGCTCCGGTCGCTGGGGCCGAACGGGATGAGCTCGAGCACGGCGCAGACGTTGGAGGCGATGTTGCCGTGCGAGAGGATGACCCCCTTGGGATGACCGGTGGTGCCGGACGTGTAGATGAGGCACGCCGTGTCCCGCGACGTCGGCTCGATGGCCGGGGCCGGGCGCTCCTCGCCCGCTTCGAGGAGCGCTTTGTACGAGGTGGTCCGCGCGGAGGAGGCCTCGGCGCCGCCGTTCGGCTCGAACAGACAGATGAGGTGCTTCAGCGAGGGCGCCTTTCCGGGGATCTCCTTGCACTTCTCGAAGATCTGCGGCGTCGCGACGATCGCGGCCACGGCCTCGCAATCGTTGACGATGAACGCCCACTCGCTCGCGAGCTGCGCCTCGTACATCGGCACGACGGCGACCCCCAGGGTGAAGCAGGCGTACGCCGCGACCGCCCACTCGACGCGGTTGTTGGAGATGAGGGCCACCCGGTCGCCCCGCTGGATCCCGAGCGAGGCCAGTCCGCCGCGGAACCTGGTGACGCGCTGCCCGAACTCCGCGTACGTGATCCAGTCCCAGCGGCCTTCCGTCTTGGTGCCGAACAGCGGCCGGGGGCCATACAGATCGACCGAGCGATCGAGCAATTTTACCAGGTTCTCCAGCTTCGCCATCGCGTCTCCTCCGCCTCGATTTTTTCTATCATGGTACCGCGTGCAGCTTGCGTCCTTTTGGCGATTCGCGGCGCCGCGGGGCGCACGGCCGCGCGCATCGGCGGAAGCGGGCGTCCGATCTGTCCAGCGCGCCTGCGGCGGCCTGAGCCGTCGGCGCGGGGCCGGTGCGCGTCGGGCAACCTGGGGCGCGTCGGGCAACCTGGGGGGGTGAGCCGGGCCCCGGGCAACCTGGGTGAGCCCGGATCCCGCACTCTGGGTGGCGCCCCGGCAACCTGGGTGAGCCGGGCCGGCAGCCGGGCCGCAACCTGGGTGGGGCCCCGGCAACCTGGGTGAGCCGGGGCCGCAACCTGGGTGGGGCCCCGGCAACCTGGGTGAGGCCCCGGCACCGGCAACCTGGGTGAGCCATGCCCAACCTGGGTGAGCCATGCCCCGGGGCCCTGGCGGCGGATCCGTCCGCGCGGCGCGCGAGGTGGCGGCCTCGGGCCCCTTCTGTTAGAGGGTCCTCGCTTCCATGCCCCGGTATGCGATCACGACGTTCGGCTGTCAGATGAACGTGCACGACTCCGAGCGGATGCACGACGTGCTCCGCCGCGCCGGCTACGCCGAGGCCGGCGACCCCGACGAGGCGGACGTGCTCGTGCTCAACACGTGCAGCGTGCGCGAGAAGGCCGAGCAAAAGCTGCGGAGCGAGGTGGGGCGGCTCGCCCGCTGGAAGCGGGAGCGCCCGGACCGGGTGCTCGTGGTGGCGGGCTGCGTGGCGCAGCAGGAGGGGGAGCGCCTCCTCAAGCAGATGCGGGCGATCGACATGGTGGTCGGGCCGGACAACATCCCCGAGCTGCCGGGCCTGCTCGGCGACCTCGCGCTCGGCGGGCTGCCGATCGCGCGCACCGTGTTCGACACCGAGGCGCCCCGGTTCCTCGCGGCGTCGCCGCCCCAGGGCGCGTCCGGCCGCGCGCCGACGGCGTTCGTCACCATCATGAAGGGCTGCGACGAGCGCTGCTCGTTCTGCGTCGTGCCGTACACCCGCGGGCCGGAGCGGTACCGGCCGAGCGACGAGATCGTGGCCGAGATCGCGGGCCTCGTGGCCGCGGGCACGCGCGAGGTCACGCTGCTCGGCCAGACGGTGAACAGCTACCGCGACCCGCTCGGCGCGCTGCCGGCCGCCCCCGGCGCGAGCCCCGACGACCCCGACGAGAGCGAGTTCGCGGCGCTCCTGCGCCGGATCGCGGCGGACGTCCCCGGCCTCGCGCGCCTGCGGTACACGAGCCCGCACCCGCGGCACCTCACGCCCTCGCTGATCCTCGCGCACGCGGAGCTCGCGGTGCTGCCGCGGCACGTGCACCTGCCGGTGCAGTCGGGCAGCGACCGGGTCCTCCGGCGGATGATCCGCCGCTACACGCGGGCCGAGTACGTCGCGCGGACGCGGGCGCTGGCCGCGGCGGTCCCGGGGCTCTCGCTGTCGACCGACATCATCGTGGGCTTCCCGGGCGAGACGGAGGACGACTTCGCGGCGACGCTGTCGCTCGTGCGCGAGGTGGGGTTCAAGGGGCTGTTCGGCTTCAAGTACTCGCGCCGCCCGCACACGCCCGCGCTCAGGCTCGCGGACGACGTGCCGGAGGACGTGAAGGGAGCGCGGCTCTCTCGGCTGTTCGAGGAGAGCGAGGCGCTCCTCTCCGCGCACCTCCAGGGCCTCGTGGGCACGACGCAAGAGGTGCTCGTCGAGGGGCGCGACAAGGAGCGCGGCCACGGCGGCCACGGCGGCGCGCTCTGGTCGGGCCGGACGGGCCGCCACGAGATCGCGCACGTCGAGGGCGCGGAGGAGCTCGATCTGCTCGGCGAGATCGTGGAGGTCGCGGTGGTGCGGGCGAACAAGCACTCGCTGCAGGCCGAGCTCACCGAGGCGGCGCGCGCCGCGGCCCGGCCGCGGCAGCGGGGCGGCGAGGAGCCGGGGCGCCCGGCCCGCCGCGCGCTGCCCGTGCTTTCGGCCGAGGGGGGCTGACGTGGCGCTCGTCCTGGATCTCGACGGGGCGTCGCCGCGCCTCGGGCGCGACGTCTTCCTCGCGCCGAACGCGACCGTGATCGGCGACGTCGCGCTCGGCGACGAGGCGAGCGTGTGGTTCGGCGCGGTGCTGCGCGGAGACATCGGCGCGATCCGCGTCGGCGCGCGGACCAACGTGCAGGATCTCGCGTGCCTGCACCTGACGGGCGGCGTCTCCGAGACGATCGTCGGCGCCGACGTGACCATCGGGCACGGCGCGATCCTGCACGGCTGCGTCGTCGAGGACGGGTGCCTGATCGGGATGGGGAGCATCCTGCTCGACAACGTCAGGATCGGGGAGCGGTCGGTGATCGCCGCTGGCGCGGTGGTGCCGCCGGGGAAGGTGATCCCGCCGCGGTCGCTGGTGCGCGGCAACCCGGCGAGGGTGGTGGGCGAGGTGAGGCCGGAGCAGGCCGAGCTCGGCAGGATGGGCGCGGCGAGCTACGTGGAGAACGCGCGGCGCTTCCGGGCGGCGCTCGCCGGGGCCGCGGCCGCGAGCGGCGCGCGGGGCGCTTCGGGGGGGAGGTGAGGGGAGCATGAACATCAGGGTGAACGGGGAAGCGCGTGAGGTGCCGGCGGCGGTCACGGTGCGACGTCTCGTGGAGCTGCTCGGGTTGACCGACGGGCCCGTGGCGGTGGAGCGCAACGGCCAGGTGGTGCCGCGCGCGGAGCACACGGCCGCCGAGCTCGCCGAGGGGGACGTGATCGAGATCGTGCATTTCGTGGGCGGCGGCTGAGCTCGCCCGGGGAGGGCTCCGGCGCTCGGCGGGAGCCCTCTCTCCGGAGGCGAGGCCTCCTTGGTGCCCGCTCTCCGGAGGCGGCGCCTTCTTTTTCCGGTCGCTCGACGGTCCAGCGATCTTCCAGCTCGTCCTGGATCCGGCTACCATGGCGAGTCGCCGTGGGTACGAGGGCCGCTGTCCTGGTCTTGGCGCTCGGCGCGTCCGCCGGCGTGGGCGCTGCCGTGGCCGTGCGTGAGGCCCTGCCGGCCTCTCCGGTCGTCCGTGGTCTCTCGATCGACGAGCGCGTCGTGCCGGACGGGGCCTCGCCCGCGGCCTGGCTCGGGTCGAGGCGCGACGCGCTCCGCGAGCGGGTCGTCCGGCTCCACCACGACGACGTGGCGCTCACCGCGACGCTGGGCGAGGCGGGCGTCGAGGTCGACGTGGCGGCGACGCTCGCGGCCGCGGAGCGCGTCGGGCACGAGGGGCCCTGGCTGCGCCGGATCCGGGAGGCCCGGCGGGCGCGGCGCGGGGAGATCGACGTGCCGCTCGTCTGGTCGCTCGACGAGCAGCGGGCCCGCGCGCTCTTCGAGCGGCTCGCGCCCCAGGTCTACCGGGCGCCGGTGGACGCGCGCCTCGATCTCGCGAACCGGCGCAAGATCCCGGAGCAGCCCGGCCGGGAGCTCGACATCGAGGCGTCGATCGAGGCGCTGCGGGCCGGGAGCCACGACGAGGAGGAGGTCGTCACGCTCGCGGTGCGGCCCATCGCGCCGGCGGTCGTGGTCTCGGATCTGGTGAACGTGGACGTCAGCAAGGTCGTCGCGGTCTACGAGACGAAGTTCAAGCGGCACGGCAAGGAGGCCGGCCGGGCGGCCAACATCGCGAACGCGGCGGCCCGGATCGACGGCACCATCCTCGCGCCCGGGGAGACCTTCTCGTTCAACACCCACGTCGGCCCGCGGACGCGCAAGAACGGGTTCACCATCGCCCCGGAGATCCTCGGCGACGAGATGATCCCCGGCTATGGCGGGGGGACCTGTCAGGTCTCCAGCACGCTCTACGCCGCGTCGCTCTTCGGCGCGCTCGACACGCCGGACCGGCAGAGCCACTCCCGCCCGAGCGCCTACATCCCCATGGGCCTCGACGCGATGGTGACCTATCCGGAGTCGGATCTGAAGATCAGGAACACGCTGCCGTTCCCGATCATGATCCGAGCGTACCTGCCCACGCCCACGGTGATCCGCGTCGAGATCCTGGGCGGCGATCCGGTGGCGGAGGTGGAGCACCACGTCGCGGCCGAGCACACCGACGATTTCGTCCGGCGGATCTACGTGAAGTCCGAGCTCTCCGAGGGCAAGGTGCGCCGTCATCAGAAGGGCTCTTGCGGGTACGACGTGAGGTCGTTCGTCACGCTCCGTTACAAGGACGGCAGGATCGGCGAGCGAAGCTATACGAGCGAGTACAAGCCCGCGCCCGAGGTCTTCTGGGTCGCGCCCGACTATGATCCTTCGGAGCTGCCGCCGCTCTCGGAGCACACCAAGACGGTGGAGGAGCTGTTCGAGCAGGAGAGCCCGTCGCCGGAGGGGCAGGGGGGCGGTTACTCGATGTGAGGAGGGCGCGAGGGCCGCCGCGCGGGGCCCTCGGCGAGGGGGGAGGCGGCGAGGGGGAGGCGGCGAGCGGTGCGCGGAGGCAAGGCCGTCAGCGTCAGCGAAAGATCCGAAGCCCCTCGCGCACGAGGGCGCTGTCTCCGATATCGTGGCCATACAGGACCACCGCCGCGGAGTGATGAATCGCCCGGATCCGCGCGAGCTCCCACCTGCGCGCGTCGATCTCGCCGTAGGTCGCCCGGAAGGTGTCGTGCGCCTCGGGCGGGAGGACGCTGTGCGCGACGCTCAGATCCACCGCGGGGTCGCCCAGGTGAAGATCGCCCCAGTCGATGACCCCACAGAGCGCCCGGGCCGGACCGGCGCTCACCAGGAGATGCCGAGCGTACAGGTCTCCATGGACGACGCGGAGATCCTCGGACGCGCGGAGAGCAGCGCCCGCTTCGAGGAGCTCCGACCAGGGTCGAACGTCCCGGAGCAGGCCGAGCGCGCGCATCCTCTCCAGGCGCTCGCGCGCCTGCGGGATCCTCGCCGCGAGATCCAGCTTGCCGATGGAGTCCGGGGGCATGCCGAGGCGCCTCGCTTCTCCGGTCGGAAAGGCGTGGAGCGCGGCCAGGAAGCGCGCGAGGGGCGCGGCGAGCGCGCGCCGCTCGCGGTCGTCGAGGTTCGCCCGGCAGGCCGTCTCTCCCGCGACCCTCCGGTATCCGAGGAACGGCCAGCGATACGGGCCCGCTCCGGCCCGACCGAACAGCTCAGGGACCGGGATGGCGAGCGGGAGCCGGGGGGCCAGCGCCGGGAGCAGGCGGTGCTCCCTTTCCAGGAGCGGGACGGCCGCCTGGCGGCGCGGGAACCGGAAGATGAGCTCGCCATCAACCAGGTAGGCCACGTTGTCCCACCCCTCGCCGAGGAGCTCCAGGCGGACCGGGCGGAGCGCCGGGAACGCGTCCCCGATGAGCTGCGCCGCGAGCGCGTCGGGGATGCGGTGCTCGGCGATCCAGGGCGCGGTCATGGTCTCCTGGGGCTCCCTTCCCGGGGATGCGTCACGCGGCCGGCGCGCTCCGGTCGAAGCGCAGGGGAAGGCTCTTCAGCCCGCGCAGGGAGACCGACGGGTTCCACATCAGCGACCCTGGCTCGCGCGAGAACGGAGGCAGCCGCCGGAAGATCTCCTCGAAGGCGATCCTGCCCTCGAGCCGGGACAGGGGCGCGCCCACGCAGAAGTGAATGCCGTGGCCGAACGCCACGTGCCCGCGCTGCTCCCGGGTGATGTCGAACCTGTCCGGATCGGGGAACTGCGCGGGATCCCGGTTCGCCGACGCGATGATCGGCATCACGATCGAATCCTTCGGGATCGTGACGCCGGCGAGGGTCACGTCCTGGGTCGCCCGGCGGGTGAGCATCCGCACGGGCCCATCATAGCGGAGGACCTCCTCGATGAAGCCCGGGATCAGGGCGGGATCCTCGCGAAGACGCCGGAGGGCGTCGGGGTGCTCGAGGAGCGTGGCGATGCCGTTGCCGAGCAGGTTGGTCGTGGTCTCGTTGCCCGCGATGAGCAGGAGGACCACCATGCCGAGCACGTCATCCTCCGTCAGCGCGCCGTACTCCCCCTCGCCGCGGAGGAGGTCGCCGATGAGATCCTCGCGCGGGCGCCGCTTCCGCTCGGCGAGCGCTTCCCGGAAGTAGGCGCGCATCTCGCGGCGGCTCCGCAGGATGCGCTCGACCTCCCCGTCGCCGAGCCGCCCGATGCCCGCGTTCACGGCGTCGTCCGACCAGCGCTTGAAATCCGCGCGCAGGGACGGGTCGACGCCGAGCATCTCGGCGATGACCGTGACCGGCAACGGGACGGCCAGGTCCTCCATCAGGTCGAAGGTGTCCTTCGCGAGGATGCGGTCGATGTGCTCGGTCGCGATCGCGCGGACCCGCTCCTCCAGCCGCGCGATCGCCCTCGGCGTGAACGCGCCGCTGATGAGCTTGCGCAGCTGGGTGTGGATCGGCGGATCGGTCGAGATGACGTTCACCTCGCTGAGGATCAGGGGCTCGCGCTGGAGCCGCTCGTCCTGCATCCGCACCCTCGCCTGGAAGGTGCCGGAGGACGAGAAGAGCTCCGGGTGCTTGAGGACGTGCACGACATCGTCGTAGCGGGCCACGCCCCAGGCGTCGTAAGGCTCGATCCGACAGATCGGCGCGCTCTCGCGCAGCTCGGCGTACTGGGGGTAGGGGTTCTCGATGACCTCGGGGGTGAAGACATTGAATGTGCGATGCATGAGTTCCCTCCGTTCCGTCCTGCACGGGCGCAAGCGCGCGTCGCCGCCCACCGCGGTGCTCACCCCGCCCCGGCCACGCGGCGCGACCACCCGCGCGAGCGGGCACCGCGACCGAGGTTGGGGTGCCCGAGCGAGGTTGGGGTGCCCGACCGAGGTTGGGGTGCCCGACCGAGGTTGGGGTGCCCGACCGAGGTTGGGGTGCCCGAGGTTGGGGTGCCCGGTGGCTTTCATTCCATTAAGGCAACATGCAGTTGCATGTTCGATTTACCATGGGCTTCAACAAAGGCAACCAAATGTTGCCATAATGGGCCGCATCCTATTTCCACCTCGCTCGAACTCGCTCGAAGGCGGTGCCATGACGCAGAGCGTTGCAGAACCCTGTCTCGATGATCCGTCGACCACGCAGCCCGCGCCCGCGCCCCGGCGACGCACCGGCGCGCGCGGCGCACGGCCCGGCGGTCGCAGCGAGCGCGTCGTGCGCGCCGTGATGCACGCGGCCGCCGCGGAGCTCGCGCGCGCGGGCTACATGGCGCTGCGGATCGAGGACGTGGCCGCGCTGGCCGGCGTGAACAAGACGACCGTCTACCGCCGCTGGCCGACGAAGGCCGAGCTCGTCAAGGCGACCCTACGCTCGCTCGTCGACGGCGACGGCGAGGCGCCGGATACCGGCTCGCTGCGGCTCGACCTGCTCGAGCTGGTGCGCCGGATCGTCGCTGTCGCGTCGATGCCGGTGGGCCACGGGATCTACCGCGTGCTCCTCGCCGAGCTGCACCTGCCGGAGGTCGAGGCGTTCGCCCGCGCGTGCGATGACGAGCGCTTCGCCCCCTGGCGGGAGGTGCTCGAGCGCGCCGTCGCGCGCGGCGAGCTGCCTCCGGGCAGCGATCTCAGGCTCATCATCGAGATGATCCGCAGCCCCCTCGCGCTCCGCCTCTTCCAGCTGCGGGAGCCCGTCGACGACAGCGTCCTGCAGGCGGTCGTCGATACGGTCCTGTTCGGCGCGAAGAACGGCGGCGCCGTCCTCCGAGCCGCCTCCCCCGGTCCGCCGGAGCCGCCGGCGACCGCCGCGCCGGCGCCGCGCGATCCGGCGCACCGCTGACCGCCCGCCGGCGGCGCACGGCACCCACGCGCCCGCCCGGCCGAGATCACCGTCGCCCTCCACGAGATCGCTGGAGGAGGCGCCAGCCAACGACAGCGCTCGCCCATGAGCGAGATCGTCTGTCCGCTATGTGCATATTCTGCTGGACGTGGAATGGTGCCGATGTAAACCGCCAGTAGCCGAGGGATCGAGGGTGAGTTGCGGCTCAGCTCGGTCGCGGGCAACAGGCCGATAGCGAGTGCCCCCCGCGGCGGGACTGCGTGCGTGAGCGGAGGGCCAATGCAGAGAACGCGAGCGCCGGCAGCACGGCGAGCACCGGGAGCACAGGGGGATCGAGCGCGGCAGGCGAGCCGGCGTGACGTCCTCGCCGCCCTGGGCGCGACGTCGGGCCTGCTGCTCCTCGGCTGCCGTGGCGAGCCGGTCGATGTGCGCGACCAGGCCGCCGTCGCCGCTGGCGGCAGCCGGGGCTACGCCGGACCGGCCGTCGAGCTCTCGTTCTGGACCGGCTTCACCGGCGGCGACAGGCCGCCCATGGAGCGGCTCCTCGAGCGGTTCAACCGCGAGCACGACAACATCACGGTGCGGATGAGCGTCACCCGATGGGGCGACTTCTACCAGAAGCTGCCGGCCGCGGTCGACAGCGGCCACGGGCCCGACGTGGCCGTCATGCACGCGGACCAGCTGGCCACGGCGGCGGTCCATCACACCATCCTCCCGCTCGACGAGGTGGTCGGGGCGCTCGGCCTCGGAGCCGGCGACTTCTCCCGGACGCTCTGGAATGCGGGCGTCTTCAGGGGGCATCGCTACGGTATTCCCCTCGATGTCCACCCGCTGGGCCTCTACTACAACCGCGCCGTGCTTGCCCACGCCGGTCTCGGCGACGTGGCGCTGCCCCGCGCCCGGCGCGACTACCTGGCCGTCCTCGAGCAGCTCAAGGGGAGGGGGATCCAGGGATCGTGGGTGTCGCCGGTCCTGTTCACCGGCGGGCTGATGTTCCAGTCGCTCCTGTGGCAGCTCGGGGGCGAGCTGTTCTCCGAGGACGGCGCCCGGGCCACGTTCAACTCCGAGGCCGGGGTCGAGGCGCTCGATTTCATGATCGAGCTGATCAAGCGGGGCTACAGCCCGCGCGACGTCGGCCAGGACGCCGACAGCATCGCCTTCACCAACAACCGGAACGCCTTCCACTGGAATGGCATCTGGATGATCAACGTCTACAGGGCGATCCCCGGGCTGGAGTGGGGCGTCGCCCCGGTGCCCGCGATCGGCCCGCGGGAGGCGGTCTGGGGCAATTCGCACAACCTCGTGCTCCCCCGACAGCCACGGGACGGCCAGCGCCGTCTGAAGGCCTCGGTGGTCTTCCTCGACTGGCTCAGCAGGCATTCCATCGAGTGGGCGGAGGCCGGCATGGTGCCGGCGCGGCGGGAAGCGCGGGAGAGCGCCGCGTTCCTGCGCATGACGGAACAGGCGATCTTCGCCACGCAGATCCCTCATGTCCGCTTCCCGCCGGCGATCGCCGGGATCGACTCGGTGAGGGCGTCGACGCTCGATCTGGCGGTGAACGAGGCCGTGCTGCTGAGGGCGCCGCCCAGGGAGGCCCTGGACCGCGCGGCCCGCGCGGCCGACGCGCTGCTCTCGGACAACCTGAGGAAGTTCGGGAGGGCGACGTGACCGCGATCGACGCGCCCCTCGTGGAGGAGCCAGGCCAGGCCGGGGCGCAGGGCGGCGAGCAGAGCGCCACCAGCGCCGGCCGGCTCCGGCGCCGCTTCGCGCGCTCGCGGGCAGGGACTCCCTACCTGTTCCTCGCGCCGTACCTCGCGCTGTTCGGCCTCTTCGTCGTGGTGCCGATCTTCCTCGGCCTGTGGATCAGCCTCCATGACTGGGACCCGTTCCTGCCCTGGGAGCCCTGGGTGGGCCTCGACAACTACGTGGATCTGTTCCGGTCCGGCTCGCCGACCCGCGGCAACTTCTGGCGATCGCTGCGGGCCACCGCGATCTTCACGGCGCTGAGCGTGCCCGTCCTGGTGACATTTCCGCTGCTCGTCGCGCTGGCGCTCAACCGGCGCTTTCCTGGCCGGTCGTTCTTCCGCGCCATGTTCTTTGCGCCCTACGTGCTCGGCGTGGCGGTGGTGGCGCTGATGTGGCGCTTGCTGCTCGATCCGCACGTCGGCGCGATCAATCACCTGCTCGGGAAGGTGGGGTTGCCCTCGGACACGGGCTGGACCACGGCGACGCCCTGGGTGTGGATCTCGCTGGTGGGCATGACCGTGTGGTGGACCCTCGGTTATAACGCCGTGATCTACCTGGCCGGGCTGCAGAACATCCACCGGGAGCTCTACGAAGCGGCCCGGATCGACGGCGCCACCCGCTGGCAGCAGTTCCGGCACGTCACCTTGCCGGGGCTCAGGCCGGTGTTCGTGTTCGTCGTGACGATGACGCTGCTCGCGTCCGCCAACATGTTCGGGCAGGCGTACCTGGTCACCGGGGGCGGACCGGGCAGCGAGACCCGCACCACGATCATGTACATCGCCGAGGAAGGGTTCCGGAACTTCCGGCTCGGCAGCGCGGCGGCCATGAGCTATGCCCACGCCTTCTTCCTCGCGCTCCTGAACCTCGGCACGTTCCTCCTGTTCTTCGGCCGGGGCCGTGGCGAGGAGGGCGCGTGAGAATCCGGCTGCGCGAGGCGCGTCGTCCTGTCGCCCGCCGCCGGAGCGCCGGGAGAGCCCTGTCGTACGCCGCGCTGATCCTCGTCACCGTGGCCTACATCGCCCCGGTGATCTGGATGGTGCTCACCTCGCTGAAGTCGCCCTCGGAGGCCACGGCGGTGCCTCCCACCCTGGTCCCCACGCAGATCACCCTGGAGAGCTACGAGGCGCTCGCCAGCGCGAGCTCCCGGACGCCCGTGTTTCGCTGGCTCCTGAACAGCGTCCTCGCCGCCGTGGCCCACGCGCTGCTCGTGCTGGCGACGGCCGCCCCGGCCGCCTACGCGCTGGCGCGCATGGAGTTCCGCGGCAAGCGGCTCGTGCTCGCCGCGATCGTCTCGACGCTGTTCATCCCGCCGGTCATCTTCCTGCCCTCGAACTACCTGATCGTCAGGGAGCTCGGCTGGCTCGACAGGCTGCCTGCGCTGGTCGTGCCGCCGGCCGCCTCGGCCTTCGGCGTGTTCTTCTTGCGGCAGTTCTTCCTCGGGTTCCCGCGGGAGCTCGAGGAGGCCGCCGCGCTCGACGGCGCCAGCCGGCTCGAGGTGTTCTGGAAGATCGTGCTGCCCCTGTCGAAGCCGGCCCTGGCCACGCTGGCCGTGCTCTGCCTGCTCAGCAACTGGAACGACTTCCTCTGGCCCATCTACGTGCTGTTCAACCCCGAGAACCTCACGCTCTCGCCCGGGCTGGCGCTGCTGCAGGGAGCCCACACCACCGACTACGCCCTGGTCACGGCAGGGGCCGTGGTGGCGAGCGCCCCGATCCTGGCGGTGTTCATCGCCGCGCAGCGGTACGTGATCGAGGGCGTCGCCCGCACGGGGCTGAAAGGGTGATCGGGCGCCCTGGGCCGCCGGCCGAGGCCGGGGCTCGGCCGAGGCGGCCCGGGAGCGAGCCTACCAGGCGTAGGCCTCCGGCGCCTCGCCGCCGGGGCCGGGGAAGATCTCGTCGAGCCGCTTCAGGTGCTCCGGCGACAGCTTGATCTCGAGGGCGCGCAAGCTGCCGTCGAGCTGCTCGATGGTGCGCGGGCCGAGGATGGGTGAGGTGACGACCGGGTTCTGGAGCAGCCAGGCCACGGCCACGTCGGCCGGCCTCTCGCCGAGCTCGGCGCAGAACGCCTCGTAGGCCTCCAGCCTGGGGCGGTTCTTCTCGATGCGCGCCTGCGCGTCGGCGGAGGAGCGCCGGCCCTCGCGCGCCTTCCGGAGGGCGCCGCCGAGCAGCCCGCCGGCGAGCGGGCTCCAGGGCAGCACGCCGAGCCCGAACGCGCGGCACGCGGGCAGGACCTCGAGCTCGACCGTGCGCGCGTTCAGGTTGTACAGGCACTGCTCCGAGACGAGGCCGAGGAAGTGCCGCTGCGCGGCGAGGCCGTTCGCCTGCGCGATGTGCCAGCCGGCGAAGTTGCTGCTGCCGACATAGAGGATCTTGCCCTCGCGGACGAGCTGCTCCATCGCCTGCCAGATCTCGTCCCAGGGCGTCCCCCGGTCGATGTGGTGCATCTGGTAGAGGTCGATGCGATCGGTCTGAAGGCGGCGCAGGCTCTCCTCGCAGGCGCGCCGGATGTGATAGGCCGAGAGCTTCGCGTCGTTCGGCCCCTTGCCCATGGTGCCGTACACCTTGGTGGCGAGGACGATGCGGTCCCGCCGGCCGCCGCCCTGGGCGAGCCAGCGCCCGATGATCTGCTCGGTGATCCCCTCTCCGCGCTTCCGGCCGTAGACGTCGGCGGTGTCGAAGAAGTTGATCCCGTGCTCGAGCGCCCGGTCCATGATGGCGAAGCTGTCGGGCTCGCCGGTCTCCGGGCCGAAATTCATGGTGCCGAGGCAGAGGGGGCTGACCCTCAGCCCGGTGCGTCCGAGATGGCGGTAGTCCATGACGCCGGAGCGTAGCACCCCGGTGACCCGTGACCCGACCCAGGTTGACGTCGTGGCCCGACCCCGTCGTGGCCCGACCCAGGTTGACGTGGCCCGACCCCGTGGCCCGACCCAGGTTGACGTGGCCCGACCCAGGTTGACGTGACGTGGCCCGACCCAGGTTGACGTGACGTGGCCCGACCCAGGTTGACGTGACCCGACCCAGGTTCGGGCGGGGCGGGGTGCGGCGCAACGCGGGTTGCGGTGCAGCGCGCGCCGGCCGAGCATGGCGGAATCTGGCGGAGCTCGGCGGGCACCACCCCTACGAGCAAGGCAACTCATTGAAATGATTAACCACGACTCACGGCACGCTGCTTGTCTCTGCGATACGCCCATGAGCCAGCCACGCGAGATCGCTCCAGGCGCGACCTACCTCCTCACCCGTCGGGTGCTGCGCCGGCACCTGCTGCTGCGTCCCGATGCGGCCATCAACCAGCTGTTGGTCTACGCCCTCGCTGTCTCGGCCCGCCGCTACGGCGTCGAGGTGCATGCCCTTTGCGCGATGTCAACGCATCTGCACCTGGTCGTGACCGATGTGCAAGGCGTGCTGCCGCGCTTCTTGCAATTCTTCCACCGCATCATGGCGCTGGGCACGAAGGTGCTGCGGAAGTGGGAGGGTCCGGTGTGGGATCATGAGGCCACGAGTGTGGTACGACTGCTGACGCAGGCAGCGGTAGTGGAAAAAATCGCCTATGTGCTCGCGAATCCAGTGTCCGCTGGCCTGGTCAGGCATGCGAAGGAATGGCCGGGCGCCAAGGTGGATGTGGTGGAGCTCGGCCGTGGCGCGCTCCATGCGACGCGTCCGTCGGCGTATCTCGACCCGGAGAACCCGCAGTGGACCGAGGAGGCAACGCTTCCGCTCGCGCTGCCGCCGGGCATTGACCAGGAGAATGCGGAGGCCTTTCGCTGTCAGGTCGCTGCCGAGCTCGAGCGCCTGGAAACGCAGGCTCTTGCGGAGTTGGAGCGGCAAGGGCTCCGCTTCATGGGAGCCGAGCGGGCTAGTAAGGTCTCCCCTTACGAGCGCGCCACGAGCTTCGAAGGGCTGCGTGAGCGCAACCCGACCTTCGCCGTGGGCCGTGATCAGGGCGACGCGCGGCGCACGGCTGCTGCCGCTGTGCATGCGTTTCGCGCGTCCTACCGGGCGGCGCTCGAACGATGGCGTGCTGGTGTGCGCAGCGTCCTGTTTCCGGTGGGGACGTGGTGGATGCGCACGTTTCACGGCGCCAGCGTGAATGACGTGGTAACCCCAACCTGGATAGCCCCAACCTAATAATTCCAACCTGGGTCGGGACACCACCGGGTAATAACCCCAACCTGGGTCGGGGACATCGGGGCGCCCCGCCAACCTGGCGCCCCGCCAACCTGGGTCGACTCACCGAGCACGAGGCACAGGCACCGCAACCTGGGTCGGGGTCCGCCGCCGGGGTCCGCCGCAACCTGGGTCAAGGCCCGCCGAGGCCCGCAACCTGGGTCGGGGTCCGCCGGGGTTGGGGTCCGGCCGCAACCTGGGTTGGGTCCGCCGGGGTCCGGCAACCTGGGTCGGGGTCCGGCAACCTGGGTCGGGGGACGCCGCAACCTGGGTTGGGTCCGTCCCCTGACCTGGGTTGGGTCCGTCCCCTGTCACCCAGGTACCCGGTCTGAGCCGCCGCGCAGATCGCACGGCGCGAACTCGAAGTTCATCATGAACCGCCGGAGGTTGTCATGTTCGAGGGGTTCGCGCGGGTGTGGACGCCGGTTGAGATCGCGGAGCGGCTCGGACGGAAGCCACTGTCGGTTCGAGTGGCCGGCGAGGACGTGGTGCTGTTCCGCAGTGCGGGCGGCCGTGCGGGGGCTCTGATCGACCGGTGTCCGCACCGCGGGGTGGCGCTCTCGCTTGGCCGGGTGGGGCCGGATGGGTGCATCGAATGCCCGTTCCACGGGTGGCGCTTCGATGCCGAGGGGGCGTGCCGCACTATCCCGCTCAACGAGGTGCCGCCGGAGAAGCGGAGGCTCCACGCGGCGACGGCGCTGCCGGTGCAGGAGCTCGGGGGCCTGCTCTGGCTGTTCACCGAGCCGGGCGTCGAGGGAGCGGGCGAACCATACGTTCCGGCTGCACTGCTCGATGCGCGGCTCTCGCGCTCGGTCCTCGCGCAGGAATGGAGAACGCACTGGACGCGTGCGATGGAGAACATGCTCGACTTTCCTCACCTTCCCTTCCTTCACCGCGCGACGATCGGACGGAACATGCGCCGCGCGCTCCGCCCCGGCTCGGTGATGCACGTCGACACCACGGGAACACCTTCAGGGATGCGGGTCCACGCGCGGCTCGACGGCGAGGACCGGCAAGAGGTCTCCCTCGACTGGGTGCGTCCCAACGGCATGGTCCTCCAGATCAACATCCCCGGCCGCGATCTCCGGATGCACATGTTCTGCGTTCCTGTTGACGCCGCGAGGACGCGGATGCTGCTGATCACGACGCGGAGCTTCGGCCGGTTCAATCCGCTGACGCGTCTCTCCACCCTGTTCAACGAGCGCATCCTCCTGGAGGACCGCGCCGTGGTGGAGTCGTCCCGTCCGTCCGAGGTGCCCGAGCCGCAAGAGGAGGCGAGCGTCGCGAGCGACCGCGCGACGCTCGCCTTCCGCCGTTACTACCTGAGCGAGCTCAAGGGCTCTCGCGCCGCAGCGATCTGCCGGCGTGACCCGACCCACGTTGGCCGCGACCCCGTTGGCGACCCGACCCACGTTGGCTGATTTGTGCCATCCCGAACCTGGGTGGGATCGAACCTGGGTCGGGTCGCCTCGCCTAACCTGGGTCGGGTCGCCTCCGGTCGCCTAACCTGGGTCGGGTCGCCTCCGGTCGCCTAACCTGGGTCGGGTCGCGCCTCCGGTCGCCTAACCTGGGTCGGGTCGCCTCAGGGTCGGGTCGCCTCAGCCTCCTCCTCAAGGTTGCCAGGCGTACGGTGGCGCGACCGTGACCTCGGTTACCGTCGCGGCGCCATCCCAGTCGTTGGGAACGAATCCGTAGAATGTATTGCTCGACTTCGACGAAGCGACGAACTCTACATCCCCGAGCAGCCGCGCCGTCCCGGAGACGGATTGGCCAGCGCCGAACCAGCCGAGCGGATAGAACGTGGTCTGCACGAGCGCCGAGCCGGTCACGTCGAACCCGCGCGCCGGAACGCCCGCTCCGCCTTGCCCAACCAGGCTGAGCGCGCCGATCCGGCCGCCGGAGATCGAACCGTTGATGATGGTCGCGTGATCCTCCACGCGGACATCTCCGCGCACGCTGCCGCCCAGGATCTTGGCGTAGGGGCCGACGTAGACGCTCGACGGCGTGCCCGAGGGCGCGCAGCCGCCGCCATTCGAATGCCTCCCCGTGCCCGACGGACAGTCCTCGAGCCGGCCGCCCTGGAACCCGGCGGGCCACGCCCCCTCGATCTGCACCATGTACGGATAGCGATGGATCGATGGATACGCCGGACCGTCCGAAGGATTCGTCCAGATCAGCTTCTGGTACTCGGTCGGCGTGGCGACCACGACCAGGTAGACGTTCTCTCCCTGGCCGACGCAGAAGTCCAACTCGCCGTCGGCCCCTCGCTGCAGCGGGCTGTAGCGCGCGCTGGTCAATTCCGGGTCCGTCGCGACGAGGCCCCAGCGCCAGCCGGAGTCGGCGCCGGCCTGCGTGACACCCCGGAACACCACCCGCACGCTGGTCGCGTCCGACTGCGGGTGCAGGCGCACGACGTTGTAACCCCAGCGCTGCGGCGCCCAGTGGTATGGCGAGACGAAGCGGCGATTCTGCGCCCAGTCCGGGTCGAGCGCCTCGAGCCGCGTGAGACGGAGGCGCCGCTCCGTGCGACCCCTCGCCGTCGGATCGGTCTCGATCGAGCCGTAAGCCCTGCGGTACACGCTGGACTGATCGCTCCCGTCCGCTGGCGGCGGGTCCCTGTAATCCCAGGTGACGTTGTGCATCGCCCACTCGCCGAACAGGTCGTTGAGCTGCTCGATGTCCCAGCCGCGGCTCAGCATGAGCTTTTCCCACGGATCGCGCTGGCCGCGCGGAGCCTGGTAGCTCCACATGTCGTTCACTGCGCCATGGCAGTGCTTGTCCTTCAAGAACTCGAAGAACTGCCAGTTGCAGTATCGGTTGCGCGTGTTGCCGTAGTAGAGGTGCGGCATGTTCGGCAGCATCTCCGAGCAGTGCACGTCGTCCCGCCATATCTGGTGCGGCATCCAGTTCGCGTGGCTCTCGAAGATCCAGCAGCCAACCCCGCCACAGTCCGGGAACGCCTGCGTCATCGCCTGCACGCCGTGCATGAGCTCGTGGGCGAGCCCCCACGGGTCGCTCGCGGCGCCAGGACCGACCCACATCCCCATGTAGCTGATGCCGTCACGGCTCCAGCCGCCGCCCCAGAGCGGGAAGTCGTTGTCGAAGTGAACCGCGGCCTTCCACTTGTCTGTTGAGCTGCAATACGGCTCGGGGAAGAAGATCGGGGCGCCGAAGTACGCGTCCCAGATGGTCTCCAGCGTGTTTGCAGCCGCTTGCGCCTGGCTCTCCGTGATGTTGGTGCCGTCTGGCCAGTAGAAGGCGAAGTGCGCGGACTCGTGGCGCAGCGGCGCCTTGGTCTCACCGCCGCCGCGCGGCGCCGTCCAGGTACCCGCTGCGCAGCTCGGCGGCGTGGTCTGGCAGCCCGTCGCCCAGGTCGTGCTCGTGGTGCCCTGCTCGCAGGCGCCGGAGCTGCCGCCTGCGGTGGCCGTCGAGCCGCCCGTGGTCGAGCCGCCTGTCCCCGACGTGCCCCCCGCTGCTCCTCCGGCCCCAGCGGCGCTTGTGGTCGCCCCCGAGCCGCCGCTGCCTGCGGTCGCCCCCGAGCCGCCGGTGCCTGCGCTCGCGTCCGAGCCGCCGCTGCCGGACGCCGACGCTGGCTCACGCTCCTCCGGTGATGGACCGCACGCGGCGAGCAAACCAGCGATGATGAGCGCCGAGCGGCTCATGAGCCGCCTCTCGAACGAAGCGCGGAGCGTGTGCCGAAACTCCCCGCGTACCTGGCTTCCATAGGCGGATCCCTCAGGCAGAGCATGGTTGCGCAGCATGCCATGGGGCATGGTCATGGATGCCATATGCTCGCTCTGGACGCGCGCGTCAGGCAAGCGAAATGACGCGTCCACTGCCGCGGCGATCGCCCCGCGACGGCGGCGTCGAATCGTCGGCAGTCAGCCGAGCGATTGGCTGCCCGGCCGCGCGGATGGAGCGATGATGGCGGCTGCCCGAGACCCGGCCGAACGAGCACCGCATACGCTGGCGGTTGCCCGAGCCGCCCTCGACCGACGGCGACCGGCTCGGTGTATGGGCCTGTCGTCCTCAATGAGCGACTCTCGTGTGTCATGGCATTCGGCGTCGGGTGCAATTGTCGCGTGGCGGCACCGCGCGGCGCTGCTGCGCGGCACTGCTCGCTCAACACCGGCCTCCTGCACCTGGGAGGCACCATGCGGCCGGTCATGGCCTGGCTCATCGGCCTCTGGGTCGCGGTGACTGACGCCATGCCGGCGCCTCGGCCCCGGACTGCGCCCTACCAGGAGCCGATCTCGTTCGAGAGCGGCACGCGCGCCGGCAGGCCGAAGAGGCGCGCGGCGAGCTGCTCGGAGAGCCCCGAGGCGAGCGCGTTGTACGCGCTGGCGCCCTCGTCGTAGCGCCGCCGCTCGATGCTCACCCGGTTGTCCGCGCCGGCGAGCTCCGCGTCGCGCTCGGGCGAGGGCGCGGCGCCCTCGTGGCGCGCACGGGTGCGCTCCCGCCGCTCGACCACGTTCTCGACCTGCGCCCTCCTGCGCTGCGCCTCCGCGCGCGCTTGCTCCAGCGAGGCGCGCGCCGAGAGGGTCAGGGCGCCGAGCAAGAGGACGAGCGCCGACAGGGCAGCGCCCGCCCAGACGAGCCGCCGCCGCGTCGCGGCTCTCCGCGCCGCCTCGCGCTGCCGTCGCCTCCCGAGCTCCTCCACGGCCCGGCGCACCTGGTGAGGCGGGATCTCGAGCTCGGCGCCGATACGCTCGAGATCCTCGACCGAAAGTCGATCCTTGTCCGCCTCGGCGAGGCGCGCGGCGAGCGCGATCACCTCGTCGACGTCCTCGTGATCGATCGCCCCCGCCTGCTCCGATGGCAACTCCGGCGTGCGTCCCATCATCGACCTTCCTCCTACCAGCTCGAGCTCGCCCCGCCGCCCCCGAAGGAGCCGCCGCCGCCGCCATAATCGCTGCTCGAGGACGAGGAAGAGGAGGACGATGAACACGAGGAGGACGAGGACGAGGAGAATGAGCTCGACCCGGAAGACGAGCTCCACGACGAGCCCGACGATGCGCCCGAACCGTTGGCGGACGAATAGCCGAGCAAGAAGAGCTGGCTCGTGACGAAACTCGTCACGAAGCTCGCGAAGAACGTGAGGAAGGAGAGCGACGCCCGCGCGGCAGCGAGCTCGACCAGGCCACTGCAGAGCGGGAGGACGAGGCCCAACGCGACGCCGAGCGTCCTCAGGAACGCTTTCCAGGGCGTCTGGAGCTCCGCCTGCGCTCGCCCGTGGAAGAAGCTCAGCCCGCCGAGCAAGCCCAATAGCGTAGAGAGGAGCATCACACCGAAGAGGCAGCCTGCCTGTTGCGAGAGGTACATCGAGGCGGCGGCCTCGGAGCGCGCCCCGTAAACCCATGCCGGTGCGAGCACCGCGAGCGCGGGGACGACGATGAAGGCGAAGACGACCTTGATGGCCACACGCGGTTTCCCCCGCCCGGGCGTGGCCTGCCGCTCGGGCTCTCCCGTCGTGGCAGGAGGGCGCCGCGCGCGCCAGATCGTGGAGCCCAGCAGGAAACCGATCAGCGCGCCCAGCCCGTAATGCGCGATGTACCGCGCCGTGAGGTGACGCGACGGCGACACCAGCCCCGCCGGCATCCAGCCCGGCATGGCTCTCTGGCCCGCCGTGAGGGCGATCAGCCGGTCCACCACGAGGTGCGCCGCGCCGCCGTACTGCGCGCGCCGCAGGTCGTCGCGGGACGCGTCGAGGATCGTCCGGCACACGCCGTCGGTCAGGATGTCCTCCAGGCCGTAGCCTACCTCGATGCGCATCCGCCGATCGTCGATGGCCAGCGTGTAGAGGACCCCGTTGTCCTGCCCCTTCGTGCCCCCGCCCCAGGCCTCGGCGATCTCCAGCGAGTAATCCTCGATGGGCACGCCGCCCGTGGTCCTCACGAGCAGGACCGCGATCTGCACGCCGGTCCTCTCGCGGTGCGCGACGAGCTTCCGCGCGAGATCGTCGCGCTCCTCCCGCGCCAGCGCGCCCGCGAGGTCGGTCACCGCGGCCTGGATCGTCACGGCCGGCGCCGCGAGCGCGCGTGAGAGTGCAAAGAACATCATGGCCATGCCGATCGCGGCGGCGACGAGGCGCCGCGCTCCGCGGCCACACTCCACCACCGGACCCACCCCAGGCCACCTCCCCAGAAGTCGAATCGAGCTCATTCGAGCGAGGAAATCACGGGTCAAATGTGAGATCAATCCCATGGCCGGGATTCGACGCGTGGCCGGTGGGGCGAGGAGGAGACGGATGCTCCTCCGCGCCGACGCGCTCAGATCCCCTGTCGCTGTCCTGCGGAGCGCGCCGTCGCCCCGGCGCCCCCCAGGCGCCGGCCCCGCCCGGGGTGGCCGGCGCGCCGCGGGGCGAGGCGGCCGCTACGAGGGATCCTTGCAGCAGCGAAAGCCGATCTCGTAGAACCGGAACATCGGTCCATGCGAGTCGTTGGTCCCGCGGCACCCGGCCCACGGCTTGGACCAGTATCCGCCCTTCAGCGACGAGCGGTGCGGCCACTCGGGGCGCGACGTGGACACCCACTCTTCCACGTTGCCCACGAGATCGACCGCGCCGTACGGGCTCACGCACGCGGGGTACGAGCCCGACGGCTCTCCCTGCCAGAGCCGCTGCGTCTCGGCGGCGCGCACGGCCGGATCGCGCGACGCGAGCCGCCGCTCGCTGATGCCCCGGTACGGCTTGCTCACGTTGCAGGCGGCCGGATCCTGGGCGTACCCGTACGGGAAGGGGAGGGCGGACGGCCCCTCGCACGCGAGCTCCCACTCGAACTCGGTGCAGAGGCGCTTGCCCAGGGCGGCGCACTCGCGCTCGGCCTCGACGAAGCGGAGCATCACGACCGGCAGCGCGCCGGCCCGGTTCGGCCACTCGTAGCGGTCCATGCAGGTGCGCACCGGCGTCGCGCGCGGCTCGGCGGCGAACAGCCCGGGGAAGAAGCCGTAGCAGTGGCCGCCGCGGTAGCTCGTGCAGATGCGCTGCACGTCTTCGAAGTGCGTGCCCTCCACGAGCACCATGTCGGCCGGGCAGGCCGGCGGGGGCCTGGGCCCGGGGAGCGGGTCGGCCTGGGCGAGCAGCGGGGCGAGCAGGAGGTCGAGCAGCACGCCGCAGCCTCTATCGCAAAGCCGCGCGCGCCGCACGCGCCGGCGGCGCGCTCGCGATCGCGCACGCAACGCGGTAGTCTGGCGCGATGAGAACGACGGCGCTTTGGATGAGCATAGCTTCGCTCGCCGCGCTCGCATGGGCGAGCGCCTGCGGCGGCAACGTGGTCGTCGATGGGCTCCCCGACGGCGCAGAGTACGGCGCCACCGGGACCGGCGCCGGCATCGCCACCTCGGGCACCGGCACCGGCACCGGCACCACCGGCGTCGGCGCCGGCGGCGCAGGTGGCGGCGCCGGCACCGCCGTGACCAGCGCCGGCGTGGGGAGCTCCAGCGCGAGCTGGACGACCACGACGAGCTCGGCGATCGCTGCCACCACCGGCGCGGGCGGCGGCGATCCGAGGTCGATGTGCCAGTCCTTCTGCGAGCTCACCTCGTCGACCTGCGGGGGGGACGCGGGCGATTGCACCCGCGCGTTCTGTGAGCCGCTGCTGTCCCGGGCGCAGGGGTGCGACGAGCTGCTCGTGAGATACATCGATTGCTCGATGGCCAACGTGCGCCGGTGCGACTTGCACACGCCCGAATGCGAAGACGTCGCGCGTGAGTTCTGGCGGTGTGAGGCCAGCTCCGCCTGCCCTGGCCTCGAGTGCGTCGGCAACAGCGACAGGGCCTGCAACTGCAAGGGTTCGTGCGGCGACGTCGAGCTCCTGGCCCTGTGCGGGCCGGGCAGGCGCCCGGACACGGTCCTCTGCGACTGCATCATCGACGGCGTGTCCGGGGCCATCTGCGAGGACTCCGGCCCGGCGTGCGACCTCGCCCACGGCTGCTGCGAGCCGCTGTTCGAGCGGTTCCGCTGAGGGGCCGACGGGGCGCGGCCATGGAGGACCGGTCATCGAGCGCGGCGCAGGGCAGGGCGCTCGCCGAGGCGCTCGCGGGCTGCGTGGGGGCGCGCATCGACGCGGCGCACGCGAGCCCCGCGACGGGGCTCGTCGCGCTCGCCCTGTACGCCGGCGTGCGGCGCGTGCTCGGCGCCGGCATCGGTCCGCGCGTCGCGGGGGTCGGGGTGCTGCCGCGGCTGCCCCGGCTCCGCGCCGGGGCGTCGCACCCGCTCGTCGCCGCGATGCGGGCGCACCTGGTCGGCCGCCGCGTGCTGGCCGTCGAGGTGCGGGGCGACGGCATCGCCGTGATCGCGGGGGATCCGCTCCCGGGCGGCAGCGCGACCGAGGGCGGCAGCGCGACCGAGGGCGGCAACGCGACCGAGGGCGGCAACGCGACCGAGGGCGGCGGCGCGACCGAGGGCGGCGGCGCGACCGAGGGCGGCGGCGCGACCGAGGGCGGCGGCGCGACCGAGGGCGGCAACGCGACCGAGGGCGGCAGCGCGGCAGCGGACGATGCGACGCGCGTGCCGGCCGCGCGGCCCGCGCACGAGCCGGCGGAGGGGCCCGCGCCAGGCGCGCAGCTCGAGCTCGCGTCGGCGGAGGGGCCCGCGCTCGCGCCAGGCGCGCGTCTCGAGCTCGCGCCGGGGCGCCGGGGCGAGGCGCGGCTGCTCGACGCCGCCGGCCACCTCATCCTGCGCTGGCCGCCGCAGGGGGGCGCGCCGCCGGCGCAGATCGCCTACCCCGCGGACCCGCTGGCCGCCGGCGCGGCGCTGGTCGAGGCGAGCGACGAGGCCGCCGCCGGGCAGGAGAAGGCGGCGCTCGCGCGCGCCGTGAAGGCGCGGCGCGCGGCGCTCGAGCGCAGGGCCGAGGCGGTGCGCGGCGATCTCGGCCGGCTCGGGGGCGTCTCGCACCTCCAGAAGATCGGGCAGCTCCTGCTCGCCCAGGGCGCGCGCGTGCCGCGGGGCGCCGCGAAGGCGCTCCTCGACGACTGGGAGACCGGCGGCCCGATCGAGGTCGCGCTCGACCCGGCGCGCCCGGCCAAGGCGCAGGCCGAGTCCTTCTTCGCCAGGGCGCGGCGCTACCAGCGCGGCGAGGCCGTGATGCGCGCCCGCCTCGCCGAGACCGAGCGCGCCCTCGCCGCGATCGCCGCGCTCGCGGCGGACGTGGCCGCGGCCGAGGCGCGGCCCGAGGCGCTCGATCCGCTCGCGAAGCGGGCGCGCGCCCTCGGGGCGGCCGTCGCGGAGGAGCGCGCGGGGGGGCCGGGGCCGGCCGGGATCCAGGGCGCCCGGGCGGGCCGCGCCGCGCCGCGGCGGCCGTTTCACGTGTTCCGGAGCGCGTCCGGCGCGGCGATCCTCGTCGGCCGCGGCGCCGAGGACAACGACGCGCTCACCACGAAGCACGCGCGGCCGCACGACCTCTGGCTGCACGCGAAGGGCGTCGTCGGGGCGCACGTCGTCGTGCCGCTCCCGAAGGGCGCGAGCTGCCCCGCCGACGTGCTCGTCGACGCGGCGACCCTGGCGGCGCACTTCAGCGACGCGCGCGGCGAGGCGGTGTGCGAGGTGAGCTATGTCCCGCGCCGTTACGTGCGCAAGCCGCGCGGCGCGGCGCCGGGCGCGGTGATCTTCGACCGGGAGAAGGTGATCGCGGTCCGCATCGAGGGCGAACGCCTCTCGCGGCTGCTCGCGACCAAGGAAGAGGGGTGACGCCGCGCCTCAGGTGGCGAACGCCGCCCGGACGTCGTCGCTCAGGCGATCGAGCCGGCCCGCCGGGAGCCGGGCGGCGCGGGCGAGCGACTCGATGACCGCGCGCTCGGACGCGGAGAGCCCCTCGCTCGCGTGCGCCACCGCGAGCGCGATGATGATGCCCTCCTCCACCGCGTCGCAATCCATGAGGATCTCGGCGAGCAGGCGCACCCGGGGCTCGACGCCCGCCGCCGCGATCACCTTGAGGCTCGCCTCGATGAGGTAGCGGACGAGCTCGGCGTTGAGCTCGGCGCCGAGCATCGGCTCGATGAGCTGCCGCAGGGCGTCGAGCTCCTCGGCGTCGACGTTGCCGTCGGCGTTCGCCACGAGCGCGCCGAGATCGACGATCGGGGTCGGGTTGTACTCGTTCAGGTCGAAGCGAGCGCGGAGCAAGCCGGCCGCCTGCTGGACCAACGCGGGGGGCTTCATGTCGGCTCCGTGACGGCGATTCGCCTCATCCCTGACCGCCTTTCGGTGCGCGGCGCCGCACGGCCTCGGACTCGTCGAGGCCGAGGCAGAGCTGCGCCCTCAGCGCGCGCAGCCCGGCGAGGACCTCGGCCGAGGCGTTCTGGGCCTCGGCCTTCTCGATCGCCGCGTCGAGCGTGGCGAGCCTGCCTGTCTGGAGCGCCTTGAGCGAATAGGTCATCTGCACGAACGTGTCGAACAGGTCTCCGAGCTCATCGCCCTTGCGCAGCCCCTCACCGATGGTGAGCCGCGTCGTCCCGACCTGCCGGCACAGGCGCTTGAGCTGGTGCACCGGCCCGACGATGCGCTGCGTGATGAACACGCCGAGCACGCCGAGGACGAGGAGGAGGAGCGCGCCGCCGCCGACCAGGATGTAGAGGAGGCGCTCTCGCTGCTCCTCGACGTGGGCGCGCCGCGCGGCGACCTCGGCGAGGTTCTGCTGGTGCTCGCGGTTCGTCTTCTCGAGCTCCTGCTCGAGGGTGCTGCCGAGCTCGTCGCCGCCGAGGGCCGCGGCGCTCATCTTCAGGATGCTCGCGCTGTTCGCCGCCTCGGTGAGCGCGCGCTCCGCCTGGGTCGCCGCGATCCGCGCCTGCTCGGTCGCGACGCCCGCCGTCTGCCAGATCACGAGTCCGAGCGCGGCCATGACCGCGAGCACCACCGCGACCAGGAGCCCCGTGTACTTGAGCTGGAAGCGCGGGTTCAGGAGCAATCTGCGGCGGCTTGGCGAGCGAGGCGTGGTGCGATCCTGGGCGGGAGAGGTCATGAGGTCTCGTCAGCGGCGGACGGCGCCGCCGCGTGCGCAGGATAAGCGATGAGCGGGCCGCCCCGGTGCGACCCCCCGGAAACGCACTGCGCTCTCCGTGGTACCCCATTCTTTGCGTGGGTCGCAAGGCCCATCGCGAGCGGGGCCGCGGTGACCCTCGCGGGCGCGGTGCGCGGAGAGCTCCGCGGCTGTCCGCCGAGCGCGTGGGCCGGCGCCCCTCGCGGGCGCGGGGCGTGGCCGCGGGGGGCGAGCCGTCGTTCGGCTACCTGCGACCACCGTGGCGCCCCGTGGGCGCGCGGGGCACGTGAGGGGCCGGCTCGGGCGATCCGGCGAGCGCGGCCGGCCACGCCGCGGCCAGGCTCTGTCCGACGAGCTGCTGCGCGGCCCGGACCGTCGGTCGAGCGCGCTCGGAGACATGCAGTGTTCCTCGCTCGCTCTCTCCGGGCTCCCCTGCGCCCCGGCCCATCCCGTCCCGTCGCCACCGATCCTGACTGGCGGGTCGCGACCCGCTGGGAGCAGCGCGACGACCACCGGATCTTCTGCGAGGCCCGCGACGCTGACGGGTCCTTCCGAAGCGCCAAGCCTCGTCGCCCAGCGAGCGGGCTTGTTTTGCCCACGCGCCCGGTCTGCTCCGCAAAAATATGATATCCGTGCTGGCCGGTGTCCCCGCTGGAGCCGGGACGGGAGGCAACTCGTAGAACTGGTCGACCCCTGCCAACAGGACTGCTGCCCAGTGGGGTGACATCGTGCGCGATGCGCATCCGGGCTTCACCGGCGCACGGCCTCGAGTTCAGCTCTGGCACGGAACGGGCGACAGCGCGCTCAACTACAATCCGAACTCTCCTGCCGAGGTCGCGCTGTGGACGAACGTCCTTGGTCTGACTGACGCCGACGGTACGACGGGCAGCTTCAGGGGTTCGCTGGATACCTGGGCTCGGATCTCTTCCAAGAACGCTGCGGGAGAGCTCGTTCTGGAGACGAACGTCGCGCAGGGCGCCCCGCACGATCTCTCGGGGCGAGGCTTGTGGGCTGACGTCGTGCGCTTCTTCGGGCTCGATATGGATCCTCCGGCCACCGGAGAAGGCGGGGGCGGCGGTGGAGCCGGAGGCGGCAGCGCCTCCGGCGAAGGGGGTGGCGCAGCCGGCACCGGAGGCGGCGAACGGCGCGGGCGGAGCCACGGGCGGCTCGACGAGCACCGCGGGGGGGAGTACCGCTTCCGGACAGGGCGGTTCGGCCACGACAGGCTCCGACGGCGCGCCGTCCGACGCGGATGAGGGCGGCTGTACCCTGGCCGCGAGTGGTCAGCGGTCGCGCGGCGCGCTCGTCGGATTGCTCGTGGCAGGGCTCGGCGCCTTGGTCCGTCGTCGCCGCCGAGCTGCCGCGTAAGCGCGCGGCGCCGGCGCAGGGCCCGGGCAGGAGAGAGAGCGGAGAACCGAGGGGCTGCCCCTCGCGCTGCTCCTCGATCTCACCGGGCTCCTCGGGCCTGCGGTCGAGCTCAGAGATCGAACAGCGTCCCCTGGCGGCGCGGGCGCCGGAAGGTCGAGCGCTCCCCCTCGCCGACCTCCTCCTCGCTCCCGCGCGCGGCGTTCAGCCCGAGCCGCCGGCAGTGCACCTCGAACAGCCGCTGGATCGCCGCCCAGCGCGGCCCCATGCCCTGGAAGCGCGCCCCGAAGGCGCCCTCGTTCATCTTGCCGCCCCGCAGCTCCTGGATGGCCCGCCGGACCTTGCCGGCGCGCTCCGGGAAGGCGGCCTCCAGGCGCTCGTCGAACACGGGGAGGACCTCGCGCGGCAGGCGCAGCGGCATCATGAAGGCGCTCTCCGCGCCGGCGTCGCGGGCCCGCTCGAGCAGCTCCGGGACGTCGCTGTCGTTCAGCCCGGGGATCATCGGTGACAGGGAGATCCCGGTCCGCACGCCCGCCTCGGACAGCGCGCGCATCGCCTCGAAGCGCAGCGACGAGCGGCTCGCGTACGGCTCCATCTTGCGCGCCACCGCGTCGTCGGCGAAGGGAATGCTGAAGTGGACGCGGGCGCGCGCGCGCCGCGCGAGCTCCCCGAGCAGGGCCACGTCGCGCCGCACGAGCGCGCCCTTCGTGATCAGCGAGACCGGGTTCCGGAAGGCGAGGCACACCTCGAGGCAGCGGCGCGTGAGCGCATAGCTCGCCTCGAGCGGCTGATAGCAATCGACGTTCCCGGAGAACACGATCGTGTCGCCCTGCCAGCTCGGCCGGTCGAGCTCCCGCTCGAGCAGCTCGGGCGCGTTCGTCTTGACCACGATCTTGCGATCGAAATCGGTCCCGGCGCCCCACCCGAGGTACTGATGCGACGGGCGGGCATAGCAGTACGCGCACGCGTGGATGCAGCCCCGGTACGGGTTGACGCTGAAGCGGAAAGGAAGATCGGGGCTGTCGTTCGAGGTGATGATCGAGCGCGCCTGCTCCTCGAACACCTGCAGCGTCGCCGGAGGCGCCTCTTCCAGGTAGTCCACGTGCGTCGACGACCACGGGTTCGGAGGGTTGTTCACGGGGCGCGGCATGGGCGGGGCGGGCAGGGGGCGCCGACGACCGCGGCGCCCGCGCCGAGCGTAGCGCGTCCTGGCCCCGGTGGGGAGCGTCTGTTCAGGTCACGAGCCCGGCGGGCGCCACGGCGAGGCGCGAGCGGATGGTGCGGCCCTCTGGGGGCTCACCGGAGGGGCTGGAGTGCAGGCGAGCCACCAAAGGGGCTCGCCGGAACGCAAGCCCCGGAGGTGAGCCCCCAGAGGGCCGCACCATCCGCGCGCGGGGCCGCGGCGCATGGCGGGGGCTCAGCCGCGCCCGGCGAAGCGGCGGTGATCGACCATGAGGCAGCGGCTCTGCACGACGAGGATACCCGCCTCGATCAGCCGCTCTGCGACCTGGTCGTTCCGGATGCCGGTCTGCAGCCAGACGGCGCGCGGCCTGGCGGCGAGGAGATCGTCGAGGTGCGCGGGGACGTCCTGGCCGCGCCGGAAGACGTCGACGATGTCGACCGGGCCCGGGACGTCGGCCACGCGGCGGTAGACCGGCTGGCCGAGGAGGGTCGTCACGTCGGGGTAGTAGACGGGGACCGGGATCACCTCCAGGCCGGCGCCCTGCAGGTAGCTCGGGACGTAGAAGGCGGGCTGGTCCGCCTGCGCCTCGGTCTTGATGCCGAGCACGGCGACGCGGCGCGCGGAGCGGACCAGCTCCGCCACGCGCGCCTCGTCGTGGCTGATGTCGCGAACGTCGTTCATCGCGGGATTCTACGCCCTGCGGCGCTGCCTGGCGAAAGCTCTCCGGGCGAGGCCTCGACGCCTCACCGGAGCCTCACCGCGGTAGATGCCGCCGCGAAGCCCTCCGGGAGGCAGCGCCGGCCGCCATGGCCCGCGGGGGACGGGGGCCGGCCGAGAGGCCTAGGAGAACCGTGTGTCGAGCTTGGTGAGCTGGCTCGTGAAGCCTTCCTTCTGCATCCTGGTGAACTCTTCGCTGTGCATGGCATCCAGCGTGACCACCATGCGAACGCGGTCACCGACCGTGAAGAAGTCCACGGCGATGTCGCTCTCGTAGGTCGCGACGCCGGGGAGGAAGTCGATGACGTTGGTGAGGACGAGCCGCTCGCGGGGCCTCAGCTCGGTGAAGCGAGAGCGGGTCGCGTGGGACGTCGGTTGGCCCATCTGCTTCATCGCCGCGATCATCTCCGGCGAGTCGGCGATCATCTCGTACCGAAGCGCTCCGCCCACGCGCGCGTCGAGCTCCTGGACCTCGGCGCGGAAGCCCTGCGGCCCCCACCACGACTCGAAGCCTTCCTTCGTGGTCCAGAGGTCCCACACGTCCTCGATGCCCGCACGGTAGGTGCGCTCGATGACGACCTTCGCCTCGCCGCGCGGCCTGCTCTCGTTGCTCATCACTGCTTGCTCCTCTTCCTGGCTCGACGAGCCTGTTGTCTCTTCTCCAGCGCGGCTCCGAAGCGATCCAGCCGCGCGTCCCACACATCTCGGTACTGGTTGAGCCACGTCTCGAGCTCTTGAAACGGCTCCGGCTTCAAGGCGTACAGGCGGCGCTGCCCGTCCGGTCGCATCGAGACGAAGCCCGACTCCGAGAGAATGCGGAGGTGCCGCGAGACGCCGGACTGGTGGATCCCGGCCTTCTCGACGACGTCCGCGACCTGCTGCTCGCCGTCGCGAAGGGCCTCGACGATGCGACGACGCGTCGGATCGGCGAGCGCCTGGAAGACGTCCAGTTGCATTGATGTGTATATACACGGTCGTGCATATAAATGTCAAGCGCCGGATCGCCGGGCGCCCTTCAGGGCAGGTCCGTCGCCTCGCCGAGGTCGCCGAGGTGCGCCGCCTGGAACGGTCTGATTTGGCTTGGTCTGATCACTCCGCTGCGCTACCTCGATCGGTATGCCTGAGCACCAGTCCGTCTCTCCCAGCAAGGTCGCGGTGGTGGGCGCCGGCAGCGTCGGCGCGACGATCGCCTACGCGTGTCTGCTCCGCGGCGTGGCGAAGCAGATTGCTCTGTTCGACGTGAACCGGGCCAAGGTCGACGCCGAGGTGCTCGACCTGAACCACGGCCTGCAGTTCGTCCCGGCCGCCACGCTCGAGGGCAGCGACGACGTCGAGATCTGCCGCGGAGCGCACGTGGTCGTCATCACCGCCGGCGCGAAGCAGAAGCCCGGTCAGAGCCGGATGGACCTGGCCACCGCGAACGTCGCGATCTGCCGTTCCCTCCTGCCGAAGCTCCAGGCCGTCGCGCCCGACGCGCTCTTGCTGCTGGTGACGAACCCGGTCGACGTGATCACCTATGTCACGCTCAAGCTGACCGGCCTCCCGCCCGCCCGCGTGCTCGGCAGCGGCACGGTGCTCGACAGCAGCCGCTTCCGGTTCCTGATCGCCAGCCGGCTGAAGGTGGCCGTGCAGAACGTCCACGCCTACATCGCGGGCGAGCACGGCGACAGCGAGGTCCCGCTGTGGAGCAGCGCGAGCGTGGCGAACATCCCGCTGGACGAGTGGTCCGTCGCCGGCCACGGAAAGCTCACCGAGCGCGACCGGACGGAGATCTTCCTGGACGTGAAGAACGCCGCCGCCCAGGTGATCTCCGGCAAGGGCGCGACCAACTACGCGATCGGCCTGGCGACCGCCAAGATCCTGGAAGCCCTGCTCCGCGACGAGAACCGCGTGCTGCCCGTCAGCAGCCTGCTGAGCGGCTACCGCGGGATCGACGACGTGTGCCTGAGCGTGCCGTGCGTCGTGAACCGCTCCGGCGTCGGGTCGCAGCTGCCGATCCCGATGAGCCCCGAGGAGGAGGCCGGCGTCCGGGCCAGCGCGGACACGATCCGCAAGGCGGTCAGGTCGCTCGGGTTTTGATGGCGCACCTCGAGCGCGACCCCCCCTCGGGGTGAGAGCTCGGCGCCCCCTGGCTCATCCCCGGGAGCGGCTCACGCGCCCGGCGACCCCGCCCCCTGATCGGCCTCGCTCCACGCCACCATGACGGCGCTCGTGTTGTGGAAGGCCTCCACGCTCCCCCCGAACTTCGCGATCTGCCCGTAGCAGGTCACCCCGAACGTCGGGTGCGACGGCGCGCTCGGCGAGAGCAGCGCGCGCACCTCCTCGCGGTAGTGCTCGCCGAGCAGGCGGAGCCGGGAGGCGCAGTCGAACACGAGCGCTCCCGACACCGCCGGCAGCGACCCGAGCACCCGGGTGGACAGGCTCTTCGCCGCCTGGAGCAGCGAGTCGCCCGGCGCGTTCACGAGCCGCACCATCTGGCCGCGCGAGAGCCCGCCCGTCAGCACGATCGCGCCGTCCGCCCGGACCGCGAGCGGCGCCCGGATCTTCAGCGCCTCGCCGAAGGGCGTCCTCGCGCCGAGCGCGTGCTTCGCCATGGTCTGGAGCAACCCCTCGCCGCTCGAGCGGAGCCCGAGCCGCGTGAGCTCTTCCTCGTACACCCGCGCCGCGGGTTGCCCGTCGAGCGTCCGCAGGACGTTCCGCTCGATGTCGGTGATCGTGAGATCCCGCGCCCGCTCGGCCGCGCGGAACCCGTGGAGCACGTCGATGTTCACCCGGTGCCGGTGCGTGAGGCGCACCAGGACGGCCGCGTCCGTGAGCGCCTTGCGATCCACGAACACGCGCGCCCCGCCCTCGAAGCTCCAGCCGTCGCCCGCGGTCCCGCCGAAGACGCGGGTGTGCGGCGGCACGCCCTGGCGGAGGCAGGTGGCGAGCTCGTCGCCGTCGCACGCGAAGGCGTCGGCGAGGACCAGCATCGAGCTCGGCGCGGCGCTGCGCGGGCCGCTGCTCGAGTGGGCCTCATCGATGTCGCTCAGCGCTGCCCGGATGCTCCTGCCGTGATCCGCGCGCAGCTCGCGCGCCGCGCCGCACGCCACCTCGAGGCTCGCGCCGCCGAGGAACGCGCACGAGATCCCGCTCCTGCTGAAGCCGCGCTCCGTGAAGGACGCTCCTCCGGTGGTGGCCCCGACCACGGGGACGCCCGTCGCGTCCTCGATCGCCGCGAGGTACTCCTCGTGCCGCGTCCCGCTGGGCATGGCCACGAGGGCGAGCCGCGCCGGCTCTCTCCACTCCGCGACCGCGCGCTCGATCTTTCGGCCCAGCAGCCACGCGTTCCCTTCAAAGGGTCCGAGGGTCATCATCTTCATGCGCCGAAGCTCCTGCGTGCCCGGCGCGCGAGCGCCGGGCGTCGAGTCCAGGCCATCTGATGGCGGTGCGCGTCGCGGCCCGTTGATACCATGCGCGTGGGACGGTGCTCTACCCCCCACGCGGCCTCTGCCGCGTGCGCCTGCTCGCTTCGGTGAGTCCGGCTCCGCTGAACCTGGGTCGAGCTCCGCCGGGGTCGGGCGCCGCCGCCGGGCGCCGCCGAACCTGGGTCGGGCTCCGCCCCCCGGCGCCTGTGTGCCCTCTCATCCGCCGCGCAGCATCGGCTCCCTTTGCCGCACGAAACGCTCCACGAGCTCCCGCTGCTCGCCCGACAGCCGCACGAAGCGCGCCCCGAACCCGGGTGGGCCGTCGCCCTCCGCCTCGCGCGTCCAGTCGACCACCGCCATCGCGTCGATCTCGCCGCCCTCCGCGAACGGGATCCTGATCGCCACGGCCGTCCCCCGCGCCGGCGGCTGCCGGGAGGTCGGCACGAAGACGCCGCCTTGCTCCACGACGTCGGCCCCGGGCGCCGTCCGGTAGAAGTTCGCCGCCGACCCCGCCCCGACCCGCGCCTCGAACCGCGGCGGCGGCGGCTGGCTCTGCGGCCGCGCCGCCGCGCGCACCCGCTCGTCGATCGCCCGGAGCGCCTGCCCGAGCTCCGCGATCTGCGCCTCGATCGCCCGGATGCCGAACGCGCTCTGCGTCGTCGCCTTCGCGAGCGGCGAGACGACCCGCTCCAGGAGCGAGAGCTGCTGGCCGACCAGCTCCGACGCCGAGCGATCCGCCTCGACCGACACCTCCACCTTCGGCTGCGCCACCCCCCGGAGCGCCGCCGAGAGCCGCTCGATCTCCGGCGCGAGCCACTGCTTCATCTCCCGCGCCCGCAGGTCGCCCGCCTGCGCCACCGCGGCCGCCTTCCCGATCGCCCCGCGGATACCCTCGAGCTGCTCGCCCAGCATGGAGAGCGTGCCGGTCACGCGCACCACCGGATCGTCCTCCTTGCCGCCCAGGTGCTTGAGCCGCAGATACCCCTTCTTGATCTCGTCCCACCGCGCCCGCTGCTCCGGCGTCATCCGGCCGCGCAGCTCGGCGAGCTTGAGCAGGTTCTGCTCCGCGCCCGTCGTCAGCGTCTGCGCCTCGCTCACGTAGTGATCGTCGATGAGCCGCTCGATCTCCTCGCGCGTGTGCGCCGCCACGATCTTCTCGGCCAGCTTGTTCATGTTCCGGTAGCTGCCCTGCAGCTTGAACGGCGGCTCGGTCCGGAAGGCGTCGTCCTGGGACGCGCTCCTGATGTACTCCAGGTTCACCGACAGGAGCACCTTCTGCACCTGGAACAGCCGCTCGAACACGCTCACGATCTCCGAGACCTCCGCCGCGGAGTAGGCGTGCTCGAGCTCGGTCTGCGCCACCGCCTCGCCCTGCGCCATCCGGATGAGCTCGCGCGTGTCGCGCGGCGCGCGCCCCGACAGCGGCGCGAGCGTCGGGTTCGACGTCAGCGCGTTCTCCAGGTAGCTCAGCGCGAAGAGCGCCTCCTTGCCGTCGAGGATGTCGCCCAGGTTGTAGGTGTCGGCCCGGTTCGACAGCATGTCCGGGATCTGGAACCGCGCGCCCGACTCCGTGTACGGGTTGCCCGCCATCACCACGCAGAACTTCTTGCCGCGGAGATCGTACGTCCTCGTCCGGCCCCGCCACACGCCCTCGATCCGGCGCTGCCCGTCGCACAGCGAGATGAACTTCTGCAACAGCTCCGGGTTCGTGTGCTGGATGTCGTCGAGGTACAGCATCACGTTGTTGCCCATCTCGAACGCCAGGTTGATCTTCTCGACCTCCTGCCGCGCGGTCGCGTTCGGCGCCTCGGCCGGATCGAGCGACGTCACCTCGTGGCCGAGCGACGGCCCGTTCACCTTCATGAACGTGAGGCCGAGCTTGCTCGCCACGTACTCCATCAGCGTCGTCTTGCCGTAGCCCGGCGGCGAGATGAGCAGCAGCATGCCCATCAGATCCGTGCGCTTCGCGTCGCCCGCCGCGCCGAGCTGCTTCGCCAGGTTCTGGCCCACGAGCGGCAGGTACACCTCGTCGATGAGCCGGTTGCGCACGAACGACGTGAGCACCCGCGGCGCGAGCTCCTCGAGCCGCAGCCGCTTGCGCTCCCGGTGCACGATCTCGCTCCGGAGCTTGCGGTAGGCGCGGTAGCGCGGCAGCCGCTCGTGCACGAACTCCTCGATCCGGCTCAGGAACTCGTCGAGGCGGAGGACCAGCGCGCGCTCCTTGATGCGCGGGTGCTGGCCGAGCAGCCCCTCCACGCGGGCCTCGGTCACGGCCGCGCTGGGCTCCCGCTCCACGTGCCGCTCCGTCACCACGGCGACCGCCGCCTCGAGCGCGAGGCCGCGCAGGGCAGCGCCCGGCCCCCCGGACGATCCGCCCTCGCGGCCGACCGCCGCGTCCCTGTCGTGGCCGACCGCCGCGCCCCTATCGTGGCCGGCCGCGGCGCCCCGCTCGGCGAAGCCCGTGAGCCAGGCGAGCGCGAGCTCCAGCCGCTCGGCCGGGTGCTTCTCGAGCTGCCGCAGGTCGTCCTCGAGCGCCGCCCGGCCCCCCGCGTCGTCGAGGTGCGCCAGCAGCGCGTCGCGCAGCGCCAGCGCCGCCGCGCTCGTCACGAACCGCACCCGCTCCGCCGCGAGCTCCTCCACGAGGTACCGCGCCGCGCCGCGCACGTCCGCCGCGCTCGGCCGCTGCCGGTGCGCCGCCGCGGCCTCGGCCACGCCCTCCGCGAGCTCGCCCGCGAGCCTCGCCCGCGCCTCGCCCTCGCCGAGCTGCGCCGCGAGCCGGCCGAGGCTCCGCGCCCGCCGGTGCAGGAGCTCCCGGGCGCGCGCGTCGAGCCCCGCCCAGTACAGGCACGCGAGCGCCCGCGGCGCGCTGCCGAACCGGAGCAGCCCCGCGGTCGCGCGCAGCGCGAGCAGCCGCTCCAGGAGGAGCGCCGCGTCCGCGTCGTGGACGCCGCGCTCGTAGCCCTCGTCGTGCCGGCCCTCCGCGTACGCGCGCACCGCCGCGAGCAGCCCGCCCGGGCCGAGCGACGCCTCGCGGAGCCCCTCGATCGTGAGCCCCTGCCGCCCCGCCTCCGCGTCCATCAGCATCGAGCCCGCGAGGAACTCTCCCCGGTAGATCGCCGGCGTCTCGCTCGCGAGCTCCTGGTCCCAGAGGTCCCGCGCGGCCTCCAGCGCCGGATCCTCGATCGGCTCGAAGAAATCGGTCCCGGTGAGGTGCAGCGCGAGCCCCCCGCCGTGCGGGACGAGCGTGAGCTCCAGGGCCTGCGAGCTCACGTTGAAGCGGTGGCGGCCGAGCCGGATGACGTCGCCGCCGCCGCCCTCGAACAGATCCTCGCGGTCGCGCAGCGCCCGCTGCGCGTCCTGCCGCGCCGACTTGAGCCGCGCCTCGACCTCGTCCCCCTTCACGCTGTCGCCGAGCGCGTGGAGCTGGGCCGCGAGATCGCGGATCTTCGCGATCATCGCGTCGGACGCGAAGTACGTGTTGAGCTCGTCCACCGACGCGAAGGAGCGCGCCCGCCGCGCCACCCCCTGGGCGATCCGGTCGGCCGCGGCGACGAGGTTCGAGACGCGCCGCTGCCGCTCGTCGAGCAGCGCCTGCCGCCGCGCCGCGATGGCGTCGTTGACCTCCTCGCGCTTCTGGGCGAGCTCGCCCAGGAACTCGTCGAACTCGCCGAACTTCCCCTCGAGCTCCTCGAGCTGGACGAGCAGCTTCGAGAGCTCGGCGTCGCAGCGCTCGGGCGTGTCGCAGACCGCGATCGCGCTCGCCACGCTCTGGCCGAACACCTTGAACTGCGCCCCGAACTCCGCGCGCCCCTCGGCGCCCCGGAGGTCCCTGCCGCGGGCGCCGAGCGTCGCGCGCGCCCGGTTGAGCTGCGCGTACACCTCGCTGATCCCCTCCAGGATCCGGGTGCGGGCCGTGGGATCGTCGACCTTCAGGCCCGCCACGATCTCGGCGAGCACCGTGAGCCCCTCGTTCACGGCGTCGAGATCCGCGGCGAACGGCGCGAGCTCGGGCGACTTGCCGACCGCCTCGATCTGCGCGATGAGCGCGGCGAGCCGGTCGGCCAGCGGGCGGAACGCCTGCTCGCCGAGCAGGAACGTCACGCAGGCGGCGCTCACCTCGTCGGTCCGCGCGACGATCTCGGCCTCGAGCGCGTCGACGCGGGCGAGGTCCATGTACTTGAGCTCGCGCAGCGTGATGAGGTGGCCCCGCTGCCTCCGCAGCGCGGTCAGCGCCTTCAGGAACGCGTCGACGCTCGCCGCGTCCTCGGGCCGCACCCCGCCGAGCAGCGCCCGCTGCGCCGCCTCGGCCTCGGCGAGCGCGGCCGCCGCGCGCACCTTGATGGCCTCGACCTTCTCGAACTCGTCGACGATGCTCTCGGAGATCGCCCGGAGCTCGTTCACGGTCGACAGGAGGTCGCCCGCCTCGGCGTGGCCGAGCCAGTAGTAGGCGTCGATCATCCGCCCGGCGATCTTGATGAGATCCTCGTACGTCTGGCGGGTCGGCGACGCGCTCATCGCGGCGCGCCGCACGCTGAGCGCGTCGGAGATGCCCCGCACGAGATCGGCGTTGCCCACCTTGGCGAGGTACGAGCCGTCGGTCGGGGCCGAGGCCGCGAACTCCGCGGTCGTGAACGGCGTCTGCCAGATCTGCATCGGGTGGACGCGCGTCGGCTCGTCGCCCACGGCCCGGAAGATCACCATCTTGCCGTCGTCGAAGAGGCTGTAGCCGTGGCACTGGATTGGGGTCGCGACCTCCTTGCGGATCAGGTTGTACGGGAGGAGCACGTAGCGCCCGTCCACGACCCGGTGGAACACGTAGAGCACGTCCTCGCCGTTCGGCGAGCGGATGGCCCGCTCGAACTCGAGATCCTCCGCGCCGCCCTCGAAGCGCTTCGTCTCGCCGGTGACCAGGTAGTAGCCGCTCGGGAAGACGATGCCCTGGTCCTCCGGGAGGCTCAGGCACGCGTGCCCGATCGCGTCGATGCGCGTGACCTTCCGGGTGCGGCCGTTGTAGACGAGGTAGCGGTACGACGGCTCCCGGAACGGCTTGATCTTGAGCAGGATGAGCGGCCCGAGCCGGGCGTACTGGATGTCGGCGTCGTCGAGCGCCTGGCCCGGGTCGTCGACCGGCTCGTGGTAGATGCCGAGCCCCGTCGTCGTGTTGTCCTCGATCTTGACGGTGAGGTCGCCCCCGACCGTCTCGACGAAGATCTCGCCGGCGATCGACACGTGCGGGTGCTTGCCGTGGACGTGGTCGTCGCGCGTGGTCTGCGTCCAGGCGAAGTCGTGCGGCCGCGGCCGCACGTTGTCCTCCTCGCCGCGCGCGTCGAGGTAGCGGACGCGCCCGGCCGGGTCGATGCTCCAGCGGAACACCTTCACGTCGCGCTCGGTGGCGCCGACCTGGAAGATGGCGAGGAGCCGCGTGTCGCTGCGCCGGAGCTGGAGCAGCCGGGGCTCCTTGACGTAGCGGTGGAGGTCCTTGAACTCCTTGACGAACCCGGGGTCGCTCAGGAAGGCGCTGCCCTCGTCGAGCGGGGCGGGCGACAGGTCGAGGGCGCCGTCGGCCTTGGTGAAGCGGTGGAGGCTGAAGACGTCGCCGACGTTCACCTCCTTCAGCCCCATGAACACGAGGTAGCCGACGAGCAGCTTGCCCCGGATGCTCACGATGTCGCGCGGCAGGCAGTTGTTCTCGGTGCGGACGCGCGCGTTCTCGATGAGCGCGAGGTCCGAGCCGCCGAACACCTCCTTGCGCCGCGCGTTGAGCGCCTCCGCGCGGCGGCCCAGCTCCTCGGCGCGCTCGACGAGGCGCCGGCGGATCACCTCGTAATTGCCGCCATCCAGCGAGTCGGCCGCCTGCGGGGCGGGCGATCCCGCCGCCCGGGCCGCGCCATCCAGGGCCCCTGTCGACACCATGCACGCTCCGTGTCAGGCCCGCGGGCCCCGCTGCACGAGGTCGTCGAGGCCGAGCTCCCGCGCCTTGTCGGCGAGCGCCTGGATCTTCTTCTTCCCGTCGTCGTCGGCGCTCGAGAGCAGCCCCCTCAGGATCCCGGACACCGTGGCGTCCGGCCTCCCCGAAGGCGGCCCGTTGCGGCCGGCGAGCTGCTTCAGATCCTCGGGCAGGCTCGCGTTGCCGTTCAGGTAGTCGCCGAGGAGGGCGCGCACCGTCGCGCTCTGGTCGACCATCCCGTCGACCGCCTGGCCGAGGCTGACCGCCTTGACGAACCGCTCGAAGAACGCCCCGTCGCCGCCGACGATGTTGATCTTCGCCTGCTCGAACGCGCCGCGCAGGATCTCGGCCTGCGCGCGCGCGATCTCGGCGCGGATGCGCAGCGCCTCGAGCTCCACCGCCCGCTCCTTCTCGAGGCGGAGGCGGAACTCCTCGTGCTCGCGGCCGATCCCGTCGAGCGCCTTCATGGCCGCGGCCTTCTCCGCCGTGCCCGCGGCCTCGGCCAGGAGCCGCTCCTTGATCGCGGCCGCCTCGGCGAGGCCCGTCTTCTCGAGCGCCTGCGCCTCGGCCTCGCGCGTCCTCGCGGCTGCCAGCCCCTTCTGCTCGATGCCTGCGGCCTCGGCGAGGAGCCGCTCCTTGGCGACGAGCGCCTCGGCGCGCCCCTGCTTCTCGATCGCCACCGCCTCGGCCTCCTTGACGATCACCCGCGCGAGGCCCTGCTTCTCCTCGCCGGCGGCGACCGCCTGCATCTTCTCGAGCGTCACGCGCGCCTCGGCGAACCCCTGCTTCTCGATCGCCTGCGCGTCGGCCTCCTTCACCCGGACGCGCGCCAGCCCCTCGGCCGCGGCCTCGGCCTGCACGCCCTCGGCGAGCCGCATCTTCGCGCGCGCCGCCTTCTCGCTCGCCTCGAGCTCCGCGTCGGCCGTGATGAGCTTCTCGCGCGCCCGGAACTTCGCCGCCTCCTCGCTCGCCTCGGCGCCCTTGATGTGCTTGACGAGCTGCTCCTGCGCCTCGGCCTCGGCGTTGATGCGCGTCACGTCCTTCAGGCGCGTCGCCTCGGCCACGGCGCGCACGTCCTTGATCCGCTCCTCCTCCTCGGCCACGGTCTTCTCGACCGCGATCCGCGCCCGGATGACGTCGGCGATGTCCTTCTTCTGGACCTCGAGCTCCTTCTCGCGGGCGATCTGCTGGAGCGTCACGTCGCGCTCGCGGCTCACGATCTCGAGCTGCCGCGCCTTCTGCACGCGCTCGGTCTCGACGGCGATCTCCCGCTCCTTGTTCTTCTGGGCGACCAGCGCGCCGCGCTCCTTCATCTCGCGGGCGATGGCGGCCTCCTCGTCGTTCTTCTCCTGGAGGAGCAGCGTCTTCTTGCGCTCCTCGCTCGTGATGCGGGCCGCCTCGTTCTGCTCGCGCGCCTGCGCCACGGCGATCTCCTTCGCCTTCTTCGCCTCGGCCTCGGCCCGGCGCTGCTCGAAGCGGAAGATCGCCTCGTCGGAGTTCAGGTTCTGGCTGCCGATCTCCATCCGCTCCTTCTGGCGGAGATCGTTCGTGAGCACGTTCTGCGCGACCGTCAGCTCGGTGATCTTCCGGATGCCCTCGGCATCCATGATGTTGTCCTTGTCGAGCAGCTCGATGGGCGTCTGCTCCAGGTAGTCGATCGCCGCGTCGGCGAGCACGAACCCGCTCAGGTCCTTGCCGATGACGTCGATGATGTCGTCCTTGAACTTCTGCCGCTCCATGTAGAGGTCCTCGAAGTTCAGGCGCTTGCCGACGGTCTTGAGCGCCTCGGAGAACTTCGCGGCGAAGAGCTGCTCGAGCGTCTCGGGGTTCGAGGCGCGCACGCACCCGATGGTCCGCGCCACCGTGCGCACGTCGTCCTGGGTCTTGTTCACCTGCACGAAGAAGGTGACCTTGATGTCCGCGCGGATGTTGTCCTTGCAGATGAGGCCCTCCTTGCCGCGCCGGTCGATCTCGATCGTCTTGACCGAGATATCCATGTACTCGGCGCGGTGGATGATCGGCAGGACCAGGGTCCCCGTGAAGGTGACGATGGGTTCCTGGCCCCTCGTGTTGATGATCAGCGCCTTGCCTTGATCCACCTGGCGGTAGAACTTGGCGTACATGACCAGCATCCCGAGGACGAGGAAGGCGAGGACACCGACCAGGACGAGGATCAGGGGGACGGTCACAGTGGGCACGCGGGGCTCCTTCGCGTTGGCGGCGGAGGGGAGGGCGCCGGCCCCCGTGATCGCGTGATCGCGTGATCGCGTGATCGAGGGTCGCGCACCCGGGCCCGCTCCGATCCGGGTCGGGGGCCGGATGATGCCCCCTCGGGGCCGAGCGTACACGAATCCTCCCGCGCGACGGGAATTCAGCGGCCGCGCTGGCGCACGTCGCCCGCGCGGGCCGCGGGGGCGCTCTCCTCCTCGGATCCGTCCGGGGACGCGGCGCGCGCCTCGTTCACGACGGGCGCGACCCGCGTTCCGAGGGCGGGGGGCGGGCCGAGCAGGGAGTCGAGCGGCTCGACGCCGAAGGCGCCCTCGTCCGGGCTCCAGCTCACGAGCAGCGCGCGGTCGCCGCGGCGGAGGGCGCCCGGGGTGTCACACCGCACGTCGAGGATGTGGCTCGCGCCGCCCTCGTCGATCACGGCCTGGCCGAAGCGCTGGTCGACGCGCCCGGTGGAGATGACGCACACGCGGCCCACGAGGTCCTTCTTCGACGCCGCGTGCCGCGTCACGAACAGCGGGCCGAGCGGCCGCACCGCCAGGGAGGTGAGCAGGAGGGCGGCGGCGAGCGAGCCCACGAGCACCGCGAGGCCGAGCGTCCAGCGGGGGAGCCCGAGGCCCGCCCAGAGCGGCTCGGCGAGCAGGGTCGTGAGCACGCTGGTGAACCAGCCGAACGCAGCGATCAGCGTGAGCGCCACGGTCGCCGGCACGCGGTGCAGCGAGAGCGCCGAGAGCAGCGAGCCGACGCCATCCGGGCCATGGCCCCCGTCGGCCAGGCCCTCCGCGGCGCCCTTGGCGACGCCCTCCAGCGCGCCCTTGGCGGCGCCCTCGAGCGCGCCCTTGGCGGCGCCCTCGAGGTCCGGCACCACGTGGCCGTGGGCGCCGCCGAGCACGTCGAGGTCGAGCGCGCCCACGAGCACGAACAGCCAGTAGATGAGCGCGAGCGCGAGCACGACCGTGAAGAGCACGGCGGGGAACACGAGCGACGCGGCGAGCACCTCGGCCATGGGCAGACGCGAGCAGGGGGCAGGCGCAGGAGAGATCGACGCGCGACGCGGCGCCCGCGACCTGCGCTCCGATTGGATCACAGGCAGGGCGGGGATGGGGCCAAAATCTGCGACCCGGCGCGCCGTGGAAAAGGCTTGACGTTCCTGGTCGAGGCCGGGGCGAGCGAAGGCTCGGCTCAGGGCGCCGCGGGCCCGCCCGGTTGCTGGCCGCGCTGCAGCCGGATCTCGTTGCGCACGTCGGTCACGCCGGAGACGCGCTCCGCGAGCGCCTCGATCTGGTGCTTGAAGCGGCGCTCGCGGACGGTGCCGGAGAGGGTGACCTCGCCGTCCTGGACCTTCACCTCGACGTCGCTCGCGTCGAGATCGGGGCACTCGGAGATCTGCTCGCGGAGGTCCTCACGGATCCGCTCGTCCGGGCGCCTGTATCCCTCGGGCGGGCGGCCGCGCGCGCCGCTGAGCCCGCGATGCGGTCCGCCGGGGTGGAAGCTCGGCCCGCCGAGCTCCTGCCCAGCCCACCCGCCGCGGTGCTCCCCCGGCCGGCCCCGCCGAGCCTGGGGCTCGTCGTCTCGCTGCAGCACTTGCTCGTAGTTGCCGCGATGGCCGTAGCTGGCATCCCCGGAGGCCCCGCGCTCGCTGCGATACGCCTCCTCTCCCCGATCTTCCGGGGGGCGCCCGGCCCTCTCGCGGTCGCGTCCTCGCCCGGCGTTGTGTGCCTTGTCGATCCATCCGTGACGATGAGGCATGACCCCTCCGTTCTCTCCCTGCGACACGAGGGACACGGCGACGCGCCCGTGTCGCTCCCCGTCCATGATCCGGTCGACGCTCGAGGCATGGCGGCAGCAGAGAAGGGCCGCCTCGTGATCCGCTCCTGTCCGCTCCCGCGCCGCCAGGAGGAACCGAGGCCCCAGCGCGCCCGGATGTCGCAAGGCGCATTCCAGATCCAGCCGCGTCGTGTTTCACATCCCCTTCAGGAGCGTTGCCCTCGCGTCCGCCCGGACGCCGCGTCCCAAACTGCCCCATCGCCCGGCGACGAGGCGTCCCATCGAGACGTTGCGCCACAGCGGTGAACCGCACATCGGGCCTCGCCCGACCGCGCTCCAGGGCGACAGGCCGGCGGGCCGACAGGGCGACAGGGCGACAGGGCGACAGGCCGGACGGTGTTTCGTGGGCAATCCCTGCCCATCGTCGACCCTGCGGGCGGCCAGGCGCCCGCGGCGCCATCCGCCGGCGCGTTCCGCCGAGGTCGTCCGCCGCGACATTGACTGTCAGCCGCTCGGCCTCGACCATGCCCTCGCACCGCCATGGCCCAGCAGCATCAGTCGTCGGGAGCGGTCCTGGACCGTCGGACCCTGGCCAACGATCACCGTCGCCTCGCCGGGTTGCTCCGACCGGGCCTGTCGGTGCTCGATATCGGCTGCGGGACGGGCGGCATCACCCGCGGCATCGCGGAGGCGGTGCAGCCCGGCGGCGCCGTGCTCGGCCTGGACAGGGACGCAGGCCACATCGCGCGGGCCTCGGCGCGCTTCGCCGGCCAGGCCGGCCTGTCCTTCGCGTGCGGTGACGTGCTCACCCTCGACGCGGAGGCGCGCTTCGACGTGGTCACCGCGGCGCGCACCCTCCAGTGGGTGCCGCGGCTCGACGAGGCGCTCGCGCGCATGGCGCGGGCCGCGAAGCCGGGCGGCACGATCGTCGTGCTCGACTACAGCCACGAGCGCCTGCGCTGGCAGCCGGAGCCTCCGGCCTCGATGACGCGGTTCTACGCGGCGTTCCTCGCGTGGCGAGCGGGCCTCGGCATGGAGAACTCCCTCGCCGACACCCTCGCGGAGCGCTTCGCGGCCCACGGCCTCGCGGACGTCCGCGTCACGAACCAGGACGAAGCGGCGCGCCGGGGCGATCCGGGCTTCGAGGCGGCGCTCGAGATCTGGCTCCATGTCATCGACGCCTGCGGCCCCGCGATGATCGCCGCCGGCGCGCTCAGCGAGCTCGAGCGCGACGAGGCGCGGCGCGATTACCCTGGCTGGTGCCGCGCATCGGCCGAGGAGCAGCGCATGGTCCTCCGGGCCGTCGAGGGGACGCGGCCGCGACGCGCGAGCGCGTAGCGCCGCGTCGGCCGCGCCGTCCCTGGCTCCACGTCGCCCGGAGGCCCACGAAGAGCGGTTCGCCGCAGCACCCGCTTCGCCCGCCGGAGGCCCGGCCTGGGCCAGGGGAGACGGGACGGATCCGGCCGCTCGCTTCCCCGAAAATTCACGCGCGCCCGCGCGGGGCGCGGCTACCCTCGGGCCGCGCGGCCCTCCTCGCGCCTGCCTCGGAGCTCCCATGCCGGCCCAGCGACGCGTGACGAGATGGCTCGAACGAGCGCCCGCGCCGGTGTTCACAGCCTTCGCCGTGCTCGCCGCGTTCGCGACGTACTTCTGCATGTACGCGTTCCGCAAGCCGTTCGCGGTCGGGACCTTCCAGGGCGCGGTCGCGCTGCCGCTGCTCCCGCCGCTCGATCTGAAGAGCCTCTACCTCATCGCCCAGGGGCTCGGGTACTGCGCCTCGAAGTTCCTCGGCATCAAGATCGTCTCCGAGATGCGCCCCGAGCGGCGCGCCCTCGCGATCCTCGCGTGCATCGGCGTGAGCGAGGCGGCGCTCGTCCTGTTTGCGCTCGCGCCGGCCCCCCACGCCGCGGTCTTCCTCGTGCTGAACGGGCTGCCGCTCGGGATGGTCTGGGGCCTCGTCTTCGGCTTCCTCGAGGGGCGCCGCGTCAGCGACCTGCTCGGCGCCGGGCTCTGCGTGAGCTTCATCGTCGCGAGCGGCTTCGTGAAGACCGTGGGCAAGCTGACGCTCGGGTGGGGCGTGCCGGAGGCGTGGATGCCGGCGCTGACCGGCGCGCTCTTCTTCCCGCCGCTGCTCCTGTCGATCTGGATGCTCGCGCAGATCCCGCCGCCCTCGGCCGACGACGAGGCGCTCCGGACCCGGCGCGCGCCCATGGACCGCGCCGCGCGGCGCGCGTTCTTCCTGGCGAACGCGGGCGGGCTCGTGACCCTGGTCGTCGGCTACATGGTGCTCACCGCCTACCGCGACTTCCGCGACAACTTCGCCCGCGAGATCTGGGACGCCGTGGGCTACGCCGACCAGCCGGCGATCCTGACGACGGCCGAGATCCCCGTGGCCATCGGCGCGCTCGTCGGGGTCGCGCTGATGATGGGCATCCGCAGCAACCGCGCCGCGCTCCTCGCGGTCCACGGCCTCATGCTCGCCGGCGCCGTGCTCGTCGGGGGGAGCACCGCGCTCTACCAGGCCGGCGTCATCGGCCCGGTCGCGTGGATGATCAGCGTCGGGCTCGGGCTGTACGTGGGCTACGTGCCGTACAACTGCGTGCTCTTCGACCGGCTCATCGCGGCGCTGGGCTCGGTGGCGACCGCGGGCTTCCTGATCACCGCGGCCGACGCGTTCGGTTACCTGGGGAGCGTGACGGTGCTGCTCTACAAGAGCTTCGGCCAGCCGAAGCGCTCGTGGATCGAGTTCTTCCTCGGGTTCAGCTACGCGACGGCCCTCGTGTGCGCGGCGCTCTTCGCCGCGTCGGCGGGCTACTTCTGGCTGCGCACCCGCGCGGACCGCCTCGCGACCTCGCGCGCGGTGGGCGGGCCTCGGGAGCCTGCCGGCGAGCAACCAGGTTGACCACGGCCCAGGTCGACCACGGCCGTCACCTGGCCGGGGCACGGCCCGATCACGCTGGCAACACGGCTGGGGGCGGGAATGGGGAGCGGGAGCGGGGAAGGGGCGCGCGCGCCCGCTCAGCGGACCGGCGGGACCTCGGTCTTGCAGCCCACCTTGAGCTCGACCTGCCCGCCCTTGCCGAACTGCGAGCAGGTCGCCGGGCACATCATGATCTTCGTCGGCTTGTCGCCGGTCGCGGGATCGACGTCGTAGTACCAGCCACCGGCCATCGCGTCGCAGCTCGCCTCGTCGCCCACGTAGAAGATGGTCGCCGGCGCGCCGCCGTCCAAGGGCGTGTGCTGGACGTTGAGCGTCCCGTAGTCGAGCGACTGGCCGGCGGACGGCGTCGGGACCTGGTACTCGCACGCGAGGCTCTTGCCGCGGATCTCGTTGAGCGCCTCGAGGAAGGCGCTCGAGACGTCCGTGTTCGTGTCGATGAAGAAGGCCTGCGTCCCGCCGCCCTCGGCGATGCGGTTCATCGTGGCCTCGGCGCCGTCGTCGTTGCCGTCGAAGACCCCGATCACGAAGGTGGAGATGCTCGGCGAGCCGTTCAGCCCGGCGCTCGCGATCTCCGCGATGCCGTCGCCGTCCTGCGGATCGCACAGGGAGGGCATCCCGTCGGTGGCGAGCACCGCGATGACGCGGTGGGTCGGGTTCGCCAGGGCGTGGTCGCGAGCCCGCTCGATCGCGCCGGCGAGGGCGCCGGCGGTCGGCGTCCCGTCATTGGGATCCTGGGCGGCGATCGACGCCATGAGCTCCTCGGCCTTCGCGGCGTCGAGCGGCGTGATGTCGACCGCGGGCGCCGCGTAGACCTCGGCGTCGCACGAGAGCGGGCTCTGGCATTCGCTCTCGGTCACCGCCTCGCACATACCGCCCCGGTAGCAGCTCTCGCCCAGGTCCGTGCACAGGTTGCCGCTCCTGCTGCACACGCCGAGAGCGACGCAGCTGTCGCCGCGCATGCAGTCCGCGTCGGTGGCGCAGTACCGCAGTCGGGGGTCGTTCCGGCAGATACGGAGTTTGCACGGCCCGTGCGCGCCGCACTCCTCGTTCGACGTGCACGTCGCGGGCACGTCGGGATCGCGCAGCGGGAAGTACTGGAGCCCGACGCCGAGCCCCGCGGACTGCGGGTCGGTGAAGAACGCCTCGAGCGCCTCGGTCACGGCCTCCCACTTGGTGTCGCGCGTCGGGAGCCGGTCCTCCATCGAGCCCGACGCGTCGAGCATGATGTACAGGTCGAGCGGCACGAGCTCCGCCGTGCTCGTCTCGCCCGCGCACGACGTGCCGCCGCCGGCGCCGTCTCCCGCGCCGCTGCTGAGCGTCCCGGAGCTCGCGCCGCCATCGCCGGTGTCCCCGAAGCCCGAGCCCGTGCCAAAGCCTGTCCCCGATGAGTCCGAGCCCGAGCCCGCGCCAGCACCCGTGCCGGAGTCCGAGCCCGTGCTCGCCGTCGCCGCATCCCCGCCGGTTCCGCCGCCGCCGAAGACCGAGCCGCCGGCTCCACCACACGCCGCGAAGAACACGCTGATTCCTGTCGCGGCGAGCGCCACCATCGTTGAGCGGTTATCCATAAGACAGGATCGAAACATCCCGGGCGCCCTTTGTCGAGCGCAGGATTCGACTCGAGCTCCTGCTCCGTCCCTGGATGTCGTAGGGGGTAGGAACTTCAGAATCGACCCATGAGGTGAGGTGGCTCTCCGAGGCTCAGGGCCCGTGTGTGGGGGGAGGTCTGGTATGAGGCTCAGGCCTGCTTCTTCGGGCCGACGAGGCTGCGGAGGGTGGCGCGGGCGACCTCGACGCCGGCCGCGTCGCGGAGGCTCACGGGGATCTGGTACTCCCTGCGTTCGCTGCTCTCGGGGACAGGGCACTCGCAGACGGCGCGGATCGCGCCGCGGGCCTTCTTCAGGTACTCGATCGAGAGGCCAGCAACGATGAACCGCGCATCGTCGGGCAGCGCGTAGGACAGCGCCGTGTTGCCGGTGAGCTCGGCGAGGTTGACGAGCGCGACGGCGTGCACCGAGCGGAGGTGGTTGCGCAACCTGGGCCGGTCGCGCATGGATACCTCCGCGCGGCCGCGCTCCAGGAGCTCGACGTCGGCGCGGATGGTGTCCGTGTAGGGGGCCATCGCGCCGATGAGGCGGCTGAACAGGCGCTTGCCTCCGGGCAGGCGGTGCAGCCTGTCCCAGAGGTCGCGCAGGGTGTTGCGGCGCGAGGTCGCCGCGATCGAAGCGAGGGAGAGGTCGGCGAGCTTCATGGGGGGTGAGCCGCCCGGGGGCGGCGATCGCACAGTGCCTCAATTCGCCTGGCGGCGCACCTCGAATGGGCCCCGGGGCGCAGGGGCTCCCGGTGGGATCCGGTGGCCGCGCGGATCGCTCGCCGCCGTGGGCGTGCCGTGCCCGACCCAGGCTGTGCCACGCCCGACCAGGTTGCGCCCAGGTTGTGCCGCGCCCCGCCCCCGCCCGACCGACCGAGGTTGCCGATCCAGGTTGAGGTTGCCGACCCAGGTTGAGGTTGCCTCCGCCCCCGCCCGACCGAGGTTGCCGACCCCGAGGTTGCCGACCCCGAGATTGCCGACCCCGAGGTTGCCGCCGACCCAGGTTGAGGTTGCCGCCGACCCAGGTTGAGGTTGCCGCCGACCCAGGTTGAGGTTGCCGCCGACCCAGGTTGAGGTTGCCCCGACCCAGGTTGAGGTTGCCGACCCAGGTTGAGGTTGCCGACCCAGGTTGAGGTTGCCGAGGGGGCCCCATCCAGCAATTCAATAGAAGAATTGTTTCGTTGTCATATATTCAATGTATAGATGACGCCCCCAGTCTCCCGGCGCGGGCGCCCACGGCGCGATCGCGGCGATTTCCGGCCTTCTGGCGCCGTGGAGCGGCGGCCCGGGGCCGGCGCCTGCCGTGGGCGGTGTGCCCGGGCCGGCAAACGCTCGCCGGCGTCCGGAATTTGCCTGGTATGACGCGACCTAGCCGGCCGGGCCCAGATGGACCACCCGAGAAGGAGCGAGCCTTTGAGCTGCTCTTTCGCGCGAAGACATTCTCGCTCATATGGCGCTGGTTAACCCGCCTGGGAATTCCTCTGCGCGACCGTGGAGATCTCGCGCAGGACATCCTGTTCTCCGCGTACCAGAGCTTCGAGAACTACAACCCCGCGATCTCGCGACCCGAGCGCTGGCTGAACCGGATCACGGTCCACACCGCCGCGCACTACCGCGAGCGCGCCCAGCATCGCTACGAAGAGCTGGTGATGGACGAGGAGCTCCCGCCCCTCGTCGACCAGTCCCAGCCCCCGGACCAGCTGATCATGGTGGAGCAGGAGCGGCTCATGGTGCTCGAGCTCCTGCAGCAGCTCGACCTCGACGCGTACTCGATCCTCGCCGCGCACGACCTCGACGGCATCCCGATGGCGGAGATCGCGCAGCAGCGCGGCGTCCCGCTGTCCACCGCCTACAAGTGGCGCGCGCGCGCCCTCTCGCTGTTCCACGACATCGTGGTGAAGCGCAGGCGCGAGGACCGGAAGAAGGAAGGCTCGCTCTGCGTGCTGCCGCTCGACGTGGCGGCGCTCTTCGCCGCCGCGCGGATCGCGCCCCGCGTACCCGAGGACGTCCGGCTCGCGGTCGTCCGCGGCGTGCAGGAGTCGGTGCGCGCGTTCGAGGCGGCCAGCGCCACGACGGCGACCGCCGGCGCCGGCAAGGCGGTCGGCGACGCCGTGACGTGGCTCAAGGCGATATGGCGGCGCCTCGCCCCGCTGCGGTCGACCGTCGGCGCGACGCCCGCCGTCATCACGACGGCCGCGGCGACCGTCGTCGCTGGCACGGCCTGGCTGGGGTCCCCGGACCCGCCGCCTCCGCCGCTGGTGATGCCTGTCCGGTCCATCGTCATGGCGGTGACGCCCCCCGAACCGCCGCCGCCCCCTGCCGCGCCGGAGCCACCCCCGCCGGCCGCGCCTGCGCCTGTCGTCCGCCCGCCGCAGGTGCGCGCCACCGGCGGCAGGCGTGCGCGCGTCCCCGCGCCGTCGCCGCCCGCGCCGTCGCCGCCCGCGCCGTCGCCGCCCGCGCCGTCGAACGACGCCATCTCACCGGGCAACAGCCTCGACGTCTCGCTCTTCAAGCTGTGCAGCGATGCGGTGAGCCGGCGCGATCCCGTCCAGGCGATCCAGGAGCTCGAGCGCTACGATCGCGAGGTTCCGGCGAGCGCCTTCGCCTCGGAGCGGAGCGTGCTCTGGATCCGGGCGCTCTGGATGGCAAGGCGCTACAGCGAGGCGCGCGCCCGGCTCGTGCGCGCCCGGCTCGACCCCACGATCGACCCCAAGCTGCTCGAAGGGCTGGACCGGGAGGATGCGCCCACCCGGTGAGCCGCGGCCGGAGCGCCACGCGCGAAACGCGCTGCAGCGCGCGCAGGCCGGCAGGATCGCTGCGCCTTCAGCGCCCATGACGCCGGGGGCGCGCGCCGAGGCGAGGCGCGCCCCCGGCTCCCACGGCCGATCGCTGGATCGGCGCCCGTGCCCAGGGCGGATGAGCCCATGTCCGGTGGGGCGCCGCCCTCTCGCATGGATGCCTGTCTCACCGGCCGCCCGCCAGCGTCGATGTCGGGCGTGAGATCGAGATCACACGGCCCCGGACAGGCGAGATCCCGCGCCTCGAGCGGGCGATTGGGGGACGACGGTCTCCCCGCGCCGGTGATACCGTGGCCTCGCGATGGACCGCACGCTCGTCGACGAGGGGAGCTCCTCCAGCGATCCGGGCGTCGTCTCCTTCCCCCCGGGCGGGCTCGCGCGCGCGCCGGGCGACGTCCTCGATCGCCGCTACCGCTTGCGCGTGCGGCTGGGCCGCGGCGGCTTCGGGGACGTGTGGCGCGCCGAGGAGCTCCTGCCCGACGGGACGCCGTTCCGCGAGGTCGCCCTCAAGCTGCTCGTCTCGGACTTCGCCTGCGCCGCGGACTGGGCCGACGAGGCCAAGCTGCTCGCCTCGTTCCGCCACCCCTCGCTCGTCACCATCTACGCCGCCGGCATCCTCCACGAGGCCCCGCGCGCGCCGTTCGTGTCGATGGAGCTCCTCGAGGGCAGAAACCTCGCCGACCTGCTCCGGTTCCGGCGCCGCGTCCCCTGGCGCCGCGTCGTCGCCTGGGCCCGCGACGTCGCCGGCGCGCTCGACGTCATCCACGCGCGCGGCGTCGTCCACCTCGACCTCAAGCCCGCCAACCTGTTCCTCTCCCAGGACGGCGCCATCAAGGTGCTCGACTTCGGCATCTCGCGCCGCGCCGGCACCTCGCCGGGCGGCCCTGGCTCGCGCGCCCCCGGCGCGCCCCCGGCCGCCCGCGTCGGCGGCGGCGTCGGCAGCGGCGGCGGCCCCGGCGGCCGCGCGGGCGACGGCCTCGGCGAGCACGGCACCGCCCTCCTCGTCGAGCACGACGCCCACGCGCCCACCCGCCGCGGCGAGCACGGCACCGCCTTCCTCGTCGAGCGCGACGTCTACGCGTCCACCCGCCGCGCCGTCGTCGGCGCGAGCAGCCCCGCCGCCGCCCGCAACGTCATCGGCACCCCTGGCTTCATGGCCCCCGAGGTGCTCGAGATGGCCGAGCCCTCCGCCGCGACCGACGCGTACGCGCTCGCCGTGTGCATCGCGCAGCTCGCGACCGGGCGCCTCCCGCACGACGCCCCCGACGAGCCCGAGGACTGCTCCGATCCCACGCGCGTCACCGCCTGGTGGGCCGCGCTCCGCAGCGCCACCCTGCGCGGCGCCATGCGCGACCTCGGGCGCGACCCCGCGCGGCTGCCGCGCGGCCTGCTCGCGCTCCTCACGCGCCTGCTCTCGGTCGACCCCGCGCACCGCCGGGTCGCGCCGGGGCGGCTCAAGCAGCTCGTCGACGAGGTCTGGGAGCGCCCCCACGGCGTCCCCGACCCCCCGTACCGGGGCCTCGCCCCGCTCTCGTCGGCCGAGGAAGGGCTCCTGTTCGGGCGCGACGACGACGTCGCGCGCCTCGGGCGCGAGCTCGAGTTCGAGCCGTGCGTCCTCCTCCAGGGGCCGCGCGGCGCCGGGAAGACCTCGCTCGCCTCCGCCGGCCTCGTGCCCCACCTCGCGCGCCGCCACGTCGACCACAAGGACGACTGGATCGAGGCGCGCGTCGCGCCCGACGGCGACCCGGACCTCGCCCTCGCCCGCGCGCTCGCCGCCGTCTCCCCGGAGCTCGAGGCGGCGGACCTCGCCGCGCTCACGCGCTTCTGCATGGCGTCGCCGGTCGGGATCGCGCTGGTCGTCGACCCGATCGCGCCCCTCGGCGGCGGGCGCCTCGCCGACCTCGCCCTCGCGCTCGCCACGGGCGAGGCGCGGCCGGGGCTGCGGCTCATCGGCGTGCTCGACGAGGCCGACGAGCAGGCCGCGGCGCTCCTCGCCGGGCCGGTCGGCGGCGGCCTCCGGGCGGCGCTGCGCTACGTCGGCCTGCCGGCCGCCGCCGCCGTGAAGGACCTCGTCGCCGGCCCCGCGGCGCTCGCCGGCGCCGCCGTGCGCGGCCTCGCCGACGTCACGGCCGAGGTGCAGCGCGAGCTCCGCGGCGGCGGCGCGGCGCTGTCGTTCGTGGCGCTCGCGCTCGCCGACTGGTGGCGCAGCGCGCGCGACCCGGGCGGCGCGCTGCGCGGCGAGGCCTGGCGGGAGCTCGGCGGCGTGCGCGGCGCCCTCGCCCGGCACGCCGACGCGACCATGGCGTCGCTCCCCCCGCGCGACCGGGCGATCGCCGACGAGCTCCTGCTCCGCCTCGGCGCCATGGACGGCTCGCGCGTCCGCTGGGTCGAGGAGGAGCTCGTCGAGGCGGCCTGCGGCCCCGGATCGCCCGCCGAGGCCGCCGCCGTGCTCGGCGCCCTGGAGCGCGCGCGCCTCGTCGTCCGCCGCGACCGGGCGGTGGAGCTCGCGCACGAGGCGCTGGCCTCGGGCTGGCCGCACCTCGCCGCCACGCGGGCGATGCACATGGATCGGCTCATCCTGCTCGAGCGGCTGCGCGAGGCGGCCGACGTGTGGGATCGGTCCGGCGAGAGCCCGGACTTCCTCCTGCGGCGCGACCTGCTCGAGCAGGTGCGGGCGGGCGGGGCCCCGCGGCTGCCCCGGCGCGAGCAGGCGCTCGTGCGCGAGAGCGTGCGGCGCGCCCGCGCCCAGCGCGCGAAGAGGATCGGCGCGGCCGCGGCGCTCGGGCTCGCGGCCGCCTCGGCGATCGCGGCCGAGCGGTGGAGCGCGGCGCGCCAGGCGAGCGTCGAGGCGGCGCGCCGCGCCGCCGAGGAGCGCGCGGACCTGGCGGAGCTCGTCGGCAAGTCGCGCCGCACCGAGGACCCGTACCACCGCGCGGCGTGGATCGCCGCGGCCATGGATCGGCGCGCGGCCGACGGGGCGCTGCCGCTCGACCTCGCGGTCGCGGCCATGGGCCTGCCGCGCGCGCATTTCCTGACGCTCGACGGCGTGATGGCGCCGGCGCTGCCGTGGGACGACCGCTGGGTGGTCGCCGGCGCCGGCGGCGCGATGCTCGTGGCCGACCTGATCCCGCCCGACCCCGAGGTGTTCGAGGACGTGGCGCTCGACGTCGATCCGGAGAGCGTCGAGGCGCCCGTGAGGACGCCGCGCGTGCTCGCGCTGCGGCCGCACGACGCGCCGCACGTCGAGCGGGCGCCGTTCGCGTTCGACACGGCGGTGGCGACGCGCTCGGTCACGGGCGAGGTCCGCGTCTTCCGGCTGCGGGAGGGGGGCACGGTGGCGCTGGCCGCGGTCGCGCCGGTGCGCTGCAGCAGCGCGGTGCACGTGGCCGAGGCGGCGCCGGTGCTGGCCTGCTCGACCGACGGCGGGATCGCCCGCTGGGACATGCGGCGCGGCGGCGGCGAGGGCGCGGTGGACCGGCACCCGTTCCGCGGCAACGTGCTCGGCGTCTCGCCGGACGGCGCCCGCGTGGCGGCGGTGCTCGGGCGCAGGGCGCTGCTCTGGGCGCCGGGCCGCAGCGCGGCGGGCGGCGCCGGCGCGGGGGGCGCGTCCGGGGGCGCCGCGAGCGCGGCGGGGGGCGCCGGGGGCGCGGCGGGGCGCGACAGCGCCGAGGTCCTCCTGAGCGCGCCCGCCGTGCTCGGGCGCTTCAGCCCGCGCGACCCGGTGATCGCGCTGGTGCAGCAGGGCCGCACGTCGATCCACGCCTTCGACCGGCCCGACCCGCCGCTCCTGGAGCTCGCGACGGACCCGGCGCCCGCGTCGGCGCGCTGGGACGCGGGCGGGCTCGATCTGGGCGTCTGCGGGGCCAGCGGCGAGGCCTGGCACTACCTCCGCAAGGGCGGGCGCGCCGCGAGCGACCCGCCGCCCGAGGGCTCGCCGTGCGAGGCGCCCCTCGGCCGGCGCGCGCCGCGGCCGCTCAGGTCGCGCGGCGAGGCGAGCGACATCGCCGCGCGCGACGTGGGCCCGCACGTCTTCCTCGGCGGGTGGAGGCTCCCGGACGGCCGCGTGCTCACGCGCGACCTGGTGCTGTTCAGCCCGGGGCCGCCCGCCGCCGAGCACCTCTTGCGGTTCGAGGGGCGCGATCCGCTCGGCGGCCCGGAGATCCGCGACGCGAGCGCGTCGGCCGCCGCGGTGCTGCGGAGCGGCGACACGGTGGCCATCCAGCTCGGCGACGAGGTGCGCCTCTACGACGAGGGCACGCGGCGCCGGATGGCCGCGTGGCCGGGCGCCCTGCTGCGCCGCTGCGACGACGGCCGCCTCCTCGCGTACCGGAGGGACGGCGGCGCGTGGCGGCTGTTCGACGCCCTGACGGACGCGACCCACGCCACGGTGCCGAGGACGCCCGCGTTCGTCCTCGGCGTCGACGCCGCGTGCCGGACGCTGTTCCTCCAGGAGCTCGACGGCGACCTCGTCGCGATCTCGCTCGGCGATCTGTCGTCGCGCACGATGACGGTGGCCGACGGCTACGTCTACGAGGCGCGCCCGAGCCCTGCGCGCGGCGGCGTCGGCCCCGGCCTGTGGCTCGCGTTCAGCTCGGGCGCGGTGGCGCGCCTCGACGAGGGGCGGAGCGAGGTGCGGGTGCTCGGCTTCGCGACGCCGCGGGCGACCGCGATCGGGGACGGCCCGCTGCCGGGCGACGTGGCCTTCGCGGACGCGACGGGCGTCGTGGTGGTCCGCCGCTCGGGGGCCGCGGAGCGGGTGCTCGAGGGCACGAGCGGGGCCGAGTGGGAGGACCTCGCCGCCTCGCCCGACGGCGCGACGATGCTGCTCGCCTCGACCGACCGGCTGGCGGTGCTCGACCTCTCGCGCCGCGAGATCGTCGGCGCCATGCCGTCCGAGGGCCGCGAGCGGCTCGCGGCGTGGGACGCCGAGGGCTCGGTGCTGTCGTGGTCGTTCGGCCGGGTGGGCGGGCCGAGCGGCCTCGTGGTGCCGCGCGGGCCGTCCCTGGCGAGGCAGGTGGGCGAGGCGGTGTCGAACCTGAGGGCGCAGGACAAGCGGCTCGTGGCGCGGCCGTAGGCGGAGGGGGAGGGGGGCCGGGGGGAGGCGATGGGGTGACGCTCAGGATCCGGCGAAAGCTGGTGATCATCGACACCCAAACCAGACCAGTTACGGGCAGCCGAGTAGAGTCGGCACGAAGAGGTCAGCGCTCGTTGCTGGCTCGCAGGTCGTTCCAGCAGGGCAATCTCCTCCGCCGTGACATGCGATCTGCTGGAATGACGCGGAGCACTCGGAAGGTGTAGCGCACCCGGTGCTACCGAAGAGAGCGGTTCCAGCACGACGGCCGTCCCATGCTGATTGATTGAACGGAAATGACGTGGCGTCCGCTGCTCGGCCCCCCGGGCTACGCCAGCACGTGGACTCGGACCGGTGGGCCGCCCCGCCGGTCTGGTGTCCGCCGTGGAGCTTCGTGGAGCCCGTGCCCTGGCGTCACCCGCAGCGCCCGTTCTAAGCGATTACTTCGCGCCACATCCGCCTCGTCAGTGGCGATCCAACCTGGATCTGACGGTTCCTGCGAAAGCGAGGCGACTGCTCCAGATTTCAACCGCGGGGTGAGTTTCCGGGCAAGCCTTGGTGCAATGCAACCATTTGAAATTACACGGAAAAGTGTCGATCGGACGCTCCGAGCGGCGCGAAATCCGGGCTAAGTGCTCCATCTCACGTCTATCTCTTCCAGAAACCAGCATCGCAACAAAGAATGTCAGGTCACACGCAGGTCACACAAAGAAGAAAGACACGGCTCTCGCCGTGTCTTGTATGTACCGCGAGCGTACTGGATCCACGTCGCCGTCGTACCGAGGGGGGGCCGGGGGGAGACCGGCATCCTGTGGATTTGTGGACAACTCTCGCGGCGAGCAGCCAGAAAGCTACGCGCGGCAGACCGATCGTGTCTGGGTTGATAGACCGTTCAGAAGCATGGGTCGCCGCGCCGTAGGTCCTGGATGAGCCCGTACGGCTGCCTGAGGGAAAGCTCGCATCTTTCGCAAGGATGGGCGACTGGGGCCGGATGTTACAGCGATGAAGAGGGAAGGAACTCACGTGGGTGCGTTCGTAGGGATCGACGTCTCCAAAGAGCATCTGGACTGGGCGATGCACGGCGAGAACGCGGGCGGACGGCTTGCGTATGACGAGGAAGGCCTGCAAGAGCTGGTTCGCCGCCTTCGCGAGGTGCAGCCAGCGCTGATTGTGCTGGAAGCCACGGGAGGCCTGGAAATGGCGGTCTTGGCAGCGCTCAGCGTTGCCAGCCTGCCCGTGGCTGTGGTCAACCCGCTCCAGATCCGCAACTTTGCGCGAGCCACCGGCCGGCAGGCCAAGACCGATCGAATTGACGCCAAGTGCATCGCGCACTTCGCCGCCGCCGTGCAGCCGCCGCTGACGCCCATGCCCGAGGCAACGACCATGGAGCTGGGGTTGCTGCTAGCACGCCGGCGCCAGCTGGTCGCCATGATCGTGGCGGAGAAGAACCGCCTCTCCGGCCTGCTCGGGCCGCGCAAGGTGGCGCGGGTCGTCGCAAGCATCGAGCTCATGATCACGATGATCGAGAAGGAGCTGCAGAACCTCGACGACGAGCTCAAGATCAAGATCGAGCAGAGCCCGGTCTGGCAGGCGAAGGACAAGCTGCTCCGGTCGGTGCCCGGCGTCGGGCCGGGGACCTCACGCACGCTGCTGCTCGACCTGCCTGAGCTGGGAACGCTCAACCGCAAGCAGGTCGCGGCGCTCGTGGGCGTGGCCCCATTCAACCGCGACAGCGGCAACGTCAAGGGACGGCGAGCGATCTGGGGCGGACGCGCCTCCGTGCGCTCGATGCTCTACATGGCCAGCGTCACCGCTGTGCGATGCAACCCCGTCATTCGCGCCTTCTACGACCGGCTACGCGCTGCCGGTAAGCCGTACAAGGTCGCCATGACGGCATGCATGCACAAGCTGCTGACCATCCTCAACGCGATGGCGAAAGCAGCACGGCCCTGGCAAGTTGCTGCTTGACAAAGAACACGGCTGCTTCTGAGTGGAGGCGCCGGGAATCGAACCCGGATCTGATCCGATGACCAGCATGCGCGAGAGATACGGCGATCGCCGCGTCGGACGCATCGGAGCGGTGTCAGACGCCATCGCGGGTTCGATTCCTCCCGTACCCTCTCGTGCCCTCTCGTGAAGTCTCGTGCCCTGACGTCGGGGCACACGGAGGTCACACGGAGACAAACGAACCCAGGACGATGCTCGTAAGCACTGGTTGGAGCCCCTCCGGGCCAGCGCACGGCTCGCCGTAGGCGTGGTGACAGTGTGGACATGATTGGATCCTGGATTACCGGTTGACGCCGGCTTCCAGCAGGAGGACGGTGCCCATGGGGGGTGAAGCATGGGCCACGGGCCGAAGAGGCAGGCGAAGGCGCTCGTGCTGTGCGTCTGTGCCTGCGCGCTCGTCGTCGTTCCGGCGCCGGCAAGGGCGTTCGAGCTCAGCGGTGGCGTGAGCGTGGGCGGGTTCCAGATCGGGACTGGCCCGAGGCTCGCGCTGAGCCCCTTCGGCGGATTGCTCTGGCGCCGAGAGAAGGACTTCCAGATCGAGCTCCACAACATGTTCAGCGTCGTTCCTGGCTCTCGCGTCGGGATCTACGATCGAACAGCAATCTCCCTCGTGTACGCCTGGAAGACGGGCAAGGCGAGCCTCGGGCCATCCGTGTCGATCTACGCGATGCCGGTGTGCGGCCCCATGAGCTGCAACCGAGTGGTGGGGGTTGCTCCGGGCGGTCACGCCCAGGCCGACTGGTACTTCTCCGAGCCCCTGGGCGTGTCCGTGAGCGCTAACCTGGATTGGGCTGGTGGAGATAGTCGTGTGCTTCATGGTAGCTGGGTGGCGATGGTCGCTGCTGGGCCTGTTTGGAGATTTGGGGGAGAGTCGAAATGAACAGAGCTTTTGCGGTCCTGCTTGTCGGTCTTATCGCTGGTCTTGTCGCTTGCAATTTCGACGTCGGTGAGTGCTGGCTTCCCGGTGATGAAACGAGCGGTGCCGGCGGCGGCATCATCTACCCGACGGGGGCAGGAGGCTTCGGCAACGTGCCGCGGAAGCCGCAAAGCACCGACGGTAACTATGGTTCCTATGATCTGTGCGCCTCGCAAACGGTGACGTGTACGGTCACATGGAAGGCCGGCTCGAGCATCTGTGGTGGAAGCGCAGCTACCTGCACGACCCTGTACCAGGGCAAGCATGCGTCACTCGATGAAGCCAAGGACTATTGCGAGATGGCCTACGGAGTCGGGAAGAGCTCCGAAGCGCAGTCTTGCGGCTCTTGCGAGTGGGGGACAGGCTCAAGGTCGTCCGACTGCAAAGAGGCATGTAAGGAAAAGTGTGATCAACTCTGGGAACGGTGCTACGACAACTGTCCAAAGGGGGACAGGAACTGTCGGAGCCAATGCACCGAAGAACTTGGGCGATGCCTCAAAGACTGCGACAGGAGGTGCAAGTGACGATCGAACTAGTCTTCAAGGTGACCGGAGAGGACGGCGAGCCGCGCGACATCGTGGTTCGCATCCACGAGCCGACCCGAAACCCACCGGAGAAAAAGTGGCCTTGGGTTGTCCCTGTGGAAGTCGACGGGCGCAATTACAATGTATCTGGGGAAGATCCTCTCGACGCGATCGAGAGCGGAGCTCGGCACGCGGCGATCCTGCTGAGCGAGTTGCACGGCGATGCGCTCGATCCGCCCCTCGAGCCGCGAATGAAGGAGGGAGAATGAGCTACCCGCGGATGCGCTAAGCCTGCCTCGTCGCTGGGGAGGCGTACTCGCCTTCGGCTCCCCGCCCCGGGTGCTGCTCGAAGACGGACGGCACGCCCGTTTGTAAGATGAACTACTGATGGGGTAGCCGACCGTCGCTGCTTGGTCCAGAGGCACGGGCTGGAGGTCTCGTGGCCCGCGGCAGCGCGGGAGCGCGCCCTCGCGAGCACCGACCCCGCCGAGCCGGACCGCTGGGTCCGCAGTACCGCGGTCGTTCGCGACGCCCGAGAGCTTTCACCACGTCTAACTCTTGGGCGCAATAATCAGTACCGCCAATAGCCGCTCCGTAGGACCAGGCCCGAATTGTCGCACCGAGGCTACTCAGTGGAAATTGGCGGTGTCGATTCTTGCCTGTGCGTAGATCGAAAAGGAAATGACCACGTAAGCGACATTGGTCGCCAGATGCTTACGTGGTTTTCTGATTTCCGGCGAAGCATGGCGCTTAATATGCCATCTTCGGATGCAGCGAATATCAGAGATTCTGGCGAGCGGAAGGCGAAGCTTGCTGCTGAGTTGTGACGCGTTCCGAGGTGTTTTTTTTATTGGATTGTGCGTCCGTGTCTCGGATGTTGCTTCTGTGTTCGCATGAAGGGTATCTATTACGCGGAACTCGTCGTCGGTGCGAAGTATTCTTGCGCCAAACGATGCGATCGTGAGATTTGTGTTCAAGACGAGAGCGCCATCGACAGATGCGAGGTTGGCGGCAAAGTTCGTTGCATCTTCGATCATACGAAGCACCTCTAGTTCCTTCTTGATCTCCCGATGTCGGCGCTCGAAATCAAGTCGCTCTTGTCGTTCAGCTTCGGTCTCTTTGGTATGCAACGTAAGGGCGACTGCTGGAATATGAATGCGCGATGTTGCGAGGTCGCGTCCGCCGAGTTGGTGCACTGCGTCCAATAGATTGGTGCCGCCAGACGCGATCCGGTAACCGCCTTCTAGATATTTGTATTCTGAATCATGTTGGATAATGATGATTCCGCCATGACCACGGTCTGGCAAGCTGAGTAGTGTGCGGTGTACTACGTGTGCGTAATCGAATTCGTCTAGACCACTTCTGGAGGCCAATTTGTATAGTTGCTTGTGTACGGCGACGGGCCTGGACTGACGATATTCATCGTGGTCGACTATTGTGCCTCTCGTCAGGGATGCGACGTAAAGAAAGCCAACGTCGACTCGTAGTTGGCCAGTGCCGAGCGATTTTATTATCAGGCACTTCCATGGGGTCAGTCGCGTTGGGTATGGCTCGTTGCGGCTCTGTCGGTACTCGTTGCGGCTGGTTCGTATGACGCCAACGATCTTCAAAGATTTGTCGATGGACTGGACTGCGATTACGCTGTAATTGGGGTTGACTGCGGGGGCTGGCTTGGCCACTGCAGTCACATTGAAGTCGATGGGTTGTGTGAAAACGCACGGACACCATGCGTCTAATCCGCTCTGAGAGGATTGTAATGTTTCGGTGTTTACGAGGGCGATCACGAACTTCAGATCGCGCCCCTCTTCCTTGGTGATGCTGGCGTAAAATGCGACCAGGATCATCTCTCTTAATTCATCTTTGCTGGGAGCGGGGTCCACGTCGCTGGAAAGCAACTGGGAGGCCAGGTGTTCTGCGAATATCTCCGGCGAGACGATGCGGGTCATGGGGGTTGTGATCCTGGCATTGGAGTTTCAGCGAGGATAGCAGAGCGCGTCGACGTCTGTCGACGTTCGGTTGCCGCCGGCCCCCTTCGAATGACGCTCCCGCGGCAGTTCCACCCGGCGGGCGGGCAGCCACTACGAAGATCGCCGTCCCCTCGGGCGGGGTACGCCGCCCGACGCGGACCCGCCGCCCGTGGCGGGATCGTTCCCGTCGGCCTCGCCCGCCCCGCTCTCTGCAGGGAGCCCCGCAGGGGGGAGGCCCCGCAGGGGGAGGCTCGGCGTTCATGAGGGGGGCGGCCCCTCGTAGAAGCCGACGACGAGCCAGCCTGTGCCGTCGCTCATCAGCCGGAGGCACGCCCACGGACCGCTGTGGCTGAACGTGGGAGCGCCCTCGATGGTCTGCCCGGTCCCGGCGGCGAGCGTCAGCGTCCTGCTCCCTCCGACGACCTCCTTGATCAAGATCTCCGCGCCGACGTTCCCCAGGGCCGACGGGAGCGTGATGGTCACCGGGTCGTTCAGGTTGACCTTGACGAGCTCGCCCAAGCGGGCCGTGTAGGTGCTCGTCACGATGGGGCTGACCTGCCAGATCCCCGGGATGAACACGTCGGTCCGATTCTCGGCGGGGTTGTCGGTGCAGACCGCGCCGACGAAGTTGAGCGCGGGCCGCTCTGGTAGCTCGATCCCGGCGGCGAAGATGCGGTGGACGCCGAAGAACAGCGTGTCGATCCAGCTGAGCAGGGTCACGCCGAGCTCCCACTCGAGCGCAAGAGGGCCGCACACAGCACGCCGCTCGCGGCGGCTAAGCGTCGATTTCGCGCCTATGGGACACGAGTGGACCGATGGCGACGCGCGAGCGGTGCTCGGACGAAGATCGGGCGGGGGGGAGGCTCCCGACCAACGGTATCGTGACCGTCCGCGCGGTGGCGGTTCCCTGCTCCCATCGCGATGAAGCAGGAAGCGACGGCGACGGCGACGGAGAGCGGAGGGGCCTGCGCGGGGGGAGCGGAGCGGGCTGAGTGCCGAATGAACCGAGCGAGCGCGTTCATGCGGCGCGACGCAGGACCGAGCTGAAGTCGAGGAGGGAGTACCGGGCCCCCTTCTCTCCACTGCGCCGAGAGGCAGTGTGATCTCCGCCCGACGTCCGTCTCGGGCGAGCTTCCCCATGCACACGCGAGGACGTTCGCGACGATCCCGGAGGTGTCCGCGAGCGCTCCTCCGGAGCATCGCCGGATCGCCCTTGACGAACCGATGCGTCGCGTCAACCCGTCCCGTGAAGCCGGAGTCACATCGTTGCCGTTGCCTATATTACACGCCATGGATCCGGCCATCGATCTGCATCAGAAGCCGCGGAAATTTGAGCGCGGGAGGTTGAGCATCCCCGCTTTGCCGCCGTTGCCTGGATCACACTTCGATGCGCGAACACGCCTGACGCCGGCCAGCATCGATGTCCGCCGCGCCGCTCGACGCGCTCCCGCCGCCGCGCGCGCCTTCGATCTCGCCGCGCGCCGTCTCCCCGGCCCCACGACCCCCGGGCCGCTCTCCCGAGAGGCGCCCTCTCGCCGCCCACGTCGGATCGCCCGGCGCCGGCGCGGCCGCGCCCGCGCCCGCGGAGCGCCGCGTCACCCACATGGACGCTACCTGGCGCGCCGCGCAGAAGGGATTGGCTCCGGTCCGGGAACGACGTACGCTGCTCCAATCGTGTCAGCACCCGAGCCGAGCCAGAATGCCTCACTGTTCCTCTGCATCACTTTCTTCCCGAGCGAGCGGCTGGCCTCCGCGGTTCTTCGGCTGGTCTCCAGCTTCTGCGGCATGGTGCTGGACGACGCGAACGTGAGCTCGCGATTCTACATGGCGGCGCACGAGCTCGCCGAGAACATCACCAAGTACTCGACAGGTCCGCGCGTCAGCCTGGAGCTCGCGCTGGAGGAGAACGAGAGCTCTTATATCATGAAGATACGTGCACGAAACGAGGCGTCGCCGGAGCGGCTGCGCGAGGTGGAGCGGCGGCTCCTGGAGCTGAAGACGGCGAGCGATCCCGTGAAGCACTACGACGAGCTCATCAGCGAGACGGCGATGATAGAAGGGGTGTCGGGCCTGGGCCTCGCGCGCGTGCGCGCCGAGGGCGGGCTCGACGTGGACTACAAGATCGAGGGAAACGAGCTCACGATCATCGCGCACGCGCCGGTGGAGAGATGGAGGGCAGATGAGCAGCTTGAGGGTTGAGTCCGTCGTCACCGACAGCTTCGGGATCGTGCCGGCCCTGAGGGACGACACCCTGGTCATCAAGCTCACCGGGACGGGCGACATGGCGGCGGCCGCGCCGCTCGCCCTCTATTTCAAGGGCCTCCAGACGGAGGTGATCCGCCTCTCCGCCAGCGCCGTCGAGTTCGACGTGCGGGCCCTGTATTTCCTGAACTCGAGCTGCCTGAAGGCGTTCATCAGCTTCATCTGCGGCCTCGCGAACCAGGGCATCAAGTGCAAGATCCGGTTCATCACCGACGCGAGGCTCGGGTGGCAGCGCCGGAGCCTGACGGCGCTCGAGCGCATGTCGCCCGAGCTGGTCTCGATCGAGGACGTCTGATCCCAGGGCCGCGCGCCGTGACGAAGAAGCGCAGGACGATCGCCCTCCTGATGGACTACGTCCGCGGCGAGTACCAGTCCGAGGTGCACTTCGGGGTCGAGCGCGCCGCGAGGGCGCACGACGTCAACCTCCTCTTCGCCTTCGGAGAGACGCTCGCCCGCCCCGGGTCGACCGGCGCCGCCCAGAACAGCATCTACCAGCTCATCGGCAGGGAGACGGTCGACGGCATCATCGTCGCCTCGGCGACCCTCTGCCACCACGTCGGCGTCGAGGGCATGCAGCGGTTCTGCAGGTCGTACGCGCCGCTGCCCGTCTGCAGCATCGGGATGGCGATCGACGGCATCCCGAGCCTCGTCGTCGACAACGCCCTCGGGATCGAGCTCTCCGTCGCGCACATGGTCGACGAGCACGGGCGCCGGCGGATCGCGTACATCGGCGGCCCGGCGGACAACGAGGAGGCGGCGGTGCGCGCCGCCACGTACCGGCGGGCGCTCGCGGCGCGGGCCATCCCCCTCGACGGCCGCCTCTTCGCCTTCGGCGGGTTCTCGCTCGACTCCGGCCGCGCCGCCATGCGCGAGATCCTGGACCGCGGCGTCGAGTTCGACGCCGTGATCGCCGCCAGCGACAACATGGCCCTCGGGGCGATCGAGGCGCTCGAGGCCCGCGGCCTCCGCGTCCCGAGGGACGTCCTCGTGGCCGGCTTCGACGACGCCGCGATCGCGCGGTTCACGAAGCCGTCGCTGACCACCATCCACCAGCCCATCAAGCGGCTCGGCGCGCGCGCCGTCGACACCATCGTGCGCATGCTCGACGGCGAGGCCGTCCCGGAGCGCAGCGACTTCCCGGTCGAGCTCACGCGGCGCGAGTCCTGCGGCTGCGGCGACCAGGTGGAGGCCGCGAGCGCGCCGCCGAGCGCGGCGGCGCGCCGCGAGGCGGCCTCGCTCGAGGACGCGCGGGGGGCGCTCGCGCGCCTGCTCGAGAAGAGCGTCCCGATGCCGGCCGGCTCGCTCGAGGGCTGGCCCGGCGCGCTGCTCTCGGCGCTCGACGAGGAGCTCGCCGGCAACGAGGGCCGCTTCCTGCGCGCGCTCGAGGCGCTGCTCGACGCCGCCGACCGCGAGGGCGCGGTGCTGGAGCACTTCCAGGGCGCGATCACGCTGCTGCGCGACCGCTTCCGGCCGCGCCCCGGGGACCTCCGGGACGGGAGCGCCGCGGGCGCGCTCGAGCGGCTCTGGCACGCGTCCCGCATCGTCATCGGGAGCGCGTCCGTGCGCGCCGAGGGGCAGCGGCGGCTCGACGTGGAGCTCGCCTCGCTCTACCTGAGCTGGAGCGCGCGGAGCTTCTCGACGTGCCTGAGCCTTCCGGTGCTCCGGTCGATGCTGGCCGAGGAGCTGCCGAGGATGCGCTTCTCGCGCGTCGCCGTGTCGCTCTACGACGACGCGCAGCGCACCACGATGAAGCCGCTGTTCCTGATGGCGGACGGCCGCGAGGTGGAGCCGCCGCCCGCGCGCTTCCCGGCCCGCCTCCTCGCGCCCGGAGGGTTCCTGTGGGGCCCCGAGCGCAGGAGCGCGATCGCGCTCCCGGTCGCCTTCGGCGACGCGGAGAAGTTCGGCGTCGCGGTGCTCGACGGCGGGGCGAACGAGATGAACTACGACGCGCTGCGCCTCCAGCTCGGCTCGGCGATCAAGGCCGCCGCGCTGCACTGGGAGGTCGTGCGGCAGGTGGAGCTGCGCGAGCGGCTGGAGCAGGAGAAGGTCCGCCAGGAGAGCGCGGTCGCGGCGCGCATCCAGACCACGCTGGTCCCGGCGCAGCTCGAGATCGACGGGCTCGAGCTCTGCGCCGCCATGAAGCCCGCCGCCGACGTCGGCGGCGACTACTACGACGTGCTCGCGACGCGCGGGGGCGGGTGGCTCGGGATCGGCGATGTCGCGGGGCACGGCCTCGCGGCGGGCATTCTCATGCTGATGATCCAGAGCATGGTCTCGGCCCTCGCGCGCAGCGAGCCGGAGGCCAGCCCCGCCGGGATCCTCTGCGCGGTGAACGCGGCGATGTACGAGAATGTCCGCAGCCGCCTGCGGCGGGACGAGCACGCGACGCTCCTCCTCCTGCGCTACGAGCGTGGCGGGCGAGTGACGTTCGCGGGCGCTCACGATGACATCATCGTCTGTTCAGCGCGCACCCGACGCTGTGTGTGCATCCAGAGCACGGGTGTGTTCATCGGCGCGCTGCCCGCCATTGACGCGATGACGCGAGACGCCGAGTTCGTCCTGGAGGACGGAGACGTCCTCGTGCTTTACAGCGACGGCGTGACCGAGGCGCGCAACGCGCATCGGGAGCAGTTCGGCCTGGAGCGGCTCTGCGCCACGATCGAGGCTGTCCAGGCCGCGCCGGTCGACGCGATCCTGCGCCGGATACTGGGTGAGGTCGAGGGCTGGTGCCCGAGCCCGGACGACGACATCACCGTCGTGGTGGCGAGGTATCACGCGCCCCGGTAGCGGCCGAGGCCGCCTCCGCGCGGCGCGCCGCGGCGCGGCAAGCGAGCGGGGGTGGCAGGGTGAACATGCGCTCTGGGAGCTCTAGGCCTCTCGCGCGCCTACATGAACGCCACGTATGTCCCGCACGCGAAGGGATTGGATCCGGTTCAAGAAAGACGTAACCTCTCCCCATCGTGCCAGCGTCCCAACCGTGCCAGAGCGGGCAGAGCGGCTCACTGTTCCTGTGCATCACCTTCTTTCCGAGCGAGCGGATGGCCAACTCCGTGCTGCGGCTCGTGTCCAGCTTCTGCAGCATGGTGCTGGACGACGCGAATGTGAGCTCGCGCTTCTACATGGCGGCGCATGAGCTCGCGGAGAACATCATCAAGTACTCCAGCGGCCCGCGCGTCAGCCTCGAGCTCGCGCTGGAAGAGGCGGACGAGCGCGCGTGCGTCATGAAGATCTGCGCGCGCAACGAGGCGTCGCCCGAGCGGCTGCGCGAGGTGGAGAGGCGGCTCTGGGAGCTGAAGACGGCGAGCGATCCGGTGAAACACTACGACGAGCTCATCAGCGAGACGGCGATGATAGAAGGGGTATCGGGGCTGGGCCTCGCGCGGGTGCGCGCCGAGGGCGGGCTCGACATGGACTACACGATCGAGGGCAATCATCTGACGATCATCGCGCACGCGCCGGTCGAGAGGTGGAGGGCGGATGAGCAGCTTCAAGGTTGAGCCTGTCGTCACCGACAGCTTCGGCATCGAGGCGGCCCTGAGGGACGATCGGCTCGTCGTCAAGCTCACCGGGACGGGCGACATGGCGGCGGCCGGGCCGCTCGGCGCCTACCTCAAGACGCTCCAGGGAGAGGTGATCGGCCGCTCCCTCCGCGCCATCGAGCTCGACGTGAAGGCCCTTTACTTCTTGAACTCGAGCTGCCTCAAGGCGTTCGTCAGCTTCATCGGCGGCCTCGCCAGCCAGGGCGTCAAGAGCAAGATCCGGTTCATCACGGACGCGAGGCTCGGGTGGCAGCGCCGGAGCCTGACGGCGCTCGAGCGGATGTCGCCGGAGCTGGTCTCGATCGAGGACGTCTGACCCGAGCGCGACAGGCCATGGCCATAGGACGGGGGGAGCGCCGGGGGAGCGGCCTCGAGCACGGGAGTTGGGGCTGGCCCGGGGCCACGCGCGCTGGTATGGCGATCACGTCATGAGGGCCAGCGCTGGTCGCCACTCCCTGCCTCCCCATGGTGCCGGGTCCAGGCGAGCGGCGGGCGACGGCGCCGGATCGAGCGTGGGCCGGGATCGATGAGCCGCGCGAGGGGAGCGCGAGGGGTCGCGGACAGCTCCGGGCGGGTGCGCCCGACGATCGCCCTCCTGATGAACAACGTGGTGGGCGACTACCAGTCGGAGGTGCGCGCCGGCGTCGAGCGCGCGGCCCAGGCGCAGGACGTCAACCTCCTGATCGCGTTCGCGTTCGGCGAGCTCCTCGCCCCCGGCGGGAAGGAGGGCGCCGCCTGGAACGATCTCTACCGCCTCATCGGCGCGGAGATGGTCGACGGCATCATCATCGCGTCGTCGACGCTCTGCCACCACGTCGGCATCGAGGCCACGCGCGCGTTCTGCCGGTCTTACGCGCCGTTGCCCGTCTGCAGCATCGGCATGGCGGTCGAGGGCGTCCCGAGCCTCATGATCGACAACGCCCTCGGCAGCGAGCTCTCGGTCGCGCACATGGCCGACGACCACGGGCGCCGGCGGATCGCGTACATCAGCGGGCCGGCCAACAACGAGGAGGCGCAGCTCCGCGCCCGGGCCCACAGGGAGGCGCTCGCGGCGCGGTCGATCCCGCTCGACGAGCGCCTCTTCGCGTTCGGCGAGTTCTCGATCGACAGCGGGCGCCGCGCCATGAGCGAGATCCTCTCGCGCGGGGCCGAGCTCGACGCGGTCGCCGCCGCCAACGACAGGATGGCGCTCGGCGCGATCGAGCAGCTCAAGGCGCAGGGGCTCCGCGTCCCGGAGGACGTCCTCGTGTGCGGCTTCGACGACGTCGGCGTCGCGCGCTTCGCGAAGCCGTCGCTGACCACGGTCCGCCAGCCGACCAAGCGGCTCGGGGAGCTCGCCCTGGAGACGGTCGTGCGCATGGTCGCGGGCGAGGCCGCCCCGGAGCTCCGGCTCGTGGAGGTCGATCTCACGCGCCGCGAGTCGTGCGGCTGCGGGCACGAGGGGCGCGCGTCGCGCGGGCCCTCGGACCTCGCCGGGCCGCGCGGGCCGCGCTCGTCCGCGGGCGCGCGGGCGGCCCTGGAGCTCTCGCTCAAGCGGGCCGTCACGGTCCCGGCGGGCTCGCTCGAGGGCTGGGCGGGCGCGCTGCTGTCGGCGCTCGAGGCGGAGCTCGCGGGCGAGGCGGGCCGCTTCCTGCGCGCGCTCGAGGCGCTCCTCGACGTCGCGCGCCGCGAGGGGGTGCTCCTCGAGCAGTTCCAGGCCGTCATCTCGCTCCTGCGCGCGGCGCTCTACAGGCCGATCGAGCGCGAGGGCGACGCCGCCGTGAACGAGGCCCTGGAGCCGATCTGGCACGCGGCCCGGATCCTCGTCGGGAGCGCGTCCGTGCACGCCGAGGGGGAGCAGCGGCTCAGGGTGGAGCTCGCCTCGGTCGAGCTCAGCTACGGATCGAGGGGCTTCTCGACGTGCCTGAGCCTGCCCGTGCTCCGGTCGATGCTCGCGGAGGAGCTGCCGAGGATGCAGTTCTCGCGCGTCGCCGTGTCGCTCTTCGACAACCCGCAGCGCACCATGATGAGGTCGTTCTTCCTGATGGAGGAGGGCCGCGAGGTGGAGCCGCCGCCCGCGCGCTTCCCGGCCCGCCACCTCGCGCCCCCGGGGTTCTTGCGCGGCGTGGGGCGCTGGAGCGCGATCGCGTTCCCGGTCGCGTCCGGCGAGGTCGAGAAGTTCGGCGTCGCGGTGCTGGACAGCCGGGCGAACGAGATGATCTACGACGCCTTGCGCCTCCAGCTCGGCGCCGCGATGCAGGGCGCGGCGCTGCACCGGGAGGTCGTGCGGCAGGTGGAGCTGCGCGAGCGGCTGGAGCAGGAGAAGGTCCGCGAGGAGAGCCGCGTCGCGGCGCGGATCCAGACGTCGCTCGTGCCGGAGCGGCTCGACGTCGAGGGGCTCGAGCTCGGCGCGATCATGAAGCCCGCGGCCGAGGTCGGCGGCGACTACTACGACGTCATCGCGACGCCCGGCGGCGGCTGGCTCGGGATCGGCGGCGTCGCGGGGCGCGGGCTCGCGGCGGGGCTCATCCTGCTGATGATCCAGAGCATGGTCTCGGTGATGGCGCGCAGCGGGCTCGCCGAGAGCCCGCGCGGGATCCTCATCGCGCTGAACGCCGCGGTGTACAAGAACGTCCGCACCCGCATGGAGCGGGACGAGCACGCGACGCTCCTCCTCCTGCGCTACGAGCGCGGCGGCCGGGTGACGTTCGCCGGCGCGCACGAGGGCCTCCTCGTCTGCTCCGCGCGCACCGGGCGCTGCGCGCGCATCCCGAGCGCGGGCGCCCTCATCGGCGCGCGGCCCGCCATCGACGCGCTGACGCGAGACGACGAGCTCGTCCTGGAGGACGGGGACGTCCTCGTGCTCTACAGCGACGGCGTGACCGAGGCGCGCGACGCCCAGGGCGAGCCGTTCGGGCCGGCGCGCCTCTGCGCCGCGATCGAGGCCGCGCAGGCCGCGCCCGTCGACGTGATCCGCGACCGGATCCTGGGCGAGATCGAGGGCTGGCGCTCGAGCCCGGACGACGACATCACGCTCGTCGTGGCGAGGTACCGCGCGCCCGCGTAGCGCCCTCGCGGCGGCCCTCGCCCCTGTCGGCGCCGGCGCCGGCCTCGCGGCGTGTCCGCCGGCCTCGCGGCGTGTCCGCCGGCCTCGCGGCGTGTCCGCCGGCCTCGCGGCGTGTCCGCCGGCCTCCCCCGGGTCAATCCACCGATGGGACGGTCGCGCTCACCCGGGTCGGCAGCCCTCGAGCGCCGGGCGGCGCGCGGAAGGCCGACCCGGACAGCTCTCGCCGCATGCACGTGGCCGCCTCGTCGTGGCGGGGATCGGCCGCGCTCCCGATGATGGTCGGCACCACGATGTACCCCTCGGCGTCGACGTTGAACTCCACCCGGATCGCGTCGGGCGGCAGCATCTCCCCGTCGGGGCCGCGACATCGCTGCACGAGGCTCCAGTAGAGCTGCGCCCGCGCCGCCTTCTCGATGGCCGGGCTCGACATGTCGCGCTGCGACAGCGGCGCGCCGACCTCGACGCGCGGCCGCGGGGCCGGCTCGGGCGGGCCCTGGCTCGCGGAGGGCGCCGGCACGCCGGTGCTCGTGCCGATCTTCGCGGCGGTCGCGCCGTCGCCTGGCGCCGGCGCTGCTCCCCGCGCGGCGGCCAGGAGCTCCGCGAGCGCCTCCGGCTCGGCGGCGCTCACGGCCGGCGCCCCGGCGGGCGGGTGGTGGGCGCTGGGCTCGCCGGGGGGCGCGGCGACGTCTCCCGTCGAGGGGGGATGGCTGCCGGCGTCGTCGGTCGGCGCGGCGTCCGGGCGCGCGCAGGCCGCGAGCAGCGGGAGCAGGGCCACGAGCACGGTGCGCACGCGGAGAGGGTCGATCGGATGCGCGCCGCGCGCAACGGCGCCCGCGCCGTGCGATGGCGTCGACGGGCCCGCTCGCCCGCGCTCCGGGATCACGGATCGCAGGCGCTGCCTGCCCCGGCTGCCCGACGGGCGATCTCGTCCGCAGGACCAGCGAGGCGGGGCGCCTCGTCCGGCACCTCCGGGGACACGCCGGGCGGGCGGCCCGCGAGCGCCTGCGCGAGGAACACGAGGATGGATATCGTCCCCCAGGCGAGCGCCAGGGCGACGCCGGCGTCGACGATCGCGCGGTAGGGCGGGGGCATCTGCCGCACGAGCAGGATGAGCGCCACGATGCCGAGGGTGAGCGCCCAGGTCGCGATCAACCGGCGACGCGTCGTGTGGACGAGCGCCATGCAGAAGAGCGGGCCCAGCGCGACGTGGAGCGGCCGCCGGTGCTCCGCGAGGTAGAGCGCGCGCGCCACGACCCGCGGCGAGAAGCGCTGCTGAAACCCGCGATACCCCTCGACATAGGCGATCACGACGGTCCAGACCGCGAGCAAGGTGAGCTGGCCAGTCGTGAGCGTGTGGGTTGTCAGGGAGCGCGCGGCCGTTGCCGCGAGACGGTACACGGCCTCGACCAGGACGAGCGCGACGCCGAGGACGCCCCACAGCACGACCGCGAGCCGGAGTCGCTGCTCGCGGCGCGGCAGCCTCATCGGGCCCGCGCCGGCCCCTGGGGGGCCGAGGGCCGCGCGCCGCGACGCCGGCCCGCGCGGGGGGGTGAACGCCTCGGAGGATGCGCCAGCCAGCCAGATCGCCGCATGGCGACTCATGCTAGGAGCGGGCCGGGGCGCGTCAACCGCGAATCTCGCGGCAGCGCGACCGCGCGACCGGAGGCGGAGCGGCAAGGACGGGGCGTGCGGCTCGCGCCGGCGCCCTCGGCGACTGCGTGCGTCGCCGAGCGGATTCAGCAGCTTCTGGCAACATGAAAAATCCCAAGGGGAGAATCCATCGTGGAAAGCGGTGGAAGCGGTGCTTCAGCGGGGGGCGCAAGGCATGCCGCAAGGCGTCGTGAGGTGGCCCGTGTGAGCGCCTGCAGGGCGCTCGCGTCATCGCCGGGCAACGCGCGTGCGCCGCGTCAAACCGGGCAGCGATCGTGGCCAGTCCCATCGGGCCGGGGAGCACGGCGCGCGCTCACGGCCTGGAAGTCCCGGCGCGCCCCGAAGGTCGAGCCGCGCCCGGCGGCCTCATCGCACCGCCACGCAGCACGCCCCGGATGTACAACAGCGCCCGATGCGATCCGCTCTGGGAGAAAAGCAACGCTATGTCAGTAATTCGCCCATGCCCCGAGGGGGCACGTCTCGCCTTGACCCCCTGTTTCAGAACGGGTAATGAATAACGCCGGGCTGGCAACCGGTCGTTGTTGCCTGTTTGCGGATTCTGCGCAGGGCTGACTCTCGAGCGCCAACAAGCGTTGTTCTTGGACTTGCTTGCAGCCGAGCACGGGCGTGATCGCTCGAAGCCGTGCGCCGTGCGCTGAACTCGTGCTTAACAAGAAGAGCGAACCTATGATGATGCGAAGAAGCTTGATCTATCCGTTTTCCTTGTGCATCGCCGGTCTGCTGAGCATCGGCTGCGGCGGCGACTCGAGCTCCGGCTCGGGGGCTGGGGGCGCGGGTTCGACGGGCGCCGAGGGAAGCAGCGGTGTCGGCGCTGGCACCCCGACCAGCAGCGGCGTCGGCGCTGGCACGCCCACGGGCTCGGGCGTCGGCGGCGGCACGCCCACGGGCTCGGGCGTCGGCGGCGGCTCCCCCACGGGCTCGGGCGTCGGCGGCGGCGCCACCACGGGCTCGGGCTCGGGCTCCGGCGGCGGCACCACCAACCCCAACGGGGATCCCACGCCGGATACGGATGGCAGCCCGGACGGTATTTTCCGTGTCGACCTCAATACGGGCAAGTTGACGCACAACGGCACGCCGTTCCAGGTTCGCGGCGGCAACTGGTTCGGTCTCGAGGGACAAGACGATCTCGAGCGGCCCGGCGCCATGGAGCTCTTCATCGGATCGATGTGGTGGGCGGAGAGCTCCGCCCCGCGCACCATCGAGGACACGATGAAGGAGCTCACGAGCTCGAATCTCAAGTTCAACACGATCCGGCTCCCCATCGCGCCGCAGACCCTGGTCGCCAACCACCCGGACGGCAACTACAGCACCACCTCGCCCCGGATCAGGAACAACAACGAGGAGGTGTACCCGTACGCCAACGCCTATGAGGCGCTCGAGGACTTCCTCAAGAAGGCCGACCAGAACAACCTGTACGTCATCCTGGGCATCCACTCCTGCTCGAACCACCTCGGGTGGCGCGCGGGCCGGCTCGACGACGCCCCGCCCTACGTGGACAGCAACCGCGAGAACTACGAGTACAAGGCGGACGACTACAACTGCACTCAGGGCGAGGACGCCTACAGCATGGAGAAGTGGCTCGCGGACATCCGCAAGATGGCGCAGCTGCCCAAGAAGCTCAATATCGACAACATCATCGGCATCGATTGCTTCAACGAGCCGTGGAAGTATAGCTGGAGCAAGTGGGCGGATATGGCCAAGGCGTGCTACGACGTCATCGCCGAGGAGAACGACGACATGATCGCCGTGGTCCAGGGCGTGTCGGGCAGCCACCAGCCCGAGGGCGCCAGCGGCCTGACGCTGGAGCCGGAGCCCCACGGCGATGAGAACCTCAACCCGAACTGGGGTGAGAACTTCTACGGGCAGAAGGCGTACCCGATCCAGATTCCCAGGAATCGGCTCTGCTTCTCGCCGCACACCTACGGGCCTGCGGTGTTCGTCCAGAAGCAGCACGTCGATCAGTCCAAGCCCGAGTGCGTCGGGCTCGAGGACGAGGAGGCCGCCAAGGCCGGGTGCGGGCTGATCGTGGAGCGGTCCAACGCGGACGCCGTCGCGAAGCTGCGCGCGCAGTGGGACGAGCACTTCGGGTTCCTGCACGACGAGAAGTTCTGCGTGATCACGGGCGAGTTCGGCGGCGTGAAGGACTGGCCGAAGAACGAGATGGAGCCGGCGCTGGCCGAGCTCTGGTCGCACCTGCCCGCGGGCAAGCGCTACGACTGGGAGTGGCAGAACATCTACGTGGACTACCTGATCGACAAGGGGATGACGGACTTCACCTACTGGTCCATCAACCCCGAGTCGGGTGACACGGGCGGGCTCTACAACCACAAGTACACCGACGCCGACAAGTCGGGCTGGGGTACGTGGGAGGGGCTCGACACGGAGAAGGTCGAGATGCTGGCCCGTCTCAAGTAGACCGGCTCGCGGCTCCTGAGGACCGCCCGCAGGCCTTACCCTGCGGGCGGTTTTCTTTTGTCCGGCGCCCCGGTCTCGCGCGGGCGACCCGACCCAGGTCGTGGCGCGGCCGAGCCCGCGACCCGCCGTCAACCCGGGTCGGGCCGCCCCTCGGATGAACCGCGCCGTGATGCTCCGCTCGCAGCGCTTCAGCGCGTGCGGAGGCCCCTCGAACAGCACCTCGCCGCCGGCGCTGCCGCCTTATGGGCCCGGATCGATGAGCCAGCCTCCGAGTTGAAGCTGAAGAGCGAGGCGCTGACCTCGTTGGCCTTGGCGAACGCCTGCCGGAGATCGTCCATGATCCCGGTGTAGGTCGCGAGGCCCACCGGGCTCAGGTGGCGACCCTCTCCGCGGCGCACGACGAACAGGCTCCCTTCGAGCCTGCGGGGTGCCCCATGTCATGCCTCGACGTCGGTCACGCCTGCAGCCGGTCGGAGGAGGAAAAGAAGAGCGGTTCGGGGATGTCAATGGTGAACCGCCACGCTCGCCGAGCGCGGCTTTCCTCTGCGCGCCCGTCGCCGAGACGCTCCTGCCCGATCGGTGCGTGAGGCGTGCTGTCACGGCTGCGTGACAGGGGCTGTCCGCGCGGCGAGCAACCTGTCACGGCTGCGTGACAGGGGCTGTCCGCGCGGCGAGCAACCGTCACGCCGCCATACCACCGCGACGGGGAGCGGCCGGGGGGGATCCGCGGATCGTGCGCCAGGCCCAGCCGTGGCACGGCGCATGCTCTTGCCTTCGCGTGCGACGGACGGCGGGCGCGGCCGCTTGCCTCCTCGACCGGCACGCGCGCCGGAACGAAGCTCGAACTCTTTGGACGAGGAGATCGCGATGAAGCGCTCCGGCTATGCGGTCGGGATGATGATGTGGGTTGGGCTCCTCTCGTCGGCCTGCGCGTCGGCGCCCGAGGCCGAGGTCGATGTGGACGCGCCGGGGCTCGAGCCGATGGCGTATGGACTTCCGGGCACGAACGGCATCCCGAAGGCCGCGTGGCACAAGTGGAAAGGTACCATCGCCAAGGCGCTGAAGACCCCGCTGATGGACGGCGACGTGATGAACCCGAAGGTCGCCGGCGCCGGGGATCCCGAGCAAGGGGGCGACGAGAGGCTCTTGCGGCACCTCCTCGAGTGCACGGTCGGGGGGGAGGCGAGCGAGGGCGAGGCGAGCGAGGGGATGGTGAGCGGAGCGTCTGCCTGGCGGCAGGGCGGGCTTGAAGAGCAGGTGATCAACAACGTGCTAGAGTGCGTGATCGCGTTCGTCAACGACAAGATGGATGGGGTCGACATCCTGATCTCGGGCGCGCAACTCGACGGAGAGGAACACCCCGACTTCATGCATCGCGAGGCCGTCTGGTGCGCGAACGCCCGCGGCGGCGCTGTCTATGTGGACGTCTACACGACAGCTTCGCTCGAGAGGGGGTGCGGGATCGACGCCGAGGCGGCGCTGGCGCAGCGGTACTGCACCGAAGGCGAGGAGGCCTTTGCGGAGTGCGGCCTCGACTACCGAGGGCTCCTGGAGAGGTCCAGGTGCAGGGAGGTGGAGCCGTCGGAGTACGGCCACCAGGGCGGCCAGTACGAGTGCGGCGGCCGCCTGTGCACGATGACGTGGCTGACGGACATCACGCCCGACTGGTGCCAGCCGCCTCCTCCCCCTCCCACGTGAGCTCCGCGGGGCCACCGCGGGCTCGCTCCCGGTGGCGCCAGGGCTCCCGGGGTGCTCAGGGCGCGGCGGGGGCGGGCGCCTGGCCCGCGAGCCGCTGCGCCTCGACGAGGCGCGCGCCCACGGTCCGGGCGCGCAGCGGGTTCGCCTGGATCGCCGCCTCGAGGGCCGCGGCCCCGCGCCGGGCGGCCTCCCTCCGGGCGGCCGCGTCGGGCGCCCTCGCGGCGCGGAGCAGCCAGAGCTTGCCCTGCGCCGCGAGCGCCCGATCGGACCGCGGGTTCATCCCGAGCGCCGCCTCCGCGTGCCGGAGCCCCTCGGCGAGATCGGCGGCGGCGTCCTCCCGGCGGTCCGCCCGGAGGGCGGCGCGGGCCTCGTGGAGCTCGGCCAGCAACGCGTAGAGCTGCGGTTCGGCGCGCGGCTCGTCGAGCAAGTGGCTGAGCGAGGCGAGGGCCGCGTCGAGCCGCGCCGGGTCCGGGCGACCTCGCGCCGCGCTCCACTGGAAGGCGAGGACCTCGACCTCGGCGCGCCGCACGCGGTCCGCCACATCCCAGGGGGCCTCGGAGAGCTTGCGATCGAGCGCCGCGCGCGCGACCCGGATCGGGGCGGTCGGGTCCTCGCCGCGCGCGATCAGGACGCGCGCCTCGAGGATCGCCAGCGTCGCCCGGAGCGACTCCGGGAACGCGACCGCGCCCGGCGCCATCTCCCGCGCGCTCGCCGTGGCGCGCGAGAGCGCCGGGCCGGGATCTCCGCCGGCGTCGAGCGCGTGCATGGCCAGCGCGTGGTCCAGCCAGACCCGCCAGTAGGGGGCCCAGTTCCAGGCGGGGTCGTGGTGAAGGAGGGTGTCGATGAGCCCGTGCGTCCGCTGGACCACCTCGTCGGGCGAGCGGCCGATACGGAGGAGGTGCTCGACCTCGTAGAGGTCGAGGCTCAGCCGGGAGGTGCGCGCGTGGCCGAAGCCTGGATCGAGCGCCAGGGCGCGGTCGCAGCGGGCCCGCGCGCGCTCGAAGGAGCCGCCCGGGTCCTGACCGCGCAGGGAGAGGTAGCGGCCGCGCTCGGCGTGGACGGCGCAGAGCTCGTTGAGCGCCCAGGCGAAGTCCGGCTCGCGCTCTAGCGCGGCCTCGTAGCCCTGGATGGCGCGCTCCAGCGCCTCGCCCTGCTCGCGGCCGGTCAGGTTCGCGTGGTACGCGCGCGCCCGGAAGACGCTGGCGGCGACGTACCGCGCCATGGCGTCGTCCGGGCTCCGCCGGAGCGCCTCGTCGGCGCGCGCGCTCGCCTCGCGGAGCGCCGCCTCCGCGTCCTCGCTGTTCTGCATCCCGATCGCGATCCACCAGGCGAAGCAGTTGTGGACCCACGCCAGCTTCACGTACGCCTCCGGGCTCCGCGGGCTCGCGCCGATCGCCCGCCCGCAGGCCTCCCGCGCCCGCTCGAAGCTCGGGCGCATCGAGTCGCCGTGCATGCCGGCGGCGTTCATGAACTGCGTCCAGAGCTCGCACTCCGCGGCGTGGACCGAGGGGTCGGATCGGCCGTGATCCGCGGCGATCCGGTACGCCTCGGCGGCGTGATCGAAGGGATCTTTCATCTTCTCGAAATCGAAGGCCGCGGCGTCGTGGCGGTGACGGCTCCCCACCGTGAACAGCACGTCGCCCTCCAGCTTCTTCGCCTCGTGGAGCCAGGGGGCCTCCGCGAACGCGCTCCGGGCCTTCTCCAGCGCCTCCTCGTGCCGCCCCTCGGCGAACGCGAGCAGCCCCTCGACGTACGCGGGCGCCTCGATGGCGCCACCGAGCGCCGCGCGGAGGTGCTGGACCGCCGGGGCCTTGTACTCGGCCTCGAGCGCCGCGATCCGGGCCTCGCGCTGCGCCGGGTTCTGGATGCGGCGGGTCTCCTCCAGGCCGCGGCGGTAGAGTTCGGAGAGCGCCACGCCGGCGGCGTAATCGAGGCCCGGCGACCGGTAGCCGGCGCGCTCGGCCGCGCGGAGGTGCTCGAGGGCGGCGCGCGGCTCCTGGAGCGCGAGCAGGCCGCGGCCGAGCGCGTACTCCCCGGGGCCGCGGCCGAGCTCGCCCGCGGTCGCCATCCGGGCTTCCACGGCCGCGAGCCGGGCGCGGACCACGTCGCGCTCGCGCTCGACGTCGTGGAGCGGCATCGCGTGGGCGGCGCGGAGGAAGAGCTCCATCTCCTTCACGGTCTCGCCCACGGTCTCGCCGAGCTCGCGGGCGAGGGCGGCCTGCTCCGCGGCGGCGCGCCGGCTCCGGACGAGGAGGCCGGTGACGACCAGCGCGGCGAGGAGCAGCGCGGCCACGCCGGCCACCGCCGCCCGGTGCCGCCGCGCCTTGCGGGCGAGGCGGCGCGCGAGGGAGGCGCGGCGGGCGAGCACGGGATCGCCGTCGAGGAAGCGCTGCAGGTCGTCTCCGAGCGCGCGCGCCGACTCGTAGCGGGCGCCGGGCTCCTTCTCCAGGCAGCGCATCACCACGGCATCGAGGTCCTGGGGGATGTCGCGGTCGAGGGCCCCGAGCGGCGTCGCCTCGGTCTCGAGCACCTGGCGGAGGAGGTCCATCACCGTGCCCCCCACGAACGGCGGGCGGCCGGCGAGCACCGCGTAGAGGGTCGCGCCCAGGCCATAGACGTCGGTGCGCCGGTCGAGCGCGCGGACCCTGCCGGCCGCTTGCTCGGGCGCCATGTACGCGGGGGTCCCGAGCAGGGCGCCGGTGAGGGTGGGCCCGCTCTCGCCCACCTCGCGCGCGATGCCGAAGTCCATGAGGTAGGGGCGGTAGGCGCCGTCCTCGCCCCGCTCCAGCATGATGTTGCTCGGCTTGACGTCGCGGTGCACGAGGCCGAGCCGGTGCGCCTCATGGAGCACGGCGGCGATGGTCCGGACGATGCGCACCTTCTCCTCCAGGGGCAGGTTGTCCCGGGCTTCCTGGAGGGAGGGGCCGTCGATGTACCGCATCACGATGTAGGGCACGTGATCGGCGACGCCGGCCTCGTGGACCTCGCAGGCGTTCTCGTGGCGGAGCCGCGCCTGGGAGCGGGCCTCGCGCAGGAAGGTCCCGTCCACCTGCGCTCCCGCCGAGACGAGCTTGATGGCCACGCGCCGGCCGAGCCGGAGATCCCAGGCCCGGTACACGACGCCCATCCCGCCCCGGCCGAGGAGGTGGAAGTCCTCGAAGCGAGCGTGCAGCGAGGGCGGAATTTGTGAGGGTGCTGCCCGAGCGGCGGCGCCCCCATTGGGCTCCTCCTCACCCAGGTTGAGCCGGGCCGCCTCACCCAGGTTGAGGTCGGCCGTCACATCGGGGGCCGCCTCACCCAGGTTGAGGTCGGCCGTCACATCGGCGGCGGTGGGCGTGACCGGGCCGGTGAGGGTCGCGTCGTCGCGGCCGCGCCGCGGCGGGGCTGCACCCAGGTTGAGGTCGCGGGCCACCTCACCCAGGTTGAGGTCGCGGGCCACCTCACCCAGGTTGAGGTCGCGGGCCACCTCACCCAGGTTGAGGTCGCGCAGGTTGAGGTCGCGGGCCACCTCAACCTGGGTGAGATCGCGGGCCACCTCACCCAGGTTGAGGTCGCGGGCCACCTCAGCCCGGGCCACCTCACCCAGGTTGAGGTCGGGGAGGTCGGGCGCCGGCCTCGACGGAACCGCGCTGCGGTCCTCGTTGCCGTCCACCGGCTCGCTCATCGGGCGCGCAGGCCGTAGCGCTGGATCAGCCGGTGGACGAGCTGGCGGGAGACGCCCATCGCGTCGGCCGCGTGCGAGATGTTGCCCCCGTGCTGGCGGAGCTTCTCGGTCACGTAAGCGCGCTCCAGCTCCTCCATCACCGCCTCCCGCGCCTCCGGCAGCGGCAGCTCGAGGAGCCTCCGGAGGCGAGCCTCCCCAGGGCCCGCCTCCGATGCGCCCGAGGGCGCCGCACCGGACGGATCGAGGCCCCCGCGATCCGGACCGGGGGTCGCCCGCGGCTCCGCCCCCGCCCCCGGCGCGGCGCCGACGATCTCGTGGAGCAGCTCGGGGAAGAGGACGAGGCGCGCGACGGTGTTCCGGAGCTCGCGCACGTTCCCGGGCCAGTCGTGGGCCTCCAGCAAGGCGAGCGCGCCCGGCGGCAGGTCCGTGAGCGCGCGCGGCGGATCGCGCCCGGCCAGGAAGCGCTCGACGAGCAGCGGGATGTCGTCCTTCCGCTCCCGGAGCGCCGGGACGTGGACCTCCACCACCGAGAGCCGGAAGTAGAGATCCGCCCGGAACGACCCGTCCTGGGCCCGCGCGCGCAGGTTCCTGTGCGTGGCCGCCACGATCCGCGTGTCGAACGGGAGCCACTCGTTCGACCCGAGGCGCCGGATCTGCCGCCCCTCGATGGCGCGGAGCAGCTTCGGCTGCAGGTCGAGCGGGAGCTCGCCGAGCTCGTCGATGAAGAGCGTGCCCCCGTTCGCCTGCTCGATCAGGCCTGGCCGCGCCGCCGCCGCGCCCGTGAACGCGCCCCGGGCGTGGCCGAAGAGCTCGCTCTCGACCAGGTTCGGGGCCACGGCGCCGCAGTCCACGATGACGAAGGGCCCGTCCCTGCGGGGGCTCCGGGCGTGGATCGCCCGCGCGAGCACCTCCTTGCCGGTGCCGGACTCGCCGAGCAGGAGCAGGGTCTCGTCGGTCGGGGCTGCCCGCTCCAGCTTGGCGAACAGGGCGCGCATGGTCAGGCTCCGGCCCACCGCCTCGCCGAACGCGCTCGCCGCGGAGAGCGGCAGCACCGCCGCGGAGCCCGTGGGGCCGACGACGATCTCGGACCCGCCGACCGTGGCGGGGACGCCCGGCGGGAGGAAGGCCTCGACGATCCGGACGTCGCGGACCAGCGTGCCGTTCTTGCTGCCCAGGTCGCGGAGGAGGATTCCCCGCTCGGTCATCCGGATCTCGCAGTGCCTCCGCGAGGCGCGGGGATCGGACAGGATCAGATCGCAGTCCGCGCCCGCCCCGACGACGAGGGGGCGCAGATCGAGCGGCGCGGTGAGCGTGCGCCGGTCCGGGAGGGTGACCGTCACGGAGAGCGCCGGGAGCCGGAGAGCGCGGCCTTGATCGAAGCTCGTGAGCGTGCAGGCCGCCCCGGAATCGTCGCCCATGAGCGCCATGGTGCTCCTGAGGAGTGCCGCGTCAACCCGGAACCGGCGCGCCCGCGGGGCCGCTGTCCTGCCGCCGCGACAGCGGCTGTCACGCGCGCGTGACGGGTGTCGCGACGGCGTGCCGCCCGGGGGAGGAGCGCTCGCCGAGGGCGCGTAAATCGGCCTGGAATCGCGGCGATCCGCGCTGGCCAGGGCCGGCACATGCGTTGCGATGCGCCCCCGCGAACGCGGCCCAACGCGGCTCGAGGAGGATGCGGACATGACATCTCGTGACGACGGCGCAGGCAGGGGGGAGAAGCGGGGGATCTTCGGCGCGCGACGCGGGGCGAGGCTCGGGCTCGTCGCCCTCGCCGCGCTGGCGAGCGCCGTCTCCGCGAGCCGTCCGGCGGCCGCCGTGAGCGCCGAGCCCGGGCTGCGCGAGATCCCGCTCGACGCCACGGGCGCGACGTTCCGCGCCGAGGTGATCGGCGACGAGCACTTCGATTACCTCCGGATGCGGGACGGCACCGTCGTCGTGATGAACGACGCCACGGGCGACCACGAGGTCGCCGAGCTCGGGCGGGACGCGAGCGGCGCCCCCGCGCTCGTCCCCTCCGGGATCCTGGTCCGCGATCTCCGCGCGCTGGGCGGCCCCGTGGATCCGGCGTTGCTCCCGCGCATCGACGACGAGGCGCTCTCCGCCCTGTGGGACGCGGCGACCGCGCGGAACGTGGGTCGGCGCTCGTTCGCGGCCCCGCCCGTGGTGAAGGGGACCCGGCGCCCGCTGCTCACCGTCCTCCTGGAGTTCACCCAGGGGGGCGGGATCGCCGCCCCGGGCGCGTTCACCGGCAACTTCGAGACCGACATCGCGTACTGGAAGCAGACCCTGTACGGGAGCTCGCCGGGCTCGGTGAATCATTACTACGCCGACATGTCGCGCGGGAGGTTCTCCTTCGTCCGCGCGACGGAGACCCACGGCACCACCAACGACGGCATCGTCCGGATCAAGCTCCCGTTCGCGCACCCGAACAGCAAGAAAGAGTACGCGCTCCTCCAGCTTTACCTCAAGGAGGCGCTGGTGATGGCCAATCCCTACGTCAACTTCGCCGCGTACGACACCGACGCGGACGGCACGATCGGCCGCGACGAGCTCGACGTGCTCTTCGTCGTGGCCGGCTACGAGAGCGCGAACACCAGCAAGACGCCATCCGTCTGGGCGCACGTGTTGAAGTTCAAGGAGCCGATCACGCTCGACGGGAAGATCCTCACCCACTACGCCGCGATCGGCGAGCGGCAGGTCCATGCGATCCGCGGCGTGCCCACCACCCTGCCGGCCACCGTGGGCGTCATCGTCCACGAGCTCGGGCACCTGGCCCTCTACTTGCCGGATCTCTACAAGGGCCCGACCCCGGTCGGGGCGTGGTGCGTGATGGCGAGCGGGAACTGGGGCGCGACGAGCGGCTCGCCCAGCGGCTCGACGCCCGTGGCGATGTCCGCCTGGAGCCGGCTCCACGCCGGGTTCCTCGCGCCGACCGTGATCGAGGCCGGGGCCCCGGCGCACGATATCCCCGTCGTGCAGTCGGCCGGCGCGGAGTTCCTGGGGCAGAGCGTCGAGCCGACGATCTACAAGATCGAGACCTCGAAGCCGGACCAGTACTTCCTGCTCGAGAACCGCCAGAACGCCGGATACGACCGCGGCCTCCAGCGCCTCCTGGGCGCCGCGAGCTTCGCTGGCGGCGTGGGGCTCTACCGCATCAACGAGGAGAGGCCGTCGGACGAGGGGAAGGTCACGTTCATGGCGAGCGACCCGAAGGCGCCGGGCTCCCTCGCGAACCTCTACAACCTCGAGGGGGGCCGGACCTTCACGCCGCTCACGGATCCGAGCAGCGACGACGCGGACGGGCGGTTCACGGGGCTCTCGATCACCGGCTTCAACGCCTCGAGTCCGATCATGCTCGCTCACGTGAGCCACGTGCCCTTCGCCTGCAACGCGATCACCGCGTCGGTGGCGGAGCACGAGATCCACGGCCGCGTCGAGAAGCAGATCGTGGACGTCGGGGGACAGCAGATCTTCGTCGCCTACGTGACCACGGGCGCGCATGAGGCGCTGGGCCTCGACAAGAACAAGGTCGTCACGCTCCACGTGGAGGCGCCCGGCCTCTGGAGCATCGGGGCTTGCCCCTGAGCGACGCGCGCGGGGGGCTCGCGCCGGCGCGCGCGCGTCAGTCCCTCGGCGCGCTCGCCCGCGTCGCGGGGGGGCCGCTCGGCGGGGCGTCGTCCCTCGCGCGCTCCCGCGGATCACCGCCTCGGGGCCACGGTCTTGCGCCACCGCGCGCGGAGGGCGCTCGGCCGCTCGCCGTGGCGCTCCTTCAGGAACGTCGCGCCGAGCACGCGGTCGGTCCGGAAGTTGCGGAAGTCCTGGCGGAGCTCGCACCACGCCGCGAGGATGCGCGTCGACTCGAAATACCCCACCGCGACGGGCCACACGACGCGCTCGCTCTCGCGATCCCGCTCGTCGCGGTAGCGCAGCGCGATCTTCGTGCCGGCGCGGATCGCGGCGCGCACCGCGGCCATGTCGAGCGCGTCGGGCGCCTGGTCCGGCGCGGGCGGGGCGCCCATCGTCGGCTCGAGCACGAAGTGGCGGAGGTGCTCGGGCACGGTCGCGGCGATCTTCGCGATGAGATCCCGCGCCGCCCTCCGCAGCGCGGCGTCGCCGCGGTGGGCGACCCACTGCGCGCCGAGGGCCGCGACCTCGATCTCGTCGGGCGTGAGCATCAAGGGGGGCATGTCGAAGCCGCGCTCCAGCACGTAGCCGGTGCCGGCCTCGCCGCGGATCGGCACGCGCTGGGCCAGGAGGTCCGCGATGTCGCGGTAGACCGTGCGCGTCGAGATCTCGAGCTCCTCCGCGAGCGCGGACGCGGTGACCGGCGCCCGGCTCCGGCGCAGGATCTGGAGGATCTGAAAGAGGCGGTCGGCGCGTCGCACGAGGGAGCGGGCGCCGGGGCGTCCGCGGGGCGGGGCCGCATCCACCGCGGTCCACGACGGCCCCGGGCCCCGGCGTGACGTGGGGGTCAGTCGAGGCCGGTGTGCTCCGGCGCGCCCAGCATCAGGTTCAGGTTCTGCACCGCCGCGCCGGAGGCGCCCTTGCCGAGGTTGTCGAGGCGCGCCACGAGCAGGAGCTGCTCCGCGTTGCCGAACACGAACAGATCGAGGCGGTTCGTGTCGTTGCACTCGAGGGGGCTGAGGTACCCGCCGTCCAGCGCGTCCTGGCCGCCGAGCGGCATCACCCGGAGGTAGCGCTCCCCGGCGTAGAAGGACGCATAGAGCTCGTGCAGCGCCGCGGGCGTCGCCGGCCGGCTCAGGGCGTCGGCGAACAGGGGCACGGAGACGAGCATGCCCTTGTAGAAGTTGCCGATGACCGGCTCGAAGAGGGGCGCCCTGTCGAGCCCCGCGAGGGCGCGCATCTCCGGCAGGTGCTTGTGCTGCAGGGTGAGCGCGTACGGGCGCGAGCCGCGGAGCTGCTCGCGGCGGGCGGCGTCGGCCTGCTCGTACGCCTGGATCATCTTGCGCCCGGCGCCGCTGTAGCCGGTGAGCGAGCGCGCGACCACGCGGGCGTCCCTGGGCAGGAGGCCCTCTGCGACGAGCGGGACCACGAGGGCGAGGAACCCGGTCGCGTGACACCCCGGGACCGTCACGCGCCGCGCGCCCCGGATGGCGTCGCGCTGCCCGGGGCGGAGCTCCGGGAAGCCGTACACCCAGCCGTCGGCGGTCCGGTGCGCCGTGCTCGGGTCGATGACGCGCGTCCTCGGGTTCTCGATGAGGCCGATGGACTCGCGCGCGGCGTCGTCGGGCAGGCAGGTGATGAGCACATCCGCCTCGTTGATCAGCGCGCGGCGGGCCGCCGGGTCCTTGCGTCGCTCCGGGTCGATCTCGAGCAGATGGAGGTCGGGGCGACCGTGCAGCCGCTCCCGGATCTGGAGACCCGTGGTTCCTTCCTGTCCGTCGATGAACACCCGGTGCATGATGGCCTGTCCATACGCCGAGCCCGCCCGCGGGACCAGGGGTTCTGCCCGCCCCGCGGGGCCCGGAGGCCTGGAGGGAGGCGATCGGCGCGGCGCGGGGGGTGGCCTCGCCCAGGGGGCTCACCTCCGGGGCTTGCGCTCCGGCGGGCCTATTTTGTGGCCCGCCTACACGCCAACCCCTCCGGTGAGCCCCCCGGACGAGGCCACCCCCCGCGCCGCGCGAGGTTGCTGACACCAGGCTGTCAGCAGGGCGGGGGTACATCGGGCGAGGTCCACGACGGACTCGAGAGCACCCGGAGATTGCCCATGATCACGCTCCACGGCTTCGGCCCCATGTTCGGCTTGCCGGAGGCCAGCCCCTACGTCACCAAGACCGAGGTCCAGCTCAAGCTGCTGGGCTTGCCCTACAGAAAGGAGCGCGGGCGCCCCGACGCGTCGCCGAAGGGGCAGCTCCCCTACATCGACGACGACGGCGCCCGCATCGCCGACTCGCACTTCATCCGAGAGCACCTCGAGAGGAAGCACGGCAAGGATCTCGACGCGGGCCTCGACGCGCGCCAGCGCGCCGAGGCGTGGGCCGTCGAGCGCATGCTCGAGAACCACTTCGCCGCGATCTCGGGCCGCATGCGCTGGCTCATCCCGGAGAACTTCGCCAAGGGGCCGGCGCACTTCGTCGACGGCGCGCCCGAGGAGCTGCGCCCGAAGCTGCGCGAGGAGCTGCTCGCGCGCGTGCGCGAGTCGTACCGCGCCGTCGGCGTCACGCGGCACTCGGACGAGGAGATCGTCGAGCTCGGCGCGCGCTCGCTGGACGCGCTCTCCACGATCCTCGGGGACAAGCCGTGCCTCTTCGGCGAGCGCCCCGCGGGCGTCGACGCGACCGCCTTCGCGATGCTCGCCGGGGTCCTCACGCCGTTCTTCGACTCGCCGCTGCGGACGAGGGCCGAGGGCTCCGCGAACCTCGTCGCGTACACCGCGCGGATGATGCGGGCGTTCTACCCGGATCACCCGTGGGAGGCGCCGCGCTGATCGCCGCGCGCGGGCCCTCGCCCGCCCGGGCGCGCCGCACGGCCCAGGCTGGCTCCGCGCGCCCCGGGGCGCCGCGGCGCTCTCCGTGGCCCGCGCGCCTCGCGCCCCGGCACGGCGTGCCCTAGGATGGCAGGATGACTGGACGGAGAGCGGCGCTCGTCCTCAACCCCGCTGCGGGTCGTGCCGGCGATGTGGCCGAGTCGCTCCCCGCCCGGCTCGGGGGCGAGCTCGCGCTGCGCGTCCACGAGACGGCGCCGGGCCGCAGCGCCGCCGCGTGCGCGGAGGCGGCCTGCCGCGAGGGCGCGTCGCTGGTGATCGCGGCGGGGGGCGACGGGACGGTGTCGAGCGTGGCGTCCGCGCTCGTCGGGACAGACGTCTGCCTCGGCATCGTGCCGCTCGGCACGGCGAACTCCATCGCGCACACGCTGGGCATCCCGGACACCCTGGAGGGGGCCCTGGAGGTCCTCGCCCGCGGCGAGCCGCTGCCCATCGACGTCGCCCGCGCGAACGGGCGGACGATGGTCCTGCTCTCCGCGGTCGGGCTCCACGCCGACACGGTCGGCGAGACGCCGCAGGAGCTGAAGCAGCGCTGGGGCGTGCTCGCGTACGTCGGCACCGGGCTGAAGAAGCTGATGAGCCTCTCGCCGTTCGGGGTCGAGATCGAGACGGACGATCAGCGGATCCACTGCCGGGCCACCGCCGTGACGATCGCGAACATGGCGCCCGCGCGCACGGTGCTGGCGCAGGGGCCATCCGTCGTCTCGCCCGAGGACGGTCAGCTCGACCTGACCATCGTGTCGGCCACGACGCTGGTCGAGGCGGTCGCGGCCGGCCTGCACCTGCTGAAGACCGCGATGGAAGGCGAGCCGGTCGAGCGCGACAACATCGGATTCCTCGCCGCCCGGAGGTTCCGCCTCACCACCGATCCACCCCAGCACGTGCTCATCGACGGCGAGGAAGCCGGGACCACGCCGCTCGTGGTGGAGTGCCTCCCGCGCGCCCTCCGGGTCATGGTCCCCCGCCGCGAGGGGAGGCGCGCCCCGCCCCTCGCCCCGGAGGGCGAGGCGAAGCTGGAAGGGCTGCCCGATCTCGAGGTCGAGCCGAAGGCGTGAGGTGACGCGGCGGCGCGGCGCATGATCTTCGCGGTCGCCGCGGCCGTCCTCGCAAGTCGGCGCCTTGTCTCCGCTCCAGGAGGGCCGCCGATTCGCCTCCCTGTCGAGCCCCGCTCGAGGCCAGCCCTGCGCCGCCGCCCCGGTCCACGGTGGACGATTCTCTTGCCCTGGGAATCGACACGGGGCGGCGAGCTCCACAGATAAGGTGTGGCGGCGCTCGGCATCGAGAGCTGCCAGGTGGAAGTCCGCTTCTGGACTTCGTCCATCGATGTTCAATCAAGGAGGGGTGATCATGGAACGTCTGACAAGTCTCGCGTCGGGCCTGCTCCTCGCGGCGTCCGCCGCGCTCACCGCCGGCTGCATGGCAGACGCCGCGGACGAGACCCTGGACGAGGACACGACGCAGGCCGCACGAGCGGAGTCGAGCGATGCGGACGAGGCGAGGGCCGACGGAGAGGCCGTGGGCGAGAGCTCCCAGGCGTTCTCGGCATGCTTCGCTCCCCGCCCGTGCTACCGGCCCGAGATCGTCACCAACTGGGTGTCGTACGTCAACTGGACGGCGGTCCCCGAGGTGACCTACAGGTACTTCGCCACACTTCATCATTACCCGCAGTCCCATCTGGTCTATCGGCCGTATTTCCGGCCGGTGACCTGTTTCGTCCCCCCGTGCTAGCAGCGCGCCACCCGGGGTCGCCCCGGGTCGGGGTGGGCTTGCCGGGCAGCTCGGCACGACCTCCCCCGCAGGCCGGGGCGCGGCGAGCGACCCCGTCTCCGATGGCTGTTGGGTCGGGGCAGAGGGTGCGGTAATGACCTCACGGCCGCGCGCCGTCGCGCGCCGGCAGCAGCTCAGACGCCCATGACCCACGCCGAACCGTTCGAAGCCCGCCTGGTCGCCGCGCGCCCTCTCAGCCCGTCCGTGCGTGAGCTCTCGTTCGAGCGCGCCGACGCGAAGGCGCTCTCGTTCGCGCCCGGGCAGTGGGTGAATCTGGTCCTGCCGCTGCCCGGCGGCGAGGTGAAGCGCGCCTACTCGATCGCGTCGGCCCCCGACGGCTCGCCGCGCTTCGATCTGGCCGTCACGCGCGTCGAGGGCGGGGCCGGCTCGGAGTACCTGCACCGGCTCCAGCGCGGCGAGGCGCTCCGCGCGATCGGCCCGCACGGGCTCTTCACCCGCGACCCCGGGGACCCCGCGCCCGCCTTGCTCGTCGCCACCGGCACCGGCATCACGCCGCTCCGGAGCATGCTGCTCGCGGCGCTGCGCGCGGGCCTCTCCGCGCCGCCGCTGTGGATCCTGTTCGGCGCGCGCTTCGAGGCGGACATCATCTACCGCGACGAGCTCGAGGCGCTCGCGCGCGGCTCGGGCCGGCTCCGCTACGAGATCACGCTCTCGCGCGGCGGTCCCTCGTGGCCCGGCCGCCGCGGTTACGTGCAAGCGCACGTGCCCGAGCTCTACCGCGCGCTCGCCGAGGAGAGCGGCGATCCGGCCCCGCACCTCTTCATCTGCGGCCTCGATCGGATGGTCTCGACGGTCCGCGAGCTCGCCCGCGGCGAGCTCGGCGTCCCCCGCAAGCACGTCCACGTCGAGCGCTTCGACTGATCACCGGCGCCCCGGCGGGCCGGCGACCCCTGCGGTCACCGGGCGGTTGCCGGCCTGTGCCGCAGGTGCAAGGCTCGCGCCCGAGCGCGCTGCGGCGCTCGCGATCCCGGCGCCGCGCCTTGAGCGGCGCCCGGGGTACGGCGTAGGATGCGCGCCCCCGCGGCGTTCCCTGCGGGGTCTGCTCGCCAGGTGACCACGTGACCAAGAAGACGTTCCGCACCATCGATCCCGCGACGCTCCCGAAGCACTTCGACGCGCCTGCCGCCGAGCAGCGCCTCGCCGATGCCTGGGAGGCCGACGGGACCTACCGTTACGACCCGTCGCGCCCCCGCGAGGAGACCTTCGTGGTCGACACGCCGCCGCCGACCGCCTCGGGCTCGCTGCACATCGGCCACGTGTTCAGCTACACGCACACGGACGTCATCGTCCGGCAGCGCCGGATGCGCGGGCAGAACATCTTTTACCCGATGGGCTGGGACGACAACGGCCTGCCCACCGAGCGGCGCGTGCAGAACTACTATCATGTGCGCACGGACGTCCGCACCCCGTACGAGCGCGGCCTCTCGCTCCCGCAGGCCTCGCCGGAGGTGATGAAGAAGGAGCCGCCGCGCATCGTGTCTCGGCCGAACTTCATCGAGCTCTGCCACAAGGTCACGCGCGAGGACGAGCAGGTGTTCAAGGCGCTCTTCCGCCGGGTGGGCCTGTCGGTCGACTGGCGAGAGGAGTACTCGACCATCGACGATCACTGCCGCCGGACGGCGCAGCTCTCGTTCCTGGATCTGCACGAGAAGGGCCACCTCTACTCGGTCTTCGCGCCGACGATGTGGGACGTGGATTTCCAGACCGCGGTCGCCCAGGCCGAGGTCGAGGATCGCCCGCAGGCCGGCGCGTTCCACGACATCGCGTTCGCGGTGGAGGGGACGGGCGAGGAGCTCGTCATCGCCACGACGCGCCCCGAGCTGCTCGCCGCCTGCGTCGGCGTCACGGCGCACCCGGAGGACCCGCGGTATCAGCGCCTGTTCGGCAAGACGGCGCTCACGCCCATTTTCCGCGCGCCGGTGCCCATCTTCCCGAGCCCGCTGGTCGATCGCGAGAAGGGGACAGGCATCCTGATGGTCTGCACCTTCGGCGACGCGACGGACGTGGTCTGGTGGCGCGAGCAGAGGCTGCCGCTCCGGCAGATGCTCGGCAAGAACGGCCGTGTCCTGCCGGTGACGTTCGGGGAGGGCGACTGGCAGAGCCGCGATCCGGCGGCGGCCAACGCGGCGTACGCGTCGCTCGTGGGCAAGGGGGTGAAGCAGGCGCGCGCGGCGGTGGTCGAGCTGCTCCGCCGCGAGGAGTCGGCCGCGGCGCCCGGCTCCGGCGCGCCGCTCCGCGGGGAGCCGAAGCCGATCGAGCGCGCGGTGAAGTTCTTCGAGAAGGGCGACCAGCCGCTCGAGTTCGTGCCGACGCGGCAGTGGTTCGTCCGGCTGGCCGACAGGAAGGCGGAGCTGCTCGAGTACGGCGACCGGATCCAGTGGCACCCGGACTACATGCGCCTCCGGTACCGCAACTGGACCGAGGGCCTCCAGGGCGACTGGTGCATCAGCCGCCAGCGGTACTTCGGCGTGCAGTTCCCGGTCTGGTACCCGCTCGACGCCGAGGGGAAGCCGGATCACGGTAGGCCCCTGGTCGCGCCGCGATCGATGCTCCCGGTCGATCCGACGGTCGACGTGCCGCCGGGGTACGAGCCGTCGCAGCGCGACCAGCCGGGCGGGTTCACGGCGGAGTCGGACGTGTTCGACACGTGGTTCACGAGCTCGCTCACGCCGCAGATCAGCTCGCGCTGGGGGCGCGACCCGGAGCGGCACGCGCGGCTGTTCCCGGCCGATCTGCGGCCGCAGGGGCACGACATCATCCGGACGTGGGCGTTCTACACGATCGCGAAGGCGATGCTGCACGAGGCGTCGGTCCCGTGGCGTCACATCGCGATCTCGGGGTGGATCCTCGATCCGGATCGCAAGAAGATGTCGAAGAGCAAGGGCAATGTCGTCACGCCGATGCACCTGCTCGACAGCTACTCGTCGGATGCGGTCCGCTACTGGGCGGCGAGCGCGCGGCTCGGGACGGACACGGCGTTTGACGAGAAGGTGCTGAAGATTGGCAAGCGCCTGGTGACGAAGATCTGGAACGCCAGCAAGTACGTGCTGAGCCAGTCGGCGGAGGTATACCCGATATCGGAGGAGCTCGACCGGGCGTTCGCGCACAAGCTGGCGGCGGTGGTGGCGGACGCGACGCGCTCGTTCGACGAGCAGGAGTTCGCGGCGGCGCTCGAGCGCACGGAGGATTTCTTCTGGCGCTGGTTCACGGACGCGTACCTGGAGCTCGCGAAGGCGCGGGCGCGGGGTGAGGGCGGCGCCGGCGAGGCGGCGCGCGGCTCGGCGGTGGCGGCGCTCCGGCTCGGGCTCTCGGTGCTCTTGCGGCTGTTCGCGCCGGTGTTGCCGTACATCACCGAGGAGGTGTGGCGCTGGGTGTACGCGGAGGAGGCGGGGCAGCCGTCGATCCACCGGGCGCCCTGGCCGGGGGCGGTGGATTTCGCGGCGGTGGCGGCGCCGTCGGATCCCGGGCTGCTCGACGTGGCGGCGGCGGCGATGGCGGCGGTCAACAAGCGCAAGAGCGAGCTCGGCGCGAGCGTGGGGCGCGTGGTGACGCACCTGTCGCTGGGCGCGAACGCGGGGACGCTGGCGCGGCTCAGGCCGGCGCTCGGGGACGTGCTCGCGGCGGTGCGCGCGGGCGGGCACGAGCTCGTGGAGCGGGCGGAGCTGGCCGACGGCGAGCTCATGGTGGTGCGCTGCGAGGTGGAGCCGGCGGGGGCGGCAGCGGCGGCCGGGGCGGGGGAGGCGGCGGCCACGGAGTAAGGCTGGCGCGGCGGGGGCAGGGGAGGGGAGCGCCTGGGAGAGCTGCCCGGCCCGAGGGGAGGGGAGCGCCTGGGAGAGCTGCCCGGCCCGAGGGGAGGGGGTTCGTCGCGCGCGGCGGGGCCCCGCCGAACTCGCCCGAGCCCTCTCTCCTCCGGCTCTGCCGGAGGAGAGAGGGCAACTGGGCTCAGACACGGCCCGTCCCCACCGCGCGCGACGAACCCCCTCCCCTCGGGCCTACCGCAGTGCTGAAGGAGGCTGGCATACCGGATCTCGTGCCCCCCGCCATGCGCTGCGGTTGGCCTGCCCGGGCCCCCTCCGCTCAGGCGCGGATCACGACGACCTCGCGGCCGGCGGGGGTGAGCGCCCGCTCGCGGCGCGTTCGCTCGGCGATGGGGGGCTGTCCGGAGCGCTGATCGAAGACGATGAGCCAGCCGCGATCCAGCGCGAGCCCGGCCAGGTAGTCGTCGAGCTGGGTGAGCCCCTCGGCGAGGGGATCGGGGCGGCCGTCGCGCCAGACCTTGAGCTCGATGGCCAGCGTCTCACCGGCATGACGAACGCAGAGATCCATCCGACCCCGGCCGATGGCGTACTCGCGATCGAGGGTGCCGCCGCCGTTCACGACCCGGTGGAGGAAGGCCATGACCACGAGGTGCGGCGCGATCTCATGGTAGGGCGCCGCGCCGAGGAGCGGCTCGCCGTGCTGCCGCCAGAAGGACAGGAACGCGTCGAGCAGGCGATCCGGATCGAGGCGGCCGTCCTGCGTGAGCCATGTGGCCTTGAGCTGAGGGAGAGACGCCCGGATCGGGAATGCGAGCTCGCGGACGATGATCTCTCGGTAGATGGGGTTGGCGACGTCGAGGCCGCCCTCCGCGGTCATGCGCACGAGGCCGAGATCGATGGCAAAACGCAGGTCGTCAGGAGGCACGCTGGGCAGCGCTGTGCCGGCGAGCATGGGCTCGATCACGGCGCGGATGCGCGGCTCGCGCAGCCGGTCCACCAGGCTGTCGAGGTGCGTGTCCTGCCGCTCGATGAGGATCTCCTTGGCGCGATCGACCTCAGCGCTCGTGATCGGCCGCGCGCGGTCCGTGACGAGGACCTCGACGAGCTGGCGGGCGAGCGCGTTGACGAGCCACGGCTGCCCCTGGGTGAGCTCGAAGGCGCGATCGACGGCGTCCGGCCGGAATGCCTGGCCCGTCTCGGAGGTATGCTGGGCGTAGAGCGCGGCGACCTCCTCGCGCGTGAAGTTGCGCAGCGTGAGCGACTCGACCTTGATGTTGAACGGGCTCGACGTGCCGAGCCGGTCGCTGTCGCCGGACGCGACCTTGTAATCGCGCACGTCCCGCAGGCCGATGAGGGCGAGCGCGTGCGGGAAGCCGTGCGGGCGGCCGGGGTAGCCGCTGCGGATCTGGCGCAGCAGGGAGATGAGCGCCGCGTCGCGCAGGGCGTCGGCCTCATCGAGGAAGACGACGAGCGGCCGCGGCGCGGCCTGCGCCCAGGCGCGCAGGGCGGCCCCGATGCGCTGGCCGGGGGGCGCCTCCGGAAAGGGCGGCGGCTGCAGCGCGGCCGGGAGCTGCGAGCAGGCCGTTCCGCGCCACTCGCCCAGGATCGCGAGCTCCGCCGCGCCGGGGTCGTCCGGGAACGGGGCGCCGACCTCTGCCGACACGAGCACGGCGACGTAGCGCCCCTCGCGCGTGAGCTCCTGGGCGAGCGTCAGCAGCGAGGTCGTCTTGCCGATCTGCCGTGGAGCGTGCAGGACGAAATAGGCCTTGCGATCGATGAGCTCCCGCACGCCGGGCAGACGCTCCTCGGCCGGGAGCATGTAATGATCGGCCGGGTTGCAGGGGCCTGCCGTGTTGAACCAGCGGGGCATCGCGGCGATGAGTCTAGGGAGCCGGGCGTCGGCTGACCAGCGTGGCGGCACGGGCAACGCCGGCCCGCCCCCGGCGCCGCCCGCCCGGCACAGCCCCTCTCCGCGCCCCGCCGTTACTTGGTGGCGAGCTTCGTGAGGTCGAGCATCTCGTCCACATCCGGCAACACGATGAGATCGCACCGCCGGTTCTTTTGCATGCCCGCGGCCGTCTTGTTCGAGGCCACGGGGTCCGTGTCCGCGAAGCCCGCCGCGCTCCAGTGCCTCATGGGCAGCCGCCCCTCCTTCCCGATCAGGAACATCAAGACCGCCCGCGCGCGCATCAGCGACAGGCCCCAATTGTCATAGAACGGCCCGTTCTTGTACCGCTGGCTGTCCGTGTGGCCGGCGACCTGGTAATCGCGGTCCACCAGCGACTTGTCGCTCCGGATCACGTCCGCGATCTTCTTCAGGATCTCCTGGCCGTCCTCGCGCAGGGTGTCCTTGCCCGAGTCGAACAGGACATCTCCGGGCAGCGAGATGACCATCCGGTTCCTGCGGACCTGGACCTCCAGGCCGAGCTTGACGAGCTCCTCGAGCTTCTTCCTGAGCAGGTTGAACCGCGCCTGGATCGCCTCGAGCTGCTTCGCGCGCGCCTTGTACTCCGCCAGCGCCTTCTCGCGGTCCTCCAGCGTCGAGCTCATCTTCGAGATGTCGGCGCCCTGGTCCGCGAGCTGCTTCTCGAGCTCCTCGACGCGCTGCTTCGCCGCGGCGAGCTCCTTCTCGAGCTCGGCCTCCCGCTTCTGGCTCCGGTTCTGGAGGTCGTTGTATTTGGCGAGCTGCGCCTTCCACTCCTGCTCGGAGTGGCCGCAGCCCGCGGCGAACAGCGACGAGAGCACGAGGGGTAGTGCAATGAGAGTCCGGTTCATGAGCGCTTTCTCCATGGCTCCTCGAGGCGGAGCGGGATGCTGCTGGCGCACAGCCTCGCCTAGCTCGGGCGAGAGATCCAGAGGGCAGGACGGCGCCCGCCCGCCGTCCGCCACGCCGGCGCGGCGCGACCTCGGGCCACGGGGCAGGGCCGAGCGGCGCCTCGGAGCGGCGGCCTCCCCTCGGAGCGGCGGCCTCCCGTGGCCCGTGGCCTGCACCTGCTCCATGGCCGGGCGCGGGATCACGCGCTTGACGGGCGGCGCGCCGAGGGCGCCGGGCGGCGAGCGCTGAGGGCGTCAGGCGGGCGCAGGGCGTCCAGGCGGGCGCGCGCCGAGGACGCCGGGAGGCGCGCGCCGAGGGCGCCAGGCGGCGCGCGCTGCGGGCCGCCGGGGCGAGCGGTCCCCGGGGGGGCCGGTCGCGTTCCAGGGCCCGGGGGCCGAGCGGCGCCTTGACCACACCGGCCGGGCATGAGACATCGGCCCCCGGCCTCCGGGCCACCGCGTCTCGCACCTTCAACCTCTTCCTGCGCGCGGGGCAGACAACGCGCGAACGAAACCAAGCAGATGCCCATCTCGTTGCGGTCTCCGGGAACGTCGTGCAGCCCTGGCACCCCTCGCCGTCGCCTCCGGTCGGGTCTCGTGCTCGCGCTCGTGCTGGGCGCCTCCTCCGCGTCCGCGCAGCCGGCGCCCCGGCCAGCGCAGGCGCCCGCGCAGCCGGCGCCCCGGCCAGCGCAGGCGCCCGCGCAGCCGGCGCCCCGGCCAGCGCAGGCGCCCGCGGCCCCCGCGCAGCCGCCTGCCGCCCAGCCCGGCGCCGCGCCCGCCGCGGCCGCCCAACCGGGCGCCGCCCAGCCGGGCGCCGCGCCGGCCCAGCCGGGCGCCGCGCCCGCCGCGCCGGCCCAGCCCGGCGCCGCCCAGCCCGGCGCGGCCCCCGCCACGCCGGAGGCGGCTCCGCCGTCCGTGGGCGGCAACGACGTGGAGGCCCTCGAGCCCCCCGCCGGGGCGCGCGAGCCGCTCATGCCGGCGCCCGGCCCCGCCGCGCCGTCCGCGCCGCAACCGGCCAGGCCGGCGGCCTCGGAAGGGCCGGCGCCGACCGAGCCGGAGCGCAAGGCGATCCAGGGCGAGATCGGCGCCCGGCCCAGCGAGGTCTACGCCGAGGACTGGTGGTCTCACGCGCGGCCGACGTTCGAGTTCCACGGCTACTACCGGCTGCGGTGGGAGTTCTTCAACAGCTTCGCCCTCGGCCGGCAGGACGCGCGCGAGCAGGCGCTCTGGCCGCAGCCGCTCGACAACTCCTACGATCCGGCCCACTCCGTCCAGCTCTGCGATCCGGATTACAACAGCGACGGCACGCGCTCGTTCCGGTCGTGCGACAGCGACACCCAGGCCGGCGCGAACATGCGATTCCGGCTGAACCCCGAGCTGCACATCAGCGACAACCTGCGGATCCTCTCGCAGATCGATCTCCTCGACAACGTCGTGCTCGGCTCGACGCCCGAGGGCTACGCGAACCGCCCGGGGGCGAACGGCGGTTACGAGGTGGTCCGCCGGGGCGGCTACTCGCCGCTCGGGGCCTTCGCCGGCACCCAGTGGGCGCCGAGCGCCGGCGTGAACGCGCCGACCGACTCCATCACCGTCAAGCGGATCTGGGGCGAGTACATGACCCCGATCGGCCTCCTGCGCTTCGGCCGCATGCCGAACCACTGGGGCCTCGGCATGGTGGCGAACAGCGGCGACGGGTACGACTCCGACTATCAGTCGACCGTCGACCGGCTGATGTTCGTCACGGGCATCAAGAAATACGACCTCTACTTCGCCGGGGCGTGGGACTGGGCCAACGAGGGGGCGACGAGCTACTCGCTCCAGAACCTCGAGGGCCAGGCGCACGATCTCGCCCAGGGCGACGACGTCGATCAATACGTGTTCGTCGCCGTCCGCCGCAAGAACCCGGAGCTCCAGAAGCTCGAGCTCGCCCGCGGCAACGCGGTCGTGAACGGCGGCGTCTACTTCGCCTACCGGAGGCAGGCGCTGGCGAACGACAGGTCGGGCGCCGACCGCTCCGCCGCGCTCGGCCAGTCGGCCGACGACATCGCGGCGGGGTACGTGCACCGGGGCGCGGAGATGATCCTCCCCGACGTGTGGCTCCAGCTCCTCTACAAGAAGTTCCGCTTCGAGCTCGAGGCGGCGATGATCTACGGATCGCTCGACACCCGCACCCAGGACGACAGCGATTACCGGAACCCCCTCTCGCCGGACGACGCGGGCTGGGGGATCCGCCAGTTCGGCATCGCGACGCAGACCGAGCTCCGCGCCATGGAGGACCGGCTGCGGCTGCACTTCGGCTTCGGCTACGCGACCGGCGACGACGACGTGCCGTCCCTCGAGCCGCAGGGCGGCGGCATGGATCCCCAGAACTCGACCGATCGCACGTACTCGACGTTCCGCTTCCACCCCGACTACCGGGTCGACCAGATCCTGTTCAGGAACATCCTGTCTCGGGTACAGGGGGCCTATTATTTCCGTCCCGGCGTCGATTACGACTTCGCACGTGACAAGAACGGTCAGCGGCTCGGCGGCGGCGCCTCGGCCATCTGGAGCCGCGCCTCGGAGTTCGTCCAGGCGCCCGGGAACGCCCGGGATCTCGGCATCGAGCTGAACTTCCAGCTCTATTTCCAGTCGAAGGACGGGACGCTCAACGACGATCCGGACAAGATGGGCGGCTTCTACACGGCGCTGCAGTATGGCGTGCTGTTTCCGCTCGGCGGGCTCGACCACTTGCCGGGAGATCCGACGGAGGGAGAGGTCGACCTCGAGACCGCGCAGACGGTGCGCTGGTATCTCGGAATCCTCTTCTGAGCGCGATCTCCGGGCGCGATCCGCGGAGCAGGACCTCCGCGCAGACTGACCTCATCTGTCACAGTATGTCTGGAAATGAGCGCTCTGGGCGGCCATGTGGCCCCCCCGCGGCGGTCGTCATGACTCCTGCATGAGCGCTCCGGGCCACCGGGGGCCTTGATCCCGCGACCGTCCTGGCCAAGGATAAGCCCGTCTGCGCGCCGGGCGCGTCGCGGGACTGGATGGATTCACTTTGGAGATGAGGTGGTGAAAGCCGCCCTATCTCCGGAGGGACGTGATGCTTCGTCGTCTCTTCATTGCGATGGTCCTGGCGACATCGATGGTCGTGGGATCGACGTCCCCGTCGACCGCCCAGGACAGGGACAGCTCGGCCTTCCGCGACCTCGCGATCGGCAAGGATTACCGGGTGCGGGTGGCGGCGGTGCTGGCGCTCAGCAAGTCGAAGAGCGCCGGCGCGCGGCCCGCCCTCGAGCGGGCGCTCCGCGATCCGCACCCGGCGGTCCGGGCCGCGGCCGCGGCCGCGCTCAAGGTGCAGGGCAACGCCGCGGCCGTCCCGGCGCTCAGGGCGGCGCTCGCCGCCGAGTCGTCCGCCGGCGTGAAGCGCCAGATCCAGGGCGCCATCGACCGGCTCTCGAAGCGGTCCTCGAAGGCGCGCTTCCTGGTCCGTCTGGGCAAGTTCGAGAACCGCTCCGGCGTGAGGGACGCGACGCTCGGGTCGCTGCTCCGGCGGCACACGCGCGACCGGGTGGCGCAGCTCTCCGACATCGAGATCGTGGCCGACGGCCTGGACGTGGCGGCCGAGGGCAAGAGCCGCAGGCTGCCCGCCTTCACGATCGACGGCTCGGTCACCCAGCTGAGCCGGCGCCACGGGGCGGACGGGGTCGGCTACGCGGCCCGGGTCGAGTACGTGATCCGCGAGATGCCCAGCCAGACGCTGAAGGGCTCGATCTCCGGCTCGGCCCAGGCGCTCGCCGAGGCCCGGCGCGCCCGGGGCCGGCAGGCGCTCGCCCAGCTGCAGAGCGACGCTGTCGCGGGCGCGATCGAGAGCGCGCTGAAGGGGGCCCCCCTGGCCCTCGAGGCCGCCTGTGGCAGCAGCGTCGTCCCGCGCGGCCGCTGACGGGCGCGGCCGGCTGGCCGGCTGACCGGCGCGGGCGCCGGGCGCGGGCGGTCGGCGCGAGCGGAGGTGGGATGCCGCCCTCCGGTCGTGCTAGACCGCGCCTCCTCCTATGTCCATCGAAACGCCTGCCAGCTCCGACCTGCTTCGCCGCACATTCCTCGAGTTCTTCGCCCAGCGCGGGCACGAGATCGTGCCGAGCGCGCCGCTCGTGCCCCAGAACGATCCGACGCTGATGTTCGTGAACGCGGGCATGGTGCCGTTCAAGGACGTCTTCACGGGCAAGGACAGGCGCTCGTACCAGCGCGCCGCATCGAGCCAGAAGTGCATCCGGATCAGCGGCAAGCACAACGACCTCGAGAACGTCGGCGTCACCGCGCGCCATCAGACGTTCTTCGAGATGCTCGGCAACTTCAGCTTTGGCGACTACTTCAAGGAGGACGCGATCGCCTTCGCCTGGGAGCTCCTGACCCGGGTGTTCGACATCCCTCCGTCGCGGCTCGTGGTCACCGTCTACAACGGCGAGGGCGGCTTCCCCGCCGACGACGAGGCCGCCGCGATCTGGCGCAAGGTCACCGGCTTCGGGGACGACCGGATCCTGCGCCTGGGCCAGGCCGACAACTTCTGGACGATGGGCGATGTCGGCCCGTGCGGCCCCTGCTCGGAGATCCACTTCTTCCACGGGAAGGAGCCGGACGTCTCGCGCTTCGGCGAGGAGCCGCGCATCGACGGCACCGGCTGGACCGAGATCTGGAACAACGTGTTCATGCAGTACGAGCGCGTCGAGAAGGACGGCCCGCTCGTCCCGCTGCCCGCGCCGAGCATCGACACCGGCATGGGCCTGGAGCGGCTCGCGAGCGTGCTCCAGGGCGTGACGTCGAACTACGACACGGACCTGCTCCGGGGCCTCGTCGAGAAGGCCGCGGAGATCAGCGGGAAATCGTACACGGGCGGGAGCGCCGACGACGACGTGTCGATGCGGGTCATCGCCGATCACGCGCGGACGACCGCGTTCCTGATCGCCGAGGGGATCATGCCCGAGCGGCAGCGGCGCGAGTACGTGCTCCGCCGGGTGATGCGCCGGGCGATCCGCCACGGGCACCGGCTCGGGATCGATCGGCCGTTCCTGCACGAGGTCGCGCTCGAGGTGGTCCGCAGGATGGGCGACACGTACGCGGAGCTCAGGGACCGGCGGGAGTTCATCGCGCGCGTCACCGAGGATGAAGAGGTGCGCTTCCGCTCGACGCTGAAGCGCGGGATGAAGATCCTGGACGAGCGCTTCGCGGAGATGCGCTCGTCGGGCGAGAAGACGCTCCCGGCCGCCGCGGCCGCCGACCTGTACACCACCTACGGCTTCCCGCTCGATCTGACCCAGGTCATCTGCGCCGAGTCGAGCTTCGACGTCGACGTGCCGGGCGCCGAGGCGCTGATCCACGGCGCCGCCGAGGCCGACGGCCCGATCGATCCGACCGCCGCCGTGGCCGCCGCGCACCGCGAGGCCCGCGCGCGGCTCGCGCAGCCGGTCGGGTTCACCGGCTACGAGCACGAGGAGGGCGACAGCGAGGTCGTCGCCGTCCTCCGCGTCGACCTGGAGGGCGAGGGCGACAGGGCGCGCAAGGCGCGGACCCTGGTCGATCGCGCGGAGGCGGGCGCGACGGTCGAGATCGTCGTCCGCGAGACGCCGTTCTACGCCGAGTCGGGCGGCCAGGTCGGCGACGTCGGCGAGGTGACCGCGGACGGGCTGCGCGTCGAGGTGACGGACACGCAGAGGCCGCTCGCCGGGCTGGTCGTGCACGAGGGCGTGGTCCGCGAGGGCGCGATCGCGGTGGGGCAGCGCGTCCACCTGGCGGTCGATCACGCGGCGCGCTCGGCGACGCGGCGCAACCACTCGGCCACGCACGTGCTGCACTGGGCGCTGCGCAAGGTGCTGGGCGAGCACGCGCAGCAGAAGGGCTCGCGCGTCGGCCCGGACATCCTCCGCTTCGACTTCACGCACAACCGGCCGCTCACCCGCGAGGAGATCTCGCGGATCGAGGATCTGGTGAACGAGAAGCTCCTCACGAACGCGAAGGTGACGACCGAGGTCCTGCCGATGGAGGAGGCGCGGCGGCGCGGCGCGATGGCGATCTTCGAGGAGAAGTACGGCGACACGGTGCGGATGCTCACGATGACCCCCGAGGTGGTCGAGCTCTGCGGCGGCACGCACGCGCGCGCGCTCGGGGACATCGGGCTGTTCAAGATCACGAGCGAGGGCGGCGTGGCCGCGGGCGTGCGCCGGATCTTCGCGTCGACCGGGCTGAACGCGCTCGCGTACGCCCGGGGCGTCGAGGCCGAGCTCGCGCGGGCGCGGCAGGTCGCGAAGGCGCAGGGCGGCGACCTCGCCGACAAGATCGGCAAGATCGTCGCGCACGAGCGGGAGCTCGAGAAGAAGGTCGCGGAGCTCGAGCGGCGGATCCTGGAGGGGGCGGGCCCCGGGCAGGGCGCGGGCGGCGGCATCGACGCGATGCTCGAGGGCGCCCGGGAGATCGGCGGCATCAAGGTGCTCGCGCGCCGGGTGCCGGACGGCACCAACCCGGGCGCGCTGCGCGAGCTCGCGGAGAAGCTGCGCGACAAGCTGGGCGATCGCTCGGCGGTGCTGCTCGGCGCGGCCGTGGGCGACAAGGCGCAGCTCGCCGTGATGCTGTCCAAGGCGGCGACCGAGCGGCTCAAGGCCGGCGAGCTCATCAAGCCGATCGCCCGCATCGTGGGTGGCTCGGGCGGCGGCCGCCCGGACATGGCGCAGGCCGGCGGGACCGACGTGGCGCAGCTCGACGCGGCGATCGCGGCGACCTACGGCGAGGTCGAGCGCGCGCTCGCCTAGCTCGACTGCGGGGAGTTGCCCCGGATCAGCAGGAGAACCGCCATGGCGCCAACGACGCCACGAAGAGAGGGGGAGGGTCGTCCCTCCATGTTCCCCTTCTACTTCCCTGGTCTCTTGGCGCCCTGTTCGTCATGGCGGTTCGCCTCTCGGCCCGACTTCCCGCAGCAGCGCTGGCGCCGGGCTCGGCCCCTCAGGCGTCACGCCACTTGGTGCGGGCGAGCGGGAGCAGCCTCTGGGCCTTTCCGGCCTTCCCGCGGCGCGAAGAGAGCCTCACGGGCTCGCCCGGCGCGGGCGCTCGCGGCCGCGCGCCGCGGGCATGGGCGCCGATGGTCGCGCGGACGATCGGCGGCAGGTACACGGACTCCAGATCCACGCGCGCGAGCGCGGCCGCGACCGTGGCGATGCGATCCGGCAGCGACGCATTCGCGTCGACCAGGATGAGCCGCTTGCCGAGCACCGTGCAGAGCCCGCCGCGGGGGTTGCGCGCGTCGGAGAGGTGCGGATCGAACGCCTCCATCCTCACGGCGATGCCGACCCTTCTGGCCGCCAGGGTGAGCTCATCGAGTAGCCGCGAAAGCTCCACCCTCCCAGGGTAACTCCCTTATCCAGGAGATCGCAAAGCGCAAATAGCGATGAGCGATGTCGCGGGCTGTCGCCGGGGAGAGCGCGCGACCTGGGCGCGCCGCTCGCCGCGCGCCCAGGTCGCGCGCCGGGCGGCGCGCCGTCCGGGAGCTCCCCGCGACGTCCGCGGCGCCCGGCGCGGTGTTCCGGCGTGGCGCGTCACGTCCGATCGCGTTCTCCATCATCACATCATCTCGCGCCCACGCCGCTCGCGCCGCGTCAGGCGCAGAGCGCTCAACCCATCTCCCACCCTCGGTGAATCCGGTGCTCCGGGCTGTCCGACAGCCGTTATCGTCACCGCCTCTGTACATCGATGTCGACGCGGAGCCGGCCGGAGCGCGCTCGCGCCGCGCGCAGCCGCAGCCGGCGCCCCCGCAGCGCGCGGCCGCCGGCGCGCCCTCGGCGCGCGGCCCGCCGGCGCCCCGCAGCGCGCGGCCGGCCCGGGCTTCTCGCCGCCCGGCCTCCGCTCCGCGCGAGCGAAGCCGGCGAGCGGCTGCTCCTGAGCCAGATCGCGCTGCCCGTTGACCGCCGCTGGCGAGCATGCTACGAGCAGGCCGTTCCGCGCGTCGTGGCCGAGTGGGAGCGAATGTGCGCTTCCCGGCTGCGGTGGGGTATCCCGCGCGCTTCGTCAGCCACTTTGGACGGGGCGGCCGCGATGGGGACGACGAGGGCGCCCGCCGGGCGGCGCGCCCGAAGGGCGAACAAAATGACGTTCACGGATGCAGCCGCCGAGGTGCTTCGCCTCGTCGGCAGACCGCTTCACTATAAAGAGATCACCGATATCGCGATCGAGAAGAACCTCCTTAGCCACGTTGGAAAGAGCCCAGAGGTCACGATGGGCGCCCGCCTCGCCGCGACGCTGAAGAAGGACACGGCGGACAATCCCCTGGTGCGGGTCAAGCCGGGCGTCTTCGCGCTCCGCGAGTGGGACGAGAAGACGATCAAGTCCGGGCTCGACGGCAAGAAGGCGAAGCGCGGCGGCAAGCCCGAGGCGCCCAAGGCGCGCAAGGACGAGGAAGAGGCGGTCGCGATCGAGGTGAGCGCGGACGACGAGGCGGTGGCGGACGAGAGCGAGGCGGGCGCGTTCGCGGCCGAGCCCGAGGTCGAGACGGACGCGGCCGAGGTCGCGGCGGAGGCCGACGAGGCGGACGAGGAGGCGCAGGCGGTGCCCCCGAGCGGTGAGGTCGTGTCCGGCCCGCACAGCGCGGCCGGGCTGAACGGCGTGGAGATCCCGGCGGCGCGTGAGCCGGTGCCGGCGCCGGCGCCCTCCTCGCCGCGCGCCGCGACCGCGTACTTCGACGAGGAAGACGCCGAGATCGAGGACGCGGAGCCGCCGGGCCCGGACGAGGCGATGCGGGCGGAGGCGGTCGCCGGGGCGGCGGAGCTCTTCGACGAGGAGGACGACGACGATCAGCCGATCCTCGGCGGCGACGACCGCGTGACGCCCGGCTCGTCGGGCGAGCAGGGCGAGGGCCGCCGCCGCCGCCGCCGCCGCCGGCGCGGCCGCGGGACCGCGGACGCCGGCGTGAGCACCGGCGGGCTGCCCTCGTACGTCGCGACGCCGGTGTTCGAGGCGCGGCGCGAGAACGGCCGCGAGCCGCCGCGCTCCGAGCGCATCGAGCGCATCGAGCGCGCCGAGCGGCCCGAGCGGACCGACAGCTTCGGCGGCGAGCCGGTCTACCGCGGCCCGCAGGTGATCGAGCTCACGGGCGGGGAAGGGCACGCGCTCGACGATCTGGCCGGCCGTGATCTCGCCGACGCGGTCGCGGGCATCCTCTCCACCTTCGACAGGAACGCGGGCGCGGTCTCGCTCCGGCAGATCGCGGAGACGGCGCAGCGCCGCGGCCGCCTCGCCGGCGACGCGCAGCTCGTGCAGTCCCAGGTCGCGGCCGCCGTGCGCGCCGACAACGCGCGCCGGATCGCCGCGGGGCAGCGGCCTCGCTTCCGCTTCGCCGGCGGCAGGATCGCGCTGACGGACTGGCTCCTCTCGGGCGACCTCGCGCGGCTGGAGCAGGAGGCGCTCGCCGCGGTGGAGCGCTACCGGGAGGCCGCGCGGCGCGCCTTCGTGCGGAAGCTCGCCGAGCTCCCGGGCCATGCCTTCGTCGAGGTCTGCGTCCTCGCCCTCGAGCGCATCGGGCTCGGTCAGCTGCGCGCCGTGCGCCGCGCCGGTGCGCCGGGCGGCGAGAGCCACTTCTCCGGGGCGCTCCGCACCGCGGGCGACGAGATCAAGCTGGCGCTCGTCATCCGGCGGGACGGCCGCGAGGTCGGCCGCGAGCGGGTCACCGAGCTCCGCGGCTCGCTCCACCACTACGGCCCCGCGACCGCCGGCTGGATCCTGACCGCCGGTCAGATGCTCTCCGGCGCGCGCGAGGAGGCCTCGATCCCCGGGACCGCGCCCATTTCCCTCTTCGACGGGCTCGCGGTGGCACGCCTCTGCGAGGACAACGACGTCGCCGTCGTGCGCGCTCGCCTCCCGATCGCGATCCCCGACGTCGATCTGCTCGAGGCGCTCCGGGCGTCCTGATCCGGGGGCGCTCGTGTCCGGCCGGGGTCTCGCCCCGGCCGGACGTGCGGCGCCGGCAACCCCGGACCCTCCCTGCCGTCCCTCTCTCTTCGTCCCCCCTCTCCTCGATGACGGAAGCGACGCGTTCGCGCCGCCTCCGCGGTTGACGGGCTCTGCGACGCGTTCGCGCCGCCGCCGTGGTTGACGGGCTCTGCGATCCTTGTCAGCGTCCGCGCCCATGCGCCATCGCGCGACCGCCTGGGCCGCAACAACCCTCGCCGTGCTCGTGACCGGCTGTGCCGCCGTGGATCCGCCCCCGTCCCGGTTCCCGACCGCCGACGCGGCGCTCGACCGGATGAAGGCCACGTACGCGTGCGTGAACGGCGTCCAGGGCACGGCCAAGATCGATCACTTCTCGCGCCACGGGAGGATCCGCGGCGACCTGTACTTCCTGGCGGTCAACCCCGATCGGGTCCGCTTCGATGTCGTGAGCCCCTTCGGCGCGACGCTCTACACCCTCACGTCGAACGGCAGCCTGTTCCAGATGCTCGACGTGGGCGAGAAGCAGTTTCTGCACGGCCCCGCGAGCGCCTGCAACCTGGCGCGGCTCACCCAGGTGCCCATCCCCGGGCACGCGCTCGTCTCGCTGCTCCGCGGCGAGGCGCCGGTCCTCGCGCACGAGCCCCAGGGCGCCTCGATCGCCTGGGACGGCGACGGCTTCTACCGCGTGCTCATCCAGAGCACGCGCGACGCGACGGAGGAGATCCACCTCGAGCCGCGCCCCGGGGACTGGAACCTGCCGTGGAGCCAGCAGCAGCTACGCGTCAGGGACGTCCGGGTCACGCAGCGCGGCGTGGACCTCTATCACGCCGAGCTGAGCCATCACGCGGCGATCCGCACCGCGCCGCCGCGCGTCGATCCGGAGGGCATCGACGATCCCATCCCGCCGAGCGGCGGCGCCTGTCAGGCCGAGATCCCTCGCTCGATCCGCATGCGGGTGCCCAACACCGAGGACGACATGATCTTTCAGTACAAGGAGGCCCGGTGGAATCCGCCCCTCGTGCCGGGGGCGTTCATCCAGCCGGTCCCTGGCGGCGTCACCCGCCGTTATGTCGACTGCAGGGACTGAGAGCGCCGGGCGCGCTCCTCCCCGCTGAGGGGGGATGATGTCGGGCAAGGGGCGGTCTCTCGGTACCCCGCAGCTTTCGCCTTACGGCGTGGACGCCGCTCCCGCGAGCGTCTAAAAATGCGCAATCCACCTCGCCATGGCGGGAGGAGTCGGCGATGGACGTCGAGCCGGGAACGATCGTCGGCGAGAAATACCGCCTGGAGGCGCCGCTCTCACGCGGTGGGATGGGCTCCGTGTGGGCGGCTCGCCACGTCCAGCTGGGCGGGCCGGTGGCCATCAAGTTCATGGACCCGGAGCACGCGGCCTCGCCCGAGTTCCGCGCGCGCTTCTACCGTGAGGCGCGCACCGCGGCGACCCTCGGCAGCCCGCACGTGGTGAGCGTGCAGGACTACGGCATCCAGGGGGCGGTCCCGTACCTCGTCATGGAGCTGCTCCGGGGCGAGGATCTCAGCCGCCGCCTGCGGAGGCTCCGGCGCATCCCGGTCGCCGACGCGGCGCTCATCGCGGTCCAGACCGGCAAGGCGCTGCGCCGCGCGCACGAGTCCGGGCTCGTCCACCGCGATCTCAAGCCCGGCAACCTGTTCCTCGCGCGGGCCGACGAGGACGAGGAGATCCTCAAGGTCCTCGACTTCGGCATCGCCAAGCAGCTGCGCGGCACGCCGATCACGGACGAGACCACGAAGACCGGCGAGCTCCTGGGCTCCCCGTTCTACATGAGCCCGGAGCAGGCGCGCGGCGACAAGAACCTCGACGCGCGGAGCGACCTGTGGTCGCTCGGGGTCATCCTCTTCCGCGCGGTCACCGGCCGGCTGCCGTTCGAGGGCGACGTGCTCGGCGCCGTGCTGTCGAGGATCCTCGTCGATCCGATCCCGAAGGCGACGCAGCTCGCGCCCGATCTGCCGGCGGACCTCGACGATTTCTTCCAGCGCGCGCTCGCGCGCGACCGAGCCCAGCGCTTCCAGTCGGCGCAGGAGATGGCGCACGCCTTCGTGGCCGCGGCCGGCGACGTGGGCATCCCGCTGCCGGTGCCCTCCGCGCCGCGGGCGGCGCCGCCGACGTCGCGCACGGGCACGCTGCTCGGGCTGTCGCCTTACGGCGGCGCGCCTGATCCGCCCGGCGAGGCCCGTTCGGTCGCCGTGCACGACCACGCCGCCGCCGTGCCCGACGGCGCGGTGTCGCCCCCGCAGGAGGCCGAGCCCGCGCCGCTCTCCGGTCCATCCCGGCCCGGCACGCTCACGGTCGCCGCGGCCGGGGAGCTCCACGAGGTCCAGCGGCCCCCTCGGGCGAGCGCGACGCGGCGCTGGCTGCTGGCGTCCGTCGCGCTGTTCGTCGTCAGCGGGGCCATCGCGCTCACCGCGCTGCGCCGCCCGGCCGGCGAGGAGCAGGCCGCGCCCAGGGCCGCGCCGGCTCAGCCCGTCGCCGAGAGCGCGGCCCCGCGCTCGGTCGAGGTGGTCCGCGTGGCCGTGCCGGCGGCGACGCCCCGCGGCGAGGAGGCGCCCCCCGCGGAGAGCGCCTCGCCCGCGCCGGCGCCGTCGGCCACGGCGGAGCCGGCGCCCTCCGCGCGCCCGGCGCCGCCGGCGCGCCCGGCTCCACGAAAGAGCCCGCGCCGAACCCACGAGCTCGTCGACCCCTGGCAGCGACGGTAGCGGCGCGTCCGACGGTGGCGGCGCGTCGGGCGGTCGCGGCGCGTCGGGCGGTCGCGGCGCGTCGGGCGGTCGCGGCGCGTCGGGCGATGGCGGCGCGTCCGACGGTGGCGGCGCGTCGGGCGGTCGCGGCGCGTCAGGCGAGCGCGTCGCGGATGCGGCGCGGCGCGTCGGTGATCAGCCCGTCGACGCCGAGCGCCGCGAGATCTCGCGCCTCGCCCGGATCGTTCACCGTCCACACGTTGACGACGCGCCCCGCGCGCTGGAGCAGCGCGATGCGCTCGGGCGACGCGATCGTCCGCTCGATGTGCGCGGCGAAGGAGCCGAGCACCGGGGGGAGGCGGACGGCCGCGTCGTGGTAGCGGCTCCGGTGCACGAGCAGCGCGCGCGGGACGGCCGGCGCCATGAGCCCGAACGAGGCCAGCATGACCGGATCGAACGACGAGACCAGCACCGCGTGGCGCGGGTCCCAGGCGCGCAGGAGCCGCGCGGTCGCGAGCACGACGGCGGCGCGGTCGGGCACGTCCCGCTTCATCTCGACGTTGACCGCGAGCCGCCGCCCGCGCGCGAACGCGAGCGCCTCGGCGAGCAGCGGCACCCGCTCGCCCCCCAGATCCACGCGCCGGAGCTCGTCCCAGGGGAGCGCCGCGGCCGCGCGCGGGTCCGCGCCCCCGGTCACCCGCGCGAGGTCCGGGTCGTGCAGCGCGACGACCTCGCCCGAGCCGCACACCCGCACGTCGAGCTCGATCGCGTCGGCGCCCTGCGCGGCCGCCTCCTCGAAGGCGGCGAGCGTGTTCTCCGGGGGCGCGCCCTCGCCGCGCACGCCCCGGTGCCCGATGAGGAGCGGCGCGCGCGCGCCCGCCCTCCCGGTCGAGCCCCGCGGCGCCGCCGGCCCCGGCGCGCCAGCGCCTCGGCGGAAGCGCAGCTCGGCCCAGGTCACGCCCGCGGCTCCTCGTCGAGCTCCCGGGCGACCGTCTGGGCCGCCTCGCGCGCGCGCTCCAGCGCGGAGAGCGGGAACGACGCCGCGCCCACCGCCGGGTGCCCGCCGCCCTCGTAGCGCCGGCAGATCGCCGCGATGTCGCGATCGCGCGGGACGCCGCACCAGGGGTTGTAGCCGACCGAGAGCTTGTAGTGCTGCTTCTGCCGCGAGAGCGTGACCGAGTACACGCAGTCCGGGAACATCGCGTACGTCATGAACTTGCCGACCGCCTCGAGCGGCGCGTCGGAGAGGTCGACGAGCACCACGCGGCCGAGCCTCCGCGCGCCGCGCCCGATGCGCTCGACGAAGGTCTGCCGCGAGAGGGAGAGCGGCCGCCACAGCTCCTGGATGTCGGGCGCGCGCGCCACCTCGCTCACGGGCCGCTCGACCAACCGGGGCACGACGGACGCGAGGAACGGCCCGTCCCCGTGGTGCTCCACGACGGAGGCGAGCTGCATGATCGGCTCCTCCCGGCTCACGGCGGCCTCCGCCGACGGGAAGCGCGCCGTGTCGATGATGTCGGCCCACCGGACGAGCTCCTCGACGCCGGCCATCTCGACGCCGAAGTGATCGCGGCTGACGTCCGCGATGAGCTTCGTGCACGAGCCGTAGCCGGCATCGTAGAAGACGTGCGGCGCGTCGCCCGCGCGCGACGAGCACGACGCGCCGGCGAGCGCCGCGTCGCGCTCGTCGTCCGAGCCGAAGCCCGTGATGTGGTGGTCGAAGTACCACGTCAGCTTCTTCGTCGGCGTGTAGCGGAAGTCGAGGATCGCGTTCTCGTCGCCGTCGAGCCACGAGGGCGGGATCATCGTCATGCCTGGGCCATAGCCGCAGGAGCGGTACCGGAGCGCGAGCGGCTCGCCGGGGCGCAGCGCCTGCATCAAACGGGTGAACAGCGCCGCGCTCGCCATGCCGTCGAAGCAATGACCGTGCGTCGCGACGACGATGTCCCTGGGTTTCATCGGGCGAGGGGGTAGCACGGCCCACGGCCGGCCGCTCGCGGACCGAGCACCGCGCGACGGTTCTGGTAAGGTCGGCGCCGTGCGGCGCGCCCCCGCTTCGTTCGAGCATCATCCGTTCAGGCCGGCGCTCTGCTTGCTCGCCGCGGCGCTCGCGCTCGCCGCGCCGGGCTGCGGCGGCGCCTCGGGGCGCGGCGCCGCGGTCCTGCGACCCAGTCCGCCGCCCGCGCCCGCGCCGCCCGCGCCCGCGCCCGCGCCGCGGAACCCGCCGCCGCCGAGCGATGCGCCCGCGCCGGAGCCCGAGGCGGCGCGCATGTTCCTGAGCCGCGCGGGGCAGCAGCCGGCGGCCGCGCGCGCGCCCGTGCCGCGGGTGACGGCGCTCGCGCTCGCCAACACCGCGCGAGGCGAGGCGAGGGGCATGGAGCCGCGGGGCGAGGTCGCGTCGCTCGCGCTCGCGGAGGGGGCGAGCGGCGCGATCCCGGTGCGCGTCGCGCCCGGCGAGTGCGCGGCGTTCATCGCGCAGGGGGGCCTCGGCGTGATCGAGGTCGACCTCTTCCTCACGAGGGGCGCGCCGACGGCGCTCGAGATCGTGGCCCAGGACGCGGACCGCGGCCCGATCGCGGTGATCGGCGGCCGGGGCGCGTGCTTCTCCAACCCGGGCGCCGCGCCGCTCGCCCTCGGCCTCCACGCGCAGGTGCGGCGCGGCGAGGGCGTCGTGCTCGTGCAGGGCTACCGGCGAGCGCCTCCGGCCGCTCCGCCCGGCGCGTCCCCGCCCGACGCGACGCCGCCGAGCACGTCCCCGCCCGCGGATCCCCCGTGACGCGGCGACCGCCGCGCGCGCGGCGACCCCTGCGCGCGGGGCTCACCCCGCGCAACTCGCGCCGCGCGCCGGTCGACACGCGGCGTATGGCGTCGATCGAGATCCTGCCCGCCGATCCATCCTACCCCGCGCCCCTCTGGGCCCTCGTGACGGAGGCCGAGGCCGCGCCGCCGACGCTCTACCTGCGCGGCGCGCTCCCGGCCGCGCCGGGCGTCGCGATCGTCGGGACGCGCGCCGCGAGCGACGAGGCGCTGCGGTTCACGCGCGGGCTCGCCGCGGCGCTCGGCGAGGCCGGCTTCTCGATCTGGTCGGGCGGCGCGCGCGGCATCGACGCCGCCGCGCACGAGGGCGCGCTCGACGCGCGCGCGCCGACCGTGGTCGTCAGCGGCAGCGGCCACGCGCACCCCTATCCGCGCGAGCACGCGGGGCTCTTCGATCGCGTGCTCGCCGCGGGCGGCGCGCTGCTCGCCCGCGTCCCCGACGACACGCCGCCGCTGCCGGGCCTGTTCCTCCAGCGCAACGCCGTGCTCGCGGCGCTCACGCGCGCGACCGTCGTGGTCGAGGCGGGCATCGAGAGCGGCGCCCGGTCGACGGCGGCGGCCGCCCGTCGCCTCGGGCGCCACCTCTGCGTCGTCCCCCGCGCCCCGTGGGACCCGCGCGGCGTCGGCTGCGCGATGGAGCTCGTCGCCGGCGCGCGCCCGATCACGCGCGCGGCCGACGTCATCGACGTCCTCGGCGGTCCGGCGCCGCCGCCGCGCGGGCGGGCGCGGCGCTCTCCCCGCGGCGCCCCGCCCGCCTGCGCCACGCTGCCGCTCCCCCCGCCGCCGCCCGCTTGCGCCACGCCGCCGCTCCCCGCGCCGCGGCCCGCCGCGCCGGCGAGCGCGCCGCCCGCGCCGCCCGGGGGAGGCGCGCCCGCGCGCGACCTCGGCGTCGGCGGCGAGCGGAGCGCCGAGGAGCGCGCCGTCCTCGATGCCCTGGGCGCCCGGCCGTCGCACGTGGATGAGGTCTGCGAAAAGACGGGGCTTCCGCCCAGGCGCGCCGTGGAGGCACTCTTGACGTTGACGCTCCAAGCCGTAGTAGTAGAGGGGCCCGCCGGGTTGTTTCGGCGGGCTCTTCGTTGAAGGGGCGCGCCGGCTCACCCTCCCTGTGCGGTTTCGGGGGGCCGCCTCCTCGCGAGGGGGTCTCCCTCGAACCGAAGGTCGCCCTTCATTCCTCACAAGCCCTGATCTCGTTGCTCAGAAGGTGGTGATGGCCAAGACGCTCGTCATCGTAGAGTCGCCGGCAAAGGCGAAGACCATCAAGAAGTATCTCGGCAACGGGTACGAGGTGTTCGCCTCCAAGGGCCACGTCAAGGATCTGCCCAAGAAGCAGAACGCCGTCGACGTGCTGAACGATTTCGCCGAGACCTACGAGGTGATCGAGGGCAAGGAGAAGGTCCTGGAGGAGCTCAAGTCCGCCGCGAAGAAGGCGGACGAGGTGCTCCTGGCGACCGACCCCGATCGCGAAGGAGAGGCGATCGCGTTTCACATCTCGGAGGAAATCAAGAACCCGAAGCTCAAGGTGGCGCGGGTCGAGTTCCACGAGATCACGAAGAAGGGGGTCGACCACGGCGTCCACAACCCCCGCAAGCTCGACGAGAACCTGTACGACGCCCAGCGGGCGCGGCGCGTGCTCGACCGCATCGTCGGCTACGACGTCTCGGCGCTCGTGTGGTCGAAGCTCGCGTTCGGCCTGTCGGCGGGGCGGGTGCAGTCGGTCGCGCTGCGGCTCATCGTGGATCGCGAGCGCGAGATCGAGGCGTTCGTGGCCGAGGAGTACTGGAACATCGCGGTCGGCCTCACCGCGGCGAGCCCGCCGGCCCGCGCGCCGTTCGTCGCCAAGGTGGCCCTGGCCGACGGGAAGAAGCTCGAGGTGACGAACGGCGAGGTCGCCGCGAAGGTCCGCGCCGATCTCGAGTCGGCCCGCTTCCAGGTGGCGAAGGTCGTGCGGCGCGAGCAGAAGCGCAACCCGCCCGCCCCCTACACCACCTCGAAGCTCCAGCAGGACGCGACGAACTACCTGCACTTCGGCGCCAAGCGGACGATGCAGATCGCCCAGGCGCTCTACGAGGGCATCGATCTCAAGCGCGACGGCGGCCCGGTCGGCCTCATCACGTACATGCGTACCGACTCGACGCGCGTGAGCGACGACGCCGTCGCCGAGGTGCGCGGGGTGGTGGCGAAGCGGTACGGCAAGGAGTTCGTCCCCGAGCGCCCGAACGTCTTCAAGTCGAAGAAGAACGCGCAGGACGCGCACGAGGCGATCCGGCCGACGAGCGTCGAGATCCACCCGGACTCGATCAAGAAGCACCTCAAGGACGAGCAGTACAAGCTGTACAAGCTCATCTGGAACCGCTTCGTCGCCTCGCAGATGAACCCGGCGGTCTACGACCGCACGACCGTCGAGATCGACGTCGCGCCGACGGTCGCGGGGCCCGCGTACCGGAGCTACCTCGCCAGGGCGAGCGGGCGCATCCTCAAGTTCGCTGGCTGGCTGCAGGTGACCGAGGGCCAGCAGGAGTTCGCGGGCGAGGAGGAGAGCAACGGCGCCGCCGCGGCCGCGGCGGAGGCCGGCGCCGCGGCGCAGGCCGCGGAGGCGGGCCCCGCGGAGGCCGGCGCGGCCGCGCCCGGCCCCTCGGCCGAGGAGGACGCGGAGGCGCTCCTGCCCGACATGAAGGAGGGCGAGGCGCTCGCCGTGGTGGCGCCGCCGGGCGTCGTCACCGACCAGAAGTTCACGCAGCCGCCGCCCCGCTACAACGAGGGCTCGCTGGTGCGCGAGCTGGAGAAGCGCGGCATCGGCCGCCCGTCGACGTACGCCGAGATCATCGGCAAGGTGCAGCAGCGCGCGTATGTGGAGAAGCGGGACGGCGGCGCGTTCCAGCCGACGCTGCTCGGGAAGTTCGTGGTCGACGGGCTCGTCCGCTCGAACCTCGACATCATGGACCCGAACTTCACGGCGCAGATGGAGGAGGAGCTCGACGAGGTCGGCGCCGGCAACCTCAAGCGGGAGCAGCTGCTCAAGCGCTTCTACAAGAGGTTCAAGGAGCAGCTCGACCTGTCGAAGAAGCTCGCGCCGTGGAAGCCCGAGGCCGAGAAGACCGACATCGTCTGCGACGAGTGCGGGTCGATGATGCTCAAGAAGTGGGGCAAGAACGGCTGGTTCTTGAGCTGCGAGCGCTACCCGAAGTGCAAGGCCACGCGCGACTTGTCGGACGCCCGGGGGGCCGCCGCCGTCCGCGAGACCGACATCTCGTGCGACAAGTGCGGCAAGCCGATGATCATCAAGACGGGCCGCTTCGGCGACTTCCTGTCGTGCACCGGCTACCCCGCCTGCAAGAACACGCGGCCGGTCCCGCTGGGCGTCGCCTGTCCGCAGTGCGGCGGTGACCTCATCGAGATCCGGCCTCGCAAGAAGGGCGGGCGCACCTTCTACGGCTGCTCGAACTGGAACGCCGAGCAGAAGTGCGACTTCAAGCTCTGGCAGAAGCCGGTGCCCATCCCGTGCCCCTCGTGCGGCGCGAAGTTCGTCACCCGCACCGCCGGGAAGAAGGCGATGCTCGTGTGCGCGACGAAGGACTGCGGCTTCAAGCAGGAGATCGTCGAGGGAGAAGGGGAGGAGGGCGCCGCCGCGGAGGGCGCCGCCCCGCAGGACGCGGCGGCCGGCGCCGCGAGCGGCGCCCCGGCGCAGTCGGCCATCCGGCCCGCGTCCACGCCGGCCGAGCGGCCCGAGGCCACGCCGGCGGAAGAGGCCGCGTCGCCGAGCCCCGGCGCGACCAAGGGGGCGCGGGGGGCCGCCGAGAAGCCCGCGCGCGCCCGCCGCACGGCGAGCTGACAAGGTCGCGCCGTCGCCCCATCCTACCCGCTCCTGTTCCCCCCTGTTCGTCCCTGTCCCCCTCCTGGTGAGCTGCATGAATCCATCGGAAAGCCCGTACGACGTCGTCGTCGTCGGAGGCGGCCTGGCCGGCTGCGAGGCGGCGTACCAGCTCGCGCAGCGCGGGCTGCGCGTGCGCCTCGTCGAGATGAAGCCGCACCGGCGCACCCCCGCGCAGACGAGCGATCGGCTGGCGGAGCTCGTCTGCTCGAACTCGCTGCGCGGCGCCGCGCTGAGCAACGCGGTGGGGCTCCTCAAGGAAGAGCTCCGGCGCGTGGGCTCGCTCGCCCTGCGGTGCGCCGACGAGACCGCGGTGCCGGCCGGGGGCGCGCTCGCGGTCGATCGCGAGCGGTTCGCCGAGGCGATGACCCGCGCGATCGAGGGCCACCCCGGCGTCACCGTGGAGCGGCGGGAGGTGACCGAGATCCCCGCGGAGCGCCCCGTGATCCTCGCGACCGGCCCGCTCACGTCCGACGCGCTCGCGGCGAGCCTCGCCGCGGCGGTCGGCGCCGAGCACCTCGCCTACTACGACGCGATCGCGCCCATCGTCAGCGCCGACTCGCTCGACTGGTCGCGCGTGTGGAAGCAGTCGCGCTACGGCAAGGGGGGCGCGGCCCGCGGTGAGCGGCCCGGCCCGCACGCGGCCGAGCGCCGCGGCGTGGCCGAGGGCGGCGATGCGGCCGAGCGCCGCGGCGAGGCCGAGCGCCGCGGCGTGGCCGACGGCGGCGGCGCGGCCGAGCGCCGCGACGAGGCCGAGGGCGGCGACGAGGCGTACGTGAACTGCCCCTTCGACGAGGCGCAGTACAGGGCGTTCGTGCGGGCGCTCGTCGAGGCCGAGAAGGTGGAGGCCCGCGCGTTCGAGGAGGTGCGCTACTTCGAGGGGTGCCTGCCCTGCGAGGTGATGGCGGCGCGCGGCGAGCAGACGCTCGCGTACGGGCCGATGAAGCCCGTCGGGCTCACCGATCCGCGCACCGGCCGGCGCCCTTACGCGGTGCTCCAGCTGCGCCCGGAGGACGAGGCCGCGACCGCGTACAACCTGGTCGGCTTCCAGACGCGCATGAAGTACGCCGAGCAGCTCCGGGTGTTCCGGATGGTGCCCGGCCTCGAGGACGCCGAGTTCCTTCGCATGGGCTCCGTGCACCGGAACACCTTCGTCGACGCGCCGGCGCTCCTCGGCCCGGCCATGGAGCTGCGCGCGCTGCCCGGCGTGCACCTGGCCGGCCAGATCGCGGGCGTGGAGGGGTACGTCGAGAGCGCCGCGGCCGGGTTCGTCTGCGCGGTCCTGCTCTCGCAGAAGCTCCGCAACGCGCCGCTCCAGCCGCCGCCGCCCACGACGGCGCTCGGCGGCATCCTCACGCACCTCGGCCGGAAGCAGCCGTCGTATCAGCCGTCGAACATCACCTGGGCGCACATCGCGCCGCTCGACCCCGCGCACGGCAAGCTGCGCAAGCGCGCCCGCTACGAGGCCATGGCCGAGCGCGCGCTCCGCGACATCGACGCCTGGCGCGCTCAGGTCTGACGGCGGTCGCGGGCGGCGCGCGGCCGCGGGCGGCGCGCGGCCGCGCCGCCCCAATCGTGCGCGGGCCACCCGCCCCGCGCCGCCTTCGATACCCTGGCCGTGGTGCGCTGCGCGCCGTCCGCGCGCTCCGGGTCCGCACGCGCGGACCCGCGCCCATGGAGGACGTCGATGAAACTTCGCTTGTTCGCGGTGCTCGCGCTCTCGGCCCCTTCCGCGTTGCTCCTGTCGCCGCGCGACGCGCTCGCGTGCGGCGGCTGCTTCGCTCCGGTCACCGAGACGACCGTCGTCAACGCGCACCGCATGGTGCTCTCCGTCTCGCCCGTCCAGTCGGTGCTCTGGGACCAGATCCAGTACGCCGGCGAGCCGAGCGAGTTCGCCTGGGTGCTGCCGGTCAAGCGGGGGGCCACCCTGGAGGTCGGCTCGGACGCGTGGTTCGAGACGCTCGACGCGGCCACGTCGGTGCGCATCACCCCGCCGAGCTCCATGTGCGGCGGGGGCGGCGGGGTGGGCTGCGGCGCGATGGCCAGCTCCGCGGATTCGGCCGGAGGCTTCTCGCGGGGCGATCAGGTCACGGTGCTCCACCGCGGCACCGTCGGCCCGTACGACACCGCGACGCTCGCGACCGACACGCCCGGCGCGCTGAACGCGTGGCTCGACGCGAACGGCTTCGGCGTCGACGCGTCGACGCAGCCGGTCATCGACGCCTACGTCGCCGAGGGCTTCGATTTCATCGCCCTCAAGCTCCAGCCGGGCAAGGACGTCAAGGAGATGAAGCCGGTGCGCGTCGTCATGCCCGGCGCGAGCCCCACGCTGCCGCTCCGGATGGTCGCCGCCGGGACGGGCGCGAGCGTCGCGATCACCCTGTTCACCATCAGCGAGGCGCGCCTCGCCCCCGACGGGTTCGCGGCCGCGAGCGTCCCGCACGACCTGCTCGCGTGGGACTTCGCCTCGCAGGACTCGAACTACGGCGTGCTCCGCGAGAAGGCGCTCGCCGCGGCCGACGGCGGCCGCGCGTTCCTCACCCCCTACGCGCAGCGCGGCTCCCTGCTCTCGCCCGTGTCGAGCTCCGCGGCGCCGTTCGGCGTGCAGTACACCACGAGCGGCTCGACGACCCCGGTCGACACGATCGCCGCGGCGTTCGTCCAGCAAGGGCTCGCGAACGGCGAGACCGAGGACGCCGCGTGCGCCGCGCGCCTCGCCGGGCTCGCGGCGGACGGCCGCGTCGTGGCGAACCCGTGCCCCGCGGGCGCCCCGCTGTCGGATCCGGGCTGCGGCGAGGTCGCCGCCACGGACATCGACGCGCGCGCGCTCGCGTGCGGGCCGCTCGACGACCTCGCGGTCGCGATGATCGGCCTGCACCCGAAGGACGTCTGGCTCACGCGCCTCGAGGCGAACCTGCCGCGCGCCGCGCTCGACACGGACCTCGTCCTGGGCCCCGCGCCGCAGCAGGCCCCGGTCGACAACTGGCTGCGCGCCCGCGTGAGCGTCCACGCCGAGGCGCTCTGCGGCGCGGCGACCCCGCTCCTCGACGGCGACAGCGCCTCGCGGGCGCGGCGGCGGGGCGCGGCCGTCGGCGGGGCGCTCGGCGGCCTCGCCCTCGCGGCCCTCTTCGCCCGCCGCGGCGCGCGCCGCCTCGCCTCCCGCCCGGTCTGACCGGCGCTCAGACGAGCCCCGCGTCCCGGTCCCCGCCCCCGGACACGGGCAGGCCCTGGCCCCCCTCCGGGAGGAGGGTGAGAACACCGTCCGTCTGGGGGATGGCCCAGCGCACCTGGGAGAGGTGCTCCAGCCCGTTCTTGTGCATCTCACCGACCAGGCGCGCTGTGGCGCCGCTGCCAGGCGTGGCGGTCTGCCACGTCGCGAATCGCCCTCGGCGACCGGCGCCGCGCGATCGCGCCATGGCGTCACGTGGCATGAGGGCTGCTTCGCCGCAGGGGATCAGGGCGCGTGAGCCCCTGCGGCAATCGAGCTGCAGCCGCTCGGCGCGCTCATGGACTCGACATGACCTGCTCGGTGCCGACCTTCCCAGCCTCCAGGGCGATCTCGAGGCCTGGCCACGCGGCGGCGGACGGCGCGCGCGCGCCACGCGACGCGGCTCCTGCCGGGGATGGCGACGGTGCTCGAATCGCTCTTCGACGACATCGCCCGCGCCCGGGAGCGGATCTGGATATCCACGTACATCTACCGGAACGACCTCATGGGTCATCGCTTCGCCGACGCCTTCGCCGGCGCGGTGAGGCGCGGCGTCGACGTGCGGCTCCTCTATGACGCGCTCGGGAGCCACGCGACGCCGGGATCGTTCTTCGAGGACATGAGGGCTCGGGACCCGACGAGCCTGCGGTGCGTGAGCGAGGCGAACCTCATCGTCAAGCAGCCCGCCTTCGTGAGGGACGCCGCCCTGCTGTTCGAGCGGGACATGGAGCGGAGCGCGGCCGTGCGCCTCGACGACCTGCCCAGGCAGGGGGTGATCGAGCGGGTGAGGAGCGCGCTGTGGAGCGTGAGCCTGGACCTCCTCGAGCCCCGCCACGCGGGCATCCGCCGGCGCGGCGAGCTCCGCGACCGCGACGGCGGGTTGTTGCAGGTCCTCGGGGTCTAGTACGTTGTCACCGAAGCTCGTCCCGGGGTCGTCGCTCGCGGGGCCTGCGCTCCGGCCCCTCCGCGACGACCCCGGGACGAGCTTCGGTGACAACGTACTAGAGCACCGATCGCGTTGAACAAGCGAGAGCTCAACCGCCAAGACGCCAAGAATTGATTCTCTCCTTGGCGTCTTGGCGGTTCGAGTTTCTGCGCTTTTCAGGTGGTTTCAACCCGTTTGTCGCCCTGGTCTAACGAACGCAGGCTTCGCGCGGCAGCCCGAGGATGGCGTCGCGCCCCTCGGAGAGCGGCGAGTTGAACGGCACGGCGCCATCTTTGCCCGCCGTCGCGTTGACGTAGTCCACGAGGTCCTGGCCGGCGCCGAGCTCGTGCATGCCGATCCGCGCGCGCGACGCCTCCGAGTAATCCTGGGAGAGATCCCGCGCCGCGCCGCCGCCGGCCAGGACCGCGGCCTTGTAGGTCGGGTCGATGACGCACGCGTCGTCGGAGAACCAGGCGAAAGAGCCGGTGGTGGTGAAGCTGCCGTCGTCCACCACGTTGCCGGAGAGCCGGCGCGTCACCCACTCGTCGAAGGCGGCGCCCGGGTCGCTCTTCTCGCGCTGGATCGGGGGCCCGCCCAGGAAGACATTGTCTTCGAACAGCAAGGTGCCGCCCATCCGCACGCTGGCAAAGTCCTTGTAATAGTTCACGAACACATTGTTGAACATGTGCGAGGAGCCGTGGCGCAACAAGGGCACCCTCCGCGCCGTGCCGCGGCCCTCGTCGTAGAACGACCCGCTCGTGACGAACGCGTTGTGGTGCATGGTGGTGGTGATCTGCGTGTCGATGGTGTGGCTGTCGCTGGATCCATGCAGGGTGGCCCGCTTCACGTCGAGGACGCGGTTGAACGACATGGTGATGTCGTGGGCGCCGACCTTCACGTCGAAGGCGGAGTCCCCGGTGAAGCTGAAGCTGTTCTTGTGAATCCAGATGTCGTGGGACGCGCCGGTGGAGCGGATCATGTCCGGATCCAGGCCGTGGTCCTCCACGTGCCCGGCCCCCTTGAAGCTCAGGTGCGTGAGGATCACGCTCTCGGAGGTCTGGGTCGGCGTGCCGGTGCTGTCGCGGCCTATGGCGAAGCCGCTGAAGCGGAAGATCGCGCGGCTCATGCGGCCGTCGATGGTGGTGTTGGAGCCGATCACCACGTTGCGAACGGGCAGGTCGGCGTCGTTCATGGCGACGTTGAAGAACTCGTATTCGCAGTCGGCCGCCGGCACGCCCTTGGCGTCGCACCACTCCTGGTAATCGACGCACTGCCGCTCGGTGGCGCCCAGCTTGGCCAGGACCGCGGGCTCGCTGCATTTCAGGCGGTACATGGCGATGTCGTGATCGCTCCTGAAATCGTCCTTGTCGAAGACCACCCAGTTGTGCTCGTCACCGGTGACGGCGTCGTAGATCTGTTGCTCCACCGAGACGTTGGAGCGGGTGGTGATCACCGTCAGGCGGCTGTTGCCGTCGGGATCGAAGCCGCCCAGGGCTCTCTCCCCGTAACCCACCGGCCGCCCCAGGGTCTCGGCCAGGCACTGCACAATCTCCTGATCGCTCTGCAACGACGACTCGCGCCAGTTGATCTCCGGGTTGGTCACCAGGTCGATACAGTCCCCGGAAGCTCCGGGATCGCCGGAGCCGCCGGAGGATGAGCTCCCGCCGCCAGACGAGGCGCTGGAGGTGCTGGGCGAGGGACCGGATCCGCCGCTGGTTGCGCTGGATCCGCCGCCGGATGCGCTGGAACTGCCGCCGGATCCGCTGGATCCGCCGCCGGTTGCGCTGGATCCGCCGCCGGATCCGCTGGACGAGGAGCCACCGGCGGTTGAGCCGGGGGTGTCGTCACCGCAGGAGGAGAGAGCGGCCATCAAGGCCGCGAGAGAGAGCGCGCCCAGAGGCATGGTGCGCGTGAAGCGGGGCCGGTGTTGCATGTACTCTCCAGAGAGCAGTAAGGATCAAGCGGGTTGATGGTGTGCCGCGCGACTTGGATGATGGCCATCGCGCCGGTGACCGGCGCTGGTCACGGCCGTGATGGTCGGCCCATCGAGCTTGTCCAACGGTGCGCTCGAGAGGACGCTCCGCCCTGACGGCTCGGGTCGTCCCCGTGCGGACACCGCGCTCGACCCCCCGGGCGCGTGGGGCCGGCGCGGCGCTTCGCCGCGCGACGGTCACGCGAGCGTATCAGCAACGCTCGGGCCACCGGGCGCCGCCGGCGCGGTGGCCCGAATCGCGCGCCTCTGTTGCATTTTTCCGCCGATGAGCCGTCTTCCGCCCTCGCCGGCCGAGAGGCGCGATCGCCGCCGTCACGTGGGGTTGTCCACGGTGTCAACCGGATGTTGACATGCGAGGCCCGATGGCGCGTGAGCGCGTCGTGGCGCTCGTCGATCCTGCTCTCCGTGCGCCCCGCGGCGCGCCCCGCTTGGCGCGAGACGCCTCCGGCCCCAGACCAGGCATGAGGGGGCTGGACCTCGGCCCGGCATCTCGCGGGGGAACGCGACATCACGAGGGGGGAACGAGGATGAAACGTCGAATCACGCAGCACTGGAAGAGCGCCTGTCGCGCGGCCGCCTCCGTCGCCCTGCTCGCCGCGATGGCCGGCTGCGATCCCGGACCAGCCGGCGCGGACGCGGACGCGGCGGAGACTGGCCGCGAGGACGTGGGCGAGAGCAGCGCCGCGGCCATCGCGACCGGCGGCTGCATGGTGACAGGCTGCGGAGGGCAGGTCTGCTCGGATCGGCCGGTCATGACGACCTGCGAGTGGAGCGAATTCCACGCCTGCTACCAGTCCTATGGCATCTGCTCGCGCGACGTCCTGGGCCAGTGCCGCTGGGAGCCCACGCCGAGCCTGCTCGCGTGCCTCCGCGGCTACCGCTGACGGAGCGATCGGCGCGAAGAGACCGAGACGGCAGGGCGACCTTCGTCGCCCTGGACGGCTACGGTATCGCCTGAGGGCCCGGCGCTTGCTCCGCCGGCCCGGCGTCCACGACCGGCGCCTCGTCGGCAGGCGGGCCGTGCGCCTCGGGGTCCTCCGGGGCCGCCCCGGCGTCGTCCCGGTCGTCGACCACCCCGCCCGTCGAGGCGTCGTCCCGAGCTCCCTCCCGGGTCTCCCGGGGCGGACAGGCCGCAGCCCCGCCCGCCTGCCCACCGTCGGGGCAAGGCGCGCTGCCAGGCTCGCGCAGCGAGCCGTCCGGGGCCGGTTGCACCGGGAGCCGCGGCGCCGCGGCGTCCGCGCCCGCGTCGGCCGCGAGGCCCGCGCTGGCCGCGGGCAGCCCCGGCGGCGCGCTCGGCGCCGGCGCGGCCAGCCGGTCCGCCGTCCTCGGCATCGCCGGGGCTGCCGGTGCCGGCGACGCCGCCCGTGCCGGCGACGCCGCCCGCGTCAGCGGTGCCGCCGGCGCCAGCGACGCCGGCGGCGCCGCGGGAGCGGCGCTCCCGGTGCGCGCAACGGGGGGCGCGGCGGGTGCGATCACCGGCGGTGCGACGAACCCGCTCGCCATGCGGGCTGTCACGGAGCTCGGCGCGGCCACCGGCCGTGCGGGAGGCGCCGCCTCGTCCTCGTCCACGGGCGGCGCGGGCGCGGCCGGAGCCGCGAGCGTCCGCTCGGCTTCGAGACCGAAACCGGAGAGCGCCATCTTCCACGTCGCCACCCCCGCCAGCAGCACGAGCCCCGCCGCCGCCACCCCGCGGAGCGGATAGCGCTCCCGCAACGTGGGCCGCAGCGGCGGCGCCGCCGCCTCGCGCAGGCTCACCGTGGCCTCGCTCCACGCGCGCTCGCCGCTCTCCTCGATGGCCTTGCGCGCCGCCGCCTCCGGCGCCGCCCGGCGCGCCGCCGCCTCCGGCGCCGCCGGGCGCGCCGACGCGCGCGGCGGCCGCTCCAGGGGATCGTCGGCGCGGCGCGAGTGCAGCGTCGGCACCGGGCTCACCGACGGCCGCGGCGAGGGCGCCGGCATCTGGCTGCTCCGCTCGTCCAGCCATTGCGCGCGGAGCGACGCCCCGCACACGTCCTCCGACACGCCGCGGGCGGCGAGCCACGTCGCGAGCGCGACGCCGAGCTCTCGCATGCTCGCCCAGCGCTCCGCGGGCGCCTTGCGCAGCCCCCGCTCGATGATCGCCCACAGCGCCGGATCCGTGTGGCGCCGCTCGACCAGCGACGGCACCGGATCCTGCACGATCGCGCGCAGCGTCCCGAACCCCTTCTCGTCGGCGTACGGCGTCTCGCCCGCGATCGCCTCGTAGAGCATCGTGCAGAGCGCCCAGATGTCCGCGCGGTGATCGATGCGCCCCTGCCCCATCGCCTGCTCGGGCGGCATGTACTGCGGCGTCCCGATCACCGCCGCGCCCGTCGCGCCGGACTCCGGCTCGGTCCACGTGACCTTCGCGATCCCGAAATCGACCACCTTCGTCTGAAGCCGCCCGCCGCCCTGGTCCGTGAGCATCACGTTGTCCGGCTTGAGATCCCGGTGGACGATGCCCCGCTCGTGGGCCGCGTGCATGGCGCTCGCGACGGGCAGCAGGATCGCGACCGCCGCCTCGGGCGTCAGCCGCTGTTCCCGGCAGAGCAGATCCCGCAGCGCCTCGCCCTCCAGGAGCTCCATCACGATGTACGGCGTCCCGCACTCGGTCTTGCCGAGATCGAAGACGCGCACGATCCCGGGATGGCTGAGCTTCGCCGCGGCGCGCGCCTCGCGCAGGAGGCGCTCCGCGATGGGAGGAGAGCGCATCTCGGGCCGCAGCACCTTGATCGCCACGTTCGCCTCGAGCGCCGTGTTCGCGGCGACCCAGACGGATCCCATCGCCCCCTCTCCCGCCTTGCGCAGGAGCTGGTACTTGTCCCCGATCATCGCGCCGGCCTCGAAGCATTCGCCGAGGGTGTGCTCGAGCTCCTGGGTCATGTTGTTCGACATGCGCTCTCCTGACGCCTGCTCCGGCCGTCCGACCGCTCGCCCTGCGGCTCCACGCGTCCCACGCGAGATCTGGAGCATCGCCCATGCCAGGAACCTGCCTCGGGGATCGCCTGAACTCGCTCGTGGCGGCGAACGCGACAGGGCGCCTCAACGGGGCAACTTGCCACGCGACGGCCGCGCTCGCCGCTCGCGGGCCAGCTAAATGAAGCTGTCGTAAGGACGCCTCGGAGCGCTCTCGCTCCGGACGTCCTCGGCGCCGGCATACTCGAGGATCAGCGCCAGGATCTCCGCGTCCCGCTCGGAGTGGGCATGGACGGCCACGAGGACCGCGCCCTCACGCAGCCCCGCCTCGTAGGCCCGCGCACGGTGCTCGGAGACGCCCGCGCCGGCGAGCGCGCCGACGAGCCCACAGGGCGCGTCGCCCGCGCCCGCGAGCGCGGCCGCGAGCGGCCCCGCCGCCACGAGCCCGAGGCCGGCGATCACGACGGTCGTGCTGACCGCCCCGCTCGCGGCCGCGAGCGACCCCAGCGCCTCGCCCCCGCGCTCGAGCTCCTGGCCGGGCGCCGCGTCGCTCGCGACCAGGCTGATGATGTCGCGCCTGAACCCGTAACGCATCACGCGCTCGACCGCCCTCTCGGCGTCCGCTCGTGTCCTCATGAGACCGGCCACCAGCCTTGCCCTCACAGAAAACTCCTTTCCGACGATCATCCCGCGCTGACGCATCCCCGCGCTGTATTCTGGAGTCCCACGCCAAACAGCAGGGGGCGTGCCAGGGAACACCGCCGTGGTTTCGGCCGCGGCTGCGGCGTCGGCTGCGGACGGCCCGCACGGGGCGCTCGTGCAAGGACGCCACACCGCGGCGTCGCTCGCTGCCCATGCGAACCGCCGCCGCGCCCGGCGGGAGGCCGCGCGGCGCCGGTCGGCGAGGTTGCTGTCCAGCGTGAGCGCCGACGGACGGAGCTCCCGCATCCGCGAGAGCGCCGCCGCGCCGCGGAGCGCGACGACCGCCTTCAAGCCGTGCTCCCGCGCGACGTCCACGAGGAAGCGCGCGAACACGACGTCGTTCCCCACGATCGAGCCCGGTGCCCCCGTATTGGCGGCTCGTGCGCCCGTCGGCCTGCTGGAACGCCTCGAAGAGGATCGGCTGTTTGTCCGGCGCGATCCCGATGCTCGTGTCGTGGGCGGAGAGGGCGATCACCCACCGCGTCGGCCCGGTTGAGCACATCGTGCTCACGGCTCCAGCCCTCCCGGGCGACTGTCACCTCCAGGATCACCTTGCAGCGCTCGGCGAACTTGAAGGCGTTCGAGCGCAGGTTCTCGAGCGCCTGCTGAAGCCGCTTCTCATCGGTGGACATCACGGGCGGCAGATCCGGCGAGGAGGAGAGCTCGAAATCGAGCCTCTTCGCCTCGGCGACGTGCCGGAACGTGCGCTGGACGTCGTCGGAGAGGTCCTTGAAGCCGATCTCTCCGACGTCGGTGCCGGACGCGATCGTCGACAGATCCAGGATGTGGTTGATGAGCGCGAGCAGGTCGGTGCCCGAGGCGTGGATCGTCTTCGCGTCGGGTCCCATCGGTAGGTCAGGCGTAGGCACACGGAGGCCCTGCGCATCCGCGCACACCACGCGGAAGCATGCCCTCGTATCCACCGCAGGCGCGCGGACTGGCAAGCTTTGCGCCACCGTATCCTGTCGGCGGCGCAGGGGCGGAGGGGGATGGTGGTGCGCTGTCTCAGGCCACGTCGGACTTCGGCGGCTTCGGTCGGACAGGGGCTCGCTCCCTGCGCGGCGAGATGATGCAGTAGCGCCCTGCTTCTGACATGCCCTCGTGAGCGTCCGAGTCCACGGCGTCCCGCGCCGGGCTGAGCGGCGGCAGCCACCGCGACACGCTGGCGAGGCACGAGGTCCGCTCGGGGACCGGGGTCGCCTGGTGGTGCGGCCGCTCCATCGAGCCGCTCGGCCGCTCCGCCCGCGAGCCGCGCGGCCGCTCCGTCGCGCCGTGCGATCGCTCGGACAGCGCGCCCTGCGGCCGCTCCATCGAGCCGCTCGGCCGTTCTGTCCGCGAGCTGCATGGCCGCTCGGACAGCGGCCCGTGCGGCGGCCGCTCGGACAGCGGCCCGTGCGGCGGCCGCTCGGACAGCGGCCCGTGCGGCGGCCGCTCGGACAGCGGCCCGTGCGGCGGCCGCTCGGACAGCGGCCCGTGCGGCGGCCGCTCCGGCAGCGAGCCATACGGAGCCTCGCCTGGGGCGCTGTTCACGGCGCCGTTCTGCGCAGGCAGCGCGCCGGAGGACGGGCGGCGCTTCGCGTTCGTCGCGGCGATCCGGTGGCGGAGGTCCTCCACATGCTTCGCGAGTCGCTCCGTCTCCTCCGTGAGCCGCACGAAATCATCAACCTGGCAGATGCGCTCTGACATAGGCGGGTCCTTTGCTGTGTCCCCCGACGGATCTACGACTCTCCAGGTTGTGCAGGTGCACGTCACATGCCGCGCGCAGGTCGCCGGCTGGGACGACCATGGCGGCGCCGGGCGCGGATGGGGCGTTGTGCCACAGCATGACAAAGGCGCCTCCACCCTGGATCGCCCCCGAGAGCGCGCGTTCTCCCGGAGAATGGCCAGGAAATGGCGTTGACACCCGGCGGGGCGCGGCGGGGGGCGTGCAGGGCGGCACGGCCCGTGCCGTTGCGGCGGCGCACACGATGGATGAGCCCGGTGCGCCTCCTGTCGACAGCGGATCGCCCTGCCGCGCTCGCCACGGTGCCGCGGCACGGGTGCTGAGCCCCGCGGCGTCCGTCCCCCCCCCGCGCGCTCCGGACCCAGGCCCGCGCTCGAGCGGGTCGCGCGGGGGCTCCTCGTCGTGATCGCGGGCGCGCTCGTGCTCCCGAGCTTCGCGTCGATCAGGTAGCGAAATGCCACACCGCGACACCCCGCTGTGCGGCGCTGCCGGCGCGCTCTTCCGGGGCGCCGCGCCCGCGCGCTGGCCCTCTCTCCAGCGCGTCGCTCGATGTCACGACCAGCGAGGGCCCGGCGCGGCCTCGCGCCTGGCGGCCGCGCGTCTCCTCGCCGCGACCTGCGCGCGGACGGCGCGCAGCCTGAGCAGAAAACCGGCACATGGCTTGCAGTGAAATCAGAAAAATTCGGGAAATATCCCGTCAGCCGTTGACCGCGCGACGAGGGTCCTCGCCACGCCCCTGGGGGAGGGGGCGTTGGCAGCTCTGAACTGCCCCCTTGCGCAGCTTCCTGCGCGAGCACCCAGGAGCGACACGCCATGAATTCGGTCATCAGGGTCAGGCGGATCGGCGGAATCGATGTGACTGTGCACGCGGCATTCGGTCTGGTCATCCCGCTGGTCGCGCTCCAGTGGGGCGCGCGGCACGGCGGCGGCGGCGCGCTCTTCGGCTGCGCGCTCGGCGTGGCGCTGCTCGTCTGCGTCGCGCTGCACGCGCTCGTTCATGGGCTCGTCGCGTGGCGCCTCGGCCCCGGGGTGCGCGATATCCTGCTCTCACCGACCGGCGCGGTCGCGCGCCGATCGTGTCCTGTCGACGGCGGGGCATGGCGCGGCCTGGTCGGCCCCGCGGCGAACCTCGCCCTCGCGGCGGCGTTCTTCGTGCTCGTCGCGGCGCACCGCGGGGGCGAGCTCCCGTGGGCGTCGGCGCTTCGGGCCGCCGAGGCGCCCTCGCGCGAGACCGCGATCGTGTGGATGGCCAGCGTGGGCCTCGGGCTGGCGGTGCTCGGCTGCATGCCCGCGTTGCCGCTGCAGGGCGGGCGCGTGTTGCGCGAGGTCCTGTCGCCGGTCGCCGGCGCGTGGCTCTCGACGTCGATCCCGGCGGCGCTCGGGCAGGGGATGGCGGCGGTGCTGTTCTTCCTCGGCCTGTTCGGCGGCCAGCTCCTGGTCTGCGCGCTATCGGCGCTGCTCTTCGTGGGGGCGAGGCGGGAGTGGCGAGCGGCGCAGGCGGTGATGGCGCCGATCGCGCCGCTGTCCGCGCGTCGGCCGCTGGAGGGCAGGGCGGTCCACCTCTGGCCAGGCGAGCTCGTGGGCGACGCCGCGCGCCGCATCCTGGTGAGCCACGAGCCGGACTTCCCGGTGGTCTACGAGGATCGGGTGATCGGCATCGTGACGCGGGCGGACATCATGCGAGCGCTGGCGGCGGGCGAGCAGGGCGCGTTCATCGCCTGGATCATGCGCTGCGATGTCCCTCGCGTGGCCGCGGACGTCTCGCTGGACGAGGTGGGCCGGCGGATGGTGGAGAAGAACACCCCGGTGGTGGCCGTATTCGACGGGGAGAGCTATCTCGGCCTCGTGAAGCACTCCGACATCGCCGGCGCGCTCATGGGCGGCCTCCGCGGCCGTCCCCCTGCGATCCGCCTGGTGCCCCACGCGGGTTGACCGGGCCTTCCCGGTGCGCGTACGATCGTTCGGTCGTGACGCAAGCGCCGGCGGGTGGGGCCGCGCTCGCCGCCGTGGCGCGGGCGGGCGCGCCGAGCACCGACCGAGGTACCCTAAGGTCTCAGGGGGCTCGAGGTCTCAGGCGCGCCTCGTGTGGCGCGCGACGAAACGTCTCAGGCGGCAAGGCCCGAAGGGAGACATGCCGGGCGGTGTTCTCTGCGCAAGCTCCTCGGTCCCGGTCTTGGCGGATGGCCGAGCGCCCGCCCGCGCCACGGCGGCGAGCGCGGCCCCACCCGCCGGCGCGTCCGCTCGGAGCCACCTCATCTCGGTGTCCGGGCGAGCGCATTCCGGGCGAGCGCATTCCGGGCGAGCGCCTTCCGGGCGAGCGCCTTCCGGGCGCGCCTCCGCCGCCCGCGCCTGCCGCGCCCCGACCTCAGTCGTTGCGCACGAAAGTGAGCTTGAAGGAGACCACGAGCGCGAGCGCCTCCTGACCGATGCGCCGCTTGCCCCACGCGACCCCGATGTCGAGCCCGTCGATCGGCTCGAGGTGGGAAGGGAGCCCCACGGTGTGCGTGAGCGTCTTCGTGAAGTTCCACTCGAGCTTCTTGCTCGCGAGCGCCGAGTTGACCGCCTTCACGATGGTGTCGTCGATGAGGGCGGGGATCCCGCGGATGTCCGCCTCCTCGATCTCGAGGTTGAACGCGAGCACGCTCCCCTTGTTCTTCTCGATGATCTCGGGGGAGATCAGCACCGTGAGCTCATCGAGCTTGATCGTGGGGTTCACGCCCGCGATCGACCACTTGAGCTCCGCGGGACAGCTCACGCGCAACCCCATGTCCTCGACCAGCGTGATCGCCGTCGCCCGGTCGAGGTAGAGCCACCGGTCGGTCTTCTCGTCGTCGTCGAGGTGAATCTTGACAGGGAGGAACTCGCCCAGGACCTGGGCGAGATCCTCCCGCGTGATGATGGCCTCGAGCCACACGGAATGCGCCTCAGCTCAGGTGGTGACCGCGCTCGCCCGAGCCCTCGAGACCGTAATGCGAGTTCCCGGCGCTCGCCTCGGACGCGCAGACCGCCCCCTTCATCGAGTCGACCGTCTCGTTCACCTTCTCCTCGACCTTGCGCTCGGCCTGCCTGGCCTCCCGGCCGGCCTGCCGGAGCGCGTCGCCCGCCTTGTGCTTCAGGCCGTCGAGGCGGGTCAGGATGTCGCGGCGCAGCGCCTCGCCCGACGTCGGCGAGAGCAGCGCGGCCACGCCCGCGCCCAGCGCGACGCCGGCGCCGAAGACCGCGATCGTCGTCATCGGGCTCCGCTTGCGGGACAGCCCGACCCAGCCGAGCACGTCGTCGACGCCCAGCGCCTTGATGGTCGTCGCGATCCCGACGGCCGCCTTCGCGACGTCGAACAGCGTCGCCCTCGCGCTCGTGGCCGCGACGCCCGCGCCATCCTTCGCGGACTCGTAGACAACCTTCGCAGTCCCCACCGCATCGTTCAGTCGGTTCGACATGGCTCTCGTCTCCTTGTGACGGACAGGACGCCCGCCGGTTCGTGCCGGGAGACATTGCAGGTGCCGGACCAACCGCAGGACCAACCCGCGCGGCCGCATGTCCACGATGCAGCGGATCGAGCACGCGAGAGGCGCGTGACGAAATGCCACATCTGTCGTGGCGCGCCTCGGGCGCGTGGCGCCGGGCGCCGTGAGAAGGGCAGCGCGCCGGCGACGTCGAAAACGGAAGAGGGGAACACCGCAGGAGAGGCGCGCCGGGCGAGGGCGTGCCCAGCGCGGGCCGCGCGGACGGCTACCGCCCCGGCGCGTGGGCGACGCCGACCAGCACGACGTCGACCCGGCGATCGTAGCCATAGGAGTACATCGGTTGATGGCCGACCGCCTCCGAGGCGCCCTTCGAGCGCGCCGCGATGCGGTCCGCGGGGAGCCCTTCCTTCACGAGGATCTCCTTGACCCGCACCGCGCGGCGGAGGGCGAGATCCTGGTTGTACTCCGCCGTACCGCGCGGGTCGGCCCGGCCGATGAGCTCTATCCTCGCGTCCTTGAGGTTCGACGAGAGCAGGCAGTCGACGACGGCCCGGAGCTCCAGGTGCTCCTGGGGCAGCGGCTCGGCCGAGTCGAAGGCGAAGTTCGTCCTGGGCAGGCGGCAGACCTCGGCGATGTCGGGCCCGAGGGTGAGCCGGATATACCGCACCGCGGCCTCTCCCGGCTCCGGCCACTCGACCTTGTAGACGCCGTCTTCGCCCGGGCTGGGCAACCGCGGCTCCGGTTGCGTCGGCTCCGGGGGCGGGGCGGCGGCGCACGCGCAGAGCAGCGAGAGCAAAAGAGCGCCCAGGGACACCCTGGGCAGGTTGAACGTCGAGCTCACGGACACCCTCCTCTCGATGAGAGCGGCATGAACAGGGCGCCATGGCCCCGAGGAGCCAGGGAGGAGGCGCAGGGCCTCCTCGACGCCGGCGTCCGCGGCGCTCGCTCCCTTCAAGCCGCTTGTTGTTCAGGGGGGCAGTTCAAGCTCCGTGCCGGGCGGCGGCCCGGCCGCGTTGCCGCGGCGCGCGGCCCCGAGAGGCGCGGGGGCCCCGCGGGATCACCCCGGGGACGACGGCTCCCGGGCCTCGACCTTCGGCCAGGTGAACCGGAACGTGGCGCCAGCGCCGACGGCGGACTCGACCCACGCGCGCCCGCCCTTGCTCAGGACGATCTTCTGGACGACCGACAGCCCGATCCCGGTGCCCTCGACCTTGTCGCGCGCCTGCAGCGTCTGGAAGATGCCCCAGATGCGATCGTGGTACTCGGGCGCGATGCCCGTCCCGTTGTCGCTGACCGAGAACTCCCAGAACGGGCCGGCGTCGCGGGCGCCGAGCCGGACCTCCGGATCGGCGCGCCCCGCGTGCTTCAGCGCGTTGCTGATGAGGTTCAGGAACGTCTGCTGGAGCGGCGCGCGCTCGGTGACGAGGGTGGGCATGTCGGGGGCGATCTCCACGCGCGTCTCCGGCGGCGGCGCGAGCAGCTCGACGATGTCCCGGAGCAGCTTGCTCACGTCGATCGCCTCGGGCTTCTCGCGGATGCGGCCCGCGCGCGAGTAGCTGAGGATGCCGTCGATCAGGTTCTCGAGCCGGTGGACGCGGCCGCGGAGCAGGTCGAGCTGCTTCCGGCTCTCCGGCGTCATCTTGTCGTTCAGGTCCTCCTCGATCCACTGCGACAGGTTGGCGATGCCCCGGAGCGGCGCCTTGAGGTCGTGGCTCGTGACGTACGCGAACTGATCGAGCTCCTTGTTGCTGCGCTCGAGCGCCTGCACGAGCCTTTGCCGCTCCTCCTCGGCGCGCTTCTGCTCGTCGATGTCCGTGTACGTGCCGAACCAGCGGACGATGCGGCCCGAGCCGTCGCGCGCGGCGACCGCCCGGCCGATGAACCAGCAATACACGCCGTCGGCGCGTCGCAGCCGACACTGGCTCTCGTAGGGCTCGCCCGTGCGGAGCGCCTCCCGCCAGCTCTCGAGCGCCTGCGCGCGCTCGTCCGGGTGGATGATCCGGCTCCAGCCCTCGCCCGCGGTGTCCTCGGGCGTCATCCCCGTGTAATCGTACCAGCGCCGGTTGAAGTACTCGTGGTGGCCGTCCGGCCGGTTGGTCCACACGAGCTGCGGCATCGTCTCGGCGAGCAGCCGGAACTGCGCCTCGCTGTGCTTCAGCTCCTCCGCGAGCGTCTGGACCTCCTTGCGGACGGTGACCTCGCGCTCGAACAGGAGCGCGTTGTCGACGCTGAGGGCGGCGCGCCGGGCGAGCTCCTCGGCGAACTGCACGTCGGCCTTCGTGTAGCGGCGGCCCGACTCCGCGTGCGCGAGCGTGATCGCGCCGAGGACGCGGCCGCGCGCGGCCAGCGGCACGATGAGGTACGAGCGGAGCCCGAGCTCGCGGGCCAGCCGGAGGTGCTCCTCGTCCCGGGCCGCCGCGACGATCCGCGCGTCGTCGATCTCGGCGAGCCACTCGGTCGCCCCGGTCCGGAGCACCCTCGGCACGCCGCGGGGGGCGTCGGGATCGACGGGGTATCGCTCCTCGATCTCGCGGACGAGCTCCACCTTGCGCGGGTCCGTGTGCTGGACGGCCACGCGCTGGATGGGCCCGTCCTGCGCCTGGATGTCGATCGCGCACCAGTCGGACAGGACCGGGACGACGAGCTCGGCGAGCTGCCGGAGCGTCTCGCGGAAATCGAGCGAGGACGAGAGGATCTCCCCCGCGCTCGCGAGGAGGCTGACGTTGGCCTCGGCCCGCTTGCGCTCGCTGATATCGAGCACGTAGGTGAGGTTGCGCCGCTGCTTCTCGACCCGGGCCGAGCCGACCAGGACCGACACGCGCGTGCCGTCCTTGCGGATGTACTCCTTCTCGAACTGCTTCGTGACGCCGTGGAGGCTCAGCTCGCTCACCGCGTCGTGGTGCACGTGCTCGTACTCCGGCGGGGAGATCTGCCGCCAGTTGAGCAGGCCGGTCTTGAGGTCCTCGCGGGTGTAGCCGACGATCGACAGGAAGGCGTCGTTCGCCTCGAGGACGCGGCCCTCGTAGTCGCTGAAGAGCAGGCCCATCATGCTCGTGTCCATGATGCGCCGGAACACCTCGTCGCTCGCCTCGCGCTCGAGCTGGCGCAGCGCCGCCTCCTGCCGCTTGATCTGCTCGGCCCTGCGGTGCAGCTCGACGAAGACGGCCACCTTCGCGCGGAGGATGTCGGGGTTGTACGGCTTGACGACGTAATCGACCGCGCCCTGGGCGTAGCCGCGGTACAGCCGATCTTCGTCCTCCGGCAGGCCCGAGATGAAGATGATCGGCGTGTGTCGGGCCTGATCGAGCCCCCTCACGCGGGCGGCCGTCTCGAAGCCGTCGAGGCCGCGCATCTTGACGTCCATGAGGATCAGCGCGAACTCCTCGCGCGCGAGGCGCTCGAGCGCCTCCTCCCCGGACTGTGCAGCGACGAGCCGCTGGCGGAGCGGTTCGAGCACGGCCTCGAGGGCGAGGAGGTTCGCGCGGTGATCGTCGACGAGCAGGATGCTCGCCACGGGCTCGGGGGGGGTCGAGGGGGGGGTCGAGGGGGCGGCGCCGTGGAGGGGAGCCTTCGTTTCGTGAGGGGCCAGCCCTGGCTTTCGGTCGGGCATGCCGGAGACGGTTAACGGCGCCCCGGCCGTCTGGCAAGGGGGAGCGGCGCCCGCGCGGCCGCAGCAGACTACCGAGCTCCCCTGTGGCCGCCGCGCCGTGGCGATCCGTCACGCGCGGCGCGCGGAGGGTGGCTGTTGGAGGTCGAGCCCGCGCCGCGCCCACCGGCGGCCGCGGCTGGCATGGGGCCTGCTGACGTGGCTCCGGAGCCGCCGTCGAGGGAGCCACGCATGCGATTCGGACTCACGTTGGCCTGTCTGATCGGAGCGCTCGCCGGGGCGCTGCCCTCCTCGCCGGCGAGCGCCTCCGACGGGGCAGGGCTCTTCGCCCTCCCCCCGGGCCGCGTCGACGCGGAGGAGCGCGCGCCCCTGCCGCTCCCGGAGCCGCCCGAGGCGTCCGGGCCGACCCTCGCGGCGCTGATCGAGCGTGCGATCGAGATCGTCGTGTTCCCCCAGGCGGGGGAGCCTCGCGTGGTCCCTCTCGTGAGCCGAGGCGTGGGCGGGGGGCTCCGCCTCGTCCTGCCCGTGTGCGAGGACGGCTGCGCGCAGTACACGACGCGCGGGGTCCTCTTCGTCGCGCAGCGCGCGGCCGACTCGCCGCTGGCCTGGCTCGCCGCGCTGGGCGGCCGGAGCGCGCGCGCGCCCGAGGGGCCGCCCGGGCTCGCTTCGCTGCGGGAGGAGGCCCGCAGGGCGCGCGCGAAGGTGCCGCAAGAGGAGGAGAGCGCGCTGCCGGATTAGGATGCGGTTTCCTGAGTCCTTCCGCCCCTCTCCGCCCCAGCGGCCACCAACGTGGTCGTGGTCGTGGTCGTGGCCGTGGTCGTGGTCGTCAACGGCTCGGTCGTGAACGTCACCCGGAAGTCCACGCTCTCCTTTCCCACGATTCGCCTCGGCCAGTGCCATCTTGGTGAGCATCGAGACCGTCGTCTCCAGCCGCTCGCGCGACTCCACGAGCTCCTGGGCGGAGGCGAGGCCAAGGGCTTCGAATGCATCGATGATCGCAAGGCAGCGACAATCGTCTACCAAGGGTTCGGCAGGACGTTCACGTTGACGATTGTGTCGTCGACGACCACGACCACGACCACGTTCACGACCACGACCACGTTGGTGACCGCTGGGGGGGCGGGCTTCGGGCCCTGAGCGCGATCGAACGAGCTGGGTTGATTCAGGTCCTCGGCGCGGGGGCGTGGCCGGCGATCACGGCGGGGCGGGGGCGGACAGGGCCGCGTCGCGCAGCGAGCGGAACATCGCCGCGAGCTGCCGCGGCTGGTAATTGGCGTTCAACCCGCTCGGGTTCGGCAGCACCCAGATCCGGGTATCGCCGAGCGTTTCCGGCTGCGGGCCGGGCGTGGCGCGGGGGCGCCCGAAGGCGCTCCGGTAGGCGCCGATCCCGAGCACGGCCAGGAAGCGGGGTCGGTGACGCCGCACCTTGGCCTGGAGCGCCCGCCCGCCCGCGGCGAGCTCGTCCGTCGACAGCTCGTCCGCGGAGGCGGTCGCGCGATCCACCACGTTGGTGATCCCGTAACCCAGCCTCAAGAGCTCGCGCTCCTCGTGCGGTGACAGCACGCGATCGGTGAAGCCGCCGGCGTGCAATGCCGGCCAGAACCGGTTGCCGGGGCGGGCGAAGTGATGCCCGACGGCCGCCGAGTACAGGCCCGGGTTGATGCCGCAGAACAGCACGCGGAGGTCGGGGGCGATGATGTCCGGCACCGTCTTGCCAGCGGCGGCGAGGAGCTCCTCCTGGGTGGGGCGGCGGGGACGGCGAGGGGTGGGCACAGGCTGCTCGGGAGGGGAAGGGGCCGCAGCGCGCGGCGGGCCGCAGCGTACCGCGGCGCGCGGCGCCTTTCGCGTCCGGCGACCCGGGGGGTGGTTCAGCTCTCTTTACGGCGTCGCCGCAGAGGATACCGTCATGCGTCCCTCGATGCTGGCGCGCGCCCTCGGTCTGCTCACGGCCCTCTCGGCGGCTGCCTGCGCGCGCGCGCCCGTCCCGGTCCCCGGGGGCCGCGACGCCCCCCGCGCGCCGGCCGCGCGCGCGCCGGCCGCGGCGGGCGCGACCCCTGCGTCCGGCGAGGCGGGCGAGGCGCCGGCCGGGGCGCGCTACTTCCACGGGGCCGCGGAGGGCGCGTTCCGGGTGACGTACGGCGGATCGGGCGCCGCCGTGGCGGAGCGCGTGGTCGCGGGCGGCGCCCGGCTCGAGCTCGCCGCCGGCGGGCGCGTCGTCGCGGCGGCCTGGGAGGCCGAGCTGTGGGCCGCCGGCGAGCCCCTCGTCGGCTCGCTCGCCATCGCGCCGCGCCTCGGCGGCGGCTTCCTGCACTGGTCCCGGGGCCGCGCGTTCCGCTCGCGCGACTTCACGGGGCCGCTCGCCGAGGTGGCGCTCGGGGGCGGCGCCCGCGCCGTGCGGGGGGCGCGCAACGGCCTCGAGGGCGTCGTGATCTTCACGGACCAGGGGCCGCGGGTGCTCCTCGCGGGCGAGGATCGCGGCCGGGCGCTCGGGACGCCGGCCATCCACGATCTCGCGGCCCTGGACGCGGCGCGCGCGGTGCGCCTCGACGTCTTCGGCCGCGCCGCCACCACGGCCGACGGCGGCAGGACGTGGGTCGACGTGGGCCGGCGGATCGGGCTCGCGCCGCGCGGCATCGGCGTCGCACCGGACGCGCTCTCCCTCGTCACGGCGCTCGGGCGGGTGGCCATCCTGCCGGACGGCGGGCTGGGCCGCCCCGACGGGGATCTCGGCGCGATGGGGTCGCCTTCGGGCTCGTTCGCGCTGCGCTTCGCGGGCGCGCCGCCCGGGCGGGAGGCGTGGGCCACCGCGGAGATCACGCCGCTCGCCGCGGCGGTCTCCGCCGGCGCGCTCCTGCCGGACGGGACCGCGCTCGGCGTGCTCCGGCGCGGGGTCGTCGCGCGGGTCGACGCGCGGACCGGGGCGACGCGGGGCCCCGTCGCCGACTGGCTCCCGGACGGGCTGAGCTGCGCGCCGATGCGCGCGGACGACGGGCTGCTCTTCCTGTGCGCGTGGGACGACGCCGAGCGCCACGGCGGCTACGTCCTGCGCTCCGAGCGCGGCGAGGCGCCGCGGAGGGAGCGCGCCTTCAGCGGCGACGGGTTCTTCGTGGCCGACGACGGCGGCGCGCTCGGCTTCGTCGGCGGCTGCGCCGCGGAGGAGCGGGTGGTCAGCGACGAGGAGCGCGACCGTCGCTTCGGCGAGGCGGTCGTCCACCCGACGATCTGCGTCCGGCGCGGCCCCGGCGTTTGGGTCGAGCGCGCGGTCCCGGTCGGCGAGGGCGAGGAGCTCGTCGCCTGGGCGCCGCGCCGCGACGGGAGCGCGGTGGCGCTCCTGCGCGGCGAGCGCGGCGCGCTGCCGGCCCCGGTCGGCGCGCCGCGGGGCCGCGACGCGGGGGGCGTGGGGATCGTGCGGCTCGGCCGTGCGCTCCCCGGCTGGTACTGGACGCCGCCGTCGCGGGACGGCGCGGGGGTGCTCGTCGACCGGCGCTTTCGCGCGCGTGACGACGGGGGCGTCGACGGGTGGGTCTCGTCGGTCGAGTGGTCCGATCCCGTGGGGCAGGCGAGCCTGGGCGTCACGGTCGCGCGGGACGGGTCGGTGACGCCCCACGCCCTGCCGCCCGATCCGGCGGGGATGGTGGTGACCGGCGACCACGGCCTGCTCGTCACGCGGCGCGCGGAGCTCTACGAGACGCTCGATCACGGCCGGACGTGGCGCGCGGCCGGGCGGTCGCCGGTGCCGCCGTCGGCGTTTCACGGCGCCTGCTCGGCGCTCGGCTGCGCGCTGACCGGCGTGGTGCGGCTCGGCTGGGGCGCGGGCGAGCCGTCGCCCGCGGTCGCTGTCGGGCCGCCCGCCGGCTGCTGGCCGCGGGCGGCGAGCCGGCCCGACGCCGCGCCGGGCGCGGCCGCCGCCGCGTGCCCGGCCGGAATCGACCGGCCGCCGGCGCCGCCGGCGTCGCCCGGGTCGCCGGCCGATCTGCCGGTGCTGTCGTGCGCGCCGGTTGGCCTCCCGGGGCCGCTCCCGGGCGGCGAGCCCGACGCTGGCCCGGGCGCGGAGCGGTGGTCCGTGTCCACGCCCCATGGCGAGCCGATCGAGATCGTCGCGGACGCGGCGGCCCCCGCGCGCGGCGCGCTGCGGGCGGGGGCGCTGGCGCCGCCCGGCGCGATGCGGCCGGGGGGCGGCGCGATGCGGCCGGGGGGCGGAGCGATGCGGCCGGGGGGCGGCACGAGGCCGGCGGGGGACGACGCGACGATCGCGCCGATCCGGACGCACAGCGCGCTGTTCCGTCCCCCGTTCGACCTGCGCGGCGAGGTCGTGCGGCTGGACGCGACCGATCTCACCTTGCGAGGCTTTCGCGCCGCCCAGCGTGCGGCCGCGGTGCCGCTGCTCGCGGCGGGCGGCGAGGTCGCGTGGCTCGTGCTCACCGAGGCGGGCGAGCTGCTGCTCGGCCCGGGGGGCGCGCGGGCGCTCCCGTTGTTCGAGCCGCGCCGTGGCCCCGGGGACGGCGTGCTCGGCGGGGCGTCCGGCCTGCTGCTCGGTCCGGGGCGCGCGCTCGTGCTCGGCGAGCGGCGGCGCCGCATGGCCCTCGAGGAGCACACGCCGGAGCCCCTGCGGCCTGCGCGCATCATCGGCCTCGAGCGCGAGGAGCTGCGAGGACGGCGGATGGCGCTCGCGCTGGGGGACGACGGGGCGGAGGGCGTGATGGTGCTCGACGGCGTGGCGCCCGAGACCGCGGGCGTGGCGCAGCTCGACCCCGGAGGAGGCACGCCGGGCGAGGTGGTCGCGCTCGCGCCCTGGGCGACGCTGACCGCGGCGAGCGACGCGCGCTGCCGCGCCATGAAGGGCGCGTGGCGCGCGGTCGTGGCGCTCGACCCCGCGGGCGCCCTTCGCCTCGATCGGCGGGCGATGCCGGCGATCTCGCCCGGGGAGAGGGGGATTGCGCGGGTGCGGTGGGGGAGGGAGAGGGTGTGTCTCGAGGCGTTGAACGTCGCGGTCGGCGACGCGCGGTGGAGAGGGGAGGCCATCGAGAGGGCCGCGCTGGTCGCGCGGTGGACCGCGCCGAGAGGGCAGGGCAGAGGGGAGAGCGCTCCGGCGGGGGAGGGGGTCTTGAGGACGAGGGGGATGATGCAGCGGCTCACGTGCACGCTGGGCGTTCGGGCGGATGGGAGCGATGCGCGCGTGAGATGACGGTGGGGGCGGTGGGGCAGCGTAGCCGTCTGCCGGGTGCGGGATCTCGGGTGGGCGAGCGGGGGCCGTTGATGGGCGAGGGGGGCGTGAATGACGGCGTGGTCCGTCATTGGTCATGTCATTTCGTCTGCCGTCGCTCGTCGCTCACACTCCGTCTCCCGTCTCCCGTCTCCCGTCTTCCGTCTCCCGTCTCCCGTCTCCCGTCTCCCGTCTTCCGTCTCCCGTCTCCCGTCTTCCGTCTCCCGTCTCCCGTCTCCCGTCTTCCGTCTTCCGTCTCCCGTCTCCCGTCTCCCGTCTTCCGTCTTCCGTCTTCCGTCTTCCGTCTTCCGTCTTCCGTCTTCCGTCTCCCGTCTGGCCTCTGCGTCCTCGTGCGCGTGCGCGTGCGCGTGCGCGTGCGCGCTCATCCCGTGCTCGTCCTCGCACGCGATCTCGTTGAGCACCCGCACGGTCACGAATACGCGGACGGGGGCAGGAGAGGATGACGAGAGACGTGCAGGGGATGAGCGCGCACGCGCACGCGCACGCGCACGAAGAGGAAGAGGGAAGAGGAACGACGTAAGAGGGGAGACGGGAGAGGGACGACGTAAGAGGGGAGACGGGAGAGGGACGACGTAAGACGGGAGAGGGACGACGTAAGAGGGGCGACAGGGCGACGAGAGAGGGACGACGTGGTGACGGAAGACGGATTCCGGGGACACGCGATCGTCCTCGGGGCGGCCCTGATGCGGATCGCGCTCTCTCCTCTCAGGGCACCACGACGTAGTGAAACCCCCTCGACGGATAGTAGTAGTGCCATAAAAGGCACATCTCGTCCTCGACGCTCTCACCGACCGTCACCGTGCGGGGCGTCGGGTTCGTCCACTCGCACTGGAACGCGAGCCCTGTCTTGCCTCCATCCCCGAACACGAGCGGAGGATCGAAGATCTCGAGCGGAGGATTCGCCCAGTCGGTGCTGTTCGCGACGAGCCGCCCCTCCGCGTCGCTCGCGCTGTCCGCGTGCCAGACGCGCATCCTCGTCGCCAGGTGGTGCTGGTGCGTGGTGAGCGCGAACGACCGCGAGCCCTCGAGGCCTCGGGTGAACTTCACCTCGGTCGCGTGGGCCGAGCTGGGCGGAATCTCGATGTCGAACGTGGTCCAGAACGCGATGTCGGTCTCGACCACCTTCGTCGAGAGCGGCACGGTCTCGAGGAGGATCCGGCTCTCGACGCTGGCCGGCTCGGGCGACATGTTGACGTAGTGCATCTCGATCCGCACCATCTGGCGGGGCTCGATCCTGAACCCGATCGGCGTGCCCTCCTCGTCGTGCGGGAACGACAGCTCCGTCTGCCGCTGCTGGGCGATGAAGATCGGCCGGTCGCCCCTGAACGAGCTCTCGAACGCCGCGCACGGGAACGGCTCGCGCCGCTCGACCGCATCGACCGACTTGTAAAGCGTCATGTGATGAGAGCCATCGCCGAGCCACCCGCGGAGGCGCCGGATGAAGGCCCCCTCGGGGTTGTCCAGCCGGAAGACGAGACACTCCGTCTTCTCGCCTCCCGGATCGAGGGTCCACGGGCCTGCCGTCGCCTCGAACGTCGTGACCGCAGCCGCCTTTCCGGAGCCGTCCGGCCCCTCGCTCGCGCCGCACCCCGACGCGCAGGACGTGACCGCGGCGAGCAGGACGAAGGTCGATACGGTGCTCACCGGGCGGAGATGATGCATGGTACCTCCGTGGTGGAGCGAGGGTAGCCCGGCGAGCTGAACGGCGCTCGTGCTTTCGCAAGAGCCCATGGCCTGCCCGTCGGGGAAAGAGTCCGGCATGATAACGCCCAAGGTTGGCCCGCTGCGGGTGGAACATGCTCCCGGATGCGCAGAACCTGGAAAAGGCGACGGGTGAGCGGCGGCACCACAATTTCCAGAGCGTGGCCGCGAGGGCCGTCTCGAGCTTCGACCATGGGACCACAGGCGGCTTGCGTCGCAGAGCATCCGCGACATCGAGGGAGATGGCCCTGCCTGGGCCGGGCCCTTGCGGAAATGCTCCGGCGGCGTCCGGGCTGAGATCGACGACGAACAGCGCGCGCCCTCGCTCGACCACGGAAGCGCAGATCCGACAGAGGCTCAGCAGGCCGCCTGGGGTCGGTGGGAGCGCCACGCAGACCGGCGGCCCATCAGGACGCGCAAGCTCTTCATTGAGATCGGTAGACGGCTCTCCACCCAAGTATCTAACGCGCGTAGCACGATGACGTTTCGGATCGAGTCTTGATGGCCCCAGCAGGAGCTCGTCATCGTCGACCACGACGGGGGATGCAACCTTGGCTAGAGCCGCGCCGGCAACCCTGCCCATGGCAACTCGACGTCGCCTGCGAGCGCGACCCAGGCGGCGCCGTGGGCAGGCGCTGCGACCGCGCGCTGACGGCCGAGCGCCGCGATCCCACCACGGCCACCGACCGCCGTGCTCGACGGAGCTGACCGTCTCCGGCCGAGGGGCAGCGAACCCGGCAGCGCGAGCACGTCGAAGACGTACCCGCGGCTGAGCGCGACCGTGATCTGCGGCGCGGTCTGGCTGCCGCCGAGAGCAACGAAGCAACGCAGGCCTGCTCGGCAGAAAGCCCTCGCACCGCTCCGACCCCCCACGCAGCTCCATCAGCACCCCGTGCTGTGAACGTTTGGGCACACGTAGTGTCATTTCGCATGCTCTCCTGTAAACGTCCGGGCACACGTAGTGTCACTTTGCATGCTCTCCTGTAAACGTTCGTACACACATAGTGTCACTTTGCATGCTCTCCTGTAAACGTCCGGGCACACGTAGTGTCACTCCGCCGGGCGCCGGGACGGCCCGCCGAAGGCTGCGAGCGGGCGCTCGCAGGCGCATCACTCCGCCGGGGGTCGCCACAGGGCGACCGTCGACAGCCATCGCGGTCTTCGCGGCCGCTCTCGTTTCATGCATCTCACGCATCCCAGACCCCTGGCGGTTTCCTCCTCCGGCTCGCTCGTGCCGCATCGCCCAGGTTCGCCCCGGATTCCGCGAAGACCACGTTCGCGTGAGCGCGCCCGGATCGCGCGGCCGCATTTCCTCCCGCGGCGCGCGCTCGCCCCGATGCGCTGTTGAGGATCCGGGCGCGCTGGCCCTACCCTCGGTGGTACGGGGCGGACCGCCGCCATGGCCTTGATCCACGCGAAGCGCACGCACCTCCACACGGCCGGCGCGCCGCCCGGCCTCCCACGCCGGCGCAGCGCGAGGACGCCGCCTCGCCCGCGCGCGCTCTTCGCGCTGGCGCTCCTCGTCGCGCCGGCGCCCGCGGCCTGCGGGGCGGCCGGGCCGCCGCCCATGGCCGGGCCGCCGCCCATGGCCGGGCCGCACGCCGTGGCCGGGCCGCACGCCGTGGCCGCGGCCGCGCCGCTGCCCGCGGGCGAGCCGGCGCGCCGCGCGGCCTCCGTCGCGGCGCCCGGCCCGGCCCGGTACGTCGCGCCGCCGGCGCTCGGCCTCGTCGAGCGCGCGATCCTCGACGGCCGGGGCGTCGACCGGGCGGTGATCGACGGCCAGCGCGCCGAGCTGCGCGGCCTCGAGGCGCTCGTGCCGGTGGGCTCCGGGGGCCCGGAGCTCGCCGGCGGCGCCGTGTTCCCCGCCTGGACGGGCGCGGGCGCGGGCGCGGGTGCGCCCCCCGGGCCGCGCTACCTGTTCTGGAGCGGCGGCGATCTCCACGCGTCGCGGACCTTCTCCGGCGAGCTCCGCGCGCTCGGCACCCTGCCCGGCGAGGTCGCCGGCGTCTTCCCGTGGCTCGACGGCCTCGGCCTGATCACCACGGCCGGGAGCTTCGCCGCCCACGGCGCGAGCGGCGCGCTGCGGCCGCTCGGACTCCCGTCCGTGGTCGCCGCCGCGGCGGCGAGCGAGCGCCGCGCGCTCGCGCTCACCGCCTTCGGGCGCGCGCTCCTCACGCTCGACGCGGGCGCCTCCTACCGCGACGTCACCGCGGAGCTCGGTGACGCCACCGCGCTCGAGGTCCGCGGCGAGGAGATCGTCGTCTCCCTGGACGGCGGCATGGAGCGCGCCCTCGACGCGCGCGGCCGCCTCGGCGAGCCCCGCGCCCCGCGCCCGCGGCCCACGGCCGACGGCGATCCCCGGTGGAGCCACCGCGCGCCGTTCACCCAGCTCGAGGAGGCCGTCACCTCGGGCCTGCCGCTCCCCGACGGCGGCGCGGTGATCGCCGCGGACGGCCGCGTCGGCCGCGTCGATCTCGCGACCGGGCGCGCCACCTCGGTCGCGGCCCTGCCGCCGGGCAGCGGCGCGTGCGCGCCGCTCCGCGCGGCCGACGCGCTGCTCGCCGTCTGCGCGGGCCCGGACCGCGCGAGCGTCGTGGACCTCTCCGGCGGGCCGGGCGCGCCCCGGATCGAGCGCACGTTCGAGCTCCGGCCAGCGCGCGAGCCCGCGACCGATCGCTTCGTCGGGGTCGACGGCGAGGCGCTCGGCTACGTGGGGCCGTGCGAGGGGCTGCCGAGGCCGCGGCTCGATCTCGACGCGATCGCGCGCGCGCCGGTCTCCCCGGGCTCGGCGCAGCAGAGCGCGGTGTTCTGCGTCCGGCGCGGGCCGGGCGCCTGGGTCGAGCACCGCCTCGACCCGGCCGACGCCACCGACGTGCTCGCCTGGATCCCGCGCCGCGGCGGGGGCGCCGTCGCCCTGGTCGCGCGCCCCGGCGCGTTCCTGCGGGACAGCGAGCGCGTCGAGGCGCGCGGCGCGCTGCGGGTCGTGCGCTTCGCGCGGGGCGAGCCGCCGCTCGTGCTCCCCCGGTACGGCGACAGCAGCCCGGCGCTGCTCTCGCGCGCGCTCGCCGCGCTCGCCGACGGCAGCGTCGAGGGGTGGCTCCCGGTGGACGGCGGCGCGGGCGTCGCGCCGATCGCGATCGATCCCGCCGGCCGGCTGCGCCGCCTCCCCACGCCGGCGCGCGCCGCCGCGATCGCGGCGTCCGGCCCCTTCGCGCTCGCCGCGACGGAGGACGGCGCGCTCTTCGAGACGGTCGATCGCGGCAAGCGCTGGGCGCCGGTCGCGCCGCCGCCGGGCCGCGGGGTCGCGCACCTCGGGCGCTGCTCGGCGGTGGGCTGCCGCGTCGGCGTGTTCCTCCGGCTCGGGTGGGCGTCGGCCGCGCCCTCCGACGCGGCGCGCGCGGCGCAGCCGCCCGGGGCGCGAGCGCCCGGGGCGCAGCCGCCCGGGGCGCGGTCGCCCGAGGCGGCTCTCCGGCCGCCGCCTCCCGGGCGATCCCTGCGCGAGCGCAGGGCGCCGTCGCGGCCGGTGCCGCCGCCGCCGGTCGTGCGGCTCGCGTGCGCCTTCGCGGGGCCGCTCGCCGCCGCGCGCGTCCCGGAGTCGCCGGGGTGGTTCGGCGCCGTCGCCGCGCCGCCTGGCCCCACGAGCCCGCTGCGGCTCGGCACGATCGGGGCGCTGACGCTGCCGCCCGGGAGCGGCGCGCTGCCGGCGCCCGGCGCCGACGCGGAGCTCGCGTGGATCGCCCCGCTCGACGTGCGCGCCGAGATCCACCGCGCGCGCGTGCCGCTCGCGCGCGCCGGGCTGGCCGGCCTCGTGTACCGGCCCTACGAGGCGCAGCTCGGGCACGTGATCGATCGCGAGGGGCGCGTGGCCCCGGTCGCGGTGGGCCCGAAGGAGACCTGCCTCGCCAGCGTGCTGGACACGGCGGGCGTGACGCGATCGATCGGCGGCTGCGCCGCGCGGCCTTCGGTCGGCGTCGATCTCGGCGGCCGCGTGATGCTCCTGAGCCCCCGGCACGACAGGCTCGTGGTCAGCGCGGTCGATCTCCACGGGGGCGCGGCGCCGCCGGCGGGAGCGTGGCTCGGCGCGGCGCCGCCGGGAGGAGCGCGGCCCGGCGCGGCGCCGCCGGGAGGAGCGTGGCTCGGCGCGGCGCCGCCGGGAGGAGCGCGGCCCGGCGCGCGCGCGCCGGTGCTCAAGGAGCTCCGCGCGCAGCGCACCGCGCGGGTCGCGGGGGCGACGTCCCAGCGGGCGCGCTTCGCGTACGGCGCGGGCGCGCGGGGGGGCGCGCCGGTCTTCGTCGCGGTCGCGAGGTCCGGCGGCGCGGTGCTCTCGGCGGTGGATCCGGAGCGAGGCACCCTCGGCCCCGAGGAGGCGCTCGCGCCGCTCGGGGAGCTCGACGTGGGGAGCGCGCCGCGCTGCGCGCCGCGCCGCGACGACGCCCGCGTGGTCCTGCCGTTCGACGCCGAGATCGGCCTCGTCCCCGGCGCGCTCCCCGGGGTCACCGAGGCCGGCACCGCGGGCGTCGCGGTGATCCGGTGGTCGCGCGACCGCGCGTGCCTCGACGCCATCGAGCTCGACGTGCGGGACGAGCGCTTCGAGACGGACTTCGGCTACTACGAGCCTCCCGGGGCCGTGAAGAAGCTCCTCGTGCGCTTCGCCGGGCCGCCACCGGCGGCCCCGCTCGGCGCGTACGCCGCGGGCGACCGCGGGCGCGAGGCGAGCGACCGCGGGCGACCGTCGGTCGCCCCGGCATGGAGCGGGCCGGCGCCGGGGGCGGGAGGCGGCGCGCTGGTGCTCGTCCAGCCCGGGCAGGAGGTGCGGCAGCCGGTCCGGTGCGAGGCGATCGCGCGGTGAGGCACGTCAGCAGAGAGATCCGCGTGGGTAGGCCCTCCCGCGCCGCCCTCGTCGTCACGCTCGCCCTCGTCGCCGGATGCAGCGTGGCCCCGGAGCGCGCGCCGCGGCCCGGACCGCCGCGGACCGCCGCCGCGCCTCGGGCCGCCGCGCCGCCGCTCGCCCCGGCGCGCTACGTCCTCACGGAGGGCGTCGGCGTCCTCTTCGACGCCGCCGGCGACGGCCGCGACGGCGCGCCCGATCCTCGCCCGGAGCCCGCGCTGTACGAGGGCCTCCGGGTGCGCCTCGAGGGCGGCGTCGTGCTCGCCGCCGCGCCCGCGCCCGAGCCGCTCCGCGGGTTCCGGTCCATCCCGGCGCGCCTCGGCGGCGGCTTCGTCCTGTGGTCCGAGGGCCGCGTCTACCGCGCCGGCGACTTCCTCGGCGAGCTCGCGCCCGTCGCCGACGTCGGCGCCCCCGGCGGCGCGCGGCCGTACCTCGCGTCGATCCTCCTGCGCAGCGATCGAGGCCTCCTCGAGCTCGACCCCGCCACGCTCTCCCTGCGCCGCTTCGGGGTCGCGGGCGTCGCCGACGCGGTGGCCCTCGACGCGCGCCGCGCGGCGCGCCTCGACATGGCCGGCCGCGCCTCGGTCACGCTCGACGCCGGCGCCACCTGGATCGACGTGCTCGAGACGCACGCGCTCGTCACGGCGCTCCTCCAGGAGCGCGACGACGCCGTCGCGCTGCTCGCCCCGTCCGGCGCCCCCGCGCTCCACGTCACGGCCGCCGGCCTCGCGCCCGCCGCGCCCGCGTCGCCGCGCGGCACCCCGGCGCCCTCGCTGCACGTCCCGGCGACGCGCGATCCGCTCCACGACGCCCCCGCGGGCCGCGCGCTCGCCCCGGGCGCGCTCGCGCTGGCCGCGGCGGCCGGCGCCCTCCTCCCCGGCGGCCGGCTGCTCGTCGCCCGCGACGACGGCGTCGCCGTCCTCGCCGCGGCGACCGCCCGCCCGCTCGCCGAGGCCGAGATCGCGGGCCTCGACCGGCGCGACGCGCGCTGCCAGCCGCTCCGGGCAGGCGGCGACGTCCTGCTCGCGTGCGCGCACGAGGCCGCCCACGTGCTCCGCTTCGAGGCGACGCTCGCCGCGCCGAGGCTGGAGGCGACGTTCCCGCCGCCGGATCGCGACCCGGATCCGCTCGCGGCCCCGCGCGGCGCGTTCCTCGGCGACGACCGCGGCCGCCTCGCGTTCGCCGGTCGATGCGGCAGCACGTCGCCCGGGCTCCACGACTTCCCCGAGGGCCCGGACGACGCCGCGCCGCCGGGCGACGGGGGGCCGCCCTGGGGCTCCGGCCCGTGGCCCCCTCTTCCGGGCGGGCCGGCCGCCGGCGCGGCGCGCGCGGCGTCCGCGGGCGTGGCGCGCGCCGCGCGCGAGGACCCCGCGGCGGCCCCGGTCGCGCGCGTGTGCGTGCGCACCGCCGGCGGCGACTGGATCGAGCGCCGGATCGAGGGCGACGACGCCCGTCGCCTCTACCGGTGGATCCCCGGCGAGGGCGGCGCCGTGACCGCGCTCGTGCTGGAGGGGCGCCGCGCCCCCGCGGCCCCGGGCATGGCGCGCGCGCGCCGCGCCCCCGGCGCGCCCGAGGGCGTCCGCGTGATCCGCGCGCGCGACGACGATCCGGCGCTGGCGGGCGGCCTCTTTCCCGCGCCCGCCGATCCCGCGGCGTCGCCGCGCCTCATCGACACCGATTTCTGGGAGGACGACGACGGCGCCGTGCGCGGCTGGCTCCACCTGCCGGACGAGGCCGACGCCGCCTCGCTGTCCCGCGGCGCGCTGTCCCGCGGCGCGCCCGGCGTGGACGGGCGCGCGCCCGGGGCGCGGCCGCGCTCGCGCCGTCGCGGCGGCCGCGTCGCCGGCCTGCGCATCGAGCCCGGCGGCAGGCTCACCGTGTTTCCCCTCCCGCCCGCCGTCGCGCGCGTCGTCGTCGGCGGGCGGTTCGCGCTCGCCGCCACCGGCGACGACCCGCCCGCCTTCTTCGAGTCGACCGACGGCGGCCGCTCGTGGCGCCCCGTCGAGGGCCCGCCCGCCCGCGGGATCGAGCCCCCGCTCGACGAGAGCACCCCCTTCGCCTGCTCCCCGATCGGCTGCGCGATGGGCGACCACGGCCTCGTCCGGCTCGGCTGGGGCGGCCCTCCGCCGCGGCCGCGCGGCGCGCCGCCGCCCTTCACCCCGGCCGCGAGCCCCGCGCCGCCCGCCCCCGCGCCGCTGCTCGTCTCCTGTCGCCTCGAGGACGACGCCTCGTCCTTTCCGCCCGCCCCCGCCGTCCCGGGCGAGCCCGCGCCCGGCCGGCCCGCCGCCGGCGCGCCCCCCGTCGTCTCGCTCTTCACCTCGCCGTCCCCCGTCCTGGGCTCGCTCCGCGCCGGCGTCTTCACCGCCGACGTGCTCCTGCCGTTCGCGCGGTCCGCCGCGCCGCGCCGCGTCTCGCTCCGCGACCGCTCGCTCACCTGGGCCTCGGGCGAGACCGTCCCGGTGCTGCTCGGGCCCGGCGCGGGCGCCCCCGCGGATCTGCTGCTGCTCCTCGACCCGCCGCCGCAGCAGCCGCGGGGGCCGCGCCGCGCGCGGCGCGCCCGGGGCGTGCGGGCCGGCGCCGCGCGGCCGGCGCTGCGGCCGTTCGATCACGCCGGCACCCTCGCCGTGGCCGCCGAGCTCCCGGGGGGCGACCTGCTCGCCTTCGACGCCGGCAAGCGGGCGCTCCTCCTCGCCACCCGGGAGGCCACGCTCCCGATCGCCGGGCTCGCGCCCGTCTCCGGCGTGGCGGGGACGCGGCTCACCCTCGCCCGGCGGCTCGACGCGCCCGGCCTCGCCCTCGTCGGCTACTCCACCGCGTCGGGGGAGGTGTTCGCCGGGCCGCTCGACCTCGCGCGCGCCGAGGTCGGCCCGCTCGAGCCGCTCGGCTCCGTCGCGACGCTCGGCGAGATCGGCGCCGGCGCCTGCGGCGGGGCGCGGCCGTCGCACCGCTTCATCGCCGACCTGCCCGCCACGCTCCGGGTGGCCGCGAGGACCGGGGCGCCGCTGTTCGAGGAGGACGTCCCCGCGACGGCGCTGCTCGCCGGCGATCGCGACGCCCTGTGCGTCGAGGCGCTCGAGCTCCGCGTCGGCCCCGAGGGGGCGCCCCACCTCGGCGTGACCTTCGGCCCGGGCGGGGGGGCGCTGCTCCGCGGCGGGGGCGCGCGGCTCGGCTGCGCGATCCTGCCGGACCGGCCGTGACCGGCGACGCCGCGTTGGCGGAGACTCCGTCTCCGCGCGGCACTCGTGGTAGGGTCGCGCCCATGCCCGCCCTTCGATCCTTGGCCCTGCCGATCGCGGTGGCCGCGTCGATGCTCGGAGTCCTCTCCGCTTGCCCCGCGAGGCCGACCAACTTCCCCGATCGCGGCCCCGTGGCCGCCGCCCAGGCCGAGTGGTGCGCCGCGCTCGCGAGGCTCCATCGCGCCGGCAACTCCTGGGAGCACATGAGCGCGTGCAAGGCCGCGTACCCGACCTCCTCGCCCACGTACCTCCGCGCGATGACGAGCTGCTTCTCGCGCCGCATGGAGGCCGCCGCCGAGAGCTCTCCGGACCGGGACCAGATCATCCTGGAGTGCAACGACGAGGTGGCCGTCAACCTGAACCCCGACGAGCCCACGGCGAAGCCCGTCATCGAGTCGCGCTGCGCGCGCATGCTCCGCTGCGAGAACGTGCCGGTCGCCGTCTGCAAGGACGCGTTCAGCAAGCTCGAGTCCGCCCAGCGGGTCATGTTCACGACCATCTACAACGCCGGCGGCCGCTACGAGATCATCGACTGCCTCGACAACGCGAGCTGCACCGACAACGAGGAGGCCGGCCGCCAGGCCTGTTACAAGCCCACCTCCGACGAGCTGCTCTGGTTCCCGGAGTGACGCCCGCGCGCGGCGGCGCGACGCCCGCGCGCGGCGGCGCGACGCCCGCGCGCGGCGGCGCGACGCCCGCGCGCGGCGGTGACCCCCCGCGGTGATCCCGCGCGCCGCCCCGCTCGCCGGCGGCTCGCTTCCATGAAATCCCTGGTAGCGTGCTGCGCATGCGAACCGCCCGATCTCGAACCGGTCTCCTGTCCCAGCCCGGCGCGCGACGTCCGCGCGCCGCGCGGCGATCCGACGATCGCCGCGCCCCTGCCCACCTCGGCACGGCGCGCCGCCCCGCCCGCGGCGGCCGCCGGCTCCTGCTCGCGCGCCTCGTGGCCGCCGCGCTCGCGCTGCTCGGCGCGTGGCTCCCCGCGCGCGCGGCGCACGCGGCCGGCAGCGTCACCATCGTCGATCGCTCGCCCAAGGAGAACGACGGCCGCTGGAAGCTCAAGATGACGATCAACTACGGCGGGACGCCGCACCTCGGGCACATCCCGATGCTGTTCTCGTTCACGCCGACGGTGCACTACGAGCGGGCGCTCACCGATCAGTCGCCCGACAAGCCGATCCTGAACCGCATCCCGCTGCACAACCAGCAGTCGATCAACGAGAGCATGGACGTCGGCTTCTCCGACGGCAGCGGCAAGATCTTCTCGAGGACCAAGTTCGACTTCGTCCTCCGGCGCGACCGGGGCTTCGAGGCCGGCGAGTACGATCTCGTGATCAAGCGCGCGAGCGACGGCGTGCAGATGGGCACGAAGCAGAAGATCACCCTCCAGGGCGACAACGAGGTCATCGACCGCCGCGCGATCGTCTTCACCGGCACGAAGAAGAAGACGGACGACAAGGCCGAGAAGGACGGCGCCGAGGAGGGCGACGCGGCGGAGGAGGCGCCGGAGAGCGAGCCCGCGGAGGCGGACGCGGAGGCGCCGAGCGACGAGGCGATGAGCGAGGCGGGGCCGCCCGACGAGGCGCCGCCCCCGGTCGAGCCGAAGCAGGGCGGCTGCGGCTGCCGGCTGTCGCCCGACGAGGACGTGACGCCGATCGCCCTGCCGCTCGTCGCGCTGGGCGCGGTCGCCGCGCTCGCCCGGAGGCGCCGCGCGCCCCGCGGCGAGCCGCGCGCGCCTCGGTGAGCCGCGCGCGCCTCGGTGAGCCGCGCGCCGCGATGAGGTGGCGCCGGCAGCCGGGGCGGACGCTCCCCGCGCGGCCCCGGGGCGACGACGCCCGCGCCCTCCGATCGCCCTTGCGGCGAGCACCCGAGCCCGCCGACAATCCAGCCGACGCCGCCCGCCCGCGACCTCCTCGCGGGCCCGCCGTCCCGAGTCCTTCGATGAGCTCCCTAGTCCCCGCCCACCAGCACCCCTTGCTGTACGCCATCTTCGCGCGCGTCTGGCTCCACGAGCTCTCTCGCACGGAGAGGGCCAGGGTCACGCTCGCCAGCGTGCCCGACGCGGCGCTCGACCGGCTCGCCGCGCTCGGCGTCGACTACGTGTACCTGATGGGCGTGTGGACGCTCGGCGAGGAGGGCCCGCGCCTCTCGCGCACGCACCCCGATCTGCGCGCCGAGTACGATCGCGTGCTGCCCGACTGGACCGAGGCCGACGTGGTCGGCTCCCCGTTCGCGGTCGCGCGGTACGAGGTGAGCCCCGCGTTCGGCGGCGACGCCGGCCTCGCCGATCTGCGCCGGCGCCTCGCCGCGCGCGGCATCGGGCTCCTGCTCGACTACGTGCCCAACCACGTCGCGCGCGACCATCACTGGGTGAAGGAGCGGCCCGCGTGCTTCATCGCCGACGACGACGGCGTCCCGCTCCCGGGGCGCGATCCCTACCTCCCGCCCTGGCCCGACACGGCCCAGCTCGACCTCCGCCTCGCCGAGACGCGCGCTGCGTCGATCGAGGCGCTCCGCGGCATCGCCGCGCGCTGCGACGGCGTCCGCTGCGACATGGCGATGCTCGTGCTCGACGAGGACTTCCGGCGCACGTGGTCCAAGCGGCCGCCGGCGCCGGGCCAGGCGCAGGCCAGCGGCGAGTTCTGGGCCGAGGCCATCGACGCCGTGCGCCGCGATCACCCGGGCTTCGTCTTCGTCGCCGAGGCCGCCTGGGATCTCGAGTGGCGCCTGCAGATGCTCGGGTTCGACTACACCTTCGACAGGAGCCTTTACGATCGGCTGAGCCACGCCTCGGCGTCGTCGGTCCGCGGCCACCTCGGGGCGACGCCCGACTACCAGCGGCGGAGCATCCGGTTCATCGAGCACCACGACGAGCCGCGCATCGCGGCCGTGCTGCCGCCCGACCGGCGCCGGGCCGCGGCGTTCATCGCCGCGACCGTGCCCGGGATGCGCTTCATCCACCACGGCCAGATCGAGGGGCGGACCGTGCGCGCCTCGCTCCACCTCGCGCGCGCGGCCGCCGAGCCGGTGGACGAGGCGTGCCTCGCCTTTCACGAGCGGCTGCTCGCGGCCGTGCGCCGCCCCATCCTGCGCACCGGCAGCTTCGCCACGCTCACCCCGCGCGGCCCGGGCGCCGACGCGTTCGTCTCGTACCGCTGGGAGCCGCTCCCGGCCCGCGGCGCGCCCCGGACCGCCGCGCCGCTCGTGGCGGTGGTCAACTTCGCCCCGTCGCGCGGCGGGTGCCGCATCCCGCTCGACGTCGCCGGCGTCGCCGGCCGCAAGGTGCTGCTCGTCGACCTCATGACCGGCAACGAGCACCCGCGCGACGGCGACGAGCTGGTCGACCCGTCGCGCGGCCTCGGCGTCGAGCTGCCCGCGTACGGCCTCCACCTCTTCGAGATCCGGCGCTGAGGGCGCGTCGCCGGCCCGGGTCTGTCCACGCACGGAGCTCCTCGATGACCGATCACGGCGCCGGCGCGCCCCTCCGCCTCATCACCATCCCGTTCAGCCACTACTGCGACAAGGCGAGGTGGGCGCTCGATCGCGCCGGGGTGCCGTACCGCGAGGAGGGCCACCTCCCGCTCGCCCACGCGCTGCCGGCGCTCCGCGCCGGCGGCCGCCGCACCGTGCCGGTGCTCGTCACCCGGTCGGGCGCGCTCGCCGACTCGACCGACATCCTGCGCTACCTCGACGCGTTCGTCCCCGCGGGGCGCGCGCTCTTCCCGCGCGCGCCCGACGCGCTCCGCGCCGAGGTCGAGTCGCTCGAGGAGCGCTTCGATCGCGATCTCGGCCCCGCGACCCGCCGCGTCGTGTACTTCCACCTGCTGCCGGACGAGGCGGCCGCGTTCTCGCTGATGGCGCGCTCGTTCCGCTCGCCCGAGGGCGGCGCCGCGGCGCCGCCGCCCTGGTTCGGGCCGCGCATGTTCCGCGCGTACTTCCCGGTCGCCCGCGCGGTCATGCGGCGGGCGATGCGCATCGAAGCGGCCTCGGCCGAGCGCTCGCGGGGCGAGATCCGCGCGGCCTTCGACGCGGTGAACGAGCGCCTCCGCGACGGGCGCCCGTTCCTCGCCGGCGACCGGTTCTCGGCCGCGGATCTCACGTTCGCCGCGCTCGCCGCGCCGGTGCTCCTGCCCGAGCATCACCCGGTGCCGCTCCCCGCGCTCGCCGGGCTGCCGGCCGCCCTGCGCGCGCTCGTCGAGGCGCTCCGCGCCGAGCCGGCCGGCGCGTTCGGCCTGCGCATGTACCGCGAGCAGCGCGCGCGGCGGGCGGCCGACGCCGCCGCGTGATCTCAGCCGCCGGCCGGCACGCTCGCGAGCAGCTCCCGCACGGGAGGCCCCGCCTGAAGCGGCTCGCGGCGCGCGCCGAAGCGCCGCGCGTGCTCGCGGACCGTCGCGATCGCCGCGTCGGGGTCGAGGCCGTACCGGGCGCGCAGCCACGCCGAGAGCACGACGCCCGCGCGGCCCACGCCCGACGCGCAGTGCACCACGACGGGCGCGCCGCCCTCCTCGGCGCGCCGGAGCGCCGCGATCGCGCGCTCCATGGCGCCCCGCGTGGGGAGCGCGCCGCCCTCGAGCGGCACGTGCGTCACGCGGAGGAACTCGCGCTGGTAGCGGCTGATCAGCGGGACCCGGAGCGCCGAGAGCTCGTCGTCGTCGAGCAGGCAGAGCACCTCGCGCATGCCCTGCCGCGCCATGAAGCCGAGCCACGCCTCCACGGGCGCCTCGCTCGGGTCGGGCGCGTCCCCGGCCCGCGGCGGCACGCTCACGGAGGAGCGGATCCCGGAGGCCGACCAGAGCGCCATGCCGAAGCCGGGGCGCTCCGCGCCGTGCACGACGCGATCGAGCGGCGACGCCGGCGCGAGGTTGTAGGGCGCGAGCGTCGCGTGATCGTGCTGGCCCCGGTAGAAGAGCTCGAACGCCTCGACCGACGCCTCGAGCTCGGGGTCGTCGATCGAGCCGGGCCGCGCGCGCCGCACCTCGGCCACGGCCTCGGCCGCGGACCGGCCGAGCGACACCAGGCGGCACGCGAGCACGACGCCGGTGCGCCCGACGCCGCCCTCGCCGTGGACGACGATCGGCGACGGCGCGCGCCCGAGGAACGCCACGGCGCGCAGGAGATCCAGGCTCGGGATGCGCGTGAAGTCGGCGAGCGGGCAGTGCAGGTGCAGGAGCGGCCCGAGCGCGCCCGGCGGAGGCGCCCGCCGCGACAGCGACACCACGCTGCGGAAGCCGAGCTCCACGAGCTCCTCGAGCGCCCGCGGCGCGTGCGGGTAGGCCACGCCGGCGAGCTCGCCGGGGATCACGAACGAGAAATTCTCGAGGTCGCTCATCGCCGTCACCCGGTGTGCTCGCGGCCGGAGGGCGCGGCGCCGTGCAGGGGTCGGGCGACGCCGAGGATCGCCGGGGTCGTGGGCCAGGGCGCGGGCGCATTCCTCATGGTGGGTCCGTATTGTAACGGCACTTCACGGCGGCTTGGCAGCCGTCACGGCGGCCGGTTCGTCCTGGTCGCGAGGGGGGCCGCGGCGTGGGGGCGCGCCGCGGCGGCGGCGCGTCGCTCCTGGTTCCCTCGGCACGTTCCGGCGTGTATGAAGGGCCCGTGATCCGCAAAGCCCTCGCCCGGACACCCCTCCTGTGCCCCTGGATGCTGGTCGCGCTCGGCCTCGGCACGGCCTGCGGCGGCGCCGGATCGCCGGCCGCGGCGCCGACGGGCCCGGGCAGAGAAGCGTCCGGGGCGGTCGCGGCGTCGACGGCGGGCGCGCCGGCGGCGTCCCAGCGGGCCGCGGCGCCGACCCCGGCGGAGGCGCAGGCGTTCCTGGCCGACGTGGACAGGGAGCTGCGCCGGCTGCGGCTCCAGTCCGCGCGCGCGGCGTGGGTCAACCAGAACTTCATCACCGAGGACACCGACGCGCTCGCCGCCGCTGCCGACGAGGCGACCATGGAGTTCCTCAACCGCACGATGAAGGCGGCGAGGCGCTTCGACGGGCTCGCGCTGCCCGGGGAGCTCGCGCGGCAGCTCACGCTCCTCAAGGTCGGGACCACGCTGCCGGCCCCGAGCGATCCGGCCGAGCGCGCGGAGCTCGCGGCGCTCGCGATCGAGATGACGAGCATGTACGGCAAGGGCAAGTACTGCCCGAAGGGCGCCGCGGATCGGGCGGCGCCGGCCGGGGCCGCGCCCGCGAGGGCCGCGGCGGGGCAGAAGGCGCCGGCGGGCGCCGCGGCGGGGCAGAAGGCGCCGGCGGGCGCCGTGGCGCCGGAGTGCCTCACGCTGAACGATCTCTCCCGGATCCTGCGGACCAGCCGCAAGTGGGACGAGCTGCTCGAGGCGTGGACCGGCTGGCACGCCATCGCGCCGCCGATCCGGCCGAAGTTCGAGCGTTACGTCGCCCTCGGCAACAAGGGCGCCGCGGAGATCGGCTTCCCGGACCTCGGCGCGCTCTGGCGCGCCGGGTACGACATGCCCCCCGACGCGTTCGAGGCCGAGACCGATCGGCTCTGGGGCAAGCTGAAGCCGCTCTACGACGAGCTGCACTGCTACGTGCGCGCGCGGCTGCGGGCGATCCACGGCAAGGACAGGATCGGCGACAAGGCCCCGATCCCGGCGCACCTGCTCGGCAACATGTGGGCTCAGCAGTGGTCGAACGTCTACCCGCTCATGGAGCCGTACAAGGGCCAGCCGTCGCTCGACGTGACGGGCAAGCTCAAGGCGAAGAAGCTCGACGAGAAGCAGATGGTCGCGCTCGGCGAGCGGTTCTTCACCTCGCTCGGGCTCGACCCGCTGCCGGGCACCTTCTGGGAGCGGTCGCTGTTCGAGAAGCCCGCCGATCGCGAGGTCGTCTGCCACGCGAGCGCGTGGGACGTCGGCGACCGGAACGATCTGCGCATCAAGATGTGCATCGAGCCGACCGAGGAGGATCTCATCACGATCCACCACGAGCTCGGGCACATCTATTATTATAGCCAGTACTACAAGCTCCCGATCCTGTTCCAGTCGGGCGCGAACGACGGCTTCCACGAGGGGATCGGGGACACGCTCGCCCTCTCCGTGACGCCGAGCTACCTGAAGACGCTCGGGCTCGTCGACCGGCTGCCCGCGGACGAGAAGGGGCAGATCAACGTCCTCTTCAAGCAGGCGCTCGACAAGATCGCGTTCCTGCCGTTCGGCAAGCTCATCGATCAGTGGCGGTGGGACGTCTTCGCGGGAAAGACGAGGCCGGAGGACTACAACAAGGCGTGGTGGGCGCTGCGGCTGAAGTACCAGGGCGTCGCGCCGCCCGTGCCGCGCACCGAGGCCGACTTCGACCCCGGGGCGAAGTTCCATGTCCCGGCGGGCGTCCCCTATACCCGGTATTTCCTCGCGCACATCTATCAGTTCCAGTTCCACCGCGCGCTGTGCAAGGCGGCCGGGCACACGGGGCCGCTCCACACGTGCTCGATCTACGGCAGCGAGGCGGCGGGCGAGAAGCTGCGCGCCATGCTGTCGCTCGGCGCGAGCCGCACGTGGCAGGAGGCGCTCCAGGTGATGACGGGGGAGACCGAGGCGGATCCGGGCGCGATGCTGGAGTACTTCGAGCCGCTCCGGAAATGGCTGAAGGATCAGAACAAGGGTGAAGTCTGTGGGTGGTAACTGGCTGTAGGTGATCGTAGGTGAGTTGTGCGCGTCTTCGTCGCTGTTGATCCGGGAGCCGAGCTCCTCGCGAGGGTTGGAGAGCTCCTGCGGGAGATCTCGCCGCTGGCTCCGTCCGCCAAGTGGGTGGAGCCTGCTGGGCTGCATATCACGCTCGCCTTCATGGGCGAGATCGGAGAGGAGCGGCTGCCGCTCGTCATCGCGGCGGCCAGCGTCGCCGGCTTCCACCGGCCGCTCACGCTGCGCATCGAGAAGGGCGGCGCGTTCGGCGCGCGGCGGCGTCCGCGCGTCCTCTGGCTCGGCGTGGGCGGCGCGGTGAGCGCCCTCTCGGCGATTCACCGCGACCTGGAGCAGGCGCTCTCGCTGTCGACCGGCTACGTGCCCGAGGATCGCCCGTTCGCGCCGCACCTCACGCTCGCGCGCTCGCGGGATCCGCGGGGGGATCCGGCGCTCGAGGCGTGCGCGCAGCGGATCGAGGGCGTCGATTTCGGCGAGACGCAGGTGCGCGAGCTCGTCGTGTACCAGAGCGAGCTGACCCCGAAGGGCGCGCGCTACACGGCGCTCGCGCGGGTGCCGCTGGAGGGGATCGGCGCCGCGGATCCGGGGCGGTAGAGCGCCTCACCGCCGCTGCGGCTCCGGGCCGGGGAGGAGCCCGAGCCGCACCGCTTCCTTGTACGCGAACGAGCGGCTCAGGCCGAGCAGCCGGCCGGCCATCGCGGCGTTGCCGCCGGCCGCCTGGAAGGCGCGCGCGAACGCCTCGCGACGCGCCCGCTCCAGCGTCTCGGCCAGGGGCTCCACGGGCCGCTCGCGCGCCGCGTCCAGGGGCCACGGCCCGGGGGGCTCGATCTGGGGCGCACGGGAGCGCTCGCCCGCCCACGGCGCGACGTCCTCCAGGCGGAGGACGAGCTCCCGGCCGGCCGCGCTCTCGCCGTCCGCCACCGTCCGGCTCAGCACGGCGCGCTCGACCGCGTGCTTCAGCTCGCGGACGTTGCCCGGCCAGTCGTGCTGCGCGAGCGCGCGCAGCGCCGCCTCGGTGAAATCCACCCGCCGCGCGCCGAGCTCGGCCGCGAACCCCGCGGCGAAGCGCTCGCACAGCGCCGGGATGTCCTCGCGCCGCTCGCGCAGGGGGGGCACGCAGATGGGGTAGACCCAGAGCCGGTGGAACAGGTCGGCGCGGAAGCGCCCCTCGTCGACCTCCCGCCGGAGATCGCGGTTCGTGGCCGCGACCACCCGCGCCTCGACGCGGTGCGCCCGATCGTCGCCGACCGGCTGGATCTCCCCCTCCTGCAGCACGCGGAGCAGCTGCGCCTGCGCCGCCAGCGGGAGCTCGCCGACCTCGTCGAGGAAGACCGTCCCGCCGCGCGCCGCCTCGAACCGGCCGGCGCGCGCCGCCGTCGCGCCGGTGAAGGCGCCCTTCCTGTGGCCGAACAGCTCCGACTCGACCAGCGCCGCCGGGATGGCGGCGCAGTTGACGACCACGAGCGGCCGGCTCGCCCGCGGCGATCGCTCGTGCAGCGCGCGGGCGACGAGCTCTTTCCCCACGCCCGTCTCGCCCGTGACGAGCACCGGCAAAGGCAGCGGGGCGAGCACCGCGATCTCGCGCTCGACCCGCTGCATCCCGGCCGACCGGCCGGGCACCGCCGGGGCGCCGGGGGCAGGGGAGACCAGGCGGCGTGCCTCCGGGGCGGGCGCCGGCGACGCGTCGAGCCGCAGCGCGGCGGCGCAGAGCCCCGCGAACACCCGCGCTTCCTCGTCGCGCAGGTCGCGGAGGCCGTGGGGGTCGCAGGCGTCGAGCGTGAGCAGCCCGGCGAGCCGGTCCTCCACGCGGAGCGGGACGGCCATGCAGGCGTGGATCGGGTGGATCTCGCCGGCGTTGCCGAGCAGCCAGCCGCTGTACGGGTCGGGCTCGCTCGGGTCGAGGAACCGGATCGGCCCCGTCGCGAGCGTCGCCCGGCGGAGCCGCGGGTGCTCCGCCGGCCGGAAGCAGAGCCCCCGCGTCGCCGGCGAGAGCCCGATCTGCGCGGTCACCGCGACCGAGCCGTCGTCCGCGGCCGTGAGCACCGAGAGCGCGTCCGCCGCCGTCACGCGCGCGAGCGCGCGCAGGATCCGCTGCAGCGCCTCGTGGCGGGCGGGCGCTTCGGACAGGCTGAGCACGGCGTCGAGCAGGGGCACGCGGGTTCCTCGGGGAGACGGCTACGGTCGGGGTTTCCTGGGGGACACCGCGGTAGGAAACACCGCGCCGTGCGGCAGGGCAAGCGCGCACGACCGCGCACCGCCGGCGGGGTGCCCTCCGGGCCGCCGCGCCCGCCGGCGGCGCGGGTTTCCTGGAGGAAACCGCGGCCGGTCGCCCGGCGCGGCGTCTCGACGGATCCCTGGGAAATCCACCGGCGATCGGCCCCGGGGGCGTCCATGGCACAGCTCGTGCGGAGGCGGCGGGCAAGACAGTGGCGCGCGGGCATGCGGCCCCGCTCGGAGGTTGGATATGGGATTGAACGTTCGCTTGTTGCGGGAGAGCTTCGAGCTCGTGCTTGAGAGGGAGCCCAACATCACCCATCGCTTTTACGGGATCCTGTTCTCGAGGTATCCGCAGGTGAAGCCGCTCTTCGGCCGCAACAGCCAGGCGCAGCAGGAGAAGATGCTCGCGGAGGCGCTCGCCGCGGTCATCGACAAGCTGGAGGACGCCTCCTGGCTCGAGGAGAAGCTCATGGCCATGGGGGCCAAGCACGTCGATTACGGCGTCACGGACGAGATGTACCCGTGGGTCGCCGACGCGTTGATCTCCGCGCTGGGCGAGGCCGCGGGCGCCGACTGGACCCCGGAGCACCACAAGGCCTGGAGCGACGCGCTCAACGCGATCGCGTCGCTCATGATCCGCGGGGCGAAGCAGTACGGCCGGCCCGAGGCCGCGGCGCAGGCCAGCAGCTAGAGCTGCTGCGGGAAGTCGGGCCGAGAGGCGAACCGCCATGACGCCCAGGGCGCGCGGCAGCGGCTCCGCTGCCGCGCTCTCACCAGGTGACCGGGAGCTCGTGGATGCCGTAGACGATGGAGTCGTCCTTGAACGAGAGCTCCTCCACGGGCACGGCGGGCCGCAGCCCGGGGATCCGCCGGAACAGCGTGTCGATGACGATCTGCAGCTCCAGCCGGGCCAGGTTCTGACCGAGGCACTGGTGCGGGCCGAAGCCGAACGCGAGGTGGTTCCGGGAGCCACGTTCGAGGTCGAGCTCGTCGGGGTCCTCGAAGACCTCCGGATCCCGGTTGCCCGTGTTGGCCAGCGTGAGGACGCCCTCCCCGGCCCGGATGAGCGCGCCGCCGATCTCCACGTCCTCCTTGGCGACCCGACCGACCGCGAGCTCCGCGATGGTGAAGTACCGCAAGAGCTCCTCGACGGCGGCCACGGTCTTCGAGGGGTCCTGCCGGAGGGCGGCCAGCTTCTCCGGATGCTGCAGGAGCACCAGCGTGCTCAGCGAGATCATGTTCGCGGTGGTCTCGTGCCCGGCGAGCAAGAGCAGGAACGCCATGCCGATCACGGACTCGTAATCGACATCGCCGTGCTCGCGCTGCTTGAGGATCAGGCGGCCGAGCAGGTCGTCGGGGGGATTCTGCGCCTTCTGGACCACCAGCTCGCCCAGATACGCCATGAGCTCGCCGAACGCCTGCATGACCGCCTCGGGCGGCGTCTTCCGGCTCACGAGCTGCGCGGAGCGCGTCTGGAAGAGCTCGTGGTCGGCGTAGGGCACGCCGAGCAGCTCGCAGATCACCAGCGAGGGCACGGGCAGCGAGAACGCCTGCACGAGATCGACCGGGCGCGGCCCGGCCAGCATGGCGTCGATGTGCTCGTCCACGATCTGCTGGATGCGCGGCGCGAGCGCGGCGATCCGCTGGACCGTGAACTCACCGAGCACGGCCCGGCGCGCAGGCCCGTGCTCGGGCGGATCCAGATCGAGCAGCAACGGCTTGAAATCGCTCGGGGGCGGACTCTCGCGGAACAGCGTGGGAAAGCCGGGGGCGCGCCGGTTGGAGCTGAACCGAGGATCGGACAGGACCGCCCGGATGTGCTTGTGGCTGGTGACGGCCCACACCGTTTTACCATCAGGCAATCTCACCTTGGCGACGGGGGCCTCTTCGCGGAGCCGGCGGTGCTCCGCAGGCGGCGCATGCGGGCAGGTTCGGGCCACGGGAAGCGTCAGAACGGGATCGGCCGACATGGGTCCACCTCGACTCATGGTGTATGAGGGAATGCTTCATGCGCGTCGTTTCCAGACTAGCCAACCGGCAAGCGAGGCGCAAGCCGGGCCCCGGCGGCGATCCGACCCGCGCGGATTCAACAGGTCGAGTTGCCCGCTGAATCCGCCAGTGCGTGAGCCGAGCACACGGACGCCGGGAGAGAGCCAGTCGCGGGGGCGCGACGGGCGCGAGGAGGAGGAGAGAGGCATGTCTCCCTCTCCCCTGTATCCCTTGCGCCCTCGTGCCCTCGCGGTTCCCCTCACGGGCTGATCCCCGCGAATCCCGGCGTGATCTGCGCTGTACGGCTTCCTCGTGGGGCGACGCTGTGCGGGGCGCGCGGCGCAGGGGCGTCGGGCGACGCCCGGCGTCAGTCCCCCATCGCCTTCACGACGAGGCGCTTGCGCCGCTTGCCGTCGAACTCGGCATAGAAGATCTGCTGCCAGGGCCCGAGATCGAGCTTCCCCGCCGTGATGGGCACCATCACCTGGTGGTGCACGAGGATCGACTTGAGGTGGGCGTCGCCGTTGTCCTCGCCGGTCCTGTGGTGCTTGTAGTCGGGCCCCTCGGGCGCGAGGTGCTGCAACCACGCCCAGATGTCCTCCCACAGGCCGGGCTCGTGATCGTTCACGAAGACGCCGGCGGTGATGTGCATGGCGCTCACGAGGACCATGCCCTCCTGGATGCCGCTCGCCGTCACCACGGCCGCGACGCGGTCGGTGATGTTGATGAGCTCGCGCTTCGCCCGGGTCTCGAAGTAAAAATACTCGGTCTTCGATTTCATGGCTCCTCCCGCGCGCCACGCAGCGCGCCGTCCTCGCGCGGCCGCGGTCGCCTGCCGCCGCGAGCCCGCCGGATCCGGCCGGCTCCATAGCCCACCTCCCGGCCCGGCGCGAACCGCGTGCGGATCGCGCGCCGGGCGGCTACGATCGAGCGCCGTGAAGGCCGCGCGCCGGCGTCTCATCCTGGATATCGTCGCGACCGACGCGACGTTCGAGCGCACCGAGATCCGCGGCCAGGCGGCGTGGGTGGGCAAGTGCATCCACTGCCAGTCGCACGTCGTGGTCGGCCTCGACGGCGAGCCGATCCAGCGCGCCACCGTGGAGCACATCGTCCCGCGCACGCACGGCGGGACGGACGCGCTCGACAACGTGGCGCTCGCGTGCGGGCGGTGCAACGCGCTGAAGGGGATGCGGCTCGACGTGCGGCGCCGCGACGATCCGAAGCTGCTCGCCGTGATCGAGCGGCTCCGGGAGCGCAAGGCGAGGCGCCTCCGCCGCGCCGGGCCGTAGCGTCGCCGCGGGCGGCGAGCGCCAGGTCGTGCTCGGGCGCGGAGGAGGGCGGGGGCGCCGCCTCCGCCGCGCTCAGGGGTAGAGCCGCTCGACGCGCCAGCCGTCGCCGTCGCGGAGGTAGACCTCGCGGTCGTGCAGGCGGCTCTCCTGGCCTCGCCAGAACTCGATGCGATCCGGCACCACGCGGAAGCCCCCCCAGAACGGCGGCCGGGGCACCGGCCGGCCCTCGAAGCGGGCCTCGATCTCGCGCACCCGCTCGAGCAGCACCTCGCGCGAGGGCAAGGGCTCGCTCTGCCGCGACGCCCACGCGCCGATCTGGCTGCCCCGCGGGCGGGTCGCGAAGTAGGCGTCCGACTCCGCGTCGCTGAGGCGCTCGACGCGCCCCTCCACGCGGATCTGCTCGGCGGCCTTCGCCCAGTGGATGCACAGCGCGGCGAACGGGTTCGCCGCGAGCTCCGCGGACTTGCGGCTCGCGTAGTTGGTGAAGAACAGGAACCCGCGCTCGTCGATGCCCTTCAGCAGCACCAGCCGCGCCGAGGGGCGCCCGGAGGCGTCCACGGTGGCCAGCGTCATGGCGGTCGCGTCGGTCGGTTCGGTGGTCCGCCGCTGCTCGAGGAGCGCGCGCGCGAGGGCGAAGGGATCGGTCGGGTTCGGCTGGGTGGTCATGGCTCGATCGCGGCATGCATATACAGGCAAGACGCGCTCCTGGCGAACCCGGACGGCACGCCGCCGCCCGCGCGCCGCGTCCCCGAGCGACGCGCGGGGGCGGTCCAGCGATGCCAAGGAGGAAGCCGTCCGATCGCCTCGGCGACGCGGCGGGGCCGCGCCGTCGCTCCCCCCGGGGGTTGCGCCGCCCCGGCGACGCGGCGGGGCCGCGGCGTCGCGCCGCCGGGGATGACGACGCGTCTCGGGGCGGGCGGGCCAACCTCCGCCGGAGGCGCAGCGCAGGTTTGCCCGCCGCCGCGCGCCTCGTTTAGCCTGCCATCGTCCTCCCTTCTTGGATCGACCCGTCCTTCGTTCGGAGCAACGTCGCGATGGCCAACTACGACCTCGACATCCAGAAATACCACGAGACCCACACCAACATGTGGCTGGCGCTGACCCTGGTCAGCGCCGCCGGCTACCGTTATTGCGACACCACATCCGCGGACGAGCACACCGTCACCGTCAAAGATGGCTCCAACGGCCCGAGCTGCGTCCTCTACCTCCGCAAGAGTGATCTTTATCTGGTCGGCTTCAAGAACGCCGCGGACCACGTCTTCGCCTTCGACGATCAGGCCCCGAGCTCGTTCGGGACCCGCCTCAGCATGCCGGTGAACTATGCGAACGTGAGTGGCAGCGCGAAGGGCTCGGCCATCAAGCGAAAGACCATCGTCGACGCCATCACCGCCTTCAGCGGCCACGTGGGCACGAAGAACTGGGGTGGCCTCTCCTTGCCTTTTTTGGCGATGGCCCTGCTCGTGAGCGAGGCCATGCGCTTCAAGCCTATCTTCATGACGATGCGCGGCATCGTCAATGACGAATCCAATGCCAAGTTCACGGCCTTCAAGGCCTGGGAGGAGGACGTGACCTCGTGGAACCGCGAGACCGAGGACCTGCGCGAGCGCAAGAAGCTCAAGGAGCGTCCATCCCAGCTCGAGGTGAAGACCTGGCACCACTTCGGGCGCTAGCGCTACTGCGGGAAGTTCCCTGGTTTCTTGGCGCCCTTGGCGTCATGGCGGTTCGCCTCTCGGCCCGACTTCCCGCAGTAGCGCTAGCGCTCGTTCAGATCTCCAGCATCCGGATCGTCCCATCCTGACAAAGCCGGGAGCACTGACAACGAGATTTGTGCAGCACCTCGCGCGAGGGCAGCGGCTCGCTCTTCCACGACGCCCGCGCGCCGACCTGGCTACCTAGCTGTCCCGCCCCACCCATCCGCGGGCTCACCGGCGCACCAGCGTCTCGGCCCCCGCGAGCCTGCGGCCCAGGCTGGCCCACCGCCCCGCGAGCTGCCTGCCCTCGATCGCAGGGCTCGCCACGCCGACCTGCTCGCCCGGCGACCAGCTCACCACGAGCTGGTCGCCTGAGCGGAGGCCCACCCCCCGCAGCGTGCCCGTGCTCGGCGTCCAGGTCACCGGACGAGCAGGAGGCCGCCGATCACGAGGGCGGCGAGGACGAGCAGCCCGCCGCCGACGATCGCGAGCACCACGCCCGCGGGCGCCCTGCGCCGCGGCGGGACCGGGACCTGCGCGGAGGGGCCGCCGGCCACGCCGCCCACCTCGGTGCCGACCATCGTCGGGTAGACCGGGCCCGTGGGGGCCGGCGGGGCCGGCGTGCGCTGGGCGGCAAGCGGGGCCGCGAACCTGCTGACCGCCCCTGGCCCGTGCGCGGCCGCCCCCGGCCCGTGCGCGGCCGCCCCTGGCCCGTGCGCGGCCGCCCCGAGCACGGGATCGAGCGCCGCCATGGCCTGCGCCGCGTCGGGGAAACGCGCGCCGGCGTCGCGGGAGACGCACCGGGCGAACCAGGCGTCGAAGCCCGCGGGGATCAGGTGGGGGCAGCCGACCTGCGCGGCGCGGGCGGACGGCGGGTCCAGCGGGTTGAACAGCACCTCGCGCATCAGCGACATGACCGAGGCGCGCGGCCCGCGGCTCGGCTCGACCCAGTACATGCGCCCGGTGAGCAGGTAGAAGGCGAGCAGCCCGAGCGCCCAGACGTCCGACGCCGGGGTGACCCGCGCGGCGAGCTCGGTCTGCTCGGGCGCCATCCAGAGCGGCGTCCCGACCGACGCGGTCATCACCGACGAGGCCCGCGTCTCGGCCACGATCTTCGCGACGCCGAAGTCGAGCACCTTCACCTTGAAGCGGACGCTCTGCTGGCGAGGCCGCGCGACGAAGACGTTCTCGGGCTTGAGGTCGCGGTGCACGACCCCCGCGCGGTGGGCCGCCCCGAGCGCGTGGCCGAGCTGCCCCATCAGCTCGCGGACCTCGTCGGGCGGCAGCGGGCCGCGCTGCGCCACCACGGCCGCGAGGTCGGCGCCGTCGAGCAGCTCCATCGCCAGCCACGGGGCCTGCGTCGCCGGATCCACGCCCGCGGCGACCACCTCCACCACGTGGTCGCTCTCGATGCGCGCCCCGACCCGCGCCTCCTGCTCGAAGCGCTCGCGGAAGCGGGGGTCCTGCGCGAGCTGCGCGTGCATCAGCTTCACGGCGCGCTGCTTGCCCGTGGAGAGCTGCTCGGCGACGAACACGGCGCCCATGCCCCCCTGGCTCAGGGGGCGGACGATGCGGAAGTCGCCCCCGAGGACCGTGCCGGGCGAGGGCAGTGCAGGCGGCGTGGTGTGGACCATGGCGAGAGGGAACCCTTCGGGCGATGTCGCGCTGCGCGCCCCGGTAGCGTACCTCCGGACGCCCGATCAGGTCTCGCACCTGCCGTCCCCGCAGGGCCTCCGCGCCGTGGCCCCGATCGTCGACGATCCCCCGCAGGCGGCGGGGTGAAGGCGCCCGCCTGCCGCCCACGGGCCGCTCCCGAGCAGGGGCGAGCGGGCCGTGGGGGCGGCGGACCGGGGCGAGTCGACTACTGCGTCGGCGCGGGCGCGCCGTCCTGGATCCACTGGCGGAGGGTCGCGAGCTCGGCGCTCGTCAGGCTCGGCTTGCCGTCCGCGGCCTGCGGCATGACGCCCGTCATGCAGCTGGCCGTGGCGGAGGGCCTGCACCCCGCGCTCGCAGCCATCCCTGAAACCTTGAGGTAGAGCCAGCTCTGGTCCGGATTTCCCGGCACCACGAGCCTGAACTGCCCGCCGCCCTTGGACGGCTTGTTGACGAGGCCCGCGACGATGTCCGCCGAGCTGATGTCGCCGCCGAGCGACAGACCTGCGTGGGGACCCGTCGACGGCGCCGCGTGGCAACCGCTGCACTTGTGGACCGCGCTCTCGAAGATCGGGCGGACGGCGGTGTGGAACACGCCGGACTCCGTGGTGGGCGTGGAGGTCCCCGGGTTCGGCTCCAGACTGGGATTGATGACCCGCGCGATCGCGTCCATCTCGTAGCACTGGGCCGCGATGTCGTCCTTCAGCTTCGGATCGTCGGGGGACAGGCCCTTGGCGACGCGGTACTTCTCCCAGACCTTGTCGATCCAGCCGTGGAGCTTCCAGAACATGTAGTTGTCGATGTTCGTGAACTGGTTGCCGACGCCGTGATCGGTGTTGTTGGGGCGCACCCATTTGAAATGGAGATCCCCGTGCAGGCCGCTGGCCCGCTCGCTGCTCCCGGGGATGGCGACGCCGGCGAAGCACTGGATCCACATGCCGAGCGCGCCCTCGTCCGGGAAGCGGCTCAGGTTCTCCGGCTTGTCGATCTCGTCGGCGATCTTCGCGTTGGCGAGCGTCGTGGCGCTCCAGGGCCTGAAGTCCGCCCTCCACTGCTCGGGCAGCTCCTCCGCCGTCGTGGGGAACTTCTCGAAGCCCTCGAACTGCTCCGAGTGCTTCGGCCAGAGCTGCTTCAGCGACTGGATCATGTGCCGGTGCATGGCGAGGAACTGGTAGCCATCGCCCGTCGTCTTGCACTCCTGGTCCGGCGGGACCGGGACCGCCGAGTTGCAGATGTCGACCCTGCTCCCGCCGAGCCCGCCGGGGCCGCAGCGCCGGATGCTGTGCCACTCGAAGTGGGCGGCTTGCCACTCGTTCTCTTCCATCCAGGCGATGACTTCCGGCTGGACCGTGAGATCGATCTGGCCGTTCTTGATGTACTCCGCCGGACCGTCCTTCATCGTCGCGTCGCTGGGATGGGGATCGAAGCCGTCCACGCAATGATCCTTCGGGTGGGTGCTGCCCGTTCCGCTCGAGCCGCCGGCGCCGCCGCCCGCAGCCCCGGTGGACGAGGAGCCCGTGGTCGCGGTGGAGGTGGACGGGTCACCGCCGCCGACGCCGCCGGTGCCGGTCCACGAGGAGGTCGTGGTGGAGGTGGGCGCGTCGCCGCCGCTGGCGCCGGAGGGGGCGCCGCCCGCTCCGGCGACGCTACCCCCTGCGCCAGCGGTGTCCTCGGCGTCGGGATTTGCGCTGACGATGCAGGCTCCCAGCAGCAAGGGCGTCACGCACGAGAGGAGACCGAACGTGCGCTGCGAACCCTTGCCGAATGACGCGGTGGACAGGCCTGCCAGATCGTTGATTCGCATGGTGCTCCTGAGTGATCGCTGAATGGCGGGTGAATGCTCCCGCGCAGCCGTTGGGAGAGACGCCAGATGGGGGATCGGCCGACATCTGGTCGTAGTGCCTAGCACGAGGCTTCCGGGCAGAGAAGCGGGTGTAAAATTGTCGCCAAATGCGCGTCGCCGTCTGTCGCCGTCTATGGATGAGCCGAGGGGAGAAGGTAAGTAAATACATTTTACGATGTCAAGGGTGAATCGCCACGCTCGGCCCAGGTGGCAGAGGGTTTCTGGCGCGATCCGCCCCCCTCCTGGAAAGTGACGCTGTATCGATAATTTGTCCGTGTATTGAAGAGGTCGCCTTCACCGCACGGCCTGCGGGAATTCGTCCAAAGCGGCCCGGCGTCGCGCCTGGCGTCGCGACGCAGATATCGCAGCGCGTCGTGCCGGCGCGCGGCATCATTGCGGCGCGGCCAGCGCTCCTCGGGTCGCAGCGGCGTCCGCGCCCCGGCCTCGGCGTCGAGCAGGAACGGGCCCCGGCGCGGGCGAGGAGGAAGTCCAGGCGCTTCGGGCGCATCGCGCGCGGCCCCGCCCCGAGCCGCGAGCGGGACGACGCGCGCGCAGGTCGGTCGCACCTGGGCGCGCCGCTCGCCGCGATGGAGAGGGAGCGCGTGGCGCGCGCGCTCTCTCTGGTAAATCCTGGCAAATCACGTGCTCGGCCGCGACGACCACCCGGCGTCACCGGATGATGACCGGATCCTCGATCGTGAAGCACTCGACCGACGACGCCGCGTATTTCAGCGCGTTGTACCAGAACTGCGAGATCTGAAAGATCTGCGCCGCCGATCTCTGATAGCAGGGGCTGTTCGGGTCCGTGTACATCTGGGGATTGAGGCACGCCGCCGTCCCGAGCCACTGGCCCGAGTAGGTCACCCACTCGTCGCCATACGCGACGACATGGCCTTTCCCCACCTCCTCGTGCACCGCGAAGTTGTTCGTGCCGTCGGTGCAGTCGACGGTCGCGGTCGTCGACCGGATCGAGCGCGCGACGTAGGCGCCCACGCTCTGGATGTTCTTGCCGATCGGCGAGTCCTGGTTCCAGGTGCCCACGCTCCCGGGGAGGGAGCCGCCGACCGGCACCGGGCCGCCCCAGCAGTTGCAATTCGGGCAGGCGCTCTGCGCGGGATCCAGCACGCTGTCGGCGTTGAACTGGATGTCCGTGAACGAGAGGAGCTGGTTGGTCGCCGTGACGTCGTGGATGGTGCACCCCTGTCCATTGCATTGATAACCGCTCAGCGCGATGAGGCCGCCGCCGTTGTTGACCCAGTCCTCGAGCGCGTTCACCTCGTCGGCCGTGAACTGCCAGGGCTCCCCGTCGTCGTTCTGCACGCCCTTCGTCACCATCCACTGGAGGAGTATCACGTCGTACTTGGCGAGGAACTCTGGCGTGAGCGCGGGCTTCTCCGTATTGTAGTTGTCGACCTGGGCCGTGCTCTGCGTGTTCAACCAGTTCTGGAGCGCCGTGGTGCTGTCGCTGCTGCACGGACCCCAGACGCCTTCGTGGCCGATCGACGCGATGGTGATGCAGGTGCAGTTGCCGTCGTCGTCGCAGGTCGCTGGTTGACCGGCGTCGGCCGGCGGCGGGCTCTCCGGATCCGAGCCCGGCAGCCCGAAATCGTCGCCAGACCCGTCGCTGCTGCTGGTGGTGCTGCTGCTGCCACCGGCGCCGCTCGCGCTCTTGCCGCCCTCGCCACCTCCGGTGGTGTTGCCCTCTCCGCCGCCGCCGGCCGCCGAGCAGGCGATGACGGGCAGCCAGAGGGCCACGAGCACAGCGCAGAATCGAGTCGCGAAACGAGGTCTTGTCATGAACCGGAGACTATCACTCCCGGGCCCGGCTGGATGAGCGGCAGTGGAGACGCGATGACAGCGAAAGATTGCGCTGCGCCCGCAGCCGCCCGGCGAGCTCGGGCGAGCCGGGCCGATCGGCGCCCATGTGGGCCTTGCGGCGACCTCTCCGCGGTGACCCGACGTTTTTCGTCACGGATCCAGCGCGCTCCGGAAACAGTCACGGACGATGAGGCGCTCATCGTTCTCCGTGCAGGCTGCTCTCGTCCTCCTCGCGTGTGCCTGCGGTGACGGAGGCGACCTCGGAGGAGAGGGCGGCGGAGGGGGCAAGGCCGGCGGGGGCCCGTCCAGCGGCGCGACGGGCGCCGGCGGAGGCCCGGCCAGCGGCGCGACGGGCGCCGGCGGAGGCCTCGGCCCCCACGTCCCCGAGCCGAGCACGCCGACGCGCGGCGGGACGATGACGTTCACGAACATCGGCGCGCCCGGCTGGTGGCCTCGGCGCATCGACCGCGAGCCCGGGGATCCGGCGTGCGACTACAAGGACGGCAGCGACACCTGGGGCGGGCACTGCTGCATGACGGAGCATCACACGACGAGCGACGCGCTCGCTCCGTTCGACGAGGAGATGACCCTCATCATGAAGGCCATCCGCGTGAAGCAGCTCGCCGTCTACCAGCCCGGCGGCGACCCGGCCGCCTGGCAGATGGTCTCGTCGTGGGACGCGAGGAGCGGCGTGGGCTCGAACCTGCTCGTCACGGAGGGGCAGGACACGTCCGCCGACTTCACGGGCGACCTCACGAAGAACGACTGCGTCACGTATTTCATGCAGGACAGGCCGTTCCAGTGCGGTGACGGCAAGGACTACTACTGCCCTGACGACCCTGGCGTCATGCACCTCGGCTGGGCGGGCTCGAAGCTCGTCGTCTTCCTCGCCTCGATGACGTTCGACGACGCGGACGTCGAGGCATGCGACGGCGGCGGGCAGGGCCACCCCGGGCCGTGGGTCGCGCTCGTCGCGTCCGAGCTGGTTCGCGACGGCGGACGCAAGTGGAACGGGCTCTGCAACTGCTACGCGAAGACGGGGACGGTCGGCGACGGCTGCGGCGAGATCAACGTGTTCGAGGTCGTGATGGACAACAACGAGCACAGCAACCGCGAGTTCATGAGCACCGGTGTCCGCTCGTACCAGGAAGGACACCTCGGCGGCAGCGTCTGCGGGGCCGGCTGCGATCGCGACGCGTTCGCCGAGGACGTGGAGGTCGTCGACGCGTGCGCGCAGAAGGCCTACGACGAGGGGCCCGTCATCGAGGCCGGCGGGCGCTCGGACGGCTGCCCGACGTGGCGTCGGCCGCGCGGCGATCGCTACTTCATGATCCTGCTCGACGAGGCGCGGCGCGCGATCCAGGTCGCGGTCATCCACCCCGAGAGGATCCCCTCCGCCGCCGCCGAGATGCTCCCCGATCTGCCGGGCAGGCTCTCGCGCGACGCGATCGACGCCCTGCTCGCGATGCGCCTGCCGGAGTGAGCCGCCCAGCGCGGGCCCACGCGCGCCGGCGCAACCGCCTGCGCGCCGCCGCAAGCGCTCGCGCACCCGCGCAACCGCCGGCGTACAGCCACCCGCACACGAGCCTGACGACGAACCGTCTTGCGCTCCTGCGGGAAGTTGCCCCGGATCAGCAGAAGAACCGCCATGGCGCCAACGACGCCAAGGAGAGAGGGGAGGGGTTGTCCCTCCATTTCCCCCTTCTACTTCCCCGGTTTCTTGGCGCCCTTGGCGTCATGGCGGTTCGCCTCTCGGCCCGACTTCCCGCTGCAGCGCTAGCCGCGTCTCGGTCGCACGTTCTCCGCATGACGGTCGAGACCGCAGCGCTCGAGCGACATGATGGAACGGCCATTGCTCGTGCTCTGGCGTGGGTTTTGATCGAGGAGAGGTGAGTCATCGAGACACGCACGCCAGCGGTATGGGGGGCAATCGACGCGCGTGGCGCGCGGTCGGGCGCCCCTCCGGCGCTGGCCAGCCTGACGCCCCACGCTGGCACGGGGCTCGCGCCCCGCGGACGTCACGGCCCTCGTCGCCGCCCACAAGGAGAGGCTCATGAAAAGGACTTGTTGCATCTTGCTCGCGCTCCCCGCCTCCGCGCTGGGCGCGGGCTGCGGGGACGAGGCTGCCGGGGAGGGCGTGACGCTGCCGTGCTATCCGGCGGACCCCGCGCTGGCCGACGGCGACCCGGACGCGCTGTACGCGGCCAGCGACATCCCGCGCTTCGACTTCCGGCTCCACGAGGAGACCTGGGCGGAGCTCCGGGCGAACGCCCGCGAGGAAGAGTACGTCGAGGCCCAGGCGTGCTACCGGGGCAGCAGCCTGGGCCTCGTGGGCCTGCGCTTCAAGGGCGGCTACGGCACCCTCGAGATGTGCTTCGAGGAGCAGACACCGTTCCCCTGCCCGAAGCTCAGCATGAAGGTGAAGCTCGACGAGTACGTCGACGGACAGCGCCTCCATCGGCAAAAGCGCCTGAACTTTCATGCCATGATGCGCGATCCCACCAAGATCCACGAGCGGATCGCCTACGATCTCTACCGGGACATGGGCGTGGTCGCCCCGAGGAGCGCGTGGGCCACGCTGCACGTGAACGGCGAGCCGCTCGGCCTCTTCGCGATGGTCGAGGACGTCGACGGCCGCTTCACGGAGAACCGGTTCCCCGAGGATCCGGACGGCAGCCTCTACGAGGCAGCCTGGCCGGTCTCGACGGACGACGACTACTACGCCGAGAGGCTCGAGACCAACGAGGAGACCGCCTCGCACGAGCGCTTCATCGCGTTCGCGAAGGATCTGGAGTCCGCCGAGGACGCGGACCGCCTCGCCGCGCTGTCGAGGTGGACCGATATCGAAGAGCTGCAGCGCTACATGGCCGTCGACGACGCGATCCTGAACTTCGACGGGATCACGACGTTCTATGTCGGCGAGGACGGCTCCGCCGAGAACCACAACTTCTTCTTCTACGAGGGGCCCTCGTCGGGCAAGTTCCGCCTCGTCCCGTGGGATCTCGACAACACCCTGAGCTGGGGCGCCTCCCGGTTCTTCGGCGAGGTGCCGCGCTGGGCGGAGACGCCGGCGACCTGCCCCGCGTATTTCGATGTGTACCAGGGCAAGAATCAGGTGCTCGCGCCCGGCTGCGACGTGCTGTTCAGCGCCCTGAGCCAGGACCTCGCGGGCTACCGGAGCGCCGTCCGGGAGCTGCTCGAGGGGCCGTTCAGCGAGGGGCGGCTGGAGGAGCAGGTGGACCGCCATGCGGGGTTCATCCGCGCTGCCTTGGAGGACGACCCGTACGGGCCCGACCTGACGACGTGGAGGCGGGACGTCGGGATCCTCAAGAGCGAGCTGTCGCAGATGCGAGCCCGCCTGAAGGGCCTCCTCGGCGACGCGGAGCGCGGCGACTAGCGGGCTCGCCGCAGAGGCATCGGAGGGCGCGGGTCACCCGAACGCGCGCACCTCGTACCGCGGCGCGCCGAGGACCCCCTCGTCGCTCAGGAGGTCGCACAGCGCCGGATCGAGGAGCACGTCGAGCACGCGGCGGGGCTCGGGCCCGAGGGCCATCAGGCCGCCGATCAGCCGCGCCCCGTGGCTGTAATCGACGTAGGTGTCCTCGTGCGGCAACCGCCGATCGAGCGACGTGTCGAGCGGCTGCCACGGCTCGCCGTCCGCCCTGTGGAAGCCGTAGATCGCGAGCCGCCGCGGATGGTGGCGCAGCCGGTTCGTCACCACGACGTCCTTCTTGTGGCCCGCGAGCAGCTCGCCGAGCTCGCCGACCCGACGCTGCTCGATGGCCAGGTGGTGCTCGAGGAACCGCTCCATCGTGGCCATCCTGGTCCCGTCCTCGGGGGGAAACGGGATGGCCGTCTGCTTCCGGGAGGCGGCATAGATGTCCTTCACGAGCTTCTTCGTGGGCAGCACGCAGCCGCAGGCGTCGGCGACGCGCTGGGCGGTGACGCCGGTGAGCGGCATGCGCAGGAAGTCGATGTCCGAGCCGACGGCCAGGTAGTCGGCGCACACGGACACGACGCCCTGCTTTCCATCGGGCGCCTCCACCGTGACGTGATGGAAGCGCCGCAGGAAGGAGGGCACGTTCCCCCGCAGCACCTCGTCGACGAAGAGCTCCTCGCGCGCCGAAAGCGACAGGCCCCGGGCCCGCTCGTGGAACTGCGTGCCGGTCATCGCGTCCGGCGCCCGCGGCGGCAGTGCCTCGAGGCCCGTCCCGTCGAGCGCGGGCGTGATCTCGGCGTGCGCGACCGGCGCGGCCGTCCGGGTCGACACGTCGGCCGCCGCGAAGAACGCCGCCGCGCCCTCGGCGGACGGGCCGGGGTCGGTCAGGCGCACCTCGGGGCCGACGACGTACGGGTCGTCCGCCTGCGAGGGCGGCTCCAGGCACAGCGCGTCGGCCGTGGGCTGCGGCCCCTTCGCCGGCGGCCCGGCCTCGAGCCGGGCGAGGCGCAGGAGGTCGCCGCGGGTCCCGTTGAACAGGTTGGCGTCGACGGTGTTGGCCGTGACGCCCGGCATCACGGCCCTGGCCGAGATCTGCCAGAACGACCACGCGGCCCAGGGATCCCAGGCCTTGAGCGGCTTCTTCTGCGCCCACGCCGCCCATGCCTTCGGATTGGCCGGGGGCCTCGCGGTCACCGGATCGCTGCCGTACGTGTAATTCGCGATCCACAGGGGGCAGTCGACGAGCTCGGCGCTGCCGCCCAGATACTGGTGCCAGAAGTTGTGACGGGTGTAGAGGATGACCGACCGGCCGGGATAACGCGCCTTCACCTCGCCGACGAAGCGCCGCGTCCATTCCTGGAGGGCGAGGGTGTCGTCCTGCGTCCAGCGATGGCCCTCGTCGCGCTCGTGCTGCGTCTCCTCCAGGTCGAGCACGAGATCGAGCTCGCCCGGCTCCAGGGCGCCGACCACGCTGCAGACCTTCTGGGCCTGCTCGAGGGGATCCAGGCCCGGGAGCGCGTAGTGATAGTACCCCCGGATGAGCCCGCGGCGCGCGGCCTCGGCGCGGTTGTACGCGAGCTTCCTGTCGACCGCAGCGGGGCCGTAGGTCGCGCGGATGAAGACGAAATCGAGCTGTGGGGCGAATGCGTCCCACTGGATATGTCCCTGGTGGACCGAAACGTCGGCACCGCTCAGCATGCGCCCCCCCTATCCCCTTGGCACGCGGCGCGTGCGTGCGCCGTGTCCGAACGAGCAAGGTAGCTGAACCGCGCCTTCGCGGAAAGCGCGCCTGTGCGCGCGAGGACGCGCCGGCGGGGGGATGCGACTCGGCATGTTCGACAGGCAATATGTCCGCGCGGCGCGGTGTTCCCCGCTCTGCCGGCGGCGAGCGAGGCCGGCGCCGCGATCCCGGGCATGCGCGACATCGCGCCGATCCGGGGGATCATCCGTCCGCCACGCCCCACGCCGCTGCGAGCGCGAGGGGGCGGGCGTGCTCCGGCACGACCTCGAGGAAGCTGTGGCGCAGGGCAGGGGACTCGATGGCGTCCGCCTCGGCGTGGCGCTGGTCGCGGGCCGCCGCGAGCGCGGCCCGGGCCACCCGCTCGGGGCCGCCCCGCTGGGCGTGATGCTCACGTGGGTCATGTCACGCTGCGATCCGTGACATGTCACGCCGCGACCCGTGACATGTCATGGAAAACGGGCCGCGCCCGGCGGCGAGCGGCCCGTCGTCCAGCGCGTGAAGCGCGGCGGATCGAGAATCGAGCGGCCTCCGCGCCTGGCATATGGAGTGCAATGTGCCGCTCCGAGCGGCCGAGGAGCAGCGCTCTCCACAACGGCGCCGGCGCGCCGTGCTCGCAGGATTCACGAGCATTCGGGATCCGTCGCGCATGCGCGGCGATCAGGCGTGCGAAGCATCGAATCACCACGAGGCAGCGACTCAGCGGCCACTGCTCGTATTTCTTCGAGATCCTCGAGGCATCGCACGACCTGGCATGAGCCAGATTCACACGGATGACCAATATGACAATCGTAAAAAATGAAGTGATCGAGCTGCCGGAACGCACCAGGCTGGGTTCTTCTGCCGCTGACGGAGGGGAAAGGACGAGGATCGACGCTTGCAGGTTTCGAGCGCGGCTCGCGCGGGCTCTGGTGCTGGCAGCGAGCGTGAGCGTGGTAGGCTGTGGCACGCCCGAGGGGGAAGCTCCGGCGCAGGTCGCGGTCTCCACGGCCAAGCAAGCGCTCTCGACCCAGCTCGAGATCGCGCTCGGGTTCCCAGCAGGCTTTTCACAGAGCAACGTCGCCATTCATGCGTCGCAGTCGTTGCGCATCGCCGGCGGGGCCACGCTGCAAGACGCGAACGGGGCGCCGGCGGCGGCGGTGAACATCGGCACAGGCCTCCTCGAGGTCAACGCCGGGACCCGTACGGGGTCGCTCATCGGCGGAGGGGATGTCTGGCTCGGGAGCCAGTCGCAGGCCACTGGCACGGTTCAGGCGGCAGGCGCCATCACCAAGCAAGCCGGCGCGGACATCATCGGGACCGAGCTCTCGGCCACGCCCCTCGGTCCGCTCGAGAGCCTGCGCTTCACGGTCGAGTTCCCGTCGACCGTCAGCGTACCGCCCGTCGGACCGGACACGACCGCCTCGCTGGCCCCGGGAGCTTACACGAGCGTCGCCGTCGGCGCTCGGAGCACGCTGGACCTCAGCTCGGGCACGTACTATCTCGATCAGCTCCAGATGCAGCCTCAGTCGATCGCCCGCCTCGACACGTCGGCCGGCCCGGTCATTGTCTATGTACGCGAGCTGCTCGATTTCAAAGGTGGAGTTCAGATCGTCGGCCCGGACAGCGGCTTCTTCCTGGCTTACCTCGGGACCGGGACCGTCTCGATCGAGTCCGCGTTCAACGGGACCCTCGTGGCGCCCAGCGCGACCCTGCGCCTCGCGCCGGTCGGGTCGCCCGGACATCGCGGGGCATTCTTCGGGCAAACGGTCGATGCCGCCGAGGCGGGCTCCACCATCACGTTCGACCCCTTCGACCACTGGTACGACGTCCTGAACATTCACCCGGTGGTCAAGTGCGTGCGACGCTTCAAGCACCCTGCGGGGGCCGCGCTCTTCGGCTACGAGAACGAGAGCGACTTCCCGGTCACGGTGCCGCTCGGCCCCGCCAACCAGCTCGTCCCTGCGGGAGACGCGGCGCCGCCCACGACGCTCTTGCCCGGGGCGCATGACAATGTGTTCTTCGCGCCCTTCGATCTGAGCGGCAATCTCACGTGGGAGCTCGCCGGAGAGACGGCGACCGCGAGCTCGTCCAGCCCCGCCTGCGATCTGGGAGATGTCCCCCCGGAGCGAGAGCCCACCCCGTCGCCCGCCGTCGTCCCCATCGAGCGCGCGAGCGTGTCGCTCTCATCCGTGAGCGCGCAGCTCGCGCCGGAGGTGACGACGTCTGCCACGTCGCACCTGGCATCGGAGGTGTACGGAGACTTCGTGGGCCCGCAAGTGGGCAACACGAGCAACGAAGAGGCGGGCCCCGCCGCCTTCACGTTCACGGTCGCCTCGCTCAACTTCGATGATGGCGAGGGGCTGTGTGGTACGGTCGATCCGTTCGTCGCCAAGCTCGTCATTGACGGTCAGGACAAGGGGCAGGCGAGCAGCGGCACGGTGCAGGTCGCCCGCGACCGGACCACGGTCCACGTCTCGGTCGACGTGGACGACGACGACGCATGGCTCTGCCTGGGGGACGACGACCTCCAGGACTACGAGTTTGACGTCGACCTTTATTCCGGCGCCACCACCGCGAACGAGACGTGCATCGACGGCGGCCGCATGTGCTTCACCGCGACGCCGATCGCGAGCCCGGACATCTGCTTCGACTGGAACGCGCAGTTCATCGACTCTGGTCCCTGGACTGGCGTCGGCAGCGAGGACTTCCTCGCTGGCAAGGCGGTGCAGCCGGTCCCGGCGAGCTTCGCCCGCTACCAGATCACGATGACGAACTCGACCGGCGTGTTGTTCGACCGCGGCGGGGTGCTCGACCGCAACGGCTGCGTCCCGCGACCCAAGCTCCCCGTTCGCTCGCACTGGCAGCTGGGCACCGGTCTCCAGATCGCGACCCGCGTCATCAGCCAGCACTGCCTGGACCCTGCGGGGACCAACTGCGCCATGAACGGCTCGGAGCTCACCGGGGCCAACGTCGTCGTGCGGCAAACCGGGCAGAGCGGGCCGGCCTCCATGTGCGCGATCTACGCGGAGAACCTCGGGAGCGTTACCGACGCGACGTGCTCGGCCCGCCAGATCGATTGGCCCGCGATGCCTCCGGCGCCCCTCCGTCCGGCCTTCGCCGAGCACAACTCGATCACCCGAACCAGCGCGGCGATCAGCCAGATGCTCCAGCGCGAAGACGCGAGCGGAGGCGAGCTTGGCATCGTACGTGCGATGATCGATCATCGCTACGAGGGCGATGGTCGGGTCCAGATCGTCGTCGACGAATTTTGCCTCACCAGCGATCCCTGCACGGGGGAGCAGCTCCAGACGAGCTGCAGGAGCCAGAACTCGCTGATCCTGGAGCCTGACGGGCTGGTCGCTTCGACGACCCGCTTCAAGTACATCGTCGCACACGAGTTCGGTCACTTCATTCAGGGCAACGGCCAAGGGCTGATGCGGCAGAGCTACGGCTGCGGCGCGGGCGATCCCAACCAGCCCGCGCTCTGCCGCTGCGATGGCGTCCCCCCCGATCAGCGGCTCCACTGCCTGCAATCGATGGAGGAGCCGAACGCCGCGCAGATCGAGGGGTTTGCTCAGTACTTCGCGGCCAAGGCCTTCAACGCCGACATGGAGTCGGACTGCACGTTCGTCTACTACAAGCCGATATCAAGCACGGCGTGTATGCCGGGGGTGACCGATTGCGCGCTCGACCCGGACACCGAGCTCTACGTCAACCAGCCGCCGATCCCGGTGAGCTGCAAGCAGGCGGTCCGGTGGCGCAACACGCACTGCATCGACGAGAGCTCGTCCCCCGACCTCCTCTCGTTCGGCACCGAGTACGATTGGCTGGAGTTCCTCTACCGGATCGACAACCACCCGATTTCGGCGGAGCGCTGGAGGATGAAGGATATCTTCAACGCCTACATCGCCGCGTGCAGCGAATCGGCGGAGAATATCCAGGCCTGCACCGACAAGCGCGTCAGCTGGGATGGCGGACTGGACCACGAGAGCCTGCTCGACGGCGTCGCCTTGCTCGTGACGGAGGGGTTCAAGACCCCCGAGGCGGCGGAGAATTTCGAGAACCTGGGTGACGAGTTCGGGGTGAGCGACGTGCCATGAATACGAGCGGTTCGATGACGTGCGCGATCGGTGTCGCTCTCTGCGCTCTCCTGGTCGTACCCCCCGGCTGCCAGCCCAGGGCGGAGCGCCCGGAGCCAACCGTCGCGCCTGGAAGCAACATGGATCCGGTCGGCCCGGAGGTGACTGGCTGGGAAGTCGCCTCCGCCGACGGGGCCGTGTGTCGGCACCCGGCGGTGGTGGCTGAATGCGCGGACGGTTGGTGTCGCATCCCGCCAGGCTGCTTCATCATGGGCTCGCCGGAGAGCGAGCTCTGGCGTGGTCAGTACACCGAGGTTGCGAGGGCGGTCACGCTCGAGCGCGGGTTCGAGATCGGGCAGTTCGAGCTGACGCGCAAGCGGTGGTCGGAGCTCGTCGGCGTCATGCCAGAGAAGCCGGAGAAGGTGCAGGAGGGCCCGGTGACCTGCAAGGACGACGAGTGCCCGCTCCGCTATGCGACGTGGTTCGAGGCCCTCCTGTTCGCGAACCTGCTCTCCGCACGTCACGAGCCGCCGCTCGCGCCCTGCTACGAGCTCTCCGAATGTCAAGGCGAGCTGGGCCGCGGCGTGGTCTGCGGTCGCGTGGACCTCGCGGGCGGCGCGGCGAGCGTCTACGAGTGCGAGGGCTATCGCCTGCCGACGGAGGCAGAATGGGAGTACGCCGCCCGCGCGGGGACGAGGACGGCATACTACGGAGGTGACATCACCGGAGCGAATCCGGAGGCGCGCTACGACCCCGAGCCGAGCCTCGAGCCCATCGCATGGTATGACGTGAATTCAGGAGGGCGGACGCACCCCGTGGGGACGAAGCGCCCCAACCGCTGGCTGCTGTTCGACATGCTCGGCAACGCCTCCGAGTGGACCAGTGATCGACCCGTCTTTCGCGAGGTCGAGGGGCCAGTCACGAACCCTGCCACGGAGATCGCCCTGAGGACCGACGCGCCGCAAGATCTGCGCGTGACCCGAGGAGGCAACGCGGCGGGATCGAGGTATCAGCTGCGAGCGGCCAGCCAGAACTACCCATCATCGGATGCGGTGCACCGAGGCGTCGGCTTCCGGCTCGTCCGAACCATCCAGTGAGGCCCCGCCCTCGCGCGCCTGGTTGGGCGGCGGCGCCTCGCGCCATCCTCAGGGCCCGGCGAGCGGGCTGCTGCGGACCTCCCGCGGCAGGGCGCGGCGTGGACCGACCCGGGGCGATGGCCACGGATCGCGGTCTATACTGGGGCGAGAAGCCATGCGCGCCCTCGTCCTCCACGCCCCGAAGAGCCCGCTCGTCCTGGAGGAGCGGCCCGCCCCGCGGCCGGGGCCGGGGGAGGTGCTGCTCCGCGTGCGCGCCTGCGCCGTGTGCCGCACCGATCTGCACGTGGTCGACGGCGAGCTGCCGGACCCCAGGCTGCCGCTCGTGCCCGGGCACCAGATCGTCGGCGAGGTCCTCGAGGAGGTGCCCGCGCCCGGCGAGCGGCCGCGGTTTTCGCCGGGCACGCGCGTGGGCGTGCCGTGGCTCGGGTGGACCTGCGGCGCGTGCGCGCACTGCCGGGCAGGGCGGGAGAACCTGTGCGACCGGGCGCGCTTCACCGGGTACCAGATCGACGGCGGCTACGCGGAGCTCGCGGTCGCGGACGCGCGCTTCTGCTTCCCCATCCCCGACGGCTTCCCGGACCTTTCGGCCGCGCCGCTGCTCTGCGCCGGGCTCATCGGCTACCGCACGCTGCGCATGGCGGGGGACGCGGAGCGGATCGGGATCTACGGGTTCGGCGCCGCCGCCCACCTCGTGGTCCAGGTGGCCCGCTTCGAGGGCCGGCGCATCTACGGCTTCGTCCGGCCGGGCGACGACGTGGCGCGGGCGTTCGCGCTGTCGATGGGCGCGGAATGGGCCGGCTTCTCCCCCGACGCGCCGCCCGAGGAGCTCGACGCGGCGCTGATCTTCGCCCCGGCCGGCGAGCTCGTGCCGGCCGCGCTGCGCGCCGTGCGCAAGGGCGGGGTCGTGGTGTGCGGGGGGATCCACATGAGCGATATCCCCTCGTTCCCGTACTCGCTCCTGTGGGGCGAGCGGGGGGTGCGCTCGGTGGCGAACCTGACGCGCCGGGACGGTGAGGAGTTCCTCGCGCTCGCGCCGCGGGTCCCGGTGCGGACCGAGGTGACCGTCTACCCGCTGGAGGAGGCCAACACGGCGCTCGACGATCTGCGGAACGGTCGATTTTCCGGGGCGGCGGTGCTCGTGCCGTCGTGAAGGGCGGGACGGCTCGCTGCCCCTTCATGAAGGGACCGAGTGCCGTCCCGCTACCACGTACGGCAGCAAAGGAGCTTGCCGTGCAGGACGACCCTCACTCGGTCACCGCTGGCGTAAGGCGTCTTGTCGATGCTCATCTCGTCGGGGCAGCTACCTCGCGCTCATCGCGGCGGGCAAGCGAGAGCCGGGCTAAGAGCGCCGAACAAAACCGGACCGAGCCAGGCGGCCGAGGGGGGGCAGCGCTCGGCGCGACGAGGAGCCTTGCTGAAGTAGGGCGACGAGGAGCAACGACGCGATGCGCCCGCCCTCGGCCGCCTGGCGACGGGAGGTTTTGTTCGGCGCTCTAAGGTAGAAATCTGATCTCGGAGGTGCAGGAGCCCTCCTTGCAGCGCGCCACGACGGCCGCCTCGCTCGGGTTGTCGAGCGCCTTGCCGTCCTCCGCGAGCGGCGGACCTGCGGCGCAGTCGCACGGCGGGTACGTGGCGGCGCAGATCGCTTCGGCGAGCTCGAACGCGTCCCTGTCATCGGCGTCCACGCCGACGAGCAGGATATCTCCGCAGCAGCTGGCAATGTGCTCCAGCACGACGCAGTCGCTGGCCTGTTCGCAGGCCTTGCTGAACACCGGAAAGCTCGAGTCATGGCACGTCAGACCATGGCTGCTCTCGCCCCCGGCTCCGCCGCCCCCTGCGCTCGCGGCGCTGCCGCCGTCGCCGCCGCCCCCTGCGCTCGCGGCGCTGCCGCCGTCGCCGCCGCCCCCGCCGCCCCCTGCGCTCGCGGCGCTGCCGCCATCGCCCACGTCCCCGGTGCCTCCCGGACCTGCACCCGCGCTGCCGCTCCCAGCCGCGCCGCTGGTGCTGGATGAATCCGCGATCGCCGGCTCATCGCCGTCATCGCTGCACGCCGCCGCTCCCAGCGCCGCGCATGCGATGAAGCCACCACGAGCCAACCAGAGAGAGAGTTTGCCAGTCATGGCTGCCGTGTCGAGCACGGGGCATGCCGGCTCCGTGCCGTGTGGGAAGCGCTGGTATGCTGTGTCATTGCGAGTCACGATCGGACCTCGGGTGACGGGGCGATCTGGTTGAAGCGCCTGCGGCGGCGCGCGAAGAGGGCGCCCAGGGCCACGAGGGTCGCGAAGCCGCGTCCGCTGCTCTCCGCGGATCCGCCTGCAACGCTGCAGCCGCCGCCCCGCTCTTCGCCGCCGCCGGTGCCGCCCATTCCACCGGCGCCGCTTCCGCTCCCGCCGTCGCCGGCGCCAGCGCTCCCGCCGTCGCCAGCGCCAGCGCTCCCGCCGTCGCCAGCGCCAGCGCTCCCGCCGTCGCCAGCGCCAGCGCTCCCGCCGTCGCCGGCGCCAGCGCTCCCGCCGTCGCCGGCGCCAGCGCTCCCGCCGTCGCCGGCGCCAGCGCTCCCGCCGTCGCCGGCGCCAGCGCTCCCGCCGTCGCCAGCGCCCCCACTTCCGCCGCTGCTTGCGCTTCCGCCGGAGCCGCCGGCCCCGCCCATTCCGCCTGCGCCGCCGCTTCCGCTGCTGTTCTCCGGGGTGACGCCGCCCTCGTAAATCTCCGCGACTGCATGCGCCTCGGGGTCGCCGTCGCTGGACGAGCAGCTCCCCGACAGCCCCCCGAAGATCAGGACGCGATTGCCATCGAGCAGCACGGACGACGGCGATCGGCGCAGCCTGCTCATGGTCTGCACCATCGACCAGCCGTTCGTCACGGGGTTGTACACCGCGGCGCTGCGGAGATCGCACTGGTTGCCGCCGGTCCATTCCGTGCCGCCCGCGATGAGCACCATCCCGTTTCCGAGCAGCGTGGCCGTGTGACGCCGGCGCGCGACGTCCAGGGGCCCGGTCACCGTCCAGTCATTCGTCGCGGGATCATAGACCTGCGCGTGCGGGACGTTCGGCGCGCCCGTGACCAGCACCCGACCGTCGCCGAGCAGCGTCGCCGTGAAGTCGGCGGGCGGCATGAGCAACGCGTGCGTGGGCGTCCAGGTATTCGTGGCCGGGTCATACCGATCGGCGCCGTCGCCGCTCACCACGAGCACGCTGCCGTCGAGCAGCCGCGTCGCCCTGTGCCCGGAATGCGCGAAGGTCAGCGTCCCGGCCGGGGAGAACGCCCCCGTGGCCGGGTCGTAGAGCTCCGCCGTCGCCGGATTGCCCGCGCCGCCGCTCACCAGCACCCGCCCGTCTTGCAAGAGGACCGCCGAAGGCCCCGAGCGCGAGGCGCCGAGCGAGCCCGTCGCGGCCCAGGATCGCGTCGCCGGATCGTACAGCTCGGCGACCGCCGTCCCGCCGCCCACGGCGAGGATGCGACCGTCCGGGAGTTGCAAGAGCGCGACGCTCGGATCGTGGTGCGCGGCCATGGCGCCGGTGAGCGTCCACGTGTTGCTCGCCGGATCGTAGGCCTCGGCCGTCGACGGAGAGTCGCCGCCCACGACGAGGACCTCGCCGGTCGAGACCCGGATCGACGCGGGCTTGCGGCGCACCTGCGAGAGCGGCGCGGCGTCGCTCCAGGCGTTCGTCGCCGGATCGTAGAGGTTCGCGGACAGGGTGTCGTCCCAGTCGTTGTCGAACCCGCCGGCCACGAGCACGCGGCCATCGGCGAGCTCGGCCCACGTGCCGTCGTGCCGCGGCACGGGCATGTTCCCGGCCGGCGTCCACGCGGGCTGGCAGCCGACCGGCGTGTCCCCGACGCAGGCGCCCGCCTGGCAGACGCCGTTCGCCGTGCAGCCGTCGGCGCTGCCGCACGCGGCGCCGCTCAGCGGCGTGCACGTGCCGTTCGCCGACGCGCCCGCGTTCACCGCGCACGCGTCGCACGAGCCCGCGTCACACGCGGTATCGCAGCAGACGTCATCGACGCAGAAGCCGCTCGCGCATTCGCCGGCGAAGAGGCAAGGATCGCCCGGGGGCGCGAGGGCGAGCACCTCGACGCTCGCGCTCTCGCCGCCGGCCACGAGCACCCGCCCGTCCGCGAGCGCCGTGGCGGTGTGGCGGCTCCGGTCCGTGTTCAGGTACTTGCCGAGCGACCACCTCCCGCTCGCCGGATCATAGACCTCCGTGAGCGCGCCGCCGCCGGCGACCAGCACCCGGCCGTCGGCGAGCGGCGTGGCCGTGTGCCTGTGGTGGGGGACGTTCATCGGCGTCGCGGCCGTCCAGGTGTTGCTCGCCGGATCGTAGAGCGCCGCGCTGCGGTTCGTGGAGGTGAACCCCTCGCCGCCGTAATCGGTGTAGCCGCCGGCGACGAGCACCTTGCCATTGCCGAGGAGCGTCGCGGTGTGCCCCTCCCGGTTCTGGATCGAGCCCGCGGCGGTCCACGTGTCCGTGGCCGGATCATAGAGCTCCGCGCTGCCGATGGGTTCCTCGTAGCCGTTCATCCCGGCCACCACGAGGACCTTGCCGTCCGGCAGGAGCGTGGCCGTGTGCGAGGTGCGCGCCTGCGCGATCGAGGCCGCGGCGGTCCACGTGTCCGTGACGGGATCGTAGATCTCGCTCGAGCGCATCAACTCCCCTTCGGTCTCGCCGGCGGCCACGAAGATCCGGCCATCGGGCAGGAGCGTCGCGGTGTGATGTTCGCGCGGCGAGAGGAGCAGCGCGGCGAGCGACCACGTGTCCGTGGCGGGGTCGTAGATCTCGACGGCGTCGGTCACGCCGCCGACCACGACGACCCTGCCGTCCGGCAGGAGCGTCGCGGTATGGCCCGTGTGCCGCGTGCTCATCGGCGCGACGAGCGCCCATGTATTCGTGGCGGGGTCGTACACCTCGGCCGTCGCGCTCGTCCCGCCGGCCACGAGGACCCGCCCGTCGAGCAAGCGCGTCGCCGTGTGCCTGCGCCGGGCGACGTTCATCGGCGGCGCCACGTCCCAGCGTGGCGCCGTGAGCGCGGCGGCAGCCGCCCCGAGGCCGCGCTCCGTTGCGCGGCTTCGCGGGGCACCGGCGCCATCACATCCGAGCGCCGCGGCGAGCGGCGCGACGAGGAGGACGGGGGCGAGGTGGCGTAAGAATGAGGCTGAACGCATACCAGACGATAGCGGCCTCGACGTTCTGGCTCCTAAAGAAAAGCGACCGCCGAGGAATACTTCCTATGGGAGAGCCGGGACGGCCGGGAAGGGGCCTGTTGTGGCCAGGCTGCGCCCCGGCCCCACCGCGACGACCCCGGGACGAGCCTGGGTGACGCAGTACCCGTCAGGCACACGCCCTACCACGACGCCGGATATTCATCGTGCGTTGGAAGCCCTCCGCTGGGGCACCCCCACGACGCCCTGGATCCCCAGAAGATGTGATCTGTCGGGTCGATCGGCGGCGCCGTGTCCAGCGAGCCGGCCGGGATGACCATGATCTTGCCGTTGCGGGTCAGGCGCGGGACCGGAGAGCCGCAGCGGCTGCAGAACCACTTGCCGAAGCTCCTGGCCGTCGGGAGGTCATAGCGCGTGATGGCCGCCTCGCCTGACAGCCACCGGAGCTGGCCGGGATCGGCGGTCAGATTGGTTGCGTGCCCCGTGCCGGTGCCCTTGCGACACCGCGAGCAATGGCAATGGATCATCTTCTGGAACGGCGGGCGGACCTCGAACGTCACCGTTCCGCAAAGGCAACTACCGTGAATGCAGGGCTCGTTCATATGTCCTCTCTTCATGTGCCCGACGATGCGCCGAGCAGCAACCGTCAGGAGAGCACCTCGGTGGCAGTCTTCGCCCCGAGGACGTTCTCGATCCAGCGATCGAGGGTCGCGACGTCCGAGCATGCCTGGATGCGCGCGCTCTCGTCCTCGGTGAGCACGATCCCCGCGCGCGCAAGCAGCCGCAGGAGGGTTTCCTTCTTGCCCTTGAGCTCGCCCTCGCGCATGCCCTCGAGCTTTCCCTCGCGCATGCCCTCGAGCTTTCCCTCACGCATGCCCTTGAGCTCGCCCTCGCGCATGCCGCGATCGATGAGCCTCTGCACGAACGGGGGAAGCTTCGCCTCACCTTCGATCTGCCGTTCCATGACCACCGCCTCCAGAGCCTGCTGCATGGGTTCGCGCAACCCGTCCCAGATGAGCTGAAAATAGACCATCGCGTGTTCCTGGTCGAGCCGGCCCAGGGCCGCGAGCGCCGCCTGGAGCACGATGAGCCCGTTCGGCCCGTTGCCATGCGCCACCGCCGACAGCACGGCGAGCTCCGTCTCCTTCTCCGCAACGGCCGGGTCGGTGATCTCGGGGACGACGGCCGGACCGAGCACCAGCGGCTTGATGCTGCCGACGCCCAGGCCGAGGTCGATGCTCTCCGCCGCCCAGGCGGCCACGCCAGCGTCCGGCGCGACCACGAGGACGACCGTGGCGCAGCGCCTCCTGGCGCGCACGCCCGTGACGTACATCGGCCACGAGAACTTCTTGTCCGGATCCACGTCGCGCTGGACCTCGAGGACGACAACAGATGGCTGGGCGGCAGCCATCGAGCACTCGCCCGCCGATAAGGGAAGCGTATGTGACCTACTGGATGCGCAATCGCTCGAAATCGTTAAAAGCTCGCTCAACAAGGTTCATGACCGCCCGACCGCTTGCCTGCCGCAGCATGGTAAGGTTCGGAAAATCAAAGGTGCACGGAACGAGGATCTTTTCGTCACGCTCCCACGGATACTCGGCGTTCTCGGGTGACGACAGTCGGCCGGTAGCGGGTGCGAGCTTCTCGATCTCCCGAGCGAGGGCTGTCGCATTCCGCTGAAGAGTCTGCAGCGCTGCGTCCTGCCCTCGATATTCGTTCCGAATCGTTTCGCAGCGGAAGAACTGATTGATGAACTCGACGAACCCGGTGTGATGCTTCACCAGCTCGTCCACGTCCGCGGCGGTGTCGCGGATGCGGTACGCCTTGGCGATCTTCTCGGTCGCCATCTGGAGGTGGTGGAGTGTGTGACATTGCGGGAAGCTGGGTTTCGTGAGCGCCGAGAAATGCTTGTAGACGTCCCAATCCGACCGCCCTTGAGTCGCGAACGCAACGGCAAAGGCTTGACGTCTAACCTCAGCGTCCATCACGCTGCCAACTCGTCGCGCGTAAACCTCTGCGCGCGGTCCAGCCTCCAACCTTTCGGAAGCTTCGAACCATCCGTCTGAAGCGCCTCGAACTCCGCGGGCGTCACTTCAGCGATGACCGTTGGGAATGGAACGTCCTGGGTCGGCGCAAACTCGAACGGAGTAACGCCTCCCGTGGCCACGGTCGCGGCGTTGACCTCCAGCAGCTTGATAGGCTCGGTCGCGCTGGCTTCGTTATCCGCGACGATGCGATAGACAGCTTGAAGATGCGGCTCGATCGCGAAGTGCTCCGCGATGAGCTCCCGAGCGACCTGATCCTTCGACGGCATGCTCGATCATACCCTCCGAGGGTTGCCCTGACAACCACGACGTGGTCGCGCTGGCGGACGTGCGGCGAGCGCATGCGCGAGGCGTCGTCGCTGCCCCAGCGGCTGCGCGACCTTCGACCGCGGACGCAGGAGGGATACCTGCTCGCGGTGCGGCAGTTCATCGATCGGGTAGCGCGGGAGCCGGAGGCGATCACGGACGAGGACGTCCGCGCATACTTCCTCTACCTCCGAGAGGAAGCTGGCGCCATCGAGCATCAACATCGCCGAGCACGCGCTCCGCTTCTTTTTCAGCCACACCATGCAGCGCGACTGGAAGGTGTTCGACTTGCTTCGGATCGACGAAGTTGCGTTTCAACGCAGGTCGGAGCGCCGCTCCGCCGCCGCGAAAACGTTATTTTTTTTAGGCAGTCGTCTCTCCGTACGTGGCGAGCGGAGGCGAGCACACCATGTCAGCCTCCTAGACAATTTCACGTGCCCCAGGAGCCTACCAGTCCGGATTGCTCGCGAGAAGGTTCTCGAGAAACCCCCGCCCATCCTCCGGAGCAAGCGGAGGCGTTGTCGTATGAGGAGGAATCCAGCGATGCTCGGATAGCTCGCTTTGTCGAGGGTCGTTCAGGTTGCGCTCGGATAACCATTTTCGAACCATGAAGTTGTAATACTTCTCCCGAGTTTTCTGCCTTGCGCCGAGCGGTGGAGGGCCAAGCGGATCGGTTTCAAACACGAGGAACCAAGCTATCACCTGCGGGGTAAGATGGTCTTGCCGGGGGGTCGCATCTGGACGCCAGAGATGGGCATGAACGTTCCTCCTGATATGCTCATGCAAGCCGTGTCGAAACATGCCACTCTTGAGCGTGCAGTAGCCGGGCGGACAGATCACGGCACCGTCCGGTGGGTGGTGGTGTCTATTCTTGTTTCTGATTGGGTGGGTCTCACCGCTGTTGCTGTACAGATACAGGTAGAGCCCCTGCCGCAGCGAGTCTGCGTGGACCCCAGTCTCAGCAACGAGCCGATTCTCTGCGGACACGTGGTAGGCGCGCGCTTCTTTCACCCAGGTCAGGCGCTGGACGGCCCGGGTAAAGTCATGAACAATTGGTCGTGACATGGTGCCTCATCGGTACGCTGGTCCCTGCAGAGAGGGGGGTATCGTGCATTGCATCCGTGGACCGCCGATGCATTCGAATCTGCATTTTGTGTCTCTCCTACGCATCGTGAGGATGTACCAATGGACAACCCGCCATGTCAAGCCTCCGATACGAGGGGATCGGACGAACCGAACGACGCAACGATGCGGCGCGCTGCAGCCGCTGGCTACGTTGCTGGGAGCTGCCACGTCAGCGGACGGCCGAGGCCTCTTCGGCAGCCGGAAGCGTCGCCTTGCTGGCGTGAGGAGAACCCCACGCTCTGCTGCGCGACCGCCCGACGGACGCCATCGCGCGCCATCTCCGCGTATTCCGACGTGATCCGAGCAGCCGTTACGGCGACACGGCGACACCGAGCGCCGCCCAGATCCGTTCCCGGATCCCTGGTTCCTGGTTCTGCGTCGATCCCGTAGGTCCCCGGAGGGGTGTTCGCCGCGCGCCGGGCAGCCCGGAAGACCTTTCCTCCCCCCACCACCCAGGGACAACCTCGACCAGTCGTGTACTACACTCTCTGCCCCGCACCATGCCCACCCCCGAGGAGATCACCAAGCACCACGAGCCCGCCCCCGACCACGACCCCTGGGTGAACGGCCCCCCCAGGCCCGCGCCGATCGTCGTGGTCGACCCCGACGCGCGCTGGCCGCAGCAGTTCGACCTCATCGCGCAGCGAATCCGCGCCGCCCTCGGCGAAGCCGCGCTCGCGATCGAGCACGTCGGCTCGACCTCGGTCCCGCGATTGCCCGCCAAGCCGACGATCGACGTCGACCTCACCGTCGCCGATCCCGCCGACGAGCGCGCGTACGTCCCCGCCCTGTCGAGCGCCGGATTCACGCTGGTCGTCCGCGAGCCGGACTGGCACGAGCACCGCCTCCTCACGCTCGCCGAGCCGAACAGCAACGTGCACGTCTTCGGCCCCGATTGCCCGGAGGTGATCCGCCATCGCATGTTCCGGAGGTGGCTCATCGACCATCCGGAGGAGCTCGACCTCTACCGCCGCGCCAAGCTCGCGGCCGCCGCCGAGATCTCGGCGCGAGGCGGCACCGTGATGGACTACAACAGGCACAAGGAGCCCGCGATCCGCGCCATCTACGACCGGATGTTCCGCGCGAGCGGTCTCATCCGCTGACCGCCGAAGGCACCCTCTCCCCCTCAACGGCGACCCCCTCTCCCCCTCGGAGACGACGCCCTCTCCCCCCGGCGAATCCGCCCTCTCCCCCTCAGATCAGCGTCGTCAGCGCGCCTCGCAAGAAGTCCCGCGCCACGACGACGTCGTGCACCTCGTCCGGCCCGTCGGCGATGCGCGCGGACCGCGCGAGGCGGTACCACACCGCGAACGGCATATCCTCGCTGTAGCCGAGCGCCCCGTGCATCTGGATCGCGTCGTCGAGCACCTGGCAGAGGAGCCGCGCGACGTGGTTCTTCGCCATCGAGGAGTAAGGCCGCGCCTCCTTCTCCTCGCCCCGCTCGAGCATCGCCGCGCAGTGCAGCGTCATCAGGTTGCCGGCGTGGAGGCCGGACGCCGCGTCCGCGAGCTTCTTCTGGATCATCTGGTGGTGCGCGAGCGTCTTGCCGAAGCTCTCCCGCGTGAGCACGTACTCGCGGCACATCGCGAGCGCGCGGTCGGCCCAGCCGAGCCAGCGCATGCAGTGCGTGAGCCGCGCCGGCACGAGGCGCCGCTGCGCCAGGAGGAAGCCCTCGCCGACGCCGCCGAGGACCGCCTCGTCGCCGACGCGCACCCCGTGGAAGCGCATCTCGGCCTCGCGGTGCGCCAGCACCGGCGGGCTCATCACCGGGATGTCGCGCACGTGCTCGACGCCCTCGGCGTGGCGATCCACCACGAACATCGTCGCCCCGGTGCGGGGATCCTCCGAGGTCCGCGCCATCACGATGAGGAACGCCGCCTCGCCGCCGCCGGTCGTGTACCACTTGTGGCCGTCGATCACCCAGCCGCCGTCGACCCGGGCCGCCCGCGTGCGCAGGTTCGACGGATCGGCGCCGGCGCCGGGGGCGGGCTCGGTCATCGCGAAACCACTCGTGATCTCGGCCCGGGCGAGCGGCGCCAGGTACTTCGCGCGGATCGCGGGCGAGGCCGCCTTGAGCAGAAGATCCATGTTGCCCTGATCCGGCGCATCGCAGTTGAAGCAGGCCGCGCCGAGCGGCGAGCGGCCCATCTCGCGAAAGACCGCGCACATGCCCATGATGCCGAGCCCCAGGCCGCCGTGCTCCACGGGCAGGTGCGGCACGAAGAGCCCCTCGGCCCGCGCGCGCTCGCGGAGCGCCGTCAGCGTGTCCTTCCGTCGCTCACGATCCTCCTCGAGGATCCGCGCCTCGTTCGGTATGACGTGCTCGTCGACGAACGCGCGCACGCGACGGCGGAGATCGGCCAGCTCGGGGGGCAACTCGAACGAGATCGTCACGGCGGCAGTATAGGAGGCGGGCGCCCTGCGTGATAGGGTCGGACGTGCGATGACGCTCACCCCGCCGAGCAGCACCCGCGCGCCCCGCGAGGCGCACCGGATCGACGAGGCGGCCCTCGGCCGCTGGCTCGCCGAGCACGTCGAGGGCTGCGCGGGAGGCACCGTGACCGTCGCCCAGTTCAAGGGCGGCCAGTCGAACCCGACGTACTGGGTGGGCGTCCACGGCGGGGCGGGCGGCGATCTCGAGCTCGTCGTGCGAAAGAAGCCACCCGGCAAGCTCCTTCCGTCCGCGCACGCCGTCGAGCGCGAATACCGGATCCTGCGCGCGCTCCGCGACACCGACGTGCCCGTGCCGGACGCGCTCGCCCTCTGCGAGGACGACGCGGTGATCGGCACACCGTTCTTCGTCATGCGGTACGTCGCCGGGCGGATCTTCTGGGATCCGACCTTGCCGGACGTCGGGACCGCCGAGGAGCGCCGCGCGATCTATGCCGACACCATCCGCGTGCTCGCGGCGCTCCACCGCGTCGACTTCGCCGCCGTGGGGCTCGCGGATCACGGCAAGATCGGCGGCTTCGTCGCGCGACAGGTCGACCGCTGGTCGAGGCAGTACGAGGCCTCGCGCACGGGCGAGGTGCCGGCCATGGAGGCGCTCAGGCGCTGGCTGTCCACCAACGTCCCGGCGAACGACGAGACGACGCTCGTCCACGGCGATTACCGGATCGACAACCTCGTCTTTTCATCCGGCTCTCCCCCCGAGATCCTCGCGACGCTCGACTGGGAGCTCTCGACCCTGGGACATCCGGTGAGCGACCTCGCGTACGCCTGCATGGGGTACCGCATCAACCTCCCCGGTCGCGGCGGCCTCGCCGGGGTCGATGTCGCGTCGCTCGGGATCCCGACCGAGGACGAGATGGTCGCCGCCTACTGCAAGCTCTCCGGTCGCGACGACATCGAGGCGTGGCCGTACTTCATGGCCTTCGGCATCTTCCGCCTCGCCGCGATCGCCCAGGGGGTCTACAAGCGGAGCCTGCAGGGCAACGCGAGCTCCGAGGACGCCGGCGCGTACGGCGCGGCCGTGACGATGCTCTCCGAGCTCGCCTGCGGGATCGCGGGGATCTCGCCGCGCTGAACCGCTGTTGCCGGGGTCACCGGGGCCCGCGACCTGGACGAGCGGCGCGGAGAGAGGCGGCGCTGGAGACGCGACTGACCGCCATTTACGGCGCCTGTCCGGGCGTGTATAGGACTCGCCGCCGGATCGGGACACACGCAGCCTCATGAGCTCTCTGCCCCTCACGGTTCGCTCTCGCCTGCTGATCCTGACCGCCGCGCTCCTCTGGTCGACCGGCGGCGCGGGGATCAAGCTGATCTCCCTCAACGCATGGCAGGTCACCTGCGGCCGCTCGCTCATCGCGGCGCTCGTGCTGGGCCTCGCGTTGCCGGGCGCCCGCCGACTCCCGACGTGGCGCACCCTCGGCGCCGCGGCGGCGAGCGCGGCGACCATGGTGCTGTTCGTCCAGTCCACCAAGCTGACCACGGCCGCGAACGCCATCTTCCTGCAGTCCACCGCCCCGCTGTACGTGCTCCTGCTCAGCCCCTGGCTGCTCCGCGAGCGCCCCTCGCGCGGCGAGAAGCTCGCCGTTCCCGTCTTCGTCGCCGGAATGGGGCTCTTCTTCCTCGACCAGCTCTCGGCAGGACAGCTCCTGGGCAACGCCCTCGCGCTCGTGTCCGGGGTCATGTTCGCGCTGGCGCTCGTCGGGCTCCGGGCGGCCCAGGACGAGAACCCCGTGGTGCTCCTCTGGGGCAATCTCCTCGCGGGGCTCGGCACCCTGCCGCTCGCGCTGGGCGGCGCGGCCCGGCCAGGAGCGCTGGACGTCGGGCTCCTCGTGTTCCTGGGCGCGGTGCAGCTCGGCCTCCCCTACGCCATCTTCGGCCGAGGCGTGCGCCACACGCCGGCCCTCGAGGCCTCCCTCCTGGTGCTGGTGGAGCCGGTGCTCAACCCCGTGTGGGCGCTCCTCCTCGTCGGCGAGCGGCCCGGGGTCTGGTCGATGGTGGGCGGCGCCGTCATCCTCGGCGCGACCGCCTGGCGGACGGTGCAGGCGTCGCGCCCGGCGGCCGCGGAGGCGTGAGAGGCGGAGGTCGGTCGCTCGCCCTCAGCGCGCCGTCGGATCGTTGACGCGCCCCGCGAAGAGGATCGCTTCCGTCGCCAGGTCCTTGATGAAGAAGAAGAACGGGCGGTCCACGACGATCTCCGCAGGCACGGGGGCGCCCCCGCCCGTGACCTCGAAGAGGACCGCTGTCGCCGCCGCCGCCTCGGTGCCGGCCTCGTCCACGTCGATGAGCGCCTCGTGAATGACGTCCTGGATATTGAGCTCGCCTTCGGCGATGATCCCCTTGAAATCGGCGTCGGGGCTGAAGGCGACCCCCATGCCGAGCGTCTGGAGCGCCTCTTTGAGCGAGGCGGACGAGCGGAACGAGAACTTCGGCATCGTGATATCGACCGACCGTTGCTGCATCGAGTCGAGGAGCTCCTCGAGCGCCGCGCCGTCGAGCAACTCCTCGAAGGCGTCCGCGGTCCCCGGATCGGGCATCACGACGACCATCGAGACGGGGGTCCCCGCATAAGGGAGCTCCACCGCTTCCCAGCCGTCGCCGGCGCCGTGGCGCGTCTCCTGCGTGCCGCGCATCATCTGGGCGGTGACGCTCGTGCCGTCGGCGCGCTCGAACGCCCCGGGCTTGGTCGCCTCCTCCTTGAACGGCTCGCTCCACGCCGCCTTGAAGGAGATCGCGTTGACGAGGACGAGCTGCGTGGCCGGCTCCACGTTGCCGTCGAGGAGCTTCGGGATCAGGCCATCCGTCCGGTCGCTCACCCACGTGTTGATGAGGCCCTCGGCCTCCTCCGCGTTCGTGAAGTCCGCGAGCCGCACGGGCGCCCCGTAGCTCTCGACGAGCACCTTCAAGAACGGCTGCTGCAGCGTGAGCTCGAGCTGCGACCAGAGCGCGTTGGCCGTGCGGAGCCGGAAGCCGCCTCCCTCCCTGGTGCTCTCGGCGCGCTTCTGGAGCTCGAGGTCCACATGGTTGAACGCCGGATGCAACCGGTCCTCCGGCAGCTCGAAGCGCATCGCCTTGGCGATCGCCTCCTTCGTGTCGCCGCGCGCGCCCGCGTAGGACATCGCGAGCGCGGTCGAGACGCTGAAGGGCGAGTAGACGAGGTTCTTCGTCGCGCCGTCGAGGGCGCGGCCGAGGTCGAGCGCGAAGCTCGCGTTGTTGCGCGCGAGCGACTCCCGATCTTCCGCCGGGACGTCCGGAGTCGTGATGCGCTCCGCGTCCGAGGCCACCACGCAGCCGGGCTTCACCTCGAAGCACTCGGCGGGGGCCGCGGTCGAGCCGCCCCCGCCCTGGTTGGAGCCCCCCTCACCCTGATGCGAGCCGCCTCCGCCCGTCTCGCCGCCCTGGTTCGAGCTGCTGCAACCCACAAGAGCCCACATGAGCATTGCTGCCAAGCCGATGGTCGTTCTCATGAGGCTGAGTCGTTGCAGGCTGCGTGCCAGAGAGTGTGCCATAGAGACATCTCTCCGAGAGCGTCTCTATGTCTCTGGTTGTGCCAAGTCGAGGCAGGGCGTTCGCTGCGGATTGTGCCACGATGAGTCGTGGCACGATCTCAGGGCGCTGTCGGATCGTTGACGCGTCCCGCGAAGAGGATCGCCCCCGTGGGCACGTCGCGGATGAAGAAGAAGAAGGGGCGGTCGAGGACGATCGTCGCAGGCTCGGGGAGGGGGCCAGCGCCCGAGGCGCTGACGGCGAGGACGACCGCCGTCGCCGCCGCCGCCTCGGTCCCGGCCTCGTCCACGTCGATGACCGCCTTGTGAATGACGTGCTGGATCTGCATCCCTCCTGGCTCGCGATAGATGCCCGTGAAGTCGGCTTCCTCGCTGAACGCGATCTCCATGCCGAGCGCGCCGAGCGCTTGGTTGAGCGAGGCGGACGAGCCGAACGAGAACTTCGGCATCGTGATGTCGACCGACCGCTGCTGCATCGAGGCGATGATCTCCTCGAGCGCCTCGCCGTCGAGCGACTCCTCGAACGTGTCCGCGGTCCCCTCGGCGGGCATCACGAGGAACATCGAGACGGCGACCCCCGCGTAAGGGAGCTCGACCGCCTCCCAGCCGTCGCCCGCGCCGTGGCGCGTGTCCTGCGTGCCGCGCATCATCTGGGCGATGACGCTCATGCCGTCGCCGCGCCGGAAGCTGTCGGGCTTCGTCGCGCGCTCCGAGAACGGCTCCCTCCACGCGGCCTCGAAGGAGATCGCGTTGACGAGCACGACCCGCGACTCCGGGTCCAGGACGTCCTCGAGGAGCTTCGGGATCAGGCCATCCGTCCGGTCGCTCACCCACGCGTTGATGAGGCCCTCGGCCTCCGGCGGGCGATCGAAGTCGGCGAGCCACACGTGCGCTCCGTAGTTCTCGCCGAGCGTCTGCAAGAACGGCTCCTCGATCGGATAACCGATGTGCGACCAGATCGCGTTGGCGGTGCGGAGCCGGAAGCCGCGCCCCGTCGTGTCGTTGGGGTCCCCGGTGCGCTTCTGGAGCTCGAGGTCCACGTGGTTGAACGCCGGGTGCAGCCGCTCCTGGGGCAGCTCGAAGCGCATCGCCTCGGCCATCGCCTCCTCCGTGGCGCCCCGCGCGCCCGCGTAGGCCATCGCGAGCGCGGTCGAGACGCTGAAGGGAGCGTAGACGACGTTGTCCGCCGCGCTGTGGAGCGCGCGCCCGAGGTCCAGCGCGAAGCTCGCGTTGTTGCGCGACAGCGACTCCAGGTCCTCCGGCGGGACATCCGGGGTCGTGATGCGCGTCGTGTCCGAGGGCAGCATGCAGCCGGGCTTCACCTCGAAGCACTCGACGGGGGCCGCGGTCGAGCCGCCGCCGCCCTGGCTGGAGCCGCCGCCGCCCTGGCTGGAGCCGCCGCCGCCCTGGTTGGAGCCGCCACCGCCCTGGTTGGAGCCGCCACCGCCAGCACCCGCGCCCTGATCGGCGCCGCCCCCTCCCGCATTCCCGCCCTCGTTCGGGCCGCATGCCAGAAGAGCCGATACAAACATTGCCAAGAAGCCCATCGTCGTTCGCATGACACCGGGCATGTGCAGGCTGTGTGCCAGCGCGTCTCCGCGCGGAGAGCGCGACGTCGCTCGAGGCGTGTGCCATGCAGCGCCAGCGGCGCCAGCCATGGAGTGCGCCAGGGTGCGCTGAATGAGCGGATATCACGGCTCGAGACGGGGTGTGCACGGCGTTGAGCCGGATTGGGCCACCCTGGCCGAGGTCGCTGAGGAGGCCGGGGGCGCGCGCTCGGGCGAGGCGAGGCCCGGGCTCGCGGCGTCAGGCGCCGCAGCCGCCGGCCGCCGGGATGTCGCGGATACGTCCTGGAGCCGCCCGAGCGGCGCGAGCTCCGCCGCGGCGATGTGCCCCAGCGACCCGGCGTATTCCTCGGGCTCCCGCACGTCGACCAGCCGCGCGTCTCAGCCGTGCGCCGCGACCCACTCCGGCGGCACCTCGGGCGTCCCCGTCGCCGTCCGGGTCACGGGCGCCCAGGCGCGCTCGGGCTTCGGCTCGCCGGTCATCGTCTCGCGGTCGGGCGTCCCGCACTGCTGGTTCGCCGGGACGGCGATCTCCATCTGCTTCGGCTTCGCGAGGTGGAGCTCGCTCATGATCTTCACGAACTCCTCCTCGGTCCGCTCGCTGCGGAGGCGCGGATTCAGCCGGAGCTCCTCGGCGACCGTCGTCACGGTCCGCCCCTTGTAATCGTGGGCGGGGTAAAGGCGCGTCTCCGGGGGCAGCGTGAAGATCTGCTCGCGCACGGAGCGATAGAGCTTCCGCGGATCGCCCTGCTGGAAATCGGTCCGCCCGCAGCTCCGGATGAGCAATGCGTCGCCCGTGAAGGCCATCGATCTGTCCGCGGTGACGTAGGTGACGCAGCCGTCGGTATGGCCCGGCGTCTCGCGGACCTCGAGCGCCTGACGGCCGAACCGGATCACGTCGCCCTGCTTCACCGGTACATCGGCGCACGCCACGCTGGCCTTGGCCGAGAGCACGGTCTTGCTGCCCAGCCGGCGGCGGAGGATGCTCGCGGAGGTCACGTGATCGGCATGCACGTGCGTGTCCAGCGTATAAACGAGCTTCAGGCCGAGGTCGCTCAGCAGCTCGATGTCCCGCTCGACCTGATCGCGCACCGGGTCGATGAGCACGGCCTCGCGGGTCTCGGGGTCCGCCAGCAGATAGGTGTAGGTGGACGAGGTGGGATCGAAGAGCTGTCGAAACAACATGGGAACTACCTCCCGGGACGTCGAGCCCCGCATGGCCACGATCACCGCACGCGCGGTGATGTGGCGATCGCGCTCTTACGGACAGCGCGAGCTCAAGGCGTATGGCCGCCTCGCCGCCTCGCCGCCTCGCCGCATCGCCGCGTCGCCGCATCGTTGCGATGATCGTGCCAGAGGCCTCGGGCGGCATGGCGAGAGAGCCCCGCCCCATCGCCAGCGCGCGGGTTGCATACGCGCGCAATCCCCGCGTCCTGGTGCAGGAGACCAGGCCGCGATCCTGCAGGCCGCGCCGCCGAGCTCGGGATCACGCGCCCCCGTGGATCGCGCCGGCGTGGTGCACCCTCCCTCGCTGTGCGCCGCCTCGTCGCGCGAGCGGAGCGCGCGTGATGTCCGCGATGGGTACATCGCTTGCACGTTGCCGCGAGAGGGAGATGGGACGTCATGAAGAAGGTGCGAGAGATCGGGTTGGTGGCGGGGATGGCGCTGGCGCTCGCGGGGTGCGCGGCCCAGCCGGGCGCGGGCGTGGCGACGGCCGGCGGCGGGGCTCACGCGGGCTGCGCCCGCGAGGGATGCGCGGGCAAGGAGCGGGCGTCGTGTGCCTGCTGCAGCGGCCACGGCAGAGGTCAAAGCGGCCCGCCGCGCCACGGGAACGGCGGCGACGGCCGAGGGATGCACGCGGGCCACGGGGGGATGGCCGGGATGGGGCGCCACGGCGGCGGCGCGCACCTCGGCATGCACGGCGCGGGGCCGCACAGGGGCGGAGACGGCACGGGCGCGCCCGGTGGACACGGGCCCATGGGCGGCGACTCCGCGGGCTCGTCGGACAGGGAGCTGTTCCATTACCTGCTCGATCACCGCGGGCAGGTTCGCCGGCAGGTCACGATGCTGCCCGACGGCGTGGAGACGCTGACCGAATCCGATGATCCGGCCGTGGCGCAGGGGATTCGCGATCACGTGCAGGCGATGCGCCGCCGCATGGAGGAGCGCCGCCCGATCCACGCCCGAGATCCGCTGTTCGCCGCGATCTTCGCCCACGCCGACCGGATCGCGATGACCACGACCCCCACCGAGAAGGGCGTCCGCGTGAAGGAGACCTCCACGTCACCCGAGGTCGTCCGCTTGATTCAGGCCCACGCGACCGTGATCGACGCCTTCCTCGCGAACGGGCACGCCGAGGTGCGCCGCGACCACGCCGCGCCGGCGGCGAAGCCTTGATGGAGCCCGCGAGGGGGCGTCCACCGGTCGACGCCGCCGGTCCCCGTCAACAGATCCGCGGGAGCTGCTCGCCCGAGAGCATGTCGAGCACCCGCTCGCCGCCGAGCGCGCCCTCGAGCACCACCGTCCCCGGGGGCCCCGAGGTCGCGCGGCCGATGCGGCGCGCCCCCTCGCCGCCAGGGGTCGCGCGCAGGATCGCGAGCGCCCGCTCGCCGTCCGCCTCCGGGACGAAGGCCACGAACCGCCCCTCGCAGGCGACGTAGCACGGATCCAGGCCGAGCAGCTCGCAGGCGTCGGCCACCGCCGGCCGCACCGGGATCGCCTCCTCGGCCACGCGGACGCCGATCCCCGCGGCGGAGGCGATCTCGCACAGGACCGTCGCCAGCCCGCCGCGCGTCGGATCGCGGAGGCAGCGGACGTCGACGCCCGCACGGATCAGCGCGAGCACCGCGTCGGCCACGGGCGCCGAGTCGCTCACCAGATCGGTCTCGATGCCGATCCCCTCCCGCGCGGTCATGACCGCGACGCCGTGATCGCCCACCGGGCCGCTGACCAGCACGACGTCGCCGGGGCGCACCCGCTCCGGCGCGATCGGCGCGCGGCTCTCGACCTGGCCCACGCCGGTGACGGCGATGTACACCCCGTCGCCCTTGCCGCGCTCGACCACCTTGGTGTCGCCCGCCACGACGGCGACGCCCGACCGGCGCGCCGCGCCCGCCATCGAGGCCACGACGCGCCGGAGATCGTCGAGCGGGAGCCCCTCCTCGAGGACGAACGACGCCGTGAGGTAGCGCGGCCGCGCACCGCACATGGCCAGATCGTTGACCGTGCCGTGCACCGCGAGGCTGCCGATGTCCCCGCCGGGGAAGAACAGCGGGCGGACCGTGAACGCGTCCGTGGTGAGCGCCAGCGCCCCGCCGCCCGGGTCGATCACCGCGCCGTCGTGGCCCGCGGCGAGCCACGGGCTGTCGAACGCCGCGACGAAGAGCTCGCGGATCAGGCGGTGCATCACCCGGCCGCCGCCGCCGTGCGCCAGGACGACGCGCGGGTAGTCGGAGCAGGGCAGGGGGCAGGTGAGGTCGGGCGCGTCGCTCACGGGAGCTCCTCGCCGGGAGCGCGGCGCGCCCGGCGGTACCTGAAGTACGCGGCGCAGGCGCCCTCGGTCGAGACCATCGGGGCGCCGAGCGGCCTGTCGGGCGTGCAGCCGCGGCCGAACTCGGGGCACGCGGTCGGCTCGAGCAGGCCCTGCAGCACCTCGGCGGCCCGGCACCGGCCCGGCTCGTCCAAGGGAGCGAGGCGCAGCGAGAAGCGCCGCTCGGCGTCCCATCGGGCGTAGGCGTCCCGGATCCGCAGCCCGCCGGCCGGCACCACGCCGAGGCCGCGGAAGGGCCGATCCGCCGGCTCGAAGACCCGGGCGACCATCTCCCGCGCCACGGGGTTGCCCTCGTCCGGCACGGACCGGGCGTACTGGTTCTCGACCTCGGCGCGGCCCTCCTCGAGCTGGCGGACGAGCATCCAGAGGCCCTGGAGGATGTCGAGCGGCTCGAAGCCGGTCACCACGATCGGCGCGCCGAAGCGCGCGGCGATCGCCGGGTACTCGCCCGTGCCGGCGACGGCGCACACGTGCCCGGCGGCGAGGAAGCCCTGCACGCGGCACGAGGGCGAGGCGAGGAGCAGCTCCATGGCCGGCGGCACGCGGACGTGGGCGGCGAGGAGGCTGAAGTTGCCGAGATCGAGGCGCCGCGCGAGCTCGGCGGCCATGGCCGTGGCCGGCGCGGTGGTCTCGAAGCCCACGCCGAAGAAGACCACGCGCCGATCCGGCGAGGCCTGGGCGAGGCGGACGGCATCGAGCGGGGAGAGCACCACGCGGACGTCCGCGCCGCGCGAGCGCGCCTCGAGCAGGTCGCCGCGCGCGCCGGGGACGCGGAGCATGTCGCCGTAGGCGCAGAGGATCACGTCCGGCGTGAGCGCGATGGCGCGCGCCGCCTCGATGACCTCCAGCGGGGTGACGCACACGGGGCAGCCAGGGCCGTGGACCAGCGAGAGGCCGCGCGGGAAGAGCGCGTCGAGGCCGTAGCGCGCGATGGCGTGGGTCTGCCCGCCGCAGACTTCCATGACGGTCCACGGGCGGGTCACGGCGCGATCGAGGGCCTCGGCCACGCGCCGCACGCGCGCGGGGTCGCGGAACTCGTCGACGTACTTCATGGCGCGGCCTCGGCGAGGAGCTCGAGCGTGCGGCGCGCGGCCTCTTCGTCGAGGCGCTGGATGGCGAAGCCGACGTGGACGAGGAGGTAGTCGCCCGGGCGCGCGTCCGGGGTGAAGGCGAGGCAGACCTCCTTGACGACGCTGCCGAAGTGGACGCGGCCTACCGGGAGGCCGGTGGGGCCCTCGGCGCGATCGAGCAAGCGGCCAGGGACGGCGAGGCACATGGGTCAGCGCCCCGATCTTGGCAGAGAAGCGAGGTGGCTCGCCACCCAGGCCTGGCCGAGCGCGAGCCCTCCGTCGCCCGGCGGCGCCGCCGCGGGCAGGAGCACCGAGAGGCCGCGCTCGCGCAGGGCGCGCGCCGCGCCCTCGGCCAGGAGGACGTTCTGGAAGCAGCCGCCCGCGAGCGCCACGGCGCGGGCGCCGTGCCGGACGGCGACCTCGACGATCATCGCGATCAGCGTCGCGTGGAACCGGGAGGCCACGCGGCGCGCGTCGCCGCGCTCGGCCAGCATCGGCGCGAGCATCGGCGCCCAGTCGATCGACGGCCCGTCGAGGCGGAACGGGTACGGCTCGGCGCCGGGCTCGGCCGCGTGCTCCACCGCGAGCGCCGCCTGCCCCTCGAACGACGCGCGCGCCCGGAGGCCCGTGAGCGCGGCCACGGCGTCGAACAGCCGCCCCGCGCTGCTCGTCCGGGGCGCGAGGCGGGTCGAGCGCGCGACCGCGGCGAAGCGCTCGAGATCGCGGTCGCCCGCGGGCAGCGGGAGGCCGGCCTCGACCAGGAGGCCGGCGAGCGCCCGCCGCCCGTCGCGCGCGGCGGCGTCGCCGCCCGGGAGCGGGAACGGGCGCAGGTGCGCGAGGCGGCGCGCGCCGCGCGGCGTGACGTGGAGGAGCTCGCCGCCCCAGAGCGTCCCGTCGTCGCCGAGCCCGGCGCCGTCCCAGGCGACGCCGAGCGCCTCGCGGCCGCCGTGCTCGGCGAGGCACGCGGCCACGTGCGCGTGGTGGTGCTGCACCCGGACGACGGGCAGCCCCGAGCGCTCCGCCCAGCGCGTCGAGGCGTAGTCCGGGTGGGCGTCGGCCACCACCGCGGCGGGGTCGAGGGCGAGGAAGGCGCGGAGCGCCGCGAGCGCCTCGTCGAGGGCGTCCCGGGCGGCCGGCGTGTCGAGGTCGCCGACGTGAGGCCACAGCACCGCCTCCCCGTCGACCGCGGCGGCCGGCGCGTTCTTGAGGTGCGCGCCCGCACAGAGCAGGGCGCGGCCGACCGAGGTTGAGGTCGTCCCGACCGAGGTTGAGGTCGCCCCGACCGAGGTTGAGGTGGTCGCCCCGACCGAGGTTGAGGTCGTCCCGACCGAGGTTGAGGTCGCCCCGACCGAGGTTGAGGTCGTCCCGACCGAGGTTGAGGTCGCCCCGACCGTCCCGACCGAGGTTGAGGTGGTCGTCCCGACCGAGGTTGAGGTCGTCCCGACCGTCCCGACCGAGGTTGAGGTCGTCCCGACCGAGGTTGAGGTCGTCCCGACCGAGGTTGAGGTCGTCCCGACCGAGGTTGACCCGAGTGCGACCCGGACGGGCGCGAGGCCGCGGGCGAGCCGCAGGGTGCGGATGCGGCCGTCGACCACGTGCACCACGGCGTCGTCGCACCGGCGCGCGATGGGCCGATCGTGGGTCAGGAACACGTCGGCGATCCGCCCGAGGCGGCGTCGCGCGTCCTCGTCGTCCGCGGCGATCGGCTCCTCGTGGAGGTTGCCGCTGGTGGCCACCACGGGGAACCCGAGCCGCCGCGCGAGCAGGTGGTGCAGCGGCGTGGCCGGGAGCATGACGCCGAGCCGGGCGCTGCCCGGCGCGACCGAGCGCGCGAGCCCGTCGCCGCGCCGGCGCAGCAGGACGATGGGCGCCGCGGCGGAGGTGAGCGCCTCCTCCTCCAGCGCGGAGACGGCGGCGAGCGCCCTGGCCGCGGCGACCTCCGCCACCATCACCGCGAACGGCTTCTCGGCGCGCCGCTTGCGCTCGCGCAGCCGCTGGACCGCGGCCTCGTCCCGCGCGTCGCAGAGGAGCTGGTAGCCGCCGAGCCCCTTGAGCGCCACGATGCCCCCGCGGCGGAGCGCCTCGCACGCCTGGGCGAGCGCGGCGTCGCCCCCGGCGAGCCGCGCGAACGCCGCGTCGCGGAGGGTGAGCGCGGGCCCGCACGCCGGGCACGCGATCGGCTGGGCGTGGTAGCGCCGGTCGGCCGGATCGTCGTACTCGCGGCGGCACGCGGCGCACATCGCGAAGCGCGCCATCGTGGTGCGCGGCCGGTCGTACGGCAGCGCCTCGACGATCGTGAAGCGCGGGCCGCACGCCGCGCAGCTCGTGAACGGGTAGCCGAGGCGCCGCGCCCCCGGATCCTCGACCTCCGCCAGGCATCCCTCGCACGCGCGCAGATCCGGCGGGATGGTCAGCCTCGGCGCGCCGCCCGGGTCGCTCTCGTCGATGCGGAAGCCGCGCGCGCCGCGCGGCGCGACCGCGGCCCACGCCACGCGATCGATCCGCGCCGCCGCGGGCGCCTCGGCCTCGAGGCGCCGGGCGAAGGCGTCGAGCCGCTCCCGGTCGCCCTCGACCTCGACCACGACCGCGCCCCCCTCGTTGCGCACCCCGCCGGCGAGGCCCAGCTCGCGCGCGAGCCGCGCCGCGAACGGCCGGAAGCCCACCCCCTGGGCGACCCCCTCGACGCGGCCGCGGCGCCGTTCCATCAGCCTGCCGGGCCGGCCGCGCCGGCCACGTCGATCGACACGAGCTCGACCCCGGCCGGGCGCTCGGGCGCGACCTCGACATGGAGCGCGACGTCGCCCGCGGAGAGCTCCGCGCGGACGTGCTCGAAGTCCTCGCGGAAGTGCTCCGGCGTGGCGCTCGCGAGCGCGCCGAGGCGCACGTGCACCCCGCGGAGGCGCCCGCCACGGCGCTCCGCCTCGGCGAGCGCGCGGGCGAGGAGCCGCTGGATCAGCCCGTGCTCGTGCATGACTCCCTCCTCAGCGCCGCCACCGCGGCGCGCGCGGCCTCGATCAACGCGGGGATACCCTGCGCCACGGCGTCCGAGTGCGGCGCGCCCGCGGTGAAGCGCGCGCCCTCGATGCCGACGAGGATGCCCCGCGGCAGCGGTCGGCCGAGGGCGCGCGCGAGCTCCAGGGCCTCGGCCGGGCCGAAGCCGTGCGACGAGACGTGCGGCCCCGGCGCGGCGCGGTCCAGCGCCTCGCCGAGGCCCAGCGACACGATCGCGCCCGGCGCCCCGCCCGCGCGCACCACGTCGAGCAGCACCACCGGCCGCGCCGCGTCGAGCAGATCGAGGAGCGCGACCCCCGGCCTGCCGGCGAGCACCACGTCGACGCCGCCGTCCTCCGCGAGCGCCCGCGCGGCGGCGAGCGCGGCGCCGTCGTCGCCCGCCGCCTCGTTGCCGAGCGCGATCACGAGCGGCCCCCTGCTCACGACGACCCCCCCTCGCGGTCGATCGTGAGCTTGAGGAAGTGGGTCGAGCACGAGATGCACGGGTCGTAGGCCCGGATGAGCTGCTCGCAGCGCCGCGTCGCCGCGCCGTGATCGAGCGCGAGCAGCTCCCCGGCGATCCCCGCGAGGTCCCGCTCGATGCGGGCCTGGTTCTGCGAGGTCGGCGGCACGATGCGCGCCTCCCGCACCAGCCCGTCGGCCCCCATCGCATAGCGGTGCCAGAGCAGCCCCCGCGGCGCCTCGGTCGCGCCGAACCCCACGGCGTCGCGCGGCGTCACCTCGTCGTAGGGGCGGTCCGGCTCCTCGTAGCCGTCCACGAGGTCGATCGCCTCGGCGAGCGCGTGGACGATCTCGACCGCCCGGACGACGATCGACCGGAACGGGTTCGTGGTCAGGGATCCCGGGGCCGCGATCCCGCTCTCGCGGAGCGCCTCGGCGGCCCGCGGGTGGAGCTTGCCCGCGTGGTGGGCGAGCCGCGCCATCGGGCCGCACAGGTACGGCGAGCCGTCGGCCAGCCGGCACTGGAGCGCGGTCGAGTGCGGCACCTGGCGCTCGACGAAGTGCTGCTCCCACTGCTCCACGGGGACGTCCGGCCGGCCGGTGATCGCGATGCGGTCGCCCCACTCGAGCGGGTAGGCGTCGCCGCCGGCGAGCGCGACGAAGACGTAGTCCTGCTCGAAGTCGGGCGCCGGGAGCGCGGCCGTCCAGCGCACCGCCTCGATCGCCTGGTCGCACGCGCGGCGGAGATCGTCGCGGATCCGGGCGAGCTCGCGCCGCCTCGGCGCGCGGGTGAAGCCGCCGAGGCGCGGCGACACCGGGTGGATCGCGCGCCCGCCGAGCAGCGCGACGAGCGCGTTGCCGACCTTCTTCATGGCCAGCCCCCGCTCGACCACGTCCTTGTGGTCCTTCGCCATCTCGATCGCGCTCGGGTACCCGAGGAAATCCGGCGCGTGCAGCAGGAACACGTGGAGCGCGTGGCTCTCGATCCACTCGCCGCAGTAGAGCAGGCGGCGCAGGCGGCGGACGGGCTCGCTCGGGGCGAGGCCCAGGGCGCCCTCGATCGCGCGCACCGCGCTCATCTGGTACGCGACCGGGCAGATGCCGCAGATGCGCGCGACGATGTCGGGGACCTCGTGGATCCCGCGGCCGCGCAGGAGCGCCTCGAAGAAGCGCGGCGCCTCGAAGATCGCGAGGCGCGCCTCCAGGACCGCGCCGCCCCGCGCGCGCAGGTAGAACGAGCCCTCGCCCTCCACGCGGGTGAGCACGTCGACCTTGTAGACCCGCTCCTCAGCGCTCATGCCGCTCGCTCTCCTCGCGGAAGGCCTCGGCCCACCCGTTGAACCCGCGGAACCTCCGCAGCGCCTCCTCTGGCACCATCCCGTGGGCGATGAACCAGCCGGCGAGCGCGCCGGTGTTCGCGCGCTCGCGCGGGCCGAAGCACCCGTAGCAGCCGCGATCGTAGCTCGGGCACAGGGCGCCGCAGCCCTCGTGGGTCACCGGGCCGAGGCACGGCTCCCCCTTCGCCACCATCACGCAGACGTTCCCCCGCCGCTTGCATTCCATGCACACGCTCTCGTTGCGGAGGGCGGGGCGGCGCCCCACGAGGGTGGCGGTGATGAGCTCGAGGAGCTGCCTCTTGTCGATGGGGCAGCCGCGGAGCTCGAAGTCGACGGGCACGTGGGCGGAGACCGGCGTCGAGGTCGCGAGCGACCGGATGTACTCCGGCCGGGCGTAGACCGCGCGCAGGTACTCCTCGGCGTCGGCCCAGTTGCGCAGCGCCTGGATGCCGCCGGCGGTCGCGCAGGCGCCGATGGTGACGAGCCGCCTCGCGCGCGCCCGCAGGCGGCGCACGTGCTCGAGCTGCTCGGGCGTGGAGACCGAGCCCTCGATGAGCGCGAGGTCGAACGGGAGGCCGTCGTCGGGGCGCGACGTCGCCTCGGCGAACCGCACGATGTCGACCGCGCCGGCCACGGCGAGCAGCTCGTCCTCGCAGTCGAGGAGCGTGAGCTGGCAGCCGTCGCAGGAGGCGAGCTTGAACACGGCGAGGCGGGGGCGGCGCGGGGACGTCATGGGGCGCTCAGAACCCTTCCCTTCCGAAGAGCAGGGAGAGCCGGTCGTAGCGGAAGACCGGGCCGTCCTTGCAGATGAACCACGGGCCGTACTGGCACCGCCCGCAGAAGCCCGCGGCGCATTTCATGTGCCGCTCCATGGACACGTGGATGCGGTCGGCCGGGACGCCCGCGGCCGCGAGCGCCTCGATGGTGAAGCGCATCATGACCTCGGGGCCGCAGAGCAGGTACGTCCCGTCCTCCGGCAGCGCCTCGCGGCGCAGGAGGCGCGTCACCACGCCGACGTGGCCGCGCCAGCCGGGGCCCGCGCGATCGACGGTGACGTCCATCCGGAAGCTCGGCCGGTCCACCCAGCCGAGCATCTCGCGCACGAAGAGGATGTCGTCGGGCGTGCGCGTGCCGTAGAAGAGCCGCACGCTCGGGTAGTCCCTCGGCCGGTCGAGCATCGCGCGGATCGCGCCGCGGAGCGGGGCGAGCCCGATGCCGCCCGCCACCACGACCACGGGTCGGCCCCGCGCCTCGTCGAGCGGCCACGCGGTCCCGTACGGCCCGCGGAGGCCGAGCTCCTGGCCCGCGGCGAGCTCGACGAGCGCGTGCGTCGCCGCGCCGACGTCGCGGATCGTGTGCTCGAGGGTGTCGTCGTCGGCGCCGGAGATCGAGATCGGCACCTCGCCGATCGCGGGGAGCGAGAGCATCATGAACTGCCCCGGCGCGTGCCGGATCGGCGCGGCCGGGGTGATGTGGAGCGTCACGACGTCGGCCGTCTCCCGGACGACCGCGCTGACCACCGCGGGCGCGGGGACGAGCGCGTCCTCGGCGGCCGTCGCGGGCGGGCGGTGCGCCGGCAGGGCGGCCGGCGCCTGGGCGTCCGCGCGGATCGCGGCGACCTCCTCGGTGATGTCGATGCCCACCGGGCACCAGGCGATGCACCGCCCGCACCCGACGCAGCCCGACACGCCGAACTGCGGCACCCACGACCCGACCTTGTGGGTGAGCCACTGGCGGTAGCGATCCTTGAGGGTGGGGCGGAAGTTCTGCCCGTGGATGGCGGCGTGCTCCTCGGAGAAGCACGAGTCCCACGTGCGGACGCGGGCGGCCTCGGCGCCGGAGAGGTCCGACGCGTCGTGGGCCGACGAGCAGAAGCAGGTCGGGCAGACCAGGGTGCAGTTGCCGCACGACAGGCAGCGCGCGGCCACGTCGTCCCAGCGCGGGTGGTCGAGGTTGCCGAAGAGCAGGTCGGGCAGGCCGTTCATGTCCATGGCGCGGCCCATCCGGCCGCGGGCCTCGGCCGTGCCCTGCTCCAGGCGGTCGACCTCGGCGAGGGTGGCCGGCCGCGTGGGGAGGCGCTCGAGCACGGCGCGCCCGCGCTCGGAGCCCGCCTCGACGAGGAAGACGTCCGTGAGCTCGGTCAGCGTGAGGTCCGTGCCGTGATCGACGCGCGGCCCGGTGCCGGCCGACGCGCAGAAGCAGAGATCGCCCGGCTCGAGGCAGTTCACGCCGACGAGGAACGCGCGGCGGCGGCGCGCGGCGTAGCGGGGCTCGATCGCCGGGCCCTCGGCGAAGATGCGGTCCTGGACCTCGATGGCGGCGAGCTCGCACGCGCGCACGCCGAGGAACGCGTACGGCGGATCGGCGGGGAGGACGGGGGTGAAGCCGACGCGGCCGTCGGGGCGGCGCGTCGCCTCGTAGAGCCGCTCCTCGGGCGGGAAGAGCAGGTTCTTCCAGGAATGGGGCCCCACCACGAAGCCGAAGCAGGCGTCGTCGCCGCGGCGCACCAGGCGGTAGCGCCCGGGCGCCTGCTCGTCCCGGAGGCCGATCGGCAGCTCCGACGGGCCCTCGATCGTGTCGTACACGATGGCGCCGTCGCGCACGGTCGGCCCGACGACGCGGTATCCGTCGGCGCGGAGCGCGTCGAAGAGCCGGCCGAGATCGCCGCGGGCGAGCACGACCGGCGGGGCCGCGCCCGGCTCGCCGGGCGGCGCCGCCGTCGTGGCGGCCGGGGCGGGGGCCGCGTCGGTCATGCCCCTTGCTCCTTGCCGAACATGTCCATGAGCTGGAGCCGGGTGTCATGCAGGCGCTGCGCCAGGACGGCCGCGAGCTGCCGCATGACCGCGTAGCCGACGTCGTGGTCGGCCTCGCACAGGTCGCGCAGCGCGCGGCCCGGCAGGCGCAGCAGTGACGCTGCCTCGGTGACCCGCGCGCTGGCGACGCGGCGGCTGCCCTCGAACATCGCCGACCAGCCCACGAGCTCGCCCGGGCCGAGCGACAGGACGGTCACGTGGCGCGCGTCGCCGAGGCGCATGCTGAGCGACACGCGCCCTTCGAGGGCGAACAGGACATCGGCGGACGGATCGGACTCGCGGAAGAGGATCGAGCCCGCGGCGTGCTCCTCGATGACGGCGAGGGCGGCGACGCGGCGGAGCGACGCCTCGCCGAGGCCCGCGAACACGGAGAGGCGCCCAACGACGGCGGGGTCGACGGATCCCTGGCTCATGGCGCCGTCATTGTGCATCCCGGGGCGGTCGCGTGGCCATCCGGACATTTCCTCACCTCGCGGGCTCGCCGCCGGCCCTTCACCGCGCCGCCCCCGCGGCCGCGCGCTGCTCGACCTCGTGCACCCGCAGCGTCGTGCGGACGAACGCGTCGGCGCTGAGGCTCAGCGAGTCGATCCCGCGCTCCACGAGGAACGCCGCGAAGTCGGGGAAGTCGGACGGCGCCTGCCCGCAGATGCCGACCTTGCGACCGGCCGCGTGCGCCGCCTCGATGAGGTGCGCGCAGGCCCACCTCACCGCCCCGCTGCGCTCGTCGAAGAGCGGGGCGACGGTCGCCGAGTCGCGGTCGACCCCGAGGATGAGCTGCGTCAGGTCGTTCGAGCCGATCGAGAAGCCGTCGAAGCGGCGCGCGAACTCCTCGGCGAGCAGGATGTTCGACGGGATCTCGGCCATGACGTAGACCTCGAGCCCGCGCTCGTCCCGCGCGAGCCCGCCCGCGCGCATCGCCTCGAGCACGCGGTCGCCCTCCTCGGGCGTCCGGCAGAACGGGATCATCACCTTCAGGTTGGCGAGGCCGAGCTCCTCGCGCACCCGCTTGACCGCGGCGACCTCCAGCAGGAACCCCTCCTTGTAGCCCGGGTGGTAGTACCGGCTCGCCCCGCGCCACCCGAGCATCGGGTTCTCCTCGCTCGGCTCGAACTGCGCCCCGCCGAGCAGCCGCGCGTACTCGTTCGTCTTGAAGTCGCTGAACCGGAGGATCACCGGCCTCGGCCAGAAGGCCGCCGCGATCGTGCCGATGCCCTGCGAGAGCCGGTCGACCAAGAACCACGCCTTGTCCGCGTAGCCCGCGGTCGCGCGGTCGACCTCGCGCTGCACGGAGGGGGCGAGCGTCGCGTACCGGGTGAGCGCCAGCGGGTGGACGCCGACGTAGCTTGCGAAGATGAACTCCATCCGCGCGAGGCCCACGCCGGCGCTCGGCAGGAGCGACAGGTGGCTCGCCTGCTCGGGGTTGCCCACGTTGAGCATGATCTGCGTCCGGGGCCGCGGCAGCGCCGCCGGATCGATCTCCTGCAGGTCGTACGCGAGCTTGCCCCGGTAGACGATCCCGGCCTCGCCCTCGGCGCACGAGATCGTGACCTCCGCGCCCTCCGGGATGGTCCGGGTGGCGTCGCCCGCGCCGACCACGGCGGGGAGCCCGAGCTCGCGCGCGACGATGGCCGCGTGGGAGGTCCGCCCGCCCCGCTCGGTCACGATGCCGGCCGCGGCCTTCATGATCGGCTCCCAGTCCGGATCCGTCGTCTCGGTGACCAGGATGTCGCCGGGCTTCACCTCGCCGATCTGCCGCGGATCGCGCACGATCCTCGCCCGGCCCGCGGCGATGCTCTCGCCGATCGCGAGCCCTGTCGCGAGGCGCTCGCCCTTCTCCTTGATGTGGTAGAGGCGCACCCGGGGCGCCTTCCGCTGGCTGTGCACGGTCTCGGGGCGCGCCTGCACGACGAAGAGATCGCCGCTCCGCCCGTCCTTGGCCCACTCGATGTCCATGGGCGTGTCCTCGCCCCGCGCGCGCGAGTAGTGCTCCTCGATGAGCGCGGCCCAGCGGGCGAGCGTGAGGACGTCGTCGTCGCCGAGCGACCAGCGCGCCCGCTCCTCGTCCGGGACGCGGACGTTCTTCACCTGCCGGTTCCCCTCGTCGTACACGAGGCGGATCTCCTTGGTCCCGAGCGTCTTGCGGACGAGCGGGCGGAAGCCCTCGCGCAGGGTCGGCTTGTGGACGTGGAAGAGGTCGGGCACGACGCGGCCCTGCACGACGCTCTCACCGAGGCCGAGGCTCGACGAGACGAGGATCATGCCGCGGTGGCCGCTCTCGGTGTCGAGCGTGAAGATGACGCCCGCGCTCGCGAGGTCGGCGCGCACCATCTTCTGCACGCCCACGGAGAGCGCGACGCCCTCGTGGTCGAAGCCCATGTCGAGGCGGTAGCTGACCGCGCGCGGGGTGAAGAGGCTCGCGAACGCCTTCTTGACGGCCTCCACGACGAAGACCGCGCCGCGCACGTTGAGGAAGCTCTCCTGCTGGCCGGCGAAGCTCGCGTTGGGCAGGTCCTCGGCGGTGGCCGAGGAGCGCACCGCGACGTCGGTGGCGTCCTCGCCGTAGCGCTGGGAGAGCGCGCGGTAGCTCGCGACGAGCTCGTCCTCGAGGTCGCGCGGGAGCGGGGCCCCGAGCATGAGCTCGCGGATCCGGGCGGTCTGTCGCACGAGATCGTCGACGTCGTCCTTCTTGATCCCGGCGAGCGCCTCGCGGATGCGCGCGCCGAGGCCGGCGCTCGCGACGAAGTGCCGGTAGCCCTCCGCGGTCACCGCGAAGCCGGCGGGCACGTTCACGCCGAGCGGCGTGAGGTTCCTGAGGAGCTCGCCGAGCGAGGCGTTCTTGCCGCCCACGAGCGGGACGTCGGTCATGGTCACGTCGTCGAGTCGTCGAATCCAGCGCATGCCCGGCGACCAAGCACCGCCCGTGCCGAGGGGGAGCCCCCTGCGCTCGCACCGGTCACGCGCCCGAGGTCAGGGCCGCCCTGCGCGGCGACGCCGGAGCCGGCGCGCGAACGGCGTGCGTCGGGGTGCAGCCGGTGCGTCGCGGGGGCCCGCGGGAAGCGGGGGGAGCGGCGCGAGCGGCGGGGGAGGGGCGCCTCTCCGGGCGCGCGCCCGGATTGGCATGCCGGCTGCGAGGGCTCCCGGGGGATCGCGCTCCCGCCGCACGGCGCGCGCGCGGCGCAGGAGACAGGGATGGCCTCGATGCATCGTGGGCAAAGCGCAGCGCGCCGCCATGCGGCGTTCTCTTCGGGTAACGGGCGATCGATCTGTCCCGAGCGCCGGGCCTTCGCATGGCGCGTCGCCGCCGTGTGGCTGCTCGCCCTCCTCGCGACCCTCGCGCTCGCCCCGCGGCGCGCGGGCGCGGAGGAGGCGCCCGCGCCGGGGGGGCCGGACATCGAGCTCTTCTCGCGACGAGGCTGCCCCCGCTGCACCGCCGCCAAGGCCTTCCTGGACGAGCTCGGCGCGGAGCGGCCCGGCCTCGAGGTGGCCGTTCGCGCGGTGGACGCCGACGCGGCGGCGCGGGCGCGGCTCAGGACGCTGGCCACGCGCCATGCGGTGCGTGTGCTCTCGGTGCCGGCGTTCTACTTTCCCGCGCGCGATCGGCTGGTCATCGGCTTCGAGGACCGGGAGACGACCGGATCGAAGCTCCGCGCGATCCTCGACGGGGGCGAGCCGGCGGGGGTGTCGGACGCGGAGGCGCTCGCCTGCCCGGCCGAGGAGACCGAGCCGTGCGAGGGCGCCGCCGGCGCTCCGGCGCCCGCGGCGGACGAGGTGGAGACGGGCGCGTTCGGGCGGGTCAGCGCGTCCCGCCTGGGCCTGCCGCTCTTCACGGTCGTGCTCGGGCTCCTGGACGGCTTCAACCCGTGCGCGATGTGGGTCCTTTTGTTCCTGCTCTCGATGCTCGTCCACCTCAAGAGCCGCAGGAAGATGGCGCTCATCGCGGCCACCTTCGTGGTCGTGAGCGGCCTCGCGTACTTCGCCTTCATGGCGGCGTGGCTGAACGTGTTCCTCCTCATCGGCCTGTCGCGGGGCGTCCAGATCGCCCTCGGCGTGATCGCGGCGGTCGTCGGCGCGATCAACGTGAAGGAGTTCTTCGCGTTCAAGAAGGGCATCTCGCTCACGATCCCCGAGCGCGCGAAGCCGGGGATCTACGCGCGCGTCCGGTCCATCCTGCGCGCGGAGCACATGGCGGGGGCGCTCGGGGGCGTGATCGTCCTGGCGGTGCTGGTCAACACGGTCGAGCTGCTGTGCACCGCGGGGTTCCCCGCGGTCTACACGCAGATCCTCACGATGCAGGGGCTCCCCTCGTGGCAGCACTACGCCTACCTCGCGCTCTACAACGTCGCCTACATGGCCGATGACGCGGTGATGGTGACGATCGCGGTCGTCACGCTGGGCCACCACAAGCTGACCGAGCGCGGCGGCCGGGTGCTCAAGCTCGTGAGCGGCGTCGCCATGCTGGGCCTCGCGGCGGCGCTCCTCTTCAAGCCCGATCTCCTCGTGTGACGGCGGGGGCGCGCTCCGGGGCTCGGATGCGTTGCGCGCGTCAGCGCCGCTTTCCGTGGCTCGGAAACCACGAAGCACCTACGGACCGACGTAGCGGTAGACGCGGAGCCAGTCGTACTCGGCGCGCGTGGGGGCGGTGCTGCTGTCGACGGGGCCTGCCCAATCTGGCGACCCAGAAGCCCAGATCGTCAAGAGGATGTTCTGAGGGAGGACCATGCGCGCCATTTCCTCGGTGGCCGTGTGCATGAGCGCTCCGTCGACGTAGAAGCGCGCCTCGCCGGGCACCCATTCGATGGCATAGGTGTGAAAGCCCGCTGCGGGGTTGAAGTCCAAAGTGACGAGCTCGGGGAACTGGAGGTGGCCGGTGGCCGGATCGGCGGGCGGGATGTTCACCATATGGTTGAACTGAATGCGATCGGCGTTTTTGCCCAAAAACTCGATGTCGAGCTCGTTCCAGTCGTCGGGGGGCCATGGGGTATAGATGAGCACTAGAGAAGAGACGACCGCGGAGCCCTGCGCAAACCGAGCTGACGCTTCTATTTTTCCGTAGGTCAGCGTCTCGCGAGAGCGCATTTCCACCCCGCGGAAGGGCTTGTCTGCATCGTTGGCTGCCGTCAGCGAAAGATGCAGGATGCCGTCGCTGACCGCCACGTTTTCGCCGGTAAACTGCGCGAGGTTGCCGTCCCAGCTATGGAGCATCAGCTGCCAGCGAGTGAGATCGACGGTGTCGAACGGATCTTCCCAGGCGAGCTCGAAGCTGCCATCTCCAGCGGCGCCACCCGCGCCGCCTGCAGTTGCGCCGCCCGTCCCACCGGAGCTCGCGCCGCCCATCCCTGCGCCGCCCGTCCCACCGGAGCTCGCGCCGCCCATCCCTGCGCCGCCCGTCCCACCGGAACCTGCGCTGCCCGTAGCTGCGCCGCCCGTACCGCCTGCGCCACCGGTCATGGATACCTCTGGCGGCATGCCGCCATTGCCGCCGGTCATGGGGCCGGCAGCAGCCCCACCCGTCGCCGTGCTGGGGGGAGCTCCACCAGCGGCGGGGGAGGAGTCCGGACGCGGCGAGCCGTTGGAGCACCCAGAAAAAGCCAGGAGCGCGAGCAAGGCAAGCGCTGATCGACTTCGCATGCCGAGCGAATACTCGGCCGCCGCACGGCGAGCATCAAATTTTGTGCGTTTTCGCGGCCTGAACGCCGATTCGCGGAGCCGCGGCGCCGGAAACGATGAGCCTGGGTGCGCGAGCTACCCGGGATCTCCGCAGTCGTGCTGTGCGCTCAACGGTTCCAGCCTGTCGGCGAGTCGTCTCCGGGTGCCTGGGTCGAGGAGCGCGCTGGGCGCCATGCCCAGCAGCTCTCTGATCACCTGGTGACAGCGCGAGTAGCTGCCGAACCCGGCTTCGAGCGCCGCATGAGTCAAGTGGTCGCAGCCCTGTTCGAGCAGCTCGAGGAGCTTCAGCGTTTGCAGCCGGTTCTTGTACTCCGTCAACGACAGGCCCTGGTCGCGGCGAAAATTGCGGCTCACATCGCCGCGGTTGCTGGCCAGGCGTCGGGTCAGCTCGTCGCGGCGGAGGCTTGGCGCCTCGACCAGCAGGGCCGCGGCACGGTGGCCAAGGCTCATCTGCGGAGGAGGTGTCATCTGGGCCAGCACTGCACACAAATCGAGCAGCCGTCCTTCGACAGCCGGGTTGTCGCGGCTGTCGGGCACCTGGGCCATGGCGTGCGCACAAGCCAACAAGGCGGCCTCGTCGAGGCGCTGCTCAGGCCGAGAGAAGCTCGGCGCGCAGCCGTGCTCGCGCGCGAACGCATCGAGCAGCTCGGGCCGGAACCCTACCACGTAGAGCTCGAGGTCTGGGCTGGCGTCTTCGAGATAGTGATCCAGCCCGGGCGGATACCAGAACAGCAATCCGCGGTCCATCGGAACGCGACGATGCCCCACGCGGAAGATGGCAGTTCCCCGGACGACGAGATTGAGCTCCGGTTCGTCGTGAAAATGGGCTGGTCGCCTGTAGGTGGGATGATGTCGCCAAGCCTGGGCGCGTCGACCTTCGGGCATGGGGAACGACTGCCACAGCAGGTTCACGGTAAGTCCAAGGATAGTGCAGCCTGGTCAGGGAAGCACTGCGCTGAAGGTGTGCAGCGGCCATTGGGGGGCAGCCGACCGTGCGAGAGCGCTCAAGGGCCGGCCATCCCAGGGCACGTCCCCTCACCCAGCCACTCGCGCGCCACGAGGAGCGTGCGGGCGTGCTCGGGGACGCGCTCGAGGAAGCTCCGCCGATAGGCGGGATCCTCGATCCGCGCAGCCCGGGTGAGCAGGTCCTCACGCGCCTCGCGGAGGGCCGCGCGCGCCGCCTCGGCCTCGCCGGCGGCGTCGAGCGCCTCCGCGCGCGTGAGCAGGAGGGACGCGTGGCGCGCGTCGAACACGCCTGCGCCACGGACGAGCGCGATCACCTGCTCCGCCTCCCGCGCCGCTTCCTCGGCGCGACCGCGGGCGAGGAGGAGCTTCGCCCGGAGCCCGCGCGCCATGGCGTCGACCGTCACGAGCCCCGATGTCCCCGCGTCGGAGCCGTCGAGCACCTCCGCGGCGGCGTCGACCTCCCCGCGCAGGAGCCGCGCCTCGGCGAGCGCGACCTGCGCCGCCATGATCGCCACCCCTTCGCCCTGCGAGCGCGCCTCTTCCAGCGCGGCCTCCGCGGCTGCGACGGTCTCGTCCAGCCTGAGCTCGCCGAGGCGAACGTTCGCCAGGACGAGCCGCGAGAGCGGCTCGTTGGCTCGAGCCGATCGAGCGACAGACAGCGAGCGCTCCACGCAGCGCTCCGCCTCCTCGAACGCCCCGAGCATCGCGTAGTCCCAGCCCATGAAGGCGATGGAGTGGGGCATGCTCAGCAGGTCCTCGGCGATCGCGAGCCGCTGCCCGGCGGCGGCGTGAAGCCGCATCGCTGCCCACGGGTTCCGCTCCACATAGCACTCCCAGAAGGCCGACGCCTCGTCGACGTAGGCCGTGACGGAGGGGTCCTCTTCCACGGCGGGCGCAGCGATCGCGCGCAGCCGCCCCAGGAAGAGCGCGGCTGCGTCCCGTTGCCCCCCGATCAGCAGCACGAACACCGCCGTGGAGAGCGCGTGCGCCAGCGACATGATGGCGTCGGCCGCCGGCTGGGTCTTGAGCAGCCGATCCATGAGGGCGGAGAGCGCCTCGGGACGACGCAGCATCAGCGCCAAGAGGAGGGCGAGCCCCAGCGCTCGGCAATACGTCGGCGAGCCGACGCTCGCCCGCGCCATCACCTCTTCCGCCGCCCTCATCGCCTCCGCGTGGTCCCCCGTGTACCCGGCGGCTTCCGTCACGTGCACCCACAGCTCCGGCGAGCGCTCCCCCTCCGGCTCCATCGCGAGCCCGCGCCGCGCAGAAGAGAGCGCTGGCGCCAGATCCAGGCTCCGCAGCGCGCGCTCCGCCGCCCTCGCGTGCCAGAGAGCCGCCTTCCCGCGGACCGCTCCCCGCTCGAAATGCTCGGCGAGCACGACAGGATCCGGCTCACCGGCGCGTTCCAGCCAGGCCCCGGCCAGCCCGTGGCCGACCTGCCGGTCGCGATCCAGGAGCATCGCGTAGGCTGCCTGTCGGACCAGCGCGTGCCGGAACGCGTATTCCTCCTCCCCTGCGAAGCGACGCTCGACCCGCCGCGCCACGATCTCGCGCTGGATGAGATCCGCGAGCAGCTCCTCCGAACGCGCCGCCTCCTCGTCCAGGAGGGCCAGCACGCCGCTCTTCCAGAAACGATCCCCGAAGACGCTCGCTGCGCGCAGGAGGCGCCGGGCTTCCGGCGGGAGCGCCGATAGCCTTGCCTCCACCATCCCAAGCACCGTCTCCGGCAGCGTATCGCTGCGTCCGTCCACCGCCGCCCGGATCAGCTCCTCGATGAAGAACGCATTTCCCTCCGCGCGCTCCACGAGCGCCGCGATCTGTCGCGCGGCGGCCGGATCGCGCAGCGCGGCCGACACCATCGCCTCCGCGGCCCGCTTCGACAGCGGACCCAGGCGGACCTCCTGCGCGTTCCGCTCCGCCCACAGCCTGGGAAAGATCTCGTGCAGCTCGGGCCGCGCGAACGCGAGCACCCCGAACGGCTCGTCCCTGAGCTCGCGCAGCGCCACGTCGCAGAGCTTCACGCTGGCCGGATCACCCCAGTGCAGATCCTCCAGCACCCAGAGCAGCGGCCCTCTCCGCGTCACCGCCCGCACGAAATCCAGGCACGCCGACTCCACCTGCTCGGCCATGAGCTGCGCGTTGCGGCGCGCCGCCCGGAGCCGCGGGCTCTTCTCGTCCGGGAACGGCGCTCCCACCAGCTCTCCCAGGAACTCCGCCACGCGCTCGGCCGCGTCGCCGGCGACGGTCCTCTCCACCGCCGAGCGGATCTTCTCCTGCTGCGCCGAGGGCCGCTCACCTGCCTCGATGCCCAGCGTGCCTCGAAGCCCGGAGCCGAGCAGCCCGAGCCCTCCTTTGGCGCCCAGCGAATCGCCTCTTCCGATGACGACGGCCAGATTCGGTACGCGGTCGCTCAACCTCGCCATGAGCTCCAGCCGCAGCCGCGACTTGCCCATTCCCGCCGGCGCGGTCACCGTGACCGCGACCGCCCTCCGATCCTCGAACGCGTCCTCCAGGAGGCCGAGCAGGTGCTGCAGCTCCCGGTCCCGGCCCACGAACGGGCTGGGCCTGCCGAGCAGCAGCCGCGGCTGCTCACCCAGCATGCGCTCGCGAACGAGCACCCAGAGCTCTCCGCTCTCCGTCACCTCGAAGCGCGTATCGAGGAGCGCCCGCGTGACCTCGTCGAGGACCATGCCCGGCGCTCTGGCGCTCCCGTGAGCGCGCATCTGCCCGAGCAGCGTCGCGGCTCGCTCGACGATCTCACCCACCTGCTGTCGCTCCGTCGTATCCCCGCGCCCGGTCACGAGGGCCATCTCCGCGCGCGGCAGGTCCGCGCGGACACGGAGCGCGCAACGGGCCGCGCGCGCCGCCTGATCCGTCGCGTTGCCCGCGCCCTCCAGCACGACGAGCGTCGTCCCGTCCGCGAGCACGTCCACGGTGGCCCCGAGCGGCTGCACCGCGTCCCGCACGATCTTCCACGAGGCCGCTGCCACGGGCACGGTCGCGTCGTCCTGGCCCGCCGGCTCCTCCTGCGGGGGCGCGATCGCCAGGATCGAGACCAGCCGCCGCTCCGTGGTGCCGATCGGAGCGCGGGCCGCGTCCTGCCGAGGAGCCGCGCGCGAAGCGGCCCCCCTCGGGAGCCGGGCGAGCGCCTCCGCCACGGCGGCGCCGTGGGCAGGCCGCGCCCTGGGATCCTTCGCGAGCATCCGATGGCAGAGCTCCGAGAGCTCGCGCGGCACGTCCGCGCGGACCTCGATGAGCCGCGGCGGCTCTTCCAGGAGAAGCTTGGCCAGGAGCGCCATCACCTGCATTCCTCGGAACGCAGCGCTCCCCGTCACGCACTCGAACAGCACCGCACCGAGCGCGAAGACGTCCGCCTGCGGCCCCACCTCACGCTCGCCCTGCGCCTGCTCCGGCGCCAGGTATCCGGGCGTCCCCAGGATCGCGCCTGTCTGCGTCAAGCTCGCCAGCACGCCCGGTTGCCGTGCGATCCCGAAATCGAGCAGCTTCACGCGCGCCACGTCGCCGCCCACGAGGAACAGATTGCTCGGCTTCACGTCGCGGTGGACGATCCCCCGCGCGTGCACTGCGCCGAGCGCGCCAGCGGCTCGCTGGACGAGGTTCAAGCCGTCCTCCAGCGTGAGGCCTCCGCGCGAGAGGCGCGCGGCGAGGTCCTCGCCCCTCAGCCACTCCATCGCGAGGTAGGGCTCCCTCGTCGGCGCGAGGCCGTGCCCCACGTAGCGCACCACATGAGGGTGCTCGATCGCCGCGAGGATGCGTGCCTCCTGCGCAAAGCGCGCGGCGTCGCCGCCCACCGGATCGCGCAGGAGCTTCAGCGCCACCGCCTCGCCCGTCGCGCGGTCCAGCGCCCGCCACACCGTGCCCATCCCGCCCGCACCGATCTGCGCCTCGAGCGCGAATCGGTCGTCGACAAGCTCCCCTGCTCGCATGGCTCGGCAGAATGCGCCCGCGCGACGATGGAGCTCAACCGCCATGGCGATCGCCGCCACCACCTGGCTCCTCGCGACGGCTGGCTGCGGCTCCAGCGGAGCGCCAGCCTCTCCGGAACAGGAGGCTGTCGTCACCGTCGCCGAGGCCCGCGGCCTGGCCGAGGGCTCCGTGGCGACGGTCGAGGGGGTCGTGACCGTCGCGCCCGGCACGTTCAACTCGGCGACCGGAGACCAGGGCTTCGCCCTGCAGGACACCACCGGGGGCATCTACGTGAGCCTGCCCGACGCGCTCGATCTCGACCTCGATCGCCGCGTGCGCGTCACGGGGCGGCTCGGTCAGACGGCCGAGCAGACGGTGCTGAACACCGAGGCCGCCTCGGTCGCGGCGCTCGACGGAACGGAACCCGTCGAGCCGAGGGACGTGACGACCGGCGAGGTCGGAGAGCCGATCGAGGGCCTGCTGGTGCGCGTGAGCGGCAGCGTGACCAGGGCCGTGGTGGAAGAACAGCCCTACGGGTTCCAGGTGTACATCGACGACGGCTCGGGCGAGGTCCAGGTCTACGTGCACCTCGTGGAGGGTCAGCCGGTCATCGACATGGCGTCGCTCACCGTCGATCAGGTCATCGAGGTGACCGGCCTCGCCGCGCAGTACGAGGAGACCTACGAGGTCGCGCCGCGCCGGGCCGGAGACCTCGTTGTGCAGTGATCGCGCCGGACCGCGCCGCGTCTCGCGGTGGTCGGATGTCGCTGCTCCGTCGTCGCTGAAGCAGGGCGTGCCTCGTCACCACGTGCCCTGAAGGAAGACCCCCGCCCGCTCTGCCGTCATCACCGGCACGACGCGGACGCCCTGGCGGGCCGGCTCGCTCGCCATGGACGACGGCTCCGCGAGGAACGCGGCCACCGTCACGGCCGCGAAGACGCCGCCCGCCGCCAGCGTCCCCACCCCGAGCCCGCGGAACAGGTCCCGCGCCTCGGCGGTGTCGCGGAGCTCGGTGCAGGCCAGCGGCGCGTCCGCCCCCCCGCACGCGGACGGGTCCCACCCCCCGCGGCGGAGCGCGGCCTCCTGCGCGGCGAGGTCGTCGCGGAGGACGCCGGACCGCAGGAGGAAGACCGTGCCGGCCGCCACCGCCGCCGTCGTGAGCGCCACCCCGCCGATGCGCAGCTCCGCCAGCGGGAAGGTCGACCCCGCCGGAGGCGCGGCCGGAGCCGCCGAGCGCGGCGCAGCAGCGGCCGCCTCCGGCGCGCGCGCGACGCGCTCCGGGAGGCGCGGCAGCTTGAGGACGATCGGGTGCGTCAGGCCAGCCTCGGCGGTGAACGAGCGCTCCGCCTCCTCGTGCCCCTCGAGCCGCGCCCGCACGGTGTGCTCCCCCGGCTCCACGAACACCTCGTGGACCGGCTCCGGCGGGGAGAGCGCCTGTCCGTCGATCAGGACCTCGGCGCCCGGCGGATTGGTCGTCACGTAGACCGTCACCACGCGCTTCGCGGCGCGCTGCAGGCCATCATCGACCTGGCCGCGGAGCCATCCGCTGATCACGCCCCGGTGCTGGAGGCACTGCGCCAGGTGGGTCGCCGCGTCCCGATGCCGCCCCAGCGCGAGCTCGACCAGCCCGAGCTCACCGGCGATCGTCGCCCGCTCCGCGTCGGTCGTCCACGCCCCCTGCGCGGCCTCCAGCGCCCGCTCGTAGGTCGCCGCCGCCGTCACCAGCCGCCTGGCCGCGTGCGCCTGCCTGGCGCGGCGCAGCAGCCCCGCCGTCATCGACGCCGCGCGCACGTCCCGATCGTCGTAGGGCTCGTCCGCGCTCGCCGTATTCCCGACACCGGCGACGGACATCGCGAGAGCACATGGCAGCAGCCAGGAGAGCCAGCGAGGCACGCACTCTGAGATACCGGCTGCGGCGATCCCAAGTCAATTGGCAGCTTCGTCACGCCGCCGTCCGTAGGCCTGCGTCCACGCCCGCGTCCACGACCGCGTTCCATCCGACCATGTGATCCGCGCCCGCACATGCCGTTCGCCGCCGCGGAGGCGGCCGGTCGCGCGGCCGGTCGCGCGCCGCGTCGGCTCAGCCGTCGTCGCCGCCCTTCCCGAGCCAGCCCTCGCGGCGGTAGTCGGCGAGCAGGCCGATGACGCTCGCCAGCGTCAGGCACCAGACGAGCGGGTAGCCATGATACCCGTCGAGCTCCGGCATGTCGTACGGCGAGCTCTCGTGGTGGAAGCTCATCCCGTAAATGCCCGCGATCGCGGTGACGGGCAGGAAGATCGTCGAGGTGATCGTGAGCACCTTCATGATCTCGTTCATCCGGTTCGACATCCCGGACAGGTGGAGCTGGTGGCAGGATGCCTCTCTTGCCTTCGTGAACCGCGCTCACGAGCTCGCCGCCTCCTCCCGCCGAATGAAACTTTGCAGAGCTCCGCAAAGGCCGCTCCGGCCGGAGCGCTTGCTCGAGCCGAGCGAGCGGTCTAAGCTGCCTCGCATCGCTTCGGAGGCCGAAACAGGCCCCCATTGCAAGAGGAGCGTCCATGCGTCGTCTCAGCCCTGCTGCCCGCGTTCGTTACTTCTTCGCTGCCCTGACGGCAGGCGCAGCGATGTTGGGCACCACTGCCCTGTTGGTCCCCTCGAGCGAGGCGGCGCCGGGGGGAAACTGCACCTATTACAGCGACCAGAGCTACACCACCGTCGTCGGCCAGTACGGCCGCGACTGCTGCAACAACCGGATCGCGTGGGGCACCACGACGCAGCACTACGAGTGCGGCGAGTGCTTCACCTGCACCCCGCCTCCTCGCTGAGGGAGGCGCCCCGGTGACGCGCGGCCGCCCCGACGACCGCCATATCCATGGCACGGCTCGTGATCGATCCGAGGGGATGCTTCAGGTCGCCATGAACAAGAACCGTTCTTCTCGATGGCTGTGCGGCACAGCCCGGATCGCGCTCGGAATCGTGGCCCTCTCGGGCTGCTCTGGCCGGGTGGACCGGGGCGACGATGCACCGAGCGGCTCATCGAGCGCTGGCGGCTCGTCGAGCGCAGGCGGCCGTGGCGGCGGCGCTGGCACGATGGGCGCCGGCGGAGCTGACACGAGCAGCACGAGCGCTGTGGGCTCTGGTGCGGGCGGCTCGTCGAGCGCAGGCAGCTCGGGCGACGGCGGCTCTGGAGGCGCGAGCAGCTCCGGAGCCGGCGGCTCCGGCGGCGGGTCGGGCGGGTCGAGCAGCACGGGCGGCGGCAAGTTCGTCGGCAACATCACGACCGATCGCGCCGTGCGCGACGGCTTCGTCCGGTACTGGAACCAGATCACGCCCGAGATCGAGGGCAGGTGGAGCGCTGTCGAGGCGTCCCGCGGCGAGCGAGACTGGAGCAGGCTCGACGCGATCTACAAGTACGCGCAGGACAACGACATCCCCTTCGCGCAGCCCTCCTTCGTGTGGGGAGCCACGCCCCCGAGCTGGCTCGGGCCTCTCCCCGCGGAGGCGCGGCGGCAGGCCGTGAGGGACTGGATGCAGGCGTTCTGTCAGCGGTACCCCGACACGAGGTACATCGTCGTCGTGAACGAGCCGCCGCCCCACACCACGCCTTCCTTCAAGGAGGCCATCGGCGGCGCCGGCGAGAGCGGCCATGACTGGATCGTCAACTCCTTCAAGTGGGCTCGCGAGCTCTGCCCGGGCGCGACCCTGATCCTCAACGACTACAACATCATCGAGTACGAGAGCGAGCACGACCGCTTCGTCGCGATGCTGAGCGCGGCGCTGGAGGCGGGCGCCCCGATCGACGCCGTCGGCGCGGAGGCCCACGACGTGTACAAGAAGGACGTCGACACCGTGAGGGGCTTCCTCGACAGGTTCGCCGCCATGGGCCTGCCCGTGTACATCACCGAGCTCGACATCGACATCGCGGACGACGACGAGCAGCGCAGGGTGATGGAGGAGCAGTTCACGATGCTCTACAACCACAGCGCCGTCAAAGGCATCACCTTCTACGGCTACATCGTCGGCTCCACCTGGCGAGACAACACGGGCCTCATGCACCCGGACGGCACGATGCGGCCGGCCATGGCCTGGCTGATGGACTTCCTCGGCCGCGGCCGGTGATCCCGCGTGCGTGGTGAGCGCTCGAGCTCGAGGTCTGCCTGCGCCGGAGGCGGCCATCCCTCCGACACGGCCTCTGCGCCGCGGGCTCGGCGGAGAGCTCCGCTCGACCCGCGACCAGGATGATCCCGGCGAGCGGCCGCTGTACAGGCGTGCGCGGGATCGAAAGAGTCGACTCGCAGGGCGGGCGATCCGCCGGCGCGCGCCTCACCGATCCCGACGGCCGGCGACGCCCGGAATCACCACGCCCGAGCGCTTCCGTGGGCGCCGCACGTGTACCTACACCCACGCGCGGCCGTCCCTTGTATCGGGGTTCGGATTTCTTCGCTATCGTCGCCCGGGATGTCGAGGATCCGCCCTCGGCTCCGACAACCCCACGAACGCGCGCCCGATCCCGGAGCGACAGCGAAGAGAAGGAGCCGATCATGAAGTACATCCTGATGATGAACACCCCGTGCGGGGGGCCGTACCAGGTCGCCAACTGGCAGCAGAAGGACTTCCAGGCGCACATCGCGTTCATGAAGAGCTTCCACAGGAAGCTCAGCGCGTCGGGCGAGCTCGTGGCGGCCGAGGGCCTGGCGGGGCCCGATCAGGCCAAGCTCGTGCGCGCTGGCAAGGACGGCGCGCCGATCACCGACGGGGTGTTCCCGGAGACCAAGGAGTTCCTCGCCGGGTACTGGATCGTGGACGTCGAGAGCCCCGAGCGCGCGTACGAGATCGCCGCGCAGGCGTCCGCCGCGCCCGGCCCCGGCGGCGCGCCGCTCAACATGGGGATCGAGGTGCGAGAGGTGATGAGCGCGCCGCCCAGCGATCTCTAGTGACCTCTCCGTCCCAGGGCGCCACGGCCGAGCGCCTGCTGCGCGATCTCGCGCCGCAGGTGCTCGGCGCCGTCATGCGGCGATTCCGAGATTTCGGCGCCGCGGAGGACGCGGTCCAGGAGGCGCTGATCGCGGCGGCCACGCAGTGGCCCCGCGAGGGCGTGCCCGACGAGCCGCGCGCCTGGCTGATCCACGTGGCGTCGCGGCGCATCGCCGATCACGTCCGGAGCGAGGCGGCGCGCCGCCGCCGCGAGACGATCGTGGTCAGCCTCGTGCCGCCCGAGCTGCAGATCGCCCTCGCCGCCGACAGCGACGAGGCGGCGCTCGAGGACGACACGCTCACCTTGCTGTTCATGTGCTGCCACCCCGCGCTGTCCACGCCGTCCGCGATCGCGCTGACCCTGCGCGCCGTCGGCGGCCTGACGACGGCCGAGATCGCAAGGGCGTTCCTGGTCCCGGAGGCGACCATGGCGCAGCGGATCAGCCGGGCGAAGCAGAGCATCAAGGCGTCCGGCGTGCCGTTCGAGCGGCCGACGCCCGAGGCGCGCGCGGAGCGCCTCGGCGCCGTCCTGCACGTGCTCTACCTGATCTTCAACGAGGGTTACACCTCGAGCTCCGGCCCCGCGCTGCACCGCGACGATCTCTCGGGCGAGGCGATCCGCCTGACGCGCGCCGTGCACGCGCTCCTCCCGGACGACGGCGAGGTCGCGGGCCTCCTCGCGCTCATGCTCCTGACCGACGCGCGGCGCGCGGCGCGGACCGGGCCTCTGGGCGAGCTGATCCCGCTCGCGGAGCAGGATCGGGGCCTGTGGGATCAGCGCGCGATCGCCGAGGGCATCGCGCTCGTCACGGCGGCGCTGTCGAGGGGCTCGATCGGCGCCTACCAGCTGCAAGCCGCGATCGCGGCGGTGCACGACGAGGCAGCGCGGGCCGAGGACACGGACTGGCCGCAGATCCTGGCGCTGTACGGCGTGCTGATGCGGATGTCCGACAACCCGATGGTGGCGCTCAGCCACGCGATCGCGACCGCCATGGTGCACGGCCCTCGGGCGGGGCTCGATCTGCTGAACGCGCTCGACGCGGGCGCGCGCCTCTCGGGTCATCACCGCCTCGACGCCGCCCGCGCACACCTCCTGGAGCGGGCCGGCGATCGCGAGGCGGCGATCGCGCACTACAGGCGCGCGGCCAGCCGCACGACGAGCATCCCGGAGCAGAGCTACCTGGCGACGCAGGCGGCCCGGCTGAGCGACGTGCTGAAGTAGCGCGCCGCGCGGCGCGCGCAGAGGCCGCAGAGGTGTCCGGCGAGAGCAGAGCGAGATGTTCCACGCGACGAGGAGCAGCAGGGCCGCCAGCGACGCCATGGGGACGTAGGCCACGAGCGGGGCGAAGACGAGGATCGACAGGAGGACGACCACGGCGTGTGTCGCGGCCGCGATCGGAGAGCGCGCGCGGCGAGCGCGGCGGCAAGCGCGAGCAGCGCGAACCCGCCGGTGCCGGCGGTGGCGTCGTCGGACGCGACGGCGCAAGCGCGACCCGCCGCGGCGCTGTCGTCCTCCGAGGTCGCTGCGCCTCCGGCGCGACCTCCCGTCTCGCCGTCGGCGCTGCCCGTTTCGCCGCCGGTTTCCGGGGAGCCGCCGGTACCCGGAGCGCCACCCTGGCCAGCGTCACCCGCTGCGCCCATTCCACCGCTGGTGCCGACCGGGCCACCGGGCCCGTCGCCACCGCTTCCATGGGCTGCCGTGCCGCCCATGCCGCCGCCAGCGGTGCCCGAGCCGCCGGCGGCGCCGCCGCCCGCTCCTGCGGTCGGCTCGGCGCCGAGCTCGTACGCTCCGAGGTCCGGCGCCGCGCCGACGAACGGGAGCCCCACGTCCGTGCCCTTGTCGATCAAAGCGCTTTCGGTCGTGAGCTTCATGAACACGCACGCGGAGGGCATGCTGCCGTCGGCCTCGCGGGGGCCGGTGCAACCGGCGTCGGACGTGCTCTCGAAGGCCGAGCTCGTCTCCGTGATGTTCAGGTCCCAGGTGTTGAACGCGGTGTCGACGCCCCCCATGTTCGAGTTCTTGTTCGGGAAGCCGACGTTGTTCCGCATGACGTGCGCGAGCGCTCCGGTCAGGATGATCGTCTGGCTGCTATCGTCGGGCGGGCTCGCCAGCATGTTGTATTGGGTTCTGTTGTCGTACGCGGTGTTGTTGAGCCAGGTGTTGCCGCCCGACGAATGGTTCGCGTAGAAGCCCGCGGCCTTGTTCTTCCAGGCCACGTCGTTGCGCACGATGTGCCGGATGCCCGTCTTGCTGCTGCCGACCTTGAACCCGTTGCCGTTGCCGTCGCTGCCACGACCGTTCGACATGGCGAAGCTGCCCTCGGTGATGACCGGCACCTCCTGCGAGATGTGGTCGTAGCCATCGTCCGAGTTGTTCCACGCGCGGCATCCCCGGATGATCGTGCTGGGACCCGTCCTCTGGTAATGGACCCCGAAGCCGTCTCCGTTCTGGCCGTCGCCCTGGCTGCCGTTCTGGTCGTAGTTGTCGTGCGAATCGCAGTTGAGGACCAGGTTGCCGCCTTCGCCTCCATCGATGAACAGCCCGGGCCCGAAGGCATGATGGAGGTGGAGCAGCTCGAAGATGTTGTTGCTGGAGCCCTTGGTGCGGAGCAGCGAGTACGAGTGGTCGCCGCTCCTGCCCACCTTGGCGTTGCCGATCTCGAGCCCTCGAAGGTGCATCCAGCTCCCTAGTGCTCCGCCGCGCGCGCGTCTCCGGCCGCCAGCAGCACGAGGAGGCCCGCGGTCGTCGAGGTCGCCGCCAGAGGACATGAAATAGATCTCGAGCAGATCGTCCGTGAGGGTCGGGTCCTCTTCCCTTGCGCTGCTGTTGAGCTCCGTCATCGCCGTCGGCGCCTCGAACCTCGGCCGCTCTGGCGCGCCCGCGACGCCCCCGTCGTGCCCCCGCGCGAGCGTGCCGATCACGATGTGCTGGTCCTCGCACCCCGCCCCGCCGATCGCGAGCCACAGCCCCGCCCCCGCAATCCCCCGCAACCAGCTCATGGGTCTCCGCTCACAAGCAGCCCCCCTGGGCCACCACGAGCCGACCGAGCGCGGCGGCCGGGTGCTCGAGCTCGCGAGCGGCGTCGCCGTGCTGGGCCTCGCGGTGGCGCTCCTCCTCAAGCCCGATCTCCTCGCGTGACGGCGGGGGCGCGCTCCGGAGGGCGCTCCGCGCGCTGCGCCTCGCGATGGGCCGCGGACGCCCGGGTGAAGCGCTCGGCCAGGCGGCGGATGTGCTCGACGAGCTCCGCGGGCTCGTGCACCTCGAAGTCGAACCCGACGAACCCGAGCTGGAACGCGAGCTCCTCGAGGCTCGCGCCGCCGGAGGAGACCGCGCAGCGGTCCGGCGAGAGCGCCTCGACCTGCCAGGCCCCCCAGGTCAGCCGCGCCGAGACGGCGTGCGCGGGGCCGTGCACCGTCGCGCGCGCGCGCTTTCGGTACGCCTCCGGCGAGACCGCCCGCGCCACGTAGGCGGCCACGTCGTCGGAGGGCAGCGGGCGCGCCGTGAAGCGGCGCCCGGCCCTCGGCTTCCCGTGGATGCGATCGACGCGGAACGTCCGCCAGGCCCCCCGGTCGAGGTCGTACGCGAGCAGGTACCAGCGGTAGCTCGTGTGCACGAGCCGGTACGGCTCGACGCGGCGCGCGCTCGCCGCGTCCTTCCGGCTGCTGTACTCGAAGCAGAGCACCTCGGCGTCGCGGCACGCGTTCGCGATCGTGGCCAGCGCGTCCGCGTCGAGGGTGGGCCCCGCGTCGCCGAGCCGCACGCTCACGGCGTCGAGCGCGCTCACCTTGCGCCGGAGCCGCTTGGGGAGCACCTGCGTGAGCTTGCCGAGCGCGCGGACCGACGCCTCCTCCAGCCCCCGCACGGGCCCGGTCGCCGCGGCGCGCAGCCCCACGGCGACGGCGACCGCCTCGTCGTCCTCGAGCGGCAGCGGCGGCAGCTCCTTGCCGGCGCCGAGCTGGTATCCGCCGCCGACGCCGGTGGTCGCGTGCACCGGGTACCCGAGGCTCCGGAGCCGGTCCACGTCGCGCCGGACGCTGCGCTCGGTGACCTCGAGCGCGCGGGCGAGCTCCCCGCCCGTCCAGAAGCGCCGGGACTGGAGCAGCGACAGGAGCTTCAGCAGGCGCGCGGAGGTCTGGATCACGTGCGGCTCGTCTCCATCGAGGACCGGATCTGTCCGCGACCCATCGTAGCTTCCCCTCATCCCACGGGCGAGGCGCCCGAGCGCGCCCGCCCCCATCCCTGGAGCATCCGCCCATGACCAACACCGCCTCCGCGCAAACGACGATGACCTCTGGTGTCCGGACCTACCGGGGAAGCTGCCACTGCGGCGCCCTGCGCATCGAGGCCGACTTCGACCCGAGCGAGGGGACGACCCGGTGCAACTGCACCATCTGCAAGAAGACCGCGTGGTGGGGCGTCCTGGTGAGGCCGGGCGCCTTCCGCCTCGTCGCCGGCCAGGAGGTCCTCGGCGACTTCTCGCGGACCGGGGCCGGCCATGCCCATTTCTGCAACGCCTGTGGCATCCGCGTCTTCGGGCACGGGGACATCCCGGAGCTCGGCGGGGAGTTCTACTCCGTGAACCTGAACTGCCTCGACGGCGCGGACCTCACCGGGGTGCCGGTCACGTACCACGACGGGCTCCACGACACGTGGGAGCAGATCGGGGCCGCTCCGTACGTGGATCCGTTCACGGCCGTGAAGCAGGCCTGAGCGCGGCGCGGGCCTGCCGCGCGCGACGAATCGCGGCCGCCCGCGCGGAGGTGCATCCTCCCCTTGACTTCGAGCGCGCTCGAACTCCTACGGTGGCGTTCGTCAACAGCGTCGCCGCGGGCGATCTCCGCGGCGAGGAGGAGCCCACCATGCACACGCGCACGCTCGGTCCCCTGAAGGTCTCTGCCATCGGCCTCGGCTGCATGGGCATGAGCGACTTCTACGGCCCCCGCGACGAGGCCGAGTCGATCGCCACGATCCACCGCGCCCTCGAGCTCGGCGTCACGCTGCTCGACACGGCGGACATGTACGGTCCGTTCACGAACGAGGAGCTCGTCGGCCGCGCCATCGAGGGCCGCCGCGATCGCGTCGTCCTCGCGACCAAGTGCGGCATCGTCCGCGATCCGAAGGATCGCGCGATCCGCGGCGTCGACGGCTCTCCGGGGTACATCCGCGCCGCCTGTGACGCGAGCCTCAGGCGGCTCCGCGTCGACGTCATCGACCTCTACCAGCTCCACCGCGTCGACCCGAGGACGCCCATCGAGGAGAGCGTCGGCGCCATGGCGGATCTCGTGAAGGCCGGCAAGGTGCGCGCGATCGGCCTCTCGGAGGCGAGCGCGGCGACGCTCCGTCGCGCCCACGCCGTGCACCCGCTCGCGTCGGTGCAGACCGAGTACTCGCTCTGGACGCGCGATCCGGAGGACGAGGTGCTTTCCACCTGCCGCGAGCTCGGCGTCGGCTTCCTCGCCTACAGCCCGCTCGGCCGCGGCTTCCTCACGGGCCAGATCAAGCGCTTCGAGGATCTCGCGCCGGACGACTACCGCCGCACGTCGCCGCGCTTCCAGGGCGAGAATTTCCAGAAGAACCTCGATCTGGTCGCGAAGGTGGAGGAGCTCGCGCGGGAGAGGGGCGTGAAGGCGTCGCAGCTCGCGCTCGCGTGGGTGCTCGCGCAGGGGGATTTCATCGTCCCGATCCCCGGCACCAAGCGCCGGAGCTACCTCGAGGAGAACGTCGCCGCGGAGGCGATCGCGCTCTCCGCGGGCGATCTCGCGCGGCTCGACGCGGTGATGCCGAAGGGCGCGGCCGCCGGCCTGCGCTATCCGGAGGCCGTCATGGGGCTCGTGAACCGGTGAGGACCGCGGCACGCTCGCCCCTCGGGGGCGCGCCGCGCTCGCCGCGCGCCTCCGGGCCGCGCCCCGAGGCGGCCGCGGCATGGACGATCGCGGCGGTCGCCGCCGCGACCGGGACGAGCGCGCACACGCTCCGCTACTACGAGCGCATCGGGCTCATCCGGCCGGTGTCGCGGGCGCGGAGCGGTCACCGTCGCTACGGCCCGGACGACGTGCGGTGGGTCGAGTTCCTGCGCAAGCTGCACGCGACGGGGATGCCGATCCGGCGCATGCTCGCCTATGCGGCGCTCGTGCGGAGAGGGGACGACACGATCTCCGAGCGGCGCGCGCTGCTCGAGGCGCACCGCGACGAGGTGGCGGCGAAGCTCGCGGAGCAGGAGGCGCACCTCGAGATCATCGAGAAGAAGGTGCGGATGTACCAGGAGCTCGAGCGCGGGGCGCGCAAGCGCGGGTGAGCGGAGCGCGCTCCGGGGCGGCCTTGCGTGTCTCCTTGACTCGAGGCCTCCCGTCGCCAGGCGGCCGAGGGGGGGGCGCATCGCGTCGTTGGTCCTCGTCGCCCTACCACTCCTGCGGGAAGTTGCCCCGGATCAGCAGAAGAACCGCCATGGCGCCAACGACGCCAAGCTCCCCGGCGGACACCGGATCCCTGACGATCACTGCGAGCCCCCCGCTCGCCCTCCGCCAGCGGCGGCCAGCGGCGCGTTCCTCGGGGAATGCCGGGAAAAAAACGCGCTGATTCGTCCGCTGAGGGGGATGACAAATTTGTCCATGGGGGGCAGCGACGATCTCACCAGCTACCCACGGTTTGCACGGACAGTAGAACGGGGGTGACCGATGGCGGAGCGGAGAGCCTCGCGCGGTCCTGACCAATCGCTGCCCCTGTCACACGAAAGTGCCAAAGATGAACTCTCTTATTCCTTCCTGCAGATGGGTTGCACGCTGCGCTCTGGGGATCACCCTGCTCTGCCTCGGAGCCTGCGGTTCAGAGGACGATCCGGGCGGTGGCTCGGAGTCGGGAGGCGCCGGAGTCGAGACCGGAGGTACGGATCCTGGTACCGGTGGCTCCCCGGCTGAAGGTGCCGGCGCTGGAGGAAATGGCGCCGGCGAAGCGAGCTCGGGAGGAACCACGAGCGGTGGAGCCCCCGGCACGGGCGGAGCCCCCGGCACGGGCGGAGCCCCCGGCACGGGCGGAGCCGCCGGCACGGGCGGAGCCCCCGGGGCGGGCGGAGCCGCCGGCACGGGCGGAGCCCCGGGCACCGGAGGCACCGACGGCTCGGGCGGTTTCATGCCGTCCACCGGAGGCACCGACGGCTCGGGCGGTTTCATGCCGTCCACCGGAGGCGCGCGTACGCTCGGCTACCTCGGCTGCTCGATGTCGGTGAACGTGGCCGAGGGCTACCAGATGCTCGACGGAGAACGGCTGTGGCCGCCCATCGGCCAGTACAACGGGCAGGTCGTCCAGAACTGGGCCAACAACAGCGACGGCGTGTGGCGTGCGTTCGAGAACGCGATGAGCCAGTACGGCGAACCGGAAGCCGTCTGGGTGATGCTGTGCATCTTCTCCAACATGGTCACGTTGGACGAGGCCAAGCAGATCCTCGCCAACGTGCGCTCGCGCGCCCCCAACGCCACCATCTACATCACCGGTCAGCCCCTCTACGACGACCCGAACAGCTGCTTCCTCGCGGGGAACGGCGGTCCGGACAAGACGGACCGCATCGCCAAGGAGGCCGCTGCGGACCCGAGCCTGAACGTCATCTACCCGGGTAGCCTGGGCCCGCTGGCAGCGGACGAGAACAGCGACGGTTGCCACGCCAACGACAAGGGGCGCCGCGAGCTCGGCCAGCAATTCATCGACTGGTTCGGCAAGTGAAAGGACGCAGGGCCTGCGCAGGGAAGAGCCGCTCGGGCTCCTCTCAGCGCAGTGCTCTCCGCTTCCTCTCACCCAATATCGAGGCGCCGCCTCAGGGGCGGCTGGCGCTGCTCGGCGCACGCCATCTCGCCTGAACAGCGCCCGGCTCCCGCAGCGCATCTCGCCTGAACGACGCCCGGCTCCCGCTCCGCCGCCCCCTCGGCCGCCTCACGAGCAACCCGCGTGCCGTCTGCGCTCCCTGCGGACGGAACGATGCTCTTCCGGGGCCCGGACGGATGTGCTTCGCTGTGCCCGCTCATCGAGGAGGAGCCCCATGAAGACATTCTTGACCGTGCTTGTGGCGCTCGGCGCCGTGTGTGCCTTCGGTTGCGAGAGCAAGCCCGAGCAGCCGAAGCCCGATCCCACCAAGGCCGCCGCCACGGCGGAGGCGGCGCAGCCCGCGAAGGCCGAGCCCGCGAAGCCGGCGGCCGCCGAGACCGCGAAGCCCGCCAGCACGGGCGGCTGGTGATCCTCGCGCGGCGCTGCCCGCCGCCCCGCCTGATCGAGGCATGAACGCGAAGCACCCCGCGCTCGCGCTCTCCATCGCCCTCGCCGCCGCGGCCTGCGACGCCCGCTCCGGGTCGCCGGCTCCCGGCGGCGGCGATCCCGATTCCGGGTCGCCGGCTCCCGGCGGCGGCGATCGCGATCCGCTCACGCCGCTGCGGCAGTTCGAGGCGACCCGCCGCGCGGCCACCGATTTCGCGCGCCTGCCCAGCTCCGACCGGTTGCTCGGGCCCGACCCGATCGCGCTCCAGCCCGTGGCACCCGCCGGCCGCCGCGCCGCGCCCAAGGCGTCCACCGGCCGCGCCGCCCCGCCCGAGGCGCCCGCCGCGCCCGCTACCCCCGCGCTGCTCTCGCCGCTCCGCGGCCGCGACGCGCTCGTCCTGCTCGACGCCTCGCTGCGCGAGCTCTCCCGCGCCCCAGCGCCCGCCTCGCCGACGGGGGTCGCGGTCACGGCCTCCGGCGACGTCTACGCGAGCGGCGAGGCGTCGCCGGTCCTCTTCCGCTACGCGCTCCGTGGCGCGGCGCTCGAGCCCGCGGGCCGCATCGAGCTCGCGGGCCTCCACGGCGTCCGCGATCTCGCCTCCGGCCCCGAGGGCGTCCTCTACGCGCTCGACGAGCGCGCCGGGACGCTCCTCACGCTGCGCCCCGGCCCCGCCGGCGCGGATGGACGCCTCCCGGTGGAGCGCGCGGAGCTGCCGATCGGCGCCGGCCCGATCCGCGTCGTGCGCCTCGGCCGCCACCTCCTCGTGAACTGCCTCCTCGACCACACGCTCGTCGTGCTCCCGGTCGGCGCCGACGGCCGCCCGCTCCCGGACGGCGCCGCGCGGATCCGCCACGACGGCCCGATCTGGAGCTTCGACGCGCTCGAGCTCGGCGGGCCCGGAGGCGACCGTCCCGGTGGCGACCGTCCCGGTGGCGACCGTCCCGGTGGCGACGGGCTCGGAGGAGGGCTCCTGCTCGCCGCGGGCGGCGTCGAGGATCACCCGCTCGATCGGACCGGCGGCTCGTTCGGTTACATCGACTCCTTCGTCTTCCTCTACCACGTCGCCGCGGGGGTCCGGCCCGAGGTGACGCGGCTCGCGGCCGTGAACGTCTCCGAGCACGGCGTCCTCACCCCGAAGGCGATCGCGCTCTCGGCGCTCCCCGGCTCGGCTGGCGCGCGCGTGATCGCGACCGGCTACGGCGGCGACCGCCGCGCCGAGCTCGTCTTTCGCGCGACGGAGGCCGGCCTCTCGGCCTCGCCGGAGGTGACCACGCGACCGCTCGCGCCCGGCGTCGCCGCCATGGCCCCGCTCGGCGGCGGCGCCCTCGCCTACGCGAACCCCCTGCTCGACGCGTGGCTGCTCGACGCGGGCGGCGACGGCGGCGCGGTCGCGAGGCGCCCGGTCCGCGACGACGGCGAGGACCGCCGCTCCGCCGAGGTCCGCCTCGGCGAGGCGCTGTTCTTCACGTCGCTCATGGCGCCGTGGAACAGGACCGACGGGCCGCTCAGCCGGTTCACGTGCGAGACGTGCCACTTCGAGGGCTACGTCGACGGCCGCACCCACCACACGGGCCGGGGCGACGTGCGCGCCACGACCAAGCCGCTGCTCGGCCTGTTCAACAACCGCCCCCACTTCTCCCGCGCCCTCGATCCGGATCTCACCGCGGTCGCGGACAACGAGTTCCGCGTCGCCGGCGCGCGGAGCGGCCACGACCCGTGGTTCTCGCTGTCGCCCGGGGACGCGCCGTGGCTCGCGGAGCTCGGCGTCACGGGCGACGTGCGCGCCGATCTGCGCCCGGAGGCGCTCCGCCGCGCGCTCATGAGCTTCCTCATGGCGTTCTCGCACCGCAGGAACCCCGCCGCCCAGGGCCGCGCGCGCTTCACCGCGCTGGAGCGCGCCGGCGCCCGGGTGTTCCACGATCGCTGCGCGCGCTGCCACGCGCCCGTGCTGAAGAGCGACGACCCCGGGTCGGCGGTGCCGTTCGAGCGCTGGGAGGCGCTCGTGCTCGCGCCGGAGGGGGCGATCGTGTGGGGGAGGGCCGGCTACGAGAAGACCGGCGTCGTGCCGTACGTGCACGAGGACGGGGCGCGGGTGCCGTCGCTCCGGCGGCTCTACAAGAAGAGACCGTACTTCACGAACGGCTCGGCGAAGGCGCTGCGCGAGGTGCTCGAGCGGGCGCGCTTCGACGCGCGGCCCGCCCCGGCCGGCGCCGCCGCCGCGGAGGGCGCCTTCTTCCACGACGGCGCGCCCGCGGGCCTCGCCGCGCTGGATCCCGGCGAGATCGAGGCGCTCCTCGCCTTCCTGGACCTGCTCTGACGGCGCGGCGCGTGCTGGCCGGCGGACACCCCGGCGCGGCGCGCGCGCCCGGCGCGTGGCGCCGCGCCTGTCCGAGCTTCCCGCGCGCGCCCGCTCCAGCCCGCCCGCGCGGATCCCGCAGCATCGCGGCCCGATCCGCGGTAAATAGGGCCGATGCGACTTCACCCCACGTTTCCCCGCCCGTCGGCGCTGGCCATCGACAAGGCGCGCCGGCTCCTCGAGCGCGCGCTCGGCCCGTCGAAGGTCATCACCGAGGCCGACGGGTGCGCCGCCTACGCGGGGGACGAGTCGGATCAGCCGCCGGTGACCCCGGATGCGGTGGTGCTCGCGTCGTCGGCGGCCGACATCGAGCAGGCGGTGCGGGCGGCGAGCGAGGCGGAGGTGCCGGTCGTGCCGCGCGCCGCCGGAAGCGGCAAGTCGGGCGGCGCCGTGCCGGTCGCGGGCGGGATCGTCATCGCCACGATCGGCATGAATTCCATCAAGGAGATCAGCCGCGAGGAGCAGGTCGCGGTCGTCGAGCCGGGCGTGATCCTCGCCGACCTGCACGCGGCCGTGGAGGCCGAGGGGCTCTTCTACCCGCCCGACCCGAACTCGCTCAAGATGTGCGCGCTCGGCGGCAACATCGCCGAGAACGCCGCCGGTCCGCGGGCCTTCAAGTACGGCGTCACGCGGGAGTACGTGCTCGGCCTGGAGGCGATCCTGGTCGACGGGACGCGCCTGCGCACCGGCCGGCGCACGGTGAAGGGCGTGACCGGCTACGACGTCACGGCGCTGCTGGTCGGCAGCGAGGGCACGCTGGCGATCACGACCGAGGCGACGCTGCGGCTCATCGCGAAGCCCCCGTCGGTCATGACCCTGCTCTGCCTGTTCCCCGACGTGCGCGCGAGCGGCCGCGCCGTGAGCGCCCTGGTCGCGGCCGGCGTGGTGCCGCGCTGCCTGGAGCTGCTCGACCGCCCGACGCTCGACGCGGTGCGGGCGCGCGGCGTCGGGGTCGACGAGCGCGCGGGCGCGATGCTGATCATCGAGGTCGACGGCGAGCCCGCGGACTGCGAGGTCCAGGCCGAGCGGGTGGGGGAGGTCTGCATGGACGCCGGCGCCCTCGACGTGCTCGTCGCGCAGGACGAGGCGCAGCGCGACCGGCTCTGGGAGGCGCGGCGGCAGCTCTCGCCCACGACGCGCGCCATGGCGCGCTTCAAGATCTCCGAGGACGTCGTGGTCCCGCGCGACAAGATCCCGGCGCTGCTCGACGAGGTCGCGGAGATCTCGGCGGCGACCGGCGTCCGCATGCTGACCTACGGCCACGCCGGCGACGGCAACCTCCACGTCAACCTGCTCTGGAGCGATCCGGAGCTCGTCCCCCAGGTGGAGGCGGCGCTGTCGCGCCTGTTCCGCGCGGTGATCGGCATGTGCGGCACGCTGAGCGGCGAGCACGGCATCGGCACGTCGAAGGCCGAGTTCCTCGCGCTCGAGCAGTCGCCGGAGCTCATCGCGCTGGAGCGCCGGATCAAGGCGGTGTTCGACCCGAAGGGCCTGCTCAACCCGCACAAGATCTTCCCGCGGCGCGCGCTCGAGGCGGTCGAGCGCGGCGAGCACGGCGAGCCGACCCCCCGGCCGCCCGGCTCCCCGACCCACGCCGTGGCCCCGTCGCACGGTGCGTGCTGAGCGGATGCGGGTCCTCGGCATCGATCCCGGGTCGCGCCACCTCGGCTGGGGGCTGCTCGCGCGGCAGGGCACGCGCATCGAGCACGTCGCGCACGGCGTCATCGACGTCGACACGAGCGGGACGTTCGCCGGCCGGCTCGTGGAGATCGACGACGCGCTCGAGCGCGTGATCGCGTCGCACGCGCCCGACGCGGCGGCGGTGGAGAGCCTGTTCTTCGCGAAGGACGCGCAGAGCGCGGCGAAGCTCGGCCACGCGCGCGGCGTGGTGCTGCTCCGGCTGGCGCGGGCCGGCCTGCCGATCGCGGAGTACCCGCCGGCCCTGGTCAAGCGGACCATCGTGGGCCGGGGCGCGGCCGAGAAGGCGCAGGTGGCCCAGGTGATGACCGCGGTCCTGCGGCTCGCCGCGCCCCCGCGGCCGGACGCGGCCGACGCGCTGGCCATCGCCATGACGCACCTCAGCGCCGCGAGCTTCGCGGCGGCCCTGGCGGCGTCGGGCGCGTCCGCGCCGCGCCGATCCCGGCAGCGGCGGGTACGCCTCGCCTGAACGTGGGTCGGGTCAACCCCGGCGGCGGCGGGCTGCCTCGGCTCAACCTGGGACGCGCCGGGGCCAACCTGGGACGCGCCGGGGCCAACCTGGGACGCGCCGGGGCCACCCCGGCGGCGGCGGGCTGCCTCGGCTCAACGTGGGTCCGGCAATGTGGGGCCGGCCTGCCGCCGGGTCCGCCCGGCGGCGCGGGCAGTCCGGGCGCACGACCCGTGTGCTATGGAGGGCTGCATCGGTCGCGCTCGCGCCGCGTCCAAATCGAAAACAGAGCGGCGCGCCCCGGCCTCCTGCGAGGGCGGCGGCCGAGAGGGGAGCCGGCGAGCGAACGCCGGCGCCCCTGGCTCACGAGGAGCCCAGGCCAGGCGCCTGTGGACATCAAAGGAGATCGGGAAGGATGACGCGAACCTCACTTTACCGCCTCGCTGCCGCGTGCCTCATCGGGCTGACGGCGCCCCTCACGGTCGTGATCGCGACCGCGGGCGAGTCCCAGGCCGCGGGCCCCACCGCGGAGGAGCTCGGCAGGCGCGTCCAGCAGTTCTACGACTCCACCCGGACCTTCAAGGCGACCTTCAAGCAGACGTACACGATCAAGGTCCAGGACGTGAAGAAGGTCTCCACCGGCAAGGTGATCTTCGAGAAGCCTGGCAAGATGAGCTGGACCTACGACGCGCCGAACGGGAACCGCGTCGTCTCCGACGGCGTCACGATCAAGGTCTACGAGAAGGAGAACGAGCAGATGTTCGAGACGCCGGTGAAGGGGTCGCAGTACCCGGCGGCGCTCTCGTTCCTGATGGGCAAGGGGCAGCTCACGAAGGATTTCTCGCTCCGCCTGCTCGACGCCGCGCAGATGAAGTTCGAGGGCGGCTATGTCCTCGAGGGGACGCCGAAGGAGGCGACCCCGGCCTATCAGAAGATGCTCCTCTACGTCGACGGGCGGACCAACCAGGTCCGTCGCGTGCTGATCCTCGACGCGCAGGGCAACCGGAACCGGTTCGATTTCTCGGCGCCGGTCGTGAACCAGCCTGTCCCGAAGGCCGAGTTCGAGTTCACGCCGCCTCCCGGCACGCGCGTCGTCCGCCCCTGACATCGTCTCACCTCCTCATCCCTGTCCCCCGGGCGCCCTGATGGCGTCCGCCGGGGGGCGCCGTGGTCGACCCCGGTCACGGCGCCGGGTCGCGGCACGGCGCCGGAGTCGGCGCGCGGCCTGGTCCAGGTCCGGACCGCGGCCTGGCGCCGACCTCGGTGATCATGCGGCTGGCGCCCACGCTTGCGCGCCCCGCGAGGTGGCCTCGGGGAGGTATGCCCTGCGCGTCGCCGCGTGATAGAAATGATGAAATGCCACGAGCCGACGGGTTTGAACGACAGCTCCGCGCATGCCGTTGTCTCCCGCCGATCGTCGTCGGCTCCGCCGGCGCCACGGGTGGGGTGGACGGTCGCCTCGGTCGCAAGGACAGCGGCTGTCACGAGGACCTCGCGAGGGCGCTCGATCCATGAACCATCCTCGCGGGCATCGCCCTGACTCCCCCGGCACACCGCAGCAACCACGGCCGGCGGAGCGCCCGGGGGAGCACGCGCATGGCGGCGGGCAGGTCCCCGTGGGGGCTCCGGCGCAGGGCGCTTGGCCCGCCCCCTCGGGCCCGCCGGCGCACTGGCAGGCGGACCGTGGGCCGGTGCCGCAAGGCGTCCCACCGCAGGGGCATCCGCCGCAGGGACACCCGCCGCACTGGGCGGGACCGCAGGGGCATCCGCCGCACTGGGCGGGGCCGCAGGGGCATCCGCCGCAGGGGCACCCGCCGCACTGGGCGGGGCCGCAGGGGCATCCGCCGCACTGGGCGGGGCCGCAGGGGCATCCGCCGCAGGGCATCCCGCCGCAAGGGCACCCGCCGCGGGGCATCCCGCCGCAAGGGCACCCGCCGCAGGGGCACGGGTCGCCGGGCGGCGCACCGATGCCCGCGTACGGCGGCCAGCCGCAGCGCGGCGCTCCCGTGCCGCCCGGCCCTCCTCTGCGCCCCGTGCTCGCGCCGCATCTCACCCCGCTGCCGCAACCTGGGCATGTGCATCCGCTCCCGGGTTATCCGGCGGTTGTCCGGAAGCCCGATCCGGACCGGCGCCGGCGCCTCGCCGGCCTCTGGCTGTGGGCCATGGGCATCCTCGCGGGCGCGGTGCTCAACGTGGTCTTCGCCCTCCTCGGCGTGCTCGGCGCCGAGGGGGACATGCTGGGCGCGATGGTCGTGGGGGCGCTCTTCGCGTTCCCGCCGCTCGCCATCTATCTCTTCGTCCCGACGATCATCGACAGGTTCGATCCAGAGCCGTGGTGGTGTCTGCTGATGGCGTTCCTGTGGGGGGCGCTCGCGGCGACCGGCTTCTCGATCGTGATCAACACCGTCGTTCACGCCGGCGTCGCGGCGAGCTTCGGCGCGCCGATGGGCGAGCTCGTCAGCGCGTCGATCAGCGCGCCGTTCGCGGAGGAGCTCTGGAAGGGGCTCGGCGTATTCGGCTTCTTCTACTTCCTGCGTCGGGAGTTCGACGGCATCGTCGATGGCATCATCTACGCCACCTTCTGCGCGCTCGGCTTCGCCGCGGTGGAGAACGTCCTGTATTACGCGCGCGCCGCGATGCAGGGCAGCGACGTGCTCGCCGGCACGTTCGTCCTGCGGGGCGTCTTCACGCCGTGGCTCCACCCGCTGTTCACGTCGATGACGGGCATCGGCTTCGGGCTCGCCCGGGAGTCGTCGAGGACGTGGGTGCGCATCGCGGCCCCGATCGGCGGTTACCTGCTCGGCGTCGCGCTCCACGCCGTGTGGAACTTCCTCCCGACCGCGCTCGGGCGCGCGATGGGGGAGGTCTTCATTCCGTGGCTCCTCCTGTGGCTGTGCTTCGTGGCGGCGTTCTTCGGGATCATCGTGGCGCTGGTCATCCGCAAGGGGTGGGTGATCCGGGATCATCTGCGCGACGAGGTGGCGCTCGGCATGCTCACCCAGGACGAGCTCGAGCTCGTGTGCTCCCCGATCGGCCGGCTCCGCTGCACCCTGGGCTGGCGCGGCGCGACCGGCCGGAGCTTCATCCGCGCCGGCGCGCGGCTGGCGCTCAGCAAGTGGCACACCGCGCGCGCGATGAGGGGGAATAACCGCACCCTGAGCGCCGATTTCATCGCGCCCCTCCGCCAGGAGATCGCGCAGCTCCGGCAAGCGCTCCTCGCCCGCGCCCCCCGTTGACCCTCCGGGCCGATCAGCCTCGCGGCAAGCTCACCCCGTCCGCGCCCACGTCCCCGTCCGCCCGCGGCGCGGCGCCCTCGTTCACCCGGTCCTCACGCCGCTGCACGGGCCGCGCGGGGATCCCGACGACCGTCGTGTTCGGCGCCACGTCCTTCACGACGACCGCGTTGGCGCCGATCCTGGCGCCGTCACCGACCGTGACCGCCCCGATGATCTTCGCGCCAGCGCCGATGAACAGGTCGCTCCCGAGCACTGGCGTCTGCCGGCGATCGGCGCCGATCGTGACCTGGTGCTCGATGAGCACGTTCGAGCCGCCGCGGACGTTGCCGTTGATGACGACGCCGTTCGAGTGGATGAGGACGAATCCCGGCCCGAAGTCCGCGCCGCGCCCGATGACGCAGCCGCCGACGAGGTTCGTCGTCTTGTTGAGGACCATCTCCACCACCGGCATCCGGTGGGTCCGCGCCGCTTGCGTGAGCCGGTAGAGGATCATCGCCGCCGTGCCGTCGGTCGCCAGCGTCTTCAGGATCGTCGGCAGTGGAGCGCTGCCGTAGCACCAGGTCGCCTTCTGGCGCACATCGGCCACGATGAGTCGCAAGGTCCGCAGCATCCTGGGCAGGATAGCGCATCTCGGCCCGCCCGCGCGCGACCATTTTCCTCCGAGAATTCGCCGCACGGCCCTGTTGCCATCCGGTCATCGGGCCGTCACATCGCTCGGGTACACGCGCTCTTCACCATGGCGCGGATTTTGGTCATCGAAGACGAGCCGGCGCTCCAGAAGGTGCTCGATTACAACCTCAGGCACGCCGGGCATGAGGTGGTCCTCGCAGGGCAGGGGAGCGACGCGATCCGGCTGGTCCAGGAGCAGCGGCCCGATCTCGTGCTGCTCGACCTCATGCTGCCCGACATCTCGGGGACCGAGGTGTGCCGCGCCCTCCAGCAGAACGAGGGCACCCAGCGCATCCCGGTCATGATCGTCTCGGCGCGCGGCGACGAGGTCGACCGCATCGTCGGCTTCGAGCTCGGCGCCGTCGACTACGTGGTCAAGCCGTTCAGCGTGCGGGAGCTCATGCTGCGGGTGCAGGCGGTGCTCCGCCGCGTCCAGTCCGCGTCCGTCGGGGAGCGATGCATCGAGTTCGGCTGCCTCCGGATCGACGAGGGCGCTCACCGCGTGTGGGTCGAGCGCGAGGAGGTCGACCTGACGCTCCTCGAGTTCAAGCTCCTGGTCGCGCTGTACGAGGCGCGCGAGCGCGTGCAGACGCGCTCCGCGCTGCTCGACGGGGTCTGGGGCATCGACGTGAGCATCACGACGAGGACCGTGGACACCCACGTCAAGCGCCTGCGCGACAAGCTGCGCCACGCGGGCGACTACATCCAGACCGTCCGCGGCATCGGCTACCGGTTCGCCGCGTCCCCCGACGTGCCGGAGAGCCGGAGCGCGTGAGCGCCGCGCCGGGGCGCCGGCGGGAAACGTTGCTCCGCCGTCATCCTGTCGCAACACACAGAGACCACACTGGAACGGCCGCTCAGAGGATGTGGCCAATCCGCTCGAACCTGCCTGTCTTCGCGTGGTGTCCGGTAGATCCTTGATCTCTTGCTCTTGCGTCGAGAACCTTCATGCACCTGGAGACGTGGAATGCGGGCGAGGCCGACCCTGACCGGGCGAGGCGGCTCGCGATCGGGTACGCGACGGGCCTCCTGCTGTTCGCGGCCATCGCGCTCCTCGCCGCCCGCCTGAGCGGATCCATCCAGCCGCCGCGGGCCCCCGAGGAAGAGGAGGTCGTCGCGGTCAAGCTCGCCGCCCGGGTCCCCGAGGCGCCGCCCCCCGCCGCCGCGCCGGCGCCCCCGCCCCCGCCGGCGGAAGCGCTGGCGCCCCGCGCCCCGACGCCCCGGCGCCCCGCGCTCGTCGCGCCGGCCGCGGTGCCGAGCGAGGCGCCGCCGGAGGCCGATCCGGGCGAGGCCCCGGCGAGCGCCGACGACGACATCTACGGCGAGCCCGGCGGCGCGCCGGGCGGCGTGCCCGGCGGCGTCCCCGGCGGCACGGGAACGGCCGTCGTGGCCGCCGCGCCTCCGCCTCCGCCGCCGCCGCCCCCCCCGCCGCCGCCGCGGGGGCCGATTCACCTCCCCGAGAACGCGACGCCGCCGGTCGCGCTCTCCAACGCGCTTCCGCCCATCCCCGACGCGGCCCGGAGCGCGGGGATCGAGGCCACCGTGGTGGTCCGGTTCGTGGTGACCGAGACGGGCGAGGTCACGAACGTCACCATCGTTCGCGGCCACCCGCTCTTCAACGCCGCGGTCCTCGCGACGGTGAAGACGTGGCGTTACCGGCCGGCGATCCACGCGGGGAGGCCGGTGTCGGTCTACAAGACCGTCAAGATCCCGTTCAGGGCCCGGAGATAGCGTCGCTCGAGCGGTCGCGGCCGCGGTCTCCGGCGAGAAGAACCAAGGAGTGTATGACGATGATGCAGTTCGATCTCGAGCACATCTGGGCGAGCATGGGGCTCCTCAGCAAGCTCGTCGCGTTCGCCCTCGTGCTCATGGCCCTGGCGAGCGTCGCGGTCGTGGTGGAGCGGCTCATCGCCCTCGCGCGTCAGGCGTCCGAGACGCGGAGCTTCGCGCGGGAGGCCAGGCCGGTCATGGAAGCGTGGGACACCGCGCGGCTCATGGACATCGCCGAGCGGTACGACCGCTCGGCGCTCGCCCGCCTCGTCGCCGCGGCGGTGCGCCGCTTCCGGCGCGCGGCCGACGCCGGCGAGGGCGGCGTCCCGGCGGTGGAGCTCGCGCGCCGCGAGGTGTCGCGGCGCCGCGAGGCGATCTCCGCCGACCTGCGCCGCGGCCTCTCGGTGCTCGCCACGGTCGGCTCGGTGGCGCCCTTCGTCGGGCTGCTCGGCACGGTCATCGGCATCATCACCGCCTTCCAGACCATCGCCTCGACCGGCTCGGGCGGCCTCGGCGCCGTGAGCGGCGGTATCGCCGAGGCGCTCATCGTCACCGCCCTCGGGCTCGGGGTCGCGATCCCGGCGGTGCTTTGCTTCAACTACCTCACCACCCGCATCGCCGCGGTGGAGCTCACGCTGGAGCGCAGCGCGGGTGAGCTCATCGACGAGATGGAGAACGAGCATGGGCGTCCGAGCGGAGAGCAAGGGATCGAGCCGAAGGCCGCCTGAGCCGGACATCAACGTCACGCCCCTGGTCGACGTGGTGCTCGTGCTCCTCATCATCTTCATGGTGATCGCGCCGCAGATGGAGCACGGCGAGCGGGTGGAGCTCCCGGCCGTGTTCCAGCCGGACGCGCGGTCGAAGGCGAAGCTCGACCCGATCCACGTGACGATCACCGGCGCGGGCAACGTGTTCCTGGAGAAGGAGGCCATGGCCGACCTCCCGGCGCTCGGCGCGAGGCTCCGGGCCATCCGCGAGCGCGAGCCGGAGCGCCGGGTGGTCATCAAGGGCGACTCGTCGGTGAATTACGGCCGCGTGCGGGAGGCGTTCGCGCTCTGCCAGGAGGTCGGCTTCGCCGGGATCTCGCTCCAGGTGAGCCAGCGGGGCGGCGGGGCCCCCGAGGCGCCGGGGGAGGGGTGACGCCATGGGAATGAGCGCTCCGCAGGGCGGCGGTCGGCCCGCTGGCGTGACGCCGAGCATGAACGTGACGCCGCTGGTCGACGTGGTGCTCGTGCTCCTCATCATCTTCATGGTGGTGACACCGCTGCTCGCCAAGCAGTTCTGGCTGAACCTGCCGAAGAAGGAAGATCCGGTGAGGGTCGAGCGAGCCCCGGACGACGCGGACAAGCCCGTGGTGCTCACGGTGGACGAGCGCGGCGTCCTTCGCATCAACCAGACCGAGGTGCCGCGCGCCGAGCTGAAGGAGCGGCTCGCCCGCATCTTCGCGGCGCGCTCGGACGACGTGCTGTACTTCGACGCCGACGACGCGGCCGCCTACGCGGTCGCGGTCGAGGCCATGGACGCCGCGCGCATGGGCGGGGCCAGGACGATCGCCGTCCTGACCGAGAAGCCGGCGCGCTGAGCCCGGGCGGCGCTTCCTCACCATCAACGCATTGGCGGGCGCCGTCGCGCCCGGACATCGGTGTGCGCGCCCGCGCTCGGGGCGCGTGAAGGGACAGGTGCATGATTCGAAGAAGGATCTGGGGGGTAGTCGCAGCATCGGTGACGCCGCTTTGCTGGGGGGCCACGGCCCTCGCCCAGGGCGACCCCGGCGCCGCGGCGCCGCCGCCTCCGGCAGCGGGGCCCGGGGCCGGCGCCGCCGCGGCGGACAGCGCCGCCGCGGACCTCGCGGGGGCCGACGAGCCGAGCCCGTCGCGCCCGCCGCCCGCCGGCAAGGGCGCGGTGTGGGGCGTCGTCAGGGACGCCTCCACGAGCGAGCCTGTCCTCGACGCGCAGGTGTCGGTCGTCGGGACGAAGCTCAAGGCCATCGCGGATCTCGACGGGCGGTATCGCCTGGAGCTCCCCCCGGGGAACTATCAGCTACGGGTCTGGTACGAGGCCTACAAGCCCCAGCGCGTGCAGGACGTCCAGGTGGCCGCCGGGCAGGTGGCGCAGGTCGACGTCGGCCTCGAGCCCGATCAGCAGGCCGAGGAGGTCATCGAGGTGGAGTTCGAGCCGGAGCGGGCGAGCGTCGCCGCGCAGCTCCTCCTCCGGAAGAACGCGGCCCACGTGGGCGACGCCGTCGGCGCGAAGGAGATCGCGAGGACCCCCGACCGCAACGCCGCCGAGGCCGCGAAGCGCATCGTCGGCGCGACGGTGGTCGACGGCAGGTACGTTTACGTGCGCGGGCTCGGCGAGCGCTACACGAACGCGCTCCTGAACGGCGCCCCGCTGCCGAGCCCCGAGCCCGACCGGCAGGCCGTCCCGCTCGACCTGTTCCCGTCGCTGGTCCTCAGCGACATCACCGTCGTCAAGACGTTCACGCCCGACATCCCCGGCGACTTCGCGGGCGGCTCGGTCCAGATCAACACGCGCGAGCTCCCGACCAGGTTCCTCTTCCAGGCCTCGCTGTCGCTCGGGCTGAACAGCCAGGCGACGTTCCGAGATCGCCTGACCTACGCCGGCTCGAGCACCGACTGGCTCGGGATCGACGACGGCACCCGCGCGGTGCCCGACGAGATCCCGGACTACAAGGTGGTGCGCCTCGGCCCGAAGCCGGGCGGCGGCACCATCACGAGGGACGAGATGACGGCCTACGGGAGGGCGATCAACTCGCCCATGGCGACGAAGCGGTCGTTCACCCCGCCGAACGGGAGCGGCAGCGTGGTCGTCGGCGACACCCTGGAGCTCGGCGGCGAGCAGCGCCTCGGTTACGTCGCCACGCTGAGCTACGGCCGGAAGTTCTCGGCGCGCGCCGATGAGCTCCTCGGCACGTACAGGCCCGCTCCGGACGGCGGCGAGCCGGTGCGCCGCGGCGACATCAGGACGGGCAGCATCCGCGATCAGGTGTCCTGGGGCAGCTTCGCCAGCGTCACCTACAACCCGGGGGCGGACCACAAGGTGACGCTCACCGGGCTCCACAGCCGCTCCTCGGACGACGTGGCCAGCGAGGCGAGCGGCGAGCCGCGGGAGGGCGACAGCGCGTTTCGCGACACGCTCCTGCGGTTCATCTCCCGCGCGCTCACCCTGGGGCAGCTCCAGGGCGAGCACCGGTTCGAGGCGCTGGGCGGCGGGACGCTCGACTGGAAGGCGTCGATCTCGGCCGCGGCATCGGAGGAGCCCGACACCCGGGAGGCCGTCTACATCCGGGACGACGCGAGCGGAGCCTACTCGTGGGACGAGGGCACGCTGAGCGGCGCGCACTTCTTCAACGACATGTCGGACGTGAGCTATGGCGGCCAGCTCTCCTACGTCCAGCCGCTCCTCCGCGGGGACGCGCCGACCCGGCTGAAGCTGGGCGGCCTGCTCAACGTCCGAGAGCGGGAGTTCAACGCCCGCCGGTTCCGGTTCAAGCAGCGCCCGGGCTCGGATCCGACGCTCCTGCGCCAGGGGCCGGATCGGCTGTTCTCGGACGAGAACATCGGCACCGCGCTCGAGCTGGAGGAGATCACGCGCGAGACCGACTCCTACACGGCGAGCGGCGATCTCTTCGCGGGTTACGTGATGACCGACACCGCCCTCACGCCGTGGCTCCGCGCGGTGCTCGGCGCCCGGGTCGAGGCCTCCGCGCTGTCGCTGCGGGCGTTCGACAGGTACTCCGCGGCGAACCCCGAGATCAACGTCGATAGTGACGAGGTCGACCTCTTGCCCGCGCTCAACATCATCGTCAAGTCGAGCTCGATCTCGAATGTCAGGCTCGGCGCGGCGAGGACGCTCGCCAGACCGCAGCTCCGCGAGCTCAGCCCGTTCCTTTACCAGGAGGGCTACAGCGGGAGGGAGGTGCAGGGCAACCCCGATCTCCGGCGGACGAGCGTCGTGAACGGCGATCTCCGCTTCGAGATCTTCCCGACGGCGGGCGAGGTGGCCGCGATCAGCCTCTTTTACAAGCACTTCCAGGATCCGATCGAGGAGGTCATCGTCCCGAACGGCGCGAGGGGCAGGTTGACGTACGTGAACGGCGACGTCGGCCATGTCGCCGGCGTCGAGCTCGAGCTCAGGAAGGGCCTTGGCTTCATCTCCCCGTTCCTCGCGGACGCCACCGCGCTCGGCAACATCACCTTCGTGAGCTCGGAGGTGACGATCGATCCCGGCGCGAGCGCGGGCGGGGTCACGATCCAGAGCAACGCGACGCACCCGCTTCAAGGGCAATCCCCCTTCGTCGTGAACCTGGGCCTCGACTACGCCCGAGAGTCGACCGGCACGAGCGCCCGGCTGCTCTACAACGTGTTCGGCGCCCGGCTCAAGAGGGTGGGGAGCCGAGGGCTTCCGGACGAGTACGAGCAGCCGCGGCACCAGATCGACCTGACCGTCGCCCAGCGGCTCGGGGAGCGCGTCGAGCTGAAGCTCGCCGGCGAGAACCTCATCGACGCGCCTGTCCGCGTCACGCAAGGGAAGGAGGACGACGAGGACAGCATCGTCAGCCACTACCGTGTTGGCACGACCGTGACCTTGAGCGCTGCGCTCACCTATTGAGCGTGTGCCACTGAATCTTCACCCGGCGCTCGTCGCGAGTTTGCCCGCATGCGCCATGGTGGGTGAGGAGGTGAAATACCATGCGTACACTCGGAATTGCCCTGGCTTGCGCCTCGGCGCTCTCCGTCGCGGCGCTCACGGCGTGCGGCGATGACGAATCGGGCTCCTCGCCCACGACCAGCACCGCGGCCACGAGCGGCTCCGGCGGCGGCTCCGGCGTCGGCGGCTCCGGCGTCGGCGGCTCCGGCGGCGGCGGCGGCGCCGACTGCGCCAGCCCGGTGGAGGTCGCCGAGGCGATCTCGGCCGACACGACGTGGACGGCCGACAACTGCTACCTCATGAAGGGCATCGTCTTCGTCGAGCGCGGCGCCACGCTGACCATCGAGCCCGGCACGAAGATCATGGGCGAGAAGGTGAGCCTCGCGACGCTGGTCGTGAAGCCCGGCGCCAAGATCGACGCCAGGGGCACCGCCGACGAGCCCATCGTCTTCACCAGCCAGGGCGAGGAGGGCGACCGCGCCGCGGGCGACTGGGGCGGCGTCATCCTGCTCGGCGAGGCCCCCGTCAACGTGGAGGGCGGCAAGGCCAGCGTCGAGGGCATCACCGGCGAAGGCACCGAGTACGGCGGCGATAAGCCGGAGGACAATAGCGGCGTCCTCGAGTACGTGCGCATCGAGTACTCCGGGATCCTGCTCTCCCAGGACAACGAGGTGAACGGCCTCACGTTCGCCGGCGTGGGCTCCGGGACGAAGGTCGATCACGTGATGGTGCACCACACGCTCGACGACTGCTTCGAGTTCTTCGGCGGCACCGTCAACGCGAAGCACCTCCTCTGCGCGCAGAACGGCGACGACGGCATCGACTGGGACCTCGGCTACAAGGGCAAGCTCCAGTTCGTCGTGGTCCAGCAGGACCCGACGGTCGCCGACGACACGAACGGCTTCGAGGGCGACAACGACGATGACGGGTCGCTGAACGAGCCGACGAGCGAGCCGACGATCTACAACGCGACCCTGTGCGGCAAGAACGAGGACGTCGACAAGCAGCAGTACGGCATGCTGCTCCGCAAGTCGACGAAGGCCCATATCTTCAACACCATCGTGACCGGCTTCGAGGCGGGCGTGGATATCCGGAACGCCGAGACCGAGGTGGAGATCGCGAGCTCCATCTTCTTCGGCAACGTCGAGGCGAACATCGCCTACGAGGAGACCGACGCCGACGAGGCGACCGAATCGAAGCTCGACGACGACGACGACGGCGGCCTCGACGAGATCGCGTGGTTCGAGGGCGAGGCGTCCAACAGCGCCGTGGACCCGCAGATCGCCGACTGCTTCGCGGCCACGCCGGACTTCCGGCCGGCGGCCACGCTCACCGAGAACGCGGCCACGCCGCCCGACGACGGCTTCTTCGACACGGGGGCGAGCTACATCGGCGCCTTCAAGGCGGATGACACCTGGGCGACCGGCGCCTGGGTCTCGTTCGACGCGAACTGAGCGCGCCCGTCCGCGGGGCGTCGGCGCGACGCGCGCAGGGCGGACCGGATCCGTTGCAGCAGAAAAATGGCGAAGGCCGGCTGGTCCGCCGGCCTCCGTCGTCTGGAGCGGTGCTGCTGTGCCGTGGGCGCTCAGCGCACGCGCGGCGTGAACCCGGACACGCTGCTCCGGTGCTCACCACATACGCCTCGCGCGTCCGGGCTGTCCTTGAATGACACCCTCCCGCACACCTCGCAGATGCAGAGGTGTGCACGATAGAACTCACGATCGAGCAGGATGTCGGCAGCGAGCAAGCTGAGCACGATGTCGCCGAGGAAGTCGATCTCGCGCGGCGAGGCCACCCAGACGGGGCGACCCCCCACGGCGGCCCGGCGGACCCTGCCCCCGTAGATGGCCGCGTTCAGGAATCGATCGTCGGCGACGGGAGCGATGAGCCCCCGGAGGGCCGTGATGACGCGCCCGCGGGCCTTGTGGATCAGGTCTTCGAGGTGGCTGCCCGCGTCGGCGCGCGGGTCGAGCATGACGGGCGTCGCGCCCGGCTCGCGCACGATCTGAGGGCGCTTCATCAGGCCGGGCGCCACGAGATGCTCGGTGAACCAGTCCTGGAGGTCCTTCAGCGTCCACTCGGGCGCAGGCCACTCCAGGAACTCGAGCGCGCCGCGCAGCCCCGTGATGCTCTGGAGGCCGGGGAGCGTGGGGAAGCTCGACAGGGCGCGGGATGTGTGCAGATGCCGCGGTGAGCGGCGGCCCACCTCGTCGATGTTGCGGCCGGAACCCATGCTCACCTCCGGGGTGGACCCCAGATCCCTGGAACTGCGAAGTCGTGCAGAGGCCACCATGCCGGGCGAACAGGCACGACCCGTGCCGAACCTGGCGATCGGGGCGACCCGGGTTTGACGGGAGTTCTGCCCAGGGGACCAGGGGGCGGCCGCCGGCTTGGCCGGCCACTGGCCGGCCAGGCTCTTGAACGGGTAAGATGGCCGCCGATGGACCACTCCACCGTCCGCGTCTCGGTCCCCGCTGAACCGTCGGTCGACGCGGCGGTTCCCGGCATCGTCCTGATCTTCTCGGGGGATCAGCCGCGCTGCGCGCCCATCCCCCTGGATCGCGGCTCCGTGGTGCTGGGCCGCGGGGGCGTCGCCGGGGTGCCGCTGATGGACGACTCGCTCATGTCGCGGCGGCACGCCCGGATTGCCTACGACGGGGGCGCCTGGACCGTGGAGGATCTCGGAAGCACCAACGGGACGTCGGTCAACGGCGAGCTCATCCGGAGCGAGGTCCGGCGGGAAGCGATCCAGGTCGTCGGGGCAGGGACCTCGGTGTTCCTCGCGCTCCCGGACATCCGGGGCTTCTCGCGCGGCGGGGTGCGCGTCGAGAAGGAGACGGTCATCGGGCCGAGGCTGCAGCAGACCTACGACACCATCGTCCGCGCGGCGGCCGCCGGCGACAGCCTCCTCGTGACGGGCGAGAGCGGCACGGGCAAGGAGCTGGCGGCGCGCGCCTACCACGAGGCGGGGCCGCAGGCGCGCGGCCCGTTCGTCGCCGTCAACTGCGCCGCCATCCCCGAGGGCCTGGCGGAGCGGCTCCTCTTCGGCGCGCGGCGCGGCGCCTACTCCGGCGCGACGCACGACACCGAGGGCTACGTGCAGGCCGCCCACGGGGGCACGCTGTTCCTCGACGAGGTGGCGGAGCTCGACGCGGCGGTGCAGGCGAAGCTCCTGCGCACGATCGACACCCGGCAGGTGCTCGAGCTCGGCGCGGTCGCGCCCCGCCCGGTGCAGATCCGCATCTGCGCCGCGACGCACGACCTGCGCGCCCGCGTCGCCCAGGGGCGCTTCCGGGACGATCTCTACTACCGCATCGGCCGCCCCGAGGTCCGGCTGCTGCCGCTCCGGGAGCGGCTGGAGGAGATCCCCTGGGTGCTCGCCCAGTGCGCCAGGGCGGTCGGCGCGGCCACGCGGTGCGCGCCGCCGGCGGTTCACCACTCGATGATCATCGCGTGCGCGCTGCGCCGCTGGCCAGGGAACCTGCGCGAGTTCGTCGGCGAGGCGCGGCGCGCCGTGACGCGCGCGCTCGACGAGGGCCGGCGCACCGTCGAGGCCAAGGACCTGGACCCGCTCGCCGGCGTCGGCCTGGCCCCGGACGCGCGGGACGCGCGCGAGGCGCAGCGCCCGCCGTCGAGCCCCCACCTCCGGGCCGCGCGCGGCGGCAGCGCGCCGCCGGAGGGCCCGATCGCCGAGGCGCTCCGCCTCGAGCGAGGCAATGTGTCTCGCGCGGCCACCCGGCTCGGCGTGCACCGGAATCGAGTCCGGCGCTGGCTCGAGAAGAACAATGTGAGTCGCGCTCACTTCGCCGGCGGGGGCGATCTGTCCGATAGCGAGTGAGCCGATCGCCCGGTGTCGCATGCACAGATACAGAGGAGCGTCAATGGCAGCTCCGCGTCCCAGGAGCGCGATGGCCCGCCGCGCCGCGTCTCGGGACGGCGTTCACCGGGCCTCGGTCCGCTGAGCCGGAGGGCGGTCGTTCCACACATCGCCTCCGGCAAGCGCGCTGTCGCTCGATGGGTGTTGATGCGGCCCTCGCGGGCCTCCTCCCGGTGGGCCGAGCAGAGCTCGGTTGTCGCAGGACTACCTCCATCCGACGAGACAGCGGCGGCGTGATCGTCCGGGCGCTCGGTAAAGGGGCTTTACAGACGTGAGCTCGCGGGATGTAATGTCGTGTGCAAGCCCCGTCCCGAGCGAGGTGCTGCCACGACCACGGTGAGCTCAACGAATCTGGCCCACGCGGCGCGACTGGTCGGTGTGCGCCCCACGGCGATCTGTGCTGTGCGGCGCGCCGCGCGCGCCCCGGAGGGCGCGTCCGCGCGGTCGCGCGCCGCGTGGAGCGCGCTCCTGGCGCGCCGCGGCGGGGTCGGGGCTCCCCTCAACCGAGGCTGCCCCCGCCGCCCTGGCAAATACCCACGAGAGCTTACGTCTCCCGCCAAACACAGGAAAGACAGGTCCGGACGGCACGAGGGCGGGCGCGCGACGAGAATGACAAGCTTGGACTTGACCGAACGGGCGGCTTCATCGATTAACAGAGAGCTGTCTGTCGAGCCCTCGCGTGAGCCCATACCCCCTCGCGTCGAGGGCGGGCGCGCGGCCGCCCCGCGCAGGCGCCCTGCTCTCCGTCGGGCTCACTCTCAGCCACGTCAGCGAACATTGAAACCCCCGGCTCCTGCGAGGTGGTCGACTTCATGCGTTCGAGCTTCAAGTCGGTTGATCGCAGAGAGCCCAGCCAGGACGGCGTGCTGCCTGGTTGAACAGCCCTGGACACCATGAACGCGATCCGCAGACACGCATCGGCCGAAGAGGCGCCTGTCAGCCTACGAGCGCAGCGAGAGGAGCCCGTGAGCTCCGCCGGCACCGGGCCGGGGCAGCAGCCGAGCTCGGGCACCCAGCAGACGCACACCCGGCGCCGTCCGTTCCTGAGCCGCCTGCTGGCGGCGGGCGAGGCGATCGAGGCGGGCCAGGGCGAGCGCGCGAGGGCCCTCATCGAGGGGATCCTCCGGGGCGTGCCCGAGGCGGGGGATGCGTCCGAGCGCATCTCGGGCGTGTTCGGCCGGGCGCTGCTTGCCCGTCTGGACGGAGATCGCTCCGGCGACGGCAACCTGTACCTGCGCAGCGCCGGCCCGCGGGACATGCTCGCGGCCTTTCAGCTGCTCGTGCACGCCACGCCGCTCATCCGGTTCGGGTACCTCAGCGCGAACGCGGCCATCCTCGAGGCGTTCCAGGGCGAGGAGGAGATCCACCTCATCGACATCGGTGTTGGCGGCGGCACGCAGTGGCCGTTCTTGCTGCATCGGCTGGCGTCGCGGCCCGGCGGCCCGCCGCGCGTCCGCCTCACCGGGATCGATCTGCCGTGTCGGGGCCCCGATCCCGAGCAGCGGCTGCGGTGGGCGGGCGCGTACATCGGGGGCTGGGCGGAGCGGCTCGGGGTCCCCTTCGAGTTCCACGGTATCGCCTCGGCGGTGGAGCGCGTGGACTGGAGCCGCATCGCGTCGCGCTCCACGGCGCCCATCGCCGTCAATGCGGCTTTTGCATTGCATCATGTGCCGGACGCGTCCGTGCACCCGATCGTGAACCGTGACGCCATCCTCACGCAGATTCGCGCGATATCGCCGCGGGTGCTGACGCTCGTCGAGCCCGACGTGGAGCACAACGCGCAACCGTTCCTCCCGCGGCTGTCCGAGGCGATAGGCCATTACTATGCGGTATTCCAGGCGCTGGACGCGCTGCTCCCGCCCCACATCGCCGCGCGCGAGACGATCGAGCAGGTCTTCTTCGGGCAGGAGGTGATGAATGTGGTGGTGGGGGAGGGGGCGGCGCGGGTCGAGCGGCACGAGCGCCGGGGCGCCTGGCAGCGCCGCCTCCGGATGAACGGCTTCGAGCCGCTCCGGATCGCGCCCCACGAGGCGCTCGTCCGCGGGGCGCTCCGCCTCAAGCAGGGGTTCGACGTCCGCGCGGACGAGCCGGCGCTCCTGCTCATGCGCAACGGGATATCCCTCCTGGCCACGTCGGCGTGGCAGCCGCGGCAGGTCCCGCCGCCGTCGCGGTTCCTCTCCGGTCTGTTCCGGCGCACCCCCTGATCGGCGGGCGCGCCGGCCGGTCGGGGTGGAGCGGCCCCTGGGGGGGCTCACCTCCGGGGCTTGCGTTCCGGCGAGCCCGTTTTGTGGCTCGCCTGCACTCCAGCCCCTCCGGTGAGCCCCCCAGGGGCCGCTCCACCCCGACCGGGGAGGGGGCGGGCGCCATGTGCGGCGGTTCGCCTCAGGGCGACAGGGGAATGAGCCCAGGGCGAAGGTGAGTGAGCGCTGCCCAGAGCGTCAGGGCAACGATCGCGGCGCCCACGAGGACGACCCTCCGAGCGCGGGGGCCGAGCCGCCCGGCGAGGCGGGGCCGGGCTGGAAGCGCCGGCGCGGAGGCGACAGGGCCCTCGGCCCCGGGCTGGATCCCGTGGAGAGGCAGAGGACTCAGGCCCTGCTGCCGGACGATCTGGAAGAGCATCGAGCCGCGCGCCTGGGCCTTCGCGAGCCGCTCCAGCATCTCGCGGCGGCACTCGGGACAGTGGATCGGCCCATCCGTTTCCGCCTCCTCGATGCCGAGCTCGCGCAGCTTCTCCTGCTCCCAGGCCTCCCTCGCTTGCGGGCCTTCCCGCAGATCCTCTACCCGCTGGTCGGGGTGGTGATGCGGACTGTCCTTGGTGCTCATCGCTGCTCCTGGCTTCGTGCCGCACCACGCGGCTCCTGCCAGGATCTATTCCACTCAGCCGACGGAAATTCTCTCGTGGCGTGCTCAGGCCATCTCCCGCAGCCCGCCACTCGGGCCGGAGACCGGCACGGCAACCGTCTGCGGCCCGCGCGGAGCCGCGTGTCCGGCCGGACGACGAGCGGGCACGTGGACGCGGTACCCGCAGAATCCCAGGAACAATCGAGAATTCTGGAGAGCTGGGTGGTGTGCGGGCCGCCGCAGCTCGACCACGGCCATCCCGACGTGGTCGAGCCGGGCTCGGTGGACGGACCGGTCGACGGTGCTGCCCCGGGCCGTCACCGCTGGGACGGTACTAGCCCGCCGCGACCGCCAGCCGGCGCTTCGCCGGCTGCATCAGGTACGCGTCGACCGCGTCCGCGGCCTTGCGGCCCTCGGCGATGGCCCAGACGACGAGGCTCTGGCCGCGCGCCATGTCGCCCGCGGCGAAGACGCCCTCCACGCTCGTGGGCCCTCCTCCTGGCGGGGTCTTCACGTTGCCGCGCGCGTCCATGGCGACGCCGAGCTGATCGAGCAGCCCCTCGCGCTCGGAGCCGACGAAGCCCATGGCGAGCAGGACCAGCTCGCACGGGATCTCGAGCTCGCTCCCCGGGACCGGCACGAACTTCCCGCCTTCCAGGTGAACGCGCACCGCCTTGAGGGCCCGAACACGGCCGTGCTCGTCGCCGAGGAACGCGGTCGTCGACACCGACCAGTCCCGCTCGCCGCCTTCCTCGTGCGAGGACGACGTGCGGAGGATGAGCGGCCAGGCGGGCCAGGGGTTCGTCAGGGACCGCTGCTCCGGCGGCCGGGGGAGGAGCTCGAGCTGCGTCACGTGCGCCGCCCGGTGGCGGTGGCTCGTGCCGAGGCAGTCGGACCCCGTATCCCCGCCGCCGATGACGACCACGCGCTTGCCCGTCGCGAGGATCGCCTCGCTGTCGGGGATCACGTCGCCGGCCACCCGCTTGTTCTGCTGGGTCAGGAAATCCATGGCGAAGTGGACGCCCTTGAGCTCACGGCCCGGCACCGGCAGGTCGCGCGGCCGGCGCGCCCCGCCGCAGAGCACGATCGCATCGTACCCCTGCCGGAGCGCATCGCCGGTGAGGTCGACGCCGCAGTGAACGCCCGTCCGGAACGTCACCCCCTCGGCCTGCATCTGCTCCATGCGCCGGTCGATGAGGTGCTTCTCCATCTTGAAGTCGGGGATGCCGTACCGGAGCAGGCCGCCGATGCGGTCGTCCCGCTCGAAGACCGTCACGTCGTGCCCCTTGCGCGCGAGCTGCTGCGCGGCCGCGAGGCCGGCAGGGCCCGACCCGATCACCGCCACCTTCTTGCCCGTGCGCTTCTTCGCGACGACCGGCGCGACCAGGTTCCGCTCGAACGCCCGGTCGGCGATGCCGCGCTCGACGTTCTTGATCGTGACCGGCTTGCTCTCGATGTTCAGGACGCACGACGCCTCGCAGGGCGCCGGGCAGACGCGGCCGGTGACCTCGGGGAAGTTGTTCGTCGCGTGCAGCGCCGCGATCGCCTCGGGGAGGCGCTCGCGGTACATGTGGTCGTTCCAGTCCGGGATCAGGTTCCCGAGCGGGCAGCCGTCGTGACAGAACGGGATGCCGCAGTCCATGCACCGGGCGGCCTGATCCTTGAGCTCGGGATCGGGCACCGGGAGCTCGAACTCCTGCCAGTCGTTCAAACGTTCCGAGACGGGCCGCTTCTTGATGTCGACCCGCTGGATCTCGAGGAAGCCTCGTACCTTACCCATGGGCGGCCGACCTCTCTCCCGCGTTCGCGGAGCCCGCGTTGGCGGGGATGTAGCGTCCAGTGGACACGTAGGGGGTGGACGGTGAGAGCAGCGACAGGAGCCCGTTGGACCCGTCCGCCCCGTTCGTCGCGGGCGCCGACGCGGCCTCGAGGGCGCGGCGGTACTCGCTCGGGACGACCTTCACGAACTTCGGCAGGACGTCCTGCCAGGCGGCGAGCAGCTCGCGCGCCTTCCGGCTGCCCGTGCGCCGCACGTGCTCCTCGAGCAGCGCCCGCACCGACTCGGCGTCGGCGGCGGTCATCGTCTCGAGCTGCACCATCTCCTTGTTGCAGCGCGCCTCGAAGAGCGCGTCCTCGTCGAAGACGTAGGCGAGGCCGCCGCTCATGCCGGCCCCGAAGTTGCGACCGGTGGTGCCGAGGATGATCACGGTGCCGCCCGTCATGTACTCGCAGCCGTGGTCGCCCACGCCCTCGACGACGGTGGTGGCCCCGCTGTTCCTGACGGCGAAGCGCTCGCCGGCCCGGCCGTTGAAGAACGCCCGGCCGCCCGTCGCGCCGTAGAGCACCACGTTGCCGACGATCACCTGGTCGTCCGGCCGGAACGGCGCCTCGGGGGGCGGCCGCACCGCCACCACGCCGCCCGACAGGCCCTTGCCGACGTAGTCGTTCGCGTCGCCCACGAGCTCGAGCGTCATGCCGCGCGAGGCGAACGCGCCGAAGCTCTGGCCGGCGCTGCCGGTGCACTTCACCACGATGCTGTCCTCGGGCAGCCCGGCGCCGCCGTGGCGGCGCGCGATCTCGCCGCTCAGCATGGCGCCGAGGGTCCGATCGGAGTTCCGCACGCGGGTCTCGATGACGACCGGCGGGCCGCCGTCGATCGTGGCGCGGGCCCTCTCGATCAGCTTGAGGTCGAGCACCCGGTCGATCTTGTGATCCTGCGGCTCGACGCAGTGGTTCGGGCTCGTGAGCGCCTCCTTCGGGCGGTACAGCACCTCGGAGCAGTCGATCTTTCGCGCCTTCGCGTGGAGCCCGGCGCGCCGCTGCACGATGCAGTCGGAGCGCCCGACCATCTCGTTCAGGGTGCGGAAGCCCAGGCTCGCCATGATCTGCCGGAGCTCCTCCGCCACATAGAAGAAGAAGTTGATGACGTGCTCCGGCGCGCCCGTGAACTTCTTGCGGAGCTCCGGGTCCTGCGTGGCGATGCCGACGGGGCAGGTGTTCAGGTGGCACTTGCGCATCATGATGCAGCCCGTCGCCACGAGCGGCGCCGTCGAGAAGCCGAACTCCTCGGCGCCGAGCAGGGCGGCGAACGCGACGTCCCGGCCGGTCATCAGCTTGCCGTCGGTCTGCACGATGGCGCGGCTCCGGAGCCCGTTCATGACGAGCACCTGGTGCGCCTCGGCCAGGCCGAGCTCCCACGGCACGCCCGCGTGGTGGATGGACGTGAGCGGGGAGGCGCCCGTGCCGCCCGAGTCGCCGCTGATCAGCACGACGTCGGCGTGCGCCTTCACCACGCCCGCGGCGATGGTGCCGACGCCCGCCTCGGCGACGAGCTTCACGCTGATGCGCGCCTTCGGGTTGATGTTCTTCAGGTCGAAGATGAGCTGCGCGAGATCCTCGATCGAGTAGATGTCGTGGTGCGGCGGCGGCGAGATGAGCGTCACGCCGGGGGTCGAGTGGCGCACCTTCGCGATCACCGCGTCGACCTTGTGGCCGGGGAGCTGGCCGCCCTCGCCGGGCTTGGCCCCCTGCGCCATCTTGATCTGCAGCTCGTCGGCGTTGACGAGGTACTCGGCCGTGACGCCGAACCGCCCCGAGGCGACCTGCTTCACCGAGCTGCGCTTCGAGTCGCCGTTCTCGAGCGGGAGGAAGCGCCGCGGGTCCTCGCCGCCCTCGCCGGTGTTCGACCGCGCGCCGATGCGGTTCATCGCGACGGCGAGCGTCTCGTGCGCCTCCGCCGAGATGCTCCCGAAGGACATGGCGCCCGTGGCGAAGCGCTTCACGAGCGAGGCGGCGGGCTCCACCTCCTCGATCGGCACCGGCGGGCCCGCGGGCTTGAAGTCCCACAGCCCGCGGAGCGACATCGGGTGCTCTTGCTGTTCGTTGATGAGCGCGGCGTACTCGCCGTAGCTCCTGGCGTCCTTCAGGCGGACCGCCCGCTGGAGCGAGGAGATGGACTGCGGCGTCCAGAGGTGTCGCTCGCCGGTCACGCGGAAGTGGTGGTGACCGCCGACCCGGAGCGTCGGGCCCGCCCGCTCGCTGTACGCGTCGTGGTGGCGCGCGAGCGCCTCGTTCGCGATCTCCCGCAGCCCCACGCCGCGGATGCGCGACGCCGTGCCGGTGAAGTACGCGTCGATGACGACCTGATCGATGCCGATCGCCTCGAAGATCTGCGCGCCCTGGTAGCTGGAGAGCGCGCTGATCCCCATCTTCGACATGATCTTCAGGATGCCCTTCTTGAGCGCCTTCACGTACCGGGCGCTCGCCGCGGAGGGCGAGAGGTCGGGGCCGAGCGTCTTGTCGCGGCACATCGCCGCGATCGACTCGAACGCCATGTACGGGTTCACCGCGCCCGCGCCGTAGCCGATGAGCAGCGCCATGTGGCCGACCTCGCGCGCCTCGCCCGTCTCCACGATGATGCCGGCGCGCGTGCGGGTCCCCTCGTTGATGAGGTGGTGGTGCACGGCGCCCACCGCGAGCAGGCTCGGGATGGGGGCGAGCGTCTCGTCGATGCCGCGGTCGCTGAGGATGAGGATGCTCGCGCCGTCGGCGATCGCGCGGCTCGCGTCCTTGCAGAGCTTCGCGAGGGCGCTCCGCAGGTTGTCCTCCGGGTCGCCGTCGACCGGGAAGTACATCGGCAGCGTGGCCGCGCGGAAGTCCGGGAAGACGTTCTTGCGCAGCTTGGACAGATCGTCCTGCGTGAGGATCGGGTGCGGCAGCTCGAGCATGCGGCACTGGCGCGGCGTCTCCTCGAGGAGGTTGCCCTCGCCGCCGACGCAGCTCACGAGCGACATCACGATCTCCTCGCGGAGCGGATCGATCGGCGGGTTCGTGACCTGGGCGAACAGCTGCTTGAAGTAGCGGAAGAGCAGCTGCGGCTTCTCGGACAGGACGGCGAGCGGGATGTCGACGCCCATCGAGCCGACCGGCTCCTCCCCGAGGCTGGCCATGGCCGAGAGGATCATCTTGAGATCCTCCTCGGTGTAGCCGAAGGCCTGCTGCAGGGTCCGGAGCTCCGCGTGCGGGATGGTGTAGAGGCTCGGCACGTCCTCGAGGGCGCGCAGGTCGATCTTGTTCTCGGCGACCCACGCGGCGTACGGCTTCTGCGTCGCGACGCGGCGCTTGATCTCGTCGTCGCTGACGACGCGCCCCTCGGCCGTGTCGACGAGGAACATCTTGCCCGGCTGGAGCCGGCCCTTCTGGATGACGCGCGACGGCTCGATGTCGAGCACGCCGAACTCGCTCGCGAGCACGACGAGCCCGTCGCCCGTCACGACGTACTTCGCGGGGCGCAGGCCGTTGCGGTCGAGCGTCGCGCCGATGAGCTGTCCGTCCGTGAAGCACAGCGCTGCCGGGCCGTCCCAGGGCTCGATCAGGCAGCCGTGGTACTCGTAGAACGCCTTCTTCTCGGACGACATGTCCGGGTCGTGCGCCCAGGCCTCGGGCACGAGCATCATCATCACGTGCGGCAAGGACCGGCCGCTCGCGAGCAGGAAGTCGACCACGTTGTCGAGCGCGGACGAGTCCGAGCCGCCGGGGCGGATGATCGGCTTGAAGTCCTCGATCGCGTTGGTGAAGACATCGCTCTTGAGCAGCGCCTCGCGCGCCGACATCCACGCGGTGTTGCCGCGCACGGTGTTGATCTCGCCGTTGTGCGCGATGACCCGGTAGGGGTGCGCGCGCTCCCAGGTGGGGAACGTGTTCGTGGAGAAGCGCGAGTGGACCATCGCGAGCCGCGACACCGCGCGGCGGTCGGACAGGTCGGGGTAGAACGCCGCGACCTGCTCCGCGAGCATCAGGCCCTTGTAGACGACCGTCCGCGATGAGCACGAGGTGATGTAGAAGTCGTCGGCGTGGGCGATGCGGCCGGCGCGCTTGCGGATCGCGTAGAGGACCTGCTCGAACGACTGCTTCGGCGCGACCCTGCCGATGAACAGCTGCCGGATCGCGGGGCGCGAGTCGCGCGCCACCGGGCCGATCGCCGCGTCGTCGATGGGGACGTCGCGCCAGCCGATGACGCGCTGGCCGTGGTGCACGACCGCGGCCTCGAGGATCGCCTCGCACTGGCGGCGCCGAGACGGGCTCTGCGAGAAGAACGCCGTCGCCACCGCGTAGTCGCCGGGCGCCGGCAGCTCGATCCCCTGGGCCGCGAGGGACGCGGCGTACAGCTCGTGCGGGATCTGCAGGAGGACGCCCGCTCCGTCGCCGGTGCAGGGGTCGCAGCCCGCGGCGCCGCGATGGGTTAGATTTTCAAGGATCTCGAGCGCTTGGCAGACGACCTCGTGCGTCGCTTCACGGCGGAGCGTGGCGACGAATCCGAGTCCGCATGCGTCGTGTTCGAAAGCCGGATCGTAAAGACCTTGTCGTTGGGGCAGAGGCATGGTGCAGACTTCACACGCGCGTAGCACATGTGGCACGAGGATTGGAGCCCTAGTTGATGCGGCGCGCCAGCATCGGCAGAACCGCGCCGAAAAATTCGGCGAGCGCACCCCCTCTCCAGGGCCGGAGCCGGGCGGCGCGCCGCGCTCGGCAGTGGACGCCCGCCGTCGCTCGTGGTGTGGGTAGGGCCGGGCGGTCCGCTGGCGCGGCGCCGGCCACGTGTCATCGACGATGAAGCTCTTCGCGCTCAGTGATCTCCACGTCGGCTATGCAGAGAACCGGTGGGCGATCGCGCGCATGACGCCGCGGCCGGATGACTGGCTCATCCTCGCCGGCGACCTCGGGGAGACGGAGGAGCACCTGCTCTACGTGCTCGACACGCTGGGGCCGCGGTTCAAGCAGCTCGTGTGGGTCCCGGGCAACCACGAGCTCTACGCGCTGCCGCGGGAGCGCGGCGTGCCGCGCGGGCGGGACCGGTACGATCGGCTGGTCGCGCTCTGCCGGAGCCGCGGCGTGATCACGCCGGAGGACCCGTACGTGGTCTGGGAGGGCGAGGGCGGGCCGCACGTGCTGGCGCCCCTGTTCCTGCTCTACGACTACAGCTTCCGGCCCGCCGGCGTGCCCGAGGGCGGCGCGGTGGCGTGGGCGATGGAGAGCGGCGTCCTCTGCACGGACGAGGAGCTGCTCGACCCGAGCCCGTACGAGAGCCGGCCGGCGTGGTGCCGGGCCCGGCTCGCCGAGACGGAGGCGCGACTCGCGGCCATCCAGGAGCACCCTACCGTGCTCATCAACCACTTCCCGCTCCGCGAAGAGCTCGTGCGCCTCTGGCGTATCCCGCGCTTCTCGATCTGGTGCGGGACGCGGCGCACGCACGACTGGCACACGCGGTTTCGCGCGCGGGTGGTCGTGTCCGGCCACCTCCATATCCCCCGCACCGACTGGATCGATGGCGTCCGCTTCGAGGAGGTGTCGTTCGGCTACCCGCGGCAGCGGCCCGCCCACCGCACGGTCGACAGCTGCGTGCGGGAGATCTTGCCAGGGCCGGTCCGCTCGGCTTCGCTGGGGGCGTAGATGCTCGAGCTCGGTCCCGGTGTCGCGCACCTCTGGTACGTCTTCTCGGATGCGGTCCGCGACGAGGCGCTGCTCGCCGCGTACCACCGGCTGCTCTCGCCGGACGAGGCGGAGCGGCAGGCGCGCTTCCTCTTCGCCGAGAACCGGCACGAGTACCTGCTCACCCGGGCGCTCGTGCGCTCGGTCCTCTCCCGGTACGCGAGGGTGGCGCCCGAGGCGTGGTCGTTCGTCCGCAACGAGTACGGCCGCCCGCAGATCGCCGGCCCGCCGGGCGCGCCGCCGCTCCGGTTCAACCTGTCCAACACGCGGGGGCTCATCGCCTGCCTGGTCGCGATGGATCGCGACGTCGGCGTCGACGTCGAGGACACCGGGCGCGCGAGCAGCACGGTCGACATCGCGGATCGGTTCTTCTCGCCCGCCGAGGTGCGCGCGCTCCACGCGCAGCCGGAGGCGGCGCGACGGGCGCGCTTCTTCGAGTACTGGACGCTCAAGGAGTCGTACATCAAGGCGCGCGGGATGGGGCTCGCGATACCGCTCGACCACTTCTCGTTCCACCTGGACGACGGCCCCTCGATCGGCATCTCGTTCGATCCGCGGCTCGCGGACGACCGCGCCGCGTGGCAGTTCGCGCTCTACCGCCCCTCGGCGCAGCACATGATGGCCGCCGCGATCCGCCGGGGGATCGATCCTCCGCTGTCGATCGAGCTGAAGGAGACGGTGCCGCTGCGCGACGAGGGGTGAGCCGGGGCCCGCGGCCGGCGCGCGCGCCGGCTCAGTCGGGCCGCTCGATCCAGAGCTCGACGTTGCGCCACGCGGGATCGCCGCTCCCGTCGGAGCCGAACCCGGACGTGAAATCGACGATGGCCCGGCGGCGTCCCTCCTCGGCGACCGGGTCGCCGTCGACCGCGTAGTCGAGGGCGACCCCCCGGATGGCCACGAAGCCGTTGTCCTCGTCCCAGATCTCGAGGACGCGGAGCTGGCTGGGATAGTCCGCGAGCGCGGAGGTCTCGAGCTCCCAGTACGCGTGGCCGCCGGGCGGCTCGGCCCGGGTCACCCGGTGCTCGTGGGTGTGCCCGGCGAGGTGGAGGAGGACGTTGTCGTACTCGCCCACGAGCGCTCGCCACGCCTCCGCGCTGAGCGCGCCGGGCTGCGCGGCGGCGCCCGCCGGCGAGAAGGCGCCGTCCCCGAGCAGGCGCGCGCCGTGGTGGGACGTGAGGATGACCCACTTGCGCTCGCTCTTCGCGCGATCGAGCGCCGGGCGGATGAACCGCTCGACGTCCTCCTCGAGGATCACGCCCGTCGGGCCGCCGGCCTCGGAGGCCGTGTCGAGCACGACGACGCGAACCGGCGTGTCCTCCACGTCGAACGTGTAGAACGCCTTCCCGTACGCGCGCTCGGCGGGCCCGATCCCGTGTCCATCGCCCGCCGCCGCGACCCGATCGAGCAGGGCAGGGCGGCGGAGGAGCGCTCGCCCCGGGTCGGGGACGACCTCGCCCGTGATCACCGGCGCGCCGGGGAGCGACCAGTCGCGCGTCCCGCCGTCCGAGAGGCTCCCGATCGCGAGCGCCTCGCGGTCGTCCACCGGGAAGCTCCCCTGGTGCAGGACATCGTGGTTGCCGGTCACCCAGCGCCACGGCACCGCGAGCCCCTCGGCGAAGAACGGATCTTTGGGATCGTTGTCCGGGCCCTGCACGGGGTCGTCGTCGGCGCCCGAGTCGCACTCGACGCGCTCGGCCCCGTCGAGGATGGCCATGAACCACGAGATCTCGTTCGTCTGCGCGCTGTCGGCGTTGTCGCCGCCGAGCAGGACGAAATCGATCGGCGTGCTCCTGTGGAGCGCGTTGATGGTCCGCACGGCGGCGTTGAGGATCCGGCACTCGTGCCCTTCCTGCGGGCGGAACGCCGAGGCGAACGGGCCGGGCGAGTCGAAGACCGCGAGCCGCGCGGGCGACTCGTCGTCGGCGAGCTGGGTGTCGGCGAGGTGGACGAAGCGGGTGAGCCGCCGCGGCGCCGGGCCGCGCGGCGGCGCGGGCGCGCCGTCGAGCGTCGCCGGCACGAGCGGCTGCCCGGGCGCGATCCCGAGCTCGCCGTGGCCCGCGGCGAGCATCGCCTCGATCTCCTCCGGGACCGCGGGGTTCCTGGGCGGATCGAGCACCGCGGAGAGCGGCGTCAGGGTGCGCTCGGTCGAGAGCGGCGGCGCGCCGTCGAGCGGCGGCAGCGGCGTCGGCGCGTACAGCGGCGCGGCGGCGTCCTCCGGCGCGCAGGCCGCGAGCGCGAGGGAGAGAAAGGACGCCGCGGCGCGCTCGGGTCGGGCGCGCCCGGGCAACGGGCGGAGCGGGCGACCGCGCTCTGCCGTTCCGGGGCGCACTGCTCGTGTCTGGCTCATCGCTGCATCCATGACCATGAGCAAGCGTTAGATCAAGAAAAGTTCACCAATACGGTAGAGACGCTCCCGGGAGACGGGTCATCCAGGAGAGTGGAGATTGTCATGGACTTGCGTGGTATGAGCCACAGTGAAGGGCACGGCGCGGCGTCGCGCTGCTCCGGCCGGGGCGGCGTACGCCATGGCGGGCGGTTCGCGGCCTTCGCGGTGGTTGCTGCTACGCTGCGGCGCGTCCGCGCGCCGGGCTCTTCTCGAGGTCAGCCATGGTCATTTCCCGATTCCTGGGCTGCGCGCTCGCGGCAACGATGCTGGCGAGCTGCAGCGAGCCCGATCCCATCATCGAACGCCGTTACGGGGCCTACGAGGGGGACGCTTACCCGAATCGGCGCCCCGAGATCGTGATTCCCGAGGGGGGGATGGGGGTGGTGACCGATAGCCGCTCCGACACGATCTCCCTCATCGACCTGGAGACGGGGGAGCGGTTCGGCGTTCACCCGGTGGGCCGGGATCCGGTGACGATCGACGGGCCCCATCATGTCGCCGTGGACGAGGCGGGCGGCGCGCTCTACGTGGCGCTGTCCTATCCCGTGCTCTCCGGCGCGATCGGCCCCCACGCGAGCCACGGCGAGAGCGTGATGGCCGGCTATGTCCAGAAGCTCGCGCTCGACGACCTGCGCGTCCTCGGGCAGGTGCGCGTCGAGCCCAACCCGGGAGATATCGTGATCTCGGAGGACGGCAGTCGCGTCGTCGTCTCTCATTACGATCTCAAGCGTGTGTTCGACAACCCGGGGAACATCGAGGCGGCGCGCTCGACGCTCGCGGTGATCGATCCCGACGCCGTGCGGCCCTCGGGCTCGGCCGCGCCGAGGTTCATCCCCGTCTGCATGGCCGCCCACGGCATCGTCCTCTCGCGCCCGGACGGCGCCCGCGCATACGTCGCCTGCTATGGCGAGGACGTCTTGGCGGTCGTCGACCTGACGGACCCGGACGCCGAGGTGAAGCGCATCCCCGTCGGCCCGAGCCCCTCCATCTTCCCCGCCCTCCCCAACTACGGGCCTTACGCCGCCGTCATGTCGCCCGATCAGAAGACCATCGCCGTGAGCAACGTCGAGAGCAGGGAGGTGCGCTTCTTCGATGTCGCGTCGGAGACGTTCGACGATTCCCGGAGGTTCCCCATGATCGGCGCGCCCTACTTCGTCGCGTGGACCCCCGACGGGAGCGGCGTCTACGTGCCGACGCAGGTGCCCGACACGATCGCGCTGGTCGGCGTGGGCCCGGGGAACGACGACGTCGTCTCCCGGGAGCTCGGCGGGGAATGCTTCAGGCCGCACCTCGCGGAGCTCGACGAGGCGCACGGGCTCTTCGTCGTCTGCGAGGGGGATCAGACCACCACCCCGGGCAAGGTGCTCCGGCTCGCTCCCGGGACGCTGGAGACGCTCAGCGAGGCCGAGGTGGGCCTCTATCCCGACGCGTTCGTGCGCGTCGCCGCGGGGGCGCGATGAGGGCGCGCGGCGGTGCGGTGGCGGCGCTCGCCTGCGCGGCGCTGCTGGGCGGCTGTCCGGGCGATCCGGAGATCCGGGTCGTCGACGCGACGGCCGCGGAGCACGGGGCCGCGCTGTTCCGCGACCCCTCGATCGCGGGGTCGCGCTTCAATCAATATGCTTGCTCGACGTGCCATGAAGCGAAGCCCGGCGAGGCAGGCGACGCGATCCTCCTCCCGGGCGCGCCGCTCGCCGGCGCCGTGGATCGTCCGTATTACTGGGGGGGGCAGGAGGCCGATCTCCTCGGCGCGATCAACCATTGCCTCTACTTCTTCATGATGAAGGACGAGCCCTGGACCGCGGACGACGGCGACGCGCAGGCGATGTACGCCTACCTGGCGTCGCTGCCCGCCGACGGCGCCGCGGCCGAGCCCGTCCCGTTCACGCCGGTGTACGCGCTGCGCGAGCCGCCGCCCGGCGACGCGGGCCGGGGCGAGATCATCCATGAGCGCGCCTGCGCCTCCTGCCACGGGCGCGCCCGCTCGGGGCAGGGGCGGCTCGTCGATCGGGCACCCGCGCTGCCCGACGACACGTTCGAGGACCACCCGCTCGGCGAGTACACGGAAGCCGAGCGCCGGCTCGTGTTCGTCGAGAAGGTCCGGCACGGCGGGTTCGTCGGTTACGGCGGGCAGATGCCGCCCTTCTCCCTCGAGGTCCTCTCCGAGCAGGATCTCGGCGACCTGCTGGCGTTCTACCACCAGCCGTGACGGCCGCCGGCGCGGCGGTCCGATGCCCGAGCCGGCCGGCGCGGGGAGCGGCAAATCCACCGCCGTCCGCACGGGCGTGCAGGCTATCCGCAGGGACCAGCACCGTCAAGCCGGCCGGCGGCCCGCGACGCCCGCGGCCGGCGGCCCGCGACGCCCGCGGCCGGCGGCCCGCGACGCCCGCGGCCGGCGGCCCGCGACGCCCGCGGCCGGCGGCTCCCCCCGCCGCGGCGCGCCTCGTGGGATGCGCGCCGGCGCGGACCGTCGTCCTGCAATTGATCCGTCCATCGCGTGCTGCGGGGGCCGTCCGCCGCGGCGTGGCGGGGGTCGATCGCGCGCTCCCGGCGTGCGGTTCCCCATCGCGGCGGGCGTGCAGTTCGGGTAAGGCATCTCCGTGGCCAAGATTGGATTTGAGATCATCGGGACGGGGCACTACGCGCCCGGCGAACCTGTCAGCAACGACGACCTCGCGCGGGTTATCACGACCTCCGACGAGTGGATCTACCAGCGCTCCGGCATCCGCCAGCGGCATTACGCGCCGGATGGCGTCGGGGTGAGCGATCTCGCGTGCGAGGCGGCGAAGCGCGCGATCGAGTCGGCGGGCATCCCCGCGTCGGAGATCGATTACATCGTGTTCGCCACGATGACGCCGGACTACATTTTCCCCGGCTCCGGTGCGCTGCTCGGCGCGAAGCTCGGCATTCCCGGCGTCCCCGCGCTCGACGTGCGGCAGCAGTGCGCCGCCATGCTGTTCGGCCTCCAGATGATCGACGGGCTGGTCCAGACCGGCGCGGCCAGGACGATCCTGTTCGTGGGCGCGGAGGCGCACGCCGGCTTCATGCCCTGGGAGGACTGGGGCGCCCTCGATCCGAAGAACGGCCGCTCCGCCACGCCGGAGGCCCGCGCGCGCGCGGACCGCCACCGGAACCTCGCCGTCCTGTTCGGCGACGGCTCGGGGGCGCTCGTCCTCCGCGCGACCGATCGCGACGCGGGCCTCCGCGCCAACAAGATCTGCTCCGACGGGCGCTTCGCCGAGCTGCTCTACGTGCCCGGCGGCGGCTTCCGCGCGCGCCCCTACTGGAAGCCGACGTCGTTCGAGGACGACGCCCATATCCCCCGCATGGACGGCCGCGAGCTCTTCAAGTTCGCGGTGACCAAGCTCCCGGCGACCGCGCGGGAGCTCTGCGCCGCGCAGGGCATCACGGTCGACGACATCGACGTGTTCCTGGCGCACCAGGCGAACGGGCGGATCAACGAGCACATCCGCAAGGATCTCGGCGTGCCCGTCGAGAAGCTCCCGAGCAACATCGACCGGTTCGGCAACACGAGCGGCGCCACGGTGCCCATCCTGATCGACGAGGAGATGCGCGCGGGCCGGCTGAAGACGGGGCAGCTCGCCATGGTGCTCGCGCTCGGGACCGGCGTTCACTGGGGCTGCGCGCTCTGGAGGCTCTGACGCGCTGAGCGGCGGTCTCCGGGGTCGGGGGGCCGGGCCCCCTGGGGGCTCGCCGGAGGGGCCTTCGTGCAGGCGAGCCACAGGAGGGGCTCGCCGCGGAGGCCGAGCGGTTCATCCACCTCGCGCCGGCGTCGAGCTTCGGGCTCGTCCCGCTGCGCTTCTGCCTCGCCAACCTGGGACTGGCGCTCCGCGCTGCCCCACCTCGGGCGCCTGCTCCGGCCCGGCGTCGTCGCGGCCCGGCCGCGGCGACCGCCGCGTGGCCGATGTGCACGGGTGTCGTCGCATTTCCCTCTCGAGCGCACGGCCGCCGGGGTTTCCCGTCATCAGCGCACGTCGTCAGCGCATGAAGCATGTCGGCCTGATGACCGGAACGCAAACTCTTCGCATTGACATAGACCTCTAATTAATGAATTTTTCATACTGAACTGAGGTGGGTGTGATCGGAGATTACGGACCGTCGAGCCTGAGAGACACGCCGACCCAGCTCGGGGTCGGCCGATATCGTCCCATCGCGAAGCTGGGCCGGGGCGGAATGGCGGACGTCTTTCTCGCGATGGCGCACGGGCCCGCGTCGGTGAACAAGCTGGTCGTCGTGAAGCGGCTTCGCAGCTTCGCGGACGAGGAAGAGCGCCAGGTCCTCATGTTCATGGATGAGGCCAAGCTCTCGGCCCGCATGAATCACCCGAACGTCGTCCAGACCTACGAGGTCGGCGGCGATCAGGACGGCTACTTCATCGTGATGGAGTACCTGGAAGGCCAGCCGCTGAAGCGCGTGATGAAGGCGGCGGCCGACCTGGCGCCCGGCATGGCAGGGTTCAGCCGCGGCGCCTGGATCCGGATCATCGCCGAGGTGCTGCGCGGGCTGCATTACGCGCACGAGCTCTGCGATTTCGATGGCCGGCCGCTCGGCATCGTGCATCGCGACGTCTCGCCGCACAACATCTTCGTCACGTACGACGGCGCGGTGAAGCTCGTCGATTTCGGGATCGCGAAGGCGTCTGTCAACTCCTCCCAAACGGAGAGCGGGACCTTCAAGGGTAAGCTGACCTACATGGCGCCCGAGCAGGTCACGGCGGGCAGGACGGCGGATCGCCGGGCGGACATCTTCGCCGTGGGGATCGTGCTCTGGGAGCTCCTCGCGGGGCGGCGGCTGTTCGAGGGCGATCAGATCAGCGTGATGCACCAGCTCGTGCTGGGGAAGATCCCGCGGCTCGCGAGCGTCGTCCCGGGGATCCCGATCGCGCTCGACCAGATCGCCGCGAAGGCCCTCGAGCGCGAGCCGGCGAGGCGCTTCTCGACGGCGCAGGAGATGTGCGATGTGCTCGAGAGCTACCTGCAATGGTCAGGCGAGGACGTGCGCGGCGAGCACCTCGGCGCCTGCATGCGGGGGCTCTTCGCGGAGAGCAGGGCGAGCATCCGCCAGCAGATCAAGGCCCAGATCGAGCGGATCGCGGGCCCTTCGGGCCTGCACGAGGCGTCCGGTCCGTCGTCCGGTCCGGTGACGATGAGCGGCTACGGCGTCGCCCTGGCCACGCCGGGCTCTGCCTCGGGGCACGGGCTCCCCTACGTGGGCGAGCCCAGCCAGCCCAGCCATGCGGGCCTGCCCAGCTCGAGCCTGTCCAGCCCGAGCCTGCCCAGCTCGAGCCTGCCCAGCCCGAGCCGGCCCAGCCACACCGGCGCTGGTAGGTCCGGCGTCGGCAGGCCGAGGCCCCCCGTGAGCGATTCCGTGAGCCTGCGCGCGGCGACGGTGCCCGCGCCCACGTCGAAGCGCGGGTACCTGGTCGGCGCGTCGGGCGTGGTCGCGCTGGTCGTGCTGGTGGGGGGCGGCATGCACCTCGTGAGCAAGCGCGCGCCCGCGGCGGCCGAGCCAGCCCCGATCGTCATCGCCGCCGCCTCGCCCCGGAAAGCGCCCGAGCGGGGCGACGAGGCACCGCCGCAGGAGGCGCCCAGGGTGAGCGTGACGATCGCGAGCGACCCGCCGGACGCGACCGTGAGCTGGAAGGGAAAGGCGCTCGGTACGACCCCGCTCACGACCGAGCTGCCCGTGGGCACGCAGGTGGTGGTCGTGTCCCGGTCCGGCTCCTTCGACGAGACGCTCATGCTGACGCTCTCGGCGGCGGAGCCGGTCGAGCGCTCCGTCAAGCTCCGGCCCATGAACTACGCGGCCGAGCCCAGCCGGGCTGTAGCCAGCCCGACCACACCCTGATCGCCGGCCGGAGGCCGCCTGCCTGCGCCGGAGGCCGCCTGCCTGCGCCGGAGGCCGCCTGTCTGTGCAGAGGGGAGGTCGGGCTCCTGATCACTGCCCGGTGCGGACCTGCGAGATCACCGTGGTGACCCCTTCGGCCTCCATGGCCTCGTTCACCGCCTCGGTCGCCTCCTTGATGTCGGCGACGTTGCCCCGGAGCGTGACCACCCCGTCGCGCACCGTGACGCTCAGCTTCTTCACCCGCTCGTTGTCGCTGTCCGCGAGCTTGCCGCTCACCGCGTTGCGGAGCGCCTCGTCGGGCGGGCGCCGGCCCGCCTTCGGGGCCTCCTTGGTCGCGACGATGGCCCCGTCGCGGTTGAAGCCGACCTGGTAGTCGTTCTCCTGGGCCGCCTTGGTCCAGGCCTCGCGCTGGCTCGACACGGCGCCGCCTGGCTGCCCCTTGTCCCGCTCGCCCCGCGTGCCTCTCTGCTGCGCGCCCGTGTCCTGCTGCGCGCCCGTGTCCTGCTGCGCGCCTTGGTCCCTCGGCGCGCCTTGGTCCCTCGGCGCGGGCGGCGCGGCCTGCTCGCGCGCTCTGCCGCCTTGAGCCTCGCGCGCTCGCTCGCCCTGAGCCTCGCGCGCTCTGCCGCCCTGATCCTGGAGCGCGCCCGTCTGCTCGCCGACCCGGTTCATCTGCTCGCCGGCCTCACGGCCCACCTGGCGCCCTCGCTCGGCGAGCTCCTCGGCCTGCTGACCTACCCGGTCGGCCTGCTCGCGCGCCTGCTGGCCGAGCTCCTGCCCCTCCCGCGCGAGCTCCTTGGCCTTCTCGCGCACCTGCTCGGCCTGCTCGCGCGTCTGCTGGCCGGCGGGCGGGCCCTGCCCTTCGGGCGCTGCGCCCCTGTCATCGGTCCGGGCCCCCTGCTCGCGGACGGTTCCTTCCGCTCTCTCGCTCTCGCTCCTGCAAGCCGTGCCGGCCAGCGCGAGCGCAAGGACTGCTGGGCCGGAGAACCAGCGTATTCTGCTCATCGTGCAGCGATAGCTCATGGTGCGTTTCTCCGGCCGCACACCCAGGCAGACGTCGTGCCATGAGATGGAATCGCCTCACGGCGCGCCCCGCCACCCGGCCCGGAGCGTGGAGCGCAGGAACAACCGCCCGGGGGGCGTGTCGGGACGGCCATGGAAAGCCCCTCCCTGGCGGCCACGTGGCGTCGACCCTGGACGCCGGACGAGCGATCGGGAAAGGACCGTCGTAGTCTCGGGGGCGTGAGCGCGGCGCCGCCGGATCCTGTCCTCCCTGGGCTGTGCGCCGCGCCCGATCTCCTGGCGCACCGGCCCGGGCTCCGCGTCGATGCGCGCGCGGTCAAGGAGTCGCTGGCGTTCGCGTTCGCGAGCGGCGCGCCCGCGGGAGCCTTCGACCGGCACATCGAGTCGGCGTCGCTGCCCGCGTCGAGCTGGGACCCTTCGCGCTTCGCGCAGCACGTCTTCTTGCCGGAGCTCATCGCGGGCTGCATGCGCTTCACGATCGACGGGCGCATCCACACCCCGAGCCCGGCGCTGCTCGGCCGCGCCCTCTCGCAGCCGCCGAGCGATCGCGACACCGTGGAGCTCCGGCGCGACATCTTCCGGGAGCTCGTCGGCTCCGAGGCGCTGCGCCGCGACCTCGCGCGCGCCTACGCGGCGATCCGCGGGTGGATGGACCAGCTCGAGACGGTCTCCATCTCCCGGCGGGAGGGCAGCCGGCGGCGGCTGGACATCCTCGTCGCCGCGAAGGGGGCGTTCGACGCGCTCGCCGGCGGGTTCGCGGGGGCTCGGTCGGGCCTCTCGCGGCTCTCCGCGTTCGGCGCGGCCGTGCGCGGGTCCGAGGCGTACCGCCGCCTCGCGGACCTGCTCGCGTACGACGAGGAGCTCGCGACGCTGGATCTCCGGATCCGCGTCGGCTCCGACGGCCACGTCCGCGATCTCCGCGCCCTGTCGATCCGCGAGAACGACGGGAACCGCTTCTACCGGTCGCCGCTCGGGCGCGTCGTCACGCGGCTCGTGATGCTGTGGAGGGGATACCGGTTCAGCGAGGACGAGCTCCTCGCCCGCCACGTCAACGGCGTGCTCGAGGGCCTCGAGGACGAGCTCGTCGCGCTCGTCCAGCTGCTCGGCGACCTCGAGTTCTACCTCGCCGGCCTCGCGCTGCGCGACCGCGCGCGCGCGGCGGGGCTCTCCGTCTGCCTGCCCGATCTCGTCTGGCCACGCGGCCCCGAGCTCGTTTGGCCAAGCGGCCCCGAGCTCGCCAGGCCAAGCGGCCCGCGCGACGGGCGCCCCGGGCGCGAGCTCAGGGCGCTGTTCAACCCGCTCCTGCTCGCGAGCCCGGCGGCCATCGTCCCGTGCGACATCACGGCCGATCGTCACGACGCGACCGTCATCGTGACCGGGCCCAACTCGGGGGGGAAGACGCGCCTGCTCGAGGCGCTCACGCTCGCCCAGATGCTGGGGCAGGCAGGCTTCTTCGTGCCGGCGGCGGAGGCCCGCCTGTCCCCGTGTCACGGGCTCTTCGTGTCGCTGATCGAGCAGGCGCAGGCCGATCAGAGCGAGGGCCGCCTCGGCACGGAGCTCATGCGCATCCGCGCGCTGTTCGAGGCGATGCAGGTCGGCGACATGGTGGTGCTCGACGAGCTCTGCTCCGGCACGAACCCGTCCGAAGGGGAGGAGATCTTCCAGCTCGTGATCTCGCTCCTCGCGGAGCTCCGCCCCCAGGCCTTCATCACGACGCATTTCCTGGAGCTCGCGGCGCGCCTCGAGCGAGATCGGCCGGTGGAGCGGCTCGCGTTCCTGCAGGTCGAGCTCGACGCGCAGCAGTGGCCGACCTACCAGTTCGTGCCCGGGGTCGCCCGGAGCTCGCTCGCCCAGCGGACCGCGGCGCGGCTCGGGGTCACGCGCGAGGAGCTCGTCGCGCTCGTCGAGCGCAGCAAGCGGGCGCACCGCCGCCGCGCGGTGGATCCCGACTGAGCCGCGCCCGCAGGAGGAGGGGGGCTCGGGGGGCTCACCTCCGGGGCTTGCGTTCCGGCGAGCCCCTTTCGTGGCTCGCCTCCACTCCAGCCCCTCCGGTGAGCCCCCCGAGCCCCCCTCCTCCTGCGGGCGCGGCGGCCTCGCTCTGGCCGGGAAGATCTGGGCGGCCTCGCTCTGGACGGAAAAGTCTGGTTGGATGCGCCGCCATGGATTACCGACCTCTTGGAAGAACGGGCCTCCGCGTCTCCACCGTCAGCTTCGGGGCCTGGGCCATCGGGGGAACGTGGGGCGACGTCGACGATCAGGAGTCGCTCGCCGCGCTGCACCGCGCCGTCGATCGCGGCGTGAACTTCTTCGACACCGCGGACGTGTACGGCGACGGCCGGAGCGAGCGGCTGCTCGCGCGCCTCCGGCGGGAGCGGCGCGAGCCGCTCATCATCGCGACGAAGGCGGGCAGGCGGCTCAACCCCCACACCGCGGCCAGCTACAACGAGGAGAACCTCACGGCCTTCGTCGAGCGCAGCCTGAAGAACCTCGAGACGGAGGCGCTCGACCTCCTCCAGCTGCACTGCCCGCCGACGGACGTCTACTACCGGCCCGACGTGTTCGACGCCCTCGATCGGCTCGTGAAGGCGGGCAAGATCCGGTTTTATGGCGTCAGCGTCGAGCGGGTGGAAGAGGCGCTCAAGGCCATCGAGTACCCCGGCGTGCAGTCGGTGCAGATCATCTACAACGTGCTCCGGCAGCGCCCGGCCGAGCTCTTCTTCCCCGAGGCGAAGCGCCGGCAGGTCGGGATCTTGACGCGGCTCCCGCTCTCGTCCGGGCTGCTCACCGGGAAGATGAGCGCCTCGACCCGGTTCGCCGCCGACGATCACCGGAGCTTCAACCGCGAGGGCGCCGCGTTCGACAGGGGCGAGACGTTCTCGGGCGTCGACTACGGGCTGGGCCTCGAGATCGTCGACGAGCTCCGCCCGCTCGTGCCCGCTGGCGTGAGCATGGCCGCGTGGACGATGCGCTGGATCCTCATGGAGGACGCGGTGACGTGCGTCATCCCCGGCGCGAAGCGGCCCGCTCAGGTGGAAGAGAACGTCGGCGCCGCGGATCTGCCCGCCCTGCCGCCGGAGACCATGGCGAAGATCCGCGCGATCTACGACCGGCGGCTCCGGGCGGCGGTCCACCAGCGCTGGTGAGACCCAGGCGAGCGGCATGCCGGCGACCTCGCCGGTATGCCGCCGCGACGGTCCGCGTCGACTGGCGGGCTCAGAAGAGGCGCGGCAGCAACCATCCAGCGAACGAGATGAGGGCCGCGGTGCCGACGAGCGGTCCGATGCCCCTGATCTCGAAATCGTCAATGAGCTTGTCCGTCGCGTAGAGCAGGACCGTATTCACGAGGAGCCCCAGGAAGAGATACGCCAGGCCGAGCGTGAGGATCGCGGCGGGCAGGAGCGCCACGGCGACCAGGAACTTCACGAGCCATCCAAGGAAGAAGTTGAGGAGCGCGAACACGGCGGCGACGCCGATCGCCGTCCCGGTCTTGCGGATCCGCACGCTGGGCATGAGCTTCGCCCCGACGAGGACCGCGACGCCCGCGGCGATTGCCTGGATGATGAAACCCTTGAACATGATCACCTCCCTGGCCCGGCGCCGCTCGGGGCCGGGGTTCGCTCGTTCTTGGTGACCCAGGCGCGGGCCGGGCGCAACCTCGCCGGCGCAGGAGGCCGCGGCGCGCAGCAGCCCGCTCGTCGATGAGCCGGGCTGCTGGGCCGCGCGGCGGCTCGGGGCGCGCCGTCACTCCTTCGGCTTGTCGCCGCCGAGCAGCTCGCCGATGGCGGGGGCGCCGCCGGGGCCGAGGGCGCGGGTGCTCTCGATGAGGTGAATCAAGAACTGCCGGTTGTCCGTCACCGAGAGGTTCTGGAGCTCGAGCGCGCCGATGCGGTCCTCGGGGGTGAAGTACGCCTCCTCGACCTTTTCCATCGAGAGCTTGTCCGGCGCATAGGCCATGTAGTCGGCGCGCGTGTCGAGGATGCTGTAATCGTCGCCGCGGCGCAGCTCGAGCGTCACCTCACCGGTCACGCCGGGCGCGATCCAGCGCGAGAGCGCGTCCTTCAGCATCATGGCCTCGGGGTCGTACCACTTGCCCTCGTAGAGCAGCCGCCCGAGGCGCCGGCCCTGGGTGAAGTAGACCTCCAGCGTGTTCTCGTTGTGGATGGCGGACAGGAGCCGCTCGTACACGGCGTGGAGGAGGGCCATGCCGGGCGCCTCGTAGACGCCGCGGCTCTTCGCGTCGATCACGCGATTCTCGATCTGGTCGCTCATGCCGAGGCCGTGGCGCCCGCCGATGCGGTTGCACTCGACGAACAGCTCGAACAGCGAGCCGAACCGCTTGCCGTCGATCGTCACCGGGACGCCGCGCTCGAACCCGACGGTCACGGTCTCGGTCGCGATGGCGACCTCCGGCCGGAAGGAGGCGACGCCCATGATCGGCTGGACGATCTTGATCCCGGTGTCGAGGCGCTCGAGATCCTTCGCCTCGTGGGTCGCGCCGAGCACGTTGGCGTCGGTGCTATAGGCCTTCTCCGTCCCCATGCGGTAGGGCAGCCCGTGGCGCTCGAGGTACTCGCTCATCTCCTTGCGTCCGCCGAGCTCGCCGACGAACTTCGGGTCGAGCCAGGGCTTGTAGATCTGGAGCGAGGGATCGACCAGGATGCCGTAGCGATAGAATCGCTGGATGTCGTTGCCCTTGTGCGTGCTGCCGTCGCCGAAGACGTGGACGTCGTCGTCCCGCATGGCGCGCACGATGGCGGTCGTCGTCACCGCGCGGCCGAGGGGCGTGGTGTTGAAGTACTTCTTGCCGCCCGTCGAGAGGTGGAAGGCGCCGCACTGGATGGCGAGGATGCCCTCGCGGACGAGCGCCTCGCGGCAGTCGACCAGCCTGGCGGAGACCGCGCCGTGCTGCAGGGCGATCGGCGGGATGTCGCCGGGGGACGCCTCGTCCGGCTGCGCCAGATCGGCGGTATACGCATGTACCTTGAGCCCGTTGCGCGCCAGCCACGCCACCGCGCAGCGCGTGTCGAGCCCGCCCGAGAACGCGATGCCCAGGTGGGTGCCAGCCGGGGGGAGGGAACGGAAGATCCTGCTCATGGCGGCGCAGCATAGTCACAACGCCCGCGGCCGCGCGAGCGGAGATCGCGCGCTTTCGCGGGCGTGCGCGGCGCGGGCGGGCGGACGGCGCGGGCGTCGGCGGACGGCGCGGGCGGTGGCGGCGAGCGGCCCGGGACGGCACGGGCGCGCGCGCCACGCCCGTGGGCGCCGGGCGCGCGCGGCGCGCGGCCCCGCCGACGCCCGCGGCGGTGGGCGCTGCTGCTGGCCCCGGCGTGGCGCGGCGGATTACCATCGATGACACCGCATCTTGCCCCCCTCTTGCGCAACCCCTCTCGCCGATGAGGTGCAGCCATGCCGAAGCTGTCATACGCCGAGATTGCCCGGATCGAGGAGCGCCGCGTGGCGCTCGGCACCGCCGCTGTCGTCGCGCACGCGGAGCCCATCGCGGGCGGGTGGATGGCCTTCGACGGAGACGGCTCCTGGGGCAACCTCGCTGTCGGGCTCGGGCTGGATGGGCCCGTCTCGGACGAGGAGCTCGATCGGCTCGTCGCGTTCTACGCGCAGCGCGGCGTGGAGCCGCGGATCGAGGTCTGCCCGTTCGCGCACGAGTCGCTGCTGCGCGGCCTCGCCGCGCGGGGGTTCGTGCTGCGCGAGTTCGAGAACGTGCTGGCGCGCGAGATCGAGCCGGACGAGGATCTGCGCGCGCTGGCGCCGCGCGGCCTGCCCGAGGGGCTCGAGATCGTCCGGGTGGATCCTGCCGACGAGGCGCGGGCGCGGGCGTTCATCGACACGGCCACGAGCGGCTTCCGGCCCGAAGGCTCACCGATCGCGCCGGCGCTCTTCGAGGTCACCCGCCGCATCGTCGCGCACCCCCAGTGCGACTCGTTCCTGGCGCTCGTGAACGGCGAGCCGGCCGGCGGTGGCAGCGTGGAGACCGGCGAGGAGGGCGCCGCGCTCTTCGGCGCCTCGGTGCTCCCCCGGTTCCGCGGGCGGGGTATCCAGCAAGCGCTCATCCTCCGCCGCCTCGAGCGGGTTCGCGAGCGCGGTGGCTCCCTGGCGTGCATCGGCGCGCGCCCTGGCATCCCGACCGAGCGCAACGCCATCCGGCTCGGGTTCTTCATGGCCTACAGCAAGGGCGTCCTCATGCGGCGAGGCGAGGGCCAGCCAGGGTCGGCGAGGGCCAACCAGGGTAGGCGAGGGCCAAGGGTAGGCGAGGGCCAGCCAGGGTCGCCCTGAGCGAGGGTAGGCGAGGGCCAACCAGGGTCGCCCTGAGCGAGGGTAGGCGAGGGCCAACCAGGGTCGCCCTGAGCGCCTCGAGGACCGCAGCCCGCCCTCCCGGGGCGCGGCGCTCTTGCAACCCTGCATCTCCGTCCTTGCAAGATCGAAACGATCGCCCAGGACACCCGTGCGAATTGCCCGATCTCGATGGAGCTTTGCCAATGGCATGACTGCTGCTTAAGCCTGGACCAGCGTCGCTGGCGCGGCCTTTCCCCCCCCCGAGGCCCCGGCGGCGCTTTTTCATTTTGTGCCTCACCGGCGTGAGGCTCGTGTCCACGCGATCGAGCGCCGGTGAGCTCTCATGCCGTGCTGGCCCTGCGCAGCTCGGTGACCGCGTTCCGCACCAGCCGGAGCCCCACGTCGTCGTCCTGCGACAGGATCGACTCGGGATGGAACTGCACCGCCGCGACCGGCAGCTCCGCGTGCTCCAGCGCCATGACGACCCCGTCGTCGCTCTCGGCCGTCACCTGGAGGCACGCCGGGAGCGCGTCGCGCAGCGCGTACAGCGAATGGTAGCGCCCCGCGCGGAACTCGCGCGGCAGCCCCTCGAACAGGCGCCCGCCGAGCACCCGCACCTTCGACGCCTTGCCGTGCATCGGGTAGTCGAGGATGCCGAGCTTCCCGCCGAAATGCTCGACCATCCCCTGCAGGCCGAGGCAGACGCCGAAGACGGGCAGCCGCCGGGCGAGCGCCGCCGTGAGCGTCCCCGAGACGTCGAAATCGCTCGGTGAGCCCGGCCCCGGCGAGAGCACCACCAGGTCCGGAGCGTACGCGTCGAGCTCCTCGTGGGGGAAGCCGGCGCGGAGCGTCACCACCTCCGCGCCCGTCTGCCGCAGGTAGTTGGCCAGCGTGTGCACGAACGAGTCCTGGTGATCCACGAGCAGGATCTTGCGGCCGCCCGGCACCGGGCTCACGGCCGCCGGCGCCGGCGCGGGGACGTCGCGGGGCCTCCGGATCGCGTCGAGGAGCGCCGACGCCTTCACGTGCGTCTCGCGCTCCTCCTCCTCCGGATCGGAGTCGTAGAGCAGCGTCGCGCCCACCCGGACCTGCGCCACGCCGTCCTTGATCCGGACCGTGCGCAGCGTCAGCCCCGTGTTCATGCTGCCGTCGAAGCCGATGATCCCGACCGCAGCCCCGTACCACGCGCGCGGCGAGCGCTCGTGATCCTCGATGAACTGCATGGCCCACGCCTTCGGCGCCCCCGTGACCGTCACCGCCCACGTGTGCGCCAGGAACGCGTCCAGCGCGTCGAAGCCCTCCCGCAGCCGGCCCTCGATGTGATCGACCGTGTGGATCAGCCGCGAGTACATCTCGATCTGCCGGCGCCCGATCACGCGGACGCTCCCGGGCGCGCAGATGCGCGACTTGTCGTTGCGATCCACGTCCGTGCACATCGTGAGCTCCGACTCGTCCTTCGCCGAGGCGAGCAGCCGCGCGATCTGCGCCGCGTCCGCGAGCGGGTCGCTGCCGCGCGGGATCGTGCCCGAGATGGGGCAGGTCTCGATCCGGTCGCCCTCGACGCGCACGTACATCTCCGGCGAGGCGCCGACCAGGTACTCGGCGTCGCCCAGGTTCATCAAGAAGCCGTAGGGCGCCGGGTTGCGCTCGCGCAGCCGCCGGAAGAGCTCCGTCGGCGCGACCGGGCACGGCTCGTGGAGCGTCTGGCTCGGCACCACCTCGAAGAGATCGCCGCGCTTGAAGTACTCGCGCGCGGTCCGGACCAGCGCGGCGTACTCGCCCGGCGCGAACTCGTTCTGCGGCGCGCGATCGGCCCCGGCGTAGGCGCGCGTCGCGCCCTCGCGCGGCAGCCCCTCGGTCGAGCGATCGCCGGCGGTGAGATCGTAGCGCGTGCGCGTCGCGCGCTCGCGGCGATGATCGACGGCGACGATCTCGTCGGGCAGGTAGAGCACGAGATCCCGCTGATCCGCCGGGCGCTCGTGCCGGAGCCGTATCGGCTCGAACTGGAACGCGAGGTCGTAGGCGAACGCGCCGTAGAGCCCGAAGAGCGGATCGCCCGGGATCGCGAAGAGCTCGATGAGCCGCCGCAGCACCGAGAAGATGGACGGCTGCCGGCTGCGCAGCTCCTCGGGCACCCGCGCGCCGGGCGGCCGCACCGCGCCGACCACCTCGTCGCCGCGACGCTCGAGCGCCTCGAGCGCGTCGAGCCCCCGGAGCGCCTCGTCGATGGCGGGCAGGATCACGCGGCCGCGCTCGTTGAGCGCCGTGAACCGGAAGTCGCGGCCGCGGGAGACGAGCACCAGCGGCGGGTCGATGAACCCGATGTCCCAGCGCGTGTACCGGCCGGGGACCTCGTAGCTCGACGCCAGGACCACACCGAGATGGCTGTCGAGCGCCTCCACGATGGGCTGGATCGCTCCATCGACGGCGAGGTCCTTGACCTCCCGCCTGACCGCGATGCCCCCCCGTGTGACCTTGCTCTCTCGTTTCAAGACCGCATCTCCTTCTGGCGGAGCAGTATACGCGGTGCTCCATGTGCGCCACACCGCTTCTCTGGCGCGAGCACGCGTCCGTCGCGCACGTCGGCCCGTCATCCGCGCGACGCCCGCGCCGGACGTGGGCCGGGCGCAGGCGAGCGAGCCACCTCGGCGGAGCGCTCCGCGTCGGCGGCGCGCTCCGCGAGGTAGACCGCGCGGAGCAGCGGGAAGCCTTTGACGAGGATCTCCTCGTACTCCGCTTCCGGGCTCGACTCCGCGACCACCGCGCCGCCGCTGCCGAAGCTCACCCCCTCGGCGCCGGCGACGAGGGTCCGGATGGCGATGTTCATGTCCATGGGCCCCTCGAAGGCGAGGTAGCCGATGGAGCCCGTGTACACGCCCCGCGCGCGCCGCTCCAGCGCGTCGAGGATCGCGATGGTCCGGTGCTTGGGCGCCCCGGTGATCGAGCCGCCGGGGAAGCACGCCTCGAGCGCGTCGAGCGCGCCGCGGCCGTCGCGCAGCGCGCCGGTGACGACCGAGGAGAGCTGGAGCAAGGTCGCGTGCTCCGTGATCCGCATGCGCTCCTCGACCTCGATCGAGCCCTTCGCGCAGACCCGGCTGAGGTCGTTGCGGACCAGGTCGATGATCATGAGCAGCTCCGAGCGATCCTTGTCGCTGGCCGCGAGCTCGCGGCGCAGGGCCAGGGTCTCTTCCTCGGTGGCCCCCTTGCGCCGGGTCCCCTTGATCGGCTCGCTGCGCACCCGCCCCGCCCGGTCGACCGCGAGGAACCGCTCCGGCGACGACGAGAGCACCGCGCCGCCCGGCAGCCGGAGGAACGCGGAGAACGGCGCGGGGTTCGTCCGGCGCAGGACGCGGTAGAGCGCGAACGGATCCAGCGAGGTCCGCACGTGGAACTCGTTGGTGAGGCAGGCCTCGTACGTCTCGCCCTCGTGGATCTCGGCGAGGATGGCCTCGACCGCGGCCAGGTGCTCCCGGCGCGACAGCCGCTGCGTCAGCGCGAGCCGATCGGCGAAGCCCGCCGGGACGGGCGGGAGGGCCGGCTCGGGGAGCTCCGGGAGCGCCCGCAGGCGCGCCGCGATCGCGTCGAGCCACGCGCCGGGCCCGGGCGCCGAGGGCTCGTCCTCGCCGATCGCGCAGGCGTACACGGCGCGCTCCTCGTGATCGAAGGCCAGCAGGCGCCGCGCGACCATCATGGCGCTGTCCGGGAGCGCGCGGCGCGGGGCGGCGCACGCGCGGAAGCCGAGGTGCTCCTTGAGCTCGTAGCCGAGGTAGCCCACGAGGCCGCCGGTGAAGTGGAAGGGCAGGCCGCTCGGCTCGAGGACCACGGACGCGAGCTCCCGCCGGAGCGCCGCGAACGGGTTGCCCTCGGAGAGCGCTGCCGCGAAGGGGCCCTCCGGGCCGGCGGCGCTCCAGCGCGTCACGGCCGCGCCGCGGCTCTCGAGCGCCTCCGCGGCGCTGCCCATGAACGAGAAGCGCCCGTCTCGACCGCCGTCGCTCGAGTCCAGCCAGAACGCGTAAGGGGCCGCCGCGAAGAGCCCGGCGAAGGCCCGCTCGGGATCGACCCAGGGGAGCCGGACGTGGCGCACCCGGGCGCGCCCCCGCTCGCCCGCCGGTCCGCGCGCGGGCGCGGAGGCCACCTGCGCGGGCGCGGGGGCTACCTGCGCGGGCGTGGCGGCCACCTGCGCGGGCGTGGCGGCCACCTGCGCGGGCGTGGCGGCCACCTGCGCGGGCGTGGGGGCGGGCGCGGCCGGCGTCGGCGCCGGAACGGGCGCGGGCGCGGGAACGGGCGCGCACCCACGGCGCGCCGGCGCGCCGCGGGGGCGCGCGGCGCGCGCGGCGATGTCGCGGAAATTGCCGAGGAGCTTCTTCCCGTGCGCGGTGCCGATCGACTCGGGGTGAAACTGCACGCCGTAGAAGGGCCGATCCTTGATCCGGAGGGCCATGATCAGCCCGTCGCCGCGCGTCCGCGCGGTCACCTCGATCCCGGGCGGGAGGTCGTCGTCGCTGACGATCAGCGAGTGGTAGCGCACCACCTGGAACGGGCTGGGCACGCCCTCGAACAGCCCGGCGCCGTCGTGCTCGACCTCCGTGACCTTGCCGTGCATCACGCGCGGGGCGTGGCGGACGCGCCCGCCGAAGCGCGCCGCGAGCCCCTGGTGGCCCAGGCAGACCCCGAGGATGGGCGTATCGGGCAGCGCGTCGAACACCTCCATGCAGACGCCGAAATCCGCCCGGCGCTCCGGGCGGCCGGGGCCCGGGGAGATGACGATGCAGTCGACCTCCAGCGCCCGGATCTCGGCCAGCGAGAGGCCGTCGTTCCGGACGACGATCGGCTCCTCGCCGTTCACCTCCCAGAGGTACTGCCCCAGGATGTGGGTGTACGAGTCGTAGTTGTCGATGAGGAGTGTCTTCACCGCGTTGCTCCCCTGGGGCACGTGCGAGGGCCGCCCACGCCGGCCCCCCGGCGTGGACGGCGCGGCGTCACGGGCGCCCTCGACGGCAGCCCAGGGATCAGGGGCGGATGAGGGCCGCGAGCATGGCCTGGAGCTTGAGCTGCGTCTCCACGAGCTCCGCCTCCGGGCTGGAGCCCGCGACCACCCCGACGCCGGCGACCATCCGCGCGCGCGCGCCGTCCACCGTGGCGCTCCGGATGCCGAGGAACCAGTCGCCGTCGCCGCGGGCGTCGACCCAGCCGACGAGCCCGGCGTAGAGCCCGCGCCGGAACCCCTCGTGCGCGCCCAGCCAGGCCTCCGCCAGGTCGCGCGGCGTGCCGCACACCGCGGGCGTCGGGTGCAGCCGCGCCGCGAGCGTGAGCGCGTCCGGAGCCCCCTCCTTGAGGTGGCCGTGGATCGGCGTGCCGAGGTGCATCACGTTGCGGAGGCTCACGATCGACGGCTCGTCCGGCACGTCGAGCGACGCGCACGCGGGCCCGAGCGCCGCGGCCACGGCCTCCACCACGAAGCGGTGCTCGCGCTGATCCTTGGCCGACCGCCGGAGCACCTCCGAGAACCGCCGATCGGCGTCCACGTCCGCGGAGACCGCGTACGTGCCGGCGAGCGGGTGCGAGGCGACGGCGCGCGCGCGGCGCGAGAGCAAGAGCTCCGGGCTCGCGCCCAGGAAGCCGTCGACGTGGAAGATCGCGCACGAGGGGTACAGCGCGGTCAGGCGGCGCAGGATCTCCTCGACGACGAGCGGCCGGTTCGCCTCGACGTCCACCGCGCGCGCCAGCACCACCTTGGACAGATCGCCGCGCGCGATCTCGGCCACCGCGGCCGCGACGCGCTCGCACCACGCGTCGTGGGGGAGCGCCGACTTCAGCGTGAAGCTGTCGGGCGAGCGCCGGCGGGGCTCGGCCGGATCGAGGTGCGGCGCCGGGGCGGCCCCCTCGCCGATGGTGGTGACCCACGCCGCCCCGTCGGGCGTCACGCCGACGAGCTGGGCCGGCACCACGAGCGCGGCCGGCTCCGTCCGGTCGAACGGCAGGGCGCCGAGCGCCACCGGGCCAGAGCCCGGGTGGCCCACCGCGTCGGTGGCCTGGATCGACGAGAGCGCCGCCTGGATCCACGCGACGCCGCCGTCGATGCCGTGCGGCAGCTCCAGGCGGGCGGCGACGCCGTGGGCGATGAGCTGCGCGCTCGGGTGCATCCAGACGCGCGCGTCCTCCCCGGCGAGCGCGGAGATCCCGCCCGGCATCGTCGCGAGCGTGTCCGCGTCGAGCCGGACGGTGCGGGCGACGAGGCGCGCCGCCTCACGGGGAGCATCGGTGAACGAGGAGAGCGTCAGGGGGGCCATGTACCGCTGCGCAGGCCGGTTTCGGCTCGTCCTGCCCGGGCAGGACCGACCTGGAGCCAGCAAGGCACGGAGGACGAGCGCCCCCGGCTCCACGCCGGATCGCGAGCGCCGGCCGCGCAGCATCGCGCTCTAGTCTCTCCGGGAGGGCTCCGCAAGCGCAAAGCTCCCCGCGCTTTCCGGGCTCCAGCGCTGCTCAGGGCCCTGCGCGTCAGGGCCTCGCGCGCACGTGCCGGCGCGCACGTGGCGGCGTGCACATGGCCTGGCCGCGCGCCCGTTGCGGCGTGCACATGGCCTGGCCGCGCGCACGTGGCGCCGCGCTCGCCATGATCTGCGCCATCATGTCGCATCAGGAGACTCCCGCATTTGCGGAGCCATCGTGGCCAGGCGGGCGCGATCGCTTGCCCCGGAGCGCCCATCTGGCCGATGCTGCCCGGAGGCTCGCCCTGCGCGGCGCTCGTGAGCGGCGCGCCTCGCCAGGGGCAGGGGGGCGGGCCCCGGTACGTGAAATCGTTCAGATGAAAGCTCAGAAAGGATCCTGCGATGGACGTCAGGCAGCATGATCTCCGCGCATGGGGCGCCACAGCGCTGCTCCTCCTGGTCGCCGGCCTCTCCGCCTGCCGCGGAGACAAGAGCCCGCCTGCCGGCGAGAGCCGCCCGCGCGGCGCCGCCACGGCCACGGCCACGGTCGCGGCGGCGCCGGGCGAGACGGCGATCAAGGCGAAGCCCCCCGCGGTGCCGAACGCCGCCGAGGCGAAGAAATATGCGGGAGCCAAGCTCAAGTACTACAGCGAGCCCGTGGGCGTCGGCGCCGAGCTCGACAGGGTGATGGTCCAGCAATTCCAAAAGGACACCGGCATCGAGGTGACCATCATCCCCCGGCCGAAGGACGCGACCGAGACCTACTCCGTCTACCAGCGCCTCTTCCAGGCGCAGTCCGGGGACGTCGACGTGCTGATGCTGGACGTCATCTGGCCAGGCGCCTTCGCGCAGAACCTCGTCGACCTGAGCGAGAAGCTCGGCGAGGCGGCAAAGCAGCATGTCGAGAGCATCGTTCAGAACAACACGATCGACGGCAAGCTCGTGGCGATGCCGTGGTTCACCGACTTCGGCCTGCTCTATTACCGCACCGACCTCCTGCAGAAATACGGCTACTCGAAGCCGCCGGAGACGTGGGACGAGCTCGAGCAGATGGCGAAGAAGATCCAGGACGGGGAGCGGGCGGCGAACCCGAACTTCATCGGCTTCGTCTGGCAGGGCAAGGCGTACGAGGGGCTCACCTGCAATGCGCTGGAGTGGATCGCGTCGCACGGCGGCGGCGCGATCATCGAGGACGGCAAGATCACGGTGAACAACCCGGGCGCGCAGAAGGCGCTCGCGCGCGCCAGGGGCTGGATCGGCTCGATCTCCCCCGCGGGCGTGACGAGCTACGAGGAGGAGGACGCCCGGAACACGTTCCAGGGCGGGAACGCCGCGTTCATGCGCAACTGGCCTTACGCCTACGCCGCGGGGAACGCCGACAAGTCGCCGATCAAGGGCAAGCTCGCGGCGGCCCCGCTGCCGCACGAGCCCGGACAGAAGAGCGCCGGCACCATCGGCGGCTGGCAGCTCGCCGTCTCGAAGTTCTCGCCGCAGAAGGACGCGGCGATCGAGCTCGTCCGTTACCTGACGAGCCCGGAGGGGCAGAAGTTCCGCGCGACGGCGGGCTCCTTCATCCCGACGATCCGGTCGGTGCAGCAGGATCCGGAGGTGGTGAAGTCGATGCCTTTCCTCGCGAGCGCGAAGGACATCGCCCTGGTCGCGCGCCCCTCGAACCGCACCGGCGCCCGCTACAACGAGGCGTCGATCGCTTTTTTTCAGGGAGCGAGCCAGGTCCTCCAGGGTAAAGAGCCGAAGCAGGTGCTCGGTCAGGTGGAGCAGCGCCTCACGCGCGCGCTCCGGTGACCGGAGCGCCGATCGCGCCGGCGGCCGCGCGGCCCCTCCGGGTCGCGGCGCCGCCCGCGCGATCCTCTCCCGGTCCTTCCGGTTCCGGCCACACCAACTTCCGAGGAACGGAGCTTATCCATGAGCACGCCGGCGAACCCCAGCACCACGATCGGGCCGGCCCCCGCCCGCGGCGCGTCGTTCGAGAGGCGGCTGACCACGCGCGCCTGGCTCTTCCTGCTGCCGACGCTCCTGGTCGTCGCCTTCATCGCGCTCTACCCGCTGGCCCAGACGTTCTACCTGAGCTTCACGAACGCGCGGCTCGGCGCCGGGGAGCCGGCCGCGTTCATCGGCGCGCAGAACTACGCGGATCTCGCGCAGGACAGCTATTTCCACGACGCGGTCCTGCTCACGGTCCTCTTCACGGTCGTCACCGTGCTGAGCGAGCTCGCCCTCGGCCTCGGCGTCGCGCTCATCGTCAACTCGCGGTTCAAGGGGCGGTCCGCGGTGCGCGCGGCGATGCTCATCCCCTGGGCGATCCCGACCGTCATCTCCGCCCAGATGTGGAAATGGATGTACAACGACGTCTATGGCGTGTTCAACGACCTCCTCGTGAACCGCCTGGGGATCCTGGACCGGAACATCGCGTTCGTCGCCGATCCGGACGTGTCGTTCTGGGCCGTGGCGCTCATCGACATCTGGAAGACGACGCCGTTCATGGCGCTCCTCCTGCTCGCCGGCCTGCAGCTCATCCCGAGCGACCTCTACGAGGCCGCCCGCGTCGACGGCGCGACGGCGCTCCAGCAGTTCACCCGGATCACCCTGCCGCTGCTCAAGCCGTCGCTCCTCGTCGCGCTCATCTTCCGCACGCTCGACGCGCTCCGGGTCTTCGACGTCTTCTTCGTCATGTTCGGCAACCGGCCGGACATGCAGACCATGGCGACCTACGCCCAGCAGACGCTCGTCAGCATCTCGGACATCGGCTACGGCTCGGCGATCTCCGTCGCCCTGTTCCTGATCATCGCCGTGTTCATCCTGATCTATCTCGCGGTGTTCCGCACCGAGGAGGCGTGAAATGAACGGCTCTCCTGAGGCCCCCGCCGGGCCGCTCCCGGGCCGACACGGCCCGCATGGCGGGCAGATCGCCCTGCGGGTGGTGTTCTATCTGCTCGTCGCCTCGGTCCTCGTGTTCACCGTGTTCCCGTTCGTCTGGGCGTTCATCTCGTCCATCAAGCCGGACGACGAGCTCTTCACGACCCCGGTGCGCTACTGGCCCTCCCGCGTGACGCTCGACAACTACCGCGCCGTGCTGGAAAACGGCCAGTTCCAGACGGCGCTCCTGAACAGCGTGATCGTCGCCGTGTCGGTCACGCTGCTCTCGCTCGCCGTCGGCTCGCTCGCCGCCTACTCCCTCGGCAGGTTCCGGTTCCGCGGGCGCAGCGTCGTGCTCTACACGGTCCTGGCGATGACCATCTTCCCGCAGATCGCGGTCCTCGGCGCCCTGTTCGAGATGGTCAATTTCTTCGGGCTCTACAATCAGCTCCCCGCGCTGATCCTGACGTACCTCATCTTCACGCTCCCCTTCACGGTCTGGGTGCTCACCGGCTTCCTGAAGGCGATCCCGCGCGAGGTCGAGGAGGCGGCCTACGTCGACGGCGCGACGCCCTGGCAGGTGTTCACCAGGATCATGCTGCCGCTCTCGGTGCCCGGGATGGCCACGACGGGCATCCTCGCCTTCATCGCCGCCTGGAACGAGTTCCTGTTCGCGCTCTCCTTCACCCAGACGCCGGACAAGCGCACGGTGACCTACGCGATCCAGGCGTTCTCGACGTCCACCAGCGCGATGTACGAGATCCCCTGGGGGCCGACCATGGCGGCGTCGATCGTCGTGACCGTGCCGCTCGTCGTGCTGACGCTGGTGTTCCAGCGGCGGATCCTCGCCGGGCTGACCGCGGGCGCGGTGAAGGGCTGACGGCGCGCGCCGGGGTGCCGCGGTCCGACGGGCCCGGCGCGCCGTCCACGCGGGGGCGGTGTCCGGGGCAGCGGGGCGCGAGGACGCGGGCGGGGGCCCGCCGGCGGCGTCGCCCGGGCGCTCGCTGGGCGTCAGGCGTCTTCCGGGAGCAGCTCGCGCGGCAGCGCCGGGCTCCTCGGGGCCACCGCCGCGTCCGCCAGATCGCGGACCTTGACGAGGAGCGCCCGCTCCTCGTCGGTCTGCGCCTCCTCGCAGTACGATCGGATCTGCCAGAGCAGCTTGCGCGTGCGCCGCAGCTCGAACAGGAGCCACCGGGTCTCCGGGCGCGCCTCGAGGGGGCGGCGCTCCAGATCGACCTCGATCTCGCGGATGCGCTCCTCGATCTGCTCCCCCGTCGGGAGGATGCGGCCATTGCCGTGGCAATCCCGGCACAGGTAGGGGCCGGAGTCCGTGTTGATCTCACCCTCGCCGTAGCAGCTCGTGCACGTCACCAGGTCGTACGCGTTCATGGCGGCCACTCTATCCTATTCTCCGCGGCGCCATCGGCCTTATCGAGGTCCCGGCGAGGCCGGCGTGCGCGCGCCGGCCGCGCCGCCGGAGCGCTCCGGCCCAAGCTGGGCGAGGCCGGCGCGTCCTAGCTCCGCTCGCTCTCTGCCTTGCGATAAAGAGGCCCCGTGATCTGCCCTCGTCCCGTGCGCCTGGGCGCGCTCTGCGTCCTGGTCCTCTGCACGCTCGCGCCCGGCTCGCTGCGCGCCGCCCAGGCCGAGGGCCGGCCGCGCCCGCGGCTCGTGGTTCACAGGGAGCCCGAGGCGTCCGACTGCCCCGACGCGCCGTCCCTCGCCGTCGCGGTCGAGCGCATGATGCAGCGGCCCGCGCTCGATCCGGTGAGCGCCCCGGTGAGCGACGACGGCGTCCCGCCCGAGCTCGAGGTCCGCATCCACCGCGACGGGCCGCGCTATACCGCGGTCCTCCAGGCGGGGGGGCGTGCCCGGAGGCTCTCGTCGGAGCAGGCGCCGACGTGCGACGAGCTCGCCGACGCGCTGGCGCTGACCATCGCCATCCTGCTCGACAGCGAGCCCGCGCCGATGCCGGAGCTCGCCCCGCCGCCGCCCGCCCCGCCGCCGCCCGCCCCGCCGCCGCCCGCCCCGCCGCCGCCCGCCCCGCCGCCGCCCGCCCCGCTGCCCGCGCCGGTGGCCCCGGTCCAGAGGGCTACGCCTGCGCCGGCGCCGTCCCGGGTCGCGCCGCCGCGCTGGGATCTCGAGGCGGAGCTCGGCGCCGCCCAGACCGTGGGCATGCTCGATGCGTTCCGGGCCGCCGTCCTGGCCGATGTCTCCCTGCGCCGCGGCGTCTGGTCCGCCGGCCTCGGCGCGGTGTGGTTGCCGCAACGCGGCATCACGTTCCTTTCGGGGGTCGCCATCACCCAGCTCGCCGCCACGACGCTGCGCGGCTGCGTGACCGTCGCCGGCCGCCGGGACGGGCCGCGGCTCTCGACCTGCGCGGCGTCGCTCCTCGGCGCCGTCCACGGCGCGGGCGAGGGATTCCCCGTGAATCGCGAGGAGGCCGTGCCCTGGTTCGCCGTCGGCGGCGCGGCCCTCGCCGAGGGGCCGCTCCACGGGCCGCTGGGCTGGTCTGCGCGCGCGACGCTCCTCGTGCCGGTCACGCGCGCGCGCTTCACGGTCGAGCGCGGCGACCGGACCGGGAGCGGCGAGATGCCGGCGACCGATGCGCCGGGGACCAGCGACGTCGTGCTCGATTCCGCCCCGGTGGGGCTGCTCGTGGGCGTCGGCGCCCGGCTGTCGATCTGGTGATTCGTGTGATGGCGACGCCCCGGACCCACCACGAAGGGGGGCAGCATGGCGAGAGGCGGCAGGACAGCATGACCTTCGGAGAGGTCTATGCGCACCATTTCCGGTTCGTATGGCGGTCGCTCCGCCGGCTCGGCGTGCCCGAGAGCGATGCCGCCGATGCCGTCCAGGACGTGTTTCTGGTCGTCCATCGGCGTCTCGCCGAGTTCGAGGGTAGGTCGAAGATTACAACATGGCTTTACAGCATCTGTTTTCATGTCGCGCGCGACCGGCGCAAGCTTGCGCACATGAGGCGGCGCGCCCACGACGACGAGCCGTTGCTCGATTGCGCCGATGACCGGGTCGATGTCGGCGCGGAGGCGGAGCGGCGGCAGGCGATCGTGCTGCTCGAGGCGATCCTGGACGAGCTCCCCCTCGAGCAGCGCGCCGTGTTCACGCTGTTCGAGCTCGACGGCATGAGCGGCGAGGAGGTGGCCGAGCTGCTCGATGTCCCGCTGGGGACGGTGTACTCGCGCCTCCGCCTCGCCCGCGACGCGTTCCGCCGCGCGGTTGCGCGCCTGAACGCGCGCGACCAGTTCCGGGTGGGAGGGCGCGTGGTCTCGAAATCGCAACCGGTGCTGAAGGCGGGGGCCGTCGGTTCGGGGCTCACGGCCGTGAAGCGCTCGCCGGAGGATCCGGAGGGGCCGGAGCCGGCGCTCGCCCTGTCCGGCGTCGAACGGCGGCCCGCATGGAAGCGCGCGGGAGGTGGGCGATGAGCGATCCCGTGAGATGGCTCGATGCGGAGGCGAGCTCGCTCGGGACAGAGCGCGAGCTGCTCCGCGCGGCCCCGTCGGTGGATCCCCCCGACGGCGCGCAGGAGCAGGTGTGGGCCGCGATGGCCGCGCAGATCGGTCTGGCCGGGGGAGGGGCCCTCGGCGGTGTTGCTCAGGGCGCCGGGGGCGGGGCGCTGCCGGTGGACCCGGGCTGCGCGGCCGCCGCGGCGCCGGCGGGCAAGGTCGCGGCCGCCGCGGCGCCGGCGGGCAAGGTCGCGGCCGCCGCGGCGCCGGCGGGCAAGGTCGCGGCCGTCCTGGGAGGCGGGGGCCTCGCGAGCGCGGCCGGCGCGGCCGGCACGGCGGGCATCGTGAAGTCGATGCTCTTCGGCGCGGCGTGCGGGGGGCTGTTCCTCGCCGGCTACGCCGCCGTGGACACGCCGAGCGCGGCGTCGCCGGCAGCGGCCCGCCCGGCCGTCGCGAGCGTCGCGCCGGCGGGCCGCGGCGCGGCCGTGCAGACCGCCGCGCCTCCGCCCGCGCCCCCGCCGGCCGGGGCCGTCCCGCCGGCCGGGGCGGCCTCGTCGGCCAGGGCGCTGCTGGCGGGCGCGGCTGGGCTGGCCGAGGCGCCCGCGTCCCGCGCGCCTCGCGCGGTCGCGGCCCCTGCGGGGCAGGCCGCGGTGGCCCCGAAGCGGGGCGCCTCGCGATCGGCGCCCGCCGCCGCCGCGCCGTCCCCGTCCGCGGCAGAGATCGCCGAGGCGGCGCCCGTCGCGTCGGCGCCGCAGACCGGCGTCGCCGCACCCGGCGCGGCCGGGGCGCCCAGCGCGGCGGCCCTGCCGGAGAGCCGGCTGCGCGAGGAGCTGAGGCTCCTCGGCGAGGCGCGCGCGGCGCTCCGGCGCGGCGACGCCGGTGGCGCCCTGAGGATCGCCGAGGAGGCGCGGGTCCGCTTCCCGGGAGGCGCGCTGGCGCAGGAGCGGGAGGCGCTCACCATCGAAGCGCTCTGGCACGCTGGCCAGCGCGCGGCGGCGGCGCAGCGCGCGCGCGCGTTCCTGCAGGCCTATCCGATGAGCCCGCACGTCGCGCGACTCCAGGCCTTCACGTACTAGCCCTGTCGGACGGAGGGGCGCGAGCGGCCCGGTCCCGGCGAGGGCGGGCGATGCGATGCCGCGGTATCCCGAGCGAGATCGACCGACGGCTCGGGCTGCGCCGCAGCTCGTCGGGGAGCGCCGGAATAGCCCTCTCTCCTCCGGCCGCGCAGGAGCCGAGAGGTTCAGGCGAGGGATCCCGCCCGCGCACCGAGCACCCTCCCGGGGGCCGGGCAGATCGACGAGGCCGCCCATGCGACCAGGGAGAGCACGGGCGACAGCGAAGCAGCGCGAGGCGACACCAGACCATCGGCACACTCTGGCACAGAGAGCGAGGTGTCTCTGGGGTCCCTTCCCGTGTCGGGCTCGCTCTGGCGCTCTTCCTTGCCTTCCTTGTCGTCATGGCGCGCCGGGCTGCTCGGTCCTCGGGATACGTGCGTGCTCCGGACGGCGCTTCGCCGGCAGGACGGCGCGGCGGCTCATGCGATGTCCGGTGAATGAAGAGGATGCTTTTTGAAATGGAAAGCCGATCGAGCGGCCACTACCGCCATGACCCGGCTGGACCTCAGCGGTGCTCGCTGACCCTGCTCCAGGAGGAATCATGTACTTGACGCTCTCACGAACTGTACTGCCCTTTCTCGCCCTGGGCGCCGTCTCGCTCGGTGGATGCCGGTTGGATATCTCGCTCGGCGGGGGGCTCGACGGCGCGGGGGGCGACCGCCCCACCACCACATCGGTCAGCGTGGGCGGCTATGGCGGCGCCGGCGGCTATGGCGGCGCCGGCGGCTCCGATGTCAGCTCCACCGGCGTCGGCGGCTGGACTCCGCCGCCGGATTTCACGCCCGACAAGGTCGATCTCCTCTTCGTGGTCGACAACTCCGGCTCGATGGCGGACAAGCAGGAGCAGTTGCGCTGGACCACAGCGTCGTTCTTTGACGCCCTGAAGAACCCGCTCTGCGTGTACCCGGACGGCGGCGCGGTGGGCCCCTCGGCGCAGCCCGAGAGCGAGCTCGATCCGTGTCCGGAGGGCAGCTCGCGCCTGCACAGCCCCGTGCGCGACATGCACATCGGCGTCATCAGCAGCAGCCTCGGCGGCTACGGGGCGAGCGCCTGTCGGCGGGATCCGAGCACGAGCCTCTCGAACGACGACAAGGCCCACCTCCTCGCGCGCTCCAGTCCGCAGAGCGCGACGAACGACCTGCCGACCTACCAGAACAAGGGCTTCCTCGTGTGGGATCCGGACGGGCGCCACGCGCCGGCAGGGGACTCCGACATGGCGGCGATCACCACCAAGCTCGGCGCCATGCTGGATGGGGTCGGGGATCAAGGGTGCGGCTTCGAGGCGCCGCTCGAGAGCTTCTACCGCTTCCTCGTCGATACCGAGCCGTACGAGCAGATCATCATCGGCCCGGACGGGAACTCCAGCCCCCAGGGGGTCGACACTGTGCTCCTGGAGCAACGGAGGGCCTTCCTCCGACCCGACTCGCTCCTGCTCATCGTGATGCTCACCGACGAGAACGACTGCTCGATCCGGGAAGGGGGCATGAACCATGTCGTCGCCCAGACCGCGAGCAATTTCCGGATGTGGCGAGCGCGGCAAGAGTGCGCCGTCGACCCGAACGACCCGTGCTGCAAGTCCTGCTATCAGGTTGCTCCTCCCGAATGCCCCGTGGACCCGACCTGCACGGGGCCTGATGGCCTGCCCGCCCGGCTCTCCGCGGCGGAGGACCCGGTGAACCTCCGGTGCTGGGACCAGAAGCGTCGCTTCGGGTACGACTTCCTCTACTCGATCGATCGGTACAAGCGCGCGCTCACGGAGCCCTTCGTGGTGTCGCGGACCGGACAGTTCGTGCCGAACCCGATCTTCTCGGATCTGGATCCGACCGACGGCAACACGCGCATCCGGGGGCCGCAGCACGTCGTGTTCACCGGCATCGTCGGGGTGCCGTGGCAGGACATCGCCCGGAAGGGGAACATCGGGCCCACCGGGATCCTCGGCGGCGTCAAGGACGCCTTCGAGCTCAGCGCCCCGCTGCCCGGCACCGGCTTCAACAGCACCTGGGACATCATCCTCGGCGATCCGGCGAACCACATCCCGCCCGGGGACCCGTTCATGATCGAGTCGATGGCGCCCCGCTCGGGCGCGAACCCGATCACCGGGGATCCGATCGTCCAGCCGGACGAGACGGGGTGGAACGCGATCAACGGCCGCGAGTACACGATCTCGCCGGTGAGCGTCGGCGATCTCCAGTACGCTTGCACCTTCGATATCGAGCCGCGCTCGTGCGACGACGCGATCGGCTCGTGCGATTGCAGGGCGGCAACGGGCGAACCCATCGACAGTCCGGTGTGCATGCCCGAAGCCGGAAACGACCCGGCGGAGCCCCTGCCGAGGACGTCGACGCAGTACAAGGCCAAGGCGTACCCGAGCATCCGCCAGCTGCAGCTTCTCTGGGAGCTCGGGGAGCAAGGGGTCACGGGCTCGATCTGCCCGGCCATCCCCACCCAGCAGGGCGTGTACGCCGGCTACAGTCCCGTCATGAGGGGCGTGCTCGACCGGCTCTTGCAGGTGTTCTGACGCCGGCAGCGGCCGATCGCGACCCCTCGCCCGGGCGCACAACGCCGCCCGGGCGCACAACGCCGCCCGGGCGCACAAGGGGAGAGAGCCCCCGCCCATGAGGCCGCGAACCCCTGACCGGCGCCGCTGGCACAACCCCGGGACACAGCGAGACATCTCGATCGCGGTCCCCGCGCTGGAGGCCGCCGGATCCAGCGCGGACAGCGACGCGTTTTCCGTGGCACCGAACCTGCTTGATGGCGAGCGCGATGGAACGCCGCCCCTGTGGAGGACGCCCTGCCGGCGAGCCCGGGCCACCGCGTGCCCTGCGGGGGCCCGGAGACCGGCCGGGCGCGTCCTCTCGGGCGGCGCCCGTGCACACGTGGGTCGCGCGGCCACCGCCCGGTGGCCGCAACGGGGTTCGGACAGGCATCTCGGAGGTTTCGATGCGCCACACAGGACTGGCTCTCTTGCTGATCGTGATCGGGCTCGCAGGCTGCAACAACGATGGCGGCGGGGACACTGGCGAGACGCAGGCGCCGCACGCGACGGAGACGTGCGGAGGGTTCCTCGGGACCCCCTGTCCAGAGGGGCTCGAGTGCGTCGACGATCCCTCCGACGACTGCGATCCGGAGCACGGCGGGGCCGACTGCATCGGGATCTGCGTGGAGCCGGAGCCCGAGGTGTGCGGCGGCTTCGCGGGGTTCGAGTGCCCGGAGGGGCTCACGTGCATCGATGACCCCTCGGACGACTGCGATCCGGAGCACGGCGGGGCCGACTGCATCGGGATCTGCGTGGAGCCGAGGCCCGAGGTGTGCGGCGGCTTCGCGGGGTTCGAGTGCCCGAAGGGGCTCACGTGCATCGATGACCCCTCGGACGACTGCGACCCGAAGCACGGCGGGGCCGACTGCATCGGGATCTGCGTGGAGCCGGGCCGAAGCCTCCGGTGAGCCGCCTCCCCCGCGCGGCGACTCACGGCCCGGGGGCGGTCAGTACCGGTGCTTCCAGAGCAGGTCGAGGGTCGTCGACGCGGCGCTCTCGCCCGTGGCCAGCCCCGCCCGCAGCGACCAGTCCCGGCGGAAGCGCCACTCCAGGCTCACCTCGGTGCGGAAGCTCGACCGGGCCCCGGGGGGCGAGCCCTCGGACGCCGGGCCTTGCCCTTGCCGCCCCGTGGGGCCCGCCTCGTAGCTGGCGCTCGCGGTGATCCGCTGCCCGAGCCGGTAGCCCACGGTGGTCTTCAGCGCCCCTTCGTCGGTCGTGTCGAGCTGCGTCTCGAAGTTCCGGAGCGGGCCGATGCTCTGGAGGATCATGTTGATCTGCGCGGACGCGAGCCCGGTGCCCACGCCGGCCGCGACGCCCCCCGCCGCGCTCCCCCCGCCGGAGCCGGGCTCCTCGGTGGCCGTGCCGCCCGCCAGCGTCCCCTCCGCGTACTGCCTGCCGAGCAGCAGCTCAGCGATGACCTCGTTCTCCGGCCGCGGGGGATCCGAGCGGAAGGTGATCTTGTCCTCGGTGATCGGGTTGAGCGGACCCACGTAGTCGATGAAGATGCGCGTCCCCTCGGGCGTGTCGTGGAACGCCGTGACGTTGAGGTACGGATTCGACGGATCCCCCTGCAGCGCCACGACCCCCGGCTCGAGCTCGAACTCCTTGCCGATCACGTCGAGCTTGCCCGAGAGGATCCTCACGTTGCCCTCCATCGTGGTCTCCTCGGCGATCTCGATGCGGAGGGGGCGCGCCCGGTCCCCGGACAGGGAGGCCTGCACCATGTCGCCCTCGACGCCGATCCTGCCGAGGTGGACCTCCATCACGAGCGGCTTGCCGCCCGCGCCCTCCTCCTCGACCGGCTCCGCCGGCGCCCGGCGCGCCTCGTACTCCTCCCGGCTGAGCGGCGCCGAGGTCGTGATGTCCTCGTTCTCGTCGAGCGGCTGGACGCTCCGCCCGATCGTGGGCGGCAGGGCCAGGTCGAGCGTGGGCACGTCGACGCGGACGGCGATCTGATCGTCCCGGTTCTCCGCCGCGAGCGTGACCCGGCCCCGCGCGTCGCCGAACGGGACGCCCTCCATCGTGATCGGGAGCGCGCGGCCGCGCGGGATCTCGAGCGCGGCGCGGGCGCTCCGGAACGCGAACCCCTCCATCTGGAGCGTCGCCTCGCCGCGGACCAGGCCGCCCCCGGCCTCGGCGCGGAGGTCCTCGATCCGGAGCTCCCCGGAGGGGCTCGCGGTGACGCGGAACGACGCGTTCTCGAGCGGCTGGCCGATGGCCGAGACGTGGACGAGGCCGTCCGTGAGGCGCATCTGGCCGGAGAACCCGGCCTGCTCGCCGAGCCCGAGCCGCACCTCCCCATCGAGCAGGCCGTCGAGCCGGTTGACCGAGCCCTGCACGAACGGCTCCAGCGCGGCCAGGCGGAAGCGCTGGACCGCGACCGACATCGCGGCGTCCTCGTCGTCCGCGATCGTCGGGAGCGCGCCGGCCTCCCACGCCACGGGCGCCTCCGCCCTGGCCTCGAGCCGGCCGCCGTCGCGCGCGGCGAGGCGCACGTCCGCCGAGGCCAAAGACCGCGCGGCGCCGCGCGGCGGCGGGATGCGGAGCGCCACCTCGGCCGTCGTGAGCTGCACGTCCGGGCCGAGCTTCAGGCCGGGGAAGGCGAGCCGCGCCGTCACCTCCGGGGCCTCGAAGAGGCCGCGCACCGCGATCTCGCCGCGCGCCTGCCCGCTGATCTGCAGGTCCGCGAGGACCGGGATCTCGTCGAGCGGCAGATCCGCGAGCCTGGCCTCGAGGCTGCCGTGGCTGAAGGGCACGGCGCCGGGGGCGCCGCCGAGGAGCGCGGCGGCGTCCGCGTCGAGCTCCGCCGTCGCCCGGAGGTACGTCCGCTCGCCGCGGAGCGCGTAGGCGTCGAGCGCGGCGTGGCGGCCGTCGTAGACGAGCAGCCCGTCGATCCGGGTCTTGCCGAACGGCGCGGCGCGCCCGTCGGAGCCCACGTGCGCCGCCGTCGCGCGGGCCACCAGCCTCGGCCGGGCGAGCGTCCCCGCGAGGTAGACGTCGAGCCCGCCGGCGCCGGAGAGCGCCGGGGTCCGCTTCCCGAGCGCGGCCAGCGCGGCGAGATCGCTCAGGCGGCGGCGCGGGACCGCGAGGTGCGCGGCCACGGGCATCCGCGCGAGCGCCGCGGCCGGCCGCTCGAGGAGCGCCGGGAGGTCGGCGTCGACCGCGGCCGAGAGCTCCGCCACGAGCCGCTCGTCGAACACCGACAGCGTGACGCTGGCGCGGCCCGTCTCCGCGTCGAGATCGCCGGCGAGCCGGGCGTCGAGCGACCGCGACACCCACGCCGGCGCGCCCGTCTCCTCGTCGAGGGGCCCCGCCGCGCGCAGGCCCTCGGTGCGCAGCAGCAGGCCCTGGATCGACGGCAGCCGCGCGCCGTCCTCGCGCGCCACCGAGAGGCGCGCCGTGAGGCGGCCCGCGAGCTCGCTCAGGGCGAGCGGGACCGGCGACGCCTGGGCGAGGCAGCCGATCTCCCACGCCTCGGCCTCCATCCGGGCCGCGCCCGTGACGGCCTGCCAGGTGCGCGCCGAGAGGAGCGGCCCGCGCAGCGTCGCCGCGCTCCCGTCGACCAGGACCCGGGCGATCGCGCCGTCGCACACCGGCGGGGGCGGCGGCTCGGCGCGCGCTGCCCGCTCCGCCCGGTCGCCGACCGTGGCCGCCGGCTCCCCGGGCGGGGCGCCCTCGCGCCCTGCGTCCCGCGCCCGTCCGGGCGGCGGGTCGGGCGGCGCGACCAGGCGGACCAGGCCGTCCGCCTTCAGCGCGTCGCCGTCGAGGCGGGCCGTCACGTTCATCGACAGCCGCGGCGCGACGCCCGGCACCGCGCCGTCCTCGAGCTCGACCCGCACGTGCCCGGCGCGGCGCGCGCCGCGGCCGCGCAGCGACACGTCGAGGCTGGCGAGCCCCCCGACCCCGAGCGGCACGCCGGCGATGTCGGCGATGCGCTGGAGGTCGAGCGCGCTGCCGCGGAGGTCGCCCTCGACCTCGTCCCCCGCGAGCGAGACGCTCCCCTCGAGCTCGCCCACGCCGTCCCCGCGCACCGCGAGCCCCTGGACGGCGATCGCGCGGTCCCACGCCACGCGGGCCGCCTGCGCGGTGAGCTCGTCCTCGCCGCGCGAGACCGAGAGGCGGATCCGTCGCGCCTCGCCCCGCGCGAGGTCGAGGGCGGCCGAGGCGGCGATCCGGCGCTCCGCGCTGGCGAGCGCCACGCGGATCCGCGGCGCCGTGACGGGCCCCGCGGCGCTCGCCGCGACGGCGTGGAAGGCGTACCCCTCCGCGCGCAGATCGGCCCCGCGGAGCGCGCCCTCGATCGTGAGCCGGTCGAGCGGCCCCGCGGCCCTGGCCCGGATCTCGCCGCGCCCGAGCGAGAGCCCGGGGCCGACGCGGAGCCCGGCGACGCGCACGATGGCCGTGGCGTCGAGCGCGTCGCCCTTCAGCGCGCCCTCGACGTGGAGCGCGGCGCTGCCGCGGACGCCGCGCGGCGCGTGCCGCACCGCGCCGAGCGACGGGATCTCGCTCCGCGCCTCGAACGTGATCTCCCCCTCCTCCGAGCGGGCGACGCGGGCCTCGATCGGCGCCCCGGGCTCGTGGACGGTCGCGTCGGCGCGCAGCGCGCCGCGCTCTAGGGTCGCGCGCGCGTCGATCGCCGGCACGGGCTGGCCCGCGACGGTGAACGGCTCGGTGTGGGCCTCGGCGACGACGCGCGGCCCGCCCTCGTCGTCGAGGAAGATCTCGCCCCGGACCTCGGCGTTCACCCGGGCGGCCGGGGCCGTCGCGGCGAAGGCGCGCGGATCGAGCTCGGTGACGCGGACCTCGGCCGCGATGCGCTCCGGAGCCCGCGCGTCGAGCCGGGCGCGGGCGACGACCTCGCCGGTCACGGCGTCGGGCGCGACGAGCGGATCGAGGACCGCGGCGCGCGCCGTGACGGCGAGGTCCGACAGCGCCCCTTCGGCCGTGACCGTGACCGCGAGCGGCCGCGCGAGCGGCGCGCCCGGATCGATCGCGAGCGCCGCCTCCGGCGTCACGCGGGCGGACGAGGCGCGCGCCGAGAGGCGCTCGTCCTTGAGGCTCCCCTCGGCCACGAGCGGGATCGCCCCGACGCTCCCCTCGACCCGCGCGGCGACGTCCAGCGGCGCGTCCTCGGGGACGATCACGCGCCCGGAGAGCCTGGCCTCGACCGGGACGGGCAGGAGCCGCCGCTCGGTGACGCGCACGCGCTCGAGCGTGTACTGGCTCCGGTCGGCGATGACGAGGGAGGCGCCGAGGTCCTCGACCGTCGCGTCGAGGGGGCGCCCGGGGGCGACCGTGCCGTGGACCGCGGCGCGGCCCAGGACGACGCGGGTAAGCTCGAGGCGGAGCGGCCGCCCGCCCTCGGCGGTCGTGGGCTCCGGCGAGGGCTTCGGCGTGAACGCCTGCGCGAGGGTGAGCTCGCCCTCCTCGTCCTGCGCGAGCAGGACGTCCGCGTCCGCGACCCGGACGAGCGGGACCGTGATGGCGAGATCGCCGTCCCCGAGGAAGAGCTCCCGGACGATCGCGAGCGCGTCGAAGTCCGCGTGGACGCCGCGCACGCGCAGCAGCTCCGCGCCGCCGGGGTGGCGCACCGTGACCGTGGAGATCTCGGCGGTGAAGAGCCCGAGGCGGTCGATGCGCTCGAGCTCGATCGTTCCTTCCAGGCTGGATCGCAGGACGTCGTTGACGAGCTGCCGGGCCAGGTTGCGCGCCGGCGCCGTGTTCAGGTGGAGGGCGGCGCCGACCCCCACGGCCGCGACGAACACGGCCCCGAGCCCGAGCGCGGCGCCGGACACGGCGGCCGCGCGGGCGAGCGCCCGGCGGAAGCGGCCGTGCCGGCGCGGGGCGGCTGCGCTGGTGACGGGGGAGGGCGCGGGGTCTCGGGGCATGGATCGGGGTGACCAGCGACACAGGTTAGCGCTACTGCGGGAAGTCGGGTCGAGAGGCGAACCGCCATGGCGCCAGGGGCGCCAAGAAACCAGGGAAATAGAAGGGGAAAATGGAAGGATACCCCTCCCCCTCTCTTCTTGGCGTCGTTGGCGCCATGGCGGTTCTTCTGCTGATCCGGGGCAACTTCCCGCAGCAGTGTCAGGATTGGCGCCCCACAGGGCCAACCTGGTCCGGGCTCGCGGCTCCCCAGCTCCGCCGTGCTGCCCCGCTTCTCCGTGCCTCCCCGTTCCTTCCTCTTCCTCCTCGGGCGCTCCTGGCCCGCGTCGGCTCGGGGTTCGGGGTGATCTGGGGCGGCGGCCCGGGGATCTCGGGGACATGCGGGCGTGCCGGCACATCGGGCTGGCGGCGCTCGCCCGGATCGTGCCGAGGCTCCGTGCCCGGGAGCTGGATCTCGGGGCCCGGCGGGACGTGGCCGGGCGTGTGGGGCTCGTGGGGCGTCGGCCCGGGGGTGCCGGGCGCCGGGCCGGGCGGGCCGGGCGCCGGCTCGGGCGGGCGGGGCGCTGGCCCCGGGGGGCCGGGCGCCGGCTCGGGCGGGCTGGGCGCTGGCCCGGGGGGGCTCGCCGTCGGCAGCGGGATGGGGCTCGCCACCGGCTGCGGGATGCCGAGCGTCCAGAGGTATCTGGGCTCCTGTTGAGGCGCTGACTTCACGGTTCCACCTCCTTCGTTCGGATCGTCGGATCACGTGGGGACGCGGCGCCCGAGCGCGAACGAGATCACGGCGAGCACCAGGAAGACGGCGAACAGGATCTTCGCGAGGGTCGCGGCGCTCGCCGCGATTCCGCCGAATCCGAGGATGGCGGCCACGATCGCGATGATGAAAAAGGCAATACTCCAGCCGAGCATGGTGTCCTCCAGGGGGGGTCCAGGGTGTCCAGGGGTGTCGAGCCGGCCTCTGGTGGAGACGACCTCAACGCGAACCCTGGATTGCAGCCCCTGTGCCGGAGCACTGCAGAGGCCGGTGGCCGGCGTGATTTCCGGGCATCCGGGCGGCGCGCAGAAGATCGAGGCCGGGCGCGGGGCCGCTGCGTCCGCTCAGGAACCGGTGCGTCCTCGATGCCCCTGGGGCAACGTGCCTCGACCGTGACAGGGTGCACTGCGCGGCCGCCGGACGGCGGCCCGGGCGGCGCCGCGCCCCGTCATCGAGCGTGCACCGAGGCTCCACATCGCCACCCTGCAACTTCCAGGACCGGGCGACCCGGGACGGGCTATAAGAACAGGGCCATGTCGAAATCGAAGGTCGCTGTGATCCGCACCTCGCCTGCGACGGTGCTCTCCGACTACCACCGGCTGATGAACCTGGCCGGGTACCAGGATGTGATCGCCAAGGACGCCGACACGGCGCTCAAGGTGAACATCTCCTGGCATTTCTTCTATCCGAGCGCGTCCACGACGCCGTGGCAGCTCGACGGGGTCATCCGGGCCATGACGCGGGATGGCTACGCGAAGGAGCTGATCCACGCGTGCCACAACCGCACGGTCGTCATCGACGCCCACCTCGGGGAGCGCGAGAACAAGCAGATCGACGTCGTCCAGGCGCACGGCCTGCGCAACGTCCACCTCTACGAGGGGGAGGCGTGGATCCCGATCGGGGATGCGGTCGGCGACCTGCGGAAGAAGTTCCTCTGCCTGAACGAGGTGTACCCGAAGGGGTTCTCGATCCCGAAGCGCTTCATCGGTGAGAACATCATCCATCTGCCGACGGTGAAGACGCACGTCTTCACGACCAGCACCGGGGCGATGAAGAACGCCTTCGGCGGCCTGCTCAACGAGCACCGGCACTGGACCCACCCGGTGATCCACGAGACGCTCGTGGATCTGCTGATGATCCAGAAGAAGATCCACCGCGGGGTGTTCGCGGTGATGGACGGCACCTTCGCGGGCGACGGCCCTGGCCCGCGCTGCATGGTGCCGCACGTGAAGAACGTCCTGCTCGCGTCGGCGGATCAGGTGGCGATCGACGCGGTGGCGGCGAAGCTCATGGGGTTCGACCCGCTGCGCGACCTCAAGTACGTGCGGCTGGCGCACGATCTCGGGCTCGGGACGGGCGACGTGCGCGACATCGAGATCGTGGGCGACGCCGACGCGCTGAACGAGCCGTGGAATTTCGATGGACCGTACAAGGAGATGACGTTCGCCTCGCGCAACCAGCACCGCATCTACTGGGGTCCGCTGAAGAAGCCGGTGGAGTGGTCGCTCAAGACCTGGCTGGCGCCCTGGGCGTACGTGGCGTCGGTGGCGTATCACGATATGTTCTGGTACCCGCGGTACGCGAAGGAGAAGATGGAGCCGGTGCTGAAGAGCCCGTGGGGCCGGCTGTTCGCGAACTGGGGCAAGGTGCAGCCGGACGCGGAGGGGCGGGGCTATCCCGACGTGGGCGAGGAGAGCCACGAGCTCGTGCGGACCGGGGTGCGGCACTTCCTGGAGGGCATGCGCCTCGTGGGGATGGCGGTGGCGGAGTCGCCGGAGCTCGCGGTCCGGAAGCGGGCGCGGGCGCAGTCCGCCAGCGCGAGCGGCGCGGCGACCGTCTAGCGCTGGGCGTTCGCGCGTGGAGGTGGAGGGGCACGGCCTGGTCCCGCGCCCCCTCCGCGCGGGGACGACGTCGAGGACTCCGCCCAGATCCTGGCCACCTGCCCCGCGCCCCCTCCCCCGCGGGGGCGACGCAGGGGGACGTCTCCGGGACACCCCGGGCCCCTGCTCCCTCCTCCGAGCTCGCTCAGGGCGCGTTTTGCGCCGGGGTCCCGTCCCTGGGGCCGGGGGCGGCCGCAGCGCGCGGCGCCGCGGGGCGGCGCGCGAGGACGTGGGCGATGCCGCTCTGCAGGGTGCTGTGGGTGGCGATGCCGCCGAGGTCGACGCCGAGGTCGACGAGGGACTGGGCGGTGTCGGGGTTGATGCCGGTCAGGAGGAGCCGGGCGCCGAGCAGGCGTGCCGCGCGCGCGATGCGCAGCAGCGCGTCGGCGGACTCGGCGTCGACGTCCCTGACGCCGGTGACGTCGACGATGACCGTGTGGAGCTGGTGCTGGACGATGCCGTCCAGGAGCTTCTCCATGGCCTGCTGGGCGCGGGTGCGGTCGAAGGTGCCGATGAGGGGCATGGCGACGACGCCCTCGGCGAGCGGGACGAGCGGGGTGGACAGCTCGCGCAGCGTGGCCTGCTGGGCCTGGATCACCTGCTCCTGGAGGGCGAGCCGCTCGCGCTCGGCCTCGTGGATGGGGGTCAGATCGCGGGCGAGGACGGCGACCCCCGGGGGCCGCCCGTGCTCGGCGCCGAGCGCGACCATGGAGACCTGGCAGGGGATGGTGCGCCCGCCGGGCTGCACGAGGCTCAGGATCCCCTGCCACGAGGCGCGGTGGAAGCACTGCTGCACGATCGCGGAGAGCTCGTCCCGCGGGGCCGCGAAGACCTCGAGCAGGCTCGGGAACGGCGCGCCCTCGGCGTGCCCTGTCATGGCGCGGAAGGCCGGGTTCTCGTAGAAGAGCGCGCCCTCCTGGGACGCGAGGCAGACGCCGTCGGGCGCGTACTCCACGAGCGCCTGGAGATCGCGCAGCTCCGCCTGGGCGTGGGCCGGCTTCCGCTGTGTCGTGATGTCGTTCGCGACCCAGAGGACCGTGTCCCCCGTGAGCGGTTTGCAGACGGCTTGGCACCACACCTCGCGTTCACCCCATGGGAGGGGGTACTCGATGCTCAGGGTCGCTCGCGTCTCGAGCGCCTCCCGGATGAGCGCGAGGCACCGGTCGGCGTAACCTGGCTCGATCACCCGGGCCATCGGCGTTCCGAGCTCGGTCGTGATCATCTCGGCAGAGAAGATCAAGGTCGGGATCATGTCCACGATGATTCCCTCTCTGTTGAAGACCGCGATGAAGCTCGGGAGCACGGAGGAGAGCGCCTCCAGCTTCGCCTGGGCGCCCTCCAGCTCGGCCACGCGCCGGCGCAGCGCCGCGATCTCCGCTTCGAGCGCCGTCAAGCTCTGTTCATGACCCATGGTCCTCGATCCTGTCCCCTCACGAAGATGGCGCGGGGCGCGCTCCCGCAGGCTGCGGCGAGGAGGCGGCCCCCTTCGATGGATCGAGACGATACCGATATCCCGTCGCTTTTCCAGGGGGTGGAGCGCGTGAGGGAAGGTGGTCCTGCCAACGCGGGGCAGGTCGCGCCGCGCTGGAGCCGCCGGGCAGGCTGGGGCGGCCAACCCAAACATTGCATCGAACGCGCGGTCCCCGGCGCTCCCATCGGCGCCGAGCCTCGAGCGCCGGACAAGACCTCCCGTCGCAAGGCGGCCGAGGGCGGGCGCATCGCGTCGTTGCTCCTCGTCGCCCTATTTCAGTAGGACTCCTCGTCGCGCCCAGCGCTGCACCCACCCTCGGCCGCCTGGCTCGGTCCGGTTTTGTTGGGCGCTCTTACACTCGCGGTCCGGTTTGGTGGCATCCGTGATATTTTGGGCCATGGAGAACGGCGCGAGCACCGATGCCGGAGGCGCGACCCTGCTGCGCGGCTATGCCGTGGACCACATCCTGCATCAGGGACATGAGATCATCGTCCGCCGCGCGCGCCGCGTCGCCGACGGGCTGGCTGTCGTCTTGAAGGGGCCCATGCCCGATCGCGCGTCCCCGCGGGTGATCGCGAGGCTCCGCCACGAGCACGCGATCACGAGGGAGAACGCGCACCCGGGCGTCATTCGCGTCCTCGACGTCGACGAGAGCGGCGGCGCGCCTGTCCTCGTCATCGAGGACTTCGGCGCCGCGTCGCTCGATATCGTCCTGCGGGGCGAGCGGCTCGATCTACGGACGATCCTGCGCATCGGCATCCACGTCGCGGACGCCCTCGCGTCGCTGCACCACGCCGGCATCATCCACAAGGACATCAAGCCGCACAACATCCTGGTCCGCCTGGATCCGCTCGAGGTCAAGCTCGCCGACTTCGGGATCGCCACGCGCCTGTCGCAGGAGGCGCCGAGGGCCGAGAGCCCGGGCACCGGCGAGGGGACCCTGGCGTACATGTCCCCCGAGCAGACAGGCTGGATGAACCGCAGCCTCGACTCCCGGACGGACCTCTACTCGCTGGGCGTCACCCTCTACGAGATGGTCACGGGCGCCCTCCCGTTCACGGCGCCGAGCGCCATGGAGCTCGTGCACTCTCTCCTCGCCAGGACGCCGCCGCCGCCGCACGTCGCGTCGGCCGGCGTCCCACGGGTGCTCTCCGACATCATCATGAAGCTCCTCGCCAAGGCCGCAGAGGATCGCTATCAGCTCGCGGAGGCGCTGAAGCTCGATCTCGAGGAGTGCCTCCGCCGGTACGAGGCCGACGGCCGCGTCGAGCCTTTCCCGCTCGGCGCGCGCGACGCGGGCGGTCGGCTCTGGCTGCCGGAGAGGCTCTATGGGCGCGAGGCCGCGACACAGGCGATCATGGCCGCGGGCGAGCGCGCGGCGGCCGGGGCCGTCGAGCTGTTCATGATCTCCGGCCACGCCGGCATCGGCAAGTCGGCCCTCGTCCGCGAGGTCTACAAGGTGCTCGCGCGGCGGCCCGGGTACTTCGTCTCGGGGAAGTTCGGCCAGATCCGGCAGCGCGCCCCCTATGCGGCGATCGCGCAGGCGTTCGGCGAGCTGTGCGAGCGCCTGCTCTCGGAGGGCGAGGACGCCGTGGCGCGATGGAGGGCCCGGCTCGCCGGCGCGCTCGGGGCGATCGGGCAGGTCGTCGTGGACGTCATCCCCGAGCTCGCGCGCATCCTCGGCCCGCAGCCCCCCGTGCAGCCGCTCGGGCCGAACGAGTCGAGGAACCGCTTCAGCCTGGCGTTCCAGAGCTTCGTGCGCGCCATCACGGACGAGCGCCTCCTCGTGGTCTTCCTCGACGACCTGCAGTGGGCCGATCCGGCGTCGCTCAAGCTCCTCGAGCTGTTGACGACCGATCCCGACGGCCGGCGGATGCTCGTGATCGGCGCCTACCGCGACAACGAGGTCGACGACGGCCACCCGCTCGCGAAGCTCGTCCGGGACCTGCGGGCGGCGAGCGCGTCCGAAAGCGAGGTGTGGCTCGGGCCGCTCGAGCTCGAGGACATCCGCCGGCTCCTCGCCGACGCCCTGCGCTGCCGCGTCGAGGACACGGACGCCTTCGCTGCGCTGATCCTGGAGCAGACCGCGGGCAACCCGTTCTACATCCACCAGTTCCTGCACGCCCTCGCCGGGGAGGGGATCGTGCGCTTCGATCCGGCCTCGGGCGCGTGGACGTGGGACACGGAGCGCGCCCGGAGCGCGGCGGACGCGGACGGCGTGGTCGAGCTGATGGCCGCGAAGATCCGGCGGCTCGGGCCCGACGCGCAGCGCGCCCTGCGGCTCGCGGCCTGCGTGGGCCACAGGTTCGAGCTCCGGACGCTCGCGTCCGTCGCCGAGCGGCCCCCGGCCACCGTGGCCGCGGCGCTCTGGGAGGCGCTGCGGGAGGGCCTCGTCGTGCCCCTGGATCCCGACTACCGCTTCGTCCACTCGGGCGACGCGGCGGTCGCGGAGGGGCTGCTCGCGGACCCGTCGTTCCGCGTGTCGTACCGGTTCTTGCACGATCACGTCCAGCAGGCGGCGTACGCGCTCATCGGCGAGCCGGAGCGGAGGCGGCTGCACCGCCGCATCGGTCGGCTCCTCGCGGCGAGCCTCGGCGAGGACCCGAGCGACGAGGACCTGTTCGTGGTCGTCGGCCACCTGAACCTCGGCGCGGCCCTGATCCAGGATCCGGCCGAGCGCGGCGAGCTCGTGCGGCTCAACCTGGCCGCGGGGCGGCGCGCCCGGGCGGCGACCGCGTACGACGCCGCGTTCGGCTACCTGAGCGCCGCGGCGTCCGCGCTCGGCCCGGATCCGTGGGCCGGCGAGCCGGGCCTCGCCTTCGACGTCTTCGACATCCATGCCGCGAAGGCCGAGTGCGCGCACCTGAGCGGCCGCTGCGACGAGGCGGAGGCGCTCTTCGACGCCCTCCTCGAGCGCGCCGCCTCGGACCTGGAGCGCGCGCGCGTTTACTGCATGCGGATGGTCCTTTACAACGCGCAGCACCGCTGGGCGGACACGCTCGCGGTGGCGCTCCAGGGCCTGCGCCTCTTCGGCATGGAGGTGCCCACCGAGGGCGAGGCGCTCGCCGCCGCGCTCCGCGCGGAGCTCGCCGAGGCCGAGCGCGGCTTCGCCGCCCGGCGGGGCGAGGACGTCGGCGCGGGCCCGGAGCTCGCCGATCCGCGCGTCAGGGCCGTGGTGGAGATGCTCGGCTACGGCTCGCCATCGGCGTATTTCCTCAACCCGCCGCTGGCCCAGCTCCTCGCCGTCAGGATGGCGAACCTGTCGCTCCGGCACGGGATCTCGCCGATGGCCAGCGTGGCGTACGTGTACCACGGCTTCTACCTGGCCGCGTTCTGGGGCCAGCCGCACGAGGGCTACAGGATCGCGCGGATGGGCGTCGCCCTGAACGACAGGTACCAGGTCGATGCCATCAGGGCGAAGCTCGACTTCAACTACGGGGTCGTCATGAACCTCTCGAGGCCGCAGCGCGAGGCGCTCGAGGTCCTCCAGCGGGCGCGGGTCGCCGGGATGGAGACCGGCGACTTCATGTTCGCGTCGGCGTCCTCCAACATCCTCGCCCAGATGAAGCTCAGCCTGGAAGGTGAGCTCCGGCGCGTGCGCGAGGACGTCGACGGGTTCCTGCGCTTCACCTCCCGCACGAAGGACGCGCTGTCGACGGCGGTCCAGACCGTCGCGCGGCAGGTGATCCAGAACCTCGAGGGGCGCACGCTGGACCGCGGCACGCTGAGCGACGCCGGCTTCGACGAGGACGCCCTCGTGCCGAAGCTCGAGGCGGTGGGCTTCGCGATCGTCGCCGGCTTCTACTACACGAACAAGCTCGCGCTCGCGTACCTCTACGGCGATCACGAGGGCGCGCTCCGGATGGCGCGCCGCGCGCACGAGCGGGCCCGCGCCCTCTCGGGCCAGTACATCGGCATCGTCGATCTGCCGCTCTACACCTGCCTCACCCTCCTGGCGCTCGGCCCTCGGGCGAGCGGGGAGGAGGGCGACGCGCTGGCCGAGATGCTCGCGTCGAGCCACGACAAGCTCGCCACGCTCGCGCGGAATTGCCCCGAGCTCCGGCACCTGGAGCTGCTCGTCCGGGCGGAGCGCGCGCGCGTCGCCGGGGAGGCGCTGGAGCCGATCCTCGAGCTCTATCAGCGGGCGAGCGACGCGGCGGAGCAGGCGGGGTACGTGCGCTACCGCGCGCTCGTCAGCGAGCTCTGCGGCAGGTTCCTCGCCTCGAGGCGCATGCCGCGGCTCGCGCGGTCGTGCCTCGTCGAGGCCTACCAGGCCTACGCGCGCTGGGGCGCCACGGCCAAGCTGCGGCAGATGGAGGAGGCGTACCTGGAGCTGCTCCCCCGCGCGGCGATGTGGCAATCCGGGTCCGAGAACCTGCTCTCGAACCTGACGTCGGTGGCGTCGTCGACCACGGAGATGGCCGCGCGGCGCGCGGCGCTGCTCGACGCGGCGGCGCTGATCCGGGCGGCGCAGGCGGTGGCGCGCGAGGTCGACCTCGGCCGCGTCATGACGCGGCTGCTCCAGCTCGCCCTCGAGAGCGTCGGCGCGCAGCGGGGGGCGCTGATCCTGGAGCGCGAGGGCATCCCGCGCGTGGAGGCCGTCGCCGAGGACGGCGGCGAGGTGCGCGTGGGCCCGCCTGTTCCCGTGGGGGAGAGCGGCGTCGTGGCCCCGTCCGTGATCGATCTCGTCATGAGCACGAGGAGCGCTGTCGTCGTGGGGGACGCCGCGCAGGACGCGCGCTTCGAGGGGGACGCCTATGTCACGGCGCGCCGGCCTCGGTCCGTGCTCGGCTTGCCCATGGTGAGCCAGGGGGAGCTCTCGGGGATTCTTTACCTGGAGAACAACGCCGCGCCCGACATCTTCTCTCCGGCGCGCCTCGACGTGCTGGAGCTCGTGGCCTCGCAGGCCGCCATCGCCGTGAAGAACGCGCTGCTCTACGCGCGCGTCCAGGCGGCGAGCGACGAGCTCCGCCGCGCCAACGACGCGCTCGAGGCGGCCGTGGCCGACCGCACCGCGGAGCTCTCCGCGGCGAAGGCGCTGCTGGAGAGGGAGCTCGTCGAGCGGGCGAGCGCCGAGCGGGCGCGCGCCGCCCTGCAGGAGGATCTGATCCGGATGCAGCGCGAGCGGCTCGCGGAGCTGTCGACGCCGCTCATCCCGATCACCGACCGGATCATGGTCATGCCGCTCATCGGGACCGTGGACGCGGAGCGGGCGGATCGCGCGCTCGAGGCGGTGCTGCGCGGCGTATCGGAGACGGGGGCCCAGGTCGTCATTTTGGACATCACGGGGGTGCGGGGCGTGGACAGCGGCGTCGCGGCGACGCTGGTGCGGACCGCGACCGCGCTGCGGCTGCTCGGCGCCGAGGCGGTGCTCACCGGGGTCCGGGCCGATGTGTCGCAAGCGCTGGTCGCGCTCGGGGTCGATCTCGGCGCGGTCGTCGTGCAGGGGACGCTCCAGCGCGGGATCGCGTATGCGATCCGCAGGACCGGCCAGGCGCTGCAGCTCGCCGGCGCGGGCTCGCCCGGCCTGGGCGGCCCGCGCCCGGCGACCCGCTGATCGCGCTCGCGTCCGCGCGCAGGGCGGCGTCCGCGCCTTGACACGGACCTCCTGTCCGATGTGACCGGGGCGAAGAGGTCGGGAGCGGGCCGGCGGGCTGCTCGTCACGGGCCGGCGGGCTGCTCGTCACGGGCCGGCGGGCTGCTCGTCACGGGCCGGCGGGCTGCTCGTCACGGGCCGGCCGGCGGCTCGTCACGGGCCGGCCGGCGCGCAAACGTCTCAGAGCTCGTCCTGGCGAAGCGGTATCCTCCGGAGCAGGCGCCCATGCGAAAGATCGTCATCCACGAGCCCGGCGGCCACGACAAGCTCCGCCTGGAGGAGCACCCCGACCCGAGCCCGGCGCGCGGCGAGGTGCTCGTCGACGTGCGGGCGGCGGGCGTCAACTACGCCGATTGCGTCGTGCGCATGGGGCTTTACGAGTCGGCGAAGACATACGTCGGCTGGCCGATCACGCCCGGCTTCGAGCTCGCCGGGACCGTCGCCGCGCTCGGCGAGGGCGTCTCGGATCTCCCGGCCGGGGCGCCCGTCTTCGGCGTGACCCGCTTCGGCGGCTACGCCTCGCGCGTCGTGGTCCCGCGGCACCAGGTCTTTCCGCTGCCCGCGCGCCTATCGCCGGAGGAGGCGGCCGGCTTCCCGGCGGTGTTCATGACGGCGTACTACGCGCTCTTCGAGCTCGTGCGGCTGCGGCCGGGCATGGTCGTGCTGGTGCACTCGGCCGCCGGCGGCGTGGGCGGCGCGCTCGTGCAGCTCGGCAAGATCGCCGGCTGCCGGGTGGTCGGCGTGGTGGGCGCGGCGCACAAGGTCGAGGCGGCGAGGCGCCTCGGCGCGGACGCGGTGATCGACAAGGGCCGCGAGCCGCTCTGGGCGGCGGCGGAGCGGCTCGCGCCGGAGGGCTACGACGTGGTCCTCGACGCGAACGGGGTCGAGACGCTGCGGCAGAGCTACCGGCACCTCGGGCCGGCCGGGAAGCTCGTCGTCTATGGATTCCACACGATGCTGCCGCGGCAGGGCGGCCGGCCGAGCTATCCGAAGCTCGCGCTCGACTTCCTGCGGATGCCGCGGTTCAACCCGCTCGATCTCTGCAACGACAACAAGAGCGTGCTCGCCTTCAACCTCTCGTACCTGTTCCACGAGACGGAGCTCCTGCGCGAGGCCATGGACCGGCTCGTGGGCTGGGTGGAGGAGGGGCGCCTCGTGGCGCCGCCGGTGACGACGTTCCCGCTGGAGCGGGTGGGGGAGGCGCACCGGGCGCTGGAGTCGGGCGGCACGGTGGGCAAGCTGGTGCTGACGATGTGAAGGCGCCGTGACGGCGGCAACGTACTAGAGGCGCGCCCCCCGGTGGGCGCGCAGGGAAATCGCGGCCGCCGCGACGGCGCCCAGGAGGAGGAGCGGGATCATCACCAGGGCGGGCCCCGCGTCCACGCCGATGGCGCTCATCCACAGGATCTTGGCGAGGAGCGCGAGCATCTGCAGGCTCAGGAACACCGTGTAGACCGGCGCGAGCAGGCTCCCCGGCTCCCTGCCTTTCAGGTACCAGGAGCCGGCGAAGAGAGAGGGCGGCAGGAACAGGGCCAGATCGAAGCCCTGCACCACGAGGGTCGTGAAGTGGGCGAGATCGGCGGGATAAAGCGTCCCGTCGAGGAGCGGTGGCACCACGACGCCGAGCCACAGGAGGGCGATGGCCGCCCCGTTGAACAGCAGGAACCCGCCCACGAACCTGCGTGTCCCCTTCGTCCCGTCGACCCGGAACGCCTCTGGCGGCGCCGCGAGCAACAGCCGCACGAGGGCCTGGAACGTGAGCAGCACGAGGGCGACCCAGAGCAGGAACAGCTCGTTGTAGGTCGCCATGGCGAGGTACAGGAAGTACTGCACGAACAGGTACCCGACGGCGCCGCACAGGGCGAGGTGCCCCGCTCGGGAGCCCCGGCGTGCCCATCCGAGGGCCAGCAGGAGGAAGGGCACGCCGATGGCGAGGGTCACCAGGTCCTGGGCGAGCCCTTGCACCGCCACGTCCGCGGGCATGTGCCGGTAAGGGCCGTGGCCGTGGAGGAGGACCTCTTCTCCGCGGACGGACGTGTGCCGGAAGGGGCCCGAGCCTGCGGTGAAGACGAAGGGGACGGCCGCCGCGAGGGTCGCGAGGACGGCGACGGAGATCACCAGCCAGGTGAGCCGCCGGGAAGGAATCATGAGCTCAGACCTCCATTCACGCCTCCAGCGTAGCCGATGGAAGGCATACCCCCGAGTCCTTCTGCCCGGCGCGCGACGCGCGCACCCGCAGCGGCACGAGCTCTCGGGCCGGATCGCGATCACAGCATCGTGGCGGAACGACCGTTGGGCCGACATGCCATGGAGGGGGCATGGTGGCCGCGCTCCGCCATGGCGCCGTCACCCCTGAGCTGGCCATTCCCTCGCGTTCCCCCGTCGTTTCGCGTCGGCATGGCGCGTGCTCAAGGCCGGAGTCATGCCGACGCTCGAGCACAATGCCCTCGTCGCGATGTTCCGTGAGCGCCCGGAGCTCGCGCCCCACGTGCTCGCCACGCTCTTCCACGTCGAGGTGCCACCGCACGCCTCGGTCGCGGTGGTCGAGTCGTCGCTCGACCAGCTCATCCCGGCGGAGTTCCGCGCGGACCTGGTGCTCGAGCTGCGCGACGCGAACGGCGCGCTCGTGCTGGCGATCGTCCTCGAGGTCCAGCGCCACGTGGATCCGGACAAGAAGTTCTCGTGGCCGATGTACGTCACGGGCGTGCGCGCCAGGAAGCGGTGCGCCACGGTCGTCCTCGTGGTCGCGCCGGATGCCGCCGTGGCCGCCTGGGCGGCGGAGAGCATCGATCTCGGCCTGGGCCTCGGCACCATCAAACCGCTGGTGCTCGGTCCGGCCGTCGTCCCCGAGATCACCGACCCGGCCGTTGCGGAATCGGAAATGGAGACCGAGCTCGCCGTGCTCTCGGCGATGGCGCACGGCAACGGGCCGAACGGGCTCACCGTGCTCCAGGCGGCGCTCGCGGCCCTGGGCCGGCTCGACCAGGAGCACGCGATGGTCTATTTTCAGCTCATCTGGGACGGGTTGCGCGAACCCATGCAGCAGGCTCTGGAGGCGTTGGTCATGGAACGGCAGATCGAAGGCGAGGCGAAGCTTCCCCCGTTCATGCAGAGGCTCATCGAGCGCGGCATGCGTGAGGGAGAGCTCAAGGGCATGCGTGAGGGCAAGCTCGAGGGCATGCGTGAGGGAGAGCTCAAGGGCAAGAAGGAAACCCTCCTGCGGCTGCTCGCGCGCTCAGGGATCGTGCTCGCCGAGAACGAGAGCGCGCGCATCCAGGCATGCTCGGATGTCGCGACCCTCGACCGCTGGATCGAGAACGTCCTCGGGGCGAAGACTGCCACCGAAGTGCTCTCCTGACGGGGGGCGGATGCGGCCCAGCAAGGCATCGCTCCCGACGGCGTCCTGCTGCGTGTGAACGACAGCGCCAGGGAGCGATGCTCGTTCGCCCAGCAAAGCATGGTGTGGGTGAGCGGGGAGAGGGGGCGAGAGGTTCAGCGAACAGCAAGAGTTTCACCCTGGCGGCTGACGAGAGCCTCCGGGGAAAATTGAAATTCAACCCGGAGGCTGTCGTCAGCCGCCCGGAGAGCTGAAATTCAGCCTGGAGGCTGTCGAGAGCCTCCGGGGAAAATTGAAATTCAACCCGGAGGCTGTCGACAGCCGCCCGGAGAGCTGAAATTCAGCCTGGAGGCTGTCGAGAGCCCGACGGCCAGCGTTTTGTTCTCCCGGCGGAGCTCGCGGGCGCGCAGGGCTCCCGCGGAGCAGGAAAACGACGATCCCTGCGGTCGATCTTCGTGACCCGATCGGGGTCGCGCTCCCGATTGATCTCTTCGACGGGGCAAAAGGGCGCCGGGCGGTGAATCCGCTTCGCGCGGCGCGCTCTGCCCCGCTGGCCTTGCTCCATCGCGCGCCCGCCGGCTGCGCGGCGACGCGGTGGTCCGGGCTGAGCCCGATCAACGGCCTCCCTTTCGAGGAGACTTCAGGAGGAGAGACATGCCCGCTGTGACGAAGACGACGACGAAGACGAAGAAGAGCCCCCTGACCAGCGCGGCGTTGTTCGAGCCGTCATACGCCCCGCCTCTCTACGATCCCGGGGCCGGCAAGAAGGCGCTCGACGAGCTCGCCCCGGCGCTCGACGAGCTCTCCGAGGCCGAGCTCGTCACCGTCAGGATGGATGTCGAGGCGGCGACCTACGCGGCGCTCGGCGTGGTCGGCTTCGTGTCCTCGCCCGACGTGCGCGCGCGCTTTTCGCGGCTGCCGAAGGAGGAGTTCGACATCGCCCACCTCGACGAGCTCGGGCCCGCGTGCTTCGCCACGCTGCACGCGCTCGCGGAGGCCCGGGCCGCCGGGGCGCTCGAGACGGAGGCGCGGCTGCCGGTCGCGCTCGTGACCGAGGCGGTGGAGGTCGAGGCGCGCATGCAGGCGCTGTGCGAGTACCAGCTCCCGGACGATCCGGCGATCAAGCCGGAGCTCGACCGGCTGCGGCCGGGCACCGGGCACCGCGACCTCGCGAACGATCTGCTCGGCTACGCGCGGATTTACGAGCTGCGCGCCGACGTGGTGAAGGCGGACCGGAAGCACTACCGGCCCGGCGACGCGGCGCGCGCGCGGGAGCTGGCCGGCATGATGATCCAGCGGCTCTCGACGGCGATGACGCCGAAGGCCCGGGCGGCGTACGACCGCTACGTGCGGGTCTGGACGCTCCTGTGCCAGCGCTACGACGAGGTGCGGGCGGCGGGGCTCTGGCTGTGGCGGAAGAACGCGCGCGCGCAGGAGCGGTTCCCGTCGCTGTACGCGGCGGGCCGACCGAAGGTGGGGCGGCCGAGGAAGGAAGAGCCGAAGGCGGCGGAGGGCGGCGGCGGGGCCGGCGGGAGCGGTGGCAGCGGCGGGAGCGGGGAGGCGCCGGGGCTGACGCCTGCTCCGGAGGCCGTGGCGGATAGCTCCAGCCCCGCCTGAACCAAGCACGACATGCGCCCTGCGCGTGCGTGCTCGCGCGCAGGGCGGCCTCGGAACGCCTCCGGACGCCCACCCGGCCGTGCGTCGCGTGAGTCGGAGCCGATCGACATGCTGGATGGTGATGCGTTCGAGCAGGTGCTGGTCCGTCACGGGACTGCCGGTATAGGCGACGCGTCCCCCTGCGCGCGCTCCCGGCCCTGCCGATCCGCCCGCAGGGCGGCGGCGAACCGCTTGCGGGCCTCCGCCCCGCGCCGCTTCGCGGTGCGCTCCGAGCAGCCGAGCGCGGCGCCGATCGCTCGCCAGGTCCGCTCCTCGACGTGATGGAGCACGAGGACGCGCCGCTCCTCGTCCGGGAGCCGCGACAGCGCGGACTCCGCCGCGCGGAGGGCGCGGTCGTACGCGGCGCGGAGCCGCGCGCCGTCCTCGCCGGTCGCGCGCAGCGCCCGGCCCACGAGGCCGAGCACCGCCGCGGCCGCGACCTCGTCGGCCATCCCGTCGACGTGCGCGACGGTCTCGGCGTCGCCGTCGGCGAGGAGATCGCTCCGGTCGTCGACCGCCTCGGCGGCGTCGTAGGCGTCCTCGCGGGCGGCGCGCCAGTGCTTCGACTCCTGCCGGAGCGCGTCCGAGAGCGCGCCGTCGACGCGCCGCCACGCGAACGCCGCGAACGGGACGCCGCGGGCCGGGTCGTAGCCGAGCGCGGCCTCGTGGAGCGCGTGGAACGCGGCGGAGCGGAGGTCATCGGCCAGGTAGCCCGCGCGCGTGCGCCGGAGAAAGTGGTCGCAGAGCTTCTCGGCGAGCGGCACGGCCTGCGCGACGAGCGCCTGCTGGTCGGGGCTCAGGGGGTGCAGGGGGCGCCGCGGCCGGTCGGCGCCGCTCATCGGGTGGGGCCTCGCCGGCCGGTGGGGCCGCGCCGGGGTCCCGCGGCTGCGCTCGCCGTGGGGCCCGCGGCTGCGCTCGCCGTTGGTCCCTCCGCTGCGCTCGCCGCCTTCGCCGTGAGGCGCTGCGCTGCTTCGGCCAGCGCCGCGGGGGCGCGCCGGTCGACCTCGCCGCTCGACGCGGGAGGCGTGCGCGGGCGGAGGCGATCGACGAGCGGGGCGGCGATGGGGTGCGTCGCGAGGAAGCGCCGGGTCAGGGATTGCAGCGCTTCGAGATCCTCGGAGGGGAGGAGATCGGCATAGGGCGCGACGGCGTGCGCGACACGGGCCTCGGGGATCGGATCCTCCGGGTCGGGAGCGGGATCGGAGTCGGGGGCGGGGCGCGGGCTCGACATGGGGGCTCCAGGGGGGCGCGTTGCCGGTCGACGCCAGTCGGCGCTGCGGCGATGGGGCGATGGGGCGATGGGGCGATGGGGCGATGGGGCGATGGATAGAGGATGTACAGGTGACGTTAGCTTTGCTGGGGCGGAGCAACAAGAGTAGAGCAGCGACGAGGGACGGCATGCTTCCGGGTGGGGTGTCGCGAGGTGACGAGCGTCGATGATCTGCTGAGCCCCGGGGTGCTGTTCCAGGGGCGCTTTCTGATCGAGCGCCCGCTCGGGCGCGGAGGGATGGGCGAGGTGTGGGCCGCGCTCGATACGGCGATCGAGCGGCCGGTGGCGATCAAGATCATCCACCGCGCGCTCGCGGGGGAGGCGCGCTATGCGGAGCGCTTCCTCCGCGAGACGAAGCTCGTCGCGCGCGTCGCGCACCCGAACATCGTGCGGCTCTACGACGCCGGTGCGACGGCGGACGGGCGGCTCTTCATGATCATGGAGCGCGTCCTCGGCGTCTCGCTCCGGCAGATGACGGCCGGCGGCAGGCGGCTCGATGGGGTGCGCGCGGTCCATTACGCGATCCAGATCGCGGACGCGCTCGCGACGGCGCACGAGGCCGAGCTCGTGCACCGGGACGTGAAGCCGGAGAACGTCATGGTGAGCGAGGGCGTGCACGCGCGGCTGCTCGACTTCGGCGTGGCGAAGGACGGGCGCGCCGTGGGGGCCGGCCCGGGGGCGGGGGCGGGGCTGGGGCTGACGCGGCAGGGCGCGGTGGTCGGGACGTCGCGGTACATGGCGCCGGAGCAGATCACCGGGAGCAGCGCGGTGGATGCGCGCGCGGATCTGTATGCGCTGGGCGTGGTGATGTACGAGATGCTGGCGGGGGCGCATCCGTATGCGGCGCTCGATGCGGGGTCGGGGATCGGAGAGACGGAGATCCTGGCGGCGCACGTGCACCTGGATGCGAGGCCGCTGCCCGAGGTGCTGCCGGGGTGCCCGGAGGCGCTGTGGCAGGCGGTGGCCACGTGCCTGGCGAAGCGGCCTGAGGAGCGGTTTGCGCGGGCGGGGGAGCTCGCGGAGGCGCTGCGCGCGGCGGCGCAGCAGGTGCTGTCGGCGGGGGTGGCGGCGGGGCTGCCGGGGGATGAGGCGAGCGCGCGGCGGCTGCTCCGCGAGGTGGCGGATGCGGCGCGGGCGAGGGCGATCCGGGGGAGCGCGGTGCGGGGCGCGCCGCGGGAGCGGGAGAAGAAGGAGGCGGTGCGGGAGAGGGGGGCGCTGCTGGGGCTGGCGGTCGGCGGAGGGCCGGCGGGCGCAGAGGAGCCGAACAGGCTGGCGATGGCGCAGCGGTTCGAGGTGGCGCCGGCGTGGGGGCTCGGCGTGGCGAGCGCGGGGGAGGGGGAGAAGGGTGGGAGCGGAGACGTGATGGCTTCGGGGGCGCCGCGGATGCCGGTGCCGCCGGTGGTCGAGGGCGGGGCGGCGGGGGCAGTGGCCTCAAGGCAGGGGTCGAGCGCGGGGGCCGGCGCGGCGGGGCGCGGTGCGGCGGCGGGGGCGGGGATGATGGGGGCGCTGGCGAGCACCGAGAAATGGGAACGGCCGGCAGCGACCATCATGGAGCCGAGCTCGCTGGTGAGCACCGAGAAGTGGGCGGGGGCGGAGGCCGCCATGGTGGCAAGGGCAGGGGGAGAGCGGCTGGCGAGGACGGAGCCCTGGGAGCAAGGGATGGCTGGCGCGGGGGCGATGGCAACGAGGGCGGCGCCTCCGCCGAGGACGCGAAGGAGGACGGGGCTGGTCGTGCTCGGAGTGCTGGCGCTCGGTCTGGCGGCGGCGCTTCTTGCGGCGCTGGTCACTGCACACGTGCGAGGCTGAGGGGCGCTTGGGCGTCAGCCTGCAGCAGCGGTGTGACGTGTGATGTTGACGAGGACGTCACGCACGATTGGCGTCCGCGAGCAGCTCCTCCTCGGTCATGCGGAAGGTGTCGACGCCGTAATCGGCCAGCTTCGCGAGGAACGTGACGCGGGACACGCCTGCCAGACGGGCCGCTACACCCGAGGAGAGGCGGCCCAGCTCATAGAGCTTGACCGCCGCCGCCATGCGCAGCTCGCGCGTGACCTCGGAGGGCGCCATGTGCATGGCGAGCATCGCGTCGTCGGGCAAGTCGAAGGAGATCGTGGCCATGGGTGGAGCCTCCCGCGCTCAGGGGGGCCGCGCGATGCAGCTGCCGGCAAGGGAGGAACGATCTCGTCGAGGACGGAAGCGGAGCATCCCCGCCGACTCGAGGGCGCAGCCCCGTTGCAAGGACGACGGTTCCGACGACGACGACGTCACGCCTTGAACGCGTCGTAGCGGGACGCGCGGCCCGCTACCCTCGCCTCGAGCGCGGCGCGTTCGGCCTCGGGCATCGGCACCGGCAGCGCGCGCGCGCCGAGGTTCTCGCGCACCTCCGCGATCGAGGAGCAGCCGATGATGACCGTATCGGCGAAGCTCGCGGCGTAACGGATGAGCTCGTGGGGCGTGGCCGCGCGGTCCGCGAGCAGGCGCCCCGCGGCCATGACCTTCATGCCGATGACGCCGATCCCGCGCCGGCGCGCCTCGGGCACGACGGTCGTCAAGAACGGCATCCGCGCAGGATCCGCCGGGTTCATCGCGCAGAGCACCGTGTCCACGGGGTAGCGCCGCATGGCCTCGAGCAGGATCGCGGGATCGTGATGCCCGGTGATGCCGACGAAGCGGATCCGCCCGTCTGCCTTGGCGCGCTCGACGGCCTCGATGGCGCCGCCCCGGCCGAAGATCTCGTCGAGCTCGGCCAGGTCGCGCAGATCGTGGAGCTGCCACAGGTCGAGGTGGTCGGTGCCCAGCCGGCGAAGGCTGTCGTCGAGCAGCCGCAGCGCGCCGTCGCGATCGCGGGCGTGGGTCTTGGAGGCCAGAAACACCTCCTCGCGCGCGCCCGGGCCCGCGGCGCGGAACGCCTCGCCGTAATAGTCCTGGCTCTGCGCGTACGCGGGCGCGGTGTCGCAATAACGGACGCCGAGCCGCAGGGCCTCGAGGATCACCGGCACCGCCTCGCGGCTGCGGCCGGTGGTGCGGAGGATGCCCTCGCCCCCGAGCGAGACGGGCTCGACCGAGGCGCCGGTGCGCCCGAGGGGGCGGAGCGAGGGATCTGTGCCTGGGGCAGGCGTCGGGACGGGCGCGGCCGGCGACGGAGCGGGCGGCGGGGGTGCTGCCGCTGCGGCGGGCTGGGCGGGCTGGCCCGGTGGCGGGGGAGGCGGCGCGCAGCCGGCCGCGCCTGCGGCGACCGCCGCCATCGTGCCCAGCACCTCGCGCCGGCCGGTCCGGTCGGCCTGTTCTCGTCGCTCGCTCATCGGGGACCTCCGCCGGGAGCTTACGCTCCGCCAGGATGTTGAGAAACCGCTGCGCGATGCGCCCGCCTCGGGACAGGCGACATGCGGGGAGGTCCGTCGCTGCCGCGCCGCGGACCCGCGCCGTGGTCGGGTTGATGCGCTCCAGGCGAGGGGGGTCCAGGGCCAGGAAGATCACCCTGTTGGACTGGCCGCGGAGCAGCGTCACGACGACAGCCTCACGGCGTCTCGACCACGGGCTCTGAAGGCGCTCGATATCGGCGCGCGCGGTCGAGCCGAATGGCATCAGCGCGGTTTGTGACCGATTGCGACGTTCGCCGTCGCCCGGATGCGAACGGCTCCGCCCGGCTCGGCGCGGGCCTCGGCGGCGCGCAACAGCCCGCGCAGCCGCGCCCGCGCCGTGAGCGCCCGCCGCCGCGCCGCTCGACATCCACGCGCGGCTCGCTCTAGCTTGCCGCCTCCGCGCGCGCTGGCCCCTTGCGGCCGAATACGCGGAGCTCGTACGATGCCGCTGGCTGCACGCTGCTCGCGCTCCGTTCGTGCTCTGCACAGGGGGAGAGGCCATGCACTTAGGTCGACGGGCTGGATCACGAGCTCCGCGTGACGTGGTTCGAGGGCCGCGACGGCATCTTCCAGGCGCTCTCCACCCCGGAGATCGTCGAGGAGGTCCTGCGCACGGCCGGGACCCGAGCAACGGCTACCGCTTCGCGCTGAGCGGCGGCTACCGCCCGAGGGAAGGCTGCGTGCAGTACCGGGAGAGCGACTTCGCCTTCACCTCGCGACTGCCCGAGGAGGAGGGCATCTGTTACTTCTCCGCTACGGAGAGGGGGCGCTCGTGGGAGGTGAGGCTGCGCGACGACAACCTCAAGAATCCAGACTGTCGCTCGAGAGCAAGGCCCAGGCCGACGTGGACGACGATCTCGTGGTCTACGACGATCCGGGCGACTACGATGCTCTCGGCGCGGGATCGAGCATCGCCAGGATTCGCCTCACGGAGAGCATCGGCGAGAACGAGAGCCTCTCGGTCGGAGGTCGAGGCGTCGGGGAAGGTGAAGATCAAGGGGAGCAACGTGGGGGGGGAGCTGGCGCGGCCTGGGGCGCTTGCACCTGGAGATGATGAGCGGGAGCGGAGGAGTCGGGTGATGCGGGATGACGGACGAGGGCCGACGGCTGAGCTGGGAAGCGAGGCGCTGCTGATCGAGGGGGCGGAAGGCGAGGGGGCGCCCGCCGAGGGGAAGGGCATGGATGCGGGGGAGGCCGATGAGGGGGTGATCGAGGGGGCCGAGGCGCTGCTCGAGCTGGTGGTCGCGGCGCACGAGGAGCGCCTCGCGGCGGAGGCGGAGAAGGCCGGGCCGATCGATGGGGTCGTGGTGGGGCGGATTGTGGGGTTCGGGGGGAGCGGCGAGCCGCTCGTGGAGGCCGCGGTGCTGGGGGATGGCGCGCGCGGCGGGGTGCCGGCGCGGGCGATGACGGCGCTCGGGCCGGAGGACGAGGGGCGCGATGTAGCGCTGCTGTTCGAAGGGGGGCGGCGCGACAGGCCCGTGGTGATGGGGCGGATGCATGTGCCGGAGGAGCGCGCGAGCGGGGCGGGGCGGGCTGCGGCCACGGCGACCGCGGACGGCGAGCGGCTGGTGTTCACGGCGGAGAAGGAGATCGTGCTCCAGTGCGGGGACGCCAGCATCACGCTGACGCGCGCTGGCAAGGTGCTGATTCGTGGGGCTTACTTGCTGACGCGCTCCTCCGGCGTGAACCGGATCCAGGGCGGCTCGGTGCAGATCAATTGAACTCGACGATCGAAGCCGAGATTTTCGAGCAGCACGCCCTGGAGGCGGCGTTCCTGTGGTCGTACCGGGACGCCGCGGTCCTGGCGCCGCTCTACGACTTCGAGAGCCTGGGTGAGCTGGACGAGCGAACTGAGGCGTACGTCGACGGCCTTCGACTCGTGTGTGATGCGGGGTGGGGAGATCTGTAGGGGGGCATCGACGGGGACGATCCGGGGAGCTTGTTTGCGCCGATGGTGCTCGCGGTGGAGTGGCGGGGCTCAAAATTCTTGATTTGATCAGCGAATCCACACACTGAAAGAATCCACGAACGCGCGCGCCGCTGCCCGAACTCCCTGGGCGGAGACTCGCCGCTTAAACGGCGAAACCCGAGTCGTCAGACGCGAGCGCGGCACAAGGCCGTCCTTGCGTGAGCGAGCCGCTATCTCCGGCGCTACGCGCCCTGCTCCCCCTCGTCCCCCGCGAGGAGGCCGCGCACCGAGAGCTCGACCGCTTCGAACGGCTCGGCCCGGATGCGCTCGTGGCCATCGGCCGTCAGGACGATCAGGCAGCCTTCCGGCGTCCAGCGATGAACGACCAGCGCCTCGGCCTCCGGATCGAGGATCCAAGTATGCGGGACCCGACAACGCTGGTAGGTGCGCAGCTTCTTGAAGAGATCGTTCTGCTTGTTGGACGGCGAGAGGATCTCGCACACCCAGTCCGGCCGAAGCGCGATCGGGCTCTCGTCTGGCCATCGCGGGAGGCGTTCACGCCGCCACCCGGCCACGTCGGGCCGGTAGACCTGCGGCGCCTCGAGGAGGACCTCGACCTCGGTCGCGAAGATCCAGCCCCCCGGTCCACGACCGCGGGAGCGCAGGCCGTAGGCGCCGGCGATCTCGGCGGCGAGCTCCGCTTGCGCCGCGCCGTGGCGTGGGCTCGGCATCGCCTTGCGGACGAGCTCGCCGTCGATGATCTCGTGGAAGCGCTCCTCCTCGGGGATGGCGAGGAGGTCCTCCACCGTCGCAGAGCGGCGTTCCGGAGAGGCGCTCGACATGGGTCGACGATAGAGCGGCGCCGGCGGCTCGACCAGCACCGTCCGCACCCTGGCGTCCGCGCCACAGCGCTGCCGTGGCGCGCTTCAGAGCGCTCGCCCCCGCGTCCATCTCCGGCCGGCGTCGGTGCGCATCCCCGGGGCACCCTGCGCGCCCACAATGCCGTTGTGCCCTCTCCGACAGGCTACCCAGGCAGGCAGCTCATCACGAGATCGACCACCCCCCTGGCACGTCAACCACGCCAGCGGAGCACCGGTGCTCCCTCGGAGCACGAACACGCTGGCAATTTCTCGGAGCCACCTTGGGGATTTGAACCCCAGACCTACGGTTTACGAAACCGTTGCTCTACCACTGAGCTAAGGTGGCACGTCTCTCGTCGGTGAGGCGCGCAGATTACCCACTCGCCCCACCGAGTCAAGCACTTTTATTCACCTCATCCTCGCACCACCCGGGCAGCCTCGCGCTTCCCCGGGCAACCCACGCTCGCCGCGAGCGCTCCCCCGGGCTCCCCCGGCTCATCGCCTCCCGCCGCGCTCCGCCGCCGCCGAGCCCCCCGCGCGGAAGAACTCGTCCAGCCGCTCGGCCAGCTTCGCCGCCGCCGACCAGTGCATCATGTGCCCCGCGTCCGGCAGCTCGAAGTGCTCCGCCCGCGCGAGCCGCGCGGCACGCTCCGCCTCGTCCGGCGGGTGCCACCCGCTCGGCCCGCCGCTCACGACCAGCGTCGGGCACGCGATGCGCTCCAGGAACGCCATGAACGCCTCCGCCTGGAACACCATCGGCGATGTGGTCCGGTGCATCGGATCGTACGCCCATGCGAGCCCGCCGTCCGGCTCTTCCCGCGTGAGCAGCCGCGCGCGCGTGACCAGCACCTCGCGCGGCACGTGCGGGTGGTGCGCCACGAGCCGCGCGATCGCGTCGGCCATCGATGACAGCCTGCGCGGCGTCCGATCGAGCCCCTTCATCTGGCGCAGCCACGTCTCCATGCGCGTGACCGCGATGTCGGGCCGGTTCGCCGGCGGCCCCATCCCTTCGAGCAGCGCGAGGCGCTCCACGCGGTCGGGGCACGCGCCCGCGTAGTAGACCGCGACCGCGCCGCCCATCGAGTGGCCCACGACGCCGAGCCGCTCCGGCGCGAGCGCGTCGACGAGCGCCGCGACATCCGCGATGTAGTCGGGGAAGTGGTAGTAGCCGCCCGCGCCGACGCGGGCGCTCTGGCCGAAGCCGCGCAGGTCGGGCGCGACCACGTCGTACCCGGCGCGCGCGAGCGGCTCGGCCACGAGGTCCCACGTGCTCCCGGCGTCGAGGAAGCCGTGGAGCAGCAGCAGCGTGACGCCGGTGGGCCGGGCGTCGTCGTCCCGGAACCGGTGGACGCAGAGATCCAGCCCGTTGACCTTCCAGATGCCCGAGGATCTACGCACTGCTCGTCCGATCTCGCGTGATGAAGATGCGGCTCTTGTCAGCTCTCCGCGCATCACGCGCGGGGCTCCCATGCTGCGCATGCCGCCGATGCGCTGCGTGCCGCCGATGCGCTGCGTGCCGCCGATGCGCTGCGTGCCGCCGGTGCGCTGTGTGGCGCCGGTGCGCTGCGTGCCGCTGATGCTGCGCGTGCCCGCGCGCCCGGCGCCGTCACCGCCTCGCCGGCGTCGCCGCGGGCGGCGCAGGGGGCAGGACCGCCCCCGTCGCGACAGGCGTCGCCGCTCCCGGCGCCGCTGCGCCCGGCGCCGCGCCCGGCGTCGCTGCCCCAGGCGCCACCGCGCCGGCCCCCGGCGTCCCCGCCGGCGCCGGGTTGCCCGCGCCGGCCGGCGCCGGGTTGCCCGCGCCCGCCGGCGCCGCGCTGCCCGAGGCCGCGGGCGCGACCGGAAGCGCTGCGCCCGTGAGCTGCGCGGCGTCCTTCAGCACCTCCTCGGCGTGCACGCCCGGATCCACGTCGGGGTAGACCTTCGCGACCCGGCCGTCGGGATCGATCAGGAACGTCACGCGCGCCGTCGCCCCGAGCTTCGTCGGCACGCCGAACGCCGTGGCCCACGTGTGATCGGTGTCGACCAGGATCGGGAACGGCAGCTTGTTCTGGTTCGCGAACATCTCGTGCGACTCGCGCGAGTCCGACGACACGCCGAAGACCTGCACGTTCGCCTGCGTGAAGCGATCCCACGCGTCGCGGAACGCGCACGCCTCCTCCGTGCAGCCCGGCGTCCCGTCCTTCGGGTAGAAGTAGACGACCACGGCGCGGCCCCGCTGGTCCGACAGGCGCTGGATCGCGCCGTGCTGATCCGCGGCGAAGACGTCCGGCGCAGGCGAGCCGACCGGCAGAAGCCCCTGTCCTCCATCGGGCCGCTGCACCGCGCCGCACGCGAGGAGCGAGACCAAGGCAAAGACGACAGCAACTACGGAAAAAACGAGGGCAGTCGGGAAGCGTCTCTTCATCGGTGCGCCACGTTAGCACGCACTCGGTGGGATCGATCCGTCGCTTCTGGTACGTTGCCGCGCCAAGGAGACCCGACCGATGGCGACCTTCGGCAACGGCAGCGACACCGCCCCTCCGATGGTGCGCAAGGGCAGGGGAGATACCTACCCCGATTTCTCTTCGCCCACCGTGGACAAGGTCATGGTCGAAGAGCGTGCTGCCGAGCTCGGCAAGCGGAGCATCAAGGGCCCGGCCAAGATCGCCGGCCTCAAGCTCGCCGTCTCCATGATGGATCTCACCACGCTGGAAGGGAAAGACTCCCCCGGAAAAGTCGAGCAGCTCTGCCAGAAGGCGCTGCGCCCCCACGAGCGCGCGGACATCCCTTCCTGTGCGGCGGTGTGCGTCTATCCCAAGCTCGTCCCCGTGGCGAAGCGAGCGCTCGAGGGGTCGATCGTCAAGGTGGCGAGCGTGGCGACCGCGTTCCCGGCCGGCCTGTCGACCCTGCCCGTCAAGCTCGCCGACGTGCGCCAGGCGGTGGAGCTCGGCGCGGACGAGATCGACATGGTCATCGATCGCGGCGCGATGCTCGCCGGCGAGCATGCCGCGGTCCACGACGAGATCGCCGCCGTCAAGGAGGCGTGCGGCGCGGCGCACCTCAAGGTGATCCTGGAGACGGGCGAGCTCGGGAGCTACGACCGCGTCCGCAAGGCGAGCCACATCGCGATGCGCGCCGGCGCGGACTTCATCAAGACCTCGACCGGGAAGATCACCCCGGCCGCGACGCCCCCCGTGACGCTGGTGATGCTGGAGGCGATCCGCGACCACGCGCACGCGACCGGCCGCCGGGTCGGGATGAAGCCGGCCGGCGGCATCCGCACCGCGAAGCAGGCGCTCCACTACCTCGTGCTGGTCAAGGAGACCCTCGGCGACGCCTGGCTCACGAGCGACCTGTTCCGCTTCGGCGCGTCGACGCTCCTCAACGACGTGCTCATGCAGCTCGAGAAGGAGCGCACGGGCGCCTACCAGGGCGGCGACTACTTCAGCAAGGACTGATCGGATCGCGCGCGGCGCCGTGCGGGGTGGAGGGGGAGCCCGGGCCCCGTGTTCAACCTGCGGTCCCGGGCGTAGAGTGCGCGGCATGAACGACAAGAGGACCGCCGCGGCAGGCGGCGACGCGGGCTCGCCCCGGCATGTCAGCGCCGCGCGCGACGCGGACGCGGCGTCCGCGGCCGTCGTGTTCGGCGACGCGTGGCGCTACGCGCCGGCGCCCGAGGCGCGCGACCACGTGAAGATCGCGCCGCGCTACGACCTCTTCATCGGCGGCGCGTGGCGCGCCCCCGCGTCGGGCCGCTACCTCGACAGCATCAGCCCGTCGACCGAGGAGAAGCTCTGCGAGTTCGCCGAGGCCTCCGAGCAGGACGTCGACCTCGCCGTGCAGGCGGCCCGGACCGCGTACGAGAAGCGCTGGTCGCGCCTGCGCCCGCTCGATCGCGGCAAGTACATCTACCGCATCGCCCGCGCGATCCAGGAGAAGGCGCGCGAGCTCGCGATCGTCGAGTCGCTCGACGGCGGCAAGCCCATCAAGGAGTCCCGCGACGTCGACCTGCCGCTCGCGGCCGCGCACTTCTTCTACCACGCGGGCTGGGCCGACAAGCTCGAGCACGCCTTCCCGGGCCGGCGCCCGCGCCCGCTCGGCGTGGCCGGCCAGGTGATCCCGTGGAACTTCCCGCTCCTCATGGCGGCGTGGAAGCTCGCCCCCGCGCTCGCGGCGGGCAACACCTGCGTCCTCAAGCCCGCCGAGACCACGCCGCTCACCGCGCTCCTCCTCGCGAAGATCATCGAGGAGGCCGACCTCCCGCCCGGCGTCGTCAACGTGGTCACGGGCGCCGGCGCGACGGGCGCCGCGGTCGTCGGCCACCCGGGCGTCGACAAGATCGCGTTCACCGGCTCGACCGAGGTGGGCAAGCGCATCCAGCGCGCGCTCGCCGGCACCGGCAAGCGGCTCACCCTCGAGCTCGGCGGCAAGGCCGCGAACATCGTCTTCGAGGACGCGCCGCTCGACCAGGCCGTCGAGGGGATCATCCGCGGCATCTTCTTCAACCAGGGCCACGTCTGCTGCGCCGGCTCGCGCCTGCTCGTCGAGGAGAGCGTCCACGACGCGCTCCTCCACAAGCTGCGCGAGCGCATGGCGACCCTGCGCGTCGGCGATCCGCTCGACAAGAACACGGACGTGGGCGCCATCAACTCGCGGGCGCAGCTCGAGAAGATCCAGGACCTCGTGGCCTCGGGCGAGCGCGAGGGCGCCGCGCGCTTCACGCCGCGCTGCGCGCTCCCGGAGCGCGGCTACTGGTTCGCGCCGACGCTGTTCACGGGCGTCGCGCAGTCGCACCGGATCGCGCGCGAGGAGATCTTCGGCCCGGTGCTCTCCGTCCTGACCTTCCGCACGCCCGAGGAGGCGATCGAGAAGGCGAACAACACGATGTACGGGCTGTCGGCGGGCGTCTGGACGGCCAAGGGCTCGAAGAGCTTCTGGGTGGCGCAGCGCCTCCGCGCCGGCGTCGTCTGGGCGAACACGTTCAACAAGTTCGATCCGAGCGCGCCGTTCGGCGGCTACAAGGAGAGCGGCTTCGGCCGCGAGGGCGGCCGGCAGGGGCTGCTCGCCTACCTCGAGGTGGACTGATGGCGTCCGGGCACAAGGACAGCGGCGATCACGACGGACGCGCGCCGGCCGGCGCCGGCGCGGCGGCGCAGGGCGCGGCGGCGGGCGACGCGGACGCGCCGGTGGGCGAGGCGGGCGCGCGGGTCGCCGTGCGCAAGGCGTACAAGATGTTCGTGGGGGGCGCGTTCGTGCGCTCCGAATCGGGGAGGACCACCCAGGTGCGCGATCACGGCGGCGCGGGCACGGTCGAGAACATCCCGCGCGCGTCCCGCAAGGACGCGCGCGACGCGGTGCTGGCGGCGGCGGGCGCCCTCTCGGGCTGGTCGTCGCGCACGGCCTACAACCGCGGGCAGATCCTCTACCGCCTCGCCGAGATGCTCGAGGCGCGGCGCGCGGAGCTCGCCGCCTCGCTCGAGCGCGGCGGGCAGGGCGCCGGCGCCGCGCAGCGCGAGGCGCTCGCGACGGTCGATCGCGCGGTCGCCTTCGCGGGCTGGGCCGACAAGTACCAGGGCCTCTTCTCCAGCCTGAACCCCGTCGCCGGCCCGCACTTCACCTTCACGGTGCCCGAGCCGATGGGCGTCGTCGTCATCGCGGCCCCGCCGCGCCCCGCGCTGCTCGGCCTCGCGGGCTCGCTGCTTCCGGTGATCACGGCCGGCAACACCTGCGTCGTGCTCGCCAGCGAGCTCGATCCGCGCACGGCCCTCGTCCTCGGCGAGGCGCTCGCCACGAGCGATCTGCCGGGCGGCGTCGTCAACCTCCTCACGGGCCAGCTCGCGGAGGTGCTGCCGCACCTCGCCGCGCACATGGAGGTCGCCGCGCTCGATCTGCACGGCGTGGACGCCGCCCTCGGCAAGCGCGTCGAGGAGGCGGCCGCCGCGAGCGTCAAGCGCGTCCGTGCCCGGTCGCTCGGCGAGGCGGCGTGGTTCGACGACGCCTCGGCGACGTCGCCCCGCTGGATCGAGCGGTTCGTCGAGATGAAGACGATCTGGCACCCGGCAGGGCCGTAACCCCACAGGCGTGGCACGCGCGGGGGGTGGGGCACCTGGGGTGCTCGCCGGAGGGGCTTTCGTGCAGGCGAGCCACGCAAGGGGCTCGCCGGAACGCAAGCCCCGGAGGCGAGCACCCCAGGTGCCCCACCCCCCGCGCGCGCGGCTCAGCGCCCGAGCACCATCCCGGTCTGCAGCGTCCGCCCGGCGACGAGATCCGCCGCCGCGAGCGGCTTCCGGCCCTCGACCTGCGCCCGCAGGATCTGGATCGCGCCCGCGCCGCAGGCGACGATCACGACGCCGCGGCTGGCCATCAGCACGGTGCCCGGCGGCGCCCCGCCGGCGTCGGTCTCGCTCTCGAGGCGCGCGGCCAGCACCTTGAGCGCCTTGCCCCCGAGCGTCGTGAAGGCGCCCGGCCACGACGTCATCCCGCGGATGTGGTCATGGACCTGCCGCGCGGTCCGGTCCCAGGCGATGCGCCCGTCCTCCTTCTTCAGGAGCGCCGCGTGGGTCGCCTTCTCGTGGTCCTGCGGCGTCGCCTGGAGCTCGCCGTCCACCGCGCGGCGGAGATCCCCGCGCACGACCTCCGCGGCGAGCGCCCCGAGCGTGACCGCGAGCTCGTCGGCGGTGGTGTCCGCGCCGATCGGCGTCCGGCGCACGGCGTAGACCGGCCCGGTGTCCAGGCCCTCGTCCATCTGCATCAGCGACACGCCCGTCTCGGCCTCGCCCTCGACGATCGCCCAGGTGATCGGCGCCGCGCCGCGGTAGCGCGGCAGGATCGACGCGTGCAGGTTCATGCAGCCGCGCCGCGGCGCCTCGAGCACCGCCTTCGGCAGGATGCGCCCGTAGGCGATCACCAGCGCGACGTCGGCCCCGGCGTCCCTCACCCACGCGGCGAACTCGGGCGTGCGGATCTTCTCGGGCTGCACCACCGGGAAGCCGAGCTCCATCGCCCGGAGCTTCACCGGCGGCGCCTTGAGCTCGAGGCCGCGCCCGGCGGGCCGATCCGGCTGGCAGACGACGCCGACGACGTCCGCGATGGACGCGAGCGCGTCGAGCGAGGGCACGGCGATGGCGGGGGTTCCGAAGAAGAGGGCGCGCACGCCGACGCTTCTAGCAGGAGCCGCGCCCCGGTGGCCCGCCTTCTTCAGCCCGCCCTCCTCGATCCGAGCGAGCTCCGATCGCCCGTCACCGCGGCGATCCGGGAGATCCGCCGCGACCGTCCGGCGCCGCGCCGCGCGCCGGGCGTGGATCGGCGCAGCAGCGGAACCCGGTCTCGTAGAACGCGAACCCCGGCTCGTGCGCGTCGTTCGTGCCGCGGCAGCCGGTCCACGGCTTGGCCCAGAAGCCGCCCATGAGCGCGCCCGGCCACCGCCGGCCGCGGCGGGAGGCGACCCACTCCTCGACGTTGCCCATCATGTCGAAGACGCCGAAGGCCGAGACGCACCCGGGGTGCGCGCCGCTCGGGGCGCCCTGCCAGAGCCGCTCCACCTCGCGCCGCGCCACCTCGCCGGAGGCGCCGAGCTTCCGCTCGTCGACCGGCCGCCACGCCTTGCCGCTGTTGCAGATCGCCTTGTCGACGCGCCAGCCGTAGGCGAGGGGGCGGCGCTCGGGGCCCTCGCACGCGAGCTCCCACTCCTGCTCGGAGCACACCCGCTTGCCGCGCTCGGCGCACCACGCGGTCGCCATCTCGAACGACTGCATCACCAGCGGCCTCGCCCCCCGCTGGTTCGGCGCCTCGAACTGGTCCATGCACACCGCGATCTCGGTCGCCGGCCCCTCCTCCGCGGTGATGCCCTCCCAGTAGGCGAAGCAGCGCGTGGCCCTGCCGCCCCGGACCGGCTCGACGCACACGTGCTGCACCTCGTCATGGTGGGTGCCGCTGACGAGCCGCATGTCCGGAGGGCACGCCGGGCTGGGCCCGGGATCGAAGGCCGGCGCCGCTGGCAAGGTGAGCAGCGCGAGCGCGAGCGCGCCGAGGCCGAGCAGGGGATCGATCATCGTTCAGGGGAGGCTCCGGCGACCCGTCGGCGCCGGCGTTGGTGCCGGCGTCGCCGCGCGCGGTCCGAGCGCTGTCACGGTCGCGTCTGCCGTCCGACGAGCGGGCGCGGCGAGCGGCGAGCGCGACGCGCTGCGCACCAGACTGACCCGCAGCGTACCGGAAAAAAATGACCAGCGCTGTGGCACGCGGCATGCGCCATGTCTATGGTGGGTTTCCACGGGCACCCTGGCCCATTTTGCGCCATCGGGGGCTCCGCGTCGCACGATCCACGTCCGTCTCGATGCAAGCAAAGATGACCGGGGCGCGCGCGGTGACCGCGCCGCCTGGTCGCTGGTTCATGAAGGGGTTTACCTCCCCCGGTCGGGTGCCTAGAGGAGATCGCCATGTCCGAGAAAAAGAACCCGCCGATGCCGCCGCGCTCCGAGGAAGAGGTTGTCTTCGGCGACGAGCTGCCGGTTCTGCCGATCCGCAATGCGGTGCTGTTCCCGGGCGCCGTCGCGCCCTTCGATGTCGGTCGCGAGAAGTCGGTCGCGCTGGTGGAAGACGTCGACAACCTCCCCGGCCCTGTCATCGCGATCTTCGCCCAGCGCGATCCTTCGACCGACGATCCCGGGGCCGAGGATCTCTACCCGATGGGCTGCGCCGCGCGCGTGCTGAAGGCGCTGAAGCACAGCTCCGGCAACTACTCGTTGATCCTGCAGGGCCTCACCCGGATCCGGCTCGAGGGCGTCACGGCGCACTCGCCGTACCTCCGGGCCAAGATCCGCCGCATGGATGAGCCCGCGACGGAGGACGTCGAGGCGGAGGCGCTCGCGATGAGCCTGCGCGACATCGCGAAGCAGGTCATCCAGCTGATGCCCGAGCTCCCGCGCGAGGCGGGCTCGCTCATCGACTCGATCCAGGCGCCCGGCGCGCTCGCCGATCTCGTGGCGGCGAACCTCGACGCCCCCGTCGAGGAGAAGGCGCAGCTCATCGAGACGATCGACGTCAAGGAGCGCATCCGCAAGGTGCTCCGGCTGCTCACGCGGCAGCTCGAGATCCTGAAGATGCGCGAGCGCATCAACTCCCAGATCAAGGAGGAGATGGGCAAGAACCAGCGCGAGTACGTGCTGCGCCAGCAGCTCAAGGCCATCAAGGAGGAGCTCGGCGAGGACGACGGCGATCAGGGCGACCTCGACGGGCTCGAGGATCGCATCGCCAAGGCGAACCTGCCGACCGAGGCCGAGACCGTCGCGAAGAAGCAGCTCAAGCGGCTGCGCACGATGCAGGTCGGGTCGGCCGAGTACACCGTGGTGCGCACGTACCTCGACTGGATCCTCGACGTGCCCTGGACGCAGTCGACGCAGGACAACCTGGACATCGGCAGCGTCCGCAAGGTGCTCGACGAGGACCACTACGGCCTGGAGAAGGTGAAGAAGCGCATCCTCGAGTACCTCGCGGTGCGCAAGCTGAAGCAGGACAAGAAGGGGCCGATCCTGTGCCTGCTGGGGCCTCCCGGCGTCGGCAAGACCTCGCTCGGCCGGAGCATCGCGCGCGCCCTCGGCCGGAAGTTCCACCGCGTCTCGCTCGGTGGCGTGCACGACGAGGCGGCGATCCGCGGCCACCGGCGCACCTACGTCGGCGCGCTCCCTGGCCAGATCATCCAGGGCATGAAGAAGTCGGGGACGATCAACCCGGTCTTCATGATGGATGAGGTCGACAAGATCGGGCACGACTTCCGGGGCGATCCCTCGGCGGCGCTGCTCGAGGTGCTCGACCCGGAGCAGAACAACACGTTCGCGGATCACTACCTGGAGATCCCGTACGACCTGTCGCACGTGATGTTCGTCGCGACCGCGAACGTGGCGGACCCGATCCCGCCGCCCCTCCGCGACCGCATGGAGATCCTGGAGATCCCCGGCTACACGCGGAAGGAGAAGCTCGCGATCGCGCGGCAGCACCTGCTCCCGAAGCAGCTGTCCGAGCACGGGCTCACGACCGAGCAGCTCGAGGTCACGGACCGGGCGCTGGAGGAGATCATCGATCACTACACGCGCGAGGCCGGCGTCCGCTCGCTCGAGCGGCAGATCGCGGGCGTCATCCGCGGCGTCGCCGTGAAGGTGGCCGAGGGCGACACGCAGAAGCGGCGCGTCGACAACGAGGACGACCTGCACGAGTTCCTCGGCCCTGCGAAGTACACGAGCGAGGTCGCGGAGCGCACGGCCGAGAGCGGGGTCGCGACGGGCCTCGCGTGGACGAGCGTCGGCGGCGAGATCCTCTTCATCGAGGCGACGCGGATGTACGGCACGGGCAAGCTCCAGCTGACGGGCCAGCTCGGCGACGTCATGAAGGAGTCGGCGCAGGCGGCGCTGTCGTTCGTGCGCAGCAACGCGGCGAGGTACGGCATCGCGAAGGACTTCCTCGAGAAGAGCGACCTGCACATCCACATCCCGGCCGGCGCGATGCCCAAGGACGGGCCGAGCGCGGGCGTGACGATGTTCACCGCGCTGGTCTCGCTCCTCACGGGGATCAAGGTCCGGCACGACGTCGCGATGACGGGCGAGATCACGCTCCGCGGCCGCGTGCTGCCGATCGGCGGGCTGAAGGAGAAGGTGCTGGCGGCGCACCGCGCCGGCATCAAGCGCATCATCGTCCCCGAGCGCAACCGGGCGGATCTCGAGGAGGTCCCGAAGGAGGTCGTGGACGAGCTGCAGTTCTTCTTCGTGAGCCGGATGGAGCAGGTCCTCGAGGCCGCGCTCGAGCGGATGCCCGAGCCCGCGCCCGCCACCGAGGAGTCGAAGGACGGCGAGAAGAAGGAGCTCGAGAAGTCGGAGAAGAGCTCGATCGCCAGCAACTGATCGAGGCTCGATCGGCTCCCTGGAGGCGCCGCGCGGCTGGCTCGCGCGGCGCCTCCTGTCTGTCCGGGGGTGCCGCGCGCGGGTCCGCGCCGGCTTTCGTCTCGACGGCTGTCAAGCGAGTCGGTAGCCTCGTCAGCGCATGAGGCCGTGTCCGAATTGCGCGTGGATGCTCAAGGACACCGACACCGCTTGCACGATGTGCGGCGCGAGCGTGGCCGGTGCAGCGCCTGGTTTCTCCGCCCCGGTCGCGCCTCCGCCGCCCGTGCAGGCGGGGGTGGGGCAGGGGGCCTATCCGCCGCCGCCTCAGCCGGTGGGGCTCGGCGGCGGCCTCGCCGCGTCCGGCGTGCCGGGCGGCAGCGCCCCGTTCTCGACGGGCGCGGACGCCCCCTTTCCGGTGTCGCCCTGGGCGCGCGCGGCCCCCTCGGCGGGGCTCACCTCGCAGCCGTCGTCCCCTCCGGTGAGCACGCCTTCGGCCGTGCCCGCGCCGCCGCCCCTGGCGTCGCCGATCCCCGGCGTGGGGGCCGGCGCGGCGCTCGGCGGCGCGATGGGGCAGCAGCCCGCGGCGCAGAGCGGGCCTGTGTTCGGCGCGCCGCCGCAGGGGAGCGCGCCGCCGCCGCTGGTCGTGCCGACGGCGACGCCGGGGATGGTGGCGCCGCCGCCGCTGGTGCAGGGCGGGGGGGCGGCGGTCGCGCCGCCGCCGCTGGTGCAGGGCGGGGTGCCCGGGGCGGTGTCGATGGGCACGCCGGGGATGGTGGCGCCGCCGCCGCTGGTGCAGGGCGGGGTGCCCGGGGCGGTGCCGATGGGCACGCCGGGGATGGTGGCGCCGCCGCCGCTGGTGCAGGGCGGGGTGCCCGGGGCGGTGCCGATGGGCACGCCGGGGATGGTGGCGCCGCCGCCGCTGGTGCAGGGCGGGGTGCCCGGGGCCGTGCAGGGCAGGGCGGCCGCGATGGTGCCGCCGGTCGTGCAGGGCGCGGTCTCCGGCGTGGTGCCGCCGGTCGTGCAGGGCGCGGTCTCCGGCGTGGTGCCGCCGGTCGTGCAGGGCGCGGTCTCCGGCGTGGTGCAGCCGATCGCGGGGCAGCCCTCGCGCGTGCTCGTCGGCTTCATGGTGACGTTCCAGAACGACCCTGCGGGCAGCTTCTGGCCCATCTACAGCGGCCGCACCCAGGTGGGGCGGGCCGGGGCGGACCCGTCGACGGAGATCGGGCTCGCCGACGCGAGCGCCTCCTCGCGCCACGCGGCGATCCACGGGGACCCGACCACGGGCCAGGTCTTCATCGAGGACGACGGCTCGCGCAACGGCACGTTCGTCAACGAGCAGCGCCTCGCGCAGGGCGAGCGCCGGCAGCTGCGCGACAACGACCGGCTACGGCTGGGCAGCACGACGTTCGTGGTAAAGGTGCTGGTGGCGTGAGCTCACGCCTGCCTGGCTGCCCGCAGCGCCCGCGAGATCACGCCCCGGCGCTCCGCGATGGGGTGAAGGCTCAAGGCTCGGCGTTCGGATCCGTGCACTTTCGGAAGCCGGTCGAGTCTGGAAGGCAACTCAGGGCGTCGCAGTCGCCGTCCTGAGCGCAAGACTGCCCTTTCCCACACCGCTTCTCGCAGAGCGTGCCTCCGCAGTCGATGTCGGTCTCCAGGCCGTCCTTCTCGCCGTTGAAGCAGATCGCCGCGGGCGGGGGAATCTGACACGTGAAGTACGTCACGACGTCGCCCGCGGCGCCCGACCCGGCGCTCGGCGGGTAGTGGACGCGGAACGAGATGGAGCCGGCGAACGTATCGGGCGGCACCGGGCCGGCGTCCGGCGGAGGCTGGTTCCCCGCGCTCGCCTCGAGCACGGCCCTCGGGAGCAGGGGCGTGCGCTCGACGCACTTCCTCTCGGCGTCGATCCGGTTGAAATGGTGTGTCGTGCCGTCTGCGCAGCTCACGTCGAGGGTATCTCGACCTTCCGGCGTCGTGACGGTGACGGTCCCGCCGCTCACGCGGGCGATCCCCTCGCCAGCGCCGCTGCCGTCAGCGCACAGCGGCAGAGGACCGGCGTCGGCGGCGGTGTCCTCCTCGGGCTCGCCGCATGGATGGATGGTCACCGAATAGCTGTATTCGCCCGAGAACGTGAACGAGCCGCACTCCTGCGCCAGGGCGTCGAGGCGCTTGAACGAGAGGCTCTTCGGGGGAAACGCCGCGAGATCGAGCGGCGGATCGAAGACGACCTGCCCGCCTTCATTGAGGAAGCAGACGTCGAGCGCCTCCCGGCTGGCGAACGTGCCTTTCGGCGCGTCCCCGTCGCCCTGCGCCCCGCACCGAGCCCCGATGTCGCGATGATAGGTCGCGTAACAGCTGTTCGGATCCTCGAGAAACGCGCAGATGTCCTCGAACTCCTCTCCGCAGCCGGGCACGGTGGCGGCGGCGGCCGCGGCGAGGATCGGGCATGCACAAGCGGCGAGCAAGACGTGACGGCGCATGGGCGCAGTCTACGCATTCTTCCTTCGGATTTGCCAGAATCGCAGAGCTCGTACGTTGTCGCCCCCGCGCCTCGACCGCGGAGGCCGCGCGCCCGAGGAGGCCGCCTGACGGGGGACGCGGCGGCGTGATGGGCGCAGGCCCGCGGGGCCCCGCGCCGCGGCGGAGCGCCTCACAGCTCGGCGTACGGCCCCGGCACCACGTACGCGTCGTCGTTCCCCGCGTACGTGAACATCCCCCAGCAGACGAGCTTGTACTTGATGGCGAACGCCACCGCCTCCCGCAGGCTCGCCTTCGGCGCGAGCACCGCGAGGTTCGAGCGCCGGACGCCCCACCACCCCGGGCCGTGCTGCAGCAGCGCGTCGTGGAGATCCTGCGTCGCGCGGCGCGCGTCCTCCAGCACCGCGAGGCGCAGCCGCACGAACGACCCGTCGCGCGCGGGGAAATCGAACCAGTACAGGTTCGACCGCGCCAGCTTCGGGGCGATGTTCCCGGCGCCCTGGGCCTCCAGGAAGCGGGTGAGATCGTCCGGCGAGAGCCTCTGGGTGACCGGGTGCGTGTCGATCCCGCCGCACGTCTCGGGGCCGATCTTGAACTCCCCCAGCGTGAGCGACGGGTCCGCGCCGTTCTCGGGTGTCAAGAGGTATCGATCGGGCTCGGGCAGATCCCCCGGGTACTCCACGCCGGCGTCGATGCCGCTGCACGCCGCGCCCCCGAGCGCGAGCGCCAGCACGGCCGCGAGCGCCGGGCGCCGGGGCGCGGCGAGGTGGCCGGGCGCCCGGCGCGCTCGATGGGGGCTCCTGCTGCACGACGGGCACGGCGCGCTCGCCGGCGAGGCCCCGGCGGGCGTGTCCTTGCGACTCGGATTCGTTTCGTTCGACATGACCCTCTCGCGGCGCGCAGGGCGCCGCCCGATCGCCGGGCGCAGCGCTGCCCGGGCCGGGCAATCATTCAATGCCAGGCGCCTCGAGGGCAAACTCCTCTGCGAACATTTGGCTGGCGCGCCCCCGCTGGCCTAGAGTTCCCCCGATGAGGCACCTCGGAATGCCGACGCTCGCCCACGCCCCCGCCCATCCGGCCCGGCGTCCGCGCGTCCCGTGCGCGGCCGCGGCAGGGCGCGCCGGCGTGACCTGCGCCGCCGTGACGGCGATCGCGCTGCTCGCCGGCTGCGGCGGGTCGCCCACGGCCCCCAAGCAAGACGAAGTCTTCTACCTCCACGGCGCCGCGGGCGCCCTGCGCAAGGACGCGAGCTTCGAGGTGTACTTCCCGCCGCTCGACGCCCCCGCGACGGACCGGCTGCCGCGCAGGATCGGCGTCGGCCTCATGAACGGCGACGTCCGCATGAGCCGCCCGATCGACTGGAACGTCGGCGGCGCCGACTACACGCCGGAGCGCCGCTTCATCACGTACCAGTCCCCGCGGCAGTTCCTGTTCTCGATCTACGAGCGCATCGACAGCCCCGAGGATCCGTGGCCCGACGTGCTCAAGCGCTACGAGGCCGACCTCGAGGAGCAGGGCGCGCAGATCCTCTCGGGCCGCGCGCCCGTGGCGACCGCGAACACGCAGGGGCGCAGCTACCTCGTGAAGGCGAAGATCCCGTCGAAGCCCGTGTCCGAGGCGTTCGCGCACGAGATCCTCATCCGGAGCCCCCGCCGCGTGCTGCTCGTGCAGATCGTGCATCGCGAGAACATCGACGCGAGCGCCGACGAGATCACCGCGGCGCTCCAGAGCCTCACCGTCTACTGAGGCGGCGCGCCGGCGAGCCCGGGCGCCGCGACGGCCCCTCGGCGCGCCGCGACGCCGCCGTGTGCCGCGCGGCGGCGCCGCCGGCCGTCACATCGGCGGCGGCTCGCCCCGGTCCTCCTCGTCCGCGTCGGCGCTGCCCGCGAGGTGCTTCTCGTCGAGGGGGACCGTGAGGACGAGCCGCTCCGCCGCCGCGCCGCCGATCCACGCGGTGCGCTTGAGCGTCGCGGCGCGCGGCGAGCCGAGCTGGAACCGGGGCGCCTCCTCCGTGTCCACGTGGATCTCGAGCATCACGTCGTGGATGCCCGGCGTGAACGTCTCGATGACGCCGCGCACGAGCGCTTGCCGCTCGCCGCCCGGCAGGAACGAGAGGTACTCGTCGTAGCCGACCGGGCCGACCACGATCGTGTAGCGCCCCGAGCCGTCGAACACGTAGCGCCCCAGCGTCAGGCTCTCGCCGAGCTGGTTGTTCATCACGCCGAGCTTGTTCCTGAACGGCTTCTCGATGAGCGTCCAGTGCCCGACGAACTGCTCGATCCGCACGCCGATGTTCCCGAGCATCTCGGACAGCACGGTCTCGAGGCTCCGCGCCGAGCGCGACTTCGAGGCGAGGATCGGCGCGTAGCGGAGGAAGAAGAACCGATCGAGCGGCGTCCCGTACTCGCGGAACCCGTCGAGCCCGACGGCGCAGAACATCCGGCGCGTGAACGGATCGGCGCCCTGCATGCGGTAGGTGACGGGCAGCCGGTACTTGGTCCACGCGCGGTAGAGGAGCGACAGGAGCCGGTGGTGGAGGACGTCGAGGAGATCGCGGATCGGCTGCGGCCCGCCCTGGTAATCCGAGAGCGCGATCTCCTCGATGAAGTAGGCGGGCAGCGGCGACACCGAGCCGTACAGGCCGAGGAACGTGGTCGAGACGCGCGCGCGCTGCACGGCGTCCGGGTACTTGACCAGCGCGAGCTCGCTCACGTCGCTCGACGCGAAGATGAGCGACGGATCGCCGCGCAGCCGGATGCGCTCGTCCTGCACGGGCCCGAGCTGGCCCACGGGCGGCGCGGCGGGGAAGAGCCGCTCGAGCAGGTAGATGAGGCGGTAGTACGAGGAGCGCGGCGCGATCTCCGCGAAGCGCTGGAGCGTCTCCTCTGCGGCGGGCTCGGCGCTCAACGGGTCGCCTCCTTCAGATCAGGGTCAGGCTGCCGCTCTTCGGCTCCCATTTGTGCACCACGCGTGTGTTCGTGCCGGTGACCGTCAGCTGCGTGAACGAGTTCAACGAGACGTACGACCCGAGCATCTCGTTCAGGAGGCTCGCGAACAGGTACATCTCCCCCTCGCCGACGAACCCGCCCTCGTCGAGCTCGACGTCGACCGCCACGCCGCGCACGGGCGCTCCCCGGTAGAGCCGGTCGGTCGGCCGCACCCGGATCGACTTGATCGCGGCCAGGCGGAGCTGGTTGGCGCGCGCCGCCTGGCGATCGACGATCGCCTGGAAGTTGTAGAGATCGACCGTGGCGCGGAGCACCTCGATCTCGGTGATCGAGCGGTAGCTCATCGCCATGTGGGCCAGCACGCGCCACTGCAGCTCGCGCCCCATCGGCGGCGGGAGGGGCGCCGTCACGCCGGTGAGGTTGGTGAAGCTCGCCACCGCGGGGGAGGTCGCCGTGGGCACCCGGAGATCGCCCACCTTGAGCTGCGCCGGCAGGCGGCGGTTCGTGCTCGTCGCCTCGATGCTGATCACGTCGAACTCGGGGAGCGCCCCGGCGTCCTGCGGCGAGCCGAACGACAGGTACATGTCGATGCCGTCGCCGATCGCGGCCGGGCGGAGGTGCGCCTGGTAGAAGATCGTCCGCGCGGCGGCCTCGGGGTCGAGCTCGTGCTGGAAGCTGAAGAACGAGGGGATCTCGACGCGCTGGCTCGTGCGCCGGGCGATGCCGACGACCTTGTCGACGCTGTAGATCTCGAAGGCGGCGGGCGCAGCGCCCGCCGGGCGGCAGAGGTACTCGTGCTTGGTCGCCTCGGGCTTGATCGGGTCGCTCGTGTGCTCGAACAGGTTCACGACCGGAGAGCAGAACAGCCGCAAGTTCTCCCGGCCGATCCGCGTCCCCGGCGGGAGCCCGTCCCGGAACTGCAGGAGGATCGCGAACCGGTCGGAGACCCGCTCCACCGAGAGCGCCTGGAGGCCGGTCACCTCGAAGAAGGCGAACTTCTGCGGGAGCGTGAAGAACTCCTGGAGGAGCCGGAAGCCGGGGTAGACCGTCTTCGGGTACGGGATCAGCGCCTCCTCGTCGGAGAAGCCGGTGAGCCGCACGGCGCGCGCCGGGAGCGAGGCGATCGTCGTGTCGCGCCCGGCCGCGTCCACCGCGGCGAGCGCCACGGACTCGACGTGCGCGCCGACCCAGAGGCGGAGGTCGTCCTGCAGCCTGCGCTCGCCGTGGATGTAGAAGCGCAGCGACGAGAGCGACAGGGCCGGCAGCGCGGCGCCCCCGGTGAGGCGGAGCTCGATGCGGAGCGTCTGCGCGAGCTGCGCGCCCGTGTCGACGCGCACGTCCTCGATCGCGAGCGGGACGAGCTCGACGTCCTGGGTCGTGCGGAAGCGGCACGAGACCCCGTCGACGGGCACGGACCCGATCTCCGCGTTCCGCGCGACCAGGAGCTTCTCGCGCACCACGTTCGGCAGCGGGGTGAACTCGACGATCGACGTCGCCGGGATCTGGCGGAGGTAGTGCGGGAAGAGCAGCGACGCGACCGAGTGGATCACCTCCGGCAGCTCGTCGTCGAGCTTCTGCCGGATCTTGCCGGTCAGGAAGGCGACGCCCTCGAGCAGCCGCTCGACGTCCGGATCGCCGCCGCGCTCCGCGAGCATGGGCGCGATCCCGGGGTAGGCCGCGGCGAACTCGCGCCCCAGGTCCCGCAGGTAGGTGAGCTCGTCCTGGTAGTACTTGTTGAACATCCTCTCGCCACCGCCAGTCGACCGCCGGCGCCGGAGCCTGTCAACGGCCGCGAGACCGGGGCCCCGCCGGACGACAGGGCGCTACGTCATCCGGACGTTGCCGCTCTGGTCCACGGCCGCGCCGAGCCGCAGCGCCTGGCGCCGGCCGTCCGGGTACTGGATCTGCGCGGTGATCTCGAACTCGAGGACCATCGACTGCACCGCGTCCGCGCTGCGCAGGTGACGGACCTGCACGTTCTTCAGCCGCGGCTCGTACGTCTGGATGCAGTTCTTGATCGAGCGCTGCACCAGGCCGATCGCCTCCGGGAACTCGTGCAGCACCTCGGAGACCTCCATGAGGCCGTAGTCCGGGCAGGTCAGCGAGCTGCCCTGGCGGGTGTTCAGCATGTGCCCGAGGTGCGTCAGGATGGCCGACTCGAGGTCGTGATCCCGGTAGGTGTGCCGCTCCGTCGAGTGCGGGTCGGCCGCGTGCTGGATGCGCGTGAGGAGGGAAGCGCCGGCCACGGGCGCCATCGTAGACCAGCCCGCGCCCCGAGCGGAAGCCCGCCCGTTGAACGGGTGATGCTGCACTTCCGGGGGCCCCCCTCCGGGGGAGCCCCCGGAGCGCCGCACCCCCCGTTCAGCGCGGCGTGAGCCAGTCGTCGCCCGCCGAGAGGCCGCCGTCGTTCCAGGTCCAGACGATCTTCTCGTAGGTGAACGCGACCTCCTCCTGCTCCGGGACGCGCGAGAGCGCCCGGTTCCTCACGTTGAGCATGGTGAACTGGATGCTCGAGATGGTCGCGTTCGTGAGCTGGACCGTGAAGACCGGCCGCTCGACGCCGATCGCGACCGAGCGGTAGAACTGGAGCTCCCAGCGGGCGATGCTCTCGTTGTGGCTGAGGATGTCGAGGAGGAGGGGCGTCGAGCGATCGAGATCCTTCGTCACGACGATGGGCTTGTGCATCCGCTTGCCGGTCGGGCGTCCGGTCACCGGATCCCGCGGTCCCACCACCGAGTGAAACACCCCCGTCACCAGAATCGCACCCTCTCGCCCCTTCTGGGTGACGGACCCCCTGACCTCCCCCTGTCGAGTGGCGAAGATTCTGAGGTAGGCGTTGAGGGCCATGCCAACATTCTGGTCCTGCTGTGCGTGATGGCCATCCCTGAACCGAACGGCCCACCGTGGCCGCCCGGTTCAGGGCTACAAACGCGACCGGGCGACCCGAAGGCCGCCCGGATCGACGAGACCTCAGCAGCTAGGTACTACGCGTTCGGCGTCTCCCAGTCGTCGTCCGCCTGGCGGGCGCCGTCGCCGTCGTCGTAGGACCACACGATCTTCTGGTACGTGAAGGCGACCTTCTCGTACTCCGGAACGTCCTTGCCCTCCGGCGGCCTGCGGGTGTTGTCCATGAAGAAGTCGATGCTCGCGACCGTCGCGTTGATGAGCTTCACCGTGTAGTGGTTCTGCTCCTTGCCGATGTTCTTCGAGGCAGCGGCGCCCGGCGTGAAGAACTTGAGCTCCCACTCCGGGATGCTCTCGTTGTTGACCAGGGCGTTGTAGAGGAGGGGCGTCGACTTATCGAGCTCCTTCGTGACCACGAAGGGCTTGTGCTGCCGCTTGCCGCTCGGCAAGCCGGTCGCCGGGTCACGCGGGCTCACGATCGAGTGCTTCACCTCGATGATGCCGATGGACTTCTCACGGCCCTTCTGGGTGATCGAACCTTCGATCGCACCCTGCGTCACACCCTTCAGCTTCAGATACGCTTGCAACGCCATGATCAGCACCCTGTTCCTTCTAGGACTCGCCGCCTGGGCTCAGTCTACGCCCCATTGCGCGCTGGCAGACGGTTCGCCCCGTCCGGAGTAGGAGTTTGCAATCCAGGAGATACGATGTGCATCGTATCTCCGCCCCTGCTCAACGCAGGGAGTCCAGAAGGTAACTCCCTAGATGGGAGCGTCAAGACTTTTGTGTCCCAGATCGTCCTGCGCGTTACGCCCTGGGTTCGTCGTTGTTTGGCCCTTGGTTTGCCTTGGGTTCTCGATGATCCCGCAAGTTTCCGCCGGTTCGACACGGATGCCGTGGGGGGTGTCGATCGCGTTGAGAAGTTGCGGTCGCTGTGGGCGATGGGGCGACGCGAGCGGCTCGCGGCGCGGCAGGCATGGCCGCTGGGATGGCGAGCCTCGGTCAGCCGATGTGAACTGGCCGGCCAGCGCGGCCTGGCCGGCCAGCGTGGCCGGCCAGGGCGATGGGTCGCGAACTCGCCTCGGCGAGCCCTTGCATGATACGAAGAGCGCGTGAGGATCGTTCGTTTCGGCTCCGTCGCCGGCCTGGGCCTCGTCGCCGCGCTCGCGGGTTGCGGATCGTACCCCGAGCAGCCGCACGGTGAGCTGCTCACGCGCAAGCAGAACCCCATCCCGGTGTGCTCCACCCAGCTCCCGCCCGCGCGGCGCGCGGCGGGCGGCAAGGCCGCCGTCCGCAACCTCGACCCTGACCAGTGGATGGAGATCATCGTCCCCGGGTACAGCGCGGAGCGCGGGATCGGCCCGACCGACGTCGACTGCACCGGGCACTACGTGTTCGCCAACGAGACGCTGCGCGGCGGCATCTCGAAGTCCGGCTGGCCGCGCAAGCTCGACCCCGACGAGGTCGAGATCCGCTCCGGGCCGGAAGGGCTCCGCGTGCTCTGGCTGCGCGCGCTCACGTTCGAGAACGGCGACGAGGGCGGGCTGGTCGCGCTCGTGCGCGCGGCCGGCGATCGCGCGGACGTCTTCGGCATCGGCAGCTTCCGCGCGCCCGCGAAGGGGACCCGGCTGTCGCCGGTGCGCCTCGGCAACGACAACCTCGTCGTGGCCGAGACGAAGGACTGCCCCGATCCCGACGACTGCAGGCAGCGGGCCCACTTCTACCTCGCGCGCAGGGGGCGGCTGATCGAGGCCGCGGCGGTGGACCTGGAGCGGACCGCCGTGATCCCGTCCGTCACGGAGCGGGGGCTCTATGCGCGCTACGTGCTGCGCACCGACGTCTCGTACAAGCCGAACGGCATCCAGCTGCTCGAGCAGGTGCGGGTGAAGATCGTCAAGTACGACGACGGCAACCGCGACAGCGACCGCGAGCTGCGCCGGGTCGAGTTCCAGCGGTTCCTCCGGGTGGAGCGGGATACGCTCTTCTCGTCGAACGACCCCCTCTGGGAGCGCGTCGTCGGTCAGGATTGAGCAACGGCGGGCCTGGGGGGGTAGGTGGGGGGTGATCGCTGCCGCCCCGGCGGGGGGAGTGGCGCCTCGGCGGGGGGAGTGGCGCTCTGGCGTGGGGGGGACGGGGAAGCGGTGGCTCGCCGGGGGCGGCGGTCACCAGCAGAACAGCGCGTTGCCGTATCCGCAGTTCGGGCGCTGCAACATCGCGTAGGCCGTGCCGAAGGCGAGGCCGCTCAGGAAGCCCGTGACGCCGCCGATCGCGATCTGGCCTCCGTTCTCGTAGGCCTCCGCGTTGCCGGGAGCGACGCCGCGGGCGATCGAGGTGACGATCGACGCGGTGAGGGGGAAGGCCACGTGGCCGATGAAGCCGCCGGCGTTGAAGCGGCCCGCGGAGTAACGGAAGGTGTCCACCAGGAAGATGCCCGTGCCCGCGCCCGTCGCGCCCCAGGAGGCGAACGCGTGCGTCGACGGGCCGCCGAAGGACTCGCAGCCCGAGCCGGCCAGGGCCGTCTTCGTCTCCTCGATCCCGCACCCAGGGCGCGGTGACTCGACCGCGCCCTTGATCGGCAGGTCCACGAGCAGCGTCAGCGCCGTCATCGTCATGGCCGGCGCCAGCACCGAGAAATGCCAGCGCCCCTTCCAGCCGACCGTGGCCTCGGGATCGCTGTAGTAAACGCGCGGCATCAGGAAGACGGCCGAGGCCCCCAGCGCGAGGCTCACGTCCGAGACCGTGCCCCAGCCCTCATCCCGCTCGACCGTCGTCGCCTGCGCCGCCGCCTCGCGCGGGGCGAGGAGGCACGCGGCGACCGCCAGACAACCTGCTGCTACGACTTTCTGCCTGATTCGCATGAATGGCGCCTCGCGTTCGGCTGCGCCACCGGGGGAGACCGGCGAGCCCGAGGCGCCGTGTGGCGCGCGGAGCCCCGCAGTCCGAGGGGCGCTATCGTTTGTTCGAGTTCCGTGAGCCATCGTCCTCTGCGGCCGTCGCAACGTACGCGCGAAAGAACTGCTCGCCAAATATTTCTCGAAACGTCTCCTTGTCCTCCCCGAAGTCGCCGTGGCGGCGCTCGTAGAGCTTCCAGAGATCCTCGTACTTGCTCGAGAACAGCCCGCCCTTCTTGCCCTCCCGCTCCAGCTCTCTCACGAGCGTCTTCGGCGAGAGCTTCACGAGCAGCGACCTGACGCCCCCCATCACGCCCTGCAAGAGCGCCATCTGGTGGGTCATCACGTCGGCGAAAATCTGGCGGAGCTGGTGCGCGGCGTCGGGACCCCCGGCCGGCGTGAGCAGGACCGTGCCGAGCTCCTTGTCGTCCTTCGCGTTCGCGACCTTGTCGCTGTCCACGGAGCGATCGCGGGCCAGCACCTCCTCCTCGAACTCGTAGTAGCCGTCGCGCAAGCTCACGAAGCACTTCAGGAAGACGTCCATCGTGTCGCGGAGCCGCCGCGCGAAGTTGACGATGCCGGCCACGTCGTCCGGAGGCTTCGCGCCCGGCGCGAGCACGCCCGCGAGCTCCGAGAGCGCCGCGAACGCCGCGTTCGCCGGCGCCAGCTCGCCGAGCGTGCGGTAGTCCACGCCGTAGTACTGGGCGATCTTCTGGAAGTCCTTCTCCGCGAGGACGGTCGGGTGCTCCTCGCCCAGCCGGCGCAGGTACCCCTGGCGCGCCTCGGGCGGGAGGCGCGCCAGGTGCTCCCAGATGATCCGGTAGACCGCGGCCCACGCGGTCCGGTACGCCTCCAGGTACGGGACCACCTGCCGCAGGTAAGGGTCCTCGACCCCGGGCGCCGCGCGCTTCTGCGACTGGAGCAGCGCGGAGAGGTTCTCCCCGCCCGTGCCGAGCAGCGTGCCGTCGCTCGGGAGCTCGGCCTTGAGCGGCGCCTCGATGATCGCGAGCCGGATCTGGATCGGCCCGATCGTGATCTCCGGCTGGGTGCTCACGTCCACCGCGGTGTCCCGCGCCAGCCGGTGGCCGGCGAACATCGTCCCGTTCGTGGAGCCGAGATCGCGGACGAGGATCCGGCGATCGCGGACGTCCACGGCGGCGTGGAACTGGGAGATGTACGGCCGGTCGATGTGCAGATCGTTCAGCTGGTTCCTGCCGATCCGGACAGGGAAGCGCTCGAACGAAGCTTCGAAGCTTTGGTTGGCCTGGGTGTCGGACACGCGGGCCGAGAGCGCCGCCGGCATGCGTGCAGACTAGCAGACCCGCTTCGCCCCACGGGAGTGCCTGAAGCCCACCCGGACCGCGCGGCCGCGTGGTCGCGGCGCGGAGCGCGAGCCAGCCCACGCACGGTCGGGAGAGGGGCCCGCCGCAGCAGGCACGGCCACACGAGGGCCGGTTACTTGACTTGTTTGCCTACATAGTGCGACCTTCGACCACACATGAGCCTCGTCCACAAGATCCCTCCCATGGTCTCGGCCCTGGCGTTTGGCTACGGGGTCGGGATGGCGGCGCCCCAGTCGGCGATCACCTCGGTGCAGTCGGCGGTCGCGACCTACCAGCTGGGCGGCGCGCGGGCCGTCGCGCCCGGGGGATCGGCCTCGCTCGCGGCGCCCGCGCCGGCCGCCTCGTACGCGCCGCGGGCGCCCGGGGGCGCGCCGGTCGCGCCGTACGCGCCGGCGGCGCCCGGGCCCTCCGGCCTGGCGCCGGCCGGGGCGCTGTCGGGGAGCGAGTCGCGGGAGCTCGCGCGGCTGCGGGATGCCGCGGCGCGGGAGGCGCGGGAGGGCGCCGCCTGCGACCTGGAGCGGCCGAGCTATTCGCGGCCGCCGCGCGCCTTCTCCGCCGAGGGCGGCTACGCCGACGACGTGGACGACCTCGACGCGGCCGGCGTCGAGGCGCTCTCCAGGCTGCAGCTGCCGGACCTCCGGCTCTCCGTGTCGCGCCGGACCCTCAAGTACGTCCGCTTCTTCACGCGCACCGACCGGGGCCGGAACATGTTCGAGACCTGGCTCAAGCGGAGCGGTCGGTACCAGGAGCTGATCCAGACCGAGCTCAGGGAACGGCGGCTCCCGGAGGATCTCATCTGGGTGGCCATGATCGAGAGCGGGTTCGACCCGCGGGCGAGGTCGCCGGCAGGGGCGGTGGGCCTCTGGCAGTTCATGCCGGCCACCGGCGCGGTCTACGGGCTCCAGCAGACACGGCACCTGGATCAGCGGAAGAACCCGCGCCTCGCGACGCAGGCGGCGGCGCATCACCTGCGCGATCTGTACATGCGCTTCGGCCACTGGGACCTCGCGCTCGCGGCCTACAACATGGGCTACGAGCAGCTACTCGACCGCATCGATCGGTACGGCACGTCCGACTTCAACGAGCTGGCGCGCCAGCAGGCGCTCCCGTCGGAGACGGCGGCCTACGTGCCGAAGATCGGGGCCGCGGCGATCGTGGCGAACAACCTGGAGCGGTTCGGGTTCGAGGACGTCAAGGTGAGCCGGCCGATCGACGCGGCCGAGATCCCGGCGCCGCCGGGCACGCCGCTCAAGACGCTCGCGAAGGCCGCGGGCGTCGCGACCTCGACGCTGCGGAAGCTGAACCCCGACCTCCTCGGCGACCGGGTCCCGCCGGGCCGGGGGGACTACCTGGTGATGATCCCGGCGGACACGCTGGCGCGGGCGCAGGCGGCGCTGCCGGCGATGCTCGACATGGACTCGCTCGCCACGGACGACGCGTCGATCCTCGACCCGGTCGACCTGCTCGGCGGCCGCGACTTCACCGAGCGGCGGGCGCTCCGCCGGGACGAGAGCCTGCTCGCGCTCCTCCCGAAGCCGAAGAAGCGGCGCACGATGCGCGAGCCCGTGGCCGCCCTGGCCGCGGACGGCGATGGCGACGAGGGGCCGGAGGCGGACGAGGGCGACGCCCCGGCGCGGCGGCGGACCGCGCGCGCGCGGTCGTCGAAGCGCGCGGTGATGTACTACCGCGTCAGCCCCGGCGATACGCTGATCGGCGTGGCGCGGCAGTTCGCGATAGACGTCGAGGACGTGGCGAGCGATAACGGGCTGGAGCCCGATCAGAAGCTCCGCGCGGGCGCCCTGCTCAAGCTGCGTGTCCGGCCCGACGTCGTGGACCGCGCCGCCGCGGCCGCCCCGAGCGAGGCGAAGGACACGGCGGCGAGCGCCGAGGAGGCGAAGGGCGACAGGGCCCGGGACGCCGCCGCGCCCGCGCGGCCCGCGGCGGGGCAGCGCGGCGAGGCGAGGCAGCAGGCGAAGGCGCGCGGAGCGGCCGGCGAGGCCCGAGGCGCCGCCCCCGAGGCCGCGGAGAAGAAGCGCGATCAGCGCGGCTGACGAACGGCGCTTTCGGACGGGGACGCGCCTCGGCTAGCATGCCCCGCATGCAGCTCGTCGACACCAAGGCCATCGTCAAGCGACTCACCAAGAACTGCACTTCAGCCCTCGAAGCGGCGATTGGCCAGTGTGTCAACGCGCGCCACTACGAGGTCACGCTCGAGCACCTGCTCCTCGCGCTGCTCGACGACGCGAACTCCGACATCGCGTTCCTCGTGTCCCATTACGATCTCGACCCGTCGCACCTCCGCGCCGCGCTCCAGCGCAGCCTGGAGGAGCTCCGGAAGGGCAACGCCGGCAGGCCGGTGCTCTCGCCGACGATGCTCGAGTGGATGCAGGACGCCTATCTCATCGGATCGATGGAGTACGGCTACCAGCGGGTGCGGAGCGGGGTGCTCTTCCAGCGCCTCGTCCAGCAGCCGACCCGCTACTCGGTGAGCGGCATCGGCGCTTACCTCGAGGGCATCTCGAAGGACGACCTCAAGGCGAGCCTCCCCAAGATCGTCTCCGGCTCCAAGGAGGAGGCCGAGTCGGTCGCGTCGGCGGGCGCGGGCGCGCCCGGGGCGGGGAAGCTCCCGGCCGGGATGGCGAGCGCGGGGGCCGACTCGGCGCTCGCGAAGTACTGCATCGACTACACCGGCAAGGCGCGCGCGGGCCAGATCGATCCGATCTTCGGGCGCGAGCGGGAGATCCGGCAGGTCATCGACATCCTCGCGCGGCGGCGCAAGAACAACCCCATCATCGTCGGCGACGCGGGCGTCGGGAAGACGGCGCTCGTCGAGGGGCTCGCGCTGCTCATCGTCGAGAGCACGCCGGAGAACCCGAAGGTGCCGCCGCTCCTGCAGGGGGTCGACATCCTCGGGCTCGACCTGGGGCTGCTCCAGGCGGGCGCCGGCGTGAAGGGCGAGTTCGAGAACCGCATGAAGCAGGTGATCGCCGAGGTGAAGGGGTCGCCGAAGCCGATCATCCTCTTCATCGACGAGGCGCACACGCTGATCGGCGCGGGCGGCCAGCAGGGCGGCGGCGACGCGGCCAACCTGCTCAAGCCGGCGCTCGCCCGCGGCGAGCTCCGGACGATCGCGGCCACGACGTGGAGCGAGTACAAGAAGTACATCGAGAAGGACGCGGCCCTGGAGCGGCGGTTCCAGCCGGTCAAGGTGGACGAGCCGAATGAGCCCTCGGCCGTCGTCATGCTCCGCGGGCTGCGGCCGAAGTTCGAGCAGGCCCACAACGTCATCATCCAGGACGAGGCCGTGACCGCGGCCGTGCGGCTGTCGGCGCGGTACCTCACCGGCAGGCAGCTGCCGGACAAGGCGGTCGATCTGCTCGACACGTGCGCGGCCCGGGTGAAGGTCGCGCTGCAGCAGCGGCCCGCCGCGGTCGAGGACGCGGAGATCCTCATCGTGAACACCGAGAGCGAGCTCAAGGCGCTCGAGCGGGATCGGGACCGGGGCGTGCACATCGACGAGGAGCGCGTCGCCGAGCTCAAGGACAGGCTCGCCAAGGCCAAGGCCGAGCTCGAGGAGGTGCGCGCCGCCTACGCGCGGGAGACGGCCGGCACGCAGCGGGTCATCGAGGCGCGCAAGAAGATGGATGAGGCCAAGACGACCGAGGAGCGGGACGCCGCCCGCCGCGAGGTGGTCAAGGCGCTCGACGATCTCAAGGAGAGCCAGGGCGAGGTGCCGCTGATCCGGCCGGACGTCGACGAGGCGATGGTCGCGAGCGTGGTCGCGGCGTGGACGGGCATCCCCGTCGGCAAGATGGTCCAGGACGACGTGAAGGCGCTCCTCGAGATGGAGGACCGGCTCACGCGGCGGATCAAGGGGCAGACGCACGGCATCGTGACCATCGCCAAGGAGCTGCGGAGCGCGCGCGCGGGGCTGAAGCCGCTGAGCACGCCGCAGGGCGTGTTCCTGCTGGTCGGGCCGAGCGGCGTTGGCAAGACGGAGACCGCGCTCGGGATCGCCGATCTCATGTTCGGCGGCGAGCGGATGATGACGGTCATCAACATGTCCGAGTTCCAGGAGAAGCACACGGTCTCCCGGCTCATCGGCTCTCCGCCCGGCTACGTCGGCTACGGCGAGGGCGGCATGCTCACCGAGGCGGTGCGCCAGCGGCCTTACACGGTCGTGCTCCTCGACGAGGTCGAGAAGGCCGATCCCGACGTGATGAACCTGTTCTACCAGGTGTTCGACAAGGGCATGCTGAGCGACGGCGAGGGGCGGCTCGTCGACTTCAAGAACACGGTCATCATCCTGACGAGCAACCTCGCCACGGACAAGATCACGAACATGACGCTCGCCGCGCGGGAAGAAGACCCGGCCCGGCGGCTCGACGCGGACGGCGAGTTCATCAAGGAGATCGTCGAGGCGATCAAGCCGACGCTCTCCGCGCACTTCAAGCCGGCGCTGCTCGCCCGCATGACCACGGTGCCGTACCTGCCGATCTCGCCCGACGCGCTCGGCGAGATCACGCGGCTCAAGCTCGACGCGCTGGTCGATCGGCTGCGCAAGAGCCAGCGGATCGAGGCGTCGTACTCGGACGCGCTCGTCGACACGATCGCGGCGCGCTGCACCGAGGTCGACACGGGCGCGCGCAACATCGATCACATCCTCCGGGCCTCGCTCCTGCCGCAGCTCTCGGTCGCCATCCTCGAGAAGATGTCGGAGGGGCCGCTCCCCAAGCGGGTCCAGATCGGGGTCGACGCCGGGAAGAACTTCACGATCGCGTTCTCGGACTGAGGGGCGCGCGCGGCGGGGCGCTCGCGGCGCGGGAGGTGGCTCGATGGAGGAGGATCTCGCGGAGGACGCCGGCGCCACGGCCGAGGACGACGAGGCGCTCGTCGACGATCCGGTGGTGGCGCGGCACATCGAGCGCGCGCTCTCGCCGTACCGGGGCCTGCTCCCGGCCGAGGCGCTCGAGGCGATGGACGACCTCTTGTTCGTGGTGCTCACGACGCACCCCGAGGTCAGGCCGATGGTCGATCGGCTGCGCCGGGCTGCGCGCGTCGAGCGCAGCGGCACGCGCGCGTCGCCCGCCCGCGGGCGCGCGGTGGACGGCGCGACGCAGCCGGGCGATGCGCGCGATCGCGCCACGGGGGCGGGAGGGAGGCGGCGCGCCCCGGCGGGGGGCTCTTCGTGAGCGACGGGCCGGGGCGGCCGGGTGCGGCGGGCGCCGAGGGCGCGGCGGGCGCCGAGGGGGGCGCGAGCGCGTCGTCCGCTCCGCTCACACCGCGGCAGCAGAAGCTCGTCGAGGCGGCGATTCCGATGGTCGACCGCCTCGCGTGGGCGCTCGCGCTCCGGCGGTTCCCCGGCCTGCGCGGGGAGCTCCGGTCTGCCGGTTACGAGGGGCTCGCGCTGGCCGCGCGGTCCTACGACGCTTGCCTCGGGGAGCGGTTCACGACCTACGCCTGGCGGCGCGTCTTCGGGGCGATGATCGACTGTGCGCACCAGGTGCGGCCCGCCGCGCGCTCTCTGGTCGAGGCCATGCGCAGGGCCGGCCTCGATCTGGCGGCGACCCTGCGTGACGACACCGACGTGTTCTCCGACGGCGATGGCGACGTCGACCGGCACCTGGGGGATGTGTGCGACGACGTGGGGCTCGCCATGGCCGCCGCGCTGGGGCGCGGCGGCGGAGCGCCTTTCGGGGAGGAGGCGCTGGTCGAGAAGGAGGCCTATGCGCGGGCGATCCGCGCGCTCCGGGAAGCGCGCTGTGCGCTGTCGCCGGAGGGGCGGCTGCTGCTCGAGCTGCGGTACGAGCAGGGCCTGACGATCGCGGAGACCGCCGCGCGTGTGTCGATGAGCGAGGCCACGGTCAAGCGCCGTTGCAAGGAGATCCTCACCCGCCTGCGGAGGACGCTGGTTGCGCGGGGGATCTCGTCTCCGCCGGCGGCGGAGCTCGTCTTGCCGCTCGACGAGGCATAGCCGCGGCGAGACGTGCTCGTCGGCGCCCTCGCGCTGCGTGCCTGTGCCCTGCGCCCCTGACAGCCGCTCCGATGGACGCGCCGCGCATTCCCGTACGCGAGCCACCGACCAGCCGAAGCATGTCAGCGCGCGGGAGCGGTCGCCCCCATCGCAGCGCGTCACCGCCGTGTACGTGACGGCCGCACGCGTGACCGCCGCGCGCGTGGCCCGCTTCCCACCCGCGCCAGCACGCACATCACGTCGCCTGGCCCGCCATGCTCGATCGCGAGGTCGATCAGCAGGCTCGCCGCCACGCTGAGGCCGCCATGCGCCCGGAGCACGCCCGCGATGCGCCGCTCGGGCACCCGGCCGCACAGCCCGTCGGAGCCTACGAGGAGCAGGTCCCCCGGGGGGGTGGCCTCGACACGAGATAGGATGTTCGCGTCCTCGTCGCACCCCAGCGCGCGCGTCACCCCGTTTGCCCGGTCGCCCAGCGCCCTGACCTCCTCCCGTGGGCCATTGTCTTCCGCGAGCAGCTCCTCCGGCGGCGTGTGATTCCGTATGAGCCGCTCCATGGTCCCTCCGCGCATCCGGTAGACCCGCGTGTCACCCCCGTGCGCGATGTACGCCATGCCGGGCGCGAGCAGCACGCCCGCGAAGACGGTCGCGCTGTCGGGCGCCTTCCCCTGCTGCTGGTTCACCTCGTCGCTCGATCGGTTGGCCCGCCTGACGTTCAATGCCACACGCACCTTGTCCCGGTCCTGCGGTCTTGTCGCGCTGTGCGACCATGGGTCCTCCAGATCACCGTTGTTTTCGGGGCAGCTCTTGATCGCCTCGATGGCCGTGCGCGACGTCATCTCTCCGGTCGTGCTGCGGTCGAGTCCTCTGGCCACCATGAACAGCCCGAGGCACGGTAGCGTCGCGAGCCGGCCCTCGTTGTGGCCATGGCGGCGCGCCACGTGCGATTGTGCTGCCGCCTCGACGGCGAGCTGTGGATACACGATTGTCCTCCTCGCGCCGGATGGCCAACGCGGTCGTGGGCGTCAGCGCGGCCGAGCTCGCGGGCACCGCAGCGATACGCGTGGGCTCCTGCAAAGAGATCGGCGCGCGCGGAGAGATCGGCTCAAGAAAGTGCATGCGGCGGAGTCGATTTCATCCACCGCCCGGCGTCATCGCGGCGCAGGTGCGCCGCCGCACAACGCACACGCACCGCCACGGCGCAACGCGCGGCGACGAGGTTGAGCGCCGATGCACCTCAAGCCCTCGGGGCTGAGCCGGTCTCGGGTCACTTGCGTGGAAGGAGAATTGCTCCGGCTGCCCATCGGCCACCACCACGGCCTCCGTGGAGGTCGGGTGACCCGCCGAGCCGCACTCCGTGGAGTGTCGACCTGCTGCACTCGAGGTGCGGGCGAAGGCCTACCGCTCCGGCCGAGGGGCATAAAGGCCATTCTGCTGGTCCTTGAGGTGATGGTGCTCTTCGTGGTGCATTACGAACAGACACGGATGGTTGCCGGATTTTGTTGTGTGGAGATGCGGTTTCTTCTGGGGCACGCCCTCGGCGCGTAGCTACGGCGCAAATTCCAGCGTATCCATCTTGATCCCGGCGGCCCCGCCGTTGCCGGCGCCGGTCCCGCCGCCGGCGACGGCGGGGCCGCCGGTCTCGACGGAGAAGCCGCTGGAAGGCGGCGGCTTGCCCCGGTAGGGGATGCCGAGGGAGTGGCCGCCGGACCCGCCGCCGCCGTTGCTGCCCTTGCCCCCGGGCCCGCCGGAGCAACCGGCGTTGAGGCCCTCGATGCTGGCCGGCTCGGTGCTCCCCGGGCCGCCGAGGCCGTCCTCAAGTGCAGGCGGCGGCGTCGATTTCGTCCACCGCCTGGCGTCATCGCGACGCAGGTGCGCGGCCGCACAACGCACACGCACCGCCACGTTGGAACGCGCCGCGATGAGGCTGCTCGCCGATGCATCTCAAGCCCTCGGGGCTGAGCCGGTCTCGGGTCACTTGCGTGGAAGGAGAATTGCTCCGGCTGCCCATCGGCCACCACCCGGCCTCCGCGGAGGCCGGGTGACCCGCCGAGTCGCACTCCGTAGAGTGTCGACCTGCTGCACTCAAGGTGCGGGCGAAGGCCTACCGCTCCGGCCGAGGGGCGTAAAGGCCCTTTCGCTGGTCCTTGAAGCGATGGTGCCCTTTGTGCACCATTACGAACAGGCACGGATGGTTGCCGGATTTTGTTGTGTGGAGGTGCGATTTCTTCTCGGGGCAGGTCCTTGGCGTGTAGCTACGGCGCAAATTCCAGCGTATCCGCCTTGACCCCGGCAGCACCGCTGTCGTCGGCGCCGGTCCCGCCCGGGCCGGCCTCGCCCGTCTCGACGGTGAAGCCGCTGGAAGGCGGCGGCTTGCCCCGGTAGGCGATGCCGAGGGAGTGGCCGCCGAGCCCGCCGCCGCCGTTGCCGCCGTTGCCGCCCTTGCCCCCGGGCCCACCGGAGCAACCGGGGTTGAGGCCCTCGATGCCGGCCGGTACGGTGCCCCCCGGGCCGCCGAGGCCGCCGTTGCCGCCGTCTTGACCGGGCGCGCCGTTGCCGCCGCGGCCGCCGCGGCCGGCCTTGAGCGAGACGTCGTCGAAGGTCAGCTCGGCGTCGAGGCTGACGAGGGCGATGCTGGCACCGCCGGGCGCGCCGGGATTGCCGCCCTTGCCGCCGCAGCCACCGGGGCCGCCAGAGCCGCCGCTGGCACCACCGGCGGACTCGGGCGCGCACTGGTTGGCACCGGAGCCGCCCTTGGCTCCGCCGCCGCCGCCGCCGCCCTGCGCGGTGGTGCCCGGCAAGCCGGCGGTGCCGGAGATGCCGGCGTAGCCGGAGGAGGAGAGCGTGCCGAGGCCAGTGGCGTTAGGGCCGGGCTCGCCGGGAAGGCCGTCATCGCCGGCAGTGCCGGCGGTGCACTCGAGCGGACTCTCACCCATGCCGCCGAGACCGCCCGTACCGACTGGTTTCCCAGGCGAACCAGCGCCACCTTCGGTCATCTGCCCGATGCCACCCGTCCCGCCCGTGGAATCGTCGCTGAGGTCGTCCGGCGTGCCGCACTCATTCCGCTTGACCAGCCCCCCGAGTGTAGCCTCCCCCGAGCACGCCTCCATGCCCGGGTTGCCCTGCTCGCCGGCGAGCGCCGGCTCTTCGTACGGCTCGCCGTCGCGACCGTCCGCCCCGTTGCCTGCCTCGAGCACGCAGCGCGCCATCTCCACGGCGATGCCGTCGGCAAGGGCGGCGATGGACGACAGGCCCCGGGCCGCCGCGTCGTCCGGGCCGATGGGCCGCGCGGTGACGTGGACATCCTCGACGCGCACAGCGCCGTCACCGCCGCGCATCACGAGCGGGATCTCTCCTTCTGGCGCGGTGAGGATCGTCTTGGTCTCGCCCAGCCAACGCCAGCCGTTCGAGCAGTCGAGCCCTCCGAAGAGTGCGATGCCGCCCGGCAGCTCGATCGCGCCCTCGAACGTCTCGGCGCATGTGTATACCCTTCGCGCGGCGCCCTCCTGCTGTGCGCGCGTCACGGCCTGCTGGAGCGACTTGACGGGCGCCGCTTTCGTCCCGGCCGCGGCGTCGTCCCCGCTGGCCGCGACGAACACCCCGCAGCCGTCGTTTACCGCCTCGCGGCTCTTGCTTGGCACGCACCCCTCTGGCGTGCTTCCGCCGCCGCCTCCCTCGCCTGCTTCCCCAAAATCGCACCGCGCCCGGTAAGGGCAGTCCGCCGGCAGCGTCCCGCACCCCGCGCCGGCACCGGCGGTGGCGAGGCCCGCCAGCACGACAACGACACTGCTCCAGTACACTCGTCGCATCACCCTCTTCCTTTGACCACTGCCAGTCGTCGCTCGCTCCGCCGCGCGCTTGCTCAAAACGCACCCCCGATCGTGAGCCCGGCGCCCTGCGGCGTGATCCTCGGCGCGACGCGCACGCCGCCGCGTATGGCCTCCGCCCGCGGGGCCCCGACCGGCCACAGTACGTACGCGAGCGCCGCGCCGCCCAGCGCGGCGCCCGCGGTCACGAAGCCAGCGATCGAGAGGTTCCTTGTCGTCCCCTCGGCGATGTACGCGTCGTCGAGCGCGTCGCAGCGCGCCCTGCCGAACGCGGGGTCGTTGCATGCGTTCGCGCCGCCGTCCCGCACGATCGACTGGAGCGCGTCATCCGCGTCCTCGCCCTTGCCGTTCGACACGATCGCCAGCACCACGCCCGCCGCGATCGCCGCGCCGCCGAGCGCGAGGCCACCGATCACCACGCCGTCGCGCGCCCGCGTGTCCGGCGGCGATGCCGGCGCGGCGGGTGCGGCCGGCGTGTCCGGCGGCGGCGCTGCTGCCGGCGCCGGCGGCGGTGGGGTCACCTCCGCCTGCGGCGTCCGCGGCTGCAGCGTGAGCGTCTTCTGCGCCCCCGCCTCGAACCGCCTCGAGAACTCCGCCGTGCTGCCCGACCGCGATCGGGCCTCCAGCGTGTGCGTGCCCGGCTCCAGGTAGACGGGCGCGGAGAGGGGCGCCTGCCCCACGGCCTTGCCGTCGATCAGCACCGTCGCGCCGGGCTCGGCGTCGATGTTCAGCACGGCGATCTTCGACAGCGCGTCGTCGAACAGGCGGCGGTGCTCCGGGCTCAGCTCGCCCCGCTTCCCGTCGGCGGTCGCCTGGGTCAGGAACGACAGGTGCTCGGCCGCATCGCGGAACAGCCCGAGCTTGATCTCGCAGGCCGCCAGGTTGCCCGCGATCTGCCGGTGCGGCTTGATGCTCCATGCCGCAAGGAGCCACGCGCGGCACGCGTCGTACCTCCGCTGGTTCCACGCCTCCGCACCCTTCGCGAGCATTTCGAGGGTTGCCTTCGAGAGGGGGTCGGCTTGCGGCGGCGCGGGCGAGGTGGCCTGCGGCGGCGCGCTCGTGGCGGCGCTCCCCGCTGTGGATGACAGCAGGAGGGCGGCGAGGAGCGAGGCGGCGATCGAACGATGGGGGGGCTTCATGGGCAATTACCACTGCACCCGAAGAGCGGCAGAGCGGCAAGGAAGATACAGAGAAGGAGAAGGATGCCCACCCCCCGTCGGTGCTCGGCGCTTCGCGCCTGCGCGCCGCCGGCCCCTCCCAAAGCGCGCGCTGCGCGCGCGCAGGGAGGGGAACGCCGTGACGTCGGGTCGAGACTGGTTTGGTTGCTCACCGAGATCTCCAAGGCTGCACGCGGCCGCGTGGCGCCGCGCGACCGAGCTCGCGGGCACCGCAGCGATACGCGTGAGCTCCTGCAAAGAGATCGGCGCGTGCGGAGAGATCGGCTCAGGAAAGTGCAGGCGGCGGTGTCGATTTCATCCACCGCCCGGCGTCATCGCGGCGCAGGTGCGCCGCCGCGCAACGCACACACACACACCGCCACGCCGCGGTGCAACGCGCGGCGACGCGGCTGCGCGCCGATGCACATCGAGCCCTCGGGGCTGAGCCGGTCTCGGGTCACTTGCGTGGAAGGAGAATTGCTCCGGCTGCCCATCGGCCACCACCCGGCCTCCGTGGAGGCCGGGTGACCCGCCGAGTCGCACTCCGTGGAGTGGCGACCTGCTGCACTCGAGGTGCGGGCGAAGGCCTACCGCTCCGGCCGAGGGACGTAAAGGCCTGTTTGCTGGTCCTTGAGGCAATGGTGCTCTTCGTGGTGCATTACGAACAGGTGCTTGTGGTTGCCGGGTTTTATTGTGTGGAGATGCGATTTCTTCTCGGGGCACGTCCTTGGCGCGTAGCTACGGCGCAAATTCCAGCGCATCCGCCTTGACCCCGGCAGCACCGCTGTCGCCGGCGCCGGTCCCGCCCGGGCCGGCCTCGCCGGTCTCGACGGAGAAGCCGCTGGAAGGCGGCGGCTTGCCCCGGTAGGCGATGCCGAGGGAGTGACCGCCGAGCCCGCCGCCGCCGTTGCCGCCGTTACCGCCCTTGCCCCCGGGCCCGCCGGAGCAGCCGGGGTGGAGGCCCTCGATGCCGGCCGGTACGGCGCCGCCCGGACCGCCGAGGCCGCCGGAGCCGCCCTCCTGACCAAGCCCACCGTTGCCGCCGCGCCCGCCGCGGCCGCTCTTGAGCAGGACGTCGTTGAAGGTGAGCTCGGCGTCGAGGCTGACGAGGGCGATGCTGGCGCCGCCGGGGCCGCCCGGGTTGCCGCCCTTGCCGCCGCAGCCGCCGGGGCCGCCGGAGCCGCCGCTGGCGCCGCCGGGGGACTCGGGCGTGCACTGGTTGGCCCCGGAGGCACCCTTGGCGCCGCCGCCGCCGCCGCCGCCCTGCGCGGTGGTGCCCGGCGAGCCGGCAGTGCCGGAGAGGCCGGCGTAGCCGGAGGAGGAGAGCGTGCCGAGTCCGGTGGCGTTGGGGCCGGGCTCGCCGGGGAGTCCATCGTCGCCGGCGGTGCCGGCGGTACACTCCTGTGCCCTCTCACCCGCGCCACCCAGGCCACCAGCGCCCTCCGGCCCACCAGGCGAACCAGCGCCACCTTCAGTCATCTGCCCGATGCCACCCGTCCCGCCGGTGGAATCGTCGCTGGGGTCGTCCGGCGTGCCGCACTCATTCCGCTTGACGCCGCCAGGTACGACGATCTCCCCCGAGCACGCCTCCCTGCCCTGGTTGCCCTGCTCGCCGGCGAGCGCCGGCTCTTCGTACGGCTCGCCGTCGCGGCCGTCCGCCGCATCGCTTGCCTCGAGCGTGCAGCGTGCCATCTCGACGGCGATGCTCTCGGCGAGGGCGGCGATGGACGACAGGCCCCGCGCCGTCTCGTTGCTCGGGTCGATGGCGCGCGCGGTGACGTGGACATCCTCGACGCGCGCCGCGCCGCCTCCGCCGCGCATCACGAGCGGGATCTCGCCTTCGGGTGCGGTGAGGATCGTCTTGTTCGTCTCGCCGATCCAGCTCCAGCCGTTCGAGCAGTCGAGCCCTCCGAAGAGCGCGACGCCGCCGGGCAGCTCGACCTGGCCCTCGAACGTCTCGGCGCACGCGTACACCCTTCGAGCGGCACCTTCCTGCTGCGCGCGCGTCACGGCCTGCTGGATGGTTTTGACGGGCGCCGCTTTCGTCCCCGCCGCGGCGTCGTCCCCGCTAGCCGCGACGAACACCCCGCAGCCGTCGTTCACCGCCTCGCCGCTCTTGCTCGGCACGCACTCCTCTGGCGTGCTTCCGCCTCCGCCACCTCCCCCGCCTGCTTCCCCAAGATCGCACTGCAACAGATACGGGCAGCCCTCCGGCAGCGCCCCGCACCCTGCGCTGGCGGCGGTGGCGAGGCCGGCCAGCACGACAACGACACCGCTCCAGTACACTCGTCGCATCACCCTCTTCCTTTGGTCTCGCGAAGTCGTCTCTCGCTCCGCCGCGTGCTCCCTCAAAACGCACCCCCGATCGTGAGCCCGGCGCCCTGCGCCGTGATCCTCGGCGCGAGGTGCACGCCGCCGCGCCCGGCCTCCGCCTGTGGCGCCCCGACCGGCCACAGCACGGACGCGATCGCTGCGCCGCCAAGCGCGGCGCCTGCGGTCGCGAAGGCGGCGATCGCCAGGTTCCTTGTCGTTCCCTTGGCGATGTATGTGTCGGCAAGCGCGTCGCAGCGCGCCCTGAACGCGGGGTCTTTGCACGCGCTCATGCCGCCGTCCTTCGCCATCGACCGGACCGCGTCCTCCGCGTCCTCGCTCTTGCCGTTCGACACGATCGCCAGCACCACGCCCGCCGCAACGGCCGCGCCCCCGAGCGCGAGGCCGCCGATCACCACGCCGTCGCGCACCCGCGTGTCCGGCGGCGGCGCGGGCGCGACGGGCGGCGGCGGCGCCGCTGCCGGCGCCGGCGGCGGCGGCGGCGGGGCCACCTCCGCGTTCGGCATCGGCGGGTGCAGCGTGAGCGTCTTCTGCGCCCCCGCCTCGAACCGCCTCGAGAACTCCGCCGTGCTGCCCGACCGCGATCGGGCCTCCAGCGTGTGCGTGCCCGGCTCCAGGTAGACGGGCGCGGAGAGGGGCGCCTGCCCCACGGCCTTGCCGTCGATCAGCACCGTCGCGCCGGGCTCGGCGTCGATGTTCAGCACGGCGATCTTCGACAGCGCGTCGTCGAACAGGCGGCGGTGCTCCGGGCTCAGCTCGCCCCGCTTCCCGTCGGCGGTCGCCTGGGTCAGGAACGACAGGTGCTCGGCCGCGTCGCGGAACAGCCCGAGCTTGATCTCGCAGGCCGCCAGGTTGCCCGCGATCTGCCGGTGCGGCTTGATGCTCCATGCCGCGAGGAGCCACGCGCGGCACGCGTCGTACCTCCGCTGGTTCCACGCCTCCGCCCCCTTCGCGAGCATTTCGTGGGCCGTCCTCGACAGGGTGTCGGCTTGCGGCGGCGCGGGCGAGGTGGCCTGCGATGGTGCGGGCGGGACGGCGCTCCCCGCTGCGGGGGACAGCAGGAAGGCGGCGAGGAGCGAGGCGGCGATCGAGCGATGGGTGGTCTTCATGGGCAACTATCACTGCATCCGAAGAGCGACAGCGCGCCGCGGAAGAAGCAGAGAAGGAGAGGGCTGCCCACCCCCCGTCGGTGCTCGGCGCTTCGCGCCTGCGCGCCGCCGGCCCCTCCCAAAGCGCGCGCTGCGCGCGCGCAGGGAGGGGAATGCCGTGACGTTGGGTCGAGACTGGTTTGGTTGCTCACCGAGATCTCCAAGGCTGGCACGCGGCCGCGTGGCGCCGCGCGACCGAGCTCGCGGGCACCGCAGCGGTCGTGCGCGTTGGCTCCTGCAAAGAGATCGGCGTGAGTGGAGCGATCGGCTCAAGAAAGTGCAGGCGGCAGTGTCGATTTCATCCAACGCCCGGCGTCATCGCGGCGCAGGTGCGTTGCCGCGCAACGTACACACACCGCCATGCCGCAATGCAAGGCGCGGCGACGAGGCTGCACGCCGATACACCTCAAGCCCTCGGGGCTGAGCCGGCCTCGGGCTACTTGCGTGGGTGGAGAATTGCTCCGGCTGCCCATCGGCCACCACCCGGCCTCCGTGGAGGCCGGCTGACCCGCCGAGTCGCACTCTGTGGAGTGTCGACCTGCTGCACTCGAGGTGCGGACGAAGGCCTACCGCTCTGGCCGAGATGCGTAAAGGCCCTTTCGCTGGTCCTTGAGGCGATGGACTCCTTCGTGTGCCATTACGAACATGCGAAGATTGTTGCCGGATTTTGTTGTCTCGATGTGCGATTTCTTCTCGGGGCACGTACTTGGCGCGTAGCTACGGCGCAAATTCCTGCGTATCCGCCCTGAGTCCAGCGGCCCCGCCATCACCGGCGCCGGTCCCGCCGGGGCCGGCCTCGCCGGTCTCGACGGAGAAGCCTCTTGAAGGCGGCGGCTTGCCCCGGTAGGCGATGCCGAGGGAGTGGCCGCCGAGGCCGCCGCCGCCATTGCCTCCGTTGCCGCCCTTGCCTCCGGGCCCGCCGGAGCAGCCGGGTTGGAGGCCCTCGATGCCGGCCGGCACGGTGCCGCCCGGGCCGCCGAGGCCGCCGGAGCCGCCCTCCTGACCGGGCCCACCGTTGCCGCCGCGGCCGCCGCGACCGGTCTTGAGCAGGACGTCGTCGAAGGTGAGTTCGGCGTCGAGGCTGACGAGGGCAATGCTGGCGCCGCCCGGTCCGCCGGGGTTGCCGCCCTTGCCGCCGCAACCGCCGGGGCCGCCGGAGCCGCCGCTGGCGCCGCCGGCGGACTCGGGCGTGCACTGGTTCGCAGCGGAGCCGCCCTTGGCGCCGCCGCCGCCGCCGCCGCCCTGTGCGGTGGTGCCCGGCGAGCCGGCAGTGCCGGAGAGGCCGGCATAGCCGGAGGAGGAGAGCGTGCCGAGGCCGGTGGCGTTGGGGCCGGGCTCGCCGGGGAGTCCATCGTCGCCGGCGGTGCCGGCGGTACACTCCTGTGTCCTTTCGCCCGCGCCACCCAGGCCACCAGCGCCCTCCGGCCCACCAGGCGAACCAGCGCCACCTTCGGCCAGCGTACCGATGCCGCCGAGTCCGCCCGTGGAATCGTCGCTGGGGTAGTCCGGCGTGCCGCACTCATTCCGCTTGACACCGCCGGGCACGACGATCTCCCCCGAGCACGCTTCCCGGCCCGGGTTGCCCTGCTCGCCGGCGTGCGCCGGCTCTTTGTATGGCTCGCCGTCGCGGCCGTCAGCCGCATCGCCCGCCTCGAGCGTGCAGCGCGCCATCTCGACGGCGATGCTCTCGGCGAGCGCGGCGATGGACGACGCGCCCGGCGCCGCCTCGTTGCTCGGGTCGATGGCGCGCGCGGCGACGTGGACATCCTCGACGCGCACCGCGCCGTCGCCGCCGCGCATCACGAGCGGGATCTCGCCTTCGGGCGCGGTGAGGATCGTCTTGGTCTCGCCGAGCCAACGCCAGTCGGTCGAGCAGTCGAGCCCTCCGAACAGCGTGACGCCGCCGGGCAGCTCGACTTGGCCCTCGAACGTCTCGGCGCATGCGTACACCCTTCGCGCGGCGCCCTCCTGCTGCGCGCGCGCCACGGCCTGCTGGATCGTCTTGACGGGCGCTGCTTTCGTCCCCGCCGCGGCATCGTCCCCCGAGGCCGCCACGAACACCCCGCAGCCGTCGTTCACTGCCTCGCTGCTCTTGCTCGGCACGCACTCCTGCGGCGTGCTCCCTCCACCGCCCCCGCCTGCTTCCCCAAAATCGCACAGCAGCGCGTCCAAGCAGCCCTCCGACCGCTTCAAGCACCCTGTGCCGGCGGCGGTCGCGAACCCGGCCAGCACGACAACGATACCGTTCAAGTGCATGCGTCGCATTACCCGCTTCCTTCGGTCCCCCCAAATCATCGCTCGGTCCGCCGTGTCCTCACTCAAAACGCACCTCCGATCGTGAGCCCGGCGCTCTGCGCCGTGACTGCCGGGGCGATGCGCACGCCACGCGCATCCGCTGTCCGCGGCGTCTCGACCGGCCACAGCATGGCCGCGAGCGCCGCGCCGCCCAGCGCCGCGCTCGCGGTCACGAAGCCGGCGAGCGCGAGGTCTCCCGTCGTCCGTTCGGCGGATTTCGCGTCGGCGAGCGCATCGCAGCGCGCCCTGAACGCGGGGTCGCTGCACGCGTTGATGCCGCCGTCCTTCGCGATCGAATGGCGCGCGTCGTTCACCTCCTCGCTCTTGCCGTTGGACACGATCGCCAGCACCACGCCTGCCGCGATCGCCGCGCCGCCGAGCGCAAGGCCGCCGATCACCACGCCGTCGCGCACCCGCGTGTCCGGCGGCGGTGCCGGCGCGGCGGGTGCGGCCGGCGTGTCCGGCGGCGGCGCTGCTGCCGGCGCCGGCGGCGGCGGGGCCACCTTCGCGTTCGGCATCGGCGGGTGCAGCGTGAGCGTCTTCTGCGCCCCCGCCTCGAACCGCCTCGAGAACTCCGCCGTGCTGCCCGACCGCGATCGGGCCTCCAGCGTGTGCGTGCCCGGCTCCAGGTAGACGGGCGCGGAGAGGGGCGCCTGCCCCACGGCCTTGCCGTCGATCAGCACCGTCGCGCCGGGCTCGGCGTCGATGTTCAGCACGGCGATCTTCGACAGCGCGTCGTCGAACAGGCGGCGGTGCTCCGGGCTCAGCTCGCCCCGCTTCCCGTCGGCGGTCGCCTGGGTCAGGAACGACAGGTGCTCGGCCGCATCGCGGAACAGCCCGAGCTTGATCTCGCAGGCCGCCAGGTTGCCCGCGATCTGCCGGTGCGGCTTGATGCTCCATGCCGCGAGGAGCCACGCGCGGCACGCGTCGTACCTCCGCTGGTTCCACGCCTCCGCACCCTTCGCGAACAGATCGCGGGCCGTTGCCGACAGGGCGTCTTCCTTCGGCGGGGCAGGCGGGGCGGCGCTCCCCGGCGCAGGGGGGGCGGCGCTTCCGGGCGCGGGCGGAGCGGCGCTCCCGGCCGCGGGCGGGAGCAGCAGGGCGGCGAGCAGCAGGGCGGCGATCGGTCGATGCATTTTCATAGGCTCTAGAACTCGGGCTTGTCTCCGAAGGGCGGGGGAGGTTGCTTGGGGACGGTCGCGGTCGGGGCAGGCTCGGACGATGCCGAGGGCCGCGGCGTCGGGGTGCGTTCCGCGCTCGGCCTCGCCCCGAGCGCGCCAGCGCGCGTCGCCGGGGCGGGCGTCCTCGGGGCGGCAGGGGCGGATGCCGGCGTTCTTGGCGTGGCCGTGGCCTGCGCCGACGCGCCCGGTGCAGCCGTGGCCTGGACCGACGTGCCCGGTGCAGCCGTGGCCTGGGCCGACGCGCCCGGTGCAGCCGTGGCCTGGACCGACGCGCTCGGTGCAGCCGTGGCCTGGACCGACGCGCCCGGTGCAGCCGTGGCCTGGGCCGACGCGCTCGGTGCAGCCGTGGCCTGGGCCGACGCGCTCGGTGCAGCCGTGGCCTGGGCCGACGCGCTCGGGCCGGCGTGGAGCACCGCGCTCGCAGCGCCCGTGGGCGCTCCCGGCGCGGTCGAGACAACCGATCGGACGCCGTCCTCCTGGGCGCTGCGCCTCCCGAGCACGAAGCCGAGCACCGTCGGGACCAGGACGCAGAGCGTCGCGATCACCGCGTACTTGATCATCCTCCCCGCGGGCCACCGCACCGCGGGCGCGCCCCCTCCCGTGCCCATCGCAGCCCCGTGCGGCAGCGCCGCGGACCCCGCCGCCGGCGCCGCTCCGGCCGACGGCCGCGCGTCCCTCGACGGCTCCCGGTGCGCGAGCGCCTCCCGGAGGCGCGGGTTCTGGAGCGCGCGACGCATGTTCTCGTCCGAGGCGCCCTGGTCCGCGACGCGGCGCAACGTCTCCTCGTTCGGCAGGTACTTCTTGACGTCGTGGCTCATGCGGGGTGACCTCGATCAGAACGGGCGAGAAGGGGCCTTGCGCGCGGGGCGCGCCGGGGCCGCGCGCCGCCGGTCGGGCGCCGGCATTCCGTAGATGTCGTCCTCGTAGATGTCGTCATCTTGATCGGTGGACGGCGGCCTGGCCTCTCGCGAGCGCGCCGTGGACGTCGCTCGCGGCCCCGGCGCCACGGCTGCGGGGGGTGGCGCCGGGCGCGCAGGTGCCGCGGGCGGCGGGGCGGCCGTCGCTGCGGCCTGAGGTACCACAGCCGATAGCGTGCTGGAGGCGGCGGGGGGGGACGGCGCCTCGGCGAGCGCAGGCGCCGCCGTCCGCGCCGCCGCGAGATCCCCCGGCGATGCCGCCCCGGATGCCGCCGCCGTCGGCGACGAGCTCGCGCTGGCCACCGCCGCGGGGCCCGCGGTCGTGGTCGTCTCCGGCAGGCGCACGGGGCCGCTCGTCACCGGTGCGGGATCGGTCGCCATGCTCTCCGGCGCATCCACCCCGCGAGACGAGCACCAGGTGAGCACGAGCGCCGCCGCGAGCCCCGACGTCAGCGCCGACGCGACCGAGACGGCCAACCACTGCCCCGCCTTCGCCAGTCGACCGACTGCCCGCGGACGGTGCTCGACGAGGAGCGGCACCGCGCCCGGGCTCGCCATCGTGGTGAGCGAAGGCGACGTCGCGCGTGCGCCCGAGCTTCCCCCCGGCGGCGACGCCGGGGGCCCTGCGTGGCTCGTGTGCCCTGCGTGGGTCGTGTACCCGGCGTGGCTCGCCGGCCCCGCGTGGGTCGTGTACCCGGCGTGGCTCGCCGGCCCCGCGTGGCTCGCCGGCCCCGCGTGGCTCGCCGGCCCCGCGTGGGTCGTGTGCCCCGCGTGGCTCGCCGCCCCCGCGTGGCTCGCCGGCCCCGCGTGGCTCGCCGCCCCCGCGTGGGTCGTGTGCCCCGCGTGGCTCGCCGCCCCCGCGTGGCTCGCCGCCCCCGCGTGGCTCGCCGGCCCCGCGTGGCTCGCCGCCCCCGCGTGGCTCGCCGCCCCCGCGTGGCTCGCCGGCCCCGCGTGGGTCGTGTGCCCCGCGTGGCTGGCCGCCCCCGCGTGGGTCGCGGGCCCTGGCGCCGGCGCGTTCGCTGCGTACCCGGAGGCGCTCGGGAACGGCGCCGTGGCGGGCTGCGGGGCCGCCGGGAGCATCCGCTGCGTGGTGATCTGCCGCGGATTCAGCGGAGACCCGGCCGCCGGGGACCACGCCGCGCTCTCCGGCGGCGGCGCCGTCGTCGCCGATCCCGGTCCGCCCGGCACCGGCGGGGCGCCGGGCATCCGCATCGTCCAGCCGCGGCCCCGCAGCACCGGCGGGGCCGCGCCCGCGGGCTGGAACGGCAGCGCCGTCTCCGGCGCCGGCGGCCGGAAGGCGCGGTCGAGCGGCGCCGTCACGAGCTGCGGTCCGGGTCGATCCTCCCCCGTTTCCGGCCACGCGGCGCGCCCGCGGCCGCTCCTCGAGGCCTCGCCCGTGCTCCCCGCCACCCCCGCGTCGGGCTCCGTCGGGCCCGCCCAGCCGCCCCGGGGCTGCGGCGCGATCGGCGCGTCGCGCCGGTGCTCCGGCGCGAGCGAGGAGCGCCCGGCGTCGTGGGGGTTCTCCTCCTGGTAGCGGCGGAGCTCCCGCGCCAGCGCGCGCTGCACCTCCGCCGCGCGGGGGCGCTCGCGCGGGATCTTCGACAGCATCCTGTCGACGAGATCGCTGATCTCGCGGCCGTCGAACCCTGGCACGGCCTCCACGAGCGGCCGCGGGACCGCGTGGATCTGGTGGAGCGTCACCTCGCCCCGGGTCGGCATCTCGTCCGACGCCGCCGCGAAGGTGTGCCTGCCAGCGATCAGCTCGTACAGGATCATGCCGATGGCATAGACGTCGGACGCCTTGGTGGCGCCGTCCCCGAGCGCCTGCTCGGGCGCCATGTAGTGCACCGTCGCGATGTTCGCGAACGGATCGCTCGACGCCTCCTCCTCCGCGCGCCGCCTCACCCGCGTCGCGATGCCGAAATCGACGACCTTGACCAGCCCGGCCCGCGTGATCAGGGCGTTCTCGGGCTTGAGGTCGCGGTGCACGATGCCCGCGCGATGGGCGACGCGGACGGCATCCGCGATCTGCGCGGCGATCGAGAGGCTGCTCGGGACATCGAGCGCCCCGACGCGCCGGATCAGCTCCCGGAGCGAGATCCCGTCGACGAGCTCCATCACGATGTACATGACGCCGCCGCGCGTGATGCCCGCGTCGTACACCTTGACGATGTTCGGATGATCGAGCTCCGCCAGGACGCGCGCCTCCTTGCGCTGCGCCTGCGCGAACCTCCCTCCCAGCATGTACTTGCGGCGCACGACCTTGAGCGCGACGCGCCGCTTCAGGTAGTCGTCCTCGGCGACGTAGACCTGCCCCATGCCGCCCTCGCCGAGCATCCGCAGGATGCGGTACTTCTCGCAGCGGTCGCCGGTCGCGTACGTGCGGTCGCCCGGGGGCGACGGCGGCGCGTCGGAGCGGATCCCCTCCGGTCGGCTCATGGCACCCCGCCTTCTACGCAGCGCGCTCCCCGCGGGTCAACCGAGGTCGGCGCGCCGCGCGCCGCGCGGTCCGCTTCTGGGTGGATGTTCAGCGCCGTGGTCACGGATTTCTCGCCGGGCGCCGCGTCGGGCAGCGCTTGCAAGGATCATCGGCGCCTGGGAGCGGATCGGCTCAGGAAAGCGAACGGCACTCGGTCGAATGGGCGGCAGTCCCCGTGAAGGGGGGAGGCGGGGAGGGGACGGCTGGGCGCGCGGGGTGTGGTGGCCCCGCAGGCAGCTCGATGCTCGCCAGCCGGACCGGAACCGGTCTGCTGGAGGCAGCCGGGAGCCTCTGCCGGATCGGAACCGGTCTGGAGGAGGCAGCCGGGAGCCTCTGCCGGATCGGAACCGGTCTGGAGGAGGCAGCCGGGAGCCTCTGCCGGATCGGAACCGGTCTGGAGGAGGCAGCCGGGAGCCTCTGCCGGATCGGAACCGGTCTGGAGGAGGCAGCCGGGAGCCTCTGCCGGATCGGAACCGGTCTGGAGGAGGCAGCCGGGAGCCTCTGCCGGATCGGAACCGGTCTGGAGGAGGCAGCCGGGAGCCTCTGCCGGATCGGAACCGGTCTGGAGGAGGCAGCCGGGAGCCTCTGCCGGATCGGAACCGGTCTGGAGGAGGCAGCCGGGAGCCTCTGCCGGATCGGAACCGGTCTGGAGGAGGCAGCCGGGAGCCTCCGCGGGATCGGAAGCGCTCTGCAGGAGGCAGCCGGGAGCCTCCGCCGGACCGGAACCGGTCGCCGGCATCTCCTTCTCGCCGGTGGCACAACGCATGCCGGTACAACCATGCGCTCACGGCCCGGTCAGCCTCCGGCATGGATCCCGCATGCCACCCGGCGGCGCCGGCGGGAGCTGGCATGTCAATTCAAGCGCAAGAGCCGCCCGACCATGCGGAACAGCCCGCGCGACGTCGCGCGGATCTGCGTCGCGATGAGCGCGATCTCCTCGTCCTCGGCGCGGACGCGGAGGGCGCTCTTGGAGGAGCGCAAGAGCACCTCGCTCTCGCTGTCCAGCTCGATCTCGCCGTCTTTGCGGACGCGCACCGTGCCCTGGCTGGTGCGCATCGAGACCTCCTGCGCCCCGGCGATCGTGACGAGACCCCCTCTCCGCATCTGCACGAAGCTCTCTCCCGCGCTCAGCGAGAGCTCCTGATCGGCTTCGATGTGGACGGTCGCGGCGTGCAGGCGGATCGCGCGCGGCCGCTGTGTCGTCAGCACGGCGACCACCACCGGCGCCTCTCCGGGCGAGAGCTCCACGAGCACGGCATTGCCCTGCTCGCGCGCCTCGTCGACCACCGCGGGGTCGACGCTCGGCGCGATCGCCGCTTCCACGGGGGCGTCCGCGTCCCCCAGCGCGAGCGTGGCGCGGTCGCCGGCGACGGAGAGCACGCGCCCGGTGCGCATGCCGATCGCCACGGGGGCGCACGGCGCTTGGGGCAAGGGCTCGTCCGCGACCAGGTCCTGAAGCGTCGCGCCGCGCGAACGCCCGGCCTCGCCCGGCGCGGCGGCATCGGTCGGCCCTTCGTGGTCGAGCTCAAGGCCGGTCGGGGCGGCAGGGGCATCTTGCATGGTCATCGTTCCTCCACGCGTGGCCATGGTGCGCCACGTTGCTGTTGCGAGCGAGGGCACGCCGAGAAGGCTCCTGTGCGCGAGCTTCGAGAGACTCGCGGGCTGCCAACCCTCAAGAATGCCCTCGACTACCCAGGTGAGAAAGATGGCATGCGTGTCATGCCTGTCGCCGCGCCGCTCCGATGCTCACTGCGTTCGACCTTTTCGACGGGCTTGTGGGTTGGCCATTCGCTCTTCAAGCCAGGGTACTATCTCCTGAAGATTTCGTGTAACCAGCTCGTCGAGCGGATTGTTCCAATCGTCGTTGAGAATGAATATTGCTTTGTAGTTGCCGTCGGGGCTCATTGAAGGGTACCATCCGACGTCTACTGTGGTCTGGTAGTGCTCGTGTTGTGCCGAGAACAGGTCTTCTTCCAGATATTCCCATCGTTCGTCGCTCGGATCGTTTATGGTGCACGGATTGAATTCGCATAGATTGTTGATCGTGATTCGCCATCCGGTCGGGATGCGCAGAGGCTGTAGAGGGGCGATGTGAAACGGTCTCATGGATCTGCTCCCGGGATGAGCTTGCGCACATCGGACAGTGGGGGAGGATGGCCGTGGATGAATCCAGATGAATACTCCGCTCGAAGCCACCTCGTGGGCTCTCCGTCGGCATACCCTATCGGTGAGTCGAAGCGATGTAGGGCGTGAAAGTTGTGATCTGTGATGGGGTTCCCTCTCGTCACGGTCCCCTTGCGCAGCGCTTCTCGCTCAAGTGCACCAGGATTTGCAGATGGGTCGTATTGAGCGTTTCCGTTGTTTGCGCTCATCGTTGCGGCTTCTGCGCAGCCGCGCGCTTTCTTGTGTTTGGTATAATTGGCTAAGGTTCCCGTGTGGGCGGCGCGACGCTTGGCTTTGCGCGTGTAGTAGCCGCCATGAGCAATCCGATCATGATCTGCTGAGATCAGGCCGTATGCATCGATCCAGCCGATGGGATTGTTCGCATACGTCCAACCGTTGGTTCCCCCGTCGAGACCGATGGGATCGCTGCTGACGAACCTCCCCGCGTCCGGATCGTAGTACCGGAACCTGTTGTAGCAGAGCCCTGTCTCCGCATCCTCGTACTGCCCCGGAAACCGGATCGCCGTCGTGGTCCTCGCCCCGGGTGCCGCCTCCGTCCGCCCCCACGCCTCACGCCGCAGCTCGCAGGCCACCTCGCCGCGCGCGTCGACGAGCCGCTCCGGCGTCCCGATGGGGTCGTTCACGTAGTGGAACCACCTGCCGTCCTCGCAGTGCGCGACCGGCGCGAACCCGTCGTCCTCGAAGCAGTAGGTCTTGACCTGCACCACCGGATCCCCTTCGGCTTGGACCCGGCGGGTGATCTCATGGACGAGCACGTCGCCGTCCCATACGAACCGCGTCACCGCGTGCGGCTTGAAGGCGTGCAGGAACGACGCTGGCGCCTTGCCCACGCGCTTCGCCACGCGCCGGCCGAAGGGGTCGTACCGAAACTCATCCGCTCGGCCTCCGGCGTGGTGACGCTCTCCAGGAGCCCTGCGAGGTTCCACGTGTACATCCAGTCTCTCCGGGTGCCGGTCGCCGGGGCCTCCACCGACTTCTCCGCGAGCCGCCCCTCGGGGTTCCACCGGTACTGCATGTTCCCCTTGCGGACGAGCCGGTTGCCGGGCCCGTACTCCCGCGTCGGTGCCTCAGGGCCGCCCTCGTGCCTGTTCCCCGCTGGATCGTACCGGAACACCTCGGCCCGGGCCTGCTCCGGCACGCGCGCGAGCATCGGGCCGGTCCGGCCGTGTCGAAAGCGCCACGTGGCGCCGCTGGCCTGTGTCATCTCGGGGCGGCTTCGGCCGCGACGAAGTACCGCATCGTCAGGCCGGAGGTCCCGCCCCGCTGCACGCGGCGAGATTGGCTCTCGCTTCTCTCTCACCACTTGGGACGCCATTGGCGCAGTGGCGGATTGAGCTTGTGCGCATGAACCATCTGTTCTTCAATCCACGCGACAATCTCGTCCAGATTCCTCGTTGATAGTGTGACTGTGGGGTTCGTCCAGTCTTCGGCTATGATTAGCTCGGCGCGGAATTGACCTTCTGAGCGCATCTCTGGATACCAGCCGAGATCGAGGACGGCTTCTCGGTGTGCGTGAACAAGTACGAGCAAATCCTCCTCGAAAAATTCCCAATGCGGATGATCGATTGTTAGTGAAGACGGATCGATTTCTCGAAGACCGTTGGTGCTGACGCACCAGCCTGCGGGAACACGCAGCGCGCGCAAGGGCGGTTGAGAGCTCGAACTCATGGTTTTGCCTTTCGTATCTTCTTGCGTACTTCGCTCAGCGGTCTGGGATGACCGTGGATCGCGTCGCTGGCATATTCCGCGCGGATCCAACGGGTAGGTTCACCGTTGGCATAGCCGATAGGTTCGTCAAACCGATAAAGCGTGTGAAAGTTGGCGTCATCGATTGGATTGCATCGAACCACCGTGCCTCGCCGGAGTGCCTCGCGCGTCAGCGCATCGGCATCAAGGGATGGGTCGAATTGAGCAGGTCCTCCCCCCTTGCTCATCTCGGCAGCCTGCGTGCAGTCCCTGGCTTTCTTGTGTTTCAGGTAGATGGCAGCCTTCGCTGTGGCAGCCGCCCTTCGCTGCGCCTTTCGAGCATAATAGCCCCCATGAGCGATCCTATCATGATCGAGGCTGATGAGACCAAGTGGATCGGACCAGCTTACAGGGTTTAGAGCGTAAATCCATGGATCGAGTCCAGCGTTGATGCCGAGCGGGTCAACGCTGATGAACCTCCCCGCCTCCGGGTCGTAGTACCGGAACCTGTTGTAGCAGAGCCCCGTCTCCGCATCCTCGTACTGCCCCGGAAACCGGATCGCCGTCGTGGTCCTCGCCCCCGGCGCCGCCTCCGTCCGCCCCCACGCCTCACGCCGCAGCTCGCAGGCCACCTCGCCGCGCGCGTCGACGAGCCGCTCCGGCGTCCCGATGGGGTCGTTCACGTAGTGGAACCACCTGCCGTCCTCGCAGTGCGCGACCGGCGCGAACCCGTCGTCCTCGAAGCAGTAGGTCTTGACCTGCACCACCGGATCCCCCTCGGCGTGCGCCCGCCGGGTGATCTCATGGACGAGGACGTCGCCGTCCCACACGAACCGCGTCACCGCGTGCGGCTTGAAGGCGTGCAGGAACGACGCTGGCGCCTTGCCCACGCGCTTCTCCACGCGCCGGCCGAAGGGGTCGTACCGAAACTCGATCCGCTCGGCCTCCGGCGTGGTGACGCTCTCCAGGAGCCCTGCGAGGTTCCACGTGTACATCCAGTCTCTCCGGGTGCCGGTCGCCGGGGCCTCCACCGACTTCTCCGCGAGCCGCCCCTCGGGGTTCCACCGGTACTGCATGTTCCCCTTGCGGACGAGCCGGTTGCCGGGCCCGTACTCCCGCGTCGGTGCCTCAGGGCCGCCCTCGTGCCTGTTCCCCGCTGGATCGTACCGGAACACCTCGGCCCGGGCCTGCTCCGGCACGCGCGCGAGCAACTGGCCCACGGGATCGTACTGATACCGCGTCCACCCCCGCCGCTGATCCCAGGAGGCGCTGAGCTCGCCGACAGGATCGTACCGATACGCCATGTCGGCGGTGACGTTCTCCGGCCGCGGGCCGATCCACGCCGGCTCGCCCGGCCCCACGGGCACCTCGCGCGGCTGGCCCACCGCGCGCCGCCGCTCGATCCTGCCGAGCACGTCATAAGCGCTCTCGATGCGCCCCCCGCCCGGCAGCGCGCGCGAAATCTCCCGCCCGAGCACGTCGCTCGCATGCTCGACCACGTCGCGCCCGTCGAGCACGGTCCGCCGCCGCGCGCCGAGCAGCCCCCGCTCGACCGCCTCGGCATGGCCGAGCGAGGTCTCCCGCAGGATGCGCTCGCCCTCCCGGTCATAGGCGCTCTCCACCCGGTGCTCCACGCCATCGACGATCTGGATCTCGCGCACCACGCGTCCAGCCGCGTCGCGGTCGAGCCGGATTTCCCCGCCTGGCCATTCCACGCGGACCAAGGCGCCGAGCTCGTCGTAGTCGAAGCACTCGGCCGAGTCGTCCCAGGACTCCCGGCGGATGAGCCGGCCGGCGGGATCGTACTGCAGGCGGACCTGGTCCCGCTCACCGTGCGATCGCCAGATCAGGTCGTGCGCTGCGTCGTAGTTGTAGCGGATCGCCCGCCCGTCGAACGTCACCTCCTCGCGCACCTTGCCGCTGCCGTCGCGCCGCAGCGCGTGCACCTCGCCCTTCTCGTTGCGCACCTCGACCAGCTCGCCCTCGGGGTTGTAGCCGAGCCGCACCTCGTGGCCGTTCGCGTCGCGGCGCGCGCAGAGCCTGTGGTAGCCGCCCCACACGAACGACGTCACGCCGCCGTTCGCGTCCACGATCTCGGTCACGTGCTGCTCGCCGTCGTAGGCGTAGCGCGTCGTCGCGCCGGTCGGATCGATCACCGCGACGAGGTCGCCGCGCGCCGACCACCGATACCGCGTCTCCGCGCCGAAGGGGTCGATCACCGCGATGCACCGGCCGAGCGCGTCGTGGCGGAAGCGCCACGTGGCGCCGCTCGCCAGCGTCACCTCGGTGCAGTTGCCGTGCGCATCGTAGGAGAACGCTGTGCGCTCGCCGTTCGGCGAGATCTCCTCGACGATGAGCCCTCGCGCGTCGTAACGGCGAGAGGTCGCCGCACCCGTGGAGTCGACGTACAGCGTGACGTTGCCTCGCGCTTCGCGCTCGAACCGGTGGACGCCGCCTCTCGCGTCGACGATCTCGACCGGCAGGTCGCTCGCGTCGCGCTCGATCGTCGTGATGTGCCCGAGCGGGTCGGTGTACCGAACGACGCTGCCGCGCGCGTTGCGCTCGAACCGCTCCGTCCCGTTGCGCTCGTTGGTGCGCGAGGTCATCCAGCCGTCCTCGCGGTAGGTCGCCGTCAGCACCGCGCCGCCGATCACGCGCTTGTCGAGCGTGCCGTGCTCGTTTCCATGGAAGCGCTGCGCCTGGCTGAAGTCGACCACCTCGGTGAAGCCGATGTCCCAGGTGTTGACCTTGCAGTGGTGGATCCCCTTCCACCGCGTCTGCCCGTCGTGAAGATACTTCGGCGGCTCTCCTGCGAGGCTCGGATCCCTCTCGCCCGGGGTGTCGCCCCACGCCTCGATGCCGCGGCGCTGGGCGTCATAGACGAAGTGCCACGTCAGCCCGTTGCGGTCGGCGTCCTCGATGAGCAGGTGCCGCTCGTCGTAGGTATGCCGCCACGCGTGGCCGTCCGCGTCGGTCGCAGCCACCAGATCGCCGGGGCCGTCGCATGTCAGCGTGCCGAGCGCGAGCCACCCGCCGCGCTCCTCGTCGAGCACCTCGATCGTGGTGGTGACCGCCGCTCCCGCGACTCGCCCGACGTCCTGTCCCGCAACCGGATCCGCCGCCCCGCGCTGTCGGTCACCTCGACCAGCCGACCCGTCTTCTCGTCATACGTCAGCGCGATGCGGTTGCCGTTGCGATCCTCCACCGCCGTGAGCCGCGCGCGCCCGCCGCCGTCCTCGATGCGCGAGAACCGCCGCTTCACCCCGTCGCCTACGTCGAGGAGCCACCCGTCCGCTTCGCGCCGCAGCCCGTAGCCCCACTTGCCGAGCACCTCCTCGCTCCCGGCGGGCTTCGGCAGATCCACCGCCGTGCCCAGCCCCGTCCACACCCGGACCCGATGGCTCCGCACCTCGATCTCCCAGCCCAGGCTGTGGCCCCAGCCGTGACCCAACCCCGCATCGCGGTCGGCCATCGCGGAGCTGTACGACCGCTCCCAGACGAGCGGCAGCGGCCCCGGCAGCGCGCAGATCGGGATCGCGTGCGTGAACACCCGCCCGGTCACGACATCGATCGGATGCGAGACCGTGCCGCACTCCGGGTACCGGTTCGGATCCGGCGCGCTCTTGCCGCCGCCGCCCGCGCTGTTGCCCCCGCTGCCGCCGCCCGCCCCGTGGCCCCCAGCCCCGCCCCCGCCGCCCGCCCCCGCCGCGCGGAGACCCCCGCCGGCGCGTGCTGCTCGGCACAGCGCCGTCCTTGCGCCGTGGCGTCGCGTTCCTGGGCGTAGCCGCGGCGCGCCCCATCGAGCCCGCCGGGACCTCCGCCCTCGCCAGCGCCAGCGTCCCGCAGGCCCGCTCCAAAGTTGCACGATCACCGCGACTCCGCCTACAACGGTGGGGCATGATCGCGCTCGAAAAGCTCCGCCAGGCTTCGACCGAGGTCGGGGGATCGCGCTCTCCTTCCCCTCCTTCGGGGGAGCTCCCAGCGCGCCCGGCAACCGCCCGCCGGGAGCCATCGCCGCGCCCTGGCGCGCGGGCGGCCCGCGTCGCCGCGGGCGCGGTGGTCGGCTTGCTCGCCGCCCTCCTCGGCGCCGCCGTGCCCGTCGCGGGCTGCTCGAGCCCCGCGCCGCCGCCCGCGGCCCCCGAGCCCTGCGACGTCCAGATCGTGACGCTCTCGATCTACGCCGCCGACAACATCAACCCCAACGAGAACGGCAACCCGCGGCCCGTCGTCGTGCGGCTCTACCAGCTCAAGAGCAGCACGCGCCTGGAGAACGCGACATACGACCAGGTCCTCCTCCGGGACAAGGAGGTCCTCGAGGACGACCTCGCCAAGGTCGACGAGGTCGAGGTCTTCCCGAACGACCTCGTCGAGGTGAAGTTCGAGCGGCTGAAGGACGCGAGCCACCTCGCCGGCGTCGCCCTCTTCCACGGCCCGAAGGGCCAAAGCTGGAAGACGTTCTACGAGTTCCCGCTCCCGCCCGGAGAGGCCCAGTGCGGCGGGCGCAACCCCGACGCGGGGCCGCCGGTGGCCGATCCGCGGGTCGCGTTCTTCCTCGACTCGACCAAGATCGACAACGGCGTCGAGTTCGACGAGTCGATGTTCCCCAACGCGACCGCCGTGCGCCGGCTCAACCTGCCGAAGAAGGCCGCCGCGCCGGAGGCGAGCCCCGCTGCGGGGAAATAGCGGCATGGCGCGGCCCGACGGTCCTCGATGCGCGCGCGGCGCGACGGCCGCCGCGCGACGATGCGCGCGCGGCGCGACGGCCGCCGCGCGACGTCACGGCTCCCCCCGCGCGCCCCGCTTTCGCGACGCGGCGCGTGGCACATCTGATAAGAGTGGACGGGCGACATGATCCACCCGCGTAAGCCTGTCTGGACCGAGGGGCTCTTCATGACCCCTCAGCACTTGCAGCAGACGGACCTGTACCACGAGACGCTGCTCCACGCGCGCCTCCACGCGGTCGTCGGCTATGACTGGGGCATCACGTCCGCGCAGTTCGACGAGCGCGCGCTCGCGGCCGGGCAGTTCAAGGTGATCCGGTGTCACGGCATCTTCCCCGACGGGACGCCGTTCTTCATCGGCGACCGCGGCGAGGACCAGGTCGAGGCGCGGCCGCTCGAGGGCGCGTTCCCGGCCGCGCTCGACGCGCTCGACGTCTTCCTCGGCATCCCCAACGTGCGCGAGACCGCCGCGAACGTCAGCCTGGACCCGGCCAAGGTCGGGCCCGCCCAGCGGTTCGTGGCCGCCCAGGCGACGGTCCCCGACGTGAACACCGGGCGCAACGACACCTCGGTCGCCTGGGCGCGGAGCAACCTGCGGCTCATCTTCGGCACCGAGCCCCGCGACGCCTACCAGACCGTGCGCGTCGCGCAGCTCGCCCGCGACCGCGCCGGCGCCATCGTGCTGCGCAAGAGCTTCATCCCGTCGGTCCTCCGCATCAACGCCTCGGACCACATCATGTCCGGCCTCCGGCGCGTGCTCTCCGCGCTCGTCGGCAAGCAGAAGTCGCTCGTCGAGGGGCGGCGCATGCGCACCGCGGCGTCGATCGACTTCCAGGCCTCCGACACCGCGAAGTTCTGGCTGCTCCACACCGTGAACTCGTACATCCCGGTCGTGTCGCACCTCGTCGATCACGGCGGCGCGCACCCGGAGCAGTGCTTCGTCGTCCTCGGCTCGCTCATCGGCGAGCTCTGCACCTTCTCGGCCGACGGCGACCCCACGACCCTCCCCAAGTTCAACTACCTCGATCTCGAGGGCGTCTTCGACCCGATGTTCGAGCGGGCGATGGCGCTCATCAGCGGCAGCATCGCGGAGCAGTACGTCATCGTCCCGCTGGAGAAGCGCGAGGACGGCATGTACCTCGGCCGGTTCGAGGACCCGAAGCTGCCGCGCAGCCACGAGATGTTCCTGGAGGCGAAGGGCACCGACGAGGCCACGCTGCGCGAGCGGCTCCCGCGCCTGCTCAAGATCGGGTCGTGGACCCAGATCGGGCACATCCTGCACTCGGCGACGCCCGGCGTGCGCGTCGCCATCGAGTACCGGCCGCCGGGCGCCATCCCGGTCAAGCCGGGGCTCGTCTACCTCCGCGTCGACCAGGCCGGCGATTACTGGAACGACATCCTCGGCTCTGGCACGATCGCCATCTACCAGCCCATCGAACCGCAGAAGGTCGATCTCCGGCTGATCGCGGTCCCGGCGGGGAAGTGACCGTGCCGGGCCGTCCCTTCCGGGTGAGGAGCGCATGAGCCTCTCGCAGACGATGTACTTTGTTTGCTCCGACGTCCTGTCGCTGATCCTGCAGCTCAGGAACTCGCGCGATCTGCCGGCGCCGGACATCCTCCAGCGGCGCGTCCTCGGCCTGTTCGACACGATGATGCAGAACGGCCGCGAGGCCCGCATCCCCGAGCAGGACATGATCGACGCGAAGTTCGCGCTCGCGGCGTTCGCCGACGAGGTGATCTTCAACTCCAACTGGCCGGGCAGGACGCAGTGGCTCCAGAACCCGCTCCAGTTCCAGTTCTTCCAGCTCAACACGGCCGGCGACGGGTTCTTCACGAACCTCGACAACCTCTACGGCCAGCGCGGCAGGAACCACGTCGCGCAGATCTACTTCCTCTGCTTGGCCCTCGGCTTCCAGGGGAAATATCGTCTGCGCCAGCAGGAGGGCCTCGGCGCCGTCATCGAGGGCGTGGGCAACCACGTCGCGGTCGCCGAGGGCGGCGGCGAGGTCCTCGCGCCGAACGCGGAGCGCAAGGACGGCGGCGCCGGCGCGGTCCGCCGCGAGCTGCCGTACCTGGCGATCGCGCTCGGCCTGCTCGTCCTCGCCGTGCTCGTGGTCATCGTGCTCCGGCTCATCGTGGCCTCGGACGCCGAGGGCGTGGCCGACGCGATCAAGAAGCTGCTCAGCACGGGAAATTAGGCGGCTCCGCCCCTTCTCTGCGGTTCCCGAGGGAGACTTCCGATGTGGCTGTGGATCCTGAGCGCCCTGTTCCTCGCCGTGGTGTGGGGAGTGTGGTTTCTGCTGCGCCCGGCGGGAGGGGAGGGGGCTGAGCTGCTCCCGATCGAGATCCCGCTCGCGGCGACGGCGGCGGTCGTCGCGTTGCTCGTCGGGCTCGCGATCTACCGGCGCATCCGGGCGGCGCGCGCCGCGCGGGCGCTCGAGAAGGCGATCGCGCAGCAGGCGCAGGAGCAGGCGATCAACGCGAAGCCGGAGCGGCGCGCCGAGATCCAGGAGGTCCACCGGCAGATGCAGGAGGGCATCGCCGCGCTCAAGGCCTCGAAGCTCGGCGGCGGCAAGCGGGGCGCCGACGCGCTCTACGTCCTGCCCTGGTACGTGATGGTCGGCCCGCCCGGCGCCGGCAAGACCACCGCGCTGCGGCACTCGGGGCTCGTGTTCCCGTACCTCGACCCCGAGCGCACCGGCGTGCGCGGCGTGGGCGGGACCCGGAACTGCGAGTGGTGGTTCACGAACGAGGCGATCCTCCTCGACACGGCCGGCCGGTACACGACCGAGAGCGACGACCACGACGAGTGGATGGCGTTCCTCGAGACCCTGCTCGAGTACCGCGAGCACAAGCCGCTGAACGGCGTCATCGTCGCGGTGAGCCTGAGCGAGCTGCTCGACGCGAGCGACGACCAGATCGACCAGACGGCCAAGAAGATCCGCGCGCGCATCGACGAGATGCAGCGGACGCTGCACATGATCCTGCCGGTCTACGTGCTCTTCACGAAGGCCGACCTGGTGGCGGGCTTCGCCGAGTACTTCGGCGACCTGAAGAAGAGCGAGCGCGCGCAGCCGTGGGGCGCCACGGTGCGGCTCGACGAGCGCAAGGACGAGCCCGGCAAGATCTTCGACCGCGAGTTCGACCTGCTCGTGGAGCGGCTGCACGCGCGCCTGACGAAGCGGCTCATCGGCGAGCGGAACCGCGAGGCCAAGGAGAAGATCTTCCAGTTCCCGCTCGAGTTCGCGGGGGTGAAGCGCAACCTGTCGGACTTCATGGCGGCGGCGTTCGCGCCGTCGGCCGGCGCGGCGCCCGCGCCGATCCTGCGCGGGTTCTACTTCACCAGCGGCGTCCAGGAGGGGCGCCCGCTCGACCGCGTGGTCGGGGCGATGGGGCGGGCGTTCGGGCTGCGCGCGCCGCTCGGGGAGGGCGAGGAGGACGCGGCGGTCGAGAAGGAGTCGAAGAGCTTCTTCCTCCACGACGTCTTCACGGGCGTCGTCTTCCCCGATCAGGATCTGGCGGCGCGCACCGAGGCCGAGATGCGGCGGCGTCGGCTGCAGCGGATCGCGGCGGCGGCGGCGGCGGCGATCCTCGCGATCCTGTTCCTCGTCCCGGCCGTGGTGTCGTTCTACAACAACAAGGCGCTCGTCGCGGAGACGGGGCAGATCTCGGACGAGGTCGCGCTGGTGCGCTGGGCGGGGCGCGACGGCGCCCGGCCGGACGTGCCCGGCAACATCGACCGGCTCGACAAGCTGCAGGGGCAGGTCGGCAAGCTCGATCGCTTCGTCGAGGACACGCCGGTCGACCACGGCTGGTTCATGTTCCAGGGGGACAAGCTGTTCCCGCCGACCCTGGAGCAGTACATCAAGAGCCTCAAGGAGGGCTTCGTCGCCCCGGCGAAGGCGCAGCTCGAGCGCGAGCTCGAGACGGTGCGCGAGAGGGAGTACCTGGACGGCTACAACGCCCTGCGCAGCTACCTCCTGCTCGGCAAGGAGCACCGGGGCAAGCTGGAGGAGGAGGCGAAGTGGCAGGTCGGGCGGCTGACCCAGGTCTGGGCCAACCACCTGAGGCCCATCACGGATCTGCCCGAGAGCGATCTCAAGGCGAGGCTGGCCCCGCACGTCGCGTACTACGTCGACCTCGTGCGGCGGGGGGTGCTGGCCGCGGAGGATCTGGACGATCCGCTCATCCAGAAGGCGCGCGACGATCTCCGGAAGGTCGACCCGACGAAGCGCTACTACGACCAGATCGTGACGGTCCTCAAGGACCAGAAGTACGACGAGGCGGGGCCGAACACGCGGGAGAACCTGAAGTACCCGCCGGTGTCGCTCGACGAGATGTTCGCGGACCGGCCCGAGGTGCTGTCGGTCATCCAGAGCGCGCAGCGGAACCGGACCGGGAACTGGTTCGAGGTGGAGGGGCCGTACACCGCGAAGGGGCACGCGCAGGTGATCGAGTCGCTGAAGGAGGGGAGGAAGAAGCTCGAGCGCGAGCTCTGGGTGCTCCCGCTCTCGGACGATGAGGAGCGGCAGGGCGACCGGATCCAGAAGGAGCTCGAGCGCGTCCGGCAGGACTACGACAACGCCTACATCTCGCAGTGGGAGGCGTTCTTCCGCGACATCCAGGTCGAGATCCCGAAGACGAACCGCGACGCGATCCGGGAGTTCAGGATCCTGTCGACGCCGGACTGGCCGTACCGGCGGCTGCTGCAGCGGCTCGCGGACGAGACGCAGTTCCAGCGGGACGAGAAGCCGAACGTGCTCACGGCGGACGGCGGCATCATCGACCAGGTGAAGAACAAGCTCCGGCAGCGGACGGAGCGGAGGACGGGGCCGCTCGGCGGGCTGCTCCCGAGCGGCGAGGCGGAGCACTACGATCCGGTGCCCGACAAGTTCGCGTCGATGGTGGAGTTCGGGGTGCCGGGGCCGGCGGCCGAGGGGCAGCCGCCGCCGGCGCCCAAGCTGAACCGGTACGTCAGCCTGCTCGAGCAGCTCGCGGGGGAGATGAGCGTGGTCGAGGACGGGCCGCCGGACACGGACACGTCGCGGGCCACGCAGCTATTCCAGGACGCGGTGAAGGAGACGCAGGGGCTCCTGCTCTCGATGGACGAGACCGGGCAGCGGCACATGGGGCCGCTGCTCATGAACCCCCTCCGGCAGGCGTACAAGGCGGTCGTGCGGCGCGCCGGCGGCGCGGCGAGCGGGATCTGGGAGGTGGAGGTCTGGCCGCACTACCGCGACAAGATCAAGGATCGCTATCCGTTCAACCTCGCCTCGTCGCGCGACGCGTCGCTCGAGGACGCGATGGCGTTCTTCAAGCCGCAGGACGGGGTGCTCTGGGGCTTCTACGAGACGTACCTCAAGGGGTTCCACTACAAGGTGGGGCACGACTACTACCCGAGGTCGCACCTGGCGGGTCAGCCGCAGGCGGCGAGGCCGTTCACGCCGTTCAACCCGAACCTGTACAACTGCCTGAGGCGCGCGGACGAGATCACGGACGCGCTGTTCGCGGGCGGGGGGGCGGAGCCCAGGGTCGTCTTCCACATCAACATGAAGACGGTCAGCCCGATCGTGAGCGAGGTGGTCTTCGAGGTGGACGGCCAGAAGAGGCTCTATCGCAACGAGAAGGAGTTCTGGCACACCTTCAACTGGCCCGGGGATGGGCCGAAGGGCGCGAGGATCCAAGTGCGCGGGGCGGGCGGGCTCGACGAGGAGCTGGTGCGCGAGGGGCCGTGGGGGATCTTCCGCCTGTTCGAGGCCGGGACGACGACGGCGCAGAAGGACAACGACCAGCTCTTCACGGTGACGTGGCAGATGACCGCGCCGCCTGTGACGGTCACGATGGAGGTGCGGCCGACTCGGGGGAATCATCCGTTCCCGTCGAGCTTCTTCCGCGCCACGAACTGCCCGCCCAGCATCGGGGATCGCTTCGGCAAGGGGTGATCCGCAACGGAGCCGGCGGAGGAGGGGGTGTCGTGCGTGGGGCCGGCGGGGCCCCCTCCCGCGAACTCGCGGGTGGGTGATCCGCAACGGAGCCGGCGGAGGAGGGGGTGTCGTGCGTGGGGCCGGCGGGGCCCCCTCCCGCGAACTCGCGCCTTGTGGTGGCTATGGCCCGCTGGACGGGTGACTCGATCCATGAGGGGGGGCTTCGCCGCGGGCCGGCGCTCGGGTTCGCGGGGCCCTACCCCGCCGGCCCCACGCACGACACCCCCTCCTCCGCCGGCTCTTTGTGATCGGGGGGTAAATGGGGGCGCTGTCCTCTGGGCCTCGCTGAGCAGGGACGGGGGCGCTCTTGGAGAGGAGCCAGCGGGGAGGGGGGCCGCGCGCGCGGGGGCGGCGGGGTAGGGCCCCGCGAACCCGAGCGCCGGCCCGCGGCGAAGCGAGTCGCTCCTGATCTCGGCAGGTCCGTGCAGGTGGCCATGGCCACCACAAGGCGCGAGTTCGCGGGAGGGGGCCCCGCCGCCCCCGCGCGCGCGGCCCCCCCTCCCCGCTGGCGCCCGTGGCGATCGGCGAGGCGCCCGTGGCGACCGGCAAGGTGGTAGCGCTCCCCGCGCCGTTCGTGGTTCACTCTCCGGCCGTCATGTTCTGGCGCCGCAAGAAGGGCCCTGCCGTTCCGCCGCAGGTCGGCTGCTTCGGCAAGCTGCCCGCGACGGGCGACTTCATCCGCCTGAACGCAGGCGGAGAGGAGCTCGCTGCCTTCGACCGCTGGCTGGGCGCGTCCATCGACTTCGCCCGGCGCGCCATGGGTCCCCACTTCGATGGGTACTATCAGTCGGCGCTCGGTCTCTTCGTCTTCCACGGCGAGCCGAAAGGCGATGAGCCGCCCGCCCGCGGCCTCGTCGGCGCCTGGGCCGCCAGCGGCGACAACGCCGGCCGGCTCTACCCCATCATCGTCTTCGGCTCCTACGATTACGACCAGCTCGTCTCCGCTGGCGCGTCGCTCCCCATCGCCCTCTTTCCGCTCCTCGCCGCCGCCCACGACCTCGCCACCAGCGGCCGCTCCATGCCCGTCGACGCGTTCCTCCACCGCGTCGCGCAGATCACGCCCCCCTCGCTCGATGACCCCGACGCGTCGAGCGCCGCCTACCGCGCCTGGCTCAAGACCCAGCCGATGAAGGCGCTCTGGGACGCCGGGTTCGGCACCGACGAGAGCCGCTTCTGGGTCGTGCAAAACGTCCTCGACTCCGTGATGCCCTTCCGCGGCCACGAGCTCCCGAAGACCGGCCTCGCCCTCAGGCTGCCCCTCGGCGCCGGCGACGCCTACGCCGCCGCCGTCTGGATGGACATGACCCTCCGCCTGTCCCGCTGGGGCCGCACCCTGATGAACGCGTTCTGGTCCCCCCAGCGCACCCTGCTCCTCCACCTCGGTCCGCCCCACGTCGCCTCGTTCCGCGAGCTGATCGCGCCCACCGCCCACGCCGAGCACATCGCCGATCTCTGCGGACCTCCCCCCGTCGAGGAGCAGGTTTCTCGACACGCGCTCGGCCCGGAGCTCGACGCGCTCGTCGCCCGCACCGATCTGTCGCTCGACAGCTTCCTCGAGGGCCTCGGTGGGTAGAGCGCCGGGACGCCCGGGACCCAGGCCGCGGCGCCAAAGCCCGGGCTCGGCGGGTAGAGCGCCGGGGCGCCCGGAAACCCGGGCCGCGACGCCGTGGCCCGGGCGTCGCGCCTCGCCGCGCCAATTCGCCGTCCACGCCCGGGGCGTCTTGATATCCTGCGCGACCCATGGCCGCTGAAGACGCGATCACACAAGCCAGGGCGCGAGTCGAGACGCTGCTCGCGCCCATCCAGGGCGGCGTCGGCGCCGACGTCACCTACGACGAGGCGTTCGAGGCCCTCAAGAACGAGATCGACAAGCTGCAGTCGCTCGCCGGCGGCAAGGTCGACTGGGGCCGCGTCGCGAGCGGCGCCGACGAGATCCTGAGCGAGAAGTCCAAGGACTTTCGCGTCGCCCTCTACTACGCGACCGCCAGGGCGCAGCTCGACAAGCTCCCCGGGCTGCTCGACGGGCTCGTGCTCGTGCAGGAGCTGAACGGCGCGTTCTGGGACACCATGTACCCCGCGCTCCGGCGGCCCAAGGCGCGCGGCAACCTGTGCTCCTGGTTCGGCGACCTCGCGGCAGACACGCTCGCCGGCCTCACGCCCTCCGCCGCGGAGCGCGACGTCGTGAACGCCCTCGACCAGGTGAGCCGCGCCCTCGACGCCGACCTCAGCGACAAGCTCGGCGACGCCTACGGCGGCTTCGGCGCCCTCCGGAACACGATCCGGAGCCTCGTCGCAAGCCTGCCCGCCGAGGCCCCGCCGCCGCCGCCACCTCCGCCGCCGCCGCCGCCGAAGCCCGAGCCCGAGCCGCAGGCGCAGGCGGCGCTGGTCGCGGCGCCGGTCGCCGCGGTGGTGGCCCCGCCGCCGGCGCAGATCGCCGCGCCGCCCGCCGCCGCGTCCGCGGGCGACCCGGGGCTCAGCGTCGAGGCGATCGCCGACGAGGACTCCGCGCTCTCCGCCCTCGGCCGCTGCGCGCTGCTGCTCGCGCGCGTGGGCGACGCGCTCCGGGCCGCGGATCCGAAGCGCGCGGCCGCGTACCGCATCCTCCGGGCCGGGCTCTGGATCGACATCCTCGACGATCCTGGGGCCTCGTCGCCGAGCGGCGCCACGCCGATCCCGCCGCCGCCCGATCACGTGCGGCAGGCGCTCCCCGCCCTGACCAGCCAGGGCGCGTTCGCCGACATCCTGCCGGTCGCCGACGAGTTCGCGTCGAACTACCCGTTCTGGCTCGATCCGCACCGGTACGCGGCCCACGCGCTCGAGCAGCTCGGCGAGGACTACGCCGACGCCCGGCGGGCCGTGCTCATCGAGGTGGCCGTCCTGCTCCTCCGCGCGCCGCTCCTGCCGACCCTCAAGTTCAACGACGGCATGCCGTTCGCGGACGACGAGACGCAAGCCTGGCTCTCGACCGAGGTGGCGGCCGTCCTCGGCGGCGCCGCGCAGAACGGCGCCGCGGCGCGGCCGCGGAGCTACCTCGACAAGCCGCTCTCCGAGGCCCGCGGGTTCGTCGCCAACCAGCAGCCGATCGAGGCGATGGTCCTGCTCGAGAAGGCCGCGGCCGCCGCGCCGTCGGCGCTGGACCGCTTCCGCGCGAAGCTGGCGATGGCCCAGATCAACATCGAGCTGTCGCAGTTCCTGGTGGCGCGCGCGCAGCTCGAGGCGCTGGAGCAGGTCGTCGAGCACCACCGACTCACCACCTGGCAGCCGGCGCTGTGCGCGGAGCTCTACGCCGCCCTGCACACATGCTACCGCGTCCTGAACCAGGGCTACGACGTCGCCCCCGAGGCCAAGGCCAGGGAGGCGCTCGCCTTCGAGCGCGTGTGCCAGCTCGACGCGGCGCTCGCCCTGAAGCTCTCGCTCGGGGAATGACGGCCCCGGCGCGGCGCCGAGAAGCTTGCCCGCCGGCCGCGCGTTTTGGTCTATGCTCGTGCGGCCTGCGGGCGCTCCGCCCGCTGCCGACGGGGAAAGGAGCCTGCGATGAAAGAGGGATCAGTCGCTCCGAAAGAGCGCGTGAACATCACCTACAAGCCGGCCACCGGGAACGCGAAGGAGGATGTGGAGCTCCCGCTGAAGCTCCTCATGCTCGGCGACTACACGATGCGGCCGGATCCGCGGCCCCTCGAGGATCGCAAGCCGATCAACGTGGACAAGGACAACTTCCAGAAGGTCATGAGCGAGCAGAAGCTCGCGCTCACCTTCAACGTGAAGGACGTCCTCTCCGAGCAGGAGAACAGCGAGCTCACCGTCAACCTGAAGTTCCGCCGGCTGAGCGACATGGAGCCGGAGGCGATCGCGAACCAGGTGCCGGAGCTCAAGAAGCTGCTCGACCTGCGCGCCGCGCTGACGGCCCTCAAGGGCCCGCTCGGGAACGAGAAGGCGTTCCGCAACAAGATCCAGCAGATCCTGAGCGACCCGGCCCAGCGCAACAAGATCGTGAGCGAGCTCGGGCTCGACAAGGAAGGGGAGTGACCGATGGCGACAGAGACACAGGCCGCGGGGAGCGCCGGCGTCCAGAGCCTCGAGGGGGGCTCGCTGCTCGACGAGATCCTCGCCGAGACGAAGATGACGCCCGGCGACGAGGGGTACGAGATCGCCAAGAGGGGCGTGCAGGCCTTCATCTCGGAGCTCGTCGCCCCGCGGCGCGAGGGCGAGAAGGTCGACAAGGCCTTCGTCGACGCGCTGATCGCGGAGATCGACGTCAAGCTCTCGCGGCAGATCGACGAGATCCTCCACCACCCGACGTTCCAGAAGCTCGAGTCCGCCTGGCGCGGGCTCAAGTTCGTGATCGACCGCTGCGACTTCCGCGAGAACGTCAAGGTCGAGATGCTCAATTGCTCCAAGGACGACCTCCTCGCGGATTTCGAGGACGCGCCCGAGGTGCCGAAGAGCGGGCTGTACAAGATCGTCTACTCGGCCGAGTTCGGCCAGTTCGGCGGCAAGCCGGTCGGCGCGATCATCGCGAACTACGAGTTCGGGCCGGGGCCGCAGGACGTCGCGCTCCTCCAGAAGTGCGCCGCGGTCGCGACGATGTCGCACGCGCCGTTCCTCGCGGCGGCGGGCCCGCAGTTCTTCGGCCTGAAGGACTTCCTCGGCCTGCCGAACCTGAAGGACCTGAAGGCGCTCTTCGAGGGCCCGCAGTACACGAAGTGGAACGCGTTCCGGGAGACCGAGGACGCGCGCTACGTCGGGCTCGTGATGCCGCGCTTCCTGCTCCGCCTGCCGTTCGGCAACAACACCGTCCCGGTGAAGGCGTTCAACTACGAGGAGGACGTGGTCGGCCAGCACGACGCGTACTGCTGGGGCAACGCCACGTTCGCGTTCGCCACCCGGCTCGCGGACAGCTTCGCCAAGTACCGCTGGTGCCCGAACATCATCGGCCCGCAGGCGGGCGGCTCGGTCGAGAACCTGCCGCTCCACCAGTACGAGGCGATGGGCGAGATCCAGACGAAGGTGCCGACCGAGATCATGCTCACGGAGCGGCGCGAGTTCGAGCTCTCGGAGGAGGGCTTCATCGGCCTCACCTTCCGCAAGGACTCGGACAACGCCTGCTTCTTCTCGGCGAACTCCGCGCAGAAGCCGAAGTTCTTCGGCCAGAGCGAGGAGGGCAGGGCGGCCGAGATGAACTACCGGCTGGGGACGCAGCTGCCGTACATGTTCATCATGTGCCGCATCGCGCACTACCTGAAGGTGCTCCAGCGCGAGCAGATCGGGACGTGGAAGGAGCGCGCCGATCTGGAGAAGGAGCTGAACGACTGGATCGGCCAGTACGTCGCCGATCAGGACGTGGTCTCCGCGAGCGTCCGGGGCCGCAGGCCGCTGCGGAAGGCGAGGATCATCGTGACCGAGGTGCCGGGCAACGCCGGCTGGTACAAGGTCGACATGCAGGTGCGCCCGCATTTCAAGTACATGGGGGCGTTCTTCACGCTCAGCCTGGTCGGCAAGCTCGACAAGGACTAGCGAGCCCCCGGGGGGGCGGGCTGCTCGGCGCCGCGCGCGCCGAGCGGCCCTGGAACGGGCGCGCCCGCGGGCGTAGGCTCGGGGCATGACCACCCTGTCGAGGATCTGTGTCTACTGCGGATCGAGCCCCGGCGCCTCGCCGGCGTACCGCGAGGCGGCGGTGCGGCTCGGGGAGCTCCTCGCGGAGCGCGGGATAGGGCTCGTCTACGGGGGAGGTCACGTGGGCCTCATGGGCGTGATCGCCGACGCGGCGCTCGCGCGCGGGGGGGAGGTCATCGGCGTGATCCCGCGCTTTTTGAACACGCGCGAGGTGGGGCACACGGGTCTCTCGGAGCTCCACGTCGTCGAGACGATGCACGAGCGCAAGGCGAAGATGGCGGCCCTGTCGGACGCGTTCGTCGCGATGCCGGGGGGGATCGGCACGCTCGAGGAGATGTTCGAGGTGTGGACCTGGACCCAGCTCGGCTCGCAGCAGAAGCCGGTGGGGGTGCTCGATGTGGCGGGGTACTACCGGCTGCTGATCGCGTTCCTCGATCACGTCGAGGCCGAGCGGTTCTTGCGGCCGGCGCATCGCGCGATGCTGCAGGTGGCCGATGAGCCGGAAGCCCTGCTGGAGCTGCTCGCAGGGTGGAGACCGACCGTCGGGGCGAAGTGGATGACGCCCGAGGAGCGGTGAGCTCGCGCGAGGGCGGCGCTCTGGGAGCCCGCTCACCGCGGCGTCCCCAGGGCCAGGGGCGCAGAGCACGCTTCAGGCACCCAGCGTGCGGCGCATCGCCGAGGGGTCCTGATATGCTGACGTCCATGATGAACTTACGCTCTTGGTCTATCGGAATCGCTGCGGGCCTGACCTGGATCCTCGCCGGTGAGTCGAGCGCGGACGCGTGCAGCCCTCCGCTGCCCGGTTTGATGGAGACCTTTCCGGAGAGCGGCGCGACCTACCCCGGGAATGCGGCGCTCTTCTTCTACGGTTTCGACATCTCGCTGGAGGGGGTGTCGGCGACGGTCGACGGCGAGCCGGCAACCCTCGTGCTCGCGCCGGACGTCCCCGCGGCCGGGCACAGCCTCGCCGCGCGGATCGAGCCGCCGCCCGGTGAAGGGCAGGCGATCGTCATCGAGGGCGATTTCTGCTCGACGGGGCCGTGCGAGGTGACGAGGATCGAGCTCACGGCAGGCGCCGCCGATACGACCGCCCCCGCCGCGCCTTTCGGGCTCTCGTTCAATCTCCACGACTACGCCGATTTCGAGTCGAGCGGCGGTGACTGTCAGACGAGCAGCGATCTCGCGTGGTGGCTGACGATCGACGGGGAGGCGCCGGCCCTGGGCGCGAGCCCCGTGATCTACACGATCGAGGCGTTCCGGGACGATTCCTTCTCGAAGCCCGTGTTCTCGGAGAGCGCGTTCGCGCGCGCCGCGTCGTCCACCCGGGCGATCCACCGGACAGCGGACGTGCTCGACGGCGCCGACGCACCCGAGGCGCTGTGCTTCCGGGTCAGCGCGATCGACGCGGCAGGGAACGCGGCGAGCGAGACCGCGCACGCCTGCAAGCCCTGCTATTACAGGAAAGACCCGAAGGCCGCGGAGCCGAGCTTCGCGCCACCCGCGCAGCCCGAGTGGGCGGCGGCGGACCTCTATCCCGGAGGAACCTGCGATCCGGGGACAGGGACGGGCGGCGGCGGAGCGGGCGGCGAGGGCGCGACCAGCGGCGGAGCGGGCGGCGGCGCGGCCAGCGGTGGCGGCGGAGCGGGCGGCGGGGGCGCAAGCAGCGGCGGCGGGGGCGCAAGCAGCGGGGGCGCGGGCGGGGGCGCGGCCAGCGGCGGAGCGGGCGGCGGGGACGACGGGCAGGTGGAGGACGGCGGGAGCTGCAGCGTCGCTGGAGGCGCAGGCGGCGAGCGCCCCGCCGGCGGCGCGGCGCTCGCGCTGCTCGCCTGCGCGGCGCTCGCCGGGCGAAGGCGGCGCTGAGGGCGCCGCCGCTCGTCCAGCGCTCCTGCGAGACGACGGGCATCGTCGTGATCGGCCGGCTCTGAGCTCCAGCGTGCGGCGAGGATCCGCGTCGCGCGCGCCCGGCGGCGGCGAGATGGGGTGAGCAGCGGCGAGGGCGCGCAGGCGAGCGCGCCGCCCGCGCTCGCCCGCTCCTACAAGCGCTCGATCAGGAAGCTTCGGGTCTTGTCGTCGAAGCCGTGGGAGGCGAGGTTCGCGTCCGTCGTGAAGACGCGTGACTCGGCCGAGTATCGCCAGAGCCCGTCGTAGAGCGTCAGCTTGAAGCCGGCGGGCACGCGGACGGAGCTGACCCTCTGGTCCCATGGGCTGCTAAAAAAGAGGGAGGAGCCGACGCCGTACACGACCGAGTCGCCCGAGAAATTGGCGTGCTCGTAGAGGGTGACCACGTCCGCTTGCGGGTCCGAGGCAAGCGCGACGACGAGGCTCGAGATCACGTCGCTGAAGCCCGCGGCCACGAGGTCCGTGTCCGACGTGAACACGCGCGCCTCGCCCCCGAAGTCGTTGTGGAAAAAGGCCGTGACCCGGAGCCCGGCGGGCACCTCGATCGCGCTCGCGCGGTCGTTGCCGATGATGCTCAGGCCCGCGAGGTCGTGGCGGCCGATCCCGAAGCCCTGGGAGACGCCGGTGAAGTCCGAGAGATCGTGGAGCACGACCTGGTCGCTGGGGTGGACGGTGGGGCCGCCGGCGATCGTGGCGTCGATCCACGCGCGGTGGCGCGCGACGTCGACGCCGAGGTGCGTCGCGTGCAGGTTCGTGCCGTCCTGCCCGTTCACGCCCGAGAACACGCCGACTTGACGCCCGTCGACGAACCACGGGCCGCCGGAGTCGCCGCTCCAGCCCGAGCCCGTCACGCCGGTCGCCAGGAGCTCCTCGTCGGAATACCGGCCATCGATGTGGAGGATCGCCTTCTTGAGCGACGGCGCCATCACCAGCGGCGTGCCCTCGCTCCCCCAGCCGTAGGCCGTCGCGTCATTGCCGATCGCGACCGACGTCGCCTCGGCGAGCTGGACGAACGGGCCATCGGCGTCCTCGGTCAGGTGGAGCAGCGCGATGTCGGCCACGGCGGAGGGCACCTCGACGGCGTCGACCGCGATGCGCTCGCCCTCGCCGTACGTGTTGCTGCCGACCCGAACCGCCGACGTCTCGCCCTCGTCTGCGATGCAGTGCTGCGCCGTGAGCACCCAGCGCGGCGCGACCAGCGTGCCGGTGCACTGATAGAAGTCGCCCGTCTCCCCGCGCACGTCGAAGACCTGGACGGCCCAGGGGCTCGCCTCGGCGATCTCGCCACCGATGATCTCGGACGACTGCGCATCGAGCGACTCGAACGGAGCATCCGGCTCCTCTGCGATGGAGCAAGCCGTGGAGAGGCCGAATGCGACGCCGGCGCAGACCACGAGACTCAACGTATTGCCAAGCTCTCTCTTGTTCATTTCATCTCCGCATCGTGACGCCTGGAGCATGCGGCGACACACGGGGCGGAACCAGGCGGCGTTCTGGAACGGCCGCGTTCGAGGAGTGGAACATCGAGGGGGCCCGATGCGCTGCGTGACGTGTCGGTGCTCGTGCGCATCGTCGAAGAGCGTTCGCTCAGCGCAACCCGGCACGTCGTCGAGGCCCAGGTCGATTCGTGCATCCATGGCAACAATCGGTTGCCAGTAACCACTCTGGTGCGCTGTGGACGCGAGGGCTACGTATCGGCGCATGCAGCCACAGGCGGAGGCCGACGAGCGGCCCGCGCGGCCATGCAGGCCAGCGGAACGACGCACAAGGCCGGTCTGGGACACCCCGACACCGCCGGGGTGAGAGGAGAGTTCGATCATGTTCTTCGTGTCAGGAATTACCGGGCAGGTGGGTGGGGCGGCCGCGCGGCTGCTGCTCGCAGGCGGTCACGCCGTGCGCACGCTGGCCCGCGACCCGCGCAAGGCGGCCGCGTGGTCGCAGAAGGGCGTTGACGTCCGCCGGGGAGACTTCAGCGACGCCGCGGCCGTCGCCGCGGCCATGGAAGGAGTCGAAGGGGCCTACCTCATGCTGCCCCCGTTGCTCGCTCCGGCGCCGGGCTTCCCGGAGGCGAAGGCCATCATCGAGAGCTTCCGCGAGGCGCTGCGCAGGGCGCCGCCGCCACGGCTCGTGGTGCTGTCCTCCATCGGATCGCAGCAGAGCAGCGGCCTCGGGCTCATCACCACGACCCACCTGCTGGAACAGGCGCTCTGCGACCTGCCCTTTCCGACCGCCTTTCTCCGGGCCGGCTCGTTCCTGGAGAATTACACGTTCAGCCTCAAGGCGGCTGCCTCGACCGGATGGTTCGATACGTACCGGTCGCCGACGGATCGCCCCGTGCCGATGATCGCCACGGAGGACATCGGCAAGGAGGTCGCCCGTCGGCTCGTCGGCGGCTGGAGCGGCAAGCTCATCGTGGAGCTCGGCTCTCCGATGAGCCCGGACGACCTCGCCCGCGCGATGAGCGAGGCGCTCGGCCGGCCGGTCAAGGCACGGTCGATCCCCCGGGCGCAGTGGACGGCCCGCCTGGAGGCTCGAGGCATGGCGCCCGGCACCACAGGTCCCTTCGAGGAAATGGAGGACTCGTTCAACTCGGGCTGGATCGACTTCGGCGTTCCCGGCGCCGAGCGGGTCGCCGCCACGGTCACTCCCGCCCAGGTCTTCGCGCACGCGAGGAAGGCCGGAGTCGGCATCTGACCACCGGACGTCCCGACGTTCGGTGTGGACGAAGCGAGGGCGTGGGCGGCCCGGCTGGCTTCAGGCGCGGCGTTTGTGCGCGACGCGGCTCGGGTCGGTCGACGGCAGCTCCGCGAGGAAATGGTCGATGCACGTGCGGACCGCCGCCGTCAGCGAACCATGGGCGCGATAGAGGAGGTAGACGCCGCCCGACTCGCCCTCCACCTCGTCGAGGACGCGGACGAGCCGCTCCTCGGCCACGTCCTCGAGGCAGCGCACCTCCGGGAGCATCGCGATGCCAACGCCCGCGATCGCCGCGCCGTGGGCGGCGGAGAACTCGTTCACGTAGAAGCGCGGCGCGACGGTGACCCTTCGTTTGCTGCGCCCCTGGTAGAGCGTCCACGTCGCGAACCCCTCCGTCGCGCGCGTCGCGATGCAGTCGTGGCGCGCGAGGTCCTCGACCCGCCGCGGCGCGCCGCGCGCCTCGAGGTAACGCGGGCTCGCGTAGAGCAGCTTCCGCGTCGACCGCCACAGCTCGCGCGCGACGAAATCGCCGCTGTCCGCCTTCCCCTTGAGGATCGCGATGTCGAACCCCTCGGCGAGCAGGTCGATCCGCCGCTCGTCCAGCTCGAGGTCGATCGACACGCCAGGGTGCTTCGCGAGGTAGGTGTATATGACGTTCGCCACGGAGGCGCCGAGGATGATCGGCGCGAGGACCCGCACGCGGCCGCGCGGCTCCTTGCGCAGCTCGCGGACGCGATCGGTCCCCTGCCAGACGTCGTCGACCGCCCGCTCGGCGTGGGCGAAGTACGCCTGCCCCGCGTCGGTGAGGCGAAGGCGGCGGGTCGTGCGCTCGAGGAGCCGGATGCCGAGCACGGACTCGAGCCGCGCGATGCGCCGGCTCACCGTCGAGCCAGGGACCCCGCGCTCGCGGGCAACGGCAGAGAAGCTGCGCGCCTGCACGACCCGCACGAAGAGCGCGACGTCGTTGAGGTCCAGGTTGATTCGTGCATCCATGGCAGGGATCGCTCGCCGGCGAGTCTACCAGTGCGGCTGCGGGGCGCCGGCGGCCTCCCAACGCACGATGAGCACGAGCAGGGCTATCCCGTCAGCCCCTCAGATCACCCGCGCCAGCAGCACCACCGAGTAGCCGACCGCGACCTGCTTTCCGGGGTTGTTGTACGAGTGGCGCTGATCGCCACGGAACACCGCGACGTCGCCCACGCCGAGCGCGAACCGCTCGCCGCCGACCACGAGCTGGACCTCGCCCTTCTCGCACGTCAGGTACTCGCGGGTGCCAGGGGTGTGCGGGACGCCCGTCATCCGCCCGCCCGCGGGGATCTCGATGCGCTCGATCTCCATGCCCGGGATCGGATCCGGCAACAGCTTGCGGACGACCGCCTGCCCCGGTGAGCGCGTCGGCAGCGTGTCCCGCGGGTAAAGCTGGCAGGTGGCGCGGGGCGCGGACAGCATCTCCTCGATCGACACCTGGAGGGCCGCGGCGGCGCGGTGCAGGACCCCGAGCGTCGGGTTGGCCACGCCAGACTCCAGGTGTGCCCACGTCGCCCGAGGCACGCCGGCCAGCTTGGCCAGCTGCTGCTGCGTCAGCCCGCGCGCCTCCCGCAGCTGCTTGATGTTCTTCGCCAGCCTCCCCGAGAGCTCCGGATCCTGGTCCATGCCAGGAGAGTAGCATGCTTCCAGCATGTTGGAGATAATTCCAACAAACTGTCCAGCGTGGTTTAGAGGGGGGTCCAAGGAGGGGGGTCCAAGGAGGAGCTCACGAGAGCTGGGCCGGGCGCCCGGAAGCGGGGTGCGCCGCCGGGCGAGATCCGCTAGATGCGGCCCTCCATGGACGCAGCGCCCGAGACCCCTTTCACGTTGCTGGGCGGCGAGCCCGCGGTGCGCCGGCTGGTCGAGCGCTTCTACGATCTCATGGCCCGCGACGAGCCGGCGCTCGCGCGCCTCCACGTGTGCGACGAGCGCGGCCAGGTCTGCCGCGAGAGCCGCGACCGGTTCGCGCTCTTCCTCATCGGATGGCTGGGCGGCCCGCAGGACTACATCGCGGCGCACGGCCACCCGCGGCTGCGGATGCGCCACGCCCGCGTGCCGGTCGACATCGCCATGCGCGACGCCTGGATGCGCTGCATGCGCGCGGCCATGGCGGAGGTCGACGTGCCCGCGCCGCTCCGCGCCTTCCTCGACCAGCGCTTCGCCGAGGTGGCGGACTTCATGCGCAACCGGCCGGGCTGACGCGCCGGTCACGCGCCGCCGGGCGCGATCTTCCGCCGCTGCACGGCCGGCGAGAGGAGGGCGATGACGGCGCTCGCGAGGACGACCCAGCCGAGGGCGCCGCGCAGCGACACGTACGACGCGGTCACGCCGATGACCGGCGGGCCCACGAGGAACCCGAGGAAGCCCGCGGTCGAGACCGCCGCGAGCGCCGCCTCGGTCCCGGGGCCGCCGTCGCCGCTGGCGGCGCGCAGCGCGATCGGGAACACCACCGACGACCCGGCGCCGACGCCGGCGAAGCCGACGAGCACCGTCCAGAAGCCCGGGACCGCGAGCGCCACGCCGAGCCCGAGCGCCGAGGCGAGGCCGCCGAGGTACACGAGCCGGCGCGGCCCGAGCGCGGCGTCGAGCCGGTCGCCCACGAGCCGGCCGGCGGTCATCGCGATCGAGAACACGGCGTAGCCCGCGGCGGCCGCGGCGGGCGAGGCGCCGACGACGTCGCGCAGGTAGACGGCGCTCCAGTCGGCGATCGCGCCCTCGCCGACGAGCACGCAGAACGCGATGGCGAAGAGCGGCGCGAGCGCCCGGAGCGAGGGCCCGCCCGCCGCCGCCGGCGCGGTCGCCGGCGTCACCCCGGTCGCCGGCGCCGGCGCCGCGGGGAGCGCATTCCGCGTCGCCCAGAGCGCCAGCGCGCCGATCGCCGCCCCGACCGCCGCGAGGTGCATGAGGGTCGGGACGCCCCGGTCGAGGAGCGCGCCGCCGAGCGCCGCGCCGGCGAGCCCGCCGAGGCTGAACAGCCCGTGGAGCGACGAGAAGATCGGGCGCCCGTACGCGCGCTCGACCGCGGTGCCCTGCGCGTTGACGGCGATGTTGAGCGCCCCGCCCGCGAGGCCCATCACGAAGAGCGAGAGCGCGAGCGTGAGCAGGCTCGACGCCAGCGCGGGCAGCACGAGCGCCGCGCCGAGCGCGAGGGGCGCGGCCCGGAGGAGCGGCCGGCTGCCGGCGCGGCCGGCCAGCCAGCCGGCAACCGGCATCGCCACGATCCCGCCCGCGGAGGCGCCGAACAGGGCGCCGCCGAGCTCGGCCGGGCTCAGCGCGAGGGCCTCGCGCACCGAGGGGATGCGCACGACCCAGGTCGCGAACGCCGCGCCGTACAGGAAGAACGCCGCCGCGACGCCGACGCGCGCCGCGCGCAGGTGCGGCGGCGGCGCGGGCCGCGGGGCGCCGCGCGCGGCCGGCGCGTCGAGGCGGCGAGGCGCCGCGCCGCGCCGGCCGCGAGGCGCGGGCGAGAGCTGACCATCCGTGTCGAGCACGATCCCTGGATCCATCGAATCCTCGGCGGTGGGGGCCCTCCGCGCGGCAGCAGGGCCGCCTGCGGCGGCGCCAGGGCCGCCTGCGGCGGCGCCAGGGCTGCCTGCGGCGGCGCCAGGGCCGCGTGCGGGCCCGGGGGGCTGTACGCCAGAAGGTGGGGGCGGGCGTTCGATGCGTCCAATGACATGTCGCGGCCAGATCGATAACGTGAAGGAATCGAATGGACCTGCACCACCTCCGCGCCGTCGCGGCGCTGTCCGAGCAGCTTCACTTCGGGCGCGCCGCGCGGGCGCTGCACATCAGCCAGCCCGCGCTCAGCAAGCAGCTCAAGCAGCTCGAGGACGAGCTCGGCGGGGCCCTGTTCGTGCGCGGCCGCAGCGGCGTCGCGCCCACCGCGCTCGGGCGGCAGCTCGCGGAGGACGCGCGCGCGCTCCTGCGCGACGCGGACCAGGCGCTCGCGCGCGCGCGGCGGATCGCGCGCGGCGAGGCCGGCGCGCTGCGGCTCGGCTTCGGGGTCGCGACGGCCGCGCTCGTGGCGCGCGTCGTCGTGCGCTTCCGCCAGCGGGCGCCGGGCGTGCACGTCGAGCTCCAGGACATGTCGACGCCCGCCCAGCTCGACGCGCTGCGCTCCGGCGCGCTCGATCTGGGCTTCGTGCGGCTGCCGGCGCCGCCCGACCTCGCGTCGCTCGAGGTCGTGCGCGACCGGCTCGTGGCCGCGGCGCCGCGCGGGCGCGCCGCGGCGCTCGAGGCCGCGGGCCCGCGGGCGCTCGGCGAGGAGCCGTTCGTGCTCTTGCCCCGCGCCGTGTCCGTGAGCTTCCACGACCACGTGCTGCGCGTCTGCGCGCACCTCGGCTTCCGGCCGCGCGTGGCGCAGGAGGCGCGCGATTTCGCCACGGTGCTCGCCCTCGTCGAGGCGGGGATCGGCGTGGCCCTGCTGCCGGCGTCGGCGATGAAGGGGCGCGCGGCCCGCGTCGCGCCGATGCGCCTGCCCCTGCCGGAGGCCATCTTCCGAGTCGGCGCGGTGTGGCGGCGCGATCAGCCGAACCCCGCGGTCGCGACGTTCCGCGCGCTCGTCGAGGCGGAGCTCGCCCGCCGCCCGGCGCGGGGGCGCTGAGGAGCGATCACCTCGCTCGGCGCTTGCCAGGCCGCGCGCGAGGCGCCTTGACGGGGGGCGCCTCGGCGGGGCGCGCGGCAGTCGCCTTGGCGGGCCGCGCGGTCAGGGCCACGACGCGACCGAGCTCCTCGCGGAGCGCGTCGGCCTCGCGCTCGCCGAGCTGCTCGCGCACGTGCTTCTGCGTCCGCTCCCACAGCGGGAACGCCGCCTCGATGGCGCGCTCTCCCTGGCGCGTCAGGAAGACGAGGCGCACGCGCGCGTCGTTGGGCGCGCGCGCCACGCGGAGCAGCCCCGCCTTCTCCAGCGGCGCGAGGTTCCGCGTGAGCGTCGTCCGGTCCATGACCAGCCCGTCGGCCAGCGCGCCGATCGTCACGCCCTCGTCGCCGCACGTCGCGACCGCGACGAGCAGCGTGAGCTGCGACGCCTGGAGCCCCACCGGCCGCAGGCTCTCGTCGTAGAGCCGCGTCAGCGCGCGCGACGCGCGGCGCACCCGCACCAGCGCGCACTGGCCTGCGATGGTCCGGGCGGCGCGGGAGAAGTCGACCATAAAAGTGTATATACACTGTTTTCTGGCGAACGGCCAGATCCCAGGGACTCCGCTGCTTGACATCTGTACAGGTGTAGCTACACCTATCCGGCGTCGCGGGGCTGTCTCGTCCGCTCGACGCGCTGGCCCGCCTCGCGGTCCGACGGCCACGGCGCGCCCTGACGATCCCCTCGTCCGGGCCGCGGTGACGCCGGCCGCGCGCTCGCGGCGCCGGCGCGCGGCCGGCGGCCGCGGGCTCGTCGCGCGCATTTAGGTGTAGGTACACATAATCGAGCGGCCCGGGCACCGCGGCGGTGAGGGATGCACGGCACGTCGGCCGGCGCGCGGCGCCGGGCGTGCGTCGCCCGAGCGCGCGGGCGGGCCGCGTGGAGAGGATTCATGGACGCGTTCTTCGTCGTTCCGTACTGCGTGACGTTCGAGGACAGCATGGCCTACGGGAGCCATCACTACCTCACGAACTTCCGCTTCCAGTGCATCGCGCGCGAGGCGCTCTACTTCGCCGAGGCCGCGGACGGCACGCTCCCGCACGAGGACGATCGCGCCGCGATCCGGCTGCTCACCACCGAGGGCTACAGCCGGAACCTCTCGCCGGTCCGCGTGGGCGAGCGCGTCGCGATCTTCATGTCGCTCGGCGCCGTGACGCGATCGAGCGCGTACGGCTACTTCCGCACGGTCCGCTTCGACGGCGAGCCCGTGGCGTGCGGCTACCAGCGCATCGTCGCCGTCTCCGCGACGAGCGACGAGCTCGCGCCGCTGCCCAGGTCGGTGACCCAGCACGTCGGGGCCCTCGACGAGCGCGTGCCGCACCCGCGCTTCGTCGAGCTCGCCCTGCGGGGCGGCGCCGCGCTGCGCGAGCTCTTCCCCGAGCGCGTCCGCCGGTACGGCGCCGAGGTCGCGCGCGCGCCGCTGCACGCGTCGCGCCCGCACCACGCGCGGTGGGGCGCGGCGGAGGAGCCTCCGCGCGCGGGCGGGCCGGCGCCCGTGGGCGAGCGCGGCGCGAAGATCGCGCTGCTGCTGCCCGGACAGGGCTCGTTCGACCTCGGGCTCCTGCGCGCGCTCCACGCGCGCTTCGCGGCGGCGCGGGAGGCCGTCGCCGCGGCGGAGCCCGCGGCGCGCGCGCTGCTCGGCGCGTCGATCGAGGCGCTCGCGGCCGGGGGCGAGGCGGAGGCGCGGGCCGCCCTCGAGGCGTGCCCCGATCTCGATCAGCTCGGCATCCTGCTCCAGGACCACGTCGCCGTCGCGCTGCTCCGGTCCGCAGGGCTCGAGGCGGACGTCGTGGCCGGGCACAGCCTCGGGGAGATCGCCGCGCTCGCCGCGGGCGGCGCCTTCCCCCTCGCGACGGCCGCCGAGATCGTGGGCCGGCGGGCGCTCGCCCTCCGCGACGCGCCGCCCGGCCGCATGCTCGCGGCGCACGCCAGCGAGGAGCGCCTCCGCGACGAGGTGCGGGCGCTGGGCCGGGACGACGTGTTCGTCGCGGTGGTCAACGCGAGCGACCAGGCGGTCGCTTCGGGGTCGGCGGACGGGATCGCGGCGCTCGCGCGGCGGCTCGCGGGCGCGGGCGTCCGCGCCACCGCGCTCGCGAGCCGCCACGCCTTCCATTCGCCCCTGCTCGCGCCGGCGGTCGGCCCGTTCGCGAGCGCGCTCGGGCGCATCCCCGCGGCGCGGCCCGCGCTGGCCACGTACTCGCCCATCGATCGCGTTTACTACGGCGAGGGGCCGCTCGCGCCGGCGCGGCTCCTGCCCATGCACCTCGTGACGCCGCTCGACTTCGGGGCGGCGGTCCGCGATCTGGTCGCCGCGGGCGTCCGCACCTTCGTCGAGTGCGGCGGCGGCGGCACCCTGACGGCGCTCGCGCGGCGGAGCGCGCCGGCGGAGCCGGGGCTGCGCATGATCGCGGCGTTCCGCGCCGGGGAGGACGTCGTGGCCGAGCACCGGCGCGTCGTCCAGGCGCTCTGCGCCGCGGGGCGCGCGCTGACGGAGGTCGCGCCGCTCCCCGGCGAGGGCGGGGAGGGCGGCCGCCCGCGCGCGGACGCCGCGCCCGCGAGCCCGGCCGCGCCCGCGGCGAGCCCCGGGGGGCTGGCGGCGAGCCCGGCCGCGCCCGCGGCGGGCCCGCGCGAGGCCGGAGGCGCGCCGGCGGGCGCGGAGCCGATCGCGATCGTCGGCATGGGCGCGGTGCTGCCGGGGGCCGGCGGCGTCGACGCCTACCTCGCGCAGCTACGCGCCGGGACGAGCGGGATCGTCGACCGCGGCGAGCGACACCCGGAACTCGCGGCCGACTTCCTGTGCCCCGGCCGCGCCGCCGACAAGACCTACAGCCTGCTGACCGGCGTCGTCGACGCGCTCGGGCCGTTCGAGGGGCGCACCGGGTACGACGCCCGCGCGCTCGAGCGGCTGCCCAAGACGGCCCGCATGCTCGCGTGCGCGCTCGCCGAGGCCAGGGAGCAGGCGGCCGCGCTGAGGGGCCGCGCGCCGCTCAGGATCGCGTGCATCCTCGGATCCACGGCGGACGGCTCGATCGAGCACGACGAGGCGACGCTGCTGCTCGGCGTCGAGCGGGCGCTCGCCGGCGTCGGCGCGGACGCGGCGGACCGCGCGGCCGTGGTGGACGCGCTCGCGGGCGGGCTCGGGCTCGACGCCGAGCGGCGCGCGGCGTGCCGCGGCCACCTCGAGCCGCTCGCGCGTGTCGTGCGCGACGTCGTCGGGGAGGGCGCGCGCGCGGTGATCGTCGACGCGGCCTGCGCGTCGTCGATGTACGCGGTGCACCTGGGCGCCGCGATGCTGCGCCGCGGCCTCGCCGACGTCGTGATCGCCGGCGGCGCCTACCAGCCCGGCCCGCCGAACGCGTGCCAGTTCTCGCAGTTCGGCGGGCTCTCCGCGACCGGCAGCCGCCCGCTCGACGCCTCGGCCGACGGCGTCGTGTTCGGCGAGGGGGCCGCCGTCGTCGTGCTCGAGCGGCTCGGCGACGCCGTGGGGCGCGGCGAGCGGCCCCTCGCGGTGCTGCTCGGCAGCGGCGTGTCGAGCGACGGCCCGAGCCCGTCGGTCACGGTGCCGCAGCGCAGCGGGCAGAGCCTGGCCATGCGGCGCGCGTACGCGCGGGCCGGCGTCGCGCCGCGCTCCGTGCAGTACGTCGAGGCGCACGCCACGGCGACGCCGGTCGGCGACGCCACCGAGCTCCAGGCGCTCGGGGAGGTGTTCGCCGGCGACGCGGGCGCGCCGCGCGTCGCCCTGGGCAGCGTCAAGTCGCTGCTCGGCCACACGGGCTGGACCGCCGGCGTCGCGTCGCTCATCAAGGTCGTGCTCGCGATGCGCGAGCGCGCGATCTTCCCGCAGCACGGGTTCGAGGCGCCGAACCCGCGCATCGATCTCGCGCGCTCGCCGTTCTTCATCCCGACGGCGGTCGCCCCGTGGCCCGCCGCGGGCGCGGGCCCGCTGCGGGCCGCGCTCGACAGCTTCGGCTTCGGCGGCACCAACGCCCACCTCGTCGTCGAGGAGTTCCAGCCCGGCCGGCACGCGCCGCGCCCGCGGCCGCGCGACGCGCGCCGCGCGCTCTGCGTCGTCGGGCTGGGGGCGGTGTTCCCCGGCGCCTCCGGCGCGCCCGCGGACGCGCCCTCGGACGCCCTCGCGTTCGACGAGCGCGCGCTCCGGCTGCCGGCCCGCGCGAAGGTCCTCCCCGACGCGCTCGAGGCGATGGATCCGTCGCAGCTCCTCGCGGCGATGGCCGCGGAGCGCGCGCTCGCGGCGCTGCCCGCGCGCGACCTCGGCGATCGCATCGGCGTCGTCATCGGCCACGAGGGCAAGACGCGCCGCGGCGCGCGCGCGAACGAGCGGATCTTCGGCGACCGCGTGGCGCGGGTGCTCCGCGCGCGCGGCGTGCGCCCGGCGCTCGCCGCCGCGGCGGTCGACGCGCTCCGCGCGGGCTCCCCCGCGACGGGGCCGTACACGCAGCCGGGCAACATGCCGAACGTCATCTCCGGGCGCGTCGCCAACGTCCTCGGCCTGCGCGGGCCGAACTTCGTCGTCGACACCTCCGGCGCCTCGCTGCTCGACGCGCTCGCGATCGCCGATCTCGTGCTCGACGAGGACTGCGACGTCGTGCTCGCCGGGGCCGTGAACGCCTTCAGCGACGACGTCGCGCGCGGGGCGTCCGCGGCCTCGGACCCGCGGCCCGTGGGCGAGGCGGCGCTGCTCGTCGCGCTGTGCACCGAGGCCACGGCCGCGCGCAACGCCTTCCCGGTGCTCGCGCGCCTCCGCGTCGGAGGCGCGGAGGGCGACGCCGCCGGCCGCGAGCTCGCGGTCGGCCGAGGGCGCGCGTGGCTGCGCGGGGCCGAGGGCGCCGTCGAGCTCCACGCGGCGATCCAGGGCGCGCGCCCTCGCGGCGCCGCGCTCGTGCGCTGGCCGTCCGATCCCCGCGCGATCCATGTCACGAGCGCCGAGCCCCTCGCCGCCCGCGTCGCGCCGGCGCCCGCGTCCACGGGCTTCGCGACGGGCACGCCGATCCACGTCCACGTCCCCGAGATCGCGCCCGCGCCGGCGACGGCGCCCGCGGCGCGCGCCCCGTCCCGCGTCCTCTACGTGTGCGCCGACGCGGCGCTGGCCGCGGACGTGCGGCGCGCCGCGCGCTCCGCCGAGGAGCGCGCGCGCGTCCTCGCCGTCGCCCCCCTGGAGGACGCCGTCTCCGCGGCGAGCGGCGACCCGCGAGGCGCCGCGGCGAGCGGCGCCGGGGCCGGCGGCGGCGCGGGCCCGTGGATCGACGCGCGCGACGAGCAGCGGCTCCGCGCGTCGCTCGAGGCCCTCGCGCCCGACGACATCGACGCGGTCGCCGTGCTGACCCGGGCCGCGGACGCGCGCGCGTTCCTCGACGGCGCGCCGGGCTCGTACCGGCCGGCGCTGCGCGCGCTGTTCGGCGCGGCGCGCCGCTACTACGACGCCATCGCGCGCGGCGACGTGGCCTTCGCCGCCCTCGTCGTCGGCGCCGTGGACCCGGCCGGGCGGCTCGCGCCCGAGGGCGGCGCGGTCGGCGGCTTCGTGAAGTCGCTGGCGCGCGAGCTGCCGGGCGGCGACGTGCGGGTCGTCCACGCGGACGCGCGCGAGGTCGCGGCGGCGCTCGGCGCGCTCCACGACGAGTGGCGGCGCGCCCGGCCGGCCACGCCCGAGGAGGTGGTCGACCTGGGCGGCGCGCGGCACGTGGTGCAGCTCGCCCGCGGCGCCTCGGCGCCGCCCGAGCGGGCGACGCCCACCCTCGGCGAGGGCGCGGTCGCGCTCGTGACGGGCGGCGCGCGCGGCATCACGGCGCACCTCGTCGAGGGCCTGATCGAGCGCTTCGGCTGCCGCGCCGTGCTCCTCGGCCGCTCGCGGCTCGAGGACGCCCCGCCGCGCGCGCTCGCGATGACCGACGCGGAGCTCGACGCGTACGAGCGGGACTTCTACGCCGAGGCGCTGCGCGCCGACCGAGGCCTGCGGATGCCCGCGCTGCGCGAGCGCTACGCGCGCGTCCGCGCGGCGCGCGAGGCGCACCAGGTCCTCGCGCGCCTGCGCGCGCTGGCCGGGGCCAGAGGCGGCGGCGGCGTCGACTACCACGCGGTCGACGTGACGTGCGCCGAGGACGTCGACCGGGCCGTCGCGGCCGTCGCGGCGGCGTACGGCCGGATCGATCTGATCGTGCACGGCGCCGGCATCCAGGCGTCGAGCCGGCTCCCGTCGAAGTCGCTCGAGCTGTTCGAGCGGATCATCGACACGAAGCTCGCGGGCCTGGGCCACCTCCGCCGCGCGCTCGCGCGCCACCTGCCCGCCGCCCGCCCGCACGTCCACCTCGTCACGTCGGCGTTCAGCGCGCTCGGGAACGACGGACAGCCCGACTACGGCGCGGCCAACGAGGCGCTGAACCGCGCCGCGGCGTACTTCGCGGCCGAGGCGGACGAGGGGCCGTGGTCCAGCATCGCCTGGCTCGGCTGGAACGGCGTCGGCATGACCGCGGGGTCGGAGTACAGCGCGCTCGGCGCGGCGCGCGGGCTCCGCGGCGTGGAGCCGGACGAGGGGCGGCGGCTCTTCCTGGAGCTCGTGGCCGAGCGGCCCGTCGGCGCGGCCCAGGTCCTGCTCACCGACAGCGAGATCGAGCGCTTCGCCCCGCGCATCGCGGCGGCCCGCGCGCCGGCGAGCGCAGAGGGCCGCGCGTGGACGCTCGACCCGCGCGTCGATCCGTGGCTGGCCGACCACCGGGCGCGCTCCAGCGCCGTCGCGGCCGGCGCGTTCCTGGTCGAGCTGGCCGTCCGGCACGCGCTCGAGGCCGCGGCGGAGGGCCGCGCCCTCGTCCGCGAGGTCCGCGACGTGCGCTTCCACGAGCTCCTGCGCCTGCCCGACGAGGCCGGCCGCGACGTGCGCACGGTGACGACGCGCCGCGAGCGGCTCGCCGGCGGCCGCGTGGCGGTCGCGGTCGAGGTGCGCGGCGACTTCGTCCACAAGTCGGGCGTGGTCCTCCGCGCCGGCGTGGTCTTCGCGAGCTGCGTCGTCGAGCTCGGCCCGGCGCGCGACGACCTCGCGCCGCGGCACGCCGGGCGGGTCGAGGGGCCGACGCTCCGCGATCCCTACGTGAGCCGCGGCGCGCCGCTCCAGCACGCGGGCTGGTTCGATCACCTCGGCTCGTTCGTGCTCGGGGGCTCGCTCAAGTCCGGCCGGTTCCGCGCCCCGGCGGACCGCGCCCTCGAGCGGCTGCGCGCGGCCGCGACGCCGTTCCTGCTGCTCGACGCCCTGCTCACGCTGGGCGTCCTGCGCCGCGACGACGCGGGCGCGCTGCCGGTGTGCGCCGCGGCCTCCGTCGCGCGGATCCGCTTCGGCGCGGCCGCGAACGACCTCGCGATCCGCGCGGCGGGCGGCCCCGTCCAGCTCGTCGCCACGGTCCCGCCCGCCGCCGGCGATCGCGTCCTGAGCGCGTGGGCGCAGGCGATCGACCCGTCCCTCGGCGTGCTGCTCGACGTCGAGGGGCTCGAGGGGCGCGTCGTCGGGCGCGTGGCCGCGGACGCGCGCGACGTGGCGCCGGTGTCGCTGGGGGCGTCGTGACGCCGCCGCCCGCCGGCCGCAGTCCGCGTGCGCGCGCGGCGGGGTTCTTTGGCCGGTCGGTGCTGACCCGCGCGTTCGCGCTCGTCGCGGCCGCGCCGGTCCCGCCGGCCGGCGCTCATCGATGAATGGCTCTCATAACTCACGAGGTTTCGACGATGCACGCTCATGATCTGCTGGAACACGTTCGCTCGGTCTTCGTGCGCATGACGCGCTACCCCGATGAGGTCGTCGCCCCCGACGCCGACCTGGAGCAGGATCTCGGCATCGACTCCGTGAAGCGCAGCGAGATCCTCGCGGCGCTGAGCGCGGAGTTCGCCTTGCCGGGCGCGCTCAAGGCGGCGCCCGACGAGCTCCGCACGGTGGCGCGCGTCGCCGACCTGCTCGCGCGCACGCTCGCGGCGCGCGCCGGCGCGGCGCCGCGGAGCGGCGTCGCGGACGGCGGCGGGCCCCCGAACGGCGTCGGGTACGCGAACGGCCACGTGGCGGGCCATGGCGCCGGGGACGCGAGCGGCCACCCGGCGGGATACGGCGTCACGCGCCCCGACGCGCGCGCGCCGGCGGCTCCGGCCGCGCAGCGGCCGGGCGCCGTCGCCGGGGCCTCGCTCGCGGGCAAGACGGTCCTCGTGACCGGATCGAGCCGCGGGCTGGGCCGCGTGATCGCGACGCGGCTCGGGCGCGCCGGCGCGCGGGTCGTCGTCAACAGCTTCCACTCGCGGGACGACGGCGAGGCGGTCGCCGACGAGATCCGCGGCGCGGGCGGCGACGCGGTGCACGTCTGGGGCTCGGTCGCCAACGCCGCGCACGTCGACAAGCTCTTCGAGGCCATCGCGCGCGACGTGGGCGAGCTGCACCACTTCGTCAGCAACGCGTCCAACGGCCGCTTCGGCCCCCTCGAGCAGACGACCCCGGAGCACTGGGAGCTCGCGTTCCGCACGAACGTGATCGGCTACCACCAGTGCGCCGTCCGCGCGGCGCGGCTGATGGAGCGGCAGGGCGGCGGGCGGATCGTCGCGCTGTCCTCGAACGGATCGGCGCGGTACCTCGAGCACTTCGGCGCCATGGGCGCCGTGAAGGCCGCGGTGGAGTCGCTCACGCGCGCGCTCGCCGTCGAGCTCGCGCCGCGCAACGTGCAGGTCAACTGCGTCGCCGCCGGCCCGATCTACGGCCACGTGACGAGCAGCTACCCGGACCACGCGCGGATCCTCCCGTACTGGGAGTCGCGCACGCCGGGCGGGCGGCTCTGCACCGAGGAGGACGTCGCCGAGGCAGTCCTGCTCCTCCTGTCCGACGGGGCGCGGAGGATCAACGGCGCGACGCTCACCGTCGACGGAGGCGGCTCGCTGTGCGTCTGAGGGCCCGGGGTACCGGCGCTGGTTCACGTTCATTCACGGGGAAGGAGGAGTCATGAGTCGTCGTCGTGATCGGCAGTTCCCGGGCCCCGGCCCGCTCGGCAGCCTGCGGTACCTGGCGAGCTTCAGGACCGGCAACATGCGGCATTACGAGGATCTCTTCGCGCGGTACGGCGACGTCGTGCGCCTGCGCGCGCCCGGCGCCGAGGACTTCGTCCTAGCGTTTCACCCGGACGACATCGCGCACGTCCTCCGGGCCAACGTCCGGAATTACCCCAAGGGAAAGCGGTATCACGAGCTCGTCCCGGTGCTGGGGTGGGGCCTCGTGAACAGCGAGGGAGAGCTCTGGCGGCGCCAGCGCCGGCACGTGCAGCCGCAGTTCAATCACGCCAACACCCTCACGTTCGTTCCCATCATCGTCGCCCACATGGAGGCGCTGCTGCGGCGCTGGGACGCCCACGCGGGCGAGTTCGAGCGCGACATCAACGACGACATGATGGACGTCACGTTCGGCATCGCGGGCGAGGCGTTCTTCGGCGCCGCGCTCTCGGCCCACACGGATACCGTCCGCCGCGCGTTCAAGTACGCGCTCTCGATCGCGCTCCGGCGCATGTACTCGCTGGCCAACCCGCCCCTGTCCTGGCCGCTGCCGAGCCACCTCCGCTTCCGCCGCGCCATGGACCGCGTGCACGCCGTGATCGACGACATCATCGACGGCTACCAGCGCGGCGCGGGCGACGCGGACAACGTGCTCGTGCGCCTCATGAGCTCGGTCGATCCCGAGACCGGCGCGCGGATGAGCCGCGAGCAGATCCGGGACGAGATCAAGACCATCCTGATGGTGGGCCACGAGACCTCGAGCGTCACCGCCACCTGGGCGCTGTACCTCCTCGCGCAGCACCCCGAGGTGTGCGCCCGGCTCACCGACGAGATCGATCGCGTCCTCGGCGGCCGCGCCCCGACGGCGAAGGACTTCGAGTCGATGCCCTACCTCGCCATGGTCTTCAACGAGTGCCTCCGGCTCCTGCCGTCCGTGCCGTTCATCCTCCGCAGCCCCGTGGAGGACGACGTCCTCGGCGGCCACGCCGTCGCCGCGGGGTCGACGGTCGCCATCGTCCCGTGGGTGACGCACCGGCACCCGGCGTTCTGGCGCGATCCGCTGCGGTTCTTGCCCGAGCGCTTCGCGGACCACCGGCGAGGCGCGGACGACAAGCTCGCCTTCATCCCCTTCGGCGCCGGCCAGCGGATCTGTCTGGGCGAGTTCATGGGGCAGCTCGAGGGCAAGATCATGGTGGCGATGGCGCTGCAGCGCTACCGGCTCCGGCTGGTCCCGGGCTTCGACCCGCGGTGCCGCGGCTTCATCTCGCTGCAGCCGGTGAACGGCATGCGCATGCTCTGCCGGCGGCGAGAGCCGGTGAGGGCGGCGCGCGCGACGCCGGCGGGGCAGGGGAAGGGGCGGCCCACGGAGGCCGCCTCGCCGCACGGCGGCTGCCCGCACGCCGCCCGGGCCTGACGGCGCGGCGCGCCAGGGCGCGGCGGTCAGCGCGCCCGGAACGCGCGGTAGAGCGCGTCGCGCCACGCCGTCAGGTCGGCGTAGCGCTCGCGCAGCTCGGGATCGGACCAGCACCGCCGGCCGGCGGGGCCGAGCTTCAGCTCGGCCGGCGGCTCCACACCCACGAGCGCCTGGGCCATCGCGATGTCGGCGAACGTGAAGCGGCCGAGGAGCGTCCTCGGCGCGTCCTCGGCCGGGGCCTGCCGCGCGAGCGCCGCGCGGATCTCGTCCAGCGCGGAGACCAGCGTTCGCTGGTGCGCCGCGCCGTCGGTCCTGTGGCCGTCGTACTTGCGGAGCGTGCGGCGTATCCCCAGCGCGCCGAGCCGCGGGGCGAGGGGACCGAGCCTGCGGCGGATCGGCGGCGGCGTCATCTCGGCGAGCGCCTCGTCGTCGGCCAGCATGCGCGACAGCGTGAGGGCGCGCCCGGCGTCGAGCGCGCGCTCCGACAGCGCGACGAGCCGCGCGATCTCGGCCTCGTGCTCCGCGGGGAACAGCGCCGGGCCCTCGCCGCGCCCGTCGGCCCAGCGCGCGATGTCCGCCGAGTCGGTGAGCACGCGCCCGTCGTCGGTGGTGAGCACCGGGACGGTGACGCGCCCCCTGAGCCGGCGGAGCTTCAGCCGGAGCGCCGGCTCGCCGATCATCGGCTGGTAGTGCCGGAAGGTGTACGGGACGCGCCGGACGTCGAGCGCCCAGCGCGCCTTCTCGGTCCACGGAGAGAACACGAGGCCCAGTAGCTCGGTCATGCTGCCGGCAGGCTATCACGGGCGGGCGCGCGCCCCGGGAAGACGCTGGGTCACGACGACACGGAGACACGGCGGGGCCGCGGGGCCCGCGCTGCGCGCGCGGCGAGCGCGCGGCGGCTCGTCGCCCTGCCAGGGCGGTGCGCGCCTCGCGGCAGACCTGCGGTCCGCACGGGTGACGGCCGAAATTGGCGGTCGTCGTCGTGCTCTGTTAGGGCGTGAGGCCGGATCGATGGAACAAGGCCCTCCCCATCCCGCGCGCCGGCGCGCGCTCCCCGGGCGTCGCGGCGCGGCGCGGGCTCGCCTCGCGGTCGCGCTGATCCTCGGCGCCGCCGCGCCGGCGTCGAGCGCGACGGCGCAGACGCCGGAGGGCCACGCAGCGGCCCTCTCGCCCCCGTCGTCCGCGCCCCGGGCCAGCCCGGCGCTGCCCGGCGTCCCGCCGGGGGCCACGTGGGAGCAGACGGTCGCCGCGTACGAGGCGCGCATCGCGGCGCTCGAGCGCCAGATCGCCGTCCTCGAGCGGCTCGGCCCGGACGAGGAGCAGCAGGCCAGGCTGCGCCGGATCGAGGCGGATCTCGAGGTGACGGCGTGGGCCTTCGACGAGTTCAAGGCGCGGACGACGGAGCGGTACAGCACCGCGATGACGGTCTCCGGGATCGTGCTCGCGAGCCTGGGCGGGGCCGCCGTGCTCGGTGGAATCTCGGTGATCGTGGCGACCCGCGGCGAGGACGTCCCCGTGCACGGCCGCCGCCCGGGCTACGACGCGGCGGTCGCGACCGCGATCGCGGGGGCCGCCGCGGTCGCCGTGGGCCTGCCGCTCTTCGCGTTCGGCCGGCGGCGGGTGCGGAAGGGCGTCGAGGTCGGCGCGCCTGCCGCCGGCGCGCGCCTCCTCGTCGGCCCGGGCGCGGCGGCCGCGCCGGCGGCGGGGGCAGGCCCCCTGGGCGTGGGCCTGCGCGTCGTGTTCTGAGCGCCTTCTGAGCGCCCGCGCTCCGCGTCTCCGGCGGCGCCGCGCGCCCGCGAGCCCGGGGCCGCCCGTGCCGGGACCGGTCGAGCGCGGGCCGGGCGCCCCGCGGTCGCCGCCGGCGCGGCGCCGCTCACGCCGCGCAGACCGCGGGCCGGCGCCCGGCCCACGGCGCCGCCTGCTCGAGCTGCCCGGCAAGCCGCAGCAAGGTGGCCTCGTCCGCGTACCGGCCGGCGAACTGCACGCCCACCGGCAGGCCGTCGGCGGTCATGTGCAGCGGCACGGACATGGCCGGGTTCCCGGTCACGTTGAACAGCGGCGTGAACGCCGCGAAGGCGAAGCAGCGGTCCAGCCAGGTCTCGACATCCAGGGCCGGATCGTCCGCGTCGAGCGTGCCCGGCGGGATCGGGGGCGTGGCCAGGGTCGGCGTGAGCACGGCGTCGAACCGCGTGAAGAACTGCCCCACCTGCCGCGTGATCAGGTCTCGCGCGACGATCACCTCGTGCAGATCCACGGCGCTCATCCGGCGTCCGGCCTCGGCCATGGCCAGGGTGGCGACCTCCAGCGTGTCGCGGCCCGGCGCGAGCCCGAGCGCCGGGCAGACGCGATCGAGCAGGTGGGCCTGGTACGACAGCAGCATCCTGAAGGCGAAGCGGACCCGCTCCCAGTCGATCTCGAGCCGCGCTGGCACGACCTCGTGCCCCAGCTCCTCGCACAGCGCCGCGGCCCGGCGCGCCGCCCGCTTGCACTCGTCGTGCACCGGCACCCCGCTCCAGGCCGCCTCGATGAGCGCGATCCGCAGCCGGCCCGGGGGCGTGCGCGCCTCCTCCAGGAACGGCCGCGGGGGCGGCGGCGCGGAGTACGGCGCGCCCGTATCGGGCCCGGCGATCGCGTCGAGCAGCGCGGCGCTGTCCCGCACGGAGCGGGTGAGCGCGTGGTCGGTGGCCATGCCCAACAGGACCTCGCCTTCCACCGGCCCGGTCGGGATGCGCCCGCGCGAGGGCTTCAGCCCGAAGAGGCCGCAGCACGACGAGGGGATGCGGATCGACCCGGCGACGTCGTTGCCGTGGGCCATGGGCACCATCCGGGCCGCCACCGCGGCGGCCGCGCCGCCGCTGGAGCCGCCGGGCGTGCGGTCGGGTCGCCACGGGTTGCGCGTCGGCCCGTGCGCGACCGGCTCCGTGACCACGTTGAGGCCGAGCTCCGGGGTGTTCGTCTTGCCCAGCGCGACGAGCCCCGCGCGCCGGAAGCGCGTCATCAGCTCGTCGTCCGCGGGCGAGACGACGTCCTGGAAGAGGCGAGATCCCATGCCGGTGGGCGTGCCCGCGACCAGGAGGCCCAGATCCTTCACCAGGTACGGCACCCCGGTGAACGGCCCGTCGGGCAGCCCTGCGCGGAGCGACCGCTCGGCGTCGTCGCGCAGCGAGGCGATCACCGCGTTGAGCGCGGGGTTGACCTGCTCGATGGCGGCCGACGCCACGTCCATGAGCTCGGAGGGGGTGACCTCACGGCGGCGGACCAGCTCCGCCAGGCCCAGCGCGTCGAGCTCGATGTAGTCGGAGATCCTCATGGGCGGTCTCTTACACCGTTTCCCCGGCCTCCGATCAGCCTCTCGAGCGCCGCTGCCGCGCTCGCGCCCGCGCAGGTTTGCGCGCGACGGCCGGTCCTGCCGGCCTACAGCGCCATCCCGCGGAGTCTCGCGGTGCGGCCGGTGCGCATGCGAACCCATTTCTCGAAGCCCACGAACGCCCAGGTGAGCGCTCCGGCGACCAGGATGAGCAGCCACTCGAGCCAGCCGATCGGCGCGGTGTGGAACAGGCGGTTCATGACGGGCGCATAGGTGAACACGAGCTGGAGGGCGGCCATCCCGAGCAGCCCGAGGACGAGCGGGCGGTTGCTGAGGAGGCCGAGGTGGAGCACCGAGTGCGTGAGCGAGCGGCAGTTGAGCAGGTAGAACATCTCGATGCTCACGAACGCGTTGACGGCCACCGTGGTGGACGCGGCGAGGCCGGCGCCTGACCGCCTCATCCAGAAGAACAGGCCGAACGCCGAGAAGAGCATCATCAGCGCCACGAGCCCCATGCGCATGACGAGCGGCTGGTTCAGGATCGGCGCGTCCGGATCACGCGGCGGCCGCCGCATCGCGTCCTCCTCCATCGGCTCGAACGCCAGCATCATGCCCAGGAGCACCGCCGTGGTCATGTTGATCCACAGGATCTGCGCCGGCAGGATCGGGAGCTGCGTACCGAGGACGATCGCCATCAGGATCACGAGCCCCTCGCCGAGGTTCGTCGGCAGCGTCCAGGCGATGAATTTGGTCAGGTTGTCGAACACGCCGCGGCCCTCCTCCACCGCGGCCTTGATCGAGGCGAAGTTGTCGTCGGTGAGCACCATGTCGGCGGCCTCCTTGGCCACCTCGGTCCCGGCGAGGCCCATGGCCACGCCGATGTTGGCCTGCCGCAGCGCCGGGGCGTCGTTGACGCCGTCGCCGGTCATCGCCACGACATGCCCGCTGGCCTGCAGCGCCCGCACGAGGCGCAGCTTCTGCTCGGGCGTGACCCGCGCGAACACAGCGACCCGGCTCGCCGCCTCCACCAGCCGCTCATCGTCGCAGCCCTCCAGCGCGCGGCCGGTCATGGCGCGGAGCGCGCCATCCCCGTCGACCTCGCCCGTGAGGCCGATCTCCCTCGCGATCGCCGCCGCGGTCAGCGCGTGATCGCCGGTGATCATCCTGACGTCGATCCCCGCGCTCTTGCAAGCCTTCACCGCCGCGATCACCTCCTGCCGCGGCGGATCGATCATGCCCTGGAGCCCGAGGAACGTCATCCCGCCTGCCACGTCGGCGTGCTCGATCTGGCTCGCGTCCGCGGGGAGCGCCTTGCGCGCGAACGCGAGGACGCGCAGCCCCGTGCTCGCCATCTCCTCGGCGGCCAGCACGATCCGCTCGCGCTCGACAGGGCCTGCGGAGCCGTCGGCCCGCAGCGTCTCCGAGCAGCGCGCCAGCGTCCGCTCCACGGAGCCCTTGAGGTAGACCACCCGTGGCGCGCCCGGGCCGGCGTCGTGCATCGTCGCCATGTACTGCCGGTCGGACTCGAACGGGATCGAGTCCAGCCGCGGCGCGGCCTCGACGACCTCGTCCCGCTTCAGCCCGAGCTTGCGCGCCGCGACGAGCAGCGCGCCCTCCGTCGGGTCGCCCTCGACGGCCCAGCGGCCCTCCCTCTCGACGACGATCGCGTCATTGCAGAGCACGCCGCAACGCAGCGTCTCGTAGAGGGCCTCTCCGGCGTCGTGGGCGTCGATCGCCCGCTCCCCGCGCGAGATCTCGCCCTCGGGCGAGTACCCGCCGCCGCCGACCTCGAAGGGCTCGCCGCCCGCGACGACCCGGCGCACCGTCATCTGGTTCTCCGTCAGCGTCCCGGTCTTGTCGGAGCAGATGACGGTGGTGCTGCCCAGCGTCTCGACGGCGGGGAGCTTGCGGATGATCGCGCGCCTGCGCGCCATGCGCGACACGCCGATGGCCAGGATGATCGTGACCACGGCCGGCAGCCCCTCGGGGATGGCCGCCACCGCCAGCGCCACCGCGGCCATGAACGCCTCGCCCCACGGCCGCCCGCGCACCGACGTCCCGACGCCGACCGTCAGCGCGCCCAGCCCGAGGATGATCACGAGGAGGACGTGGCTGAACCGCGCGATGTTGCGCGCCAGCGGCGTCTTCAGCTCCTCGACCGTGGAGATCAGGGTCGAGATCTTGCCGACCTCGGTGTGGTCCCCGGTGGCGACGACGACGCCCTTGGCTTGACCGTAGGTCACGAGGCTCGACGCGTAGGCCATGTTCCTGCGATCCGCGAGCACCACGTCCTCGCCCAGCGCCTCGGCCTGCTTGGGCACCGGCACCGACTCTCCGGTCAGCGCGGACTCATCGATCTGCGGCTCGCGCGCGTGGGCCAGGCGTATATCGGCCGGCACCTTGTCGCCCGACTGCAGGAGGACCACGTCGCCGGGCACGATCCCAGCCGCCGGGATCCGCCTGGCCTCGCCGTTGCGCAGCACGGTCGCCTCGGCGACCAGGGTCCTGGCCAGCGCCTCGATCGCCGACACGGCCTTGCTCTCCTGCACGAAGCCGACGATCGCGTTGACGAGCACGACGCCGAAGATCACGCTGGCGTCCACGCGCTCGCCCAGCGCCAGCGTGACGACGCCGGCGGCGATGAGGATGTAGATCAACGGCTGGTGGAGCTGCAGCAGGAAGCGGAGCAGCGGCCCCCGCTTTCGGCGCGGCGTGAGCGTGTTGGGCCCGTGCTGGTCCAGCCGGCGCCGCGCCTCCGCGCTGTCCAGCCCGTGGGACAGGCTGCTTCGGAGCTCCGCGACGACCTCCTCGACGGGGCGGGCATGCCAGCCCTGGTCTGCGCCCGCACGGGCGCGCTCCTGCTTCGTGCCGCTCATGCGACGCGGACTTTAGCCTTTAGCAAGGGGGCGGCCAGGCACCGGACGCGTCCTGCTCGAGAGGGCCCGCAGTGACACCGAGCGGGCCCCGGCGGCGAGCGATCTCGTCGCCCGCGGCCCCGCTCAGGGCGCGCCGGTCACCGCGCGGGCCGCGGCGTAGGTCAGGGCGGCGAGCAGCGCCGAGGCCGGGATGGTGAAGATCCAGGCCCAGACGATGCGGCCGGCCACGCCCCAGCGCACCGCCGACAGCCGGCCGCCCACGGCGCCGACGCCGACGATCGCGCCGGTGATGGTGTGCGTGGTGCTCACCGGGACCCCGAGCGCGGTCGCGCTGAAGAGCGTGGCCGCGCCCGCGCTCTCCGCGGCGAAGCCGCCCACGGGCTTCAGCTTCGTGATCTTCATCCCCATGGTCTTCACGATCCGCCACCCGCCCGAGAGCGTGCCCAGGCCCATCGCGGCGTGGCAGGCCAGCACGACCCAGAGCATGGGCTGCATCTTCTCGCCGCCCTCCTGGACGCCCGCCGAGACGAGCAGCGCGGTGATGATGCCCATGGTCTTCTGCGCGTCGTTGCCGCCGTGCCCGAGCGAGTAGGCCGCTGCCGAGACGAGCTGCAGCCGCCGGAACCGCACGTCCACGTTCCGGGGCGTCCAGCTCCGCCCGAGCCACCGGATGGCGTGCATCAGCGCGAACCCGATCACGGAGCCCACGAGCGGCGAGATGACGATGAACGCCGCGGTCATGCCGAAGATCTTCGAGTCGAGCACCGAGACGCGGCCGGCGTTGGTCACGGCCGCGCCCGCCAGGCCGCCCATGAGCGCGTGCGAGGACGACGACGGCAGGCCCCACCACCAGGTGAGCAGGTTCCAGATGACCGCGCCGGAGAGGCCCCCGAGGATCACGTTGGGGGTGACGAAGGCCGGCTCGACGCCCTTGGCGATGTTGCGGGCGACCGTCGGCTCGAACAGGGCGAACGCGATGAAGTTGAAGAGCGCGGCCCAGATCACCGCGGTGCGCGGGGAGAGCACCCGCGTGGAGACCACGGTGGCGATGGAGTTGGCGGCGTCGTGGAAGCCGTTGATGAAGTCGAAGATCAGCGCGACCACGATGATGGCGAGGATGTAGGTCGTCATGCGTGCTCGAGCACCACGCCCTCAATGATGTTGGCGACGTCCTCGCACCGATCGCTGGCGTCCTCGAGCTGGTCGTAGATGTCACGCCACTTCAGCACGAGGAGCGGATCGTTACCCTGCTTGAAGAGCGCCGCCAGCGCCTCGCGGTAGTGCGTGTCGGCGGCGTTCTCATGCTGGTTGATCTCGACGCAGAGCGCGAGCAGCCGGTCGCGGTCCTTCATGTTGCGGAGCAGGCCGGTCGCCGAGCTCAAGGCGGTGCACCCGGCCACCAGCGACTCCGCGAGGAGGCGCGCGCCCGGCATCGCGCTCTCGATCTCGAACAGGACGATACGCTCGCTGGCGGCCTCGATGCAGTCGAGCACGTCGTCGAGCCGGGCGATCAGCGCGTGGATCTCCTCCCGATCGAGGGGGGTGATCCACGTCTTGTGCAGCGCGGCGAGGCAGCGGTGCGTGATCCGGTCTCCCTCGTGCTCGAGCTCCTTGATCTGCCTGGCGATGCCCGGGGCGTCCTGGGGCCGGTCGAGCATGTCCAGGAGGAGCTTGCTCGCGGTGACGCTCTTCTGTGCGTGCTCGGAGAGGGCGTCGAAGAAGAAAGAGTCCTGGGTCAATCCCATAGCGCGGTCGTACCGCGGCGTCGCCGGGTACGTCAACGCGAGCAAACAAACAAAAACTCCTCGTGCATGATCGCAAACATGGGTCACGCGTCCGCCTCTTGCGGGGTCCGCCGCCGGCTTTTACGATCGAGCACGCAGGGAGATGCGTTGATCCTCTCTCGTGCTAATATTTCATCGTGCATGCAACCGCCCGGCAGACGGGCGGCTCATCTTCGTCCCCCACGGGACGGAGCGCATCCCTGGAGGACCCGTCGTTCGATCGCGAGAGCACGCCGCTCGCGTCGCGCCCTGAGGAGAGACGGCCCTGGACAACATCATCGAACGCTACGAGTACAAATATCTGATCCCGGATCGGCTCATCCCGGCGATCCGGGCCACGGTGCAGACGACCTCGCGGATCGACAAGTACGCCGGGCCGGACGGGACGTACCGCATCCGGTCGCTCTACTTCGACACGGACCGCTTCGACCTCTACTGGGCCAACGAGCGGGAGCAGGGGGATCGCTTCAAGCTGCGCGCCCGCATGTACCCGGGGAGCACGAAGAGCCCCGTGTTCCTGGAGGTCAAGCGGCGGCGGCTGGACGTCATCATCAAGACGCGCGCCGCCGTGCCGGCGGACCTGTGGCGCGACGTGCTGGCCGGGCGCGAGGCGGCGCTCGGCGCGCTGCCGCCCTCGGCGCGGAAGGCGGCCCTGCGCTTCCTCGCCCCGTATCACCGCCACCACATCCACCCGGTGGTGCTCGTCGAGTACGTGCGGGAGGCGTACATCAGCGAGCTAGAGTCGTACGCGCGGCTGACGTTCGACTCCAAGATCACGGTGCAGAGCCGGGATACGCTCGATCTGGAGGCGGACCCCCGGAGGTGGCGGCCCATCGATCACACGGTGCAGACGCGGACGGCGGAGCCCATCACCGTGCTCGAGCTCAAGTTCGAGCGTCGGCCGCCGGCCTGGATGGTCGCGATGGTCAAGCGCCTCGAGCTCGTCCGCTACTCGTTCTCCAAGTACTGCTACGGCGTGAACGCGGAGCTGACGCTGCCGGGGGAGCGCTCGCCGCGGATGCTCTGGCGCGGCGGGTGAGCCGCCGATCCGCCGTCATCGTCATCGGCCGCCGGTCGCCGCCTGGTCCACGGTCAGCGCGGCGGGCGCTCCGCGCGCCCGAGCGCGCGCCTCCTGCGCGGTGAAGGGCGATTGCCGCCTGGCCGCCGCGCGCGCGGTCCCCCGGTCGAGGGCGATGGCGCGTCCGAGAGATCGGCCTCATGGACGGTTCGCGCGCGACCGAGCCGGCGCGCGGCGAGGGGCGCGCCCGCCACGGCGCAGGGGGCGAGGCGCCCCGGGCGCGTGGATCCCCTCGGGCGGCAGCTCTCGAGCCAAGCGAGCGTCGCCCTCGCGCACGGGGCGCCGGTGCCGAGTACATCCTCGGAGCCCGGCGGGGGTCGCGGACGACGATGCTTCGTGCCCTGGACGAGAGAATCCAACAGAAAGGCGCTGCGCCGCCAGGACACGAGGGCGCCATTGACGATTGCAAGCGTTAACCACGAGATGGATTACCCGCGCCTCACGAGCGAGAGCGCCTCTCCGCCGCTTGAATCGATGTATCTGAATATTTCTTCAGGCCTCGATGAGTATTGACGGGCGCGCTCGGACATCATTCTCGTCCGGCGGTACGAGCAGCGCGCGAGATCGCGGCATGCCTCGGAGCCGCCGCTCGATCGCAGCGGGCGCTGCCCGGCCCCCCGCGCCCTCGAGCCTCATCACGCCGTGAAGCGCCCACGCCGTTCGCCGTCCAGCGCATTGAAGATCCCGAACGCCCGCGTAGCCCCGTCGATGGAACGTTTCACGGTGTATGCTTCCTGCACGAAACATGCGCGCGTGTCATGGTTGTTCCCGAGAAGGGCGCTCACGGCGCAATTGGTAAAATGTTGTTGTGGGCTTGACTTCGCCCGGCTTGGATCGATGATTCGCCAGGCTCAGCTGTAACCCAGATGACCGCTGCGACGCTGGCCCTGACACGGCGTGGCTTGGGCAGTCGTGTCGTGCTCCGTGGCGCGCGCTCCGACCGCCGAACCATCGAGTTGCTCCGGGCTTGCTCGAGTCGCGGACCGCGCTCCGTGGTCGGTCTGCGATTAACCGTTCGGGTGCATCATGATGCAGGCTTCTTTGAGTCCTCCGAGACAAGATGAGACGAGCTCCCCGTCCGGCGCCGTCATCGTGGGCGGCGGGATCTCCGGGCTCTCGCTGGCGATCTTGCTCGCCGAGCAAGGAATCAAGGTCCGCGTGCTCGAGAAGCGCCCGGATCCTCGCGTGGCGTACCAGGAGGGGCGCACGATCAATTTCACCCTGTCGGGTCGCGGGCGCCGCGTGCTCGAGCGGCTGGGGCTCGCCGAGCGGGCGCTCGCCGCCGCCGTGCGGATGGAGTCGCGCGTCGTCCACCTCCCGGGCGGCGGGCAGGTCGCGCAGAGCTACGGGGGCGCGGCGCAGCTCCTGTATGCCCTGAAGCGGCGCGATCTCATCATCGCGCTGCTCGATCGGGCGCTCGCGAGCCCGGGGGTCCAGGTGGAGTTCAACGTCACGCTGGACGAGCTGAGCCCGGGCGGCGAGCTCCGGTTTCGCCGGCAGAACGGCGCGAGCGCGCGCCTCTCGCCCGCCTTCATCGTCGGCGCGGACGGCGTCCACTCCTGGGTGCGCGGCGCGCTCGGCGCTCGAGAGGCGGTGTCCGTGGAGCAGCACACGTTCTCCCACGGCTACGCCGAGCTCACGATCAGCCAGGGCGACGGGCGCCGACTCGGCATCTCCGCGCAGGCGCTGCACGTCTGGCCCGGCCGGAGGTCCGCGCTCGTGGCGATCCCGAACGTCGACGGCTCCTTCTCGTGCTGCTTCATCGTGGAGAGCGGCGTCGGGGTGGACGCGCTCGAGGCCGCCTTCCACGCGGACTTCCCGGCCCTCTACCGCGCGAGCGGCAGCCTCCGCGACTCGGCGCGGAGCGCCAGGTACAGCGCGCTCGTGAGGACGCGCGTCTCGACGTGGAACAGCGGCGATCTGCTGGTCCTCGTCGGGGACGCGTGCCACGCGGTCTACCCGTTCTTCGGGCAGGGGATGAACGCGGCGCTCGAGGACGCGCTGGTCCTCTCGACGGCGCTCGGGCGCCACCCCTCCGACCGGCGGCGCGCGTTCGCGGAGTACCACGCCGCGCAGAAGCCCAACGCCGACGCGCTCGACGAGCTCTCGATAGGTCACTTCGACTATCTGAAGGTGCACGCCGCCTCGGCCCGCGTCCACGGGCGGCAGCTCATCAACGCCGCGCTGCAGCGGCTCTTGCCCTCGCTGTGGCACCACGAGTATGCGCTCGTGGCGCACAGCGATCTCCCCTACGCCGAGGCGCGGCGGATCATCCAGAGACAGGCAGCGCTCCGCAGCGCCCTCGGCCTCACCGTGGTCGAGCGGATCCTCGCGGGCGCGATCACGGGCGTCCGGTGGCTCCGCAGGCCGGCGCCGGCGAAGAGGTCCTCTCATGAATCCTGAGTTGAACCGTGTGAGCGTCATCGCGCGACATGAGCTCCCCGCCATCACGACGGTCGAGGTGGACGGGGCGGTGTTCGATCTCGGCGAGCACCGCGACTTCCGGCGGCACGCCGCGGTGGCCGGCTTCATCCCCGAGCGCGCCCGGCTCGCGGTCGCGTGGACCCGGCTCGACCCCGGCAGGAGCCTCGCGCCGCACGTCCACCCGATCCGCTCCATGATCATCGTCTGCCAGGGCGCGGGGCGCCTGCTCGGAGAGCTCGAGCGCCCGCTCGCGGCGGGCGACATCGTCCTCGTGCCGGCGGGGTGCTCCCACGGGTTCGCCGGCTCGGCGCCGGACGGCATCGTCGCCCTGTCGGTCCAGTTCGAGCAGGCGGGCCTCTACGAGCGCGTCGAGGAGCCGATGGTGAGGCCCCCCGCCGCCGCGGACCCGCTCTCGCCGCTGCGCGCCTACAGCCAGCGCCGCCTCGAGGCGCACGTGCGCACGCCGTACTTCCAGCTCCTCCGCGACGGCCTGCTGCGGGACCCGCGGGCACGGGCGATGTTCCTCGATCTCCTGCAGCGGTGGTCGGCGACGTTCCAGCGCTTGATGCTCCTGCGCCAGGCGACCTGCGTCGACCCCTCCTTCGCCGAGGGGTTCTCGCGTCACCTCCAGGAGGAGATCGGCCACGATCGCATGCTGGTGCCGGCGCTCGAGGAGGGGCCGCGCTGCCGCGATCCCATCGTGGAGGCGGCCGGGGAGTGGTTCGTCGCGCAGATGCTCACGCGCGACAACGCGGAGAAGGCGGCGCTCGTCCACCTCGTCCTCGAGGTGAGCGCCCACGCGTTCCACAGCGAGGCCGCGAGGGCGTTCGAGGGCGAGGCCCACCTCGCCCCTTACTTCAGCGTCCACGAGGAGGCGGACGACGCGCACACCCAGATCGGGGAGGACCTCCTCCGGAGCCTCGCCCCCGTGGCGCACGAGCGGCTGCACGCGATCGTGCGCGACGGCTGGGACATGCTCGAGGCGATGCTCGACCGCATGGTCGTCCTCATCCGGCGCGCCGCCGAGGCCTCATGAGGTCACGCCGCGACATCCAGGCGCTCCTGGACGCGCTCCTCGGCGGCCTGGAGCCGCCCCGGCCCGTGGTCGAGCTGGCGCGCCTCCCCCACGTCGCCGGCGTCTACCCGATCCCGCCGGCGGCGTCGCGCGTCCTCGCGCTGCCGACGCTCCTCGGCGCCGGCGCGCTGCTGAATTTCTCGACCCCGGCGCCGGACGCGGCGCTCCTCGGGGCCCTCGGCGAGGCCGCCGCCGCCGCCGGCGCCGCGCAGATCCTCGTCCCGCACGTGCGGCGCGGCGAGGACTCGAGGGCCCTCCGCGAGGCCGGGTACGCGCGCGTGCCCGCGGGGCACGAGTGCGTCGTCCGGCTGATGGACGCCGGGGACGTCGACGAGCTCCTGCGGGCGCGCATCGGCGCGCGGCAGCTCCGCGACCTGCGCCGGCGCGAGCGCGCCTGCGAGGCGGAGCTCACCTGGGAGCTCCTGCGCGCGGGCGATCTCCGCGATCGCCGCGCGCACGCCGAGGCGCTCGTCGCGCTGCACGAGGAGCACGCGCGGCGGCACGGCGGCGGGCACAACCCGTACAACCGCGCGTCGCTCGAGCGGCTGCTCGCGTCGGAGCTCGCGCCGCGGATCCGCCTCGTGTTCCGGGCGGAGCGCCGCGGCGGGGAGATCGTCGTGGCGGGGCTCCTGCTCGTGAGCGCGCTGGGCGACGGGATCTACTACCTGACGCAGGCGATCCGGCGCGACCACGAGGCCGCCCGGAAGAACCTGTACGTCTCCACCTTCTACCGCCTCTACCACGAGGCGCGGCGGCTCCGGATGGACTGGGTCCACCTCGGCCGGGGCGGCGTGGACCGGAAGCGGAGGCTCGGCGCGGACCTGTTCCTCCCGCTCGATCACTGGATCTGGAGCGGCGACGAGGCCGCGCGGCGCGAGCTCGCGTCGCTCGGCGGCCCCCCGCCGGTCGACGACGAGCCGTCGCGCCACGCGCGCCCGACGGTCCGATCCGCGCCCATCCCGGGGCCGCTCCGCGAGCGGGGCCGCCCGCGCCTCGACGAGATCGATCTCTCGAGCAACACGAACGCGTGGCTCGGGGGGTGCGCGCGGTACCCGGACGTCGACCAGCCCGAGCTGAAGCGGCGGTACCTCGAGATCACGGCGGAGGTCGACCGCGCCCGGGGCGCCGCGGAGCTCCCGCGGCTCTCGGCGGAGAACGTCCTGTTCACGAGCGGGGGGGTGGACGCGGTCCTGCTGCTCCTCCTCGCCTTCGCCGAGCCGGGCGACGTGGTCTGCACGACGCCGCCCACGTTCGAGGCGTACGCCCACTGGGCGCGGCTGCTCCGGCTCGAGGTCGCCGCCGTCCCGCTGCGCGGGCCCGCGCTGAACGAGCTCGACGTCGCGGCCATGGTGCGGGCCCGACCGAAGCTCGTCTTCCTGTGCGATCCCAACAACCCCGTCGGCTCCCGGCTCTCGCCTGAACAGGTGCTGGAGCTCGCCGCCGCCGCGCCGGGGCTCGTGATCCTCGACGAGGCCTACGTCGAGTTCAGCGAGCGGCCGTCCTACCTGGGCGCGCTGGCCGCGCGCCCGAACCTCGTGCTCGTGCGCACGCTCTCGAAGGCGTTCGGGCTCGCGGGGGCGCGGTGCGGCATCACGCTGGCCGAGCGCTCGATCGTGCGCGCGCTCGAGCGGGTCCAGGTGCCGTTCGGGTTCTCGTCACCCGCGCAGGCGGCCGTCGCCGCGCGGCTCGCCGACATGGGCCCCGTGGTCGACTCGTGGCGCGCCGTGCGGCGCGAGCGCGAGCGGATGCGCGCCGCGCTCGAGGCGAGCCCGGCGATCGCGCGGGTCTACCCCTCCGAGGCGAACTTCCTCCTCGTGCAGCCGCGCGATCCGGCGCGAATGCGCGCCCTGCTCGCGCGGGAGAACCTCCGCGTCGCCGAGGCGGGCCACGTGGTCCCGGGCTCTCTCCGGATCTCGGTCGCGCGGCCCGAGGCGAACCAGCGCTTCCTTGATCTGCTCTCCGATCCAGCGATGATCCGCGCACAGGAGCTCTAGATGGACACGATCTCTCCCCAGGACTGGACTGCGCTCTGCGGCCTGATGAACGGGTGGGTGCAGAGCACGGCGCTCGGCGCCGCCTGCGAGCTCGGGCTCTTCGACTTCCTCTCTCGCCGCCCGGGGGCGACGGTCGAGGACGTCGCGGCCGGGCTCGATATCACGCGCCACGGCGCGCGTGTCCTCCTGCTCGCCTGCAGCGCGACCGGCACCGTCCAGCGGGACGGGAGCGGCGCTTACGCGAACACCGCGCTCGCCGAGGCGTACCTGCGCAGCGACGCGCCGCTCTCGATGGCGTCGTTCGTCGCCTTCAACCAGAAGGTCCAGCAGGTCGGCTGCCAGCGGCTCGCCGAGTCGCTCCGCCAGGGTCGCAACGCCGGGCTCGACGCGTTCCCCGGCCCTGGCGACACGCTCTACCAGCGGCTCGCGGCGGACCCCGCGTCGGAGCGGCTGTTCCAGACCGCGATGGCGGCGTACACCCGCCTCGCGCCGGGGATGATCGAGGCCGAGGAGCTCTCCGCGGCGCGCGTGCTGGTCGACGTCGGCGGCGGGGACGGCACGAACGCGATGCGCCTCTGCCGGCGCTTCCCGGAGCTGACGGTCACGCTCGTCGACCTCCCGTCGGTCTGCGCGATCGCGCGCAAGCGGGTGGAGGAGGCCGGCCTCGAGCGCCGGATCCGCTGCGTCGAGGCCGACATGTTCCGCGATCCGTGGCCGGAGGGGGATGCCGTCCTCCTGTCGCACGTGGTCGAGATCTTCGCGGAGGAGCGGGTCCGGTTCCTCTACGCGAAGGCGTGCGAGCGGCTGCCGCCCGGGGGCCGCCTCTTCGCGTGGACGCTCACCTGCGCGGACGACGAGTCGGGCGGGCTGCAGGCGGCGAAGTCCTCGATCTACTTCGTCGCGGTCGCCTCGGGGCACGGGATGGCCTACCCGGCGTCCCAGCACGAGCGATGGCTGAAGGGCGCGGGCTTCGGGGAGCTGCGCCGGCACGACGCGCGCCACCTCGACCACACGCTGCTCGTGGCGACGAAGCCTGGCCCATGACGGACGAGCGGCCCGCCACGGCCTCGCGCGGGTGGTGGCGCTACCTCGCGCCGTACCGCGGCCTCTCCTTTCGCGTCTGGCTGCTCGCGGCGGTCGTCCTCGTCAACCGGGCGGGGACCATGGTCGTGCCGTTCCTCGTCCTGTACCTCACGGAGCAGCGGGGCTACAGCCCGGCCGAGGCCGGCCAGGTGCTGGCGGTCTACGGCGTCGGCGCGATCCCCGGCAACCTCCTCGGCGGCGCCGTGCTCCGCCGCTTCAGCGCGGTCCGGGTGCAGGTCGCGTCGCTGGCCGCGAGCGCCCTGCTCCTCGGCCTGCTCGTGTCCGTCTCGAGCACGCCCGCGCTCCTCGCGGTGCTCGGGCTGCTCAGCTTCGCGACGGAGGTCTTCCGCCCGGCGAACGCGGCCGCGCTCGCCGCCTGGACCGAGCCCGCGATGCGGCGGCGCGCCTTCGCCCTGAACCGCACCGCCGTGAACCTCGGGATGTCGATCGGCCCCGCGCTCGGCGGGGCGCTGGCCGGCGTGGATTTCCGGCTCCTCTTCCTCATCGACGGCGCCACGTGCCTCCTCGCGGCCGGGCTCCTGGCCGCGCTCGCGGGGCGCGACCCGGTCGCGGCGGCGCCGCCCGGGGGCGCGACCGGCCGCGCGGCGCCCTGGCACCGGCACGCGCGGTTCACCGCGTTCCTGCTCGTCTCCTCGGTCGTGATGATGATCTTCTTCCAGGTCAACGCCGCGTACCTGCTGTTCCTGAAGGGCGGCCTCGGCCTCGACACGCGGAGCGTCGGGCTGCTCCTCTCGCTGAACGCGCTCCTGTGCGTCGTGGCCGAGATGTGGGTGGTGCACGCGACGGAGCGGTTCGACGCGCGCCGCGTGCTCGCGGCGGGCGCGCTCCTCGTCTCGCTCGGCTTCGGCCTCTCGCCGTGGTCCGACGGGCTCTGGAGCGCCGCCGCCCTCGTGCTCGTCTGGACGCTCGGGGAGATGCTCGTGCTGCCGACGGGGGCGGCCGCGGCGACGGCCTTCGCGCCCGCCGACGATCCCGGCCGTTACCTGGGGGCGTACTTCGCCGCCAGCTCGGCGGCGTTCATCCTGGCGCCGCTCGCGGGCACGTCCCTGTACGAGCGGGCGCCGGCGCTCCCGTTTCACGTCGCCCTCGCGCTCGGCCCTGCCCTCGCGGCCGGCTTCCTCGCCTTCGGTCCGCCCAAGGACCGGCCTGTCCCGGAGTGACGATCCATGCACATTCTCCTGATCGGTGGCCCTCGCCCCATGCACCCTGCGGTCCTCCGGCGCGCCCGCGTCACGCACGTGGTCCGGCGCTCCAGGGCGGCCGCGCCCGACCTCGCCGCGGCGCACGCGCGCGTGCTCGTCGTGAAGGACGACGAGCGCGACGAGGCGATCGCCGGCTGCGCTGCGGCGATCGACGCCGTCGACCGGCTCGATCGCGTCGTCTGCCTGCACGACGAGGAGCAGCTCACCGCCGCGCACGTGGCGCGCGCGCTCGGGCGACCCTTCCTCCACGCGCCGGAGATCGTCGCGCGCGCGCGCGACAAGCGGCGCATGCGCGACCACCTCCAGGCGGTCGGGTTCGAGGAGGTGGACTCGGAGCTGGTCGAGGGCCTCGATCGGCTCCTCGCGTTCGCGGCCCGCGTCGGCTTCCCGCTGATCATCAAGCCGATCGATGGGCAGGGGAGCCTCTCCATCCACAAGGCGCGGGAGGAGCGCGACCTGCGCCGGATCCACGCGGAGCTCGTCGCGCGCCCGGGCGCGCCGCGGTACGTCGTCGAGCGCTTCCTCGAGGGCGAGGAGTACAGCGTCGAGGCGCTCTCCGAGGGGGGGGTTCACCGCGTGCTGGCCGTCACCGGCAAGCTCTGGCACGACGACGAGAGCTTCGTCGAGACGGGGTATGTCGTGCCCGCGGCCATCTCCCCGCAGCGCGACGCGGAGATCCGCGCCTATGTCCGGGCGGCGCTCACGGCGCTCGGGATCCAGGACGGCCCGACGCACACGGAGCTCAAGTACACGGCGGAAGGCCCTCGGCTCATCGAGACGCACACCCGGGTCGGGGGCGACTCGATCGCCGAGCTCGTGCGCCTGGCGACGGACGTCGACTACATCGGGCTGGTCGTGCGGCAGGCGCTGGGCGAGTCGGTCCTCGCCGAGGTCGCTGAGGAGCCGGGGTTCCCGAGGGCGGCGGCGGTGCGCTTCTCGCTGCCCCCGGGCGAAGGGCGCGTCGAGCGCGTCGAGGGGGTCGAGGAGGCGCGCCGCATGCCCGGGGTGGCGTATGTCGAGGTGTTCGTCGCGCCAGGGGCCTGGGTCGACCCGCGTCCTTCGTACCCGAACCGGCGTGTGATGGCGGGCGCGGTCGGCGCCGATCGCGAGGAAGCGCTCCTCCGGGCAGAGCGCGCCCGCGACGCGGTGCGGCTCGTCCTGAGCCCCGGAGAGCCGCCGGACGGCGCGCGCGGAGCCTAGTACGTCGTCCCCCCGGGGTCCTCCCGGGTTCGGGGACACCCTATCTCCCACTGGCCATTACAACAAACCTCCGGGCGCGGCCGCGAGGCGCCGACCTCTCGGGGCCGCTCCTCCGGTTATGCCTGACATGCGTGGAGTTCACTGGTAGAGTCGCTCGCATCCTTTGGGCTCATCCTGCGCCCCGTTTCCAGGAGATCTTCAGCATGTCCTTCTCGACTCGTCCCTTCTCCTTGCTTGCTGTGCTTGCGCTCGCGGCCGTGGCCGCGTGCGGCGATGACCCCGGCTCCGACGGCGACGCCTCCTCCGGCAGCGGCGGCGGAGGGGCCGCGGATCCCGGGACAACCACTTCGGGCAGCGGCGCGACCACCGGCGCGACGGGCGGCGGCGCGGCCACCAGCGCGACCACCGGCGCGACGGGCGGCGGCGCGACCACCAGCGCGACCACCGGCGCGACGGGCGGTGACCCGACCACCAGCGCGACCGGCGGCGGCGCCGGCGCCACGAGCAGCACGACCACCAGCGGCGCGGGGCCGGCGACCGGCAGCGGCGGCGGCATGGCCTCCGGCGGGTGCGCCGCGGCGAGCATTTTCTGCTCCGACTTCGAGGTGGACTCGCTGCCTTCCGAGCTCCAGTTCTTCCCCGAGTACCTGCGCAACCGGATGAGCGAGTTCGTCACGCTGGACAGCACCGGCCACAGCGGGACGCGCTCGATCAAGGTCTCGGGCACGGACTTCAGCCAGATGCTCGCCGTCCCCGTGCCGGGCGAGTTCTGGGGCAGGGTCTACCTCAAGAGCGACACCGACATCCAGTCCGGCCACAACACCTATGTCGCCGCGGTGAGCGGCACTGGCGACCCCAACGACGGCGAGCACGTGCGCATCGGCGAGCACCAGTGTCAGCTCGAGCTGAACCGCAAGAGCGACGACGCCGAGAAGCTCTCGAACGGCGGAACGTACGAGTGCAGCGGCGGCGTGAAGCTCGTCGCGAACACCTGGTATTGCCTCGAGTTCTACTACAACGGTCCCGGCAAGGAGGTGCGCGTGTTCGTGGACGACACCGAGGTGGACGCGCTGCACGTCACGGACTGGGGCCCGTACGATTACAAGTTCTTCAAGTTCGGGTTCGAGAAGTACCACGGCGGCGCCAAGACGATGTGGTACGACGATCTCGCGCTCGGGACCGAGCGCATCGGCTGCGGTCCGTGAGGATCGCGCCACGCGACGTCCGCGAGGACGTGGACCACGCGCCGAGCTCGCCCGCCTGATAACCCGGGACCGGGCAGCGCTGGAGAGGTCGCCGTCGCAATGCCGCCAGCAGCCGCTCAATCGGCTCGGGCTGTAATGCGGCGGTCGACGCGCTGCGGGTGAGCCTCGCCGCCTCGATTCGCCCCGTCGTCGAGCGTTCCGTGGAGAGCGCCTTCGTGGTAGTCTCCTGCGCATGTTGACTCGCCTTGCGAGGACAGGTTGGCTTGGCTGCGCGCTGCTGGTCTCGGTCGCGTGTGATCCGGGCCGCGGTGATGGGTCGTCTGCGAACGGCACGGGGCCACAGGAGGCCACGTCCGGGCCGGGGGGCGGTGTGCCCGGGTCAGGCGGCGGTGGCGCTGGTGCTGGCGGCGTCGGCGGCGGCGGTGCGCCACCGGACGGCACGGGGGGGTGCGCGGAGTTCGTGATGCCCACCGACGTGGACTGCAAGAATCCGGACGACGGCGCGCTGCCGGTCAATCTGCGCTGCACCGGGCTTTACGGGGACTTCGACAAGCGCGAGCTCGCGTGCGGCGTCCTCGAATACAAGCCTGCCATCGAGCTCTGGAGTGACGCCGCCGCGAAGCGACGCTTCGTGTCGATCCCGAAGGGCCAGAAGGTGGACGCGAGCGATCCGGACGCGTTCATGTACCCGGTGGGCACGCAGTTCTGGAAGGAGTTCCGCGTGCAGCGCGCGGACGGCGCGATGCGCCTCGCGGAGACGCGCCTGCTGCGCAAGACCGAGGACGGGTGGCTTTACACGAGCTACGTGTGGTCCGAGGACGAGCGCGAGGCCATCCAGATGGTGAACGCCGAGGGCGTGCCCGACCTTTACGGAACCGGGCACACGGTGCCGACGCGCGATCAGTGCAAGGAATGCCACTCGGGGCGCACCGATTTCATCCTGGGCTGGGATGCGTTCATGCTCGGTCCTGGCGCCGAGGGGCTCACGCGCGAGTCGCTGGTGGAGCTCGGGCTGATCGAGGGCGGGAGCGATCTCGCCCTCTCGATCCCGGGCAACGAGGTGGAGCGCCAGGCGCTCGGGTACCTGCACGCGAACTGCGGCGTGAGCTGCCACAACGAGGCCGTGGACGCGCCGGCCCGGGACACGGGGCTCTTCTTGCGGCTGGAGAAGGACGACCTCGCCAGCGTGCTGACGACGGACGCCGTCCGGACCGGCGTCAACAAGCGCCCTGACGACAACGCGAAGTTCGAGGGGCTCGAGATCACCGATCCCGCGCACTGGTACGCCATCCGCCCCGGCGATCCGGCGCGCAGCCTGCTCGTCGCCCGCCAGGAGATGCGCGGCTTCGAGGGGCAGATGCCGCGCATCGGGACCAACAAGGTCGACCCGACGGGCGTGCAGGTGGTCACTCGCTGGATCCAGGAGATGACGCAAGAGGCTGGCTACCCCCCCGCCGACCCTTGAGCGCCGCTCGGCGCCGCTGGGGCACTGGAGGAGTTTGCTGGTAGGGGAAGGGGAAGGGGAACCGCGAGGGACGCAGGGCGTCTCCGCGGGGGGCTGTCACGGCGCGACGCCCTGGCGCTGGCCGCTCGGCGCGCGGCCAGCGCCAGGCGCACGCGCGCTCACTGGCCGGGGACGAGCTTCGCCAGCGTGTTGCGGTTGATCACGAAGTACTGCTCGCCGGCGTTGTCCTCGACGATCGCGGTGAGCTGCTTGAAGGCCGGCTGGCCGCTCGGACGCGTGAACGCCGGGGTGTTCGGCGAGTTCGGATCGCGGCTCTTGAGGATGACCGTGATGGGCGACGTCTGCTCCCCGCACTGCATGAGCGCGCCCATGCGCGCCCCGGTGTAGTCGCCGAACATGTACACGCCCCGGAGCTGCGGCAGCGCGGTGCCCCGGTACACGAAGCCGCTGATGACCGACACGTAATCGCTGAAATCCCCGGTGGCGCTCCTCCGCCGGTCGATGTCGACGATCGGCGGGACGTGCGTCGCGCCCTCGCGCAGGGTGCGCCCGTTGCAGGTGTTCGCGTGGATGCCCTCGAACGCCGCCCAGCCGAAGTTCAGGCCCTTCGCGCCGGCGGGCGCGAAGTCGACCTCTTCATAACCGTCCTGGCCGACGTCGCCGATGTAGAGGTCCCCCGTCAACCGGTCGAAGCTGAAGGTGTACGGGTTGCGCATGCCATAGTGAAAGGTCCGGGCGGCATCGCCGTCGAAGGGATTGCCGGCCGCGGCGTGCGGCGCGGGAGCGCTCGGATCCAGGCGCAGGATCTTGCCGAACGGGGAGCTCGGATCCTGCGGCGTTCCAGGCTTGTTGTCGTTGCAGGTCCCGCCCCCGTCTCCCGTGCCCACGTAGAGCATGCCGTCGGGCCCGAACACGACGTGGCCGCCGTTGTGATTCAGGGCGGACGTGTCGAGCTGCAGTATCGTCTTCGTGGGCGTCGGATTCGCCACGTAGGGATCGCTCGAGCGCTGGTACTCGAGCACGATGTCGCGGTTCATGTTCGCGCCCGTGGTCGGCGTCATCATGATGTAGAACTTCCCGCTCTCGGCGTAGTCGGGCGGGAACGCCATGCTGATGAGCCCGCGCTCGTCGTCGAAGGCACCCGAGAGGAGCGCGATCTGGCTGCTCACGTCGAGGAAGTTCCCCGGGAGCAGCTTGCCCTCGGAGAACACGCGGATGATGCCGCCCTGCTGGACGAGGTACCAGTCGTTCGAGCCCTTCGGCTGCGCGGCGTAAACCAGCTTGTCCAGGCCGTCGACGACGGTCTCCAGCGCCAGCTTGCCGACGTCGGGGGCAACGCTCGCGTCGCACGCCGGCGGATCGCCGTTGCCGCCGGTCCCGCTGCCGCCCGCTCCCGCGCCGGTCCCGGCCGGCTGCGTCGCGCCGCCGCCGGCGCCGCCGACACCGGTGGTGGCGCCAGGGCCGGTGGTCGTGGTGGTGCCGCCGCCGACACCGGTGGTGCCAGGGCCGGTGGTGGCGCCGGGGCCGGTCGTCCCCTGCGCACCGGTGCTGCCGCTCCCCGTGGTCGACGTGGCATCGCCGCTGCTGCCCTCGCCGCCGTCACCGCTACATGCGCCGACGCCGAGCGCGAGGGCCATCCAGAAAGCAAAGGTGGAACGTTGTTTGATCATGGGGCGCACTTTACCTGATCAGCGCCACAACGCACCTAGGATCGACTGCCCAGTGGACGGAAGTTGCGCACAGTGTCCAGGATGAGTGGGAGATGATCGGGCCCTCCGGAACATCTGTTCGCGCTCTCCTGCCTATCGATGTCGTGCAGGGGCGAGGCGAGCAGGACACTGACGGCGGGGCCGCCCTCCCGGAGGGCTCCCGAGGGGCTCAAAGCCCAGGGATGGGCCCGCTCGCCGGGTCGCCGTACTCCGACAGCTCGACGCCGAAGTAGTTGATGATGGAACAATGAAGCGCGCCGGTAGGACGGCCGTTCGACTTGATGACACGGCCTGTCTGGAACCCCCCCACATGCCCCGCGAGCATGATGGGCATGTTGGTCCGAGCGTGCGAGTCGCCGTCGCCGTTCTCGGACGTGTAGAGCACGAGCGACTCGTCGAGCAGGTTGCCTGTCGGCGTGGCGGCGGCCTTCATCTTGTTGAGCAGGTACGCGAAGCGGCGCACCTTGAACCGCGAGGTCTGGACGACGCGCGCGTTGGCGATGCGGCTCGCCTCCGCCTGCGGCAGCCCGTCGAGGTCGGTCGCGCGGTCGCGATCGCCGAGCTTGTGCGAGATGAAGTGGTCGCTCCAGTCGCCCACCCCGTCGGGCAGATCGTACCCGCGGAAGTCCAGGCCCCAGCTGTTCGAGTACTGCAGGACGAGCACGCGGGTCAGGTCGCAGGCGAGCGCGAGGAGCCCGAGATCGATCATCTGCTTGACCTTGCCGTGCAGGTCCTGCCCCCGCGGGGGCGCGCCGGGGATCGCGCAGCTCGACGCGGCCGTGGACTGGATCTGCTTCTCCAGCTCGAACACCGACTCGAGGTGCTGCTCCACGCGCGCCCGGTCCGCGGCGCCGAGGCGCTGGTTCAGGCGCCTCGCGTCCTCCCGCACCCAGTCGAGCACGCTGGCGCGCCGCCGCCGGATATCGTCCATCTCCGCGTTCGGGTTGCCCATGCCGCTGAACAGCGTGTCGAACACGGCGGCCGGATCGCGGAACGCGTCCTCGACCTGGCCGCCGTCCCTGAACGAGATGAAGCCCTGCGTGACGGCCGTGTCGCCGGTGGGAGACAGGTTGAGGCTGCGGAACGGGGTCTCGCCCGCGATGTGGTTGGCCAGGTACTGATCGAGCGTGGCCTTGCGCGGGACGGCCTGTCCGCCGCCGTCGGTGTGGGCGCAGAGCGCCATCGCCGGGCTGTGGATGTCGGAGCAGATCTTCTGATGGTCGACGCCCGCCACCATCGTGACATCCCGCCAGATCGGATCCTCCGCGGGCCACTCGCGCTCGGCGGCGAAGCCGTTCATGTCCACGAGGCACGGCGTCAGCGCCTCCGCCGAGAGCGGCCCCTCGGCCCGCGGGTGCCACGCGCCGGGATCCGTGCCATTCGGGACGAAGAACGCCACGAAGCGCTTCGGGTCGGCCGGCGCGGCGCTGGCGCGCTGCGGTCGCATCGCGTCCAGGAACGGCAAGGCGACCGCGACGCCGGCGCCGCGGAGCAGAGCTCTTCTCGAGATCTTCACGGGCGACACTCCTCTTCGGTCCGCTGGACGCTGGGCGAGCACATCACTCCGGGGCCCTCCGCAGCCGGAAAGCCGGCGACCGCACGATGGCGGTCAGATAGGCGCGGAACCGGTTGCCCTCGAGCGCGAACGCCTCGGCCGCGGCGTCGATCGCGCAGCGGTCCTCGGCCGCCGGCTCCCGCCCCTGGGTGTAAATGAACAGCTTCTTCGCGACGCACGCGGCCAGGTCGGGGCTCCGGCGGAGCTCCGCGGCCAGATCCGCGAGCGACCCGAACGACTCGTTCTCTGCGCCCGCGAAGCGCGGCTCCAGCCCGAACTCGTCGATGCGGATGCTCCCGTCGTACCGCCCGTGCTTGTCGTACTGGGCGAACCCGACGCCGAGCGGATCGATGAGCGCGTGACACCCGGCGCACGCCGCCTCCGTGTTGCGCTTCTGGATGACCTGGGGGTAGGTCAGGCCGGACAGCTCGCTCGCGAGCTGGTCGATGAGCCCCGCGGGGAACTCGATGTCCTGGCAGAGGAACGCCGCGCGGAGCCACTGGCCGCGCACGGCGATGAGGTCGCCGTCGTTCTTGGCGCTGATGAGGCTGGCGTGCGTGAGCAGCCCCGTGTTCGCGCGGTGGTGATCGCCCGGGAACTCCACGCGCGTCACGCCGTCGCCCGACACCTCGAGGCCGTAGAACGCCCCGAGCGCCGGGGTGACATACGTGTGGTTCGCGGTGAGCGCGTCGAGGAAGTCGGCCCCGGGGGTGAAGGCATGCTCGCCGAGCACGCGCTCGCTCTCGGTGATCATGTCGTCGAGCAGCGCGGGCGTCCAGCCGGCGCCGGGGTCGACCGGGGCGCGGAGCGCCTCGAAGCTCAACCATTGCTTGAAGAAGGCGTTGAAGAAGATCTCCGTCCGCTCGTCGTCGACCATCTCCTTCGCGACGGCGTCGAGGCCCTCGGGGGCGTCGAGCTCGCCGGCCTCCGCCCGCGCGAGCAGCTCGGCGCTCGGGGCCCGGCCCCACAGCGTGAAGGACAGCCGCGCGGCGAGCTCGAGCGGCGTCAGGGGGGACGTCTCCGCGCCGCCCGCGCCGACCTCGATCCTGAACAGGAAGCTGGGCGAGGTGAGCAGCGCCTCGATCACGAAGCGGAACGCATCCTGGTCGTCCTGCGCGACCTCCTCCGCGCGCCCGACGAGGTCGTCCACCTCCTCGGCGGCCAGCGGCCTTCGAACCGCGAGCTTGCCGAAGCGATGGGCGAAGCTCGCGAGGCAGCCGGCGGCCCCCGGCTCGCAGCCGAGCACCCGCGCCCGGCGCGCCTTGTCCGCCATGAGCTCCTCCCCGAGCGTCTCCGCGGTCGCGAGGTAGGCGCGGAGGTGCTGATCCGACACGTTCTGGAGGGCGGAGATCGTCCGGAAGCCGCCCTGGCCCGTGTCTTCCGGGATGCCGTCGACGGCGGGGGGCTCGTCGAGCTGGAACAGGTCCTGGAGGGTCAGCTGGTACTCGATCCTGGACAGGCGGCGCAGGACGCTGGGGCTCGTGCTGGCCACGCTGCAGTCCACCGGCCCCCCTCCCGCGCTCGAGGCGCCCCCGCCGGGCGACGAGCCGCCGCCGGGCGCCGCGTCGCCGCCGGTGGGCGAGGTCTCCCCGAGCCGCCCCGTGCAGGCGGCCCCCGTCAGGCCGAGGAGCACCATCGCGGACATGCCCGCCGCGAGGGAACGGCGGAGGGACGGTGCCGGTCGAACGGCGTCGGGCATGGTCTTGCTCATGGACTGGTCAGCCATTCAGGTGGAGCGCGCCGGGTCGAGGCCGAGATGGTCTGGCGATGCGCCGAGCAGTGGCCAGGATGTAGAAATGAAGCAAAACGGGGTTCGAGCCTCCGAGGAGACCTCGGGGGTGAGGTGATATTCCCGTCGAGCACACTTCTGATCATGGCTTGGTTCGGTGCATCGCTGACCACCGGGGATCCGCGCGTCCACGGGCGCGTCTACCTCGGCACCGACGGGCGAGGCACCGTCTACGGCGACATCACGCGGTGAGCGGACCCGGCTCGGGACGGGGTGGCTCGCCTCCCGCGGCCGCGCTCACGGCGCCTCGCAGGAGACGCGGTGGAGCGGCGCCTTCTCGCCCTCGCTGATCGTCACATAGTCCCATCCGCCGGGCACCCACGCGATCGCCTCGCCCTGCTCCTCGTCGGCCACCGGCAGCAGGCAGGGCGGGGCGGCCAGCGCCTGCGCCACGGTCTGGTCCGGCGTCATCGGGTAAAAGAAGACATGGGAGGAGGTCCGCAGCAGCACGCCGCGCCCGTCCGGGTGCACATCGCCGCTCGTGAAGCTCGGGCTCCCGGCGGGCGCCTTGATCGAGCCCGCCGCGACCAGCACCGCCGACGACTGGGCGCCCGCGGGCGGCGCCGGGAGCTCGTAGATGCCCGCGCTGCCCTTCTTGACCTTCGTCACGACGGTGATGGCCCCCGTGGTGGGGTGAACGAGCAGCGTCTCGGCGTCGTGGCTCCCGTCGGGATACGACAGCGAGATCACCTCGGCGAGCTCGGTGCGCGGCGCCGCGTCGAGCGTGTCCGGCTCCCGCACGCGGTAGATGGCGTAGCCGTCGCGCTCGCCGTCGTTGTCGCCGATGTCCGCGAAGAACAGGCAGTCGCCGCCCTCCGCGCCGCAGGGGCCGCGCGCGACCTCCTCCCAGTCGATCGCGGTCGCGCGCGCCACCTCGATCTCGCTCCGCAGCGCGCCGCCGAGCCCGATCGCGAAGAAGCGCGGGTCGTCGCCGGAGTCGTTGTGCACGTAGAGCACGTCCGGGTGCGCGCGGCCCGCGACCGCGCCGGAGCACTCGTCGATGGGGCCCTTGGGGAGCGCGCCGACCGGCGTCGCCTCCGCGCAGCGCGGACAGCCCGTGCTCCGCACCTCCGGCGGCGACTCCGCCCCCCCGCAGGCCGGGAGGAGCAGCGGGAGCGCGAGCGCGAGCCGCGCAGCGCGCCGCGCCCGCGGCGCCGCGGCGGGCCCGCGACTCCCCCGGAACAGACGGGGAAAACGCAGCGATTTTGCGAATTTGCTAGGGTGTTTCCATGCGGGCATCGGTGTCGTCTGGATCATCATGGTGACGAACTTGTGACATCGATCGCGGCGCGCCGCCTGGGTCGCGAGCGGGGCGGCCGCGTGATGGGTCGTGCCCGTAGGAGGCCGCGACGTCGCGATCGCGCGGCATTCGTGGGACCTGACCGGATCCGTTCAGGGATTGCCCCGGCTCGCCTCCGCGTCTAGGGTGGCGCTCGATTGGCTTCGTCCGCACTCAGCCTGCCACGTTCGTCTGCGTTCTCCGACTTCGTCTTGCTGCTGGTCGCCGCGGCGCCGAAGCTCGGGTTGCCCATCGAGGCGGTCCTGCAGAATGCTGTGCTGCCGCCGGCGGCGCTCCGCCAGCGCGGGCTACCGATCTCCCTGAGCGTGGCGCGGCAGATCTGGGCTTCCGCCGAGCGGATGAGCGGCGATCGCGTGCTCGGGCTGCACGCCGCGGAGGAGCTCGAGATCGGCGCGCTCGACATCCTGGATTACCTGACGCGGAGCTGCCGCAGCTTCGGCGAGGCGGTGCACCGCGTCATTCGCTTCTCGCCGCTGCTCGCCAGCGGCGGCGTGCTGAGCTTCCAGGTGACCGGCCGCCGCGCGCACTTCCGCCATCTCTCGCAGGACGGCGTGCCTGCGGTAGCGCAGCTCATCGTCAGCCTGATGGTGCTCCGGGCGCGCGCGTTCTCCGGCGAGGACATCCGTCCGCTGGCCGTGCGCTTCCGGCACCGCGGCGCGCGCGACCCCGGCGCGTACGATCGGGTCTTCCGGGCGCCCATCGAGTTCGGGGCCCCCTGCGACGAGCTGGTCTTCGATCGGGAGCTCCTGGACGTACCGTTCCTCACCGCCGAGCCGCGCCTCTGCGAGATCCTCGAGGGGTGCGCGACGGCGCGGCTGCAAGCGGTCGGCGCGATCGCCGGGGCGCCGGCCGCCGCCGGATCGAGCCTCCTCGGCGAGGTCCGGCAAGCCCTCCGGATCTGCATCGCCGAGGGCAACCCGAACATCGACCGAATCGCCGAGCACCTGGGCGTGAGCGCGCGGACCCTGCAGCGGCAGCTCCGCGAGCACGGCACGTCGCATCGCGCGCTCTTGACGGAAGCGCGGGCCGAGATCGCGAACCATGTTCTCGCCTCCTCCGGCAATCCCACGCGGCGCGCGCTCGCCGCCCAGCTCGGCTACGCGAGCCCGCGATCCGCGTCCCGCGCGCTGCGGCGCCGGTGAGCATCCGCTCACCGGCGCCGCAACCGCAGGGCCCTCGCACGCGCGGGCCGCTGGACCCTGGGCGGCGTCGGGCCGGCGCCGCCCGGCGGCGTCACGGATACCACTGGATCCGGAGCTGCCGGCTGCCCGTCGTGTCCACCTGGTAGAAGACGTCGATCGCCGTGCCCGGGAACGGGAGGGTCGTCAGCGAGGACCAGCTGTTCGCCGGGGCGCTCTGGGGCGCGCCGCCGTTCACGGACACGCTGACGCCGTCCAGCGGGACGCCGTCGGTGGGGCTCATCTGCAGCGTCAGGCTGGCCGGGGTCCAGGCGGTCGGCAGGTTCGCCCTGTCGATCCGGAAGCAGGCCGAGCCGCTCACCGACGCGACGATCGCGGAGCTCATCGCGCCGAGGTCCTGGCAGGGCGGCGCCGGATCCTTGTAGATCCCGAACGTGTGCTGGCGCGTGAACATCGGGACGCCCGCGCTGCCCGCGTGATCGGCGAACACGGTGATATCGTGGCTGCCCGTCTCGCTGAACTGATTGACCTTCACCGAGTAGACGCCGTCGCCCGCCACCGCGTCGCCGTGCGTGGCGGCCCCGTCGTCGTGGAACGACAGGGGCGTGACCGCCCCGCTCGGTGAGGCCATCTCGGCGCTGACCACGGCGCCCGTCACCGGGCTGCCCAGGTGGGTCACCTCGGCCTCGATGACGAGCGGCGCCGCCCCGACGCGCAGCGCGCTCGGCGTGACCCGGAGCGCGATGGCGTCGGCCAGGGTCGAGACGGCGGAGTAGAGGTAGATCGGCTGGTCCGAGCTGTTGGTGGCGCAGTATTGCCAGAACCCTTCCTCGTAGGCCTGCGTCATGTTCAGCGAGAACCGCTTGAAGTTGTCGGCCGAGAAGAAGGTCAGATCGGAGCCCGAGCCCGCGTGGTTCGCCTCGGTGATCGTCGGCGTCGGGTGCAGCGACGGCGGCTGCAGGTGCACGTCGGGGGCGGTGTCGCCGACGAAGATCATCGTGAAATCGACGATCTGGGCCGCCGAGACCAGCGTGTCCGCGCACGTCGTCGCGTGCGGCGGGATCTGGGTCAGCACCTGGTCGATCATCCCGCCGTCGCGGCAGTCGTTCGCCATGCGGTTGAACGCGCCGATCAGCTCGAGCTGGTCGAGCTCCGTGTCGCTGTCCGCGCGCAGGTAGAGCCCGGGCGAGAAGCCATAGTTCGCGGCGATGTCGCTCATCATCGCCTCGTCCGCCCCCGACCCGAGCGCGATCGCGTGGACCTCGTCCACGCGGCTGAAGTAGTCCGCGTAGAAGTCGCTCGGCGCAGGTGGCGTGTTGTGCTGCCCGTCCGACAGCAGGATGACGCACTCGCGCGGCCCCTTGGTCGGGTTCTCCGCGACCAGCATGGCGAGCGCCTGCTCCAGGCCGGCCCCGATCGAGGTCACGCCGCTCGCGACGAGCGCGTCGACGGCCGTGTCGAGGCCCGACGCCGGGAGCGCCGTCAGCGGGTACGTGATCGACGCGGTGTCGGCGTAGCTCGCCACGCCGAGCATCTCCGTGAACGACTGCGACGCGGGCACGTTGGTCGACACGAGCGTGTTCCAGTAGGTCTTGGCGGCTCGCTGCGCGAGATCGATGCGCGTGCCGGCCATGCTGCCGGACCGGTCGATGATGACCACATGGTTGGTGTCCTGCAGGGCGACCTGGGCCAGCGCCGTGGACATGCCCGCCGCGCTCGCGAGGAGGCCGCCCGCGATGCCTGAGAAGATTCGAAATGCGTGTCTCATGGTCTCTCTCTTTTTCTCTGCGTGATCGAACAGGAATTCTCTGGTGACGCGCGCCCGGCGCCGGCCGCGCCGCGTGCGACCGGCGCCGGGCCGCGCGCCGGCCGTCACGGCCTCCGGAACACCACCTCGAGCCTGGGGCGCCGCGAGGCGTTCGCGTGATCGCTCGACATGAAGCTGACTTCCCGGTACCGCACGACCTCGTCCGCGAGCCGCATCAGGAAGCCATGGTTGTCCCCGGGCGCGGCCAGCATGTCCCGCACGAGCGCGGTCACGTCCACGTCCTCGTAATCCTGGTCGAGCGACGTGCTCTGCGGCAGGAGCACCTGGTTCGTCGCCGTCACGGCGGGCTGGCTCGCCCACGTCACGGTGTTCTCCTGCCACGACGAGGTGATGCGCTGGAGCAGGAAGGCGTTGGAGCCGCCGTGCGTCGAGTGCCCTGGGGGGAGGCCGTTCGAGGAGCCCTGGCCGTACAGGCGCGCGTCGGGATCGGCGTACAGGCTGAGCCGCGCCCGCTCGATCGTGGAGCCCGCCGGAATGGGCGAGAGATCGAAGCGGATCAAGCTCCGGTTCACGTAGTCGCTCCCGCCGTTGGTCCACTCGCCCGCGGTCAGGTTCACCGAGCTCCCGTAGTTGGTCCCGGCGCTCGCGCTGAAGCTGTTGATGGTCGCGTCGATACCGTCGCTCCCGGGCTGCAGCACGAGCCGCTCGGGCGGGCTCTGGCACTGGCCATCCGCCGTGAACACGCCGCCGACCGCGGCGCACTGGGACGGATACGCCGGCGTGTGGCAGGTCCCGTCCGGCTCCGTGCAGGAGCCGATCGGCTCGACGCCGCACGCGTCGATCTCCGCGCAGCCATGGCCGCTCACGAAGTAGCCGCCGGCGCCCTCGCAGCTCCCGCTGGAGGTGATGCCGCCCGTGCCGAGGTCGGTGCAGCCGGACGACCGGCAGCAGGCGCCCTTCGTCTCCGGCATGCAGCTCGACGAGCAGCCGTCGCCGCCCTGCGCGTTGCCGTCGTCGCACTGCTCGGACGGCTGCAGCACGCCGTCGCCGCAGCAGCGCTCGACGGTCACGCCCGTGCTCTTCACGACGGAGCACCGGGCGACGTCGCCCTCGGGGCCCTGGCACGTCCCGCCCACGCACGTCTGTCCCGGCCCCGTGGTGCAGTCCGCGTCATCGTCGCACGCGCAAGGCACGGTGTCGTCGGCGTGGTCGTCGAAGCACGCCTCCACCTCGGCGAGCCACGCCTCGGAGAGGGCGCTCCGGTGCACGAGGTTCGACGCATCGAGTCCGTCGCTCGGGTTGTACAGCAGCGCTGCCGGGTCGAACGTGGGCGTCGGCGTGTTGATGACGGCGCCGCTGAAGCCGCCCAGCCCCAGCAGGGTGGAGACGGCGGAGCGCTGCGTGTCCAGGCAGCCCCAGTGCTTGAGCAGGTGCAGATGCGCCTCCTGGCACGGGAAATCCAGGCTGCCGCGCGAGCCGCTCACCGGACCGACGTAGGTGCAGGTCCCGGACACGAACGCCTCGACGAACGCGTCCTGGTCCTGCAGCCAGTCCATCATGGGCTGGCCGTCGATGCAGAGGTTCTCCGTCGTGGAGACCTGCTCTCCGAGGTTGAAGCCGAAGTCGATGACGTCCTGCACGCTGCCCGTGACGTCGCCCATGGTGGGGGGCAGCGGGTCCTCCGGGTAGAACGGCAGCTCCTCCTTGCACCACGCCAGGAAATCGCCGGTGTCCGCCGTCGCCGTCGCGTAGCGGGTCACCTCGTCCGGCTGGTAGTTCGTCACCTGGCCGAACGACACGTTGTCCCAGTGGTACGTGGCCTCGAGCCCGGGCTGGAACTTCGCCTTCTCGACCGAGCCGACGTCCCAGGATCGCCGCCAGTCCCAGAGCGTGAACGTCCTCGGCTTCTTGAACAGCTTGACCTCGAGGCCGACGTGAATGCCCGCGTTGAGCGCGGCGATCAGCTCGATCTCGGTCATGCCGTAGCTGGCGATCGCGTGGGCGGGCTCGGTCTGGTTCTTCATCGCCCAGAGCACCTGCTCCGCGTACGGGACACCGGACTGGGTCGCGCAGACGCCGTCGGTCGTGCAGACCTGACCGTAGCCGCAGGCGGTGCCGGCGGTCGCCGCGTTGTAGGTGCATCGGCGGGTGCACGCCCCCTCGGCGCACGTGCGGCCGGGCTCGCTCGCGCAGGTCGGGTTCGGGTTCGGGCTGCACATGCAGTCGACGGGGGTGCCGCCGACGGTGCACAGCTTCTTCACGGTGTCGCAGGTCTCGCCGCTCGCGCAGTCGGCGTCCGACGCGCAGCCGCACGCCGACTGGAAGCCCGCGTGGAGCGGATGGCACCCGGGGCCTCTCCACTCGACCACATCGCTCCGGGTCTCGGTGACGCAGCGGTAGGCGCCGAAGGTCCCGGGGCACTCGGCCTCCGTGACGTCGAACACGACCGCTCCCGGGACGGACCCGTCGCAGTCGCCGGCGATCTTGCGGACCGTCGACGGCAGCGTATCGCTCACATAGATGTCGCCCGAGGGCAGCACGGCGACGCCGCCGGGCAGCTCGAAGATGGCGTCGTCGGCCAGCCCGTCTTGCCATGTGGTGCCCGGCGCGCCGGCGATCGTGGTCGTGGCGCCGCTCTCCGGCTCGAAGCGCCGGACGCGACCGGGCCGGTTGCCCTCGCCGATGAACACGCTGCCGGAGCCGTCGACCGCGAGCGCCTGCGGGGAGGTGAGCTGCGCGGCCGTCCCCACGCCGTCCGCCGAGCCCGGCGCGCCGTTGCCGGCCACGGTGGTGACCGTCGCGGTCGCGATCTCGAACCTTCGCAGCGCGTGGTTGAAGGCGTCGGCGATGTACAGGTTGCCGCGCCCATCGGCGACGACGCTGGCCGGCTCCGCGAACCGGGCGGCCGAGCCCACGCCGTCGACGTTGCCGGCCGCGAAGGCCTGGCCTGCGACGACCGCGGACGCCCCCGTCGACAGGTCGATGCGGAGCAGCGTGCGAGCCCCGCTGTCGGTGACGTACAGGGCGCCTCCGTCGACGGCCACGTCCCGCGGCGTGCCGAGGATCGTGCGGTTGGCGATCGTCGTGACCTGGCCGCTGCTCAGCGTGAGCTTGCGGACCGTGCGATTGCCGCGATCCGCGATGTAGAGCGCGCCGCCGTCGAGCGCGATGCCCGAGATCGTGGTGAACCGCGCGGCCGAGCCCACGCCGTCGGTGGCCCCCGAGGCGGTCGACCCCGCGATCGTCGTCACCGCGCCGCTCGTCAGGTCGATGCGGCGAACGGCCGTCCGGTCCGCGACGTAGAGCGCGCGCGCGGCCGGATCGTACGCCAGGTCGCCGGCCTGGAGGAAGCGGGCCTGCGCGTACGCGCCGTTCGTGAGGCTGCGCATCCCCGCCTGCCCGAAGGGCGATGACGCCACCGGGAGGCAGCACACGCCGTGCTTCTGGCAGCCCGAGATATCCGGCAGATCGTCGCTGCGCACGTCCGTCGTGCAGGTGCCGTCGTCATTGCACTCCTGGCACGTCTTGTTCGCGTTCCATGTGGCGGTGAAGCCCTGGTCGAAGGCGCTCTTGAGCTGCTTGGCCGTCTTCTCCTTCAGGAAGGTCGAGAACAGCGCGTACGAGAGCTCGCCCGGATCGCACAGCTCCTGGGTGATCCCCGTCCAGTCGTCGATGCAGGCGCGGCCGCCCCCGACGAAGGAGATGCAGCACGAGTTGTTGGTGTCGAGCGGGGTGCAGCCGAGGTTCAGCCCGGACTCCTCGACGAGCCGGTTCGAGCAGTAGGTCTGATCCTCGTAGCTGAAGACCGGCTTGCACTCGAGGTCCTCGGGGGGGTTGCTGTTCACGAGCGCCTGCTCGAGCGCGGTGTTGAGATCGACCACGCCGCCGGAGCCGCTCGGCCGGAGATCCACCGAGAAGCCGATGCTCGCCTCCACGCCGATCTTCAGGCGCTTGCCGAGCGGCACGCCGAGGAAGAGCTTCGCGCCCACCTCGGGCTTCACGGAGACCTCGGTCCCCGCCTCGGCCGTCACGTCCGGCGCCTGGAACGGGTGCATGTCGCGACCGAAGTCGGCGTCCTCGAGCTTGTGCTTCGAGTGCTTGCCGAGCGCCTCCTGCAGGCGCTTGCGCGTGAAATAGGCCTCGTCGTACCACTCGACCCCGGCGCCGAGCCGGAAGTACGGGATGAGGAACGCGCCGGGGACCGGGGGAATGGGGATCTTCGTCAGCTCCTGCTCGATCGGCTTCACCCGGAAATCGAGGTTGAGCGCCGCGGCCATGACGGCGGCGGAGCGCCCTTCCCACGCCTCGACCGGCTCCGCGAGGTCCCTGGGCCAGGTGGCGGGGGTCGGCGCGCCGGCGGGCGTGTAGTCTGCCGTGTAATCGAACGGCATGTAGGTCCCGATGAGGAACTCCTGCGGAGACACCCGGCCGTCGCCGTCGGTGTCGAGCGAGCCCATCTGGTCCTCGTCCGCGAGGTAGAAGACGCCGAGCTTCTTCGCGGCGTCGAGGCTGACGCCGCCGCCGCCCAAGTGGCCGAAGGCCGCGACGCCGAGGGGGGCCTCGCGGTTGAACCACCTGTACCCGTCGAGCTGCATGTTGAACTCCATCCCCGGGAGGATGCTCAGCGTCTCGCCGAACGCCGTGACGGCGAACCCGCCGGTGCGCATCTGGGCGCGCCGCTCCTTGCTCAGGTTGTGCGACGTGTAGCGGCCGCCGATGCCCCACCGGCCGTCGCCGCTCTCCGCCAGCGCGGCGTACGCGCCGTGTCCAGCCCAGGGGATGCACATGTGCAGATCGGGCCGCTGCTCGGAGTAGCTGCCGAGGTGGTAGCCCTCGGTGTAGAGGTCGATGTAACACTGGATGCTCGCGAGCAGCTCCGTGGCGTTGTCGAGCTCGCCGCCGAGCTGGCTCAGGAAATCAGCGAGCTGACCGTCGGCGATCTCGCCCGCGATCTCGTCGAGCCACTTGACGGTGCTGAGGGCCCATTTCGCCTTGCCCGCCTCGCTCTGCTGGATGTCGTTGGCGAGCCAGACGAGCACCCCCGTGGCGCAGTCGTTCGCCGGCGTCACGTCCGGGTCGCAGAAGTTGGTGCACGCCTCGTAGGTGGTCTTGTCCTCCTGGATGACGTCCAGGCACTCCGGGGCCACGCGCTGGGCGCAGATGCACTTGCCCTTGTCCGGGTCCTCGATCGCCTCCGACTCGAGCCCGCTGATGGCTTCGGTCGTCTTGTTGAGGATGGAGGAGAGGAGCTGCATCGACTGCAGGACGTGGAAGTTCGTCGTGATGTTCTGCAGGTCGGCGCCCTTCGGGTTGGGGTTCGCGGGCAGCTTGCCGAGCAGGTTCGGATCGCACGCGTTGACCTTGAACTCCACGCCGCCGCCCCCGCCGGTTCCGCCGCCGCCGGCGCCGCTGGAGGTCGTGCTGATGAAGGATCCATCGAACGTCTGGAACTCGGGCGCGGGCCGATCGGGCTGCTGAGACCACGTGGGCCAGCTCGGGGCGCCGTTCTGGCAGCCCGCGTCGTCCGCTGCGCACAGCGCCTGCTGCACGCTGCCGAGGGGCTCGTCGCCCGGGGCATCGTCGCCCGCCTGGCAGCCGGCGGCCATGCCCAGGCACAGGAGAAGCGGCAGCCTCCCCGAGCGTCGTAAAGGATCGAGCGCGGCACGTGAGTGAATGAGCTGCTGACGCAGCGGCGCGGATCTGCGGAGTGTCATGAATTCAACCTCAGCGGCCTTGCTGGCCGGGATGAGCAAGGACAGAAAGCGCGGTGACCGCCGCCTGGCGGAGCTCGGGTCGGCGACGGTCTCCCGTCATTGGACGAAGTAGCCTGTCGGGCGCGAGCCATGGAGACGACAAAGCGCGCCACGGGGTGACAAGACGCGCCAGGCGCCGCGCCGCCCGTCAGCGTCCGGGGCCGGCGCGCACCCCGCGGCGACGGCCGTTCGCGACGCGACGCCCTGTGGCGCTGCGACAAACGGTCGCATTCTCAGCGGAGGGCGGCCCCACTAAGCTGCGCCAAACTCTTGCGTGGAGGTTCTTGAGATGAGGACTGCGTTGCACCTCTGCGTGGCCGCCGCTGCGGCCGCGCTGTTCACCGCGCCCGCCGCGATGGCGCACATCTCGGTGTCAGGCCCCGCGTTCGCCGGCGCGACCCACGAGGCCAGCTTCGGCGTCGGCCACGGCTGCGACGGCGCGGACACGTACCGGGTCAAGGTGCAGATCCCGTCCGGGGTCACCTCGGTGCGCCCGATGGACAGCGCCTTTGGCAAGGCCGTCCTGGAGAAGGACGCGGAGGGCAACGTCACGGCGGTGGTCTGGACGAAGCCCAGTGTCGAGGACGTGCTCCCCGCGGACACCAACTATTACAAGCTGACGGTGCGGTTCTCGGTGCCGGACACGCCGTTCCGGGTGCTGCACTTCCCCACGATCCAGACGTGTCGCACCGCGGACGGCGTCGAGACGACGGCGGAGTGGGTCGATGCCTCGGGCGATCACGGCAGCCACGGCACGGGCGGCGACGCGCCGGCCGCGCTCCCGGCGCCGGCGCTGATGATCCTGCCCCCGCGCGCGCCCGGCTGGAACAAGTACACCGTGAACGAGCACGTCCACGATCTCTCGGTCTTCAAGGATGCGCTCATCGTCTGGGCGGGGAAGGCCGCGTACAGCCCGAACCCGGTCACCCGCGGCCTGATCGAGGCCGAGCCGGACACGGAGGTGCTGTCCGAGATCCATCCTGGCACCGAGATCTGGGTCAAGTACTGAGCAGGGGAGTCGGACGATGCGCTGCTGGCTCCTCTTGATCGCTGCTTGCGTGCTGTGCGGGTGTCCCGACGAGTCGCTCTCTCCCGCGCCGACGCCCGGCCCGGGGACCGAGGCGGGCTCCGGCGGGGCGCCCGCGACCGTCGTCGGCTCCGGCGGGGCCGCCGGCTCCGGCGGGGCGCCCGGGACCGGCGCGGGCCCCCAGCCTGACCCCACGTCTCCTCCCTCGCCGCTCGATCGCCCCGCGGATCTGCCGCGGCCGCCGGGCAGCGGGCTGCCGGACGATCTGAAGCCTCCTGTTCGCTGAGCGCGGGCGCGCGCCGCGGCGCGCGCCGCCCGCTCACTGGAGATGATCGCGATAGAACTGGTCGCGCCACGCGAAGAACCGGGCGTACGCCGGGTCCTCCGCGACCGCGGCGACCACCGCCCGGCCCGCGAGGTCCGGATTCACGACGTAGCGCGAGCGCGGGAACCTGAGAGGCTGCACGAGCGTGACCGCGGCGATGTCGGCGAACGAGGGCTCGTCGCCGACGAGGTATTTCGAGGTCTCCAGGCGGCGGGTCAGCTCCGCGAGCGTGTCGCGCACCACGCGCTCGGCCTCGTCGAGCTGCTGCGCGACGGCGGGCACGAGCGGCCGGGCGCGGCGCAAGCCGGCGGACAGCGCCGTGACCACCGCGGCGAGCGGGCGGGACATGCTGCGCTTCACGGCCTCGCGCACGGCGGCGTCAGGGTCGGTGGCGAGGAGGAGACGCGGCGCCATCGCGCCGAGGGTCCTGTCGAGGTGGTCCTCGAGGGCGAGGACCTCGTTGCGCCTGTCCGCGTCCGCGGGGAGGAGGCTGCGGGTCCCCGGGAAGGCGCGCTCGAGGTAGAGGCCGATCTCGGTCGAGTCGGCGATGACGGTGCCGTCATGCTCGAGCACGGGGAGCTTTCGCTGCCCGGAGAGGCGAACGACGCGGATCTGGTCGAGCCCGGGGAAGTGATCTTCCACGCGGTAGTCGAGACCCTTGAAGTCGAGGCAGGCCCTGGCCTTCTCCGAGAAGTGGCTGATGGCGAACCGGTGGAGGACGAGCGTCATGGCGGCCTCGTTATCACGGGGCCGAGGGGGGCGGAACCCCGCGCGCGCCCGCGCTCAGCCCTGGCGTTCATAGTAGTCCTCGAAGTTCCGCCGCGCGTCCGGCTTCACGTAATCGAGGAGGCGCCTGTTCGACGCGAACACGCCGGGGAACGCGCGCACGAGCTCCTCCGTCACCCCCCAGTGGAAATCGCGGAAGTCGAAGCCTGGCGCCACGGCCTCCCCGATCAGGCAATAGTCCCCTTCCTCCAGGTGCGAAGCCTTCCAGCAGCCGCCGCGCACGACGAATTGCATCACGTCGCCGCGGCGCAGGTCCGGGCCGAGCCGCTGCGTCTCGAGCCGCCCGTCCGGGTGGATGACGGAGTACGTCAGCGCGGCCCCGGCGTGATAATAATGCACATGATCGGAGAGGTTCATGCACCAGTATCCGACGGGGCGGCTCCTGTCGAGCAGCCAGTAGATGCTGGTGAGCACGTTCCGCTCGGGCGGGGCGCGATCGGTCTGGACGACGGATCCGGCCGGATCCGTCAGCCCGTTGGTGGTCATGGGGGTCGAGCCGCTGCGGAAGACCTCCCGGAAGTAGCCGCCTTCGGGGTGGGGGATGAGGCCGAGCGATTCGATGAGCTCTCGTGCGTCGCGCATGGGGTTTCTCCACCTTCCGGGGGTCGCCCCTTGCCACGGCGGCGCCCCTCTGGCCGGCCATTATGGATCATTCGCGCGCCGTCCGGGCGCCGCGGCGCGCCTCGCCCCCGCGCGGCCGAGGTCCCTGGGGAAGCTCCTAGGCCCGGTCGAGCTCCGGGATCAGCGCGCCGACCCGGCGCATGCTGTCCATGACGGCCTCGTGGGGCAGGCGGCCGACCTGCTGGAAGCACATCAGGCGATCGATGCCGAGCTCCTGGTAAACGCGCATCTTCCTGAGGCACGTCTCCGGGCTGCCGACGATGAGCGAGTCCTGCTCGCGCAGGCCCTCGAACACCTCCTCGTTCGGGACCTCCTCGCCCTGCATGATGCGGGCGATGATCGCCTGGGCCCTGGTCGTCGCGGGCGACTTCCCGGCGCGCTCGCGCAGGAACTGGCCCGTCAGCCCGCCGCCCGCCGGGTCGTTGAGCAGCGCCTGCTCTTCCGCGAAGGTCTTGAGGAAGTGCTCCTTGGCCTCGAAGAACGTGAACGACCCGTTCGTGTACCACGCGGCCGCGGCGGCGGCGCCGTTCTCCATGGCCTGCCTGTCGGTCTCGGCGCAATGGACGAACGTGAAGAACGCCACCTGGTCGTTGACGAACGCCCCCACCGGGCGCTCGCAGCGGCGGATGGCCTCGCGGTAGATGCCGATCCACTCCTTGACCTGTTCGGGCGGCGCCCACAGCGTGACCCCGAGCGCGCCGACGCCGTTGCGCCCGGCTTGCTCGAACGAGGCGAGGCTCGAGCAGGCCTGCCAGAGGGGCGGATGGGGCTTCTGGTACGGCTTCGGGACGATGGGCACGTTCCGGATGTCGAGCTCGTCGCTCTTCCAGGAGAACCGCTCCTGGGTCCACATCTTCGGGAGCATCTCGAACGTCTGCTGCATCTGCGCCCGCGTCCGGTCCGGGGGGATGTTGAAGGTGCGCCACTCGGGGATGGTCGACCGGGCGAGGCCGAGCTCCAGGCGCCCGCCGCTCAGGTGGTCGAGGAAGGCCGCGCGCTCGGCGACGCGGATCGGGTGGTTGAAGTTGAACGGCGCCAGCACCGAGGAGTGCCCGAGGCGGATGGCCTTCGTATGTTGCGCGATCGCGGTGAGCATGAGCTCCGGGGCGGAGGAGTAGCTGAACTCCTCGCCGGTGTGGTGCTCGACCTGCCACCAGCAGCCGTAGCCGAGGCGGTCGGCGAGCTTCGCCTGCTCGAGGGTGTTCTGGATGATCCTGTGCTCATGGTCCTCCGACCACGGACGAGGACTCTGCATCTCCGTGAAGATATCGAGCTTCATCGCGCCTCCCAGCGTGGGGTGAGCGAGGAGAATCGATCCGACCTGCGCGGAGTGCAAGTTACTGCTGTTGCTCCCACATCGGCGCACACGATGGGGGATGTCTACCCCGAGGTGTCGCGGCTCCGAGCTGGCTCACGTGCGGCGGGTGTGCGCTTGAGGTCGATGTCGAGGGGATTCACCAGGGCGCCCTGCAGCGCTGTGGCCATGCCGCCCACCACGACGAACTCGACGCCATGGCGCACGAGCGCCCGCAGGGGGTCAACGAGAGCGGTCAGGGAGCTCGCGCGCGCTCATGATCAGATCGATCGCGCTCTGCACCTGGGCCAGCCGCTCCGTGGGGGACAGGCTGAGCATCCAGCGCACGAGGGAGCGGTCCACGCCGTTCTCGTCGTAGGGGCTGTCGTCCCGCTCCTCGGCGCCAGGCTCCACGGTCTCGTTCACGCCCCCAGTCTAGCACCCGAGGAGCCGGCCAGCCGCGGGACGTTGCCCGCGTGCGTTGCAGGATGTTGGGGCGCCGGGGGCCGGTGGGTCTACCCGCCCGGCGGCCCCGAGCGACCGGCGGGCTGCCAGCCGAGAGCGCGTCAGCCGCGCGATCGGGGCGCTGGCGTTTCGATCCATGTACCCAAAGCTAGGCGCCAGGGTCAGGGTACCGAAGTGATGACTCGCAGCGACCTGCTCGACATCATCTACCAGTTCTACCCGCGGGGTCTTCCGTCGTACGATCCCAGGTACGCCCACACGGAGGAGCACCGCCGCCTGGTGGAGGCCGCCCACCGGGGGCGGGCAGACTACGGGACGTGGGAGGCGATGCTCCGCCGGCTGGAGGATCGACACCGCCTGCAAAACGAGTCGCTCCACATCCTGGCAGGGTGGGTCGATCCAGCGTACTCGGCCCGCATCTGGCTCACCGAGGAGAGGGCGCTGAGCTTCCACGTGAGCCTGCTTGGCCCCTACTACGGGATCCACCTCCCCGGCATCCCCGGGGAGGAGCTGGTGGCGCGAGAGATCGCTCGGGAGATCGAGGCCACGTACCCCGGCTATCAGCCGATTCCGCCGGAGCTTGGCAATGAGGTGGTGCCAGACGTCGACACGGACGAGGCGCGGCTCGGAGAGGCTACCGTCTACGTCAGCCTCTTGTCGATCGTGTGGACCTGGGTGAATCCGGCATAGCCCAGGAAGCAACAGAAGCTCAATCTCCTGTCGAGCCGCCGGCTTGTGGATGGGACGTGTACGAGGCCCCGGCGCAACGCGGCATCACGTACGAGGACGCACTCCTCTGGCCCGAAGGCGTACCCGCGATCCTCAAAGGGCAATGGCCGCCAGGACGAGATCCGCGTTGAGCTCACCGTGGCGCCGAACCATGCCCCGCCGGCGGCATGAACGCAGGGGGCGTGTGGATGCGGTCCGGCGTGCATGTCGAGCGCGGCTCACTTCAGCGTCCGCGAAAACACAACCTATGGATTGTTTTCTTGTGATTCGTTCGGCGGTAGCACGTTCGCATGGTCCGCACACCCGCCGATCCGGGGCAAAGTCCCCGTCCATCCCGGCCCCGTCATCGCCGCGCCCCCGACGCCTTCGCGCCGGCTGGCGGCCTTCTCCCACGCGGAGGCGCCCGATGAGCCTCACCCCCGCCGACGTCCCCGCGATGCCCGACGCGGCCCTGCTGGAGGTCGTGCTCGGCCTGCCCGACCCGGGCCGCCTCGCGCTCCCGGCCGACGACCTCCCGTCGCTCGCGCGCCTCTCCCCCGTCGCCCTGGCGGAGCGCGCCGAGGTCGCCCTCCAGGCGGCGACCCGCCTCGCCGCGGCCTTCGAGCTCGGCCGCCGCCTGCACGCCGCGCGCACGCGCCGCCCGACGCGCCTGCGGCGCCCGCGCGACGTCGCCCGCTTCTTCTCCGCGACGCTCGCGCCGCTCGTCCACGAGGAGGTCTGGATCGCCGCGCTCGACGCGCACGACGGCGTCCGCGGCGCGCGCATGGTCAGCCGCGGCGGGCTCCTCACCGCGTCCGTGCGCCCCGCCGACGTCCTGCGCGCCGCGCTGGAGCTCGGCGCCGTCGCGTTCGTGATGGCGCACAACCACCCGGGCGGCGACCCCGCGCCCTCCGACGACGACGTGGTGCTGACGCGGGAGGTCGAGCACGCCGCCCACCTGATCGGCGTGCCGCTTCAGGACCACGTCATCGTGACGCCTGCCGGGCGCTTCGCCTCCGTCTTCCGGGCCGGCTCATCCCGCCCGTGAACCCGCTGGGGATCACGCCACCTTCCAGCCGAGGGAGCCCATGCGGCTCGTCTCCGCCACGAAAGGGTGGGCGTCGATGGGCCTGAGCAGGCGCCGCAGCGCCTGCTGGACATCCGCGGGATTGATGGCACGCGGCCGCAGCGCCGAGTGCTTCCTGGGTTGCTCCAGATGGAGCACGACCCGCAGCCTCTTCGCGCCTATCTCGGAAAATCGAAATCCAGGCCATCCACAGCAACGGTCGGCATGGCTCAGTCTCCCGGGCTCAGGAAGCGGTCGGACTGCTCGAGCTCCTCGTCGAGCGCGGCGATGGCGCCCATGTCGTCCACGGACGGCCCTTGCTGCACGCTCACGCCGGCGTCCGACAGGTGCAGGCCGAAGAAGCGCGCGTCGATCTCTCCTTCTCTCCGGGCGAGCAGCATCTCGATCTCGCGCAGCAAGAACAGGCTGTGGGTCGCGATGAACACCTGGATCCCGCCGAGGCTCAGCTCGACGATGCTGCTGGCGACCTTCTTGATGAGGCGCGGGTTGAGGTTCGCCTCCGGCTCGTCCCAGAACAGGCACCCCTTGTCGAGCAGCGCTCCGGTCGCGATCAGACGAGCGAGCATGCCGAGCTTGCGAAGGCCCTCCGCGACGAGCGGCATCTCCATGCGGCCGTTCCCGCTGCGAAAGTAGAATCGGCCGTTCTTGTCGAGCTCGATCGACCCGCCCATCGCCTCCTCGAGAGGTCCGAGGAGCTCCCGGATGCGCTTCTCCTTGATGCCCCTCTTCAGCGGCGCGCCGAGGAGCAGGCAGGTGTCGCGCCAGGTCTCGTCGAACTCGAGATAGTGGTTCTCGTACACGGACACGAAGCCTGGATAGATCGTGAGGAGCTCCCGGGTCGGCAGATAGGCTGGAGCAGCGTCGATCCATTCCGTGGGGAGCGTATCGATCGTCACGTCCGATTTGCTCTGCGACGAGAAGCTGAACGAGACGTCCCATGCCTCGTTGGCGCAGGTCATCCGCACGTCGCAGCGCTCGCGGCCCTGCCGCCGCCGCGCGAGGCGCCCCAGGGTCTCGGGGCGGAAGACGCTGACGAGCTTGTCCGCGAGCCGGGTCTGCAGGGCGGCCTTGGTGGGAGGGGCGGCGCCGGGCTTGCGCCCCTCCTCCCAGCTCGTCGCGAGGATCGCGTAGGCGAGCTTCAGCGCGTGGGTCTTCCCCGTGCCGTTCTCCCCCACGAACACGTTCAAGTGCCCTCCGAAGTCGAGCTCCGCCTCGCCGAAGACGGTGAAGTTCTCGACGTGAAGTGACCTGATCATGTCGTGCCTCCAGACGGGCCTTGCCGGTCCTTCGGATCGAGCCTCGTGGCGACCCTCGATGGCGCCACACCTTCCGGGCTCCCGCCGTTCGTGACGTCCTCGATCTTCAACGTGTCCCTCTTCAGAGCGAGGCGAGCATGCCGCAGGCGCCGCACCGTAGCCGGACCAGGCTCGTCCAACAAGCGCCGGTCACCTGGGCGCGATGCGAGGCTGCTCCATCGGGTCCCGACGCCGTCCGCCGCGCGCCGCCCGTGACCGCCTCCGCCGCTCGGCCGACCCTCCCTGGGGAGCGATTGCGCCGTACCCGCGCGGCCGTCGGCGCAACGAGCCGGCGCGGAACGACGAGGTGTCGGCGAAGGCGCCGGTCGAGGCCAGCGCCTGCCGGTCCGTCGTCCTCATCGAGGTCACGGGGCCATCGCGCTCCCGACCTGCGATCCTCGCTCCGGGCTGGCAGCCCCGCCGCCCCGCCGCCACCCCGCCCGCGGCGCCGACAGGGCACCTCGCGCCCCTCTTCGCCCGTCTCGGCTCCCTCTTGGCCAGATTCGTGCCAGCCCGTCTATCCCCGCAACATCGCTCGTTCTTCTCTCCGCCTCATCCCCCCGCGCGGCCTCCTCACAGCAAGAATCCGACACCCTCCCTGCTTCGACGAATCACGTCCCTCTCCATTTCTCGCTGGACGCCTCTCTTCATTTCATGAATAGAGCACGCTGGCCCGTCTGGCATTCCAGCGCAATCCCGCGCTCCTGCCACGGACGAGGGTGATCTCATGAGCAAGTACACCGCATCGGAAGTGATCCAGCTCCCCCGCTTCACGGCCGTGGGCGCCATGGCGCTCGGCGAGCAGCTCCTCACGGCGGCGAAGCCTGTCGAGGCGGAGCTGCCGAAGGGCATCACGCGGGCGTTCACCGCGCTGGCGTCGCGCCACGGCGCGCTCGCGGCGGCGCTGCGGGACCAGGTGTCGCTCTCCGGGGGAGGGGAGGCGAGCGAGGATGCCGTCCAGCGCGATCGCGTGCTCGACAGTTGCTGGAGCGGCCTCATGGACCTCTTGACCGCGTTCACCAAGCTGCCGGCAGGCACCCCCGAGGTCGCGGAGGCGAGCGCGCTGAAGTCGGCGATCTTCACGAACGGAGGGCTCAAGTTCCTGCATCTCCCCTTCGTTCTGCAGTGGTCCGAGAGCGAGCTCCGGCTCCAGCGCATCCGCAAGAACGGCCTCGACGCGCGCATCGAGGCGCTCGGCGGCCCGCGGTTCCTCTCCGCCCTGGAGGCCGCGCACGCCGCGTATGGCAAGGCGCTCGGCGTGACCGCGCCGGCGGCCACGCCGGCCGAGGCGCCGCCGAGCGTGCGCGAGGCGCTCGACGCCTTCACCGAGGCGCTGCGCGCGTACGTGATCAAGGTGATGGGCGCGGTCGAGCCCGACGAGCCCGAGACCCAGGCCCTCGCCGACCGGCTGCTCGCGCCGCTCGCGAGCTGGAGCGTCGGGCCGAGCGGCCGGGCCGCGGCGCGCAAGCAGGGCAAGCCCGAGGCCGACGCGGGAGCGCCCGTCCCGCCCGGGGGGGAGGGGCCTCGCCAGCCCGAGGGGGAGGGGCCCCGTCAGCCCGACGCGCCCCGCCCGCCCGAGGCGCAGGGCGCCGCGCCGGCCCAGGATCGACCCGTGATCCCCGTCGCGTGATGGAGCGCCGCCGGCGCGGCGCGCTCTGCTTCCGCCGCGTGCCCCCCGGGTGATCCCCCGTCCCCCGGTGAACCCGCATCCCCCGGGTATTCCGCATCCCCCGGGCGAACCCGCATCCCCTCGTGACCGTGTCCCGCGAGCACGTCTCTCCGCCACGGCGGCGCAGCCGCTGCCACCGCTCCTTCCCCGTCCACGCCTCTCTGCCGTCCAGGAACGCACAGCGCCCCGGAGCTGTGCCAGGACCCGTCCTGATCTGTGTCATTGGGGGGTGCTCTGGCACAGGCACAACCGCAATGCATTGCGACACACCGCGTGCCAGAGCACCCCGAGACGCTCTGCAGAGCGTCTTCAGGGGGTCAATCTGTGCCAGATGCCGCCATTTTCTTCGATTTTCCGTGCCATCGACCCCTCGGAGGCGCTGCCGGTTGTGCCAGATGGGGGGTCCGGAGCCCTCCGGACCGCAAATCAGAGCGCGCGCGAGGGCTCGGGAGCCCTCTGGACCGCAATGTCGAGCGTCCGTCGCTCGGTGAGCTCGGTGAGGTCGTGGCCTACGGTACCGCCGTGTCGCTGGCCGAGCCGGCCGCGTCCTGACCGGCGTCGAAGGTGCGCACCATCGTCTGCTGGTGCACCCGCGCCCCCCGGCAACGCAGGCCGGGGATCTCGTCGACGACGGCGAGGAGGACCGAGCCCGGGTCGGCTTGCAGGTACGGATCGAGGTAGAGGGCGGCCTCCGACGCTAAGGGTCGACGGCATCCATGACGGCCTGCCACGCCGTCGAGAACGAGCCGTCCGTGCGCTGGATGTCCGCCCCCGTGTCCCACAGCACGGGGACGATGCCGCGAGACAGCGCCGCCTCCACCACCGACCGCATCCACAGCGTCCGCGACGCCGGCTCACGGGGGTAGTTCGTGCCCAGCGTGACGCCGAGCTCGCCGAGGATGACCGGGATGCCCCGCTCCGCGCTGAACGCGCCGAGCGTGTCGAACTTGCTCTTCAGCTCCGCCCTGTCGGCGTCCGTGCCCCACGTCGTCCTGGGAGAGCCCCAGCTCTCCACCGTGTCGAGGCCGCAGAAGGTGTAGGGCGTGTAGTAGTGGAGCGAGAGGAAGAGGCTCTTCGTGCCGGCCGGATCGGTCGGCACCTCGAAGTCGCTCACGCAGGTCCTGTCGATGTCCGTCACGAAGCCGGAGATGAGCAGGGCGCGGCTCGCGTTGTAGCCGCCCTGCGCGCGCACGGTGGAGACGAAGAGCTGGTTCATCTCGTTCAGGGCGGCGTAGTCCGGTGTTCCCCCGTCGTGAACGCCGTTGACCCAGTAATTCCCCTCCTCGTTCATCCCCTCGAGGATCAGCGTGTGACCGACGTCGCGGAAGGCGGTGGCGATCTGGGTCCAGTAGGACGCGAACTTGGCTTTCACGTCGTCGGTGAGCTTGTACTTGTCGGCGTTGGCCTCGTTGTAGATCCAGCCCCCGTCCCAGTGGATGTTCACGATCGAGTACATGCCGGCGGCCTCGATCCAGCCGACCACCTCCTTGACGCGGGCCATCTTGGCAGCGTCGATCGTGCCGTTGACGGCGTAGGTGTCCCAGGCCACGGGCACGCGCACCGTCTTGATGCCATGGCTGGCCATGCCGTCGATGAACGTCTGCGTGATCCGCGGCTGGCCCCAGCCCGTCTCCCACTCGGTGGTGTTCTCCAGCGTGTTGCCGATGTTGGCCCCGACGCCCATGTCGGCGACCATGGCCGCGGCATCCGCCGGCGTCGCGGCGCCGCCGGTCCCGTCCGAGCCGCCGACTCCCCCGGTGCCGGCGCCGCCCGTGCCGGCGCCGCCCGTGCCGTCACCGCCTGTGCCCTCGCCGCCCGTGCCCTCGCCGCCCGTGCCGGCGCCGCCCGCGCCGGGATCACCCGTCGCGGCGCCGCCCGTGGCCGTGCCGCCGCCGCTGCCTCCGGCGTTCCCGCTCGGGTTGCTCTCCGAGGAGCACCCCAGAGCGACGAGCATCAACAAGGGGGCTGTGAGATGGAACCATGACGTGGCCGCAGGGCGGTAAGCTTGGAAAGATGGCATGAACGCCACGATATTCCAGTCCGTCGTGCGTTCCAAGCTCGACGCCTGAGCCCCTCGGATCAGGGAGAGCAAGCTCCCATCGAAGCCGAACGCTCCGGTCCATCCGGAACGCCGTCCGGCGTTCTCATGGGATCGTTCGCTGCGGTCGTCGCGCCGGCGGCACCTGGATGCGCCGGCGGAGCCGCAGGGTGGCGAGCCCGCCAAGGAGGAGGAGCCATGAGGGCGCACTCCGGGCAGCCGGCGTCATCTGGCAGCGGAAGGATTCTCCCTCTCCCCCGGAGGAGCCGCCGCCGGCGCCGCTTTGCGCGCCGGATCCCTCGCTGCCGCTGCTGCTGCTGGCGCTCGTCGCGCCTGTGCCGCCGCTGCCATCCACGGCGCTGCCGCTGCCGCCCGTGGTGCCGCTGGTGGCGGTGTCGCCGCCACCGCCGCCGCCGGTTGCACTGCCGCCCTGTCCATCCCACAACCACCCAAGCGGCGACCCCACGCCCACCCCCGAGGACGAGGAGATGACCCTGGCGCTGCGCCACCTCGCCTCCGAGCTCAACGTCCCGCTCAAGGCCCACGTCATCGTCACCCTCAGCGGCCGCTACGCCGCCGTCCACGAGGAGGGAGTAGGCCCTCGCGGCGCGCTGCGCCCCGCCGCCGGCGCGCTGCGCCCCTGTGCATCCAGCAGCCAGCCCCCAGCTCACCGCCCCGGCCGGCAGCTCCGTAAGCCTCAGGCAGCGGCACGACGAGCTCAACCACGTCGAGCCACCAGCCGCGGCCTGGTCACCCCAACCTCGGTCGGTCACTCCGCCTCGCTCGTGGCCGGGGGACCCGTCGCCTTTCACCACGAGCGGCGCGTCCACGCGCAGGTCGAGCGGATCCAAGAAAGGCGTGGTCGCGCGGACAGAGCTCACGCCGGACGAAGCCCTGTCAGGGGTCAAAGAGTGACCGCGGGTGGATCCGGAGGGATCACGATGCGCGGCGAGGTCGGAGCGGTAAGCCGGAGGAAGTCGGAACCGTTGAACGTCGCGAGCGCATCCGCGCCGGCATGCTCGGCAGCCACGAGGTGCAGGGCATCGAAGAGGACGCCGGAAGAGAGCAGGCGATCGGTGCACCGCTGGTGTGCCTCGTCGTACACGGCCGGATCCACAGGGCGGACGTCGTAGGAAGCCATGGAGCCACCGCGGAACCCAACCCAGGGCACCGCGCCCCGGTCGACCCGCACCCACGCGCCGCCCGGCGACCGCCGGCACGTTGGGGCGTCCGCACCGGGGGCCCGGCATCGTGAGCCGGGCGCACGACCTCGGACGGCGCGGGAACAGGCGCTCGCCCCGGCTGGGACCACGCTCCCGTGGTAGGGTCGGCCATGAGCACCGGCGTGCTGCCGCGCAACCTGGAGCCCGATCGCAACGCACCGGAGGTCGAGGCAGCCTTCGAGGCGGTGCCGCCCGAACAAGTGGCAGAGATCCTCGACGGGGAGCTCTTCACCTTTCCGCGGCCCGGCCGCCCCCACACGCGGAGCGCATCGCGCCTCACGATGAAGCTCGGCGGCGCCTTCGACCTGGGCGATGGCGGGCCCGGCGGCTGGGTGCTCCTGGATGAGCCGGAGCTCCACCTCGGGCCGCGGCCCGACAAGGTGGTGCCCGACCTCGCAGGATGGAAGCGGGAGCGCATGCCGGACGCCCTCGGGGACGAGGACACGCCGGCGCACTACGACGTCCCTCCGGACTGGGTGTGCGAGGTGATCTCGCCGCGTACCGAGCGCGTCGACCGGGGCAAGAAGATGCGGATCTACCGGCGCGAAGGCGTGGGGCACGTCTGGTTGCTCAGCCCCTTGCTGCGGACGCTCGAGGTGTACCACCTCGAGGGCGGGCGGTGGGTGCTGCTCGAGACCTACGAAGAAAACGCGAAGGTGAGGGCCGAGCCGTTCGACGCGGTGGAGCTCGATCTGGCGGCGATCTGGATCAGATAGCGGGTCGCCACGAGAACGACCTCTTCATGCTCCGCAAGGCGCACGCTGCGGCGCTCCTGCGATGGCGCGGGCACCCCGGCGCGTAGGTAAAAGAAGCCGGGCGCGTAGGTAAAAGAAGCCGGATCGCTGCGCGAAGAACTGTGGCGCGGCGAACCGAAGTGGCGGGACCGCGAGCGTCGCGACGCGTCGTTCATGGGTCGAAAGAGTGGGCCCCGCGCGGCGCCGAGCGCGCAGAGGGGCGCATTGGCGTGCCGCGGGCACACGTCGCCCTCCGGGCGTTGGTCTGGCCCGGGATGTTCTTGCGGCTACGCGGCGTCCCCGAGCGCCTTGCGGCGCAGGACGGTGTTCTTCAACGCTCGGGGCTCCGGGTCGCCTACGGCGCCCTGCGCCCCGAACCCCCAGTACGGCGGCCGCCGCGTCGGCGCTGGGGGAGCGGCCTGGAACGTCGGTCGGCTCGCCGAGCGCGGTGAGGAAGCGGGCGATGCTGCTCGGCTCGGTGAGCAGGGCGACGAGCTTCATCCTGCCCTTGCAGACCGGGCACTCGAGGACATCGATCGCAAACGTGCGGCGCAGAAGCTCGGCGCGGTTTGTCGACCGCCCGATAGCCGCCCCGCTTGCGTTCGGGAGCGGGCTCGTCGTCGGCCTTCGCGGGCTGTCGCGGCTTCGCAGGGCGCGGTCCGATGCGCTGGCGCGCCGACGTGGGCGGCTCGCAGATGCGAGCACCCCCGCGTACTTCACGGTGTGGAAGCGCGGGGGCGGGACGCTGGTCGCGAGCCGGCAAAGCAGCGAGAGCGGATCCATAGAGGCCGCGACGGTCCCGTCGGCAAAGGCGCGCTTGAGCGACAGCCGCACCAAGCCGTCCTGTTGCGGCGCGACGCGCTCCTGCGCGATCGGAGGCCGCAGGACGTAGCGCAAGAGCGCCTCCCTCGCCGCGGCGTTGAGCCCGCCGGCGCGTGTCGCCGCGGCGAGGGGTCGCCGCTTGGGTGGTTGTGGGCGAGGACGAAGCTGAGGGCGGCCATGTCCAGCGCGGTGCGCAGGACGGCGGCGGCGCCGACGTAGAGGCCGTCGTCGATGCCGCGGGCGAGCAGGCGCGTCTCGCGGACGCGGCCGTGGGTGTCGAGGGCGGCGATCCAGAGCTCCTCGTGGACCAGGGAGGCGAGCCTCGGGTCGAAGTACCGCGCCACGCGGGCGGCGTGGGTGAGGAGCGCGCCCCGGCGCGCGCGGGCGGCGTGGGTGCGGCGGCCGAGCTCGAAGGCGGCGGCGAGCCGGGTCGCGTCGAAGAGGGCGATCTGGGTGCGCTCGGCGAGGGCCGCGGGAGAGAGGCGGCCGAGGGAGGGGAGGGTGGCCGTACCGAGGATGCGCGGGCCGATGCCGGGCAGGCCGAGCACCATCTCGACGAAGGGGTAGCCAGCGCTAGGCGGGCGGGTGCCAGCCCACCTCGGCCCAGCGCCGACGTGCGGCGACGATCGTCGGGCGGTTCATCCGGAGCGCGATGACCGTCGCTCTACCCGACGGCGTCACGCCCTCGACCCTGGTTGCGTCGACGCTCCACGTGAAGTGATCGCTCCAGCGATGGAAGCGCGGGTTGAAGAGCGGCACGACGTCTCCCGTCAGCGGGTCGACCGACTCCGTGGCGCCTGCCTTGAACTCATTACAGGGGCGGCATGCGAGGCATACGTTCTCGAACGAGGTCGGCCCGCCCTTCGAGACCGGCGTGATGTGATCGCAGGTCAGGGGAATCCCGCTATTGGCTTCGCTCGTCAGGCAGTATCGACAGCGGCGCCGATCGGCCTCCTCGATACGAGAACGGAGCAGTTCGGAGATGTAGGCTGACACCGCAGTCCGTCTTTCAGCTCGTCGAGGGCGCGCGCTACGGAGAGGCGACCGCGTGCCCGCGCCATCGCAGGAGCGCCGCAGCGTGCGCCTTGCGGAGCATGAACAGGTCGCTCTCGTGGCGAAGACGCTCGAGCTCGATGCGCTCCGCCGGCGTGAGGAGCCCCTGGGCATTCCGTTCGAGCACCTCGTCGTAGCGCGCGAGCTCTGCTTCGGACCTGTGGCTCTTTGCGATTTGCCAGAGCGCCTGGTCGTCCATCTTGTCCAGGCAGGCGAGGTCGACCTGGAACTCCGGGGGCGCGTCGTCCCAGGCGGGAGGGCTGCCGAGGCTCAGCGCCCGCAGCATCACGGATTCGAGCGGCTGTCGGGTCGCGAGCGCAGTCCCCCTCAGCCGCTGGTAGAGCGCTTCGGGGAGAGCGAGGGTGACGGTGGCGGTCGACATCGCGCTGGGGTGGACGCGGGAAGCAAGCCCGCTTCGCCGTCGAGCCTAGCACGAGGAGCCCCCCCGCTCCTCCCCGCCAACCGCGATGACGAGGGCGAACGCGCGGCGGGGCTGCCGGCCGGGGCGGTGCGCTGGGGACGGCGGCTGGATGCACAGGGGCGCAGCGCGCCGGCGGCGGGGTGCTCCGCCCGGCGAGGGGCTACTCGTGGACGGCGGCGTAGCGGCCGCTGGGCGTGACGATGACGTGGGCCTCGAGCGGGACGTTGAGCTCGGAGGCGAGGTGGCGCAGCGCCAGGGTCATCTCCTCGTCCTCGGGGGTGGGCGTGGGGTCGCCGCTTGGGTGGTTGTGGGCGAGGACGAAGCTGAGGGCGGCCATGTCCAGCGCGGTGCGCAGGACGGTGGCGGCGCCGACGTAGAGGCCGTCGTCGATGCCGCGGGCGAGCAGGCGCGCCTCGCGGACGCGGCCGTGGGTGTCGAGGGCGGCGCTCCAGAGCTCCTCGTGGATCAGGGAGGCGAGCCTCGGGCCGAAGTACCGCGCCACGCGGGCGGCGTCGGTGAGGAGCGCGCCCCGGCGCGCGCGGGCGGCGTGGGTGCGGCGGCCGAGCTCGAAGGCGGCGGCGAGCCGGGTGGCGTCGCCGAGCGCGATCCGGGTGCGCTCGGCGAGCGCCGCGGGCGAGAGGCGATCGAGCGAGGGGAGAGCGGCCGTGCCGAGGATGCGCGGGCCGACGCCGGGCAGGCCGAGCACCATCTCGAGGAGGGCGGCGTCGGTCGCGGTCGGCAGCTCGGCCGCCGTCTCGGCGGGGGCGTCGACGGGGGCGCGGCTCATCGGGCGCATCGGGACCACCTCCGAGAGCGGGTGAGGGCGCGGGCGAAGAGGCGGCGCGCGAGGCGGAGGCGGGTGGCGACCGTGGGGCGCGGGAGCGAGAGGGAGGCGGCGATCTCGAGCGAGGAAAGGCCGGTGGCGGCGAGCGACAGGATCTCGCGCAGCTCGGGGCGGAGACGGTGGAAGGCGCGGAGGAGGCCGCGGGCGACGAGGCGGGCCTCGGGAGAGGGGGCGGCGTAAGCGCTGCATGAAGCGCCGTCGGCCCCAAACTCGGTCAGCTGGTGCAGGATGGGGGCGATGAAACCGGCTTGGTCAGCTCGGCGCGCGCTGCTCTTCCGCGGGAAGCGGAGGGGGCACGGTGATCGGCCCGAGGGCGAGCTTCATCTCGTCGGCGACGAGCCGGGCGCGGGTGCGCGCCCAGTACCTGGGGGCGAGCTCGAGGTAGCGGTCCCGCGGCCAGTAGGGCATCACGCGGATGACGTCGGCCATGTAGGCCTCGGGGTCGGAGCAAGGAGCAAGGCGGGAGCGGGATGATAAAGCCCACCATCAGTCTGCAGGAGCTTCAAGCGAAGATAGGCCATCGGGCGAAATCCGCCCCTGCGCACCGCTTCTGGGGCATGTACGTCCACCTCGTGAAGCACGACACGCTCGAAACCGCTTACCTGGAGGCGAAGCGCAAAGGCGGCGCCCCAGGCAGCGACGGCGAGACGTTCGCGTCGATCGAGGCCGCAGGACGCGGCGAGTTTTTGAAACAACTCGCCTCCGAACTGCGGAGCGGAACGTATCGGCCGCGAGCGTATCGACGAAGAGAGATTCCGAAGGAAGGCGGCAAGGTGCGCGTGATCTCGATCCCCGCGGTTCGCGATCGCGTAGTTCAAGGTGCCCTGCGGCTGATCTTGGAGCCGATCTTCGAAGCCGATTTCTCGGGCAGCTCCTACGGAGCGCGGCCGGGGCGTTCGGCGCATCAGGCCGAGCTGCGCGATGCGCTGCTGCTCGGGCGTCGGCGTCGGCTTGTCGGCGGCGTCGTGCACGACGCCGCTCTACGTAAGCCGAGTGTACTTGTCGAGCGAATTCGTACGGCTCAGTGGATGCGGCGCGGTGCGCGTTTTCGCGGTTTCGACGTCGGCGCGATCTCGATTCCGTCGAGCAGCGTCTCGAGCGTCGCGTCGTCCACCTCGACGTGCGTGGCGCCCTCGGTCGGAGGATCGGGCAGCACGAACGCCCCGCGATCAAGGCGTTTTGAAAACAGGCAGAGTCCGCTGCCGTCGAAGAAGAGGATCTTGATGCTGGTCCGCCGCTTGCCGATGAACGCGAACAGCGCCCCGCAGCGCGCCTCGTACCCCACACGCTCGCGGATCAGACCCGAGAGCCGCTCGAAGCCGTAGCGCATGTCCACCGGCTCCAGCGCCACGAACACCTGCACGCCGGCCGGGATCATCGCGCGCCTCCGCCGAGGGCGCGAACCACGTCGGCCAGCAGCGCGGGGTCGAACCCCGCGGCGACGCGCACCCGCGCGCCGCCGACCTCGACCACGAGCTCCGGAGCGCTGCTCGTCACGGCGGGCGCCTTCGGTACCAGCCGCAGAAAGCGCGGCCGCTCGGTCCGCGACAGCCGGCTCGACCAGCCGTGCAGCGTCGAGGCCGCAAATCCGCGGCTCCGAGCGAACTCCTCCGCCGTTTCACCACTCTCGCGCCACGCCCGAACGCGCTCGGACCACATCACTTCAGTCGCCTTCGTCCTTGTCATGCTCGCCATCATGAACTGGACAGCGTGGCCGGGGTGAGACGGCGCTTCGCGCAGCGCTTACGAAGCAGGTGCGCAAAGACCATGTACGGCCTCGCCGGCGACCGCCCCAAACTGGAGCGCGCCGGCGGACTGAGCGCCGTCGTCCGCGGCGGCGCGCGTTCACCAACCGCGGCGAGAACGGAGGTGCATCATGAAGGCTCGTTTGGGACCCGGCCGCGGAGATGCTGAGCCTCGCGAGCCGTGCGGGGGTGCGTTCGGCGTTCTTCGAGATCAGCGTCGTGGCGGAGGAGGCCGGGGGGCTCACCGTCGCGAAAGCGGTGGGGGCGGGGGTCCTGGGCAGGGCGGGCGCGTCTAATCTGGAGGAATGGTTCCGGAGAGGACGCGCAGAAGGTAGTCGTGGTTCCATCCAGCTCTCTTGCGTTTCGCGGCAATCCCACGCTTGGTGGTCTGGTCTTGCTTCAGGAGATTGAGCGCAATCTTGCGCAGCAACCCGATGTTCTCCTGTCCGGCTCGAATGCGGCTTTCATCCTCGCGGAATGCGACATCGAGCACCCAATGGCATCGATTCTCGACCGACCAGTGCGCGCGAATCAATGATCCCATCGCTTTGGCTCCGGTCCGTGCGCTCGAGCTGATAAAGTAGTGCCTCTCCGATGTGATCTCACCGTCGGGGCCGACCTGGCGTTCCCGTTCGACCATCGTGATGCTCCGCAGGCCCGGCCACTTCGGTGCCTCCGTGATCCGACTCAGGTCCGTCGTGGTCCACACGCGCCGCCGTTCACGCCGCCCGTGTCTCTCTTCGACCGTCTCGTGCACCGTGTGCTTTACGAGCGAAAAGAAGCCGGTGCCGGCCTCGGAGAAGACATGAGCGACTTGCTCGTAGAGCTTGGTCTGGTTCGCTTTGAGCGCGAGCAGATAGGCGGCTCCCTTGTCGACGATTCCCTGAGCAATCTCCTTCTGGGTTCCCATGGCGTCGAGGGTCACCGTGGCACCTCGAAGATTCAGCATACCGAGCAGCTTCGGGATGGCCGTGATCTCGTTCGATTCGGGGTCGGTCGCCACCTGACCGAGCGTCAGGTGGTTCTGATGAACCCAGGCGCTGACCAGGTGCAGCGGCGAGCGCTCGGCAGCACGGTCGAACGATCGGCGGGCGGTCTTGCCGTCGATCGCCACCAGCTTGCCGTCGGGCGAGTCGACCAGCGCCTGCATCCAGGCCACGAAGCAAGCGCTGAACGCCTCGGGGTCAAGCGCGCTCAGGACCCGGCGGAACGTGTCAGCGCTCGGGATGCCTGCCGGCAGGTCCAGAAACGTCTTCAGCCAGCCGTGCTTGCACTCACCGAAGTCGGCGAAGTCGTCCCAGCCCTCCGCCCCGCAGATCGTGCCGAGGATGGCGATGGCGATGATGTCCAGCAGCTTGTGATCGGAGCGACCGACCACGCGTGGGTCGGGCAGCGACGCGAAATGCTCGATGAACGGTGCCATGCTCCGAGTTCTGCCACACGACATGTCGCTGTGTTCGGCCGCCAGATCCGACCAGGCGGACACGAGCGAATCCAAGTCGTTGTCTTTACATCGGTTTTGATGCGCCCACCCTGGGGTCCTGGGGAGCCGCGGCGGAGCGTGAGCGTCGCCCCCGCGATCCAGGGGACGATTGCACGGCCGCGGGATCGCTGGCGCGAGGAGGCGCGGAGGCGGCTACGCAAATGGTTGCGGAAGCAGGGATCTTCGGCCTGTGTGGCGCGCCCGAGGGGGCGCGTCACACGGGTCGAGGGATCTATGCTCGACGCGTCCCGTTGCTACCCGGGAGTCAACCTCGAGCCTCGAGGGGAGCGCCGCGCGCGCGACTGCGGGTCACGAGCCCGCGACCGCGTCGGCTTCGAACTCCTCCCCGCTGTCGTCGCGCGCGTCCTCGTCCTCGTCCTCGTCCTCAGCGTTCACGCTGTCGTCTCCTTCACCCCGGCGCAAATGGCTGGGTTGCGTTCCCAACGAACGGTGCTTGCGCGAGTACGTGGCTCCCCAGAGGCTCACCTGATCGTCAACGCTGCGCAGGCGATTGCGCCATTCATTCGTGTGGAGGGTCGTGACGCCTTTCTCCTCTACGAGCGACTCGCCACCAGCACCCACCACGCTTTGGACCTTGTCCATGGCTGCGACGAGCGCGACCACGGCATTGCCGAAGTGCGCGAGCGCCGCCTCGAGTTCCTGGTCTGCCGTGACCACCGACGTCGGCGCATGCACTTGGCCTGCCGGGGAGAACGTCGCGCGCAGGTAGTGGTCGTTGACCTTCTGATCCTGCCCGTCGGTGCCCCGAACCACGTTGCCGGCCTCGTCGACGACACGGATGGGCTCGCCGCCCGCGAAGTCGATCAGCGCGCGGTGAAGCTGACAGATGCCCTTCTCTTCGCGGACCATCCGGTCGATGACTTGACCGGGGCTCCGTCGATCCGGCTGGTTGTTGCTCGTCGTGCCTCGGTCGCCGAACAGCACACCCTTCGCGATCAGCGGCAGTGCCGATCGAGCGGCGAGCTCGAGACGATGCGGGCCGAGCGGGGAATTGGACGGCGCAGGATCCTCCCGATGCTCGTCGAGCGCTGCCGTCAGCAATTCGTCAGCCGATCGTTGCGTGGGCTTCCAGTCGTTATCACGTACCGCGTCACCGTAGCCGTCTTGCAGGTAGCGACGGCTGCGATCCATCTTTGCCGTGTCCTCGGAAATGCCTCGGACAATCAGAGCGGCTGCCAGACGGATGAGGAGCTTGGGCGAGATGCGCTTGCGGGTGGACTGCGCCGTTACCGCCGTGCGCAGCGCGTCGCGGTGCTCCGCGTCGTCGTGGGTGAAGACGCGCACGATCTCGGCCGCGCGGATCGCCGGGTCTGCTGACAGATGAGACGCTTCGGCCTGAGCTCGCGTGATTGCAGCGGCAAGCCACCGCCGCTTCAGATTCGTGATGAGACCACGGCGTTCCAGCTCGAAGAGGCACCCATCAGCGAGGCTTTCGTTCTCAGGACCCTCGCCCCACTCACGGGGAGGGTCCACGTGGCGGAGCGCCACAAGCGACTTCACAGCCGTTGCGAAATCGTTGCTGACACCTCTATGGGGCTCGAAACCGACGATGAACTCGGCGGGGATGCGCTCACAACGGAGCTGTTCGTAGTCCTTGGGCTGCGCATTGCCACGCTCGAGAGCCTCATTCACCCGCTTGATGTGGGCACGCAGGACGCGGTCAGTCGAATCGTAGACGCTGTCTACGGAGACCACCCCGAGGATGTCGTGGGTCGCCGTTACCCGCGACGAACCTTCTGCCGTGGTGATCGCCCACAAGGCGGGCGCTCCGTCGCTGTACTGGTACTCCGTCGCGACGACCTGGACCGCAGTCATGACACCCTGGCTCCGAATCGACGTCCGCCAGTCGTTCATATCCAGGACGTGAATCTTGGCTTGCACGCTTGCCCACGTCAGGTGCTCACGAGACTCTACGCCCACGTGGAGTTCGGGCTTGACGCCATCACTGGTCGGATCCGGCACCGGTGCGAACCGACTCTCCTCGTCAGTACCCGGCTCGACGGCGAACGGATGCCGACGCTTCGGTCCCAGGCGGGGGTTACGCGGATCAGGCAGGACCTTTCGGGTCCAGAGCTCGGTGCGCAGCGCGATCAAGGTGCCACCCGGGACGGCGGTGCGGAGCGGGTGCTCGATGGACTTACGCAGCTCCGCCGGATCGACCACCGCATCCGCAACGCATGCAGCCGCCTCGGCGCTCAGACCGAAGACTTCGGTCAGCTTCTCGGCGGCCGTATTTCGCGCGCGGGCCAGCGCATAGTCGGGCAGCGGACCGACGGGACGGGGGAGGACATGCTCTTCCTGACGATGTTTCGCGGTCATGAACTTCTCGCTTTCTCGCTCATGGCGCGACAGAGGCCACGCACCTTGACCTCCAGGAGGTCGCCCCGGTCGCCGTATGGGCCCGGGGAAGCGAGAAGCAGCGATGGCCGCTTCGAGCAGATCCCCCTTCAGCGCGTCCGAGCAAAACTCAGCGTGGCCGAAGGCGCCGGCGGATCACCTCAAGCTCCCCAAGGCGTACGAGAAGGCTCCGAGGCCGGAGATGTTCCTCGCGTGACCTCCTCCTCCGATCGAATCGGCGGAGTGGGTGCCCGATGCGATCCGCACCGCAGGCGAGCCCATCATGCATTTCGGCCGCGCGGTGTCAAGCCCCGGCGTGCACGAAGGGGCGGTGGCGCGCTCCCCAAGCCCACGCAAGCTGGGGTGCGCGCTTCGTCGTGCCGATGCGCCCAGCGACGACGCCGGGCACGATGTTCCATGGATCGAGCCGCACTTCGGGGCGGTGCGGCCGCCAGGGCTTGCGGGACGCACTCGGTGCCAGCGGACGGGCTCTGCGTCGCCGAAGCGGACAGCACGCCGAGAGTATGGGGCGTGACCAGGCTGTCGAGATCGAGCCCCTCGATGCGCAGGCCCGCCGGTCCGAAAACCACGAACGCGTCGGCTCGCGCTGCTGGCTCGGCCATGACCTCCAAGCGCGCGAATGACGTCCTGATCCTTGCGCCGCCGTCGTGCGCGACCTTGGAAATTGTTGAGCTGCCGCACGTAGAAGCCAGAGGGTAGGTGGGATGGCTGCTCACTTCCTGTAGGATGTCCCCGAGAGCCCGCGCCATGTCCGACCCCATCCGCGTCCGCGACCTCTTCGACCTGCCCGAGCAGATCCGCAAGGGAGACTTCGTCCACCGTCTCAGCGAGGGCGTCCTCGCTCCGGTCGAGACCGCGCGCACCTACGTCGTGACCCCGGCGATCGCCGGGGCCTTCGATCGGGCGCTCAAGCTCGTCGGCAGCGCCCTGCGCGAGGGCCGCAGCCAGGCCTCGTACATCCATGGCAGCTTCGGCAGCGGCAAATCCCACTTCATGGCGCTCCTCAGCCTCCTCCTCGACGGCCACGAGGCCGCGTGGCGGATCCCGGAGCTCCACCCGCTTCGGGCGGCGCATGCCTGGGGAGGCGACAGGAAGCTCCTCCAGCTCCGCTTCCACATGGTGGGCCAACCGAGTCTGGAGGTCGCGATCTTCGAGGAGTACGTGCGCCACGTCCGGGAGCACCACGCGACCGCGCCGGATTGGTGCGGCAGTCGCTCAAGCGCGCCTTTGCCGACGGGACCGTCGCGGCCTCTATGGATCCGCTCTCGCTGCTTTGCCGGCTCGCGACCAGCGTCCCGCCCCCGCGCTTCCACACCGTGAAGTACGCGGGGGTGCTCGCGTCTGCGAGCCGCCCACGTCGGCGCGCCGGCGCATCGGACCGCGCCCTGCGAAGCCGCGACAGCCCGCGAAGGCCGACGACGAGCCCGCTCCCGAACGCAAGCGGGGCGGCTATCGGGCGGTCGACAAACCGCGCCGAGCTTCTGCGCCGCACGTTTGCGATCGATGTCCTCGAGTGCCCGGCCTGCAAGGGCAGGATGAAGCTCGTCGCCCTGCTCACCGAGCCGAGCAGCATTGCCCGCTTCCTCACCGCGCTCGGCGAGCCGACCGACGTTTCAGGCCGCTCCCCCAGCGCCGACGCGGCGGCCGCCGTACTGCAAGAGCACCGTCCTGCGCCGCAAGGCGCTCGGGGACGCCGCGTGGCCGCAAGAACATCCCGGGCCAGACCAACGCCCGGAGGGCGACGTGCGCCCGCGGCACGCCAATGCGCCCCTCTGCGCGCTCGGCGCCGCGCTCGACCCACTCTTTCGACCCATGAACGACGCGTCGCGACGCTCGCGGTCCCGCCGCTTCGGTTCGCCGCGCCACACTTCTTCGCGCAGCGATCCGGCTTCTTTTACCTACGCGCCGAGGTGAAGGAGGCGCGGGTCGGGGAGCGTCGGGTGACCGAAGGTGAGGGCTTCCTCATGCCCCGCATGAGCGTGGACTTCGCTGCGCTCTCCGACGACGAGACGCGGGTCGAGTGGCGCATGGTCAGCCGCAATCAGCGGTGGTGGGTTCGCTGGCTTGCGCTCCCCCCCTGCGCCGCGTGATGCGCGGCCGAGCGCGCGACGGACTGCGTAAGCTGCGCGAGGACCTGGAGCGAGAGCGGTAGTGAAGGGTGCCGACGTTCGAGCGCTCCTCGGCGCAGCCCTGCGCGCCGAGGCCTGGCAGCGCCGGTCTCTACTCCGCCAGCACCGGCGCCATCCACGGCACGTCGGCCGGCGGATCCTGAACCAGCTTCCGCGCCCATTCCTGGTCGGTGAGTCGGGTGAAGCCCTCCGCCAGGTGCTCGTGGTAGGCGAACACCGCGCCCGCGTACGCGCGAGGACCCTGACAGGTATCGACCGTCATGACCATCATGCGTGGATTGCCGGTGCCCACGTGCAACACCGACGGAGATCGCGAGACCGGCAGGGGGCCTCCGATGTCCGTGTGCACATCGGCGATGGTCGGGTCGCTCTTCAAGCCGTCGACGGGATCGAAGAACAGATCCTTGTACCAGCCCGTCTGCCAGGGGTCACCGCTGCCACCGCCCTCGATGTGAATCGCCTGCTTGATGAAGGTCAGATGCTCTTCCGAGTGCGGCATGCCCGTCCGCTGCGCTTGCGCCATTTCGCTCAAGGTGGTCGCGATGCGTGACAGGGTGCCGAAGTAGGCGCTCACCTGCTCCGCCAAGGTGTCGTTCCCGTTCAAGCTGAAGTCGAGGGTGTCGACCAAGGCCTGGCCCTGGTCGGCGAACTTGGCGATCCTTTGAAACAGCTCGGGGTAGGGCTCGACGTACGCATCCGGGAAGTCGCAGCCATTGCTGCCGGTATACGACTGCTTGGCGTACAAGATCGTGTCGTGCCTGAGCTGCGCCCACGATCCGAGCTGAGTGTTCAGCAAACGGCGCCCCCACGCCTCGCTGCGCGCCACGCTGGGTAGACCCTCCGCGGCCGGCCCCAGGGTCGTGGCGTTCGCCGAGAGCGTCTGCAGCGCCCCGAGCCAGGACGTGTACAGGCTGCCTTCCCAGTACGACGGCGGGTGGGCGTCGGCGATGACGCGGACGGCCGCCAGATCGCCCGCGTAGCTCCACTCTTCGAGCTCACTCGCGAGCAGGCTCACCGCGTGGTCGTTCTTCAGGGCGGCGAACGCGGCGTCGAGCGGGTTCGGGACCACGCGCGTCGCGGTGCGGTCGTACACCACGTTGGAGAACACGTGGCTGTCGATCACGTAGCGCTGCCCGAAGAACGCGAAGCTCGCGTTGAGCGGGAACGTGGAATCGCCGCCGTCCTTTCGCATGATGTGACTCGCGATGCGCTGCTCGCCGTAGCGCCCATTGATGATCGCCTGAGCGATCGTCGTGTCATCGATGGCGGCGAGCCCGCTCGCATCGGACACCCCCAGGCCTTTCAACAGCTCGTCCAGCTCCGGCACGATCATGTAGTCGTGCTCACCCATGAACGCGGTGACGGTTCGATCGACGCCCGACCAGTCCTCCAGCGCCGCGGCATCCATCAAGCCACGCATCGCCAGCGCCGCCTCGAGCTGACGGCGCCAGAAGACGCGCGAACCATCGGGCATCGTCTCGATGAGCCGAAAATCGATGCGTCCCATCCACATCATGGCGCGGAAATAGCGCTCGAGCTGCACCGTGTCCGTGTAGTGGCCCCGAGGCTTGAATTGCGAGAAGTCGAAGCGGCGCGGAACGCCGAACATGGACTTTTCCTGTTCTCCGTCGGCCGCTTCGGCGTGAGCCAGGAAGTACGCGACGTCGGCTTTGCTGGCTCCCGCCACGGGTTCGCTCGGCGCTCCCATCAGCAGGCTGCGCGCAACGGTCAGGTAGAAGTCCGCGTCGGCCGCCGCCTGCTGCGAGAGCCCGGAATCTCCGGACGCCAGGCGAGCGCGCATCGTGTCGAGCAAGCGGGTGACACGCGGGATCAAGACGGCTCGTTCCAGGGCCTGCAGGATGTCGTCGTACGAACGGTGCATGGCCTCGAGCACCATGTCGCCGCTCACGAAGACCGGCAGATCGTGCACGTAGATGGCAGCATAGGCGTAGGGAAAGCTGGGATAGGCAAGTCGACTGGAAACGACGAAGCCGTTCGCGGCCAGGACCTCGAGCTCCGCGTCGTTCAGGCCCAGCTCCGATCGCTGGATCAGATCGAGGTTCTGAACGTCCGTGAGACCGTAGCCCAGATCGTTCGAGAACGAGACCGCGTAGGCCTCCTGGAGGGAGGCCGCGTCGTGTTGTTTGGCGGTGGCCACCTGGGCTTCGACTTCGGTCGCGGCGACCGAGCTGAGCTCGATCTGCACCTGGGTTCCGGCCTCTGCGGGACGCTCGTCGCCGGGACCGGCGGGGCCCGGCCCACCCGGTTCGGTGGAACCAGAACACGCCGCGAGCAAGCCAACGCTGACCAGGGCGGCGAGAATTCGTTGGGTGTGCACGGATTTTCCTGCTCCTTTGGCGGCACAGGGTCTGGTGTGCCGGTGTGCCAAACCCGGATCGTTGTGCCGCGGTACCAGGCCGAAGGACGCTCGAATCGCGGGTTTCATCCACTCCATGTGTGCCAACGCCACAGATGAGCAAGCGGCGTGCCAGCCCTCCGAGCCGACAAGCGGCTTCCGGGCTTCGTGCCGGCCATGACAGTGCCGCGTGTGTGGGTGTTGTACGGCGCCAGCGGTTCCACGGGAACGCTCACCGCGGAGCTCGCCCAGGCGCGGAGCCTCGCCCCAGTCCTTGCTGGGCGCGACCGGACGAAGAGCGCCGACCCCGCTCCTCCGTGAGCGCGGCCACCCCGCCGCCTCACCCCACATCCGTCTCCGCGCCCGCCCTGCTTCTTTATCGTCCGGAACGATACGTGCGCCGTAGAAATCCCGGCGCGGTCGGCGATACCCTGCACCGGTTTACCGGAGGTACTCGCCTTGCTCGTGAGCGGCACCGCGGCGAGCCCGGTCAACTTCCAGGCGCAGAGCGGGTCGTCGGCCAACATCGGGTATGGCATCGTCATCGATCCGCTGGCCGCCTCCGCGAGCATCACCGGCGCCGTCGTGCGGCACGCCACCCACGGCATCCGATCGAGCGGCCCGGGCGCCGCGCTGAGCGTCACGGACTCGACCTTTCACACCTCGAGCTACGGCGTCCACCTCGACGCGGGCTCCCCGACGCTCGCTGGGGTCGCGGCCTACACCAACGGCTACGGCTTCTATGCCACCTCCCATCGAAGCCGAACGCTCCGGGCCATCCGGAACGCCGTCCGGCGTTCTCATGGGATCGTTCGCTGCGGTCGTCGCGCCGGCGGCACCTGGATGCGCCGGCGGAGCCGCAGGGGGGCGAGCCCGCCAAGGAGGAGGAGCCATGAGGGCGCACTCCGGGCAGCCGGCGTCATCTGGCAGCGGAAGGATTCTCCCTCTCCCCCGGAGGAACCGCCGCCGGCGCCGCTTTGCGCGCCGGATCCCTCGCTGCCGCTGCTGCTGCTGGCGCTCGTCGCGCCTGTGCCGCCGCTGCCATCCACGGCGCTGCCGCTGCCGCCCGTGGTGCCGCTGGTGGCGGTGTCGCCGCCACCGCCGCTGCCGCCGTCACCGGTCGCGCCGCCGCCCTGTCCATCGCCGCCGCCCGCGTCGCCGCCGCCCGTCGCGCTGCCGCCCTGGCCCGCGTCGCCGCCGCTGGCGCCGTCGCCGGTCGCGCTGCCGCCCTGTCCATCGCCGCCGCTGCCGCCATCGCCGCCGGCGCCCGAGAGCGGCGTGCAGATGCCGTCCTGCGACGCCCCCGCGGCGATGGCGCACGCGTGGTCTGGATCGGCGCAGGCCGCGTCGCAGCAGACCGCATCGGCGCAGAACCCGCTCGCGCAGTCGCTGCCCGTCGCGCACGGCGCGCCGCGCGGCGGAAGCTCGTGGAAGAGCACGGCCGACGCCGTCGCGGGCACGATGGCCGTCTCGGGATCCCCGTCGAACTCCGGATCGTCGACGTACCCGCCGGCGATCAGCACGCTGCCGTCGTCGAGCAGCGTCGCGGTGTGGTGCGCGCGCGCCATGGTGACGGGCGGCGTCGCTGCCAGGGGCGACCAGGAGAAGCTCTCTGGATCGTAGACGCTCGTGGGCAGATCGAAGAACATCCACTCGTAGTTCACGACCAGGGGCAAATCCGGGTTCCACGGCGTTGGGCGCATGTCGCAGGAGTAGCTCCGCATGCCCCCTGTCCGGAGCACCTGACCGCTGGGGAGCAGGGAGACGCCGATGCCCGTGGTGCCCCATCCCCAGCATGCCGGCTCCGACTGGCCGTCGCCCGACTGCCAGTCGATGGAGGTGCTCTCCGTCGTCATCCACAGATTGCTCTCCCGGAGGTACACCTCCGAGGCGGTCACGACGTACGGGCTCCCCGGCTCGTCACCGCCGGTGCCCACGACGAGGACATCGCCGCTCGCGAGCCGCACCGCGCGATAAAGGTACTGCTTGTGGCCGAGCTCCGACGACGCTGCCCAGGCGTTGCTACCCGGGTCGTAGATCGCGCCGCTCTTGCCGGTCACCACGAGCACACGGCCGTCGTCGAGCAGCGTCGCGCGGGCGTCGAGGCCGATGGCCAGGTCGGTGCGCGTCGGGATGGCCGTCCAGCTCGACAGCGTGGGATCGTAGACGCTGCCGGCGAGGTAGAACCCCGCAGCCGATGACCCGCCGAGGCCGACGACGAGCGCGTTGCCGCTCGGCAGGAGCACCGCCGAGGGACTCGGGAGCTGCGAGCCCTGCGAGAGGGACGTGGGCAGGGGCGGCAGCGACGTCCACTGGTCGAGCGCCGGGCTGTAGCGCTGCGCGACGATGCCGTCCGTCGCGAGCACCTCGCCGCTCGGCAGGAGCACCGTCGCGCCGACGCGGGGCAGCGGGGCGCCGAGCGGCGCCGCCGGCGCCCAGGACCTGCTCGCCGGGTCGTAGATCTCCACGTCCCGCAGGAGCGACCCCCCGGAGGCGCTCGTCGCGTACCCGCCGGCGACGAGCACCCGACCGTCCTGGAGCACCGTGGCGGTGTGGTCGCCGCGCGGCGTGATCATCGGCGGCACCTCCTCCCAGGACGGCGCGCCGTCCGCCCAGGCCTCTCCCGCGGACAGCATCACCGACGCGCACGCCAGCGCGAGCCCGACCCTCCAGGTCGAGGCCGCGGGGCGCCACGTGCCGGAATGCGGAGCAGGCACCTCGCCGGCGCGCGGCGTGTCCGGTGAGAACGAAAGCACACGCGCTGCGCTGCGCCCGATGCCAGCGCGATATCGAGGGATCTCGTGGTGGGACATGGGGACACCTCCAGGGGTTCGTGGAGCTCGGAGCCGTACGGAGCCGCGGCGTGGCGAGGCTGCGTGAGCGCGCGCGGAGCTCCTGCACCTCTGGTGCAGCCACGCCATCCCTCATTCATGGTACGCCGTAGACTGAGGGCCAGGACTCCGCGAACGGCGAGGCGGAGGCCGGCGATGGAGCACCGTGGCCGGGTGGCCGCCGCGGGGCGTGAGCATCGGCGGCCTGGCGTCCCAGCACGGCGACGGGGCCCCGGGGCAGCTCAGCAGCCGGTGTGGTCCCCGGGGCTCACGCCGAGGAGGCGGGTGAACTGCAGGTATCGGTTCACGCGACTCTGCACCTGGGCAGGGTTGCGGCCGTTGCACTCCAGCGCTCCGTTGATGGTGCGGATCGTCTCACCGAAGCCGGCGCCGGTGACGATGGCGTCGTGCGCCGTCATGGCACCGGCGCCGGTCTGCGTGGTCCAGAACCAGAAGGCTGAACGCCACGCGGCGTTCGCGTCCTGCGCGAGCAGGTCCGGGTTGCTCTGGAGGGGCAGCCCGAGCGCGTTGCCGGCAGCGCAGTAGTTGCCGTTCCAGGAGAGCTGCATCGGCCCGCGCCCGTAGTACGACTTGCCCGGTGCGCAGCCGCAGCCCGGCGGACCCCATGAGGTATCGCAGAGGGGCGCCTTGGCGATCTCCTCGACGTACACGAGGCCGCCGGTCTCGTGCGAGACGTTGGCGAGGAAGGCCGCGACCTCCCGCTTGCGGGTGTCGGCGTCGCCCGTGGTGGCGAGCCCGGGGAAGGTCAATGCCGCGGCGATCAGGGCCTGGTACATGTAGAACGGGTTGCGGGCCGGGAACATGGTGTTGAACATCGACTCGCTCAGGATCGCCCCGAACCCGCTGCCGCCACCGCCGCCACCACCTCCACTTCCGCTTCCACTTCCACTTCCACCGCAGCCGGCGTGGGGGTCCCAGAACCATGTGCTGATCGTCGGGTCGTAGCCGGGGTTATCGTGCTCGGCGACATAGGCAGACCCGTTGAAGATCACGATGTCACCCGTGCGGTAATTCTTGCCCTGCTGCCACGCGGGGTAGCTACACCCGCTGCCGTTGCCGCCGCTGCCGCTGCCGTTGCCACCTGAGCTGGAGCTGCTGGTGCTCGAGCCGGAGCAGGTCCCTGTCTCCTGCCACAGAGCGGGCACGGCGGCGGGCGTCCAGCCTGCGAGGCTCGTGTGGCTCTGTCTGCACGAGTAGGACTTGCCGCCGTAGCTCACGACCGATCCGATCGTGTACGCGACGCCCTCGGCCCAGCCCGGCGCGCTCGAGCACATGGCCGCTTCGTGGCTGTCGAAGCCCTCCTCGTCGAGCGAGGTCTCCACGAGACACCCGCTCGCGCTCACGGCTGCGGCGATGAAGGCCAGGGACAGGAATGAACCAGGGATGATGCCGAGCTGGTGCGACATGACAGCGCTCCTTTGCTGTGCGGTGGTGTGGTCTCGCATGCAGCCCCGCCGGCCGTTTCGGCGCGGCGTTGCCGGTCGCGAGGTTCGATTGGCCGCATCGCAAGGAGCGGGCCGCGTGGCCGGCTGCTTTCAAGGAGCGCTGTTTCTGGCCTCCGCGCAGCGATGACCGCGGCGCGCGCAGCGATCGCGCCGGAGGGGGCGATCCACCCGATCGCCCCCTCCGGCGATCCTGCCGATCGCCCTCCGGCGATCCCGCGGATCGTCGATGGCGGCGGCGAAGGCCGACGGCTCGGCCGTGGGATCCGTCACGCGCGACGGTGGCGCCGGCGGCGCGGTCGCGCCGCTCGGCTCGAAGCGCTTGCCGGGCGAGGCGCGCCGCGCGTCGATCGATCCGGCCCGACGCGCCCTCAGCGGCCCAGCGCGACGAGGAGCCCCAGCGAGCCCAGGATCTCCTCGTTGGTCAGCTCGCAGTGGCCGTAGCGGTGGACCGGGAAAGGAATCACGACGCCGCGGCCCGAGGTGTCGACCTTGAGCAGGTGGAGCGGCTGATGCCAGGAAGGGACGATCTCGTCCAGGGTGGTATGCAGCGTCACGAGCGGGAGGGACACATCGCCGGAGGTCTCGTGCAGGGCGATCTTCCTGAGCGCCTCCGGCGAGGCGGCGAAGCGCGCGACCCGCAGGTTGAGCCGGAGATCGTTGTCCGAGCCGACGTAGATGCGCCCGCGGTTGTCATAGGGGTTCCCGCCGAGCTGCTCGATCGCGTTGTTGGTGGCGAAGACGTTGAACTGGAGCACGTTGACGATCGTCGTCGCGAGGGTCCCTGGATCCTCGGGATCGAAGGCCGCCTTCGCCGCGCGGACGAGCTGCCTGGCCGCGTCGGGGTTCGCGGCGATGGCGGCCTGCACCCGGGGCCGGTAGACGGTGGACCAGTTGGTGATCAGCTCCGGGGGCGCCTCGATCGCGCTGCCGGGGAGCAGCCCGGGAAAGAAGTAATCGAAGAGCGCCCGGACATCGCCGAAGTAGTTGAGCTGCTGCCTGAAGCTGCCGATGGGGCCGCACATGGAGAGCCCGCCGCTGTACAGCTCCGGATACCGCTCGATGGAGAGCGTCGTGATGAGCCCACCCTCGGAGACACCGAACAGGTACGTGTGAGCCGGAGTCGCCTCCTTGCGGAACTCCTCGACGAGCTCGCGGACGTCCTCGACCCCCGGGAGGATCGCGAGCCCGTTCCGCCGATAGCTCGTCGCCGCGAAGGCGAACCCGCGGCGCAACGCGGCGTTCTGCGGGTGGAACCCCTCGGGAAACGGGAAGCTGTAGAGATCGAGGGGCTGGAAGACGGAGACATACCCGTGCAGCCACACGAGGAGGTCGCCGTTCCATCCGCGACGGGGGATGCAGAGGCGGATGCGCGCGCCGCTCTGAAGGACCTTGTCGGTGCATTCCTCGGGCGCCGGACCCAGCACCTGCGCTTCGGCCGGTGCCGCGACGGCGCAGAGGAGCACCGACGCCGCGATCGCCCGCGCCCATCGAAGGATCTTCTTCATGGTCAACTCCGCTGCTGCGCCGCTCGACAGCAAGGCTCGCGCGCTGATGACGGATGCGCGCGATCGCCCGCGCGCTGCGCGACCGCCATGGTAGCTGGGGTCTCCAGCGAGTCAATGCTCGCGCCGGAGATGCGTTTTCGCCCCTGCCGCGAGCTTCCGTGGTGAACGATCGAGCTCGAATGAAGCCCTGGCTCCGGCGCGACGGCGTGACGGCGGGGCGGCGATCTCGGCGTGGGGTCGCGCTCGCTGCCCGCTCCGCCACCACCGCGAGAGCACCCGCCGGCGTGGTATGCTGCCGCCTGCATACGGGGCACGCTCGATCGTCGCTTCCCCTCGGTGGACCTCGACGCGCGTCGCCTCCGCCTCGGGCCCGCGCTCGCGCCGGGGTCGCCTGCGCCCGTCGTCGAGGGCCAGGGCGAGGCGCCCTGAGACCGCGGCATGGCCTGCGACGCCGAGCTCACCGTCGCCACCGAGGCGGCTCTCGCCGCGGGCGCGCGCCTCCGCGCCGAGCTGCATCGGCCCGGCGGCCGCCTGCCGATCGGCCTGGCACCTCGCTTGCTTGGTCCGACCGCAGCGCGCAAGGCCGGAACTTGCGCCATGTTGTGCCAGAGAGAGGATATAGCAAGTCATGACCATGCAAAAGAAGCGAAGGGTGCTCAGGGCTCCGTTCATCGTGACCGTCGCCGCCGCGGCCTCGTTCGCGGGCGCCGTGGCCCTGCCGGGGTGCAACATCACCGTGCAAGGCGGCCACTGTCCCGAGGAGATGCCGGCGCGGGAATCGCGCTGCAATGCGGACGACCTGGCCTGCGCCTATGTCGACTCGTGCGACAACCCCATCGGCTACAGGTGCGTGGACGGGGCGTGGCAGGTGGAGGCGGAGATGTCCTGCAACCCGCCGCCGCCGGAGTGCCCCGGGCCCGCCTGCAACCCGCCAGCGCCGCCGCCGACGTGCCCCGACGAGATGCCGAAGAGGGAATCGAGCTGCAACGCGGTCGATCTCTCCTGCGCCTATGTCGACTCGTGCGACAACCCCATCGGCTACAGGTGCGTGGACGGGGCGTGGCAGGTGGAGGCGGAGATGTCCTGCAACCCGCCGCCGCCGCCGCAGCCGGAGGAGTGCCTCACGGCCGCCACCGCGGACGAGTGCGCGGGCCTGTCACCGGCATGTCAGTGGCTCGTGCCAGGTTGCGCCGACGAACCAGGGCCTCCGGCGCTGCCCGCGGCGGGCTGCTTCCCGAGGCCGACGTGCGAGGACGACGCGGCGTGTCCGGACGGGATGCGCTGCCAGGAGGTCATCGTCGACCCCTGCGGCGCCTCGTCGTCTTCCGGCGTGGGGAGCTGTGCCGCGTGCGGGATGGCCAGGAACGTCTGTCTGCTGCCCGCCGCGGCGACCGACGCGGCGCAGTGAGCCCCCTCCCGCCCGCGAGCGCCGCGGTGCGCGCCGAGTGGGGGCGGCGCATCGAGGCCGAGTACCGCTCGGCGGCGATCACTCAGCACCTCACGCTCTGGCTCATCCAGATGGGCGCGTCGCCGGACCTCATCGACGACGGCCTGCGCATCGTGAAGGACGAGCTCGCGCACGCGCGCCTGAGCCATCGCGTCCACGCCCGCGCGGGCGGCGGGGCCTTGCCGGCGCTGCGCCGCGAGACGCTCGGCCTCAGGAGCCGCGGCGACGAGCCGCTCGAGATGGCGGTCGCCCGCGCCGGCGTCGAGGTGTTCTGTCTCGGAGAGACGGTCGCGGTCCCGCTCTTCAAGGTGCTCCGCGAGGGGTGCACCGTCGCTGTCGCGCGCCGGGCGCTCGACCGCATCCTGCGCGACGAGGTGCGGCACCGCGACTTCGGCTGGACGCTGCTCCGCTCCCTGCTCGAGCTGCCGTGCGCGCCGGCGGTGCGGCAGATGCTCGACCGCGAGCTCGACGCCATGTTCGCGCGGCTGCGCAGGAGCTACATGCCCCCCGGCGGCGCGGAGCGCGCGGCGATCCCGGACGACGACCGCGCCTGGGGCCTGATGCCGGTGGCCCGTTATGGCGAGATCCTCGAGCGCGCCATCGAGCGGGACTACGTGCCTCGCTTCGGCGAGCACGGCCTCGACGCGGCCGCCGCGTGGCGCCGCTCGGCGAGCGCGCCCGACAGGCCCGCCGCGCCCACCTGAGCTCCCGCGCGCAGGGCCTCCGGGGGAATGTCCCCGAGACGCCCTGTGCGCCCTGCGTGGATCTGTGGTTGATCCTCATTGCCTGTGGCGCGGGGAGCGAGGTTATCGCCTGGATCTCGCCTCGATCGCCGGTGTGCCCGACCCGGCCGAGAGCAGGGTTGCCTGGAATGGGGACCCGGCGTAGCGTGGGCGTCCCTCGCAGTTCCGAGAAACCTCCACCATCGAGGCGCCATGAGGTACCCCTCTCTGCCGCAGAAGGACCCGCCCGCGGAGCAGCAGCAGCGCAAGAGCGAGCTCGCTCAGGCCCAGAATGCCTATGTCTACGATCACGACACCCGCCTGGCCCCCCTCGGGGTAGCCCGGAGCGTTCCCAGCGGAAGTGGCTTTGCCCCCATCCTGGTGGGATCGGCGGTGCTCGTGGTGCTCGATCTCGTCGGCAACGTGGTGGCCAAGGCGTCCAAGCTCGTCGGGCCTGACGGCTCGCTGCGCGCCGCCGAAGGCGCCGCGCTGGACACGGGGACGCGCGACACGCTGCTCGGCGCCCTCCTCGATCTGAAGCAATGTCACCGGGAGCTCTCCTCGTTGCTGACGCCGCTCCACGCCGAGCCCGAGCGCGCCCCCGCGCCGCCCCCGCGCCAGCCGGCCGTGGCGCTGTTCGAGGGCGTCGCGGAGACGATCGTCAGGGCGGCGGAGGACCGCGCGACAGGCCTGGTCCCCGGCGAGAAGGCGCATTCCGTGGGGAAGGCGGGCGATCTCCTCCGAAAGCTCCTGGAGATCCTGCTGAGCGCCGCGGGGAAGCTCCTGCTCGATCGGGTCGGGATGTACGGGGCCGCGACCAGCGTGTACGCTTACGCCTCGGAGTTCCAGACGTTCCGCCTGCCGGAGATCGCGAGCGTCTACCAGGACGACGCGTCGTTCGCCTGGATGCGCGTGGCGGGGCCGAACCCGCTCGTGATCCGGCGCGTCGCCTCGCCCGGCGCGAATTTCCCCGTGACCGACGCCCAGTATCGAGCGGTGATGGGCGACGATGACACGCTGGCGCGGGCGGGCGAGGAGGGGCGCCTTTACCTGGCCGACTACGCGGCGCTCTCGCAGCTCGTGCCCGGCTCCGCCCCGGACCAGCAGAAGTACGTCGAGGCGCCGCTCGCGCTCTTCGCGGTGCCCGCCGCCGGCTCACCGAGCCGCCTGCTCCGTCCGGTGGCCATCCAGTGCGCGCAGGCGCCCGGCGCGGCGAGCCCGATCTTCACCCCCTCGGACGGGGTGGCGTGGGAGGTGGCCAAGCTCCACGTGGAGGTCGCCGACGGGAACTACCACGAGATGATCTCCCACCTCGGGCAGACTCACCTCGTCGTCGAGGCGTTCGCGATGGCCACGCCGCGGCAGCTCGCGCCCGAGCACCCGGTGAACGTGCTGCTCACGCCGCACCTCCAGGGCACCCTGGCGATCAACGACGCCGCGGAGGCCGACCTGGTCGCCCCGGGGGGCCCGGTGGACAGCCTGCTCGCCGGGACGATCGCCTCGTCGGTCCAGCTCGCGGTCGACTCCGTGCTGGGCTACAGGGTCAATCAGCAGTTCCTCCCGGCGGCGCTCGCGAGCCGCGGCGTCGACGACCCGGGCGCGCTCCCGAGCTATCCCTACCGCGACGACGCGCTCCTCCTCTGGGGAGCGATTCATCCGTGGGTGTCGCGCTACCTCGCCCTCTATTACACGAGCGACGCGGACGTGCAGGGCGACTACGAGCTGCAGGGCTGGTTCGCGGAGCTCTCGTCCCCGTCGGGCGGCGGCCTGAAGGACATCGGCGAGGACGGCGCGCTCCGCACCGTGGGCTACCTGGCGACGCTCTTGACACACGTGATCTTCACCGCCAGCGCCCAGCATGCGGCCGTGAACTTCCCGCAGAGGTCCATCATGAGCTTCACCCCGGCGTACCCGCTCGCGGCCTACGCGCCGGCGCCGAGCGTCGCCGAGGGCCTGCCCCCGTCGGAGATCTTCAGGCACCTGCCGCCCCTGCAGCAGGCGCTCCTCCAGATCAACGTGATGATGCTCCTCGGCGGCGTGTATTATTCGCGGCTCGGCGACTACGACCGGAACATCCCGGGCGCGTACTTCACCGACCCGCGGGTGCGCGAGCCCCTCGAGGCGTTCCAGCGCGCGCTGATCGAGATCGAGGCGACGATCGGCAAGCGCAACCTCCAGCGCAATCCGTACGTCTTCCTGCTCCCGTCCCAGATCCCCCAGAGCATCAACATCTGACTCGGGTTTCGCCGTTTCCCCGGCGAGTCTCCGCCCAGGGAGTCCGAGATCGGAGATCGCCGTGGCGGGGCGTCGCCTGGCCCCAGCGATGGCCCGCCACGGCGAAGGCCCGTCCGCCACGGCGGCCCCGCCGTCCCCGCCGCTTCCGCCCCGTATCGATCCCTCTGCCGCCCAGGGGCGGCCCTCGAGCGTCGCAATGCGTCCGTCCGGCGTGCGCCGGCACCCCGGGGCACAGGCCCCGTGACGAATGCGACCTCCGGACAGATGACAACGGCCTCAGCCGTGTCATCTTGGTACACCGCGCGGGGCGCGTGCGCTCTGCGCGAACAATTACATCAATACTTCCCAGCGATGAGGAGGCACATCTTGAGACTTCAGGCCTGCATGACGGGTTTGCTCTTTGCTGCCGGCTGCACCGGCGAGATCGGGGGAACGACGACGGACGGCGCCCCGACGGGGGGCGCCAGGACCCGGCCGCCGCCCGTCGTCAACATCCCTCCCGTTCACATCGACTGCGCGCACGTCGGGAGCGGCAAGGACCATCAGGTCGGCCCCGGCAAGGAGTTCGAGGCGATCGGCGACGTACCACTCGAGTCGCTCGTCGCCGGCGACACGGTGCGCATCTTCTGGCGCCCCGAGGGGTACCACGAGAAGATCATGATCGGAGGGCAGGGGACCGCGGAGCAGCCGATCCGGATCTGCGGTGTCCCGGGCCCGGGCGGCGAGCTGCCGGTGATCGACGGCGAGGACGCCACGACCCGGCCCGAGCTCGACTTCCCGTTCGACGGCCATCAGCCCAGGGGGCTCGTGATCGTCGGGCACAAGCACGACGACCCCTACGAGCTCGCGCCCAGCCACATCACGATCGAAGGGCTCGAGATCAGGAACGCGTCGCCCCCGTTCCGCTTCACCGACAAGGCGGGGGAGGTGGTGTCTTACGCGCGCAACGCGGCCGGCATCTTCGTGGAGCGCGGCGACCACGTGACGATCCGCGCCTGCGAGGTGCGCGAGAACGCCAACGGCCTCTTCGTCGGCACGGGCGGCCGGGAGCTGCTCACCACGAACGTGCTCATCGAGTCCAACTACATCCACGACAACGGCGACCTGACGGGCGACAACCAGCACAACGTCTACAACGAGGCATCGAACGTCGTCTACCAGTTCAACCGCTTCGGCCCCACGCGCAACGGCAACGGCAACAACATCAAGGAGCGCTCGGCCGGCGTCGTGATCCGGTACAACTGGATCGAGGACGGCGCCCACCTGGTCGACCTCGTGGACGCGCAGGAGGCGACCGATCTGGTCGCGCTGCCGTCGTTCCACGAGACGTTCATCTACGGCAACGTGCTCCTGCGCAACGGCTACGGCCCCTCGCTGATCCACTACGGCGGCGACAGCGGGGAGACCGAATATTACAGGAAAGGCACGCTCCACTTCTTCTCCAACACGGTGTTCGTCAGGAACGACACGTACGAGGATTACCAGCGCTCCGAGGTGTTCGAGGCCTCGACCAACGACGAGCGGATCGACGCGCGGAACAACGTGTTCGCCAGCAGCCGGGAGCCGACCGAGCTGCGCGCGATCACCTTCCTCGGAGACCGAGATGAGGTGGCCGCGGGGATCATCGCCCTCGCCGGGAACTGGATCATGAAGGGGTGGGTGGCGCTCGATCCCGTCCCGGGGGCGAAGGTGGTCGGGCGGGTGGACGGCCTGGAGGGCTCGATCATCGGCGTCGACCCGCCGTTCGTGTCGGCGGCGGACCTCGATTTCACCCCGGCGGCGGGCGCGCCGCTCCTCGGCGCCGGCGCGTCGCTCGACGGCCTGCCCGCGGTCGAGCACCAGTACGTGCCGCACCAGCAGGCCGGCGCGCGCAACGACGGTCCAGCGCTCACGATCGGCGCATTCGGGCTCTAGAGCGGCGGTCACCCGCTGCGGATACGGGCCCACCTCGACGTTTTCGGTGCTCAGCGCACTGGAGTGCGCCTGCGCGCCGAAAACGCCGATCTGGGCCCGTCTCCTGTGCGGGTGACCGCCGCTCTAACTCCTGTGCGGGTGACCGCCGCTCTATTGGGGTGACCGCCGCTCTATTTCCTGCGCGGGGTGACCAGCGCTCTCTCTCCTGTGCGGAGGAACACCTCCTGTGCGGGTGACCGCCGCCCCGGGGCGCCTCTCAAGAACTCCGCCGTCAGGCCGCCGGGGACGGCGACCCCTTGATGCCGCCGGGCGGCCGTGGATGATGCATCCATGTCCGATCCTTCTTCTTCCTCATCGCTTCCCCGAGACCCCGCCTCGTCCGCCACGGCCGCGGCGGCCCCGCCCGCGCGCACCGCGCCCGCCGCCGGCCCGTCGTCGCCGCTGGCCGCCTCGGAGAGCGGCGCCCCCGGCGCCGCGACGGCCGCGCCGTTCCCCGAGGGCTTCCTCTGGGGCACCGCCACCGCGGCCTACCAGATCGAGGGCGCCGCCAGCGAGGAGGGCCGCGGCCCCTCCGTGTGGGACGTGTTCTCGAAGAAGCCCGGCGCGGTCTTCGAGGGGCACACCGGCGATGTCGCGTGTGATCACTACCACCGGTACAAGGAGGATCTCGGCCTGCTCGCGGAGCTCGGGGTCAAGAGCTACCGCTTCAGCGTCTCGTGGACGCGGGTCATCCCGGAGGGCACGGGCCAGGTCAACCCGAAGGGGCTCGACTTCTACGACCGGCTCGTCGACGAGCTGCTCCGCCTCGGCATCGTGCCCATGTGCACGCTGTTCCACTGGGACTTTCCCCAGGCGCTCCAGGATCGCGGCGGGTTCCTCCAGCGCGACGTCGCCGGGTGGTTCGCGGACTACACGACCGTCGTGGCCCGGCGGCTCGGCGACCGCGTGCCGTTCTGGGTGACGCAGAACGAGCCGCAGGCCTTCATCGGCAACGCGCTCCTCGAGGGCCACTTCGCCCCGGGGCTCAAGCTCCCGTACCCCGAGTACCTGACCGCCGCCCACAACGCGATGCGGGCCCACGGCAAGCAGGTCGACGCCCTGCGCGCCGCCGTCAAGAGAGCCAAGATCGGCTACGTGCTCGCGACCCAGGTCCAGCGCCCGGCCACCGAGGACCCGGCGGACGTCGAGGCGGCGCGCGAGGCGATCTTCTCCGTGGTCGAGCGGCACCCCTGGAACAACGCGTGGTGGATCGGCCCGGTGCTCGAGGGGCGGTATCCGGAGAGCGGCCTCGAGCTCTTCGGCAGCGACGTGCCCGCGTTCGCCGCCAGGGATTTCGAGGAGATCCAGCGGCCGCTCGACTTCCTCGGCCTCAACATGTACTCGGCCGGCACGTGGCGGCGCGGCCAGGACGGCAAGCCCGAGCGCCTCACCCTCCCGGCCGGCCACCCGCGCGGGAGCCTCGACTGGCTGGCGGTGGTGCCCAGCACCCTGTACTGGGGCGCGAGGTACTTCTGGGAGCGCTACAAGCTGCCCATCGGCGTCACCGAGAACGGCACCGCGACCCGGGACCAGGTGTTCCTCGACGGCAAGGTGCACGACCCCCAGCGCATCGACTTCATGCACCGCTACCTGCTCGGCCTCTCGCGCGCGGTCAAGGAGGGCGTCCCGGTGCTCGGGTACTGGGCCTGGTCGCTCCTCGACAACTTCGAGTGGGCCGAGGGCTACAAGGATCGCTTCGGGCTCGTCTACGTCGACTACGAGACCCAGCGCCGGATCCCGAAGGACTCGTTCTCCTGGTACAAGCAGGTCGTCGCGACCAACGGCCGATCGCTCCTGGGACCAACCCAGATCGCCTGGGACAACGTGACCGGCTGATCCCCGACGGCGCGGCGCGCCCTCGTCCAGGGCACGCCCGCGCCACACCCCGGTTCTCCGGGGACTCCAGCCCATCCGGCGACACCCCTCGTCGTCCTCTCGGAGGCTCCCCGGCGGTGAGCCCCCGGAGGGCCCCACCTCACCGGTGAGGACGGGCCGGATTTTCGATCGCGCCGGTGTCACGATCCCCCTCGCTCGCGCCTAGAGCGGAGGAAGGCCGGCGAGAACCCCCGGCCAGAACCGGAAGGAGACCTCCCATGCGTCGTTGGCTCAAGGTGACCCTGATCGCGGCCGTCCTCGGAATCCCCACGGCGGCCTATGCGGGGACGCAGCTCGCGAGCGGCTGCCCCTGCGCGGATTGCCCCTGCCCGGACTGCCCCTGCGGCTGAGGACCCGGCTTCTTGCAACCACACGCCCGATCGCTGCTCAACGAGTCGATGCGACGCCTCGCCGACGGCGATCGGGCGGCGTTCGAGCCGGTCTATGCGGCCCTCTGGCCGCCGATCGGCGCGTTCTGCCGCCGCATGCTCCGGGGCGAACCGGACGCGGAGGACGCCGCGCAGCAGGCGCTCCTCAAGGTCTTCGACCGCGCCAGCACCTTCGAGCCCGAGGCGGACGCGCTCACCTGGGCGCTCGCCATCGCGGCGTGGGAGTGCCGCACCGTGCGGCGGCGGCGATCCCGGTCCAGGGAAGCGCCGGACGAGCACGCCGGGTCGGTCGCGGCCGACGCCCCCACCCCGGAAGACGAGGCGATCGCCCGGGACCTGGAGGACGCGGCGCGCGACGTGCTCGGCACGCTCTCCGAGGCGGACCGCGCGACGCTGAGCGCGACCGTGCTGGAGAGCGGGGGCGACCCCTCGGTGTCGGGCGCGGCGTTCCGCAAGCGCCGCGAGCGCGCATTTGCCCGCCTCAGGGAGGCGTGGAGGAGGATCTATGGAACGTGAGGCGCTCATCGGCCTGAAGGAGCAGGCCCGCCGCGCCTACGAGCGCGGCAGGGCGCGCCACGCGGCGTGGACAGCGGCCCCGACCCTGGCGGTGGGGCTCGTGGCCACGTTGATGAGCGACCGCCCGCTCACCACCGCGCTCATCGGCGTCGCGCTGTACGCCGCCGCGGCGCTGCTCTCCTGGCGAGGGCGGCAGCTCGGGCAGGGCGTGCTCCCGGGCGTCGCGGCGGGGCTCGTGCCGTTCGCCGCGGCGCACGCGGCGCGCGTCTACGGCCACCTGTGCACGCCGGAGGGGTGCGTGTCGATCTGCGTCCCGGCCTGCCTCGCGGGCGGGGTCGCCGCCGGCGCGCTGCTCGCCGGCGCGCTGCGCCGCTCGGACCGGCTCGGGGCCTCCTGGGCCTCGGCGTGCGGCGTCGCCGCCCTGACCGGCGCGCTCGGCTGCGCCTGCGTCGGCTTCGGCGGCGTGCTCGCCCTCGCCGCGGGGCTGCTCGCCGGCACCGCGCCGCTCGCGCTCCGCCCGGCCCGCAGCAGCGCGTGAGGGGGGGCGGAAGGCGATCTACTTCTTGCGGCAGCTGCAGCCCGACGTCGGCGCCTGCGGGGCCGGCCGCTCGCAGGTCGTCACCAGGGTGGCCAGGACAGCGATGAGGATCGCGACGTGGATCCGCATGCCCGGCATCCTCTTCGTGTAGCCGGGCCGCGTCAATCGCTCTCCTCGGCGCCGAGGCCCCCGGCCGCGGCCGAGGCGCTCAGCCGAGCGGCAGCTCGAGCGACACCTCGTCGAGCCCGACCCCGAGGAAGCGGCGGGGGCGCACCGTGACGGCGACCTGCGCCCCGCCCTCGCCGTGCCCGGCCTTGACCGTGAGCTCGATGCTGGCGGGCGGCGCGTCCTCGAACAAGGCCCACAGCGCCCCCTCGATCACCGGCTGGACCTCCGCCGGATCGCTGCCGGCGGGCAGCTTCGCGCAGAGCGCGCGCAGGAACTGGACGACGCGCGCGACGAAGAGCTGGTCGCCGAGCGAGACCCGATCGAGGCGCGGCTCGGGCTCGGCGGTCGGGCTGTCGTACGTGAGCTTCTCCGGAGGGACGTAGGCCGTCGGCGCGCTCAGGACGTAGACCGCGTCGCTGTTCGGGGCCGAGGCGAGCAGGAGCACGCCGCTCTTCGAGAGCTCGCGCTGCGTGTCCGTGGACACGAACGCCTCGGTCGGGATCGCGACGCCCTCGTCCCCCTCGTACGCGCCCTTCACCTCGTGCACCGGCAGATCCCCGAGCACCCCGCCGCCCTTGCCGCCGGCGACGCGGCAGGGCCACCCCGTCTCGCGGAAGCTCGCCGCGATCAGCGCGCCGACGACGTACGCCGGCGCGATCCAGACGCGGCCGCCCTCGTCGCCCGGGTGCTCGACGATCGCCGCCTCCCGGATGCGCGAGGTGGACCGGTCGTACGGCGGCCGGGCCAGCGCGCGGTTCATGGCGATCGCGACCCAGCGCGCGCACGGCCGCGCCGCGGCGGCGCGCCACGGCGCCCGGTGCGGCGCCCGGAACAGCGCGGCCTTGTTGTCGAGCCGATCGACGCCGCGGAGGTCGTCGACGCCGAGCAGCCCCGGGGCGCCGTTCACCACGGCCGGGAGCGCGTGCGCCTCGGCGACGCGCGCGATCTCCTCGAGGCGCGCGAGCGCGGCGGCGCTGCCGTCGATCGCGACGTCCACGATCGCGACCGACGCGGGCGGCTCGGTGGTCGCCGTCCGCGCGAGCGCCCGCGTCAGCGCGCCGGCCGCCTCGTCCGGCCGCGCGCAGACGACCTCGATCCGGACGCCCTCCGCCGCCTTCGCGCGGTCGACGAGCAGGCCCAGCCCGCGCCACGCCTCCTCGAGCCGCCGCACCTCCGGGTGCTGCAGGATCGCGCCGAGCTGCGCGCCGATGGCGCGCTCGATCTGCGCGATCGCCTCGGCGGGGCGGGCGGGCTGCCCCGCGCGCGGGCGCGCGCTCGCCACCACGGCCGAGAGGATCTCCGAGAACCGCCCCCCCTCCGCGGATCCCTCGCGGGCGCTCCCCTGGGCCGCCGCCGGCGCCGGGTCATCGCCCCCGCCGAGGTCGACCATCGCGAGCAGCGCGTCCACGTCGCTGCCCCCCGCGGGCGCCGGCGCGGCGGGCCGCTCGGCCGCGGGCGCGGCGGGCCGCTCGGCCGCGGGCGCGGCGGGCCGCTCGGCCGCGGGCGCGGCGGGCCGCTCGGCCGCGGCGGGCGAGGGGCCCCCGCGCTCCGGGAGCAACCCGAGGATGTCGCGCACGAGCGGGGAGCCGCCCCAGAGCCGATCGAGCTCGGCGCGCGCCTGCTCCACCGTGGCCGAGCCGTCGCGCAGCCGGTCGAGGACCCGCCGCCCGTCGAGCAAGGAGCGCAGGAGCGGCACCTCGGCGCAGAGCGCGTCGGGCCGGAAGCTCTTCAGGCTGGCGGGCGCGAGATCGACCCGCGCCGCCCGGCCCGCCGCGAGCACGCTCGGCACCTCGACGGCGATCCGCGGCCGGAGCGTCGCGAACAGGTCGTCGAACCGGCCCGCGTCGACCCGGATCGCGCCCGCCGGCGGGCTCGCCCCGGCGTTGTGCGGATCGCGCGGGATCAGATCGGCGACCACCAGCACGCGGAGCGGGAGCAGCGGCCCTCGCTCCGCGGGGCCCCCGTCCTCGCCCACATGGAACCTGAATTCCCCGCCCAAGACGCCCTTGATCGTTTCCGCCATGGGCCGCGCAGCATAGGCGTCACGCCGCGGCGCGAGAAGCGCTAAGCTCCGCGCGCATGAAGACCGAAGGCGGCTCGCCCTTGAACTTCAACCCCGAACCCCACGCCGGGAGCGATCGCAAGCGCCTGCGCGGTGGTGCCCCGATCCAGATCGGCCTCCTCGGCTGCGGGACGGTCGGCGGCGGCGTCCTCCGCCTCCTCGCCGAGAACGCCGGCTACCTGGCCGAGCGCGCCGGCGTGCCCCTCGTGGTCAAGCGCGTCGTCGTGCGCGACCTGGAGAAGGAGCGCGTCTCCGCCCTGGATCGCAGCCTGCTCACCACGCGGCCGGAGGAGGTGGTCGACGACCCCGCGATCGATCTCGTCGTCGAGGTGATGGGCGGCGAGACGCCCGCGCGCGCCCTGATCGAGCGCGCCATCGACCAGGGCAAGGGCGTCGTCACCGCGAACAAGCTCCTGCTCGCCGCCCACGGCCCCGCGCTCCTCGCGCGCGCCGCGGCGCGTCAGGTCGACCTCGCGTTCGAGGGCGCGGTCGGCGGCGGCATCCCGATCATCCGGACGCTGCGCGACGCGCTCGCGAGCGACTGGGTCGCGTCGGTCACCGCGATCCTGAACGGCACCTGCAACTACATCCTCACGCGCATGCGCGACACGGGCGCGTCGTTCGACGCCGCGCTGCGCGAGGCGCAGCAGCTCGGCTACGCCGAGGCCGACCCGACGCTCGACGTCGACGGTCACGACGCCGCGCACAAGCTGATCGTGCTCGCGATGCTCGCCTTCGGGGCGCAGGTCGACAGCGAGAGCGTGCACACGTCCGGCATCCGCAACATCGAGGAGGCCGACCACCGCTACGCCGACCGCTTCGGCTACACCATCAAGCACCTCGCGATCGGCCGCGATCTCGGCGGCTCCATCGAGCTGCGCGTGCACCCGACGCTGATCCCGAAGCAGAGCGTGCTCGCCAACGTCTCCGGCGTGCTGAACGCCGTGCTCCTCGAGGGGCGCGCCGTGGGGCCGGCGCTCGTCTATGGCCGCGGCGCCGGCGATCTGCCGACGGCGGTCAGCGTCGTCTCCGACATCCTCGACGTCGCGCGCTCGATCGCCTCGGGCGTCGCCGGCATGCAGGGCCGCGGCATGTCGATCAAGCCGCGGCCGGTGCGCCCGCTCGGCGAGATCGTCTCGCGCTACTACCTGCGCTTCGTGGTCGAGGACCGCCCGGGCGTCATGGGCCGCCTCGCGGGCGCGCTCGGGGACGCCGGCGTCAGCATCGAGCAGATCGTGCAGCAGGAGCCCGCCCGGGAGGGCCAGGGCGCGGCGCCCGCGGGCGGCCGGACCGCGCGCGAGCCGGCGGCCGACGTGGTGCTCATCACGCACGACGCGCAGGAGGGGCTCGTGCGCAACGCGCTCGACGCGATCGCGCGCGAGCACTTCCTCCGCGAGCCCGTGCGCCTGTTCCGCATCGAGGCGACGTGACGGGTGCCCGCGACGCGCCGCTCGGCGTGTTCGACTCGGGGCTCGGCGGGCTCACCGTCGTGCGCGCGCTGCGCCGGCGCTGCCCGGCGGAGGACATCGTCTATCTCGGCGACACGGCGCGCGTCCCGTACGGCACGCGCTCGCCGGAGACGGTCGTCCGCTACGCGCTCGGCTGCGCGCGCGTGCTGATCCGGCGCGGCGTCAAGGCGATCGTCGTCGCGTGCAACACGGTGAGCGCCGTCGCGATCGACATGCTCCGGGTCGAGCTCGATCTGCCCGTCCTCGGGGTGATCCTGCCCGGCGCGCGCGCCGCCGTCGCCGCGTCGCGCGGCGCGACCATCGGCGTGCTCGGGACGGCCGGGACGATCGCGTCGGGCGCGTACCCGCGCGCCGTGGCGTCGCTCAGCACCCGCACCGAGGTCGCCGGGCAGGCGGCCCCGCTGCTCGTCTCGCTGGCGGAGGAGGGCTGGGTCGACGGGGAGGTCCCGCGGCTCGTCGCGCGGCGCTACCTGGAGCCGCTCATCCGCGCGGGCGCCCGCTCGATCGTGCTCGGGTGCACCCATTTCCCGCTTCTCCGCGCCCCGATCGAGGTCGAGGCCGCGGCGCTGGCGGGCGGCCCCATCCCGATCGTGGACAGCGCCTCGGCGACCGCGGACGACGCGGCGGCGTTCCTCGCGGAGCGCGGGCTCGCGACGTCCCGCGGCGCGCCGGGCGGGCTCTCGTTGCTGGTCACCGACCTGCCGAAGAGCTTCGCCGCGGTGGCGGCCCGGTTCCTGGGGGAGCCGGTGCCGGGCGGCGAGGACCGCCCCCCGGACCACGCCGGACAGGACGGACAGGACGGACAGGACGGCGCAGGCCGCTCCCCGCTCAACGCCATCGACGTGGAGCAGATCGACCTGTAAGAGGCATCTGTCTTGGCCCGGAGATCCGGGCGCAGAGGAGGTTTTCCACACGATGACGCAGCTCAGGTGGCTTTCGGCCGGCGAGTCGCACGGCCCGGAGCTCGTGGCGACCGTCGAGGGGATCCCGGCGGGCATGCCGCTCCTCGCGGCGGACGTCGACGAGGATCTGGCGCGGCGCCAGCGCGGATACGGGCGCGGCGGGCGGATGAAGATCGAGACCGATCGCGTCCGGCTCGTTGCCGGCGTGCGCGGCGGCGAGACGCTCGGCGGCCCCATCGCCATGGTGATCGAGAACCGCGATCATGCGAGCTGGGCCGGCCGCATGGGCCCCGAGCCGTTCCCCGAGGCGCCCGAGGCGCTGACCCGCCCGCGTCCGGGGCACGCGGACCTGGCCGGCGGCCTGAAGTACGGCCGGAAGGACCTGCGCGACGTGCTCGAGCGGGCGAGCGCGCGCGAGACCGCGGCGCGCGTCGCCGTGGGCGCCGTCTGCCGCAAGCTCCTCCGCGCGGTCGGCGTCGAGGTGTTCGCCCACGTGCTCTCGATCGGCGCGGTGAAGTCGCCGATCTCCGCGGCCTCGGCCGGGAGCGAGCTGTCGCTCCCCGACCTCCGCGCCCGCGCCCGCGCCTCCGATCTCGCGTGCGTCGACGACGCGGCCGCGCAGGCGATGCGCGAGGCGATCCACGAGGCCTCGCACCGGGGGGACACGCTCGGCGGCGTCTTCGAGGTGATCGCCACCGGGCTGCCGCCCGGCCTCGGCAGCCACGTGCAGTGGGACCGCAAGCTCGACGGCCGGCTCGCGCAGGCGCTGATGAGCATCCAGGCGATCAAGGGCGTCGAGATCGGCGTCGGCTTCGAGGCCGCGCGCGTCCCGGGCTCCGCGGTGCACGATCCGATCGCGTACGACGAGGGGTCGCACGCGTTCACCCGGCCGTCGAACCGCGCGGGCGGCCTCGAGGGCGGCATCACGAACGGCATGCCGCTCATCTGTCGGGCCGCCATGAAGCCCATCGCCACGCTGAAGCGCGCGCTGCCGTCGGTCGACGTGCGGACCAAGGAGCAGTTCGACGCGGCGTTCGAGCGGAGCGACATCTGCGCCGTCGCGGCCGCCTCGGTCGTGGGCGAGGCGATGGTGGCGATCACGCTCGCCGGCGCCCTGCTCGAGAAGCTGGGCGGCGACAGCCTCCCCGAGCTCCAGCGCAACCTCGACGGCTACCTCCAGCAGGTCCGCTCTTACTGAAGGCCATGGACATCCTCCCCGACGCCCCTCCGCTCCTGCTCACCGGCTTCATGGGGGCCGGCAAGTCCACCGTGGGCCGCGTCGCCGCGGCGCGCGCGGGCCTCCCGTTCATCGACCTCGACGAGGCCATCGCGGCGGAGGCCGGCGAGAGCGTCCCGTCGCTCTTCGCCTCGCGCGGGGAGGCCGGCTTCCGCGCGCTCGAGGCGGCGCTCCTGCGCAGGCTCCTCGCGACGCCGGGGCCGCGGGTCATCGCCCTCGGCGGCGGCGCGCTGGTCGACCCCGCGCTCCGCGGCGAGGCGCTCCTGCGCGGCTGCGTCGTGGCGCTCAGCGCGACCCCGCGCACGATCGCCGCCCGCACGCCGTCGGGCGCCCGCCCGCTGCTCGACGGCGCGCCCGACCGGGAGGCGCGCATCCGCGAGCTCCTGGCCGCGCGCGCCCCGGTCTACGCGGAGGCCCACGCCCGCGTGGTGACGGACGGCGTGGCGCCGGTGGAGGTCGCCGCCCGGGTCCTGCGCGCCTACGCCGATCGCCCGCTGTTCGTCCCGCTCGGCGACAAGAGCTACGCGGTGCGCATCGCGTCCGACGGGGCGGCGTCCGCGGCCGACGCGGTGGCGTCGCTCGCGCCGTCGTCGGTCTTCGTGGTGACGGACGAGAACGTGAGCCGGCTCTGGGGCGGGCCGCTGCTCGCCGCGCTCGCCGCGCAGGGCAAGCCGGCCGCCGCGGTGACGGTGCTCCGGCCCGGCGAGGAGCACAAGCGGCTCTCGGCGGTCGAGGCGGCGCTCACGGCGATGATCGACGCGGGGGCCGATCGCGACGCGGTGGTGCTCGCGCACGGCGGCGGCGTGGTGACCGACATCGGCGGCTTCGCCGCGTCCACGCTCCTGCGCGGCGTCCGCTGGGTCGCGGCGCCGACGACGCTCCTCTCGATGGTCGACGCCTCGGTCGGCGGCAAGACCGGGGTCGACCTCGGCCTCGCGAAGAACGCGGTCGGCACGTTTCACCAGCCGTCCGCGGTCGTCGCGAGCCCGTCGGCGCTCACGACCGAGACCGATCGGGCCTTCCGGAGCGGGCTCGCCGAGGTGGTGAAGTCGGCCTGCATCGGCGACGCGGATCTGCACGCGCTGCTGGAGCGCGAGGCGGATCGCGTCCTCGCGCGCGACCCCGGCCTGCTCGCCGAGATCATCCGCCGCTCGATCGCCGTGAAGGCGGCCATCGTCGCCCGCGACGAGCGCGAGGCGGGCGACCGCGCCCTGCTGAACCTCGGCCACACGCTCGGGCACGCGCTCGAGGCGGAGGGGGGGTTCGTCCGGCTGGCGCACGGCGAGGCGGTGTCGCTCGGCATGGTGGCGATGCTGCGGGTCGGCTGCGCGCTCGGCGTGACCGACCGCGCCGCGGCGGACCGGGTGGTGCGCCTGCTCGCCCGGCTCGGGCTGCCCACGCGGATCGAGGACGAGCCGGTCTCGGCCGCCCTGCGCTACCTGTCGCTCGACAAGAAGCGCCGCGGCTCGTCGGTCCGGGCGGTGCTGATGCGCGACATCGGCAGCACGTTCGTGGAGCCGATGCCGCTCGACCGCCTCGCCTCGCTGCTGGAGCGCGCCGCGGCCGGCGTGGCCTGAGCTTCCCCGCGTCGCCCCCTCCGTCTTCCTGCCGAGCAGCTCCGGAGACGGCGCGCATCGCCGGCGAGCCCGGCGTTCGTCGCGCAGACCATCGCTCCTGAACAGCGCTGTTGCCGCCCGGTGCGGCGTGGCCCGCCGGTCATCGCGTCTGGTCAAACGGCGATTGTGCTGACGGCGGATAAAATCAACGATGGTCCAACCTTTGAGGAAAAAAGTCCAGTGTCTGCGCCCGAGCCGTCTGCATCGCGCTATCCTTCGAGGCGGAGATGGTGACCGCGACAAAAAAGAGAGTCCTGGTGGTGGAGGACGAGGCGGACACGGCGGCGATGATCGCCCGGTTCCTCGGCGACGAGTTTGACACGGTGGTTGCGACGAACGGGATCGACGGTCTGGCGCTCGCGCAGCAGGAACCTCGGCCGGATCTGCTGATTGTGGACGTCATGATGCCGAAGCTCGACGGGGTGAGCATGACGAAGCGCCTTCGCGAGACCGAGCCGACGCGTCGGGTGCCGATCATCTTCCTGACGGCCAAGTCCGATCCGATGGATGTCATTGCCGGCATCCAGGCCGGCGCCCGTCACTACATCACGAAGCCGTTCGTGCTGGACGACCTCAAGAAGAAGGTGCGCAAGGCGGTCTACGGCCGCTAGCGCCTCGCTCCGTTCTGGCCACGTGGGCCGCGCGTCCTGAGCAGATCCTCATCCGCCCGTCCTACCCACACGGACATCGGTCCATCCCACCACCCCCGTACGGCTCTCCGCCCTCTCTTTCAATACCCCAGCGGTGAGCGCCGGCGGGTGGGGTCGCGCGCGCCGGCGTGGCGCGGGGGGCGCGATCCAGCACCGACCGAGGAGCCATAAGGACAAAGGGGGCTCGAGGTTTCAGGCGCGCCTCGTGTGGCGCGCGACGAAACGTCCCAGGTGGCGAGGCCCGAAGGGAGACATGCCGGGCGGTGGTGTATGCGCAAGCTCCACGTTCCCGCCTCGGCGGATGGCGAGCGCCCCCCGCGCCACGCCGGCGCGCGCGACCCCACCCGCCGGCGCGGCGCCCCCCCCCCGCGTTAGCTCCCCGCGCGGACCGACGCGTTGCACGCCCTGAAGGCGCGCTCGAACAGCTCCAGCGATCGGGCAATGCTCGACTGGACGCGCCGGATCTCCTCCGCGGACGTGGTCGCCAGCTTCACGATCTCGAGCGCCTCGCGCGGATGGGCGTCATCGTAGTTCGCGTGCGCCGAGAGCCACATCAGCGCCTTGCTCCCCTCGCCGTAGAGCGTGGTGAACGCCGGCAGCACCAGGCGGGACCACTCCCCGGTGATCCCCTCGATCGCGTAGTTGACCGCCCCGACCGCCTCCGCGAGAGAGCCGCGGTACGACACCGACCAGAGCCAGTCGAACAGCGAGGCGACCTCCGGGCACGGGCGGTGGCTCGTGACCTCCGAGGCGCTGATCCCGTGCCCCGCCGCCCAGTCGAGGTACCAGCGCACGTGCAGCGCCTCGACCCGGATGTTGCCGATGAGCCAGTCCCGCACCAGAAAATCGCGCGGCGTCTGGCCGTACGTCGTCTTCGCCAGGCTGAGCCCCATGTACTTGGGGAACGCCTCGACGACACAGAAGAACTCCCTGATCAGCCGGCCCCAGGTCTCCGGGTCGACCGGCTCCGTGAGCGTGCGCGCGATCGGCGGCGCATAGACCGCGGCCTTCCACTGATCGGCCAACGCCTCGAGCATGTCCTCGACCCAGACCGGGTGCGGCGTTGCCTTGAGGCTATCCTTGACTTCTTTGTGCCGCTGCGAGCGAGGTGACAGCATGAAAGCACCTGGAGGTTGAGCTCGGTCAATCTCCCTCGTGACTGCTTGCCGGTCTCACCCCATCGCTACCCCCTCAGGCTGACCAGCCAGGCGGCCGTCAGGAGACGGTACGCGACGCGGACATGATGCTGACCCCTGAGCGTGGAGGGTAAGAGGGCCAGCACGATGACCTCACTCTGGGAGGCTTCGTGTACATGTGTCCCGCCTGCATCCAGTCTTGATCGGGGCGAAGGAGCAAGTCAATAGCCAAACGAGGGCGCTGCGAGGCCAGCAGGACGGCCGGCCCCGGTCACGTTGGTCACCATACCACCGCGGACAGGCACTCGGTTGCGCCGCGGAACCGGCACCGCTGATGGGTCACCTTGGGCGTGGTCGCACCGCACAACAGGAGCGCCTGCTCGACCCACCCGGAGACACCCTCTCCGCAGTTCATCGCCGAAGGCCCCTCATCGTCCCCGGTCGGACCCGTGATGGTCAGCACCCACTCGCGCGGCTTCACCATCCGCGGCGAGACCTTGCCGGAATCGAAGTAGCGCGACCAGAACATTCCAGTGCGGGCGACGATCGTGTCGGGCATGGCGATCGAGAGCGCGAACTTCAACACCGTATTGAGGTCGCGATCCGCGATGTAACGCGCCACCCGCTTGATCTCGGCGGCCTGGTCGCCCGCAGACCGAATGTGCGTTCGCAATGCCCGGTTCCAGACGCCGATCGGATACCAGCTGCTCACGAGCAGGGGCTGGCATAGTACGTCCCGGTCTGACTTGGGCAGCGATGTCACGAGCCGCTCCCAGGCGCCAGCGTCGCGGCTCGTCGTGATGAACGATCGGAGGTTGACCAGCAACGTTCCTTTACATCGGCCGGCGGGGGTCGAGATTTTGCTCTTCGTGTCGTACGTCTTCATCTCGGCGAACCTACGGCGAGAAGGCCTCGACGATGCGGAGCCCGATCGCGGGCTCGGCGCGTGCTTCGTCGGGCGAGAAGTCCTGCACGGGCACACGTCATCGGGGCGACTCCAGGGGTCGTGGTTGTACATTGCAGGGGAGCGTGAGTCGGCCGGGATGGCAAGAGATGATTACGAAGAAGCAGACGTGCGACACGGATCGCACGGACCGTCGACAGGCGTGAACCCGGGTGTCCAGCGCCGTCCTCCCGTGAGCACGCTGCGCGCCTCGGCTCCGGTATGGGCACAATTGTAATGGGTGTCACGCGATTCCCCGCGTCCGCGGGGGGGCGCGGCGCGGGGTACGGGAGCAACTGTAACGAGTGTCACGTGGGCATGCGCACGGGCTCCGCAGCGCACGGGCGCGCGGGGCGGTGCCCCGCCTTGCTGTTGCCGTCCACCGCGAACCTCGGTACCCCTACGCCATGAGCGAATCCACGACGGGTCGCCCGGCCGCCGCCGGGCACGCGGAGCCCGAGCTGCCGCACATCGATGTCGCCGAGCGCGGAGCGCCGCGCGATGGGCGGCCGCAGATCCTCGACCGCCGTCTGTTCATGCAGCTGCTCGTCTTCCGGTGCGCGGGCGCCGGCGATCCGGCGGAGCTGACCCGAGCGGCGGGCCGGGCCCTGGAGGAGCAGGGCGTCGGCGCGGTCGTGTACGAGGACCTCAACGATCCGCGCGGGATCGGCGTCCTCACGTGGGCCGAGGACCCGGCCTTCTTCGTCCAGACGGTCCGGCCCGCCCTGAACCGCGGCGAGCTCCGCGCGCTGGAGCTCCAGCCCGATTTCACGATGCTGGGGCGCTCGTACTCGACCGGCTACGAGCAGGACCTCGAGTACTGGATGCTCCGGCGCCCGGCCGAGACCGCCCTCAACCCGGCATGGTCGTGGGCGGTGTGGTACCCGCTCCGCCGCAGCGGCGCGTTCTCCAAGCTCGACGGCCGCGAGCAGGGGAGCATCCTGCGCGAGCACGGCCTCATCGGCCGGGCCTACGGCGCGCAGGATCTCGCGCACGACATCCGCCTCGCGTGCCACGGCCTCGACGCCCGCGACAACGAGTTCGTGATCGGGCTCGTCGGCAAGGAGCTCCACCCGCTGTCGCACATCGTGCAGTCGATGCGGAAGACGCGCCAGACCGCCGAGTTCGTCAGCCAGATGGGCCCGTTCTTCGTCGGCCGCGTCGCCTCCCGCCACCCCGGCCGCTGAGCCCGCGCGATACGAGGCAGGGCGCGACGCCGCTGCGTGGCGCCGCGCCGTCGCCGCGTGGCGTCGCGCCCCCGGCGCGGACGCCTCGTGTCGCCCCCCCCGGCGCGGCCGTTCAGCCGATCCCGGCGAGGCCCGAGAACGCTCTGGCGAAGGCGTCGAGCCGCGCCGCCGCGCGGGCCTCGGCGTCGGCCAGCGGCTCGCCCTCCGCGACCGCCTCGCGCACGTCGAAGTAGAACTTGATCTTCGGCTCGGTGCCGCTCGGGCGCGCGATGATCCGGCTGCCGCCCTCGAGCTCGACCACGAGCACGTTGCTCTCGGGCAGGATCAGCGGCTCGGTCCGGCCGTCGCGCGTCGTGCGCGTGCGCGCCTTCAGGTCGCGCCACGCCACGACCGGCACGCCGGCGATCTCCTCCGGCGGGCTCTTCCGGAGCGCGGCCATGATCGCGGAGATCCTCCCGACGCCGTCGACGCCGCGCAGGGTGTAGGCGCGCTGCCCGCTCACGTAGAGGCCGTACGCGCGGGTGAGCGCCTGGAGCTCATCGAGCAACGTCTTGCCCTCGGCCTTGCGCACCGCCGCGAGCTCGGCGAGCAGCACCGCGGCGCTGATGCCGTCCTTGTCGCGCACGACCGAGCCGATCGTGTACCCGAGCGCCTCCTCGAACCCGAAGACGAAGCGGGCGCCGGTCGAGCGCTCGATGTCCATCGCCCGGTTCGCGATCCACTTGAACCCGGTGAGGGTCTCCTCGTAGTGCACCCGGAGCGCCGCGGCGATGGCGCCGAGCATCGGGGTCGAGACGCAGGAGGCCAGCACCACGCGGCCCGCGCCCGCGTCGCCCTGGGCCTGCCCCGCGGTGAGCAGGTAGTGGCCGAGGAGCACGCCGACCTGGTTGCCCGTGAGCTGCACGTGCCCGCCATCCGGGCGCCGCACCGCCACCGCGAGCCGGTCGACGTCCGGATCGTTGGCGAGGATGAGGTCGGCGTCTTCCCGCTTCGCGAGGGCGAACGCGAGGTCCATGGCGCCCTTCTCCTCGGGGTTCGGGAACGCGACCGTGGGGAACGCGCCGTCCGGCTCGGCCTGCTCGGGCACGCTCGTCACGCGCGTGAAGCCGGCCCGCGCGAGCGCCGCGCGGACGAGGCGGTCGCCCACGCCGTGCAGCGGCGTGTACACGATGCGCAGGCCGCGATCGCCGTCGCTCCGCACGGAGAGGCCGCCGATCGCCCGGAGGTACGCCTCCTCGAGCCCCTCGGGGAAGTCGCGCACGAGGCCGTTCTCCCGCGCCTCGTCGAGCGGGAGGCGGGGGACCTGATCCGCCGGCGGCGCGGCGTCGATGGCGGTCGCGATGCCGGTGTCGTGCGGCGGGATGATCTGGGCGCCGTTCTCCCAGTACACCTTGTAGCCGTTGTACTCGGGCGGGTTGTGGCTGGCCGTCACCATCACGCCCGCGGCCGCGCCGAGGTGGAGGACCGCGAACGCGGCCACCGGGGTGGGGCAGGGGGCAGGGGAGAGGTGCCCCGGGATGCCCGCGGCGGCGAGCGCGCAGGCGATGTCCTCCGCGAACTCGCGGCTCCTCCGGCGGCCGTCGTAGCCGATGACGACGCCGGCGCGCCGCGCCCTGTCGCCGAGCGCGCCGAGGAGATAGCGGGCGAGCCCCGCGGTGGTGCGCAGGACGACGGCCCGGTTCATCCGGCTCTCGCCGGCCCCGAGGACCCCGCGGAGGCCCGCGGTGCCGAACTCGAGGGGGCCGGCGAAGCGCTCGGCGAGCTCGGCGCGGACGCCCTCTTCGCCCGCCCTGGCCGCGTCGATGAGGCGGCGCAGCTCGGCCTGGGTCTCGGGATCGGGGTCGTGGGCGAGCCAGCGCTCGGCGGGCTCGAGGATCAGGTCGTGGCTCACGACCTCATCTTTAGTTCATCCCGGCCGCGGTCACCCGGCCCTCTTGCCCGCGGCGAGCGCCTCGGCGAGGTGCGTGTCGTACTGCCCGGCCCGGAAGTCGCCGTCCGCCAGGATCCGGCGCAGGAAGGCGAGGTTCGTCGCGGCGGGCCCGGCCGGGCCGGTGAGCTCGAGCGTCGTCTCGGCGAGCGCCCGGTCGAGGCGCGCGATCGCCGCCTCGCGCGTCGGCCCGTGGGCGACGATCTTGGCGAGCAGCGGGTCGTAGAACGGCGTCACCTCGAGCCCCTCGGCGATGCCGGTCTCGATCCGCAGGTCCTCGCCCGCGGCGGGCCAGCGGAGCGCCGTGACGCGGCCGGGCTGCGGGGCGAACTTCTTCGCCGGGTCCTCCGCGTAGAGGCGCGCCTCGATGGAGTGGCCATGGCGCGCGGCGCCCAGCACCTCCGGCGCGAGCGGCTCGCCCGAGGCGATGCGGATCTGGTGCTCGACCAGATCGAGCCCGGTGCACATCTCGGTCACGCAGTGCTCGACCTGGAGCCGGGCGTTCACCTCGAGGAAGTAGAGCTCGCCGCTCTCCGCGGCGACGAACTCGACGGTGCCGGCGCCGACGTAGCCGGCGGCGGTCACGACGCGCAGGGCGCTCTCGTGGAGCGTCTTCCTGCGGGCCTCGCCCGCCTCTCCCTGGAAGAACGGGGCGGGCGACGGGGACTCCTCGATGATCTTCTGGTGCCGGCGCTGGACGCTGCACTCGCGCTCGCCGAGCGCGACGGCGCCGCCCTTCCCGTCGCACAGCACCTGCACCTCGATGTGGCGCGGGCGCTCGATGTACCGCTCCATGTACACGCGCGCGTCGCCGAAGGCGGCGCGGCCGCGGTCGGAGCACGCCGTGAGGGCGCGGGGGAGCTTGCCCGGATCGGCGACGATCTGCATGCCGATGCCGCCGCCGCCGCCCGCGGCCTTGACGAGCAGCGGGAAGCCGACGGCCTCGGCGGCGCGATGGGCGGCCTCGACGTCGGACGGATCGACGGGGCCGCCCGTGCCCGGCGGCGGGAAGACGTCGGACGCGCGCGCGACGTCGCGCGCGCGGAGCTTGTCGCCGAAGGCGTGGAGCACGGCGGGCGGCGGGCCGATGAAGGTGATCCCGGCCTCGAGGACGGCCTCGGCGAACGCCTCGTTCTCGCTGAGCAGCCCGTAGCCGGGGTGGATCCCGTCGGCGCCCGTCGCGCGGGCGGCGTCGATGATCGCGTGCATGACGAGGTAGCTCTCCCGGACCGGCGGCGGCCCGATGCGCACGGCCTCGTCGGCCAGGGCGACGTGCGGCGCGCCCGCGTCCGCGTCCGAGTACACGGCGACCGTCGCGATCCCGAGCCGCTTGCAGGTCCGGAGAACACGGCAGGCGATCTCTCCACGGTTGGCGACGAGGATCTTCTTCAGCACGAGGGACAGCTACGCCGCCGCATGGCGGGGAGTCAAGGCGCTCGCGGCCCGCCGGTGGGGGTCACGTTGGGGGTGCTCGCCGGAGGGGCTGGAGTGCAGGCGGGCCACGACAGGGGCCCGCCGGAACGCAAGCCCCGGAGGGGAGCACCCCCAACGTGACCCCCACCGGCGGGCCCGGGCGGGGGCCGCGCGGATCAGCCGAGCGCGCGGCGCACCTTCGGCCTGGCCCCGAGCAGCACGAGCTGCCCGCACGCGGCCGACACGTCGTCCCCGCGCCGGCGCCGCACGAAGCACGAGTAGCCCGCCTCGGTGAGCACGGCCTGGAACGCCGCCACCCGGTCGGCGCCGGGCGGCCCCAGCGTGGAGGCCTCGATCGGGTTCATCGGGATGAGGTTGATCTTCACCGGGAGCCCGCGCAGGAGCTTCGCCAGCCGGCGGGCCTCGGCCGGAGCGTCGTTCTGCCCGGCCACGAGCGTGTACTCGATGGTGATGCGCCGGCGCCGCGGCAGCGGGTAGGCGCGCAGCGCCGCGAGCAGCTCGTCGAGCGGGTACTTGCGGTTGATGGGCATCAGCGCCGAGCGGGTCGCGTCGTCCGAGGCGTGCAGCGAGATCGCCAGCGCGATCTGCCCGCCGAAATCGGCGCCCAGCCGCGCGATCTCCGGGACGAGGCCGGACGTCGACACCGTGACCCGCCGCGTCGAGAGGTGGATCCCCTCCGGGTGCGTGAGCAGGCGCAGCGAGCGCGCGGTCGCCTCGTAGTTGTGCAGCGGCTCGCCCATGCCCATGTAGACGACGTTGCGGAGCTCCTCCCCTTCGTCGAGCATCGCCCGCCCGAGGAGCACCTGGCCCGCGATCTCCTCGGGCCCGAGGTGGCGCTTGAGCCCCGCCACGCCGCTCGCGCAGAAGCTGCAGCCCATGGCGCAGCCGACCTGCGTGGAGATGCACTGGGTGACGCGGGTGCGCGGCGCCGCGCCCGCCTCCGCGTCCTCGTCGTCCTCCTCGTCGGCCGCCGCCGCGTCCGCGTCGAGCTGCGCCTGCGAGCCGGGGCCCGACACCGACGGGAGCAGGACCGTCTCGATCGTGGCGCCGTCGCGGAGGCGCAGGAGCAGCTTGCGCGTGCCGTCCTCGGAGCGATGAACCCGCTCGGGCGTCACCACCTCGCCGAGGCCCTCCGCGGCGAGGTGCTCGCGCAGCCGCGCCGGGAGGTTCGTCATCGCGGCCGGATCCAGGACGCCACGGCGATGGATCCAGTGGAACACCTGCTTCGCCGTGAACGACCGCTCTCCGCGGGCGGCCAGGGAGGCCGACCACTCTTCAGGCAGGCGGGCGACGGGGTGAAGCGGGGTGGAGCGCACCGCCGTGGCCTAATGCGCGCCGCCCCGAGCGGCAAGGGGAGCAGGAGCGCGGCGGGCGAAGGTCAGCCGCTCTGGGGCGAGGCCGTGGTCTGCCCGTCGCGATCGCGGCGCGCCCGCGCCCGGCTCGCGGCGTCGAGCACCTCGCGCGTGTAGCGCTCGAACGCCTCGGCCCGGTGCATCGCCGTGTGCTCGGCGAAGACGCGCTGCCGCGCGCGCTGGCCCACGGTCAGGCGCTTGTCCTCCTTCATCTCCCGGAGCTTCCGGAGCACGTCCTCCGGCGAGCGGACGAGGAGGATCTCCTCGCCCGGCTGGAAGAACGTCTCGATCCCCGGCCAGGTGTCGCTCAGGACAGGGGTCCCGCACGCGGCCGCCTCGAACAGGCGCGCGCTCGGCGACCAGCCGGACTCGACCATCGCCCGGCGGGTCAGGTTCAGCGTGAACCGCTGGGCGTTGTAGAAGATCCGGTGCTCGTCCGGCGGCAGGTGCTCTGTCCGGGAGACGTTCTCGGGCCACGCGAGCGACGCCGGATACTGCGCGCCCGCCACCGCGAAGCGCCCGCGGCGCATGCGCCGCGCCGGCTCGAGCAGGAGCCGCTCGACCGACGCCTGCCGATCGTCGCTGTAGGTGCCGAGGTAGCCGAGGTCCCAGCGCATCGGCGTCGGCTGGGGATAGTAGACGTCGGTGTCGGCCGCGCAGTAGAGCGCCCGCGCGCGCACCGCGCCGTGGCCGCGCTCCAGCCGCTCCAGCGTCGGGCCGCCCGTCGCCGAGAGGTACAGATCATACCGCGGGATCAGCGCCGGCGTGAGGTACGCGTGGTCGCCGTGCGCCAGCCGGCCCAGCGTGACCGGCGTGTCGAGGTCGTAGAACGCGGCCTTGCCGCGCGCCTCCTCCGTGATCCACGCGCCGACGGTCGCCCCTTCCGGGACGAACGAGCCCACGATCACGAGATCGGCTTCGCGCACGGCGCGTGAGAATCTGTCGCGGAGCTCCGCAATGCTCGAGTAGCGCTCGGTCGTGCCATAAGGCGGGTTGGGCAGATCGCGGTGCTGGTCATAGATGGAGAGGCTCCGCTCCAGAAAGAGCACCTGGTGGCCGCGGGACGCGAGCGCCCGGAGGAGCGCTCTGTACGTCGTGGCGTGGCCGTTGCCCCACGAAGACGTGATGGAGAGTCCCAGGAAGACATAACGGTAGGTAGGTGTCGTCATAACGTGGTGGCGGCGAGGGTTGAGAGAGCCCAGAAGACGAGCCGATCCCGGATGAGCCCGGCTCCGCGAACACCGCGCCGACGCCGAGGCGCGGAGGCGCCCAGCAACGTCGAAGCGGGGCTCGCGGACACCCGCGCAAGAGGGATCTGCACGTCGCTCCGGTTGCCCTGACGCCGCGCGAGTGGGCGCGGCGGCGAGCGAGCGAACCCCGGATTAACATGCGTGCTCACGCTCTGCAATCCTGTGAGATGCGGTTTCTGGACTGAAGGTGCGTATTCCTCGCCAGGGCCGTAGGCGGTAAGGCCCGGACTGATCCCATGATGACGACGGGTCGTAAATCGTAAACTGATCGAGATGCGGCGGCGCTCATCAGGAAGACATGCCGGGTGCCTGTCGATCGTGCAGCAAAGTGATCGACCCGTCCGTAAGGGGGTGTTGGGAGCGTTGATGAGAAAATCGAGCGCGCTGTTGCAATGGCAGTCCGCGCCGCTGGCCGAACGGAGTCCGGAAGGGCGGTCCTGCTCCATGGCGCCGGAGCAGCGCTCGCGAAACGCCGCCGCGACGCGCCCCTGCGCAATGCGCGTTGCGCGCCCGGACCCGGATGTGGCGCGGCGCGAGCCGCCGCGCCGGCGGCCTCCCCGAGGGGTCGCTGGACGCGGGGCTGCCGGATCCGCCACGGGAGGGATTCCCCCCTTCCCATCAAGATCGCCGGACAATCGACAGCATCAGGTCGCGTGGCCGGCCGGGGTGTCCAGGCAGGAGCGGCGAGGCGCCGCGCGGGGGCCGTCGCGACGATCAGGCGAGCGGAGGCACCGGGAGCCGTCGCGACGATCAGGCGAGCGGAGGCACCGGGAGCCGTCGCGGCGATCAGGCGAGCGGGGGCACCGGGAGCTGTCGCGGCGATCAGGCGAGCGGGGCCGCGCGGGGGCCGTCGCGACGATCGGGCGAGCGGGGCCGCGCGGGGGCCGTCGCGACGGTCAGGCGGTGGGGCGCAGCGCCCGCCAGCCTTCGAGCGCGTCGGCGATGCCCGCGAAGCGGCGGTCCGGGTTGTGGGCCAGGCCCCGGTTCACGAACACCTCCAGTCGCCGGTCGACCGGCGGGGGCATCATGGTGCCGAGCCGGCGCGGCGCCGTCCTCGTCTTGAGGTCGGCGAGCATCATGAGATTGCGCGCGGCGTACGGCAGCTCGCCCGTGAGCGCCTGGAAGACCACGGTGGTGGCCGCGTAGAGATCGGCCCGGTGATCCACCGCCTTCGCGTCGCCGAGCTGCTCGGGGGGCACGAACCGGATGTCGCCGAGGCGCCGGTCCGAGACGCTCGGCTCCTCGTCGCAGAGCGCGGGAGGCAGCTTGCACGAGCCGAGGTCGAGCAGCGTCACCCGCTCGCCGTCGGGCCCCCGATCGACGAGCACCTTCATGGAGCTGATGTCGCGGTGGACGATGCCCATCTCGTGGAGCTCGGCGAGCGCCAGCCAGAGCTGCTCGACCAGCGGGTGCAGGACGCTGAACGGGATCGGCCCCTGCCGGGCGAGGCGGTCGCCGAGGAGCTCCCCCTCGCGCAGCTCGAACACGATCAGCGGGCCGTGCTCGGGATCCTCGCCGCCGTCGAGCGACGGGAGCGTGTGCGGCCCCCGCAGCCGCGCGCACGCGATCGCCTCGTGCCCGAAGCGCGCCGCGGCCTCCGCCTTCGCCATGCGCTCCGGCGCGCCGAGCACCTTCGTCGGGTCCAGGCGCTCCGGGGGATCGCCGAGCACCTTCACCGCCACCCGGCGGCCAGTGCTCGCGTCCTCGGCGCTGAACACCTCACCGAGGCCCTCGCGGCGCAGGTGACGCAGCACGCGGTAGCGCTGGAGCAGAACGGTTCCGGGCACGATTGACAAGAGCGGCCTCCTTCGCTTGACAAAGGGGGCCCAGCGCGTTCCGGTCGCCTCCCCCCCAGTCCCGAGACAAGCTCATTTATCACGCGCGCGCGCGGGAGGAAGCGCCGCGCGCCGCGCACCGCGAAGAAGCGGCGCGCTCCCACACTTCGCGCCCCGCACCGTCGGGCCGCGCGAAGCCAGAGCTCGCCTGGACGCATCGGTGGCATGCCGCGCGCCGCGCGGCGGATCCGGCGCGGAGGCCGCGCTCGCCGGCCTTTTCGGCGCCGTGGAGTTGCCACGGGCCTCGCTCTCTGGCGACGATGCAGGATGACGCGCGGTGATCGGCGGTGAGCGCCTGAAGGGACGCCGAGACCTCTCGGCGCCCCACGTCTCGTGAAACGCCTGCGACCCCGACCCGCTCTGGCCATTCACGTCAACTTCGCGTAGCTCCCTCACAGGACGGGGATCCGTCGATCGGGGAGCGGCGGCAGGGGCAATGCGCGCGGGAAACGTCATCGACGGCCGGTTCGAGATCGTGGAGCTCGCGGGCGCCGGCGGCATGGGCCACGTCTTCCGCTCGCGCGACCGGGAGACCGGCGAGATCGTCGCCCTCAAGGTCCTCCAGAACGCCGCGTCCCAGGACTCGAGCCGCCTCGCGCGCGAGGCGCAGGCGCTCGCCACCCTGCGGCTGCCCGGGGTGGTGCGGTACATCGCCCACGGCCTCACCGAGCTCGGCCACCCCTACCTCGCCATGGAGTGGCTCACCGGCGAGACCCTCTCCCAGCGCCTCGCCCGCAAGGCGTTCACCCTCGACGAGAGCCTCGCGCTCGGCCGGCGCGTCGCGACCACCCTCGGGGCCGTGCACCGGCTCGGCGTCGTCCACCGCGACCTCAAGCCGAGCAACCTGCTCCTCGTCGACGGCGCCATCGATCGCGTCACGCTCATCGACTTCGGCGTGGTCCGGATGTCCGGCCTCGACCAGCAGCTCACCATGCCCGGGGCGATCCTCGGCACGCCCGGCTACATGGCCCCGGAGCAGGCGCGCGGCGAGGCGCAGGTCGATCCGCGCGCGGACGTCTTCGCGCTCGGCTGCGTGCTCTACAAGTGCATCTCGGGGCGCGCGCCGTTCCGCGGCGCGCGCGGGCTCGCCGTGCTCGTCAAGGTGCTGATCGAGGAGCCCCCGTCGCTCCGGTGGCTCTGCGAGGAGGTGCCCGAGCCGCTCGACGATCTGGTCCGGCGGATGCTGTCGAAGTCGCCGGACGGGCGGCCGCGCGACGGCCACGAGGTCGCCGCCGAGCTCGCCGCGCTGTCGGGCGCCACCGGGACCACCCTCCGCCCGCCGGCGTCGTCCCTGCGCCCGCCCGAGCTCACGACCGGCGAGCGCAAGGTGATGTGCCTCGTGCTCGCGCGCGACGGGCTCGCCCCGGCCGCGGCCGATCCGGCCTCCGCCGAGGTCGACGAGCAGGCGCGCGCGCAGGCGCTCTCGGCCACGGCCGCGCGCTACCGGGGGCAGCTCGAGCTCATCGAGGCGCGGCTGCCGCTCGTGGTGCTCTCCGGCGCCGGCGCCACGACCGACCTCGCGGCGCGGGCGGCCCGCTGCGCGCTCGCCGTGCAGGCGCTCCTCGGCGGCGCGCCCGTCGCGGTCGTCACGGGCAGGGCGGAGATCGCGTCGCGCCTGCCGGTCGGCGACCTCATCGATCGCGTGGTCCACCTGCTCCCGGAGACCCGCGCCCCCTCGCGCGCGGCGATCCGCATCGACGAGGTGACGGCGGGGCTGCTCGGGACGCGGTTCGAGATCACCGCCGACGAGGGCGGCCCCTGGCTCCACGGCGCGCGCGAGGAGCCGGAGGCGCCGCCGCACCTGCTCGGCAGGGCCACGCCGTGCGTCGGCCGCGAGCGCGAGCTCGCGCTGATCCGGGACGAGCTCGCCCGCTGCGTCGAGGAGTCGAGCCCGAGCGTGGTGCTCGTCACGGGCCCGGCGGGCATCGGCAAGTCGCGGCTGCGGCACGAGCTCGTCCGCATGATCCGCGAGGAGGGCGAGCCCGTCGACGTGTGGCTCGGGCAGGTCGACCCGATGAGCGCCGGGTCGGCGTTCGGCCTGCTCGCGCACGCGCTGCGGCGGGTCATCGGCCTGTCGGACGCCGACTCGATCGAGGAGCGCCGGCGCAAGGTGCGGGCGCGGGTCGAGCAGCACGCGGGGCTCGACGCGGGGCGGGTCACGACGTTCCTCGGCGAGCTCGTCGGCGCGCCGTTCCCGGACGACGACGTCCAGCTCCGGGCCGCGCGGCGGAACCCGATGCTCATGGGCGACCAGCTCCGCCTCGCCTGGGAGGATTTCCTGCGCGCCGAGTGCGCGGCGCAGCCGATCCTGCTCGTGCTCGAGGACCTGCACTGGGGCGATCTGCCCACGGTCACGATGGTCGACGCCGCGCTCCGGAACCTCAGGGACCGGCCGTTCATGGTGATGGCGCTCGGCCGCCCCGAGGTGCACGAGCTCTTCCCGAAGCTGTGGGACGAGCGGCGCGGGCACAAGCTCCGCCTCGCGGGGATCTCGCGCCGCGCGAGCGAGCGGCTCGTGCGGCAGGTGCTCGGCGAGGGCGAGCGCCCGGAGCTCGTCTCGACCCTGGTGGAGCGCGCGGATGGCAACGTGTTCTACCTCGAGGAGCAGATCCGCGCGGCGGCGGCCGGCAAGGGGGCGGACCTGCCGGAGACGGTGCTCTCGATGGTGCAGGCGGAGCTCGACGCGCTCGACACGGGCGCGCGGCGGCTCCTGCGCGCGGGCGCCATCTTCGGCGAGAGCTTCTCGCGGGGCGGGGTCCTCTCGCTGGTCGGCAAGGCGGAGGTCGAGCCGCTCTTCGCCCAGCTCGAGGCGCGGGAGCTCATCGTCCGGCGCGCGGCGGAGGGCGCGTCGGACGCGGTCGAGTACCGGTTCCGGCACGCGCTCGTGCGCGAGGCGGCGTACGGGATGTTGACCGAGCACGATCGCCGCCTCGGCCACCGGCTCGCGGGCGCCTGGCTCGAGCGGACGGGCGGGGCGGACGCGATGGCGCTGGCCGAGCACTTCGAGCGCGGCGGCGAGCCGGTGCGGGCGGCGACGTGGTACCTGCGCGCGGCCGAGCAGGCGCTGTTCGGCGACGATCTCGGCGCGGCGATCGAGCGCGTCGAGCGCGGCGTCGCCTGCGGCCCGGCGCGGGCGACGGCGGGCGCGCTGCGGCTCTGCCAGGCCGAGGCGCACCTCTGGCGCGGCGAGCTCGCGCTCGCGGAGCGGCGCGGGGCGGAGGCGCTGGAGCGGCTCGCGGCCGGGTCCGCCCCGTGGTTCTCGGCGCTCACGCAGCTCGTGATCGCGGCGTCGAAGCGCGGCAACCACGATCAGGTCGAGCGCTGGGTGCGCGCGGCGCAGGGCACCGAGCCGGCGTCGGCGGCGGCGCGGCCCGCGCGGAGCGTGTGCCTGTGCGCGGGCGCGGGGCGGCTCGTCTTCGGCGGGCGCTACCAGCTCGCGGACGCGCTGTTCGACGCGATCGAGCAGGAGGTCGAGGCGGCGGAGCAGGACGCCGAGGTGCTGGCGCGGCTCTCCCAGGCGCGCGCGTACCGGGCGATGGCGGGCGGCGACCCCGGCGCCTGCCTCGCGGGGTTCGAGGCGGCGCTCGCGGCGTTCGAGCAGGCCGGCGACCGGCGCAACGCCTGCTGGGCGAGGAACAACCTGGGCTTCTGCTACGCGGAGCTCGGCGACTTCGAGGGCGCCGAGGCGGCGCTGCGCGCGGCGCTCTCGGACGCGGAGCGGATGGGGCTCTCGGACGCGCGGCTCGGGGTGCTCCACAACCTGGGCCCGGTCCTCGCGCACCGCGGCCTCGTCGAGGAGGCGCGGCGGGCCGAGGAGGAGGCGATCGCGACGTCCCAGCGCGTCGGCGACGCGCGCATGGAGGGCGCGGCGCGGACCTACCTGGCGAGGATCCTGCTCCTGTCGGGCGATCTCGCGGGCGCCGAGCGCGAGGCGCGCGCCGCGGTCGCCACCCTGTACGGCGCGCCGCCGTTCCGCGCGTTCGCGTACGCGGTCCTCGGGCGCGCGCTGCTCGACGCGGGGCAGGCGGCGGACGCGCTCGCCGCCACGACCGAGGCGTTCTGCCTGCTCGAGTCGGTGGGCGCCGAGACGGGCGAGTCGCTGGTGCGCCTCGCGCACGCCGAGGCGCTCGCCGCGTGCGGTCACCAGCGGGAGGCGTTGATGGCGATCGCGTCGGCGCGGGACAGCCTGCTCTCGCGGGCGATGAAGATCAGCGATCCGGTGTGGCGCGGGCGGTTCCTCGGCAACGTGCCGGACAACGTGGCCACGCTGGAGGTCGAGCGACGGTGGCTCTCGGCTGGAAGCTCGGGTGAATCCAAGCTCCGATGAACGCTCGGGCAAATGGTCCACGAGATCGACGAGATCCACGAGTCCAACGCGCTCCACGAAGCCGACGATCTCGACGAGGGCATGGCGGCCGCTCGCGCGGCCTGGACAGGCGAGCGAGGGCCCGCTAGATTGCCAGCTCGATGTCCGTCGTGAACGCGCGTTCGCTCCACAGCCGCCTAGGCCTTGCGCCCAGGGGGCTCTGCGCGCGCTGCTGACGACATCGATACTCGCGGTTCGCACCCCCTCTCGGATCATGGTCCCGATGGGGGTTCTCGCATCGTCGCCGCGACGGCTCCCATCCTGGCTTCAGGGAGTCCTGTCATGTCCACGATGCCTGTCCACAAGTACAAGCCGTTTCAGCCCATCCACCTGCCCGATCGGCGCTGGCCCGGCCGCGTGATCGACGCGGCGCCGCGCTGGTGCAGCGTCGACCTGCGCGACGGCAACCAGGCCCTCGTCGAGCCCATGGGCCCCGAGCGCAAGCTCCGCATGTGGCGCGAGCTCGTCCGCATGGGGTTCAAGGAGATCGAGGTGGGCTTCCCGAGCGCGTCGCAGCCCGACTTCGATTTCGTGCGCCAGCTCATCGAGCAGGGGCTCATCCCGGACGACGTGACCATCCAGGTGCTCACGCAGGCGCGCGCCGAGCTGATCGAGCGCACCTTCGAGGCGCTCCGCGGGGCGCGCCGCGCCGTCGTTCACCTGTACAACTCCACCTCCACGCTCCAGCGGCGCGTGGTGTTCGGCCTGGATCGCGCGGGCATCGTCGAGATCGCCGTGCGCGGCGCCGAACTCGTGAAGGCGCTCGCGGCGCGCATGCCCGAGACCGACATCGTGCTCGAGTACTCGCCCGAGAGCTTCACGGGCACCGAGCTCGACTTCGCGAAGGAGATCTGCGAGGCCGTGATGGACGTGTGGCGACCCACGCCGTCACGGAAGATCATCCTGAACCTGCCGGCGACCGTCGAGATGGCCACGCCCAACGTGTACGCGGACCAGATCGAGTGGATGCACAGGAACCTCGAGCAGCGCGACAGCATCGTGCTCAGCGTGCACCCGCACAACGACCGCGGCACCGCCGTCGCCGCGGCGGAGCTCGCCGTGATGGCGGGCGCCGATCGCGTCGAGGGCACGCTGTTCGGGAACGGCGAGCGCACGGGGAACGTCGACGTGATCACGCTGGCGCTCAACCTGTTCTCCCAGGGCGTCGATCCGGGGCTCGAGATCCGCGACGTCCAGTCGATCAAGGAGACCGTCGAGCACTGCAACCGCCTGCCGGTCCACCCGCGCCACCCGTACGTCGGCGAGCTCGTGTACACCGCCTTCTCGGGCTCGCACCAGGACGCGATCCGGAAGGGCTTCAAGGCCCTGCGCGAGGGCGGGGGCGCGCTCTGGGAGGTGCCCTATCTGCCCATCGATCCCGAGGACGTCGGGCGCAGCTACGAGGCGGTGATCCGCGTGAACAGCCAGTCCGGCAAGGGCGGCGTGGCCTACGTGCTCGAGCGCGACCACGGCTACGCGGTGCCGAGGGCGCTCGCGATCGAGCTGAGCCAGGCCGTGCAGCGCGAGGCGGAGCGCACCGAGGGCGAGGTGGGCAAGGCCGAGATCCTCGCGATGTTCGAGCGCGAGTACGTGAACCGGAGCGCCCCGCTGCGCGTCACCGGGTACGGGCGGAGCGGGGAGGGCGCGGGCGCGCGGCACGAGATCCACGTGCAGATCCACGGGATCCCGCACGCGCTGAGCGCCGCCGGGGGGGACGCCGCCTCCGCCTTCGCGGGGGCGCTCGCGCGCCACCTCGGGATCGAGATCGCGGTCGAGGAGCACGCCGCGCACGCGCGCCCCGAGGGCGCGGGCGCCGGATCCGTGGCGTACGTGGCCGTCGCCAGCGGGCGCGAGCGGAGCTTCGGGGCGGGGACGCACGCGAGCGCCGTCATGGCCTCGCTCGCCGCCGTCGCGTCCGCGGTCAACCGCCTGCGACAAGCTCCGGCGTGGATCGCGCCGCCCGCGGAGCGCGCGGGCCGGGGCGACCCGGGCGGCAGGTCCGGTCGGTTCGCGGTCGACGGCTGCGCGTGAGCCCGCGCGCGGGGGGGCTGGGGCGCTCTGGGGGCCCACCTCCCGCGCGCCCCGGTGGCGCAGCACGCCGAGGCCCGGGCCCGGCGATGCGGCACGCCGAGGCCCGGGCCCGGCGCGCGGGGATGTCAGAAGAGCTTCGCGTCGGAGCCGAGCACGAGGAGGGCGAGCCCGAGCCCGAGCGCGAGCAGCGTCAGCGCCGTGGTCAGGCCGAGCTGCCGCAGGTCGAGGCCCGGCCGCGCGGGCGCGAGCTCGATGCCGGGCAGGGGGCTCAGCCCGCGCTTGAGGAAGTGGAGCTTGTCGGCGGCGGCCGGCGGCGGCTTCGGCGCGCGCGGCTGCTCCAGGGCGGCGCGCTCCGGCGACGGGCCTTGAAAGGCCACCCAGAACACGATCGGCTCGACGACGCGGCCGCCCGCCCGCGGGCGCCCGCGGGCGGGCATGAACGCCACCGTCTTGCAGTAGGCGCACTCGACCGTCTGCGCGTCGGTGGGCCGCACGCCGGCCCCGCACTGCGGGCACGTCAGCGAGAGGAGCCCGGCCTGGGTGTGCTGGACGCGGACGACGGCGCGGTCGACCCGCTGCTCGCTGGCCACGGCGGCGCGCAGGGCGCCGGCGTGGTGCAGCGCCTCCGACGGCAGCTCGTACTGCGCGGTCGAGGCGCAGCGGGGGCACCGCGTCGCGAGCCGCATGCCGAGGAACTGGATCTCGACGAGCGCGGCGCAGCGCGCGCAGACGGGGTGGCCCGGCGCCGCCTCGACGTGCATCTTGCCGGCCCTGGCCTCGGTGAAGGTCAGCGTCTCCCCCACGGCGCGGTGCGGGTTCAGCTCGCCGATCCACACGTCGGCGCTCGGGAAGCGGCCCTCGGGCCGCGGGCCGGCGAGGTCGCCGACGGCGTGCGCGAAGGCGAGCGCCTCGCGCCAGTCGCCCTTGTCGAACCGCTGGAACGAGCCGCACTGCGCGCAGTCGACGCCCTGGTCGAGCTCGATACCCTCGAGCGGCGAGGGGAACCCGCAGGAGCGGCACGTGATCGCGCAGCGCAAGGCCACCCAGGTGACGTCGCCGAGAGGGGGCGCGACGACGCGCGAGGCGGCGAGCGCCCGGCGGCAGACCGCGCAGGTCGTGCCCCGCGCCGGGGCCACGACGCCGCAGCCGCTGCACACCGCTGCGCCGTGGGGGGACGCGCCGCTCCATGAGGGCGAGACGCTGGTCATGGCCGGTCATCCTACTGCGGGCGAGGACCTCGGTGGCATCCCATTCAGCGGCCTCGGTGGCATCCCATTCAGCGGCCTCGGTGGCGTCCCGTTCCGGGGTCTTCGTGGCGTCGTTTCCAGGCGGGCGGCTCCGTTGCTGGCGGGCGGCGCCGTCGGCCCGGAGGACCCGGAGGGGTGAGCGCGCCGCGTGATAGCATCGCCCGGTGAAGCTCATCTCCACCGACCCGTCCGAGATAGGCATCGTCAGCGTCGGGCAGTTCGCGCACGGGATCTTCGCGTTCGGCCAGTTCGCGCGCGGGTTCATCGCGATCGGCCAGGTCGCGATCGGCGTCGTCGCGGTCGGCCAGATCTCCTTCTCGGTGCTCGGCGCGGGGCAGGCGGGCGGGGGGATCGCCTGGTTCGCCGGCATGGTCGGCGTCGGCGGGCGCGGCGTGTGCCTGCGCCTGATTCCCGGGCTCGATCTGCCGCGCGATCCGCCGCCGGTCGTGCCGCTCGACGCGGCGATGCGCGGCGAGGTGCGCGGCTTCGTGCGCGCGGAGGTGGTCGACGGGCCGAACGGCGCGAAGCTCGCCTCGGGAGGCCACGTCCTGCCCGTGAAGATGAGCCCGGGGCTCCTCGGCGCGCTCACGGACGCGCGCCGCGCCGGCAAGGTGAGCGAGATCTTCGCCCACCTCGGCCGGATCGGGGACGTCGTCGTGTGCGACCGGCTCATGGAGGTGCCCGGCGCGCGTCCGCGCCAGTTCCCTCTCGCGTTCCATGTCGTGCGCTTTCTGCTGCTCGTCGCGCTGGCGACGGGTTGGTGGTACGCGTTCACCCAGATGGAGGGCTGAGCCGGCCAGCGACGAGGAGGGCTGAGCCGGTCAGCGACAACTGGCCATGGCAGGTGGACGGCGTGTGGCCGTTCACGCCAGCTCGGGTGAGCGACCCCGACGTCGATGTGATGGCGTTGGCCACGAGATCGGCCCTCTGCGTCGCGCGCCGCGCGCGTCTCGCCGTGCGTTGGTCGTGACCTGGCAGGGCGGCCTCGGAAGGGGGGCCGGAGAGGTCGTGACCTGGCAGAGCGACTTTGAAGGGCGGGCGGGTCGATCCGAGATCGAAACGGACGGCCTCGGGAGGGGGGGCGGGTCGATCGGATTCGAGAAAGGCGCCGGCTCAGCGCTCGGGGGCGCTGGAGCCGGTGTCGTCCTCCTTCACGGGAGGGCACCCGAGATCGAGCGCGGTGCTCTCGGCGGCAAAGGAGCTCGAGAGGGCAGGTGCCAGGCGCTCCTCGACCTCGCTCAGGAACGCAGCGAGGCCGTTGTCCCTTCCGCGCTGGCGCAGATGATCGAGATCCGGCTCCGTCCAGCACCGCGCCTCACGATCGACCTCGCCCCCGGTGAGGCGCTCGAGAATGCGCTTCGGGCTCCGCTTCGCCGTCTTGCTGGATGCGTCGAGCTCGTGCGATCGCGCGGTAGGATCGAAGCCGAGCTCCTTCCGGAGGGCGTCGAGCGCAGCCACCTCTGGCCTGGTCTCCGGGACGAAGCCGGCGAGCACCCAGCACTCCCGCATCGGGTGGGCCACGCCAAGGAGCACGGCCAGTCGGACTCCTCCCGTGCCTGCTCCAGCCCTCTCCGGCGCTCCTTCGGCTTCCGGTCGCTGTCGCGCACCATCAGCACCGCGGCCGGTTGCGGCTCCAGCGCCTGGAAGCAACGGAGCGCGAGCTCGGCCGTGCGCGCGTCCTCGATGGCCGGCTTGCCGCCGAAATGCCCGTGTCTCGGCGGCACGCGTGACCTGGCTTCCTCGTGGACCGCGCTCCACGCGAGGAACAACGCGCCGGGGTTGATCCCGCAACAAGCTCGAATCTGTCCGAGCTTGCCTGCGACGACGGGCACCGCGTCCTCGAGGACCCGATCGACGAGACCAGGCACCGTCCCCCCGTCGCCCGGCCCTTCGACCACCAGCCCGAGGAGAGGAGGGGCCACGCTCATCCTCGGCCCTGCACGGCGCTCGCCTGCTGCGCGACCCAGACCTCGCCCACGAAGCTCCAGAACTCGCCGGAGCGCGTCGTGCGCTTCCAGCGCTCGTAATCGGGGTGATCGGCGAGCCGCGCGCAGGCGGTGGAACCGTCGGGCAAGAGCGCCGTGAGGAGGACGTCCTGCGCATCGAAATGATCCAGGAGGTAAGGCGAGTGGCTGGTGGCGACGACCTGGAGATCCGGCGTCATCTCCAGGATGGCCCGGATCTGCGCGACCAGCTCCCCCTGCGCGCGCGGGTGCAGCGCTCGTCGACTCCGTGGCGCCCGTGCGCTGCGGCAGCTCCCCCTGCGCGCGCGGGTGCAGCGCCTTGTCGATGTCGTCGAGGAGCAGCAGCCGGGGCCTGGGCTCCATCCACAGCGCGGTCAAGAGGCCGATGACGAGCAGGGTGCCCTCGCTCGCGAGCGGCGCCGGGACATCCGGGGCGCCCTTGAAATCGAGCACGAGCTGCTGGCCCCAGTAGACGCGACCACGGCGTGCCGGATGGGCTCATCGTCGATGCGGATCTCCTGCTGTTCCTGCCTCTGTACCCTGGCGCGACGGGTGCGGATCCGATCGAGCGCCGGAATGACCCGGCGCGCTGCGTCCTGGAGCGCCTGGAACGCCTCGGGCGTGCGGCCGGCCGCGTCGGCCAGCACCGAAGCCAGACCGCCACCGTCCGTTGCAAGACGAGGCGTTTCTTCTTCGCTGTACGACGGCGCCGCGAGCGCCTCGACATCCAGCCGGAGCTTGCGCGCGGCGCCGAGCTCCCGGGCAAGCGCCGCCATCTCCGGGCGGCCGTGCACCCGTTCGATGCTGTCGATGGGCATCGGGGATGCCGGCGGCGCGTCCGGCTTGGCGAGCCACCACCCCCGCCTCGTCTCGGAGGTCACCTCGGCCGCGTCCCCCCGGTGCCGCGTGACGGTTCCGCTCCAGCCAGCGCTCCCGTTCGCGTCGTCCTCGAACTCGACGACGATCTCGACCTCGGCGCCCACCTCCTGGAAGCTCCCCTTGGCCGCGAGCCGCATGGCCCCCTTGGCGCCGCGGCTCTTCAGGTTGGGAGGGGCGAACACCCCGCTCATGAGCTGCTTGAGCGGCCTTTGCGTGGCCTGCGCCAGGTCATGCAGGCCGTCGAGGAGGCTCGTCTTTCCGGAGCCGTTCGGCCCGACGACGATCGTGAAGCGCCCGAGGTGCGCGTCGACCCTGCGGAGGGATCTGAAGTTGGTGAACGAGACCTGCTGGATCATGAGGTCGCCGCCTGCCGTGAGCCGCGTGTCCGTACCTTCGCAGGGTAGCCGCCGCACTGTATAGCCCAACGAATGCGCGGAGGACGGGCCAACGAGCTCCTCCCGGCGGCGCGCTCCAGCCGGCGCGCCGCTCACCCCTCCGAGACGACCGGCAGCCGCAGCGTCACGACGAGCCCGCCGCCCTCCGCGTTCCGCGCGCCGACCTCGCCGCCGTGCAGCAGCACCGCCTGGTGCGTGATCGCGAGCCCGATGCCGGTCCCGCCCGCGCCGCGCGCGCGGTGCTCGTCGACGCGGTAGAACGGCTTGAAGATGTCGTCCAGGGCCGCCTCCGGCACGCCCGGCCCGCGGTCGCGGACGCGGAGCTCCGCCGCGTCGCCCGCGCGCTCGAGATCGACCTCGACCGTCGTCCCGGCCTCGGTGAAGCGCACCGCGTTGCGCAGCACGTTCTCGATCGCGCGCCGGAGCAGCTCCTCGTTCCCGTCCAGCGAGCACGCGCGCCGCGCCCCCAGCGCGACGCCGCACCCCCGCTGCTCCGCCTCGAACGCCGCGTCCTCGACGACCTGCTCCACGAGCGACAGGAGATCGATCCGCTCGGTGCGCTCCATCGGCCGGCCCGACTCCAGCCGGCTCAGCGTGAGCAGCTCGCCGATCATCCCGTTGAGCCGCTCGGTCTCCCGCTCGATGCGGTCGAACGCGGGCTCGACGTCGGGCGGGGAGCGCCGGCGGACCAGCTCCAGCGCGATGTTGAGCCGCGCGAGCGGCGACCGGAGCTCGTGCGAGACGTCGCAGAGGAGCCTGCGCTGGGTCTCGAGCAGCTCCTCGATGCGCTCGGCCATCCGGTCCATGTCGCGCCCGAGCGCGAGCGTCTCGCTGTCGGCGCCCGTGAGCCGCTCCGCCACGCGGACCGAGAGATCGCCCGCCGCCATCCGCTGCGTGGCGCCGCGCAGCACGCGGATGGGGCGCGACAGGTAGCGCGCGAGCACGACCGCGACGAGGCCGGTCACCGTGATGATCGCGAGGAGCCGGTACGGCAGCGTGTCCGGCATGATGAAGAACACCCACGGCGACCGGACCGGACCGACGGCCACGGCGGCGAGGGAGGGGTCGCGGCGCAGGACGACGGCCGTGAGCTCCTGCTCGCCGATCTCCACGGCGACGCCGTCGCCCGCGCGCCGCGCCTGCTCCGCGACGCCGCGCGCGCCCTCGATCGCCCGCCCGGCCACGAGCTCGCCCGCCCGGTAGACCGCGACGCGCAGATCCCGCGGGTCGATCGGCGCGAGGATCTCGTCGCAGCCGGCGCGCCCGTCCTCGGCGCAGGCGAGCGCGCGCTCGGCCCGCAGCTCGATGGTGCGCAGGCTCAGGCGGCGGCGCAGCGAGCTCGCCTCGGCGGGGAACGCCCGCGCGTGGATCACCGCGAACAGGCCGCCGAGCAGCGCCATCGCGAGCCACAGGGAGACGAGCAGGCGGAGGAACAGGCTCCTCACGGGCGCTCCCGCGCGAGGATGTAGCCCGCGTTGCGGACCGTCTTGATGCGCTCGCCGCCGCTCGGGCCGGGCCCGAGCTTCTTGCGGAGGTTCGAGACGTGCATGTCGATGCCGCGGTCGTACGCCGCGAGCCGCCGGCCGAGCACGCGCCGCGCGAGCTCCTCGCGCGACACGACCGCCCCCGCCTGCCGGACCAGCACCTCGAGCAGGTCGTACTCGGCCGTGGTGAGCCGGACGTCCTCGCCGCGCACGCGGACGCGCCGCGCGGAGGGCAGGAGCTCGAGATCGTCGACCGTCAGGACGCTCTGCGCGTCCGCCGGGCCCGGCGCCGCCGTCGCCATCGCGCGCCGGTGGAGCGCGCGCACGCGGGCCACGAGCTCGCGCGGGTTGAACGGCTTCGGCAGGTAGTCGTCGGCCCCCATCTCCAGGCCGACGATGCGGTCGACGTCCTCCCCGCGCGCGGTCAGCATGAGCACCGGCACCCGGGAGCTCTGCCGGAGCCGCGTGAGCACCTCGAACCCGTTCATCCCCGGGAGCATCACGTCGAGCACCACGAGCGTGAACGCTCGCTCCTGCGCGCGCGCGAGGCCTGTGGCCGCGTCGCGCGCGCTCTCGACGGCGTACCCCTCCTGACCGAGGAGCTCGGCCAGGAGCTCGCACAGCTCGGCGTCGTCGTCGATGACCAGGATCTGAGCGGGATCCGCCATGCCGGGGACTGTAGCGCGGCCGCGCGCGGCGCCGTGTAAGGCCTGGTCAAAGCGTCCTTTACGAATCCTTACATGAACCGGACACCTCTTGAGACGCGCCTCCCTAGCCTCGGGCTCATGACGCTCACTCGCTCCGTTCCCCTGCCGTGGCTGGCGTCCCTGGCGCTCATCGCCGCGTGCTCGCTGAGCAGCGCGGCGCGCGCCGAGACGCTCTCCGCGGAGGAGGCCGTTGGCCGCGCGGCCTCCCAGAACCCGTCGCTGCGCGCGGCCCTGCTCGACGCCACGGCCGCGCGGCAGGCCGTCGCCGCCGAGGAGGGCGCGAGGAGGCCCGCGCTCGCGGCCTCGGTGACGGGGCAGTACGCGAAGACCCTCGACGCCCAGACCCCGCGCGCGGGCAGCGCGTCCGTGGAGTCGAGCGTGGCGCTGCGGTACACGACCGACGTCGGCACCGCCCTGGAGGTGGGCACGTCGGCGGACTCCAGGTGGAACCTCGCGGAGGACCGGACCCTCGGGCCGGCCTACGGCGCGAGGGCGTACGTCTCCGCGCGGCAGCCGCTCCTCCGCGGGGCCGGCGCCGACGCCGTGCTCGCGCCCGCCGCGCAGGCGCAAGCACAGGCGGTCGCCGCGGAGCGGGAGCGCGACCTCGCGGCGAGTCAGATCGCGCTGGAGGTGCTCCAGGCGTACTGGGAGCTCTGGTACGCGGAGCAGGCCGTCGCGGTGCAGGAGCAGGCGCTCGCGGCCGCCGAGCGGCAGGTGAACGACGCGAGGGCGCGCGCCGAGACCCTCGGCACCGGCACGCGGGTCGACGTCCTCCAGTTCTCGACCGCGGCCGCGTCGATCGCGGACGCGCTGTCGCAGGCCCGCGCGGCGCGCACGGAGCGGGCGATCGAGCTCGGGCGCGCGCTCGGCATGGACCCGGTGCGCGCCGCCTCGCTGCGCGCGACCGGCGCGCCGCCGTCCCTCGGGCCCGCGCCCCCGGCCGCCGCGCTCGCGCGCGCGGCGGCCGAGCGTTCCCAGGAGCTCGCCGCGATGCGCGCCGATCTCGACGCGCTGCGCGCGCGGGTGGGCGCGGCGGAGGACGCCGACCAGGTCCGCCTCGACGTGTTCGCCACCGCCTCCGCGGGCACGGAGTGGGGGAACGATCTGCTGACGGGGCGCTCGCTCCCCGGCATGCAGCCCGCGTTCAGCGTGCTGGGCGGCCTCGATCTGGAGCTGCCGTTCGGCGGGGGGCGCGCGGCCGCCGACGCGGCGCGCGCGCGCGCGCAGCTCGCGGCCGCCGAGGCCCGCTACAGGGCGCGCCTCGACGCGATCACGGCCCAGATCAGCGCGCTCCGGGTGAGCCTCGACGCGTCCGCCGACCAGGTCGCGCTGGCGTCGGAGACGGCGCGCATGGCCGGCGAGCTGGCCGAGGCCGAGCGGCAACGGCTCCTGCTCGGGACGTCGACGTCGGCGGATGTGGTGAAGGCGGAACAGACGCTCCGCGAGGCGGAGCTGCGTAAACTGCGGGCGGCGGTGTCAGAGCTCACGTCGCGCTTCCAGCTCGAGCACGCCGCGGGCGCGCTCCTCGAGCGCTTCGCTTCGGTGCTCCCCAGGAGGTCGTCATGAACAGGAACAGGAAACGCCAGGTGATGGCCGCGGTGGCCGCGGCGATCGTCGCGACGTTCGCGATCGGCGGGTACGCCTGGTACCGGGAGCCCTCGAAGGCGCCGGCCGGCCCCACGGTCGAGATCCGGCGCGGGAGCCTGACCGAGACCGCCGCCGCGTCCGGGAAGATCGAGCCCGACGTGCAGGTCGAGGTGAAGTCGCGCGCCTCGGGCCAGGTCATCGAGGTGCTCGTGCAGGAGGGCGACACGGTCGAGGCCGGGCAGCTCCTGGTCCGCCTCGATCCGACGGACGCCGAGCGCGCCCTCGCCGAGGCGCGCGTGACGCGCGACCGGGTGAGGGCCGATCTCGCCGCGGCGCAGGCGTCGCTCAAGGCGGCCGAGCTCGAGCGCAAGAACAACGAGGTGAGCCAGGAGGTCGCCGAGCGGAGCGCCGAGCTCGGCCTGGGCTCGACCGACGCGGCCCGCACGGCGGCGCACACGACGAGCGTCGCGGCCGCGAACCTGACGCTCCGGCGGGCGCAGCTCAGCGCGGCGCAGGCGCAGCTCAAGGTGGCCGAGTTCGCCGTGCAGGACGCCGAGACCCGCCTGAAGGAGATGCAGATCTACGCGCCGATCGCCGGCACGGTGCTCGACGTGGCGGTGGAGAAGGGCACGCTCGTCTCGTCGGCGCTCACCAACGTGAGCGGCGGGAGCGCCGTGATGACGCTCGCCGACCTGTCGAACCTGCGCATCATCGGCGCGATCGACGAGGCGCAGATCGGCCGCGTCGCCCCGGGGCAGCGGGTCGAGATCCGCGTGGACGCGTACGGGGACCGGGTGTTCCAGGGCGTGGTCGACCGGGTGAGCCCCCTCGGCAAGGAGGCGTCGAGCGTGGTCACCTTCGACGTCGAGATCGTCGTCAAGGACAAGGACGCGTCGCTGCTGCGCTCGGGGATGAGCGCGGACGTCGAGATCGTGACCGCCGAGCAGAAGGACGTGCTCCTCGTGCCGCTGCTGGCCGTGCAATCCCAGGGCAAGCGGCGGTTCGTGCGGCTGGAGAGCGGCGAGGAGCGGACGATCCGGACCGGGGCGACGGACGGGACGCACATGGTCGTGCTCGAGGGGCTCAGCGAGGGCGACGACGTCCTCGCGAGCGCGCCCATGGCGACCGAGCCGGGCCCGCCTGGGCAGCCGCGGGGCGGGCAGAACCCGATGCGCGGCATGCGCATGGGCGCCCCCCGGGGAGGGCGGTGAGATGGATATCCCCGTAAAGGTCGAGGGCCTCTCCAAAGTCTACCACGCCGATCGCGAGGACCTCGCGGTCCGGGCCGTCGATCGCATCAGCTTCGACGTGCGCCGCGGCGAGTCCGTCGCGATCATCGGGCCGTCCGGGTGCGGGAAGTCGAGCCTGCTGAACATCCTCGGGTGCCTGGATCGGCCGACGGAGGGCACGTACCGGCTGGGGGGGCGCGACATGGCGGAGCTCGACGACGACGAGCTGGCCGGGCTGCGCAACCGCCACATCGGGTTCGTGTTCCAGAGCTTCAACCTGCTGCCGCGGATGACGGCGGTGGAGAACGTGGAGCTGCCGCTGCTCTACGGGGCGGTGAAGGACAGCCGCGCGCTCGCGCAGCGCGCGCTGGCCCGCGTCGGGCTCGCCGCGCGCGAGCGGCACCTGCCGGCCGAGCTGTCCGGCGGGCAGCGGCAACGCGTGGCGATCGCGCGGGCGATCGTCACGCGGCCGTCGATCCTGCTGTGCGACGAGCCGACGGGCGCGCTCGACAGCCGCACCGGGCGCGACGTGCTGGAGCTGCTCCTGTCGCTGAACGCGGACGGGACGACGCTCGTCATGGTGACCCACGACCTGGGCGTCGCGCGGTCGCTCTCGCGCGCGATCCACATGAAGGACGGCCGCATCGTGGCCGACGGCCCGGCGGGCGCGGTGGTGGCGGCGTTCCACGCGAGCGAGATGGAGGCGGCGTGCTGATCCGGGAGACGGCCAGGAGCGCGTGGCGCTCGCTCGCGAGCAACCGGCTGCGGACGCTGCTCACGATGCTCGGCATGATCATCGGGACGGCCGCGGTCGTCGCCGTGCTCGGCATCGGGGAGGGCGCGCGCAGCAGCGTCGAGGGGCGGATCCGGTCGCTCGGCGCGAACCTGCTCATGGTCCGCCCGTCGTTCGCGTCCGCGGGCGGGGTCCGCTCCGGCTCGGTCCGGACGCTGACGCGGAAGGACGCGGAGGCGCTCGAGGCGCTCCTGGGCGTGGCCGCGGTGGCGCCCGAGGCGAGCGGCAGCGCGCAGCTGAGGTACATGGCGAGCAACCTGAACGCGTCGGTGACCGGCATCACGCCGGCGTACCTGGAGGTCCGCTCGATCTCGGTGGCGAGCGGGGTGTCGTTCAGCGATCTCGACGAGCAGCAGCGCGCGCGCGTGGCGCTGATCGGCGCGAACGTCGCGAGGCAGCTCTACCCGGGGATGTCGCCGCTCGGCACGCGCCTCCAGATCAACGGGAGCGCGTTCCGCGTGGTCGGGGTGCTCGCGGAGAAGGGGTCGGGCATGGGCTCGCCGGACGACGGCGTGTTCGTGCCGCTGTCGACGCACCAGTCGTCCCTGTTCGGGCAGGATTTCCTCTCGACCATCTCGCTGCAGCTCGAGCGGGAGGACCAGGCGGACCAGGTGATCGCGCGGCTCACGCAGCTCCTCCGCCTGCGCCACCGGCTGCGCGCGGACCAGGAGGACGATTTCGACGTGCGGTCGCAGGCCGAGATGCTGGCGACGATGGGCCAGATCACGGGCACGTTCACGACGCTGCTCGGCAGCGTGGCGGCGGTGTCGCTGATCGTGGGCGGCATCGGGATCATGAACATCATGCTGGTCTCGGTCCGGGAGCGGACGCGGGAGATCGGGGTGCGCATGGCGGTCGGGGCGCGCCGGCGGGACATCCTGCGGCAGTTCCTGGTCGAGGCCGTGGTCGTGTCGCTGGCGGGCGGGGTGGCCGGCGTCGGCCTCGGCTACGCGGCGGCGATCCTGCTGTCGCGGTTCGGGCAGTGGGCGACCATCGTGCCGCCGTACGCCATCGGGCTGGCGCTCGGCGTGTCGGTCCTCATCGGGATCACGTTCGGCGTGGGGCCGGCGCGGCGCGCCGCGCGGCTCGATCCGGTGGAGGCGCTGCGGTTCGAGTGAGCCGTGGGCCGTGAGCCGAGCAGGCTCGCTGTGTGCGAAAGGAGCTGGAGCTGCTCGTGGCCTGATGAGTGGTCGGTCGTGTCTCCGTCTTCAGGTAAACCGAGTGTCTCGTGATGCATTGGTTATTGGATTGGATGCTATTCCTCCATCGGCAACAAAGGAGCGTGTCTCGCGGAGCGGTGCGTCTGCTGATCGAGTGAGTGGGATTTGTGGTCGCAGATCCTCGAGGCGCGATGTCGTCTTGTCTCGCCGTGGGCGCACGAAATGTGTCGAGCGACTCATCGGACCGGCAGGTGTTTGTAGCGAGTCCCGTGGGATTGTGATCTAGATCTCAATCGGGGAGGGATCCCCCGGGTCCGCCAGGTTCGTCCTGAGGACCTTGGAGAGGTGAGCGGAGCGTCGTCTTTCCGGCTCCGTTCGCGCTGAGCAGGACGCTGCGGCGGTCGCTGAAGATGAGCTCGCATGGCTCCACGTTGCGGTGGCGATGCGTCTCGAAGCGCTTCCGCTTGACCACGGTGTGGTCGTCTGGTCACCGCGTACCGCAGCCGGGCAACGGGAACCCACGCCCCCGTGATCATGGCGTTTCTTCCTGGTGATCGAGCGCGGCGCTCGGGTCGTTCCGTGTGGGCGAAAGCCCGGCATGAAGCCCCCCGCGCCTGCCAGCTTTTCTGTGCAGTCCCGCCGGCGGGTCGCTATCCTGTCTTGGGATGACGGTCCTGCTTCAGAACGAGTACCTGACGGTGACCGCCGATCCGGACCGCTCGCTCGTCCGGACCACGCGTTCGGAGATCGCGCTCCCATCGCCCGACGAGTTCATCCGCGTCCACACCGAGGCGCTCCAGATCTACGAGTCGCTCGTCCGCGGGCGCCTCGGCCACCTGGTCGACCTCCGCCAGGTCCCCATGAACAACGACCCGGCGTTCGAGGCGGCGACGCAGCGCATCCGCGGCATGCTCGTCCAGGACTTCGCCGCCGTCGCCCTCGTGGTGCGGACCGCGGTCGGCGCCTTGCAGGTGAAGCGGCTCGTGCGCGAGACGCACAGCGACAATGTCGTCATCTTTCATGACGAGGACGCCGCCATGGCGTTCCTCGCCGAGGTGCTCGGAGCGCGGGCGAGCCGCATCAGCCTGCTGCCGGGCGGGCCTGCCCGGAGCACGCGCCCGCCGGCGCGCACGGCCAAAGGACGTTGATGCTGCGCTGCGGCGGCTGCTACCTCGCGAACGCGCCCGATGCGGAGCGCTGCGCCGGCTGCGGGCACGAGCTCGGTCTGGAGCCGATCGCGGAGCCCGACACGCGCCGCTGTCTGGACTGCGACGAGCCGTTCGCCGTGTTCCGCGCCCCGGCCGGCCTGCTGCGCGACTGCCGTCGATGCGGCGGCCAGCTCGTCGAGCACGCGCTCCTGCGGGACCTCCTCTCGCACCGGGAGTCCTATGGCGCGAGCGCCCCGAGGCCCCCGCCGCGCCAGCGCGTCGACGTCCGCGTGCGCTATGTCCGCTGCCCGATCTGCGGCGACGTGATGAACCGCAAGAACTTCGCCGGCAAGAGCGGCGTCATCGTCGACATCTGCAGGGAGCACGGCACCTGGTTCGATCGCGGCGAGCTCCCCGAGCTCCTCTCGTTCGCCGCGTCCGGCGGCACCGCGCGGGCGCGGCAGGAGCAGCTCGAGGAAGAGGCGCGCGCGCGCCGGCAAGCGGAGATCGAGAGGGATACCGCGAAGCGGGCGAGCTTCGTTGTCACCGCCTCGACCTGGGAGGCCCGGCGCACTGCCGTGCAGGAGCTGCGCGATCTCTTATGGGCCATCACGCGATGAGCCGGTGAAGAGAGGGTCTGTCCACGGGCAGCGCCCCTGTCCAGAAGACCGGCTGTGTCGTTGGAATTTTCGAGCAGTGGTGTTTGCGGGACGCCTCTCCGGGGCCCGAGGCGCGTCACGATTCGTTAAAATTTCGTCATGGGCGTCAGATATCAATGCGTGCGGGACGGTCTGTACCGTCGTATGAGACACCGCCACGACATGATGTCCCTCGACCAGCGTTTCGCGGCCCTCGAGCTGTCCATCCTGCCGACCTGGGTCTACGACCATGACGCGTACCGGTTCCGGTGGGCCAACGCGAAGGCGATGGAGTTCTGGCGCGCGTCGGATCGCGATGAGCTGCTCTCGCGCGATCTCTCGGACATCTCCGGGGCCACCCGGGCGCGGCTCGACGGCTACCTGCGCGTGGTCGCGGAGGGCGGCACGGTCGTGGAGGACTGGACGCTCTATCCGCGCGGGGCGCCCGTCACCGTGACGCTCGACGGCCAGGGGATCCGCCTCGACGATGGGCGGCTCGCCATCCTGTTCCAGGCGCTCCCGCGGCAGCCCGGCGTCGACGCGTCCATGGTGCGCGGCGTGGAGGCGGTCCGCCACTCGTCGGTCCTGGTCAGCCTCGTCGACGGGGAGGGGACGGTGCTCTTCCACAACCCGGCGGCCCTGCGCGCGCTCGGCGACGCGCCCCGGATCGACGCGGCGTTCCCGGACGAGGCCGTGGGCGCCGCGATCCGCGGGGTGATCGCGGCCGAGGAGCCCTGGACGGGGGAGGTCCGGGTCCACACGACGGGCGGCGAGCGCTGGCACCAGGTGGAGGCGCGTCGCACGACCGACCCGGTCACGGGCGTGCCCGCGGTGCTCGTGCAGCAGCTCGACGTCTCGGCCCAGCGGCGCGCCGAGGGGCAGGTCGAGGAGCAGGGCCGGCTCATCGAGGAGCTGAACCGCTCGCTCGCCCTGGTGGAGGAGCAGCGGCAGCAGATCCTGACGCTCTCCGCGCCGATCCTCGATGTCGGCTGCGGCACGCTCGCCGTACCGCTCATCGGGCGCCTCGACGCGGAGCGCGGCGACGAGCTCGGCGAGCGGCTCCTGCCCGCCATCGTCGCGCGGCGGGCGTCGCACGTGGTGCTCGACGTCACCGGCGCGGACGCGCTCGACCCCGACGGCGCCGCCGCCCTGGAGCGGCTCTCGCGCGCGATCACGCTGCTCGGCGCCCGGCCGATCCTCACGGGGGTCCGGCCGGAGGTCGCCCGCGCGCTGGTGCACACCGACCTCACCGACGGCTTGCTCGTCCTGCGCAGCCTGGGCCACGGCCTGGAGGCCAGCCGCGAGCGGTCCACGGCGAGGCGGCGGGCCTAGCGCCCGGGCAACCTGGGTCGGGGCCGGGCAACCTGGGTCGGGGCCGGGCAACCTGGGTCGGGTCCGGGCAGCCACCTGGGTCGGGTCCGGGCAACCTGGGTCGGGTCCGGGCACCGGACAGGTTGCAATCCGGGACAAGGCAGCGAGAGTTCCCCCCATGCTCGCCGCCACCCAGATCGGCATCCCCACGCTGGTGCGCATCAAGCCCGGGGCGCTCGCGCGGACCGGCCTCTACCTCGCGCGCGCGGCGTACCGCCGGATCGCGCTCCTCTCGAGCGAGGCGATGCCCCCCGCCATCGCGGCCGCGATGCAGGAGGGGCTGGACGGGCAGGGGATCGAGGTCGTCGCCCGGCGCGAGGTCCGCGCGGCGAGCTTCGAGGAGGCCGCCGCGCTCCTGCCCGCGCTCCCCGGCCGCTGCGACGCCGTCGTGGGCCTCGGCGGCGGTCGCGCCCTCGACATCGCCAAGTACCTCGCGTTCCTCGCCAGGCTGCCGTTCCTCGCGGCGCCCACGTCGCTCTCGAACGACGGCTTCTGCAGCCCGTCCGCCAGCCTCACCGTCGCCGGCAGGCGCCGCTCGCTCCCCTGCGCCGTCCCCTTCGGCGTGGTGGTCGACACCGAGGTGTGCCTGCGCGCGCCGGAGATCCTGTGGCTGTCCGGCGTGGGGGACCTCGTGGCCAAGGTGACGGCGGTGCACGACTGGAAGCTCGCGTTCCACGCGCGCGGCGAGCCGGTCAACGACTTCGCCGCCCTGCTCTCGGACGCGACCGTGTTCCAGTTCATGGCGCGCCCCGCGCGCGATCTCGAGGGCATGCGCCTGCTCGCGACGGCGCTCATGCTGAACGGCATCGCCATGGAGATCGCCGGCTCGTCCCGGCCAGCGAGCGGCAGCGAGCACCTCATCTCCCACGCGCTCGACCAGACCGGGAGGCGACCGCGGCTCCACGGCCTGCAGGTCGGCACGGCCGCCTACGTCGTCAGCCGGCTCCAGGGGCGGGACACGGACCCCATCGCCGCGGTCCTCGACGCCACCCGCTTCTGGGACGCGATCCGGGCAGACCCGTTCTCGCTCGACGAATGGCTCGAGGCGGTCCGCGTCGCGCCGGAGATCAAGCACGGGGTTTACACCGTCCTCTCCTCCCGCGACTGCGTCCCGGAGGTCGAGTCGATCCTCCGGACCGACCCGCGACTCCACGGCTGCTTCGCTTGAAGCGGCGCGTCGCCATCACGCCTCGCCCGACAGACGGGGCTCCGCCGCGCCGGCGAGGAGGCGGTTTTCTGATGCCATGCAGGTCGGGCTCTGCCATAAGGCCCGCCTCATGACGACAGAGCTTCGAGGAAAATGGGCGCTGGTCACCGGCGCGAGCCGCGGTGTCGGGAAGCAGATCGCCCGAGGGCTCGCGGGGCTCGGCTGCAACCTCGTCCTGCACAGCCGTGATGCGGCGCACACACGGGAGCTCGAAGCGGAGCTCGCCGGCCAGGGGGTCCGGGTGAGCTCCGTCTCGGGCGAGCTGTCCGAGCAAGCGGCGGTCGATCGGATGCTGGACAGCGCCATCACCGTCTCGGGCGGGATCGACATCCTTTATAACAACGCGGCCATCATGACGCCGTTCCGCGCGTCGTACATCGAGACGCCGGCCGAGGATTTCCGGCTGAGCTTCGAGGTGAACGTCATCACCCCGATCCGCATCACCTACCGGCTCCTGCCGACCATGCTGGAGCGTCGCTGGGGTCGGATCGTCCAGGTGACCTCAGGTATCCAGGACCAGCCGGAGCTGATGGCCTATGCCGCGTCCAAGGCCGCGCTCGACAAGTTCGTTCGCGACACGGTCCCTTCGCTGCGCGGCACCGGGGTGCTCATGAACTTGCTCGACCCGGGCTGGCTGCGCACCGACCTCGGTGGCCCGCGGGCGCCGAACGCCGTCGAGTCCGTCCTCCCCGGCGCGCTCGTGCCGGCGCTGGTCGACGGCGAGGTCCACGGCGTGTTCTTCCGCGCCCAGGACCACGCGCGCCCCGCCGCGACCTCCGGCGCGTCATCGACGTAGAGCGCAACAGCGCAATCGACCGCGCCGCGGCCGCGTGGGGTGCTGCACGTCGGGTGCTCACCGCCGCGGCCCGCGCTCCGGCGAGCCCCTCTTGTCGCTCGCCTGCGCGAGAGCCCCTCCGGGAAGCACCCCAGAGCGCAGCACCCCACGGCCGTCCCGAGAGGCGCGGGGCGCCCTCATGTCCAGAGCGGTCGTCGGGTGTCACGGACGAAGAAGGCGCAATGTCCATGCTGCGCGGCACAGGGGGCCAGCGGCGCAGCGGACAGGCGAGATCGGGATAAGGCCCCCGCGATCGCGAGCTCGGTAGTCGCGCGCGGCCCGCGCCTCGTGCGAGACTGAGCGATGCCGCGCTGCTCGCGATCCCAGGTGTCGCCCCGCTGGCCGGCGGCGGGTGCGGCGCGCGCGTCGGCGGCGCGCGGCCGGAGACAACCCTGTCCTTGCCCGAGGAGCCATGACCCAATCTCGCCCATCGCTCACGATCGATGATGTCCCGATCGCCTGGCGCTTCGATGACGGCGACCTGCTCTTCGGGGGGCTGTCGTCCGTCTTGTTCTGGGCGAATCCATCGCTCTTCAGGATGCTGTCGCCCCTCGTGGAGGAGATCGGGACCGACCTGTTCCGGCTGCTCGTGGCGCGGTCCTCGAGCCTGGGGACCGCGGAGGACTATCGCGATGTCGTGAGGCTGGGCGAGACGTTCGAGCAGGGCTTTCTCTCCTGGGGGCGCCTCGTGAGCATGGCCGGGTGGGGCGCCTTCGAGCTGCCGGCCTTCGAGCGCGCGGCGTGCGCGGCCACCGTCCGGGTGCGCAACGCGTGGGAGCTCCGGATGCAGGCGGCCGGCGGCATGCGCTGGGGGTGCCCGTTCCTGCAAGGCAAGGTGATCGGGATCTTCGGCCGCGCGCTCGAGCAGCGCTGCTGGGCCGACGAGCACATCGTCTCGGAGGGCGCGGAGCCCGTCGTGGAGTTTCGCGTCCACGCCTCGGATCGGACCATCGAGGACGAGCTCCACCGGCTGAGGCTCGCCCGGCTGCGGGCCCGGCAAGCGGAGCTGACGCAGCACATGGCGGCGGCCGCGCTGGAGCTCCGGCGCAAGGACGAGGAGGTCGAGCAGAAGGAGCGCCTGATCCGGGCGCTGTCGGCGCCCATCATCCAGGTGTGGGACGGCGTCCTCGCGGTGCCGCTCGTCGGCGTGCTCTCGCGGGAGAGGGCAGCGCCGATCTGCGAAGAGCTGCTCGACCGGGTGACCTCGATGTCGGCGACGCACGTGCTGCTCGACCTGACGGGCCTCTCCGAGGTGGACGCGGCGGCGACCGGGCAGATCGCGGCGATCGTCTCGTCGCTGCGCCTGCTCGGCGCCCGGTGCGCTGTCGTGGGGCTGTCGCCGCAGCTCGCCCGGACGATGGTGGAGCTCGGGATATCGTTCGCGGGCGTCCGGACCTACCAGACGCTCGCGGACGCGCTGCGGCAGGTCGTCGGCCTGACCAGGGGGCCGGCCAGGCGCTCCTTCTGACCGAGCGCGCTAGCGCCCCTTCGCCCCGGGCGCCGGGGAGGGCTCGTCCAGCCAGAGGATGGCGGTCACGCCGCGCGGGTAATAACGGCTCCCGACGGGCACCCCGCGCTGCATCTGGTCGGAGAAGGCCCAGTAGCCGGAGCCCTCGATCTGCCAGCGGACATGGGCCTCGTCGTGGCGCCCGGCGTCGGGCTCCTCGACCTTCAGGAGGGCGCGCGCGATGTGCTGGCAGAGCGCGATCTTGCTCATCCAGGAGTTGTCGCTGCTGCTCGAGAGCTTCCACCCGCCCTCGGGGAACAGGCACAGCCCGGGCTTGAGCACCGCCTGGAGGTGGCGGCGGAGCACCCGGAGGAGCTCGCCGTGCTCGCCCTCCGCGGCGTCGCTCGAGAGGAGGCCCATGGCGTGGGGGTAGAGGAGCCCCTCGATCGCGGGGATGATCGCGCTCGTGCAGCTCCCGTCGAGCAGGGCGGGGATGTACCCGGACGGCTCGTGGAAGGCCGACGTGATGGCGCGCGCCGCCTTCCGGCTCGCGGCCGAGGCCTCCGCGGCGAGCGCGGCGTCGCCGCAGCGCTCGAGGAGGTGCGCGAGGATGACGTACGACGCCCACGACTTGCCGGCCAGGTACAGGTTGCTGCGCGCGCGCCCCAGCGAGTGATCCAGCGAGTCGTAGGTCGTGATCTCGGCGCCCGCGCCGCAGCGGCTGCTGTCGAGCGCCATCACGCCCCCGCGCGCGTCGGGCTCGGGCGCGTCGCGGTGGAGGAGGCTCGTGAGGAGCTCGGCGAGCAGGCCCCTGTGGCGCGCGAGGAAGCCCTCGTCGCCGGTGCGCGCGACGTACACGCCCGCGCAGCAGATCCAGTTGGTGAGCTGCTCGTACGTCATGTAGCTGAAGCACGCGGCGTCGAGGTTCGGGCGCTCGTAGCTGGAGTACCCGGGCGGCGAGAAGTGGTTGCTGACGCCCATGTCGTGGGTGAACGACACCCCGCCGGGGAGGAGCTCGCCCGGGGCGCCGGGGCGCTTCACCCCGTCGCGGTAGCTGTACCGATCGACGTAGAGATCGAGGACGTTGCGCACGGCCCAGGGCGCGTAACGCAGCTCGAAGAAGAGATGATCGATCGCGAGATCGAAGGTGTTCATCATCTCGTACTCGCCCTCGTTCACGTTCCAGAGGGGCGCGGGCGGCGCGCCGTCCTCGAGCGCCGTGTCCAGCCACTGGGTCGATCCGAAGTAGCCGTGCGTGGCCTGGGCGAGCAGCCATTTCTGGGGGGGGCTGAGCGGCGCGCGCGAGAGCTCCTCGTCCCGCTGCGCCGCCTCGCGGAGGAGCGCCTCGCGGTGATCGAGCGCGAACGAGAGCACCTCCTCGAGCCCGCGGTGATGGCGGGTGTAGGCGTAGCGCGCCTCGATGCCGGTGGTGATCACCCCGGCGTCGTGGAACCCGAGCGCGATCCAGACCTCGCGCCGCGCGCCCGGGGGGACCTCCACGAGCAGGCCGCCGACCTTGCCGAGGCGGAAGAGCCGATCGGCGGAGCCGTCGAACGCGTTCTCGATCGAGAAGGCCTGGAAGGCCCGGACGCCCGGCTCGGGGCGGCTGGCGAAGCCCCAGCGGCGGCCGTGCGCGACGCCGATCAAACGGCCGTCGCTCGTCGACTCGAGGTCGCGCAGGCTCGCCGCGTCGAGCGCGAAGAAGCCTGTCAGCGGCTCGGTCCCGCCGGTGTTGTCGAGCTCGAGGCGCGCGAGGACCGCCGGGCAGGACCGCAGCGCGACCTCGGCGGCCGGCGCCGTGCGCGGATCCGGGATCGGGCCGAATGGCGAGAAGATGGTCAGCGTGAGCCGCCCGGCGCGGATCGTGTCGCTGGCCCACCCGAGCTCGCGGCGGATGTCCCGATCGTCGAAGACACGGCGCGGCCGCTTGGGGCGCTCCAGGGTGACCCCGAACGGGACCGTGCTCGGATCGTGGGTCGCCTCGAAGTAGGGAAGGCAGCAGAGGTCGCTTTCACCCTCGCGGTAGCCGATGTAGAGGTTGGATTGTCCCGGGCGGCCCACCTGGGAGGCAAAGCCGCCCCGACGGTGATGGCTGCCGAGCGTGAAGGAGGCAAAGGCGCCGACCGGCGCGTGCTGGACGTTGTAGGAAGAGCTCACGTCACCAACATACATGCGCTCGCCCCGGGAGGCGACCGCGCACGACGGGTGAGGCGGCGAGTGACGATGTAGCCGCGCGCGCTCCGGCGCGCGCCTCGCCGCCAGCGCGCCGCGATGCGGGCCGAGGTTCTCTGGTACCATGAGGGGCATCAGGGCCGGTCGCGCCCCACCGCGAGCCCTCCGGGCCACGCCAGGATGATGGCGGAGCGCCGCCGCGCTGCGCTCCGTCGCGCTCGATCGGGGAGGCGCAGAACACACGGGAAAGGGCATGCCATGCCGACCTTTGCGACCCTCGTCACCCAGTGTCGGGCGCTCTCACAGATGGCGTTCGAGCGAAGGTATCCCCACGCCTGGCTGCTCCGTGAGGCCAGCGCGGACGAGCTTGGCGCTCCTTGCTTCAAGACCGCCTTCGGCTGCACCTCGCCTGGCACGAGCTGCCAGCCGACGCCGCTCCGTCACAGGATCTCCTCGGCGATGACCGCCGCCTCGTTCGAGCGCTGCGAGCTCTTGCCGGTGACGAAGCGCCCGGACAGCCCCTGGCAGGATCGCATCCTGATCGGCCGCGCCCTCAACAGCGATATCGTGCTCCGCGACCCGTCCGTCTCCAAGGTCCACGCCCACATCTCGGTGCTCGGCCCGGACGCCCCGACGCTCCACGCCCGGAAGAGCACCAACGGGACGTTCCTGAACGACCGGCTGCTCTCGCCGGCCGGGGACGGCGTGCCGCTGCAGAGCGGCGACATCCTCCAGCTCGGCAACGTCGTCTGCGAGCTCATCGTGAGCGCCGATGTCTACCGGCTCGCCGCCCGCTGAGGCGAGCGCGCGCCGGCGCGGCGTGCCCCGCGCGGCCGGCGGTCAGCCCCGCTCCGGGTGAGGCGCGCGGAACATCACCTCCACCGGGCCGCCGTGCGTCTCCACGACGTAGCTCGCCTCGACGGGGGCGCCGCCGCGGAAGGCCTGCGCGAGCTCGTCGCGCCGCTTCATCAGCTCGACCAGGCCGAGCGCGAGCGCCTCGGAGGCCGTGAGCTCCTGCGGCGTCGGCTTGCGGCCGAGGAGGTCCTCGTCGACCATCGCGAGCGTGGGGACCGCGTCGGGCCCGACCAGCTCCCAGCGCTGCTCGGCGACCTCGGCGCGCAGCGCGGGGTGCAGGTCGCTCGCGCGGTCGAAGCTCAGCGAGAAGAAGCCCGCCGGCAGCGACGTGGGGGGCCTGTCCCGGGGCGCCTCGAGCGCCGCGAGGTGGAGCTCGAACCCCCGCGCGCTCTCGAAGAGGAGCACGCCGTGGCCCTGGCCGGCCTGCCCGAGCACGCAGAGCGCGAGATCGCGCGCGCCGAGCGAGGGGATCGACAGCGACAGGATGTCGGTGTCGCTCGGCACGGCCTCCCAGGGCGCCGCGCGGTGGAGCGCGGCCGCCGCGCGGAAGAAGGAGGCCATCGCGGGCGCCTCGATGCCGCCGCCGAGGAAGCTCGGCGAGGGGCCGCCGTCGCCCGCGCCGAGGTGCGCCTCCAGGTCCTCGGCCACGGCGTCGATCTCGGGCGTGGGCGCGACGCGGACGTCGACCCCGGGCCCGAGCCGCGCGCGCAGCGCGTCGGCGAGCGCGGGCGAGGCCACGCGCACGCGCGCGGGCAGGCCGGGCTCCCCCTCCCGGGGCTCGCGGGCCGTGGACTCGAAGCTGTCGACCGCGCACGCCACGACGTCGCCGGGGCGGAGCGTGGTGCAGCTCAGGACGAGGCCGCGATCGGTCATCCAGACGACCGCCTCGGGGCGGTACGCGTCGTCGCCCTCGCGGACGAACGCGCGCAGGGAGAAGAAGCCGCCGATCCACGCCTCGTCCCGGCGGGGCAGGGGGGGCTCGCCCTTCCTGGAGCGCTTCTTCTTGACGGCTGGCACGGAGGACATCGGGGCACCTGTTCGCCAGGGCGCTCGGCGGCCCTGGAGCGAGCGGACGAGAGCGAAAGCGGAGGGCAGAAAGCTAGCGCAAAGGCCGCGTCGGTCGAAGCGGAACGCGGCGGGCGGGCGGGCGCCGCGCGCTGTCTCGCGGCGCGCCGGAGCGCAAGCCCCGGAGGTGAGCTGTCCAGATGCGACCACCGCCCGGCGGCGCCTTTCGCCCTGGCCATCGCCGCGGTGCCCTGATATCGGTCGTCGCGGTCCAGCGCCGGAGATCCGAAACCGATGCCGCTCGCCGACCATCCAGGGAACTCGATGCTCGAGGAGACCTGCAGAGGAGGGGCCCGCCGCCCCATCGACCTGCGCGGCGCGGGGCGCGCGGCGCATCGCGGCTCCGGGCGTGGTGTGGCCGGCCGCGCCGCGCTCGGGCTCCTCGCCGCCCTGGCCGCCTCGGCGCCGGCGGTCGCGGTCCGGGCCGATGAGGCGCGCGGTGGCGCGGTGAGCCCGCCAGGCGAGCACGCCCGCATCGCCATCGCGGCGGGCGGCCTCGACGAGGAGGCGCCCGCATCGTCTTCCCTCGGGCGCCCCTGGCCGACACCGCTCGGCACGAGGCCCGATCCGCTCCATCGAAACCTGATGTGGGTCACGGGCGGGCTCACGCTGGCGGGCATCGCGCTCGGCAGCACGTTCGGGGGCCTCGCGATCACGACGTGGAACGAGGTCGAGCGGACCGCGGGGACGTCGTGCAGCAGCCCGGCGCGTTACCAGGGGTGCGCGCGGCCGGTGCCCCAGCTCGCGAGGAGGGCGATGTCGTATGCGACCATCTCCGACTTCTCGTTCATCGCCGCGGGGGCGGCGCTCGCTGGCACGACGGTCCTCTGGTTGACGGTGCCGCCGGATTCCCCGGGCGCGGGCCCGCGTGTGCAGATCGTGCCGGGCGTGCTCGGCGGCTCCGTCGTCGGGGTGTTCTGATGGCGAGGCTGCGCTTCGAGCGGCGGCTCCTGCTCTCGAGCGCCCTCATCGCGGCGGGCGGCGCGGGTTGCGCGGAGATCGCCGGACTGCGGTACATCGACGAGCAGGGCGCCGGGGGCGGCTCGTTCAGCGGACCCGGCTACACGTGCCAGTGGGCGCTGTCCTTCGGGGACGCCGAGACCACGCTCGGCGGGATCGCGGCCGACGGCGACGGCACCTTGTGGCTCGCGGGCGGCTTCAAGGGGGACATCGCCGTCGCGGGGGGCGCGCCGCTCACGGCGGGAGGCGCGGGCACGGACGTCTTCGTGGCGCACCTGGCGCGCGACGGGAATCACCTCTTCAGCGAGCGCTTCGGGAACGCGGCGAACGACGCCGCGACGCGCGCGCACCAGGCGACCGCGATCGCCGTGGGCGAGATCGGCGTCTATGTGGCGGGCGACTTCACGGGCAGCCTGTCCTTCGGCGCAGACTGCCCGCTTCCGGCCCACGCCGGGGGCGGCGCGCTGTTCGTGGCGAAGCTCGACAGGCGCGATCCGGGCGGCCACGCGGCGTGCGCGACGCACGGGGAGAACGGCAGGGACACGGCGAGGGCGGTCGCCGTGGACGGCGATCGCGTCGTCGTCCTGACGTCGCTGCAGGGGGGGGCGAGGATGGGGCTCTCCAGCTTCGATGGACAGACCCTCACGCGCCCTTGCCACGGCGCGTTCCCGGGGCTGGACGGCGGGCGCCTCTCGCCCCGCGGGCTCCGCGTGTCCGCGGGCGAGGCGTTCGTCATCGCCGAGTTCCAGGGCCGGATCGAGCTCGGGTTCTCCAGCCCCCGGGACGCGCTGCCGCCCGGCGGCGCGCCCGCGATGGGGGTCGACTCGTTCCTCGCCTCGTTCCCGGCGGCCTGGATCTGCGATGGATCGAGCGACGGCGGCGGGCGCCTCCGGCATCGACACTACTCCTCGCTGCCGGGCGATCAGCGCGCCAGCGCCGTCGCGCTGCGCGACGGCGGCGTCGTGCTGGGCGGCTCGTTCGACGGCGAGATCGATGTCTCGGGCGAGCCCGGAGGCCGGCTCGTCTCCAGCGGAGGGGACGGGTTCCTCGCGCACCTCGACGGGGAGGGCGGCCTCCGGTGGGCCAGGCAGCTCGGGGGCGCCGCGGATCAGTCGGTGGCGTTCGTCGAGGCCGACAGCGCGGGGGACGTCGTCGTCGCCGGGCATTTCCAGGAGCGGATGACCGTCGGCGATGGCGCGGAGCTCGCCGGCGCGGCCGACGAGGACATCTACCTCGCGCGGCTCGGGGGCGAGGACGGCGCGATCGCGTGGCTCGGCGGGCTCGGCGGCCCGGAGGGCCAGCGGCTCCAGGCGCTCGCCGTCTCCGGAACGGACCTCTTCCTCGCGGGCCGCTCCGACGCCGACTTCGAGCTCCTGAACTGCCCGGTCGAGGCCGGAGGCGGTCAGCTCTTCGTCGCGAAGCTCTCGATCTCCTCGCGCTGATCGCCCTCCTCGCGCCGAGGGCCGGCCGGAGGGCGCGGGGCGCGGCGGCCTCCGCGGTGCGACGCGCGCGCGAGCAGCGCCCGCGCGCACGGCGTGACGACCTGCGACAGCGCGCGCTCCCGGATCGCGCGCCGCTGCCACGGCGAGAGCACGCCGAAGCCGAGCAGCGGGCCGCCGTCCTCGGCCTCGCCCGCGGCGGGCGCGCCCGCGGCGGAGGCGGCGACCTCGTCGACGAGGGCGTCCGCCAGCGCGGGGTCGCGCTCGATCGCCCAGGCGGCGAACCGGAAGGCGAGCTCTGCGTGCCGCGACTCGTCCTCCGCGATCTTCTCGAGCGCGCGCCGGACGGCCGGGTCGGTCGCGTGGAGGGCGGCCTCCGCGGCCTCGATCGCGGCGATCGTCTCGCCGATGCACCCCTCGCGGACGGCGGTCACCAGGATCTCGCGCGCGTCCGCGCCGCCGAGCGCGCCGTCGATGGCGAGCGGACCCGGGCCGACGTCGCGGCCGCCGAACGCGCTGGCCAGCTCGAAGCACAGGCGGGCGTGCTCGGCCTCGTCGCCCATCGCGGCCTGGGTCGCGGCGACGAGCCCGGGCGGCGCGCCGAGCGAGAGCAGCTGCAGCGCGAAGCGCGCGAACGCGGCGATCGACGCGTGCTCGAGGAGCGCGGCGCGCGTCCAGTGCTCGGCGAGCGCCGCCCGCTGCCCGGCCGAGAGCGCGTCCAGGCGAGGCGGCGCTCCCCGGTCGGCCGCCGCTCCCGCGCGCCAGTCGTCGCGCGCGGCGGGCGCGGCGGTGCGCACGACCCCGTCGACCAGGAACGGCCGGCCGATCGCGCAGATCTGCTCCGAGCAGGCGTGCATTCCGGCCTCCAGCGAGCATTGCATGTCGCCGGCGCAGTCCTCATCGCTGGCGCACTCGTCCGAGGGCGTCTGGCACGCGAAGCCGGTCCCGCCGCACCCGGGGAGGAGGACATGGCTCGAGCAGAGCAGCGAGCCGCAGTCCTGGTCGCTCTCGCACGAGGCGGGGACGCACTGCCCGACCGGATCGCCGCACAGGCAGATCTGCCCCTCACCGCAGTCGGCGTCGGTCGTGCATCCGTAGGCGCAGAAGCACCCTGGCAGCGCCTCTCCCCCCTCGGCGCTCTTGCAGTAACCGTTCGGCTGGTCGGTGCAGTCGGCGTCGGTGGAGCAGCCCCCGGGGGCGCCGCTCGGGTCCTTGTCCTGGCACGCCGTGGCGCGCGGGATCGCGCTGGGACAGGTGACGACCTCGGCGCGGTGCATCCAGCCGCCGGCGCAGCGGACGTACCCGGTGTTCTGGCCCGCGACGAGGATCGGCTCGGGATCGTCGCACGGGAACGGAGCGTCTCCGCTCGACGAGCCGCCGGCGCTCCCCACGGAGGTGCCTCCGGTGCTCCCCACGGAGGTACCTCCGGTGCTCCCCACGGAGGTACCTCCGGTGCTCCCCACGGAGGTACCTCCGGTGCTCCCCACGGAGGTACCTCCGGTGCTCCCCACGGAGGTACCTCCGGTGCTCCCCACGGAGGTACCTCCGGTGCTCCCGCTGGAGCTCTCCCCCGACGTGACGTTGATATCGCAGCCCACGGCCGGCGCGAGCGCCAGCACCGAGAGCAATCTCGCACCCCAGGAGTCGATCGAGACAAGCAAGCGCATGGTGTCCCTCTTTCGAGAGATCCTACCCGGGAGAGGCGCTGCCGTCGTGCCGTTGTCTCTTGTATTTTGCTCTGACGTCGGTCCGTCTCCACGCCGCCCTCGACCGGCGGCGCCACAACGCGCCCTTCGCTGCATTGCGCAATGCGCGTCATCGGTCCACGGAGCTGCTCCGGTGGAATCCACGAAGATGGGATGTCGCGGGGAAGCGCGGAATGGAGCCGCATGGCGCCGCGTGGAGCCGCGTGGCGCCGCCTGGCGCCGAGTGGCGCAGGGTGGGCCCATTTTCGTCTGGATGTGCGAAGGGTGTTTGAGTTACCCTGAAAACAGGGGCGTCGACCTTTTGGCCCGAGCGCGTGGGCCCGCGCTCGTCGAGGTGTGTCGTGAGTTTGAGATCGTCTTATCTGGCTTTGGCGGTGGGTTTGCTGCACGTGGCAGCCGCCTGCGGCGGGGGACCCTCCTCCACCCTGGTCGGCGACCCCGGCGCGGGCGGCGCGGGGGGCGACATGAGCTCCGGCGGAGAGGGCGGCAGCGGCGGCGATGACGAGTTCGGTCTGAGCGTCGGCGTCGGCGCCGGCGTCGGCGGGCAGGGCGGCGCGCCGGACCCGTGCGCCGGCGAGGATCCCCCCCCCGAGTGCGCCTTGCCGCAGGAGCCCGCCTGCGGCGACGGCAAGATCAACCAGGCCAGCGAGGCGTGCGACGACGGCAACAGCGTGCCTGGCGACTGCTGCTCCGGCCTCTGCGAGATCGAGCCCTACTGCGAGTGCCCGACGCCCGGTGAGCCGTGCGTCCTCACCATCGCGTGCGGCGATGGCATGCTGGATCCGGGCGAGTTCTGCGACGACGGCAATACCGTGGACGGCGACGGGTGCAGCGCCGACTGCTACGTCGTCGACCCCTCGTACGTCTGTCCGACGCCGGGCGAGCCCTGCACCCTCCTCTACGACTGCGGCGATGGCCGCGTGAACGGCTCGGAGGAGTGCGACGACCGGAACGAGGTGTCCGGCGACGGCTGCGACGCGACGTGCAAGCGCGAGGCGGGCTTCGTGTGCCCGAGGCCCGGGCAGCCGTGCTCGCGCCTGCCGGTCTGCGGCAACGGGGACAGGGAGCCCGGCGAGCAGTGCGACGACGGCAACGCCGTGAGCGGCGACGGCTGCTCGAGCCTCTGCCGGCAGGAGGCGTTCTACGACTGCGCGACCCCGGGGCAGCCCTGCGAGCTGCTGATCCGGTGCGGCGACGGCGTGATCGACCCCGGCGAGATCTGCGACGACGGCAACACCATGAGCGGCGACGGCTGCAGCGACGCCTGCAAGGTGGTGGACCCGCTGTACGCGTGCCTCGTGCCAGGGGAGCCCTGCGTCCTCCTCCAGTGGTGCGGCGACGGCCGCGTGACCGGCGACGAGGAGTGCGACGACGGCGGCGGCGATCCGCCGGCCTCCGGCGACGGCTGCAGCGCGGACTGCAAGCGCGAGCCGGGCTTCGTGTGCTCCCGGCCCGGGCAGGCGTGCACGCGCCTGCCGGTCTGCGGCAACGGGCTCCAGGAGAGCGGCGAGCAGTGCGACGACGGCAACACCGCGAGCGGCGACGGCTGCTCGAGCCTCTGCCGGCAGGAGGCCCTCTATAGCTGCCCGATCCCGGGGCAGCCCTGCGAGCTGCAGATCCGGTGCGGCGACGGCGTGGTGAATCCGGGCGAGGTCTGCGACGACGGCAACAACGTGAGCGGCGACGGGTGCAGCGCCGATTGCAAGGCGGTGGAGCCCAATCACGGGTGCCCCGTGGCTGGGCAGCCCTGCAACGTCCTCCAGTGGTGCGGCGACGGCCGCGTGAACCTCGACGAGGAGTGCGAGGACGGCGACAACCCGCCGGCCTCCGGCGACGGCTGCAGCGCGGACTGCAAGCGCGAGCCGGGCTTCGTGTGCTCCCGGCCCGGGCAGGCGTGCACGCGCCTGCCGGTCTGCGGCAACGGGCTCCGGGAGAGCGGCGAGCAGTGCGACGACGGCAACACCGCGGGCGGCGACGGCTGCTCGAGCCTGTGCCGGCAGGAGGCGTTCTACACCTGCGCGACCCCGGGGCAGCCCTGCGAGCTGCAGATCCGGTGCGGCGACGGCGTGATCGACCCCGGCGAGATCTGCGACGACGGCAACGCCGTGAGCGGCGACGGCTGCAGCGCCGACTGCAAGGCGGTGGAGCCGAATCACGGGTGCCCCATCGCGGGGCAGCCCTGCAACGTCCTCCAGTGGTGCGGCGACGGCCGCGTGAACCTCGACGAGGAGTGCGAGGACGGCGACAACCCGCCGGCGTCCGGCGACGGCTGCAGCGCGGACTGCAAGCGCGAGCCGGGCTTCGTGTGCTCCCGGCCCGGGCAGCCGTGCACGCGCCTGCCGGTCTGCGGCAACGGGCTCCGGGAGAGCGGCGAGCAGTGCGACGACGGCAACACCGTGGGCGGCGACGGCTGCTCGAACCTGTGCCGGCAGGAGGCGTTCTACACCTGCTCGACCCCGGGGCAGCCCTGCGAGCTGCAGATCCGGTGCGGCGACGGCGTGATCCACCCGGGCGAGGTCTGCGACGACGGCAACGCCGTGGGCGGCGACGGCTGCAGCGCCGACTGCAAGGCGGTGGATCCGTCGTTCGTGTGCCCCGATCCGGGCGAGCCCTGCAACCGCCTCTTCGCGTGCGGTGACGGCCGCGTGAACGGCGGCGACGCGTGCGACGACGGCAACACCGTGAGCGGCGACGGCTGCTCGGCCGACTGCCAGCTCGAGGAGGGCTGGGTCTGCAGGCCGGGCCGGCCGTGCACCGAGAGGACCTACTGCGGCGACGGCGCGGTGCAGGTCGGCGAGCAGTGCGACGACGGCAACACCGCGGGCGGCGACGGCTGCACGGCGCAGTGCCGGATCGAGCTCGGCTGGACGTGCCCGCCGTCCGGCGGCCCCTGCACCCCGCCCCCGTCGCCCGAGTGCGGTGACGGCATGATCGGGGGCGAGGAGCAGTGCGACGACGGCCAGGTTCCGCTCGACGGCGACGGCTGCAGCGCGGACTGCGAGCTCGAGGAGGGCTGGGACTGCTCGCGCGTCGGGTTCCCCTGCAAGACGATGTGCGGCGACGGGCTCAAGCGCGGCGCCGAGCAGTGCGACGACGGCAACGAGTTCCCCGGCGACGGCTGCGACGCGTCGTGCCGGATCGAGCTCGGCCGGGTGTGCGACGACGGCGAGCCCCAGGACTGCACGGGCTTCTCCGTCTGCGGCGACGGCATCCGGGAGGGCACCGAGGTCTGCGACGACGGCAACGGCGACTGGCGCGACGGCTGCACGCCGGACTGCAAGTCCGAGCCGGACTGCTCCGCCGGCGCGTGCACCTCGCGGTGCGGCGACGGCATCCTCCTGCCCGGCGACCCCACCGAGGAGTGCGACGACGGCAACAGCGAGAGCGGCGACGGCTGCTCCGCCGAGTGCGTGATCGAGGCCGGCTACGTCTGCACCACGCAGCCCACCGAGATGCGGCTGCCGATGGTCCTGCGCGACTTCATCGGCTGGTGTCCGCAGGACTACAACTTCAGCTCCACGGCCAACGGCGCGTGCGACGCCAACCAGCGCGACGGGATCAGGGGGCATTTCGACTTCGAGATCAATCCGGACGGCGCGCAGATCGACGGCACCGTCCTGACGACGCTCGACGCCGACGGCAAGCCGGTGAACGCCCGCGGGAACGGCTTCTTCACGCCGTCGAACGCGAACGGCTGGACCTCGGGGCAGGACAACTTCCGGTGGTGGTACCGGGACAACCCGAACTACAACCGGACGTTCGTCACCACGATCGATCTGATCGAGACGAGCCCGGGCACCTTCGTCTACGAGCGGGAGCCGTTCTGGCCGCTGGACCCCAACCCGCCCGGCGGCGATCCCGCGCTCGAGAGCCTGGTCGCCAGCAACCTGGAGTTGGCGCAGAACGGAGACGGCGGCGGGAGGCACAACTTCTACTTCACGAGCGAGGTCCGCTACTGGTTCCAGTTCAACGCGGATCCCGGGGCGGCCGACCCCGTGCTCACCTTCTTCGGTGACGACGACGTCTGGGTGTTCATCAACAACACGCTGACCGCGGACATCGGCGGCATCCACCAGCGCAACCAGGAGAGCGTGACCATCCGCGACGACGGCACGGCCCTGGTGACCCCCTGCACCGAGAACAACTGCCCGCGGCGCAACCCCTACACCGTCAACCTGAACCTCGAGCACGGCAGGGTCTACGAGATCGCGGTGTTCCAGGCCGAGCGCCACGTCACCGGCTCGAATTACCAGCTCACGCTCGGCGGCTTCAGCGCCGGCACCTCGGTCTGCACGCCCGAGTGCGGGGTGGACCCGCCGGTCGTGACGCCGGGCGAGGAGTGCGACGATGGCAGCGAGAACGGCTCCGGCTACGGCCAGTGCAACGACTGCCGGCTCGGGCCCTACTGCGGCGACGGCGTGAGGAACGGCCCCGAGGAGTGCGACAACGGCGTCAACAACAGCACGTACGCCAACGCGTCCGGCCTCTGCGCGCCCGGGTGCGTGCTGCCGCCCCGGTGCGGCGACGGCCAGGTGAACGCGCCGTACGAGGCGTGCGACCTCGGCTCCGGCAACACGGAGGACGGCTACAACGGCTGCACGACCTCGTGCCAGATCGGGCCGTCGTGCGGCGATGGCGTCGTCAACGACGACGAGCAGTGCGACGACGGCATCAACGACGGCGCCTACGGCACCTGCAACCCGAGCTGCACGTGGGCCCCGAGCTGCGGCGACAGCCGCGTCGACGCGGAGTGGGGCGAGGAGTGCGACGACCCGAGCGACCCGACCTGCGTGCATTGCCGGATCGGCGAGCACTGCGGCGACGGGGTCACGCAGCCGGCGTACGGCGAGGAGTGCGACGACGGCGTGAACGACGGCGGGTACGGGCAGTGCGGCCCCTCGTGCGTGTACGGGCCGCGCTGCGGCGACGGCATCGTCCAGCCCGGCGAGGAGAGCTGCGACCTCGGTGACGGGAGGAACACCGGCGAGTACGGCGGGTGCGACGCCACCTGCAAGTACGGGCCGTACTGCGGCGACGGCAGCATCAACGGCGCCGAGACGTGCGACGACGGCGTGAACGACGGCACCTACGGCACCTGCAGCCCGAGCTGCACGCCGGCGCCGCGCTGCGGTGATGGCAGCGTCGACGCGGACTGGGGCGAGGAGTGCGACGCGAACGACCCGAGCTGCGTGAACTGCCGGATCGCCACGCACTGCGGCGACGGGATCACGCAGCCGCAGTTCAACGAGGAGTGCGACGACGGCATCAACGACGGCGGGTACGGGCAGTGCGGCCCCTCGTGCGTGTACGGGCCGCGCTGCGGCGACGGCATCGTCCAGCCCGGCGAGGAGAACTGCGACCTCGGTGACGGGAGGAACACCGGCGAGTACGGCGGGTGCGACGCCACCTGCAAGTACGCGCCGTACTGCGGCGACGGCATCCGCAACGGCCTCGAGGCGTGCGACGACGGCGTGAACGACGGCACCTACGGCACCTGCACCCCGGGCTGCACGCCGGCCCCGCGCTGCGGCGACGGCAGCGTCGACGCGGACTGGGGCGAGGAGTGCGACGCGAACGACCCGAGCTGCGTGAACTGCCGGATCGCCACGCACTGCGGCGACGGGATCACGCAGCCGCAGTTCAACGAGGAGTGCGACGACGGCGTGAACGACGGCGGGTACGGGCAGTGCGGCCCCGCGTGCGTGTACGGGCCGCGCTGCGGCGACGGCATCGTCCAGCCCGGCGAGGAGGACTGCGATCTCGGCGACGGGAACAACACCGGCGTGTACGGCGGGTGCGACGCCGCCTGCAAGTACGCGCCGTACTGCGGCGACGGCATCCGCAACGGCCCCGAGGCGTGCGACGACGGCGTGAACGACGGCACCTACGGCACCTGCGCCCCGGGCTGCGCGCCGGCCCCGCGCTGCGGCGACAGCCGCGTCGACGCGGACTGGGGCGAGGAGTGCGACGACCCGGACGACCCGAGCTGCGTGAGCTGCCGGCGCGCCGCGCACTGCGGCGACGGGGTGCTGCAGCCGCAGTTCAACGAGGAGTGCGACGACGGCATCAACGACGGCGGGTACGGACAGTGCGGCCCCGGGTGCGTGTACGGGCCGCGGTGCGGCGACGGCATCGTCCAGCCGAGCGAGGAGGACTGCGATCTCGGCGACGGGAAGAACACCGGCGAGTACGGCGGGTGCAATGTCCTCTGCCAGTACGGGCCGTACTGCGGCGACGGCATCGTCAACGGCGCGGAGACCTGCGACGACGGCGTGAACGACGGCTTCTACGGGAGCTGCATGCCCGACTGCACGCCGGCGGCCAAGTGCGGTGACCGGCGCGTGGACGAGGAGTGGGGCGAGCAGTGCGACCCCCCGAACGAGGCCGCGGGCTGCAGCAACAACTGCCGCCTCGGCGCCCAGTGCGGCGACGGCGTGGTCCAGGCCGGCGAGCAGTGCGACGACGGCGAGAACGACGGCGGTTACGGCGAGTGCGGCCCGCGCTGCCAGCTCGGTCCGCGCTGCGGCGACGGCATCCGCAACGGCGAGGAGCAGTGCGACGACGGTGACGGCCACAACACCGGCGGCTACGGCAAGTGCGCGCCGGGCTGCGTCTACGGCCCGTTCTGCGGCGACGGCAAGGTGCAGAGCCCCTACGAGGCGTGCGACGACGGGAACCGCAAGAGCGGCGACGGCTGCAGCGTGACCTGCCAGCTCGACGGCATCCCGCGGTAGCCCGGCGCGAGCGGGCGCGCGGGGCCAGGCGTCGACCGACGCCTGGCCCGCGCCCTCGCCGCCCGCGCCCCCCCGTCCTCCGGGGCCTCCGCGGCGGCCCCACCGGCGCGCGTCGCGCCCCTCCTGCCCCCCATCCAGCTCACCCTGTCCGCTCATCCGGGCGGCGCGCGCCGCTCATCCGGGCGGCCCGCGCCGCTCATCCGGGCGGCGCGCGCCGTGCGGCCGGGCTCCGCGGCGCCTGGCCGGTCGCGTTGACAGTCCGGGAAGGCCGCACTACTAGCCGACATGGCATTCATCTACGATGAGCCGAGCAGGACCTTCGGCGAGTACCTGCTCGTCCCGAACCTGACGACGAAAGACTGCGTCCCCGCCAACGTCGACCTCACGGCGCCCGTTGTCCGGTTCAAGGCCGATCCGAGCGCGAGCCCACCGGACCCGAGGCAGGCGCCGCTCACGATCAACGTGCCCATCACCAGCGCGCTGATGCAGTCGGTCTCGGGCGCCGAGCTCGCGATCGCGCTCGCGCGCTGCGGCGGGCTGTCGTTCATCTACGGCTCGCAGGGCATCGAGGAAGAGGCCGCCATGGTGCGGCGCGTGAAGAACTACAAGGCCGGGTTCGTCGTGAGCGACTCGAACCTGCGCCCCGACGCGACGCTGGGCGACGTGCTCGCGGTGACCGAGCGCACGGGGCACTCCACGATCGCGATCACGGAGGACGGCACGCCCACGGGCAAGTTCGTCGGCATCATCACGAGCCGCGATTACCGGCTCGGCAAGACGCCGCTCGGCACGCCGGTGCGCGAGATCATGACGCCGTTCCGCTCGATCCACTGCGGCAAGGTCGGCATCGACCTGGAGGAGGCGAACGAGCTCATCTGGCGCCACAAGCTCAACACCCTGCCGGTGATCGACGAGCGCCAGCACCTGCACTACCTGGTGTTCCGCAAGGACTACGAGTCGCACCAGGAGCACCCGCTCGAGAACGTGGACCGCGAGAAGCGGCTGATCGTCGGCGCCGGCATCAACTCGCGCGATCACGAGGAGCGCGTGCCGGCGCTGATGGAAGCGGGCGCGGACGTGCTCTGCATCGACTCGTCGGACGGCTACTCGGAGTGGCAGCGCGACACCATCGCGTTCGTGAAGTCGAGGTACCCGCACGGCTACATCGGCGCCGGCAACGTGGTCGATCGCGAGGGGTTCCTCTACCTGGTCGAGGCCGGCGCCGACTTCGTCAAGGTGGGCATCGGCGGCGGCTCGATCTGCATCACGCGCGAGCAGAAGGGCATCGGTCGCGGCCAGGCGTCGGCCGTGATCGAGGTGGCCAAGGCGCGCGACGAGTATTTCCGGAAGACGGGCATCTACGTGCCGATCTGCTCCGACGGCGGTATCAGCCAGGATTACCACATCACGATCGCGCTCGCGATGGGCGCCGATTTCATCATGATGGGCCGCTACTTCGCGCGGTTCGACGAGGCGCCGGGGCGCAAGGTGCGGGTGAACAACCAGTTCGTGAAGGAGTACTGGGGGGAGGGGAGCAACCGCGCGCGCAACTGGCAGCGCTACGACCACGGCGACACCGCCAAGAAGAAGGATCAGCTCGAGTTCGAGGAGGGGGTCGACAGCTACGTGCCGTACGCGGGCAAGCTGAAGGACAACCTCGACGTCACGCTCGCCAAGGTGCGCTCGACGATGTGCAACTGCGGCGCCCTGACGCTCCGCGATCTGTACATGCGCGCGCGCCTGACCGTCGCCTCGGCGGTCAGCATCCGCGAGGGCGGCGTCCACGACGTGATGCTGAAGGACACGCGCACGAGCCCTCGCGAGGCCTGAGCGCGCCGCGCCGGGGCGGGTTGCCCGGCGCGTGGGGGGGCGCGTCGTGCGGTGCGGGGGCCCCGGCGAGCTGCCTGGCGCGCGGAGAGGGTGCGCGTCGCGCGGTGCGGGGCCCCGCCGAACTCGCCTGAGCCATCTCTCCTCCGGCGTTGCCGGAGGAGAGATGGCAACCTGGCTCGGACATCGGCCCGTCCCCCACACCGCCCGACGCGCACCCTCTCCGCGCGCCTACCCTTGTTGCTTGTAATCCCATTCAGACATCGGCCCGTCCCCCACACCACCCCTGCGCGACGCAGACCGATACGCCGTTGCCCCCCGTCCGCGTTGCTGCAGTAGTCGGCGCGTGCGGTCCGATCGCGCGCTCGGGCGCACCGGGGCCGTCGGCCGTTCGATTCCTGAGCCGCCGATGGGCCGCGGTGCGACTGCAGCATCGGATGGTCTTCGTGGGTGGGGGAGGTGTGCTCCTTGCGGGCAGCGCTACCGCGCGGTCGAACGCGACCGTGGGAGCCTGCGCCGAGGGCGTCGTGCTGAGGGGGGCCTGTGAGCTCGGTGCTCATGGTCGGCTCGAGCGCGCCCGTGATCGGCATCCTGGTGGCCACCGCGTGGGCCGTGAAGGTCCACGCCAGGCCGACGGTGCTGGTGCACGACGACGATGACGACGACGGCCGGGTCTTCGTCATTCGCAAGGGAAAGGGGAAGGGAAAATGGCGCTTCAGGAGATGGTGAATGCGATCTGCGTAACGGCCCGTCCGAGGAGCCCCGTGTGCGCGATCTCTCGATGAAGGATCTCATTCATAGGAGTCCCTCACGATGATGGAAAGAAGCGATGTGTGTGAGCCGCAGGCTGGCTCTGGCCGCCGTATACCGTCCAGCGCGCTCTCCGTGCGACGCGCCCTGCTCGTGCTCGCGTGCGCCGGCGCTGTCGGCTGCGGCGGCGACGACACCACGGGTACTCCCGAGGACGTCGACGTTTCGGCCGGTGCCACGGCCGTCGTGGCGATCATCAATCCGGTGGTGAACGAGCCGCACGGCACGGGGGTGCCCGCGGAGCTCGGGGACGCGCGCGACGGGATCGTCGTGGCCGCCACGCCCGGCGGCCGCGACATCACGGCGGGCGGCATCGCGGTCGTGGGCGCGCCGGCCGGCGGCATCGAGCTCGATGTCTCGGGCGCCACCCTCTCGCACACGATCCAGGCGGAGGGGGACGTGGTGGACGCGCCGATCGCCTTCTCCGGCTCCGCTGCGGCGTTCTTCGACAACACGCCCATCCGCTACGCCGTCAGCGAGGCGTCGGGCGCCATCTTCCTGGATCCCTCGGTGCCCATGGCCGATCTCGAGGCTCGCTTGGCCGAGGACGGGCGGGTCGTCGTGCTGCGCCCAGGCAGGTACGTCGGCAGCATCACGATCACCGGCAGGGGCACGCTCCTGTACGGCGAGGGGTTCCTCGAGCGCGCGGTGATCATCGACGGCGGCATCACGGTGCAAGGCGAGGCGGTGCGGCTGCGAGGCCTGACGATCACGGGCGATCTCGCGTCGAGGGGCAACGATTTCGGCATCAGCTTCTCGGTCGTCCGAGGGAATGTCAGCATCACGGGCAACGCGGGCGCGTTCGTTCGGAACGTGTTTTGCGGTGAGACGGTGGTGCCCTCGAGCAATGCCACGCTGCTTGACAACCACGGTGTCGCGCCGCTGAACGACCTGCCACCGGTCGTGTGTGACTGAGCGCGGCGGTCACCCGCTTCGGATACGGGCCCATCGCGACGTTTTCGGTGCTCAGCGCCCTTTCGTGCGCTTGCGCGCCGAAAACGCCGATCTGCGCCCGTCTCCTGTGCGGGGGACCGTCGCTCTGTGGCGCTTGTCGCCGCGCTGCGGCGCTTGTGCGAGGGGCGGAGGGGGGACCGCTCTAGAGGGGCTGATAGAGCTGGATCAGGTTCCCGCAGGTGTCGGAGAACACCGCGATCATGACCGGGCCCGCGGGCGTGGGCTCCTGGGTGAAGGCGACCTCTTGCTCCTTGAGGCGCGTGAACTCGGCCTGGAGATCCGTCACCTCGAACGCGGTGAGCGGGATGCCCTGGGTGAACATCGCCTGCTGGAACGTCTTCGCCGCCGGGTTGGCGTTCGGCTCCAGCACGAGCTCGACGTCGTCGGGGCCCTCCGGCGAGACCACGGTGATCCACCGGTACTCCCCGACGGGGATGTCGTGCTTCTTCTTGAAGCCGAGCACCTCCGTGTAGAACTTCAGCGCTCGGTCCTGGTCCTCGACCATGATGCTGTTGAGCTTGATCTTCATCGATCTCCTCGCTGAACGGATGGTTCGAGGCCGAGTCTGTCAGGGCCGCCCGGCTCAGGCTTCTCGAAAACTGCGAAACGCATCGGGCGGCAGCCGTCCCATCAGGGGGAGGCACCCGGGGACGAGCTCCCACGGGAGCTTCCCCGGCACCTGGACCATCGCACGCAGCCGCCGCCGGTACGCCGAAGGCGGCACGCCGATCCGCTGCGCGAAGAGGGCGCTGAAGCTGCCGAGGCTGGAGAACCCGACCTCCATGCACACCTCGGTCACCGAGTGCCGCCCGGCCGCGAGGAGCTCCTTGGCCAGATCGAGGCGCCGCCGGATGCGGTACTGGTGCGGGGTCACGCCGAACACCGCCTCGAACTGCCGGATGAAGTGATAGGGAGAGATCGCCGCCGCCCGCGCCACGTCCTCGATCGACAGCCTCGACTCGCGCACCTCGGAGAGCAGGTCCCGCGCCCGGCAGAGGTTCCTCAGCGTGTCGCGTCCCAGCAGCATCGCCTGCGGACGAGCGTAGGCTGACACGGCGGTGTGAACAACCGGCCCCTCGGGAGGTCGCGCGCGTCGCGTGTCCGGGCGGACCCTCGCCCGGAGGGGCGGTAGGACCGCCCGCGGGGCGTCGCTCGCGTAGCGAGAGGGGCGGTAGGACCGCCCGCGGGACGTCGCTCGCGTAGCGAGAGGGGCGGTAGGACCGCCCGCGGGACGTCGCTCGCGTAGCGAGAGGGGCGGTAGGACCGCCCGCGGGACGTCGCTCGCGTAGCGAGAGGGGCGGTAGGACCGCCCGCGGGGCGTCGCTCGCGTAGCGAGAGGGGCGGTAGGACCGCCCGCGGGGCGTCGCTCGCGTAGCGAGAGGGGCGGTAGGACCGCCTCCGTCAGCGCGCCTCGTTCGAAGCGCAGCCAGCGCCGCCCGTCCGGCTCGCGCCCGCCGCGACCTGCGCGAACGCGCCGGCGAAGCGGCGCCGGAGGTCGGCGTCCTCGATCAGCTCGTCGCGCAACGATCGCGACAGCTCGAGGTGATAGAACGGCGCGCCCACCTGCCGTGACCAGCGCGCCTGCACGTTCGTGGCGCCGCCGAGCTTGTCGATGTCGGCCGGGAAGGCGAGGACCTTTCCTTGGACCTTGCCGTCGCGGAGGACCGCCCGCAGCGGGTCGAGCAGCCGGTCGAGATCGGCCCCCTGACCCACGGCGCTGCCGATGACGGCGGCGTCCGGCGCCGAGCTGTCCTGGAAGCCGTGCAGCTGCACCGTGGGCATGCCGGGGAAGCCCTGGAGCAGCGCCCGGTGCGCCGACAGAAAGAACGAGCGCTCGGCGTGCGCCACGTCCGCGAAGGCGAGCGCCGCGGCCGCGCGCGCGCGCGCTTCTACGCTCTCTTCCCGCGTCCCACCGCCATCGGCCTGGGCTCCCTGGCCCGCGGCGCGCGCCCCGCCTCCCGCGGTCCGCGCCCCGCCCCCCGCGGCGCGCGCCCCGCCTCCTTTCGCACGCGCGGCACGACGCCCATCCTGCTTGGCATCCGCCGCGGCGCGCGCGCCGCTGCCCCCATCCTGCTTGGCATCCGCCGCGGCGCGCGCGCCGCTGCCCCCATCCTGCTTGGCATCCGCCGCGGCGCGCGCGCCGCTGCCCCCATCCTGCCCCGCATCCCCCACGGCCCGCGGCCCACCGCCGCCGCCCCCGCCTCCCTCGTTCGTGGTCTCGCCCTCGGCGCCGCCCTCTTCATCCGGCGCGCCGCTGCCCGGCCTGGGCCGCCCGCCGTACCGGTGCGAGGTGTTGATGAGCAACGCGCGCGCCCGCTGCGCCTCGAACACGGCGAGCGCCAGGGGCAGCGTCCCCTGGTCGAAGAACGTGTGCGGCGCCTCCACGAGCAGCGGCGCCGCCGGCCCCACCCGCAGCACCACCGCGACCGCGCCGCGGCGGCGCGCGCCGTCCTCGAAGAGCACCCAGAGGTCGCGGCCGGGGAGCACCCGCAGCGCGAACCCGGCCGGCGCGGCCGGCGGCGCCTGCCGCTCCTGCGCAGCCCGCGCCGCCGCCGCGACCCACGCGCCGTACGACCGCGCCTCCGCGTCGTCCGGCGGCGCCGCGACGACGTGACGCCCGCCCTTCCGCAGCGGCCCGAGCTGCTCGTCCAGCGCCGCCTGCTCGGCCCCGTCAGGCTGCGCCGCCGCCCCGGCCTCCGCTGCCCCGGCGTCCACCTCGGCCTGCCCAGGGCTCGTCACCATGCCCGCTGGGCCCGCCGTGCCCGGCGCGCTCCCCACGCCCCGACACACCCCCTGCGAGCAGCCGACGATTGTGAATAGCACCACATAGCCTGCGCTCTTCATGCCCGTCCTTGCCGTGCCGCCGCAACCCTTCCGTGCCACCGCAACCCCGGTGACCCCCACGCCCCAACCTCGGTGACCTCTACGCCCCAACCTCGGTGACCTCTGCGCCCCAACCTCGGTGACCTCTGCGCCCCAACCTCGGTGACCTCTACGCCCCAACCTCGGTGAGCCATGCGGCGCCCCAACCCCGGTGAGCCATGCGGCGCCCCAACCTCGGTGAGCCATGCGCCGCAATTCCGGCGACCTCTGCACTTTTCTCACGCCACGGGCTGCATGACCAGGATGACGCTCTGCGTTGTGGTGCGTCGCCTGATCTTCCTCCGCGGGGTCGGTTTGCGCTAGGTAGCTCCGCATGCCTCGCCCCTTCGAGCCCGTGGAGGCGCCGCCGCTCGCAGAGCAGGCCGGCCGCACGTTTCCGCGCCTGATCGAGCTGATGCAGCGGCTCCTCGCGCCCGACGGGTGCCCGTGGGACCGCGAGCAGACCTTCGCCACCCTGCGGCGCTACGTGCTCGAGGAGGCCTGCGAGGTCATCGACGCGATCGACGGCGGCGACCGCAAGGAGCTGTGCGCGGAGCTCGGGGACCTCCTGCTCCAGGTGGTGTTCCAGGCCGAGCTCGCGCGGGCCGAGGGCGCCTTCGGCCCCGACGACGTGATCGCCGCGATCTGCCAGAAGCTCGTGCGACGCCACCCCCACGTGTTCGCGGACGAGCGCGCCGAGAACACCGACGAGGTGCTCCAGAACTGGGAGCGCATCAAGGCGGCGGAGCGCGCCCAGCAGGGCAAGGACCGCGGCGTCCTGGGCGGCGTCCCGCGCAGCCTGCCGGCGCTGACGCGCGCGCAGCGGGTGGGCGAGAAGGTCGCGCGCGTCGGCTTCGACTGGCCGGACGCGCGGGGCTCGCGCGCCAAGCTGGACGAGGAGCTCGGCGAGCTCGACCGCGCGTTCGCGAGCGGCGACCACGGCGCCATCGAGGAGGAGCTCGGCGACGTGCTGTTCGCGCTCGGGAACCTGGCGCGCCACGCCGGCGTCGACGCGGAGGGGGCGCTGCGCCGCACCATCGACAAGTTCACCCGGCGCTTCGAGCACGTCGAGCGGCGGGTCGTCGAGCGACACGGCGGCTGGCCCACGACCGCCGCGGGCGACACGCTCACGCTGGAAGAGCTCGACGGCTACTGGGACGAGGCCAAGCGCGGCGAGCGGCCCGCCTGATCCGCGCGACCACCCCACGCCCGGTCGGCATCGCGGTCGCGCATCCACCCGCGGCGCCGCGCGCTCAGAGCAGGTAACGCTCGCCCGAGTCGGGCAGCACCGTGACGACCGTCCCGCGCACCCTGCGCGCGATCTCCACGGCCGCGTGGACGTTGGCGCCGGAGCTCGGCCCGACGAGGAGCCCCTCCTCGCGGGCCAGCCGCCGCACCATGCGGGTCGCGGCCGCGTCGGTCACCGCGAGGACCTCGTCGATGAGCGAGCGATCCAGGATCGCCGGCACGAAGCCCGCGCCGAGCCCCTGGATGCCGTGGGGGCCGGGGCCGCGCCCGGAGAGCACCGCGCTCTTCGCCGGCTCGACGGCGCAGATGCGGACCGCGCCGCCGAGCTGCTCCCGGAGCACGCGCCCGCAGCCGGTCAGCGTGCCGCCGGTGCCCACGCCCGCGACGAAGGCCGCGACGTCGCCGCCCGTCTGCGCGAGGATCTCGACGCCGGTCGCGCGCGCGTGCGCGTCGGGGTTCGCCGGGTTCTGGAACTGGCGGCTCGTCCACGCGCCCGGCGTCGCCTCGCAGATCTCGACCGCGCGGGCGACCGCGCCCGCCATGCCCTCGCGCTCGGGCGTGAGGACGATCTCGGCGCCGTACGCGCGCAGGATGTGCCGGCGCTCGACGCTCATGTCCTCGGGCATCACCACCACGCAGCGGTAGCCGCGCACCGCGGCGATCATCGCGAGGCTGATGCCGGTGTTGCCGCTCGTCGCCTCGACGATGGTCGACCCCTTCGCCAGCGCCCCCTCGCGCTCGGCGCAGAGCACCATGCCGAGCGCCGCCCGGTCCTTGACGCTGCCGCCCGGGTTCATGGCCTCGAGCTTGCCGTACAGGACGCCGCCCCCCTCGGGGGACACTCGGGCGAGCCGGACGAGCGGCGTGCCCCCGATGAGCGACAGCGCGTCGGGCACGACCGGGCCGACGCGGACCGGAGCCGCCGGCTCGGTAGATGAGCCCTCGCCGTGCGGCTCCTGCGCGCACGAGGGGCCGATGCCCAGGACTCCAGGGGATGACATCGCGTCCAGTGTACACGCGGCCGGGCGGCGCGCTCTAAATCGAGATCTCCGAGAAGACGCCGTAATGATCCGAGGCGGCCACGCCGTCCACGACCTCGTCGAAGACGACCCTCGACGAGAGCGGCTTGCCCCGGACCCGCTTGTCCGGGCCGCGCACGAAGATGTAGTCGATGCGGCGCGGGTACTCGTGCGTGATCGCCGCGAACGGGTTCTGCGCGGGATCGTAGGTGAAGCCCGGGCCCGCGCCCGTCTGATCGAACGTGTCCGCGAAGTACACGCTCTTCTGGTCCAGGGCGTGCAGGCCCTTCAGGAACCGGATCTCGGTGGACTCGGGCTGCGCGTTGAAGTCGCCGACCACGACGGGCGGCAGGCCCTCCATCGGCGCCTCGCGCATGACGACGTCGGCCACGGCGACGACCTGCGCCTCGCGCACGGCGCCGTGGTGGAACTTCCAGTTCAGGTGGGTGACGAAGAACGGGAGCGCGCCGTGCGGCGAGCCGATCTCGGCGAACAGGATCGAGCGCCGCTCGTCGGTGTCGCCAGTGGGCAGGGGGAACACCTGGGTCCGCGCGATCGGCCAGCGCGACAGCACCGCGTTGCCGAAGAGCACCCCGCCGCCGAGGTCGTGCGCCGCGCCGAAGGCGACCTCGTAGCCGAGCCCCTCGGCGATCATGTCGGCCAGCGACTGGCCGTCGTGCGCGAGCACCTCCTGCAGGCCGATGAGGTCGGGCGCGAGATCGACGAGCCCCTTGCGGATGAGGGCGAGGCGCGTCTCCCACGGGCCCTGGCGGTTCCATATGTTCAGGGTGAGCACGCGCAGGGACTGGCGGACGATGATGCCGGAGCTGCTCTGCAGGGAGCCCCGGGGCCCGGAGCCTTCTCGAGGACGTTCCATGCCGAGGGGCTACGCCAGGTGCACGTCCGAATCCAGCCCGTGATACGAAGGACACGACGCAAGCCGTCGCCCCTCCAGCGTGGAAGGGCGACCCTGACCGGGAGATACCTGGATGATCGCGTGTGCCCCTCGAAGGTGGCGGCCGGAATCGGCCTCCTTCCGATCTCGATCCCCGCTCCGCCTGCCCACGACCCTCCTCCTGCCCGCGCTGCTCGCGCTGCTCGCCGGCTGCGAGAGCAAGATGGAGCCCAAGGAGTGCGACACGATCCGCGGCGACGCCTTCGAGCTCGTGAACAAGGCGCAGCACTGCAACACGGACGCCGACTGCCGCCAGAGCGAGTGGCCGGGCTGCGCGAAGCCCGTCAGCCAGGCGACCTTCGAGAAGATCAAGCCCCTGGCCGAGCGCTACAAGACCGGCAAGTGCGAGGAGCCGCAGGTCGAGTGCAAGAGCCCGCCGGAGTCGTACTGCAAGCAGGGGCTGTGCGTGCACCGCGAGCTCGGCACGACGGAGGGGGCGGGCGCCACGCCCACCGATCAGATCCAGATCCAGTGAGCGCCCCGCGGCGGGCGCGCTCCGCGGAGGGGCGCCCCCCCGCCCGGCGCGCCGCGCCGCCCGCGCAGACCCGCGCGATCCGGCGCGGCGAGGCGGTCCGCGCTTGACGCGCGACCCCCAAGGGGTCACGGACGCGGCCGTGAGCGAAGGTTTCTATCGGGGAAAGCGCGCCGTGGTGACCGGCGCCGGCGGGTTCATCGGCAGCCATCTCGTCGAGGCGCTGGTCCGGGAGGGCGCGCGCGTGCGGGCGCTCGTCCGGTACACCTCGAGCTCGCGGCGCGGGCACCTCGACCGGCTCCCCGAGGACGCGCTCGCCGAGGTGGAGGTCGTCCCCGGCAACGTGGAGGACGCGGGCGCGGTCCGGTCGCTCGTGCGCGGCGCCGACGTCGTGTTCCACCTCGCGGCGCTGATCGGGATCCCGTACTCGTACGTGGCCCCGCAGCAGTACGTGGCGACGAACGTGCAGGGCACGCTGAACGTGCTCGAGGCGGCGCGCGAGCACGGCGCGCGCGTGGTCCACACCTCGACGAGCGAGACCTACGGCACGGCGCGGTACACGCCCATCGACGAGGCCCACCCGCTGACGGGCCAGTCCCCCTACTCGGCCACGAAGATCGGCGCCGACAAGCTCGCCGAGAGCTACCACCTCGCCTTCGGCCTCGAGGTCGCGACCATCCGGCCGTTCAACACCTACGGCCCGCGGCAGTCGTCGCGCGCGATCATCCCGAGCGTGATGCAGCAGCTCGCCGCCGGGGGCGCCGAGATCCGCATCGGGAGCACCGCGCCGGTGCGGGACCTCAACTTCGTCTCCGACACGGTCGCGGGCTTCCTCCTCGTCGGCGCGAGCGCGCGGGCCGTGGGGCAGACGCTCAACGTGGGGAGCGGCCGCGCCGTCTCGATCGGCGATCTCGTCCGGCTCATCTTCGAGGTGACGGGCAAGCGCGCGGAGCTCGTGACCGACGAGGCCCGGGTGCGCCCGGACGCGAGCGAGGTCATGGTGCTGCTCGCGGACTACCGCCGCGCCGCGGAGCTCGTCGGCTACGCGCCCCGGGTGACGCTCGAGGAGGGCCTCGCGCGCACGTACGCGTACGTCGAGCGGCACCTCGCCGACTACCGGCCGCGCGAGTACGCGATCTGACGCACGACGCCGCGCGACGACGGCGCGCCCCGCGCGCCCGCGCCCGCCGGCCGGATGGAAGGCCATGTGGAAGATACCTCTCAGCGATCTCTCGTTCGGGCCTGAAGAAGCCGAGGCCGCGCGGCAGGTGGTCGCGTCGGGCTGGCTGACGATGGGGGAGCGCACGGCGCTGTTCGAGCAGCGGCTCGGCGAGGCGCTCGGCACCCCGCGGGTCCTGGCCGTGACGAACTGCACCGCGGCGCTCCACCTCGCGTGCGTGGCGCTCTCCATCGGCCCGGGCGACGAGGTGATCTGCCCGAGCCTGACGTTCGTGGCGACCGCCAACGCGGCGCTCCTGTGCGGCGCGACCGTGGTGCTCGCCGACGTCGTCGGCGAGGGCGATCTCGGCGTCGACCCGGCCGACGTCGCCCGCAAGATCACCCCGAGGACGAAGGCGATCACGGTCGTCCACTACGCCGGGTACCCCTGCGACATGGACGCGATCTCCGCGATCGCGGCCGAGCGAGGGCTCGCGGTGATCGAGGACGCGGCGCACGCGCCGCTCGCGACGTACCGGGGCAGGGCGCTCGGGACGCTGGGGGACGTCGGCTGCCTGAGCTTCTTCTCGAACAAGAACCTCGCGGTCGGCGAGGGGGGCGCCGTGATCGCGAGGGACGACGCGCTCCACGCGCGCATGCGGCTGCTCCGGGCGCACGGGATGACGACGCTCACCCTCGACCGGCACAAGGGGCACGCGTTCACGTACGACGTCGTGGACGCGGGCATGAACTACCGCATCGACGAGATCCGGAGCGCCATCGGCCTCGTGCAGCTCGGCCGCCTCGCGGCGGGCAACGCGCGGCGGCGGGCGCTCGCGGCGCGCTACCACGAGCGCCTCGCCGCGGCGCGCGGCGTGGGGCTCCCGTACCGCGACTTCTACGCGCGCGGGCTGGGGGAGAGCGCGCACCACCTCATGCCGGTGCTCCTGCCCGAGGGCGCCTCGCGCCCGGCCGTGATGGAGGCGATGAAGGCGCGCGGCGTCCAGACGAGCGTGCACTACACGCCGATCCACCGCTTCTCGCACCACGGCGCCGAGGCCCGGGTGCGCAAGGAGGGGCTCGCGCGGACGGACGCGATCGCGGCCCGCGAGCTCACGCTGCCGCTCCACCCGCGCATGCAGGACGAGGACGTCGACGCGGTGTGCGACGCGCTCGCCGCCTCACTCCGGTAGGTAGCGCTGCCGGTTCCTCTCGAACTCTTCCTGCGCGTCGGCGAAGTCGTCGCTCCTGCCGATGTCGAGCCAGTGGCCCCGGAAGGGGAGGGTGGCCACCGGCTCGCCGGCCGCGAGCAGCGCGTGCATGAGGTCGTCGAACCCGAAGGGGCGGCCCTCCGGGATGAAGCGCAGCACGCTCCGGCTCATGGCGTAGATGCCCATGCTGACCCAGAACGTGAACGTGGGCTTCTCGCGGAACCCGACGACGCGCCCGGCGGGGTCGAGGTCGAGCACCCCGAGGTCGATCTTCGAGGCGCGCTCGCAGACCGCGACGGTGAGCGGCGCCCCGGACGCCTCGCCGGCGCCGTGGAGCGCGGCGAAGTCGAGGTCGCAGAGGATGTCGCCGTTCATCACGAGGAAGCGCTCCGGGAGGGCCGCCTCGACGAGCCTCAGCGGGCCCACCGTCCCGAGCGGCGTCTCCTCGCGCTGGTAGGTGATCCGCAGCCCGTACCGGCTCCCGTCGCCGAGGACGGCCTCGATGAGCGCGGCCTGGTGGCCGATGCACATCACCACCTCGGTGACGCCGGCGCGGGCCAGCTGCCGGAGGAGGATCTCGACGATCGTGCGATCGCCGATCGGCATCAGCGGCTTGGGGATCAGGGCGGTGTAGGGGCGGAGCCGGGAACCTTTGCCGCCGGCGAGCACGACTGCCTTCATGCGGGGACGTATACCCACGCGTCGCCCGGATGGGGGACCATTCCGCATGTCCGCGCGCGGTCCTGGGCGGCCTGTCCTCTCTGATTGACTCTGTTGCGGCGGGTCTTTAGTGATGTGGAGAGCGTCCCGCGGCATGCGCAGGCCCTGCGGGGAGAGATGCAACCTTCAAAGGCGACATGGGCAAAACCTCATGACGATGGTACCTCCGTCCCGCACCACCGCCAGGAAGCGCCGGAAGCTCGGGTATCGCGGCAGCGGCACCCTCGCCATGTGCGGCCCCGGCCCGCACCCGGGCGGCCCGCTGTTCCAGCGGCTCTGCGCGCTGGCGGACCGCTTCGCCGCGTGCAAGGACGATCCGGCCGCGGCGCAGATCGGGAGCGTGCTGTCGCTGCTCGCGCTCCACGCGGCCAGGCCGGACGACCGGGATTTCCGCCTGACGTTCGGCTCCTTCGTCATGGACCTCGCGCTGGATGACGAGGCGCGCGCGCGGGCCCGGGCCCAGGGCGCGGGCCCGATCCCGTACGGGCGTCCGCTCCTCGCGCGCTCGTACGGGCGCCCGCTCCTCGCGCGCTGACGAGCCTGCACGATGAGCGCGCGAGAACTACCGACGCGCCCCGCGGGGCGTAGCAAGCGGACGACGTCAGCCTCGGTCGTGCTGCTCGTGAGCGCGAGCGAGCAGCTCGCGGAGCGTTGCCGCCGGCTGGTCTTCGTCGAGGGCGCCGACCTGCTCGCCTGCGACCTCGTGTCGCTCCGCGGGAGCGCGGCCTGGCTCAACCCGCTCGCGATCGTGATGACCCAGGACGTGCGGGCGTTCGATCCGGAGGGGTTCGTCGAGCTCTCGCGGCGCATCGGCGCGGAGCTCGTGATCCTCCCGTCCGAGAACGTCACGGATACGCAGCTCACCGCGATGATCACCGCGGCGCTGGACATCGCGCAGCGCCGCCGGGCCGACTGAGCGGAAGCGAGGCAACGCGCGGACCGGGCAGGGAGCTGCGTGGCGACCGGGCAGGGAGCTGCGTGGCGACCGGGCAGGGAACGGGCTGCGCGGCGAGGCGGGCAGGGGGCTGCGCGGCGAGGCGGCCGCCGCGTCAGTCGCGCGGCGGGAGGACGTCCCCGGTGCGGCTCGCCCGGAGACACCCCTCGTCGAAGCCGAGCTTGCACGCCTTCGTGAACAGCTCGGTCGCCTTCTCGGGGTCGCGCGGCACGCCTTCTCCCTGCGCGTGGAGGTCGCCGAGCTCGACACAGGCGGGGGCGTTGCCGCGCTCGCAGACGCGCCGGAAGAGCGCGGCCGCGTGCCCGGGGTCCGCGCTCACGCCCTCGCCGCGGAGGTACGCCCTGCCGGCCGCGAGGCATCCGAGGTTCGCGCCCGCGTCGCAGGCGCGCCCGTAGAGCGCCGCCTCCTCGCCGCTGTCGCCGCGCGCGAGCTTCTCGTGGTAGGCGTCGCCGAGCCGCAGGCAGCCGCGCGCGCTCCCCTCCGCGCAGGCGGCCTTGAACAACCCGAGCGCCCGCTCCACGTCGATCGAGACGCGCGCGCCGCTCAGGTACATCGTCCCCAGCGTCACGCAATCCTCGATCTGGTGGTCGGCGCAGCCGTTCGTGCAGCCGACGAGATCGTCGTCCTCGCAAGGCAGCCGCAACCTCGGCGGGGGCGCCTCCGCCGGCGGCGCCGCGACGACCGGCGCCGATGCGGGGGCGGGCCGCGCAGGCGCCGCGGCGTGGCGCGGCGCGCTCGCGGCGGCCCCGCCGCAACCGCAGAGGAGGAGCGCGGTGAGGAGCGCCGGGGCGAGCTCGCGCACGTGCATGCTCGAACTCATGACACACCGATCGACTTCTCCCAACGCGCCCAGGTGCGTCTGCTCCGGGCGCCTGCCCCGGGCGCGAGGCGCATCCGCCCCGGTCGCGTCCGGCGGCCGAGCTCCGGGCTAGTGCCCCGCCAGGCCCCGGTGTAAACCCTTCCCATGCCTCTCATGAGCCCTCCTCCGCTCCGGACGCTGGATGAGCCCAACCTGGAGGCGCTCATCGAGCTGATGTTCCTCGCGGCGTTCGCCGACGGCGAGTTCAGCCAGGAGGAGAAGCTGCACTTCTCCCGCAGCGTCGAGTCGCTCACGGACCGCCGCATCCCCCAGAGCACGATGGACGAGCTCATCCAGCGCGTCGTGGCGCAGCTCCAGCAGGAGGGCCGCGCCGCCCGGCTCGCGGCGCTCAAGGAGCGGCTCGCCACCCCGCCCGCCCGGAAGGTCGCCTTCTCCCTGGCCGCCCAGGTCGTGGTCGCGGACGGCATCGTTCGGGACAGCGAGCGCGATCTCCTGCTCCAGGTCGCCGAGGCCCTCGAGCTCGATCAGGCCGAGGCCGCGGACGTCCTGCGGAGGCTCGCCGCCTCGTGAGCGGCCGGCCGCCCCGGGCCGCCGCGCTGACGGGCCCCGGGGCGAGCGCCGCTGGGTGAACCCGCGCTGTCGTTTTCGGTTACGATGGCGGCGCCGTGACCTGGTCCTCCACCGGCTCGTTCCTGATCCCGTTCCCGGTCCCGGGCACCGCGCTGACCTCGACCCGGGGGACCTACGTGATCGGAGCGCTCATCGGCGATGGGCAGTACGGCTCGGTGTACGAGTGCATCGGGCCGTTCGGCCAGCCGTACGCCCTGAAGATGCTGCGGCCGGCGAACAAGCCGTACCAGGTCGTCAAGGAGGAGTGGTCGCGCGAGATGCTCCGCCTGGAGAGCTTCCGCCACCCGAACATCGTCTACATCCACGACGCGTTCGAGGTGAACTACCTGTTCTACCTGGCGCTCGAGCGGTGCGACACGAGCCTCAGGGCGCTGCTCGGCACCCCGTTCCAGCCGCCGCTGCTCGTGGAGCTCTCGCGCCAGCTCTTGATGACGCTCCAGTACCTGCACGACAACGGCGTCGTGCACGCGGACCTGCACGCGGGCAACGTGCTCATCTCCCAGCTCGACCACAGGCCGCTCGTCAAGCTCACCGACTTCGGCGTGGCCCACCAGCTCGACGGCACCACCCGCTGGTTCCGCCCGCAGGTCGCCAACCCGAAGATCCTCGTGCCGGAGCTCGTGACGGCGGGGTACACGACGACGCAGAGCGACCTCTACCAGCTCGGGCTGCTCATGTACCAGATGCACACCGGCCTGCCGGCCATCGACGTGGAGGCCCCCTACGAGGAGATCACCCGGCAGATCGCCGAGGGCGCCCCGCGGCAGAAGGCCGAGGCGCTCGGCACGCCGCTGAGCCAGGTCATCGCCAAGCTGCTGCGACGCCGCGACGCGTACCGCTACCACTCCGCGCGCGAGGTCTGGGACGACCTGCAACAGCTCCGCTGGCCGTAGCGCGATCCCGCTGCGTCGCGCGCGGCTTTCGGGCTACACCTCGCGGCATGACCGCCGCCTCACCCCGCGTCGTCTCGCTCACGCCCGCGGTGTTCCACCTGCCGGACGCGGTGAACCAGGTCTCGCGCACTTACGGCGGGAGCCCGATCGTCCCGCGCGGACCGCGCCTCCGGCCGCTGCTCGACAGGGCCCGCCGCGGCATCGTCGAGGCGCTCGGCGCGCCGAGCTACGAGGCCGTCCTCCTGACGGGCTCGGGCTCGACGTCGATGGCCGCCGTGCTCGGCTCCTGCCTGCGCCGTGACGAGCGGCTCCTCGTCGTCCGGAACGGCGCGTACGGCGACCGGATCGTCGAGTTCGCCGGGACGCTCGGCCAGCCGGTGGTCGACCTGTGCCTCCCGTACGGCGAGCGCCCGGACCTCGCGAAGATCGAGGCCGTCCTCGCCGCGGAGGAGGCCGACGCGGTGGCCATCGTGTACGGGGGCACGTCGACGTGCACGCTGAACCCCGTGGCCGAGGTCGGCGCGCTCGCCAAGAAATACGGCAAGAAGCTGCTCGTCGACGGCATCAGCGCGCTCTTCGTCGAGCCGATGGACCTCGAGGGCTCCGGCATCTCCGCCGTCATGGGCTCCTGCAACAAGGGCCTCCACAGCCACCCGAACCTGACCGCGGCGCTCGTCCGCAAGGACCTGCTCGCCGAGATGGAGCGCATCCCCGCCCGCGTCCCCAGCCTCGAGCTGCACAAGACCTGGCGCGCCCAGCAGGGCGGCGCGCACCCCTACACGATCGATCCGATGAGCCTCTGCCAGGTGATCGCGGCCTTGGACCACCTCGCCGCGACGGGCGGCGTCGCCGGGCGACACGCCGTGTACCAGGCGCGCTGCGCGATCCTGCGCCCGGGCTACGAGCGGCTCGGGCTGACGATCGCGCGCTGGCCGGGCATGCCGCTCCAGTCGATCGGGACCGCGCTGCACATCCCCGCCGGGAGGACCTATGACGAGATGGCGAGCCGGCTCGCCAGCGAGCCGGTCGAGGGGCACGTGTTCGAGATCTACGCGGCCCAGGGGAAGCTGTCGGACAGGCTGTTCAGGATCTTCCACATGGGCGAGTACCCGCTCGAGGTCTACGAGATCTTCCTCGAGGCGCTCGCGCGCGTCGTCTGAGCGCGGCGGCCCCGGATCACTTCGCCGCCTTGGGCGCGTCCTTCTTCCCGGCCGCCGCGGCGCCGGCCTCGTCGTCCTTGCCCTCGTCGCCGACGCCGAGCAGCTCGATGTCGAAGACGAGCGTCGCCTTGCCCGGGATCTTCGGCGGGGAGCCGGCCTCGCCATAGGCGAGGCGCGAGGGGATCGTGAGCTTGCGCTTGCCGCCCACCTTCATCCCGACCACGCCCAGATCCCAGCCCTTGATGACCTGGGCCTCGCCGATCGTGAACTCGAACGGCTCCTTGCCGACGGACGAGTCGAACTCGGCGTTGTTCTTCAGCAGCCGCCCCGTGTAGTGGACGCGGACCCGGTCGCCGTCCTTCGCCTCGGCGCCGGTGCCCACGGTGATGTCTTCCTTGATCAGGTCGGCGGGCTCCGGCTCGGGGGGCTTCACGGCGGGCACGGCGCTGCCCGGCGGCAGCTCCGGCTCGGGGACCTTCTCCTCGCAACCCGCGGCCGGGCCGAGGACGACGGCGAAGGAGACGGCGAGGACCAGTTGGGTGAGCTTCATGGCGCACGTCTTACGCACCCGGAGCGGGGCGATCAACGGTCACGGCCCGCTCCCGGGCGCCCCGGAGGGCCGGGTTTCCGTTGCAGCGCTCCGGCCCGCGCGGTTAGGTTGCGCCCACCTTGGCCCGCGCGTTCTCCGTCGCTGCCCTGGCGATCGCCGAGGGGGGCGCCAATGCCGTCGGTGCGGTGCGCTTCACCTGCGCCGAGACGGAGCTGGAGGTGGAGCTCGTCCACGTCGCCGGCTACTCCGAGGGGTTCGCCCTGGGCGCCGTGGCCGCCCCGGTCCGCTTCGCGGTGCCCTACACCGCGGTCCGCGGCCTCTTCCGGCGCGGCAAGTCGCTGTGCGTCGCGCTCGATCCGTCCGCGTGCGCGCCGCACAACTGCTTCGTGCTCGCGCGGTTCGAGGGCGACCTGCCCGGCGTGCCCGGCGTGACCTCGCCCGCGGCGATGGAGGCGATGGAGAGCGCGTACCGCGCGCGCCTGCGCGCCCGCCTGGCGAGCTGGGTCGCGCCGGCGCCGGTCGGCGTGCTCGCCGCGGCGCTGTCCCCGGACGACCTCGCGAGCGGCCCGCTCGGGACCGCGTCGCTCGCGCTCCTCGTCGCGCTCGCGATCTGGCTCGCGCTGCGCTTCGCCGCGCGGCTCGCGGCCTGGGGCGGGCCCCCCTCGGACCGCCTGCGCGACGCGCTCATGGCGGAGCTGTCGCGCCGCATGGGCTTCGCGCCGGACCGGCTCGCGGGCCCGGACGCCGGCGCCCCGGCGCCCGCCTTCGCGCCCCGGCCGACGCCGCTCGCCGCGCCGCCGGCCCCACCGTCCCGCGGCGCCGAGGAGGGGGCCGACGCGCTCCCGCTCCGGGCCCGCGTGCTCGTGCCCGCGGCGCTCGCCGTGGTCGGCATCGTGGGGACGATGGCGTTCGTGAAGCGCTTCGCGACGCCCCGGGATCTGCCCCCGACCGGGCAGCCGGCGGCGCGCGGCCTCGGGCCGGCGGCGCGCGGCGTGTCGGCCGCGGTCCTCGAGAGCGAGCGCCGCGAGCGCGCCGAGCTGTCGCTCGCGCACTGCCTCTGCGACCGCGCGGATTCGCCGCTCTGGAAGCAGGGGGTGCCGATCCTCAGCGTGCTCGGAGCGACCGGGCCAGAGGACGGCGCGGGGGTGATCGCGCCGATCCTCAGGCGGTACGGCGGGGCGGGCGAGGGGGGCGACGGGGGCAAGGCCGCGCGGCGGCCGGCGCGCGGCCGGTACAAGTTCGAGCTCGCGGTCGTCAACAACAGCGCCGAGCCCCTCAGCGATTTTCGCGTGCTGCTCACGTTCGCGCGGCGCAACCACCGCGGCGAGCGCGCCGGGATCACCGAGCGCGGGCTGTTCTGGGAGGGCGAGCTCGCGCCCGGGCGCGCGGTGAAGTGGCACGTCGAGGCGCCCGGCACGGAGGTGCAGATCGAGCCGGAGGTGACGGGCATGCTCGGCGGCCGGATCGCGCCGGCGCCGCCGGACGCGTTCTTCGAGCTGACGCGCGCGCGTTACCGCGTCGTGCGCATCCACGCGGCGATGATGCTCGCGTGGCACCGGGATCCGCGCGCCCACGAGGCGCTGCTGTCGCTCCTGCCCGCCGCGCCCGAGGAGGAGGCGACGCTCTCGCGGATCCGGCGCGCGACGGCCGAGGTCGTCCCCTGCTCGGTCCGGGTGGAGGAGGGGCGGCTGCGCGCCTGCCTCTTCAACGGCAGCGTGGCCCCGCAGCGCGGCGTCACGCTCCGCGAGGTCGCGGCGGACGAGGGCCGCGCGCCGCGCGCCTGGCCCATCCCGGCGATCCTGCCCGTCCACGAGGGGGTCGAGGTGAGGCTGCCCCTCGAGGGGGGCGCGGAGCCCGAGGAGCTCGAGGTGCTGGTGGAGGGCCGGTGAGCGGGCGAGAATGACGGGAGGATGAAGGGACGCTCGAGGGCCGCGCTCGCCCTGGCGGCCGCGCTCGCCGCCGCGCCGGCGCTGCTCGCCGGGGCCCGCGAGGCCGCCGCGTGGGCGCCGCTCGACCTCGAGGTCGTCCCCCGCTGGGGGGAGCTGCCGGTCCGCTACCACATCCACCGGAAGATGATCCCGGAGCCGCTCTCCGGGGTCGTGGTCGCCGCCGTCGAGGCCGGGTTCGCCGCCTGGTCGAGCCCGGGCTGCACGGCGTGGCAGGCCGTGCACCTCGGTGACACGGACGCGGGATACGACTTCGACGACGGCGACAACGTGATCCTCTGGATCAGCGACCGCTGGCCGGACGCGTTCGGCGACGCGGAGGCGATCCTCGCGATCACGACGCCGGTGTGGGGGCCGGATGACGTCATCGACGACGCGGACATGGCGTTCAACGACGTGGGCTTCTGCTGGAACGACAGCGGGGAGGGGGGCTGCGTCGACGTGCAGTCGATCGCCACCCACGAGGGAGGGCACTTCCTCGGCCTCGGCCACACGAACGCGCGCGACGCGACGATGCTGGGGTTCTATCCGGGGGGGACCACGATGCGATCGCTCGAGAGCGATGACATCGAGGGGGTCTGCGCGCTCTACCCGATCGGCGGGACGATGGCGGCGAGCTCGGGCGGCGGCCCGGGGGCGGGCCCGACGGCGGCCGCGGGCGGCGGCGTCGAGGACGCGGGCGGCGCGGGCGGCGCCGCGCCGGGGGCAGGGGGTGGGGCCGGGGAGGGGTCAGGGCGCGACGGCGTGGGAGAGGGCGAGCGCGGCGCGGGCTGCTCCTGCGCGGCGGGGGGGCGGCCGCGGGGCGTCGGAGGAGCCCTGCTGCTCGCCGTGCTGGGCGCGTCGTGGATGTGCCGGCGCGGACGGGCCCGCTTTACAACCCCGCGCCGTCGGGGCAAACGTGCCGCCATGCCCGAGTCGAGCAGTGCAACGTTCGACGCGGAGGTCGCGCACGCCCTCCGCGCCCTTGGGGTCAACAGCGCCGATGCCGCCCTCGACCCGCTGGGCGATCCGGCCGGCGCGGCGCGCGCCCTCGCGGCGGACGGCGGAGCGCCGCGGCTCCTGCGCGCGGCGCCCGAGCTCGGCGCGCCGACGCGCGACAAGGACACCCCCTTCGGCCCGGCGCCGCGCGATCCCGTGTGGCTCCGGATCGAGCGCGGCGCGAGCGTCGTCCGGATCGCGCCGCTGCGGCTCGCCGGCGGTGAGGGGGCGCGATCCGGGGAGGGCGGCGCCGGGGCGGCGGGCGAGGGCGCGGTCGAGCCGCGCGAGGCCGTGCGCGTCGAGGTGACCACGGCGCAGCGCCCGTGCTGCGGCGCGGCCACGTGCGGCCGCGAGCGGACCCACGCCGCCGCCTGGCTCGCGCTCGCGCCGAAGGAGCCCTCGGCGGGGCGCGCCGGGGCAGCGCAGCGCCTGCTCGTGGCCGAGGCGCAGGACCTCGAGGCCGCGCGGGCGGAGGCGCTCGTCGAGGCGGTGGCCGCGCCGCTGGCCGCGGCGCTCCGCGTCCCGCTCGAGACCGCGCGGGGGACCGAGCCGCCGGACGCCATCGCGCCGCGGTCGCTGCCCGAGCCCGCGCCCGAGCCCGCGCCGCCGCTCACGGCCGCGGCGCTCGCGCGGTTCGCGCTCCGCAGCGAGGGGGAGCTGCTCGTGTTGCGAGACCACGCGAGCCGGGGGCCGCGCTCGTCCGCGGCCCGCAACGGGCTCATCGGGGGCGCGCTGCTGCTCGGCGCGCTCGCGCTCTGGATCCAGGTGATGCGGAGCGCCTCGGCGGGCGACAGCGGCATCGCGATCGGCGTCGGCAGCGCCGCCGCGCTGCTCTCGCTCGCGGGCTATGCGTTCCTCGGCGTGGCCAGGTTCTCGTCCAGGTACGCGGCGCGCTCGGCGCCGGTCGCGTCGTTCGCGCAGGGCCGCTTCGTCGTCGCGCCGTGGGTGAGCCGCGCCGGCGCCATCGATCTGCGGCCCGAGGGCCGGCTCGGCGCCGCGATCTCCGCGGGGGAGGTCCACGGCGTCCACGTGGTGCCTCGCGGCGACGGCTTCTCGGTCGAGCTCGAGACCGACCACGGGGCCATCGACGCCCTGCTCACGGAGCGCGAGGACGTCGCCCGCTACTGGCGCGACGCGATGGCCCGCGCCGTCGCCTCGGTGCGCCACCCGGGCGGCCCCTCCGCGAGGCAGCGCCTCCGCGCGCGCGCGGAGGCGCAGCAGGCCGCCGCGGCGAGCTGATCGGCGCGGCCGGAGAGGAGGAGAGATGACGGATCCCTTGACGGAGACCCGGGTCACCGAGGTGGCCCACGGGATTTACCAGCTGCACACGCCGATGGGGACCGGCGAGACCGCGTTCTCGTTTAACCAGTATCTCCTGCTCGACGACGCCCCGCTGCTGTTCCACACCGGCCCGCGCCGCCTGTTTCCGGCGGTGCGCGCGGCGATCGCGCGGGTGATGCCGGTCGAGCGGCTGCGCTACGTGGCGTTCTCCCATTGCGAGGCGGACGAGTGCGGCGCCATGAACGCGCTGCTCGACGCCGCCCCGCAGGCGGTGCCGGTGTGCGGGCGGGTCGCCGCGATGGTCGACGCGGACCTGTTCGATCGCGCGCCGCGGGCGCTCCAGGACGGCGAGGTCCTCGCGCTCGGGGAGCGCCGCGTGCGCTGGCTCGACGCGCCCCACCTGCCGCACGGCTGGGAGTGCGGGTACCTGTTCGAGGAGTCGACCGGGACGCTGCTCTGCGGCGACCTGTTCACGCAGCCCGGCGGGGGCCGCCCGGCGCTCACGCGCGACGACATCCTCGCGCCGAGCGAGGCGATGCGCCGGTCCATGGATTACTACGCGCACGGCCGCGACGCGCCCCGGCTCCTCGAGAAGCTGGCGGCCACGTCTCCCCGCGTGCTCGCCTGCATGCACGGACAGGCCTACGAGGGCAACGGGGCGGCGCTCCTGCGCGAGCTCTCGCGCGCGCTCGCGGGCGAGCGCTGAGCCCGGCGCCGCGGCGCGCGGGCAGCCCTCGCGGGTGTCGCTCACGATCACGGCATGGGGGCTGCGGATCCGGCGAATGCAAGGCCCGCCGTTGCGAGAGCCGACGTTGTTGACGAACGCCGCACCGGTGCTGTGCTGATCCAGGATGAAGGCGCTGCCGCCCGAGCGGTGGGATGAGATAACGCGATACCGTTGCCGTCCGCGACGCCGTTGATGTGCTGGAGATGGCCGCTGGACATCGTGTCGCAGCTCGCGTCGGTCCAGCCGTCGCCCGGGCCCGTGGACGAGGAGTTGCGCTCTCGCGCGTGGCCGAGCCGTCTCGTGCCGGGGCTGGCTACTCCTGCGCGCGTGCGTCACCCAGGTAGTAAGCACGCTGCGCCGGATAATAGTCGGCGAAGTCGGGCAGCGGCTCGCCGAGGCGGGAGGCGGCGAGCATGTCCAGGTAATACTCCCAGCCCGGCCCGGCGTCGCCGGCGAGCGCCGGATCGGTGAGGTGCTGGACGAACATGAGCTCGGTGGTTTCGCCCTGTGTCGTGAGCGAGACCTCGATCCGCCAGTCGCCGTGATCATCCTTCATCGAGACCGCGAGGCGATGCGGCGGCTCGCAAGCGTCGATCGAGATGTCGCACGAAGGCGCACCTTTCTCGAATGCCATCTGGAGGCGCACCGTCGTGCCGGGCCCCGCTCCCCCCTCCCATGGGCCGATCCAGCGCGCCGTGCTCTCGGAGGCGGTGAGGCTACGCCAGACGTCCTCGATGGGAGCGCGAAAGCTGCGGGTGATCACGAGATCGGCGCCTGTCGCTGTGTTTCGGACGCGGCCAGTGGGTCGGGGGTTCATGTGGGCTCCTCTTTGCATTCTACGAATCAGGGTTGCCAGCGTCCGGGCCGCAGGGCCGTCAGGCAGATGTGCGGCCGGAGCGTTACGCGCCTGCCATGCCGCACGGCGCCCCCCGGCGCTGGAGGCGATACGCCGGGCGGACTCACGGCGTGTCGAAGCGATACGTGGTTGCCCGGGCCGATGCGCGCTGGCCGTACTCGTCGCAGAAGGCCGTGAGGGCTCGGTAGCCGCTCGTGGCCAGCAGGCTCCGGAACTCGAGGTGCGTGACGAGGCAGAACATGCAGACCTCGAGGTAACTGAGGGCGCGATCCTGGGGCAGGCCAGCGCGTACTGCCTGGACGTTGTCGTCGAGCCAGGTGAGCATGTTGAGCAGGCTCTGCTGCTGCTTGGTGAGGTGCGCGTCGTCCCTGGGCGTGCCCGCGAGCTGACTCATGATCAGCGAAACCTCGGTGGCCATGGCTTGCACGACGAGCTCCTGCGCGTTCGCCGTCAGGGCGTCGGTGAGGTGCTCGGGCCAGACCACGTGGCGGCGCACCGGCGCCCGGCGCGCGAGCTCGCGGCAGATGTTGAGCGTGCCGAGCCACGTCGTCGCCCCGGTCCGCAGGATCGGCAAGCGCAGCGCGGGGTTCCCCGCGAAATCCGCGGCGTTCATGGAGCGCAGGTCGGGGACGACCTCGAAGGCGTATGCGACCTCGAGCTCCGCGGCGAAGATGCGCGTGACGCGCGTGAAATGGGAGCTCGAGCGACCGATGAGGGTGGGAATATGGTCAGGATCGGGGACGGGCGCGGTCACCCGCTCCAGATATCACATGCCTCGGCCCGGGGCGACCTGGGGCGACCGGCGATCCGACCTGGGTTCGGCGATCCGACCTGGGTTCGACCCGACCCAGGTTGGCGCGGTTCGACCCGACCCAGGTTGGCGCGGTTCGACCCGACCCAGGTTGGGGGGGGTGGGGTCGACCCACCCGGGGTCGACCCACCCAGGTTGGGGCGATCCAAGGTTGGGGCGACCCAGGTTGGGGCGACCGCCGCAGGTTGGGGCGATCCAAGGTTGGGGCGACCCAGGTTGGGGCGACCGGCGACCGGGGGCGACCGCAGGTTGGGGCGACCGGGTTGGGGCGACCGGCGCGACCCAACGATTGGCCGCGCAGCCCGGGCTGGACCAGCGTATCGCGCTCCGGCAAGCGTGGCGGAATCTGGCGGAAGCCGGCGGCCGCCACCCTCCGAGCGGAGTAACCCATTGAAATGATTCACGTCGACTCACGGCACGACGCTTGTCTCTACGCTCCGGCCATGAGCCAGCCACGCGAGATCGTTCCAGGCGCGACCTACCTGCTCACCCGTCGGGTCCTGCGCCGGCACCTGCTGCTACGCCCAGATGCGGCCATCAACCAGCTGTTGGTCTACGCCCTCGCTGTTTCGGCCCGCCGCTACGGCGTCGAAGTTCATGCCCTTTGCGCGATGTCGACACATCTGCACCTGGTCGTGACTGATGCGCAGGGTGTGCTACCGCGCTTCTTGCAATTCTTCCACCGCATCGTCGCGCTGGGCACGAAGGTGCTGCGCAAGTGGGAAGGTCCGGTGTGGGACCATGAGGCCACGAGCGTGGTACGGCTGCTGACGCAGGCGGCGGTGGTGGAGAAGATCGCGTACGTGCTCGCGAACCCGGTGGCGGCTGGACTGGTTCGGCATGCGAGGGAATGGCCGGGCGCCAAGGTGGAGGTGGGGGAGCTCGGCCGTGGCGCGCTCTACGCGACGCGCCCGTCGGCGTACCTCGACCCCAAGAATCCTCAGTGGGCCGAGGAAGCGACGCTCCCGCTCGCGCTGCCGCCGGGCATCGAACAGGAGAACGCGGAGGGCTTTCGTGATGCGGTCGCTGCCGAGCTCGAGCGCCAGGAAGCGCAGGCCCATGCGGAGCTGGAGGGGCAAGGACGCCGCTTCCTAGGAGCCGATCGGGCCAGCGAGGTCTCCCCTTACGAGCGAGCCATGAGCTTCGAGGGGCTGCGTGCGCGCAATCCGACATTCGCCGTCGGCCGTGAGCAGGGCGACGCGCGGCGAACCGCTGCTGCCGCTGTGCGCGCGTTTCGCGTGTCGTACAGGGCGGCGCTCGAACGATGGTGTGCTGGCGTGCGTAGCGTCCTGTTCCCGGTGGGGACATGGTGGATGCGCACGTTTCACGGCGTCAGCGTGGACGGCGCGGTGCTCGCGGCATAGAACCGCGCGCGGGAGCGCGATGGTGAGACGACCTCGACGCGTCGTCGGGGAGCGTGCGGTCGGATGGGGCTCCGCGATCGGCTCGTGGCGAGGCGCGCGTCAAGGCGAGGCGCCCTCCTGACAGCGGCCGCCGATGCACTCGAGCGGGCCCGGCACTGCGCAGTCGTACGCGCACGATCGACCGCCTCGCTCGTAATCTTCGATGAGCGCGCGCGCCTCTTCCTCTACCTCCGTTTGTTTTGCGCTGTTCACGGCCACGACACACCCGAGCGGGCAGCCTGCAGACGCATAAACGCATTCAGATACATCGTTGCATGCGTTCGACTCGGCCACGAGCGCGTCGAACTTCTCCCGGGCCTCCTCCTCGCTCACGGTGCAGCTCGCACAGATGAAACCGATGAGCAAGAGCGTTGTACCTGTCGTCAACATCGACATGCTTTTCCTCCCATACAAGGCGTCGGTAGTGTGGCGTTCGCCCCGTCGCTATGCCCAAGCGCGCATTCCCTTTCGTGACCCTGGTCTCTCAAGCACAAAGCCGTCGGGACGTGGCCTCGCCCGGAACGGATTTCGCGGCCAGCGCACGACCCCGCCCGCGGCATCAGGATTGCTAGGGAGAACGGATCTACTATACCCTCGATCCGAACGGAATTCTCTACCAACTCGTCGAGTTGGGGAGAACCACAACCCGGGGGAGAAACCACCATCCGAGTCGGGGGGAGCGAGAGCCAACCCGGGTCGGGTCGCCCCACAGAGTCACCAGGTCGAGAGCCAACCCGGGTCGGGTCGCCACAGAGTCAACCCGGGTCGGGTCGAGAACCCGATCGAGCCGGGAGCACCCAGCGGGTCGGCTCGACCTGGCCGCCCTCCTCCTGGACGGCGCGATCCACCAGCGCGACCATCCTCGTCGAGACCGCCGTGAAGGTGTCCTCGGCCTCGCGATCCTCCGGCAGCCGATCCGGGAGCGTGGGTCGCGTGCGGTGGACATGGTAGCGCTCGGAAACACGTTCCCCCGGGAAGGCGCGGCGCAGCTCCTCCATCCCGCCGATGAGCGCCACGAGCGCGCCCATCGTCGCTGTGCCGTTGTCCGAGTCCCATCCGGACAGGGTGCCGATCTGCACGGTGCGCAGGAAGCTCCCCCCGCCGAACAGCAGGGCCATCGTCCCGGTCGCCAGGTTGATCGCCGATTCCGTGAACCCCCGGTACACGAAGCCGTGCGCCCAGGCCCGCTCCTGGTAGCGATGCGCGATGGCGTCGCGCACGCTCTCCCAATCATCGCGATCCTCGGTCGATAGATACGCGGAGACCACGAAATCGATGACATCGGCGGCCTTCGACCCGTCCGGCAGGTGGCTCCTGGCCTCCCGGACGATGCGCACGAGCTCCTCCTGCCGCGGCTTCTCCGGATCGACGGTCGCGGCGAGCGAGAAGAGGAGGACATGGAACTGCGCCGCGTGCGCGGCGTGATCGCGGGCCGTGGTCCGGATGGGAAGGTCGGCCATCCGCAGCGCGAGCCCCGGCATGCCGGGCGCGAGGGCGCCGAAGATCTCCGTCGTGAGCTGTGCGTCGATGTGGAGCGCGTACGGATTGAGCGCCGGATGGCTCGTCGCCGGGGGCAGCACGCCTCGCTCCAGGAGGTCGCGCGCCCTCCGGTTGGAGACCCATATGAAATCACGGATATGCGCGCGCCACCCGTCGCGGATCTCCTCGGGAGAGAGAATGAGCTTCCCAGCCTCGGTCATGAGGTGCAGGTAGACATATTCGATGTCGGTGTCGTCGTCGGCTGGGCAGGGGTCGAGGAGCACGAAGTCGATCCGCGCCCCGTCGCGGCCCAGGGGTTTCCCCCAGTCGGCGTCGGTGAAGAAGGGGCGCTCGATGCGGACGCCCTCCGTCCGCAGCCCCGTCCAGTTGGCGATGCACGCGCCAGTCCACATCGCACGGAGCCGATCGGCATACGCCGCCCGATCGAGCCGCAGCCGCGTCCTTCCGGGCATTCCCGGCGGGGTCCGTTGCTCCACGGGCTCGGCGAACGCGCAGCCCGGCGCGCGGCCGCCAGCGCCCGCCAGCGGGGAGAGCGCGAGGAGCGCGAGGAGCAGCCCGCGAGCGCGCGCGGAGAGCCCGATGCGGGTCGGTCCTCCGACGGCGCGTCGATCGTCTCGAGTGCGCATGGATTACCCCTCGAATGCGCGCCCGGAGCGTCGCGCGTGGTCTCACCCCGCGGTGGTGCAAGCGAGATACCTGGCCGCGCCCGCTCCCTCGGCGCCGTCCGCGCCCTTAGGTTGCGCTCATGCACGCCGGATCCCACAACGTGCGCGCCGCGGGCGCACGCCTGGACCTCTTTGTCTCCCGCGCGATTCGCCACCTCCTCGGGGCGTCCCTCGCCATCGCGCCGGGCGCGGCGTCCATCGCGCCGGTGCTGGAAGATCTCCTCTCCTTTCACCCCGGGTGGATCACCCGGAGCGTGACCACGCACGACCCCGCAGGCGGCAATGACGACGGCTATCGCCCGGGGATCGCCCGCGAAGGCGATCACCAGGTCCTGTTCCACGCCCGCGGTGAGGGGAGAATCACGCGGATCTGGATGACCGCCCCGCGCGCGGAGCTCGATAAACCCGACCAGGAGCTCTGGATCGAGATCGACGGGCGCACGGCCTTCCGCGGATCGCCCCACGACTTCTTCGAGGGCCGGGGCCCCTGGAGATCGCCCCTCGCGCTCGGCGTCGAGGCGAGCTCGGGAGCCTTCACGAGCTACGTCCCTTTCGCCTGGTCCAGCGAGGCCAAGGTCCGCTTCCGGGGCGTCCCCGTCTATTACCAGATCACCCACCGCGAGGGCCCCGGCGCCGCGTCGGGTCCGACGCCCGAGCAGCTCGAGCGCTTCATGGCCGAGGACTGGACCGCCACCCTGCCCGCCCCGTCTCCCCGGGAGGCACTGCGCCCCGGCGCCCCGCTCCTCCTGGCGGCAGGCCCCGCGACCGTGGCGGGCCTCGACATCCGGATCCCCGCCGGGAGCCTGAGAGACCTGGCGGTGAGGATCGGTGGGCAGCCGCCCGTGCCCGCGTCCTTCTTCTTCGGCCTGGCCAGCACGGGCACCGAGGTTGACGGCGGATGGACCACCTTCCGGAGCGCGCTGCACGCCGCCTGGGCGCCCGATGGCGCGGGAGCCGGCAGGCTCGCGACGCGGCTGCCCATCCCGCTCGCCGAAGGGGAGGCGCTCGCGCTCGAGGCCGCGCCCGGAGCGGCCATCGCGGGCATCGAGGCGGCCGTCGACCTCGCCCCCGCGCGCCCCGGCGTGCGGCTCCTCGCGCAGTACCGCGACCAGACGGCCCCTGGACGCGAGACGACGATGCCCCTCGTCGAGAGCGATGAGCCGCTCCAGCTCGTCGCCCTCATCGAGCAGATCCGCGGCGGCCGCCCCGACGACCGGACGTACCTCGAGGGCGACGAGATGATCCGGACCGACGGGATGTCGTACCCGCTGCAGATCGGGACCGGCACCGAGGACTATTTCAACGGCGGCTTCTATTTCCTGGGCCCGCACAGCAACGCCTTCAGCGGCCAGCTCCGCTTCCTCGTCGACAATCCCGAGGACGGGGGGAGAGGAGCCCGGTTCTCCCATTCCCTGTACCGCCTGCACGTGGCCGACCCCATCGTGAGCCGCTCCGGCCTGCGCTTCGGCATGGAAGCCGGGCCGACCGGCGCCTACACGCCGCTCCGGGTGCGCTCGCTGGGGCTCTCCTATGCATTCCCGGAGTATCGGGTGCTCGGCGAGCAGCCGATCCCCGTGCGCGGGGAGGGGCGCCGCGCGCACTCCGCCGTCGACGCCGAGCGCTCCTCGCCCCGGCGGCTCATGCTGTCCCGCGAGGGCCGCGGGATCACCCGGATCGAGGTCGAATGCCCGCCCGAGGCGCGCGGGCTCCTGCTCCTCCGCGCGTACTCCGCGGCGAAGGCCCCCCAGACGGCGCGCGTGAGGCTCGATGGGCGGGACGTCGGCACGATCCACGAGATGCAGGCAAACCCGGTCCGCTCGTTCGCGGAGGACGCGCTCTGGATCGACTTGCCCCCCGGTCAATGCGGCGCGGGCAGGCGCCCGGCCCTCGAGATCGACGCGACGAGCTCCCCCGCGCCCTGGAGCGAGGGCGGCTACACGCTGCGGTTCTTCTCCGGGCCTCCCGCGCCGCAGCTCAGGCAGGGCCCCGCGGTGGAGATCTTCGACACCGAGGGCCTCCCCGGGGGCCCGTTCTACGTGAACGATCATTCGATGATCCAGCTCCCCGACGGCCGCTGGATGCTCACGGGCATCTTCAACCCCGAGCCGTATCGGCCGGACACCGAGCGGGCGTTCGTCCTGGCCACGGCGCCTGGGCCCGGGCCGGCGCGCTGGGTCGACGCCACCTCACCGAGCTTCGCGCTCGCCCCGGAGCGCTTCTCCACCCACGCCCTCGCCGACGAGCGCTGGATCTGGGCCCCCCACGTGGTCCGGGATCGCGACGGCAGCCTGGTCATGATCTTCCACGTGGGCACGCCCGATCCCGACCGGTCCGGCTTCCGGATCGCGCGCTCGCGCGACGGTCGTGTCTGGGCCCGCCACGGGAAGACGCTCTTCGAGGACATCTGCGTCGCCCGCGATCCGATGCTCGTCCGGCTGGGCGATCTGTGGGTGGTGTATTACACGCGCTGCGCCTCGCGGGAGCTGCGCCTGAGCGGCGTCGCTTACCGCACGTCGCTGGATCTCGCCCACTGGAGCCCGCCGGCCATGGCGCTCACGCTCGGGCCGGAGACCGCGATGCACAACAGCGGTCATACCGAGTCGCCGTTCGTGTTCGCGCGGGGGGGATGGTTTTACCTGACGGTCACGAGCTATCCTGTCCACGAAGACGCCACGTTCGTCTACCGCTCGCGCTCGCCGTTCGCGTTCCCGCCGCGCCCCATCGCCCGGCTGCGCGCGCACGCGGCCGAGTGGGTCGCGGAGGGGGGCGGCTTCGGGGCGGGGCGCCTGTTCTTCACGCATGCAGGGGCCGGAAAGGGCGGCGTGTTTCTCCAGGAGCTCTTTGGCCTCTGAGCTCGAGGTCCTCTGTCAATCCGTGCCGGATCGGCCCGTGCTCATCGGCCGGGCGTAGCGCGCCGCCCAGCAGGTCCCTCCTTCGACGACGGCTTCACCGGGTTCAACGCCGGCGCGAGCGGCTCGTGGAACCATTTCACGGCCGCCTGGGTGCGGTGCGTGCGCTGAGATCTCCCCGGGGCCGGCGCCGCGCCCCGGGGCGCGGCACCCCGGCCCCGCGGTGACGCGTCGCGCTGTGCGCCCGCGCGTGTTTCGCCGCTGCGGGCCCGCGCGCCCTTCTCCTATGATGCGTCGCCTCACCCCATGAGCGGAGGACACGACACCGAGGCCGGCGCGGTGGATCGCGCGCTCGTGCTCGTGCTGCTGGGCACGGTCCTCCTCGTGTCGCCGGCGCGCTTGCTCTGGGCCCGCGGCCTGCTCGCGGTCGCGGCGATCTTCGCGGTATGGATCGCGCTGATCGCGCTCGCCGCGCTCGCGACGCGCGTGGGCCCCGGCGAGGGGGACCGCGGCGAGGAGGACCGCCGTGATCGGGGGCCGCCGCCGTGATCGACGTGCGCGTCCTCCTGCTCGCCACGGTGGCCTGGCTGGCCGCGCTCGCCGCCATCGCGTTCGCCGCGCAGCGCGAGCGGCTCCCCCGCGCGCTCGCGCGGCACCCGCTCGTCCTCGCCCTCTCGCTCGGCGTCTACGCCTCGTCGTGGACCTACTACGGCGGCGTCGGCTTCGCGCAGCGCCACGGGTTCGTCTTCCTCGCCGTCTACCTGGGCCCGACCCTCGCGTGCATCGCCGCGCCGCTCCTCTGGTCGCGCGTCCTGCGCATCACGCGCGAGCAGCGCCTCTCCTCGCTCGCCGACCTCCTCGCATTCCGCTTCCAGAGCCCCGCCGCGGGGGCGATCGTCGCCGCCTTCTCCGTCATCGCCAGCGTGCCCTACATCGCGCAGCAGTTCCGCGCGACCGAGCAGTCCGTCCGCGTGCTCTCGGGGCCGGGGCACGAGGAGGCCGTGGGCGCCGCCTTCTGCGTGCTGCTCGCGCTCTTCACGGCGTTCTTCGGCGCCCGCCCGTCCGCCGAGCAGGGGCGCGAGGACGGCCTCTCGACGGCCGTCGCGTTCGAGTCCGCGGCGAAGCTCGTCGTGCTCGCCGTCGTGGGCCTCGTCGCCGTGCTCGGGGCGTTCGGCGGGGCGGGCGGGCTCGCGGCCTGGCTCCGCGAGCACGCGGCCGAGGTCGAGGCGCTCGGCCGCCCCGTGCGCGACGACAGCGGCTGGACGTCGATGCTCGTCATCAGCTTCGCCGCGGCCTTCGTGCTGCCGAGGCAGTGGCACATGGCCTTCGCCACCGGCGCCGGCGTCCGGGCGCTCGCCACCGCGGCCTGGGCCTTCCCGCTCTTCCTGCTCGCGCTCAACCTGCCCGTGCTGCCCGTCCTGTGGGCCGGGACCCGCCTCGCCCCGGCGGAGCCCGCCGACAGCTACGTGCTGCTCGTGCCGCAGCTGCTCGGGCAGCGCTGGCTCGCGCTCGCCGCGTTCATCGGCGGCATCTCCGCGGCGAGCGCCATGGCCATGGTCACCGCCGTCGCCCTCGCGAACATGAGCGCGACGCACCTGCTCCTGCCGCTCGCCCGGAGGACCCTGCGCCGCAACGTCTACGCGCGCGTGCTGTGGCTCCGGCGCGGGCTCCTGACCGCCATCCTCGTGGGCGGGTGGCTCTTCCACCGCGCGCAATCGCACCACGGGCTGCTCGTCGAGAGCGGTATCGTGTCGTTCGTGGCGTTCGCGCAGTTCCTGCCAGGGCTCTTCGCCGTGCTCTTCTGGGAGCGCGCCACGCGCGCGGGGTTCCTCGCCGGGCTCCTGGCCGGCATCGCGGCGTGGACGGCCATGTGCCTCGCGCCGCTCCTGCCCGAGGTGTCCGGCATCGATCCGGGGTGGCTCCAGCTCCTGCTGCGCGGGGGCGCGGACGCTGCGGGCGTCGGGGGCGTCGCGGCGCCCGCCGCGCCCGCGGACACCTGGTCGCTGCCGACGTTCGTGTCGCTCGTCGTCAACTTCGGGACGCTCGGGATGGTCTCCCTCCTGCGCCCGCCGGCCCGCGAGGAGCGCGAGGCGGCGCGCCTGTGCAGGCGGCGCGAGATCGGCCCGTCGGTCGAGCGCGCGACCGTGGCGCCGAGCGTGAGCGCGCTGGAGGAGCGGCTCGCGCGGCTGCTCGGCCGCGAGGCGGCCGGCGTCGAGGTGACGCGCGCCCGGCTGGAGCTCGACATCCGCAGCGACGAGACGCGCCCCACCGAGCTCCACGCGCTCCAGGAGCGGCTGCACCGCAACCTCTCGCCGCTGGTCGGCCCGGTGCTCGCGCGGGCGGTCGCCGAGGCGCGCGCCCCCGCCGAGGGCGCGGGGGCGCGCGGCGCGCTCACCGAGGAGCTCAGGTGGCTGGAGCGGCGCCTCGCGAGCGGCGAGACGCGCCTCGTCGGCGCGGCGAAGGAGCTCGACCTCCTGCGGCGGTGGCTCCGCTCGGTGCTCGCGCAGCTCCCCCTCGGGGTGTGCGCCGTGGGCCCCGACGGCGCGGTGAGCCTCGTGAACCGGCGCCTCGAGGCGCTCGTCGGCGTCGAGGAGCGCGACCTCGTCGGGGCGTCGCTCGACCGGCTGCCCGCCCCGTTCGCGGAGCTCTTCGCCCGCGCCGCCACCGCGGCCTCCGCCGGCGACGCCGGCGCCGACGAGATCGAGGCGCCCGTGGCCGGGCGCGTGCGCGCCCTGCGCGTGCACCGCGCCGCGCTCGACCCGATCGACGCGCGCGCCGCCTCGGGGGGCGTGGTCCTCCTCGTGGAGGATCGCACCGAGCGGCGCGCGCTCGAGGCCGAGCTCGCCCACCGCGACCGCCTGGCCCAGCTCGGCCGCCTCGCCGCCGGCGTGGCCCACGAGATCGGCAACCCGCTCACCGGCATCGCCTGCGTCGCGCAGAACCTCCGCGCCGAGGCCGAGAGCGACGAGATCCGCGCGCGGGCGGGCCTCATCGTCGGCGAGGCGGCGCGCATCGAGGCCATCCTGCGATCGCTCCTCGAGCACAGCCGCACCGGCGCCGTGCCGTCGCCCGGCGAGATCCCGCGCGCGCGGGTCGGGCGCGTGCCGCTCGCCCAGGTGATCGCCGAGGCCGAGCGGCTGATCCGGCTCGACCGCGCGGCGCCGCGCATCCGCGTGGAGCAGGACTGCCCGGAGTCGCTCGTCGTCATCGGGGAGCGGCGCGAGCTCGTGCAGGTCTTCGTCAACCTGCTCGCCAACGCCCGCGACGCCTCGGAGGACGGCGCGACCGTCGCCGTCCGGGGCCGGATCGAGGCGGGCCAGATCGTGGTCGAGGTCGAGGACCACGGCAGCGGCATCCCCGAGGAGCTCCTCGCCGTGGTGCTGGAGCCGTTCGTGACGACGAAGCGCGACCCGAGCGGCACGGGGCTCGGCCTTCCGCTCTCGCGCTCGATCGTCCAGGATCACGGCGGGACCCTCGCGCTGCGGAGCGCGGCGGGGCAGGGAACAACGGTCATCGTCCGGCTCCCGCTCGCGGACGCGGGCGCGGGCGCGGGGCGGCGAGGACACGAGGCGGAGCCATGAGCCGGATCCTGCTGGTCGAGGACGAGGTCATCATCCGGGCGGAGCTCCGGCGGCTGCTGACCCGCCACGGGCACGACGTCGTCGAGGCGGGGTCGGTCGCCGAGGCCGCGGCGGACCACGATCTCGGCGCGTTCGATCTGGTGCTGGCCGACGTGCGCCTGCCCGGCGCGCCGGGCACGGATCTCGTCGGGCGGTGCGGGGGCGCGCCGGTCGTGCTCATGACGAGCTACGCGACCGTGAAGGCGGCCGTGGACGCCGTGAAGCGCGGCGCCGCGGATTACCTGTCGAAGCCGTTCGATCACGACGAGCTCGTCGCGCTCGTCGAGCGCCACCTCGCCAGCGCGCGGCCCGGGCGGGGCGCGCCGCCCGAGGCCGCCGCGCCGCGCGCGCCCTCGCCCGGGTCGCTCGCGCCGCCCCCGCCCGGGTCGCTCGCGCCGCCCCCGCCCGGGTCGCTCGCGCCGCCCCCGCCCGACGACGACGTGCTCGAGGGCATGATCGGCGGCTCGGCGGCCATGCGGGAGGTGTTCGCGCAGGCGCGCAAGGTCGCGCCGAGCGAGGCGACGCTGCTCGTCCTCGGCGAGAGCGGCACCGGCAAGGAGACGCTCGCCCGCGCCGTGCACCGGCTGAGCCCGCGGCGGCACCTCCCGTTCGTCCCGGTCCACTGCGCGGCCATCCCCGAGGAGCTCATCGAGGCCGAGCTCTTCGGGTACGAGCGCGGCGCCGTCGCTGGCGCGCCCTCGGCGCGCGCGGGGCTCTGCGAGGCCGCGGAGGGCGGGACGCTCCTGCTCGACGAGATCGGCGAGCTGCCGTCGAAGGTCCAGGCGCGGCTGCTCCGCTTCCTCCAGACCGGCGAGGTGCGGCGCGTGGGCGCGAGCCGCGCCCGGCGCGTCGACGTGCGCCTCGTCGCCGCGACGCACCGGGATCTCATGGCGATGGTGCGCGAGGGGTCGTTCCGGAGCGATCTCTACTTCCGGCTGCGGGTCCTCGAGATCCGCCTGCCGCCGCTGCGCGAGCGCGCGGGCGACGCCGTGCGCATCGCGGAGTCGCTGCTCGAGCGGCACGCGCGGGCGACAGGGCAGCTGCCGCTCACGCTGTCGCCGGAGGCGCGCGCCGCCATCGCGGCGGCCCGCTGGCCGGGCAACGTCCGGGAGCTGGAGAACGCCATCCACCGCGCCCTGGTCCTCGCCGACGCCGGCGAGATCGGCGAGGCCCTGCTCGGGCTCGACGAGCCCCCGCAGCCGTCCTCGCCCGCCTCCGCGTCGGCCGCGCGCGAAGGAGAGCCCCTGTCCGACTCGCTCGAGGGCTATTTCCGCCGCTTCGTCCTCGAGCACCAGCACGAGCTCACGGAGACGGAGATCGCCCGTCGCCTCGGCATCAGCCGCAAGGCGCTGTGGGAGCGCCGGCAGCGGCTCGGGATACCCCGGCCGCGCACCTGAGCCGAGGCGCAACGCAACGCGGCGCGGCGCGCGCGCCCGGGCCGGGACAGCGCGCGCCCGTGGTCCATGTGTTACCGATCGTAGCGCGGCGTCCCGACGTGTTACCGATCGTAGCGCGACGCCGCCGATCGAGGCGGCCCGCGCGCTCTGCTGGAGGCGGAACGGGTATTCTCGCGACCACCTGGCGTGGTATTCAGATCGCGCAGATCAGCATACGACGCGTGTGGTGCAAGTCGTCGATGCGCGCCGCCCGGCGCGCCGCGACCGCGACACCGGTGCTCGCACGGAGAGAGGGGTCATGGAACACGCCGTGGCTCCCTGTCCCGCGGCCCGACGTCGGCCGGAGGCTTGCCTTCAGCCAGCTCGACAGGCGTTGGAACTCCTCATCGAGGGACCGAGCCCATGGCACAGACATCTCCCGGAACACTCGACGTGGCGATCGAGAGCCCCTCCCGCGAGAGCGGGCGCGAGGTCGTCAGCAGCTCCACGCTCTGGAAGGTCATCTTCGCGTCTGCGGGCGGGACGATGATCGAGTGGTACGACTTCTACATCTTCGGAAGCCTCGCCGCGATCATCTCCACCCACTTCTTCCCGAAGGACAACCCGACGGCGGGCTTCCTCCTGACGCTGGGCACCTTCGCCACGGGCTTCGTCGTCCGCCCGTTCGGCGCGCTCGTGTTCGGGCGCATCGGCGACATCGTCGGCCGGAAGTACGCGTTCCTCGTGACGCTGCTGCTGATGGGCGGCGCGACGGCGCTCATCGGCGTCCTGCCCACGTACGAGAAGATCGGGCTCGCCGCCCCGCTCGCGCTCGTCCTGATCCGCCTCGTGCAGGGGCTGGCGCTCGGGGGCGAGTACGGCGGCGCGGCGGTGTACGTCGCCGAGCACGCGCCCGACGAGCGGCGCGGCTTCTACACCTCGTTCATCCAGATCACGGCGACGCTCGGCCTGTTCGTCTCGCTGGCGGTGATCCTCGGGACCCGCATGCTGCTCGGCGAGGACGCCTTCAAGGACTGGGGCTGGCGCGTGCCGTTCCTCCTGTCGGTGCTCCTCGTGGCGGTGTCGTTCTACGTGCGCTCTCGCCTGCACGAGTCCCCCATCTTCGCCAAGCTCAAGGCCGCGGGGAAGACGTCGGCCGCGCCCATCAAGGACAGCCTCGGCAACAAGCGCAACTGGAAGGTGATCCTGATCGCCCTGTTCGGGGCCACGGCGGGCCAGGGCGTGATCTGGTACACGGGGCAGTTCTACGCCCTCTACTTCCTGCAGAACACCCTGAAGGTCCCGTTCATCACGGCCACGATCGTGATCGCGGTCGCGCTCGCCCTCGGCATGCCGTTCTTCGTGTTCTTCGGCGCGCTCTCGGACCGCATCGGCCGGAAGAAGATCATGCTCGCGGGCAACCTGCTCGCCGCCGTCTGCTTCTACCCCGTGTTCTGGGCGATGAAGCAGAACGCGGACAGCCCGGTCACGCTCACCGCGCTCGTGTTCGTGCTCGTGATCTTCGTCACGATGGTCTACGGCCCGATCGCGGCCTACCTGGTCGAGGCCTTCCCGGCGAAGGTGCGTTACACCTCGCTGTCCATCCCGTACCACCTCGGCAACGGCGTGTTCGGCGGGCTCTTGCCGCTCATCGCCTCCTCCGTGACGGTCGCGACCGGCAACATCTACGCGGGCCTCGCCTACCCGATCGGGGTGGCGCTCATCACCGTGGTCGTCGGCGGGATCTTCCTGAAGGAGCGGAGCGACGTGCGCCTCTGGGAGGAGCTCGAGCGCGACGCCGCTTGACGGCCGGAGCCGATTACCCCTCCGGGGCCGTCCCATCGGCCCGCATGGCCCAGAAAGAATTGCCGGGAGCTCGGCCGGGTCTCATGATCACGGCCGAGCAGCGATGATAGAAGATTCTTACGTCAGCAGGAGTTAGCATGCGTATTCCGCGTATATTGGCAGGCATCTGCGCGATCTTCCTGGCGAGCTGCGGCGGCGGCGACGGGGAGGAGGATCCGAGCACCGGCGCGACGACCGGCGGTGGGTCCGGCAGCGAGACGACGGGCACGGGGGCGACCACGGGCACGGGCGGCGGCGCGACGGGCACGGGCGGCGGCGCGACGACGGGCACGGGCGGCGGCGCGACGACGGGCACGGGCGGCGGCGCGACGACGGGCACGGGCGGGGACGCGACGGGCACGGGCGGGGACGCGACGGGCACGGGCGGGGACGCGACGGGCACGGGCGGGGGCGCGACGACGGGCGCGGGCGGCGGCACCCCGGTCGAGTCCGGTCTTCCGGTCCCCCCTGGCGCTGGCGACGTGCCCAAGCCGTCCGGCGCAGCCGGCGGGTTCAAGGTCATCGACTGGGCCGGCTTCACGGGCGCGGTGTCGTACAGCTTCGACGACTCGAACTCGACCCAGATCCAGAACTACGACAAGATGAACGCGCTCGGCGTGCGGTTCACCTTCTACGTCCAGACCGGCAAGCGCGAAGCGAACGATCCGGTGTGGAAGAAGGCGCTGGAGGACGGGCACGAGCTCGGCAACCACACGAAGAGCCACTCGAGCAACGACAACGGCTCCGACACGGATGCCGCGACGCAATTCATCCAGCAAACGTTCGGCATCGACCCGTACACGATGGCGGCTCCGAACGGCGCGGGGGTGTACACGGGCATCGCCAAGACGCGCTTCCTCATCAATCGCGGCGTGTCCAACAAGGTGATCGCCCCGAACGACAATACCGATCCGTTCACGCTGCCCACCTACATTCCCCCGACGGGCGCCTCCGCGTCGGCGATGGACCAGCAGATCAACGAGGCGCGGCAGCAGAAGGGGTGGCGCACCTTCTGTATCCACGGCTTCACCGGCGGCAGCGACGGCGCGTATCAGCCCATCCCGCTCCAGGCCTTCCTCGACCACGTCGAGAACACCAAGAAGCTCGGCGATATGTGGATCGACAGCATGGTCAACGTCGGCGCCTACTGGCTGGGCCAGAAGGCGGTCTCCTCCGGCACCAGCATGAAGTCCGGCAGTGACACGACCTTCACGTGGCAGCTCCCCGACCACTTCCCGCCGGGCAAGTACGTGCGCGTGACCGTCACCGGCGGCACGCTCAAGCAGAACGGCGTCCCGCTCGCCTGGGATTCGCGCGGCTACTACGAAGTGGCGCTCGACCCGGAGTCCGTCACGCTGTCGCCGTGACGCGAGCCGCCCGAAGCCCCGCGCCGCCACCGGCGCGGCTTCGGGCGGATCCGCCCCCCCGCCCGCTCATGTCAGGATGGCGGCCACGCGCAACCACCGGCGACCCGGCGCAGGCCGCGCGGGTGCGAGCGCGGCTCGAAGCGCCGCGGGCGCGCCGGATCGCGCTCCCACGCCGGTCCCCCCGCGGGCCGTGGAGTGAAGAGGTGGCCCCTCGATGCGTCGATAAGTTGTTGATATGGCGTCGCTTTTTCAGGGGGCATCGAGTCGCATAGAAGAACGTTCTGTCGACCCGGGGCAGGCCCCACCGTTGGGGCTTGACGTTTCCGAGATGTTTGGATTCCCTTCTCCCCCCACCGAGGGCGCGTCTCATGCCTGACACCAGAGGGAGAGCCATGGCGAGCTGCGCCCGGTTGCTCCGCGAGCCGGTCATTCATTTCCTCCTCATCGGCGCGCTGTTGTTTCTCGCCCACCGGCACATCGTCGGCGATCCGAGGGTGGTCGTCGTCAGCGCGGGGCTGAAGGCGGACCTGGAACGACAGCTCCGCGATCAGATGGGGCGGGCGCCGACGGAGGCCGAGCTGAAGGCGGCGCTCGACGGGTGGAAGCGGGAAGAGGTGCTCTATCGTGAGGCGCTGCGGGAGGGGCTCGATCGGGAGGATGCGACGGTGCGGACCGTGCTGGCGGACAAGCTGCGGGCACGGGCGGCTCAGCCCGTGGCGGCGCGGGAGCCGACGGACGCCGAGCTGGACGCGTGGCTGGCCGCTCACCGGAGCCGATACGAGACGCCGCGGCGGTACGATTTCGAGGTCGTAGCTTTCCCCAGGAGCGATCCGGTTGCAGAGGAGCAGCGGTCGAAGTATCGACTCGCGCTGGCCGACGGCGCAGACCCGAGGACGCTCGGTCGTCCGATCATGGGTGGCAACCTCACCCGAGATGACCTCGCCGCCAAGTTCGGACCTGCCGTCTCCGAGCGCATATGCAGCTCGCCGCTCGCAACGTGGCAGGCCCTGGAGACCGAGGACAGCCTGCTGCTCGTGCGGGTCAACCGGGTAGGTGGGGGGCTGCCCAGCCGCGAGGAGTTACGCCCGACCCTCACCGCTGAATGGGTCGCCGCGATGAAGAGGCAAGCCGTCGACGACCTCGTCGAGAGCGTCCTCGCGCGGTACCGATTCGAGGAGAATCCTTGACCCGTTCGTGTCTGCCCCGGCTGGCTCTGTTCTTGCCGCTGTTGCTGGCCGTATTTCTGGCGTCCGCCCCCGCGCGTGGCCACGAGCTCAATTCAGCGTTTCTCTCGCTGACGGAGGTGGAGGGGCACGAGGGGCGGTTCCGCTTGCGCTGGGAGGCGAGCTCGTCCACGCTCGCGTCCGAGCTCGCGACGCCCGCCGTGTTCCCGCCGCCCTGCAAGGTCGATGGAGCATTTCTCGACTGCGGTCACGACGGTTTGGTCGGCACCATCGAGCTTCCTTGGCTCGAGGGGACCGAGACCAACGTGATGGTGGTGATCGAGTGGCGGAGCGGAAGCCGACTTCTGCGGGTGTTGACCGGCAGCGACCCGAGCCTGGTGGTCTACGGTATCCCCGCTTCCGCCGGGCTCCGCGCGCTGAGGCCGATCGTGGTCGACTACACGCGGCTCGGCATCGAGCACATCCTGGCCGGGTTCGATCATCTCCTCTTCGTCGTTGCGCTCACGCTGCTCGTGCGCGGCGGTCGGAAGCTGCTCGGCGCCGTCACGGCGTTCACGGTTGCGCACAGCCTGACTCTGGCCTGCGCCGTGCTCGGCTGGTTGACGTTGCCGGCCCCGCCGGTCGAGGCGGCCATCGCGCTCTCGATCGTGCTGCTCTGCGGCGAGTGCATACGGCAGACCGACTCGCTTGCTCGCCGGGCGCCGTGGGCCGTCACGTTCGCCTTTGGACTGCTCCACGGGCTCGGGTTCGCGTCGTCGCTGCTCGACATCGGTCTGCCGGAAGCGCATGTGCCGACCGCGCTCTTGTTCTTCAACGTGGGCGTCGAGGTCGGTCAGCTAGGCGTGATTGCGCTGGTGGTCGCGCTGCGCCTCGTTGCGGCGCGGGTCCCCGTGCGACCAGCGACGGTGCGGCGCGGTTTGGTGTACGCGATGGGCGGAGTGGCGGGCTATTGGTCGATCGAGCGCATCGTCGCGGCGTTGACGGGCCCCAGCGTGTAGCGAATCCCGCGGGCTCGCTCACCTCGCTCGCAGGAGTGGATTTCCCCGTGCGCACGGTGACGTCGTGTCTGCATTAACCTCATGCTCTCGCTGGGCGGCGCGAGCGTGCCCCCCTGGGATCCGGACCACGACGCGCTCTCGCTGGTGCCGCTCGTCGAGCCCATCCGCCCGATGGAAAACGGCCCTTCGTTTCCCTCCTACCCGGACAACAAGATCGAGATCGGCTCCGTCGAGATCTCCGGGGACTCGGTGAAGATCACGTGCGCCGGCGACCTGCCCGCGAGCGGCGTCACCGTCGGATACGCGATCACCAGCAACGGCGCGCCCCGGCCGAACGGGTTCGCCACCTGGGGCCACCTCCGTGACTCCGATCCGTTCGTCGGAGCGACCACGCGCGCGGCGCAGCCGAACTACGCCGTGTCGTTCGAGATGCCGGTGCCCTGAGGCGCGCCCCACCCGACCGGCGGGGCGGCGTTCACGGCCTCGTGCGCTCGAGCAGCGCGCGGAGCACGGCCTCGGCGTGGGTCCACAGCAGCGCGCCCCCGGCGTCCGGGAGGACGTGCCTGCGCGCGGTGGGGATCCGCCGCGCGAGGGTCGCGCCGAGATCGGGCGAGTGCACGGCGCTCGTGTCCCGCGCGCCGTACCAGAGGTCGACCGGGGCGGTGATGGCGGCGGGATCGAACGGCCAGCGGCCCATCGCCAGCACCGTGTCGCGCGCGTAGCCGTCCGGTCCCTGCGCGAACGCCTCGGCCATCGCGCGGCGGTAGGCGCGGGCGAACCCCGGCTCGGTGTAGACGCTGCGGTCCTCGTCGCCGCTCATGGCGAGGACCAGGTCCCACAGCGCCTCGGCGCCGCCGAACCCGCGGAAGAACGCCTCGGCGCCGGCCGGATCGGCCTCCACGGCCTCCACCATCCGCCGCACCTCGGGCGCGAGCGTGTCCCTGAAGGCAGGGTGGGCGAGCTCGTCGGTGCCGGCGACCACGGCCGCCCGGGTCGCGATCCCCGCCGCCGCGCACGCGAGCGCGAACGGCGCACCCTGCGAGTACCCGAGGACCGCCAGCGAGGGCAGCCCCCGCGCCGCGGCGAGGCGCCGGACGTCCTGCGCCCAGCCGTCGAGCGTCCGCCCCGGCGCGGGGTCCGACGCGCCGAGCCCCGGGCGGTCGACGGTGATCAAGCGGATCCCGAGCGGACCCACGACATCACCGCCGAAGCCGAGCCAGCGGCTCGTCGCCGCCCCGGAGCACAGCAGCACGGGGGCGCCGTCCTCCGGGCCCCACTCCGCCCAGCCCAGCGCCCGGCCATCAGGCAGCCTCACCTGCCCGAGCCGGGCGGGATCCACGATGTGCATGAGCGGCAGTATCGCCGACGCCGCGCTCCTGGCAAAGCATGGGGCGCGAGGGCCATCGGGCCCGGTCATCGCTCCTCCCCGCGGCGCACAACGAGGGTCGTCCCGGCACATCGGCCCGTGCCTCGTCGAGCTCCACCGCGCGCTCGACAGGATCCAGCGGCGTCCATCTCCTGGCCATCCGCCTCGTCCACGGCGCGGCGCCCTCATGAAAGGTCATGTGCAATCAGGATACGGAATGTGCATCGCGGTCGGCAGAGTCCTACCTGGTGCGCGCCGAGCGGCCCTGTCTGCGGCCGGGCGCGGCCGATCGCTCGACCCTCAGCGATGTGCACGTGGGATGGCAGGTATGCCCTCTCGACGGACGGCGTGCGTTCAGGATAGAATTTCTTATCATGAACGTTGCCGTCGCGTCACAGGAGAGCGTCCAGGTCGAAAAGCGCGCGGGCAGGCGCGCGCGGCTCCTCGATCAGGCGCAGATCGCGATCGTCGAGTACGGCCCGGAGCTCGCGATCGAGGACTGGAACGATGCGGCCGAGCGCCTGCTCGGCTACACGCGGGAGGAGGCGCTCGGCCGGCGCGTGGACGAGCTGCTGCCGGTGTCCGGCGACCCCGACGCCTGGCGGCGGCTCCTCGATGACGACGACCCGAGGGCCCGCGTGTGGAGCCACGCCCGCAAGGACGGCGGCGCGGTGAGCATCGAGTGGCATCACGGGCGCCTCCTGGACGAGCGCGGGGAGGTGATCGGCGTCGGGGTCTTCGGGCACGACGTGACGGAGCGAGTCGAGCACCTGCGCGGCCTCGAGGAGAAGGCGCAGGTCCTCGGCGCGATCACGCGGACCCTCCCGATCGTCGTCTGGGCCGTCGATCGCAACGCGACCTTCACGTTCCACGAGGGCAAGGCGGCCCAGCAGGCGGGGATCGAGAAGATCCAGCACATCGGCAGGAACGCGTTCGAGGTCTACCAGGCGAATGACGACGAACAGGCCGAGGGACACGCGGTGTTGCTGCGGGCGCTCGCGGGCGAGCCGGGCCACTCGCTCACGTCGGTGCACGGGCTGTTCTGGGAGAACTGGCAGATCCCGGTCCGTGACGAGCGCGGCGAGGTGTATGGCGTCGTCGGCTTCACGCTCGATATCACCGAGGCGAAGCGCACCGAGCAGGAGCTCCGGACCCGGCTGGATCTGATCGAGCGACAGCAGCAGGTCATCCGCGACCTGTCGACCCCCATCATCCAGGTCTGGGACGGCGTGCTGACCTTGCCGATGATCGGCGTGGTCGACAGCGCGAGGACCGCCCAGGTGATGGACTCCCTGCTCGAGGCGGTGGCCCGCACGCGCGCGCGCTTCGCGATCCTCGACCTCACCGGCGTCGAGATGGTGGACACGAAGACCGCGGGCTACCTCATCGAGCTCGTCCGCGCGATACGGCTCCTCGGCGCGGAGGGCATCGTCGCGGGCATCCGGTCGAACGTGGCCCAGACCATCGTGGCCCTCGGGCTCGACCTGGCCGACATCACCACGCTGGGGAACCTGCGGGCGGCGCTCCAGCACTGCATCCGGCAGATGAGCAAGGAGCGCGCGGCGAGCGCGCCCGCGGGCGCGCCGCCGCCGCGGTAGGGGCGCCGGGTCGGCCGCGGCGCGCCGCCTCCCGCGGCGGCGCCCGAGCCCCGCCCGGGCCCGTCACCCGGCGCCGGCGCCGACCTCACGCGACGCGATCGATCGCGCCCTGGATGCCCTGCTGCTTCGAGCAGTGGGCGCAGCAGTAGAACTTCCCGCTGGCCTCGATGCCGTGACCGATGATCCGATTGCCGCAGTGCGCGCACACGGGCGCCAGCTTGTGAATCGCGCACTCGAAGCAGTCGAAGTTGTAGGTCGTGCCGCCGACCGTGATCTGAAACGCCTTGTCGTAGCTGTTGCCGCAGGAATCACACGTGTTCATGGGAACCTCTCGATGGTCTAGGGGGATGCCGTCACGCCGCGAGGCCGGCGCGGCCGGCCTGCACGATCACGCCAGGATCCTTCGGCGGCTGCCCCGGCGCCGGAGGGTCCTTGATCTTCGGCGGGCGCTCTCCGGGCTCAGGAGCAGGGGGCGGCGGATCCCGACGCGGCGGCTCGTCCGGCTCGGGATCGCGGCGCGGCGGCCCGGACGGCCCCGGATCCCGCACCGGCGGCTCCGTCCCGGGATCCTTGGCCGGCGGAGGACGGGGCGTTCGTCGGGACGGTGGCGGGCTCACCGGCATCCTTGCTCCTTTCCGCGCGCATCGTTCCGCGCGCGTCGTTCCACGCGCGTCGTTCCGTGCGCGTCGTCTCCTGGGCTCGTGTTGACGCGGCGCGATCCGGGCTGCATGAACTGCGCCAGAGGCGCTCCCGCGCAGAGCGGTCCGGCGGGGCGACACGCCGCCCCCCGGGCGGCTCGCCCGGGCCGGAGGGGCGCGCATTCCTGTCACACCGGGGCGAGGTGGCCGCCCGTCGCCGGCCGGCGACGGTTCACCTCGGCCGCCCGTCGAGGATCGCTTCGACCAGCTTGGTGAAGCTCGCGGCCTCGAGCACGTCGGGCAGCACCAGCACGCCGAGCACGCTCAGGCCGATGCCCATCAGCGAGCCGCCGGCGATGACGCCGGCGCAGATGGCCTCGGTGTTCTCGGCGGCGCGCGCGAACCAGGGCCGCTCGACCGGCGGGCGCGGCGGCGCGTCGAGCCCGCTCGGCGCGGTCTCGTCGAGCCGCGACTCCCTCTCCTGGCGCCGCTGCCACCGCGCGGCCTTCCGCTCGAGCAGCCAGAACAGGAACGATCCGAGGAACATCGCCCAGATGTCCGAGAAGCTCAGGATGAAGGCGAGGCCGAGGGCGACGGCGGACAGGGGGAATCGGTTCTTCGTGACCTGCCTCGTGACCTCGACGACGACGCCGAGGATCGCGCCGACCACCACCGCGGACTTGGCCGTCGGGTGCAGGAAGTCGAGCCCCTTCATCAGCACCTCGGCGACGGCCTTCCACGTGAGCGCGGACGGGACGGGCATCTGCTCCGTCCCGTAACGGCCGATGTCCCCCTGGACGAGCACGAGATACCAGACGGGCACCGACAGCACGAGGCCCGCGATCGCCCCGAGCGCGTGCCCCATCGCCTGGTGGCGCGGCTTGCCGCCGAGCATGTAGCCCGGCTTGATGTCCATGAGCAGGTTGGCGGTGTTGCTCGTGACCTCCGCCGTGATCCCGGCGGTCATGAGGTTGGTCGTGATGTTCTTCGGCGCGAGGAACCCGTACGAGAGCTGCGTCAGCTTGCCGAGGGCCGATACGGGGGTGATCCCGGTGAGGGCCGTCGCGTTGACGGCGATGATCGAGAAGACGAAGACGAGCGGGATCGCGAGCGCCCCGAGCCACCACGCGATACCGAACCAGAGGTGCCCGAGCGCGACGACGACGACGCTGAGGACGGGGACGCCGACGATCGACAGCTTCATCGGCAGCTCGATGTCCGCGAGCACGTCCTTGCTCGCGCCCTTCCTGGCGAGGCCCCTGAAGGCGTCGAGGATCACCTTGGGCTTGGAGAAGAAGGCGTAGAGCGAGGACGTCGTCATGCACGCGACGCCGCCCCACAGCGCCCAGAGGGTGATCTGCCCGAAGCCGTAGTGCCCGTTCCTCGGCAGGATGATGCCCTGCTCGATGAGGAGGGGGGCGAGGATCCAGGTGTTGAGGATCCCGCCGAGGAGGAGCGAGGCGCCGGTCCGGATGCCCATGAGGCCGCCCGTGGCGACGAAGATGAGGCTCGTGTCGAAGCGGATCGTGAGCTCGCTCAGGGGGACCCCCCGGATGGCCGGGGACAGGCCCCATCGCTTGAGCAGATCGGCGAGGCGGCCGTGATAGAGGATCTCGTCGTACGCGTGGGGGATGCTCTTCAGCGCGAACAGCGCGCGCATCACCTTGTCGTCGCGCAAGAGCTCGACGGCGGCGCTCAGGAGCCCGCCGCCCACGAGGAGCTTCGCCTTGAAGAGGCCCTCCTTCTCGTCGCTCTCGTGCAGCGCGTCCATGACGACGCCGGTGGCCATCCCCTCGGGGAAGGGGAGCTGCTCGTCGTTGATGAACCGCTTCTTCAGCGGGAAGGCGAAGAGCACGCCGAGCAGGGCGAGGATGAACATCCAGATCATCGCCTGGCCCATCGGGATGATCGTGCTCGTGACCATCGAGTAGGCCGCGAGGCTCGTGAAGAGCGGGCTGTTCATGTATCCGGCCGAGGTCGCGATGGATTGCATCGCGTTGTTCTCGAGCACGGTCATGTCCCGTCCGATGCCCAGCCTGGACACGACCTTGAAGAGCGCGAAGGCCAGGATCACGCTCGTGATGCCGACGCCCAGGGACCAGCCGGTGCGCGCGCCGATGTACAGGTTCGTGAGCGACAGGAAGGCGCCGAGGAGCATGCCCGTGATCGCCGAGCGCCACGTGAGCTGGGGCATGTCGCCGCGGTAAACGTTCTTCCGCCACCATGTGTCCTTCTCCTCGAGGGACATGGCGTGGACCTGCTCGGGCGTGAGCTGCTTGATGGCCATGGCGCGGCGACCTCCGCGCGCCTTGTACCATGGTGGGGCGCTCTGCCGGGCCGCTCTTCGGCCGGCTCGAGGCGGCCGGCGGGGCGCCTCACCGCGCGGCGCGGGAGGCGCGGCCCTGTGGAGGCTCACCGGAGGGGCTCGCGTTCCGGAGAGCCCCGTGGGCGGCTCGCCCGCGCTTCAGCCCCTCCGGTGAGCCTCCACAGGGCCGCGCCTCCCGAGCGCGGGCTTGTTTCCGGAGATCGTCAATCGCTGTCCCGGCCGCTGCCGGAGAAGCCATCCTCCCGGCGCGCGAAGAGGACGTTGAACGTGGTGAGGGTCCCGTAACAGCCGGTGATGTACGCCTGGAGCTGGACCTTCTCCGCGTCGCTGAGCCCCTCGTGCGCGTTGATCTTCTGCTCCAGGACGCGGAGCTTGTCGCGGAGCATGACGATCTTGTGGAAGAACACGTCGAGCGGGACGCGCTTCTCGGCCGTGCCCTCCTTGCCCGGCCGGAGCACGATCTCTCCGCCCTCCCAGCGGCCCCCCATCTCCGCGCGCCCGACGCCGAGCTCCTCGGACAGCACCTCGCGCAGCACACGGCGGAACTCGTCGATATTCATGTCGATGTCGATCTCCCTTGGAAGCGGCTTGCGGGACGGCCCTGGCGGCGCGCCGGGCCGGCGCTCGGGCGACGGCGCGCGCTCGGGCGGGCGCGGCGTCCTGCCGGAGCCGCGCGGCTGGCCTGCGGCCCGGGGCGGCGGCGGGGGCGGCGGCGCGCCTTTCGGCCGGTAGCGGGCGCACGTCGCGGTCGCCTTGATCGGCGGCGGGTACACCTCGAGGGCGCACTCGCCGACGCGGCCGCGCGTGGGATCCTCATGGACCCGGGTGTATGCCGCGCAGCTTCCGCACCGGCCCGCGTAATCGCTCACGTTGGTGGCAGTGTACCAGCTTCGCGGACGGCCGGGGGCCCGTTGTGGGCGCCGCCCCGCGCGCCGACGCCGCCGCGGTCGGGCCAGCGCCGCGCCGCCAGGGGGTGAGGGCCTGGGGGGACGGTCGCGCCCCTGCGCTGTCCTCGGCCGTTCCGGGGCAGGCGAGCGCTCCCCCGGGGCAGGCGAGCGCTCCCCCGGGGCAGGCGAGCGCTCCCCCGGGGCAGGCGAGTGAGCTCGTATGATAACGTGCCTGGCGGTCCTTGCACCCTATCCATCCTCGCGTGATTGCGCGAGAGAAATCCCTGGAGTCGATCGATGAGAACCCACGTGCTTGCCCTGGTCTCTTCCCCTCTTGTCGCCGCCGCGCTCGTGGCCTGCGGCTCGTCCGGTGAGGACACGACGTCGTCCGGCGTCGGCGGCACCACCGCGACGGGCACCTCGAGCGGCACCGCCGGCGGCGGTGGCGGCGGCGAGTGCGAGCTCCTCCCCGAGATCATCGACACGGACACGGCCGTCGGCCCGGGGTGCGTGCGCCTCGATCGCACCACGGTGGAGGGCGCGACCCTGACGATCGCCCCTGGAACGACGGTCCTGGTCGAGCCGTCGGGCTACCTGTCGCTGAGCGGCGAGAGCGGCTCGACCCTCGTCGCCAAGGGCACGGAGGACGAGCCCATCGCCTTCACGTCGGGCGCGGACACGCCCGCGCCGGGCGACTGGCAGTGCATTTACCTGGGCGCCGGGGCCAGCGCGTCCGAGCTCGAATACACGACGTTCGCGCACGGCGGGCAGCCGTGCACGGCGACGGGGGAGGACCTCGAGGCGGCCGTCATCGTCATGGCGCCGGCGCGCCGGATCGCGCATGTCACGGTCGAGGACAGCCAGAGTCACGGCGTCCTCATCGGGCCTGACGCCGGCGTGCGCGCGTTCGAGGAGAACACGTTCTCCGGCAACGGCAAGGCGTCGATCCACGTGGCGCTCCCGCAGGTGCTGAGCCTCGGGGCGCCGAACACGTTCTCCGATGAGGGCGACTTCATCCAGATCGACAGCAAATTCGCCCTCGAGGCCGAGGGCACCTGGCGCAAGCAGGCCGTGCCGTTCCGCTCGTCCGGCTTCCAGATCAACCCGGACAGCGAGGTCACCGTCGAGGCGGGGACGCGGATCGAGCTCACCGGCGGCAGCATCGACGCGTTCGCCGCCACGTTGAACCTCGCCGGCACGGAGGAGGAGCCCGTGGTGATCACGTCGGCCCAGGCGTCGCCGCAGGCCGGGGACTGGGGGTGCCTGGTCTACAGCAGCGCGAGCGAGATCACGCCGACCATCGATCACGCCGTCATCGAGTACGGCGGCAACGGGGAGGGCTGCTCGGGCGCGAAGGAGCCGACCTTGCTCTGGGCGCCGCCGTCGGCCCGGATCACGAACAGCGTGTTCCGGCACAGCGCGGGGGTCGCGATCAAGACCAGCGGCGCGTGCGACACGGCGGCGTGGTGCGCGAACACCTTCGAGGACATCGCCACGGGCCCGCTCGAGTGCAGCACCTCGAACGAGGAGACCGCGTGCCCGTGAGCTGATCCTGGGGCGCCGGCCGCAGCGCGGCGCCGATCACAGCGCGGCGCCGGCCGCAGCGCGGCGCCGGCCGGCCACCCGGTCCTGTCGCGTCCGCCGCGGCCGGGCTACGCTGCCGGCGTGCGTCACCCGGCCCCGCTCCGCGTCCTCGCCCCCGCTGTCCTCGTCCCCGCCGCGCTCGCCCTCGCCGCCTGCGCCCCCGCGCCGCCGCCGCGCGCGCCGACCCGCACGGCCGCCGCGTCGCCCCCGCCCGCCGCCGCCGCGCAGCCGGCCCCGAGGCCGGAGCCGGCCCCGGCGCGGCCGCCGCTCGAGTTCATCCGCGACGACCTGCCCCGGGCGCGCGAGGAGGCCCGCGCCGAGGGCAAGGCGCTGTTCGTCGATGCGTGGGCGCCGTGGTGCCACACCTGCCTGAGCATGAAGCACCACGTGCTGATCGATCCGTCGCTCCGCCCGTTCGCCGATCGGGTGGTGTTCGCCGAGATCGACACGGATCGGCCGGAGAACGCGCCGTTCCTCGAGCAGCACGAGGTGACGGTGTGGCCGACGTTCTTCCTGCTCGATCCGGAGAAGGGGGAGGTGATCGGGCTCTGGCGGGGCGCGGCCTCGGTGCAGGAGCTGCGCGACGTGATCCGCGACGCGCTGCAGGTGATGGACGCGCAGGCCGCCTCGGCGCTGCCGGCGGACAGCCCCGACCGGCTGCTCGTGGAGGCGAAGCGGGCGCAGAGCGCCGGCGCCTACGTCGCCGCGGTGGCCGCCTACGAGCGCGCCCTCTCGGGGGGCGGGAGGGGCTGGTCACGGCGGAGCGACGCGCTGCTCGGCCTGCTGTCGACGCTCTACCGCAAGAAGGACGCGGCGGCGTGCGTGGCGCTCGGCGAGGCGCACGTGGGCGAGGTGCAGGGCGCGGCGCTGCCCGCCGACTTCGCGAGCCTCCTCCTGTCCTGCGCGGCGGCGCACCCCGACCCGTCCGCCCAGCGGGCCGCGCGCGAGGCGGCGGTGGCCCGGCTCCGGTCGATCGTCGAGCGCCCGCCCGCCGACTCGAGCGCGGACGACCGGGCCGACGCCTGGGGCCTGCTCGCCGACGGCCTGGCGGCGCTCGGCGCGGTGGACGAGGCCCGCGCGGCGAACGAGGCGAAGCTCGCGGTGCTGGAGCGGGCCGCGAAGGAGGCGAGGACGCCCGAGGCGGCCGCCGCGTACGACTACGGCCGGGCGATGGCGTACCTTTCGCTCTCGCGCGGCGAGGAGGCGGTCGCGATGCTGGAGCAGCGCGAGGCCCAGATGCCCGCGGCCTACGAGCCGCCGGCGCGGCTGGCGCAGGTGCTCCACGCGATGGGCCGCGACGAGGAGGCGCTGTCCGCGGTGGACCGCGCGATCGCGCGCGGCTACGGCCCGCGCCGGCTGCGCTACCTGAAGCTCCGCGGCGAGATCCAGCAGAAGCTCGGGCGCGGCGCGGAGCAGCTCGCGACGCTGCGCGACGAGGTGGCCGGGTACGAGGCGCTCCCGAAGGGGCAAGCCAGCAAGGCGGCGCTGGACGACGCGCGGCGGCGGCTCGCGGAGGCCGAGAAGGCGCAGCGGGGGAAGAAGCGGCGCTGAGGGCAGGCCGCCGGCGCGACGCTGTGTCAGCGTCGCGCTCTGGTGGATGGCCCTCGGCGCCGCTCCCCGGGAGGGGGCGCTCCAGCGGTCCACATCCGGTTCCGGAGATCCGCTCGTCGGCGTGCCCCCGGGCGACGCGATGCTAGTCGGCGCCCCCGAGCTCGGTCTCCCAGGGCGCGCTGCACGAGGCGCCTTCCAGGACATCCACCCCGGCCTGGTGCGCGGCGCACGCGTTGCAATAGAACTTGCGATCGCACCCGCAGACCCCCGGGCAATCCTCCGGGCAGCCCCCGGGCCGGGCGGTGCACCGGCCCTCGCTGTCGAAGTGCCCGCACGAGTCGTCGGGGTAATCGCAGAGCTCCGCCTGGCCGCAGGTGCCCCCGCTGCGCCCGCCGCAGACGCGCGGCGCCCCGCCGCCGGCCCCGGTCGCGCTGGCGCCCTGGGCGGCGTCCGCGCCGCCGGCTCCGCCGCCGCCGGACGGGGCGTCGACGGCGCCGCCGCAGGCGGCGAGGAGGATGGCAGCGAGGAGCGAAGGAAGAGCGCGGCGCATGCCCGCATCGTGCCATATCCGGGCGCTGGCGGGGAGCGGCGAGCGCTCGCGGCGACGCGCGCGGGCGCGCGCCGCCGCGGCGGCGGTCACAGGCACCCGTTGTAGATGGGCACGCTGGTGGCGCGCAGGTGATGGTCCTCGACGCCGTCCGCGAACGTGATGGTGATGTCCACGTCCAGGGTGCAAGGGATCCCGACGGTGGGGCTGTCATCCCACGACACGCTCCCGTCGAGGCGGTCCACGTCGGCGGACAGGAGCCTGGCGTCGTCGGGGAACGGGAAGCCGCAGTCCACCGCCCGTCCCGTGAAGTTCAACCTGCTCACGCCCCAGCTCACCGGGAGCGCGACGTCCTCGTTCGGCTCGTTCTCGTGCGGCGACACGAGCACGATCCGCGTGCACCGGTTGTCCTCCACATCCGCCTTGTACAACGAGAGCGCGTCGCTCCCGCCCGTCTCGTAGTACGCGTGGATGCACGTGGTCTCGTTCGAGACATTCACGCCGGCCGCGTGGGCGAGGCACTCGTTGCAATACACCTTGCTGTCGCACCCGCACACGGGCGTGCACCGCTCGGGGCAGCTCCGCGGCGCGGGGCGGGCCACGCACTGGCCCTGCTCGGCGCCGGCGCCGCAGCGCCCGTCGGGGTGCTCGCAGAGCTCCCCCTCGCCGCAGGTCGCCTCCTCGCTGCCGCCGCAGGCGACGGGCGCCCCGCCGCCCTCGCCCCCGGCGCCCTCGCCCGGCGCGCCTCCGCTGCCGGGCGAGGGGTCGTCGGTGTTGCCGCAGGCGGCGATGAGGAACCCGAGGAGAAGGGAGCCCAGGAGAGCGCGGTTCATGGGCCGACCATGCCACGGCACCCGGGCGGCGGGCGAACTCCTGCGCCCTACAGCGTCGGGAGCACGCCGCGATCCGGGCCGAGCGGGAACGCCGTGTCGATCCGGGCGAGGTCCTCGCTGGTGAGGCGCAGATCGCCGGCGGCCGCGTTGTCGAGCGCGTGCGCGGCGCGCGCGGCCTTGGGGATCACGAAGACCGGCTGGCGGCGGAGCAGGAAGCGCAGCGCGACCTGCCGCGGCGTCGCGCCGTGGGCGGCCGCGATCGACGCGAGCACCTTGCCCCCCATGCTGTCCGGCGCCGGGAAGCGCCCCGAGCCGAAGGGGCTGTAGGCGACGACCGCGATGCCGTGCCGCTCGCAGAGCGGCAGCACCCGGTGCTCGATGGCCCGCTCGAGCAGGTGATAGAACACCTGGTTGCAGGCGATCTCGCTCGGTCCGGCGAGCGCGATCGCCCGCGAGAGCTCCGCCTGGTCGAAGTTGCTGACGCCGAAGTGGCGGATCTTGCCCTGGGCCCGGAGGTCCTTGAAGGCGCGGAGGGTCTCCTCGAGCGGCTCCGAGCCGGGCCAGTGGAGCAGGTAGAGGTCGAGGCGATCGGTGCGCAGGCGCTCCAGGCTGCGCTCGCAGGCGGCGAGCGTGCCGGCGTAGCTCGCGTTCGACGGCAGCACCTTCGAGACGAGGAACACCTCGTCGCGGCGCCCTTCGATGGCCTTGCCGACGAGCGACTCGACCTCGCCCGCGCCGTACATCTCGGCCGTGTCGATGTGCGTCATGCCCGCGTCGATCCCCCGCCGGATCGCGTCGATGCAGGCGGCCTCGTCGGCCTCCTCCATCTGCCAGGTGCCCTGGCCGACGACCGGGAGCCGGATCTTCGTGAAACCGAGCTCGCGTTGCTCCATAGAACGATGTCCCTCCGCTTCCATTCGTTCGAGGACGGCGCGCGCTCCCCTCCTCGTCCGAGGAGAGCCTCCGCCCTGTCTGGGATCGCTGAGCCCCTCGTGAAAAGCAAGCCCGGGCGCGCCCCGCGCAGAGCCCGGTCGATTGCGGTGCTCCGGTCCCCCGGCGCCATCATGACAGAAAATTCCTTGCTCGAGGACGACGCAGACAGCCGGTGAGCGGCTGTGTAGATTCGCCGGCACGAGCCTGGAGGAGATGGATCGATGCGCCGCTTGCTGATCGGATCGTTCGTGTTCGCCGCCGTGGTGTCGTTCGCCGGGGTGGGGCGTGCGCACATCACGCTCACGTCGCCTGCGCCGAGGCACGGCCCGGATCAGCAGAAGGTCTCGCCCTGCGGCGCCCGGGGCGACGCGCGGGGCGAGGCCGTCACCGTGTTCGAGCCGGGCGAGACCATCACGGTGGCGTGGGACGAGACGATCGATCACCCGGGGCATTTCCGGATCATGTTTGACGACGACGGATTCGACGATTTCCCGGAGCCGGCGGACGAATTCGACCTGTGCGAGCCGGGGGGGGATCAGGGCTGCCTGCTGGACGGAATCGAGGACAAGCGAGGGGGATCGTATTCGGTGCAGGTCACGCTTCCCGAGATCGAATGCGAGAACTGCACGCTTCAGCTCATCCAGGTGATGACCGACAGGAAGCCGGCCACCCTGTACTATGCCTGCGCGGATCTGGCGCTCAGGTCGTCCGGCGAGGATCCGGGCGCGGCCACGAGCAGCTCGAGCGCCGGCGCGGGCGGGGGCGCTGCGACCGGGGCGGGCGGGGGCGCTGCGACGTCCTCGAGCAGCGGCGCTGCGACCGGGGCGGGCGGGGGCGCTGCGACGTCCTCGAGCAGCGGCGCTGCGACCGGGGCGGGCGGGGGCGCTGCGACGTCCTCGAGCAGCAGCGCGGTGACCGGCGCGGGCGAGGAGGGCGTCGGCGGCTCCGGCCCGGGGACGAGCGAGGACGACGGGGGGTGCAGCTTCGGCGGGGCGGGAGGCGCCCCGGCGCCGGCCGCGCTGGCGCTCGCCGCGCTGGGGGCCGTCGCGGCGCGCCGGCGCCGGCGCGCGCTACCGTGACCCCGCGCGGCGGACGTGGGGGCGCCAGCGGGGTTGTCCGTCGAAAAACCGAATAATATCGATAACTTGCGTCCAATCGTCGCCCGTCGGCGGGGCGAGCCACGGGCCGTCGAAGCGCGCGACCAGCACGGTCACGTTGTCGCCGCCGCCGGCGCCGAGCGCGCCGTCGATCAGCGCGCGGGCGGCCGCCGCGGGGTCGGGGTGGGCGCCGAGCGCCGCGGCGATCTGCCGCGGGTCGACGAGGTCGCTCAGGCCGTCGGTGCAGAGCAGCAGCGTGTCGTCGCGGCGGAGCTCCACGGCGGAGAGCGCGACGCAGAGGTGCTCGCGCAGCCCGAGCGCCTGGAGCATCACGCCCCGGTGCGCGAACGTCGTGGCCTCCTCGGGCCTCAGCTTGCCGCTGTCGAGCAGCGACTGGAGGAGGGTCTGGTCGCGGGTGAGCTGCGTGAGCGCGCCGCCGCGGAGGAGGTAGGCCCGGCTGTCGCCGACCTGCGCGACGAGCAGGCGCTCGTCGCAGAGCGCGGCCACGGTGGCGGTGGAGCCGCTGCTGCGGTGCTGCGCGCTCCGGCGGGCGTTGTCGAGGACGGCGCGCCCGGCCTCGGCGATCGCGTCGAGCAGCCACCGCCCGAGATCGTCGCTCGTCCGCGAGGAGGACCGGGAGAGGACCGCGTGGATCGTGCGCGCCGCGAGCCGGCTCGCCGCGTCGGGGGACGAGGCGCCCCCGGATCCGTCGAAGACGCCGAGCGCGAGGGCGAGCGGCGGCTCCACGGACACCTGGGCGGCCTGCGCGGCCGCGGGCCCGTACGCGAGCCCGCGCGCGAGGTCGCTGATCAGGAAGGTGTCCTCGTTGTGCTCCCGGCTGCGCCCCACGTCGGTCCGCGCCGCGAGGGCGATCGACGCGGCGCGCTCCGCGGTGGAGGAGCGGTACACGGGCATGCGACATCGTACTCCGAGGCCGCCGACCGGTCGATGGGCCCCCGGCGGGCTCGCCAACGTGAACGTGCGCCTTTGGGCCGACCGCGTGCTGCGTGTGTACCGGCGCGACGCGGGCGCGGCGGCGAAGGAGGCCGGGCTGCTCGTGCGCGGGTGGAGGTGGTTCCGGGCTCCGGCGGTCCTGTCGGCTGGTGAGGACTTCCTTGAACGAGAGAGCTGACGCTGTCCGGCCCCGTGGACCCCCTTCTGTTGCCTGGCCCGCTGCGATAGCAATGGACTGTGGAGCTTCGTCCCGGCGTTCGCGTCGATCGTTATACCCTGATCGCGCCGCTCGGCCGCGGCGGGCAGGGGGCCGTCTGGAAGGCCCGCGATCCGCTCGACGAGAGCGTGCGCGCCCTCAAGCTGTTCTTCCTCGGTGACCTCGACGCAGGCGCGGCGGAACGCGCCCGTCGCGAGGCACGAGCCGTCGCCGGCGCCGTCCATCCGGCGCTGATCCCCTGCCGTGCGCTCTTCGAGTCGCCTGCGGAGGGCGTCGTGGGGCTGGTCTTCGACTTCGTGCAAGGGGAGTCGCTCACGAGAGCGGCCAACCGCATGTCGCTCGCCCAGCGAAGCGCCGCGCTGGCCCAGCTCGCTGCCGCGCTGGCCTATGTCCACGGGATAGGCGTCGTGCATCGCGATCTGAAGCCCGCCAACGTGCTCATCACCGAGGCGTTCTGGAGCGCGGCCGGGAATCCAGGTGGGGTGCGGCTCATCGACTTCGGGATCGCCGCACCCGCAGGAAATCCGAGGCCGCTGACGGCCACGGGCGCGGTCATCGGCACCGTCGCGTATCTGCCGCCCGAGCTGCTCGCGCCGGGGCGTTGGCTACCCCTGCGCGAAGGGTTTACCCGGGACATGTTCGCGTTCGGGGTGCTCGGATACGAGCTGCTCTGCGGGGCACACCCGACAGGGCTCTCCGCGGATGCGCCGGTGGAGGCGTTCGTCGACGCCTACATCGCGGCGGATCATGATCATCGACCCTGGCCGCCCACTGTGCCGGCCGCCCTCTGGGCTCGCGCGATCCGCGCGTGCCTCGAGATCGATCCGCGGCGGCGACCAGCTCATGGATCGGCGCTCCTGGACCTGCTCGAGGCGGCGGCGGCGAGCGCGGGGCTGTCGCGGCGCATCGCACCGCCGCGCGCGAACGCGACGGATCCGCACCTTGGCCCGACCGAGCTCCAGATAGATCCCGGGCGAGCCCGCTGGTCCGAGCCCCGGCTCAGCGATCTGCCCCGCACGACGCCGATGCCGTCTCCGCCCTCCGCGGCCCTGCGGATCTCGGCTCCGACGCTCTCGCCGGCGTCCTCGTACGACATCCACCGCCGATCCACCGCGACGCCCGTCGTCGCGCCGAGCATCGGCGCGACGGGGACGCGACCGGCCTCGGCGCCTCGATCGAACAGCAGGATCGGTCGTTCGGCGCTCCTCGTCGGGGCGGGGGTGGCGTTCGGGATCGCGGCGTCCGCAGGCGCAGTGATGCTGGCAGGCCGCCCGCAAGCCGACGACGAGGTGGCAACCACGAGCCCGCCTCCCACAGCAAGCCCCACAGCGATTTCGGTGCCGCTCCTGCCCGATCCGATCCCGGCTGTACCGCCGGAGCTGCCTGCGCCCACGTCGTGCTGCAGGAAGCAAGGCGATTGCATCTCCAAGGGAATGACGTGTCGGCCGGCGCCGTGCGAGGACACCCCGCTGCCGGATCGCGTCTGGTGGCTGCGGCTATCGGGGGTAGCCCGGAGGCCTTCGGGGGACAGTCTGTTCCGCGAAGACATGGCGAGGACCCACCCGGACGCAGAAGCCTGCGTCCGCCGCGTATCGACCAACGAGGAGATCTGCACCCCTTTCACGCGGGATCCGGCGGCGCTCAACGAGCCAGAGAGGCTGCAGGTCACGACGGCAGAGCTGGTGCGCGGCGAGATTGATGTCCGGGTGATCGAGGCAGGCGTACCGCTCTCGGAGGGGCGCGTCGCGGCCAACTACGATTGGCTCAGGAGCGGCGTGCTTTGCCAGGGGTTGCTCCTGTTCGTGGGAGAAAAGGCGACCGCGACGGTGCGGCTCGCGGTGGCGCTTGACGCAGAGTGAGCAGCGCTCACGGCGACCTCGCCACCGGGCCCCGCTGCCGCTATCATGAAGGGGTGCGATGACCTCCCGCTCGCCGCGCGACGTCCCCACTGACGAGCACCGGCCCCCGACGGGCGCGCGACGGGACCGCGGTCGCCCAGCGCTGCTCGCCGCCTTTCCCGCCAACGTGATCGTGCCTCTGCCTCATCCAGGGATCTCTGTTGGGCGGGCATGGCTCGCGGCGGCGGGCCTCAGCGACACGAAGGTCTCGTCCGCGCACCTCCGCCTGACTCGGGCGGGAGGGCGGCTCCAGGTCGAGGATGTGGGCTCACGCAACGGCACATGGCTCGATGGACATCGGCTCCCGGTTCACGAGCCCATGCCGTTCGAGGAGGGGTCGGTCCTGCGCGTCGGCCAGACCCTGCTCGTGTACCGCGAGGCGTACGCAGGGAGCAACGGGCCGGAGCCGGAGATCGGCGGGCTGGTGGGGCCATGGGGGCTGGGCGCCGTACGCGCAGACCTCGACCGGCTCCGCGCGCGACCGGTGCGCAACGTGCTCGTCACGGGAGAGAGTGGCACGGGCAAGGAGATGCTCGCCCAGGCGGTGGTGCACGCGCTCGGGCGCTCCAGGGGGCCCTTCACGCCCATCAACGTGGCGGGCGTCGCTCCCGGCGTGTTCGAGGGGCAGCTCTTCGGCTGGGAGCGCGGGGCGTTCTCAGGGAGCAACGCCAGCAGCCCGGGGCTCCTGCGAGCCAGCGACGGCGGCGCGATCTTCCTCGATGAGATCGGGGAGCTGCCGATCGAGCTGCAGCCCAAGCTGCTGCGGGTCCTCGAGAGCCAGGAGGTGCTGGCGGTGGGCGCGACCCGGCCAGTGCGCGTGGATATCGCCGTGGTAGCAGCGACCAACCGTCCGCTGGAGCAAGCGGTCCAGCAGGGCAGATTCCGCCTGGATCTGCTGGCGCGGTTTCCGGTGCGCATCGCGCTGCCGCCGCTGCGCGAGCGTCCGGAGGACACGTTCGCGATCCTGCGGGCGCTGTGGGAGCGCTCGCGCGGGCCACTGGACCTGGAGCGCGTGCGGGTGGACGTGGAGGCGGTGGAGCTCCTCATGCTCCACGACTGGCCCGAGAACGTGCGGGGCATCGACCGGTTCGTCGCTGCGGCGGACCCCGCGATAGGGCTCAAGCTCTCGCTCGTGGAGCAGATGCTCGGTGTGCGCGCCTCGGCCGCCGCAGCGCCGCCGCTGACGCGCGAGGCGATCCTGGACGCGCTCGACGCCTGCAGCGGCAACAAGGCGCAGGCGGCGAAGCGGCTCGGCGTGTCGCGGGGACAGCTGCTACGGCGGCTCAAGCTCATGGATCAGGAGGCTGGCGCGCGGCATCCCCAGAGGCCGTGAGCAGCCTGTCGCGAAGGGCGTCGGTCCACCGGAGCGCGGGGGATGCTCGCTGCGTCTCCGCCACCTCTGCGGGCCGCTCCGTCGGTATTGCGCGCGTCGGGCGCGCGACCATCCTGCGGCGCTCTGGAGGAATCTCGCGGGAGAGCCCGACGTTGTGCCTCGACCCGCCGAGCGGTTGATCGCGATCACCCGCGCCAGCCAGGGTGCCGATCGCGATCACCTCGAAGCATCGGCGCTCGGTTCAGGCAACGCGCCTCGGCCGCGCCTGTTCGGCGCGATGAACGGGTGCCCGGGTGGCGCCGATGCCTTCGGCGAGCCGCTGGCGGGCTCCTTGCACATCCGGGGTAACACCATGACGAGCACCACCCCGTCCGCTGCGGTGTCTTCTCCTTCCCCTGCGTCCGATTGGCAAGTCGCGCTGGCGACGCTCTCCCTCGCGGCGTTCTCGTGTCTGGTCGCGGCTCCGGTCGCGCTCTTGCTCCTCGTGCTCTGGGCTGCTGTTCTGGCCATCGCCAGCGCAGGGCTCCTCGACGCGGCCGGGGCCCTGGATCTGCAAGCCCTCTGTGCTGCGCTAGCGATCACGGGGAGTCTGCTCGCGTTCGGGGCTGGAATGGCCCTCGCGAGCAAGCTCTCCGCTGTCGGGCAACGCCGAGCGATCGCCCTCGCGATTAGCTCGCCGCAAGGCGGATCGTGGCTCCTTCGCCATCCCTTCGTCGGCGTGGGGGGCCTGCTGCTGCTCGTCGATCTCGTCCTCTTGCCGCTCGCGTACGCCCGCCTCTTCATGGCGCCGAGCTGGGTGCTCGGCGCGGGCGTCATCGGAGGCGCGGCGATGCTCCTCGCCCTCGCTGCGTGCGCGCTCTTCAGGGGGTGGTGGAGCGCGATCCGCGCCCTCTGGACAGGCGCGCGGCGCTCCTCCTTCGTCGCCGGCCTCGTGACCGCGAGCAGCCTCGTCGCCGCCTTGATCGTCTATCTCCTCGCGTGCGTCGCTCTCGGCGTCGCCTCGGCGCTGCTGCGCGAGGTCCCGCTGCTCGATCCGCGCACGCGCGACGAGATGTCTGGCGAGCAGTCCGACGGTCGAGGTGCCTCGAGGCCGGCGCGGTGTGCCTCACCAGCCGACGAAGGCGCGGCGTACGGCCTCGCGGCCCATGATCAGGTCCGTATGGCGTCCCCCGGCCGCGGTCAGGACGACACCTTGACCCAGGCCGGGCGCTCGCTGAGGCGCTTCCACCAGGCCGCGACGTGCGGCCGAGCGGTGATGAGCTCACCGGCCTTCGCCACCACGAGGGCGTGGAGGTACGGCATCCAGGAGATGTCGGCGAGCGAGTAGCTCGAGCCGGCGAGGTAGTCCTGGCTGGCCAGCGCCCTGTCCACGACGTCGAGCGTCCTCGCGACCTCGGCGCTGGCCGCCTTGACCTTCTCCTCGTCGGTCTGCTGGCCGCGCATCGGCATGAAGAGCCGCTGCATCATGATGGTGACGGCCGGCGTGGAGAAGTACGACTGCTCGACGCTGATCCACTGATCCATGCGCCCCCGGGCCCTGAGCTCGGTGGGCGTCAGCGGCGTGCCCGGGAGCCGCTGGTCGAGGTAGCGGATGATCGCCCTCGACTCGTAGATCGTGAAGTCGTCGTCCTCGAGCGTCGGGACCACGCCGAAGGGGTTGCGCGCGAGGTTCTCGGGGCTCTTCTGCTCGCCCTTCATCAGGTCGACGAGCACGAACTCCGCCTCGTGACCCTTCTCGGCGAGCACCGTCAGCACCTTGCGCGTGCACGTGCTCATGGGATGTCCGTAAAGCTTCATGGCGTCTCCTTGACCGATGTCCTGTGGCGCGGCGACCGCCCCGCGGCGGCCCCTTGCGGTGCGTTAGAGTAGGCGGATTTCTCGTCCTGCCAACGGCCGGATGGCGGCGGTCCGGCGGCGGCGCGCGCTCAGGCTCCGCGGTGCGATGAGGCCTCGCGGCGGCGCGCGCTCAGGCTCCGCGGTGCGATGACGCCTCGCGGCGGCGCGCGCTCAGGCTCCGCGGCGCGATGACGCCTCGCGGCGGCGCGCGCTCAGGCTCCGCGGCGCGCTTAGGCCTCGCGGCGGCGCGCCTCCTGCCACTCGGCGTCGCGCGCCGCGGCGAAGACGGGCAGGCGCGCGAGCCACCGCGCGCCGGCGTTCGGGCGCTCGAGCGCGATGCGCAGCGCGGCGATGAGCTCGAGCGGCGCGGCGTCGAGGCCTCGCTCCTTCGCGGCCCAGCCCAGGCCGGCGAGCACGGCGTTCGCGACCTCGTAGCTCGGGCGGTGCATGGGCGCCGTGGGGACGGCGTCGGGCGCCGCGAAGTGGCGCTCGCACGCCGCGGCGTCGAGGGAGTTCCAGCCCGCGCACACGATGGGACGCACGGCGTGGATCGAGCACGCGCCGCGCTCGTCGAGGAGCGGGCAGGGGACCCTGGCCCCCGCGCGCTCGAGGCGGGAGAGGCCGCGGGTCGCCGCGTCGGCGGCGCGGATCCGGTCGAGCAGCGCGGCGAGCTCGGCCTCGCTCCGCGACGCGCGCAGGTGGGCCGCGATGCGGAGGACCTCCGGCGCCAGCACGAGCACCTTGCTGACGCAGCAGGTCGAGCAGCCGGCCCGGCAGGCGATGGGGCGATCGGGCGGCTCGGCCGTGAGCGCGGCCCGCTCCAGCGCCTCGGCGCGCGCGAGCGCGGCGCCCGCCGCCGCGACGGCGCAGGCCTCGGTGCGGGCGGCGAGCGAGGGCGCGAGCGCGGCGCGCTCGCCGTCGGCGATGCCCTCGAGCACGGCGGGGGTGTACCGGGTCGGGGCGAGCGGCAGCGAGCGCCTCCGCTTGCTCATCCCCGCGCCGCGCCGTCGACGGACGCCGTCTCGGGCAGCCGCCAGTCGATCTCCTTCGCGCCGCGGGCGCGGAGGGCCGCGTTGATGGACGAGAACGGCTTGCTGCCGAAGAAGCCGCTCCGCGCCGACAGCGGCGAGGGGTGGGCCGCCTTGAGGACGGTGTGGCGGCGCGCGTCGATGAGCTTCGCCTTCTTCTGCGCGTGGCCGCCCCAGAGCACGAACACCACCCCGTCGGGCCGGCCGTTGACCTTGCGGATCACGGCGTCGGTGAACGTCTCCCAGCCCTGGTTCCGGTGCGAGTTCGGCGTGTGCGCCCGGACGGTGAGCACGGTGTTCAGGAGCAGCACGCCCTGCCTGGCCCAGGCGGTGAGGCAGCCGTGCTTGGGGATCTCGAAGCCCGGCACGTCGGCGAGCGCCTCCTTGTACATGTTGGCGAGCGATGGGGGCGGCGGGACGCCCGGGCGCACGGAGAAGCACAGCCCGTGGGCCTGCCCCTCGTCGTGGTACGGGTCCTGGCCGAGCAGCAGCACGCGGACGTCCTCGTACGGCGTGAGCTGGAACGCCGCGAAGACGTCCTCCTCGGCCGGGAAGACCCGGTGCGCCTCGCGCTCGGCCTCCAGGAAGCGCGCGAGCGCCTGAAAGTACGGTTGATCGAGCTCCGCGGCGAGCTCGCGGCGCCACGAGGCGGGCAGGTCGATCTTCATCGCGCGCTCAGACCCCTTCCTTCGGGCAGATGTCGCTCATGCGGCACGCCGCGCACCGGGGCTTCCTCGCGACGCACGTAGCGCGGCCGTGCAGGACCATGGCGGGGCCGAAGAACGTCCACTCGGCCCTGGGGACGAGCTTCATGAGATCGTCCTCGATCTGCTCGGGCTTGTCGCGCTTCGAGAGGCCGAGCCGGCCGCCGAGGCGGGCGACGTGGGTGTCGACGATGATGCCCGAGGGGAGGCCGAACGCCGTGTTCAACACGACGTTCGCGGTCTTCCTGGCCACGCCCGGGAGCGACGTGAGCTCGGCCATGGTCCTTGGCACCTCGCCGCCGAAGCGCGCGACGAGCTCGCGGCAGGCGGCCTGGACCGTCCTCGCCTTCTGCCGGTAGAAGCCGGTCGGCCGGATCTCCTCCTCGAGCACCTCGGCCTTCGCGTCGGCGTAGGCCTGCGCCGTGGGGTACTTCTTGAAGAGCGTGGCCGTGACCCGGTTGACGCGCTCGTCGGTGCACTGCGCGGCCAGGATGGTCGCGACGAGCAGGTCGAGCGGCGTCGTCCAGTCGAGCTCGTAGCGCGCGTCGGGGTAGGCCTCGCGCAGGCGTTGGAGGAGGAGGGGCAGGCGTTCCTGGGCGTTCATGGGGTGTCGCAGGGTAGCCCAGCCCGGCGCCGCCCGTCAGCGTCGCCGGGTGACGGGGCCGCGTCGCGGCGGGCGCAGGGCGCCGTCGTTCGCCCGCCGGAGCGGCAGGCTCCGCTCACGCCTCCTTGCCGAGCTGAACGTCGACCAGCAAATCGCCGAGCGGCGCATCCAGGAGCAGGTGCGCGCCCTCTCCCGCCGGACTCCAGTGTGCGATGGATCGAGGCTCCACGTGGAAGCGCGCTGACGTCGTGATCGCCCCGCCAGCCAGCCGGACGATGGCGTGCTCTCCCAGCGCGTGCTCGACGAGCACGCAGAGCCCGTCATCGCCGGCAGCGAGGTCGATGGGCCGGCCTTCGAGCTTGGCCGACCCGGCGCGCGCGCCCTCCCACGCGATGAGGTTGCCCTCCGGCGCGAACCACGCGAGCGCGCGCGTCGCAACCGCGCGCGGCGGCGGCGCCCCGGCCGCGCCGAGCTTCACGTACGCCTCCTCCTCCTCGTCGATATCGAGGAAGATGGGCGTCCGCTGCTGCGCCTCCATGCGCGCTGCGCAGCGCCGCCGCGCGCGCTCCCAGCGCGAGCGCGCGACGCCATAGGAAAGCGGCGAGCGCGTGATGCGGGACCAGAGGCTGGGCTCGGTGGCGCCGAGCGATCCCCCTGGCGTCGAGACCTCGCAGATGCGCCCGTTCAACTGGAAGTACACGCGCCCGTCGCGCGCGAAGAGAGGGGTGTGCACGCCGGGGAGCTCGAACAGGACCTCGCCCTCGGGCGCGCCGGCGCTGAACCGGGTGATGGAGATCCCATCCAGGGCATCGACGTGATCGCCGTCCCGGCATACCCGCGAGAGGCGGCCGTGCTGCGCCGCCGCGAGGAGCCGGGTGCCCTCGGGAGCAGAGAGCGGAGCAGGGGCGAGCGCTGCCTCGAGCGCGCGGCTGCTCCCCGCGATCCCCGAGGCCCGCGCCGCCTCCCGCAGCGCCTCCAGGGCGCCCGAGAGCCGCTCGCGTCGCCGCTTCTGGTCCGCGCGTGTCGCGATCGTCTCCGCGACGAAGCGGGCCGCCCCGCGGCGCGCGGGAGCCGAGTCCAGCGCGGCGCGGATGGCGTCGTCCACGACGGCGTCTCCGAGCACGCGGAGCAGCACGAGCGGCGGTGCAGCGTCAGCGCGGCGAGGCGTTCGCCCCGGCCGATCAGCTCGAGCACCGGCCCCTCGTGGCACGCGCTCTCCGCCGGCGGCGCCTCGCCGCCGATCCGGAGCAGCCGCCGGAGCTCCGCGAGCGCGCCGCGGTCCACCCACGAGAGCGTCGGGGCGACGCTGCGCCCGGGCATCGGCCGTCGCGTCAGCACGCGTCCGAAGCTGGCCCGCGAGAAGAGCGCGTCGAGATCTGCCTGCCGGGGCGGCCCGCCAAAGGGGGAAGGGACGCTCTCGCGACGAAGGCTCATAGGAAGACGTGCAGGGCGGGGGCGTAGTGCCGGTGATGATTGTAGTGCAGCCCGGTGAACCCACGCGACGTACACATCACCGGCGTTCGTCGGACGCCCGCCGCGACCGATCGTCCACGGCTGCCCTCGCGGCACCGGCGTGCCCTGCGGCGCGTAATGGAAGCGCTCCGCGACCCCGAGCCCCTCCGCCGCGAGCGGTCGCCCGAGCGGATCGATCTCGTACCGCCGCTGCCCGGCCTCGGTGTCGGGCGCCGCTCGCGCTGGCGCCCGCGCCGACGGTGATGGACTTGTTCATCTGCCCCATGCTGCCGGTGATGCCGGCCATGCCGAGCTCGATGAAGACGTTCGGCGCGCCGAGCCAGGGGAAGCAGGGGCCTGCGGTGTTGAGGCTGACGACCTCCTTGAGCGTGCCCGGCTCGTTGCCGTGGCAGGCCTTCATGCAGCCGCCTACCGTGAGGATCTTCGCGCCTTCGATCTTCGTGCGCATGCACGGATCGATGATTCCCTCCGCGATGGTGCCCATCGTGGGGTAAGGGATGGGCAACGGGCTCGGCGCGGCCGGCGTGAGGCACACGCTTACGGCCATGCCGGTCATCTGGTGGCCGGATTTTTCGGTGATCGTGTCCATGCCAAGCGCGGTGACCTTGGCCATGACGTGCGATGGTCACACACATGCGGAGCGGGGCGCAATGCGCGACACCTGCCGAGCAAGCGCCCTGCGCTCGACGCGCGGGCGCCGTCGTGGAACCAGGCGCGCGTGTCGCCCGCGGAGACCGAGCGGCGCGGGCGCGCTGCGCTGCACGCCTCGCCGCCGCGTCAGCGCCGCTTGGCCACGAGGCGCGACGGCCTCCGGCCGAAGTAGATCTCCAGCAGCTCGCGGCCGACGAGGTTCGCCTTGGTGCGCCACGCGAGGTCGTTGGCGAGCATCACGGAGACGGCGATCTCGGGGCGGTCGGACGGCGCGAACGAGGCGAACCAGGAGAACATCCGCGCCGGCTTGCCGCCCACGAGCGTGCCGGTCTTGGCGGCGACGCGCATCGCGCCGAGCGCGCGGGTGCCGTCCGGCTTCCGGAACGCCTTGGCGCAGGTGCCCCGCCGCGTCGTGACCTCGAGCATGGACCGGAGCGTGCGCGCGACCTCCGGCCGGAGCGCGCGCCCGTCCGTGATCCGGGGCGTGGGCGAGCCCTTGGCCCCGCGGGGCGGGGCGCCCGGGGGCGCGAGCAGCGTGAGCCGGACGCGCTCGCCGTCGTTGGCGATGGTCTGCATCGCGAAGAGCGCGCCGAGCGGGCTGAGGCGCCCGCTCCAGAAGCCCGCGGCGGCGCGGGCGAGGCCGAGATCGTCGGTCGGGACGCGGACCGCGCTCGGCGCGACCGGGACGTCGATGGGCACCTCGCCGTCGAAGCCGAGATCGCCGGCCTTGCGGCGCAGATCGTCGGGCGTGAGGTGCTTTCCGGCGAGGCGGGCGAAGACGCCGTTGATGCTGCGGCCGAGCGCCTCGCCGAACACGGTGCAGGTGTCGCCGCGCCCCTCGAGATCGCGCGCGTTGATCGCGCTCATGCCGCCCGTGTAACAGACGCGCGTCGCGGGGCTCACCTTGCCGGCCTCGAGGAGCGCCGACGCGGTGACGATCTTGAACAGGCTGGCGCTCGGGGCGAGCGGGGTGGCCACGAAGTCGCGCGGGCCGCGGCTCGCCCAGACCAGGATGCGGCCGGTGCGGACGTCGGAGGCGACGATCGCGCCCTCCGGCGCGCCGGAGCGGGCGAGGAGGCGCTCGGCGGCGCGCTGGAGCGCGGGGTCGAGCGTGAGGCGCACCTGCTTGCCCGCGCCGACCGTGGCGTGGACCGCGCCGTCCTCGACGTGGAGGTGGCGGACGCCGGGCGGCGCGCTGGAGGCCGTCGCCGGCGCGACCCAGACGGCGACCGCGGCGGCAAGCGCGAGGAAGGGACGCGTTCGCACCACGCCGAGATGCCAGGCGCCGCGCGGGGGGGCCAAGTTCCGCGCAGGCCGGCGGCCGCGGCCGCGCCGCCGGGCCGTCGCTGCGCTATGGTGCGGTCTCCCGGCCGGGGCCGGGGCCCCGCCGCCATGCCGCCGACCCGCCTGCTGCGCAGCGCCGAGATCCCCCAGGCCGACAGCCTCGCGAACGTGCGGCGCGTGATCGAGGCGCTCTCGGGCGGCGCGACCGCGAAGGAAGAGGTCTCGGAGCAGACGGGCATCTCGCTGCGCCACGTCGGTTACGCGCTCGCCGCGGCCCGCGTCCTCGGCTTCCTCGGCGAGGACGGCGCCGCGGTCACGCCGGCCGGCCGCGCGCTGCTCGGCGTCCCGCCCGGCTCCCCCGACGAGCGGGCGCTCCTCAGGCGCGCGATCGCCGCGTGCCACGTCGTGAAGGAGATCGCGCCCGATCTCCTCGAGCCGGCGGCGCCCGCCCGCGAGGCGCTCGCGCGGCGCATTTACCGCTTCACGGCCGGCCTCGGGAAGGAGACGGCGCGCCGGCGCGCGCAGACGCTGCTCGCGTGGCGGACCCAGGTGCTGGAGCAGCAACTGCCCCTCTTCGCGAAGCGTCCGGGGAGGTGAGGTGCCGTGTCCGACAGGAGGGCAAGAGGCGCTTTGCGCCGCTCGCCGGCCGGCCCTAAGCTCCGCCCCATGTCGCGCCCGGCGAGCCGTCCCTCGTTGCGTCGATCCAGGGCACCTCGTGCCCCTCGGCTGCTCCTCGTCGCGGCGGTCGCCGTCCTCGCGGCGGAGGGCACAGGCTGCGGCGCCGGGGCGTCCCAGGGGCCCGAGACGACCGCCGCGGCGATCGCCTCGATCGACGCGCGCCTGCGCGGCAGCTTCCGGCTCGTCCGCTTCGACCCCGAGGTCCCGCTCGAGCCGATGCTGGCGTCGATGCTCGAGTTCCAGTACGCGCACCTGGTCATCCGCTTCGACGGCCGGCGCATCCTCGCGGATTCGCCCGGCCTCCACGTCGACCGCGCCTACGAGATCCGCGAGCCCGCGTGGGACCGGTTCGAGCTGGTCTCCTACGACGAGGCGGGGGTCGCCTACGAGGCGATATGCCAGTTCTCGGGCGATGGCGAGCTCATCGTCCACGCGCAGACGCCGCCGTGGAAGGGCGTGGCCACGCTGCGCCGCGCGCCATAGCGGCTGGACAGGCCCGCGCGCGCCGCCGCGTTTGACGGGCGGCCCTCGTTCCGGGTTACCATGGACGCGGGCGCAGCGAATCAAGGAGCTCGACCGGAGGCGCAGGAGCGGTATCCCATGGCAGCGACGGATCTGACGGTGGCCGACGAGAGCGGCGCGAAGTTCGTGGAAGGCCCCCCGGGCCAGGGATTCCTGTCGCGCGTCCGGGATGCCGATCGTGTGCTCGAGGCCTGTTTCGCGGCCAGGGTCCGGTGCGCCCTCCTCTATGCGGAGAACTTGACGGCTGCGTTCTTCGATCTCAGCTCGGGAGAGGCGGGGGCGATCTTGCAGAAGCTGCGCAACTACCGGATCCGGCTCGCCGTGGTGTGCCCGCCGGGGAGCGTGGAATTCAGCAGCCGGTTCGGGGAGCTCCTGGCCGAGGAGCGCCGCGGCGACCACTTCGGGGTGTTCGAGACGCGTGAGGCCGCCACGGAGTGGATTCGCCTGACGTCCGAGGCGGATGCGATCTGACGCGGCGAGGTGGCTGGCGGGCGCCCTCCTGCGGCGACCGCCCCGCCCCCGCGACGCGTGACCGCGGCGCAGGACGAGGCGTCCGAGGCGGTCTTCGGCTCACTCGCCATGCGCCGCGCCGCGCGGTGTCTCGGCGGTCACGGTGTATCCATCGCAGGTGGTCCCGCTCCTGGGCCCGTATTCGCCGCCGGCGACCGCGGCTCGCTCAGCGCTCGCCGAGGTAATCGATCTTGCCGATATCGAGGCCGTTATGGCGCAAGATCGCGTACGCGGTCGTCACATGGAAATAGAGGTTGGGCAGGACGAAGTGCTGCAGGTAAGGCAGGCCCTTGAGCTGCAGCGGCTGATCGCGCGTGGGGATCGTGACGTCGCGGTCCTCGGAGCCGTCGAGCTGCTCGGGCCGCAGGCCGTTCAGGAACGCGATCGTCTTGGCGATGCGGGCCTGCAGCTCGTCGAAGCTGGCCTCGTTGTCCTCGTACTTCGGCACGTCGATGCCCGCGAGCCGCGCCCCACAGCCCTTGGCCGTGTCGCTGGCGATCTGCACCTGGCGCGTGAGCGGGAACATGTCCGGGGCGAGGCGCGCGTCGAGCAGGACGCGCGGCTCGATCTTCTTCGCCTCGGCGTACGCGACGGCCTTCTTGAGGATCGCCGAGAGGTTGCCGAGCATCCTCACGAGCACGGGGATCGAGGCCTGATACATCGAGATTGCCATTTTCATCTCCTTGCTATCGCACGGTGCGGACAGCGCGACCCCCGTGGGGGACGGGCCGCGCGGCGCGGGCGCGCCGGCGGGGACGCGCGCAGGCGCGAACATAGTGGTCGCCCCGCGCCCCGGGCAAGCGCGCCGCCGCACAGAAATCGCCCGTGGCCTCCGGACGCCCCAGCATGGCGCGCGTCCGCCGCAGACCACGCGCTCCGGCGCCGTGCGCACGCCGCGCAGGCGCGCTGCCTCGTGGAGCGCCTGTGAAGTAATGCAAAGGCTCTTGACGTCCGGGATCCGGCACCCGTTGACGAGAAGCCTTCGGGCGTGGTGGACATCGCGCTACCAGGCCAGTTGTCCTCGCGCGCCGCGGTCAGCGCGGACAGGCAACCTGTCATGCCGACGAGCGCTCGACTCGAGCAACTCCTCCTCGTTGCCAGTCCGCTGGCCTGACGCGCTCGGGGGGCGCACGGACGGCGATCCTCATCCGAGGCCCCCTCTCCGCTGGCCGGGCGGCCCGGCAGGTCCTCCCTGGCCGGGAGCTCGCAGTCCGGCCGGCTCGGCACGGCCTCCCGCCCAACCAGGAACGAGCTCGGGCGATGCGTCCCTCGCCGTGGCCGCTCACATGCCCAGCCGGCGCGGCTTCCTCTCGAGCCACGCCCGCTGGCCCCAGGGGCACGCGAACTCGAGCGGCTTCGTCAGGATCCACAGCACCGGCACCGGCGGCGGCGCGGGCGGCGTCGGCCCGGCGCCGTCGGTGAAGTACACCACGCCGGCGACCCGGCGCGCCGAGAGGAACTCCGGCGCGAACACCGGCCGCAGATCCGTGCCGCCGCGGCCGGCCACGTCCCCGAGGCGCCCGCTCCACGGATAGACGCGCCCGATCTCCGTGTCGCACTCGGCCACGGTGAAGGTGGCCACCTCGCTCATCGCCTGGAGCTGCCGCGCGATCTCCTCCAGCTCGTCGCGGCGCATGCTCATCGACGTGTCGATCGCCACGAGCAGCGACGGCTTCGCGATCGTCCGCGGCGCGTACGTCCTGCCGGGCACCTCGCCGACGCGGCCCGGGAAGCGCCGGTTCGGCCGCGCATACGTGTGCACCGGGGCCCGCTCCCGCGCCACGAACATCCGCAGCGCGGTCTTCCAGTCGAGCGGGCACGCGCGCGGGCTCAGCACGTCGGTGAGCTCCTCGATCAGCCGGCCGGGCGTCTTCCCCGCGATCAGCCGGCCGGGCTGCTCGTGCGGGCTCCCGTCGCCCGCGAGCGCGCTCGCCTCCTCGGCGGCGTGGAGCAGGAGCTGCCGCGTCTGCTCCACCGCGCCCGGCTCCCGCGACGGCCGGCGCAGCACGCGGTGGTCGTCGACCGCCTCGCCGCCCCGCTGCGGGAGCTTGCCCTCGCGCGACGCGCGCACGAGCAGATCGTAGCGCTCGAGCGTGCTCTGGCCGCCGCGCAGGCCGAGCGGGGCGTACGGCTGCCAGCGGATCGGATCGGGCAGCGGCTCCTCGATGTACTCGTTGGCCGACATTTCCAGGGCGAGGTCCATGAGCTCGGGCTCGTCCGCCTCCGCGAACCTGGGGTGACAGAGGTGGCCGAGCGCCACGTGGTGGACCTCGTGCAGGAGCACGCCCCGGAGGTACTCGGGCTCGCGCAGGAACGACTCCACGTTGACGTGGAGGAAGAAGCGGCCCTCGAACAGCGAGACCGCCATGCGCTTGACCGAGGGGTCCGCGACCGGCGCGAGCCGCGCGAGGATCGCCGCATAGCAGGGATACCGCTCCAGAAACCCCGGATCGCGCACGAACGCGTCGAGCCACGCCGCGAGCGCGTCCTCGCGCGCCTCGCCGCCCGCGGCCGCCGCCGCTCGCCCGGCCGCCGCCGTTCGCCCGGCCGCCGCCGCGCCGCCGGCGGCCTCGGGCCCCCCGGCCGTCCCCTTCACCCCGCCCCGGCTCGCCGGCGCCTTCGCCTTCATTGCGGCCGTATCGGCGTGACGCCGTGCTTCTTCAGCGTGCCCGCCAGGCGGAGGGCCCAGCGCTCCGGGAGCTGCGCGAGCAGCTGCCCGAGGCACGCCCGCGCCACGTTGCTCCGCCGCACCTCGACGAGCTTCGCCTGCTGCGCGAGGTGCGCCGACAGCGCGGTCACGACCAGGCCCACCCGGTGCTGTCGCAGCGGGTCGGCGCGCCACGCGAGCACCTTCTGCTCGGCGGCGCTGCCGGCGTAGTTCTGGAGCAGCTCCTCGGGGCGCACGTCGATGAGCTGCGTCGCGGTCGCGTTGCCGCCGAGCGCGTCCTGCAGGCGCTCGCGGTGATCGCCGGGCAGATCGGAGAGGAGCGCCTCGAACGCCGCGAGCGACAGCCTCCGCTGCGCGGCCAGCACGCCGACCTCCGGGCCTTCCAGCAGCGGCGCGAGCCGCGTCGTCACCTCGTCGAAGCGGTCGGTCTCCCCGCGCTCGCGCGCCGCCCGGAGCGCCTTGCCCGCGGGCGAGGTCGGGCCGTAGTCGGCGAGCAGGGCGCGCAGGTCGAACGGCAGCCGCGCCGACCAGGTGTCCTTCGACGCGAGCAGGAGCTCGACCCAGCTCGGGGGCAGGTAGCCGCCGAGCGCGTCGCGCAGGAGCACGCCGTCGGCGAGCTCCTCGGGGCGGAGCGCGCCGAGCACGTGCGACGCATAGGTCCAGGTGCGCGGCGGGACCTCCTCCAGGATGCGCTCGTGCGCCTGCGCGAGGGCGATCACGCCCGGGTGGATCCCGTTCACCTGCGCCCAGGCGAGCCACGAGGCCCGGTCGGCGCGGACGTGCAGGTTGAGGAACCGGGCGCGGAGCGCGCGGTCGAGGGGCGTGACCTGGTAGTCCGCGGACTCGGGGTTCACGGCGGCGAAGCAGACCCAGCCCGCGGGCAGCTCGTACTCGTGCAGGCGCCGGGCGCTGAGGAGCTGGAGCGCGGGCTGCTGGATGTACCGCTCCGCCCGGTTCAGCTCCTCCAGCATCAGGATGCCGGCGCCGTCTTGCGGCAGCACCGACGGCGCCGCGTAGACGGTGCGGCCGTCCCGGATGGTCGGCAGGCCCACGAGGTCGGGCGGCTCGAGCAGGCTCAGGTCGAGGACGACGGTGGCGATGCCGAGCCGCTCGGCGAGCTGCCGGACGACCTCGCTCTTGCCGATCCCGGTGGGCCCCTCGAGCAGCACCGGGCGCCGGGCGCGGTAGGCGAGCTCGAGCACGGCCTCGAGCCGCGGCCCGACGGGGATGGGCGTGGAGCGCCCCTCGAGGAGGGGGGGTGAAGCGGCGGCGACCGGTTTGCCCGGCGCGTTGCCATCGGATCTGGGCTTCGTCACGGAATCGGGGGATGGTGCGGCGCGCGAGGCGCGAACGAAAAACCGCCGGGGCGCGGGGGTCTCGAGCGGCTCGGCCTTTCCGTGCCCGGCGGGTTTTCGGCATTCATTGTACCGATACGCCCCGTGCTCTAGCAGCCACCGCGCGACCTGTCATTCGCTACACGACGGGACGGACCGCGGCGCGCTCGGGCGGCGGGGAGCCGCTCCAGGGGCGGCGCGAACGTACGCGATCTGCGTCACCGGCTTCCTGGGGAGGTCGACCCAGCACGTCACGGCGTACTCTCAGGCCGACGCCGAGGCGTGCGCGCGCTCCCAGGTGTGCGGGGCCCTCGGCGACTGCACCGCCGCCCCGAACGCGTGTCGGTGACGTCACCTCGCCGGATGACCGCGGCCCACGCCTGCGTCGTCCCGCCGCCGACGCCCGGCTGGAGCGCCACGGCGCCTCGATAACGGCGTACCGGGGGGCCCCGCGTCCACCCGATACGCCACGACGCGAGGACCCCTGTCGGCCCTGCTCTCCGAGGACGACCGGATCTCGACCCCGACGAACCGTCCGCTTCTTGCGATCGGCTTTACATCGCGACCGCCATCGCCGATCCTGAGTTGCTTGTTGACATTGCGGCTCGATTCCTGTCCAGTGCGCGGTTGCCGCGGGGGCTTCTGATCGCGATTCTTGGTGATCGGTGTCGCGCGACGCCATCGGTCGATCGGCTCCGGGTGACGGACGGGAGCATCGAGGGATGGATCCACCCTCATGGGTTCCTTGAAGGAGAATGCGATGAAAGAGACGATTGCGACCGCGATCTTCGTGATTCCTGCGATGCTCGGCCTCGCTGGATGCAGCGCGCCCACCACGGCGGAGACGACCGATTTCAGCGGCGAGCCTCGCGAGCAGACCGGGCGGGCGAAGCAGGCGCTCTCGGTGTGCGTGGACGTCCAGCGCGGCCTGCCCGGCAGCACGGTCGAGGACACGTGTCTCGACGCATCGGCGCCGAGCTACTCGGACGGCGCCGCCATTGCGTTCTACACCGGCCTGGGGAACGGCAGCGAGAGGCGCTCGCTGCTCAAGTTCGATCTCGGCTTCATCCCCGCGGGCTCGGTCATCGACTCGGCCACGTTGAAGCTCTATCAAGTCTGGCGGACCGGCGGCGAGAGCACGGTGCGCGTGCACAAGGTCACCGCGCCCTGGTCCGAGGCCACCGCGACGTGGGCGAGCGCCGCCGGCAGCTACGACGCAGCCGTCGTGGCCACGATTCTGGCCCGGAACGAGCTCACCAGCGTCGTCACGGCCGATCTGACGGCGGTCGTTCAGGGCTGGTCCGACGCCGGGGACAACCACGGCGTCGCGCTCGAGGAAGACCTGGTTTTGAACACCGAGTTCAGGAGCAGCGACGAGCCGATCGCGGCCAGGCGCCCGATGCTGAGCGTCTGCTACACGGCGCCGACCTGCGAGGACGGGATCCAGAACCAAGGGGAGTCCGGCGTCGACTGCGGCGGTCCCTGCGCCGCATGTCCGCCGGTGGGCGTGATGATCACCGAGCCGGGGGAGGCCTACGGGCACCATGGCTCGTGCGACGGCTGGAACGGCTGCGGCGACGCGGCCACGTGCGCCCTCTGGGCGTGCGAGATCAACGGCTACTCCCAGCTCGTGTCGCACGGGGCGGGCGCGCCGTGCACCGAGCTCGACAACTGCCACCTGTTCTTCTCCCAGAATGCGATCGAGTGGAGCTGGGGGACCTTCTGCGGGGTCAGCGGCGTCACCGATATCGTCTGCTCCAACTAGCGGGTACACGGCCCGCGACGCCCGCGGGCGCCGCGCGATGGAGGCGACGCCGCCGTCCGCGCGCGCCGTCGAACGGTCCTGCGGGCGTCCGGGTATCCGCACCGCGGCCGCCCGGTCGGGGTTCACGATGCCCTGATCAGGCGTCCAGCCGTTCGCCGTGCGCTGCGCCGGGCCGAGGTGCTCTCAGGTCCGACAAATCCGTCCTGAACGTCTGTTAAGCCTGATCATGCGGCGCGCTTGACCGCGGCGGTAGAGGGTAATCCCACGTCCATTTTCTGCTTGCCCGCGGTTTCTTGAGACCACACTATCTCCTGGGATCGGGGGGACCGCGCGAGCGCCTCTGAAACTCCTTCTGCTCGACCCTGCGAACCACAGGCTCTGACGGACGAACATCTCGAGCGAACCGAGCCCGGGGAGAGCGGGCGAGGGATCCTTCCGTATCCGAGCGAGCACGCCCGCCAGCTCGGGCCGCTCGCGACGTTCGTACGCCCGGGCCCGGGGCGCTCCACGCGCCCGCGTCACTGCGTCGTGTCCCGACAGCCATGCTGTCGATCGGAGGTGCGCCCGTGAAGCCAGCGATCGTCCTGCCGCTCGTCGTCGTGTCGTCGTGCATCGCCTCCGCCGCGGCCGCCGCCGAGCAGGCGTGCGGGTACTCCAGCGCCGGCTGGAATGCGCCGAACGGCGCGGCCGTGTTCAGCGCCGGCTCGGGGCCGATCGGCGACGTCCTCAATGCCGTCGGCGAGCTCCGGACGCACTCCATGCTCTCCCATGGTGCCGGGAGGTGGGTGACGCACGCCACGATGAAGCAGCCCACCGAGAACTCCTGGCCTGCGGTCTGCAGCACGCCCATCACGCCCAGCGACCTGATAGGCGGCTATCCCGGGCTCGAGCAGGTCAACCAGGGGGGGATCTACCGCTTCCTTTACGGGAGCGGCGGGGGCGGCGCGACCGCGCTGACGTATCAGGTCGGAGATCCGAAGAGGGCCGCGTCGATCGGCGACCACATCTGGTATACCGTGCCTTACTACACTGATCGCTCGATCGTCGACGGAGGAGCCGAGATCGCGCGACCGCAGATCCGCGGCGGCCGGGTGCCCTACTCATTCTACCAGTACCGCACCACCGAGGGCACCCCGACCGGCGAGCCGGCGTGGAACAACGGCATGGTCTGCTCTTCCTTCCTGGCCTACGCGCACTATGCCGACGGCCAGGGCGTCATCCCCCCGTACACGTACAACCACGCCAAGCTCGCCAGCGCGGCCAACGCCCTCCACGCCGGGGTGAGGGGTGACTGCGAGCAGAGCCTGGGGTTCTGGGGCGAGCTCGGCACCTCGATCGTCTGCTTTGCGAGCATCTGCACAGAGGCCGCCGATCAGGTCGCGAACTGCATGGCCTCGCACAGGTGCGACACCAGCAGCAGCAGCCTGTGGAGAGGGGTCCGTGACGACCCGAGCACCGTCGCCGAGTCCATCAGCCCCGACCGCATCGGCGGCTGGAGCGGGCACGCCTGGGGGACGCAAGCCGGCGCGACCGTCTGGTCCGCCGATATCAACCACAATGTCCAGTGGAGCTCCCCAGGCAACGTCTACGGGTGCTGGTACTGACGAGAGCGCTTGCGCACGCGGAGGCGAGGAGCTCAGGCCATGACGACCAGGATCGGCGCGCATCGGTCGAGGGCGCGATGGGCCCTCGTGGCGGTGCTCGCCGCCGCGCTGGGGCTCTTGATCTGGTCCCTCCGCGCGCCCAGGGTCCCCGAGCCCGTTCAGGCGGCGCGGAAGGCGGGCGCGCCCGAGGCGCCGCCGCCGAGCGCGCGGCGCGCGGCGAGCGTCACCGCCGCGCGCACGAGGGCGCCCGCGGAGGATCCGGATCCGGCGCCCGTCATCGACGGGGTCGAGGTCGAGAAACCGGAGGTGTGCGCCGGCGAGGAGAACCTCATCACCGTGCGCTCCCATACCACGAACGGGACAGATGAGTATCTCCACGCCGTCATTGGCAGGCACACGGGGTCGCGGGTGCCGCTCCGCATCTGGCCCGATCAGGACGGCTCGTACGAGATGCCCACCATCTCCGTGTTCGGGCGGAACAACGTGGTGCGCCAGGTCGAGGTCCCGCGGTACAAGGTCAACGACTGCAAGCCGGAGCGGATCGTCGCCGTCACCCAGAGGCTCCTGCCCAACACGGCCGCCGAGTACGAGCTCACGGCGCGCGTCCTCGACGTCGGGGTCAAGGACGATCCCCACGCGAGGCCGTTCAAGCCAGCGAGCTATGCCTGGGTGTTCGACGACGGCGAATCGGAGAGCACGAGGGCGCCGTTCGTGACGCACAGCTACGAGCGCCGTCCACAGACCACGCTCGTCTCCGAGTTTCTGATCCGGGTGGAGGTCCGGGGCGAGGCGGGGGAGAAGCTCACCGGCCGCGCCCTGCTCCAGATCCCGAACATGGCCTTTCAGAACCTCACCGAGCGGGGGATCGTGACCCTCATGGCGACGCCGACGCCTCGCTTTCCCCGGCAGGACGGCGACGGCGTGGTCCGGCAGGCGTTCCGCCTCTGGCATCACGGCGACGCGCCGGTCCGGATCGATTCGGTCTCGGCGGTGCGACACTACCTGTCGGCGAGGGACAGCTCTCCGCGCGAGGAGGTCTCGCTCGGCCTGGTCGAGATCCCGCCGGGGCAGGGGGTCGATGTGGAGGTGAGCTTCGACGCGGTGAGCGAGCCGGATGTCTTCACGATCACGTACTTTCTCGAGGGAGAGACGGCGGAGGGGGGAGCGGCGCGCGGGACGTTCTCGCTCATGAAGCCGCCGCCCATGCCGACCAGGGAGTCGAGCATCCCGGTCACGGAGCCCGTCCTCCTCGCCAAGATCAAGCGGGCGCGGGAGCTCCTCGCACAGGAGTTCGTCACCGACGAGGACATCTGGCGACTGGAGCGAGAGGGGAAGATGGCCGATCTCGACGGCTCGCCGCCGCGTGCGCCAGAGGGGGACGGGTCGCCCTGATGGGCCGCGCCGGCGCGTAAACCCTCCTGGGACGCGCGCGCACGCACCGTCGCAATCTGCCACAAGCGTGCGCCTGGCGCGTGGCCGCGCGCCGGAGCGGACACGTGCGATCCTCGGCGCAGCGCGCCTCCGAGCGTCCGCGGGAGCGGCGCAGAGCGACCTGGCATGGCCGGTGCTTGAGGCGTCGTGCGTGATAGCGAGCCCGCGGCGCATGGCTGCGAAGCGGGCTACGCGTGAGGCCGCCATCAGACATCCTGGCGAGCTGTGAGAGAGGAAACGATGATGCAAACGTATCTCTGGGCTTCTTTGGCTACGACGATCTTCCTGGTTGGGGCCGCCGGCTGTGACGACGCCGCGGACACGGTGAACGACGCGCTGCCCGGCGAGGCGTCGCGCGAGGCGCGCATCACGCAGATCGCCGAGGCGGCGTGCGACAGGTACGCCGACACCGAGGCGGGCTGCCCCGGTTACGGCACCGGCGACGAGCAGACCTACGAAACGGAAGGCGACTGCCAGCGCGATTTCGAGGAGCGCGCGGCCGACCTCTGGCCCGCGAGCGAGTGCGGCTCGGGACAGATCAACGAGAGCCGCTACGACGTCTGCGAAGAGCGCGCGAAGGCGGTCGCCTGCTCCGAGAGCATCTTCGACGCGATCGCCGCGCTGGACGAGTGCAGCGCCGAGAGCGTGTGCACGGATCCCGCCGACGAGTGACGCCGCCTCCTCGGCGGTGCTGCTGGTGTGCCGGCAGCCCGCCGAGGCCCCGTCCCCGCGTCACCAGATCTCCCACGGCCGGCTGGTCCGCTTCGGGCGCGCAAGGACGCGCAGGCGCTAGAGTTTCAGCAGGACACTGCCCGTCTTCTGTCCGGTAGCCACGTAGGTATAGGCCTCCCGGATTGTATCGAGGGTGAAGGTGCGATCGGTGACGGGCCGAAAATGGCGCCCGGCGGCGAGCGGGCCCATGACCTCGAGGAACCTCTTGCGGTCGATCGGGATCGGGAAGACGACCCTCTTCTTCCTGAGAACGGGTGTGACGAGCGCCAGGAGCACGTTCTGACAGCCGGGGCCGAGCTCCGTGGAGATGTACACCCCGTCGGGCGCCAGCAGGTGCTTGCAGGCACCAAACGTGCTCTTTCCCACCGCGTCGAAGATGTAGTCGTAAACCCGGTCGTCCCTGGTGAAATCCGTTTGCTCGTAGTCCATGACGCGGTGAGCGCCCAGCGACCTCAACAGGTCGAGGTTCCTGGTGTTTCCCACCGCGGTGACGGTGGCGCCGAGGTGGACCGAGAGCTGCAGCAGCGCGGAGCCGATCGCCCCCGTGGCTCCGTTGATGAGGACGCGCTTCCCCGCCCCGAGCTCGACCTTGTCGACGACGCTGTAGGCATACCAGCCGCCCTCGAGGCAGGCCGCGGCGTCCTCGAAGCTCAAGCCGGTGGGCACGAGCGCGACCGTGTCGTCCTTCGAAATGACGAGGTACTCTGCGTGAGACCTCGCCCCCATATCGTTGATCCCCCAGACGCTGTCACCCACCCGAAAGTTGCTCACCCGCGCGCCGACCGCCTCCACCCGGCCCGCGAAGTCGGTGCCCAGGGTCTTGATCCTGGGCCGGCGAAGACCCGTCGCGAGGCGCATGATGGGCGGTTGGGCCGAGAGCAACGCGCAATCGGTGCGGCTCACCGTCGCTGCGTGAACCCGGACCAGCAGCTCATCGTCCGCGGGCGTGGGCACCGCGACCTCTCTGACATGAACGACGTCGGGCGGACCATACCGTTCCCGCTGCGCGGCCCTCATGGATGGGCGATATCAGGGCTTGCCGACGGAGACAAGCGGGATAGCGGATGCTCGCCTCGAGCGGTCGCGCAGGCGAAGCGAGCCCGAGCGCGGGGCGCGGAGGCGCCGCGGCTTCAGCAAGCCTGAGTAAGTGTAGCAAGGCCCGTGCCAGGTTTGGCTCGGCGCCGCTCCCCGAGCATTGCGCGTGCGTCCGCGTGCACGTGTCGCTGGCCTGACGGCCAGAATGCGAATAACTTCCGCCGCGCGCAACGGCACGAGTCCCATCCCGCCCCCCGGGACGCGCGGCTTCGGTGCGTGTCGGGGCAATTTCTCGTCATGTTCTGTACAATGGAGGATCGGGTGAATCGCAGCTACTGCTACTGTACGATGTTCGCTCTCGCCATCGCGGCGCTCGCGCTCCCCCGGGCTGCAGCGGCGGATGAGCCGGCCGAGCTCGCGGCCCCGAAGCAGGAGTACGTCGACACGCCGACGGGGAGCGACGGCCGGCGGCAAGGCCTCGATTGGCAGCTGAGCAGCGGGGCGACGATCAGCTTCACCAACAATGCGTCGGTCGTCGGGCAACCGGACGGCTCGACGCTCATCCTCGGGATCAAGCTGGACGGGCTCTTCAGCTACAACCACGCCGAGCACGAGTGGAGGAACACCGTCGCCCTGGGCGCGGGCGTCGCGCGGACCCCGCTCATCGATGAGCTCGTGAAGTCGCGCGACGCGCTCAACGTCGAGAGCATCTATCTCTATCACCTCATCCCCACGCTCGGCCCGTTCGCGCGCCTCGTCCTGGAGACGACGGTGTTCCGCGGCGCCGACGTGCGGCCGGAGCCGGCGACGTACCTCATCCAGCGCCGTGACGGCACGACGGACACGCGCGCCGGCGACCGGCTCGCGCTGACCAGCCCGTTCCAGCCGCTCATGCTGAAGCAGTCGCTCGGCGCCTTCTACCGCCCCGTCACGCAGGACGCGGTGAACGTCGAGCTCCGCGCCGGCGCCGGAGGCCGCGAGACGATCGCGAGGGGCGAGCTGGCGATCTCCGACGACGCGAGCACGCCCACGATCGAGGTCTCCGAGCTCGATAACGTATACCAGCTCGGCGCCGAGGCGACGGCCGAAGCCTGGGGCGCGCTCTCCGAGAAGCGGGTGCTCTACCGCGCCAGCGCGGAGGCCATGATCCCCATCGCGCGCAGCGCCCTCCCCCCCGGTGACGATCGGGGCGCGCTCGAGCTCACCAACATCGCCCTCGTGGGCGCGCTCTCGTTCAAGCTCGTCGAGTGGGCGTCGCTCGACTACGAGCTCCGGGCGGTCCGGGAGCCTCAGCTCATCGACAGGTTCCAGGTGCAGAACAACCTCCTGCTCACCTTCGGCGTCAGCACGGGAAACCTGCCTCCGGCGAAGTGACGCCATCTGCCCCGTGGAGGCTTGAAGGCGCGGCCAGGAGCCGCTCACATGCCGAGCAGCAGCCCCAGCGTGGCCGCGCGGGCGGCGTCGCTCCACGAGGGCAGCGCGCGGGGCAGGAGGACGGTCACCCGGTGGGGCTGGTCTCCGCAGCGGCGCGATCCCTCGTAGACCCGTCCCACCCGCGTGAGCTCGTAGCTGCAGCGACCGATGACGCCGGTGAGCTGCCGCTCGTCCAGCCGGTAATCGGAGAGGGCGCCGGCCACGAGGCCGCGCGCGCGCAGCCCCGTGTCCGCCCGGGTGACCGAGAGCGCCAGCGGCGCGGCGCCGACGACGCCGGTCGCGCCCTGGTCGTCCGCGGTGACGCTCACGGTGCGGCCGAAGGCGATGCCCCGGATCGCGCGCCCGGCGCTCCCGTCGTCCCGAGCGTGCAGGCTCAGGCTCACGTCCGGGCCGAGGACGCGCCCCGGCTCGAAATCGGCGCTGACGAGCTCGCCCTGGGCCGTGAGCACGATGAGCTCGCTCGGCCCGGCGGCGCTGAAGATGTCGTCGTGCGCCGGAGATCCCGCCTCCGGGGCCGGCCCGCACCCGGCGAGCGCCAGAGAGAGCACAGGGAGCAGCCTCATCCACATCACGACCTCATCCACGGTCCATCGGGCACACCCACCATGCCGCTGGACGCACCCAGCGTGACACGTGGGAGCCTCAGCGGAGCGGCGCGACCGGAGCGCACGTCGAGACCCCCGCGCCGACGATGCGGAATCCGATGTTGGTCATGTAGGAAGCATCGATGGTTCCGTCCGACGGCCGATAACGGGTCACGTTCGTCGTCCGGGACGGGAACTCGGTCTGGCTCGGGGCGGTGTAGATGTAGAAGTCCCCACCCCAGAACGAGAACGCCCACGCGCTCGGGGTCTCGATGCCGGGCAGGGGCGTGGACGAGCGGATCTCGCCGGTGTCCTTGTCGATCTCCGCGAGCTGGACCGGCGACGTGGTGAAGAAGCCGAAGAGCCGTCCGTCTCCGGTGCCGGTGAGCTCCGCGTAGTCGCCGCGGAGCGAGCCGCTGAACTCGCCGATCGGCGTGATCGACGCGCCGTCGAGCCTGCCGAGCCCCAGGCTCCGCCCGGTCACGGCGCTGGTCACGAAGAGCTGCTCCGCCGAGGGGTTCGAGGCGTCGCTCGAGAAGCCCATGCCGAGCCGAGACCAGCCGCCCCGGAGCGCAATGGAGGTGGGCTCGCAGCGCGCGTCCTCGGTGCTGACCTTGAACAGCGTCCCGGCGACATCGCCATGGGCGTCCGCCTCCACGTAGTTGACCCATGCGATCGCGTCGCGGTCGATCGCCATCGAGTTCGGCTCCATGGCGGTCGGGCAGTCGAGCCGTCCGACCCGCGTGAGCTCCTTGCGATCGGGCCTGAAGCTGTAGAGCTCGTTGTCCTGCGAGAGCACGTACACGAGCGCCGCCCGCTCGCTGCACCCGCTGTCCACGCCCCCGCCGCTCCCGCTGCCGCCGACCCCGACGGCGAACGTATCGCCCAGGTCACCCGCCGCGCCCGTGCCACCCACGCCGCCCGCGCCGCCCGCGCCGCCCCCGCCGTCGCCCGGCGGCCGCGTGCCGCCCTCGGACGCGCTGCAGCCGCCCGCAGCGAGCGCGAGCAACAAGCTCCATCGTGCGATCTGCATGGCTGCCCTTTCACGTGAGCTCGTCCCCTCGCGCTCACGTGAACCCTTTATACCGCGAAGCGCACGACCAGCAGCCCGATTCGCCGGAAGAGCTCGGCGCCAGGCTGCGGGCCGTCTCCACCGCTCTGTGGGCATCGCAGCAGCGCGGCAGCGCGGTGTGCTCGGCCGCGCGGAACGGTCGATGCCGCGAGAGCCGCGGCGGACGAGGCCGTCAGTGAAGGACGGGCACCTCGTTCGGCAGGCAGCAGAAATACGAGGGATCCCCCGGCGTCACCGCGCCCGTCGGAGCTCCACCGCTCGGGGCGCACGCGCCTGGCTCGTCCTCGATCCACTGCGCGTCCCAGCCCGCCAGCCGTAGGTCCGGCCCCGCCACGCACCCGGGCCCGGCCAGCGTCACCGTCTCCGCGCCGAGGAGCCGCGCGCAGCCGCCGTCCTCGTAGGCCGACACGAGCGCGGTGCACGCGCTGCCCTCGGCCGGGCCGCACGCGCACGGCGTGCAGGCGCGCGTGTCGTCGAAGCCCCGGTGGAACTCGTGCAGCTCGGGATATTCCTTGGGGCATCTCGGGACGCCCTTGCGGAGATAAAGCGCGCACATCGAGAACTCCACCGGCCGCGGCATGGGGGACGCGATGCACATCAGGGCGGGATCTCGGCAGGTGTGCTTCGCCTCGGAGCCGCCGCAGCCGCGCGCCCGCCGGCCCCAGGCCGCCGGCAGCCCGACCGGCTCGGCCGCCAGATCGAGCGTCGGCTCGCACGCGCTCACGGTCGGCGCCGGGATGAGCAGCGAGCCGAGCTCGCCCGGGGGCACGGCGGCGGGCGCGGTGCACGCGCCGGCCCAGCCCGGAGGGGCGCTGAACGACGTGGGATCCTGCCCGTCGCACGCCGGGGACGCGCTCCCCGTCAGGGCCGATGGCAGCTCGCACGAGGGCGCGGCGCACCGGCACGACGGACACGCGTGCTCGCCGGTGAAGCCGCCGTAGCCGTCGAACACGACCTCCGGAGCCTCCGCCGGGCACTCGGGCACGTCCGCCTCGTCGCTCGCGTCGCCCATCCAGAGCAGGATGGGATCGGCGAAGCCGAGGGGCGGTATCTCCATGCAGCCGCCCCTGCACACCTCGCAACGGTCATCGCACTCGAAGGGGTCCAGGCCGTAGCACAGCATGTCGCAGTCGGACACGTCGACCATTCCGCCCGTCCAGCAGCCGGCAAAACTCCCGAGGACCGCGACGGCGAGCGCGATGGCAGCTCGATGCTTCTTCTTCTTCTTGCTCATGGACCTTCCCTGGCGTTGCTCCGGTCCGCGTTCGGACAGGATGCCACCGCGCGGCGCCGACTTCCGCCGCGCCGCATCTCCGCGCCCGCTGCTGGCTCGAGCACGCGGACGAGGCGGCCCACCCGGGGCGCGCAGCGCCGGCGTCGAACCGGAGCAGAGGAGCTCACGCAGGACGATTTCCTACCTGGACTCGCCAGGAGGGGGAAGCCCGATCTGAGGCGCGGCCTCGATGAAGGCAGCGTACGCTGCCATTCCGGTTGGCCGGTCGAAATTCTCAGATCTCGTTGCGCGGCGGAGGCCTGACGAGATCCTGGGCGGCCTCGGGTCGGCCGTCCACGGCCGCGCCGGATCGCACCGGAGCTTCCGCATCGGGGGGCGCAGGCAGGCCTGGCAGGCCGTCGATGCTGGTCGCGTTCCGCTCGAGCTGGTACTGCGCGATGCCCTCGGGGCCCTTGCGATCGACCCATTTCATCAACGTGTCGCGCTCGCCCTCGTAGGCCATGAACGGCACGGCGTAGCCGCACGAGGTCGCGACGCGCTCGATCTCGACGCGGATCACCGCCCGGACGCCCTTTGGCGGCGCAAAGAGGCCCACCAGCGCGTCGAAGCGCGGATCGGCGGGGAAGATGGGCTCGCCGCGGCCATAGAGGCGCACGATGTTGGGCGGGCCGGTGAAGGCGCAGAACATCAGCGTGATCCGGCCGTTGTCGCGCAGGTGCGCGATGGTCTCGACGCCGCTGCCGGTCAGGTCGAGGTAGGCCACGGTCCGAGGGTCGAGGATGCGGAAGGTGTCGTGTCCCTTCGGCGATACGTTGACGTGTCCGCCGCTGCCCGAGGGCGCGGAGGCGACGAAGAACAGGGGCTGCTCGGCGAGGAAGCCGGTGAGGTGCTCGTTCAGCTCGGAGAAGGTACGGCCCATGGCGTCTCTTCTAGCATTACTGCGGGAAGTTGCCCCGGATCAGCAGAAGAACCGCCGTGACGCCAACGACGCCAAGAAGAGAGGGGAAGGGTTGTCCCTCCATTTCCCCTTCTACTTCCCTGGTTTCTTGGCGCCCTTGGCGTCATGGCGGTTCGCCTCTCGGCCCGACTCCCGCAGCGGCGCCAGGGCACCGAACAGGTTGAAACCACGAGGAAATGAGAGGGGCTTGAGCCACAGAAGCAAAGTGGGCACAGAGAGAAGATTTTTTTCGTCTCTCCTCTGTGCCCTCTGCGCCTCTGTGGTTACTTGTCGGATTTCGTCGCGATCGGTACTCTAGGTTATCTGTTCCGGGAGGATCCCGCCCATGACCGCATCTTCAGAGACGCCCGAGCCGGACATCCTCGTCGTGCCCCACGATCCGGCGTGGCCCGAGAGGTATGGCGCAGAGCGCGAGGCGCTGCTCGGGGCGACCGGCTCGCTCCTCGTCGCGATCGAGCACATCGGGAGCACGGCCGTCCCCGGGCTGGAGGCCAAGCCGGTGATCGACATCATGGCCGCCGTGCTGCGGCTGGCCGACGCCTCCGCGGCGCTCGGGCGCCTCGGCGAGATCGGGTACCAGCTCACGCCGACAGGGATGCGCGATCGCCTCTTCCTCCGCAAGCGCACGCCGGGGGATGCCTGCGCCTTCCACCTGCACCTCGTCGAGCAGGCCACCTGGCACGAGCGGAACGAGCGGCTGCTCCGCGATCACCTCCGGGCGCATCCGGAGGACGCGCGCGCCTACGGCGCGCTGAAGCAGCGGCTCGCCCGCGAGCACCGCCGCGACGGCCTGGCGTACACGAAGGCCAAGACGGCGCTCGTCCAGTCGATCGTGGATCGCGCCCGGGACGCGCGCGGGCTGCCGCGGGTCGACGTGTGGGAGGACTGATGCCGAGGGCTCCGGCCCCAGGACGACGAGGTGGGGCGACCTGACCAGGCTCACGCGCGCTGCGCTCGATGCCCGGAGTCGATCGCGCGGCGGTCTCTCGGACGGTGGGCCATTCTGGGCCAGAGGGGAGGGGCGTTACCGGGGCGCGATCGCTGGAGGACGAGATCTCGAGCGGAATCTCGATGATGGAGTGCTGGCACATGTCCTGCAGGTCATGGCGTCGGAGGTTCTCATGTCGCGTATCTCACGCTCCGACGATGCTGACCTGCTGTCGCCGCGGCCCACGCCGCCACCGCAGACGGCAGCCCTGATCCGGGGGGTGTCCCGCGCTGCCGCTGCGACGGTCGCGATCCTCGCGATCTCGTGCAGCGCGCCGGGCGTCGGGCAGGAAGGGGAGGAGGGGGATCCCGTTACCACCCAGGACCCCGAGGAAGAGGCCCCTGGCGGAGGAGATCCGATCCCGCCGATGCCGCCGCCGCGAGACGAGGAGGGCGAGATCATCCCGCCGATGCCGCCGCCGCGAGACGAGGAGGGCGAGATCATCCCGCCGATGCCGCCGCCGCGAGACGAGGAGGGCGAGATCGTCCCGCCGATGCCGCCGCCGGATGAGGAAGAGGGGTGCGAGATCGTCCCGCCGATGCCGCCGCCGGATGAGGAAGAGGAGGGCGAGATCATCCCGCCGATGCCGCCGCCGGATGAGGAAGATGAGGAAGAGGAGGGCGAGATCATCCCGCCGATGCCGCCGCCGGATGAGGAAGATGAGGAAGAGGAGGGCGAGATCGTCCCGCCGATGCCGCCGCCGGATGAGGGAGAGGGCGAGAGCATCCCGCCGATGCCTCCTCCCATGCCTCCCCCGTGCGAGTGATACGGTCGCTGGTCGCGCCGGCGCCTCCCCCGGCGCCATGAGGTCTGACGATGGGCGAACAGGATCGCGAGCAGGAAGTCGCTCCCGAGTGGTGGCGCTGGGCCACCGAGAACCTCTTGCGCGGCGTGCCCGAGGGGCAGATCGCCGAGCGGCTCCAGGCCGCGGGCGTGGGCCGCGCGCGAGCCAGCGAGCTCCTCGCCGCGATCGTGAGATCGCCCATCTTCGCCGCCGCCCGGCCGTTCGCCCGGGCCGCGCGGCGGCACGAGATGCTGGCCCGGCTGCAACAGCGAATGGCGCGCGCCGCGTGCGACCCGACGGGCATCCCACGGCGCTCCGGCGTGTCCGCCGCGGAGCTCCGGGACGTCTTCATCGCTGGTAACATCCCGGTGATCCTCACCGACGTCGTGACCCGCTGGCCCGCGTTCGGCCGGTGGACCCCGGCCTACCTCGCCGAGCGCTTCGGCGACGTCGTGGTGGACGTCACGACGGGACGCGAGGGCGACCCCGACTATGACATGCACGCGGAGCGACATACGCAGAGCACCTCGCTGCGCGACTTCGTCGCGCGCATCGAGGCCGCGCGCGCCGGGACGAACGACTTCTACATGGTCGCCAAGAACCGCGTCCTCGAGCGGACCAGGCTCGGCGCGCTGCTCGACGACGTGGCGCTCCCGGAGGGCTATTGCGCCATGCAGCGGGCTCTGGGCAGCTCGGCGCTGTGGCTCGGCCCCGCCGGGACCGTCACGCCCCTGCATCACGACACGTCCAACATCCTCTTCGGCCAGGTGTACGGCCGGAAGCGCTATCGCATGATCGCGCCGTTCGAGACCTCGCTGTTCGAGGGGGCGCGCGCGATGTACGCGGGCCGCGACCCGGAGCAGGGCTCGATGGAGCCGGTGCTCGTGAAGGACGTCGTGCTCGAGCCGGGCGAGGCGCTCTTCATCCCGGTCGGCTGGTGGCACCACGTCCGCGCGCTCGACGTCAGCATCAGCCTCGGGATCAACAGCTTCCCGTTCCCCAACAACCTCGACGGGTATCGCCCGGGCAAGGTCGCGTAGCGCCGCGGGCTCAGGCGAGGCCCGGCCGCGCGAAGCGGAGGGCGACCGGGCGCAGCCCGAGCACGACGTGCGCGAGCGCCGTGAGCACGGCGCCGGGCAAGAGGTTCAGCGCGATGGTGCGCGAGAGCTCCGGGAGCGCGGCGTCGAGGAGCACGGGCGCGTCGAGCGACCAGGCGGCGGCGGGGCGCGCGGCGAGGACGAGCGCGATCGAGGCGGCGTTGAGCGCGGTGAGCCCGACGTGGAGCGCGTACTCGCGCGGGGTCAGCCCGCCGAGGCTCGCGCGGGCGCCCCGCTCCTCGAGCACGTCGAGCACGGCGACGACGAAGGAGGCGGCGAAGGCGCCCACGCCGGCCCAGAGGAGGAGCCCGGCGCTCGGGGCGACGTAGAGCGTGCCCACGACGATCGTGAAGAGCACGGTGTGGATCGTGTGCAGGTGGTGCTCGCGGCGCGAGGCTTCATGAGCAAAGAGGCGGTATTTCCAGAGGTGCAGATAGATCCCGTCGATCGCGCCGGCGACGGCGTAAACGGCGAGCAGGATGGATGCGATCTCGTTCATGTCGATGATCTCCGCCGGTGAAGACGGGGGGCGGGCGACGAGGACGCCGGAAATCGACCGCCGGAGATCGACGGCCGGAGATCGGAGGATCGCTCGGGCAGGCGTGGGCCTCCGGACAGGGGGCTCGTGGGGCGGGAGAGGGACCGCGGTCCGTGTGGGGGGGAATCCGGGGTGCGGCAGGCCCCCTGGCGAGGGGGCCCGTGGGGCGGCGTGGCGCGAGCGCCGGCCGCGCGCGGCGCGTCAGCCGCAGGAGCAGCGGGACGGGTTGCCCGGGATGCGCGGCACGCAATCGATGACGTGCCCGCGCGCGTCCAGGGCCACCTCGCAGCACTGCTCCACGAGCGCGCGCAGCTTCTCCCGGCCGCGCTGGACGCGGGACTTCATCGCGGGGAGCGAGATCCCGAGCATGTCGGCCGCGGCCTTCTGGGAGAGGCCTTCGAGCTCGGTGAGCGTGAGGGCCTCGCGGTAGGGCGTCGGGAGCATGGCGACGAGCGGGCCGATGGCCAGGGCGAGCAGCTCGGCGGCCCCGCCCTCGCCGCGCGGGGGCTCGTCGGCCTCCGGCTCGGGGACGTCGCCGTCTGTCAGCACGTGCCGCGCGCGGGCTCGGTGGTGCTCGGCGATGGCGCTCCGGGCGACCTGGTAGACCCAGGGGCCGAAGCGCTCGTCGTCGCGCAGCCCGCCCACACCCCGCTGCATGCGCAGGAACACGTCCTGCACGACGTCGTCGACGTCGGCGGGGGTGGGGACGCGGCGCACGATGAAGGGACGGAGGCGCGCCTCGAGCTCTTGCCAGGCGCCGCGCGCGTTCGCGTCGATCATGCCCGGGCCTCCTCGCGGGTCGGGTCGGTGGTTCGGTCGGTCATCTCGGGTCTCCTCCCCTGGAAGGACGGGGATCGGGGCGGATGGATGCAGGGAATCGGCGCGCCGGCGCGCGGTGAGCACCCGGGGGGGCTGCGGCGCCTGGCGCCCGCTGCCCCCGACGCAGGCTGGCGCACCGCCGGCGCGCGTGCCACCGGGGCGTCAACGCCGGGCCCGATCGAGCGCGTCCAGGTCGTCCAGCGCGCCCCGGATCTGCGCGCGCTCCTCGTCGGAGAGCGGCACCCCGTCGAGCTCGGCGCGCAGGGAGAGCGCGCGCGCCTCTTCCCCCAGCACGACCGCGAGCTCGAGCCGGGCCGCGAGGGCGTGGGCGCGCTCGAGCGGGGCGGCGGGCTCGTCGTGGGCCAGCGCCACGTCGAGGACCTTGGCGGCCGCGGCGTCGTCGTTCTTGAAGTCGCGCAGGCGCGCCGCCGCGCGGAGCGCCCGGCCCAGCCTGGTGTTCGAGCGCGACCCGGAGGCGCCCTCGTCGTCCTCCTCCGGCGCGTCCCGCTTGATGAAGATCACCGAGTTGCCGGCGACGTCGACCACGGTGAAGCGACTCTGGCCCTTCCTCATGCGCGTGATCCGGGGAACGCCGGTGAGCGGCAGCTTGCCGTAGGCCTGTCGCAGGCCGTCCGCGAACGCCTGGTGCAGGCCCTCGACCTCGGGGACGAGCGCCAGGCACGTGCTGTACGACTGGCCAGGATCCAGCTTCTTGAGGCCCATGAAGTGCAGATGGATGTCGCCGCGGCGCGTCGCCGCGTACACGTTCGGCGACGTCTGCTCGTGGGTGACCTCGAAGCCGAGCCGTCGATAGAAGGCCAGCGTCTCGGCCATCGACACGCACGGGAGCACGGGAATCATCGTCACCTCGCCCATGGACTCACCCCTTTCGAGCCCGTCGCCGGGGCGACGGCGCATCCTCTTCCTCGAGCGCCCGCCGGGCGCCGCGCAGCGCGTCCACCGCCGCGCGCAGGCCCTCCAGGTCGAGCCGCTTGCCCAGCCGGTTCGCCCACGTGGCGTGGCGCGCCTCGACCTCGCGCAGCGCCGCGCGCCCCGCCGCCGTCAGCGCGATGAGCCGGGCCGTGCGGTGGTGCGGGTTGTCCACGTACTCGATGAAGCCGTCGCGCTCCAGCGCGTCCGCGACCTGCTGCACGCTCTGCCGGCGGAGCCCCATCGTCCGCGCGACGTTCGAGACCGGCGCCGGGCCGTGATCCACCACGCCGAGCACCTGCCAGCGCGCGCTCGTGAGCCCCGCCGGCTTCGCCAGGCGATCCCCGGCCTCGAGCGCCAGGCCGTTGAGCCGGAACACCTCGATCAGGAGCTCGCTGAACGCGGTCGCCGCCGGCGTGAGCCTCGCCATGCGCAGGGATCTGCCATGTTGACAGATTCCTGTCAATCAGCGCGCGCGTGGCGCACGGGCCAGGTCGCTCCTCGAAGAGAAGAGATCGCCGGCGCGAAGCGCGACGCCCGGCTGGAACAGGCGCCGCGGCGATCGCCCGTCATCATCGAGAGCTCCCGGACGTCGGGGGCGCGCTCGCTCGCGCCCTCGCGGTTGACGCCGCCCGCGTGACGGGCTCGGCGGGGGACCGCGGTGACGACGGGCTGCGCCGGTTCAGGTGATCGGCCTCGTGAAACGAGCCGCGTCCGGGGTCATTCAGCCGGCCGTACGGCCGGCTCCGAGCGGGTTGACCGTTTCCCTCTCGGACGACTGCTGTGGCAGCGGCCGCTGCCACGGCGGCCTCACGCCGTCCGTGCAAAGGCTGGCAGAGCCCGCCGGGGGGGCGCGAGCGGAAGTGGAAGAGCAGGAGCGACGAATGAACCCTCAGCTCACGCACGTACGGGTTGCCGGTTTCCGTTCGCTCAAGAACGTGGAGCTCGATCTCGGCCCGGTGACCGTGCTCATCGGCCCCAATGGCGCAGGGAAGTCGAACCTCCTGGGCGCGCTCACCATGGCCCGCATGCTGGCGTTCGGGGCACTGCAGCTCTTTGTCAGCCGAAGGGGGGGAGCCACGTTTCTCATGCACTACGGGCCGCGCCAAACGCCTGTGGTCGAGCTTGCGCTCGAGTTCACGACCGAGAACGGCCAGAACGCTTACGAGGCCCGGCTCGGGTATGGTGCCGACGAGAGCCTCCTCTTCCTGGATGAGCGCGCGGGCTTCCGGCGGGCACCGGATCAATCCTGGCAGTGGTACTCGATGGGGGCCGGCCACCGGGAATCGCGTCTCGAGGAAGAGGGAGGGAAGCACGCGACGCCGCGAACCGTACACTGGCTCCTCCGGCGGCTCAATTTCTACCATTTTCACGACACATCCACGAACTCGGCGCTACGCACGCTGTCGAAGGCGGAGGATGACCGGTATCTCCGATCGGACGGCAGCAACCTGGCTGCTTTCCTGCTCGCTCTTCGTGAGTCACCCGAGGCCGACCGCAGGGCCGCGTGGAACCGGATTGTCGGGCTCGTTCGCCGCATCGCGCCCTTCGTGCGAGAGCTCGATCCGGTGTCGGTCGGGGCACGTGGAGTGCGGCTCGACTGGGTCGACGATCTCGGGGAGACGTTCGGCCCCGCGCATCTCTCGGACGGGACGCTGCGTGCCATCGCGCTGTTCACCGCGCTCGGACAGCCCGCCGAGCTCCTGCCGATCCTCTCGGCCATCGACGAGCCGACCGCTGGGTGACGAGGCTCGAAGGGCTGGCTCAAGGAGGGGATCAGGACGACGGCGGAGCTTGAGTCCGTGGAGCTCCCTCGAGCCCGGGGCCATCGAGCGACGTGCCGGGGAGTCGCGGCATGACGCGCTGTCCGCACCCCGGCGAGAGGTCGGCGAACGAGCTCACGCCCCGGCCGGCGCGGCGAGCTCGGCCGCGCCGCCGGCCCGCAGGAACCGCGTGATGCGGTCGCCGAGCCGGCGCCGGAACGCCTCGTCGGTGGGCGGCGCGTGCCGGCTCCCCTCGAGCAGCTCCGTCTCGGCGTGCGGGATCAGCGCCCTCACCCGCGCGAGCAGCGCCTGGCCCGGAAAGCTGAGATCGTCGCTCGCGCCGAAGACGAGCGTCGGCCGCGTGAACCTCGCGAGCGGCCCGGGCGTCGCGAGCGGCGGCACGCGGAAGTCGAGCCGGTAGCTCCGGATCGCCTCGCCGAAGTAAGGGACCCAGTCGTCGTCGGTCGTCGTGAACAGCGAGCGCGCGAGGCGGCGCAGGCGGGCCTCGCTCGGGAACGCGCGGTAGAGCGCCATCGGGATGCCGACCTCGATGAACCCCCTCCACGCCGAGCCCGCGACGACCCCGGCGGGCACGAGCAGCACGAGCCGGTCGATGCGCTCCGGCGCGAGCTCCGCGAGCTTGCGCGCGACGAAGCCGCCCCAGCTCACGCCGTAGACGTGAGGGCGCGCGAGGCCGAGCGCGTCGAGCACGTCGACCAGCCACTCGCCGTACGCGGGCCCGTCGAGGGGCAGCCGCGCGTCCGCGCTCTTCACCGACTGGCCGATGACGTCGGGCGCGATCACGCGGAAGCGGTCGCGGAGCGGCCCGAGCTCGCCCATGACGTGCGCGGAGCTCGCGAGGGCGCCGTGCAGCACCACGAGGGGCGGCGCGTCCGCGCGGCCCGCCAGGAGGACGTGCGTGTCGCCGAAGCGCGTCGCCACGGTCCGGGCGCTCGTCCCCGGGACGCGCGCGCGGAAGCGCTCGTAAGCCGCCTCGATCGTCGCGCGCGCCTGCTCTTCACGGAATATCGTCGTCATCGGGCCTCCTCCGTCTCCGCGCGGCCCCTCGGGCGACGCCGCGCATGTGCTCGGACAGGAGCCGCTCGAAGAGCGGCTCGGGATCGGCGAGCGCGCCCTGCACCCAGCCGATCAACGCGAAGTAGTAAAAGGAAAAGAACGCGGCCCCGAGCAGCGCGGCGTCCGTGTCCGCCGCGATCTCGCCGCGCGCCCTGGCCTCCTCGGCGAGGCCGACGATGCGCCCGTGCACGCGCGCGACCTGCGCGGTGAACCGCTCGCGCCAGGGCGAGTCGGCGAGCAGCGCCTCCCGGAGGAGCGTCTTCGAGAGCGCCGGCCGCGCCGCGTAATAGGCGAAGAACGGGCGCGCGAGGGCGCGGAGGCGGGCCTCGAGTCGACCCCTCCCGCGCGCCGCGAGGGCGCGCTCGATCATGGCCTCGAGGTCGTCGAACAGCGCCGCGTGGAGCAGATCGCGCTTGTCCTCGAAGTGGAGGAGCACCGTGCCCGCGGCGACGCCCGCGCCCGCCGCGATCGCGCGGACGCTCGCCCCGTCGAAGCCGTCGCGCTCGAAGTGGGCGCGCGCGACCTCCAGGATCCGCGCGCGCGTCTCCTCCTTCTGCGCGTCGCGCTTCCTCGCCGGCCTCGGGGGCCTCTTTTCGCCAAACGCGTTCACTGAACGTGTTCATTAGCAGACGCGGCCGGGCTCGACAAGGCGGGCGGCGCGCGCGACGAGCGCCCCCTCCGAGGGCCTGCCGTGGTCGTTGCGGGACGGGGGTGAGCCTTGGGCGACTCGACGCTAGCGACAGGCGGGTTGAAGCCGCCTGAAGAGAGCAGGCGTTCCAGCCGTCGAGGCGCCAGGGGAGGAACGAGGTCTCGGCGTCCGCCCGCGCATCGGAGCTCGCGGAGGTCCCGCGGCGCGGGGCGGTCGTGCTAGGCCGTGAGCTCTTCGCTGAGGTCCCAGAGGCGCTTCGCGTCGCCCTGGCTCTGCGCGGCGACCGAGGGGGAGCGCTCCTTGCACTTGTCGAAGTACTTCCCGCTGACGCCGGCGACCTCGGGGGAAGAGCAGAGGTACACCGAGGTGATCGCGCCCTTCTCGGGGCTGATCATGAAGAAGCCCGCGAGCTTCACGAGGAGCGCGAAGGCGCCCCCCTCGCCCCTGCCGAAGCCGGAGGCGACCACGCCGGGGTGGAGGCTGTTGGCCGTCACGCTCGTGCCCTCGAGGCGGCGGGCGAGCTCGGACGTGAACAGGATGTTGGCGAGCTTCGACTGGCAATACGCCCGGAAAGAGCTCCAGTTGCTCGTGAGCTGGAGATCGTCGAAGTGGATCTGGCCGCGCCGGTGCGCCTCGGAGCTCACGTTGACGATCCGGCCCGACGGGCTCGCCTTGAGCCTGTCGAGCAGGAGCTTCGTGAGGAGGAAGGCGCCGAGGTGGTTGGTCGCGAAGGTGAGCTCGTGGCCGTCCGCGCTCAGCCGGCGCGAGGTGGTGATGACGCCGGCGTTGTTGAGGAGGACGTCGAGCCGGTCGTGCCGGTCGAGGACCTCGGCGGCGGCACGGCGCGTCTCCGCGAGCGAGGAGAGATCGGCCAGGATCAGGGAGATGTCGTGGTTGCCTGACGCCGCCTGGATGTCCGCCATCGCCGCCCGCGCCTTCTCGGGGTTGCGGCAGAGCAGGACGAGCCTCGCGCCCTTCCTGGCGAGCTCCACGGCGGCGGCCTTTCCGATGCCCTGGTTCGCGCCGGTGATGAGCACGGTCTTTCCGCGCAGGTCATGGGGAGCGGTGGTCATGAGGTGGCCGATTATGCGGGGAAGCGGTGACGACGGGAACGTTTGTGGCGCGGCGCGAGGACGCGCGGACGTTTGCGTCTGTCCGGGCTGGAACAGCTCGGGCTCGCGTGGGTCCGTTGCGTGGGCCTCGTGAGCGTGCCCGGTCACAGCGGGGCGCCGTACACGATCGCGGCGAGCGCGGCGGTGAGCGCCGCGCAGACCCCCCACGCCCGCGCCGCGTTGCGGGCCAGGAAGGCGACGCACATCGCCGCGACCCACAGCGGGACCACGAGCGAGAAGCCGAGGGTGCCCCGCGCGCCCTCGGAGAGCGGGACGACCCGCGCCAGGCACACGCTCGACAGGACGGCGACCGGCAAGGTCCCGACCAGCGCCGCGGCGACGCGCAGCGGGGCCTCGAGGCGGGCGAGCCGGGGTCTAGCCATGGCGCGCTCCGAGGAGCGAGAGCGCGACGATCGCCGGCGGACACAGGAGGGCGAGGCCAAAGACGGCGCGCGGCCAGATCGGCGCGAGCAGGACGAAGAGGGTGGCCGCGACCATCAGCGCCGCGAGGGCGACGAGGAACGCCGCGGGGCCCGCCTCCACCCGGCCCCAGAGCGCGACCGACAGCGAGAAGGAGGCGACCGCCAGGACCCGGGCCGCGACGCGCCACGCGCGCCTGCCGCGCAGCCGCGTCGCGACGCCGAACGGGATGCGCTCGGGCCGCGCCGCGTGCAGCAAGGCGAAGGCGAGATACGCCGCCAGCACCGACGCGGTCTCAACCATGGGACGCCGTCTGGCGCCTGGCCATGAGCCCCGCCCCGCCGTGCGAGAGCGGCGCAGGCGCCCCGTCCCGCGTCGCCCGCGGCGGCGCCGCGTGCCGCAAGGCCGCCCGGCGGAGCGCCCAGGCCGAGGCGCAGAGCGCCGCGGCGGCCAAGAGGAGCGCGACGTCGACGGCCACCACGGCGCCGAGCTTCTGCCCCGCGCCGAAGAGCCCCGCGCCCGACCAGCGCGCCGCGAGCGCGGGGACCGGCAGCAGCAAGAGCCCCGCGAGCCCGAGCTGCTGCCAGAGGAGCCGCCCGCCGTCACGCGCGGCCAGCGCCCACGCGACGCAGAGCCCGAGCACCACGACGAACGTGAGATCCTCGGCCGCCGCGCGGGCGCTCCAGTCGAGCGGGAACGCCCGGCTCGAAAGGAAGAGCGCCGCGATCGCGACGACGGTCCCCGCGCCGACGCCCACCGTGAGCCGCGCGAGGAGGCGGTTGCCGAGGCTCTCTCGCCGCGCCTCCCGTCGCGCGAGCCAGATCCAGTTGCCGGTGAGGATCGTGGCGCACGTCGCCAGGGCGAGCACGAAGAACAGGATCCGGAGCGTGATGCCGCCGAAGTCGGCGTAGTGGAGGCCGTACATCCACCGGAACGCGCCGCTGCGCGCGCCCTCGGCGCCCGGCGCGTCGAGCGAGAGGACCGCGCCGTCGGTCGCCCGCAGGCGCACGACGCCGCGCGCGAACGGGACGCCCTCGATCGCGCCGCGGAGCTCGACGGTCCCGCTGTCGAGGCCGTGGTGCCGGATACGGATCCTCTCGGGCACGAGCCGGGGCTCCGCCGCGCGCGCGCGCGCCGTGAGCTCGTCCAGCGTCAGGCCGCGGGCGGGCGCCCCGCGCGCGGGCTCGTCCGCGAACGACGCCCCCCAGGCCGAGAGGTCCGCCCGCGCGGCGTCTCCGCCGAACACGGGACCCGTGAAGACCTGGACGAGCACCCCCAGGAACACGAAGAACGCGCCCGTGTAGGCGTACAGGACCTGAAACGGCAAGCTCATCACGCCGAGCACCTTGTGCATGTCCGACCACAGGACACGGCGCCTCCTGTCCGGCCGGAACTGATGAAATTGCCGGACGATGTCCTTCAGGTGGATGAGCACGCCGGTCGCCAGCGCGAGCAGGAGCGCGACGCACAGGAGGCCGCCGAGATAGAACAACCAATCGCCGGTCGCCCTGTGCCAGAGGTAGTGCAGCTCGTAGAGGAAGTCGGACAGCCGCTCGCGCTCGGGCACGACCTCCTCGCGGACCCACGACGAGACCGCCTCGCCCTGCGCGCGGTACTGGATCCGCGCGGCGCCCAGCCCGCCCTCCGGCAGATCGATCCAGATCTGCTCGGGCGTCGTCCCCGCGGCGGCGAGCCCCCGATCGAGCACGGCCTGGAGCCCCGTCTGCTCGATCGAGGAGCGCTGCTGGGTCAGGGGCTCCTCCCACACCGCGAGCTGCCTCCGGAAGAGCGTGATCCCCCCCGACAGGAACATCACGTAGAGCAAGAGCCCACCGAGCACGCCGGCCCAGGCGTGCACGTCCCAGAAGGTCGTGAAGGCATGGCGGGAGAGCTTCCTGACCATCGCGAGTCACCCTGTCCCCTCGCGCGGAGCGCTGCGCGCCGCGCGAGCTATCGCACCTTCGCCAGGCCGTGCAGGTAGCCCGGCGTCGTCAGGCCGAGCTTCGGGCCGCCCTCGGCCGTGAGCTCGATCAGCGTGCTCTCCGTGGAGCCGCTCTCCTCGTCGATCGTGAGGACCCGGCCGTCGACCTCGAAGAAGGAGACGTTCGCGGGCGAGGGGGCCAGCTCCGGGATCGCCGCGGCCTCGTTCGTCGCGGTGTCCCACCGCCACCAGCGCCACGCCGGCTGGCCCGTGACCTCGGACATCTTGGTCTCCTCGCCGATCGTGGCGAGGCCCTCGTCGAACACCCGGAGGAAGAGGCCGTCCCCGCCCGCGGGGATGGGATCGCCCGCGATCGCGCCGTCCGCCAGCTCGCCCAGGAGCAGGGCGTAGTCCGGATCGAAGGCGTCCGCGTCCTTCAGGATGCGCAGCGCGCAGGGCTCGGTGTCCAGGCGCTGGAGGTGATAGGTCGCCCCCGCGAGCGCCGAGCTCACGAAGTAGGCGTCGCCGGAGGCCGTCTCGACGGGCTGCGTGATCCCGCCGCACCGCTCGTCGACGTCGAACCGCACGACGGTGTCCGTCTCGGTGTCGATCGCGACGAGCCCGGTCTCCGGGAGGATGGTATCCGTCGTGCTCCAGTCGACCCACCCCACCGAGACGAGCAGCGTCTCGCCGCGCAGGACAGCCCCGTATCCGTACAGCGCCAGGTAGCCCTCGCGGTGCGTTTGCGGCAGCGGGATCGTCCCTTCCACCTCCATCGTCGTGGGGTTCCAGACGACGATCTGCTCGCCCGCGCGATCCGGATGATAGACCTTCGTCGGAGAGATGACGTAATTCGTGGGCCAGAGGCTCTTCACGCCGAAGGGCTGGAAGCTGATCGAGGCTCCCTTGACGAGCGCGCCGCCTTCGAGCGTGTAACGCGAGATCGTCGGCGCCTGGGCCTCCCCGATGCCGAACCAGCCCAGCCCCTCGAACGCGAACAGCCGTGCCGAGCCGGGGATCTCGAGCGCCTGGGACGGGTCGACCGCCGCGCCTCGATCGATCGACGGCAGCACGTGAAAGTACGAGTTGGTCGCGGTGTCGTCCCAGACGCGCGTGGCGATCACGAACGCGTCGCCGCCGCTCCCGCTCTGGTCGACGGGGTTCGACGTCTCGTCCGCGCAGCCGAAGGGCGCGCCGGTCAGGAGCGCGAGCGCGAAGGCCGTCGCGCTCGCTCGGCTCGATGATCGCTGCTTCCGCTGAACCACACTCATCTGTGTCTCCGTCCTGTCGTGCGAGCGAAAGGGCTCACGATCGCTATCGTCGTCATCACATCTCCAGCGTCGCCTTGGAGAACAGCGTCCGCCCGGGTCGCTGGATACCGTAGAAATCGGAGGCCCGCTCGTCGGTGAGGTTGTGGGCCTCGATGGTGAAGCTCACCGTGCGCGGCTCGTCGCGCGCGACGTAGGTGAGCGCGAGCGAGTGCAGGAGCTGCGAGGGCACCTTCGCCTTATCCTCGACCCGCCCCCAGTTCGCGAAGCCGAGGTAGAACCCGTGCACGTAGCGCGTGTCCCAGGTGAGCGAGAGCGTGTCGCGCGGCGCGACGACCCCCTGGAGCTGCACGCGCGCCGAGCCGTTGGCGAAGAGCCACGGCCGGTTCGGCATCCGCTCGCCCTCGGAGCGAGCGAAGTTCCCCTCGTCGGACGTCTTGCGAAAATCGTCGTAGGTGATGTTGCCGTCGAGGGCGACGTGCTCTCCCGGCGACGTCCAGCCGGCGGCGGCCTCGACGCCCAGCGACCGAGCCCCCGTGACGTGGATGTACTGGATCGAGTCCGTGCGGTTGTTCAGCACGATGAGCCGCTCGACCGCGCGGACGAAGCCGTTCGCGTCGAGCCGCCACGCGCCCGACGCGGTGTCGCGCGCGTCGATCGTGAAGCCGAGGTTTCCGTTGTGGCTCGTCTCGGGCTCGAGCGCGAGGTTGGCGACGATCATCGCCCCGTCGCCGAACACCTCGACGGGCCGCGGGAGCCGCGTCGCCCACTCGTACGACGCCTTGGCGTACAGCCACTCGGAGAGGCGATAGCGGAGGCCGTCGCCGACGCCGAGGCGATGGGTGTCGCGCTCCCGCTGGTCGAAGCGCGCGTGGAGCCCCGGCAGGCGCCCCTTCATGCGGAGCATCTGCACGTAGTCTTTCACGAAGAAGCGGTTCTCCAGGCGATCGTCGAGCAGGTTGAGCTGGTGCTCGACGCCGTACACCCAGGTGAACAGGCTGTGCTCGCCCCGGAGCCGATCGCGGGCCTTCGGGTTGTCCGGCCTGCGCTCTTCTGCCGTGCGCGTGATGAACGTCGGAGACACGGAGAGCCGCAGCGCGTGCTCCGGGTGGGGCCGGTAAAGGAGGCTCAGGCGGCCAAGCCCGCTGTGCTCCCGGAACACCCGATCCCGGGGGGGCGACTCGTCCTCGCCTGGCCTGGGGCGCTTGCGGACGCAGCGGCCGAACCAGTCGTAGATGCAGTCGCTGACGTCGAGGAAGGTGGCGCGCCGGTACGTGTACCCGAGGAGCGCTTCGAGGGCGACGCCTCGGCCGAGCCCTTGCTCGTACTGGAGCGTGGCGCCCGGCGCGGTCTCGCCGTTCGTGACCTCCCCATAGGGCACCTTCATGACGCCGAACTTGTGCTGGTGCTCCTTGTCGTAGTCGGTGACGAAGGCGCGCAGGAGCAGCCGCCGCGCCCAGGGCCGGTTCACGAAGCCGAGCTCGGCGCTCCCGCCCGCCGCCCGGTAGGCGTCGTGGAAGCGGTAGGCGCGGGCGGGCTGCTCGCGCCCGGTGTTCTCGTTCGGCACCACGACGTCCACGGGGTAGTCGTTCTTCGCGGCGTCGAGGAAGCCGCTCAGCCGGGTGAAGAAGCCGCTCGGCTCGTGCAGGTGCCGCGCCGAGAGCGTGAGCCGGTGGGTGTCGTAGGAGCCGATCTCGTACGACGCCGCGCCGTGGGTGCCGCGGACGTCCCGATCCGTGACCAGGTTGACGGCGCCGCCCAGCGCGTCGGCGCCGAAGCGCACCGGGACCACGCCGCGGTGGATCTCGACGCGCTCGACCAGGTTCACGGGCACGTTCGCGACGCCGAACGGGTAGCCGGCGAGATCGAGCGGCACGCCGTCGAGGAAGAAGCGGATCTGATCGTCGGTGAGGCCGTTCAGCGAGAGGCGCGACCACGAGCCGAGCCCCGCGCTCCGCCGCACGCCGACGCCCTGGGTGCGGGCGAGCACCTCGCCCATGTCGGCGGTCCTCCGCTGCGCCTCCTCGGTCTCGATGACCGTGATCGCCTGCGCGGACTGCCGGAGGCGCTCGGCCTCGGCGCCGCGCACGGTCACCGCGATGGGCGCGGCGGTGCTCGTCTGGCCGGGCTCCCTGGCCGGCGGGGGAGCTGCGCTGTTCGCCCGGTCGGGCACCCCGGCAGGCGGGGGAGCGGTCGCTGCCGTGCCCGTGGCCGTGACCCCGCTTCCCTCCGTCGCCGAGAAGGAGGGCTCGGCGTTCGGCTCCTCGGGGAGCCGAAAGTCGTAGCCGTAGAGGATGCGCGAGGCGACCGGCGTGCCGCCCCGGCGCGCCGGCGTGAAGCGGAACCGCAGCGCCGCCGCGCGGGCGGCCTCGTCGAAGCCGTGGCCCGCGGGGGTCGCGATCTCGGCCTCGGTCACCCGCCCCGACGCGTCGATCAGGAGCTTCAGCACGACCGTGCCCACCCGTCGTGCCGCTCGAGCCTCCGGCGGATACTCGGCCTCCACGCCCTCGACGAGCTGCGGCGGCTCGACGCGCGCGTCTCCCGCCCCGGGCGGAGCGCGCTCGCCGCCCGGGGAGCCGGCCGCAGGCGCCGTCGCGCCCGCAGCAGGGTCGCGCGCGCTCGCGTCACGATCGCGCTCTCCGAGACCGCCACGCTCGATGTCGCCCGGCGCACTGCGGTCCTGAGCGTGCGCTGACGCAGGCACGCCGGGCAGCAGGAAAGCCAGCGCGCCCGCAAGCAGGCCGCGCAGCGCGAGAGGGCGTCGCGTCACCGTATCGGCCCTCGGTCGAGAGCGCGCTCTAGAGCGCGCTTCGGCGCGTGAAGCGGCGGGAAAAGCGGGCGGGCGGCCATGTTCGGAAGACTCCGGTACCCGACATGAAAACCAAAATCAATTTCATCTTCGTTTCAAGGAACAGGTGTTCAGTGGAGATTTTTTTTCTTGACTCGCCTTGGACGTGTGTTCCATACCACCGCCATCTAGAACTTGATCATCATTTTCATTTTCAACAAGCGGGTATCAGCGGACACGCGAGCGCCTGGCGCCTCGCGCTTGGATGCAATGCGTCATGGGCTCGGGCCCAGGATCCAGTGAGCGGGGACGTGCCCGTCGTCGGGGTTTTCCGACCTGAGGCTGAGGTGGCGATGGAGTCGAACCGATCAGATGCGCGCGCGATCAGCGATCGCGGCGCGGCCGAGCCCGCGACGCTGGTCGCGCTGCTCCGGCGTCGCGCGGAGCAGCGCCCGTCCGGGCACGCCTACACCTTCCTGCTCGACGGGGAGACGGACGCGCGCTCGATGTCCTACGGTGAGCTGGACCTCCGGGCGCGCGCGCTCGCCGCGGAGCTGGAGGACTGCGCGCGGGCGGGGGAGCGCGCGCTCCTCCTGGTGCCGCCAGGGCTCGACTTCATCGCCGCCTTCTTCGGCTGCCTCTACGCGGGGCTCGTCGCGGTGCCCGTCCCGCTGCCGCAGCGCAAGCGCGGGCTGCTCCGCGTGCTGGCCATCGTGCGCGACTGCCGGCCGAGCGTCGTGCTCACCACCGAGGCGTTCCTGGGCGCCGTGGCGGTGCTCCGCGACGATCCGAGCCTCGCCGAGCTGAGCCACCTGCGCTGCGTGGCCGTCGATACGGTCCGGGACGGCCAGGGAGACGCGTGGCGGGCGCCGCGCGTGACGGCCGAGACCGTGGCGTTCCTCCAGTACACCTCGGGCTCCACCGGGACGCCCAAGGGCGTGGTGCTCACGCACGGCAACCTGCTGCGCAACGAGCTCGTGATCCAGCGCGCGTTCGCGCACTCCGAGGAGAGCGTGATCGTCGGGTGGCTGCCGCCGCACCACGACATGGGGCTCATCGGCAACATCCTGCAGCCGCTCTACGTGGGCGTGCCGTGCGTCCAGCTCTCGCCCGACCAGTTCCTCATGAGGCCGCGGCGCTGGCTGGACGCGATCTCGCGCTACCGGGCCACGACGAGCGGCGGGCCGAACTTCGCCTACGAGCTGTGCGTCCGCAAGATCCCCCCGGAGCAGCGGGGAGGGCTCGACCTCGGCTCATGGAAGGTGGCCTTCAACGGGGCCGAGCCGATCCGGGCGGCGACGCTCGAGCGCTTCGCCGAGGCGTTCGCGCCGGCGGGGTTCCGGCGCGACGCGTTCTATCCCTGCTACGGCCTGGCCGAGGCGACGCTGCTCGTGACCGGCGGAGCGGCCGACGCGCCGCCGATCGTGCGCGCCGTCGACCGCGCCGCGCTGGCAGAGGGGCGCGCGGCGCTCGATCCGCGCGATCCGGAGGCCGGCGTCCCCCTCGTGGGCTGCGGGGGATCGCCGGCCGGCGACGAGGTGCGGATCGTCGATCCCGAGACGCTCCGGGCCTGCGAGGACGAGCGCGTCGGGGAGATCTGGGCGGCCGGCGCGAGCGTGGCCCAGGGCTACTGGGAGCGGCCGGAGGAGACGGCGGCGACGTTCGAGGCGCGGCTAGCGACGGGGGAGGGGCCGTTCCTGCGGACCGGCGATCTCGGGTTCTTCTCGCGCGGCGAGCTGTACGTGACGGGCCGGCTCAAGGACCTGATCATCGTCCGCGGGCGCAACCTCTATCCGCAGGACATCGAGCTCACCGCGGAGGAGAGCCACCCGGGCCTCCGCGCCGGCGGCGGCGCGGCGTTCTCGGTGGAGGTCGACGGCGAGGAGCGCGTCGTCGTCGTCCAGGAGCTCGGTCGTCGCGCGTCGGCGCCTTCGGATCCGGCGGAGCTCGGCGCGGCGATCGAGCGCGCCGTGGCCGACCGGCACGAGGTCGCGGTCCACGCGGTCGTGCTCATCAAGCCGGGGAGCCTGCCGCGGACCACGAGCGGCAAGGTGCAGCGGAGGGCGTGCCGCGGCCGGTTCCTGGACGGGTCGCTGGACGCCGTGTGGCGGTCGACGAGCGGCGCGCGCGCGGACGTGGAGGCCGAGATCGCGGAGCCGCCGCGGTCGGCGCTGGAGAGCGCGCTGGCCGGCATCTGGGCCGAGGTGCTGGGGCGCGCGCGGGTCGGCCGGGACGAGGAGTTCCTGAGCCTGGGCGGCGACTCGCTGCGGGCCATGCAGGTGAGCGGGCGGGTGAGCGAGGCCCTCGGCGTCGACGTGGGGCCGGCGCAGCTCTTCGAGTCGACGACGGTCGCGGCGCTCGCGGCCTGGATCGAGGCGAGGCAGGCCGGCGCGCCCGCGGGCGGCGCGGCGGGCGGGGCCGCGCCGAGGACACAGGTGGAGCGGCCGGAGCGGCTGCCGCTGTCCCTCGTGCAGGAGCGCCTGTGGTTCCTCGACCAGCTCGTCGCGGGGGCGCCCGTCTACCACATCGCGGCGGCGCTGCGGCTCTCCGGAGCCCTCGATACGAGCGCCCTGGAGCAGGCGGTGACGGCGCTCGTGGCCCGCCACGAGGCGCTGCGCACGAGCTTCCCCTCCGTCGCGGGGCAGCCCGTCCAGAAGATCGCGCAACCCGCACCGGTCGCGCTGCCGATCCAGGACCTGAGCGCCCTCGCCGAGGAGGACCGGGAGCCGGCGCTGCGAGCGCTCCTCCGCGAGGGGGCGCGGCGCGCGTTCGACCTCGCCGAGGCGCCGCCCGTGCGCTGGACGCTGCTCCGCAAGGGCGAGCGGGAGCACGTGCTGGCGGTCACCTGCCATCACCTCATCGCGGATGGCTGGTCGATGAACGTGCTCCTGCGGGAGCTGTCGGCGCTGTACGGCGCGTTCGCGGCGGGGCGCTCGCCGGCGCTCGCGCCGCTCTCGCTCCAGCAGGCGGATCACGCGCTGTGGCAGCGCCGTGATGAACAGACCGCGACGCGCGAGCGGGAGCTCGCTTACTGGCGCGAGCGGCTGAAGGGGCCGGTGCCGCCCCTCGCGCTCCCCACCGACAGGCCGAGGCCCTCGGTCCAGACGTACGCGGGCGCGCGCGAGGAGCTCGCGCTGCCGCCGGAGCTCGTGGCGCGGCTCGGCGCCCTCGGGCGCGGGGCGGGCGCGACCCTGTTCACGACCGTGGCCGCAGGGCTGTTCGCGCTGCTGCACCGGTACACGGGCCAGGACGATGTCTGCATCGGGACGCCGGTCGCCGCGCGGCCGCGGGCCGCCCTGGAGGGCGTCGTCGGGTGCTTCCTCAACACGCTGGCGCTGCGCGTCGACCTCTCCGGGAACCCGACCGTCGCGGAGCTCCTCGCCCGCGTCCGCGCGGCGGTCACGGAGGGGCAAGCGCACCAGGAGGCGCCGTTCGAGCGGGTGCTGGAGGCGCTGTCCCTCGAGCGGAGCCTCAGCCACACGCCCCTGTTCAACGTGATGCTCGCCATGGATCCGGCGCCCGAGCAGGCGCCGGAGATCCCCGGCCTGTCGATCGACGCGCAGCGGGTGGACACGGGCACGGCCCAGTTCGATCTGGCGCTCAACCTGGCCTCCGACGGCCAGGGGGCGCGCGGCGCCTGGGAATACAACACCGATCTCTTCGACGGCGCGACGGTCGCGCGGATGACACGGCACCTCCTCGCCCTCCTCGAGGGCATGGTCGCCAGTCCAGAGAGCCGGCTGGCCGATCTGCCGATGATGGATGCGGCCGAGCGGGGGCAGGTCCTCGCCGGCTGGAACGCGACCGAGCGCGTGTATCCGGGCGAGCGGCGCGTCCACGAGCTCTTCGAGGCGCAGGCGGAGCGGACGCCGGACGCCGTGGCCGTGATCTTCGATGAGAAGCGGCTGAGCTATCGAGCGCTGAACGAGCGCGCCAACCAGGTGGCGCGCGCGCTCAGGGCGCGCGGCGTGGGGCCGGACGTGCTCGTGGCCATCGCGGCGGAGCGCTCGGTCGAGCTGGTCGTCGGGCTGCTCGGCGTCCTCAAGGCCGGCGGCGCCTACGTGCCGATCGATCCGGAGTATCCCGCGGACCGCATCGCCTTCATGCTCGAGGACGCGGGGGCACAGGTCCTGCTGAGCCAGCGGCCCGTGGCGTCTCGCCTGCCGGCGCGCGGCGCGGCGGTGCTGTGTCTGGACGCGGATCGCGCCCAGGTCGACGGGGAGCCGACAGGCAACCTCGCGACCCCGCTGTCGCCGGACAACCTCGCTTACACCATCTACACCTCGGGCTCGACCGGGCGGCCCAAGGGCGCCGGCAACAGCCACCGTGGCCTGCTCAACCGGCTGCTGTGGATGCAGGAGCGCTACGGGCTCACCGCCGAAGACCGGGTGCTGCAGAAGACGCCCTTCAGCTTCGATGTCTCGGTCTGGGAGCTCTTCTGGCCGTTGATCACCGGCGCCGGACTCGTCGTCGCCAGGCCAGGCGACCACCGCGACGGCGAGCGGCTCGTGGAGCTGATCACGCGGCACGGCGTCACCACGGTGCACTTCGTCCCGCCCATGCTCCAGGCGTTCCTGGAGACGCCCGGCGCGCCGTCCTGCCGGTCGCTGCGCCGGATCCTCTGCAGCGGCGAGGTGCTGTCCGCGGAGCTCGCGCGCCGGTGCTTCGAGCGGCTGGAGCACGCCGAGCTCCACAACCTCTATGGCCCGACCGAGGCATCCATCGATGTGACCTCCTGGGCCTGCTCGCGAGGCGACTCCTCGGCCTCGGTGCCCATCGGACACCCGATCGCCAACACGCAGATCTACCTGCTCGACCGCCACGGCCAGCCCGTGCCCACAGGCGTCGCCGGGGAGCTCCACATCGGCGGCGTCGGCCTCGCGCGTGGCTATCACCGGAGGCCCGACCTGACCGCAGAGCGCTTCGTGCCCGATCCGTTCGGCTCATCCCCCAGCGGGCGGCTGTACCGGACAGGGGATCTGGCGCGCCACAGGCCCGATGGAGCCATCGAGTTCCTCGGCCGCCTCGATCACCAGGTCAAGATCCGCGGCCTGCGCGTCGAGCTCGGCGAGATCGAGGCGCGCCTGCTCCAGCACCCCGGCGTCGGCGAGGCCGTCGTCGTCGCGCGCGACGAGGCCCACGGCGGTAAGCGCCTCGTCGCCTACGTCGCCGGCCGCGCCGGCCGCGCCGCCCCCGAGCCGAGGTCGATCCGCGCGTGGCTCGCCGAGGCCCTCCCGGCGTACATGGTGCCCGCGCCGATCCTCGTGCTCGAGCGGATGCCGCTGTCGCCGAGCGGCAAGGTCGACCGGCGCGCCCTGCCCGCGCCCGAGCAGCTCGAGGCGCCCGCAAGGGCCGTGGCGCCGCCGCGAACCGACCTCGAGCGCACCATCGCGGCGCTCTGGCGAGACGCGCTCTCGGTCCCGCAGGTCGGCATTCACGACAACTTCTTCGATCTGGGCGGGCACTCGCTCTCGCTGGCCAAGGTCCACAGCCGCCTGCGCGAGGAGGTGGGCCGCGCGCTGCCGATGCTGGTCCTGTTTCAACACCCCACCATCGCCTCGCTCGCAGAGGCCTTGAGCCAGGACTCGAGCGCCTCGCCGGCGCCTGAGGCCGGCGAGCGGGACGGCGAGCGGGCGAGGGCCGCGCAGCAGCGGCGTGGAGAGATCTTCGCGCGGCGGCGCGGCGGACTGGAGACCAAGAAATGACCACGGCGAGCAGCGGCGAGCCCCGCCCGGGCCTGGACGTCGCGATCATCGGCATGGCCGGGCGCTTCCCGGGCGCGCGGGACGTGGCGGCGTTCTGGCGAAACCTCTGCGCGGGCGTCGAGTCCGTCGCGATCCTCACCGAGGAGGAGCTCGTCGCCGCGGGCGTGGAGCCGGCGCTGATCGCGCGGCCCGAGTACGTGCGGGCGCGGGCGGTGCTCGACGACATCGACCTGTTCGACGCGGAGCTCTTCGGGTTCACGCCGCGCGAGGCCGCGGCCCTGGACCCGCAGCACCGGCTGTTCCTGGAGTGCGCGTGGGAGGCGTTCGAGAACGCCGGGATCGACCCGGAGCGCGCGGGCGGGCCGGTCGGCGTCTACGCCGGATCGAGCCTGAGCGGGTACCTCTCCCACCTGTTCCCCGACGGGCCGCGGCTGCAGTCGGCGGCCGACGTCGCGGCGCTCCTCTCGCTCGACAAGGACTTCCTCGCGACCCGCGTGTCGTACAAGCTGAACCTGCAGGGGCCGAGCCTCGCGGTGCAGACGGCGTGCTCCACGTCGCTCGTCGCCGTGCACCTGGCCTGCCAGGGGCTGCTCACCGGCGAGTGCGATCTGGCGCTGGCGGGCGGCGCCTCCGTCAGCGTCCCCCAGAAGATCGGGTACCTCTACCAGGAAGGCGCGATCGGGTCGCCCGACGGCCGCTGCCGCGCGTTCGACGCGGGGGCCCGCGGCACCGTCGGCGGCAGCGGCGTGGGCGTGGTCCTCCTCAAGCGGCTCGATGACGCCATCGCGGACCGGGACGCGATCGTCGCGGTGATCAAGGGGTCCGCCGTCAACAACGACGGGCGGGCCAAGGTCGGCTACACCGCGCCGCGCGTCGAGGGCCAGGCCGGCGTGATCCGCGCCGCCCACGCGGCCGCGGGCGTCGACGCGGACTCCATCGCCTACGTGGAGGCGCACGGCACCGGGACGCCGCTCGGCGATCCGATCGAGATCGCCGCGCTGACCCAGGCCTTCCGCGCGACGACCGACCGGAGGGGCTTCTGCGCCATCGGGTCGGTGAAGACCAACGTCGGGCACCTGGACGCGGCCGCAGGGGTCACCGGGCTGATCAAGGCGGCGCTCGCCGTGGCGCACGGGCGCATCCCGCCGAGCTTGCACTTCCGCGCGCCGAACCCCGCGCTCGAGCTCGAGGACAGCCCCTTCCGCGTGGCCACCGAGCTCGCGGCGTGGGCACCCACGGGCGCGCCGCGCCGCGCCGGCGTGAGCTCGTTCGGCATCGGCGGCACCAACGCGCACGTCGTCCTCGAAGAGGCGCCGCCCCGGCCGGAGGCGGGTCCGCCGCGCCCGTGCGAGCTGCTCGTGCTGTCGGCCAGGTCGAGCGCGTCGCTCGAGCGCCTGACCGACGCGCTCGCGGAGCACCTGGAGGACCACGCCGATCTCGAGCTCGGCGACGTGGCGTTCACGCAGCAGACCGGGCGCCGGGCGTTCGGGTACCGCCGCGCGGTGGTGGGCCGCTCGCGCGAGGAGGCCGCGCGCGCTCTCCGCGATCGCGGCGACGCGGTGCGCTCCGGCGGGCCCGTGGCCGGGGCGCGGCCGGTCGCGTTCCTGTTCCCCGGGCAGGGCACCCAGCGCCCCAACATGGGCCGCGATCTCTACGAGACCGAGCCCGTGTTCCGGGCCGAGGTCGACGCCTGCGCTGCGCTGCTCCAGCGCCACCTGGGCGCGGACCTGCGGGCGCTGCTGTTCCCCGCGCCCGCGGACGTCGAGGACGCCGCGAGGCGCCTCGATCGGACGTCGATGACGCAGCCGGCGCTCTTCGTCGTGGAGTATGCGCTCGCCCGGCTGTGGATGGCGTGGGGCGTGACGCCCGACGCGATGCTCGGGCACAGCGTGGGCGAATACGTGGCCGCCTGCCTCGCGGGGTGCCTGTCGCTCGAGGACGCCCTGGCGCTGGTGGCGGCGCGGGGGCGGCTGATGGAGGCGACGCCGGAAGGCGCGATGCTCGCGGTGTTTGCGTCCGAGTCGGAGGTCGCGGGCTGGAGCGGCGATGAGGTCGCGCTGGCCGCCGTCAATGGGCCGCGGCAGTGCGTGCTGGCCGGCACGGTGGCGGCGATCCAGCGGGTCGAGCAGGAGCTCGCCAACCGCGGGATCGAGGCGCGCCGGCTGCGCACGGCGCGGGCGTTCCACTCCCACCTGATGGACGGCGCGCTCGCGGCGTTCCGTGAGGCGGTGGGCAAGGTCGCGCTGCGCGCGCCGCGGATCCCGTGGGTCTCGAACGTCACCGGGACCTGGATCACCGCGGCCGAGGCGCAGGAGCCCGGGTACTGGGTCCGGCACCTCCGCAGCGCGGTCCGCTTCGCCGACGGGGTGAAGGCGCTGCGAGAGCAGGGGGAGCGGATCTTTCTGGAGGTCGGGCCTGGGCAAACGCTCACGGCGCTGAGCGGGCAGCTCGCGACGGGGGCGCTCGCGCTGGCGTCGCTGCCCGCGGTGCGCGAGCCGGGAGGGGCGGGCGCGGCGCTGCTCGACGCGGTCGGGCAGATCTGGGTGGCCGGCGCTGCGGTGGACTGGGGAGGCCTGCAAGCGGGGCGGCGCCGACGGCGCGTCGCGCTGCCAGCGACCCCGTTCGAGCGACAGCGGTACTGGCTGGAGCGCCCCGAGGCGAGGACGACCTCAACCTCGGTCGGGGCGACCTCAACCTCGGTCGGGCGGACCTCAACCTCGGTCGGGGCGACCTCAACCTCGGTCGGGCGGACCTCCGGGCGGACCTCAACCTCGGTCGGGCGGACCTCAACCTGGGTCGGGGCGACCTCAACCTGGGTCGGGGCGACCTCAACCTGGGTCGGGTCGCCCACTTCAACCTCGGTCGGTTCGTTCTGTTTGGACGGAATATTCTACATTCCTTCGTGGAAGCGCGCCCCTCTGGAGCCGCTGGCGCTCGCGACCGGACCCGACGAGGCGCACTGGCTCGTCCTCGCAGACGAGGAGGCGCTCGGCCTCCGGCTCGCGGCGCGGCTCGAGCGCGCCGGCCAGCGGGTCACCCGCGTCCGGCGCGGCAGGCGCTTCGAGCGCCTCGCGGAGCGCGCCTTCACGCTCCGCCCGGACCAGCCAGACGACTACGCCGCGCTGCTCCGCGCGCTCGACGCAAGCGCGGCGCGGCCCACACGCATCGTGCACGCCTTCAGCCTTGGCGACGCGGGTGACCGCCGCGACGGCACGCGCGAGACGCAGCTCGACCCGGACACATTCCGCGAAGCGCAGCGCCGCGGCTCGGCCAGCCTGCTCTGGCTGGCACGGGCGCTGGCCAGGCAGCCCGGCGGCGCCCACCTCGTCGCGCTCGCCAGCGGCCTGCACGACCTGACCGGCCGGGAAGCCCTGCGCCCCGAGCACGCCCCGCTGCTCGGCGTCTGCAGGAGCATCCCGCTGGAGTACCCGCACGTCCGCTGCCGGGTGCTCGATCTCGAGGCCGCCGACCCGGACGCCGCCGAAGCCGATCGCCTCGTCGAGCGGATCCTCGCGGAGGCGCGATCCGACGCCGGCGACACCGTGGTCGCCTACCGCGGCCACCACCGCTGGGTGCCCGCCGTCGAGCCGCTCCCGCTCAGGCCAGCGCAAGCGGCGCCCCCCTTGCTGCGAGAACGCGGCGTCTACCTCATCACCGGCGGGCTGGGAGGCATCGGCCTCTGGCTCGCGGACTACCTCGCCCGCACCGTGCGCGCGCGCCTCCTCCTCACGGGTCGCTCCGCTCCGACCGACGAGCAACGCGCGCGCCTCCTCGCGCTCGAGCAGGCCGGCGCCGAGGTCGTCGCGCTGCGCGCCGATGCCGCCGACGCCTCCCAGATGCGCGCCGCCGCGCGCGAGGCGCTCGACCGGTTCGGCGCCCTGCACGGCGTGATCCACGCGGCCGGGGTCGCCGCCGGCGGGCTCATCGACCGGCTGACCGCGGACGCCCTGGACGCGGAGCTCGCCCCCAAGGCGCTCGGCGCGCTGTCGATCGACGAGATCGCCCGCGCCCACGCGCCGGATTTCGTCCTGCTCTGCTCCTCGATCACCGCGCTGAGCGGCGGCCTCGCCCGCGCAGGCTACGCGGCCGCGAACGCGTTCCTCGACGCGTACGCGCAGGCGTGCGCGCGCCGCGCAGGCCCGTACACGGTCTCCATCAACCTCGATCGCTGGCGTAACGTCGGCATGGCGGCCCGCGCCGAGGCGCGCCTCCTGGCCCTCGGGATCGACGACGTGATCCTCGACGGGATGCGCCCGGAAGAGGGCCAGCAGGTCTTCCACCGCGTCCTGAGCCAGGCCGCGCTGCCGCAGGTGATCGTCTCGGTCCGCCCGCTCCAGGGCCTGCCCAGCGACGACGAGGGCGCCGCCCTGGCGCGGCGGCTCGGCGCCGGCGACGCCGCCGCGGCCGCCGGCAGCGAGGCGCCGCGCGGGCGCGACGAGGCCGCGGCCGCCGGCGCAGAGCGCCTCTCACCCGAGGCGATCACGGCGCATGTGACCGCGATCTGGGCGCGGGCGTTCGGCCTCGATCCCATCGACCCGAAGAGGGACTTCTTCGCCCTCGGCGGCGAGTCGCTCCTGGCCTTGCAGATCCTCAACCGCGTCCGGGAGACGTTCCAGGTGGAGGTGCCGCTCCGCGAGTTCTTCGAGCGGCCGACCGTGGCCGCGCTCGCGGAGCGCATCCACGAGGCGCGAGGGCAACAGGCGCCCGCGAGCCCCGAGCCGGCCCTGGTCGCGCTGCCCCGGGCCGCGCGGCGGCTCCCCGGCGCCGGGAGCTCGCGCGCGCCGGCGCGCGCGGACGGCGAGCCGACCCCCCCGAAGGGCGAGCCGACCCCCCCGAAGGGCGAGCCGACCCCCCCGAAGGGCGAGCCGGCCCCCTCGAAGGAGAAGGGACGATGAGGGTGCTCTCCTTCCTCGTGCGCCGCGCGCGCCGGCCCCTGCTCCTCGCCGTCGCCGCCGGCGTGATCAGCGGGCTCTCGAGCGCCGGCCTCATCGCGCTCGTCCAGGAGGCGCTCTCCGCGGACGGCCGCCCCGCGGCGTGGCTCGCGTGGGCCTTCGCGGGGCTCGCCGTCCTCGCCGTGCTGAGCAGGGCCGTGTCCCAGGTGCTCCTGACCCGCCTGGGACAGGCCATGATCGCGGAGCTCCGGATGCAGCTCAGCCAGCGCATCCTCGAGGCGCCGCTGCGCCACATCGAGCAGCTCGGCCCCCACCGGCTCCTGGCGGCGCTCAACGACGATCCGGCCGTCATCACGCAGGCGTACGTCTTCCTGCCCCTCCTGTGCGTCAACGTGGCCACCGTCCTCGGCTGCCTGGCGTACATCGGGCGGATCTCGTGGTGGGCGCTCGCGACCGTGCTGGGCGCCATGGCGGTCGGCGCCGTGCTCTTCCGGGCCCACGAGGCGCGCGCGATCGGCGCCTTCCGGCGCGCCCGCGAGACGAGCGACGCCCTGTTCCAGCACTTCCGCGGGCTGACGGGCGGGATCAAGGAGCTCAAGATGCACCGCGGGCGCAGCCGCGCGTTCCTGGCCGACGTCCTCCGCGGGAGCGTCGCGACCTACGGGCGGGAGTTCGTGGCGGGCACCACCCAGTACGCCATCGCGATGGGCTGGGGCACGCTGCTCTTCTACGCCGTCCTCGGGCTCGCCCTGTTCGTCCTGCCGGGCTGGGCAGGGCTGACGCCGCCGGCGGTGTCCGGCGTGGTGCTGGCGATGCTCTTCCTGCTGACGCCGTTCGCGCAGACGATCGAGCTCCTGCCGTCGGTCGGGCGCGCCAGCGTCGCGCTCGCGAAGGCGAGCGAGCTCGGGCTCTCGCTGACGCCGGAGGCGACGATCGCGCCGGACGAGGCGCCGCCGCGCGGCGGCGGCGCGGAGGGCGCGCGCGCGTGGCAGCGCATCACGCTCTCCGGCGTCACGCACCGTTATTACCGGGAGAAGGAGGAAGGGAGCTTCCAGCTCGGGCCCATCGATCTGACCTTCGAGCCCGGCGAGCTCGTGTTCCTCGTGGGCGGCAACGGCAGCGGCAAGACGACGCTGGCCCTCCTGCTCCTCGGGCTCTACGCGCCGGAGTCCGGCGAGATACGGCTCGACGGCGCGCCCGTCGACGACGCGAGCCGCGACCAGTATCGACAGCTCTTCTCGGTCGTCTTCGGGGAATACCACCTCTTCGAGCACCTGCTCGGCCTGAGCGGCCCCGACCTCGACGAGCGCGCGCGGCGCTACATCGAGCGGCTGCAGCTCGATCGCCGGGTGCGCGTCGAGGGCGGCGCCCTCCGCGTGAGCGGGCTGTCGCAGGGGCAGCGCAAGCGCCTCGCCCTGGTCACCGCCTACCTCGAGGATCGGCCGTTCTACGTCTTCGACGAGTGGGCGTCCGACCAGGACCCGCAGTTCCGGAAGATCTTCTACACGGAGCTCCTCCCGGAGCTCCGGGCGAGGGGCAAGACCGCCCTCGTCATCACCCACGACGACCAGTACTTCGCGCTCGCGGATCGCTGCCTGCGGCTCGATTTCGGCCGGCTGACGCAGCTGCCCGCGCGCGGCGCGGAGCGGCGACCGGCGCGGGCAGAGCACGCCGGCGCCCGCGGCCACGAGGCCCTCAAGGCGGTGGAGCAAGAGACATGAGCCGCAGAGTCCGATCACTCCTCCTCTCGGCGCTCGCCTCGCTGACGATCGCCGGCTGCGCGGACGGGCCCCAGGGCGGCGCCCGCGCCCCGGCGCCGCGCGCCGGCGGCGCGATGGCCGGCGCCGGCAGCGCGGTGGCCGTGCCGGGCCTGGAGAGCGCGGTGACGGTCACGTTCGATCGCCTGGGGATCCCCACGATCCGCGCCGCCTCGCGGCAGGACGCCCTCCGGGCCCTCGGCGTCGTCACGGCGCGCGACCGGCTGTTCCAGCTCGACCTGCTCCGCCGGAGCAGCGGAGGGCGGCTCGCGGAGATCCTCGGGCGCGATCTGCTGGCGGCCGATACCCGGCAGCGGCTGTACGGCGTTCCTCGGGCCGCGTCGGCGATCCTCGCGCGCCTCCCGGAGCGCCAGCGCGCCGCGCTCGACGCGTACGCCGAGGGCGTCAACGCGGTCCTCCGGCGCGCGGAGACGCTGCCCGTCGAGTTCCGGGAGCTGGGCTATCGGCCCGAGCCGTGGCGCCCGGAGGACAGCGTCCTCGTCGTGCTGGGGATGTTCGACGCGCTCAGCGTCAGCGAGGACCTGGAGCGGACGCGCACGGTCCTCTCGCGCAGCCTCCCGGAGGGCGTGACGTCCTTCCTGCTCGAGGACATCGACCCTTACACGAGGGCGCTGCTCGGCGCGCAGGCGCCCGCGGCGCCGCCGCTGCCCGCCGAGGAGCTGCGGGCGCTCGTGGCCCGGAGCCGGAGGGCGCACGCGTGGCGCGGCGGGGTGCTCAGCGCGGCCTCCGGCGAGGCGCCGGTCGGCTCGAACGGCTGGGCGGTGGCCGGCCAGAGGACGCGCGACGGCCGCGCCCTGCTCGCGAACGACATGCACCTGGAGCTCGGCGTCCCCAACATCTGGTATCGCGCGGAGCTCCGCTATGACGACAGCGAGGTCGCGGGCGTCGTGCTGCCCGGCGTGCCCATGGTCATCGTGGGGACCAACCGCCATGTCGCCTGGGGGATGACCAACCTCGACGGCGACGTGATGGATCTCGTCCAGATCGAGGTCCACCCCGGGCGCCCCGACGAGTACCGGACGCCCTCGGGGTGGAGGCGGTTCGAGGTCGCGGAGGAGACGATCGAGGTCCGCGGCGAGCCCGACGTCACCGTCACGGCCCAGAGGACGATCTGGGGACCCGTCGCGCCGCGGCCGCTCCTCGGCGCGAAGGTCGCGATCCGCTGGACGGCGCTCGATCCCGAGGGGGTCGACCTCGGCCTCCTCGAGATGGATCGGGCCCGGAGCGTCGACGAGGCGGCCCTCGTGATGAACGCCGCCGGCGGGCCCGGGTGCAACGTCCTGCTCGCCGACCGGAGCGGCCGCGTCGCGTGGACGGTGACCGGGCGCTTGCCCCGGCGCCGCGGCTTCGACGGCGCGGTCAGCGTCTCGTGGGCGGACGGGCGCGCGGGCTGGGAAGGATACCTGCCGCCCGCCGCGCTGCCGCGCGTCGTGGATCCGCCGTCGGGGTTCGTCGTCAACGCCAACCACCGCATGCCCCGCGGCGAGGGCGCGCCGGCGCTCGGCCGGGACTACGCGAACGGCTACCGCGCCTACCGCATCACCGAGCGCCTGCGCGAGGCGCGGGAGGTCACCGAGGCGGACATGCTCTCGCTCCAGCTCGATACGCGGGCCGAGTTCTACGGCTTCTACCGCGACCTCGCGCTGCGGGCGCTCACCGGAGAGGCCGTGTCGAGGCGGCCCTCGCTCGCCGAGGCGCGGCGCGCGGTGGCGGCGTGGGACCGCCGGGCGGACGCGTCGAGCGTCGGCCTGCCGCTCCTCGATCGGTTCCGCGGCGCCCTGGCCCGCGAGGTGTTCGCCGCGTGGCTCGGCGCGAGCCGCGCCGCGGAGCCGACCCTGGAGCTCGAGCTGCCCGACATCGACACGCCCTTGCAGCGCGCGCTGAGCGAGCGCTCGGCCGATCTCGTGCCGGCGCCGGAGGGCGGCTGGGACGCCTTCGTCCTCGCGGCGCTGGAGGAGGCCGTCGCCGCGGTCAAGGCGGAGCACGGCGGGCGGCCCGTCGACCAGATCGCGTGGGGCGCGGTGAGCCGGGTGCGGATCGCGCACCCGCTCGGCGTGACGCCGGAGCTCGCCACGCGCCTCAACATGCCCGACGAGCCGCTGCCGGGGTGCGACGTCTGCGTGCGCCTGGTGAGCGACACGCTCGCGGCGAGCGAGCGGCTCGTGGTCTCGCCGGGGCACGAGCCCGAAGGGATCCTGCACATGCCGGCCGGGCAATCGGGCGATCCGATGTCGCCCCACTACCGCGATCAGCAGCGCGCCTGGGTCGACGGGCGCCCGCTGCCGCTGCTGGCAGGCCCGGCCGCGCGCGCGCTCACGCTCGTCCCCGAGCGCCCATAACGGCTTTCACCCCACCCCATCTCGCAGCGCATCTCGAACGGAGGAGCCCCATGGCGAACGAAGAGCATGAAGACAACACGGTTTACAAAGTCGTCGTGAACCACGAGGAGCAGTACTCGATATGGCCCGAGTACCGGGAGAACCCCCTCGGCTGGCGCGACGCGGGCAAGACCGGGACGAAGGCCGAGTGCCTCGATCACATCAAGGAGGTCTGGACCGACATGCGGCCGCTCAGCCTCCGCAAGCAGATGGAGGGGGGAGAGCGGTCGTGAGCGACTCGAGCGCTCTGTCCACGCGAGAGGCAACGCGGGAGTCGCCGCGAGAGGCAGCGCGGGAGTCGCCGCGAGAGACGCCGGAGGACGCCGCGCGGGGCGAGACGGCGGGCCTCGTGCGCTCCTGCCTCCCCGGCGGCCCGCTGCCGCTCGTCGTGAGCCCGAACGGCCGCGGGGGCGTCGCCGGCGTCCCCGCGCTCGGCGCGGCCATCCGGGCGTGCGTGGAAGAGGAGCTCTCCCGGCACGGAGCGATCCTGTTCCGCGGCTTCCCGGTCCGATCGCTCGCCGACTTCCACGCCTTCGTCCGGCGCGTGACGCCGGAGCTCCTCGACTACACGTTCGGGTCGACGCCGCGCTCCCACGTGCAGGACCGCATCTACACGTCGACGGAGTACCCCGCTCACCAGCACATCCCCCTCCACAACGAGCAGTCGTACACCCTCGATTGGCCGCTCAAGATCTGGTTTCACTGCGCCGAGGCCGCGCTCGAGGGCGGCAGCACCCCGCTCGCCGACAGCCGCGAGGTCTTCCGGCGCATCCCGGCGCGCCTGCGCGAGCGCTTCGCGGCGAAGAGGGTGATGTACGTGCGCAACTACGGCAACGGCCTGGACCTGCCGTGGCAGAAGGTCTTCGGCACGGGCGACCGGGCCGAGGTCGAGCGCTTCTGCCGGGCCGCAGGCATCGAGTGCGTGTGGAAGGCCGACGGCGAGCTGCGCACGCGCCAGGTGTGCCAGGCCGTGGCCGCCCACCCGCGCACCGGAGAGCCGGTGTGGTTCAACCAGGCCCACCTGTTCCACGTCTCCAACCTGGAGCCGGCCGCGCGAGAGGCGCTCCTCTCGATCTTCGCCGAGGAGGACCTGCCCCGCAACGCGCTGTACGGGGACGGATCGCCCATCGAGGGCGCCGCGCTCGACGAGATCCGCGAGGTGTACGGGCAGCTCGCCGTGGAGTTCGCCTGGCGAGAGGGCGACGTGCTCCTCGCGGACAACATGCTGGTCGCCCACGGGCGCGCGCCCTTCCGCGGCCCGCGCAAGGTCCTTGTCGCCATGGCCGAGCCGTACCGGGCCAAGGCCTCCTGAGGTTCATTCATGCGTGAGGATGTGTTCGTTTTTCCGATGAGCTTCGCCCAGGAGCGGCTGTGGTTCCTCGCCCAGCTCGAGCCGGAGAGCGCCTCTTACAACCTGGCCACGGCCGTGCGGCTCACCGGATCGCTCGACGTCGCCGCGGTGGAGCGGTGCCTCTCCGAGATCGTGCGCCGGCACGAGATCCTGCGCACGACGTTCGCCGTCGTCGACGGCCAGCCGTCCCAGGTCGTCCAGCCCGACGGGGCGGCGCGGCTCGAGCGGCTCGATCTCGGCGTCCTGCCGCCGGCGCAGCGGGACGCCGAGGTCCGGCGCGTGATCGAGCGGGAGGCGCGGCGGCCGTTCGACCTCACGAGCGGCCCGCTCCTCCGGCTCACGCTCCTGCGGCTCGGATCGGAGGAGCACGTCCTCCTCTGGGGGGTCCATCACATCGTCTTCGACGGGTGGTCCACGAGCCTGGTCCTCGGCGAGTTCGCCGCGCTGTACACGGCGTTCGTCGCGGGCCGGCCCGCCCCGCTCGCCGACCCGGCGCTCCAGTACGCGGACTTCGCGCACTGGCAGCGCCAGCGCGTCGAGGGCGGGCTGCTCGACGCCCAGCTCGCCTACTGGACGAGGCAGCTCGCGGGGCAGCCGGGGGTGCTGGAGCTGCCCACGGATCGCCCCCGGCCGGCGACCCAGCGCTACCAGGGCGCGCGGCGCTCCTTCCGCGTGCCCGGCGCGCTCGCCGAGGCGCTCGCTGCCCTGGCGCGGCGCGAGGAGACGACGCTGTTCGCGGTGCTGATGACGGCGTTCCAGGTCCTCCTCGCCCGCCACGCGGGGACGTCCGATGTCAGCGTGGGCACGCCGGTGACGAACCGCAGCCGGGCCGAGCTGGAGGGGATCGTCGGCTGCTTCGCCAACACCGTCGTGATCCGCACCGAGATCGAAGGGGATCCGTCGTTCGCGGCGCTCCTCGCCCGGGTCACGCGGACCGTGCGCGAGGCGCAGTCGCACCAGGAGGTGCCGTTCGACCAGGTGGTGGAGGCCGTGAGCCCGGTCCGGGACCTGAGCCACGCGCCGCTCTGCCAGGTGATGTTCGCGCTCCAGCCGGTGCTCCGGCAGCCCGTGGAGATCCCGGGCCTCGGGGTGCGCCTCCTCGATCTGGACGTGGGGGGCGCCCAGTTCGATCTGTCGCTCGACGTCGCGCCCGACGGGGACGGGCTCTCGGCCGCCTTCGAGTACGACACCGACCTGTTCGACGAGGCCACGGTCGCGCGGATGGCCGACCACCTCCTGCGCCTGCTCGCGGGCGCGGCGGCGAGCCCCGGGGCGCGCCTGTCGGAGCTGCCGATGCTCGCGGCCGAGGAGCAGCGGCAGGTGCTCGGGTGGAGGACGACCGGGGCGCGCCGCGGCGCCCCGCGCGCCGTTCACCGGAGGTTCGAGGAGCAGGCCGCGCGCGCGCCCGGGGCGACGGCCGTCGTCCACGAGGAGCGGCAGATCACGTACGGCGAGCTCGACCGGAGGGCCAACCAGCTCGCGCAGCTCCTCCGGCGGCGCGGGGTGGGGCCGGAGGTCCGCGTGGGCCTCTGCCTGCCGCGCTCGATCGAGATGATCGCCGCCTTGCTCGGCGTGCTGAAGGCGGGCGGCGCCTACGTCCCGCTCGATCCCAACCTCCCCCGGGAGCGGCTCGCCGCGATGATCGACGGCGCCGGGATCCGCACCGTGATCGCCCTGGAGGGCGCGGCGGCCGACCTGCCCGCCGGCGTGGCGGCCCTCCAGCTCGACGCCGCCTTCACGTGCGCGCGAAGCGAGCCCGCCGCGCCGCGCGAGGCCGAGGCCGAGCCGGCCCCCGAGCAGGCGGCCTACATCCTGTACACCTCCGGCTCGACGGGGGCGCCCAAGGGCGTCGTGGTCCCGCACCGGGCGATCGCGAGCTTCGTCGACGTCGCGGCGGGGGTCTACGAGATCTCGCCGCGCGACCGGGTGCTGCAGTTCGCGTCGCTGAGCTTCGACGCGAGCGCGGAGGAGATCTTCCCGTGCCTCGCGCGGGGCGCGACGCTCGTGCTGCGCACCGAGGCGATGCTCGAGTCCGTGCCCGGGTTCCTCGCGGCGTGCGGCGCGTGGGGCGTGACCTCGGCGGTGCTGCCGACCATGTACTGGCACCGCATCGTCGCGGGGCTCGGCGAGGGCGCGGCGCTGCCGCCGTGCCTCCGGCAGATCGTCATCACCGGCGAGGCGGCCTTGCCCGAGCGGGTGAGCGCCTGGCGCGCGTCGCCCGAGGCCGCGCGCGTCCGCCTGCTGAACGCCTACGGCCCGACCGAGACCACCGTGACCGCCACGGTGAGCCACCTGTCGGCCGCCGCGGACCCGCGCGACGCGTGGGCGGTCGCCATCGGCCGGCCGCTCGCGAACACGCGCGCGTACGTGCTCGATCCCGCCGGGCAGCCGGTGCCGGTCGGCGTCGTCGGAGAGCTGTACCTCGGCGGCCAGGGGCTCGCGCGCGGGTACTGGGCGCGCCCGGATCTGACCGCGGAGCGCTTCGTCCCCGATCCGTTCGCGGACCGGCCCGGAGAGCGGCTCTACCGGACCGGGGACCGGGCGCGGTGGCGCGCGGACGGGCAGCTCGAGTTCGCCGGCCGCGTGGATCACCAGGTGAAGCTGCGCGGCTTCCGGATCGAGCCCGGCGAGATCGAGGCGCGGCTCGGCGAGCAGCCCGGCGTGCGCGAGGCGGTCGTGATCGTGCGGCAGGACCGGCCGGAGGAGCGGCGCCTCGTGGCGTACGTCGCGGCCGGCGCGGACGTCTCGCCGGAGGAGCTCCGGCGCGCGCTCAAGGCGCAGGTGCCGGACTACATGGTGCCCTCGGCGTTCGTGGTGCTGGAGGAGCTGCCCCACACGCCGTACGGCAAGATCGACCGGCGCGCGCTGCCTCTGCCTGCCGCGCCGAGCGGCGAGGCCGCAGCGCCGCGCACGGAGGCCGAGGCGGCGCTCGCGGGGATCTGGGCGGAGCTGCTGGGGCGGCCGGCGGTCGGGGTCCAGGAGAACTTCTTCGAGCTCGGCGGCGACTCGATCCTCGCGCTCCAGGTCGTCTCCCGCGCGCGGGCCGCGGGCCTCTCGCTCACGCCCCGGCAGATCTTCCAGCACCAGACCATCGCCGATCTGGCCGCGGCGGCGGCGTCGGCCCCGGCGCCGGTCGCGGCGGCGCCGGCCGCCGGCGACGCGCCGCTCACGCCGATCCAGCGCTGGTTCTTCGAGCTCGGCGGGCCGAACCCGCACCACTGGAACCAGACCGTGCTGCTCGAGCTGCGGCGGCGGATCTCCGTGGAGGCGCTCACGGCCGCGGTCCGGGCCACGGCCGAGCATCACGGCGCGCTGCGGCTGCGGTTCACGCGCGGGGCGGGCGGATGGCGCCAGCGCTACGCGGGCTCGGCCGGCGCGGCGGTCGCGCGGGTCGACCTGTCGGACCTCCCCGCCGGGGCGCAGGCCGAGGCGCTGGCCAGGGCAGCCGGGGAGCACCAGGCGCAGCTCCACCTGACCGAGGGGCCGCTCCTCCGCGCGGTGCTGTTCGACCTGGGCCCGGACCGCCCGGGCCGCCTCCTCCTCATCGCGCACCACCTCGTGGTCGACGCGGTCTCCTGGCGGATCCTGATCGAGGATCTCCAGACCGCAACCCAGCAGCACGACGGCGGCGAGGCGATCCGGCTCCCGGACGAGAGCGTCTCCTTCGGCGCGTGGGCCCGGCGCCTGTGCGCGCACGCCCGATCCGAGGACGTGGCGCAGCAGGCCGAGGCGTGGCTCGCCGCGAGCCGCCCCACGGCGGCGCTGCCCGCGGACGATCCGGCCGGCGGGTCGCTCGAGGCGGAGACCGTCTCGTTGATCCAGCTCCTCGGCGCCGAGGACACGCGCGCGCTGCTGCAGGCGACGCCCGCGTACCGGATGCGCGTGGACGAGATCCTGCTCGCGGCCTTCGCCGGGGCGCTCGCGCGGTGGACGGGCGATCCGGCCGTCCGCATCGACCTGGAAGGCCACGGGCGCGACGCGCTCGACGACGTGGATCTCTCGCGGACGGTCGGGTGGTTCACGAGCATCTACCCCGTCCGGCTGGAGGTCCCGGCCGACGCGGCGCCCGGCGGCGCGCTCAAGGCGACGAAGGAGCAGCTCCGCGCCGTGCCCCGGGGCGGCGCCACGTACGGCGTGCTCCGGTACCTCGGCGAGGGCGAGCGCGCGGCGCGGCTCCGGGAGCACGCGGCGCCGCAGGTGAGCTTCAACTACCTCGGGCAGTGGGACGACCTCTTCGCGTCGAGCCCGCTGTTCGCGCACGCCGAGGGCGACGTCGGGCGCGACCACGATCCGCGCACGCCGCGAGCCTACGAGCTGGAGGTCGACGCGGCCATCGTCGGCGGGCGCCTCCGCGTGATGTGGAGCTACAGCGGCGCCCGCTACCGGCCCGGGACCATGGCGCGGCTCAGCGAGGATTTCGCGGCGCGGCTGCGCGCCCTCGTCGCGCACTGCCTCGCGCCGGACAGCGGGGGGTACACGCCCTCGGACTTCCCCCTGGCGCGGCTCGACCAGGCCAGGCTGGACCGCCTGCTGCCGCCCGGCCGCGACGTCGAGGACGTCTATCCCCTGAGCCCGCTCCAGCAGGGGCTGCTCTTCCACAGCCTGTGGGAGCCCGGCTCCGGCGTCTACGTCGAGCAGGTGACGTGCCGGCTGGAGGGGGCGCTCGACGTCGACGCGTTCCGCCGGGCCTGGGAGGCCGTCGCCCTGCACCACGGCGTCCTGCGCACGACCTTCGCGTGGGAGGGCGCCGACGAGCCGCTCCAGATCGTGCGGCGCGCGGGGTCGATGGGGCCGGTGGAGCTCGCGATCGAGGACCTCCGCGGCGCCGGGGCCGAGGCGCAGCGCGCGAGGATCGCCGCCCTCGTCGAAGCGGATCGCGCGCGCGGCTTCGATCTGGCCCGGGGCCCGCTGATGCGCCTGTGGCTCGCGCGCGTGGGCGACGAGGCCCACCACGTGCTCTGGAGCCACCATCACCTCCTCCTCGACGGGTGGGCGGCGTCCCTGGTGCTGCAGGACGCCTTCGCGGCCTACGACGCCCTGCGCGCCGGCCGGCCGATCGCGCTGCCGGCCCGCCGGCCTTACCGCGAGTACATCGCCTGGCTGCGCGGGCGGGACGCGGGCGCGGAGGAGCCGTTCTGGCGGGGCGCCCTCGCGGGCTTCCGCGCGGCGACGCCGCTGCCCCTGGAGCGCGCGCCGCGCGAGGCGTCGGCCGAGGGGGCCGGCGGCCACGGGGCGAGGATGATCGCGCTGTCGGGATCGGCCACGGCGCGCCTCCAGCGCTTCGCGCAGCAGCACCGCGTGACGGCGAGCACGCTCGTCCAGGCCGCGTGGGCGCTGCTGCTCAGCCGGGCTGCCCGGAGCGACGACGTGCTCTTCGGCATCACGGTGGCCGGGCGATCGGCCCCGCTCGCCAGCGTCGACGCCATGGTGGGGCTCTTCATCAACACCCTGCCGCTGCGCGTGGCCGTCCCGCAGGCCGCCACCGTCGCCGCGTGGCTGCGCGATCTCCTGAGGACGACCACCGAGCTCGGCCCGCACGAGCACACGCCGCTGGCCCAGGCGCGCGCCTTCAGCGCGATCCCGGCGGGACAGCCGCTCTTCGAGAGCCTGCTCGTCTTCGAGAACTACCCCACCGATCCCCGGACCCAGGAGGGGCTGGCCGAGCTCGGGGTCCGCGACGTCGCGTTCGCGGACCAGACCAACTACCCGCTCACCCTGGCCGTCCTGCCGGGCGAGCAGCTCGAGCTCCGCCTGTCCTACGACCGGCGGCGGTTCGACGACGAGACCGCGTCCCGCCTGCTCGGCCTCGTGGAGGCGGCGCTGAGGCAGCTCGTCAGCCGCCCGGAGGCGCGGGTGGGGGAGCTGTCGCTCCTCGGCGAGCCCGAGCGCCGGCGCGTCGTGACGGCGTGGAACGCGACGGAGCGGGCGTATCCGGGCGAGCGGCTCGTGCACGAGCTGTTCGAGGCAGAGGCCGAGCGGGCGCCGGACGCCGTGGCCCTCGTCTTCGGCGAGCAGCGGCTGAGCTATCGAGAGCTCGACGCGCGCGCCAACCAGGTCGCGCACGCCCTCCGGCGCCGCGGCGTCGGCCCCGACGTGCTCGTGGCCGTCGCCGCGGAGCGCTCGGTCGAGCTGGTCGTCGGGCTGCTCGGCGTCCTCAAGGCCGGCGGCGCCTACGTGCCGATCGACCCGGAGTATCCCGCGGACCGCGTCGCCTTCATGCTCGAGGACGCGGGGGCACAGGTCCTGCTCAGCCAGTGGCCCGTGGCGTCGCGCCTGCCGGCGCACGGCGCCGACGTGCTGTGTCTGGACGCGGATCGCGCCGAGATCGACCGGGAGCCGACAGGCAACCTCGCGACCCCGCTGTCGCCGGACAGCCTCGCGTACACCATCTACACCTCGGGCTCGACTGGGCGGCCCAAGGGCGCCGGCAACAGCCACCGGGGCCTGCTCAACCGGCTCCAGTGGATGCAGGAGCGCTACGGGCTCACCGCCGGAGACCGGGTGCTCCAGAAGACGCCCTTCAGCTTCGACGTCTCGGTCTGGGAGCTCTTCTGGCCCCTGATGACGGGCGCCTGCCTCGTCGTCGCGAGGCCCGGCGACCACCGCGACGGCGAGCGGCTCGTGGAGCTCATCACGCGGCACGACGTCACCACGCTGCACTTCGTCCCGCCCATGCTCCAGGCGTTCCTGGAGACGCCCGGCGTCGCCTCGTGCGCCTCGCTCCGGCGGGTCATCTGCAGCGGCGAGGGGCTGCCTTCGGAGCTCGCGCGGCGGTTCTTCGAGCGGCTCTCGGGGGCCGAGCTCCACAACCTCTATGGCCCGACCGAGGCCTCCATCGATGTGACGTCCTGGGCCTGCCGGCCAGGCGACACCTCGGCCTCGGTGCCCATCGGACACCCGATCGCCAACACGCAGATCTACCTGCTCGACCGCCACGGTCAGCCGGTGCCGGCCGGCGTCGCCGGCGAGCTCCACATCGGCGGCGTCGGCCTCGCGCGCGGCTATCACCGGAGGCCCGACCTGACCGCCGAGCGCTTCGTGCCCGATCCGTTCGGCGCCGCGCCCGGAGGGCGGCTGTACCGGACAGGGGATCTGGCGCGCCACAGGCCCGACGGCGCCATCGAGTTCCTCGGCCGCCTCGACCACCAGGTCAAGATCCGCGGCCTGCGCGTCGAGCTCGGCGAGATCGAGGCGCGCCTGCTCCAGCACCCGGAGGTCCAGGAGGCCGTCGTGGTCGCGCGCGACGAGGCGCACGGCGGCAAGCGCCTCGTCGCCTACGTGGCCGGCCACGGCGGCGCCGCGCCCGAGCCGGAGGCGCTGCGCGGGTGGGTCGGCGAGGCGCTCCCGGCGTACATGGTGCCTGCGCCGATCGTCGTGCTGGAGCGGCTGCCGCTCTCCCCGAACGGCAAGGTCGACCGCCGCGCCCTGCCCGCGCCGGAGGCGGCGGCGCTCGGCCATCGCCCCTACGTCGCGCCCCGGACCGAGGCGGAGCGGATCCTCGCGGAGGTCTGGGCCGAGGTGCTGCACCGCGCAGAGGTCGGCGTCGAGGACGACTTCTTCGAGCTGGGCGGCGACTCGATCGTGACGTTGCAGGTCATCGCGCGCGCCGCCCGGCGGGGGCTGCGCCTCTCGCCCAAGCTGCTGTTCGAGCACCCGACCGTCGCCGAGGCCGCGGCGCGGCTCACCGTGGAGGCCGCGCCCGTGGAGGCGCCGCCCGCGCCGCCGCCCGCCCCCGAGACCCCTGATGCCGGCCTCTCCGCGGAAGAGTGGAGCGATCTCCTGGACGAGCTCCAAAGGTGAACCGTGTCTACCAAGCCTGATCCCTCTGCCAACATCGAAGGCGTCTATCCCCTCTCACCCATGCAGGAGGGGATGCTGTTCCACACGCTGCTCCGCCCGTCCTCGGGCGTCTACCTCATGCAGAACCGCTATCGCATCGAGGGCGATCTGCAGCTCGACGCGTTCGAGCGGGGCTTTCGAGAGGTGGTGGCGCGGCACGCGATCCTGCGCACCTCCTTCGTCTGGAGGAGCCAGAAGCGCCCGCTCCAGGTCGTCCACAAGTCCGTGGAGCTGCCGTTTCAGGTGCTCGACTACCGGGGCCTCACCGGAGAGGCGCAGGAGGCGCGCATCGCGGCGGAGCTCCGCGACGAGCTCGACCGAGGGCTCGACTTCGGCAAGGCGCCGGTGATGCGCCTGCGCCTCGTCCGGCTGGGCGACCGGACCTACGAGCTGATTCACAGCTTCCACCACATCCTCCTCGACGAGTGGTGCACGTCGCTCCTGATGATGGACTTCCTCGCTCACTACGAGGCGCTGGTCCGGGGCGACGCGTCGCGCCCCCCGCCCGCGCGCCCCTACCGCGATTACATCGACTGGCTCGGGCGGCGGGACGTGAAGGCCGCGGAGGCGTTCTGGCGGGGCGCCCTCGAGGGCTTCGGGGCCCCGACGCCGCTCGGGTTCGAGGAGCGCGCCGAGGGCGCGGCGGCCGCGGATCACGCCGAGATCGACGACCTCGAGCGCCGGCTCGGCGCGGCGCCCACGGCCGCGCTGCGCGCGCTCGCGCAGCGCCATCGCCTCACGCTCAACACGATCGTGCAGGGCGCCTGGGCCCTGCTCCTCAGCCATTACAGCGGCGAGCCCGAGGTGCTCTTCGGCGTCACCGTCGCCGGGCGCCCGCCGGAGCTGCCAGGGGTCGAGTCCATCCTGGGCCTCTTCATCAACACGCTGCCCCTGCGCGTCCCGGTCCCCGCGGACAGGCCGCTGCTGCCTTGGCTCGCCGCGCTGCTCGATCAGAACCTGAAGCTGCGGCAGCACGAGCACACGCCGCTCGTGGACATCCAGCGCTGGAGCGAGATCGAGCGCGGACAGCCGCTGTTCCAGAGCCTCCTCGTGTTCGAGAACGCGCCGGTCGACCCCGCGCTCCGCGAGGGGCGCATCGTCTTCCGGGTCGGGGGCGTCCGCGACCGCGTCCACACGAACTACCCGCTCACGCTCATGTCGTGGCCCGACGCCGAGCTGCCCCTCAAGCTCTCCTACGACAGGTCGCGCGTCCGGCCCGAGCTCGCCGCGCGCCTGCTCGGGCACCTCCGCGCCCTCCTCGAGGGCATGGCCGCGCGGCCCGGCGCGCGCCTCGGCGAGCTGCCGCTGCTCACGCCGGCCGAGCGGGCGCAGGCGCTCGTCGCGTGGAACACGACGCCCGCCGTCGAGGAGGATCTCTCGTCCTACGCCGCGCGCTTCCGCGCCCAGGTCGCGCGGACGCCCGAGGCCGTCGCCGTGACCTGCGGGGACGCGCGGCTGACCTACGCCGCGCTGAACCGCGACGCGAACCGCGCGGCGCACGCGCTGCGCGCGCGCGGCGTCGGTCCCGAGCAGCGGGTGGCGCTGCTCGACGACCGGGGCATCCCGCTGCTCACCATGATCCTCGCCGTGTTCAAGGCGGGCGGGGCCTACGTGCCGATCGACCCCGCCTACCCGGCCGAGCGCGTGGCGCAGATCCTCGCGTCGAGCGCGCCCCGCGTCGTGCTGACGCGCGAGCGGCACCGCGGCGCCCTGGAGAGCGCCATCGCGTCGCTGCCCGAGGCGCGCCGGCCGGCGATCGCCACCATCGAGCGCGCCCTCGACGAGGCCTCGTCCGACGAGGACCCGGAGGAGCGCGGCGGACCGGGGCACCTCGCCTACGTCATCACCACGAGCGGCTCCACCGGGGCACCCAAGGGCGCGATGGTCGAGCGGCGCGGGATGCTCAACAACATGCTGAGCAAGATCCCGCGGCTCGGCCTCGCGGCGGGCGACGTCATCGCGCAGACGGCGTCGCCGTGCTTCGACATCTCGGTCTGGCAGCTCCTCACGGCCCTGCTCTTCGGCGGCACAGTCGACATCGTGCCCGACGAGATCACGCGCGATCCGGGCCGCCTGCTCGACCACATCGAGCGCCGGGGGATCGCCGTCGCCGAGGTCGTCCCCGCCGTGCTCCAGGGCATGCTGGACGCGGCCCTCGAGCGCCCCGCGCCGCCGGCCCTCGGGCGGCTGCGCTGGATCCTGCCGACCGGCGAGGCGCTCCCCGCCGCGCTCGCCGCGGCGTGGCTCGACCGCTACCCGGCGGTGCCCCTCATGAACGCCTACGGGCCCGCGGAGTGCTCGGACGACGTGGCGCTGCACGCGATCACCGCGCCGCCGGCGTCGAACGAGGCGCAGGTCCCGATCGGGCGGCCGGTGGACGGCCTGCGGCTCTACGTCCTGGATCGCCTGCTCGCCCCGTCGCCGGTCGGCGTGACCGGCGAGCTCTACGTGGGCGGCGTCGGCGTCGGGCGCGGCTACCTGGGCGAGCCGGGCCGGACCGCCGCCGCGTTCCTGCCCGACCCCTTCAGCCAGGCGCCGGGGCGGAGGCTCTACCGGACCGGGGATCTCGGTCGCTACCGCGACGACGGCACCATCGAGTTCGCCGGGCGGCGGGACCACCAGGTCAAGCTGCGGGGCTACCGCATCGAGCTCGGCGAGATCGAGGCGCGGCTCGCCGAGCACCCCGCCGTGCGGGAGGCCGCGGTGCTCGTCCGCGAGGACCGGCCGGGCGTGCGGCGGCTGGTCGCCTACGCGGCCGCTTGCGCTGACGTGGCCGCGGGCGCTCCAGCGCCGCCCGCGGAGGCGCTGCGCGCGTGGCTCGCGGAGCGCCTGCCCGAGTACATGGTGCCGTCGGCCTTCGTGCTCCTGCCGGCGCTCCCCCGCACGGCGAACGGCAAGGTCGACCGGCGCGCGCTGCCCGCCCCCGGGTCCGGCGACGCGCGGCGCCACGTCGGGCCGCGCACGGCGACCGAGGAGCTGCTCGCCGGGATCTGGGCCGAGGTGCTGGGCGTGGAGCGGGTCTCCGTGGAGGACTCGTTCTTCGACCTCGGCGGCCACTCGCTGCTGCTGACGCAGGTCCTCTCGCGCGTGCGCCGCGTGCTCGACGTCGAGCTCCCGCTGCGCGCGCTCTTCGAGACGCCGACGGTGGCCGCCCAGGCGCGCGCCGTCGAGGCGGCCCGGCGAGGCCCCCTGGCCCCCCCGGCGCCGCCGCTCGTCGCCGCGCCGCGGAGCGGCCCGCCGCCGCTCTCCTTCGCGCAGGAGCGCCTGTGGTTCCTCGCGGCGCTCGAGGAGACCGCGGCGTCCTACAACGTCCCGGCGGCGGTGCGCCTGCTCGGGCCGCTCGACGTGGCCCGGCTCGAGCGCAGCTTCGCCGCGGTGGTCCGCCGCCACGACCCGCTGCGCACCACGTTCGAGGAGCGCGACGGCCGGGCCGTGGCGGTCGTCCACGCCGAGCGGCCGGTGGCGCTCGCCCTCGGGGACGTCCGCGGCGCGCCCGGCGAGGCGCGCGAGGCGGAGGCGCTGCGGCGGCTCGAGGAGGAGGCCCGCCGGCCGTTCGATCTCCGCGGCGGGCCGCTGCTCCGGATCGCGCTCGTGCGCCTCGGCGAGCGCGAGCACCTCTTGCTCGTCGTCCTCCACCACATCGTGTCGGACGGGTGGTCGATGAACGTCCTCGTCCGCGAGGTGGCGGAGCTCTACGCCGCCGACGCGGAGGGCCGCGCCGCGGCGCTCCCGGCGCTCCCGATCCAGTACGCCGACTACGCGAGCTGGCAGCGCGCGTGGCTCGCGGGGGCGGCGCTCGACCAGCACCTCGCGCACTTCCGGCAGCGGCTCTCCGCGGAGCCGCCCGTCCTGCGGCTGCCCACCGACAGGCCGCGCCCCGCCGCGCGGACCTACCGGGGCGCCCGCCACCACTTCGCGCTCCCGCGCGAGCTCTCCGCCGCGCTCGGCGCGCTCGCCCGCGGCCAGGGCGTCACCGCGTTCATGCTGCTCCTCGCCGCGTTCCAGGCGCTGATCGCGCGGAGGAGCGGCCAGACCGACTTCTGCGTCGGCACGCCGATCGCGGGCCGCACGCGCGTCGAGCTCGAGGACCTCATCGGGCTGTTCGTCAACACGCTCGTGCTGCGGGCGGACCTCGCGGGGGACCCGCGCTTCACGGATCTCCTCGCGCGGACGCGGGAAGAGGTGCTGGCCGCGCAGGCGCACCAGGATCTGCCGTTCGAGCAGCTCGTGAAGGCGCTCCGGCCGGCGCGGGATCTCGGGAGCACCCCGCTGTTCCAGGTGATGTTCTCGCTCCAGGAGGCCTCGCGGCGCGCGCTCCCCCTCGCCGACCTCGAGCTCCGGCCCGTCGAGGTGGATCCGGGCAGCGCCCAGTTCGACCTCTCGCTGCACATGGCGACCGCGCCGGAGGGGCTGAGCGGCTCGTTCGAGTACAGCACGGAGCTCTTCGAGGCGCCCACGATCCGCCGCATGGCGGACGACCTCCGCGCCCTGCTGGAGGCGATCGTGGCGCGGCCGACCGCGCGGCTCGGCGAGCTCCCGCTGCCCGAGGCGCCGGCCCCGGCGCTGCCCGAGGCGGCGGCCCCGGCGCTGCCCGAGCCGCCCGAGGCGGCGGAGCGCGCGGGCGCGGCCCTCGAGGTGGCGCCGCCCCCCGGCGCGGGAGGCGCGCCTCGCGCCGCGGCGCAGGACGCCGCGCCGGCCACGGACGTCGAGGCGGAGCTCGCGCGGATCTGGGCCGCGGTGCTGGGCCGGGAGCGCGTCGGCCGCCACGACAACTTCTTCGAGCTGGGCGGCGACTCGATCCTGAGCCTGCAGGTCGTGTCCCGCGCGAAGCAGGCGGGCCTCCGCCTGACGGCGCGCCAGATGTTCCAGCACCAGACCCTCGCGGCGCTCGCGGCGGCCGCGGGCGTCGCCTCGGCCGCGGCGTCGGCGGGGGAGGGGCCGGCGGGGGAGGGGCCGGCGGGAGAGGGGTCGGCGACGGGCGACGTCCCCCTGACCCCGATCCAGCGGCGGTTCTTCGCGCGCGACTTGCCGAACCCCCATCACTGGAACCAGGCGCTCCTGCTCACGGTCGCCGAGCCGCTCGACTGGCCGGCCCTGCAGGCGGCGGTGCAGGCGCTCGTCGGCCACCACGACGCCCTGCGGCTGCGCTACGTGCCGGAGGGGGGCGGCTATCGCCAGACGCACGCGCCCGGCGAGCCCGAGGCCGTCGCGCACCGGGCGGACCTCTCCCGGGTGCCCGAGGCCGACCTGCCGCGGGCGATCGAGGCGCACGCGTCCCGGTGGCAGGCGAGCCTCGACCTGACGGCGGGGCCGGTGCTCCGCGTGGTCGGCTTCGACCTCGGCGCCGGCCGGCCGGGGCGGCTGCTCCTGGCCGCGCACCACCTCGTCGTCGACGGCGTGTCGTGGCGGATCCTCCTCGACGACCTGCAGACCGCCTACGACCAGGCCCGTCGCGGGGCGCCGGCCGCGCTGCCCGACAGGACCACCTCGTTCAAGCGGTGGGCGGAGCGCCTCGAGGCCGCGGCGCAGGGCGCCGCCCTCCAGGAAGAAGCGGCCTACTGGCTCGGGCTCCCCTGGGACCGGGTGGCGCCGCTGCCGGTCGATACGCCGGCGGGGGATCGCGCGGAGGTGGCCATGGCCACGCTCAAGGCGGGCCTGAGCGGGGCCGAGACGCGGTCGCTGCTGGAGGCCGTGTCGGACGCGTACCGGACGCGCGTCGACGAGCTCTTGCTGGCCGGGCTGGCCCTCGCGCTGGCGCGGTGGACCGGCCAGGGCGTGGCGGCGATCGAGGTCGAGGGCCACGGGCGCGAGGCGCTCGACGGCGAGGACCTGGACCTGTCGCGCACCGTCGGCTGGTTCACGAGCGCCTACCCGGTGCTGCTCGAGGTCGCGGGGGACGCGGCGCCGGGCGACGCGGTCAAGGCGGTGAAGGAGCAGCTCCGCCGCGTCCCGCGGCGCGGCCTCCCTTACGGCGCGGTGCGGGAGCTCGGCGCGGGGGCGATCGCCGACCGGCTTCGCCGCCTGCCGACGCCGGGCGTCGCGTTCAACTACCTGGGCCAGTGGGATCAGGTGGTCGGCGCCGGCGCGCGGTTCTCGCTGGCCGCGGAGTCGCCCGGCGCCGAGCACGACCCGCGCAGCCCGCTCGCGTACGAGATCGAGATCGACGCGGCCGTGTACGACGGCCGGCTCGAGGCGACCTTCCGTTACAGCGCCGCGCGCTGCCGGCAGGAGACGGTCGCGGCGCTCGGCGCGCTGTGGCGCGACGCGCTGAGGGAGCTGATCGCGCACTGCCTGTCACCCGAGGCCGGCGGCTACACGCCGTCGGACTTCACGGACGTCGCGCTCGCGCCGGACGAGCTGGACTCCATCCTGGAAGCTTTGGACTGAGGCCATGACGAACAAGAAGAAAGACGTCGAGTCGATTCACTACCTCTCCCCGCTCCAGCAGGGATTGCTCTTTCACGCGATCTCGGACCGGTCCGCCGACCCGTACTTCGTCCAGACGGCCTTCCTTCTGGAGGGGCGGCTCGATCTCGACGCCTTCGAGCGCGCCTGGCAGGCGCTCGCGGAGCGGCACCCCATCCTGCGCACCGGCTTCGTCTGGGAGGGCGTCACGAGGCCCGTGCAGGTGGTCCGACCACGGGCGGCGATCCCCGTGGCGCGCCACGACCTGCGCGGGCTCGCGGCCGGCGAGCGCGAGGAGGCCCTCTCCGCGCTCCTGGCCGCGGACCGGCGCGCCGGCTTCGACCTGCTGAAGGCGCCCCTCATGCGGCTCACGGTGGCCCAGGCCGGGGAGGAGGCCTTTTATTTCATCAACAGCCATCACCACCTCTTGCTGGATGGGTGGAGCTTCGCGCTGCTGCTGCGCGAGGCGCTGCTCGTCTATCGGGCGCTCGCGCGGGGAACGGTTCCCGAGCTGCCGCGGGCGCGCCCGTACCGGGAGTACCTGAGCTGGGTGCAGGCCCAGGACGAGGGCGCGGCCGAGCGGTTCTTCCGCGGCGCGCTGGCCGGGTTCCGGGCGCCGACGCCGCTCCCGATGGAGGCCGGCCCGGCGGCGGCCGCGGCGGGCGACGGCGCGTTCCCCTGCGCCGAGCAGGCGCTGCGCTTCTCGCGGGCGGAGACGGAGGCGCTCGCGGCCTGCGCGCGCCGCCTGCGCGTCACGCTGAACACCCTCGTGCAGGGCGCGTGGGCCCTCCTGCTCTCCCGGCACGGCGGAGAGCGCGACGTGGTCTTCGGCGCCACGGTGTCGGGCCGGCCCCCGGACCTCCCCGGCGCCGAGGCCATCGTCGGCGTGCTGATCAACACCCTGCCGGTGCGGGTCCGCGTGGACGAGCACGAGCCGCTCGCCGCGTGGCTCTCGCGGCTGCAGGACCGGAACAGCGAGCTACGCCAGCACGAGTGGACCCCCCTGTCCAGCGTCCAGCGCTGGAGCGAGGTGCCGGGCGGGCGGTCGCTCTTCGACACCCTCGTGGTGTTCGACAGCTACCCCGAGGAGGACGTGAGCGGCGCGCAATCTGCCGTGCGCGACGTGCGCGTCCGTGCCCTCCCGCGCCCCGGCGGCGGGCGCGTCGGCGACGCCCTGCTCACCGCCGGGCGCAACAACTACCCGGTGTCGCTCATCGTCGAGCCGTCGAGCGAGCTCGGGCTCCTCCTGAGCTACGAGCGCCGCCGCCTCGCGCACGAGGCCGCGGCCAGCCTGCTCGGCCAGTGCCGCGCGCTGCTCGAGGCGATGGCGGCGCGGCCGGGCGCCCGCCTGGCCGAGCTGCCCCTCGTGAGCGGCGCGGAGCGGCGGCGCCTGCTCACCGCCTGGAACGCGACGGCCACGGCCTCCGCGCCGGCGGCCTGCGTCCACGAGCTCTTCGAGGCGCACGCCGCCGCGCGGCCCGACGCGCCCGCGGTCGTCTGCGAGGAGACGGCGCTGACCTACCGGGAGCTCGACCGGAGGACGAACCAGCTCGCGCGGCGGCTGCGGGCGCTCGGCGTGGGGCCCGAGGACCGGGTCGTCCTGTGCATCGAGCGCTCGGCGGAGATGGTCGTCGCGCTGCTCGGCGTGCTCAAGGCGGGCGCCGCGTACGTGCCCGTCGACCCGAAGTTCCCGCGCGCGCGGCTCCGTGCCGTGGTGGAGGACAGCGGCGCGCGCGTCGTGGTCACGCAGCAGCGGTGGGCCGGCGCGTTCGACGGGCCGGGGCCCGCGCTGCTCTTCCTGGACCGCGACGCGGGCGCCCTCGCGGCCGAATCGGACGCGCCGCTTGGACAAACGGCCCGGCCCGACAACCTGGCCTACCTCGTCTACACCTCGGGCTCGACCGGGCGCCCGAAGGGCGTGGCCGTCGAGCACCGCCACCTCGTGAGCTACGTGCGCGGCGTGCTCGCGCGGCTGCCCCTCGCCGAGGGCGGCGGCATGGCGCTGGTCTCGACCGTGGCCGCGGACCTCGGGCACACGTCGCTCTTCGGCGCGCTCTGCTCGGGCCGCGCGCTGCACGTCCTGTCCGAGGCGCGGATCTTCGATCCCGACGCCACCGCCGAGTACATGAGCCGCCACGGGGTCGACGCGCTCAAGATCGTCCCCAGCCACCTCGCCGCGCTCCTCGAGGCGGCGCGGCCCGAGCGCGTGCTGCCGGCGCGCTGCCTCGTGCTCGGCGGAGAGGCCTCGAGCTGGGAGCTCGTCGAGCGGATCCGCACGCTCGCGCCGGGCTGCACCGTCGTGAACCACTACGGCCCCACCGAGGCGACCGTTGGCTCGCTCACGTGGCAGATCGACCCCGCGGCCGGCCGCTCCGGGGCGACCGTGCCCATCGGCCGGCCGCTCCCCCGCACGCAGGCGTACGTTCTTGGTGTAAATTTCGATCCGGTGCCGGTGGGCGTGCCCGGGGAGCTCTACCTGGGCGGGGCTTCCGTGGCGCGCGGCTACCACGCGCGCCCGGAGCTGACGGCGGAGCGCTTCGTCCCGGATCCGTTCGGGGGCGTCCCGGGGGGCCGGCTGTACCGCACCGGGGATCGGGCGCGCCGGCTCGCGGACGGCGCGATCGAGTTCCTCGGGCGCACCGACCACCAGATCAAGCTGCGCGGCCACCGCGTCGAGCTCGGCGAGATCGAGGCCTGCCTGCGCGAGCAGCCCGAGGTGCGCGAGGCGGTCGTCGTGGCGCGGGACCACGAGGGGACGAAGCGCCTCGTGGCCTACGTGGTGGGCCGCGAGGGGGCGGTCCTCGACGCGGCCGCGCTGCTCGCGCGGCTCGCGCAGCGCTTGCCGGACACCCTGGTGCCGAGCGCGATCGTGCCGCTGCCGGCGCTGCCGCTGACCGCGAACGGCAAGATCGACCGCGCGGCGCTGCCGGAGCCCGACGCGGCCCGCGCGCCGCGCAGCGACGGGCACGTCGCGCCGCGCACCGACGTGGAGGCGACGCTCGCCCGGATCTGGGCCGAGGTCCTGCGTCGCGGGCCGGTGGGCGTCCACGACGACTTCTTCGCGATGGGCGGCGACTCCATCATGAGCCTGCAGATCATCGCCCGCGCCAACCGGGAAGGGCTGCGCCTCTCGCCCAAGCAGATCTTCGCGCACCGGACGATCGCCGCGCTCGCGGGCGATCTGGCCGAGGCGCCGGCCGCGCCGGAGCCGCCGGCCCCGCCTCCGCCGCCCGCGATCGAGCCCTTCCAGCTCGCCCGGCTGGAGCGGGCGCAGCTCGACGCCCTGCTGCAGGCCGATGACGGCATCGAGGACGTGCTCCCCGCGTCCCCGGTGCAGCAGGGCATGCTCTTCCACTCGCTCCTGACGCCGGAGGCGAGCCCGTACTTCAACCAGATCGTCTGCACGTTCGCGCGGGGCCTGGACCTCGAGGCGTTCGCGCGGACCTTCGAGGTCCTCAGCGCGCGTCACGCGATCTTGCGGACAGGCTTCCTCACCGGCGTCGCGGAGCCCCACCAGGTCGTGCGGCGGGCCGTGCGCCTGCCGATCGACGTCCTCGACTGGCGGGAGCTCTCGGGCGCCGAGCGGGCGGCGGCGCTCGAGCGCTACCTCCGGGACGATCGCCGGCGGGGCTTCCGGTTCGAGGAGCCGCCGCTCATGCGGGTCGCGGTGATGCGCCTCTCGGAGCGCGTCGACCAGGTCGTCTGGAGCGTTCATCACGCGCTGCTCGACGGCTGGTGTCAGGGGCTCGTCCTCGAGGAGTGGCTGACGCTCTACGAGGAGGCGCGGCGCGGCGCGCTCGGGGAGCGCGAACCGGCGCCCCCCTACCGGAGCTACATCGCGTGGCTCGGGCGGCAGGACATGGCGGCCGCCGAGGCCTTCTTCCGGGCTCACCTGAAGGGGCTGACGGCGCCGACCCGGCTGCCGGAGCCCACCGAGGCCCCGCAGGCGCCGGGCCACGCCGGCTTCCGCGAGCGCCGGGCGCTGCTCTCGCCGGACGCGACGAGGGCGCTCCAGGCGTTCGCGCAGGCGCAGGGCGTCACGCTCAACACCGTCGTGCAGGCCGCGTGGGCGCTGCTCCTCGCCCGCTACAGCGGCGAGCCGGACGTGCTCTTCGGGATCACCGTGGCCGGCCGCCCCGCCGACCTGCCCGAGGCCGGATCCATCATGGGCGCGTTCATCAACTCGCTCCCCCTGCGCCTGCGCGTCCCCCCGGCCGCGCGGCTCGCGGACTGGCTGCAGCAGATCCAGGCGCTCAACCTGGAGCTGCGGCAGTACGAGTACAGCCCGCTGGTGCAGGTGCAGCGATGGAGCGAGGTGGCGCCGGGCGCGCCGCTCTTCGACTCGCTCCTCGTGTTCCAGAACTACCCCGTGGACCAGGCCGTCGACGAGCACCGGCGGGCCCTCGGGATCGAGGTGAGCACGGCGGAGGCCTGGACGAGCTACCCGCTCACGATCTACGTCGTCCCCGGCAGCGAGCTCGCGCTGACGCTCTCGTTCGACGCGCAGCGCCTCGATGAGGGCACCGTCGCCCGCATGGCGGCCGCGATGTGCGCGCTGCTCGAGCGCATGGCGGGCCAGCCCGAGGCGCGGCTCGGCGGGCTCGCGCCCCTCAGCGATCCGGAGCAGGAGCCGCCCGCCGCGACGCAGCGCGCGACGCGGCGGGACCGTCGATCGCAACCCTGCCTGCCGGAGATGCTCGCGGCGCAGGCGGCGCGGACTCCCGACGCCGTCGCCGTGACGTGCGGGCGAGAGCGCCTGACCTACGGAGCGCTGAACGCCCGCGCCAACCGGCTCGCGCACGCCCTGCGGCGGCGCGGGGTCGGCCCGGAGACGCTGGTGGGGCTCTGCGTCGAGCGCTCGCTGGAGATGATGGTGGGCTTGCTGGGCATCCTGAAGTCGGGCGGCGCCTACGTCCCGCTGGATCCCGCCTATCCGCGCGAGCGGCTCCGCGCCATGCTGGAGGACTCCCGGCTGCCGCTCCTCCTCACGCAGGAGAGCCTGCTCCACGCCTTGCCCGACGCCGGCGCGCGCGCGATCTGCCTGGATCGGGACTGGCCCTCGATCGCCGGTGAGCCCGATCGGGATCCGACGCCGCTCCTCGATGAGGAGAGCCTGGCCTACGTCATCTACACGTCCGGGTCCACGGGCCGGCCCAAGGGCGTCATGGTCCGCCATGGAGGGCTGACGAACTTCCTCCTCTCCATGCAGGAGCACCTCTCGCCCCCGCGGGACGTCGTGGTGCTCGCCACCACGTCCATCTCCTTCGATATCGCCGCGCTGGAGCTGTTCCTGCCGCTGCTCACGGGCGGGCGGGTGGAGCTCGCCCGCCGCGAGGACGCGGCGGACGGCGAGCGCCTCTCGGCGCTGCTCCGCGCGTCCGGCGCGACGCTGATGCAGGCGACGCCGACCGGCTGGAAGATGCTGCTGGAGAACGGCCGGCCCCGGCTCGCCGGCCTGGCCGTGCTGTGCGGCGGCGAGGCCTTTCCGCGGGAGCTGGCGCGCCAGCTCCTCGAGGCGGGCGTGGCCCCCTGGAACCTCTACGGGCCGACGGAGACCACCGTCTGGTCGAGCCTCCACCGCGTGACCGCAGGCGACGGGCCGATCCCGCTGGGGACCCCGATCGCCGACACCGAGCTTCACGTGCTCGATCGGCAGCTCTACCCGGCGCCCCTCGGCGTGGCCGGCGAGCTCTGCATCGGGGGCGCTGGCCTCGCGCGAGGGTACCTCGATCACCCCGATCTGACGGCCGATCGCTTCATCCCGGATCCGTTCAGCCCGGAGCCGGGCCGCCGCCTGTACAGGACCGGCGACCTGGCGCGGTTCCGGCGCGACGGCACCCTGGAGTTCCTCGGGCGGCGCGACCACCAGATCAAGATCCGCGGCTTCCGGATCGAGCTGGGCGAGATCGAAGCGCAGCTGCGGGCCTGCCCGGACGTGCGCGACGCGGTGGTCGTGGCCCGCGAGGACGCGGGGACGCCGCGCCTCGCCGCGTACGTCATCCCGGCGCGGAGCGCGGCGCTCACCGCGGATGGGCTGCGCGCGTGGCTGAAGGAGCGGCTGCCCGACCACATGGTGCCCTCGGCCTACGTGTGGCTCGACGAGCTGCCGCTGACGCCGAACGGCAAGGTGAACCGGGAGGCCCTGCCCGCGCCGGGGCTCGTCGCGCGCGAGCGGCGCGCGCGGCCCCGCACCGCGACGGAGGAGATCGTGGCGGCGATCTGGGCCGAGGTGCTCGGCCTCGAGGCCGTCGGCGTGCACGAGAGCTTCTTCGAGCTCGGAGGGCACTCGCTCCTGGCCACCCGCGCGATCTCCCGCATCCGCGGCGCGTTCCAGGTGGAGCTGCCGCTCAGGTCGATCTTCGATCACCCGACCGTGGCGCAGCTCGCCGGCGCCGTGGACGAGGCCGAAGAGCAGCAGCGCGGCGCGATGCCGCCGCCGCTCGTCCCGGTGCCGCGGCAGGGGCCGCTGCCGCTCTCGTTCGCCCAGCAGCGCCTGTGGTTTCTGGCGCAGCTCGAGCCCGACAGCGCCGGGTACAACATGACCGCGGCCGTGCGCGTCGAGGGGGAGCTCGACCTCGCGCTGCTCCGGGAGAGCCTCGTCGCGCTCGTCCGGCGCCACGAGTCGCTGCGGACCACGTTCGGCGTGGCCTCCGGCGAGCCGGTGCAGGTGATCGCGCCCGACGGCGCGCCGGATTTCGAGGTGGTGGACCTGTCGGCGACGCCCGCCGCGGAGCGCGGCGCGCAGGTCCAGCGCCTGGCCGCGGACCGCGCGGAGCGGCCGTTCGACCTCGGCCGCGGCCCGCTCCTGCGGGTGACCGCGATCCGGCTGCGCGACGACGAGCTCGTGCTGGTCGTCGTCGTCCACCACATCGTGGCGGACGGCTGGACCATGGGCGTGCTGGTCGCGGACCTGGCCGAGCTGTACGCGGCGGCGAGGGCCGGGCGGCCGCCGGCGCTGCGGCCGCTGCCGGTCCAGTACGCGGACTTCGCGGTCTGGCAGCGGCGGTGGATGCAGGGCGCGACCCGCGAGGCGCTGCTCGGCGCCCTTCGCGAGCGGCTCGCCGGGCCCCCGCCGGCGCTCGATCTGCGCCCGGATCACCCCCGGTCCGCCGCGTCGAGCTACCGCGGCGGGCGCCACACGATCGCGGTGGACCGCGCGCTGTCCGAGGCGCTGCGCGCGCTCGGCCGGCGCGAGGGCGCCACCCTGTTCATGACGCTGCTCGCGGCGTTCCAGGTCGTGCTCCTCGGGCGCACGGGCCAGACCGACCTCCTCGTCGGGACCGACGTCGCGGGCCGCAACCGCGCGGAGACCGAGGGGCTCATCGGCTTCTTCGTCAACCTGCTGGTCCTGCGCACGGATCTCGGCGGCCTGCCCACGTTCCGGGAGCTCCTCCGGCGGGTCCGCGAGGTCACGCTCGACGCGTACGCGCACCAGGATCTGCCGTTCGAGCAGGTGGTCGACGCCGTGCGGCCGGCCCGCGAGCCCGGCCGCCACCCCCTCGTGCAGGCGCTGTTCGTGCTGCAGAACGTGCCGGCGTCCGAGATCTCGCTGCCCGGGGTGCGCTTCAGCCCGGTGGAGCTCGACCGGGAGGTGTCGCGGTTCGACCTCGGCGTGTTCGTCGAGGAGGGCGACGAGGGGCTCACGTGCGCGTGGAAGTACCGCGCCGATCTGTTCGAGCCGCCGACCATCGCAGCGATGGCGGCCCACTTCATGGCCGTGCTGCGGGCCATCGTGGACGACCCCGACCGCCGCGTGACGGCGCTCGCGGCAGCGGAGAGGAAGGGACGCACCGTGGAAGGACGCGCGCGTGACGAGGGCCGGCTCCGGAGCCTCAAGCGCATCACCCCCCGCAAGGTGGACGTCGGCCCGAGCGCCCTGGTCGCGACCGGCACGCTGGGCGACGGGCCGCTGCCGCTGGTCGTGAGGCCGGCGGTCGACGACGTGGAGCTCGCGGCCTGGGCCCGCGAGGAGCGGGCGTTCGTCGAGGCGCAGCTCCTCCGGCACGGGGCCGTCCTGTTCCGCGGCTTTTCGATCCGGACCGTGCAGGAGTTCGAGCAGGTCGCGCAGGCCGTCTGTGGCGAGCTGTTCGGCGAGTACGGGGATCTCCCGCGGGAGAAGACCGGGCGGCACATCTACGGCTCGACGCCCTATCCGGCCGACAAGGCCATCCTGTTCCACAACGAGAGCTCGCACCTGCCGCGCTGGCCGCTCAAGCAGTGGTTCTTCTGCGTGCAGGCCGCGCCGGAGGGCGGCGCGACGCCGATCGTGGACTGCCGGAGGCTCCTCGGGGCGCTCGCGCCCGACGTCCGCGAGCGCTTCCGGCGGTCGGGGCTGCTCTACGTGCGGAACTTCACGCCGGGCTTCGACGTGGGCTGGCAGGACTTCTTCCACACCACCGATCCCGCGGTCGTGGAGGAGCGCTGCCGCGCGGGCGGCATGCGGTGCGAGTGGCTCGCGGGCGGCCGGCTGCGGATCAGCCAGCGCGGGCCGGCGGTGCTCGCGCACCCGAAGACGGGGGAGCCGGTGTTCTTCAACCAGATCCAGCTCCACCACCCGGCGTACCTGGACGCGCCGGTGCGCGCGTCGCTCCTGGCCATGGTCGGCGAGGAGTGGCTGCCCCGCAACGTCACCTACGGCGACGGCGCGCCGATCGAGGTCGAGACGACCCGCGCGCTCGGCGAGGCCTACGAGCGCTGCGCCGTGCGGTTCCCGTGGCAGGAGGGCGACATCCTCCTGCTCGACAACATGCTCGTGGCCCACGGCCGCGATCCGTTCTCCGGCCCGCGGAAGATCGTGGTGGCCATGGGCGAGATGATGACGGCCGAGCGGTCGGAGCAGGCGGCCCAGGGCGCCGAGCGGGCGGCGCAGGCGGCCCAGGGCGCGGTGGCGTCATGACGACGCAGGTCACCGAGATGGGGCCGAGCCTCCAGGGCGTGCGCCTGTCGCCGCAGCAGCGGCGCCTGTGGGCGCTCCACCGGAGCGGGACGACGGTGGTCACGCGCGGGCTGATCCGGCTGGAGGGGGACCTCGATCCCGCGCGGCTGGCCGGCGCCCTCGGCGAGGTCGTCGCGCGCCACGAGATCCTGAGGACGGCGTTCCGCCGGGATCCGCGCCTCAAGTTCCCGCTGCAGGCCGCCTCCGGGGCGCCTCCCGCGTGGCGCCGGGTGGATCTGGGCGGGCGCGCGGCGGGCGAGCAGGAGGCGCGCGTCGAGGCGCTCTGGCGCGAGGCCGCGCGGCTCACGGTCGACCTCGAGCGCGGGCCGCTGCTCCATGTGTGGCTGGTGCGCCGCGCCGGGCGGCTGCACGACCTGCTCGTCGCCGCGCCCGCGCTCTGCGCGGACGCGTGGACGCTGGACCTCCTGTTCGGCGAGCTGGCCGAGGCCTACGCCGGCGTCGGCGATCGGCGGGAGCCCGCGGCGGAGCCGCTGCAGTATGCCCAGTTCTCCGAGTGGCAGAACGAGCTCGTCGGCGCGGCGGAGAGCGCCCCGCCGCCCGCGGGGGGGCCCGTCGTCCTCCCGTTCGAGGGCGCCGCCGGAGAGGGCGGCGCTTCCGGCGAGGTCGTCGAGATCGAGGTCGACGCGGCGCTGCTCGACCGGCTGGAGTCGCTGGCGCGCGGCGAGGGCGCCGCGCTCTCGTCGGTCCTGCTCGCGGCCTTCCAGGTGCACCTCGCGCGCCTCACCGGGGCGCGGGAGCTCGTCGTCGCCGTCGCCTCGCCGGGGCGGAGGATCGAGGACGTCCAGGAGGTCATGGGCCCGGTGGCCAAGTGGCTCCCGGTGCCGTGCCGCGTGGACGACGCGCAGCGGTTCGCGGAGCTGGTGCTCCGGGCGCAGGCCGGCGTCGAGGAGGCGACCGAGGAGGAGGAGCGCTGGAACCCCGACCAGCCGGCGGACGGCGGGGGGACCGGGGGCACCGTCGGCTTCGAGCTCTCCGCGCTCCCGGAGCCCCGGGTGGCGGGGGGCCTCGCGTGGCGCGTCGAGCGCCGGTGCACGGGCGCGGGCGGGCTCAAGCTCGCGCTCTCGGCCCAGCGCGGCCCGGGCCGCGTGCGCCTGTCGTTCTGGTACGACGCGCGCCGGTTCGGGGCGGAGGGGGTGCTGGGGATGGCCGAGCAATACCGGGCGCTGCTCGGCAGCGCGGCCGAGGCCTGGTCGGCGCCCGCCGCGCGCCTCGGCCTGCTCGGCCCCGCGGAGCGGGCGCGCCGGCTCTCGGAGGGCCGCGGGGCGGGCGGGGCGACGAACGACGCCGCGCCCCCGCCGTGCCTCCACGCCATGTTCGAGGAGCACGCGGCGCGGCAGCCCGACGCGCTGGCCGTGGTCGCGGGCGATCGGCGGCTGACCTACGGCGAGCTGAGCCGGCAGGCCAACCGGCTCGCCCACCACCTCCGCCGGCGCGGCGTCGGCGGCGGCAGCCCGGTCGGCCTCTGCGGCGAACGATCCGTCGACATGATCGCGGGGCTCCTCGGCGTCCTGAAGGCCGGAGGCGCCTACGTGCCGCTCGACCCGCACGCCCCCGTGCAGCGGCTCGCCCGGCAGATCCGGCGCGCGGATCTCTCCGTCCTGCTCACGAGCGCGGCCGTCCGCGCCCGGCTGCCGGACCTGTCGGACACCGATTGCGCCGTCCTCTCCCTGGACGACGCGGCGCTCTTCCACGGCGAGCACGGCGAGCCCGACGGCGACCCTGCCGTGCCGGTGCTGCCCGACGATCTCGCGTCCGTCGTCTTCACCTCGGGCTCGACCGGCGAGCCCAAGGGCGTCGGCGTGACGCACCGGGGCATCGCCAGCTACACCCGGTCGGTGTGCGAGGCGCTCGGGATCGAGGCCGGGCTGCACTTCGCGACCGTCTCGACGCTGAGCGCCGATCTCGGCAACACGAGCCTCTTCGGCGCGCTCGCCTCGGGCGGGTGCCTGCACGTGATCGGCTACGAGACGGCGACCGACGGCCGGCGCTTCTCGGAGTATACTCGGCGCTGGCCGATCGACGTGCTGAAGATCGTGCCGTCGCACCTGAGCGCGCTGCTCGACACGGGCGCGGGGGCGGCGGTGCTGCCGCGGCGGCTCCTCGTGCTCGGCGGAGAGGCGCTGCCGCTCGCCCTCGTCGAGCGGATCGCGGCGCTCTCGAGCGGCTGCGCGGTGGCGAACCACTACGGGCCGACCGAGACGACGGTGGGCGCGCTGGTGCAGCCGCTGCGCGCGCTGCGCGATCCTCGCGGGTGCGCGTCGGTGCCGATCGGCCGCCCGCTGGCCAGCGCGGAGGCGTACGTGCTCGACGAGCGCCTGGAGCCGGCGCCGGCGGGCACGGTCGGCGAGCTGTACCTGGGCGGCGCGGGCCTGTCGCGCGGGTACCTCGGGCAGCCGGATCTGACCGCGGAGCGGTTCGTGCCGCACCCCTTCGGCGTGGGCGCGCGCCTCTACCGGACGGGCGATCGGGCGCGGTACCGACCCGACGGCGCCATCGAGTTCATGGGCCGGCGCGATCACCAGGTGAAGATCCGCGGCTACCGCGTGGAGCTCGGCGAGATCGAGGCGCGGGTCCGGGAGCACCCCGCGGTCGGGCAGGCGGTCGTCGTCGTCGCCGCCGCGCGCGAGGACGGCGCGGGCGGGCCGAAGATCGTCGCGTACGTCGTCCCCCGGGAGGGGGCGCTCGACGAGGCCTCGCTGCGCGCGTTCCTCAAGGATCGGCTCCCCGAGCACATGCACCCGAGCGACGTCGTGCTGCTGCGCGCGCTGCCGCTGACCGCGAACGGGAAGGTGGATCGGAGGGCGCTGCCCAGCCCTGCCGCGCGGCGGCGGCGCGAGCACGTCGCGCCGCGGACGCCGGTCGAGGAGGCGCTCGCGGCGATCTGGGCCGACGTGCTGGGGCGCCCGCAGGTGGGCGTCGAGGACGACTTCTTCGACCTCGGCGGGCACTCGCTGATGGCGATCCCGCTGATGCACCGGATCCAGCAGGCGCTCGGCGGCTCCCTGTCGTTGATGGCGATCTTCGAGGCGCCGACGGTCGCGGGGCTCGCCCGGCTGCTCGCGGCCGAGCGCCCGGCGTCGAGCGTCGTCGTGCTGCGCGCGGGCGGCGCGCGCCCGCCGCTCTTCTGCGTGGACTCCTCGGGCCTGCACGTCATGGCCTACCAGGGCCTCGCCGCGGCCATGGGCGAGGAGCGGCCGGTGCTCGGGCTCGATCTGGGCCCGTCGCTCGCGCGGGAGGCCGGGGCGCTCTCGCTCCCCCGGATCGTCGAGCAGCTCTCGCGCGAGATCCGGGAGTGGCAGGCGCGCGGGCCGTACCACCTCCTCGGGTGGTCTGTCGGCGGCGTGCTGGCGCTCGCCATCGCCCGGACGCTGGAGGCGCAGGGCGAGCGGGTCGCCTTCCTCGGCATGCTGGACGCGCAGCCGCGCACGCGGCTCTATGCGGGGGGCGAGCCGGATGTCGTCGAGGAGCTGGCCGCGTACGTCGATCAGGACCGGAGCGCGGCGCTGCTCGCGCTCCCGCCGGCGGAGCTCGACGCGCTGCGGGAGCGGCTGAGGGGGCTGCGCGACGGCGATCGCGTGGCGGAGGCGGTGCGCTGGGCGCAGGCCCGCGGCTTCGCGTCGCGCGACATCCCGCCCGCCGCCTACCACCACCGGTATGCGCTGCTCCGAGGCGCGGCCCTGCTCACGAGGGATCTGCCGCCGCTGTGCGTCGCGGCGCCGATCCACGTGTGGTGGAGCGCCGAGACCATCGCGCGCCACGGCGGCCCGCCCGTCGACTGGCAGCGGTTCACGGCGGGCGCGGTGCACACAGCGATTCTTCCCGGCGATCACATCGCCGCAGTGAAGGGGGCCGACGCGCATGCGCGCGTACGCGAGACCCTGGAGGTCCTCGACCCCGCGGAGCGCGCCCCGGAGCGCGCGGAGCGAACAACCCTCACCAGGGAGTCCCCATGAATCTGTCCGCAGCTTCCAGTATCCCTGTTTCGGATCAGGTCCCCGCGGCCCCCAGGCCGCTGCTGCACGCGGGGCTCGCCGCCGAGCTCGGCGAGCGTCACCGGCGGCGCGCGCTGTACGAGCTGGGGGATCACCCCTTGCTCGAGCGGCAGCGGCAGCGCGAGTCGAACGCCCGCTCGTACCCGCGGCGGCTGCCGCTGGCGCTCGCGCGCGCGCAGGGCGTGTATGTGGAGGACGTCGAGGGGCGCGTGTTCCTCGACTGTCTGGCCGGGGCCGGCACCCTGGCGCTCGGGCACAACCACCCGGCGGTCACCGACGTCCTGATGCGGACGCTGCACTCCGGGCTGCCGCTGCACACGCTCGACATCACCACGCCGGTCAAAGACCGCTTCATGCAGGACGTGCTCGGCGTGCTGCCGGCGCCCTTCGCCCGCCATGCGCGCATCCAGTTCTGCGGCCCCACCGGGGCCGACGCGGTGGAAGCTGCGCTGAAGCTGGTCAAGACCGTCACCGGGCGCGGCACGGTGCTCGCTTTTCAGGGCGCGTATCACGGCATGACGCAGGGCGCGCTCACCCTGATGGGCAACCTCGGGCCCAAGGTGGCGCTCGGCGGCAGTCTGCACGGCGTGCAGTTCCTGCCGTATCCGTACGAGTACCGCTGCCCGTTCGGGCTCGGCGGCGACGCCGGTGTCGCGGCCTCGCTCGCGACCATCGACAACCTGCTGTCCGACCCGGAGGGCGGCGTGCCCAGGCCGGCGGCCATCATCGTCGAGGCGGTGCAGGGCGAGGGGGGCGTGATCCCGGCGCCCGTCGCCTGGCTGAAGGGGCTGCGGGGGCTGGCGACGCGCCATGATATCCCCTTGATCCTCGACGAGGTGCAGACGGGCTTTGGCCGCACCGGGCGCATGTTCGCGTTCGAGCACGCGGGCATCGAGCCGGACGTGCTGGTCCTGTCGAAGGCGCTCGGCGGCGGGCTGCCGCTCTCGGTGGTGGTGTATCACGAGCGCTTCGACGCCTGGCGCCCGGGGGCCCACGCGGGCACGTTCCGCGGCAACCAGCTCGCCATGGCCGCGGGCTCGGCCACGCTCTCGGTGCTGCGCGCGGAGCGCCTGGACGCCGCGGCGGCGGAGCTCGGCGCGCGGCTGAGGGAGCGGCTCGCCGCGCTCGGCGAGGAGCACGCGTGCATCGGCGACGTGCGGGGGCGCGGCCTGATGATCGGCGTGGAGCTGGTGGACGCGGCGGCCTTGCCCGACGCGCTCGGGGCGCGCCCTGCCCACCGCGCGCTCGCGGCGCGCGTGCAGCGCGAGTGCCTGCGGCGGGGGATGATCGTGGAGCTCGGCGGCCGCCACGGCAGCGTGGTGCGGTTCCTGCCGCCGCTCGTCATCACCGCGGCGCAGATCGACGAGGTGGCGCGGATCTTCGGTGAGGCGCTCGCGGCGGCCTGCGTGTAGCCCGCTGATTACCCGGCGCTCACGACCGCTGCAGCTCTCCGATGAGATCCTCGAGGCGGTCGTAGCTGAGGGCCGCGCCCTTGTCCATGCCGGACGCGAGCACCGCGTCGCGCACTTCCAGCGACGGATAGCGGATCGTGACCGTCAATCGCGTCTTGCCGCCCTCCTCGGTGAAGACCGATGTCACCACCGAGACGACGTCCGGGTACTGCTCGAAGATCTCGGTGAACACGAGCCGGCTCGGCGGCGTGATCTCGCGGTACTCGCCGTGGAAGGCGGCCTCGCCCCCGGGGAAGCGGTTCACGAAGCGCCACGCGCCGCCCGGGCGGAGGTCGATCTCGCAGACGGGCACCGAGTAGCCCTCGCTCAGGCAGCCCCACCATCGCCTCACGTGCTCGGGTCGCGTCATCGCCTCGAACACGAGGTGCCTCGGCGCATTGAACACGCGCGTCAAGCAGATCTCGTGCTCCGACGGCGTCATGACCTTGAAGCTATCCTTATTTGCCGTGCTGCCCACCGCCATGATTCCTCTCCTTCGCTTGCAGTTCCTGTAGATACACGTCCAGACGATCGAGCCGCCCTTCCCAGAGCTGCCGGTAGTGCTCGGCCCAGTCGGCCACTTCCTTCAGGGGCGCCGCCTCGATCCGGCACCACCGCCACTGCGCGTCACGTCTCCGCGTGATGAGCCCCGCGCGCTCGAGCACCCGGAGGTGCTTCGAGACGGCGGGCATGCTCATGTCGAAGGGCTCGGCGAGCTCGGTGACCGAGCATTCGCCCGAGGCGAGACGGGCCAGGATCGCCCGACGTGTCGGGTCCGCCAGGGCGGCGAAGGTGGTGCTCAGCGGATCGGTTGGCATCTGAATTGAACCATATGGTTAATTAGCCTGTTGGTTAAATATGATGCGGAGCCGTGCTTGTCAAGCGCGGACTCCATCCGACCTGGGACGGAGACCTCCCCAACCTCGGAGACCTCCCCCGGAGACCTCCCCAACCTCGGAGACCTCCCCAACCTCGGAGACCTCCCCAACCTGAGACCTCCCCAACCTGGGTCGGATGGGGGAGACCTCCCCAACCTGGGTCGGATGGGGGAGGCGTCCCCAACCTGGGTCGGATGGGGGAGGCGTCCCCAACCTGGGTCGGATGGGGGAGGCGTCCCCAACCTGGGTCGGATGGGGGAGACCTCCCCAACCTGGGTCGGATGGGGGAGGCGTCCCCAACCTGGGTCGGATGGGGGAGACCTCCCCAACCTGGGTCGGATGGGGGAGGCGTGAGGGGTCCCCAACCTGGGACGGAAGCCTGCCAACCTGGGACGGAAGCCCGGGACGGAAACCTCCCACGGAGGGCGCCGATGCTGGAGAGCGCCGCCTTTCGCTGCGCGGCAGGATTTGCTAACCCGCCGAGCGGGTAGCGCGCCGCGGTGCTGTCCTTTCCTGTCCCGAGCGGCGCACCCGCGGCAGCCGTGTGAGATCCCCCACCGCCATCCTCGCCTTCGCGCTCGCCAGCGTGGCAGGCCTCCCCCCGGGCGAGGCGCGCCCGCAGCCTGCGTCGCCGGCCGCCGCGCCCCCGTCCCCGGAGGGCGTCGCCCCGCCGCCCGAGGCCGTCCCGCCGCCCCCGGCGGAGGCGCCCGCCGCCCCCGCGGGCATCGAGGTGACCGTCGAGGGCAGCCGGGCCCCGCCGGGCTCCGTGTCGCTCTCGCGGCGCGACATCCGCGAGATGCCCGGCGCCCTCGGCGACCCGTTCCGCGCCATCGAGGTGCAGCCGGGCGTGACCACCATCGCGAGCGGCATGCCATACTACTACATCCGCGGCGCGCCGCCGGGGAACGTCGGCTACTTCTTCAACGGCATCCAGGTCCCGCTCCTCTTTCACGTGGGCGCTGGCCCCGGCGTCATCCCGGCCTCCATCGTCCAGCGCCTCGAGATGCACCTCGGGCCCTATCCGGCCGACATCGGGCGGCTCGCGGGCGCGGCGATCGAGGCCGAGAGCGCTCCGCCGTCCGATGTCTGGCGCGGGGAGGGGGCCTTCCGGTTCGTCGACGTCGGCGGCGTGGTCGAGGGGCCGGTGGACAGGGACACCCACGTCCTCCTCGGGGGCCATTACGCCGCCGGCGCGGCGCTCACCTCCGCGCTCGTGCCGAGCGTCGACGTGGGTTACGCCGACTACCAGGCCCGCGTCGCCTACCGCCTCGGGCCGGACGCGCGCTTCACCGTGTTCGCGTTCGGCGCGTACGACTACCTCGCGACCCTCGGCGACGAGGACGGCGCCGAGACGACCAACGTCCTGCTCGACAGCGACTTCCACCGCCTCGACCTGCGCTACGACCGCGACGACGCCTCCGGGGCCCGCGTCCGGGCGGCGCTCACCCTCGGGCTCGACCAGTCGCGCGGGGTCGGCGTCGAGAGCGCCCGGGCCTTCAAGCTCAACGCGCGCATGAGCCTCGCCCGTCCCGCCCTCGGGGGGCGCGCGCTCCTGCGCGCCGGGGTCGACGCCGCGATCGACCGCTACGACGTCACCCCGCGCGCCGTCGCGCCGCGCCCCGGCTCGCCCGACGGCGAGCCCGACGCCAAGCCCGCCGAGGGCACGGCCCAGCTCGACGAGAGCTTCCCCGAGCTCTTCCGCAGCCGGCTCGACCTCGCCGTGGGCGCGTGGGCCGACGCGCTGCTCGTCCTCGACGAGCGCTCGACCCTCACGCCCGGCGTGCGCGTCGACCATTACACCTCCCTCGGCAAGACCGCGCTCGCCGTGGATCCGAGGATCGTCGGTCGCTTCGGCGTCGGCGATCACGTGCGGCTCATCCCCGCGTTCGGCCTCGCGTCGCAGCTCCCCGGCCTCGCCCCGCTGCCGGCGCTCCAGATCGGCGGCATCCCGGGCGGCCTCCAGCGGAGCCTGCAGGCGAGCTTCGGCGTCGAGGTCGACGCCGGCCCGGTCCGCTTCGGCGGCGCGGCGTTCCGCCAGGCGACCCTCGGCCTGAGCGATCCGATCGGCACCGGCCGCGGCACGACCCTCAGCACCGAGCGCTTCCTGACGCGCAGCCTCGGCGACACCTACGGCCTAGAGCTCGGCGCGCGCGGCGCGCTCCGCCGCGACCTGTTCTTCCTCGCGTCGTACACGCTCTCGCGCGCCACGCGCACGCGCGGCAAGGCGACGCTCCCGTCCGCCTACGACCGCACGCACGTCGCGCACGTCGCGCTGCTCTACGACCTCGGCCGCGGCGTTCGCGCCGGCATCCGGCACGTCTTCTACACGGGCTTCCCCGCCGACGAGATCGTCGAGGGCCGCCCACCGCGCGCGGACCCGGAGCGCGTCCGCCCGTTCTACCGGCTCGACATGCGCGTGTCGAAGCGCTGGTCGCTCGGCGCGCGCGGCTACCTCGGGCTGGTGCTCGATCTGCAGAACGCGACGCTGGCCAAGGAGGTGTTCGACGTGAGCTGCGACGAGCGCGGGTGTACACCCCAGACCGTGGGGCCCATCACGATGCCAGGGATCGCGATCGAGGGCGGGTTCTGAGCGAGCGCCGGCGCCCCTCGCGGCCGCCGGCGCCGCGCCGGCCCCGAGGACGGCGGCGCCCGGTCAACGTGGGCCCCGGGGACACAGGCCCGGGGGCATCACGGGATCGCGCTGTTCACGTAGTAGCCGACGCTCCCCTGCGGGACCACCACGGATCCGGAGCCGACCGTGAACGTGCCGTTCAGCGCGATGTTGGTCGGAGTCTGCGCCGCCGGGATCGTCTGGTACCAGGTCAGCCCCGAGATCTCGCCGCCGTTGACGGCGATGCGCAGGTGCACGCTGCCGTTGTCGTAGCGGTAGCCGCCGCTCACCGGGTCGTTCGAGAACGACGTCCAGGGCACGAGCCAGGGCGTCTGGAACTGCGCCGAGCCGCTCTGCTTCGGCGGCGTGTCGTCGCCGTCGACGTGGCTGAAGACCACGCTGTTCTGGCCGAGGTAGCCCAGGTTCGCACTCGTCACATACCAGTACTCCGTGTTGGCCTGGTACGGGCCCACGTCGCTCCCCCCGATCGCGAGCACGCGAAAGAAAGGCTGCCCGTTCGAGAACGTCGCCGTGTAGAGCCGCCACTTCTTCTTGTATCCAATGTCGATCTGCGCCGCGCTCGCCGTGCCCAGGTCCTCGTCGTCCTCGGGCTCGCCGCCCTCGGCCACGACGCAGCCCGACGCCGCCAGGCAAAGGAAGGCCGCAACGCCTGTTTTCAGGAGGATGCTTTGCATTGGAACCGTGCCTCTCCGTGTTGAGTTTCCAGGGGATGTCCAGCCGTACGCCCGCGCGGGGGCGGGCCGCCGGTCAGGCGGCGCACGGCAAGCCCTGTGCCGCGCCGGTCGCGCGAGGCACGGGCGAGGACGAGGCGCTCAGCGCGCGTCCCGCAGGTCAAGGCTGCACCCGGGCTATCGTGACATGTCACGGTTGTCACGTGACATGAGTCGACATGTCACGTGACAACGCCTGACCGGGTGGACGCCTCCTCGCGCGTGCTGCGCGCGTCGAGATGGGCAGCTCCTCCTCGTGGTCGCGGTCGCGAGAGCGCGGGCGCCCCGCCGGTCACCCCGGCCTGGCCGCGAGGCTCCGCATGCAGAACTTGAGCGCCTCGCGCAGGGTGGCGTGCGTGCCGAGCGCGCGCAGGTCGATGTCGAGCGAGGTCATGGTCCGGGCGACCGCGGGGCGGATCCCGGTGATGATCGCCCGCACGCCCAGCAGCTCGACGGCGCGCACGATGCGGACGAGGTGATCGGCCACGGCCTCGTCGATGGTCTCCACGCCCGTCGTGTCGAGCAGGGCGAAGCGGACCTCGCCGCGCGCGACGGCCTGCAGCAGGCTGTGCATCAGCTCGTCCGCGCGCCCGCGGTCCAGGGCGCCGATGAGCGGCACGGCCAGGACGCCGTCCCAGACCTGGAGGATGGGGGCGGAGAGGGCGTGGATCATCTCGCGCTGCTGCTCGATGAGGGCGCGCTGCTCCAGCATCCGCTCCTCCTGCTCGCGCTCCCGCGCGGCGTAGAGCTGGCCGAGCTCGGCGTGCGCCGCGCGGAGCTCGGCCGTGCGGGCCTCCACCTTCTCCTCGAGCTGCGCGAAGAGGCGGGCGTTCTCCAGCGAGACGGCGACCTGGGACGAGAGCAGCCCGATGAGCTCGACGCGATCGCGCGTGAAGGCCGCGCAGGTGAGCGCGTTCTCCAGGTACACGATCCCGATGACCCGCCCCTGATGATGGATGGGCGAGGCGAGCAGCGACCTCGGCTGCGCGGCCCGGACATAGGGGTCGGAGGCGAAGGAGGGGTGGCTCGGGGCGTCGTCGATGACGACGCTCTCCTCGGTCCGCGCGACATACTGGATCACGCTGGCGGCCAGATCGGCGCGGGAGCCCAGGGGCGCCGAGTCGATCCGCTCGATGCGGTCGCCCGCGACGTCGCCGGCGGCCTCGATGGTGAGGCGACCCTCGCTCTTCAGGATCAGGAAGCCGCGGCGCGCGCCGGCGTTCTCGAGCATGATGCGCATCAGCGCCTCGAGCAGCCGGGGCAGGACGATCTCCCCGGCGAGGGCCTGGGAGGCCTTGAGCACGCTGCGGAGGTCGAGGTCCTCCCGGACGACCCGCGGCGCGCTGGAGACGGCCGGCGCCTCGCGCCGCAGGAGATCGGGATAGGCGCGCTCGAGGCGGGTCATGGCGCTCGTCGCGCCCCAGCGCGCATACCGGGCGTGGGCCTCGATCATGTAGGCGCGCGCGATCGTGGTCCTCCCGAGGCCGAGGTAGCAGCGCGCGCAGAGCTCGTTGCCGAGCGCGACGTCGTGCAGGTAGCCGCCCTGGTCCGCCGCGCGGATGCCCTCGTCGTAGAGGTCCACGGCCCTCCGCACGTCGCCGCTCACGCGCGCGAGCTCGGCCGCGAGCAGGAGGTCGCGGTGCCTCATGTTGTCGGGCGCGTGGCTGGCCCAGAAGGCGACCCGCTCGCCGAAGGCGCGGGCCTTCTCGAGGTACCGCGCCCGGGTCTCCGCGTCCACGCTGTCGGCCGCCTGGAGCAGGGCGACACCCCCGTAGAAGTGGAACGGAGGATTGCCGTGCCAGCCCGCGATGCCCATGATGCTGGGGTTCGCGTCGTAGGCGAGCGCCGCCGCCGTCGGGTAATCGCCCTGGAACAGGCGCAGGAGGAGGCGGTAAAAGATGGTGAAGAAGAGCGAGGCCTGGTTGTTGATCTGGACCGCGGCGTCGATGATCTCGTCGATCTGGATCCACTCGCCGGCGAGGTGCGTCGGGCCCGGATCCGGGCTCATGAGGTGCTCGCAGAGCTGACCGACGGCGGTGACCATCCAGGTGATGATGTTCCACCGGTCGTACCTCCGCAGGGGGAGGAGCGAGCGCGACTCGGCCTTGATCTCGGCGAGGGGCAAGCCGAGGAGGAGGCTGGCCGTGTTCGCGTTGGTCATGCAGTAGAAGGTCCAGACGTACTGCCCCGTCTCCACGCCGGCGTGGATGCCGGAGAGCAAGATCTCTCGCCCCTTCGCGTAGCTCGTCCTCCAGTGCTGGACGAAGGCGCCCCACATGCAGGCGAGGATGGGATCGTTCCGCCTGTCCGGATAGCGCCGGTTGAGCTCGACCGCGGCCTCGCCGAAGGCGTACCCGAGCTCGATGCGGCCGCTGACGCACAGCATCTGGCCGAAGCAGACATAGGCGAAGACCGAGCTCTGCGAGACGCCGTATTGCACGGTGTCCCGGAGGATCTTCATCACGCAGAAGCCGAAGTTGTTGCTCGCGAGGAAGTAGCAGGACGAGATCATCTCCTCGAGCACGCTGTGCAGGACGGCGAGCTCGGGGTCCTCGAGGCGGGGGAGATCGCAGAGCGACTCCATCGAGCGGTCCCCGAGGAACCTCAGCGTCGCCTCGACGTCGCCGGCGACCGCCTCGTCCGAGGGGAAGGGCGGGAGATCGATCCCGAATGCGCGCAACGCCACGAGCCCCTCGGCGAGGGCGGCGTGCAGATCGGCCTTGAGGATATGCACCTTGACCTTGAGCCGGTGGGCCCGGGTCGCGTCGATCCGGCTCCTCGCGTGGACGACGGCCTGGGCCAGCGTGGCGAGGGCGTCGTCGGGGCGGCCGGTGAGCGCCTGCATGAGGCCCATCTTCGTGATGAGCGCGAAGGCGAGATCGTACTCGGTCGCCCAGGGCTCGTCCGGGAGCCGCGCGATGCCCTCGGTCAGGTACTTGGCCGCGGCGTCGAAGGCGGCGCTCTCCTCGGCCCGCTCGGCCGCGCGGAGGTTCATCCGCGAGAGCTCGAGGCGCTCTTTGGGATCGCGGATGAGGTCGCCGGCGCGGTTCAGGTGGTTCACGACGTCGAAGAGCGCCTGCGCGTCGGCCCCGAGCGCGTCGCGCAGGAGCACGCCGATGCGGTGGTGGAGGCCCGGCCGCTCCTCGACGGGGATCATCGAGTAGGCGGCCTCCTGGATCTTGTCGTGGACGAAGCGGTGGCACGCGCCGTCGCTCGCGATGAGCTCTTCCTTGAGCGCCGGCTCGACGCGCCCGTAGAGCTCGTCGACGGAGCACCCGCTGATGGTCGAGAGCGTGCCCAGATCGAAGCGGTTGCCGAGGGCCGCCGCGAGCCGGAGCGCGTCCTGCGTGGGCGCGGGCAGGCGGCGGATGTTGCTCGCCATGAGGTCGAGGACGTTATCGGTGTACTCGAGGGCGCTTATCGCGGCGAGGTCCCACGACCAGCGGCCGGCCTCGTCGAAGGAGAGCGCGCCGCTGTCGTGGATCGATTTGAGGAAGCGCTTGATGAAGAACGGGTTCCCGCCGGTCTTCTTCAGGACGAGCGCCGCGAGCTGCTCGCCGTCCGAGCGCCCGAGGCTGTCCTGGATGAGCGCCGTGACGTGCGGGAGCTCCAGCGCGTCGAGCACGATCGGCTCGATCTCGACGCCGCCCTTGCGGAGGTCGTCGACGGCGCGGATGAAGGGGTGCGCGGAGCTCACCTCGTTGTCGCGGTAGGCGCCGCAGAAGAAGAAGGCCCCGAGCCCGTCGCCCTCGAGCAGCGCGTTGACGAGGCTCAGGCTCGCGGCGTCGATCCACTGGAGATCGTCGAGGAAGAGGACGATGGGGCGCCCTTGCCCGGTGAAGACCGAGACGAAGCGCTGGAAGGTGAGGTTCAGGCGGTTCTGCGCCTCGACGGGGCCGAGGGCGGGCACGGGCGGCTGCGCGCCGATGAGGTACTCGAGCGCCGGGAGGACCTCGCAGACGACCTGCGCGTTGCTCCCGAGCCCCTGGAGCATCGCCGCTCGCCAGCGGGCGATCCGCTCCTCGCTCTCGGACAGGATCTGCCGGAGCAGCGCGTCGAACGCCTGCAGCACCGGGCCGAGGGGCCGGTCCCGGTTGTACTGGTCGTACTTGCCGCTGATATAATAGCCCTTCTCGCGCGCGAGGGGCTTCAGGATCTCCTGCACCAGGGACGACTTGCCGATGCCCGAGTAGCCGGAGACGAGGACGACCTTGCGCGCCCCGCGGAGGACGCCGAGGAAGGCGTCCGTGAGGCGCTGGATGCTCTCCTCGCGACCGTAGAGCTTCTGGTGGATCTGGAGCAGGTACGCGGCGTCGCGCTGGCCGAGCTCGAAGCGGTCGAGGCGGCCCTCGGCGAGGCGCCGCGTGCACTCGTGCAGATCGGCGAGGAGGCCGCTCGCGGACTGATAACGATCCTCCGCGTTCTTCTCGAGCAGCTTCATGACCACATCGCCGAGCGGGGCGGGCACTTCGGCGCGCCGCGACGTGGGGCGCTCGGGGGTGAGGGCGATGTGGGCGTGGATGAGCTCGAGCGGGTCGCTCGCCTCGAAGGGCAGCCGCCCGGTGAGCATCCGGTAGAACAGCACGCCGAGCGAGTAGAGATCCGAGCGGTGGTCGACGCTGCGGTTCATCCGGCCGGTCTGCTCGGGCGAGCGGTAGGGGAGCACGTCGGACACGACCGCATCGCTGTAGAGCGACTCGACCTCGTGCGTGACCGCGGCGTCGACCCCGTAGTTCAGGATCCGGGCTTGATCGTCGCCGGTGACGAGGAAGCTCTTCGGCCCGATGGCGCCGTGCACGATCGCGTGCCCGTGCAGCACGCGCACGGCCTCGGCCATGGAGACCGCGAGATCGAGGCACCTCGCGACATCGAGCCTGCCGCGCGCCGCGAGGAAGCTCCCGAGCTCCTCTCCGGTCGTGTCCTCGAGGACCAGGACGAGGCCCCCGTCGTGCTCCTCCACGCCATGGACCTTGACGACGCGCTCGGACTCGATGCGCGCGATGTGCTTGTACTCGTGCTTGAGGCGGGCGCGATCCACGACGCGCGAGGCGCCGGCGTCGAGCACCTTGAGCATGACCGGGGCGCCGTCGCTCGCGCGGATGGCGCGGTAGCGGGCGGAGTCGCCCCTCGTGTCGAAATGGATGACGGAGTGATAGCTGGGTAGGGTGAGCATCGCCGATGTCGAGAGAGCGCCGCTCCGGCAGGCGGGCTGGCGCACGAGACGGAGAGCGCCCCTCCTCGACCGTACGGACGAGCGCGGAGCGGAGCAACAGGCTTGCGACGACGAGGGCCGACCGTGGGAGACGGGGACGGACGCATGATGGCGGACAGCATGCCTCGGCCTGTAGCGCAGCAGGCCCACCCCCGAACCCCAGGCCGCCGACACGTATCATGGCGCGATCGAGCCGGGCAAGAGGGAAAGCAGGTCGGCGCGGGCGCGCGCGAGGGCGGTGTCGTCACGACCGACGGGGTATTCCGGCGAGTCGCGGGCGCGTGGCCGCTCACGCGTGGAGCACCTCGAAGAGCTGCTCCAGCATGAGATAGGTCAGCCCCCAGACGATCCGCTCGTCCACCAGCAAGCACGGTAGATCGAGGACATCCCCCTCGTGCGTGTACCTGTAGGTCGACGAACACTCGCCACGAGCGAGCGGGCCGAGCGGCGTCCAGAGCGCCTCGGCCACCTCGTCGCTCAGGGTGAGCTCGGGCGTGGAGCGCAGGGCGAACACGAAGGGGGCGATGATCATCCCGACGCGCCGCCCGCGCACGACGGCGGGGACATCGGGCAGGCGCGTGAGCAGAGTGCCATTCTCGACGAGGTCGATTCCCACCTCCTCGCGCGTCTCGCGGATCGCGGTGGCGAGCAGGTGCTCGTCCACCGGGTCGCGCCGCCCGCCCGGGAGGGCCATGTGCCCCGACCACGGATCGCCGCGGCGTTCGGCCCGGCGGATCAGGAGGAGCTCGGCTTCCCCGGGCCCGACCTGCTCCGCGGGCGTCCGCTGCGCGCCCGGAGGCCGGGCCGGCGCGCGCAGGATCGCCGCGACCGCGGCCTGGCGCTCCTGCGTGAGCGCGTCGAGCGCGGCGTCGCGCCCTGCGAGGCGGGCCGTGATGGCGGTGAGATCGTAGGAGGGCAGCACGGGGCGAGGATAGCATCTCCGGCCGGCGGCCTTTGCGGCCCAGGACACCGCGCGCGCCGCTCGGCTGCGGCGACCGGAGCTGCTCGGTCGTACTGGCCGCGCGGCGGCGTCCCGCCCCGACCGTCGCGGCGGCGTCCCGACCCGACCGTCCCGACCCGACCGTGGTTGGCGATCCGGACCCGCGACCGTCGTCCCGTCCCGTCCCGTCCCGACCCGACCGTGGTTGGGGCGTCCCGACCTGGTTGGGGCGTCCCGACCCGACCGTGGTTGGCGATCCGGACCCGACCGTGGTTGACCGGACCTGACCGTGGTTGGGAGCGACCGACCATGGTTGCGTGTTGACCTTGGTTGGGTGACCACGCGACCGAGGTTGGGTCTCCCGACCGCGACGCGACCGAGGTTGGGTCTCCCGACCGAGGTTGGGTCTCCCGCCCGCGTGGCAGGGGGACCCAACTTAACGATGGCTGGCGGTTGCATGGTGAGCGGGTGGCGGCCGCCACGTCCTTCGGCGCTCAAATTGCGGAAATCCCAGCTGTCCGCATCTGGCACAGCGTTTGTCAATACCCGCGGACCATGAGCCAGCCCCGTTCGATCGTCCCCGGCGCCACCTATCTGCTCACCCGCCGCGCTCTGCGCCGGCACATGCTCTTGCGCCCCGACGCCGCCATCTCCCAGCTCGTGCTGTATTCACTCGCCGTCTCGGCGCGCCGCTTCGGTGTCCAGGTCCACGCGCTGTGCGTCATGTCCACTCACCTTCACCTCGTCATCACCGACGTCGATGGCGTCCTTCCGCGCTTCCTGCAATTTTTCCATCGCCTCGTCGCGCTCGGTACCAAGGTGCTGCGCGCATGGGAGGGCCCGGTGTGGGATCACGAACCGACCAGCGTTGTGCGCCTGATGACGCCAGCGGCCGTGGTGGAGAAGGTCGCCTACACCCTGGCCAATCCTGTCGTCGCGGGGCTGGTCAGTCGAGCGTGCGACTGGTCGGGCGCCAAGGTGCTTGTGGACGAGCTGGGCCGCGGCATGCTGCGCGCCATGCGCCCCGACGTGTACTTCGACCCGACCAACCCCCGGTGGCCTGACGAGGCGACGCTTGCGCTCACGCTGCCACCGGGGATCGCCCAGGAGGACGCCGACAGCTTCCGCGAGGAGGTGGCTGTGGAGCTCGAGGGACAGGAGGAGCAGGCGCGCATGGCGTTGCAACGGCAGGGCTCGGGCGTCCTCGGTCCCGTGCGCGCGGGCGAGGTCTCGCCCTACCGCCGTGCGACGAGCGTCGAGCCGGTGCGCGGGCGCAACCCCACGTTTGCCGTGGGTCGGCAGCAGCCGGAGGCATTGCAGCTTGCCGCTACCGCGGTACGCGCCTTTCGTGCGGCATACCGCGACGCGCTAGCGAGCTGGCGTGCGGGTGTGCGCAGCGCCGTGTTTCCTGTTGGTACTTGGTGGATGCGCGTGCTCCATGGGGTTCGTGTCGAGGAGAGCGCAGTCCTCGCGTAATCACCTCGGGAGCCTCGGGCTGCGGGGAGCGGCGGCTGGCTGGCCGGGGTCGTACAAATTTGTATGCGGAGCCTCGGTCGTCGCCTGGGTGCATGGATCAGGTGAATCCGATCGAGAGCGCGCGCGAAGCCATGCGAGGCGGACCAACCTGGGTCGGCTCGCCGCCACCGCCGAAGGTGGATCAACCTGGGTCAAGGTGTGCGCGCGGCGGACCAACCTGGGTCAGGTCGCCGCCGCCGCCGCCTGTGGACCAACCTGGGTCAGGTCGCCGCCGCCGCCTGCCTGTGGACCAACCTGGGTCAGGTCGCCGCCGCCGCCTGCCTGTGGACCAACCTGGGTCAGGTCGCCGCCGCCTCAACCGTGCGCCTCGCTCAGCGTCCGCATCTGCTCCTCGCTCAGGACGAGGTCGAGCGACCCGAGGTTCTCTCGGAGCTGCTCCGGCGTGCTGGCCGCGACGATGGACACCACCGCCGGTCCGCTCTGGCGCAGCCACGCAAGGACGACCTGGTTGCGCGTACGGCCGGTCTCTTTCGCGACGCTCTCGAGGGCGCGGAGGCGCGCGTCGGCGTCGGCCCCGAGGAATTTCTCGGGGAGCGGTCGATCCGCGCGGGCGTAGGCGCCGAGGAGCAGCGGGGAATACGCCACGATCGTGAAGTCCTTGTTCGACTTGCAGTAATCGAGGAGCTCATCGTCCACGTTCAGCTGGAACGTGAAGCCGGCCGCCGGGACCTCGATCCCGCCGGTGCCGGGACGCGGGCGCAGGTACGAGTGCCACTGCTGTACGCAGCGATACGGGGCCCACCCCTTGAGGCGGCTCAAGGTCCTGGCCTCGGCGATGCGCCACGTGGCCATGTTGCTGCAGCCGAGGTGCCGGACCTTGCCCTGCCTCACGAGCCCGTCGAGCGCCTCCAGCGTCTCTTCCAGCGGCGTCGTCCTCTGATCGATGTGCGCGTAGTACAGATCGATGTGATCCGTGCCGAGGCGGGACAAGCTCTCGTCCACCGCGCGGGCGATGGCCTTCGCCGTGAGCCCTTCGGCGGCCTCGAGGCCTGCTCCGGGGGCCGTCGGCCTCGCTCCGACCTTCGTCGCGAGGAAGATCTCGCCGCGGTTTCTCCGCTCCTTCATCCAGCGCCCGATGAGGGATTCACTGTCCCCTCCGCGCCGGCCGTTCACCCAGAAAGCATAGTTGTTGGACGTGTCCAAAAACCGGCCACCGCGCTCGTGATACAGATCGAGGAGCGCGTAAGATGTCTCCTGGTCGGTCTTGGTCCCGAGATACATGCAGCCCAGGCAGAGCGAGCTGATCTGCGCGCCGGTTCCGGCGAAATCGATGGTCTTCATCTCCCGACAGTCCTCCAAGGATTCGATCGACATCTCGCGGCGACGCGGCGCCGACGCGGGGGCTCGCCGCGGCGCGCATCGTAGCCCGCGCCGGCGCCCGGGCCACCTCGCGTCGCCGGCTCGGCGCGCACGTGCGCCGTCGAGGATGCGGTCGACCGGGGCGCCGCCCCGACCAGGCGACCGACGGGCTCCGGTCGCGCTCCTCGCCGAGCTCGGTTGTCGAGAGCGCGCCCGGACCTCGGCCCTCAGCCACCCACGGTGGCCCGGAAGAACTGGCCACCTCCCTCGATGGAGTAGCTCCCCGACGCGAACGGGACGAAGATCGAGCCGCCCTGACGGAGATCCCGGGCAGTCCCCCGCGCATCGACCACGGTCGCCTCTCCCCGGGTGCACAGCACGATCTCCGGCCCGCGCCGCTCGCTGCTCCGCCACGCGCTCCCTGGTTCGAGCTCGACGCGCGAGAGCCGGAACTCCGGCGCGGGGGTGTCGTAGACGAACTCCTCGCCGACCCGGTGCGGCGTGACCGGATCCACGCGCCACGGCGCGAAATCGAGCACCCGCAGGAGCTCGTCGACGTCGACGTGCTTCGGCGTGAGCCCGCCGCGGAGCACGTTGTCGGAGCTCGCCATGATCTCGATCCCCACCCCTCGCACGTACGCGTGCAGCCGGCGCGGCGGCAGGTACAGCGCCTCGCCCGGCTCGAGGTGCACGTCGTTGAGCAGCAGGGCGATGACGACGCCGATATCCCCCGGGTAGAGCTCGTGCAGGCGCAGCGCCCAGCCGCACGGCCTCGCGAGCCACCCGCCCCCCCGGGCGCGCGTCCGGCAGGCCTCGACCACCGAGGCGACGAGCTCCCGCCGCGCCGCCGGGTCGAGCGCCAGCAGGCCCCGGACGAGCTCCGCGATCGCGGCCGCGTCGATCGGCGCGGCGCCGCGCGGGACGAGCGCGTCCCCCGGGCCCCCGGCGACGAGCTCGAGCACCTCGCGCAGAGCCTCGGCCGGCCTGAAGCCGCAGAGCGCGTCGAACGGGGTGAGCGCGCAGAGCAGCTCGGGCTTGTGGTGCGGATCGCGGTAGGTGCGCCCGGGCGCGTCGAGCGGGATGCCGGCCGCGTTCTCCGCGTCGAACCCGCGCCGCGCCTGCGCCTCGTCCGGGTGCGCCTGGAGCGAGAGCGGCTGATCGGCCGCGAGCACCTTGAGCAGGAACGGGAGCTGCGCGCCGAAGCGCGCGCGGACCGGCTCGCCGAGGAAGGCCTCCGCGCGCCCGGCGATGGCGTCGATCAGGCGCTCCTTCCGCCCGTCGAGCTCGATGCACGAGGAGGCGGCCGGGTGGGCGCCCATCCACAGCTCGGCCTGCGGCCTGTCGGAAGGCGGCTGTCCGAGCAGCGCCGCGATGGCCGTCCGCGAGCCCCAGGCATATTCCTGAACACGATTGTCGAGGGAGAACATGCGAATTTCCTGTGAGGCCCTCACTATACAGGAGCGCGCATGCGGGATGGGGGCGATCGTGCCTCCTGCGTCCGGGCCCGCCCTGGAGGGCGCCTCGGAGCGGGAGAGCGTCGTCACGACGCGACGAATCCGGTCGTCTGGCATCGGACAGCGCCTCTGGTGCTCCAGGGGCCGATCTGTCCGGAGGCGCCTCGGCGCCGAGGTCCGGAGGGACTCCGCGAGATCGCAGGGCGCAGGGTAGGGGACCGCGGGCCACCACGGATCTCCGCCATGGTCATCGGCGCCGACAGCGCTTGACGCATGTCCGCCGGCGTCGATGGATAGCTTTCAGATTATCCAGTGGTGGCGGTTGCGCCTGCCGCTGATGTGAACTATGCCGCTCTTCATCGAGACGGTGTCTTCACGCCCGCAAACGGACAGCCATGCGGCTCAGTGACCAGGGGAGGGGAGCGACATCGGAGCCGCAAGCACCTGCTGCGCGGCCTACTTCTCCTGCGCCGCGCTGGCGGCTGCTCCGGCGGCTCGTGCTCGCCGGCGCCGTGCTCTACCTGCTCGGGGTCGTCGCGATTTGGCTCGCCCTGCCGGTCGTGGGCGACCGCTTCTGGCCCGGGACGCTCTTCCTCTTCGGCCCGCGCGCGATCCTCGCTCTCCCTCTCCTCGTGCTCGTGCCCGCCGCGCTCGCGGTGCAGCGCCGGGCCCTCCTCCCGCTCTCCGTGGCGTCCGTGATCGTGGTCGGGCCCATCCTGGGGTTCTCGGTCTCGCCCCGCGCGCTCGTCGGGGCGACGGGCGAGGGCGATCTGCGCGTGGCCTCCTTCAACATGGGGGCTCGCGCGCTCGATCTGGGGCGCCTCGGGCGCTTCGTCGCCGAGACCCGACCCGACGTGTTCGCGCTGCAGGAGTGCAGCATTCCGGCGCGGTCGCTGGAAGAGGCCTTTCCGGCGTGGTTCGTCCACACCGAGCGCGGGATGTGCCTTCTGAGCCGGCATCCTCTCCAGGAGATCGAATCCAGGGATCGCAGCGACGTCTGGCGTGCCGGCGGCCACGGCGCCATCCTCCGCTATGCGATCGCGCTGCCGGACCGCGCGGCCGCTGCCGCTTCGGCCAGCTCCTCCGGCCGCAGCGCCGGCGCGGCGGCGGGCGCGCCTTCACCCGAGCCGTCGAGCGTGCAGCCGGCCGGGGGTCGCGCCTTCTCCCTCATCCACCTGCACCTCGAGACACCGCGGGACGCGATCGAGGCGCTGATCCACGGCGGATGGAAGCAGGCGGAGGAGCACGACAGGAACATCGCGCTGCGCACCTGGGAATCGGAGCTCGCGAGGCAGTGGGTCGACGAGGCGCCCTATCCGGCGGTCATCGTCGGGGACTTCAACATGCCAGTCGACAGCGCCATCTATCGGCGCTTCTGGGCAGGCTTCGAGAACGCGTTCTCCCGCGCCGGGCTGGGCTTCGGCGCGACGAAGCGGACGCGCTGGTTCGGTGTTCGCATCGACCACGTGCTCGTCGGACCGGGCTGGACGAGCGAGCGCGCGTGGGTCGGGCCGGACCTCGGCTCGGACCACCTCCCCATGATCGCCGATCTGCGCTGGACCGGCGCGCGCTAGTTCGTTGTCACCGAAATCTCCGGAGAGAGTCGGCGATCATCGTGGAATGGAGGAGCCCGTTCTCCTTCGGCTCGAGCTGGCCGTGCCGCGCCGGCTGCGACCCTCTCAAAGATATTCGGGGAGCCCTCGCCCAGCCGATGACAGCGAGGCGTCGCGGCACCAGGTCCCCTCTCGATCCCGGGCAGCGGGATCCTGGCGGAGGGGTCGAGGAGAGCAGCGATGAGCGTCAACCGAGCGAGCGGGCACGAGGCGCCGGCAGGCGGCCCGGGCGAGCCGCGCGGCCCGGGCGAGCCGCGCGGCCCGGGCGAGGGCGCGCAGCCGCGCGAGCCGACCGAGCGGAACGGCGGCGACGCCGACACCGCCGCGGGCAGCGGGCAGGAGGGGGCGCGGGCGGGCGAGGCAGGGGACGAGGGCCTCTCCCCGGGAGCGCTCGAAGAGCCGCGGGAAGAAGAGGAAGAGGAGCACGGCGAGCCTCTGGACCGGGGCCGCGCGTGCGAGGACAAGGGGCTGGATCGGTAGAGGACGCACGCCCCGGAGCGCCGGCGCACCTCGCGCGCGTGCGGCCTCGCCTCGGGCCGCCGCTCCGGGGGCCTACGCGCTGGCGGCGCTCCCGGCCGGGCGCGATCTCGCGGCGGCGGTCGCCGCGCCCCTGCGCTTGCCGATGAGCTCCAAGAACTCCGCGAGGGGCGCCGTGTTCGCGATGTCGGCCGCGGCGCACCAGCCCCGCCGCGCCTGATCGATCCCGTGGCGCATGAAGTCGAGCTCCGCCACGGCGTGCGCGTCGGTGGCGACCACGAGCTTCGCGCCGGCCTCTCGCGCGAGGCGGATGTGGACGTCGCAGAGGTCCAGGCGCTCGGGCTGCGCGTTGATCTCGAGCAGCACGCCGAGATCGCGCGCGGCGCGCGCGATCCGCGGCAGGTCGAGCGCGTACGGCTCGCGCTTGCCGAGGAGGCGCCCGGTCGGGTGGCCGAGCGCCGTCACGAACGGGCTCTCGAGCGCGCGGAGCACACGGCGCGTCATGTCGGGCTCCGCCATCGTGAGCTTCGAGCGCACGCTGGCGACGACGTAATCGAGCGCCGCCAGCGCCGCGTCGTCGAGGTCGAGCGCTCCGTCCTCGAGGATGTCGACCTCGGCCCCGTGCAGGATCGTGATCCCGCCGATCGTCCGGCGGAGCCGGTCGATGGCCCGCGCCTGCCTGCGGAGCCCCGACGCGTCGAGCCCGCCCGCCACGCGGACCGCCCGCGTCGGGTCGGTGATGGCCACGTAGTCGTACCCGCGGGCCGCGCACGCCCTGACCATCGCCTCGAGCTCGTCGCGCCCGTCGGTGTACGTCGTGTGCACGTGGAGGTCGCCCCGGATGGCGCCGACCTCGACGAGCTCGGGGAGCCGCCGCGCGCGCGCGGCCTCGATCTCGCCGGCGTCCTCGCGCAGCTCGGGCGGGATCCAGGGCAGCCCGACCGCGCGGAAGACGTCCTCCTCTGCCTGGCCCCCGATCCGCCGGTCGCCCCGGAAGACCCCGTATTCGTTGATCTTCAGCCCGCGGGCCACGCCCAGCGTGCGGACGGTGATGTTGTGGGCCTTCGAGCCGGTGAAGTAGTGGAGGGCCGCGCCGTAGGACGCCGGCGGCACGACGCGGAGGTCGATCTGGAGCCCGGACCGCAGCACGACCGAGCACTTCGTCGCGCCGCGGGCGAGCACCTGCTTGATCTCCGGATACGAAAGGAGGCGCGCCGCGACCGGCTCTCCGCGCCGCGCGCACACGAGGATGTCGACGTCGCCCACCGTCTCCTTGCGGCGCCGGAGGCTGCCGGCCACCTCGACGACCAGGGCCTCGCGCGCCGCCCTGAGGTGCCGGAGCAGCGGCTCGACCTGCGCCTCGGCGTCCGCGAGCCGCACGCGCCCGGCGGTCGCCCGCCGCTTCAGGCAGCCGTCGAGGATCGTCGCGGCGAGCTTCTCGCCGAAGCCGCGCACGCCGACGAGGCGACCCGACCGCGCGGCCTCCTCGAGCTCGTCGACCGTCGCGACGCCGAGGCTGTCGTGGAGCAGGCGCGCGCGCCTCGGCCCGAGCGACGGGATCCGCATCATCCCGACGAGGCTCTCGGGGGTCTTCGCCGTCAGCTCTTTCAGCAGCGACAGCTCGCCGGTCTCGAGGAGCTCGACGATCTTGCCCGCGAGGTCCTTGCCGATCCCGGGCAAGGCGGTGAGCGCGCCCGCGCCCTCGCGCTCGAGGAGCCCCGCGACGGGCTCGCCGAGCGCCCCGAGGGTGCGCGCCGCGGTGCGGTAGGCCCGCACGCGGAACGGGCTCTCGTCCTGGATTTCGAGCAGATCCGCCACCTCCTCGAAGACGCGAGCGATGTCGACGTTTTCCATGCGCCCCTCGGCTCCCGTCGGGTTCCCGCCTGGCTCTCCCGTCGGGTTCCCGTTTGGCTCTCCCGTCGGGTTCCCGCCTGGAGCAGCTCCCGGAGCTGGTCCTCCGTCAGCACGGCGACGCCGAGCGCCCTTGCCTTGCTGACCTGGACCACGATGCCCTCGATGGTCGTCGCCTCGCGCCGCGGCGCGAGCTTGAACGCGAGCGCCCAGCGCGGGTGACGCGCGGTCGCGCCGACGCGCTCATGCGTGAGATCCCTGCCAGTCGGATGCGCGCACGATACCCACCCTCCCCGCCACGCCGTCAAAGCAGGTGATGTGCCACGAGGCCGGGGGGGCGTGCAGGAGGGCGGCCGAGGCGAAGGAGGGCGAGGCCAGGGAGGCCGCCTGTGCGGCTCGCTGCGCGGTACGGACCGTGCTCCGCCCCGTCCCAGGGAGAGATCGATGCTCATCGGAGACGTCATGACGAGAGGGGTGGAGACGACGTCCACGGGGGCGACGCTCCAGGCGACGGCGCTCAAGATGCGAGAGGCGGGGGTGGGCATGCTGCTGGTCCTCGAGAACGAGCGTCCGATCGGGGTCGTCACCGACCGCGACATCACCGTCCGGGCGACCGCCAACGGGCTGGACCCGAGGACGAGCCACGTCGGCGACGTGATGACGCGGAGGGTCTTCTGCTGCTACGAGGACGAGTCCATCGAGGAGGCGGCCCGCCGGATGGAGGAGCACACGATCCGGCGGCTCATCGTCTTCGATCGGGGCGAGCGGATGGTCGGCGTCATCACGGGCGACGATCTCGCGACCCTGCCGCGCGAGGAGCGCGCCGGGCCGGTCACGGGCGAGTGACCCCGACGCCGCCCATCCGGCGCGATCGCGTCCTCTCGATCGCGTCCTGCCGTGTCGAGCGGGTCTGTCCGACAGCCCCTCTGGCCTGTCCGACAGCGCCTCTTTGGGACAGGAGCACGGCGCGCTCGCGACCTCGGCGCTGGCCGGGCTCCACGCTGACGGCGCCACCTTGTCGGCGCGGTCGGCGCGACCATGCTCCTCCCGGAGGAGGTGATCTGCCCGTGCCGCCGCGTCCGACCTCTGCTGCCTCGCACGCCTTCGAGGAGCACACGGGCGAGCTTCGCCTCCGCGTCGACGCCCCCGCGCTCGCGGAGCTCTTCGCCGAGGCGGGCCGCGCGCTCGCCCGGATAGCGTGCGGCGACCGGCCGCCGCCCTCGCCGGAGGGCGAGGCCCAGCCGGTCCGCCTGCGGTCGCGCGATCGAGCTGCCCGGGGCCGACGCGGCGCACGTCTCCTCGCGCGCCAAGCAGCGCGGCCGCGGTCAGCTCGGCTCGCTCGGCAGCGGCAACCATTTCGTCGAGGTGCAGGTGGTCGACGAGATCTTCGACGAGGCCGCGGCGGAGCGGCTCGGCCTCGCGCAGGGCCGCGTCGCCGTGCTGATCCACACCGGCTCGCGCGGCCTCGGTCACCAGGTGTGCGCCGATCACGTGCGCCCGATGGACGAGGCGGCCGGGCGCCTCGGCATCGAGCTGCCGGACCGCGAGCTCGCCTGCGCGCCGCTGTCCTCGCCGGAGGGCCGCCGCTACTTCGCGGCGATGTGCGCCGCGGCGAACTTCGGCTTCGCCAACCGGCAGGTCATCGCGGAGACGGCGCGGCGCGTGTTCGCGCGCGTCCTGGGCGACGGGGAGCTCGTCCTGGTCTACGACGTCGCCCACAACACGGCGAAGATCGAGCGCGCCGCCGGCCGCGAGGTCTGCGTGCACAGGAAGGGCGCGACGCGCGCGTTCGGGCCGTCGAGCGCCGAGATCCCCGCGCGCTACCGCGGGCTCGGCCAGCCCGTGTTCATCCCCGGCAGCATGGGGACGGCCTCGTTCGTCCTCGTGGGCACGGACGCGTCGGCGGCGGTGTCGTTCAGCAGCACCTGCCACGGCGCGGGCAGGACCATGAGCCGCGGCGCGGCGAAGCGCCAGGTGACGGGCCACGAGCTGCGCAAGGAGCTCGAAGGGCGCGGCATCGTGGTCCGCTGCCCGTCGAACGCCGAGCTCGCGGAGGAGGCGCCCGTCGCCTACAAGGACGTCGAGCGCGTGGTCGACGTCGTGCACCGCGCGGGCATCGCGCGGAAGGTGGCGCGGCTCCGGCCGATGGGCGTGGTGAAGGGGTGAGGCCCGGCGCGCTCCCGCCCGCCTACGGCTCGCACGCGGCCGGATCGCGAGGAGCCCGCGAGCCGGCCGCGCCGAGCGCCGATCCACAGCGGCTCTCCATCGGCGCGAGGCGCAGCGCGATCACACGCCAGATCGCCCTCGATCCGCCCTGCTCTGGGGATGTCACGCTGCGGCGCGCTCCTCGAGCTTCCCGACCGCGGTGTCGTCGAGCGCGATGGCCGTCGGCCGAGCGAAGATCGAGATCTTGACCTTGAGCTCGTCCGGATCCACCGAGTCGGCCGTGCCCGTGGCGTCTCCGGACGCCGGCGGGCCAGGACGGCCTTCGCGGCGGGCGCTCTCGAGATCACGGGAGCCGATGACAGCGAGGCGTCGCGTCGCCATGTACCCCTCGGTCCTGGGGACACGCGGCTCGTGGATCAGGGAGAGATATGGCCCAGCTTCATTTCGAGCTCGATGAACGCGAAGCGAAAGACATGAGGACCGCCCTGTCGATCCGGCTCGTGGGAATGAGAGAAGAGCTGGTTCACACCGACGATCGAGAGTACCGGGCGTACCTGAAGGCGACGATCGAGCGGCTCGAAGTGGTGCTCCGGCGCCTCGATGGGATCCTGGCCGGGCAGGCGCCAGCGCCGTAGCGCTTCGCCGGTCCGCCCGCCGGCGTGGGCCCTGCGCGTGACCGACGCTGCGCCATCCATGTCTCGGGCCATGGCGCCGAGCGGCGGCGACGTACAGGCCACGCGGCGGCTCCGCCGCCCGCTGCGGGCGCCACCGCACACCCCGCTCGCGCCCCCTCGGGGGGAGGGCGGCCGCCCCCGTGCCCATGACTCTTGCTTGTCATGCCGGTGCTCGTCGGCACCTCGGGGTGGCAGTACCCCCACTGGCGAGGGCGCTTCTACCCCGAGCGCCTGAGCGCCTCGCGCTGGCTCGAGCACTACGCCGAGCGCTTCCAGGCCGTCGAGGTGAACTCCGCGTTCTACCGGCTCCCCGAGGCCTCGACGTGTGAGGACTGGGCCGCCCGCACGCCGGAGGACTTCGTGATGGCGGTCAAGATGAGCCGGTTCCTCACGCACATGCGTCGCCTCCGCGAGCCGGCCGAGCCGGCGGCGCGGTTCCTCGATCGCGTGCGGCACCTGGGCGGCAAGCTCGGCCCGGTGCTGCTGCAGCTCCCGCCGCGGATGAAGGCCGACGCGGGTCGGCTCGCGTCCGCCCTCGACTGCTTCCCGCGGCGTGTCCGCGTGGCCGTCGAGCCCCGGGACGCCTCGTGGTTCAGCGACGAGATCGCGGCGCTGCTCTCCGCGCGCGACGCCGCGCTGTGCGTCGCCGACAGCCCCTGGCTCAAGACGCCCTTCCGCCGCACGGCGACGTGGGCTTACCTGAGGTTCCACGCGGGGTGCGCCACGCCGAGCCCATGCTACGGCGCGGCCGCCCTCCGCGCCGCGGCCGACCGGCTGGCCTCCCTGTGGGGCCCGGGCGCAGACGCCTACGTCTTCTTCAACAACGACGGCGCCGGGTGCGCCGTGCGCGACGCCATCGTGTTCGCGCGCGCGGCGGAGCGAGCCGGGCTTTCCGCGACCCGGGTGCCCCCGCGGCGCGAGGTGCGGGTCGGGTGACGGGGCACGGTGATTGCTGCGACGGGTGGACACGATCGACACACACACGAGCCGGTCGCCGCGGCCATGAACCCTGGACCGGCAGGGGGGCAGCATGAAGCCAGCGCAGCGGATCCTGGTCGCCACGGATCTCTCGGAGCTCTCGGCAGCGGCCGTGAGCGTCGCCATGGAAGAGGCGCGTTCCCGGGGCGCCGAGCTCCGGGTCCTCCACGTGGCGGCATCGACGCAGGCGCAGCCGGACGCCACGGACGCGCTGCGCGGCTTCATGGCGAAGCTCGGCGACGCGGTCCGCGTCGTCCCGCTCGTCCGGGTGGGGTCTGCCGCGGAAGAGATCCTCCGGTGCGCGGACGAGGACGACGCCCAGCTCATCGTGATGGGCCGCCACGGGCACACCGGCGCCACGGCCGTGCTCCTCGGGAGCGTCGCCGAGCGCGTCGCGCGCATCTCGAACCGCCCCGTGCTGCTCGTGCCCCCGGAGGCCGCTGCCCACGGGATCGCGACGAGCATGGGGCCGCCGCCGGGCGCCTCGCGGTCTCACCGCTGCCTGCGCTGCGGCGCGCGCTCGGAGTACCAGTTCTGCGCCGCTTGCCGCGCCCAGCTCCGCATGTTCGATGTGCCCGCAGCGGCGTGGCCGCCGGAGGCGCCAGCGGCCGGCGTCCTCGGCGCGGAGCGGATCGAGGCGCTCCTCGAGCGCTGCGCCTTCGGCCGGCTGGGCTGCCACGCGCGAGGACGGACGTACGTCGTGCCGATGTGCTACGCGTACGAGGGAGGCGTCCTCTACCTGCGCTCGGCGGAAGGCGCCAAGGTCGGGATGATGCGCGAGAACCCGGAGGTCTGCTTCCAGGTCGACCACATCCAGAGCCTCGCCGACTGGGAGAGCGTCATCGTGTTCGGGGTGTTCCGCGAGCTCACGGCGCAGGAGGCGGTCGAGGGCCAGCAGCGCATCCGCGACCGGCTGGCGTCCCTCCTCACCGAGGAGGACGCCTGGCCTCGCCCGTCCGTGATTCCCGCCGACGACGCGCTCGGTCACCGGGCCTACGCAGGGGGTCGCGGCGCGGTCGTCGGTCGCATCGAGCCGGTGGAGAAGACGGGGCGCTACCAGATGCGGTGAGCCTCGATCGCGCTGATGGATCAACCCAGCCGGGTTCGCCTTCGAGCATGACGACGCGATCGGCGAGCACCCCCCGGGCTCGTCCCGGGGGGCGCCGAGCTACGTCAAGTTCGTGAGCGGCCCGGTGCAGTGGCTCGGGTCGCCGAACGTGGTCCGGCCATCGCCGAACAGGTTCAGGATCGAGACGAGCAGGTTGTTGTGCGGGAGGTTCGGGTACCGGACCCAGCGTCCGGCGCGCAGGCCGCCGCCGCCGCCGGCCAGCAAGAACGGCATGTTGTTCTTCTTGTGGCTCGGCGGATCCGAGAGCTCGGAGCCGAAGAAGACGACGCTCTCGTCGAGCAGCGAGTGGCCGCCCATGTCGACCTTCTCCATCTCCTGCAGGAGATAGGCGTGCTGCTTCGAATACCAGTTGCAGATGCGCTCGCACTCGGCCGGCCGGAAGCCGCCGTCGTGCTGGTAGAAGTGGTGGTGCTCGCTCAGGTTCAGCCAGGGGAAGGTGTGCTTCGCCTCGGTGTCGCTCCACTGCAAGGTGCCGACCGCGGTGATGTCGCAGGCGAGCGCCATCACCATCATGTCCATCATGAGCTTGCCGACCTTGGGGATCGCCGCGTCGGTCGAGGTGTCCTTGATCGAGCCGTTGTCCGCAGAGTTGAGCCCCGTGCGCGGGTTGTAGTCGGAGGTGTCGACCCTCTCCGGGGCCTTGCAAGCGCTCGTCGTGACCGGCGTCTTGCTGAGGCTCTCCTCGATCTCGCGGATCTTCGTCAGGTGCTGGTCGATCTTCTGCCTGTCGGCGGCGCCGAGCCGCGCCGACAGGGAAGCGTAGCGCCGGTCGAGGAAGTCGAGGATCGATTGCTTTCGCGCGAGGCGCAGGGCGGCGTCGTCCTTCGCGTCGGGGTTCAGCGTGCCGAAGAGCTCGGTGAAGATCTCGACCGGATCCAGGCGCGGCGGGATCGGGCTGTAGGGCGCCTTGCTCTCGAAATTGACGGCGTTGATCGGCGACAGCAGGCCGTGGGATTTGCCCGTGGCCCAGCGCACCGCGAACTGGAGGCTCGCCTTCGCCTTTTGACCGGCGGAGATGCGCGACGCGATCACCTGATCGACGGACGGCCCGCTCCCGTAGGCGCGGCCCGCGGCGCCCGCCTGGGGCGTGCCCGTGAGCCAGGCGATGATCCCGGCCTGGTGCTGCTCGCCGAGCCCGCTCTTCATGTCGAGGCCGTCGACGACGAGCAGCCGGCTCTGCACCGGCGCGAGCGGCTCCAGGATGGGGCTCAGGGTGAAGCGCGTCTCGTCGCCTGTCGGCCGCCAGCGGTCCAGCACGGTCCCGCCGGGCGTGTAGACGGCGAGGAAGCGCTTGGCGGGGGCGGCCTGCGCGCGCGCCTCGCGCGCTTCGCCCATGATCTCGAGCCAGGGGAGCGCGATGGCGATGGCGCCAGCGCCTCGCAGCACGGCACGTCGGGTCAATCGATGCGTTGCCATGACCATTACTCCTGCCGGGGATCCATGTAGTGGAAAGCGTCCGTCTGCGTGAGCTCGATCAGGAGCTCTTTCACGTTGTACCCGGATGCCTTGAAGGCGGTCGTGACGGCCTCCCTGGTGCACGCGTCCTCGGAGCGCAGGGTGAGGCCGTAGGCGTACTCGGTCCAGCGCGTCGCGAAGCAGCTCTGCGCCTCCTCGGTCTCGGCGAGCTTCTGCACGAGCTCGATCGGCCCGCTCACCGTGCCCTCCGTGCCCGGGACCGAGCCGCTCGCGTCGATTTCGACGTCGTTCTCGGTGGTGCGGAACAGCCCGACCGCGTCGTAGTTCTCGAACGCGAACCCGATCGGATCCATGAACTTGTGGCACCCGGCGCAGACCGGATCCTTGCTGTGCTGGCTGTACCGCTGCCGCGCCGTGTCGCCGGTGTACGGCTCCGGCGGCTTCACCTGCTCCAGGATGGCGCCGGTGGGGAGCGGGATCGTGCGGCACATCAGCTTCTGGACCACGAACGAGCCGCGGACCACCGGGTTCGTCATGTTCGAGTGCGTCGTTCCGGCCATCACGCCCGCCTGGGTGAGCAGCCCGAGGCGCTGGGTCGTATCGAGCTCCACCTTCCGGAACTCGTCGCCCGTCACGCCGGGGATCCCGTAGAACTGGGCGAGCGGACCGTTCATGAACGAGTACGGGGCCGTCAAGATGGACGCCCAGGTGCCGTCCGCCTCGAAGATCTCGTGCTCGAGGAACCGCTGCGTCTCCTCGCGCAGGAGCGCGCCGATCGAGCGAGAGAAGGTCGGGAAGGTCTCCGCGTCGCGTTCGAGATCCGCGAGGTTGCTGATGGGGAGCAGGTTGTCGAAGAAGAACCGGAGGACGGGCCGCGCCTTGGGATCGTCGAGCATGCGCTCGGCGTGCGCGCGCACCCCTTCCTTCGTCGAGAGCTCCCCCGCCTGCGCGGCCACACGCAGCTCCTCGTCAGGCATCGTGCCCCAGAAGAGGTACGAGAGCCGTGTCGCCATCTCGTCGCCCGTCGGCCGGAGGAGCTCGGGGCGCGCGGGGTCCGGGCTGCCCCACTCGATGCGATAGAGAAAGTCCGGCGTCTGGAGCAGCGCCTCGATCACCGTCGCGACGCCAGCGGCGAACGTCGCGCCCTCTCGCCCGGCGGTGTACAGGGCGAGGAGCTCGTCCGCCTCGCCATCGGCGAGGGGGCGGCGGTACGCGCGCGGGGCGAGGCGCTCGACGATCGTGCGCGCGCACGCCAGCTCGCTGGCCGCGTCCACGTCGCCCGCGCAGGGGGCGAGCTTCGCGAGCGCCTCTGGGGTCGCGGTCGCGCGCTGGGCGATGCCCTCGGCCACGGTGCCGAGCTGCTCGGCGAGCAGGCTGGAGACCGACAGCGTGTCCGCGTCGTTGCCGAAGCCGTTTCCGAGGTCCTCGCTCGGCAGCGAGAAGCCTGGCTGCGTCGTGTCGCCCAGCAGGTCGCGAACGGTGTTGTTGTACTCGAACCGCGTCAGCCGCCGCAGGGGCGCGCGTCCCGGGTGCACCTCGCCGTCGTCGCAAGCGGCCTGGGAGGGCCCGCCGGAGCTCGGATCGCCGGGGCCGCCGGGGCCGGCCGCGCTGGAGTCGCCCCCCGCGCCGGATCCTCTCGCCTCGACGTCAGCATCGCCCACGGTCCCGATGCAGCCGCTGGCCAAGAGCAGCGCGATCGGGACGGCCGACCGAGGCCCTCGGAGACGACGCGCCTGCCCATGGCTTGAGTGCCTGGATATGGATGTCGCTCTTCGCCCGCTGAGGGCACGCAGAAGTCCCATCATCGAACAACCGGCCTTCCTTGGTAGAGAGCACGACGTGGCTTCATTGCAGTAAATCGCCGATCGCGGCGTACCAGACGTTTGTGATGTGCGGCACGAGCTGCGCGCCCGATAGGACACGCACCACGAAGAATGCATTCGAGCGGAGGGCGCGGAACGAGGCGCCCCATGCACGGGCAACGAGGGCCCGCCGGCGCCCCGAGGCCCCCCGGGGGCACGCCCTCGATCGCCCCTGCATCGCGCCCCTCGGCGCCCGACCGTCGAGGTTCCACGCGCACGAGGACGCGGGGCCCGGTCCACATGACGCCCTGCCCATGGCAGGGCAGAAGAAACCCTGATGTCGAAATGTGATCGATCACATCCGCGGCGTCAAACAAAAACCGGCGCGCGTGGCCCTCGATCCCGAGGGGGCGCGGCGGCGTCCGCGGCGGCGTCCGCGTGCGCTGTAATACGTTATCGAGGGTGTTGCCCCTGTAGCTCATCCGAGGCCGGGGGCGGCCGCCCGAGTCGACGGAGATGGCCGCGTTCGTGAGCAGGATCGAGCGCCCAGCGCGCGCCGCGTCGGGTCGGCGGCGAGGTGGATGCGCGCCGGGGGAGCAGTATTTGTTGGCTGTATTACCGGTCCGTTTCGGGTTGACATCGTGTGTGTGAGCGTTCACAAAATGTTCACGGTCATCCTTTTACTTTGCCCTGGCGAGGAAGTGGCACATGAACAAGAACCGTTCTTCTCGATGGTTGTGCGGCACGACCTGGATCGCGCTCGGAGTCGCGACCCTCTTTGGATGCGCTGGTGGGGACGACGGAGGTGACGGCGGCTCGGATGGATCGGGGGGAGCGGGCAGCACCGTCACCTCCGGCGTCGGCACGACGACGAGCAGCAGCACGTCGGTCACCAGCGGCGTGGGCGGCGCTGCGACGAGCAGCTCGTCGACCAGCAGCTCGTCGACCAGCAGCTCGTCGACCAGCAGCTCGTCGACCAGCAGCTCGTCGACCAGCAGCTCGGGCGAGGGCGGCGGCGGGACGGGCGGCTCGAACGGCGGCACCGGCGGCGACGGAGCCGGCGGCTCGTCCAGCGGCGAGAAGTTCGTCGGCAACATCACGACGAGCGGCGCCGTGCGCGATGGCTTCGCGCGGTACTGGAACCAGATCACGCCCGAGAACGAGGGCAAGTGGGGCTCCGTCGAGAGGAGCCGCGGTAACAAGGACTGGAGCGCGCTCGACAGGATCTACAAGTACGCGCAGGACAACAACATCATCTTCAAGCACCACGTCTTCGTGTGGGGCTCCCAGCAGCCGGACTGGGTCGGTCGCCTCTCCGCGGACGAGCAGCGGAACGCCGTGCGGGACTGGATGAAGCAGTTCTGCGAGCGCTACCCCGAGACGAAGTACATCGACGTCGTCAACGAGCCGCCGCCCCACACCACGCCCTCCTACAAGAACGGCATCGGCGGCGACGGCGCCAGCGGCTGGGACTGGATCGTCAACTCCTTCAAGTGGGCGCGCGAGTTCTGCCCGGGCGCGGTCCTGATCCTCAACGACTACAACAACATCGAGTACGAGAACGATCACAACAACTTCATGAGGATCGCGAGGGCGGTCATCGACGCGGGCGCGCCGGTCGACGCGCTCGGCGCGCAGGCCCACGACGCGTACAAGATCAACACCGGCACCGTGAAGGGGTACCTCGACAAGATGGCCTCCCTGGGCAAGCCCGTGTACATCACCGAGTACGACATCGGCATCGCGGACGACAACCGGCAGAAGCAGGTGATGGAGGAGCAGTTCACGATGTTCTGGAACCACCCCGCCGTCCCCGGCATCACCCTCTGGGGGTACATCGTCGGCACCACGTGGCGGGACAACACCGGCATCCAGCACTCGAACGGCAACATGCGGCCGGCCATGCAGTGGCTCATGGATTTCCTGGGCCGCAACTGACCTCGCGGCGATGCGATGAGCGCGCGAGCTCCCTCGATGAAGGGGGCTCGCGCGCCCCCGCGCTCAGGCCTGGATGCCCGCGAGCGGTGACGTGACCCGCCCCGCGTCGACGCCGATCTCCGTCACGTTCAGGCCCATGATCTGGGCGATCGTCAGGAGCGCCTTGCTCAGGTTGTCGTCGGGGAAGCTGTGGTGCTCGTCGCCGCGCAGCCGCCCTCCGGCTCTCCCGGCGAAGAGCACCGGCCACTCCGTCCTCGTGTGCGTCTTGCCCCAGGCGGTGTCGGACGTGATGTACACGAGCGAGCTCTCGAGCAGGTTCGAGCTGCCATGCGGCGTGTCCTTGAGCTTCGTCAAGAACTCGTTCAGGCAGCCCATCGTGTAAATCACGCCCTTGTCGACGCGAGGCTGACCCGATTGATCCCCGGGATCCCCGTGGCAGATGGTGTCGTGAAAGTCGTCGTTCATGTCCTGCGCGAGGTGCCGGTAGTAGACGTGCGCGGCGGGCAGCGAGAACATGAACGAGAGCACGCGGGTCCTCTCGCAGGCGAGCGCGAGCGCCGAGAGCTCGACCATGGCGGCGTTCACCGCCGGGGGGGCCTCGCTCTGCGCGTCCTTGCCGACGGTGGGCGCCGTCGGGCTGCTGCACGCCGGCGGCGAGCCGCCGCCGGGGGCCATCGTCTCGAGGCGCCGCTCGATGGCGCGGATCGACTCGAGGTGCTGCTCCACGCGCTGCCTGTCGGCCGCCCCGAGCCGCTGCTGCAGCCTCGCGCCGTCTTGCAGGATGGAGTCGAGCACGCTCTTCCGGACGTTCGCGATCTTCGTGGCCTGGTCCGCCTCATCGTCGTCGGGCACGGGCGCGCCGCCCATGAACAACCGGTTGAACACGGCCCTCGGATCGAACTCCGGGTTGTTGCGCGAGTTCGGCCCCCGGTGCGAGACCGTGTGCAGCGAGTCCTGAGGGCCGCCCGGCGTCGCCGGCGTCAATCCCACCTCGAGCGAGCGGTACGGCGCCCCCTCCGAGATGGCGTTCGCGACGACCTGGTCGATGGATGCGGCCCGCACGGCGTTCCCGCTGAGCGGCGCGCCGGTCGTGGCCCCCGCCGACCCCGTGGGGTGCTCGAAGCCGGATACCACGAGCTTGTTCTCGAGGCCGCTGATCACCGTGAGGTACGGCTTGAGCTCCGCGAGCGGCTGGAGCTGGGGGCTGAGGTCCCAGGCCGGACCGGAGCCCGTGCGCGTCGGCTTCCAGCGGCCGGGCAGCGTGCCGTTCCCGAAGAACCACGTGACGTAGAGCGGCGAGACCGGGGTCTTCGTCTGAGCGAGCGCCGTGCCGCTCTGGTTCAGCATGATCTCCAGCAGCGGGAGCGGGACGGTCACGGCGGCGCCCGTCGCCAGCAGGCCCCGGAGAACGGTTCGTCGGTTCAAGGCTTTGTTCTTCATGGGAGGCACCTGCGATCAGGGTTGCGGGGCGACGGACGAGAAGGCTTCGTGCGTCACGACGTCGAGGACCAGCTCGCGCAGCTTGAACCCCGACGCCTCGAACGAAGCGGTCAGCGTGTCCAGCACGCTGCGGTCCACGACCCTCTCTTCGTGGCCCGTTGCGTACGCGTAGTACTTGCGGACGAGGCATCGGGCGACGGCGTCGCTCGAGCTGATGGTCATGCCGAGGTCGCGCGCGTCGGCCACGTCCTCCCCGTCGAAGTTGCCGCTCGGATCGATCGGCAGGCCGTGGTCGGTCGTGCGGTAGCGGCCGATCGCGTCGAAGTTCTCGAACGGCAGGCCGAGCGGGTCCATCAACCCGTGGCAGCCCGCGCAGGCAGGCGCGGTCCGGTGGAGCTCGAGCCGCTGACGCTTCGTGAGGGGCTTGTCCGCGGGCGGATCCTCGAGCACGAGATCGACGTTGCCGGGCGGCGGCGGGACGGTCGTGCACATCAGGGCCTCACGCATGAACTTGCCGCGCAGGGTGGGGGAGCCCTCCTTCTGGTTCGCGAACTGCGAGAGGAAGCCCGCCTTGCCGAGGATCCCGATGCGCGGGCCGTCCGCGGGCAACGAGCGGACCTCGAAGGTGCTCGAGCCGAGGCCGGTCGTGTCGAGGCCGTAGAGCTGGGCGAGCTCCGCGTTGACGACGGCCTTCGTGGTCGAGAACAGGTCGAGCGCGCTCGCCTGATCGTCGAACGCGAGGACCTCCCAGGTGCCTCGCATGTCGCGGACCATCGCCGCCTGCAGCGCGGGGTCGTACTCCGGAAACAGCGCTGCGTCTTTCGCCTGCGTGCCGAGCCGATCGAGCCGCATGTACTCCTCGGCGAAGGCGCCGACCGCCTCCCGCCCAGCGGGCGCGTCGAGCAGCCGCGTCGCCGCGGCGCGGACCCCCTCCACCGTATCGAGCATCCCGCTCGCGGCCTGGTCGAGCAGCTCCTTGTCCGGCAGGCTGTTCCACACCAGGAACGCGAGCCGGGACGCCATCTCGTAGCCCGTCAACCGCAGCGACCCGTCGGCGCTCGGAGCGCCGAGCTCCGTGCGGTACAGGAAGTTCGGGGACGCGAAGAGCGCCACCGTCGCCCAGCGGGCGCCCTCGACGGGGCTGCCGAGCTCGGTCGCGGTGGTCGTGGCGAGGGACACGAGCCGGTCGAGCTCGGCGGTCTCGAGCGGGCGGCGCCACGCGCGGAGCCCCAGCGCCTCGATGTAGCCGCGCACGCAAGCGTCGTTCTCCGCGCCGCTGGGCGTGCAACCGATGAGCTCGTCCCGCTTCGCGGGATCCGCGAACACGGCGTCGACGGCGCCCTCGATGGCCGTGTGATACTGCTCGACGCCTCGTTCCGAGGTCACGACGGTCGAGGCGCCGATGACCGCAAAGCTCCCGTTCCAGCTATCGGCGTCGAGCTCATGGATGTCGACCTCCACGCCGAACACGTCGCGCACGGCGTTGCGGAACTGCGTCCTCGTCAAGCGGCGCAGCATCCCGGCCGCGGGTTGGAACTGCGGAGGGCCCGAGCCCGTCGACGGTCCATCGTCGCCCGTCGCCGGTCCATCGTCTCCGGCGGAGGACGCCCCGGCGCGATCCGTCGGGTCACCCAGCGTGCCCGTGCACGCGGCCGCGAACGCGAGCGCGCAAACGGCGGCGACTTCTCTTGAGGAACGGAGCTCGTGCCAGGACGGCTTCTTCATCTTGCTCTCCGATAATGCAAGGGGGTGACGACGCGCGGGGACCCGCATCTGGCGACCATGCCTCGGCGCAGCCGCGCGCACCGCGGAGCCCATCTCGCCCGGCGTGACAGGACCTGGCGCACCGGATACCGGGCCGGGCCGGTGTGATGACACCGCTGCGTCCGAGGAGGGGCTGAGCATGGCCCGCCGCAAACATGGGTTACGCCGCCCCGAAGTTACCAACTGGCCGCCCCGCCCGCCGGACTGCCAAGAAAATTCCAGTGGACAATGCCCAGGGGCTCACGACAGCCGTCGAATCAGCAGGGCTTGTCGTGGTCTCTGGTGGATCACCCCTGGCAAGACGCCAAGCACCACCGATCGGCGAACACTTCCGCGACGGCCGAGCGAACGGAGCCGGTGCCGAGACCGGTCAGAAGACGAAGGTCTCGGCGCGCATGGCGACCCACCAAGGGCGAAGCACAAGGTACCCCTGGACGCAATGTGAACGATCACATGGCCGGTGTCAACGCCAATCGACCGGCCCGCGGGGACCCTCGTGCCCGAGGGAGGGCGACGCGGGCGGGGTCCTCCCGCGAGGTCGCGGGAGGGCGACGCGGGCGGGGTCCTCCGGAGCCGCGCTTGAGAAGATCCAGGGCGACAAGCGGGTTGAAGCCGCCTGAAAAGAGCAGCATCTCGAGCCGCCAAGGCGCCGCGGCGCCAAGAGCTTGTTCTCTTCGCGGCGCGCCAGGCGGCTCATTTCATCGGCCGATGAACGTGATCGGCGATCCAGGTCAGCGACGGCGCCGGCGCCGTCGCATCGCCAGGGCGGCGGAGAGGCCGACGGCGAGCGTCGCGGCCCACGAGCTCGCCGTGGTGCTGGCCCCGGCGAAGACGCACCCGCTACCTCCGCCGGAAGACCCCTCGTCCGGCGGGGTTCCGCCGATCCCACCTCCCTCGCCCGGTGCGCCGACGCCGCTCCCGGAGGAGGTGGCCGCCGTGTCCGTCCCGCCGACGCCGCTCCCGGAGGAGGTGGCCGCCGCGTCCGCGCCGCCCGCGCCGCTCCCGGAGGAGGTGGCCGCCGCGTCCGCGCCGCCCGCGCCGCTCCCGGAGGAGGTGGCCGCCGCGTCCGCGCCGCCCGCGCCGCTTCCGGAGGTGGTGGCCGCCGCGCCCGCCCCGCCGACGCCGCTCCCGGAGGAGGTGGCCGTCGTGCCCGCCCCGCCCGCACCCGCGCCGGGGCCTGGCCCGGTGTCCTCATCGCGGGGCACGGCTCCGGTGAATCCGGTCTGCCCCTCCCGCGTCAGCGACAGCACCAGCGTGCCCTCTTTCACTGTCACGTTCTGCGGGTCGAAGTCCACCCGGTTCCCATCGAACGTCCAGTCCGCTTTGCCCCATCGCGCGCCGTCCAGGGAGTCGAAGTCGTCCTCCCACTCGAGCTCGAAAGCTCCGTTGTTGTAGCGATAGTACTTGATCCAGTTGATGAACTGGTGCTGCGGGAGGACGGAATCGTCGAACGGTCCGACCCATTCGGTGACATCGGAGGACCACGTGTTGAAGCGCAGGGACTGGGGATTCCTCAGGGTGCCCACCTGCTCACCCGTCGACCTCCTGATCTCTTTCCCGTCGAAGCTCCAGGCGACGTAGTCCGGCGTCCACTCCAGCGCGTAGGTGTGATAGCCGTCCGCGAGGGAGACGTCCGCCGTGTGCTCCTGCTCCGACGTCACCCTCGTGCCCATCCCGGTGATGATGTTGGACTGCCAGCTCCGGGCGTCGTCCTTTCCGAAGACCTCGATGTCGATCTCCTCCCAGAAAGCGCCGGACTGCTCGGAGCCGTCCTTGTAGGTGAAGAAGGTCGACAGGATGCCGCTCCCGCGCGCCATGCGCATGCGCACTTCGATGCGACCATGAAGATAGCCCTGGGGCGTGTAAACCTCTGCTCCCTTGTAAGGCTTCGCGACGGCGGTCGAGCTCACCGCGAGCGCCAGCGAGGCCGCGGTGAGCATCAGACCTGCGCGGAATCTCGTGAACATGGTGGAACCTCCGATGTGAACGCTAACATTTTTCTCCGCGGGCGCCGCGTTCATCGCACCAAACCGTCAGCTCGCGGCGGCCCCGCTCCGCCCGGCTCCTCGGGCACGACGCCGCCGCGCGGCGACCGCGCCCAGCGCGAGCAGGGCGGCGAGCGCGCCCGCGGGGGAGCTGGGCCCCGACCCGACCCGGCAGGCACACCCACCCGCGTCGTCGCTGGCGCCGTCAGCGGGGGCGGCGTCAGCGCCGCCCGTGCCGCTGCCCGCCGCTGCTGCTCCGGTGCCGGTCGTCGCTCCGGTGCCCGCCGTTGCTCCGGTGCCGGTCGTCGCGGCGCTGCTGACGCTCCCACCCCCGCCCGAGCCGCCGCTGCCCGCCGCTCCCCCTTCGCCCACGCTCGGTGCGCCCCCGCCGCCGGTCGGATCCGGATCCGGGGCGTCGAGCGGAGTGAACTTCCACCAGTTGAAATTGAACAGGGGACCGTTCCCACCGGTGAACTTCAGGTACAGATCGTGTATCCCTGTCGCGCCGTCGACCGCGCAGGACGAGGTGACCCAGGTCTGGGCGCCGCCGGTCCCCTGAACCATGCAGGTTCCCACCAGCGTGCCGGTCGGGCTGTCGAGGCGCAGCTCGATGCTGCCGCCGCCGGTCGCCGAGGCCACTCTTGCGTCGAAGGACACCGCGCCGGTGCCAAAGTCGACGCCCTTCACCTTGATGTAGTCCCCGTCTTCAATCGACGTGACATTTATTCCACCCTCGCTGCATGCCTCGGTCTCGACGCCGGATTCCCAGGCGATGGTCTCAGCCTCCGTCATGACATACGGGTTCAGGTTGCCGACGCCAGGCGCGCCCGCCTGGGTCATCTTGATCGTCGGGAATGTGCCGTCGGCGTTGAACGTGAATTGCTCGACGGACGTCGAGCGGTGAAAGCCTCCGCCGCCCGGCAAGGCGCCGTTGTGATAGAAGAAGTAGGAGTTCCCCTTGTAGTCGATGACGCCCGCGTGGTTGGTGAAGCTGCTGCCCTCTGTGGGCATGATGACCCCCCGGTAAGTCCACGGGCCGGTGGGGCTGCTGCTCGTGGAGTAGGCGATGTATTCGGGGATGGGGCCAGCCGCATACACCAGGTAGTACAGCCCATCGCGCTTGTAGAGCCACGGGCCTTCCTCGTACTTGGTCGTATGGCGGCCATCATCCTCCCCGGTGCGCTGTCCAAAGCTCGCCGCCGTCATGGGTACGCGCACGACGTCTCCCTGGTAGGAGATCATATCTTCGTTCAGCTTCACGTAGCACGTGCTGGGGTTTCCCCAGTACAGATAGGCCTGGCCGTCGTCGTCGATGAGCACCGTCGGATCGATGTCGCCGCAGTTGGCCGTGATGAGCGGCCGTCCCAGGGCGTCTTCGAACGGACCGGTAGGGCTGTCCGACACGGCCACGCCGATGGTCATCCTGTTGAGCGAGCTGCTCGTCATAGGGACGTAGTAGTAGAATTTCCCGTTCCTGTGGATGGCCTGCCCTGCCCACGCGTCTCCCTTTGCCCAGCCAAAATCGCTGTATTTCAGCGGCGAGCCGTGATCCGTCCAGTTCACCATGTCCGTGGAGGAATACACTCTCCACTCGTTCATCCCGAACCAGTCCGTCGCGCTGTCTTCGTCGTGCCCGGTATAGAGGTATACCGTGTCACCGTGGACCATGGGGGCAGGATCGGGGGTGTAAATGGTCTGGACGATGGGATTGTCTGCCAGGGAGACGGACGGGAGCGCGGTCACGCCACAAAGCAACAATGCCATCCCGAGGAGCTTGCGTTGGTTGGGTATCGTGTTCGTCGCCATTCTTGGATCCTTGCTGCTCTCCTGAAAATTCTTCAGGCGTTGCCGATGTCGTGAATCGGTCGGTTCATGGTTCTCCGGCGCTCCACTGCTCGACCGCGCGTGTGCGGCACCCCGCACGGCCAAGGTTGTCGCGAATGTGGCTCCGGCGAGAAGAACGGGGCGCGAGGCCGTTTCATGATCTCCGCTGAGTTCTCGGATGCATGCCGGAGTCGTGCTCGGCGCCGAGAGTCGATGCCTTGTGCGCCGCGCCGTGAGCGGAGGCGGCAGCTCGTACTGCGTCACCCAAGTTCGTCCCGGGGACGTCGCGGAGGGACCGTTGCGCATGCGGACCACGAACGGGGCCCGCCGAAGCGCAGGCCCCGTGAGCGACGACCCCGGGACGAACTTGGGTGACGCAGTGCGAGTGCCGCGTCGCCGGGTTCGTCCCTGGTTTCATGTGAGAAGGAACCACAGAGGACACAGAGGCTTTTTGTTCTCTCCTCTGCGCCCTCTGCGCCTCTGTGGTTCATGTTCTTCCCTCTTACGGAACCAGGGGCGAATTTCGGGAACACTGTAGTAGTTCCCGCGGATCACGCCGAAGCTCTGGACGGTGACGGGCCCGCCGGGCGCCTGGGTCGCGTAGTTGAAGACGGCGTGGCGGCAGGCCATCAAGAACCCCTCAGCGCGCGCGTCCGAGTGGACCGCGTGAACGGAATCGATGCCAAGATCGAGCGGACAACGATGGGCTCGAGCGCAGGACGACCCCATCCAGAGCGAAGCAAAAGGATACTGTTCGCGAAGAATGTGACCGTTCACATTCTCGATGTCAACACCAATCGCCCCCCCCCCCGCGGGTATCCTCCGGCCGAGGGAGGACGAGGCTGGCGGGGCTCCTCCGGACCGCGGCGTCGAGAGGCGCGGGCGCGAGGCGCCGCGGGACATCGGGAGCGGGCAGCGATCCTGGTCGCGCGCCGTGGTCGAGGCCGAGCCGATCGTGCGCAAGAGCACCGCACAGGTCCACCGGCACCGAACGAGCTCGCATGTGCCGAGCTCGTGGGACAGCCCGCGCGGACGCCGTGGCTGGTGCCGCTGCGCACCCATCACGCTCGAGGACCGCGCGGGCCGGCCAATTTTGGTTGACGCCGTCATGTGAACGCTCACAGTATGGTTTCTGGGATTGGATTCTTGAACGAGACGGCGACGGAGGAGAAGCGTCGAGGCCCTTCGGGCAGCGCGGGGAGGGGCCGCCCACCTGACTTGTGAGAGCCCTGATCGGACTGCGGCGCCCGGCGCACGACGCCGGCATCAACCAGCGGGGGAGCGTGGCGGACGACCCGTGATCGTCCGAGCCCCCGACGAGCAACATTGGACGAGGTGGTATCCCGATGAGCAAATCAGCGTTTGGCCTGAGCGTCTTTCTCACTGTTGGCGTGGCGACGGGGGTGACCGCTTGCTCCTCGGAGCCGGATCCCGTCGACCCCAGCGCCGATGGATCTTCTGGCGCCCTCACGAGCGGCAGCTCGGCGGATGCACCGGTCGCAGGCTCAGCGACGGCGGGTGCTGGTACCGCGGGTGCCGGTGCCGCCGCCGCGGGAGCGACGTCGGGCGGAGGAGCCGACGGGAGCGGGGGCGCGGGCACGGCCGGGGGCGGCGATAGCTCGGGGGCGGCGGGCAGCGGCGGCTCGGACGGCGCCGGCGGTTCGACGGGTGCTGGCGGCGCCGGCGGTGCGACGGGTGCTGGCGGCGCCGGCGGTGCGACGGGCGCTGGCGGCGACAGCTCGACGGGCGCTGGTGGCGGCGGCTCGATGGGCTCGATGGGCTGCGGCAAGGCCGTGACGCGACCCGACCCGCGCACGCAGCAGACGCTGACGGTCGGCGGCGTGACGCGCTACTACCTGATGTACGTGCCGGAGAGCTACGACCCGAGCAAGCCGCTGCCGCTGGTCTTCGGTATCCACGGCCTGAACATGAACAACGTGTGGGCTGCGCACGACGACAGCGGATTCCAGCTCATCCAGGAGACCGACGACCAGGCGCTGCTCATCTACCCGCAGGGGTTGCCGGCGAACGGGCAATCCAGGCCTCCGAGCACCCAATCGCAGTGGGGTAATGCAGACTCGAACTGGGGCGGCCCGCCGCCGAACGCCAATCAGGCGCGCTTGGCGGCCGACCTGGCGTTCTTCGATGCCATGATCGAGCATGCCAAGGCGAGCTACTGCGTGGATACGAAGCGCGTCTTCGCGGTCGGGTTCAGCCAAGGTGGTTTCATGACGAACACGCTCGGCTGCGAGCGCGCTTCCATCTTCCGCGGTCTCGCTCCGGTCGCCGGATGGGGCCCCCAGGGATCCCAGCCCACGTGCAGCGACGCCGGCGCCGCGCACGCGGTGATTCAAACGCAGGGCGACACCGACGGGACCGTGACCCCCGCGCTGGGACAAGCTACCCGCGACTTCTGGCGCGGCCGGAACGGCTGCCAGGCGACCACGGCGCCGTCGGCGACCTTCGGCAATGGGTGCGTCGAGTATCAGGGCTGCGATGAGGGCCTGCCGCTCGTGTACTGCACGCACCCCGGGGGGCACTCCGTACCGTCTGGCGCGGGCGGGCGGGCCTGGCGCTTCTTCCAGTCGCTCAAGTGAGCCCCGCCGCTCGACGGCGCCGCGACCGAGCGAGGACGGGCACACCCCCGTGTGCTGCGCGTGGTGGTGCCATCGCACGCCGCAGACGCCCTTTCGGGGCTCGGGCGCTCGGGCGGGCGTGTGCCCGGGGAGCACCTCCGCGATCAGGCCGCCTCTTCCTTCCCCAGCTCCTCTTCGATCTTGGGGTTATGGCGGCTCACGAGCTTGTTGAAGTTGCTCGGCTCGCCCTCCGCCGTCGTCTCCTGGTAGATGAGCGCGAGCTCGCTGTCGTCGAACTTCTCGAAGAAGTCGTCCCAGGAGATCTCCTCGAGCTTGCCCTCGCCCGAGTAGCCCGGGAAATCGAGGCGGATCACCCCCACATCGCCCTCTCCCCCGGTCCCGAGGGCGTGCGCGGGCTTCGCGCCGCGGGCCTCGGCCCATCTCCGGATCTCGTCGTGGTCGGTCGTCACCTTCCGAGTAGCGCTTGCCATCCCCGGGCTGGAAGCAGCGTCGATGCCAGCCGCGCGGCCGGAAGGCGAGCGGGCGCGGCGTTCAGCGCACGAACACCGGGTTGGTGAACGCGAAGGGGAGCGCGCCCGGCCGGTGGAGGTGATCCATCGGCCGGGAGCCGCGCGCGATCGCGATCACCCAGTCGCCCTTGCGCAACGTCTGCCGCGTCCGCTCGGTGACGCGCGTCGCCCGCGGCGCGCCGGCCGGCCGCGGCGGCCGTGTGGCGCCCGCGCCGGCCGCGGCCGCGGTCGCGGGCTCCGGCGGGCGGACGGCGGCGCGGAAGATCACGTCGCCGCGGCGCACCAGCTCGACGCGGTCGACGTCGACCCAGGGCGGCGCGTCGACGCGGATCTCGATCTCCGCGTCGCCCTCCGGCACCGACTCGCCGATGCCCTTGCCGGCGACGGTGAGGCGCACGAAGGGGCCGCTCGAGACGACCACCTTGCCGGCGCGCACCGCCTCGACGAAGGCGCGCTCGTCGAGCCGGCCGGGCGCGTCCGCGGGCACCTGCACCAGGTTGCGGGGCGTGCCGGGCTCCTGGAAGGCGACGCGGTGCGAGTCGGAGTTGCCGGTGGCCACCACGCGGAAGCCCGCGTTGAGCAGCGCGAACCAGTCGCGCATCACCGCCTCCACGCGATGGAGCTGGTCGTAATGGTCCCCGTTGAACACCTCGAGCGCGTCGAAGCTCATGTCGGCGATCGGCGCGCGCCTGAGCCAGCCCGGCACGTCCGCCGCATCCAGGCGCAGCAGGTCGAAGTAGCCGATGTCGCCCATGCGCGGGTGGTTCACCTGGATCAGCGTCCGCTCCCCGTACGGCTTGCGACGGCGCGCCTCGGCGAAGATCTCGGCCGGCAGGACGCCCGCGTGGGCGAGCGGCGGGTCCTTGGGAGCGAGCGGGAAGACGTTGAAATGGCCCCAGTACGGGTCCCGGGTGGTCACCTCGTCGCCGACCATGCCGGCGATGGCGGCGCCGAGGCCGAGCTCGCGGATCGCCGGCCCGTAGTCGGTGACCGCGTTGTGGTCGGTGGCCACCGCGACCTCGACGCCGGCGGCGACCAGGCTGCGCACCCGCTCGGCGAGCCGGGTGGGGGCGTCGGGCGAGGGCTCGGCGTGCAGGTGCAGGTCCGCGGCAATCCAGCCGGCGGTGTCGACCACCCGGGCGATGGCGGCGCGCACCTCGGCCGTCTGTCCTGCGGCGACCGTGATCTCCTGCTCGTGCACGGTGTACTCGAAGCCGCGCCCCACCGAGACGCGGTAGCGCCCGGGCGGCAGGGGCACGTCGCCCTCCCCGCGATCGGCGTGGGCCACGTTGAGCGCGAGGCCACCCGCGGCGTCGTCGCCCCAGTGCGGGTCGGGTGTGCCGCCGAGGCCACGGACGAGCACGCGCGCGGGCACGGGCCGTCCGGCCTCGGTCACCCGGAAGCGCAGCCGCCCGGCCGTGGGCAGGATCGCCTCGCGCGGCTGCGCGGCGAGGGTGTCGGCGCGCGTCCAGGGCCCGGGCACGAACCCGGGGGCGCCGAGGCGGACGTGGAAGCAGCCGTGGGGCAGCTCGATCTCGCGGCGGTCGCCCAGGCCGGGCGCCTGCGCGGCGGCAAAGTGGGCGAAGATCCGCCCGGGGCGCCCGGCAGGGTCGCAGCGGGCGGTCTCGGCGTGGGCGCCGCGCGCGGCGAGGAGCGGGAGGGGGAGGCGGGTGACGCCGCCGGCGCGCAGGCAGGGGAGCTGGACGGCCGCGTCGCCGGCCGAGGGGGCGGTGGCGAGGGCGATGGCGCGGCGCGAGGAGGCGCCGCCGTAGGGGACGAGCTCGACGGCCTCGCCGGTGACGGCCGACTCGAAGAAGCCGCTGAGGACCTGGGGGCCGAAGGTGGCGCGGAGGGGGCCGCCGAGGGAGCAGAGGGCGTAGGCGACGCCGGAGCTCTCGCGGGCGAGGAAGGCGGTGGTGAAGCGGCCCGGCGTGGTGGCGAAGCCGTGGCCCTCGACCCAGGTGGGGACATTGCCCCAGCCGGCGCGCTCGCCGAGCGTCGCGGCGACCGCCGGCCACCGGCGCGCCGCGGGCGCGGGCGCCCCACCCGGGTTGGGGGTGGCGGGCGTCCCACCCGGGTTGGGGGCGGGGGGGGCGGGCGCACCCGGGTTGGGGTTGGCAGGCGCCGCACCCGGGTTGGGGGCGGGCGCACCCAGGTTGGGGATGGCCGCCAGGTTGGGGTTGGCCGCCTCCCCACCCAGGTTGGGGTTGACCGCCTCCCCACCCAGGTTGGGGTCGGGCGCCTCGGCCGGCGGCACGCCGACCGCGGCGGACTCGATGCGCAGCGTGGTCCCCGCGAAGTAGATCCAGCTCACGAGCCGCAGCGGATAGCCGCGCGCGGCCCGGACGACCCGCAGCACCCGCCCGCCTGCGCCGACCGGCTCGATGTGGAGCACGTCGTCCGCGGGGGCGCTCAGCGCGACGTGCATCAGGGGCCGCACGGCGCCGAGCTCATCGCGGCCGCCGACGACGCCGAAGTCGACCACGTCGCCCCTGGCCGACACCACCGCCACCCGGTCCCCGTGAGCGAGCATCCAGTCGCCCGGCGCCGCGTCCACGCGCGGACCAGTGAGCGGCACCTCCTCGCGCCCACGGATCTCCGCGACGCGCCCCTCGGCCCCGGCCGGCGGGGCCAGCTCCACCTCGGGGAGCTCCGCCTCGGGCGGCAGCTCGAGCAGCTCGGGGGGCGGCGCGGGCGGCGCCATGTCCCGGCCGCCTGCGCACGCGGGCGCGACGAGGAGGGCGAGCACGGACGGGGCGAGGAGGCGGCGAGGCACGGCGCATTATCGCCGCGGGGCCACCGAAGGGCGGCGCAAAAAGCTCCTGCCGCCCCGTGCCACGTCCCGGAGGGACCCGGCAAGAACGCCGTCCGGGCGAAGCTCCGGCACGAGCCGCGCGGCTCGCCGCCACGGTGCCCCCTTGGCCTCCGTGGCGAAGCGCTCGAGGCAAGCGCGGTAGGAGCGTTGGGTGGTGGGAGGCGACGCAGGCGCGTTCCCGGTCTCTTTCTCGCTGGTTCTGGATTTGTTCATCCCGCGGAAGTCCCCGCGGGCGAGCTGGATAGTGAACGTCCGCGGCGTCCAACAGCCGTCAGAGGCACGAAATGGACGCGTGTACCTTCGGCTGGACCGGGGGAAGCCTGTCCGGGCAGCCGCGGCAGCTCACGGGCGCCCAGTACTGTAAATATTCGGGCACACGTCGTGTCATTTCGGATGCGCTCCTGTAAACGTTCGGGCACACGTCGTGTCATTTCGGATGCGCTCCTGCAAACGTTCGGGCACACGTCGTGTCACTCGGGCGCGCGCGATCATGGCCCGGCGAGCGGCACGCATTCCGGGCGTTCGACCCCGACGGTGCCTCGCGGCGGGAGGGGGCGCCGGGCGTCGCCGTGCTGTCGGGAGCTCAGGCGGGCAATGCTCAATTTTGCGCAATTCTCGCCGTCAGCCTGCTCGCCCTGGTTGTCGCTCTCCGACTGCTGACCTTGCGCCGCCTCCGCCGGGTCGAGGCCCGCCAGCTCGGCGCGGCGTCCGCGCTGCGCCTGGCCACGGTCGACCGCGGGCAGCGGGCAGCCGAGGTGCGGTGTGAGCATGAGGTGCCCGGGTCGCTCCGCTTGCCGGCCGGCGACGTCGAGGGCGCGGGTCGCTGATCCTCGCGCGCGCTGGTTTCTGCGGCCCTGGCATGCGGCTCGCAGCCACGATCCGCGCGCGACGGAATGCGGCGCGTGGAGGTTGTACATGCACGTCAGGATCGGCCTGACCCTGGCCGCGCTCATGGGAGCGACGGCCTGCGGCGTGGCAGACGAACCCAGTGAAGCAGCGAGCGACGGCGGCGCGGAGGGCGAGGCCGCTGCACCGCGCAGCTTCGAGGTGCACCTCGGCGGCGAGACGACGACCGAGAGCGTGATCCCACAGATCCTCGAGGCCGGGCGCGCCGAGCTCGCGGCAGCGTGCGCGGACCGTCCCGAGGCGGCGATCCGCATCTTCAATCCGCTCGACCAGGGAGCCTACGTGGACATCCCCTGCGCATCGACGCTCCGCGACGGCGATACGAGCACCACGACAGCCCACGATCAGGGCGACGAGCAGATCGATACGGCCCAGCAGCCGTTGAGCCCGATCGGGCTCGGGTGCAGCATCTTCATGTTCGGGGCCACGATGGTAGCGACCTCCGCGATTTGCCCCAGGGCAAGAGATCCGCGGGATGCGCAGCGCTGCTCCAACCACTCGGGCGCCGCCCTCGGTACGCTGGGCGTCCTCTGCAGCCTCATCTGAGCCATGGACAGGGCCCTGAGGACCATCGGCATCCTGGCCTCCGGCGTGGCGATCGTCGCCGCGGCGTGGTTCGACGCGCCGACTCCCGGGGCCCTCTCGTTCGTCGGCTGGCTCCGCGCCGGCCTACCGGTCTACCTCTACGTCTTCGCACGGTGCTGGCTGGCCGAGGGGCGAGCCCGCGAGCGGCGCGCCCGCGGGCTCAGGGACGCGGAGTAGCCGCGCCCGCGCGGATCGCCGGGCGACGCGCCCCTCGGCCAGAAAGCCCCAGGCGAGCACCCGGCAGCGCTGCGCCTCGACCAGGCGGAGCTCGACCCCGTCCATCGGGCACCGGGCACCCGCACGTCGACGCGCGCGTCCTCCCCGACGGCGCACCGATCAGGCAAAGTTGAGCACTCGGGGCCAAAGTTGAGCATTCCCCCGGCCACGGGACGCTTGCGGCGAAGTACGGGCTCATGCAGGCGGTGGGGGAGCGATTCTCACTTGTGTCGCGATCGCGCTCGCGACCGTGCTCGACCCGTGCGCTTGCGCGCCTCCGAGCCCTGTCGCTTGGCCTCCACCAGGATGTGCCCGACGGCCTCCACGGCGAGGTGGAACGCCTGCTCCGCGAGACGCTGGAACCACAGCCCATGCGGCGAGGAGATCGGGCAGTACAGGCCAAGGGCGCCAGGTTCCCCGCCATTCCATGTGATGGGCAGGCCGGAGGCTTCCAGCGCTTGCTTGGCGAACGCCTGGGCGAGCTGGAGCGCTTGCACCGCGTCGACGCCCTCCTGCACATGGAAGACTCCATCACCGATGCCGACGATGAGCACGGCGCAGCGCCAGTCGCCGTGGGGCTTGCGGGGCGCGAGCGGCTTGCCGATGATGAGCACGATCTCCCGGTCGGGCTGATCCTCCACCGCGTAGCGGCGGACAGCGATGGGCTCGCCGACTCGCTCGTCGATGCGTTCTCTGGGCATGGCCTGGTATAGCCCATGAGCCTTACAGTATCCGTGCCATCACGCAACGATGGCGCCCAGCGCCGCGCCCGCGTCTTCGGCATAACGGTGTCAAGCGATAATAGCTATTTACTCAATCGCTTCACGAAATCCAGTGCAGGACCCACGATAGCAGACGCCGCTTGCGCACTCCGTGTTGCTGAAGCAGGGCTCGCCGCCCGCGAGCTTGCAGGTCCCCTCGCCATCACATAGCTCGTTGCTCGAACAGCGCGGATCCACGCGGCCCCGTAAGATGTCGGAGCAGGTGCCGACCGATCGAAACACGTTGCAGGCCGTGCAGGTCGCGCTGCACGAAGTATTGCAGCAGACGCCGTCGACGCAGTGCCCGCTCGCGCAGGCTGCTCCACTCGCGCATGCCTGACCGTTCGGCCCTTTGCACTCGCCGGCAGCGTCGCACACCTGGTCCTCCGCACAGCCCAGCCCCCGGGTGTCGGGAGCCGCCAGCTCGCAGGCCCCACCGCCGCCGCAGGCGTGGCAACGCGGGCAGTCCGCGTCCTCGAAACAACACACCACGCCGGCGGGCGCGACATTGGTCGGCACGCCATCGTGGCACTCGTCGCTCGTGCACGGGTTCCCGTCATCTGGCAAGTCCGTTGTGTCGACTGTGCTGGTGATTCCGCCCGCCCCATCGCAGATCGATAGCATGCAATCGCCGCGAGCCTGGGTGGTAATTGGGGTTCCTTCTGGCGCCTCATCTCCGATGCAAGCACCTGCCTCGCATCGGTAGGCGATGCAGTCGGTCGATTGCCCGCACGGCGCGCCATCAGGCACGGACGTGCTCGTCGGGACGCCTCCTTCGCATGTCTCCACAGCGCATTCATTGTCATCGTCGGGGACGTCGCTGTCATCTATCGCTTGCGATGGCTGCCCCGTGACGCAGGTGAGGAGCTGGCAGTCGCCTGCGACCTGCGCGGATGGTGGCGCGGATACACCGTCAAACGGAACGTGAACGCAGGCACCAGCCGCGCACGCGTCCGCCGTGCACGGATTATCGTCGTCGCAGTCCGTCGCCTGTGTTTCGAGAGCGCAGCCAGACCCGCCGCTCGTTCCTCCGACGCCGGGGCCGTGCCCATCGCCGGCACCCGTACCGCCGGTTCCGCCTGGCTCGGAGCGCACGAAGTCGCGATCCGCGGGCGAACAGCTCGCACTCATGGCGAACATTCCAAGCAGAATGCACGCCGGCTGCATAGGGCTGATGCGTCGGACGAGATGAGGAATGGTGGTGACCAAGTGCGACATGTCCCGCATTGTAGCAGATGCCACCCAGGATAAAGCTTGTGGTGGCTCGCACTCATGGCGGTCTAACGCGAGATCTGGCTGGTCTGTTCGTGGCGGGCGGATCCTGCGCATCCACGATCTATGTGTGGTGGGCGGCTATGAACGTCGATGCCGAAATGCAGCACCTCCCGAACACCAGCCACGGTCCGCGGCGCCAGCGTCGAGGTCTTCGGCGTTGCGGAGGCGTCCCGGATGGACGCGCCTTCCCGGCGAAGCTCAGGCACGAGCCGCATCGCTCGCCGCTACGGCGTGCCCTTCAATGACTTTCCGAGCTGCATCGCGTGCTCGTGCAGCTCCTCATTGTCCGCGAAGATCGCCGTCATGCGCTCGCCGGAGACGGGTGAGTAGCACTCGTACACCGACACGTGCTCGCCGATCCACCACGCGCGGACCGTGTCACTCGCCTCCGGGACAGGCGCGAGGCCAAGGGCGTCGGCGAGCTCGCGGCCAACGAAGCCGCCGCACGCCCCCTCCAGGTACTGCACGCCGGTCACCGTCTCGAGCGTCGCCTCGAACTCGATGCGCTTCACGATGCTGGACGCGCTTGGAAAGAGCTGGTTTTCGTAGGCTTCGTGCTCGACGATGGATCCGTCGTGGTCGAGGAACATCGTCGTGCTCTGCGTCGCCCCGATCATCACGAGCTCGCGACCCTCCCACTCGAGGCTCATGCTGGGCGGGCTACCCGGCTTTCGCCGCTCGATCGGCGGGTCGGGTGGTGGGAAACTGGCGAGCAGCAGGCCGAACGTCCCGAGCTGGTTGGGGGTCTCGGCGTTCCCCCAGGCAAATCCGGCCCAGCTCGCGTGGAAGTCCACGAGCGCGGGATACGAGGGCAGGCCCCAGGCCCGGAGCATCCGCTCCAGCTCGTCCGCCTCCGGGATCTCGACCGGATCACGCCGCGCGTCCACGGCGAGCAGGTACTTGCGCGCGCGGGGGGAGAACATCCCGAGCTCCGACTTCGTGACCAAGCACCGCCGCACCTCGGTTACCTGATCTTTCCCTATGATGCGGCGGCGAACCTCACTGCGCCGGCCTGTCGTCTGCACGATGGTATCTCCCTCCATTGCGATGGATCCACGGATGCCGCCGAACGACCAGAGCGGGACCACCGCGTCGGCCGCCGGCTCGCCCAGCGGCGGCGCCTCCTCGAGCGGCTCGAACGAGACGTTCGCCCATGCCGGGCCCTGCATGAACGCACGCACGCCGAGCTGCTTGAGCGCGCCCAGCACGAGCGGGGCATCCTCCAAGGAGAGCACGAACACATCGGTGTACCGCGGGTCGCGTTGCTGGAGGATGAAGCGGCCATCCCCGCGGGACTGTTCCAGCTCGTCGCTCGCCTCGGGGATCACCGGCACGTCGAGGGCGCTGGCGAGCTTGTCGGCCACGTTCCCTTGGCACCGGAGCTGCGCCTCTGCTTTTAGCGTCATCGCTTCGAGGATCGCTCGCTCCAGATGGACGAAGGGCGACTGAGCCACCAGATGGCATGGGCGCCACGGCGTGACTTCGAAGACGCGACCGGCCTGATCCATATAAAAGTAGCGCGCCGGCGAGATCGATTCGCCGAAGAGCACGAGCTTCACGCCCTCGTGCTCGCGGACGTTCGGTATACGACCGCCCGGGTACACTCGCATGGTCCGGTAGCTCAAGCTGCCAGGCAGGAGGAGCAGGTCATTCGATATCCCTTTGCGGCAGCCCTTCTCGCTGCTCGCGCACGAGCTGCGGGGGAGGTAAAGACGGTTACGGATGTCGTGTAGCGCCTCTTCCCAGGCGATGAGGACGTCCAAGCGGGGCACGCCGTGCTGCGCCAGCCAGTCGAGCAGCACGTCGCGGCGCCAGCCTGGAGGCATACAGCCGTTCTCGACGAGATAGTGAAGGCCGCGCTCTGAGATCGGTGGCTTGCTGTTCATGGCGTTCTGGACCCCCAGCCCGTGTTCGCGTCCCAGGTATGTATCACACGGTTGTCCCCGCGCCGCTGGTTGTGCTCGCGCAGCCGCTGCTCGTACGATGGGGTCGAGCGTTGCGGCGGGGTGAATCGCTGCATCGGGCCAGGACTGTTTCCCCTCTCCAAGGCGCTGATCGACTGTGGGGTATACCCGGGCGCGATCACGTTCGGCGGGGGCGTCGCGTTGGGCCCCGTCAAGCGCCACAGGTTCGGGACCGTCTGGCTGCAGTTCGCGCAGGGGGCCATCTCTCTGCCCTTCTGATCGCGAGCGGCAATCCCGTTTTCCTCTCTGATCTCCCCGAGCGCATCGCCGAGCGAACGCCGCCCTTCCTCGGTATCAGGATGGATGGGCGCGCGGATGCCTTGTGGCGGACAGTTGCGCCTTTCCCAGTCATCGAAGTGAGCCGAGAGCGCTGCCGGCTCAGCGCACGCCGCCGGCCGCCGGCCACCGCGCTCCGCCGAGGTGTCCGTCTCCATTTGGACCGTTGGAGCACCAGAGGTGTGCGCGGTGCACGGCGAGAGGGCCCGCTGAACCGCTATGTGATACGGCTGCTCCTGCCCCTGGCTGCGTTCAATGATGGAACCATCTTTACGGGTGATCGCAACGATCGTTTGTAGCCCGTCCGGATCGATCGCCGAGTCGGGCCGGTTGCCCGCGTACGCGTAGGCATGCAGCGAGCCCTGGAGCCGGATCGGATCCGGGCTGATGTAGCGGCCGAGCTCAGGGTCGTAGTACCTGTAGCGGTTATAGAACAGCCCGGTCTCCTCGTCCTCGTACTGACCCGGGAACCGGAACGAGGTCGTGCCGCGCGTCGCGTCGCTGACGTTGCCCCACGGATCCATCTCGACCTCGGCGAGCACCTTGCCCTGGCCCGACACGATGGCGTCCGGCGCGTCGTTGGCGTCGGTCACGAGGAACTCCCAGGCGCCGTCCACGCGCTGCCCGCCGACGATCCTGTCCTTGCGCTGCGCCATCGGCACCGGATCCCTGGGCCCGTGGCAGTACGTGCGCACCTCGACCACCGGATCACCGGCACGTGGCACGTGGCGGCGGACCTCGTGAAGCACCACGTCGCCGGTCCAGACGTACCGGTGCACGGACGTGCCGCCGCCCGGGGTCTCGACCTTCTTCATCACGCGGCGCGCGAAGGCGTCGTAGAGAAAGCTCAGCGTGGTTCCGTCGGGCTTGACGACCTGCTGGAGCAGCCCGGTGTCGGCCCACCGGTAGCGCCACGCGGGCGCCGAGGAGCTCGTGTCACGCCGCTCGACCAGCGCCCCTGCCGCATCATACTTGTACTCGACGTTCCCCCGCTGCAGCATCTTGCCGCCGGCCGCGTACCGCTCCCCGCTCGATGCAAGGCGGTTGCCCGTCTCGTCATACCCGTACATCAGCTTCTGGATGCCCGGAGGGATCACCGCGATGAGCTGCCCCAGCGGATCGTGCTCGTAGCGTGTCGTGCCCGCGCGCGGATCGTGCTCTGCGATGAGCTCGCCGCCAGGCGAGTACGCGAAGCTCTTCTGCCAGACCGTGGCCCGGGGCACCGGGCCCACCCACCCCGGCTCTCCTGGCCGCGTCCCGGCCCCCGCCGTCGTGACACACCGCTGCGTGAGCAGGCCGATCGCGTCGCGGAAGGAGTGAATCGCCCCGCCTTCCGGCAGCTCCCGCGTCACCTCGCGGTTGCACAGGTCGTACTGGAGCTTGATCTCGCGGCCGTCCCCGAAGCGGATGCGCGTGGGGCTGCCCATGAGGTCGCGCTCCACCCACTCGTGGAAGCCCAGCGATGAGCGCACCTCGGCCGGCTTGCCGAGCAGGTCGTTCCGGTAGTCCACGCGTGTGGTCTCGCCGCCGGCGATCACCGTCTCGCTGGTCACCGCGCCGCGAATATCGTACGTGAGCTGACACTCGACATCGGTGTTGCGCGCGACGATCGTGCGCCCGAGCGGATCGCGCTCGAACTCGTCCATCGACCCGTCCGGGTTCTCGCGACGGGTCAGGCGCCCGCACGCATCGTACTCGTAAGACCATACTCCGACCGACGCGTTCTTCATCTGGGTGACGCGACCGGCGGCGTCGTGCCGGTAGGAATAGCTGCGGCCGTCGAACGTATGCTCTGCGACGATGAAGCCAGCTCCGTTTCGCTCGTACCTGTGTGTCTCCCCCGCCTCGTTGGTGACGGTGAGTGCGGCCGGCGATCTTGGGGTCCGCCGCGAGCGTGTCGAGCGGCACCCGGTTCTCCCGCTGGAAGCGGAGGTAGTCCAGGCTCGGCTTGGCGTAGAAGCCGTACACCTTGCGGGGCGGCTCGCCGAGCACGTCATCCCAGAGGAAGGTCTCGATCCCGTTGGTGTAGTAGATGACCGGCCGGTACCCGTACCTCTTCTCGAGCGCATCGGCGTAGAGCGCCGCCTGCTTCTTCCCGAGAGCGGGGTCCTTCGCCGTCTTCTTCGCCTCGACGAGGCCGAGCGGTTTTCCATCGTCGCCCCAGAGCACATAGTCGACCGCGCCCTCGCCCGTCTTTGTGGGCTGGCCGTCGACCTCGACCTCCTGGCCGACCTGCTCGGTGGAGGCGCCGCTCGGCCCCACGTCCCAGCCCGCCTTGCGCAGGTCGTCATCGATGAGCTTCTTCCGCGTCGCGTCCTCGCTGAATCCGAGGAGGTTCGCGAATTTCAGGCCCTCGAGGCGAGCCTCGTCCAGCTCTGCCTGCGTCGGCGGCGGCGCTGTCGCCGCCGCGGCGGCCCTGGCACGCTCGGCCTCCAAGTCTGCAAGGAGCTTCGCGAGCTGCGCCTCCTTCTCGGCGAGCTTGTCCAGCGTCTCCTTGTGCGCCCTCTTGAGCGCCTCCTTCGTCTCGCGAGCGGTGCTGCCCGAAGGCGGCGTGAAGCTGCCGCACTGGTCCCGCTTGCCGCCGTCGAAGCGGACGTGGAACCAGGCCGCGAGGTCGTACGCCTCCTGGAGCATCGCGAGCGCATCCGGCGTGGTCACTGGAACGCCGTGCGCGCCCTTGTTCCCCGCCTTCCGGACGGCGTGCAGCTTGGTCAGGATCGGATCACACGGGGCGTGGCCGCCTGGAAGGTGGACTCGTTGAGCAGATCGTTGAGGTGGGCGTTACGGGGCGCGACGAGGCTCAGCTCCGCGTAGATCGTCGCGACCATCTCCTCGACGAAGCTGCGGAGCTTGACCAGGGCGCTCGAGGGGTCGGGCCAGGCGTACTGCTCGGCGAAGGCTGCAAGCTCGGCGAGGTAGGCCCGCCTGGGTCGGAGGAACTCGAAGTTGACGGAAGTCATCACGCGAGCCGCAGCTTATACTCCGGGAGCGGTCCGCTGCGACATGGGACGCGCACGGGGCTCTCGCGGCGCTCGTAATGCCCTGCCGAGCGCCGGCCCTCCAGGCCCGCGCGGCGGGGAGCGCACCCTAGCGCATGGGTTAGAAGGTGGGTGGAAGGGCGGCCTGTTCCTGCGAACGGCTCAGGAAGACGCCGCTTCCGCGGGCTGCTCGGCCTCGTCGTCGGCTTCTTCTTCCTCGATCTCCTCCTCCGCCCCTTCTTCCTCGATCTCCTCCTCCGCCCCTTCTGCCTCGGCTTCTTCCTCGGCCTGCGCCGTGCTCCTCGCGACGCGTGACTGGAGCTTCGGGGTCATCTCCTCGAAGGCGTCGCCGTGGAAGTAGTAGCCGATCTTGCGCAGGTCCACATGGCGCCGGACCATGAGGGTCCAGAGCCGATCGCGCATCATCTCGGCCTCGCCGCGCTGCCTGGCGACCGGGCGGCGAGCGCCGTCGGGAGTGAGGTTGTCGAGCAGCCACTCGCTCGCCTCCTGCAGCGCTGCGAACTCCTCCCGGGTGAAGGGGTGCTTCCCACGGAGCGCTTCCGCGTGCTCCTCGTACAGGTGGGCCAGCGCCATCCCGTCGCTGGCCATGTCGTACTTGCCGGTGCCGGCCCGGATCTCCGCGACCACCTCCTTCGGAAGGAGACCGCGCTTGGCCAGGGTCTCGGCGACCAAGAGCATCGGCTCGCGGAGCTCGGCCACGATCTTGAGCTTCGCCTCGATCTCGCGAGCGCTCGCCGGCTTGGCCGTGATGCGGGTCGACACGAACACGAGCGCCCGGCCGAGGTCCGGCAGCGCGAGCACATCGTCGAGCGGCAGCTCGGGCAGCGCCTTCCTGACCCGCGCCGGGTCGGAGCAGACCGCCTGGACGCCCTGCTTCACGTTGGCGAAGGCGATCCGCACATCGGCGCGACAGACCTCGACCTCTCGCTCCGGGAGCGCGAGGGCCTCCGGGGCGAAGCGCTCGAGGCAAGCGCGGTAGGAGCGTTGGGTGGTGGGAGGCGACGCAGGCGCCTTCCCGGTGTCTTTCTTGGTAGTTCTGGCTTTGGCCATCCCGCGAATGTAGCCGCGGGCACGCTCGACCGCGAACGTCCGCTGCGTCTCGCAGCCGTCGGAAGCACGAAATGGACGCGTGTACCTTCGGCTGGACCGGGGGAAGCCTGTCCGGGCAGCCGCGAGAGCTCAGGGGTACCCCGTACTGTGAACGTTCGGGCACACGTAGTGTCACTCCGGATGCTTTCCTGTAAACGTTCGGGCACACGTAGTGTCACTCCGGATGCTCTCCTGTAAACGTTCGGGCACACGTAGTGTCACTTCGGATGCTCTCCTGTAAACGTTCGGGCACACGTAGTGTCACTCGGGCGGGCGCGGTCGTGGCCTGGGGAGCGGCACGCGTTCCGGGCGTCCACCCCCGCCGGTACCGCGGCGGGAGGGCGCGCCGGACGTCGCCGTGCTGGTCGAGCGGTCCTGGTGCGCATCCATGCGCACGGACCCCGCGCGGGGCCGTCGGCCATCAGCCGGGACAGTCCGCGCTGCAGCCCTCGCCGCCGCAGTCGACGCCAGCCTCATCGCCGTTCTTCACGCCGTCGCTGCAGGTCGGCGGCTCGCAGAGGCCGCGCCAGCACACGCCGCTCGTGCAGTCCGCGCCGGTCTTGCAGCCTCGGCCGGGCGCGCAGCGCGGGCACGACGGCGCGCCGCAGTCGATGCCCGTCTCGGTGCCGTTCTTCACGTTGTCGCTGCACGTCGGGATCTGGCAGCTTCCGTTGGTGCACACGCCGCTCACGCAGTCGGTGGCGGCAGCACACCGCTCGCTCGGCTGGCAAGGCCGGCACGGCCCACCACAGTCGAAGCCGGTCTCGCCGAGCCCCGCGTCCCGGACGCCGTTCACGCAATGCAGCGGTACGCACCAGACACCGTCGCACGCCAGCCCGGCGGGACACATGTCTCGGTCTCCACCGTAGCACTGCAGGCACTCGCCCGCGTGGCACCGTCCGCCGCCCGAATCGGGGCAAGTGACGTCCTCGAGAACCAGATTTCGCGGCCTGTCGATCTCGCAGACATCCAGCGTGCACTGGTTGCCATCATCGTAGGCGTCGTAAGCCGCCACGCTGACCACGCGCCCGTCGGCCGTGCACTCCTCGACCTTGCAGTCGCCGCGGCGCTGCGACGCGATCGGCCCTCGCGTGATCTCCACCTCGCACGCGCCGTCCACGCACCGCCCGGCGCCGCACCGCGGATCCGGCGGGCCAGGGCACTCCGCGTCGCTCTCGCAGCCCCCGGACGGCTCGGGGTATCCCGAGCACTCCAGCGTGCCCTCCGCGCACTCGCTGCACTCGCGGCATTCCAAAAAGCAGCTCGGCTCTTCCTCGCCGCGCGCGCAGCAGATCACCTTGCCAGGCTCCCCGCACACGCAGTGCTCGTCGACGCAGATCGTGCCGGGGACGTTCTGGTCCTCCGACTGGCAGTGGTCCGTGGTCGCGCACCTGCCCCCCTGATAGGGCCCATCGCCGCAGGCGAAGAAGAGCGCTGCGCTGAGAAGAGTAAGGAAACCTGCGGCACAATGCTTGACGGATCCACCCATGCGTCCAGTCCTCCGGCACGAGGCTGCGGCGCCGGCACCCTGGCGGCCCCAATCCGCCGGGGTGTCGTCTACCTGGTCCTTCGAGGCGCCCAGCATGCCGCGGTCGACCCGGGCCTGTCACGCAAGTTTTCGCCAGCACGGGTCGCGCGCGGGGCGCGCCTTCGAGCTGGCCAGGTGCCTTGTCGAACGCCAGATCAGAAGCGACCCGTCACCGTAACGCCGCTGGCCGACACCGCGATCTCCGCCGACCCGCGCGGGTAGAACGTGTACCCGAGCGTCGCCGCGAGCACGGCGCCGCCCGTGATGAGGCCGGCGATGCCCACGCTCCGGAACAGGCGCGCGTCGTCGTAGGCCGAGGCGGACTCCCGGCACATCGGCCGGCTCAGCCGGAAGCAGCCGTTCGCCCCCGCGGCGACCGCGTAGGAGCGGCCCGCCTCGTCCTTTCTCTCCGCGCCGAGCAGCATCACGCCGCCGACCGTCGCCAGGGCGGCGGACAGCCCGAAGCCGCCAGCGACGAGATCCGGCCGCGGCCTCGGGCGAGATGGCGCGTGGGTCGGGACCGCCGCCCGCTCGGCCGCCTCGGGCCGCTCGGCCGTGGGCCCGGCGCGCAGGCCCGCGCCCGCCGGGGCGTCCTCTGGGCCCGCACCCGCGCCCGGGGCCGGGAAGGTGAGCACCACCTCCCGCGCCTCGCCGCGCGGTACGTCGACCTCCGCGGTCGCGATCTGCCCGTCCAGCACGGCGCGCACCAGGTGGCGCCCCGGGGCGACCGGGATGGGCCGCTCGCCCTCGACCTGGACAGGCGCGCCGTCGATCGCGATCGCCGCGCCCGCGGGCGCGATGACGTGGATCTCGCCGGTGAGCTGCCGCGCGCGGGCCAGGTCGCTGAGCCGCGACGCGTGCAGGGCGCGCTCCTCGGGCGTCCTCGGCGCGCGCATGATCTCCTTGCAGACCGACAGCCAGCGCACCGCGCCCGGCGCGTCGCCGAGCCGGAGCGACAGCGCCCCGATGTTGCACGCGGCGACCTGGGAGCGGTCGAGCTGCCACACCGCCCTCCAGAGGTCTCGCGAGTCGGCCAGCCGATCCTCGCGGGCGGCGGCGTTCGCCTGCGCCACGAGCCGGGCGACCGCCTCCTCCCGCGCCTCACCCCTGCTCTCCGCCGCGCCGGACAGGACGGCCGCGCCCAGCGCAAGCATGACGCCGACTCGGATGTTCCTTCGCACAGGTGCGATTCTCCTCGCCCGGGCCTCGGACCGGACGGAGCCCCTGGAGCCGATCACCCGAAGACGGGCTCCCGTACCCGATCACCCGAAGACGGGCTCCCGTACCAGAACCCGGTTGCCGGTGGAAGCCCTGGTACCCGCCGCGCTCAGCGCGCCGCCGTCCCGGCCTTCCGCTGCGCGCTGTCGCAGACCCACCGGACCACGCCCGGGATCACCCCTTGCGCGATCGCGCTCACGCGCGAGCCCACGTCCGGGTAGATCTCGAATCGCCCGCGCGCCATGCCCTCGGCCATGCTGCGCGCCACCGCGTCCGGCTCCAGCGTCTTCACGTTGCCCGCGATGGCCTTCGTCTCGGCCGGCTTGTACTGGTTCTCGAACGCGAGCTGCGGCGTGTCCGTGTCCGGCGGCATGCACACGCTCACCCGGACGCCGTGCGGCCACATCTCCGCGCGCAGCGCCTGCGAGAACCCGATCAGCGCGAACTTGCTCGCCGCGTACGGCGTGTAGCCGTAAATGCCGATGACCCCCGCCAGCGACGAGACGTTGAGCACATGACCGCTCCGGCGCGCCACCATCGCCGGCAAGACCGCCTTGCTCAGGTGGACGGCGCCGAAGAAATTGACGTCCATCATCGCCCGGAACTGCTCGATCGGGAGCTCGAGGAAGCGCCCCGGCATCACCGCGCCCGCGTTGTTCACGAGGTGGTCGACCGGCCGGTCGGCGAGGAACGACTCCATCGTCCGCGCGACGTCGTCCGCGCGGCTGATGTCGAGCTCCAGCACGTCGACGCGCGCGGACGGGTGCTCGCGCCGGATGGCCACCGCCGCCTCGTCGAGGAGCGGGCGGCGGCGCGCGACCAGCGTCACCGAGGCGCCGTACCCCGCGACGAGCCGCGCGAACGCGAGCCCGATGCCGCTCGATCCGCCGGTGACGAGAACGCTCTTGCCCTGGAAGTAAGTTCGGGTGTCCATCGGCCGCGGAACCTACCCCAGGACCTCGCCGGACGCGAGGCGCTCGTACGGGGTCGCCGCCCTCGAGCCCCCGCGCTCGCAGCCTTCTCCGGCGCGCGTCTCCTGTCGCTGGCCCGGTCCGGTGCCGTGAGGCGCTCTCGCGAGCGCCGCAGCGCCGGAGTGACGACGGCCCGTCACAGCTTGCGACACGCCAGATGCACGGAGCGCACGAGCTGGTCGGCGTCGCCGTGGAGCTGAGCGATGGCGCTCCCCATCGGGCACTTGACCTCGTACCCTGTGCTGTGGACGTTGCCCATGCCAGGGACGACATTGGGGGTGCTCTCGCTCATCTTCCACTGTTCGATCGTCTGACACAGCAGATCGATCCGGTGAACCAGGGAGTCGACCCAGACGCGGATCCCGACGAGGACCTGGCTCGCAGGGCAGAGCACGCTGCCCGGCGAGCCGCCGTCGCCGCCGGCGGTCACGGTCTGAAAGGCGGTGCCCAGGGTGCCGTCGCCGGCGAGCGGCGCGCAGATCAGGCCGATACGGTCGACCGAGCCGCCGCTCCGGCCGTGAATGCCGATCGCCACGTTGCCGTTCCCACAGGGGATCTCGTAAGAGATGTCGACGTCCGTGCCGCCGGCGCCGCCCGTGCCGCCGGCGCCGCCCGTGCCGCCGGCGCCGCCCGTGCCGCCGGCGCCGCCCATGCCGCCGGCGCCGCCCATGCCGCCGGCGCCGCCGACACCATCCGTGCCGCCGGCGCCGCCGGCGCCGTCCGTGCCGCCAGCGCCGCCGCTGCCCGCGTCACCGCCGGCCGTACCGCCACCGCTGCCGGCTGCGCCGCCGCCCGTCGTGCCGGCGGTGCCCGAGAAGTCGAGCGCGCCGACCCCCGAGATCGCGTTGCATGCCGCGCTCCCGCACACGAGGGCGAGCGCCGCGGCCGTCACCGTCGCGAGAGTCCCTGTCGTCCGGAGTGCTGCGTGCTCTCTCATCAGAAGCTCCCGTGGGGATCGAGGTCTCGGTGCGGGCGGTGGTCTGTTCTGCCGAGGTCTGGCTGACCCCGAGGGCGCGGTCGTCGTGCCGGGCGGCCAGCGACGAGGGCAGCCAGGACACCCGGCCCGACCATACCCGCGAAGATGGCCGGAAGGAACCCGATCCGAGAGCCCGTGCCGTCCTCGCCGCGGGGGCGACGCTCCCGGGCCCGGCGACCAGGGCGACGAGCTCCCTCCTGCCCTCGCACCTCGGGCGCCGCGGGATACCAGCACACCCAGCACACGACGACAGAGCGCGACGGCTCGCCCCGGCAAGCTCGTCCTCGGTCCGCCAACAGCCGCTCTCCGAGGCGCCTGTGCTATCGATATACCCTCTCCCCCGCGGACCGCTGTCGCCGCGAGAGGCCGACATGCATCAAGACCCCTCGCGCGAGAGCGACCCGCCCAGGCAAACTCTCCTGCTCGGCCCAGGCTCCTTCGATCGCCCCGACGCGCGCCTCCCGGTGCGCGCTCGGGGACGCGCGGGGAGGAGGGCCACGGGCGCGCGCGGCACCCCCCGCCGCGCCGCCCCGAGCGAGCCGGCAGGGGCGGCCGCCCTCGCGCCTGGCTCGACCTGCATCGCCGCACCTCGTGGGATACGGACCCGCCCGCCCCCCTCCGCTGCGGTCGCGCTCGCCTCCCTCCGCTGCGGTCGCGCCCGGTGGCGCGCCAGGCGCGGTGACGTTCCGGGCAGACCCGCTGGCGATCGGCGCCGAGTTCGTCTACTCACGTTGTAAGCAGGCTCATGCGGGGTCTCAGGTAACAAGGGCGCCGGGATGCGCGTGGGAGACGTCATCGACGGTCGCTTCCGGATCGAGCGCCTCGCCAGCTCGGGCGGGATGGGCGACGTCTATCGCGCCTTCGACCTGGTCACGCAGGAGGCGGTGGCGCTCAAGGTGCTGCAGCGCCGCGGGCTCCAGGAGGCCGTCCGGTTCGCGCGCGAGGCCGAGGCGCTCGAGGGGCTCACCGCGCTCAGGCACCCGGGCATCGTGCGCTACATCGCGCACGGCGCGACCGGCGCGGGCCACCCCTACCTCGCGATGGAGTGGCTCGAGGGCGAGACGCTGACCGAGCGCCTCGCCAGGAAGCCGCTCACCGTCGACGAGAGCCTCACGCTCGCCACGAGCGTCGCCTCCACGCTCGGCGTCATCCACCGCGCCGGCATCGTCCACCGCGACCTCAAGCCGAGCAACCTGTTCCTCGTCGGCGGCGCCGTCGAGGGCGTCACCCTCATCGACTTCGGCGTCGTGCGCCTCGGCGCCATCGACCGGCACCTCACCATGCCCGGCACGATGCTCGGCACCCCGGGCTACATGGCGCCGGAGCAGGCCCGCAGCGAGCCGCACATCGACGCCCGCGCCGACGTCTTCTCGCTCGGCTGCGTGCTCTTCAAGTGCCTCACCGGCCGCTCGGCGTTCCAGGGCGCCGACGGGCTCTCGGTGCTCATCAAGGTCATCCTCGAGGACCCGCCGCGGCTCAGGGAGCTGCGCGGGGACATCCCCGAGGCGCTCGACGATCTCGTCGCGCGCCTGCTCGCCAAGCAGCCCCAGGCCCGGCCCCGCGACGGCGAGGCGGTCGCGGCGGAGCTCCTCGCGCTCGAGGAGCGCTCCGCGGGCGCCGCGAGCAGCCGCCCGGCGTCGAGCCTGCTCGGGGGCGAGATCACCACCAACGAGCGCAAGATGATGTGCCTCGTGCTCGCGCGCGACGTCGCCGGCGACGCGGAGGCGACGCGCTCCCAGGAGGAGGACCTCGAGCGCAGCAAGGCGCTCCTCGCCGTGGCCGAGCGCTACCAGGGCGAGCTCGAGATCCTGGAGTCCCGCTCCCCGCTCATCGTGCTCTCCGCCACGGGCACCCCGACCGACCTCGCCGCGCAGGCGGCGCGCTGCGCGCTCGCGCTGAACGCGCTGCTCGGCTGCGTGCCCGTGGCGCTCGTCACCGGGCGCGCCGAGATGTCGTCGCGGCTGCCGGTCGGCGAGCTCATCGATCGCGCCGTCCACCTCCTGCCGTCCCCGCGCGCGCCCTCCGCCGCGGACGCGGTCCGCCTGGACGAGGTGACCGCGGGGCTGCTCGGCTCCCGGTTCAGCGTCACCCGCGACCGCGACGGCATCCGCCTCCACGGCGAGCGCGAGGCGCTGGCCACGACGCCGCCCCTGCTCGGCAAGCCCACGCCGTGCGTCGGCCGCGACCGCGAGCTCGCGCTGCTCGAGGCGGCGTTCTCGCACTGCGTCGACGAGTCGACGCCGAGCGCGGTGCTCGTGACCGCGCCCGCGGGCGCCGGCAAATCCCGCCTCCGCACCGAGCTCATCCGGCGGCTCCGCGACCGGGGCGAGGACATGGAGGTGTGGATCGGGCGCGGCGACCCCATGAGCGCGGGCTCGGCCTTCGCCCTGCTCGCCCCGGCGCTCCGGCGCGCGATCGGCCTGTTCGACGGCGAGCCGCTCGAGGCGCGGCAGCACAAGATCCGCGCGCGGGTCGAGCGGTACGGCGCCGCCGATCCGGCGCGCGTCGCCGCGTTCCTCGGCGAGCTCCTGGGCGTGCCGTTCCCCGACGGCGACAGCGTGCAGCTCATGGCGGCGCGGCGCAGCCCCGTGCTGATGAGCGACCAGATCCGCCTCGCGTGGGAGGAGTTCCTGCGCGCCGAGTGCTCGGCGAGGCCGGTGGTCCTCGTGCTCGAGGACCTGCACTGGGGCGACCTGCCCAGCGTCATGCTCGTGGACGCGGCGCTCCGCAGCCTGGCCGATCAGCCGCTCATGGTGCTCGCGCTCGGCCGGCCCGACGTGCGCGAGCTCTTCCCGAAGCTCTGGGCGGGGCGCGGCGTGCACGAGGTGCAGCTCTCGGGCCTGCCGCGCCGGGCGAGCGAGCGGCTCGCGCGGCAGGTGCTCGGCGACGACGTCGCGCCCGAGCTGCTCGCGATGATCGTCGACCGCGCCGACGGCAACGCGTTCTACCTGGAGGAGCAGCTCCGCGCCGTGGCCGACGGCAAGGGCGCGGACCTGCCGGAGACGGTGCTGGCGATGGTGCAGGCGCGCCTCGAGGCGCTCGACGTCGAGGCGCGGCGCGTGCTGCGCGCGGCGAGCGTCTTCGGCCAGACGTTCTGGCAGGGCGGCGTCGCGGCGCTCGTCGGCGGGGCGCAGGTCGCGGCCAAGCTCGTCGAGCTGGAGCAGCGCGAGGTCATCGCGCGCCGCGGCGAGGGGAGCCTCCCGGGCGAGGTCGAGTACAGCTTCCAGCACGCGATCGTGCGCGAGGCGGCCTACGAGATGCTGACCGAGGGCGATCGGCGCCTCGGGCACCGGCTCGCCGGCGAGTGGCTGGAGCGCGCGGGCGCGGCGGATCCGATGGCGCTCGCCGAGCACTTCGAGCGCGGGGGCGAGCTGTCGCGGGCGGCGTCCTCGTACTGCCGCGCGGCGGAGCAGGCGCTCCGGGCGCAGGACCTCGCGGCCGCTATCGAGCGGGCCGAGCGCGGCATCGCGTGCGGGCCGGCCTCGCGGACGCTCGGCGAGCTGCGCCTCGTCGAGGCCGAGGCGCACGTCTGGCGCGGGGAGCTCGCGCTCGCGGAGCAGCGCGGGACGGAGGCGGTGGAGCGGCTCGCGCCCGGCACGGCGGCGTGGTTCTCGGCGATCAAGCAGGTCGCGGTGGCCGCGGGCAAGCTGGGCGGCTTCGAGCGGGTGGAGCGCTGGATGGGCGCGGCCCAGGCCGCGGAGGCGGCCCAGGAGGGGGCGCTCGTGGCGAAGCACATGTGCCTCGGCGAGGGCGCGCTGCTGCTCGCGTTCGGGGGGCGCTACGCCATCGCCGACGCGCTGATCGAGGCGATCGAGGGCGACGGGACCGATCTCGCGGCGCGGGAGGTCGAGGTGGTGGCGCGGCTGCACGAGGCGCGCTCGATCCGGGCGCTCGTGAGCGGCGATCCCGGGGCGTGCCTCGTGGGGCTCGAGGCGGCGCTGGAGGCGTTCGAGCGCGCCGGCGATCGCGGCAACGCGTGCGCGGTGCGGATGAACGTGGGCTACATGCACGCCGAGCTCGGCGACTTCGAGGGCGCGGAGGCGATGCTGCGCAGCGCGCTGGCCGGCGCGGAGTGGATGGGGCTCCACGAGCTCGCGGCGGCGACGCTCAGCAACCTGGGGCACGTCCTCGGGTACCGGGGGAGGCTCGAGGAGGCGCAGCGGACCGAGCGCGAGGCGATCGCGCTCTTGCAGCGGCTCGGGGATCCGCGGACGGAGGGGAGCGCGAGGACGTACCTCGCGCGGATCGCGCTGCTCGCGCGGGACTTCGAGGGGGCGGAGCGGGAGGCGCGCACCGCGGCGGAGATCCTCCAGAGCGCGCCGCCGCTGCGGGCCGCGGCGGTGGCGGTGAGGGCGCGGGCGCTGCTCGGGCTGGGGAGGTTCGACGAGGGGCTCTCGGCGGCGGGGGAGGCGTACTCGATGCTGCGGGCGCTCGGGGCGATCGAGGAGGGGGAGTCGTCGGTGAGGCTCGTGTACGCGGAGGCGCTGGAGGCGAACGGGATGGAGGCGGATTGCGCGGCGGCGATTGCGGCGGCGAAGGAGAGGTTGCTGGAGAGGGCGGGGAAGATCAGTGATCCGGTGTGGAGGGAGAGGTTTTTGACGTTGCCGGATAACCGGAAGACGCTGGTGATGGCGGAGCGGTGGGGGGGGTAGGGGAGAAGAGGGGGGAGAGGGGGGAGATGGGGGAGAGGGGGGAGGAAGAGGGGATGGAGCGCGCACGAGCACGCGCACGCGCACGCGGACGCGGACGCGGACGCGGACGAGCACGAAAGACGGGGGACGGGGGACGGGGGACGGGGGACGGGGGACGGGGGACGGGGACGGGGACGGAGGCGGGGGACGAGGGGAGACGGGGACGGGGAGCTGGGTCAGCCCTCGGAGGGGTCGGCGGGGAGGCCGGCGTTCTTGCGGAGCGTGCTGCGTAGCCGGGCGAACGCCTCGCGGTAGGCCTTCTGCGCCGCCTCGATGCGCTCCTCCATGGTCTCGTCGATCTGCTTCGCCTGGGTCGCGGAGGAGTCGAGCATCGCCTTGCTCCGACCGAGCTCCTCGATGCGCGCCTCCGACGCCTTCTTCTCGTCGTCGGTGCGCCTGCCCGAGGCCTGGAACGCGCGCTCGGCCTCGATCGCCTCGTCGATCGATGTCTTGATGGTCTCCATCTCCTCGAGCATCCGCCGCAGGCGGAGCTTGCGCTCGACCAGATCAATGTGGACCAAGTAGCTCGTGAAGCTCACCGCGTCGGCCTGCTTCTCCAGCACCGCGGCGTTCTCCTTGCCGAGCGAGGCGCGGTAACGCTCGATGCGACGGTGCGCCTCGTTGCGGGCGCGGACGTACTCCTCGAGCTGACGCTCGACGCCATCCTCGAGCGCGCGGGAGGTGGCGCCCGTGACGTCCGCCTCGCAGCCCTTCTGCTTGACGACGTACTGCGCGGCGCCGCTCACCCTGCGCGTGAGCTCGTCCTGGTTGTCGTTGAAGAACGCCACGGCGCCGTCCACCGCGCGCACGCGCTCCACGTAGTCATGGCTCCGGCCGGCCGCGTCCGCCTGCTCGATGACGTCGAGGACCTCCTTCCAGTCCGGCTCCTCGAGCTGATCCGGATACGCGTCGAGCTGGTCGGTCGCGCGCTTCGCGAGGTCCTCGCGCTCGCTGAACGACGCGGCCGCGGCCTGCAGCTCGGCAGGATACCGCCCGGCGTAACCGCTCTGCGTGGCCGACGAGGCGATCTCGGGCTCCGGCCGGGGAGCGCCGCAACCGAGCGCGAAGAGATGGCCGGCCAGGAAGAATGAGCCGGCGATGAAGCGGAATCGGTTCATGGACGAAAGCCTATAGCCCAACTCCGCCCCGGCCGGGCGCGCTCCGTAGATCCCCCGAGCCGGCTGCCCACGCGAGGCGCCGTGCGTGGACGTGGTGTGAGGAACGTCACGGGCGCCGGCGCGCTCGCTCAGGGAGGCGTAGCGAGGCGCGATGGCCTGTCGCCACACACTATATTATGGATGATCGGCAGTCCGTTCGCAAGTGGTTTTACGAGCGTCTCCATCGTTTGCGAGCGGGCGTCCGCGCCGGGCCACGCTGGCCCCTGCTCGTCGCCAAAAACGTCGTTGAATTGCTGTGGTCGCGGCGTCAGAGCTGTTTACGCAGGTGCCGTCAGGGCGCTAAGAAGAGGGGAGTCATGACAACACCGCTTGCGAAATCGACCCGTCCTCGCCACCTCGTGGCGCGGCTCCTCGAACAGCCGGGCCTCGTCCACCTCGTGCAGGGCCTCGAGGCCCCGGTCCTCACCCGGCTCATCCACCACATCGGCCTGGAGGACGCGGGCGAGATCGTCGCGCTCGCGACGACCGAGCAGCTCAAGGGCATCTTCGACGAGGACCTCTGGCGCAGCGAGCGCCCGGGCAAGGACGAGACGTTCGACGCCGATCGGTTCGCCCTCTGGCTCGAGGTCATGCTCGAGGCCGGCGAGGCGTTCGCGGCGCAGAAGATCGCCGAGCTCGACGAGGACCTCGTCACGCTGGCCCTGTGCAAGCACGTCCTCGTGATCGACGTCGACGAGCTCGCCGTGCAGATGTCGAGCGCGGAGCGCTCGGACGACGACGACCTCGTGGACAAGGCGCTCGAGGGCTGCCTCCACCAGGAGTTCGAGGGGTTCCGCGTCATCGCCACGAACCACCGGAGCTGGGACGCCATCGTCCAGGTCCTGGTCGAGCTCGACAGGCAGCACCACGCCCTCCTGCGCGCCCTGCTGGAGCGGTGCTGCGCCATCTCCTCCGAGCACATCGAGGAGTCCGGCGGCCTCTACGACGTCCTCACCTCCGAGGAGATGCTGGAGTCCGACGTGGCCGCGGAGCGGGAAGACCGGCGCGAGCAGGAGGGGTTCGTCGCCCCCTCCGCGGCCGTGAGCTTCCTCAACCTGGCGAGGGTCACGCCGCTGGAGGAGATCCTGAAGGCCAGCTCGTACGATGCCGTCACGCGCGCGCATTTCCGGGCGGCGGCGGTGAAGCCCCGATCGGCCGCCGCGGGCCGGCGGCCCGGCGACGGGGAGAGCACGGCGCCCGCGGAGGACGTCCGGCGCTTCCTCGAGGTGCTGCGCGAGGCGGAGATCCTGCCGCCCGCGGCGGAGCCGCCGCTGCTCACAGCCGGCGCCAGCCGCGGGGGAGACCTCCTGTTCACGGCCGCCGTTCGCGAGGTGATGGCGCGCGATCCGGACCTGTACGCGAAGCGGCTCCTGGAGCTGAGCTACCTCGTGAACGTCCTCCTCTCGGGCTGCAGCCATGACGGCCGCGCGCTCCGGCCCTTCGAAGCCGTCGAGGCCGCCCTCTGCACATGCAACCTCGGGTTCGAGCGCCTCGCCGGAGGGCGCGCGGGGCGGAAGACGCCAGGCCCGGACGAGCTCGCGGCGGCGATGACCGAGCACGACGCGGCGAAGATGTTCATGGCCGGCTGGCACCTCCTGCATCACGAGGTGTCGCTCGTCGCCGGAGGCGCGCTCCGGAGGACGCTGGCCCGCCTGGCCGAGGTCCAGGTCGACGCGCGGGCAGCCCGCGAGATCGAGCGCGTGGCCCGCGGGCTGGAGGCGGATTGCGACGCGGGCAAGCCGTGGCGCTCGCGCGGCGGGCTCGCCCGGATCGAGCTCGAGCTCGGGGCCGAGGCGACATCGATGTTCCGCGCGCTCCTCGACGAGTGCCCGGCGCTGCCCCACGGCCTGGCGGGAGGGGCGCCGACCCGAGAGGGGCAGGCCCTGCGCTTCTTCTCGACCGCCGCGCAGATCCGGGCCCTCCACGCGTCGCTCGAGCGGCCGGAGGTGAGCGGGGCCAAGGGCCCGGCGCGCGCGGCCCGGGCCGACGCGCCCGAGAGGCCTCGACGCAAACGCCCTCGGCCTGGCCCGGGCCGCCGGAGTCGCTGACGCGCGCCGGCCCGGGCGCGCCGGGCCGCCGGAAACTCCTTCCCATTTTCCCCCTCGCCAGGCATCTTCATCATTTCGTCTGGGCATCTTGGCAGTCCTTCAAGCGGGTCAACCGTGCTTCCGGTGCGGGGCGATCATTGCAGCTTGGCGCTCCAGGCGCCGGACCCGCTCGTGTCGAGGCGCTGCTTATCTTTCGCGAGGAGATGGTGCGGTATGGGAGCTTTGAAGGACAAGGTGGTCATCGTCACGGGCGCGAGCTCGGGTATCGGCAGGGCGACGGCGGCCGTGCTCGCCGCCGAGGGCGCGAAGGTCGTCGCGAGCGCGCGGCGCGAGGACGCGGGGCGGGCGCTCGTCGCGGCCATCCGGGATCGCGGCGGAGAGATCGCCTGGGTCACGGCCGACATGCGGGTCGAGGGCGACATCGAGGCGCTCGTGGGGGCCGCGGTCTCCACCTATGGGCGCCTCGACGGCGCCTTCAACAACGCCGGTGTCGGGTCGTTCGCGCCCGTCGCCGAGATGACCAACGCCGACTACGACCTCATGATGGACACGAACCTCCGCGGCGCGTTCTGGTGCATGAAACACCAGATCAAGGCCATGCTCGCGGGCGGCGGCGGCTCCATCGTCAACTGCGCCTCGGTGGCCGCCTCGCGCGGCTCGCACGGGCTCTCCGCGTACAGCGCGACCAAGGCCGGCCTCGTCGCGTTCTCGCGCTGCGCCGCGGTCGAGTACGCGCAGCGGGGGATCCGGGTGAACACGGTGAGCCCCGGCATCGTCGAGACCGAGATGTCGACGGCGAACTTCCACCTCGCCGATCCGGAGGCCCGCGCCTTCGCCGCGTCGCTCCAGGCCATGAACCGCGTCGGCGCGCCCGAGGAGGTGGCCGCGCTCGTCGCCTTCCTCCTCGGCGACAGGGCCTCGTTCATCACGGGGCAGGACATCCCGGTCGACGGCGGCTACCTGGCGGCCTCGTGGCCCGCCAACCTCACGTCCTCGCCCTGAACCGCGCGCCGTCGCGGGCGCCTCCGGGGTGGCCGGCGCCGGCCGCGGCCTCTAAGAGGAGCGCCGGAGGTCAACGCCGCATGGGTCCCACGCCGCCGTCCTCGACCGGCCCGTCGCTCCTGCGGGCGCTGCGCCACCGGAATTACCGGCTCTTCTTCGCGGGCCAGCTCGTCTCGCTGGTCGGCACCTGGATGCAGACGGTCGCCCAGTCCTGGCTCGTCTACCGGCTCACGGGCTCCTCGCTGCTGCTCGGCGCCGTCGGGTTCGCCACGCAGATCCCGGTGTTCCTGCTCGCGCCCATCGGGGGCGCCGTGGCCGATCGGCGGAGCCGCCACCGCATCCTCGTCTGCACGCAGTCGGTCGCCATGGCGCTCGCGTTCGGGCTCGCCGCGCTCACGATGACGGGGAGGATCGAGGTCGCGCACATCCTCGGGTTCAGCGTGCTCCTCGGCGTGGTGAACGCCTTCGACATCCCGACGCGGCAGGCGTTCGTGGTCGAGATGGTCGGCAGGGAGGACCTCCCCAACGCCATCGCCCTGAACTCGTCGATGTTCAACGGGGCGCGGATCCTCGGCCCCGCCGCGGCGGGCATCCTGGTCGGCGAGATCGGCGAGGCGTGGTGCTTCCTCGCGAACGGGGTGAGCTTCGTCGCCGTCATCGGGAGCCTCCTCGCGATGCGCGTCCCGCCGCGCCCGGCCGTCGGGGTGCGCGCGTCCGCGATCCTCGAGGCCGTCGAGGGCTTCCGGTTCGTGGCGCGCACGCGGGCGATCCGCGCGATCCTCCTGCTGCTCGGGGTCGTGAGCGTCACCGCGATGCCGTACGCGGTGCTGATGCCGGTCTTCGCCGAGGAGATCCTCGGCGGCGGGCCGCGGAGCCTCGGCCTCTTGATGGGCGCGTCGGGCGTCGGCGCGCTGCTCGGCGCGCTGGCCCTCGCGGTCCGCAGGCGGCTGCGGGGCCTCGGCCGCTGGGTCGCCGCGGCGTGCGCGGGGTTCGGCCTCGCGCTCACGCTGTTCGCGCTGTCGCGCACCTTCTGGCTGTCGGCGCTGCTGCTCGTGCCCGTGGGCTTCTCGATGATGGTGCAGATGGCGGGCTCGAACACGCTCGTGCAAGCGATGGTGCCGGACGCGCTCCGCGGGCGCGTCATGGCGGTCTACGCGATGATGTTCATGGGGATGGCCCCGCTCGGCGCGCTCCTCGCGGGCTGGCTGGCGGACCGGATCGGCGCGCCCGCGACCGTCGCGTCGGGCGGCGCGTGCTGCATCGCCGCGGCCGCGGTGTTCGCGGTGAAGCTCCCGCGGCTGCGGACCGAGGCGCGGGAGCTCATCCTCGCGCAGCAGATGGCCGCCGGGACCCCGGCCGAGCTGCTCACCCAGCCGGTCGCGGTGCAGGCCTCTCCCGCCGAGCGCCGGGCCGAGGGCCAGGGATCGGCGCCGCCTGCGTGAGCGAGCTCGAGAACGACTGCGCCTGGCCGGTCGGCAGGGCGGTCGGGCCCGGCGGACGCCGGCACCTCGCATGCACCACGCGGTCGTTCGAGGCACGCCTGACGCCTGTGCGCGGGGAGCGCACGGCGCACCACCACGGCGAGGGAGGGGAGCATGGGGCGCGATGACGAGAAGCGACCGGATCCGATGACGCAAGGGAAGGGTCGGGTGGACGAGGTCGATCAGTCGAAGGGGATCTTCCGGCTCGACGGCCCGCACCCCAGGGACGCCGAGCTCCGGGCGCCGGGCGCGCTCGGCGGCGGGCCCTACGAGGAGTCCGGGCGCGGCGGTCCCGCCGGCTCCCTGGAGCCGCGGGAGCCGAGCGTCGCGGCCGCCGGGGCGGCGACGCCGCCGGAGGAGGAGCCGAAGGCGGGCGAGGGCGAGAGCGCGCAGGACGAGGCCAAGCCGGTGGGCGCGCTGCCGCAGCACGAGGAGCCGAGGGCGCCTGGGCCGAGCCGAGCGCGGCCGCCCGGGTGACCGGGCCGAGCGCGGCCGCCCGGGTGACCGGGCCGAGCGCGGCCGCCCCGGGCTTCCGCTTCAGCGCCGGGACGCGGCGCTCGCGGCGCCCAGGGCGACGTACTTGCTGACCGTGCCGAGCACGCCCATCGTGCGGCGGAAGCTCTTCATGAGCCGGTCGGGCAAGATCAGATCGTCGACCAGGAAGCCAGCGACCGCGGACATGGCGCCGGTGAGGGCGCCGCTGCGCCGCCCTGTCGCGCGGAGCGCCTTCTCGTAGCCGATGCCCCACAGGAGCATGCCCCCGGTGAGCGCCGCGATCCCGACGGGCGTGGCGACCGGATCGAAGCGGTCGCTCACGCGGCGCCTCCCGAGGCCGACCGCCGTCGCCATGGCGTTCATGGCCGCCCAGGGGGACCCGCGCTCGAGGGTCGACGCTGCCATCATCGTGCACAGGGTCGCAGCCGTCAGCGCGGCACCGGTCCGCAGCCCGCGCGTGACGATCTCGCCCATCCCGGGCTCCTCCTGAGGACGCCGCGCCGCTGCGCCAGCCGTGGCCTCGGGCGGCAGGGGCGTCGCCTCGGGCGGCAGGGCCGTCGCTTCCGGCGGCGGGGTCGTGGCCTCCGTGGCCGAGGGGGTCGCCCCGGAAGACCGCGTCGCTGCCTCCGGTGGCAAGACCGCCTCGGGCGGCATGGCCGCGTCGGGCGGCAGGATCGCCTCGCGCGGCAGGCCCGCTGCCTCGGGCGGCATGGTCGCCGTCTCGGCGAGAGAGGACCTCGCCCCGGGAGGTGAGGCCGTCACCTCGGAAGGCGAGGCCGTCGTCTCGGGCAGATCGGCTCCCGCTCCCGTCTCCCCCTGGCGGCCGACATGAAGGTAATCCTCGCGACCGTCATGGTAGTTGTACGGGACCGGCCTGGGACCCTGGCGCTCCGGCTCTGGCGTGGCTGCGGCGCGTTCCGGGTTCACTCGATTGTCCATCTGGCACCTTTCAACGATTTCAGCGAAACGTGTCTGGGCGGTGTCTGCGCAAGCCTGTGCCAACTCCGTGCCAGCTCGGGGTTGGCCCGCCGGCGGAGCCGAGATGGAGTCGCCGCGGCGCCGGGCGCCGCGCTCCGTCCTCTCCGCCTGAGGCCGGTGGTTTGGCTCTCGCATCGCTGCGCGCCGGAGGGGATCATGAGTACAGCCGGCTCGCTCGAATTGGATACCATCACGAGGAAGTCACGCGCCGTGAAGGCGGCGGGCGTGCTCTTCGGCATGGGCGTTGGCGGACTGATCGACGGCATCCTTTTTCATCAGCTACTCCAGTGGCATCATATGATCTGCTTCAGCTGCCACCCGGGCGCGACGGCCGAGGACGTGAGAAGGAACATCTTCGCGGACGGCCTGTTCAACGTCGTCGCGTTCGGCCTCACCGTGGCAGGGGTCGGCAAGCTCTGGCGTGCGCTGCGCGCCGGCGTGGACCCCCTGCCCGGACGCCTCCTGCCGGGCGCCGCCGCCGTGGGCTGGGGGGTGTTCAACCTCGTCGAGGGGGTGATCGACCACCATCTCCTCCAGCTTCACCACGTCCGTCCGGGCCCGGGTCAGCTTGCGTGGGACCTCGCGTTCCTCGCGTTCGGGGCGCTGCTCGTGCTCGGCGGCTCGCGCCTGATGCGCGGAGCGCCCCGCGCCGCCGCGGCGTAGCCGCCTCCATCCCCGAGAGCGCCGGTGCTCCTGTGTGGTGAGCACCCGGCGCGCAGCGCCCTCCGTGGGTGAGGGTGTGAGCCGCGCCTCGCTGTCATTCGTGGCAGGGCGCTTCGCGGGGTGGCCCCGAGAGACGCGCCCTTCCGGGGCTCACCGCTCCGGGCTCGCCGGGCCGCGCGGATGCGAGCGCCAGTGTGATCACACGAATCCAGACTGGGTGATGCTCTCCTGGGCTCGCTCCCCTCGGAGGATCTGCGATCGTCGCCGCCGGGGTTGCAGCATGTGGATTTTATGGTTTGGTTTGCCCTCCTGAATACGTTGCTTACCTGAAAGGAAAATATCGTTGAACTCGATGATCTTCGGCGCCAGGGCCTGCCTCGTCGGCTCGGTCGCGCTGCTCGGATGGGCTGGCTGCGTCTCCCTCGATCACCAGGGCACGGATCTCGAAGGCGACGGCGCCGACGAGGCCGGCGAGGTCGCTCAACCCCTGTCGACGATCGCCTTCCGCGCCAGCTCGACGGCGACCGGAAAGAACCTGACCTCGTTGACCGTCGCGAGGCCGGCGGGCGTCGTGCAAGGCGATGTCCTGCTCGCGCGCATCGCCAATCGGGACCAGGTGGCCGCGGTGATCACCCCGCCGGCGGGGTGGACGCTGCTCCGCTCGGATCAGAGCGCGTTCGCCGTCAAGTCGTGGGTCCTCTGGAAGGTGGCGTCCAGCGCGGAGCCCGCGAGCTACTCCTTCGGCTTCGACGTGCCGGCCTACCTGGCGGGGAGCATCGTGGCGTTCAGCGGCGCCGACCCCGCGAACCCGATCGACGCGGTGAGCGGCCAGAAGAACGGGAACTCCGCGACCCTGGCCGCGCCCGCGGTCACCACCGCGGCGCCGGGCGGCGTCGCGGTCTGGTTCGGCACGCAGGTCTGGACCGGCTCGGCCTGCCCGGCGAGCCCGATCGCGCCGCCCTCGGGCTTCACCGAGCCGTTCGACACGTGCCTGGTCTCGTCGTCGAAGGGGCTCCTGTTCGACGCCGCGTACGCGCAGCTCGGCGCCGCGGGGTTGCAGCCGGCGTGGAGCGGCTCCTCTCCCTTCCCCAACACGAACACCGCGCAGGTCGTCACGCTGCGGCCCGCCGGCGCGCCGAGCTGCACCGTGGGCGACACGTACGCAAGCACCTACACCACGGTAGGGAGTCTGACCTCGACCGATATCGTGGAGATCTCAGGGCTCGCCGCGAGCCGCGTCAACCCGGGCATCCTGTATGCCCACAGCGAGAACAACGCGAATTTCGTCGCCATCGACAGGACCAGCGCGGCGGTCGTCGGAAGCTACGTTGCCGGCGTGTTCCCCTGGGACTGGGAGGACGTCGCGACCGGTCCGTGCCCCGCGGGGAGCTGCATCTTCATGGGAGACATCGGCCGCGTCAGCGGACACCCGCCGCCCGCCCCGACGACCTTCGCCGTTTACCGCATGAAGGAGCCGAATCTCGCCGCGGGGGAGACGAGCGGCACGGTGGCTGGCGAGCGGTTCCCGTTCAAGTATCCGGACACGCCGCAGAACGCCGAGGCGCTCATGGTGCATCCGACGACGGGGGATATTTACGTCGTGACGAAGGACGGGACCGCGGGGCTCAGCAAGGTGTACAAGTTCCCGAGCCCGCTCCCGGCGCCTGACACCATGTCGACGCTCATTCACGTGGCGGACCTCCAGATGCCCCTGGGTCCGGACGGAAACTTCCGTTCTGTCACCGCCGGCACGATTCACCCGTGCGCTGATCGGTTCCTGCTGCGCACCTACCGGGCCGTCTACGAGTACCGTGCGCCGGTCGGAGCAGGCTTCGAGGCGGCCTTCGCGGCGTCGCCCGTCGCGCTCACGGACACGGTCGAGGGGCAGGGCGAGTCCATCGAGTACGAGGCGGACGGCTCCGGGTACTTCACGATGACCGAGAGGGAGGCTGCGCCGTACCCGCTCAAGCGCGTCGCTCGCCAGTAGGACGCGTCGGCGCGGCACAGCGGGTGAAGAGGGCCGGAAGAGGGCCCCTCTTCGTTCGAGCCAATGCCAGGTAGGGAACGCGACGATCGCAGGCGCTGCCCCTGGCCGATCCCCTGAAGCCAGCGCGCCGCGCACGGTTCCATCCGCACTCCGTCGATCCGCGTCCCATGGAACCGTGCTACGATGACCGGGGCACGTTGCCTCGAATAAGTTTGCTTCGAAAGACAAGGAGTGCGGCATGGAGCTCAGGGCATGGTGCGCGGCGCTCTGCGCAGGGATGATGGGTGTCGTGGGGTGCGGCGGGAGCTCGGGCGAAAACCAGGGCAGCGGCTCGTCGGGCGCCTCGGGGACGGGCTCGAGCTCGGGGACGGGTTCGAGCTCGGGGACGGGCTCGAGCTCGGGGACGGGCTCGAGCAGCGGAGGGTCAGGGGAGGGAGGTGGCCTCCTCGACCCCGGGTCCAGCGGGGCGCTCGGTGGGACAGGCGGCCAGGGCGCGGGCAGCGCGGGGTGCGAGCACGTCGATGTCGTGTTCGCGCTCGACAACTCCTCGAGCATGAACGAGGAAAAGGAGTCGATGCGCGACGTCGTGTTTCCGGCCTTCGCGCAGGCGCTGCTCAATATCGAGAGCATCAAGGACTTCCGCGCGGCCGTGCTGGACGCCTGCCCCAGCCCCGCGAACTTCCACACGCGCGGCAACGCGGGCGAGTGCTCGTTCCAGAGCGGAGAGGTGTGGATGGATAGCTCGAGCACCGCCCTCACGAGCGAGTTCCAGTGCGTCGCCGATCTCTACTCGGACGACATGGAGTGCAGCGGCAACAGCGACGACGAGCAGCCCGCGTCCGCCGTCGCCGCCGCGCTGGAGGCACCCTTCTCGGAGGAGGCGAACGCGGGGTTCCTCCGCGACGATGCGCTGCTCGTGGTGGTGGCGATCACCGACGAGGACGAGCAGCCCGTCCCCCGCCAGTCGCCGCAAGAGATTCACGATCGGCTCGTCGCCACGAAGGGCGAAGCCAAGAACGTCGTGTTCCTCGGCATCGGCGGACAGACCGAGTGCGACGGGGTCTATGGGAGCGCGGACGAGGCCCAGAACATGCAGCGGCTCGTGAGCACGTTCGCTGAAGACGGCCGCGGCTTCTTCTGGGATCTGTGCGCCGGGCGCCTCGAGGACGGCCTCACGAACGCCCTCTCGACGATCGAGGCGGCGTGTGAAGAGTTCGTGCCGCCCCCGAGATGATGACGACAGGCGGACCGGCGGGCGCCGCGGGGCACCCCGCCGGGTCTGCGCGATACGCCGCCGCGCCTGATACGCCGCCGCGCCTGATACGCCGCCGCGCCTGATACGCCGCCGAGGCACCTGGCGCGCGCTGCGCGGGTGCTAGGGTGGCGCTCATGTCGAACGTGCTCCGAGCGACGCTCCTGAGCCTCTTCGGCAGCCTCGCCCCCGGCTGTGCCTCCCCGGGCCCGCCCGCCGCGACGACGCCGCCCCGGGCGCCGGCGGATCTCGTGATCACGGCCGGCGTCGTCCGGACGATGGATCCCGGCAATCCGCGCGCCGAGGCGGTCGCCGTGCGCGGCGAGCGGATCGCCTTCGTGGGCAGCGCGGCCGACGCGCACGCCTTCATCGGGCCAGGGACGCGCGTCGTGGATCTGCCGGGGCGCGCGGTCGTGCCCGGGCTCGTCGACGGGCATGTCCATCTCTACGGGCTCGGGGTCGCGCTCGAGACGCTGAGCGTGCGCGGCGCGAGGAGCGCCGGGGAGGCGGCGGCGATCGTGGCCGAGGCGGCGAAGGCTCGCCCGAAGGGCGAGTGGATCACCGGGCGCGGCTGGGACCAGAACCTCTGGCCGGGGGCCGCGTTCCCCACGCGCGCCCCGCTCGACGCGGCGGCGCCCGAGCACCCGGTCGCGTTGCGGCGCGTCGACGGGCACGCGCTCTGGGCGAACGCGGCGGCGATGCGCGCGGCCGGGGTCGGCAAGGGCACGCAGGACCCGCCGGGCGGGCGCGTCCTGCGCGACGCGGCGGGCGAGCCGACGGGCGTCTTCATCGACAGCGCGATGGGCCTCGTCGAGGCGAAGATCCCGGCCGACCCGCCCGCCGTGCGCGAGCGGCGCATCCTGCGCGCGGCCGAGCGGGCGCTGTCGTCCGGGCTCACGGCCGTGCACGAGATGGGCGTCGACGACGCGACCGTGGCGGTCTACCGCGCGCTCGCCGCCGCCGGGCGGCTGCCGATCCGCGTCCACGCGTACCTCGCGGGCGAGGGGAGCCTCGAGGGGCTGAGGGGGCGCGCGCCCGACGTGGACCCGACGGGCACGGCGATGTTCGTGCTGCGCGGGGTCAAGCTCTTCGCCGACGGCGCGCTCGGCTCGCGCGGCGCGGCGCTCCTCGCGCCCTACGAGGACGAGCCGTCGACGAGCGGGCTCATGCTGATGGATCGCGAGGCGCTCGCGCGCGCGGCGCGGCTCGTCGCGGACGCGGGGTTCCAGCTCGCGGTGCACGCGATCGGCGATCGGGCGAACCGCGCGGTGCTCGACGCGTTCGAGGCGCTCGGCCCGGGGCGGGCGGCGGCGCTGCGGTTCCGGGTGGAGCACGCGCAGATCGTCGCGCCCGAGGATCTGCCGCGCTTCGCGGCGCTCGGCGTGATCGCCTCGATGCAGCCGACGCACGCGACGAGCGACATGCCGTGGGCGCCCGCGCGGCTCGGCGCCGATCGGCTGGAGGGCGCGTACGCGTGGCGATCGCTGCGCGCGTCGGGCGCGCGGCTCGTGTTCGGCTCGGATTTCCCCGTGGAGGAGGTCTCGCCGCTGCTCGGCCTGTACGCGGCCGTGACCCGGCAGGATCTCTCGGGTCGGCCGCCGGGCGGGTGGATGCCCGCGGAGCGGCTCGACCTCGACGAGGCGCTCCTGGCCTTCACCGCGGCGCCCGCGCACGCGGCCTGGGCCGAGGGGCAGCGGGGCCGGATCGCGCCCGGTTACGTGGCCGATCTGACGGTCCTCGGCCGCGATCTCGCGCCCGATCGCTCGCTGGTCGACACGCCGGTCGACATGGTGGTCGTGGGCGGCCGCGTGGCGCGCGCGCCGCGGCCGCGGTGAACCCCGCGCGCCGCGGCCTGCCGGCGCAAGGACAGGGCCCCTCGCGCTCGCTCACGCCGGGCGACAGGCGCGCTCGTCGTCGTCCTCGGCCTCGTCCCTGGGCCACGCCATCTCGGCCAGGCCGCGGAGCAGGGCCGCCTCCGGCGTGCCAGGCAGACCCGCCTCGCGCGCCGGGATCACCAGGCTCCGCTGGACCGCCGCGAACGGCGCCCGCCTCGCGATCAGCAGCTCGCAGCGGCCGCTCACCTCCGCGCCCGTCGGCGGCGGGGCAGGGGGCCCCGGCGACAGCCCGTCCGGGAGCTCGGCGAGCGCCCCGAGCAGCTCCTCGATCTCCTCCGCCGTGAGCGCCCGGGCGCGCGCCTCCCGCCCGCGGTCCCTGCTCGAGCGAAGGAGCGCGGTCCCCTCCGCCCGCGCGCGGAACGGATCGGCGGAGGGGGCCGGCAGCGTCAGCTCGACCTTCACCCAGCGCCAGTCTCGCCATGCCGGCTCCGGCGCCAGCGCGACGCCATCGAGGACCAGCAGCCAGTCCGGCGCCGGCGTGCGCGAGAGCGCGCGCTCGGCCCAGCGCCGCAGCGTCCGCCGCCCTGCCCACGGCGAGCGCCCCGCGCGCCAGTCGCGGAACGCGAGCTCCTCGCGGTACGCCGCGCCGGGCAGCCACGCCCTGCCCGCCTCGAGCGCCCCCCACACCGCGAGCCCCGCCGCGAACGCCGGGCCCACGCTGATGCACTGGACCAGCCCCGGAATGCAGACGCCGGCCGCGACCAGCACGGCGCCGCCCGCGGCGGTCGACGCGGCGACCTGGATCGCCCCGAGCCCGAGCTCCCACGGACGAGAGCGCTGGCAGCGCCGGTGCAGCTCGGCGGCGCTCAGCTCCCTCGGATCGCAGGTCGCTCGGCTCATCTCCCGGCGCCACGGCCGGAGAGCGGCCGAGCGCTCACCAGTATACCGCGATCCCGGGGGGGGCCGCGCCGTCAATCCGCCCCGCCCGGCAGGGCGATCGGCCCGACCTTCGCCCGGGTCGCGCGCAGGTAGTCGTCCGGGGACACGAGGATCTGCGTGCCCCGCACGCCGGCCGAGATGGAGATGACATCGAAGAGCGCGACGGTCTCGTCGGCGTAGACGGGATAGGCCCTCTTCGCGCCGAGCGCGGTGACCCCGCCCCGCACGTAACCCGTCAGCGGCTGGACCTCCTTGAGCGGCACGGTGTCGACCTTCCGGTCGCCGGTGAGCCGCGCCATCGCCTTCAGGTCGAGCTGGGCGTTGCCCGGCACCACCGCGAGGCAGACGCCGTGGCGGTCGCCCCGCGCCACCAGCGTCTTCCACACCTGCTCCGGCGGCATGCCGATCTTCCTGGCCACCGTGGCCGCGCTCAGATCGTCCGGATCCACCTCGTAGGTGCGCAGCTCGTAGCGGATGCCGAGGCCGTCGAGGATGCGCGCCGCGTTCGTCTTCATCGGGCCGATCATGCTACGAGGTGCGCGCCGATGGCGACCGAGAAGGCCAACGCGCGGCCCGCGTGAGCGCCGCCTCGTCGATCTCGTCCTCGGCGGCGCGCTCGAGCGCCGCGCGGAGCCCGTCATCGGCCGTGGTCTCGGCGGCGATGCGGATGAGGCCCTGCGCCTCGGGGTGATCGGCGATCCGCAAGAGCAGGGCGGCGCTGAGCCGGCGATCCGGCGGGGCGCTGGGGTCGCCCAGGATGTGGCGCACGTCCTCCAGGGTCAGGCCCGTCGTGCGGTAGTCGCCGGCGAGGAGCAGCTTGCGGAGATCCTCGCGCCAGGTCGCGACGTCGCGGCCGCGCCGCTCCAGCGCCTCGGCGCCGCGCGGGGCGGCGCCCCCCGTGCCGCGCTCGCGCGCCTCGCGGATGCGCTGGGCGAGCGCATCGGCCAGGTCGCGCCCCGCCGCGAGCTCGACCGGACGACCGTGACCCCGGCGCAGGAGGAGGTGGCCGTCGCGCGCCTCGATTTCGGTGAGGTCGGTGCAGGGGAGCCAGTCGCGCGAGAAGGGGCGCTCGACGAGCACGCCGTCGCTGCCCACCACGATCCGCACGGGGCGAGCGGCGCGGCGAATGAGCCAGGCGGACAACAAGGTGAGCGACAGCCAGCTCACCAGCCACGTGACGCCGTTCGCGTGGAGGAGGCCGATCGCGGAGCACAGCCACAGCGTCAGGAGCCAGACGATCATGGCGACCGGCAGGCCGACGCAGCCGGCCGCGAGCTCGCGGCCGGCGCTGCCGAGCGAGACCTCGACGCGCCGCGCTTCCGGGTCGAGCCCGAGGGCCGCAAGCAGCCGCGCGCCCTCCTCTTCGCTCTTGACCTGCACCTCGAGCTGCCGCCCGCCGCGGAGCTCCAGCGCGACGCGGGAGCGCGGCTCGGGCACGACCAGGCCCGAGCGGATCGCGGCGCGCGGGATCCGGCGCGTCGCGGCGCCGCGGGTGAGGCTGAGGCCGTCGGCGCCGGCGGCCACGAGCACCGCGCCGCGCTGGCTCCGGTAAGCCGCGGTGACGAGAGCGCTCATCAGCGCGAGGTGGATGCCGGCGAGGAAGCTGGATCCGCTCCAGGCCAGGACGTCGGAGTCCGTCGGGCGGAGGGACGGGGGCGCGAGGACGGCGGCGAGCACGCCGACGACGAAGGAGCCCACGCTCAAGAGCAGCGCGAGGCTCCCGAGGATACGCCCCAGGCCTGGGTAACGATGCGTGATGCGGAAGCTCGTGAACGTGAACGAGGGGTCGGCGTGAGGCGGCATACGGCCGCATTGTCTCTCGACCCGGACCACGTGCCGAGCGGCTTCGCCGAGGATTCGACGCGTCGCGAGCGGCCGAGTTCGCAATCTGGCTCATCATGGCACAGCGTGCTCCACGGGCTGCTGCCTCGCGAGCACCGAAAACCACGGGATCCGGGGCCGGTACGTTCCATGCACAGGGGCGGCACGGCCGCGTCCGACCCAGGCACGTGAGAACCCACGCGGCCAGGAGAACTCCATGGGTATGCGTTTCCACTTTGCTCTCGCGCTGGGGAGCCTCCTCGCGCTGGGGGCGTGCTCGATCGACTCGACTTCAGACGACTCGACCTCAGGCGGCTCGACCTCAGGCGGCTCGACCCCGGATGACAACAGCGACGGCGAGATCCCCGGTAGCGGCGCCGGCTTCGTGGACGGCGGCGGGAGCGTCGGCGCCAGCGACGGTAGTTTCGGAGACGAGCCGCCGGGCTCCGTCGGCGCTGCCGCCGGCTCCAGCACCGGCGCGGGCGCCGGCACCGGCACGGGCGCCAGCACCGGCACGGGCGCCGGCGGTGGGGGCATCGGCGGCAGCGGAGGCGCCGCGGGCACGGGCGGCAGCGGCGGCGGTGAAGGCGTCGGCGGCGGCGGAGTCGGTGAAGGCGGCGGCGGCGGCGGTATCATCGAGCCGGTCGAGCCGGTCGAGCCGGGCACGCTCACCGCGGGGGCCTGGGACGACAACCGCAACTTCGACTTCTTCCTCTCCTACCGTGACGCGCAGCACGCGCAGCAGCTCCCGGGCCTCTTGCCCTTCACCGCGCAGGATCACCAGGCCGCGCACAGCCTCTTCGCGGCGCCGCCCGGGCCGCGGAAGACGCTCGACGTCTCGCTCATCATCGACACGACCGGGAGCATGGGCGACGAGATCAGGTATCTCCAGACGGAGTTCATCGCGCTCTCCGAGTCCATCTTCGCCAAGTACCCGGACGCCGAGCAGCGCTGGTCGCTCGTCGTTTACCGGGACACCGAGGACGACTACGTCGTGCGGTGGTTCGGCTTCCGCGACGATCCGCAGGAATTCCAGCAGAAGCTCGCCGCGCAGGCGGCGAACGGCGGCGGCGACTTCCCGGAGGCGCCCGACATGGCGCTCCTCAAGGCGGCGGACCTCGCCTGGCGCACGGACGACGACACCGCGCGCCTCGCCTTCTGGGTCGCGGACGCGCCCCACCACGACACCAACGCGGCGGACATGGCGGACGGGATACTGGCCCTCAAGGACCGCGGCGTTCACATCTATCCGGTCGCGTCGAGCGGCGTGGACGAGCTCACCGAGCTCACCATGCGCTCGGCCGCGCAGATGACAGGCGGCCGCTACCTCTTCTTGACGGACGACTCCGGCGTCGGCGGCTCGCACAAGGAGCCGACGATCCCCTGCTACTTCGTGACCAGGCTCGACAGCGCGATCCTGCGCATGGTCGACATCGAGCTCTCCGGCACCTACCGCGAGCCGGAGGCGTCCCAGATCCTCCGCACGGGCGGCGACCCCCAGGACGGCGCGTGCACGCTCTCGTCGGGCGACGAGGTGCTCGTGTTCTGAGCCGGATCCCCTCCGCGCCGCCGGCCGCGCCGGACCCGTGGGGGGCCTCGGCTCACACCCCGACGAGCTGGCGCTCGACGAGCCGCCGGTACAGCCCGTCCTCTGCGGCGAGCGCCGCGTGGGCGCCGCTCTGCACGATCCTCCCGTGGTCCATCACGAGGACGCGGTCGGCGCCCATCACGGTCGAGAGGCGGTGCGCGATGATCAGCGTCGTGCGCCCCTTCATCAGCCGGTCGAGCGCCCCCTTCACGAGGTGCTCGCTCTCGGCGTCGAGCGCGCTCGTCGCCTCGTCGAGCACGAGCAGGCGCGGGTCCTTGAGCACCGCGCGGGCGATGGCCACGCGCTGCTTCTGCCCGCCGGAGAGCTGCACCCCGCGCTCGCCGACGAGCGTCCGGTACCCCTCCGGGAAGCCCAGGATGAAGTCGTGCGCGTTCGCCGCGCGCGCCGCGGCCTCGACCTCCTCGTCCGAGGCGCCCTCCCGGCCATAACGGATGTTGTCCGCGAGGGTCGTCGCGAACAGCAGCGGCTCCTGCGCGACGATGCCGATCTGCCGCCGGAGCCACGTGGGCGACAGCGCGCGGAGATCGCGGCCGTCGAGGAGGATGCGCCCCTCGTCGGGATCGTAGAGCCTCAGCAGCAGGGACGCGATCGTCGATTTGCCGGCGCCGGACGACCCGACCAGCGCGATGACCTCCCCGGGCCGCACGGAGAGATCGATGCCCCGGATGACCTGCGCGTCCCTGCGGGCCGGATAGCTGAACGTGACCCGCTCGAGCTCGAGCGCCCCCTGCACGGCGGGCGGCTCGACGCCGCCCGAGAGCGGCATGGCGGGCGCGCGATCGAGCAGATCGAAGACGCGCTCGGCGGCGCCCGTGGCCTTCATGAGCTCGGCCCAGAGGTCGCCCAGGCCGCCGAGCGAGACCGCGACGAGGAGCGTGTAGACCAGGAAGGAGGTGAGCGCGCCGAGCGTGATGCTCCCGGCCAAAACGAGGCGGCCGCCGTACCAGAGCACGAGCGCCGCGGCGCCGTAGCCCGCGAGCGTCACCGCCGCCGTGAAGCCGCCCGTGGCGCGGATGCGCTCCCTGGCGAGCGCGAGCGACGCCTCGACCCGGCCCGCGTAGCGCCCCCCCTCCTGCGCCTCGGCGGCGAAGGCCCGGACCGTGCGGATGCCCGAGAGCACCTCCTCGGCGACCTCGCTGGCGCGGGCGAGCGCGTCCTGGACCGCGCGGGAGAGCCTGCGGATCCTGCGGCCGTGGATCGTCGCGAAGGCGAGCACCGGGGGGATCACCGACAGCATCAGCAGGGTGAGCCGCGGCGACGTGTAGACGAGGAACCCGAGCCCGCCGACCACCGACGCGACGAGCCGCAGCGCCGCCGAGACATGGGTGCTGACCGCGCCCTGGAGCACCGTGGTGTCCGACGCGAGGCGGCTCGTCAGCTCACCTGTCCTGCGGCGGTCGAAGAACGCCATCTCCTGCTGGAGCAGGTGCGCGAAGAGGTCCGCCCGCAGCCGGGCCACGACGCGCTCGCCCGCGGTGGCGAAGAGCACATACCGCAGCGCGACGGCGACGGCCTGAACCAGGATGAGGCCGACGAGCCAGAGGGCCGTCCTGTCGACCACCTCCGCGGGCCCGCCCGGCCCGAGCGCGCCGTCGATGAACACCCGGATCGCCTGGGGGAACAGCAGGCTCACCGCGCTGCCGACGCCCAGGAACAGGGTCCCCAGCGCGAGCCTCCCGAGCTCGGGGCGCGCGAGGTGGACGAGACGGCGGAGGTGCGCGGGGCCCGGGCGTCGCCCCTTGTCCAGGCTCTGCATTGAACGGCGATAGCCTAGCAGACTCCGCGACCGCGGCGCGCCTCATCCCACGGACACGACTCGACCCCCGGAGACTCCGACGCGACGGCGCGACGTCGTGACGTGGATGTCCATCGATCCCTGGATGCGCGCTGTGCTGGCCAGCACATTGACGTGCTCCTGTGTCAGCCTGCCACGGACGGCATTTCTGCCACACCGCACGCTGTGGCATTATTTCCCGTTCGCCGGGCGTCTCGTGAGCGCGCCGAGGCGCCTGTTGCAATAAGTCGAGTGTCGTGTTGCGTCCGAATGGACAGACACGACGTGAATTGCAGACGCGACGCAACGATCCGGTGTGGCTGCGCTACTGCTCTGTTCGCGATGTGTGTGGTCCGACGGTTGCTGAGCTCTCGGCCGACCAAAGGAGGTCAACTTATGAAGAAGATCCTGTCTCTGCAGAAGCTCTCGATGAACGCGACGAACGGCGGCGGTGGCGGCGGCGAGGGCTCGAACCTCAGCTTGCTCGCGACGTGCTCGAACTCGATCCTCAGCCTCCTCGTCTGCTGAGTGATGCCGTGATGGAGGGAACGGCGCCCTCGGGCCGCCGCTCCGGTGCGAAGTCATCTCCTGGGCTTCATGCCCGGGAGATGACTTTGCCGTTTCTGCATCCTGCTCCGCGCGGCGAGGCGCGGCTCCTCGGAGCCTCCGTGGCCGCCTCTCGCGGCGAGGTCAGCGCAAACTCCGGGGCGCGTCACGTCGGCTCCCCGCAACCGTTCCAGTGAGGGCGCATGCTAGGCATCGATAGAAGGGCAATGGACCGTATCGTGGATTTCGTCATCGTTCATCCAGAGCGCTACGAGAGCCTGGAGAGATACCGGTCCGAGACGGGCGAGTTCCGGGAACAGGTGAGGCGCCTCGTGCCGGAGGGCTGGACGGTCGGCGGGGACCAGGGGACGTGGTGCGAGGTCCACCCGCCGGATCTCCGGGTGCCGGACGCCGGGTTCAAGATCCACCTGTCGACCGCGCACGACAGCGCGAGGGACCTCCTGGCGGCGGTCGTCCCGATCGTCGTGGAGGAGGGCGTGCCGTTCAAGGTCCTCGTCGACGAGCAGATCCTCGACCTCGGCAACTCGACGTTCTGGGGCCGCGGGGCGTGCGGGAAGTTCATCACCGTCTATCCCGCCGACGTCGCGCAGCTCAGGCGGCTCATGGCGCGCCTCCACGAGGCGACGAAGGGCTTCCGCGGCCCCTACATCCTGTCCGACAAGCGGTACAAGAACAGCAAGGTGCTCTTCTACCGCTACGGCGGCTTCAGGAAGGCGCAGCGGGTGAGCTCGTTCGGTGAGCCGGTCGTCCTCCTGCGGACCGAGGGCGGAGCGCTGCTCTCGGACGAGCGGCTGCCCTACTTCGCCTTGCCCGAGGGGGTGGACGACCCGTTCCCGGACACGGAGGAAGAGGACGACGAGCTCGTCCTGAAGGGCAGGTACAAGGCGATCGAGGCGCTGGGCACCTCCAGCAAGGGCGGCATCTACCGGTGCCTCGATCTCGAGACGAACACGGAGGTGGTCGTCAAGGAGGCCCGCCCGCTCGTGAACCGGGGGCGGAGGGTCCCCCACGACGCCGTCGATTGTCTGACGAACGAATACCGCGTCCTCCGGCGCCTCGAGGGCACGGGCGTGGCCCCGAGGCCGATAGAGCTCTTCCACGAGTGGGAGCACTGCTTCGTCGCCATGGAGCTCGTCCCGGGCGTGCCCCTCTCGTCCTATCTCGCCCGCTGGCGCGCCAACATCGTCCTCGTGCCGTCGCCGACCGCCGACCAGGCGCGGGCTTACTGTGAGGAGCTCCTCTCGATGGCGAGGAAGATCATCGCGGGCGTGCGGGCGATCCACGAGCGCGGCGTGGTCATCCAGGATGTCTCGCCGCGGAACATCCTGTTCGACCCGGAGCGGGGCACGGTCAAGCTCATCGATTTCGAGGCGGCGTACATCGCCGAGGGCGGCGCCGAGGGCCTGTTCATCCCGATCTACACGCCCGGCTTCGGCGAGGCGAGGGGGATGGATCGGCCGCCGACCTTCGCTGACGATTACAGGGCGCTCAGCCGGGTGCTCGGCGAGCTGCTGTACCCGGTCACGGCGTTCTTCTCGATCGCGCCCGAGCGCCGGGCCCCGATGCTCGCGCACGTCGCGCGGGAGAGGGGCGTGCCCGAGGCGTTCGTGCGGCTCACCCTCGGGGTGGGCGAGGCGCCGGAGCGCATCCCCGCGCTGCTCGCGGAGGCGGAGCGCAGCCTCGGGAGCATCACGGCGCCCGCGCCGGTGCCGCCGCTCCGGGGGGACGACGAGCTCCGGAAGATCGTCGGCGCCATCGGCAGCTACATCGTGGACCAGATCCAGCGCGCCGACGACCCGCTGGACCTGCCGTCGGATTACCGGCGCTGCGTGACGAACCCGCTGAGCGTCGCCTATGGGGCCTCCGGCGTCGCGCTCTTCTTGATGCGCACGAGGGGAGCGGTCCCCGAGGTGTTCCTCGAGGCGCTGGCGCGCGAGGCATCCAGCGTCAGCAACGATCGGTACCCGCCCGGGCTCTACGTGGGCAGCGCCGGGATCGCGTGGACGCTCCTGGAGCTCGGGATGCGGAGGACCGCCGAGGAGCTGATGGAGACCGCGGCCCGGTCGCCGATCCTCTTCGAGAACGCCGACCTGTTCTACGGGGCGGCCGGCTGGGGGCTCGCGAACCTCTACTTCTTCGCGCAGCTCGGGGACGAGCGGTACCTCGGGAACGCGGTGGACGCGTTCGATCACATCGAGCCGCTGCTGGAGCGGGGCAAGGGGGGGTATTCCTACAAGAACACGGATGCCGTCTATCACGGCCTCGCGCACGGCGCCGCGGGCATCGGCTACTTCGCGCTGCGGCTCCACCGGGTGACGGGGCGGGAGGAGCACCTCGAGGTGGCGAAGGGGCTCCTCGATTTCGATCTCGCGAGCCTCGAGGAGGAGAGGCCGGGGTACGCGCAGATCAGGCGCTCGGTCGGCGATCGGCTCGTCTACCCCTACTGGCGCATCGGCGGGGCGGGGGTCGGCGCGGTCGCGCTGCGCTTCCACGCGGCGCTGGGGGAGGCGCGCTACCTCGAGGTGGCCCGGAAGATCGCCCGGCAGCTCGAGGGCAACTACACCGTCTTCCCGACGAACTTCTCCGGCATGGCGGGGCTCGGGAACTTCTTCGTGGACATGTACCGCCGCACGGAGGAGGCGAGTTACCTCGAGGAGGCCCGCCGGTTCGTCGACCGGGTGATGCTGTTCGCGCGGGGCAAGCCCGCCGGCCTCTCGTTCCCCGGCGAGGAGCTGCGCCGCATCTCCACCGATTACGGGACGGGCTCCGCCGGGACGGGGCTCTTCCTCCACCGGCTCGTGGCGGGCGGCGGGCTCCCGTATCTCGATTTCTGACGCGATGATCGGCGGGACACGCGGGATGCGGCGGGCGGCCGACTTCCGTTCTGCTTGCGGAGGAAGCGCTGCGCCGCCGGCGGACGTGGCGCTGGTGCCGGAGGCGTGAGGAGGCGTGGCTCCGGCGCCCGGGCCAGGGGTCGGGCGTGCGCCGCGACGACCCTTCCGACGAGCCCGTCCGGAGTCCGCGCGGGCGCGCCGGGCGCGGCGCGCGAGGGCCTCGGCGGACGCCGGGCGGCCGCGCGCAACGGCGCGCGCTGCTGGCGGGGCCGGCGGTCGTGGGAGACTTCAGGTCGCGCACCTCGGCGGCATGCGGCAGCCCCCGACGAACGTCTGCGGCGTCCTCACGCCGTGCGCCACCGAGCGGGCGCGCGTGGGTCGTGGGGGGAACGCGGAGGCTGGGCGAACGCGGGGGAAAGGAGCATGATTGAGCGACAGCCATGAACGCCATCAAGGTCGCAACCACGATTGACGAAGCCGTCGCCCGCGCGATCCCGGCCCTGCGCCCGCTGCTCGGGAAGCACGTGGAGCTCATCGCGCTCGATGTGGCGCCCGCGCCGGCGCCGAAGCATGGGCTGACCGTCGGCGAGCTCCTGGCCTCGCGCATCAAGCTGCCGCCGGGGATGGGCCCCCTTTCCCAGGAGGACATGGAGCGGGCCATCGCGGAAGGAGCGCTCGGCCGCCATGAAGTCCTTTGATACGAACGTCGCCGTTCGCCTCCTCGTCGAGGACGATCCGGCACAGTGTGAGCGGGCCGGGCGCGCATTTCAGCAGGCGGTCGCGGAGGGGGTGTGTTCTTCTCGGCGACCGTCCTCATCGAGGTCGCCTGGGTCCTCCGCGTCGCGTGCAAGCAAGATCGCGCGACCATCGCGGCAGCGCTTCGCAGGCTCGTTGAGACGGAAGGGGTGACGATCGAGCATGAAGCGATCGTCCGTCGAGCGATTGCCGACTTCGAGGCGGGACCGGCCGACTTCTCCGACTACGTGATCCGTGAGTCGTCCCGCGCAGCGTGCGCCCTCCCGGTGTTGACGTTCGATGCGCGCTTCGCACGTGGCGCAGACGTGGAGCTCGTGCCGGAGACGTGAGGACGCGTGCCTCCGGGCGCCCGGCAAGGGACGTCCGGGCCAGCGCCGTGAAGGCGCTTCCGTCGAGCCCGTCCGGAGTCCGCGCGGGCGCGGCGTCTGCGGGGGCGCGCCCGGCGCGGCTCGCGACGGCCTCGGCGGGCGCGGGGCGGTCCCGCGCAGCGGCGCGCGCCGCCGGCGAAGGGTCGCCTGCGGAGCCCTGGCTCAGGCGGGCCTCCGGGCCCACGCGCCGAACACGACGTCGCTGACGAACGTCGCGTTCGCCTCCTCGCGCTCCTTCGTGAGGCGCTCCTCGAGGGTGTCGACGTCGATCTCCGGCTCGGTGGCGACGCCCTGCTGCACGATCCGCGGCATCATCGCGCGGAGGATGGCGGCGGTGGGGTAGCGCGTCGCCGGCGTCTGCACGACCGCCTCGGCGCGCACCTGCTCCAGCGCGAGCCCTGCCTCCGATAGCACGGACGCGAGGTGGAAGCCCATGTGGAGGTCGGCGCCCTCTCGCTCCACCGTGCGCCACATCCAGTGATGCGCGCGCTCGTGGAGCGGCAGGGGGGTGACGGACGCCGGCACCATCGTGGCGTCGTGTTCCTGAAAGACGATCACCCCGCCCGGGCGCAGCGCGCGGGAGAGACCTCGCACCGCGCCCACCGGGTCGGCCTGGTACATCAGGACGCGCCTCCCGACGATCGCGTCGAAGAGGCCGTGCTCGGGGGCGAGCGCGCCCAGGTCGCCCTCGGCGAACGTGACGCTGGAGAGGCCGAGCTCGCGCGCTCGCGCGCGGGCGGACTCGAGCGCACGCGCATCGCGGTCGAGGCCCAGCACCTGCCCCTGCCGTCCCACGAGCCGGGCGACCATGAAGGAGACGGCACCAGGACCGCAGCCCACGTCGAGCACGCGCATGCCGGGGCCGAGGCCCGCGTCGGCCAGCAGGCGCTCTGTCATTTCGTTCACCATGCCCGCGTTGTAGCGCCGGAGGTGGTTGCGCTGGAGGGCGCCGTTTTCGCCCGAGCTGGCGAGGTTTTCGTTCGGGGTGGGGGAGCCCGGCGCCCGGGTCGAGCTGCGCGGCGACGATCGCCGGCTCCAGGATCTCATCGACAGGGACTTCGCCGACGCGCGCCCCCGTCCGCGCCGCAGAGGCGGCCTCCCCTGCGCTGGCGGGGGAGCGGCGCGCGCCGGTCTGCCTGCGTCAGGGCGTCAACGCGAAGCAGTAGATCCCGCCGTAGCCGCCGCCGGAGCCGACGGCGTTCGCGCCGGGCTGCGGCCCGCCTGTATCCGCGAGGTGGACGCCCGGCGCGCACCCGGGCGCGTCGTGGGCCGATATCCAGTGGTTCATGTTGAAGCCCCCACCGCCCGGGAAGCCGGTCCCACCGAGGTTCCTGGGCCACGAGTGTCCGACGCGCGGCTTCGATCTCGTGTTGCCCACCGCGCTCGTCCAGTCGTCGCACGTCGCCGTCGGGCCATAGAGCCGCCCTTGCTCGTTGCTCCCCGTCAGGGTGTCGTGGTTGTCCACCTCGGGTTGGTTCGGGTCGGGCTGGTGGTTGGGGACGCCGTCCTCGTTCGGCAGGTCGTTGATGATCGCCTCGTCGGCCCCGGCGATACGCTCGTTGAGCAGCTCCTCCCTGTCGTTGGCGACCAGCCGACCGAGCCGATCGTACCAGGGCCCCTCACCGATCCGGTCGATCGCGTCGACCTGATTGCCGTCCTCTCCTGCCACGGCGCTCAGGAAGGCGCGCCACGTCTTGCTCCCTGCGCCCGGCATGCTCTTCTCGGCGATCGTCGCGCAGATCTTGTCCGCGCCGCGGAGCCCGGCGCCCGGGCCCGTCTCTCCGAAGCGGAGATCGCCTCCGAAGCCGTCCTGGGAGCCCGACAGCTCCCGCATGACGGCGAGGCTGGTCACGAAGAAGCTGAATCGCTCGGTCGTCCCGCCGCCCGTCGTGGTGGTGGTGGTGTCGCCGCCGCCGGTGGTGGTGGTGGTGGTGCCGCCGCCGGTGGTGGTGGTGCCGCCGCCGGTCGCGGTGGTGCCGCCGCCGGTCGCGGTGGTGCCGCCGCCGGTCGCGGTGGTGCCGCCGCCGGCCGCGGTGGTGCCGCCGCCGGTGGTGGTGGTGGTGCCGCCGCCGGTCGCGGTGGTGCCGCCGCCGGCGGCGGTGCTGCCGCCGCCGGAGCTCGATGACGTGTCGGTCGCTCCGTCATCCGGGGAATCCGACGAGGCATCCGCTCCGGAGCAACCGATCACGTGCAAGAGCAGCGCCGCGGTGAGAGGGAGCAACGAGGGGCAAGAAAGGCGTGTCATGGTTTCCGTTTCCTTGTTCCTGTCAAGTCAGTTGGTCCGAGCTGCCGGGCGCCTCCGGGGTGTCGCCGCCGGGGCATGGCAGCCAGCGAGCGCACCCGGAAGGCGCCGTCGAGGCGCGTGGGATTGCCGATCGATCCATCCCGCCCCGGAGATCCGCCAGGGCGCCCGGCGCGTCGTCGCCGTCAGCCGTCGAGATCGAACCGATGAGAGACAGAAGGTTCATGTCCCCGCCAACGATGCTGACGCGCTACCCGCTTCGAGGCGGGAATTTTACAATCTCGCAAACGCCGTGTGACGCCTCGGTGATCAGGTGTCGGCTTTGCGGTGCCTTGGGTCAACTCTTTTCGCGCGCGGCGCACGCGCACGCATGGAGCTCGATCGGCCCGAGCGATGCCTGAGCCGCGCGCCCCGGACGGCTCTCGGCCACGCCCATCCGGGCCGCGCGCCTCGGGTGGCGCGCCGTCAGCGGGGCCGGCGGTCGTGGAAGAGGAGCATCTCGATGGTGCCGGCCTCGCGCAGCCAGGGCTGGTCGTGCGGGCCGGGCAGCACGCGGAGCGTGTGGGCGATGGAGCGCTTCGCGAGCTGCGCGGCGAGGGCGGCGTTCGCGCGGCGGAACGGGTCGCGTTGGCTGGTGAGCAGGTGCAGGTCGCGCGGGCCGGCCGCGGCGAGGGCCTTCTCGAACCGCTCGGCGTAGGCCGGGGCGCGGTGCGCGCCGAGGGCGGCCTGCACGCCGCCCCAGGCGCCGAAGAGCTCGGGCCTGCGGAGGAAGACCTCGGCGCCGATGTAGCCGCCGAGGGAGCAGCCGTCGAGCGAGGTGCGGGCCGCGTCGTCGAAGACGGGCGCCTCGGCGCGGGCGCGGGGCAGGACCACCTCGGCGAGCCAGCGCGCGTAGCCGTCGAGCGCGGCCGAGGGGTTCGGGGCCCTGTGCACGTTCGGCGTGAACGGGCAGGCGACGGCGAGGCCGCGGAACGGCCGGGCCGCGAGCGCGGCGTTCACCTCGGCGAGCCGCGCGTCGGTCCAGTCCTTGCGCCGCGAGGCGCGGGCGAGCGGCGGGCGGCGGAGCCGCTCGTAGGCGGAGCCGAGGCCGTAGCGCTCGAGCCAGGCGAAGGCGCCCATGCGCTCGTCGCCGGTCTCGCCGAGGCCGTGGAGCAGCACGAGCAGCGGGACGCGCTCGCCCGGGGCGAGGTGCTTCGGGACGAGCAGCGTGAACCGCCGGCCGAGCGCGCGATCGCCGGGCACGTGGAGATCGCGCACCTCGAAGGCGGGCGGCGGAGCCAGGGGCGGCGAAGGCGACGGGGAGGGCTTTGCGGGGGCCGCGGGGGAGGGCTCTGCGGGGGCGGAGCCCGCGGGAGCCGCCGGGGCGGAGCCCGCGGGAGCCGCGAGGGAGCCGCGCGGCGCGAGCGCGGCAGCGCAGAGGGCCAGGAAGCAGCGCCGGGGGACGAGCATGCCGGCAGTGTCGCAAGCGCCCCGGCGCGCGGCCAGTCCCGGGCGGCCGCCCGCGGCGTGCGCGTGCCGCGGCCGGTCCCCCGGCGCCGGGGACCGGCCGCCGCGGCGCGGAGGCCTACGGCGCGGCGAGGGCCGCGATCTCCTCGGCCGGGAGGGCGTAATTGTAGATCCGGAAATCGTCGACGGACCCGATGAGCGGCGGATCCGCGAACTGCGATTTCCCGATGTAGTTGTTCACCGAGGACCCGATCTTGGCCGGTGTCACGTCGTTTGGCGGCTCGGGCGTGGTGGAAGCGACGGCGGCGCCATCGATCCACACCGTGTACGTGCCGCTCGAGATCGTGACGGCCACATGCTTCCAGACATTGATGGGCAGCGCTTCCGCGGTCCTCACGGTCGTCTCGCTCATGTCGAAATTGTACACGGAGAAGCGCAGCGGCCCGGTGGTGTCCGCCTCCGGGGTGCCCTCGGCCGGGGTGAGATACATGAATCCGTTGGTAAAGCCGAAGTCGAAGATGCGAGACCACTCGTCGAGGCTACTCAGGTTGACCCAGGTGGCGATCGTGAGGTCGTCGAGGCCGTCGACGAGCCCGCCGGGGAGCTCGAGGTAGGGATCCGCGCCCTGCAGGCTGAGCGCGCCGCCGGCTCGCCCCATCGTCGTCCATCCGGCGCTCCCCTTGAGCGCGGCGTCATGCCCATTCCCCGACACGTCGTGGGCCACGGTGTCGGCGCCCTCCTCGAACGTATAGCGCGCGACGAGCATCGGAGCGGGTTCTGCGCCGCCCGCGCCGCCCGCGCCGCTGTCCCCGCTCGATCCGCCGTCCCCGCCTGCCCCGCCGTCCCCGCTCGAGCCGCCATCACCGCTCGATCCACCGGCGGCGCCCGAACCGCCATCGCCGCTCGAACCGCCATCGCCGCTCGAGCCGCCATCGCCGCTCGAACCGCCGTCGCCGCTCGAACCGCCATCGCCGCTCGAACCGCCGTCGCCGCTCGAACCGCCGTCGCCGCTCGAGCCGCCATCGCCGCTGGAACCACCATCGCCGCTCGAACCGCCGTCGCCGCTCGAGCCGCCATCGCCGCTCGAACCGCCGTCGCCGCTCGAGCCGCCATCGCCGCTCGAGCCGCCATCGCCGCTCGAGCCACCCGCGGCGCCCGAGCCGCCTTCCCCGCCTGCGCCGCTGCCGCTCGTGGGCGAGCCGCCGCTCGATGTCGCCGCGCTGCCCCCGCCGCCCGAGCTGTCATCGCCGCTCGAGCCACATCCGCTCGAGACCGGCGCGAGCACCAAGAGGGCGAGCAGCGCAGCCCCGAAACCACCCGGCAAGATTGACGGCTTCCTCATGAGTTCCTCCTGTTGACAACGACATGTCGAGATCGGGCCATGATGCTCCCGCGCTCGACCTGGCCGCGGATCCGCGGGGACATGGCTTGACCCGTCCCCACATCAAGAACACCGATCCGCTCGATCTGCCGATGATCTCGGCGAGTTGCGGGTTGAGGGACATGCGGCCGCTCGGCGCCTTCGCCTCACATGCCGCGGAACATTACGCTGCCGAAGACGCCGGCGGAGCTCGGCATCACCGACACGACCACCGGTCGTTCCTCCGTGGGGCGTAGAAGATAGGTGAGCGCGGCCCCCGCGAGCCCTGCTGCGCCGACGCCGAGTGCGATGTCGGCCGCCATGTACCGCCACTCGACCTGGGCGACATCGCTGTCCTTGCAGCGCGGCATGCAGGTTCGTTCGAGGTTGTCCAGCTCGGAGCTCCCCATCATCCCCAGCACCGCGAAGCCCGCCGCGCCCGCGACGCCCACGCCCGCCAGCACGTAGGTCAGCGCCGGCACCGGACGGTAGCTCTCCGTGGCTCGGGCCTTGGCCTGGGGGGCCACGGGAGCCACGAGGGGCACGAGCGCGATGTCGAGCTGCACGAAGCGCTGCCCCTCGAAGACCACGAACTCCCTGGTCACCGGCCGGTAACCCTCCTGCTCCACGCGGTAGGTGTGCCTCCCCGGGTCGAGGCTGAGCGGGACGCCGCTCGACGGCAGATCGACCTCCTGGCCGTCGACGACGATCTTCGAGCCGGTGATCTGCCCGGACTCGCTCGTCACGTTGAAGATGACCGAGGGCGTCACCTTCTCCAGCTCGTCAATCCACGCAGCACACTCGCGGAGGACCGGGACCGGGCACTGCGGTCGCGTACAGTCCGTCACCGTGCGCCGCGCCGCGATGAGGCGATGAGCCTTCCTCAGCCTCTGCACCTCGGCGTGCGCCGCGATGCACTGTGACACGCCCGGATCCGATCCGCCATTCGCGGCCGCGGAGGTCGCGGCCGCGGAGGTCGCGGGCGCCGGGGCCGAGGGCGCCGAGGCCGCGGCCGCGGAGGTCGCGGGCGCCGAGGTCGCGGGCGCCGAGGCCGCGGCCGCGGAGGTCGCGGGCGCCGAGGCCGAGGGCGCCGGGGTCGCGGGCTCGTCCGCGAGGGCCGCGCTCGGCCAGAGCGCGCTCATCATGAGCGCGAGCGCCGCGCACCCGCCGCGCCCCGTCCGGAAAGGCCATCCGTCTCGCCGCATCTCAATCTCCAGAACCATACGACGTCCTCCTTCGTGTCGCGCAGGCTCCGCGCCCGAGAGCCTGATCGAGCGACCGCTCGCGCTGCCCGCGGACCGGGGGGCGGCGGTCTGCTCCCCGGTCACTGGGACGCCAGGGCCGCCACCTCGGCCGCCGAGAGCGCTCGATCGTAAATCCTGAAGTCGTCCATCATCCCGTCGAGGTAGGGGTCCTCGTCGAACTGAGAACGGCCGATGAAGTTCCGCGTCGTGTTCCCCAGGTCGGCAGGTCGGGTCGTCATGCTATTGCTGGTCGCCTTCTCGACCCCATCGATGTAAATCGAGGAATTCGGCGGATCGAAGCCCAGGGTCACCGCGACGTGCTTCCACTCGCCGACTGGCAAGGTCGAGGTCGTGGAATACTCGTTGACGCCCGCGGGGGAGTTCAGCGAGAAACGGAGGCCTGTCGAGAACGCCCACGGACACACGTAGATCCACGTCGATGTCCCGCTCCCGAAATCGAACGCCCGCTGCCACACCTGCTGCTGGCGGAGGTAGATCCAGAAGGAGACCGTGATCTCGTTGAGCGTCCGCACGATGCCAGCCGGGAGCTCCACGTATTGCTGCTCTCCGGAGAGGGAGATGGCGTTTCCGATGCGACCCGGCACCCAGGTCGCCTCCCCCAGGACCGTCGCGTCGTGCTCGGCGTTGCCGGTGGCGTCCGCCACGACGTCCCCTTCGGTCTCATCGAACGTGTAATGCAGGAAGAGCCCCCGCTCGAGATCGATCGGGGCGCTGCCGCCGCCGCCATCGCCGCCGCCGCCCCCGCTGCCGCCGCCCCCGCTGCCGCCGCCCCCGTTGCCGCCGCCCCCGTTGCCGCCGCCCCCGTTGCCGCCGCCTACGCCGCTGCTGCCCGCGGCGCCCCCCACGCCTGCGTCCTCGCCTCCGCCGCCGTGGTGACCACCGCCCCCGGCGCTCCCGGATCCTCCGCCGCTCCCGCTGGAGCTCTGCGTCGTCGAGCCCGCGGCCGAGCCGCCTCCGGCGCCCCCTGCTCCTTCCTGAAGATGGGACAGGTCCTTGAGCGAGCATGCCCCGAGTCCGAGCGGCGCCAGCCAAAGGAGCGCGCAGAGTGTGGGACGAAGGGCTGCTGGGCCGAGCGACGCCCTCCCAGGATCGGTCGCCCCACGGCGCCGGGAGATCGTGCGTCCTGTGCTCCCTTCGGACCTCCCCGGGCCGCTGCGGTCGCGGGCCAGGGGGCCCGAGGTCGGGTCGGTGTGCGGTCCGTCACCCGGGTCTCGCGCGCACAGTACCTTGCTCCACATGTCCGTGTCCCCTCTCGCGAAGATTTCGATGTCTCCAAGGCGCATGACGCGCTCGCCGCCGCCACGAAGACTTCGGCCATCATGGGAGTGGAGGGGGGATGACCTCGGCGCCGAGCACCACCGGCTATGTAGGTCCTCTCCGGATACCGGCCCACGACCCACGGGGCATCGGCCAGCCATCGCTGTTTCAGGTCATCTCGGCAACGCGAAGTAACCACGCGCCTTCCGCGCCAGCGTCGTGCGAATGATGGAGGGTATACCAGCATCGTCTGTACTGAAGCAAGTACTGCACTCCGACCCACGTCACGTGGCGCCGCTGGTCGGCACGGGCGAGCCGCCCGCCTCGGGGTGTTGTCCCCGAGCCTCTTCACGTGAGGACCCGCGAGAGCCCGGGACTGGCGCGGGTCACGATCTTGTGCGCGCTGCCAGCGCCCGCGCAGCAGCGGTCAAGTGAGGCGAGCCGAGGGGCGTGGCCGGCCCGGTCGATGAGGAAGGAAGCCCCGGCGGCGATGCCCGGCCGTGAGGCAACGGCCGTGAGCGCGGTTCATCCGCCGGCCCGGGGTGGAGCCGAGTCAGGCGCCGGGGAGGTGGAAGTGGCAGTGGATGACGCCCGACGACGCGTGTCGTCGCGCGTCGCCGCGGCGCGACAGCGCATGGCGGAACGCGAGCTCACATGCATTCGATCTTGAAACGCTTGATGCCGTCGGCGTCGATGGTGTACGGTACCTCACAGTTTGGCTTCGGTGCCCTGGCCGAGCCCGTCGCGGTGGCCACGGGCTCGGCCGTGACCGTGGGCTTCGACACCGGCTTCGGCCTGGGCTTCGAGCGTCCCCCCGCGGCGCGCGGGGCGTGGGCCTTCGAGGTCGGCTCGGGCTGCTTCGAGGTCGGCTCGGGCTGCTTCGAGGTCGGCTCGGCGGCGTTCGCGCTCGATGCGGCGCGGGGCGGCTGCGCGGAGCCCTCGGGGGCGGCCGGCTGCGTGGTGTCCTCGGGGGCGGGCGGCGGCGCGGCGTCCTCGAGGGAAGGGGCCGTGGCGGGCGCGGGCAGCGACGCCGACGCGGCCGGCGAGTGCGCAGCGGCCGAGGGCGCGGGCGTGATCCCCCGGGCGCCGGTGCCGGCGCGCCAGGCGACGATGCCGCTCACGAGCACGATGGCCCCGATGAAGAGCGGGCGGCGCGCCTTGCTCATCCGCGAGCTCGCGCCGGTCTCGCGCGCGTCGGAGGGGCCCGACGAGGAGCCGCTCATCGCGGTGTAGCCGGCGGGCGCGAGCGACGGCGCGAGGAGCGGCGGCGTCCGGACGCTGAGCGGCGCGGACGAGTGCGCCGCGGCGGCCCAGCGCTTCATTTCCTGGTCGATGATGCGCTTCGTCTCCGCGCGGATGTCCTCGAACTCGCGCGCGAGGAACCTGCCGATATTGCGGTTCGTCGCGGGGGGCCTCGTGGCGAGGAACGCCTCGAGATCCGACTCGAGCTCCAGCGCGGTGGCGTAGCGGTGCTCTCGGTTCGTGGCGAGCGCCTTCAGGATGATGCGCTCGAGCTCCTCGGGGATGTCGGGGGTGACCGCGCTCGGCCGCGGAACATCCCCGAGCAGGACGCGATGCATGATGGCGACGTCGGTCGCCCCCTTCCACATCCGCGCGCCCGTCGCGGCCTCCCAGAGCATGACGCCCACCGCGTACAGGTCCGCCCGCCGGTCGACGCCGCTCCCCTCGATCTGCTCGGGGGGCATGTAGGCGACCTTGCCCTTGATCACCCCCGTCGCCGTCTCGACGCTCCTGCCCACGAGCTTGACAATGCCAAAGTCGATGAGCTTGACCTGACCATCGTAGGTCACGAAGACGTTGTGCGGCGAGACGTCGCGGTGTACGACGTTGAGGAGCTCGCCGTCGAGATCGGTGAGCTCATGGGCGTAGTGGAGGCCCCGGAGCACGTCGATGATGATCCGGATGTGCATCTCCAGCGAGAGCCTGGCGAGCGCGCGCGACCGGATCGCCGAGAGCGGCTGGCCATCGAGGTACTCCATGACGATGGCAGGCCCCCGGGTCGTCTCGATGATGGCGTTCGTCTGGACGATGTTCGCGTGGTTCAGGCGCGCAGAGAACCGCGCCTCGTCGATGAACATCTGCTGCAGCTCGGGGTTGTCGACGTGCGCGGGCCTGAGGAATTTCAGAACGACGAGCTTGTCCACGCCCTGCGCGCCGCTCTGCACGGCGACGAAGACCTGCGCGGTCCCTCCTCGTCCGAGCTCGAGCAGGAGGTGATGGCCACCATAAGGGGTGACGTCTATCGTCTCATCGCTCACCTACACGAGGATGCCACAAAGCGCGCGGCGCTGACCAGCGGATTTCCGTGGAGTCTCCCGCCCTCCACCGTGGCCACCCGCTCCCGTCCCATTGCCCTCTTCCGCCATCGCTGCGGCCGCGCAGGCTGGAGGTGTGATGTCGTCGAGTGCGCGCGGGGTCGTGTGGGTTGGGGTGCGTGTTCCTCGGTGAGGCAAGCACACGCGCGTGAGCGACCTGGGCCCGGCGCCCGCGGCGCTCCGAAGCAGCGCGACGAGGCGCAACGACGCGGCGCGCCCGCCCTCGGCCGCCTGGCGACGAGAGGTCTTGCGCGGTGCTCTCACCACCGGACCCATCGGGATATCCTCTTCACGCGCGTATACCCGCTCCCGTCGGTATCGAGCCCCAGCCCCTGCGCGGTCGCCGCGTGGAGATGCGGCCCCCAGCCGCCGTCGTCCAGCGGGCTGTCCGCGTCAGAGCCGAGGTTGTACCGCCAGCAGCTCCCGTAATGCTGGGTCACGCGCGAGTACTCCACGGAGCAGCTCTCCGCCCAGGGGTCGCCGTCGAAGTCAGCAGAGGACCAGCCGGCGGCGAACTGCGCGTCGTAGACGGCAGATTCGCCGGACACGAGCTCCGGGGCCCTGAAGCGCATGGTGTCGGGCTCGATCCCGGTCGTCTTTGCGTGGAAGAGCTGGGCGACCTTCCCATCGATGTCTTCCGCCTCGTCGCGGTACTCGGTCCCGTGGAGATAGAGCCAGCCGGCATAGACGTTGGCGTCGAGTGAGGGATCTCCCTTGCCGCCGAAGCGATGGAGGTACGGGATGTCCCAGAAGGCCATCGTGGTCCCCTCGTCCGACCCGATGCTGTTGTAGAGGAGCGCCCAGCCGCCGCCGTCGAACTCCATGTCGCAGTACACCGCCGCCGCCTCGGGGCTCCCGGCGGTGCTCGGATGGAAGAGATATACACCGCTCGGCGAGCCGGCCGGCACGCTGGCGCAGCTCGGATAGACACACCCCTCGTTGACCTTGCCGTCGCAGCTCTCGTCGGCGGGCGTATCGCACAGCTCGCCCGCAGGCTCGACCTGCCCCTCGCAAGGGCCATAGCCTGTCCCCTCGCCATTGCAGGTCCTGAGCCCGGTCTTGCAGGCGCCCGTGCCGGCCGTCGACGGCGGGCCGCCATAGCAGAGCTCTTGCGTTCCGGGCACGCAGGTGACGGGCGAGACGACCGTCGACGCAGGCGCGCTCCCGGCGTCAGCGTCGAACGGGCGCGTCGTGGTGGAACATGCCGGGGTTGCGGCCAGCAGCGCGGCCATCGCGCAGAACGTAGACCTTCTCGACAGGACGCCGATGAGCATCTGCCCCCTCCTCGGTACCCACGCAGCCAGACGCTCCACGGCGCAGCGTTGCTGGACGCTCCCCTGCGCGCATGGATGAATCGAGGACGGCTCGGATGGGTACGTACTCTTGATGCCGCAGGAGAACGGGGCGTTTCGGAAGCACGAGAATGAACAGGCGTTCGCTCCGCGCCACGTCACGATCAGGCGTGCACGGAAGTTTCGACGAACATCTCGCGAGGTGAGCGAAGCTGAACGGCACCTCCTGATGTTTTCTCTTCCCTCGCGCCTCTTGCGGTTTTCTCGCACATGCGGGCCATGCAACCGCGGCTGCCGCCGCCGCCGCTGCGCTGCTCCGCGTCTCGGCGGATCGAGCTCCCCCGCATACGTGCCCGACAGGTCAGGGCCGCGCACCAGGGGCGGAGCAGCGCAGGCCCGGGGAGGGGGGGCGATGGATTCTCTGCGGCCGGGCCCAGGGTTGCCCGCTCGGCTCGGGTGGATCCACCTCCGCCGGATCTGCTACGCTGCGGGCCATGAGCTTCCGGGCCGAAGAGCTCCTCGAGCAGGCGATGAAGCTTCCCGAGAGCGAGCGGCGCGTCCTCGCGCCGCGACTCCTGGAGAGCGTGGGCGACGAGTCGCCGGAGGAGATTGAGCGCGCCTGGGTCGAGGAGGCCCGGAGGCGGCTCGACGACATCCGGGAGGGGCGCTCCCAGCCCATCCCGTGGAAGGAGGCGCGCGGTCGCATCTTCGCCCGAGGGTGAGGTGTCCCGTCGTCCTCGCGACCGACGCGGAGCGCGAGGCGCGTGAAGCGTTCCTCTGGTACCAGGCCCGTGAACCGCGGGTCGCGGATCGCTTCGAGGGGACGTGCTCGGGGCGTTCGACCGTATCGCCGAAACTCCCGAGCAAGGCCCCGAGATCGAGCCCGGCATCCGGCGCATGCTCCTCCAGCGATTTCCCTACGGGCTGCTCTATGCCGTCGAACCCGAGCGGATCCTCGTGCTCACGGTGATGCACCTCCGCCGCCGTCCCGGGTACTGGCGAGGTCGCGGTCGCTGAGTGCTGGCGAGGTCGCGGTCGCTGTGGCGTGGTGGCGGTCGCTGCGTGCTGGCGAGGTCGCGATCGCTGGGCTGCTGTGGTCCCGACGCTCGCCCGAGGCCCTCGTACGGCCCGAGCCCCACAGGGGGACTCCGATCGGTCGGGATCACCCCCCCTTGCGGTGAAACTCCACGAAGAACCGCACGGGCCCCTCGGGATCGACGTGATGCAGCACCTCGGGCAGCACGATCCCGCGGGTCTCCGGATCCAGCAGGAGCTCGCGGCCGTCGAGCCCATCGATGCGGTAGCGGAGCCGCCCGGAGAGGACGTGGATCATCCCCCACACGCCGGCCCTGGTCGCATGGTTCTTGCGCAGGCCGTCCGGGATCGTGCTCTCGTCGAACTCCGGCGTTCGCTTGTACGCGACCAGCCCGTCGGGCACCTCGAGCCGATCGCAGCGCACGCAATCGAGCTCGGTTCCGAGCATCGACGCGCGCCCCTCGGGCGTGAGCACCCAGGGGCGCGTGACCAGAGGCGGTTTGTGCCGGACGTGCTGGCCGTGGCCGCAGCTCAGCTCCGCCACCCAGTCGTTCGCCTCGTCCTGATGGTAGCCCGTGATCGGTCGCAGCACCGCGCCGGCTTACTCCGTCCGGGGCCCCGCGTCACGCCACGGCGTCGTCCCACGCCGAGGCGTCGCGCCGGGCGCCCTGTCCGGCACCCGGTCAGCAGACGCAGCTCGGGGTCCAGAACGGCGGGTCGCTCGCGGGGAACGACTCGGCGCCTGCCATGTCCACCGCCTCCTCCGTCGGCTCGCCGCACGAGAGCGCGCCGCCGCGATCGACCGGCATCTCCGGGTCGCCCTTTTCGTACGCCTGTCTTCCTTGCTCCTTGAGCCCGACCGCCGGGCGCTCCGGCCCTGGCCGCCATTGCTTCGCCACCCATTTCTCTGCCGCCCCCATGACAAACCTCCGCCTCCCGTCCCCCCCGAGACAGCTGGAGCCGGTCCGGCGTGCCGCAAGGGGCCCTCAGGGCGCTGGTTGCGCCCGCACGAACCGCTCGAGCACCGCCTTGCGCATCAGCTTCGGGGGCAAGATTCCCTGGGCGAGCACGAAATCGTGGAATCGCTGCGCGTCGAAGCGAGCGCCCATCATCGACTCGACCTCTCTCCGCAGCTCCATCAGCCGGGTGAAGCCGTAAAAATAGGACGTCGCCTGTCCCGGCGCGCGGAACGTGTACCGCTCCACCTCGGATTGCGCGAAGGGCGCCGAGAGGACCACGTCCTGCGTGAGGAGCGCGCGCGCGGCCGCGGGCGTGATCGTGCCCGCCTGGAGCTCGGGGTCGAGGAAGGCGCGGGCGGCCCGCAGCAGGCGGAATTGCAGAGAGATGAGCTGGCCCTCGGGCGGCATGAACGGCAGCAGGATCGCCTCGGCGTAAAGCCCCCAGCCCTCCACGTTGGCGCTGTTCATCGCGAACACCGCCCGGGCGACCGAGACGCCGCGCTCGACCAGCGACGCGAACTGGAGCTCGTGCCCCGGACGCGCCTCGTGCGCCGTGAGCGTCCACGACGCCGCGGCGTGGGTGAAATCGTCCGTCTTCTGCTGCGCGTCCGGCGCGGCGCCCGGCGGCGCGGGCAAGCTGAGCGGCAGCACGAACTCCCCCTCTTCTCCCCGGTTGTCGAGCAGGCGCGGCGGCCGCATGTGCGGCGCCGGCGTCTCCGCGCTCTCCGCGGCCGTGCCCAGCCGGATGCGCGCCGGCCGCTCCGGCAACGTCACGAGGCGCTCTCTCCTGATGATGGCCTCGATCTGGGCGAGCCGCTCCTTGTAATGCGGCAAGATCGCCTCGCCCACGAGCTGCTCTTTCTTGAGCGCGCGGATCACGTCGCGGTAATCCGAGCTCGAGAGGCCCCGCGCCCGGGCGACCGAGGCCGCGAGCTCCTGCATCTGCGCCTGCAGGTCGCGGAAGGCGGCGCGGGCCGAGCGCGCGAGCTCGGCGGGCGGCAGATCGACGCCGTACGCCTCGAGCGCGAACGCATAGAGCGGCGGCGGCAGCGCGAAGCCCGTCCGCGCCTTCGGGAGCACGTCCGCGCGCAGCGCCGCGTCGTACGCCTCGAGCTGGCGCGTGAGCGCCGCGAGCGGCGCCTCGTGTCCCTCGATGGCGTACTTCCGGAAGAGCTCGCCGATGCCCTCCCGCACGCGGGCGTTCGTGGAGAGGTGCCGCTCGATCTCCATCCGCGAGGGGGCGAGCAGCCCGGGCTTCTCGAGCCCCTCGATGAGCCGGGCCCGCGCCCGCTCCGCGATGGGCTCGTAGCCGGCCTCCATCCCGGCGTATCGCCGGAGCCGCGTGAGGGCCGCGGCGCGCCGCGACGGCGCCACCCGATCGTCCAGCAGGATCGCGATCCCCTCGAACACGAGCCCCGTGGCGTGCACGTACGGGACGCGGTGCCGCTCGTCGAGCTCGGAGCCGCGGACGGCGCGGTCCGCGGCGTCGATCAGGATCTGCAGGTCTTCGAGCACCGCCGGGTCCTCCTCGGCCGCGCGCCGCTCCTCGAGCTCCGCGATGGCCGCGCGGTAGGCGGCGCGCTCCCGCGCCGGGGCCCCCGGTGAGAGGTCGGTGATCTCCCGGTCCACGCGCTCGATCCCGAGCGCGCCGGCATGCTCCGGCGAGAACCTGGCGAGCACGTCGAGGAGCACCTCGGCGTGCTCGTTGCTGCGCTGCACCCAGGCCGGCAGCCGCTGGGCCGGCGCGCTCGCCGCGGCCGCGGGCGCCGACGAGGGCGGGGGAGCCGGCGCGGCGGCGGGGGGCGGCGCCTCGCGGGCGCACGCGACCAGGGGAACGAGGGCGAGGAGGCGGAGCGCGCGCAGGGACATGGCGGTGCTCTTGCACGGGCGCTGGCGAGCGCCAATGTCGCCGGAGCCGCCCCCGCGGATGGGCTCACCCGATCCAGGTTGCGCCGGCCGTGGAGCTCTCCGAGGCGGCGGAGCGGCCGAAGCGGTGGCCGAGCGAGGTGTGGCCATCGGGGAGAAGGCGTCGTCGAGGTGGACCCGGAGGAGGGGCACCTTGCTGGGCGGCGTCCTCCGGCGGCGATCCTCAGCTCGGCTCGTCGAGCACCTCGGCGAGGGTCTTCGCGCTGAGCACGCGCTCGGCCCATTGCTCGGGCGTGGCGCTCTCGGCCTGCTCGATCCGGGAGGCTGCGGCCGCGGGCAGCTCACCGAAGCGAGCACGCAGCACCCGTGGCAGAATGGCGCGCTCTCCTTCCATGCGGCCCTGCGCGACGTACTTCTTGGCGAATTCGCTCTGGTGCTCGTAGCCCTTATCGTCGTCTCCAGCGCCCGGCGGGCCGAGCGCCTCTCCGCCGCCGCGAAGACGCTATTTCGGCGGGCCGCATTCGCTGCCCGTCAGGAGAGCACTTCGGTCGCAGTCTTCGCCCCGAGGACGTTCTCGATCCAGCGGTCGAGGGTCGCGACGTCCGAGCACGCCTGGATGCGCGCGCTCTCGTCCTCGGCGAGCACGATCCCTGCGCGCGCAAGCAGCCGCAGCAGGGTTTCTTTCTTGCCCTTGAGCTCTCCCTCACGCATGCCCTTGAGCTCTCCCTCACGCATGCCCTTGAGCTCTCCCTCACGCATGCCCTTGAGCTCTCCCTCACGCATGCCCTTGAGCTCTCCCTCACGCATGCCCTCGAGCTTGCCGCGATCGATGAGCCTCTGCACGAACGGGGGGAGATTCACCTCGCCTTCGATCTGCCGTTCCATGACCAACGCCTCCAGAGCCTGCTGCATGGGTTCGCGCAACCCGTCCCAGATGAGCTGAAAGTAGACCATCGCGTGCTCCTGGTCGAGCCGGCCCAGGGCCGCGAGCGCCGCCTGGAGCACGGTGAGCCCGTTCGGCCCGTTGCCGTGCGCGATTGCCGACAGCACGGCGAGCTCGGCCTCCATGTCCGCTTCCGGGTCGGTGATCTCGGGGACGACGGCCGGACCGAGCACCAGCGGCGTGACGGTGCCGAGGCCCAGGCCGAGGTCGATGCTCTCCGCCGCCCAGGCGGCCACGCCGGCGTCCGGCGCGACCACGAGGACGACCGTGTCGCAGCGCCTCCTGGCGCGCACGCCCGTGACGTACGTCGGCCACGAGAACTTCTTGTTCGGGTCCACGTCGCGCTGGACCTCGAGGACGATCGCCAGCACGAGCGCGCCTTTCGCGTCGCGCAGCTCGAGCACCAGGTCCGCGCGGAACTCCGCCGGAATGAGCTGGTCGAGCGACGACTCGGCCACCGCGACCGAGGCGTGCGGCGGCACCTCGACGTGGAAGAGCGTCGCGAGGACATGGGGCGCGAGCTCCGGGCGCTCACGGAACATCTCGACGAGGGCGTTGTGCTCGAGCGTCGGCATGACACAGGCCTTGAGCACGCCCCATGCCGACGCGAAATGATGGGAAAACGCGAGGAGAGAGCCCGCTCAGGGGGTGGCGGCGCCATGGCGGAGGGGGGCGGCCACAGCTCCCCACGCCACGGTACGTCGGCCCGACGACCGAATCACCCGCGACGCGAAGCGCCGTCGGGTGATTCGGAGCGTTCGGCGGCCTGGCGCACGTCAACTCTCTGCCACGAACCGCCAGGTACCATCGCCGCTCTCCTGCCGTGTTTCAAGATCTCGCACTCCGAGGAGCGGAAGCGTCTTGGTCCAGCATCGGATCGCCCGAGCGCTGTCATGTATGGCACGGAGGTGCCACCGCCCTGGATACCGATGGAGCAGTAACTGGAGCGCATCGCGGCCCGCGCCGGTCCCACGGCTCCCGTGGATCAAGAAGAGCTCCGCGATGCTGAAATCGACGTCGTCCGGCGTGTGTCCGAACGGTCATAGGCCAACGCATACGAACCCGATCGGTCGGGTGTCGCTCGTGATGACGTACGTTCGCTGGAACGGCTGCATCGGGTCCTGGTCCGACTGCGGAGCTCGCAGGTTGCCGGGCGGCGTCACGCTCGAGACCCAATCGTCGACGATGTCCGGCTGCCATCGGCCGGCCTCGTCCAGAGCGTAGAAGCTCGTATCGAAGCCGGAGATCTCGTGGACATACATTGGCCAAACGTTCCGGAAGAACTCACGCGCTTCCCGCGTGCGCCATGCGTCAATGATGGATATGGTCATCTGTCTCTCGATATGTCGCGACGACGCCGGCCTGCTCAGCGCGCCGATGAGCGGCGCCGGAGTGCGCAGCGCGGAGGCGTCCGCGCCATCGGCCGGTCAGGTCGCACTCCGTGTCACGTGCGGGATCAGGTGGACCATGTAGTCACGCTTTCCGATTTGGACACCCGACATCCGTAGTATTGCGTAAGCGGTGACCAGGTGAAAGTAGAAGTTGGGCATGAGGAAGTCGTGCAGGTACTGATGCCCCGTGAGATCCGCGTAGAGCCCGGCGCCCAATTCGAGGCGCTTCTGGGTCGAGAGCGCTGCGTCGTCCGCGGTGACTGCCCTGAGCAAGTCCTTTGTCTCTTCGATGTATCGGAGAGCCGTGGCCAGCGATTCGACATGGGGATCCAGGTCGATCGTGGGGGCGCCGTTGAGCCACAGCGAGAAATTGCGCGGCTGATTGCAGGTGAACGCGACCTGGGTTCCTAGAGGGTGCATGTCGACGGCCAGGCGCTTGGCCAGGTAGGCGTCTCCATCGCCGGGGAAGTGGGTGGCCCCGGTCTTCAGGAGGTGCTCTAGCGTGCTCAGACGAGTTGTGAATATTTCCACGGCCGAAGCGATCGAGGAGACGGACATGAAGCCTCCAGTCAAGGTGCCTGCGGGGTGACGGGTATGACCTGACTCGTGCCCCTCCTGAGCATCCCGGAGACGGTAGCGTAGCCGACGGCCAGCCCGATGTGTCAAGCCTTCGGTAGCATCTCCTCCGGCTTCGATCCCGTCACGCGCGGGTACTCCCGCCGCGAGCCCGCAGAGCGAGGGATCGGGATGGTGTGGAGCGTCAGGTAGAGTTCCTGTCGCTCGACATGGGAGTATCTCTCGGGACCTCCGTGCAAGACTGCTGGTCCCACCCATCCATGCTCTTGCATCTCCCGGCCGCGGAGGACGCCCTCACCACGCGGCCAGCGCCCCCACGAGCGCCGTCGCCACCACCGCCGCGGCCACGGCCGCGACGCCCCGGTGCTTGGCGAGCCAGAGCTCCGCGCACCGCGCCCGCGCCCGCGCGTCGAAGCGGCCGTGCGCCCCGTGATCGCCGGGCACCGGCGCCCAGAGGTTGTCCCTCCGGCCCTCGGGCACCGGCTCGTCGGTCTGCTGGCTGTCGTATCCCTTCCTGGACAGATACCGATCGAGCAGCGCCGGGATGATCCGGTTGCCGAGGACCGCCTTGGCCGTGGGGAGGCCGACCCACATCATCTTTCGCTCCCCGTGATCGGCCGCGAAGACGATCGCGTCCGCCGCGACCTCGGGCTGGAAGATCGGCGGCACCGGCTGCGGCCGCCCAGGGAGCCGGGTCTTCACCCACTCGAACTGCGGCGTGTTGAGCGCCGGCATGTCCACCAGGGTGACCCGGACGTGGCTGCGGTCGTGGAAGAGCTCGCAGCGCAGCGACTCGGTGAACCCCTTGATCGCGTGCTTCGCGGCGCAGTAGGCCGACTGGAGCGGGATCGCGCGGTGCGCGAGCGCCGAGCCCACCTGGACGATCACGCCGCGGTCGCGCGGCCGCATGCGCCGGAGCGCGGAGAGCGTGCCGTGGACGTACCCGAGGTAGGTCACCTCCGTGACCCGCCGGTACTCCTCGGGTCGCATCTCGCTCACGGGCGAGAACACCGAGGCCATCGCGTTGTTGACCCACACGTCGATGGGGCCGAGCACCCGCTCCACCTCCGCGGCCGCGCGCTCGACCGCTGCGGCGTCGGCCACGTCGACGGGCAGGACCAGCGCCTCGCCCCCGGCCGCCTCGACCTCGCGCCGCGCGCCCTCGAGGCCGTCGACCCCGCGGGCGAGCAGCCCGACGCGCGCCCCCCGCGCGGCGAACGCCCGCGCGGCGGCGCGGCCCACCCCGGCCGACGCGCCCGTGATCACCACGACCCGCCGGCGATCGCCATGGCCCGCGTCCTCGGCCGCGCGGGCCATCCGCTCCGGCCGGAAGAGCGCCGTCCAGCCGCCGCCGTACCGCCGCGTAGACCGACCGCGCGCCTGCGAGAGCAGGGCGACCGCCGCGCCACAGGCCAGGCTGTTCCAGCGCGCGTCCGCCGGGAACCCGAGCGCCCACGGCGCGGCGACCAGCCACAGGCCGAGGGCGAGGTTCAGCCAGAGCAGCGGGCGCACGACCTCGAACACGGCGACGAGGCCCACCGTCGCGAGCAGCGGGCCGACGATGCGATCGCTGGTCGACGCCGGCGCCCCGTAATCGAGGGCCGCCGGCGCGATCATGAGCCAGATCCCGACGGCGGCGCTGAGGATCGATCCCCACATGACTCAGGCTCCTCCCAGCGCCTCCCGGCGACCCCAGAAGGCGCTCCACAGCGAGGCGCGGCGGCCTTCGCGGACCCGACGCAGGTGTTGCAGGCTCGCCAGGACCTCGTCGAGCGCCGGCCCCATCATCAGGACCGAGATCACGGCCGTCACGAGGCACAGCGTGCACCAGCGGCCCACGACGAGCGGCTGGGCCATCACCAGCGCGACGCTGACGAGGCCGAGCGGCCCCACCGCGATCCCGAACAGCGTCACGATCCAGGGCATGGTCCGGTAGCGCGCCCGCCCCCCGACGAGGCCTGTCACCGCGTCGAGCAGGTAGCCGAAGGCGCCCAGCCACGCGTCCGGGATCGGGACGACCCGCGAGAGCTTCGAGTCGAGCACCGCCCGGCTCCCGTCCCCGAAGAACGGCTCCCACACGTCGTCGAGGACGCGGATCTGGTAAAGACCCAGGTACGCCGCGATCGCCAGGCCGGCCAGGGCGAGCCCGATGATGGGCAGTCGCTCCCTCCACGCCGAGGGGTTCGTGTCCCATCCAGGCGGGAGCTCGCCCGTCCCCGCGGCGCGCCCCGACCTGCCTCCGCCGGCGCGGGGGAGCTGCTCGCCGGATCCGCCGGTCAGCGGGCGATCCGCTTCAGGGCGCGTCTCCACCACGGCTCCGCTCTCCTCCGATCCAGGAGCAGCACGGGGATCGCGCTGACGATCCCGAACGCCATGTGGCCGAGGACCGACACCGCGACGCGCCGCGCGCCTTGCCGCCACACCGGCGGTGTCAGCTTCGCGGCGGGGAGCCAGCCGATGTAGCCGACGGCCCACACCGCGGTCCCCATCACGGAGCCGGCGAGCAGGGCGGCGGGGAGGGTCCGCAGGCGGAGCCGGCTCGTCGCCAGGCCGAAGAGCGCGCCGCTCGTCGCCCCGTAACCCCAGTGCATCCCCCGCGCGAGCGCGTCGTGCAGCCCGCGCCGCAGCGGCGCGCCCCGGAGCTGCTCCACGCGCGACACCATGAACTCGCCCGGATCCCTGCGCACCGGGGGAGGCTTCAGCCGCTCGGGCAGCTTCTGGCTCGCCTTCATGCCCTTCAGCATCAGCGCCGTGCCCACGGTGCCGCCCAGCACGCCTCCCGCGGCGTGAACGATCGCGTCATGTTTCATCTCGCCTCCCGGCAGGGGATCCCCGCGCCGCGAGCCGTGCAGAGGTCATGCCCCTCGCCCACCACCTCGGGGCACATCCGTTGCTGCGAGCGTGATGCGAGCGCTCCGGTGACGCTCGCGCGCGGGCTGGCGTGCGCGGCGGGCCGGCGCGGACCTTGGGTGTCGAGCGGACGAGGGGAGTCATCTCATGGCGGAGACCACGGCGGACGTGCTGATCGACCGGCTGATCGCGTGGGGCGTGGACACCGTGTTCGGCCTGCCGGGCGACGGCATCAACGGCCTCATGGAGGCGCTCCGGACACGGCAGGAGAAGATCCGGTTCATCCAGGTGCGGCACGAGGAGGCGGCCGCCTTCATGGCGTGCGGCTACGCGAAGTTCACCGGGCGGCTCGGGGTCTGCCTCGCGACGTCCGGGCCGGGCGCGATTCACCTGCTCAACGGGCTCTACGACGCGAAGATGGATGGCGCGCCCGTGCTCGCCATCACCGGCCAGACCTACCACGATCTCCTGGGCAGCCAGTACCAGCAGGAGGTCGACCTCCTCGCGCTCTTCAAGGACGTCGCCGTCTACAACCAGATGCTCGTCGGCGCCGCGCAGGCGCGCATGCTGGTGGACGCCGCGTGCCGGGCCGCGCTCGCCCGGGAGGGGGTCGCGCACATCACGGTGCCCGTCGATCTCCAGGACCAGAAGATCTCCGCGGACGAGCCCTCGGACAAGAAGGTCCCGGGGCACACGTCCTCGGTCTGGACACGCCCCGTCCGCGTCCCCACGGCGGAGCGGCTCGGCGAGGCGGCGGAGCTGATCAACCGCGGCAAGAGGACGGTGATCCTGGCCGGGCGGGGGGCGCTCGGCGCCGGCGATCTGCTCGAGGAGCTCGCCGAGCGGCTCGCGGCGCCCATCATCAAGGCGCTGCTCGGCAAGGCGGTGGTGAGCGACGAGTCGCCGTACACCACGGGAGGGCTCGGGCTGCTCGGGACGCGCCCGTCCGAGATGGCGATGGAGGAGTGCGACACCCTCCTGATGGTCGGCACCAGCTTCCCGTACCTCGAGTATTACCCCCAGGCGGGCCAGGCCAGGGCGGTGCAGATCGACCGCGACCCGGCGCGGATCGGGCTGCGCTACGACATCGACGTGGGCCTCGCGGGCGACGCCAAGGAGACGCTCCGGGCGCTGCTCCCGCTGCTCCGGCGGCGAGAGGACCGCTCGTTCCTCGAGTTCGCCCAGTTCCGGATGCGCGAGTGGTGGGAGCTGATGCGCGATCGCGAGTCGCGGCCGGACGCCCCGCTCAAGCCCCAGGTCGTGGCCGGCGCCCTGAACTCGTTCCTCACCGACGACGCGATCATCACGACCGACAGCGGGACGATCACCACGTGGGCGGCGCGGAGCATCCGGCTCCGCCGCGGCCAGCAGTTCTCGTGCTCCGGCAACCTCGCCACCATGGCGCCGGGCCTGCCCTACGCGATCGCGGCGCAGGCGGCGTACCCGGGGCGCCAGGTCGTCGCCTTCATCGGCGACGGGGGGCTCACCATGCTGATGGGCGAGCTCGCCACGGCGGCCAAGTACAGGCTCCCCATTCGCGTCATCGTGATCAAGAACAACACGCTCGGCCAGATCAAGTGGGAGCAGATGGTCTTTCTCGGCAACCCCGAGTACGGCTGCGAGCTCCACCCCATCGATTTCGTCAGGGTCGCCGAGGCGTGCGGGGCCTCGGGGTTCCGCTGCGAGCGGCCCGAGGAGGTCCAGAAGGCGCTCGGCGCGGCCTTCCAGGCGGACGGCCCGGCGCTGGTCGAGGCGGTCGTCGACCCGTTCGAGGCGCCGATGCCCTCCATGGTCAAGCCAAAGCAGGCCTTGCACATGGCCGAGTCGCTGGCGCGCGGCCAGCCGAACCGGGGGAGGATCGCCCTCACCCTGTTCCGCAGCAAGGTCCGTGATCTCTTCTGAGCGCCGTTCTCCGGGCGCTGTTTCATCGCGAGGTGCTCCATGGTGATGCTGGTCCCGCTCCGCCGCGGTCGCGACGACCGCCGGCAGGCCCCCGTCGCAGCGCACGACATCGCGGATCTGGAGGCCGAGCTCCGGGCGGCGATCTCTGGCGAGGTCCGCTTCGACAGCGAGTCTCGCGCGGTCTACTCGACCGACGGCTCGAATTACCGCCAGGTCCCCCTCGGCGTCGTCCTCCCGAGGAGCGCGGGCGACGTGGTCGCCACCGTCGCCGCCTGCCGGCGCCACGGGGCGCCCGTCCTCCCCCGCGGCGCGGGCACCAGCCTGGCCGGTCAGACCTGCAATGTGGCCGTCGTCCTCGACTTCTCCAAGTACATGAACCGCGTCCTCGACATCGATCCCGCGCGGCGGCTCTGCCGCGTGCAGCCCGGGGCGCTCCTCGACGACCTCCGGGGCCAGGCCCAGCGGCACGGGCTGACCTTCGCCCCCGACCCCTCGACGCACAGGTGGTGCACGCTGGGCGGCATGATCGGCAACAACTCCTGCGGAGTCCACTCGATCATGAATGGATCCAGCGGGGGCCGGACCGCGGATTACGTCGAGGAGCTGACCGTGCTCACGTACGAGGGCCACGTGCTCCGGGTCGGGCCGACTCCGGATCACGAGCTCGACCGGATCCTCGGCGAGGGCGGGCCGCGGGGGCGGCTCTACGCGGATCTCCGCGCGCTCCGGGACCGGTACGCCCGGCTGATCCGCGCGCGGTTCCCCGACCTCCCGCGGCGGGTCTCGGGGTACAACCTCGACGACCTGCTGCCGGAGAAGGGGTTTCACGTCGGCCGCGCGCTCGCGGGCAGCGAGGGGACGTGCGTCGTGGTCCTCGAGGCGCTGCTGCGCCTCATCCCGAGCCCCCGCGAGCGCGTCCTCCTGGTGCTGGGGTATCCGGACGTCTACAGCGCGGGCGAGCACCTCGTCGAGGTCCGGGGCGCCGGCCCTTCCGGGCTGGAGGGGATCGACGAGCAGCTCGTCGATTTCCTGGGGCGAAAGGGCCTGCAGCGCGAGGCCACGGGGCTCCTGCCCGAGGGCCGGGGCTGGCTCATGGCCGAGTTCCGCGGCGAGACGAGGGCGGAGGCGCGGGACAGGGCGCGCGCGCTGATGAGCCGGCTCGAGCGGGCCCGGCGCCCGCCGGCGATGCGGCTCTGCGAGGAGGAGGGCGAGCAGGAGCAGCTCTGGACGGTCCGCGAGTCCGGCCTCGCGGCCACGGCCCACGTCCCCGGGATGAGGGAGGCGTGGCCGGGCTGGGAGGACTCCGCGGTCCCGCCGGAGCGGCTCGCCGAGTACCTGCCCAGGCTCCGCGGGCTGCTCGATCGCTTCGGCTACAAGGGCTCCCTCTACGGCCACTTCGGCCAGGGGTGCGTTCACACCCGGATCGATTTCGACCTGAAGACGCGCCCGGGGATCGACAGGTACCTGGAGTTCGTGAACCACGCGGCCGATCTCGTGCTCTCGCTGGGCGGCTCGCTGTCCGGCGAGCACGGCGACGGCCAGGCGCGCGCGGCGCTCCTCACGAAGATGTACGGCGAGGAGCTGGTCGCGGCGTTCCGGGAGTTCAAGGCCATCTGGGATCCGCGCTGGAAGATGAACCCGGGGAAGGTCGTCGATCCGTACGGCATCGACGAGAACCTCCGCCTCGGCACCGGGTACGATCCGCCCTCGCTCGAGACCCATTTCCGGTATCCCAACGACCACGGCAGCTTCGCCGAGGCCACGCTCCGCTGCGTCGGCGTGGGCAAATGCCGGAAGCTCGACGGCGGGACCATGTGCCCGAGCTACATGGTGACCCGGGAGGAGATCCACACGACGCGCGGCCGGGCGAGGTTGCTCTTCGAGATGCTCCAGGGCGAGGAGACGCCGCTCGGCTGGGACAACCCGGACGTCAGGGACGCGCTCGATCTCTGCCTCGCGTGCAAGGGCTGCAAGGGCGAGTGCCCGGTGCACGTCGACATGGCGACGTACAAGGCGGAGTTCCTCGCGCATTACTACGAGCATCACCGGCGGCCGATGGCGGCGTACTCGATGGGGCTCATCCGGACCTGGGCGCGGCTCGCCTCGCTCGCCCCGGGGCTCGTCAACGCGGTCTTCCGGGTCCCCTGGCTCGGCGCGGCGCTGAAGCGCCTCGGCGGGATCGCGCCCCAGCGCTCCATGCCGACCTTCGCGCGGCGGACCTTCAAGCGGTGGTTCTTCGCGCGGCCGGCGCCCGCGGGCGCGCGGGAGCGGCCGCCGGTGATCCTGTGGCCGGACACGTTCAACGACCACTTTCATCCGGAGGTGGCCGTCGCGGCGGTCGAGGTCCTGGAGGACGCGGGCTACCGGGTGATCGTGCCGCGGCGCTCCCTCTGCTGCGGCCGGCCGCTCTACGATCACGGGATGCTCGATCGGGCCAAGTCGGCCCTCCGTGAGATCCTCGACGCCCTGCGCCCCGTGGCCCGCGCGGGGATCCCGGTCGTGGGCCTGGAGCCGAGCTGCGTCGCGGTCTTCCGGGACGAGCTCGGGGAGCTCTTCCCGCACGACGAGACCGCCCGCCGCCTGCGCGAGCAGACATACCTGCTGAGCGAGCTCCTCGACGAGATCGGGTATGCGCCGCCGCGGCTCGACGGGGAGAGGGCGGTCCTGCACGGCCACTGCCATCAGAAGGCGGTCCTCCGGTCCGACGCGGACGCGAAGCTGCTCCGGAGGGCAGGGGTGGCGTGCGAGGTGCTCGACGCGGGCTGCTGCGGGATGGCCGGGTCGTTCGGGTACGAGGCGCGGCATTACGAGATCTCGCAGGCGGTGGGCGAGCGCGTGCTGCTGCCGGCGGTGCGGCGCGCGGGCGCGGGCACGCTCGTCGTCACCAGCGGGTTCAGCTGCCGCGGTCAGATCGAGGAGGGCACGGGGCGGCGGCCGCTCCACGTGGCGGAGGTGCTGCACCTCGCGCTCCGGCGGTCCCGGCGCGCGGGCCATGGCGCAATGGCGCCGGCCAGGGCGCCGCGGCCCCGCGCCCTGCCGGCGGCCGCCGTCCTGCTCTCGGCCGCGCTCGCCCTGGGGATCTCGTGGCGGCGGGGGTGGCTGCGGCGCTGACGCGGAGGGCTCGAGGCGATGAACGATCTCCGCGGAGGCGGGCCGGTCGAGCGGGTCGACGTCTCGGCGTACCGGATCCCCACGGATCGGCCCGAGTCGGACGGGACGTTCACCTGGGATCACACGATCTGCGTCGTGGCCGAGGTGACCGGGGGAGGGCGCCGGGGCCTCGGTTACACCTACGCGCCCGCGGCGGTCGGCCGGCTCATCCGGGACACGCTCGCGCCCGCGGTGGAGGGCGTGGACGCCTTCGCGGTGAGCGCGGCGCACGACCGGATGGTCCGCGCGGTCCGCAACGCCGGCGCGCCGGGCATCGCGTCCTGCGCGATCGCGGCCGTGGACACGGCGCTCTGGGATCTCAAGGCGCGCCTGCTCGATCTCCCGCTCGTCCGCCTCCTCGGTCCGGTCCGGGACGCGATCCCGGTCTACGGCAGCGGCGGGTTCACCTCGTACGCGATCGCGGAGCTGAAGGAGCAGCTCGCCGGGTGGCGCGACGACGGCATCGGCATGGTGAAGATGAAGGTCGGCCGGGAGCCGGCCGAGGACGCGCGCCGCGTGGAGGCCGCGCGGGAGGCGGTGGGGCCCGGGGTGGGCCTGTTCGTCGACGCCAACGGGGCGTACGCGCGAAAGCAGGCGCTCGCGCTCGCCGAGGCGTTCGCCCGGCTCGACGTGCGCTGGTTCGAGGAGCCGGTGAGCTCGGACGATCTCGAGGGGTTGCGGCTGCTCCGCGATCGCGGCCCGGCGGGGATGGATATCGCGGCGGGGGAGTACGGGTACGATCTCGTCTACTTCCGCCGGATGCTGGACGCCTCCGCCGTCGACGTGCTCCAGGCCGACGCCACCCGCTGCCGGGGGATCACCGGGTTCGTCCGGGCCGCGGCGCTCTGCGGGGCGCGGGCGATCCCGCTCTCGTCGCACACCGCGCCGTCGATCCACGTCCACGCGTGCTGCGCGCTCACGCCGGCGCGCCACCTCGAGTACTTTCACGATCACGTGAGGGTCGAGGCCCTGCTCTTCGACGGGGCGCCGCGCCCGCGCGCGGGGGCGCTCGCGCCCGACCTGTCCCGTCCGGGGCTGGGGCTCGAGCTGAAGCGCGCGGACGCCGCGCGCTTCGCGGTGGCCGGGGTCTAGCGCCCCTCGCGGCAGAGATCGCTGGCGCGGCACGCGGCGAGCCGCCCGAGGGTGTCGAGCGGGCTGCCGCACTCCTCGTCGCGGATCGCCTCCAGGCACTCGTTCAGCTCCTTGGCGTCGATGCCGCCCGGGCACTCGCCGAAGGTCAGCTCGTCGCGCCACTCGGAGCGAACGCTGGAGTCGCAGGCGTCACGGTTCGCATACTCCCGGTCGGCGCCGATGTTGTTGCACCGCGCCTCGCGGTCGCACCGCGCCGCCACGATGCTGTCCACCGCGCTGCCGACCGGCACCGGCGCCTCGCCCTCGATGCTGTCCGGCGCCCGCGCGCCCGCGCCCTCGCCGCCCCCGCACGCCGCGGAGAGCAGGCTGACTCCGGCCATCAGGATCGGGCCCACCACCGGTCTTCCGACGATCGTTCGCATGATTCCCCGTCTCGCCACTCCTCGTGCGCACCGCGCCTCCTTGCGATCCCCGTGCCTCCGCCCGCGGGGCCTCGCGGATCGCCGCGTGTCCCGGATCGGGCGGCCGCGCGCTGTCTCCGTCATGCGCACCGGTCGCCTGACCGGGCGGGTAGGCGGGGCTCGGCCAGGCAAGGCGTGCACGGCCGCGGGGGGAGCCCGCTCGCGCGTGGAGTCCACGGTTGCCGGCCGCCGGACGCGGCCATGGGCGCTCGAGCCCATGCGGCGCCGAGCCGGCCGCGCTGACCACGGGGCAGCGGGGCGTGGCCGACATCGCGGTCGACGCACCACTGCCTCCTGGACCGCGCGCGCGAACGGCAACGTCCGTGGGGTGAGCGCTCCTGCTCAGCGCATGAACCAGGTCACCTTCCCCATTCCCGCGTTCCTGGTCCGCGGCTGGTAAGCGACGATGGTGGCCGCGTAGTCGCCGGGCGCGTCGACCGTATACTCCGCCTGGAACAGGCTCGTGCTCCCTTCCACGTACAAGAGCGGCACCGTGACCGGAGAGGCGTCGCCCACCCTGCAAATCAAGGCATGGACCTCGAAGTCGGAGGGGGGCCAGAGCGGCACCTCGGCGGGGGCGATCGGCCTCGTGGTGATCGGGCAACCGCACATCAGGGTGACGTTCGCCGAGAGCGTGATCGTGGCGGATGGCCTGGAGACCGCCGCGTGCGTGGCCGGGCTCATCACCTGCACGAGCAGCCCTGGCACGAGCAGGACGAGCCCGTCAATCTCCTGCCCCGGCACGACGGCCACCTCGGTCGAGACCCGGACGGCCGATTGCAGCCCGCCGAGCGGCCCATGGGCCGAGACCTCGAGCACCGTCGGCTCGTCGAGCGCCAGGCTCGCGTGGAACGACGCCGTCTTCGGCCCAGGGGCCAGCCAGAGGAGGGTCGGCTCCTGGCCGTCCGCCACGATGGTCGCGAGCGACGCCCCTTCTCTGTAGCGCGTGATCAGCTCCCCGTTGTCGCCGCGTGTCACGCCCTCCGCGAGCACCCTGCCAGTCCGCGCATTCCGGATCGACACGAGCGCTCCGCCGATGTCGTCGCCGAGGTATTTCCCGTCCACGGATTGCACGCGGACGGTCATGGATGTCCTCGCTGCCATGGTGTCCTGTCCCCCCTTCGCCGGCGAGCGTGGCGCCGCGAGGTGAACATGGGTTTGCGCGCTCGGCCCCGTCAACGGGCGCTCCTACCCGCGCCTCCGCCGCAGCGCGAGCGCCGCCGCCGCCCCGAGCCCCGCGACCGCCCCGAGCCCCCCGAGCGGCGCGCGCGACCGCGCGTCTCCCGGGAACGTGCACCTGCACCCCTCCGACGACGCCTCCCGCATCGCCGGATCCACCACGACGCTCACCTGATCGGTCGCCTCCAGGCTCCCGTCGCTGACCGTCACCTCGAACGCGAGGGCCGTCTCCTCCGCCACGTCGGGCGCCACGAACGTCACGTGCGCGCCCTCGCCGACCAGCTCGACGTCCGGCCCCGCCGTCTGCCTCCAGGAGTACGTCAGCGGATCCTCCTCGGGATCCGAGCTCCCCGACGCGTCGAGCTCCACCACGTCCCCGATCGCGACGGTCTGGTCCGCCCCCGCGTCGGCCGCCGGCCCGCCCTGGCAGGACGCGGCGTCCTCGGCCATCGCCGCGAACGGCTTGTTCTCGAGCCCCTCGAACCCGATGTCGTCGAGCTCCCAGCCGATGTCGCCCGCGGCCTCGTCCGTGCCCACGCGGAACCGCACCCGCACCGTCTTGCCGGCGAACGCGGTCCCCAGGTCGACCGACACCCGGTCCGCCCCGGGCCACGCGGGGTTCTGGCCGACGAAGGCCCGCCGCCGGCCCAGCGGATTGCCCGACTCGTCGCCGATCCTCCCGCCGTAGCCCGGGTCCGCGTGGCGCGCGATGTCCTCCCAGGTCTCGCCGCCGTCGGCGCTGATCGCGATCACCGCGCCGTCCCAGTGGACGCCGTCGCTCGCCTCGAACTGGTGCCGGTGCGTGAACGACAGCGCGAGGCGCCCGGCCTCGCTCACCTCCAGCGGCGGCGAGACCAGCGCCGCGTCGGCGACGCTCGCCAGGGCGACGCCGCGCCACACCCGGTTCGGCGCCTCCCCCTGGGCGCGCGACCAGACCAGCTCGGCGGACTGCCCCTCCACGGTCCACGTCGTGCTCGGGGTCTCCACGCTGTCGACGGCCGACGACCGCGGGATCTCGTCGAAGTTCACGCGCCGCGAGAGGGCCTCCACCCGCGCGGGCGCGCACGCCTCCGCGCTCCTCAGCGTGAGGCGGAGCGCGAGGTCCTCGGACGCCTCGACCGAGCGATCGAGCTTCACCGCCACGGTCGCGGTGCCCGTCGCGAACGGCGCGATGTCGCCGAACGACACCCGGCCGCCCTCCGGGAACGTCACCGCGCCGCCCGGCGCCTCGAGCGAGGCCACCGCGTCGGTCAGCGGCGCGCCGCCGCGGTTCGCGACCTCGATCGTCATCGTGCCGGACTCCTCCGCGTCGAGCTGCCCGTCGCGGTCGCAGGAGCGCGCGCTGTCGTCGAGCTCCGCGCGGACCAGCGCGACGTCGGGCTGCACCTTGAAGCCCTCGACCACGCCGGCGAGATCGATCGAGTCGGTGGGCGGCGACACGGCGCACGTGCCGGCGCCCCGCCGGGCGAACGCCTCCGCGAGCGCGAGGAAGTCGTCCCGGTCGCTGGCGATCGCCGCCGCGAGGATGGCGTCGCGCTGCTCGGTGAACGTCGGGTTGACCGGCGCGAGCTTCATGCCGGCCACGATGTAATCGGACATCCGCCGCCGGCTCTCCTCGAACGCGCGCGGCGGGGTGAGGCTCCTGCCGTGCCGGATCAGCCCGACATAGGCCTCGAACAGCATGCTCGCCCAGACCTCGCCGGCGTTGTGCACCTCGGAGTTGTCCGGGACCGTGGGGCTCCGCGGGTGGTCGGGGAGGCGCGCGTCGTCGGAGATGTGCTTGAACGTCAGCCCGTTGCGCGTGAAGTCGATGGAGTAGGGCGCGCGGCGGATGCCGAAGTAGCTGTCGCCGCGCGCCGCGCTCCCGTAGCCCGAGAGCGGGTACGCCCCGTCCAGGTCGTCGCCGTCGCGCAGCGCCATGTGGAGCGCGATGAAGTCCCCCCACCCCTCGCTCTCCGCGCCGCACATCTGCGTGCCGCACGCGACGAGGCGCAGGTGGATGTAGTGCCCCCACTCGTGCGCCACGATCGTGTTGTCGAGGGTCCCGTCTCGCTCCACGCCGAGCTCGCGGGTCATGGTGGCCGTGAGCGGCGCGCTCGCGCGGGCGAGCGCCGCCTTGAGCGCGTCGCCGTCCTCCCGCGAGACGCTCTGGGCCGGCGCCTGCACCTCGGGCGCGTCGCCGTGGAGCCGCGGCGCGCCGTCCCGCGCCTCGTCGTTGGCGATGATCACGCCGATCGCGCCCGCGGCCTCCGCGTTCTGCACCTTCTCGGAGAAGGCGCACCCGCCCCGGTCGACCAGGGCGATCTTGCCGGCCACGTCGCTCGTGATCGGCCCGCACGCGTCGCTCCACGGCTCGGCGTCGTCCTCGGCGAGCGCGAGCTCGCCGGTGATCTCGTAGCGGTCGGGCCCGAACGAGGCGGTGTTCGACGCGTAGCTCGCGTTGAGCGGCGTGACGCTCAGCGACCTCCGCTCCGGCCCGGACCAGAGGTACATCTGCATCCGGGGCGACGCGCCGTCGTACGTCGCGTCCATGTTCGCGTTGTCGCGGCTCTCGCCCAGCGCGTCGTCCTGCGCCTCCGCGAGGAGCGGATCGCCGTCGAGCCCGCCCCGGCCGAGGTTGTCGAGCTGGGCGTTGCCGGCGGCCTCGTTGAAGCCGGAGTCGTAGTACCAGTCGTGGAGCCAGTTCGTGACGTAGAAGATCTGGGTGACGGCCGCCATCACCTGCTCGGGCCCGTCGAGCGGCGCGGCGGCCGGGTCGTAGACGTGATCGAAGGCCCACGGCCCCGTGAGCGTCGCGCGCGTATCGCCGCTCGAGAACCCGTCCGGCGCGTGGTGGTCGGCGTAGGCGTCGACGTTGTTGCCGCGGGTCTCGGTCGCGTCGGCCGGCAGCCACGGATCGGCGTCGCCCTCCGGGTTCGTGTTGAGGCCGTGGATGGAGAGGAGGTTCGGCGCGATGAACCGCGGCGTCACGCCGTCCGGCTGCCCGGTCGGGTGGGGGGAGAGGTCCTCGATCGGCCCGTCGAGCGGCGTGTGCTTGCCGTGGCCCTCGGCCCAGACGCGGTAATCGAACGAGGCGGCGTGGGAGAGGTTCTCCCGGTAGAGGTGCCGCCCGTCGCCGGCCGCGAACACCCACGCGTACGCCTCGGAGCTCGTGCTGTCGGCGAGGCCCGAGACGAGCTCGACGAAATAGCCGGGCACGAGCCGGTCGGGCAGGGGAAAGAGCACCTTCTTGACGCGCGCCGGCCGGGTGAAGCGCAGGTTGACGGCGCGCGTGCGGGCGGTGTCTCCGAGATCGAACAGGCGATAGCCGTTCTTCGGCGCGGCCTGCTCGCGCAGGTCGGAGGGCTTGATGTCGACGCGGTGGGCGTCGCGCACGGCGCGGGCGACCGCCTGGCCCGGCGAGCCGGTGAACGCGCGGCTGCGCTTCGAGCCGGGCCTGAGCGAGCCGGCGCCGGGCGGCAGGGGGACGGCGGACGCGTGCAGGTTGCCGCCGAGGGCGACGAGCGCGAGGTCGCGCTTCATCAGCACCTTGACCTCGCTCCGGAAGACCGGGACGCCGTCGACCTCCTGGCCCAGCGTCACGAGGATGCCGCCGCGGCCGATGTCGTGGATGTGCCGCACGACGGCCGTGTCGAGGGCGGCCCTCGGCAGGCGATAGAGGTGCGCGTGGCGCTCGAGGTGCCAGCGGGCGGCGGCCTCCGGCGTGCCGTGGGTCGCGGCGGGCGGGCGGCGCTCCGGCGCGGTGGCCCACACGAACGTCGGCACCCCGCGCTGCGGATCGGTCGACGCGACGACGGCGCCCGCGTCGTCCTGCGGCGTGACGCGCGCCACGCTGGGCGGCAAGGCCGGCGGCGCCTTGAGGTAGGCATCGTAGTTCGGTCGCTCCCGCGCGTGGGCGGCGGGGCCGGCGAGCAGCACGAACAAGAGCGCGGTAGACCGAACCGAAACCTTCATGCATCGACCTCCGAAGGAACGACACCTGAGCGGACACGAGCACGCGAGTCCCGCGCCGCGTCCCGGGCGCCCCCGCGCCCACCGTCGAGTCCGCGACTGGGGCGCACCCTAGCCGCAGCGCGCGTGCAAGGAAAGCTCGATGACGCAGCTCTTGCACACGGTCGTGAGGCTCCTTTCAGCGCGCGCTCACGCTGGCGCGATGAGCATGGGAGTCGGGCGGAGCGCGTGAGGCTGCTTTCGATATGCGCTCATCCTGGCGCTTCGAGCATGGGAGTCGGGCGGAGCGCGTGGGGCTGCTTTCAATATGCGCTCATCCTGGCGCTTCGAGCATGGGAGTCGGGCGGAGCAGGCGAAATGGGACGGCGTGGGGGGCAACCCACGCTCTCGGCCCGCTCCGCGACGGCTCCGGGGGGGCACGGCGGTCGGCTCTGGACGAGCTTCGACCCGTTCGGTGTCCCCGGCGCAACGAGGCGCCCTCGTGACCCGCCCCCAAGGTCGCGCCCGCTCGCTGCCTGCGCTGTGCGGTCCGCTCGCTCCCGCCCCCGGCCTCTTCCCCTTCTCCCCGATCTCCGCTACGACCCGGGCCCGCTCTCGCGACCTGGCTCACCCGCGGGTATGACGAACCGCTGACACGAACCTCCTCTCCCGCGCATTAGCTTCGCCAAGGCGAACCGTGACCCACGCCCTGCACGTCGAGACCAAGCTCATCTCCGAAGAGCTCTGCGCTCTTCTTCGACAGGTCGATCCCTCCGTCTTCGTTTTCCAGGACGAGCCCGAGGTCCGGGCCCGGGTCGACCGGGTGGCGTCGCGGCTCCGCGAGCTCGTCGTGGCCGCCGAGCGCGAGGACGCGGGCGGCCGGCTCGACCGGCTCCGCGAGCGGCTCGGCGCGCTGCTCGCCGCGGTCGAGCGGGCGACCCCGACCCGGACGCCCTCGCCCAAGGCGGCGTGGATCGCGTTCCAGCGGGAGGTGCAGCCCGCGTACGAGTCGCTGGCGCTGACGCTGCGCGGCGTCGTCGCCGCGCCGCCGAGCGTCCGGCCGACCAACCATGCGCGCAGCCTGTGGCACGTGGGCTCCGGGCTCGCGGTGCTCGGGCTGGCCCAGCTCCTGCCGGAGCGCGGCTGGCTCGCGGCCCTGAGCGGGGCGTTCGCGGCGGCGGCGTGGTCGCTGGAGATCGCGCGCCGGGTGAGCGAGCGGGTGAACGAGCGGCTGATGCGGCTCTTCCGGCTCGTGGCGCACCCGCACGAGCGCTACCGGGTGAACTCGTCGACCTGGTACATGACGGCGCTCTTTCTGCTGGCGCTGTTCGGGACGCGGCTGAGCCAGTCGATCGCGATCGTGGTGCTCGCGGTGGCCGACCCGGCGGCGGCCTACATCGGTCGCCGGTTCGGCCGCACGCGGCTGCTCGAGAACCGGTCGCTGGAGGGGACGCTCGCGTTCTTCGTGGTGGGCGGGCTCGGCGCCTTGGCGGTGCTCGGCGCGCTCGGCCCCGCGTCGCTCTCCTCCCGGCTGTTCCTGGCCGCCGTCGCCGGCCTGGCCGGCGCCGCCACGGAGCTGTTCTCGTCGCGGCTGGACGACAACTTCACCATCCCGGTCGCCGTCGCCACCGCAGTGACGCTCGCGGGCGCCGGCTGACCTCGGCGCCTCACGGTGCGCTGTCGCCGATCTCGAGCGCGAGGCGGGTGAGGTACTGTCTCATGAACTCGGCCCGTCGCGCGCCCTCGCGGCGGCCGGCCGCGGTCCTCAGGGTGTCGGCGGTCTTGAACAGCTTCACGTAGAAGTGATCGACGCCGTTCTCGCGGTCGTCCCACGGCCGCCGGGCGGCGAAGGGATCCTGGGGGTCGTAGAAGCGCGTGCCGAGCATCCCGCTCACGGCGAAGCAGCGGGCGATCCCGATGGCCCCCAGGCCGTCGAGGCGGTCGGCGTCCTGCACGACGCTCGCCTCGAGCGTCCTGGGCTCGACGCCGGCGCTGTAGCTGTGGGCCTCGATGGCGTGGGCGATGTCCGGGAGGAAGGCCTCGGGGTAATCGACGCTCCGGAGGAAGCGCAGCGCCTCCTCGGCGGAGAGCCGCGACGCCTGCGCGCGCCTCGGATCGTTCTTGGGGACGTTCACGAGATCGTGCAACCAGGCCGCGGGCACGACGACCTCCATTCTGGCCCCCTCGTCCGCGGCGAGCGCCTTGGCCGTGGCGACCACCCTCGTGAAATGCGCCAGATCATGGGCCGGATCCGGGCCGAGATCGGTCCCCTCGAGCTTCTTCACGAAGAGCGCTTCCCAGTCTCTCATCCTCCGCCCCTTATACATCACGCCCGGGGGTGTAGAATCGAGCCCATGGGGACCGAGCACCTCCAGACCACGACCAGGACGATGAGCGCGGTGAGCGCGCCGCCGGCGGCCGGGGAGGGGGAGCGCCCGGGGCTCGTCGTCATCTGGAGTGAAGATCGGCCGACCTGCCTGCCCCTCGCGCTCGGCGATGAGCCGCTCGAGCTCGGGCGACAGCCCTCGGAGGGGATGACGGCGATCGAGGACCCCAGCGTCTCGCGCAGGCACACGCGGATCACCGTGGAGCCCCAGGGGATCCGCGTGACGGATCTCGGCAGCCGCAACGGGACGTTCGTCGACGGCGAGCGGGTCCTCGAGCGGCTGCTCGCCGGGCCGCCCAGGCTCCTCAGGCTGGGGCACACGCTGCTGCGCGGCGTGCGGGACATCCGCCCGTTCCTCCGGGGAGGCGTGGAGCAGGGGGAGGGCGGGGTCGTCGGGCCCACGCTGCGGGCGACGCGCGAGATCCTGGCGCGCACCGCGGCGGCGGGGGATCCGCTGCTCATCACCGGCCCGAGCGGCGCGGGCAAGGAGCTCGCCGCCCGCGCGTACCACGCGGCCACCGGGCGGCGCGGCCCCTTCGTGGCGGTCAACTGCGCCGCGATCCCGTCCGCCCTCGCGGAGCGGCTCTTCTTCGGCGCGCGCCGGGGGGCGTACTCCGGCGCGGCCGCCGACGCGGACGGCTACATCCAGGCCGCTGACACGGGGACCCTCTTCCTCGACGAGATCGCGGAGCTCGATCTCCTGGTCCAGCCCAAGCTCCTGCGGGTGATCGAGACGCGCGAGGTGCTCGAGCTCGGCGCCTCCCGCCCTCGCAAGGTGGATATCCGCCTGTGCGCGGCGACCCTGAAGGACCTCCCGGCCGAGGCGGCCGCGGGGCGCTTTCGCGAGGATCTCTACTTCAGGATCGGCCGGCCCGAGCTGCGCTTGCCGCCGCTCTGCGAGCGCGTCGAGGAGATACCGTATCTGGCCTGCGCCGAGCTCCGGCGCGTCGACGCCCGGCTCGCGCCGAGCTCTCTCTTGCTCGAGGCCTGCGCGCTCCGCGCGTGGCCGGGCAACGTGCGAGAGCTCTTGCTCGCGCTCCGGGAGGCCGCGCGCGCCGCGCTCGTCGCCGGTCGCCTCACGGTGGAGCCCCACGATCTGCCGTCCTCCGCCGGGCAGGGCGTGGCGCGCGGCGCGGCCGCGGCCCGCCCCGGCGCGCGGCTCACCCTCCAGCGGGACGCCGTCGAGGCCGCGCTCCGGGAGCAGCGCGGGAACGTCACCGGCGCGGCGCGCGCGCTCGGCGTGCATCGGACGCAGCTGCGCCGCTGGCTGTCGCGGCACGTCGTCGACCCGAGGACGTTCGACGACGAGCACGGCGAGGCGCGCGCGACCGGTCCGTGCGACTGAGCGACGCGGCGCCCGCAGGGCGAGACGGCTTGACGCGGGATCCCGGCTCTTATCTGATCCCGCTGCCCGTCGGCCGCTGAGCGGGTTTCGCCTGACCGCGCGTCGTGATCGCCTCGCCCCGGCGGCATGGCGCAAGAGAGAGCTCACCCATGCTGGATAACCTCAACATCCCCGAGGCGGGCGGGGCGCTCCGGGATCGCTACGAGCTCCTCGACGAGCTGGGGAGAGGGGGGTTCGGCACCGTCTACAGGGCGAAGCAGATCGCCACCGGCCAGCTCGTCGCGGTCAAGGTGCTGCGCCTGGACGGCGGCGACTCGAGCTCGGTCGAGAAGCTGACCGCGCGATTCCGGCGGGAGACACGGCTGTGCGGCCAGCTCCATCACCCGAACATCGTGCGGCTCATCGACTCGGGTCGGACCGAGGCGGGCACGATCTACACCGTGTTCGAGTACGTGCCTGGCAAGAACCTGAGGCACGTGCTGGCCGCCGAGGGCGCGCTCGACCCGCGCGAGGCGCGGCACCTCATGCTGCAGGTGCTCGACGGGCTCGCGTGCGCGCATGCGCTCGGCGTCGTCCATCGCGATCTCAAGCCGAGCAACCTCATGATCGTGCCGACCGGCGCGCGGCGGAACGCGCTGGTGCTCGATTTCGGCATCGGCGCGCTCACCGATCGCGCCGGGTTCGGCGATGGCGTCGAGCTGACCTCGACCAACGAGGCGGTGGGCACGCCCGGCTACGCCGCGCCCGAGCAGTACCGCGGCGCCCGGCCGACGCCGCGGGCCGATCTGTTCGCCTGGGGCCTGGTCTTCCTGGAGTGCCTGACGGGCCGGCGCCTGTTCGCGGACATGTCGATCCACCAGGCGCTGCTCAAGCTGCTCGGGCCCGAGCCGATCCCGCTGCCGGCGGCGCTCGCGGGGCACGCCCTCGGGGATCTGCTCCGGCGGGTGCTCGTGAAGGACGCCGCGGCGCGCGAGGTCGACGCCGCGGGCGTCCTGCGCGCGCTCGACGGCTGCGATCTGCGCGGGCTCGAGCGCGCCGAGCTCGCCCGCCCGGGGGGCGCGCCCCCGCGCGCGCCGGGCGGCGGGGCCACGCCGACCGACGGCCTCGTGAGGACGGTGGCGAGGGCGCAGCCCGCGGGCGACGCGGGGGCGGCGCTCGCCGCCGAGGCGCGCGGGGCGAGCGCGCCGCGCCTGCACGGCGAGCGCAGGCCGTTCACGGCGCTCTGCGTCGTGCTGCGCGCCACGCCCGAGCGCGGCCGGGACGTCGACGTCGAGGACGTCGACGACCTCCTCGGCCAGGGGCAGGCGGTCGTCGGCGACATCGCGCGCGGCTTCGACGGCCACGTGCTCGGGGCGGCGGGCGAGCACGTGCTCGTGGGGTTCGGGTACCCGAACGCGCGCGAGGACGACACGCCGCGCGCGGCGCAGGCGGCGCTGGCCATCGCGGCGGCCCTGCGTCCGCTGCTCGCGAAGCGCGCCATCGGCGCCGAGCTGCGGATGGGGATCCACGCGGGCGTGATGGTGGCGCGCTTCGACGACCCGGGGCGATCCGCCGCGACGCCCGCGCTCGGGGTCACCTCCCAGGTCGCGATGCAGCTCGCGGCGCTGGCCGCCCCGGGGACCATCGCCGTGAGCGCGACGGCCCAGCGTTCGCTCGTGCAGAGCGCGTTCGCCCTGGACCCCGAGGGGGTGCGTTACGTGGCCGGGCTCGCGAGGCCGGTCCCGATCTTCACGCTCAGGGAGGCGCGCCGGCCGGAGCAGCCGATCTCGTCCTCATCGGCCGGGAGGCGACAGGTGTCCGTCGTGGGTCGCGAGCCGGAGATCGACCTCCTCCTGCAGTGCTGGGCGAAGGCGCGCGGCGGCGCGGGGCGGTGCGTGCTGCTGATCGGCGAGCCGGGCATCGGCAAGAGCCGCCTCACGCGGGAGCTCGACCGCCGGCTCCAGGGCGAGGCGCACCTCCGCCTGGAGTGCCGGTGCACGCCGGACACGACGAACCGCGCGCTGCACCCGATCATCGAGCTGCTGGAGCAGCTCCTCGACTGCGGGCCCGCGGCGCCGCCCGAGGAGCGCCTGCGCCGGGTCGAGGCGGTGCTCGAGCGGTACGGCTTCAACCTCGCCGACAGCGTGCCGCTCTTCGGCGCGCTCCTGTCGATCCCGACGGGCGATCGCTACGCGGCGCTCGACGTGTCGCCGCAGAAGCAGAAGGAGCTCACGCTCGACGCCACCCTGGCGCTCCTCTGCGAGATGGCCGAGATCGCGCCGCTCGTGCTCGTGGTGGAGGATCTGCACTGGGCCGACCCGACCACGCTGGAGCTCCTCTCGGCGCTGGTGTCGGAGGCGCCGTCGTCGCCGGCGCTGGTCCTCCTCACGGCGCGGCCGGAGCTCAGGCCGCCGTGGCCGCCGTCGGGCGTGCTGCAGATCCAGCTCGGCCGGCTCGACCGGCGGCACGTCGACGAGCTGGCGGGCCGGTCCGCGGGGGACGCGGCGCTGCCGCCCGAGGTGCTCGACCGGATCGCGGATCGGGCCGACGGCGTGCCGCTCTTCGTGGAAGAGCTGGTGCGGGCGTTGATCGAGTCCGGGGCGCTCGCCCGGCGGGACGGCCGCTACGAGCTCGCCCGGTCGCTGGCCGATCTCGACATCCCGAGCACCCTGCGGAGCCTCCTGATGGCGCGGCTGGACCGGCTCGGCCCGGCGAAGCAGACGGCGCAGATCGCGGCGGCCCTGGGCCGGGAGTTCAGCCTCGACGTGCTCGCGGCGGTGAGCCCGGACGGGGCGACGGTGGAGGACGACCTCGCGGCGCTCGTCGCGTCGGATCTGGTCCACCGCCGCCGGCGGGCGCGCAACCCCCTCTACGTCTTCAAGCACGCGCTGGTGCGCGACGCGGCGTACGAGTCGCTGCCGAGGCGGGCGCGGCAGGCGGTCCACCGGCAGATCGCCCGGGTCCTCGAGCAGCGCTTCCCCGAGGCGGTCGAGGATCGGCCGGAGCTGCTCGCGATGCACCACGCGGCCGCGGCGCAGATGCGGGAGGCGATCGCGTACGCGCAGCGGGCGGCGATGCGGGAGCTCATGCGGTCGGCCAACGCGGAGGCGATCGGGCACGCGCGGCAGGCCGCCGGGTGGCTCCCGGCCATCGAGGACGAGCGCCAGCGCGCGGAGCTGGAGCTCGGGCTGAACGGCATCCTGACCCCGGCGCTGATGTCCACGTGCGGCTGGGCCGACGAGGCGATCCGGTCCACCGTGGAGCGGTCGCAGGCCCTCATTCATCTCCTGGGCGACAGCCCGCACGCCGTGCCCACGCTGTGGGCGCTGATCGTGTATCACCACACGCGGGGCGTTGACCGGCAGACGGCGTGGGCCCTGGCGAGGCGCCTGCACGAGGCGACCGAGCGCTCGAGCGACACGGGCCACCGGGTCGCGGCGCACATCGCCATGGCGATGTGCCAGTGGATCGAGGGGAGGTACCCCGAGGCCCGGGCCCTGTCGGAGAGGACGCTGGCGCTCTACGACCCCGCCGAGCACCGCCGGCACGCGCTCGTCTACGGGCTCGACGAGCGGGTGACAGCGCACCTCCTGCTCTCCCAGATCTGCCACGCGCTGGGGGATACGGAGGCGACCGACGCGCACCTGCGCGCGGCCAGCGACTGGAGCCGGGAGCTGAACATCGCCGGCAGCGTGGCGCTGTCGCTCCTCTATGCCAGCCTGATTCATCAGCAGCGAAGGGACGTGGAGAGGACGCTCGAGACCACGGGGGCGCTCACGGAGATCACGGAGCGTTATGGCCTCGTCGCGCACATGAACTACGGCGGGGTCGTCCGCGGCTGGGCCCTGCGGGACGCCGAGCAGGGGAGGCGCCACCTCGCCGCGCTCGAGGCGTCGGGCCACGAGCTCGGCCTGACGTATTATCGCGCCGTGGTGGCGGAGACCGAGGCGATGCTCGGGGACCACGCCGCCGCCGTCGCGCGGCTCGATCGGTGCCTGAGGCACGCCCAGGAGTCGGGAGAGCACTACTACCTGTCCGAGGTGCTCCGCCTGAAGGGCACCCTCCTGCTCGACGCCGATCGCGACGCCGGCGAGGCCTGCCTCCGGGAGGCGATCGAGGCGGCCCGGGCGCAGGGCGCGGAGACCTACCGGCGCGGGGCCACGATCGCCCTGTGCCGCTCTCTCGGGCACCGCGGCCGCGGGGGAGAAGCGAGGGCGCTGCTCGCCGCGCTGCTCGAGGGCCGCCCCGGGGGCGCTCCGACGCCCGCCCTGCTCGAGGCGCGGCGCCTCCTCCAGGAGATCGACGCGCGGCCCGAGGGGCCGGTGTGATGTCGCCGCGGCGGCGCGCCGCTCGCTCGCGATGGCTCAACTTCTGTAGGCGAAAAGGAGAATGCAATGGAGACTGACGATACCACCCAGGCGTGGGACCTCTGGCTTGTGTGGCGGGACGTCTGGCTGTCCGCCGTGGCCCTGGCCTGGAGGAACGAGCAGTTCAAGCGCGACCTGCTGAAGGATCCGCGCAGGGCCCTCGAGCAGCAGTTCAACTACCAGCTCCCGTGGCAGATGGAGCTGATCGTGAAAGAGGGAGAGGGGCAGTGGGACGCCACGACAGACGGCCGCGCCGGCAAGTGGAACGATCTGTCGAACATGACGCTGACGATCCCTTTGCCCCCGGCGCCGGCCGCCCAGGACGCGGCGATCGCCCTGGCCAACTACTCCTCGCTCGGTCGCGCGTACCCCTTCTCGACGTGCTGCTGATCCCGCCGGCCCGCGGGCGCCCGGGGGGCCGGCCAGGGGCTCATTCCAGGCCGTAGAAGCGCGCCGCGTTGTCCCACAAGAGCTTGTGCAGCACGCCCTCGGGGAGCCTGTCGCGGAGCGCGAGCGCCTCGTCCACGATGCCGAGCCCGTGCTCGGGGTGGGGGAAGTCCGTGCCGAAGAGGAGGCGGTCTTCCCCGATGAACCGGATGATCTCGGCCAGGTAGGGCTCGTCGGGCTCGACGCCGACGTAGCACTGGCGCCGGAAGTACTCGGACGGCTTCCTGCGCACGTTGTCGGCCACCTCGCCGCGGAGGCTCCTGTACTCCAGCTCGTCCAGCCGCCATAACCAGTAGGGGAGCCACCCGCACCCGGCCTCGAGGAAGGCGACGCGGAGACCGGGGTGCCGCTCCAGCACGCCCCCCTCGATGAGCGTCAGGAGCGCCATCATCTGCTCCATCGGGTGAGAGCAGGCGTGGAGCGCGAACCGGGTCGTGAACCGATCCGACCCGGCGGCGGGGAGGTGCGCGTGCGTGCCCTCGTGGATGGCCACGGCGACGGACGCGCGCTCGCAGGCGGCCCAGAACGGCTCGTAGGCGGGATCGTCGAGCTTCCGTCCCTTGACGGGGTTCGGCCGGAGCACCACCGCCTTCCAGCCGAAGCCGATCACGCGGTGGAGCTCGGGGACCATCTGCCGTGGATCATGAGGGCTGATGACGCCCACGCCCTGCATCCGCCGGGGGTCGACGCTGCAGTAATCCCTGAGCCACGTGTTGTAGGCGCGCGCGTAGGCGCTCGCCACCACGGGATCGAGGTCGTCGAAGGCGAGCAAGAGGAGCGCATAGGTCGGGAAGAGGAAGGCGACGTCGATGCCCGAGCGATCCAGGATCTCCAGGTGGGAGCGCGGGACCTGCACGCCGATGCGCTGGCCGATCTGACCGTAAGCGGCGAGGCTCAGCTCCAGCCATGCGCGCTCGGACATCTTGTTGAAGAGCGGCCTGCCGTTCACCCTCGGCATCGGCGCGAGCGGCACCATCGCGTGCGCGCCCAGGCGCCGGACGCGCTCTGTCACGGACTCGCGCGGCTCGTCGTCGAGGTAGACGGCGTGGTCGCGGAGCTCCGGCTCCAGGTACTCCCTCCACATCTCGAACGGCTCGAGCACGTGGCGATCCGCGTCGATGATCCTGAGTCCGTCGCGCATCCGTCCTCCTCGCGATGACCGCGCCTCACGGAGAGAGGCATACCGGGTCGAGCTCCGCTGCACCTCACAGGAAGAGGTGAACCGGGTTGAGCTGCGCTTCCTCGAGCGGCCTGTCCAGCCAGCCCATGCGCACGGGCACGTCGTAGAGGCGCCCGGGGCCGAATCGCGGCCAGAAATGGCGGAGGCCGGGCACGATCACCTGCGCCGCGGAGAGCCCGATGTCGGGCCGCGTCTGGTCGAGCACCAGCGTCTCCAGGCCCGCGCGCGCCGCCGCCTCCACGCAGCCCAGCACGTCGTCGCGCAGGTCGTCGCCGGCGAGCGCCGGATGGTCGCGGCGCGCGCGCGCCGGGACGCCGTCGTCCGGGAGCAGGTACGCGGGGTCGGCGATCGCCCGCGCGTCCCACGGCGGGTCCGAGCGGCACGACGGGTCGAAGAGCTGGTTGAGCTCCGTGAGCGCCCGGGACAGGCCGAGCGACGCGTCGAGGTGGCAGCCGAAGCCCACGCAGAACCGGCCCGTGTCCTCGCGCCGCGCCAGGGCGGCGAAGGTCGGGATGCCGAGATCGTGGGTGAGATCGAGGGCCCAGAGCGCCCAGCCCATGCCCTCGTAATGCCTCTTCAGCGCGTCGAAGTACGGCTCGTCGAAGCTCTGGAGATCGACCCCCGGCCGCCTCAGCCGGTTGTACCACCAGACGGCGATCGCATCGCGCTCCACGAGTTCCAGGAAGGCCTGCAGGATGGCCTCCTCGAGGCAGTTGCCGGCGGCGTGCCCGTTCGGGTCGTGGTGGCAGAACCGCTCTCCGGGCGGCGTGGGCGTGTGGACGTAGCAATACGCGGTCGGCACGTACCGGAGGCGCGCGTGGGTGAGCGACCAGACGGGCGTCCAGTCGAGCGCGACCCGCTCGTCGAACGGCAGGGGCACGGCGCGCCGCGGATCGTCGCCCCTCGCGTTCCAGGCCTCGCGCTGCGCGTACTGGGCCTCGCTGAACCCCAGCAGATCGCGCGGGTGCACCGCGGCGCCGCCGAGGTCGGACAGGCGCGCGCGGACGCGGGCCTCGTCCCCCTGGAACGCGGCGCTCTGGCGCTCGAGGGCCTCGCACAGCGCGCTCGCGCGGGACTGCGCGGCCGTGCGCCCCTTGCCGGCGCTCTGGCGATGAAAGTCCGTGAAATCCGGGGTGTCGGTCGTGGGGCAGACGCGGTACGCGGCGGCGAAGACGGGCCGGAGCGGGTGGTCGCGCCCCGCGGCCGGGCCCAGGCTCGCGACCACCCCCGTGACGGGGCTGATGTGGTGGGCGAGGCGGGCGTACGTCTCCTCCGGCGCGAGCGTGCGGTGCCCGCCGTCGTCCGTGAACTGCTTGGGCCGGCTCTGCAGCGCGACCGGCTGCCGCGCGCGCCTGCCCACGAGCCCGGGATCCCCGCACGCGGGGCACTGCGGGCGGCGCACCACCGCGTGGTGGACGATCTCCAGCCGCCCCGGATCGAGCGTGAGCAGCCGGTCGTCGACGGCGCCCTGGGCGCCTCCGGCGATCCAGCGGGCCAGCGCGAGCGCGGCGAGATCGAGGCCCGCGCGCACGCCCGCGCGCGCGCCGAGCCGCGGCGGGGCGGGCAGCGCGCGCCCGCGCGCCCTCAGGAAGCCCTCGACCGGGCGGTTGAGGCGGAGCCGCGCCGCGAGGCACGCCCAGCACGGCCCCGCGCCCGGGCGGAACATCGGCCCCAGCCACGGCGAGGCGCCGCCCGGCTTCACGAGCAGCCAGCGCTGCCGCTCCGCTAGCGCGCGGCGGTTGTGGTCATCGAGCGCGTCGTCGAGGTAATCGACGGTGGCGACGACGCGCACGGGAGCGCCCCGCTCGACGCGCAGCCCCGCGGCCTCGAGGGCCGCGGCGAGCGGGGCGGGATCCTCGTCCCCCACGGCCTCGACCGCCACGGCCGTGGCGGCGAGGCGCTCCGCGGCCCGGGGAGCGTCGAGGCCGAGCGCCTGCCAGAAGCCGGCCTCCGGCGAGGGGGAGGGCGAGACCTCGGCCGCGTACCCCCGCTCCTCGAGCATCGTGAGCGCATACAGGATCTCGGGCGGAGAGGCCTGCCCGTCGAGCTGGTCGAGGATCGCGGCGATCGACCGCCGGCCGTCGACGAGCGGCACGACGAGCCGATAGAGCGCGCCGCGCAGCATGAACTGGTCGGCCTCGCCGACGAGGAACACGCGCTCTTCGTCGAAGACCGCGGCGCGCAGGTGGCGCTTGAGCTCCAGGACCCGGGCGAGCGGTGACGGGCGCATCCGCCGCGCAGCCTATCGGATCGATCCCGCGGTCTCCACTCCGATCAGGCGATCGTGGCGGCGGGCTCGATGGGCCGTGTCGCGGCCGAGATCTGCTGTCGCCGGGCCCAGAAGGCGTGTCCTGGCCAGCGCCGCTCGAGCGCATAGAAGCGCCGGCGGAGGTCCAGGTACTGCTCGAAATGGCGCCGCGCGCTGTCGCCGTAGGAGGGGAGGAGCGAGCCGTCCGACGTGAGCACGTCGTGGGCGACCCGCGCGGCGTTGCTCCCCGACGCGAGCGCGAAGCCGAGCCCCATCGACGAGAGCGGATCGAACGCCGAGGCCGCGTCCCCGGCGGCGATCCACCCGGGGCCGGCGACGGGATCGAGCCGCTGGGAGCGCGCGCAGCGGACGTGCAGCGTCGGGCGCAGGCGCCCTGCGGCGAGGCGCTCGCGCGTGTGCGCCGCGCCCGCGAGCGCGTCCTCGAAGCCCGAGGGCTCGCCCGCGCGGCGCCGCCGCACGATGTCCGCGTCGCTCATGAAGACGGCGACCATCCGGCCCCCCGGCAGCGGCGCCGAGTACCACCAGCCGTCGGGGACCGCCTCGACGAGCGTGTGCTGCGGGCACGCCCGGTCGCCGGGTAGCTCGTAATACCCGGCGACGCCGACCAGCGCGTCGTGGACCCGCTGTCGCGCGCCGAGCCGCCGCCCGAGCGCGGCCTTCCGGCCGCTGGCGTCGATGAGGTGGCGGGCGCGGATCGCCGCCGCGCCGCCCGGCCTCACGACCTCGAGCCGGAACCCGCCGTCCGGCGACCGCGCGCAGGACGAGAGCCGCGCGCCCGTGAGCAGGAGCCCGCCGCTCTCTTCCACCTTGCGCGCGAGCATCCGGTCGAACCGCCCGCGATCGAGGAGCCAGCCGTCCCCCCGACCCGTGAAGAGGAACTCACGGGTCAGGAGGTGCGGCCCGCCCCACGCCGCGCTCGTCCCGAACGCGGTGAGGTGCCCCTCCGCGAGGAAGTCGTCCCACACCCCGAGGAAGGCGAGCATGGACCGGATCCCCGGCGAGACCGTCTCTCCGACGCGCGGGCGCTCGTACCGCGAGCCTTCGATGACCGCCACCGACAGCTCGGAGTACCTCCGGAGCGTCAGCGCGGCGGCGGTCCCGGCGGGGCCGCCGCCGAGGATCGCGACATCGACGCTGGCCTCGCGGGCGTCGCGCGACGCCGCGGAGGACGGGGGGCTCGGGGCCGGGGTGGAGCGGATCGTGGTCATGGCGGGCTTCCTCGGGGGCACTTCGTGGGCGGTCGAGCGGGGGTCAGCGGAGGGTCCGGCCCGCGCGGGGCAGGCCGAGCCTCGGGTGCGCGGTGATCCTGCGCGGCCGGTCGTCCTCGGCCGGCGCGCCGGCCACGGTGGGGGGCTGCTGCCCGCGCTCGGGGGCGAAATCCTCCTTCAGGTAGAAGGCCGGCGTGAAGGTGACGTTCGTCGCGCTGAGCACGTTCGAGATGCCGCCCACGGCGATGCTCGCCATCTCGAACCTCCCGTCGTTGCGCTCGCGCTCCACGAAGTAGGGGAACTTGTCCGCGTCCGGGCCGGCGTTCTGGTTCACGATGAACCCCATGTATTTCCAGCCCGTGATCATGTCGATGTAGCTGTTGATCCCGCGCGCGTAGTTCACCTGCACGCCGGCCGGCAGCCCGGCGGCGCTCTGCTCCGCGGGGGTCATGGGCCCGCTGAGCACGTTCCACGGGCTCTGCGGCGGCCACCAGTACGCGTAGTACGTGGGCGGCTTCGGGATGCCGTTCTCCTTGTTGACCTGCGGATCGGTGAAGTTGATGTACTGGAGCGTGCACTGGAAGAAATCGGCCTGCCACGGGATCGCCATCCGCTTGGTCAGGTCGCCCGGCTCGCAGCCGAGCCCCTCCGTCGTGTCCGGGTCGCGCGGCTGCGTCTCGTTCTCCGACGGGCTGAGGCCGTGCTGGCGGTAATAGGCCTCGTCATGACGGTGCTTGATCCGGTACGGCTCCCCGTAGAGGGTGGGGTTCCGGAGGCTCCAGGTCACCTCGATCCCTGGGCTCATCGGCTCTCCCACGCAGTTGCCGACGCTCGCCCGGTCCTGCGGGTGGACGCCGGGGAGGTCGCCTGCGGGGCCGGTCGTGAACTTGCCGGCCGCCCACTGGCCGAGCAGGAAGTACTGCGTCTGGGACAGGGTCGAGAACTTCACGACCTCCTGGTTCGTCACCGAGTTCGTGCCCGAGTTGAGGGGCATCAGCGGCACGCCGTCGGGCGCGAACAGGGTCTGGGGGTCGTCGGGCCTCCGGAAGTGACGAAAGTGCGCCTCGCGCAGCGGCCGGGTCGCCTCCGAGGCGTCCCGCGGATCGAAGGGCGGGTGCGCGAAGGCGGTCATCGCCTGGACGTTGGCGACCCACTGATACTGCCCCATCCGGTCGAGGATCGGCTTGATGTCGCGCTCGAAGCTGGCCTTGTACTCGGGGTTGTAGCCGCCGCTGTCCTTCCAGCGCCGCGCGTCGTACATCTCGGGCACGAGCTTGCGGTAGCGGACGCCGACATCGAACATGATGTCGTCGAGCGTGGTGATGTTGACGAGCTCGGGCGCGAACTTCGGCGAGCCGACGAGGACCCAGGCGTCGAGCTGGATGACCTCGCCGCTCTTGAGGTGGAGGTTGCACGTCACCGGGCCGTCGGCGATGTCGTCGTGCCAGGTGTCCGCGCCGGCGTAGCTCGATATCGGCTCGTCGCCGCCCGCGCGGCCGAAGGCGCCCAGCACGAGCAGGCGACCCGCCGCGTCGACCATCGCCTCGCCGAGGGTGTTGATGGGGTAACCCTGCGACGGATCCGCGGACGGGAAGGAGCCGAATCGGTAGTCCTTCGGGATGCTCTCGCGGGAGAACTGGGCCCTCGCGCCCGCCTCGGAGAGGCGGCGAGGCCCGGGATCGATGATGAGCTTCTGGCGCTCGCCCGGGTCGGTGACGCCCGGGTTGCGGAGCGCGACCTTCTGGTTCTCGTAGCTGTTCTGCGGGTCGTACTGGCCGTTCAGGTAGAGGTTGCCGAGCAGCTCGGCGAACTGGTACCAGGCCGCCTTCTTGTTCGCGACGTGCACGATCCACTCGATGCGCTCGACGTCGGCGTCGCGCAGCGTCACCTCGGCGCCGCGGTCGCTCGGGTCGCCGGCGCGGTAGCGGAACACCTTGAACCGCGCCGCCTGGCGCATCACGCGCCCGAGCTTGTCCTTGAACGTCCTCACCGGCGACGGCTTGCCGTCGTCGATCACCTCGTTGCCGTGCGCGTCGCACGCGATCGGCAGGCCGCCGATCGCCTCGGGCGCGAGGTAGAAATCGGTCGTGCTGTTGCCCACGCGTGCCACGCCGACGGCCGGGTGGATCTCGAAGGTGTATTCCTGGTCTTTGGCGATGCTCATGCTTGCTCTCTCCGGGCTGTGATGGGCCTGGCGCTCCGCCGCGATGCATTGCAATGCACAGACCATCCCGCGGACTCTCCCGGGAGGTGGAGCGGCCCGGGGTTCCGCGGGCTCGCGCGGCGCGGTCGGGGCCGGCCAGGCCGGGACCGGCCTCGCGGAGAGCGGGGACGTGCCCGGCACGTGCCCGGCACGTGCCCGGGCCGCCCGTCGCACCTCGCCGCCCTGCGGGGACCGGATCCGCGCTGATCGGGGGCGCCGCTCCGCATCCGGCCGCGTGCTCCGCCCGCGTGGGCCCGTGTCGTCGTCGCGCGGCGCCGTCGTCGTCGGGTGGCAGGGGCGTTGCTTGAGGGCGCCGGAGGACCGCTGAGTCGAGCCTGGGAGCGCCGGTCGTCGGGGGCGACGGCCGGAGTCCGCGGGCGCCGCGCGGTCCGGAGGGCGAGCATGGGGCAGCGAGCTGCTGACGTCGTCGTTGTCGGAGGAGGCATCCTCGGTCGGGCCATCGCGCTGGAGCTGCTCCGCGAGGGCGCGCGCGTGACGATGATCTACCCGCGCGACCACGGGCGCGACTCGGCGACGCTGGCGGCCGGCGCGATGATCGGCGCCTTCGGGGAGCTGACCCCGGAGCACGACGGGCCCTCCGAGCGCGCGCGGCTGGACTTCCGGATCCGCGCGCAGGACCTGCACCCCAGGTGGCTCGACGCGCTACGGCAGATGTCGGGCAGGCCGATCTTCTCGACGCGCGGCATCTTCATGATCGCCCGGAGGGGGAGCGCGGAGGACGCGCGGAACCTCCAGCACATCCGGTCGAAGCTGGACGAGCACGGCCGGCGCTGGGAGGAGGTCGATCCCGGGCAGGTCCCCGGCCTCGCGCCGAGCGCCTCCCACGCCGTGGCCGAGAGCCTCTTCCTCCGTGACGACCTGACGATCGACGCCGCGGAGCTGATGGACGCGCTCGCGGCGGCGATCGCGGCCCACCCGCGGTCCTCGTCGATCGACGAGCGCGTCCTCGCCGTCGAGCCGGACGCGGGGGAGCGCGGCTGGGTGGTGCGGACCCGGTTCGCGCGGGTGAGCGCGCCGAACGTGGTGGTGTGCGCCGGGGCGCGGGTGCCTGAAGCGCTCGGCGAGGCGACGCTCGCGCGGTTGCGCCTGCCGGTGCTGTATTTCGCGAAGGGCATTGGCTGCGTCGTCAGCGGGGCGCCGCCGTTCCCGCACGCCATCCGGACGCCGAACCGGGCGGAGGCTTGCGGTCTGCACGTGGTGCCGCGCGCCGGCGGGCGGCTCTACATCGGCGCATCGAACCATTACGGTTACGCCAGCGCCGCGGCGCGCGGCGTCACGCCGGGAGAGCTCGGCGCGATCGTCGTGGATGCGGTCCGGCAGATCAACGAGGCGCTGCGCGACACGACGGTCGAGGAGCTGCGCTTCGGGCTTCGGCCGATGACCGGGGACGACGCGCCGCTGCTCGGCGCCACGCCGCTGCCGGGGCTCTTCCTGGGCACGGGCACCTGGCGGACCGGCATCGTGATGGCGCCGCTGGCCGCGCGCGTCGTCGCGGCGGAGGTGCTGGGGCGGCCGCCACGGCGCGAGAACCCCTTCGCGATGACGGCCGCGCGGGCGCCGAGCTCACCCCGCGACCTCAACGTCGCGCACCTCCATGTCAACGTGGGCCTCGAGGCCTATCACCGCGCCAGGCAGACGAACGACGAGGCGGACATCGCCCTGGCGCGCGCGGCTTGTGGAGAATACGTGCGGATCGCCGGAGAAGAGGCGGATCCGCGCATCGTCGCGCTGATCGAGCGGCTCGCGGCACGAGCGACGATCGCCGGAGACGTCTGGTAGTGCACAGGAGAGGAGATGTCTATGAAGAAGCCTGGATACAGGGATGCGGACGGGGAGAACGAGAAGCCCGGAATGGGCAAGCCCGGAATGGGCAAGCCCGGAATGGGCAAACCCGGAATGGGCAAGCCCGGAATGGGTAAACCCGGGATGGACAAGCCAGAGGTGGGCAAGTCCGGAATGGATAAGCCCGGGATGGGCAAACCCGGGATGGGCAAGCCGGAGGTAGGCAAGTCCGGAATGGATAAGCCCGGGATGGGCAAGCCCGGGATGGGCAAGCCCGGGACGGCGGCCTCGTGAGCGGGCTTCGGGAAAGCAGGAGTGAGCAGGCATGCAGGAATACCTCGAGAAGGATCATGGCAACGAGAGCCGCGTCATGCTCCTCCCCAGGGAGCGGCTGCGCTTGCTCTATGAAGACGTCTCCGACGCCGAGCGCGCCGAGGTCCTCGCGGAGCTGGGCCCGCTGACGGCGGTCTTCTCCAGGTTCCTCCAGGCCGAGCGAGCCGTCGAGCCGCTCGACGGGCGCGCGCTCGCGGCGCTGTTCGACGCCTGTGGAGATCCGGGGCGCAGCCCCGAGGAGCTCCTCGGCATCCTCCGGATGCTCGCGCCGGCCGGAGGGCGCGTCGGACAGCGGCAGGTCAACTGGCTCGTCGATCGGCTGCGCGCCCGCGTGGCGGCCCACCTGGAGCGCGAGATCGGCTCCTTCGAGCTGCTCCCGCACGACCATGCGTTCGGCAGCGGCGGCGATTTCTGCAAGACGGCCCACGCGACGACCGCCGCCTCGATCGTCGCCGCCCCGCTGCGCCCGATCTGCAAGACGGGCACGAACAACGTGACCTCCGAGCACGGCAGCGCGCAGGCGGCGACGCAGATGGGGTATCGGTCCAGTCGCTTCGATCCGCGCCGCATCAACGAGGAGCTCGGGGCGGGCGGCTTCGCCTTCGTGCCGCTCGCGTCGCTGGGCTTCCCGTACTCCGACGCCCTCCGGCAAGCGCGGCGGCTGCTCTGGGAGGAGGCGCACGCCGCGCTGCGCCGGGCGCACCGCGCCGGGACCGCGGGGTGGGCCTCGGTCGTGCGGCGGACGCGGATCCCGCTCGACATCCTCAAGATCGTGTCGCCGAACGCTCAGGTCCTGGGCCCGAGGCGGCACGCCACGGGCGTGTGTCACCTGGACATGTTGCCCTTCGTGCTGGGGATCTTCCTGCACCTCGGCGCCAGCGGGATCATCGCTCATGCCTACGACGGCATCGACGAGATCTCGAACGCGAGCAGCGATCGCTCGGGCGCGCCGAACAACCTGGTGGTGGAACTGGGCCCGGAGCGGGTCGAGGTGGCCGAGCTCGGCCCGGAGCACCTCGGGCTCGCGCGGGTCGGCCTCGCCGCGATCCGGGAGGAGAGGCGGCTGGCCGATGAGGTGGCCACGCTGCGCCGGATCGTCGCCGGCGACGAGCGCGGTCCGAAGCGCGATTTCGTGGTCGCGAACGCGGGCGCGCTGCTCGCGATGGGCGAGCCCCCGGCCGGCGGCGCCCCCGATCTGCTGGGCCGGCTCCGCGAGGGGATCCGGCTGGCGCAGCGGACGATCGACTCCGGGGCGGCGCTCTCGAGCCTGACCCGATGGGCCGCGGCCTGAGCGCCGGCGGGCCGTCCGGCCGCGGCGTTCAGGCGCTCTGCGGCATCGACCTTCGCCCCATCGACAGGAGCCTCCTCGGTCGAGCTCACGGCTGAGATAGCCCGGTTGGGGCACGCCCCCGAGGGATCTCGTCCGTGGGTGCGCGTGAGCGAGGAGGACAGGGCGCAACAGACATTGTCGCCACGCTGCATCGCGCCCCGGAGGGCCGTCGGCCGCCGAGGAGCCCGCCTGTCCGCCATTCGGGCCTCACCCTGTAGATGCGCTCTGGCAGCCTGGCCGCGATCCATGGAGTGGTCCTCCACACGAATGTCGCCTTGCTCCGAGCTGGCGCAAAAGAAAGCTGAGCCGCGCGCGGAGCGTGCTGCGACAGTGATCCATGGCAGTCGTCGAGGCTGCCTACAACAGGACATGTTGTGAGGCCTTCTCTGGTCACGTCTGGAGGACGAGATGCATCGTACACACGGTTGGATGGTGTTCCTGGGGTGGATGGCTGGTGTGGGCGTCTGTTCGGGAGGAGTGATCGGGTGCGGTGGCAGCGACAGCGGGACGGCGGACACGAGCACCACGTCAGCGTCCACCACCACGGGCACGGGCGGCAGCGGCGGAGGTAGCGGAACGGGTCAGGGCGGGGCCGGCGGCGCGGGCGAGGGCGGCGGCGCTGGGGGTCAGGGGGGCGTCGGCGGCGAGGGCGGCGCAGGCGGCGAGGGTGGCGTCGGCGGCGCAGGCGGCGAGGGTGGCGTCGGCGGCGCAGGCGGCGAGGGAGGCGTCGGAGGCGAGGACGGCGCGGGCGGCGCAGGCGGCGAGGGCGGCGCAGGCGGCGAGGGTGGCGTCGGCGGCGCAGGCGGCATCGGCGGCGCGGGCGGCGCGGGCGGCGACGGGGGGATCTCGTGCGCCCCGTCCGAGGCCGTCTGCGATTCCGAGTGCGTGGACACCCAGACGGACAGCGCGAACTGTGGCGCCTGTGGCACCACGTGCGCGGGGCTCTCGACCTGCCAGGCCGGCGTATGCACCTGCCCGCTGGCGGGGCAGACCTATTGCGACCCGGCGTGCGTCAACACGAACCTCGATCAGTTCAACTGTGGGGAGTGCGGCAATACCTGCTCGGGAGGAGCCTTCTGCACTGCCGGAGAGTGCACCTGCAACGCCGGTCTGGCCTACTGCGACGGCCAGTGCGTGAACCTCACCAGCGATGAGGACCACTGCGGGGCGTGCGGCGCTGGCTGCTCGGACGGCCAGATGTGCATCCGGGGAATTTGCCAGTAGGGATCGCGGGGCGCGCCGGGGTCAGGGCGAGAGCGACAGCCCCCGCACGTACTCGGCCAGCGCCCGCTCCGCGCTCGCCACCGCCTCCCGCGCGCCCCGGAGCTTCCCCGTGACCGCCGCGATCCGGTCTTCCTGCTCGCTCAGCACCTTCAGGTAGCGCGCCTGGAGGGAGCTCCCCGCGGGGACGACCTTCAGGTTCTCGCGCACGCGCTCCTGCTCCGCGCGCAGCGCGGCGAGCTCGGACTCCAGCGCCGAGAGCGCGCGCTGCCGGTCGGCGATGGCGGCCCGGAGCTCCGCGATCCGCGCGAACACCGCGCGCAGCGCCTCGGGGAGCTCGCGCGAGGTCATGTAGACCTCGATCTGCTCGCTGGTCAGGCCCGTCAGCGCGATCGTCGTGGAGATGGGCTGCTCCAGCGCGACCGTGAGGCGCGCCGTCTCGCCGGCCGCGACCGCGCGGCGGATCCGGTAGCGGTCGCCGGTCGCCTCGACGCCCTCCCGCGGCTCCGCGAGCTCCCAGCCGGCGACGCGCGGGTGCTCGATGACCACGACGCGCGGCTCGCGCGCGGCGCCCACGATCGTGTAGACCGTCACCCGCCGCGCGGTCCGGACGAGCTCCAGCACGCCGTCCTGGATCCTGGCGCGCGCGAGCGCCTCTTCTTTCTTCTCCTCCCGGTCGACGCGCACCTTCCGGTCCACGGCGAAGCTCACGATCCGCGACTCCCCCGGCGGGAGCGCCGCGAGCAGGGCGTCGCCGACGTGGGTGACGGCGCCCCGGCCCGAGCGCTCGTAGATCGTCACCGCCCCGGGGGGCAGGCTCGCGTCGCCGTCGTTCCGCAGCCGCACCGAGGCGAGCGGGCTGCGCGCGCTCGCCTCCCGCTGGTAGAGCCAGATCCGCTCGACCGGGATCTCGCGCTCGACGATCGGCAGGAGCGCGGTTTGCCCGCTCGGGATCGTCACGGGCGCGGGGAAATGGAACGTCACCTGCGTGGCCGCCTCCTCGCGCGCCGGCGCGCCGGCCGGGCCTGCCGGCGCGGGCGGCCCGGCCGTCCCGGCCTCCCGCGCCGCGCTGGCGCGGTAGCGCGCGAGCCGAGCGGCGCGCGCCGTGAGCGCCGCGGCGCCCTCGTCGAGCCGCGGCAGCACCCGCGCGGCCAGGTCGACGGGCACCTCCGGCCGGTCGACGTAATAGAGCTCGTAGAGCGCCTGACGGAACGTCACCGGGTCGCCCGACACCAGGGTGAAGTCCACGTCCTTCCAGTCGGCGCCGCTCTGGTTCTCGACGACCGCCCACCCCGAGAGCGCGCCGGTCCTCGCGCCCGGGTCGTCCGCGATCGTGAGCCGGTACGACGTCTTCCAGAGCGGCGCCTCGGCGACGTAGGCCACCCGGACGACCCGCTCGCCCTCGCCGCGCGCGTGCACCACGAGCTCGCGCCGGCCCCGCTCGCGCTGCCGCGCGAGCCCCACGAGCGCCGCGCCGACCTGCTGCCGCAGCCGCTCCTCGACGAGCTCGACGCCCGCGAGCTCCTCCAGCACCACCTGCTTCAGCGCCCCGTCCGACATCAGCGCGAGCCGGTGCCGGTTCTCCGAGCCTCCGCCCGGCAGCGCGGCCTGCACCGGGGTGACAGCGACGATCCGCCCGACCACGGCCCCCCGCGGCCCCGAGGCGCGGACCTCGGCGCCGCGCAGGGCGTTCAGCAGGGCGGCCTCGGACTCGAGCGCGCCCTCGTCGAACGGGAGCTCGCGGAACAGATCGCGCAGCGGCTCTCTCCCGGGCAGCGTGATGCTCCCGACCGTGCCGCGATCGTCATAGGCCACGATGCTCTTCAGCACGTCGTCGACCTGATCGAGCCGCACGACGAGCGGGAGCTCGGCGTCGCCGCGCACGCGCGCCTCGTACTCGAAGTATCCGACGCCGCCCGTGGAGAGCACGACCCGGCGGAGCGACAGCGCGTCCGTCTCTACCGCGTCCGTCTCGGGCTCTGACCGGGACAGCCCCAGCGCGGCTGCCAGTGTGGCGGTGGTCCACAGTCCATGTTTCATGGTCGCCCCCCCAGGCGGAGGCGTGCGGTGGCCTCGCCTCCGGGGTCCATAACGCCGCTCCGGGGGGCGTCAACGACGGTGGCGGGCGAGGCGCCGCGCGCGCCTCGCCGCCCGCGTCAGCCGCGCAGCGACGCCTCGAGCTGCCTCACGACCGAGAGCGCCTCGTCGACATGCCGGGTCGCGCGGAGCTGGGAAGAGAAGGCATGTCGAACGATCCCGTCACGATCGATGACGAACGTCACGCGGCCCGGGAGCAGGCCGAAGAGCGGCTTGACGCCGTAGCGCGCGGCGGTCTCTCCGCCGGGGTCGCTGAGCAGCGTCATGGGCAGACGGTGCTTGTCGACGAAGCGCTGGTGGGACTCGACCGGATCGGCGCTCACGCCGAGGACCTCGGCGCCGGCCTCCACGAACGCGCCGTGGCGGTCGCGGAACGAGCACGACTCGGCGGTGCATCCCGGGGTGTCGTCCTTCGGATAGAAAAAGAGGACGACGGTCTTCTTCCCGCGAAAATCGGAGAGGCGAACGACCTCGCCCTGCTGCGACAGCAGGCTGAAGTCGGGCGCGGCCTCGCCGACGGACAGCGTGGATCTTCCGAACATGGGGCTCTCTACCCGAGGCGCCGCGCCGCGTCCAAGGCCCGCGGCCTGTCTGCCCGGCTGCCTCGCGCCCGGCGCGCGGAGCGCGTCACGAGGGCCAGGCCACGCGCCGGCGATGGGCTACCCTGGGCGCCCCATGGCCACCTCGTTCGCAGCGTTGATCTTCCGACCCGCCGAGATCCCGGACCGCGCCCTGTCGCAGGGCTTCGCCGTGGCGCTCGGCGGCTGGGACGTCGCCTCGCCGCGCCTGCTCGTCGCGGCGCTGCCGGGCCTCCCCGGCTACTCGGCCGCGTACTACTCGAGCGGCGAGCCCAGCGCCGGCGCGGGCGACGAGCTCGACCACCTCATCGAGCTCTTCGAGGACGAGCTCTCTCCGCCCGTCGCCGTGCTCGACGCGGCCGCGGAGCTCGGCCGCCCGGGCGCGACGGTCTTCGCGCTCGTGTACTCGGAGGAGATCCTCCACGACGACGGCTGGCGCCTCGAGGCGAGCGGGTTCCTCCGGTACTTCGTGCGGGAGGGCGAGGAGGGACTGGAGGCCGGCGTGGAGACGCCCGACCGCAGCGACCTCGTCGAGATCGCGGTGGATCTCCCGGAGTCCGCGGCCGAGCAGGAGGAGCGGGAGGCGATCGACCGGGCGATCCGGCCGCACCGGGGCTCGACGTTCCTCGCGGACGAGCTGGGCGCGCCGGTGCTGGGCGCGCTCATGGCCGGGCTGTTCGCGCCGGAGCGCCGCGTCGAGGTGCGCCTGGTCGAGCCGGGGCCGGCGTCGATCGCCGCGGAGATGGCGCGGCTCAACCGGGTGCTCCGGCGCGAGGACGGCCGCGGCGCGCCCGCGCCGCCGGCGCCCGTCCGCGGCGTCGCCCCGCCCGCCACGTACGAGGCGTTCGTGCGCGCGTACGACTGGGCGGATCCGGCGGATCCGGAGGACCTCTACCGGGAGCTCGCGATCGGCGCGATCGAGGGCACGCTGCGGTTCCTCCGCGAGGGCGAGCTCCGCGGCCACGAGCGCGATCCCGCCTGGGAGGCGGCGGCGGGCCGCGCGCTCTACCCGATCGCCCGGCTCCTGGGCTCGTCGCTCGGCGGCGGCGCGGCGCAGCGGGCCACGATCGCGCTCGGACCGGACGGGGAGCGGCTCTGGCTCGTGCGCGACGGCGCGAGCGCCGCGCCCGCGGGGCCGACGTTCGGCGAGCTCCTGCGCTACCTGTCGCTCGGCTGGTCCCGCCGGACCGACGCCGAGGAGGATCTCATCGGGGCGCTGATGCTGCGCGCGCGGCTCCGGTCGCTCGCCGGCTGAGCCGCCGCCCTGCCGGTGGGGCGCCTCGCCCCGCGCGCTTCGCGCCGAGCCGCCGCCTGGCCCGCGGCGGGGCGCGTCGCTACGCGCTCTTCGACTGGACGTACGTATCGTTGGCGTGACGTCCGTCCGGCGCGGGGCTCTCGGGGTTCCTGCGGAGGTCGTCGAGCAGCAGGTTGAGCAGCTCGGCGTCCCGGTCGGTGCGGGCGAGCACGCTCACGAGGATGCCGCCCTGCCGGACGCCTGCCTCGTAGCGCTCTGCCCAGCGCTTCGGGACGCCAGCGCCGAGGAGCATCTCGCGCAGGCCGCCGGTCCCGCCGCCCGCGATCGTGTCGGCGACCGCGGCCGAGAGCGGGCCGGCCACCACGAGCCCGAGATCGGGGAGCACGGCGCTCATCGCGATCGCGGCGCCGAACGCGTGCGCCGGCGTGGTCCCGTCCGGGATCGTGAAGCACCTGCACCGCGTCGCGTCGGTCATCAGCAGGCTGATGTCGTGCCGCGTGTAGCCGCAGTCGATGATGCGCCCCGCGGCGGCCTCGGCCTCGTCGCGGTTCTGCACCAGGCCAATCACGAGCTTCTCCATGAAGAAGACCTCCTTGCGCGCTGAGCGCGTCGTCGCTCCAGGCTCCGCGATCGCCGCCGCACGACCCGTGCCAGCTCGCCATGTCCACATTCCGGCGTGAAGGAACCGATCTTATGGCGCCTTCCCGCGGGGGAGGCGAGGCGGGATGTCGCACTGCGCTGGCACGCCGCGCGCCTCGGCCACGGCAGGCCGACCGAGGCGCATCCGGCCAGGATTCCGCTTCTGGTGTACGGAGGTGCAGGGAGTCTCCCGAGGGGGCCAGCGCTGGCGCTCGTGCTCGTTCTACCGCGCCGGGGTGATGGTCACCTTCAGCATCTGGCTGGACGCAGGATACAGGTAACCGTCATCGACGGAGCGCACCTGGTCCGTGGGATCGTCGGCGCCCCTCTGCGGCCCGGCCTGGCGCGGCGCCTGGTCGGGGCCCACGCCGGGCCACTGGTTGGCCTCGGTGCCCGCGTCCCAGAGCGAGATCTGGTCGGAGACATCGCCGCTCACCGGCTCGCCGCTCGCGTCGAACAGCGCGATCCCTTCCTCGCTCGGCGCGAAGAACAGGTCGTTCGATTGCCCCAGCATCGACGCGAAGCTCAGCCGCTCGCCGGGCCGCGCGGTCACCATGAAGCTGAGCTTCGCGCCGGGCAGCAGCGGCCCCGGCATCGAGGCGCCCACGGGCGTGTCGTAGACCAGCACCGACGAGATCCCGCCCTCGCCCCCGACCTCGGCCTCCAGCGACGCCGCGAGCGTGGTCGGGCTCCCGTCCTCGGCCAGCATCTCGAGGCCCTTGCCCCGGTCCGCCTCGCCCGACCGGAACAGCGGCGCCGCGGCCCCGTGCACCACCGCGACGCCCGGCGCCGCCGGCGAGGTCAGCCCCGCGCGGGCCATGGCCCCCTCGTGCAGCGTCATCGGGTTCCCGTCCTCGGCCTGCGCCTCCAGGCCGTTGTCGGGGTACGCCTGCCCGACGGTGAACAGCGGGTTGTCCATCGTGTGCACCACGAAGAGCCCCGGCGACAGCGGCACGGCGGCCGGCTCCCCGCCCTCGGGCATCAGCGTCCCCACCTCCGACATGTTGGTGATCCGGATCGTGAACTCATTGCCCGGCTCCGGCGTCACCGTCACCTGGATGACCTCCTCGACCGCCGGGTAGGTATAGCCATCCTCGACCAGCCGCACCGTGTTGTCCGGGTCCGGAGCGCCCGTGTTCGGGCCGTCCTGCCGGGGCGCCTGGTTCGGCCCCGCGCCCGGCTCCTCGTTGGCCTCGCTGCCCGCGTCCCACAGCAGGACCTGGTCGGTCACGTCCCCGCTCACCGGGTTGCCCGCCTCGTCGTAGAGGGGGATCCCGGCGCCGTCGGGCGCATAGAACAGATCGTTCGATTGCCCGAACATCGTCGTGAACGACAGCCTGTCGCCCGGCAGGGCGCCGACGCGGAATTCGAAGCTCTCCTCGGGGAAGAGGGGTCCGGGCATGCGCTCGCCCACGGGCGTGTCGAACACGCCGGCCACCCGGTAATCCCGCGCGGGCGTCACGTTCTCGAGGGTCACCTCGAAGCGCGTGGCCGCGTCCCCGCCAGCGGCCCCGCCGGCGCCTCCTCCGCCCATGCCATCGGCTCCGGCGGGATCGCCGCCTCCGCCATCGCCGCAAGCAGCGGCGAGGGTGAGGACGAGGGGCAGGGCCGATAGCGCGCGACTCCGAATCTTCATGACGATCCTCCAGGAGCAATGAATGAGATGACGCGACCTGGATCGCCCCCGCCGCGGCGAGCCGCGTGGCAGCGATCGTTCCTCCGACGCGCCCCGGGGACCGGAGCGGCCGCGGACGCCAGCAGGGCGCCCGCCTCGGGCCTGCGATGGCCCGTGGCGCGTCGTTCGATGGTGCTACGCGGCGGATGCTCGTCGGTTTCGCGATCCTCGCACGCGCCTGCACGATCGCGCTCGGGAGGAATTTCAGCGCGGGCGGCGGTCGCCTCGAGCGGGTGCGCGCCGCGCCGCGCGATGAAGCCGTTGCGGCGCCATGGCGGGTCTGATTGGGTGCCGCTGGTGCAGGATGGATGAGCTCGCCCTGAACGCCGCGATGGATCGGTACGCGTGCGGCGACGCCCGCGCCTTCCCGGAGCTGCACCGCGCCCTCCACGCGCGCCTGCTCGCGTACCTCGTCCGCATGTGCGGCTCCGCGACGCTCGCGGGCGACCTGACGCAGGAGACCTTCCTGCGGATGCACCGCGCCCGCTCGACGTTCGCCTCCGGCGGCGCCGTGCTCCCGTGGGCCTACGCCATCGCGCGCAACGTCTACCTCGATCACGCGCGCGCCCAGCGGCACCGCAGCGCCGAGCGCCTCCCGAGCGATCCGGGCGCCGAGCCGCCGGACACGCGCGGCGCCGACGCCGAGGCCGTCGCGATGGCCTCGCAGACCGCGCGGGCGGTCGAGCGGGTGCTCTCGAGCCTCCCGGCGGCGCAGCGCGAGGCGTTCATCTTGCTCCGCTACGAGGGGCTGAGCGTTCAGGACGCCGCGGCCATCCTGGGTGCGACCCCGACCGCGGTGAAGCTCCGCGCGTTCCGCGCCTACGAGGCGCTGCGGGCCGAGCTCGAAGAGCTCAGGCGGCGGCCCGGGGCCGGGAAGGGCGCGGAGACCGGCGCGGCACAGCGCGCGACGAGGCGCGCGGGAGCGGGCGCGGAGGAGCGCGCGGGAGCGGGCGCGGAGGAGCGCGGCGGCAGGAGCGCGGAGGAGCGCGCCGCCGCGGAGCCGGAGCGGAGCGGCCGCCGCGGCAGGGCTGCGGGAGACGTCCGAGGAGGTGCCGATGGCGGATGAGCGCGATTTGCAGGAAGGGCTCGAGGACATCCCCGATCCCGCGGCGCACCTGGCCGGTCGCCCGCCGCCGCCCCTGACGGCGGCGCCGGCCGAGCCGTCGCTCACGCGGCCCGCGCGCGCGCGCCGCGTCGCGAGCGCGATCCTGGCCGGGCTCGCCTGGGTCCTGCTCCTGACCTGGATCGCGGGTTTCCGCGCCGACATCGGCGCGCCCCGGGTCGCGATCCCGCTCGCCCTCTGGGCGTTGCTCTCCGGCCTCGGCCTGCTGCTCGCGCTGACGCCGCGCGCCCGGGGCCTGCCGGCCGGCGTGAGGGCGCTCCAGGCGCTCGTCGCCGCGGCGCCGGTCGGGTTTCTGGCCGCGGCCGTCGCGATGTCGGGCCTCGCCGACGGACCGCTGTCCCCGAGGTCGCACCTCAAGTGCAGCGCGATCGCCCTCGGCATGGCGGCGCTGCCGCTCGCGCTGGCGGCGCTCGTCCTGCGCCGCTCGTTCCTCTCGGCTCCGGCGTGGCGCGGCGCCGCGATCGGCGCCTTGTGCGGGCTCGGGGCGGTGATCGGCGTCCAGGCGCATTGCCCGTACGACGACCTGCTCCACATCACCTTCGTGCACGGCCTGCCGATCGCGGCCGGCGCGCTCCTCGGCGCGGCCGCCGGGGCGCTGCGCGGGCGGGCCTGACCGCGCGGGCGGCGCCATCGAGGCCGACGGATCCCGGTCGGATCCGCGCTGAGCCAGCGACCAGCCTCCGGATCGTCGTCGCTGTGTCGAGCGCGCTAGAGCGCCGGAGGAGCGGGCTGCGCGGCGGAGCCGGCCGCGCGCGCCGCGCGCGATGCGCCGGACGAGGCGCGCGGGATCTCCACCGGCAGCGCCTCCAGGCTGCGCAGGATCGTGCTCCGCTTCCACCGCACCGCCTCGCGCGGGGCCGCCAGCCGCAGATCCGGCAGCTCGCGCACGAGCGCGCTGAAGGCGGCCTGCGCCTCGAGCCTCGCGAGCGGCGCGCCGAGGCAGTAGTGGATCCCGACGCCCAGCGCGAGGTGGCGGTTCGGCTCGCGATCGAGCTTGAGCTGCTCCGGCTCGGCGAACACCCGCTCGTCGTGGTTCGCGGAGGCGAGCAGCGCCAGCACGCGCTGGCCGCGCGGGATGACGTGGCCGGAGACCGCGTACTCCTCGGTCGTGTACCGCTCCGTGGCGGTGTCGACAGGGCTCGTGAAGCGGAGCAGCTCCTCGACAGCGGGCTTGATCAGCGCCGGCTCGGCGCGCAGCCGCTCGAGCGCCTCGGGGTGGTCGAGCAGCGCGAGCGTGCCGTTGGCGATCAGGTTGACCGTCGTCTCGTGCCCGGCGACGAGCAAGAGGAAGATCATGGCGAGGAGCTCGTCCTCGCTCAGCCGGGCCCCGGCCTCCTCGGCGCCGAGCAGCGCCGTGATGAGGTCGTCCCCGTGAGCGCCCCGGCGCTGCTTCGCCAGGGAGCGGACATAACGCATGAGGGCCCAAAGGTGGGGGAGCGCCAGCACCATGTCACGGGTCCCGACGATCGCCGTGAGCCGGCTCGTCCAGGCGCGGAACCGGCGCCGGTCGGCCTCCGGGACGCCGAGCAGCTCGCAGATCACCCACAGCGGCACCGGGAGCGCGAAATCCTCGACCACGTCCATCGCGCCGCGCCGGCGGGCGGCGGCGAGCAGCTCGGCGCAGCGCGCCTCGACGCGGGGCCGCAGGTCCTCGATCCGCTGCGGCGTGAACGCCTGTTGCACCAGGCCGCGCAGCCGCGTGTGGCTCGGCGGATCCTGGTCGAGCATGTTCTGGGTGAGCGGCCGCAGGAACCATGGCATCCAGGGGACCTGCGCCGCGCGCTCTTCACGGGACAGGACGCGGTACGGGTCCTTGCCGAGCCGCGGATCCTTGAGCGCGGCGGCGACGTCGGCGTGGCGCGAGAGCAGCCAGGCCGGCTTGCCGTCGCAATAGGTGACGTGAGCGACGGGCGAGAGGGCCCGCAGCCCCGCGTAGAACGGGAACGGGTTGGCCTTGAATCGAGGGCTCGCGAGATCGGGAGTCGAGATCATGTCCGCCTGCCTTTCGGTGGAGCCGGCGCCGCCTGCCGGCGCCGCCTGGAGCTCGCCTCCGGCCGGGCGAGCGCCATCAACGTGTCTCGCAGCGCGAGCCGCTGCCGGGCGGTGAGCTGCACGCCCATGTCCTGCGCGACGCCGAGGCCGTCGAGCGCGAGCTGGACGACCATCGCCCGGCCCTCGGGGATGTCCTCGCCGACGTCGCGGGCCACGGCAGCGACGTTGAGCTCGTGGGCCCGCCGGCGCATGGCGGGCTGCGACGCCACCGCCTGGAGCAGCGCCGTCATCAGGCCGCGAGGGATGACCGGCTCCGGCGAGCCGTCGATCGACAGCGCGATGTGCGCGCGCAGGCGAGCGCCGCGCGGCTCCGGATCGTCGGCAGCGCGCGCCGTGATCTGGCCCTCGACCGTCTCGATCAGCCGGTCGAGCATCGCCAGCAGCATCGCGTCCTTGGTCTTGAAGTGGTGAAAGAAGCCGCCCTTGCTGACGCCCGCGGCGGCCGCCACCGACTCGACGCTGAGCCCGGCGAGCCCCTCCGAGACCAGGAGCCGCTCCGCGGCGTCGAGGATGCGATCCCGCGCGCTCGCGTAGACCCGAGGTGCCATGTCCAACCATACCGACCGGTCGGTCGGTATGCAAGGCGATCCCGACGGGCGGCTCCGGCGGCAGCGGCGAGGATGCTGCCTCGACCGGCTCGACCAGCACATCGACCGGCCCGGCGCCGGCTCCCTCCTGCTCCGCCGCGGATTGCGCCGTGCGCATCGCGGAGGGCTCTCCGGACTGCGCCCGCCTCGCATCGGGCAAGGGCCTCTGCTGGGGCGGCAACAACGACGGCGCGCTGGGCGACGGCACCCTCGAGGCGCGCAGCGCGCCGGTCGAGGTGCCCGGGATCGACGATGCGACCTAGGTGAGCGCCGGGTTTGGTCGGACCTGCGTGCTCCGGCAGGGCGGCAGGGTCACCTGCTGGGAGCGCGGTCTAGAGCGAACACCGCGGGAGATCGACATCCCGGAGGCCGTTCACGTCTCCGTCGGCTACGAGGACGCCTGCGCCGCCCTCGCGCGCGGCGAAATCGCCTGCCGGACCGGGCCCGAGCCCGACGACATCGGTGTCCTCAGGTGGACAATGCGCATCGAGGGACCGCGATAGCGCGCCCTCACCCGAGGACGGCGGCGCGCTCGAGCGCGCCGTCAGGGTGACAGTTGCCGAGCACGCGCATCAAAGATGCGTGCTCGATAACAGACGATAATAGCTTGATCCTGCTTACCGTACCGTTGCCCCCGCTACCGCCGTCTTGGTGCCGCCGCCGTGTTGAGTGACCCTCGGGCGTATGGTGATCTTCTGAGGCCGCTGTGAGAACCGCTTGTCCGTGCTCCGCTGCGCCCAAACGAGCGCCTCTCCGGGGGCGAGCGAGGAGAGGTGGCTCTCGTTGACCCCTTCAAGGGAAGTGATCGCCGTCTTGAGGTGCTTCAGCCATTGCGGCGATGTCATTCGATGCAGCACCAGGACCGTCGACAGCTCGACGACGACACGGGGTACGCTCAGCGGATCCTGGCTCGCGATCACGATGCTCGTGGCATGATGACGCATCTCACGGATGGTCTCGACGACCTGCGCGACGAGCTCGGATTCGCTGATGTACTTATGGGCCTCATCAAAGACGAGCAGCTTGTTGAAGTCTCTTCCGTCGAGCTTCTGCGCGGCGAAGATGCGCATCATCACCACGAAGAGCTCCAGAGCTTCGTCTTTCTCGATCCATTCATCACGCAGATCGATGATCACCGTTCGACCCGGGCGCAGCAGGTCACCGAGCGAGCGCGCGTCATCGATGTAGGGCTCAGCGAGCTTGAGCCGGTCTTCCGCGAGCCGCAGCGCTGCCTTCGACAGATCGGCGTCCCGCAGCTCCTCCCGCAGCTTCTCCAGGGTCAGGACCTCACGATGGCGCCGCAGGATGGCGTTGAGCTGCCGCAGGTACAACGCGTCGTTGCCGTAGGCGCCGAGGAGGAACTTCCAGCCGTCGTTCTTCAGCTCCGACGAGCTGAACTTGATCGGCTCGACGGTGATCCCAGGGTACTCCTTCCGCCGCTGCTCGACCTTCGCCTCCGGCGCGAGCAGGAGCACATCGTCGAGGCCGGTCGGCCGTGCGCCGTAGTCGCGCAACAGGCGATCCACTTCGCTCTGCTTCTGGTTGGGAGATATGGCGGTCGTGAACTCGGGTTCGTACGCGTCGCTCTTGTGGTAGTGAAATATGACCGTCGCGAGCGGCGACGGCAGGCTGTTTATCCCCGGCAGCTTCGCAGATGCCATCTCGGCGATCGCGCCGAGCGTGTATGACTTGCCGAACCCCTGAACCCCAAAGAGACTGACGGTATTGCAGCCCATCAGATCGAGCCCGACTCGCTGCGAGCCGGACTTGCCAAGGATTCCATACTGTGCCGTCATCGCCGTCGCGCCGAGGAGCACGTCGGCGCCAGGGAGACGCTCAGCCTCCTGGGCCGCGGATCGCGCGGCCGCCGCATCCGCCGGCGAGATCGCCGTGATGGCCGTCGCTCCGGCGGCCTCCGGCGCCGCGGGCGTTGAGGTCGCCGTCGTCGGCCCTGGCGCGTGCTCCGCGGGGGATGCGGTGTGGGGCTGCGGCGGACGGTCTGCCCTGTCGAGGTTGGGGTCGACGTTCTCTCGTGCGTGAACCGGCCGCCCGTCGCCCGCGGCGCGTCCGGCGTACGGGATGGGAGGCGCGCTGGCTGCGCGCAAGGGGCGCGTGCTGAGCGCGGATCGGAACGATTCGAGCTCTGCATCCATCGGCGGCTCCGACTCCGCGGGTGAGGCGGGCGGCGGCGGCTGGCTGGCCCGCGCGCGCCCGCGTCGCTCGCTGCTCCGCTGCGATCTCCGCGCGAACTGCTCCACGGCGTGCTCGAGGAGCTGCTTCGCCTTGTCGCCGCCGAGCCGAGCCACCCGGAAACCCGGTTCATCCTCATCATCGTGCACACCCTGGCCACGATGCTCGAAGATCACGCCCATCGTCCGCAAGTCGAGCTCATAGCCGTCGTCCAGATGCTCGAGGAACGCGAGCGCGGCATTCGCCTGCTTCTCGGAGAGCAATGCATACCGCTGCGCGCGACGAGCATAGAAGGAGAGCGCGCCGGATAGCTCCTTGGCCCGGAGGAGCGCGTCGGCCCGCGGCTCCGGATAGAGGTCGAGTGCGAACCTGTCCCGGAGCCGCTCCGCGGTGTTCTGGGTTTGCCGCCGCATCTCTGCATAGAGCTGGCTCCGTGCCGAGCCGGACAGCTCCTCACGCAGCTTGACCTCGACGACGTCGAGTCGAATGGTCCGCGGCTCCGTGAAGCCGACGAGCAGGAGATCGGCGCGCTGCCGCGACGTGCTCCCGTCGTCGCTCCGGGCGTCGTCCGCGAACCATCCGCGATGGGCGTCGAGGGGCACCACGAGACGCTCCTCGAGCAGCTTCGTGCGTTCGAGAAGCCACCGGGCCAGGAGCAGCCCGACGACCTCCGCGGCGTGGGCATGCCCGGTTTCCAACCGAAGCGCGAGATGCCCGGAGAGCGACCGCAGCGCCTCCAGCACGACCACGACATCGTCCTCGCAAAGCTCGAGGCCGTACTGCGCGAGGGCGGGTTGAATCAGGCTCTCCAGCTCCAGCGTGCTCCGCGTCGTGAGCAGGAGACGCTGTCGGTCCTCCTGCAGGTACTCAGGGGTGAAGTCGAGCAGATATCCCGCCTCGCGCGCCGATGACGGACTGTCGAAGTAATCGAGCCCGAGGCTGCGATCGACGGTGAGCACCCAGTCGCTGATCTCGTGCACCTGCTTCAGGAGCGCCTGATCCATCGGGGTGAGCTGGAGAGCCACGACCGGCGCCTCGTCCTCGGTCGCCGCCTTGCCCAACGCGAAGGACGCCTGCACGCGCTGCGCCGCGCCGACCGCCGCGCGCATCCGCTCCTCGTCCCGTGTCGGCTCTCGGCGCGTGAGCGGCCTGAGCCCCTTGACCCAGCCGAAGTGGGGACCGATGGGCTCCGCCTGGGTCTCCGGCTCCTGCACGAGACCCGCGACGAAGGAGCCGCGGCGCAGCGTCTCGATCCGACCCACGCGCCCGAGCACCGCGAACTGCTCGAGCAGCAGCGAAACGTGCGCCGTGTACCGCTCGGACCGGCTCAGGAACTCGGCGACGGAGTTTCTGGCGAACACCAGCTTCGGCAGCAGGTGATTGCTCGAGGCGAGCGTGAACTCGTCGTCCTCGCCCACCTGGCGCTCTGGATCCAGCAGGCTCTCCAGGCCGTCTGCCGCCGCGTCGGCGTGCGCGGAGCTCCCGAAGAGATGGATCGCGTACCGCAGCGAAGGCGCGTCCGATCCCAGCGACTTGACGCGCATCGACTCCACGGCGCGCAGCACGTCGGCGATGAGCCGACCGTCGCCCGGGTTGAAGACGTTGAGGCAGAGTTGCTCGACGTACGGATGCTGCTCGATGTAGTCGAAGAGACGGCCTGCGATCTCGGAGGGGTCGACCGTGGTGACGGTGATGGTACGATCGCGGATCCCCATCGCGCGCAGCACGCGATCGCGCGCCGCCATGGCGTCGATGGGCACGCCTTCCTCAACGCGGTCCGGCAGGTAGAGCGGCCAGAACGGAGTGAGCGGCGCGTGCTCGACGAACGCGCGACCGCGCTTGTTGAAGAGGACCATCGGGAGGTTCATCGGGTACAGATCGCGGCGGAGCTGATCGAGGAACGCCCTCCACGCAGGCGCATGCCGCGAGCCGTCCTCCCAGGCGCCCACCGCCTCGTGGCACATCCGCGTGTGGCCGAGGTGCCAAAGCAGCCGCAGCGGGTGGACCGGCGCCACGACCTGCGCCCTCCCGGCGTCACCTGGGCTGGAACGCCAGCGCAGGTCGACCACGTCGAGCAGGGCGAGGGCGGCGCGCATCGCCGCCGCGATCGCTGGATCGAGGTCGGGCCGCGCGGCCGCCTCGACCAGCGCGATGTAACGCTCGGCATACCGCTCGATGAGCTCGCCGTGCGGCGCGAGATCCACCGTCTCGACCAGCCCGCTCCGCTCGGAGCGGTTGTCTTCGAGCTTTGCCGTCGCGTCGAAGTGGTGCTCACGGATCGCCCGAAACACCTGACGCCGCGCCTCGAGGAAGGCGATCACCTCAGGGCTCGTCCCCAGGCCGCCGACCTCGTGACGTTTGATCTCGACGTCTTCGAGCTTCCGGAGATCGACGAACGAGATCTCGTGCCGGCCGAGGTGGTCCGGATGGTCGAGCAGCGCGAGCTCGAGCCGACGTAGCACGGCCGGGACCACGATCGTATACCCGGCGAAGGCGCTGCCGCTCAGCTCGAACCGGACATCCCCCCTCGGCGGCGCGCCGACCGCGACGTCCCACGCGCCGCGAATGGCCGCGCGCTCCGGCACCGCCTCGCGCTGCTTGGCGCCAAGGGATTTCGCCGCCACGAGGGTCCACGCCTCCAGCAGCGAGGTCACGAAGACCGCGCGCACGTCCGGCTCCTCGATGTCCACCGTGTCGCGGACCACGAGGAACTGCTCCGACTCGTTCTCTGCCCTGCTGTTCGGGTCACTCTCGTCGACGCGCCGCGGCCGGGTGAGCTGCGCGCCCTCCGCGTCGTAAGCGTCGACCTTGAGGTAATACGTGCCTTCCTCGAGCCCCTGGAGATCCTTGGCCTTGATGCTGCGGCGGATCGTCGCGAGCCGCCCCTGCACGGGCTTGGGGTAGCTGTTGCTCTCCCAGGCCACGGAGACCTGGCCCTCGGCGACCGAGAGGATCTGCACGCGCCAGGTCTTCCAGGCAGGGACCTGGCTCGGGCTCGGGATCGACCGGAATGCGACCTTCAGGACATCCTTGCTCTTGTCCCCGACGTTCAGCACCGGCATTTGGGCCGCGCCGAGGACGTTGTCCTCCGTCTGTCGGGGGAGACCCAGCGGGTCCAGCAGGATGCGCAGATCCTCCGCCTCGCCGTCGTCCGTGAACTCCCACTGGTCGAGCGCGAGCCTCCGATGCGCGGGATCGCAGGCGATCTCCCGCGCCCAGGCCCGGATATCGTCGGAGTGGCGAGCTCGGAGGAAGGCGAACAAGGGGTTTTGAACGGTGTTCGGCTTCACGGGGAGCCGACGGAGGCGGGTCTGGAGCGGCTGGGTGACGTCTCCGAGGCGCGCGCAAACGTTCACGTTGCGGGTGAGCCAGTAGCGGGGATTGCCCCGCTCGAAGAGCTGGAAGTCCGGGAGCAGCCCGAAGATATGCAGCGCGCCGCCCGCCGCCGCCGGCGTGCAGCCGTTCTTGCGCATGGTGAGCAGGTATTCGACCTCTTCGTCGGCATTGGCGATGAGCCGCTCGGCGCGCAAGTACAAGAGCTCGTCGCGCACGGCCTTGCGCAGCGGCTCCGGGAGCTCGTCGAAGAGCGCCACGAGGAGGTCTTCCGCGATCGTCGCGAGCGAGAGCTCAGTGAACGTGGCGATGTCGAGCGAGTCCTCGGCCGCCGTGCGCCTGCTCGGCGGCAGGAAGACCAAGAGCGGTCGATCGAGCACGTTGCGGAGCTCGATCAGCTTCGTCGCCGAGGCCTTCCACTCCGCGTCCACGTCGCCCGCGCACAGGACGCGCGCCTCCCAGCGCGGATCTCCTTGCAGCGACACGCAGACCGACTCCATCACCGGCTCGGGCAGCGTGGTGACGCGCAGGCGCTGGCCTGGGCCTGCCGCTTCCAGCGCGTCGAGGAGCCGTGGGCGCACGCGCTCCGCGAGGAACGCGTACAGGTCGTCCTGCCCGAGCGGCTGGAGGGTCGAGAGCGAGCTCATCACGCCACCCCCTGCCGTGAGAGCGTGTACCTCGGCCGTACGGTCTGCGCGTTGTAGGCGTCGCTGAGGTCGTCGTAGAACCCGATCTCCCGCAGCCTGTCCTTGAGCGCACGCACGTTGTCCCGGAAGGCGCGGTGCTCGTCCAGCGTCACCGGCCGTCGCCCCGCGGGGGTCGTCGCGGGGGCGATCACGAAGCCGTAGCGATGCTCCACCCAGCGGAGGAAGTCTTCGACCAGCATGGGCTCCGTGTAGAACCGCTTCTCGCCCCCGGCCTGGTCCTGGCGCAGCACGGCGAGCTGCACGAACACCTCGAGCAGCCGCCCGCCGAGGTGCCAGCGCCGCGGATTGTTGCGCGACCGCCCCTGAACGATCGCCCCGAAGGGGCCGTTTTTCTGGAAGAGCTTGTCGATCATCTGTACGAGGTAACTCAGGTGGTGCTTTTGCCGGACGTGGGAGATCAGCTCTACCAACGTGTCGAAAGCGGGCATGCCCGCGTCGAGGATGTCCTTGACCTCCGGCGTAATCTCCTCGTCGTCAGGCTGGCTTCGCAAGAGCTCCTTGAGCGTCGACTTGAAGTCCGACTCGAACCCTCTCGGCGGGTCCTTGAGCAACGACGGCACCTCGAACGGGTCGTCCGGGAGCTTCTCGTCCTTCGCGTAATGCAAGAGCTGGTTCATCGCGAAGATGGCCTTCACGAGGTCGATCAGGCGACCATACTCCGCGGCGGCGTCCTTCTGTGCGATCTGGGCCATGCGAGAGCGGAAATCGCTCCCCATGTCGACGGTGAAGCTCATCCCGTAGGGGCACTCGGCGAACGGCGCGTCGGAGGTGCCCCAAACGGGACACGCGCGGCACGCCGGGTGGGCTTCGCGCTGGTTGATCCAGCCCGAGAGCTGCCGGCCGACGCGCAGGGTGTAGAGCCCGAGATGCAGGCCGAGGAGGGTCTTCAGGTAATCGATCATCACCGGCCTCGGCACGACGTCCTGGTACGCGAGGAGGCGCTGCACGTCGTTGCACAGCACGCGACCCTGTCCGCGGCACGTCGGCCGGTGAGGCGCCACCTTGTCCTGCTGGGAGGGGTGCAGCTGCGGGATGTCCTCGACCAGCTTCAGCACCGCCAGCGTCTCGAGATCGAGCGGTGTGACTCCATCGTAGCCGGCGGCGGCATTGTGTCCCCGGCCGAGGTAGTGCTTCAGATCGGCGAGCGCCTGCGATTCGTCGTGCTCGAGCATCGCATAGAGCGCGTCGGCGTGGTTGTAATCACGGCAGTGCTTGGCGACGCGGATCTTGGCGGCTTCGAGGTGGAGCGGCCGGAGGGACGCGATGGCTTCGGTCGGACGCCCTCGGTTGACGAGATCGAAGATGTCCGACTTGAGCCACTGGTCCGCGACCCAGGCCGCCTCCCCGTCGAACCCCTCCACGCCCCGCAGCTCGGCGAGGATCTTGCGGTGGGTCTCGACCCTCTCGAACTCGGCCTTGGGCCGACCCCGGGTCACGGGGCGCGTGCCGTCGCACTTGAGCAGCAGAAAGAGGTTGATGAGGACGCGGTCGAGATCGACGTTCTTCGGGTCCGGGTAGAAGACCTTGGGGTTGCGGAACTCTTGATCGACCTTTCGCAACTTCACGGGGTCCTCCCTTCCTGCGCCTCGTCCGGGCGCGCGTGGCGCGCGAGGCGGAGGCGGATCCCGTCGCTCCGGCCCTCGGCGCTGATTTCATAGAAGTCGCGATCGTCGGCCGTGACGAGCACGCGATCGAAGGTGGTGGTGAGCAGCTCGTTGCGGAAGATGAGCAGGTTCACGAAGAGCCCGGCGAGGTCGTTCGCGGTCGGCCGGTAGCCGCTCCCGATGAGCTCCAGCATCTCGAGCAGGTCGAGCGAGATGCGCAGCCGCGCCGCGCCTTTGCCGCCCTCCGAGACGAGCTCGATCGCATCGGGCGCGTACTCGAGGTACTCGGCGAGCGTCGGGGCGCGGGTCACCTCGACACGGAACGACTCCTTGGGGAACAGCCGGTAGCTGCGCACCGGGGCGTCCTTGACGTGGGTGATCTTGAGCGCGAGGTACCGCTGGCAAAGCGCCTCGCTCTGGACGCCTTCCGCGCGCGAGATGGCGTGGACCACCTTGTCGCGCAGCTCGCCGCACGCCGCCTGGAAGTCGTCGTCGCTCGCCGGCGCGGTGATGCGCTCCAGGAGGCCGGTGGCGCGATACGGCACCATCGCGCGCCAGCCGTCGTCGCGGCGCTCGAAGTACGCCCAGCGGCGCCACCGCGCGATGAGCCGCCGCCGCGCGACGAGCAGATCGCCGAGCGCGATGTCGTCGGCCGGGCCGGGCGTGCTCCTCGTGAGCGTCATCAGGGCGTTCCAGGCCTCGGCAGATCTCCGCTCGAAGGTCATCCACGGCACGGCCGCCCTGGGGTCGTGGGCCAGGCGGCGGTCCAGCGCCGGCATGTTCGGCAGGCCGATGTCGGCCTCTCGCAGCCGCCGCACGAGGCGATCCACCGCGCGCTCTTCCCCGGAGGCGCCGCGCGCGTGACCGGCGCCCGCCTGCGGTGCGAGGCCGGCCGCGCCCACGACGCCGCGGCCTGTCTCCGCGTCGCGGTCCGCGAAGGCGTCCGGGTAGTACAAGCGGGTGAGGTCGTCGAGCGTGCTCGTGTCCGTCCGCTTCAACAAGCGATCGATGTCGTCGCAGCTCTGATCGCGCAGCAGCAGGTAGGACAGGGCCGAGCGCAGATCGCGCATGGTGACGTGGGCCTGGCGGCGCAGGTGGACGACCTCGAACAGCCGCCGCACGCGCTCGCGCGTCGCGGCGCCGGAGGCGTCGTCGCGCAGCGTGTCGGCGTTGTGCCGGATGGGGCAGCGATCGCGGTGCGCGCACCCGTCGCACGGGGCCCAGATCTCGGGCCGCAGCATCGCGAGGAGCTGCCGCTCGACGAGCGAGCTCGTGCCGCCGGCGGTCACGGCGCGCAGGTTGAGGTTCACGAGGAGCGCGCGGTCCTCGGCCAGCTCTCCGTGCAGGGCCCGCATGACGAAGCGGCGCAGGCCGCCGAAACGGGCCTCGTGGGCGCGATTCGTCAGGAAGTCGAGCAGGCGCCCCTCGTTGATGGCGATGAGCCGCGCCTTCGCGCCGTCGAGGCCCGCCATGGCGTGGCCGGCGAACGGCTCGAAGAACCGCACCAGGACGGCGTCGTTGTCGTGATGCCCCTCGTCCTGCGAGCCGTCGTAGTTCGTCTCGTACTCCACCCCTTCGTACGTCCACCGGCTGCCGTTCCGCGTGGAGAGCCGCTCGATGTTCGCGCCGTTCCGCTCGAAGAGCGCCTCCACCTGCTGGAGGAACGCCGTCTTGCCGTCGCCCGCGTTGCCGGTCACGAGCAGGAGCCGGAACCGCCCGGCGACGATGGCCGGCGCGAGCTTGTCGTCGAGGCGCGTGTTCACGTAGGTGAAGCGCGCGATGTCGTCGAGCCCGCGGGTCCCCGCGTTGCTGCGCCGCGCCTGGCTGTAGAGCGTGAGCAGGCGCGCGACGTACGGGTTGTAGTTCGGCCGCTGGGCCTCCTCGGGCGTCACGTCGCTCAGGCCCGGAAACTGCCCCGACGGCACCGAGGCGGGCGGCGCGGGCGCAACGTGGGAGGTGATGGCCTGGAGCGCCGCCTTCATCTCCCGCGCGGTCTGGAAGCGGTCGCCGCCGGAGGGCTGGACGGCCTTGAGCAAGAACGCCGCGAGCTCGTCGGAGAGGCGTATTTCGGTGGCTATGTCGCGCGGATCGTAAGGGTCGCCGTTGCCCGGCTGATCCTTCGCGTAGGGGTGGCGGTGCGTGACGAGCTCGTAGAGCACCACGCCGAGCGAGAAGAGGTCGGCGTCCGGCTTCCACTTCGGGATCCCGCGATCCGGCGCCCAGTAACGCGGCGTGCCGGCCTGCCCGGTGGCCTCGGACGCCTGCGCCGCGATGTTGAAGTCGATGAGCTTGGGGCGGTGGGACGGCATCTCCAGCATGATGTTCGCCGGCTTGATGTCGCGGTGGAAGATGCCTGTCTCGGCCCGCTCCTGCGCGGCATAGAAGGTGTCCACCTCGTCCTCGGTCAGGCTGCGCTCGCGCATCACGGCGCGGATGCGCTCGAGCTCCTCCGGATCGGGGTGCATGGCCGCGAGGGCGTCGAGGAGCTCTAGCCCGATGGCCTGGATATCGGTCCACGGCAGGCGCTTGCGACCGTCGCAGTAGGCGGCGAGCGTCTCGCCGTCCACGAGCTCGCTGATCAAGAAAGGTGTGTTGTCCGAGAGGCGCCCGAGCCACTCGGTCTTGGCGATGTTGGGGTGCGTGGGCAGGAGACGCGCGATGCGGTTGAACTCGTTCCGGAGGAGATCGATGTCCTCGGCCTTGAGGAGGATCTTCATCGCGTAGGTCTTCTGATGGTCGAGGTTGTAGACCTTGAAGACCTTCGAGAACCCGCCGACGCCGAGCACGTCGTCGATGCGCCAGACCCCGTCGAGCAGGCTCTCCACCTCGAACGAGGCGCGCGGTGGGGTCGCGGGGGCGGGGTCCTTGGCGGGGGCGCCGGTGGTCGTGCCGAGGGTCTCCCGCAGCGCGGCGAGCGCCTCGGCGGCCGAGGGGCGGGCGTGGAAGTCGTCGACGCGGAGCAGGCTGGTCAGGAGCGCGTCGAGCCTGGGCTGGAGCTCCGGGCGTCGCGCGCTCGGGAGGACCGGCGGCACGCCGCGCGCGGCCTTCGCCGCCTTGGCGTCGGGGAAGGGGACCTCGTCGAGGAGCAGCTCGTAGAGCAGCACGCCGAACGAGTACATGTCCGACGTGTGGTCGAAGTCGTAATCGGTGATGTCGGCGAGCTCTGGCGGGACGTAGGCCGGGTTGCGGGCGCGCCCCTCGGTCTGGGCGAGCACCGTGTGCTTGCTCTCGACGTAGGCGCGATCGAAGTCGGTGAGCCGGGGGCGGCGGTCGAATCCGACGAGGATGGTCTCCGGGCAGACGTTGCGATGGACGATGCCGTGGGCGTGGACCGTCTCGAGGGCGGCGGCGACGCCCTGCGCGATGCCGAGGCGCTCGCGCAGGGTCAGCCGGTCGCGCTCCTGGTTCTTGAGGTAGCCGTGGAGCGTGCCGAAGTCGCTCCACTCGGTGACCTCGAAGAACTCGCTGTCCTCCTCGAGGAACTCGAACTGGAGGACGCGGAGGAGGTTCGGATGGGGGCCGATCTTCGCGACCGCCTCCGTGGGCCGAAGGATGACGGCGCGCTGTTTCTCCAGGGCGTCGTTCGGAAGGTTCTGGTCGAGGCGGAAGGTGCGGATGCGGTACGTGGTCGGGTCGTCGGCGAGCAGGGCGTGGCGCGCGAGGTACTCGCCGGCGCGCTCGTCGGCGAAGAGGGTCTCGGTGATCTCGTAGCTGCCGAGCCGGCGGCGCTTCTGGCGCTGGCGGGCGCCCCATTTGCCCTGGAGGAGCTGCTCGATGGCGGCGTGGTACTTGCGGATGTCCTTGGCGTTGGGAACCTTGCTCGGGTCCAGGAGGTAGGCGATGGTGCCGGTGAGCGAGCGGACGGAGCTGCCCCAGTTGCCACCGAGGTGGTTCTGCGTGCCATCGGGAATGACGAGGAGGGGCGGGATGCGCACCTCGCTGCCGAGGGCGCCGAGCTCGGTCTTGAGGACCTTGCACTTGGTGTTCGTGAGCCAGATGGCGGGCTTCCTGGGCTTCTGGTTGAGCAGCCACTCGGTGTCGTCGCCCGTGAGGCGCCCGTACCACTCCTTGGCTTCGAGGACGTAGAGCGCGTGGGGCGCGAGGACGAGGAAGTCGAACTCCAGCGCATCGTGGTTGCGGGGCTTGAGCTGGAAGTTCGGGGCGACGCCGTAGCTGTCGGGGAGCTGGGCGAGCAGGGTCTCGAGGACGAGGCGCTCGAAGGGGCCGACGAGGCCGCCGCTCGTGGGGGTGGGGATCAGGCGAGCCATGCGGGGAGCACCTCCTCTTCGATGATGCGGATGGCTTCGGATTCGGATTGTTCCGCTTCTTGGCGGGCGTCTATAGAGTTCTCGATATGTTGGCCGAGCCGCCGCTCGCTGCACTTGTCGACCTCTGGGAAAGGTAGTCGTGCGAGCAAATCCGGGCGCATGCTCAAAATTTTTGTCCCGACTGCGGTGCTCCGAAGTAGGCGCATGCCAACAAGCGTGGTGCAAAAGGCGTAAGCTAGCGGTTCCTTGTCTGTGCGGGGAACGATCCGAAGCAAGTCTTGAGTGAAGGCGCTTCTTGTGAATCGCCCATGAACCAGCATCGCTCTGCCAAATATTTCACCTTCGCCCAGCGTCCCATGCCCTCCGACCATGATCGTGCCATGGCGAGCAAAGAGCAGCCTGTCGTCGAAGCCTGGGTGTACAATCCTGCGAGGTACAGGACGAATAAGGAAGGCATCGCGCTGCGACATAAATTCGACTCCATGGGACGTGTCGCAGGTGATTCGAGCAAAGCGTGGACCGTTGAACATGCCTCCCTGTTCAATGGCGTCGTGAAAGCGGGTTCTCCATTTGTGTTGAAGATATTCGAGAGCACCACCGGTCGACGCATAGGTCCAGGCGCACATTGTTCGAAGTTCATTGCTCCAAGGTACGCATCGCGCCCGCCGCTCTGCACACATCACGTGCGCCTCGCGCATCTCGGGCAGGTCTTCCAGTACGCGCCGCGCCGCCTGCAGTTCGCGGGCGTAGGTCTCCCGCTGCTCGACGCAGCGGCGCACCAGAGAGGCGATTCGATGTTCTACCATCGGCGCGGAGCGCGGTATCGGTAGGTCGGAGAGCATGTCGCGACGCAGTTTGAGTGTCTTGGTGCCGTATGCCGTAGCACGTACGGCCCACACTCCCGCACGGCTCGCCAGGAAGGCCGATGCGTAAAGAGCGGCATCTCCGCCTGGCTCCTTGAAGCTAATGGCAAATACGTCCTCGCTCATATACTTGCCGGCGAGCCGCTCGTCGGCGATGAGCGAACGTCCGAAGAGTTCCGTCTCGCCAAGGGTGCCTACTCCGGCGATCAGGAGTTGCCACCGGCGAATGGCGTGCTCCTCAGGGCGCTGAAATGAATCTATTCGAATCCATCGGCCTGATGGCTCGGCCGCAAAGAAGTCCGATTGTGAAAGGAGTTGCACCGCGACGCTTGGGTCCGCGTCGCGGCGGATGAAGGCGGTGCGGTATGCTGAGCCCATTTCATCGGCAAACTCGTGTAATGGTGTGTAGTGTCGCGCGCCGCGACGCTTGATCGCCTCAACTGTTGCTGAAAAGTTGAGGGCACGGAGCGCGCGCGGCTTGTCGATCTGAGCTGCGAATGCCGTTCTCATATGTCGAGAGGCTCTCCGGCGACAAATCGCGTGTACTTCGACGCAACCCAGGGCATGTCATCGGCGATGCGTTTTGCTTGGCGTATTCGTTGCCGCTCCTCAATTCGCCCATTGTGCTCGAACCGTTCCATTACGGTCTCCGAGACGACAAGATCCGTCCCGTCCGGGTTCCGTTCATACGTCACGTCTCCCCGCCGCCCATGCCCGCACTTCTCCGCGATGGCCATGAACACAGGCCGTTGCTTCAGCCCCTCCTTGCCCACCTGCTGGTGCTCGCTCGCGTACCGCCGCCTCAGCAGCACGCAGCTCGCCTGGACCGACACCTGCGGCAGGAACGCCTCCGCGGGCAGGTCCACGCTCGCCAGCAGCTCCATCCGCTGGAGCATCCACCAGCGCACGAACTCCATCTGCTCGCCCGGGTTGCCAAGAATCCCGTTGGGCAGCACGATCGCCATCACGCCGGTGCCCTGCTTGAGGAAGTTGTAGCAGCACTCGATGAACAAGATCTCGGGCGACACCTTCTTCTGGACCTCCCCCTTGATCCACTTGCCCTCCGAGCGCCTCCACACGTGCCCGAGCTCGAAGGCGCTCACGATGTCCCTGTCCTCGACCGGGATCTTGGCGCCGAAGGGCGGGTCCGTGAACACGTAGTCGAAGCCGCCGTGCCCTCCCGTGGCCTTGGCGAACTTCTCCATCTCCTCGCTCATGAGTTTCGGGATGCCGAACTCCAGGCTGTTGAAGCTGAAGATGTTCCCGTGGCCGTCGTTGTTCATGACCATGTTCATGCGCGCGGCCTTGCGGAGCTCGGGGTCGACGTCGATCCCGTAGAGGCATTTCTTCGCATAGTCGCGGAGCTTGGGATCCACCCGCTTCAGCTCCTTGGGCACCGGCTGATCAGGGTACGGACAGCCGCTCTGCGCCAGGAACGCGCGCCGCGCGTGGGCAAGGGCCACGACGAGGAACCCGCCGCTCCCGCAGGCCGGATCGAGCACCCTCTTGCCCGGCTGCGGATCGACCATGTCGACCATCATCCGGATCACGTTCCGCGGGGTGAAGAACTGCCCGCGCTCGCGCTTGAGGGTCGTCGAGGTGATCGCCTCGTAGGCCATGCCCTTGGCGTCGGTGTCGGTGCTGAGCAAGCTGTACCGCGACAGCTCGCCGGCGATGAAGGCCAGGGCGCGGTCGTTCAGCTCGATCTTCTCGTTGCCCTCGAAGACGTCGCCGTACTCGTCCTTCACCCGGTCGAAGAGCTTCTTGATGCGCTGGCTGATCCTCTTCTGCCCCGCCTCGGCGTTGCGCTCGGTGGCGCCGACGAAGAACTCGCGCGAGGTGGAGCGCTCGTCGAGGATCTTGGCGAAGATCAGGTAAAGCAGCTGCCAGAACGCGCGGTCGCCGCGCATGTTCTGGTTGCCGTACAGGTAGTCGTGGCAGCGCTTGAAGGTGCGCAGCAGCGAGTCGCCGGCCGCGATGCGGAGCGGCCGGCGCTCGGCGCTCTCCAGGTCGGCGAGCGTCTCGTCCGGCGCCGGGATGTCGGTCAGCTCGGTGTACTCGGGCTGCCCGCTGCGCTTGTGGAACGTGCGCATCCGGAACGCGAGGTCGGCGCCGTTGGTCCAGACGCCGTAGACCTCCGGCCGGTCCTCGCTCAGGCTGCCGAGCACCTCCTCCAGCAGGCCGATGGCCTTGTCGTCCGGCTTCGTCCCGGGCTTGGCCACGATCACCACCCGCGTGACGTTCTTGACATCGATGGCGTCCTCGGCATCGCGGTGCCGCGCGCGCGGCTCGAAGACGACCAGCGACACCGTGCGGTTCCGTGTCCGGACCTTCCCATCCTCCGACGACTCGCACGCGATCCGTACGTCGCGCTCCATGTCCTCCAGCGCGATGCCGTACTCGCGGTGGAGCTGCTCGATGAACGACTGGAGCACCTCTTCCTGCGGCGTCGAGAGCCGGTGCTCCCCGGTCAGCGCGCAGACGAGCGTGCCTTCGAGGACCACCTCCTCGTCGTCGCCGCCGCCCTCCGCCGGCTCGGCGCCGCCGTTGAAGAGCTCTTGTTGCTGGACTTCCTGCTCGCTTCGCTTCTTGCCTCGTGCCATCCGTCGCCTTCCGGCGTGCCGCCGTTGCGCTGCACGCGTTGGCTTCGGGTTGTACCGGACCCGGGAGCAGGGGTTCAAGAACCGGGAGCCCGGCGCGCATCGCGCGGGCAGGAGGACCGCGGGCGCGCGGCGCGCCGCGTCGCGTCCCGGGGATCGGGGCAGGCAGGTCGTCAGGTGTGTGTGCTCAAGCGCTGGCGACCGTCGCAGCGACGGCCGACGTACGCTTCTCCAGCACGAGCGACAGCGCCGTTCCGAGGTCGCGCTCGCGCGCCTCGTGCGTCGTGTCCCGGCGGAGCAGCTCCTCGTTCACCGCGATCGGCTCGGTCACGCCTGGCTTGCCACCGTCGCACGTCGAGCTCCACGAGATCGGGCAGCGCGCGTGCGCGCGTGAGGACTTCGTCGAACGGTTGCCACTCCGGGAGAGCGCGTTCGAGATCCTCTCCGGAGCCGTCCAGCGGCGAGCGGAGCCACGCCCGCAACCGCTCCTCGGCCAACGGACCCGCGATGCGGGCATAGAGCGCGATGTCCTCTGCATCGCCCGCGTGCCTGACGATTTGATCGAGCGGTGGCAGCTCGCTCGCGGGCAGCGGATCCGCCGCGCCGGCGAGGTGGATCAGGTCGTCGTGCGACACCAACATCGTATCCGTATGGGTCGCATACATCCACTGGCAAAGGACGAACGACCTTAGCCGGGAGCTTCCTGCCCCGCGCGCGTCTTCTTGTCCACGAGCTTCTGGATCTCCTCGTCGATGAGCTGCTCCATCCTCTGGGAGAACGCGAACCCGAAGGCGTAGTGCATCAGCCTCGGGAACCCTGTATCCCCCGGCTCACCGCCCTCCCAAGAGACACGAACCCCCGAAGCTTCGAGGGCGAACCGGATGGCATGGAGGGCGTTGAGCAGCGCCGAGACGCCATCAATCCCGAGACCTCGATCCGACCGAGGCTCGGGGATGCCGCGGATGGTGAACGGGCAGGCCCATTCTCCCGGCTGAACCTCAAGAGGCTGACCGATCGCTATCACCACCGAGCGGCCGGGGTCGTCAACGACGGTGAGGCGACGTTCCGCGATGGGGTTGTCTACGGGGACCATGGGACTCAGCTTGCCTCTGGCTCGTGGGGGTGGTCAAGCGGCAGCCCTCCGCTAATCTCCGAAGTGCCAATTGCACCAGTTAATGCAGGCGATCACACCCGCTTTTGCAGCTACCCAGCATGTCGCCCTCATGCGTGGATCAGGTAGCCCCCGGCAAAACTGCTCCATCGCGAGCTGGCCGTTCCTGCAGGCAGCAACGCACGCGCTGTAGGATGCGGCCATCTCAGCTTCCTCGACCGGCTCTCCGAGCTCGTCCGCCTCCGGCGATGATCCACATCCCATCGTCGCCGCCATCCCCGCAATTCCCAGCAGACCCAGCACGCACCGTAGCCGCCTCATGTGCTCCCCCTGAGGAGCATATCGAGTTCGAACCCTGTCCCCGTCAAGGACGAGCCTGCCTGGCCAGCTCCCGCCCTTCCGGGCAGGGCGGGCCAGCCCGGTCTAGTGCTAGGCGATGAACTCCAGCAGCGCGCGCGCGAACGCCGCCCGATGCGTGAGCATCCAGTCGTGCCGCCCGGGCCCGACGACCACGGCGGCGGACGGCAGCGCCCGGCGGAGGCGCTCGGCGCCGTCGAGCGGCATCGTCCGATCGTGCCGCCCCCACGCGAGCAGCGTCGGCACCTCCACCTCGGGCGCGCGATCGAGCACCTCGGCGAGCGAGCCGGCGCGGATGTGCGCGAGCATCGCCGCGGGGTGGCGGAGCAGGTTGCCGAGGAAGTGCGGCGCGGCGCGCAGGCTCAGGAGCGGCTCGAGGAGCGCGTCGAGACCGCGCGCCAGGAGCACGCGCGGCACCGAGCGCGCGCGCCGCGCGCCCACGGTGTCGGCGAGCACGAGCCGCGCGATCGGCCCCGGCGCTCCCGCGGCGGCGAGCAGCGCGATCGCGCCGCTGTTCGAGTGCCCGACGAGGGTGATGCTATCGAGCGTGAGCCGGTCGAGGAACCGCCGGGTCCAGCGACCGTACCGCTCGAAGGTCCACGGCGCGGCGAGGCGCGACGAGCGGCCGGCGCCGGGGAGATCGACGGCGATCACGCGCGCCTGCCGCGCGAGCAGGTGGACGAGCGGGAGGTACGTGCGTGTACAGACCAGAGGGCTCGCCAGGAGCACGATCGGCGCGCCCGCGCCCGCCTCGAGCATGTGCGCGCGTGCACCCTCGACCTCGACGTCGTGGTGCCGGAGCGCCCCCGGTGCCGCCACGCCCGGTCCTGTCGATGCGCCCCTGGCGCCACCACCCATCCAACGCATCTGGCGCGCCTCACGCATCCGGCAAGCGTCCTCGGGGCTTGCCGGGATGCGGCTCGATTACGCTCCGACGCCCGGCCGGAGGCTGTCGAGAGCCTCCCGGGAGAGCTGAAAATCAACCCGGAGGCTGTCGAGAGCCTCCCGGGAGAGCTGAAAATCAACCCGGAGGCTGTCGAGAGCCTCCCGGGAGAATTGAAATTCAACCGGAGGCTGTCGGGAGCCTCCCGGGAGAATCGAAATTCAACCGGAGGCTGTCGGGAGCCTCTCCGGAGAATTTTTTTTCACGAGAATCGGCATCCGACCGGCGGCTGGCCGGGCGAGCGGCAAGGTTTCCCGCGCGACCAGGGACGAACCTGAGCGACGCGGTCCCCGATGCCGCCACGACGGCCGAATGCCCGCCTCAGAAGCCGATCGTATCGACCACCGGCGCGCGCGGCTTCGGCGCCGTAGCGCGGCTCGTCGCAGCGCCCTTCGGCGCGGCCCCGCCGCGGCTGCCCGTGGCGCCTTGCGGCGGAGCGACCGCGCTGGGCTTGCTCCCCCGAGCGCTCGTCTGAGCCGCCGCGGAGCCCGCCTGAGCCGCCGTGGTGCCCGCCTGGGCCGCCGCGGTGCCCGCCTGGGCCGCCGCGGTGCCCGCCTTCGCCGCCGCGCTGCCCGCCTGGGCCGCCGCGGCGCTCCCCTCGGCCGCTGGCGCGCTGTGTACCGGCTCCGGCGCCGCGGCGCTGGCCGATGCCGCGGCGCTGGCCGACGCCGCGGCGCTGGCCGGCGCCGCGGCCTGGGAGGGCGCCACGGCGGGCGGCGACGGCTCCTCCGCGCCCGGGCTGGCCTGCCCGGCGGCCTGCGCGTCCTCCGTGGCGGCGATGTCCGGCGTCTGCTTCGACGCCAGGAACAGCAGCCCCCCGGTCAGGAGCGCCCCCAGCGCGAGCGTCGCCGCGATGAGCGCCGGCGCCCATCGCCGGGACGCGTCGTGCCCCGAGGTCGCCATGCCGGCGAGCGTCCGCCCCGGCGCACCGGTCGTCGAGAGCCGCGCTCCCGGCCCCGAGGCCGGAGCCCCGGGGGCCGACTGCGAGGCCCCGAACCCCGTCGGCGCCACCCCGGGGGCCGACTGCGAGCCCCCGAACCCCGACGGCGCCACCCCGGGGGCCGACTGCGAGCCCCCGAACCCCGTCGGCGCCACCCCGGGCGCCGACGGCCGCGCCCCGCCGGGCGTCGACGGCGGCACCGCGCCGTGCGTCGCCGCGGCCGCCCCGTACGCCGCCGGCGCCGCCCCGTACCCCACCGGATACGGCGTGACGCCGGCCAGGGCCGGGTGGCTGCCCCGGTCCCCCGCCGGCAGCACGCTCGTGAACCCCAGGCGCGAGCCCCCGAGCACCGCGCGATCCAGCGCCTCCGCCATCTCCCGCGCCGACCCGAAGCGCGCCGCGGGATCGAGCTCCAGCGCCCGCTTCATCCAGGCGTCGATCGCGGGCGAGAGCCCCGGCCTCACCGTGCTCGGCAGCGCGAACACCCCGGTGTGCAGCGCCACCGACAGCGCGCCCAGCGTCTCGCCCCAGAACGGCACCTGCCCCGTGAGCGCGTGGTAGGCCACGACCGCGAGCCCCCAGAGATCCGCGCGGAAATCGACGTGCTTCGCGCTGAGGAGCTGCTCCGGGCTCATGTACAGCGGCGTCCCCAGCATGCTCCCGGTCGACGTCATCCCGAGATCGCCCGTCGGCGCCCCCTGCACCCGCTTCGCCACCCCGAAGTCGAGCACCTTCACGAACGGCTCGCCCTCGACGTCCACCAGGAAGATGTTGTCCGGCTTGATGTCGCGGTGGACGATGCCGAGCTGGTGCGCCCGCCCGAGCGCCTTGGCCGTCTGCGACACGATCAGCGCGACCTCCGCCGGCGGCAGCGCGCCCAGCCGCTGCAACCGGCGCTTCAGGTCCTCCCCCTCGAGCAGCTCCATCACGATGTACGGCACGCCCTCCGCCGTGACGCCGTGGTCGAACACCTGCGCGACGTGAGGGCTCTTGATCTGCGCCGCCGCCATCGCCTCCCGCCGGAAGCGCTCCACGAACCCGCCCTGGTCCGCGTACGTCGGCGACATGAACTTCACCGCCACCTGCGTGCCGAGCGCGAGGTGATCCGCCACCCACACGCTCCCCATCGCCCCCTTCCCGAGCTCGCGCGCGAGCCTGAGCGTGCTCGTCATCTGCTGTCCGGCGATCATCGAGGTCCGTCTCCTCAGCCGAGCCGCTGACCCGAAAGGGCGTATTCTGCGGGCGAACGCGATCCGTCGGGCGTGTCCCGGTCGCGCAGCGTACAACAAACCCCCCGGTACGTCACCTCTCCGGGCGCGCCGCGCGCGGACGTACCAGGTGCTCTCGGATAGGATCGCGCCATGCGCGAGGGCACGCTGGTCGCAGGCCGGTTCGAGGTGCAGCGCCTGGCCGGGGCCGGTGGGATGGGCGCGGTCTACCGGGCGACGGACCGGCACACCGGTCGCCCCGTGGCGCTCAAGGTCGCCCCCGCGGAGCTCGCCGTCCGCTTCCGGCGCGAGGCGCGCCTGCTCGAGGCCGTGCAGCACCCGCTCATCGTCCAGCACATCGCGCACGGCACGGCCGACGACGGCGCCCTGTGGCTCGCGATGGAGTGGCTGGAGGGGGTGACGCTCGACGCGCGCCTCCGGGGCGGGGCGCTCCCCGTGGCGGACGCGCTGCTCGTCGCCCACCAGGTCGCGGAGGCGCTCGCCGCGGTGCACGCGCTCGGGATCGCGCACCGCGACCTCAAGCCGAGCAACGTGCTCCTCCGCGACGGCCGGATCGACGGCGTGGCGCTGCTCGACTTCGGCGTCGCGCGGGCGGTCGCGTCGACCACGCTCGTCACGGAGGCGACGGCGCTCGTCGGGTCGATGGGCTACATCGCCCCCGAGCAGGCGCGCGGCGACGGCGAGGTCGACGCGCGCGCCGACGTCTTCTCGCTGGGGGTGCTGCTCTTCGAGTGCGTCGCGGGCCAGCGCCCGTTCGCGGCCGACGACCCGCTCGCGGAGATGTGCCGCATCCTCCTGGAGGAGGCGCCGCGCCTCGCCGACCGGCGGCCGGACGTGCCGCCCGCCCTCGACGCGCTCGCCGCGCGCCTGCTCGCGAAGGACCCGGCCGCGCGGCCCGCCGACGGCCGCGCGGCGGCGGCCGCGCTCGCCGAGGCGCGCGCCCTGCTCGCGCGCTCGCCCGGCGGCCCCGACGGCGGGCCGGGCTCGGTGACCGGCGACGAGCGGCGGCTGATCAGCGTCGTCCTCACCGACGTCGGCGAAAGGGAGCTCGCGCCGGCGGGCGAGCCGGGCGCCGGCGAGCCGGGCGCGGGCGGGGCGGGCGAGCCGGGCGCGGGCGAGGCGGCCGAGCAGGTCGTCGCCGAGATCGCGGGCGCGTTCGGCGGCGCGCTCGTGCGGCTCCCGGGCGGCGCGCGCATGGTGCTCCTGTCCTCGCAGGGCGAAGAGGCGCTCCCGGGGCGCGGCGGGTCCGGCGCGACGGTGGCCTTCGACCTCGCCGCGCGCGCCGCGCAGTGCGCGCTCGCCCTGAAGGCGCGCCTGCCCGCGCGCCGCGTCGCGCTCGCCACGGGCCGGGCGCAGGTGCGCGAGCGCCTCCCGGCGGGCGACGTGATCGACCGCGCCGTCGCCCGGCTGCGCGAGGCGCGCGACGACGTGCGCATCGACGAGATCACGGCGGGGCTCGCGGCCCCGCGCTTCGAGGTGAAGGGCGGCGCGCCCTCGTTCTCGCTCGCGGGCGAGCGCGACGCCTCGGAGCCCGAGCGCACGCTCCTCGGGCGGATCCCCGCGTTCGTCGGGCGCGCTCGCGAGCTCGGCGCCCTGCGCGGGCTGTTCGAGCAGTGCGCCGAGGAGCCCGTCGCGCGCGCCGCGCTGGTGCTCGGCGAGGCGGGCATCGGCAAGTCCCGCCTGCGCCGCGAGCTCGTCCGCGCGGTGCGCGCCCTGGACGCGCGCGCGTCGGTCGACGTGGCGCGCGGCGAGCCGCACCGCGCGGCGGCCCCGTTCGGCCTGGTCGGCGAGCTCGTCCTCGCCGCGGCCGGCTGCGCGCCCGGCGAGGCGGTCGAGGCGCGGCGCTGCAAGATCCGGGGGCACGTGGCGCGCGTCGTGCCCGCGGCGGACGCGCGGCGCGTCGCCCGCTTCCTCGGCGAGATCGCGGGCGCGCCGCTCGACGACCCGGATCCGGAGCTCCGCGCCGCCCGCGGCGACGCCGGCCTCCTGGGCGAGCAGGTCCGCCGCGCCGCGCTCGAGTGGCTCGCCGGCCGGTGCGGCGAGGGGCCGGTCGTCCTGGTGCTCGAGGACATGCACTGGGCCGACCCCGGCTCGGTCGCGGTCCTGGACGAGGCGCTCCAGGCGCTCGCGGATCGCCCGCTCCTCGTGGTCGGCTTCGCGCGCCACGGCGTGGTGGACGCCTTCCCCGGGCTGTGGATGCAGCGCGGGGTGCAGCACATCAAGCTCGGGCCGCTTGGCGCGCGGGCGGCCGAGCGCCTCGTCCACAGCGCGCTCGGCGACGAGCTCGATCCGGCCGAGGTGGCGCGGCTCGTCGAGCACGCCGACGGCCACCCGTTCTTCCTGGAGGAGCTCGTGCGCGCGCGCGCCGAGGGCCGCAGCGACCTGCCGCCCACGCTGGTGGCCCTGATGCACGCGCGCATCGAGGCGCTCCCGGCCGAGGCGCGGCGCACGCTGCGCGCGGCGAGCCTGTTCGGCGCCAGCTTCTGGCCCGCGGGGGTGCGGCAGCTCCTCGGCGCGGGCACCACGGCCGAGTCGCTCGATCGCTGGCTGCGGAGCCTGCTCGACGAGGAGCTCGTCGCCCGGCGCGCCCCATCGCGCTATCCGGGGCACGACGAGCTCACGTTCCGCCACGCCCTGGTGCGCGACGCCGCCTACGGCATGCTCACCGACGGCGATCGCGCCGCCGGGCACCGGGCGGCGGCGCGGTGGCTGCGCTCCGTGGGCGAGACCGACGCGCGGATCCTGGCCGAGCACGCGGCGCAGGAGGCCGCCGCCCTGGCCCGCGCGCACCAGGGACAGGCGCAGGCCGCTCCAGGGCAGCCCGCGGATCTCGGAGGCCCCGAGGAGCCCGGGGGCGACAACGTGCGATGAGGTGTAAATTGGTGTGTGATTGATGATTTTCCATTGACGTGATAACCGCCGGCCCGGAGTATCGAGCATGGAGTCGGCTGGTTTGGGCGGGGCGGGCCCGTACGAGCTCCTGGTGCAGCTCGCGACGGGCGGCATGGCCGAGGTCTTCATCGCCCGGCGCGCGGGGGAGGCGGGGGAGCGCGCGCCGCTCGTGGCGGTGAAGCGGATCCGCGCCGACCTGCGGCACGACCCGATGTATGCGGAGATGCTCTTCGACGAGGCGGGCCTCGCGTCGCGCATCGCGAGCCCGCACGTGGTCCCGGTGCTCGATCGCGGGCTGGGCGGGGGCGGCGCGCCGTACCTGGTGATGCCGCTCATCGTGGGGGTGACGCTCAAGCGCCTCGCGAGGCCGCCGGATCCGCTCGAGATCGGCGACGCGATCGAGCTCGTGGCGCAGGCGGCCGACGGGCTGCACGCGGCGCACGAGGCGCGGGACGGCGCGGGGGAGCCGCTCCAGGTGATTCACCGGGACATCTCGCCCTCCAACATCCTGGTCGGGGTCGACGGGCGGGCGCGGCTCTGCGATCTCGGGCTCGCGTGGGCGCTGCGCCGCGCGACGCGGACGAAGACCGGGACGGTGAAGGGGAAGCTGAGCTATTTCTCCCCGGAGCAGGCGCACGCGAGGCCGCTGGATCGGCGCTCGGACGTGTTCTCTCTCGGGGCGGTGGCGTGGGAGGTCGTGGCGGGCCGGCGGCTGTTCGCGGGCAGCAGCATGCTCTCGATCCTGCACGCCGTGCTGGAGCGGGAGGTGCCGCCCCTGTCGCGCGAGCGCGAGGGCGTTGGGCCGGCCGTCGCGGGCGTCGTGGCGCGGGCGCTCGAGCGCGATCGCGACGCGCGCTGGCCGACGGCCGCCGATTTCGCGGCGGCGCTGCGGGACGCGGCCGGGCGCGAGGGGCACGCGGCGTCGCGCGAGCGGGTGGGCGCGCGGGCGGCGGAGCGCCTGCCGGAGCCGCTGCGCCCGCTCGCGTCGATCTCGTCGATCTCCAGGCCGGGCGGGCCGCTCGCGACGCCGGAGATCCTCGACGATCTGAGGGCGATGCACGCGGCGGGGGTGGTGGGCGAGGGGGACTCGAGCGGGATGGTGGCGCCGGCGAGCCGGCGGGGGTGAGGGCGCGCGGGCGGGGCGCCGGTCCGTCGATCGGCGCGGAGCCAGGGCGCGCCTTGGGCGACGCGGGACTGCGCCCTGCTCGGCGCGGGGCTGCGCCCTGCTCGGCGCGGGGCTGCCGGGGCAGGGGCGCGCCCTCGGCGGGAGGGCTACGATGGCGGAGGATGGAGCCCCTCTTCTTCCTGATGATCCTCACGGGAATCGCAGGGCTCGCGAGGTGCTTCGCGCAGGCGAGCGACGCGGCCCGGCGGACCGCCGAGGCCCGCTGGCGGCTCGTCCGGCCCGTCTGGCAGCGCGCGGCGACCCTCGTCGGCGGGCAGTTCCGCTCGGGGCCGGGCCGGCTGGGAGAGCCCCGGATGCAGATCTCCGTGGAGCTCGAGAGCGTGGCGCTGCTCGTCGATCACGACGTCGACCACCGCGGGGTGTCGGGCGTGCGGTACATGACCCGCATCACCAGCACCGCGAGGAACCCGTCGGGCCTCCGGCTCCGGGTGCACGAGCAGCGGCTGCGCGGGGCAGGCGACGGCGGGTTCCGGGGGAGGCTGGTGGACGTCGGCAACCTGAAGGCGGACGGCGCCTTCGTCGTGAGGGCGAGCAGCCCGACGCTCGCGCGCTGGTGGCTCACGCCGCGGCTGCGCGCGGCGCTCCGCGCGGCGGCCGAGTACCAGCTCACGCTCGAGGCGCACCGGCTGACCTCGATCCGCGCCGGGCTGGAGGACGACGCCGAGCGGCTCGTGCGCGCCCTCCACGCCGCCGCGCTCGTCGCCGGCCGCGGCCGGGAGCTCGCGAAGGCGTGGCGGGCGCTGGCGCAGGAGCTCGGCGGGAGCCTGTCGACCGGCGCGACCACCGTGTCCGGCGGGGAGGTGACGATCGAGCTAGAGCACCGCGGCAGGCTGGTCTCCGTGATGCTCGGCCGGAGCGCCAGGAACGGTCAGCTCGGCACGCGGGTGAGCGTGGCCCGCGTCGCGTCCCCCTCCGAGCGCTTCGCGCTGAAGCGCAGGGCCCGGCGCGGATCGACGCGGGGGAGGTCCGAGCCGCCCGGCGACGACGCCTTGCTCCGGGCCTACGAGGTGCAGGCGAGCGCGCCGGAGAAGGTGGCGCTGCGCTTCACCGACGAGCTCGCGCGGGAGGTCCTCGCGCTCCGCCCGTCGGCCATCCTCGGCAACGAGGCCGCGGTCACGCTGGTCTTCAGCGAGCTCGAGACGGGGCGAGAGCCGATCGAGCGCGCGATCGCGATCGTCTCGGCGCTCGCGGCGCCCGGCCCCCACGGGCCATATCGCTAGTGCGGTGTCGCCACGCTCGTCCATGAGTCGCCCCTCAATCGACAAGCTATCTCCTGTGTAGACCCCCCGTGGGGGCATGGCTCGACCAACGGCATGACGACCAACGGCATGACGACTCGCGGAGCAGCCGCCCAGCCGCGGGCGTGGGCCGAGCGCTGGGCGTCGCCGCTGGTCGGACCGTCGGCCCCCCGGGCGCGCGCCGACGTTGCAACGCGGAATTGATGGAATCCGAGCGGCGGACCGCACTAGAGTCCCCCGGACATGAGCTTGACATACATTGCCGTCGCGTCCCACAGCGCGTTATCGCCGGACGCCATCGTGGCCGACGCCGCCGACGCCCTCCCGCGCGCGCCGCAGCGCACGTGCGCCTGGTCGATGGGCAACCTGGCCGCGCGCGTCTACGAGTACGACCGGGTGGCCTGGCACGAGACGGTCACGAGCAGCCCTCAAGCCATCTCCGCAGTCTCCGGGTACATGCTGGCGCGAACGGGCTCGCTGACGGCGCCGCCCTCCTCGCGCGACCTGCTGGAGGCGTGCGTGACCGTGGACGGCGAGTGGTCGGCGATCGCGGGCGACGAGACCGCGCTGCTGGCGGTCAGCTCGGCAGCGGGGACAGAGCACGTGTATGTCGACTGCAACTCAACGTACACGGCGGTCTCCAACCGTTGCCGGCCGCTCTGGCGGCTGCGGGCGATGCAGGGGCTCGAGCTGCAGGCGGACCTGGGCTCGATCGCCCGGCTCCTTCATCTGGGCTACCCGTTCTGCACCGGAGGCACGGCCGTCCGAGGCATCGAGTTGCTCGCTCCGTGCGAATCCATCCGGCTGAACCGCGACGGACGCGTGGAGCGCGCCACGCGAAGGCCCCTGGAGGGCAGGCGCGCGCACGGCGCGGTAGATTGGCAGTCCCACGCGATGGCCGCCAGGCAGCGCATGGCCGACGTGTACAGCTCGCCCGCGCCGATCCGCGCGGCCGTGACCGGCGGCAAGGACAGCCGGCTGGTGATGTCGATGCTGGACGCGCTCGGGGCTCCCGGGCGTGTCACGGGCTACATCCGAGCGCCCGAGGACCACTCGGATTTCATCGTCGGCAGGTCGATCGCCGGGATGCTGGGCCTGCGGTACGAGCGGCTCGAGCCTGACGAGCGCAGCGATCTGCGAAGCAGCGTGCAGCGCCACGTGAAGTTCACCGAGGGCATGCTCTCGGCGTGGGACATGAAGGACGCCGTCTTCCCGGGCGGTGAGATCGGCGTGCACGGGCTGCTCGGCGAGGTGTACCGGCGCAAGCAGAGCGACCCGTCGCTGTCCGCGGACGAGCTCGCCGAGAGCCTGCTGGCGCGGCGGTCCGCGAGCCGCGTCGTGCGCCAGGACCTTCGCAGGAGCCACGTGCGCTCGGTGCGCAGCTGGATCGCCGAGCTCGAGCTGCAGGGCGCTCCGCTCGAGCACGTGCAGGACCTGTTTTACTTGCGGCAGCGGGTCACGCGCTGGGTAGGGCAGGCCAAGCTCCACGACGGCCTGTGGGGCGCGCACGTGAACCCGGTGTTCGCGCTGCCCCTGCTGCAGGACTACTACGCACTCCCGCTCGCGGACCGCCTGGAGGAGCGGGTGCACTTCGAGCTCACGGCGCGCCTGTCGCCCAGGCTGGCCGCGCAACCGTTCGCGAACGCTCGCTATGCTCCGGCGATGGTCCAGCGCAGCGGTCACAGAGACGTGACGGTCGCGGCCGCGCCCGTTCGCTCGATCAGCCGTCAGGAGCATTTTCTGTGGCGCAAGGCGGCGCTCAGGCATTCGCTCCCCTGGGTACGCGAACAGCTCGACGTCGCGCGCCACGCGCTGGCCGAGGTGGTCGAGCCCGGGCGGATCGACGAGCTGGCCGCCGTGGCTGCTCACGTCGCTGGCAGCGCCTCGACACGCGATGCGCTGAAGCTCGCCCGCGCGCCGAGGGTGCTTGCCACCGCCATGACCAACCCAACTCACCTGGTGATGGACGTCTTCTCGCTGCTCACCGCCGTCGCTACCCTTCGAGAGCTCGATTCGCTTCGTCGACGCGAAGGGCCGGTGGGGCACTCGACCCGCGCACCCGCAAGCCCTGCAGCGTAGCCGGAGCTCGACGGTTTGCCTCCGGCGGTAGACCGCGAGCCCCGCGCCGCCGGGGAGCGTTCGCCGCGGCGCTCTGCTCGGGTGTACATCACCGTTCCCGGCCCGAGCCTCGCCAGCACAATCACGCAGAGAGCGTGCGGCTCAGAAGATCGCGCTCTTCCACGAGCCCGCGTCGTGCGCGCGCTTCGGGGCGGGCGCTCGGGTCGTGCCCTGCGGCGCCTTGGGCGCGCGGGCCGGAGGCGCCGCGGCCGGGGCCGACGTGGGCGCAGGGGAGGGCGCCGCCGCCGGGGGCGCCGCGACGACCGAGGTGGACGTGGGAGTGGGCTCTGCCGCCCGGGATGGCTCCACGATCGGCGCGGGCGCGGGAGGGGGCTCCGGCCCCGGCTGCGCCGCCGCGTCCGCCGCGGCCGGCTCCGCGGCCGGCTCCGCGGCCGGCGCCAGCGCCGCGCGCGCGCTCGCCCGGGACGTCGCGCGCGCCAGCGCCGCCTGGACGAGGCGGGCCGCGGCGCGCGCCGCGCCGCTCTCCGCCGTCTGCGCGGCGGTGGCGTTCGCCCGCGTCCAGAGCAGGCCGGCCGGGAGCGAGAGCCCGAGCGCCGTGACGAGGCCGGCGACCGCGAGGCGCAGCCGGCTCCGCGGCGCCGGCGTCGCGGCCGCCTGCGCCGGCGTCCCGGTCGATCTCGGCCCCGCCGACCGCGGCCCCGCCGACCGCGGCCCCGCCGACCGCGGCCCCGCCGACCGCGGCCCCGCCGACTGCGGCCCCGCCGACTGCGGCGCCGCCTCGCCGACCGCGTCCAGGAAGCCGGCGATCATCTGCGGGATGGAGGGGAATCGCTCCGCCGGATCCAGGGCGAAGGCGCGCGCGAACCAGGGCTCCAGCGCCTCCGGCGCCTCCGGGCACAGCGTGGCGAGCGGAGGCCTGTCGCCGGCGAGGATGCCGCCGAGCACGTCGGCCAGGTTGCGGCCGGGGAACGGCTGCCGCCCGGTGAGCGCCTCGTGCGCGACGACCGCGAGCGACCACATGTCGAGCTGCGGATCCGCGTGCCCCTCGCACGTGTGCTCCGGGCTCAGGTAAGCCGGCGTGCCGAGCACCAGGCCGTCCGCGGTCTGGCGCGGGAAGTCGGCGGGCAGCTCCTTCCGGATCCACTTGGCGATCCCGAAGTCGGCGACCTTGGCGCGCAGGCGGCCGTGGCGCCCCTCGACGAGCAGGATGTTCGACGGCTTGATGTCGCGGTGCACGATCCCGAGGCCGTGCGCGACCGACAGCGCCTCCGCGACCTGGCAGAGCAGCGACGCGAGCTCCTGCGCGGGCACCGGGCCGCGCTCCTGGATCTGCTGCCGGAGGGAGCGGCCGCGCACGTACTCCATGACGAGGTACGGGCCTGCCTCGGGATCCTCGCCGGCGTCGTGCACGGCGACGATGTGGTCGGTCTTCTGCCCGAGCTGCGCCGCGACCTGGGCCTCGAAGCGGAAGCGCCCGAGCACGTCGATGTCGGGGCCCATGCGCGGGGCCACGAGGAACTTGACCGCGACCTCGAGGCGCTTCACGCGGTCGTGCGCGCACCACACCTGGCCCATGGCGCCCTGCCCGAGCGGGCGCACGAGCCGGTAACGCCCGGCGATGACCCGCCCCTGCAGCGGCGCCGCCCGGGTCGCGTCCTCCGCGGCGCCGCGCGGCGCTGCAGGACCGGAGCCCGCCGGCCGCTCAGCAAACATGGCGGCTGCGTGCGCGCTGGACTGTACCCGGGATCCCGGCGATCGATCGAGCGCGGACAGCGGCAACGCGAACGGGCTCCTCGGTGTCGCTCCTGGGTTCCCGTCGCGTTGACGTGCGTGTCGAGCAACGCGCTGGGAGCGAGGGCCGGGGCATGTCCCCAGCGTACTCCGAACGCGGGTGGCTTCCAATCGCGAACCGCCGGAGATCCCGCGCGGCACGCACCTCGGCGCCCGCCCTACTCGCGGGCGAAGCGGCGCCACGCCTCGGGCAAGGGGCCGCCGAGCAGGCGCTCGGCGCCCGCGCGATTCAGGATGGCGAAGGTCAGCTCGCCGATGAGCGTCTCGGCGCCGCCCTGCAGGAGCCGCACGCCCACCTGCGCGGTGCGCGGGGTGTCGTGCACGATGCGCCCGCGGCCCTCGACCTCGACGCCCACGCGCACCGGGCGGCGCAGCTTGAGCTGCATCGAGGCGGTGAAGCCGAACCGATCGAGCAGGCCGATGACCGCCCAGGCCGCGATCTCGTCCGCGAGCGTGGCGACGAGGCCGCCGTGCATGATGCCCGGCGGGCCCTGGTATTGCTCGCCGGGGACGAAGCGCGTCACCACCTCGTCGCCCTCGCGGGCGAAGCGGAGGTGAAAGCCGATGGGGTGATGGGGGCTGCAGCCGAAGCACGGCTGATCGGGGCCAAACAGGTCGGGATCGAGGTCGGGCATGGGAGCGGACCGGCCGGACGGGGCGCCGGTCGGCGTCTTCTGTGCGGGGCCCGCGAGGAAGGCAAGGCGATCGTCGTCGAGGGCCGTCCGCGCTGTCGTTCACGCGCGCCCGGCGCGCTCTGATCCACCGGCGCGGGGCCGCGGCCGGCCCGCGAGGCGCGCGCGACGCTCGCGCCGGCGCGCCCGCGCGGGTAAAGCCAGCCCTCGGAGCAAGCGCCCCCATGCCCACGCTGCTGCACGCCCAGGCCACCAGGATCAGCGCGGCGCTCGTCGCGATCGCGATGGCGCTCGTCGGCTTCTTGCCCCTCTTCGACGGCCCCGGCTACGAGAGCGCGCTCGCCGCCGGCCTCCTCGTCCCGAGCGCCGCCGCGATCGCGACCGCGCTCGACGTCGCGGCCCACCGGCCCGCGCCGATCGAGGCGCTCCGGCGGGGCCTCGCGAGCGGCGCGCTGCTCGCGCTCGTCGCGTACGCCACCACGCTCGCGCACGGCCTCCGCGCCGGCTTCTGCGACGTGCTCGGCGGCTCGGCGCACTTCGCCCTCGGCCCCGGGCTCGGCGCCGCGCTCGGCGGCGCCTGGGGCGCCGTCGCGGGCGAGATCGCCGCCGGCCTGCGGCGCGACGACGGCGCGCCCGCGCGCCCGGCCTGGCAGCGCCGGCTCGTCGCCGTCCTCGCCGCGCTCGCCGCCCCGCTCGGCTCGATCGGCGTGAGCGTCGTCCGCTTCTACACGAGCCCGATCGTCTTCGCCTACGACCCCTTCGCCGGCTTCTTCAGCGGCACCCTCTACGACACCGTCGTCGACGCCTCCGGGCTGCTCACCTACCGCGCCGGGACCGTGGCCACGCTCTCCGCCGCGGCCGTGCTCGCGCAGCACCTCGTGCACGACGGCGCCGGCCGGCTCTCGTTCCAGCCGGCGGGCCGCCCCGGCCTGCTCCTGCTCGGCGCCGCGAGCGCCGCGATCAGCCTCGGGACGCTCGCCGAGGGCCCGCGCCTCGGCCACTTCCAGACCGCCGAGACCATCGCCGCCGAGCTCGGCGCGCTCGCGAAGGGCAGGCGCTGCGAGGTGGTCCACCCGCGCGGCATGCGCGACGGCGACGTCCGGCGCTTCGTGCGCGAGTGCGACGCGCACGTCGAGGCCGGCGAGCGCTGGCTCGGCGCGCCGGCCGAGATCGACGGCGCGCCGCTCCGGATCCGCGCCTACCTGTTCGAGAGCGCGGCGCAGAAGGGCGCGCTCATGGGGGCGTCGCGCACGTACGTCGCGAAGCCGTGGCGCCGCGAGGTGTACGTGCAGGCGGCCGGCTACCCCCACCCGACGCTCGGGCACGAGGTGATGCACGTGCTCGCCGGCGCCTTCGCCCGCGGTCCGTTCAAGGTCGCGGGGCGGCTCGGCGGGTGGCTCCCCGATCCGGGCCTGATCGAGGGCATCGCCGTCGCCGGCTCGCCGAGGGAGGGCGAGGACCTGAGCCCGCGCGCCTGGGCCAAGGCGATGAAGGACCTCGGGATCCTGCCGCCGCTCTCGCGCCTGTTCGCGCTCGGCTTCCTGGCCGAGAACTCGTCGACCGCCTACACCGTGAGCGGCGCGTTCGTAGGCCACGTGCGCGCGACGTACGGCGCCGGCGCGGTGCGCGCCTGGTACGGAGGGCAGGCGCTGCCGGAGATCACGGGCGCGTCGTGGGAGGCGATGGAGCGCGCGTGGCACGCCGATCTGGACGCGCTCTCGCTCCCCGACGCCGCCCGGGCGCAGGCCAAGGCCCGCTTCGACCGGCCGGCCGTGTTCGCGCGGCGCTGCCCGCACGTCGTCGACGCGTGCGCACAGGAGGCCGAGCGCCTGCGCGCGCGCGGCGACCACGAGGGCGCCATCGCCGCGTACCGGCGCATCCTCGAGCTCGACGAGGGCCCCGCCGCCCGGGTGGCGATCGCGGAGACGCGCCTCGCCAGCGACGCGCCCGAAATGCGGAGCGAGGGCGTGCGCGAGCTCGAGGCCCTCGCCGCCGACGCGTCCGTCCCGCGCCACCTCCGCGACCGCGCGGCGGAGCGGCTCGGCGACGTCGCGCTCGCGGCGGGCGACCGGGAGCGCGCGGTCGGCTGGTACCGCGGGGTGGCCGAGCGGCTCGTCGACGAGGACCGGCTCCGGACGCTGGAGGTCAAGGCCGCCGCCGCGAACGACGAGCGCGCCCGCGCGGCGATCGTCGAGCTGCTCATCGGGACCCGGGACGGCGCGCCGGACCGGGTGCGGGCGGCCGAGCTGCTCGGCGCCTGGGCCGCGCAGGCGCCCGGCGACGGGTTGCCGAACTACCTCCTCGGCCGCCACTACCTGAACGACGGCCGCTTCGACGAGGCGGCCAATCGCCTGGAGCGGGCGCTCGCGGCCCACCTGCCCATCCAGCGGGTCTGGATCGAGGCCAAGCGGCTGCGGCTCGTGGTCGCGTGCGCCGTCGGCGACGCGGCGACCGCCCGCCGCATGTTCGCCGGGTACGCCGCCCACGACGGGTCGGCCGGCGCCGGGCCCGCCGTGAGCGAGGAGCGCCGGGACGCGGCCCTGCGCCTGCTCGAGCGCTGCGCAGGGACGGGGCCCGGCGCGACGTCCCCGGCGGCCGCCTCCGACCCGCCGGCCGGACAAAAATGAAGAATGCCCCTCGTCCCCGCGCGCTGCCGTGGTGAGATGTCGAGCGATGCACGCTGCGCCCGCGAGCGAGAGGTACGGTCGCCTCGTCGCGCTGAACGCTGTTCTCACGGTCATCGCCCGCCACTCGAACCTGCTCCTGCCGAGGCCGTTCGAGGAGCTCGCCGCCACGGTCGGCCGGTTCGCCCCGTCGCAGCTCTTCTCGGTGCTGATCCCGGAGGCCGAGGGCGAGCTCCGCGCCTACGCGGTCTGCCGCAGCGACACGCTCTCGGCCGCGCCGTTCGGCGCGCGGCTCCCCGCGCCCGCGCCGCTCGTCCGGCGCGTGTTCGGCGAGGGCCAGGCGTTCTCCTGCGACGACACCCGCGCGGGCGACGCGCTGGACGGGATGGGCGCCGCGGCGGGGTGCTTCTCGTACCTCGCCCTCCCGGTGCGCAGCGCGCCGCCCCCCGCGGAGCCCGGCCAGCCCGCCGCGCACACCGGGCCGGCCGACGGCGGCGGCGCGAGCCGCCCCGTCATCGCGGCGCTCGTCGTCGGCTACGGCGAGGCCTCCGCCGCGGCCGCGGCGCCGCTCGCGCTGCTCGAGGAGCTCGCCGGGGCGCTCGGCGCCGGCCTCGATCGCTCGCTGCGCGTGATGGCCGGCGAGCGCGAGGCCGCCGAGCGCCTCCTGCGCATCCGTGAGCTCGAGGAGCTGCACAGGAACCTGCTCGACAACGCGCCGCTCATCATCTTCCGCCTCGATCCCGAGACCGGCGATCTCTCGTTCCTGAACCGCCACGCCGAGCGGCTCCTCGGCGTGCCGGTGGCCGAGGCGCTGCGGACGCCGGGGTTCCTCGGGGAGGTGCACGCCGATCCGGAGGGCGTCATGTGCTTCGAGGACGCGGTCGCGCAGGCCAGGCTCGGCGCGCCCTCGGCCCCGTACGAGGCGCGCCTGCGGCGGCGGGAGGGCGAGGCGATCACCGCGCGCGGCACGGTGTACCCGCTCGTCTCGGAGCGCGGCCGCGTGGTGGCGATCGAGGGCGTCCTCGCCGACGTGAGCACCGAGCACGCGGCGCGCACGCGGCTCGTGCAGATCGATCGCCTCTCGACGCTCGGCACCCTGGCCGCCGGCGTCGCCCACGAGATCAACAACCCCGCCGCGTTCATCCTGCTCGGCCTCGACATGCTCGACCGCCTCCTGCGCGGCCCGAACGTCCGCATGGAGGGCGCCGCCGCCACGAGCTCGTCGGAGCTGCTCAAGGAGCTGCGCGACTCCATCAAGCGCATCGTCGACATCGTGCGCGACCTCAAGCTGTTCGCGAGCCCGCCTCAGCCCGAGGGCTCGCGGCGGACGCTGACCGACGCGAACCGCACGGTCGAGTCGGCGCTCAGCCTCACGCGCGGGCAGATCATCGAGCGGGCGCAGATCGTGAAGAACCTGACCGAGGTGCCGCCGATCTTCATGGAGGACGGCCGGCTCGGTCAGGTCATCGTGAACCTCCTCGTCAACGCGGCCCAGGCGATCCCGAAGCCGAGCTCGAAGCTCGAGGCCCGCGAGCAGACCGTGACGGTCGAGACGCGGAGCGACGGGCGCACGGTCGAGATCGTGGTGACCGACACCGGCGCGGGCATCGCCGAGGAGAACCTCGCGCGGATCTGGGCGCCGTTCTTCACGACGAAGGGCCCGGAGTTCGGCACCGGGCTCGGCCTGTCGATCAGCCGCGAGATCATCGAGCGCGCGGGCGGCCGGATCACGGCCGAGAGCCCGGTCCCCGGGAGCGACCCGCCGTGCGGCGCGCGCTTCGTCATCTCGCTCCCGGCGGCGGGGCGCGCGGAGGAGGAGACGCCGATCGCCTCGCCGCTGCCGCGGCTGGTCTCGAAGCGGGCGCGGGTGCTGATCGTGGAGGACGAGGCGTCGCTCGCCCGCGCGCTCTCCGAGCAGCTCGGCCGCGTGCACCAGGTGACGGTGGCGCCGAGCGCGGACGCCGCGATGGGGATGCTCGCGGGCGGCCAGCGCTTCGACGTGGTCCTCTGCGATCTGCGGATGCCCGGCATGTCGGGCGACGTCTTCTACACGCGGATCCGGGAGAGCGACCCGGCGCTCGCGCAGGGGTTCATCTTCATGACGGGTGTGGGCTTCGGCGCGGACATCGAGCGGTTCCTCGCGTCCTCCGGCCGCCCGCTGCTCGAGAAGCCGTTCCCCGCCGAGGACGCGCTCTCCGCCATCGCCGAGGTCGTGTCGGCGAACCGGACCGGGGCGCGGGAGGGCGGCTAGGCGCGCGGCGCCGGGGAGCCCCCCCGGACGCGACCGCCCCCCCGGCGCCGCGCGGGCGCGCGCGTGGCTGGCTCGCTCAGCCGAGGACCTCTGCGCAGAGCCGCTGTAGCTCCCGCAGCAGGTCGGGGGTGGCCTGGAGCGTGAGGCGGGTGCTCTGCCCGCCCTCCTGGTACGTCAGCGTGAGCAGCACGACCGGCGCCTGGATGCTCGCCCCGCGGCTCGAGGCCGCGATCGAGTCGACGCGCCAGTCGACGCCGGTGAGCAGCCTGCCGTGGTCGAGCAGCGCCGAGCGCACGAGCTCGCGCCGCACGAGCGCCCTGGCCTGGTCGTAGCCGGCGAGCAGGATCGCCTGGATCACGTCGCCGCCCTCTCCCGGCGCGAGCGCCGCGAGGTCGGCCGCGAGCGCCGCGCGGTCGAGGTCGCGCTTGCTCGCCTCGCGGACCAGGAAGCGGCACGCCTTGAGCACCCGCGCGAGCGCCTCGGATCCTACGTCGTGCCGCCGGCAGAACGCGTCGAGGAGCCGCTCCACGGCCGCGGGCACCGGCTCGCCCAGGCTGGGCCCGAGCGCCTCCCAGAGCCGCTGCCGCGCGCCCGGCGAGAGCTCCAGGAGCCGGCGCAGATCCGCGGCGAGCTCCGGGGGCGGGGGCCCGCCGCCGAGGCAGCGGAGCCCGGGGGCGGCGGGCGCGTCGCCTGCGGGGGCGCTCATCGCTCCCTCGTCACGGCGCGCCGCGCCCCCGGACACCTCCCTCGTGATGCGCGCGCCTGGTCACCATCGGCTCGACCGCGTCGCACGGCGCGCGCTCACTCGCTCAGCCGGATCGGGACGTAGAGGGCCCGCATCTTCGACATCGTGCCCTCGCGCGTGTATCCGGCGAGCCCGTAGAGGACGTTCCACCAGTGCCCGTTCGGGGTCTCGCCGTACGAGAACAGGGGGAAGAAATGGAACTCCCACTCCTTGCCGCTCCGGACCCGCTGCTCCCGGTAAAAGGTGTTGAGCGCGAGCTGCGACACCGACCGTTCGTCCGCGAACCGGTAATAGAACGGCAGGATGACGGTGGAGCGCGACGTCGGTGACGCGAAGTCCCAGACGAACGGCGCCACGACGAGGTGCGTGGAGCTCCGATCCCGCCCCGAATAGAAGAACGGATAGAGGTCCGTCTGCCAGCCGGTGAGGTCCTCGGTGTGCCGGAAGAACGGCGTGATCCACTTGGTATCGCTCAGCCCGTGCCGCTTGAAGTGGCCGTAGAACGGGAACACGGCGAGATCATCGCTGCGCGGCGACGTGTTCCGGTAATAGAACGGGAGCAGGAACGTCCGCTCGAGGCCGATGTCCGGATCGCGGTATTGCCAGAAGAGCGGCGTGATCATGTCGAGCTCCGTCCGCCCTCGGTAGCGAGCGTAGCCCCAGGTCGCGAACGTGCTCTCCCCCTCCTCGCCGCGCGCCTTCACGAACAGCGGCGTGACGAGGAGGTTCGAGTTGCCCTCGTAGCCGTAATGGAAGAACGGGAACAGCGTGGTGCGGTCGTAGTTCTTGCCCCAGCTGTGCCAGTAGAACGGCATGACGTTGAACACGTTGCCTTCGCGCGAGCGCTGCCAGAGCAGCGGGCCCCACAGGTTCGTCGAGCGGTCGCCGACGTCGCTGTAGTGGTAGTAGTGCAGGAGCGGCGGGATGACCTCGTACTCGCTGCTCTCGTCGCGGCCGTAGAAGTACAGCGGGGCCAGGCCGAGATCGATCTCGTCCGCGGTGCGCGCGTCGCACGCCGGGCCGCCCTTCCACTTGCAGAAGAGGGGGCCGACCATGTTGAAGCCGCCCCGCGCGGTGTGGTGCGTGAACGTGAGGAGGGGAGGGATGTGGAAGTAGCCGCTCCCGTCGTCGCTCTTGCCCTCGAAGAAGAGCGGGGCGAGCCAGTTGTCGTGTCGCCCCGGCTCCGCCTTCCGGCCGGGGCTCGCCGGGCGCCCCTCGGACTCGCGGTGCATGAACGGGCCGACGATCGTCGTGTGGGTGTTCTCGCTCCGGAGCTTCCAGAAGAACGGGAAGAGCACGTCGGCGTCGACGTCCTTGCTCCGCCGGTTGTAGTAGAGCGGCGTCACCATCGTGGCCCGGTCGCCGGGCATCTTGCGCTCGGCCCACAGGGGGAACAGCGTCCGGAACTGGTACTTGCCGCTCTTCTCGCCGTAGTAGAGCCCGTACCAGTCGCGCTGGATCTCCTCGGCGCGCCCTCGCTCCCACTCGCCGACGTCGTTGGTCCCGATCTGCTTCTCGACCGCCGGCGGCACCTCGAGCGGGTCCTCGGGCAGGGTCGGCTCCTGGGTCTGGATCGGGCTCTCCTCGGAGGTCGGCGCCGCGTGCGTCTCCGGCGTGCCGGGCGGCGGCGACGACGCGCCCGGCGGCGGCCCGGCGCCCGGCTGGCCGAAGCTGACCTGCGCGGCCGCGACGGACGGCGCGGCCAGGGTTGCCAGCGCGGCGGCGAGCGAGAGCGCGCGGCCCGCGCGGGGTGCGCGGCCTCTCCGCGCGCTCGTCGCGGGCGCCGCGCTGGCCTCGCGCGCGCTCGTCGCGCCCGTCCCGTGCGCCGGCGCGCCCCGCGCCTCGGGCGCGGCGCCCGCCTCTCCCATCCTCTCGTAGGTCAACGCGCTCCCCGCTGGCCGCCGCCGGGTGAAAACTCGAGGGCCCGATCCGCGAGCACGCGCGCCGCCCCCTCCAGCGGGATCTCCTCCTGCACGTGCGCCACGAGGTCCTTGATCTGGAGGACGCCGCGCTCGATCTCCGCGTCGCCCAGGATGACGCAGAGCCGCGCGCCGAGGGAGTCCGCGCGCCGGAGCATCGACTTGAGGCGCCCGCCGCGCCCGTCCAGCTCGACGGCGACGCCGAGCGCGCGCAGCTGCTTCGCGAGCACGAGCGCCCGCTCCGCGGCCACCTGGCCGAGCGGGGCGAGGAAGCAGCCGGGCTTCCTGCGCGAGGAGTCGCCCGGCACCATCGTGAGCAGCCGCTCCATCCCCATCGCGAAGCCGATCGCCGGCACGCTCGGGCCGCCGAGGCCCGCGACCATGTTGTCGTAGCGGCCGCCGCCCGCGAGCGTGCTCTGGGCGCCGAGATCGCCGGAGGTCGCCTTCACCTCGAAGAGCGTGCGCGTGTAGTAGTCGAGCCCGCGCACGAGCGACGGATCGACGACGTAGTTCACGCCGAGCACGTCGAGGCAGCGGAGCACGCCCTGCCAGTGCGCCCGGTCCGCGTCGTCGAGCAGGTCGAGGATCGACGGCGCCTCGCGCGCCGCCTCCTGGTCGCGCGGGTCCTTCGAGTCGAGGATGCGCAGCGGGTTGCGCTCGAGGCGGCGCTGCGAGTCCTCGCTGAGCCGGTCCCGGCGCGGCGTGAAGTGGGCGAGCAGCGCCGCGCGGTAGCGCTCGCGCGTGCCCCCGCCGCCGAGCGAGTTCACGTGGACGACGAAGGCGTCGATGCCGATCCGCTGCAAGAAGCCCGCGACGAGATCGATCGTCTCGGCGTCGCAGAGCGGCCCCGGGTCGCCGAAGAGCTCGCAGCCGGCCTGGTAGAACTGGCGGTAGCGCCCCTTCGCCGGCCGCTCGCCGCGGAACATCGCCCCGAGGTAGTACCAGCGGGTGACGGGCTCCCTGGCGTGCACCGCGTGCTCCACGTACGCGCGCGCGGCGCCCGCGGTGCCCTCGGGGCGGACGGTGAGGTGATCGCCGTGGCGCTCGAAGGAGTACATCTCCTTCTCGACGACGTCCGTCGTCTCCCCCATCTGGTGGCGGAAGAGCTCCGTCGGCTCGAGCAGCGGCGTGCGCACCTCGGCGTAGCCGTGGAGCTCCGCGTGGAGGCGGAAGGCCGCCTCGAGCTTGTGCCAGCGCTCCACCTCTTCGGGGAGGATGTCGTTCATCCCCCTGACCGCGCGCAGTTCCATCGCGCGGCGCTTATGGTCGGTGCTGGCGAGCGGGTCAAGCCGGTCGGATGCTTCCCGGTGCGTTGGGTCTCGCCGGCTCACCGTCCGAGGGGTATGTGCTGTCTCCAGAGGCATGGAGAAGACGCGCGCTGCGGCGATCGATCTTGGGAAGGCCCGCGTCGGCGTGGCGGTGACCGACGAGCTCGGGCTCTACGCGCACCCGCGGCCGCTGCTCGACGGGCGAAACAGGAGGGCGCTCCTGTCCGCGCTCGCCGAGCTTGCCCGGGACGAAGGCATCACGCGGTTCCTGGTAGGGCTGCCGCTCGAGATGAACGGGGACGAGGGGCCCGCCGCGCGGCGGGCGATGGCCTTCGCCCAGGCGCTGGCCGACGCGACCGGCGTGGAGGTGGAGCTCCTGGACGAGCGGCTGACCACGGTCGAGGCGGCACGGCGGCTCCGCGACGGGGGCGTCTCCGCGCGCAAGGGCAAGGAGCGCATCGACGGGGCCGCGGCCGCCGTGCTGCTGCAAGCGTGGCTCGACGCGCGCCGCTAGAGCGGCGGTCACCCGCTTCGGATACGGACCCATCTCGGCGTATTCGGTGCTCAGCGCACTGGAGTGCGCTTCCGCGCCGAAAACGCCGATCTGGGCCCGTCTCCTGTGCCGGAGACCGCCGCTCGTACCCGGCGCGGGGGGGGCCGGGCTAGCGCTGCTCGCTGCGGAGCAGGAGGTAGGCGCCGGCGGCGCCGACGGCGCCGATCGCGAAGAGCACGACGTCCCACGCCGGCCACGCGACGCCGGCCGCGCGCCGGAGCGCCACGGCCTCGACGACCCGCACGAGCAGCGACGCGAAGCCGTACGCGCACAGCCCGACCACGATCGGCCGGCGCAGGTTGTCGGCCAGATCGACCGCCCTCATGCTGTTGTTCCACACCTGCCGGCGCACGTGGCGCGCGCCGATGAGCGCGGGGGTGATCAGCGCGAAGCCGATCCCGGACGCGAGGAGGACCGCCTCCAGGCCCGTCAGGTTGTCGTTCACCGAGCCGCCGCGCGAGAGCCGGATGATGGCGGTGACCAGCGTGAGCAGGCTCCCGGCGACCCAGAACAGCCCGAGCCCCGAGAGCAGCAGGATGAGCGGCCTCGCCATGGTCACCTGCTGGGCCTGGCGGAGCTGCATCGTCATCGCGGCGCGCGGCGCCGACGGCATCGTGTTGCGCGGGCCGGGCACGCCGACAGGGGAGCTCGGCTCCCTCGGCTCGGGCTCGCTCATGTCGTAGGGCGCGAGCTCGGCGTCGAGCTCCTCCATCGTCTGGTAGCGGTGGTGCGGCTCCTTCGCCATGGCCCGCTGGATGATCATCTCCAGCGGCTCGGGGATGCTCGGCTCGAGCGAGCGCGGGCGCGGCGGATCCTCGGTGAGCACCGCGGTCAAGGTCGCGGTCGGGTCGTTGCGATCGAACGGGCGGCTGCCGGTGAGCGCGCAGTAGAGGATCGCGCCGACGGCGTAGATGTCCGCGCGGTGATCGACGCGCTCGCCGCGGGCCTGCTCCGGCGCCATGTACGACGGCGTGCCCATGATCATGCCGGTCTGCGTGAGCGCGGCGCCCGGCGCGTCGTCGACCTTGGAGATGCCGAAGTCGATCACCTTGGCCGTGGGCAGCGCGAGGTCGCCGGTGAGGAAGACGTTCTCCGGCTTCATGTCGCGGTGCACCACGCCCTTCGCGTGCGCCGCCGCGAGCGCCTTGCAGATCTGCCGGACGATGCGCACCGCTGGCCCGATCTTCATCTTGCCGACCTCGGCGAGGTAGTCGGCGAGCTCCTTGCCTTCGAGGAACTCGTTGACGAGGAACGGCCGCCCCTCCGCGGTGCGGTGGACGTCGAAGACGGTGACGACGTACGGGCTCTGCACCGCGGCGGCCGCCTCCGCCTCGCGCTGGAACCGCGAGATCACCTGCGGCTGCCGCGCGAACTCGGGGTGCAGCATCTTGATCGCGAACCGCTTGCTCGAGATGCGGGTGTGGCGCGCCTCGTAGACGCGCCCCATGCCGCCCTCGCCGACGACGCGCACGACCGTGTACGTCTCGTTGAGCGTCTTGCCGACGAGATCGTCGCGGAGCGCGTCGTCCTCGGACTCGTCGAGCGTCGCGGCGTCGCGCGGGCAGACCCTGAACTCGGCCGGGTACCGCACGCCGCAGGTGGGGCACACCTTGGGCATCGACGGATCGCTGCCCGGGCTCGGGAGCGCGGTCGCCGAGGTGGAGAGGCTCGTCATCGCGGTCGCGATATGCTGGTCCGACTGCGATCCGCGTGCGTCCGACTGCGGTCGGGAAGCGTCTTCGGGGGGCCGGAGGGTGCCGGGCATCGCCGACCGAGCGTAGCCAATCGGCCGTTCAGGGGGTGACAAATCGCGACGCCGCGCCGACCGCGTTGACGGACCGGGGCGCCTGCGTATACTCGCGCGCTCCTCTGCTCACTGGCCTGAACATCGCGGGCTCCCGCCGCTCCGGGCGTGGGCGCGCATTCAGGCGTCGCTTGGCCAGTCGCCGCGCGCGAACGCCGCGCCGGCCCGGGCGCTCGGCAGCGCACCGGAGGGGCCATGGAGAGCCAGCCATGCTGCATTCTGTCCAGAAGTCGGATATCATTCAGAAATTCGCGACCCACGAGGGGGACACCGGGTCGCCCGAGGTCCAGATCGCGCTCCTCAGCGAGCGGATCAACCAGCTGCAGGAGCACTTCCGCACGCACCAGAAGGACCACCACTCCCGCCGCGGCCTGCTGAAGCTGGTGAGCCAGCGCCGCCGGCAGCTCGACTACCTGAAGCGGATCGACATCGAGCGATACCGCACCCTCATCGGGCGCCTCAACCTCCGCAAGTAGCGCTCCTCCGGCCGGTTGTGCCCGCGACGCAGCGTCGGCGCGGGCGCACCGGGTCCCGAAGGGGCAGGGCGGCCGGCATCGGACCCTGCGGCGACGGGCCGCCGCGCCCGCCCTTCCGTCCCTTGCCGCGCCGTTCCTGCGCGGTCCTCGCACCGTTCCCACCCCCATTTTCGCGCTGTTCTCGCGCTATTTTCGCAACGTTCTCGCCGAGATCCGTCGCCTCGTTCCGTTTCGTTCGGGGGGATTGCGGTGCGGACCCCTGAACGTCGGCGTTTTGCGCTGGCGAGAGCGGAGCGGACGCTCTAAGGAGGTCATCCAGTGACCATGGAACGACGGGGCGACCGGCCCTGTCTTTCCCGGGCGCGGGCCCCGCGCGTCTTCGTCTTCGCTTCGTGCGCAGCAGGTCGACTCCTGCGCAGGAACCGAGGAAGAAGAGCAGCCCCTCGCGCTCGGCGTAGCGCCGCACGCAGCGGCCCTCGCGATCGCGCGAGAGAGAGCTGAAAATTCCAATGTTCGTTCGTGAATCCGTCATGGTGGGCGGCCGTGCCCTGACCCTCGAGACCGGCCGCCTCGCCAAGCAGGCCCACGGGGCCGTGCTCGTCACCTACGGCGAGACCATGGTGCTCGTCACCGTCGTGTCGCAGGAAGAGCGGCCCGGCCTCGACTTCTTCCCGCTGACCTGCGAGTTCGTCGAGAAGACCTACGCCGCCGGCAAGATCCCGGGCGGCTTCTTCAAGCGCGAGGCGCGCCAGCGCGACGAGGAGATCCTGTCGTGCCGCATCATGGACCGCCCGCTCCGCCCGCTCTTCCCGGACGGCTTCAAGCGGGACACGCAGATCATCGCGACCGTCCTCTCCAGCGACAAGCAGAACAAGGCCGATGTCCTCGCCCTGACGGGCGCGAGCGCCGCGCTGCACATCTCGGACGTCCCGTGGAACGGGCCGGTCGTGGGCGTGCGCGTGGGCCGGCTCGACGGCGAGTTCGTCGCGTACCCGACGGTCGCCGACATCGAGCGCTGCGACATCGACCTCGTGGTCGCCTGCTCGCGCGACGCGATCGTGATGGTCGAGGGCGGCGCCGCGGAGGCGACCGAGGCGGAGATCATCGACGCGCTGATGTTCGCGCACGAGACGGCGCAGCCGGTGCTCGACCTCATCGAGCGGATGCGCGCCGCCGTCGGCAAGCCGAAGCGCGAGTTCGTCGCGCCGGAGCTGCCGGCCGAGATCAAGGCGCGCGTCGCCGAGCTCGTCGACGGGGATCTCAAGGCCGCGACGCGGGTGACCGACAAGAAGGCGCGGTACGACGGCTACAGCGCGCTCAAGAAGAAGCTCACCGAGGCGCTGCTCGGCGAGCTCGGCGCCGAGAAGCTCCTGCCGATCGAGCGGCTCGTGAAGGCCGAGTTCGAGGAGCGCAAGGCGCACGTCGTCCGGAGCTACGTGCTCGAGGAGGGCCGGCGCATCGACGGCCGCGACGGCAAGAGCATCCGCCCGATCGTGTGCGAGGCGGGCCTGCTCCCGCGCGTCCACGGCAGCGCGCTCTTCCAGCGCGGGGAGACGCAGGCGATCGTCACGACGACGCTCGGCACGTCGACCGACGAGCAGAAGATCGACGGGCTGATGGGGGAGACGTGGAAGCGCTTCTACCTCCACTACAACTTCCCGCCCTTCTCGACCGGCGAGACGAAGCCGCTGCGCGGCCCCGGCCGCCGCGAGATCGGCCACGGCGCGCTCGCCGAGCGCGCGCTCTCCCGGATGATCCCGCCGCCGGACCAGTTCCCCTACACGATCCGCATCGTGTCGGAGACGCTGGAGTCGAACGGCTCGTCGTCGATGGCGGCGGTCTGCGGCGGCTGCCTCTCGCTCATGGACGCGGGCGTGCCGATCAAGGCGCCCGTCGCCGGCATCGCGATGGGGCTCATCATGGAGGGCCAGCGCTACGCCGTGCTCTCGGACATCCTCGGCGACGAGGATCACCTCGGCGACATGGACTTCAAGGTCTGCGGCACGGCGCGCGGCGTGACCGCGATCCAGATGGACATCAAGATCGCGGGCCTGAGCCGGCAGATCCTGATGCAGGCGCTGGATCAGGCGCGCGAGGGGCGGCTCCACATCCTCGGCAAGATGCTGGAGACGCTGCCGACCACGCGGCCCGAGCTCAGCCAGTACGCGCCGCGGATCACCACGGTCCGCGTCAAGCCCGACCAGATCCGGCTCATCATCGGCCCCGGCGGCAAGACCATCAAGGGCATCGTCGACCAGACGGGCGTCGCGATCGACGTCGAGGACGACGGCACGGTGAACGTCGCGTCCTCGGACTCGGACGCGGTGAAGCGGGCGCTGGAGATCATCAAGGGCCTGACGGCCGAGCCCGAGGTCGGGGCGACCTACAAGGGCACGGTCAAGCGCATCACGGACTTCGGCGCGTTCGTCGAGATCCTGCCGAACACCGACGGCCTGCTGCACATCTCGGAGATGGCCCACACGCGCGTCGAGCGCGTCGAGGACGTCCTCAAGGAGGGCGACTCCCTCGAGGTCAAGGTGCTCAGCGTCGACCGCGACGGGAAGATCCGGCTGAGCCGGCGCGAGCTGCTCCCGCTCCCCGAGGGCGCCGAGGGCGAGAGGGCGCGGGAGCGCATGGCGCAGGCCCGCGACGCCGGCCCGCCGCCGCGGCGCGACGGGCCGCCCGGAGGGCGCGACCGCGGCTCGCGGCCCGGCCTGGAGCGCGACCGCAGCGGGCCGCCGCCGCGGGAGCGCCGCGAGCGCCGCTCCTAGTCGCTCCTCGTGAGGTGAGGGCGAGGTAGAGCGTGGGCGAGGGGAGCGAGCGACGCGCCGCAGCGTCGGGCTCCCCTCGTCGCCGTTTTGTGATCCCTGTCCCAGCGAGCGCCTGCCCGCGCCCCTGTCTCCCCGGCGGCTTTGCTGGAATCCGGTGAAGCCAGCGTGGCCCGTTCACAATCAGGGTAGTGTCTCGGCCCCTGCTCGTGGCATGCTCCGCCCGTGCTCGTACGCAGAGCGAAAATCGTCTGTACCATAGGCCCATCGTGTGACTCTCAAACGACGCTGGAGCAGCTGATCCGCGCCGGTATGGATGTCGCTCGACTCAACTTCTCTCACGGCTCGCACGAGGATCATGGCAGGAACATCGCCACGGTCCGCGCGGCCGCGGAGGCCTGCGGAAAGCCGGTGGCGATCCTGCAGGACCTCTGCGGTCCGAAGATCCGAGCCGGTCGCTTCCCCAACAACACCTTCGAGGTGGCGGATGGGGCTTCCGTTTGGCTGATCGAGGCGAACAGGGACAGCCCCGTCGCCGTGCCGGGTGAGATCCCGATCCTCTACGAGGGGCTCGCCTCCGATCTGCAGCCGGGCGACGTCGTCCTGCTCGATGACGGGCGGGTCGTCGTCACCGTCACCAAGGTCGAAGGGGATCGCGTCCAGGCCGGCGTCACGCAGGGCGGTCGCCTGCGCGATCGCGTCGGCGTCCACCTGCCCGCGCGCCGCGTGCGCATCTCCGCGCTCACCGAGAAGGACAAGGCCGATCTGAGCTTCGGCCTGGCGCAGGGGGTCGACTACGTCGCGCTCTCGTTCGTGCGCAACGCGGACGAGGTCCGGCACGTCCGCGACATCTGCGAGGCCTGGGGGCGCCCGACGCCGATCGTCTCCAAGATCGAGACGCCAGGCGCCATCGACAACCTCGAGGCGATCATCCTCGCCTCGGACGGGGTCATGGTGGCGCGCGGCGATCTCGGCGTGGAGTTCAACCCGGAGCGGGTGCCGATCATCCAGCGCGAGATCCTCGGCCTCGCCCGCGTGCACCAGAAGCCGGTCATCGTCGCGACCGAGATGCTCCAGTCGATGGTGACCGCGACGCGCCCGACGCGCGCCGAGGCGAGCGACGTGGCGACGGCGGTCTTCGACGGCACCGACGCGGTCATGCTCTCGCAGGAGACCGCGACCGGCGCGCACCCGCCGCTCGTCGTGCGGATGATGGCCCGCATCGTCACGGAGGCCGAGCAGAGCGCGTTCTACCGCCACCTCTCGAGCGAGCAGCCCGGCCAGCGCGCCAACGTCGCCGAGGCGACCGCGCGCAACGCCTGCGACATCGCGCGGGACATCGGCGCGAAGCTGATCCTCGCGTTCACCGAGAGCGGCCTCACCGCGCGGTACGCGTCGAAGGCGCGCCCGGTCGTGCCGATCGTCGCCTTCTCGCCGAACGAGGTGACGCGCCGGCGGCTCGCGCTGCTCTGGGGCGTGATTCCGCTCCCCATCGACGCGCTCCGGAACTCGGACGAGATGATCGACCGCGCCACCGGCTACCTGCTCGCGAACGGCCTCGTCTCGCCGGGCGACAAGCTCGTCACCATCTTCGGCGCCCCTGTCGGCGTCTCGGGGTCGACCAACACGATTCGGGTGAAGGTCGTGGAATGAGCCTGCCCGCCCGCGATAGGGGCTCGACGGGCGAGCAGGACCCTCTCTCCAGACACCGGGGCGCAGACGCCCTCCCGAAGCTCGACAAGTACGAGCTGCTTGAAGAGCTCGGGCACGGCGGCATGGCCACCGTCTACCGCGCCCGCGACCCGCGGCTCCGCCGCGAGGTCGCGGTCAAGATCATCCACAAGCACCTCCGAGAGAACGCCGAGGTCGGCGCGCGCTTCGTCGCCGAGGCGCGCGCCGCGGCGAAGCTGCGCCACCCCGGCATCGTCGAGGTGTACGACGTGTCCAGCGAGCAGGACGGCGAGCGCTACCTCGTCGTCGAGCTGCTCCGCGGCGCCACGCTGCGCAAGATCCTGAGCAGCCACCGCGAGATGCCGGCCGAGATCGGCGCCGCCGTGGTGCTCGAGCTCTGCGACGCGCTCGAGCACGCGCACGCGTCGGGCATCATCCACCGCGATGTGAAGCCGGAGAACGTGCTGGTCGAGCTGCCGTCCGACCGCGCCCCCGCGAGCTGGGACGGCGCGGGGGTCGTGATCAAGCTCACCGACTTCGGCATCGCCAAGATCCTCGACGCCCAGGGCGTCACGTCGACGGGGCAGGTGCTGGGCTCGCCGGCGCACATGGCGCCGGAGCAGATCGAGGGGGGCGAGGTCGACGCGCGCACCGACGTCTTCGCGCTCGGGGTGCTCTTCTACGAGTGCGTCGTCGGGCACCTGCCGTTCGAGGGAAAGAACCCGGCGCAGGTGCTCCGCAAGGTGCTCGAGGGGGCGTACCCCGAGGCCGAGCGCGAGCGGCCCGCGGTCGGCGCGCGCTGGAGCCGGATCCTCGCGGGCGCCCTCGCGCACGACGTCGCGGCCCGCACGCCGAGCCCCCGGGCGCTCGCCGAGCAGATCCGGGCCGAGCTCGCCGCGCTCGGCCTCGCCGAGCCGCGCGTCGAGCTCGCCGCGTACTTCGCCGATCCGGCGGGCTACGCCGCGCGCCACGTCGCGCGGCTCGTCCCGCGCCTCGTGGCGCGCGCGGAGGACGGCCGCAAGCGCGGCGACGTGCCGGGCGCCGCCGCCGACTACAACCGGGCGCTCGCCCTCGCGCCGGACGACCTCACCATCCTCAAGCGGATCGCGAAGCTCAACGCGAGCCGCAGCCGGCGGAAGCTCGCGCGGCGCGCGCTCGCCGTGGGGCTCGGCTCGGCGGCGCTCGGCGTCGCCGCGTTCGGGATCACCCGCGCGTTTCGTGGGCCGCAGGCGGCGCTGGGCGAGGACGTGCCCGTGGCGCCCGGGCCGGCGTCGCCGGTGCGCATCGACCCCCTGATGCCGTCGCCGAACCTGCCCGCGGTCGCGCCCAGCACCCCCGTCGTCGCGAGCGCGCGCCGCCCCAGCGTTCACCTCCCGCCGCCGCCGGCCGCGCGTCCGGCCGCAGCCGTGCCGCGGGCCGTGCCCGTGGTGCGGGCCGTGCCCGTGGCGCAGGCGGAGGGCCCGAGGGTCCGCGAGGTCGTCTTCCACATCGTCCCGAGCGGGGCCAGGCTGGTGCTCGACGGCGTGGAGACCGCCTGGTTCGGCGCGAACAAGATCACGCCGCTCACGATCGGCACCCACGCCGTGCACATCAGCGTGCCGGGCTCCCGGTGCTGCAAGCCGTACTCGGGCGTCATCTCGGTCGTCGCGCCGGCGCCGGGCGTCACCGCGCCGCAGCGGATCGTCCACAAGCTGGAGATCCTCCCCAGCACGGTCGTCCTGAGCGGCGCGCCGCAGGACGCGCAGTACGCGTGCCCGCAGATCGGCCTGATCGGCTACGCGGGCAGCCCGCAGACCGTGACCTTGAGCGACGTGTCCTGGAGCGGGCGCTGCCTCTTCACGTCCCCGACGCCGGGCGCCGCCCAGCGCGTCGGGAACGTGACGCTCGTGGCCGGCGAGCCGAACACCGTTTTCTGGCCGTCCGGCTGACGGCGATCCCGTCATTCCGGCGTCGGCGCCCGAAATCTCAGCAGCGCCGTCCAAACTCCGCTACATCACGGCGCACCCCCTCCGCATGGCCGCGCGAACACCAGGCGGGAGATCTCCCGGCGCTCGCTCCCCGTCGGTCGATGGCGGCCGCGCCCTGCGCGCACCGCGGCGCCTCGTGGCGGCGGCGGCGAGCGCCGTCGCGCTGAGCCTGGCCGGCGCCGCGCGCGCCGACGATCTGCAGCAGCTCGAGCTCGCCAAGACGCGCTTCGACACCGGGCGCTACGAGGAGGCCGTGCGCCGCTTCGCGGCGATGCTCGACCCCGCGAACCCGCCCTGCGAGCGCGGCGCGACCGACGCGGAGGGCAAGCCGTGCAGGATCACCGATCCCCACATCATCGAGCGGGCGCGCGGCCTCGCCGCCGCGGCGCTCGTGGCGCTGCGGCGCGGGGACGAGGCCGACGCGTACATCGAGCAGATCCTCCTCGACAACCCGGCGTACTCGCCGAACCCGGCGCTGTTCCAGCCGGATGTGATCGACAGGTTCACCGCGGTGCGCGCGCGCATCCGGGCGCGCATCGAGGAGGTCACGCGGCAGCGGGCCGAGGCGCAGCGCGCGGAGCGCCTGCGCGCCGAGCGGAGCCGCGACGACGAGCGCCGCTGGATCGCCGAGGTCACGCGCCTCGCCGGGACCGAGCGCGTCGTGGTGCAGCGCTCCCGCTGGATCGCGATGCTGCCGTTCGGCGTGGGGCAGTTCCAGAACGGCGACGACGGGCTCGGCTGGTTCTTCCTGGTCAGCCAGGCCGTCGCCGGCGGGACGTCGATCGTCTCGGCGCTGGCGCTCGCCAGCTACCAGAACGTCGACGTCACGCCCGCCCCCCCGTCGCAGGCCGGCATGCCGGCCGCGCAGCGCGTCGACGTCGAGCGGCTGAACAGCCGGATCGACACCGCGGCCGCGGTCAACCACGTCTCGTTCGGCGCGTTCGCGACGCTCGTCGCCGCCGGGATCGCGCACGCGCAGATCACGTTCGTCCCGGAGCGGGTCTCCGTCCGCAAGCGCCCCGTGCCGCCGCCCCCGCCGAGCTTCACGGCCGCGCCAGCGATCTCCCTGCTGCCCGGCGGCCTCTACGCGGGGGTCCTGGGCCGGTTCTGACCGCGCGCGGCTCACGCCTTGCGCGCGGCGGCGATCCAGAAGCCGCCGAGCCGCGCGAGCGGCGAGTCGCACAGCGCCCACTCCGCCCTGTGGAGCAGCCGCCCGAGCCCAGGCACGCGCATCGCGGCCGCGAACGGCGTCACGATGCGCACGCCGCGCGAGGCGACGACGCGCACGCCCGCCGGCAGGAGGGCCGCGGCGGCGCGCGGCGCGTCGAAGCGCGTGAAGACGGCGCTCTCCCGGGTCCGCTCGCTGATGGCGCCCGCCGGGCCGAGCTTCTTCACGAGCCCGCGCAGGCTGTAGGGGTTGTAGAACTCGGCGATCACGTGCCCGCCGGGCCGCACCACGCGCGCCATCTCCGCGAGGGCGGCGCGGACGTCCCGTACGTGCGCGAGCACCTTGAACGAGCACGCGACGTCGAAGCTCTCGTCGGCGAACGGCAGCGCGGTCGCGCTCCCCTCGACGACGTCGAGGCCGCGCTCGCGGGCGCGCTCGAGCATCCCGGGCGAGAGATCGACCCCGCGCGCCGAGCGCGCGAACGCGCCGATCCGCGCGAGCAGGAGCCCTGTCCCGCACCCCACCTCCAGCACGTCGCGGCCCTCGCCGAAGCGCCGCACGAAGTCGACCTCGAGCGCGTCGACGAGGTCGTGATACCCCCCCCGATCACGCCCCCCGCGCCGCGCCTCGTAGCGGGCGGAGAACTCGTCGTAGTACGCGCGCGTGGCGCGCAGGTGATCGTCGCCGCTGGCCTGTGCCGTCTGGGCTCCCATGGGCCCGCTATAGTACGCCCCGGCGCGCGCGGCTTGCGCCGCGCGGCGGCCGGACCACACCTCCTGGGAGGAGACCCATGAAGCCCGGCGACCACCCCGATTTCTTCCGATTCGCGCCGCCCCCCGGCACCTCCCGCGAGAGCTCGATCCGGCTCGATCGCGACGGCCGCTTCTGGCACGACGGCGCCCGCGTCGACCACCCGGCGCTGGAGCGCGGGCTGCGGTCGTGGATCGCGCGGCACCCGGACGACGGCCGCCCGATCCTCACGAACGGCTACGACTGGTGCTACTTCCAGGTGGACGACGCCCCGCTCCGCGTCGACGGGCTCCGGATCGGCGATGACGGCGCGGTCACGCTGCTCCTGTTCGACGGCGCCGAGGAGCCGCTCGATCCGGCGACGCTCTCCCTCGGCGACGACGGCGTCGTGTACGCGCGCGCCCGCGGCGGGGCGCTGGAGGCGCGCTTCTCGCGCCACGCGCAGGCGCAGCTCGCCCCGCTGCTCGTCGAGGCCGAGCCGCCCGTCCTCCGCGTCGGCGGCCGCGAGATCCGGCCGCCGGCGCGGGGCGCGCGCTAGTACCGGTACTGCCAGAGCAGATCGATCGCCCCCGAGGTCGCGTCGCGCTCGTCGACGCCCACCGTGCCGCGGAGCGTCCAGTGTCGGGCGAACCGCCAGTCGATGGTGACCTCGGTCCGCGTGCCGCGCTCGTTCGCTGTCCCCCCGGGGGTCGGCCCGCCCGCGTCGGTCGTGGCGCTCCCCAGCGCGCTTTCCTGGAAGGTGGCCAGCGCCGTCAGCTCGTCGTTCAACCGGTAGACGAAGCTCGTCCGCAGCGCGCCCTCCGAGGTCGTCCCGAACCGCGTCGACAGCCCCTGGAGCGGCGCGATGCCGCTCAGCAGCGCGTTGAGCTGCGACGCCGCGAGCTCGCTGCCGACCGACGCGGCGACGCCGCCCGCGGCTTGCCGCGCGGGCGTCTCGGCGCCCGCCGCCTGCGCCCCCTCGGAGAAGTCGGCGCCGAACAGGAGCCGCGCGAGGATGTCCTGCTGCGAGCTCGGCGGGCTCGACCGGAACCGCAGCTTCTTGTCCGTGATGGGCCGGAGGTTGCCGATGTAGTCGGCGTAGATGCGCGTGCCGTCCGGCGCGTCCCAGTGCGCGGTGACGTTCAGGTGCGGGTTCGACGTCTCCTCCTCGCGCAGCCGCACGCGCCCGCGCTCGATCTCGAACGCCTTGCCGAAGATCTCGAGCTCGCCGTGCGTGATCACGATGCCGCCGGAGACCCGCGCGTCGGCGCCGAGCACCACCTTCGGCAGCGCGCCGTCGTCGCTCGTCAGGTGCAGCCTGAGCCCGGCGCCGGTGATCATCGCGTCGCCCACGTCGAACGTCATCGTGTAGCGGAGCGCGTCCGGCGCGCGCTCCTCCTTCTCCGGCCCGAGCGGGTGGGAGACCTGGATGTCGGGGTTGTCGTCGAGCGGCTGCACGTCGCGGCTGATCGTCGCCGGCAAGCTCACGCGGAGCGTCGGCACGGTCGCGTGCAGCGCGAGTTCGTCCGGCCTCTTCTCCACGACGAACGAGAGCGCCCCCGACGCGGTGCCGAGCGGCACCCCCTCGAACGTGAGCGGCAGCGCCTGGTCCTCGGCGATGGTCAGCGCCCCGGCCCCGTCGCGCAGCGCGAGCCCGTCGAGCCGCAGCAGCGCCCAGCCCTGCGCCTGTCCGGTCATGCCCGCGGCGCGGAGGCCCTCGATCCGGACCACGCCGTCGTCGGCCGTGATGCGCGCGGCCACGTCGCGCAGCTCCTGCCCGAGCTCGGGGATGTGCGCGGTCCCCTCGCGGACATCGAGCCGGGCGCGCACGCGGCCGCCGTCGGCTCCCGGCGCGCCGTCGAGCTGGACATGCAGCTCGCCGTCCAGGTAGCCGTCGAGCCTGCTGAGCGTCCGCCCGACCAGCGGGTGCAGCGCCGCGAGGCGGAAGCGCTCCGCGGTGAGGGCCAGCGCCGCGCGCTCGCCGTCGGGCACCGGGACGAGCCCGCCGAGGTAGCGCACGCTCGCGTACGCGTTCGCGCGGAGCTTGCCGCCCTTGTGGCCCCCGAGCGCGAGCTCGGAGACGCGGAGGTGCCCGCGGCCGGGCTCGCTGGACGGATCGATCCGCAGCGCGAGCACGCCGCGATCGAAGGCGAGCTCGTTGCCGAGCGCGAGATCCGGCAGCGTGAGGCGCGCGGTGAGCCTGGGCGCCACGTTGAGGTCGCGCACCTCGATCTCACCGCTCACGTGCCCGCTGACGCCGCTGTCGCCGAGCAGCGGGACGTCGCCGAGCGGCACCCGCCGCAGCGTCGCGCGGAGCCCGCCGGTCCACGCCGGGCGCGGGGGCACCCCCTCCGGCGCGCGCGCCGGCGCCGGCGCGCGCAGGCCGTCGATCGGGGCGAGCACCTCGGCGTTCACGGTCGCGATCTCGTCCCGCCCGCGCGTGACGTGCGCGTCCAGCGTGGCCCTCTCGCCGTCGTACGTGAGCCACGCGTCGAGATCGGCGGGGAACGCGAGATCCGCGGCGCCCGGGGCGTCCTCCGGGGCGTACACGAGGCCCCAGAACAGGGCGCGCGCCGTCAGGGAAGGGCGCGCGAGGGTGCCGCTCGCGTAGGCGTCGATCCGCAGCTCGCCGCCGAGCGGCGGCAGGCGGTCGCGCACGAACGAGGGCAGGGTGGTGAGCGAGCCCATCGGGCGCCGGGGGATCGACGCCGTCGCCGCGATGGGCGAGCGCAGGAGCGACGCCCACCGGCCCGCAGGCGGCCCGGTGAGCGCGTCGAGATCGAGATCGATCGAGCCCGAGACGTCGCCGAGCAGCCCGCCGTCGTACAGGGTCAGCGCGGCGCTGGCCCGGCCGGTCGTCCCGTCGAGCGAGCCCCTGAGCTGCGCGTCGATGGAGCGCGACTCCCACGCGGGGCGCTCTTCGCCCAGCGGGTGCGGCCCGGCGAGCGCGAGGCCCTGCGTCCGCACGAGCACGTCGTGCAGCGACGGGAACGGATCGCCGGGCGCGCGCGACACCCGGAAGCGGGTCGTGAGCTTGCCGCGCACCTCGCTCACGAGGTGCGCGATCGGCGCGAGCCGCGAGAGGCACCCGAGGTCCCAGCCGTCCGCGGCGACCTCGGCCGTGCCGACCAGGGCGGCCCACGTCTCCGGCCGGAGCAGGGGGCCGCTCAGCGTGCCCTCGGCGCCGGATACGCGCACGCTCGCGAGGGGGCCGGCGCACCACGCGGCGCCCGCCGGCGCGCCCGGCGGCCGCGGCGGCTCCGCGTCGAGGCGCAGGAGCGCGTCGGCCGTGATCCGGTCGCGATCGAGGGTGGCCGCGAGGTGCGCCGAGACGCCGGACAGGAACGCGACCTCGCCGCCGGCGAGCTCGAGCCGCACGTGGCCCGAGCGCCCGGCCTCGGGATCCCGCTCGAGCGCGACGTCGAGGTTCGCGAGCCCCTGCACGCGGAGCGGGACGCCGATCATCCGGGCGACGCGGCCGAGATCGATGGCCTCGCCCCGGAGCTGCCCGGTCACGTCGCCGCCCCGCACCGCGAGCTCTCCCCTCAGCGAGCCGAGCTCCGCGGACGCGAGCTCGAGCCCCTCGACCGCGAGCCCGCCGCCCGAGGGCTCGATCGCCGCGATCTTCCCGGCGACCTCGGCGCCCTCGCGCTTCAGCCGGAGCTCGATGTCGCGGAGGGCGCCCGCGGCGGTGCTCAGCCGGGCCGAGGCGGTCAGGGAGTCGTCGCCGTCGGTGAGCGTGGCGCGGAGCTTCGGCGAGGTGAGCGCGCCGGACACCTGCGCCTCGATCTCGTCGAACGTGTGGCCGCCGGCGAGCGCCTCCTCACCGGACAGCGAGGCGCGGATCGCGAGCGCGTCGAGCGGCCCGGTGAGCCGCCCTTCGACGCGCGCGCGGGTGAGCCCGACCTCGGCGCCCGCCGTCAGCCTGGCGAACGCGCCCGCGAACCGCGCGTCGAGCGCCCCCTCGCGCAGGCTGCCCTCGACGCGCACGCGGCCGGCGCCGTCGATGGCGCCGGCGATGCGCGGCGCCGCGGCGATCGCCGGGATGTCGGCGGTCGCCGCGAAGCGGATCCCCTGGCCGCGCGGCAGCAGCGAGATCGCGGCGTCGATCGGCGCGCCGGGCTCGTGGAGGTGCGCGCGCGCGTGGAGCTCGCCGCGATCGAGCACGAGGTGGACGTCCGCGGCCGGCACCCGCTCCTCGAGCAGCGCCGTGGGCTCGGTCCGCGCCTCAACCGCGAGCCGGAGCGCGTCGCCGAGCTCGGCCCGCACCCGCCCGTCGGCCGTGATCGCGACCGCCGCCGCCTCGGGCTCGCGGCCGCCCGCCGGCGCGGCCTTCGCCGCGACGGCCTGGGGGGCGCCGCGCGCGGCGGCGCGTGGGAGGCCGGGCACGGCGAGGTGGAGGGCGCGGGGCGCGGCGGCGCGGGGTGCGCGGGGCGCGGCGGCGCGGGGTGCGCGGGGCGCGGCGGCGCTATCACCGCCCCGCGCGGCGGGCGCGAGGTCCACGCCGAAGAGCCGCAGATCGACGTCGCGCGCGCGCACCTCGGCGTCGAGCCGGATGGGGCCCGTCACGTCGAGCCGCCCTGCGAGCGCGACGTCGCCCCCTGCCGGACCCAGCGGGGCGGCCGTGGCCGAGGCCACCACGTCGAGGTGGGGGAGGGGACCCTCGACGCTGACGTGCGCAGTGAGCGGCTCGGTGACCGGGTGATCCGGGAGCAGGCTCCGGAGCTCCGCCGGCGTGGCGCGCGGGACGCTCGCGTGCGCCTCGAGGTGTCCCTCGTCGAGCACGGCCCGCGCGGTGATCCCGACCCGGGCGACCTGACCGGCGAAGCTGCTCCACATCCGCACCGTCTCGCCGGCGCGGAGGTGGTAGTTCGCGGTGCCCGCGGTCGTGGCGGGCAGGAACGCGCGATCCACGAGGCCGGTCTGCTCGACGTCCACGGCGACGCCCTCCGGGCCGACGTGCACCGCGCCGACGAGCCGGCTGACGTCGGCGTCCAGCGCGCGCGGCGGCGCGAGCTGCCCGTGGACCCATCCGCGCCCGATCTCGATGCGCGGGAGGGCGACGACGACCTCGCGCGACGACGCCCCCGGCGAGGCCTCCGGCGGGCGGCTCGGCGAGCGCGGCGTGAACGTGTCGACGAGCGTGACCCCGCCGGCGCCGTTGCTCTGGACCAGCACCTCGGCCTGCTCGACCCGGATGTACGGGATCTCGACGCGCAGCGCGCCCGACCCGAAGAGCGCGCCGGCGAGCATCGGGAGCACGTCGGCGCGCGCCTCGATGCCGCTCGCGCGGATCACCTGGCCGCCCCACGGATCGACCGCGACCGCGGCCCGGATCCGCACGCCGTCCAGGCCGAGCGCCTCGATCTCGTCGGCGACGATCTTCCCGTGAAAGAGGGAGCCGAGGAGCCGGTTCGTGGCGTCGCGGGCGACCCGGCGCGCGGCGGCGGTGTCGAGGTGGAGCGCGGCGCCGGCGACCGCGGCGCCGGCGAACACCACGGCGAGCCCGAGCGCCCTCGCCGCGGCGGACGCGGCGCGGCGCGCGCGTCCCGGCGCGCGTGGCGACGGGGCGCGCCGCGGCGCTCCTGCGGGGTCGGACGTCACGGAAGCTAGCTTAGTACGCGCGGGGCCGCGGCGACCGCGCTCGCTCACCGCGCAAACCGGGCGACGACGGACTCTGGTGGGCGGGGGCCCGCGCCGGGCGGAGCGCTCAGCCGGCGAGCCGCTCGAGCTCCACGAACAGCGCGCCGAGCTCCGGCTTCGCCCGGAGCGGCGCGCAGAAGCGGCTGGCCAGGTGGAGCAGCTCCGACTCGACCTGATCGGCCCTGCGCCCGATCTCGGCGATGCGCTCCTGCGACTCCCGGCGCCGCGCCTCGAGCTGCCTGTCGAGCTCCTCGAGCCGCTCGCGCAGCTTCTTGATCTGCGCGTCCACCTCGGCCACCTCCTGCTCGCGGGCGATCGCCTCGCTCGCGGCCTCGTAGTCCGCCCTCCGCGCCGCGTACCAGGCGTCGACGAGGTCGGCCAGCCTCCGGTAGCTCGCGGCGAGCTCGAGGTACGGCTCGGCGAACCCGCTCCGGCCCTCCCAGCGCACGGCCTCCCGGTGGGCGCTCAGCACCGCCGCGATGAACGCCTGCGTCGCCGCGCTGAGCGGCGCCACCCTGGCGCGGTACGCGCGGGCCTCCTCGCGCGTGAGCGAGGCGTCGACCGTGAGCGCGTCCATCGCCCGGCCGATCTGCTGCCGGCCGTCGCGCCACTCCTCGGCGACCCCCTCGAGGCGCCGCTGCTCGTCGAGCGCCCTCGACCGGAGCTCGGCGTGCTCCCGCACGAGGCCGCGCAGCCCGTCGAGCTGCCGCTGGAGATCCGCCGGCGCGGCGCCGCCGAACGCGCGGGCCGTCATCTTCTCGAACAGCTCGAGCCGGCTGACCCACGGATCGCGCCCCGCGCCCCTCGAGCGCACGGCCGAGTCGCGCGGCATCGCCTCCGGCGGCGGGGGCAGCGCGATCCCGCTCGCGGCGGCGATCTCCTCGAGCTCCGCCAGCACGCGGTACGCGTCGACGGGGCGGTCCGAGGGCGCCTTCGCCAGCAGGGCGTTCACCAGCCGGTCGAGGGCCTCGGGCATCTCGGGCGCGAGCTCCCGGAGGCGCGGCGGCTGCTCGTTCAGGTGCTTCAGGATCCAGCTCGCCGGATCGGGCGCGTCGAACGGCAGCCGCTGCGTGATCATCTCGAACATGATCACCCCGAGCGAGTAGAGGTCGGCCGGGGGGCCCGCGTCGATCGTCGTGCTGCGCTCGGGCGCCATGTACTCCGGCGTGCCGAAGATCTCGCCGAGGTGCGTGAGCCGCGCGTCCTGCGTGCACCGGGCGATGCCGAAATCGAGGAGCTTCACCCAGTCGCCCTTCAGCAGGAACACGTTCTCGGGCTTGAGATCGCGGTGGACGACGTCGAAGTCGTGCGCCCGGCCGAGGGCGCGCGCCATCTGCACCCAGATGGGCAGCGCCCGCGCGAGCGGCACGCGGCTGCGCTCCACCACGTCGGCGAGGCTCGTCCCCTGGAGCAGCTCCATCACGAGGAAGGGCAGCCCGTCGTCCGTGTCGCCGTGATCGAAGATCTCGATGATGTTCGGGTGCGCGAGCCGCTGCGCGTGCCGCGCCTCGCGCCGGAAGCGCTCCCGCGTCGTCGTGTCCTGCGCGAGATCGCGGTTCAGGATCTTGATGGCGCAGGGGGTGCCGATGAGCCGGTTGTACGCCCTGTAGACGGTGGCCATCCCGCCGATCCCGAGCGCCTGCTCGATGACGTAGCGGCCGGCGATCGACGTCCCGATGCGCGGGTCCTTCTCGGCGACGAGCGACGCGCCGTCGATGAAGCAGAAGGTGCTCTCGGCCGGGTAGCGTTGGTGGCACTGCGGGCAGGTCTTCATAAAGGGCACGTCGACTGCCAGGCTACTCTACGGGGGGCCGCTTCGGAGGGTCAACGCTCGCCGCGCGCGCCGAGCCGCGGCGCGCGACGCCGATTGCGCCCCCGGCGCCTCGAGCGGCCGGTCGAGGCGCGGGCGGCGAGGTGCGCCACCGGATGCGCACGCGGCGCCCTCGTCCGGCGCTCGTCGCGTTATGTTCTCGCGACGTCATGGATGAGGTCCCCTTGCGCGCCGTGGTGATCGGCTCGGGCGTCGGCGGCGCCGCCGCGGCGCTGCTCCTCGCGCACGCCGGAATCGCGACGATCCTCGTGGAGAAGGAGCGACGCCTGGGCGGCTCCTCCGCGGCCCACGAGAGAGACGGCTTCCGCGTCGACGCCGTCGCGCACATGCCCTGCCGCGGCGAGGCGGGCCCGATCGGCGACGTGCTCGGTCGCGTCGGCGAGCGCGACGCGATCACGTTCCTGGAGAGCGACGAGCCCGCCGCGCTCTGCTTCGCGGGCGTCGCCCGCGGCGCCGCCGCGCGTCGCGCGGGCCGCGTCGTCCTCCGGCCGGAGCTCCTCGGGCTGGCCGGGCTCGCGCGCGGCGCCGCGCGCGGCCTCGATCTCACGGCGCTGGAGGCCGTGCGCGCCGCGCGCCTCGTCGCGCACGCGATGTCGATGCGCGACGTCGACCTGGCCGCCTGCGACGACGTCACCGTCGAGCAGCACGTCGCCCGGTTCCTCCAGCGCCCCGCGGCCGTCGCCGCGCTCGGCGGGCTGCTCGGCCTGCCGCTCTCGCTCCCCGGGGCCGAGGCCTCGGCGGGCGAGGCGCTCCTCGCCTTGCGCCGGCTCGCCCGCGGCGGGCGGCCGAGCTACCCCGAGGGCGGCGCGGCCCGGGTGCCCGACGTCCTCGCCCGCCTGGCCCGCGAGCGCGGGGCCGCCGTGTGGATGGGCACCGCCGTGCGGCGCGTCCTCGTGCGCGACGCGCGCGTGTGCGGCGTGGAGCTCGAGGACGGGACCGCGGTGCCGGCGCGCCTCGTGGTGAGCACGGCCGGCCTCCAGCGCACCGTCTCGGGCCTCGTCGGCGAGCGGCATTTCCCCGAGGCGTACGTGGCGCGCGCCCGGGCGCTCGCGCCCCAGCCGCGGGCGGTCCAGGTGAGGATCGGGCTGCGCCGGCGGCTCGTCGCGGCGAGCGCGCTCGCCGGCCTCGACGGCAGCGAGCGCGCGCCGCCGCTCTCGTTTTATGGCCTCGTGCCGACGAGCTTCGATCCGTCGCTCGCGCCGCCCGGGCACGAGATCCTGTGCGCGCGCGCGGTGGCCTCCGCGCGCGGCGCGCCCTCCGCCTCGACCGACGAGCTGTTGCGGGCGCTCGATCGCGCGGTCCCCGGCCTGCTCTCCGAGGCGGTCTTCATCGACGGCTCGACCGGGGACGGCGACGGCCCGGGCGGCGAGGACGCGGCGGGGACGGCGCAGGTGCCCGGCCAGGTCGGCCGCGCGCGGCCGGCGGTGCACACCCCCGTGCGCGGGCTGTACCTCGCCGGGCGCGCGGCCGGAGGCCGCGGCGTCGGGATGGAGCTCGCCGCCGCGAGCGCGATGGAGTGCGTCGACCGTATCCTCGTCGATCTCGGCCGCGACCTCGGCGCGCCGGCGCCCCCCGCGCTGGTCACCATCGCCGGCGCCCTGCTGGGGCGCGCCGCGTCCTCCACGGTGTCCTGGGCCACGCGCCCGCGCGGCTAGGCTCTGTCCGGCGGGCTGCTGCGCGGGCCGGGCCGCCGGTCGAGCTCGCCCGGATCAGCGCGAGGTGGTGCTGTTGCCGCGCGCGAGCGCGTCGAGCGGCAGCTTCTGGTCCTCGAACACCGCGTCGAGCTCCTCGCTGCCGCGCTCCCGCACGCCCGAGCGCGGCGACAGCTCGGGGCGCACCGACGACGGCGGCGCCATGCGCGCCGAGAGCGGCGCCATCGTCCGGATCGACGGCGGCTCGCCCGAGAGCGGCCCCGGAGGCACCGAGCGCACCGAGGGGGGCGGGCTCGAGAGCGCGCGGACGGACGGCGGGCTCGGCAGGCTCCGGGTGGAGGGGGGCGGGAGCGATCGCGCGCTCGGCGGCGGGATGCTCGCCTTGCGTAGCGGCGCGCCCCCCGGCAGCGAGCGCGACGACGGCGGCGGCGTCAGCCGGCGCGACGACGGCGGGGCGCCCTGCAGCGAGCGCGACGACGGCGGGGCGCCCTGCAGCGAGCGCGACGACGGCGGCGGCGCGCTCGCTGCAGGGGAGCGCGTCGAGGGGGGCGGGCCCGAGAGCGCGCCGGCGCTCGTCGGGAGCGACGCCGCGCGTACCGACGGGGGCGGCGGCACCGAGCGGGGCCCGCCCGGCGCGGCGTGGGGCGCCGCCTGCGCGTGCGCCGACGGGAGCACGGCGCGCATCGACGGCGGCGATCGGAACGAGGACGGCGCCCCGGACGGAGGGGCCGCCGTGGCCGCGCCCTGGGTCGGGGGCGTGCGGAGCGAGGCCGGGGATCCGGCGCGCGACGAGGGCGGCGGCAGCGTGCTCCGGAGCGTCTCGCTGCGCTGCTGCGCGAGCCGGGGGTCCGCGCTCGAGGTCGCCGGCCTCTGCGCGGACCGGGGCTCCGCGCCCGTGGCCCCCCTTCCGCCGACGGCCTCGCTGCGCTGCGCGCCGATCACCGTGTAGCGCCCGCTGCCCTCGTCGCGCCGCCCCGGATCGCGCGCGTCGCGCGTGTCGCGCAGCGCGCCGCTCAGCATGGCCTCCAGCTCTCGCTCGCTGACCTCCTCGTCGAGCCGAAGCAACTTCGCGCGGACGTCGCGCGCGAGCGCGTCGAACTCGGTCGGATCCTTCGCGTGGACGCCGTTCGACATGATGATCGCGAGCGGCCGCCGCTCGGCCGCGATCGTCGCGGCGGTGGACGCGTCGCAGCGGTGCAGGAGCACCCCGCAGCCCGGCGCCACGGCGAGGCACAGGCTGAAGAGCTCCGGCCACGCGGGATCGAGGACCACAAGAATGCTCGGTACGTGAAGCGGGGTTGCAGTGATCTGCGCGCGGCGATCCATGGCAGATCGAGGATAACTGAAACTGACGGGTAGATCGTACTTCTCTTTCTCTGAATGGGTCATTTTCGGTCCGGTTATGCGTCCTGCGATGAGGCCAGAGGCGCAGATCTCCTACAGATCGATGGCTTGTGCGCCGCTCGCCCGCCTCCGCCCGAGGGCCCACGCGGCAGCGCGGCGCGCGGATTCCAGCGTTGCGATACCGGCGCGACCGCGCCGCGCCCCCCGCCCGGCCGGCGGGGGGACGCGGCGCGGCGTCACCGGCGCCGCGGTGGGCGCCACGGGCTGGGTGGATGCCGGGTGGGGACATGTGGTGCGATGCGCCCTGCGCGCGGCCGCCTCGCCCGGTGACGGGAAGTTTACAGCCCGGTGTAGATGGTGGCGAAGGAGGCCGCCTCGCCGCGGAGCAGCAGGTTGAGCCGCGGGTTCGGGACCTTGAAGGAGTGGATCTTCGCGTTGCGCACGTCGAGCACCGCGAAGGCGCCGCCCGGCGTGCTCTCGGCGAGGCCGTTCATCAGGAGGTTCAGCACGACCGAGACGCGCTTGGACGACAGGGGCTCCCCGCGGAAATACATCTTGATGACGTGGGGAGTCCCGTCGATGACGAGGCCGAGCTCCGGATTGACGTTGATCTCGAGATCGCCGAGGCGGTACGTCGCCACGGGCGGCTCGAACCACGTCATCTTCCCCGAGGCGAGGAACTTGCGGTATCCGTTCACGACCGACGGGTAGATGCGACGGCGTCGCTCGTCGTGCTGGACCGCGAGGAACGCGTCGAGCACGCTCGTGGGCTTTCCGCTCCTGTGCATGTCGACGATCGTCTCTCGCACCTGCCTGTAAAAGTCCGTGAGGAGCTCGTCCTTTCGCTCCTTGAACTCCCGGACGCCGGTCAGCTTGGGCGTCCCGGCCTTGAGCACGAAGTCGACAAAGTACGTGAGCGAGATCTTTTCCATGAAGTCTCCTCCAGAACGAAGCAGTTCGGCGCGGGTCCCGCGCGCGTCGTGCGAGGGACACGCCGTCGCGCCGCGTGCTTGGTGTCTACCATGGATAGCCACCTTCGACCCGTCCGGAAAGGGATCGATCGGACGGACATTGTCCCAACCCGGGCGCGGCGGAGATGGCCGGGGATGGTGCTGAAAAATCGAATAATTTCGATGGTTTACAGTGTGGCGGGCGACGCCGCGCGCGCCGGGATCGGCCAGCGCCGCGAGCCCGTGACGAGAGGCGGCGCGCGCCGCGGAGGGGATCGACAGATACCGACTGTTGTCCCGGGGGAGTTCCTGTGGAGAATCGCCGTGAGCAGGGCGAACTCGATGGTTCGATACGGCAGGACATGGTCTGTCACAGCCCGGCGCTCCGCGGCGCTTGACACCGTGGGCGCGAGGGGCTGGCGTCCGGCGCCGCCCCCTCGCGCCGGCACCGAGCCCCGGACTTGCAAACATACGTTCGTGAATGTATCTTCCGGGCGTGCGACGGACGAAGGAGGAGGCGGCGGCGACCCGCGAGCAGATCCTGGACGCGGCGCTGCTCGTGTTCAGCCGCAAGGGGTACGCGGCCGCGACGCTCCAGGACGTCGCCGCGGAGGCCGGGCTGACGCGGGGGGCGGTGTACTGGCACTTCAAGGGCAAGGCCGAGCTCTACACGGCCCTCCTGGGCGAGCGCTTCGCCAGGGCGAACGAGGTCTTCTCCGAGGCGCTGTCCTCCACGTCCTCGCCGCTCGAGGCGCTCGAGCGGCTCCTCACGCGGTCGCTCGAGTACCTCGAAGAGGACCCCGAGTACCGCGCCGTCCTCTCGCTCAGCCTGTTCAAGACCGAGCTCTCGCCCGAGCTCGCCGCGGGGTTCGAGCAGAAGGTGTCGAGCGTGCGCCGCCTCGTGGCCGTGGTGTCGGACCTCGTCCGCAAGGGGATCGCGGCCGGCGAGATCGAGCGGGGCGTCGACCCGAGGGCCGCGGCGCTCGCCGCCGTCAGCCTCATGAACGGCGCGACCGCGCTGCTCCTCATGGACCCGAAGCTGCTGGAGCCCAGGGCCGCTGTCCGGCGGATGGTCGCGACCTTCCTCCGTGGACTGCGGCGCTGAGGCCGCGAAGTATTTTTTTTGTCAGTTTACATACATGCGCGAATGTTTGGTTCGTGGAGGTCTGTTGGGGGGGAGGGGAGTGATCATGTTCCTCAGGAAGTACTGGTATATCGCCTGCGCGTCATCGCAGCTCGGGGCGGCGCCCCGCGCGGTCCGGGTCCTCGATCAGGACATCGTCGTGTTTCGCGGCGACGGCCGGCGCCCCGCCGCGCTGCTCGATCGCTGCTGCCACCGGGGCGTCAAGCTGTCTCTCGGGCGCGTGACGGGCGGGGCGCTCGCGTGCGGATATCACGGCTGGCGATTCGGGGGCGGCGGCGCGTGCGTCCATATCCCGTCGCTCGCCGAGGGCAGGCGCATCCCGGCGAGGTGCGCTGTCCCCGCGTTCCCCTGCGTGGAGCGGGACGGGTATGTCTGGGTGTGGATCGGCGGTGAGGGCGACGCCGCGGCGCCGCCCCCGCCCGGGATCGACGGCTTCTCGGCGCGCCGGTGGGACCAGGGCTCGGTGGATCTCGAGTGCGCGTCCACGCGGGGCCTGGAGAACAACCTCGACTGGTGCCATCCCGCGTTCGCGCACCCGTGGACGCACGGGCAGTTCTACCTCGCGCTGCTCCGCGGCCTGCGCGAGCAGCTCCTCGAGGTGCGGCCGACGCCGGACGGGATGACCGTGGTCGGGCCGGTCAGCGCCGCCGGGGGCGCGCCCGCGCCGCGATCGTCCCAGGTCCTGCTCTCGTTCACGCTCCCCGACCGCGTCGAGGTCCGGTCGCTCGGAGGGATGCCGCGCCGGATCGTCCTGCACTTCGTGCCGACGGCGCCCGATCGGTGTCGCATGGAGTGGCTCGTCTCGAGGGCGCTGCCGTTCGGGCCGCGCGTGCGCTTCCGCGCCAGGGAGCCGACGATCCTCCGGCAGGACCGGATCCTCCTGGAGAGCGCCGAGCCGGCCTACGCGAGGGACGGCGCCTTTCGCGAGCAGCACGTCGAGGCGGACGCGCCCATGCTGCTCCTGCGCCGCATCCTCGGCTGGGCGGCGCGCGGCGAGTGGGAGGCGAGGCGCGCGAGCCTGCCGGAGCGGCGGCTCATCCGGGTCCGGGCCTGACCGCGGCCCGCGCGGCGGCCCGCCCGGCGGAGGCCGCGGCGGGCGCGGCGCGTCAGGGGCCTGTCGTCACCTCGGGCGGCTGCGTCGTCGGGACGTTCCCGCGCGAGTGCGTCGCGCGCGCCGTCACGTCGGTCACGATCAGCACGAGGAGCAGGACGAGGAGCGGCACCGACACGACGATGGGGAGGGCGTTCGCGAACCGCTGCTCGATGAGGTGCATGAAGAAGAGCAGCACGAGCACCGTCTTCACCGTGGCGATGAGGAGCGCCGCGACGGTGTCGAACGCGCCGAGGTGGGCCAGAGAGATGAGGTACGAGGCGAGCGTGAGCGCCATGAGGACGAGCCAGACGATCACGTAGGTCCGCGTGGAGAGGTGCTTGATGATCATGGGCGTCGGGCGACCTCAGCGGTGCATCAGGTACAGCATCGGCCAGAGGAATATCCAGATGATGTCGACGAGGTGCCAGTACAGCCCCCCGATCTCGACGTGGGTCTCGTTGCCCGCGCCATAACGGCGCCGGAGACACCTGAACGCGAGCCAGAGCAGGATCACGAGCCCCGCCGTGACGTGGATGGCGTGGAGCCCGGTCGTCAGATAGTAGGTCGTGAAGAACATCTTGGCGCCGCCCGTCGGGAGCTCCGCGAACCGGTAGGCGGCGCCGGGGAAGATCCCCTCGTGGAAGTGGTCCGCATACTCGACGCCCTTCAGCACGAGGAAGGCGACGCCGAGCGCGGCGGCCCCGAGCAGGAGGCGACCGGCCCTCCGCGGCTCGTCGATGCGCACGGCGTGGACGCTCAGCGCGACGAGCAGGCTGCTCGTCAGCAGGATCGCGGTGTTGGCCGTGCCGATCGGCGCGCTGTTGTGGGCGATGGCGGCGGTGAACTCGGCGCCGTACAGCGCGCGGTAGCCGGCATAGATCCCGAAGAGACCGGCGAACAGGAAGAGCTCGCTGGCGAGGAAGACCCACATGCCGAAGCGCGCGGCGTGGGCCTGCTTGTCGAGGTCCTCGAACTGCATCGCGAGCCGCGCCGGGGCGAGCGGCTCAGCGGGCGGGTGTGACTCGGGCATTCGCCTCCTCCTCGGTCAGGTGGTAATCGTACGGGCCGCGCTCGATGATCGGCGTCGCCGGGAAGTTGTGCTTGGGGGGGATGGGCGGCGTCGTCCACTCGTAGCTCCGCGACCGCCACGGGTTGCCGAGGGCCGGCCTCCCCCAGCGCAGGGCCACGAGCAGGTTGAGCAACGCGAGCACGAGCGCGCCCGCGAGCAGGAAGGCGCCGCCGGTCGAGAGGACATTCAGCCACTGGTACTGCTCGGGGTAGCTGTAGTAGCGGCGCGGCATCCCGGCGTTGCCGAGCAGGAACTGCGGCAAGAACGTCAGGACGAACCCGCAGAACACGCCGAACGACGTGAGCAGCCCCATCCGCTCGGAGTACATGCGGCCGAACATCTTCGGGAACCAGTAGTGCGCCGCCGCGAGGAACGCGGTGAGCGAGCCGCCGACCATGATGAAGTGGAAATGGGCGACGATGAAGTAGGTGTCGTGCCAGTGGACGTCGAGCGACTGCGTCGCGACGGCGACGCCCGTCATCCCCCCGAAGACGAAGAGGAACAGGAACCAGAAGAAGTAGAGCATCGGGGTGTTGAAGCGGATGGACCCCCGCTGCAGCGTCGCCACCCAGGTGAAGACCTTGATGGCAGAGAAGATGGCCACGAACATCGAGAACACGCCGAAGACCCCGGCGTCGAACTCGCTCATCCCGGCCACGAACATGTGGTGCCCCCACACCGTGAACCCGATGAGCGCGATGCCGAGCGACGAAATGGCGATCGCCCAGTAGGACGCCGGCTGCCTCTGAGAGAAGGTGCAGACCACCTCGGTGATCGTCCCGAGCGGCGGGAGCACCATGATGTAGACCGCAGGGTGGGAATAGAACCAGAACAGGTGCTGGAACAGCAGCAGATCGCCGCCGAGCACCGGGTCGAAGATGCCGAAATGGTAGACGTGGTCGAGCCCGACGAGCAGGATCGTGAGCCCGAGCACCGGGGTCGCGAACAGGATGATGATGCTCGTGCCGTAGAGGGCCCAGACGAAGAGCGGCAGGCGGCTCCATGTGATCCCTCGGGCGCGCGTCGTGTGCGTCGACGCGATGAAGTTCACCGCCGTCATGATCGACGAGACCCCGAGGATGAAGACGCCGAGCACGGCCGGCAGGACCGCCGTCGGCGTGCGCGTGCTGTAGGGGGGATAGAACGTCCACCCGGTGTCGAGGCCCCCGGCGATGGAGGTGACCAGCAGGATCACGGCGCCGATCGCGAAGACGTAGAGGCTCGCCAGGTTGAGGCGCGGGAACGCGAGGTCCTTCGCCCCGAGCATGAGGGGGAGGACGAAGTTCCCGAACACGTTCGGGATCGACGGGATCAGGAAGAGCCACACCATGACCACGCCGTGGAGCGTGAACATGCGGTTGTAGGTCGATGCGTCGATCACGGTGGGGCCGGGCGTCAGGAGCTCTGTCCGGAGGACGAGCGCGAAGACGCCGCCGAGCAGCAGGAACACCACGACGAGCACGTAGAACATGAGGCCGATGCGCTTGTGATCGATCGTGAGCAGCCACGAGCGCACCCCGGCGTCCGCGCGGAGGTAGTCGGGCTCGTGCGCCCCGTGCGGGGGCGCGGATTCCTCGTGCGCATTTCCGTTCATGGAGCTGTCCCTTCCGGCGCGAGGCCGCCGGCGTCCTCGCTGGGGATCGTGTGGACGACGGGCCCGCGCGGCACGTCGCGGAGCGATTTCATGAGCTCGATCATGGCGGAGATGTCCGGCGGCGTGATGAGCCCGAGGTAAGACGGCATGTTCGCCGGGAACCCGCGGTGCAAAGCGGCGAGCGGATCCATGATCGACTCGGTGATGTAGGCCTCGTCGGCGAGCCGCTCGCCGCCCTCCTCCAGGGGGACGACGGAGCGGTAGAGCCCGGCCCACGTCGGGCCGATGTGCGGCGTGCCGTCGAGGGTGTGGCAGCGGAGGCAGCCGTGCCGGGCGGCGGCGCGCTCACCGCGGCTCGGGAGGGTCGGCTCGGCCCGGGTCCGCTCGTCCTCCGAGCGGGCCGCGGACTCCTGCGCGAAGGCCGGGGCGCCCGCCGCGCCGCCCACGAGCCAGCGCTCGTAGTCGGCCGGGTCGAGCACGATCACCTGCCCGCGCATCATCGAGTGGCTCGTGCCGCAGTACTCCGTGCACAGGATCGGGTACGCGCCGGGCTCGGTCGCCTCGAACCACGCGGTCGTGTAGCGCCCCGGCAGGACGTCCTGCTTGATGCGGAACTCCGGGACATAGAAGCTGTGAATGACGTCGCGCGACGTCATGATGAGCTTGACGGGCCTGCGCGCGGGGACGTAGAGCGTGTTGATCATGCTCTCCCCCTCCGGATAGGCGAACTTCCACATCCACTGCTTGGCCGTGATGTAGACGTCGAGCGTGTCCGCGGGCGGCGTGCGCAGGTCGACGAACTGGCGCGTCCCGATGTTCCAGAACCCGAGGAAGATGAAGCCGAGCGCGATCAGCGCCGCCACTTCCAGGAAGATCGCCGGTCGCACGAGGGTCCCGGGGTGGGGCTGCGAGGTGTCGGCGCCCCGCCGGCGGTAGCGGATGAGGAAATAGCCTCCGATGATCGTGATCAGGAAGGCCCCGCCCATCGTGATCCCGATGACGATGTAGTGCAGCTCGTCGATCTCGCGCGCCAGCGAGGAGCGCTGCTCCGGCAAGAAGAGCAGCTGTCGCAAGAGCTCGTTCATCGCGCGCCCTCCTGTCTCCTTCTCCGCCCCGACCACCGGAAGAGGGCGAGCGCCGTGACGACGCCGCAGAGGATCGCGGCGCCCCCGAGCCGCAAGAGGCCCATCACGTACGGGCCGTAGCGGCGGCTCGCGGGGTCGTACCGATAACAGGTCATGATGACGCGATCGAAGGCGGTGCCGACCTGCCCGCGGCTGGCCTCGAGGAGCGCGAGCCGGAGGTCCCGGGCGGAGAACTCGGCGCCGTAGAGGACCCGGGAGATGCGCCCCTCCGGCGTGAGCACGAAGACGCCCGCCGGGTGCGCGTACTGGTCCGTGTCCGCCTCGTACGCGTAGCGGAAGCCGAGATCGTCCGTGAGCGCGCGGATCTCGGGCTGCTCACCCGTGAGGAACGGCCAGGCGTCCGCGCCCGCCGCGCCCCCCGGGCCCAGCGCCGACAGCGTGGCTGTCCGCTTCCGGGCCGCGGCCTCCGGCGTATCCCGGGGATCGAAGCTCACCGTGAGCGCGCGGTACTGGTCGCCGACGTGGTAGTCGAGCCGCTTGAGGCCGGAGACCAGGCCGCGCAGCACGAGGTCGCAGAGCATCGGGCAGCGGAAGTAGGCCAGGGTGACGAGGACCGGCCGCTGTCCGTCGAAGTGCTCGGCGAGCGGCGCGCGCCGCCCCGTCATGTCCTCGAAGGCGAGCGCCGTGTCGATGGCGCGCCCGGGGCGCTCGTCGATGCCCACCTCGCGCGCGGCGGGCGGGAGCGCGGGCGGCTCGACCCCGGGGGGCCCGTCCGCGGCGGCCGCGCGGGGCGCGCACGGGAACAGGAGGGCCAGCGCGGCCGCGGCCGGGAGGTGCCACGCCCTCATCGGTGCTCCTCCACGACGAGGTGCATCGCGTCCTCGATCGGGATCTGCACGAGGCCGCGCTCCCGATCGACCCAGCCGAAGCGGCCGAGCTCCTCGCGCTTCCTGCGGTTCAGCATCAGGCCGATACCGCCCTCGCCGGGGCCCTCCTGGGACGCGAAGATCCGCTGATCCACCCCGGCCACCACGCCGCGCGGCTGGAAGCCCTCCCTGGCGTACTCCGGGGCCCTGCCCGCCGGGCGCAGCGCCGCCTCGCGCCCGCGCAGGATCATCCACGACCAGCCGGCCAGGATGACGAAGATGACGACGACGGCGAAGGTGATCGCCAGGAATCCTCGCCACGGGACGCGATCCTCTTCCTGGGTTACGTCGGGACGTCGGTACTTGGTCGTCATACGCTCTCGTAGCGGAGGGCGGCCGGCAGCGCCGGGTCGTTGACGGGGACGAGCGGCTTGCCGCGCAGCCTCAGCGCGGCGAACGCGACGCACGGGCCGACCACGGCGAGCAGCGCCGCGATGTCGAGCCAGTGGTACGGCGCGCGCTCGCCCGGCGCGTCGGGCACGACCAGCCAGTGGACATCGATGTAATGCGCGGCGAGGATCCAGGCCGCCACCGCGGACAGCCAGGCCGGCCTGCGCTTGATCCGGTAATTGAGCAGCACGAAGAACGGGAGCACGAAGCGCGCGACCACCATGACGACGCTCACGACGCCCCACGGGCCGTGGGCGCGGTGCAGGTAGAACTCCGCCTCCTCGGGCCTGTCCGCGATCCATATCAGCATGAACTGGAAGAACGCGGCGTAGGCCCAGAAGATCGTGAACGCGAGCAGGAGCCTGCCGAGCGCGTAGTAATGCGACGAGCTCAGCACGGGCAGGAGCCCGGCGCGCTCCGTGGCGAACGCGAGCACCGTGAGGACCGCTATCGCCGCGACGAAGCCGCCGGCGAAGACGTACACGGGGAACATCGTCGAGACCCACGTCGGCTGGAGGGACATGAGCCAGTCGAAGGCGGCGAACGAGAGGGTCAGCCCGACGGGCGGCAGGCCCGCGATGCTGATCACGCGGAGCCGCCCGCCGCCCGCGAGCTCCGGGCGGGCGTCGCCCCGGATCGACCCGCCGCGGAGCAGCGCGGCGAAGGCGATCCAGACGACGAAATAGAGCGCCGTCCTGACCAGGAAGAAGGGGCGGTTGAGGTACGGCGTCTTGTGGAGCACGAGCTCCCGGACGTGCTCGCTCTCGATCGACTCGGGGTGGAGCCACTCGCCGTAGAGCCGATCCAGCCCGAACACGAGCGGGATGAACAGGAGCGCCAGGACCGGCAGCGTCCCGATGATCCCCTCCAGCAGGCGGCGGACGGCCACGGGCCAGGTCGCGCCCATCGCGTGGCAGATCATGAGAAAGATGAGCGCGCCCACCGCCGTGCTCACCGCGAACGCGTGCGCCGCGAGGTAGGCGTAGAAGAACCGCGTCGGGTCCGCGAGCGCGCCGACGACGAGCAGGATCGCGCCGAGGAGCGCGAGGGCGAGCGACCGCGTGACGATCGCGCGTCCGCCGTGGAAGGTGGGGATACGTCGGTTCATGGGAGCTCCTTCCGGGCGCGCTCGCGGAGCGGCGGGGGCAGCGCGTCGAGATCGGCGGCGCGGCTCCTGCCGAGCGCCTTCACGTAGGCGACGATCGCCCAGCGCTCCCTGAGCGGGATCTGCGGCGCGTAGGAGCGCATGAGGCCGTACCCCTCGACGATGACCTGGTAGATGCGGCCGGGCGGGAACGCCTGCACGCGCGCGTCGACGAGCGACGGCGGGCGCCGCTGCGTCATGTTCCGCGCGACCTCCGACTCGCCATCTCCGGCGACGCCGTGGCAGGCGGAGCAGAAGATGTCGTATCGCTCCTTCCCGTACCGGACGAGCTCGATCGTGACCGGGATCGGGAAGCGCGTCGCGTGCGCGCCACCCACGACCCCGCGGGTGAGCGCGGGATCGCCGGTCACCTCGTCGTGCGGCACCGTGCCCTCCGGCGGGCGGCGCATCGCCGCGCCGTCGAGGAAGAGCTCCGACGGCTGGTAGGGGACGAAGCGGTGCTGGCGGAGCATGCGCTCGAGGTCCAGCAGGTCGGACTCGCCGGGCGTGTCCGTGGCAGGGCCCGTCGGGACGGTCGGCTCGCACCCCGCGAGGCCGAGCGCCGCGCCGAGCGCGACGGGCGCGGCGAGCCGACCGGGCGAGAGGAGCCCGCCGCGCCTCACGGCCGCTCCTTTCCGGCCCAGGCCACCGTGCGCGCGCCGAGCGCCGTGAGATCGCGCTCGGCGATGGGCCGGATGAGCGTCGGGTCGCGGGCGTCGATGCCGATCCAGAACCGATCGAGGGTGGCGCGCTCGAACCCCGGGACCTCGAACACCGGACTCCAGAGCTCTGGCAGCTTCGAGAGGAGGACCATCGCGACGAGCCCGACGAGGGCGGTCGTGAGCACCATCATCTCGAAGGTGATCGGCACGAAGGCCGGGGCCGCGTGCGCGGGCCGCCCGCCGACGACGACCGGATAGTCGACCGCGTTGAGGTACCACTGGACGAGGTAGCCCCCCGCCGCGCCCGCGAGCGAGAAGGGCAGGAGGATCCAGTTGAGCGGCGAGCGGCGGAGGCCGAGCGCCTCGTCGACGCCGTGCACCGGGTACGGCGTGAACGCGTCGAGCCTCCTGTAGCCGCGGCTCCTGAGCTCCTTGATGGCGCGGAGCATCGCCTCGGGCGTCTCGAACTCCGCCAGCAGGCCTCTCTTCATGTCAGTGCTCCTCCTTGCCGAGCTCGTGGTTCAGCTCCTTGACCTCGGCCACCGGGATGAACGGGAAGAGGCGCAGGAAGATCAGGAACAGGAGCAGGAAGAAGCAGAACGTCCCGGCGAACATCGAGATATCGACCCACGTCGGCCGGAACGCGTGCCACCCCGACGGGAGGAACTCGCGCTGCAGCGACATGACGATGATCACGAACCGCTCGCTCCACATCCCGACGTTCACGAGGATCGAGATGATCCAGAGCAGGACGCCGTTCTGCCGGACCCTCGAGGACCAGAGGAGCTGCGGGACGAGGACGTTGCAGATCATCTGCGCCCAGAAGACGCCGTTGTTCGGCCCGAAGGGGCGGGCGACGAAGTACTGATAGATCTCGGCGTCGGAGCCGCTGTACCAGGCGGCGAAGAACTCGATGACGTACGCGTAGATGACGATCCAGGCCGTGACGAGCGTCATCTTGCTCAGGTTGTCGAGGTGCCGCTGGGTGACGACGTTCTCGATGTGAAAGACGCGGCGCGCCGGGATGAGCAGCGTCAGCACCATCGCGAAGCCGGAGAAGATGGCCCCGGCGACGAAGAACGGGGGGAAGATGGTCGCGTGCCAGCCCGGGACGAGCGCCATCGCGAAATCGCTGCTCACGATCGAGTGCACGGAGAGGACGAGCGGCGTCGCGAGCCCGGCGAGGAGCCCGTACAGGATCCGGTAATGGCGGTAGGCGTGCGCGGAGCCGCGCCAGCCGAGCGACAGGATCCCGTAGATGACCTTGCGGGCGCGGCCGGGCGCCCGGTCGCGGAGGGACGCGAAGTCGGGGAGCAGGCCGACGTACCAGAACACGAGAGAGACCGTGAAGTACGTGAAGATGGCCGCCGCGTCCCACGGGAGCGCGCTCTTGAACTGAGGCCACATCTGGAGCGTCGAGGGGTACGGGATGAGCCAGTACGCGAACCACGGCCGCCCGAGGTGCAGGAGCGGATAGAGCCCCGCCTGGATGACCGCGAAGAGCGTCATCGCCTCGGCGAACCGGTTGATGCTCGTGCGCCAGCGCTGCTCGAGCAGGAGCAGGATCGCGGAGATGAACGTCCCCGCGTGCCCGATGCCGACCCAGAACACGAAGTTGATGATCCCGAACGCCCAGCCCACGGGGATGTTGTTGCCCCAGACCCCGATCCCCGAGACGACCGTGTAGGCGATGGTGAAGACGAGCAGCGCCGTCCCGGCGCCCGCGAGCGCGAACGCCGCCCACCACAGCCGGGAGCGCGGCTTCCACACGACGGACAGGAGCTGCTCGGAGAGCGCCTCGTCCGTGGGCCTCCCCAGGAGGAGCGGGTGCGTCACGGCTCGCCGAGCTCCGGGTTCTCGTTGTTCACGCGCGCGAGGTAGACGTTCCTAGGCCGGGTGCCCTGGTCGTGCAGGACGACGTAGCTCCGCGGCTCACCCCGCCACGCGACCATCTCCGTCCCCTCGTGCGCGAGCGCGCCGAACTGGATGGCCCGCGTCGGACACGCCTGCTGGCACGCGGTGACGACCTCCCCCGGGCGGATCGGGCGCCGCTCGATGGTCGCCGCGATCTCCGCGCGGCGGATGCGCTGGACGCAGTACGTGCACTTCTCCATGACGCCCCGCTCCCGCACGGTCACGTCGGGGTTGCGCTGGAGCCTCGCGAGCCCGCCGTTGTAGGCGCGGTGCTCGGTATAATCGAACCAGTTGAACCGGCGGACCTTGTAGGGGCAGTTGTTCGAGCAGAACCGCGTCCCCACGCAGCGGTTGTACGTCATCTCGTTGATCCCGTCGGGGCTGTGCGTCGTCGCGTTCACGGGACACACGTACTCGCACGGCGCCTTCTCGCAGTGCTGGCACAGCATCGGCTGATGGACGACCTCCGGCTCGCGCGGGTCGCCCGAGTAATAGGTGTCGATCCTGAGCCAGTGCATCTCGCGGCTGTTCAGGACCTCGTCTTTCCCCACCACGAGGACGTTGTTCTCGGCCTGGCACGCGACCACGCACGCGCTGCAGCCGGTGCAGATCGAGAGATCGATCGTCATGGCCCATTGCTCGTGCGGCTCCGGGTCGCCGGGCGGGGGGATGCTCGCGGGCAGGAGCGACGGCACGGGCCCCTTGAACGCCTCGGTGAAGTCGGGGTGCTCGCGGTAGACGGCGAGCGGCACCGACAGCGCGATGGGGCGCCCGCGCAGGCCAAAGTGCGCCTGCGTCAGCGCGAGCGGGTGCTTCGCGTCGGGTCGCTTGCGCACCGACAGGCCCGACGCGAAGTACGGCGCCTTCGTGGTGCGGAGCCGGTACGCGTCCGCCCCGACGCCGGCGGCGACCGCCTCGGCCCCGCTCCGCCCGTAGCCGAGCGCGAGCGACACGGCGCCGTCGGCGTGCCCCGGCGCGACGAGGACCGGTATCGCGAGCCTCCGCCCCTCGAGCTCGAGATCGACCACGTCCTCGCTCTCGACGCCGAGCGCCTTCGCCGTCGACGGGCTGAGCAGCGCCGCGTTGTCCCAGGTGAGCTTGGTGACGGGATCGGGCAGCTCGAGCAGCCACGGGTTGTTGGCGAAGCGGCCGTCATACACGCTGGCGTCGACCGTGAAGGCGACCTCCAGGGCCTCCGCCTTCGCCGGGACCAGGGCCGCGAGCAGCCCGAGCGCCGTGGCGATCCCGTCGGCCCGGAGCGCCGGGCGCTCGGGCGGGGCCGCGCTGCCCTGCACGAGCCCGCGCCTCAGCGCGTCCTCCCAGAACGCGTCGAAATCGGCGCCGCCCCGGCGCGCCCGCCACGCCTCGCGGAGCAGGTCGCGCGCCCGCGGGGTCCTCTCGCCCGCGAGCACCGCGAGCACCTCGGCGACGGTCCTGCCCTGGAAGAGCGGCTCGATGAGCGGCTGGACCATCGAGATCGTGCCGTCGTAGGCGCGCGCGTCGCCCCAGGCCTCCAGCTCGTGCGCGGCGGGGATGAACCAGTCGCAGCTCGCGGCCGTCTCGTCCTCGTAGAGCCCGAGGTACGCGCGGTTCGGCACGGAGCGGAGCAGCGTGGAGAGCTCGAGATCCGCGGGCGCCGTGTAGACCACGTTGTCCTCGAGGAGCACGACGGTGTCGACGCCGCCGCGCCGGATCTCGTCGCAGAGCGCGGGGAGGTCCTGCTCCGCGTCGCCCGCCGTGACGAGCGTCCTCGCGGTGGTCCACGCCGCGCGCTCGTTGCCGAGCGCGGCGTTCATGAGGTGCGCGAGCGCGTGGACGGGCGCGGGCTGCCGCTCCCCCACGACCACGACGCTGGCCGCGGCGCCCCGCGCGAGATCGCGCGCGACCGCCTCGACGAAGCGCCGGTCCTCCGCGCGCACCCGCGCCCGGAGCGGCTCGAGCGCGCCGAGCGCCTCGGTCGGGACGGCGCCGGGGCGCGCGCCCCGCGCGAGCACGAGCTCCGCCGCGATCGCCGCGGCGAGGACCGGCACGTCGCTCGGCCGCGCGCGCAGGCGGTGATCGGCCATGGTCCCGGTCGGGCTGAGCGCCGGCTCGACGACGTAGAGCCGGTTCATGGCGCCCGTCGGCGAGCCGACGCGCCGGCGCTCCGAGAACTGGCGCGCGTACGCGACGCTGAACGGCATCGACGCGAGGAAGTCCGCGTCGAGCGACAGGATGACGTCCGCGGCCCGGAAATCGTGCTGGGCCTGGAGCGGCGCGCCGAAGGCGAGCTCGGCCCCGCGCGCCGGGTGCGGGGACCGGGCGGGCGCGTAAAACGTGAACCGGGCCAGCGGATAGCGCGCCAGGATGCGGCCGATGAGGTCCGCGACGAGCGGCGAGCCGGTGGGCCGGAGGACGACGCGGAGCCCGGCGCCGCGGTCCTCGCGCGCCGCCCCGAACTGCGCGACGAACGCCTGCCACGCGGCGGGCGTGACGCCGCGCCGCGCCGCGCGCGCCCGGTGCTGGTCATAGAGGCCGAGCACCGCGGCCTGCTCGTGGACGCCGGTCGATCCGAGGCTCGCCGGGTGCTCCGGGTTGCCCTCGATCTTCGTCGGCCGCCCCTCGTGGTTCTCGACGAGCACGCCTGTGGCGAACCCGTCGAGCTCCAGGCTGGTCGCGTAATACCGGAGGATCCCGGGGGTCACCTCCGGCGGCGTCCTCACGTAGGGGACGATCTTGTCCGCGGGCCTCGCGCTGCAGCCGGAGACGCCGGCGAGCGCCATGCTCGCGCCGAGGAGCTTGAGCCAGCTCCGCCGGCTCACCGCGTCGGGGGGCGCCTCGCGCCCTGCGAGCTCCCGCGCGGCGGCGTCGCGGAGCTCCGGCTCCTCGAGGAGCTCCGCGAGGCTGCGCCAGTACGCCTTGCCCGTCTTGCCCTGGAGCGCGGCGCTCCACGTCGTCTGTCTTCGATCAGCCATCATCCCTCTTCAGGTCATCGGTGGATCGGCGCCGTCGCCCCCGTCGTCGCGCTCCGCGCTCGCCGCTGCCCCTCGTCGACCCCCGCGCGCTCACCTGTGGCAGGTCGAGCAGTGGATGAGGCGCCGCACGCCGAGCTCCTCCGCGACTTGCCGGCCGATCCGCTCCGCGTCGGGCCCGGCGTCCCACTCCATGTCCGTGATCGCGGAGAGCGGGCGGAGGTGCCGCTCCGGCGCCCTGTGGCAATCGATGCACCAGCCCATGGTCAGCGGGGTCACCTGGTGGACATCGGGCATCCGGTCCACGCGCCCATGGCACGTCACGCAGCCGACGCCCTTGTTCACGTGGGCCGCGTGGCTGAAATAGACGAAGTCCGGCACGTTGTAGACGCGGTTCCAGACGATCGGCGTGTCGGAGAAATAGCTGGCGCGGACGAGCTGCAGCTTGGGGCTCTGATTCCATATCTGGCTGTGGCACCCCATGCACAGCGCCGTGTCCGGCATCCCCGCCGGGCCCGCCCGCTCGACCGTGTGATGGCAGAACCGGCACGCGATGGCGTCGTCCTGCACATGGTGCCTGTGATCGAACTGCACCGGTTGCTCGATGGGCAGGTTCTGTCGTGTGTTCCACTCGGTGCGCACGTAGATCATCGGCGCGGCGATGGCCGTCACCACGCCGAGGACGAGGATCGCGAGCGCTACCCGGAATGCGGTGTTGCTCCAGCGCGGGAAAACGGATGCCATGCTCTCGTGGGGCCGGCTCCGCTCAGGGTGCGGCGGCGCGGCCATCTCCATCGATGCGGTGATGGGAGGGCTCGTTTCGCGATCTCGCCGCGTCTCGGGCGGCGCGCCCGCCTCGCTGCGGCGCCCCCCGGAGCGGCGCCGTCCGGCGTGCATGTCGCGCTCGCGCGGGCGAGCGCGTACGGCGCGGCGCGGGCGCGCGGGCGAGATAGCCGATCTTCGCCTTCCGGCGTGGGGCGCTGCGATATCCTCACCTCATGAGGCCAGCGGGCTCGACGCTTCTACTCCCCCTCCTCTCCGTCGCGGTCCCCGCGGCGGCCGGGCTCGCCCTCGTCGGCTGCTCGAGCGAGGAGTCGCTCTCGCCGCTCTCGGTCAGCGCGGCGGGCGGCGCCCCGGCGGCAGGCGGCGGCGGGGCGAGCCCGGGCAGCGCGGCGAGCGCGAGCGGCGGCGCTGGTCACGGCGGCGAGGCGAGCGCGAGCGGCGGCGCTGGCCACGGCGGCGCGGCGAGCGCGAGCGGCGGCTCCGGCGGGGGCGGCGGCGCGAGCGGCGGCTCCGGCGGGGGCGGCGGCGCGAGCGCGAGCGGCGGCTCCGGCGGGGGCGGCGGCGAGCCCGCGGCGGGCGTGGACTGCTCGCCGCCGCGCGGGGCCGAGGGAGCGCTGAAGCTCACCCCGCTCGTCTCGGGCATCGTGTACCCGCTGCTCGTGAAATCGGCGCCGGGCGATCCGACGCGCCTCTTCATCGTGTCGCAGGCCGGCGAGATCTTCGTCCTCCAGGACGGCGCGACCGAGCTCTCGTCGTTCCTCGACATCCAGGAGCTCGTCCTGTTCGTGGGCAGCGGCGACGAGCGCGGGCTCCTCGGCCTCGCCTTCCACCCGGACTACGCGCAGAACGGCCGCTTCTTCGTGCACTACTCGGACAGGGCCACGGGCGGCGACACCCGGGTCGTCGAGTTCAGGCGGGGCGCGAGCGCGGACGAGGCCGATCCGACCCCGGTGGCCACGTACCTCGAGCAGGCGCAGCCGCAGCGGAAGCACAACGGCGGATCCATCGAGTTCAGCCCGCGCGACGGCTTTCTCTATGTCGGGCTCGGCGACGGCGGGAACAGCAACGATCACGGGGAAGGCCACTCGGCCACCGGCAATGGCCAGGATCTCTCGACGCTGCTCGGCAAGATGCTCCGCCTCGACGTCGCGACGCACCCGTACCGCATCCCGCCGGGGAACATGACCGGCGAGGGCGTCCGGCCCGAGATCTGGAGCTACGGCCTGCGAAACCCGTACCGCTTCAGCTTCGACGCGTGCACGGGCGATCTCTACATCGGCGACGTCGGGCAGATGCTGTGGGAGGAGATCGACATCGAGCCGGCGGGGCACGGCGGGAGGAACTACGGCTGGCGCCGCATGGAGGGCGCGCACTGCTTCGTCCCGGCGGAGGACTGCGATCCCGAGGGGCTCATCACGCTGCCCGCCGCCGAGTACCCCCATGCCGGGCGCGAGATCGAGGATTGCTCGGTGACCGGCGGCCACGTCTACCGCGGCAGCAAGATCCCGTGGCTCCGGGGGTCCTACTTCTATGGCGACTTCTGCAGCGGCAGGATCTGGACGCTGACGTACGAGGGCGGGGTGGCGTCGGCGCCCGTCGACCGCACGGGAGATCTCGAGTCGTTCGGCTTCAACATCGCCAGCTTCGGGCAGGACGGCGCCGGCGAGCTCTACGTGGCCGAGTTCAACGGCACGGTGTACCGCATCGATCCGGAGTGAGCGCGCTGTCACGAACGCGCGGCGGGCGCCGCGCCGGCGCGAACGCGCGGCGGGCCGCGCCGGCGATCACATCGACCAGCGGAGCCCCGCGTACCGCGGGCCGAGCACGAGCTCGGGCGCGGCGGCGGCCGCGGCGGCCCTCTTCTCCGGCTGGACAGGCACCTTGCGGCCGCCGATGATGGCGAGCGGGATGCCGACGCCGGCGCTGACGATCCCGCCGAGCACGAGCGCGACCCCGGCGGCCGCGGCCGAGTCGTCCTCGCCGCTATCGAAGCCGCTCATGTAGATTGGCTCGCCGTACTCGTCGTAGCCGAGGAAGGTGTCCTCGGTGTCGTCGCACGTGTCGCCCGGGCACGCGGCGGCGATCGCCAGGCCCCCGCCGACGACGGCGACGGCGCCGACGCTGATCAGCACGATGCCGGTCACCATCATCCCCTTGCTGCGGCGCCGCATCTGCGGCGGGGCCGCCGGCGTCGGCGCTGCGGCGGCCGCGGGCGCGCGCGGCGCGACCGGGGGCAGGCCGGGGCCCGTCGCCGGCGGGGGCGGGGGCGGGGCGGCGGGCGTCGCCACCCTGCCCGCGGGCAGCCGCGGGATGGCCACGGTCTCGGACGCGCCCGGGGTGGTGAGCTCGACGGTCCTGGCGAACGGCCGCCGGCCCGGGGCGACCGCCTCGACGGTGTGCTTGCCGGGATCGACCGGCACCGGGATGCCCCACTGCGCGCGCCCGACGGGCGCGCCGTCGCGCTTCACCTGGAGGTCCTCGGGGGCGTCGGGCGGCGCGGTGATCGTCAGCCGGATGAGCTTCGCCTCCAGCGCCGCGGCGCGCTGGCGCGCGACCTTCTCGCGCTCCGGCTGGCCGGCGGCCTTGGCCGCGCCGGCCACCTCGAGGAACATCGACCAGGCGCTCGCGGTCCGGCCGATGTGCTCGTAGCAGGCCGCGAGGTTGAACTGCGTGCCGATCCCCGGGTCGAGCCGCTGGCTCTCCTCGAGCTTGGGGCACGCCTCGGCGTGCCTGCCCTGCGCCATGAGCTGCCTGGCCGCGTCGAACAGGGCCTGCGCCGCCGCCGTATCGGCCCTGGCGTCGCCGGCGCCGCCCACGAGGGCGGCGAGGAACATCGCGAGCGCCAGCAGGCGCCCGAGGTGCTGCATGGGCAAGCTCTTCATGGGGATCCTCACTTGCGATCGTCGAACAGGTTGCCGGGGGACGGCGTCGGCGCGGCGGGCGGCCGGGGTGCCGGCGTCGTCGCGGGGCGCGGCGTCGGAGTTGCGGGGCGCGGCGCGGGGGCCGCGGGGCGCGGCGTCGGAGTTGCGGGGCGCGGCGGCGTCGGGGCCGCGGGGCGCGGCGCGGGGGTCGCGGGGCGCGGCGCGGGGGCCGTGGCGCTGGCTTGCGCCGTCGGCGCGGCCCCGACCGGGGCCGCCGCGAGGCTGGTCGCCGGGGCGGGATCCGCCTCGACGCCAGGCGTGATCGCCGGCGAGGGCGCCGCGGAGGCGGCCGGCGGCGTCGCCGCCGTGGCGGTCGGCGACGCGACCTCGGCCGGGGCGGCGGCGGACGCCGCGGTCTCCTGAGCGCCCCCGTTCGAGCGGGCGCCGAGCACGCCGAGCGCGCCGAGCGCGAGCACCGACACGCCCGCGCCGGCCAGCACGAGGGCGCGCCGCCCCGGCCGCCTGCGCGGCGCGAGCGTCCCGCTCCACGACGGCACGGTGTTCATCACGGTCGGGGACGTCACCGCGTTCTCGGCCACGACCGTCTGCTGCGGGGGCGCCGAGGCCCGCGAGATGCCGCCGATCCGCTCGACCGAGATCCGCGCCCGCGCGGTGGCGAGGGGGGCGAGCGCCTCGGCCAGCTCGGCGATGCTGCGGAACCGCCGGTCCGGCGCCTTCTCCAGGCACCTCAGGATCACCGCCTCGAGGGCCTGGGGCACGTCGGCCCGGAACGCGGCGAGCGGGCGCGGCGCGCCCTGCATGATCGCCACGCAGAGCTGCGGCATGGTCGCGCCGTCGAACGGCGGCGCGCCGGTGAGCAGCTCGAACAGGATGACGCCGAGCGACCAGATGTCGGTGCGCGCGTCGACGTCGCGGGCCGACCGGAGCTGCTCCGGCGACATGTAGAGCGGCGAGCCCATCACCGCCGTCGTGTCGGTGATCCGCGGATCCGCGCCGCCGGTCGCGACCTTCGAGATCCCGAAGTCGAGCACCTTCACGCACGGCGAGCCGTCGGCGCGCCGCGTGAGGAACAGGTTCGCCGGCTTGAGATCGCGGTGGACGATGCCCGCGGCGTGCGCCTCGGCGATCGCCTCGCACGCCTGGAGCACGTACTCCACCGCGGCCTCCGGGGGCATCGGCCCCCCCGCGCGGACGACCTCCGAGAGGTCGCTGCCCGAGAGGTACTCCATCACCATGTACGGCGTGCCCGACTCGAGCGTCCCGACGTCGGTCACGCGCGCCACGTGCTCGCTCTTGATCTTCACCGCGGCGCGCGCCTCGCGCATGAAGCGCTCGGCGAGCGTGCCCGCCCTCGCCGCCTCCGGCAGCAGCAGCTTGATCGCGATCCGCTCCTCGAGCTGGAGGTGGGTCGCGGCGAGGACGACGCCCATGCCGCCGGCGCCGATCACGCGCTCGACGCGGTATTTGCCCGCGAGCACCTGCCCCTCTCGAACCAGCCCACAGGCTTCGTCGTGCGTCGGCGAGGTGCTCGTCATGGATCAGTTCCTCCGGCGGGCCGGAGCGCGGATCGCGCGATCCGCGCGAGTTTCACGGAGAATCCGGCACAAACCCACGCCACGATACCCGCCTGAGCCACGGCGATCAATCGCGGGGCTGCGCTCCGTCGCGGCGCGCGGCGCCCCGCCTCACCCGCCTGCCGCCGCCCGCGTCTCCCTGCCTGCTGCCTGCTGCCTGGCCCCTGCTGCCTGGCTGCCCGCCTCGCTCCATGTTGTCTGGCTGCCTGTCTGGCGCTCCTTGAGACCCGCGCGCGCGACGGGAGCGCTTCCCCCGGGCGTGAATTCGAGAGAACATCGCTCACGCTATGGATCACGGTCACCCCGGCGGCGCGAGCGAGCGGCGAGCGCGGATCCTCGCGGCGACGGAGCGGCTCCTGCGCCGGTACGGGCCGGCCAAGACCACGGTCGCCGACATCGCGCGCGAGGCCGAGATCGCGGTCGGCGCCGTGTACCTGGAGTTCGCCTCGAAGGACGCCATCGTCGAGGAGCTGTCCCAGGAGCAGCACCGCGCGGTCATGGCGGCCATGCGCGGGGCCGCGGCCGAGGGCGATCGGCCGTTCTGCGACCGGCTGCGCGCCGTGTTCGACGCGCGCGCGCGCTCGTTCCTGTCGCTCGCCGACGGCGGCGCGCACGCGTGCGATCTCGTGCACTGCCAGAGCCGCGCGGTGAAGGCGGCCCATGCCCGCTTCCTCGACGAGGAGCGCGCGCTGCTCCGCGACCTGCTCGTCCGCGGCGCGCGCGCGGGCGAGCTCCACGTCGAGGAGCCCGAGGTCGCCGCGCGCGCGCTCCTCCGGGCCTACGCGAGCTTCGCCCCTCCGTGGCTGTTCGAGGGCCCCCGCGAGGAGGTCGAGGCCGCGCTCGCCGCGGTGCACCGGATCGTGCTCTACGGCCTCGTGCGCCGTGAGCCGCCCCCCGCGCCACGGCGCTGACCCGCTCGCCGGCGACTGGATTCCAGCGTTCCTGACCCCGGCGTCCAAGAGCCCATATGCGTGAACATCGACGCTGGGCGTTGGTGCTGATGCTTAGGTTGACGTTGGGTGGGGGAGGGGGGCGGCGCTCCGGCGGCGAATGAAGGATTCATGACTCCGCGCGGCTCAGCGGCAGACCCCCTCCACGCACGCCGCGCCGCCGGGGCAGTCGCAATCCACCTCGCAGGAGATGGCCGGCTCGGGCGGGGCCTCGCAGTACCCCTCCACGCACGACTCCCCCTCGGCGCAATCGCACGAGGCCGCGCACGGCGTCCTGCACGCCCCGGCGACGCACGCCTCTCCGCTCGGGCAGTCGCAGTCCGCCTCGCAGGCGCCAGGATCCTCCGCCGAGCTCCCTCCAGCGCCTCCGCTGCCCGAGGTCCCGCCGACCACGATCACGTCGCCGTCGCCCGGGATCTCGTCGTCATCGTCGTCGCCGCCCGGGATCTCGATATCGTGGTCGCGATCCGGGCGCTCGACATCCGGCCTCTCATCCCAGTGGCAGTCCTCGTCCCAGTCGCAGATCTCGTCGGCCTCGATGTAACAACCGATCATCGTCGTGGCGAAGAAAGACATCGAGAGACCGAGTCCCCACTCGAAGGCCTTGCGCATGCTCATAGGTCGTAACTCCTGACGGGCGAGAAGGATCCACGGCAGCGGCGCCGGCCGTCGCCGCGGCGCCCGCTGCCCACTCGACCCTGGGTGCCCGGCCCCGCGCGCTCCGTTCAACCGCGCGCTCGCCTCCGCACGTTTACGACGCGCGGACCGGCCGGGAGGAGCGCCCCTCCGACTTTCTGTCGCCGCGGTTGAACGTTCCCGACCCCTCCGGGCACGAATCGGGCGCGCAGCCATGAACGATCTCCTCCCTCCCGGGCACGAAGCCCTGTGCCTCCTGCCGCCCCCGACCTCCCGACGCTCGCTGGTGGAAAAAGAGCGGCGCCGCCCGGCGCGTTCGGATGTAACGATGACGACGACCGGATGGATCGCGACGGGACGCAGCAGGCAACGGGCTTGGCCCCGGGACGGCCGGAAGGGGCCGCGGAGCCCCGGCGCGCGCCGGAGAGGTGGAGCCCGATGAGGACCATGGCCCTCCTCGTGCCGTTCCTGTTCTCCCGCGGCGCCGACGACGCGCCGTCCGCGGAGGACACCCTCGTCGAGCGGCTGCGGCGAGGGGACGCCGCCGCGATCGGCGAGGCGTACGACCAGCACTACGCGGCGGTGCGCGGGTTCGCCCGCCGCCTCACCGGCGACGACGCGTCCGCCGAGGACCTCACGCACGACGTCTTCGTCAGCCTGCCGCAGGCGATGCAGCGATTCCGGGGCGGCTCGTCGCTGAAGACGTTCCTCATCGCGATCGCGGTCAACCATGCCCGCCACCACCTCCGCGCCGCCGCGCGCCGCCGCGCGGCCATGGAGCGCCTCGCCCTGGAGCCGGAGGAGGCGAGGGCGCCGAGCCCCGAGCGGGAGGTCGGCCGCGCCGCCCTCGCCCAGGCGTTGAACCGCGCCCTCGACGCGCTGCCGACCGCGCAGCGCGCGACCTTCGTGCTCTGCGAGGTCGAGGAGCGGAGCGCGCGCGAGGTGTCCGAGATCCTGGGCGTGCCCGAGGCGACGGTGCGGACCCGCCTGTTCCATGCGAAACAGAAGCTCCGTACGCTGCTGGAAGAGAGGACGCCATGAACGACGACGTGCTCCGCGAGGCCGCGCGCGCCCTGCGCGAGGAGGCAGACGCATCGCGGGCGCGTCCTGGTGAGACGCGCGCCCGCGTGATGCGGAGCCTGAGGGCGCAGCGCGCTCGCCGCCTCACGACCGTCCGCGTGGTGGTCCCGCTCGCCGCCGTGCTCGTCGGCTCCGTGGCGTGGGCGTCGGCCGCGCGCTGGTTCCCGGCCGCCTGGCACGATCTCGCGTCCCAGCTCGGCCTGACCGCGGCAGACCCCCCCGACATCCCGCCCGGGCCGCCTTCCGCGCGGCGCGGGCCGCGGAGCGAGGCGCCCGCGCCGCCCGAGGCCCCACCCCAGACCGAGGCGCCCGCGCCACCGGAGGCCCCACCCCAGACCGAGGCGCCCGCGCCACCGGAGGCCCCGCCCCAGACCGAGGCGCCCGCGCCACCGGAGGCCCCGCCCCCGCTCGAGCCGCCCGCGCCACCGGAGGCCCCGCTGCAGACCGAGGCGCCCGCGCCGGCCCCGCCCGCGCCCAGCGCGCCCCCCGTGAGCGCCCGGGCGCCGAGGCGCGCGGCGGTCCCGCCCCCTTCGCCCGCCGCCCGCGCGGCGCCGGATGAAGCGGATCGCTCGCCGGCCCCGCCGCCGGCCGACGCCCCCCAGGCCGCGCCGGCGGCGCCCGCCGGGCCCGACGCGCACGCCCTGTATCAGGCGGCGCATCGCGCGCACTTCGTCGACCGCGACCCGGCCGCCGCGCTCGCCGCGTGGGACACGTACCTCGCCGCCGCCCCGCGCGGCCGCTTCGCGGTGGAGGCGCGGTACAACCGCGCGCTCTGCCTGGTTCGCCTGGGCCACGCGGCCGAGGCGCGGAGGGCGCTCGCGCCGTTCGCGCGCGGCGCCTTCGGCGGCTACCGGCAGACCGAGTCGCGCTCGCTGATCGAGGCGCTGAGCGGCGATGGCCGGTGACACGGCGGCGCGTGAACGATCGCGCGGCGAGCGGGCACAGCACGGTCGATGAACACACGCAACGCAGCTCCTCCCTGCGCTCGTCCGCGGGGATCGTCGCGATCCGCGCGCGGGCGGGTCGCTCGCGGCGCGGGCCTCCGCGGCCTGGGCCTCGACGGCCTGGATCTCCACGGCCCGGCGCTCCGCGGCGCGGGCCTCCGCGGCCTCCGCGCGGGCGCCGCGGCGATCCGCGTGCTCGCGGCCACGTTCGCGCTCGCCGCGGCCGCCGCCGCCCCGGCGGGCGCGCTCGCCGCGGAGCCGAGCGCCGCGGGCCTCGATCTCCTCGTCGAGGACGCCCCGTGGACGCTCGACCCGGACGCCGTGCGCGCGGCCGTCGAGCGCGAGCTCGCCGGCCCCGTGACGGCGGTCTCCGCCGCGAGCGCCGGGCGGCCCACGCTCGTCCTGCGCGGCGAGCCCGACGGGCAGGTCACGCTGACGTTCCACGCCCAGGATGGCCGCCACATCGGGCGCACCATCGATCTCCCGCAGGACCCAGGCCGCGCCGCGGAGGCGATCGCCCTGCTCGCGGGCAACCTCGTCCGGGACGAGGCGGCGGAGCTCGCCGCGGCCCTGAGCAAGCGCGCGCCCGCCGCGCCCACCGCACCAGCCACGGCGCCCGCCGCGCCTCCCGCCTCGCCGGCCGCCGCGCCCGCCTCGCCGGCCGCAGCGCCTCCCGCCTCGCCGGCCGCGGACCGCCCGGCGCCGCGCCCCCCGCGCGCGCGGCCCGCGCCCGCCTGCGCGCTCGCCGGCGCCAGCTCGGTCCTCGTGGGCGGCGACGTCGTCCCGCTCGTCGGCACCTCCGGCGTCGTTGGCACGAACGTCGTCCGCCGCTACTCGCTGAACCTCCTCGGCGGGTACACGGCGGGCGTCGACGGCGTCGAGCTCAGCGCCGGCGTCAACATCGAGTCCTCGTTCCTGTGCGGCGCGCAGATCTCCGTGGTCGGCAACCTCGTGGCCGGCCCGGTGCGCGGCGCGCAGGTGACGGGCGGGGTCAACCTCTCCACGTCGCTCCACGGCGCGCAGATCGGCCTCGTGAACCTCGCCGTGGGCCCGGTCGGCGGCGCGCAGACCGGCCTCGCCAACCTCGCCGTGGGCCCGGTCGACGGCGCGCAGACCGGCCTCGCGAACGTCGCCACGGGCCCCGTCGCGGGCGCGCAGAGCGGCCTCGCGAACCTCGCCGTGGGCCCGGTCGACGGCGCGCAGATCGGCCTGGTCAACGTCGCCACGGGCGAGCTCTCGGGAGCGCAGATCGGCCTGGCCAACGTCGTCACGGGGGAGTCGACCGGCATGCAGGCCGGCCTCGTGAACGTGGCCCGGGGGAAGGTGAAGGGCGCGCAGATCGGGCTCGTCAATTACGCCGGCGACTCACCGTTCTCGCTCGGTCTGCTCAACTTCATCCGCGACGGCCGGCTCCACCTCGATGTCTGGGGGCTCGAGTCCGGGATCGTGATGGCCGGGCTCAAGCACGGCAGCGATCATTTCCACAACATCTACGGGGTCGGCATGCGCCTCGCGGGCGACCGGCCCCTCACGGTGTTCACGCTCGGCCTGGGCGGCCGCATCTCCATCGCCGAGCGCGTCTATGCCGACGTGGACGTGCTCGGGTACTCGCTCCACGAGATCTCGAGGCTCAACCCCTCGGCCATGATGTCTCAGGCGCGCGCTCTCCTCGGCTTCCGCCTCTCCCCGGATCTCGCGCTCTTCGGCGGGCCGAGCTACAACATCGCCTACGCGGAGAGTGTCGAGGACGCCCGGCTGAGCCCCTACGGCAGCCTGGATCTCCAGCTCGACGACACGGTGGCCACGCGCGGCTGGCCCGGCGTCGTGCTCGGCGTCCAGGTGTTCTGAGCGAGCGCCGCGCCCGACGCGCGGGCGACCTGACCCCCCACGCCCTGCGCGCGTGGGAGCGGGTTGACGGGAGCATGAACGAATTTACTTTTCGTTCATCGATTCACGGAGCTCGCTCGAACGGTCGCGTTCAGCGGTCCACGTGAGCGTCCCGGCCGCGCGCCGCGCGCCTCGCAGCGCGGCCGCGGGCCGCTCTCCATCAACCCCCGTCCATCGAGTCCGGCAGGGATGGCGCGAGCCGACCGCTGCCCGAGGAGTTTGCATGAGCCAGCTTCGCAGCGGCGCCGTCGCGCCTCCGTCTCCATTTCCCCTGCTCCCCCTCCGCACGGGCGTGCTCTTCCCGGGCACCGTGCTCACGCTGCCGGTGGGCCGCGCCCGCTCGGTGGCGCTGCTCAACGCGGTCCACACGGGCGACGTGATCGGCGTGATCGCGCAGCGCGATCCGAAGGTCGAGGACCCCCGGCGCGAGGACCTCCACGACCTCGGCACGTTCGCGCGCGTCGTCGACATCACGCGCGTCTCCAGCGGCTTCCGGCTGGTGATCGAGGGGCTCGATCGCTTCGCGCTGACGGCCCTGGTCGAGGCCGCGCCGTTCCTGCGCGCCGAGGGCGCGGTCACGCCCGAGTTCCCCGGCGACGCCGAGGAGGCGCGCCTGCTCGCCTCGTCGCTGCGCGGGCGCGCCCGCGAGCTCGGCCCCAAGATCGGCTCGAACCTCGCCGAGATCGCCTCCGCGAGCCGGGCCGAGCCGGGCCTCTTCGCCGACCAGATCGCGGGCGCGCTCGGCCTCCCGACCGACAAGGAGATGGAGGTGCTCGCCGAGCTGCGCGTGGCGCCGCGGCTCCAGCGGGTCGCCGAGCTGCTCAACGAGGCGGCCGCGCTCGCGGACATGAAGAAGAAGATCGACGCCGACGTGCGGCGCGAGCTCGGCAAGGGGCAGCGCGAGGTGATCCTCCGCGAGCAGCTCCGGGCCATCCAGAAGGAGCTCGCGGGCGGCGCCGAGGGCGAGGACGAGCTGTCGCTCCTCCGGCGGCGCCTCGACGAGGCCGGGCTCCCCGACGAGGCGCGCGCCGTCGCGGATCGCGAGCTCCGGCGCCTCGAGTCCGTCGGCCCGCAGGGCGCGGAGCACAACGTGATCCGCACCTACCTCGAGTGGATCGCCGACCTGCCGTGGAGCGCGCGGGCGGCCGTGAAGGACGACCTCGACGCGGTGAAGGCCAAGCTCGACGAGGACCACCGCGGCCTCGACGACGTGAAGCGCCGCATCCTGGAGCACATGGCCGTGCTCAAGCTGACCGGGAGGCCGCGCGCGACGCTCCTCTGCTTCGCGGGCCCGCCCGGCGTGGGCAAGACCTCGCTCGGCCAGTCGATCGCGGACGCGACCGGCCGCCCGTTCGTGCGCATCTCGCTCGGCGGGGTGCACGACGAGGCGGAGCTGCGCGGCCACCGGCGGACGTACGTCGGCGCGCTGCCCGGCCGCGTCGTGCACGCGCTGAAGAAGGCCGGGGTGAAGAACCCGGTCGTGCTCCTCGACGAGGTCGACAAGCTCGGCGCCGGGTGGCGCGGCTCGCCCGAGGCCGCGCTCCTGGAGGTGCTCGACCCCGAGCAGAACCGGACGTTCGTCGACCACTACCTGGAGCTCCCGTTCGATCTGTCGGAGGTGCTGTTCCTCTGCACGGCGAACGATCTCGGCGCGCTCTCCGCGCCGCTCCGGGACCGGCTGGAGGTCATCGAGCTGTCGGGCTACACGCCGGACGAGAAGGTGGCGATCGCGCGGTCGCACCTGCTCCCGAAGCAGCTCAAGGAGCACGCCATCGAGGCGGAGGCGCTCTCGGTGACCGACGAGGCGCTCGCGGCGATCGTGCGCGACTACACGCGCGAGGCCGGGGTGCGGCAGCTCGGCCGCGAGCTCAAGAAGCTCTGCCGGGCGATCGCGCTGGAGATCGCGCGCGCGGCCGACGGCAAGATCCCGCGCGTGGTCATCGAGCCGCGCCACCTGGACAACTACCTCGGCAAGGTCCGCTTCTTCAGCGACGTCGCGGAGCGCACGAGCGTGCCCGGGGTCGCGACCGGGCTCGCGTGGACGCCGGTGGGCGGGGACATCCTGTTCATCGAGACCTCGCGGATGCCGGGGAAGGGGAGGGTCGAGATCACCGGCCAGCTCGGCGACGTGATGAAGGAGTCGGCGAAGGCGGCGCTGACCTACGTGCGCAGCCACGCCGGCGAGCTCGGCGTCGACGCGGCGAAGCTCGAGGCGGAGGACCTGCACATCCACGTCCCGGCGGGCGGCGTGCCCAAGGACGGCCCGTCCGCGGGCGTGACGATGTTCACGGCGCTGACGTCGCTGCTCTCGGGGCGGCGGGCGCGCTCGGACACGGCGATGACGGGCGAGTGCACGCTGCGCGGCCGGGTGCTGCCGGTCGGCGGGATCAAGTCCAAGGTGCTCGCGGCGCACCGGGCCGGGATCACGCGGGTCATCCTGCCGCAGAAGAACGCGCGCGACGCCGAGGAGATCCCGGCGGAGATCCGGGCGGCGCTCGAGCTCATCTTCGTGGACGACATGAGCCAGGTCCTCGCGGCGGCGCTGGATGAGGCCCCGATCGAGGCCGTAGGCGGCGGCGCGGCGGCGAACGCGACGGCGGGAGAGCCGGCGGCCGCCGCGTAGCCGAGCCGGCGGCGGGCGCGTGGACGGGAGGGGGCGCCGCGCCGGCGCGGTGATGCGGTGTTCAGCGGGGCGTCAAGCGGAAGTCGTCCATCTCGACCCAGCCGGCCGCGCGGAGACCGAGCGAGACCGAGACGTGCGTTGCCCCCTCGGGGACAGGCGCGCTCGTGGTGAGCCTCGCGCTCGCCCACGACTCCGGCGAGGGCGGCAGCCGGCCTGCCGCGGACTCCTCCAGGACATGCCAGCCAGACGCGTCTCTGTAGTGGACCGCGAGCACCGGTGAGGTGTTCGACCGGTAGTACGCCGACGCGGTGAACCGCTGGCCCTCGACGGCGTTCACCGGGGCGCACGCGCCGCTGTCCTGCGTCGAGGTGAGGTGGCGGCCGCCGGTCTCATAGGCGCTGATCGTCAGCCGCAGCCCGGAACCCCGGCGACCCGTGATGCGCTCCCATCGATACCTGTTCAGGCCGTCGCCTGTCCGCTGCCAGCAGTGGGCCAGGCTCGGATCGACGCTCCCGGAGCGCTCGAGCGCCGCGTTCTTGAGCAACCCGCCCTCGCCGTTCCAGATCACGGCGGGCTCGACGAGCCCGGGGATCACGTCGCGCATCGGCTTGACCACGACCCGACCCGACTCGACCTCGCCCCGCAGCCAGCCGAGGAACTGCGCGAGCAGCGCGGGCGATATCGCGTTGCTGCTGCAGCCGTCGCAGACGTTGTGGAACGGGAAGACGATCCAGCCGGGGCCGCTCGTGTTGAGCCGGGCGTTGTCGACGTAGGCCATGAGATCGTCGAGCGTGCACCCGGGGCCGATCGACGCTGGGGTGCGGACGACGTGCCTGTCCCGGGGGGGGATGGACTCGGCGTGGCTGCCGCTCGTGTTGCTCGGCGGCTTCCCGCAGTAACCGGCGGCGTTGTTCAACCCGCCGATGTCCCGCGCCAGGTTGTAGTTGCAGTCGTCGATCGCCGTCCAGGCATCCGAGCCGGTCCCGCCGTCGTCGCCGAACGGATAGCCGAAGGTCTGGGCGGTGAAGCCGTTCGCCAGCAGATCCGCCCGATCGTTGCACACCTCCATCCGCTTGCCGTCGTAGCTCAACTCGGGGAGATGGTGATGTCCAAGCGAGTGGCCGCCGATCTCATGTCCTCCGTTCAACGTCGCGCCGCCGTCCTGCATCTCCTTGACCTGCGCCAGCGACATCGATCCCGCCCGGTCGAGCCGCGGCGAGTTGACGAAGAAGGTGCCGCGCATTTCGTGCGCCTCGAGCATCGCCGCGGCCGGAAACTGGTTCGCGAGCGTGTCATCGAACGTGAGGCTGACGGTGAGCGGCGCCTCCGTCAGCGCGCCGCGCGTCTCCCGTATGCCCGGCGCCTCCGCGTCCGCGCACCCGGGGACGGCCGCGAGCCCCACGAGCGCGCACCCGTACCGTACCCATCCATGAACGCTCCACCCCATATGCCCTCCTCCGCTCCCGTCCGCAGAGCCCCGCGACGCTCGACACGCCCCCGCCTCCGCGGCGCGCAGGCGCCGTCGACCTCGACAGATCCATCGCCGTCTGCCCCGGAGGGCCTCCCGTATGGTCTTTCCAGGCCTCCCTCGAACAACGCGGTTTCCATGGATGCCGCGGCACCATGTCCGTTGCGGGTCCTGCGGTAGCTCTATTCCAGTCAGCCTCGGCGCGCGGCGGCCAGGCGCCTCCGATGAGGGCCGCCCGGATTCGACGGTTGCGCTCGCGGGGCGTCAGCGTGATGAGGGCGTCCGCGCGCTCGGGCCTCATGGGATCGGTCGCCACGTCCGGCGTCACGGCTCGGCTCCAGATCCGCTCTATCTCATCAGCGAGCGCCGCGAGCCGCTGGAGCCCATGGCGGCTCGGGCGCCGGCCGAGGGGGCGATGGCGCTCGTAGACCCTCCACGCCGCGACGCGCGCGGGCGTTCCCGCCGGCGCGCAGAGGTCGACGGGGACCTCGTCGGCGTGACCGCCGTGGCGCGCAGCGCGCGGGCCTGCACGACGAGCCGAGCGACGCCCTCGGAGCGCGCGATGGCCGCGTCCTCCGGCGCCTCGAGCGATCCGCTGCCCGGCGCCCACGTCACCCTGGAAGTGCACCTGCCCCCGGTGGAGCAGCGCGAGCCGGTGCGCGCCCCTCTCCGACGCTCGGCCGAAGCGGCCGCCGCGGCGCCGCGGCGCGCGGCCGGCCGCCTGAGACACTCTCCCTCCCCTCGACCTCGCTGGTTCCGTCAACAACGCGCGTGCAATCAGGCGGAGAATATTTCAATCGACAGAATTGATTTTTCGTCGATGCGGTGGCATTGATATTCCAACTAATCCACTGGGGTGGGCTGTTATGACTCTCTTCCCATTTGCCGTGATATTATTAATAGTGTTCATGAACCGGTACGTCGGCGGCGTGTTCTGGAAGCGGATCAAGGGGAGCGAGTTCGACGCGACGAGGTCGGATTACGAGCCGACCGTCACGGTCGTGATCCCGCTGTTCAACGAGGGGGAGGGCGTCTACCACACGGTCTTGAGCGTGCTCGCGCAGGACTACCCTCCGGAGAAGCTGAACGTCACGGTCGTCGACGACTGCTCGAAGGATGGGAGCTACGAGTGGGCCTGCAAGGCGGCGGCGACCTGTCCGAGCAGGGTGACCGTGATGAGGAACCCTCACAACATGGGGAAACGGAAGGGGATCAATCGCGCGGTTCGGAAGGCGAGCTCGGAGATCATCGTCTCGGTCGACTCGGATGTCATCGTGGACAGCCAGGCGGTGCGGAGGCTGGTCGCGCGGTTCGTCAGGGACGAGATCGCCGCCGTCGGCGGCCGCGTCATCGCGTCGAACGCGAACGACAACTGGCTGACCCGGATGCAAGCAATCAAGTATTTCTTCGGGTACGAGTACCTGAAGAACCTCGAGCGCGCGTTCGCGTCGGTCATGTGCCTCTCCGGCTGCCTGACGGCGTACCGCCGCCATGTCCTCCTCGAGCTGGAGCCCATCCTGGAGCGGCGGAGCGTCCTCGGCATAGCGATCAAATACGGCGAGGATCGCTTCCTCACGCGTCAGATCGTCAAGGCGGGGTACCAGACGGTGCTGACGCTGGAGGCCGTGTGCTGGACGGTCGTCCCGACGACCCTGACCAAGTATTTCTCGCAGCAGCTGAGGTGGCGGCGCTCGAACCTCATCGACTTCTGCTGCGGGCTGAGCCACGCGTGGAGGCTGCACCCCGTGATCGGGCTGCACTACCTGTCGCAGTTCGCGATGCTCGTGCTGTATCCGGTGGCGATCGTCGAGATGGTCACGGCGTGGCGTTTCTGGGAGCTCGCCGCCTTCCACGTCGCGGTCCTCGCCGTGTTCGGGGCCATCTACTGGCAGGGTACGAGGGAGCTGCCTGAGTCGATGCGGGTGCACCCGGGCTGGTTCCTGTCGATGTCCTTCGTCATGCCGGTGACCTACCTGCTCTTCACGCCGCTCGCCCTGTTCACGCTGGACTCCAGCAGCTGGGAGACGCGCGGGCACGCGCCCGCGCCCGACGTGCCCCTCGAAGAGGCGGAGCCGGCGAAGGGAGCGGAGCCGCGGAAGCCGGCGCTCGTCGAGAAGACGGCCGCCTGAGCGGCACGCGCTCGTGCGCGGTCGAGACGCCGAGGACGCCGGGCCCGGAGAGCGGAGCTCGTCGACCCTGCGGCCTCCTTTGCGCCTGGGCCGCTCGATAACGTCAAACAAGAGGCCTTTCGCGCCGCCGGAGGGGATGGCGCGGCGCGGCGAGGTCTGAGATCCCGGGGGGGGTAGTTATGAACGTGATGATCGTGCGGGCGGCCGACAAGCTCACGGCCGCCGTGAAGCGCCGGGTGAGCGTTGCCTGGCTCAACCAGCTCATCGTGTCCGCATACAAGCTGTGTGGTTTCGCGATCTTGACGGCGATCCTGCTCGGGATCGTGTCCTATATCGCCTCGTATGTCTTCTTCACCGTGAACAGCAGGTGGGTGATGCCGACCATCCTGTCGCCGGCGGACGAGAAGGTCATCTCGCTCCAGTCGCGCGTCGCGCAGGAGACGGCGTTCAAGGAGAAGCTCGTCGCCGAGCGGCGCGACGCGCAGGGCCGCCTGGACCACGAGAGGCGGATCGTCGCGATGGAGAGCGCGTTTCAAGAGAGCTTCGCCGCGGCCATGCGGCAGGAGCTCGGCGACCGGAAGGCCGAGCTCAAGCGGCTCTCGCGCCTCGTCGCGGCGCACACGTCCGCGAGGGCGGAGATCCAGCGATCGAGCGAGGCGTACGCCGGCCTCTCCCGCGAGCGCATGGAGGGCCTCTACGACGCCCACCTCATCAACCAGGACGATCTCGTGAGCGGCAGCTACCAGCTCGCCCAGATCGCGCACTCGACGCTATCGCTCGACGAGAAGGCGGTGGCGCTGAACAGCCAGATCGAGGCGCTCTCGCGCCGGGTCGGCGCGCTCGACGTGGCGGTGAGCGCGCCCGGGATCGGCGCGGCCCCCGCGCGCCCGCTCACCTACGATGTCCTCTCGCTCACGCGCGAGCTGGAGCACTCGGTCGTCGAGGTCGCGAGGGCGCAAGAGAGCCAGAAGGCCATCGAGGCGAACCTCGCCGTGATAGACGGGATGATCGCGAGCCACGAGCGGACCATTCGAGCGATGCAGGGGTCGCCGTACTTGAAGGCCGTGGACAGGGATCTGACGGTCGCCTTCGTGCCGTACGAGAACATCGAGAACGTCTCGAACGATAGCCCGGTCTACCACTGCGAGCTGCTCTTCGTCTGGTGCAGGCGGGCGGGGAAGGTGGTCGAGCTGATCGAGGGAGAGGTCCACGCCAGCCATCCGATGAAGGGGAACTGGGTCAGCCGCGGGCAGATGGTGCAGCTGCAGATCGACGACGAGCAGGCAGCGCAGGCGAAGGTCCTCCTGGTCGGCTCCGTGCCGCTCTTGCTATGATTCCGGGTCATGATACGCGGCGCCCCCGTCCCCCGTGCGACGGGGCGCGCCGCCGTACCAAGGAGTCAGTCCTCATGTGGTGCCGAGCCGTTGTGTTCTTTGCGGTTGTCGCGGGCGGGGCGCTCTTGGACTGTGACGGGGGGCGTCACCGCGCCCGATCCAGCGACACGACGGCCCGCGATGACCCGGAGGCCGCGGATCCGCAGGCGTCCGTCGCCCGGGCCGGCTGGCCAGCGCTCCGCGCCGCGCGCCCGGCGGAGCTCTGCGTCACGAGCGGCGCCATCAGGCCGGTCGATTGGTGGGGGTTCGCGGTGGATCACCCCATGACGCGCGCCGTGCTCACGGCGATGACGACCCCCGCCGCGGCCCTGCGCTTCCGCTACGATGGGCCGACCGCGGACTCGGCGCCGCTCGACTCGGGAGAGCTGCGGCGGCAGATCGGCTTGAAGCTGCGCTCTCAGGACGGCTGCAACGTCGTTTACGTCATGTGGACGATCGAGCCGTCGCCGCGCCTCTGGGTGACGGTGAAGCAGAACCCGGGAAAACAGGCCTACGCGGAGTGCGGCGCGAACGGCTACAGGAACATCAAGCCGCACCGATCGGCGCCGGTGCCGGCGCTCACCGACGGCGGCTGGCACGTCCTGCGCGCCGATCTGCGCGGGACCGCGCTCGAGGTCGTCGTGGATGGGATCCTCGCCTGGGAAGGCTCCCTGGACCAGAGCGTCCTCTCGTTCGACGGCCCGGTAGGGCTGCGCACGGACAACGGCCGCTTCACGGTCGAGTTCTACGCCAGCGCCACGCCGGGCGCGGCGCCGCCGCCGAGCCCGGGGTCGCTCCCCGCGAGGTGCGCGAGCGCAGAGGGGGACTGAGCGCCTGGTACGTCGTGCCCCGGGCTCGTCCCTGGCTCGTCGCTCACGGGGCCTGCGCTCCGGCGGGCCCCTGTCGTGACCCGCCTGCGCCCCGGCCTTCCCGCGACGAACCAGGGACGATCTCGGGGGGACGCGGCGCCAGCTCCGCGCGTCAGCGATCTCTGACGGGTCTCCGACCCGCGAACCAGCGATCCCCGCGCCGGGCGCCGCCCGCGGGATCCGAATCAATCACCTCACATCCGAGCTCCGGCTGGCGCGCGCGGCCTTTCTCCGGGCGAGGCGCGCGCCTCCAGGCGCGCTCGCCCCGCGCCTCCGGGCGCGCTCGCCCCGCGCGGCGGAGGCCCGCGAACGGACCGCGGTGTGTTCATCGCCAACAAGCATTCCCCCTGTGTGTCGTAATTTCTCGTCGCGCGTGCAAATGCTGCACGGCAGATCTGCGTCGTTTGATGTCGGCTGGCACCCGCGGTGTCGTCGTGTCGCCCGGGACATCGCGGGTCAGGTCATTTAATGACGACCATTTACACAGAGGTGGGGGCGTTTCAGAAAATCACGCCGCTACAACTGGTCGGAAAGAATGGATGAACGGGCAGCGGCGAAAGAGAGAGAGCCCCTCTCGGTCGGATTCGTGAAGACGTCTTATCGTCTCGATGACTTGGCTCCGCGCGTTGGTCCGAGAGGTGCTGAGGGGGCGCTGCGGTCAGCGATCGCGTCGGGGGTCGACGGGCTGTTCGTAGGGAGGTGACATGTTGTCGCGAGCGACTCTGGTCTTTGCGGGGGTCGTCCTTTCATCCACCGCGGCCGCGGAGCCGAGCGCCGATCGACCGGGCGCCGCGCGCGACAGGACGGCTTGGCAAGAGGACGCCGAGGCGTACTGTCAGCTCGTGACCGGGACAGCCGGGTCCGAGAGCGCGCTGCTCATGTCACCGACCCTGTTCGGCCAGCTCGACGTGTCGAGCGGCCTCGACGCCCCGGGCGACGCCGGCAGCCTGCACGCGCAGCCCCGGCTCTCCGTCGGCGCGAGCTACAGCGCGGCGGGGCTCTACCGCGCGGGGCTGCTCCGGGACCGCGCGAGGGCCGAGTGCGTGCGCCACCGCGCCCTGAGCCAGCTGAACGCCTACATCGCGGCCTTCCAGGACGTGCTCACGAGCGGCGCGCTCTCGGCGAAGCTCGCCGTCCTCACGGCCGCGACGCCGCGCGCGCAGGAGATCCTGAGCTCTACGAAGGCGGCGCTCGAGCAGTCCCTGGCCACCGTCGACGAGCTCGACGGCTTGACCCTCCGGGTGCACGACCTGCTGGCCGAGGTGGACCAGACAGCGCGGGATCTGCAGATGGCGCGCGGCCGCGGCGCGCCGCCGACCGCGACGGTGGCGGAGCTCAAGCGCGAGCACGACGCGGCGGACGCGCTGGTGGAGCGGTACAACGCCGCGCTCCGGCGCTCCTACGCCTGGGATGTCAGCGTGCAGGGGGGATACCTGCACGTCTTCGGCGCGCGGCAGGATATCCCGGTCTTCGGCGCGCTGCGCGCGTCGGTGAACCTCGGCATGATGTTCCAGCGCGGCCACGACGAGCGCGCGGCGGCGGGGCGGAGGCGCCTCACGGCCTCCGAGGTGGGGGGCACGAGGGACCGCGTCGAGCAGGTCATCCTGGAGCTCACCGCCGCCCACCGGGCCGAGCAGCGCCGGCTGGAGCGGACGCGCGCGCTGCTCGCGGAGCTCGACGCGAGGCTGCGCTCCGTGGAGCCTTTGACCGACCGGAGGGCGAAGATCTATGCGCAGAACACCTGGTTCGAGCTCGTCCACGTCAAGGCCGAGGTCGAGTACCTCCGCGTCCACGTGGAGGAGCTCGCGCGCCTGCTGGGCGAAGGCTGATAGGTCGTAGCGGAGCGTCGAGATCGAGGCGTCGCGACACGCAACAGCGACACGGGGGGCGGAGCGAGCGCGGTCGCGGCGCTCTCGTCTTCTGGCTGCCCGCGCGGTCGCGGCTCCTCGCGGGTTTGCGGTGATCGGTAGCTGGGCTTGAAGATACCTTGTTTGGGGCGGTCGTCGCGATCGCGCTCTCGAGGGCGCCGAGCGGCGCCTGCCGTGCGCGCTCTTGGGCCGAGGGGGGGAACATGATCATCAGTGCACACCAATCGCATTTTCTGCCCTGGTTGGGGTATCTGGACAAGATCCGTCGTTCGGACGTGTTCGTGGTGCTCGATCACGTGCAGTTCGAGCGGCAGAATTATCAGAACCGCAACAGGATCAAGACCCGCGCCGGCGCCGCCTGGCTGAGCGTCCCCGTGCGCCAGCGCTCGCGCGCGGAGCTCATCTGCGACAAGGAGATCGAGAACGCGCCCGACGGGAGCATCACCTGGGGCGAGCGGATGGTGCGGACCCTCGATCACGCCTACTCCAGGGCGCCGTACTACGGGCAGTATCGGCCGTTCTTGGCCGACGTGCTGACGCGCCCCTGGCATCGGCTCGTCGAGCTGAACGATGTCCTCCTCCGCTACTTCCTCGACCAGCTCGAGATCAGCACGCCGATCGTGTACAGCACGTCGCTCTGCGGGCTCCAGGGGGCGCGCGCCGACATGATGGTGAACCTGTGCCAGATCCTCGGCGCGGACACGTACCTCGCCGGCGGGGGCGGATCGCGCAGCTACATCGACGCGGAGATGTTCGAGGCGGCGGGCCTGCGGGTCGCGTGGCAGACGTTCGAGCACCCCGTCTATCCCCAGCTCCGGCCCCCCGAGGCGTTTTTGCCTCAGCTCGCGGTGGTCGATCTCCTCTTCAACTGCGGGAGCGCGAGCGCGTCGGTGCTGCGGGGAGAGCGCGCGCCCTCGCCGAGCCGGCCGCAGGCGACGCGCGCCGTCCATGCCAGAGAGGAGCCGAGGGCCGATGTGCGCGCAGCGGAGTGAGGCGGTGGAGCTCACCGCCGACGCCGACGGCGTTCGGGCCTTTTACCACGCGGAGGTCGCGAAGCACGGCTACACGCACCGGGGGCTCGGCTTCAACAACCGTGAGTCGCAGCTCCACCGCTTTGACGTGCTGAGGAGCGTGGGCGATCTCCACCGGGCCCGCGTGCTCGACGTCGGCGCGGGGCTCGGTGACTTCGTCCGCTATCTCTGGGCGCGGGGCGTCGTGCCCGACTACACGGGCCTCGAGCTGTGCGAGCACCTCGTGGCCGAGGCTCGCCGGCGGCACCAGGGGCCGGGGCCCGCGCGATTCTTGGCGGGCGACATCCTGACGGCCGATCTCTCGGGGCCTTACGACTACGTGATCGCGAGCGGCATCTTCGGGCTGGAGACGCCCAGCGCGGCGGGGCGGATCATTCCCACCCTGACGCGCTTGTACGAGCTCTGCCGGCGAGCCGTGGCGGTGAATTTCCTGAGCGCGCGCGCCTCGCGCAAGGCGCCGCAGCGCCTGTACGTCGAGCCGCTCGAGGCGCTCGCGCGCGCGCTGACGTTGACGCCGACGGTCACGCTTCGCCACGACTATCTTCCGAACGACTTCACGCTTTTTCTGTACCGCGAGCCGCGGTGGACGGAGCTCGACAGCGAGCATCAGGGGGGGCAATGAGCAGCTTCATTTCCAGCTATGCAGGCAAGACGGTCGTCGCGGTCGGCGCGCACCCCGACGACGTGGAGATCGGGATGGGCGGGACGGTCGCTCGGCTCTCGGAGGTCGGCGCCAACGTGGTCATGGTGATCGTCGCCGTGCCGGACAGGCTCGACGAGCGGCTCTCGGAGAGCGCCGCCGCCGCGTCGTTGCTCGGCGCGAAGCTCGTCGCGCTCGAGCCGGAGCGGTGCATCCGCGTCGAGGATCTGCGGATGCACGAGCTCGTCAGGCGCCTCGACGCCGTGATGCGCGCCCACGCTCCGGCGGCGCTCTTCACCCACTCGAGCGACGAGACCCACTATGACCACGTCCTCGTGCACCGAGGCGTGCTCAGCGCGACGCGGCTCCTGCGGTCCGACGTCTATTTCTACGCCCCGAGCGCGTGCCGGCCGGCGATCCGTAGCTGGCAACCTCGGGTGTGGATCGACGTCTCCTCCACGGTCGATCGCAAGATGTCGGCGATCGCGGCGCACCACAGCCAGTTTGGCCGGCGAGGTATCTGTATCGACCACTTCTGCGAGGACATGCGGCTGCGGGGGCTCCCGGTCGGGATGGCCTACGCCGAGGGGTTCGACGTGCACTGCGCGCGCGACGCCTGAGCGGGCGCCCGCGGGCCGGCGACGATCCCTCGGGGCCCGCGGGGTCGTCCGGTCGGCCCGTGAGCGTGTCGAGCTTCAGCCCGCTCGGCGCGCTAGAACAGCTCGCCGATGCGCCGCAGCAGGCCGCCGCTCGAGTAGAGCGCGCGCAGCCCCCGCTTGAACCAGCCGTACGACGCCTCGGTGTACGGGAACCACAGCGGATCCCTCGCCCCCAAGTTCACGCGGTCCGCGTTGATGTGCTTGACGTCGCACATCTGCCGCAGCCCGTCCTCGCCCATCACCCGGCCGAACCCGCTCTGCTTGATGCCGCCGAACGGCGCGTCGGGGCAGGCGCCGTTCATGAGCACATCGTTCACCAGCACGCCGCCGGCCTGCAGGCGCTCGGCGATCCGGCGCGCGTGGTCGGTGTCCTCCGAGAACACGTAGGCGTTCAGCCCGAGGTGCGACTCGTTCGCCAGGCGGATCGCCTCCTCCTCGGTCGCGACCTGCATGAACGGCACGATCGGCCCGAAGATCTCCTCCGTCATCACGGTCATCCCGTGATCGCAGCCGGCCAGGATCGTCGGCTCGAAGAACTGGCCCGGCCCCGGCGCGCGCTTGCCGCCGGTCTTCACGCTCGCCCCCTTCTCGACCGCGTCCTTGATGTGCCGCTCGGCCACGTCGATCTGCGGCGGGAACACGACCGCCCCCACGTCGACGAACGCCCTGCTCGGATCGCCGACGTGCAGCCCCTTCGTGATCTCGATCGTGCGCTCGAGCAGGCGGTCGTGGATCTCGCGGTGCGCGTAGACCCGCTCCACCGAGAGGCAGACCTGCCCCGCGTTCGCGAAGCCGCCGAACACGATCGCCTGCGCCGTGCGCTCGACGTCCGCGTCGGCGCACGCGATGAGCGGGGCCTTGCCGCCGAGCTCCATCACGCACGGGATGAGCCGCTCGCCGCACGCCGCGGCGACCCGCCTGCCCGTGCCGACGCTGCCCGTGAACACGAGCAGCTGGATGCCGCTGTCGATGAGCGCCGCGCCCGTCGGCCCCAGGCCGGTCACGACCTGGAACAGGTCCTCCGGCATGCCCGCGCCGTCCCAGATCTCCTTCTGCTTCAGCGCGATGAGCGGCGTCACCTCGCTCGGCTTGAGCACGGCGGCGTTGCCGGCGACCACCGCCGCGAGCACGTCGCGCAGCGCGAGCTGGAACGGGAAGTTCCACGGCGAGATCACGCCGACCACGCCGCGCGGGACGTAGTGGACGAAGCTGCGCCGGTGCTTGAAGAGGTGGAGCTTGATCTCGCGCGGCTCGAGCGCCCTCGGGGCGGTGCTCGCGAAGTAGGTCGCCATGTCCGCCGCGACCAGGACCTCGTGCAGCAGCGCCTCGTGGCGCGGCTTGCCGCACTCGCGGGACAGCAGGTCGACGATCTCGTCCGACCGGTCGACGATGGCGTCGCGGAAGCGGAGCACGCGCTGGCAGCGCTCCTCGACGGGCAACGCGCCCCACGCCTCCTGCGCGCGCCGCGCCCGCGCGACCGCCGCCCGCACCTCGTCGGCGCTCGTGTTCGGGACCTCCCCGAGGAGCTCCCCGGTCGCCGGCGCGTAGCTGCGGATCGTCGCGTCCCCGTGCCCGTTCACGCCAGGACCGCTGCCGCCGTTGCTCCCCACCGAGCGCTCGCTCACCACCTGACCCATGTTCGATCCCTCCGCTTGCCGAGCCCGCCGTCGGGCCGGATGGCCTCCGCGGTCCGCCGCTCGACACCGCGGACCGTAGCCCTCCGGCGAAGCTACAGCAAATGGGCATTTGCCGCGTTTCCCGGCGAATGCGCGCGGGATCCGGCCCCCGGAGCCCGCTGTTGCGTTGCGGACAAATGGTGAGCACACCGCGGCAGCGCCAGGGGTCGGGCCGCGCGCAACCTGGGTGCGCGGGCGCAACCTTGGCGCGATGTCAGGGAGCGCCTGGCTGGCGTCTCGGACTCTCGGCATGACGTCGGCGACGGGAGCCGGTATAGGCGTGACCCTGACATGCTGGAACAACGCGAAGTCGATCTCATCGCAGCCGTCGAGCATCCGGATCCCCACCAGGTGCTCGGCCCGCACGAGGAGGAAGGCGATCTCTGGGTGCGGGTCTTCCGCCCGGACGCCGAGGCGATCACGGTGCTGCCGGGCGATCCATCGCTGCCGAAGCTGCCGCTCAGGCGCGTGCACGAGGCGGGCTTCTTCGAGGCGCGCTTCCCGGGCGTCACCTACCCGAAGGACGACCGCTTCCGCTACCGGCTCGAGGTGCGCTCCGCGGACGGGAGCGTCGCGCTGGAGCAGGACCCGTACGCCGCCCGGCCCACGCTCGGGGAGGTCGATCTCCACCTCGCCGCGGAGGGCCGGCACTGGGAGCTCTACCGCATCCTCGGCGCGCACGTGCGCGAGCTCGACGGCGTCTCCGGGACCTCGTTCGCGGTGTGGGCCCCGAACGCCCGGCGCGTGAGCGTGGTCGGCGACTTCAACCAGTGGGACGGCCGCCGCCACGCGATGCGCAGGATGGGCGGCGGCTTCTGGGAGATCTTCGTCCCCGGCCTCGGCGAGGGCGCGCTCTACAAGTACGAGATCAAGACCGCGGAGGGGCACATCACGGTGAAGACCGATCCGCTCGCCCAGGCGATGGAGCTCCGGCCGGCCACCGCCTCCCGCGTCTACACGAGCCGGTACGCCTTCCAGGACGCCGCGTGGATGAAGGCGCGCGGCGAGGAGGAGTCCCGCAAGAAGCCGCTCGCGATCTACGAGGTCCACGCCGGCTCCTGGCGCCGCGTGCCGGGCGAGGGCCCCCCGTACGAGCACGGCATGCGGTGGATGACCTACCGCGAGCTCGCCGACCACCTCGTCGACTACGTGGTCGAGCTCGGCTTCACGCACGTCGAGCTCATGCCGGTGATGGAGCACCCGTTCGACGGCTCGTGGGGCTACCAGGTGGCCGGCTACTTCGCGCCGACCAGCCGCTACGGCGACCCCGACGACTTCCGCTACCTCGTCGACCGCTTCCACCAGAGGGGGATCGGCGTGATCCTCGACTGGACCCCGGCGCACTTCCCGAAGGACGCCTGGGCGCTCGGCCGGTTCGACGGCACGGCGCTCTACGAGCACCTCGATCCGCGGCTCGGCGAGCACCGGGAGTGGAACACCTACATCTTCAACTACGGCCGGCACGAGGTCCGGAACTTCCTCATCGCCAACGCCCTGTACTGGCTCGACGAGTTTCACATCGACGGCCTGCGGGTCGACGCGGTCGCCTCGATGCTCTACCTCGATTACGCCGCGCAGGGCCCGCACGACTGGGTGCCGAACCGGTATGGCGGGCGCGAGAACATCGAGGCCATCGAGTTCATCCGCGAGCTGTCGGACCGGGTGCACGAGCGCTGCCCGGGCGCGATCCTGTGCGCCGAGGAGTCCACCGCCTGGCCGTCGGTGACCCACGCGACGTACGTCGGCGGGCTCGGCTTCGACTTCAAGTGGAACATGGGGTGGATGCACGACACGCTCGACTACTTCAAGCACGAGCCGATCCACCGCGCGTTCCACCACCACCAGCTCACGTTCGGGCTGCTCTACGCCTTCTCCGAGAAGTTCCTCCTGCCGCTGAGCCACGACGAGGTCGTGCACCTCAAGCGCTCGCTGCTCTCGAAGATGCCCGGCGACCACTGGCAGATGCTCGCGAACCTGCGCGCGCTCTACGGCTACATGTGGGCGCACCCGGGCAAGAAGCTCCTGTTCATGGGCGGCGAGATCGGCCAGTTCAGCGAGTGGAGCGAGAAGACGGAGCTCGACTGGGGCCTGCTCTCGGTCCCGGCCCACGCCGGGCTCAAGCGGCTCATCACGGACATCAACGCCCTCTACAGGAGGCGCCCGGCGCTGCACGAGCTCGACGACGAGCACCACGGCTTCCGGTGGATCGATTGCACCGACAACATGCAGAGCGTCATCTCGTTCGTCCGGTACGGGGAGGGCGCGGGAGACCCGATGGCGCCCACGGGCGAGCACGTGGTCTTCGTCGGCAACTTCACGCCGGTGCCGCGCCACGCCTACCGGATCGGCATCCCGCGCCGCGGCGCCTACGTGGAGGCGCTCAACACGGACGCGGCGGAGTACGGCGGCAGCGGCGTGGGCAACCTCGGCCGGGTCGAGGTCGAGGACGTGCCGTGTCACGGGTTCCCGCAGTCCGTCTCGCTGACGCTCCCGCCGCTCGCGGTGCTGTGGCTCGTCCCGGAGCGCGCCGGGGAGCCGTGAGGCCTCCGCCGTCGCCGTGAGCCGGCCGCGGCCGGCTCGCGGCGCGCCGCGCCCCCGCGCTGGAAGCCCGATCTGGGCCACACCGGATCATTGCACCGTCCCCCGCCGCCGAGGAGCGAGGCGGCGGTGCGGCGCCCAGGATCGCGCGTTTTTTGCTCTTTCCGGCGCCTTGCGCATAGGGTCGCGCGCATGGATTGGCTCGAATCGATGCACCGGATCCGCGCGCTCAAGCTGGAGCTCGCGCGGCTCGATCCGCGGCGGGGGATGCCGATCGCGCCGCCGGCCGGCGCGTCCGAGTCGGCGATCGTCGCCGTGGAGCGTCGCCTGGGGATGCCGCTACCGCCGAGCTACCGGGAGCTGCTCTCGCTGCACGACGGGTGGCCGCAGCTGTTCGCGGGCGCGAGCCTGCTCGGCGTGCGCGCGCTCGCGCGCGGCACGTTCATGGATGTCGGTCGGATGGTGCTCGAGCACTGCGAGGCCGAGGAGGCGCACGGCGAGGGCGAGGGCCACGCCGCGGAGGCGAGCGCGCGCGGCCGCGCCGGCGAGCGTCCGCGGCGCACCCTCGTCCCGTTCGGCATCGACCCGACGGCCGAGACCGTCTTCGCCTGGGACGTCGACGCGGTGGCGGAGGACGGTGAGCTCGCGGTCGTCCTCTGGACGAACGACATCGGGCTGCGGCTCTCGGGCTTCCCGGAGCTCCTCGAGATGGTGAAGGACATGCTCGCCGCGGAGCTCGAGGATCGCCGCCGGATCGCCGCGGCGCAGCTCGAGCTCTCGCCGCGCCCGCGCGCCGTGATCGCGCCGAGGAGCCGCGCGCGCGCGGTGGCGGTGCCGCTCACGCCCGCGCCGCGCCTCGCCGCGAGGAGCGCGCTCACGGGCTGAGCCGGGGTCGTCTCCCGAGCGGGCTCAGCGCTGCCCGTGGGCGCCTGGGTCCTCGGGCCACGCCATGGCGCGCACACGCCGCGCGCGCGGCGCCGCGCGCGAGGCCCCGGGGCGCGGGGCCGGTTGTTCCCGCGCGCGGCGCGGGACGTGGTGTACTAGGCGGAGCATGACGGAAGCCCACCAGCAGCAGCGCTATCGGGTCATCGAGCGGCTCGCTTCGGGCGGCATGGCCGAGGTCTTCCTCGCGGAGAGCGCGGGGATCGAGGGGTTCAAGAAGCAGGTCGCGATCAAGCGCGTCCTCCCGCACCTCAGCGAGAAGAAGCGGTTCATCGCGATGTTCCTCGACGAGGCGCGGCTGTCGGCGCACCTCTCCCACTCCAACGTCGCGCAGGTGTTCGACATCGGCGTCGGCGACAACGCGTACTTCATCGTGATGGAGTACGTGGACGGCGCCGACCTGAAGGCCGTCCTCGAGTCCCTGCGCAAGGCCGGCCGCACGATCCCGGTCGAGTCTGCGGTGTTCATCACGGCGAAGCTCTGCGAGGGGCTCACGTACGCCCACGAGCTCAAGGCGGCCGACGGGCACCCGCTGAAGATCGTGCACCGGGACATGTCCCCCCCGAACGTGCTCATCACGAAGTACGGCGAGGTGAAGATCGTGGACTTCGGCCTCGCCAAGGCGACGAGCCAGCTCGAGAAGAGCGAGGCCGGCATCATCAAGGGCAAGTTCAGCTACCTCTCGCCCGAGGCCGCGCAGGGCCTCGAGGTCGATCATCGCACCGACATCTTCGCCGTGGGCGCCATCCTGTGGGAGATGCTCGCCGGGAAGCGGCTGTTCCTCGGCGACACCGACTACCAGACCGTCAAGCTCGTGCAGCAGGCGCAGATCCCGCCGCTCGCCGAGATCAACAAGGCGGTCCCCCCCGAGCTCGATCGCATCATCGCCCGCTCCCTCGCGCGGGATCCCGACGCGCGGTACCGCTCCGCGCGCGAGTTCGGCAGGGATCTCACGAACTTTCTCTACAGGTTCGGCCGGCCGGTCAGCGCCTATGACATCGCCGAGCACGTCCGCAGCGCCATGGCCCTGCGCAGGCGGGCCCCCGCGTCGGACAAGGCGTCGTTCATCGACAAGCTGATCGAGGAGACCCTGCTCGAGTTCACGTCGCTGCCGGACAGCAAGGCCGCGCCGAGCACCGCGCGGCTGAACGAGCCGCTCAAGATCTCGGCGTTCGAGGACATCGGCAAGTGGGCGGACGAGATCAAGGTCTCGGCGCCCGGAGAGGACCTCATGCGGCGATCCCTCGCCGCGGTGTCCGTCGAGGTGGGCAACCTCGCCGCCCTCGAGGAGCCGGATGGGGGTGATCCGCCCGCGGCGTCACCGGGGGAGCCGCCGCTCGCGAGGAGACCCGAGACGACCCTGGCCTCCCCGCAGCTCGCGCCCGCGCCGCAGCCCCCTGCGCCGCCGTCGCCCGCCGTCGCCCCGCCGCCGCTCGCCCCGCCGGCCTTCCCACCGCCAGCAGCGGCCGCCCCGCTCGCGGGGACTGCACCGCTCGCAGGGGCCGCCCCGACCGATCTGGCGCCGCGGCCGGTCCACCCGGCCCGGGGCAGCGGCGGCGCCGTGAAGGCCGTGCTGCTCGTCGCCGCGCTGGCGGCCCTCGCCGCGGGCGCGTGGCTCGGCGGTCTGATCCCGCATTGACCCTCGCGACCGGCGCGGCGGCTCCGCGCGGCGCGGGGGTCCGCGCCGCGCGTCTCACCGAGCTTCCTGGCGTTGCTGCGGAAGGGCCGGCGGAGAGAGGGGGCCGCCGGGGCGCCGAGAGCTCGGGGGAATGATGGGAGGGAGCCTGCCGCCCCCGTCGCCCTCTCGCCTGGCGACTCGGCGATCGCTCTGATCTGTCAGAGAGGCGTCCCGCGGCGGGGCTAGCTCGCCTCCGCGGCGTCGTCGTCGTCGTCCTCGTCCTGCTCCTCGAGCTGCCTCTCGAGCTTCTCGATCTCCTCCTCCTCCGCGTCGGCTGCCGTGGGAGCGGCGCGCCCCTCCTGGAGCGCCTTCTGGCGGGCCTTCTCGGCGGCGGCGCGGGCCTGGGCGACCCGCTGCAGGATGGCGGGCTTGGGCGCCATCATCAGCGTCATCGTGCGCTGCTCCATCATCGGGCGCACCTCGATGTTCGCGATCTCCTCGCACTGCTGGACGATCCAGTCGAGCTGCTCCTGCGCCTTCTCCGGGTGCGTGATCTCGCGGCCGCGGAAGCGCACCGTGAACTTCACCTTGTGGCCGGCGCCGAGGAACCGATGGGCAGCCCGGGTCTTGAACTCGAGATCGTGGTCGTCCGTCTTCGGCCGGAGCTTGATCTCCTTGATCTCCACCACACTCTGCTTGCGCTTCGCCTCGCGGGCCTTCTTCTTCTCGTCGTACTTGTACTTGCCGAAGTCGAGGATCTTGCAGACCGGGGGATCCGCCTTCGGGTTGACCTCGACGAGATCCAGCCCCTTCTCCTGTGCCCGGCGCAGCGCCTCGTGGGTCTGCATGATGCCGAGCATCTCGCCATCATCGCCGATGACGCGGATCTCCGGGACGCGGATGCGCTGGTTGATGCGGATCTGCGGACCCCTCTGGGCCTGCCGCGGATCGAAGCGTCTCATCGCCATGTGATATTTCGCTGCCTCCTTGTGGTCCGTGCTTCTGAACGCGACGCGCCGCCGCCCTCCGACCGGTACCGGTCGCGGCGGCCATCGCCATGCCAATGTCGCCTGACTTGGCGCCGCAGGCAACGGCGGCAAGCACGACCACCACCGCGGCGTGCGGGCGTACCGGAGCTCAGGCCTGCCGGGCTCGTCAGGAAGAGGGGGAGGGGGCCTGCCGGCGTCGGCGCCAGCGTCCGGCGGGAGCGGAAGGTCACGAAGCGGATGCGCTCACCGCGAGGCGAGGGGGCTTCGCCTCCGCGGCGAGCCGGTCGGCGAACTCCTCGAGCGGCATCGCCCCGAGGTCCTTGTTCAGGTCGCGCGACCGGGGCGCGACCTTGCGGGCCTCCGCCTCCTTGTCGCCGACCACGACCACGTACGGGACACGCGTCAGCCGCGCCGCGCGGATCTTGGCGCCGAGCTTGTCCGAGCTGAGATCGGCCCTCGCCCGGAGCCCGCGGCGCCGGAGATGAGCGACCACCTCCTCCGCGTACGGGGCCTGCTTCTCGCTGACCGTGACGATGATCGCCTGCTCCGGCGCGAGCCACACCGGGAAGGCGCCCCCGATGTGCTCGAGGTACACCGAGAAGAACCGCTCGAGCGAGCCGAGGATCGCCCGGTGGAGCATCACGGGGCGGTGAGCGGCCCCGTCGGGGCCGGTGTACTCGAGCTCGAAGCGATCGGGCAGGGCGTAGTCCACCTGGATGGTGCCGAGCTGCCAGCTCCGGCGCAGCGCATCCTCGACGTGGAACTCGAGCTTGGGCCCGTAGAACGCGCCCTCCTCGGGCGCGATCTCGTACGGGAGCCCCGCGTGCTTCAGCGCGTCCGCGAGCGCGCCCTCCGCCGCGTCCCACTGGGCGTCGGTGCCGATGCGCTTCTTGGGCCGGGTCGCCAGCTTGATGTCAATCCGGGAGAACCGGAACGCCGCGTACACCTCGAGCAGGAGCCGCAGGAACGCCTGGATCTCGCCCTGCATCTGCTCGGGCGCGCAGAAGATGTGCGCGTCGTCCTGGCAGAAGCTCCGCACCCGGGCGAGGCCGTGCACGACGCCGCCGCGCTCGTACCGGTGGAGCCGCCCGAAGTCGGCGAGCCGCCACGGCAGCTCGCGGTAGCTGCGCCGCCGCTGCCCGAAGATGAGGCAGTGGCTCGGGCAGTTCATCGGCTTCTGCGCGAGCCGCTCGAGCTCCGCGAGCTGCTCCAGGACGGCCGCGTCGCGCCGCTTGTCGGCCTCCTTGTAGCTCGCCGCGTCCGCGTCGCCCGGGGAGACGCCGAGCCGGAGCGCGAGCCGGGCCGCGTCGAGGTGCTCCGCCGTGACCGGGAGGTACATGTTCTCCCGGTAATTCGGCAGGTGCCCGCTCGTCTCGAACAGCCGCTTGTCGAAGATCTGCGGCGTGATGACCTCCTCGTAGCCGTAGTCGACGTAGAGGTCGCGCATGTACTGGACGAGCGCGTTGACCACGTGGGCGCCGCGCGGCAGGAGGAACGGCATCGCCGGCGCGACCTCGTGGAACATGAAGAGCTCGAGCTCCTTGCCGAGCTTCCGGTGATCGCGCTCCTTCGCCTCCGCGAGCAGCTTCAGGTGCTCGTCGAGCGCGGCCTGGCTCGGGAACGCCGTGCCGTAGATGCGCTGGAGCATCGGGTTGCGCTCGTCGCCGCGCCAGTACGCGCCGGCCACGCTGACCAGCTTGATGGCCTGGAGCACCGAGGCGTCCGGCACGTGCGGGCCCTCGCAGAGGTCGACCCACTCGCGATCCCCGTCGCTGTGCCGGTAGAGCGAGACGTCCTCGCCCTCCGGGATCGCGTCGATGAGCTCGCGCTTGTAGGTCTCGCCCATCTGCGCGAAGAGCTCGTGCGCCCTGTCGCGGCTCACCACCTCGCGCCGGAACGGGCGGCCCGCGGCGATGATCTCGCGCATCTTCGCCTCGATCTTGGCGAGATCCTCGTCCGTGAAGGGGCCGGTCGGCTTGTCGAAGTCGTAGTAGAACCCCGCGTCGATGGCGGGGCCGATCGTGACCTTCGTGCCCGGAAACAGCCGCTGCACGGCGTCGGCCATGATGTGCGCCGTCGAGTGCCGGATGATGCGCAGGCCGTCGGGATCGCTCGTCCGGACCGGCTCGATCCGGGTCGAGGCGTCGCGGACGAAGGGGGTGTGGAGGTCGAGGAGGCGGCCGTTGACCTTGGCGCCGATGACGGTGCGATCCTTGGCGATATCGTCGGCGAGAGCCTCGCGCACCGTGGTGCGGGCCGCCTCGGCGGTCTGATCGAGGGCCATGAAACCTCGCAGGTTACTCCTGCTGATTTGTAGGCGCGGCCGGTTTCGAACCGGCGACCCCTACCGTGTCAAGGTAGTGCTCTACCACTGAGCTACGCGCCTATGTCCCGCTCCGCGACCCGGAGGTCCGTCGAAACGGAGAGCGCCTCCTAGCAAGGGCAGATCGAACCGTCAAGCTCTCTTTTGGGGCGACGTCGACTCCGGCGACCGATGCTCGCGACGATGCCGCGTCCACGCGTCGATCACGCTCGGGGCGTTCAGGGGGCTCGGCCACGCTCAGGGCGCCCAGCGTGGGCGCATGCCGCCAGTGCCCAGTGCAGGGCGGGGGCTGCCGTCAGGGCGAGCGCGCGTCAGGGGGGCGGGGCGAGCGTGGACCCTCCATGCTCCGCGTCGCCACCCCGCGCGGCGTCGCCACCCCGCGCGCCCGGCGCGGCAAAAGCCGCATCGCGCGGACTTATGTCCAGACGGGGTCGTCGTGATCGCTGCGTTACTTCAGGCCGGTCGCTGCCCGAAATGCGCGCGCGCCCGCGCTTGACCTCGCGTGCGCCTCGGGTGACGAACCGCTGGATGACAGCACCGGACAGCCTGGGCTCGCCGCCGGATCCGGCGGCGGTGATCGCGACCGTCGAGGTGGCCGCGGGCAGCGTGTTGTTCGCCGCGCACGCGGCGGTGCCCGGCGATCTGCCGATCGAGCGCGCCGCGAGCGCCACCCTCGCGATCCGCGGCGCCGTGGAGCGCGCGCGCGCCGGGCAGCGGGCGAGCGTCGTGCTGGGCGCCCATGAGCTCGTCGGGGCCCTCGCCGCGCTCGGCGAGGCGGCGGCGGTGCGGACGCCGATCACGGTGCACGTCATCGAGCGGCGCGGCGGCCTCGCCGTGGGGCGCGACGAGCTCGCGCCGGCGCTCGACGTCGGCGCGGGGGTGCTCGTCACCTGGAGCAACCAGGAGGCCGCCGACATGGTGCTCGTCGCGCGGCGCGCCGCCGAGGACAGCGAGACGCCGTTCCTCCACATCGTCGACGCGCTCCCGTCGGACGTGGCCGCGCTCGGCGGGGCCCGCGAGCTCGCCGCGGGCTTCCTCGGCTCGGAGCGGACCGCGCCGACCTTCAAGGACGTGGCGCCGGGGGACACCGACGACGACGGCGGCCCTCGCCCGCAGGGGCGCGGGGTCATCCGCAAGCGGGCCGAGCGGAGCTTCGCCGCGCGCGTGCCGTTCGCGCTCACCAGCGCGATGCGGGAGCTCTGCGAGCTCACCAGCCGCCCGCTCGGCGCGATCGAGCGCGTCGACACGGCCGACGCCGAGGAGATCATGGTCGCCGTGGGCTGCGCGTTCCCGGCCGCGCGCGAGGTCGTGCGCAGCCTGCGCGCGCAGGGGCGGCGCGTCGGCCTCGTGGGCGTGCGCGCGCTCCGGCCGTTCTTCAGCGCGGACGTGGTGAAGACGCTCGGGCGGGCCAGGGCCATCGTGGTGCTCGAGCCGCTCGACGTGCCCCTCGCGCCGTCCGGGCCCGTCGCCGCCGGCGTGAAGGCCGCGTTCGCGGATGCGCTCACGTGGGCCCCGGGCTTCCCGGGGGTCGGGCGCATCCCGCCGATCATCTCCGCGACGTTCGCGACGATCGACGGCGCGATCTCCGAGCGCGAGGTGCGCCTCTCGCTCGCGGAGATCGCGAGCGGCGAGCGGGCCCGCCGGCTCGTGGTGTTCGGCAGCGACGGCTGACGCCGCGCGCCGCCCGGCTCGCCGCGGGCGTGCCCGCCGCGTTCGCGCGGAGCGGAAAAGCCCTGAGCCCGGGAATCCCCACCAGGTCCCGGTGAGGCTGCCCGCCTAGCTCCTTGCGCGACCCATGGATCCTGGGTATGGAGGCGAGCCCCGGGGGTTGGGACAGGCCCGTAATTTGCGGGCGAACCCCGTCGGGGCCGGAGACACGCGTCACCTTGGCAAGCTCAAACTGGTTCCAGCCGAATCCCGCCCCCGGGCGAACGGGCGCCGCGCCGGCGGCGCCTGCTGAAGGTCAACCGTCGCCGCCGCCGGCCGGCGGCCAGGAGGGGCAGCCCGCGCCGTTCGGCGGGGGCGCCTTCTCGTTCCTCATCCTGGCGCTGCCGCTGCTGCTCATCTTCCTGATGACGCGGAGCCAGAACAAGAAGCAGAAGCAGCTCGAGGCGAACCTCAAGGTGGGCGATCGCGTGTTCACCCAGTCCGGGATCCTGGGCAGGATCACGGACATCAACCCGAACTCACCCCGGGTGAAGCTGGAGATCGCGCCCGGCGTGAACGTGCAGATCCTGAAGAGCGCGATCCAGGGCGCCGATCCTGGCGAGGTCGCAGCGGACGCCAAGGCCGCCGACAAGGCGAAGGAATCGGCGAAGGACAAGAAGTCGTAGGCCGGCGCTCGGCCCACCAGGAAGCCCTTTACCGCCCACCGCGGCGCCACACTCCATGCTCCTAAACATCTTTCAGTACGGGTTCGCCGGCGTCGCCGGCCTGTGCCTCCTCGGTGCGTGGCTCAGCCGTTCGCGGCGCGGCGTGTTCGCGTGGGCGGCGCTGTCCGCCGGCGCGGCCGCCCTCGCCGCCCACTACCACGTGTTCTGGGCGCTCGCGACGTTCGGGCTGATGGTGCCCTGGGCGCTCTTCTGCACCGGGCCGTGGATCGATTTCGCGTGGCGCGCGAAGACGGGCTTGGCGCTGTTCGTCGCGCTCGGCGCGGTGCTGTGCATCTACCCGACCTACCACGACGAGCGCTACGGCCGGCCCGACCAGTCCGGGCTGTCGTCCGAAGAGCTGGCGGAGCAGGAGACCCAGGCGAAGCGCGGCGATCTCGGCTTCAGCCGGTTCCTGACCTCGAACATGCCGTTCCGCCTGGTGCGCGGGCTCGATCTCAAGGGCGGCCTCCGCCTCGTGTACTCGGTCGACGTCGACGAGGCGATCAACGACAAGCGCGACCGGTACTACGACGATCTCCGCGCGGAGCTCGCCACCGCGTTCGGCTTCCACGAGGGCGACGCGCCGCCGACGATCGAGCAGATGCAGAAGCTCCAGACGAAGCTCCGCATCGAGAAGTCGCGCGAGAACACGGACACGATCACGATCACCTTCGACGACCCCGCGGACGCGGAGAAGATCAACGACGCGTTCCTGACGAAGTTCCTCGGGGAGATGCAGCTCCAGCGCTCGGCGGACCGCCGCGTCGCGAAGTTCCGGATCCGCGACGAGGTGTCGAGCAACATCCGCGATCGGGCGGTGGCGCAGGCGAAGGAGACGGTGCTCCGCCGCATCGACGGCCTCGGCCTCAAGGAGGCGAGCGTCTCGACGCGCGACGAGGACATCATCATCGAGGTCCCCGGCGACGACGACAAGGCGTTCGACACGATCCGCGACATCATCAGCCAGACGGCGCGGCTCGAGTTCAAGATGGTCGACGATGACAACGACTTCTTCGAGTCGATCGCCAGGACCACCAAGGAGGAGGACCTCCCGAAGGGCCTGACGTTCTCGATCGAGAACGCGCCGGTCGGCCCAGGGAAGACCAAGCCGGTCCACTTCGCCCGGATGGTGCGCGGCGAGCACGAGGAGATGCGCGACACCCTGAAGCGGCTGCGCGAGTGGACCGCGACGCTCCAGGTCCCGCCGGACAACGAGATCGGCTTCAGCAAGCTGTACGAGTACGACGAGGAGACGGACGCCATCGAGGAGATCGGCTGGCGGACGTACTTCCTCTTCAGCAAGGCCGAGATCACGGGCGACATGGTGCGCGACGCGCAGGCGCTCCCGGATCAGAGCGAGGGCGGCCTCGGCGGCTGGTACGTGTCGATGGATTTCACCCCGCTCGGCGCCGACCGGTTCGAGGACATCACCGGCAGGAACGTCAAGCGGCGGTTCGCGATCATCCTCGACGACAAGGTCGAGAGCGCGCCGGTCATCCAGACGAAGATCGGCGGCGGCCGCGCGCAGATCACGATGGGCTCGCAGAACCCCGAGCAGCAGCTCGAGGACGCGCGCAAGCTCGAGCTGGTGCTCCGGTCGGGCGCGCTGCCGGCCCCGATCTCGCCGTCGAACGAGCAGCGCATCGGCCCGTCGCTCGGCAAGGACGCGATCGAGCGGAGCACGAAGGCCGCGCTCATCAGCGGCTCGCTGGTCCTCATCTTCATGCTGGTGATCTACAGCCGCGCGGGGCTCATCGCGAACATCGGCGTCCTCTTCAACCTCGTCCTGCAGATCGCCGTGCTCGCGATGTTCGGCGCCTCGATGACGCTGCCCGGCATCGCCGGCCTCGCGCTCACGATGGGCATCGCGGTCGACGCCAACGTGCTGATCAACGAGCGCATCCGCGAGGAGCTCCGGAACGGCAAGAGCCCGCGTGCCGCCGTCGACGTCGGCTACGACAAGGCGTTCACCGCCATCCTCGACGGCCACGTGACGACGCTGATCTCAGGGCTCATCCTCGCGCAGTACGGCACGGGCCCCATCAAGGGCTTCGCCATCACGCTGATCGTCGGGATCGCCGTCAGCCTGTTCACGGGCGTCGTGTGCACCCGCCTGATGTTCGATTGGGCAGTCCGCGGCCGGAAGGTCAAGAAGCTCTCGCTCGGATGACGAGGAGGCCGCGCGCGCGGATCTCCGATCTATGAGGAGACCGCGCGCGCGGCGCTCCGACTTGAGACACGACGATGGAACTCATCAAACACGGCCGCCAGTTCGACTTCATGAGCAAGCGCTGGCTCTTCATGGGCCTCAGCGCGGTGCTGCTCGTCCTCTCGATCATCGCGTTCTTCGTGCCGGGGCCGAGGCTCGGGACCGATTTCAAGGGAGGCACCGAGGTCGAGGTCGCGTTCAAGACCCCGGTCTCGAGCGCCGACGTCCGCGAGGCCGTGACCAAGGCGGGCTTCGACTCGCCCGACGTCGTGTCCGTCGCCGACCCCGCGAACCCGCACCGTTACCTCATCCGGGTGCACGAGGTCTCCGCGCTCTCGGAGAAGCAGAAGGAGTCGCTGCGCGATCGGATGTGCCTGCCGCCCGACGGCGCCCCCGTCCCCGAGGACCGCTGCCCGCCGGCGGTGCGCGCCAGCGAGGTCAAGTTCAGCCCCGGCGGCGACAAGATCTCCGCGCGCTACGACGTCCCGCCCGATCTGGAGGGGATCAAGAAGCAGCTCGAGGGCGTCGAGGGGGTCGAGCTCCGGCCCGGCGCGAACAACCCGAACGTCGTGAGCGAGCGCGACCACAAGGTGGAGCTCTACCTGAAGTCCAAGGGCGACCAGCTGATGGACGGGCTCCAGCAGCACCTCGGCGCGGAGGCGGTGCCGGACCAGGCGCTCCGGGTCGAGTGGATCGGGCCGAAGGCCGGCGCGCAGCTGCGCGACGCGGCCATCAAGAGCGTGCTCATCACGCTCCTCTTCATCATGGTGTACATCGCGTTCCGGTTCGACATCCGGTTCGCGCCCGGCGGCATCGTCGCGCTCGCCCACGACGTCGTCATCGCGCTCGGCGCGATGATCCTCACGCAGCGCGAGATCACCCTCTCGACCGTCGCCGCGCTGCTGACCATCGTCGGCTACTCGATCAACGACACCGTCATCGTCTACGACCGGATCCGCGAGAACCTGGCGAAGCACCGGGACATGAGCTTCCCCGCGGTCATCAACCTCTCGCTCTCCGAGATGCTCGGGCGCACCATCCTCGTGTCCGCCTCGACGCTGCTGTCGCTCCTGATGTTCCTGTTCTGGGGGACGGGCGTCATCAAGGACTTCGCGTTCACGCTCGTCGTCGGCATCGCCGTCGGCACGTACTCGTCCATCTACATCGCCGCGCCGCTCACCGAGTGGATCGACCGCAAGTTCTTCGGCTCCAGCGGCAGCAAGCGCAAGAAGGTGAGCCGCGTCCGCGCGCAGAAGCGCGCCGACGCCGTCGTCTGAGCGCGGCGCCATGGTCGCGGTCGCTCGCGCCCCCCGCGCCCTGGCCGTGGACACCTCCGCCGCGCCGGTGTACCCGCTCCCCCGATGACGAGCACGGCGACGCCGGCGGTGGACGGCTGGAAGGAGCTCGCCGAGCGCGAGACCCCGACGCCCGCCTCCCACGGAGCGCGAGGCGACGCGGGCGCGCTCGGCGAGGCGCGCATCGCGGACCCGGGGGAGGCGTCCGCGGACGCGCTCGCGATGGCGCGCGCGCTGGGGCTGTCGATCACCGTGGCGGACATCCTGCACCGCGCCGGGCGGGCTCCGGACGAGGCGACCCGGCGCTTCCTCGACCCGCGGCTCTCGCACCTCACGTCGCCCGACGCCATGGCCGACCGCGATGCGAGCGCCGAGCGGATCGCGCGCGCCGTGCGCGCCGGCGAGCGGATCGTCGTCTTCGGCGACTACGACTGCGACGGGGTCACCTCGACCGCCATCATGACCGACGCGCTGCGCGCCCTCTCGGGGCAGGTGACGCCGCTCCTCGCGACGCGCGCCGAGGGCAGCTACGGGCTGTCCGCGCCCGCGCTCGAGCGCGTTCGGCGCGCGTCGCCCACGCTGCTCATCACGTGTGACTGCGGCTCCAGCGATCACGAGCGGCTCGCCGCCGCGCGCGCGGCCGGCATCGACTGCGTCGTCATCGATCACCACCTCGTGCCCGAAGAGCCGCTGCCCGCGCTCGCGTTCCTGAACCCGCACCGCGCGGACTGCGGCTTCCCGTACAAGGGGCTCGCGTCGTGCGGCCTCGCGCTCTCCGTGCTGGCCGCCGTGCGCAAGAAGCTCGGATCCTCGCTGGATCTGCGCCCCTACCTCGATCTCGTGGCCATCGGTACGGTCGCCGACGTCGCGCCGCTCACCGGCGACAACCGCGCGCTCGTGCGCGCCGGGCTCGGGGTGCTCCAGGCCGGCGCGCGGCCCGGGCTCCGGGCGCTCGCGGCGCTCGCCAACCTCGACCTCGGCCGCGGCGCGTCCGCGGAGGACATCGCCTTCCGCATCGCGCCCCGCCTCAACGCGCCGGGGCGGCTCGGGGATCCTGACGTCTCGCTCTCGCTCTTGCTCGAGCGGGACAGCGTGACCGCCTCGGCGCTCGCCGCCACGGTCGAGCAGGCGCAGATGAAGCGGCGCGCCATCCAGGACGAGATGCTGGCGTCCGCGCTCGCCGAGATCGAGCGGGCGGGCTTCGATCGGGACCCGGCGATCGTCATCGCGCGGCAGGGCTTTCACCCCGGCGTGGTCGGCATCGTCGCGGGCAGGATCACGGCGCGCTACGGCAAGCCGACGATCGTCATCGGCCTCGAGGGCGAGAAGGGGCGCGGCTCGGTGCGCGGCCCGGCCGGCGCGCGGCTCCACGACGCCCTCGGGCGTTGCCGCGCCGAGCTCGTCGGCTTCGGGGGCCACCAGGCGGCGGCCGGCGTCGAGGTGCGCGCCGACCGCGTCGAGGCGCTCCGGGCGGCGTGGTGCGACGCCTTCCGGGAGCAGGACCTCCCGCCCGCGGCCGCGGGGGCGACGGCCCACGCCCGGCTCGACGATCGCGACGACCCGGCGGTCGTGGCGCGCGACCTCGAGCGTCTGGAGCCGTGCGGCGAGGGCAACCGCCCGGCGCATGTGCTCGTGCCGGGCGCGGCCGTGCGCTCGGCGAGGAACCTGAAGGGCCACCTCAAGCTGGCGCTCAGCTTTGCCCGCCGGGAGATCGCCTGCTTCGGGGTCGAGCTGGGCGAGCTCGCGCCGCGGCTCGCCGGCGGGCGCGTCGACGTGGTGGGCCGGCTCCGGCGCGACGCCTGGCGCGGCGGGGATGCCGTCGAGATCAGGATCGAGCACATCGCGGCCTCGCGCTGAGCGTTCGCGGCGAGCCCGGGCGGTGGAGCGGCGCTCTGGGGGCTCACCTCCAGGGCTTGCGCTCCGGCGAGCCCCTCTTGTGGCTCGCCTGTGCTTCAGCCCCTCCGGTGAGCCCCCAGAGCGCCGCTCCACCGCCCGGACGGCGTGCTAGCGTTCGTGCGTGGCTGAGCCGCTGATCCGGTTCTCGCATGTGCGCAAGGCCTTCGGCCCGAAGGTCATCTACCGCGACCTGAACCTCGAGGTGTACCCGGGCGAGACGCTGACGATCATGGGCGGCTCGGGCGTCGGCAAGAGCGTGATGCTCAAGCTGCTCATCCGCTTGCTCGAGGCGGACGGCGGCTCGATCACGTTCCACGGCGACGAGATCACGAAGATGAGCGAGGCGCGCATCGGCGTGGTGCGCCAGCGCATCGCGATGCTCTTCCAGGGGGGCGCGCTGTTCGACTCGATCTCGGTCGGCGAGAACGTGGCTTACGGCTTGCATGAGCACTACCGCAAGCAGATGACCGAGGCGCAGATCGCCGAGCGCGTGAACTGGGCGCTGTCGCTCGTCGGCCTGCCGGGCATCGAGCTGATGCGCCCGGGCGACCTGTCCGGCGGCATGAAGAAGCGCGTCGGCCTCGCCCGCGCGATCGCCGTGCAGCCCGAGGTGCTGCTCTACGACGAGCCGACGACCGGCCTCGATCCGATCAACACCGAGCGCATCAACCACCTCATCAAGGGGCTCAAGTCGGCCCTCAACGTCACGAGCATCGTGGTCACGCACGACATGAAGAGCGCGTTCTCGATCTCGGATCGGATGGCGATGATCTACCGCGGCGAGGTCATCGCGACGGGCACGCCGGACGAGTTCCGGGCCTCGAAGGATCCGCATGTCGCCAATTTCATTACCGGGACTGCCCCGGTGAACGAAGACGTCCAGACGCTTCTCGGCGCGTGACGGCCCCGCCAAGATCGCGCAAGATGCCCTCCCGCATGGGCAGAGCGCGCGATCTCAAGGTCGGACTCTTCGTGCTGGCGGGGCTCCTCCTCTCCGCCCTCGTCATTTTTCTGATCGGCGACGAGCGGCGGCTGTTCGACTCCTCGGTCGAGTTCACGACGAATTTCGTCGACGTCCAGGGGCTGAAGCCGGGCGCGCCCGTCCGCATGGGCGGCATCGACATCGGGCACGTCGCCCAGGTCGGCTACGGCCCGGATCCGAAGGACACCAGGATCTACGTGAAGCTCGAGGTCGTCGAGAGCGAGGCGGGCCGGATCAGGACCGACAGCATGGCCCAGATCGCGAACAAGGGCCTGCTCGGCGACAAGATGCTGGAGATCACGAAGGGACAGAGCGCGGAGTCGGTGCCGCCGGGCGGCCATATCCCGGGCGACGTGCCGACCGACATGATGGGGAAGGTGAGCGGCATGGCCGAGAAGGCCGAGGCGACGCTCGACAACATCCAGAAGGTCTCGCAGAGCTTCGCCGACGAGAAGCTGCACAAGGATCTCCACGAGACCGTCGCCTCGGTGAACTCGCTGATGAAGCAGGTGACCGATGGCGAGGGTTACCCGCGCCGCTTCCTGACCGATCCGGAGGAGGCCGAGCGCATCTCGCGCGCCGTGCAGAGCATCGACCGCATGAGCACGGAGCTCGCGAGCACGCTGCGCGAGGTGCGGGGGGTCGTCTCGCGCGTCAAGGAGGGGCCTGGGTTCGCGCACGACGTCATCTACGGCGACGGCCCGCAGAAGCAGATCCAGCAGTTCGGCAACGCGGCCGACGAGCTCGCCGTGACGCTGCGAGGGATCCGCGAGAGCGACAGCCTCGCGCACGACGCGCTCTACGGCGGCGAGGGCGACGGCGCCGAGGCGCTCGCGAACGTGACGGCGATGACGGGCGATCTGCGGGCGATCGTGCGCGACATGCGGGCGGGGAAGGGGACCCTCGGCGCGCTCCTGGTCGATCCGTCGATCTACGAGGACATGAAGAGCCTCCTCGGCAACGTGCAGCGCAATGACGTGCTCCGCGCGCTCGTGCGCTACTCGATCAAGCAGGACGAGCAGAAGCCCGCGGTCCAGGTGGGTGGCGCCACGCCGCCGTCGCCGTAGCGCCCGGGCTGCCTCGACGGTACCGGCGGGCTCCCCACGCCCGTTTTGTCGGTCTTGCCGGGAGGCGACGAAGAATTTCGACATCGATGTCGAGTTGTTCTTGTCGAATCGCGATGTCTGGGTTAAAAGCGCCACGTCTTCCGAGACGGCCGGGCGATGAGCCGGCCGGCATCGGGCGCATAACTCAGCGGTAGAGTGCGTCCTTCACACGGACGAAGTCGCAGGTTCAAGTCCTGCTGCGCCCACCCCGGATTGAACGCGACGAGCTGGGCTCGACGCGTGGAGTCCCCTGTCCGACTGTAGCGACGCTGCCGCGCGGTAGCCCGCTGCGTCGATGATGCAGGCGGCCCATCGCGGTCCACGCACGAAGAAGGCGGTCGAAGATCGACCAGCGCCGTGCTTGGAGAGAGCTCGTCGGCGAGGTCGGCGCGCGGTGGTGTGAGGCCGGCGCTCGTCAAGGCGCGGCGCCGCCGGAGAAAGGCGCGGCGCCGGCGAGGTGGCGCTTGCGACGCGCTGAGGCAGCGCGAGCGCGCGTCAGGGCGCGGCGCTCGCGGCGGGCGCGGATGCCGAGGCGGCGGCCTTCTCGTTCCTGCGCTTCTCGATGGCGCTGGCGGCGGCGCGCAGATCCTTGTGAAGGGAGCCGCACTTGATGCAGGTGCGCCTCCGGTTCGTCGCGCAGCGGTGCGGGGTGAGCCAGTGCTTGACGTAATGGAGCGCGCGGACGTCGCCTTCCCGGCGCGCCGTGGCGAGCTGCGCCTTGGTGGGGCACCCGCTGAGCCGTCGCAGGTCGTCCGCGATGATCAGCGCGGGCGACGCGAGCTGCCGCACGCTGCTCTCGTGCAGCAGCCTGCTCGCGTGGTCCCTGGGATAGTCGCCGAACCTCGCCCCGGTCACCACCTCGTAGAGCAGGTCCGGACCGCGGCTCCCCATGTGCTTGGCCATCAGGTCGAGCGCGGTGAGCGCGACGTCGGGAGGGCCGTTGGCGATCCTCAGGATCAGCTGCTCGACCTGGTCGTTCCCGGTCTCCTCGGGGGCGATCTCGAACAGCCGCTTCATCGTGCTCAGCGCGTCGGCGAACGCCTTCTCGCGCCCCTGCGCGAGCGCGAGCGCCCTCACGACGGGAGGGTCCTCGGGATACCGCTCCACGAGCGCGCGGAGCGCGGCGATCCCCGCGGCCTCGGCGTTCTCGAGCTCCGTGGCCTGGGCGCGGGCGGGCTCCGTCCTGGCAGGCGGAGCCTCGGGCTCGGCGGCCGTGGCCCGAGGCTCGGGGTCCGGCGCGTCGTCGCCGCGGGCGCTGCCGGTCCCGGCGACCGCGGCGGCCGTCGGCGCCACGCCACGGCGGTGCTCACGCGCCACCACGGTCGCTGGGTTGCGGAGCGCCACCGCGCCGCAGATGAGGCCCGTTGCCGCCACGAGGCCCAGCGCTGCCAGGGTGGCGGCCGTCTTCGGGCGGTTCCGCCCGGATTCCCCGGCCTGACTTCCCGAGCCGCTCATCGCAGCTGCCTTTCCCGCGCGTACCCCACGGCGTACCGATCAACCGTAGGGATCGTCCGACTTCGGCGGGGCCGGCCGCGGCCGAGGCCTCGGCCTGGGCGCTGCCGTCGGCTTGGGGGCCGCGGGCTTGGCCGTCGCCTCGGGCGCCGCGGGCTTGGCCGTCGCCTCGGGCGCCGCGGGCTCGGCCGTCGCCTCGGGGGCCGCGGGCTCGGCCGTCGCCTTGGGCGCCGCGGGCTCGGCCGTCGCCTTGGGGGCCTCGACGGGCGCGGCGCTCGCGGTGGGCGCCGCGGAGGCCCCGGCGCCCGCCGCGGGGGCTTCCGGCTCGGTGGGGACCGACGTGTCCGTCGCCGCAGGCACGACGTCCAGCGGCTTCTCCTCCGGCGTGGCCGCGGGCTTCACCTCGGGCTGCTCGGGCGTCGCGGGCGCCGTCGGCTGGGGGTCGCTCTGCCCGAAGAAGAGCCAGAGCCCGCCGCAGAGCGCCGCCGCGACCAGCAGGATGGTGAGCAGCCTCCCGGTGCCGCTGCTCTCCTCTTCCTGCGCGTGCGCGGGCTTGATCCCGGACTTCGCGGCGACCCCCGCGGCCGCCTTCGCCTCCGTCGGCCCGGCCGCCGCCGGCTTCGGCCTGGCGCGGTCCTCAGCGACCTTCGCTTCCTGGCGCGACGGCCTTTCGGGCTGCTCCTCGGCCGGCGCCCTGGCCGCCGCCTCCTCGACCGGCTTCCTGGCCGCGGCGGCCTTCACGGGACTCGCCTCGGCGGCGGCCGGCGCCTCATCCGGGCCCTGCCGCTCGCTCGCGCGCTGCGCGACCGCCGCGACCGGCGCGGCCGGCGCGGCCGCGGGCTCGGTCAGAGGCATGGCCGGCGGCTCCTCCTTCGGCCTCGCGGCCGCCTCGGGCCTCTTCGGCGGGGTGGGGATGAGCGGCTCCTTCGACGCGCCGATCTCGTCCAGCGAGCCGCCGGCCTCCGCGAGCGCCTGCTTCAGCAGCTCGGCGGCCTGCTTCATCATCGTCCGCTCGTCGGGCGGCGGCATCTCTTTCTCGGGGTTCGTCTTCGGGAAGAAGCCGCCGGCCTCCGCCGGATCGGCCTTCTTCATCGAGTCGCCCTGGCCCGCGGCCGCGTCGGCCTTGGGGCTCGCGCCGATCGCGCCGAGCCCGAGCATCGTCGACGCCCGCCGCACCTGCGCGGCCTTGGGCGCCGCCGGCTCGGCCTGCTGCGGCGCGGTCGCGCCGTCCTGCGCCTCATCGCCCAGGTCGGAGCGATCGGTGATCCCGGCCTCGAACGCGGAGCCGGCGCCCTGCTGCGCGTCGACGAGCCGGGAGATGACGGCCTTGGACTTCTCGTCGATCTTGATGAATTTGACGCCCATGCCGGACGGCTGCGCGTCGCTCGCCTGCGCGGGCTCGCGCTTCCACACGACGCGGCCGACGCCGGCGATGACGGTCTGCTCATCCTGCAGCCGGATCTCGAACTTGAGCAGCGTGCCAGCGGGGAACGGCGACGGCGTCTTGATGAAGATGCCGCCCCGGCTCACGTCATGCGAGTGGTGCTCGATGAACTCGTCGACCGTGGCGCTCTTGTAGCGGACGGTCATTTGCAGCACTCTCGCTCGCGGATCTTTGCGTGTGTCCTGGGCCATCAGGGTAGAACTCCGGCTACTTCGCGACTCGCTCCTGCGGATGTGGTCCGCATGTTACCCAAGGTTCGCCGCGAAGCCCAAAGGCTAACACGTGACGGTCGTTCCACCGAACGCGGCCATGAGCTTCGCCGGGCGTGCATGCTGTTCGCGCCCGCGCAGCAGGTCTCGGTGATGCGAGCATGCGCGCGCGGGTCTCGTGATATGTTCGCGCCGACTGGAGAATGCGCCGGGATGGCTGTCCGGGACCACTTTCGCGCTCATGCGAGGCGCCGCGTCGATCTCGGGGCGACGCTGCGCGATCGGCAGTCGATCGAGGAGCACGGCGTCCGCATCCGCGATCTGGGTCTGGGCGGCGCCGGCATCGAGCTGTCCGAGGCCCAGCTCGCGTCGGAGCTCCTCGAGCCCGAGGCGCCGGTGACGCTGGAGGTCACCACCCCGAACCTGTGGGATCCGCTGTGCCTTCGCGGCCGGATTGCCTGGATTCGTCGGGGCGCAGCGGGGCGGCCGGCCCGTGCGGGCATCCGCTTCGAGCATCACGACGCTGGCGCGCTCTACGCGCTCCACCAGCTGCTCGGCGCCGAACCCTTCGACCTCTAGCGCGGCGGGCATCCGCTTCGGAGACGGGCCCATCTCGACGTTTTCGGTGCTCGGCGTACGTGAGTACGCCTGCGCGCCGAAAACGCCGAGCTGGGCCCGTCTCCTGTGCGGGTGCCCGTCGCGCTGTGTGCTGTGCACCGCCGGGGTGGGGGAGACGGGGTGAGCGGGTGTGCTTGAGTGCGACTGCGCGCCAAAAACGCAGATCTGGGGATATTGCCCTGGATGGAGTACATCGTTCCCTGACTTCGCTCCTGGCTCCGTGTCTTCGGCAGGGGCCACGGAGAGAGGGGGCCGCGCTGGGCAGAGGACCGCGTCTCCGGGGGCCGGGCAGGTCGGCACGACCCATCGCACGGCAGGAGCCCCATCCGGGCCCCACGCAACCAGGGAAGAACCCGCAATCAGGGACGAGCGTCCCAGGGGCGGATTGCTCGCGGTGTTCGTCCGAGGGGGCCTAGAAGGCGAACACGGGCCCGAGCGTCGGCGCAAAGACAAGGCCGAGCGTTGGCCACATCAGCATCACCTTCAGCTCGGCGGCAACGCCCACATGGTCGGTGATGCCGTAGGTCATGCCCGCGCCGAGCCCCGAGAAGTTCAACCCGGTGATCTGATAAGCGTCGAGGTTCTCCACGAAGCGGGTGTTCTGCGCGCACCGGTCTCTGCCGCTTCCGATGTACGACAAGCCGTCCTCTGTGCGGCTATCGCACACGTCCACCGCCACCGACGCGTTGACCTGGGCCAGGCCGATGGGCGACAGGAACAGGTACGGGCGGAGGCCGCCCTTCTGGACGATCCGATCCCCCAGGAAGAAGTACGTGAAGCGCAGCTCCCCGTGGAACGGCAAGAAATCTTTCGCCTGGAGATGGGGGTTCTGTCGATCCTCCCACGACGTCGGGGGGCTGGTGGACGACGGCGACCCGCCGAAGGCGTACCCGAGCCGCACCCCCGCGAGCAGCGGCACGCTCGAGAAGAGCTGCCGGTCGTACGACACCATCGCGCGCCCCCCGGCGAGACCGAGGCCACCCGTGATCCCGTTCGTGTCGGGGATATGCGCCGGCTCCCCGTAAAACTGCCTGCCATTGCTGTTCGGATAGAAGCAGGCGTACGCGGGGTCGCTGCCCGAGCAGACGTAATCGGTGCTGCGGATCAGGAGCACGTCGAGCTGCCCCCAGACGCCGATCACGTTGCGACCGCCCTTGCTCGCCGCGCCCTTGCCGCCGCCGCTCCCCTGCTCGCACGTCCCGTCAAGGCACACGAGCCCCGACGCGCACTCGACGGTCTCCTCGCAGCTCTCGCCCAGATCCCCGTCGCCTCGCTCACCGTCCGCGGGGCAACCCGGCAGCCCCGGCGGGCAATCCTCCTTGGCGACGCAACGCGTCGGAGGCTCCCGGCCAGGCAACGAGGGCTCCTGCTCGATCTCGTTCTTGATCGGCACCCGGTGGGGCGCCTTGAGGGAGCCGGCGGTGCCCACCGGGTCACCCGCCTCGTCCTGCACGATCACGTAGTACCGGACGTCCCCGGTCGTGGTGACATCGTCGCAGGGGATCTCGGCCCCGAAGCCGCTCCCGATGCGCTCCATGTCGAGCGATTTCCACTTCTGCGCGCCGAACGGCTTGTACCGGAGCGTCGCCTTGGACGCGCCGATCTCCTCCGGGATCTCGACATAGACCGGCACCGGCGTGTTCACCGCCTGCTCCGCCACCGGCGTGTGCCCGATGCCGCCCGCGGCGGCCGAGCTCCCGTCGTCCTCGCCCCCCTCGTCCGCGCCAGGCCTCCCGCCGGCCCCGACCTCCTTCTGCGCCTCCTTGAAGGCCTGCGCCAGCTCGGTGGTCGTCAGCGCGTCGATGAGCGCCGCCTTCGGGTCGACCCGGAGCGCCCGCACGAACTCCGCCCTGGCCTGGTCGAGCTTGCCGCCGCCGCCGTAGACCGTCCCGAGCGCGATGTGCAGCTTGCCGATGACCGGCCTGGAGCAGGCGTTCCTCGCGCACCGCCTCAGGGCGCCTTTCAGCCTCCGCTCCGCCTTGTCGAACTCGACGGAGAGGTAGTCCTCGTCCATCGCCTGGTCGTGCATCTTCATCGCCTCCGCGTCCCTCTCCCCGGCGGCGCTGGCCACCGCCGGCGCGCCGAGGACGAACGTCGAGGTCAGAGCGAACGCGAGACGAGCGCGGCGTGAACGACGAAACAACACGGGTTCAGATCTCCAGGAAGGGCTGGGGACGGGCTCTTGCGATCAGGAGCGGAGCCGCCACCGGCTCCGGGAGTGTGACGTCGAGATCCGCGCACCAGCACGCCGGGCGGCCCCTCGCCGGCGGCGTGACTACTGCGCGCTCTCCGTGCGGACGAACTGCACGCGCCGGTTCAGCGCGCGGTTCTGATCGGACGTGTTGGGCACGATCGGCACCTCCATCCCGTACCCCTTCGACGTCAGCCGGCTCTCGTCGATCCCCTTGGCCACGAGGTACTTCTTCACCGCGGCCGCGCGCCGATCGGACAGCTTCTTGTTGTACGCCGCGGAGCCCCTGTTGTCCGTATGCCCCTGGATCTCGATCTTGATCTTCGGGTGCGCCTGCAGGACCTCCACCACGGCGTTGAGGATCGGGAAGCTCTCGGGCCGGATCTTGTCCTTGTCGAACTCGAAGTGGATCTGCTGCGTGATCTTGATCTCCTTCTCGGTGACGATGACAAGGCTCGGCTTCTTCGGGCAGCCCGGCTTGTCCCCGCCGACCACGCCCGGCTCGTTCGGGCACTGGTCCTCGAGATCGGGCACCGTGTCCTTGTCGTTGTCCGGCTCGGGGCAGCCGTCGGCGTCCTCGTAGCCGTCCGGATCCTCCGGATCGTTCGCGCAGCTCTGGCCGGTGGTGTCCTTGTCGGCCACGTCGGGGATCGTGTCGAGATCGTTGTCGAGATCGGGGCAGCCGTCGTCGTCGAGGTAGCCGTCCTTGTCCTCGGGGATCAGCACGCAGCTGTCCTTGGAGTCCGTGATCCCGTCGCCGTCGGTGTCCGGGTCGTCCGGGCAGCCGTCGTCGTCCTGGAAGCCGTTGTAGTTCTCGGCGTCGCACGGGCACTTCGGATCCTGCGGATCGAGCAGGCCGTCGCCGTCGCAGTCGCCGGGCTTGGGCTTGGGCGGCGGCTCGTCCTCGATGAACCCGCGCTCGGCGCACTTCTGCGGCGGCGAGAGATCGTAGGCGGCGTGGGTGTTCGCCTTCGCGATGTCGAGGTGCTCCTTGGCGCGCGCGAAGAAGCCCTGATCGAGCTCGACCGACGCGAACGAGAGGTGCGACTTCGCCATCGCCAGCTCGCGCGGCGCGCAGCGCAGCGCTCCGTTGCGCTCGGCCTGCGCCGCGATGCTCGTCAGCCCCTCGATCTCGCCGCGCATGACCGGCACCTGCGCGCACGAGGCGACGGAGCCCGCGAACACCATGACAGCAACGACGCCAGCGCGATCCGCGCGGCGGCCGCGTGATGCGCGGCGCGTCCTCCGAATGCTCATCGACCCGCGCCCTCGTGCGCCTGCTTCGCCAGGTTGATCGCCTTGTCCGCGTACTCCTCCGCGACGTCGGCGAAGTCGATCGCGTCGCCGTAGTCGGCGGCGGCGGCCTCCTCCCGAGCCTTCCAGAGGTGCTCTCGCGCGGTGTAGTACTCGTACGGCGCATACTTCTCTGCGCCGAGCGCCTCCGCTGTCTCGAGCTTGCTCGAGGCCGAGTTCGCCGTGAACGCGTAGATGGTGCCGCCGCAGCCGCCCGTCAGAGCCGCCGCGAGCACCAGGCCCGCGCCTGAAATCAATGTCCCGAATCGCCGCCCGTGCGTCGTCACGATCGCGTTCTTTCTGGAGCGGGCCCCACTAGGCCGTCCGTCCGGTCGTGGCGACGCTACCAAGTGCGCTCGGCGCGCGTCAACCAGCTCGGGGAAGGAGAGGTCGGTTAGAGCTTCCGGTACACGCCGACGACCACGCCGAGGAGCATCGCGGGCTTGAAGTCGCTCGCCCGGACCAGGATCGGGGCCATCGCCGCGTTCGCCGGCTGGAACCGCACGTAGTCCTTCTCGGGGAAGAAGTACTTCACGGTCGCCTCGTCGCCGATCAGCGCCACCACGATGTCGCCCCGCTGCGCGGTGAGCTGCCTGCGGACGAAGATGTAGTCGCCGCTGAAGATCCCCGCCTCGATCATCGAGTCGCCCGTGACGCGCAGGCCGAACACCTCGCGGCCGCCGCGGACGAGGGTCCGCTCGATCCGGACGGTATCGAGGACGTGCTCCTCGGCGAGGATCGGCAGGCCCGCGGCGATCCGGCCGACGACCGCGATCTCGACGAGATCGTCCTCCTGGTCGTTCGCCGGGGCGTCGCCGCCGCCGCCCACGAGCGCGCTGCGGAGCGGGTCGCCGCCGCCCGCGCCCTCGCCGTCGAGGTCACGCGGGCGGAGGGCGCGCGACTTCATGTCCTCGCGCGTGAGGTAGCCCTTGCGCTCGAGCGCCCGGAGGTGGTCGTTCACCCCGTTCGTCGAGCGGATCCCCATATGCGCGCCGATCTCGCGCAGCGTCGGCGGGTACCCGCGCTCGCTGATCGACTGCCGGATATAGTGAAGCACCTGCTGTTGTCGCTCGGTGAGCCCCTGCATCGACGCGGAACCTACTGAACGGTTGGGTAGATGTCAAAAAAGTGTGGGGGCCACCGTCGAGAGGCGCGAATTCGCTTGGTTTTTCCGGATCCTGGAGGGGACGCGCCGCGGGCGCCTCGCCCCGCTGCGCGGTGAGCCGCGGGGCGCGTCGAGCGTGCAGGGTGAACCGAAGGGCAGGCCCTGCTCAGGGCTGCTTCGCGAGGTTGCTCCGCGAGCTCATGGCCGCGCGCGGCTCGAGCATCGCGCGGAGCTCGTCCGGGTCGGCCGCGGCGGCGAACGCCTCCTCGAGCGTGATCATCCGGCGCTGGTAGAGCGAGGCGAGCGACTGGGCCATCGTCTGCATCCCGCTGCCGGCCTGGCCCATCTGCATCTGCGAGTAGATCTGGTGGAGCTTGTCCTCGCGGATGAGGTTCCGGATCGCGGCGTTCGGGATCATGATCTCCATCGCCATGACGCGCCCCGGCCCGTTCGCGCGCGGCAGGAGCAGCTGCGTCATCACGGCGACGAGCGTGAACGAGAGCTGCTGGCGCACCTGCGACTGCTGGTGCGGCGGGAAGACGTCGATGATCCGGTTGATGCTCGAGATCGCCGAGTTCGTGTGGAGCGTGGCGAACACGAGGTGCCCCGTCTCGGCGATCGTCAGCGCGGCCTCGACGGTCTCGAGATCGCGCATCTCGCCCACCAGCACGACGTCCGGATCCTGGCGCAGGGCGTAGCGGAGGGCGTCCTTGAACGACGCGGTGTCGGACCCGATCTCGCGCTGGTTCACCAGCGAGAGCTTGTGCGGGTGCAGGTACTCGATCGGGTCCTCGATCGTGAGGATGTGGAGCCGCTGCTCGGAGTTGATCTTGTCGATGATGCTCGCGAGCGTCGTCGTCTTGCCCGAGCCGGTCGGGCCGGTCACCAGCACGAGGCCCCGCGGCTTGGAGGTGATGTCGAGCACGACCGGCGGCAGGCCGAGCTCGTCGAAGTTCATGATCCGGAAGGGGATCTGCCGGAAGGCGGCCGCCACGGCGCCGCGCTGCATGTAGATGTTCGCGCGGAAGCGGGCGAGCCCCTTCATGCCGAACGACAGGTCGAGCTCGTTGCGCTGCTCGAACGCCGCCACCTGCTCCTGGCTCAGCACCGAGTAGCAGAGCTGCCTCGTGTCGCTCGGCATGAGCGGCGGCAGCTTGAGCGGCACCACGGTGCCGTCGATGCGCAGGAGCGGCGGCGTGCCGCTCGTGATGTGCATGTCGCTCGCGCCCTTCTCCACCATGGCGCGGAGGAGCTGCTGGAGCGTGTACCGGAGGCCCTCCTGCGGTCCGACGATCTCGGTGGTCATGCGCTCAGTCTCCCATCGTCACGCGGCCGACCTCCTCGGTCGTGGTGACCCCCGCGAGCACCTTCTCGATGCCGCTCATCCGGAGCGTCAGCATCCCGCCCTTGATGGCGGCGGCCTTGAGCTCGGCCGTGGACGCGCCCTGGAGGACCATCTCCTTCAGCGAGTCGTTGAAGCGCATGACCTCGTAGAGCGCGACGCGGCCCCTGTAGCCCGAGCCGTTGCACGACTTGCAGCCCGCGCCGCGCACGAGCTCCGCGCGCGCCACCTGCTGCTCGGTGAAGCCGAAGTCGAGGAGCACCCTCGGCTCCACGCGCAGCGGGACGCGGCAGTCGGCGCAGATCTTGCGCGCGAGGCGCTGGGCGAGCACGAGGTTCACGCTGGCGGTGATGAGGAACGGCTCGACGCCCATGTTGAGCAGGCGCGAGATCGTCGACGGCGCGTCGTTCGTGTGCAGCGTCGACAGCACGAGGTGCCCCGTGAGCGCCGCCTTCACGGCGATCTCGGCCGTCTCGAAGTCGCGGATCTCGCCGACCATGATGATGTCCGGGTCCTGCCGGAGGAACGAGCGCAGCGCCATCGCGAAGTTCAGGCCGATCTCGTCGTGCATCTGCACCTGGTTGATCCCGTGCAGGTTGTACTCGACGGGATCCTCGGCGGTGCTGATGTTCGAGCCGACCTGGTTGAGCTCCGAGAGCGCCGAGTAGAGCGTCGTCGTCTTGCCGGAGCCGGTCGGGCCGGTGACGAGGACCATGCCCCACGGCTGGTTGATCGCCCACTTGAAGTCCGCGAGCGGCTTCGGATCGAAGCCGAGCTTCACCATGTCGAGCTGGAGGTTCGACTTGTCGAGCAGGCGGAGGACGATCTTCTCCCCCCAGATCGTCGGGAGCACGGAGACGCGGAAGTCCATCTCCCGGCCCTTGCCCATCTTCAGCTTGATGCGGCCGTCCTGCGGGAGCCTCCGCTCGGCGATGTCGAGCGAGCTCATGATCTTGAGGCGGCTCGCGATCGCGTTCTTCAGCTTGATGGGCGGCTGCATCTCGTCCATCAGCACGCCGTCGATGCGGTAGCGCACCCGGAGCTTCTTCTCGTACGGCTCGACGTGGATGTCGCTCGCCCCCTTCTTGATCGCGTTCAGGAGGATCGCGTTGACGAGCCGGACCACGGGCGCGCCCTCGGCGGCCTTCTCCAGCTCGAGGACGTTCACGTCGTCGCCCTCGACCTGGAAGCCGACCTCCTCCTCGGCGAACTCGCTCAGCATCTCCTCGTACGAGGCGCCGACGTTGTAGGCCCGATCGATCGCCTCCAGGATGCCCGTCTCGGACGCGACGACCGGCTCGACGTTGAACCCGGTGAGGAACTTGATGTCGTCGATCGCGTGGAGGTTCGTCGGATCGGCCATCGCCACGACGAGCGCCGTCCCGGACCGGGAGATCGGGATGATCTTGTGCTTCTCGCAGACCTCCCGCGAGACGAGGCGCGAGATCTCGGCGTCGATCTCGTACTCGTCGAGGGCGACGGCCGGGACGCGGTACTGCGTCGAGAGGAAGGTCGTGATCTCGCCGTCGGAGATGTACCCGAGCTTGGCGAGCGCGTAGCCGAGGTTCTGTCCTGTCTTGCGCTGCTCTTCCTGGGCTTGCCTGAGCTGCTGAAGGCTGATGAGCTTTTCGCGGACGAGCAGTTCGCCGAGGCGGTTCGTGGTCGACATCGAGGCCGCAAATCCTGCGGGTGGGGAGGAGGGGAGTCAACGCTGGCGGTTGGGGCGGGCGCGCATCAAGGGTAGGATGTCGGATGGCGAGGGCGGCGCGGCGTGAGTCTCTTTGAGTGGTTCGGGCTCAAGCGGGGGGACAGCCGACGCAGGGCGGCCGAGGCGAGGGAGCTCGCCGGCGATCTCGCGGGGGCGGTCGAGCTGTACATCGAGGCCGGGATGCCGGACGACGCGGCCCGGGTGCTCCTGCTCCGCGCGGACGCCGAGCGGAGCGTCGAGAAGCGCATCGCCTTCTGCGCGTCGGCGTCCCGCACCGCGGAGAGCCCGGAGCTCCGGCGCGCGGCGCTCGGGCGCAAGGCGCTGCTCGCGCTCGACCTGGTCCGCGCGCGCGGCGCGAGCGCGATGCGCAGCGAGGTGCTGGCCGTCGCGCGCGATCTCGAGGAGGCGGGCGAGCTCGAGCGCGCGGCGGACGCGTACGCGCTCGTCGGCGACGTCGAGTCGGAGGCGCGCGTGCTGGCGGCGGCGGGCGCGATCGACCGGCTCGAGGAGCGCCTCCGCGTCTCGATGAGCGTCGAGAGGAGCCAGCGCGAGCTCGCCGCCGTGCTGCGGAGGATCGCGGATCTGGATCGGATGGCGGAGCGCCGCGAGGCGATCTCCGTGGCCGAGGCGTGGCTGGGCGAGCGGCGCGACTGCGAGCAGGTGGCGGACGCGCTGCGCGCCATCCGCGCGCGGCTCCTCGCGGGCCCGGTCGTCGCCCTGGAGCTCGGCGGCGCCCTCCTGCGCTGCGCGCTCGGCGACGAGGTCACCATCGGCCGCGGGGAGGCGACGATCGTCGTCGCGTCCCGCGCCGTCAGCAGGACGCACCTCAGGATCCGGCGCGGCCCGCCGGGCGTCGAGGTCGAGGATCTCGGGACGCGGAACGGCACGACCCTCGCGGGCGCGCGGCTCACGGCGCCGCTGCCCGTGGGCCGCGGCGTCGAGCTCCTCCTCGGCGGGGAGGTGCCGTGCGCGATCGCGCCCGCGGACGGGCAGGGCTGCGTCGTGGAGGTCGCGGGCGAGCGCTTCGCGGCGCCGCTCGGCGATCTGCCGGTCGGGCCGTGGCGGCTCCGCCTCGATCGGGCGGGCGCCTCGGCGTTCGTCGTGCTGAGCACGCCGCCGGGGGCGCCGCCGCCGTTCCTCGGCGACTACCAGCTCGCCCCGGCCGTCGAGCTCTGCGCCGGCGACGCGATCGCCGCGGCGCGCGGGGAGACGGCGGTCTTCCGGGTGAGGGCCGCGGGAGACGCTCCGGCGCCCCGGAGGGACGGGGGCCGCGCGGAGGGCGGGCCGGCGTGAGCCTGTGGCAGCGGCTCAAGGAGCGGCTCGGCGGCGAGAAGGCCGAGCGCGGCGCGCCGCGGGGCGGCGACGGCGGCGGCGCGCCGCCCGGCGCAGCGCCGGCGCGGCCGCCGGGGCAGGGGCCCGCGCGCCCGCGCGGTCAGCCCGCGGCGCGCGAGGCCGGCGACGCCGTCGCGCGCCTGCGGGGCGCGGGGGCGAAGGACGGACCGTCGACGGACGAGGTGATCGCGATCCTCCGGCGGGCGCGCGGGACGCCGCGGGAGGCCGAGGCCGTCGCGCACCTCGTCGCGGCGATGGACGAGCGGCTGCTCCCGGACCCGATCCGCGTGGCGTGCGCCGACCTCCTCGCGGCCCGGGGGGACGAGCAGGGCGCGCTCGGCGTGCTCGAAGGCGGCGCGCCGCGCGCGCGCGCCGGCGCCGCGCGCGCGCAGCCGGTGTCCTCGACCGAGGGGCTCGTCCTCGCGGCCGACCTCTACGCCTCGATGGGGCAGCTGCCGCGGGCGCTCGGCGCGATCGAGCGGGTCTTGGTCCGCGAGATCGGCGCGCCCGGCGCGCGCGAGCGCCACCGGCGCTGGCGGGCGGCGCTCGGCGCGGAGCGGCCGGCCGCGCCCCGCGTCGAGGACGTGACGATCGTCGCGCCCTCGGCCGGCAAGACCCCGTTTCGCCTGCTGCGCGAGGTGGCGCGCGGCGGCTCCGGCGCCGTCTACGAGGCCGAGGACGAGGTGCTCGGCCGGCGCGTCGGGTTCAAGGTCTACCACGGGCGGGGGGGCGACCGGGCGCACCTCACCCGCGAGGCGCGCCTCGCCGTGGCGCTCGAGGGGCCCGGCGTGGTGCGGGTGTTCGACGCGGACCCGGACGAGGGGTGGATCGCGCTGGAGTGGGTCGCGCGCGGCTCGTTGCGGGACGTGCTCCGAGCCGGCGACGCCGCGGCGCTCGCGCCCATCGGGCGGTGGGCGCGGCCGCTGGCGCGCGCCCTCGCCCGCATCCACGATCGCGGCTACGTCCACGCCGACGTCAAGCCGGGCAACGTGCTCCTGCGCCAGCTCGGCGAGCCCGTGCTCAGCGATTTCGGCCTGGCCAGGCCCCGCGGCGCGCCGTCCGCCGGCGGCAGCCCGGGCTATGTCTCACCCGAGCGGCTCGGCGGGCGCCCGAGCGACCCGCGGGACGACGTCTACGGCTACGGCCGCGTGCTCGAGGATGTCCTCGTGCGCCTCGCGCCGCTCGGGAGCGAGGGGCTCTCGCCCTGGGAGGAGCTCGCGCTGCGGTGCCTCGGCCCGGACGACGAGCGGCCGCCGGACGGCGCGGCGCTCGTCCGCGCCGTCTGCTGAGCGCCGCCGCGCCGCGCGCCGAGCTCCGCGCGGGCTCAGCACGCGTCGAGGCACCGCATGTACTTATCGAACGCGGCCGGGTCCGTGCCGTCGAACGCGCCGCACGGCGCCTCCGCGGCGCACGCCGAGGCGCACCGGCTGGCGCCCTCGCACGACGCCTCGTTGGGGGCGGCGCCGCCGTGGTAGCCGCACTCGTCGATGTGCTCGGCCGCCTCGTCGCATACCGTGCCGCATCCGGACGCCAGGGCGACCGCGAGCGCGATCGACGCAGCGCGTGCCCTCGTGGCGCCACCAGGCCGCGCTGCCGGGGTCTCTCTCTCGCCGCCGGGCGCTTCCGTCCACTGGCGCCCCTTGCCTTCGCTCATGGGTATCCTCTCCCGAGGTGATGTCTCGCACCCGGAACCTTACGCAGCGGAGGCGCGCGCAGGGCGGCAACTTGCTTCGCTTCGGGCGCGGCCCTGATAGATTGCTCACCTACATGCGCGCGCGCAACGAGGAGAGGGCGATCTGATGCGCCTGGCGATCGTCGCCACACCCGGCTTGCATCGCGATCAGAGGCCTGCGCCCGGCTCGCTGGACGGTGATCTCGTCCGGGCTCGCCTCTCGCTCGACGACGCGGGCTTCCGGGTCGTCGACGTCGATCCCGCCCGGGATCTCGCGGAGCAGCTCGACGCGCTGTTCGACGAGCTCACGGCGACGAGGAAGACCCTGGTCGACGCGGACGAGGCCGCGCGCGAAGAGGCGTCCGCCCTGCTCCTGTTCTACGCCTCCAGCACGGTCGCGCTCTCGCCCTCCGGGGAGCTCTTCCTCTGCCTCGACCCGGAGAACCCCGGCGTGGGCGACGCGCTGGGCGACGTCGCCGCCGTGTTCCGCGATCGCGCCCGCGGCGCGGTGCTCTTCATCATCGAGTGCCACCACGCGCCCGAGGTGACCTCGAGCGCCGTGGTCGCCGCCGCGGAGCGGGCCGTCACGTCCCCGGCCACGGGGATCGAGCTCCTCGTTGCGGCCCACCCGCTCGGGTCGTTCGGCGACGACCTGCCGTCGGTGTTCACCCGCGCGTTCGTCGAGCACCTCGACGAGGCCGATCCGGAGCGCGGCCTCACCGCGGAGGCGATCTTCCGCCGCGTGGCGGAGAGCCCGGCGCTCGCCGACGCGATCCCGTGCTTCGCGCGGGTGCGCGGGAGCGACGCCATCGCGGTGCTCCTCCCGCGCGGCGACGGCGCCCTCGACGCGGCCCCGCCGCCCGAGGCTGTCCCGCCGGACGAGATCGCGGCGCCGCCGCTCGGGGCCGCGGTCGAAGTGGACGTTGCCACCACGCCCCCGCCCGCGCCGGACGATCCGGTCGCGCAGTACCTCGCGGCCGGCGATGCGCTGGCCGCCGCGAGCGACCTCGATGGAGCGCTCACGGCGTACAAGAAGGCGCTCGCGCTCGTGGGGGCCGCGCAGCGCGAGGGGCGCGCGGAGGTGCACCAGCGCATCGGGTACGTCCGGTGGCGCCAGGAGAGGCACCGCGAGGCGATCGCGAGCTTCGAGAGGGCGCTCTCGCTCGCGCCCGAGCACCGGCCCTCGCTCGAGGCGCTCATCGAGCTGAGCCTCGCCGAGCGCGACTTCGCCGCGCTGCGCACCGCGGAGGAGCGGCTCCTCGCGCGCCTCGAGAGCGACGCCGACCGGCTCGCGCTCCTCGTCCAGGCCGCCGAGCGCTGGGAGAGCGTCGCCGGGGATCCGGCGCGGGCGCGGGAGCTCCTGGAGCGGGCGCGGGAGCTCCGCCCCGACGAGCCCGCGGTCCTGCGCAGCCTGGAGCGGCTGTGCGAGGCGGCGGGCGACGTCGACGCGGCGTTCGAGGTGCGCCGCCGCCTCGCCGAGCTCGTGGAGGATCCGGGGCAGCGGGCGCGCGCGCTGCTGGAGCTCGCGCGCGCGGCGATGCAGGGCGAGGCGCGCGCGACCCTGAGCGAGATCACCCGGGAGCAGGCCAGCATCGACCTGATCGAGCGCGCGCTGGACGCCGATCCCACCCTGCTCGACGCGCTCGCGCTCCTGGCGATCCTCCTGGCCGCTCGGCAGGAGTGGGGCGAGCTCGAGCTCGCGTACCGGCGCATGCTGGACCGGGCGCAGCGCATCGCCGATCCGCAGGCGCGGAGCGACGTGACCTGGGAGGTGTGCCGCCGCCTCGGCCTGCTCTTCCGCGACCACCTCGAGGACCCGAGCTCCGCGCTTGAGGCGTTCGAGGGCGCCGTGGCCGAGCGACCGGACGACGTCCCGGGGCGGCTCAACGCGGCGTCGCTCGCGCGGAGCGCGGGGCGGTTCGAGCGCGCCGCCGCGCACCTCCAGGCCGCGGCGGTGCTCGATCCGGGCAACGTCCAGGTGTTCCACGAGCTGTTCGATACGTTCCAGAAGCTCCGGCGCCCCGACCAGGCCTGGGCCGCCGCGAGCGTGGCCATGTACCTCGACGCGGCCGAGGCGCGCGAGCGCTTCGTCTTCGAGGAGCACCGGCCGGCGGGCGTCGTCCAGCCGGCGCGCGCGCTGAGCCCCGGCGCGTGGGAGCTCCTGCGCGCGGCCGATCGCGATCGCGCGCTCGAGGCGGTGCTCGCGTCGGTCGCCGACGCCGCGATCCGCGCCCGGCTCGCCCAGCGCGCGCGAGAGAGGGGGCTCCCCCGGCCGGATCCGAGCGCGCGCGCGGACGCCGAGCGGAACGCGGCGGGCGTGGTGCGCCTGTTCTCGTGGGCGAGCCGCTGCCTCGGGATCACCGCGCCGGCGGTCTATCTCCGCAAGGACGCGCCGATCGCGGTCGCCGCGGTGACGGTCGAGGAGCCGAGCGTCCTCGTCGGCGGCGAGGCGCTCCGCGGGCGGACGGCCGTCGAGCTCGCGTTCCTCGTGGGCAGCCACGTCGCGTACCACGTCAGCCCGCACCGGCTGATCCTCCACTTCCCGTCGCTCGAGGAGCTCGGCGTCTGCGTGGCCGCGGCCGTCAAGCTGGTGAGGCCCAAGGAGGCCGTCCCTCCCGAGCTCGAGGGCGCCGTGCTCTCGCTGCTGCCGCTGCTCCGTGAGCTCGCGACGGCGGACGAGCGCGGCGCGCTGGAGGCCGCGGTCTCCGAGCTCTACGAGATCCGCGCGCCCCTCGATCTCGCCCACTGGGTGGGCTCGGTCGAGCGCTGCGCTGCCCGGGTCGGTTACCTGCTCACCGGCGATCTCTCGATCGCGGCGTCGTCGCTCTCGCGCGGGGACGCGCCCGGGGTGCTGACGGCGGAGGAGAAGATCGGCGATCTCCTCTCGTTCACGGTCTCGGACGCCTACCACGCGCTGCGCGAGGAGCTCGGCGTCGCGATCGAGCCCTAGGCACCGCGGACGACCGCCGCGAGGGGCGGCGCCGGCGCGCTCAGTCCTTGCCCTGGAGGTACGCGAGGTAGGCGTCGTGGCTCGGCGGGCGGCCGAGGAAGCGGGCGACGAGCTCTCCTGCGTCGACGCCGCCCCCCTTCGCGAGCACCTCGTCGCGGAACGAGCGCGCTACGGCGGGGTTCAGCAGGCCCTCCCGCTTGAAGCGGGTGAGCACGTCGCGAGAGAGCGACAGCGCCCACTGGTACCCGTAGTAGCCCGCGTCGTAGGTGATGAGGTGCCCGAAGCTCGACTGGAGGTGCGTCCCCTTCACGAAGGCGAACGACTCGTTCGCGCGCTGCGCCTGCTCCACGACCCGGGTCGTGTCGAAGCCCGGGTCACGGGCGTGGAGCTCCAGATCGATCGACGCGAGGGTGAGCTGCCGCTGCGTGGCCAGCGCGCGCCCGAAGCCGCGCGCGCGGGTCATCGCCTCGAACAGATCCTCCGGGATCTCCTCGCCGGTCGCGTGGTGCTTCGCGAACAGATCGAGCACCTCGCGCGACCACGCCCACTCCTCGAACACCTGGCTCGGCGCCTCGACGAAATCGCGCACGGCCGCGGTCCCCGAGTAGGAGGCGAGCTCCGAGCGCGTCAGGAGGTGGTGCAGCACGTGCCCGAACTCGTGGAAGAACGTCACCACGTCCTCGTGGGACATGAGCGCCGGCTGCGCCCCCGGCTTCGGGAAGTTGCACTCGAGCGCCGCGATGGGGGTCTGCCACGACCCGTCGTCGAGCCGCTTCGCCGTGCGCACGACGAACATCGCCGCGTGCTTGTACTTGTCGGGGCGGCTGTAGAGGTCGAGGTAGAGCTTCCCGATCCGCTCGCCGCCGGCGCGCACCTCGTACGCGGTCACGTCGGGGTGCCAGGCGTTCGCGGGGACCTCCCTGTACTCCACGCCGTACATCCGCGCGGTGAGGTCCATGAGCCCCTGCCTCACGGCGCCGAGCTCGAGGTAGTCCGAGAGCGCCTGCGAGTCGAACTGGTACCTGGACGCGCGGACGCGGTCCTCCAGGTAGTAGCGCTCGGAGGGCGGGAGCTTGTCCGTCGGCTTGCCGCCGAGCCGCACGTGCTCCCTCATCAGCTCGGCGAACTCGGCCCTGGCGGGCCCCTTCAGCGCGGCCCTGACCTGGTCGAGGAAGGCGCGCACGGCGCCGCTCGTCTTGGCCATCCGCGGCTCGATGGCGTAGTCGGCCCAGCTCTTGTAGCCGAGCATCTTCGCCTTCTCGGAGCGGAGCGCGAGGAGTCGCTCGAGCAGCTTCACGTTCCTCTCGCCGCCGCGGTTCGTGAACAGGATGAAGAGATCGAGCGCGGCCTTGCGGTCCTTCGCGTAGGTGACGAACGGGAAGAAGTCGGGGTAGTCGGTGGAGATCTCGACCTTGCCGTTCGCCTTGGGCGGGTGCTTCGCGACGTACTCCTCGGGCAGCCCATCGAGGGACGCGGGCGCGATCTCGATCGACCCGGTCGACGCCGACAGGTTCGACATGAACTCCTGGCCGATGCGGGTGATCTGCTCGTTCACTTCGCGGAGGCGCTGCTGCCGGTCCGGCGGGAGCGACAGCCCGTTGCGGCGGAAGTCGCGGAGGACATCGGAGAGGAGCCGGGCGCGCTCGCCCTCCAGCGCGTCTCCCTTCTCGGCGTACGCCTCGATGACGGCGGCGAGATCCGCGTCCAGCCACATCGCGGTCGTGAACCGGTCGACCCTGGGCTCGCAGAGCCTGGCGGCCTCGCGCACGGCCGCGTCGGGGTGCGCGACGCCCATCAGGTACGGGAAGTCGCCCGCGCTGTTCACCTCCAGCACCGCGTCGTCGAAGCGCCCGAGCGTCGCGGCGTAGGTGAGCTCCTCCGGCGGCGCGCCCTTGAGCGCCCGGATGGCGTCGAGGTGCCGCGCCGCCGCGCTCAGGTGCTCGTCGCAGAGCCGCTTCACCCCGCTCACGGTCATCCCCACGGCCACGGGATCGAGCTCGGCGCGCGCCGGGGCCTCGGGTCGCGGGGTCGCCGTCGGGGGCGAGGGCGCCGCCGGCGCGGCGCTGCCGGGCGCGGGCGGCGGAGGGACCGCGCCCGTCGGGGCGCCCGCGCCGCAGGCGGCCAGCAGGAGGAGCGAGAGGAGCGAGGGGCGCCCGGGGCGCGTGGGCGTGGAGCCGACCTTCATGGCGGCCCGGCTATACCACGGGGTCCGGGGGGGGCCCGGTGGGGGAGTCGCCGGCGGGGCCGCGATCCGGGGGGCCGTGAGGTGGGTCGCGGTCGGCGCCCGCGCTCGAGCGGAGCGCGGCGCCGTGCGCCCCGCGGCCGAGCCCCGCGGAGACCGGAGCTCGAGCCGCGCGGGTGCGTCAGCCCATCAGTTGGCCCTCGGCGGCAGGTAGCCGAAGCGGCAGCTGTACGCCCGGCTCGTCACGTCCTCGGCGGGCGCGCCGGCCGACACCCGGACGAGCAGGCGGTTCTCCGCGGCGCCCGGCGGGATCGCGGCCGCGTTGATGAAGAGCTCCTCCGTCTCGCTCTCCGTGGCCGAGTGGGTGGCGGCGTCGATCTCGGCGCCGTCTCCGTTCAGCACCTCGGCCTTGAGCCCGCGGATCCCTGACCCCTGGCGCTGCGCTCCGCAGGCGACCGAGATCGTCCAGCCCTCTTCCACGTTGTCGAGGGGGACCGCGTACACGTCGACATCCGCGATTTCCCCGTCCGCGAGCTCGCCTTCGACGCCATAGATGACGCCGCTGGCCGTGTCGAAGAGGGCGACCAGGTCGTCTTCCGGCGTCGCCACGTCCCCGTTGGTCAGCTCCTCGGCCTCGAGGGGGTCGGAGCCCGTGCGCCCGTGGATCATGACGTAGAAATCGTTCTTCCCCACCTCGCCCTCGGGGCGCTTGACGAAGACGAGGTACTCTCTCCCGGCTTCCACGGGTACGGAGATGCTGCCTCCCTTCGCCGGGTCCACCTTCGCGTAGGCGCTGGTCAGATCGGTCGGATCGAAGACGGCGATCTCGCTGACCTCCACGGTCGAGCCATTGCCCTCGATCCCCGTCGGGCCGGTGACCCCGAGCTGGGCCACGAGGGCATGCTCGACCTCGGGGGTCTCCGGCGGCGTGAACGAGTAGACGTCGACGTCGGTCGCGCTCGCGAAGCTGCCGAAGACGAAGGTGGCGTAGTAGTCCGACTCGTCCTCGCGCAGCTCGTAGTGCAGCGTCACGGCCTGCTCGGCCTCATCGTTGGGCTCCGTGTCCGCGATGTAGCTGTCGGTCTCGCTCTCGGCCGGATCGATCGGGATCACCTGCAGCGCGTAGTCGAACGAGAGGATCTCCGCCGGGTCGGCGCAACCCCCGGAGAAGACGGCGTTGCAATCCTGGACGACGACGAAGTACTCGCCGTCCGCGGGCAGGACGGTGAGCAGGTTGCTGTCGTTGGTATTCCCTCCAGCGGGATCGTCGTTCTGAGCGAGCTGGTTCCCGTCCGCGTCGAGCAGCGTGACGACGACGTCGGGATACGTGGGATCCAGCTCGTCTTCTGACGGCTTCGCGTCGGTCACGATGGAGATGGGCTGGCCTTTGGTTCCGGTGAAACTGTAGTAATCCGCGTCCGCATCGATGGGCTCGAGGGTCCCCTGAACCGCGTTGCCGCCCAGCGGCACGGCTTCGTCGATGCTGTCGTTCCCGTCGTCCTCGTCGGTGGAGCCCGAGGAGCCGGTCGTCGCGGAGGGGGTGGTCGTGGTGGTCGTCGTCGTCGTGGCGCCCCCGGCACCCCCCTCGCCGTCGCTCCCGCCGCCCCCCTCGTCGCCACCTCCGCAACCCGCGGCGGTCGCCGCGAACGTGCCAGCCACGAAAAAAACCAGCAAATACATGGATCTCATGGCACCTCCCAATGCTAGCTGCGTCCGAGATCCCCTCGATGAATTCGAAGGAATAGTGCAACTACACTGTCATTTCCCCTCGGACAAGGACGGGCACGGTTTCGTCGGGCAGGCGTGATGTGTGTGTTTGATCACATGATCTCGCGTGAGCAGGCACCCTTCGGCGTGCGCTGGGTAGGCCCCGCTCCGGGGCGAGCATGCCCCGCTCCGGGGCCCGCCGGGGCCGAGCAGCCGATGTGCTCGGCTCTCGTCAACCGGCACAACGGCGTGCTCCGATGAGCGCTGGAGCCTTCGCCATGCCCCGCTTCGCGCGCATCCTTGCCCTCTTGCTCGTCGCTCTCGCTGCTGCCTGCTCGGAGAGCGACCCGTGCGACGTGGTCTGCGCCACGAACGCCGCGTGCCAGCCCGACGGCCCGGGAAAGGAGGCCTGCGTCGCGCTGTGCCGCGACCTGGCCGACCGCGCCTCCTACGCCATGGCGATCGAGCGCCAGGCGGACTGCTACGAGGAGGAGGACTGGTCGTGCTCCGACCTCGCCAGCGGCGCCTGCGACTACTCGCCGGAGGACTGATCGGGGAGGCGCTCCGCCCGTCCGCTCGCGCGCGCGCGTCCTACTCCGCTGCCATGAACGGGTAGGGGACGGCGCGCGGCGGCGCGAACGTCTCCTTCACGACCCGCGGGGAGACCCACCGGAGCAGGTTCAGCATGCTGCCCGCCTTGTCGTTCGTGCCCGAGCCGCGCGCGCCGCCGAACGGCTGCTGCCCGACCACGGCGCCGGTGGGCTTGTCGTTGATGTAGAAGTTGCCCGCCGCGAAGCGGAGCGCGTCGCTCGCCGCCTCGATGAACGCCCGGTCCCGCGCGAACACCGCCCCCGTGAGGCCGTACGGCGACGTCTCGTCGCAGAGCGCGAGCGCCCGCGCCTCCTCGCCGTCGGGATAGACCCAGACCGTGAGGACCGGCCCGAACAGCTCGTCCGTCATCAGGGCGTGGCGCGGATCCGTGGTCTCGATCAGCGTCGGCTCGACGAACCACCCCTCGCTCCCGTCGTGCGCGCGCCCGCCGCCGCCGCAGAGGAGCGAGCACGCCGGGTCCCCCTTCGCCGCGGCGATCCGCTCCGTGAGCCGGGCGTGCGCGCGCCCGTCGATCACGGCGCCCATGAAGTTGCGGAAGTCGGCGACGTCCCCCACGCGGATCGCCTGGATGTGGCCCACGAGCCGGTCCTTGAGGGTCGGCCAGAGCGACCGGGGGATGTACGCGCGCGACGCGGCCGAGCACTTCTGCCCCTGGTACTCGTAGGCTCCCCGGACGAGCGCGACCGCGAGCGCGTCGACGTCGGCGCTCGCGTGCGCGAAGACGAAATCCTTGCCGCCCGTCTCGCCGACGACCCGCGGGTAGCCGCGGTAGCGCCCGATGTTCTCCCCGATGCGGCGCCAGATCGCCTGGAAGACCGCGGTCGAGCCGGTGAAGTGGACGCCGGCGAAGTCCGGGTGATCGAGGCACGCGTTCGAGACGAGCTCGGGCGGACCCATGACGAGGTTGATGACGCCGCGCGGGAGGCCCGCCTCGGTCAGCAGATCCATCACGAAATGCGCCGAGTACAGCGCGTTGGCCGAGGGCTTCCAGACCACGGTGTTGCCCATCAGCGCCGGGGCCGCGGGCAGGTTGCCCGCGATCGCGGTGAAGTTGAACGGCGTCGCGGCGAAGACGAAGCCCTCGAGCGGGCGAGGCTCGACGAGGTTCCACATGCCGGGCGCGCTCGCCGGCTGCTCGGCGGCGATCCGGTGGGCGAAGTGGACGTTGTAACGGAAGAAGTCGATGAGCTCGCAGGCGGCGTCGATCTCCGCCTGGTACGCGGTCTTGCTCTGCCCGAGCATCGTCGCCGCGTTGAGCACGGGGCGGTACCGGGTCGCGAGCAGCTCGGCGGCCTTGAGGAACACCGCGGCGCGCGCCGTCCACGGCGTCCGCGACCAGGCCGGGTGCGCGCGCCGGGCGGCCTCGATCGCGCGCGCGACGTGCTCGGCGCCTCCCTGGTGAGCGCGGGCCAAGAGGAGGTCGCGCCGGTGCGGCGCGCGGACCTCCTCGAGCGCTCCGGTCCGGACCGCCTCCCCGTCGATGACCATGGGGATCTCGATCGTCTCCCGCGCCCTGCGCTCGAGCTCCGCCTTGAGGGCCGCGCGCTCCGGGCTGCCTGGGGCGTACGCGAGGACGGGCTCGTTCTGGGGGCTCGGGGGCGTGGCGATGGCGTCGATCATGCCGCGAGTCTAGCGGCGGCGCCGTGGGCGCGCAGCGCTCCGGCGCCGCGTTTCGCCGCGGCGGAGGCGCGCAAGGGGGCCGCGCGCGTGGTCGCGCTCGCCGCGCTGGCAGCGCTTCCGAGGATGCCGGGTTTCAGGATCCGCCCACCTTGGGGAGCGCCCTCGCTGCCGCTACGCTCGCGAGATGCGCGAGCTCTTCACGCCGCCCGACGCGCTCTTCGATCCGGTCACGGGAGCGGCGCGCGCCGGCTCCTTCCGCGGCGATCTTCCGCGCGTCGATCTGGCGCCGCTCGCGCCGCGCCGGCTCCACCGGCTGCTCAGGCGCAAGCGGTGGACCTACCTGGCGATCGCGTCGAACGAGGTCTTCCTCGCCGTCGCGGTCGTGCACCTCGGCTACCTCGCGCTCGCGTTCGGCGTCGCCTTCGACAGGGCGGGCCGGCGCTTGCTCGTGGACCGCTCGATGTTCGGCCCGCCGTTCGCGGCGAGCGTGGGCGACGGCGCGGGCGGGGGCGGCTCCGCGCGCGCGTGGCTGCCCGGCGCGCGCGTCCGGATCGATCGCCCGCGCGGCGAGGCGAGCGTCACGGCGACCGCCGCGTTCCGGGGCTTCGAGCTCCACGCGCGGCTCACGAGCCGCGCGGCGCCGCCGGCCCTCTCGGTGATCGCGCCCATGCCGGGCGGCCTCCTCGCCACGACCGAGAAGCGGCTGCTCCTCGACGCCGAGGGGGAGGCGTCGGTGCTCGGCCGCCGGATCTCGCTCGACGGAGCGCTCGCCGGCTACGACTACACGGACGGCCTCCTGCCGCGCCGCACGACGTGGCGCTGGGCCCTCGCGCTGGGGCGCGCAGAGAGCGGCGAGCGCGTGGGCATGAACCTCGGCGAGGGGTTCGTCGGCGACGCCGAGTGCGCGCTCTGGATCGAGGGCGAGCTCGTCCCGCTCGCCGAGGGCCGGTTCACCTTCGACGCGGCGCGGCCGCTCGATCCGTGGCGCGTGAGGACCGCGGACGGCGCCGTGGATCTCGGGTTCGCCCCCGGCGCCGCGCACTCGAACCACACCAACCTCGGCGTGCTCGCGTCGGAGTTCATGCAGCCGATCGGCCTCTACTCGGGCACGATCCGCCTCCCGGACGGGCGGGTGCTCGAGCTCCGCGACGTGCTCGGCGTCACGGAGGACCAGGACATCACCTGGTGAGCGCCGCTAGCCGCCGCGGCGCTCGGCGATGAGCCTGTCGAGATCGTCCTCGGTGATGAGCTTCGTGCCGTACTTGCGGGCCTTCACGGCCTTGCTCGACGTGGACTCCACGTCCGCGAGGACGAGGTAGTTGAGCTCCTTGGTGACGCTGCTCAGCACCCGCCCGCCGTTCGACTCGACGAGGTGGGTGAGCTCGCCGCGGGGGCGCGTGGCCGCGCCCGTGAAGCAGAACGTCAGGCCCGCGAGCGGGCCCTCCGCCTCGGGCGCGACCGGGACGATGCCCGCCGCGAGCAGCCGCGCGATCTCGTCGCCGCGCGCGCGCAGCCCGCGGACGATGCTCGCGGCCTTGATGGCGCCGAGCCCCGGGATGCTGGCGAGCTCGTCCTCGCCCGCGGCGAGCAGCTTCTCGATGGTGTTGTACCCGGCCGACACGAGCAGCCGCGCGGTCTGGATCGCGAACCCCTCGATGCCGAGCGCCGCGAGGAAGATCGGCAGCGTGAGCGGGAGGCGGCTCTTGAGCTGGTCGAGGCACTTCGTGGCGCTCTTCTCTCCGCGCCGATCGAGCTCCGCGATGTCCTTGACCGTGAGCGTGTACAGGTCGAGCGGCTCCCGGACGAGGCCCGCGGCCACGACCTGCTCGATGAGCTTGTCGCCCCACTCGAGCGCGCCGATGGCGTCGATCCAGTTGTGGATGCGCCCCTCGATGAGGGCGCGGCACCCGGCGTTCCGGCAGAGCAGGTACTCGCCCTCGACGACGAGCGGCGCGCCGCAGACCGGGCAGAGCGACGGCGGGACCGCGGCGGGGCCGCGCTTGTCGACGACCTCCTCGACGTACGGGATCACGTCGTTGCGGCGCGAGACCAGCACCTCGTCGCCCACGCCGATGCCGAGGCTCCGCACGTTGGCCGCGTTGTGCAGCGAGGCGCGCCGCACGTTGGCGCCGGCGAGCTCCACCGGCTCGACGATCGCCACCGGGGTGACGCGGCCGCTCGGCCCGGTGTCCCACTGGATCCCCACGACCGTCGTCACCTTGGCGGGCGACGCGAACTTGAAGGCGACGGCGCCGCGCGGCCTCCGGTTGACGTCGCCGAGCAGGCCCTGGAGGTGGAGCGAGTCGACGTAGACGACGAGCCCGTCGATCTCGTAGTCGAGGCCCGCGCGGAGCTCGCTCGAGTAGCGCCGGTAGAGCGCGATGACGTCCTCGACGCCGCCGTGGGCTGTCTGCGGCGTGGCGAAGCCGAGCTCGCGCAGCCAGGCGAAGCGCGCCCGGCACGTCGGGATCTCGAGGTGGTCGGCGACGTCGTAGAAGAGCACGGTGCAGCGCTCGGCCCCCTGGCCGTCGAACCGCTTCGACGCGCCCGCGGCCATGTTGCGCGGGCTCGTCACGCCGGGGAAGTGGCGCCGCATGTCCGAGAGCCGGAGGATGATCTCGCCGCGCACCGACAGCCTGCCCTGCTCCCGGATCCGCGAGGGGACGCCCTTCATCCTCGCGACGTTGGCGGTGATCCGCTCGCCCCACTCGCCGTCGCCGCGCGTGATGGCGTCGACGAGCTTGCCCCCCTTGTAGATGACCTCGATGGAGATGCCGTCGAGCTTCTCCGCGACGAACAGGTCGTCGGCGACCCTGGGCGCCTCGGGCGCCCCCGGCCGCGCGGCGCCCGCGCCGCTCGCGGCGCGCGCGTCCTTCGCGAGGAGCTCCTCGCAGCGCGCGACCCAGGCCCGGAGCTCGTCCTCGGAGACGACCTTGTTGAGCGAGCCCATCGGGATCTCGTGCCGCGCCTTCTCCCACTCCGTGATGAGGGAGGCCGAGCCGACGCGGGCGAGGACCGGGTGCGCGGGATCGAGGGCGCGGAGCTCGTCCTCGAGGGCGTCGAAGGCCGCGTCCGAGATCTCGGGGCGCCCGGCGTAGTAGCTCGCCCGGTATTTCTCGATGCGCTCGGCGAGCTCGTCGATGCGCGCCTTGTGCCTGGGGTCCGTCGCGAGCCCGCCCTGCAGCAGGCTGCGCGCTCCGGCCTCGTCGTGGTGTGCGTGGGTCATCGTGTCCCTCGGATCACTCGAGCTCGGTGTCGCCCGCGCGCCGGGCGGCGGCGAGCAGGTCCCCCATGCCCATCGCGAGCTCGCCGGGGAGCTCGTCGTCCCGGAAGAGCCTGACCTCGCGGATCTCGAGCGGGTTCTGGGGGGGCCGCGTCGGCGCGCCGATCCGCGCGGTGACGACGACGGTCACGGCGTGGAAGCGGACGTCGCGATCGGGGCGCGAGTACACCCCCACGACCCGACCGATCTCGACCTCGGTGACGCCGGCCTCCTCCGCGAGCTCGCGCACGATCGTGTCGCGGAGCGTCTCGCCCCACTCCAGGGTCCCTCCGGGGAGCGCCCAGGTTCCGGTGTCGCTGCGACGGATGAGCAGCCACCGGCCGTCCGCGGTCTGCGCGGCGGCGGCGATCCCGACGACGGGCCGCCGGAGCAGCGCGCGCGCGACCTCCTTGGCCAGGGCGAGCACGGAGCGCGGCATCAGGGAGAGGGGAGCGATTTCCATGAGAATTTCCGCAACGAGCCGGCAAAGCATAGGAGCGATTGGCGGTCGTCGGGAGAGGGTTCCGCTCGCCCTCGGCCGTTCCCGCCGGGGGCCGTGCGGCGCGGGCTCTCGGTCCCGGGGGGACAGGCAGGCTACGATCGTCCCATGTTGTCGTTCATGCGGAGGGCGAGGCGCGTCGCTTTCGGGGCGGGAGGCCGCGCCGTGCTTTGCGGTGTGCTGGCCTCGGGGGTGGCGTTCGCGCTCGCGTCGCTCCCGAGCTGCACCGAGGAGCGGCTTCCACCTCCGCGCAGCGGCACGAGCGGCGCGGCGACGGGCGCTGGCGGCGCGGGCGGCTCCCCGACCGACGCGAGCGTCGACGAGGAGCCCGGGCCGGCGAACCTCTGCGAGTGCCTCGCTGCCTATGGCGGCAGGGAAGGGCGGTGCGGCGACTGCTTCAACGAGCACGCGTCCCGTGGAGGGCGGTGCCAGGAGCAGCTCGCGGCGTGCGATGGGGAGCCCGGATGCAGGCAGATCAGCCTGTGCCTCAAGGGCTGCGGTCGCGATAAAGCCTGTCAGGCGGCGTGCGTGCTCCCGGAGGACGGCGGCGCCCCGCATCGCGCGTTCCAGCGGGTGCTCGCGTGCGTCTGTGCCGCGTGCGGTGCCACGTGCGCTTATGGCGTGCCACTCGAGTGTGCCATCCCCGATCTCGATGTGGATGGCGACGCGGGCGAGGGCGGCGCTCCGGGTGCCGGCGGAGCCGCGGGCGGAGGCGGAGGCGGCGCTTCGGGTGCCGGCGGAGCCGCGGGCGAAGGCGGAGGCGGCGCCCCGGGTGCCGGCGGAGCCGCGGGCGCCGGCGGGACAGCGGGCGCCGGCGGGACAGCGGACGAAGGTGGAGCGGCGGGTGCACCAGGAGACTGAGAGATCCCGGTGAACACCGCGGATATCCCGGCGTGCAGTCCACCCCGGTTCCTCGTGCGGTAGGCTTGCGGCATGCAGAGACCGGTCATCTGGGCGGCCCTTCAGCTCTCCAGCCAGGAGGATGTCGGCGAGAACCTGGCGCGGGTGGAGGCGCGCATCGTCGAGGCGGCGAACCGCGGGGCGACGACCGTCGTGCTGCCCGAGAACTTCGCCTACATGGGCAGCGAGGAAAAAAAGCGCAGCATCGCAGAGGATCTCGACGCAGGCGTCGGCCCGATCGCCCGCTGCCTCGCCGAGGCGGCGCGGTCCGCCCGCGTGACGATCGTGGCCGGCGGCTTCCCCGAGCGCGCCCCCGATCCGGCGCGGCCGTACAACACCTGCGCGGTCTTCGCGCCCGACGGCCGGCTCACCGCCCGGTACCGGAAGATTCACCTCTTCGATGTCGAGATCGCCGACGGCACGAAGTACCGCGAATCCGCGTCGACGAGCGCCGGCGATCGCCCCGTCGTCACCGAGATCGACGGCGTGAAGCTCGGGCTATCCATCTGCTACGACGTCCGTTTTCCGGAGCTCTACCGTGCGCTCTCGTCCGCGGGCGCGGAGGCCGTCGTCGTGCCTGCGGCGTTCACCCTGCTCACCGGCAAGGATCACTGGCTCGTCCTGCTCCGCGCGCGGGCCATCGAGGCCCAGGCGTACGTCGTGGCCGCAGCGCAGTGGGGCAAGCACCCCGGCGGGCGGGCGACCTTCGGGAAATCGTGCGTGATCGATCCCTGGGGCGAGGTGATCGCTCAGGCGTCCGAAGGGGAGGGCATCGTCATGGCGACGCTCGACCCCGCCTATCTCGATCGCGTCAGAACGAACCTCCCCGCGCTCCGGCACCGGAGGCTCTGATCGCGATGTCATGGGGGTGGACCGTTGGGTATCGCTCGACCAGGGGGACGGCCTTGGCGCAGGCGCCGCGTGCCCCCGGCCTCTGCCGTGCTGATCACTCGGCGGCGGCGTCGCCCGGCTCCGTCCCGTTGCGCGGGGGCACGGCGCCCCCGCGCTTGGACAGGAGGGCCCTGAGCTCCGCAGGCCTGCGGAAACCGATGCGACGGGCCACATCCCCCTCGGTGAGCCCCTGGCGCAGAAGCGCGCGGGCGCGCTCCGCGCGCACCTCGTCATAATAGACATGCGGGGATCGCCCGAAGGCGGCACGGAAGAGCCGCGCGAAATGAAACTCGGACAGATCGAGATTGAGGGCGATCTCGTACGAGCGGACCCGCTGGCCGGTCTCCGCGGCGTGGCGGATGCGCTCACGGCCGAGCAAGAGTCGCTCCGAGGTGCTGCGCGGGAGCGGGGCTGCGGAGCGCGAAGGGGGGGTGGAGCGCGCGGGGACGAGCGGCGCGGCGCGCTCGCGCGAAGGCTGCACGCCGTAGCCCGACGCCGGTGCGCGAGGCGCCGGGATCGGCACCGCGCGCGCGGCTGCCGCCGCGCTGGGGCCCGCAGCGGGAGCCGACGGAACCGGCAAGGCGCGTGCGGCCGGTGTGTTGTGCGACGAGGAGGGTGCGAGCGGAGTCGAGATGGGGAGCGCAGTCGTCACGAGTACCTCTCCAGCGGTGAAAGGGCTGTGTGCCACGGTCATCGCGGCCACTGGTGCGAGGTATTGCAACCAGTAGGCCGCAGGCCGCTGGAGCGGTCGCGTCAGGGATGCCTTGGGCATTCCACAGCACAAAGCGCGGGAATTGCCAGTCACCCTGCGCGCAATGCCACACCGGGTGTGGCCCACTGTTCACGTGACATCGGCGCCCCGGACCCCTCGTGCCTGGCACAGGCGCGCCATTGCGGCACTCACGACGTCGCGAGCGCGTGGATGATCGCGCCCACCTCGCGACATGCTTTTTCCAGATCAGGTGATGAATATGCGCCGGCGGGGCGGCATCCAACGGCGCCCGCGGGCCGCCAGAGGCCGTGACCCCGGGATCCGGGGATCGCGGCTCAGACGTCGATCTCGGCGTTCGGCGCGCGCTCCATGATGAAGCGGAAGCGCGCCTGGGCGTCCTTGCCCATCAGCTCGTTCAGGATGCGATCGGTCTCGATCTCTCCCTCGATGACGACACGCAGGGCGCGGCGGCGATGGATGTCGAGCGTCGTCGCCTTGAGGTCCTCGGCGGGCATCTCACCGAGACCCTTGAAGCGCGAGATGTCCGCCTTGGCTGTCTTGGGGAGCCTCGCGAGGATCCGGTCGCGCTCGGCGTCGTCGAGGGCCCAGTGCGTCTCCTTGGCGACATCGATCCGGTACAGCGGCGGCTGTGCCAGGAACACGTGCCCGCCGCGGAGCAGCCCGGGCAGGTGCCGGTAGAAGAACGTCAGCAGCAGCGTCGCGATGTGCTGCCCGTCGCTGTCAGCGTCCATGAGCAGAAAAATCCGACCATAGCGCAGCTTGGAGGCGTCGAAGTCCTTCCCGAAGCCGCAGCCGAGCGCGCTCACGATGTCCTGGAGCTCCTTGTTTCCGAGCACCTTGGAGGTCGACGCCTGCTCCGCGTTGAGCACCTTGCCGCGCAGCGGGAGGATCGCCTGCGTCCGCCGGTCGCGGCCCTGCTTGGCGGAGCCGCCGGCGCTGTCTCCCTCGACGATGAAGAGCTCGCTCTCGCTGGGGTCGGTCGACGCGCAGTCGGCGAGCTTGCCCGGCAGGTTGAGCCGGTGGGACACGGGCGTCTTGCGCAGGACCTGCTGCGTCGCCTCGCGCCGCGCCTCCCGGGCGCGCGCCGCCAGGATCGCGCGGGCCACGATCGACTCGCCCGCGGTCCCGTTGTGGAGCAGCCACTGCTCCAGCGCGGGCCGGACCATGCCCTCGACCGCCGGTCCTGCCTCGGGGTTGTTGAGCCGATCCTTCGTCTGCCCCTGGAACTGAGGGTCCTGGATGTAGATGGACAGCAGGCCCACGATCCCTTCGCGGATGTCGTCGGCCGTCAGCGTCACCCCCTTCGGCTGGATCTTCTTCGCCTCCATGAAGGCCCGGACCGCCTTCACGATCGCGGTGCCGAAGCCGGACTCATGCGCGCCGCCGGCGTGCGTGGGGATGCCGTTGACGTACGACTTCACGTAGTCGTCGGTCGACTCCGTCCACTGGAGCGCGGCCTCCAGCCGGATGTCGCCCTCGCGGGCGACGTGGAAGATGGACGGGTGCGTCACCGCCTTGCCGCGCTGGGCGACCAGCTTCGGCAGGAAGTCGGCGATGCCGTTCGGGTGGAGCAGCTCGACCGACTCCCCGGACGCGAGATCGCGGAACACGATCGCGAGCCCCCCGTGAAGGTAGGCCTTCGCCTCCAGGCGCTCGCGGATCGTCTCGGGATCGAAGCGCCGGTCGTGCCCGAAGATCTCCGGATCCGGCCGGAAATGGATGCTCGTGCCGTGCTTGCGGGTGGGCGCGCCTCTCCTGAGCTTGCTGGTCGGCGCGCCGCGCGAGAACGTCTGCAGGTGCTCGAACCCGTCGCGCAGCACCCGGACCTCGACGAGCTCCGAGAGCGCGTTGACGACGCTCGATCCGACGCCGTGGAGCCCGCCTGAGACCTTGTAGTTGTCGCCCCCGAACTTCCCGCCCGCGTGCAGCGTGCACAGGATCAGCTCGAGCGCGGCGCGCTTGTACCGGGGGTGGACGTCCACGGGCATGCCGCGTCCGTCGTCCGTCACGGTCGCGCCCTGGTGGTCGGCGTCGAGCGTCACCTCGATCCGCCTGGCGTGCCCGTTGATCGCCTCGTCGACGGCGTTGTCGACGATCTCCCAGAGCAGGTGGTGGTAGCCCCTGACATCGGTGCCGCCGATGTACATGGCGGGGCGCTTGCGGACGGGCTCCAGGCCCTCGAGCACCTCGATGTCGGCGGCGGTGTAACGCGCGCCGGACGCGGCGCGGACGGGGGGATTCGTGGCGGCCATTCAGCTCACCTCCAGCGTCGGTACGACGACGGCCGGCGGCACCACCCGGGCGAAGCGATCGCGTCGCGCGAACTGCTCGCCCTGGGTGCCGCGCGGGCCGGCGATCTTGCTCGCAGAAATCTCGAGGGTCTTGCCCTTCTCCGTCTCGACCGTGATGGCGTCGTTCGGCCCGAGGGCGAGCGCGGCGCCGACGAGCCGCTCCCCGTCCGCGACCCGCATCACGGGCGAGCCCTTGCCCGGGCCGGAGAGCAGCGCGAGCTCCTCCACGGCCACGCTCAGCGCATAGGCGTCGCTCGACGCGCAGAGCACCCGGTCGGCGCCGTCCACCGCGTGGACGAAGAGCACCTCGTCGCCCTCGTTCAGCTTGGCGAAGCGGCGCCCGGAGCGGGTCGACGGGTCCCGGTGCGGGCGCAGCGAGAACCGGAAGCCCAGCCCGCCGCGGGTGATCGCGAGCGCGAACGGCGGCTCAGGCTCCGCCGCGTCCGGGGTCTGCGGCGGGACGTCGAGCGCCCGCGCGTCGAAGGAGAGCATCGCGATCATCCGCTCGCCGTCGGCGAGCTTGAACAGCTTCTGCACGGGATCGCCGTAGCCGGTCGACTGCGGCACGTCGTGGATGCGGCACACGTAACACGCGCCGAGGTTCGAGAAGAACGCGACGGTCGCCCGCGTCGAGCCGGCGACGGCCGCGAGCACGCTGTCCCCCTCGCGGATGCGCGTCGAGGAGAGATCCTTCACCTCGCGGACCCGCTTCACCCAGCCCTGCGCCGAGAGGATGACGTTCGCGTCCTCGGCGACGATGAAATCCTCGGCCTGGTACTCGGGCTCGTCGAGCGCGCCGACGACCTTGGTGCGGCGCTTCTCCCCGTAGGAGCGCTTGATCTCGACCAGCTCGTCGCGGACGATCGCCCAGCGCTTCGCGTCGCTCTTGAGCAGCCCCTCGATCCGCTTCGCCTCGGCGCGCTTCCCGGCGAGCTCCTTCTGCACCAGCAGGATCTCGAGCCGCGCGAGCCGGTAGAGCTTGAGCTCGAGGATCGCGTCCGTCTGCTCCTCGCTCAGGTCGAAGCGCTTCATCAGCTTCTCGGCGGCGTCGGCCTTGCCCTCGCTCTTGCGGATGATCCGGATCACCTCGTCGAGCGCGTCGAAGATCTTCTCGAAGCCCTCGAGGATCGTGATGCGCCGCCGGAGCTCGCCGAGCTCGAACTCGAGCCGCCGCGTCACCGTCGCGTAGCGGAAGTCGAGGAACTGGGTCAGGATCTCGTGCAGGCCGAGCCGCCGCGGCGCGGCGACGTCGGGGTTGTCGGTGGGCACGAGGCAGGTGAGGTTCACCTGCACGTTGATCGCCAGCGGCGTCTGTTTGTAGAGGTACGCCATCACGAGCTGCGCGTCGGCGCCGCGCTTGAGCTCCATCACGATGCGCACCTCGCTGGTCGACTCGTCGCGCACGTCGAGGAGCGTCGGCAGCTTCTTCGAGACGATCACCTCGGCGATCTTCTCGACGATGGCCTTCCGCTCGATCCCGTACGGGATGGAGGTGATCACGATCTGGGGCGCGGCGCCGCGCTTGCCGTCGCCCTCCTCGAGCTGCCACTCGCCGCGGAGCTTCAGCGAGCCCTGGCCGGACGTGTAGACGGCCTCCAGCTCCTTCTTCGTCGCGTGCAGCTGGCCGCCGGTCGGGAAGTCGGGCCCCTTCACGTGCGTCAGCAGGCGGAGCGTGCTGAGCTCGCGGTTCTCGATCAGCGCGACGCACGCGTCGACCACCTCGCCCAGGTTGTGCGGGGGGATGCTCGTCGCCATCCCGACCGCGATCCCCTGCGAGCCGTTCACGAGGAGGTTCGGGAAGCGCGACGGCAGGACGATGGGCTCGAAGCGCGTCCCGTCGTAGTTGGGGCGAAAATTCACGGTGCGCTGGCCGAGCTCGCTCAGGAGCTCGAGCGCCAGGGGGCGGAGCTTCGCCTCCGTGTAGCGCATCGCCGCCGGCGCATCGCCGTCCACGGAGCCGAAGTTCCCGTGGCCGGCGATGAGCGGCGCGCGCATCACGAAGTCCTGCGCCAGCCGGACCATCGCGTCGTAGATCGCGACGTCGCCGTGCGGGTGGTACTTGCCCATCACGTCGCCGACGACCGCCGCGCTCTTCCGGTACTTCGCGTCCGGCCCGAGGTGCAGGTCGTGCAGCATCGCGTAGAGGATGCGGCGCTGCACCGGCTTGAGCCCGTCGCGCACGTCAGGGAGCGCGCGCGAGGTGATGACGCTGAGCGCGTAGTTCAGGTACCGGCGCTGCGCCTCGTCAGCGAGCGAGGTGTCGGGCACCGGGGGCGGCGGCGGCTCGCCGTCGCCGGGCCGGCCGCCGCGGCGGCCCCTGCGGGGCGCCTCACCATCGGGCGGGAGGGAGGGGGTTCGAGACACGGCGTTGCTCCAGGAAATACGCGGGCACCCGTGAGCAGGTGCTCCGATGTTCAGGTGGACGCTGGCGAGCCTCGGCAATTACCCAGGGCATCGCGCTCGGTCAAGGTTGCCTCGCGGGAATTCCTGGCGACGCGCTCGTCTGCGCTCGTGCGGGCCCTGGCATAGCGTCAGATGGCCGCCAGATCGACCCGGACGCGGGGGTCTTCGTAAAGCGCCCCGGCCGGCGACGCCTTGTTTTCGGCGTCCGCCCTTGAGACTCACGGCGTGCTGGGCTACGGGGTGGCGCCTTGTACGCGACAGGCACCCGTCCAACGCTTCGCCTCCTCGGCCGCTGGCTGCGGCTCGTCTGGCTCGGCCTCTTCCTGGTGTTCGTTGCGGCAGTGGCCCTACCGCCCCGGCTCGCGGCAGCTCAAGTGCCCGGAGGTGCTCCGGAAACGCAGCCGCCAGGGGGCAGCGCCACGCCGTCTCCCGCCCCGGCCGGCGCCGCCCAACCGCCTGCGTCAGGCGCCGCGGCCGTCGGAGCACAGCCAGGCGCCGGTACACCTGCGCAGGCCCCCGCCGACCTGCCGGAGCCGACGCTCGACCTGGCGCCCACCGAGGCCGAGCTCGCCCGTGGGCAGCCGGTGGCCCAGATCGTCGTCGCCGGCAACCGGCGTATTTCGACGGAGGACGTACTTGTCTACCTCGGGCAGACGAGGGTCGGCAGGCCGTTCACCCCCGAGGGGCTGGCGCGCGACGTGCGCGAGCTCTGGCAGTCGGGCCTGTTCGATGACGTCGAGGTCGACCTCACCCGCCGCGACGACGGCGTGAGCCTGCGGGTGCTCGTCCGCGAGCGACCGAGCATCAAGGCCATCGAGTTCTCCGGCAACGACGAGATCAGCAGCGAGGATCTCACCGAGGCGCTCTCGGTCGAGGTCAAGACCGGCACGATCCTGAGCCACGCGGCGATCCGGCGGGGGGTGCAGAAGCTCCGCGACAAGTACGCCGAGGAGGGCTACTTCCTCGCCGAGGTCAGCCACGAGATCATCCCGGCGCGGGAGAACCAGGTCACCCTCAAGTTCACGATCAAGGAGCACGAGGCGGTCACCGTCCGGCGCATCACCTTCATCGGCAACCACCACATCTCGGACGAGGAGCTCCGGGAGGTGATGATCACGGGGCAGGGGGGCTTCTTCGCCTTCGGCACGGGCGGGCCGTTCCGCCAGGACGCGTTCGAGCGCGACGTCCTCGTGATCAACGCGCTCTATTACGATCGCGGCTTCCTGGCGGTGCAGGTCGCGACGCCGCGGGTGATGCTCACGCCCGACCGGACGGGGATCGAGGTCACGCTGACGATCAACGAGGGGCCGCGGTTCCGCATCCGCTCGCTCCGCGTCTACGAGCGGGACGCCGACGGCCGCGAGATCGAGCCGCTCGGCGGGCGCCGGGCGCTGCGCGAGATGGTGCGGGCCAAGCCGGGCGACTGGTTCAACCGCGCCGAGCTCGCGAAGGATCTCAGCGCGATCCAGACGCTGTACCGGGACGCGGGCTACGCGAACGTCGAGGCCACGCCGGAGACCCAGCTCGACCCGGACAGGCGCGAGGTCGACATCACGGTCGGCATCCGCCGAAACCAGCTCGTCTACTTCGGGCGCATCGAGATCCGCGGCAACACGAAGACGCGGGACAAGGTGATCCGCCGCGAGATGGAGGTGGAGGAGCAGCAGCTCTTCAGCGAGACGAAGCTGGAGCGATCGAAGCAGCGGATCACCGCCCTCGGCTACTTCGAGCGGGTCGACATCTCCACCGAGCAGGGCGACGACGCCCAGCACATCAACGTCAACGTCGACATCGGCGAGAAGCCGACGGGCACCTTCCAGATCGGCGCCGGCTTCTCGAGCGTCGAGAGCTTCATCGCGACGGCGCAGGTCCAGCAGGCGAACCTGCTCGGCAACGGCCAGTCGCTCTCGCTGCAGGCGCAGATCTCGGGCCTGCGGCGGCTCGTCGACATCCGCTTCTTCGAGCCGTACCTGTTCGACAGCCCGTTCTCGATGTCGGTGAGCGTCTACAACCAGCTGCGCGCTTACCAGGAGTTCTCGCAGACCTCCACGGGCGGCTCGGTGACGCTCGGCTACCCGATCATCGAGCCCGAGCTCCGCGCGTCGCTGACCTACACGCTGGAGAGCGACGAGATCTCGTCGGGCACGACGGCCATCCTCGGCACGGCCGAGGCGCGGTCGACGTTCCAGCGGCTCCCGCTCTACAACCTCTTCAACGACGGGATCACGTCGAGCATCCGCCCTGCGCTCACGTTCGACACGCGGAACAACCAGCTCTTCCCGACGTCCGGCGTCTACCTGCAGGGCTCGGTGGAGCTCGCGCACAGCGCGTTCGGGAGCGAGAACCAGTTCCTGCGGTACCGCGCGACGGGCAGGTTCTACTACCCGATCACGGACAGCCTGATCCTCAAGCTGAACACCGAGGCCGGCATGGTGACGAGCCCCAACCCGGAGGGCGTGCCGATCTTCGCGCGCTTCTTCCTGGGCGGCATCCTCGACGTGCGCGGCTTCGAGCTCAGGGACATCGGGCCGCGCCTCCCTCTCCAGGAGACCCTCGATCCGAACTCACGGTTCATCGCGCACGGCGCGAACATCGGCGGCAACCTGATGTACTACCAGAACCTCGAGCTGGAGTTCCCGCTCCTCGAGGCGGTGCAGATCAAGGGCGTTGTCTTCACCGACCTGGGCAACGCGTGGAACCTCGAGAAGCTCTACTGCGAAGCCGCTCACGCCTCGCCGCACGACGTCACGAACCCGTGCTTCTCGATCGAGCGCCTCCTCGACGTCCGCACCTCGTGGGGCTTCGGGCTCCGGTGGTTCTCCCCGCTCGGGCCGCTGCGCTTCGAGTGGGGATTCCCGTTCAAGCGGCTGCCCTACGAGGAGACGTACAAGTTCGAGTTCAACATCGGCAACTTCTTCTGAGCGCCGCCCCGCGGGCTCTGCAGGGGCGTGGGCGCCGACGCGGCGCGCACGCTTTTCGACCGGCGCCGGGCGGGCCCTACCCGGGAGCGTCCGGGGTGACACGAGGGGCGGCGCCTGCGCTCGGCACGGGCCTGGCAGGGGCCTGATCGCCGTATACTGCGGGGGCAGCGGTTGCCCGGCGGAGGCGCGGCTGTTAGGTGGAAAGCCATGCGCCCGGAGCACACCTCGATGGGGTTCCCCAAGCCAGGCAAGGCCCTGCTGGGGATGATGGTCGCGATTGCCTGCATCTGGGTGATGTTCACCCTGGGCATGAACTGGGCGGGCGCTGGCGGCGGCGTGCTCGAGCCGTTCCTGGGCATCAGCGAGCGGGTGCTCGGCGGCCAGGTGTGGCGGCTGTTCACCGCCCCCCTCATCCACAGCCCGAGCGATCCCTGGCACTTCGTCATGACGCTGCTCGGCCTGTACTTCCTCGGCACATCGCTCGAGGAGCGCTGGGGGGCCGGCCGCATGCTGGCGTTCCTGTTCGGCTCCGCGGCCTTCGCGTTCGCGCTCCAGGTGGCGGTCGGCGCGCTCTTTCCGAAGGTGTCGCAGGCGGTGTTTTACGGCGGGCTCGGGATGATCGAGGCGGTCGCCGTCGCCTGGGCCCTCGCGCACCGCCACGCCACGGTCCGCCTCTTTTTCGTCCTCCCGGTGACGGGCACCATGCTGCTCGTCTTCATCTTCGCCATCTCGGTGCTCAACGTCATCGCCATGCGCGCGCCCCCGGAGGGGCTGATCACGCCGTTCGGCGGCATGCTGGCCGGCTACCTCTTCGGCGATTTCTCTCCGCTGCGCCGTTTCTACCTGCGGATGCGCTTCCGCCAGCTCCAGGCGCAGTCCGCCGCGCTCCGCCGCGTCCCCGCGGCGCGCGGCCGCTCGGGGAGCGTTCCGCTCCGGGTCATCCCGGGCGGCCAGAAGGACCGTCCGAAGGACAAGCGCTACCTGAACTGAGCGGCTGTGGCGGCCTGCTTGGAAGAGCATGGCCCGCGCTGAACTCGTCGCGGCGCCCGCCGGGGGAGCGTGGCGTGCGTTGACGCCGACGCTGCGCTTGCCCGAGGGGAGTGGCCTGCGTTGAGACCGCAGCGGCGCCAGCCCGGGGGAACGCGGCCTGCGCCGAGGTTGCTGCGGCGGGGTGCGCGGCGGCGCTATCTGGCCGTCTGAGCGTCGAACCCGCTGCCGCAAGCCTCCGGCTCGCTCGCCTGAGGCCCTCGATGCCGTTCATGGCGCAGCGCATTGGCGGATCTCATCGAGTGTCTTCGCGCGCCTTAGGCAGTCGAGCTCGCCCGGGCTCACCTCGCTCCCGGCGAGCTCTCTCTTGCAGTCGGACGTCCACTCGGAGGAGAGCCTCTCGCCCTCGCTCCTCAGCACCACCGAGGCGTGACCCGAGCTGCCCGCGTCCGCCGGGCCCACCCGCTTCATCTCCGCCTCCCACGCGGCGCGCATCGCCTCGCCGACCCTGCGGCAGTCGTCCTCGGATAAGGTCCTGCCGCACCCGGCGCAGAGCAGCGCGCCGGTGACCCCGAGGAGGAGCGCGGCGGCGTACTGCTCGGCAAGCGAGCCGCTCTCCGCGCGACCGCGTGGCGCGCCAGCGGAGAGCCGGCTGCGCGCGCTGCTCGCGCGGCCGGCCTTCGGTTGCCGAGCAGGCGAGCCCACGATCAGCTGTCGATGAAGCTCTTGAGCTGCTTCGACCGGCTGGGGTGCCGGAGCTTGCGAAGCGCCTTCGCCTCGATCTGGCGGATGCGCTCGCGGGTGACCTCGAAGTCCTGACCGACCTCTTCGAGGGTGTGGTCGCTCTTCTCGCCGATGCCGAAGCGCATCCGGAGCACCTTCTCCTCGCGCGGCGTCAGCGTCTTCAGGACCTTACGGGTCTGCTCGGCGAGGTTCATGTTGATCACGGCCTCCGCCGGCGAGATCACGCTCTTGTCCTCGATGAAGTCGCCGAGGTGCGAGTCCTCTTCCTCGCCGATGGGGGTCTCGAGCGAGATCGGCTCTTTCGCGATCTTCAGGACCTTCCGCACCTTATCGAGCGGGAGCTCCATCTTCTCCGCGATCTCCTCCGGGGTCGGCTCGCGGCCGTACTCCTGCACGAGGTAGCGCGAGGTGCGAATCAGCTTGTTGATCGTCTCGATCATGTGGACCGGGATGCGGATCGTCCGCGCCTGGTCCGCGATCGCGCGGGTGATCGCCTGCCGGATCCACCACGTCGCGTACGTCGAGAACTTGTAGCCGCGCTTGTACTCGAACTTGTCGACGGCCTTCATCAGGCCGATGTTCCCTTCCTGGATGAGGTCCAGGAACTGGAGGCCGCGGTTCGTGTACTTCTTCGCGATGGAGACGACGAGCCGGAGGTTCGCCTCGACCAGCTCCGCCTTGGCGCGCTCCGCCATCCGCTCGCCCTCGCGGATGTTCTCGTAGGTCTCGCGGATCGCGGCGACGTCGATGTTGAGCTCCTCCTCGACCTTCTTCAGGCCCTTCTGGGCGTTCTTGATGGTCGACTCGAAGTCGTTGAGCTCCTCGCGGTTGACGTTGAGCTTCCTGGCGAGCCGGCCCTCGAGGGCGCGGTTGCCCTTCACCTTGATGAGCTCGCGCTTGAGCTCGCCCTTCGAGAGCCCCGTGCGCCGCTCCAGCTCCGTCGCGCCCGCCTCGGCCTTCTCGACCTTCGAGATGAGGCTCTTCAGCTTCTGGACGATCTTGTCGATGGTGCGCTTGTTGAGGCGCATCTCCTCGAGCGTCGTCACGAGCTCGGCCGTCGCCTGCGTCACCTCGATGTCGATCTGCTTGCGGCGGGTCTCCGTCTTGACGTCCTTGCGCTCTTCGAGGAGCTCCGCCTTCTTCTTGTCGACGCGCTTGACCTTGTCGATGAGGCGGATGATGCGCCGATCGGCCTCCTCCTCGTCGAACTCCTGGTCGTCGTTCTCGGCGTCCTTGATGAGCTCCTTCACGCGGATCTTGTGCTTCCGGAGCTTCTCGCCGAGCTCGATGATCTCACGGACGGCGATGGGGGAGTCGAGGATGGCGGCGTTGACCTTCTGCTCGCCGATCTCGATCCGCTTCGCGATCTCGACCTCGCCCTCGCGGGTGAGCAGCGAGACGCTGCCCATCTTGCGGAGGTACATCCGGACCGGGTCGTTCGACTTCGAGTAGTAGTCGACGTCCTCTTCCTCGCGATCCGGCGTGACGACGAGCTTCTTCTCGCCCGCCTCTTCGTCCGCGATGCGCTTCGGCGCGATCTTCACCTGGGTCGCGCCGTCGACGATCTCGATGTCCTCGTCGCCGAGGGCGCCCACCACGTCGTCCAGCTGATCGGGCGCGACGTCCGCGGGGAGCGCGTCGTTCACCTCGTCATAGGTGAGGAAGCCCTTGCTCTTGCCGGTCTCGACGAGCTTTTCCAGCGTCTTCCGGTCCTTCTCTGAGCGCTCGGCTCGGATGCCCGCGTCTCCTTTGCTGCTTGGGCGTGCCCCTGCCTCAGCGTGGCCGCGCGTCGAAGCGTGGCGCGCGCCGTTCAGCGCGCCGCCCCCCGTAGCCCTCGCGACCCCGCCTGCCCGACCGGAAGATTGCTTGGCCTTGCTCGCCATTACCTCATGCTCCACTTACGGCGATCCGCTCGCCGCGACCGACAAGACACCAAATGATTCCGACTCACTTTAGGGATCACGCCCGTCGGGCCGCCACGGAGGAGCGTCCCGGAACGCATCAAGGAAGACCGAGCCCCCCCGCTCTCCGTTGGAATAGTTCGCGCAGCAAAGCGTTTTCAGCATCGGGGTCGACCGTGCTCTTCTGAAGCTGGCTCATGACGGCTGCCTTCTGTCGTGCGAGGGCTTGCCTGCTCAACTTTTGCGAATTTTCCAAGAGCGTCGCCTTGGCCGTCGAGGCCGCTTCGAAGACAGGCGAGACCAGCCGTCCAGCCGCGAATGAATGGATCGGAGCCGGGACTTGCGCAAGAAATTCGCTGGCGGCAAGACCCATTTCAAATGTGAAATTGTGACGCGCCGCGGCAACTGCCAGGGCGACCTCGCCTTCCAGACATTCCAGGACCGCTTCCGCATCGGGATCGTGCAGTAATTCTGGAAAATCGAGCAGGGATCCTAACATTTCTAGTCCGATCTCTTTTGTTCGCTCCCTCGATCTTGCTCGCTCATAGCTCTCGGTGGACTCCGAGCAGCGCAGCGGTCGCGTCGGCGTCTGGGACGTAGCGCTCACGAGCATACGGGTAAGGTGAGCTAGATCGCTCATCGGCTGCCCGTTGATGAGGAGCTTCGAGGCCAGCTGGTCGGCATAGGTTGAAGCCATCAGACGCAGGTCGGGATCTGACTCGGTGCGGAGGAGCTCTGCTACGGCGCGAGCGCGCGCGTGCTGCTCGGTCAGCGTGGCCGTCTTGAACCTGTCGATATCGAGCTCCTCGTTTATCAGATGCTGCAGGAGGTTCGTCGCACCGTTCACCAACTTGAGGACCGACTCGGCGCCCCTTTCGCGCGCCAGATCGTCCGGATCGACGCCGGCGGGCAGCGTGGCGACGCGCGCGCCGAGCCCCGCCTCGCGGCACGGGACGCGCGCCGCGCGCGTGGCCTTCTTGCCGGCCGCGTCGCCGTCGAAGAGCAGCACGACCGCGGGCGCGAAGCGCTTGATCAGCTTGGCCTGCCCGGGGGTGAACGCGGTTCCGAGCGGAGCGATCGCGTGGCCGATGCCGCGCGCGTGGAGCGCGACCACGTCGAAGTTGCCTTCCACGAGGATCGCTTCGCCGCGCTGCCGGATCGCCTGGCGCGCCTGGTACAGCCCGAAGAGGTGCTCCCCCTTCGTGTAGATCGGCGACTCGGGGCTGTTGATGTACTTCGCCGGCGCGCCGTCGCCCTGCGGCGCCGGACCGGTGATTCCGAGCGACGACAGCTCCGCGGGGCTCGGATCGGGGAGCGCGCGACCGCTGAACGCGATCACCCGGCCCATCACGTCCGTCACCGCGAACATGAGCCGGTGCCGGAAGCGATCGTAGTGGCCGCTCCCCGACGAGCGCGGCACCAGCAAGCCGACGCGCTCCGCGAGGACCGGGGAGACGCCTTGCTGCCGCAGGTACGTGGCGAGCGCGTCCCAGCCGAACGGGGCATAGCCGATCCGGAACGCCTGGAGAGCGTCGGAGATCGGGTCCACGGCCCCGCCGTCGCCGAGCGGTAGACCGCGCCGCCCGAGCTCCTCGTGGGCGTAGCGCGCGAGCGGATGGTGGCCGCCGCTCGGGCCGCCGCGGAGGCTGTGCTCGAAGAACGTCGCGGCGAGGTGGTTGACGGCGTAGAGGTCGTCCTTCGACTTGCGCGCCGCGTGCGCCTCCCGCCGCTCGAGCTCGGTCAGCGACTCCTCCACCTCGATCCCGGCGCGCTCGGCGAGCGCGCGCACCGCCTCGGCGAACGTCCTGCCCTCGAGCTTCATCACGAAGTCGATGGCGCTGCCGGTCTCCTTGCAGCCGAAGCAGTGATAGAACCCGCGGTTCGGGTTCACGTGGAAGCTCGGCGTCTTTTCCTTGTGGAAGGGGCAGAGCCCCGTGAAGGAGTGCCCGCGGCGCGTGAGCCGCACGCTTTCGCCGATGAGCGCTACGAGATCCGTGCGCTCTTTCACGAGCGCGATCGTCTCCGGAGAGATCATGGGCTGCCTTGGGGGCCCCGTACCCGCGGGGCCCACAGATGACGGGTGGACGTGAACGGCGTGGCGCCGGTTGCGCCAGCGCCGGGTGATGCAGGCAGCTCGCGAGGCGGGAACCCCCCCAGCCCCTCGCGGTCTGCGTGGAGGACAGTGTCCTGTGCGACGGCCGTGCGCGCAAGGCGGTAGCCGCCGGGGACGTCACTTCGGGTCGGGGAACGGAGAGCCGGGCTTCTTGTGGTCTGTGAGGCTCTCGTCGGGCTGGGACCCCTCGACCATCTCTTCGAGGGACGGCGCCTCGGCGTGATCGACGAGGAACCGCGTGTCCTCGCGGACCATCGGCGGAGGCGGGTCGCCGATGAGCTCGAGCTCGGTGGCGAGCCACTGCTCCTCTTCGATGAGCTCTCGGCGGCGCGGGTCGGTCAGGTCGCCCTGCCAGTGGTCGAGCTCAGCGTCGACCTCCTTGAGCCGGCGGCGCACCCTCACGACATCGACGTCTTCCTTCGTCGCGAAGCGCTCCGTGAGCAGCAGCGCGGTGTCGTGGGCGACCTCGACGAAGCCGTGGTGGACGGCCAGGCGGTGCTCCTGGCCGTTCTGGTGGTAGGTCACGAGGCCCGTGCGCAGGGCGGCGAGCAGCGGGAGGTGACCCGGGAGCACGCCGAACTCGCCGGCGACGCTCGGCGCGGTCACGTCGGTGACCTGCTCGCGCAGCGCGACGCCCGTCGGCGTCACGATCTCGAGAAGGATTGTTTCGGCCATGGCTGCGTCAGGCCGCCTTCTGCGACGCTCGAGCCTTCACCTCGTCGATGCCGCCCACCAGATAGAAATCCTGCTCCGCGATGTGGTCGAGCTTGCCGTCGAGGATCTCTTCGAAGCCCGCGATCGTGTCCTTGAGCGGGACGAGCTTGCCCTCGAGCCCGGTGAACTGCGCCGCGACGAAGAACGGCTGCGACAGGAACTTCTGGATCTTGCGGGCGCGCGAGACGACGAGCTTGTCGTCCTCGCTGAGCTCGTCCATGCCGAGGATGGCGATGATGTCCTGGAGGTCCTTGTAGCGCTGCAGCGTCTGCTGCACGCGTCGCGCCACGGAGTAGTGCTTCTCGCCGACGATCTGGGGATCGAGCATCGTCGAGTTCGAGTCGAGCGGATCGACGGCCGGGTAGATGCCGAGCTCCGAGATCGCGCGCGAGAGCACGGTCGTGGCGTCCAGGTGGGCGAACGCCGTGGCCGGCGCGGGATCGGTGAGATCGTCGGCCGGGACGTAGATCGCCTGGACGCTGGTGACGGAGCCCTTCGTCGTCGAGGTGATGCGCTCCTGGAAGGCGCCCATCTCCGTCGAGAGCGTCGGCTGGTACCCGACGGCGCTCGGGATGCGGCCGAGGAGCGCGCTCACCTCGGAGCCCGCCTGGGTGAACCGGAAGATGTTGTCGACGAACAGGAGCACGTCCTGGCCCTCCTCGTCGCGGAAGTGCTCGGCCACGGTGAGGGCCGAGAGCGCGACGCGGGCGCGAGCGCCCGGGGGCTCGTTCATCTGGCCGTAGATCAGCGCGGCCTTGGAGATGACGGGGCTGCCGTCGGCGAGCTTCGACTCGCTCATCTCCAGGAAGAGATCGTTGCCCTCGCGCGTCCGCTCGCCGACGCCGGCGAAGACCGACACGCCGCCGTGCGCCTTCGCGACGTTGTTGATGAGCTCCAGGATGAGCACCGTCTTGCCGACGCCGGCGCCGCCGAAGAGGCCGATCTTGCCGCCCTTTCGGTAGGGGGCGATCAGGTCGATGACCTTGATGCCCGTCTCGAAGACCTCGACCTTGGTCGACTGCTCGATGAACGGGGGAGGCTCCCGGTGGATCGGCGCGGTCTTCTTGGCGTGAACGGGGCCGGCCTCGTCGACCGGCGCGCCGACGACGTTCATGATCCGGCCGAGGCACTCGTTGCCGACCGGCACCATGATGGGGTTGCCCGTGTCGCGGACGTCCATCCCGCGTACGAGGCCGTCGGTGGAGTCCATCGCGATGGTGCGCACCGTCGACTCGCCCAGGTGCTGAGCGACCTCGAGCACCAGGTTGTCGGGCTCAGCCGAGATGCTCGGGTTGCTCACCTTGAGCGCGTTCAGAATCTTGGGCAGCTGGCCCGGCGGGAAATCGACGTCGACGACCGGTCCGATGACCTGGGTGATCTTTCCAACAACCATGGAGCGGGAGCCCTCCTCGTACGAGCTTTGACGAGTCGCGCGGCCCACTAGCACGGACCTGCGCGTCCGACTAGTGCCGCGAGCCAGAAATCCGGCCGGGCTCTCCGGCCGCCGCTTCGCGGCGGGAGAGGCGCGCCGTCGTGCCGGTGGGGCGGGATTTGATCCCGAACGCGGCGGATCCTTGGCGCTGGTCGCACGCCGGCGCAACCTGCAAGGAGGCGCCCGGCGCCCTCGCGCGGGGCGCCAGCGCGTCGTTCGGTCAGCGGTCTCTGAGGCTGGCGATGCGCGCGAACGCCTCGACGCCGAGCGTCTCGCCTCGCGCGTCGAGCGAGATGCCGGCGTCCCTGGCGCGGCGCTCGAGCTCCTCGGGCGACCAGCCGTAGAGGTTCTTCCATGCGTTCCGGAGCGTCTTGCGGCGGGCCGAGAAGGCGGCGCGCACGGCGGCGCGGAAGGCGTCCGTCTCCTCGGCGCGCCGCGGGCGCCACGGCGTCAGGACGACGACGGCGGAGTCCACCTCGGGCCGCGGATAGAAGGCGCCGGCGCGCGCGGTCAAGAGGCGGCGCACATCGAACGCGGCCTGCACGAAGACCGAGAGCGCGCCGTAGTCGCCGCTCCCCGGCGCCGCGGTGAGGCGCTCCGCGACCTCGAGCTGCACCATGAACACCGCGCGATCGATCTGATGCGCGACCGTGGTCGCCTGCTCGAGGAGGCGCCCCGTGAGCTGGTACGGGAGGTTGCCGGCCACCACGTGGGGGCGCTCCAGGCCGGCGAGCGAGGCGCACCAGTCGACCTGCGCCGCGTCCGCCTCGAGCAGGGTCAACCGGCCTTCCTGGATCGGGCCAGCGAGCTGCTCGCGGAGGATCGGGACGAGGTCACGATCGCGCTCGACGGCGACCACGTGACCGGCGCGCTCCAGGAGCGGCCGCGTGAGCGCGCCGAGGCCTGCGCCGATCTCGAGCACCGCGCCGCCCGCGGGCGTGGTGGCTGCCTCGGCGATGCGGCGCGCCGCGTCGACGTCGACGAGGAAGTTCTGTCCGAACCCTTTCTTGGGAGACAACCCGCGCGCGCGCAAAAGCTCTGCGATGGACATGGTTCGCCCTCAGGCCCCCGACGGATGCGCCCCGTCGTGGGGCGCGGCCGCCGCCGCGCTCGGCGCGGCGGACGTCTTCGCGCGGAGCCGCACGACGCGCACGCCCGCCTTCCGGAGCGCGGCCTCATGGCGCGTCTGCGCCACCCGCGCGCGGAGGAGCACGGCCTCGGCCGCGATGGGCGCGAGCTCCTGGAAGGCCCCGTCGGACGGCGCGGGGCTCGCCGGCTCCTCGTCGCCCCCGCTCTCTTGCGGCCGCGGGGCGTCCCATGGCGGGGCGAGCCCTGCCTCGACGTCGGGGAGCGTCCACGTCAGGTGGACGGCCTTCCGCGAGAGCCGGCGCGCCGCCTCCGCGAGCTGGCTCAGCTGCGCATCCGCGGGCGGCGGCGCGATGACGTAGACCAGGCTCGCGCGCGGCCGCGCGCGCGCGATGTGCGTGAGCGACTCCGCGATGATCCCGGCTGGATCCCGCCGCTCCGGCTCCGAGCGCGCGGGCGATTCGATGCCGTAGCTCGCGAGGTAACGGCGCAGGGTGCGCTCGCGCTGCGAGCGCCCGAGCGGCGCCGGCGCCGAGAAGGGCGCGCGCGCGCACATCGACTCGGCGCGCGCGGCCAGCCGGTCGAGGTCGCCGCGGCGCAGGTCGGCGAGGCCCCGCGCGTCGAGCGGCCTGAGGTGCTCGAGGACGCGCGCCGCGACGTCCGCCTCGTCGAGCTCGCTCCGCTCGGCGTCGTACGTGCCGCACCCGACCGTCAGCGCTTGCGCGATCTTCTCGCCGTGTCCAGGGCCGTGCTCGGGCGGGATCGTCACGCGGGGGCCGGACGCCAGGACGATGAGCCCCACGCGATCGCCGCGCCCGAGGTGACGCGTGGCGATGGATGCGGCCTCATCGATCATGAGATCGAGCGGCGCGCGGCCGAGCGGGCCCGCCCAGAGCTCCACGGCCGCGTCGACGAGGATCCACACCACGTCCCGCTCCTCGCGCTCGAACTCCCTCACGAGCAGCGTGCCCCGGCGCGCGCTCGCCTTCCACGCGATTTTCCGGAACGGGTCCCCCGGCTGGTGCTCGCGCAGCTCGCGCAGGTCGTCTCCTTCGCCGCGCGCGCGTCCGGGCCGGCCGGACGCCGCGAGGAGGTGACTGCGTCCACCGCGCGGCTGCGCGAGGTAGGCCATGAAGGGGCGCGGGAGCACCTCGATCCCGTACGGGTTCGCGAAGGTCAGGGGCACCTCGAACAGGCCCGGGGCGCCGTGCACCTCGAGCGCGAGCCCGTGGAGGCCGTGCTGGCCGACGCGCGGGGTCCGTACGACGATCTTCACCTTGAGCCGCCCTGAGGCAGAGACCTCGCCGCGGCTCGGCTCGATGCGCACGTCGAGCTGCGACGAGGCGATCGCCCGCAGCTTGACGTACCGCGCCGCGAGCGTGTCGCGGTTGCGCACCTCGGCCTCGATCTCCACCGTGCCTCCCCGCGCGGACCGGAGGGTCCGCCGCGCCCCGCCCCAGAGCATCTCGAAGCCGGCCGCGCGGATGCGGGCCACCGACACCAGCGTCACGCTGCGGGCGAGCGCGATGGCGACCAGGATCGCGCCACCCCAGCCGACGATCGCCGGCTCGCGCGCGATGAGCCCGGCGCCCATGACCGCGACCCCGGCGATGGCCATGTGAGCGGCGGTGCGGGTGGGGTAGAGCTGCATGAGGGATCTAGGCGGGCCGCACGGCGCGCCGGTAGCCCACGCGCTGGATCGCCTCGTCGATGATCGCCTCGCGCGCCTTCGTCTCCGCGTCGGCCTCGGGCGCGAGCACGAGGCGATGCGCGAGCGTCGCGGGCGCCATGCCGCGCACGTCGTCCGGCGTCACGAACGGGCGTCCGCCGATCACCGCCGCCGCCTTGGCCGCGTGGATCAGCGCCAGCGTGGCCCGCGGCGACGCGCCGAGCAGCACGCGAGGGTGCGTCCGGGTGAACGCCGTGAGGTTCACCGCGTACTCGTACAGATCGTCCTCGACGTGGATCCGTCGCGCGATGCCCTGCAGCATGAGAAGATCCTGGACGGAGAGCGTCGCCCGCGCCCGGGGCGGCTCGACGTTGTGCGCGCGGAGCATCGCCACCTCGTCCTTGTGCTGCGGGTAGCCGAGGCTCACGCGGATGAGGAACCTGTCGATCTGCGCCTCGGGCAGCGGGTAGGTCCCTTCGAGGTCGATCGGGTTCTGCGTCGCGAGCACCATGAAGGGCGACGGCAGCTCGAAGCGATCGCCCTCGATCGTGACCTGCCGCTCCTGCATGGCTTCGAGGAGGGCCGACTGGGTCTTCGCAGGGGCGCGGTTGATCTCGTCCGCGAGCACGAGGTTCGCGAAGATCGGGCCAGGTCGCAGCGCGAAGGTGCCTTCCTTGGGCGACAGCACGTAGGTCCCCGTGATGTCGGCCGGCAGGAGGTCGGGCGTGAACTGGATCCGCCGCACGGACGCGCCCAGCGCGGCCGCGAACGCCTTGACGAGCGTCGTCTTCGCGACCCCCGGGACGCCCTCCAGCAGCACGTGTCCCTGCGCGAGCAGGGCGGTGAGCATCAGATCGATCGCGCGCGGTGGTCCGATGTACACGCGCGTGATCTCCCGCCGGACCGCCTCGATCCGCTCCTTGGCAGCGGAAATTTCGTCGACGGCGACGGCCTGAACCTGGTTCATCGAGCGCCTTTGTCAGAGGGGGTTGTTGCGAGCTTCGCGTCCGGCTCCGGAGGCGGCCCGCCGGGGCGCGCCGCCGGACGATCGAGCGGCGCGCCGGGGCGAGGTCCCCGCGGCGGCTTGCGGCCGTCAGCGCCGCAGGCGGCGAGGACCCCGCGCACGACGTCGGCGGCGTGCACGAGCGCGGGCCTGGACACGTGCGTCGGCTTGCCAGCGACGACGGACGCTTCGACTCGGTACATGGTGGCCAGGACCTCTTTGAATGCCGAGAGGGCTCGTTCGTCAAGAGATCCCTCTCGCGCGACGAGGCGCGCGACCGCGTCCGGCGCCGGGTTGGCCTCGAGGCCGAACCGCAGCGCGAGCGCCTCGAGCAGGGCGCTCTTCAGCTCGAGGAACGCGAGCCCACGCGGGGAGGAGGGGGCGGCCAGGACAGCGAAGCGCCCGGCGGCCCCTCCCTGCGCCACGAGCGGCGTCGGGCGGGCGTATCGAGGGAGCGGGCTCCGGTAGGGCCGGGCCGACGCGCGCGCGATCCAGATCGCGAGGCCCAGGCCGGCGGCGGCCGCGAGGGCGAGGAGGGCGCCGCCGGGCAGCCCGTCGCGGCGAGCGTCTTCGACGGCCTCGGCGAGCGCCTTGACCTGCGCGTCGATGTCCTTGCGGAGCGACGTCTCGCCGCCGAACGAGCTCTCCTCCTCGAACCGGTTCGCGACGATGTACAGCCGCCCCCGGCGCGGCTCCGCCCCGTCCTCATCGACCAGGTAGCGGGCCAGGCCGACGGCGAAGGCGCGGTTGCCCGGGTACCGGAGCATCATGTTCATGAGCGACGACGGATCCCCCATCGCGAAGAGCCGGCCCTTGCCCACCTGCCCGGCGACCGCGACGATCACGTCCGGCTCGCTGATGGCGCGGATCCGCAGCACGGGCGAGAGGTTCGGGTGCTTCAGGCCGGTCGCGTGGTTCGTGACGAGCCGCTGCACGTGGCTGACGACTGGGTGCGGCCCGATGGCGTGACCGCCGACGATGTCGACGACGGGCTCGGCGATGGCGAGGGCGGGCCGGTTCCGGAGCGCGGCGACCGGCCGAGCCGGGGTCGGGATGCGCTCGATCTGGAACCGCCGGAGCGTGTCGTCGCCGCGGCCGAAGTCGTCCACGATCGCCAGCCGGCCGCCGGCCTTCATGAACGCGGTGGACTCGTCGGCGTCGAGCGCCTGCTGCGGATGGAGCGCGAGGATGCCGTCCTCGGGGCCGACCTGGCTCCAGTCGAGCACAGCGACGGGGTGGACCCTGGCGACCCCGAGCTCGGCCCGCGCGATCTCGAGGAGCTCCGAGCAGCCTTCCCAGCTCGCGTCGCTGACCTCGAACGCGGCGCCTGCTGCCCGGACGGGCGCGAGCAACGCCACGAGCGCCGCCAGCGCCACCAGCAGCGCGCAGGATGTGGCCCGCCGGCGCACCAGCCGACGCTGAGTCTCTCCGTGGATCTCGAAAGATACGCGCGCGAGCCAGGCGCCGTGCCGCGTCATGAGCGCCGGGAACATACCACTGTCGGCCCGAGCGATAACCTTGACCCGCCATCCCACATTGCTAGATTCGCTTTTAAGAGCGGGGTGCTTTCTCCCAGACCTCGTTCCACCAATCCAGCCGCGAGCACTCTACGAGGTGGAGGGGTTAGTCGATGCTTCCTCCGTTCATCATCGAGCAAATTCGGCAGCGCGAAGAAGAGAAGGATCGGTCCAGAAGAGAAGAAATTCGACCGCGTCTCGAGCTGCCGATCGAACGCTACCCTGCACCTCGTCGTCTTCCGGACACGGAAGAGGACGATCCCAACCGGGGCGTCATCATCCTGGATTTGGGCTGACGCCCCGTGTAGCCAGCCCCCTCCGCGCTCTCCACGGCGGAGCCAGCCGCGTGTCAGCCCTCGCCTGGACGGGCTCCGAGACGCTCTCCTCGATCCCCCCGATCCGCCAGTAGTCCGAAAAATCCGCTCTTCATGCCTCTCCGATGCTCGTGGGCAGAGATCGGTTCCTCGGCTGCGCTGCCCTCCTCGGAGTAGCTCCAGCGAGGACGGGGCGGCCACGGCCAGGGGGCCGCATGGGCCGCATCGCATGGGCAGGGTGTCGCGTGGGCCGCATGAGGCGTGGGGCAAGAAAGTTGTCGTCGGTAGGGCTCGGCACGCTTGTGCGGGGTTGACCCCAAGCTGGATCTTCGCCTAGGTTGCGCCCCCGCTTCTGGCGCCGGGCACTGAACGAGCTACGCTCCGGCGCCCCAGAGCAGGCCGTGCACACCATGCGCACGGGCTCTTCTATCCGATCGAGGTTCATACAAGATGGCCGTTCATATTCGCCTCGCCCGCGCGGGCACCAAGAAGACGCCCTTCTACCGCATCGTCGTCGCTGATCAGCGCAGCCCGCGCGGCGGCCGGTTCATCGAGCGGCTGGGCACCTATGATCCGCGCAGGACCGAGATCCGCCTCGATGTGCCGCGCGTGAGGCACTGGATCTCGAACGGCGCCCAGCCGTCGCACACGGTGGCGCTGCTGCTGAAGCACCCCGCGCTCGCCCAGGCAGCCGCTCCGGCGGACGCCGCGAAGTAGCATGGCCTCCTCGACGTCTCCGCTGGTCGATCTCGTCGCGCTCGTTGCGCGCGCGCTCGTCGATCACCCCGACCGGGTCGTCGTGCGTGAGGTCGCGGGCGACCGCTTCCCGCGCATCGAGCTCACGGTGGCGCGCGAAGACATCGGCAAGGTGATCGGCAAGGACGGGCGCACGGCACAGTCGATCCGGACGCTGCTGAGCGCCGCTGCGAGCAAGTCGGGGCGGCGCGCGCACCTCGACATCCTCGACTGAGACGAAGTCGGCGTGGAGCGACGCTACGTTCCCGTCGCGGAGATCTCCCGCCCGCACGGCGTTCAGGGGGAGCTGCGGGTGCGCCTCTACAACGAGGCGTCCGATCTGCTCCTCTCGCGCCCTGCGGTCAGGCTCCGCCTCTCCGACGGTGGTGAGCGGGACGCGAAGATCCTCGGGGCGCGTCCCGTCGACAAGGCGTTGCTCGTGCGGATCGCGGGCATCGACGATCGGGACGCGGCCGAGGCCCTGCGCGGCGCGACGGTGTGCGTGCCGAGGGACGCGTTCGGACCGCTCGACGAGGGGGAGTTCTACGCGTGCGACATCGAGGGGGCTCGCGTGTTGACGCCCGAGGGCGAGCTGCTCGGGCACGTGAAGTCGCTCCAGTCTTACCCGACCTGCGACGTCCTCGTCGTGGAGAGGGAGGGCGCAGCGTCGATCGAGATCCCGCTGGTCGAGAGCTTCGTCAGCAGCGTGGACGTGGAGCAGCAGGTCGTTCAGCTCGTCACGCTGGAAGGCCTCGTCTGAATCCTGATCCGTCGTTCGGCGCAGGGCGTCCGGCCTGCCACGGCAAATCTGATGCGCATCGATGTAGTCACCCTGTTTCCCGAGCTCTTCCAGGGATTTCTGGCGATCGGCATGGTCGGGCGCGGGCTCGCTTCGGGCGCGCTCTCGGTGCGGCTGCGCAGCCCGCGCGACTTCGGCCTCGGCCGGCACCGGAGCGTGGACGATACGCCGTACGGCGGCGGCTCGGGCATGGTGATGCGCGTCGACTGCCTCGTCCGCTGCCTGGAGGCGCTCGACGAGGACGCCGCGGCCGGCGAGCCGCCGGGCGTGGCCGGCGAGCCGACGAGCGTGGCCGGTGAGCCAGCAGGCGCACCTTCCGACGACGCAGCGGCGGGGCCTGTCACCCTTCAACCTCCCTCGGGGCCCCCGCCGCGAGCGCGCCGGGTGCTGCTCACGCCGCAGGGGCGGCCCTTCTGCCAGGAGAAGGCGATCGAGCTCGCGGCGCGCCCCGCGATCGCGCTCGTGTGCGGCCGCTACGAGGGGTTCGATGAGCGGGTTCGTGCCTTCGTGGACGAGGAGATCTCGCTCGGCGACTTCGTGATGACAGGCGGCGAGGTGGCAGCCATGGCCGTGATCGATGCGTGCGTTCGCCTGCTCCCAGGGGTGCTGGGCAACGCTGGATCGACGGAGCACGAGTCCCACAGCCCGGCGCTGTCCGGGCTCCTGGAGTATCCGCAGTACACGCGCCCCGTGGAGTTCCGGGGTCTCAAGGTGCCCGACGTGCTGCAGCAGGGAAACCACGCCGCCATCGCCCGCTGGCGACGAGCGCAGGCCGAGCAGCGCACGGCCGAGCGCCGGCCGGATCTCTGGCGCAAGGCGCGCGGCGGGAGTCTCCCTCCGGGTGAGGGCAGCGCGCCTCCAGGGGCGGGCGGAGGGGCGCGATGAGGCTCGCGCTCGCGCTCGTGCACTACCCGGTGCTCGATCGTTCTGGCGGAACGGTCACCACGGCGATCACGAACCTCGACTTGCACGACATGGCGCGCAGCGCTCGGACGTACGGGGCCGAGCGGCTCTTCATCGTGCACCCGGTCGCGGCCCAGCGCGCGCTGGCCGAGCGCATCAGGGAGCACTGGGTGAGCGGATCGGGCAAGCGCCGGATCCCCGATCGCGCGGTCGCGCTCGACGCCCTCAGCGTGGTGCCCAGCATCGAGGACGCGTACGCCGCGCTGAGCGGCGCGGGGCGGGCTGGCGTCGAGGTCTGGACGACCGCGGCGGCGTCGCGAGGGCTCCCGGTGACGAGCTACGCGGCGGCGCGCGCGCGCCTCTCGCAGGCGAGCCGCCCTGTGCTGATCCAGTTCGGCACAGGGTGGGGGCTCGCTCCCGAGCTCATCGCCGACGCCGACGTCCGGATCGAGCCCATCCGCGCGGCCACGGCCACCGGCTACAATCACCTGAGCGTGCGCGCAGCGTGTGCGATCACGCTCGATCGGCTGCTCGGCGACGGGCGCTCCGGGTGAGGTCGAGCGGCGCGTGGGCATGATGCCTGCGTCGCCGCCGGTCGTGTCGTCATGAGCATGCGCGAGGGCCACCGAGCCGCAGAGGAGGGGGGCGCGGCGCCGCCGACGCCCGACCGGCTGGTGCGCGAGCAGGCGCTCGCGCTCGGCTTCGACGTCGTCGGCGTCGCGCGCGCAGACGAGCCGCTCGGGGTGGAGCACGCGCGGTATCTCGAGTTCATCGAGCGCGGCATGCACGGGGAGATGGGCTACCTCGCGGAGTACGCGGAGCAGCGGCGCCGGCTGGACACCAGCGCGATCCTCGAGGGGGCGCGCTCGGTCGTGTGCGTCGGCCGCAGGTACGCGCGGCCGAAGGAGAGCGAGGGGCGCGATCCCCCGCTCGCGCAGAGCATCGCGCGGTACGCGCGCGGCCAGGATTACCACAACCACCTGAAGCGCCGGCTGCGGCGGCTCGCGTCGTTCATCCGCTCGCTCGCGCCCGACGCCCTCGCGCGGCCGCTCTGCGACGTCGAGCCGGTGATGGAGCGCGTCTGGGCGGCGCGCGCCGGCATCGGCTTCGTCGGCAAGCACGGGCTGCTCATCACGCCGGGGCAGGGGAGCTATCAGCTGCTCGGCGAGGTGGTCACCACGCTGCCGCTGACCCCCGACGTGCCCGTCGCGGAGCGCTGCGGATCGTGCACACGCTGCCTCGACGCGTGCCCGACGCAGGCGTTCGACGCGCCCTTCGTGCTCGATCCGCGGCGCTGCGTCGCGTACCTGACGATCGAGCAGCGGGGCGCGCCGCCGGAGGAGCTGCGGACCCGCATGGGAGAGCACCTCTTCGGCTGCGACGTCTGCCAGGAGGTCTGCCCGTTCAACAAGACCGCGCCGCCGCCCCTCGAGCGCACCGCGCCGTTCCATCCGCTGGCGCGCTGGGAGGCGCGGGACGTCGACGACCTCACTTCCCTGGATGAGCAAGGGTTCGGCGCGCTCACCGTCGGGACGCCGCTCCGGCGCGCGCGGCGCGGCGGGCTCGCCAGGAACGCGACCGTCGTCGCTGCGAACAGGTTGGCGAGCGGCGCCCGGGGCGCGGCCGCGGTGAGCGCGAAGCGCGCGCTCGCGGCCGCGCTCACCCACGACGATCCGTCCGTGCGCGCCGTCGCAGCGTGGGGGGTGCGCCATTCAGGGAGCGGCGAGCCACCGAGCCCGGCCGCCCCGGAGCCCGGTGAGCCGCCCGAGGATCCCGGTGCGGGTTGAGGAACACCGCGCTCCGCGATCCACCAAGGCGCCGGATGTGCAGCGCTGCGCGGGCGCCCTTCGCGTGCGCCCGATGATCCGCTAGGGTGGCCGCCGGCACGACGCCGCGCGCACGAGCACGAACGTGGATCTCTCCTCCAGGCTCCGAGCGCTCCTCGATGATCTGCGCCGGCACGATTCCGTCCTCTGGCGGCGCGCGGTCGACGCAGGGGTGACCTACGGCCCCGACTTCCTCGTCCGCCACAGCCCCGCGCTGTTCGGGCTCGTCTTCGGGGCCGCGCTGCCGGAGCAGCGGAGGATCGTGCGGAGGAACCTGCGGCTGGCGCTCGGTCAGCGGGGGGCGCTCGACGAATACCGGGACGTGGCCCGGGTGTTCATCAACTTCGCCAGCTGCCTCACCGACGCGTTCATCGCGGGCAGCAGCCGGCCCGATCGGCTCACTGGCCTCTGCGTGAACGACGAGCACTTCACGAGCGCGTTCCGGCGCGGCCTCGGGGTGATCGTCGTGACCGCGCACACCGGCGGCTGGCAGGCCGCCGCGCCGCTGTTGCGCTCCGTGCACGCCGCTGACGTGCTGATCGTGATGCAGCGCGAGCGCGACAGCCGAGCGCAGGCCATCCAGGATGGCACGCGCGAGCGGGTCGGCGTGCGGATGCAGCACGTGGACGATGATCCGCTCGCCATCCTTCCGTTGCTCGCGCACCTGCGACGGCAGGGGGTCGTCGCCATCCAGATCGATCGCCTCCCCGCCGGGATGCGCGGGCGCGACGTCGAGCTGTTCGGCATGCCCTGGCGCGTGCCCGAGGGCCCGCTGCACCTCGCGGCCGCGAGCGGGGCGCCCATCGTCCCGGTGTTCACCCGGCGGACCGGCTTCATGAAGTACGAGATCTGCATCGCGCCGCCGATCTCGCTGCCCCGCAGACCAGGGCCGTCCGAGCTCGACATCGCAGCGCGGCAGATCACCGCGGAGATGGAGCGTTTCCTCCGGGCGAACCCGACGCAGTGGTTCCACTTCGAACAAAATCAAGGAATTTTGAGCCACAAATGAGAAATCGCACCGCGGTCGGCCACGCGCTGCATCGGCGCGCAAGCTGAGTTAAGAGTGCGCGCTGATGGCCCGCCTCCTCGTCGGACTGCCCTCGCTCCAGGGCGAACTCCAGAAGTACAAGCAACGCTTTGATCTGGTCGAGCTCCGTCCGCTCGACACGTCGCTGCCCCGCGTGAGCACGTTGCGTAAATGGCGCAAGGCGGTGCCGCCGGGCTTCGTCTTCAGCGTGGTGCTGCCGCGCGTGGTCGGCGAGCTCGCGGCCGGGAGCGCGCTCGACGAGGCGCTCGCGACCTCGCTCGAGGTGGCGGCCGTGCTGGAGGCGCGTTGCATCGTGCTCCAGACGCCGGCGTCGCTCCGACCGACGGCGAGCAACCGCAAGAAGCTCGCGGCGCTGTTCGAGCGGCTGCCCGCCGAGGGCGTCGTGCGCTGCTGGGAGCCCTCCGGGATCTGGGAGCGCGAGGACATCCTCGCGACCGCGCGCACCGCGAAGGCGCTCCCCGTGCTCGACGTCGCCCGGGACGCGCCTCCGCCGGGGCCGATCGTCTACACGCGCTTGCGCGCGCTCGGGAGGTCCGCCGCGATGGGGGCGGCCGCGCTCGAGCGCATCGCCGACCGCCTGCGCGGGCGGCGCGAGGTGTTCCTGATCGTCGAGGGAAATCGCGCGCTCCAGATCAAGGGATCGCTCGCGGCCGCGCTCGCGCGCAAGCCCGATCGATCAACGGCGTCGGCCGTGGTAAGGCCTGCCATGCCCATGGCGAACACCCTCGTCGCCGAGGACGAAGAGCAGTGATCCGCGGGGCTGCAGCGACGGCGAGCGATGCGTCCGCGGCCTCCGCGGCGCGGGCGGCTCTCGAGGCGTCCGGCAGCGCGATCGACGCGATCGTCGCCGGCTTCTTCGCCGCGGCGGGCGCGCAGCCGGACGTGCTGCTCGCGCCCTCCGTCGCGCTCGCCGCCGGCGTCGGCGTGGGCGCGAGGGCGTTCGATGGGCGAGCGATCCAGCCGGGGCGCGGCGCGCCGCGGCCGCGCGGGTTCGTCGATGAGCAGAGCGTGCCGGACGCCGCGCGCGTCGCCGTGCCGCGCTCGCTCGGCATGCTGGTCCTGCTTCACGGCTACCTCGGGCGTGCGCGGCTCCGCGAGCTGGTGCGGCCCGGCGTGCTCGCGGCCGAGCGCGCCGGCGCGAGCGCGCGGGCCGAGCTGCTCCGCGAGGTCGGCTCGCTCGGCGCGGTGGCGCTCCGGGCGCGCGACGTGGAGCGGGCGCTGCTCGCCGTGGGCGGAGCGGTCGCTGGCGGGACGCTGACGGCCGAGGACCTCGCCGAGGCGGTCCCGGCCGAGGTCGAGGCGTCATCGATCACGATCGCGGCCGGCGCGACGGCGCTCCAGGCGCCGTGGCCGGTTGGCGAGCTGGCGCGACCCGCGGACGCCATCGTCGCGTGCGACGGGTGGGGCACCATCGCCGCGCTCGCCTACGCGCGCACCGACGACGGGATCGCCGTGCCCGAGCTCGAGATCGTGCTCGGTCGTGATGCCGTCCCGGTGCGCCGCGGAATCACGCGCCTCGCCCCGGGCACGCCCTTGCCTGCGGCGGCGCCGATCGCGATCCTCCAGCGCAGCACCCTCGCGGCGGCGATCGCGCTGACGGGCAAGCCGAGGCTCGAGGTGAGCGCCCTCGGCGCGCTCCTCCACGGCGCCGCGCTCGAGGCCGCGCTTCACGACGTCCGCAGGCAGCTCGGCGCCGAAGGCGCCCTGGCGGTTCTGCGCGACGATCGGGATGCGCGCGCGGTCCACCTCGCGCCGGGCTTCGCGGCGACGATGGAGACCCGGCCAGCAGACGACGGAAGCGGAGCCGGCGCGGGCCGGTGACAGCGCCAAGCGGAGCCGGCGCGGGCCGGTGACAGCGCCAAGCGGAGCCGGCGCGGGCCGGTGACAGCGCCAAGCGGAGCCGGCGCGGGCCGGTGACAGCGCCAAGCGGAGCCGGCGCGGGCCGGTGACAGCGCCAAGCGGAGCCGGCGCGGGCCGGTGACAGCGCCGTGCGGGACCGCTGAACAACGCGGTGCACGCTCACGCGCGGGCACGGTGCACGCTCACGCGCGTCCACGCTCGCGCGCGGGAATGCGCCGTGGTCACGGAGCCCGGCCGTGACGCGCGCGCTGGTTGCGCCAGGCCTGAGCCATCCAGCGGATGGCTACACACCTCGCATGCAGGGATGGGGGAGGGGCGAGGCCCCGAGATGACAGGGCTGCGCCACGCGCAGCCCACCGTGGAGCGGCGACCTCGGGATCCGGACGCCGCGCCGGCGCGATGCGTTGCTACAGCGCGACGCCGTGGCGCTTCGCGTACGCGAGGACGCCGATCTTGTCGATCGTCCGGATGTCGCGCGTCGTGAGGTTGAGCTTCACGAAGCGGTTGAGCTCGGGGACCCAGACGCGCCGGGTCTGGATGTTCACGAGCTGCCAGCGCTTCGTCTTGATGTTGGAGTGGGAGACATTCTGCGCCAGAAGCTTCCGCTTCCCAGTGATGTCGCTCTTCGCCATGACGTCCTCGGTTGGAAGGGGACCGCGGTCGGTGCCCCGACCCTGATCGACAAGATTGGCCGAGCACAAGGCCTGCGCGGGGGAGCAGGGGCCCGGGAGCGCGGGAAAGTGAAGGAAGCCGGGGGACATGTCAAGCGTCCACCGGGGGTCATGTGCCTCGGCACGCCGGAAATTCGACGTTCGGCGCTAGGTCAGCCACTCGCCGCCCGATGGAGGCCGCCGGTCCGGGCCGTCCTTGTCGCTCGGGGGCGAGTGGAGATTGATGCGGCGCGCGTCGGCGGCCAGGCGCCAGGCCAGGATCTGAAACAGACCGAGGCTCGTGATGGCGGCCGTCGCCGCGAACGCCAGCGCCCCGACGAGCACGCTCGCGACGTCCCGGGCCGAGAAGTGACCGAGCTGGGCGAGCCCGCCGATGATCAGATCGGCCGTGAAGGCAAGCACCACCGTGACGGCAAGGAACGCCCCGGCGCCCGTCGTCTCCGCCCCCATGAAGCCCGTGAGGCTGGACAGCACGGCCACGACCACCATCAAGGCGCCGAGCTGGCCCAGGTGCGGGTCGAGCAACGCGAGCCGGGCGACGGCCTCCCCGAACGACGGGAGCGAAACGAGGAAAGCGGCGACGAGCAGCCAGCGTGCGCCGGTATAGGCCCGGTAGCGAGACCGGAAGACGAGCGCCGCCGGGAGCGCCGTCGCCGCCACGGCCCGGGCCGCTCCCCAGCCGATGTCGCTGGCAGACCCGGTGCTCCTCAGGCCGAGGAGGGTCGCGATCGCCCCCAGCACCACCATCGCGATGGCCCGCTGTCGGTAGCTCACCGACGTCAGCGCGGCGAACAGGGCGACGAGGCCCAGAACGAACGCGGGAGGCCCCGCGATCACGCCGTCCGGACGGAGCCCTGCGATCGACAGGCCGCCCAGGATCAGGAAGCCCGCGCCCACAGCAGCGCACCAGATGCGGGCCGCATCCTGCCCCGGCCGGATCGGCGCCAGATCCTCCATGAGCGCCTCGGACGCAAGCAACGGCTTCGTGATCTTCTCGCGCGGCGCGCTCGGGGGCATCTCCTCGGCCGTGACGCCCGGGCCCGAGCCGGCGTGTTGCTCCGCCGGCACGGCACCGCCCGATGCCACAGGAGGGGGCTCGGCCGACACGGCCCCGCCTGATGCCGCAGGAGGGGGCTCGGCCGACACGGCCCCGCCTGATGCCGCAGGAGGGGGCTCGGCCGACACGGCCCCGCCTGATGACGCAGGAGGGGGCTCGCCCGCGGAACCACCGGCCGAGCTACCGGCCACGCCGCTTCCGTCGGGCTCGGTCGGAGTGGCCCGGTCCCGTCCGGCGGTCGTGCGGCGACTTGCTGGGGGGCGCTCGCGGTTCGCCTCTCCGTAAGGCTTTTCCATCGATGGAGCCGGATCAGATCTCACGGGCGTCGAGGGGGTTGCTGCGGAGCTGACCGAGCAGCTCGGCCGAGGTGAGCCGCGCGACCAGGGTGCGCCCGAAGTCTCGCACGGCGGTGAATCCTTGCCCATCCATGCCAAGGGATTGCTCATCCATGTACAGCCTGCGTGCAATCTCGATCTGCACGGCGTGGACGGCACGGTGCGGTTGCCCGTAATGGGCCGTGCTGAATCCCCCCTTGTAGGGGTCGTCATGCCGCACGGAGAAGCCAGAGGCCCGCGCATGCTGGTCGACCAGGTCGATCACCGCGCCGGCGGCGGTCGTCCGCCCGCGGGTCCCCGGGACGATGTCGGCGCGGCCGACGGCGCCTTCCGCATGGCCGCGGCGGCTCTGGCTCGGCATCGAGTGGGCGCAGAGGAGGATCGCGAAGCCGAAGCGCTCGCGTTTTCGAGCGAGGATGGCGCTCAGGCTGCGGTGGTAAGGCCGGTAGAAGCGATCGAGCCGGCGCTCCACCTCGCGCCTCGGGAGGCGAGCGGCGAGGACGGGCTCGCCGTCCGTCGTCAGGCGCCAGATGAGCCCCCTCGGACACGGCGCCCGGCCTCCGCCCTCGACCGCGTCGCCGTCGCAGTCGGCCTCGCTCCGGTTGAGATCGATGACCAGACGGCTCATCCGCGAGAACAGGAGCGTCGCTCCCTCGCTCGGGGCGTCCTGGAAGAGCGCGTCCACATACAGATCCGCGTCGCGCCCGATGCTACGCGCCGGCGCGACGGTCCAGGACAGCGACTCGGGATCGATGTGGACGCCCGCATGCGGTACTTCGACGAGGACCGGGCTTTCCGCTCCGCGGGGCTCGACGACCTCGAAGGGTGACACCACCGCCACACTCTGACGCATTCCGCGCCCGGCTGGAACGGGGACGGCCAGTTTCCGGATCGCAAGAAATGGATGAGGCTGGTTCGCTGTCCAGGGGGTCCGGACGTCCAGGGGACGCCCGCCCGGGTCCGGCTTTCTGGCGCGCTTCGGCGGTTTCGCAGTAGCGTTGGGCGTGGATCTCGCGACCTGGGTGGACGCGTTCCTGGATCACCTCCGCGTCGAGCGGGCGCTCTCGCCCCTGACGCTCGAGGCGTACGGCCACGACCTCGCACGGCTCGTCGCGCACGCGGAGGCGGCCGGGATCACGACGGTCGAGGGCCTGGATCAAGCGCTGATCGGCACCTACCTGGTCGCCCTGGGGGAGGCGGGGATGAGCGCCAGCTCGGCGGCCCGCCACCTCTCCGCGGTCCGGGGGTTCGTCCGCTTCCTGCTCCGCGAGCGCCGCATCGAGCGGGACCCGTGCGCGCTGATCGAGCGGCCCCGGGTCGGGCGGCGGCTGCCCAAGGTGCTCTCGTTCGACGAGATCGCGCTCCTGCTCGAGGCGCCCGAGCAGGGGACGTTCAAGGGGCTGCGCGATCGCGCGATGCTCCACGTGATGTACGCAGCCGGCCTGCGCGTGAGCGAGGTGGTGCGGCTCAGGGTCGCGGACATCGAGCGACGCAAGGGGATCGTGGTGGCGCTCGGCAAGGGCGGGAAGCGGCGGCTCGTGCCGCTCGGCGAGCCGGCGCTCGCCGCCATCGACGCGTACCTGGAGGTGCGCGGCACGCACCCGCGCAGCGCGGCGACGCAGGTGCTGTTCCTCTCCCCGCGCGGCGGAGCGCTCACCCGGCAGGCGGTGTGGAAGCTCCTCGGGGGGTACGCGCGCGCCGTGGGCATCGGCAAGCCGAGCTCGCCGCACAAGCTGCGCCACTCGTTCGCGACCCACCTGCTCGAAGGAGGCGCCGATCTCCGGAGCGTGCAGGCGCTCCTCGGCCACGCCAACGTCGTGACGACCGAGATCTACACGCACCTCGCGGACGACCACGTGCGCGCCGCGTACCGGCGCGCGCATCCTCGCGCGTGAGCGCGCCGCGCCCACGCGCCGAGGCTACTTGCAGCGCTTGAGGAACTTGCCGCAAGGCTTGTTCGTGGCCTGCCCCGCAGGCCGGGCCGGCGCGGGGGGGATCGCGGTGAGCTCGAACTCCTGAACGACCGGCGCGCCGGCCTTCACCGTGACGCCCTTGCTCTGCGGGTAGTAGCCGGAGCGCTTCACGCTCACCCGGTGCAGCCCCGGGGTGAGCCGGAGCTCCGCCGCCGGATCCTCGACCACCTTGCCGTCGATCGCGATCTCCTCGCAGGAGACGGGCTTGCAGGTGATCGTGACCGGCGCGTCGATCGGCGCCTCCGCGTCGGCCGCGGCGCCCGCGTCGACCGGGGGCTCGACCGCGCTCGCAGCCGGAGGCTCCACCGCCTGCGCGCTGCCATCCGCGGCAGGCGCCGGCGGATCGGCGGGCGGCAACGGGGCCACGGCGGCGCTGCTGGCCGAGGCGCTGGGGCTCGGCGGCTCCGCGTCGTCGCGGTCCAGGGCGAACCACGCGGCGGCGGTGCCCGCGACGAGCAGGGCCGCAGCGATGCCCACCGTCAGGGACGCCGCCTTGCTCCAGGGCGATCGCGGCGAGGTGCCGAGGGGATTGACGGCCGAGACGGCGGCCCGGACGAACGCCGCCGGGGGCTGGGCCGGAGGCGCCGCCGCGGCGTGTGCGTCTGCAGCCAGCTCCGGCGAGGGCGACGGCTGCGGCGAGGGCGACGGCTGCGGCGAGGGCGACGGCTGCGCGGCCTCGCTCGGCGGCTGCGGGGCGTGCACGCCGGCGGCGGCGACGGCGACCGTCGATGTCGGCGGCAGGGGCGCGACCGCTTCGCTCACCGAGGGGGACAGGGCGAGCGTCGCGCCCACCTCGATCGCGGCCGCCGCGAAGCCGCTGAGCGCGGCCGCGAGCTCGCTCGCGGTGCGGAAACGCTCGCGCGGATCGTGCGCGAGCGCGCGCGCGAACGCGGTGTCCAGCGCCGGGCTCAGCGGAATGCCGAGCTCCGCCGCGCGCGTCGACGCGGGGAGGCGCGGCGCCACGAGCTCGCGCTGCCAGGCGGCCACGTCCACCTGGCCCTGGCAGGAGCGCCAGTACGAGCGGCCCGTCAGCGCGAAGAAGGCGAGCAGCGCTGCGGAGAAGATGTCGGCGGCAGCGCCGGCCCGCGCGCCCGGCTGAAGCTGCTCAGGCGCGAGCCAGGGCGCGGCGAGGACGTAGCCCTCCTGCGTCGGCAGCAGGCTCCGCGCCAGCGCCGGCCCGAAATCCGCGACCTTCACGTTGCCCGGAGCGCTCGGGTCGAGGAAGAGGTTCGTCGGCTTGAGGCCGTGGTGCGGCACATCGCGGGCGTGGGCCGCGTCGAGCACCGCCGCGAGCGAGCGCAGCATGGCGCCGACCTCCTCGAAGCTCAGCGGCCGCCGCTGCGCGAGCTCCGCGAGCGACGGGATGAGGAGCATGTCCGTCACCGTGAAGGGCGCGGCGGTCGCCGGGTCGTAGCCCGCCTCGAGGACGTGCGCGACGAGGTCCTGCGGCAGCCTGTTCGTCTCGGCCACGTACCGCTGCAGGTGCTGCATCGCGTCCGGGCGCTGACCGATGAGGGGCGAGTAGAGCTTGAGGGCGACGTCGCGCGCTTGCGCCGTCACCGCGCGGAAGGTGGCCGTCGCGCCCCCGTAACCGAGGAGCGCGCGGACGGAGAACCTCCCGGCGATGACGCTGCCCGGCGCGACGTTCGGTGCCGTCACGAGATCACTCCTCCGCGACCGAGATCGACTCGATCGATTGCAGGATCGTCGCGTCGGCGCCGGAGTCGTCGTCGTCCGGCACGAAGCCGAGCCCGAGCACGATCTCCCCATCCTCGCCCGCGTCGGCGAAGATGAGCAGCGGGCCCTTCCTCTCCCCGCGCATCGCGCCCTCCCGCTGCCACAGGCCGAGCTTCTTGCCGGCGATCTCCTTGGTGTCGTCCGGCCTCTTCCAGTTCACCTTCTTCTTGGGCAGCGTGACGTCGAGCTCCTGCGCCAGCGCGGCGAGCGCGGCGTCGCGCTTCTCGGCCGCCTGCTTGCCCTCGCCCACGTCGACCTGCGCCGTCGCGAGGGCCGGACCGTCGTCCGCGGCCTGCGCGAGCGTGGCGCTCTCTCCCTGCGCGTAGGTCCAGCCCTTCGCTGGCGTGATGACGAGCGTGCTCCCGGCGATCTTCGCCCGGGTCGAGTCCTCCGCCTGGCACCCCTCGTCGAGCGCCTTGCAAGGCTTCGGCGGAGGAGGGGCCGGAGGAGGAGGAGACGTCGGCGTCGCGACCGGCGCCGGCGTGACGGGTTGGGGTGGAGGCGGCGCGCTGCACGCCGCGGCGAGCGCCGCCGCAGCGCTCAGCGCCAGGGGAGGCCATCGTCGAAGGAACATTGCGCACGAGCGTTGCAGCACCGGACCCGGTACTGCAAGTAAAGAGCGATCCCGGGGGTACGGCTCGCGCCCCGGGGCGCGGCGCAGGCCGCGGGATGCACGCCGGGCGCCCGGGCGGGCCGCTCCGGCGTGCGTCGGACGCGGCGGCTACTTGACGACGGCGCCCACGTCCTGCTCGACCTGCTCCGCGAGGCTCGCGGACACCTTGCCGTGGAGGCGGGTGCGCTCCGTGACCAGGAAGTAGTCGGGTTTGCCGCTCGATCCAGGGGGGCCCTTCACCAGATCGACGAAGCCGATGTCGCCGGAGCTGCCGGCGTACTCGACCCGCACCACGACCTCCGTCTGCTCGGGGGGCGCGGCCACGTACTCCGTGGGGCGGAGCCGGTCGAGCTTGGTCATCCAGTTGGCGACGGTCTCGTCGTTCTGATCCGGGGTCGACGGGTCGGCCCAGAATTTCTTGCCCTCGTCGCCGCCGCGCACGATCTCGCGGCGCTTGTCCCCGACGATGACGCGCGCCCGGGTGAGGTCGACGTCCTTCCACTCGTGCAGCTCCCGCTCCATGAGCCGCCCGTCCGCGGTGTCGAGATCGCGGTAGATGTCGCCCTTGATGGCGTACACCTCGCCCGAGCCCTCGTCGCGCGCGTAGCGATCCGCGCCGCCCGGCGTGGGGCCGCCGATGACCAGCTTGCGCTCGGCGCCGCGGAGCTTGACGGTGAGCGTCCCCTCCGGCTCGTCGAGCCCGAACTCGGCGGCCCGGTCGTCCGCGATGCGGCCGATCGAGCGCAGGGCCTTCAGCGGGGCCAGCGCCTCGGCGAGCTTGTTGCCACCGCTCACCGAGACGAACGTCTTGACCGTCGTCTCCGGCTCCGCGGGCGGGGCGTCGTGCTCGTGCCCGTCCCCGTGGCCGTGCACGTCGTCCTTCGGCTTGTCGACCGGGGGCTTCTTCCGGCGCTCCGCGGTGCCCACGAAGTAGCGCCCCTCCTTGTCCTTCTTCGCCTCGAGGACGACGGTCTTCGACTCGGCCTCGAACGTGACGCGCTCGACGTCGTCGGCGCGGCCGGCCCAGACGGTCACGTCCGCGGCCGCCAGCGCGGACGCCGTCTTATCGCGCGTCCAGACGAGCACCGCGAACAACGCCGCGGCGAAGAGCAGGCCGAGGTGCACGAAAAAGCTGCGATCCAACCTCATGAGCGCCTCCCGCTCGCGCGCCGCCCGCGGCGCGTGATGAAGAGCCCGAGCCCCAGCACCATGGCCGGCGCCACGAGGATCGTGGCCCAGAACCAGACCTGGTCCTTCTCCTTCGTGTGCTCGATCCGGACGTCCTCGTTCGTCGTGATCTCCCCGGCGAAGCTCTCCTCGCCGCCGAGCCACCGGAACGCGTCGAGCGCGAGCACGATGTTGGGCTCGTTCCGGAACGCCGGGTCGCTGAACACGTCGGCGTCGGCGACGACGAACGCGCGCAGCTCCTTCTTCTCCTTGCCCTCCTCGGCGGGCGCGAGCTCCTTCGAGACCGCGGCGGCGAGGTTGTAGGCGCTCCGCTTCTCGCTCTGCGCGTCGAATTTGAAGTTCCCGTCGACGTCGGCGAACGTCTCGCCGAGCGACCGGACGACGAAGTCGATCTTCAGGTCGCCGCCGCCCTGCTTGTCGAGCGACGAGGCGCCGGGGAAGATCGTCGGGGCCTGCTGCGCGTGGCGGCTCAGCGTCGAGACCGAGGCGTGCGAGGAGTACCGCGTGGTGACCAGCATCGCCTGGTCGGACTCGTTGTAGCGCCGGCGCACGTAGACCCGATCGTTCAGCAGGATCTCGGGCTTCCACGTGAGGCCGACGACGCCGGCGAGCGGATCCAGATCGACCTTGGCGTCCGGATCGAGCGCGAGCAGGAGGTGGCCGCCGCCGTCCGCGTACTTCTTGAGCGCGGCGACCTCCTCCGGCAGGAACGCCTTCTGGGGGCCGAGCACGACGACGACGTACGCGTCCGCCGGGATCTCGCTGCCGAGCCCCTGGGCGAGCCCGAGGTCCTTGACCAGGTAGTTCTGCGACTCGAGCAGCTTGCGCAGGTTCCTGGCCGTCCGCCCGTCGGCCGCCGCCGCGCCGGCCGCCTCGTTCATCTCGCCGTGCCCCACCGTCAGGTAGGCGATCCGCTGCGACCGGACCACCTTGAGCAGCGCCTTCTGGAAGTCGGCGTCGAGGCTCTTCAGCTTGGCGCCCGCCGCCTTGATGTCCGAGCCGACGATGAGCGTCTCGCGCGACGTGTCGCGCGAGAGCACGATGACGCCGTCCTGCGTGACCTTCGCCTCCTTGGCGAGCGCGGGGACGAGCAGGCGGTCGTGCATCTCCACCGTGATCTGCGGCGACGACGCCTGCACCTCGCGGAGGTAGCCCTCCACCTCGGCGCCCACCTCGTTGAGCTGCGGGAAGAAGGCGGTGATCTTGAGCGGCTCGGTCAGGCTCTCGGCGACGCGCTTGGTCGAGTCGCCCGGGCGGGCCGTGCGGTAGTACGAGAAGTCCGCCTTGAGATCGAGCTGGCTCGCGCCGTACACGAAGAGCGCCGAGTACACCGCCGCGAACGCCAGCGTCACGCCCGAGAGCGTCGCGGCGCGCACCCGCCGGCCCTCGATGCGCTCGGCGCGCCGCATCGGCGCGAGCGCCGCCTCGCCGAAGAAGAGCGGCACCGTGGCGATCACGAGCAGCGCGATCCAGCCGACCGTCGTGGCCGACTCGACGCGCGCGCGCACGTCGGGCGCGGCCTTCGCGACGCCGAGCAGCGCCCGGCCCGCGTCGGTCGTGCTGAAGTAGGCCGCGACCGCGACCACGCCGAGCGCCGACAGGATCGCGAGCGCGCGCTCGACCGCGCGGCGCTCGCCCGCCTCGCGCAGGGCGGTCGCGAACCGCAGCGCGGTGACGAGGATCAGGGTCGCGACCCCGAGCCCCGACAGGCCGTAGCGGGCCCACTCGATCGTGGGGACCACGCGCTCGCCCAGGAAGAGGAGCAGGAGCGCGCCCGCGTACGCCGGCACCATCCAGCCCCCGGCGCGGAGCGCCGGCGCCTCGCGCGGCGCCGCCGGGGGGGCCTGCTTGTCTGCGTCCGGCGGAGGCTCGGGCGACCGCCTCGCGGCGCCCTCGTCCTTGCCGCTGACCTCGGCCTCGCCGGCCTGAGCTCTGCTGTCGTTCACCGCCACCTCCGGGCCCTCAGGGTGTGCGTCGCGGCGAGCAGGAAGAAGTACGCGACCGCGACGTAGTACAGGACGTTCTCCAGGCGGAGCACGCCGGTCAGGAACGGCTTCTGGTTGAGCGGGTAGAGGTTGAGCGCGCTCACGAAGTCGTTGAGCGGCGGCTCGGTCACGCGGGCGACGAGGAACAGGAAGCCGAGCGTCCCGATGATCGCCGCCCCGAGGATGGCGGCGATGACCTGGCTCGCCGCGAGCGTCGAGGCGAAGAGCCCGATCGCCAGCGACGCGGCGCCGAGCAGCAGCACGCCGGCGTAGCCGACCAGGATGTGCCCGACCGACACCTTGCCGTTCACGAAGATGAGCATCGGCATGTACACGGTGAGCGCCGTCATCATGCCGATGAGCGCGAGCGCGGCGAGGAACTTGCCGGCGATGATCTCCCCGTCGCGCACGGGCGCCGTCCTGAGCAGGATGAGCGTCCCGCCCTCGCGCTCGCCCGCGACGAGCCGCATCGACAGGATGAGCGCCGCGACCATCATGATGAACGCCGTGCCGTCCAGGAACTTGAGCAGCACCTCCGCGGACAGCCGCGCGCCCGCGCCGAGCGCCGCGACCTGGAAGTAGATGCCGTCGATGAGCAGCGCGGCGGCGGCGACGACGTACCCGAGCGGTGATCTCAGGTACGCGGTCAGCTCCCGCCGCGCGACGAGCAGTGTCCCTCTCATGCTTCGCCCTCGCCTTCTTTACCCCGGTCCCCAGCCGGGGCCCTCTGCGCCTCGCCGCCGGCCTTCGCCCTGTCGACGCCGGCGGGCCTGTCCTTCGTCGCGCGCGTCGCGAGCCGCAGGAACACCGACTCGAGCTCGCGCTCGCTCCGCTTCACCTCGAGGATGCCGATCCCCGCCTGCACGAGCTCGGCGCACAGCGCCGCCCGCACGTCGCGGTCGGCCTCGACCGCGAAGCTCACGACGTCGCTCCCCGGCTCGGCCGTGGCGAGCTGCTCGACGGACGTGACCCCCTCGACCTCGCGCGCGATCTCGAGCGCCCGCGCCGCCTCGCCGCGCGCCGCGCGGTAGCCCGCGCCCTCGGCCGCGAGCCCGCGCACCGTGAGCTCGACGCGGACGCCGTGGAGGAGCTTCGCGGAGAGCTCCTGCTCGGTGCCCTGCGCGCCGATCTCGCCGTCCCGGATCACGAGGATGCGGTCGCACGTCTCGCTGATCTCGGAGAGGATGTGGCTCGAGAGCAGGATGGTGTGCTCGCCGCGCAGGCTCCGGAGCAGGGCGCGCATCTCGACGATCTGCACCGGGTCGAGGCCGCTGATCGGCTCGTCGAGGACGAGCAGCCGCGGCTTGTGCACGATCGCCTGGGCGATGCCCACGCGCTGCTTGAAGCCGTGCGACAGCGAGCTGATGGGATCCGCGGCGACGTCCTCGAGCTGCGTGACCGCGAGCGCCTCGGCCACCCGCTTGTCCGCCGACCCGGCGTCGACGCCGCGCAGGCGCGCCGCGAAGTGGAGGAAGGCGCGCACGCTCATCTCGTCGTAGAGCGGCGGCCGATCGGGGAGGTACCCGATGCGGGCCCGCACCTCGTGCGGGTTGTCCACGACGTCCAGCCCGTCCACGAGCACTCGACCCGCGGACGGGAGGAGGTCGCAGGCGAGGATCCGCAGGGTCGTCGTCTTGCCCGCCCCGTTCAGGCCGAGCAGCCCGACGATCTCTCCCGTCTCGATGGAAAACGACAGGGGACCGATCGCCTTCCGGTCGCCATAGTACTTGTAGAGTTCGCTGATTTCGATCACGGCCGTGCACCCCTCCGCGAAGGGAAGAAGCTCTCGCGCCGGCGGAATCGGATGCCGCGCAGCGCGGCGGTCCAGGCGCCAGCGGCCCCTTACAACAGCGGATGACGGAAATCATTCCCGACGCGGCGCGCCGGAGTCGCCGTCCAGACGGGGAACGCCGCGCCGGGGTTCGATCGACCGGGACACGCGGTGGGGGCGGTGAGGGCGGTGACCGGGCGCGCGGTTGGTGAAGCGGGCGGGCGCGCGCCGGCGATCCGCGCGGCGCGACGTCAGCAGTGCTCGGCGATGATCGCCCAGCAGGCGTCGGCGAACTCGCGGTACGTCGCGCGGTCGAGCCTCGCCTGGGTCACGGGCATCACGTCCTGGTGCTCCGCGAGCATCGGGCGCAGCGCGCCCTCGATGTCCGCGCTCGTCTCGATCCAGAGGAACTCCTCGATGCCGTCGATGATCTGGCCGCGCAGGAGCTTCGGCACCTCGCTCAGCCGGACCTTCTTCGGGCTGCGCCGCACGATGGACGACGCGATCTGCTCGGCGTGCGCGGGCCACCGCTTGAGGGCCCGGTGGAACGTCGAGCCGACGAGCCGCAGGATCTGCTGCGCGAGCTTCGCCACCCGCGGGCGCTGCACGCGCTCCTCGTTCTCCGCCACCCGCGCCAGGTACTCGTCGGTCATGAGCCTGCGCACGTCGCTCGTCAGGATCTGCTGCGACTCCGGCGTCATCCGCAGATCGGCGATGTGCGCGAGGAAGATGTCCCGCAGCATGCTGAGGCGCGCCATCACCGAGCCGGTCGGCGTCGTGTCGAGGATCTCGGCGAGCGGATCGATGAGGCGGCGCCCGAACGTGGTCAGGATGTGATCGAGGATCCGCTTCTGGTGCTGCTCGTGCCCGAGGACGGACAGCGCCCGCGCGATCTGCGCCTTCCCCGGCGTGTCGACGAGGATCTCGAGGGGCTGATGGTCCTGCTTGCCCTCGTACATCCGCAGCGACGCGAGCATCTCGCGGAACGCGTCCGCCGTGGCCGCCCCCTCGCCTGGCTCCCCGTAGACCCGGATGACGAGCCCCGAGTCGGGGCCGGCGTCGAACAGGCGCTGGAGCTCTTCCCGGATGTCCTCGTCCGTGACGAGCGGCGCCGGGGGGAGCGACCTCTTGACGGAATTCATCACCTCCAGCGTACGGCAAAGTGCGGTTTACCTGAACCTCTGCGCCCCGGAAAGCGACGGGCCGCGCGCCTCCGGGATCCAGGGGAGGTGATATGGCGACGATGGGCGTCGCTGTCCCACTGGCCCGCGCCGCAGGAGCCGCTTTTCTGTGCGAGCGTACGAGGGCGTACGAGCGCGGCGCCCGCGGTGAGGAGGGCACGCAGCGTTTGCGCTCGCCCGCAGGACACGCGTGCTCGTCCGCCGCGCGGGCGCGCGGATCCGCGGCCAGCGCGGTGGCATCCGCCATGCAGTAGCACCCGTCAGGCAGAGGCATGTCGAGGCATGTTGAAGCAAATCGAGACATGTTGAGGCATGTTGAGACATGTGGAGGCGGGAGCGGCCCGCAACGATGGGAGCAGGGCAATGGACAACGTCGCGAAGAGGATCCTGGTACCGGTTGATCTCGGCGAGGGCTCGGCTTCGGCCGTGCAGCTCGCGCTGGAGCTCGCTGCGCCGCTCGGGGCGGAGGTCGTGCTGATGCACGTCTACACGCTGCCTCGTTACGCCTATGCGGGCGTGAACATCGTGCTTCCGCCGGAGAGCATCGAGGAGATCTCCGCCACCGCGCAGCGGGCCATCGAAGCGTATGCGAAGAAGCACGGCGGGCTGCGCTGCCTGCTGCGCGAGGGCGATCCGGCCGAGCAGATCGTCCGCGCGATCGAGGGCGTCCGGCCGTACATGGTGGTGATGGGGACGCACGGGCGCCGCGGCATCTCGCGCATGCTGCTCGGGAGCGTGGCGGAGACGGTCATTCGAACGAGCCCTGTCCCCGTGGTGGCGGTGACGCAGCGAGCCGGCGCCGCGCGCGCGAGCGCAGGGGGCGCGGGAGAGATCGAGGAGCGCCCCCCCGCGGCCGGCGTGAAGGAGCTCGAGCACGCCTTCCCCTGAGCCAGGGTCCGATCTCCTGAGCCAGCGTCCGACTCCTGAGCCAGGGTCCGATCTCCTGAGCCAGCGTCCGATCCGCGTCGGCGTCAGATGAAGGCGGCGGGCTGCTCCCGAGAGGAGCGAGCAGCCTGAGTCGTCGACGCGCCCGGGAGACTCGCCCCCTCCGTCAGGCCATCTCGCGCGCTCGCCTCGCTCCGGCGCCGGCGACCGGCGCGGCTCTGCCGTGCTCCCCTCCGCCGCGCCTCGCCGACCGCGGACCGCGCGGCCAGGGTCAGGCGCGGAGTCGCCGGAGCACACCGCCCTGTGCAGGCGTTGGATCGCGGCTCCGCCGTGTGGCATGGTCGTCCGGGGGACGTGACGTGGAATTACCTCGTGACGGCGGCACCAGCACGACAACCGTGCTCCTGCCAGGCAGCTTCATCGACGCGATCCGGCGTGTTCGACCCGCCGAGCAATGCACCTCGCTGCTCATTTATCACCGCGACGGCTCGGAGCGCGTCGTCCTGCGCCCGAACACACCTGTCGTGATCGGCCGCGCGCCGCCGTCCCAGGTGCGGATCCAGGACACCAGCCTGTCGCGTGAGCACGCCCGCTTCACGGCGTCCGGCGGCGTGATCACGGTCGAGGATCTGCAGTCGACCAACGGCACCTGGGTCGGCGGCGCCCGGGTCGAGCGCGCGGAGATCCGGTCCGGCGACTCGGTGATGCTCGGCAGCGTGCTGGTCTCGATCCGCGTGCTCACGCCCGAGGAGAGCGCCTCGGACGTCCTCCTCAGCCACGAGCGGTTTCGCGTGATCCTCGAAGAAGAGGTGAGGCGAGCGCACTACTTCGGCCGGAGCTTCGCCGTCCTGATGGTCCGCCCCGCGCGCGGCGCCGGCGCGCACGTGAGCCGCTTCGTCGCGCGCGTCCGGGCGCTGCTCCGGCCCGTCGACCGCGTCGCGCTGTACAGCCCGGATACCCTGGCGATCCTGCTCACCGAGGCGCGCCCGGACGTGGCCACCGCGCTCGCGCGCGCGATCACCGCGCCGTCAGGGGACGAGGAGATCCCGATGCTCGCGGGCGTCGCGACCTTCCCCGACACGGCGAGCGATCCGGAGAAGCTGCTGGAGCTGAGCTGGAGCGCCGCCCGCGGCGCGACGCTCGACAACGCGGTGCGGTCGGCGCCCGCCGGGACCTGGACGCTGGGCGAGGACGCAGGGCTCCCCGACAAGGGGGGCGAGCCGGTCGCGGTCAGCCCGGAGATGCGCCACATCCTGCAGATGGTCGCGCGGGTCTCGCGCTCGCCGATCCCGGTGCTCCTCCTGGGCGAGACGGGCACGGGCAAGGAGGTCCTGGCGCGGGCGATCCACGAGCGGGGCGCCCGGCAGGGGCGGCCGATGGTGTGCGTCAACTGCGGGGCGATCCCCCAGCAGCTCGTCGAGAGCACGCTGTTCGGCCACGAGCGGGGCTCGTTCACCGGCGCGAGCCAGCAGCAGCGGGGCGTCTTCGAGGTGGCGGACGGGGGGACGGTCTTCCTCGACGAGGTGGCGGAGCTGCCGCTCCCGGCGCAGGCCGCGCTGCTGCGCGTGCTGGAGACGAGGCGCATCACCCGCGTGGGATCGAGCCGCGAGATCGAGGTCGACGTGCGCATCATCGCGGCGACCCACCGCGACGTCGAGGCGCTGTGCGCGTCCGGCGGCTTCCGCCTCGACCTGCTCTACCGGCTGAACGCGATGACGCTGACGATCCCGCCGCTCCGGGCGCGCCCCGAGGAGATCGAGCCGCTCGCGCTCCGCTTCCTGCACCAGGCGAACAGGGCGAACGGCCGGTCCATCCGCGGCATCGAGCCGGGGGCGCTCGAGCTGCTCCGGGCCTATGCGTGGCCGGGCAACGCCCGCGAGCTGCGCAACGCGATCGAGCGCGCCGTCGTCATCGCCGAGGGCGAGTGGATCGTCGAGCAGGACCTGCCCGAGCGGGTCCGCGCCGGGCGCCCGCTCCAGGTCGCGGCGGCGCAGCGGACCGAGCCGGACGACGAGCCGACGCCCGCCGCGCCGGAGGCCGCGGCCCCGGAGACCGCGGCGCCGGACGCCGCGGCGCAGGACGGGACGGACGATCTCAAGATGCGCCTGCAGCGGTACGAGTCCCAGATCCTCGTCGAGGCGCTCCGCGCGGCCGGGTGGAATCAGCGCGAGGCGGCGCGCGCCCTCAACATCCCGCTCCGGACCCTGGTGCACAAGCTGAAGGTGCTCGGGATCAAGAAGCTCGGCTACGCCCCGACCGCGCCACGCTAGCAGCGGGCGATCTGCGCCGTGTGGATCAGGCAGGCTGTGCTGCGCGGGCCGTCGCGGCGGACGCCACGGGCGACGGCGCTGCGGTCAGGCGCGCGGTTGGGCAAAGGGTTGCGCGAGAGCGCAAGCGCGCCTCGGCTCGCGCCGGAGCGCCGCCGCGAATACGGCCGCTCGACGCAGGGCGCGACCACGGCACGAAGCCTGCTGGGCTGCCGATCGGGAGAGAGACCGGCGGTGCGTGCGCCGGTGATCGAAAGAGGCATTCCATGGTTCGCGATTACGACGTGATCGTGGTGGGGGCAGGGATCGCCGGGCTGATGACGGCCGCGCGCCTCGCCATGTCGGGAAAACGGGTCGCCGTGTTCGAGCGCGGCCTCATCGGGGCGCGGTCGACGGCTGGCAACCATGGCACGATCCACTCGGGGGCCCTCCACGCGAGGGATCACGCCGAGATCGTGCCGGCCTGCGCCGAGGCGGTCGAGCTGTTCGCCTCGGCCTTCCCGGGCGCGCTCGTCGCGCGCGGCGCGTACTACTTCGGCCGCGCAGCGTGCCTCGCGCAGCACGCCGCGGGGTGGGAGCGGCTCGGCTGCCGCTTCCGCTGGGCCTCGGGCGAGGAGCTGGAGGGCCTGTTCCGCCGCGACCGGAGCCGCGATCTGCGGTTCGCGCTGGTCGACGATCTCGCGATGTCGTCGCGCCGTGTCGTCACGGAGCTGCTCTGCCTCTGCTGGCACCTCGGGGTCGATGTCCACCCGCGCGCCGCGGTGAACGACGTCCTGGTGGAGCGCGGCGAGGCCGTCGGCGTCGCGCTGTCCGGGCGCGGCGAGGTGACCGCAGGCGAGGTCGTCCTCTGCGCGGGGCTCGGCCTCCGCGAGCTCGCGGAGCGGCGCTCGCTCAGGATGCTCGACAGCCTGAGGCCGCGGTTCGACATGGTGGCGGCGTTCAAGGCGAGCGGCCTCGAGCGATCCATCGTCTCCCTGGAGCACGGCGGCCCCATGATCGCCCCGACCGCCGGCGGCGCCCTCCTCGCCTCGGTCCACGGCGGCGCCCAGCCGCTCGGCCACCCCCATCACCGCGGGTCGGTGCCCGTCGTCAAGATGTTCGAGCTCGTCGAGCGCATGCGGTTCTATTTCCGGGACGGGCTCATCGGCTATCACACCGGCCAGGCGACCATGTGCAGCAGGATGGAGCTCGATCGCGGCGGCCCCGACGCGTGGGGGATCGAGCCCCGGAGCGCGATCGTCGACCATGGCCGCGAGGACGGCATCGCGCGCCTGTGGACGCTCGTCCCCGGCAAGCTGTCGCTCGGCTTCCACGCGAGCCGCGACCTCGCGAGCCGCCTCCTCGACGCCCCTCTCGGCCTGCCGCTCCCGCGGGCGCCGCTGGACCGCATGATCGAGGCCGACGCGATCGTCGAGCCCTCGCCGTTCGGCGCCGGCGCCGGGGGCGCCCCCGCCGCGGCGGCCCGCGGGAGCGCGCCGGCGCCGTCGAGGGCGCAGCGCGCGAGCGAGCCCGCATGAGCAGCAGCGACCTGGGGCGTTGCCTCATCCACTGGGGAGGGTGGGAGGTCCACCACCCCGAGCGCTGGAAGAACATCCTGTCGGAATGGCTGACCGCCTGGGGGTTCACCGTCGACGCGAGCGACGATCTCGCTGTCTTCAGCCAGCCTTCGCGCCTCTCGCGGTACCAGCTCATCGTCCCTGTCTGGACGCTCGGCGAGCTGACCGCCGCGCAGGAGCGCGGGCTCGCCGAGGCCGTCGCCGCCGGCGTCGGGCTCGGCGGCTTCCACGGCATGTGCTGGGCGTTCTGCGGGAGCTCGATCTACAAGCGGGTGACGGGGGGGCAGCTCGTCGCGCTCCAGGGCGACGAGAACATGACGTATCATGTCGAGATCCGCGACCCCGCTCACCCCATCACCCGTGGGCTGCCCAGCTTCACGATGTACCGGACCGAGCGATATTACCTGCACGTTGACGCGAGGGCCCACGTGCTGGCCACGACGGCCTTCGAGGACGGCGGGGTGAGCCCCGTGGCCTGGACTCACCACTTCGGACGGGGACGCGTGTTCTACGTCTCCGTCGGACACCGCCCGAGCGACTTCGCGGTGTCCGAGGCGTTCACGCTCCTCGGGCGCGGGATGCGGTGGGCCGGTCGGATCTAGCGCCGCGGCGCGATCGAGATCTCCGCCCTCGCCATCGAGCGCGCCGCCCTCCTCGTCCGGCCGCGGCGCGCTCGCGCGTCGGAGGTTCCATGACGTCAACAAGGCATCAAGAACCTTGAGCTTTTCTCCCGCCTTCGCGCCCTGGTGCCGAGATCGGGCGCCGCCCGCGGCCTCTTTGCGGGGCGGCTCGCGGCCGCGCGCTCGCCTCGTCATGGGCGCCGCGGCGCACGGCGCCCGCTCGATCGGCGCCTGTCCCGGCGCTCCGGTCGTGTGGACACCGGACGACGACGGCCACATCGGCACTATATGAGCTCTCGATGGGGAGGGGATTCGGCCGCGCGCACGTCAGCTCCTTCGCGCTGGCCGGGGCGCGTCGCGGGCGGCGAGGCGGCCGGGCGCGAGCAGGGCGGCGCTGCGAGGCGGGATCGTCCGCTCGAGCCGGCCGGCGGCCGTCGCGCCGACCAGAGGAGGTTCGATGAGCATGAACGCCGTCGCTCCAGGGGCCATGTTCCAGGGCCGCTACGAGGTCCTCTCCGTGCTGCGCCAGGGCGGCTTCGCCGTGGTCTACAAGGGGCGGCAGCTCGCGACCGGGCAGCCCGTGGCCATCAAGGTCCTGCACCAGGTCCGCGGCTGCAGCCCCGCCGACGCCGCGCGGTACGACGCGCGCTTCCGTCGAGAGATGGGGTTCTGCGCGCGGCTCCATCACCCCAACATCGTCCGGCTCCTCGACTCGGGACAGACGGACGAAGGGCAGCTCTATGCCGTCTTCGAGTTCGTTCCCGGGAAGAACCTGGCCGAGCTCCTGAGCGACGAGGGCGTCCTCGATCCGCAGGAGACCCGGTACCTGATGCTCCAGGTGCTCGACGCGCTGAGCTGCGCGCACGCCCAGGGCGTGGTGCACCGGGATCTCAAGCCCGCGAACGTCATGATCGTCCCCACCGGGGCCCGGCGGAACGCGCTGGTGCTCGATTTCGGCATCGGCGCGGTCGTGGCGGGCGCGCACGAGGGGCACGAGGTGAAGCTCACCGCCAGCAACGAGCTCCTGTGCACGCCGGCGTACGCGGCGCCCGAGCAGCTCCGCGGGCTCCCCCTGACGGCGCGCTCGGATCTCTACTCCTGGGGGCTCGTGTTCATCGAGTGCCTCACCGGCAAGCCCGCCGTCAGCGGCCGATCGCTGGAGGAGGTGTTCCTCAGCCAGGTGAGCCCCGAGCCCATCCCGGTCCCGAGGGCGCTGTTCGGGCACCCGCTCGGCGCGATCCTGCGGCGGTCGACGGCCAAGGACGTCGCGGCGCGCGTCGTGACGGCGGACGGGCTCCTGCGCGACCTCGAGGCCTGCGACCTCTCCGGGCTCAGCCGCGCCGACCTCGCGGAGCCCGGCGTGCCGCTCGGCCGCGAGCGAGCGGACGTGAGCTCCGGGGGCGGGCTGGAGCCGAGCCCGCGGACCTTCGGCGCCACGCCGCAGGCGGAGCTCGAGCGGCCGCCGGTGGGCGCGAGCTTCCGGGTCGGCACGACGGAGGCGGCGCCTTCGCCCTCGTCCGGCGTGCTCCTGTCCCCGGCGGCCGTCCGTGTCCCGGAGCCCGGGGCCCTGGTCGACGCGGAGGCCGCGGGGCTGGTCGAGGGGGAGCGGCGGCCGCTCACCGCCGTGTGCTGCGCCCTCTCGGCCGGCGGTCCCGGGCTCGCGGCGATCGACGTCGAGGAGCTCGACGAGCTCTTCAGCGAGGCGCAGGAGATCTGCGCCGAGATCGCGCGCCGCCACGGCGGGACCTTCGCCGGAGCGCTCGGGGATCAGCTGCTGCTCCACTTCGGCTACCCGGCGGCGCAGGAGGACGACCCCCGGCACGCCGCCCGCGCGGCGCTGGAGATCGCCGCCGCGATCCGCGAGCGGAGCGCCCGGCTGAAGGCGGAGCGGGGCGCCACCCTCGAGGTCCGCGTCGGCATCCACACCGGGCTCGTGGTCGCCCGCGAGGGGCAGAGGTTCGTCCAGCACCTCGGGAGCACGCCGCAGCTCGCCGCGCGGCTCTGCGCGCTCGCGCCCGCCGGCGTCGTCGCCGCGAGCGGGGACACCTACCGCATCCTCCGCAGCCAGTTCGCGTGCGACGAGACGGGGGTGCAGGTGCCTCGCCACGGGGCCTCCCGGCCGGTCCGGGTCTATCACGTGCGCGAGGAGCTCCCCCCCATGGCCGCGGACCGCGGAGGCCCCGAGCACGATACGGCGCCGCTGTTCGGCCGCGATCAGGAGGTCGATCTGCTGCTCCAGCGGTGGGGGCAGTCGCGGCAGGGGACCGGGCAGATCGTCCTCGTGACGGGGGGGCCCGGCGTCGGCAAGTCCCGCCTCGCCCTGGAGCTCATCCGGAGGCTGCGCCGCGAGGCGCACACCTGCCTGGAGTGCCACTGCCTCGGCGATCTGCGTCACTCGGCGCTCCACCCGATCATCGACATGCTCGATCGGCTCCTGGAGCCCCGCCGCGGCGACGCGCCCGGGAGCAGGCTCGACCGGCTCGAGGCGCTCCTCGCCCGCCGCGGCTTCCCGCTCTCGTCGGCGGTGCCGCTGCTCGCGGCGCTGCTCTCCGTCCCGCTCGAGGGGCGCTACGCGCTGCCGTCGGCCTCGCCGCAGCGGCAGAAGGAGATGACGCTGAACCTCCTGCTCTCGCTGCTCTTCGAGGTGGCGGAGGACCAGCCGGTCCTGTTCCTGGTCGAGGACGCGCAGTGGGCCGATCCGACGACGCTCGAGTGGCTCTGCTCGCTCGTGGCCGAGGTGCCCTCGGCGAGGATGATGGCGCTGTTCACCGCGCGGCCGGAGTTCTCGCCGCCGTGGCCGACGTCGGGCATGCTGCAGATCCAGCTCGGCCGCCTGGACCGCTCGTACATCGAGCAGATCGCCGCGCAGATCACCGGCGGCCGGGCGCTGCCCGAGGCGGTGCTGACGCAGGTGGTCGACCGCACCGACGGCGTGCCGCTCTTCGTCGAGGAGCTGATCCGGATGGTCCTCGACTCGGGGGCCCTGCACGAGGAGGAGGGCCGCTACGTGCTGTCGGGGTCGCTCTCGGAGCTCGCCATCCCCACCACGCTGCGGGGCCTGCTCATGGCCCGCCTCGATCACCTCGGCAGGGCCAAGACGACGGCCCAGCTCGCGGCGGCGCTGGGGCGGGAGTTCCGCCACGACGTGCTCTGCGCGGTGAGCACGCTCGACGAGGCCGCGCTGCAGAGGGACGTGGAGCGGCTGATCTCCGCGGATCTCATCCACCGGAAGCGCCGCGCCATGAACCCGACGTACCTGTTCAAGCACGCGCTCATCCGGGACGCGGCCTACGAGGCGCTGCCGCGGCGCACGCGGCAGCGGGTGCACGCGCGCATCGCCAGGACCCTCGAGGAGCGCTTCGCGGAGATCGTCGAGACCCGCCCGGATCTGCTCGCGCACCACCACGCGGCGGCCGAGCAGAAGCGGCTGGCGATCCCCTACGCGGAGCGCGCGGCCGAGCTCGCGCTGAAGCGCCCCGCCAGCAGCACCGACGACATCGAGGTCGTCGAGCACATCACCCACGCGCTGGGCTGGCTCGCGTCCATCGAGGACGCCCGGGAGCGCGCGATCACCGAGATGCGCCTCAACAACCTGCTCATCCTGGCGCTGCTCGACCGCCGGGGGTACATGGCCCCGGAGCTCACGGCGGCGGTCCAGCGCTGCGAGGAGCTGAGCGAGCAGCTCGGGGATTGCCCGCTGACCTCGGCGACGCTGTGGGCGATGGTCATGTACCACAACGTGCGGAATCACCGCCGCGAGGCGCGCGCCCTGGCGGGGCGGCTCGTCGGGGTGGCCGAGCGGTCGCAGGACGTCGGCCAGCTCGTCTGGTCGCTGCCGCTGCTCGGCGAGTGTCTTTACACCGAGGGCAGGTTCGCGGAGGCCCGGAGGGCCCACGAGCGGTGCCTCGCGCTCTATGATCCCGCGCGGCACCGGGAGCACGCCTTCGCGTACGGCCTGGACTCGAGGGTCTATGCCCAGACGAGCCTGTCGATGGTGCTCTGCTTGATGGGGTATCCGGACCAGGCGTTCGCGCTGGGGCATACGGCCGTGGCGTGGGCGCGTGAGCTGGATCATCCGCATAGCCTCGCGAGGGCGCTCATGTGCCTGTCCGGCATCTATCACTACTGCCGGAGGCGAGAGATGGTCGCGGAGGTGGCGAACGCGCTGATCGATGTGGCGGAGCGTTACCGGCTCTGGCTCAAGCATTTCTGCTGGGCCATGCGCCGCTGGGCGGAGGGGGACGTCGAGGAGCTGTCGCGTCAGATCGACGTGATCCGAGATTCGGGGGATCTCTCCTGGATGACCTACTGGCCGTCGCTCGTGGCGGAGCTCGAGGCCGAGCGAGGGGACCACGAGGCGGCGATCGCGCGGCTCGACGGCTGCCTGAAGCTCGCGGAGGAGACGGGCGAGCGGTACTATGTCCCGGAGCTCTACCGCCTCAAGGCGCTCTCCATCCTGGCGCGCGATCCCCGCGCGGCGCCCGAGACCGAGGCGTGCCTCCGCCGGGCGATCGCGCTCACGCGCGAGCAAGGCGCGCGGCTGCTCGAGCTGCGCTCGACGCTCGCGCTCTGCCGCCTCCTGCTCGATCAGGACCGGCGCCCGGAGGGCCGCCTGCTGCTCCACGAGATCGGCTCCTGGCCCGCCGAGCACGCCGAGATCCCCGAGATCGACGAGGCGCGGGCGCTGCTCCGCGAGATCGCCGCGTAGGCCGCCGCGCGCCCGGGGCGCCATGGACCGCTGGAGGGGCCCTGACCGGGCAGAGGGGGGGAGACTTACGTTGTCCTCGTGAAGGAAGGCGGACACCCGGAGGTGCGCGCGCGGTGGACCCGACGCGCGCGCCAGATGGAGAGAGACCATGTCGAACAGTCAATCCACGAATTCTCAGACTCAGGCGTTCGATCTCGGCGGCGACCGCGCGTCAGGCATCTCGCCCGGCGAGCAAGCGTCTCCGCGCGAGCGAGGCATCAGCGCGAGCGCGCTGGAGCAGCTCAGGCTCGCCTGGCTGCGCGCCGTCGCGCTCGCGTGGGCCGAGCCGGCGAAGCTCGATCTGCTCAAGCGCGATCCCGCTCGCTTCCTCGAGATCCACTGTGGCTACGAGCTGCCCGAGGGGCTCGATCTCGTCGTCCGTGAAGAGCAGGCGGGCCCGTCGTCTCCGGAGGACGCTCCGCGGGGCCCTGGCGCGCGCGACATGGACGGGGGCGCGCGGCAGGCTCAGCTCACGATGCGCGTGCCGCCCCCTCCGAAGCTGGAGGATCAGGCCATCGCGATGGCCGAGCTCGCGCGCGGCGACCTCGGCCACGTGCTCGTCTCCGGCTGTATCCCCTGCTGACCCGGCCTGTCCGAGCGCGCGCGGGCCGTGTGACCTCCGTGGAGCGCATCGCCCGCCCGCGGCGGGGCGCGCTGGCGACGCGCGCGTCGTCCCCCACGCATCGGGCGCCCCAACGAGGCCACCACCTTCCGCCTCCCGGGCGGCCCGGCGTCCGCCGGGAACATCCACCTCCGCGGCGAGGCGTACTGCGACGACCAGGGGATCGAGGGAGGGCTCCGCTCCGCCGTGGGGGCGCGGGAGACCGCGGACTGACGCTGGCGCCGGGCGCCGGCGACCGGCGCCGCGCGGGCGCGCGATGAGCGCGGAACAGGGCGCGCGCGACCGCGAACGGCCCGCACAGCGCGCCGGCACCCGCGGCGGTCTCGGCCTTGCACGCGCCCGTGCCGGCTGGTGGCACCGTGCGGCGAGCCGCGCGCCGGCCGCGGGGATCCCGCGATCGGGCGCGTCCCTGGGGATCGCGCGTGGGGGGGCGAGCCGCGCATCGGCTCGCGCCCTGCGCGGGCCCGTGTGCGCGGAGGTCGCCGCAGGTGCTTGCCGGCCGACCTCGCACCTGAGCCCCGACCGGAGGTGTCGCTGCCATGTGGTTCAAACGATCGTTGTCGCTCCTCTTCGGCGCCGGCGTCCTGATGGCATCTCTCGCCGCGGGAGCCTCCGAGTGCACCGGCACGTCGAGCCCCACGCTCGAGTCGCTCGTGGCGTGCGTCCGCGACCGCATGCCGCGCAGGCGCTCGGGGGTGTTCGTCGTCCCGAGCCCTCCGGAGATCGCCGCCTGGCGGGGCGTCGTCGGCGCGATGATGCGCGGCGGGTGCGACATCGCGCTCCCGCTCAACCTGTCGTCGATCGTGCAGCTCCGGTCTGTCCGCGATGCCGACGACGGGCGCACGTACTGTGTCCTGCTGGAGACCGCCGACCGGAACGGGGACGGCGTGGTCGATCGCGGCTTCGGCGCCTTCATCGTCGATGCGGCGGCGGAGCGGGAGCTCAGCCATCAGGTGTCGCACCCCATCGCGGACATGGGGACGGAGATGCAGGCCGTCACCGTGTTCAAGAGGACGAGATCTCGCACCCTGATCCTGGCCGGCGCTCATCGCGACGCGATCCCGGCCGGGAGCGGCTGGCAAGGCGCCCTGAGGACCGCGGACGTCGTCCGCAACCCGGCGACCATGTTCCACGCGACCCACGCGGAGCTCATGGCTTATTACGGGGTGAGGCCATGGTGGGCAATCCAGTGGCATGGCATGGCGGAGGAGACGTGCCGAGCGGTGGACGTGCACCTCTCCCACGGCATGAATTCCGCTCCCGCGCCAGGCGACAAGATCCTGGAGCTCAGGAAGAACCTGCTGGCCCGCCGTCCGACATGGCGGATCAGCGTCGCCGGCTCCCGCCAGTGCTCGCTGAACGCGACGGCCAACGTCCAGGGGCGGCTGCTCAACGACTCGACGCCGGCATGGAGCAGCGGCTTCCCCGCCATCCCCGTCACCTGGCGGTTCGTGCACATCGAGCAGCACCCCGGCTTCCGGGATCCGGGCGAGTGGATCGACGCGTTGATGGCCACCTGGCCGTGATCCTCGCTCTCGCGATGGCATCCGCCGCGCCGCGGAGCCGGAGAACCGGGAGGGCCTCGCGGAGCGCGAGGACCTGACCTCGGCCCCGGCGCCGGTGTCCATGGCATCCTGGCGGCGCCTCCGGTGACCCGCCCGCGCCGCGATGGATGGCAGGCGGCGTGCTCTCACCTCCGCGGGGGGGAGCGGCATGCCCAGCGTCGTCAAGGCGGTTTACGTGAACTTCGCGGCGGCGCGGAGCGCGGACCGGATGAACCGGCTCGCGACCCTGGTCCGGCGGGCGGAGCTGAACTCCCTGGTCATCGACATCCGGTCGGACGGCGGCGCGCTCCTCCATGCGCGCGACGCGGACACCCTCGCCCAGCTCAGGGCCCTCCGCGACGCCGGCATCTACCTCATCGCTCGTCTCGTCGCGTTCAAGGGCGGCCCCCGGGGCTGGTACGACCCCGGCGCGGAGGCGCGATGGCGGGAGATCGCGGAGATCTCGCTCCGGGCGTTCGACCTCGGCTTCGACGAGGTGAACTACGATTACGTGCGCTACGGCGCGGCGCGCGAGCCGCGGTCGCGGACGCCGATCCGCGAGCGGACGCCGACCGTCCGCGCCTTCTTCGATTTCCTCCGCGCCGAGGTCGGCGACGCGGCGTCCCGCCCGATCTCGGCGGACGTCTTCGGGATCACGCTCCTCGGGCCGCTGGACGCCATCGGCCAGCGGCTCGAGGACGCGGCGGAGCGCTTCGACTACGTGATGCCAATGCCGTACCCGTCGCACTGGGAGCCCGGCAGCTTCGGGTTCGCGAACCCCGCGCATCACCCGTACGAGACCGTCCACGCGGCGCTGTCGGCCGGCCTCCGCAGGCTGGCGGAGCTCCCGGGGAGGGTCGCGCGGCTGCGGAGCTGGATCCAGGCGTTCGATCTCGACAGCTCGCGGCCCATGCGCCGTTACCGGTACACGCCGTGGCACGTCCAGGAGCAGATCCGCGCCTGCGACGACGCCGGCTGCGCCGGGTGGGCCGCGTGGAACCCGCGCAGCCGGTACGAGGAGGGCGCGCTCCGCGTCGCCTCGCCGGAGACGGCGTGACTCACGCCGGGCCCTGTGCGCGCGAAGGCGATCGTGCCTTGAGACTCCAGGTCACCGGCGGCCAGGCGCCGTCGCGAGACACGCGCTATCGGCACACCAGGCGCAGCAGGACCTCGCCGAGCGGCGCCGCCGCCCGTACGAGGATCCCGTCGCGCAGCGCCCGCAGCCCGCGGATCGACGCCCCGGGCAGCGCGAGCTCGCCTCGCCGCGCCCTCGCTCCGTCGGCGGACAGCTCCCACCAGACGCTCGCGTCGCCCGGGCCGCGCCCGAGCTCGACCGCGTGCACGCCGCGCGCCCCCGCCGCGATGGCGACGAGCTCCCCCTCGAAGCGGAACGAGAGCCGCCGTGCGCGCCGACCCCTGGGGAGCGCGTGGAGCACGCGCTCTCCGGGGCGAGCCGCCCAGATGTGCTCCAGTCCGAGCGCCTCGGGCTCGCGTCCGCCGAGGTGCGCGTACGCTTCCCAGGCCTCCACGTCGTCGCGGGGCGGCCGTGCCACGAGCCACGCCGGCGGCGCGCCCTCGCCAGGCTCCACGAGCAGCGGGGCATCGCCGAGGTGGTCGAGGCAACGGTCCACGATCTCCTCGCGAAAACCCGCGGCGCGCCGCGCCTCGCGGGCCAGCGCGCGGCGGAGAAGCCCTGGCCCGGGCGCGTCGCGCACCTCGCCGGTGCGCAGATCCAGGCGCTTCGTGCCGTTGAAGAAGACGGCGCCCGCGTGCACCGCGATGGGCGCCGTGGTCTGCACGAAGCACCCCACTGCCTGACCAGACCTCCCGGCGTCGAGGCTGAACCAGCGCAGCGTCCGGCCGTCGAGCGCGCACGCGTGCACCCCGTCCGCGTGCAGCGCCGAGAACCGCGCTCGCCGCGACTCGGCGATGCGCAGCGCCCCCGGCGGCGGCTCCGCGCGGCGCCCCGACCTGGCCAGCTCGAGCCGGGCGACCGCGCCCGGATCGCCGCCCCGGCGCGTCTCCTCGAGCAGCGAGTCCCAGAGCGCCGGCGACAGGCGGGCGCGCAGCGCCTCGGCCTCCTCCCAGGAGCGCAGGTAGGCGCCCACGAAGCGCGCCGCCCCCCGCAGGAGCGCGCCCTGTGGCGCGCCGCTCTCGAGGACCGCGAGGACCACGTCCGCGGGCATCGCGCCCACGAGCGACCCGGAGGCGGCGGTGCACGGCGGCATGTCGGTCCAGGGCCCGTCCCCCGCGCCGTGCCACTCGAGCAGCCGCCGGGGCTCGCCGAGCGCAGCGCCCGCCGCGCCGAGCCTGGCCGCGAGGCCCTCCGGCTCCCGGCACGACGACGGTGCCGCGAGGAGCGCGTCCCGGAGGGCTGCGGGGGCGGCGTCGAGCCACCGCTTGCGCAGCGAGGCCTGGCCCACCGGGCAGGCGAAGAGGCCGGAGGCCCCCGCGACGCGCGCGCCGAGCCATGCGACGAGCCGCCGCTCGTCCTCGACGAGGACGCGCAGCGTGAAGCCCGCGGCGCCGATGGATCCGTCGCGGTGCACGGCCAGCGCGGCCACCGGCCTGCGAGCGCGGGACAGCGCGATCTCCGCGACGACAGCGCTCGAGCAGCTCGTGGTGAGGCGAGGTGAGACGGGCGTGAGCGCGGCCTCCAGGGCGGCGATCTCGCCCCGATCGAGCTCCACCGTCGCGCCTGCCGCGGTGAGCCGGCCGCGCGTCGCGTCGCCCAGCGCCCGGCGCAAGTAGGCCTCGAAGCCGTGGTGCGGCGTCACGTCGTGGCTCTCCCCGTCCAACCAGTTGTTACGCCCGGTCATCCGTTGCCACAAGCTGAGCGAGGGGCATGTCCGGATGAGCGGGGTGCGTGTCCAGATGGGCGGGGTGCGTGTCCAGATGAGCGGGGTGCGTGTCCAGATGGGCGGGGTGCGTGTCCAGATGGGCGGGGTGCGTGTCCAGATGAGCGGGAGCATGTCCAGATGAGCGGGAGCGTGTCCAGATGGGCGGGGTGCGTGTCCAGACGAGCGGGGTGCTGTACGAGCGGAGCCCTGGTAACAGTTCTGACCGGGAGCAGCGGTGACACTTCCTTGAGCTACGGGCCCCTGCTCCGGGAGGACTGGGAACAGGGGCCGGATCCTCGTCGACGCGACACGCTCACCGCGCTCTCTCGGACCGCCAGGATCTATACACGAACCGCTTCCCGCGGTCTCGGTACACGCGAGCCTCTCCTCACGTTCCGGCGTGAGTGCGCGCAGGTCACCGTGCCTTGGCGAGCTGCAGCTCCTTGTTCTTCAAGGTGACCTGCGCGAGCAGAACCGGCCCGTAGTACAGCTCCCAGACGTCGTCGGCGATCGGAAGCAGCCCCACGGGTTCGTTGGCGATCAGCTTGGAGACGAAGGTGTTCGCGCCACCGAACTGAAGCCGACCCATGTCCCCCACGCGTCGCACGGCCATCGTGTCCGGATACTCCGGCGAGGAGGGCTTGCTCGGCATCGTCCGCCGCGACGGCGTGTAGCGCGAAGCCGGCGTCCTCTGGCCGAGCGCCTCGTGAGGCCGCTGGTCATTGTACTCGTGCCGGAAGCGGTCGAAGACGCGCTGCTGCGCCGCGAGCGTGGCTTCGGGCGGCGATGTCGCCTCCGCCTTCAGCGTCTTGTGCATGCGCTCGTGCCGGCCGTTCTGCTGCGGTTTGCCGGGCTCAATGCGCTCGGGAACCACGCCGAGCTTGATCCAGCTCACCGACAGCGCCGAGAGCCCTCCAATGCCCTGCGTGGCGAACGGCGGGCCGTTATCGGAGCGGATACGATTCGGCAGCCCAAACTCGCGGAACGCGCGCTCGAAGTGCGGCCGCACCGAGGCCTCGTCCGGCTTCGCTACGCCCTCGCATTTGAGCAAGTACCGCGACGCCTGGTCCGTCAACGTCAGCGGGTGGCACCGGGTCTTGTCGCCAAGCGCGAAATGCCCCTTGAAATCGGCGCACCATGTGTCATTAGGCTGCTCCGCTGGAGCCAGCGTCGACGGCATCGCTGACGTCGGCATCACCACGCGGCGCCGCCGGGGCCGGATCAGCCCGTGTTTCTTGAGCAGCTCGCCGATGGTGCTCGTCGCCGGCAGCCCCTCAAGGCCCATGCTCTCCAGCCGGGCGCGCAGCTTCTTCGGACCCCAGGTGGGTCGCTCCTTCCGCAGCTCGACCAGCGCGTTGACGATCGCCGCTGGCGTCGCATGCGGGAACGTGTGCGCCACGGGCCGCCGCTCCTCCAGACCACGAGGTCCGGCTTGCTCGTAACGCTCCACCCACTTGTACCCCGTCTTCCGGCTGATGCCGAACCGTCGGCACAGCTCCGCGAACGTCTCGTCCGACTCGTTGACCTGCGCGATGAACTGAAGCCTCTCGTCCACTGAACATGTCTCTTTCCAGGGCACCAGCGATCCTCCGTCGCCGACCCTCTACGACATGTGTCACCCAGGCTCCCGGTCCGTCCGGGTGCTACCCAGGCTCCCGGTCTGAACCGTTACCCAGGCCACCGGTCCGTACCTGCGTGTCCAGATGAGCGGGAGCGTGTCCAGAGGTGGCTCGCTGATGCGCTCGATGCCCATGGCCCCTCCGGTGCCCGGAGCCCCCGCCGGCGTGTGTCTCGCCTGCCACGCCGCGCCCGGGGCTGCGCCGCGGCCAGGCCCCTTGCGCCCGCGGCATCCCTGTTGCTCAGTCGCGCACCATGCCCGTGCCCGCCCCGCCGCAGCTCCGGTTCGCGCCCGCCGCCCTGGCCGCCATCGCCCTCAGCCTCTCCTGTGTGCAGGGCGCGCGCGCTCCCAACGTCCCGCCCCGCGGCACGCTCGCGCCCGGCGCGCTCGACCCGGGCAAAAAGCCCGCGGAGGGGCCGTTCGCCGTCGTGTTCGGCGCGCCCCGCGGGCAGACCACCAGCCCCGCCGAGATCAACCTCGTCTTCAACCGGCCGATGCGGCCCCTCGATCTCGCCGGCGGCGAGGTCAGCGCGCCCGCGTCCCTGAAGCCACAGGTCCCCGGGCAGTGGCGCTGGGTCGGCTCGAGCGGCCTCACGTTCGCCCCGGAGGGCCGCCTGCCGCGCGCCACCGAGTTCACCGTCGAGGTCCCGGCCGGCACCCGCGCGCTCGACGGCAGCGCGCTCGCGGAGCCGTACGTGCTCACCTTCCGCACCGAGCGGCCCAGGGTCGCGCGCGTCGAGCCCTGGTCCGGCAAGGACGACCTCCGGCCGGACGCGCGCTTCGAGCTCCGCTTCAACCAGCCGGTCGACGCCGCCGAGATCGCGCGCAGCGTGTCCCTCACGGCCGGCGAACGCGGCGCGACGAAGGTCCCGTTCGAGGTCCGCCGCCCGGACCCGAAGAACGAGCTGCTCGCCGAGCTCGTCCCGCGCGCGCCGCTGCCGCGCGACAGCGAGGTCGAGGTCTCCGTGGCCGCGAGCCTCCGCGGCCGCGAGGGGCCGCTCCCGGCCGGCGAGGCGCAGCGCTTCTCGTACCGCACCTACGGGCCGCTCCGCGCCGAGACGATCGAGTGCGATCGCGACACGCCGGGCGGGCGGTGCGCGGCCGAGGGCGGGATCTCGCTCGTCTTCTCGAACAGCGTCCGCTTCGCGGACGTGAAGCGGGCGATCTCGGTCGAGCCCGCCGTCAAGCTCCGGTGGCCCTCGTGGATGGAGGACGACTCCCTCACGCGCCACGTCTACCTCGGCGGGCGCTTCGCCCCGGGGCAGAGCTACCGCGTGCGCGTGGCCGCCGGGCTGCGCGACGAGCACGGGCAGGCGCTCGCCGCGCCCTTCTCCGAGGCGGTCGCGTTCGCCGATCGCTGGCCCGAGGCGCAGATCGGCCTCACCGGCAGCGTGTTCGAGCCGGGGCAGCGGCGCGAGATCCCGGTCGTGTCCGTGAACGTCCGCGAGCTATCGCTCGCGGTCGGCGCGATGACCGAGGAGGCCGTGCTCGCGCTGGAGGCCGACCCGCACAGCCCGGGGCGGAGCCCCAGGATGAGCGAGATCGCGGCGCTCCCCTCCGGCAAGCGCTCCGTCCTGCGCCCCGCCGCCGCGCGCAACGCGCCGGCGACCCACCTCGTGCGCACCGCCGACGTGCTGGGCGGGGAGGGCAAGCGCGGGCCGCTCGCGATCGGGATCAGCTACACCGAGCGGCCCGGGACCCGGCGCGCGCGCGCCGCCTCCGAGGCGGTGATCGCGCAGGTGACGGACCTCGGCCTCAGCGCGAAGGTGTCGCCGCACGGCTCGCTCGTCTGGGTGACGCGCCTGTCGACGGGCGCGCCGGTCCCGGGCGCGCGCGTGTGGATCCGGACGCCCGGCGCGCCCGCGCCCGCGGCGGTGACCACCGACGCGGACGGGTTCGCGATCGTCCCCGAGTCGGCGTACCGGCCCGCGACCTCGTCCGCGCCGGAGCGCGGCGTGATCTTCGCGCGCGCGGGCGACGACTGGACGTACCGCCGCGTCTCGGACGCGCTGAGCGGGTGGCGCTTCGGCGCGCCGTTCGACTTCAGCGCGCCGCGCCCGTTCGGGATGCTGTTCTCCGATCGCGGCATCTACCGGCCGGGCGACACGGTGCGCGTGAAGGGGATCTTCCGCGAGGAGGCGGCGCGGGGGACGAGGACGCCGGCCGGCAAGGCCGTGGCGTTCAAGGTCGAGGGGCCCGACGGCGAGGCGATCGTGCGCCAGACGCCGCGGCTCGGCGCCTTCGGCACGTTCTCGGCCGACGTGAAGATCCCGGAGACGGCGCGCCTCGGCACGTACACCCTCGGCGCCACGGTGCAGGGCGGCGAGGCCGGGTGGCCCGACGTCACGAGCAGCGTCGAGGTCGCCGAGTACCGGCCCGCCGAGTTCAAGGTCGGCGTCGAGAGCGACAAGCCGAGCTACCTCCGCGGCGACAAGGCGCGCTGGATCGCGCGCGGCGACTACCTGTTCGGGGCGCCGATGACGAACGCCGAGGCCCGGCTCTCGGTGACGCGGCGGCCGGCGGCGTTCACGCCGCCCGGGATCGAGGGGTTCACGGTGAGCGAGGACGAGCTCACCGACGCGCTGCCGGAGAGCGCCCCGCGCGAGGGCGAGGTGCAGAGCGGGCAAGCGCGGCTCGACGCGGCCGGGCAGGCCGAGATCACCGCGACGCTCGCCCTGCCCGGGCAGCGCGGCGCCGAGCTCGTGACGTGCGAGGCGGAGATCACGGACGTGTCGCGGCAATCGCTCGCCGGGAGCTCGACGGCGCTCGTGCACCCGGCCGAATTCTACGTCGCGCTCCGGGAGCCCGAGCTGTTCGTCCAGGCGGGCGACGTGCTCCGGCCGGAGGTCCTCGCGGTCGACCCGAGGGGGGCGCGCGTCGGGAAGGTGGCGGTCCGGGTCGAGCTCGTGCAGCGGACGTGGACGCTCGCGCGCGAGGAGAGCGGCAGCGCGTACCGCAGCGTGACCACGCCGGTCGACAAGGTCGTCGGGCGCTGCGGCGTCACGACGGCGGAGGCGCCGCGGAGCTGCGAGCTCAAGGTCCCGGGCGCGGGCTACTACCTGCTGCACGCGACGGCCAGGGACCGCCGCGGCAACCCCGTCGGCGCGGCCGCGGGCGTCTACGCGCTCGGCGAGGGCGCGGGCTTCGGCTTCGGCGACAGCGACGAGCTCAAGGTCGAGCTCGTGCCGGACCGGGAGAGCTACGAGGTCGGGCAGACCGCGCGCGTGCTCGTGAAGTCGCCGTTCGCCTCCGCCGACGCGCTGGTCACGGTCGAGCGCGCCGGGATCTCGGAGCACCGGCGCGTGAAGCTCACGGGCGCCATGCCGACGATCGACGTCCCGATCACCGAGGATCTCCGGCCGAACTCGTTCCTCTCCGTGCTGATCCTGCGCGGGCGGACCAGGCCGGCGCCCGCGCCCGGCAAGGACGGGTCGCCGCCGCCCGACGTCGGCGCGCCCGCGTTCCGCCTCGGCTACGCGCCGCTCCGCGTGAACCCCGAGGCGCGGCGGCTCACGGTGCGCGTCACGCCGGACAGGGCGGACGCGCGCCCCGGCGATCCGATCCGCGTGGACGTCGACGTGCGCGATCGCGGCGGCCGGCCCGCGCGCGCCGAGGTCACGCTCTACGCCGTCGACGAGGGGGTGCTGTCGCTGATCGGCTACCAGACGCCCGACCCGATCCCCGTGTTCGGGGCGCCGCGCAGCCTGAGGGTGGCGACGATCGAGACGCGCGAGGCGCTGGCGCGCGTGCGCAACCCGTTCGCGGACCTCGGCGCGGACAAGGGGCGCGCCGGCGGCGGCGGCGCGCACGGCAGCACGGGCGTGCGGCGCGATTTCCGGCAGAGCGCCTACTACCACCCCGCGCTCGTCACCGACGCCGCGGGGAAGGCGCGCGCGAGCTTCAAGCTGCCGGACTCGCTCACGACCTACCGCGTGATGGCGGTCGTGGTCGCCGAGGACGATCGCTTCGGCTACGGCCAGGCGCGGGTGACGGCGAGCCGCCCGCTCATGGCGCGGCCGGCGCTGCCGCGCTTCCTGCGCGCCGGCGACGCGATCGACGCGGGCGTCGTCGTCACGTCGAAGGGGCTCGCGAAGGCCACGGTCGAGGTGGAGCTCTCCGCCACGGGGCTCACGCTCTCGGGGAGCCCGAGGCGCTCGATCGAGCTCGCCCCGGGCGCCTCGACCGAGGTCCGCTTCGCGCTCTCGGCGCCGCAGGCCGGCCCGGCGACGCTGCGCTTCCGCGCGTCCGGCGGCGGGGCCGAGGACGTGGTCGAGGTGACGCGCAAGGTCCAGGCGCCCGCGTCGCCGGAGGCGGTCGCGCTCTACGGCGACACGAGCGCCGCGAGCGCCGAGCGGCTCGGGGACCTGTCGGCGATCCGCGACGACGTCGGAGGGCTCACCGTGAGCCTGTCGCCGACCGCGCTCGTGGGCCTCGGCGGCGGCGTGGAGCAGCTCCTCGAGTACCCGTACGGGTGCACCGAGCAGCTCACGAGCCGGATGGTGCCGCTGCTCGCGCTGCGCGACCTCGCGAGGGCGTACGGGATCGCCCTGCCGAAGGACCTCACGGCGGTCGTCGGCAAGACGGTCCGGGAGATCCTCTCGCACCAGCGGGGCGAGGGGGGGTTCGGGTTCTTCGCCGAGTCGGACCGCCCGGATCTCTGGACCACCGCCTACGCGCTGTGGGGGCTCTCCGAGGCGAAGCGGCACGGGGTCGCGGTGCCGGCCGACGCGACGGACCGCGCGATCGCGTTCCTGCGCCGGAAGCTGAACGAGATCGGCGATGACCCGATCCTGCGCGCGACCGCGCCGTTCATCGTCGACGTGCTCGCCCAGACCGGCGCCCCCGATCCCGGGCGCGCGACGCGGCTGTTCGAGGAGCGCGACGAGCTGCCGCTCTTCTCGAAGGCGCTGCTCGCGCACGCGATGGTGGTCGGCAAGGGCGACAGGGCGGCGGTGGACGAGCTCGTGCGCGAGATCGAGGGCGCGGTGCGCGTCGACGGCCCGGTCGCGCGGGCCGTCCACAACCACGGCGACGCCTACGCGGTCCTGATGGACTCCGAGGCCCGGACCTCGGCGCTCGTGCTGCGGGCGCTGCTCGCCGCGCGGCCGGCGCACGCGCTGGCGCCGCGGCTCGCGGCGGGGCTGCTCGCGGACCGCCGCGGGGGCACGTGGCGCAGCACGCAGGAGACGGCCTGGGCGCTGCTCGCGCTCGACCAGTACCGGAGGGCGCAGGAGAAGGCGGCGCCGGACTTCGACGCGCGGGTGTTCCTCGGGCAGGCGGAGCTCTTCTCCGCCTCGTTCCACGGCCCCACGACCGAGCAGGCCAGGACCACGATCCCCGCGGCGCGGCTCGTGAGCGCGGCTGGCTCGCCGCTCGCGTTCTCGGTCGACGGCCGTGGCCGCCTGTTCTACGAGGCGCGGCTCCGCTACGCGCGCAAGGAGCTCCCGGCGGCGCCGCTCGACCGCGGCTTCACCGTCCTGAAGTCGCTCCGCGCGCTCGCGCCCGACGAGCTCGCGGCCGCGGTCGGCGGCGCGCCGCCGGGCCCGCCCGCCGGCGGCGCGTCGCCCTCCTCGCTCGCCTTCGCCGGCGGGGACCTCGTGCTCGGCGAGATCGTCGTGGTGACGCCCTCGCCGCGCGACTTCGTGGTCATCGACGATCCGCTGCCGGCCGGCCTGGAGGCGATCGACGCGCGGCTCGCGACGTCCGCGCGCTCGCTCGACATCGACGCCGCGGAGGCCGCGGCGGAGGCCGCCGCCGCGGACGTCGACCCGGACGACCTCCGCGCGACCGGCCGCGCGTACGAGCCGAGCCGCTTCGTCCGCGAGATCCGCGACGACCGGGTGCTCTTCTTCGTCGACCACATGGCCGCCGGGATGTACCGGTACCGCTACCTCGCGCGGGCGACGACGCTCGGCGCGTTCGTGGTCCCGCCCGCGCGGGCGGAGGAGATGTACAGCCCCGAGGTCTTCGGCCGGACGGGGGCGCTCGCGGTGAAGGTCGGGCCCCGGGGGGCGGACGCGGCGGCGCGTCCTCGCTGAGCCGTGGCCGCGCCCTCGCCCTCGCCAGAGCGCCCCGGCCGCGCCGGGATGTGGCGCGCGCTCTCCCGCGTCGTCCGCCTCGCCCGCGCGCGCGGGGCGCGCCGCGCCGCGCGGATCGCGCTCGGGCTCGCCGTCGCGCCGTGGCTCCTGCTCGCCGTGCTCGCGGCGCTCACGGGGCTCCCGCCGGAGCTCCGCGCGCCCGAGGAGCGCGCCGTCTCCACGGTGATCCTCGAGCGCCACGGCTCGGTGCTGCGCGAGCTCCGCGCCGGGGACGGGGCGCGCGCGCGCTGGCTGCCGCTCGCGGAGGCCGGCGACCGGATCCAGCGCGCGCTGCTCGCCGCCGAGGACCGGCGGTTCGCGCTCCACCCCGGGGTGGATCCGCTCGCGATCGCGCGCGCTCTCGGCCAGCTCGCGGCGGAGCGGCGCGTCGTCTCGGGCGCGTCCACGATCACGCAGCAGCTCGCGCGCACGCTCGCGCCGCGCCCGCGCACCGTGCGCGGCAAGATCGGCGAGATGGCGCTCGCGCTGCGCATCGAGGCGTCGCTCTCGAAGCGCGAGATCCTCGAGCAGTACCTGAACCGGGTCGCGTTCGGCCCGGGGCTGCGCGGCGTCGAGGCCGCGAGCCGCTTCTACTTCGACAAGCCGACGCGGGACCTGTCGCTCGCCGAGGCCGCGGCGCTCGCGAGCATGCCGCGCGGCCCCGCGCTGTACGACCCGCGCCGCGGCACGGGGCCGCTCGAGCGCCGCCGGAACCGGGTCCTGGATCGCATGCTCGCGGCCGGGCTCGCCGGCGCGGGCGAGGTGGCGATCGCGCGCGCCGAGCCCATCGCGCTCGCCCCGCGGGGCGCCGGCCTCGGCGCGCCGCACCTCGTGCGCGCCGTGCTGTCCGGCGCGCTGGGCGACGGCGGCGCTCCCCCTGCCGACGGCCCCGCCGGCGGCGCCTCGTCGGCCGACGGCCCCGCCGGCGGCGCGGGGCCCGCCCCCGCGGAGCGCGCGGCGCCGCTGCGCGGGCGGGCGAGCTCGATCACGCTGACGATCGACCGCGGCCTCCAGCGCGAGATCGAGGTCCTCGCGCAACAGACGGTCCGCGGGCTCTCGGACCGCGACGTCGGCGCCGCGGCGGTGGTGGTCCTCGAGAACGCGACGGGCGACATCCTCGCGTACGTCGGCTCGCACGACATCGAGGACGCCGCCGGGCTCGGCCACAACGACGGCGTCCTCGCGCTGCGCCAGCCCGGGTCGTCCTTGAAGCCGTTCGTCTACGAGCTCGCCATGGAGCAGCTCGGGTTCACGGCCGCGACGGTGCTGCCCGACGTCGAGCTCTCGTTCCCGACGCCGAGCGGCAGCTACGCGCCCCGGAACTACGACGGGCGGTTCCACGGCCCGGTCCGCCTACGGGAGGCGCTGGCCAGCTCGTACAACGTCCCGGCGGTCTGGACGGCGGCCGCGCTCGGCCCCGATCGCGTCGTCGCGCGGCTCCGAGAGCTCGGCCTCGGCTCGCTCGATCGCGAGCCGTCGCACTACGGCGTCGCGATCGCGCTCGGCGACGGCGAGGTCCGCCTGCTCGACCTCGCGAACGCGTACGCCACGCTCGCGCGCGGCGGGGTCCTCCTCCCGGTGCGCGCGGTGCGCGCGGCGCGGGGCCCGGACGGCGCGCCGATCGCGCCGGGCACGGGCGGCGCGCCTGCCGGGCGCGCCGCGCGCGTCCTCGACCCCGTGCGCGCCCGGGTCATCGTCGACATCCTCGCCGACGACAAGGCGCGGCTCGCGTCGTTCGGCACGGGCAACGCGCTCGACCTGCCGTTCCCGGTGGCCGCGAAGACGGGCACGTCCAAGGGGTTCCGCGACAACCTCACGGTCGGCTTCACGCCCGACGTCACCGTCGCCGTGTGGGTGGGCAACTTCGACGGCTCGCCCATGGGCGGCGTCAGCGGCATCACCGGCGCGGGGCCGCTGTTCCGCGACGCGATGCTCGCGGCCGCGCGCCTCTACCCGCCGCGGCCGTTCGAGCCGCCGGATCCCGAGCAGCTCGCCGAGGTCGAGGTCTGCAGCCTGTCCGGCATGCGGCCGACGGCGGTGTGCCCGCACCGCCGGAGGGAGCTGCTCCCGCGCGGCGAGGCCGCGGCGCTCGCGCCGTGCGACATGCACGAGATCGTGCGCATCGACCGGCGCAACGGCCTGCGCGCGGGCGCCTGCCCCGCCGCGGAGGTCGAGGAGCGGACGTTCGAGCGGTACGACGCGGAGCTCACCGCGTGGGCGCGCGCCGCCGGCCGGCCGGTCGCCCCGGACGAGGCCTCGCCCCTGTGCGCGCCGCTCCCCGGCGCGGCCGGCGCGCCCCTGGCCACGGTGCGCGTCCGCGTCGCGTACCCGCCGGACGGCGCCCGGTTCGTCCTCGACCCCTCGGTCAACTCGGTGCAGGCGATCCGGCTCCGCGCCGACGTCCCGCCGGGCGTGCGCCGCGCGCGCTTCGTGCTCGACGGCCGGCCGATCGAGGTGGGGCCGCCGTTCGCGCTCGACTGGCCGCTCGTCGCCGGCGCGCACCGGCTCCGCGCCGAGGCGGACGGCGCGCGGGCCGGCGAGGAGATCGAGTTCCGGGTGGAGTGAGGTCCGCGTTCTCCACCCCGTGAGCGAGGTCCCGAGGGTTCGGTGGACGCTGGTCCTGCGCTTCGTTAGCTCTACGAGACGGAAGGGAACGGTCGATGGAAGAAGAGAGGAGCAGGCCGCAGTCCCTGGAGGCGCAGGTCAACGAGATCCTCGAGGCTTGTGAGTACGGGGTTCAGCAAGCCGTCGGGCTCGAGCAAGGGGTGACCGACTGGTTTGCCACGCCGCGCAGCGGCTTCATCCGCCCTCGCACCTACTTCCGTGTGCTCCCTCAATCTCCCGAAGACCTGAGCGCCACGCTCACCGAGCTCGAATCGGCTCGTGTGGCGCGGAGAGCCGATCGCGCGGTCGCGATCATCATGATCAGCTTGCGCGCGCCCGCGCTGAAAACGAGAGCTTTCGCTCGTTATCGGATGCATTGCCAAACCTGCAGCGCATCGTGTCCGCGGTGCAGAGCATCGAGCTTGCGGACCGACCTGCATCGATCGATGCATGGATCGCTTCCGTCGTCGTGGCCTATGTGGATGCCCTGAAGCTTGAGGAACGAGCACTCCCGCCTTCGAGGGTGGAAGGGGAGGGAGCGCCGTCTCGATACCTCGAAGACATTGCTCTCGCGCAGTTCGCCATGGGGCTGCGTCGATCGGCTGGGTTCTCGGTGCCCCAGATGCTCGACAGGACGGGAGGCGCGCTGGACTCGCTGCTGACATGGCTCGATCCAAACGAGGTCGAGCTCAAGAACCCCCTGCTGCGCGACTACTACATCGCTCGGAAGATCGCTCGCGAGGTGAGCGCCGGCAACTCCGAGATCCTGCTTCGATATCAATTCCCGCCGTTCGTGTTCCTGTTCCTGGCGCTCGTCGCCCCCGAGGTCTCCGCGCACGTGACTCAAGGCCGCGTCGCCCAGCTCGACGAGAAGGTCCGGAGCGAGGTGGAGCGGAAGCTGCAACTGACGTTCGCGCATCTGCTCAACCGCCCGGTGGGCATGGTGCGCGCGCGCCTCCGCGAGATCCGCGACGGCATCGGCAGGGAGAGGGTCGCCGCGCTCTCGCGGCCCTTCGAGCAGATCGAGGACGAGCTGCGCTTCATCCAGAGCCTCGCGGAGCGCACGCGACTCTGGGAGACCGCGCCCGACGAGCCGATCGAGGAGGTCGTCGTGCGACCCCTGGTCGAGGAGATCGGGAAGGAGCTCAACGCGCGTTACCCGGCCGTGGCGCTCGTCATCGACGTCGATCCAGGCGCCCGGGTGCGCGCGATGCGCGAGGCGCTCCGCGAGGTGATGCAGTGCCTGATGGAGAACGCCTTCCACGCCGCCATGATGGACACGAGCGGCCCACCGGCCGGGTCACGGCCGTCGCCAGCCAGGTGGGCTCGGTGGTCCGTATCGAGATCCGCGATACGGGCGCCGGCGTGGCGCCCGAGGATCGGCGGCGCATCTTCGAGCCGCTCGTCACGACGAAGCGGGGCGGGGCAGGGAAGCCGCGCGGCACCGGCCTCGGCCTGTCCATCGCCCGGCGCTACGCCGAGCACATGCACGGGCAGGTGGGGCTCGATGAAACGGCGCCCGAGACGTGCTTCTATGTGGACCTCGTGGCGTGGAGGGAAGGCGAATGAGCGACAGGCAGCCCAGGCGGGTCCTCCTCGTGGAGGACGACGAGACGAACGCCGAGGCGGCGATCGAGTGGCTGCGGGAGCAGCGCTACCAGGTCGAGCGGGCGGCCGCCGCGGAGGACGGCCTCGCTGCCGCCGAGCGCTTCCAGCCCGATGTCGTCGTGCTCGACCTGCAGATCCCCTCGCGGCCGGGGCGGGCGGACGAGCACACCGACCTCGGCTTCCGCGCGCTGGACGCGCTCCTCCGCGCCGACCCGTTCCGACCCGTCGTGGTCGCGACCGCGCACAGCCGGAACCGCGAGCTGATGCGCCAGGTGATGCAGCGCAACCGCGGCGGCCACTTCCTGTTCAAGGACGACGAGGATCTCCGCGCGGCGGTGCTCCGGGCCGTGGCGGTCGCGCTGGAGAGCCCGGCGTACGTGGCCCGAAGCACGGTGCGGGCCTTCGAGGAGCTCATCGCGCGGAACCCGCGAGAGGAGGAGATCCGGATCTTCCTCCAGAAGAGCTGGCGTGTCCTCCTGGGGCCCCGGTATCGAGCGTGCCATCCGCAGTACCAGCTCGATCGTGGCGTCAAGGTCGACCTGCTCTTCATCCGGCACGACGACTTTCCCGATATCTGGGAGCTGAAGCGCCCAGACCAGCCGGTCTTCAAGGGGTACGGTGACCGACTCCACCACAGCGAGGAGTGCGCCCGGGCCGTGGGGCAGGTCATGGAGTACATCGACCTCGCCGAGAAGCAGACAGGGGGGCCGTTGAGCTACGAGGTCCGTAAAGGCCTTCGCGTGTCGCTCCACCGGCCGCGCGGCTTCGTGGTCATCGGAAGGACCGGAAGCCAGCGCGAGCGGGACCGCCTGGCCCTCGACAACAGCTTCATGGCGGGGATCACCCTGATGACCTACGACGACCTGATCGAGGAGGCGCGGCAGGTGCTGACCTTCTTGCGCGACTACCGGAACGGCAGCGCGGAGCCTCCTCCCGTCTGAGCGCGGGATCGCCCGCGGGCGGCCCTCGCCGCGCCGCCCGCGGAGGCATCCGGCGGAGCCGCTTCAGCCGAACAGCGGCAGGTCTTCCTCCTCGGTCAGCGGGAACCGCTGCACGAGCGGGTCCTCCGCGATCCCGGCCAGCTTGCGCAGCGCCCGGTGGATGTGCCCCGGCTTGATCCGGATGCCTCCCTCCCTCGGCTCCAGCGTCGCCGGGTCGAGGGCGATCGGGTTGTGCCGCTCGTCCGTCACGCCGATCACCCGGTTCCCCGGGATGCCGGCGCCCGCCAGCATCATGCTGCTGATGTTCCAGTGGTCCTTGCCGTTGCCCTGGTTGTACCCCGGCGTCCGCCCGAAGTCCGAGCCCACGACGATGACGATCCGGTCGGCGATGCCCTGCTCCTCGGCCGCGGTCAGGAGGAAGTCCACGCCGTCGCAGATCTGGTCGAGCCGCGGGATGTGGCTGTTGTCGTGGTTCCCGTGGGTGTCGAACCCGCCGAGCGACAGGTTCGCGCTCACGCAGATGCCCGCGCGGTAGGCCGCGAGCGCGAGCTGCGCCTGCCGCCGGAGCGAGGCGTCCTCGAAATCCTCGGGCAGGTACTGGATGAGCTGCTTGAGCTCGTTCTGCCCGACGCGCGACGTGAAGAGCGTGCTCATCGCCTGCTTCACGTGCGGGAGGCGCTGCTGCTCGAGCCTCGCCGCGTGCCGCGCCTGCCGGGCCTCGAGGATCCGCGTCATCGTGGCCTCGGTGTGATAGAGCTCCTGCCGCTCGGCCCCGAGATCGATGACGTTGGGGTACGCGAGCCGCTGGAGCAGCCGCGTGTCGGGCACGCGGGTGACGGCGACGACGTTCGCCGACGTGTCGTAGCCGCCGTTGCTGATGAAGCCCATCGGCAGCGCGCCGCCGTGGACGCCCGCCACGAGCGCCGCGAACCCGGGCTTGCCCTCGCGGAGCGTCCCGCTCCACGTGTTGCGGACGCCCGCGTCATGGCTGTTCGTGCCGGTGTCGATGCCGTTGATGACGAGCAGCTTGCTGTAGTGCTTCTGGAAGAACGCGGCGTTGTTGCCGACGGGCGCGTACCGGAGGTTGCCCGCCGCCTCGATGTCCGCGGCCAGGTAGCTGCGGTTCATGGCGTCCCGGGTCTCCTGCTCCTCGGGGCTGCTCGCGCCCTTCGGGTCGCAGAGGCTCGTCGGATCCCAGCCGCCGCCGGCGTGGATGTGGACCCAGAGAGGCCCCGTGTAGGGGTCGGCCGCCGCGGCGTCCCTGGACAGCGAGCCCGCCGCGACGACGCCGAGGCCAGCCATCGATGCAAGCTTGAGGAATTCTCGACGTTCCATGGCTGCTCCTACTGGTAAAGGAACCTGAAGTCCGACAGGAGATAGGTCATGACGCTCATCCACGCGCGGACGGTGTAGTTCTCGTCCCGCGTGAGCTTCTGGTCGTCGGGCAGCCCCTCGCGGGTCCAGTAGTCGCTCTGCACCTGGCACGCGCCGGGCAGCGATCTCGAGAGCCGCCCCTCCTCGCCCTCCGCCTTCGCCATGCCGGCCTTGCCCTCCTCCCACGTGCCCAAAAAGATCTGGTAGGTGCGCTCGATCTCCGGGTCGTCGAGCTCGAGCCGCTCGCCCAGCACCCGCTTGTGGAGGTGCTGGATGTTCCGCTTGATCGCGTCGACGGCGGGCACGACCTCGAAGTCGTTCGCGTCCCGCGGCTCGAAGGTCGTCTCCACGTAGGGGAAGAGCAGCCGCTCCTCCGCGGGCAGGTTGAGATCGCGCGGCACCGCGATGCATGCCATCTCGTTCGCCATCCGGTCGGCGATGTTGGCCATGACCCCGTTCGGCTCCGTGATCCGCAGGGTCACCTCCTCGGAGTCGATGCCGCCGTAGAGCAGGCGGTAGGCGTCGCGCCGGAGCAGGAAGTCGTAGCGATTCCCGTCGTCCTCGAACGCCCTCGGGCGCCACGGATAGCCCGTCACCGCCCAGATCTTGCGGTGGAGCTGCTCCGGCCCGAGGAACCGCGCGCCGCCGAGATCCGGCAGCGCGTCGCCCCGGGACGACGCCGCCGCCACGTTGCGCGCGCGGAAATAGGGGCTCTTGACGATCCCCTTGACGACCGTCTTCAGGTTGTAATCGCTCTCCGCGAAGTCGCGCGCGATCGCGTTGAAGGCGTGGTACTGGGCGAGGTACGCCCGGAACCGCGCGCTGTACTCCGGATCGTCGTTCGCCGGCGCGGTGAGCGGCTTCTTCCCGGTGAGCCCCGTGTACATCGTGGTGACCGCGGCGAGCGCGAAGCGCGGGTCGTCCGCGACGCGCTTCGCCACCCACTGGATCGCCCTCGGGAACTCGCTGAACGGCACCGACTCGGCGCCGAAGCCCGGCGGCCGCATGTCCTCGTACCACGTCGAGTCGGCCTTGTACCGGCCGAGGTCGTCGAACGTGTGGAACGCGCCGGCCAGCGGGTCGAGGGGGACGTGGCAGACCGTGCACGCCGCGTTGTTCATCGTGGGGTTGAAGTCCGTGATCTTCGTCTGATCGAGCGGCTGCTCGGCCGTCTTCAGGATGTCGGTGCCGAGGAAGAACTCGTAGACCACCCGCGCGCGGTGCCGGTTCCGGTTCGTGCTCGTCGTCGGGTGCCGGGTGAGGAACACGGTGGAGGAGAGCACGCCGGCGAGCGGGATCGGATCGCGCTTCGCCGGCACGAACTCGTACGGATCCGCGTCGTTCTCGAACTCGGCCGTCACGCCGTACGCCCGCGCCGAGAACGGGTTCACGACCGTGTAGTCCGCCGTGAGCACCTCCTTGAACGACCGGTCGTTCCGGACGATGTACGCGATGAGCTCGAGCGGCTCCCGGCCGATGGCGCGGTTGGTCCAGGTCCTCAGCTTGGCGATGACGTCCTCCAGGTCCCGCGCGCCGTATTTCTGGATGAGCGCCGGGTCCTGCGGGATGCTCTGGTACCATTTCGGATCGTACGCTTCGCCCTTCAGCAGATCGATGGCCGCCTCTCCGCCGTTCAGGTAACGATCGGTGAGGAAGAGATCGTTATAGATCTCCTTGAGGCGCTCATAGAACGCCTCCTCGGTGAGGAGCTGGTCCAGGATCGGGTCGAGCGCGGCCATGCCGCCCTGCTGCACGGCCTGCTCCTCGGCCTCGGTGGGCAGCCGCCCGCCGAGCTCGAGGCTCGCCATGCGGAGCGTCTCCTCCGGCCCGCTCATCACGACGCCGGCGAGGGACGCGTTGACGTCGGTCTCGCACGAAGACGGCTCCTTCGTGCGGGCCACCATCTCGCTGAGCGCCTCGTACTCGGAGCCCCCCTCGTCGATGACGTGGCCGCCCCCGTGCTCGATGCGCCTCGTCGGCTTGAGCAGCACGTACGACGTCCCGTCGCGCTCCAGGCTGGCGAGCGACTTGAACGTCGCGAGGTTCCTGTCGAGGAACCCCGCCTCGCTGCTGCCGGCGAGGACCAGCTTGGAGCTCGCCGCCTGGCCCTGCGGGTTATGGCAGCCGATGCACTTCGTCGAGAGGATGGGGGCCCAGACCTTCTCTGCGAAGAACTGCTCGTCGGACAGGCACGGGCCGCCGTCGTCGCCGGCGCAGCCCGTGGCCACGGTCCCGAGCGCGCCCGCGCCCGCGGTGAGCCCGAGGAGCCCGAGGACCGCCGCGGCGCGCCTCCGGAATATCCATCCTGTTCTCGGCATAAGCATCCTCTTCGGGGGCGCCCGCCCCCGCGGTGAGGGGACCGGGAGAGTGGAGCCCCGAATCGCGTTGATCGAACCACCTCGACAGGCCCGACGCGGGCTGTCGTTCAACTCTGCCTCGGTGAGATACGCCTCGATGACTCGAGGGGATCATGCACCCCATCATCTCTTGCGTAGCCTCGTAGTCTAACCTGTCGAGGCCGTCGCCCGCCACGCGCGGTGCGCGCTCATGGATCAAAAATCTCCGCGATTCCTCTCGTGTTTGTGGAAGTTTGCGGCGAGGACTGCGGCCCCTCGGGAAGCCGCGTACCCGGTGCGCCCAGGTGGGCGCCACCGGCGGCGGGGCAGGGGGCGTGCGTCGATGTGGTCAAGGGCGGGGAAATCGAATAACCGTTGGATATGAGCTCGACGAGGGATGCGACCCGCGCTCGCGCGGTTCAGTGGTTCGTTCGCGGCGGCACGCTGCGCATGGCGGGCCGGGAGCCTGTCCGGATCGGCGTCGCGCCGATCGTGGTGGGGCGAGACCCGAGCTGCGGTGTGGTCGTCGACGATCCGGAGGTCAGCTCGACGCATTGCGAGCTGCGCGCCGAGGGCCCCGGCGTGCTCCTCCGCGATCTCGGCAGCAAGAACGGCACGTTCGTGTCGGCGGTCCGCGTCCGCGAGGCGATCCTGACGGCCGCGTGCCCGATCCAGGTCGGCGGGTCGATGCTGAGCTTCGATCCGCTCGAGAAGGAGCGCGTGGAGGTCGGCTTCGACGAGAGCTTCGGCCCGCTGATCGGGGCCTCGCCGCGGATGCGCCACCTGTTCCGCCTGCTGCGCGAGGTGTCTCCGACCGATCTCTCGCTGCTCATCACCGGGGAGACGGGCACGGGCAAGGAGCTCGTCGCGCAGGCGATCCACGACGCGTCGAGCCGGCGCGGCGGGCCGTTCGTCGTCGTGGACTGCGCCTCGCTGCCCGGCGCGCTCGCCGAGAGCTTCCTGTTCGGCCACGAGCGGGGCGCGTTCCCCGGCGCGATCGAGCGGAAGGACGGCGCCTTCCACGAGGCGAACCAGGGCACGATCTTCCTCGACGAGCTCGGCGAGCTGCCGCCCGAGCTCCAGCCGAAGCTGCTCCGCGTGCTCACCGAGCGCAAGCTGAAGCGCGTCGGGTCGCGGCTCCACGAGCCGATCGACGTGCGGATCATCGCGGCGACGCGCCGCGATCTCGGCCGCGTCATGAACACCGGCCGCTTCCGGAGCGACCTCTTCTTCCGGATCGCCCAGATGCGCATCGATCTGCCGCCGCTCCGCGAGCGGCGCGAGGACATCCCGCCGCTCGTCCAGCGCGTGTGCGAGCGCATGGGGTGCCCGGAGCGCGCCGTGGAGATGATCAACCTCATCACCACGACGCTCGGCCAGCACGATTTCCCGGGCAACGTCCGCGAGCTCATCAACGTGACCAGCGTGGCCGCGAGCCTGCCGCCCGGGGCCGAGGCGATGGCGGCGATCCTCCCGCTCGAGGGCAGCGGCGACGTGGTCGCGCCGACGTCGGCCTTCGGCGAGGCGAAGCGGAGCGCGGTCGCGGCGTTCGAGCAGCGCTACTTCAGCGATCTCATCCGCGCGACGGGCGGCAACATCAGCGAGATGGCGCGCCGCGCGGGCATGGAGCGCCACCACGTGCGCATGTTCCTGAGGAAGCACGGGCTGAGCGCGAAGCAGGGCTAGGGCCCGGGCCCGTCGTCGACGCGAGCTAGGCGCCGCCCGCGCCGCCGCCCGCGCCGCCGCTGCCGCCCGCGCCGCCAGCCGCGCCGGCGCCGCCGGCCGCCGGATCGCCTCCGGCGCCGCCGCTGCCGGCCGCAGGATCTCCCCCCGCGCCGCCGCCGCCGCCCGCGCCGCTCGTGGTCGTCGTCGCGGCGGTGGTGGTGGTGGCCGGGCCGCCGCCGCCGCAGCGCTCCGCGCCGCGACAATCCGCGCAGGAGCAGCCCTCGAAGTACTCGGCGCACGAGCCGTTGTCCTCGCAGTGGTCCGTGCACCGCGGCGTGTCCGTGCAATCGGGGCAGGTGCAATCCTCGTTGGCGTTGCACCCCTCGTTGTCGTTGCACCCGCGGCGCGGGCTGCAGGCGGCGACGCTGCCGGCGCAGTCGGCGCAGGTGCAGTCCTCGCTGTCCGGAGCGTCCTCCCGCAGATCGCACACGCCGTCGTCGTTGCAGTGGCCGAGGCAGCTCGCCGTATCCGCGCAGTCGGGGCAGCCGCAGCTCTCCGGGACCTGGGCGAGGATCGTGCACCGCCCGTCGGGGCTGCCGCCGAAGCAGCCGAAGCCGACCGAGCCGCCCGCCGCGGCGACCGTCGCGGTCGCGGTCGCGGTCGTGGTCGCGTCGGCCGTCGGGTCGCTCGAGCAGCCGCCGCTGGCGACGAACCCGGTGAGGGCGAGGGAGGCGAGGAGGGCAAGCCATGCGCGCATGTCCTTCAGCATCTCTCCCGGGAGCGCGGGACGTCAACACCGCGCGCCGGCGGCTCAGCGGAACGCCACGCTCGCGTCCGCGGTCCGCTCGCGCACGGCGGCGCGCTCGCGGGCCAGGAACTCGCGCACGGCGGCGTCGAGGCGCGGGTGGGCGAGGTGGTGGGCGCTGTGCGTGACGCGCGGCGCGAAGCCGCGCACGAGCTTGTGCGACCCGCCCGCGCCCGGCTCGAAGCGGCGCAGGCCCCGGGCGATGCAGTCCTCGACCGGGTGGTAGTAGCAGACGTTGAAATGCAGGAAGGGCCGCTCCTCCGAGGCCCCCCAGTAGCGCCCGTAGAGCGCCGTGGGCCCGGCGAGGTTGAACGCGCCCGCGATGGGCCGCCGGCCCTCCCGCGCGAGGACGATCTCGACGCCCCCCGCGCCCGCGCCGCCCTCGCGGCCGCGGAGCCGGGCCACGATCTCCTCGAAGAAGGCGCGGTTCAGGTACTGCCGCCCCCAGGCGAACTTCTGCACGGTGGAGGCGTAGTAGCCGAACATGACGTCCACGATCTCCGGCGTGATCTCCGCGCCGCGGAGCGTGGTGATCGAGATCCCCTGCCTCGACGGCTCGCGCATCTCGCGCCGGATCTGGTGCCGTCGCTTCGCGTTGAAGCGCCCGAGGAAGTCGTCGAACGTCCCGTACCCCTCGTTCTCGAACTGGAACTGGATCCCGTGGCGGTGCGCCATCCTCGACCCGGCGAGGGCCGCGGCCTCGTCCGCGGTCGGGAACAGGACGTGCGCGCTGGAGAGGCGGCTCCGCTCGACCAGCCGGCGGAGCGTCTCGGCGAGGACCGGGAGGAGCGCCGGCCGGTCCTCGGCCCGCCGCACGAGCAGGCGCGGCGACGTGGCCGGCGTGAACGGCACCGCGACGACCAGCTTCGGGTAGTACGGCGCGCCGATCTGGTACGACGCCGAGGCCCAGCCGTGGTCGAAGACGAACTCGCCCTCGCTGTTGTCCTTGAGGTACGCGGGCGCGGCGGCGAGCAGCGCCCCCTCGGCCCGGAGCGTGATGTGGTGGGGCAGCCAGCCCGCCTCCTCGCCCACGCACCCCGTCCGCTCGAGCGCGTCGAACCACGCCCACGAGAGGAACGGCGCCTCGTCCACGCCGTGGAGCGCGTCCCACTCGCGCTCCGGGATCTCGCGGATCGTCTCGTGGACGTGCGCCTCAAGCTCCATGGTCGATGGTAGCGTGCGCCGCGCCGTCCGGCCTCCCGATCAGGTCCTGGAGCGACCGCGCGCCGGACCGCGCGACGCGCTCCGAGAGCCCCCGCGCGATCGCGGAGGGCAGGAGGGGCCCGCCGTAGATGAAGCCCGTGTAGAGCTGCACCAGGTCGGCGCCCGCCCGGAGCAGGTCCAGGGCGTGCTCCGCCGACTCGACGCCCCCGGCGCCGATCACCGTGACGCGGGCGCCGAGGCGCGCGCGGATCCTCCGCACCATCGAGAGCGAGCGCTGCCGGAGCGGCGGACCGCTCAGCCCGCCCGCGCCCATCGCCTCGACGACCGCCGGGCTCGTCGCGAGGCCGTCGCGCCGCACGGTCGTGTTCGTCGCGATGACCCCGGACAGGCCGACCTCCTCCACGACCGCGAGCAGCGCCTCGAGCTCCTCGTCGCCGAGGTCCGGGGCGACCTTGATGAGCAGCGGCACCGGCGCCCCGGCGCCGCGGTTCTCCCGCGCGATCGCCGAGAGCAGCGCCCGCGCGATCGCCGGCCCCTGCATCGCGCGCAGGTCCTTGGTGTTCGGCGACGACACGTTGATCACCACGAAGTCGGCCGCGCGCCGCACCTCTCGGAAGCTCGCGAGGTAGTCCTCGATCGCGGGCTCGATGGGGTCGAGCGGCGCGACGCGGGACTTGCCGATCGAGATGCCCACGGGCACGCCCACGGCCGCCGCGCCGCCCCGATCGAGCAGGCGCGCGGTGACGCGCGCCGCGCCCTGGTTCGGGAAGCCGAGCCGGTTGATGAGCGCCCGGTCGGCCGGCAGGCGGAACAGGTTCGGCCGGGGGTTCTCGGCCTGGGCCACCGCCGTCACGGTCCCGAGCTCGACGAAGCCGAACCCGAGGGCGGCGAGCGCGCGGGCGCGGCGCGCGTCCTTGTCGAAGCCGCCGGCCACGCCGAGCGGGGAGGGGAAATCGAGCCCCATGGCGCGCACCGCGACGCGCCCGTCCCGGGGCGCCAGGCGGGCGCGCACGAGGGCGCGGAGCGGCGCCACGTGCTCGAGCGGGCCGAGCGCGAGCATGCCGAGCTCGTGCGCGAGGCGGGGTGGAAGCGCGAAGAGGAGCGGTCGGACGAGGCGGTACATCGGGGGCGTCTCCTACGTGCGGGCGCGCGGCGCGCGGCGTCTTGCGCTGCCCGGCGGCGCGGCGGCGGTGGGGGATGGCGCGGGCGATATCATGGCGCGCATCGCGCGTGTGTCGCGACGCGAGCGGGCGGGCGGGCGGGCGACGCGGAGATCGGCGCGCGCGCCGGCTCTGCTAGACTCGGCGGCCCATGACGGCCCCCGAGATCCTCGATCGCGCAGGCGATCTCAAGCCATCGACCGACCTTGGCGAGCGCTTCCCGAGGAGCGCGGACGAGATGGCGTCGCTGCGCGCGCGCGGCGCCCTGGCCGCCCGCGACCTGTGCGCCTTCATCGACCGCGCGCCGACCCCGTACCACGCCGTCCGCGAGGTCGCCTCGCGGCTCACGGCGGCCGGCTTCTCGGAGCTCGGCGAGCGCGACGCCTGGGCGCTCGCGCCGGGCGATCGCCGCTTCGTCATCCGGGGCGGCTCGACCCTCGTCGCGTTCGTCGCCGGGGCCGAGCACCCGGCGCGGGGCGGCTTCCGCATCCTCGGCGCCCACACCGACTCGCCCAACCTCCGGGTCAAGCCGAACGCCGACCTCTCGCGGAGCGGCTACCAGCAGCTCGGGGTCGAGGTCTACGGCGGCGTGCTCTACGCGACCTGGCTCGACCGCGATCTCAGCGTGGCCGGGCGGGTGCACGTCCGCAGGGAGGGCCGGGTCGAGCACCACCTCGTCGACCTGGGCCGCCCGGTCGCGCGGGTGCCGAACCTGGCGATCCACCTGAACCGCGGGGTGAACTCCGACGGGCTCGTGCTCAACGCGCAGAAGCACCTTGTCCCCGTGATCGGCCTCGGCAAGGACGCGGATCTGAAGGCCGTGCTCGCGTGCGCGCTCGACGCGCCGCGCGACGCCGTCCTCGGCTTCGATCTCTGCCTGTACGACACGCAGAAGGCCTCGCTCGGCGGGCTCTCCGACGAGCTCATCTTCGCGTCCCGCCTGGACAACCTCGCGAGCTGCCACGCCGCGACGACCGCGCTCCTCGGCGCGGGCGATCCAGGGGCGGCGACGCGGGTCATCGCGCTCTACGACCACGAGGAGTGCGGCAGCCGGAGCGCGGTGGGCGCCGCGGGCAGCGTGCTCCGCGACGTGCTCGCGCGGATCGTCGACGCGTACCCGGCGCGCGAGCCGCAGGCGTTCGCGCGGGCCATCGCCGGGTCGCTGCTCATCTCGGCGGACATGGCCCACGCCGTGCACCCGAACTACGCCGATCAGCACGAGCCGCGCCACGCCCCGCAGATCAACCGCGGGCTCGTGATCAAGTCGAACGCGAACCAGTCCTACGCCACCGACGGCGCGACCGCGGCCGCGCTCGAGGCGCTCTGCCACGACGTGGGCTACGCCCCCCAGCGGTTCGTCGTGCGCAGCGATCTCCCGTGCGGCAGCACGATCGGCCCGATCACCGCGGCCGCGCTCGGGATCGCGACCGTCGACGTCGGCGCGCCGATGCTGAGCATGCACTCCTGCCGCGAGATGGCCGGCACGCTCGACGTGCACCTCACCATCGAGACCTACCGCCGCGCCCTCGGCGGGTGACCGCCGCGCCGCTGTCCGCGGGGGCCCGCCGCGCCTGTCCGCGGGGCCCGCCGCGCCTGTCAGCGAGGGTCCTGCGAGAGGAGCGCGAAGCCGATCAGCTTGTAGAGGAGCCGCGCGCCGACGTTGCCGTCCCAGTCGTCGCCGTCGTCCCTGGGCGCGACCTCGTTCAGGTCGAAGCCCACGATGCGCCGTCCGCTCTTGTGAATGCGGCCGATGAGCGCGACGGCCTGCTGGAACGTGAGCCCGCCGGGCACGGGCGTGCCGGTGCTCGGGCACAGCATCGGATCGAGCCCGTCGATATCGAAGGTCACGTAGACGTCGCGGGGGAGGTCCTCGATGATCGCGTCGGTGATCAGGTGGAAGGGCTCCCCGTCGAAGAGCCGGTCGGCGATCGCGGGGTCGGTGTGGGCGACGATGCGCCCGTTCGACGCGCGGATGAACCTGGCCTCGTCCTCGCTCATGTCGCGCAGCCCGACCTGCACGATGCGCGCGATCTTCGGGTGGCGGGTCGCGACGTTGTACAGGATCGAAGCGTGCGAGTCGGTGAACCCCTCGTACGCGTCGCGGAGGTCGGCGTGCGCGTCGACGTGGAGGATCCCCATTCCGGGGTAGCGCTCGGCGTGCGCCGCGATCGTGCCGTAAGGGGCCGAGTGGTCGCCGCCGACGAGCCCGACGAGCTTGCCCCGCTCCAGCCAGCGCCTGGCGATCTCCCCGACCCGCTCGTTCAGCCGGCGCGACAGCGCGTTCACCGCGGCGAGGCGCGCCTCGAGGTCCCGGTCGCCGGCGACCTCCCCGTGCGCCGCGAGGACCGGCTCGGCCGCCGCGCACGCCTCCGCGTTCCAGCGCGCGATGTCGGGGTCGACGTCGAGCATCGCGATGCCCTGCTCGTAGGGCCTGCCCGTGTGCAGATCGAAGAGGTCGATCTGCCGGCTGGCCCGCAGGATCGCCGCCGGGCCCTTGGCGGCGCCGCGGCGATAGGACACCGTGGGCTCCCAGGGCACCGGGATGAGGACGACCCGGGCCTCGTCGGGGGTGTGCGGCAAGCCGTAGATCCCGTGGCCGAGCGCAGGACCGTTCGGATCGAAGCCGGGAGGGGATGAGCTCACGGGGGCCACGTTGGCGGTTCGCGACGGGGTCGTCAAGCGCGAGCCGAGCTCGGCCAGGGCCGCGCCGGAGCGCGCCGGAGCGCTCCGGCGCGCGCTGCGCAGGACAGGGGAGAGCGTGGTCCACACCCGCATTGCCCTCGCGCCGCGCGCGCGGAGGGGGCGAGGTGCGTAGGACGGATCGCACCGAGCACACATCCGATGGTGAGCGCGACGACGGAAGACGACTCGAAGCTTCCGTGCTGCGCCAAATTGGCGCTTCCGAGCAAGACGAAATGCGGTTACGAAGAGCTCCGACAGTTCGACGGGCCGCCGCGCCCGCCGGGCCTGGCCAGCGACGCCTCGCGCCGCGTCCTGGCCGGCCGGGACAGGCGAGCGGCCCTCGTTGCCGCGCAGAACGCCATGCTTCGCTACCGCGCCGATATCAAGACGCTCCTCTTCGTCGCTGCCTATTTCGTCCTCGTCGCCGTGCAGTGGATCTACGCGCCGACCGCGCTCTGGCTCGCGATTCCGCTCGTCGCGATGACCTGCGTGCTCTCGTTCCTCGGCGCGGTCGCGACCCACAACACGGTCCATTGCCCGGTGTTCCACCAGCGATGGCTGAACCGCGCCTTCCAGGTCGCGCTCACGCTGACGTACGGGCACCCGGTCAGCGCGTACGTGCCGGGCCATAACCTCAGCCATCACAAGTACACGCAGTCCCGGCGTGACGTGATGCGCACCACGAAGGTGCGTTATCGCTGGAACCTGCTCAACGGGCTCCTCTTCATGAGCCGCGTGGTCCGGGACATCCTGCCGGCGGACATGCGCTACTTCAAGGCGATGTACCGGCGGAACCCGCCCTGGTTCCGGCAGATGGCCCTCGAGTCGGCGGTGTTCCTCGGCACGATGGGGGCGCTGCTCGCGCTCGACTGGGAGAAGTTCCTCGTCTACGTGCTGATCCCCCACCAGTACGCCGCGTGGGGGATCGTGACGATGAACTACCTCCAGCACGACGGCTGCGACGAGCGCAGCGAGTACAACCACTCGCGCAACTTCGTCGGCCGGCTGGTCAACTGGTGGACGTACAACAACGGCTTTCACTCCATTCACCACATGGAGCCCGGCCTGCACTGGAGCCTCCTGCCGGCCGAGCACGCGCGGCGCGTGGCCCCGTTCATCCACCCGAGCCTCGACCAGCCGTCGCTGCTCGCCTACGTGTTCCGCAGCTTCATCTGGCCCGGAAAGCGCCTGCGTTACGATGGCGTCCCGGTCGTGCTGCCGCCGGAGGAGCCTGACGAGGAGTGGATCCCCGGGCCGAAGGAGACGCCGAGCGACGTCTCGCTGGGCGCGATCGCGCCGGGCTGACGCCCGCGCCGTCCTCCCACCGGATCAGGCAGAGCGGCCAGGGCCGCACCACCCGCCGGGACAGGTTTCTGTTCCCGGCGTCCCTGGCGCCTCGACGGATCCGAGATCCTCTCTCTTCGGGTGATTTCAACCCCCCTTGTCGCGCGAGGGGGGCTCTTCGCCGTCGCCTCGGGGAGGCGCCCTGTGGGGTCGGGGAGGCGCCCTGTGGGGCCACGGCCGGGCGCCGCGGGGCGAGGGCAGCGCGCGTGGGGCAGAGAGAGGGGCTGGCCCGGCGCCACCGCGCCGGGCCCCTCGCCTCCCCCGATCAGCGCTGCTGGTCTCCGCGCGGCTGATCGCCCCGCGACTCGCCGCCCCTGCGGCCGATTTCCGCCATGTGCTGGCGGTCGCCGCTCACGGCCTCGCCGCCCTTGCGGCCGATCTCGGCCATGTGAGCCCGGTCCTGGCTCACGCGCTCGCCGCCCCGCCTGCCGATCTCGGCCATGTGCTTGCGGTTCTGGCTGACGACCTCGCCGCCCTTCTTGCCGGCGGCGCGGGCCTCGTCGCGCGTGAACTCGTGGGCCGTGCCCTTCTCGTGCGCCGCCTTCCCGCCCTTGCTGGCGATCTTGCGCTGGCGCTCCTCATCCATGGCGGCGAACCCTCGCTGCTGGCGCTCGCTCGCCGGCCTCTGCGTCGCTGACGACGGCGGGGGCTCGCTCGGCAAGGCCCCTTTCCCCTCCTGGTCCTCCTCAATCCTGGAAACCATCCCACGATCATCCATGCTCGCCATCATCCTCTCCTTACGGTTGGCTCGCTCGATTCACGTATCCAACAGGGGCTGCGAGCCGGTCGAGGAACGGCGTTCACCATCCCCTCCCGGTACCGGTCGGGGAACGGCGCTCACCGCCCCCTCCCGATATCGGTCGGAGATCAGCGTTCGCCATCCCCTCCCGGCGCCGGTCGGGGAACGGCGTTCACCGCCCCCCTTCCAAGCAGTGGAAAGGTCGACAGACCCTTTCCGCGGGGGCCTGTTGTGCCGGGCGGAACAACGTCAAGCGGGCTGAAGGTTGGGACGTGACGAATTCAACGGAGCTCGCCGAGGACGCATGTGGAAACCTCGGCGAGCCTGGAAATGACGAGAATGTCGTTATCCCGCGGCCGCTCAACCCCTCTTGGCGAAGTCCCGCATGAACGCCGTCAGGCGCTCCACCGACTCAACGGATACAGCGTTGTAGAGCGAAACCCGGATACCCCCGGTCGACCTGTGTCCGGCGAGCCCCACCATGCCCTCCTTTGCGGCCTCGGCGACGAAGCGCTTCTCCATCTCCTCGCTGGGCAGCCGGAACACCACGTTCATGAACGAACGGCTCTCCTTCTCGACCGGAGCCAGGAAAAAATCCGGATTTGCGTCCAGGGTCGCATACAGCAGCTCCCCCTTCTTGCGGTTGCGTCGCTCGACCTCCTCGAGCCCACCGACCTCAAGCGTATACGCGAGCACGTTGCGCATGAGGTAGATTGCGAATGTCGGAGGTGTGTTGTAGAGCGAGTTGCTGGCTGCGTGAGTGGCATAACGGAAAATGACCGGAATATCCTTTCTCGCGCTGTCAACGAGGTCCTTCCGGGCGATGACGATCGTGAGCCCGCTCGGCCCGATGTTCTTCTGGGCGCCGGCGTAGATCAGGGCAAATCTGGAGATATCCATCGGGCGCCACATGATGTCTGACGACATGTCCGCGACGAGCGGCACATCGCCCGTCTCGGGCAGCCAGTGCCACTGGGTCCCGAAGAGCGTGTTGTTGGTCGTCATGTGGACGTAGGCGGCGTCCGGATCGAGCGACAGCTCGCCCTGACGGGGGATCCGGGTGTAGCGCTTGTCCACCGCGGTGCTCGCCGCGGCGCGGGCCTTGCCGACGCGCTTCGCCTCCGCGAAGGCCTTCTCGGACCAGCCGCCGGTCAGGAGGTAATCGGCGCTCCGGTCCGGCGGCAGGAGGTTCATCGGCACCACGGCGAACTGCATGGACGCGCCGCCCTGCAGGAGCAGCACGTGGTAGTCGTCCGGCACGTCGAGCAGCCGCCGGAGCAGCGCGATCGCCTCGCTGTGCACCGCGTCGAACGCCTTGCCGCGGTGGCTGTGCTCGATGATCGACATGCCGGTCCCCTCGAAGTCGATGAGCTCGCGCTGCGCGCGCTCGAGGGCGGGGAGGGGGAGCCCGGCAGGGCCAGGGTTGAAGTTGTGGACGCGCGCCATGGTGCTTCTCCTGAGGTTCGAGTCGGCGGCTCCTGATCCGCCGCCGCGGCCGTATACCACGAGGCCGACGGAGGCTCCGCCCGGGCGGGCCCGGCCGGGGCCGGGCCGCGCCGCGGTGGCGGGGCACGCCGGGGGGCTCACCTCCGGGGCTTGCGTTCCGGCGAGCCCCTGTCGTGGCTCGCCTCCACTCCAGCCCCTCCGGTGAGCCCCCCGGCGTGCCCCGCCACCGCGGCGCGGCCTGGATCCGCAGCGGCGCGCGTTTGCGCCAGGATCGGCGCGCGCCGCGCGGGCGGGCGCATCGCGGGCCTGCCCGGGGCCGCGGTCTGGGCTAGATTCATCGCTCCGGAGGGCGAGCGATGCTGGTGACCCGCGAAGAGATGGCGTTCGATTTCCAGGGCGCCAAGCTCGATCCCGTCAAGGACAAGGACGCGATCGTCTGGGCGGTCCAGCAGTTCCTCTACGGAGAGATCACCGGCGTCCAGATCGGCCACTGGCTCTACAACGCCCCCGACCTGGAGTCCGCGCGCTTCCTCGCGCGCCAGGCGGTCGAGGAGTTCCAGCACGTCGGCAACTTCCTCCGCATCCTCGAGATCCTCGGCGCGCCGCCGGAGAAGGCCGCGTGGAGCGTCCGGTTCCTCGCGACCGGGCTGATGGGCGGCGACTGGGCCGAGCACGTCGCGCTCGAGATGGCGCTCGGCGAGGGCCTCGTCCTCCAGGCCTTCTACGCGATGATCGACACCGTGGACGAGCCGGAGATCGTCGCGATCCTGAAGCGCGGCGTCCGGCAGGAAGAGCGCCACGTCGACTTCGGCGAGCAGCAGACCAGGAAGGCCATCGCGGGCAGGCCCGCGCTCAGGCGCCGGCTGCTCGGGCTCGCGCTGGTGTCGCTCTGGGGCGTGTCGCGGCTCGAGGCGTTCATGAAGAAGCGCCTGCCGATGGACCACCCGGCGCTGCGGCGCCTGCCCGATCTGGTCCGCCACTCGGTGCGGATCGCGGAGCTCCGCCTCATGCGGATCGGCCTGACCGCGGCGCCGATCTCGTCGATGTCGACCGGCCGCAAGCTCGCGCTCGTGGCCGAGGCGTACGCCGGCAAGCTCGCGCTCGGCCTCGCGTCGTGGGTGCTCTCGGTGCTCCTCCTGCCGCTCCGGCTGCTCGGGCTCGCCGGGCCGAAGCGGCTGACGGACACGTACCTCAGCGATCCCCTGGTCTTGCGCGCCGGCCAGCCGGGCGCCGCGGCGGAGGACGACGCCGACGACGCGGGGGCGCAGGCCGGCCCGGGCGGCCCTCCGGCGGGGCACGGCGCGGCGGCGCGTGCCTGAGCGGGACGACGCTCGGCGCGCCGCCCGCGGCTCCCTGCCCGCTGCCAGGGAGCTGCCGCTCTTCGCCGAGCTGCCCGAGCTCGCGCGGCAGGTCCCGTGGCGCCCGCTCGCGCACGCGCCGACGCCGGTCGTCCCCTGCGCGGCGATCGAGGGCTACCTCGGCCGCGGCGGCGTGTGGACGAAGCGCGACGATCGGATCTCGCCGCTCTACGGCGGCAACAAGGTGCGGCGCTTCGAGTTTTTGCTCGCGGACGCGGAGCGGCGCGGGGCGAGGACGCTCGTCACCGTCGGCGGGCTCGCGTCGACGCAGGTCACGGCCACGGCGATCTTCGGCCGGGCGCTCGGCTTCGCCGTGACCGCGGTCCTGTTCGATCAGCCGGTGACCCGCTTCGCCCGCCGGGCGCTCCTCGCCGACGCCGAGAGCGGCGCGGCGCTCGTCCACGGCGGCGGGTACGCGACCACGGCGCTCCGCGCGCTCCGCGCGCACGGGCGGGCCGATCGCCCCTATTTCATCCTGCCCGGCGCGTCGTCCGCGCTCCCGTGCCTCGGCTACGTCGACGCGATGCTGGAGCTCGCGGAGCAGGTCCGGCGCGGCGAGGCCCCGCGCCCCGATCGCATCGTCGTCCCCACGGGCACGGGCGGGACGGTCGCGGGGCTCGCGCTCGGCGCGGCGATGCTCGGCTGGCCGACCACGATCGTCGGCGTGCGCATCACCGAGCGCATCGCCTCCAACCGCGCCGTCGTCCGGTACGAGATCGGCAGCATGATGCGCTACCTCGCCCGGCGCGCGCCGCGCTTCACCCGGCGGCGGCTCCCCGACGTCCGCTTCGAGATCGATCCCCGCGCGGTCGGCCCCGGCTACGGCGCCCCGACCCCGGCGTCGATCGCGGCGATCCCCGAGGTGGAGCGGCTGATCGGCGTGCCGGGGGAGGTCACGTACAGCGGCAAGGCGCTCGCCGCCCTGCGCGAGATCGGGCGGGAGCGCCCGGGGGAGACGATCCTGCTCTGGCAGACGCTCTCGAGCGCGCGCGCGGCGGCGGACGCCGCGCCGGTCGGCCCCGAGGCGCTGCCGCCGGCGTTCGCGCGGTTCTTCGAGGGGGACGTCGCGGCGTGAGCCGGCGTCACTTCAAGCGGAGGCTGTTCAGGAGCTTGTCGAAGTCGCCGCGCGCCGCGGTCACCGTCTTCTCGGGGCCGGTCATCTTGAAGAACCAGCTCTCGCCCGAGGGCACCTCGGCGATCGCGCCGAGCATGGCCTGGCTCGGCTTCGGCGCCGAGGCGGGCATGCCGGGCATCCCGGAGCCGCTGAAGGTCCCCCGGATCTCGACCACGGTGACCTTGATGCCGCCCACGTTGAGCTCGTGCCGCTTCGGCTCGCCGCTCTTCTCGGAGAACTGGCCGATCCAGCGCGTGATGTTCGCCTCCACGCTGCCGCCGGCCCGGCTCACGCTGAGCTCCGCGTCCTCGGCGTCGCCCGGGGCGCGCTTGATCTTGTACGTGGCCTTGCGCATCGCGTTCGGGTTCGGCGCGCTCTCGAAGCTCGCGGGCGCGTCCCAGGCGAGCTCTCCCCCGGCCTGCCCGGCGGCCGGCGCCGGCTTCGGGGCGGCCGGCGCCTGGGCCTCCGCGGTGGCCTGGCCGGTCGCCGGCGCCGCGGGCGTGGATGTGGCCGTCGGCTCGGGCGGGGTCTTCGAGCACGCCGCGGCCAGCGCGGCGACGAGCGGCAGTACCTTGGCGTAACGGAGCGTGATCATCGTCATCGTGGCAAGGCCTCGGCGAGGGTTCGTCGCGACTCTAGTCGCGGCGCACGGCGCCTCAAGCCGGATCGGATCCGTGGGGGCGCTTCCCGGTCGCCGCGCTCGGCGCGGCCGGGTCGTGCAGTCGCGCTGGCCGCCGTGATACCACCAAAATTCATGGAACCCACTCTCCGGCGCGCCTTCAACGCCGCCTTCGGGCCGTCCACCTACGGGGATTACCTCGGCCGCCTCGAGCGGCGGCTCGCGTGCCGGATCCCGTTCCGCGTCGCCGAGACGCCGCTGTTCTTGCCGGCCCGGCTGCGCGAGCGCCTCGAGCGGAGCGCCACCGAGATCGTGCGACAGATCTCGAGCCCCGCGCTCGTCGAGGCGATGAAGCGCGCCATCCCCGCGCACCTCGACGCGCCCGGGATGGACGCGCTGCCCAACTGCGCGCAGGTGGATTTCGCCATCGTGCGCGGCCCGGACGGCGAGCTCGACGGCAAGGTGGTCGAGCTGCAGGCGTTCCCCTCGCTCTACGCGCTCATGCTGGTCCAGGAGGAGATCCTGGCCGAGGTGCTCGCCGGTATGCCGGGGCTCGATCGGCGCTGGTCGTGCTGCTTCGGCGGTCGGAGCCACGACGAGGTCGTCGCGTGGCTGCGCCGGGCGGTGCTCGCGGGCGAGCCCGAGGAGGCGGTGGTGCTGCTCGATCTCCACCCGGAGCAGCAGAAGACCTACCCGGACTTCGTGGCGACGAAGCAGCTCCTCGGCGTCGACGCGGTCTGCCCGACGGCGCTCGTCCGGGAGAAGGATCGGCTGTACCGCCGCGTGAACGGGCGCCTCGTCCCGGTCCGCCGGCTGTACAACCGCGTCGTGTTCGACGAGCTCGAGTCGACGCGGGTCGCGCTCCCGTTCCGGTACGGCGAGCCGCTCGACGTCACGTGGTGCTCGCACCCGAACTGGTACTGGGCGTGGTCGAAGTACACGCTGCCTCACGTCGACCACCCGGCGGTCCCGCGGGCGCGGCTCCTCGGCGAGATCGATCGCGCGCCCGCGGATCTCGAGCGCTACGTGCTCAAGCCGCTGTTCTCCTTCGCGGGCTCCGGCGTGAAGGTCGACGTCACGCCCGCGGATCTCGCGGCGATCCCGGCGCGCGATCGCGCGCGGTGGCTGCTCCAGGAGAAGGTCGCGTACGAGCCGGCGCTCGTGATGCCGGACGGCGCCGGGGTGAAGGCCGAGGTCCGGATGATGTTCCTGCGCGCGCCGGACGAGCCGGCGCTCTCGCTCGTGCTCAACCTGGTCCGGCTGTCGCGCGGGAAGATGCTCGGGGTCGATCAGAACCGGGATCTGACCTGGGTGGGCGGGACGGTGGGGCTCTGGCCGGTGGATTGAGCGCGCCGGGAAGACCGCTTCAGGGCGGCGTCAGGCGATGAGCGCGACCTGCCATGCGCCGAGGAGGATCGTCACGGCCGCGGCGCCGAGCGCGACCTGGACGAGGGGGCGGGCCCTCGCGGGCCGACCGCGCAGCGCGAGGCCGGCGACGAGGCCGATCACGACGCCGCTGAGCAGGCCGAAGAGGTGGGCGCCGAGGTCGGAGCGCGGGCTCGCGCCGAGGGCGCCGAGGAGGGCGAGGCCGCCGGCGAGCGGCGCGGCGATCTGGATGAGGCTGCGCCTCTCGCCTCCGGCGCTGTCCTGGGCGCGGTCGAGCACGAGCTGCGTGGCGGCGAGCAGCCCGATCGCGCCGAACACCGCGGTGGAGGCGCCGATCGAGGCGTGGTGCTGGCCCATGCTCTCGTGCCAGAGCGCGTTCGCGAGGTTGCCGAGCGTGCCCGAGGCGACCACGGCGAGCGCGCCGCCGCCCGGGCCGAGGCGGCGTTGCACGGCGGAGGCGAACACCGTCCCGGAGATGACGTTGCCGAGCACGTGGCCCGAGTCGGCGTGCAGCGTGAGCGCGGTGATGGCGCGCCACGGCTCGGGGCCGATGACGAGGTCGGCGACGGACGCGCCGCGCCGGAACCAGGCGCCTCCGCCGCTCGCGGGGCCGGTGACCAGGAAGAAGAAGAGGGCGGCCGCGGCGAACAGGATGGCCGCGACCGGGGAGGGCGGGTGGCGCGGGCGCTCGCGGGGGCGGCGTGGGGGCCAGTCGCGGTTCTCGGCCTCGTACCGATCGATCGAGCTCGCGGCGAGGGCGTAATCTTCGTCGCGCACGAGGAGCACCCAGCCTGCCGAGGTGTACCGGACGGCGTGCCAAAGCTCGCTCGATTGCAGGACGAGGGCCCACTCGCGGATCTTGCGCTCCGGCGTGATGGGCCCGATCGCCGTCAATCCGAGCCCGTGGTCTTCCCGCGGCTCGCCCGGGGCGCCGCTGCTCTGGACGATGGCCGCCTGATCGCCGCGGGGCGGCAGGACCGCGATCGGGACGAACCGCTCGCCGCCTGTATTTCCAGCACCGATCCGCTCTTGTTCCGCCACGGCGCGTTCCTCCACGGTTCGTTCAGCCACGGTCAACGAAACGTGCGGACGAGCTCGGAGCCTGTCAACGCCGGCGCACCGGGCGCCTCTGGTCGCGCCTGGCCAGCCTCTCCTGTTACCGGGCCCTTGTGCGCGCGGCGCAGCGGTGGCAGTGCGGGGTTGTGTCGACCGCCATCACGCAGGGCATCCGGGTCACTGTCTCGACCGTCTACGTCCCCACGCAGTCTTCGCCGACGGAGCATCGGTACGTCTTCGCCTACACGGTGCGGATCGCGAACGAAGGCACCGAGCCTGCGCAGCTGAAGACGAGGCACTGGATCATCACGCACGGGAGCGGGAAGGTGGAGGAGGTGCGCGGCCCGGGGGTGGTGGGGCAGCAGCCTTTGCTCAAGCCAGGGGAGCACTTCGAGTACACGAGCGGCTGTGTGCTGGAGACCCCGCGCGGGACGATGCGAGGGACTTATCAGATGCACCGCGCTGACGGCCGGATGTTCGATGCGGAGATTGCGCCTTTCACGCTGGCGATGCCGCACTCGCTGAACTGACGCCCCTTCTCCCCCCAGAAAATTCCTGGGAACCTGCGGTCAGAGCAGTCCGCCCCGTCTCCCGTCCCCCGTCTTTCGTCTCCCGTCTTTCGTCCCCCGTCTTTCGTCCCCCGTCCCCCGTCTCCCGTCCCCCGTCTTTCGTCCCCCGTCCGCGTGCGCGTCCTCGTGCGCGTGCGCGTGCGCGTGCGCGTGCTCGATGATGCGTCTTCGTGCTCGTGCTCGTGCTCGTGCTCGTGCTCGTGCTCGTGCGCGATGAGAGCCGCACGGCGCGCCCGTGCGACGCTGTCTCGTGAAGACAGCAGCGGTTTGAGTCAGAAGCGGATGGCTTCGGTCCGGATGGGGTCGAAGCTGGACGAGCACGAGCACGGGATGAGCGCGCACGCGCACGCGCACGCGCACGCGCACGAGGACGCGCACGAGGACGGGAGAGGGGAGAGGTGAGACGGGAGACGGGAGACGGGAGACGGGAGACGTGAGACGGGAGAGGTGAGACGGGAGAGGTGAGACGGGAGACGGGAGAGGTGAGACGGGAGACGGGAGCGCGAAGGGAGAAAGCAGCGACAGGGTTCGCGACCCCCCCTCCCGGCCGCAAAGCGCCCCCCTCCGAGCCTCCCTCTATCCCACCGCCGCCGGCTCCGCCGCCGCCCCGTTCGCCCTCTCCTTCTCGCCTTCACCCCCTCCGCTCGCCCCCACCTTCGCGGAGAACGCGAACGTGAACTCCTTCCCATCGAAATCGATCGTGACGGTCCCCCCGTTCTCGAGCGCCCCGAACAGCAGCTCGTCCCCGAGCCGTCGCTTGATCTCGTTCTCGATCACGCGCCCCAGCGGCCGCGCCCCGTTCGCCGGGTCGTACCCTCGCGTCGCGAGCTCGCCCCGCGCCCGCTCGCTCACCTCGACGGTCACCTCCCGGTCCGCGAGCATCGCCGCGAGCTCGCCGATGAACTTGTCGACGATGCTCCCCATCACCGACGGATCGAGCGGCCGGAACATGATGCGCGCGTCCAGCCGGTTCCTGAACTCCGGGCTGAACGTGTTCTTGTACGCCTTGTCGTCGTCGCCCGCCGTCCCCCGCTCGCCGAAGCCGACCCGCGCCTGCGCGAGCTCCCGCGCGCCCACGTTGCTCGTCATGATGAGCACCATGTGCCGGAAGTCGCTCTTCTTGCCGTTGTTGTCCGTCAGCGTGCCGTGATCCATCACCTGGAGCAGGACCTGGAACACGTCCGGGTGCGCCTTCTCGATCTCGTCGAGCAGGAGCACCGCGTGCGGCGTCTTCGCCGCCGCCTCCGTCAGCAGGCCGCCGCGATCGAAGCCGACGTAGCCGGGCGGCGCCCCGATCAGCCGCGAGACCGTGTGGCGCTCCTGGTACTCGCTCATGTCGAAGCGCAAGAAGCCGATGCCGAGCGCCTTCGCGAGCTGCTTCGCGAGCTCGGTCTTGCCGACGCCGGTCGGGCCCGAGAACAGGAACGAGCCGATCGGCTTCTCCGGCGCCCGGAGCCCCGCGCGCGACAGCTTGATCGCCGACGCGAGCTGCTTCACGGCCTCGTCCTGGCCGAAGATCACCGAGCGCAGCGACTGCTCCAGATCCTTGAGCTGCGCCTTGTCCGAGGTCGAGACCTGCCGTGGCGGGATCTGCGCCATCTTCGCGACGACGAGCTCGATGTCCGACGCCTCGACCGTGTACCCGTCGCCGTGGCGCAGGCGCGCCGCCGCGCCCGCCTCGTCGAGCAGGTCGATCGCCTTGTCCGGCAGCCGGCGATCCTGGAGGTAACGCGCCGACAGCTTGGACGCCGCCTCGATCGCCTCGTCCGTGTAGGTGACGTTGTGGAACTCCTCGTAGCGCTTCTGCAGGCCCTTCAGGATCTTCGTCGTCTCGTCGATCGACGGCTCGGTCACCTCGATGCGCTGGAAGCGCCGGGCGAGCGCGCTGTCGCGCTCCAAGTGCCCGCGGTACTCCTGGAACGTGGTCGCGCCGATGCAGCGCAGCCGGCCGGAGGCGAGCGCGGGCTTGAGCAGGTTCGAGGCGTCCATCGTCCCGCCGCTCGCGGCGCCGGCGCCGATGATCGTGTGGATCTCGTCGATGAAGAGGATCGAGCCCGGCTGCTTCTCGAGCGCGCGCAGCACCGCCTTCAGCCGGTTCTCGAAGTCGCCGCGGTACTTCGTGCCGGCGAGCAGCGCGCCCATGTCGAGCGCGTAGACGGTCGCGCCCCGGAGCGGCGCCGGCACCTCCTTCTTCTCGATCTGCTGCGCGAGCCCCTCGACGATCGCCGTCTTGCCGACGCCGGCGTCGCCGATGAGCAGGGGGTTGTTCTTGCGGCGCCGCGCGAGCACCTGGATCGTGCGGGCGACCTCGAGCTCCCGGCCGACGAGCGGATCGACGCGCCCCTCGGCCGCCTCCCGGTTCAGGTTGGTCGTGAACGCGTCGAGCGGATCCTTGACCGGCTGCGCGTTGCCGGGCTCGGCGCCCTCCTCGGGCTCCTCGCGGAGGCTGTCTTCCTGGCCCGCCTTCGAGATGCCGTGCGAGATGTACTTCACGACGTCGAGGCGGCTGACCCCCTGCTCGCCGAGGAGGCTCACCGCCGGGCAGTCGCGCTCGGCGAACATCGCGACCAGCACGTTCGCCCCCTTGAGCTCCTTCTTGCCCGAGGACTGCACGTGCATCGCGGCGCGGCCGACCACGCGCTGGAAGCCGAGCGAGAGCGTCGGGTTCGTGTCCGCGTCCTCCGGCAGCGCCTCGATCTCCTCGTCGAGGAAGCGCTCGAGCTTCTTCATGAGCCGCGGGACGTCGCCGCCCGCGTGGCGGACGACCTCGGCCGTCTCCTCGTCGAAGAGCAGGGCGTAGAGCAGGTGCTCGATGGTGACGAACTCGTGCCGGCGGCGCGAGGCCTCCCGGGTGGCGACCGAGAAGGCGATCTCTACTTCGTGGCTGATGCGCATGGTCATTCCGGCTCGGCGGTCAGCCGAAGGGGCATCCCGTGCTCCTTGGCGAAGTCCTGGACTTGGGCGACCTTGGTCTCCGCAATATCCCTGGTGTACACGCCCGCGACGCCGTGGCCGCGGTGGTGCACGCTCAACATGATGTGCGTGGCTTCCGTCTCGGTGCGGTGGAAGAACTTCATGAGGACGAGCACGACGAACTCCATCGTCGTGTAGTCGTCGTTGTGGAGCACGACCTTGTAACGGCGGGCCCGCTCGACCTTGCGTTCCCTCTCCGTCGCGAGATCGCCTTCCCAGTCTTCTCTTTCCTCAGGATCGTTCGGCATAAATCCGTCGGGAAGGATAGCAAGAGCCCCGCCCCGGCAAGCGGCCAACGACGACGGCTCCCGCTCCCGAAGCATGCTCCGTCCGCGGTTGTTCTGCACGCGCGCGGGGTGGGATTTTCCGCGCTGATTTTACGCGGCGCCCTCTCGGCCGGGAACCTTGCTCGCAGCGAAGGCGGCCGGGGGGAGAGGGCGGCCGGGGGGGCTCCCCGGAGGGGCTTTCGTGCAGGCGAGCCACGACAGGGGCTCGCCGGAACGCAAGCCCCGGAGGTGAGCCCCCCCGGCCGCCCTCTCCCCCCGGCCGCCCGGCGGGGCGATCTCGCCCCGGGCGGGCCCACCGGGGGCGTCCTGGCGAGCTCAGGCGCTCACCGGAGCGACATCGCGCCGGACAGGTCGATCTCGACGGGCGAGAGGCCCCAGATGTCGCGCGCGTACTCGCGCACCGTGCGATCGGAGGAGAACTCGCCCACCCGGGCGATGTTCAGCGCCGCCTTGCGCATCCAGCTCCTCCGGTCCGCGTAGGCCGCCTCCACCTCGCGCTGGCAGGCGGCGTAGGCCGTGAAGTCCGCGAGCATCATGTACTCGTCGTGGCCGAGCAGGCGATCGAGCAGCGGGTGGAAGAGCTCCCGGTACTCCGGGCAGAAGAAGCCCGACGCGATGAGCTCGATCACCTCGCGGAGCTCCGGATCGGCCGCGACCGCGTCGCGCCCCTGGAAGCCCTCGCGGCGGCGGGCGATCACCTCGTCGGCGGTCAGGCCGAACAGGAAGAAGTTCTCCGCGCCCACCGCCTCGCGGATCTCGATGTTGGCCCCGTCGAGCGTGCCCACGGTGAGCGCGCCGTTCAGCGCGAGCTTCATGTTGCCCGTGCCCGACGCCTCCATGCCCGCGGTCGAGATCTGCTCGGAGACGTCGGCGGCCGGGATGATGCGCTCGGCCAGCGACACGCGGTAGTTCGGCATGAACGCGACCCGGATCGCGCTGTGGCGCCGGTCGCCGTTGACCACGTAGGCGACCGCGTGGATGAACTTGATGATGAGCTTCGCCTGCCGGTAGCCGGGGGCCGCCTTCGCGCCGAAGATGAAGGTCCGCGGCGTGACGTGCTCGCCGCGCTTCTGGCGCAGGTAGAGCGCGACGATGTGCAGCGCGTTGAGGAGCTGACGCTTGTACTCGTGCAGGCGCTTGATCTGCACGTCGAAGATCGACGTCGAGTCGACGCTGACGTCGAGCGTCCGCTCGATGATGCGCGCGAGCGCCACCTTGTTGGCGCGCTTGACCTCGGCGACGCGGTCGATGAACCCCGCGTCGTCGACGTGCCGCTCGAGCTCGCGCAGCCGGTCGAACTCCGTCACCCAGCTCGGGCCGACCTTCTCGGAGACGAGCTGGGCGAGCTGCGGGTTGCAGGCGAGCAGCCACCGCCGGAACGTCACGCCGTTCGTCTTGTTGTTGAACCGCTCGGGCCAGAGGTCGTGGAAGTCGCGGAGCAGGTCGCGCTTGACGAGCTCGGAGTGGAGCTTGGCCACGCCGTTGACCGAGTGCGAGCCGACCACGGCGAGGTGGGCCATGCGCACGTGGCGCTCGTGCCCCTCCTCGATGAGCGACATCCTCGCCACGCGCTCGTGGTCCTGCGGGTGGGCGTCCATGACCTCGCGCAGGAACCGCCGGTTGATCTCGTAGATGATCTCGAGGTGCCGCGGCAGCAGGCGCTCGAAGAGCGAGACGGGCCAGCGCTCGAGCGCCTCGGGGAGCAGCGTGTGGTTCGTGTACCCGAAGGACGCGACCGTCTGCTTCCACGCGTCCTCCCAGGCGACGAGGTGCTCGTCGACGAGGACGCGCATCAGCTCGGCGATGGCGATGGCGGGGTGCGTGTCGTTGAGCTGGATGGCGTTCTTCTCGGCGAAGCGCGAGAAGTCCGGGTGGACCCGGCGGTAGCGGTTCACGATGTCGGCGATGGAGCAGGCGACGAAGAAGTACTCCTGCCGGAGGCGCAGCTCCTTGCCCTTGTCGAAGTTGTCGTTGGGGTAGAGGACCTTGGAGATGACCTCCGACTGGTTCTTCTCGTGGACGGCGTGCACGTAGTCGCCGGCGTTGAAGAGCTCGAAGTCGAACTCCTCGCCGGCGCGGGCGGACCAGAGCCGGAGGGTGTTGACGGTGTTCGAGCGGAAGCCGGCGATCGGGGTGTCGAACGGGACGCCGATGACCTGCTCGGCGGGGCGCCAGATGACGCGGAAGCCGCCGCGCCGGTCGGGGATGCGCTCGGTGTAGCCGCCGAACGAGACCGGGACGGAGTGCTCGGGGCGCTCGACCTCCCAGGGGTTGCCGAAGCGGAGCCACTCGTCGGCGCGCTCGACCTGGTAACCGTCGCGGATGGTCTGCTCGAAGATGCCGAACTCGTACCGGATGCCGTACCCGAAGGTGGGCAGGCCGATCGTGGCCATGGAGTCGAGGAAGCAGGCGGCGAGCCGCCCGAGGCCGCCGTTGCCGAGCCCGGCGTCGGGCTCCTGCTCGACGAGGTCGTCGAGGTTGTGGCCGAGCTCCGCGAGCACGGTCCGGTAGCTGTCGTAGATGTCGAGCGCCTGCAGGTTGGCGACGAGGGCGCGGCCGAGGAGGAACTCCGCCGAGAGATAGTAGGCCCGCTTGACGTCCCTGGCGTAGTAGGTCTGCTGGGTCCTGGTCCACCGGTCGACGAGGCGGTCGCGCACCGAGAGGGCGAGGGCGACGTAGCGGTCGAACGGCGTGGCGCTCTGGGAGTCCCGGGCGCGCGAGTAGTGGAGGTGGTCGGCGAACGCGCGGCGGAGCGCGATGGGGAGCATGCCGGTGCGCGCGTCCGGTGTCGGAGCTCCGCGGAAGAACGCGGGGGGAGCTTCACTCGGACGGGTCGGATCGGCGTCGTTCGGATTGGCCATGGCGGCGCACTGTAGACGGATCCGGCGCGATCTGGTGGGCTCCGCGACGTGCCCGGGTGAGGTTCCGCGCGGCGGGAGGGGGATCGCCCCGGGGGCGGGGGCCCGTGGCGGCGCGCCCTCCGGCGCCGGGGATCCGGTCCCGGAGGCGCAAGCGCACGGCGCTCACCGTGTCATGATGCCGCATCGCCATGGTCGCCCCGGCCCATCGCATCCGCTACACGTACGCCGAGTACCTCGCCCTCGAGGCGTCCAGCAACGTCAAGCACGAGTTCCTCGACGGCCAGATCTACGCGATGGCGGGGGGCACCCCCGAGCACGCCGCGCTCGCGGCGGCGGTCATCGGCCTCCTCTTTCCCGAGCTGCGCCGGGGGCGATGCCGGGCGCACGACGCCGATCTGCGCGTGCGGGTGCCCTCGACCGGCCTCGCCACCTATCCCGACGTCACGGTCGTGTGCGGGCCGATCGAGCGGGACGAGAGGGACGAACAGGCCGTGACGAATCCCACGCTCATCGTCGAGGTGCTGAGTCGAAGCACCGAGGTGTACGACAGGGGGGACAAGTTCGAGCACTACAAGACCCTGCCCTCGTTGCGCCAGTACGTCCTCGTATCGCATCGGGAGCGCTGGGTGGAGGTCTGGACCCGCGATGCCGGCGGCGGATGGACGTCCGCCGTCGCGCGCGAGGGGGAGGTCGCGCGCCTCGATTCCATCGGCGCGCGGCTCGATGTCTCCGAGCTCTACGAAGCCGCGGCCGAGCCTGCCGGCTGAGCGCTCCTTCCGGGCCGGGTCCGGGCCGGGGAGGACGCGACGTGGGCCTCCGGGTCGGGCGGACGTCGCTGTCTGGTATAGAGGCGCATGGCCCTCCTCAAGGACGTCCTCGCCGCGCTCGAGTCGATCGCCCCGCTCCGCTTCGCCGAGCCCTGGGACAACGTCGGTCTGCTCGCGGGCGACCCCGCGCGGCCCTCGTCCGCCGCGCTCCTCGCCATCGACTACACCCCCGAGGTCGCCCGCGAGGCGCGCGACCTCGGCTGCGACCTCGTGGTCGCCTACCATCCGCCGCTGTTCGAGGCCGTGAAGCGCGTCGTCGCGCCGAGCCCCGTCTTCGAGGCGATCCGCGACGGCATCGCGCTGTACTCGCCCCACACCGCGCTCGACGTCGCCGAGGGCGGCACCAACGACGTCCTGGCCGACGCGCTCGGCATGGCGGCAGAGCGCGCCCCGCTCAAGCGCGCCCCGTCGAGGGCCTGGCAGCACAAGCTCGTCGTCTTCGTCCCGGAGGAGCGCGCCGACGCGGTGGCCGACGCGATCGCCGCCGCGGGTGGCGGCCGGATCGGGCGGTATTCCCGCTGCAGCTTCCGCACGACCGGCACGGGCACCTTCCTCGGCGAGGAGGGCTCGAACCCCACGGTCGGCGCGAAGGGCCGGCTCGAGCGGGTCGCCGAGGTCCGGCTGGAGATGGTCGTCCCCCGCGACCGGACCGAGGCGGCCCTGCAGGCCATGCGCGCCGCGCACCCGTACGAGGAGGTGGCGTTCGACCTGGTCGAGCTCGCCGTCGAGCCGCTCCGGGCCGGCATCGGCCGGATCGGCCCGCTCGCCGGCGCCGCGCCGGTCTCCGAGCTCCTGGGCCGCATCAAGGCGGGCCTCGGGATCGACGCCCTGCTCGTGGCCGGCCCCGAAGGGCGGGTCGTCTCCCGCGCGGCCACGTGCGCCGGCGCGGGCGGCGCGCTCCTCGACGACGCGATCGCGCAGGGCGCCGAGCTCTTCCTCACCGGCGAGCTGCGCCACCACGACGCCCTGCGCGCCGCGAGCGCGGGCGTCACCGTGGTCGCGGCGCTGCACTCGAACAGCGAGCGCGCCGCGCTGAAGCGCCTGGCCGCGCGCCTCCGCGCCGAGATCCCGTCGCTCCGCGTCGACGTCAGCCTCCGCGACCGGGATCCGTTCTCCATCCGCTAGCGCGACGATCGGGTTGAAAGTGCCGTGGCGCGCTTCCACGGCGGCGCCGAGCGGCGCTTCCTCGCTGGCGATGTGCCATGTCACCCGCATCACGACGGCGTGTCGGATCGCATGCCTTTCGACGCTTCCTCGATCGAAGAACTCGACCTCTCGCCGTGAGCGCCGGTACGCGGCTCGAGCCGCGGATCGAGCGGCAACACCGGTGCCAGCGTGACAGGCACGCATCACGGAAGCGCCTGCTCGACCCCTGAGCGCACCAGGGAGAGCCTGGTAGCGACTGGATGCACGGAAGGCATCCAGAGAAAGGGTGTCGAATGGAGCAATTCATTCTTGTCGAGCTGACAATTTGAAGGATGATGGGTCTCGGGTATCTCGCTCGCGCCTTCGTCGTGCCCTTTTGCCGGTGACGCGACGCGCCGACGCGGCTCACCTCTTGCGTCATCGCCATGGAATCGTTGTACGGCAGCGGAGCATCAGCGCTGGATCGCCGATCGCCCTGGGACGACCAGCCGCGGGCGCGCGACGGGCGCCCCTGTTCGCCCTGTCACGCGAGCTGAGGCTCGACGGAACGACGAGGCCACACCGTGTACTCCGCTCCCGCGACCCCCAGCATTCTCCTCGTCGACGATCGGCCAGAGAACCTGGCTGCGCTCCGGGCAATCCTGGCGGACGAGAGATATCACCTCGTGACCGCCGCGAGCGGGAGGGAGGCGCTCGTCAAGGTCCTGTCCGGGGACTTCGCCGTCATCCTGCTCGACGTGCGATTGCCCGACATCCATGGATTCGAGGTCGCCTCGCTGGTCAAGCGGCGCGAGCGGTCGCGCCACACGCCGATCATCTTCCTGACCGCGGCGACCGACGATGTCTCGGCCATCCACGCGGCGTACGCTGCCGGCGGGGTCGACTACCTGCCGAAGCCCCTCGATCCGGACGTCGTCCGGGCGAAGGTGGCCGTCTTCGTCGAGCTCTACCGGCGCGGCGAGCAGCTCAAGGAGCAGGCGGAGCTCCTGCGCCAGGCCGAGCAGCGCCGGCGCGACGTCGAGGTCGAGGAGCTCCGGCGCGCCGCGCAGGCGAGGTATCAGAGCCTGGCCGACTCCATCCCGCAATGCGTGTTCACGGCGACGGTCGACGGCAGCGTCACGTACGTCAGCGCGCGCTGGCTCGAGTACACGGGCCTCGCCCCCGAGGTGCTCCTCGGCTGGGGCTGGCAGGCGGCGGTGCACCCGAACGATCTGAGCCAGTTCGTCGGCCAGGTGCGGCGAGCCGTGGCGTCAGGCGAGCCGTTCCAGGGCGAGTGCCGCCTCAGGTCCGCTCAGGGGGTCTATCGATGGCACCTCTGCCAGGCGCTCCCGGAGCGGGGCGCGGAGGGGCGGGTGGTCGGCTGGCTCGGCAGCTTCACGGACATCGACGACGGCAAGCGCCACGAGGAGGAGCGCATCCACCTCCTGAGCCGCGAGCGGGCCGCCCGCGTCGAGGCCGAGGCCGCGGTGCGCCGGTCGGAGCTGCTGGCGGAGGCGTCGAGCTCGTTCTCCGTGTCGCTCGACGAGGGCAGCGTCGCGGCGGCGCTGGTGCGCCTCGCCGCGGACCGCATCTGCACCTGGTGCGTCCTCGACCTCCGGAACAACGGCGCGGCGCGGCGCGTGGCCGCCGCGCACCGGCGGGGCGAGGCCGCGCCGCTCGTGGAGCGCCTCGCCCCGCGGGATCTCCTCGGCGGCGAGGGCGAGCGCGGGGCCGTGCTCCGGCGCGGGGGGCCCGACCTGCGCGTCGAGTGCTCCCCGCGCGACGTCGCGGAGGCGCTCGGGCTCGGCGATCCGCGCGTCATCGAGGAGCTCGGGGCCAGCAGCACCCTGTGCGTGCCGCTCGCCGCGCGCGGCGATGTGCTCGGCGCCCTCAGCCTGGTCTGGGTGGAGCCGGAGGAGCGCTTCGAGCCCCCGGACGTCGCGGTCGCCCTCGACATCGCGCAGCGCGCGGCGCTCTGCCTCGAGAACGCGCGCCTCCTGCGGCTGACGCGCGAGGCCGTCCAGGTGCGCGAGGAGTTCGTCTCGGTCGCCTCGCACGAGCTCCGCACGCCGCTCAGCGCGCTGACGCTCCAGATCCAGGGCCTGATCCGCGCGATCCGCCGGGCGGGCGGCGCGCTGCCGGCGGAGCAGACGCTCGCGCGGCTGTCCCAGGCCGATCGGCAGATCGATCGGCTCTCGCAGCTCATCGACACCTTGCTCGACGTGACCCGCATCGACAGCGGGCAGCTCGATCTCCACCTGGAAGAGGTGAACCTGTGCGCCGTGGTGCGTGAGGTCGCGGCCCGCCTCGGGCCGGAGATGCAGAGGTCCGGCTGCTCGCTCGAGCTCGACCTGCCCGAGCGGGTGCTCGGCCTCTGGGATCGGCTGCGCATCGAGCAGGTGGTCACGAACCTGTTCACGAACGCCATCAAGTACGGCTGCAACAAGCCGATCCGGATCCGGATCGCGGTCGACGGCCACGCCGCGGTGCTGGAGGTCGTGGATCAGGGCATCGGGATCGCGGAGGAGCACCTCGGCCGGATCTTCGAGCGCTTCGAGCGGGCGGTCCCGACGAGCTCCTATGGCGGGCTGGGCGTCGGTCTGTACGTGGTGGACCAGATCCTGCGGGCCCACGGCGGGACGATCCGGGTCGAGAGCGCGCCGGGCCAGGGGGCGCGTTTCCACGTGGCGCTGCCCCTGCCGCGGGGCGCCGGCTCCCCGGAGCCCGCGGGCGACCGCCGGGACGCCTCGCCGACCGGCCCTGCGGGCTGAGCGCCGATCGCCGGCGGGTCAGCGCCGCGCTCGGCGCGGCGGCCTATCGCCCTGCCGCGCGCAGACGACGCGCCCGAACGCGTCGCGCTCGAACCACGTCTCGAACCGCTAGCTGGCGCGTAGAAGTGAAGCGCGAGGCGGAGGCGCGTTGCCGAGCCCGGTATCATCCACGGGCCCTCCCAGGGGTGGCGACCAAGCCTCCCCCGAGGCCTGACCTTCGGATGTCGCCTCGATCCTGAAGCTTCCTGATCGCCGACTGAACCTTGCTTCTGTCTATCACGCCGATGCCTCTCGATATCTGCGTAATGTCGTGTCCTGGGTGGTTCCTAATGTAGTCGTACACCCGCTCGGTCAATCGCGGGTCTTTGGATGGCATGCGAGACCGAGCGAGGTTGGCGCCACTTCCTCTTGCCGCCTTCGGTTCATGCGCAGGCGCAGCTGGCCCGTGGTTGCCTTTCAGTGCTTCGGCCGCTGCTCTTGCGGCTGCCTTCCTGGTGATGTTGACAATGTTGGATATGAACGCATCAATTGCTTGGTTGACGCTATGCTTTGTTGGCCCGTGTGTCGCGGTTGGCGCGTGTATCGCGGTCGTCTCGCTGACGCGCCTGTCCCTGTCCTGAGCCGAGAACTCATGAATTTGGCTGCCCGCACTTACGAGCATGGCGGACGGTGCGTAGACATCGAAGGCGAACGCCAAGCCGTCAAGGTATCCCTTTGAGTTGACCATGGTCCAGGCGAATGCAAGAGTTTGTCCCATGGCTGGCCTCCACAGCGGATGCGAAGCTCCGTCAATAATGAGCGTGTCGGGGCCAGATCTCCTCTGTTGTCGCGCCTTTGCGACAACCAGCGTGTCATCGTCGGGGTTCACGTCAATACGCAGAACGCTCCGGCCGAAACGAAGATCGAGCCCCACGAGCCACTCGAACGCGCAGGCCGTCTCGTCCGGATCGTTGAGTACATGACGGGTGATGGAGGTGAGCCTCTTTCCGACCATACTGTCGAGAAGGGCGCGAATTTCTGGGTGCCTAGCAGATTCTACTTCCTGCATCCCTTGGCCTTTTCGGTCTTGTCTTGCTTTACTAGCTTCAGCGCCGTATCCGCGAGTCGGGCGTCCTCCTTGGATGAGTTGGGGTCGGACTTTATTTTGGCGACATCCTCCAGTGTTCTGTCTGCCATGTGACCAGTTAGGTTAGCGGTGCTCGCGTTTCCGCCGCGTGCCTGAATCGCCTGGCGAACCGTCATGTCTTTCATCTCGATCAGCTTGCCGAGATGACGCTTCCAAGCGCTGAGTCCGAGAGGGTCGGCACTGTAGGTCGGACTTCCGTCGAAACTGAACAGGTTGAGCCCGCCCTCCACCCCCAGCGGATCCGGGCTGCACCACCCCCCGATCTCCGGATCGAAGAACCGGAACCGCGTATAGCAGAGCCCCGTCTCCTCGTCGGCGTACTGCCCCAGGAGCCGGAACGGCGACTCCACGGGGGTCCTGTGGTTGAGCACGCTGATCGGATCGCGCCACACCTCGGTGATCTTGCCCCACGCGGAGTGCGCCGCGGCCCACGCCACGAGCCCGCGCGGGTCGAGCAGCTCTTTGGGCGTGCCGAGGTGGTCGTTGACGTAGGTGAGCACGCGTCCGTCTTGCTGCTGGAGCAGCGGCACGAACGTCCCCGGCGCGTGCACGAACGTCCGCGCCCCCCGCTCGCTGTCGACGTCGGCCGCGAGCACGTCCCCGTCCCACACGAAATCCACCCTGCGCGGCCGGCCCACCCTGGCCGTGCCGATCACCTCCTTGCGCACGCGCCGCCCGAAGGCGTCATAGGTCATCGCGACCCGGGTGCCATCCGGCAAGCGCACCTCGCGCAGCCGGTCGCGGCAGTCCCACGCATACCGGGTCAGGTCTTGCTCCGTCACGGCCCCGCCGTCCGGGTGGTTCGCGCGGTACTGCGCGAGCTCGACCTTGGCGGTCCGCCGCCCGCGCGCATCGACCTCGTAGGCCGCCGTTTCGGTCTTGCGCAGCACGCCGCCGCGCTCGATCTGCCACGACGGCTGCATCCAGTCCTGCGACGATTGCGACGAGGCCTCCGCGAGCAGCCCAACACCACCGCGCTCGGCGATCTCCTCAAGCATGCGCGTGATCGACCTGGCCGGATCGTAGCTGAACACCTCGCGCACGCTCCCGCGCTGCGCCGACAGCAATCGGTCGGCGCGATCGTAGCGATACTGCGTCGCCCCCCAGCGCGCGTCGTCGATGCGCTCGACGCGCCCTCGCGCGTCGTAGAGCCACTGCCGCGCGATCAGCACCTGGGGCACCCCCGGCGCCGGCGCCGTCGCGCGCTGCTCGATGAGCCGGTCCATCGCATCATAGGCGCTGCGCACCGCGATCGCGGCCTCGCCCGTCTCGCCGACCGCGCCGCTCGTCCTCTGGATCTCCCGCCCGAGCACGTCGCGCTCGACCCCCAAGCGGTGCCCATCGTGCTCGATCGCGATCAGCGCATCGAGCGCGTCGTACGCATACCGCGTCGTCGCGCCGTTCGGCATCACCCGCTCCACGCGTCGTCCGCGCGCGTCGTGGGCGTACCGCACCGTCCTGTCGCCCTGCCGCTCGCAGACGACGCGCCCGAACGCGTCGCGCTCGAACCACGTCTCGACGCGCTGCCCGTTCGCCTCCTCGAGCACGGCGCCGACCAGCCGCCCCATCCGGTCGCGCGCGTAGCCGATCACCCCGTCCGGCGTCTCGTCGCCGATCAGGTTCCCCGCGCGGTCATAGAACAGGTTGCGCCACGTCTTGTCCGCCGCGAGCTCGATGCGCCCGAGCCGCCCCGAGCTGCGGTATCCATACCGCAGCCTGCGGCCATCGAACGTGTCCTCCTGGCCGACCCGGCCCGCACTGTCATAACGAAAGACGTATTTTTCTCCCTTGGGGTTGATGATGACGTGCAGTCGCTCCTTCTTGGTATATTCGAAGCGCCACACGCCGCCGCCCGGCTCGGCGATCTGAGCCAGCACGCCCGTGCCCTGATAAGCGAGCTGCGTCGTCTGTCCCAGCGCGTCGACCAGGCGCACCGGGTTGCCCATCCGATCGTAAGTCGTGGACGTCCTCGTCCCATCGGGCCGCTCCACGCGGATCGGCCGTCCCATCGGGTCGTACGTCACGCGCGTGGTCCGCCCGAGCGCGTCGGTCGTCGCCACCGGCCGGCCCAGCGCATCGTGCGTGTACACCGTCCGCGCGCCCCGCGCGTCCGTCTCGGCGATCACGTTGTGCTGCGGGTCGTGCTCGTAGCCGAAGAGCTGGCCGTCATGCCCGTAAATACCCGTGACGCGCCCGTGCCCGTCGCGCGCGATCGAGTATGCCTCGCCGGTCGGCAGCAGCACCGCGCTCACCTCGCCGCGCGCGTCGCGCATCACCTGCGTCACCCGCCCTTCGGGGCCGATCTGCCGCACGACGAGGTCGCCTTCGACCTCCCACCGCGTCTCGTTGCCGAGCGCGTCGATCTCGCGGATCTTGTTACCACGCGCGTCGTACCAGGTCTGCACGCCCTCGCCCTCGCCGTTCACGTCGGCGATCTGCCGCGCGTCCTCGTCGTACGCCCGCTCCCACAGCACGGTGCCGTCGGGCAGCGCCGCGCGCGTCACCAGGCCGTCGGCGTTCCAGGTGTACACCCGCGGCTCCTCGCCGCGGACCTCGGTCGTCCTCGCCCGCTCGTCGCGGCGGAGCTCCACCTCGTGCAGCCCGTCCCGCCCGCCCGTCTTCCGGCACCGGTAGCCGTCGCGGTCCTCGTAGGCGTACCAGAACCGCTCGCCGTTCTTCAGCGTCGTCGCCGTCATCCGGTGGCGGACGTCGACCTCGTACGCCTCCACGCCGCCCATCGCGTCGACCGCCGCGATCAGGCAGCCGGCGCGGTCATGGCGGTACTCCACCCACTGTCCCAGCCGCCGCTCCGCCCACAGCTCCAGGCGCGCGATCCGCCCGTCCTTCCAACGCACCTTGAGCTCTCGCCCCGCCGTGTCGACGATCCGGACGAGCTGCTCCCCCTCGTAGTCCAGGCGGATCTCGTTTCCGTGCACATCGCGGATCGCGCGCAGAAGCGCCCTCCTCGCCCCGCCTTCCGCCGCGAACACCCGCTCTTGCCGCGACTCGAGCTCCACCACCCGGTACGCCCGCGCGCTATCGCGATGGAGCTCCAGCCGCTCGCGCCGGTGGAACGTCGTCTCGCCGGGCTCCACCTTCTCGAACCAGATCCATCGCCCCTCGCCGTCGCGCAGCGCGAGGACCTGCTCGCCCTCTTCGAGCCATTGATCGTAAGTAAAAGCCCACCCCGGCCCGAGCGGCGCGGCGCGCTCCTCGTGGCGCGAGGAGCGGTAATGCCGCGTCCAGACGAGCGGAATGATTCCCGCGACCGCGAGATCGATCGCCGCGTCGACCACCGCGCCGTCCGTCACGTCGACCGGATGCCCTTCGGTCGTGCACTGGTCCACCGGCGGCGATGACGATTTCCCCGCCTTCGCCCCCTTGTGGCTACGCCCGCCGCCGCCCCCTCCACCGCCGCCCGGCGCGGTCGGTCCGCTGCCGCCCGGCGCGCCCGCGCCGCCGCCACCGCCGCCGCCGCCCGCACGCCCACCGCCGCCCGCCCCGCTCGCGCTCGCTCCGGCGCCGGCGGTGACCGACTTGTTCATCTGCCCCATGCTGCCGGTGATCCCGGCCATCCCGAGCTCGATGAACACGTTCGGCGCGCCGAGCCACGGGAAGCACGGACCGCCCGTGTTGAGGCTCAAGGTCTCCTTCAACGTGCCCGGCTCGTTGCCGTGACACGCCTTCATGCACCCGCCGACCGTCAGGATCTTCTTTCCCTCGATCTTCGTGCGCATCGGGGGATCGACGACCCCTTCGGCCACCGTGCCCATCGTGGGGTAGGGGATCGGGACGGGGCTCGGCGCCGCGGGCGTGGTGCACACGCTCACGGCCATCCCGGTCATCTGATGGCCGGAGCCCTCGTGGACCGTATCCATCCCCAGCGCGGTGACCTTCCCCACGGTGTGTGAAGGTCGCGTGAGGTCGCGTGTGCTGTCAAGCTGCGGTTCCCCACCGTTCAGGGCTGGCGCGGCCGGCGCCGAGGTCGACCGCGCCGGCGCAGGTGCCCCCCATTCACCGCCGTTCTAGGGAGCGGGGGAGCCCCATGAGCGTGCGTTTCACCTCGCCGGTGGCGCGCCGTTCGGCGCAGGGGCCGCCGTGCCGGCTGGCGCAGGCACCGCTGCGCCAGCCGGCGCAGGCACCGCCGCGCCAGCCGGCGCCGGCACCGCCGCGCCAGCCGGCGCAGGCACCGCCGCGCTGGCCGGCGCAGGCACCGCTGTGCCAGCCGGCGCCGACCCGGCCGCGCCGCCAGGCTGCGCTGGCGGCGCGGCCTCCTGCTCGTCCGTGTCGCTCGACGAAGCCCCGCGGCCCCGACGGCCCTTGTAGAGGGACGGGGCGATCTCGTCGGCGTCCCCCTCATCCCAGCGAAGGTAGGCGACGGCGCGGCGGGTCTGATCGTAGGCGCGCACGAACAGGCTGAACGCGCGCGCTCTCTTGTCCGTGGCGTCGGTGGGAAGGGGGGCAGCGCCGTGCTCCCGCACGCCGAGGGCGGCGAGGAGCAGCGGCCCCAGCTCGCCCGCGCGCTTCACCTCGTCCTCGGTCGCCGCGGTCTTGCTGGCGATCTCGGGCCAGCTCGCGCTGAACAGCGCCGAGAGCGCGACGAGGTCGTTGGCCGTGTCCATGTGACCGTGTCCCGCGCGGACCTCCGCGACGGCGTCCGCGTCGAGGAGGCCGCGGCGGGCCAGGGCCCCGGCGTCGCTCAGGAGGTTCTCGCGGAGCGGGACCGCCTCCGCGAGAAGCGGCTTCAGCGCGTTCTCCGCGCCTCCGCTGGACAGCCACAGCAGATGCGCATACCAGGCCGCGAGCGCATAGGTCTCCAGCCGGTCGAGCACCCCGACATCATGCGTCGGCAGGCGTTCGGCGATGGTGGGGCGCAACGCGAGCAGGCCGGGCAGCACCCCGAGCACCTGGGAGACCGCACGGGGGATATCGAGGTTGATGGGAACGAGCGCGTCCGCGCTCAGCGCGTCGATCTCGGGAAGGATCCTGTCGAATGCCGCTGCCGCCTGAGGCGGCGCCGCGGGCTTCTTGGGAGCTGGCTTTTTCTTGAGCGGAGTAGAACGTTTGACCATGAGGGGAACACCTCTCGTTGATTCCGTCGCGGGGCGGCGGAAGGCCATGAGCGTCATGCTCCCTATCCCCCCCGCGATCGAAGCAATGAAGCGCGCGGCGTGCGCCGGGCGTTCCAGCCAGCGATAACCACGCTCCTCTGTCCGTCAATGCGCCCGGACACGCTTGGCTGAACGATGCGCCGTCGCGCGGCCCATGCTCGGCGTCTCGCCGCGCAAGATCTCGACGCCGTGCCCCGGAGCATCCGCCGTGGTGGTCCCCCGAAGCCAGCCGGGAGCCTGCCGGGCATCGACAGCGATGTGCCGGAGGCAGCCGGGAGCCTGCCGGGCATCGGCAGCGATGCGCGGGAGGCAGCCGGGAGCCTGCCGGGCATCGACAGCGATGTGCCGGAGGCAGCCGGGAGCCTGTCGGGCATCGGCAGCGATGTGCCGGAGGCAGCCGGGAGCCTGTCGGGCATCGTCGGCGATGTGCGGGAGGCAGCCGGGAGCCTGTCGGGCATCGTCGGCGATGTGCGGGAGGCAGCCGGGAGCCTGTCGGGCATCGTCGGCGATGCGTGGGAGGCAGCCGGGAGCCTCTCCGGGGCCGGCGCGATGCTGGCGCTGAAATCGAGGCCCCTCGCTGTGAACACATGGGAAGCCACCCGCGGATAACCAGCACGAAAGCGACGCGGGGCGGCGCGAGGCGTGCGGGGAGCGCTGCGCCCGGGCGAGGTCACGGGCGTCGGAGGCGCGGTGCGGAGGTGGACGGGTGAAGCGGAGGCCAGAGGACGAGAACGACGAGGCCGCCGGCAGGCGCGGCCGCGAGGCGCCTCCCCCGACGGCCCACCGGACCGGTCTCCCGCTCCTCAAGCCAGGCACCTGGTTTCTGCGGCGTTTCCGTGTCGATCGGCTCCTCGGCCAGGGCGGCATGGGGGCGGTGTACGCCGTCACGGAGAAGGGCCGGACCTGGGCGCTCAAGGTCGTGCGATCCGAGTTCCTCGACGATCCGGGCCAGCGCCGCCGGCTGCTGCGGGAGGGAGACGTGCTCGCGCGGATGCGGCACCCGAACGTGGTCCAGGTCCACGAGGTCGGCCTCGCCGGCGAGAACGTCGCCTGGTACCGGATGGAGCTGCTCGAGGGCATGACGCTCCGCCAGGAGCTCGAGCGCCGCGGGACGCTCTCCCTCGCGCTCGCGTGCGCCACGCTGCGCGCCGCCGCGCTCGGCGCCGGCCACCTGCACGCGTTCGGCGGCGTCCACCGCGACATCAAGCCGGAGAACCTGTTCGTCCTGCGGGAGCCGCGCGACGTGAAGCTCCTCGACTTCGGGCTCGCGCGGCTCGCCGGCACCCCGGACACGCTGGACGCGCAGACCCACGGCTCGCCGCTCTACATGGCGCCCGAGCAGATCCGGGACGAGGTGCCGACGTCGGCGACCGACGTGTACGCGCTCGGGCTGGTGGCCTACGAGGCCATCGCCGGGTTCCACCCGTTCGGCGACGCCCGTGCCACGGGTCGGATCGACGCCCTGTTCGCCAGGCACCTGAACGACGTGCCGCCGCCGCTCTTGCGGATCGGCGTGCCTGAGCCGATCTCGGACGTGATCGCGCGGGCCATCGCCAAGGTCCCGCGCGAGCGGCACCGGGACGGGCGGGCGTTCGCCGAGGCGCTGTGGGACGCGTTCCTCGCCACCCGCGACGCGCCGGGGGCGCGCGACACGAACCCGGGCGAGCCGGGGATCTCGGAGGTGCTGCGGTGGGGCAACGAGGCGATCGTCGTGGCCACAGGGCCGGCGGCGCCGGAGCGCGCTGCGGCCACGGGGCCGGCGGCGCCGGAGCGCGCTGAGGCGGCCGTGCGCGCCGACGACCCGGCCGCGGCGGCGGCCGGGCCGGGGGGAGGAGCGGGGACACGGGCGGCGCCGTCCGGTCAGCAGGCCGGCGGTGAGACCGCGCCGCGGGAGACCGGCGTCGGCTGGGCCATGACCGAGCGCCTGCCGGAGCGCCAGCGGGATCCGAGCTGCGTCGCGGCGCTCGCGCAGCGCGCGCTGGACCCGCCGCCGGAGCAGGCCGGGCCGGTGTGGGTCCCGGTGGAGCACACGGTGCCGCTGCCCCGGGCGGCGACAGCGGCCGGGGGCGTTCGCGCGGGCACGCCGCCGGCCGCAGTGCCCGCGGCGGCGGCGCGCCCGCTCGGCGCGGTCGATGCGTGGCTGCGGGCGCACGTCACGCCGCCCGCGCTGGTGCTCGGGTTCGCGCTGGGGGCGGTGCTGAGCTTGCTGGCCATCGACGTGATCCTCCGGCTCCAGGGCGTCCCGCCGGCGAGCGGGGCGAGGGGGGCCGGCGCGCCGACCTCGACGTCGGCGCAAGGACCGCTGCCCGTCAGCGCCGCGGAGGCCGCGACGCTCGAGCCGCTCGTGGCGACGGGGACGGCGGAGAGCCCGAGCACAGCCCGTCCCGCGCCGGTGCCCTCCGTGAGCGCGAGCGCGGGCGCCGAGGGGCCACCGGGGGCAGTCCCCGCGGAGAGCGACGGCGGAGCTCGGCGGAGCGAGGGCGGGCTGGCCGCGGCGCCCGCGCGAGATCCCGCGCCGGCGGCGTCGAGCGCCGCGCCGCCGGCCCTCAGGCCGAGGCCGAAGCCGAAGCGCAGGCCGGCCTATCAGCACCCCAATTTCTATGACGAATTCCTGGAGTAGCGACCTGGCCGGGAGGGTGCTCGACCGGAAACGCCGCGAAGGCGGCGCCCTCGCCCGGCGCTCCCCGGCGCTCGTGAGCCGCCCCGTGGGGATCCCTGGATAACTGGACGAGAGGGCGAACTGGAGATGCGAGGACCTGGGACCGGGCGTCCCGGCGGAGAGGCGAGCCCCACCCTGGAGGGTTCCAAGCGAGGCTGAGATGACCACGACGTTGCGCGAATTCGATCCCGTGCTGGTGGAGGCGGTGGAGCGCGCGCTCGCGCCGTACCGCGGCAAGCTGTCGCCGGAGCTCATCGAGCACATGCGCGAGGAGGCGCTGGTGCTCATGTCGGCGCACCCCTACCCGGTCGCGCTGCTCCAGGCGATGCAGCGGCGGCCGCCGCCCGACGAGAGCCACGAGCTCGCGCGGGGCGGCGCGCCCGGCGCCGAGGAGGAGGCGGTGGAGCGCCGCGGCTGACCGGGCAAGGGGCGGCGTCGCGGCGGGAGCACGGGATGAGCCGGCTCCGCGTGGTGCCTCCGGATCCGCTCAGCTCCGAGCAGCAGGCCCTGGTCAAGGACGTCATCGGCCTCGTCCGGGCCAGGGTGGAGCAGCGCGCGCCGTATGCGCGGCCCGAGCAGAAGGAGGAGCTCCTCGCGTGGGGGCACTACGGGGCGGTGGTGGCGGCCTCGCGGTTCGACCCCGCGCTCGGGGTCCGGTTCACGACCTACGCGTACGGGTTCATCGACGGCGAGATCCTCGATTGCCTGCGGCGGGAGCGGCAACAGCGCCGGCTGCAGCGCGCGGCGAGCTGGGCAGCGCGCTCGTTCGTCGCGGAGACGTCCGACCGGTTCGACGTGATCTGGGACGACGAGGCGACGAACGGCGCCCGGCTCGCGGACTACGCGAGGCGCCTCGTGGGGGCGATGGCGCTCGGGGTGGTCGAGGCCGGCGACACCCTCGACGACGCGGCGGCCGACGTGGAGGACCGGCGCCGCGCGATCGAGCTCGTCCGCGGGGCGTACGCCGCGCTGGGCGAGGCGGATCGCCGGCTGTATGCGCTGCGGTACGTGGAGGGGCTGCCGATGCACGCGGTGGCGGCGGGGCTCGGCGTGTCGCTGTCCACGGCGCGGCGCCGCCACGACGCGCTGCTCGACCGCATGGCGGCGGCGCTCCTCGAGAGCGGCGTGAGGGAGATGCCGCCGCTCGAATGAGCACGGGACAAGGACGAGCGATGCGTATGGACGACCCGAAGCGACCGGTGGTGAAGCCCGGCGACGACCCCAGGCTCGACAGGCTGATCGAGGACCTCCGGCACGACGGGCAGGGCGGCGATCCGTTCTATCCGGTCGCGCGGCGCTGGTTTCGCAGGGCCGGACGCAAGGCGCCCCGGCGCGTGGCCGCCCCGGCGAGCGGCGCGACGGCGCCGGGCGGCGCGGCAGAGGCCCCGCCGCGCGCGCTGCGGCGGCGCGTGATCGTCCTGCTCGCGGCCGCCCTGCTGGGGATCGGCGGCGCGGTCGCGCTGTGGCCCGCGGGGCGCGGCGGCGCGGCGGCGCCCGCGCCGACGCCGTCGCGCGCGGCGCCGGCGGGCAAGGGTACGACGGCCGGCGCGGAGCCCGCCCCGGCGCCAAGGGCGAGCGGCGTGTTGACGGCGGCGGGCGCGGAGCCCGCGCCGGCGGCGGCGGGGAGCGGGAGCCAGGGCGCGGAGCCCGCGCCGGCAGCGGCGGGGAGCGGGAGCCGGGGCGGGCCTTCGCGGGCGGCGGCGTCGGCGAGCGTGGCGGCGCCGGCGAGCGTGGCGGCGCCGGCGAGCGCGGCGGCGTCGGCGAGCGCGGCGCCGCCAGCGGCGTCGGCGGTCCCGAAGGGAACGGCGGACGCCTCCGCGCCTCGCCGGCCGGGCCGCGTCGCGGCGCCCCATCCCACGGCGAGCGGAGTAAGCTCCGCGCCCGCAGGGGCGCCGCCGCCGCCGGAGAGCAGCGCGAGTCCGGGTTCCCTGCCACCGGAGGTGTTCTGACATGAAGGCGAGAGCGAGGAGGGCCCGCGCGGCGGGCTGGCTGGTGCTGGTCGCGGGGGCCGTGGTCGCGGCGCCTCGCGCGGCGAGCGCGCAGGGAGCGCCGGCGGGAGCGCCGGGAGCGCCGGTGAGCGCCCCGGGAGCGCCGGCGGGCGCGCAGGGGGCGCCGGCGGGCGCGGAAGCGGGCGCGCAGGGGGCGCCGGCGGGCGCGCAAGGGGCGCCGGCGGGGGCGCCGGCGTCGCAAGCGTCCCGCGACGCGGACGCGGCGTTCCTGCGCGGCAAGGAGCTGTACCGGCTCGGGAAGCTCGACGCCGCGTACGAGGCGTACCGGACCGCGTGGTCGCTGAAGCAGAGCTACGACATCGCGGCGAACCTCGCCAACACCGAGCTCCAGCGCGGGATGAAGATCGAGGCGGCGGAGCACCTCGCGTTCTGCCTGCGTAGCTATCCGGCGACGGGCAGCTCGGCGCAGCACGAGCAGATCCGGGCGCAGTTCCGCGCCGTGCGCAAGGAGGTGGGATCGATCGTCGTCCGGGCGAACGTGGACGGGGCCGAGGTCTTCTTCGACGGGAAGTCGATCGGGCGCACGCCGTTCCGGCACGAGGTGTTCGTCCAGCCCGGGACGATCGTGGTGGAGGCGCGGCTCGCGGGGCACGAGCCGGCGCGGGTGACGCTGGACGTGCCCGCCGGCGCGACGAACACCGCGAGCCTCGCCCTGCTGCCGCCGCTGGATCCACCGGCGCCGCCGGCGCCGCCGCCGCGCGTCGAGGCGCCAGCGCTGGTGCCGGTGCGTGCCGAGGCGGACACGGGCGGGCCGCGCTCGGAGGTGCTCGTCGCGGGCGGCGTGGCCGCCGGCGCGGGCGTGGTCGCGGGGGTCGTGCTGGCGGTGCTCGCGGGCGGCCGGGACCGGGACGCGGACGTGCAGCGGCAGGTGCTCGTGGAGGCCGGCGGCCCGGCGGCGTGCGCGGGGGAGGCGCCGGGGTGCGGGGCGCTGCGCGACACGCTGGAGGACGCGGCGGACCTGAAGAACGCCGCGCTGTGGACCTTCGTGGGCGCCGGGGCCGTGGGGCTCGCGACCGGGGCCTATGCGATCTGGGGCGGCAGCGCGTCGCGACCGGGCGTTGCAGCGGCGCCCGTCGTGACCGCCCGCGGCGGCGCGCTCGTGATCCGGGGGACGTGGTGAGGAACGAAGGAAGGCGCGAGGAGGATCGACGCATGCGGCACTGGCGCGGGCTGATGGGCATCACGGCGATCGCCGCCGGGGCGGCGATGGTGCCCGGCACAGGGTGCGTGTTCGGCGTGGACTTCAACGACTGCGCGGTGTTCCCGGGCGCGGCGTGCGACGGCAGCGGCGGCGTCGGAAGCGGCGGCGGGGGGGAGCCGCCGGGGCCGTGCGAGGCGGATCCGCGGGAGGACGCGAGCGCGGTGAGCGAGGCGTGCGGGGTGTTCGCGAGGGCAGGCGCGAAGGAAGCGGGAGAGGGAGAGGGGACGAGGGAGAGGCCGTACGGGTCGCTGCAGGAGGCGATCGAGAAGGCCGGAGCGGAAGGGAAGCGGGTGTACGCGTGCGCGGAGGCGGGGGAGGCGTTCGAGGAGAGCGTGAGGGTCGAGGCCGGGCTCGAGGTGCTCGGGGGGTTCGCGTGCGCGGGGTGGACGCTGGAGGAGGGGAGCAAGAGCGGGATCGAGGGGCCGGCGGACACGGTGGCGCTGACGATCGGGGAAGGCGCGGACGGGGCGCGGGTGGAGGGGTTCGCGATCCGGGCGGCGGACGCGACGCAGCCGGGCGGGTCGTCGATCGGGGTGGCGGTGGCGGACGTGGAGGCGGAGCTCGTGGCGGTGGAGGTGACCGCGGGCACCGGGATGGAGGGGGCGAGAGGAACGACGCCGAGCGAGGCGCCGATGGCAGGAGCGGCAGCGCCGGCGGAGGTGTCGGCGGCGTGCGCGGCGGAGGAGACGGTGCTGGGCGGGGCCGGGGCCGTGACGAGCTGCGAGGACGGCGAGACGGCCGGCGGGCTCGGCGGGACGGGTGGGCTCGTCGGGATGAACGAGGGCAACGGACAGGCGGGGGCGGATGGCGGGCCGGTGCCGGAGGAGAATCCGGATGGGTATGGGCTCGGCGGGCGTGGACAGACGGATCCGGCGGGGAGCTGCCGGCGAGGTGAAGACGGCGCCTCCGGAGCCGCCGGGGTTCCCGGCGCCGGTGGGACAGGAGCGACGCTGGAGCTTGGCGGGATCGTCGGCGGCGACGGCGGGCAGGGCACAACCGGCGTGCGCGGTCAAGGCGGTGGCGGAGGCGGCGGGGCCAAGGCCGGGCTGTTCTGCACGGACGCGGCGATGACGCCGATCGAAGGCGCCGGGGCGAGCGGTGGAGGCGGCGGCGCGGGCGGCTGCGGGGGCAAGGGAGGCGGCGGAGGACAGGCCGGCGGGTCGAGCATCGGGATCGTGAGCCTGGGCAACCGGCTGACGCTGACCGGGGTGACGATCGCGGTGGGCCAGGGCGGCAAGGGAGGCGACGGGGCCGCGGGGCAAAGCGGCGCTGCCGGCGGCAATGGGGCCGCAGGGGGACTGGCTTCGGGAACGGCGCCTTCCAGACCCGGGTGCCAGGGAGGAAACGGCGGTCTCGGAGGCCCCGGTGGGGCCGGAGGTGGCGGGCGAGGCGGCTACGCCGTAGGCATTGCTTACGCGGTGGCGCCGAGCGAGGCGCCGGCGGTGCAGTACACGGCCGGCACCGCGGGCCTCGGCGGCCTCGCCGGGCCCGGAGGAGCGCCGGAGGGCGCGGGCGCGTCGGGGAACGAGGGGAGTTGCTGGGATTTCGCGGCGCAAGCGCCGTGTGGAGGGATGAAGTGATGAGCTCATCGAGGAAGCCGCCGGGACCTCTGCCGCCGTGGGTCGATCCGATCTGGGGGTCGGACACGCCGGAGACGCGCCAGGAGCAGCTCCGGAGGCTCGCCCGCGCGCAGGCGCGCGGGTCGGTGTTGTTCCGTGAGGTGCGGGGCATGAGGGCGCCGTGGGCGGAGGACCCGAGGTTGCAGGCGGTGCGTGTGGAGATGGCCGGCTGGGCGGCGAAGCTGGCCGCCGCCGAGCAAGAGCAGGAGGAGAGCGAGGCATGGGTGAGCGCGGTGCCGGTGAAGCGCGAGGGCAATCAGCGCACGTCGCGCCTCGCGCTGCTCGGCACGGTGATCTTCGTGCTGGGAATTCTGTGCGGCGTGGTGCTCGCGATCCTGCGCCTGCGCTGACGTGACGACGTAGCGAAGGCCGCGCGGGCGTGCGGCGACAGCGGAAGCCCGCCCGCGCGGCCTGATCGAAACAACCCTGTGAAACGCGCGCCGCGCAGCGCGGCGCGTATTGGCTCGGCTCGTCTTGTCGACGAGCGCGCGAGGAGGACGATCGTGTATCCACAGCTCGCCATCGAGGCGGCAGCGCAGTCGGACGTGGGTCGCCGTCGGAGCCGCAACGAGGACAGCTTCGCGGCGCTGCCGTACCTCGGGCTTTTCATGGTGGCCGATGGGCTCGGGGGCCACGCGGCCGGCGAGGTGGCATCGCGCATGGCGATCGAGGTGGTCAAGAGCTGCTTCGAGGAGGACGACGATCTGGAGGAGACGTGGCCGCGCGGCATGGCAGCGCCTGACGCGGCCAGCGCGCGCGAGCGGGACGAGGTGCGGCTCGTGATGAGCGTGCGGCGCGCGAACCGGGTGATCTACGAGGCGAGCCAGCGGCAGGAAGCGATGCGCGGGATGGCGACGACCTTCGCGGGCGTGCTGCTAGCGCCGGGCATGGCGTACATCGCGCACGTGGGCGACACGCGCGTCTACCGGATGCGCGGGGGAAAGCTGGAGCGGCTGACGCAGGATCACACGCTGCTGGAGGAGCTCTTACAGGACGGCGACGGCGTGCTGGAGGCCGCGGTGGCACTGAGCGAGCGGGCGGACGCAGTGACGCGGGCGCTGGGGTGCGACCAGCGCGTGGAGATCGCCTCGCGGGTGGAGGCGACGGCGCCGGGGGATGTCTTCCTCGTGTGCTCGGACGGGCTGTGGGGTCCGGTGCCCGAAGAACGCATCGCGGGCGTGCTGCGGGGGCACGGGGAGCTGAGCCTCGCGGCGAGCGTGCTGGTCGACCTCGCGAACGAGCACGGGGGCCCGGACAACGTGACGTGCGTGCTGGCGCGCCTTGGAGGCGGGTGACGTGCGTGGCGGTGACGCGGTGCTGCGGATCGAGCTGTCGCTCGCGTGCGGCGAGCGTCTGCGCGTCGAGCGGGTGGCGATCCGCGAGGCGGTATCGTCGCTCTTCACAGTGGAGGTGGAGGCGGTGTCGCCGGAGCCGTGCGTCGACTTCGACGCGATCGCCGGCCAGCCGGCGGCGCTGCGGATCGAGGCCGGCGAGGGCAGCGGGCTGCACGGCGAGCGGGTGTGGTCCGGCGTGTGCCGCCACGTGCGGCAGGTGCGCGCGCTCGATCTGCGCGGCGGCGAGCTCGGCGTCTCGACGTATGCGCTGACGATCGTGCCGGCGCTCTGGCAGCTCTCGCTGCGCACGGACCATCGGATCTACCAGCACCTGTCGATCCCCGAGATCGCGGGCGCGGTGCTCGACACGTGGGGGCTGGAAGCGACGTGGAAGATCGACACGGACGAGCACCCGCGGCTTGCGTACAAGGTGCAGTACGGCGAGACGGACCTCGACTTCTTCCATCGGCTGCTGGAGGAAGCGGGGATCGCGTACGCGCTGCTGGACGACGGGGAGCGTTCGCGGCTGGTGCTCGCGGATGCCTTGCACCGGAGCACGCCGCGGCGGGAGGCGCCGCTCGCGTACGTCGATCAGCCGCTGGACGTGCGCGCGCACGCCTGGGTGACGCGCGTTGCGATCGAGCAGCACGCGCGCGCCGGCGCGATCGCGCTGCGCGATCACGACTTTGTGCGCCCGTCGTGGGCGCTGGTCGGGCAGGCGCGGAGCGCCGGCTGCACCGACGCGCGCACCGAGCGCTACCGGTATCAACCAGGCGCGTGCCTCGTCGAACGCGACGGGGGCGCCTTGCACGAGGACCGGCGCGCGACGAGGCTCGCGGCGCAGGCGCTGGAGGCGGAGCTTGCGGGCGCGTGCGCGATCTCGTTTCACACGAGCGCGCTCGACCTGCTTCCGGGCACGGTTTTTGCGGTCGATGGCCACCCGCGGCCAGAACTCGACCCGGGCGTGGGGCTGCTGGTGACGTCGCTTTCGATCGAGGGTCGCGCACGCGGCGGCTGGTCGGTGAGCGGCACGGCGGTACGCGCGTCGGCGCCGTACCGGCCGGCGCGGCGCACACCGAAGCCGCGCGTGCACGGGATGCAGAGCGGCGTGGTGGTCGGCCCGCCCGGCGAGGAGATCCATACCGACGCCCACGGGCGGGTGCGGGTGCAGTTTCCGTGGGATCGGCTCGGCGGGCATGACGAGCACAGCTCGTGCTGGCTGCGCGTGGGCCAGGGCTGGGCGGGCGCGGGGTACGGCCTCTTCGCGCTGCCGCGCGTGGGGCAGGAAGTGCTGGTCGCTTTTCTCGAAGGTGATCCCGACCAGCCTGTGGTCGTCGGACGCGTGTCCAACGCCCTCAACCCGGTGCCGCTGAAGCTGCCCGAAGAGCGGACGCAAAGCCTGTGGCGCAGCGCGTCGTCGCCGGGCGGCGGCGGTTTCAACGAGCTGCGCTTCGAGGATCGGAAGGGCGCGGAGCTGGTGGCGCTGCGCGCCGAGCGGGAGCTGCGCACCGAGGTGGGGCGCGACGAGGCGCTCGTGGTCCGCGGAAGCCGCGCGAAGAGCGTCGGCGGCGACGAGTGCGCGCGGACCGAAGGGCGGGCGGTGGGGTATGTGGGTAATGACGCCCACGTCACCGTGGAGGGGGAGCTGCGCGAACGGGTCGGCGGCGTGAGGTCGCTCACGGTCGACGGCGATCGGCACGAGCGGGTCGGCGGGGTGGCGGCGCTGGAGGCGGGCGGCGCGATCCATCTGAAGGCTGGTGGCGCGATCGTGATCGAGGCGGGCGACGTGACGCTGCGCGGGCCGGGGGGCTTTGTGCGGATCGACGCGAGTGGCGTGTCGATCGACGGGGGAGCGGTCAGGATCAAGCAAGGGGGCGCGCCTGGCGGGGCGCCCGCGGCGCGGCCGGCGCTGCCCGTGCTGCCGCCGGGCGCGCCGGTACGGGCGGATCCTGTACGGTTGCCGCTGCTCGGCTTCGCGGGGGGGGCTGCCGCCGATGCAGGCGGGGGGCGTCGGCGGAGGTGGGCCGCTCACACCGGAGGAGGGCGCGGTGTGCGGCTTCATCTGCCGGTGTAAGGAGGAGCGACTCCGGCAGCGATGTGTGACCAGGCACATCCGGGCGCTCGAGGATGCCTCGGCGCACACGAGCCCGCTCAAGGCTGAGGTGCCCTACGATATGAGCAAGCGGCCGCCAGAGCCCATCATGAGCAAGAACGACCCGCGACGAGCCACGCGGGGCAGCCCGAAGGGGAGCAGGATCCCCGACGTCGTGGTGGTCAAGGATGGTACGAAGCCGCCCACGCGCGACAACATCAAGGAGGTGATCGAGATCAAGTTCCCTCCAGACAAGCTCGGGTATGAGCAGCGAACAGAGTACGAAACAATTGCCGGAGAAGCCCCGTTTAGAGAGCTTGGACCTGATCGGTGCGGCTGCCCGAGCCAGACGAAGTCGCAGGCGCAGGAGATCACGGCCGGTGACGTAGCAGAAGTGGCAGCGCTGACGCTGCTCGTGATGGCGCTGGTGCTGAATGACGCCGTACCCGGGGGGCAGGCTGACGATGTGGCCATCCCGCCCGCGATTGCGCGGATCCTCGGCAAGCTCGCGCCTCTGCTCCGGGGCCCAGTGGTTGTTCCATGATGGAGGAGATGATGTCAGAGGAAACGAACGAGATGATGCAGATGCTCGACGAGCACCTGACGGTAAAAGATGACGAGGGGCGCCCGGTCCTGCAAGTGGCGCTCCTGGCGACCCTGTACTTCGAGGACGCGTACAAGCGGGAGGTGCGCGAGGCGGTGGTCTCATGTTGTGAGGACTACTTTCGTCGCTGCGGCCATCGCCTGCGCTGGGCGCTGCACCCAGAAAGGCGGTTGATGGAGCCGTATGGCAAGGGGAAAGGCTCGTTCCCTCGCGCGTGGCTCTTGGGGTTTGATGAAGATGAGAGCTTCTCGCTCATCTATCACGGCGCCGAGTACGACCGCGGTGCAAATGCCTTCTTCGCGAGCGCGCTGGGGCTGCCTCGTAGACCCTTCGTGCAGCTTGGATTCTTCCGGATGGCGTTCCCGCTTCTCTGGTTTGCGGATTCGTCGGAGTCTTTCCCGGAGGTGATGCTTGAGGTGTGCCGCAAGCTGAAGCCGGTGAGCGGCTATGGCGGCATTGGCGCGGTCGAATCTGCTGATAGTTCGGTTAGTAACCTATATGAGCCTGTTGTCTATCAATGGGCTCAGCGTTTTCCTGGGTTGGAGGCCGACTATCCTACCAGCCACTCGACTTGGCTCCAAGAAGGCAGGTGTGGTGGGGAGGGTATCAAGGGAGTCAACTGGCTCACGGTGTTGGCGGACCGATGGGTCCAGGAGATGGGGGGTCTGGACAAGATCGAGGCTGATCTAGACGCGCTGGATCCCAGGTTCGTCGTCCATCGGTTCGATGGGGGCATCATGATCCAGGCCGGCCCGCGTCCGCAGCTCGGCGATGCGGAACGCAATATCTGGCCGGAGCTGTATGTGAAGCTGTCGAAGTATCTCAAGCCGATCCGCATCACGAAGCACCGGCCCTTCCAGTACGCCGGCCCGGGGCTCCGCTTCGATCTGGAGCGCAGCCAGGCGTGGCTTCGCCGGTTCGACGACCGCTGAGCACGGGTGAACGGAAACGCGACCGACACGGAGGCAAGCTCCAGAGGCCGACCGCGGCCAGGCGGCCTCCGATCCGCAGAAGCACGACGCGAGGCGCCCGCGACGGGCGAGCCCCTCCCGTCCGGCGCGAAGCGCCGCGCGCCGCCGGGGAGCGGCACCCCACGCCGCCGGGGTTCCGCGCTCGACAAGGCGCTGGACGCGTCGCGCCGCCGCGATCAGCTTGCTCGCCCCATGCCCCGCGGAGCCTCCCCGTCCGTCCCCACCCCGCGCCTCGGCGCCGACGCGCCCTCGCCCGGCCCCCCCCGCGGCGCCGGCCTCTGGTCGACGCTGCGCGACGCAATCCGCGGCGGTGAGCACGACTTCACGAGCGGATCCATCGATCGGGCCATCGTCCTGCTCGCGATCCCGATGGTCATGGAGATGCTCATGGAGTCGCTCTTCGCCGTGGTCGACGTCTTCTGGGTCTCGCGCCTCGGCGCCGACGCGGTCGCGGCCGTCGGGCTCACGGAGTCGCTCCTCGCGGTGGTGTACGCCGTGGGCATGGGCCTCTCGGTCGCCGCGTCCGCCACCGTCGCGCGCAGGATCGGGGAGGGGCGCCCCGAGGAGGCGGCCGCCATGGCCGGGCAGGTCATCGCCCTCGGCGCGCTCGTGTCGCTCCCCATCTCGGCCGCCGGCGCGCTGCTCGCGCCGCGCCTGCTCGCGGCGATGGGCGCGACCGAGCGCGTCATCGCGACCGGCGCGCCCTTCGCCGCGATCATGCTGCTCGGCAACGCGACGATCCTCCTGCTGTTCGTCATCAACGCCGTCTTCCGCGGGGCCGGCAACGCGGCGCTGTCGATGCGGGTGCTCTGGCTCTCGAACGCGCTGAACATGGCGCTCGGCCCGTGCTTCATCTTCGGCCTCGGCCCGTTCCCGGAGCTCGGCGTGGCCGGCGCGGCCGTGGCGACGACGCTCGGCCGCGGGACCGGGGCCGCGCTGGGCCTCGCGCTGCTCGTGCGCGGCGGCGGTCGGGTGAAGCTCCGGGCGCGGCACCTCGTCCCCGACCCGCGGGCGCTCGCGACGCTGCTCCGCCTCTGGGCGAGCGGCGCCTTGCAGGCGATCATCGGCACCGCGAGCTGGATCGGCATGGTGCGCATCATCGCCCCCTTCGGGAGCGCGGCGCTCGCCGGCTACACCATCGGGATGCGGATCATCGCCTTCGCGATCCTGCCGGCGTGGGGGCTCGGGAACGCCGCCGCGACCATGGTGGGGCAGAACCTCGGGGCGGGGCGCCCCGAGCGGGCGGAGGCCGCCGTCTACCGCGCGGGCCTCTGGAACACGGTCGTGCTCGGCGCCGTCGGCGCGGTGTTCCTGGTCGCGGCCGGCCCGATCGTCGGCGCGTTCACGGGCGACGCGGAGGTGCTCGGGTTCGGGACGCAGACGCTCCGGGTCGTCGCGTGCGGGTTCCTGTTCTACGGCTTCGGCATCGTGTTCACGCAGGCGTTCAACGGCGCGGGCGACACGTGGACGCCCACGATGCTGAACTTCGCCTGCTTCTGGCTCTTCGAGATCCCGCTCGGGTGGGCGCTCGCGCGCGCCCTCGGGCTCGGCCCGCTCGGGGTGTTCATCGCCATCGCGGTGGCGTTCTCGACGTGCGCGCTCGCGGGCGGGCTCCTGTTCCGCCGCGGCGCCTGGAAGCGGCGCCTGGTCTGAGGCGCGGAGGGGCGCTACCGCGGCGGGCGCGCGCGCCACGCGTCGATGAGCTGGCGGGCGATGCTGAGCGGCGGCGGCAGCAGCGGCAGCGCGTCCCGGTGGAACCAGCGCGCGTCCTCGAGCTCGCGCGTGTCGACCCGGAGCTCGCCGCCGGCGTGGCGCGCGGTGAACCCGACCATGATCTGGTGGGGGAACGGCCACGGCTGGCTGCCGAAGTAGGCGACGTCGGCGACGTCGATGCCCGTCTCCTCGCGGACCTCGCGCGCGACGCACGCCTCGAGCGTCTCGCCCGGCTCGACGAAGCCGGCGACGAGCCCGTACATGCCCGCGGGGAACCGCGCCTGACGCGTCATCAGGACGCGCGGGCCGTCCTCGACGAGCACGATCGTCGCGGGCGTGATCCGCGGGAAGTAGCTGCTCGCGCAGCGGGCGCAGCGCTTGACGCGCTCGTCCTGCCCGGCGTCGAGCGCGGCGCCGCAGGCCGCGCAGTACTGGTGGGTCCTGTCCCAGTACTGCACCTGGTAGGCCGTGCCCGAGACGTCGAACAGCTCCGGGTCGATGCGCCCGTGGAGGCGCCGGAGCGAGACGTACGCGTACCCCTCGGGCGCCGGGGAGCCCGGCGCGAGCTCGGCGGAGCGGCACGGGCGCCCGTCGAGCTCGCCGAGCGGCTGGTCCCGCGCGACGCGGACGCCGAGGGCGGCGAGATCGGCCGCGACGGGGATGTCGAAGCGGTCGCCGGGCGCGGCGATGCGCACGAGGAGCTCGTCGCCGTGGAACGCGAACCAGGCGGTCTCGACGAGCGCGCCGCGCGGCGGGCCGAGCCCCGGACGAAAGCGGGAGGAGCGCACGGGCGTCACCGGCGGCCGGGCCGCGCGGGCTCGGCGGGGGAGGGCTCCGGAGAGCGGGTCGGGGGCATGCGCGGGAGCTTAGCGCCTCGGCGGGGCGCGCGGGACGTCCGGGCGCCTGGCCGCGCGGCGGCGCCGGGCGGTGGCCCCGACCGAGATCGACCGGGAGGAGCGCTGTCGAGCACGAAGCGTCGCGTGGCCGAGCCGGCGAGACGCGCGTCGTGCGTCTCGCGCGGACGAAGCGACAGACGCGCAACACGCGTCTCGCGCGAACGAAGCGATGGACACGCATCGTGCGCCTCTCCCGGACGAGGCGATAGACGTGCATCGTGCGTCTCGCACAGACGAAGCGATCTGTGCGAGGCATATGTGCTCTGGCGCTCGCGTGTTCACGGTGCTCCGGGCGCCGATTCCGCTCTGTGCGTTCGAATGATCGATTAAGGCGGAGCCCTGATACGCGTTCCGGATTGCGCCCTACTATACACGTGCGGACACCAACGTAGCCTGCGTGAGTCCGTATCTGTCCGCTTGCGGGAGGGAGGCGCGGTGCCATGGCCAACGCAAATGGGACGCTGGTTTCGCTGGATGACCTGGTCGCACACTCGACAGAGATGCTGTTTGTCGCGGGCGTCGATGGCGCGCTCCTGCGATGGAGCGATCTCCTGCGCCGGACCGTCGGGCCTCTGCTGGCGCGAGGGACCCCGCTCTCCGAGCTGTTCCACCCGGAGGATCGCGGCGCGCTCACGACGAGATGGGCAGAGGTCCGCGCGAGCGCGACGCCGATCCAGATCCGCGGCCGGATCCTGAGCGTGGGGCGCGGCTACCGGCCCGTCGCGTGCGTGGTGCGCGGCGCGTCCGCGGACGGGCTGGTCCACGGGTCGTTCCGCGAGCTGCCCCCCGACGACGGCGCCCTCGACGAGCTCCTCCGGCTGAGGGAGCGGGAGCGGATCCTCGGCGCCCTGGTCGAGACCCTCCCGGTGGTGGTGTGGGTGATCGATCCCAGGGGCGTGTTCACCTACCACGAGGGCAACGGGATGAAGGTCTCCGGCCAGACCCCTGGCCAGCTCATCGGACAGAACATCTTCGACCTCTACGGCGACGAGTCGGGCGCCCTCCGGCGAGCGATGATGGGGCACCCCGGACGCGCGCTGTCCGAGGCGCACGGTCACGCCTGGGAGACGTGGGTGGTCCCCGTCCACGACACCACGGGGCAGGTCCAGTCCGTCATCGGGTTCTCGCTCGACGTCACGCAGGAGAGGCAGGCGCAGCAGGTGCTCCAGATGAAGCTCGACGTCATCGAGGCGCAGCAGCGGGTCATCCGAGAGCTCACGGCCCCGATCATCGAGGTGTGGGACGGCGTGCTGGCGCTGCCCATGATCGGCGTCGTCGACAGCGCGAGGACCGCCGAGGCGATGGAGTGCTTGCTCGAGGCGATCAGCAGCCGCAGCGCGCGCTTCGCGGTCCTGGATCTCACCGGCGTGCAGATGGTGGACACGAAGGTCGCGGATCACCTGATCCGCCTCGTGAGGGCCATCCAGCTGCTGGGCGCCGAGGGGATCATCTGCGGCATCCGCCCGACCGTCGCGCAGACCGTGGTCGAGCTGGGGCTCGACCTGAGCGCCATCGTGACCAAGGCCAACCTGCGGGCCGGCCTCATGTACTGCATGCAGCGGCTGCGCGCGCCGGCGCCGCGAGCGACGCACTGATCGCCCGCCGCCGGGCGCCCGGCGGGCCGCCCGCCCCTCTCCACGCGCGCCGTGGAGGCCCCGGCTTCGCGTATGCTTCCCGCGCCCCGGGTCCGCCTCGCCACGTCGGGCGGCGGGGCACGGGAGTACGGAGATCATGGCGAAGAAGAAGCTCTCGGCCCGCGCCGCCCGGCGCGCCAGCGATCGCGCGTCGGAGAAGCTCACGCGCGACATCGAGCGGCTCGCGCTGCTCGAGCCGGGCCACACCCCCGGGCGCGCCATCGCGCTCGACGCCGCCTCGCAGGTCGAGGTGGCGGCCCGCGCGATCCCGTGCCCCCGCTGCCGCGGCGCCCTCCGCGTGGAGGACCACACGGCCGAGACCCTGGACGGGGTACGGCTCCGCGTGGCGAAGGTCGCCTGCAGCGCGTGCGGCGCGGGGCGTTTGCTCTATTTCCGCCTCGGCGGCGCCGCCCTCAACTGACCCACCCCGGCCGTCACGCCGCGCCGCCCCGCTCGTGAACCGCGGCGCCGGCGCTCCCTGCCCGCGCCCGGCCGGGCGCTCGTCCCTCGCCGGGCGCCCGCGGGTCGCGTCAGTACCGCGGGATGCTCTCGTCGATATGGATCGACCACGCGTCGATCCCGCCCTGGAGCGAGGCCACGCGCTCGTGCCCGAGCTTCTCGAGGATGGCGGCGGCCGAGAGGCTCCGGACCCCGTGGTGGCAGTACGCGACGATGAGCGCGTCGCCGTTCGCGTCGATCTCCTCCGCGCGCTCGGTGAGCTCGTTCAACGGGATCAGCGTGCTGCCGGGCAGCGCCGCGATCTCGTGCTCGCCGGGCGTGCGCACGTCGAGGAGGTAAACGGGCTCCCTCGCCTTCAGCTTGAGAAAGAGCTCCTTCACGGAAATCTGCTGAACCATGGCCTGCTCGCCCTCCTGCTTGGAGTGATGCAATAACGCCCCCGTCCTATCAAGCTCCACCGCAGCAGCCGTCCCATCCCTCCCCCACACCCGAGCCCTCCGCTCCCATCAAGCTCCACCGCAGCAGCCGTCCCATCCCTCCCCCACACCTGAGCTGACGTGGCGGGCGGGGGGGCGCGGTAGGGGCGCACCGGAGGGGCTGGCGTGCAGGCGAGCCACGACAGGGGCTCGCCGGAACGCAAGCCCCGGAGGCGCGCCCCCACCGCGCCCCCGCGCCCGCCACGTCAGCCGTCGCGCCCGCGCGCCAGGGTGCCCACCACCCCCACGAGCTCCGCCGGATCGAGCGGCTTGGCGATGTGCGCCTGGTACCCGGCGCCCAGCGCCCGCGCGCGATCCTCGGCCCGCGCCAGCGCGCTGAGCGCCACGGCCGGCGTCGCCCCCCCGCGCTCGGCGCCGAGGGCCCGCACCTTGCGGATGAGCTGGAACCCGTCCTCGACCGGCATCCCCAGGTCGCTCACGAGCACGTCGGGCCGCTCCCGCTCCAGCGCGGCCAGCGCCTCCGCCGCCGACGCCACGGTCGTGACGGTCGCCGCGCACTCCGCCAGCACCCGCTGCGCCACCTCGCGCGCGTCGGCCTGGTCGTCCACCACCAGCACCCGCACGCCGGTGAGCTCCGCGCCGGCGTCGTCGAGCAGCACCGCGGCGCGGGCCGCCCCCTTCGACGGCGCCGCGCCGGGGGCCTCCTGCGAGACGCCCGCGAGCGGCAGCCTCACCGTGAACGTCGTCCCCCGGCCCTCGCCCTCGCTCGCGACCGCCACCGTGCCGCCGTGCAGCTCGACCAGGTGCTTGACGATCGACAGCCCGATGCCGAGCCCGCCGTATTTCCTCGCGGACGACGCGTCCGCTTGCCGGAAGCGCTCGAACACGTGCGGGAGGAACTGCGCGCCGACGCCCACGCCCGTGTCGCTCACCGTCAGCTCGGCGTGGGCCCGCGCGCGCCGCAGCGTGACGTCGACCCGCCCCCCCGCGGGCGTGAACTTGACGGCGTTCGTCAGGAGGTTCCACACGACCTGCTGGAGCCGGGCGGGGTCGCCCCGGAGGGAGGTCGGACCGAGGGCGATGGCCGAGGCGACCGTGATCTCCTTGGCCTCGGCGGCGAGCTGGATCGACTCGATCGCGCCCTGGATGATCGCGGGCAGGTCGGCCTCCTGGACGTCGAGCCGCAGCTTCCCCGAGATGATCCGGCTCATGTCGAGCAGCTCCGACACCATGTCGGCCTCGATCCGGGCGTTGCGCTCGATGACCTCGAGCCCCCGCGCGAGCACGTGGGCGTCGGGCGCGTGGCCCTGGCGGCTTTGCAGGATCCGCGCCCAGCCGAGGATCGCGTTGATGGGCGAGCGCAGCTCGTGCGAGAGCGTCGCGACGAAGTCGTCCTTGACCCGGCTCACGCGCTCCGCCTCGTCGCGGGCGGCGCGCTCGCTCTCGAGCAGCTTCCAGCGCTCCTCCTCGGCGTGCCGCTCCGCGGTGATGTCCTCGGCGATCCCCATGAACGACTCCACCGCGCCGTCGGGCCCGAGCTCGGGGATGAGCCGGATGCGGTATCGCCGCTCGCCGAGGCTGAGCTCCGCCCGCTGCGGCCTGCGCGTCCGCTGCGCCTCGCGGCACGCGGTCTCGCTCGCCTCGCACACCTCGGCCGAGAACCCGCACTCGCGGGGCGTCTTGCCCAGGTAGTGCTCCGGCGGGAACCCCGTGACCACCGTCGAGGTGGGCGACATGAAGGTGCAGCGCAGGCCCAGATCGATGCGGAAGATCGCGTCGGGCGAGTGCTCCATCAGCGACGCGAGCTGCCGCTCGCGCCGGCGGAGCTCGTCCTCGAGGCGCTCGCGCTCGGCGAGCGACCGCCGCGCCTCGTCGAGCGCCGCGCGGAGCCGGCGCTCGCTCTCGCGCAGCGCCTCCTCGGCGCGCTTGTGACGGCTGATGTCCAGGCAGAGGCCGACCCAGCAGCAGATCTCGCCCCGCTCGTCGCGGACGGGGACACCCCGGTTCAGGACGGGGTGCACGGCCCCGCCTTCGCCCAGATAGCGGAGCTCTTCCTCGAACGGCTCACCCGTCCGCACGCACCGCTCGAAGATCGCGACCTTGTGCCGGTCGTCGGGGTGGAGCGCGTCGATCCACCCGTGCTCCCAGCACTGCTCCTGGGTCATCCCCGCCATCCGCAGGAACGCCTCGCTGGCATAGACGTTCCGGCCGTCGCGGTCGCTGACCCAGACGCCGTAATCGATGGATCTCCCGATGGCGCGGAAGAGCCACGCGCTCCTCCGGAATGTCTCCTCCGTCTGCTGGAACGCCGTCGTGTCGAGCGCGCAGCCGGCCGCGACCTCCGGCGCCTCGGCGCGCTCCCCAGGGGTGATGTCCTCGACGAACACCACGGCGCACGAGGGCGGTTCCCGGATGTCATGGACGAGGAAGCCCGTCACGTGGAGCTTCCGGACGCTCCCATCCTTGTGGAGGCATCGCAGCTCGAACGCGCGCTCGTCCGTCCCGCCCTCGAGCAGCGCGCGCCACGCCGCGAGCGAGCCCGTCCGGTCCTCCGGAGGCGCGAGATCCGGGAGCCGCTTCTGCGCGAGCTCCTGCTCGGAGTACCCCAGGATGCCGCAGAGCGCGCCGCCCGCGCGCACGATGAGGCCGCTCGACACATCGATCTGTGCGCACCCCCTCCCTGAGGATCGCGTCGCCCCGGCTCGACGTCCGGCGGTCTCGTGCATCGCTGTCCGCCCCGGCCTCCGAGCCCCCGCGCGCACCAGGCGCATCCGGAAGGTGCCCCTGGACGTGTGCGCGCGGCGTCCCCCCTGTTTCGTCCGTCAACGGTATCACGATCATGCGGCGCAGGGGCAGGATGGCAGCCCCGCTCGTGCCGCCCCGCGACTCCTGGTTGTCCCGGGAGCCCCGTCCGTCCTGCGTCGCGTGGCAGAGGTCGGCGATCCGACCGAGACATGGAGGAGTTTGCTTGCATTTTCCCACGGAACCAGGCTTGTGCAGGGGGCGCCCCTGACGGGCGTCACACCGCCGCCATGGACCACGCCGTCGCCCCGCTTTACGCGCGCCTCCCGCCGTCGCCCCACGACTTCACCGCCGACGATCTGCTGAACGGCTTCCTCGACTATGTCGCGGATCGGGGGCTCGAGCTCTATCCGGCGCAGGAGGAGGCCATCCTCGAGATCTTCGGCGGCAAGAACCTCATCCTCAACACCCCGACCGGATCGGGCAAGTCGCTCGTCGCGGCCGCCATGCATTTCAAGGCGATGGCGGAGGGGATGAAGTCGTTCTACACGTGCCCGATCAAGGCGCTCGTGAGCGAGAAGTTCTTCTCGCTCTGCAACGACTTCGGCCCCGAGAACGTGGGCATGCTGACCGGCGACGCGTCGGTGAACCGCGACGCGCCGATCCTCTGCTGCACCGCGGAGATCCTCGCGAACATCGCGCTCCGCGAGGGCGAGCGGGCGCTCTGCGACTACGTGATCATGGACGAGTTCCACTACTACTCGGATCGCGATCGGGGCGCGGCGTGGCAGATCCCGCTGCTCACGCTCCCGCAGGCGAGGTTCTTGCTGATGAGCGCCACGCTCGGCGGCACCGAGTTCTTCCAGGACGCGCTGACCCGGCTCACCGGCGCGGAGACGGCCATCGTCCGGTCGACCGAGCGCCCGGTGCCGCTCGACTACGAGTACCGCGAGACGCCGCTCCACGAGACCGTCGCGACGCTCGTGAGGAGCGGCAAGGCCCCGATCTACATCGTGAGCTTCACCCAGCGGGCCTGCGCCGAGGAGGCGCAGAACCTGATGAGCCAGGATTACTGCACCAAGGAAGAGAAGCGGGCGATCACCGCCGCGCTCGCCGAGGTGAAGTTCTCCAGCCCTTACGGCCGCGAGGTCCAGCGCTTCGTGAAGCACGGTATCGGGCTGCACCACGCGGGGCTGTTGCCCAAGTACCGGCTGCTCGTCGAGAAGCTGGCCCAGCAGGGGCACCTCAAGATCATCTGCGGCACGGACACGCTCGGCGTGGGCGTGAACATCCCGATCCGCACGGTGCTCTTCACGAAGCTCTGCAAGTTCGACGGCGAGAAGACGGCGATCCTGAGCGTCCGTGATTTCCAGCAGATCAGCGGCCGCGCCGGCCGGAAAGGGTACGACACGCAGGGCAGCGTCGTGGCCCAGGCGCCGGAGCACGTCATCGAGAACATGCGGCTCGAGGCCAAGGCGGGGAACGACCCGGCCAAGCGGCGGAAGATCGTCAAGAAGAAGCCGCCGGAGAAGGGGTATGTCCACTGGGACCGGAGCACGTTCGAGCGGCTGATCCAGTCGCCCCCCGAGCCGCTCGTGTCGCGCTTCCAGGTCACGCACGGCATGCTGGTCAACGTGCTCGGGCGCGAGGAGGGCGGGTGTCAGGCGCTGAAGCGGCTCATCCGCAGCACCCACGACCGCCCGGCGGTCCGGCGCCAGCACGGCAAGACCGCGATGCTCCTCTTCCGCTCGCTCGTGGAGGCGCGCATCATCGAGCTCGTCCCGAGGGAGGACGGGCGGGGCAAGCGCATCCGCATCAACGCGGATCTCCAGGAGGACTTCTCGCTGAACCACGCGCTCTCGCTCTACGTCCTCGAGACCGTGGACAAGCTGGATCCCGAGAGCGGCACCTACCCGCTCGACCTCTTGACGCTGGTCGAGTCGATCCTCGAAAACCCCGATCTCATCCTGCAGAAGCAGCTCGATCGGCTGAAGACCGAGAAGCTCGCGGAGCTGAAGGCGGCGGGCGTGGAGTACGATCAAAGGATCGAGGAGCTCGAGAAGCTCGAGGTTCCGAAGCCGAACCGGGAGTTCATCTACGGCACGTTCAACGACTACGCGCGGCGGCACCCCTGGGTCGGGCAGGAGAACATCCGGCCGAAGGGCGTCGCGCGCGAGATGTACGAGCAGTACCTGTCGTTCGGCGAGTTCATCAAGGAATACGGCCTGGAGCGGGCGGAGGGGCTCCTGCTCCGGTACGTCTCCGAGGTGTACAAGGCGCTCGTCCAGACGGTCCCCGACTACGCGAAGGACAGCGACACCGAGGACATGATCGCCTATTTCCGGGCGATCGTGCGCGGCGTCGACTCGAGCCTGGTCGACGAGTGGGAGCGGATGCGCGACCCCTCGTTCCAGCCCCGCGCGGCCGCCACCGGCGGCGTCGTCGAGCCAGCCGCGTTCGACGTCACCAGGAACCCGAAGGAGTTCACGGTGCTCGTCAGGAACGAGCTGTTCTTCTTCCTGCGCGCCCTGTCCCGCCGCGACTACGACCTCGCCGCCGAGATGGTGGAGGGCGAGGAGCAGCCCTGGACCGCGGACCGGCTGGAGGAGGCGCTCCGGCGCTATTACGCGGAGCACGCCTCCATCCGCACCGATCCGGCGGCCCGGAGCCCGGGCAACACGATCATCCACCCCTCCGAGGACGGCGGGGCGTGGGTGGTGGAGCAGATCATCGTCGATCCGGACGACGACAACGACTGGATGCTCGACTGCAAGGTCGATCTCGATCGCTCGCGCGAGGCGGGGCGGCCGGTCATCGTGCTCCGGCGCATCACGAGCTGACGGAGCTCCTTCCGACATCGCCCTGCTGGCGCGCGATCGAGCCCGGCCGCCGTTCCGCGGTCCTGGTGAGCGTTCGTGAGCGTCCCTGGGGGGCCCGGCGTCCAGACCGGTCCACGACGCCGGGTCGCCCCGGCCGCTCCGGCGGGGCGCGCGTGGTCGCCTGTCAGCGCGCGGCCTGCGAATCGCATCTGCCCTGGTCGGAGGTACTCATGCAGAAGCTTGCACAGATGAACAAGGACAAGGCCGTCGACCTGCTCAACGAGCGGCTGACGTTCGAGCGCGCGAGCGTCCGGCTGTACGACTCCACGATGGAGAAGATCCGCCGCACGGCCGATCCCGGCCTGCAGAACCTGCTCGGCCAGCTCAAGAAGTACCGGGATCAGGAGAAGGAGCACGAGGAGTGGCTCGAGGAGCAGATCCGCGCGCTCGGCGGGGATGCGCACGCCGAGACCGAGATGTCACGGCTGATCACGCTCGAGTCGAAGGGCCTTGAGCAGGTGGTGCTCGACGGCGACCCGAGCCCGACCCACACGCTCCACGCGATGCTCACCGCGGAGCTCGTCGACAACGCCGGCTGGCAGCTCCTGCTCGAGCTCGCCGACGAGGCGGGCGACGACGAGGCGAGGGAAGCGTTCAAGCAGCGCCTGCACGAGGAGGAGGACCACCTGATCTTCGTCCGGCAGATCGTGGAGCGGTGCACGCGCACGGAGCTGCTCGGCACCCCCGAGCAGGCCGTCGAGATGGCGCACCCGACGTGACCTGACGTCGGTCGCCGTCACCGCGCGCAGCGGCCGCGCTGGCCTGGGTCGCGGCGGCCGCCTCGCCGGGCTCCGGGCGGCCCACATCCCACCACGAACCACGACGAAATTCATGGCCATCCCGTAATCGTCCCGCTCGTCCCGCGCTCGCCCCATGTCGTTTCATGCAGCGTTCCTCCCGGCCGGGCCCGCCGGCGCGGCGCGGCGCGGCGCGATCGTCGCGGTCGGCGCCGCGCCGTGGTAGCGGTGGGCCCCGCGACGCGTTCGACCCAGGGGACGAGGAGCGGTACCCTCCTCGAAGGAGCGACGCATGGCGTTTCAGAGCGACACCTCGTTCGTCCCGATCCCGCCGCCGGGCGAGGACGAGCTGCCGTACGACGACGGAGAGCCGATGGAGTCTCAGCGGCACCGCAAGCAGATGGAGCTCCTCATCGAGGTGCTGGATCTGCTGTGGAAGGACCGCGACGACGTGTACGTCAGCGGCAACATGGCGATCTACTTCAGCGAGCTCCAGGCGAAGAAGAACGACTTCCGCGGGCCGGACGTCTTCGTGGTGCTCGATACGGTGAAGCGCGAGCGCAAGTCCTGGGTCGTCTGGCAAGAGGACGGCAGGACGCCCGACGTGGTGATCGAGCTGCTCTCCGGGAGCACCGAGAAGGTCGATCGCACCGACAAGATGCGGATCTACGCGAAGCTCCTGCGCGTGCCCGAGTACTACCTGTTCGATCCGTTCACTGGCATCCTCGAGGCCTACTCGCTCGACATCACCACGCTGTCCTACGTGCCCGTCGCGCCCGCGGCGAACGGCGACGTGGTGAGCCCGCGGCTGCACCTGGGGCTCGGCGTTCGCCGCGGCACGTACCACAACCTCGAGGTCGACTGGCTGCGCTGGCTCGACGCGGAGGGGCGCGCGCTGCCCACCGCCGAGGAGCAGGCCCGCGCCGCCGAGGAGCAGGCCCGCGCCGCCGAGGAGCAGGCCCGCGCCGCCGAGGAGCAGGCCCGCGCCGCCGAGGAGCAGGCCCGCGCCGCCGAGGAGCGCGCGCGCGCCGCGGAGGACGAGGCGACGCTGCTCGCGGCGCGGCTGGCAGCGTACGAGCAGCGGTTCGGCAAGCTGCCGGGCGGCGAGTCGACCTAGGACGCCGAGCTGGAGCCGCCAGGGAGCGCGCTGAAGCGCGCTCCCTCACCCCGCCCGGCGCAGCGCCTCCGGCAGGGCCGCCGCCACGACCGCCCTGCACGCCTCCGCCGCGGCGTGGAGCTCCGCGAGCGACGCCGCGGGCGGGGCGAGCGGCGCGTGCACCACGACCCGCACCACCCCGGGCGCGGCGGCGCGACGGCCCTTCGGCAGGAGCGCGCCCGAGCCGTCGAGCGTGACCGGCAGGAGGCGCGCCCCCGCGGCCGACGCCGTCCGGAAGGCGCCCAGCCGGAAGGGCAGGAGCCGGCCCGTCGCGCTCCGCGTGCCCTCGGGGAAGAACACCGTCGACCAGCGCTGCATCACGTTCCGCCGCGCCTCGTCGAGATCCGCGGCCGCGCCCCGGCCGCGGCTCCGGTCGACCGGCGTGTGGCCGTAGAGGCGCATGCCCCAGCCGAGCAGCGGCACGCGGAACAGCGCGCGCTTGGCGAGGAAGCGGATCGGCGCGCGCGCCTGCAGCACCACGAGCAAGGCGAGGATGTCGAGCGCGCTCTGGTGGTTCGCGACGATCACGTAGCGCTCGCCCGGCCGCACGCGCTCGACGCCCTCGGCCTCGACGCGCACGCCGACCAGCCAGAGCGCGCCGCGCGCCCAGACGACCGAGAGCCGATCGTGCATCCACTGCCGGCGATCGAACGGGAAGCAGACCAGGCCGATGGGCAGCAGGACGAGGAGGAACAGCGCCGCCCAGGCGCAGGCCAGCGCCGTGCGCGCGCCCTCGACAGGCCCTCTTCGCACCCCGGCGCCGAGCGCGGCGCCGTCCTCGGAAGGTTGCACCATTCCCCATGCTACCCGCGCCGGCGGGTGGTGGCCTCGTCTGAGGGGCTCACCGGAGGGGCTGGAGTGCAGGCGGGCCACAAAATGGGCCCGCCGGAACGCAAGCCCCGGAGGTGAGCCCCTCAGACGAGGCCACCACCCGCCGGCGCCCCGCCGCGCTCACCGCGCCGCCGGGGGAGCCTCCGGCCCGTCGAAGCACGGGACGAACCCCTCCACCGAGGCGAGCGTTTCCAGCAGCGTCACGCGGCGGAGGCGCGGGAGCGCCATCCGCGTCGGGGCCGAGGCGTCCCCCTCCTCGGGGACCGCGAGCGTCGCCGCCTCCGCCAGCCCCGCCAGGGTCGCGCCGACGATCTCCGTCGTGCCCAGGCTGCCCGGGCCGGGCGCCCGAGATGCGCGCGGCAGCGCGGTCCAGTAGCCCCGCGGGGAGCCCTGGGAGCCCGCCTCGGCCGGAGGCCGCGGCCAGAACGTCGGCGCCGTGAGGCCGAGCACCTGCACCAGCGCCGCGCGCTCGTCGCGGGCGGCGCGCGCGCCGTCGGCGTCCCCGACCGCATCGAGCGCCTCGACGAAGCGCTCGAGCGCCGTCACGAGCAGCGACCGGTTGCCCGAGTCGCGGATGTGCTCGAGCGCCTCGTCGCCCTGCGCCCTCACCTCGGCGGCGTCGCGGCCCTGGAGCGCGGCCGTGTGCATCCTGCCGATCCGGCCGAGCCCCACGGCGTAGGCGTCGCCCGTCCCGGCCGAGCCGATCTCGATCGCCCGCTCGTAGGCGGCGAGCGCCTCCGGGAGCAGGCCCTGGATGAAGAACACGTCCCCCAGGAACCCCTCGGCCCAGCCGCGCCCCATGCCGATGCCCAGCACGCCGCTCAGGTTGCACGCGTTCGAGAGCAGCACGCGCGCCCGGGACAGGTGGCCCACGTGGAACTGGTGCCGGCCCGCGTACATCGTGCCGAGGTACAGGTACAGCCCGCTCAGGCCGTGCTCCTCCGCGTACGAGAGCAGCTGCGTGGTCGACCGGACGCCGAGCTCCCAGTCGAACCGGCCCTCGGCGAGCACCGCGTTGTAGAACCACGTGCCGAGCAGCCGCACCGGGTCGTGCAGGCGCTCGGCGATGCGGGCGGCCTCGGCGACGTTCTGCTCGGCCTCGGCGTAGTGGCCCGCCTGGCTCAGCGCGACGCAGAGGATGCCGCGCGAGTGGCAGAGCTCGATGTACTCACCCGCCGCCTCGGCGAGCTCGCACCCGCGGCGGAGCGGCTCGAGCGCCGGGCCGACCTTGCCGGCCGCGCACAGCGCGCGCCCGAGGATGTTCGCGGGCAGGCACTGGTACGGGCGGAGCTCGGGGCTCGCGCCGACCGCCGTGAGCGCCTTGCGGCTGTGGGCCACGGCGTCCGCGAACTCCCCGCGGACGTAGTGCACGCGCGACAGCGCGCTGGAGAGCGCCGCCGTGACGAGCGGCGTCTCCGGCAGCGCGCCGGCCGCGCGCCGGAGCAGGTCGAGCGGCTCCGCCGTGCTGCCGAGCAGGCACGCCACGCGCCCGAGCTCGTGCGCGCAGCGGGCCCGGAGCTCGACGCGCGCGGGGTCGAGCGGCAGCCGCTCGAGCAGCGCGAGCGCCTGCCGGAGCCGCCGGCTCGCGCCGAGCGGATCCTGGAGGCGATCGGCCTCCATGGCCGCGAGCAGGTACGTCGACGCGGCCCGGTCGAGATCGCCCGCGCGCTCGGCGTGGTGCGCGAGCGTCCCGGGATCGCCGCCCCGCTGCTCGATGCGCCGCGCGATCCGCCGGTGGACCTCGCCGCGCTCCTCGGCCGGCACGCGCGCGGCGAGCTGCTCGCGCGCCGCGTCGTGCGAGAACGACGTGAGCCGCCCGTCCTCGCTCAGGCAGACGTAGTGCTCGGCCGCGTCGCGCAGGGCGCGGTCGACCGCCGCCGGGTCGAACAGGCCGAGCTCCTCGAGGTCGTCGCGCAGGAACTGCCGGCCGATGAGCGCGGCCACGCCGAGGATCTGGACGGTCGTGGGATCGAGCGCCTCGATGCTGCGGGAGAGGACGTCCGAGACCGACGCGGGCGCGCGGTAGTGCGCGTCGCCGCGGGAGAGCTCGAGCGCGCCGCCCCGGCCGCGCTGGAGGAAGCCCTCGGTCTCCATGTTGCGGACGACCTGGATGTTGAAGAGCGGGTTGCCGGCGGCGAGCAGCGGGACGCGGCGCACGAGCTCGTGCACGAGGTCGTCGCCGGCGCCGCGGCCGAGCGCGGAGAGCAGCGCCCGGTTCGCCTCGGGGGGGAGCGGGCCGAGATCGAGCCGCTCGACGCCCTTCCACGAGAGCCAGCCCGCCGCCCGCGGCGTCATCGGCGACGAGCCGGGCCCGCTGCGCACCCCGACCGAGCCCGGCGGCGGCATCGTCGAGCCGGGCGCGCCGCGCCCGCTCGCGTGGGGCGGCCGCGCCGTGCCGAGCAGCAGGACCGGCCGCTCGCCGAGCTGGTCCGACAGGCGCGTGAGGACCTCCTGCGTCGCCTCGTCGGCCCAGTGCACGTCCTCGATGGCGAGGACGACGGGGATCTCCTCGGCGATCGCGCCGAGCAGCCGCAGGATCAGATCGGCGATCCATCGCGTGCCGCCCGGGCCGATGGCGCCGCCCTCGTCGGCGAGCCCGACCGCCCGGAGGAGCTCCGGGACGAGCTCGCGGAGCAGGCCGGCGTCCTCGGCGACCACCAGGCTGACGAGCTTCCGGATGCGCGCCGCGCGGTTGTCGCTGTTCCGCTCCAGCCAGAGCGCGATCTGCGACAGCGCCTCGCGGAGCGCCGAGTAGGGCACGAGCCCCGAGAGCTCCCGGCAGCGGCCGTAGGCGACGATCGCCGCGCCGGCCTCCTCCGCGCTCCGGAGCAGCTCGGCGATGAGGCGGCTCTTGCCGACCCCCGTCTCGCCGACCACCACGGCCGGCCGGGGCTCGCCGCGCACCGCGCACTGCAGCAGATCCACGAGGCGCCCGAGCTCCTGCTCGCGGCCGATGAACGGCGCGTCGTCGAGCGCCTCGGGCGACGCGGCGTCGCGCTCGTCGGGGGCGCCCTCGGCCCCGACCGCCGGCGGGGCGCCGTGGAGCGTGACGTAATAGAGCTCCTTGAGCCGCGCGCAGAGCCGGGCCGCGCTCGAGAAGCGCCGCGCGGGATCGCGCTCCATGAGCTCGTCCACGAGCGAGACGACCTGGGCCGGCGTCTCGGGCGCGACCTGGGCGAGCGGCACGAGCGCGCCGTAGACCTTCTGGTTGATGATGCTGGCGACGGTGCTGCCCGAGAACGGCAGCCGGCCGGAGAGCAGCTCGTAGAGCATCACGCCGACCGCGTAGAGGTCCATCCGGGGGCTCGGCCGCGCGAGCGCGCCCCGCCTCAGGCACTCGGGCGCCAGGTAGGCGATGGTGCCCGCGTTGACGCGGGCGTGCTCGGGCTGGAAGCTCACCGTGAGCGTGGCCAGGCCGAAATCGAGGATCTTGAGCCTGGGCTCGTAAGGATCGGTGAGGACGATGTTGCTCGGCTTGAGGTCGAGGTGCAGCACGTTGAGCGCGTGGCAGTGGGCCAGCGCCTCGGCCACCCGGCGCGCGATGCGCAGCGCCTCGATGGTGTCGAGCCGGCCCATCCGCGCGAGGTAGCGATCGAGCGTCTCGCCCCGCACGAGCTCCATCGCGAGGTAGAGGCCGATCCCGTCCAGGACGCCGTACGAGCAGAGCTTGACCAGCGCCGGGTGGCGCAGCCGGAGCAGCGCCTCGATCTCGTTCTGCTGGACGAAGAGGTGCCCGGCGCTCTGGGCGCTCATGTCCTTGAAGATCTTGATGGCGGCGTCGTTCCCGGCCTCGTCGCGCGCGCGGAACACGGCGCCGAAGCCACCTTCGCCGAGCGGCTCGTCGATCGTGTACTCGCCGATCCTGGCTCCTCGCTCGATCAAGGGACCGCCGACCATCGCACCTGCCCTGAAGCGTACCGTCGCACTGCCAAGCGAAGCCCCATCATAGCCCGGACGCGGCGCCGGGATGGCCCGCAATGGACGCCGCGACGCTGAACGCGCGCGGCGCTGAAGCGCGGACGGGGGAGGGGCGTCCGGGCCCGCCACGCCCGCGGCCCGCGGGGGGCGTCGAGGAGCAGGGGGATAGCGCCGGTCCGCTCGCCGGGGGCGCGGCGCGCCGGAGCGGCCTCGCTGGACCCGGATGTCCGCCCAGGAAACGCGGCTGTTACACGGATGTCACGGGCGCTGAACACGACAGCGGCGGCAGGCCCCCTCCGGGAGGGGACCGCCGCCGCCGCCGGGCTCACGCCGCCTCGGGATCAGGTCCCGCCGCTGGCCGAACCGCTCGCCGAGCCGCTGACGCTCGCGCTCGCCTGGATGTTGACGTCGATCGAGGCGGTCGCGCTCGCCGACGCGTCGATGGCGGTCGCGACGCAGGCGACCGCCTTGCCGCCCGCCTTGAGCGCCACGTCCTTGACCTCGGCGCCCGCCTTCGCGACGCCCGAGACCGCCGCCGCCAGCTTCTTGCCGGTGCCGAGCTGGACCTTCGCGATCGCCGGGAGCGACGTCTGGAGCGCGGCGACGAGCTTCTGCGCGTCGGCGTTCACCTTGCCGTTGGCCACGACGCGGACGTTCGGCGCGTCGCACTTCGCCTGCCCGGCGGTCTTCGCCGTGCACTGCATCTGGCAGGTCGGATCGACGCTCGGGGGCTTGAACTCACCGGAGCACTTCGGCTCCTTGATCTCGGCGCTGCAGCCGCCCGAGCAGGAGCCCGAGCACTTCGCCGCCGCCTTGAGCTCGCACGTGCCGGAGCACGAGCCGTCGCAGGTGCCCGTGCAGGTCCCCTCGGCCCTGGCGTCGCACTTGCCCTCGCAGGTCCCCGCGCACGCCGCGCCCTTCGAGTCCTTGCCGTCGCACTTGCCGTCGCACTTGCCGCCGCAGGTGCCCTTGAAGCCGGCGTCGCACTTGCCCGAGCAGCTCGCCTTGCAGGTGCCGCTGCACGCCGCGCCCGCGTCGACGGTGCACGAGCCCTTGCACTCGGCGTCGCACTTGCCGCTGATCTCGCCGCCCTCGCACGACGCCTCGAGCTTGCCGGGCTGCACCGGCGAGCCGCACTCGCCGAGGCACGTCTGCATGGCCTGGATGTCGGCGTAGCACTTCGGGGGGTCGATCTGGACCGCGAGCTTCGCCTCGGCGTTCGCCTTGACGGCGGCGTTGACCTTGGCCGAGACCGCGTTGCAGACCTTCTCGGCGCCCTTGCCGCCGCCCGCCTCGGCCTTGAGCTCCTCGTCCTTCATGCCGAGGTCCTTGCCGAGCCTGGCGCACGAGCCGATGAGATCGGCCTCCATGTCCGCCGTGAGCTTGTCGAGCGACGCCGCGGCCTCGAGGAAGCCCTTGATCTTGCCCTCGACCTCGGCGCCGCCGTCGAACTTGAGGTTCGCGATGCCGCCGTTCTTCATCTCCTCGCAGCCGCCCGCGGCCGACGCCAGATCCCCGGCGGGCCCGGGGAGGCTGTCGGCGCCGGGGATCCCCTTGCCGCCGCAGTTCACGAGGAGAGGCGAGGCCAGCCCGAGAAGGGCCACGGGCATCGCGAACAACTTCCATCGATTGACGCTCATTTAAGAAACCCTCCGGCACCTCGATGGGTACCCCGTGGAGCGCGGACCCTACATGGGTGACCGCGACCGTGAACGCTGGGACAGCCGCGATCCTGCGCGGCTCTCGCTCGAGATTCCGAGCAGCCCCGCACTCCGGGCTCCAGCGAGAGACGGCCCGTATTGCCCCAAGTCACGAGGGCTGTAAAGAAACAAGGTGTGCCGCCCCGTGCGCGCGGGGGGAGGACATCGCACCCCGACGCCGCGCCCGGCGGGGCGCGCCGCTCACTCGTCGTCCTCGTCGAACGGGAGCGAGAGCTGCGAGAGCGGGCGCGCGCCCACCGTGGGGCCGCCCTTCTTCTTGAAGAGCGCCTGCTCGCGCGCGATGTCGGCCTCGATGAGCTCCTGGTTGTCGTAGGCGAACGCGAGCGCATCGAGCACGCGCGCCGCCCCGAGGTTCGGATAGCGCTTGAGCAGCGTCTCGACCGACGCGCCGCCGCGGTGCCACGCCCAGAGCCGCCGGACCGGGACGCGCGACCCGACGACATGGGGGCTGCCGGCGAGCACCTGGCTGTCGCACCGCACGTGAGGGTGGGGGACGCGGATTCGCGGGAGCACCGGCGCGGCCATCGCGCGGCGGAGCCTAGTACCGGTCGCGATCGGATGGAAGTGCGCCGAGAGCCGGCGGGCACGCTCAGACGCGAGGGCGCCCTCCCCGCCGCCCCCGCCGCGCCCGCGAAACGAGCGCCCTCCGCCGCTTATCTCGGCCCCGCCGGGCTCCGCACGTGCAATAGGGGCTACCCTACGCCCCCGCGGCGCGCGAGCATCGCGCCGTCGCACCGACCGGAGCTCATCCACCATGACTGAAGCCGAGAAGAACCCCCTTCGAGAAGGGATGCCCGAGGAGCGCACGGCGTCGCCGGCCGCGCTCGTGATCTTTGGCGCCTCGGGCGACCTGACCCGCCGCAAGCTCTTGCCCGCGGTCTACAACCTCGCGCTCAGCCGCCTCCTGACCGGCGGCTTCGCCGTGGTCGGCGTGGCGCGGCGTCCGAAGCCGGAGTTCGCAAAAGAAATGCGCGAGGCCGTCGGAAAGTACTCGCGGCGCCCGCTCGACGAGGCCACCTGGAGCGAGCTCGAGAAGGGCATCAGCTACGTGCAGGGGTCGATCGACGAGCCCGAGACGTACACGCGCCTCGCCGCGGAGCTGGAGCGGCTCGACGCCGCGCGCGGCACCCGCAAGAACCGCGTCTTCTACCTGGCCGTGGCGCCCGACCAGTTCGCGACCATCGTGCGCGGCCTGCGCGCGGCGAACCTCGTCGTGCCGCCGTCCCACGAGAAGGGCGCGCCGTTCCAGCACGTCGTCATCGAGAAGCCGTTCGGCGAGGACCTCGAGAGCGCCCGCGCCCTCAACCGCGACCTGCTCGCCCACCTCGCCGAGTCGCAGATCTACCGGATCGACCACTACCTCGGGAAAGAGACGGTCCAGAACCTCCTCGTGCTCCGGTTCGGGAACACGATCTTCGAGCCGCTCTGGTCGCGCCAGCACGTCGACCACGTGCAGATCACCGTGGCCGAGGAGATCGGCGTCGAGGGCCGCGGCAAGTTCTACGAGAAGGTCGGCATCACCCGGGACATCGTGCAGAACCACGCGCTCCAGCTGCTCACGCTGGTCGCGATGGAGCCGCCGTCGTCGTGGGACGCGGACGCGGTGCGCGACGAGAAGGTGAAGGTGCTCCGCACGCTGCGGCCGATCACGGGGCGCGACGTGCTCACGTCCACCGTGCGCGGGCAGTACGCGCCGGGCATCGTGCGCGGCGACCGGGTGCCGGGCTACACCGAGGAGCCGGACGTGGCGGAGGGCTCGACGACCGAGACCTACGTCGCCATGCGGCTCCACCTGGACAGCTGGCGCTGGGGCGGCGTGCCGTTCTACCTGCGCGCCGGCAAGCGGCTGGCGAAGCGGGTGGCCGAGGTCGTGCTCCACTTCAAGCCGCTCCCGCACGGCCTGTTCCGGGGCGCCCCCGGCGCCACCGAGGAGCCGAACGCGCTCGTCATGCGCCTCCAGCCGGACGAGGGCATCTCGCTCCGGTTCGCCGCCAAGATCCCGGGCGGCGGCATCGCCATCCGCGGCGTGACGATGGACTTCCGGTACGGCGCCGCGTTCGGCCCCAGCACGCCGGAGGCGTACGAGCGGCTGCTGCTCGACGCGCTGCGCGGCGACGCCACGCTGTTCACCCGCGCCGACGAGGTCGAGGCGCAGTGGGGCTTCGTCGACCCCATCTTCGAGGGGTGGAGGGCGCACGACGCGCCGATCGCGCGTTACCCCGCGGGTAGCTGGGGGCCCCGGGAGGCCGACGACCTGGTCGAGCTGTCGCCCTCGCCGCGCGCGGAGGGCGGCGAGGGGGAGGCCCGGCCGCGGATCTGGAGGCGGCCGTGAGCACCGGATCCATCGCCGAGGTGATCGGGCGGGTCGAGTCGGAGCTCGCCCGGTTCTGGTCGACGCCCGACGCGTCGGGGGGCGAGCCGATCGCGAAGACGCGCGCGTCGACGATGAACTTCGTCGCGGTGGGCAGCCGCGCCGAGGTCGAGCGCCTGAAGGAGCAGACCGAGGCGCTCGCGGAGACGCACGCGGGCCGCACGCTGCTCATCACGATCGACGACCGGCTCGCGCCGCTCAGCGTCGACGCCGACTGGTCGGCGACGTGCCGCCGCGACGGCGAGGTGCCGATCTGCCAGGACCGCGTGGAGCTCTCGTTCGGCGTGGCCGCCGCCGAGCGCGTCGCCTCCGTGGTCAGCACGCTCACGATCTCCGACGTCCCCGTGATCGTCGAGCTCGCGCCGGGCGCGCCCAACGTGCTCGGCGACCAGCTCGCGCCGATCTGCGATCGGCTGGTGTTCGACTCGGCGGAGACGTGCATCGAGCGCATCGCGGACGTGGCGCGCGGGACGCGGGCGCCGCTCGCGGACCGCGCGTTCGTGCGGACGTTCTCGTTCCGCGAGCTCGTCGCCCGGTTCTTCGACGACATGCCGGAGGCGTGCCGGTCGATCCGGCGGGTGGAGATCACGCGCAGCGTGGGGTCGAAGCCCGATCCGGCGGCGCTGTTCCTCGGCTGGATGGGCTCGCGGCTCGGCTGGGTGTTCGAGTCGAGGGGGCCCGGGGCGGGCGGGGGCGGGGCGCCCGCGGCGGTCGGCCGCGCCCGCGGCGCGGACGGCGGGCCGATCGAGATCGCGCTGGTCGACGGGCCCCCGGCCGGCGAGCCGGGGTGGCGTCGGCTCGACGGCGTCCGCATCTCCACGTCGCTCCGCGGCGAGCCGCTCGAGCTCGCGTGCGTGCGGCTCGACAGGGCGCCCGGGACGGTGCGCTGGACGATGGCGGGGGCGCGCTCGGCCGAGCACCTCCACCCGCTCGGCTACCGCGACGAGACGTGGGTGCTGGCCAAGACGATCGATGCGCTGGAGGGCGATCGCCTCCTGCGCGACGCGGTGCTCGCGGCCGCGGCCTTCAGCGCGCTGAACGGAGGGACGACGAGATGAACGGTGGTGAGGAGACCTGCGTCGCGAGCGACGCGGCGGAGCTCGCGCGGCTCGGGGCGGAGCTCATGGCGCGCGCGATCACGGAGGCGATCGGGGCGCGAGGCGTCGCGCGGATCGCGCTCTCGGGCGGGAGCACGCCGTCGGAGGCGTACCAGCGGCTCGCGGCGCTCGCGCTCCCGTGGGACCAGACCGAGTGGTACTGGGTGGACGAGCGCGCGGTCGGGCCCGAGCACCCGCGCTCGAACTACGGCGCCGCGCGCCGGGACCTCGCGGCGGCCCGCGTCCCGGAGGCGCGCTTCTTCCGCATGGAGGGCGAGGCGCCGGATCTGGCCGGCGCGGCGGCGCGCTACGAGGCGCTGCTGCGCGCGCGCTTCGGGGTCGCCGCGGCGGCGGCGTTCGACGTGATGACGCTGGGGATCGGCGACGACGCGCACACGGCGTCGCTCTTCCCCGGGACCGGCGCGGCGCACATCGAGGACCGCCTGGTCGCCGCGATCCCGGCGCAGCCGGACAAGGGGCTCGAGGCGCGGCTCACGCTGACGGCGCCGGTGATCCGGGAGGCGCGCCTGAAGCTGCTGCTGGCGCGCGGGGCGGGCAAGCGCGACGTCGTGGCGCAGGCGAAGCGGCCCGGGCCCGCCGACGAGGTGCCGGCGCGCGTCGCGCGCGGCGGGGCCGGGCGGCTCGTGTGGCTGCTCGACGCGGCCGCCGCCCAGGTCGCCTAGCCACCCCCGCGCTCGGCCCCGGGGCCCCGCTCCAGGGGCCCGTCGTCAGGAGCGGCGGCGCGTGGCCCGGGGCGGGCGCTCCGCCTCGGCGAGGAGCTCCCGCGCGATGGCGAGCGCGCCCCGCACGCCCACGAGGGGATCGGTGACCAGCGCCACGGGCACCTGCTCGAGCAGCGGCGTGAGCCGCCCCTTCTTCACGAAGCCCTTCATGAACTGCTCGCGCCGGGCGGCGACGAGGTGCCTCGCGATGTTGCCGAGGACGAAGACGCCGCCGAGCGCGAGCTCGCGCAGGGCGAGGTTGCCCGCCTCGGCGCCGTAGATCTCGACGAACAGGTCCACCGCGCGCGCGGCGGGCCGGAAGGCGCGCGCGAGCCCGAGCTCGGCGATCGCGGCGTTGCGATCGCCCTCGGCGAGGCGGCGCTCGATCGCGCGCGGTATGCGGGCGGCGCGCGAGGCGAAGAAATCGAAGAGGGCGCCGAGCCCGTCGCCCGAGAGGACGCGCTCGTAGCTCACGTGATCCGGGTGGCGCTCGGCGAGGAACTGCCAGAGCTCGATCTCGATCGCGCTGCGCGGGGCGAAGTCGGCGTGACCTCCCTCGGCCGGCATCGTCACATGGCGGGCGCCGTCCCAGAGCAGCCGGGCCTGGCCGAGCCCGGTCCCGGCGGCGATGACGGCGAGGCTGTTCCCCTGCGGCCGGGGCCGGCGCGCGGTGAGCGGCACGATCGACGCGCGGGGGACGTGCAGGCAGCCGCGCGCGCCGACCACGAGGTCGTTCACGAGCACGACGCGCGCGATCTTGAGCCGGCGCGAGAGCTCGCGCTCGGCGAGGCGCCAGGGCAGGTTCGTCACGTGGGCGACGTGGTCCTTGATGGGCCCCGCGACGCCGAGCACGGCGACGGTCGGGAGGGGCGCGTCGCTGCGGACCAGGAAGGGGAGGGCGATCTCCTCGAAGCTCGCGTGCTCCGGGCTGCGGAAGACGGCCTCGGAGAGCGGCCGGTCGCCGGAGGCGCCATAGAGCGCGAGCCGGGTGTTCGTGCCTCCGATGTCGCCGACGAGCAGCGACGGCCCCGCGGGTCTCTTGGTCCTTGCCACGCGGCCGCCGTGCCAGCGCCCCGCTTCGGCGGCAAGGCGATCCGTCAGCGGACGGGCGCGGACGCGGCGCGAGCGATCGGCGCGGGGCGCCCCGGGGCGGCGATCGATCGCGCGCTGGCCGTGGCGCGGCGGCCCCTCGCGCGCGACGTCTCGCGGCGGCCCGCCTCCCTCATCGCTTGACCCGCGCCCCGCCTCCGGTCGAAAGTGCCGGCGTGCAGCGGCTATTCCCCGCGCTCCTGGTCGCGCTCGTCGGCTTCATGTCGCACGCCGGCGCTGCGTTCGCCGAGCCGGCGGGCGCCGCTGCGCCCGCGCGCTCGTCATCGCGCGCGCCCTCTGCGCCGTCGCAGCCGGCGCGGCCCTCGCCGCCGGCGGCGCGGTCGGCCTCGCCCCCGGCGCGGAGCGCGTCGCCGGCGCGGAGCGCGTCGCCGCTCGCAGAGCCCGCCGCGCCGCCCGCGGAGGCGGCGTCCTCCGCGGAGGCGGCGGCGCCCGCGAGGGCGGCGCCACCCGACGAGGACGCGGCCTCGCCCCCGGCGTCCGCGGGGGCCGCGCCGCCCGCCGAGGACGCGCCGACGCCGCCAGCGGACTCGCTGCCCCTGCGGATCTCGCCGTCGCTGTCCGCGCAGGTCTCGCCGCCGCCCGTGCGGCTCCCGCCGCCGCCGCCCGCGCGGGTCGCGCCGCGGCCAGCGCCGAGCGCGCCGCCGCCGGCGCCGAGCGCGCCGCCCGCGGACCAGGGCGAAGCGCGCCCCCCCGACCCCCCGCCGGCGCCGCCGGTCGCGGAGCAGCCCGAGGCGCGCGTCGAGCTGCTCGGCCGGACGGTCTTCAGCCTCCGCGTGAACCGGGGCAGCCTCTCGCCCCAGGAGCGCGCCCGCGAGGCCGCGAAGGTGCTGGAGCGCGCCGCCCACGAGAAGACGGTCCCCGAGGTCCGCATCGACGAGCGGACGGGGGTGGCGATCATCTATGTCGGCGAGAGCCCGCTCGTTCACCTCGGGCCCGAGGACGCCGCCGCGGCGGGCGACACGACGGTCGCCGTCCACGCCGCCGGCATCGCCGCCACCGTGCGCGACGTGCTCGCCAAGGAGCACAGCAGGAGCCGGCTCGCGACGAGCGTCTTCTCGTTCTCGCTGCTCGTCTTCTCGGGGCTCATCGCGCTGCTCCTGCTCCGCAAGGTCGGCGAGCTCGTCGGGCGGGCGCGCGCCTGGGTCGCCGAGCACCCGGAGCGGCTGCCGGCCCTGCACGTCCGCGGCATCGAGATGCTCCGGCCCGCCGCGTCCCAGGGCGCGCTCTCGGTCGCGCTCGGCGCCGCCGGGCTCCTCGCGCGGGTCGGCATCGCGTACATCTGGATCCTCTTCGCGCTCTCGCTGTTCGAGTCCACGAGCGGCTACAGCGAGAAGCTCACCGGCCTCGTGCTCGCGCCGGTGTCGGAGCTCATGGGGCGGATCGCCCGGAGCGTCCCCGTCCTCGTGCTCGCGACCGTCGCGACGCTGGCGGTCTTCGTCCTCGCCCGCTTCGTGGGCCTGTTCTTCGGGAGCGTCGGCCGGGGCGAGACGTCGCTCGGGTGGCTCCCGTCCGACCTCGCGGTCGTCACCGGGGTGCTCGTCCGCTTCGGCATCCTCGTGGCCGCGCTGCTCCTCGCGGCCCCGCTCATCACCGGGACCGACGAGGGGGCGCTCACGCGGGTCGGCTTCGTGGTGCTCGCGTCGACCGGGCTCGCGAGCACGCCGCTCATCGCCTCGGCCGCCTGCGGCCTCGCGGTCATCTACGGGCGGCGCCTGCGCGTCGGCGACATCGCGGACGTCGGCGGCCGGTCGGGGCGGGTCCGCGAGCTGACGCTGATCGAGGCGCGCCTCGAGGACGAGGACGGCTGCGTCGTGCGCGTCCCGCACCTGCTCAGCCTGTTCCACCCGACGCGCGTCCGCGGCCGGCCTCCGCTCGTCGCGGTCGAGATCAGCGTCGACCCCTCGGCCGATCTCGACCGGGTGCGGGAGCTCCTCATCAAGACGGGCTCGGGCCTCGGCAGCCGCGCCCGCGCCTCGCTGGTCGCGCTCGACGAGGGGGGCGCGCACTTCCGGGCCACGATGGCGTGCGACGGCGACGACGTGCGGAGCCGCTGGCTCACCGCCGTGGCGCAGGCCCTCGCCGCGGCCGGCATCCCGCTCGGGCGGGCGCCGCTCTCTGCTTCTCTCTCCGAGCGCGCGCGGCGCGGCGGACCGGCCGAGCGGGGCGCCTCCTCGTGAACGCCATCTGGCTCCTGATGGGGCTGCTCGTGCTGTCGTACCTCGGCAGCTCGCTCGTGAGCGGCCGGGTGCTCCGCGGCATCGGGCTCCCCTCGGGCGCCGAGTACGTGGTGCTCGGCTTCGTGCTCGGGCCCTCGGCGCTCGGGCTGCTCGAGCCCTCGTCGATCGCCGCGTTCGAGCCGATCGCGGGCGTCGCGCTCGGCTGGCTCGCGCTGGTCGTCGGCCTCGACTTCGGCTTCGTCGGCAACCGCCGCGTCCGCCGGTCCCGCATCGCGCTCGGCGTGTCGCTCAGCCTCGCGACCGGCCTCGCGGTGGCGGTCGCGGCCTGGTTCGTGGCGGCCCGCGGCGCGCCGTCGCTGAGCGACGCCGACCGGCTGCTGCTCGCGGCCGGGGTGGGCGCGGTCTCGTCCGAGACGACGCGCCACGCCGTGCTCTGGGTGCGGCAGCGCTACAGCGCGAGCGGCAAGCTCTCGGACCTCATCTCCGACATGGCCGACTGCGACGACCTCGGGCCGCTGCTCATCATGGGCGGCGCGTTCGCGCTCTCGCCGCAGGCGACGGTCCTCTGGCAGATCCCGTTCTGGGGGTGGACGATCGTGACGGCGCTCATCGGCGTCCTGCTCGGGCTGATCGCCGTCGTGCTCCTCGGCAGCGATTTCCGCCTGATCCAGAGCTGGGGCGTGCTGCTCGGCACGTCGCTCCTGACGATGGGCACGAGCGCACGGGTGGGCCTGTCGCCGCTCTTCGCGACGTTCGCGATGGGCGTGACCATCGCCGCCGTCTCGAAGCACCGGGAGGAGATCGTCGCCATGGTCGCGCCGACCGAGGGGCCGGTCATCCTGCCGGCGCTCCTGCTCGCCGGCGCGCACCTGAACCCGAAGGCCGCGCCGTTCCTGCCGTGGGTGGCGGCGGCCGCGCTCGCGGCGCGGGTGGCTGGCAAGCTCGCGACCGGCCTCGTCCTGCGCGTCGCGACGCCCGACGCGCGCGACACGTCGCCCTGGCTCGGCGTGGGGCTGCTCTCGTCCGGCGCCGTGGCCGTGAGCGTCGGCCTCGCCTTCGCCCTGCGCTTTCCCGGGCCGGTCGGGCACACCGTGCTCTTCGTCGCGGCCGCGGCGGCCGTCTTCGGCGAGTTCGTCGGCCCACAGGCGCTGCGCTCCACCCTGCGCAAGGCCGGCGAGCTCGCCGCGCCCGAGCGGGAGTCGATCTTCTTCGGCCGCGCGCTGGCCGCCCGGCCCGCGCGCGACGGCGCGCCGAGCGACCAGCCGTCGCCCCCGGGGAAGGTGGAGGGGTGAGCGCGCCCGCGATGGCCCGGGCAGCGTGACATGCCACGAGAGGCAGCGTGACATGTCACGTGACATGCCACGAAAGGCAACGAGACATGTCACGCTGCTCTCCGTGACATCGCAGTAACGACTCAGCAAGAGGCGCCGCGGAGCCCTGGCCCTCGGGTGAAGGAGCCTCCCGCCGGCGCTGGTACGTTGTCGCCGAAGTTCGTCCCGGGGTCGTCGCTCACGGGGCCTGCGCTCCGAGCGGGCCCGTTTTGTGGCCCGCCTGCGCTCCGGCCCCTCCGCGACGACCCCGGGACGAACCTCGGTGACGCAGTGCTCGTTGCGGTCGCGACGCTCGGGGGCTGCGGCGATCCAGGGCGCGGCGCTGCGGCGCAGGCGAGCGCCTCAATGCGGCTGAGCTGGCGCGTCCGTTGCTTTGTCCCTCGGCGGCGCCCTCTCTCCTGAGCGCCGCCCGAGCGGCAGACGGCAATACAGAGGATGCGAACAGGAGCTCCTTGATGCACTCTCATTCCCCATTTCGACGCTGGCTGTTCATCTTATCTTCCTTGCTCTTGGGTGGAGCGCTCTCGGCGAGCGGCATCGGCTGCGCGCTCGGCCCCGAGTCGCCGGCGGGCGACGACCTGCGGCGTCAGTTCCCTGAGCAGGCGCCGCAGGTCCTCGAGGCCAGCGGGGCCTTCGTCGCGGTCGAGGACGGCTTCGCGCGCGCCTCGATCGGCGACCTGAACCTCGATCCCGACGTCGAGGCGCCGCCCCGGCGCCGCGGCGACCTGCAGGCCGCGCTGCCAGCGCGCGGCGAGGGAGCGATCCGGCTTCGCCTGCCCGGCGGCTTCGACGTGCGCGTGCGGGAGCTCGGCGCCGAGGGCGAGGGCGCCGTCGTCGAGCGCGCGGTGGCGTATCCGCGCGAGGGCGGCACGTCGTTCTGGTCCGCGATCGACGGAGGCTACGAGGAGTGGCTGCTGCTCGACGCCGGCGTCGCGCGCGGGGGTGCCCCCGCGGCGGCGTGGGAGGTCGAGGGCGCGACGCTGAGGCAGCAGGGCGACGCGGTCGAGGTCGTCGACGAGACCGGCGCGGCGCGGCTGCGCGTGACGGCGCCGGCCGCGTACGCGCGCGGCGGACGCCCGATCGCCGCGCGCCTCGCGGTGCGCGGGGCGACCCTCGAGCTGTGGGCCGACGCCGGCGGCGAGCCCGCGCTGGTCGACCCGGTGTGGGCGCCGGCCGACACGATGAGCACGGAGCGCTGGTCGCATACCGCGACGCAGCTCCAGGACGGCAAGGTGCTGATTGTGGCGGGGGGAGACAACTTCTCTGTCCTGGCGAGCGCCGAGCTCTACAGCCCCGCCACCAACACCTGGTCGTCGGCCGGATCGCTCGCCACCGCCCGCCGCGCGCACGCGGCGGTGCGCCTGAGCAACGGCAAGGTGCTCGTCGTGGGGGGGACGAACTTCATCAACTCAGCGTGGCTCGCGAGCGCAGAGCTCTATGATCCGGCCACGAACACCTGGTCGTCGGCCGCGCCGTTGGCCACGCAGCGCTGGGGGCACCGCGCGACGCAGCTCCAGGACGGCCGGGTTCTCGTGACCGGCGGGAACAACGCCACCGCCGCCCTGACGAGCGCCGAGCTCTACGATCCGACGACGAACATCTGGTCGTCGGCCGCGCCGATGGGCGCGAGCCGCCACCTGCACAGCGCGACGCTGCTCCAGGACGGCCGGGTGCTCGTGACCGGCGGGCAACACGGCAACACGTTCCTGACGAGCTCCGAGATTTATGATCCGAGCACCGACTCGTGGTCATCGGTCGGGGCCATGGGCACCGCCCGCTACTTCCACAGCGCGACGCTGCTCCAGGACGGCCGGGTGCTCGTGACGGGCGGTTACAACTCGGGGTCTCTCGAGCTGTCGAGCGCCGAGATCTTCGACCCGTCCTCCCTCACCTGGACGGCTGCCCCTTCGATGAGCATCCATCGTAACGGGCACGCCGCGACGCTGCTCCCGGACGGCAAGGTGCTGGTCACGGGCGGAACCGCCTCGTCGAGCTCGCACAGCTCGACCGCGACCGTCGAGGTCTATGACCCGGTGACCAACGCCTGGACCGGGCTCCAGTCCATGACCGACCTGCGCACCTTGCATACCGCCACGCTGCTCCAGGACGGCAAGGTGCTGGTCACGGGCGGCCGTCGGTACGTCCCCCCCTCCTCGACCACGGCGCTGGCGAGCACCGAGATTTACGACCCGGCGGCCATGCAGTGGGTATCGACGCCGTTGATGGCCAACGCGCACGGCTGGCGCGCGGCGACGCTGCTCCACGACGGCCGGGTGCTGGCCGCGGGCGCCGACGGCGTGTCCCATACGTCCGCCGATCTGTACGATCCGGCCACGGACACCTGGACAGAAGCCGCTCCGATGGCAGGGAGCCACAGGTGGCACACCCTCACGCGACTCGGGAACGACAAGGTGCTGGTCGCGGGAGACTCCAGCACGACCGTGGCGACGAACGCCGAGCTGTACGACCCCGCGACCGACACGTGGTCGTCCGTGGGCTCATCGACCGTCTCCCGGTACGAGCACACCGCGACGCTGCTCGCCGACGGGAAGGTGCTGCTCATCGGGGGGAGGCAGGCCGGCACGAGCAGCACCCTCCTGGCGACCACCGCGCTGTACGATCCGGCGACCAACACCTGGACGGCGAAGGCGTCGATGAGCGCCCCTCGCTTTGGCCATACCGCGACGCTGCTCGGGAGCGGCGAGGTGCTGGTCACGGGGGGGTTCAGCACCACCGCGTACGCGGCGACCGCCGAGATCTACGATCCGGCGACGGATACCTGGTCGCCCGCGACCTCGATGAGCAGCGCGCGCATGTACCATACGGCGACGCTGCTGAGCGACGGCGACGTGCTGATCCTCGGAGGCGAGAGCAGCCCCCTCGATTACCTGGCGAGCACCGAGATCTACGACCCGTCGTCCGACACGTGGACGTCGGGTCCGTCGCTCGGCGTCGGCCGTTCCTTGCACGCCGCGACGGGGCTCGATGACGGCAGGGTGCTGGTGACAGGTGGTCGGACCTACGGCCCTTCCAGCGGCGTCGCCGCGCTTTCGTCCGCCGAGATCCACGATCCGGTATCGAACACCTGGACCGCGGTCGACTCCATGAACGACGTTCGTATGGCCCACGCCGCGCTCCTGCTCGGGGACGGCAGGGTGCTGGCCGTGGGCAGCAGCGGGGCCAGCTCATGGCGCTCGAGCGCCGAGATCTACTCGCCCTGACGCCCGCGGGGCCGTAGCGCCCGCCCGCCGGAGGGACTTGCGTGCTGGCGGACCACGAGAGCGGCCCGCCAGCACGCGAGCCCGGAGGTGAGCTCCCCCTCCTCGACCACCACCCGCCGGCAGCCCTTGGGGATATGCCGGCGGGCGCGACGGGGTTACAAGACCCAGGTGCGACCGACGAACGAGGCGCCACCATGAGCGCCGCTGCCACCTCCGCCGCCGAGCCCGCCGTCGCGCCCGCTGCGCCCACCGAGCCGCACGGCCCTGCCGGCGGACACCCCCACGCGTCGCCGCCCAAGGGGCCGGTCAGCCATCTCACGCACGCGGTGGCGCTCGTGCTCCTGTTCGGGGTGCTGTACGCGACCACGCGCGCGGTCCCGCACGACAACGGGCCGGCGGGGACCATCGCCTCGATCGGCTTCCTCCTCCTGGCGGGCACGCTGGCGAGCGAGCTCGTCGAGCCGCTCCGGCTGCCTCACCTCTCGGGGTACATCCTCGCGGGCCTCATCGCCGGGCCGCACGTGCTCAAGCTGGTCGATCACCACGCGGTCGAGGAGATCTCACGGGTCAACGCGCTCGCGCTGGCGCTCATCGCGCTGGCCGGCGGGGCCGAGCTCCGGATCGACATCGTCAAGAAGGGGCTGAAGAGCCTCCTCGTGCACAACCTCGTGCAGACGGTCCTCGTGTTCGTGGCGATGACGGGCGTCTTCTTTGCCGCGCGCTCGCTCGTCCCGTTCGCCGCCGAGCTCTCGACCACCGCCGCGCTCGGGGTGGCCATCCTCTGGGGGGTCATCGCGGTCACGCGCAGCCCCTCGGCCGTGCTCGGCATCCTCTCCCAGACGCGCGCGACCGGCCCGGTCGCGATGCACACGCTCGCCTTCGTGATGACGTCGGACATCATCGTCATCGTGGTCACGGCGATCACGCTGTCCACGGTGCGGCCGCTCATCGAGCCGGGCGCGACGATGTCGATCCACGAGATCGAGGTGCTCGGCCGCGAGATCCTCGGCAGCATCTCGATCGGCACGACGCTCGGGCTCGCGCTCGCGGCGTACATGCGGCTCATCGGCCGGCAGCTCATCCTGGTGTTCGTGGCGCTCGGCTTCGGCGCCACCGAGATGCTCCGGTATCTCCGCTTCGACGCGCTGCTCGTGTTCGTGGTGGCCGGGTTCGTGGTGACGAACCTGTCGCGGCAGGGCGAGAAGCTGGTGCACGCGGTCGAGGACGCCGCGAGCGTGGTGTTCGTGCTCTTCTTCGCGACCGCGGGCGCGCACCTCGATCTGCCGCTGCTCGCGCAGATGTGGCCGGTAGCGCTGCTCTTCGGCGGGTCGCGCGCCCTCGTGACCTGGGTCGCGAGCCGCGTCGGGAGCCGCCTCGCGGACGACCCTCCGGTGCTCCGGAGGTGGTCGTGGTACGGCCTGATCTCGCAGGCCGGGCTGACGCTGGGCATCAGCCTGACCATCGAGCGGGCGTTCCCGAGCCTCGGGGCCGGCTTCCGCGCGCTCGTCGTGGGGTGCGTCGCGCTGAACGAGATGGTCGGCCCGATCCTGTTCAAGTACGCGCTCGACCGCACGGGCGAGACGGCCGCCGAGGCCTCGCGCGGCTCGCTGCCGGCGCTCGCCTCGCGCGAGTGAGCCGCGGGCCGCTCACGGCGTGAACCGGAGCGAATAGCTCACCACGGTGGCGCCGCGCCGCGGCTTCAGGAAGTCGATCTCCTCGAAGACACCGACGACGCAGCGCGTGAACGCCTCGCCCTTGAGGGCGGTCCGGGGGCCTCTCACCTTGGCCTTGCCGCCGTCCTTTTCGATGCGCAGGTCGACGCCGAAGTCGCCGCCCTTCGTGGGGTCCTCGGCGAGGGCGAAGCAGCGGCGGAACGCGTCGAAGTGCGGCGCGACCGAGCGCCGGATCGGCTCCTTGGTGAGGTCGTCGTGCGGCCCTCCGCCGATGTGCATCCCGATGTTCGCGACCTTCACATCGGGGAGCGGTCCGTCGTCGGCGGCGGGCGGCGGGGTCGCGTCGGCGGGCGTGGCGCTGGCGTCCGGGGAAGGCGTGGCGCTGGCGCTGGGGGAGGGCGCGGCGCTGGCGCTGGGGGAGGGCGCGGACGAGGCGGGGGGTGCGACCGAGGCGGGGGGTGCGACCGAGGCGGGCGGGAGCGCGGGCGGCGCTGGCGCGGCGCTCGGGGGGGTGGGCTGGGCCGCGTCGGCCCGGGGCGCGGCGGCGCGCTCGGCGGTCGGCGGGGCGCTCGAGGAGCAGCCCGCCGCCGCGGCGAGGGCGAGGGGAGCGCAGAGCGCGAGCGCAAGCGGGGAGGGGAGGCGCATGATGGCGCGCGAATCTACTGCGGTGAGCGCAGTGGTCCAGGAAACGATGACGCTTTGCGTTGGTCGATGCGGACCGTCGTGCGCCCGAGGAGCGGCCGCGCCCCCTCGAAGCACGCGGCGCGCGTGAAGACCTTGGGGGGCTCGCGAGCTTCTGGGGGGCGAGGGCGAGGAGATGTCGAGCGTGGGGTGGAGGGCTTCCGGCGCGCGCGGAGCTTCCGTCGCGGAGAGGAATCCCGAATTTGCTGAAAAATTCGGCCTCCGATGAGCGCCGGACGGGGATGGGGGCGAGGGAGGCTCCGCTAAACCCGCGAAAGATCGTGCTCCGGAGCGCGCCGGAGGGCTTCGTTTCGGCGACGGAAGCTTCGGGAGTGCGTCGGAAGATCTCGGACACACGCGGGGTGCGATGGAGCACGTCGGGGGGCGTCTCGTCGACTGGCTCGGAGTGGCCCGCGAGAGTCCATCGTTCGTTTTCCGTCTTCCGTCTTCCGTCTTCCGTCTTCCGTCTCCCGTCTTCCGTCTTCGTCTGGCCTCCCCGTGCGCGTGCGCGTGCGCGTGCGCGTGCGCGTGCGCGTGCGCGTGCGCGTGCGCGTGCGCGGTTGTGCCGCTACGCGGTCACCCGTGTGGTGGAGTGGACGGGGACGGGGACGGGGACGGGATGGAGCGAGTACGCGCACGCGCACGCGCACGCGCACGAAGAGGGAGACGGGAGACGGGAGACGAGAGACGGGAGACGGGAGACGAGAGACGGGAGACGGGAGACGAGAGACGGGAGACGGAAGACGGGACACAGGAGACGTGTGACGACGCAGCGAATCCCCCCTACGACTCCGCCTTCCTCACTACTGCGGCGCCACCGCCTCGCGGCGCTTCCTCACCGCATGGTTATGCGCATCCAGGCTCTCGCTGAAGGCGTGCCTCCCCCCTCCCGCCGCCACGAAATAGAGATACTTCGTCGCCGCGGGCGCGAGCACCGCCGCGATCGACGCCGCCCCCGGGTTCGCGATCGGCCCCGGCGGCAACCCCGGGTGAGCATACGTGCTGTACCGATTCTTCGGATCCCTCACCACCTCGGGCGTCGGTTTTCCCCCCCACGCCGCGCACGAGGGCGCCTCCTCGGGCCACGCCACGCAGCCGTAGAGCGCCGTCGCGTCGGACTGCAGCCTGCGCAGGGGGCGGAACGTCGGGTCGAGGAGCCGGTTCAGGAACACGCTCGCGATGAGAGGCCGCTCCTCCTCCACGACCGCCTCCTTCTCGACCAGCGAGGCGAGCGTGATCACCTCGCGCCGCCCCCACCCGAGCGTCGCCTGGAGCGCGGCGAGCCCGTCCGCGCGCTGGGCCACGAGCGCCTTCCAGCGCTGGTCCGATTCGTCGACGAGGCGCTTCACGACCCTCCGCGCGTCCGTGTCGAGCGCGAACTCGTACGTCGCCGGAAAGAGATACCCCTCCGCGCTCTCCGCCCCGACGGCGCCGCCGCGCTCGATGCCGAGCGCCTCGAGGAACGCGCCGTCGGCCGTCGCGGAAAGGAACGTCCTCTTCCCCGCGATGCGCAGCCTCTCCAGCCGGGCCGCGATGTCGAAGCGGTTCCACCCCTCGGGGATCGTGATCTTCGCCGTGGGCCGCCCCTCCGCGCGCGTGAGGAGCTGCCGGAGCTCCTTCGGCGTCGCGCCCTCGAAGAGCAGGTGCGGGCCCGGCACGAACGCCCGGGTTCCGCCCGTCGTGCGCAGGTAGAGCGCCATGGCGCGCTCGCTCTTCACGAGCCCCTCGGCCGCGAGCAGCGCCGCCGCCTCGTCCGCGTCGAGCCCGTCGGGCCAGTTGATCTCCACGACGCGCCCCCGATCCGGGGCCCTCGTGCGCCCGAACCAGAGCACCAGCGCGGTCAGCCCCGCGGCCACCACCGCGAGCGCGCCCGCGAGCCCGATCAGCAGCGCCCGCCGGCGCCCCGGCCGGTGCTGCGCCGGGCGCCGCGACGCCGGCGCGCGCTGCCCGGCCCCGGCGCCGCGCGCGCGGCGCGCGGGGGCCGCCTTCCGGGGCGGAGGGGGCTCGCGCGGGGGCGTCCCCTGCGCGCCGTCGCCACCCGTACGGCGGTTTCCCGGTCGGCTCGCCCTCGGTCGCACGCCCACGGCGAGAGTGAAAACCCGAAAGCCCGACCCCTGTCAACGCTCCGGGCCCGGCCGCGCACGTCAGCGGGCGAGATCCAGGGCCTGCACCTCGTTGCGCCGGACCGCGCTCTTGCCCTCGCGGGACTGCGCCGGCGCCGGCCGCGCCGCCGGCGCCGCCGCGATCTCGCCAGGCCTCGCCGGGGCCGGCGGCGGCGTCGCGAACGAGGGCGCTGCGGAGAAATCCGACGTGGCGCTCTCCAGCGCCGCGATCTGGCCCTCGAAGTCGCGCTCCACGTCCTTTGCGCGGCTCGCCGGGGCGCGGAGCTTCGCCTTGCCGGCCGCGGCCTCGAGCGCCCTCTGCTGCGCCGCGAGCTCGCGGCGCGCCTCGTCGAGCCGCCCCTGCTCGAACAGGAAATTCGCCTGCTTGAGCGTCGCCGCCGTCTCGCTGCGCTGCACGCGCCCCGCGACCAGCGCGTCGAGCTCGCTCGCGTCGACGTCGCGATCCACGACGCCGACGCCCAGCTCGCCCTCGCAGCGGGCGTCGGCCCCCGCGACGAGATCCCGGTACGCGAGCTCGACGCCGGCGAGGGGCGACGCGCCGTCCTGCCCGGCGCCGAGGCCGTCGAGGCGCACCTTGAGCAGGACCGTCTTCACCTCGCCCGCCGCGAACGCGCCGAGCGGCACGACGACCCGGCCCCCGACCCGCCGGAACGAGCGATCGAAGACCCGGTCGAGCTCCACGCCGGGCGCGAGGTCGATCTCGAGCTCCGCCCCGCTCGCGACGGACGCGGTGAGCTGCTCCGCCTCCGCCTCGAAGATCCGCGCGAGCCCGGCGTCGTTCTCCACGAAGTAGTGGCGGCCGTTCGAGTCGAGCGCGATCGCCGACAGGATCTTCTCGTTGTAGTCGACGTCGACGCCGATGGTCGTGATGCTCACGCCGCGATCGCGCGCCCGCTGCGCGATCGCGCGGAAGCCGGGGACGTCGCGCACCCCGTGGTTCGCGTCGCCGTCGCTGAGGACGAGCATCCGGCTCACGCGGCCGCTCGCCGGATCGAGCAGGGCGAGGCCCTCCTCGATGCCGCAGGAGATGCACGTGTCGCCGCCGAGCGCGATGCCCTCGATGCGCGCGAGGATGCGGCCGCGCGTGTCCGGCCCGACGGGCGTGGGCGGCACGACCACGCGCGTCGTGGTGTCGAACGTGACCACCGACACGACGTCGCCGTCGTTCAGGCGGCCGACGGCGGTGGTCGCCGCCCGGACGGCGTTGGCGAGGCGGGTGCCCTTCATCGAGCCGGAGCGATCGATGACGAGCGAGAGGTCCGCCTGCGCCTGCGCCTCCGCGGGCGACGCGTCGCCGCGCACCTCGAACATCAGGAACGTCTCGCGCGCCGAGCGGGGGAGGCGCGCGTGCCCCGCGCGCCCCTCGAGCATGAGCCTGGACCCGGCGGTGAAGCGGCTCGGATCCGCCACCGCCACGGCGCCGCCCGCCGCCTCGTCCGTCGCGCGCGGCGGCTCCGCGATCACCTCGCCGACGGTCGCCGTGGCGCTCCGGTCCCACGACGGCGCCAGCGAGTGGACGGTGAGGCTCGTGAACATCATGCCGAGGGCGGAGAACAGGGCGACGTGGGTCGGCTTCATGGCTCCTCCAGAGAACTCCGGGCGACCCTCGAGCTTACGGCGGAGGGCCCGGGGGCGTGATGCCTTGTACGTCGTCCGCTCCCGAACGATCTGACGCCTCGGCGATCTCCGTCGGCCGGACGCCGGCGGCGCGGAGCGCGCTCCAGGGCGCGATGCTCCCGATGAGGACGAGCACGGCGTCGCAGGGGTGCGCCTGCGTCCCAGACGGCGAGGAGAGGGTCGCCACGAGCGCGCCGTCCGGGCCTCCGGCGAGCGCGGTCACGTCGGTCTCGAACCGGAGCGAGAGCCGCGACGCGGCCGCAAGCCGCCGTATTTCCTCGATATTCCGCGACTTGCCGCGGCGGAAGCCGCTGCCGCGGTAGGCGACCGTGACCGCGGTGGCCGGCTGGCGGGACAGCGCGACGGCGGCCTCCATGGCGACGTCGCCGAGGCCGACGATTAGCACCCGGCAGCCCGCGAGGCTCCTGGCGTCGGCGAGGTGGTAGTACACCCGGCCCTCCACGTCGGCGGGCAGGTCGAACGGGAGCCGGCGCGGCGAGCCGCGCTGGCCGAGCGCGAGCAGCACGCGCCGCGCCCGGCGCTCGGTGCGCGGCCCGCCCTCGCGCGGCTCGGTGACCACGACGAGGCCGGCCGCCGCGTCCGTGGCGCCACCCGCCGCCCCGCCCGCGCGCGCCCCTGCGGCGTTGCGCTCGACCGCCGCGGGCGCGCGCGCGACCGACACCATCCGGGTCTCTTGCAGGATGGGGAGCCGCTCCTTGCGCACGATGCGGAGCCAGTGGGAGAGGAGCTCTTCCTTGGTCGACTCCTTGAGCCACAGCTTGCCGGCCACGGGCAGGTCGAGCGGCTGATCGAAGACCAGCTTGCCGCGCGGGAAGCTCTGGATGCTCTGCGCCACGCTGCCCTGCTCGATCACCTCGAACGAGAGGCCGAGCTCCCTGGCGCGCAGCGCGGCGCTGATCCCCGCGGGCCCTGCGCCCACGATGATCAGATCGAGCCCCGGGCCGCCCGGGCCGCCGCGCCGAAGATCCTCGGCGATGCGCGTCACCGCATACGCGCCCTGGTGGATGGCGTTCTTGATGAGCGGCAGCCCGGTGATGTCGCCCGCGAGGTACAGGCCCGGCACGTCGAGGCTCGCGAGGTCGTCGCCGAGGCGCGGCCGGCCTGCGATCGGCGCGCCGCCCTCGATGGTGAGCGAGCCGTTGGGGCAGCGCTGCTCGCACAGGGTGAGGCCGCAGCACGCCTCGGGGCGGGCCACGACCGCGACGTACCGCTCGACGGCGAGCACGTCGTACGGGCACGCGTCGACGCACGCGTAGCAGCCGAGGCAGGTGGTGGGGTCGATTCGGGGCAGGCGCGCGCGCGCCGGCGGTCGCAGCGCCGCGTCGGCCGCGGGCTGCGCCGCCCGCCGCGCGCGCCGCGCCCGGAGCGCGTGGCCGCCGCGGACGCCCGCGAGCGTCAGCGCCGCGGCGGCGAGCCCCGCGCCGATCCAGAGCAGCGCGCGGCGATCCAGGGGGCCGCGCGCCGCGGCGCCGGCCGCCACGACCGGCACGGCCGCCGCGGCCTCGCGCGCCGCGTCCCAGGCGAGGGCGCGGTCCTCGGTGTGCTGGCCGCGGCAGACGCCGTCCCGGGGGCCGTCGCGGGCTCCTCCGGCGGCTTCCGGGAGGGCCGGGCGGTGCTCGTCGAAGCAGGTGACCGGGCGGGCATCGCCGAGCGCCGCCTGCGCCGCGACGAGGCAGCGCGCGACCGGGTCGCGCGGGGCGCCGAGGTCGTGGCACGGCGCGCAGCTCCCGGCGGTGACGATCGCGACGGTGGCCGGCTGGCTCGGGCGGAAGGCGGTCGCCGGGAGCTCCACCTGGGCGCCCGGCGCGAAGCGCAGCGGCGGCTTGCCCGGCGCGAACACGACCCCCTGGTCCGCGCGGTGGATGGGGTGGCACGTGGCGCAGCGCAGCGCGCCGCTCGCGAGGAGCTGCCCGTGGCGCGCGCGGGTCGAGCCGTGGGGCCCGTGGCAGCCCGTGCAGGCCTGGTCCAGCCGCCGCGCGCCCGGCCGATCCTCCGGCGCCGCGGCGGGCTGCCGTGCCGTCGCGGGCTCGGGCGCCTGCCCGGCGTGGGCGTGGCAGGACGCGCACGTGAGCCCCGCGCGCGCGTGGGGCAGCGACAGCGGTCCCGGCGCCGCGTGGCCCCCTTCCGGGGGGAACAGGAGCGCCGCGGCGCCGGCCACGACCGCGCCCGCGAGCGTGGCGGGCAAGAGGCCGCGGAAGCGGGTGACGTCGGACGTCAGCTCCGCGCGGCGCGCGGCGCGCCCCCGCACGACCTCCCGCGGCTGCGCCGCGCGCTGGCGCGGATCGGACAGGTCCGCGCGGTAGAGCGTCCTCGAGGGAGCAGGCGAGGGCGACGCGGGATCGGGAGAGCGCGACGCGGGATCGGGAGAGCGCGACGCCGCCTGTTCCGCGGCGCCGCCGGGAGGTGCATCCGCCCGGCGGCCCCCCCCGGTCGCGCTAGAGGAGCGTGACATTCAGTCGATAGAAGAAGGTCGCGTCGGGCACGATCTGCGCGGCCCGGACCCGCACGTAGTAGGTGCCCGCGGCGAGGTCCGGCACCGAGGCGAAGGAGCAGTACCCGAGCCCCGAATCCTCGTCGGATGCCAGCACGGTGCTCCCGTCGCTGCCCAGGATCTCGATGAAGCTGTCGAGCTGCCCTGCCATGCACGCGCCGGTGCCGTTGTCGCTGACGACGACGTTCAAGGTCGAGCTCGGCCCTGGCACGCTCACCGCGATCACGTCGACGTCGCCCGCGGGGGCGATCTCGGCGAGCCACGGGGCGGCGTGGTCGTTCGCCTGCGCGGGGGTGTTGTTGGGCTCGGTCTCGTCGAGCTCGAAGCGGCAGGTCGGGCCGCACCCGTCGCCGGCCGTCGTGTTCCCGTCGTCGCACTGCTCGCCGGCGGTCATGTCCCCGTCGCCGCAGACCTCCTCGATCATCGTGACGTCGAGCCGGTACGGGAACGTCGGCAGCGGGGCGCCGGGCCCCGCCGTGACCCGGACGTGGTAGGTGCCCGCCGCGAGCGACGGCGCGACGGCGCGGGCGCACTGCCCGGTGCCGCCCCGGTGGGCGCGCACGAGGAGATCGCCGCGGTCGTCCAGGATCTCGAGGGTGCTGTCGAGCCGGTTGCCGATGCAGTCCGCGGTCGTGACGCTGATGGTCTCCGCGATGAGCACCGTGGGGCCCTGCGGCACGACGACGCTGACGACGTCGACGTCGCCGGCCGGGGTGATCGCGGCATAGAACGGCGTGTCGTAGGGGGTGGCCGAGGCCACCGTCTCGTTGGGCTCGACCTCGGTGGGCTCGAGCCGGCATTCATCGCTGCACCCGTCGCCTTCTTGCCCGAGGGGGTTGTCGCACTCCTCGGTCGGATCCTGGATCCCATCGCCGCAGGCGGTCGTGCGGCTCCTGACGGCCAGCTCGAACGGCCCTGCCTGGTCCCCGTCCGCGCCGGTGACGACCACGTACATGCTGTCGCCCTCGCGCACGGGCACCGTGAGCCGCGTGTCGACGCCCGTGCCCGCGCTGAAGCCGCTGCACTCGATCTCCGACGCGGCGTCGTCGCAGGTGCTGCGCAGGACGACCGCGAGCCTCGCGTCGGTCCGCGGCGTGAGCACGATGTCCAGGAACCCGGTGGTCGTCGCGGTGAACGTGTAAGCGACCCCCGGGCTCCCCAGCGTGCAGGCGCTCGCGACGGTCGCGTGACCGCTCGTGTCTCCCGTGACGAACGCCGGGTCGGACAGGTCCTGGGGCGCGGCGCACATGTCCGCGCATGCCCCGCTGCACTCCGGATCCGCGCAGTCGACGAGCCGGTCACCGTCGTTGTCCCGCCCGTCCTGGCACCCCTCGTCCCCCGAGCAGCCCGACGTGTCGACCGTGCAGTCCGCGCTGCACCGGAGCTCGCCGTCGTCGAACCCGAAGCTCCGGCAGCTCGCGATCCCGAGATCGGGGCCGTCGCACGCCTCGCCCGGGTCGGCGACGTCGTTCCCGCACGTGGCCGGGGCGGCGCCGCCGGCGCCCGCGCCGCTTCCGCCGCCGCCCGCGCCGCCGGCGCCCGCACCGCTCCCGGCGCCGCCATCGCCGCCTGCGGTGCCGGTCCCGGTCGTCCCCGGCCTGGGCCTCGCGGGCCCCCCGTCGTCTCCGCCGCACGCCGAGGCCGCCGCCGTCGCGGCGCCGAGCAGGGCAACTGCCGCGATGGTGCGGCTCACTCCGAATCTGGACATGAATACGTGATCTCCCAGTCCTGCACCTGCGCGCCGCCCTCGCTGGCGCTCGTCGGATGGAGCCTCATCCGGAGTTCCAGGTAGTCCCGCCGGGCATCCGGCAGCTCACCCAGCACCTCGAAGAGGTCGACCGCGCAGGTCGGCGTCGAGGTCTCGTCGCAGATCTGGGTGTCCGTCGGCGTGGCGCTGGCGGTCGCGGCCTGCCTCACCGTCGCGGCCTCGAGCGCCTCGGGATCGTCGGCCGACCGCACGAAGAACTCGATGCGCGAGTCGCCGGGGGTCGACGTGCGGTACCGGAGGTACCCCCACTGCGCCTTGGTCCCCGGCGGGCAGACCGCGTGGTAGCGCTCCCAGCTCGTGTCGATGGCCGACAGGCCCGTCTCCACGCAGGGGACGATCGCCCGGACCTTCCCGCCCGCCTGCTCGCGGACGCTCTCGCAGGTCCCGGGGCAGAGCCGCACGCTCGAGTACGTCGCGTCCGGGAAATACCAGCCGGTGGTGCCGGCGCCGCAGCTGGCGGCGTCGGGCACGCGCGTGAGCAGGGTCTCCGTGCCGGCGTTGTTGACGTGGATGACGGAGACCGCGTTCGGGTCCGAGGCGCCGGCGACAGGGACGGTGACGTTGCAGGGGAGCACCTCGCCGCGGATGGAGACGAGCGCGTTGCGGAGGCTCCCCCGCAGCGTTCCTCCGGCGCTGAGGTTGAACGCCCGTCCGCCGCCCGCGTCCGCGATGAGGTTGATGACCTCGGGGTTCGAGCCGCCGAACCCGACCATGTGCACGCGGACGCCGTGATCCTGGAAGGCGTCCCGCGCCAGGTCCGCGATGGTGTTGGGGGCGGTGACGCAGTCCGTCGGGATGCCGTCGGTGACCAGCACGACCGCGACCTCCTCCTCGGGGTGGGCGTTCTTGTAGTTGATGGCCCAGGTCGTGGCGCCGTGCAGCGCGCCGTACATCGGCGTCCCGCCGGCGGGCGGCTCGACGCTATCGATCGCGCTGATGAGCCTGACCTCTTGCTGATCGATCGGCGCGAGGTCGGCGGTCAATCGCTGGGCCGTGGTGCCGTCGAACGGGACGATCGGATTGGCGCAGCCGTCGTACTGGCAGTAGGGATCGCCGTTGCAGTTCCCGGGGTTGTTGTGCGGCCAGAACCTGAGCGCGACGCCGAGCCCCGCCGACTCCGGATCGGCGAAGAAGTCCTTCAACGCGTCGGTCGCCGGTTCCCACCGATCGTCGCTCACGTCCTCATTCGCGTTGTTCCGCACCATCGAGAGCGACTTGTCGAGCGACACGAACAAGGTGACCGGCCGGACCAGCGAGATGCTGGCCGTGGCGATGCAGCCAGGGGACTGGCACTCGGCCGACTGGTAGACGCTCCCGTTGTTGCCGCACTGGCACTCGACGACCGTGTCCGGGCCAGGGGGATTGACGAAGAGCTCCATTCCATCCGTGAGGCCCGCGCAATCGGCGACGCTGATGCACTCGCCGGGATCGATCGGCAGCGCCGTCGTGCAGGCGACGGTGCCCCCGGTCGGGTTGCACGCGTCCAGGATCCGGCCCGGGGCGGAGGACGGGAGCTGCCCCGCGCCCGCGGAGTACGCGCGAATCTCGATACCCGCCGGGGCCTGCGTGTTGCCGCGGTTGCACACGGGGATCGTCCCGCCGCACGGCACGCCGAGCGTGAGGTCCACGCCGCCGCAGTCGGGGTTCGTCTCGTTCGGCAGGTACGACTTGCAGAGGCCGCGCTGCGGGCAGGTCTCGCCGCAGGCGGTCTCCACGAGATCCACGCAGCGCTGGGTCCACTCGCCGTTGAGCGCGCAGCAGCTCGGCTCCTGCTCGCAGACCAGGGCGACGCACGGGTCGCAGCTCTCGGCCAGCCGTGGGCCGGTGTAGCACTTGTCATGGGCGCACATGCCGCCGGCCTCGCAACTGGCGCCGCACATCGTCTCGGCCAGGCCCACGCAGGTGTCGGTCCAGCCCGAGGACGAGACGCACGTCTTGCCAGGGCATTGCGTGGCGACGAGGTCGACGCAGTTCTGGGTCCAGCTGCCCGTGCACGCGTTGCTGCCGTCTGGGGCCAGCTCTGGCGGGCACACCGAGCCGATCTTGGAGCACTTGTTCCCGATCATACACATGCTCCCCGGTCCCACCGCTGCCTCGCAGGCCAAATGGGGGTTGACGTCGGGGTTGAACACGTCGCATAGCGGCGTGCAGCAGCGCGGATCGGCCTCGCAGATTGCCGCAATGCACGGATCGCCGCACGTCGTGTTCATGTTGTCGGCTGCCCCGCCGGTCACCTCGCAGGCGTCGTGACCGCAGTCGCCCGGCACGGCGGTCTGGACGCAGCAGGCCGGGTTCTCCTCGCAGACCTTCGTGACGCAGGCGTTGCAGGTCGAGAGCAGCGCGCCGCCGTCCGCGCACAGGTCGTGCGCGCACGCGCCCACCGACGGGGCGGAGCAGTACTGGTCGAACTGGCAATCCTCGGCGGTCGTGCAGGGCTGGTGCGTTCCCTGCCGCGCGACCGTCTCGGGCAGCTCGTTGATGTCCCCGACCGACCACGTGTACGACGTGCCGTCCCCCTCCAGCACGATGGGACCGCCGTCCGGCGTCTCCTCGAACGACTGACAGCTCGGGTCGCACGGATTGGTCGCGCACAGACCCCCATTCGAAGGCTCGGAGTTGGCGAGCGGGCGCGGATTCGCGCCCTCGCCGCCCCCGCGGGGCCCGGGCCCGAGCGGCGACCTCCGCATCGTCGTCGTGCCGCTGCACGCGCCGAACTTCCCGCCCTCGCACCGCCGGATCCCGTCCAGGCACGTCAGCACGCCCGCGTGCTCGCCGACGGTGAGGTGGCACTCCACCACCTCGCCCTCGGCGCACGGTCCGCCCGTCCCCCCGTCGGAGCCGCCGCCCGTGGCCGCCCCGTCCCCGGGCCCCGGGAGGCCGCTGTTGTTCCCGCTGCACGCGCCGGCGATGACCGCCGCGGCCGTGAACAGCGTGATGAGCAGCAACGCTCTCGGCGCCCACGCCTCGGCGGAGCCTGATCGGGAGAGCGCTCCCTTCCACTTGGTCGAGGGGCCAGCCATCGGCTTTTCTACCTCCAACTCGGGTGCAGTTCGGAAAATTGTACCTGGGCGCAGAAGGCAAAGTCCAGGCCCGTCGTCAACGCGCAGCGGAGCGCGCGAAAAGCGGTCGCAGCGCACGCGCGCGGCGCCCCCGGGCGCGGAGAGGGCCGGGCGGCGCGCCTCGCGACGCACAAAGAAATGCCGCGCCTCGCAACGGTTTCATAGCGAGCCCGGTGGATCGCCGGCCGTCGGCCGCGCCGCGGTCCCTCGCGATGTGGGGGACAGTGCGTGAGATGCGATGTGGGCGACGGCGCATGAGGCGATGTGGGGGACAGTGCGTGATGCGATGTGGGCGACGGCGCATGGGGCGATGTGGGCGACGGTGCGTGAGACGTCGCGCTCATCGAACCCCGCTGGCGGCCGTGATCGCGTGGAGCGCGAGCAACGCGACGGCGACGCCGAAGGTGACGATGTGTACGGGGAGGCCCGCGCGGAGCGCGAGGAGGAGCGCGCGCTGGGCCCGCAGGGCGCGCAGCTCCACCGCGATGCGGATGAGCTCGGCCAGGCCGGCGAGGCGCTCCGCGCCGCGCCCCTCGAGGACGGCGTCGATGCGGGCGCGCAGCGCGCGCTCCTCGGCGCGCAGGCCGCGCCCCGACGCGAGGAGCGCGAGCGGGCCGAGGGGGCTCCGCACGTAGGGCACGAGGACCTTCTCGACGAGCTTCTTCACCAGATCGCTGCGCCCGCTCACCTCGCGGTAGAGGCGCTCGAGGAGCTCGGCGCGGGCCACGGCGAAATCCTCGGGGAGCGCCGCGGTGCGCTCGATCCGCGCGAGGCGCCGCGGCGCGAGCCGGTAGGCGGCGGCCGTGAAGGCGCCGGCCGCCGCGGTCGCCCAGAAGACGAGGTGCAGGGCCGCCCCGAGCGTCGGGCGGCCGGACCGCGGCCACGGCGCGTGCGCGAGCGCGAGGCCGGCCGTGACGAAGCCGGTCGCGAGGTGCCCCGACAGGTGCCAGCGCAGCCGGCTCCGCACGGGCGCGGCGTCGCCGGTCTCCCTGGTCGCTGCGTCGGGCGCGGCGTCGCCGGCGCCCCTGGCCGCGCCGCCCCGCCGCCGGGGCCGCATCCACAGCCACCGGGCGGCGCGCTTCGGGACGGCGTACAGCAGGAGCAGCGCGATCCCGGCCGCGGCGGCGGCGCCCGCCCAGAGGGCGGCGCCCTCGCCTGGCCGCGCCCCGCCGCCCGCGTGCGCCATGAGCCCCGCCGCGCCGATCCCGGCCGCGGCGATCGCGCTCCCGGCGAGGAGCGCCGCGTCGCCCCGCGGCGCGCCGCTGCTCGCGCCGCGCTCCTGCGCGCGCCGCGCACCGCCGAGCAGATCGCGGACGTCGGCGATCTCCTCCGCCGGGTTGACGCGGAATATCGAGCCCGTGGGACAGGCCTGCACGCACGCGGGGCCGTCGTGCTCGCGGCAGAGATCGCACTTGACCGCGAGGTCCGGGAAATCGGCGCCTCCCCGCGCGCCCCCGCCCGGGCGCGGCGAGGAGGCGGGCCGCGGCGCCATCACGATGTTCTCCCAGGGGCACGCCTTGGCGCAGGCGCCGCAGCCGGTGCAGAGCGCGTCCCGGATGACCACCTCGCCCCCCGTGTCCTTGCCGATGGCGCCGGTCGGACACTCGATCATGCAGGCGGGGCGCTCGCAGTGCTGGCAGGAGTTCGGCAGGAGGAGGCTCCGCGGCGCCGCCTGCCGTGCGATCCGCCCCGCGTCGTCGCCGCCGTCGTCCACGCGCGCGACCACCTTGTCGCCGCGGCGGACGAGCCGCGAGGCCCCGTGCAGGTCGGCGCAGGACCACGCGCAGTGCCCGCACCGGGCGCACGTCTCGAGGTCGATGACCAGGAGCGACCGCGCGATCTGCAGCCGGTAGAGATCCCGGAACACGTGCGCCGTGTGGTGGCGCGCGGGGCCGGCGACCACCGCGTCCTGCGCGGCGTGGCGCTCGCCGGTGAAGCGCCGGAGCCGCGGGATCAGGTCGGGGTGCTTCCGCGCGAGGGCCGCGAACACCCCCGCGGGGACGGACAGCAGCGTCGTCGCCCCGCTGGCCACCGCGGTCGCCTCCCGGCAGTGCCCGTCGTCGAGCTCGACGTCGCCGAAGAAATCGCCCCGGGTGAGGTAGGCGCGCACATGGATGCGATCGCCCTCCTCGGCCTGGATCTGCACCATGCCGTCGGCGATGAGCCACAGCTCGGTCGCCGGATCCCCGGCGCGATAGACGGCCTGCCCCCGCTCGAAGCGGCGGTGGCTCGCCGCGTCGAGGAGGGCGTCGAGGTCTCCGGGATCGAGATCGCGCGTGAAGGCGAGGGTGCCGAGGAGGTCGCGCGTGGCGCTCCTCCAGAGCGCGCGCTCGAGCTCCTCGGCCGCCTCGGCGTTGCCGGAGCGGCCGGCGGCGCGGCGGAACAGGTGGACGGGGATCTCGGCGAGCACGCTGGGCGCGAGCGCGACCGCGGTGGTCCTGCGCGGGGTGCCCACCACGGCCTCCTCGCCGAGGACATCGCCCGGAGCGGCCGCGCGCACCTCGGTGTCGCGGTCGTCTCCGCGGCGCGTCGCGCGCAGGCCGACGCGCCCGGACGCCACGACGAAGAAGGCGTCGCCGGCGTCGCCGGCGCGATAAACGACCTCATCCGGAGCGATCGAACGGAGCCTGCCCGCCCCGGCGATCTCTCGCCGGGCGCGCTCGTCGAGCCCTCGCAGCCAGGGTGTGTTGAACACCCCTGGCGGCCACATGTGGTCGCGTTGGAATTCTGCATCGTGCACGTTTTCTCGCGTGTGGTCTGATGAGGGCATCAGCACGGCTCCCGGTCGCTGCGGGCGGGGGGGAGGCTCCGGAGGGGCAGGCCGGCGATCGGAGCCAAGGCCCCGCAAATGAAGGGAAATTCGCCGCGAAGATCGACCTCGAGGCGCGCGCCCGGGCGACGATGCATCAGTGCGCGGGACATCATCGCTTCATACCATCACGCATCCGCTGTCTCGAAGGACGACATGGTCTTACTTCATGTTCGAAAAGCACATAACAAGCAGAAGTGAACGGAACGAAAAAAAAGACGGCGCCCGGAGAAGGGCCTTGACACCCAAGCCGAACGTCGTGAATATCCATCCTGCTATACTCGGCATCTTCGGCGCCAGGGTTCGTTTGGTGGCTCAGCATGAAATGACGGGCATCTGCTCCAGAGCACACATGCAAGGTCATTCAGATCAACGAGGTAGATGTATGAGTAGGCGCACGACGAGTTTAGCTGTTGCTTCCCTGGCTGCCGCGTCCTTCGTCACGTTCGATCCGGCGCCCGCGAGCGCCCAGGTCCAGAAGGACCACGTGGATTACGCCCTCGAGATCGCCGAGAACGCGGTCGTGAACGAGTGGAGCTCCAGCACCGAGGGCGGGTGTTACATCAACTGGGAGGAGCCGTCCGAGACCCATCCGGCGTGGTCCGCCAGCACCAAGGCCGCGTGCTTCTTCACGCTGTCGCTGCGGAAGGCGATGGGGTACTCGCCGGCAGACCTCTACAACATGTGGGACTCGACCAGCCCCACGTCCGACTACTACTTCCAGCTCATCAGCATGAGCCCGGCGCTCGGCGCGCCCACCCCGTGGGTCGAGACGCACTTCCGCCGCGTCACCAAGGCGGTGGATATCCAGAAGGGCGACGTCCTCGTCGTCGGCCTCGTGAGGGAGAACGGGGACGAGGACGGGGACGGGATCAGGGACGAGGTGCTCTACAGCGGTCACACGGTCATGATCACGGGCCCGGCCGTCGAGCTCACCCGGCAGATCATGCCCCGCTACTCGGGGACGAAACAGTACATGGTGCCGATCGTGGACTCGACCAACTCGCCGCACGGGTGCGACCTCGGCGAGTACTCGGACAGCAGGTGCGCGACCGGCGAGGGCGGCATCGGGGTGGGCTACATGCGCGTGTACACGGACTCGAGCACGGACATCCTGCTCGGCTACACCTGGAGCCTCACCTCGTCGTTGAAGAGCTATGAGTCCCCGTCCAAGCAGCCCTACCGGATCGCCAGGCTGGTCAAGCTGCCTCCTCCGGAGTCGACCGAGCCGCCCCCGCCCCCTCCCTGATCGTCCGGGACACCTCTCATGAGCGCGACGGGCTGAACATTCCAGCTCCACATCAGCGAAGCCCTTACCCCGCAGGCCGGGGTGGGGGCTCGCCCCTATTTGTGCTCCGGCGCGTCGGGGCGCCTGTCTCTCCGGCGGATCCATCGCGGTGACCTCCCGTCAGCGGATCTCCACCTCGGCGCGCGCGAGCTCGACGATCTCGAGGCGATCGAGCATCGCGCCGGTGACGAGCGGTCCGCTCGGCCTGAGGCCGCGCCGCGCCTGCTCCCGCTCGTACGCGGCGAAGGCGCGGATCAGGAAGGGGGGAAACGCCCGGAACAGCAGCCTCGCCTCCGCCCGGAAGGGGCCGCGCCGACCCCCGGTCGAGAGATCGTACGTGTACCGGATCGGCACGCCCGGCGGCACGGAGCGCGTGTCGATGATCGCGTCCGGCCCTTTGACGACTCCGCGGCTCGCGTCCAGCGCGCCGACCGGGAAATAGACCTCCAGAAACGCGTTGGGCCCCGAGAGGTTCGAGCCGCACGCCCCGGTGTCCACGTCGTAGTCGCCGTCGGCGAAGCGGTCGGCGTGGTGGAGCCCCTGGCCTGGCCCGGGCTGGCAGGTGCCGTTCGCGGCCACGACGCCGATGCAGCGGACACACCGCAGGAACCCGTTCTGAAAGTTGATGAGCCCTCGCCCGCGGAACGACGTGCCGCCGAGCCGCGGAGGTGGATCCCAGCGGGGGACATCGGGGCCGTCGCGAACGTCGGCGCCGAACAGGCCTCCTCGGGCGCCCGTTGCCCCGAAGGGGGCGTTTGCGTCTGGATCGGTGGTCACGCGGGTGAACACCTTGTCTCGCAGATCCTCGTCGGCGTGGTCGACGCGCCCGACCTCGTAGAGCACTCGCCCGTTTCCATCCTTGACCGCGAGGTGAATCCAGATCTCGCGCTCCTGGCTGAAGCCGGCCGGCACCTTGTGTCCGGCGCCCGTGTTCTCGATCTCGACCGGGATCTCGAGGCGATCGCCGCCTGCGCCCGCGCGCCTCGCGGCGCCCAGCCCGAAGCGGAACGTGCGCCGGAGGAGCATGTCGCGGCGGCGGCGGGCGCTGGCCGGGATGCCGTGGACATCGAGCGACGGCTCGTCGACGAGCGCGTCGGGGAACTCGTCCGAGAGCGGCACATCGACCCCCGAGAAGTAATGCGTCGCGACCTCCGACGGAGCGGCGGAGTCGTGGGCGACCAGACCTCGCGGCCGCGCGCCCGGCGGGCGCGGCGTGAAGCGCGTGCCCGGCGGGCACTCGGGATCCTGCCCGGGCGCCCCGGGGGCCGCCTCGCAGACGCCCGGGTACGTGGTCATGTGGCAGTCCTGGCAGGTCGCCGCGCGGCGGCCTGCGCGCTCTTCGGATCTCGCCCAGTCCGACCACTCGGTGTAGGCATTGCGCAGGCGCTTGAAATGCTCGCCCTTCGCCGCGGCGAGGCTGTCGGTGCCGAAGAGGCGCACGTCGTGACACGCGCCGCAGAACTCGCTCGAGCGCAGGTAGGCCTTCGCGCGTCCTGACGGTCGCCCGTGCACCACGGGATCGGCTCCGCGGCCCGGGTCCGCCGGCGGGGGCCCGGCGCGAAGGGCGGCGCCCGGGTCCGCCGGCGGGGGCCCGGCGCGAAGGGCGGCGCCCGGGGCCGCCGGCGGGGGCCCGGCGCGGACGGCCGCGCCGCGGCCCGCGGGGAGCAGGAGCTCGTCCGGGCGCAGCGCGTAGCCGCTGTTCGCGATGCCGAACAGGCCGCGCGCGTCCTCGGGGCGCGCCGCGAAGACGGCGCCCGTCACGGTGGACCTCCACGTCGGATTGCCCTGGTAGCCGGCGCGCTCGCGTGGGCCGACCGGGCCGTGCACCTGGTGGCAGAAGCCGCACGAGATCCCCTCGAGGCCCCGGCGGGGGAGCAGGTCGCGCACGGGGAAGCGCGTGCGCGGATCGCCGCCGGGGCGGCCGTCCCACGCGGGCATGGCGGGGTCGAGGTTCTCCGCGGGCGCGTGGCAGTTCACGCACCAGTGCTCGCCGCCCGAGCCGGTCACCGCGAGGCCGCTCTGCCGATCGCGGCAGGCCCGCGCGGGATCGGCCTTGCGCAGGATGCCCGCGCCGTCCGGGCAACCGGCGTCGCGCCCGACCTGCTCCTCGATGAGGCTCTCCAGGGCGTTGAAGAGCGGGCTCGTCACCGCGTGCGCCATCACCGAGCGGCGCCACTCCGAGGCCTGGCGGCCGTGGCACGCGGCGCAGTCCTGCGCCGAGGTCCGCGGCTGCGCGAGCGGGAGGGCCGGCGCCACGGCGGCGCTCGGCCGCGCGCTCGCCCCGGGGCCGGTCCGCGAGGGCGCGAGCGAGGCCAGCGCGGCCGCGGCGACCAGGGCGCCCACGCCGAGCGGCGCGAGCTGCCGCAGGCGCGCGGTCGCGCCGCGGCCCGCGGGGGCCGGCGACCTGCGCCTCACCGCGCCCCCGCCGGCGGGGCCGGGATTGCGGCGCTGTCGGGCGGCTGCGGCGCGCTCGGCGTCGAGCGCAGCGCGTACGTCCCGAGGCCCGCGAGCGCCGACAGCGCCACGATGATCGCGATCGCGACCCCGGTCGGGACGTCGCGCGTCCGGTCGAGCTGGTCGACGAGGGCGATCGTATCGGCGGGCGGCGCGCCCGCCCCCGCGGAGATGCGCGCGTCGCCTGGCGCGCTCTCCCGCGCGGCGCGGCCGGGGCGCGACGGCGTCGGCGTCACCTCACGGTCGCCGCCGGTCCTGCGCTCGCCGCCTGTCCCGCGGTCGCCGCTGGTCCCGCGGTCGCCGCCTGTCCCGCGGTCGCCGCTGGTCCCGCGGTCGCCGCTGGTCCCGCGGTCGCCGCTGGCTCCGCGGTCGCCGCCGGTCCTGCGCTCGCCGCTGGTCCCGCGGTCGCCGCCTGTCCCGCGCGGCGATGTCGCCGCCTGGAACGGCTCCAGCCGGTCCACGACGTCCTGCGCGAGGTACGGCCGGTCCTCGGGCGCCTTCTCGAGCAGCGCGAAGAGCAACTGCTCGATGCCGCGGGGCAACGCGCCCCGCACGTCGTCGTCGAGCGGCGGCGGCTCCGCCGTGCACTGCAGGTTGAGCAGCTCCCGCGGCGAGGTCGACTGGAACGGCGGGCGCCCCGAGAGCGCCTCGTACAGGATGAGCCCGAGGCAATAGAGATCCGAGCGGTGGTCGATGGAGCGCGCGTCGATCTGCTCAGGGCTCATGTATTGCAGCGTGCCGACGCTCTGCGTGTTGGTCTGGTTCATCGCCTCCACGACCTTGGCGATGCCGAAGTCCATCACCTTCACGCTGCCGTCCCGCTGCACCATGATGTTCTCGGGCTTGAGATCGCGGTGGATCACCGGCGGCTCCTGGCCGTGGGCCGCGGCGAGCGCGCTCGCCACGGAGGCGACGATCCGCACCGCCTCCGGCCAGGGGAGGCGGCCCGCGGCGCCCAGCACGGATCGCAGCGTCTGGCCGTCGAGGTACTCGAGCACCATCACGAGCTCGCCGGAGGCCTCGAGGCTGGCGAGGCTCCGGACGACGTTCGGGTGCTCGAGGCGCGCGAGGATCTGCATCTCGTTGAGGAAGAGGCGCCGCCCCTGCTCGCTCCGGGCGAGCTCCGGCCGGAGCACCTTCAGCGCGACCCGCCGGCCCGACAGGCGCTCCTCGCCCTCGTAGACCTTGCCCATCCCCCCCTCGCCGAGGAGGCGCCGAACGAGGTAATCGCCGATCTGCTCCATGCGCGCCGTCTCCTCTCTCAGGCCGGGGCGTAGCTATTACGTACGAGCAGGGCCCAGGGCTTACACGGCAACCCGTCTTCCGAGCGCCGCCGGGTCAGGAGCCACGGTGCCTCCGGGGCCGACGCGCAGGCGCGAAGTCACCAGACCTCACGTTCCTGCTGGTATCGCGCTCCTGAAGAGCCGTAACAGAAGAATGCGGTCCGGGCAGAACTTCCGGTGTCCAGTCGCATCACGTGCGCCACGCGAACCGCGCGAGCCCTGGGAGCATGCGACATGAAAGACGATGGACAGAACCCAGAAGAAGAGATTTTTCTGGTGATTTTTAGTCGGGATTATGACTATTCTGCGAACACTGGCGTTCCCGCGCCTAGCTCGGTTTTCGCCTCGGGTACGGTGCACGAGAGTGCAGACAGGCCGGACGGGGCGTGCATCGCGACGTTGAAGGGGGCAAGGAGCTGGAGATGAAGCAGATCGCAGCGGCAGGCTCGGACCATCCGTCTCGGGAGGCAAGCCAGGGATCCCGGGCGACGACGGCACGAGGTGCGAGCGGAGGGCTGCTCATCCTCATGATCGAAGACAGCGCGGTGACGGATTTCGGTGATGCGTCAGAAGGTGAATTGGCAAACAGCCCACGCTGGTCCCGCTTGAAGCGCTGAGGCGGGGCGCCTCGAGGCGCGCGCCGGGAGGGGGGCCCCGGCGGCGGACCGGCGCGTGGCGCCGCGATGAGAGCGGGCCCCGGCGGCGGACCGGCGCGTGGCGCCGCGGTGACAGGGGGACCCCCGGCGGCCGGGTGGCCGTTTTTTCGCCCGTTCTGCTGAACCGTGGCACTTCGTCGGGCGTGGACACCCGGGGAACGACACGGAGGATGAGGATCCTGGCGCTGGCGACCGCCGCTCTCGGCGGGGCGGCGTCCGGCTGCAGCGATCCGAGCGAGGCCATCGCACGGATCGTCCGGGAGGAGCCTCCCGCGCTGAGCCGGGCGGCCCAGGAGAGGCCGGGCAGCGGGCCGGAGGGCGACGCGCCGCCGCGCTCGGCGGCCGCGGACGGCGTGGCCGGAGCGGAGGACAGCGGGGCAGAGCGCGTCGCGGAGAAGAGCGCGTCCCGGGCAGCGCGCGGGGCGGCAAAGGAGCGGCGTCGCAGGTCGGGATCGGCCATGACGGCGCGCGCCGCGGACGGCGCAGGGCGCGGGGCGCAGATCGGCGAGGAGGACGGGGGCGCGGTCGCGATCCCCGAGCTCGAGGTGGTGCGGCTCGTCGTCTCACGCGGCATCGCCAGCCGCGAGCCGATCGAGGCGGCGACCTCGTTCTCTCGCGCGGAGGCCGACCGCCTCTACGCGTTCGTCGAGCTCTCGAACAAGGAGCAGGCCACCTCCGAGATCCGCGTCACCTTCACGCCGCCCGACGGGAGCGCGCCGCTGCGCATCCGCCTCCCGGTCGGCGCGCAGCGGCGCTTCCGCACGTGGGCGGCGACGCGCAAGGCGCGCGCGGCGGGGGTCTGGTCGGTGGCGGTCAGCGACGCGGCGGGCAGCGAGCTCGCGCGCGCCTCGTTCACGATCACGAAGTAGGAGGCGCCCGTGGTTCGCATGTTGCGCTCGCGTTCCTCCTCTCTCCAGCGCGCCCGGCTCGCCGCGGCCCTGCTCTTCGCGCTCGCCGCCGGAGGTTGCGCCTCCCGGCCCGCGCCCGAGCCCGATCTCTCCGGAGCGCGACGCGCGTCGCCCTCCGCGAGCGCCCCCGGCGCGCAGGTGGGGATTCATTTCTGGATGCCCGACGGACCCGCGGCCAGGGTGCTGTCGCTGCAGGTCCCGGAGGGGGACGACGAGCCGGACGAGCCCGGGAGGGAAGCGCGCGCCTCCTCCAGGCGGCGCGCGCCGTCGTCGGGACCGGAGGAGGAGCGCCGTTACGTGCTGCTGACCGGCATCACCCTCGCGCCCGCCGTGGAGCAGAAGGTCGCGGAGATCGCCGACGCCTATTTCCGGCGGACCGGAAAGGAGATCGTGGTCACGAGCGGCACGCGGGATCCCGCGCGGCAGGCGGAGGCGATGCTCGATCTCTTCCGGCACGGCGCCGATGTCCTCGGCCTGTACAGGGACAAGGCGGCGGCGCGCGAGATCCTGAGCGCCTACGAGGAGGCGCGGTCGACCGGGTTGCCGCCCGGGGCCATGATCGCGGCCATCGAGGAGGTGATTCGCTCCCAGGTCGAGCGCGGCGTGTTCATCTCGGCGCACCTCCGGGACGGCGCGGTGGACATCCGGAACCGGGACATGACCTCGGCCGAGAAGCGCGCGTTCCTCGACGGCGTGGAGGAGGTGGGCGGCGTGCTCGCGCTCGAAGAGTCGCGGCCGCCGCACTTCCACCTGCAGGTCGACTGAGCCCGCCTGCGGGGCGACTGAATCCGACCGCGAGGCGACGAGTCGACCTGCGAGGCGACGGGGGCCACCCGCAGGTCGAGGGAGCCGGAGCCGCCGAGCGCTCCCCGCGGCGCCGCTGCCCGGCGGGTGGCGGCCGCGCGTCAGCCCTCGAAGAACCTCACGACCTCGCCGGAGCTCTTGTTCACCCAGTAGACGCCTGTGTCGTCCGCGGCGATCCCCGTCGGGCCGTCCTGGCCCTCCGCGATCGCCCTCGTCGGGACTCTCTGATCCTTGTGGATCTGATAGACGGCCCCCTCTTCCGCGTCGGTGACGTAGAGGTACTCTCCGTGGGCGGCGATCCCGGCAGGGCGCGCCAGGCCACCGCGGAGGACCACCGGCTCGGCCGTCGCGGGCGACGGGCTTCGCGGAGATCGCAGGACGCTGTCCTCGGTGAGCCAGTACAGGTTGACGTCGTCCATCACGAGCAAGCCTGGCTGAGCACCAGCGCCCTCGACGTGGACCGTTATCGTCTCTGGATCCGCCTCGCTCGGATCCGTGACGGCGAGCCTCCCGAGGGCGCTGTCGGTCCAGTAGACGCGCGCGCCGTCCGTCGCGACGCCGGTGGGATCTCCGTTCGTCTCCAGCGACACCCCTTTGCCGTCGCTGTCCTCGTCCTCCTTGGGCACCCAGGTGACGCGGTCGGCGGTGGGGCGCGCGCCGTAGACCCGCGTGGCGTCCACCGCGATCGTCTCTGCCTTGCCGCAACCTCCCCAGAGGCTCGGCGCGTAGGTCGCCGGAAATGGCTCTTGCTTCGACAGTCGCCGCAGCTTGTCGCGCTCGATGTTGGTGTCCGCGCAGCCCCTGGGCAGGTCGTTGTCGGTGAGCGACCAGTAGATGTGCGTCGCGTCCAGCGCGAGGGCGTAGGGCGCCTCGCCAGAGGGCGCGAGCAGGTCGATGATCTCCCTCTCGTCCTTGATCTGCTTCCGGAGCGAGCCGCCCGTGTGCTCGCCCCGGGTGCCGTCGTTGCCCAGGTTGGTCCAGTAGACCGCCTCCTCGTCGAGCGCGATCGCGTGGGGCTGCGTCTGGTTCTCCGCGATGACGATCAGGGGGATCACCTCGCGATCCTCGATCCCCGCGATCTCGCCGCAGCCGTGGAGACACGGCGCGAGCGCGGCGAGCGCGAGCGTCACGGCGGTCGTCGCTGAGCTTCGCATCACCATCGGCCTCCGAGCGTCAAGCGCCCCCCGTCCGAGGCGACGCTGGGCGCGACCCAGATCGGCTGTCCCGCGACGGCGCGCTCCGCCGACGGGGACATCAGCACCATCACGACGCCCGCCCCGAGGCAAAGGAGCCCGGCGCCCACCGCGATGTTCGAGACCATCGCGCTCGTCCGGGCGTCGTCGTTGTTGGCCACATCCGCCGGGCTGCAGCCGAAGTTGCCGCTGCAGCCTTCCTCGACCTCCCCGGCCTTCTGCATCGCCATGACCCCGAACACCGATCCCACGCCGATGCCCGCCAGCCCGACGCCGCCGGCGACGAAGCCCAGCGTGCGCATCGAGCTGCCCGTCGAATCGACCCCCGGGCGCGCCGGCGGCGGGCGCGGCGGGGGAGGGGACGCCGGCCTCGCCTCGGCGGGCGCGGGGGCGTTCGCGAGCGCGGGGATGGTCACCTGCTTCGCGCTCGGCCCCGGATCGAGCGTCACCCGCATCTGCCAGGGCTGCTTGCCCGGCGCCCTCGCCTCGATGGTCGCCTCGCCCGGGTCGACCGGGATGCCCGAGCCGGTGGCCGCGGCCGCGCTGAGCTCGTTGCCGTTCAGCGTGATCACCATCCCCGGCGCCGCGTCTGCCACCTCGAGGACGAGGCGCGTCAGGCGGGCCTCCAGCTCGGCCGCGCGCTTGGCCGCGAACTCGGCGCGATCCTGCTGCCCGAGGCTCGCCGCGAGCGACGAGCCCTCCTTGAACTCGGCCCACGCGCTGGCCGTCTTGCCTTCCTTCTCGTGGCAGACGGCGAGGTTCAGCAGCGTCCCGACGGTGGGATCCACGCGCTGGCTCTCGGCGAGCTTGGCGCACGCCTCCTGGAGCCTGCCCTCGTCCATGAGCCGCTTGCCGTCCTGGAACAGCCCCTCGGCCAGGGCCTTGTCCGCCGCGGTGGGCTCGGCCCGCAGCGGCGCGGACAGGCTCACCCCAGAGAGCAGCGTGAGCAACCATGCACCCGTGTGTCGCGATCGTGATGATCTCAATGGCGGTTCCTCAGCATATCGTCCTCGCTCATCGATCTCTGCGGCCTTGGCGCCGGCGCTGGCCTGAGCGGCGCTCCGGAGGAGGAGGCCCTCGGCGGTGAGGAGGCGGCGGTGCCTCCCGGGGCCGAGGACGGCGCGGGCCCCGGCGGCGTCGGCGAGGCCGCGGACGGCGCGGACCCCGGCGGCGTCGGCGAGGCCGTGGACGGCGCGGACCCCGGCGGCGTCGGCGAGGCCGTGGACGACGCGGACCCCGGCGGCGTCGGCGAGGCCGTGGATGGCGTGGGGGCCGGCTCCGCCGGGCTCGCCGCGTCGGCGGTCCCGGGGACGGCAGACGGCGCGCTCGGCGACGCGGCGCCGAGCGGCGCGCCGGAGCTCACGGCGCGCGGGCTCGCGCGCTCGGGCTCGCGCGCCGCCACAGGGCCCGACGTGTCCGGCGCCCCGCGGGGGCCCGCGAGCAGCCACACGGCGGCGGTGGCCACGCCGGCGAGCACGCACGTCACGCCGGCGGCCACGAGCAGCCTGCGGCGCGACCGTCCGCGGAGGTTCGTGCGGGTCCACGAGGCGCCGGACAGGCTGTCGCTCTCCTCGGCGCCCTTCGCGTTGAGCAGCGTCTGTCCCGCCGGAGACGCCGCGCCGATCGCGCTCTGGATGCGCGACGTCGACAGCTTCGCGAAGCTCGACCCGAGCGGCTCGAGGGCCTGCGCGAGCTTGCCGACGTTGGCGTACCGGGCGTTCACGTCGCGCTCCAGGCAGCGGGCGACGATCCGCTCCAGCGTGGCTGGCGCGTCGCTGCGCTTGTCGCGCAGCCGCGGCACCGGCTGGTGCAGGATGTTCGCCATCACCGCCGCGACCGTCTCTCCCTGGAACGGCGGCTCGCCGGTCACGAGCGTGTACAGCAGCACGCCGAACGACCAGACGTCGGCGCGCCCGTCGACGCTCCTCGGCGTCATCATCTGCTCGGGCGACATGTACCCGGGCGAGCCCATCACCTGCTTCGTCGACGTGAGCCCCGGCTCGGCGGGCGAGTCGAGGCCTTGCCCCTTCGAGATGCCGAAATCGAGGACCTTGATGCGCCGTGTCCCGTCCGCGTGCTCGGCGAGGAACAGATTCGAAGGCTTGATGTCCCGGTGCACGACGCCGGCCGCGTGCGCCTCGGCCACGGCCTCGAGCGCCTGGAGCACGTAGTCGACCGCATCCTGGACGGGCAGCGGGCCGCGCGCGTCGATGACCTGCTGGAGGTCGAGCCCGCTCAGGAACTCCATCACCATGAACGGCACGCCGCCCTCGGTGGTGCCGACGTCGAACACGCGCGCGACGTGCTCGCCCTGGAGGCGCGCCGCGGTGCGCGCCTCCCGCAGGAAGCGCGCCACGGCCTCCTGGTTCGCGAGGGCGTCCTGGCGCAGGATCTTGATGGCGACCTGCTGATCGAGATCCTCGTTGCGCGCCGCGAGCACGATGCCCATCCCGCCGACGGCCATGACCCGCTCGACGCGGTACTTGGCCGCGATGAGCTCTCCGGGCTGGGCCAGCGGTGCGAGGAGCTGCGCGGTGCGGTCGGGGGTCACGGCTGGCGGTCAAGCCTACATGAACGGGCTCATTTTTCCGAGAGCCCCGCGAGGCCGACCGCCCTTTGTCGCGCGCGGGCCGCTCCCGGCGCGGCGTGCGCGCCGGCCCACACGTTCGGCGCGAACGCCGCGCCGCCGCGCCGTGCTCCACCCCGCTCGGCGCGCGGGGAGCCCCGCTCGGCGCGCGGGGAGCCCCGCTCGGCGCGCGGGAAGAGGCCGTGCCGGCCCGCCGCCCGGAGCTCGTCCAGCCCGGCCTGCATCACGGCGACGATCCGCTCGAACGCGCGTTCCACCTGGACGGGGTCGTCGGCCGCGCCCCTCGGCAGACCGAGGTGCAGCGGGCGGAGCATGCGCGTGTGGATCTTCACAGGCAGCGGCACGTGGGGGATCGGGACGCCGACGATGAGCCCCCACGGCAGCGCGAGGCCGAGCGGCGCGACGTTCGAGCGCGCGAGGCGGGGCAGGCCGAGCCACTCGGCGAGCCGGCGCCCGTCGGTGGCGATGTAGAGCGACTGGTGCGCGCCCACGCTCACGATCGGCACGATCGGCACGCCCTCGCGGATCGCGAGCCGGACGAAGCCGCGGCGCTGGCCGAAGCGGATCGTGTACTGCGCCGAGGTGGGCTTGCACGCGTCGAGATCGCCGCCGGGGAAGACCAGCAGCGCCGCGCCCCGGGCGAGCGCTCGCCGGGCGTTCTCCGGGCACGCGGCGATGGCGCCGCTGGCGTTGAGCCAGGGGCCGGCCTTCGGGACGTTGAACGGGAGGTCGTGCATCAGCCCATACGCCGGGCGAGAGGTCCCGTAACGCCGCCAGAACGCCGTCATGTGGCAGTACATATCCGGCATTCCGGTCATCGCGTTGTGGTTGCCGATGGCGAGGAAGGGGCCATCGGGCAGCTCCTCTTCGAGCTCGGTCTCGCAGCGGCAGTAGTCGTCGTAGAGGAGGCCGAGCAGCGGGAGCACCCGGGCGATGAACGCCGGATCGCGCGCGTCGAGGTCGTTCGGCCGGACGCGCTCGCGACCCTTCTCGCGGAACGCGGCGATCGCGTCCTTCACGAGGTCGAGGTCTGGGCGCGGCTCTCTCGGTAGGATCAGCACCGGTCCCGGTGCCCTAGCGTGCGACGCGACCGAGGGGAAGCGGTATTCCCGCGCGCGCCCGCCTGCGGAACGAGCGCGCCGCCCGCCTCCGGAACGAGCGCCGCTCTCGCACTGCTGCGGGAAGTTGCCCCGGATCAGCAGATGAACCGCCATGGCGCCAGCGACGCCAAGAAGAGAGGGGGAGGGTTGTCCCTCCATTTTCCCCTTCTACTTCCCTGGTTTCTTGGCGCCCTTTTCGTCATGGCGGTTCGCCTCTCGGCCCGACCCCCCGCAGGTGCGCTAGAAGCGGACCTTGCACCGCAAGATCGCGCTCGGATCGACACGCGCGGCCGTGAGGCGGCTCGCGCGCGCATCGACGCGCACCCGGACCGCCACCGTGCCCGCGAGCGTGCGCCTCGCCAGGTCGCCCGCGAGCAGCCCGACGACGCCGGCGAGGTGCGCCTGCGCGGCAGAGCCGGCCAGGAGCGAGCACGGGATGGAACCGGACAGATCCATCGCGATCGAGGCGTCCGCCCCGTCGCGCTGGATCGTGCCCGTTCCTCCGAGCTTCAGCGCGCCGGCGGCGACCTCCACGCGGCTGAGCGCGACGCGCTGGCGGTCCGCCGAGAGGCGCGCGTCCGCCTTGAGGACCGTGGTGTCGCCGAACAGGAGCCCGTCGAGCTCCCTGGGGTGGGGGAGCGTGAAGCCCTTCACCGTGAGCGCGATCGGGCCCTCGATCGGCGCCTCCGACAGGGCCGTCCGGGCCGCGCCGTCCGCGAGCCGCAGAGCGAGCGTGCCGGAGACGATCATCCGCGACGCGCCGACGTCGACGCCGAGCAGCGCGGCGACCGAGGTGAGCGGCGTCGGCGCGAGCTCGATCGCGGCGCCCGGCGACGGGCCCGGCCGGAGCTCGGCCCGGAGCGGCGCGGTGGCCGCCTCCTCGCCGCCGAGGCCCACGGAGACGGAGGCCGCGCCGATCGACCAGGCGACGTCGGTGCGCGCGATCTCCTCGCCGGCGACCAGCACGCGCGCCTGCCTCAGGACGCCGCGCTCCGGCCGCAGCGCGCCGGGCGGCGCCGCGGCGCCGACGCCCACGCCGCCCGCGCCGCGCTGGAGGGACGCGCCCTCGAGCGCGAACGCCTCCGGCGCCCCGTCGCGATCCCGGAAGCCCACGCGGACGCTGCCCGCGGCGAGCGGCAGCGCGGCCGCGCGCGCGCCGTACCGCGCCGCCCACGCCGGCAGGCCCTCCAGGGCGTCGGTCCCGACCAGGGCGAGCTCGACGCGCTCCGCCGCGATCCGCGCAGGCGAGAGCCCGCGCAGCTCGATCGTCGCGCGCGCGAGCGTGCCCGAGAGCCCGCCCACCCCGAGCAGCGAGAAGCGCGCGCCGCGCAGGCGGATCGCGCGCAGGCCGAGCTCGACCTCGCCCGGGTCGAGCGCGACGCCGCGCGCGCGGGCCTCGGCGATGATCTCCCGCCGGATCGCGGGCGGCGCCAGCACGAGCACCGCGGCGGCGGCGACGCCGACCACGGCGACCAGCAGCGCCGCGATCACCGCGCGACGGCGCCGCTTGCCGCGGCGCGCGCCGCCGCCCTGGGGCTCGCCGGGCGGCGCCTCCGCGCCGGGAGCAGGGGGGGGACGGGAGGAGGGCACCACGATTGAAATCCCTGTAGCGTCGTTCGGGCGCCTCCGCGAGCGCTTCGCGCCGCGCGGCGCCCCACCACCGGCGCGCTTGCGCCCTTCCCCCCGCCTGCGCTACGGGTCAGGGGCGACCCGTTCCGCGGAGCCGGACATGAAGATCACCATCATCGCGAGCGGGAGCGGGGGCAACGCCACGCTGTTCGCCTCCCGCGGCACGAGGGTCCTCGTGGACGCGGGCGTCGGGCCCCGGGTGCTGGAGCAGTGCCTCGCGGCCGCGGGCGGCGAGCCCGGCTGGGCGCCCGACGCGATCGTCATCACGCACGCGCACGCGGATCATGTCGGCGCGGCGGCCAGGTACAACAAGAAGCTCAAGATCCCGATCTACGCCTCGGAGGCGACCGCGCGCGCCGCGGCGCTCGGCGACCCGGCGCGCGTCCGGGTCTTCTCGCCGCGCGAGCCGTTCGAGATCGGCGCGCTCACCGTCTCGCCTCGACCGCTGCCGCACGACGCGGCGCAGGTCGCGCTCGTCGTGGGGGACGGCGCGCGGCGGGCCGCGCTCGTGACGGATCTCGGGGAGGTCCCGCCGGGGCTCCTGGAGCACGTCGCCGGCTGCGACGTGCTGCTGCTCGAGTCGAACCACGACGCGGACATGCTCGCGGGCGGCCCGTACCCGCAGCACCTCAAGCGCAGGATCTCCTCGTCGCGAGGCCACCTGTCGAACGCGCAGGCGTGCGCGCTGCTCGCGGCGCTGCCCGGCGGCACGCACACGGTCGCGCTGATGCACCTCTCGGAGATCAACAACCGCCCGGAGCTCGCGCTCGAGGCCGCCCGCGACGCCCTCTCGGGCCGGCGGACGCGCTTGCTCGCCGCGCCGCCGCGCGGGCCGCTCGTCCTCGACGCGGCGCCGCCGGCGGGGCTGCCGCCCGGCCTGGCGCGCGCCTCGGCCGGCGCGCTGGCCCCCGCGCGCCAGCTCGACCTCTTCCGCGGCATGTAGCGCCGCGGCGGCGGCGCGCGGCTCAGGCGCCCGCGCGCGGCCGGGCGAGCGTCAGATCCCCTCGAGCCGGACCTTCTGGCCCGCGACGACGCCGTGGCGCCGCGCCCAGCCGGCGTTCAGCTCGAGCACGTACGTGGAAGGGCAGCCGACCTGAAAGGTCGAGTCGTTGAGCGTCGGCGTGTTCTCCTGGATACCGACGATCGTGCCGTCGCGGTCGATGAACAGCATGTCGAGCGAGATGCAGGTGTTGTGCATCCAGAACGCGTGGTTGCGCCGCTGCTCGAAGACGAAGATCATCCCGCGGTCCTCCGGCATGCTCTTGCGGTACATGAGCCCGCGGGCGCGCTCTTCCTCCTTCCTCGCGACCTCGACCAGCACGTCGGGCGCCCTGGCATCGAGGAAGATCACCTTGCCGGTCGCGAGCTGGAAGGGGCCGGTCGGGTCGTCGGGGCACGCCGGATCCGGGCCGGCGTGCGTCGGCGGCGGTCGTTCGGGCGTCGCCGGCGTCGCGTGGATGCAGCGGCCAGCGCCCGGCGCGCCCGTCCCCGTCGAGGCGGGGGGCGCGGGGTCGCGGGCGGGCCCGTCGACCCGATCGACGCGGGGCGCGAGCGGCGCCGGCTCGTCGACCCGGCGCTCGCACGCGCCCGCGGCGATCCCGAACATCGACACGGCCAAGGCCAGCGCGTGCGGGGCGGGCAGGGCAGGGGAGAACGGGCGGATCGCGAGGGCGCAGCGCGAGCTCATGCCGCTTCCCTACCACGGCGAGGCTCCTCCTTGACCGCCGGACCGCGACGCGCAAATCGTTGCCCGATGATTGCCAGAGCCCTCGCCACTCAGTCCATCCCCGCCCTCGCCGCGCTGGCGCTCCTCGCCGGATGCTCGAAGACCCCGGAGCCGACGGCCGAAGAGTCGCCGAAGGCGAAGACGACGCCCGCCTCGACGCAGGCGCGCGCGTCGCGGGCCGACGGCAAGGGGGAGAAGGACAAGGCGCGCGCTCAGCCGCAGCGGCGCAAGGTCGCCGCGAAGCCGGTCGCGGAGGTCAAGCCCAGCGAGGACGACCCGCTCAAGGGCAAGTGGACGCTCGAGGACGCCACGAAGGGGCTGCCGCCGGGCGAGACGCTGACCGCGTCCATCGAGACCGATCTCGGCGCGCTGTCCTGCAAGCTGTTCCACGACAAGGCGCCGATCACGGTGGCCAACTTCGTCGGCCTGGCGCGAGGGATCAGGCCCTGGAAGACGCCGGAAGGGAAATGGGAGAAGAAGCCCGCCTACGACGGGACGATCTTCCACCGGATCATCAAGGGGTTCATGATCCAGGGCGGCGACGCCAAGAAGAACGGCACCGGAGAGGCCGGCTACGTGATCCCCGACGAGGTCTGGGAAGACGGCAGCCACGACCGCGCGGGCCTCCTGTGCATGGCGAACCGCGGCAAGAACACCAACTCGGCGCAGTTCTTCATCACCGACGCGCCCGCGTTCCACCTCGACGGCGGCTACACGATCTTCGGCGAGTGCGGGCCCGAGGAGCTCGTCCACAAGCTGGCGAGCGTCGAGGTCAAGGGCGAGCGCCCCGTCAACCCGCCCGTCATCAAGAAGGTGACGATCACACGGAAGTGAGCGCGGCGCCGCGCGGGCCGCGGGCGCCCGCCGCGGCGCCGGCGCACGCGGCGCGGTGAGCGCCCCGGCGTCCGGCCGGCGCCGGGCGGGCCCGAGCCTCCGTGGGGTGGACGATCACGGCTGAGGGCAATCGTTCTCCTCGCCGGGCGTCGGGCTCGCCAAGACGAAGCTGACGTCGAGCCACTCGCTCGTCTCGTCGTGGCCGCTGAGGCCGTTGCCCTCGGTCAGGAGCTCGCCGAACTCGACATCGCTGCAGCGCGCGATGCTCTCCCGGTCGCCGGCGGTGTGGGCCGGCCGCTGGCTCTGGCGCGCGGTATCCGCGACATAGTCCGCCTTCCCTGTCTTGTCCGCGCGCGCCGACGCCCCCGCGGCCTCGCCCCAGGTGACATAATCGACGTCCTTGAGCGAGCTGCCCACGGTGCCATCCCACTCGAAGAGCACCACCATCTCCGCGTCGTTGGTGAACAGCGCGCCGGCCTGCGCGCCGAGCGAGCCGTTCTCGGGCGCGACCATGGGCGTCACATCCTCACCCCCGCAGGGGATGGGCGACTCGTCAAGGGCGAAGTCGGCGCACCGACCGTACTCGAGCTCGAAGTCCTCGTCGCTCGCGAGCACGAGGTACGCCCCCGCCGCAATGGTCGTTCCGGCGGGGAACTGGACCAGGAAGTCCGTACCCGCGGTGCCGGCCGGCATCCAGGTGCCGCCCTCAGTGAGGGCATAATATACGGAGTTGTCCGAAAGGTAGTAATTGCTGAGGTCGACGTCGGTCTCGGTCGGGTTCCAGATCTCGATGAACTCGGCCGCACCGGGCGCGACGACGATCTCCGAGATCAGCAGGTGGCCGGCGGGCTCCCCGGCGACCTCGCCGCCGCCGCTGCCCCCCTCGCCGCCGCCGCTGCCCCCCTCGCCGCCGCCGCCCTCGCCGCCGCCGCCGCTGCCGCCCTCGCCGCCGCCGCCGCCGCTGCCCCCGCTCCCGGTGGTGGTGGTGGTGGTGGTGGTGGCGTCTGCTCCGCCTTCTCCGGTCGAGTCGTCACCACCGCAAGCTACGAGCTGGGCGAGCGCGAAGGGGAAAGCCGCGAGGAGCGCGATGCTGAGGAGGTTGCGTGTTTGCATTATTGAGAGATACACCAGAGTGCCGGCCAACAGGCAAGTGGGATTGCAGTCCAGGGGCAAGAATCCACCTCTTGCGGTTGCGTCCAGAGGGTGCTGGCGCCGCCAAATGCGTGGCAGGTACGCGAGGAATCGATAGCATGGGCGCCATGCTTCGGCGCTCCTCGCTCCTCCTGACGCTCCTCTGCGTGCCGCTCCCCGGGCTGGGCCTCGCCGTGGGGTGTGGCCATACAGTCATCGTGGACGATCCGTCCGTCGGCGGCACCGGCGGCGAGGCCGGCTCGCCCCGCGGGCCGGACGGCTGGGGCGGAGGCGGCGCGGACGCCGGCGAGGACCCGCTTGACGAGTACATCGATCCCGGCTGTCCCGACGCGGGGCCGCCGATCACCGATTTCCAGTGCGATCCCTACGATCAGGCGAGCGGCTCCTGCGGCCCCGGAGAGGGGTGCTTCATCTACGTGCAGTATCCGCGTGAGCCGTGCGGGCAGGAGATCTACGGCGCGTACTGCGCGCTGGCCGGCTCCGGCGGGCAGGGCGATCCGTGCGGCGGCGGCGAGGGGTGCGGCGCCGGGTTCACCTGCGTGGTGACCGGCGCGGGCACGCAGTGCGTCGCGCTCTGCGCGCTCGACGGCGACGACAGCTGCGATCCGGGGTTCGTGTGCGAGCCGATCGACGTCCAGGGGATCGGCGGATGCCTGTGACCCGGTGGACCATGGCGCGGCGCGCGCATCGAACGGCAGCGCTGGCGCTCCTCGGGCTCGGCATCGCCGGGCTCGGCGGGGCGCTCTCGGGCGGGTGCGGGGCGCGGACCGGGCTGACCATCCCGCCGCCCGCGCCGGAGTGCGAGGTGGACGCCGACTGCCCCGGCGCCGACGACCTCTGCAAGCCGGTGATCTGCCAGCTCTTCGAGCCGGACCGGGCCGAGGGCGGCGCGGCGCCCGACGGGAGCGCCGCGGCCGGCGGGGGCGCGCGGCGCGGCGGCACGTGCGTCAGCCTGGAGCCCGTCGACTGCGACGACGGCGACCCGTGCACCCGCGACACCTGCGAGAGCGCGACGGGGACGTGCAGCTACGGGCCGTCGACGCTCGACCTCGACGGGGACGGCCACCGCGCGGCGCTGCCCGGCGCGCGCCCCGGCGAGCCGCTCTCGTGCGGCGACGACTGCGACGACTCGAGCGCCGCGGCTTTCCCTGGCGCGGTCGAGATCTGCGACGGCGTCGACAACGACTGCGACGGCACGATCGACAACGGCGCGCGCTTCGTGCCGCGCGACGCGGACGCGACGCGCATCTCGGGCGACATCGCGCCGGCCGGCGCCGGCGGCCTCGCCTGGAGCGGCGCCTCCTACGCGGCGATCTACTCCGGGACCACGCAGGGCTTCAGCGTGTATCGCTCGCTGCTCAGCGAGGGCGGGCAGCCGCTCCCGCCCGGCGAGCAGGTCATCACGCCGCGGAACGGCGACGCCGCCGGCGGGCCCATCGTGTGGGTCGGCGATCGGTACGGCGTCGCCTGGCAGGACCGGCGCGACGGCGACTACGAGGTCTACTTCTCCCTGCTCGATCAGGACGGCCAGAAGGTGGAGGGCGGCGATCGGCGCATCTCGAGCGCGCCCGGCTTCTCGGTCAACGTGGCGCTCACGTGGAACGGCACGGAGTTCATCCCCGTCTGGCAGGACGAGCGCAACGGCCTCTTCGACCTCTACGCCCAGCGCATCGACGTCGACGGCAACCTGATCGGCGACAACGTGCAGCTCACCGACTCGTCGAGCGGCTTCGGCAACGAGGCGCCCGCCGCCGCGGCGGGGCGGAGCGGCATCGGCGTCGCGTGGGCCACGGGCGACGCGAGCACGCACTTCATCAAGTTCCAGACGTTCACCGCCGAGCTCGATCCGCGGTCGCCGGTCATCACGCTGACGACCGGCGACACCGACGCGGTCTACCCGACGGTGGTCTGGAACGGGGATCGCTACGTCGTCGCGTGGTTCGACAAGTCCGCGAGCCCCAAGGGCATCTACGGGGCGGCGATCTCGGAGGACGGCGAGGTGCTCACGCCGCCCACGCCCATCTCCGACCCGGGCCCGTTCCGCTCGAGGTACCCGTACCTGCGCCCGCTCGGAGACCGGCTGCTCGCGATCTACTCGGACGATCGCGACCAGAACGACGGCTACGAGCTCTACGCGGTCATGCTGAACGCGGAGCTCGCCCGGATCAGCGCCGAGCAGCGGCTCACCTTCGCCGCTCGCGACAGCATCTACCCGGTCGCCGCGTTCGGACCGGACGGCGACGTCGGCATCCTCTTCCGCGACGATCGCGAGGGCGGCGAGCACCACGTCTTCTTCACCCGGCTCGCCTGCCTCGCGGGCGACTGACGGCCTCGCCGCCGCGACGCGGGGCGCCCGGCCGCGGGCGCTCCGGCCGCCGGGCCGGCGCCTCGAGCTCGCGCCGCGCCCGGCCGTCAGCCGCGGGTCGGCTGGCCGCGCAGGCGGAAGGGGCCGGCGCGGTGGACCTTGCCGGGGAGCGGGCGGCCGAGGACCTGCTCGGCGACGTTGCCCGCCTCGATCAGCCGATCGAGGTCGACGCCGGTCTGGATGCCCATCCCGTGGAGCATGAACACGAGGTCCTCGGTGGCCATGTTGCCGGCCGCGCCCGGCGCGTAGGGGCAGCCGCCCACGCCCGCGACCGACGCGTCGAAATCGCGGACCCCGAGCTCCAGCCCGATCAGGATGTTGGCGAGCGCCGTGCCCCGCGTGTCGTGCAGGTGGAGCGCGAACCGCTCGGGCGGCATCGCGTCGAGGAAGCGGCGGACGATGTCGTGCGTCTGCCGCGGCGTACCGACGCCGATCGTGTCGCCGAGCGAGACCTGGTAGCACCCGAGCGCGATGAGCCGCTCCGCGATGCGCACGACCCGGGCCGGATCGACGTCGCCCTCGTACGGGCAGCCCCACACCGTCGAGATGTAGGCGCGGACGGCGAGGCCCGCCTCGCGCGCCGGCGGGACGAGCTCCGAGAACACCGAGAGCGTGTCGTCGATCGACTTGTTGACGTTGGCGCGGTTGTGCGCCTCGCTCGCGCTCAGGAAGACGGCGATCTCGCGCAGGCCCGCCGCGAGCGCCCGCTCGAGGCCGCGCGCGTTCGGGCACAGGGCGCTGAAGGTCACGCCCTCCTCGGGCGCGAGCGTCCGCGCGAGCTCCTCGGCGTCGGCGAGCTGGGGGACCCATTTCGGCGAGACGAAGCTCGTGATCTCGATCCGCCGGAGGCCGGCGCGGACGAGCGCCGCGATGAGCCTCCGCTTGCCCTCGAGCGGGATCATCGCCGCCTCGTTCTGCAGCCCGTCGCGAGGGCTCACCTCGTAGATCGAGACCGCGTCGGCGACCCGCGCGAACAGGGGTGGGTGCGCGGGGGCGCGATCCGCGGCGGGGCGCCCGGCGGTGACCTCGGTCATCGGCTGCCCCTCCACGCCGGAGCCGGGCACGGTCAACCGCTCACCATGCGGAGCTGCCGGGCCGGCGCGGTCGGCGTGAACGGGATCGGATAGCTCCCCGAGAAGCACGCGTGGCAGTAGCTGTCCGCCGACGGCCGCGCCGAGGCGGCGTCTCCCTCCCGCACCTCGATCGCGCGCACGCTCTCGACCAGCCCCTCCAGCGACAGGTAGCCGAGGCTGTCGGCCGTCAGGTAGCTCCGGATCTCGTCGACCGAGTGCGTCGAGGCGATGAGCTCCGAGCGCGTCGGCGTGTCGATGCCGTAGTAGCAGGGCCAGCGCGTGGGCGGGCTCGAGATGCGGACGTGCACCTCGCGGGCGCCGGCGTCGCGGATCATCTTGACGATCTTGCGGCTCGTCGTGCCGCGGACGATCGAGTCGTCGACGACGACGACGCGCTTGCCCTCGATCGCCGCCCGGTTCGGGTTGAGCTTGAGCCGGACGCCGAAGTGCCGGATGGACTGCTGCGGCTCGATGAACGTGCGGCCCACGTAGTGGCTGCGGATGAGCCCCATCTCGAACGGCGCGCGCGCGCGATCGGCGAAGCCGATCGCCGCCGGCACGCCGGAGTCGGGCACGGGGATCACGACGAGGTCGCCCTCCCCGGGCTCGACGGGCTGCTCCGCGGCGAGCCGCCGGCCGAACGCCTTGCGCACCTCGTAGACGCTCACCCCCTGGATGGTCGAGTCGGGGCGCGCGAAGTAGACGTGCTCGAAGATGCAGAGCTTGCGCGACTCCGGCGCGAAGGGGAACTCGGAGCGGATCCCGTCCGCGCTGATGATCAGCATCTCGCCGGGGGCGATGTCGCGCACCTTGCGCGCGCCGATGAGGTCGAACGCCGTCGGCTCGCTCGCGACCACGCGGGCCGTGCCGTTCGCGCTCGGCACCTCGCCGAGGCAGAGCGGCCGGATGGCGCGCGGATCGCGCACCGCGATGAGCTCGCGCTCGGTCAGGAAGAGCAGCGAGTAGGCGCCCTCGACCTGCTGGAGCGCCTCGGCGACGCGGTCGCGGAGCTGCTCCTTTTTGCTTATCGCGATGAGGTGGACGATCGACTCGGTGTCGCTCGCGGTCTGGAAGATCGAGCCGCGCGCCTCGAGGCGCTCGCGCAGGGTCTCATGGTTCGTGAGGTTGCCGTTGTGCGCGACCGCCAGCGAGCCGCGCGCGTAGTCGACGCCGAGCGGCTGCGCGTTCCTGAGGTGCGAGCCGCCCGCGGTGGAGTAGCGGACGTGGCCGATGGCGCGATCGCCGAGCAGCGTCGCGAGGTCGGCCGGCGAGAAGCCGGACTGTACCCGCCCCATCGAGCGGTGGCCGTAGAGGCGCTCCCCGTCGCTGCTGACGATACCGGCGGACTCCTGCCCTCGATGCTGGAGCGCGTGCAACCCGAGATAGGTCATGTTGGCCGCCTCGGGGTGGCCAAAGATTCCGAACACACCGCACATGCAGCCTATCTAGTACGAAATCGGGGCATGACCCACCGTCATGGCGACCGGTCGCGAACATGAGGCGGACGGGCGCGGGCGCAGGTGGAAGGCGGGCGCTCCTTCGAGGGCGGCGCGCGGGCGGATCCCGGGAGGAAATCCTGCCTTGTGTGTGAATTTGATCACAAATTACCGGCGATTGCGCCGCGGTATTTCCATGCGGGCTTGCTGCCGGAATCATCCTGCGGGTCACGCGACCCGAGGAGCGCTTGCTACTTCGGGATTTTCCAGAGCTTCTCGATGATCTTGGTTTCCATGGCGTCGCCGTGGCACGTGCCGCACTCCATGTCCTCGTTGTTCGCGAGGGCGATCTTGCCGACGTACTCGGCGTCCATGAACTCCTGGAGCGCCTCTTTGTCCTTGCGGTTCAGGACGTGCTCGTCCCCGGCGTGACAGCTGTCACAGAACAGCGGGCCGCCGTCCTCGCTCCGGAGCGGCACCACGAAGTGGCGCCACATCTCGCGCGCGATCTTCATGTCGCGCGTCTCCTTCTTCATGTCCCCTTCGGCGTGGCAGCCCTGGCAGTTGTCGAGGCCGAGCGACCTCTGGAGCAGCGGCATCACCTTCTTCTTCTGCGCCAGCGGGAGCTTCTCGAGCGGGGGGATCTTCTTGAGGTTGATCCCGATCTTCTTCAGATCGGCCGCCAGCTTGGTCGCCTGGACCGGCGTCGACTTGGCGGGCCCGTCGTGCCCGTGCCCCTCTGCTCCCGCGCCCTCGGACGACGCGCTCTCACCCGCAGGCTTCGCGCCCTTCGCCGCGGCGGTCTCCTCCGCGCCCGGGCTCGACTCGCCATCGAAATCCGTCTGATCGGCCGCCGTCTCGGGCGGCGGCGTGGCGGAGCCACATGCCCCTGCGAATGCGCCCGTCCAGAGCGCGAGGGCGAGCGCTGCGTGCTTCATCCTGGCTGCCATAGTCCTCCAAGGGATCGTCAATGCCTGAGCAGATCGCCGCTCCCCGCGCAGGAGGCCGCGCCGCGTGGGGCGCGCTTCCGCCACCGTCGGCCGGGCGATCGGGCCCGCACTCTACTCGAATTTGCCTGAGACGGAGAGGAACGTGAGCTTGTTGTTGGTCTCCCGGAGCCGCTGGACCAGCATCCGGACCACGTTCCAGAGGACCTCGTAGGCGAGCTCCTTGTGCAAAAACAGCAGATCCTCGAACGCGTCCTTGGACACGGTGAGCAGCCGGCAGCGCTCGTGGACGCGGGCGTCGGCGGAGCGGGGAGCCTCGTCGAGCAGCGCCATCTCGCCGAACACCGCGCCGGGGCCGAGCACCGCGAGCGCCTCCTCGCCAATCCCGGCGATCTCGCGGCTGATCCGGACCTTGCCCTCGAGCAGGATGTAGAGCTTGTCGCCCGGATCCCCGTGCTGGAAGATCTTGGTGCCCAGCGCGTGGGTCTCCTCGCTCGCGACGCGCGAGATGAGCTCGAGCGCGGCCGGCGTGAGGCCCTGGAAGAGGGGAACCTTCGAGAGCTGCTCGATCCGTTCGGGGACGATCACTGGCCGCCGCGGAGCATAGCCGAGGGAGCGGTCCCGGAGCGAGTTCAAAGGAAGCGCGGCGACGACCTCGCGCAGGACCGGCCGCGTGACCTGGCGAGGACCTACCGCGTGAAGCGCACCGTGATGGGCGGCGTCGTGCCGGTGATCGGGGAGCCGACACGATCCCGTCCGGGCGTGTAACGTTTCCTGAGCGCACACATGCGCGCGGCGCGGCCGAACCCGTGGCCGGGGTCACGGACGACCTTGACCGACAGCGGGCTGCCGTCAGGCCGCACGGTGACCATGAGGACCACGCTGGCCTGGTCGATCTGATCGACGTCGGCCTCCGGCGGGAACGGGCAGTTCCAGTTGCTTCCGCCGAGCAGGCCGGGCGGGGCCGAGCGATCCGGCGCCGCGGGGGCCGGCGGCGGTCTTGGGTCGCCCGTGCCCTTGCCGCCCTGCGTGCCGCCGACCTTGGCGTTCGGGTTGAACGTCGGGGCCTTCGCCGTGCCCGCGCCCGCAACCCGGCCGTAGCCGACGCCCTGGCCCTCGCCGCTCGCGATCCCCTGATCGGTCATGTCGAGGACCTCCTCGGGATCCGCCTCGCGCGTGAGGACCTTCGCCGCCTCGGCGGCGGCGGGGGGCGGCTCGTAGGGGTCCTCCTCCTTCGGCGGCGGGGCGTTCGCGGCGGGGGGAGGCGGCTCCGGCTTGGCGACGGGCTCGGGCTCCGGTTCGGGCTCGGGCTCCGGTTCGGGCTCGGGCTCCGGCGGCTCCTCGGCCTTCGGCGGCGTGAGGTCGACCTCGTAGCTCGCCCAGAGGTGGTCCTGGATGCCGCGGCGCATCTCCTCGACGGCCTGCCGCATGTCGCGCAGCGACCCCGAGACGATGGCCAGGGCCGAGGCCGCGCCGTGGCTCGTGAGCGCCAGCGCGAGCCCGAAGACGGCGCCCGCGCGCGCGGCGCGATCGCCGAGCGCGATCACCGCGGCGAGCGGATCGGCGGCGCGCCGCCCATTGCCGGCGTGGCCCCCCGCCGCCGCGGCGCGCGCGGCCCCGGGCCCGCGGGCTCCTTCCGGGTCGGCGCCGCCGCGCTGGTCGCGACGGCGGCTGTCGTGGAGCGCCCCCGCGGTGCGATCGCTCGTGACCTGGCTCATAGGCTCTCGATCGGCTCCCTCACGGCGCGGGGCTCGGGGTTGCCGGCGGGGCGGCCGCCGGGGGAGGGGCCGCCGGAGAGGCGCCCGGGGCCCGGCCGGTCACCGCGCCGGGCTCGGGCGCGATCGGGGTCACGCCGAACGCGATCTTGGACACGCCCGCCTGCTTGAGCAGGTCGAGCGCGCGGATCACCCGCCCGTGCGGGACCGTCGTGTCGGCGCGGATCACGGCCCGGAGCTCCGGGTTCTTCGCCTGGGCCTCGCGCGCGACCGGCAAGATCGCGTCCTCGCCCGCGAGCTTCTTGCCGTCGGCGAAGGTGTCGCCGTTGGCGTGCAGCTCGAGCCCGAAGACGAGCTGCACCTCCTGCCCCTGCGCCGCCTTCGGCAGGTCGAGGGGGAGCGACTGCGAGACGATGATCTTCGCCGTCACCATGAAGATGATGAGGAGCACGAGCGTGATGTCGACGAGCGGCGTGACGTTGATGCCGCTGATCAACTCGTCATCGTCGTTGCGGCTCGTTGCGGCCATCAGCTCTCCTCCCGGTCCGCGCTGCCCTTCTTGGCGTCGTCCTGCCGCGGCGACCGGGCGGCCTTGCCGCGCGGCTCGGCGGCGACGGCGGCCGGCGCGGCGAACGCGGGATCGATCTTGAGGTGCGCGAGCAGGACCCGCGTGAGCGCCTCGGTGTTGGCCAGCGTCGACTTGATCTTGCGCTGGAAGAAGTTGTTCGCCGCGACCGCCGGGATGGCGACGGCGAGGCCGACCGCGGTCGCGACGAGCGCCTCGGCGATGCTCGACATGACCGCCTGCGGCGCCATCGCCTGCGACGCGGCCTGCGCGACCGGCGTCTGCGCCGCCTGGCCGAGCGCGTCGAAGGCGCCGACGACGCCGATGACCGTGCCGAAGAGCCCGATGAACGGCGCGTTGTTCCCGAGCGTGCCCAGGTAGGCGAGGCGCCGCTCCAGCTTCATGCGCTGGAGCGCCGCGGCGCCGGCCATGGCCTCGTCGGCCGCCTCCGGCCCGTGGTGCGCCACCGCGAGGCCGGCCGTGACGACCGCGGCCTCGGCCGAGGGCGAGGCGTCCATCCGCCTCCTCGCCGCCTCGATCGAGTCCTCGAGCGAGGTCCGGAGATCCCGCGCGAGCACGGTGAGATCGTCGCGGAGCGACCAGAAGAACCAGGCGCGCTCCAGGATGATGGCGACGGAGATGACGCTGAGGCCGATCATGAGCCACATGACCCATTCGGCCCCGAATCCGACCATGATGCGCTGAAGCCACTCGACGAGGTTCATCTTTTCCTTGGTGCCTTTCCCGATGGGGGGTGGGTGGGAGCCGCGTTTCGAGACGAGCTAGGGTCCGCCGCCGGGCTGCCCTTCTTCGACTGCGTCCTCCTCCACCTCCGGTGCGGGGGCGCCCGGCGCCCCCTCCCTCGGGGAGGGCTGCGGGGCCGAGGCGTCGACGAGCCGAAAGGCTCGCCCAAGGACGGTCGTCGCGTAGCCGCCCTTCGGTAGCACAAACGAGACGACGATTCCCTGCCCTGCGCAGGGCAGGCCCGTGCTCACGGCGCCCGGCGCGCCCTCGGCGCCCGGCGCGCCCTCGGCGCCCTCGGCGCCCGGCGCGCCCTCGGCGCCCGGCGCGCCCTCCGCTGCGACGGACACCTCCAGGCTGTCGACCTCCAGCCGGAGCGGGCGCCGCGTGCCCTCCCCCGCGTGGGCGAACGCGTCGAGCCTGCGGGGGTCGCCGATCGCCGCCGTGAGCACCTCGCGCTCCAGCGCGCCCGGGGCGCCCTCGGGCCAGCGCATCTTCCGGCCGAACATCGGGCCCGTCGCCGAGATGGCGAGCGCGGCGGCGCGCGCCTCGGCGTCTGTGAGCTCCGGGCCCTCGAGCGGCACGAGGAAGAGCCCGCCGCTGTCGCGCTTCTTGGCGAGGTCGCCGGGGAGCACGGTGCTCCAGGTGCCGTCCGCCTCGCGGCGCGCGAGCACCTCGTTGAACCAGAGCGACTGCAGCGCCGAGAAGAGCAGCCGCTGCTCGCGCTTGTCGCGGGGCCCGCGCTCGCGGCCCGCGATCCACGCGAGCGCGCGCTCGGGGTTACCGCCGTTCCTGCCGAACCGCTGCGGCCCGAACGCGTTCGGCACGCCGGCGCGGCGGATCTCGGCGAGGCGGCGCTCGGCGAGCGGGAGCGCGGCCGGGTCGACGCCCCGGAGCGTGATCCGGAACCGGTTGCCGAGGAGGTGCCCCGGCTTGAGCTTGTTGTCGTGGCGGGCGATCGAGAGGATCTCGATCCCGGGCAGCTCGGCCTTCGCGAGCAGCGGCTCCGGATCCCGCCCCAGCGGGAGCTGGATCGACGCGGTCTGCGTGGTGATCGCGTGCCGGTCCTTCATGCCGGCGAAGCCGGCGCCGCCCGGGTCGGCCCCGAGCGCGAGCGCGAGCGCGCGCACCGCGTCGGGCGTGTTGCGCCCCGTCTTGCGGAAGGTCACGAACACGTGCTCCCCGCGGCCGCTCGGCGCGTACGCGGGGAGCTCCTCGACGACGAAGTCCGCGGGCGAGCTCCGGATGACGGCCGCGGGGAGGTCGCGCGGCGAGCCCGCGGCCACGGAGGCCTCGACGGACGGGGCGGTGGTTCCCATGGGAGCGCCAGCGTGACCCAAATCGTTTCGGCGTCCAGGGGCGAACGCGCGGCGCGTCGATCGCCTGGCGCGGGCGCCCTCGCCCAGGCGCGGGGGCGCGCGCGGTCTCAGAGCTCGTGCGGCATCAGGTCGCGCGGGCTCCGGAAGTACTGCAGCGGGGAGTAGGCGAGCAGGTTCGAGACCCGCGACGTGTAGATGCAGGCGTACTCCTCGACCTGGTCGCCGAAGCTCGACGTCTCGTTCGCCTCCTTGAGCAGCGAGCCCCAGTAGGGGTGGAAGCGCCGGGCGATCTCGCGCTCCAGCTTGGCGACCTCGGCGTCGAGGGCGCGGAGCTGGCCGCGGATGCGCTCGACCGCGCGCTTGGTGCGGCCGCGCTCCGCCTCGTAGAACGACGTCGCGTAGTCGACCTGGGCGGGCGCGCCGTTCCCCGCCGCGAGCAGCGGCGCGGCGCCGTTGGCGGCGCCGTTCTTCCTCTGCTGCTCGTCCTCGATCTTGCGCGTGAGGTCCTTGTAGCGCTGCTGGTAGAAGCGGAGCTGATCCTCGAGCTCCTCGCGGCGCCCCTCGAGCATGGCGCTCTCCATGTGCTCGCGGCGGCACGACTCGTGGGCCGCGACCTCCGCCTCCATCTCCTGGATGATCATCGCCGTGCGCCACGCGCTCTCCTTCTTGGAGCGGAGGATGTCGCCGTAGATGTGGTCGCCCACGTAGAGGACCCGATCGCCGGAGATGTTCAGGAACTTCTCGAAGTCGTGGAGGTTGCCCCCCTCGTAGATGGCGCCGCGCTCGAGCGGCGCCGCGGCGGGGCGGACGTCGGCGCCGTCCCGCATGAGGAGCGGGCGGCGCTCCTGGAAGAACGCCGGCTTCTGCGCGGCGACCACGATCACGTCGAAGTAGTGCCGGAAGCTCGGGTACTCGGGCATCGCGTCGCCGAGCAGGTACGTCATCATCTTCTCGGTGAACGGCCAGCGCGAGTTCGTCAGCAGGAAGAGCTTCTTGCCCGCGGACCGGAACTTGTGGAGCGTCTGCGCGAGGTGCGGGTCGCGCTGGACGAAGCGCGGCAGGTCCGAGCGCACGACGTCGAGGATGGTGCCGTCCCGGTGCGCCTCGTCGATGCACTCGCGGATGTCGGTGAACAGCCGCGCGTAGTCGAGCGGCACGCCGCGCTCCTCGAGCGCGTCGACGATGCCCGCGTAGAGCGTGGCCTCGCTCAGCGCGTACAGCGTGTCGATCCAGTGATAGCGCGCGGTGTTCGGGCGGATCTTGCGGTGCTGGTAGAGCGACCTCAGCTCCTCCTTCGTGAGCTCCCGCAGGCCGTGGTAGCCGCGCTGGACCACCTTGAACCGATCCATCTTGAGGACGTGGCCGAAGCGCTTGTCGATCAGGAGGCCGCGGATGGGGAAGTGGATCGGGTAGCGGAGGCGCCGGAGCAGATCCTCGGGGTAGCCGCGCGCGGCGAGCTTCGTGATGGTCCCCTGGATCGAGAGGTTGTCCATCTCGGTCTGGTTGTAGATCGCCAGGGTGTAGTCCATGTCGAACCCGACCCAGTCGATCCCCGCCAGCTTGAGGTTGCGGTTGACGAAGACGCGCCGGGTCCGCGGGATGCGCGTGGGCTCGGTCTGTGGGTAGAGCCCTCCGAGGGGGAGCTCGAGCTGCTCGAACAACACGGTGGGTCAGCTATCGTATCCCACGGAGCCGGGCGCACAAAGCGCGCGTCCTTGACGAACGCGTGACGTCGCCCCCGCCGCGCGCCGCCCTCGGCGTCGCGCAGCCCGCGGAGCGCCCGAGGGCGCATCGTCGACCACCTCGGCGCGGCGCCGCGCACCGCCAGCTCGCCGACGCCGGCCGCGTCCAGGCTCCGTGCTCGCCGCGCCACCCTCCCTGTGCGTCGAGGGACCGCGCTGCGCGCCGGAGTGCGCGGCGCGCCGGAGTGCGCGGCGCGGAGGATTTGCGCTATGGTGCGCGCCCCTCCCGCCTCGAGCGGTCATGAAGACGGAGCCCCTCCGTCAACGACGGGCACCCTGTCCGATGCGTTTCGCAGCACCCAAGCCGAGCTCCCCCAAGCCCCCCGTTCAGCGCCCCACGTCCTGGTGGCTCAGCATGCTCCGCCGCCGCGCGGAGCGGATGTACGACGAAGAGCTCGATCTCTCCACGCCCATCGCGTGGGAGAGCGAGGCCGAGCGGAGCGCCGCGATCGCCTTCTTCAACGCCGCGTTCCGCGCCGAGGAGTCCGGCCTCACGCAGGCGCACGCGCTGGCCGACGAGGTGAGCCGCTGGGATCCGGAGCTCGGCGAGTGCCTCCGGCTCTATGGCGACGAGGAGGGGTGGCACCGCGAGCTGCTCACGAAGTTCCTCGCGCACATCGGCGGCGAGGTGCGCCCCATGGGCCGCGTCACCGGCACCTTCCATCGCCTGTACGGCCGCGCCAGGCGGGTCGAGACGATCGTGCTCACGAACCTCATGTTCGAGACGATCGGCTCGACGACGTACCGGCTCGCCCTGCGGGAGGCCCGGCACCCCGCCGTGCGGCAGATGCTCGCGATCCTGACGCGGGACGAGTCCTTCCACGTCCCGCTCAACGTCCACTTCCTGCGGGAGGCGCTGAAGCGCAGCCCGCCCTCGATGCGCCTCAAGCTGCGCGCCATCTACACCGCGCTCTTCGCGGCGCTGCTCGGCTCCGCGGCCGCGAGCCGCAGGCGCGCCCTCGCCTTCGACCGGATCCCGTTCCGCGTCCTCGCGGGCGCCTACGCCGAGCACCTCGGGCGGCTCTTCGTCCACGAGAGCGATCTCGACTTCGCCCCGCCGGAGCTGCTCCTGCGCCTGTTTGGCCACAGCCGGCGCGCGCTCGCGTCGTCCGAGGATCCGTCCGCCATCAGCGTGCTCTCGGCGGAGGCGGCGGTCGATCGCGAGCGCGTCGTCGTGACGGCGCTCGGCGGCGCGCCGTCGGCCGGCCTCTCCGCCGGGGCCAGCGCGCGCCAGGGATCGGCGCGGCGATGACCGCTGCCACGGCGCCGCGCGGTCGTTCCAGCCCGCGTCGTGACTGGCCCTGCGGGACGCTGGGCGCGGTACACTCGATGTTCCGGCGTGATGGGCTCGCGCGGGGCGGGCACCGGGGGGGCGTGTCGGAGCGTCGATGGCAGGCGAGGAGCAGCGGCGGAGCGGCTCGGAGAGCAGCGCCGGGACGAGGAGCGAGCCCGCGGAGCGCGCGACGGCGCCGGAGGCGCTGACGGCGCGGCCCTGGTCGCCCGTCGAGGCGGACGGGGAGGCGGGCGCCCTCGCGGAGGTGCGGCACGAGATCCGGGCGCTGCTCGGCGGGATCATCGGCATGAGCGGCCTCCTGCTCGACACCGAGCTCGACCCGGAGCAGCGGGCATGGGCCCGGCGCATCCGGAGCCACGGCGACGCGGCGCTCGCGATGGTCGACGACCTCATCGATCTCGGCCAGCCGGGCGGCCGAGGGCTGCACGTCGAGGCGGTCGACTTCGACTTGCGCCGCGCCGTCGAGGACGTGGCGGAGCTCCTCGTGGATCGCGCGCGTGACGACAGGACGGAGCTCGTGCTCGACATCGGACCGGACGTGCCGGGGCCGGTGCGCGGCGACGCGGCGCGGCTGAGGCGGCTGCTGCTGAACGTCGCCACCTGCGCGATCCGCGGGGCGCCCCGGGGCGAGGTGCTGATCCGCGTCGGCGCGGGAGAGGACGACGGCGCGACGCCCGCGCGGGGCGGGGCGCACGAGGGGGCGATCGCGCCGGTGCGATTCGACGTGCGCTTCGCGGGCGGAGCAGCGCCGCTGGCCAGCATGAGCGGCCCGGGGGCAGGGGATGGCGGCGCGGCGAGGCCTGCGTCGGACCGGTGCCTGCGCGCCGGGCCCGGCGTCGCCGTCGCGCGGCGCCTGATCGGCGCGATGGGCGGCGAGCTCCGCGCCGCCGCGGAGGCCGGCGCGCGCGACCTGGGGATCTCGTTCGTCCTCCCGTTCGAGCGGCGCGGGCGCGCCTCGGACCGGGCGCTGATCCCGCGCATCGACCTGCCCGGAAAGCGGGTGCTGGTGGTCGACGACAGCGGCTCGGTGCGCCGCGTGGTGCGGAGCCTGGTCGAGGAGCTCGGGCTGGCGTGCGGCGCCGCGCCGAGCGCCGCCGCGGCCCTCTCCGCGCTGCGCGAGGCGGCCGGGGCCGGGCGCGCCTACGACGTGGTGCTGATCGACCTCGAGCTCGCCGAGCTCGACGGCCTCTCGCTGCTGCAACGGATCAAGGCGGACGCCGCGATCGCGCCCGCGCGCGGCGTCCTCATGACGTACCCCGGCAGGGAGGCGCCCAGCCGCGCCGAGGCCGACGCCGTGCTCATCAAGCCGATCCGGCGCGCTCCCCTGCAGTCGAGCCTGCGGCTGCTCGCGGGGCTGTCGCCGGAGCACGTGGCCGGCGCGGCGCGCGCGCACGCGCCGAGGTCGCGGCGAGGGACCCCCTCTCCCGAGGCGCAGAGCGCGCCGCGCTCGCAGGACGAGCTCGAGCGCGTCCTGCGGACCTTCTGCGCGACGTCGCGGTCCGGCTCGCTCGAGGCCGGGCAGAAGGACCCCGACCCGCCGAGCGTCGAGCTCGCGCCGCCGACCCTGGTGACACCCTCGTGCCCCCCGGCCAGGGAGCGCGCCCGCCCCGCCGCCTCCTCGGTGCGGCGCGGCGCGCCGCGCGCGGTCGAGCCCGACGTGGTGACCGAGGTGAGCGCGCTCTTCTTGACGGAGGCGCCGGCCCGGGTGGCGTCGATGCTCGATGCCGCGGCGCGAGGCGCGCTGGGCGAGCTCGAGCGGCTCGCCTTCGGGCTCTACGAGAGCGCCGACCAGCTCGCGGCGCTCACCCTGAAAGAGCTCTGCGCGCGGCTCGACCGGGAGGCGCGGGCCGGGACGCTCGAGAGCGCGACCGAGGCCGTGCACGCCGTCGCTCGAGAGGTGGAGCGCGTGCAGGCCTCGCTCGCGGTGGAGCTCAAGAAGCGCGGCCTCCGGTGAGAGCGCCGACCAGCGCCGGACCGAGCCGCTCCGGGACGGCGCGGCCCGCCGCGCGCCGTCCCGGAGCGGCGTCCCGGGGATGGCCGGCTCAGGTGAGGCCCACGAGCCTCGTGCTCATCTCCCAGAGCCGGGTGGCCGCCTCCGCGTCCGTCGCCATGCCCCGGAGGGGCCTCACCTTGGTCCGCTCGAAGAAGGCAGGGGTGTCGGTGTGCGACGCGTCGGCCAGGATCTCGAGGAGGTTCGCGGCGGCCTGGGTCGGCGTGGCGCCGACGACGTCGATCAGCTTCTTGAGGACGAACGAGGTGCCCTCGAACAGCCCTGACCGCACGAGCCCCGGATAGTAGCAGAGCACCTGGGCCCCGGTCCCGGACAGCGTCTCGGAGAGGCGGCGCGCGGCGAGCACGAGCGCGAGCTTCGAGCGCGCCGAGGCGGAGAGGAACGAGTACGAGCGCTTCGACATGAGATCGTCGAAGTCGAGCCGGATGCCGTCCACCGGCGCGACCATGTTGACCACGCGCGCGCCGCGCGCGGCCCCGAGCCGGTCGAGCAGCAGGTTCGAGAGCAGGAAATGGGACAGGTAGTTCACCTGAAACGTCATCTCGAGGCCGTCGGCCGACTCGGCGCGCTCGCGCAGGAAGATCCCCGCGTTGTTCATGAGCAGGTGAACGACGTCGCATCGATCCGCCACCTGCCTGGCCGCCGCGCGCACCGACGCGAGCCGGCCGAGGTCGCACGCGATGACGTCGACCTCGCCCGGCCCCTTCAGCGCGGAGAGCTTCCTCGCTCCCTCGGAGCCGGGCCTGCGGGACAGCACGATCACGCGGGCGCCCTGCCGCGCGAGCGCGGAGGCCGTCGCGAGCCCGATCCCCGATGTGCCGCCGGTGATCACGGCGACTTTCCCCGTCATGCTCTGCGCACACCCCATCTCCCGCCTCCTCGTCTCGCCGTCCTCGTCCCCTCGTCGCCTGCGGCGGCGGCCTGCAACGACGCTCCAGGGGCTCGTCGACGACAGGAGCAGGCAGCGGACTCACGCGGGATGAGCCGAGATGATGCGCGCCTGCCGGACCCCCCGGGAAAGGCAATCATCATTCCCCCGCCGGGACACAGGTACGACCATGCCCGCATCACGTCAAGGAGGCTTTGCGCATTGCAGCACGCGCCCCTGCGCTGCGGGTCAATCGCCATGGTCCCTGTCGAGCCTGCCAGTGCGTCCACGTCGCAGTCGTGCACATGGACGGTATCCGCGGGAACGCGTCGGGCGCGGCGCGTCAGGAGGCCGGCGTCTCCTCGACCACGTGCAGGCCGTATTTTTCAAGACACCAGAGCACGCCGATGACCAGGCTCCGCTTGTCGTTCACGAACGACGGCTTCTTTCCCTCGAAGCAGTGGCCCGCGAGCTGGAAACCCCAGCCCGTCGCGAACATCGCGGCCGCCAGCGGGAGGCCGATGAGGGTCGCGCCCACGGGGAAGCTCGCGACGATCAGCGGTATGCCGATCTGGTGACACGCCTGGTTGCGCGGGTCCTGATGGTCCTGCTTGTACTGGTGGAGCACCTGTGTCCATTCGGCGTTGAGGCGGATCATCGCGCCATTCTACCACGCTGTCGCCCTCCGCTCGGCGCGCCGGGGCGCGCTGCGCCGCGGGGGGGCAACGTCACGCCCGCCGCGTGGCCCGCGCATCGCGTGGCGCGCAGCGCGGGCCACGCGCGGCGCAGCGCCGCTTCCGGGTTGCCGTTGGGCGGAATGAGGCGTAGGGGGGCAGTGTGCGCGGTCACAGCACCGGTCCCATGGCCACGACTGCATCGCTGTCGTTCAAGACGGCGGAGCTCGTCCAGAGGGCGCGCGCGGAGAAGCGGCGTGTGCTCCTGCTCGTCTATCACCATGACGGCGTCGAGATGTCCCCGATGAGCCCCGGGGTCGGCGTCGTCGTCGGCAGGGAGCCCCCGGCCGACGTGGTGGTCCGGGACAGGAGCATGTCGCGCAGGCACGCGCGCTTCACGCTCGTGGGCGGCGAGGTCGTGGTCGAGGACCTGGGCTCGCGCAACGGGACGCGCGTCGCGGGCCAGCGGGTCGAGCGCGGCGTCGTGAAGGCGGGCGACGAGGTGCTGCTCGGCGGCGTCGTCGCGTCGGTGCACGTGCTCTCCGGCGGCGAGCTGCCGCTGCTCGGCGTGGAGGGCTCCGACGCGCTGCGCGTCGCCCTGCAGGCCGAGATCGCGCGGTCCAGGTTCTTCGGCCGCAAGTTCGCGCTCGCCGTGGTCCGCTCGCTCGGCGTCCAGGCGGGCCACCTCCGGCACTGGGCCCTCCGCGTGCGCGAGGCGCTGCGGCCCGTCGATCGCGTCGCCTTCTACAGCGTCGACACGCTCGAGATCCTGCTCCCCGAGGTCACGGCCGAGCTCGCGGAGGAGCTCGCGCGGGGGATCGTCGCGCGCCGGGAGGGCGAGCCGGCGCTGGTGGCGGGGGTCGCGGTGTTCCCCGACGCCGCGACCTCCATCGACAAGCTCATCGAGGTCGGCCACGAGGCGTCGCGGAGCGCGGGCCCCGAGGCGCCCGTGCGCGTCGCGAGCCCGGAGGGGGCGCTGCTCTACGTCGCCCCCCGGGCCGGCGACGCCCGGCCGCGAGCGCAAGAGGGCTCCCAGGGCGCGCCGCCGGAGAGCGCGTGGGAGGCGGACGGGCACGTCCTGGCGACCCAGAGCCCGCTCATGCGCTCGGTGGTCGAGGTGGCGCTGCGGGCCGCGCGCTCCGCGATCCCCGTGCTCCTGCGCGGCGAGACCGGGACGGGCAAGGAGGTGCTCGCGAGGTTCATCCACGACCGCAGCCCTCGCCGCGCCGGGCCGCTCATCTGCGTGAACTGCGGGGCGATCCCCGCGCTGCTCATCGAGAGCACCCTCTTCGGCCACGAGCGCGGCGCCTTCACGGGCGCGAGCCAGCAGCACAAGGGGGTCTTCGAGGCGGCCGCGGGCGGCACGGTGCTGCTCGACGAGGTCGGCGAGCTCCCCGCGGCCGCGCAGGCCGCGCTCCTGCGCGTGCTCGAGACCAAGCGCGTGACGCGCGTCGGCGCGACCCGGGAGATCGAGGTCGACGTCCGCGTCATCGCGGCCACGCACCGCGACCTCGACGCCATGTGCGATGAGGGCACGTTCCGGCTCGATCTGCTCTACCGGCTGAACGCGATGACGCTGGACATCCCGCCGCTCCGCGCTCGCCGGGACGACATCGCGCCGCTCGCGGCGGGCTTCCTGGAGCAGGCGAACCGCGCGCACCAGGGCAAGGTCCGGTCGATCGCGCCCGAGGCGCTGGCCCTCCTGAAGGGCTACGCGTGGCCTGGCAACGTGCGCGAGCTCCGCAACGCCATCGAGCGGGCGGTGGTGATCGCGGAGGGGGAGGCCATCCTGGCGCGCGATCTCCCGGAGCGCATCCGTCACACGGTGAGCGTGTCGAGCCCGCCGCGCGCGTCGCCTCGAGCCGCGGAGCTCTCGCGCTCGTCCGAGCCCGATGGGGCGCCGAGCGCGCCGGCCGTGACCCGGCGCGCCTCCGAGCCGGCGCGCGGGGCCGCCGATCCCGCGCCGCCGGCGACCCCTGCGGCGGGCGGGCTCAAGATCCGGCTGGAGCAGATCGAGGCCGATCTCCTGATCGAGGCGCTGCGCGCGTCCGACTGGAACCAGACCGAGGCGGCGCGGCGCCTCGAGCTGCCGCTCCGGACGCTCCAGCACAAGATCAAGGTCTACGGCATCAAGAAGCTCGGCTACGGCGTCAGCCGATGACCGCCGCCGGGGCGCGGGCGCCGCCGGCCGGCGGCGCGTCCTCTCGCGGGGAGGTGCCTCCGCGTGGGGAGGCGCCCTCTCGTGGGCTGATGGCGCCCGTTACTGGGAGAACCCTTCCAGCATGTAATGCGCCTCGATCCGCTTGAGCGCGAGCACCATCGCGGCGAGCCGCATCGGCAGGCGCTTGCCCAGCACGAACCCGGTCGAGTCGTGGTCTGCCGAGCGGCGCGGGCGATCCTCCGCGATGTCGCAGATGAGGCGGTAGTTGCTCTTGATGGCGCGCTCGAGCCGCGCGTTCACCTCGCCCTCGGTCCAGTGCTCCATGCGCTTGTTCTGGATCCACTCGTAGTAGGAGACGGTCACGCCGCCCGCGTTGCCGATGATGTCGGGGATGACGCTGATGCCGCGCTCCGCGAGCACCTTGTCGCCCTCTGTCGTGGTGGGGCGGTTGGCGCCCTCGGCCACGAGCTTCACCTCGAGCCGCTCGGCCACGTCCCCGGTGACGGCGTCGCCGAGCGCGGCCGGGATGCAGATGTCCGCATCGACGCTCCAGAAATCGTCCGGCGCGATCGGCTGGGCGCCGCCGTAGCCGGCGACCGAGCGCCGCAGGTTCTGGGGGTTCGCGTGGACGTGGGTGATCAGGGCGCCGACGTCGATGCCGTTCGGGTCGTAGACGGCGCCGTCGGCGTCCTGCACGGCGACGCAGCGCGCGCCCATCTTGCAGAGGATCTCGGCGGCGGCGGAGCCGACGTTGCCGAACCCCTGCACGATGAACCGCGCCCCCGCGGGGGTGAGGCCGCGCTGCGCGTACCACTCCTCGACGCAGTAGGCGAGCCCCTGCCCGGTCGCCTTGGCGCGCCCCTCGGAGCCGCCGATGCGCACGTCCTTGCCCGTCACGACGCCGCGGTGGTTGTGCCGTTCGCGCTCGCCGTCGCTGTACTGGCGCAGGAGCCACGCCATCACCTGGGGGTTCGTGCCCACGTCGGGCGCGGGGATGTCGACGTTGGGCCCGACGAGCTGCTTCAGCCGGTACATGTAACGGAGCGAGATCGACTCGAGCTCTTCCTTGCTGTGCTCGCGCGGATCCATGCGAATGCCCCCCTTGGCGCCGCCGAACGGGACGTCCGCTATCGCGGTCTTCCACGTCATCTCGGCGGCGAGCGCGTTGAACAGGTCGAGGGACACGGCCTTGTGGAAGCGCAGCCCGCCCTTGTAGGGCCCCCGCGCCTGGTTGTGCTGGACCCGGTACGCCTTGAAGCGGGCGAACTCGCCAGGCTCGATCCGGTAGAGCCCCTGGTCGCCGAGACGGATCACGCCGTCCTGGATGTGAATCGAGCCGCTCCGGAGCGCCTCGGGCCGGAGGATGAGCTTGCCGTTGAAGAGCGGGGTGATCGCGGCCCGGTTCGGGATCACCGACGGAGGGAGCCGCTCGTAGGCCGCGGCCGCCTCTCCGCGGAGCGGGACCAGCCGGTCCTGGAGCTGCGCGGTGACATAGAAGATGTGCTCGTAGTCGGGCTGCTCGAGCTCCAGCCGGACGCGGGGAGCCAGGCCGATGAGGTCCGCGGCAGCGTGAAACACCGCCATCGACTCGCCGAAGATGTTGGTCTCCGGCTCTCGTTCCAGGAGGGGAGGTTCTTCCATCGCCGTATGCTGCCTCGACCACGAGGCGGGGATCCATTCTTTCGCGCGGCGCGCGCGCGGGGGTGACGCGAGTCACCCTTTGGTCTGTGGGTGGAGCTCGCAAGGCCGATCCGGGGAAAGGTGACCTGGAGGACGCCGTGCATGGCACGGCGGCTCGCTTCGCCGCGGTGCGTGCTGCGCGACGCGTCGGCCAGCGGACGTTCGCCGGCGCGAGGGAGGCCGGCGCGGCCCGCCCGGAGCGACGCGGCAGCGGCTGCCCGCCGTGCACGGCGGCGCGGCGGGCAGCGCGCGGTCAGCACCTCTCCAGGAGAATGACGTCAGTAGAGGCCGCTGCCGAGGCCAAGGCCGCCCAGGCCAGGAGACCCGAAGCCGCCATACCCCAGGCCGCCGAAGCCAGGGCCGCCATAGGGGCCCCCCAGGCCGCCGAGGCCATAGGGGCCCCCCAGGCCGCCGTACGGGAGCCCAGCCCCGGGGCCGAACCCGCCCGGATAGCCAATGCCGCCACCCAGCCCGCCGCCGAACGGCCCGCCGAACGGCATGCCGCCGAACGGCCCGCCGCCAAGCGGCATGCCGCCGCCAAACGGCCCGCCGAGCGGCATGCCACCCGGCACCTGCCCGACCGGCCCCTGCCCGATCGGCCCGCCCGGCCCGCCGATGCCGATGGGCCCGCCCTTGCCGATGGGCCCCCCGCCCGGCAGGCCGATCGGCCCACCCTTGCCGGGGATCTGACCGACATCGGTCTTGCCCGGCAGCCCCGGCAGCGGGCCGCCGCGCGGCTCTTCCTGCTCCTGCTCCTCCTCCTCCAACGCCTGCGCGCTCGACGCCACGTCGACGTCGGCCTGCTCCAAGTCGGCTTCTTCCAGATCCACCGCGTCGACTGCGCATCCGGTCATCAACGCAGCCAGGAGCATCGCCGCTTGCGCCATCTTCATATCGATTGAGCTAATCATCCGTCCTCCTTCCATGCCCCGCGACGACCCCAGGTCCGCGGCGGCATGTTGAGCGGCGTGGAGAGCAGGCTGCGTGCCCGAGAGCTCGTGTGCAGACGCTGCCACATCGGTGTTATGTGGCCGCCGGACGGCGACGGCGAAGATGCATTGTCTGAAGCCGCGCCCCGCGGGGATTCTGGCCCCGTTTCATCGCGCCGGAGCCCCGCCGCGCCGCGCGTCTCGCCGCCGCCTCGGAGCGCCGATGTGGGACGCTCCAGGGCGCTGGAGAAAGGCAAATGTCGCCGCGCCACGCGGGGCGCGCGGCGCGGGGCGCGCGGCGGGACGGGGTGAGAGTGGCCCGACTTGCGGCTTTGTCTGGCCCTGCAAACCGCATTTCCGAAGACCTGGTCGATCTCTGCAATCGAGGGCCGCGTCGACTCGATACCACCGCTCCTCGACGGCAGCGCGCGCGCACGGCCGCGGCGCCTGGTCACGCCCTGCTCAGCCCACCTCGTCCGATATGGCCCCCGAGCGGCGCCCGCCCCGCGGCGACCCCGGCCGCGTCGCGCGGATCCCACGCCGCGCGCTCTGCTGCGCTGCTCCCGCCGTCGTCCGGAACGACGGCGTCGCCGCCGCCGTAAGTCGCGGACGGCGGCCCCGCGAGGCAGCAGGAACGGCTGTCAGCGCGCAACGTCCAGCCGATGAGATCCGCGTGACGCGGCTGTCCGCAGCGCTGCAGGGAAAGTCGGCTCGATCGCGACTCCTGCGCCTGGCAGGAGCCCGTCTCCTGTTGTAAGATTCATTACGCTGAAGGAGTTCGCGCGGCGTCGATCTGGCGCTGTCCTCGTCATCGCCGCGGACTCCCCAGCAGCGAGCTCACCAGCAGCGCGCTCACGTGCGTGGAGAGCGCCGGTCCAGGCAGGACACGCGCGGCCCTCGGGCTGCTGCGGGCGCTCGGGGGAGAGATCAACCGCAGAGGCGGAGGCGCGGGCGAGCACGGCGCGCTCTCCAGGGAGGGTATCGCATGCGCACTGGCGCAACGCGCCCGGGGTCATTCCGGCTGGCCGCCTGCATGGCGGGGCTGGCGCTGCTCGCCGCGGGGTGCAATCCCCCGGCGCGGGGCGCCGACGCGACGCGCGAAGGCGAGGACGTCGCGGAGCGCTGCGCGCGCGGGCACGTGCTCGGCCCCGACGGGTGCATGCCAGTGGGCATCCAGGGGTGCGCCGACCTGTTCGTGGAGGACGATGGCCTCTGCCACCCCGCGATGGCGAAGTGCCCCCCGGGGACGATCCCGAAGTTCGACGAGGGGTGTATCGCCGTCGGCATTCCGCGGTGCGCTCCGGAGTTCGTGGGCGACGACGGGCTGTGCAGGCCGACCATGGCGAAGTGCCCGACAGGCACGTTCGCCACGCCGGACGCGGGGTGCGTCACCGTCGACGGCCCCGACGGCTGCGGGAGCGGGCCGTGGGGGAACATCCCGCGCGGGCCCGGAAACCTCTATGTGGACCCGAGCTACTCCGGCGAGGACAGCGACGGCTCCGAGGAGAGGCCGCTGACCACGCTCTCGGCGGCGCTGGAGCTCGTCGCCGAGGGCGGGACGATCGCGCTCGCGGAAGGGACCTACGACGAGCCGGTCGTCATCACGAGGTCGCTCGCGGTCGTCGGCCGGTGCGCCGCGCGCGTACGGGTCCGCGGGGTGAGCTCCATCGTCCACCCTCCCGCGATCGTGTCCGTGCTCGACGCGGGGGAGGTGACGCTCCGCGGGATCGCGCTCGGCGGGGAAGGCGCCGGCGTGGTCGCGACGGGCGCGACCGCCGTGGCCCTCGAGCGCGTTCACATCAGGAGCGCTGTCCACGCCGGCGTGGTGGCGAGCGGCGGCGCGCGGCTCTCGATCGCGCAGAGCTGGATCGACGGGACGCGCCCCGGCGCCGCGGGCGCGGGGGTCGGCGCCCTCGCGGAGAGCGGCGGCGCCGTCTCGGTGAAGGAGAGCGCCGTCACCGGCAACCAGGCCGCCGGCGTCTCGGCAGCGCACGCCCGGACCACGGTGGCCGTGGTGGGCAGCCTCATCGAGGGCACGGCGCCGTCGGAGCACCTCGGCGACGGCCAGGGGCTCGTCGTCCGCGACGGCGCCGAGGCGTCGATCGAGCGCACGGCGCTCATCGGAAACCGGCTATCGGGGATCTTCGCGACCACGGGCGCCTCGGCGCGCGTGTCCGGCGCGCTCGTCGAGGGGACGAACCCGGGGCCGGACGGCCTCACCTACGGCGTCGGCGTTTACGCGGCCCTGCGGTCGCGCGTCGCGGTCGACGCGAGCGTGGTCCTGCGCAACGCGGAGGTCGGCGTCGCCGCCATCGGCGTGGACACCGCGGCGGAGGTGACGCGGAGCCTGATCCAGGGCACCGTCGGGGCCGCGCCCGCGTCGCCGCTGGGCGGCGTCGGGGTCGCCGTCGCCCGCGGGGCGACGCTGCACCTCCGCGACAGCGCCGTCTGGAAGAACCGCGCGTCCGGAGTTCATGTGGCGGATCTGTCCGCGGAGCTCATCGCCGAGGGCAACCTCATCGAGGGGACGTTCGCCGAAGGGGTGTGGGGCGGCGGCGCCGGGGTGAGCGTGGTGGATGGCCGCGCGACGCTCGCCTCGAACGCCATTCGCGACAACGAGGGGGCTGGCCTGTCGGTGGGATACCTCGGGTCGGAGGCCAAGGTGACAGGCAACCTCGTCGAAGGGCACGTCGCGCCGGACCGCAGCCTGCCGGTGGGGCAGGGGATCGTCATCTACCAGGGCGCCCGCGCGGTGCTCGCGGGCAACGCCGTGAGCGGCAACCGCTCCGTCGGCGTCCTCCTCTTTGCAGAGCGGCCGGACGGCGAGGTCGAGATCACGGGCGATCTCGTGCAGGACACCGCCGGCGCCGACGGGGACGACCGCGCCGGCATCGGCGTCGCCGCGGTGAACTACAAGCTCCGGCTCACCTCGTCGCTCCTCCGGACGAGCCGTACGGCCGGCCTGGCGCTGTTCAGCGCCGAGGCCGAGGTCTCCCGCGCGCTCGTCGATGGAGTGCTGGGCGACCGCCGCGCCGCGGAGGGCGAGCGGCGCGACGACGTCGTGGCCGACGGTGTCCTGGCGATCGCCGGGTCCACGGCCGTCCTCACGGACGTCCGGGTGACCGGCTGCGCGCGGGCCGGGATCCTGTACGACCGGAGCTCGGGTCGCCTCTCCCGGGTGCGCGCATCGGGCAATCTCTTCGGGCTGGTCGTGCAGGGCAGCGAGGCGCCCGACGTCGGGAAGGGGAGCGTGTTCGTCGACAACAGGGCGGCGGACGAGCTCATCGGCGGCGGCCTCCGGGTGCCGCTCTCCGCTCCACCGCTCCTGTGACGATGGGCCACCTTGCTCCCTTCAGCCCGCCCGCTCCCCGCGCCGCGCAACGCCGGAGACATCGAATGGATACCTTGTGGACATCTGACGTCCGCCGACGCTCGATGCGGGGACGAGCTCCCAGCCGTCGAGTCGCGCGCCCGCACTGGACCCTTGCGCCCGCCCGCCGCATCGACGCGCGTTCCTGACAGGATCTCCTCCACCGGGACGGAGCGCGTCCAGCGCTGACCGTGCGAGCGCCGCCCTCCGCCGGCCGTCAAGAAAATGGAAAATTATGGTCTTGTCACGAGCGGCGCACCTCTGGTAGAGGAGCCCTGGGACGGCCCGCCAAAGGCGCGCTTCTTTCTTACTGTGGTTCAGGAAAATAACAGTGTCAGTGGTCTGCTCATCGTTCCACGTGACGCGTGGGGGTGGTGCGTGATGGCTACGTGAGACTGCGTTGCTGCTGCGAGGCATGACGCGCCACGACATCCGCTCTGAAAGCGCACGTGAGGACGAGGCATGAGAACATCCAGGCCGCCTCGAATCCCGTTGACACTGATGTACGACGACCGCTACAGTGCCAACGTCTGCATGCCGGTATGGTGCGCTGCGGCGCGGGGCCGAAGTCCGGCGAGGTCGCTCTGGTCGAGCGGCGGCTCCCAGTGAACGAGAATGACGTGGGAGAGGGACGGTGGGTACTCGGGCGTGCCCACACGGGCCCGCGAGGAGCATTCTGATGAGGGACTGGTTCTTGCCGCGCCGGACGCTTGTCCTGTCGGCGCTGCTTCTTTCGGTCGGTGCGATGACGGGCTGCGACAAGCAGCCCAAGCCCACGCCTGAAGGGCAGAAGGCCCCCCTGACGGCTGCCAAGCCCGCGACCGATACCTTCCTTACCGTCTCCATCGAGCAGCAAGCCTCGTGGGTGCGCAACTTCAACCCCCTGCTCGCGCCGGGTAATGTTCGCTGGCCAACCGTGGCTGGCATTTACGAGCCGCTCCTCGTTTACAACACCATGAAGGGTGAGTTCACCCCGTGGCTCGCGTCGAAGTACGAGTGGAGCAACGGGAACAAGACGCTCACCTTCACGACGCGCTCCAACGTCAAGTGGTCCGATGGCCAGCCGTTCACGGCAAAGGATGTGGCCTTCACCTTCGGGCTCCTGAAGAAGCACGCCGCGCTCGATCTGCACGGCGTCTGGAAGTGGCTGAGCGCGGTCGAGGCGAAGGGCGACACGACGGTCGAGTTCACGCTGACGCGGCCGTACGTCCCCGGGCTCACGTACCTCGGCCACCAGCCGATCGTGCCGGAGCACAAGTGGAAGGACGTGACGGATCCGGTCACGTACACGAACGAGAACCCGGTCGCGACGGGGCCGTTCACCGAGGTCAAGACGTTCCAGAACCAGATCTACGAGCTCGGCCGGAACCCGAGCTACTGGCAGGAGGGCAAGCCCGCGATCAAGGGCCTCCGTTTCCCGGCTTACCCGGGCAACGACCAGGCGAACCTGGCGCTCCTGAACGGCGAGGTCGACTGGGCCGGCAACTTCGTCCCGGAGATCGAGAAGGTCTACGTCGGCAAGGACCCGGCGAATCACCACTACTGGTTCCCGCTCGTCGGGAGCACCGTGTTCGTCTACACGAACACGACGAAGAAGCCGCTCGACGACGCGCGGTTGCGCAAGGCGCTCAGCATGGCGCTCGACCGCGAGCAGATCGTCAAGGTCGCCATGAACAACTACACGCGGCCGGCGGACGCGACCGCGCTCAGCGACGCGCACGAGCGCTGGCGCAACCCGAAGGCGGTCGAGGCGGGCGACTGGGTCAAGTTCGACGTGGCCAAGGCGAACCAGCTGCTCGACGAGGCGGGCTACGCCAAGGGGGCGGACGGCACCCGGGCGAAGGACGGGAAGCCGCTGCGCTTCGACATCAACGTGGTGACGGGCTGGTCCGACTGGGTGCGCGCGGCGCAGATCGTCACGCAGCAGTTGAAGCAGGTGGGCGTCGATGTCACGCTGAAGACGTACGACTTCAGCGCGTTCTTCGAGGCGCTCCAGAAGGGCACGTTCGATCTGTCGATGGGCTGGTCGAACGAGGAGCCGACGCCCTACAACTTCTATCGCGACCTCCTGGGCACCGCGACCGTGCGACCGGTCGGGGAGGCGGCCGCGCGCAACTGGCACCGCTTCGGCGCCAAGCAGGCGGATCCTCTCTTCGAGGCGTTCGAGGCGGCGACGGCGACCGCGGATCAGAAGAAGATCCTCGACCAGCTCCAGATGCTCTTCGTCGAGACGGTGCCGTCCATCCCGCTGTTCCCCGGGCCCTCCTGGGGTGAGTACAACACGAAGCGCTTCACGGGGTTCCCGAGCAAGGAGAACCCGTACGCGAAGCTCTCGCCGAACAACCCACCCGAATACCTGCTCGTCCTCACTGAGCTCAAGCCGAAGTGAAGTTGAGCGTGACCTGAGTCGGAGACCAGGTTAGAAGAGAGATCGTCAGTGCGTTACCTTCTGCGACAGCTGGGCTTGTATCTTATCGCGGCGTGGGCGTCGCTCACCCTGAACTTCCTCATCCCGCGGATGATGCCGGGCGATCCCGCCTCGGCGATGTTCGCGCGCTTCCGCGGCCAGCTCCAGCCGGAGGCGATCGACGCGCTACGCAAGGCGTTCGGGTTCACGGGGGAGCCGCTCATCCAGCAGTATTTCACCTACCTGAACCACACGTTCCGCGGTGATCTGGGCCTGTCCGTGGCCCACTTCCCCGCCAAGGTGACGGATGTGATCGCGACGGGGCTCGGCTGGACGATCCTCCTGTCGGGCACCGCCGTGGTCATCAGCTTCACGGTGGGGTCGCTGCTCGGCGTCGTCGCGACGTGGCGGCGGGGCGGCTGGCTCGACTCCTCCCTGCCGCCGCTGCTCGCGTTCCTGGGGGCGTTCCCGTACTTCTGGCTCGCGATGGTGGGCCTCTACATCTTCGGGTTCGTGCTCGGGACGTTCCCGCTGCGCCACGCCTACAGCGACACGCTCACGCCCGCCTGGACCGCGGAGTTCCTCGGAAGCGTGCTGATGCACCTGGTCCTGCCCGCGATGGCGATCGTCATCGCCACCATCGGCAGCTGGATGATCGGCATGCGCAGCGCGATGGTCACCGTCCTCGCCGAGGATTACATCACGATGGCGCAGGCCAAGGGGCTCTCGCAGTGGCGCGTGATGTTCAGCTACGCCGCGCGGAACGCGCTCCTCCCCAACGTCACCGGCTTCGGCATGGCGCTCGGGTTCGTGCTGGGCGGCTCGCTCCTCACCGAGATCGTCTTCTCGTACCCGGGGCAGGGCTACCTGCTCATTCAGGCTGTTCGAAACCAAGATTATCCGTTGATGCAGGGGATCTTCCTTACGATCACGCTGGCCGTGCTGGCGGCGAACTTCCTGGTCGACGTGATGTACGTGTTCCTTGACCCCCGCGCCCGGGCGCGCTGAGGGCCCGAAAGTCCAGGAGAAGTGATGGCTGCGCAACAAGGGAACAGCGGGAGCGGCCCGTCCCGTGCGATGGGCTGGTTCCGCCTCCTCCTCTCGAACCGCAAAGCGATGGTGGGCACGATCATCGTGTTCTTCTTCGTGCTGCTCGCCCTGTTCGGGCCCTCGATCGCCGGGCAGGACCCGCACGCGTTCGTGGGCATGCCGCATGAACCGCCGTCGGCCGAGCACCTCTTCGGCACCACGGGTCAGGGGCAGGACGTGTTCGCGCAGACGATCGTCGGCGCGCGGGTGTCGCTGGCCGTCGGCTTCGCCACGGGCTTCGCGGGCATGGCGATCGGGGCGCTGATCGGCATGGCGGCGGGCTACTTCGGCGGGAGGATCGACGCCGTCCTCTCGCTCATGACGAACGTCTTCCTGATCATCCCCGGGCTGCCGATGGCCGTCGTCATCGCGGCCTACCTGCCGGCGGGGCCGCTCACCATCCTGCTCGTGCTCGTGATCACGGGCTGGGCGTGGAACGCGCGCGTCCTCCGGTCGCAGGTGCTCTCGCTGCGCGAGAAGGACTTCGTGTCCGCGGCGATCGTGAGCGGCGAGGGCAGCATGCGCATCATCTTCCGCGAGATCCTGCCGAACATGACGTCGCTCCTCATGTCCGGCTTCATCGCCGCGACGGTGTACGCCATCGGCGCGCAGGTCGGCCTCGAGTACCTCGGGCTCGGCGACCTGAGCGCCGTGACGTGGGGGACGAACCTCTACTGGGCGAGCAACAACGCAGCGCTCCTCACGGGCGCCTGGTGGACCATCGTGCCCACGGGCCTCTGTGTCGCGCTCGTCGGGTTCGCGCTCACGATGATCATGTACGCGATCGACGAGATCTCGAATCCGCGGCTTCGCGCGGAGGGGTCCTGGTTGCGCCTGCTCAAGAGCCGCAAGGTCGCGGTGGGCCCGTCGACGCCGGTGGTGAGGACCCATGGCAGCTAGTCCGCTTCTCTCAGTTCAGGATCTCCGGGTCGAGTTCATGACCCCGGCCGGCCCGGTCTGCGCTGTCGACAACGTCTCGTTCGACATCGCGCCCGGCGAGGTGCTCGGCCTCGCGGGCGAGTCCGGCAGCGGCAAGTCCACGGTCGCGCAGGCGATCATGCGGCTCCTCAAGCCGCCGGCGGTCATCACGGGCGGGCGCGTGCTCTTCGCGGGGCAGGACGTCCTGTCGATGAACGAGGAGCAGCTCCGCGCGTTCCGCTGGCGGAAGGTGGCGCTGGTGTTCCAGAGCGCGATGAACGCGCTCAACCCGGTGCTCACCATCGGCGAGCAGATCGCCGATCCGATCATCGCCCACGACGGGGTGAAGCCGGCGGAGGCGCTGGAGCGCGCGGCGGCGCTGCTCAAGCTCGTCGGCATCGACACGTCGCGCCTGAGCAGCTACCCCCACCAGCTCTCGGGCGGCATGCGCCAGCGCGTCGTGATCGCGATCGCGATGGCGCTCCGGCCGCCGTTCCTCATCATGGATGAGCCCACGACGGCGCTCGACGTCGTGGTGCAGAAGGAGATCCTCCAGCAGATCGCCGATCTCAAGGACCGGCTGGGCTTCTCGATCCTCTTCATCACGCACGACCTCTCGCTCATCGCGGAGTTCTCGACGCGCATCGCCGTCCTCTATGCGGGCAAGCTCGCGGAGACCGCCCGCGCCAAGGACCTGTTCAGCGATCCGAAGCACCCGTACACGCAGGGGCTCCTCGGGTCCTTTCCCTCGGTCCGCGGTCCGCGCCGGAGGCTGCAAGGCATCCCCGGCTCGCCGCCCGACATGCGCAATCCGCCGTCCGGCTGCCGCTTCCACCCCCGGTGCTCCCAGGTCTTCGGGCCCTGCCGGAGCGAGCTGCCGGTCCTTCGTGAAATCGCGCCCGAGCACCGCGGCGCCTGCCACCTCTACACCTGACGATGACGATGACGCACCCCTCCGCCTCGCCTGTCCTCGATGTGGTGAGCCTCGGCAAGTACTTCACGGTCGGCGGCGGCCTCCGCACGCAGCAGCTCCGGGCGCTCCACGACGCCTCGTTCTCGCTGGGCGAGCGCGAGGTCATCGCGCTGGTCGGCGAGTCGGGCAGCGGCAAGAGCACGATCGCGCGCTTGCTCGCGCGGCTGATGCCCCCGAGCAGCGGGAAGATCCTGTTCAAGGGCAGGGACATCCTCAAGGAAGAGCCGTCGCGCGCCTCGCTCGCCTACCGCGGGCAGGTGCAGATGATCTTCCAGGACCCGTTCGGCTCGCTGAACCCGGTGCACACGATCGGGTATCACCTGGAGCGGCCGCTCCTGCTCCACGGCAAGGCGAACAACCCGGCCGTGCTCCGGGAGAAGGTGCACTCGCTCCTCACGACCGTCGATCTCAACCCCGCCGCGGAGGTCGCGGCCAAGTTCCCGCATCAGCTCTCGGGCGGGCAGCGGCAGCGCGTGGCCATCGCGCGCGCCCTGGCCGTGGATCCCTCGGTGATCCTGGCGGACGAGCCGATCTCGATGCTCGACGTCTCGATCCGCATGGGCGTCCTGAACCTCATGGAGCGCCTCAAGGAGGAGCGCGGCATCTCGTACCTCTACATCACGCACGACATCGCGAGCGCGCGCTACGTCGCCGATCGGACGATGGTGATGTACGCGGGCCACATCGTGGAGGGCGCGCCGAGCGAGGAGCTGATGCAGCAGCCGGCGCACCCGTACACGAAGCTCCTGCTCTCGGCGGTGCCGGATCCGCAGGGCTCGATCCGGAGCGAGCTCCCGGCCCGCTCGGGCACGCCGAAGCTCATCAACCCGCCGCCCGGCTGCCCGTTCGCCGACCGGTGCCCGAGCGTGATGAACACGTGCCGGGAGCAGATGCCGGAGACCGCCGATCTCGGCTCGGGGCACTGGGTCCGCTGCCATCTCTTCCCGCCCGGCTCGGTCGCGGCGTCCGCGCATCACGAGCGAAAGGTGCCAGCCTCCGTCGAGGCTGCGGCCGTCTGAGGAGAACGACAAGAAGACATGCCGTCCTGGAGATTTCCTGACAAGTTCGTTTGGGGGGTCGCGACTTCCGCTTATCAGATCGAAGGGGCCACGAGCGAGGATGGTCGAAGCGAGTCGATCTGGGATCGATTCGCGAAGACCCCGGGGATGATCGTCGACGGGACCCACGGCGACATCGCGTGCGACCACTACCATCGCTGGCCCGAGGACATCGCGCTCATGAAGAGCCTGGGCATGATGGCCTACCGGTTCTCGATCGCGTGGCCGCGGATCCTCCCGAACGGGCGCGGCGCGGTGAACCAGAAGGGGCTCGACTTCTACAGCCGCCTGGTGGACGGCCTGCTCGAGGCCGGCATCGAGCCGTACGTGACGCTGTTCCACTGGGACCTGCCGCAGGTGCTCCAGGACGAGGTGGGTGGCTGGCAGCACCGCTCCACGGCGGACGCGTTCGTGGAGCTCGCCGACGTGGTGAGCCGGAGGCTCGGCGATCGCGTGAAGACGTGGGTCACCCACAACGAGCCGTGGTGCACGGCGTTCCTCAGCTACGAGAAGGGGATCCACGCGCCCGGCCTGCGCGACTTCCGCAAGGCGCTGGCGGTGAGCCATCACCTCCTGCTCTCGCACGGCCTCGCGGTGCCCGTGCTGCGGAGGAACTGCCCCGGCGCCGAGGTGGGCATCACGCTCAACATGAACCTCGCGACGCCCGCGTCGCCGAGCGCCGCGGATTATGACGCCGCCCGCCACTATGACGGCTACTTCAGCCGCTGGTTCCTCGATCCGCTGTACGGTCGGCACTACCCGGCGGACATGATCGCGGACTACATCGCGCTCGGCCACCTCCCGCCGGAGGGATTGACCGAGTGCAAGCCGGGCGATCTCGAGATCATCGCGACGCAGTGCGACTTCCTGGGCCTCAATTACTACACCCGGATGATCCAGCGGAGCAGCAAGGTGCCCGAGGAGCAGAACCTGCCGAGGACCGAGAAGGTCGCGTCCGAGGCGGAGCAGACCGAGATGGGCTGGGAGGTGTACCCGGACGGCCTGCGTCAGCTGCTCACGCGGCTGCACCTGGAGTACGGGCCGAGGAAGATCTACGTGACCGAGAACGGCGCCGCGTACTCGACCGCGCCGGACGCGAGCGGCCGTGTCCGGGACGAGCAGCGGCTCCGGTTCCTGCGCGACCACTTCATCGCGGCGCGCCGCGCGATCGACGCGGGGGTGCCGCTCGCGGGGTATTTCGTGTGGTCGCTCCTGGACAACTACGAGTGGGATCGCGGCTACTCCCAGCGGTTCGGCATCGTCTGGGTCGACTACGAGACGCAGCGGCGCATCCCGAAGGACAGCGCGCTCTGGTACAAGCGCGTCATCGCCGCCAACGCGGTGGATGACGGCGACGCGCAGGCCGTCTGATCGCGACGCGCCGCGGACCGCGCGGCGCTCCGGAGGTCCCCGAGGCGCCGAGGCGCTCTCCCCCGCGCCTCGGGCCCGTTCACGCCACGTTCACGTCACCCGGAGCACCTCATCGAGGGTGGTGACCCCCTCCTTCACCCGCAGGAGCCCGGCCTCGCGGAGCGGCAAGAGCCCCGCCTTGCGCGCGCCCTCCCGGTACGCCCGCTTCCCCGCGCGCCCCTTGATGAGCTCCCGCAGATCGTCGTCGAGCTCCAGCACCTCGAACAGCCCGAGCCGGCCCCGGTAGCCCGTCTGATGGCACGTCGGGCACCCCACGGCGCGCTTCAGCTCGGTGCCCTTCTCGATGAGGATCCGGTCGCCGTCGTCGCTCGTCACGGCGCCCTCGAGCTCGTACGTCTCCGCGCACTCCTCGCAGAGCCGCCGCACGAGCCGCTGCGCGATCACCGCGAGCAGGGCGTTCGCCACGATCCACGACTCCGCGCCGAGGTCCACGAGGCGGGCGACCGTGTCGACCGCGTCCGAGGTGTGCAGCGTCGACAGCACGAGGTGCCCGGTGAGGCTCGCCTGCAGCGCGATCTGCGCGGTCTCCGGATCGCGCATCTCGCCCACCATGATCACGTCCGGGTCCTGGCGCAGGATCGCGCGCAGGCCCGCCGCGAACGTGAAGCCCTGCCTCGGGTTGGCCTGCCCCTGCGTGATGTCCGCGAACTCGACCTCGATCGGATCTTCCAGCGTCACGATGCTGAGCTCGCTGGTCTTCATCACCTTGATGAGCGAGTAGAGCGTCGACGTCTTGCCCGACCCGGTCGGCCCGCACACCGCGATGAGCCCCGACGGGCGGTCGGCGAGCCGCTCGACGCGCGGCAGGTCGTCCTTGGCGAGCCCGAGCTTGTCGAGCGGGATCAGCTGGTGGCTGAGCAGCACGCGCAGCACGAGCGTCTCGCCGTGGATCGCGGGGAACGTCGAGGCGCGCAGGTGGATGAGCGGGTGGCCGTGCAGCTCCAGGCTGAACTGGCCGTCCTGCGGCAGCCGCCGCTCGGTCATGTCCATCCGCGCGAGCACCTTCACGCGCGAGGCGAGCGACGGCGCGAGCTCGAGCGGGATCTGCCCCTGGGGCACCATCACGCCGTCGACGCGGTAGCGCACGCGGAGCGTGTCGCGCTTCGGCTCGACGTGGATGTCGCTCGCGCCCATCGAGACCGCGCGGCGGACCAGGTGGTTCAGCACCTTGACGGCGTCGAGCTCCTCGGACGACGACGACGCGGGGGGGCGGCTGATGGTCATCGCGCGCCTCCCTTGCCGCCCACGTCGACGGTGCGGAGCGACACCATCTTCAGCTCGTTCGACCCGGGGAACGTCGCCCAGACGCTGACGCCGTAGCGGCCTCCCCGCCCTCTGTCGTCGAGCGGGACCTGGATGCTGAACCGGTTGCCGTTCACCTCCAGAGGAATAGGCGTCTTGTAGCCCTTCGGGAAGAACGTCGCGTGGGGCTGCGGGATGGCATATCCGCCCATCCGGAGCAGCCTCTCCGCCTCGATCGGCGCGCCGCGCTCGATCCGCGAGATCCCCACGCCCGCGACCTTCGCGGGCGGCCGGAGCTCGCCGGCGACGCGGATCACCTCGCCGACCCGCGCCCGCCTCGGGAGCGGCTGGTACGTCCCGTAGTCGTCGACGAACTCCTGCGCCATGCAGGCGATGTCGAGCCCCTTCGCCTTGGCCAGCCCGACCCCGAGCGACGTGTGCGACGCGGTGAGCACGTTGCGCCGGTGCCCGTCGGCCGGGGGCTTCTCGTTCATGAAGGCGCGGTGCACCCGCTCGAGGCTCTCCGCGGAGAAGCGCGGATCCGGATCGAGCTCGCGCGGGACCCCGTCGGCGAAGCAGCCCGCGTTCTCCATCACGAACCCGTCGCCGCCGGCCGCCGTGTAGCGCTCCTCCGGGACCGAGCCGTCGCTGCCCCAGTGGCCGGTGAAGCCCACCCGGACCATGTCCTCCGCGTGCCGCCGCCCCGCGCGGGCCGCGGTCTCGTCCCACGCGACGGGCGGCAGCTCGTGCGCGGCCCGATCGCGGTTCACCAGCTCGATCACGTGGCGCGCGGCCTCCGCGCGGGTCATCCGCCGGCCCTTCGCGTGCCGCGCCGCGGCGCCCTGCGCCTCGCCGCCGCCGTGCTTCGCCGCGTCCGCGGCCTCGTCCGCCACAGGGCGCGCGCCGTCCTCCGGCGCTCCCCTCGCGGCGAAGGCCACGGCCGGCCCCTCCGGCGACGCCCTCCCGGCGCCCGCGCCGCACCCGAGCGCGCAGGCGCCCACGCCGAGGAGCCAGAGCCCTGCGGCGCCGCGAAAGCCCCTTCGCCGATCGTCCCTCGTCGTTGTCCCGCTTCCATGGATCGCGCGCATCGATCGCGACGGTAGCGCCTCGCTGCCGCGCGCGGGAGGGGCAGAGGGGCAGGCGCCGCCCTGCGCCGCCCGCGCGCGACGGCGTGGCCGCCGGCGAGGTGGTATCGATGCGCCACGTGAGCACATCGTCGTCGTCACAGGGCGCGGTCGCCGCGCACCCTCCCGGGGCCTCCGCGATCGTCCTCGCCGCGGAGCGCGGCGGCCGCGCGAGGTGGCCTCTCGCGGGCGTCCTGTGGATGATCCTGGCCCAGGCCCTCTTCGCCGCGATGAACGTCCTCGCGCGGCTCTCGTCGGCGCGCGCCCCGTGGACCGAGGTGGCCGCCTCGCGCACGCTGGTGGGCGCGGCCACCGCGCTCGGCGTCGCGCTCGCCCGCGGGGCGCCGCTCACCATGGGCAAGGGCGACCGGCGCCTCACGTGGGCGCGCTCGCTCTTCGGGACGGGGGCGATGCTCTGCACCTTCTACGCGCTCGGCGCGTCGCAGGTCGCGCTCGGCGATGCGGTCACGCTCGGCGCGACGAGCCCGATCTTCGTCGCGCTCCTCGCGCCGTGGGTGCTCGGCGAGCGGAGCAGCCGGGGCCTCTGGCTCTCGATCCTGCTCGCCTTCGCGGGCGTCGCGCTGGTCGCCGCGCCCGAGCTCGCCATCGCGGGCGAGATCGCCATGATCGCCACGCTGGGCGCGCTCTTCTCGGCGTTCGCCATGATCTCGCTGCGCAAGATCGGCGCCGGCGAGACCCGCGCGAGCCCCGAGGCGATCGCGCTGCACTTCTCGCTCGTGGCGAGCGCCGTGATGATCGCGCTCTCGATCCCGGGCTTCCGGATGCCCGACCTGCTCGGCTGCGCCCTGCTCGTCGCGACGGGGCTCGCCGGCGGCCTCGCGCAGCTCGCCATGACGCGCGCCTACGCGCTCGACAACGCGGCGCGCATCGGCGCGATCGGCTACGCGGGGGTCGTCCTGTCGCACGTGCTCGGCGCCGCCTGGCTGGGCGAGATCCCGTCGGCGCACCAGCTGCTCGGGACGGCGCTGGTGATGGCGGCCGGCCTCTGGCTCGCCGTCCAGGCGCTGCGCGAGGCGCGGCGCCGGGCGCGTTGACCGGATCCGGCGCACATGAGATAGCGCACCTCCACCGAAGGAGGATCTGCATGAAAGCGTTCGCTCTCCAGGGGTCGTTCGGCCTCGACGCGCTCCGCCCGATCGAGCTTCCGGATCCGGAGCCGGGGCCCGGCCAGATCGTCCTCAGGATGAAGGCCGCGTCGCTGAACTTCCGCGACTTGCTCGTGGCGAAGGGCCTCTACAACCCGAAGTTCTCGCTGCCGCTCGTGCCGCTCTCCGACGGCGTCGGCGAGGTCGTGGCCGTGGGGGAGGGGGTGACGCGGGTGAAGCTCGGCGACCGCGTGAGCCCGATCTTCAACCAGCGCTGGATCGACGGGGAGCTCTCCGCGGCCAAGGCGCGGGGGGCGCTCGGCGGGGAGCTGCCCGGCGTGCTCTCGGAGCGGGTGCTCGTCGACCAGGAGGGGGTCGTGGCGGTCCCGCCGCACCTCACGGACGAGGAGGCCGCGTCGCTGCCGTGCGCCGCGGTGACCGCCTGGAACGCGCTCTTCGCGGCGAGCCACCTCAAGGCGGGCGAGACGGTGCTCGTGCAGGGCACGGGGGGCGTCTCCCTCTTCGCGCTGCAGCTCGCCCGCCTCGCGGGCGCGCGCGTCATCGTCACGTCGAGCAGCGACGAGAAGCTCGAGCGCGCCAGGGCGCTCGGCGCGTCGGCGACGATCAACTACCGCACGACGCCCGAGTGGGACGCGCCGGCGATCTCGTTCACCGACGGCGTCGGGGTGGATCACGTCGTCGAGGTGGGCGGCGCCGGCACGATCGCCCGCTCGCTGCGCGCGGTGCGCATCGGCGGGCGCGTGAGCGTCATCGGCGTGCTCTCGGGCGGCGCGCCGGAGCTCAACCTGTTCCCGATCCTGATGAAGCAGATCCAGGCGCAGGGCATCTTCGTCGGCTCGCGCGCGATGTTCGAGGACATGAACCGCGCCATCGCCGCGGGCGGGCTCCGGCCGGTGATCGACCGCGTCTTCCCCTTCGCCGAGGTGCGCGAGGCGCTGAGGCACATGGAGAGCGGCGGACACTTCGGGAAGATCGCGATCCGCTTCTGATCGCGATCCGCTCCTGATCGCGATCCGCTCCTGTCGGATCGCGCTCCGCTTCGGATCGAGCGTCCGCGCCGCGCAGCGCCTCCGTCGCCCTCCGGCGTCCTCCCGAGAAGTGGCCTCTCCGGCCGAAGTCGTTTACGAACGGGGCCAGCGGCCGGCCATGCGCCTCGGCCGCGCGAGAGGTGGTGGACGATGCGGCTCGATCTGGAGCTCGAGGTCCTGTGCGGTCAGCTCATCGTGGGCGGCTTCGACGGCGCCGAGCCGCCCGCCCGCTACCTGCGGGCGCTCGCCGAGGGGCGGCGGGGCGGTGCGATCCTCTTCCGGCGCAACGCCCCCGACATCGCCGCCACGGCGCGGCTCTGCCGCGCGCTCGCCGAGGCGGCCGGCCCGGAACGACCTCCGTTCCTCGGCATCGACCAGGAAGGCGGCCGCGTCACCCGCCTGCCGGCGCCGTTCCTGACGCTGCCGCCGATGCGCTCGCTCGGCGATCTCGTGGACCTCCCGCTGCTGCGCCGCGCGGCGCGCGCGGTCGCGGCCGAGCTCCGGGCCGTCGGCGTCAACCTGAACTTCGCCCCGGTGCTCGACGTGGACTCGAACCCCGCGAACCCGATCATCGGCGACCGCGCGTTCGGCCGTGAGCCCGGCGCCGTCGCGCAGCGCGGCGTCGCCTTCCTGGAGGGCCTCCAGGAGGAGGGCGTGCTCGCCTGCGGCAAGCATTTCCCGGGGCACGGCGACACCGAGCTCGACAGCCACCTCGCGCTCCCGACCATCGCCCATGATCGCGGGCGCCTCGAGCGGATCGAGCTGCCGCCGTTCCGCGCCGCCTCGGGCGCCGGCGTCGCGTCGCTGATGACGGCGCACATCGTCGTCGAGGCGCTCGATCCCGGCGTGCCGGCGACGCTCTCCCGCGCCGTCTGCACCGGCCTCTTGCGCGACGAGATCGGCTTTCAGGGGGTGCTCTTCTCGGACTGCCTCCAGATGGCCGCGATCGCGGCGAACTACCCGATCGAGGAGGCCGCCCCTGCGGCGATCGAGGCGGGTTGCGACGTGCTGCTCGTCTGCCACGACGAGGAGGTGCAGGACCGCGCGCAGGAGGCGCTCGTGCGCAAGGCCGAGCGCGACCCGCGCTTCCGCGAGCGCTGCGCCGAGGCGGCCGCGCGCGGCCTCCGGGCGCGCCGCGGCTGCCCGCCGCGGCCGTGTGCCTCGGCGGCGGCGCTCGCCGAGGTCGTCGACGGGGCCGCGTCGCGGGCGGTGCTCGCGGACATCGAGCAGGCGCGCGCCGCGGGGGCCGCGACGTGACCTCGGCGCCGGGCGCGGTCGGCGGGGGGCCCGCGCGCGATCCTGGCCGCCGCTCCGCGATCGTCGCGCGGCGGCTCGTCACGTGCGACCCGTCCCGCGCCTCGTCGGCGGACCCGCTCGGCGTGATCGAGGACGCCGCGCTCGTCGTGCGCGGAGGCGCCATCGAGGCCGTCGGGGGCAGGCAGGAGATCCTCGGCCGCGAGCCGGGCCTCGAGATCGCGCTCGAGGCCGGAGGGGTCGTCACGCCGGGGCTCGTCGACTGCCACACGCACGCGCCCTGGATGGGCTCGCGCGACGCGGAGTACGCGGTCCGCATGGCCGGGGGCGACTACGAGGCGATCGCCGCGGCCGGCGGCGGCATCGTCGCGAGCATGCGCGCGGTGCGCGCGGCGACGACCGGGGAGATCGCCCGTGGGCTCCGCGCGCGCCTCCGCCGGATGGCCGCGCTCGGCGTGACCGCCGTCGAGGCGAAGAGCGGCTACGGCCTCGACGAGGCCTCGGAGCGCAAGCAGCTCGAGGCGATCGCCGAGGCCGGGGGGGACGCGCGCCTGCCGCGCGTCGTGCCGACCTACCTCGCGCTGCACGCGCTGCCCCCGGAGGCCGGAGGCGACCGCGCGGCCTACGCCGACACCGTGGCGCGCTCCTGGCTGCCCGCCATCGCCGCGGCCGGCCTCGCGCGCCACGTCGACGCATACATCGACCGGAGCGCGTTCTCGGTCGACGAGGCGCGCCCGGTGCTCGAGCGGGCGCGCGCGCTCGGGCTCGGCGTGCGCGCGCACGTCGGGCAGTTCGCGGACGTGGGCGGCGCCGAGCTCGCCGCCGATCTCGGCGCCTTGTCGGCGGACCACCTCGAGCACGTCGGGCCCGGGGGCATCGACGCGCTCGCCCGCGCGGGCGTCGCCGCCGCGCTCCTGCCGGTGGCGAGCTTCACCTTGCAGCAGGCCCCGCCGCCCGTCGCCGCGCTCCGGGCTGCCGGCGTCCCGCTGCTCGTGGGCAGCGACGCGAACCCCGGCACGGCGCCGACCGAGAGCTTGCCGCTCGCGCTCGCGCTCGCGGTGCGGCTGTACGGGCTCACGGTCGCCGAGGCGATCCTCGGCGCGACGCGCGAGGCGGCGCGCGCGCTCGGGCTCGGCGCGGTGTGCGGCGCGGTGCGCCCAGGGCTCCGGGCCGATCTGGCGGTCTGGGACCTGCCGCACGAGAACGCGATCGTGCAGCCCTGGGGCGCGCCGCGCGCGGCGGCCGTGCTGCGCGACGGCGAGGTCATCGCGGCGGCGGGCTGACGTGCCAGCAAGTCAAGCCTGGACGCGCGTGCACCCTGCGCGTATGCCCCCGCGCATATGACTGAGACGCAGAGCCCTGTCGCTGTCCCGAGCCGCACGGACGGCTCGTTCGATCCGGTCCCGCTCCTCGCCGAGGAGCTGAGCCTCCCCCGCCAGGGCGTCTCGGCCGTGGCCAAGCTGCTCGCCGAGGGCGCGACCGTGCCGTTCATCGCGCGCTACCGCAAGGAGGCGACCGGCGGGCTCGACGAGGTGCAGATCCGCGCCATCGAGGAGCGCCGCGCCTACCTGCTCGAGCTCGAGGAGCGCCGCGCCACGGTGCTCTCCGAGATCCAGAAGCAGGGCAAGCTCACCGACGCGCTCGCCGCGAAGATCCGCGCGTGCCGCACCAAGGCCGAGCTCGAGGACCTCTACCTCCCCTTCAAGCCGAAGCGCCGCACGCGGGCGATCATCGCGAAGGAGCGGGGCCTCGAGCCGCTGGCGGATCGCATCTGGTCGCAGCCGGAGGACGGCAGCCCCGAGGAGGAGGCGCGCGCCTTCGTCAGCGCCGAGAAGGAGGTCCCGGACACGGCGGCCGCCCTCGCCGGCGCGCGCGACATCTGCGCCGAGCGCATCGCCGAGCACGCCGACGTGCGCAAGCTCGTCCGCGAGGCGTACGCGAAGGAAGGCGTCATCAAGGTCCAGAAGAACGAGGAGCACGAGGGCAAGCAGACGAAGTTCGACATGTACGCGAGCTTCGAGGAGCCCGTCGCGAACATCCCCTCGCACCGCTACCTCGCGATCCGCCGCGGCGAGGCCGAGGGCGTGCTCCGCGCCTCGATCGAGCTCGCGTCCGAGCCGCTCCTCGCGCCGATCCACGCCGCGATCGGCCTCAAGCCGAGGACGCCGTGGGCCGGCGAGCTCGGGAAGGCGGCGGACGACGCCGTGAAGCGGCTCCTGCTCCCCGCCGTGCAGAGCGACGTGCGCGTCGACCTCAAGATGCAGGCCGATCGCGCCGCGGTCGAGGTCTTCGCCCAGAACCTGCGCGAGCTCCTCCTCGCCGCCCCGTTCGGCACCAAGGCCGTGCTCGGCATCGACCCGGGCCAGCGCACCGGCTGCAAGTGCGCGGTCGTCGACGAGACCGGCAAGCTCCTCGAGCACACCACGATCTACCTGGTCGGGAGCGGCGACGCGCTCGAGCGCGCGCGGCAGGACCTGCGCCGCATCTGCCGCAAGTACCCGCTGCGCGCGGTCGCCGTGGGCAACGGCACGCACGGCCGCGAGACGGAGGCGTTCGTGAAGGACGTGCTCGCGTCCGAGGGGCTGAAGGAGCAGACGGCGAACCCCGATCTGCGATCCTCGGAGAAGCCGTTCTGCGTCCCGGTGAGCGAGGCGGGGGCGAGCGTCTACTCGGCGAGCGAGGTCGCGCGCGAGGAGTTCCCCGACCTCGACCTCACGGTGCGCGGCGCGATCAGCATCGCCCGGAGGCTCCAGGACCCGCTCGCGGAGCTCGTGAAGGTGGATCCGAAGAGCATCGGCGTCGGCCAGTATCAGCACGACGTCTACCAGGGCCTGCTCGCGCGGAAGCTCGACGAGGTGGTCGAGAGCTGCGTGAACCTGGTCGGCGTGGAGCTCAACACCGCGAGCGCGCCGCTGCTCGGCCGCGTCGCCGGCATCGGCCCGAGCCTCGCGAAGAAGATCGTCGCGCACCGCGATCTGCACGGCGCCTTCAAGAGCCGCAAGGCGCTGCTCGACGTGCCCGGCGTCGGCCCGCGGACGTTCGAGCAGGCCGCGGGCTTCTTGCGGGTGAGGGGAGGGGAGCACCCGCTCGACGCGAGCGCGGTGCACCCCGAGCGCTACGGCCTCGTCGAGCGCATCGCGACGGATCTCGGCGTGCCGGTCGGGTCGCTCATCGGCGACACGGCGGCGATCGCGCGGATCGATCCGAAGCGGTACGAGTCCGGCGACGTCGGCTCGTTCACGCTGAACGACATCCTGAGCGAGCTCAAGAAGCCCGGCCGCGATCCGCGCGCCACCTTCGAGCCGCCGAAGTTCCGCGACGACGTGCGGACGATGGAGGACCTCAAGCCGGGGATGGAGCTGGAGGGTGTGGTGACCAACGTGACGGCGTTCGGCGCCTTCGTGGACGTCGGCGTTCACCAGGACGGCCTGGTGCACGTGTCACAGCTCGCGGACCGGTTCGTGAAGGACCCGAACGAGGTCGTGAAGGTCGGCGAGAAGATCAAGGTGCGCGTGCTGGAGGTCGATCTCGGGCGCAAGCGCATCTCGCTCACCGCGAAGAAGGGGGGAGCTCCCTCCGGCGCGCGTCCTTCCGCGGGCTCGGCGCCCGCGGGCGGCGACGCCCGCGGGAGGAACGATGGCCGCCGCCCGAACCAGGGGCAAGGGAAGGGGCAGCAGAAGGGGCAGCAGGGCGGCTTCCGGAACAATCCGTTCGCGGATCTGCTGAGGAAGTAGGGCGGCGAGGCGTCCGGCCTGGAGAGCTCCCCGCTTTCCGCCTTCCGCCCCCTCATCCCCTGTCCCCGATTTCTCGCCTCCCGTCTTCCGCCTTCCGCCTCCACCCCCGGGAGACGGGAGGCGGGAGTCGGCAGACGGGGAGGCGGGACACGGGATCGCCGTGCAGGCGGCGTCGCTCGGCCGCCACGCTCCAGCGGCGGCGAAACTCCCCCCTTCCTCTAGAACCCGTGATCCGCGAAGAATCGCTCGATCCGAAGCGACACCAGCTCCGGAAACTCGACCGCGGTATAGTGAGTCCCCCCGCGAACCACGAGGATCTCGGCCATCGCGATCCGGCGCGCCATCGACTGCGCAAGCGCCCGCGGGGTGAACGTGTCGCGGTCGCCCGTGATGATCAGCGTCGGAACGTGGATCTGGTCGAGCACGTCCTCGGCGTCGTGCGTCCCCAGCGCGCGGAGGTTCCTGAAGAACCCCTCCATGTCGAGCTGCCCGAACGGCTGCACGAGCTCGGCAAACACCTCGCTGTCGAGCGTCTTCCCGAGCAGCCCCATCCGCTTCAACCAGATCACCGCCTCCGGCTGGCTCATGGCGCGCCGCGTGACCTGGGTCGCCACCGCGTGTGCGCGCGTCGCGAGATCCAGGAGCGGCGGAAACAGCCGCCCGAGCCCCGGCAGCGGCCCCAGCGTCTCCAGGGGCCGGCGGTACGTGCCGTTCAGCAGGACCAGGTTCTCGGCGAACCCCGGGAGCCTGCGGAACGCCTCGAGCGCGACCTGCACGCCCATGCTCCAGCCCATGAGCGAGCCGCGCCGCACCCCCTCCCTGGCGAGGATCGCCTCCAGGTCGCGGACATGGCACGCGACCGCGTAGGCGTCCGGAGTGTCCGGCGACGGGCGCCTCGACTCGAACATCCCGCGGTAGTCCCACGTGATGAAGCGGTACCGGTCGGACAGGTACTCGACCTGCGCCCGCCAGGCGAGGTAGGGCCCGCCCAGCCCGTTGACCAGGATCACCGTCTTTGCGCCCTCGAACGGCGGCGGCGTCACGCGGTACGCGATGTCGGTTCCATCAAAGCTCGTCACCCGTCGGGTTTCCATCCGGAGCGGCGGCCGTCGGGGAGGCGGCGGCGTCCGACCTCCGCCGGACGTGGACGCGGGCGGCGAGGGCCGATCCCCACCGAGCTTAAAAGACACCATGCGTTTCTGTTTCCTACCCGGTCCCTCCACGGAGGGCCATGCCGCCGGTGGCCGCGCGCGCCCGGGCCGGCAGCGAGCTCACGCCCCGGCGGGGGCGCGGCCGCGCGGCCCCCTCCAGGCGCGCCTCCCCGAGCGCCGGTCGAAACACATCCCGCGCCAGGAGCGCCATCGCGTTGACATTCCAGGCGGCGCGCCGCTAACGTGCCGGGCGGGTCGTCCGCTCGTCCGACGAGCTCCCGTTTGTGTTGGTGATCTTTTTCTCCCCGCTCCCACGTCGGCTCACTGGACGCCGGCCCGGGTTACCCACCGTCGCCGATCGCGCAGGCGCAGCTTCGGTTCGGCCCGCGGTGGGTCGGACGGGCCGGGAGGTTCTGGGCGAGGTGGTGCAGCGATCCCGTCCCCGAGGAGCCGATGGCTGAAGAAAAGAAGAAGAGCAAAATCGATCTGAAGGCTCGGCTTGGCAAAACGTCGATGGGCGGGGCACCGGGAGCGGCCGTCCCCCTCCCCGTGCCAGGCCCGCAGCTCGGATCGGGGCCGCCGCCCGACGGGAGCCCCGTCCCGGTGCCCACGCCGCATCCGAGCGCGCGGCCGCCCATGCCCTCCGTGGGGGGCATCGCTCCTCCATCGGGCATCTCGCAGGGCATCTCGCCAGGCATCCCGCTGCCTCCGTTCGCGCCGGCGCCGCGCACCATCCAGACGCCGCCGCCCAAGCCGACCGCGGCCGCGCAGACCATCAAGGTCGAGATCGGCGAGGAGGTCGAGCAGGAGCGCCGGAAGGCCTCGAAGCGGACGGCGCTGTACGCGGCCCTGACGGCGTTCGTCGGCATTGCCATCGGCTTCGCGGCCGGCGGCGCCAAGGAGCGCGGGGATCGCGGTAAGATGGCGGTCCAGGGCGCCGGGCTGCTCGAGAAGGACGTGCGGGCCGCGAACGAGAAAATGCAGGAGCTGAGCCAGAAGCTCAGCTCCGCCGCCGAGCAGCTCTCGTCGAAGAAGTTCCCCACGCAGCTCACGACCGATCTGGGCGCCATCAACATCCCGTTCGACGCGACCAACCTGGAGGGCAAGCAGGTCGGCAGCCTTCCTGGGCGTGTGCTGCGCCAGGTCCTCGCCTACACCACGTCGGTCCAGGATCTGAACAAGACGAAGGACAGCCTCAAGAACCTGCTCGTCGCGGCGCAGGCTCCCGTCGAGAAATCGTGGAAGGAGCAGGCGGAGCCCGTGGCGAACTTCTCGGTGGTCTTCCGCCGGGACGGCGACAAGACGCTGGCGGAGCTCGTCCCCAACAAGGCGCCCTTCCCGTTCGGGAAGGACTGGCCGGCGAAGTACACGGTGACCCGTCTGGAGCGCACGCAGCAGGGCATGAAGCCGACCGAGAAGGAGGCCATTCGCTGGACGAGGGGCGACCTCGCCGGCGGCGATCTGCAGGCGCTCCCGGTCGATCCCCAGTCCGTTGCCGCCTTCACCAGCGAGCAGATCGTGTTCAAGCTTGCCAGCGCGATGCGCGACATCCGCCAGCTGCTCGAGGGCAACAAGGACAACCCCGCGACCGAGACGGACGGCCTCATCAAGGAAGGCGACAACCTGGCGAACGAGCTCCACAAGATCTCCCTCGCCCGATAAGCGGACGGTCACCCGCTTCGGATACGGGCCCACCTCGGCGTTTTCGGTGCTCAGCGCACTGGAGTGCGCTTCCGCGCCGAAAACGCCGATCTGGGCCCGTCTCCTGTGCGGGTGACCGCCCGCTTTGCTCGCCATGAGCGCCGATCTGGTCGCCATGAGCGCCCGAACGGGTCGCCATGAGCGCCCGAACGGGTCGCCATGAGCGCCCGCTCGGGGGTGTTCGTGGCCCATTCAGGTGGAAATCAAGGAAGCGGTAGGCCCCCGGAGAGGGTGTTCGTGGGGCGGCGTGGGGGACGGACCGATGTCCGAGCCCCAGTCGACGTTCGCTCTCCGGCGCGCGGAGCGCGTCGGGGAGCGAACGTCCCGGGCGAGTTCGGTGGGGTCCCCATGCCGCCCCACGAACACCCTCTCCGGGGGCCGGGCAGCTCGGCAAGATCTCTCGCTCGCCCAGGCATGGACCTGGCCGATGCGCACCCAGACCCGTGCCGAGCCAGCCTGCCCGGCGGCCCGGCGTGACCCCCGCGACGCCGGCTCAGCGATCCGCGCTACCCCGAGGATCAGGCTGCGCCGCCAGCGCCCATGGCGCCGCCTGCACCCATGGCGCCGCCGGCGCTCATCGCCCGGGGACGCACGATCTCGACCTTGCCGATGTGGCGCTCGTCGCTGTCCCGCACGATGAAACGCAGCCCGAACTTGCTCACCGCCGTGCCCACCTCGGGCACCTTGCCCACATGCTTCATGAGCATGCCGCCGAGCGACTCGTACTGCCCCTCGCGATCGAGCTCCGCGCCCAGGTACGCCGACAGATCGCTCATCGATACGGCCGCGTCGGCGACCAGCCGCCCGTCGCCGAGATCCTGGATCGCCGCCCCGTCATCCGTCTCGTCGTGCTCGTCGCGGATGTCGCCGACGATCTCCTCGAGCACGTCCTCGAGGGTGACAATCCCCGACATCCCACCAAACTCGTCGACCACGATGGCGAGGTGCTGCCTGCGGCTCTTCATCTCCTTGAGCAAAGAGGACAGCGGCTGCGACTCGGCGACGAAATTGGCCGGGCTCCGCGTGATCTCCCGGAGCGTCGTGCTCTTCAACCCGCGCTCCTCGAGGACCTTGAACAGGTCCTTCGCATACAGAAGACCAGCGATGTTGTCGATCTGGTCCTTGTAGACCGGATACCTGGAGTGCCCGCTCTCCGTGACGAGCTCCAGCACCTTCTCGAGCGGCGTGGAGATCTCGATGGCCTCGACCTTGGACCGCGGCACCATGACGTCCCGCGCCGTGAGATCGGCGAACTCGAGCACATTGCGGATCATCTCCGCCGGCTCTCGCCCGAAGAGACCGGAGCGCTCGACCTCATCGACGAGGATCTCGACCTCCGCCTCGGCGACCCGCGGATCCGAGGACTGCTCGCCGTCCTTCGCCCCCAGCCTGGAGCCGATCCAGCCGAGCGGTATGGCGAGCGGCAGCATCGCAATCTCGAGAGGGCGCAGGAAGCGGACCGCCGTCGAGGCTGCCCGATCGGCGTGCTTGCGGCCGAGCGTGGAGCTGACCTCGTAAAGGGCGCCGCTCAGGAGGATGGTCGTCGCCAGCCCGAGGTAGAGCCCAGGGCCCGGAAAGCTCGTCCGGAAGAGCCGATCGAAGAATGCGGCGGTCAGGCTCGTCGACACGACCCAGCCGAGCAGGTAGCGGGAGCGCAGCTTGGCGTCTTCTCGACGAATCCGCTCGTAGGCGGCCTTCGTGGGGCCCGTCGATTGCTCAATCAGGGCGCCGAGCCTTGAAGCGCTCAGCGTCGTCAGCGCCGTGTCCGCTCCGACGAACAGCGAGCCAAGTACAGCGGATAGAACTGCAGCGCCAAGCGCTGGCAATGGGACAAAATCGGGACTCAAACCGAGGCTCCTACCGGGGGAATCGTAACGGAACAGGCGAGGGGAGCGCAACCGGACCGCGGCGCGAAATCACACGAAAGAATGGAACCGCGCGTCCTCTTCACGCCCCCTGGACCCTTGCAGGGCCGCACACTCCAAGGCTCGACCCGGAAATCGAGCTCCGTCAGGGACATGAGACCTGGATCCGCCGAAGTCCAGGGGTTTGCCATCTTTTACAGTTTTTCTCCTACCTCTCCGGAATTTCACCGTCATTGGCTACCCCGGTGAAGCCGCGGAGGACGGAAAATCGAGCCGTGGCCAGGGAAAGCGGCCTCTCGGCGACGTCCTCGCCGAGCTCGGGCGCGCCCAGCGCAACGACCTGTCCGTCCGGAGCGAGCCATACCGACGCGCCAGGATGCGTAGGAACGACGGTGAAGTCGGATTCGGTGAGAGCCTGACCGAGGCGCGCGCGCCGGGCGCCGTGCTCGGTCAGGAACGCGACGGGCAGGCTGGACGACGCTGCCTCGGCGAGCGGGCGGAGCGCGGCGCGCAGCGCGTCGACGCCGGCGTCGAGGGCCACCGCCTGGTCCAGGGTGAAGCTGCCGCTCGCGGTGCGACGGAGCGCCGACAGGTGCGCGGGGACCTCGAGGTGCGCGCCGAGATCGCGCGCCAGCGAGCGGACGTAGTAGCCCTTGCTCACCGCGAGATCGAGCTCGAGGGTGGCGGTCGCGGAGCCCGGGGCCGGCGCGCCGGCGAGCGCTGCGGGGCCGCCACCCGGCGCGCCGGCGAGCGCTGCGGGGCCGCCGCCCGGCGCGCCGGCGAGCGCTGCGGGGCCGCCGCCCGACGCGCCGGCGAGCGCTGCGGGGCCGCCGCCCGACGCGCCGGCGAGCGCTGCGGGGCCGCCGCCCGACGCGCCTGTGAGCCCGAGCGACCGGACCTCGACCGCCCGGGCGGACAGGTCCACCGCCTGGCCAGCGCGCGCCAGGGCGTAGCTGCGCTGCCCCGCGACCTTGATGGCCGAGTAGGCCGGCGGCGTCTGAGCCCGGCGCGCGCGCTCGGCGTCGAGCGCCGCGGCGAGGCGCGGCGCCGCGCGCGCGAGCGCCTCACCCGCGTCGCCACCGAGGGGGCCGCCGGCCCGCGCGAGCGCGTCGAGCTCCTCGTCGAGCCACCGCGGCAGGGCCCGCGTCGCGGTGACCTCGCCGTTCGCGTCGAGGGTGTCTGTCCCCACGCCGAGGACGACCCGCGCCGTGTAGCGCTTGTCCTGCGCGGTCAGGTACGGGGCGAGCTTGGTGGCCTCCCCGACGAGCACGACGAGGACGCCGGACGCCATCGGGTCGAGCGTCCCGGCGTGCCCGATGCGCTTCACGCCGAGCGCGCGGCGCAGCCGGGCCACGACGTCATGGCTCGTCGGCCCGCTGGGCTTGTCGATGACCAGCACGCCGTCCCGACGCGGGCCCGGACCGGCCGGCCGCTCGGACGCCGGGCGATGCCCCGGCCTCGTGGGGTGCTCGGACTTGGGTGGAGGATCCGACAGCGCAGCTCGCTTCATCCGAACCAGATCGATTTCCGGGTGGCCAGGGTCTCGTCGATGAGCCCCTGGATCGTGGCGCGCACGCGCTCGGCGAGGCGCCGCACCAGGAGCTGGTCGTCCGCCGCCTCCGGGCCGTAGGCGTCGAAGTGAACCGGCTCGGCCAGGCGGATCTTCCACTTGGTGGGCGCGGGCACCAGGCCGAGCGGCCCGAGGGCGGGGAACGTGGGGGTGATCGGCAGGTAGGGGATGCCGAGCGCGCGCGTGACGTGCTCGACGCGGTAAAGGAGCGGGTTCGTCTCCTCCGCGCCCACGATCGCGCAGGGGATGAGCGGCGTGCGCGTGCGCAGGCAGAGCCGGATGAACCCGCCGCGACCGAACCGCTGGAGCCGGTACCGGTCCTTGTACAGCTTGCCGATGCCCTTGACCCCCTCCGGGAACACCGCGACGAGCCGCCCGCCCGCGAGCAGCCGCTCGGCGTTCTCCTGGCAGGCCCGCACGGCCCCGAGCCGGTTCATGATCGTGCCGGCGAACGGCAGGTAGTACACGAAGTCCTCCGCCAGCCAGCGGAGCTCGCGCTGCGCCGGGTGCTCGCGCCGCACCGCCGTCCGCAGCATGAGCCCGTCGTAGGGGATCGGCCCGCCCGAGTGGTTGGACACCACGAGGCACCTCCCCTCGCGCGGGATGTGCTCGACCCCCTCGAGATCGACCCGGAAATAGTGCCGGTACAGGAAGTCGAAGAGCACCTTGTACCGGGCCTCGTACTTGGGATCGAAGCCGAACTCGTCGACCTCCTCCGAGCGGCTGCGCAGGCCGGCGCGCCCCCACTGGCGCAGGTAGAAGTCGGTCGACAGGACGTCCCGCGCCGTCCCGCTCCCGGGGGGCAGCGGGGGCTCGCTCGCCGGGGCGGCCGAGGCGGCGGCGCCGGCGCCGCCGAGGGGGATCCGCGCCGCCGTCGGCTCCAGGGCGGCCGCGCCGCCCGCCCCTTGCCCTCGATCCACGGCGAGGATGCTCTTGAGCCGCGCCTCGAGCTCCCGGATCTGGCGCTCCAGCTCCTCGGCCGTCACCGGCATCGCCGGCGCGTGCAGCCCGGGGGGCTGCGTCTTCCGCGCCTCCGAGGGCTCCGTCGGGCCGATCGGCGCCAGGTACCGGGCCTCCTCCTCCTCGACGTCGATGCTCGGCATGAGCTGCGTCGCCCCCGAGAGATCAGGCCGCCCGCGCGCCGGCGCCGACGGTCCGTTCGCTGCTCCCTTGCGCTCTCGCCCCTGTTCCGTCGCCATGTCCCTACCCCCCGACCACCTTATGCCGGTGTCTCCTGAAGGAGCCGTACGTCCCGGAGCCGCTGCGCGCTGATGTAATCGAGCAGCGCTTCGCGCGTGGTGTACACCGGCCGGAAGCCCATGACCCGCGCCGCCTTCTGGCCGTCTGCCACGCAGAGATAGCGCAGGTACTGGAGGAAGCTCGGGGGCGCGAGCGCCGCGTGCGCGGCCCAGAGGGCCGAGACGAGCGGGGCGGCGGCGCTGTGCAGCACCGGGAGGCGCGTCCGGCCCGCGAGGCGCACCACCGTGGAGAGCGGGAGCACGCCGTCGCCGACGATGTTGAACGTCCCCGGGAAATCGCCGTCGATCGCGAGCTTGAAGGCGGCGATCGCGTCGACCTCGTGGATGAACTGCCACAGCGGGTCGAAGCCGAGCAGGGTCATGACCGGCCGCCGCGCCAGGTACCGGGTCAGGTAATTCTGGACCGTCGGGCCGAGGATGGGCGCGGTGCGCAGGATCGTGACGAGCGTGCCCTTGGCCTGCGCGCCGAAGGCGTTGACCTCCCGCTCGGCGGCCATCTTGTCGGCGAAGAAGCGCTCTTCCGGATCGGCGCGGAGCGGGTGCTTCTCCGTGAGGAAATTGGGGTTGGTCGGGTGGGCGCCGTAGAGGATCGTCTGGCTCCAGAGGACCAGCTTGCGCAGGCTCGCCTGGCGCGCGCCGTGGAGCAGGTGCATCGTGCCCACCGACTCGAGCTCATGGGCCCACGCGGTCGCCGGGGTCGGCGACGAGAGGAAGCAGAGGTGGACGAGCGTGTCCACCTGCTCGGCCGCGAGCACCTCGGTGACGCGCTCCTCGGACGCGGGCGCCGTCAGGTCGATCGTGTGCAGGCGCAGCTTGGCGCCGCCCGTGTCCGGCGGCTTGACGTCGATCGCCACGACGCGGGCGATCTGCGGGTCTTCCTCGAGGATGCCGATGAGGTTGCGCCCCAGGAAGGACGCGGCGCCGGTGAGCGCGACGACGCGGCCCCTCCGGGACGAGGGCCCTCGCCGGCTGGACGGCGAGGCCTCGACGGCAGAGGTCGACGCCGGCTCGCCCGGGTCGTCCGTGGCCGCGTCGGCCTGGCGTGGGGGGACGGCCTGCTCCTCTCCGGCGGCGGAGCGCGGCTCGAGGGCGTCGAGCTCGGTGGCGTCGAGGGCCGGAGCGTCGGGGGGCTCGGACAGGGAAGCCATGCGCGCGGCCGCGACACTAGCTGGTCGGCTGGCGCAAGCAAGAGCGGCGCGCGCCCGGCAGCGGGAGCCCGCCGGAGCGCCCGCGATCTCCGCGGCGCGGCCGGCGGCCGTCGATCGCCGCCGCGCGCGCCGGGGCCGTCGGCTCACAGCGCCCGGCGAAGCACCGGATACGGCTCGAACGAATGCACCTCGACGAATCCGTTCTTCGTGAACGCCGAGGCAGGGCCGGTCCACAGCTCCTCGTCGCGCAGCGGCTCCTTCGAGCGGCGGGGCAGGGCCTCGAGGGCGCGCGCGCCCCAGGCGGGCGCGAGCTCCACCGCGCCCGCGACGAGCGCCGTCGCGACGCCTCGCCGGCGGTGGTCCGGGTGCACCACGGCGCAGCCGATCAGGAAGACGCCGTCGCGATCGCCCGCGAAGCAGGGCAGGCCCTTGTACGGCCGGCGCTCGTACGCCTTGGTCACGGCCGCGACGGGCGCGACCTTGAGCCACCCGACGACGTCCGGCGCGAGCGCCACGACGCCCCGCGCCTCGTCGCTGCCCGCGGCGAGCGCCTCGGCGAACTCCCGGCGGTTCTCGCCCTGGCCGTCCGAGCACCGCGCGAGCCACTCGTTGTTGGTGCCCCCGAAGTGGAAGAACCGGCAGTAGCAGGCGGTGCCGACCGCCTCGAACAGCGCCTCGAGCCCGGAGAGGTGCTCCGGGCCGGCCGCCGCGATCGTGACCGCCGCGCTCATCCCGTCACGCGAGCGGCGCGCGCAGCGCGCGCACCGGAGAGATCTGCTCCCACGCGTAGGCGGCCCGGAGGAGCCGGGCCTCCTCCAGCGCGGGGCCGATGAGCTGCAGGCCGACGGGCAGCGGCGGGCCGCCGTCCGGCGCCGGCGCGGTCGCGCACGGGACGCTGATCGCGGGCAGCCCGGCCATGCTGGCGGGCAGCGTGTAGACGTCGGCCAGGTACATCGAGAGCGGGTCGTCCACCCGCTCCCCCAGCCGGAACGCGACCGTCGGCGACACGGGCGCCGCGATGAGGTCGACCTCGCGGAACGCCTCGTCGAAGTCGCGCCGGATGAGCGTGCGGACCTTCTGCGCGCGCAGGTAGTACGCGTCGTAGTAGCCCGCGGAGAGCACGTACGTGCCGAGCAGGATGCGGCGCTTGACCTCGCGGCCGAACCCCTCGCCCCGCGTGGCGCCGTAGAGGGCCTGGAGGTCCGCCTTGCCGCCGCGCTCGCCGTCGACGCGCAGGCCGAAGCGCACGCCGTCGAAGCGCGCCAGGTTGGACGACGCCTCGGCGGTCGCGACGATGTAGTAGGCCGCCACGGCGTAGCGCGTGTGCGGCAGGTGCACCGGCCTGATCTCGCAGCCGAGCCCGCGCAGGCCGTCGATGGCCCCCCGCACCTTCGCCCCGACCTGCTCGTCGAGGCCCTTCGCGAAGTACTCCTCGGGCACGCCGATGCGCAGCCCCGCGACGTCGCGGCCGCACGCGGCCTCGTACGCGCCCACCGGCGCGTCGAGGCTCGTCGCGTCGCGCGGGTCGCGGCCCGCGATCACCTCGAGCAGGCGCGCCGCGCTCTTCACGTCCTGCGCGAACGGCCCGATCTGGTCGAGGCTCGAGGCGAACGCGATGAGGCCGTAGCGAGAGACCCGGCCGTACGTCGGCTTGAGGCCGACCACGCCGGTGAGGCTCGCCGGCTGCCGGATGGAGCCCCCCGTGTCCGAGCCGAGCGAGCCGGGGGTCATCCCCGCCGCCACCGCGACCGCGCTGCCGCCGGACGAGCCGCCGGGGGTGCGCGCCCGGTCCCACGGGTTCTTCACCGGGCCGAACGCGCTGTTCTCGTTCGACGAGCCCATCGCGAGCTCGTCCATGTTGCACTTGCCCGGCAGGATCGCGCCCGCGGCGCGCAGGCGGGCGACGACCGTCGCGTCGTACGGGGGCCGGTACCCGCGCGCCGGGTCGGGCGCGCGGGCCGCGCCCGCCGCCGCCCGCGTGAGGATCTTCGAGCCCGCCGTCGTGGGGGCGCCCTCGGTGCAGAGCGCGTCCTTGAGCCCGATCGGCACGCCCGCGAGCGGGCCGAGCGCCTCGCCGCGCGCGCGCCGCGCGTCGAGCGCGCGCGCGGCCTCGAGGGCCTGCTCTGCCTGCACCGTCAGGAAGGCGTTGAGCGCGCCGTCGCGCTGCTCGATGCGCGCGAGCGCGGCCCTCGCCACCTCCTCGGCGCTCACCTCGCCGCGCTGCACGAGCGCCGCGATCTCGGGGATGGATCGATCGAGGATCGCTGTGTCCATCGGCCTCACCCCTCGTCCACGAACGCCGGCACGGCGAAGCCGTCGTCCTCCACCCGCGGGGCCTCGCGCAGGGCGACCTCGCGCGGCAGGCTCGGCGCCTCCTCGTCGGCGCGCAGCGGCAGCCGCTCGATCTGCACGTGCGCCGTCGGCGGCACGGCCGAGACGTCGAGCTCCTCGAGCTGCCGGACGTAGCGCAGGATGTTGCCGAGATCGCCGGTGAGGCGTTCCATCTCCTCGGCGGAGAGATCGAGGTGGGCGAGGCGCGCGATCGTCACCGCCTCGTCGCGGCGGATGGGGGGCGAGTCAGCGTTCGACATGGCGAGGCGCCCGATGTAGCACCGCCGGTTCCGAGGAGGCTAGCGCTGGTCGCACGAAGTGAGGCCGGCGTCGGGGCGGCCGCGGCGCGATGGGCCCGCCGGCGCGCCCCCCCCGAGTCTGGCCACGGTGCAGAAACGGTGATAACGGCGGGCTCCCGCGCGCCCGGTCGTCCTCGGCCGCACGGGCAGGAGCCTCTTCCCCCGCGCGTTGTTGCTGGCGAATGCAGTCCCCCGAAACGCCCTCCCTGCGCCGCGAGCGCATCGGCATCATCGTCCTCTGCGCGTCCGCGGCCGTGGCGATGTCGCCGGGCGTGGGCGGCGGCGCGCGCGACCGGTCGACCGCGCTCGCCACGGCGCTCGCGGAGCAGGGCATCGCGGCGGCGCCCGGCGACGTGGTGTGGGTGGACCCGCCGGGCGGGGCGTTCCGGCCGTTCGGCCTGAGCGCGCGGGCCGTCGCGCGCGGCGCCGTCCGGGGCGAGCCCACCGATCTGTACCTCGTCGACACGGAGCTCTCGCCGGAGGGCGTCTTGCTCGCCGTCTCGGGGATCCACAACCTCACGGAGACGAGCGGCGCGGAGGAGTCGAGGCCCGTGGTCCGCCGCGAGACGCTCGCGTACGTCTCGCGCCCGCTGATCGAGGCCGCGTCGCCCACCGTGCACGTGCTCCACCTCGACGGTCAGCCCCTGCGGAGCGGCGGGGACTGGTCCCGGATCGAACGGCTGCAGAACGCCGTCACGAACTGGCAGACGACTGGTCGGTTCCGCGGGATCGGACGGCGGACGTTCGCGATCGACGTCTCCCGGGGCGCACCTCCCGGCGCCGACGAGCCCGGCGCCGAGGAGCCCGGCGCCGAGGAGCCCGGCGCCAAGGAACCCGACGCCAAGGAACCCGGCGCCAAGGAACCCGGCGTCGAGGCGCCCGGAGGTGACGCGCCCGGAGGGGCGACCCGCCCATCGAGCGCGCGCGATGTCGAGATCGCCCTGGAAGACGACCGCGCCGTCGTCGTGCGCGCGAGCGGCCGCGAGGCGCGCCTGCCCTTGCGCGGCGCGGCGGACGCGCCGCTGCCCCCGTGGATCCGCGCCGAGGCGAGCGAGACCGCGCGGCCGGGGAACGTCGTCACGTGGGCGGTCGATCGCGTGCGGTTCGTGATCGGCGACGACGCGATGCAGACGGTCAAGGCCGTGGCGTTCACGGCGCTCGATTTCATCCTGCGCAACAAGGAGGCGGTGACGGGCGACACGGGCGCCGAGGACATCGCCGCGGATCTCGGCAAGAGCGCGCTCGATCCGCCCGTCCGCCAGATCCCGATCGACCCCGAGATCGGCTGGCCGCCGCCGCCGCTCGTGCCGTGGGTGACGCCCCCGCTGCCCGGCGAGGGGCAGTGGACCCCGCAGGGCGGCGACGCCTTCGTGCGCAAGCTCGACGGGCTCCCGCCGGCGTTCATGACCACCTTCCTCCGGGCGGATCGCGCGCGCAGGGCGACGCGCGTCTACATCGCCCTCTGGGATCCCCGCCAGGTGGAGCTGCACATGATGGCGGGCACGGTGGAGCCCAAGGGCGCGACGGGCGAGGCGGGGCCGGGGCTCATCCCGCGCACGCCCGAGGTCATGAAGCGCGTGGTCGCCGCGTCGAACGCGGGCTTCCAGGCCATGCACGGCGAGTTCGGCATGATGGCCGACGGGGTCGTGTACCTCCCGCCGAAGCCCTACGCCGCCACCGTGGCCGTCCGGCGCGACGGCAGCACCGTCTTCGGGACCTGGTCCGAGGACGAGACCATCCCCGAGTGGATGCTCTCGTACCGCCAGAACATGACGGTGATGGTGCAGGACGAGAAGTGGAACCCCTACGGGCGGACGTGGTGGGGCGGCACGCCGCCCGGGTGGGCCGACAAGACTCACACGGTCCGGAGCGGCATCTGCCTGACGAAGGAGCGCTTCGTCGCGTACTTCTACGGGGGCGACATCAGCCCCGACGCCCTCGCCCGGGCGATGATCCAGGCCCGCTGCGCCTACGGGATCGCGCTCGACATGAACGCGGGGCACAGCGGGCTCGAGTTCTATTACGTGGCGCCGGGCGGCGAGCTGCCGGCGCTGGATCGCGCGCTCCGGGGGGAATGGGAGGCCGAGGGGGAGGTCTCGGGGCTCTCGGGGTACCGGTTCCGCGGCCGCCGCCTGATCCGCGGCATGGGCCTCATGAACTTCCCCCGCTACATCCGGCGGGAGTCGCGCGATTTCTTCTACATGACGCTGCGGCACCTGCTCCCGGGGCCGCCGCTCGCGCCGCGCGTCGCCCCGCCCGAGGCGGGGGAGGGCGTCTGGCGCACCCAGGGGCTCCCGCAGCACGGCTTCCCGTACGCGCTCGCGACCACCGAGATCCGCCCCGACGCGGCGCGGCCGGACGTGCGGCTGCGCGTGCTCAAGGTGGACCCGCGCACCGTCGCGGCCGCGGCGGTCGGCGAGCCCGGCACGCCGCCTGGGGCGGCCTCGAGCGGCGCGACCGTGGCGGTGCTCGCCGCCGATGCGGCCGCGCCCGGGGCGGGCCAGGGCGACGTGGCGGGCGCCTGGCATTCGGCCGGAGCGTTCTCGATCTCGCCCACCGCTCCGGTGCGCGGCGCGGTCCGCCTCGCGACAGGGTACAGCGGCAGCGCCGGCGCGGTGGCCGGCGTCGGGGTCAACGACGAGGACGGGATGCTGATCTACGTCGAGCGGGCGACGGCCGAGCCACCCGGCGCGCCGCCGGCCGCTCCGCTGCCGGACGCCGCGGCGCCTCCCGCGCCCCGCGCGGACCCCCGCGACGCGAGCCTGATCCAGGAATTCTTGGCGGGGCTCGGCTGCTCCTCGCGCATCTACTTCCTCCGGCCGCTCTCGCTGGCGCTCGGCGGCGATACCGATCTTTCCGGTGCCGCCGTCCACCCGCCCTCGGGGCCGCGGGTCGTGCGGCTCACGCGCGCGGAGGCTCCCGGCGCAGGCCGGATGTTCGAGGACACGCCGGTTGTTCCGCGCAGCGTCTGGTATCCGCTGCAGCAGAAGCGAGTCCGGTACTTCAAGAAGCCGAAGAAAGAGGAAAATTCGGATGTCAGCGACTGAGCGCAGGGGGGCTCGGAACCTCCCCTGTGCGCAGTAGGCGCTTGTGCGCGGGTGGCCCGACGGACTAGAAGAGGGGGGCCGGTGCGCCGTTTGCAGTCCTTTGGAGCTCACGACCTCTCAGCGCGGATCGGCGTGGGCTCGCTGGGTGACGTCATCCGCGCGATGTGCTGGAAAGGCGAGCGTGCCGTCGTAATGAGGCGCGCGCTGCGTCATCCTTGCCGCGATCCGGGCGCGGGCGGCGGGCTTCGTCCTGCCGCGCGGCCTGCGCGCCCGACCCGGCGCGCGGCCCGGGCCGCCGTCGCCGGCGGGGACCGAGTCGCGTCCATTGCATACGACGATGTGCCCGGACGGGATTGTGGAACTTTCGGCGCGGGGCGGTCCGAGCCGGCGGATCGAGGCGCGATCACCGGGCTGTGCGGTCGCCTCGTGATGGACGTCTGTCTCCGGGAGATGTCGACGTTCGAGCGCTCGTTCGGGCGGACGCATGCCGCGGACGTCGCGCGGTGTATCGCCGAGAGCGATGCGCGGGATCGGCGTGAAATGGCGGCGCGCGCCGCGCCGGGCCGCGCCGGAGCTGCCCTGAAGGCGCTCGCGAAATTACCGGAGCAGCGGTACCCTGCAGCAGGCCAGGGTCACGCAGGGCTACCCGGGCTCGCCCGCGAGGAGGGCTTGCTCGTCGATGTTGCGCGCGTCGCGCGGTGCATGCGCGATCGTTTTCCCGGAAGCCGCGGCGAACGGCGCCGCATGTCCTGAGGAGTTCTCGAACATGGCCGATAACAAGGGCGGCAGCGATCTGGACGTATTCGAGGGGCTCGCGAAGAAGTCGACACGCCCCACGGGCCCTGCGCTCGCGCCTCCCTCGACGCCGCCGCAGCGAAAGCGCACCCTCGCGGGAGGGGTCAGCGCGCTGCCGCCGCCGAACCATGCCGTGACGCTCCCCTCGGGGGTGCCCTCGCCGCTGCCCCCGCCGCCCCTCCCGAAGGGGACCAGTCCCGGCTCGCTGCCCCCGCCACTGCCCCCTTCGGCCAGGACGAGCGCCCTGCCGCCCGTGGTTCCGCCCCCCTCGCGTCACCCGTCTCTCCCGGCGATCCCGCCCCCGCAGCTGCCGCCCGTGAGCGTGGTGCCGCCGCCTCCGACCAGCGTCCCGCCCGGCTCGCTGCCCCCGGTGGTCCCTCCGCCGATGAGGCCGCCGTCGATGAAGCCGTCGCAGAGGCCGCCGCTGGGAGAGCCGAGGCCGCGCCGGGCGAAGGGCGCCGCCGTCGACATGGACTGGGACGATGATGATGAAGAGTCGACCCATGTCTACGACCGGCAGGGGAACGAGGTCGTGCCCGTGCGACCGAGCCCGCCGCCGACCGTGAGCTCGCCGGGGCTCCCGAAGGCGGCGGCGGCGCTGCTCGCGACCTCCGGCGGCACGGCGCCGGCCGCGAAGGCGCGTACCCCGATCCCGGCGCCGCCGGCGATCCCGAGCGCCCCGCCGATCCCGAGCGCCCCGCCCGCGCCGCCGATGCCCGAGATCGGGCACCGCCCGCTGTCGCGCAACGACGAGCCGACGGCGATCCGCCCGCGTCACGTGGTGCCGCAGGGGGGCAGCAAGGCGGGCGTGGTCCTCGGCGGGCTCGCGCTGGTCGCCGTGCTCGCCCTCGCCGCGGTGATCCTGATCCCGAAGAAGGGCGCGCTTTCCATCGATCTGAAGGCGCCGGGCGGCAGCTCGGTCGCCAGGGCCGAGATCTTCATCGACGGTCAGAAGCGCTGCGACACCGTGCCGTGCATCGTCCGCGATCTCGATCCCGGCTCGAAGGCGGTCAAGATCCTCGCCCCCGACTTCCCGCCGCGCGACGCCATCGAGGTCGTCGAGGGCGGTAAGGAGAAGGTCGTCGTGATCACGCTCGACGCCGAGGGGGCGTCGGGGTCGACCGGCCTGAAGGCGTCGGGCGCGCAGCCCGGCGTGAAGGTCCTCGTCGACGGCGAGGAGAAAGGCACGCTGCCCGTGGAGGTGAGCGTGCCGCCGGGGGAGCACAAGGTCCGTTTCGAGGGGGGGGAGCGCTATGAGCCCCTGGAGCAGACGGTGGAGGTCGGACAGGGCCAGATGAAGGACCTGGGCGCGGTCGCGCTCAAGGTGCGGAAGGGGCAGGTCACGTTCGAGCTCGCCACATCGGGGGCGTCGGTCAAGCTGGTGAACGCCAAGGGGGTGGAGAAGAAGCTGCCGGACTCGGGCTGGAAGAAGCCGCCCGTCCAGGTGGACGTGGATCCGTCGGAGGGCTGGAAGGTCGTCGCCTCCAAGAGGGGGTATGACAGCTTCAGCCAGGAGCTCTCGTTCGAGGACGGGCAGGCCGAGAAGACGGTGCGGATCGAGCTCCGCGAGGCGAGCAAGCCCGCGCCGGTCGCGGCCACGCCGGCGCCGGCCAGGGCGCCGCAGCGGGACGCACCGGCGTCGGAGGCTGCCACCGGGAGCGCGACGCTGAACATGAACTCGATCCCGGTCTCGAAGGTCGTCCTCGACGGGCAGCCGCTCGGCAGCACGCCGAAGGTCGGCGTCAGCGTCTCGGCGGGGTCGCACACGGTGACGTTCATCCATCCGGAGCTCGGGAAGAAGTCGGTCACCGTCTCCGTGAAGGCCGGAGAGACCAAGACCGCGGCCGTCAGGTTCGACTGAGCCCCGAGGGGGCGTCGGCAGGGGCGCAGAGAGGAGCGGGAGAATCGAGCGCGCCGTGCTCTCTGCTCCTCTGACGGATGACTCGCACTCTCTGGCCAGAGCGATGGGCGATTCGAACCGTCAAGGCGCCAGGAGAGGAGGAGAGTCTCCCCCGGGCGTCGCAGGTACCAGGATCACCTCGCGCTCTCGTCCTCGCCCTCGAGCCGCTCCGCCCAGGCGCGCCACGTGGTCGCGCAGCGAGGCTCGTCCGCGTGCGCGCCGCCCGCGCAGTAGGCCGTGTCGCGCGGTGGCCCCAGCACGAGCATCATCGTCTTGCTGACGAACGGCAGGTCGCGCCGCCAGAGCTCCGCGAAGCCGTCGAGGCGGCGGCGATACGCCTCCGCGGCGCGCTCTCCGAGGAGGACATCGAGCTGCGCGCGGATCTGCTGCTGCAGCTCCTCGTCGTCCGTCACGGCGAGGGTGCGCTGGAGGAACCGGATCTGCGCCTCGCGCTCCCCGGCGCGCCCCAGGATGCCCGCGCCGCCGAGGGCTTGCCAGCTGATGCCCGCGTCGCCGCCGCCGAGCTCCGCGGCGCGCTGGAGCATCCGCGCCCCGTCGAGGCGCCACTGCGCCTTCTCGTCGGGATCGGTCAGGTAGCCGGCCGGCGCGATGAACGCGACGAACTGGCCGAGGGCGAGCCAGAGCTCGCCGTCGAGCGGGCGGTGCTTGACCCCGCGTTCCATGATCTCGCGCGCCTTGAGGATCTCCTCGCGGGGCGTCGTGCTCGCCTGAAAGGTGATCAGCGCGTCGGCGAACAGATAAGGGTCGCGGAACGTCGGATCGAGCGCATTGATGGAGTCGAGCAGCAGGGTGAGGTTCTCGAACCGGCGGCGCTCGAAGGTGTGCAGCCCCTGGGAGACGAGCACGTGCGACCAGAGCAGGTCGGCCAGGGCGGCGCGGTAGCCGAGCGACAGGGTGACCACATCGTCCGGCGGCGGCAGGACGTAGACGTCGGAGGTCTCCTTGACCCGGCGCTCCAGGTCGGCGGCCGGCGCGCGCACGCTCCCGATCGCCACGGCGGCCACCGCCGCGAGCGCGAGCGTGACGAGCGCGTCGCGGGCGCCCGAGAGCCGGGGGCGGGCCGCCGGCGGGCCGTCGGGCCCGGACGCCGCGCGAGCCCCCATCACTCCACCTCGCGGTCCACGAACATGCCCGGGAGCACGCGGGCGGGCTGACCGGGGACCCGATCGCCCCGCACCTCGAACGTGGACAGCGCCCCATCGCCGTCGAGGTCGCCGTGGGCCGTGGCGACGAAGCGCATGATCTTCGTCGACGCGTCGAGCTCGCTCGTGAACTGGAAGGAGAACGCGTGCGGCTCGTCGAAGCGGAAATCGAGTGACTTCCACGTGAGGTGCTCCCACGCGTCCTTGGGGTCGACCGAGCGCACGCCGCGCGGCACCTGGGCCGGCGTGAGCGGGGCGGACGGCGGGAAGCTGATCTCCTGCGGCTTCGATTCGGCGTAGACGACCGCGTTGGTCACCAGCCGGTCGAGCCCCTCGATCGGCTCGCTCAGCTTGGAAGCGCTGAGATTCCGGAAGAAGGCCGGAACAGCGACGGCGAGGACGCTGCCGCCGACCGCGAAGGCCGCGCTGAGCTCCAGCGCGCTCCAGGAGCGCCAGGTCATGGCTCTCTCTACCTCACCCCCGCAGGGTCGAACAAGCGCGAGCGGGGTGTGGCCTGGATCACTCGTGTTCGTTGTTCGTGTAGATCTGGGTGCTCGTCACGATCTCGCCGTTGCGCACCTCGCCGGAGCGGATCAGCGCGCTCGTCCGATCGTCGCCGTCCAGATCTCCGACCGCCGCCGCCTCGAACGCCTCCGTTCCGCTGGGGATGGGGGCATCGGGCAGAGCCCCGCCGACATAGTCCCCGCCGACCTGGTAGGAGTACCGGAAGTAGATCGGCGTGCTGATCGAGAAGCCGAGGCACTCCCAGCCCGCAAGCGTCGTGCCCGACCTGAAGTCGGCGCCGGGCGCCGTGCTCGGCTGGTATTTCGTCCCCTGAACCAGCGCGAAGTCGAGGGGGACCGGCGTTGCCGAGCCGCAGAGGACATGGGTATTCGCGGCGGAGATGCCGCGGTCGGACAGCAGCTGCGAGAGGTTGCGCTCGCGCTCGTACTGGACCACTGCGGCGCGGGCGATGGCGCCGACGGTCTGCTTTGCTTCGGCCGTCCTGGCGGTGGCGAGGTAAGAGCGCACGCCGAAGATCGCGAGGGCGGCGAGCACGCCAAGGATCGCGACCACGATCATGATCTCGACGAGCGTGAAGCCTCGTCCGCGAACCACCGTCGTGCTCGACATGACACGCTCCCTCTGCTCGCAGACGACAACCGTGAACCGCGGCTGTCCGGCTCATGCGAGCCGGGCAGCCGGAACGATCACTCGAACTCGGCGTCGATGTGGACCTGGGTGGCCAGCACCAACTGGCCGTTGACGACGTTTCCGCCGCGCGCGAAGCCGCTCAGGACGGTGTCGCCGTCGAGATCGCCGATGGCTGCCGCATCGAAGCCCGTTGCCGTCGGGTCCGGCGCGCCCGGGACGCCGGCGGACGCACCCCTCACATAGTGGTACTGATAGTAGATCGGCTGCGTCATCGAGAACTTCAAGCACCTCCACCCCGCGGTCGTCGTGCCGGAATCAAAGTCCGCGCCTGTAGCCGTGCTCGGCTGATACTTGACGCCCTGGATCTCGGCAGTGGTGTCGGGAACCGCGGCCGCCGAGTCGCACAGGGCCTGGTTCGTGCCCGCCGACGTCGCGCCATCGCCCAGAATCTGGGAGACGGCGTTCTCCCGCTCGTACGCGGCGGCGGCGGCGCGGGAGATCGCGCCCACCGTGTTCTTGGCCTCCGAGGTCTTCGCGCTTGCGAGGTACCTGGTCACGCCGTAGATCGCCAGCGCGGCGAGGACGCCGATGATGGCGACGACGATCATGAGCTCGACGAGCGTGAAGCCTCTTCTGTCGTATCGCTTGAGTGCACGCATGGGTGTCGATCCTCCGTGATGCTTTCGGTTGCTGATAGACCTGACTGCGTAACGTCTTGATGCGGGGCCCGGCCGGCCCGCGATGCGATGATCCTCTTTCGCGGAAACAGACGCTCCGGGCGCCCGCACCGGGGCAAAACATCCTCTATTCCGTGTCGTTCTCCCAGTAGATTCCAGACATCGTCGATGTCGTCAGGAGCAAGGCCAGCTCCCCATCACCATCACGATCGCCGGCCGCCTGGATGACATACCAGGGGCCGCTGGGCGCAAAGTTGGGGTCAGCCAGCGGTGGCCCGGGCAACCCGCTCCACGTGAAGTCGTCTTCCGGCGTCACCGAGTTGAAGCTGGTCCCGACGCCTGCCACCACCGCGTATCCAAAGCGGACCGCGCCGTCCGTGGTCACGTTGAGCAGCTGCCAGTTCGCGAAGTCGCCGTGGCTCGAGTCGTTCCAGGCGCGCTTCCGATCGTCGAGAGGGCCCGTGGGATACCAGTCGTCGAGCGCACCCGAGACATTCAGGTACACGAGCATCTCGGCCTTGTAGGCCTCCTGCGCACCGCGGATCCCCTGGATGACGGCCTTCGGCTCCGCCATGCCCGCCGCGTCCATGTACTTGCGGTAGCCGACCATGCCGATCGCCGCGAGCACACCGACCATCCCCACGACGACGAGGAGCTCGACGAGCGTGAACCCCCGCCGAGATGCGCCTCGCTGTCGCCGCGTGAGCTGCATTCGTTGGCTTCTCTCAGCAGGTGCCATGCCACGGAGAGCGCGGCCCAGCAGCGTCGGCGATTTGCGCGGAATGCTCATGGATCGACTCCGTTTTCCTGAATGAAGCGGTTCGGGCCGCAGGTGAGCCGAGGTGGGTTTCGCCTCCGGCGGTGACGAAAACCGTCACCCCGGGGCGCCGGGCGGTGACGATTCTCGGCGGGCGCCGTCCTGGTCGTCGTCGCCCTCACCCTCGGCGGCGAGGGCGTGCTTGGCCAGGCGGTAGCGCAGCGAGCGAAACGTGACGCCGAGCAGCTTCGCGGCCGCCTTGCGGACGCCGCCGGTGCGCTCGAGCGCCTGGAGGATGAGCCGGCGCTCGACCTCGCCGAGCACGTCGTCGAGCGCGCACCCGCCCGGAGGCAGCTCCGCGAGCAGCGGGGCCGGGCTCGCGCTGAGCCCGGCGACGGCGCTCGGGAGATCGCCGAGGCCGATCGTCGGCCCGCCCGCGAGCGCCACCGCGCGCTCCATCATGTTCTCCAGCTCGCGCACGTTGCCGGGGAAGGTGTAGGCGTCGAGCGCACGCACGGCGTCCGTCGTCAGGCCGCGCACATCCTTGCCGAGCTCCGCCGCGAAGCGGCGGACGAAGCGCTCGGCGAGCCGCGAGATGTCCTCGGGCCGCTCGCGCAGCGGCGGCAGCTCGATGCGGATGACGTTGAGTCGGTAATACAGATCTTGCCGGAACCGGCCCTCGCGGACCTCGGCCTCCACGTCCCGGTTGGTCGCGGCCAGGACCCGGACATCCACCGCGATCTCCGCGGCGGCGCCGACCGGGCGCACCTTCCGCTCCTGGAGCACGCGGAGGAGCTTCACCTGCAGCGCGGCCGGCAGCTCGCCGATCTCGTCGAGGAGCAGCGTCCCGCCGTCGGCCTCCCGGAACAGCCCGAGCGAGCGCGCGCCCGCGCCCGTGAACGCGCCCTTCTCGTGGCCGAACAGCTCGCTCTCCATGAGCGTTTCCGGCATCGCGCCGCAGTTGACGACCAGGAACGGCTTCCCGGCGCGGTCGCTCTGATCGTGGATCGCGCGGGCGACGCGCTCCTTGCCGGTCCCGCTCTCGCCCGTGATCAGCACGGTCGTGCGCGTCGGCGCGATCTTGCCGATCAGCTCGGAGATCCGCTGCATCGCGGCGCCCGCCCCGAGCGGCTCGCGCGCGCCCGCGTCGCGCCGCTCGAGCTGCGCGCGCAGCCGCTGGTTCTCGGTGACGATGGAGCTCTTCTCGAGCGCCTTCGCGGCGAGCGCCGCGAGCTCCGCCGGCGAGAACGGCTTCGTCACGAAGTCGTACGCGCCGTGGCGCATCGCGTCGAGCGCGCTCTCCACGGTGGAGTGCGCGGTCATCACGATCACCTCGGTCGCGCCGCTCCGCGCCTTCGCGGCCGTCAGCACCTCGATGCCCGAGCCGTCGGGCATCACCAGATCCGTGAGGATCAGCGGGAACGGCTGCGGGTTCTGGCGTATCGCCTCGATCGCGGCGCCCGCGCCGGGCGCGACCGCGACCTCGTAGCCCTGCCGGCGCAGGGCGACGGTGAGCACCTGGCGGAGCCCCGGCTCATCATCGACGACCAGCACCCGGGTGGCGTTCAGCGGGACGCTCGGCGGGATCGACGCCATCACGTCAGCACCCTATCACGAGGCCCCGCGCCCCCGTCAGCGGCGGCGAGCGGGGGCGGCGCGCTGCGTCGCCGATCGCCTCAGGGGCAGGCGTCGCTCACGACGCCGAGCGGCGTGCGCTCCTCGACGACGAACGACGCCGCCTCGCTCACCTCGGTCCCGCTGCCCTCGACGATCAGCTCCTGCCAGACGAGGAGGGTGTCGCAGACCTCGGCCTCGATCTCGAGGTGGTAGCGGCCGTTGCCGTCGGCGTCGTCCTCGATCACGCCCCGCTGCGTCCGCTGGTTGAACAGGCTGACGCGCGCGCCGGGTGTGCAGCTACCCGAGATCTGCCACACGCCCTCCGTGGCCGCGGACGGCCGTATCGTGTCGGCCGGCTCGGGCGGAGGGAGCGGCAGCGTTGGGCTCAGGCACGCCGCTCCGGCGAGCAGCGAGGTCGCGAGGGCGAGGGCGGCGAGGGCGAAGCGAAGCACGGCGCGGCGAAGCATCGATGGGCCGTGATAGCACACGGTGTGCCGCGCTCGTGCGGGCGACGCGACCGCGCGCCCCCTGGTCATTTCAGCGATCGCGCGGCGACGCGCCGGCGGGCGCCGTCAATTCTGTTGGCGCTCGCGTCCATCGGTTTGCAGCACGCGCAGCGCGACGCGCCGCTTCGCCGTGAGCGACGGGGCCGCGCCGGCGATCACGGCGGGCGGCAGCGCGGCGTCGCGCTCGGGCTCGCCCTCGTCGAGCAGCTCGCCCACGAGGTCGTAGTCGCTCGCCTGCGTGATCCGGACGCGGCACATCTCGCCGGGGCGGACCTCGCCGCCGGAGAGGTAGACCTGACCGTCGATCTCCGGCGCCTGCCCGGCGTGGCGGCCCATGAGCACGTACTCGTGCTCGTCGCTCGTCCCCTCGACGAGCACCTCGAGCTCGCGGCCGATCATCGCGGCGCTCTTCTTGTGGGAGATGCGGCGCTGGAGCGTCATGAGGCGGCGGTAGCGGCTCGCGGCCGTGCGCGCGGGCACCTTGTCGGGGAGCGCGTGGCTCTGGCTCGTCTCCTCGTCGGAGTAGCGGAACACGCCGACCCGCTCGAACTCGGCCCAGCGCACGAAATCGCAGAGCTCCTCGAACTCGGCGTCGGTCTCCCCCGGGTGGCCGACGATGAACGCGGTGCGGAACGTGAGGCCGGGGACGCGCTCGCGCAGCGTGGAGACGACCCGCCGCAGGCGGTCGCCGCCGTGGCCGCGCCGCATCCGGCGCAGCATCGCGTCGGCGGCGTGCTGGAGCGGCATGTCCACGTACGGGACGACCCGCGGGTGGCCCGCGAGCAGCTCGACGAGCTCGTCGGTCATCGTCTCGGGGTACAGGTAGAACAGCCGCACCCAGCGGACGCCCGGCACGTCGGCGACCTGCCGCACGAGCTCCGCGAGCGTCGCGCGCCCGTCCGCGCGGCCCCCGGCGTCGCGGCCGTAGGCGATCGTGTCCTGCGAGATGAGGTTGATCTCGCGGACCCCCGCCGCCGCGAGCTGCTCCACCTCGCGCACCACGTCCGCGATCGGCCGCGAGCGCTGGCCGCCGCGCAGGTCCGGGATCACGCAGAACGAGCAGGTGCGGTTGCAGCCCTCGGCGATCTTGACGTAGGCGCTGCCGCCGGGCGTGGAGAGGGTCCGCGGATCGGCGGCGCGGATCAGCCACTCGGCGGGGTTGCCGACGAGCATCCGCTCCGCGTCGCCCGCGAGCACCCGGCCGAGCTTGAGCATGTCGCTCGACCCGAGGAAGTGATCGACCTCGGGCATCTCGCGGGCGAGCTCCTCCGGGTGGCGCTGCGAGAGGCAGCCGGCGACCACGAGCCGCTTGCAGCGGCCGCCCTCCTTGTGCTGCGCCATCTCGAAGATGGCGTCGATCGACTCCTTCTTCGCCTCGCCGATGAAGCCGCAGGTGTTGACGACGATCACCTCGGCGTCGGCGGCGTCGTCGACGTGCGCGTAGCCGGCCGCGCGGGCGACGCCGAGCATCACCTCGGAGTCGACGCGGTTCTTGGGGCACCCGAGGCTGACGAAGTGGACGGTGCGCAAGCTCATCAGGCCGCCCCCTCGCCGTCGACGAAGACGACGCGGCCGGCCGCCAGCGTCATCTTCACCCGGCCGGTGAGCTGCCGCCCGAGCAGCGGCGTGTTCTTGCTCTTCGAGCGCAGCCGCGCCGGGTCGAGCACGAAGGTCAGGTTCGGATCCACGAGGCAGAGCTCGGCGCGCGCGCCGGCCTTGATCGTGGGCGCCGCGAGGCTCGCGATGCGGGCGGGCGCGCGGGTGAGCGCATCGACGAGCCGCCCGATCGGCAACGTGCCCGCGCGCACGAGGTCGAGCAGGACGGGCACGACGAGCTCGAGGCCGATGAGGCCGGGCGACGCCTCGGCGAACTCGCAGTCCTTCTCGAGCGTCGAGTGGGGCGCGTGGTCCGTGGCGATCGCGTCGATCGTCCCGTCCGCCAGCGCCTCGCGGAGCGCGTCGACGTCCGCCTGCTCGCGCAGGGGCGGGTTGACCTTGCACGCGGTGTCGTAGCCGATCACCGCGGCGTCGGTGAGCGTCAGGTGGTGGGGCGTCACCTCGGCGGTCACGGGGATGCCGCGGGACTTCGCCTCGCGGAGGATGCGGACCGCCCCGAGCGACGAGACGTGCGCCACGTGGTAGCGCCCGCCGGTGGCCTCGGCGAGCAGCACGTCCCGCGCGACGATGATGTCCTCCGCCACGCGGGGCCAGCCCCGGAGGCCGAGCCGCGTCGCGACCGCGCCCTCGTGCATCTGCGCGCCCTCGGTGAGCGCGTGATCCTCGGCGTGCTGGATGACCGTGAGGTCGAACGTCTTCGCGTACTCGAGGGCGCGGCGCATCACGGCGCTCGACGTCACGCAGCGCCCGTCGTCGGAGACCGCGACCGCGCCGGCGTCCTTGAGGTCGGCCATCTCGGTGAGCTCCGCGCCCTTCTGGCCCATCGTGATCGCGCCGATGGGGTGCAGCGCGGGCCCCCCGAGCGCGCGGGCGCGCGCGACCATGGCCTCGGTGATGGAGCGGGTGTCGTTGACGGGCCTCGTGTTCGGCATCGCGCACACGTGCGCGAACCCGCCGGCCGCCGCGGCGGCCAGCCCGGAGGCGATGTCCTCCTTGTACTCGTGCCCGGGCTCGCGGAGGTGGGCGTGGAGGTCGACGAACGCCGGCAAGAGCAGCAGCCCGTCGCCCTGGATGATCTCGGCCTGGGCGGCGCGGCGCAGATCGTCGGTCGCTGCGCCGCGCCCCACGCGGCTGATGACGCCGTCTTCCACGACGACATCGACCACGTCGTCGAGCTGCTGAGCCGGGTCGACGGCGCGCACGCCGACGAAGAGAAGGAGAGGGGGAGGGGAGCCGATGACCGCCATGGGAGCGCGCTCCCCTAGCACATGCGCCTCACGCCGTGCACCGCCGCGGCGCCGGCGAGCGACCGCGGCGCAGGGCGAGCGGGGCGAAGCGCGCACGGGATGCGACAGACCGGGGACCAGCGGAGCGCGGCGGGCCGGGGAGGCGGGCGGGCCATGGCGGGCGCGCGGGCAGGACCTCCGTGGGGGGACGAGCGCGGCGCAGAACAAAAGACGCTCGGGGCACAACGTAGGGCTTGACGGGAGGGGAGGGGGCGGGTAGCAATGCCGTCCCGCTCGCGAAGCTGGCGGAATTGGCAGACGCGCTGGATTCAGGTTCCAGTGGGGTAACTCCCGTGGAGGTTCAAGTCCTCTGCTTCGCACCACGCTCTCGCCTTATCTTTCCTCAGCCACTGTAGTGGCCCTCTCTACATTTGCGTTTCTTACCGCCTCCTGCGACCGCGGCGCCGCCCCATCCGGGGGCGCCGCGACGGCGAAAGCAGCGGCGAGCTCACCGGATGCCGGCGCGGTGGTCGCGGCCTCCAGCGCCTCGGTGAAGCCGCTGGGCGCGGCGCCGGTGGAGCTCGGGCCTCCGCGCGGGGCCGGGGTGCAGGAGTTCACTCCTGTCGCGGACGTCGCCGGCTGCAAGCTGAAGTCCGGGGACATCGCCACCTACATCCAGCGCCCGGGGATGGGCATCGCCGGACGGGCCGACGGCTCGTTCGGCGCCGCGTGGTTCGTGGACCTCAAGCGGGGGGACGCGCAGATCGCGTTCGCCGGCTTCGACGTCGACGCGAAGCAGATCGCCCGCGCCAGGGCGATCTCGCAGACCCGCGAGGAGTGGCTCCGGATCTTCTCCTCTGGAGAGGAGTGGGCGGTCACGTGGTTCGACGCGGAGGGCCTCGCGTACGCCCGTCCTCGCTGGGAGACGCATCCGCCGGTGGGGATCCAGCACATCGGCGCGATCGGACGGGAGGTGGGCGACCAGGTCGCCCTCGCGCCCGCGCCCGGGGGCGCCCTGGTCGCGGCGGCGCCCTTCGGCGCCGAGCGCAGCCAGCTCGGCGTGTTCCTGTTCGCGCCGGTCGATCCCGCGCAGCCGCAGGTCAAGGCGCTCGGGGTCACGCACCACACCAGGAAACCGCGCTGGCCGGCGATCGCCGCCGACACCTCCGGCGGCCAGGTGCTCGCGTGGTACGAGGAGGAGGACGGGAGTATCCGCGCCTCGCGGTTCGACGCCTCCGGTAAGGAAGGGGACGCCCATGTGGTCGCGAAGCCTCAGGGCAGCGACCGCCCGGCGAGCGCGGGAACGGAAGCCCCGGCGAGGGAGCGGCTCGGGCTCGTCGCCACCGGGGGGGGCGGGGCGCTCGTGGTCTGGAGCGAGGGGGACACCCTGGTCGCCCGCGCGCTGGACGCCGGGGCGCGGCCGCGCTCGGCGCCGTGGATCGTGGGCAAGGGCAAGTGGCGGGCGCTCTTGCCGAGCGGGGAGGGGGCGGTCGTGGCGTGGGTCGGCCACGACGGCAAGGCGGACGCGCAGCTCCTGCTCGTCAGGCTGGCCGCCGACGGCGCACCCTCTGCCCGTGGTCTCCGGATGTCGGATGGGGTGAATCCCGTAAAGGATTCTCCCAGCCTGGCCTCCGCCGGCGAGCGCGTCGGCGTCGCATGGACGGAGCCGATGAGCCGCGGTGTGAGCACGAAGCGCGCAGTCCTCCGGGTGATCGAGCGCGCCTGTATCCCCTGAGCCCTGGCCCTGGACAGCGCGTACTGCGGGCATGGCGCGGACTCTGGCGCTACGATGAGGGACGTGATCCACGCCTTCGGCCCGAGTCAGTCATCGCCGAACCGTGATGCGAACGATCCCGGGGAGGCGCTCCGTACCGCGGCGCGCGACGGCATGCAACCCCACGAAGGCGAGCCGCCCGTCAGCGCGCCCTCCCGCGAGCTGGGTGCGCGCGTCGCTTGCGCGCCCGCTCCGTCGCCTTCGGGCGACGCACCATCGCCGCTGCCCGTCATCCCGGATCCCTACCTCACCCCGCCGCTCCGGCCGGAGCGGCGGCAGCTCTCGACGCTGGCCGTGAGCTCGGTCGTGGCGACGCTCTTTGGCCCGCTCGGGGCCGTCGCCGCCGTCGTGTTCGGCTGGGCCGCGCGCCGCGAGATCGAGCAGGCCCCCGAGCGGCGCAGGGGCCACGCGCTCGCCAGCGTGGGGCTCTCGCTCGGCGTCCTGCTCACCCTCGGCTGGTGCGCCGCGATCGGCTTCGGCGCGTGGATGTGGAGGGTGCACAGCGGCGCGGAGGTCGCGTCCGCCCTCGAAGAGGCAGAGGCGTTGCCGGAGCCCGTGAGCACCGCGTCGCCGGCGGCGCCGCTGCCGGACGCGCCCCCCCCGGCGGCGCAGCCCGGCGGCAGCGTCCCGCTGCGCACGACCCACCGGCGCCTCGGCGCGCTGTCCATCGTCGACCTCGGCGTCGACGTCTCCACGCTGAGCGAGGAGCTCGCCAAGCAGCGCGCGGAGGCGTACGCGCAGGGCGAGAAGGTCCTCGTCATGACCACGAGCGACGCCTGCGAGCCGTGCCGCGGGGTCGACCGGTCGCTCGGCGACCCGCTGATGCAGACCGCGCTCCGGAGCGTGCGGCTCGTGCGCGTGGACATCGACGTCTTCAAGGAGGACCTCGACCAGATCAAGATGCCGCGGCGGCTCTACCCCGGCTTCTTCCTGCTCTCCCCGGATCTGACCCCGCGGGACGGCATCAACGGCGGCGAGTGGGACGACGACATCGCGCGCAACATCGCGCCCGTGCTCGGGGCGTTCGTGCGAGGTCAGTACACGACCCGCCGCCAGCCGTGGCACCCGCTGCCCGGCTCGGGCGTGCGGCTCTGAGCAGCGCCTCGCCGCGCAGGAGCCATCCCTCGCGCGCCGGACAGGATAAGCTCGGCCCGTGAAGCGCTTCGTCCAGCTCCTCGTCTTCGGCCTCTGCGTCGTGTTCAGCGTCTCGGCGGCCTACAACGTCTTCTCCGACAACGCCGAGGTCGAGCGGCGCGCCGCGCTCGTCGCGTGCGGTGGGGACGGCGCCGCGGGCGCGCCGGCGCGGCGCGCCGAGGGCGAGGGCTGCAGGGCGCAGATGACCCGGATGGAGAGGACGCCGTTCGGCCAGACCTTCGAGTTCACCACGGCGAAGCGCACGGTGGACGTCCGGTGTGAGAGGGCGTTCGTGCTCCTCGGCGAGTACACCTGCCGGCTCCGGTGAACGGCGGCACGCCGACGGGGCGCGTCCGCGCCGGCCCGCTCGACGCAAGAAGGGCTTGTCTATGCGGAAGTTACGCTATGGTGGGCGGCCGTGACGAACCTCACCGCACGCCTGCGTCCGTCGAGCGGCCCCGAGGGTCGGCGCGTCCAGGTGTGCTTCGCCTGCTGGCTCACGGCGGCCGCGCTCTGGGCGTCGCCGGCGCGGGCCGCCCAGGAGCCGTTGCGGGAAGCGCTCGGCTCACCGAGGGGCATGCCCGTATCGCCCGCCGCCGCGCAGCCCTCGCCCGGCCAGGCGCCGGCCCCTCCCGCGTCGCCTCCGCCGTCGCCGGACGGGGCGCAGAGCGAGCCGGAGGCGGCGGAGAAGGATCCGGAGGCGGAGGAGAGGCGGCGCCGCATCGAGCGGGCGACCGCGCTGCACGATGCGGCGCGGGCGCTCTACCAGCGCGGCGCGTACCGCGCCGCCATCGCGAAGCTGGAGGCCGCGGTGGCGCTCGATCCCGAGGGGAAGGAGCTCATCTACAACCTCGCTGTCATCCACGAGCGGCTGGGCCAGATCGAGCAGGCCGAGCATTACTACGTTCACTACCTCGCCATGGAAACGCTGCCGAAGGAGCGCGAGGAGGTCGCGGCGGTCCTCAAGCGGCTCCAGGGGGCGAAGCGGGAGCTCGCCAGCGCACCGACCCCGGCGGAGGCGGCCTCGCCGCAGGTCCGCTACGAGGAGGCGCCGCCGCTGCGCCCGACGGTCGCGGCGGTTCGCGCGAGCCCGCTGTCCGCCGCGCTCCTCGTCAGCGGGGGCGTCGCCGCCGGGGCGCTCGTCGCCGGCGGTGTGTTCGCCGCGCTCGCCGTGGCCCGGGATCCCGGCGCCGGCGCGCGGACCGGGGGAGGCGTCTCCATCGCCGATCTGCAGGCCGACGCGACCGCCGCCCACACGTGGGCTGTCGCCGCGGACATTGCCTTGCTGGGCGCCGGGCTCTCCGGGGTCGCGGCGCTCTGTCTGTACCTGTCGCCGCGCGCTCCGGCGGCGAGCTCGCAGGCCGCTCGCCCGGCGTCGGCCGCGCGGCGCGCCCCGCTGGCAGATCACGGCGGCGCGTTGCGCGTGAGCGACGCCTGGACCGGCGAAGGAGGACCGGGAGTCAGGGTGTTGCTGGGCGCCGGGGGAGCCGGGCTCCAGGTGCGGTTCTGATGAGGCCGCGCGCCGCGGGGCGGAGGCTCCTCCGCGGGCTCTCGGTGCTCGCGGTCCTCGGTATCGGGTGCGAGGTCCTCGTGGACGGCGAGCTGGGCTCGGTGCGCTGCACGGACAAGGACGAGGGCCTCCTCGGGCCGCCGTCGTGCCCCGACGGAGCCGTCTGCGAGGGGGGGACCTGTGTCGCCAAGCGCGCGCTGGGCGAGCCTTGCGTCGAGGACGGCGATTGTCGCCCGCTCGACTTCTGCCTCGAACTCTCGCAGCTCGACGGCGAGGGGCAGACCGTCCCCACGCAGCCCGACGGCGAGGGGCAGAGCGTCTGCGCTCGCCCCTGCTGCAGCTCCAGCGACTGCGATCCTCGCCGGGATGCGGTCTGCTGGGTTCCACCCGGGGGCGGGGCCGGCGTCTGTCGCGTCGGCCGGGACGTCCACCGGCCCGAGGTGGGGACGCGCCTCGCCGGCGAGGCGTGCTCGTCGCCTGGCGATTGCCGCTCTGGCAATTGCAGCGACGACGTCTGCGTCGACTCCTGCTGTTCGGACACCCACTGCGCCGCGAACGGGATGACCTGCCAGCTCACGACGGGTCTCGTCTCGGCCGGTCCGGCCTGGGCGTGCCAGCCGCCCGGCCAGGGCGCGAAGGGTCCCCTGGAGGAGTGTGACGTGCACGGCGACTGCGCCTCCGGCATCTGCGCTGACCTCGGCGACCTGGGGTTCCGGTGCACGATCCCGTGCTGCAGCTCGGAGATGTGCCCGAGCGCGCGGGTCGGCGACACCGTCTACAACGTCGGCTGCGCCCTGCTGGAGACCGGTGACGGCGCGACGGTCCGGGCGTGCGCGGCGCTGCGCACCGGGGGCGGCTTTGCCTCCGTGGGCGTTCCGTGCGGCGGGGATGACGCGTGCCGGAGCGGCATGTGCGTCGGGGGGTCCGATGATGGCGAGCGTAGTTGCAGCGATGTCTGTTGCAGCGATGCGTCCTGCGGCGACGCCTCGCGCTTCGGGTGTCGCCCCTACGCGACGGGTCCGTCGTTGGCCTTGCGATGTGCGCCCAAGTAACGGACGATCCCCGCATCGCGGTGGTAGCTCCGACAGCCGACGGTCAGTCCCCTGCCAGCGCCCCCGGCGCGCCGGGCGAGCCCAGCCGGGCTGCGGCGGTGATTTGCCCGCGATGCCACCATCTCGCGGCGGTCGCGCTGGACGCGCAGAGCCCGTCCAGCCTGCCCGCGCCCCCGACCAGCGAGCGCGGCGCCCGGGCTGGCCAGGGCGCGCCGCCAGGATCGAGGCTGCCGCGCTGCCCTCATGACGGGCTGGCCCTCGTGAGCCGCGAGGCGCTCGCCGAGGCCGACGGCGATCCGTTCCTGGGGATCACGATCGCGGAGCGGTTCGTGGTCGTGGGCAGGCTCGGCGCGGGCTCGATGGGCACGGTGTACCGCGCTCGCCAGGAGGCGATGGGCCGCGACGTGGCCATCAAGATCCTGCGGTCCGACCGGGCGTTCGACGCGCAAGCGAAGGCGCGCTTCACGCGGGAGGCGCGGGCGATGAGCCTGCTGCGATCTCCGCACACGGTCACCGTCTTCGATTTCGGCGAGGTCGTGGACGACTCGACGGACGCGGCCTTCGGCCGGGGCCGCTCCGCGGAGCAGAGCGCGCCCGGGGAGGAGACGCCGTGGAGCAGCGGCTCGCTCTACCTCGCGATGGAGCTCCTGGAGGGCGAGTCGCTCGGGCAGCGGCTCAAGCGGGCGCGGCGGCTGCGCGTCGGCGACGCCGCTCGCTTCGCCAGGCACGCGCTCCTGTCCCTCGCCGAGGCGCACGACAAGGGGATCATCCACCGGGACCTCAAGCCGGACAACCTGTTCCTCGCGAGGCCGCCGGCGGGCGAGCGCGAGGAGATCTGCAAGGTGCTCGACTTCGGCATCGCGAAGGTGATGACCGGAGCCGAGCGGCCGGTCGACGCCCTCGAGACCCAGGCCGGCACCGTCTTCGGGACGCCGCGGTACATGTCGCCGGAGCAGGCGCAAGGCAGGTCGCTCGACGCGCGCAGCGATCTCTACTCGCTCGGCGTGCTGCTCTACCAGATGCTGGTGGGGCGGCCGCCGTTCATCGACGATGACGCCGTGGTCGTGATGGCGAGGCACATCACGTCGCTGCCCGTGCCGGCGATCGAGGCGGCGCCGGACGCCGGGATCCCGCCGTCGCTCTCCCGGCTCCTGGAGCGCGCGCTGGCCAAGCGGCCCGAGGAGCGTCCGCACAGCGCGCAGGAGTTCATCGCGGAGCTCGACCGCGCGATGGACGAGGCCAGGCCCAACCTGAGCCGCGAGCGCATCAGCGCGCCCGCCCCGGGTGAGGTCGGGGCGACCGGCGAGCTCCTGGCGGTCGTGGGCGACGAGATCGACGGCGCGCGGCCGCCGAGCACGCTGCGATCCGCGCGGCGGAGGCGCACGGCGCTCGTGGCCGCCGGATCGGTCGCCCTGTCCCTCGCCGTGATGGCGCTCGCCGTGAGCGAGCTCCGCGGCCCGGTCGACCGCGGCGTGCGCAGGGTCGAGGCGGGGGTGGCGCGCGAGGTGAGGGTGCTCGCCGACGCGGTCTCTCGCGACATGGCGGCGCGCAGCGCGGAGGCCGCGCCGCCTCCGGCGCCGGTCCCCGCGGCCACCGCCAGCGCCGCCCCCGAGCCGACGAGCCGCCCCTCCGCGCCGGCGCCGAGGCGCAAGCCGGCGCAGTCGCGCAAGCCGTACGTGAAATTCGACTGACGGTGCACCCGCGCAGCCGCGCTGCGCGAGGCGCGGCGCGGCGGTCGAGGCCGCGCCGGCGAGGCGCGGGGGGCGCAAAAGGCGGCCGCTGCCGATCGCGATCCGCGCCGAGAGTCCGCTGTACGAAGCGGAAGCTAACGTGTACCTTCGCCGCGCACCGATGGATCCCCGGGAGATGGAAACGCTCATCCAGCGCCTCGTCACGAATCCACATGACGCGGAGGCCCTGGCATATGCTCACCGAGCCGGGGAGCAGGACCCACGATCGTACGCGATGCTGCTCGAGCGGGTCGGCAGCTCCACCGCCGATCCGTCGTACGCGGCGCACTGGCTGAGCGAGGCCGCCAACGTGTGGTCGACGACGATCGGCGACGCGCACCACGCCGCGCGCACGCTCATGATCGCGATCGACAAGGACCCGACGCAGCGGACGGCGGCGGAGCGGCTGGCGCAGCTCTACCGCGACAAGGGCGACCAGAAGGCGCTCGTCGCGCTGCTGGAGCGGCTGGTCAAGGCGCTCACGCCGCTGCTCTTCGAGCGGCCCGAGGTGCGCGCGCAGCTCGCGACGCTGCACGAAGAGCTCGGCCGGCTGTGGGGTGAGCCCCCGCTCTCGCGTCCGGACCGGGCGCTCGAGAACTGGCGCCGCCTGGTGGAGCTCGACCCGCACAACGTGTACGCGATCTACGCCGCGCGCGAGCTGCTCAAGGCCCAGCAGCAGTACGTCGAGGCGATCCCGTACTTCGCGATGGAGCAGGCGCTCATCGACGACCCGGACCGGAGGCTCGCCCTCCTGCGTGACGAGGCCGACATCCGGCGCCGCGCCGGCGATCTCGCGGGCGCCACGGTGGCGCTGCGGAGCGCGCGCGCGTTCGTGCCGCACGACGTCGGGCTGATCCAGGCGCTCGGGGTCGCCATCGTCGACCGCATCGACGCCGGCGAGCCGGTGCCGCAGCCCGAGCGCGAGGAGGCCGCGGAGCTCTTCGTGGCGCTCGCGGAGATGTACGACGGGGAGTACGGCTACTCGTACTCGGTGTACGCGCTCCGCGCGGCGCCCGGGCACGACCGCGCGATGCAGCTCGCCGATCACTACGGAAAGCAGCTGGGCCGCACGGTCGAGCTCCGCCCGCAGTACCTCGCTTACCTCCAGGCGAACCCGAACGGGTTCATGGCCGCCGAGGCGCGCAAGCGGGCGTCCGTGCCCCCGCCGCCTCCGCCTCCGCCGCCGCTCACGCGCGCGTCGTCGGTGCCGCCCCCGAGCGCGGCGGCGATCGCCTCCGCGCGCGCGCAGTCGGCGCCGCCCGTCGGCGCCGCGCCGTCGGCGCCGCCCGTCGGCGCCGCGCAGTCGGCGCCGCCCATCGGCGCCGCGCCGGTGGCCCCCGCCCCCGCGAGCGTGGCGCCGCTTACCGAGCCCGCGGTGGCCGCGTTCGCGCCGGCCTCGTCGGCGCCCGCGCCGAGGGCGCTGGACGAAGGCGCGCCGAGCTCCGCGTCGGCGCGGGGCGTGCCCAGCTCCCGGCCAGCCCCCGAGCCCGGCGGCGACCCGGCTGGCCCGGAGGCGTCGCAGCTCCTGAAGGACGCGCAGGACGAGCTCCTCAAGGGCCGCAAGCCGCAGGCGCTCGCCAGGCTGCGCGAGGCGCTCAAGGTGGACCCGGCCAACCCGGACGCGCTCTCGCAGATCGACGAGCACCTCCGCGAGAAGCGGATGTTCGCCGAGCTGCGGGACGTCCTGCTCGCGGCGGCGCGCGTCCCGACCGCGCCGCTCGAGGACAGGAAGGCGCGGCTGCGCGAGGTCGTGGCGCTCTGCGAGTCGCAGCTGCGCGACGTGGACACGGCGGTCCAGGCCTGGAAGCTGCTCTGCGAGCTCGATCCCGGCGACGAGCAGGCCCCGGCCGAGCTGCGGCGGCTGCTCGAGCGGAGCGCCCGCTGGGACGACCTCGCCGCGCTGATCGAGCAGGAGGCGGCCGCGGCGCCCGGCGTCGAGCAGAGGATCGAGCTCAAGAAGCAGCTCGCCTCGCTCCACGAGCACAAGCGGCGGGATCCGATCGCCGCCGCGGAGGCCTGGCTGCGCATCGCGGGCCTGTCGCCGGAGGACGGTATGGCGCTCCAGTCGGCCGTCAAGCTCTTCGAGCGGGGCGAGCGGTTCGATCTCGCGGCGCTGGCCCTCAGCGACGCGGCCCCCCGCTTCGAGGACAGGCTCACCCGCGGCTCGCTCTTCCAGAAGCTCGGCGAGCTCCGGATGCGGCTCGCCGAGCCGGGCGCCGCGGGCGACGCCTACATCCAGGCGGCCGCGCTGCTGAAGCAGGCCAGGCTGTGGGAGCTCGCCGAGCAGGCCTACGTCGCGGCGGGGAGGCTCGCCGAGGCGGCGAGGGCGCTCTGCGAGCGCGCGCTGCTCGAGGGCCGCGCGGCGCGCCCGGCGCTCTTCGTCCAGGCCGCGGAGCTGCTCCTCAGCGCGGGCGACGTGGACGGCGCCGTCGACAAGCTCGAGCGCGCGATCGAGATCGACCCGGTGAGCGACGCCTGCGCCCACACGATCGAGGACATCTACCGCCGCGCCGATCGGCGGCCCGAGCTCGTGCGGTTCCTGCTGGTCCGCGCCGACAACGTCGGCGACAGGGCGCAGCGGGTGGCGGCGCGGCGGGCCGCGGCCGCGGCGCAGCGCGAGCTCGGCGACCTCGCCGGGGCCCGCGAGACCCTGACGCTGCTGCTCTCCGACGGCGACGACGCCGAGGCGCTCGCGCAGCTCGCCGAGGACGCCCGCGAGCGCGGCGATCACCAGCAGGGCGTGGAGCTCCTCCGGAGGCTCGGCTCGCTCACGGACAGCCAGCCGGGCAAGCTCGCGATCGCCCTGCAGGAGGCGCGCATGCTCGCGGAGGGGGCGGGCGAGGTCGACATTGCGATCGAGCGCTACGAGGAGATCGTGAGGACGATCGACCCGCAGAACCGCACCGCGCTCCGGGCGATCGCCGCGCTGGAGGAGCGGCGCGGCAACCTGCGGGGCACGGCCGGCGCGCTCGAGCGCGAGCTCGCGCTCGCGGAGGGCCCGGAGCGGGTCGAGATCGCGCAGCGGCTCGCGTCCCTGTACGAGGGGCCGCTCGACGACCCGCACGGCGCCGTGAGGGCGCTCGAGGTCGTCCACGCCGCCGAGCCGGACGACCTCGACGCGATCGCCCGGCTCCAGCGGCTCGCCGAGCGGCTGGGCGATTGGCCGAAGGTCGCGCGCCTCATGGCGACCCTGATCGAGGTGGAGGGGGACGAGGACGAAGCGTCCAGGATGACCCGCCGCCTGGCCGAGATCCTGGACCGCGCGCTGGGCAGGAGCGACGAGGCGCTGGCCCTGCTGGAGCGGCTCGCCGATCAGGGCGACGAGCTCTGCAGGGAGGCGTACGTCGCGCTCGGCGACCGGATCGGGTGGAAGGGGATCGTCGCGACCAAGCTGGTCGCCTGGAACGAGTCCATCGCGCGCGCGGGGCGCGACCTCGCCCTGCGCGGCGCGTTCGAGCGCTTCGTGGAGGTCGATCGCCTCCGCGACGCCGCGCGCGTGGCCATGGAGCTCGCGCGCTCGCGCACCGCCGACGCCGCCCTCGCCGGGAAGCTCGAGGCGATCGCGGTGGAGCTCAAGGATCTCGACGCCCTCGCCGTGGCGCACGAGCTGCTCGCGAAGGAGCTGGCGGGCGCGGCCCGGGCCGCCGAGCTCGTGCGGCAGGCCGAGGTGCGCGCCGCGCTGGGCGTCGATCCCCTGGAGGCCGTCCAGCACGGCGAGGGCGCGCTCGCGAGCGTGCCGCCCGCCGAGGTCGAGCCGCTGCTCGCGCGGCTGACGGCGCTGATGCCCACCTCGGACCACCTCATCGATCTGTACGAGCGCCAGGTGAGCCGGTGCCGCACGCCGGCCGATCGCCTCGCGGCGCTCGCCCGCGCCGCCGAGATGGCCTGCGAGCGCGGCGCCATCGATCGGGCGCGGAGCTTCTTCGATCTGGCGCTGGGCGGCGGCGTCCAGGAGGAGACGATCGCCACCCTGGAGCGCGTGGCGCGGGACGGCGACGCGCGGTCGCAGTCGGTCGCGCTCCGCACGATCCTCGCCGAGGCGCTCGCGGCGGGCGGCCAGGGGTCGCGCGACGGCGGGCGCACCCGGGCGGCGCTGCTGCGCCGCGCGGCCACGATCGCCCGTCAGGACCTGGGCGACGTCGACCGCGCCTTCGGCTGGCTCGGCGACGCCCTGCTCACGCAGGTCGACGACGCGTCGCTGGACGCGCTCGAGGCCCTCGGGCGCGAGGTGGGCGACATGCCCCGCGTCGGCGCGACGCTGAGCCGCGCGCTGGACGGGGTGTTCGACGGCCCGCTCGTGCGCAAGCTCCTCCAGCGGCGGGCCAGGCTGCGGCGCGACGTGCTCGGAGACCGGCAGGGCGCCGCCGCGGATCTGAAGAAGCTGCACGACCTGTCGCCCTCGGACCAGGACGTGATGAACGACCTGTCCGGCCTGCTGCAGGAGCTCGGCGATCACCGCGGCATGATCCAGCTCTACGAGGACCAGATCCTCCGCGGCCGCGATCCGGTGCAGCGGGCGGAGCTCGCCCGCAAGGTGGCGCGCATCTGGGAGGAGGAGCTCGGGGACGCACGGGAGGCGGCGGACGCCTGGCGTCGGGTCCTCCGCATGAAGGCGGGCGACGCCGACGCGACCGCCGGCCTCGAGCGGGCGAAGTCCGGCAACCTCCGGCGCACTCCCCCGCCGCCCGTGCTGCCGACCAGGCCGCCGGGCCGCGCCCCGACCGAACCGCCGCTCGCCCCGCGGCTGCCGAGCGTCGAGGCCGGCGGCGCGGAGGCCGCCGTGGCGGCGGCCGTGGTGAGCAACGGCTACGCGGGCCCCGGCATGGTCGCCGGCGCCGAGGCGGCGGCGGAATCCCAGGGGCTGGCCGCATCGCCGGCGCCGCAGGTCGACCCGGAGCAGCAGGCCCAGGCGTACGTCGGCGCCGCGGGCCACGGCGCCGACGAGCCGGCCCCGTACCCCGCGCAGGAGGGCGTCGCCCCGTACCCCGCGCCGGAGGGCGTCGCCCCGTACCCCGCGCCGGAGGGCGTCGCCCCGTATCCCGCGCCGGAGGGCGTCGCCCCGTACCCCGCGCCGGAGGGCGTGGTGGAGGGGGCCGAGGCGGCGCCGCTCGCCGGCGCGCAGGTGGTCCTCCTGGAGCAGCCCGATCTCGACGAGCGCGCGACCCAGCCCCTGCTTGACGGCAGGGCCATCGAGCAGGAGCAGGCTTCTCTGATGGAGGCGGTCGCGCCCCCGTGGGCGTCCGCGCAGCCCGACGCGCAGCCGCAGCCCGTGGTGCCCGGGGACTTCGCGGCGCAGCCGCAGCATCCTGGCGAGCCGCCCGCGGCATCGGGCGTGCCCGCCTCCGAGGCGGTCGACGTCGGTGACGTGGAAGAAGAGGTGGAAGAAGAGGTGGAGTTCCTCGACGACGACTCCGGGGCTCCTTGACGCCGGCGACTCACCCCTAGGCGAGGCCGCGTGTCCGGCGGGCTGCGCTCTCGCGGGGCGCCAGGCGGCCTCGACAGGCAAGGTCGACCCGGCTCCGCCGCCCCTCGGGACTGCGCCTCTCCAGCGCGGCATCCTCGTCCAAAAGCCGTGTCCCCGGCGCGCTGTCCCCGCGAACGCCCTCTGCGATCATGCCCTCTCCGATCCTCCCTCCAGCGCTTCGACCGGGCGACACCATCGCCGTGATCGCCCCTTCCAGCCCGTTCGAGCACGTCCTCGCCTGGGTCGGCCTCGGCTGGCTCGCCCGGCGCTACCGCGTGCTCTTCGACGCGGACAGCGGCGCTCCGCGCGCAGGTGACGCTGGCCAGGGCGTGGATCTCCCGCGCTCCAGCCCGCCCGGCCGGGGGCTCTTCTCGCGGACCGGTTACCTGGCTGGCAGCGACGCGCGCCGGCGCGACGAGCTCGTCCGCGCCCTGGAGCACCCCGACGTGCGCGCCATCTTCGCGGCCCGGGGCGGTTACGGCGCGAACCGGTTCGTGCACCGGCTCGACTGGCGCCTCCTCGCCGAGCGCCCTCGCTGGATCGTCGGCTTCTCCGACATCACGGCGCTCCACGTCGAGGCCGCGCGCGTCGGCGTCGCCTCGCTCCACGGCGCCCACGTCGCCGCCCTCGGGCGCGGCGACGCCCGCGCCCGCGACGCGCTGATCCGCGCCCTCGAGGACCCGCTGGGCGAGCGCCGCTTCGACGGCCTCACGGCGCTGCGCGCCGGCGCCGCCGAGGGGCCGCTCTTCGGCGGCAACCTCGCCTTGCTCCACGCCTGCGCCGCGGCCGGTCGCCTGGAGGTGCCGGACGGGTGCGTCCTCCTGCTCGAGGACGTCACCGAGCGCCCCTACCGCATCGATCGCATGCTCGCGACGCTGGAGGTCGGCGGCCACCTCGCCCGGGCGGCGGCGGTGGTCCTCGGCGACTTCGAGCAGTGCAGCCCGGGGCCGGACGGCGTCACCGTGGACGACGTGCTGCGCGACAGGCTGCTCCCCCTCGGCATCCCCGTCGTCGCGGGGTTGCCGATCGGCCACGGGCGGCGCAACGAGCCCGCCATCCTCGGCGGCCGCGCGCGCGTCCTCTCCCACGGCCCCGAGGCCGCCGTGACGCTCGCGGGCGCGTGAGGGTGCCGGCCTCGTTCGGGCGGCTCCCCGGAGGGGCCGGAGTGTAGGCGGGCCACAAAACAGGCCCGCCGGAACGCAAGCCCCGGAGGGGAGCCCTTCGAACGAGGCCGCCACCCTCACGCGCTCACCAGAAGATGCTCTTTCGCTCCTTCAGACCGAGGTTCAGCATCGACTGGATCCTGCCCTTCACGAGCGCGACCTTCTCCTGGATCACCGCGTCGTCGTCGTCGGGGTCGCCGCGGAAGGTCATGGGCTCGCCGAAATAGATCCGGTACTTGGTCGGCAGCGGGAGCTGGCCTCCGGGGAGGAGTAGCTGAGGGATGATCGGGAACGTGGGCATCCCGAGCGCCTTCGAGAGCGCCTCGAGGTTGCCGAGCGAGATGTACTGTTCCTCGCCCCCGATGACCGCGATGGGCACGATCGGCGTGTCGGTCTCGAGCGCCAGTCGCATGAACCCGAGCCCGAAATCGAGGAGCTGATAGCGGCTGGAGAACCCCTTCGAGATCCCGCGCGTCCCCTCCGGGAACACCAGGATCGCGGAGCCCATGTCGAGCAGCCGCCGCGCGTTCTCGGGCACGCCGACCACCTGACCCACGCGCGAGAAGAACGTCGACACGAACGGCAGGGTCTGCGTCCACTTCTCGACCATGCTCCGCATCACGCGCGGCGGCTCCGCGTCGAGGAACAGCGACGCCGCGATGAGCATCCCGTCGAACGGCAGCTGGCCGGAGTGGTTGGCGATCAGGAGGACGCGGCCGGTCGGGACGCGCTCGATGCCGTGCACCTCGGTCCGGAAATAGCAGCGATGAAAGAACGCGGCGACGCCGACCGCGTACTTCGCCCACGCCGGGTCGAGCCCGAACGGGTCGACGCCCTCCGCGGCGAGCGGCAGCGCGACCCGGCGCAGCCGATCCTCGAAGTCCCGGCCGAGCAGCCGGATCGTCGCGTCGTCGATCGTGCCGCGCACGCCGTCGATCCCGAGCCGCACGAGCGGCAGCGCGCTGTGGGTGGCGAAATGGCTGAACCTGGCGAGCGCCCTCGTGCTGGGCATGGGCGCACGACGATAGCAAAACTCGCGTGGGCCTGCACCGGAAGGAAGCCCTTGACCAGTGGCCGCCCCGAAGCGACCGTCGAGCCGATGAGCGAACGCATGCTCGGCCGAGTCCGCCGCCCCGGCGTGGACACCGATCCGTCCCTCAGGCCCATCCTCGTCACCGGCATCTGCGGTCGCCTCGGGCGGCGCCTGGCGCGGCGCCTCCACCGCGAGCGGCGCGTGATCGGCGTCGACCGGCGCAGCTTCGACGGGCGGCCGAAGGACATCGAGCATCACCAGCTCGATATCCGCCGCAAGAAGACCCAGGACCTCTTCCGCCAGGAGCAGCTCGCCGCGGTGGTCCACCTCGGGGTCATGCACGATCCGCGGGTCAACCAGATGGAGCACCACAGCTGGAACCTCGCGGGCTTCCAGCGGCTGCTCGAGTTCATCGCGCAGTACGACGTGCAGAAGCTCGTCGTCCTGTCGAGCGCGAACGCCTACGGGCCGCGCCCCGACAACGCGCAGTTCTTGACCGAGGACGCGCCGCTGCTCGGCGGCGCGTCGTTCAGCGAGATCCGCGACCTCATCGAGGTCGACATGCTGGCGCAGTCGTTCTTCTGGAAGCACCCGCAGACCGAGACGGTCATCCTGAGGCCGGTCCACATCCTCGGCTCCGTGCGCAACGCGCCGTCGAACTACCTCCGGCTCAACGTGATCCCGACGCTCCTCGGGTTCGATCCGATGGTGCAGGTCATCCACCAGGACGACGTCGTCTCCGCGATCATCGCGGCGCTCCGGCCCGGGGTGCGCGGCATCTTCAACCTCGCGGGCCCGGCGCCGCTGCCGCTGTCGCGCCTCATCGCGATGACCGGGCGGACGCGCGTCGCGATCCCTCATTTCCTCATGCAGACGATGGTCCCGCGGCTGTGGCGGTTCCGGGCGACCTCGTTCCCGGCCCCCGAGCTCGATCACATCCGCTACGTGTGCATGGTCGACGACCGGCGGGCGCGCGAGATCCTCGGCTACACGCACGAGCACGACATCCACGAGACCGTCCAGGCGGTCGACGACATCACCTGATGGGCCGCGCCATGAAGCGGTCGACCCGGATCGAGCGGCTCGCCGAGTACTACGAGGACTTCGCCCCCGACTACGTCTCCACCTGGAAGGACATCCAGCATTACGACAAGCTCGTGCGCGCGTTCCTGCGCGAGGCCGTCGCCGGGGAGGCGCGCGTGCTCGACGCGGGCTGCGGCCCGGGCCACCTCACCCGCGATCTCCCGCCGTCCGTCGACGTCGTGGGCTTCGACATCGCCGAGGCCATGCTCGCGATCGCCCGCAAGAAGCGGCCCCACGGCGCCTATCACCAGCACGACTACCACCTGCCCATCCCGCGCGCCTGGGGGCGGTTCGACGTCGTCCTCGCCCTCGGCACGCTGGAGTTCTGCGACGACCTCGGGCTCGTCCTCGCGAACCTCGCCGGCGCGCTGCGGCCCGGCGGCCGGATGCTGGTGAGCATCGTCGAGCGCAGGCCGCACGTCCGGATGCACCAGCGCGCCGCGCGCCCGCTCTCCGACGTCGAGCTGTCCGGCGTGAGCATGTATCTTTACACCTTCGCCGAGCAGACCGAGGCCATCCAGCGGGCCGGCCTGCTCCCGCGCAGCTACCGGCTCCACCCGGGGTGGCGACATACCGAGTACGACGTGGATGTGCTCTACGCGCTCTGGGACCTCGAGGCGCCGCGCCGCAGCCGGTGAACCGTCGCGGACGCCGCGGCGAGGCTTTTCGCGCCGCGGCGTCCGCGGTAGAGGAGAGCGACGATTTCCATGGAAGTGAAGCTCGGGGGCACCTTCCTCACCTGCGCGATGGGGCCCCTTCACCAGGCCGGCGTGTCCATCCAGGCGAGCAGGATGCCGGAGGGGCTCCACGAGCTCGCGCCCGCGGGGCTGCTCGGCGGCTTCCGGCGCGGCGTCGAGCAGGCGGCGAAGCTCGCCGGCGTCCGCGTCGAGGACGTCGAGCGCCTCCTGCCGATGGACGAGGTGCGCGAGGCGATCCTGCGGCTCGAGGAGAGCCATTCCGAGGCGGTCGTCGCCTGGAACGTCCACGCGGGGCGCCTCGGCGGGATGCTGCAGGGGGTCGCCGAGGTGACGAACCACGGCACGGGGCCGGACGTGGGCATGTGCCTCGAGCGGCTCGCGAGCAAGGTCCGGCGCGACGGCCCGTTCTCGGAGCCGTTGCAGGTGCTCGCCGAGGACGTCGTGCACTGGCAGGCGACGCTCGCCCGCTGCCGCAAGCTGCTCGACGAGGGCGGCGGCGGCGCGCTGGAGAAGGCGTATCGCCGGAGGCGCCTGCGCCGGCTGGCCACGGTCGTGATCTCGGGGCTGGTCATCGTCGCGGCGCTCGCGGTCATCGCGCGCGTGCACATGGCGCGCGCGCGGATCGACGCCCTGCTCGGCCAGCCGGCGGTGTGCGCCGTCCGCGGCATCTCGGAGGGCGACCTCGACCGGGCCACGAGCGAGCAGCAGCGGCGCGTGGCGGCGCGGATCGAGGCGTGCGCGGCGGTCGAGGCGCGCGAGGCGCGGGAGCGCGAGGCGCGCGAGCGCGCCGAGGAGAAGGCCCGGCAGGAGCAGCGGCGCCGCGAGGAGCGCGACGCGAAGTGCGCCGCGTTCGCGGTGCGGTTCAAGGCGGGGGCGTTCTCGGCCGAGGACGAGGCGATCTCCGGCGTGAGCGGCGAGCTGCTCCGGCGGATCGCGCAGCGGCGGCTCACGGCCGCCGACGTCGGGCCGAGCGGCCCTGCGTTGCCGTGCGACGGCGCGCGCGGCGGCGACGAGCTGCGCGCGGCGTTCGCGGACGCCCTGGTCGCCTCGGTCTGGACGTGGGGGCCGGCCGCCGATCCGGGGCCGAGGCTCGGCGAGGTGCTCGCGCCGCGCCGCGCGGACCTTACCCCCCGCGCGCGGACGATGCTCTCGGTGCGCGCGATCGACGAGGCCAAGAGGGCGATCGTGTCGGGGAACCCGGCCGCGCTCGGGCGCGCGTCGCGCCTGTGCGCGCTCACCGCCGCGCTCGACATCGCGAGCGGCAACGCCTGCGCGGCGCTGGAGAAGGTGACCGCGAAGCGCTCGCCCTAGGACGCTGTCATCCAAGCTCGTCCCGGGGTCGTCGCTCACGGGGCCTGCGCACCGGCGGGCCCCTCCGAGGTCCGCCGGTGCGCAGGTCCGTCCGCGACGAGGCGTGGGCGAGCTTAAGGGGACGCGGTGCCAGCCCGGGCGCGGGGCGATGCGCCGCGCCCGGCGGGGCGATTCGGGATCTACTCGAAGGTCTGGATCGTGTCGGAGTCGAGGACGCAGACGAGCAGGTCGGGATCGCACTTCACCTTGAGATCTGCGGAGATGCCGGAGGCGTAGGGGAGGTAGTAAGGCGCCTCGGGATCCGGGATGTTGTCGCAGAGCTTGTCTTCCGGCTCTCCGGTCGGCTCGCCCTCGTCGTCGAGCTTCTCGCAATGCACCTCGGGCCAGAGCCCGACGACCCTGTACTTCGCGGTGCAACTGCCCTCGGAGTACGTGAGGTCGGCCTGGAACTGATTCCCGAGGTTCGCGGCCGTCACATACACTTCCATGTTGCTCCACTCGTACCTGATGGAGCGCCCCTCGTCGGCAGGCCCGGCGCCGCCTTCGCCGCCCTCACCACCGGCGCCGCCTTCGCCGCCTTCGCCGCCCTCACCACCGGCGCCGCCTTCGCCGCCGGCGCCGCCCTCACCGCCGGCGCCGCCTTCGCCGCCGGCGCCGGCCTCACCACCGGCGCCACCCTCACCGCCGGCGCCGCCTTCTCCTGCGCCGCCCTCACCGCCGCCACCGCCAGCCCCGCCCTCGCCGCCGGGCACGACCAGCAGCTCGGCAGGAGACAGCGACGGGATCCGGCACAGGTTGTTGGCGTCCGGCGCGATCGACTCGAAGGCTCCGAGCGCATACGTCTTCCGATCCTCGCCCTCTTCGAGGATCATGCCGCCCTCGGACCACTCGTCGCGATCCGTCTGGATCGCGACGAGCTTCGTCTCCCGATCGGGATTCCCCCCCGCGTCCGGGTTGTAGGTCTGCATCCCCAGCGTCAGGCCCTTCTTCTGCGCGCACGGGCTCTCGGGATCTCCGTCGACGAGGACGAGCTTCGCCGCGAACGGGAAATTCGTGGCGCTGCCGACGGTGCACTCCGGCTTGGGCTGCGAGCAGCCCGGAGACGTCGCGGCCGCCACCGCCGCGAGGCCGGCAAACCAACCAAGCAATCGTATCTTCATCGCCTGTTTCCTTTCGCGAGCGCGTCGCGGCTAGAACGTGACCCGCGCGCCCAACCGGATCTGCCGGGGCGCCTGGTAGGACGTGGGCTTGCCGAAATTCGGGTTCTTGTCCGCTGCCTTGTCGAACCGCTCGCCGTCGAGCGTCTTCAGGCAGCTCTCGCCGCTGGCCGGCTCCAGGTCCGCGAACGTCCCGTTGCGGCACTCCCTCACGTCCACGTAGGCCACCGTGTAGCGCTGGTCCGTCGACGTGACCGCCTGGAAGTTGAAGAGGTTGAAGACGTCCATCGTGACGGTGAGATAGCTGTCCTTCGCGAGCTTCACCGAGTAGCCGATGTGCCCATCCACGTTATGAACCCACGGCAGCCGCTCGCCGGAGCCGCGGGGCAGGATGAAGGTCTCGTCGTTGCCATAGAGCGGGTGCGCGCCCCAGAAGTCGGTGGGGCCGCCGGAGCGCGAGCGGAAGGTGAGCCCGAGGTCGACGAGATCGCCGCGCGGGAGCAGGAACGACTTCGCCCCGAACACCTTGAGCTCGTGCCTGCGATCGCCCGGCAGGTAGCCTTCGCGGTTGTCGAGGAGGGAGGTCAGGTCGAAATCCGAGGTGATGTTCGGATCGAGCTGGTTGGTCTCGGGACGGAAGAGGCCGGAGTAGTTGCCGCGCAGGAACGAGAGCGTGTAGCTCGCCTGGGCGAGCCACAGATCGTCGAACGACTTCTGGAAGTAGAGGGTCAGCGCGTCGTAGTCGCGCGTGGGCTCCGGGAAGTCCTTGGCGATGCCCTTGCCGGGGTTGCCGATGAAGTAGGTGCTCGCCTCGTCTCGGCTCATGTCCTCGATGACGTTGTTCATCCAGCGCTTCGTGTACATCGCGCCGATCCGCCCGGTCGGGATGATCTCGTACTCGCCGCCGAGCACGAGCTCGTCGGACGACTGCGGGCTGATGTCCGGATCCACGGGCGTCTTGCCGCCGCCGGTCGGGATCCAGTGCCGGTTCGGATCGTACGAGGCCGGCGTGATCCCGTAGGCCGAGGCGGTTTCCGTGCCCTCGGTCCGGTTCTCGTGGCTCATGCACTGGCCCGGCCCCGTGCCGAGCGCGTCCTCGAGATCGCGCGGGTTGCAGCCCGGATCGTTCGGGTCGTCGTAGTCGCTCGCCGCCCTGTGATAGGCGCGGATCTGCCGCTCGTCGCCGAACGCGCGATCCACGAGATCGAGGGGCACGCTCTCGTAGTAGCGCGCGTAGTTCGCGAACACCTTCGACCGGCCCTGCTGCGTGACGTCGTAGACGACGCCCACGCGCGGCGACCACTGGTTCGGCAGCGCCATCCCGAGCTCGCCGTCGTTGTCGAACAGGTACTGCGCGTCATAACGAACGCCCACGTTCAGGGTCACCTTGTCCAGGATGCTCCAGCTATCCTGGACGAAGCCGCCGATCGTCGTCGACAGCGACGACACCTCGGTCGTCGGCTGGAGGACGTGATCGGTGATCTCGGGGCCGGTCAGGAAGCCGAGCTGTCGCGCGTCCGAGAAGAACGAGCCGTCCGAGCTCTCCGTGTAAACGACGAGGCCCGGGTAGGCCTTCTGGTGGTCGTACAGCATGATCTCGGCGTCGAGCCCGCCCTTCACGACGTGGTGCCCGAGGCCCTCGAAGATGCTCGTCACCATCGCCTTGAGCTGGAAGCGGTCCTGCGACGAGTCCTCGAGGAAGTTGGGGCCGCCCGTCCAGTAGCTGCGCACCGCGCACGGCACCACGCGCACGTCGCCCACGTCGCGCTGCTCGCACATCTCCCTCGCCTCGGGAGAGAGCGCCTCGAACTCGTCGATGGAGTGCCGCCAGGGGCGGTTGTCCTTCCGGGTCCTCTGCCAGATCACCATGGGCACGCCGGCGAGGCCCTCGCTCGATCCGAGCTTCGAGCCGTCGGGCGGGAGGCGCCCGTGCCGCTGGCTGTGCCAGCCGAGCGTCGCGTCGAACAGGAGGGTCTTGTTGTTGAACGCCGACGACCACTTCAGCGCGACGTCGGTCGAGGACGCGATGAACTCGTGCGCGAGCGGACCGTACTCGCCGATGAGGTTCGAGACCTGGACCGCGCCCTGTTGCGGATCGAACCCGTAGGTGCCGTTGCCGCCCGAGCTCGTCGGCGAGCCATAGACCGACAGCGCGACGCTGTGGTCCGGATCGATCTGGTAGGTCAGCTTCCCGATGTACTGGAGCGTCCGCTCCTCGGCGCGATCGAAGCGCTGCGAGCCCGGGAGGCGATCGATGACGTTGAACCCGTCCTCGCCCACGACCGGCTTGCCCTCGGCGTCGTACCGCGTCGCGAAGAGGTTGCGCTCGAGCGTCACGCTCTGGAACGCGAGGCTGAGCCCGCCAAAGAACCAGAGCTTGTCCTTCAGGATGGGGCCGCCGACCGTGAAGCCGTAGTCGCGGATCGAGGAGAGGCGGTCGTCGGTCTGGATGGTCTCGCCCTGGCGCCGGACCTTCGTGCTCTCGCCCTCGAGGAGGCCGGGCGTGATGTTGAAGAAGACCGAGCCGTGGAGCTCGTTGCCGCCGCTCTTGGTCGAGACGTCGAGGACACCCCCGGTGGCGCGGCCGAACTCGGGCATGTACCCGCCGCTCACCACGTTGACCTCCTTGATGAACTCCATCGTAAGGGGAGTCCCGATGATCCCATACGCGGGATCATTCACCGAGAGCCCATCGATGACGTACTGGTTCTCGGGCGAGGACGTGCCCGCGATCGACGTGCCGAACTCATCGCTCTTGGCGCCGGGGGTGACCGCGGCGATCGACTCGAACGAACGAGACGCCGCCCCCTTGCCGCCGGGCGGCGACACGGGGACGCGCCGCGAGAAGTCGTCCGTGATACTCTGCGCCACCGAGCTCGACCCGATGTCGACCGTCGGCGGGCGGCCGACGACGATGATCTCCTGCGCCTTCAGCGCCTCGGGGAGGAGCTCGACATTGACGCGGAGGGTCATCCCGGCGCGCAATGCGATTCCGCCGCGCGCGTACGGCCTGTACGTTTCCTTCTCCAGGCGCAGGGTGTAGTCGCCCGGCGGCAGGTTCGGGATACGGTATTGCCCGGATGCGTCGGTGACCACGAGCTGCTCGCCTTGCAGCGCCGGCGACGTCGCCGTCACGACCACGTCGGCGACCGGCGCCTTGCTCGACGCGTCGGTCACCCGTCCAAGAAGAACGCTGTTGCCGGTCTGGGCGAACGCCGGGACGGCGGTGAGCATTGTCATGGTGAGCAGCAGCAATGCCACCCACAACCCCAACGGCGCACGTGGTGAGCGCGCTCCGTGTTTCATCGTCATTGCGAGAAAATTCACGGAATTCCCTCCAGGAAAGTAGGCCCCTCGAGTGCTGCCTTACCCTAGACAGGAATCGCACGAGACAATAGACTTTTTTGTAGTACCTGCTCGCTGGTACACTCCGGGTGGGCGCGGCGCGCCGCCTCACGGCACCGGTGTCTTCGCGCCGATCTGCTCAGCTCGAATCCAAGGAGTGATCACCCCTCATGTTCGACTCGGTACTAGGTCGCGCCACCGCCACGCAGGGGCGCCTCGGGACGGGCGCCGTGCTCTCCCTGGTCGCGCACGCGGCGATCGCGGGGGCCCTCCTCTGGCACGCCACGCGTCCTCGGGTCGAGCAGCACAAGAAGGACGTGGAGGTCACCTTCTTCGCCCCGGCGCCGCCGCCGCCGCCGCCGCCACCCCCGCCGCCGGCGGGCGGCGGGGCGAAGGTGAAGGAGCCGCCGAAGGTCGAGCGCATCGAGAGGCCGAAGCCGGTCAAGACGCCCGACACCATTTACGACATGCCGGAGAAGCCGAAGGCCAAGCGGCCTGAGCCGGAGCCCGAGCCCGAGCCGGTCAAGGCGGAGGCGCCGGAGCAGCCGGGCGGGGTCGAGGGGGGCGTCGAGGGCGGCGTGCAGGGGGGCACCGTCGGCGGGACGCTCGGCGGGGAGATCGGCGGAAAGCTGGGCGGGACGCTCGGCGGAAAGCTGGGCAGCCCGGCGCCGCCGCAGAACGTGGTGCTGCCGTTCGGCGCCGGGATGAACCGGCCGTCCAGGGTCGCGGGGCGCGAGCCCCAGTATACGCGCGAGGCCCTCGCTGCCCGGGTCGAGGGCCTCGCCATTGTCAAGTGCGTCATCAAGGTGGACGGCACGCTCTCCGGCTGCCGCATGATCAAATCGATCCCCCACATGGACCGGGAGATCCTCGCCGCGCTCGCGACGCACCGGTACACGCCGGTGATGTACCAGGGGCGCCCGGTCTCGGTCGATTACGTGTTCAACATCCGCCTCAAGCTCCCGTGATCATGGTCGCGCGCGGGCGTTGTCGGGCTGGCGGAGCGCGTGGCAGGGAGGGCAGGGGACAGGCCCGCTCTCCGGTACGGGTCGATTCGCATCGGCGTCCGGCGGCGCCGATCCAGCACAGTGAAAACCACCACGACACCACGGAGCGCCAGGAGGCGCGAGCGAGACGATGCAATTCACATTGATTGAGCTCTGGGGGCACATGGGGCCCTTCGCGAAGGCGGTCGTGTTCGCGCTGGCCTTCATGTCGGTCTCGTCCCTCATCATCTTCGGCGAGCGGCTCGTCGTGTCGCTCAAGTCGCGCGCCGCCTCGCGCGAGTTCGCGGAGAAGGTGGGGCCGCTCCTCGCCAGGGGCGAGTTCGAGAGCGCCCGGGCCGCCACGAGGGGCAAGGACGAGATCGGCTATCTCGGGCGCGTGATCGGCGCCGGGCTCGCCGCCTATGCGTCGAGCGCCCCGCCGCGGCTGCCCGCCGACGGGCACCAGCGCGACGGCGTGTTCGAGTCGGTGTCCCGGGCGCTCGAGCGGCAGGCGCAGCGCGAGGTGCTCAGCCTGAAGCGCGGTTACGGCCTGCTCGCCACGGTCGGCTCCACGGCGCCGTTCGTCGGGCTGCTCGGCACGGTCATGGGCATCGTGACCGCCTTTCAGCAGATGGCGGTCGCGGGCTCGGGCGGCCTCGGCACCGTCTCGGCGGGCATCGCGGAGGCGCTCATCACGACCGCCTTCGGCCTGCTCGTCGCGATCCCGGCCGTCATGGCGTACAACTACCTCCAGGGGTGGATCGACGCCCGGGCGATCGATATCTCGGAGTCGTCGAACGAGTTCCTCGACATCGTGGCGAAGCGGCTCGACGGCCGCCTCTCGTCGACCACCACGGAAGAAGAGGCCGCGTAGCGGAGAGCCCGCGCGGCACGGGGGCCCTCGCGGACGCGGCGCGCGCGGCGCGCGCCCGCCCCAGGCGCCCCGCGCCGCGCCCAGCCGGAAGCGAGCGTTCCCATGGGAATGGCCGTCGGCCCGCAGAAGGGCCCCAAGAGTGAGATCAACGTCACGCCGCTCGTGGACGTCGTCCTCGTCCTGCTCATCATCTTCATGGTCGTCACGCCGATGCTCCAGCGCGGCAAGGACGTGAAGCTGCCGCAGGCCGAGCGCGTGGACGAGGAGAGCAAGGGGGCGGATCCGTTGATCCTCTCCGTGACGCTGGAGAAGACCGTGTGGGTCGAGAACGACCCGTACGACGACGCCGGGCTCGCCGAGCGCCTCTCGCGCGAGCTCGCCGCGCAGCCGGGGCGCAAGGTGCTGGTCAAGGGGGACCAGCGGCTCACGTTCGGCGACGTCCGCAAGGTGATGGAGACGGCGCGCAGGTCGGGCGCGAAGAGCGTGTCCCTGGCGGTCGAGGAGCTGAAGGAGAGGTCGCGGCGATGAGCGCGCGCGCGAAGAAGAGATTCGTGGTCAAGCCGGCGGTGCCGCTGAACTCCGACATCAACGTGACGCCGCTCGTCGACGTCGTGCTGGTGCTGCTCATCATCTTCATGGTCGTCACGCCGCTGCTCGAGAAGGACATCGGCGTGCGCGTCCCCGACACCGAGCAGGTCAGGGAGGACACGCCCCCGCCCCCCGATCAGCTCGTCGTCCGGGTGAGCGCGCAGGGCGAGGTGCAGCTCAACGACGAGCGGGTCGAGCGCGCCGAGCTCGCGGCGAAGCTCAGGCCGATCCTCGAGCGCCAGCGCAGGCCGGAGGACAGGATCGTGTTCATCGTCGCCGACGACGGCGCCGTCTACGGCACCGTCGTGGAGGTGCTGGACAGCGCGAAGGCGGCCGGCGCGCAGACGCTCGGCATGATGACCGAGCTCCCCGAGGCGACGCCGCCGTGAGCGCGGCGCGTCCGCCGCGCGCCGCGGGCCGGGCGTGAGGGGCGGCCGGGCTCGACGCCAGGCTTGCGTCGCGCGCGGTCGCGACCTACATCGCCGACCTCGAAAGCGAGGTTGTCGATGTTGCGGACCGAATGGGTGAGCAAGCGCGCCGGGAGCCCGAACCAGAGCCAGATGCACTTCGCGAGGAAGGGCGTCATCACGGAGGAGATGGAGTACGTCGCCCGCCGTGAGAACCTCGCGCCCGAGCTCATCCGCAGCGAGGTTGCGCGCGGCCGCATGGTCATCCCCGCGAACAAGAACCACGTGAACCTCGAGCCGATGTGCATCGGCATCGCGTCGCTCTGCAAGGTGAACGCCAACATCGGCAGCAGCCAGACCACGAGCGACGTGGACGGCGAGCTCGAGAAGCTGCGCTACGCCATCAAGTACGGCGCCGACACGGTGATGGATCTGTCGACCGGCGGCGACATCGACGGCATCCGCCGCGCGATCATCGCCGACTCCCCGGTGCCCATCGGCACGGTGCCGATCTACCAGGCGCTCGAGGCCTGCAAGGGCACGGCGAAGATGACGGCCTCGGACCTCATCGACATGCTCGAGCACCAGGCGAAGCAGGGCGTGGACTACTTCACCATCCACGCGGGCGTGCTGCTCGAGCACCTGCCGCTCGTGAAGGGCCGGATCACGGGCATCGTCTCGCGCGGCGGCTCGATCATGGCGCAGTGGATGATCGAGCACGGCAAGCAGAACCCGTTCTATGCGCACTGGGACAAGGTGCTCGAGGTCTGCGCGAAATACGACGTCACGATCTCGGCGGGCGACGGCCTCCGGCCGGGCTGCCTCCACGACGCCAGCGACGCGGCCCAGTTCGCCGAGCTGAAGACGCTGGGCGAGCTCACGAAGCGCGCGTGGGAGAAGGACGTGCAGGTCATGATCGAGGGCCCGGGGCACGTGCCGTTCGATCAGATCGCGATGAACGTGCAGAAGGAGATGGAGCTCTGCCACGAGGCGCCGTTCTACGTGCTCGGCCCGCTCGTCACCGACTTCGCCCCTGGCTACGACCACATCACGAGCTGCATCGGCGCCACCATGGCCGGCTTCGCCGGCGCGGCGATGCTCTGTTACGTGACGCCGAAGGAGCACCTCGGCCTGCCGAACGCCGAGGACGTCAAGCAGGGCCTCATCGCGTACAAGATCGCCGCCCACGCCGCGGACGTGGCGCGCAAGCGGCCGGGCGCGCGCGATCGCGACGACGCCCTGAGCCGGGCCCGCTACGCCTTCGACTGGAACAAGCAGTTCGCGCTCGCGCTCGATCCGGAGACGGCCCGGGCGATGCACGACGAGACGCTCCCCCAGGAGTACTTCAAGACGTCGGAGTTCTGCTCGATGTGCGGGCCGAAGTACTGCTCGATGCACATCAACCGCGTGGTCGACGAGTACAACGCGAAGCTCGACGCCGCCGCCGAGAACGCGCCCACGAAGCGCTCGCTCTCGCTGATCGATCCGGCGTGAGGCGGGCGCCCGGCAGCGGCCGCGGGGGCGTGCGCCACGGGGGCGTGGGCCGCGGGGCCGTGGGCCGCGGGGCCGTGGGCCGCGCGCGGGGGGCGGCGCCTGCCGCGGCGCGCCTCGCGTCCGTCGCCCTCCTCGCGCTCTCGCTGTGCGCGCCCCTCGCGTGCCGCCGGGAGAGCTCGACCGGCGCCACCGTGGCCCCCCCGCCCTCGGGGCCCCCGCCCACCGCGGCGCCGCGCCCGCCGAGCCCGCGCCTCACGGACCCCCGCTGGCGCCGCGCCGCCGGGGACGACCCGCTGGAGCTCGCCCGCCTCGCCGAGGCCGAGGGCGCCACCGAGCTCCTCGCCGCCCTCGACGACGGCGGCGAGATCGAGCGCACCGCCCTGCGCGCCCTGCCGTACGCCGACGACGCCGACCTCGGTCTCGCGCCGCTGGCCGAGCGGGCCCGCGCCGCGCCCGTCGCGTCGCTCGGGCCGCTGCTCGAGGCGCTCCTCGGGATCGCCGGGCGCCCGCCGCGCCCGCGCGAGCCGCTCGACCCGGACGGGCTCCGCGTCGCGGCCGCGGTCCTGCTCGAGCTCTCGGGCCGGCAGGACCTCCCCGCGGCGCAGCGCGCGCTGGCGATCTCGGCGGCCCGCGCCCTGGCCGACAAGGGGCTCCTCGATCCGGGCCGGATCCCCGCGGACCTGGATCCCGACGTCTCGCCCCAGGGCTCCGCCGCCGGCCAGGCGCCGCCGTAGCGTCCGCCGCCGCCCCCGCGGGCTCCGCCGCCGGCCAGGCGCCGCCGCCGTCGCGTCGCGCGCGCCGCGCGGTGGTGCCGCCCCGGGGATCGGGTCGCGCGCGCCGCGCTTTGGGCCCGCGGGGGGCCATTTTGGTACGTTGCCCCCGTGACGACGCCGTACAGCTCCGAGGCTTTCCTTCACCAGCTCCTCGGCAAGGCGCTGGCCGCCCACGCCAGCGACATCCACCTCAAGGTCGGTCAGCCGCCGGGCGCGCGCGTGCGCGGCGACATGGTCTACTTCCGGGTCGACAAGATCCGGCCCGAGGACAGCGAGGCCGCGGCGCGCGTGCTGCTCGCCGGGCAGCCTGCGCGCGACGAGCTCGCCGCGCTCCAGGAGCACGACACCTCGGTTGTCGTCCCGGGCCTCGGCCGGTTCCGGGTGAGCCTCTACCGCCAGCGCGGCTCGCTCGCGATCGTGCTGCGCAGCATCCCGCTCCAGGTCCCCTCGTTCGACGAGCTCGGCGTGCCCTCGGCCGTGCGGGCGCTCGCGGAGCAGGACCACGGCCTCGTCCTGGTCGCGGGCACCGCGGGCAGCGGCAAGAGCACGACGCTCGCCGCGTTCGTCGGGCACATCAACGCGACGCTGCCGCGCCACATCATCACGCTGGAGGATCCGATCGAGCACGTGCACGAGGACAACCGCTCGAGCGTGAGCCAGCGCGAGATCGGCGTCGACACCGCGGATTTCCCGACGGCCCTGCGCGCGGCGCTGCGGCAGGACCCGGACGTCGTGATGGTGAGCTCGCTCCACGACGGCGCGTCGTTCGAGCTCGCGCTGCACGCGGCCGAGACCGGCCACCTCGTGCTCGCGGCCGTGCACACGCCGGACGTCGCGCGCACCCTCGGGCGGCTGCTCGCGCTGGGCAAGAGCCCGGGCGAGGCGCGCGACCGGCTCGCGGACTGCTTGCTGGGCGTGGTCGCGCAGCGCCTGCTCCCGCGGCGCGACGGCACGGGGGAGGTGCTCGCCGCCGAGGTGCTCATCGCGACGGCCGCGGTGCGCGAGGCGATCCGCCGCCCGGAGGGGAGCCCGTCGCTGCGCGAGCTGATGGAGAAGGGGGTCACGCCGTACGGCATGCAGACGTTCGAGGCGCACGTGCGGCAGCTCGTCGGCCAGGGGATCATCACCAAGGAGACGGCCAAGGCGGTGACGTCGCTGTAGGGGGCCGCGCCGGTGGGCCGGCGCGCCCCGCGCGGCCGGGCGCGAGGCCCGCGGACGGGGAGGGGATGCGGCCGGGGTCAGGGCATCAGGCCGAGCGCGAAGAGCGCATCGGCCCAGAGCGGCCAGAGCGTGCGGTACGGGTGCGTGGCCAGCACGATGCCACCGTTCGGGAGGCGCCGGACGTGGAACGGGGCGTGATCGACCAGGAAGTAGACGTGTTCGCCCGTCATTTCCACCCAGGCGAGGGACCCGCCGCCGCGGGTGAACGACTCACCGCGCGCCCGGGCCTGCACCGTCAGGTTGTGGATCTCCTCGGCGCGCGGCTCCGCGGCGCGCCACGCCTCGTCGGGCACGTCCGCCGCGGCGATGAGCGCCTCGATCAGGGCGGAACCCGGCAGGCCCAGCGCCTTGAGGACGGTCTCGCGCGAGAGCGGGATCGAGCGCCCGCTCTTGTCCGTCGGAACCACGCGCGCCCCGGCCGGCGCGGCGTCCACCCGCGCGCGGAGCGCCTCCGTCGACAGGCCCGCGATCCGCGAGACGCTTTCGCCGTCGTGGAGGCTGACCCACGACAGGGCGAGATCGCGCGCGATGTCGCGGGCGTCCGCGTGGTACGTCGCGCACATCGAGACCGGCGCGAGCCAGGTCCACGCGCTCGTGCAGCCGCCGGTCGAGACGCGCCCGGTCGCGTCCGGCGCGCAGAGGCGGAGCAGCAGGTCCTCGAGGTCGTCCAGAACGATGTGCCACGTGAGCTCGGCTTCCGCCTCCACGGAGCGCGGGCCGCTGCCCAGGGCGAGGTACATTTCCAGCGGGAGAATGTCCGCCACGTCGGCAGAGACCAGGTGGATGGGGCCCCGTGGCTTGAGACGTTCGCTCTTGTCCGTGAAGCAGCGATAGTGGCCACAGAGTATGCGTCGATCGTCGAGCTCCATGTCGAAGCAGGTCTCGGTGTCGGTGTGTCCGAAGTGGGCGCGCATCATCGCGACCGCCTCGTCCACGAAATTCACCGTGCGATCCACGTCGGAGCCCATCCTCACGCTGATGGAACTCCCGCGCGCGACGAGCGCCGGCAACGCCGCGGCGAACGCGTCGATCCGCTCTGCCTCGTCACACCAGGCGAAGAAGTACGGCCCTGGTTTCATCCTTGGTTCACCCTCATGAGGTTTCTGGGTCAGGGCATCAGGCCGAGCGAGAAGAGCGCGTCGACCCAGAGCGGCCAGAGCGAGCGGTACGGGTGGGTCGCCAGGATCACGCCGCCGCCCGCGAGGCGGCGCACGTGAAAAGGCGCGTGCTTTCGGAGGAAGCGGACGTGCGCGCGCGTGTCCGTGTGCACCTGCCACGTGGGCGGGCCTTCCCCGGTCTCCGCGATCTGGCTCGTCAGCGCCAGGATCTCTCTCGCGCGCGGCTCGGCGGCGCGCCACGCGTCGTCGGGCGCCGCCGCGACCTCGAGCGCTTCCAGCAACGCGGAGGGCGGCGTCGCCAGCGCCTTGAGGACGGTCTCGCGGGAGAGCGCGTGCGCGCGGTCGCTGCCCCCCTTGAGCGGGACGCGCGCCCCCGCCGGCGCAACTTCCACCCGCGCGCGGAGCGCTTCCAGCGACAGGCCCGCGTTGCGCGACACCATCTCCTTGTCGTGGCGCTGTAGCCATGAGAGGGCGAGGTCGCGCGCGATGTCCCGCGCGTCCGCGTTGTATGTCGCGCACATGCGGACGGGTGCGATCCAGTCCCCTGCGTTCGCGCATGCGCCGGTGCGGACGCGGCCGCTCGCGTCCGGCGCGCAGAGGCGGAGCAGCAGATCCTCGAGGTCGTCCCGGAGCAGGTGCCACGCGACCGCGGCCTCGGCCTCGATCGAGCGCGGGCCCCTGCCCTCTGTGCCAACGTCGGGTGAGACAAGCTGCCCCTGGAAATCTGTGATGAGAGGGCGGAGAATGGACCTGACCCGTGCCGAAGCCTTCCCATCTCCGATCCGTCGATCCTACCCCCGCCCCAGCGGCGCAGGGCGCTGCTCCCCGCCCGAGTGGCGCCGCCGTCGAGAGCGTGCCGAAGCCGGGCAAGAGGCGGAAGTTCTCGGCGGCGGAGAAGCTGCGCATCGTTCGCGAGGCGGCCGCGTGCACCCAGCGCGGGGACATCGAGGCGCTGCTGCGCCGCGAGGGCATCTACAGCTCCCTCCTGGCGGCGTGGCGCAAGCAGCTCGCCCTCCACGGCAGCGAGGCTCTCGCGGAGCGCAAGCCCGGCCGCAAGCCGAAGCAGGACGCCAAGGACCGGCGCATCGCCGAGCTCGAGAAGCGCTCGGCGCGGCTCGAGGAGAAGCTCGCGCTCGCTGAGAAGCTCATCGACCTCCAAAAAAAAGTCTCTGCCATTCTGGGCGTCAATCTCACGACCGACGGAGAGCGCTGATGGACGTCATCGAGCAGCTCGATGACCCGCACGTCCCCATCGCGCAGGCGTGTGAGGCGCTCGGCGTCAGCCGCGCTACGCTCTACCGGCAGACCCGGCCCGCGCCGCCTCCCGCGCCGCCCCGGCCCGCTCCGAGTCCACGCCGGCTCAGCGACCCCGAGCGGAAGGCCGTGCTCGACGTGCTGCACAGCGACGAGTTCGTCGACCAGCCCCCGCCGGAGGTCTACGCGACGCTGCTGTCGCGCGGCGTCTATCTCGCCTCCATCCGCACGATGTACCGGCTGCTCGCCGCCTCCGGCGAGAGCGGCGAGCGGCGCGCGCAGCGTGGGCCGATGAAGCATGCCAAACCGACGCTCACCGCCACGGCCCCCAACCAGATCTGGACGTGGGACATCACCAAGCTGCGCGGGCCGCTGCCCGGGGTCTTCTACTGCCTGTACGTCGTCCTCGACCTGTTCAGCCGCATGACCGTTGGCTGGCTGCTCGCCGAGCGCGAGAGCGCGGAGCTTGCCGAGCAGCTCTTCGCGGAGACCGTCGCCCGCCACGGCGTCGAGCCCGGCTCGCTCACGGTGCACGCCGACCGCGGCTCCGCGATGAGGTCGGAGGGGCTCGCCCAGCTCTTCGGCTCCCTCGGCGTCGGTCGTAGCTTCAGCCGGCCTCACGTCAGCGATGACAACGCGTTCTCCGAGGCGCAGTTCAAGACGCTCAAGTACCAGCCCGACTATCCGGATCGCTTTGCATCGCTGACTCATGCACAAGCGTGGTGCCAGGAGTTCTTCGGCTGGTATAACGACCTTCATCAGCATTCTGGCCTTGCGCTCTTCACACCTGCTGATGTATTCTACGGCCGCGTTGAAGACATCGCGGCCCGTCGACAGGTCGCCCTCGATGCGGCCTACGCTGCGCATCCTGAACGCTTCCCGAACGGTCCGCCCGTCGTACGCAGGCCGCCTGCCTCGGTCGCCATCAACCCGCTGTCCGTAGACGACGCTGCCGGCGAGGCCGCTGCGCCGCCGCACACGGGCACGACCAGCGACGCGCCCGAGCCTGGCGCCACGCCCGCCGCCGCGGCGCGACCTCTGCCGCTCACGTCCCAGAGCCGGAACGCGCCCCTCTGCGCGATCCACTCATAGGATTCTCGTCCGGCCTGTCTCAAACCTGTTGGCATTTTCCGCTGCCCCAGGCGAGCTCAAGAAGAGAGCAGAGGAACCTACGCTGGTCGCACGTGGTCATGTCGATGGGGCCGGCCGAGATGTCGCGGCCGGCCTCTTCCGTGTAACAGTAGCCGCTGCACGGGAAGATGCGCTTGGAGGCACTCAACAGTACGTCGAAGAGTGCTCCACCGGCCGGACCTTCGGCGAACTCAGTGCGGATCATCTCGACCGCCTCGTCCATAGAGGTCGTGTCGGTGAGGGTTCCGTCTTTCCTCACGCAGATAGGAAGCCGTGGGTCTACGAGCGCCGAGAGCGCCGCCAGGAACGCTTCGAGCGTCTCTGCCGCGTCACACCAGGCGAAGAAGGTCGGCCCTGATTCACTCATAGCTGGGTCACCTTGATGGGGTTGTTGAACCCGTTCAGGGTCTCCCTCTTGCCCTTCTTCACATTGAAGAGGTACCCGTCCTTGACGGTATAGGTATCTTTCGGTTTGAATTTCGCACCGCGCGTCATGATGAGCTCGACCTGCTCGACATCCCCGGCGACCCCCTCCTTCCGTAGCCCCTCCATCCCGTTCGACAACTGCTTGATCACATCGTCTACTTTGACGGGGTCGCCCCCTTTCACCTCGCTCACGATCAGCTTCTGCCCGCGGGACACCGTCACGAAGTCAGGAGCCCTCCCGCCGGACATGCCAGGGAGCGACTCTGCCGGCATCTGTTGAGGCTGTCCTTCAACTGGTCGGCGAGCGCATCGAACCGCGGCATGAGCACCGTGTCCACGTACAAGCGCAGGTCCGGCGGCACCGGCGTGTCCACGAACCAGTCCGATGCATCCATGAACCGCCGCACGTACGCCGTGACCCGGTTCTGCGCGTTCAGGAACGCGTTCGTTTCGGCGATCGACACGCCCATCCGGTCACGCAGCGCGATCTCCAGCGCCACGCTGTTCGCCCGCCACGCCCGCACGGCCGCCACGAAGTCGGCCCGCGCGACCACCACGCCGCCGCTGACATCCTCCTCCAGCGCCGCGATCACCGCGTCCGCGTACGCCGCATACGGGTCTCTCCCTGCCTCGAACGCCCCCGGCACCTCCGCGATGTCCGGCACCTCGACCCACGGCACGTCGCTCTCGCCGAGCGCGTACGCCTGCGGATCGTCCGGATCCCACCCCTCGGCGCGCGCCGTCTGCGTCGCCAGATCCGCCACCTCGTCCGCCTGCGCGCCGAACTCGTCGATGAGCCGCCCGAGCTCGCCCTCGAGATCGCGGACGCTCTGCTTCAGGTCGTCGACGAGCTGCTCCATCGCCGCCCGGGTCTCCGCGTCGACCGCGCCCTGGTACCGGTCCAGGATCGCGTCGAGGTCGGTCCGCGAGATCTCGTCCAGCGGCCGGGTCACCAGGTCGTGCAGCTCGGTGTCGAGCTGCTGGAGCAGGTCCATCCGCTCCCTCAGGTCGGCGATCCTGGCGGCGCTCCGGACGAGCGCCTTGCGCAGCTCCGCGACCGTCGCCTCGAGGATCGCGATGTCGCGCGCGAGCGGCGGGTTGATCTCGGCGAGCCCGAGGTTGATCCGGGTGTCGCCGGAGAATTTCGCTCCACGGCGCCGGACATCGAAGAGCGGTTTGTTCAGCCCGAGCGGCGCCGACACGAGGTTCACCACCTCGTGCGTGTCGGAGCACCAGTCGTTGCCGGCGGCGTGCTGTACGTCGAAATGGAGATTGTTCGTTCCGATGCGGAGGAGCACCGAGTCGAACTCGGTCTCTGACCTGTTCATCTCCGAGCCATCCGGCAGGTCCACCAGCGCCTCGGGGACCTCCACCGTGGTCAGCGGCGTGTCGTTGACACGAAAGAACTGGTGTCCGACGAGGTAGGCCCTCTCGCACGACCCGCTGAACGCCGTGCGCTCCCAGCTCAGGCTGTACGGCGTGCCCGCCCACGCAAACGACGGCGCCAGCACCGCCAGCGCCGTGACGAGCGCGACGAGCTGCTGGAAGGCGGCGGCGCTCCGGTCGCGCAGCGCGGCGCAGGTCGACCGGCTCATGTCCCCTCCGCGCCGCGCACGGCGGCGTCGTGCGCGATCGCGGCGCCCTTCACGTCGCCCGCATCGAGCCTCGCCTGCGCGGCGTCGAGCAGCGCCGCCTCCATCCCCATCTCCCGCAGCGACGCGAGGCCGGCCGCGACCTTCCGGGGCAGGCTCGTCCTGAGCTCGGCCTCGGCGGCGTCGAACCGCCCTCGGAGCACGTCGCACCCCGCCTCGCGCCACGACGACGACGCCGCCTCGCAGAGCGGCCGCATCTCATAACCCAGCATCGCGCTCAGCGAGCGCAGCGCCCCCGAGGTCAGGTCCGGCATCGGCGCGCCGTGCGTGGCGAGGAGGTCCTTGTGCGGCGCGATCGCCTCCTCGAACGAGGCCGCGAGCGCCTGGAGCTCCGCCGACAGCGTCATGACCTCCGCGGCGAGCTCGTTCGGCGCGCGGCTCGCGTCGCGCGGCGCCGCGACGTTCGGGTTCACGGCGGTGGTGCAGCCCGCGGGGGGGGCCGAGCGACGGCCGGCCTCAGTGGGTGACCGCCCGCGAGGCGCTGCGGGCGCTCCTGCAGAGGATCGAAGGCCACGCCGACCCCGAGATCGCCGGCAGCGAGGCGCTGGTCGCGTTCCTCCTGGCGCCGTATGTCGAGCTGGTCGACGACGTGGCCAGGGATCGCCGCAGGGCGCGCCCGAAGAAGGGTGAGCCCGCGCCGGCGCTGCCGTCCGGAGCGAGCGACATGCCCTGAGCCCGTCCGGATGCCACCGCGTCTCCACCGGTGAGACGGGTGGTCTCCGTATTTTTGTGGAGGGGGGTCCACCGGAGTGACGGGTGGCATCCGTACTGTTGTGCAGAGGGATCCACCAGAGACGGTCGGCGGGCGTCTCGCCCATGAAGGCGCCACCCCCCGGAGACGGGGAGCTGCCAGGGGGCGGTGGACATGCCGCTGCATGGAGACGGGCTAGAGGCATCTCGTGTGGGGAGGATCCACCCCCCGGAGACGGGAGCTGCCAGGGGGGCGGTGGACGTGCCGCCGCACGGAGACGGGCAAAGGCGTCTCTCGGGTGGAGGGGTCGAAACGGACGACGGAGGACGTGGGCGGCGGGCCTCCCGGAAGGCCGCTCGACTCCCCCGGAACCCACCGCTCGGGAAGAGGGGGATCGCCCTGGTCGGCGCGGCTCGCTTGCGGCGGCGCCCCAAGCCTGGCTATGAGCGAGCCCATGCTCGATGGGATGGAAACGGAAGCGGCGGGGCACACGGGGGAGCGCGGTGATCGGGGCGAGCGCGTCCCAGCGGCAGGCACGGCGGGCGAGGTGCGTCACGACTGGACCGTCGCGGAGGCGATGGCGCTCCACGATCTCCCGCTCTTCGCCCTGATCGACCGCGCGCGCTCGGTCCACCGCGCGTTCCATGGCGAGCACGAGGTGCAGCTCTGCACGCTGCTCAGCGTCAAGACCGGCGGCTGCCCCGAGGATTGCGCCTACTGCCCGCAGTCGAGCCACCACGAGACCGAGGTCGGGCCGGAGCGCATGCTCGACGTCGGCGCGGTCCTCGCGGCGGCGGAGCGCGCGCGCGCCGGCGGCTCGACCCGGTTCTGCATGGGCGCCGCGTGGCGCGAGGTGAAGGACGGCCCCGCCTTCGACCGCGTCGTCGAGATGGTGCGCGGCGTGAAGGCGCTCGGCCTCGAGGCGTGCTGCACGCTGGGCATGCTCACCGAGGACCAGGCGCGCCGCCTCAAGGAGGCCGGCCTCGACGCCTACAACCACAACCTCGACACGTCGCGGAAAGCCTACAAGTCCATCATCTCCACGCGCACGTACGACGAGCGGCTGATCACGCTCCGCAACGTCCGGCGCGCGGGCATCACGGTCTGCTCGGGCGGCATCATCGGCATGGGCGAGTCCATCGCCGATCGCTGCGAGATGCTCGTCGAGCTCGCGCGCCTCGATCCGCACCCCGAGAGCGTGCCGATCAACGCCCTCGTGCGCGCCGCGGGCACGCCGCTCGAGGGCCTCCCGCCCGTGGACCCGATCGAGTTCGTCCGGATGATCGCGGTCGCGCGGCTCATGATGCCGCGCTCGATGGTCCGCCTGTCCGCGGGCCGGACCGAGCTCTCGCGCGAGGCGCAGCTGCTCTGCATGTACGCCGGGGCGAACTCGATCTTCTACGGGGACAAGCTGCTCACGACGCCGAACCCCGGCCCCGACGAGGACCGCGCGCTCATCGAGAAGGCCGGGCTCCAGCCGATGGCGCCCGCCGCGTGCGCCGAGGCGAGGGGAGACGCCCGCGCCTAGCGCGGTCCGCCTCCGCCTCGGGGCCGAGCGCCGCCCGCGCTAGGACAGGCCGGGCTGCGGGCGCTCCGGGGCGCCCTTGGCGAGGCGCACCGTCTGGGTCGGGTACGCGAGGCTCGACCCGGACGACGCGATGACCTCCAGGAAGGAGAACAGCGCCTCCTGGCGCATCGTCCGGAACTCGCCGAAGTCCTGCGTCTGGAACCAGGCCATGATCTCGACGTCGAGCGACGAGGGGCCGAGGCCGACGAAGCGCACGACGACGTCGTCGGGCCAGATGTGCGGGTGCTCGCGCAGCGCGCGCTCGCACCCCTCGAGGACGGCCCGGAGCTGCGCGGGGGTGGTCTCGCGGACGAGGTTGAGGAAGCAGTGCAGGCGCATCCGGTCGCGCGCCGTGTACGACTCGATCTGCAGATCGGCGAGCTTGCCGTTCGGGATCGTGACGATGGTCCGGTCGAGCGTGCGGATCCGGGTCGAGCGGAGCCCGATGCTCTCGACGGTGCCTAGGACCAGGTCGATCTTCACGAAATCGCCGACCTGGAGCGGGCGGTCGATCCCGATCGAGACCGAGCCGAACAGGTTCTCCACCGTCTTCTGCGCGGCGAGCGCGAGGGCGACGCCGCCGATGCCGAGGCCGGCGATGAGGCTCGCCACCGGGTAGCCGAGCTCCGACAGCACGGCGATGGCGCCGATGATCAGGATCGTGACCTTCGCGATCCGGCCCATGAGCGGCACGAGCGAGCGCGCCGCGGGGTTGTCGCGCGTCGCGGGGGCCTCGAGCAGGCGGCCGCCGACGGCGTCGATCCCGCGCAGGACGAGCCAGAAGACGGCGACGAAGGCGCCGGCGCGCAGCACCGCGTCGAGGAACTGCTCGGCCGGCAGGTAGAGCTTGAGCCAGGGGAGCGCCACCGCCATGGCGAGCAGCGCCCCCGCGAACGTGAGCGGGCCGCGCGCCACCGCGAGGAGCGCGTCGTCGAGCGTCGACTCGGTCCGGAGGACGAGGTGGCGGAGCGCGGCGCGCAGGAGGAAGCTCAGCACCGCGCCGACGACCCAGCTGGCCAGCGCGAGGATCGGCAGGGCGAGCCACTGCCACCAGAGCAGCTCGCGCGGGCCGGGGCGCAGCAGCGCGGGCGGCAGGTGATCGCGCAGCCAGCGATCCTCGAGCTGCGCGTACCACTCGTCGATGCGCACCACGGTGGCGCGCGAGAAGAGCCAGCGCACGCCGTCCGGGGTCACGCGCCGCACCAGGCGCACCGGCTGCGTCCCCGTCCGCGTCGGGATCGTGCCGATCTGCTCGACGCCGTTGCCGAGGTTGTCCTGGGTGTCGCCGAGCGCGTGCGGCGAGAGGGCGTCCGGCTCCAGCCAGAGGTGCCGATCGAGCACCGCCTTCAGCCGCTGCGCGAGCGCCACCCCGTCCGCCCTCGGGGGCACGTCGAGGTAGCGCGCCGCCTCGGCGTAGTTGCCCGCGCGGCAGAGATCGATGAACTTGCGGAGGGAGGCGCGCGGCGAGTCGGGCGCGACCTGGGTCGCCTCGTCGACGCCCTCGGCGGCGCCCACCGGGGGCGGCGTCGAGGGCGGCGGGGGAGGGGACAGCTCTCCGGCGCGCGCTCCGAGCAGCACGCACCCGAAGACGAGCGCGAAGGCGAAGGCGGCGCGGAAGCTCCACGTCGCCGGCAGGAAGCGGCGCCATCGCGGCGCGTCAGGATCGGTCCGGGGCATGGGGCCCTCCTATTTCCATCGCGCGGCGGGTCTGTCGACCGCGCGCCGGCCGACGCGCCGCGCGCGAAGGCGCGTTCGCGCGCGGCGCCGCGCCCCGGGGGCTCTCCGGAGGGGCCGCCGGTTACACCGCCGGGCCGGGCGGCTCGCTCTCCCGCGCCGCGGCCACGAGCGCCGCGAGCGCCCTGCCGTACCGCGCGAGCCGGCGCGCCCCGAGCCCCGGGATGCGCGCGATCGCGGCGGCCACCGCCGCGTCCCCGGCGTGGCCCTCCGCGAGCGCGATGGTCAGGAGATCCTGCGCGCAGTGCCCCGGGAGCACGACCTGCTCGTCCACGCTCCGCGCCTTCGCCTCGGCCCGGCGCCACGCCGTGAGCCGGCCCTCCAGCGCGCGCCGGGCGGCGAGCTCCCTGCGCGACGGGCGGACCGGCTGGAAGAGGGCGCGGTCCTCCTCCGGCACGTCGCCGTCGGCGCGCCCCTGCAGCGCGGCGCGGAGCCACGCCTCGATGAGCGGCGCCGCGCGGCCCGCGGCGGCCCCGCGGACCGCGCGCACGTCGTCGGCCCGGGCCGGCTTGCGCCGCGCGAGCTCGAGCAGCACCTCGTTCGCGACGATCTTGAAGGCGGGCACGTCCGCCGCCGCGGCGGCGGCCGCGCGGGCGTCGACGAGGCGCCGCAGGATCGCCCGGCCCTCCGGATCGAGCGCCTGGGCCCCCTTGATGCGCGCGTAGGCGGGCCGCGGATCGCGCGGCGGCCCGAGCGCCGCGCCGAGCTTGTAGGCGCACTCCTCCGCGATCTCGTCCTCGATGCCGAGCGCGCGGCCCTGCTCCGCGAGCCGCGCGTCGAGCGGCAGGAGGTGGAGCACGTCGTCGGCCAGGTAGGACAGCTCGGCGCGCGCGAGCGGCCTGCGCGCCCAGTCGTGCTGCTGGAGCTGCTTGTCGACCTTCACGCCGAGCTCGGACAGGAGGAGCGCGCCGAGCCCGGTCGCCGCGCGCCCCAGCATGCGCGCGGCGACCGAGGTGTCGCGCGCCGCGGCGAGCGGCGCCCCCGCCTCGGCGAGCATGCGGGCGTCGAAGGTGAGATCGTGCAGCACCTTGGGCGGCCCCGCGGCCCCGAGGAGCGGCGCGAGCGGGGCGACGGGGACGCGGAGCGCGTCGACGATCCCGACCGCCACGCGATCCCCCTCGCGGAAGGCGAGCTGGACCGTGCAGAGCCGCGGCCGGTACGCGAACAGCCCGTTGGCCTCCACGTCGACCGCGATCGCGTCGGCGCGCGCGGCGCGCTCGACGAGCCGGGCGAGATCGGCGTCGCGCTCGACGAGGACGAGGGCGGCCGAGCTCAGCGGGACCTCTCCCGGCCCGGGCGCCCGGCCGCGGCGCGCCGCGCCCTCGCGGCCGCGCCCAGCGAGGCGAGCGCGGCGAGCAGGATCCCCGCGCCGGGCGCGCCGCCGCGGCCGCCTGGCGCCGCGGCGCAGCCGCCGTCCTCCTCGTCGGGCTGATCGGCGGCGCACGCGCCGGAGAAGCCGTGGCGCGGCGTGGGATCGCACCCCTTGATCGGCGCGCCGGGCGGGTACACCGCGCAGATGCCGGCGCGGTCGTCGTCGTCGAGATCGCGGAGCGCGACGCTCCCCGGCCGGTAGTCGGCGAACATGGTCGCGTCGAAATCGCTCGAGTGGGACAGCCCGAGGAAGTGGCCGGCCTCGTGGGTCGCGATGCTCAGCAGGTCGAACGAGGGGCGGGAGTCGCCGATCGAGAGGTCCACGTCGGACGAGTTGATCTCCATGTCGGCGTCGTAGATGTCGCCGGTCTTGAGGTTGTAGGTGACGGTCGTGAGCGCGAGGGTGCTGCCGGCGCCCGCGTACGGCCACCTGTCGTCCCGGAACGTGATGATGTTCGCGTTCCCCTTCGTCTGGTTGTACTCGTGCGCGTCGCACGCGACCGGGCCGGTGTAGACGAGCTCGATGCGCGGGGTCCGCCCGCCGCCGCAGTCGGCCTGCGTCCAGGCGGCGAACGCCTCCTCGAAGATCGCCTCCGTGTCCGCGAGCGAGACCTGCGTGGAGGCGTCCTCCTGGATGGAGTAGCTGACGCACGGCGACGGCCAGGCGAGCGGGATGCCGCAGTCGTTCGGCTGGGCCGGCGTGCACACGGCCGCGGTCTGCTTCGTCTCGGGGCAGACGCTGGTGCGACAGTACGAGAGGGCGGGGGAGGGGTGGGCGAGCGCGGCGGCGGCGATCACGCTGGAGACCAGGGCGGCGCCGCGCCGCGCGCGCCCGGAGATCGCGGGATCACTGCTGCGCATGCTTCGCCTTCCAGGCCCGGCCCACGAGGTCGATCGCCGCGTCGAGCGTCGCGCCGACGAGCTGCTCGCGCGCCGAGATCGACGGCCCCGGCCGGGGCAGGAGCGTCCCGCTGTCCGGGCTCGGGGCGAGCCGCCGGACGGCGACGCGCGGCCCGCCGGTCAGCCCGCGCGGCTCCGCGCCGTCGACGACGGGGTAGTGCCCCTGGGCCATGCCCGAGACGACCACGGCGGAGCCCGCCCGCGTGAGGAAGAGCATCGCCTGCGTCCCGAGCTTGATGTGGGCGTCGCCGGACACCTGCTGCCCGACGTCCCCGACCACGCCCCCGAGCGTCCTGACCCACACGTCCGCGTCGGGCTGCCCCGCGACGGCGCGGTCGACCGTCAGGCGCGTGTAGGTGACGATCCGCCTGGCTCCGCCGATCTCCTCCCACTGGCTGCGCTGCTCGGTCGCCGTCGCGACGACGACGTACGAGGTGAACGAGACGAGCTCATCGAGCGAGAGCTGGATGGACACGGCCGCGTGCGCCTCGCGCGGACCGGACAGGAGCGGGAGCGCACCGGCGCTCCCCTGAGCTGCCGTGCCGGAGCCGCCCCCCGGCGTGAGGGTCAGCGCGGCGGGCAGCGCGACGAGGAGGGTCAAACCAAACGCTCTGGGAGACATGCGCGCAACGATACCACGCTGCCGAGCGGGGCGCGCCGGCAACCCCGAGCGTGGTCGAGCCGCTGGACCCTGTGTCCCGGTCCGACTAGCAGATCGTCTGGGTCGGGACCCGTCGAGACCCGAGGAGCCTGCGATGACGAGCGACGCGTTGACGATCGGCAGCCACACGTTCACTTCCCGCCTCTTCGTGGGGACCGGCAAGTACAAGGATCTCGATGAGACCCGTCGCGCGCTGGAGGCGTCCGGCGCGGAGGTGGTCACGGTGGCGCTCCGCCGCGTGGACCTGAAGGCGCGCGGCGAGGGATCGATGATGTCGCTGCTCCAGCAGGGGCGATTCAAGATCCTGCCGAACACGGCGGGTTGTTACACGGCCGAGGAGGCGGTCCGCACCTGCCGGCTCGCGCGCGAGCTCGGGCTGTCCGACCTCGTGAAGCTCGAGGTCATCGGGGACGAGCGGACGCTGTTCCCGGACAACGAGGCGACGCTGGAGGCGGCGCGGATCCTGGTCAAGGAGGGCTTCACGGTGCTGCCCTACTGCATCGACGACCCGATCGTCTGCCGGAAGCTGGAGGACATCGGGTGCGCGGCGGTGATGCCGCTGGCGGCGCCGATCGGCTCCGGGCTCGGCATCCGCAACCCCTACAACCTGATGATCATCCGCGAGGCGGCGAGGGTCCCCGTGATCGTGGACGCGGGCGTCGGGACGGCGAGCGACGCGGCCGTGGCCATGGAGCTCGGCTGTGATGGGGTGTTGCTGAACACGGCCATCGCGTCCGCGCGGGATCCGATCCTGATGGCGCAGGCGATGAGGGACGCGGTGCGGGCAGGGCGGATGGCATACCTCGCGGGGCGGATGCCGAAGCGGCTCTATGCGACGGCGTCGTCGCCGGAGCAGGGCAAGATCAGCGCGCTGTAGAGCGGATCGCCGCGCCACCGACGCCGCCGGCGCAGCGGCCGCCGCCGACGTCACTGACACAGCGGACGCCACCGACGCAGCGGATACCACCGACGCCGCTGGCACCGCCGACGTCACTGACACAGCGGACGCCACCGACGCAGCGGATACCACTCACGCCGCCGGCACCGCCGACGTCACTGACACAGCGGACGCCACCGACGCAGCGGATACCACTCACGCCGCCGACGCCATGAACGCCATGGACGCCACCAAGCGTCCCGCGGGCGAGGCGACGTGAGAACTCAATCAAACGACACGCCACTGCCATGGTACGCTCACCTGCTTGAGCCACCATGCCATGGAACGTTGAGCGCGCGGCCGACTCCCTGGCCCGGCGCCCCCGGCCCGCGCCGAGCCCACGCCCCTCCCGGCGGGCGCGCAGATCCCCGCGCGCGGCGAGCGGCTCGACGACCACGTCGGAGACGGCGTGCGGGTGGCGCAGCGCCGCGCTTCGCGGCACGCCCGCGCGCCCGTCATACTGCGTGGGCAACGCGGTCCCACCACGGCATCCATCGGGGCGCTCGCCGCCTCGGATCGAGGACACAGGAGGATCTCTTGCGGCGCATGCGCGTGTTGTTGATCACGAAGATCTTTCCCAACGCGGTCCACCCGGACGAGGCGCCGTACAACCGTCGGCAGTTCGCCGCGCTGTCGCGCCACTGCGACGTGCGGGTGCTCGCGACGATCCCGTGGTTCCCCGGCATGGAGCGGCTCTCCAGGTGGCCTGTCGGCGCGAAGGCGCCGCGCGAGGAGGTCATCGACGGGCTGCCGGTCCGGCACCCGCGCTACCTGTACGTCCCGAGGGTCGCGCCGGCGCTGAACGGCCCGCTCTACGCGGCGTCGATGCTCCCGGAGATCGTCCGGCTCGGGCCGCGGCCGGACGTGATCGTCGGCGCGTTCGCCTACCCGGACGGCTTCGCCTCCGTCTGCCTGGCGCGGCTGCTCCGCGTGCCCGCCGTGATCAAGGTCCACGGCTCGGACATCGACGTGATCCCGCGCGATCGGCGGATGCGGGGGCCGCTCCGCTGGGGGCTCTCCCGGGCGACCCGGGTCGTCGCGGTGAGCCGCACGCTGGCCGACGGCGTCGAGGCGCTCGGCGTGCCGCGCGATCGCATCGACCTCATCATGAACGGCGTCGATCTCCGGCTGTTCCGGCCGCGGGGCCGCGCCGAGGCGCGCGCGGCGCTCGGCCGGCCCGCGGGCTCGCGGCTGCTCCTCTTCGTCGGCCACCTCAACCGCGACAAGGGGGTGCTCGACCTCCTCGCGGCGTTCGAGCAGCTCACGCGCGGGGACCCGGACATCGAGCTCGCGATCGTGGGCAGCGGGTCGGAAGAGCAGGCGTGCAGGGCGGTCGCCGCCCGGCTCGGCGGCAGGTTGACGGTGACCGGCTACCTGCCGCACGATCAGGTGTCGCTCTGGCTCGGGGCGTGTGACGCCCTCGTGCTCCCGAGCTTGCACGAGGGGACGCCCAACGTCGTGCTGGAGGCGCTCGCCGCGGGGCGGCGCGTGGTGGCGACGAGCGTGGGCGGCATCCCCGACATCCTGCACAGCGCCGAGCTCGGCGAGCTCGTCCCCCCGGGCGACACGGCCGCGCTCGCCGACGCGCTGCGGCGCGCCGCGCGTCAGGCGTACGAGCCGGCGCGGGTCGCGGAGCTCGCCGGCGGGCGCGACTGGGACGACAGCGCGCGCGCCCTCCACGAGACGCTGCTCTGCGCCGTTCGCGGCGCGCGCCGGCGGGGCGCGGACGGGCGTGAGGGCGACGAGCTGCCGTTCAGCGCCCCGGTGCCGAGGAGCGGGATGGAGAACGGCGCGGCGCGGGCGGGCGCTCCGCTGACCTAGGCGCCTCGTCGGGGGGGCGCGGCTTCCGGGCGCGCGGGCCCTTGACGCTCGGGCCCCCCTGTCGGCGAATGGTCCTCGTGCTCACCGGCTTCCGCGCGGTCCTCGGCTCGCTCGTCGTCCTCGCCGCCGTCGCGCGGGCGCCCTACCAGTGCGCGAGCGAGGTCGATCCGGATCGCCGCCTGTACGAGGATCCGAGCGAGGCCCTGTACGAGCTGGCCGAGCGCTTCGAGGCGAGCGGCGAGCGCCGCGCGCGCGTCGACACGCTGCGCTTCCTGGTCGAGCGCTATCCTTCGAGCCGGTTCGCGCGGATGGCCCGGCGCGACCTCGACGCGCTCGGCGACGCGGGCGCTCCGGGCGGGCGCGCTCCGGGCGACCGCGCCCCGGACGACCCCGCGCGCTAGCGAGCGACGACGGCCCCATGCTGATCCCGCGGCTCACCCTGATCACACAGACCGCAGACGTCCCTGAACCGCTCCTGCTCGCGCGCCTGTCGGCCTTCGGCGCCCTGCCCGCCGAGGCCCGCGCGCGCGTCTCGGTGCAGCTCCGCGACCCGGCGCTCTCCGGCGCGGCGCTCCACGCGCTCGGCCGGCGGCTGCGCGACGCCACCGCCGCGCTCGGCGCGTCGTTCGTCGTCAACGACCGCCTGGACCTCGCGGTCCTCCTCGGCGCGGACGGCGTGCACCTCGGCCGCCGCTCGGTCGGGGTCGCCGACGCGCGCGCCCTGCTCGGCGAGGGCGCCTTCGTCTCGGTCGCGTGCCACGGCGTGGACGACGTGCTCCGCGCGGCCGAGGCCGGGGCGGACGCCGCCGTGCTCTCGCCGATCTTCGCGACCCCCGGCAAGGGCCCGCCGCTCGGCCCGGAGGCGCTCCGCGAGGCGAGGGCGCGCCTCGCGGCGGCCCCGCGCCGCGTCGCGCTCATCGCCCTCGGCGGCGTGGACGCGGCCTCGGCGCCGCGCTGCCTCGCGGCGGGCGCGGACGGGGTGGCCGCCATCCGCGCCGACTTCGGCGGCGCGCTGCCGGCCCCGCCCGGCGGCGCGTGAGCCCCGCCGCCGCGCCCTCTCGCGCCCCGGGCCGGACGGCGCGCTACCTGGCCCAGAGCGCGGCGAGCGGCAGCTCGAGCGCGCCGAATGGCTCGGCCCGCACGGCCGCATCGCCCTCGTGGGGGTCGAGCAGCCAGAACCGGCCATCGTCGAGCCGGTACACCTCGAGCGTCTGCGCGACCGGGTTGATGAGCCAGGCGTGGCGGACGCCTTCGCGCCGGTAGATCCGCATCTTCTTGCCGCGATCGACGCGCTCGGTGGACGGGGAGATCACCTCGCAGACCCAGTCGGGCGCGATGTCGTAGTGCGCCGGCGCGTCGTCGGGACCGAGCGCGTCGGGCATGCGCTCGCGGCGCCAGCCGGCGAGATCGGGGACGACCTTGTCGGGCCCCGGTCCGAGGTGGAGCTCGGGCTCGTCGAGGATGACCCAGCCCCCGGGCTCACCAGGATCGTCGTCGAACGGACCGAGCCGACGTCCGAGCCGCGACGCCGTCCGCGTGTGCGGCCGCGCCGGCCTCGGGAACGTGAACAGCTCCCCGTCGAGGATCTCGGCGACCATCTCGTCCGGCACGGCCTGGAACGCGGCCTCCACCTCGGGCGCGTTGCCGGGGAACGGCGGGTGCTGCGCGCTCATCGTCAGAGTCTAGCACCCCTCCCCCTGCCCCGCGCGCTCCAGCGCCTCCTCGACGCTGGCAACCCGCCTTGCTACTAGGCCGGGCCATGTCCGAAGCCCCCTCGAAGAAACCGACCGACGGCCCGCTCGAGCCCCTGTTCGACAGGGTGGCGACCGAGCTGAACTTCCCCGCGGACGAGGCGAAGATCCTCGCCTTCTGGAAGCAGCGCCGCATCTTCGAGAAGACCCTCCGCGCCGAGACCCGCGCCACCGGCCCGTCGAAGGGCACGTTCGTCTTCTACGAGGGCCCGCCGACGGCCAACGGCATGCCGCACAACGGCCACGTGCTCACGCGCGCCGTGAAGGACGTCTTCCCCCGCTACAAGACGATGCGCGGCTACGACGTCCCGCGGAAGGCGGGCTGGGACACGCACGGGCTGCCGGTCGAGGTCGAGGTCGAGAAGGAGCTGCGCATCCACGGCAAGGCCGACATCGAGCGCTACGGCGTCGAGCCGTTCATCTCGCGCTGCGTCGACTCCGTCTTCCGGTACACCGAGGCGTGGGAGAGCCTGACCGACAAGATCGGCTTCTGGGTCGACCTCGACAGCGCCTACGTCACCTACCACCGGAGCTACGTCGAGAGCGTCTGGTGGGCGCTGTCGGAGCTGCACAAGAAGGGGCTGCTCTACCGCGGCCACCGCGTCTGCTGGTGGTGGCCCCAGGGCGGGACGGCGCTCAGCGCGGCCGAGGTCGGCTCGAACTACAAGACCGTCGACGACCCGAGCGTGTTCGTGGCGTTCCCGCTCGTGGACGAGCCGGACACGGCGCTCTGCGCGTGGACGACGACCCCGTGGACCTTGCCCTCGAACGGGTACGCCGCGGTCCGGCCCGAGTTCGACTACGTGGTCGTGGACGCGGGGGCGCAGGGCGGCGCGGCGGCGCCGGCCGTCAAGAAGCTCATCGTCGCCGCGGCGCTGCGCGAGGAGCTCGCGAAGAAGCTCAAGCGGGACCTGCCCGTGCTGCGCGAGCTCAAGGGGAGCGAGCTCGTCGGCAAGCGCTACCGCCCGCCGTTCGACGGCTTCTCCAGGTCGCTGTTCGACGCCCGGGCGCGCAGGAAGGACGGCGGGGACGAGCCGTTCTACTGGCTGGTCCTCGGCGCGGACTTCGTCACGCTCGACGCCGGCACCGGCGTCGTCCACGTGGCGCCCGCGTTCGGCGAGGACGACTTCAACGCGCACCGGCGCCGCGTCGCGGAGCTCGATCCGGGCGCCGCGGGCGAGATCCCGATGCTCTGCGCGGTGCGGCCGGACGGCACGTTCGAGCCGGGGCTCACGCCGTTCTCGGGCGTCTGGGTGAAGGACGCCGATCCGCTGATCGTCAAGGATCTCGCGGCGCGCGGGCTGCTCGTCCACGAGGAGAAGTACCGCCACGAGTACCCGTTCTGCTGGCGCGCGGACGACGACCCGCTGATCCAGCTCGCGCGGCCCGCCTGGTACATCAGGACGCGCGACAACATCGACAAGGCGATCGCCAACAACCGCGCGATCCGCTGGCTCCCGCCCCACATCCAGGAGGGCCGGTTCGGCGACTTCCTCGCCAACAACGTCGACTGGGCGCTCTCGCGCGAGCGGTACTGGGGGACGCCGCTCAACGTCTGGGTCTGCAAGGAGAGCGAGGAGCACCAGCACGCCCCGGCGTCGGTCGCCGAGATCGAGGCGCTGAACCCGCGCGCGTTCGACCACTTCCACGCGGCGAAGAGGGCCGATCCGGGCCTGAACGATCACCTCATCGTCCACAAGCCGTGGATCGACAAGGTCACGTTCCCGTGCCCGACGTGCGGCGGCGAGATGCGGCGCGTGACCGAGGTCATCGACGCCTGGTTCGACAGCGGGAGCATGCCGTTCGCGCAGTGGGGCTACCCGCACGCGCCCGGCTCGAAGGAGCTCTTCGACCGCGCCTTCCCGGCCGACTTCATCAGCGAGGCGATCGACCAGACGCGCGGCTGGTTCTACTCGCTGCTCATGGTCTCGACGCTGGTCTTCGACGAGGCGACGCAGGAGAAGCTCGGCCTGTCGCGGCCCCGGAGCTACCCGCACCCGTACCGGACGTGCGTCGTGCTGGGGCACGTCGGCGACCGCGAGGGCAAGAAGGAGAGCAAGTCGAAGGGCAACTACACGCCGCCCGAGGTCATCCTGGAGCGCGTGCGGATGGAGTTCGCGGCGCCCGTCGAGACGCCGCTCAACGTGCATGAGCGGCAGCCCGACGAGGACGACGTCGCGGTCATCGCGAGGGAGGACTACGAGGGGCTCGATCTGACCGGCGACGCGGCGAAGGTCAGGATCTACCGCGCCGATCGGGAGGCGGACGCGCTGGAGCTCCGCCTGCGCCCGTCGAAGAGGATGCCTCGGCGGGTCGTGCTGCTGAGCGCCGGGGGGCGAGCGCGGCTGGGCCTCGCGCCGCTCTCCCGGCCGCTCGGAGAGAAGGAGCGGGCGGCGGGCGCCGAGGTGAAGCCCAACGAGGTCTTTCGTCTGCCCCAGGACCAGCGCGTCATCATCGAGGACCCCTCGACGCCCGCGCCCGGGGCCGACGCGTTCCGCTGGTTCTTCTACGCGTCCTCCCCGCCGTGGACGAACACGCGCCACTCGCTCACGAACGTGCGCGCGACCCAGAAGGAGTTCGCGGTCAAGCTCCGGAACGTCTACTCGTTCTTCACCATCTACGCGAACATCGACGGGTTCTCGCCCGCCGAGGGGAACCCGGACGCGAGGGACACCTCGCCCGCGGCGCTCGCGGCGAGCGCCGGCTATCGGCCGGCGAAGGAGCGGTCGCTGCTCGACCGGTGGATCCTCTCGGAGCTCGCGCTCGCGACGCGGGAGGTGACGGCGCACCTCGACGAATATCGGCTGTACGAGGCCGCGCAGCGGCTGGTCGATCTCGTGGACGCGCTCTCGAACTGGTACGTCCGGCGGAGCCGCGCGCGCTTCTGGGCGCCGTCGGCCGAGCCGCTCGAGATCGCGCCGGGCGCCGTGCGCGCGGCGCAGGACAAGCGCGACGCGTACTTCACGCTGTACGAGGCGCTCGTCACGCTCGCCAAGCTGATCGCGCCGTTCACGCCGTTCCTCGCCGAGGCCATGTACCAGAACCTGGTGCGGCGGCCGTGGCCCGCGTCGCAGCCGGAGAGCGTGCACCTCGTGGCCTTCCCCGAGGCGGACGCGGCCGCGATCGACGAGCCGCTCGCGGTCGAGATGCGCGCGGTGCGCGAGCTCGTCTCGCTCGGCCTGCAGGTGCGCACGGCGAACAAGCTCAAGGTGCGGCAGCCGCTCTCGCGGGCGGACGTCGTGCTGTCGCAGCAGGGGCTCTCGGCGGCGCTCGCCGAGCACGTGCCCCTCATCGCCGAGGAGCTGAACGTCCACGAGGTGCGCTTCCTCAAGCCCGGCGAGGAGGGGAGCGCGGTCCGCTACGTGCTCAAGCCGAACTTCCGCGCCCTCGGCCCGAAGCTCGGCAAGAAGGTGCAGCTCGCGAAGCAGGTCCTCGCGAAGGCCGACGCCTCGGCGCTGCGCGCGGCGCTGGCGACCGAGGGCAAGATCGTGATCGTGCTCGACGGCGAGCCGGTGGAGCTCGGCCCCGAGGAGATCGACGTCGCGGTCGAGGCGGGCGAGGGGTTCGCGGCGGCCGGCGGCCGCGCGGGGGTCGTCGTGCTGCACACGGCGCTCACGGACGCGCTGCGCGACGAGGGGCTCGGGCGGGAGATCCTCTCGCGCGTGCAGGCGGCCAGGAAGAGCGCTGGGCTGGAGTTCACCGACCGGATCCGCCTCGCGATCCGGGGGAGCCAGCGCGTGTGCCGCGTCGCTGACGCGGCTCGGGCGATGATCATGGCCGAGTCGCTCGCCGCCGAGCTGGTGGTGGGCGGCCAGATCGACGGAGAATCCAGCGCCACAGAGGCTTCCGTCGAGGGCGAGGCGCTCGAGATCGGCCTTTCGCGCGTGTCCTGATGGTCAGCCAGCGCGCAGAGGGATCGACGCGCCGCGCGCGCCGCGCGCGCCGATCCCATACCCGCTTGGTGTAAGCTCGTCCCTGCTGCGGCGCCGGGGCCGGCACAGGGGTCGCCGCAGCGCGGGAAGGAGGGGGGATGTCCTCGACGAGGGGCTCCGCGCGGCGATGATCACCCACGTCTACGCCAGCAATTACGGCGCCATCGGGGCCGGCCTCGAGCTCACCCTCGGGGGGCTGACCGCGCTGGTCGGCCCGCCCGGCTCGGGGAAGGGCTGCTTGCTCGACGCCGTGCGCTTCCTCGCCGAGTGCGCGAGCGGGGCGCTCGAGCAGGCCGCGGCCAGCCGGCGCGGCGGCGCGCTGCAGCGCCTGCGCGGCGACGCGACCCTCACCACCCTCGGCGTCGCGGTCTCCAGGACCGAGGGGCACGGGTTCTGGCTCGTGCAGCTCGCGCCCGGCGACCGCGAGGGCGAGACGCGCGTGAAGAGCGAGACGGCCGCGTGGTGGCAGCGCAGCGCGCTCACGCGGCTCGTCAAGCCGGGCCTCCGCGACGTCTTCGACCCCGGCAGCGATCCGCCCGAGGTCTCGTTCGACCGGCTGAAGGGCAGCCCCAAGGGGTTCTCGCGCAAGGACAAGGGGCGGAGCGGCATGCTCGCCTACCGCGGGGTCGCCCCGATCGCCGTGAGCGGCGCGAGGCTCGTCCTGCCGCTGCTCTCCGACGGCCCGCTCACCCCCATGCTCGACGAGCTGCGCCGCGCCGTCCTGTACTCCCTCGCGCCGCGCACGCTCCGCGCGCCCCAGAAGCTCAGCGCCTCCCGGCGCCTCCGCGCGGGCGGCGACAACTTTGGCTCCGTCCTCCGGGCGCTCGAGCGAGAGCGCTGGAAGGCGGACTTCCTCGCGGGGCTGGCCCAGGTGACCGGCGACGTCGACGACGCCCGCGTGTCCTCGTCCGGCGGGCTCCTCGTCACGGAGCTGCGCCACGGCGTCGACGGCGAGGGGCGCGAGCGCTGGAGGGCCGCCGCGGACGAGCCGGACGCCACGCTGCGGCTCGCGGCCATGGTCACCGCGCTCTCGCAGGAGCCTCCGCTCGTGCTCGCCGGCTTCGAGCACCCCGAGGCGGGCGTCGAGCGCGGCGCGCTGCCGGCGCTGTTCGAGTACCTGCGCGCCGCCTCCGCGCAGCGCCACATCCTGCTCACGACGGAGAGCCCCGCGCTCCTCGACCTCCTGCCGAGCGAGGCCGTCTACGCCGTGGAGCGCCGCGACGGCGCGACGATCGCGGCGCCCCTCGACGGGTCGCAGCGGGGCGCGCTCCGGGAGCGGCTCCTGGCCTCGGAGGGCGAGCGCGCCCGCCCGTCACGCCCCGAGCTCGTCCCCGGCGCCTCCTGAGCCCCCGGTGCCGCGGCCGCTCTAGAACGGGCGCCGCGGCGAGGACGGCGAGAGCGGCGAGGCCTCGTGGCGCGCGAGGAGATCCTCCGGATCGCGGTAGATGGCCACGCACCCGGCCTCGACCAGCTCGATCTCGGGGAAGCCCCCGCAGAGGAGCCCCACCGTGGGGATGCCGAGCTTCGCCGCGGCCTCGGCGTCGTGCGGCGCGTCGCCCACGATCACGACCTCGCGCGGATCGACGCTGCCCAGCCGGTCGAGCGCGGCCTCGAAGACGTCGGGGTGCGGCTTCGACCTGTCCGCGTCGTCCGCCGAGACCGCCCCCGAGAGCAGATCGCCCACCCGGGCGCGCTCGATGCTCGCGTCGAGCACGCCGCGCGGCGAGCAGGACGCGAGCACGATCCGGAGCCCGTCGAGCGCGACGCGCTCGAACAGCTCGCGCACCTTCGGGAACGCCCGCGCGCGCGGGAGGAGCTCGCGCCCGTAGAGCTCGCCGTGCAGCGCCGCGACCTCGGCGCCGATCCGGCGGATCTCCTCGGCCGAGAGGAACACCGGCAGGAGCTGATCCGCCCCCTTGCCGATGTGGTGGCGCAGCTTCTCCAGGGAGACCTCGTGGCCGAAGCGCTGAAGAGCTCGCTGCCAGGCGGTCGCCTGCAGGTCGACGGTGTCGAGGATCGTCCCGTCGACGTCGAAAATGACCGCGCTGACGCTGACCATGGCACGACACGTGGCGCGGCCCGCGACCCACCGCCATCGGAGCGCTCCCGACGGATCTCGCGCGGCGCGCGAGCGCGAGCGGCGCCGGACCGAGGGCGCGATAGACTCCCCGGGGAGGGCGAGCGGGCACGGGCGATGCGAACATGAACCGGCGGCTTCTGGCACACGCGGCGCTCCTCGCCGCGCTCCTCTGCCCGGCGACGTCCGGCGCGGAGCCCGAGCGCGTCCTGCTCGTCGTCGATCAGGACGACGACGACGCCGACGGCGTGCCCGACGGCGAGCAGCCGCGCGTCCCGCCCTCGCCGGAGCTCTTCGCGCTGCGGCGCCACGCGGCGCCGCGCGGCGCGCTCCGCGGGCCCGTGTCGCTCCCCGCGGGCGTGCGGCTCCTGGTCGACGGCAGCCCCCTCGCGCCCGGCGGCGCGATCCCCGCGAGCGCCCGCCGCGTCGAGATCCAGGCGACCCGGGCGGGGCGCGGCGAGATCACGCTCGCCGGTGAGGCGCTGCGGATCAGCGCGTTCGAGGTCCGCGCGCTCGACGGCGCCGGGCGCCGCATCGACATGGCGCGATCGCACGCGTCGCTGCAGCGCACGCCCCCGGATCGGCTCGGCGACGACCCGTTCGGGAACCTCGACGACCCCGACGCGATCCGGCTGCTCGTGATCGGCGCGCCGGAGGACATCCCGACGACCCTCGACCTCCACGCGATGGCGCCCTCCGGCGAGGTGATCGACCGCCTGCCGGGCGTGCCGCTCGGCCACGTGCCGTGCCCGGGGGACGTCGCGCCGGGCCTCGCGTGCGGATCGACGCGCCCCATCCGCGCGGTCGCGGACGACATCGACCGCAGCCACCCGATGATCGCGGACCGGTCCGTGAAGGGCGAGGTCGGCGGGGCGCTCGTCGTCGCCTTGCCCGGCGGGCCGAAGCTCCAGATGATCCGCGTCGCGGGCCCGCGCACCTCGCCGCTCGGGCCGCTCGGGCGCACGCGCGCGCGCCTCCGGATCCTCATGGTGCGCCCGCGCGCGGGCGGACCGCCGCCGATGGGCGGGGACGACGCGGGCGCGATCGCCATCGCGCGCGCGGAGGTCGAGCGCGCGAACGCCCTCTGGGGCGCCTGCGGCGTGAGCTTCGGCCCGCCGGAGGAGCTCGACATCACCTTCGTCGATCCGCCGCGCCCGCACCTGCTCGCGATCGGCTGCGACCACGGCCTGCCGGCGAGCGGCGGCGCGATCCGGGTGCGCGTGGACGGCCGCGAGGTGACCGCGGCGATCGCGCCCCGCATGCGCCCGGCCGCGGCGGCCCGCGCCGTCGCCGCGGCGATCGGCGCCGCGGGGTTCTCGGTGCGCCTCTCCGACAACCCCGTCATCGGCGCGGGCGCCCACGGGACCACCGACGTGCTCGTGCGGCGCCCGGGCGGCGCGCTCGCGACGATCGAGCCGCCCGCGTCGGGCGCGCTGAGCACCGACGCCACGCTCACGGCGTGCATCGGCGCCGTGGACCTCGACGACGGCCTCCAGCATTTCAGCGACACGGACGCGATCGCCGGCACCGTCGAGGAGCGCGCGCTGCTCAAGGCGTTCGACGACGGCGATCCCGCGACGGTCGACGTCGTGATGGTCCCGAGCTTCGCGGGCGGCGGGCGGATCGGCGAGTCGTTCATCTTCGCCGACGGCGGGGCGATCCGGAACGCGATCATCGAGGACCGCGCCGGCCTGCGCGCGGATCGCGCCTCGTTCGCGCTGTCCCACGAGCTCGGCCACGTCCTGCTCGACGAGCCCGGGCACCCCGACGACTTCGGGATCGACACCCCGACCCGGCTGATGGACGCCGACGCCGCGAACGCGTCGGCCTACGGCCCGCGCCGCCTCACGGTCGAGGAGTGCGCGCGCGCCATCCGGCAGAGCGGCGCGGCGGCGCGCGACGCGGGCGCGCCGCTCGGGCCGGGCGCGCGCGGCCCGGCGCCGGCCGGGCAGGGGGAGGGCCGCGCGCCCGGGTTCCGGCCGAGCGGACCTGTGCCCCTGCTCGCGCCCTGGCCGCTCGTGCCGCTCGGCCGGGAGCGGTGAGCGACCGCTCCGCGCCGGGAGAGGTGAGCGACCGCTGCGCGCTGTGGTAGGAGCGGGCCCATGTGGGTCTCCCAGCGGAGCGGCCTGTTCAGCGGCGTCGCGGCCCTCGCGTGCGCCACGGTCCTGCTCGAGATCACGCTCACGCGGATCTTCGCCGCCCTGTTCGGTGGGCCCTACGCGTTCCTCGCGCTCGCGCTCGCGCCGTTCGGCGCGGGCGTGGGCGGCGTGCTGCTCCACCTCGCCCCCTCGATCGCCCGCCCGCCCTCGCTCTTCGCCCGCATGGCGGCGCTCTCCTCGTTCGCGTCGGGCGCCACGCTCGCCGCGGTCATCCTGCTCGCGCAGCGCGGGGCCGCCGCCGGCCCCGCCCCGCGGTCGCTGCTCTGGCTCGCGCTGCTCTACGCCGCGTCCGCCGTGCCGTTCGCGCTCGCGGGCCTCGCGGTCGCGGCGGCGATCCGGCACGCGGCGGCGGAGATGCCCCGCCTCCACCTGCTCTCCCTCGTCGGCGGCGCGCTCGGGGGGCTCGCGGCGGCCGCCGCGCTCCGCGCCGGCGCGCCCCGCGCCGCGCTCGCGGCGGCGATCTTCTTCGCCGTGGCGGGCGTCTTCTTCTACCTCGCGTCGCGCGTCCGCGAGGACGAGCCGCGGGCGTCGGGCGGCCTCGTCGCCACGTTCGTGCTCGGCAGCGCCGTGCTCCTCGCGGGCGACGTCGGCGCCCCGTGGCTCCGGCTCACCGGCCTGCGCGGGGCGGCGCCCGAGCTCGAGTCCTGGAGCGATCAGGCGCTGATCACGGTCGAGCGCGCGAGGGCCGGCACCGCGTGGATGCGTCGGGACGGCGCCGGGGCGAGCGCCATCCTCGCCGCGAAGACGCGGCCTCCTCCCCAGCCCGAGGACATGGCCTATGCGCTCCACCGGGACCGCGGCCCCGTGCTCGTCGTCGGCGCGGGCGGCGGGCGCGACCTCCGCGCCGCGCTCAAGGCCGGGCAGAAGGAGGTGTACGCCGTCGAGGAGAGCCGCGACGTCGTCGAGGCGATGCGCGGCCGCTACGCCGAGTTCAGCGGTCACCTGTTCGACAGGCCCGAGGTCCGCGTCGCCGTGACGGACGGGCGCAGCTTCATCCGGCGCACGCCGCTGCGCTTCAGGCACATCGTGATCGCGTCGACCGACGCCCCGGCGGGATCGACGGCCGGCGCGCTCGCGCTCTCGGAGAGCCGGCTCCACACGCTCGAGGGGCTCTCGGATTTCCTCGCGCGCCTCTCGCCGGAGGGCACGCTGGTCGTGACCCGCGCCGACGGCGATTTCGACCGCCTGCTCTCGCTCGCGGCCGCGGCGCTGCGCCGCGCGGGCGCGGGCGCGCCGGGGGACCACCTGTTCGGGTGCGGCGCCGCGAAGCAGACCGCGCTGCTCGTCAAGCGCGCGCCGCTCGCGCGCGCCGAGATCGACGCGCTCCGCCGCCACTGCCGCCGGCACAAGTTCTCGGAGGCCTTCGCCCCGGACCGCCCCCGGACCCCGGCGCGCGGCCGGCTCGTCGCGACCGCGGACGCCCGCGCCGCGGCCCCCGACGCGCGCGTCGACCTCACGCCGCCCACCGACGACAGGCCGTTCTTCTCCTACAGCGTGCCGGCCCGCCGCCTCCCCGCGGTGCTCGGCGACCTCGAGGCGCTCCGCGCCGAGCACGCGGGCCTCTCCGCGCTGCTCGCGCTGCTCGCCGGCGGATCGGGGCTCCTCGCGCTGGGCGTGCTCCTCCCGCTGCTCGCGGGGCGCGCCGGGCGGCGCCTCGGCCCGCGCGCGGCGGCCCCCGCGCCGCGCGCCCGCGCGCTCCTCTTCTTCGCCGCGATCGGCGCGGGCTTCGCGCTCGTCGGCCTCGCGCTCGTCCGGCACGCGCTCGTCCTGCTCGACCTGCCCGCGCACGAGCTCCCGGCCGTCCTCGTGGTCCTCCTCGTCTCGGTGGGCGGGGGCGGCCTGCGCACCGCCCGGGTGGCGCCGCCCGCCGCGGCCGGCGCCGCCGCGACGCTGGCGGCGCTGCTCGTCGCCGCCGCGGCGCTCGCCGCGGTGGGGCTCGTCCCGCTCACGCAGTGGAGCCTCGGCCTCGCGCCCTTCCTGCGCGCGGCCCTCGCCGTCGTCCTCCTCGCGCCGGTCGGCCTGCTCGCGGGCTCGCTCGCGCCGCTCGGGGTCAAGCTCGTCGCCTCGCGCTCGCCGGCGCTGCTCCCCTGGTGCTTCGGGCTCTCCGCGCTCGCCGGCGCGGTGGCCATGGCCCTCGGCGCCCTGTGCGCCATGAACCTCGGCTACAGCGCCCTGCTGCTCTGCGCGGGCCTCGCGTACCTGCTCGCCGCCGCCGCCGTGCCGCCGGCCGCCGCGGCCGGGGAGGTCGCCCAGGACGACGAGGCGGGCGCGCAGGACGGCGCGGGCGCCGCGATGTCCGAGGCTCCCCCCGCGGCGCGCGCCGCGGCGGCGCGGTCCGGGGCGCCGGGGGCGTGAGCGCGGCCCGGCCTCCGCGCGGCGCGCCTCACCGCCGCGCGGCGAGCAGCAGGTGCGCGAGCAGACCGGCGATGTTGTAGGCGTCGTCGTCGCCCCGGTGGTGCGTGCCCACGAGCGGCAGGCCGACCCGCTCCAGGGCCTCGGCCATCCCGACCTCACGCGACAGCGCGTAGGTCACGGCGAACAGGCTCTTCACGTTGAGGTGGCTCGGCCCGAACGGGAACGGGACGCCGCGCGCCTCGCACTGCCGCTCGAACATGCGCCGGTCGTAGTCGCCGTAGCTCGCCCAGAGGCGGTCCTGCGCCTTGAGCTCGCCCCGGAGCGCCGCGCACGCCTCCCTGAACGAGACGCCCGCGTCGACCTGCTCCTGCGTCAGCGTCGTGAGGCTCGTGCAGAACGGGCTCACGACCGAGCGCTCCGGGCGCACCAGGATCGATCGCCGATCGCGGCGCCGGCCCGACGCGACCTCCAGCGTGCACACGCCGATCTCGATGATCTCGTTCTCCTGGTCCCGCGGCGGGTCGCCCTCCCAGCACGTCGACTCGACGTCCACCACGAGGATGAGATCAAGGCGCTTGGCCATAAGTAATGATCCTCACGTTTTTGGATGAGTACGCTGGCATGGTAACGGCGATCGGGACGCAATGAGGTTCGGGATTTCCCCGACAATCAGGAGCGCCTGGGACGGTCTGCTGTGTCCAGGGAAAAAACATAGTAAAAACGGGACATAAGACGAGGTGTGGTCCGTCACCAACCCGTCATTTGGGGCCCTAATCCGCTTGCTTGAGGGGCCAGGTCCATGGACACTCGTCAGGTAATTTCTGACGAGGTTCCCCGCGTGACACCTGGCTGTCATCTCCGTTTCACTCCCGGTTCAGCCAGGGACCCCTCCGAGGTTGCTGGGGCGATCCCCGAGGCTGCGTCGGTGGATAGCGACGGCCCCGAGGAGGGATCGGTGCCCCCTCGTTCCGGCATCGTATGCCATCCGGGCCGTGAGCGGCGCGCGGCGAGGGCGCACCACCCCGGGGCGCTCGACGGCGCGGGCCGGGCCGGCGCCAGGCGCCCCGGGGGTGGGGGCTCCTCGGGCGATCCGCTCGTCGACCGCACAGAGCAGGGACTGCACATCGAGCGGCTCATCGCGGAGGGGGGGATGGGCGCGGTGTACGCGGCCCGTCGCACCGCGACCGGGGAGCCGGTGGCGCTCAAGGTGCTCCGGCGCGTGCACGCCGGCGACCCCGGGATCGCGAGCCGGTTCGCGCGCGAGGTGCGGCTCGCCCGCCGCATCGATCACCCGAACGTCTGCCCTGTGCTCGGCGAGGGGCGCCTCGAGGACGGGCGCCCGTTCTTCCTCATGCCGCTCTTCCGGGGGGTCACGCTCGGCGAGGAGGTGCGGCGGAGCGGCCCCCTGCCGCTCCGCCGCGCGCTCGCCCTCGCGGACCAGATCCTCGCCGGCCTCGCGGCCATGCACGCGGCCAGGGTCGTCCACCGGGACCTCCAGCCCGGCAACGTCCTGCTCGTCGACGCGCCGTCCGGCGCCGGCGAGGCCGCGCCCACCGTCAAGCTCATCGACCTCGGCTTCGCGCACGAGCCCGGCGCCGACACGGGCGACGGCGTCACGCCGGGCAGCCCTGGCTCGCTCGTGGGCACGCTGCGGTTCATGTCGCCCGAGCAGGCGATGCGCAGCCGCGCCATCACCGAGCGCAGCGACCTGTTCGCGGCCGCGCTGCTCATCTACTACGCGCTCTCGGGCAAGCTCCCCTTCCGGGGTCGGGGCGATCTCGACGTGCTCGTGGCGATCGTGCGCTCCTCGCCCGTGCCCCTCCGGCGAGAGCGCCGTGACGTCCCGCGCGTGCTGGACGAGGTGCTCACCCGCGCGCTGTCGAAGCACCCCGACCACCGCTTCGCCGGCGCCGCCGCGATGCGCGACGCGCTCGCCGCGGTCCGCGCGTAGCCCCTCGGCGCGGCGAGGGGGCGCGCGCGGCGCGGGCGCCGAACGGCCGGCCCGCTCCTTGCCACGACCGTGCCCGCCTGCACCGCGCCGCGCAGCACCGCGAGCCGGGCTGTGCACGCGCTGCCCACGGGCGGCGACGCGGCGCGGTGATCTCACGCAAGGGGAACCCCATGGACGCACTCGATCTCTTGGAGCAGCAGCATCTCGAAGTCAGGGCGCTGATGGAGCGCATCGCCGCCGAGTCCAGCCCGGGCCGCCGGACCTCGATGGTCGCGCAGCTCTCCCGGATGATCGACGCGCACGTACGCATCGAGGAGACGTACCTCTATCCGGTGTGTGCCGAGCGGATGACCGGCGACAGGAAGCCGCTCCACGAGGCGTACGAAAAGCACGGCCTCGCGCGCTTCGCGGCGGACAACCTGCTGCGCACGCGCGCGACCGACGTGCGCTTCGAGGCGCGGCTGAAGCTCCTGCGGGACGTCTTCGCCCACCACGCCGACGAGGAGGAGGGCGTCCTCTTCCCCAAGGCGAAGCGCGGCCTCACCGACGAGCAGCTCGACATGATCGGCTGCGATCTCGAGCGGGCGTACGAGGTCCTGCTGCGCGTCGGCGTGCCCGCGATCGGCCCGCTCGCGAGGCCGCCGCGCGGCTGGTCGAGGCGCAGCACCTATCCCTGCCGCATCGTCCGCCCGGTCTCGCGCCGACGCGGCGAGCCGCTCCGCGCCCGCGGCTGCTGAGGGGGTGCTGGCGCTAGACGGGCGCGGGGCCGCCGAACGCTCCGAAGAAGCGCGCGACCCAGACCGCCAGCATCGCGGCCGCCAGCGCCAGGCCGAGCCGCGTCACCCACGCGCCTTGCAGCGACTCGGCCGCGGCGATGCGGCCCTCCTTCACGTAGATCGCCGCGTTGTACGCGAGCGCGGCGATCACGAGCGGCGCGACGACCGGGCAGAGCGGGTGGAAGCGCAGCGCCTCCGCCACGCGGCCCTGGGCGAGGGCGAGGGTCGCGCGCGTCAGCCCGCAGCCGGGGCAGGGGTGGCGCGTGACGAGCGCGAACGGGCAGAGCGGGACGCCGCACGCCACGGAGAGCCCGAGCGCCGCCGCGACCGCCCCGATGCGGGCGGCGCGGCCGAGCGGGTGCGCCGCGCTCCACCGGGATGAGGCCGGCGGAGCAGGCGAGGGGGCTCTGCTCGATGGAGGCGAGGACAACGGAGAGACGCGGCGGCGCGCGTTACGACGCCGGCGCGGCGTTCGGGTCCCAGACCTCGTTGAGGTCCTTCGCGAGGGCATACAGCGGCAGGAAGATGTAGAGCACGATGCCCTCTGCCTGGGGGTTGCGCGAGCCCGCCATCTGCTTGGCCCTGGTCACCTGCTCGGGCACCTTCACCCAGAGGAAGTAGTAGTTGAGCAGCGGGATGAAGACGTACCAGGGCTTGAACTCGGGATCCTTGGTCGCCTGCTGCAGCTCGTTCAGCATCGCCCAGAGCTGCCAGATGGCGTAGATGAAGCAGACCATCCCGATCACGCAGACCATGACCGGGTTGCGCGTCTCGCCCTTGCCGCCCGGCGAAAGCGACCCGCTGCCGCCGTAGACGCCCAGGTTGCTGGCCGCCTGGCCGAACTGGCCAGGCGCCGACAGCTGAGCGCCGCCGGGCGCCGCGCCGTACGTCGAAGGCGACGAGCCATACGCCGGCGCCGCGCCGAACGCGCCGGGATCGCTCGAGCCCTGGGCGGGCGCGCCGTAGCCCTGAGGGCCGCTGCCGCCGCCGTAGGCCCCCGGGGGGCTGCCGTAGCCGCCGCCCTGCGGATCTTGCCCCGGAGGCGGCCCGTACCCGCTCGGGCCGTGCTGCGGAGGCTGGCCGTAGCCCTGGGGCTGACCGTACCCGGGCGGCTGGCCGTAGCCCTGGGGCTGACCGTAGCCCTGGGGCTGACCGTAGCCCTGGGGCTGACCGTACCCGGGAGGCTGACCGTAGCCCTGAGGCTGGCCGTAGCCGGGAGGGGCGCCGCCGAGGCCGCCCATCGGGTCCTGGCCAGGGGGCGCTCCGTAGGGGCTGCCGCCCGCGCCGCCCGCCTGCGGGGGCTGGCCGTAGCTGCCGCCGGGCGGCGGAAACGCGCCGGGCTGCGCGCCGCCGGCCGCGCCGGGCTGCTGCGCCCCGCCGGCCGGGCCGAACGGCGGCATCTGGTCGATGGCCATGGTGCCGCCCAGCGGGTTCACGCCCTGGTTGGGCGGCTGGCCGAACGGCGCGTAGCCGCCGGACGGGCTCGCGGCCGCGCCGCCGAACGCCGGGCCGGACGCCTGCGGCGACGCGGGGGACGGCGGAGGACCGTAGCCGCCCATCGCGGGCGGCGGCGGCGCAGGGGGGGGGCCCGCGGAGGCGCCGAGCCCTGCCGGAGGAACACCGACCATCGTGCCGGCCAGCCCCTGCGGCGGATTCGGCAGCGCCGCAGGCATCCCCGGCGGAGCGCCGGCGGGCGGCGCCGGCGGCGGAGGCGCCCCCGGAGCCTGCGGCGGGCTCGCTCCAGAGGGCTGACTCATCAGCATGGTGCCCTTGAACTTCGGCGCGGCCGCTCCCTTCAGGTTGAAGCCGCACTTCGTGCACGTGGACGCCGTTTCCGAGTTTTGCGTCCCACAATTCGGACAGAACACGCACCACCTCCGGATGGGGGGTTCGCTGCTACTACGGATGCCGCGCCCTGCGCGCGTCGCAATGGGCGCGGAGGGTAGTTGAAGCGCCGTCCGGTTCTCAAGCGAAAGACGAAAAGCGCCACGGACGACGCCCGAGGCTACGCTTTCCTCGACAGAAAACCCAGGGAGTTCTTGCGGATCGGCGGCGCAGCTCACGCGCTCACCCGGGTGCGCCTCCTCTCCAGGAAAAGCGCGCGCTGGGCAAAGGTCGCCCTGGAACCTCCGGATTCAACCGGCCAATTCACGGCGTCAGCCACCAAGGGGCTTGACGGCAGATGGCCCTTGAACTTCGGGGCCGTCGCGGCGCGCAGGTGGAGCGTCGGCCCGGGGGGGTGCTCCCCGGAGGGGCTTTCGTGCAGGCGAGCCACGAAAGGGGCTCGCCGGAACGCAAGCCCCGGAGGTGAGCACCCCCCGGGCCCACGCTCCACCTGCGCGCGGAGCCGAGGCGCTTGTGCCGGAGCGCCGGGCGCCGGGGCGCCCCGGCACCCGGTTTTAGGGTCGCCCCGCGTTTTTCTGTTATTCGCCGGAGGTTTCCCCCCGGCGTGCCTTGACATCCGCCACCGTCGCTCACTAGCGTGCCCGCGCCTCGGGAACGGCTCCGTACGACGGATAACCGAATACCCGGCCGCCGGTGCGCGGGGCTGACCGCCTCCGGCGGGCGCCTCCACACAGGGGGCGCACGAGGGTGCGCCCGGCTTTGCCGGGCGAGCCCCTCGTTGGATGGGGACCCGCGTCGCGGAGTCCCGACTCCATGCCGAAGCGGGCGCGCAGCCACAACGCGGCGCGCCCAGGGAGCCAGCGGACCGTGCCAGCAGCCGACATGACGCATGAATTTGCACTGAGCGCCGAGCGAAGGACCGAGTTCGAGAACATCCTCGCGCGCTATCCGAACCGCCAGGCCGCGTGCATCCCGGTGCTCCACCTCTGCCAGAGCCAGGAGGGGTGGGTCTCCGAGCGGGTCATCCGCTGGGTCGCCGAGCAGCTCGGCCTCTCGGCGGCGCACGTACAGGGCGTCGCGACCTTCTACACGCTCTTCAACAAGGAGCCCGTGGGCAAGCACCAGGTCTGGGTCTGCCGGACGCTGAGCTGCGCGCTGAACGGCGCGGACGCGGTGCTGCACCACTGCGAGAAGCGGCTCGGGATCCGCGCGGGCGAGACCACGAAGGACGGGAAGGTCACGCTGCGCACGGCGGAGTGCCTCGCCTCGTGCGGCACCGCCCCGATGATGCAGGTCGATCGCGACTACCACGAGGGGCTCACCCTCGAGAAGGTCGACGCGATCCTCGATCGGTTGACGAGGTGACGAGATGCTGCGGCTGACGCGCTACCTGACCAAGAACTACGACACGCCCGACGGCCACAAGCTCTCGGTCTACGAGAAGGGGGGCGGCTACCAGCAGGCGAAGCGCGCCCTCGGGATGACGCGCGAGGCGCTCGTCGACGAGATGAAGGCGGCCAACATCCGCGGCCGCGGCGGCGCCGGCTTCGCCATGGGCGTGAAGTGGAGCTTCATGCCGTGGCCGCCGAAGCCCGAGCGGCCGCACTACCTCGTCATCAACGCGGACGAGGGCGAGCCCGGCACCTTCAAGGACCGCACGCTGATGGAGAAGAACCCCCACGCGGTCATCGAGGGGTGCATCATCGGCTGCTTCGGGATCGGCGCCCACGCCGCGTACATCTACGTGCGCGACGAGCTGCACTTCTCGAAGGCGCGGCTCTGGGGCGCGATCGAGGAGGCGCGCGCGAAGGGCTACCTCGGCAAGCGCCCGTTCGGGATCGACTACCCCGTCGAGGTCTACGTCCACACGGGGGCCGGCGCGTACATCTGCGGCGAGGAGACGTCGCTCCTCAACTCGCTCGAGGGCAAGCGCGGCGAGCCGCGGCTCAAGCCGCCGTTCCCCGCCCAGTTCGGCGCGTTCGGGATGCCGACGACGGTGAACAACCTGGAGACCATCGCCGCGGTGCCGACCGCGCTCGAGCTCGGCGGCGAGAGCTTCTCGAAGCTCTCGGCGCTGCACCACCTGAAGGACGGCGGCGTCCGGCTCTTCGGCGTGAGCGGCCACGTCAACAACCCGGGCATCTGGGAGGCGGCCGTCGGGCTCACGCTCCGCGAGCTCATCTACGACCTCGGCGGCGGCGTGAAGCACGGCGAGCTCCTCGGCGTCATCCCGGGCGGCTCGTCGTGCCCGATCCTGCGCGCCGACGAGGTGGTGAACGCGCCGAACGAGAAGTCGCCGCTCCACCCGTGGCACGGCCAGAGCGTGCTCGACGTGCCGCTCGGCGTGGACACGTTCCGCGCGCTCGGGACGATGCTCGGGACCTGCTGCGCCATCGTGCTCAGCGACAAGGCGTGCCCGGTGCTCGCCATGCACAACCTGATGCGCTTCTACCGCCACGAGTCGTGCGGCCAGTGCACGCCGTGCCGCGAGGGCAGCGCGTGGATCCACCGGATCCTCGACCGCGTGGTGCACGGGGAGGGGACGATCGAGGAGCTCGATCGGCTCCACGAGATCGCCGACAACATCATGGGCAACACCATCTGCGCCTTCGGCGAGGGCACGGCGATGCCCGCGCTCGGCTTCCTGCGCAAGTTCCGCAAAGAGTTCGAGGCGTACATACAGACCAAGGGGCGATCGTCGACAGGGGTGCTCTCGCCGTGAAAATCTTCGAATTCGGCTTCTTCGCTCTCGCGTCGCTGCTCGTCCTCCTGGGCGGCCTGGCCACGGTCGCGGCCAGGAACCCCATCCGCAGCGCGATGGGCCTGCTCACGACGATCTTCGGCATCGCGGGCCTCTACCTGATGCTGTCCGCGGAGTTCCTCGCCGCGATCCAGATCCTCGTGTACGCGGGCGCGGTCGTCGTCCTCTTCCTCTTCGTGATCATGCTCCTCGGCCCGTCGGCGACGTCGCCGCGCGACGCCCGCACCGCGGTGCCGCGCTACATCGGCGCCGGCGTCTTCGTGGCGGGCAGCCTCGGCGCGCTCGCCCTCGTCGCGAGCGCCTCGAAGCCCGGCGCCGCGGCCGTGCCGCCCGCCCCGGAGTCGCTCGGGACCATCGACGCGCTCGGGCACGAGCTGTTCACGAAGGGCGTCGTGCCGTTCGAGCTCTCGGGGGCGCTGCTCCTCGTCGCGGTCATCGGCGCCGTCGCCGTCGCCCGCGGCCGGCAGGTCGACCCCACGCTCCTCCCCGCCAGCGCCGGCTCGCCGGACCCGCGTGATCAGGTCCCGGCCCGGGACGCCGCCACGCCGGACCCGCAGCCCGGCGCCCTCACCGGCCACTTCACCATGTCGACGAAGGAATCCAAGTCGTGATCTCCGTCCCCATCGAGTACTACCTCGTCGTCGCGGCGGTGCTGTTCGTGATCGGGTCGGCCGGGTTCCTGCTGCGCAGGAACCTCCTGGTCCTCCTGATGAGCATCGAGCTGATGCTCAACGCCGTGAACCTCACGCTCGTCGCGTACAACCGGATGCACCCGCACGATCACGCCGGGCAGATCTTCACTTTCTTCGTCATCGCCATCGCGGCGGCGGAAGCCGCCGTGGGGCTCGCGATCGTGCTCGCGTTCTACCGCATCCGGAAGACGATGCGCTCGGACGACGCCGATCTCCTGAGGAGTTAGCGTGGAAGCCCTGAGAGTCTTATTCCCCGCGTCGGAGTTCGCGCTGCTCGCCGTCGTGCTCGGCCTGCCGGCGCTCGGCGCGTTCGTGAACGGCCTCTTCGGCAAGCGCCTCGGCAAGGACGCGGTCCGGCTGATGGCGCTCGCCGCGCTCGGCGGCGCCTTCCTGGCGAGCGTCGTGACGTTCCTCCTGCTGCCGCACGACGGCGGCAAGCTGAGCTGGACGGCGTGGCACTGGTTCTCGATCACCGGCCGGATGGGCCAGTCGATCCCGATCGACGTCGCCTTCAGCGTCGACGGCCTGAGCGCCACGATGATGCTCGTCGTCACCGGCGTCGGCTTCCTCATCCACCTGTACTCGTCCGAGTACATGCGCGAGGACCCGGGCTACTACCGGTTCTTCGCCTACCTGAACCTGTTCTGCTTCTCGATGCTCGTGCTGATCATGGCCGACAACCTCCCCGTCCTCTTCGTGGGGTGGGAGGGCGTCGGCATGTGCAGCTACCTGCTCATCGGCTTCTGGTTCAAGGAGGACAAGAACGCGACCGCCGGCAAGAAGGCGTTCGTCGTCAACCGCATCGGCGACTTCGGCCTCCTCGTCGCGATGGCCATGCTCGCCTACTACGGCGGCACGCTCACGTTCGACGGCATCGCCGCGAACGCGAGCAGCCTGCTCACGGCGGTGAAGGTCTGGCCGATCGGCAACATGTCGGCCGCGACGGTGCCCGGGTTCCTGGAGTTCCTCGTCCCGGCGCAGCCCGTGCTCGTGTACGCGTCGACCCTGGTCGGGCTCGCGCTGTTCCTCGGCTGCGCCGGCAAGAGCGCGCAGATCCCGCTCTACGTCTGGCTGCCCGACGCGATGGCCGGCCCCACCCCCGTCTCGGCCCTCATCCACGCCGCGACGATGGTGACCGCCGGCGTCTACCTCGTGGCGCGGCTCGCGGCCGTGTTCGTGCTGTCGCCGTTCGCGATGGCGGTGGTCGCGGTGGTGGGCGTGCTGACGGCGCTGTTCGCGGCCTCGATCGGGCTGTTCCAGCACGATCTGAAGAAGGTCCTCGCCTACTCCACCGTGAGCCAGCTCGGGTTCATGTTCATCGGCGTGGGCGTCGGGGCGTTCGCCGCCGGCTTCTTCCACGTCTTCACGCACGCCTTCTTCAAGGCCTGCCTCTTCCTCGGCGCCGGCTCGGTGATCCACGCGATGCACGCCCGCATCCACGACACCGACCAGTCGCAGGACATGCGGAACATGGGTGGCCTGCGGAAGTTCATGCCGCTGACGCACGTGACGTTCCTGCTCGCCTGCTGCTCGATCGCCGGCTTCCCCTTCACCGCCGGGTTCTGGTCGAAGGACGAGATCCTGTGGCGCGCCTTCTCCGGCAAGGTCGCCGCGGTCGCCACGCGCGGGCAGGCGGCGTGGCAGTGGCCCGACTGGCTCGGCCCGGCGATCTACTGGGCCGGCATCGCGGCCGCGACCATGACCGCGTTCTACATGTTCCGCGCCTACTTCATGACGTTCCACGGCGAGTTCCGCGGCTGGACGATCGTGCGCGGCTGGAAGGACCCGAACCCGCACGGCCACCACGATCATCACCACGGCCACGGCGAGAAGCTCGAGGGCCCCGAGCCGCACGAGTCGCCGCTCCCGATGACGGTCCCGCTGCTCGTGCTCGCGGCGTTCTCGGTCTTCGCCGGCTTCCTCATGGCGGAGCCGCTCGTGCACCTGACCCACAACCACGCGTTCGCGCCACTCGCCCACCTGCTCGAGCCGGTCTTCGCGGGCGCCTCGAGCGCGATCCAGGCGCGCGAGGGCACCGAGGGGCTGCTCTTCCCGATGATGCTCCCCGGCGTCGGCGCGTTCCTGGCCGGCACCGGCGCGGCGATGTTCGTGTACTGGAACCTCCGCGGCGAGCCCGAGAAGAGCTTCGCCGAGCAGTTCCCGGGGCTCCACCGGCTCATCTACGACAAGTGGCGGATCGACGAGCTCTACGACGCCACGGTCGTGGGCATGGTCGACGCGCTGGCCGACATCTTCACGACGGCCGACAAGTGGATCATCGACGGGGTCCTCGCGAAGCTCTCCGCGGCGCTGGTCGGCTTCTTCGGCACGGTGCTGCGCGCGCTCCAGACGGGCCGCGTGCAGGTCTACGCCGCGTCGATCGTCGTCGGCCTCGTCGCCACGGGCTGGTTCCTGGTCCGGCCGCACGCCGACGCGACCGTCGACGACGCGGCGCTGCGGCGCTCCGGTGAGGTGACGCTCACGGCGGCGCCGGGGCTCGGCTACCGGTACCGCTGGGAGGCGCCCGGGGTGCCGGCGAGCGACTTCTCCGAGGACAACGAGCTCACGCTGAAGCTCGAGCCCGGCGAGAAGAAGGACGTCGTGCTCCGCGTGCGCAACGCGTTCGATCGCGAGGCGACCGAGACCTTCTCCTTCTCGCGGCCGACGGGCCGTGGATTCCCGACGGGCCCGACCTCCATGGTGACCCCGAACGTGCCCAGGCTCCCCGCGGGGGCGACCCCGGCGGAGCCGACCCAGGACATGATCAAGCCGGAAGGCCTGCAATGAGCGCGCTCGACCTCGTAACTCAGAACTGGCCGGCGCTCGCCGCCGGCGTCGCCGGGGCGCTCCTCCCGCGGGGCGCGGACAGCGCCCAGGCGAGCGACGCGGACCACCACGCGGGCGGCGACGACCACCACGCGGACGGCGACGATCACCACGCGGGCGGCGATGATCACGGGGAGGCCCACGCCGGCGAGGGCGCGGGCTCCGCGTGGACCTCGTGGCAGCGGTTCGGCCTCGGGCTCATCGCCGCGCTCACCGTCCTCGGCGTGCAGTGGCTCTGGCCGTCCGGCGCGGCGGCGGCCGCGTCCGCGGACGGGGAGTGGTCGTCGCTCCTCGACCTGCTCATCGCCCTGCCGTTCGTGGGCGCCGCGGCGGTGCTGTTCGTGCCGCGGCAGATGCTCTCGCTGCTCCGGGGCTTCACGCTGGCCGTGCTCGGCGTGGGCTTCGTGGCGTCGCTCTGGCTGCTCAGCGTGCCGATGACGCCGGGCTGGCACTTCCAGTCGATCAAGGAGTGGATCCCGTCGCTCGGCATCCGGTGGCACGTCGCGATCGACGGCATCAGCCTCTGGCTGGTCCTGCTCACGACGTTCATCGCGCCCATCGCGGCGTACGCGTCGTTCAGCTCGATCAAGACCCGGATCAAGGAGCTCTGCTTCTGCTTCCTGCTCCTCCAGGGGGCGATGCTCGGCGCGTTCCTCGCGCTCGACCTGTTCCTGTTCTTCGTCTTCTGGGAGCTGATGCTGGTGCCGATGTTCGTGATGATCGGCATCTGGGGCGGCGTCGAGAAGATCAAGGCCGCGGTCAAGCTGTTCATCTACACGATGACGGGCTCGATGCTGATGCTGGCCGGCATCGTGTACCTCGTGTGGGCGAACCAGAAGCTCACGGGGGCGTACACGTTCGACTACCTCGCGCTCTCGCGCGTGGTGCTGCCGCGCGACGCCCAGATGATCCTCTTCTGGGCGTTCTCGCTCGCGTTCTTCATCAAGGTGCCGATGTGGCCGGTGCACACCTGGCTGCCGGACGCCCACGTGCAGGCGCCGACCGGCGGCTCGGTCATCCTGGCCGCGGTGATGCTGAAGATCGGGACGTACGCGTACATGCGCTTCTCGATGGGCCTCTTCCCCGGCCCGGCGTCGAGCCTCGCGGCCAACCTGGCGGGCATCGCGATCCTCGGCGGCGTGCTCTACGGCGCGCTCGTCGCCTGGAAGCAGGCCGACGTGAAGCGGCTCGTGGCGTACTCGTCGGTCGCCCACCTGGGCTACGTGATGCTGGGGCTCTTCGGCGTCACGCCGAGCGGGATGCAGGGCGCGGTGCTCCAGATGGTGAACCACGGCATCTCGACCGGCGCGCTCTTCCTCCTGGTCGGCGTCATCTACGACCGGCGCCACACCCGCCTGGTCTCCGAGTTCGGCGGCCTGGCCAAGGTGATGCCGGTCTACGCGACGCTCTTCCTCATCGTGACGTTCGCCTCCGTCGGCGTGCCCGGCACGAACGGCTTCATCGGCGAGTTCATGATCATCACCGGGACCTACGTCTCCGAGCGCCTCGGGACGTTCAGCGGGCTCCACACCGTGGGCGCCGCCGCGGGCGTCATCCTCGCCGCCGTCTACATGCTGAGCGTCGTGCAGAAGATGTTCTTCGGCCCGCTCACGAATCCGAAGAACAAGCACCTGCCCGACGTCACGCCCCGCGAGGCGCTCGCGCTCGCGCCCCTCGTGCTGATGATCTTCGTGATCGGCCTGTTCCCAGGGATCTTCCTCGATCGGATGAAGGAGTCGGTCCTGTCTACGTACAACCAGTTCAAGGTCGTCTCCGGTCAGGCGATCCTCTTCGCGGACGAACGGGACGCGAAGCTCCTGCCCGAGGACACGTTCTCCCCTGCGTTCCTCAAGGGGGCGCCCGCGCTGCGGCCCAGCGGGGGCGCGCCGGAGGGCGGCGCAGGGCAGGGCGATGAGGAGGCCCGGGCCCCGGGGCGGGCGGGCGGCGCGCTCGCGGCGCGCGGCGAGGAGGCGGGGCGATGAGCTACGGACCGTTCCTCGCGGCGTCGCCGCTGCTCGTCGTCTCGCTCGGCGGCATGCTGCTCATGCTCGCGGAGGCGTTCTCGCGCCGCCGTGAGGAGTCGCACGACCGCAAGTCCGGCCCCTCGTCGGACATGGCGCTCGGGACCGCGATCACGCTCCTCGCCGGGGCGGTGTTCGCGGCCGCGGTCGGGTTCGTCGGCCCCGAGACGCTGGACGGGGTCGACGCGCTCGCCCCGTACCTGATCATCGACCGCTTCACGCTGTTCTTCTCCTTCATGCTCTGCCTGAGCGGCGCCCTCGCGGCGCTGCTCGCGGGGGGGTACCTCCCGGAGCACCGGCTCGACCGCGGCGAGTTCTATCCGCTCCTGACCTTCTCGACCGTCGGCGCGATCATCCTCGCCGGGGCGGGGGATCTGCTGACGCTCTTCCTCGGCCTGGAGACGATGTCGCTCGGGGCGTACGCGCTGACCGGCTTCCGCCGCACGTCGCCGCGGAGCGCCGAGGCGGCGATCAAGTACTTCCTGCTCGGCTCGTTCGCGGCGGCGCTCCTGCTCTACGGCGGCGCGCTGATCTACGGGGCGACGGGGCACACCGATCTCGCCGGGATCCGCGACGCCATCGCCGGCGCGAAGGGGGCCAGCGCGCCGAACCCGGCGCTGCTGCTCATCGGGGTGGCGCTGATCCTCGTCGGGCTCGCGTTCAAGGTGAGCGCGGTGCCGTTCCACATGTGGACGCCCGACGCGTACGAGGGCGCCCCGACCCCGACCACCACGTTCATGGCGGTCGCGGTGAAGGGCGCGGCGTTCGCGACGCTCCTCCGCGTGCTGCTCGGCGCGTTCAGCGATCCGGCGCTCGCGTCGTGGGCGGCGGGCTGGCCGCCGGCCGTGGCGGTGATGGCGCTGCTCACGATGACGGTCGCGAACCTCATCGCGGGCCGGCAGGACTCGGTGAAGCGGATGCTCGCCTACTCGAGCATCGCCCACGCCGGCTACCTGCTCGTCGGGGTCGCGGCGACGGTGCGCGCGAGCGAGGACGCGCAGGCGAGCGTGATGTTCTACCTGCTCGTCTACACGGTCTCGACGGTCGGCGCCTTCGGCACGCTCATCCTGTGCGGCAGCCGCGGCGCCGAGGCGGTGAGCTACGAGGACCTCGCCGGCATCGGCAAGCGGCACCCCGTGGCGGCGCTCGCCTTCTCGCTGTTCCTGCTCTCGCTCGCCGGCGTCCCGCCGACGGCCGGCTTCTTCGGCAAGCTCTACATCGTCAAGGCGGCGATGGGCGCCGAGCTGTACGCGCTGTCGGTGGCGCTGCTCCTCAACAGCGTGCTGTCGGCCTACTACTACCTGCGGGTGCTCGTGTTCATGTACATGCGCGAGCCGGCGCCCGGCGCGCCGATCGCCCGGCCCATGCGCTCGGGCTACGTCAACGCGGCCCTGGTCGTGTCCGCGGCGCTCGTGATGGTCCTCGGCATCTGGCCGACGACCTCCCTCGGGATCGCCGTCCGCGCGGTCCTCGCCTCGCTCTAGGAGCGCCGAACAGGCGCTCCAGACCTCCCTCCACGACAGCTCGTTCCCGGTTGCGCGGGGAGCACCACCCGGGCCGGTTCCCCGGACCCGGCTCCCCTGCGCGGTGGGTTGATTGTGCCATGGACGTCCTGCATGGTACGGCTGGATAGCTTGGGGGAGATGCGTCCGGTCTGCGGCATGTTCCCCCATCTGTCCGTTGCCCGACGGGAGGTCGCCCTGCGATGATCACCCCCCATGACACAGGCTCCGACGCGCCGTCGCGGCAGATCGTCGAGCTTGAGCGGCGCGCGGCGGCCCTCGAGTGGAAGGCGTCGATGATCGAGCGCGCCATCAACGCGCTCCCCGACCTGATCGTCGTGAAGGATCCGCACCTCAGGGTCCTCCACGCCAACCAGGCGTTCTGCGCGTTTCACGGCAAGCGCCTCGACGAGATCGTCGGCGCGCCCGAGTCGTCCTTCCGGAGCGCGGGCGAGGCGGAGGCCGCCGCGGCGCAGGATCGGCAGGTGCTCTCGACGGGCATCTATGTCGATGTGCCGTACGCGGTCCAGACGCGCCATGACGGCGTGGCGCTCACCTTCCATGTCCAGCGGTGCCCCCTGCGCGACGCCGAGGGGAACGTGGAGGGCGTCGTCGTGTCGGCGCGCGGCGTGCGCGAAGAGGGCGGCGCGGCCTCGGCGGTCGCGGTCCGCGCGGAGAGGCACAACCGGGCGATGCTCAGCGTCATCCCGGACATGTATTTCCGCCTGAGCCGCGACGGCACCTACGTCGAGTTCTCCGCGGGCAGGGGCATGGACACCGCGCTCCCTCCGTCGCTGTTCCTCGGCAAGCGGGTCCAGGACGTCACCCCGGATATCGCTCCGTGGGTCATGGAGTGCGTCGAGGAGGCGCTCCGGACGGGAGAGGTGCTGTCCCGGGAATATCAGATGTTCGTGCAGGGGCGCTTCGTCGATTATGAGGCCCGGGTCATGGCGAGCGGGCCGGACGATGTGCTGTTCATCGTCCGGGATATCAGCCGGCAGAAGCAGACGGAGATGCAGCTCCGGGACGCGGACGCGCGGTTCCGCGCCTTCGCGGGGCAATCGCTGTTCGGCGTGTTCGTCGCGCGCGAGGGCCGGCTTTTCTACGCGAACCAGAAGCTCGCGGACATCGTCGGTTGCGCCGGGGCCGAGATCGAGGCGGAGGGGCTCATGCCGTGGATCGCGGAGGCCGACCGCGCCGCGCTGAAGCGCTTCTTCGACGACCTCGATCGCCCGGGAGACGGGGGCTCCGGCGGCCTCCAGCGCACGTTCACGGGGAGGCGCCGCGACGGGACGACCGTTTACCTCGACACCTGCTGCGCCGCCGTGAGCATGGATGGCAAGCCGGCGGCGATCGGCGTCGTGCTGGACGTCACCGAGAGCCGGCTCGCGGCCGAGGCCCAGCGCCGCCTGCACGACGAGGTGCTCCGCATGCAGGAGGCGCTCGTGGCGGAGCTGTCGACGCCGCTCATCCCGATCAGCGATACGGTCGTCGTGATGCCGCTCATCGGATCCATCGACGAGCGGCGGGCGCAACAGCTCATGACCAAGCTGCTCGACGGGGTCTCGAGCCACCGGGCGCAGGTCATCATCCTCGACGTCACGGGCGTCTCGTCGATCACGACCCAGACCGCGGGCGCGCTCATGCGCTGCGCCCAGGCGGCGCGCCTCCTCGGGGCGAACGTGCTCCTCACGGGCATGCGCCCCGACGTGGCGCAGACCCTCGTGACCATGGGCGTGGACATGACCGGGCTCGTGACGCTCGGCACGTTGAAGGCAGGGATCGCCCACGCGCTGGGGCGCCGCGCCGCCGCGGCTCCGGCGGCGCGGCGCCCGTGAGCGTCACGGGTGGCTGGCCGGGTCCGCGGGGTCCGTGCCCGCGTCCCGCTCGTCGCCGTCGAGGTGGCCGTCGTCGTCGCGATCCAGGCCGATGCGCTCGCCGGAGCCCGGCGGCGCGCACGTGAACGTCACCGGGCTCGTCGGGCTCAGGGCGAGCAGCCGCAGCAGCGGTTCGGGGATCGGGGGCAGCGCCTGCCGGCTGGCCATGAACTGGCCGCCGCCGACGTAGAGAAAGCCGAGCTCGTGATGGAGGAGGGCGGTCCTCGCCACGAGATCGCACTCGCCGACGTCGGCGCGCGACCGGAGCAGATCGAGCCGCGGCCCCGCGAGCGCCGCGTTGTCGCGGGTGAGCGTGATCTGCTGGCCGACGATCGGCGCGAGGTTCGAGTCGAAGGCGAACATGAACTCCTCGACCTGGCGCCGGAGCAGATCCCCGTCCGGCCCCGGCGCGAAGCCCTGCGGGTTGAGGTCGCTCTGGGTGAACGCGGCCAGGCTGAAGAAGCGGAACATCGTGTCGAACGCGCCGTCGTGCGTGAACCCGAAGCCCCGCACCTGATCCCCCTGAGGGCCCTCGAGCCCGGGGAGGATGAAGGCCACGGGCGGGAGGCCGAACATGCCGACCTTCTGGTACATGTTGCGGAGGTGCGGGATCTTGAAGAGCTGCGAGACGAACGAGAACGAGGAGCGGCCGTCCGTCCCGAAGAAGCCCGGGGCTGACGAGCCCGGGTTCGCGTTCGGGTCGAGTCGATGGCAGCTCTCGCAGTCGAGGTCGTGGAACAGAATCGACGGCGGCCCGAAGAAGAAGTCGCGGCCGGCCGCCTGATCGGGCGTGAGCGAGTTGTCCAGGTTGCGGATCGGGTTCGGCGGGTAGGTGACCTGGAGGATGAAGTCGGCGAAGGCCTGCATGTCCTCCGGCGCGATCTCGGCGTCTCGCCCGAGCAGGCCCGGGAAGGCGACGTTGAACTCGAGGAACGCCGCGTTCTCGTCGAGCGCCCCGCCGTCGGGCTGCACGGCCGGCGCGCCGTCGCCTCCGCCCGTGCGGTCCCCTCGCCAGTGCATCGCTCCCTGGTTGGCCATGCCGCGCAGGCTCTGCGTGGTCATCGGGCCCTTCATCGGGTGGAAGTCGATGGTGAACGTCGGGTCCAGAAACGGCGGCGGATTGGCCGGATCGGTGGGATCCTGCACCCCCGCGATCGGCTGGGGGTTGTCCTTCACGGTGCCGTCCGGGTCCCCGAGGTCCCAGGCGAGGCTGTCGAAATCGCCGAACACATGGCAGCTCGCGCACGAGGAGTCGCCGTGGCTCGAGCTGAACGACGCGTCGTAGAGGAAGCGCCGGCCGCGGACGACGCTCTCCGGCTCCGGGCTGTGCATGGCGACGTGGGCCCGCTCGACGCGCGCGACCGTGTCGATCACGGAGATGGAGTTGTCGAAGCGGGTGAGCACGTATAGCTGCCTTCGGGGCTCGTCGAGCAGGATGCCCGTGGGGCCGCCGCCGCTCACGGCGATGTGGCTCGCCGCGTCCGGCACGAAGGTGTCGGCCTCGAGCGCCGCGGTGTCGAGCACGCCGATCTTGTCCGACCCGAGCGCGCTCACGTAGAGCGTCGCGCCGTTTCTGGTCACGGCCATCGCCTGCGGCAAGGCCAGGCTGCGCGCGTTCTCGCCGTTCGGCGCCTGCGCGCAGCAGGTGTTGTAATCGATGTGCTTGTTCAGGTGGCGCGGGAGCACGCCGCCGGTGGCCGGGTCGAGGACCGTGATCCTGCTCTCGTGCAGGTGCCCCCGCACGCTCGTCCCGGCGAAGACCCCGGGGCCCTCGAAGCGGTCCTGGTTCTGCGCCTCGGTGTTGGAGACGTAGACCCGGCCGCTCACGGGGTTGACGGCCATGTTGTAGAGGATGGTCCCGACGCCCTGGAAGAAGCCCTGGGATCCCGGTAGCTGCGCGGGCGGATCGCCCATCGCGTCGATGACGAAGACGTCCTTGTCGGGGAGCGAGAAATAGACCTGATCGTCCCAGTGGCGCCCGAGCTCGTCGACCCAGTGAGAGCCGTCGTGCTGGACGATGAGCCCGACCTCGGGCGCGCCGATCCCCTGCCAGTTCTCGCTGGGCCCGGGGCTGCCGCCCGCCGCTTGCCCGCCGTCGGGGACGAGCGCATCCATGACGACGGTCGTGCGGTTGCCCGAGTGGAACGCGGCGGCATAGACCCGATCGCCGTCCGGGGTCACCGCGAGCGCGCGGGGCGTGTCGCTGAACAGGGTGATCACGTTGAGCGGAGCTCCCCCGAGCCCGCCGCCCAGGGCGAGCGCGTCGAAGACCCAGACATCGGCCCTGCCGATCCCCGGCGTCGTCAGCTGGGGATCGATGGGGCTGTTCTGGCCGCGGTGAGCCGTCGTGATGAACGCGCGGCGCCGGCCCGGCCCGGCGAACACGATGTCGCGGGGCTCGTCGCCCACGAGCAGCGTGCGCTCCACGAGGCCTGTCCCGGAGATCGGGTTGAATCGCACGACGCTCACACTGTCGGACAGGTGATTGACGACCCACACCTCGGTCTCGCTCCGCGCGGCCACCGCGACCGGCTCGAGGCCGACCGGGATCGAGGCCAGGTGCTGGAGGCCGCGGGGCTTGACCCGGAAGACCTCGAGGCGGTTGTCCGGCGTGTTCGTCGCGAAGAGCAGCTTCCCGCTCGGGGAGAGCGCGAGCGGCCGGACTTGCCCGCTCTCGAACAGCGTGTAGGAGGAGGCCGCGCGCGCCGCACGCGGCGCGCCGCACCACGCCGAGAGCGCGAGCGCGACCATCAGAAGAGCGCGTAGGAGCGCCGAGGGCCGGTGAGAGATCATGGCATCATACCTCCTGTTCATGGCCAGGGGCGGCCTCCTCCCGGCGGCGAGCGTCGTCCCACCGCAGGACGCGAGCGCTCGGCACCGCGGGATTCGATGATAGAAGCCGTCATTATCACTATATCGCGCTGGCTGCCGAGCGGGCACGACAATCGGCGAGCGCGATACGCAGGTTGTGCCGTCGCGTCGTCGCGTCGTCGCGTCGTCGCGTCATCGCGTCATCGCGCCGTCGCGCCGTCGCGCCGTCGCGTCGTCGCGTCATCGCGCCGTCGCGTCGTCGCGTCATCGCGCCGTCGCGTCATCGCGCCGTCGCGTCGTCGCGTCGTCGCGTCGTCGCGTCGTCGCGTCGTCGCGTCATCGCGCCGTCGCGTCATCGCGTCGTCGCGTCGTCGCGTCGTCGCGTCGTCGCGTCGCTCCTCCCGCCCTTGTGGCGGCGCTCACCTCGGGGGCTCCCGCCGCCAACTCGATTGACGCCGCCGGCGCCGCCGTTTTCTGCGCGCCGCGCTCCGTCGTGCGGATCGCGCGCGGCTCGCAAGTTGCTAAAGTCGGCGCCGATGCGAACGGGCGAGACGATTCGGACGAATGCGGGCGCTGGGTGGGTGCGGGCGGCGGGCCTCGCGCTGCTCGGGGCCCTCGGGTGTCAGGGCGGCAGCGGGGCAGGGAGCTCGCCGGCGGGGAGCGCGGCGACCGTGGGGAGCGCCGCGCCGGCGGCGAGCGCGGCGCCGGCAGCGAGCGCGCCGGCGGCGGCGAGCGCCCAGGCCGAGCCGCAGCGGGTGCCCCAGATCTCGCTGACGTCGGAGGACGTCCTGAAGGTGATGAACCCGAAGAAGCAGCCGCCATACAGCGGGCCCACGGGGACGCTGCGGGGTCGGGTCACGATCGTGGGGGATCCGCCGCCCGGCACGGGGCTCAGCTTCCCGATCGGCAAGTGCGGCGAGGCCGCGGCCACCTACGGGAGGCTGTTCCGGGTCGGCCAGAACAAAGGGCTCGCCGACGCGCTCGTCACCGTCGTCAACTACGACGGCTACGTGCCCGAGCGCGAGGAGACCGAGAAGGTGACCATCCACGGGTGCGCGTTCTCGAGCCGGACCGTGGCCGTGTCGTACGGGCAGCGCGTCGAGGTCGCGAACCTCGACCGGCTCGAGCCGTACATGCCGAACCTCGACGGCGCCCCCTTCACGGCGGTCATGGTCGCCATGCCGCAGGGCGACCCGGTGACGTTCACCCCGCTGCAGCCGGGCTACTACCAGCTCACGGACAAGCTCACGAAGCCGTTCCTCAAGGCGGACGTCTTCGTGCTCAAGTACGCGACGCACGACGTGACCGATCTCGACGGGCGGTACGAGATCAAGGGCATCCCGGTGGGCAAGGTGTTCTCGGCCGCCCTCCTGCCGGCGCTCGGCCAGGACTCGAAGAAGCAGATCGAGATCAAGGAGGGCGACAACACGCTCGACTTCGAGCTTCGCTTCGATCTCGAGAAGTACAACGCAAAGAAGCGCGCCAAGGGCGATCCGGCGTCGCCGTGAGCCCCCTCGGGGCCCGGGGTCAGGGCGCGGCCGGCGGGCGCCCGGCGAGCTCGCGCCGGACGCGCCGCTCGACCTCCTGAGAGAGCGGATCTGGCGCGCCGGCCGCGGGCACCGCCGGCAGCGGACCCAGCCACGCGAGCGCGGCGTCGCCGCCGACCCGCCGCGAGAGCAGCTCGGCGAAGAGCAGCCGGGCGAGCGGCGAGGGGGGCACCGTGGGGCCGCTGCCCGCCGCGGGCGAGTGGAGCGCGTCGCACGCGCGGGCCAGCGTCGCCTCGTCGCCGATCAGGTCGGCCGCCACGGCGAGCGCCACGAGGGCCGAGGCGCTCGCCGGATCCGCGCCCGAGACGAGCTCGGCCTGCTCGTGGGCCTCGCGGGCGCGGCCCAGGGCGGCCGCGCGCACCGCGACCTCGGCGGGGGGCAGCCCCGCGTCGCGCGCCAGGCGCCGCGCGCGGCGGAGCTGCCCCGACTGGAGCGCCAGGTCGAGCTCGGCCAGCAGCGGCCGCGAGGGCGAAGGGAGCGCGGCGGCGCGCCTCGGTGGCGCGAGCTCGAGCAGGCGCCGCGACGCCTGCGCGGCCGCCGGACGATCTCCGGCCGCCACGGCGACGGCGTGGAGCGCCCGCCAGGCGTCCACGGACCGGGGGCGGCGCACGAGGAGCGCCCGCAACGCGCGGCGCGCGTCGTCCGTCCGGCCGAGCCGCCGGAGGATCTCGGCCCGGAGCAGGAGGCCGTCGTCGCGGTCGGGATCGAGCGCGACCGCCCGGTCGATGCGGCCGAGCGCGGCCTGCAGCCGGCCGGCCGCGAGATCGCAGCGCGCCTGCTCCCGGTGGGCCGGCTCGTAGTCGGGATCGATCGCGCGGGCGCGCTCGAACGCGTCGGCCGCGGCCTCCCCGCGGCCGAGGCGGCAGCGGACGGCCCCGACGCGGGTCCAGATGTCCGCGCTCTCGGGGTCGCTGTCCTCCGCCCGCTCGTACGAAAGGAGGGCCAGCTCGAGATCGCCGCGCGCCTCGGCCTCGGCGCCGATGGCGTAGAGCGCGTAGGCGTGCGGGGAGATGAAGCGGCCCTCGACGATCTGGCCGTCCACCGCGCGCGCGACCGTGGGCGCGCCGCAGCCCTGCGCGGTCGCGAGCAGGGCGAGCAGCGCGCCCGCGAGCCGCAGGGCGGCGCGCGCGCGGCGGCGGCGCGGCGGGGCGGCGATCTCGCGGCGATCTCGTGGCGGCGGGGCTACGCGCACGCGGCCATCTCGGCGAGGAGGCGATCGTTCTCCTCCCGGAGGCCGACGGTGATGCGGAGCCTCCGGGCGAGGCGCCCGCCCGCCGCGTGGAAGCTGCGCACGAGGACGCCGCGCGCCGCGAGCGCCTCGAACACCTCGCCGGCAGGGCGCCGCGTCCCGACCCACAGGAAGTTGGCGTGGCTCGGCGCGACCTCGAGCCCGAGCCCGGCGAGCTCGCGCGCGAGCCGCTCGCGCTCGCTCACCACGGTCGCCGCCGCGCGGCGGAGCTCGCCGTCGAGCTCGCGCAGCGCGAAGGCCGCGGCGCGCTGCGACGGGACGGGGACGTTGTAGGGCTGGCGGACCTTGTCGAGCTCGGCCACGAGCTCCCGGGCGCCGACGAGCCAGCCGACGCGCAGCGACGCGAGGCCGATCTTCGACAGCGTCCGCAGCACGGCGACGTTCGGGTACGTGCGCCGCAGGGCGAGCTGATCGTGCGGCGCGAAATCGATGTACGCCTCATCGACGATCACCAGCGCGTCCTGCGCCGCGGCGAGGACCGCCTCGAGCCGGTCCCGCGACATGAGGGCGCCCGTCGGGTTGTTCGGCGAGGCGATGAAGACCACGTTGGGGCGGGCGAGCTCGACGGCGCGCACGAGGCCCGCGACGTCGAGATCCCAGCTCGGGTCGAGCGGGACCTCGACGGCGCGGAGGCCCCGCGCGCGCGCGCTCAGCCGGTACATGACGAAGGTGGGGGTGACCGTCACGACGCTCGCCGCGGGCGCGCCGGGCCGCGGGCGGCTGAGCGCGGTGAGCAAGGTCGCGATCACCTCGTCGGAGCCGGCGCCCGCGAGGATCTCGTCGGGCTCGGCGTCGCAGCGCGCGGCGATGGCCTCGCGGAGCTCGAGCATGCGCGCGTCGGGGTAGCGGCCCCAGTCCTCGGGCGCCATGGCGCGCGCGAGCGCGGCCCGCGCCTCGGCCGAGAGCAGCGGCGGGCTCTCGTTCGCGTCGAGGCGCACGGCGAACTGACCGGCGACGGGGGTGTAGGCGTGGAGCTCGGCGAGCTCCGGGCGGAGGAGCGCAGGGAGGAAGTCGGGCGGCGGCATCGGTTCGGTCCGCGTCCGTCGCGGGCGCGGGGGGTTCGGGGAGCGGTATACTACCAGGTGATCCCCGAGGCGGTGGCCGACGTGCTGGAGAGGGGCGATCCGGCGGGGACGACGGGCGGGGCACGTCGCGTGACCAGCAGGCAGGAGCGGGCGCCCATCGTGCGGAGCACACTCGGGCGGGCTCGCGAGAGACCGGCGTGCGCCCCACGCGTGTCGTCCGCCCGTCACCGCGCGACGAGGCGCATCGCCGGGCGGCCCTGCTCGGCCTCGAGCTCTTCGAGCTCGAACGCCCTCTCGACGTCGAGCTCCTCGAGCTCGCGCTGCGTGCTCTCGCCGTTGTCGAGGTCGTCGAGCTCGCGCATGAACCGATCGATCTCCGCGCACGTCGACGGCGAGTCGACCGGCGTCATCGACTGCTCGTGCATGAGCTGGATGAGCTCCAGGATGGTGGCGAGCTTCTGCGAGACGACCTCCAGCCCCTCGCGGGTCTGGCTCCAGCACTCGGCGCGCCGGTAGGCGATCGAGAGCCGCCGCTCCGATAGCCCGCGCGTCCGCCCCGCGGACGTGTTCCGGACCGCCTCGAGCGAGCGGATCGTCTCCATGAGCTCGGTGTGGTTCGTCATCGCGAGCGACTCCTGGCCGGCCCGGTGCGCGATCGCGAGGCGGATGTAGCTCATGAGGAGGTGGCTCAGCCCGAAGCCGTCGTCGAGCAGCATCGGGACCGCGCCGCCGCGCCGCCGGATGTTCTCGCGGGTCCGCTCGATCAGCCGATCGAGCCTCGCGAGCTCCTGCTGGTGCCGGATGTCCATCTGCCGGATGAGCGACTCCCGCGCCCTCGCCCAGGACGCCCGATCGATCTCGTCGAGCTGCGCGTCGATGCGCTGGCGGAAGTAGCCGCGCCACGGGACGATGCACAGGATCGCGAGCTCCGCCCCGAGGCCGAGCAGCAGGAGGAGCGGGCTCCAGCCGATGAAGCTCAGGAGGAGCGCGCTGCCCACGACGAGCAGGTTGTACGGGTGGACCAGCACGCGCCCCAGGTAGGTGCGCGCGGTGCGCCGCCGCACCGGTGCGACCTGGACGCCGAACGCGGCCAGCGTCGCCCGCGACTCGGCCATGCTCGCGGCAAGCACATCCTCCAACCGGCAAAGCTCTCGATCGCACCTCGTCATGGAGCCCCCCTTCTCACCTGGTCCTCTGGTCCTCGTGCCACCTCGCCCCGTTCACCACCCCCTGCGGCGGGAAACAGCCGGTCAGCCGATGCCCGCGCACCGCCCCGGCGCCCCGGCGCCCTGTGAACGCAGCTCACGCTCGCGGAGCTCACGCCAGCGGCGGCCAGTCCGGCGGAGCCCGCCTCGGAGGACCCGGAGCCCGCCGCGCTCATCGGCCGCCCATGCGGTAAATCCGCGGAAATTTGGGTTTTCCTGACGGCATGACGGCGTCGCGCGCTCCATGAAGTTCGTGCCTTCCATGCTCTTCGCATCTCAAAAACCCCGCGGACACCCGCGGTGCGGCGCCGAGGCGCAGCGTCGCGATGGATCCCGGAGCGAGCAGAGCGGGCGCCGTGCCAAGCGCCGCGGCACCGCGCGGCGCACGCCCGGCGGGGGGGCGCGTTCAGGTGTGGGGCGGACGGTCGGCGTCCAGCACGTGGACGCCGGGGGCGCCGAGCGACATCGGCTCGCGCTCCATGCCGGACGCGCGCGCGGCCGCGAGGAACGCCGCCGAGGGCGGCGCGCCGCCGACGAAGAGGGCGACGTCGCCGCCGCCGGCGCCGCTCGGCGCGAGCACGGCGCCCTCGGCGGCCGCGGCGCGGCGCAGGCGCCTGAGCTCGGGGGTGACGATCGGCGCGCCGGCGCGGTCGCCGAGCTCGGCGAGGGCGTCGACCTGGCCGTCCAGCGCGGCCAAGAACGCGCGGACGTCCGTGGCCAGGACGGCGGCGCGCGCGCCCGCGGCGGCCGCGCCGAGCAGCGCGGCGTGCGCCTCGGGCTCGCGCGCGGCGAGCGCGCGCACGCGCTCGAGCATGGCGCTCGTGCGCGCCGCCTGGGCGCTGGCGAGCACCTCGATCGCGAGGCCGCCCGGCAGCGCGTGCGGCGCGACCGCGAGCTCGCCGCCCGGCCCGAGCCGGCAGCAGACCACGCCGCCGTGGACGCTCGCCGCGACGTCGATGCCGCTGCCGCCGCCCTGCGCCCGCCGGTGTGCCGCGAGCGCCCGGAGGAAGATCGCGCGCGCGTCCCATGCGGGCGCCGCGCGGCGGCTCGCCGCTCCTGCCGCGGCGCCGGCGGCCGTCGCCGCGGCACCGGCGGCCGTCGCCGCGGCGCGCGCCGCGAGCGTCGCGACGAGGATGGCCGCGCTCGAGCCGAGGCCGAGCTTGCGGCTCGCGCCGGCCAGCGCGGCCGGCGCGCCGCCGGCGGCCGCCGGCTCCGTCGACCGGAGCGCGGACGCGTCGAACCACACCGCCCGGTCGAGCGCGCCGGCGTCGATCGCCGCCTGGACCTCCTCGGTGACGCGCTCGGCGGGGCGCGCCGGATCGGCGATCACGTACCGGTCGACCGCGGCCACGAGCGCGGGCGCGCCCTCGAGCACGGCGTACGCGCCCGAGAGGACCAGCTTGCCAGGCGCCCGGACGATCACGCGCCCGCGCTCCCGTCCGCGGCGCCACCGGACGCCGACGGCGTGCCGATGGCGCCGGCCGGCGCGAGGCGGGCGCCGCCGCCAGGGACGGCCGAGATCGTGCGGAGCACGCCGGGGACGGCGAGCAGCGCCCGCTCGACCGCGCCCTGCGCCTCGGGCGTCGTGAAGACCTTCACGTGCGGCCCGGCGTCGATGGTGAAGAACGCCGGCGTGCCCTCGCCGCGGAGCCGCCGCACCGCGGCGAGCACCTCGACGGTGGCGCCGGTCCAGTAGAGCAGCGCCGGCGCGGCGGCGATGCTCGAGGCGTGCATGCGGAGGGCGCTCGCCTCGGCCGCGGCGCCGAGGGCCGCGAAATCGCGGGCGAGGACCGCCGCGCGCACCTCCTCGAACAGCGCCGGCGCGGCGTCGACCCAGGCGGGGAAGTACGGGCTCGTCGCCGCCGTGTGCCGCATGCCGTCGCTGGAGCCCACGTCCTTCGGCCCCTCGCGGGTCACGGCGATCACGACCGCGAGCGGCCAGTGGTCCTCCGGCGCCAGCGGCGTCGCCGCGAGCGCCTCGTCCCCGGGGCGCCCGGCGCGGAGCTCGACGAAGCCGCCGAACGCGGAGCGCGCGGCGGAGACCGACGTCTTCCTGGCGAGATCGCTCACCTGGGCCGGCGCGGTGGGCAGGCCCGCGGCGGCGCTGGCCGCGAGCGCGAGCGCGGCGAACGCCGACGCGCTGGAGGCGAGCCCCGCCGCGGTGGGGAAGTCGTTCCGGCTGACCACGCGGGCGCGCTCGCGCCGCCCCGACGCGGCGCGGACCCGGTCGAGGAGCCCGGCCACGCGGCGCGTGGCCTCGGCGCCCTCCGGCAGCGCCGCGCCGCCGAGGTGGAGCTCGTCGCGCTCGAGCGACGCGTCGAAGGCGACCTCCGTCGTCGTCGCCATGCCGGCGAGCGTCACCGAGAGGCTCGGGACCGCGGGCAGGTTGTGTCCGTAGGCCCGTTTGCCCCAGTACTTTGCGAGGGCGATGTTCGGGTGGGCGATCGCCGTCGCCCGGCTCACGACGCTCATGCGTGCTTCTCTGGCTCCGTCTTCGAAAGGCCCCCCCGCACCCTGGTCACGAAGCCGCTGTACCCCGCGTCGCGCCAGGCGGCGAGCACGCGCTCCGCCGCGCCGGGCGCGCCGTCGTCGCCCGGCTCGGGCGGCGGGAGCAGCGCGAGGACCGAGCCGCCGCCGCCGGCGCCGGTGAGCTTGGCGCCGAGCGCGCCGGCCTCGCGGGCGAGCTGGCAGAGCGCCTCGATCGCCTCGGTCGAGACGAACATCCCGGCGAGGAGCATCTGGTTCAGGTCCATCAGCCGGCCGAGCCCGACGACATCGCCGGCCTGGATCGCGAGCGCGGCGTTCTCGACGAGCGCGGTGATGCCGGCGATGGAGCGCTCGGCCAGGGCGGGCTTGCGCTCGAAGAGCCGCGCCACGAGCTCGACCATGCTCCGCGTGGACGACGGCGTCCGCGTCGAGCCCACGCAGAGCCAGAGGTCGTCGCGCGGGACGACGGGGGTCGCGCCGTGCGCCCGGGTGTAGCGGAAGCACCCGCCGAGGGCCGCCGCGGTGGTGTCGATGCCCGACGGGTTGCCGTGGAACACCCGCTCCCAGGCGGCGGCCGCCGCGAGCACGCGCTCCGCCGGGTCGGCGTGGAGGGCCCCCCGGGCGGGCCCCGTCGGCGCGGGCTCGCCCGGGGGCGCGGGCTCGCCCGGGGGCGCGGGCTCGCCCGGGGGCGTGAGCGCGGAGATCGCCCGCGCGATCGCGACGCCGAGCGCCGCCGAGCTCCCGAGGCCGCCGCCGGGCGGCAGATCGCTCTCCGCCTCGACGCGGGCCGGGCTCGCGCCGGGGAGCTCGGCGAGCAGCGCCGCGAACGCCTCCGCGACGTCGCCGCCAGCCGGCGGCGGGCCGTGCTCGCGCCCGCCCAGCCAGAGCGCGCTCGCGCCGGCGGCGCGGGTGGCCCGGGCGCGGGCGCCGCGCTCGATGCCGGCGGCGAGCGCCGGCGCCCCGTACACGACCGCGTGCTCGCCGAGCAGGATGACCTTGCCCGAGGCGGCGCCGAGCGCCTCCGTCATGCGCCCGTCCACCGGAGCGCGCTCGCCGCGCCGCACAGGATCTGCCGGGCCCGCTCGCTCACGGGCAGCGAGCGGCCGAGGACCTCGGCCTCGCCGCACAGGGCCGACAGCCGCGCCTCGACCGCGCCCCGCGCGCCGCACGCCTCGAGCGCCCGGGCGGCGTCCGCCACCGCGTCGTCGCTCGCGTCCTTCCGGCCGAGCACGCGCTCCAGCGCGCTCTGCCCCGCGGCGTCGAGGCGCCCCTCGGCCGACGCGAGCACCGCGGTGCGCTTGCCGGCGCGCAGATCGTTGCCGACCGGCTTGCCCGTGGCGGCCGCGCTCCCGAAGGTGCCGAGCAGGTCGTCGCGTAGCTGGAAGGCGACGCCGACCGGCTCGGCGAACCGCTCGAGCGCGGCCACGGTCTCGGCCGGCGCGCCGGCCAGCGTGGCGCCCAGCGCGAGCGGGCCGCGCACCGTGTAGCTGCCGGTCTTGAGCGCGTGCATCTGCTCGACGTCCTCGGCCCGGCCGACCACGTCGAGGTGCTGCCCGATCACGACGTCCTCGTGCATCGTGCAGAACCTCCGCACGGCCGCGAGCGTCCTGTCCGGGGGCGCCGCGGCGGCCGCGAGCGTGCTCAGCGCGAAGCCCCAGGTGAGATCGCCGGCGAGGATCGCGGACGAGGCGCCGAGGTGCGCGTCGCCGAGCACCTCGGTCAGCCCAACGTGCACGGTGCGGCCGCCCCGCCGGACGGCGTCGCCGTCGATCCAGTCGTCCTGGATGAGCAGGTAGGTCTGGAGCAGCTCGAGCGCGACGCCGGCGTCGATCGCGGGCGCGAGCGGCGCGTCGGGCGCGACGCCCTGGTAGGCGGCGACGAGCAGCCCGGCGCGGAAGCGCTTGCCGCCCCGCAGGGTCAGGCTCCTGGCCTCCATGGCCATCGCCGCGACCTCGCGGCCGTAGCGCTCCACGTCGCTCACCTTGTCGCGCCAGCGCCGCTCGAGGGCGGCGTCGATCTCGGGGCGGATCGACGACAGGAAGTCGAGGAACAGCCGCGCGCCGGGATCCGCGGTCCCTTCGAGCGTCCGATCGCCGGCCTGCGGGGCGCGCGCTGCGCCCTTCGTGTGCGCTGTCATGGAGTGCGCGGCAGCCTAGGAGCCCGACGGGAGCCGGTCAATCTCGCCCGGCGGAAGGGGGATGGCGCCGGTGTCCCGCGGCGATCGCGCACCGGGCCCGGGGCGGGACGCCGGCGTGGCCGCGCCCCTCGCGGGCCACCCCCGCGCCGCGCGAGCGCGCTGCGTCCGCGCCGCACCGCGGGCCCCGGGGTGGCTTGGGTCGTGCAACGGGCCGGTCGCGCGTCGCGGGCCGGGAGCGCCGCGCGCAAGCTCCCTGCGAGATCGATCCTCCGGAGTTGCGCGCCGGACCACGCCGCAACCGAAGAAAAGGGGGGACTTCATGAAGAGATCGCCGGTTGAGGTGTTTGGAATCTTCTTCCTCGTGGCGTCCGGAGCCACGGCGTGCAGCGGCGGCCACGCGCGCGAGGATCCACAGGAGAGCGCCGATCGCCGTGTGTCCGGCACGGGGGGCGATCGCTCGCCCCTCGCCCGAGAAGCGAGCTTTTTGCCCAGCTACCGCGTGATCGGCCGCAGCGCCGACGCCGGGCGGGCGGCCGCGCTCGCCGGCGCGCTGGGGCTCGCGCGGGAGGGTTTTCGGGGCGGCGCCGCGCTCGCGCCGGATGGCGCGATTCGATACCTCGACCGCGCGCGGTTCCAGCGCCTGCCGACGAGGAAGGTCGCCCCGCCCGCGCCCGGATTTCGCGACGAGCGCGGCTTCGCCACGGTGGCCGGCGATGACGCCGTGGATTTCGAGGCGCTCTCGGCGATCCGCGTCCTCCCCGAGCAGGACGCGGCGGCGCGGGCGTGGGCCGCGCTGGAGGCGGCGCGCCTGCCGGTCGGACGCGATATCGCCGTGGGCCACTCCGTCTTCGAGTCGATCGACGCCGCGGGGCTGCGGGGGGCGCGGGCCGAGCTCGACACGCAGGTGAGCTTCCGCGACGAGCTGGAGGGACTACGGCTGATCGGCCCCGGCGCCAAGGTCAGGATCACGTTCGACGCCGAGGGCGCCGTGACCCACCTGATCTACGCGCGGCGCGAGCTGGAGCGCGGGGAGGACGTCGCGATCGTCCCGGCCTCGGAGGCCCCGGCGCTGTGCGCCCGCGCGCTGGGCGGCGGCGCGGAGATCGCGGCCGAGCCGGAGCTCGTGTATTACGCGCCGCCGCTCTCCCGCGAGGTGACGCGGATCCTGCCTCATTATATATGCAGCGCCCGGCGGTTCTCCGGCGGTGAGGTCGTGGACGTGCGCAGGGCGGTCGTGCCGGCCGTCAAGGACGCTCCGCGCGCCGCCGTCGCCGTGCGCATGGATGGCGAGACCGTCACCGCGGAGGCGATCGTCGCCGGGGGCGCTGCGCCGTACACGTACAGGTGGGTATCGTCAGCGCGCTCGCTCGACGGCGCGGACCCCCTCGCCGCGGAGGTGCGGTATCCGATGGCCCTCCCGGACAGCGGCCCTCTCGTCCGCGGACAGACGGAGACGCTCTCGCTGTACGTCACGGACGCGAACGGCCTGGTGGCGACCGCCTCGCGCACGATCCCGGTGCTCCGCGCGGCGCCGGGGGGCGAGGCGCCGCGCGCGCCTGTCCCCGCGCCGGACGAGGACGGGCGCGGCGTGGTCGGCGCCGAGTGGGTCGGGCGCTGCGGCGGCCTCGATCACTCGGCGGCGAACGTCGACGGGCTGCTGAAGCGCTTCGAGGCGGGCGGCGTGACGCCCCGGTTCAACTGGGGTGATCAGCGCGCGTGGGAGATCGACTTCAAGGATCCGGTGATGGGGGGCCAGGACGCGTCCTTCGTGGACTCCGTCGATCTCACGTTCTACACGGGGCACGCGAACGGCTCCGGGTTCATGTTCTGCAGCAACATGAGCGACCGCTTCCTGCACTTCGGCGACGCCCACTGGGGGAACTCCAACCTGGAATGGATGGTGGTCGCCGCCTGCGGCCCGCTCCAGGACGACGCGGGCGCGTGGCGCTTCCGCTGGTCGGGCGCGTTCAACGGCCTGCACCTCCTGCTCGGCTATGCGACCATCTCGTACGACGACACGACCGAGGGGGCGCTGTTCGCGGGCCGCCTGCTCGACGAGGCGAGCCCGGCGCCGCTGCGGCAGGCGTGGGCGACGACGGCGATCGAGGTCCAGCCGGATGACAAGGTGATCTACGCGGTGATGGGGGTGTACGGCCCGGGCTGGACGATCCCCAACTACGATGATCACTTCTGGGGCAAGGGCCCAGTCGGCCCGGACCTCCGGGGCGCCGCGAGGATCGGGTTCTGGCGGATCTCCGGGCCCACCTGAGCGGCCGCCCTCGCCGCGGGCTCGCCGCGTCGAGCGCCGCGAGCGCCCCGGCGGCGCCTGCCGGGCGAGCCACGCGGGGCCAGGACCTCCGCGCGGCGCATCGAGACGCTGAGAAGCTTCGCGCGGCGCATCGAGACGCTGGTAGAATCGCCGGAACAGACGCTGACGGTCCGCGCGATGCTGCCATTCTTTGTCCAGCCGACAGGGCACCCGGAGTTGCATGGAGGAACGAGACGGGGCGCGGGCGGCGGCCGGTCGCCTCGCGCGCCCGCGCGCCGCGCGTCCGCTGGCGCGCGCGGCGCGCCGGGGTGGGGGAGCTGGGTCGCGCTGCTCCCGGCGCTCCTGTGCGGCTGCTCGCTCGAGGGGCTGTCCGCGGAGTGGGACGCGTCCTCGGCGTCCACGGGCGCGGCCGGCGGGGGCGAGGGAAATCCGCTGGCGCGCGAGGCCGAGCGCTGCGCGCGGGACGGCAGGTTCATGGTCGAGACCGACCCGAGCGGCGTGGAGTACGTGGTCGTCCCCGAGGACGCGGGCTGTCACGGGGACCGGGTCGAATGCCGGATGGAGGTCGGCGAGGCAGGCTCTTACCAGATCAAGGTCAAGGTCGCCGTGGGGCCCAATCCGAGCACGGACAACTCGTTCCTGGTCCGCGTGGATCGCCAGCCGGAGGCGGGCATCGTCTACAGCTTCAGCGGGGCCGAGTTCCACCTCGATCGCGTCAAGGACTCGAAGGCCGACGACGCGGAGGTCCTCGTGGCGCTCGACCCCGGAGAGCACACCGTCTCGTTCGAGTGCCGGGAGGACGGCGCCCGGCTCGACTGGGTCGGGCTCGTCCGGATAGGGCCTTGAGCGCGTGCCTTGAGCGCGTGCAGCGATGTCGGCCCGGGCAGGGGGCGGGGCCAGCGGCCCGCGGGCTCGCGCCCGCCCCGCGCGTGGCCTCCGGGGGCCCGCCCGGTCTTCCGAGCCCGCCTTCCCACCTGGCCCTCGTTGACATCCCGGCCCTGGGTTGGGAATCTTCCGGCATGAGGTCCTCGACCGCCGTCCTCCTGCAGCCCGAGGAGCCCGACATCTCCGGCATCGTGACCGAGGACGAGACCCCCGTGGACAACCTGCCTTCGGAGAAGCAGCAGCGCCTGCTCACGGAGCCGCTCTACAGCTCCTGGTCCGGCCCCCCGCCCGGCGAGGACGGCCAGGCGCGCCCGTTCGTCGCGGCGGCCAACGTCGGGTTGTTCCCGGCGCTGCACGAGCCGCCGATCGTCCCCGATGTCTTCCTGAGCCTGGATGTCCAGGTCCGCGAGGACTTCTGGGCAAAGAAGAACCGGACGTACTTCTTCTGGGAGTTCGGCAAGGCGCCCGAGATCGTCGTCGAGATCGTCTCGAACCGGGAGGGCAGGGAGCTCGGCGAGAAGCGGGCGCGCTACGCGCGGGCGGGGATCCCCTATTACGTCGTCTTCGATCCCGCACATCACCAGGGCGAGCAGCCGCTGCACGCCTTCGAGCTTCACGGCAGGTTCTATGTGCCGACGGAGCCGTGGTTCGGGCTCGCGGGGCTCGGGCTCGTCCTCTGGGAGGGCACATTCGAGGGGATCCACACGACCTGGCTGCGGTGGCGGACCGCGGACGGCGCGGTGGTGCCGACGGGCGCGGAGCGCGCGACCGACGCCGAGGCGCGCGCGACCGACGCCGAGGCGCGCGCGACCGACGCCGAGGCGCGCGCGCGCCGGCTCGCTGCGCGGCTGCGCGCGATGGGCATCGATCCGGACAGCGACGGGTCCTGAAGCGTCCGCGGCGGTGGGGGGCACGCGCCGGGGCGGAGGGCTCGCCGTCGTCCCCGACGAGACGAGGTGCGAGCGCGGCGACCTCACGAGGTGCGAGCGCGGCGATCTCACGAGGTGCGAGCGCGGCGATCTCACGAGGTGCGAGCGCGGCGATCTCACGAGGTGCGAGCGCGGCGACCTCGTGGGCGTGATCGGCGGTGAGGGCGACGCGCTCAGGCGTTCTCGGAGATCGACGTCATCCTGTCGAGCCTGGGGAGCGCCCCCGGCTAGCTCCTCGGCAGCGTGCCGATCCCGCTGCCCGGCGCGGCGCCGCTCAAGCCCGGCTTCGACGGCGGCGCTGGCACAGCATGCAGATCCGTTTGGTTTGTAATTTTCCAGCATGGAGCGTCCGGTCGACATTCTAAAAAATCGTGTGGCCGGGTACTGGAAATGAAACACCCCGTTTCCTAGTAACGCGTCGCCCAAGTTCGTCCGAGGTCCGCCGCGGAGGGACCGGTGTGGAGGCGAGCCGCAACAGGAGGCTCGCTGGCGCGCTGGCCACGTGAGCGACGAGCCTGGAACGAACCTGGACGACAACGCACCAGCGGTCGGGACGGAGACTGCAGGACGGCGTCCTGCCCGCGTATCCGAGGGTCGAATACCACCATGTCCATGACGAACATGCCGGAGCCACCAGAACCGGCACCATCAACGTGGAAGAGCGATCTCGTCTCGGGATTCCTCGTCTTCTTGATAGCTCTCCCGCTCTCCCTTGGCATCGCCATGGCGAGCGGATTCCCCCCCATCTCCGGCGTGCTCACCGCCATCGTCGGCGGCGTGATCGCCACCTGGCTCGGCAGCGCGCGGCTCACCATCAAAGGCCCGGCAGCGGGGCTCATCGTCATCGCGCTCGGCGCGGTGCAGGAGCTCGGCGGCGGGGACAACGCGACGGGCTACCGCCGCGCGCTCGCCTGCATCGTCGTCGCCGCCGTGGTGCAGATCGCCTTCGCGCTCGCGCGCGCCGGCACCCTCGGCGACTTCTTCCCCTCCTCGGTGGTGCACGGCATGCTCGCGGCCATCGGGATCATCATCTGCTCGAAGCAGGTCCACACGCTCCTAGGCGTCTCCCCGACGGCCAAGGAGCCGCTCCCCCTGCTCCTGGAGATCCCGGCGAGCGCCCTCCGGCTGAACCCCGCGATCGCCCTGATAGGCGTCCTGTCTCTCGTCCTCCTGTTCGGTTATCCGTTGCTGGCCCGGAGAGGGCGATGGATGCAGAAGATCCCCGCGCCGCTCCTGGTGCTCGCGGCCGCGATGCCGCTCGCGCTCGCCTTCGACCTCGAGCACAGGCACACGTACACCTTCTCGATGACGGACTCGATCTACACGGTCGGGCCGAAGTTCCTCGTCAGCCTCCCGGGGAGCCTGGTTCAGGCGATCGCCTTGCCGGACTTCAGCCAGGTCACCACGGCCGCGTCCCTCAAGTATGTCGTGATGTTCGCCCTGGTGGGGAGCATCGAGTCGCTGCTGTCCGCGAAGGCGGTCAACTCCCTCGATCCCGAGAGGCGCAACGCCGATCTCGACAAGGACCTGCTCGCCACCGGCGCCGGCAACCTCGCCGCGGGCCTGCTCGGCGGGCTGCCCATGATCTCGGAGATCGTCCGCAGCTCCGCCAACATCGGATACGGCGCGAAGAGCCGGCTCTCGAACTTCTTCCACGGCGCGTTCCTCCTGGTCTTCGTCGCCTTCGCGCCGGGGCTCATCCACAGGATCCCGCTGGCCGCGCTGGCCGCGATGCTCGTCTTCACGGGCGTCCGCCTCGCGTCTCCCAGGGAGTTCGTGCACACGTTCCGCATCGGCAAGGAGCAGCTCGTGGTCTTCGTCGCCACCGCCGTGATCACCATCGCGACCGATCTGCTCGTGGGCGTCGCGGCCGGCATCGCGGTGGAGATGTTCATCCACGTGCTCCACGGCGCGCCGATCCGCAGCCTCTTCCGGCCCGACATCGAGGAGCGCGTCGACGGCGAGCGGCTCGTGCTGCGCGTCAAGCAGGCCGCCGTCTTCAGCAATTACCTCTCGATCAAGCGGAGGCTCGCGCGGCACCCGGGCGCCTCCGTCATCGACATCGACTTCTCCGACACCCGCCTGGTCGATCACACGGTCATGGCCAACCTGCACGATCTCAAGGCCTCCCTCGAGCGCAAGGGGCGGACGCTGACGCTCTCGGGCCTCGAAGACCACGGCCCGCTGTCGTCGCACCCGCTCTCCGCGAGGAAGAAGGTCGTCCTCGCGCCCGTGGTGATCCGTTGAGCCCGCACGGCGGGGTGTGAGGCACGTGACGTGAAAGATGGCGAGACGCGCGAAGGATGCGCGTGCGCGCCGCAGATTTGAGACGATACTACCACTCCACGATTGAAATGAACGAGCCAAGTTCGACGTCCAGCGCAGACGAAGCTCCAGAAGAGCGCCTGCGCACCCTCCTCCAGCACGCCGGTCACTTCCTGCCCGCGCAGGGGCCGATCGGCGTGTTCGTCCACCACAACACGCTGCACGCGTTCCAGCACCTGCCGTTCCACGACGCGCTCGCCGCGGCGAGCGCGCTGTTCGAGGCAGAGCCGTACCTCCCCGAGGCGGAGTACCGCGCGCACATCGCGTCGGGCCGGATCGACGACCAGGACATCGAGGCGGCGCTCGCCGAGCGCTTCGCCGAGAGGCCGGACGAGCGCCGGGGCCCGCTGTCACGCAACGAGATCGAGCGCCTCGCGCTGCGCTTCCGCGTCGAGGGCGTCACCGAGGCGGGGCTCCGGTGGCGCATCGCCGAGGCGGGAGAGACGCGCAGGCTCCGGCCCGACCTCCCGCCCAAGCCGTACCGCCGCCTCATCGTCGGTACCGAGCGCTGGCTGGCCGAGCGCCCCGACGCCGCCGCGCGCCTCGTCGACCTGGGCGGCCGCGACCCGGAGTCCCGCGCCGCGCTCGCCCTCTGGGACGCCTGCTGCAGCGTGCCGCTGCCGCCCGCGACGCCCGCCGCGCCGCCGCTCATCGATCGCGTGGGCGTCGATCGATCGCACCGCGATCTCCTGCTCGCGCTCACGGGGGAGGACCCGGCCGAGCTCATCGATCCGCTCTTCATCCGGCTCCTCGGCGCCTACCTCGACGAGGGGATCGCGCACTGGGCGATGCCGGACCGCGCGCAGGGGCTCTTCCGCGCGTTCCGCGGCCTCGTGCTCGACGGGTCGAGGCCGGCCGAGGCGTGCTTCGCCGGGCTCGACGCGGAGCTCCGCGCGCTCGGGGCGAGCACGCCGCCCGCCGCCGTCGCCGTCGCCGCCCTGCGCGAGCTCGGCGTCGCCGAGGACCGGTGGGAGGGCTACGTGACGCGCGTGCTGCTCGAGCTGCCGGGCTGGGCCGGCATGGTCCACCGCCTCGAGCGCACGCCGGGCGACCGGCCCGAGGGCGCGCCGCCCGCGTCGCTGGTCGACTACCTCGCCGTGCGCCTGACCCTCGCCCGGTACGCGCTGCGCCACGTGGCGCGCCGGAAGCTGGGGTACAAGGGGCCCCTCGCGGGGCTCGTCGAGCACGCCCGGCGCGCCGCGAAGCCCGTCGAGCCGCCGCCGCGCTCGCCCGACGGCGACAGGCCCTTCCGCCTGTTCCAGCTCGCGCAGCTCGCGGGGCTGTCGGTCGCCCAGATCCATCCGCTCCCGGTGGAGGATCGCGTCTGGGCGCTCGAGGTGCTCGAGGGGCTCGACGAGATGGCGCGGCGGCGCCTGCTCCACGAGGCCTACGAGCACCACCACCGGGTCGAGGTGCTGCACGGCATCGCGGCGAACCTGCGCCGCCCTGCGAGCGAGCGCGCGGTCTCCGATCCGCGGTTCCAGGTCGCGCTCTGCATCGACGACCGCTGCGAGGGGCTCCGGCGGCACTTCGAGGAGCTCTCCCCGCGGCACGAGACGTTCGGCATCGCCGGGTTCTTCGGCGTGCCGATCCGGTACCGCGGGCTCGACGACGCCGGCCACGCGAGCCTCTGCCCCGTCAACGTCGTGCCGGCGCACGAGATCGTCGAGCGACCCCGCGTCGAGGGCTTCGGGCTCGTCCGGAAGGCGCGCCGCAGGCGCTGGGCGCGCTTCGTCCACGCGCTCGGGCACGGGACCCGGACCCTCTCGCGCGGCCTCTTGCTCACGCCGACCCTCGGGCTGTTCTCCACGATCCCGCTCGTCGGGCGCACCCTCTTCCCGCGGGCGTACGCGCGGCTGCGCGGCGCGATCGCGCGGCGCCTCCTGCCGGCGGTGCCGACCCAGCTCCACAGCCCGCACGAGGAGGGGGCGCAGGCGCGCGGCGGGGGCGCGCCCCTCGCGGCCGCCGAGGAGGCCGCGATGGTGGCGGCGACGCTCGAGATCATGGGGCTCACCCGGCGCTTCGCGCCGCTCGTGGTGGTGCTCGGCCACGGCGCGAGCAGCGTGAACAACCCGCACCACTCCGCGTACGACTGCGGCGCGTGCGGCGGCCGGCACGGCGGCCCGAACGCGCGGCTGTTCGCCGCCATGGCCAACGACCGGGAGGTGCGCGCGCTGCTCCGCGCGCGCGGCATCGACATCCCGGAGGGGACCTTCTTCCTCGGCGGGATGAACAACACGACCACCGAGGAGATCGTCTTCTACGACGAGATCCTCGCGCCGCCGTCGCACCGCGGCGAGATCGCCGCGCTCAAGGGCGCGCTCGTCGAGGCGCGCAAGCGGCACGCGCACGAGCGCTGCCGCCGCTTCGCGTCGGCCCCGGAGCGCCTGAGCCCCGAGCAGGCGCTCGCGCACGTCGAGGCGCGCGCCGTGGACCTCAGCGAGGCCCGGCCCGAGCTCGGGCACGCGACCAACGCCGTCTGCGTGATCGGCCGCCGCGAGCTCACCCGCGGGCTCTTCCTCGACCGCCGGGTGTTCCTCACGTCGTACGACCCGACCCAGGACCCCACCGGCGCGGTCCTCGAGCGCGTCCTGCTCTCCGCCGGGCCGGTCGGGGCGGGGATCAACCTGGAGTACTACTTCTCCCGCGTCGACAACCTCCGCTTCGGCGCGGGGACCAAGCTCCCCCACAACCTCGTCTCGCTGCTCGGGGTCATGGACGGCGCGCGGAGCGATCTGCGCACCGGCCTGCCGAAGCAGATGATCGAGATCCACGAGCCGGTGCGCATGCTCACCGTCGTGGAGGCGAGCACGGAGACGGCCGCGGCCATCTGCGCGCGGCAGCCGTCGCTCCGCGAGCTCATCTTCAACGGCTGGATCCAGCTCGCCTGCGTCGATCCGGCGACGGGCCGGATCGAGCACTTCGCCCGCGGCGCCTTCGCGCCGTTTTCGCCCCCGGAGCGCCCCCTGCCCACGGTGGCGCGGTCCTCCGACTGGTACGCGGGCAAGCGCGACTTCGTGCCGCCCGCCGTCGTCCGCCCCGCGCCCCTCGGGGCCTCGCTGGAGATCGCCGAACATGCTGCCTGATCTCGTCCTCGGCAAGCTCGCCGCGCTCGCCGTGCTCTCGCCGGCGGTGGCCTTCGCCGCGCTCGGCGCCTTCCTGCTCCTCCTGCGCACGCCGAGCGAGCGCGTGGTGTCCGGCGTCGTGCAGTCCTCGCTCGCGATCTCGCTCGCCGCCTCGCTCGTCGTCTGGGGCTCGTCCGTCGCGGCGCCCTACGCCTTCCTCCCCGTGGAGCTCGGGCACTGGTTCGAGGCGTCGGGCTACTCGTTCGACGTCATCCTGCTCGTCGACCGGCTGTCGGCGACGATGATGGTGCTCGTCTCGCTGATCGCGCTCGTCGCCGGCAGGTTCTCGGTCGCCTACCTGCACCGCGAGGCGGGGTTCGCGCGGTTCTTCCTGCTCCTCGCGCTGTTCTCGACGGGCATGCTGGCGCTCGTGTCCGCGGGGAGCATCGACCTGCTCTTCGCGGGCTGGGAGATCGTCGGCGTGACGAGCGTGCTCCTCGTGGCCTTCTTTCACGAGCGCGCGGCGCCGGCGCGGGCGGCGCTCAGGGTCTACGTCACCTACCGGCTCTGCGACGTGGGGCTGCTCGTGGGCGTGGTGCTGATGCACCAGATCGCCGGCTCCACCCACTTCGGCGAGGTGTTCGGCGGCGCCGCCTGGCCCGGGACGGCCGCCGCGATCGGCGCCCCCGGGGCGACGGCGCTCGCGCTGTGCCTGTTCCTCGCCGCGATGGGCAAGAGCGCGCAGTTCCCCCTCGGCAGCTGGCTGCCGCGGGCGATGGAGGGGCCGACGCCCTCGAGCGCGCTGTTCTACGGCGCGATCTCGATCCACGCGGGCGTGTACCTGATGCTGCGCGCGGCGCCCGTGCTCGAGCGCTCGCCCGCGGCGAGCGCGGTGGTCGTCGTCGTGGGGGCGCTCACGGCCGTCCACGGGACCCTGGTGGGCCGCGTGCAGGCCGACGTGAAGAGCGCGCTCGCGTACGCGACGATGTCGCAGGTCGGGATCATGTTCGTGGAGATCGGGCTCGGGCTCTACTGGCTCGCGCTCGTGCACCTGTTCGCGCACGCGTGCCTCAGGTGCCTGCAGATGCTGCGCTCCCCCTCGGCGCTCCGCGACGCGCAGGAGATCCGGGCCGCGCACGCCGGCGACCCGCTGCCGCTCCTCGGGATCGCCGGCCGGGTGCTGCCGGCGCCGCTGGTGCGGCGCGCGTACTGGCTCGCCCTCGAGCGCTTCCACCTGGAGGCGCTGCAGCAGCGGTTCATCGCGGCGCCGCTCGTGCGCCTCGGTCAGGCGGTCGACCGGTTCGAGCGCCGCTGGGTCGCGGCGCTGAGCGGCGTCGCCGAGCGCCACCCTGGCGCCGCGCGCGACGACGGCCGCGCTCACGGCGAGCGCGCGGGCGCGGCGGCCACCGCGGGCGCCCCGGCCTCCGTGGGCGTGGCGGCCTCCACGGTCGACGCGAAGGGGGCGCGGTCATGACGATGTTCCTGCTCCTCTCGGCGCTCGTCCTCGCGCCCGCGCTCGCCGCGCTGGCCGCCTCCCGCGCGCGCGGCGACGAGGCCGCGCGCCGCGTGGCCCTCGCCGGGGCGGCGCTCACGCTGCTGCTCTCGCTCGTGGCGCTCGCGCTGTTCCGCGCAGGGGGCGGCGTCGCCCTCGACGCGATCGGCCCCGCGGTGCCGCCCCTCGGCGTGCGCCTCCGCCTCGGGCTCGACGGCTTCAGCGCCTCCCTGCTGCCGCTGCTCGGCTTCATGCTGCTCGCCCTGATCGCCGCGGGCCCGCGCGCCGCGCTCGACCGGCCGAACCTCGCGGCGCTGCTCGCCACGGCGAGCGCCATCCTCGGCGTCTACTGCGCGTCGGACCTCGCGGTGCTCGCCGTGGCGTGGGTCGCCGCGCTCCTGCCGGGCGCGCGCCTCGTCGCCAGGGAGGGCGCGTCCGACCAGCTCCTCCGGCGCACCTACCGCATCTTCCTGATCGGCGGCGCGGCGCCGCTCGTCCTCGCGATCGGCGCCATGGCCGCGCTCGCCGCGCGCCGCGGCGCGGCGCTGCCGTTCGACCTCCAGGAGATCGCCCGCGTCGGCATCCCCGAGGCGTGGCAGTCGCCGCTGCTCGCGCTCGTCGGCATCTCGGTGCTGATGCGCATGGCCGCCGTGCCGTTCCACGGCTGGCTGCCGGTGCTGCTCGAGCGGGGGCCGATCGGCGTGACCGTCCTGCTCGCCGAGATGCAGGTCGGCGTCTGCGTGCTGGTCCGCGTGGCGGCGCCGCTCCTGCCCGAGGCGTGCGCCGAGGACATGCCGATCCTCGCCGCGCTGGGGCTCTTCAGCGCGCTGCACGGCTCGGTCCTCGCGTTCACGCAGACGGATCTACGCCGGATGATCGGGTACCTCGTGGCGAGCCAGAAGGGGCTCATCCTCCTCGGGATCGCGTCGATGAACCCGCAGAGCGTGAGCGGCGCGCTGGTGCAGAGCTTCGGCCTGTCGATCGCGGTCATCGGGGTGGCGATGGTCGTCTGGGCGATCGAGGCGCGGACGGGCACGGCGGACATGAGGGAGCTCGGCGGCCTCGTGGCGAAGACGCCCCGCATGGCCGCCTTCTTCTTCCTGCTCGCGTTCGCGGCGATCGGGTTCCCGGGCGCGCTGACGTTCATCGGCGAGGATCTCTTGCTGCACGGCGTCCTGCACGTGAGCCCGGCGCTCGCGGTGATGATGCTGGGCGCGACGGCGCTCAACGGGATCACGATGTTCCGCGCGTTCCAGCGCACCTTCCTGGGCCCGATCCCGCGGGGCCGGGCGAGCGGCGCGGCGATCGAGTCGCTCCTGTTCCGGGAGCGGGCCGCCCTGCTGTCGATCCTGGCGCTGATCGTGACCCTGGGCGTCGCGCCGTCCCGGCTCCTCGCGCTGCATGCGCCGGTGGTGGAGCGCGTCCTTGCGACGGTCGGGGACGGCCCGGTGAAGGCGTCGCTCCACGCGCGGGCGGAGTGAGCTCCGGCGCCGGGGAGAGCTCCGGCGCCGGAGATGGCATCCGAGCGCGGGCGACGTGCGCCTCGGCATGACGCCGCGGCGCAGGCCGTCGCCGCGGCGCAGGCCGTGCCGCGGCGCGCAGCGCGTGCGCGCGACCTCGCCGGGGCGAGCGGGCTCGAGGAGGTTCGGGGCGGCCCGGAGGCCGCGTTCCGGCCAGACTACGGAAAATGGCGTGCGGGGCCCGCGGCTTGCAGAGCGCGCTCGTCGCACACGGTTGAAGGAGGGTACGCCATTGTCCGCAGGATTCAGCCAGAGCAGCGAGAACCAGGGCCAGCCGGAGCAGCCGCCGACCTCGATCCCCGAGCTGCGATCGACGATCGCCAACGAGAAGCTCAGGCGATGGATCGCGGAGGTCGTGGCGATGTGCCAGCCGGACCGCGTGCACGTGTGCGACGGCTCCAAGGAGGAGTACGACGCGCTCTGCGAGCAGATGGTCGAGGCGGGCATGCTCATCCGCCTCGACCCGGAGAGGCGCCCGGACAGCTATCTCGCGCGCTCGGATCCGAGCGACGTGGCCCGCGTCGAGGACCGCACGTTCATCTGCAGCCGCCGCAAGCAGGACGCCGGCCCCACGAACAACTGGGCCGATCCGCAGGAGATGAAGGCCACGCTGCGCCGGCTCTTCACCGGGGCGATGCGCGGCCGGACGCTGTACGTCATCCCGTTCAGCATGGGCCCTGTCGGCTCGCCCTACGCGCACATCGGCGTGGAGCTCAGCGACTCGCCGTATGTCGCCGCGAGCATGCGCATCATGACCCGCATGGGGAGCAAGGTGCTCGAGGCGCTCGGCGACGGCGATTTCGTCCCGTGCCTGCACTCGGTCGGCATGCCGCTCGCCCCGGGCCAGCGCGACGTGCCGTGGCCGTGCAACCGGGATCAGAAGTACATCGTCCACTTCCCGGGCGAGCGGCTCATCTGGTCGTTCGGGAGCGGCTACGGCGGCAACGCGCTGCTCGGCAAGAAGTGCTTCGCGCTGCGCATCGCCTCGGCCATCGGCCGCGAGCAGGGCTGGCTGGCCGAGCACATGCTCATCCTGGGCGTCGAGTCGCCGAAGGGCGAGAAGACGTACGTCGCCGCGGCCTTCCCGAGCGCCTGCGGCAAGACGAACTTCGCCATGCTCATCCCGCCGAAGGCGTTCCACGGCTGGAAGGTCACGACCGTCGGCGACGACATCGCCTGGATGAAGCCCGGGCGGGACGGGCAGCTCTACGCCATCAACCCCGAGGCGGGGTACTTCGGGGTGGCCCCGGGGACGTCGGAGCGGTCGAACGCGAACGCGATGGCGACCATCCGGCGGGGGACGATCTTCACGAACGTGGCGCTCACGCCCGACGGCGACGTCTGGTGGGAGGGGATGACCGGCGAGCCGCCGCCGGAGCTCATCGACTGGCAGGGGAATCCGTGGACGCCGGCGTGCGGGCGCAAGGCGGCCCACCCGAACGCGCGCTTCACGACCCCCGCGTCGCAGTGCCCGTCGATCGATCCGCGCTGGGACGATCCGGATGGGGTCCCGATCAGCGCCATCGTCTTCGGCGGGCGGCGGGCGACGACGGTGCCGCTCGTGTACCAGGCGTTCAACTGGAGCTTCGGCGTCTACATGGCCGCGACGATCGGCTCGGAGATGACGGCGGCGGCGGGCGGCCCCCTCGGGGAGGTCCGCCGTGACCCGATGGCGATGCTGCCCTTCTGCGGCTACCACATGGGCGACTACTTCAACCACTGGCTGCAGATGGGGCGCGAGATCGTCAATCCGCCCCGCATCTTCTCGGTCAACTGGTTCCGCAAGGACGAGCAGGGCAATTTCCTGTGGCCGGGCTTCGGCGAGAACATGCGCGTCCTCAAGTGGATCGTCGACCGGGTGCACGGGCGCGGCTTCGCGGAGGAGAGCCCGCTCGGATGGATGCCCCGCTACGAGGATCTCGAGTGGACGGGCATGGAGGGCTTCTCGAAGGAGAGGTTCTATCAGCTCATGGCCGTCGACCGCGAGGCGTGGAAGGTGGAGCTCGGCTCGCACGGGGACCTCTTCGAGCGGCTGTATGATCGGCTGCCGAAGGAGTTCATGCTGATGCGGGAGCTGCTCCTGTCGCAGCTCTGGCGCTCGCCGGAGCGGTGGGAGCTCGCGCCCGAGCGCTACCTGGACGAGCACGGCATGTAGGGCGTGGTGGGGGCCATCGCGCGGGACACCGACGTCGGCGAGGCCTGGAGTCGGTCCACCGGGCGACTCCAGGCCTCGCCGGTAGCCCCTCACATCGGGGGCTGGGTGGTCGAGGGCACCATCGTGTCTGAGCGCTGCGGTGCGTTCCTGTGCATTCGTGCCGGACGGCAGCCTTGAAACCCCGCTCACGCCCGGCGTACGCTCCATCCTCTGGCGAATGGTGCGTGAAGAACTGGACGAGCTCGAGCGACTCAGGGCAGAGAACGCAGCACTGCACGCGCGCGTCGAGGCGCTGGAGGGAGCGCTGGCGGAGCGGTCGCGTGGCCGCTCGCCCGAGGGATCCGCGCAGCGCGACGCGACCGACGCGGGCGGTCACGCCGCGCTCGAGTGGGTGCTCACGACGTCACCGGCGCTGATCCACTGGCGCCCGGAGGGCACGGTGACGCGCTGGAGCGACGGCGCCGAGCGCATCTTCGGCTGGCGCGCGAGCGAGGCCGTCGGTCGCAGGCTGTCCGACCTCGTGGCCGCGGATCCCGTGACCCCAGACGCGGTGAGCGCCTTCGAGTTCCACTGGATGGAGAACCGGTTCGCCGTGGCTCAGGGCGAGGCCAGGACGAGAGACGGGCACGCGCGCCCCTGCCGCTGGACGTACACCGTATTGCGCGACGACGGGGGCGACGTGCGCGAGATCGCGGCGATCGTCGACGACACCAGCGATCCGCGGCGGAGGGAGCAGATGATGCGCGGGCGATATCAGCTCCTCCTCCAGCTCGTGGACAACGCGAGCAGCTCGATCTTCGTCAAGGATCTCGAGGGGCGTTACGTCTTCGTCAACCGTGCTCTCGCGCAAGTCCTGCAGAGGCACGCCATCGAGGTCATCGGCAAGAAAGAACATGAGGTGAACACCTTGACCCCCGAGGGCACCGAGATGCTCCTGGCGAAGGAGCGAGAGGTGCTCGCCGGGGGGAGCGTCATGCAGTTCGAGGAGGCGCTGCCGTTCGGCGGCACGCATATCCATTTCTCCACGGTCAAGTTCCCGATCCTCGACGAGCGCGGCCAGGCGATCGGCCTCGGCGGCATCGTGACCGAGATCACGATGCTGAGGCGCGCGGAGGCCGAGCGGGCGGCGCTGCAGGAGAAGATCATCGTCGCCCAGCAGGCTGCCCTCCGGGAGCTGTCCACGCCGCTCATCCCGCTCGCCGACCGGGTGGTGGCGATGCCGCTCGTGGGGACGATCGACAGCGCGCGCGCCGCGCAGATCATGGAGACGTTGCTCTCCGGTATCAGCAGCCAGGGCGCCCACACCGCGATCCTGGACATCACCGGCGTGCGCGCGGTCGACACGCTCGTCGCCGACGCGCTGACGCGGACCGCGCGCGCCGCCCAGCTGCTCGGCACCCGCGTGGTGCTCACCGGCGTCCGCCCGGAGGTGGCGCAGACGCTGGTCGTGCTCGGCGTGGATCTGTCCGGCATCACCACGCTGGGCACGTTGCAGAGCGGCATCGCCCACGCCCTCCGCCACGCCGGGCGCTAGAGCGGCGGTCACCCGCTTCGGAGACGGGCCCATCTCGACGTTTTCGGTGCTCAGCGCACCGGAGCGCGCTTCCGCGCCGAAAACGCCGATCTGGGCCCGTCTCCTGTGCGGGGGACCGCCGCTCCGTGGCGCTTGTACCCGGGGCGGGTGGGGAGCGCACATCGGGGGCGCGTCGGCGCCGGCTCCGTCCGGCGGGCTCCCGGCGACCGCCGCCCGGGAGTGCGCCCGCCTGGCCTCAGGCGGGCTCGTCGCGCTCGACGTCGATGTGCACGAGCACCTCGGCGTCGGGCTCGACGGCCAGGATCGCGTCGCGCGCGCGGTCGCCTATCGCGTGAGCGCGGGCGAGGCGGAGGTCGCCGGGGAGCTCGATGTGCACGTCCACGAACAGCGTGTGCCCGGCGATCCGCGTGCGCAGCGCGTGGTGGCCGGCGATCTCGCCGACCGCGCGCAGCGCGTCGAGCGCGGCCTCGATGGAGCGGACGCGCTCCTCGGGGGCGCTCGTGTCGATGAGGTCGCGCACGCCGAGGCGGAGGAGGGAGCCCGCCGAGGCGAGGATGTAGACGGCGACCGCGATCGACAGGACGCCGTCGACGCGGGAGATGCCCGTCGCGTAGGTGAGGGCGACGCCGAGGAAGACCGCGAGGTTCGCGGCGATGTCGGTGCGGTAGTGGACCGCGTCCGCCTGGATGGCGCTCGACCCGGTGCGCGCGGCGACGCGGCCGAGGTAGGCGACGAGCGCCGCGGTGATGAGCGCGGCGACGGCCATGGCGCCGAGCGTGACGGCGGCGAGGCGGAGCGGCTCGGGGGAGAACAGCCGACGGACGCCCTCGATGAGCAGGTAGACGCCCGAGCCGCCGATGAGCAGGCCCTGGCCTGCGGTGGCGAGCGTCTCGATCTTCGCGTGGCCGAACGGGTGGGACCGGTCGGGCGCGGCGTGGGCGAGCCGGATGGCGAGGGCGTTCGCCGAGGACGCGAAGAGGTCGGAGAGGGAGTCGACGGCGCTCGCGGTCACGGCCATGGAGTGGCCGAGCTGGCCGGCGATGAGCTTGCCGAGGGCGAGGCCGCCGGCGGTCAACGCTGCGATCCGTCCGGCACGCAGCGCGAGGCGGGCGCGCTCGGCGGCGCGGGCGCCGGGGTCGGGGGCCACACCCAGGTTGGGGTCTCGGCCGGCACCCAGGTTGGGGTCTCGGCCGGCACCCAGGTTGGGGTCCGCGGCACCCAGGTTGGGGTCTCGGCCGGCACCCAGGTTGGGGTCCGCGGCACCCAGGTTGGGGTCCGCGGCACCCAGGTTGGGGTCCGCGACACCCAGGTTGGGGTCCGCGGCACCCAGGTTGGGGTCCGCGGCACCCAGGTTGGGGGCCGCGGCGGCAGGCGGTCCGCTCATCGCGCGAAGGCTAACCCGTTGCGCCCGGCGCCGTCACGCTCACGGGGCAGCGCGCGGATCGGGGGCGGCGGGCGCGCCTTCCAGGAGCAGGCCCATCACCAGGTCGTCCACGAACACCCCGTCGTCGCGGCGGACCAGCGCGCGGCGCGTCCCCTCCAGCACGAACCCCAGCGACCGGTACAGCGCGATCGCCCGGGCGTTGTCCGACCGCACCTGCAGCTCCACCCGCAGCACGCGCCCGCCGTCCGCGTCGCGGTGCGCGCGCGCCCACTCGAGCAGCCGCCCCATCAACGCCCGCCCCACGCCGAGCCCCTGGGCCTCCGGGTGCACGCCGAGCCCGACCACCCCCACGTGGCGCAGCATCCTCGGCTGGAGCCGCAGCAGCGTCGCCTCGCCCACGAGGCGGCCGCCATCCATCTCGGCCGCCAGGCACATCGCCGAGCCGTCCGTGGCCGTGAGCCCCGCGCGCTCCAGCCGCTCGGCGTAGGCGCCCGCGTCCGCGGGCAGCTCGTCCTCGTGCTTCACCACGCCGTGCCGGGCCCGCACGATCGCTCGCTCGAGCGCGAGCCGCGCGGCGGCGTCCTCCTCCGAGAACGGGCGGACGACGCAATGGCGGCCGTCGCGGAGCCGCGCTCGGATCGGAGCGATCTGCATGGGGAGCGCCGAGGCTACCTCCATCGGACCCGCGCGTCGAAAGCGCCCCCGCGCGCGCCGGAGGAGGCCCATCACGTCATCGCCCTGGCGCGGGCCGGCGCGGCCACGGGTTACGGGTTCATTGTCCTGTCGGATGGTCGGGGTGAGGAAGGGGGACGACCTCGACGCCCTCGTCGTCGATGGCTCTCGACGAGGTCCCGGAGGAGGCTGCGACCGAGCCCCCGGCGAAGGCAGCTCGCCGGCCCTACGAGCCCGCGGCCGTGAGCGCCTCCGCGACCGCGCGCCGCGGCGCCTCGCTCGTCGCGGGCGCCTCGACGCCGTCGAGGCGCAGGTCCGCCCCGTCGGCCCGCGCGATCGCCTGGCCGAACCACCGGCCGATCCGGGAACGGAGCCCCCCGGCGAGCTCGGGCCGCGCGCCGGCCCGCGAGAGCACCTCGATGACGGAGTGCTCCGGAGACGCCGCGACCTCCACGATCGTCCCCTGAGGCGTCTCACCCGCCAGCGCGCGCTCGATCGCCAGGAGGAGCGCCCCGAACGGGATCGCCTCCTTGAACGCCTCCGCCACCTCCGGCGGAATCAGCACGCGCCGATCCCGGAGCGAGCGCTCCGCGCCGCGCGGCAGCACGTGGAAGAGCGGAGCTGGCCTGAGCACGATGTACGGGGCGCCGTCCCGCCGGAGTCGGCGGATGCCTTCGTCATCGTCCCGGCGCGAGGTCACGAGGAGCAGCGAGGTCACGCCGGGCGCGCGCGTCGCCGAGAGGGCCGCCGCGAGCAGCCCGGCGGAGGGCGGAGGCGAGGGCGGCGGCGCGCCGCGCCACGCGACCGGCTCGATGACCACGATCCCGGTCGCGCGCGCGTCGAGCGCGGCCTGGAACAGGTTGCCGCGCTCCGCGGTGGCATGAACGGCGTCCACCCGGCTGTGCGCGATGCTCCGCTGCGACAGCCCATCACAGACCTGCTCCGTGAGGACGGGGTCCTCTCCGGTGATCAAGAGCATATCAGGGCTCCTTCCTCGGCTGGCGTCGATCGATCGCTAGCCACCGGATCACCTATCGTCAACGGCCGCTCCCGTCGCCAGCACGGCTGTCCGGCGCGGCCGATCGTGCGGTGTCAGGGGGGCTGTGCAGGGCCCGGGGCCGCGTGGCGTCAGGGGCGGACGGGCTCACGCGGCGCGCGCCCGGCAGGCGCGCCGCCGCGCGTCCGTGCCGCCGCGGGGGACGCCGCGTAGCGCGCGATCGCGCGCCGGACCGGGCCGCGATCGCGGCCGCCCGCTCGCACGGGATCGGCCTCGTCGATCAGCGCGGACAGGGCGCGCGCCTGGGTCGTCGCCCTGGCCACGAGGGCGCCGTCGCCGGTCCGCGCGGCGAGCGCGGCCAGCCGCCGCGTGACCCCGAGCGCCGCCGGCAGCGCGCTCGCGGCCACGTACGCGGCCGCGAGCTCCTGGAGCAGGGCGGCGTCGTCGCCCCGGAGCGCCACCGCCGCCTCCAGATCGGCGAGCGCCTCGGCGCGCCGCCCCGCGCGCGCCCGGAGCGCCGCCCGGGCCCGGTAGCCCTCGACGAAGCCGCGCACGTGGTCCAGCCCCACGGAGTAGGTGCGCTCCGCCTCGCGCGGATCGCCCGCCCGCTCGTACAGCGCGCCCAGCCCGAGGTACGCCGGACCGTACGTGGCGTCGAAGCGCAGGGCCTCCAGGTACCGCGAGAGCGCCACGTCGGCCTGGCCGGCCAGCGCGCGCGCCTCGCCCTGCCGGGTCAGCTCGGCGGCCTGCGACGTGGCCCACCCGACCTCCTCGGCCCGGGCCACCGCGGCCCCGTGCAGCAGCGCCACGGCGAGCGTGACGGCGAGGGCACCCGCTCGCCGGCGCGCCCTCGCCGCCGCTCCGCAACGCCCCGCGCACACCGCTCCCAGCGTACCGGCGCCCCGCCGCCCGGGCAATCTCGCCGCCGCGCCGCGGCCGCCGCGCCGCGGATCGCGGCGCCCCGCGGCGACCCCGGCGCCTGCCCCTGCCGGGGCACAGGCCCCGGAGCTGAGCCCCCCGAGCGCGATCCCCCACCCGGCGCCGCGCCCGTGTCCGGAGGGCAGCCGCACGGCGCGAGTTCGCGTAGGATGCGCGGCCATGGGTGAGGTCCTGCGCTTCCCGGACGCGTTCCTGTTCGGCACCGCCGCCTCTGCCACGCAGGTCGAGGGGCACTGCGAGCAGAGCGACTGGGCCGCGTTCGCGCGCGAGCCGGGGCGCGTCCGCGGCGGCGACACGCCGGACGGCGCGTGCGACCAGCTCCACCGCTTCCGCGAGGACGTGGCGCTCCAGGCCCGGCTCTGCATGGGCGCGCACCGGCTCTCCATCGAGTGGGCCCGCGTGGAGCGGGAGCCGGGCGAGTTCGATCCGGCCGCGTGGGACCATTACCGGGAGGTGCTCGGCGCCCACCGCGAGGCGGGGATCACCCCGATGGTCACCGTCCACCATTTCACGCTCCCGCGCTGGGTCGCGCAGCGCGGCGGGCTGCTCTCGCAGGAGCTGCCGGCGCTGCTCTCGCGCTTCGCCGAGCGCGCCGTCGAGGCGCTCGGCGACCTCTGCCAGCTCTGGGTCACCCTCAACGAGCCCAACATGCTCGCCCTGCAGGCGCACCTGCTCGGCGTCTGGCCGCCGGCGCGCAGCTCGCCGGTCGAGGCGGTGCGCGCCCACCAGAACCTCTACCGCGCGCACGCCGCCATGTACCGCGCGATGCACGAGGCCGCGGGCCGCCGCGGCCACGCCCTCTCGATCGGCGTGGCGCACCACCTGCGCGTCATCGAGCCGGAGCGCTTCGGGCGCCTCGCCGACCGGATGTGGGCCGCGCTGTTCGAGCGGCTGTTCAACGACGCGTTCGCGCGCGCCGTCTGCGACAGCGGCCTGCACGACTTCTTCGGGGTGAACTACTACAGCCGCGACCTGGTCCGCTTCTCGCCCGCGCACGCGCGCGCGGGGTTCCTCCGGCGCCTGGTCCCCGAGGGGGCGGAGGTCAGCGATCTCGGGTGGGAGATCTACCCGGAGGGGCTCGGCTACGTGCTCGACGCCTGGTGGCCCCGCGCCCGGGTGCCCATCTACATCACCGAGAACGGCATCGCCGACGCCGACGACGACCAGCGCCCGCGGTTCCTCGTGCGGCACCTCGCCGAGGTCGCCCGGGCCATCGCGCGCGGCGTCGACGTGCGCGGCTACATGCACTGGTCGCTGCTCGACAGCTTCGAGTGGGCCGAGGGCTACGCCCCGCGCTTCGGGCTGGTCCAGGTCGACCACGCGACCCAGGAGCGCAGCCCGCGGCCGAGCGCCGAGCTCTACGCGCGGATCGCGCGCGCGCGCCGCATCGACACGGACGGCGCGGGCAACGCGCCCTCCTCCGGGCGGGCCGCGGCGCCCGCGTGACGGACAGCACCCGAGAGGCACGACCGATGCGCATCGCGCTGCTCTACCCACCGCCCTGGAAGATCCCCGCGCCGGGGGAGCCGCCCGACCGAGGCGGGGACGGCCCCCCGGCCGAGTACCGCGAGGGCGACCTCGATCCGGACTTCCACCAGACGCCGTACGGCCTCTTCTCGCTGGGGGCGCAGGCGATCCGCGCGGGCCACCAGGTGAAGGTGCTGAACCTCTCCTCGTACCCGTTCTCGGAGGTCGAGCGGGTGGTGCGGGCGCTCGACGCCGATGTGTTCGGCATGTCGTGCTGGACCGCCAACCGGCGCGGCGTGGCGCTCACGGCCCGGTGCATCCGCGCGATCCACCCCCGCGCCCACATCGTCGTCGGCGGGCCGCACGCGACCCCGCTCGCGGCCGAGGTGCTGCGGCACCACCCCGAGGTCGACACCGTGACGCTCGGCGAGAGCGAGCTCGCGTTCCTGGAGCTGCTCGACCGCCTGGAGGCCGGCCTCCCGGCGACCGGCATCGCCGGCACGGCCTACCGGGCGGGGGGCCGCGTCGAGCTCGGCCCGCCGCGGCCGGCGATCGAGGATCTCGACGCGCTGGCGTCGCCGCACGACCATTTCACCACGCACATCGTGATGACCTCGCGCGGCTGCCCCTGGGCCTGCACGTTCTGCGGGGCGGAGACGACCTGGGGCCGCGGCTTCCGCGGCCAGTCGGTGCCTTACGTGCTCGACGCCCTCGAGGCGGCGGTGGCGCGGCTGCCCGTGAAGATGGTGCAGATCAAGGACGACACCTTCACCACCAACCGCAAGCGGGTCATCGAGATCTGCCAGGGCATCCGGGAGCGGAAGATCTCGTTTCTGTGGAGCTGCGACACGCGCGTCGACGTCCTCGGCGACGATCTGCTCCGGGAGATGCGCCTCGCCGGCTGCCAGCGCCTGAGCCTGGGGGTCGAGTCGGGGTCGCCGGCCATCCTGAAGAACATCGACAAGAAGATCACGGTCAAGAAGATCATCGAGTCGACCGAGCTCGCGAAGAAGTACGGAATCCAGGTCCGTTATTACATGATGCTGGGCAATCGCGGCGAGACGGCCCAGACGTTCCGCGAGACGCTCGCATTCCTGGAGGCGGCGAGGCCGCATCAATACATCTTTTCGTGCCTGTCGATTTACCCCGGGACGCGCGATTTCGACGACGCCGCGGCGGCCGGGTGGCTCGACCGCGAGGTCTACTTCCAGGGCGACTTCCAGGAGCTCAAGACGCCGTTCGACGCCTCGGAGGAGGACACGGCGCTCATGAGCGCGTGGTTCGAGCAGAACAAGGGCCTGCGCGAGCTCTACCGCGAGGGGGTGGAGGAGCGGAAGGCGATCCTCGCGCGGCTCGGCGATCACCACGCGGCGCACCTGGAGCTCGGGATTGCTCATCTCGACGCGGGGCAGCTCGATCTCGCGGAGCGCCACGTGGCGCGCGCGCTCGATCTCGGGGTTCCGGTGCCGGGGCTGGCGTACAACGCCCTCGCGTGCATCGCGGCGCGCCGGGGCGACATCCAGGCGATGCAGGATCACTTCACCACGGCGGCGCGGCGCGACCCGCAGCATCCGGTGCTGATCCGCAACGTGCAGGCCGCGCGGGCGTGGTTCGCGAAGGGCGGGCCGGGCAGGGGACTGCCGCTCGATCTGGTCGCGCGGTGCGACTTTCAGCTCCTCGAGAGGACGGCGCAGCCGGCGCTGCCGGGGCCGCTGCCGGAGGATTTCGCGGTGTGGCCGCCGGCCGGGGCGCGGCCTGCGCCGGCGCCCGCGCGCGAGGAGGGCGGGCGCGAGGCGGCGATGCCGCGGGGGCGGCTGCGGGTGGTGCCGTCGTAGGGAGGGCAGACGGAGATCTGGGCGCGGGCGGTCCCTTTCACCTCGGCCGCTCAGTGGCCTTCTCCGGACAGCAGAACAGGTGATCTGGCACCAGCATGGCGCAGCCGTCCTTCCAGGGGTCGTCGGGCGCGTAGTCCGTCCGGTTCTCGGCAGGGTAGAAGTACGCTCTGGGCCTCGCCGGATCCGCGCAGGCGCCGTCTCGCTCCGGCGCCGCCTCGCGGTGCTTCGGCGCGCCGACGCCCCTGGAGCAGGCCGCGAGCGCGGCGCCCGCCACGACGAGCGCGAGGAGCGTGGCGATGGGCACGCGCGCCGCCCTCCGCCGCTCGCGCCCCTGCCCGATGGACTGCTCGACGCGCTCCTGGATGGTCATGACAGGCTCCGCTTCCTCCGGCGTCGCCGGCCTGGGCTCGACGATCGCGGTCGCGCTTCAGGTCCTCGGGATACGCCATGTCGTCCACCGCCGCCAGGCGGGCCGGGCTCACGGCCCGGATCAGCGCCGGTGCGGAACGACGAACCCCTCGCCGTCGATCGCGACCGCGCGCCGCTTCAGGAGGCGGCCGACGGCGCGCTTGAACGCCTTCTTGCTCAGGCCGAAGATCGCCCGGATCTCGTCCGGGCTCGAGCGGTCGCCGACCCGCGGCGCGCCCGGGCGAGAGAGCCTCGCGAGGACCTCCTCCGCGTCGCTCTCGAGCTCCTCGTGCGCGTGGCCGCGCACCGACAGCTCGACTTTCCCGTCGGTCAGCACGCTCGTCACGCGGAACCGCGCCGCCTCGCCGCGCGCGAGCCCGTGCGGCTCGTCCGCGGGGACCAGGCCGACGAACCTGCGCTCGATGATGACGAAGAGCCCGATCCCCGGCTCGTTGCGCCACGCCTCGCCCTCCACCCACTCGTCCAGATCGAACTCGCCCTGGTCACGCAGCATCTCGCTCACGCGCATCGTCCCCGCGAGGCGGCCGGTCCTGTCCACGACGAGCCCGATGGGGTGCCGCTGCCCGACCCGCAGATCGCGGGTCTGCTCCGCGCGCGGCACGAGCAGCTCCTTCGGCAGGCCCCAGTCGACGAACGCGCCGAAGGGCGCCACGTCGGTCACCGGGAGGAAGGCGACCTCCCCGAGCGCGATCTTCGGCCGGCGCGTGGTGGCGATGGGCCGATCTTCCGAGTCGAGGTGCACGAACACCTCGAGCGTGTCTCCCTCCTTCGCGCCCTCGGGCACCTCGCCGCCCGGCAGGAGGAGCACCGGCGCGCTCGGGCGCAGGTCGCCCGGATCGGGCGAGAGGAAGGCGCCCGGCGGGCCGAACCGTCGTATCGGCAGGGTCACGAGGCGTCCGAGGAGGTCGTCGTAGGGCATCGGCGCGCAGTCTCGCACAGGCCGCGCGGGGTGTCGTCGCTCCGAGCGTCATCGCGCAGCCGAGCGCTCCACCCACCTGCGGCTACCGGGACACGCCATCGATGAGCACGCATCCCCCACGCGCGGGTCAGCCGCCGCCTCCCCGCCCGTGCGCCGGGGCGAGCCGCGCCTCGAACCAGCAGAACGTCTCGCGCACCGGGAACGCGCCGCCCTCGCCGTGCAGCGCGGCGAACCGCGAGAGCGCCGCGGGCTCGATGGTCCGCGGGTCGAACCGGTCGTGCGTCGTCGCCTGCCACCAGGTGAGCAGCGCGTCCAGCGACGGGTACACGTGCGTCCCCTGCTGCTCCTCCAGCCGGATCAGCCGCAGGCCGGCGCCCTCGACGTGGCGGGCGAGCGCCGCGGCGCCCTCGAACGCAAAGCCCCCGAGGATCTTCTCCCCCGAAGGGTCCGCGAGCCGCGAGAGCTCCCCGACGAGCGCGGGGAGCGACGAGACGCACTGGACGAGGATGCGCCCCGCGGGGTGGAGCAGATCGCGTAGCGCGCGGAGGACCGCCCGCTTGTCGCGGATCCAGTGGAGCACGAAGTTCGAGAACACGAGATCGAACGAGCGGCCCCGGGCGAGCGCGCCGAGGCGCTCGGCCGCCCCCACGTGAAACGCCAGGTTGGGCGCGCCGGCGGTGTGCCGGGCGAGCGCGATCCGCGCCGCGTCCGGATCGAGCCCGAGCACGCGCCCCTCGGGACCCACGAGCGCGGCGAGCTGCTGCGTGAGGCCGCCGGTGCCGCACCCGAGGTCGAGCACGCGCTCACCGCGCCTCACGCGGGCGAGCGCGATGAGGTGCTCGCCGCGCCCCTTCTGCCAGACGCTCCCGCTCCGGTAGGCCTGCGCGACCGGGGAGAGGCTCGCGGCGCTCGCCATTGCGCGGGCTTGCTCGTCGCGCTCCCGGGGAAGATCACACCTCACGTCGCACCCCCGTGATCGAGGCGCACGGCGACGAGGTAGCCCGAGCCGCGGACCACGTTCGCGGCGTGCGGGACGCCCGGCGGGATCCAGAGGCTCGTGCTCTCGACGAGGTGATGGACGCTGTCGCCGAGCTCGACGCGGTACTCGAGGCCCGTCGGATCGGGGAGGATGAGGTTGATCTCCGGGACATCGTGGGTGTGCAGCTCGGTGTAGTCCCGGCGGGCCGGCGCCGCGCCGTCCACGCGGTGGATCGCCAGGTGAACCGGGAACCCCGCGGCGAAGAACCTCCGGATACACTCGACCTCCCGGTGAAACGCGACCGAGGACAGCGGGCTCGGCACGTTGGCGCAGACGACCGCCGCGTCGAGCAGGTCCTCAGGAGAGATGGACGCCGTGAGGAGATCCCTTGTCGTCCTCCGTATCGGTGCAGACATCATGATGCTTCTCCCTGCGTGATGGCGCGGCCGCCTCGCGCGCGCGTCGGGTGTGGGTCCACCGGGCGCTCAGGCAAGGCACATGCCGCCTGCCGCGCGTTTGCCGGCGGGACCTGCGTTGACGCCGGGGAGCGGCCGGCGCGGCAAATCAGGCCGACATGGGCGAGCCGCGGCGCTCCGGGCATGGGGGCGCGACGGGGCGTCGGGCGAGGGGCCGTGACATGTCACGCTCGAGGACGTGACATGTCACGGCCCCTGTCACGCCCTCGCCATGACACCTCACGCGGCGAGGAGCGGCCTGCGCCCATCCTGCTCGCGCGGCGGCGGCCCGTCGTCGAGCCGGAGCCAGCGGGGCCGCACGTACATGAAGCGCCCCGGGGTGCGCATCACCACGCGCCACAGGAGGACCGTCCCGATCGCGCTCGCCACCGTCGTGGCCAGCGCGAGCGAGCCGACATCGCCGATCGCCAGGGCCAGCGCCCGGTTCGCGATCCGGCTGACCCAGAAGTCACCCAGGTACACGACGAGCGAGTTCTCGCCGAGGTACCGCAGGGGCCCGGTCCACGACAGCTTCGATAACATCACCGCCACGAAGATCACCGCGAGCGCGCCCGCGTAGCCGAGCGCGAGGCTCACGCCCGGCAGCAGCGCCCATCCCGCGGCGACCAGGAGCCCGTTGAGGACGCCCCAGCCCAGGAGGTAGCCGAGCGCCGCGCCCGCCCGCGCGTGCGCCCACGCGGCGATCCGGAAGATGTGCGGCGCGAGCACGTACCCCGAATAGAAGAACACGTACCGTGACGCGAAGTTGTCGATCACGGTCCACTCGGTCGCGATCTGCGCGCTGTGGAGCGCCGCGGCGCCGAGCCACATCCCCCATGGCGGGACCGAACGCAGGAGGCGGGTCACGACGAAGAAGATCGGCAGCATGTGGATGAACCACAGCGTGCCGATCGGATCGATCCAGCGCCGGAGGTAGACCAGCACGACCCCGTGCGCGGTGGCGCCGTCCGCGCGGACCAGGTTATCGAGGTCCACGACCAAGAAGCGCAGCGTCATCCACAGCAGGTAGAAGTAGAAAAAGTGCACGACCTTCGTGTCGAGGTAGCGCCGCCACGGCCGGCGCAGCGCGCTCGCCAGGAACAGGCCGGCGATCAGGAAGAAGTCGGGCATGCGGAACGGCCGCGCGAACTCGACGACCTCCTCGAGCCACCCGATCTCGCGCATCCGCTCCTGCGTGATGCCGTTCGCGTGCAGCATCACGACGAAGAAGATGCAGATGCCCTTCGCGTAATCGACCCACTCCACCCGCGGCTTCGCGGCCCGCGCGCTCGGCTCGATCGCGGGCGGTTCACCCGCGGCTTGCATGGGGACGGGAGCCATCATGTCCGGTCACGACCTCGTCGACGCCTGCCCGACGACACGGCCGCGTCACCATGCGACCGTGCGCGAAATCGGGCGTATCGATCATCATTACAAGAACTGCGAGCCTCCCGCTACCGGGACACACGCTCGATGAACGCGCGCGCGGCGGAGTCCGCGCCGATATTCCGGCGCGGATCGCGGGGCTCGAACCGCCAGACTGCAGGAGTTCGTTCAAAGCGGCCGTGGCGACATCCCCAGAAGCAGGAGTTCGTCCAAAGCGGCCGTGGCGACATCGCCAGAAGCAGGGGCGATCCAGGCGCCCTGCCGAGATGCCCTGTGACACGTCAGGCCGTTCGGCGTGCCCCGATCGGGTTTCTGCGGGCCACCCGGCGTGCTACCCGCCCTGCATGAGCACAGACCACGGTCGGCCCGGCGGCCCTGCGGAGCCGGAGTCCGAGCAACCCGCCCCGCGCGCGACCGCGCCGAGCCACGCCGAGCGCTGCCGCACGCTCGCGCAGCAGGCCCGTACGGCCACGCTGTGCACGATCGCCCGGGATCCCGCCGGCTACCCGTACGGATCGCTCGTCACCGTCGCCGCGGACCCCCAGGGGCGCCTGCTCCTCCTGCTGTCGGCGCTGGCCGAGCACACCGGCAACCTCAAGGCGCGCCCCGAGGCGTCGCTGCTCCTCGCGGAGCCCGCCCAGGGCCGCGCGGACCCGCTCGCCCTCGGGCGCATGACGCTGCTCGGCCCGTGCCGCCCGCTCGACCCCGCGGAGGCGGCCGCCACCCGGACGCGGTTCCTCGCGGCGCACCCGCGCGCCGCGCACTACGTCGACTTCGCCGACTTCGCCTTCTACCGGCTCGACCCGGCGTCGATCCGTTACGTCGGCGGCTTCGGCCGCATGTCGTGGGTCGACGCCGGCGAGTACGCGGCCGCCGAGCCCGATCCGCTCGCGTCCGACGCCGCGCACATCCTCGAGCACATGAACGCCGACCACGCCGACGCCGTGCTCGCCTACGCGAAGGTCCTCGCGGGGATCAAGGACGCGACGGCCGCGACCATGACCTCGGTCGACCGCTACGGGTTCGAGCTGGACGTCATCACGCCGGCGGGGCCGAGGGCGGCGCGGCTCGCGTTCGACGCGCCGGTCTCGACGACCGACGAGGTCCGCAAGGCGATGGTGGCCCTGGCGCGCGCGGCGCGCGGCCCCGGCGCCTGACGCTCACGCCCCCGGCGCCTGACGCTCACGCCCCCGGCGCCTGACGCTCACGCCCCCGGCGCCTGACGCTCACGCCCCCGGCGCCCCCGATCCGTTCCCGCCGACCCGCCGTCCGCCGGAGCGCCGCCGGCCGCGCGAGCGCGAGAGCGCGTGGTGGAGCCCGCTCTGGAGCGAGCTCAGCGTCGTGATCTCCCGGAGATCGATGCCGATGCTCACCATCGTCTGCGCGACCTCGGGGCCGACGCCCGTGAGGATCACCTCCGCGCCGAGCAGCTTGACCGCCTGCGCGGCCCGGAGCAGCGCGTCCGCGATCTCGGCGTCCACCATCGGGACGCCGGTGACGTCGAGGATCACCGTGGCCGCCCGCTGGGCCACCACCCCGTGGAGCAGCCGCTCCAGGAGCTGCCCGATCCGCACCTTGTCGAGCCGCCCGACGAGCGGCGTGACGAGGATCCCCGCGTCGAGCGGGATGAGCGGCGTCGAGAGCTCCCGGATGGTCGCCTCCTGCGCGTGGATCATCTGCTCCTGGAGCGAGGCCCGCTCCGCCTCGGCCCGCCTGAGCTCGGTCACGTCGTAGCCCTCGGCGATCACGAGCACCGTCTCGCCCGACGCGTCGACGATGGGCTTCATCTTGAGCTCGATCGTCGCCGCGCGGCCCCCCGGCCCGTGGAGCACCGCCTCGCACGCGGCGGGGGCGCCCGACGTGGCCTTCTGGACACACGCCTTCACCCGCTCCTCGGCGCGGGCGTCGCCGCCCCAGAAGGGCGCCTGCCAGAGGGGCTCGCCGCGGCCCTCGCCCGACCGGGCGCCCGTGAACTCGGCCAGGGTCCGGTTGCGCTCGATGAGCTCCCCCGCGGGCGTGAGCAGCCCGATGAACATCGAGGTCTCGTCGAAGATCGCGCGGAACTTCTGCTCGCTCTCGCGGAGCGCCTGCTCGCGCCGGAGCTGCTCGGTGATCGGGTGAGAGAACGCCGAGAAGACCTCCTCCCCGTCGATGCTCACGAGGTGCGCGCTGACCTCGACGTCGATCGGCCGGCCGTCCTTGTGGACGTGCCTCGTGACGAACCGCATCGCCCCCTTCGCCCTGAGCTCCTCGAGGAGCGCGGCGATCTCCCCCGGCTCCTGCCGGTCGATCTGCGCGATGTTCATCGAGAGGAGCTCGCTCCGCTCGTACCCCACGATCCTGGCGAACGACGGGTTGCAGTCGAGGATGTCGCCGTTCATCGCGACGACGTGGAACCCCTCGAGGGCGGCCTGGAGGATGAGCCGCGTCCGCTCCTCCTTCCTCGCGATCTGCTCCCGCAGCCTCTCGAGCTCCTCTCGGAGGCTGGCGTTCTCCTCCCGGAGCCGCTCGATGGTGTCCTGATCTGTCGCCACCTTCGCTCTTGCCTCCCGTACATCCTCGCGTCGCCCTGCGCGCTGCCTGACGAGGGCACCGGATCGAGCGCGCCTCTCGGCCCGTGCTCCCCCCGGGAGCCCGGCGACCGGACGCGCGCCGTCTCATCGCAGCCTGCCGAGAGGATCGCTCATTTCCCGGGGAGCCACAGCCTTTTTTGTGACAGAGGCGGATGAGCGCGCCGGGCCCGCGAGGGCCGGACGTGTCGCCGCGGTGTTGCCGCCACGACATGAGGTCGAGGCCCGCCTCTGGGATACGAGCGCTCGCCCGGGCGGCGGCCCGGGAGCGCGCTCGCCATGGACGCCCCTGCCCAGGACAAGCTGTCTCCCCAGGCCCAGGCGAGAGGGCGCTCCAGCGCGGGCGCCGCCCTGCTGAAGGGGCTCGGCGCCGCCGTGGCCGCGGCGGCGCTCTGGAGCGCGCTCCGCGGCGCGGATCTCGACGGCGTGGCGGCGCTCCTCGCGTCGGTGGGCGCGCCGATGATGGCGCTCGGCCTGCTCCCCAACCTGGTCGCGCGCGGGCTCCAGGCCGAGGCCAGCCGGCGCGTCTTCGGCGCGCTCGGGCGGACCGCATCGTTCGGGCGTTATCTCTCGCTCACGCTGTCGACCGAGGCGCTGGTCCTGAGCGTCCCGGCCGGGCCCGCCGTGTCGGAGTCGGCCACGTTTTACCTGCTCCAGCGGTGGTGCGGCGTCCCGGGGCCGCAGGGCGTCGCCGGCATCGCGGCGCGGCGGTCGCTCATCCTGCTGGCGAACGCGGCGTACGTGGCGATCGCCCTCGCGCTCGGCTTCGGCCACCTGGAGCGCGCCTCGCGCCCGCTGCTCGGGGCGCCGGGGCTCCCGTGGCTCCTGGTCCTCTCGGGGCTCGGCCTGCTCGCGGCGTCGGTCGCGATGTCGAGCGCGCTCCTCTCCGGCACGGTGGCGTCGCGGGCGCTCGCGCTGCTCCGGCGGCTGCCCGGGCGGCGCGCAGGGGCCTATTTCGAGGCGAAGGCGGCGAGCTTCTCCGCCATGGACACGCACGCCACCGCGCTCGGGAAGCAGCGCGGCGCGCTCGCCCTCTCGGCGCTCCTCCTGCTCGGCATGTGGCTCGCCGAGGGGCTGGAGACGCTCTTTTTGCTCCGCCTGCTCCGGGTCGACGTCTCGCTCGCCGAGGTGCTGTCGTTCGAGGTCGTCCTCGCGCTGCTCCGCGCGGCCGCCTTCATGGTGCCGGCCGGGCTCGGCGTTCAGGACGCCGGCTACGTCGCCTTCCTGCACGCCCTCGGCGTGCCCGGCGCCGCCACGGCCGGCGCCGCGTTCGTCCTGCTCAAACGAGCCAAGGAGATCGTCTGGATCGCCCTCGGCCTGCTCGTCTTCTTCTGCAGCCGGGCGCTCTTCCGGCCTCTGCCCGGGAGAGGGCGCGAGCCGGGGCGCTCGCCCGCGCACGCGCGGTGAGCCCCTCACGGCGGCGCGGCGCGGGCTCGGGCCCCGCTCGCTCGCCCGCGCACGCGCGGTGAGCCCTCCTGTCCACACGCGCACGGAACTGGCCTGTATCCGTGCCCGGGGCGGAACGCGTATCGCTTGGCTTTGCTTCGCCTCGCCCATTCGTTGGCTGTGGTATTCTGTATGATATGCGGACGATGGCGTTCGGGGCGGTGGGGGAGGTCTTCGTGGTCGTGCACGGCCACCTGGCGCCATCGGACAAGGAATGGAATCGATACCTGGACGCGGTGATGGCCCATTATCGGGGACGCTCCCGTGCGCGCGCGCTGATCGTCACGCAGGGAGGCGCGCCGAGCCCGGCCCAGTGGCAGCGCCTCGTGACCCACCCGGAGATCCCCTTTCACAAGGGCAAGTATTGCGTCGTGACGGACTCGACCTTCGTGCGTGGCGTCGTCCAGGGGATGGATGCTCCGGCGCTGAACCCGATCAGCGGTCAATATCAGCTCTTCAAGCGAGGCCAGCTCCTGGAGGCGCTGCGGGAGCTCGACGCGTCGCCCGGCGAACAGCGGGCGGCCATCGCGCTGGTGGCCCAGCTCGAGAAGACGGTCGGCGAGCGCTGAGGCCGCCCCGCGCGGAGCCGAGCGGCCGGGCGGCCGCGCGCGCGATCCAGGGCGGACCGCGCGGTCCGGCGCATCTTCGCCCTTCCCCCCGACGGCATCTCGAAGCCCGAATCTCAACGCAACGGCGCGGAGGCGCGGAGGCGCGGAGGCGCGGAGGCGCGGAGGCGCGGAGGCGCGGAGGCGCAAGAGGCGAAGGCGGTCTTGCACCTTTGCGCCTCCGCGCCGTTGCGTTGAAATCCAATCTCTCATGGCGAACAACCATGCCGGCGGCTGTGACGCGGGCCAGCCGCTCGAGTCGTCGGGAGAGACGCCCCACATCACCCTTCCGGCGGTGTCCTCGGTGGGATAACATCCGCGCCCGAGGCTCACACCGCGATGCGCTGCTCTGTCTGTCATCGCCGGATCGGCGCCATCGCAGGGTGTCCGCTGCACCGCGGCGTCGCGGCGGAGGCGCCCGCGGCGGAGGTCGTCGCGGCGGAGGCCGCGCCCCGGGTGGCGGGGTTCGAGGCGCTCCGCCTGCTCGGCGAGGGCGGCTTCGCGCGCGTGTTCGCGGCCGTGCGGCGCGCGGACGGCCTCGCGGTGGCGCTCAAGATCGCGCGCCACCGGGGCGAGCCGCGCTTCTCGCGCGAGGCCGCCGCGCTCCGCCGGCTCGGCCCGCCCACGGTGCCGCGGCTGCTCGGAGCAGGGGCGCTGGACGGAGGCGTTCCGTACCTCGTCCTCGAGCTCATCGATGGGGAGACGCTCTCGCGGTGGATGGCGGCGCTCCCGGGGACGGGCGCCGCCGCGCCGGCCGAGGCCGCGCGGCTCGTCGGGGCGCTCGGCGCCGCGGTCGACAGGGCCCACGCGGCCGGCGTCGTGCACCGGGATCTGAAGCCGGAGAACGTGATGCTGCGGCGGAAGGCGGGGCCCATGCCGGAGGTCGCCCTCCTCGATCTCGGGCTCGCGCGCCTGGAGGAGGGGCGTCGCGCGAGGGGGGAGGGGCCTCCGCCGACGCACACCGGGCTGCGGCTCGGCAGCGTGACGTACATGGCCCCGGAGCAGTGCCTCGACGCGCGCGACGTCGACGCCCGCGCGGACCTGTACGCGCTCGGGATCCTCGCCTTCGAGCTGCTCACCGGGCGGCCGCCCTTCGTGGGCGAGGCGGCTTCGGTCGTTCATGCGCACGTCGCCCAGCGCCCGCCGCGACCATCGGAGATCGCCCCCGTCCCCCGAGGCGTCGACGAGGTGCTGCTGCGCGCGCTGGCCAAGTCGCGGGAGGAGCGCTTCGGATCGGCGCACGCCCTCTCCGAGGCGCTCCGGGCGGCGCTCACGGGCGCCATCGCCGCCCCGGCGCTCCCGGACATCGAAAGACCGCTCCCGGACATCGAAGCGCCGCGCCGGGACATCGAAAAATCGATCTCGGACATCGGAAGACCGCTCCCGGACATCGAAGCGCCGCGCCGGGACATCGGAAAATCGATCTCGGACATCGAAAAACCGATCCCGGGCGACAAAAATCCGCTCCAGGCGGTCGACGAGCCGTCCCGCAGGCCTGGCGAACCGCCCCACGACGCCGCGGCGCGTCCGGCTGCCCCGCCGCGGCGCAGCCCCGTCGCGCTCGTCGCGGTCCGCGGCGGCGCGCCGATGGACCAGGTCGTGAGCATCGCTTCCTCCTTCGGCGGGCGGCTCGCCAGGGTGCACGACGGGCTCTACGTCGTCGCGTTCCCGGGCCCGCCGCGCCCGCGCGCCCGCGCCGCCCTGCAGGCGGCCCGGCGGCTCGTGGCCGCGCTCGCCGACGGGACCTCGGCGGCCGTGCACGTCGCCGACCTCCGGGTGCGCGAGGGCGCTTCCGGGATGGTCTTCGCCGGCCCCGCGCTCGCGCGGGCCGCGGCCTTCTGGCCTCCCGGCGCGGCCGATCCGGTGGCGATCACCCCGGAGGCCGCCGCCCTCCTCGGCGACGGCGCCGAGGACGACCCGAGCGCGCCGAGCGCGAGCCCCGCCGCGCCGGACCTCCAGGCCACCGCGACGCCGCTCCGCGGGCGGGACGAGCTCGTCGCCGAGGTCGTCGCGCACGCGCGCGCGGCCTTTCGCGACGGCGCGCCGCTCCTGTGCACGCTGCTCGGCGAGATCGGCCACGGCAAGACCCGCCTCTCGGGGGCGCTCGCCGAGGCGCTCTCCGCGGAGCCCGGCGCCCGCGTGATCGCCGTCGCGGCGAGGCCGCCCGACCTCGCCGAGCCGGCCGGCCTCGCCCGCGCGCTGCTCCGTGCCTGCCTCGCCGTGGAGCCCGGCGCGGGCGCCGACGCCCTCCGCGCGGCCTGCGTCGCGCGCCTCGGCCCCGAGCTCGGCCTCGCCTCGTGGCCGGCGGTCGCCTTCACGCTCGATGCCCTCTCCGGCAAAGAGCCCGCCGTCGCCGCCGTGCTCGCCGCGCCGGGCGCCCTCCGCCAGACGCTGGCCCGGGCCGTCGGGGAGGCGCTCCGGCGGCTCGCCGAGGAGCGGCCGCTCGCGCTCCTCGTCGACGACGCGCAGTGGGGCGACCAGGGCGGCCTCGACGCGCTCGAGATCGCGACCCTCCCGGGCGCCCGCGCGCCGCTCGCCGTCGTCGTGGCGGCGAGCCCCGCGCTGCCCGCGATGCGCCCGCTCCACGGCGAGCGCGCGGCGCGCTCCCTCCAGCGGGCGCTCGCGCCGCTCGACGCCGGCGCCGCGCGCGCGCTGCTCCTCGACCGGCTGCACCCGGTCGAGTTCGTCCCGGAGCCCGTGGTCGCGGGCCTCCTGGCGTCAGCCCAGGGGGTGCCGCTCTTCCTGGTCGAGCTCGCCGCCGCGCTCCGGCACGCGGGCGCCATCCGGAAGGTCCGCGGCGGCCCGGGGTGGTACCTCGCCGGCGACGAGATCGCGCGCGGCGAGGCCGCGCCGGTCATGACCCGGCTCGCCCGGCGCGCGCTCGCGGGCCTGCCGCCGCCGCTCGCCGAGCTCGCGACGGTCTGCGCCGTGGCGGGCGACGCGTCCTCGCTCGCCGAGATCGGGAGGCTCCTCGACGACGCGGCGCGCGCGCGCGCCGTCTCGGCGTGCGGGGATCTGGACCCCGGCGTCGGCGCCTCGCGGCTCGTGCGCCGCGGCCTGCTGCGCGTGGTGGGCGCGGAGCGGCTCGCGTTCGCGCACCCGCTCCTCCGCGAGGCGATCGAGGCCGAGGTGCCGGCGGGGGCGCGGCGGCGGCTGCACGGCGTCGCGCTCCGCGGGCTGCTCGCGGCGCCCGGGGAGGGCGGCGCCCGCCTCGCGCGGATCGCGCGGCACGCCGCGGCGGCGGGCGCGCACGCCGAGGCGGCGGCGGCCTGCTTCGAGCTCGCCGAGGACGCGCGGCGGCGGCACCTCTACGTCGACGCGGAGCGGCACTACACCGCGGCGCTCGCGGCGCTCGCGGAGGCCGCCGAGGAGCCGGAGGTCCCGGAGGCCGCGGAGGAGCAGGCCGCGGAGGAGCCGGAGGCCGCGGCGGCCGCCGGGACGAGGCCGGCGCGCGCGGCGCTCGGCCGGACGTCGGAGCGCCCCGTGCGCCAGGCCGCCGTGCTGGCGGGCAGGGGCAAGGTCCGCCACCGGATCCAGCGGTTCGACGACGCGGCCAGCGACCTCCGCGCCGCGCGGGCGCTCGCGGAGGCCGAGGAGGACGCCGCCCTGATCGCCGATCTGCTCCTGGAGGAGGCCACGGTGCTCGACTGGTGCGGCGATTACGCGGGCTCGCAGGCGCTCGTGGACCTGGCGGCGCCCCTCGCGGCCCGCCTCGGGGACGCCGGGCTCGGGGTGCGCTGCGACGTCGCCGCGGGGCGCGGCCACTTCCGGCGGCAGGAGATCGAGGCGGCCATCGCGCGCCTCGCGCCGGCGGCCCGGCGCGCCGCGGCGCTCGGCGACCACGAGAGCCACGTGATCGCCCTGCTCCTGCTCGCGCCCGCGCTCGTCTATGCCCGCCGCGTCGACGAGGCCGAGGCGCGGCTCGAGGAGGTCATGGCGCGCTGCGCGAGCGCGGGCGACCGCCTGCACCTCGGCGTCGCCTACATGAACCGCCTCTTCGTCCGGCTGATGCGCGAGGACCCGGAGGGCGCCGTCGGCGACCTCCGGATCGCGGTCGCCCTCGCGCGCGAGCTCGGCAGCGCGTTCCTCGAGCGCGGCCCGACGCACAACCTCGCCGAGCTGCTCTACTGGAGCGGCGAGCTCTCCGAGGCGCTGCCCCTCGCGGTCCGCGCCTGGGAGCTCCAGCAGCGGTTCTTCGAGGCGAGCCTCGTGCCCGATTATGCGCTCCTCGTGGCGCGGATCCACTGCGCGCGCGGCGAGCTCGACGACGCCCGGCGCCACCTCGACTGGGTGCTCGGCCACGCCGATCTCGACGCCTTGCCGCCGGTCACGCGGGCGCTGGTCCGGCTCTGCGCGCAGGTGGTGCAGGGCGGCGAGGCGCCGGACGCGCTGTGGGACGCGCTCGTGGCCGAGGTGCGGGGGGCCGCGCTCCTGAGCGAGCACATCGAGGTGCTCTGCTTCGCCGCGGAGGCCGCGCTCCGCGGCGGCCGTCTCGCGGCGGCGCGCCGCTGGCTCGGCGAGGCGGCGGCGGAGACCTCCGGCTCGCGCTTCTGGCGCGGGCGGCTGGCCCGGCTGGCCGCCGCGATCGAGCGGCGATCGCCCCCGTGAGCTCCGGTGGAACGCCGCTGTCGCGGCCGGGGCGACAGGAACCTTCCCCGTGTCGCGGCGCAGGCCACGGCGCGCCGGTCAACCCTCCTGGCGCGCGGCGCGCGAGGGGGGTGCGGCCCTTTGGGGGCTCACCGGAGGGGCTGAAGTGCAGGCGAGCCACAAACGGGGCTCGCCGGAACGCAAGCCCCGGAGGTGAGCCCCCAAGGGCCGCACCCCCCTCGCGAGGAGCCTCCGCGTGGCACGACCGATGCTCATGACCCCAGCACACCTCACGAAAGGCGCGATGATGAATCGACGAACCGTCTGCCTCGGCCTCTCCACGCTGCTCTCGGGCGCGGGCCTCGCGCTCGCGGCCAGCGCCTCCGGCGCTCCTCCGGCGCTCCCGGTCCCGATGATGCAAGCCGGCAACCACCTCTCGCTCGAGCAGCTCGGCTTCAACATGCTCACGACCAACCGGCGGAGCCTCACGGCGCTCGTCAGCAACCCGTTCAATGACGCGTCGTTCTCCGCGGGAGCGCGCCTCGCCGGCAGGGCCGGGACGCCCGTCCCCGCGGGGACGCTCCACCGGGCCTTGCTCGACCCCTCGGCGCGCGAGGTGATGAAGGACCTGGTCGAGTGCGCGCTCGGCGGCCACCAGAGGGTCTCGTGGACGCCGGGGGCCAAGGAGGCGTGGCGCCCGACCGCCGAGGAGTCGTCGGCGGTGGCGCGGACGGGCAAGCTCACCTGGACGGGTCGCGGCGCGGGCCTCTGCCCCGCGTGGGCGACCGGCGCGCCCGACGCGAGCTGCCAGGAGCTCGTGTCGTCCTGCCTGCTGACGAGGAACAACGCCCGTGGCAGGCCCGCCTCGATCTCGATCCGGGGGACCCACGCCGCGCTCGCGACCACCAAGGAAGAGCGCGAGCGGTACAAGGAGCTCGAGGGCGCCTTCTTCGGCAACATCCTCGATCCGGACGGGCTGAACCCGGCCGCGGAGAAGACCGCGGTCGACCAGGCCCCACCCAGGGTGGGCGTCATCTATAACAAGGCCTTCGTCTGCTCTCCGCCGGACCCGCGCTTCCTGATGAGCATCGGGTGCGACAACATGAAGCCTCAGGTCTGGATCTCGACGCGCGTCTGCGCCGTCCCCGATCTGAAAGACGGCGCTCGACACGAGGGGTGCGTCGCGACGTACGCCGGCTCGTGCCGCGAAGCGACGCCCAACGCCCCTGCCGGGACCCGCGTCAACGTCTGTGCCCCCGCGAGCAAGGCCTCCGGGGATGTGTACCCGAGCTGCACCGCGGGCGGCCGCACCTGGGCGCGGCCCGCCTCGGTGTTCCTCCCCCCCCTGCCACCCACGAACGCCGACCGGCACGCGTGCAGACCGCAGCGGAAACCGGACCGGCTCCGCGACCACAACCGCCCGAGCCCGGACCCCGGCCCGGAAGACCGCGCCCGCGCGCGAAAGCTCGGCACGCCGGACGACCGCGTGAAGGCGATCCGCGAGCAACGCGTCACGCCGGCGGTCAACCCCGCCCTCCGCCAGCGCCCCCAGGCGCCGGCGCGCTGAGGTAGGCGTCGGCCCGGCGCCGCCGCACGGGGAGGTGATGCCCGGCGCTGGCGTCACGGGGCTTGCGCCCCGCCGCCGGCTGCTGCGATCTGCGGATCGCCGTGACAGCGACCACACGACCCCTTGACCCTGCCGTCACCCTGGTCGACGAGGCGTCGGTCGCGTCCGACGATCTCGCCCCCGGCACCCTCGTCGGGGAGTTCCTGGTCGAGGCGGCCCGCAGCCATGGCGGCTTCGCCGTGGTCTACCTGGCCACGCAGCTCGGCACCGGGCGGCCGGTCGCGCTCAAGGTCCTCCGGCGTCGGCTCGCCGCAAGTACGCGGATCCTGGCGCGATTTCAGCAAGAGGCCGCGGCCCTCCGGGGGCTCGCGCACCCGCACCTCGTCGAGATCGTCGGCGTGGGCGACCTGCCGGACGGCCGGCCTTACCTCGCGATGGAGTGGATCGAGGGCCGGACGCTCAAGGAGGAGCTCCGCGCCCGCGGCGCGCTCTCCGCCGCCGAGGCGCTGGCCGTGCTCGAGGAGATCGGCGGCGCGCTCTCCGCCGCGCACGCGCTCGGGATCGTCCACCGCGACGTCAAGGCGCAGAACATCATGGCGATCCCGCGGGGCGGGTGGTTCACGACGCGGCTCGTCGACCTCGGGATCGCCAAGCTGCTCGAGCCCGAGCGGCTCGGCCGCGACCCCATCTTCACGCAGAGCAGCGTGCTCGGGACGCCGGGCAGCATGGCCCCCGAGCAGATCGCCGGCCGCCCCGTCGACGCGCGGACCGATGTCTACGCGCTCGGCCTCCTGCTGTACGAGATGCTGACGGGGCAGCCCGCGTTTCAGGCGGACGACCTCATCGAGCTCGAGGAGCTCCAGCTCTTCGCGCCGCCGCCCCGGGCGAGCGATCTCGTGCCCGTGCCGCCCGGGGTCGACGCCGCGATCGCGCGGTGCCTCGAGAAATCGCCGGACGCGCGCTACCCGAGCGTGGCCGCGCTGCTCGCGGAGCTCCGCGCGGCGCCGCTCGCCGCGCGCGAGGAGGCCCCGGCCGGCGAGGCCGCCGCGCTGCACGTCGGGGTGCAGATCGAGGGGAGCGACGGGGAGGACGAGATCGACGCGGCGGCGTTCGACGACGCGGAGGCGGTCCTCGCGATGGCCCGGCGCGCGGCGGCCGACGCGGGGCTCGTCCCGGTCGTCGACGGCGGCGGCGTGCTGGTCGGGGCGACGGCGCTCCCCGGCGATCCGGAGGGCAGTCGCGCCGCCCGGGCCCGGCTCGTCCGCGCGGCGCGCGCGCTCGAGGCGACGATCGCCGCGCGGCCGCGGCCGAGCCCGGCGGTGCAGGTCGCGCTGGTGCTGCACGCCGCGCCCGCGCGGGTCCAGGGCGCGCCGGGCCGGCAGCGGTTCCAGGGAGGGGAGCTGCTGCGCGTCGGCGCGTGGACCGCCGCGCATCGCGGGGGCGGCCTCACGATCACGCCCGCGGCGCGCGCGGGGCTCGACGAGGGCTGAGAGCGCCTCTCAACAGCTCCCGTCGCCAGGCGGCCGAGGGCGGCGGATGCTGTCGCCGCCGCGTCGCAGGCAAGGCGCGATCGTGTCGCCTCCCAGGCGACACGACACCGGGACAGCGCGGCGCGCTGCGCTCGCGGCGCCTCGATATCGCGCGATGGATCCGCCTGGTCGAGGCTGGCACGTGCCGTGCTCCTACCGAGGACGAGGCCGGTGAGGTCGACGCGGTCGACGCGGTCGTGGCCCCGGGGCGACACGCCGCCCCTGGAATGGATCGCGCGCCGTGGGGCGCCTCGGATCCCGCCCGCGCGCCCGCGCGCCCGCTGCCTCGATCGAGCTCGCCCACGAAGGAGATTCTCATCATGAACCATCGAATGCTGACGAACGTTGCCGTTCTTCTCTCTTCCTGTGTCGCCTTCACCGTGCTCGGCGCGGCGGGGTGCTACGCCCCCGCCGTCGAGGAGGACGCGGAGTCGGCGGAGCGCGGGGCGGAGATCGACGATCTCGCGGAGGACGCCGGCGAGGAGGAGGCCGGCGAGGCCTCGGAGGACGTCGGCGAGGCGCAGGAGGCGCTCCTCGCGTGCGCGCCCACGTGGCATCACGGCGGCAATCTCTGGGAGCAGACGTACGACAAGGTGATGGGCTGCGCCTGCGGGGACGGCTACATCAAGAGCTCCTACAAGGTGTGGAACTCCGGCCACGGGAATTGCTGGGCCCTCGGCTGGGCGTCCAGCGATCCGAAGGACTGCCGGGTCAATGTGCGCATCAAGGACTCTGGCGGGTTCTTCTATGGCGACTGCCACCTCGAGGTCCAGTCGAAGCTCGACCCCGCCGCGAGCTGCGTCAACCGCTGCGGGCAGCGAGCCCCGGACGGCTGCTATTGCGACGCGGATTGCTCGCGCTTCGGCGACTGCTGCCCCAACTACGACGCTGCCTGCTAGCCCGGCGGCTCGCCGCGGAGTCCACGGGACGCGAGGCGGGAGGCCGCGATCTCGCCCGGGGCGCGTGAGCCCCGGGCGGCCGCCGTCCCAGCCGCGGGATGTCGCGAGCCGATCCGACGGGCTCGCCTGTCCCTGGGAGCTCGTCCACTCCCGTGCTGGGTTCTCACCGTGACCATCGAGGTGCGTTCATGTCGAGGCATGAGCATAGACGTTCGCTCGCGCGAGGCGCGATGACATGGGGTTTTCTTTGCCTCCTCGTCGCGGCCTGCTCACCGCAAGACACGACGCCCGCGCCCGCGCGGAGCGAGCCTGCCGCCGCGGCGCTGGGGTATCCGCGCGGGCGCTACTGGCGTGACCCGGAGGGGCTCGATCGCGTCGTCGCCTCGGCGGCCCATATCCTGATCGCCTATCCGTCCGGCAGGCCTCCCCGGACGAGGTTGTGGATGCCGGTGCGGCAGGTGACGAGGACGCGCGCCGAGGCGCTCCGCATCGGGCAAGACGTCCTCCGGCAGCTCGCGGGCGAGCCGGAGCGGTTCGGCGAGCTCGCCCGCCGGTTCTCGGACGACGAGGCCTCCGCGCCCCACGGCGGCGAGCTCGGGCTCTTCCGCGTGATGCGGCTGTCGCCGCCGCTCGTCGACGCCATCGCGGCGCTCAGGCCGGGCGAGGTCTCGCGCATCGTCGAGAGCGAGCTCGGGTTTCATATCCTCCTGCGGAGGGCGGCGCCGGAGCAGCCCAGCCGGCTGTCGGCGCGGAGGATCCTCATCGGCTATCGGGGGGTCCAGGCGGAGGGGCTCCGGCCCGGGCGAGGCGAGCGGACGAGGCAGGAGGCGCTCCGCCTCGCCGAGGAGGCGCGCGCGCTGGCCGCCGCGGCGCCCGCCTCGTTCGATGAGCTCGTGCCGAGGTACTCGGACGCGCTCGACGTGGCGGGAGGAGGCGACCTGGGCGCCTTCTCGACCCACGAGCTCGGCGCCGAGCCGCTCCTCCTGAGCGTGCTCGGGCAGGCCGGGGAGGGCGCCGTCACCCCGGTCATCGACACCCGATGGGGGTTCCAGGTGCTGCGGCGCGACGGCCGCGTCGAGCGGGAGGAGCTCGCCGCCTCCACGATCGTCGTCGGCCACCAGGGGGTCTCGCCGGGGTTCCTCTCGCGCCCTGTCGCGCGCACGGCGGAGGACGCGAGGCGGCTCGCCGAGGAGCTCGCGCGAAAGGCCCGCGGCGCGGCCGCCAGCTTCGAGGAGCTCGCGCGCGCTCACTGCGACGCCTGGCTGTGCAGCGGGCGCCCCGCGCCGTGGACGCAGGGGAGGATGATCCCCGAGATCGAGCAGGCCGTGCGCCGGCTCCAGATCGGCGAGATCGGGGCGGCTCCCGTGGAGACGCTCCTCGGCTATGTCCTCGTCCGGCGCGAGGACCCGGCGCGCCATGCGCTGAGCGACGACGATCCGCGGCGCGCGCCGACGACGACCCGGTTCCCCGACTCGAGCCCCTGGAAGATGGCCGACTACCTCCAGAAGCTCGACGGGCAGCGCGTCGCGCTGTTCACGCGCCAGCTCGGGCGGCACATCACGGAGGCGATGCGCCTCTCGGAGGAGGAGCGGGCGCAGATCACGGCGATCCTGTCGTCGCTCGCGTCCGCCCTCGAGCGCTGCGCCCCGGAGGAGCGCGGCGCGCTCGTGGAGGAGGCGGAGCGGGAGGCCGCGCTCATGCTCGGGAGTCGTCGCTACGCCGAGCTCGTCGAGGCGCGGGAGCGCTGGTTCCAGGCGATGACCAGGATGTGAGGCGGCGACCCCGCCGTCCTCGCAGCGCGGGCTCCGCCCGCGAGAAGACACCCTATCTCGTTCAGTGAAGGAGAGTTAGAGCCATGATGAAGAAACTGGCCGTTGGCGCGCTCGGCGCGGTGGCCCTCGCGGGGGCGCTCGTCTCGTCGAACGCCGAGGCGACATGCACCGTCGACAGCGAGTGCAAGGTGGCGTTCGGCTGCGCGCCGTGCACCACCGCGTGGGCGCTCGGGATCACCGGCACCGCCTGGCAGTCCCGCTCGACGACGGACATCAACGGGGCCCGGACGTCGTTCCGGACGCGCCGCACCACGACCGGCAACGGCGGTGGGTTGACGGTGGAGGCCACCGAGGTCGGGAGCTCGTTCCACACCGTCTACGGCGATATCGCGTGCTCGAGCAACACGTATTCGGAGCTCATCGAGTTCCACGAGACCGGCTCTCGCACGGTCTTCTGCCCGTCGGGGACGACCCCCCGGCGCGCCGACGCGAGGATCTATCTCCCTGACGAGCTCTGTCCCTTCGACCAGATCTGCGCCTTCAACTGAGCCGGAGGCGTCCTCGGGGCAGGGCTCGCGCGGGCGTCGCGCCGCGCGGGCCCTGCCCGCTGCTCCTGTGGGGCCATGATGATCCACGGAATCGACGGGCTCGGCGTCGTCACGACCGCCATGGCGGTGCTCCTGCTTCGCGCGCTGCCGGTCCTCGCGGTCGCGCTCGTCTCGAGGGGCGTGGGCGCGGGCGACAGGGGGGTGGTGTTGCTGCTCTACGCGGCGCTCGCCGCCTGGGTGGGCCGCCTGGCCCCCGTCCACATCGAGCGGCTCGCCGTCCTCTGCGCCGCGTTCGGGTACTGGATCGCCGCCGCGGCGGCCTTCTCCGCGCTCGCGCGCGTCGGGGCGTGGCGACGCGCGCCCGCTCCGGTCTCCTTCGTGGCCATCGCCGCCGTGTGGCTCGTCGTCCCCGCGGCGCTCCTGACCGGGCCCGCGCGGGCCGCCGTGGTGCTGGCGGGCGTCGACGGGATGCTCTCGATCTACAGCGTCGCGCGCGACGGGGAGCCGCGAAGGCCCCTCCGCGACAGCCTGTTCTTCGTCTTCGTCGATCCGACGCTGGTGCTCTCGCAGCGCGCGCGCCGCGTCGAGGCGCCGGGGCTCCGGCTCCCGGCAGCGGCGCGCCTCCTGCTCGGGGTGGCCGCCGTCGCGGGCAGCGTGGCGCTCGCCCTCGCCGCGGCGCCGCTCCTCTCCAGCCCGCCCTGGCTCGCGAGCGGCGCCGCCCATTACGCGCGCGTCGTGGCGATCGCCGGGGCCATGGCGCTCTCCTTCTATGCCGGTCACTCGGGGGTCGCGAGCATCCAGATCGCGCTCCTGTCGATGCTCGGGTATCGCGCCGGCGAGCGATACCGGTTCCCCCTGGCCGCCACGAGCCCTCGCGACTTCTGGCGCCGCTGGAACGTCTACCTCGGCCAGTGGCTCCGATGCTACGTCTACATCCCCTGCGCGCGCTCGCTCGGGCGGCGCGTGCCTGCGCCTGTGCCTGTCGCCGGTGCGCTCGCCGTGCTCGCCGCGTTCGTCGCGTGCGGCGTGCTCCACGCAGGCGTGCAGCGCTTGATTCACGGCCGGACGCCGTGGACGGTGGTGGTCGCCTTCGTCGTGCACGGCTGTGCGCTCATCGCGTGGGACGGGGCGGCGCGCGTGTTTCGGGCGCGCGCCGGCCGCGGATCCGCCGTCTCGCGCGCGGCGTCGCGGCTCCTCTTCATCCAGTTCTCCCTCGTGATGCTCCTCTGGCTCTATCCGGCGCTCGCCGGCGCGTGACGGGTGCGTCGATGACGCATGGAGCCAGCGGCGTCGGACGGCCTCAGGCCGAGTATGCGCCGGGCTCGGCGCGCTAACCCTGCGGCTCGCGCTCCGGCCCGAGGCCGTGCCGGTGGAGCAGGCGATACAGGTACCGCCGGTCCAGCCCCGCGGCCGCCGCCGCCCGCGAGACCTTGCCGCCGTGGGCGGCGAGGAGCGCCTCGAAATAGCGGCGCTCGAAATCGGCGAGCACCCGATCGCGCGCCTCGGCGTACGGCAGGCTCACGTCGACCGGCGCCGGCGCGCTCTCGGGCGCCCGCTCGCCCACGGGCGGCGGCGCGCGGAACACGAGGGACTGCTCCACGTAGTTCCTGAGCTCGCGCACGTTGCCCGGCCACGCGGCGCGCTTCATCCGGGCGACGACCTTCGGCTCCCGCAGCGCCGCCGCCTCCTCCGGCGTCGCGTGGAGCGACGCGAGCAGATCGTCGAGCAGCGCCGGGATGTCCTCCGGGCGCTGCCGGAGCGGCGGCATCGAGATCCGCACGACCGCGATCCGGAAATACAGATCGGCGCGGAAGCGACCCGCGTTGACCTCGGCGCGCAGGTCCCGGTGCGTGGCCGCGACGACGCGCACGTCGATCGGCCGCGGCGCGTTGGTCCCGACGCGGCGGATCTCGCGCGCCTCGAGCGCCCGCAAGAGCTTCGGCTGGAGGTCGAGCGGCAGCTCGCCGATCTCGTCGAGGAAGATGGTCCCGCCCGAGGCCTCCTCGAAGGCGCCGACGCGCTGCTCGGCCGCGCCCGTGAACGCGCCCCGCGCGTGCCCGAACAGCTCGCTCTCGATCAGGCTGCCGTGGATCGCCCCGCAGTCCACGACCACGAACGGCCGATCCCGCCGCGCGCTCCGCTCGTGGATCGAGCGGGCCGCCTGGCTCTTGCCCGTGCCCGTCTCGCCCTCGAGCAGCACGGTGACGTCGCGCTCCGCGGCCCGGGCGAGGAGCGCGAACACCGCGCGCATCGCCGCCGACGCGCCCGAGAGCGCGCCGAACCGCGCCTCGTCCCAGAGCGGCAGGCGGTTGTGCTCGGTCCCGAACTCGAAGCGCGCGACCGTCTTGCCGAGCCGGATGTGGCTCCCCGTCCGCAGCAGGGCCTCGATCACGTGCACGCCGTCGACGACCGTGCCGTTGTGGCTCCGGAGGTCGCGGACGCGCGCCCCCGCGCCGTCGATGTGGATCTCGCAGTGGAAGCGCGAGACGGTCGGGTCCGCGATGACGAGGTCGTTGCCGTCGCTCGAGCCGAGCGAGCACCGATCCGCGGACGAGTCCCAGACGGTGCCCCTGGCCGGCCCCTCGACGAGCTCGAGGCGGAAGCGGCGCACCGCCCCCGCGCCGTCGCTGCCGGGCGAGCCAGGGTGCGTCAGCGTCTCGAAGCCGCTGTGGGCCGCCTTGCTCGGGGGTCTGCTGGGCACGCGGCCACGTTATCACACGCGGATCACGCCCGGCGGCGACCCCTCGCGCCGCGCCCGGGCGCCCCGAGGGCGGCGGCCGCGCGGCGCACCGGCGTCGGCCGGCGCGCGATCGCCGCTCACAATAGCCCGATCGGCCCCGGCGACCACGGCAGCTCCACCGCCTCGCCGATCGCGGGCAGCGCCATGCGGCGGAGCCGCCCGTCGCGCCAGGAGAGGAGCGCGAGCCCCGGATCCTCGAGCGGCGCGCCGAGATCGACCTCGAGGCGCGAGGGCTTGCCGTCCTCGACCTCCGCGACCCGGATCGTGGCGCCGCACTGGGTGACCTGGTAGCCCCGCGGGATCGGCGCGGACGGCGCGCGGTAGAGCGTCTCGAAGGCGCCCGTCAGCATCGTCCGGCCGAGCGGCTCGAGGGTGAACGAGCTCGGGCCGGTGCGCGTGAGGCGGTGCGAGGCCCTGGCCATCGAGAGCGCCGACCAGCAGGGCAGGGCGTCGGGCGACGCCAGGCCGAGGATCGCCTGAGGATAGATGGTCACCATGGGATCCGACGCGGCGGCGATGAACGCCCGCTCGCGGGGCGGCGCCCCGAGCTCCGCGGTGCGGGCGACACCCTCTAGCTTGCGCGCGATGTCCGCGCTCGAGGCGGTGGCGGCGAGGAACAGCAGCGGCGCGATCGCGACGTGCACGGCGGCGAGGAGCCCCGCCCCGGCGCGGCGGGGCCACGCGGCGCGCCCGGGCGAGGGGCCCCGGCGGAGCCCGCGCAGGATGACGACGGCGAGGAGCGGCGCGATCCCGAGGCTCGGGAGCAGGAGGAGGCGCGACCCGGGGAAGCCGCCGAGGCTCGTGACGAGCGCGAGGAGCGCCCCGGGGACGAGCCACCGCAGGGCGGCCCGCTCGCGCTCGGGGATGGCGGGGAGGCAGGCGCGGTAGAGCAGGGCGAGGCCGGCGACCGCCGCGAGGCCGACGGCGACGAAGGGGCCGCTGGGGAGCGCGGAGGTGAGGTCGGCGGGCATGGACACGAGGGCGTCGCCGAGCAGGACGGGCAGGCGCTCCGCCGCCGCGGCCGCGAACCGGAGCGGGCTCGCGAGCGGGTCGACGTAGCCGCCCGTGTTCGCGGCGCCGCCGCCGACCGCCTTGTAGGCGGCGAAGTAGGCGAGGAGGCCGAGCGCCGGGAGCGCGGCGGCCGCGCGGGCGCGGAGGCCGGCCGCGCGGCCCGGCGGCACCGGACCCGCGAGCTGGTAGGCGATCCAGTAGGCGGCCCCGCCGAGCGCCGCCTCGCCGCCGAGGAGCCCGACGCCGAGCCCGAGCGGGCCGAGGTACCGCCCGGGCCGCCACCCCTCCTCGCGGTACCGCAGGTAGGCCAGGAGCCCGAGCACCGCCGGGAGCGCCGCGAGCAAGAGGTGCTGGCAGGCGATCCAGCCGACCGGGTGCAGGTGGTTGTCGCACACCGCGAACAGGAAGAGCGCGAGCGCCCCGGTCGCGCCCGGGAGCACCCGCAGAAAGAGCCTGCCTGCGGCCGCGACCAGGGCGACGTACAGCGCGATGGAGACGAGGTGGTACCCGAGCGGGGCGTGGCCGAAGACGGCGTGCTCGAGCGTGAACAGCGCGCTCGCCAGGGGGCGGACGAGGTGGAGCTTCAGCCCGGGGTCGGTCCACCACGGAAACCCGGAGACGAGGTTCGCCTGCAGCTTCAGCGCGTCGCCGTCGAAGAAGTTGTAGAGATCGTACCAGGGCGGCGAGCCGGGGATCCGCCCCGCGAGGTAGGAGAGCAGGACATAGTCGTCGGCGTAGAAGCCGATCGCGACGGTGGGCGCCGAGATGACGAGCGCGAGGAGCAGGACGACCTTGAAGAAGTGAGGGTGGCAAAGCCACCGCGCGAGGCGATCGGGAGGGGGCGGGCTCATTTCGGCCCACATCGTAGGGGCCGCGCGGCGCGCCGTGCAGTGGACGCGGCGCCGTCCCGCGCGCCGCGGTCCGCCGCCGGGCGCATGTCGCCCCGGGGCGCGTGACAGGCGCGCCTCGCGCCGCCCGCGCGCGCCGGGCGGCGACCGAGACGCATGACGCCGTGACGCCCCGCGACGCTCCGGAGATCCTGCGCTGTTGGCGCGACTCGTCGTTTGATGGCGTCGGAGAGGAGAGCGGCGATGTCATGAAATTCGTTGACCCTCGGGGCTTCGCGGCCGCGCTGGGTGACCGTGATGCGTCGATATCCCGAGCCGGCGCGTGCTCTGGCGTGCTTGAGCGTGGGAGTTTCGGTGTCGCTCGAATTGTCCAGCTCGGCCAGGCCGCGTGTGCGAGGACTCGTGAACGATGCGATGTGATGCGATGGATGGCGCGCCTCAAGGCTGTTTCTGATGGGTGCTCGAGGCAAGATGGGTTAAGCTGAGGGAGCTGCTTAGTCAGGAGAGCTTGATGATGTCTTCGTCTTGTTCGAGGACCGCCTCCGGTCCACGCGGAGCGAGGCGGCTGCTCGGCGCGGCGCTCTGCGCCGCGGCGCTGCTGCTCCCGGGGTGCACGGGCTCCGTGGGCGCTCCGTGGGAGGGCGGCGAGGGGCGCGACCTGCCGGGCGGCGGGGGCGTGGAGCTGCCGGAGGGCGCGGAGGGGGCGCAGGTCGCCGCGCGCAGCATGTTCCCGCGGCTCAGCCACGCGCAGTGGGAGAACACGGTGCGTGATCTCCTGCGCCTCGACGAGAGGCCCGGCTTCTCGGCGTCCTTCACGACGGATCCGCTCGGCGGCGTGTTCGACAACAACGAGGTCGTGCTCCAGGTGACGCCGGGGCTGTGGGGCGATTACCAGCGCGCGGCCGAGGAGCTCGCCGCGATGGTCACCGCGGACGAGGCGAAGCTCGGCCGCGTCCTGCCCGCGGATTTGCCCGCCGCGCCGGAGGCGCGGGCGCGGGCGTTCATCGAGCGGTTCGGCGAGCGGGCGTTTCGCCGGCCGCTCGCGGCCGGGGAGATCGACGCGTACGCGGCGCTGTTCGACCGCGGCGAGGCGCTCTTCCCGGGCGAGGACCCGTTCGTCGCCGGCGTGCGCGCGGCGCTCGAGGCGTTCCTGCAATCGCCCCATTTCGTCTACCGCGTCGAGATCGGCGCCGGGCCGGCCGAGGGCGGGCTCGTCCCGCTGAGCGGCCACGAGATCGCGACGAAGCTCGCGTACCTCTTCTGGAACACCATGCCGTCGGACGAGCTCTTCCTGGCCGCGGCGGCGGGCGAGCTGTCGAGCCCTGAGGCGGTCCGCGCCTACGCGGCGCGGATGCTGGAGGACCCGCGGGCGCGCGAGGTCGTCGGCGCGTTCCACCGCCAGCTCTACGACTACGCCCAGTACCACGACCTCAACAAGGATCCGGAGCTCTATCCCGAGTTCGGCCCCGAGATGGGCGAGGCGATGCAGCGCGAGGCGGAGCTCTTCGTGGATCACATCGTCTTCGACAGGGACGGCGGGCTCACCGACCTGCTCACGTCGCGCACCACGTTCGTGAACGACGACCTCGCGGCGGTCTACGGCCTCGAGGGCGAGTTCTCGGAGGCGTTCGAGCGGGTGGAGCTCGACGCGGCGGAGCGCTCGGGGCTGCTCACGCGCGCCGGCTTCCTCGCGGCGAAGGCGACGGCGCGGGAGCCCGACACGATCCACCGCGGCGTCTTCGTGAACCTCAGGATCCTGTGCGTCGCGCTGCCGTCGCCGCCCGACAACGTCGCCGCGCTGCCGCCGGGCGAGCACAGGACCAACCGCGAGCGCGTCGAGGCGCACACGGGCAAGGGGACGTGCGGCGCGGCGTGCCACGGGGCGCTCATCAACCCCGCCGGCTTCGCCTTCGAGCACTACGACGCGATCGGCCAGTATCGCACGACCGACAACGGCGAGCCCGTCAACGCCGCGGACGTCTACGCGCTCGGCGGGCAGCCGCGGAGCTTCGCCGACGCCGTCGAGCTCAGCCAGATCCTCGCCGAGAGCAGCGAGGCGCACGCATGCTACGCGAAGCGCTGGATCGAGTTCGCCCACGGGCGCGACGCGCGCCCCGAGGACCGGGCGCTCCTCTCCGCGCTCGCCGAGGCGTCCCGCGGCGGCGCCTCGACCCGGGAGCTCCTGCTCCAGATCGTCTCCTCCCCGTCCTTCCTCGCTCGCGTTCCCGCGGAGGCGCCATGATCACCCGACGACGTGTGCTCCGAGGCCTGTTCGGCGTCACGGTCGCGCTGCCGTTTTTGGAGAGCCTCGCGCCCCGGCGCGCCTCGGCCGGCGCGGGCGACGTGCCGCCGTTCGCGATCTTCATGCGCCAGGCGAACGGCGTGGCCCAGGCGACCCACGACGAGCCCGAGATGTTCTGGCCCAGCGAGGCTGGCCCCCTGACCGCCGCCGGGATGGAGCGGGAGAGCGACCGGGCGGTGAGCGAGCTCAAGGATTACGCGGACAGGCTCATCCTGGTGCGCGGCGTCCGCTTCGCGTTCGAGGGCAACGGCTGCGGCCACTCCGGCGGCGGCAACCAGTGCCTCACGGCCGCGCGCGTGTCCGAGGATCCGTCGGGCAACGAGTCGCTCGCGATGGGCGAGTCGATCGACAACCGCATCGCGACCGAGCTCAACCCGCCCGGCGTCGAGCCGCTGACGCTCTACGCCGGCAAGGCGGCCGGGTACATCAACGAGGTGCTCTCCTACCGCGGGCCGAAGCAGCTCCGCGCGGCCGAGCGCAGCCCGTTCAACGCCTACCAGAAGCTCTTCGGGCTGGCTGACGTCGAGCCCGAGGTCATGAAGGCGCTGGCCGAGCGCCGCGCCAGCGTGAACGACCTGGTCCGCGGGGAGATGAGGGCGCTCCTCGGCCGGGCCGACCTCAGCAAGGCCGACCGCGAGCGGCTCGAGCTCCACTTCGACAGCATCCGCGACCTCGAGGTCACGCTCACCTGCAAGCTCCCGCCGGAGCGGGTGGCCGAGATGGAGGCGATCGCCCCGGCGGTGCGCGCGAACGACAACGTGGAGGCCGTGGCCCGCATGCACATGGACCTCATCGCGCTCGCGATGGCGTGCGGCGTCACGCGCGCCGCGACCCTCCAGGTGGGCGACGGCAACGACTCGACCGAGTACACGATCCACGGCGTGCGGCAGAAGAGCTTCCACAAGATCTCCCACCGCATCGACGGCGACGGCTCCGAGGGGCCGCCGATCGAGGGCGCCCAGGAGCTGCACCACCAGATCGACCGGATCCACGCGCGGCTGTTCAAGCACCTGCTCGACCGGCTCTCGGCCTACCAGCTCGGCTCGGGGACGCTGCTCGACCACGGCGTGGCCGTGTGGCTCAACGACCTCGGCGACAAGCACCATTCCTACAAGAGGGTCCCGTACATCCTGGCCGGCGGCGCCTCGGGCTCCCTGAAGACCGGGCGGTTCGTCGACGTCTCCATCACGAACAACAAGCTCTTGAACACGATCGGCGCGGCCGTCGGCTGCACCAACGCCGAGGGCGGGCCGCTCGACGACTTCGGCGACGAGAGCCTCGAGGGCGGGCTGGTGGGCGAGATCCTCGCCTCGTGAGCGCGGGCGCGCCGGCCTCGCCGGGCGCGCGTCCGGGGGGGGCAGCGCGCTGGGTGCTCACCTCCGGGGCTTGCGTTCCGGCGAGCCCCCAGCGCGCTGCCCCCCCCGGACGCGGGCCCGGGTCGCGGCGGCCTAGGGAGACCGGGTAGCTACGCGTCATGGTGCGGGATTCGCGCGAACGCGAGCCCATCATCGACGGCGATACCCGCCGATCCACTTCGTCCAGGTGTCGCGTGCTTACGCGCACCTGCCATCAAAGAACCGGATCGCTGATGGTCTGCTTTGCATCAAGTACCGCGCTCGGTACTACGAAGGTCTCGACTTTCCCGTGGGGCTCTTGCTCAAAAGCATTTCATATAAGCGTTCGCTCCGCTCGCGAAATGGCTACACGCAAACGAAGGGCCGAATGATAGCCTGAGCGTGTCTTGAATCCATGACGTCTTGTTGCTGAGGTCCGACCAGGTCATGTTAGCCCCAAGTTCCGCGCAGCCCAGGGTGGTCGCGCCCCGATGGGTACCTGCCGCGATATAGGCATTATCGTAGTAGCGCGTGGCAGGGCCTCCGGAGTCTCCCTTGCAGGTCCGCGCATTTGTCAAGGCAACCGCGTAAAATGAACCGTCTCCAGGAACGGATGATACGTAGACCTGCGAGAATGTGGCTCCGGTGAGCAGGTCGCCCGCCCCAGCGGTATCCGTCGGATGGCGAGCCCCCCAACCCCAGATGCTAAGCGGTTGAGTGAGATACGGGGCGGCCGTCGATATGCGCATGACATCCTGGTTGGCGACTACGGATGCCCAGGCCGTCGAGGGAAGCGTAAGAATTGCAGTGTCCGTGCTGGCGCTCTGGGCATTGAAGTCCCATCCCGGCGCGGCGTGCTCTTCCATGAGGATCCAGTTGTCGGTCCGGGCTGAATCCGTCAGGTTCATGAAGGTGGTGTACCCCGTCTTGGCGCGAACTTGATACCATTGGCTGCTATAGAATGAATCTGTACAGTGAGCCGCCGTCATAATGTGGCGTCTGGTTATGAAGTAGCCGCTGCAAATTCCGCTTGCGCCGCTTCGTGTGAGCTCTACGACGGCCAAATTTGCTGCGGCGGAATCGCCGTACCATATCGGATCACTAATGGATTCGATGGATTCGAATTTGTGGCTATCGTCGACCTCGGTTGCGCAGCCGGCGAGCGCAGCACACAGGCCGGTGGTTCCAACCAGACAGACGTGCGGGCTGCAGGAAATGGTAATGAGTATTGTGTGTCATTGTTATTTCTTTTGTTCGCTTTAATAGTTTTGTTGTTGGTGCGAAATGGGGCGGTTCATTAAGTGGTGCTGATGCTGTGGGTAGGCACCGCGCTTAATCTGCTGTTCGGTGTTGCATGAGGAAAGGAAACTCAAGGCAATTTGATTGTGGCAAGGTGAGTCGACGCGCTTGCTTTAGGGGACAGAAGATTCTCTTGCGCGATTCGTCTCCCTCCTGGCAGGGTGACACTATATTAATGGTTTGTCCATGTATTGAATGGGTCGATTTGTATCACTGCCTGCGGGGTTGATCATGGGCTCGCATGCCGGTGCCAGAAGTCAGCCGCGCGGGCCCAGCTCTCTGCCGGACGCGACCGCCCGACGATGCGCGTCTGCTCGGGGGGGGCGACGTGCGGGAGTGAGGGCGGTAGGGCGCAGACAGCGTCGCGGTTCGTGCGCCGGCCTCTGAGCCAAGACACGACCCGCACCCGCTCTTGCCGGAGAGGTATCTCATGCGTCGCAAGGGCAGCGGACGATGCCGCGTTCACGATCAAGGTCTGTATGCGGCCTCGTCGTCGGCACTCGCGCAGCTTACCACGGGTGGCAATGAGTAACCGAGTGAACATCGGTTGCCGGGGCAGTTGAGATAAGCGCAAGCCTCCGCTTCCGAGGGAAAGCAGTAACTGCTGCCAGCGATCATGGCTCCACACTTCTCTTGTTGGTTCGAGTTAGCAGGCGGTTCAGGCGGCAGATTGGGCTCGTTCGCGGGGGCCTGCGTCGCGGGCGTACGCGTGTGAGCAACCTGCTCGGCGCAGCTCGCGACGCCGGCAAGGGCGAGGACTATGCAGCATATCTCGCCAAGGGGTGGACGGGTTGAACGCACCTCATGTAAGCGTCCGATGCACTTGCGTAACGCTTGCAAGAGAATGAAGAGCCGAACGGTATCCTGTACGTGCTTTCGATCCATGGCGTTTTATTACTGAGTGAGGTCCGACCAGACCATGCTGGCCCCATATTCCGCGGAGCCCGGAGTGGACGCACCCGATGGGTGCTTGCCGCGATATGGTAGCCGCGCATACTAGCGTGTGGTCGAATTTTCGGTACTGCCCTTGGTACGTTTGTGCGTACAGTGTTACTGTGCGCCGGAAGGTTGCTACGAGGTGCTTGACTCTCGCATCCGTGATCGGTTGCCGCTCAGATGGTCAGATTTGGACATCTGGACGTAAGCGCACGGCCCAGGGCATCGTGACCGTCCGTGCGGCGCGGGCTAGGGTGTGTTTGTGAATCCTACAATCATAGCCGAATCACCGCGACGACCACCATGGCCAGGTAGCTGGCGCCGCGCTTCTCATAGCGCGTGGTTACATACACGGCGGGGCTGCTTCCATCCGCTGATGAGACGCTCGACTTCATTCCGTGCCCTGTCCCGCGCGCGACCCTCTGTGCCAACGTCGGGTGAGACAAGCTGCCCCTGGAAATCTGTGATGAGAGGGCGGAGAATGGACCTGACCCGTGCCGAAGCCTTCCCATCTCCGATCCGTCGATCCTACCCCCGCCCCAGCGGCGCAGGGCGCTGCTCCCCGCCCGAGTGGCGCCGCCGTCGAGAGCGTGCCGAAGCCGGGCAAGAGGCGGAAGTTCTCGGCGGCGGAGAAGCTGCGCATCGTTCGCGAGGCGGCCGCGTGCACCCAGCGCGGGGACATCGAGGCGCTGCTGCGCCGCGAGGGCATCTACAGCTCCCTCCTGGCGGCGTGGCGCAAGCAGCTCGCCCTCCACGGCAGCGAGGCTCTCGCGGAGCGCAAGCCCGGCCGCAAGCCGAAGCAGGACGCCAAGGACCGGCGCATCGCCGAGCTCGAGAAGCGCTCGGCGCGGCTCGAGGAGAAGCTCGCGCTCGCTGAGAAGCTCATCGACCTCCAAAAAAAAGTCTCTGCCATTCTGGGCGTCAATCTCACGACCGACGGAGAGCGCTGATGGACGTCATCGAGCAGCTCGATGACCCGCACGTCCCCATCGCGCAGGCGTGTGAGGCGCTCGGCGTCAGCCGCGCTACGCTCTACCGGCAGACCCGGCCCGCGCCGCCTCCCGCGCCGCCCCGGCCCGCTCCGAGTCCACGCCGGCTCAGCGACCCCGAGCGGAAGGCCGTGCTCGACGTGCTGCACAGCGACGAGTTCGTCGACCAGCCCCCGCCGGAGGTCTACGCGACGCTGCTGTCGCGCGGCGTCTATCTCGCCTCCATCCGCACGATGTACCGGCTGCTCGCCGCCTCCGGCGAGAGCGGCGAGCGGCGCGCGCAGCGTGGGCCGATGAAGCATGCCAAACCGACGCTCACCGCCACGGCCCCCAACCAGATCTGGACGTGGGACATCACCAAGCTGCGCGGGCCGCTGCCCGGGGTCTTCTACTGCCTGTACGTCGTCCTCGACCTGTTCAGCCGCATGACCGTTGGCTGGCTGCTCGCCGAGCGCGAGAGCGCGGAGCTTGCCGAGCAGCTCTTCGCGGAGACCGTCGCCCGCCACGGCGTCGAGCCCGGCTCGCTCACGGTGCACGCCGACCGCGGCTCCGCGATGAGGTCGGAGGGGCTCGCCCAGCTCTTCGGCTCCCTCGGCGTCGGTCGTAGCTTCAGCCGGCCTCACGTCAGCGATGACAACGCGTTCTCCGAGGCGCAGTTCAAGACGCTCAAGTACCAGCCCGACTATCCGGATCGCTTTGCATCGCTGACTCATGCACGAGCGTGGTGCCAGGAGTTCTTCGGCTGGTATAACGACCTTCATCAGCATTCTGGCCTTGCGCTCTTCACACCTGCTGATGTATTCTACGGCCGCGTTGAAGACATCGCGGCCCGTCGACAGGTCGCCCTCGATGCGGCCTACGCTGCGCATCCTGAACGCTTCCCGAACGGTCCGCCCGTCGTACGCAGGCCGCCTGCCTCGGTCGCCATCAACCCGCTGTCCGTAGACGACGCTGCCGGCGAGGCCGCTGCGCCGCCGCACACGGGCACGACCAGCGACGCGCCCGAGCCTGGCGCCACGCCCGCCGCCGCGGCGCGACCTCTGCCGCTCACGTCCCAGAGCCGGAACGCGCCCCTCTGCGCGATCCACTCATAGGATTCTCGTCCGGCCTGTCTCAAACCTGTTGGCATTTTCCGCGATCGCACAGCGTGGCACACGGCTGATTGCATTTTGGGGGGGATGCCCGGGCGGATCCGATACGAGCGCACATGCGCGCACGGCGCGGGTGGTGTACGCGTCCACGCACGATGGCACGGGGGCGATGGCGCGGGCGTCCACGGCCAGGGCGGCGGACGGTGCTGCGTGCCATCAGGTCGTTGAAGGCGATGGTCTCGTGCCGTTGCCCCGCGGTCGGGGGGAAGGCGATCGGCTTGCCTCCGTTGCCGGCGCGAAGGTGGAGCTTCGTGGCGAAGACGCCCTGACGGCGGCCGAGCCCCTCCACTTCTGGATCCCCTTGTGCACCCGCTACGTGCTTCTGTCCCCGTACGATCGTGGAGTCGACGTGGTGCTCGTCCCGATCGAGTCGGTCCTCGACACGCGCGCCCGGGCGTCGTCGATGAGGATCTCGCAGTGGGAGCGCGAGACGGTCGGGGCCGCGATCACGGGGTCGTTGCCGTCGCCCGAGCCGAGCGAGCACCGCGCCGCGGACGAGTCCCAGGCGGTGCCCGTGGCCGGCCGCTCGGCGAGGTCGAGGCGGAAGCGGTGCACCGAGGCCGCGCCGTCGCCGGGCGATCCAGGGGGCGTCAGCGTCTCGGAGCCGGGTGGTGGTCGCGTTCGGGGTGCTCACTCCCGAGGCTTGTGCTCCGGCGGGCCTCTTTTGTGGCCCACCGGAGCACAAGCCCCTCCGGGGAGCATCCAGGAAGCCCCACTACCCGCGCCCGGGTAGCGGCGGCCAGGGGTCAGGAGAGCAGCTCGACCGCGATCTCGATCGTGGTCTTCTGCCCGTTGCGGAGCAGGTCGACCTTCACCTTTTCCCCCGGACGCTTGGTGTCGAGCGCGTTGTAGAGCCCGTCGTAGTCCTCGACGGGCTTGCCGTCGATCCCCACGATCACGTCGCCCAGCACGAGCCCGCGATCGCCCTCGGACAGGCCGCGCAGGCCCGCCTTGGCGGCGGGGCCGCCCGGGATGACGCTCATCACGATGACGCCGCGGATGCCGTTGCGCCGCTCGAGGCGGCGGGCCGGGTCGAGCTGGATGCCGAGGCCGACCTGCTCGGCCTTCCCGGTCTTGATGATCTGCGGGACGATCCGCGCGATCGTCGTCGAGGGCACGGCGAAGCCGATGCCGGCGGAGGCGCCGCTCTTCGAGAAGATCATCGTGTTCATGCCGATGAGGTGCCCGCTCGAGTCGAGCAGCGGGCCGCCGGAGTTGCCGGGGTTGATGGCGGCGTCGGTCTGGATCATGTCGCGGATGCTCACGCCGCCCACGCCCTCGACCTGGCGCCCGACCGCGCTGATGATGCCGGTCGTCAGGGTGTGATCGAGGCCGAAGGGGTTGCCGATCGCGATCGCCTTCTGGCCGACCTCGAGCGGCTCGCGCAGGGGCGCGACCTGGATCGGCTTGAGCAGCTCCTTCGGGGCGTCGATCTTGAGCACGGCGACGTCCTTGCGCGGCTCGACGCCCACGAGGCGCGCCGGGAACGTCTTCTCGCCCTGCAGCCGGACGAGGAGCGACTGCGCGTTGTCCACGACGTGGAAGTTCGTGACGATGTGCCCGTCGGCGTCCCAGACGAAGCCCGATCCGGAGCCGGCGGGGACCTCCACCGCGGTGCCCCAGAAGCGGTCGACCACGAGGCGCCGCTGGGTGACGAACACCGTGGACGCGGCGACCTCGCGGAAGACCGCGATCGTGTTGCGCTCGTCCTCGATGAGCGCCGCCTTCGACGGGGGCTGGACGGGCGACGGGGGCGGGATGGGCGACGGGGGCGTGTCGACGGTCGCCGGCGTGGGCACGGTCGTCGCGTTCGACGATGGGCCGGCCGGACCGGGCTTCCCCTTGCATCCAGGGGCAGCCGCGAGCGCGGCGACGAGGAGGACGGCAGGGAGACGGGCGTGTCGGCGGTGGCGCATGCGCCGCAATCTAGCCTGCGATGGGCGAGGCGTCTGCTCCACGCAGCGCGCCGGGTGCGCGCGGGAGACGACGTGCGGCGCGCTGCGCGCCCGGGGCGCGGGGGAGGCGGCGCGCTGCGCGCCCGGGGCGCGCAACGGCTGCGCGGGACGGCCGCGCCGTCGTGCCCGCGCCCGGGGAGCGAGGGAGGCGGCGCGCGGGGCGCGGGGGAGGCGGCGCGGAGGTCCGGGGCGCGCAAAGGATGCGCGGAACGGCCGCCTCGTCGTGTTCGCGCCGGATCGGATCCGAGATGCAAACGGGCGAAGTTGCGGTAGAGGTGGCCCTGACGGACAAAGCCCATGACGCCAACTGCAAACAAGTTCCAGTCCACCCCCCCGGTCGTGAAGGAGCCCGTCAAGGTGCTCCTGCTCGAGAACATCCACCAGAGCGCGCACGAGCTGTTTCGATCGCGGTCGTTCGAGATCGAGACGCGCAGCTCCGCGCTGAAGGAAGACGAGCTCATCGCCGCCCTCGCGGGCGTCGATCTGGTCGGCATCCGGAGCAAGACGCACATCACGGCGCGCGTCCTGGAGAAGGTCGACCGGCTGCTCGCGATCGGCTGCTTCTGCATCGGCACGAACCAGGTCGATCTCGAGGTGGCCAACCGGCGCGGCGTGCCCGTGTTCAACGCGCCGTTCAGCAACACCCGCAGCGTCGCCGAGATGATCATCGCCCAGTGCGTCATGCTCGCGCGGCAGCTCGGCGACCGCTCGCGCGAGGTGCACAGCGGCACGTGGAAGAAGGTCTCGAAGGCCTGCTACGAGGTCCGCGGCAAGACGCTCGGGCTGATCGGCTACGGCCACATCGGCCAGCAGCTCGGCGTGCTGGCCGAGGCGATGGGGATGCGGGTCCTGTACTACGACATCGCGCAGAAGCTGCCGATGGGGAACAACCGCCCCCTGCCCACGCTCTCCGAGCTGCTCGCGGCGTCGGATTTCGTCTCGCTCCACGTCCCGGCCACGCCGGAGACGCGCGAGATGATCGGCGCGGCCGAGCTCGCGCAGATGCGCAAGGGCTCGTACCTGCTCAACGCGAGCCGCGGGTCGGTCGTGGTGATCCCGGCGCTCGCCGAGGCGCTGAAGAGCGGCCACCTGGCGGGCGCGGCGATCGACGTCTACCCGGAGGAGCCCGCGTCGAACTCGGACGGGTTCCGGACGCCGCTGCAAGGGCTGCCCAACGTGATCCTGACGCCGCACATCGGCGGCTCGACGGAGGAGGCGCAGGAGGCGATCGGGCGCGAGGTCTCGCGCGCGCTGACGCAGTTCGCGACCACGGGGGCGACGACGGGCGCGGTGAACTTCCCGAACGTCGAGCTGCCGCCGCTCAAGGGGACGCACCGCATCCTCAACGTCCACCGCAACGTGCCCGGCGTGCTCCGCGACGTGAACCGCATCGTGTCGGACGTGAACGCCAACATCGACAGCCAGGTCCTGTCGACCGACGCCAACATCGGCTACCTCATCATGGACCTGGCGCAGGACGTGTCCGCGGAGGTGAGCCGGCGGATCGGGGCGCTGGAGACCAGCCTCCGGACCCGCGTGCTCTACTGAGAGCGCCTCTCGAGACCTCCCGTCGCCAGGCGGCCGGAGTCGGGGGGGGCGGCCGGGCAGGGGGGCCGGGCAGCCCGGCCCCCCTCCGGGGCTCGCGCGCGCTGCCAGCAGCAGCGCTCGGCCGTCGCTCTAGTACATCAGGGTGCCCTGGCCGAGCTGGTAGGTGATGTTCGCGCCGAACTGGTCACGCGCGTTCGTCACCCGCGAGATGGCGGTCGAGATCCGGCTCTGGCGCTGCGACCAGGTGGCGGCCGCGAGGCCGGCCGCGATCTCGCCCTTCGCCTGCTGCAGGTGATCCTGGGAGATCGTGTGCAGCGGGAGGTTCGGGGGCGCCACGTCGAGGACCCCCAGCGCGTCGTCGATCTCCACCTCCGCGAGCTCCATCAGGCGGAGCTGGATGTCAGCGCGCGTGTCCTGGAACTGGTTGGCGAGCGTCTGGGCCGCCTCCAAGCGCTGCTTCGCGATGTCGAGGTTGAAGGCGGCGTTGAGGACGCGGAGGAACCGGCCCATCTTCACGATCTCGTCGCCGTCGAACGCGACCGGGGTGCCGAACCGCGCCTCCAGCTCCAGGCCCGCCGGGGAGTTGGGGAAGAAGTTCGGGGTGACGTAGAAGGAAATCCCGTCCTCGATCGTGTTCCCGAAGGCGTTGGTGTGGAAGAACGGCGGCGTGTCCGCGGCCTCGATGAGGGGCGGCGTGCTGAACGTGCCGTCACCGAACCCGTGGAGGAACCCGATGTCCAGGACGTCGAGGTTGGGCGCGGCCTGCCCGAGCCCGCCGAACCCGCCGTCGAACGCGCCGATGGTGCTGGTCGCGGGGGCCTTTCGGGTCCCCGTGTCCAGGTTGCGGTTCAACCCCGAGTCCATGTGGTTCGCGCCCGCGTTGGTGTGGCACACGTTGCAGCGGCCCCGCTGCGGGTCGAGGAACGCCTGCCGCCCGTCGTTCGCCTGGGGGTCGAAGAGGTTCACCTGCGTGAGATCGAGCTCGTTCGTCCGGCCGACGCTCATCTGGAACGCCAGCGTGAGATCGAGCTCGTCCTCGGTCGGGAGCCGGAACGACACCCCCGGCTGGCGGCTGAGATCCGTCGGGAAATGCTGGGTGATCGCGCCGGTGAGGAACGAGCGGAGCGAGCCGTCGCCGGGCGCGCCGTCGCCCGACCAGCCCGTGCGATGGACCGGCGGGACCGCCGTCCCGTCCGCCGGATCCGGGGTGATGGTCGTCGCCATGGAGAAGATGTGGGGGACCGCCCGCATCGTGAACTTGTTGTCGAGGTCCTCGAAGCCGTCGACGTTCTCGCGGATCAGCCCCAGCGTCCGGAGCTCGAAGTTCTCGAGCTCGGCGAGGGCGGGGTCCTGCTCGAAGACGAACAGCGGATCGTTCGGGTTGCTCGCGTCGAGCGCGGTGATGAAGGGGACGTCGATCGTGTAGTTGTTGGCGACCGGGTGGCAGGTGCCGCAGGTCCGGCCGTTGCCCTCGAACGTCTCGCGGAAGAAGATGTCGGCTCCGGCGCAGACCTCCGCGGACACGAGCCCGGCGATCACGCGCGGATCCAGGTTGCACGCGGCGAGCCGGTCCTGCGCGGTGAGCGCGCTCGACACGGCTTCATGGCGCTCGGCGCCCCCCTCGGGCTCGGGAGGGGCGCAGGCGGTGAGCAAGGCAGATGCGATGGCCGAGCCGAGGAACAAGAGCCCGGGTTTCGGGATTGACATGTCAAACGATCTCCTGATTGCCGTTGTGCGGTGTTCGCTGGCCGCGCGCCGCCCTGGAGGGCCTGCTCCGTGCGCTCGCGTGCGCGCGCGTGCGCGCGGCGCGCGGCGCCCATGGGTCGTGTGCGAAGAAGAATGACGACGGCGCCCGCGACGGCCGGCAGCGCCCTGCGCGGACCTCTCTACTGCAGAGGTCGGATGCGCCCGCATCCATGGATCACCGGACAGCGTGCTTCCAATGCATAGCCGTCATGGACCGCGTGCACAGGATTCATCCTGGTCCGGGACACGCGCGCGGCACCCCGGCGCGGCGAGGGGCGCGCGCTCGACGCGCCGCCGCTTCAGGCCGGGACGCCGACCCGCGCGCGCTCGCCGCGCCGGGCCGCCGGGTCGTCGCCCGCGAAGACGATGGTGAAGACGACGAACGCGGCCCACAGCGCCGCCAGGTGATAGAGCATCATCACCCCGTCCGTCGCCTGGTAGATGGCGCTCGACACCGGGGGGCCGAGGAGCATCCCCGCCGCATAGAAGACGTTGTAAATCGAGTTCGCGCGGCTGTAGTCGCGCGGCGCGGTCACGACGCCCTGGAGCGCGAGGCTGAGCGGCGAGATCGACGCGAGCGTCGCCCCCGCGATGAAGACCGCGGCGCACATCGCCGCGTACCGGTCGAGGTACACGAAGCCGAGGATCATCAGCGTGCCGATCACGCCGAGCGCGCGCATCAGCGACAGGTGGCCGCGGCGATCGCCGATCCGGCCGGCGACGTTCGTGAAGACGAGCATGCCCACCGCGAAATAGGCGGGGATCAGGATCGTCTGCTCGAGCGTGACGCCCTTCGACGCCATCAGGTACAGCGGGAGGAACAGCACCACCGACGCCTGGAAGTAGCCGTAAGCGAAGGTCGCGAAGCACGAGGTCTTGATGCGCCAGAGGATCGCGGCCGAGGACGCCGGGGGCTCCGCGCCGTCCGGGGCGCCGGCCTCGCCGTGCGCCCGCGCCTCGGGCGGGTCGCGGTCGAGGCGCGCGAGCACGAGCAGCGCCGAGAGCGCCGAGATGACGCACGAGACGACGAACGCGGCGGGCATCGACGAGAGCGCGACGATCCCCTTCGCGGAGAGGGGGCCGAGGACGTAGCCGAGCGCCATCGCGACCGCGTAGAGGCTCGTGACGAACGCCTTGTTGTGCTGATCCGACCGGGCGAGCAGGATGGTCTCGCAGCTCACCCAGATGCCGACCGAGCACGCGCCGTCGAGGAACCTCACGGCCGCGATGGAGGCGAAGCCGGGCAGGAAGGGGAAGACGCCGACCGCGGCCGCGTACCCGACGAGCGAGAGGACCAGCGTGGCCTTGGCCGAGAACCGGCGGATGAGCGCGCCCATCGGCAGCGAGAGCACGACGATGCCGAGCGCGAAGCACGAGGCGAGCATCCCGATGTCGCGCTTGTCGAACCCGCGCGCGTCGAGGAAGACCGCCGTGAGCGAGATGGCGATGCCGTACGCGAGGCCGAGCAGGAAGATCGCGCCGTAAATGAGCCAGATGTTCCGGTCAGGGATGCGGCGAAGCATGGTGGCCCGGCAGGCTCCACCGGCCGCTCTGCCGCGTCAAACGCGTCCTCGGCGCGCCGGGAGCGGCGTCGCGGGGGCCGGGCCGCGGCGCGGTGAGCCCGCCGCGGCTCAGACCGCGTCCTGGTCGCGCCGGCGTTCGAGCGAGCCGATGAGCGGCAGCAGCACCTTCTGCGAGATCGGCTTGACCAGGTGCTGGTCGAAGCCCGCCTCCCGGGAGCGGCGGCGATCCTCGTCCTGGCCATACCCGGTGAGGGCGACGAGGCGCGCGCCCGCGAGGCCGGGACGCGCGCGGAGCCGCCTCGCGACCTCGTACCCGTCCATCCCGGGGAGCCCGATGTCCAGGAGCACGAGCTCGGGCTGGAAGGCCGCGACGGTCTCGAGCGCTTCCGGGCCGTCTCTCGCCATGCGCGCCTCGTGTCCCAGCGCCTCCAGCAGCATTACGAGCGACTCGGCCGCGTCGGCGTTGTCGTCGACGACCAGGATGCGCCGCGCGCCCCCGGCGGCCGGCCGCCCGGGCGCGGGCGCCGCGGCGGAGGGGCCCGCCGCCCCCCGGGCGTCGTCGAGGACGGCCGTGGGCGGCAGCCACACGCTGAACTCGCTGCCCTTCCCGGACCCCGCGCTGCGGGCATGGACCGTCCCTCCGTGCATCTCCACCAGGCGGCGCACCAGGGTCAGGCCGATGCCGAGCCCGCCCTGGGACCGGTCCGGAAGGCGCTCCCCCTGGGTGAACAGGTCGAACACGTCCGGCACGAGGTCCGGCGCCATGCCCTGGCCGGTGTCCTTGACCCGGATCTCCAGCCCGCCCCTCGCCCGCTCGCAGGTCAACCAGATCTTGCCCCCGGGCTCCGTGTACTTGATGGCGTTGTGCAGCAGGTTGTCGATCACCTGGATCATCCGGGTCGGGTCGGCGTCGAGCTGCACCGGCTTCATGGGGAGCGAGATCATGAGCTCGTGACCGCGCGCCTCGACGAGCGGACGAACGGTGTCGACGGCCTGAGTCACGATCGTGGAGAGAGAGACCGCCCCCCTGTGGAGGTGGATCTTGCCGCGGGTGATGCGCGCCACGTCGAGCAGGTCGTCGACCAGCCGCACGAGGTGCTCGATCTGCCGCTCGATCATGGCGCAGGCGCTGTCCACGCGCCCGGGATCGTGCCTCGCGTGGCGGAGCACCTCCAGGACGCTGCGGACCGGGGCGAGCGGGTTTCGCAGCTCGTGTCCCAGCATCGCCAGGAACTCGTCCTTGCGCCGGTCCGCCTCCGCGAGCTGCTCCGCGCGCTCCCGGAGCGCCTCCTCGAGCTGCTTTCGCTCGGTGATGTCCACGCACGCGCCCGTCATGTACGCCGGGGTGCCGGACGGGTCGCGGAAGAGCTTGCCCCGGTCTCGCAGCCAGCGCACGGAGCCGTCGGCCCGCACGACGCGGAACTCGACGGCCAGCTCGGCGTCCCCGCGGAGGACGGCGTCGAACGCCTCGCGCACGGCGCCCTGGTCGTCGGGGTGGACGAGCCTGATGAAGTCGTCGAGCTTCTGGACCTCGCGCTCCGGCGGCACGGCCATCAGGCGCCGCATGCTCGGCCCCAGAGACTGCCTGTCCGGGCGAACATGCCAGAGCCAGGTGCCCATCTGGGCCGCGTCGAGCGCGATCTGCAGCCGCTCCTCGCTCTCGCGCAGCGCCTTGTTCGCGAGGTGGCGGTCCGTGAAGTCGCGCAAGACCTTGGCGAACCCGCGCAGGTCGCCCTGCTCGTCCCGGAGCGGCGTCATGACGCCGCTGCAATAGACGCGCGTCCCATCTTTCCGGAGGTGCCAGCGCTCGTCGGACGCTCGGCCCACCGAGCGGGCCGCCCCCATCTCCAGCGCAGGCAAGCCGGCCTGGACGTCCTCGGGCGTGTAGATCCGCTCGACGGGCGCGCCGACGATCTCCTCCTCGGTGTACCCGAGGACCGCGGCGGCCCCGGGGTTCCAGGCGATGATCTTCCCCTCGGGATCGATGATGAGGATCCCGTAGTCCTTCGCGTTCTCGATCAGCAGCCGGTAGAGCTCATCCTGCCACGCGTCCTGCCGTGCTCGCTCGTCCTGCTCCATGGGTGGCAGCGCCTCGCTTTTTCCTGTTGCTCCTCGAGCGGCGCTCGGGGGGCATGGCAGGAGCGTCCTCCGTGGTCCTCACGTCCCCGAGGTCGCGCCGCGAAGATGCAATGCTCGGGCCGCGCGCCGTCAGGGACAAGCGGGCCGGAAGGCTGGAGAGCGTCCGGTGACGCAGCGCTAGGCGTCGAGGATCTTCCCGGGGTTCATGAGGTTCAGCGGATCGAGCGCCCGCTTGATCGACCGCATGATCGCGAGCTCCTCGGGGGAGCGCGAGTAGGGCAGGTAGTCCTTCTTGAGCAGGCCGATGCCGTGCTCGGCGGAGATGCTCCCGCGGTACTTCTTGACGAGCGAGAAGATCGCGTGATCGGCCTCGTGGGTGCGCTGCAGGAACTCCTCGCGGGTGAGGCTGTCGGGCTTCATCACGTTGATGTGGAGGTTGCCGTCGCCGATGTGGCCGAAGAGCGCGATCTCCCACCCTGGATAGCGGGTCTCGAAGACGCTCTCCAGCTCGGCGCAGAAGCCCTCGAGCTCCTGGATGGGCAGGGCCACGTCGTTCTTGTGCGGCAGGCCGGTCGCGGACAGGCTCTCGCTGATGCCCTCGCGGAGGGCCCAGAGCTCGGCCGCCTGCGTCCCGTGCTGCGCGAGCGTGCCGTCGGTGACCAGCCCGCGCTCGAACAGCGACGCGATCCAGGCCTCGAGGGCGTCGGGCTCGCCGCGCTCGACCTCGATGAGCACGTAGTAGTCCGACGGCGCGGAGAGCGGCATGCGGACGTTCCGGTGCCGGCGGAGGCGCGCCTGGCACTTCTCCGTGAAGAACTCGTAGGCCATCACCACGAACGGCCCCATGCGCGCCTCGCGGAACAGCGCGAGCACGCCGGCGAGGTCCGGCACGGCGAACAGGAACACGTTGAGCGCCTCGGGCAGCCGCGTGAGCTTGAGCGTGGCCTCGGTGATGATGCCGAGCGTGCCCTCGCTGCCGATGAAGAGCTGGCGCAGGTCGATGCCGGTGTTGTTCTTCTCGAGCGCGCCGTTCAGCTCGAGCACGGCGCCGCTCGCGGTGACGACCGTGAGGCCCAGCACCCATTGCCGGGTGAGGCCGTAGCGGATGACCTTCACGCCGCCGGCGTTGGTGGCGATGTTGCCGCCCACCTGGCTCGACCCCTTGGAGGCGAAGTCGACGGGCCAGGTGAGGCCGTGCGGGGCGACGTGCTGGTGGACGGCCTCGGTGACGGCGCCGGCCTCGACGCGGACGGTGGCGCCGAGCACGTCGACCGGGCCCATGCGGCGCATCCGCTCGAGCGACACGACGAGCTCGCCCGTGGCGGCCACGGCGCCGGCGGCCAGCCCGGTGCGGCCGCCGGAGGGGACGACCGGGACGCGGTGCTCGGCGCAGAGGCGGAGGAGGCGGGAGACCTCCTCGGTCGAGCGCGGGCGGGCCACGGCGGACGGCCTGGGCTCGTGGACCTTGGTCCAGTCGCGGCCGAACGTCGCGAGGTCGGCCGCGTCGGTCGTGAGGAGATCCGCGGGGAGCTCGCGCTCGAGGGCCGCGAGGAAGGCGCCGGGGAGGCCGGGGAAGGGCGTCATGGCCGGCTCGGTACTGCGATGTCGCCGGGAGGGCAAGGGCAAGCGGGCTTCACGGCTCGCCCGCCCGGAGGGGGCGGGCGGGGGCGGGAGGGCCGGTTGCGGGGCGCTGCGGGGCACGGACGAGAGGCCTCGACGGGCTGCCCGGCCCCCGGAGAGGGTGTTCGCCGCGATTCCTCGCCAACGCAAACGCCGGATCTGGACGCGAGGGCGGGGTACCGGGGGCGAGTGGGTCGAGTTGGGATGTCCAGATGGCGGGCCGGCGTGTCCAGATGGGCGGGGGGCGTGTCCAGATGGGCGGGGGGATGTCCGGATGGGCGGGGTGCGTGTCCGGATGGGAGGGGGCGTGTCCGGATGGCCGGTCCGATTCTGTGACGGCCACGGGAGACGCCCCGTAACTCTGAGTATGAGCCCTTCTCCTCCTCCGACCGACCCGGTCCAGCACAGCGCCTGGGCGTCCCTGCACGCGACCGCCGTTCACGTCCTCCCTGGCATGCTCCGGTTCCTCGGCGTCGCCGAGGACGACCTCGACGACCTGTGCCAGGACGTCCTGCTGGGCGCCTTCCGCAGCTTGCCCCGGTACGACCCCATGCGCTCCAGCAGCGCGCGCGCTGCGGCCCCGCTGGACTCGCGCCTCGCCGTACGCGGGCTCTCCTGCCGGCGCGACCAGGCCAACCGCCTCGCCCGCAACTCGACCAGGATCATCGTGGCAGCGACGCACCTCCGCGCTCCAGCGCCATCGTCCTTCTGTTGCTGCTGTAAAGTTCAATTCGAGCCAGGTCCGCTCCGCGAGCGATTGTAAAGGGCCGTTGATTCATGGGGCCATGTTTCAGGTGGTTTTCGTTGTCATGTCGATTTTGTTGCCACGTCTCGACATCGGGGGCGCGTCGCATGCTCAGGGTGCAGAACAGATGATGGTCTCGTGTTCTAATCACTCACGTGTTGACACTGTCGGTGCTCCGCCGTACATTCCGGTCCGTTCACCCTATCGCGCGCCGCGGGGTAATACGATCCGAGGGATATCCTGACGGCGAGGTATTGGTGCGACGCGAATGTCGCCGGGGAGGCTGGATGTGGATCCGCTGATCGCTTCGCGTGCGGGACGTAGGTCGAGCGAGGATGGTGGTTATCCGTCGTTTGCGTCGACTTCCGAGCCGGGGGCCGATATCTACAGGCGATTTCAGTCGCTGGAGCGGCTGTTGAACGAGACTAGGCGCCGGTTGCAGCGCTTCACCGAGCTCGACCCACATGTTGGCTCGATCGAGGAGATGGTCTTCTCGCTCGACGATCATGGCCTCGTCGCGGAGATGTTCCTCAACGGGCTCTCCTCCCACTTGCTCACGCTCCAGCACGTGGCCTATGGGCTCTGGGAGACGGAGCTCGAGAGGCGATTCATCCAGAGCCTCGGGACGGCTGCGAGCATCGATTCCTACAGGCTCACGCCGCGCTTCCGGCGGCTCATCGAGCGCGAGGTCGACCTCCTCGGGGGAGCGAAGCCCGCGCGGGCGCTGTTCATCGGCTCGGGGCCGGTGCCGGTCAGCGCCATCCTCCTTCACGAGTACCTCGGCGTCCCCGTCGACTGCATCGACATCGATGCGAGCGCGGTCGCGCAGTCGAGGACGCTTCTCGAGCGGCTGTCGCTCCGAGATCGGATCGGCGTCTCGCTCACGGACGGGGCGGCGGTGGACGCCTCCCGTCACGACATGGTCCTCATCGCGCTGCTGGCCAAGCCGAAGGCGGAGATCCTCGCGCAGGTGAGCGAGTCGGCGCGCCCCGATTGCCGCATCATCTGTCGGACCTCGCTCGGCCTGCGGACCATCGTATACGAGCCGATGAACCCGGCAGAAGATCTCAAGCATTTCCGTGTCGCTGATAGACGCCTCGCGCTGCATCACGGAGACACGATCTCCTCGCTGCTGCTCGCCAGGCACGAACCGTGAGGGTGGCGCCATGCTCCTTGGTAAGGACGAGTTCAAGAGCGCGCTCCGGGGCACGCTCGAACGCAACATCACCCTGGATAACCCGATCTTCGCCGATCTGATGGTCGGAGAGCCCAACTGGAAGCTGCTCCGTTTCATGACGCTGCAGGGGTACCAGCTCACGAAGCATTTCTTGATCTACGTGGAGAACCTCTTCTTCTACTGTCCGTTGCCCAGGCACAAGCGCCTGCTGCTGCACAACCTCTACGAGGAGGAGACCGGACGCCTCTCGAGGACGAAGAACCACGTCGAGCTGATGCACGACTTCATCCGGGCGATCGGCGTCTCCGACGAGGAGCGCGACGCCGTGGAGCCGCTCCCGGCGACCCGCGAGCTCATCGAGTATCGCCTTGAGCACGTCCGCGACCCGAGGCGCTACCACATCGGCGCGGCGGCCGTGATGATCGCGAGCGAGGGCCAGAACCTCGAGACCAGGGCGGGCGAGGCGCGCCACTCCGCGCTCGGGCGGCGGTATGGCCTCTCGGACAAGGACGCGCTCTTCTTCTCGGTGCACCAGAAGGAGGACGTCGGCCATGTCCGTGAGGGGATCGAGCTCGTGTCGGACCTGTGCGACACCGAGCAGATGCAGGAGGAAGCCCTCCACGCGGTGGACCACACCTGCAAGCTCTTCTACAGGATGTACGAGGGCATCGGCCAGGCTTATCGTGAGATGAGCTGAAGGCTGAGAGATATCCCATGCACAACGTAGCCATTCTCCTCTTCGACGGCGTCGAGGTCCTTGATTTTGCTGCCCCGTTCGAGACCCTCTCGCTCGCGGGGACGCGGATTGTCCCCGGGACCATCTCGGTTCGTACCGTCGGCGTGAAGAGCTCGGTCACGGCCCGCAACGGGCTCGTGGTCTGCCCCTCCGCAGCGGACCTCCCCGCGGCGCCGCCGGACGTGCTCGTGCTGCCGGGCGGGCCGGGGGTGGAGCCGCTGATCGAGAGCGATCCGCGCGCGATGATGTGGATCCGCACCGCCGCGCGCAAGGCGACATGGGTCATGTCCATCTGTTCCGGGGCGTTATTTCTGGCGAGCTCGGGGCTGCTCAAGGACCGCCGCGCCATCACGCATCGCTCGGACATCGCGGCCCTCAAGGCGCTCGAGCCCACCGTCAGCGTCCAGGAGGGCAAGCGGTTTGTCAGGGAGGGCAATGTCATCACCTCGGCGGGCATCTCGGCGGGCCTCGACGCGTCGCTATTCCTGGTCGCCCGGCTCCTCGGAGAGGAAGCGGCGAGGAACACCGCGGACTGGATGGAGTACAGATCAGATGCTTGGTTCACAGGTTGACTCGGCGGACATCGAGATCGCGTGGGTCGAGGAGATCGACGCCCGCTTCGCCGGAGAGATCCGCGCGCTGTTCAACGCCGTGCTGGAGACGGAGGACGTCATCGGCTTCCCCGGTCCGCTCCGCGGCGGCGAGGCTGAGCCGTTCTTCGAGGGCGTCCGCCTGGACGTCCGGCTCGGGAGAAAGCGCGCGCTCGTCGTGCGGTCGTGCGGCGAGCTGGTGGCGATGGTGCTGCTGTCGCAGAACGGGCAGCCGAACTGCCGTCACCTCGGGGAGGTGTCGAAATGCATGATCCACCCGCGCCATCGCGGCAGGGGAATTCTTGAAGCCGGGCTGCGCGCCCTGTGCGCGCGTTGCCACGAGCTCGGCATCGAGGTTTTGACCCTCGACGTCCGCAAGGGCACGCGCGCCGAGGGGCTGTGGCGCCGCCTGGGATTCTCGCCGTTCGGCGAGCTCCCCGACTATGCGCGCGTGGGCGGCCGCACCGAGGCCGGGGTCTTCATGTGGGCGCCCGTCGCGAGGCTCGCGGCGAACCCGTCACACCGATGAGCGGCGCGCGGCGGAGGAGGGCGTCGGTCGTCCTGGCGCTCGCGGCCGCGCTCGCGTACGGCTCGTGGGCGGTGTTCTGCAACTGGGGTCACGGGGCGAGCGCGGCGGTGCGCGCCGGCGGCGCCCAGGCCGTGCTCAGCTTCTCGTCGACGTTCGCCATGGCCAGGATTGCAGACTGGCTGTTCCGGCTGGGGCGAACCCCAGTGCAGGGGTTGATCCTCGGGATCGTGTGCGCCGTTCTGCTGATGTTCGGGCTCATGTACGGGGTGCACGCCACCATGGGCACGCGCTCGATCCTGGCGACGATCGCTCCTTCCTTGCTCGTTGGCAGCGTCTTCATTACGCTGTATGTCTTCACCGCCTATGCGTCCGCGACGCGGGGGGCGGAGATAGAGGGCGGCGCTTGACTTGATGCGGTGTGTCGTCGGTCGACGCGCGGCCGGCGAGGCCGGGGAAGGGTTCATCTCGGTCCTGCGACGTCGCCGGGGGCGCAAGCGGCCGTCGCGCTTCACCCCAGGGCAGGGAGAGGGCCGCGGATATGAGCGGTCGTCAGCCGGATGGGCGCGCCGGCGTCGCGAAAGGCGGCCGTGAGCGCGTCGTCGTCCTGGACCGTGACCGAGATGGCCTGCGCGTCGGGCGGGGCGTGGGGGCGAATGGCGTCGAGCCGTGGCGCGGCGAGATCGGCGGCGGCCACGCGAAGGGGTACGCGCGCGGGTAGGTAGAGCGGGTCGAAGCCGGCGAATCCGAGCGGGGCGGCGTCCGGGATCGCTGGTGTCAAGCTCGACGAAGAGGCGGGCGAAGTGGTCGTACTCGGCCGGGGTAACGGGGCGGGCGGCAAGGTCGGCCATGCGGTGGACCCATGCTCCGGTGGTCGGCTCGTCTTGCAGGATCGCGGCGAGCCGTGCGTTTCGCCTGGGCCGGGGAGACGCGCGGCGCGCCTCGCCGGCGGGCGTCCTCGCTGCGCGGGCGCAGCGCGAGCATTGCGGCGCCGCGGCCGACAGGGCATCTTGAACGAACGCGCATGGACAAGGCGGACGGCGCGACCCTCCTCGCGGCCATCGCGACGCTCACGCTGGCCGCGTGCGAGTGCTCCGCCGGTGAGGCGCCGCGGGCGTCCGGTGCCACGGGTGCCGCCGACGGCGGCGGGGGCGGCGCCGCCCCGGACCGGATCGCGACGAGCAGCAGCGCGTCCGGCGTGAGCGGGCAGGGAGGAGCGGACAGCAGCGGCGCCGGCGGGCAGGGAGGCGCGAGCGGGGAGGGAGGCGCGGGCGGGCAGGGAGGCGCGGGCGGGCACGGCGGCGCGGGCGGGCAGGGAGGCGCGGGCGGGCACGGCGGCGCGGGCGGGCAGGGAGGCGCGGGCAGCAGCGGCGCTGGCGGCGAGGGCGGAGCGCGGAGCTGGGAGCCGGTCGAGACGGACTGGTGCTCGGAAGGGTGGAGCGGCCTGGACGATCACACCTGCTTTCACGTGCCGGAGACGGCAGCCCGCGGCGCGCCCATCCTCCACGTGCTGCACGGGATCATGGCGCCCGACGCGCTGCCCGTGAGCCTCCAGGCGATCGCCGCCGAGGCCGCCGCGGCGCTCGGCGCCGTCGCGGTGTTCCCGCGCGGAAGACAGGGACTCTGCACCTTCAGTCCGTCCGTCGCGAGCTACTTCTGCTGGCCCACGCGGCGCGAGACCGTCGACGCCGAGGCGCCCGCCCTGCTCGACGCGTGGACGCGCGCCGAGGCGCGGATAGCGCAGGTCCTCGGGGATTCGTTCAGCAGGCGTTATGTCATGGGCTTCTCCAACGGGGGCTATTTCGCGAGCTATATCGCGCTGGAGGGGCTCCTCCACGTCGACGGCGCAGGGCTCGTCGGCGCGGGGCGCATGGTCATCGAGGAGCACCTGTTCTCCCAGGAGAGGCCGCCGATCTACATCGCCGTCGGCGAGCGCGAGCTCGCCTCTACCATCGCGAGCGCCGAGAACCTCGCCGACCTGCTCACCCAGCACGGCTGGGAGCACGAGCTCGTGGTGCACCCCGGGCGCGGCCACGAGATCCACGCCGACGACTTCACGCGCGCGTGGGCGACCTGGACCGCCGCGCCCTGAGCCGAGCCGCGCGCCGGGACCAGGGCGGCAGGGGGCTGAGGCGCGCGTCGCGAGGCGCCCTGCGCGGACCTCCACCGCGCCCGCCGGCACGGGCGCCTGGACGATGGGTCGAGCACGTCGACCAGCGCAGGCCCGATCGCCCGTGGACGGCGAGATGGCCTGTGGTGATGTCGTCTCTTCGACTACCTTGCCGTGAGCGCTGACCACCTCGTCGCATGGAGGAGGTGTGGAGTCGCCGGCGACGCCGCGCCGCGCGCGCTGCGAAAGTCGACCCCTCGCGAAAGGCGTGTTTTATCGGAGTCGTCGAGTCGAGCGCCGGGAGCGCCGCTGCGCGCTCGGCGCACCTCGAAGGGCCTTCTCTGCGCATCGATCCGGCGCGATTGAACGGCGCCGCGCCGCGGAGTTCAGCTCTGTTGAGGAATCTCGGTTTGTCGGCGCCCCGCGTCCGCTGCGCGCGATCTCGAGCGGCAGCCTGTGCACACGGCTGTCGGGCACGAGCGCTGCTCTCTGCGCAATCCGATGGACCGACGGTCCCGCGGTCGTCGCGGGGCCGTGGAAGGAGGACAAATGATTGAGCTGTTGAATGGCAAGTGGATGGCCGTCGCGATGGTGGCGATGGCGGCGACGGCCACCGGGTGCGCGATGGGCGAGGGCAGCGCCGACGAGCTCGACGTGGACGAGGCCGATGTCGTGGAGGTCGACGAGGCCGCTCAGGCGATGTGTGGCGGTTATCCGGGCTTCGTCGGGAGGAACTGCGGTAGCTGGCCGGGCTGGCCGGGCGGCGGCTGGGGATCGAATCGGCCGGGGAGCGGCTGGGGCGGGGGCGGCGGCGTCTTCCCGCCCGGGGGCGGCGGCTTCTACCCGCCCGGGGGCGGCGGCTTCTACCCGCCCGGGGGGGGCACGTGGGGCGGCTGGGGAGGCCGGCCCTGCGGCGGTTCGGGGGGCTTTGTGCCCGGCGGGCTCGGCGGGGGCAATCCGTACTTCAACCCGTTCCGCAGGCCCTGCAGCAGCAGGCCGTGGTAGCTCGGAGCCCGTCTGCGGAGGCGAGCCCTGGCCCCGGATCGCGGCGTGATCGCGCCTCGGCCTGTCGGCCCGGAGCCGCCGCGCACCCCGGGGCCTGAGCCGCGGATCGCTCTTCGCAGCGCCTCGAGGGCCCCGGCCGACGGGAGCGCGCGGCCGATGCGCTGCTCGCGCGGCCGGGGGCCCCTCGGCCATCTCCGGCCTCACGGCGGCCGTTTGGCCGCGGCGATCGCACTCCAGGGCTCCCCACGTGTCGCATTTTGAGACACCGCCGCTCGGCGGGGCACGCTGGGTCGAGCCCCTGACATCCCTGCCCACTCCGCTGCTCATCGTGGCGCAGGGGGGTCGTGGCGCAGGTGGCGCAGATCGAGCGCCGACGCGCTGCCCCTGCGCCCGCGTCCGCCGCGGCGGGCCAGCTCATGACGGCGCACCCCAGGTCGCGCTCGCCGGCCTCGAGGCCCGGGCGCGCTCCGGTCGCGCCGCGGATCGGTTCTTGCTGACACCGCTGTTGCGCGATGACGCGCCGCCTGCCGACCTTCGCGCCGGCGTCCGGTCGAGGATTCCCCATGATGCGCTTTGCGACACCGGTCTCGCGTTACATGACCTGCGAGGTCATCACGGCGCCCGACACCACCCCACTCTCCGAGGTGCACCGCGCCCTCGGCGCTCATGCGATCTCCTGCGTCCCCATCCTCGACGAGGCGGCCGGCCGCGCGATCGGCGTGCTGTCCCGCACCGATCTGCTCCGGCTCGGCCGGTTCGAGACGAAGACGAACTGCCGCGGGATGCTGCTGACCCTGCCTGACGTGCCGGCGCGCGACGTGCTGCGCCCGGGCATCATCACGGTCGGGCGCGCGACGCTCGTGGTCCAGGCGGCGAGCGTGCTGCTCAAGCACCGCATCCACCGCGTCTTCGTCCGCGAGCACGACGCCCTGACCGGCGTCTTCAGCACGAAGGACCTGCTCCTCGCCCTGGTCGAGGGGCGGGTCGCGACGCCGATCGGCGAGCTCATGTCGGCCCCCGCGTACACGATCCCGCTCGACGCGCCGCTGGCGCTCGCCGCCGATCGGCTGACGACCGCGCAGGTGAGCGGGCTCGTCGTGGTGGACCCGGGCGGCTGGCCCGTGGGCATGTTCACCCAGACCGAGGCGCTGCTCGCGCACGGCGTGCTCTCGGACTCGCCCGTCGAGGATGTGATGAGCCCCGCGATGGTCTGCCTCGACGCGCGCACGCCGCTCCACCGGGCCGCGTCCGCCGCGCACGCGGCGCAGGCGCGGCGCGTGCTCGTGGTGCAGGGGCGGCGGCTGCGCGGCGTGCTGACGGGGCTCGACTTCGCGCGCGCCGTCGCCGGCACGGGGCTGCTCCCGGTGGCCGCGCGATCCCGGGCGAGCTAGCGCCTCCTGGCGCCGGCCCGCCCGGGCCGCGCGCGACGTCAGCGCGCCGCGTGGATCGCCATCCGCTCGACCACCTCGTCGGGATCGGCGATCAGGCGCGCCGCGAGCGCGCGGGCGGCCGCGGGCGAGGCGGACGCCACGCCCTGGATGGCGCCGAGCCGCGCGACCCGCGGCAGGCGCGGATCGGCGGCGAGCGCCTCGAGCTCCGCGAGCGCGCCCGCGGGCGGCGCGGCCGCGCGGCCGACCGCGGCGAGGGCGCGCGCCCGGACGTGCGCCGGCGCGCCCGGATCGCGGCCCACCGCGAGCAGCGGGTCGACCCCGGCGCCGCCGGCCGCGCGGAGCAGCGCGAAGTAGTCCACGCCCGCGGCCACGCTGTGCGCGCAGAAGTGCCCCGCGAGCAGCGTCGCCGCGCGCGGCGGGAGCGCGGCCGCCCAGGCGCCGCGCCCCGGCGCCGGCGCCGGCCCGCGCGGCGGCGCGTCGCCGGCCGGGGGCGCGCTGCTCGGCCCGCTCGCCGGCGTGCCAGGATCCACCGGCAGCGGATCGGCCGCGCCGCCGCCCTCCTCGACGATGCCGCGGTAGAACGCGCTCGCCTGCATCACCGTCGTCTGCTGCGGCGTGATCTTGCCCGAGAAGTCGCCGCCCGTCGGGAACATGACATTGCTGAAGTCGGGGCACGACTCCATCTGGCGATTCACGTCGTCGCATTGCGCGGTGTCGTCGAGCGGGTCGCCGAAGCCGGGCTGGATCTCGGTCGTGTGGAACAGACCGGCGAGATGGCCGAGCTCGTGGCGCAGGATGATGGTGTCGATCACCGGATTCCCGTACAGCACGACCACGAGCCCGCTGAGGCGCGTGCCGTGCTCGAGGGCGACCGCGGGCACCGAGGGCGTCGCGCCGGACGCGCCCAGGAGCGCCCCGTCGAGCTGCGACACCACGACGACGTTCAGCGCAGGCCGGCCAGGCGCGCCGGCCGTCTGCTCGAACACATGGGGGAGGTTTTCCTCGTCGATGCGCGCCCACTCCCGCCCGAGCGAATGGGGCGTGATCCGTCCCACGCGGAGCCCCACGTAGCCCTGGTAGGCCGTTCGCAGCGCCTGCTGCACGTACTCGGCGGGGTGCGCGTCCCCGGCGATGAACGCATTGATGTCGATGATCCCGCCGTGAAAGCGCCCGTCGAGCGTCTGGCGGCGCCACACCGTGAGGTGGGCCAGGAGGTCCGGATCCTCGGAGGTGCCGTCGCCGACGGTGACCCAGTAGATGCCTGGCACGAGTGGCACGGACGCGGTCGTGCCAGTCTGCGGCACGGCCGCTGTGCCGATCCCCTGGTTGTAGAAGAAAGCCAGGGTGCCCGGGATCGAGTAGTCGGCGGCGAGCGGCGCCCCCTCGGGATCGCGGATCTCCTTGATCCCGACCGGTTCGAAGCTCGGCGACGGCGTGTCGCGCCTCGCGATGGCCGTGAAGCCGAGGGTGCCCGGGGGGATCGCCACCGGCGTGGGGGTCCCGAAGGGGACGTGGTGCTCCGTCGCCACGAGCGGCGGGATCGGCGGCGCGCCGCCCTCGCCGAGGTCGTCGCCCACCCCGGCGCCCGATGGGCTCGCCGGGGGCGCGCCAGGGGGGAACGCGCTCCCGCCGCCGGCCGGCGCGGAGCCCCCGGCGCCCTCGCCCTCGAGCGGCGCGACCCCGTCGACCACCACCTTGCCGCCGCAGGCGCCCGCGGCGAGCGCGGCGAGCGCGCCCGCGACCAGGAACCCTCCGCGGCGCGCGCGCGCCGACGTCGCCCCGCGCCCGACTGGCGACGTGCCGTCCCCGGGAGACGGAGATCGGGAGACCGACGCGGGGACAGGCGATTCTGACATAAGCATGCTCCTTCGAATCCGGAGCCGCGAAGGCGCCCCCTCACGGCGCGCGCAGTATGTCCCTGGCCCCGCATGAAGTCACGCGCTGCGCACCGCTGTGACGCCGCCTCGCACAGAAAGACGCGAGTGCATGTCATTCCAGTTGCTTGACCCGAATTATCACCCGTCCCGGCGAAATGTCGGTCGCGCCCTCGAAGCGCTCGATCACCGCCACGAAGCGCGACGCGCCGTCTGCGCCCTGGATGAGCCACGCGGCGTCGCTCGCGGGCGCGGGGGGGTTCGCGCCGGGCTCGAGCCACCGCCCGGTGAAGGCGGTCGTGATGTGATCGCCGCGGTAGACGACGGCCGGATCGGTGAGGGTGTCGTACCCGACCGCGTCGAACCGCGCCGTCTCGGACGCCGCGGTTCGCGCCTTGACCTGGGCGAGCGACTCGGAGCGCGTCTCGGCCTCGTGGAGGTCGGCGCCGCGCGCGGCGCCGGGGCCGCCGAGCTCGCCGTTGACGCGGATGAGCGACCTGCGGAAGCAGACGTGCCACGCGGTCGACGCGCTCGCCTCGGCGGGCGTGAGCGGGAGCGCCTCGCCGCGCGCGAGGTCGAGGCACGCGCTCTTCGCCGCGTCGTCGTCGACGTCGCCGCCCGCGGTCGCGTCGAGCGCCGCGAGCTCGACCGTGGGGCCGGGGCCCTCGGGGAGCACCTCGGCGTAGCGGAGGTGGTAGATCCCCGCGAGCGGCGCCCTGTCCACCTCCCCGTAGAAGCCCAGGATCTGGAGCTTCCAAGAGCGGCCCTCGTGCTCGATCGCGTGGACGTGAAAGCGGCTGAACAGGACGTGCTGCGCGCCGTCGTAGGCATACCAGCTCGAGAAGGCGCCGCCGGGCTCGTCCTCGAGCAGGAAGGGGGTGCTCGGCAGGTCGCCCGCCCTGTAGTCCTCGAGGCTGAGGGGCAGGGCCCCGCCGTCGCCGGGGCCGCTCAGGCCGCTGTTGGTGAAGACGTCGTAGCCCGAGAAGGCGAGATCCCACGCGGTCGACGCCGCGGCGTCGCCGGTCGGGACCACGACCTCGGGGGTGGCGAGCCGGACATGGACGCTCCCTGACGCCGGCACCTCGACCGCGAGGAGCGCGCCGTCCCCGCCGTCCTGCGATCCGCCTGCGCCCACGTCCTCGCTGCACGCCGGGGTGAGCAGGAGCAGCGCTGCGGTGAGGGTCCATCGGGTCATGCGTCCTCCGAGGTCATGAGTCCTCCCACGGTAGCTCGGCGGCGATGCCGAGGTAGACGGTGCGGCCCTCGAGGGGGCGGTGATCGCCGCGGCGGGCGGGGTCCTTCTGCGCGTCGAGCAGGTTTCTCACGCCGAGATAGGCCCGCGACGACGGCCAGAGCGGCCGGGCGAGCCGGGCGTCGAGCGTGCTGAACCCGGGCGCCCTCAGGCCCTCCTCGACGAACGCGCTGGTGACGGCGCGGAGCCGGGCGACGAGCTCGATGCGGAGCGGCAGGTCGGCGCGGAGGGCGGCCTGCGCGGTGTGCGGCGGTCTGCCGGCGAGCGGCCGCTCGGCGGTGTCGTTGCGCGTCCAGAGGTAGGCATAGCCGGCCTCGGCGCGGAGCCACGGGGCGGCCTGGAAGGTCGCCGAGAGCTCGACGCCGGAGGTCCGCGCCCGGGCGATGTTCCAGTAGGTATAGGTGTCGACGCCGCCCGAGGAGCGGAGCGGCCTCGGGTCAATGTCGATGAGGTCGCTCACCCAGTTGGCGAAGCCGCCGGCGCGCAGGGTGAGGTCCTGTCGGGGGCGAAAGGTCACGTCGCCGTTCAGGCCCCAGGACGTCTCGGGGGCGAGATCGGGGTTGCCCTCGAGGACGTAGCCGAGGCCGGAGTGGTCGAAGGAGAAGCCGAGCTCCTTGGCGCTGGGCGCGCGGAAGCCGCGGCCGCCGGAGACGCGCAGCGTGAGGGGCGGCGCGGGCCGGTAGGCGAGGGCGAGGCGGGGGGCGACGACGCCGCCGTAGCGGAGGCGGAGCTCGCCGCGGACGCCGGGCATGAGGGTGAGCGTGTCGGTGAGCTTCCACGCGAGCTGTCCGTAGAGCGCGGCGCTGCCGAGCCGGGTGTCGGGGACCTCGTCGAGCGGCGGGCGCACCGAGGTGCCGGAGGTGGAGACCGCGGTGACCTTCAGCACCTGCTCGAGCGTCTCGACCTCGGCGCGCGCGCCGGCGACCCAGGTGCGCGGTCCGTCGGCGAGGGTGGCTGTCGCCTCGTAGCTCTGGAGGGTGGCGGAGCGCTCGCGCACCTCCTCGGCGGGCGAGCCGCGCAGGTCGCGGCCGCTCGTCCGGAACGCCCACTGCCGCCCGGCGGCGAGGCGGAGGGAGGAGCCGCCGCCGAGGTCGAGCGTCTCGGCGAGGTGGAGGGAGATGCGGTCGGTCACCTCGGGGAGATCGACGAGGTAGGCGCCGAGGCCGGGGCGGTCCATCCGCTCGATGCCGTCCTGCGCGTCGTGGATCCAGCGCGCGCGGAGCCGCAGGTCGATGCCGTCGCCGAGCGCGGCGCCGGCGCGCAGGCCGAGGAGGTGCTGCGAGCGCGCGGGCAGGGCGGTGGGGCGGCGGCGGAGGAGGTGGAGGCAGCGCTGGGGGTGGGGGGCGGGCTGGAGGGAGCGGGGGGATCCGAGGGATCTGGAAGATCGGGAGGATCGGGAGGATCGGGAGGATCGGCGGGGGTGGCGGGGGTGGCGGCGGGCTCGACGAGGGAGAGGCTGTCCTCGCGCTGAAATGAGGCGTCGGCGCTGGCCCAGGCGCGGTCTCCGCGGTACGCGCCCGACGCCTGGACGAGGAGCCCGGCGCGGCTCCGGACCTCGAGGCGGCCGCGGCCGCTGAAGCCCGGGTGGGCCGGGGGCGCGGTGAGCACGTTGACGATGCCGCCGATGGCGCTCGTGCCGTAGAGGGAGCTGGTCGGTCCGGTGACGAGCTCGATGCGGGAGACGTCGCCGAGCGGGAGGGAAGAGAGGTCGATGGCGCCGCCGGCGTCGCCGATGACGCGCTCGCCGTCCTCGAGGACGAGGACGCGGTCGAGGTCGAAACCCTGGATCTGGATGGCGCTCGGGTTGCCGAGCGCGCCGTAGGCGCTCGGGTTGACCTGGACGCCGAGCTCTCCGTCGAGCGCCTCACCCACGTTGGTGGCGCCGCGGCGCTCGGCCTCCTCGCGGGAGATGACGCGCGTGCGCACCGTGGCGCGCTGGCTGCTCTCGGGGGTGCGGGTGCCGGTGACGACGACCTCGAGGGGCTGCGCGGGGGGCGGCGAGGTGGGCGTGGGGGCAGGGGGCGCCGGGGCGGGGGGAGGGGGCGCGGGCGCGGGGGGACGGGGCGCCTGCGCGTCGGGGGCCGGTGCGTCGGGGGCTTGCGCGGCAGAAGGCTGCGCGAGCGCCGGGCGGGATGGGGTCGCCGAGAGCAGCGGCGGAAGCAGGCAGACGGCCAGATGCGCGGCGCGCGTCAGGCGCCGGCTTCGGGGCATGGTCGTCCCTGGGACAGCGGAGCGGCAGGCTCGAGGCGCGGCGGCAAGGACATGGAGGCGAGCTCGGCCCTGTCGGCGCGAGGGCGGCCGAAGCGGCGGCATGCTCGCCCGATTCAGGGCGGTCGTCCAGCGCCTCGGGGGGCGTCCGGGCAGCGGGAAGAGCGCCAGCAGGCGCCGTCGCGCACCGCTGCGCGCTGCGCGAGCGCTGCGGGCTGCGCGGGCCTCCGTACCGGGAGATCCGTGCCGGGCGACCCCGATGAGCGCCGGCCGGAACGCAGCGCTCCGGTACGGCCGGGACGCAGCGCTCCGGTGCGCTCGCCCGGCCCCCCTTGCGATGGGCGTGCAGGGCTCCAGGTGCACGGAAAGAAGCAGGAACAGGCCGAGGAGGTGCGCATGACGACGAACGAGGACATGACGGAGGAGCGAGGGGCGGAAACGCCCAGGAACGCCGGGGACACTCCCCGTGAACGGAAGGGCGGCCCGGGGGAACGCCGCGAGACCCCGGGGACCGCGGCCGAGGAGCGCTCCGAGACGACGGCGGACGAAGAGAAGGTCGACGAGACGTCGGAGGAGTCGTTCCCCGCGAGCGATGCTCCTGCCTGGACGCCGACGCAGGCCACGGGCTGAGACCGGTGCGGCCACGCAGGGGCGTGTCGTGGGCCAGGGGTCCAGGTCGCGGAGCGCCGGGGCGAGGCACCCGCTGCAAACCGCGAAGCCCGCCGCGACGAGCCGCTGCCGCCGGATGCGGCCGGCTCGTGCGGCGGCGGACCCGGCGGGGGGCGATGCCGGGGGCGACTGAACGAAAGGGAGCGGGTTGGGCTTGCATTGCTCGACGACGGACGGTAGGTTCCCGCGCCGCATCGCCGGTCCCCATCGTCTAGCCCGGCCCAGGACCCAGCCCTTTCAAGGCTGTTACGCGGGTTCGAATCCCGCTGGGGACGCCACGGTTTCGCAAGCAGGTTCCCGAAGGCGAGCCCCGTGGGCCGGCCCTTCTGCCGAAACGAGCGGTGTCCCGCGGAGGGGAAGGGGGCTCCACCGGCGCGCTCGCGGTCCTCGTCCTCCCGCGGTAGAACGGGATCCTCGCTGGAGGAGCGCGTCGACATGGCCTTGCGGAGCAGCCTTCTGCACCCGGAGACGCCGCAGGGCTTCCTGCTCGCTGCGGAGGAGCGGTACTTCGATGCGGCCGAGTTGCTCACGCGCGGTCGTACGACGGGCGCAATTTATCTTGCGGGATTCGTGGTGGAGATGGTGCTGAAGCACGCGGCGTTCCGTCTGCGCGGCGCCGGCCCGGGGACGGCGGTCGGGCCGTTGTTCGGTCCGGCGATGAAGTGGGCGAAGAAGCTCATCCCGACGATCGACCCCGAGAGGAAGCACAGCCTCTGGTCCTGGGCGCAGTTCGTCCGGAGGACTCGACGCGAGCTCGGGCGTCCGCTTGCGCCGGACTTCGACGAGGCTCTGCTCCGGCGAGTACGGCGGCTGCACGGGAACTGGTCGGTCGATCTGCGTTACTGCGAGAACGTCGCCGACATGGTGGACGCCAAAAATGTATTCGAGGACGTGTCCTGGATCAGGAAGCACAGGTCGTCGCCGTGGAGGTGATCATGCCAGTACAGAGAGTCAGCTTGCGTGGGGCTCGCCGCGCTCCCCGGCACCATGACGAGCTCAGGGCGCGCCTGGTCGATGAGTGGCGCAACCAGGGTACCGTGGAGCCACGTCCAGATATCGTGGAAGAGACCGATGATACTGGGGCGACCGTGCACATCTACGTCATCTGGGATGATTGGGGCACGCTCGGCCAGCAGGAGCGTTCGGAGATCATCATGGACGCCTACGAGGAGGCCCAGGGCCAGCAGCGGGCCCTCGGCGTGGCCGTCGCCATGGGGCTGACCCGCGCGGAAGGACAGAGAATGGGGGTCTCGGGCGGTTGAGCCTGCCACGTTGGATCCTGGTCGAGACAACGAGACGGACGTCTCGTTGTCAATCTTCGCGAACGTTCTGGACTCGAAGCATGACGGTAGCAGGGTCCGCGGGGCTGCCGATGCCTCGCCCTCGCCGGGTCTCCGCAGCGGCGGCCTATCTTCGGAGATGAGCAGATAGGTCGCGGAAGTCGCTGCCTATTCACGGGAATACGCAGATAGGCCGCGTACCGTCGCGACCTATTCGCGGGAATACGGAGATTGGCCGCGGCGCCTCGCCGCCTACATGCTACAAACCGCCGCTGGGCCCCGCGACGCAACTGATTGCGACGTTAGCCCGACGTTGCGCCAATGCACTCGTAGAACATGGAACAACTCACGTTAACGCCTCAGGAAGTGACCGAAGTATCGCTCGTTCAAAGCGATGCCGCCGAGCTAACGCGAGCACTGCAAGGTCCTCGGCAGCACCCTGACGCAGGTATCTTCCCGTACACAACGACCGGGTTGCTCGGGTTGGTCACTGAAGAGAGCTTTCTCTATCTCACTCACAAATCCAGGAACTCAGCGCTTCACATTGCAGAGCCAACGCTTTTCTCGAAGTTCGCGAGCAATGTCACAAAGGCTCGGGCGAGAATGAAGCTCTTCGACGACACTGACGGCAATGCAGATGGCCTTGTAGAGGCTTTGACAGCTGCGCGCGCCAGGAGCCGGGAGTGGTTCAACGCGCCGCATAGAGGGGCCTTTCGCTGGTGGATTCGGTACTTGCAGCCTGATCTTGGTGTGTACTTCCGAGGAGAGGACCCTGTTGCAACCACGCATACTGCCCTTGTCTCGTTAGGAATGACGCTCGACGAGCTTAAGTCGATCACACCGCCGGAACTCGACGACCTCGGTCAACGGCTGCATGCGTTCGGTCGCGAGGTAGGAGTCTACTTGCGATGCCTTTCGACGCTATTTCAGAAGTTTGGAATGTTAATTGAGCTCCAGCCTGAGTCGCTGAATCTCGATGGTTTTCGTCTGAGTCGGAACGACTTCATTGGTACGAAAGTCTACCGGGCTGCCGGAAGCACCTATCGCCTTTCGGAAGAGCGATTCGTTGGAGCTCTACTCATGGCACAGTGTCAGATCAACTGCGTAATCCGCGTCTTGCCTGTCCTGCTGTCTCAGGGTTCAAATCTCCTGTTCCGAATGCAATTTCTTGCCGCTTACCATGCGCAACGCATGCTGACGACGGCTGCCCCTCATCTACTCAGCGAGTTGCCCTCCTTCAACGCGTCCGAGATGGCCGTGCTCGCCTCTCGCGGACTTCGTAATAGCTGCGCGCACTATGGGCTTCGCGGCGCGGAAGTCGCAGCGATCGGTGAGGCTGATCCGTTTTCGAAGTTGATCGAGTTCCACGTGCAGGCCAGCAAGTCGGAAGTGACCACGCTCCTCGAGCGGTGGCTTGTGGGTGCGTCGACCGTAATGCAAACACGGGTGTCAAAGTCGCGGCTGAAAGGCGTCCGAGCCTTCTTTGGGGAACACAGCTGACAGAGTGCGCGGGCTAACTCAGGCTTGGATCCGCCGAAGTGCTGTCACGTAACCTGTTGCCTTCTGCCGAGTCAGGTGCGACAATTCGGTTCTTGAGGTTGGTGCTGGCCTTCGCGGCTCAAGCCTCAGCCGTTAAGGTGGCGGACTGGCAGCGCCAGCTTGTCGCGTTGGGCTACACGCTCGTCGTCGATGGGGATTTCGGGCCGCGCACGGACGCAGCCACGCGCTCGTTTCAGAGCTCGCGGGGGCTCACGGTCGACGGCGTCGTGGGGCCGAAGACGAGGGCCGCGGCCGGCGCGAACGATGTCCAGCGGGCATCGTTGCCGGCCTCGTGGCAGCGCTGGCACGGAGCTACGCCGGAGCCGCGCGGCGCGCCCGAGGGGAGCATCCTCGCCGTTCGGGGCCTGGAGAAGATGACGCCGGAGTTCCGCGCGAAGATCATCGACCTCTGCGCCGACCTCGGCATCCCCGTGGACTCGATGTGCGCCATCATCAGCAACGAGTCGGCCGGCTTCAACCCGCGGGCGCTCAACCCGCTGCCGGCTGCCGGGCTGATCCAGCTCACGACCGGGGCCAACCTGCCAGGCTTCCGGACGAAGGACGCGATCCGCAGCATCATCAACATGTCTGCGGAGGAGCAGGTCGACCGCGTGATTCGGCCGTACTACGAGCGCATGCCGGCCGCGAAGGGCGCGCACCCTGGCCACCTGTACATGCTCAACTTCCTGCCGTCGGACGCGAACAAGGGCGAGGCGTTCAAGCTCGGAATCAGGGACGCGGAGGGCTGGCGCGGCCAGGTCTACGCGAAGAACTACGGCTTCGACCGCGAGCGGCGCGGCTACTTCACGATCGGGGACGTGTACGCGGTGGCGGCGACGATGTGCAGGACCGCGCGGTGGCGGCGGATCCGGGTGGATGGGAGCCTCGCGTGAGGCGGAGAGGAGGGATCATGTCCAAGGACGAGGTGCAGGACGACGCGCGGCCGGAGCTCCCGGTCGAGGTGGCGGAGGCGGTGCTCGACGAGCTGCGCGGCATCCAGGCCATCCTGGCCGACGCAGAGCGCCAAGCGCGAGCCTGGGCCGAGCGGCTCCACGCAGCGAGCCGGCCGCCCGATGTCCTCACCCCGTGATAGGCTCGTGGCCGTGCCCCGCCGCCGCTCCGCCGCCGAGATCCTCCGCTCGGTCCCGCCGCGCGACCGCGCCAGGCTGCGCCGGCTCGACCTGAACCTGGACGACCCGGCGGACGCGGAGCTCTTCGTCCAGGGCGTCCGCGTAGCCGATGAGGCCATCGCGGAGGAGGCCAGGCGGGACGCGGAGCGCAGCTGACGTCGAGCATTCCGTCCAGCCGCGCGCATTTTCCATGCCCGGCGCCGTCGATCCTGCGGGGGAGCCGTAGTAGCCTCCCGGCATGAGCCCCCGACGAGACAGCGCCGCCCCCGCCATGGCCCCCGACCTCGACGAGGAGGATCCGGTCCTGCGGGCGTTCCGCCTCGCGCCCGTGGTCTACGACGAGCAGATCTCGGACGAGGAGCGCGAGGCGGTCGCGGCCGGAGCGGCGGGGCCCTTCACGCCGCACGAGGAGGTGAGGGCTGAGGTCCGGCGGCGTGCGGAAGCCGAAGGCGCCTTGGTGGAGTACGAGCAGATCATGCGGACCCGCGGGCGCACGGCCTCTCGTCTTCGATGACGTGGATCGTCGACTGGACCCCGCCGGCACGCGTCTCGCTGAGTCGTCTCCACTGGCAAGACGCCGCCAGGATCGATGAGGCCGTCGAGCGCTTCGCCAAGACGGGCGAGGGTGACTTCTACCGGCTGCCGGAGGACGACGCCGTGACGCTGCGCCTGCGCGTCGGGTCGTACCGCGTGCGGCTGACGCGCGACGCCCGGGAGCGCGTGCTGCGGGTCTGGTTCGTGCACCGGATTTAGTTCGCGCGCCGAGCGCGCCGCGGGGGGGGGGGCGGCGCGAGCGCTATCGGATGCGCATCGCTCGGGGCGCCAAAACGGCAGTCGGTCGCCTCCCGATCCTGGTAGCCTGGTTGCATGGGGGACGACAACCCGACGCGTTGCGAGCGGTGCGGCATGCGCGTGCCTGTTGGGAAGAAGTACTGCCGCGCGTGCAAGGGGGCCCTCGGGTTGGCCGCGCCTATTTCGCGGGCTGTGTCGACCGGCGCTAGCGGACCGCAGCAAAACCCGAGCGCGCTGGCTGCGTTTCTTGCCTGCGGCTTGATGCTCGGGATCGTGCTGCTCATCCATGCGTGCGACAGCTGGTGGCAAAACCTCGGCAGCGAGGAGCAAGCGCGGCGGAGAGTTCAGGAGGAAGCTTGGCGACGCGAGAATCTGGCCAGGGAGCAGGAGCAGCGCCGCCGGCGAGAAGCTGAGGACGAGGAGAAGCAACACAAGGCGCAGCTCGCTGCGCTTGAGGCCCGAAGACCGCCGGCGGAGCGGGCGTCGTTGGCCGTTGCCGCGCTGTCCCACGACGGAGGCGAGCCGAAGCGCGCCTACTGCCGTGCCAGAGGGCTCCTCGACCCCATCGAAGCTAAGGACCGGGCCGCGCCCGACGTCCGCAAGGCGCTCGCCCTTATGAAGGCGAAGGAGGCGCCTCTCCTCCGCGCTGAGCGGGCCGAGTTCGAGAAGCTGCGGGGCCTCTTGTGCCGGGACGGGACAATGAGCCCCACCTGCCGCTGCCACGGACCGCACCGCGGGTGCTGCTCCCACCACCGCGGCGTTGCTGGCTGTGAGCCGCTGCCGACGGAGGTCTCCTGCCCGTAGCTGGAGTGCGCCGCGCGGCGGATGAGCATAACCACGAGAATTGAGGGGCTCTTGCGCACGGAGCTTGAGGGACGCGGAGCGTCAAGCGGGTAGCTTGCGCGTCAGAAGGGGATGCCGTCATCGTCGGGTTGTTCGAGGACGCGGTGGACGGCCGAGCGGTAGGAGCGGATGGCGCCGCGGAGCGAGCGGATCTGGACGAGCAGATGGCGTGCCGCGCACAGCGTAGGCGGCTCCGTCGGCTCGGCGAGCGTGTCGAGGGTCGGGTGCTCGAGCCGGAGCGCGGTGGAGACGGCATCGAGCGCAGCGGAGAGCAGCCGCAGCTCCAGGAGCTCGCGCGCGGCGTAGAGCCTGCGGCGGACCGAGGGGCTCATCGCTTCTTCGTCGATGCTTTCGGCCGCTGGGGCGGAGAGAAGACCTCGAGGTAGAGCTTCTCGTCGAGCCGTGGCAGGCCGCGGTCGGCGCCGGCGGCGAGCAGCTCGTCGCAGAGGTTCATCAGGATGCGGTAGTTGCCGGCGGCGTGATCGACGAGGGTGGCCTTCAGCTCCGGGGTCATCAAGGCGAGGTTGCCGGCGGCCTCGAGGAGATGGTCGAGACAGGCGGTGAGATCGTCGCGGGAGGCGTAATCGAGGTGGAGGCGGCGGCGGATGCGGCTGCCGAGGGGCAAGAGCTCGGGGGTACGCAGCCGCTCGGGCAGGCGGCCGTCGCCGGCGAAGATGACGCAGAGCAGCTGGCGAGCGTCGAAGTCCTTGCTGGCGAGGATGCGCAGCTCGCAGAGCACCTGAGTGAGCGCCTCCTGCGCCTCATCGAGGATGAGCACGGGGCGGCTGCGCGTCGTGCTGATGTGCTCGCTCCAGCGCGTCCGCAGCGCCTTGAAGCCGCCCCAGCGGTTATGGGCGCTCAGGGGCACGCCGAAGAGCTCGCCGAGCTCACGATAGAAGTCGGGCACGCGGCTCTGCGGGTGCTCGATGGTCCCGACCGTCACGTCAGGCAAGGTGCCGAGGTGCTCACGCACGAGCCTGAGCGCGACGCTCTTGCCGGTGCCGGGGTCGCCGGTGACGAGCGCGAAGCCGCCGTCGGTGACGCCGCTCTCGACGCGCCGCAGGAAGGTGTGGACCTGTGGCGTGACGTGGAGCGCCTCGACGGGGAGGTCGGGTCGGAAGGGGTTGAAGATGAGACTGTAGAGGGACAGGATCTTCGAGGTCATGAGAGGGCCTCCTCCGTCGATTCAAGACAAGGATCTTGGTTCGCTGGGTCGAGCGCGGCGCCATCCTCGGGAGCGCCGTCCTGCCCGCCGTCGTCGAGCGCCAGGTACGCAGGCGGCAACCCGGTGGCGGCGTACTCGGCCATCAGCGCCTTGAGGTGCGGCGCGATCCCGGAGCGCCGCGGCGCCGGCGCGGGCTCGGAGAGCGCGCGACGCGCGCGATCGGCGTTCTTGACCTTGTCGAGCGGCCGGAGCGTGGTGAGGTGAGCGCCGGTGCGCGGGTCGACCAGATCGACATGGCTGAGGTCCCAGCGCGCCACGCGAAGGCGGAGCCGGTTCAGGGTGCGATAGGCAGAGGGGACCTCGTAGCGCACGCCGCACGCCGCCACGGTCCCATCGCTTTTGCGCTGGGTACGCGTGATCTCCATGCGAAAGGCGCGGCGCAGCTCCTCGGAGCCAGGGCTGGGCCGGCCGACGTCGGGACCGCGAAGGTAGCGTTCCAGCGGCGTCTCCTTGAGCTCGCTATGGACAGCGCGGTGGTACTCCTGCTCGATCCATGCCTGGGTGGCCTGGTTGAGCAGGCTGAGGGTCAACCCCTCGACGCCCTCGAGCATGGCGAGCAGGCGCTTCTCGATCGGGCCCCAGAAGGACTCTTGTTTGCCGTTCTGGGCGGGCGTGCGGGGCATCGTGTTGAAGTTGACGATGCCGAGGCGCAAGAGCCCCTCCGTGGTCTCGGCGGCGACCATCTGCGAGCCGTTGTCGTCGAGCAGGGCGCGCGGCAGTCCTCGCTTCTGGATCCCCTGCGAGAGCGCATGCACCAGGGCTTGCGTGTTCTCCTTGTAGTACCACTGCCCGTGGCAGCAGACCCGCGAGGCATCGTCGAGTACGCCGAGCATGACCGGCTTCACCCACGCGCCGGACGGGTGGAGCACCTTGAGCGAGCCCTTGTGGAAGTCGAGGTGCCACAGCCCGTTGACATGCTCGACCTCGAAGGACCTGACCTCGCGGGGCACGTAGCCCTCGCCCCGGGCGACACGGGTCTGCCGCTTCTTCTTCGTCAGGCCCTGGTCCTTCATGAAGCGGCAGATCGTCGCGTAACCGGGGAGCTTCCCGAGCGATGGATCCTGCTTCGCGCTCGCACAGAGGTTGTCATAGTGGAGCTGGTAACTCCAGGTCTCGTGCTCGGCGTGCTGCTTGCCGAGCGCGGCGGCGAGAGCCGGCGTGACGCTCGGATGGGTGCCGGCGTGCTTGGGCACCTTGCGTGCGAGCGCCCGAAACGGGTCGAGCTCGCTGCGCGCGGCGTAGTACCACCGCTCGATCGTCTTGGCGGAGAAACAGACCGTCTCGCCGGTCGTCGGGTGATGCCAGGGGCGGCCGGAGAGCTCGGCGATGGTCTCGCCGAGCCGCCCCTGCACCGCCGGCGAGGCGAGCAGCGGTCCGATGATCGAAAGGCGCAGACGTGCCCATCGCACGCGCGCTGGCGTGTCTTCGTGGCTCATGGGTCCTCTCCGCGGGCAGGGTCATCTGTCCGTGCGCCGCGAGGGAAACCCTACGCCAACCTGCGAATCCCTTCATTTTACATCTTCTGCGTGCCCCTCATCAGGCCCCAGCGCTCCTCAGAAATCGTGCGCCGTCAGCGACAGACCCCGTGCTCAGCGGCGCCAGCAGCTTGAGCAGCGCCGTGACCTGCTCGACGGCGCTGCCGGTCAGCCGCTCGAGCAGCGAGCAGGGCAGTCTCGCCGCGTCCACGGGCGAGGCGAGCAGCCCGCGCAACGCCACGAACAGGCCCGTGACCGGCAACTCCGTCTGCCACCACCTCGACCACCGCCCGAGCGTCCGCGCCGGGACCTGCGTCGCCGGGGTCCGTCTCGGCGAGGCCTGCGCCGGCGCGACCTCTGCCGGCGGCACGTCTGCCGGCGGGACCTGCGCCGGCGGACACGCCGTCGTGCGCCGCAAAAGCGCGCTCGCGCTCGCGACGATGACGACCGCGCCGAGGTAGACGCGCCGGCCCAGAAAGACGACCGACGGCGGCGTGCGCCGCCGCCGGCACCCCTCCCGGCGGCAGCAGTAGCTGATCCTTCGCACCGGCGGCTCCGCGGTCGCCGCGATGAAGCGATCGCCGCGGGGCTTGCGGTCATAGTCGCTACGATCCAGCGGGCCGCCGCACCGCGGGCACCCCGCCCGCGCCACCTGCCGCGCGATCTCCTGGTCGATCTCCTGGAGGCATGAGAAAAATTTGTCCCCGAGGACAAAGGCGAGCCAGCATGCATCCTCTCCGGTCTTCCACACCCGGAGCGGGCCCTCTCGGACGACTTATGGCAAGTTTTCTGAGGGGGCTTCGTCTTTTGTTCCTCGGCAAACCTGATCGGAATCGAGCGAACGCCCCTCCATCTTGAAGGCGCTGCTCAGACCTCGTCGACGGCTTCGTCGGAGGCCTTCGCGACGGGATCGCCAAGGTGGTCTCGGCGGTGTCCGATCTGGGCAGGAGCGCGGTCTCGGCACTCCGCTCGGTGCTGGACGAGCACTCTCCTTCACGCGTCGCCGCTCGCTCCGGCATGAACTTCCGGCTGGGGTTCACGCAGGAGATCGAAGCCGGGACGGCGGACGCCAAGGCAGCATCGCGCGGCCTGGGGTCGGCCGCCGTGGATGGGCTCGAAGGAGGCGCCGCGCCGGGGCGCGCGGGCGTGGCCGCGACAGCAGCCGGCAAAACATATCTCGTCAACGTCTACGGCGTGAAGGACGCGGACGAGATGACCAGCCACGACTTCATTCGTCGCGTGGCCGAGGCGATCGAAGGCGTCAACCTGGTCGCCGGCGTCAACCCGCTTCCGGAGGGCGCCTGATGCCCAACCCGATCGAGCAGCCGGACCTGTACGACGTGATCCTCCTGGCGGGCCAGCGCTCGCCAGGCCAGGCGATCGCGACGGGCGCCGGCTCGCCTCGGAACTGGGATGAGCGCAAGGGCTACGGGCTCTCGGGGGCCTTCCTCGTGTTCACGGGCGACGGGCTCGCCAAGTTCCAGGTGCGGCTGCTCCTCTGGGAGCCGCAGCACTTCGCGGAGTGGGAGTCCTTCTCGGCGCTCCTCGCGCGCCCGCAGCGCGGCACGCGCCCCAAGGCACTCGACTACTACCACCCGTACCACGAGCCACTCGGCATCAAGTCGGCGGTCGTCGAGGACGTCCTGCAACAGGACCAGGTCGAGCCGGGCCTCTGGGCGCAGGACATCAAGTTCATCCAGTACCGCGAGCCCCGTCCGTACCTCGCGAAGCCGGAGGGGAGCACCGCGACGCTGAACGAGCCGAAGGCGGAGGACGCCTACGACAAGTCGATCCAGTACCTCAAGGCCCAGTACCAGAATCCGACGGACGACCTCGGGACGGTGTTCTCCAGGGCGCTGGGAGGTGGATAAGAATGCCGCTCTTCGCGACCATCAACGGACACCGCGCGACCACCGCACGCCTCCACGTGCCTTATGCTGGCGTCTGGACCGCTGAGCTCGAGCTCGACGCCGCGGTGGACCTCTCCGGCGCGGTGGCCGTGAAGCTCGGGGCACTGGAGCTCCGCGGCGCGGTGTTCGCGCCGCGGACGGGCACGTTCGGCGAGACCACGGCGGTGCGTGTGGTCGCCGGCGCCGGCGGCTGGGCGCGGACGGTGCCAGCAAAGCACTACCACAACGACGCGGGGATCTCGGTCGCGACCGTGGCCGTCGACACGGCGCAGTCGGTCGGGGAGGGCCTCAGGGCGGGCGCGTCTAATCTGGAGGAATGGTTCCGGAAAGGACGCGAAGAAGATAGTCGTGATCCCATCCGGCTTTCTTGCGTTTCGCGGCAATCCCTCGCTTGGTAGTCTGGTCCTGCTTCAGGAGATCGAGCGCAATCTTGCGCAGCAGCCCGATGTTCTGCTGCCCAGCTCGAATGCGGCTTTCGTCCTCGCGGAAGGCGACATCGAGCACCCAGTGGCATCGATTCTCGATCGACCAGTGCGCGCGAATCAACGATCCCATCGTTTTGGCTCCAGCCCGTGCGCTCGAGCTGATGAAGTAGTGCCTCTCCGACGTGACCTCGTCGTCGGGGCCGACCTGGCGTTCCCGCTCGACCATCGTGATGCTCCGCAGGCCAGGCCATTTCGATGCCTCCGTGATCCGGCTCAGGTCCGTCGTGGTCCAGACGCGCCGCCGTTCCCGCCGCCCGTGTCCTTCCTCTACCGTCTCATGCACCGTGTGCTTTACGAGTGAAAAGAAGCCAGTACCGGCCTCGGAGAAGACATGAGCGACTTCACCGGCGTCGGATGCGGGTTTCACCGGCACCGGGCGCGGATTTCACCGGTGAACTTCACCGAACCCCCGCGGATTGCCGCGATCATCAACACCGGCGTCTTCCCGGAGAAGGTCCTCGTCAGCGCCTACACAAACGACAGCGGCAAAGTCGTCGTCGTCGCCATCAACGAGACAACCTCCGCCCAGACCGTTTCCCTCGCCTTCGCAGGCGGCACCGCGCCAAGCGCGATGGTCCCCTTCGTGACCGCCGCTTCGAAGAACTGGGCCGAAGGAACTCCCGTCACCGTAACGGACGCCACGCTCCCGATGGCCCTCGAAGCCATGAGCGTGACGACGTTCGTGAGTCAGTGAAGCCTAGCCAGATCGGCCCCGTCGCTCAGGGGACCTTCATCAGGGCGTTCTGCTCTGCTTGCACGCGGCCATCGGTGCAGAACTTGCAGTTGTCGCCGTAGAAGAAGTTCCTGTTCGCTGTGTCATCCATCAGATGAACGCGGAACCAGGCCGCGGCCGACGACAGGGACACGCCATTTGCGCCCTGATAGACCCAGCTACCGTGATCCGCGTTGAGCTCGTTGAGGAAAAACGCGGGCTGATCGGTGACCGTCTTGAAGACATCGTGGACCCCGCTGCATTTCACCGTGGAGTCGTTCCCCCCGCAGAAGAACAACATGGGGGTGTGCACTCCCTCGAGGGCACCGGTGCCGCAAATCGTGCCGAGGGCCGAGAAACGGGGATCGGAGGCCGTCTTGCAAGTCGACATGCCCCCATAGGAATGGCCAAGCTGGCCGATCTTCGTGGTGTCGAGGGCGTGATAGTACGGGCTGCTCGCATCCTCGGCTTGTTCCAAGATCCAATCGAGGCCCGCGGTCGTGGGAAGAGGATCGCCTTCGGCGGTCGCGGTGCTGAGAGAAGCCACCACGACGAAACCGTGGGACGCGAGATGGTTGACGATCGGTCCGTATTGTCCGCACCACTGATTGTTGCCGGCGTTGACGACGCATTTCGGCGGGTTCTGCTCCGGATTGTCCCGGTAGCCATTGGCCCAGATCAGGATCGGATGGCAGTGGCCGCTGGTTGCGATATTGCTCGGGCGGTACACGTTGAAGCGCTGTTGCTCGTCCCCATAGATCGGATCGGGAACGACGCCGGCGAGGGGGCCGACGTTCTTGTCTGCGGTGACCGAGAAGGGGCCCGTCTTGGTAGGATCGGCCGTGGGGAACGGGTCGCCGACGCAGCTACTGACCGAGCCGCCGCTACCGGTCGTGCCGCCGCTTCCGGCATTTCCTTGGCCGCCGCTGCCCGGTTGCCCGCCCGAAGCCGCGCCACCCGTGGCCCCACTCGAGCCGCCCGACGCCGAGCCGCCAGCCCCACCGCTGGATGCGCCGCCGCTTTCGGCCGTGCCCCCGCTGCCCGTCGCACCACCGGAGGCCGTGCCCCCGCTGCCCGTCGCACCACCGGAGGCCGTGCCCCCGCTGCCCGTCGCACCACCGGAGGCCGTGCCCCCGCTGCCCGTCGCACCACCGGAGGCCGTGCCCCCGCTGCCCGTCCCACCGCTGTCCGTGCCAACCGCGCCCCCGCTCGCGGCAGCGTCCCCATTCGATCCGTTACCACACGCCGCGGTGGAAACGCACACGCCCAAAGCCAGTAGCCAACGCCTCATGGTGACTCTGTCCTCGCCCAGCCGCTCAGCGTCGTCAAGCGCTTTGGCGGATAGGACAAGCAAATGCGTTCCGCAAAGTCAAGATTCTCGGAGCCGTTCCTGGCTCGTGCAGTCCGACTGTACGAGCTTATCGACAGAACGGGCCTTATGCGATCAGACAGGTCCTTCTCCGACTGGGGCCAGGTCTTCCCGCACGCCGCCTGCGTCGTCACGCTCGTCGACCGGCTCGTGCACCGCGCCGAGGTGATCGAGATCGAGGCCGACAGCTACCGGCTCAAGGAAGCCAAGGAGCTGAGCGCCTCCCGCATCAAGCAGCGCCGCGCCAGGAAGCACTGAGCCGCCTCTTCACCGGTGAACTTCACCGGCGTCGGATGCGGGTTTCACCGGCACCGGGCGCGGATTTCACCGGTGAACTTCACCGAACCCCCGCGGATTGCCGCGATCATCAACACCGCCTCGACGTCGCCCGCGGGGCGCGCTGCCGAGCGCAGCCGGGAGCTACCCGCCGCGCCGGGTGCGCTCGGCGGCGAGGTCGATGACGCCGGCCACGTCGGCGCCTGGCGCGCCGAGCAGGCGCCCGATGGTCTCGTGGGCGATGCGGGCCGCCTCCACGTCGCCCGCCGCAAGCGCCTCCCTCATGCCTTCCGCGAGTTGGCGGAGCAGCACCGACCGCGGGTCCGCCAGTTTCGTCCGCGATTCGTCCGGCTCACGAGGTTCCGCGCACTTAGCCGCCGCCGTCTGCATCGTCCCCTCGCCGCCAGCATGCGGAACCCTACGTGATTCCTCCGGATCTCGACGCGTTTCCAGGGTTCGAATCCCGCTGGGGACGCAATTGCTCAATAATTTCGTGTAATTGTCGACAGCTCGGGCCTGGGCCAGCCGTGCTGGTAGATGGCCCAAGAAGGATGGCAACGCTACCGGGCCTCTGGGTCTCCGAGCGCTCCTTCTCCGGATTCAGGCCCGAGTAGCTCCACCTCGCTCCAGAGCGCGTCGAGATCGAGCGAGAGTCCCTCTAGGCCGGGCATACTTCCGACGATTCCATCGGCCGCCGAGCGCGCGTGCACGTAGCGGTGGTCAGCTCCCAGCTCGAGGAGCTCGAGTGTCCTTTCCTGCGGGTCGATGATCCAGTACCAGCGCACCCCGAAAGACGCGTACTCGTGGAGCTTCTCGACACGGGCGCGGCGTGCGTCCCGCGGGGTAGGAGAGACCACCTCGACCATGATGTCGGGCGGCGCGTCGATCGTCCCGCGCCTCGGTGGCTTGCGGGTCTGAGGCATGTACGCAGAGGCGTCCGGCTTCCGGCCAGAGACGGCGCTCACCGCGTACTTCGCTTCGGAGCCGAGCACGAGCCCGCCGTGCGGGATGAGCCAGCCTCCGAGTATCCTGATCACCCACGCCACGATCACTTCGTGAACGGCGTCCGGCACCTCTTCCTCCACGAGCCGCCCATCGACGAGCTCGCCCGGTTCGTCTTCAGGCAGGCTGGTCCAGTCGGCGAACGTGATCCTCCGCTCGACCGCGGCCTCGGTGCGTGCGCTCTGGCTGATCACGCCGTCACTCTAGCACGGCGTTGCGCATGCCGCCGTGTCAGCCTCGGAGCTCGGCGCCCCCAGGTCGAGCTCGGGGGGGGGTGGCGCCCTCATCCTCATGCACTCTCGCCTCGCGGCCCTGCTGAACGTCTCGATTCATGACGCGCTCAACTCCATCCCCGGAAGCGCTCGCTTCGAGACCTATCTCCCGCCCGTGGAGACCACGGGCCCCGCCAGTCCAAAGGCCGCCCTGGCCGCCGCGGGGCGGACGATGCTGAAACGGTACATCGACTTCTTCTCCGACCCGAGCCTCCCTCCGCCCTTCCATAACCCGCTCCTGGAGGACCTCCGGCCGCAGGTCGAGAGCCTTCACGCCGCGCAGCTCGCCGCGATCCCGAGCGGCCCCGCGAAGGCAGAGGGGATTCGCGTCGGGCGGAAGGCGGCCAGGCGGCTCTGGAATGCGCGCCTGAACGACGGGTGGAACAACCCAAGCGCCACGCTGTGGGTGTGGCCCGACGACGACGACGGTGACGACGACCCGAGGACCGGCCCTCCGGGGCAGTACGTGCGGCTCGCCTCCGAGGATACGTATCCCGGAGCGGAGCAGCCATCTTTCCACTGGTGGGGAGACGTGCAGCCGTGGGCGATGACCTCGAACGACCAGTTCCTGGTCGATCCGCCGCCCAGCTTCGACGACCCGGCGCACATCGCCGACATCGAGGAGGTCCGCGCGTATGCCGCGGACGACAGCGCGGTGCGCACGGCGCAGCAGTCGTTCGAGGCCTTCTGGTGGGAGGCCTGCCCAGGGGTCGGGTTCGCCTCCACGCTGACGTTCGCGAGGCAGCTCGCCAGCGACTTCGGCCTGAACGACTACGGGACCGCGCGCATGTTCGCGCTCATGGGGATCACCCAGGCGGACGCGATGATCTCCAACGTGAACAGCAAGAACTTCTACAATTTCTGGCGGCCGTTCACGGCGATCGAGCACTACCATCCGGGGGGCGACTGGGATCCTTTCTTGATCACCCCGTCGAACCAGGAGTACCCCGCCGGCCACCCCATGGTGAGCGGCTCGGGCCTGTACGCGCTGGCGCACCTCTTCGGCCTGGGGGAGCTGTCCACGCCGCTCCTGGGGACTGGCGGGTGCGGCACCATCGAGTACGCGTCGCTGGAGGACGCGATCGACGGCGTCATCAACGCGCGCGTGTGGGGGGGTATGCACTTCCGCGGGTCGTCCGAGGTGGGCGCCGAGGCGGGCAGGCAGATCGCCCGCTACGTGCGCAGGAGCTTCCTCCGGCGGCTGTAGGAGACCGGCGCCCGCGAGGGCCGCCGGTCTCGTTGCCATCGTCGCTGGCCGAGAGCTCTCGCTTGCTCCTACGACCGTGCTCCCGGCGCAGCGGGTCGATCTCGCGACGGCGCTCAGGCTCGCCGCCCCCGTCATCGCGCCGGATACCGCGGCGCGCCTCCCCGCGAGGCCCGCGAGGCCCGCGAGGCCCGCGAGGCCCGCTAGGATCGAGCGGCCGCCGCGGGGACGTCGGCGCCCGGCCGGCCGCTCTGGGGCAGCCCCCCTGCGCCCTCGGCCCGTCGGGCCCAGCCCCTCGTCGACCTTGCATCTGCCTGAACCGTCGCGGTAAGATGGAGATCCTGAAACGGAGTCTGCGAGCGGAGATAGTAGAGCGAGCCGGTGTGGACAGGCCGGCGGACGAAGCGAAGACCAATCAAAGGCAAGCGAACAGCATCTTTTAGCCGCGTCGAAAACTGAGGGTTACTTAGGTCGATCGGTTCAGCCTCATGTTGGACGCCATGCGCTCTGGCAAGAGTCTCTGCGCCATGCTCGATCAACAGGACTTTCGGTCCAAGCCGTAGCGGAGTGTTCAGTAGCAACCGCACCAGGAATGCGCCCGCGGGGTTTACGTGCCAGCCAGGCCTCGGGAAAGCGGGTGAGCAGCAGCTCGGAGCCGGTGCTGGCCAACCACGGCTCCGAGCTTTCTTTTTTGTGGCTCGCCCAGCGCGCGAGCTGGATGACGCGGCGCCAGGGGCGTATCCGTAGTCCGTCGCGAGCGCCCCGAGGCAAGAGAGCGCGCGCGAGGAATCCTGCAGTGCTGGGAGCGAGCTCGATCGACACCGCGGAGCGCGCAGCAGGTTCGCCGGCGCGCTCGGTGCTCTCGACCCCTCACTGGGGAGTGATGCGGACGACGCCGAACGAGAGCTCGTGAACCACCGTGCTGTCCGTCGGCAGGACACCGGGGAACCAGCGCGGGACGACGTTCACGCGCAGCGGGACGACCAGCCCGGACGAGACGGACGAGAGGAACGCCATCAACCCGCTCCGCGCCTCGCTGGAGAGCGTCCACTCCCAGCGGTCCAGGTTGCCCCTCGCGACGTTCCCCTTGACGTGGAGGACGCGTGCGAGCCCTTTGAGACCGGTGTCCATGCGCTCCTCCGGCAGCTCGGCATAGACGCGCACGCCCGAGTGCAGCGAGGTCTCCCCCATGTCGCGCCCATCCGGCAGGATGAGATCCTTCCGGAAGACCAGCGCGGCGAACTCCGACAGCAGGACGACGGTCTGCGGCTTCACCGCGGTGAGCGTGCCGTTGGTCGTGTTGCGCCACTCGAGCCCGAGGAAGGGATCGAGCGCGCTCGTGCTCGCGGCGAGCTCCTCCACGCGCCTGGCCAGCGTGTCGATCGCGGCCTGCACGCGCCGGTTCTGCGATCCGGGCAGCTGGGCGGCGAGCCACGGCACCAGCGGCTCCCACGTGATCTCGCGCGCCACGTCGAGCTGCGCGAGGAACAGGGCGGTCTGCGCGGTGGGGTTGTCGGCCCGGTCGAGCAGGCGAGCCTCGACGCGCTGGGTGGGGAGGCCCAGGTGCTCGCCGAGCTTCCACTGCACCAGCGCGACGCCGCTCGCGTCCGTCCGCGTGCGCACCGTATGGTAGAGGTTGCCGTTGGGCCACTTCTCGCCGGACACGAAGCTCTGGCTCGAGTCGTGGACGCCGCCTCCCTGGGCCTCGTTGAGCGGCGTCCCCTCGAAGACGCGGTTCAGCACCGCGAACTCGACGACGGCGTTCTGAACCGGTCGCTGGCCGTCATCGACGCGGACGCGGAGCGCGACCTCGAGGGTCTCGCCCGGTCGGCCGCTCTGCCCGTTGCCCCCGGCGATGTGCAGGTTGAAGTGATCGAGCGCCTGCGCGACGAAGGTGATCGCCGCGCCCACCGGCGTGCCGGCCGGGCCGATGCGCGCGACCTCGACCGTCTGCGCGAGCGCGGGCTCCCACGTGGTCTCCGCGAGCCGCGGGGTCGGCGCCGCTCCGAGCTGGAAGTACACGCGCGCCTCGCCGTTGCCGTCGGTCACGAGATCGACCTGCGTCACCGGCGCCGGCGCCGTCGGATCGGTCGCGCTGATCCTGCCCGCGCCCGAGGCGACGCGGAAGCGCAGCGTGGCGCCCGGCACGGGCGCGCTGCCGCGCGTGAGCACCGCGGTGAGCGGCGCCGGCAGCCACTCGCCGCCGCGGCCGTGCTGCCCGTCGCCGCCCTCGATGTCGAGGCTCCAGATCGAGGTCAGCGGCGGGAACAGCTTGCGGCAATCGCTGCGGAGCGACCAGGTGCCCCCGTCGCGATCGAGCAGCGCGAGCGCCACGCGGTGGCGCGCCGGTCCCTGGGACCCCCGCGCCGTGAAGCTCGGCGTGATGAACGGCCAGTCGAGCTGCTGGCCGGTGCCCGGGAGCACGGCCGTGCGCGCCGGGATGAGCCAGAAGTCGCCCGTGCGGTAACGAGCGCCGGCGTCGAAGCGCACTTCGAGCCCGTCCTCGATCTTCTGGAAGCCGCCGGTGATCGGGACGGCGCCGGCGCCGTCCCAGCGGCGGACCACCACCCGGCTGCCGCCGAGCACGATCTGGAGCGCGGAGACCGTCGCGCCGCCGAGCAACGTGAGCTCCAGGGCGTCGGAGCGCACGTCGTCCACGCGCGCCAGGATGCCCGGCTCGCCGCGCAGCACGGCCGCCTCGCCGCGGATCTCGACGGAGCAGCCGATCTCGAAGCCGGCGGCGCCGCCGGGGCCGAGCCGATCGACCTGCAGGACGACCGGCGACAGGGAGGTGAGCGCCACGGCCGAGGCGACGACCGCGCCGTTGTCCCGGCTCCACTTGAACGTGGCGGTCTGAGCGATGGACGACCCGTCGGCGGCGATGTTCCCGGCGTGGATCTCGATCCGGTAGAGCTGGTTCTCCAGGCCGCGGAAGGCGGCGGCCTCGGACACGACGCAGGGCCCGCTCACCCCGCTCGGCTCGAGGCGCGGCTGGAGCGTGCCGTCGTAGCGCTGCGCCAGCGACGCCAGCGCCACGGCGGCCGACGCGCAGGTGCCCTCGTCGACGTCGTCCACCCGCAGCCACCGGACCTGCCACACCGCCTGATCGCGCAGCGTGGTGTCCGGTCCGCCGAGGGCGACCTCGCGGATGGACGGCTCCTCGACCGCGGTGAGCGGACGCTCCCACACCTCGAGGTACGCGAGCCACGCGCCGTCCTGCGCAGGCAGCGGGTTCAGGCCCGGGAGGAACGGCTGCGCGGCGCCGAGCTGGAAGGAGGCGCCGTTGCGCACGCGGATGCCGTTCACGAGGTAAAGGCCCGGACCGACCTCGGGGACGCCAGCGCCGTTCAGCGTGACGGCGAAGCCGGCGTCGTCGGCGGGCGCCCCCGAGCCGCCCACGAGGCGGGCGCGACCTTCACGCGTGTCGTGGAGCTGGATATCGACCTGCTCGTTGTGGTCGGCGTCGAGCGTCACGCGCCCTTGCTGGGAACGGACCGCCGTGAAGTCGTGGTCGGGGTCGAACGTGGAGCGGGTCAGATCGCCGTTCATGGCTGTGGCCTCACACGAGGAAGAAAATGCCCGGCTCCAGGCCGAAGCGCAGGAATTGAGGGAGAGCGTTGCGGAGATTGGCGAGGCGGATCCCGTGCTGCAGGTGGTTCCACGAGCCGGGCTCGCCGCTGTCCTCCGCGGCCCCCCGGAGCTCGGGCGCCGCGTCCGGGGCGAGCACCAAGAAGCCCGGCGCCATCGGATCGGCGCTGACGAAGCGCGGGCGGACGCGGAGGGGCACCAGCGCCGCCACGGACGCGTCGCCGGCCTGGGTGGCTTCCTCCAGCGCGAGGTCGGGCTGGCACCGGAACCGCCGGGGCGTCCGGCTGCTGGCCGGCACGTAGCAGAAGCGCAGGCACCCCTCCTGGTGCTGCTCCACGGTCATCAGGCCGGCGAAGATCGAGCTCGACGCGCTGAGCGCGCCGAGCTCGCACGCGCCGAGCACCGTGGACCCGTCCGCGGTCATCGCGGTCTCGGGCGCGTGCACTTGGCCCGTGACGGCGGTGTCGGTCAGGTGGATGCCGCCGATCGCGCCGGCCGCCTCGATGTCGCCGAGGATCGAGCGGGACGCGTGGACCTCGAGCGCGGCGTTGTCGGCGTTCGCGGTGACCACGTCGATCGCGTTCGCGCCGAGCACCGTGGCCGACACGAGGCGCAGCCCCTGGAGCGAGCCGGCCAGGGCGACCACGCGGCCCGTGACGACGAGGCCGCTGACGAGCAGCTCGCCGCGGTTCTCGGCGGTGGTCGCGGCGCCGCGGACACGAAGGTCGCCGACCACGATGGGCCGCACGGAGTCCGCGGCGAGCTGCCCCTTCGGGCGGCCGGGCGGAGCGCCGTTCGGGGGCTCCGGCCAGGTCGCCCCGAGGACGCCGAGCACCGCGCCGGAGGGCATCTCGATGGCGGTGGCCGGGGCCGCGTGCGTGCGGCTGTCGCCGACGAGGATCAGGCCCAGCGCGCGGCTCCTGGCCTCGTCGTCGGGGAGACCAGCGACGAGGCTGTTCCACTGCTGGATGGCGTCGTCGAGCGTGGCCACGATGTCCGGGCCGGCGCCGTCGCGCACCACGAGGACCTGGAAGGTGACCGTCCGGCTCTCGGGCGCCCCGGTCCAGCGCGCGAGCCACTCCTGCACGAGCGCGTCGCGCTCCCAGGGGCCGGCGCCGAGCTCGCCCGTGGTCGCGATGAAATGCCCGGTCGTGACCTCGATGTCGCTCAGCCCGGCCGTGAAATCGGCGCCGAGCACGAGGCGGCCGATCTGCGGATCGACCTCGACGCGGTCAGGGGCAGGCTCGGCGGGCACCGTCGCGATCGCCGACAGGTCGCAGATGTCGATCTGGCCGGGGGCCACCTTGCGCACGACGGGGGCGTCGCCGGCGTCGCGGCCGTGGACCTCGATCCAGAACGGCCAGGTCATGTCCGCCTTCAGCGCGCGCGCCCGCGCCCAGAGCCGCCGCCTGGACAGCGCGAGGGGCACCGAGGCCTCGGTCGCGATCGCCGAGGGATCGGTCTCGGTCTCGATCGCGGCGTAGAGCGGCCGATCCTCGCCGAGGGGGCTGAATCGATACGCCGCCTGGCCGGCGAGCGACATGGACGTCGCGGTCACGCCCGCGAGCGGCCAGATGCGCGTGCGCCACAGGAACAACCCGACGTTGGGCAGGTTGTGCGTGCCGCGCCCCGACGCGATCCGGCGCACCTCGGCGGTGCGCGTCGCCTCTTCGAAGGGACCGCCGAGGCGCTCGAGCGCGCTCGTGCGCCGGATGTCCAGCGTCGCGGGGCGCCCCGTCGGGTGGCTGATGGATTCGTTCCACGTCATGCGGGTGAAGAGCTCCACCACGCGCGCCGGGTAGTTCGTGAGATCGCGAGCGAGCAGCTCGAGCATCGCCGCCGTGCCCTTGCGCCTCCGGTAGCCGATCGTGTTGGCCACGAAGGCCCTCCGGCTGAACGCGATGGCGCGCACCTCGCGCGCGACCGGGAGGCCGAGCGCCTCGCCGATGTAAGGGACCAGCGACTCCTCGGCGGTCTCGATGAAGGCGTTGTCCCAGGCGGTCTCGATGTCGGCCTGGACCGCCTGGAGCTGCTCGTCGATGATGGCGAGCAACGCGCGCAGCGGGCCGCCGAGCTCGGCGTCGCGGCGGCGGTAGACCGCAGGGAGCTGCGCGTAAAGGGTCTCGCGGACGCTCATTCGGACATCCTCTTCGGACGGGCGCTCATTCGGACATCCTCGTCAGGGCGACGTCGGAAGCGGCCGTGGACACGAGGAGGAGCTCCGCGATCTGCCGGGCACCGCCGCTGGTCTGGGGCCCGCGCGCTTCCAGGACGAGGCCGGGCGGGGCAGCCTGGGTCGGATCGTCGACGCGGAAGATCCCGTCGAGATCCACGGCGCGGACGCCCTTCACCGACGTGAGGACGCGGACGACCTCGGCGGGCGTCACGCCCTGCCCGAACGCGCGGCTCGCGAAGTCGAAGCGCGACAGGAGCGCCGCGCGCGCCGCCGCGTCGACGTCCTCCCAGCGATGGGCGGGGTCGATGAGGAGCCGGGCCTCCACGCCGAACCACCGCGCGCTGTAGCTGTCAATCACGACGCGGTGCATGGGATCCTGGTAGCTGCGCAGCGAGAGCTCGAGGTCCACGATCACGGGATCGCTCGGGGCCAGGGGCTTGCCGCTCGCGCTCGCGACGGTGAGGTGGACGAGGCGGCGCTGCCCGGCCCAGATGCCGACCGCGAGCGCCTTGCCGATCCCGGCGAACGTCCGCGCGTAATCCTCGTAGTCCTGGAGCGACACCAGGCGATCGAGCGTGAGCACGGTGGTCGGCGCGTTCCGCCGGATCTCGTCCGGCCCCTCGGGATCCGCGCCGCCGGAGAACGCGGTCGGGTTCATGGCGCCGTCGATCCCCGCCGGCTTTCGCGTGAGCAGCGAGGCGCGGCCCGGCCCGACCTCCCCCGCGAGGCCGAGCCCCGTGCGGTACGAGGCGACGACGTTCTCCGCGCCGCCGGGGAGACGCGCTCCCGTGATCCCGTCGCCGAACTCCACGACGGTCGTCCCGTCCGACGCGTAGCGGAGCGCGTACACGAGCGCGTCCGGTGCCTGGCCGTGCAAGTAGGGCACGCGGCTCCACGCCACGCCTCCGACGCGCACGGTGAGCGCCGGCTCCGCGCCGCTCGGATCCGCGGGCGAGGACACGTGCGTGAGCGGCTTGCCCTTGAGGACGAAGCGCTGGAGCGGCTGCGCCGCGTCGCCGCTGCCGAGCACCTCGCTCGGCGCCGTCTGGCCGTGCGTGGCCCGCGCCACGTTGGCGTTCAGCACCACGGCGTCCCGCAGGTACGCGCCGGCGAGCGGCGGGTCCAGCGTGAGCGTCGTGAGGCCGTCCGCCACGCTCGCAGCGACGATCTTCACGACCTCGCCGCGCGGGCTGCCGGTCGAGGCGTCCGGGCCGTACACGGACAGCATTCTGTCCCCGAGGCCGGAGAACACGCCGTTCAGCGTGACGGTCGCGCCCGTGACCGCGCTCGTGTCGGGCTCACCGACACGGAGGAACGCGTCGGGCTCGCACCACACCGTGGTCGCGCGGCGATCGAGCTCGTCGAGTCGCTCGCCCTCGAGCTTGAGCCGCGTGACCTTGGCCGTGAGCGTGAAGTCCACGCGCGATCTCGGGCTCGCCCGGAGCACGCGGTACGCCTCGACGTTGTACGGGTCGGCGAGCACCACCCAGCTCCTGGGCACGATGCCCGCGTACTCGCGGTCGAGGTCGACGAAGCCGTTCTTCACCGCCGACTCTTCGGACAGCGCGAACCTGGGCCACTCGGTCACCGGCCACGGAGCCTTCGTATCGGGGTGCGTGCGGCTGAGCAGGCGCGTGCGGCCGTCCGTGCCCTCGGTGGGCACGCCGCTCATCGTGCCGCCGGCGCTCCACCACGCGGTGAGCTGCGCCTGGTCCGACTGGGTCTTCCAGTCCGGCGCGTTGTGCCCGAAGAGGGAGGCGCGGTTTCGGAAGATCAAGACCGCGAGCACCTGCTCGGGCGGAGGCGTCCTCGAGTCGCCGAGCCCGCGCTCGAACACGAGCTTCGTCTGATCGCGCGCGGCGTCGATCTCGATCGAGGTGATGCGCCGGAACTCCCACCGCTCGCTCCCCGGGGTCGCGTCGCGATCGGCGCCGTAGAGCAGCACGCCGTCGCCGCGCTGCGCGCGCGTGGCCACGCCCGAGACCCAGACCCAGCCGTCGCCCGTGGCGAGCGGCGTGAGCGGCTTCCGCTTCGTGACGGGCAGCGCGTTGTACGCCGCGAGCGCCTCGATCGCCTCGCTCGTCTCGAAGATGGGCGGCGGGGCGTTGCCCTCGGGGAGGGCCATCACCGCGGCGCCGGCCGGCACGATCACGGGCCCGGTCGAGAGCGGCGACGCCGTGAGCGCGAGGTAGCCCGACGCGGCGACGCCCGGGCTGGGCTCGTACCCGAGCGCGCGCGCGATCTGCACCAGCGACACGCGCTCCGTCGCGGTGCCGATGAAGACCTCGTTGAGGTGGCGCTCCTGATAGAACGTGAGCACGTCGAGCGCGCACGCCGCGGCGTCGAGGAGCGCGATGGTCGGGTCGGACGCGTCGCGCGCGGTGAGCGCCTGGAGGGGCCGCGCGCCGTCCTCTCGATCGGGCGGCACCGTCTGCAGCGGCAGCCTGGCCACCATGGCCGCGCGGAACGTCGCCCACGTGCCCGTGCGGTAGCGCAGGGCCGGCTGCCCGGGGGGGTTGTCGCGCTCGGGCTCCGCGGGCTCGCAGCATCCGGTCGCGCTCATGCTCCGCCCTCCACGTTGAAGTGGATCCGACCGCGCTCGGGCGCGCTCGGGTTCGACTCGCACTGGATGATCTCCAGCGCCCCCACGCGGAGCACGCCCGAGGCGAGCTCGTCGTGCCCGGCGGTCGACCAGCGCCGGAAATGGTTCGCCGGGTTCTCCGGCCGCGCGTCGACCCAGCGCACGCCCGGCACCGCCATGGCCGTCGCGACGATCTGACTCAGGTACACGCTCTGTCCGAAGGTGAAGTTGTCGGGATGAAAGAAGGCGCGCGTGCCGTCGGGCAGGAGGCCGGTGCCGAACGCCCGCCGCAGGTTGCTCGCCACGGCCTCGGGCCAGGCGTCGTGCTCGACGCAGATCGCGAGCACGATGTCGAGCGGCACGTGCTCGGGCCCCCGGACCTCGAGCCCGTACCCGGCCATCCGATAGCGCTCCAGGAACGCGGTGATCTCCGCCATGAACTCGGCGTCGACCGGGCGGCCCTCCACGCGATCGATGTGCACGCGCACCGCGTGCCACGACCCGGTCCACACGATCCGCGCGACCGCGCGCTGCACCTCGCGGTGCCGGCCCGCGACCTCGGCCCAGTCGGCCAGGGTCACCGCGCGCTCCTGCGTCCGGAACGCGTACGGCGCCGACTTCCGCACCACGTCCAGAGGCTCCGGATCGACGCCGCCCGTGGCGGGCAGCGGGTTGCGCACGGCCACGAGCTCCGAGGCCGGGAGCTTCGTCGACAGGAGGTGGGCGATGGCGCCGGCGCCGACGTTGCCGAGCACGCCGTTGCCCGTGCGGTACCTCGCCTCGAACGCGGCATCGCCGCCGGGTCTCCGGCCGGTGGTGCCGTCGCCGAAGCGGATCCACGCGCGGCCGCTCGACTCCATCTCCACCCAGAACTCCGCCGCGGAGCGATCCGAGGCCAGGAGATCGCGCTGGGGCGCCCACGTCACGCCGTCGTCCCCGCGCAGCGTCACGTCGGGCAACGCTCGCTGCGGCGCCTGGCGCACCACCTCGCTCGCGGACCACGTCGTGCTCTCCCAGTCGGGCGCGGCGGTGTCGTCCCAGATCGGCGGCGGGGTCGCGAACGTCAGGTCCGTCCGGCCGAGCCGCGCCCCCAGCCGGCCGCGGCTGCCCCACGAGGCGACCGAGAGCGCCTCGGTGAAGGGCCGGCCGTGATCCACGAGCGCGAGGTTGCCGCGCGCGACCGCGAGCGGACGCCCGCCCTGCAGCACCGGGAGGTCGAACGGCAGCGCGTCCTCCACGAGCCACTCCACCTCGAGGACGTCCTGCGCGAGGAGCGGATCCGTGACCTCCGTCGGCTCCTTCGAGAGGCGCACGACGTGGCGCAGGGCGGGGTCCGCGTCCTCGGCCGCCCGCGTGGCCGCGCTGGCGGTCGCCTCCAGGAGCAGGAGGTCGCCCTTCTTGAGCTTCAGCGCGCGGCCCGCGTCGAGGAGCGCGCAGCGCGTCGTGCCCCGGGGCAGGCACAGATCGCTCTCGCCCCAGGCGTAGATGGCGATCTCGTTGTGCGCCTCGGCGAGCCTGCCGAGCGGCAGGATCGCGCGGAACACCTGCGTCTCCGGCGGCAGCGTCGCCTCGAGCGCGCTCGGCGGCAGGAGGGCGCTCGCGCCGAGGAGGCGCGTGAGGAACAGGTCGCCGACCGCGACCGCGTCCGCGCGGTCCACCCCCGCGCCCGCGGCGAGGTGAACGAAGGCGCGCGCGTTCACGCCCTCGTGCATCCGGTAGTCGAGCAGGCGCGCGTGGCGCCGCACCGAGGGCCGGAGCCGCGCGGTGTGCAGGTACGCCTCGGTCGCGACCGCGTCCTGCGCGTACGCGAGCTGGTCCGCGCGCGCCGCGATCAGATCCGCGAGCACGGACCCCATGCCCGCGGGGGTCTGCTCGGCGTCCGCCGCGCCGAGCACGGCGAGCCGATCCAGGAGGAGCCGCCGGAAGCCGTTGAAATCGCGGGTGAGGTAGTCGAGGACGGGCGGCGCGGGCGGCTCGGCCGCGCAGGAGGCGTCGGTCCGGCAATCGAGCGGCGAGGGGCAGTCGATCTTGAAGTTGACGGTGGCGGCGGAGAGCAGGACGTCGAAGAGGGGGTCTCCGGACACGCGCAGCGTGTAGAGCGAGAAGTCGCCGCGCTCCTCGGTGCAGACGGCGAGCCACGCCTCCGCGTCCCCGCGCGCGGCGCGCTCGGCGGCGAACGCCCCGAGCTCGGCGCGCTCCGCGCCGGTCAGCTCGGGATCGACCACGGCGGCGATGTCCGCGAGCGGCCAGGCCCAGCGCACGCGCACCTCGGGCTGGCGCACGCCGCCGGTGATGGACAGGCTCGACGCGCGCAGGTCGGTCACGCCGAACGCGGTCGCGAAGCGCACGAACACCACGCGCTGCCGGAGCCGCTCGGACAGGAGCGGGCGCTGATCCGCCACCAGCACGTGGTGGATCGCGTTGAGCCACGCGGCGCGCGCCGCGGCCGTGAACGGCGGGTCCTGCGCGGCGTGGAGCGACGCGAGGCGCGCCTCGAACCCGCTCGGCGGGGCCGTGCTCCCCGGGCCCGCCCGGAGCGCGACCGTCACGGTCGCCGGCAGCGCCGCCTCCGTGTGCACGATCAGCCAGCGCCCGGGCAGCCCTGGATACGCGTCGATGGCCGCGGCGAGCGCGCTGAACCAGTCGAGCTCGTCCTGCTGCAGCGCGCCGTCGAGCCCCTGGATCGTCCCGAGATCCGGGGCCGTCACCATCCAGCGCGCGGTCGCGCCCTCGATGCGCACCTCGGCCGGCGAGAGCGCCGCGACGTCGCGCGGGGTCACGAACCGGAGCAGCGCCACGCGCCCGGCGATGCGCGCGGGCAGGCCGGCCGCGGGGAGCGGGAGCTCGGCCGGGTCGCGCGACGGATCCGCGCCCGGGATCACGAGGCGCTCGAGGCCGTTGTCCGCGAGGGAGTAGGCGGCCTCGAGGGCGCGGCGGCGGCCTTCGAACGCGCTCACGTTACACCTCGCCCCGGACGACGACGGTGCTCGCCTCGGCGGTCAGGCGCACGCGGTACCGGACGGACACGGTCAGCGTCGCCTCCTCCGCCGCGACGTCGACGCTCTCGACGAGGATGCGATCGCCGAGCCACGTCTGGAGCGCGCCCTGCACCAGGTGCTGCGTCGTGGCCGCGAGCTGCTCGCCCGCCGGGGCGAACACGAGCTGCCCGACGCCGCTGCCGAGCGTGGGCCGCATGATCCGCTCGCCCGGCGCGACGAAGAGGATCTGCTCGATGAGCTCGCGCACCTCGTCGTCGGCGGAGACCGTGGCCGTGCGCCCGGTCTGGTCGATCCGGTACGGGAACGAGAGCGCCCTCATAACGCCGTCACCCTCGGCGAGACGGCCGCGACGATGGCCGGGCCCTGCGGCGCCTGGGTGGCGGCCAGGCACAGCGACGTGCTCGTCTGCAGCAGCACCGGCGCGCCGCCCGCCCGCACGCGCGTCGAGGCCACGAGCCAGCGCACCTGCACGCAGGGCGAGGGCGTGGGCCCCGGGAGCTGGAACGGGCAGCCGCCGACCGTGAACGTGTCCATCTGCGTGAGCATCGGCTGGCCGCCGATGGTGACGCGGACCTGCGACGGGACGGCCTGCGCCGGGACGCCGTGCGGGCACTGGATCTGCGCGCCCTGGTGCAGCACCGGAGAGCCCATCAGATCACCTCCAGCGCGCCGTTGTTGAGGCTCACGCGGGCCGGATCGAGCTTCACGCTCGCCGCGCCGCAGGAGATCTCGATGCCCTGCGCGCTCAGCACGATCTTCACCGGCACGCCGACGACCGGCGGCCCGACCTCGAGCGTGACCCCGCCCGCGCCCGGCAGATCGTCGAGCTTGAGGGTCGCGCCCGAGGTCTTGAGGATCTTCGTGGTGGGCAGGCCGGGCAGCGCGGGCGTGCGCCCCACGTTCCAGAAGCCGCCGACCCAGATCGGTTTGTCGCGATCGCCGGCCTCGAACTCGATCCACACGTTCGCGCCGATCGGCGGGACCAGCCACAGGCCCTCTCCGTCGCCGGCGTAGGGCGCGCACGGCATGGCCCACGCGAGCACGCTCTCGCCGAGCACGGCCGGGCAGCTGATCTGGACGCGGCCGATCTGCAGCGGATCGAAGTTGTTGATCACGGTGCCGCGGTATTTGCCGAAGTAGGTGCTCATGGGATGACCGCCGGGACCGTGGCCCCCAGGCCCTCGCGCGAGAGCTGAAAGCTCTGTTTGTACTCGCCCCGCCGGATCGAGTGCGAGACGCTCTTGACGTAATAGAGGCCATCGAAGCTGTATCCGACGCCGCGGACGCCGACAAGCTGCCGCGCGTAGAGCAGCGCGCCGTAACGGGCCGTGTCGAGCTCGCCCGAGGCCGTGACCGATTTCACGGTGGAGGCCGTGGTCTCGGACGAGGCCTGGAGCAGGGCGCGGACGTAGTTCGCGCGCGCCGTCGCCTCCAGGAACTTGGTCTTCATGATGGGCGCGTTGACATAGAGCGAGGGCATCGCGGCGAGCGGCGGCGTGAGCAGCGGCAGGCCGTAGACGGGCAGCGGCGGGACCGTGGCCGCGGGGTTGTCGTCCTGCACGAGGCCGATCACCTGCGTCGACTGGGTGCCGTCGTGCTGGAAGGAGATGCTGGTGACGTTGTTCGCCGCCCCCATGCCGGTGGTGAGCGCGCGCTGCGGCAAGAACGCGGGGATGCGCGGGCCGAAGTACGCGATGCTCTGGCCCGGCAGGGGGCCCGGCAGGACGAAGAACACGAAGCTGTGCTGCTGCGCCTTCTGCGTGAGGATGGCCCAGGCGGTGCCCTGGGGGTGGGGCAGCTCGCGCGTGGGATCCGGCGGCACGTCCGTGGGCGGGGGCAGCACCATGGGGGTGAGGCCGAGCGCGGCGTAGGGCCCGAGCAGCGTGTAGGCGAGCGCGGTGTCGTTGCCCGGGAACGGCATGCGCACCTCGAGCTGATCGAGGAGCACCCCGAGATCCTCGCCGGTGACCGTGATGGAGCCGCTGCCCGGCTTGTCGCCCGGGTTGAGCTGCTGGTGCGTGATGATCCCGTCCATCAGGACCTGCGGGATCGCGTTCACCGTGACCACGAGGACGACGCGCGTGCCGACCTTCACGCGCTGGCTGAGCAGGATCGGATAATCGATGAGCCCTGTGACCGCGTCGCGGAGCGCGCGGAACACGATCTGGAACGTCGAGCGCCCCTCGTCGCTGTGGCTGACGGACACGGTGTCGAGCAGCGCGGCGAGATCCGGCGCCGGCAGCGGGACCGCGGGGCCGCAGAGGAGCGTCAGGACGGCGCCCGGGAGCATCCGGACGGCCTTTACGGGCGCGGCACGGGCACGCGCAGGCGCGCGCCCGGCTCGGCGGTGAGCGTGGCGGGATCGAGGGCCTCGTTGGCGTCGGCGACGCGCCACCACGCGTCGGCGGAGCCGAGCGTGCGGGCCGCGATGAGATCCAGGCGCTCGCCGCCCTGCACCCGCACCTCGGCGAGGACCTCGAACGCGTCGGTCGGCGCGAGGAACCTGCGCGGGAGGTACCGGATCTCGCGCCCCGTGGCGTCGACCCAGAGGAGCGGGGACTGGCTGGCGGCGGCGTAACGGCTGGTGGGATCGACCATGATTTGCCTCACGAAGCGCTGAGCGCGCTGGCCGTGCTCGTCACCGAGGCGAGGCCGGCCATGACCTCCTTCGCGATCTGGTGCGCGAGGAACAGGGCGTGCCCCGGGTGCATGGGACCGAGATCGTCGGTGGAGAGCACGCGCAGGCCGAGCGACACGCGCGCGCGGATCGGGTTGAGCTGCGGATCGTGCGCCTCCTCGACGATGGAGAACTGCTTGACGCTGACGGGCAGCACGCGCCTGGGCCCCCAGATGAACAGGATGAGCGGCCCCTGCGGCGGCACGACCTCGATGCTGCCGAGCGCCGCGAGCACGGTGTTGGCGATGATGCGCGCGGAGGGGGGGTAGACGAGCTTCTCGAGCGCCGCGAGCTGCGGGTGGACGCCGAGGGAGACGGCGAGCGGGTCCTGGGTCTCGAGGCCGTCGGTGGCGTCGAGCTCGACCTCGACGTTGATGGTCTCGACGGGCGCGCCGGTGTAGCTCGTCGCCGCGGGCCCGCCGTCCGCGCCGCGCGCCTCGAGCTGGCGCGTGAGCGTGTGCGGGTTGTACTGGAAGAGCACGACCGTCGGCACGGGGACGAGCGGATCGATGGCCACGAGCGCCCCCTTCAACGTGCGTGGCGTGCCGGGGAATGCGGACACGGGAAGCTCCTCCAGGGACGGAGTAGACCACGGACGGAGGGGCGGGGTAAAGGAGACTCTCCTTGCCACCTCATGGCGTGCCCTGGCTCGCGGGAGGCGGCTATCGCAGCGGCTGCACCCTGCAGACGAGCCCGGGCCTCGTGGCGGCCCATGCGAGGAGCCGCCTGGCGCCGGCGCTCGTCAGCCGGTTTTCCGTCACGCGCAATTTCCGGAGCGCCGGGAGCGACGCCCGCGAAAAGCCCTCGGCCGATCGGTCCGTGAGCTGGTTGCCATGGAGATCGAGCTCGATCAGTGACTGGCTATCGTGTCGAGCTAGGGCCGAGACGAACGCGTCGCTCAGGGCGTTGCCGCTCAGATCCAAGACCCGAACGGCGTGGAGCGCGCCGCTATCCCAGAGCTCCATTGCCCCACGGTCGGTAAGCCCGTCGTGGGCAGCCCTCAGCGTCTGCAGGGATCCGCCGGCCGGCCACCGAGCGAGCGCTGCCATTCCCTCGTCCCCGAATTGCGTTCGGGAAGAAGAGACGTTCAGCGCAATCAGGCCGCGGGCGATATCCGACGCGGCGAGCTCGTCCATCAGGGCCGGGCTCAGCGGCACGCGCGCGATATTCAGATCGGTGACATGGCTCCGCGCCGCGGCCTGAAGCAGCTCCGCCCAACCGACACGGATGGTGTCCGGTGTCGGGGGAAAAAGCACCGCCGAGGAGAGGTCGAGCGTCGACAGCGCAGGCAGGCGAGCGACGGCGCGGGCTGCTTCGGCGAACGAAGACAGTTTGTCTCGAACATGGAACCGCCGCACCGCGGGGAACCCGGACTGCTCCCACCCCCCGCCGTCAGGCGCGGCGAGCACCTCGCTGGCAGCCGTCCACAGCGCGCGTACCAGCCTCAACCAGGGCGCCGGGCCGATAGCGGGAGCGATCCCCCAGATCCACGTGTCGGGTTCGACGATCTCGCGCTCGCTCATCACGGCGACGCGGAGATGATCCGGCCAGGAGGCGAGCGCCGCCTCTGCGCGGTCCGTCCATCCTTCTGCGGTGGCAGCGTCGTCCGGCCACTCGCCGACGATGACGAACAGCCGGGACCAGCGCTTCTCCGAGGGAGGACCGGAGGCGATCTGGAGGAATCGATCCAGGGCAGAGCTGGGCATGGCGAGCGCGTTCGATGAGTCTGGGTTGGAGGACGACCGAGCGCAATGAGCACGACGCAGGGCCGCGCGATGCGCGGTGCGACGGCGGCGCGAGGCCACGGCGTGCGCGGTCGCGCGTCAGACGACCGGGTAAAGGGTGTAGACGAACCACCCGTGAGCGCCTGGGCTGCTGGTCGGACGGAGCACGAGCTGGGCCTGCGTGGCGTTGTGGTACGTGACGTCGGTGAGCGGGAGCCCGGGTTGCGGGGCCCCGGGCCCCATCGCCGGCTGCCGTGCGGCCCATGGTGTCCATTCCGGCGATCCGACGTCGCCGCTGTGGAGGGGGCGCGTTCCGGCCTGCGGAGGGCGACCGCCCGTGAACCGCCATCGCAGGTAGCGCGGGCGCTCCTGCGCCGGGAACGGGTTTCCTCCTTGTGTCCGCCGGGCCTTGACGGCGTTGACTGGCGGCGTCGTCACGGGCCACGCCAGGCTGCCGAGGTTCAAGACCCGCCGAGCGAACTCTGTACGGAGATCCGACCAGAGGATACGTATCTCGCCGGCCGCTGCGCGGAGCGCGATGTTGGCGTCGCGCAGCGACGCGAAGGCGCTGGCGTTTCGAGCGGTGCCGGCTGGGACGATCCGCGTCCTCACGACGATTTCCCCGAACGCGGCGCGGCGTGCCAGATCGCGCTCGTCCTGGATCCCCTCTCCGGTCCCCAAGGTGTGGCGCTCCACGGCATGCGCGCGTCCACCGCCCGGTCGCACGACGCCGGCATGGTTCAAGAAGAGCCAGCGACCGCCGTATCTCTCTTCGGTGTTCACGCTGCGCAGAGGCCGGGGCGACCGGGCGTCCTGGTGACTCATGAGCTGATCGACGATGAGGGCGCGCGTGTCGGCCCGGCTCAGGTTGACGACCTGGCGGCGCATCGAGCGGGCGCGCCGATTGGCCAGCTCCTGCTCCCCAGGGCTCGAGACGAAGCGACGGCGGTTCTCGTCCCATCGCCGTCGCTCGGGGATGAACAGAATGGCCTCGCGGCAGGCGCGCCAGCGTTGCGCGTCGCGGGCAGCCCCGCCCCACTCCGCAGGATCGGGCGCGTAGACGAACCGCTGCGTCTGTGTGATTCGCCGCGCCGCGAGCTCGTATGGACCGAGGTTACCAATGCGGGGACGGGCGGTCCGGAGCAGGTAATGCGTGAGATCACCGGTGCGACCCAGCGGATAGGTCGGGACGATTCGGACGCGGATGTTTCCCCTGGTCATGTTCGGACCCAGCGCGTATCGCCACGTCAACCGGGTTCGCTGAGCGTTCAAGTCACCCCGATCCGGGGTCAGGTTGAGCGAGACTCCGGTGAGAGGCCGAGGGCTGGGTGCGCCCGCGAAGCGGGTCGCGGTGGGCGCGAGTCGTTCCTGGATCACGGCCGGGTCCGGCTCGTTGCGCAGGATCACCTCGGCGCGTCGCGTCAGCCGTTGGTCGAGGGTCTCGATCATGCGGCGATGGCGGAGCGTCTGATCGCGTGCAGCGGAGTAGCGCGGCTGGCGCGCATTGTTCCGACCATACCAACCTCGGCCGCGGGTGACGGTTGCCCGGCTGCGGCCCCGCCGTCCGGTCACGCGGAGCGTCCACATGGGAATGCCCGGCAGGTGTCGCGCCGCGACGCGGATGGAGATGCCCGGCGCTGCCCCGCGCGCGGCAGCCCGCGCAGGACCGAGCACGGCATCGCGCGGGACCACCTGCTGGCGCGCGACGCCCACCACCGCGCGCCAAGCAGCGGCCGCTGCCATACGCACCCGACCTGCGATGCCGCCGCCGCGACGACGCCGCCGGCGGCGCCTGCGACGCCTGCGACGCCGACGTTGCCGTCCCCTGCGACCACGGCCGCGGCCCCGCCCTCTCCCGCGGCCGCGGCCCCTGCCGCGCCCGCGCCCCGCGCCGCCTCTGCGTGGTCCTGCGCCTCTGCGCGGTCCTGCGCCTCTGCGCGGCCCCGTCCCTCTGCGCGGCCCCGTCCCTCTTCGCGGCCCCGTCCCTCGACGCGGCCCCGTCCCCCTGCGCGGCCCTCCTGCTCTTCGCGGCCCTCCTGCTCTTCGCGGCCCACCCGCTCTCCGCGGCCCTGCGGGCCTCGGTCCGCGCGGCGCCGGCGCGCGCGGCCGCGGCGTGGGCACGTGCGGCCGCGGCGCGCGCGGGCCGCGGCCGAGGAAGCGGCGCAGCGTGCGTTGCATCCATTGAACCACGTTGTCGAGCCACCCCATCACGCGCGAGAGCAGCCCCTGCGCCGTGCGCCGGAGGCGGTTGATCATCTCGAAGAGCGGCTGGATCGCGCGCCGCAGCCGGGACACCACGCCGGCGAGGCGCGCCACGCCGCGGCTCCCCTGGAGGATCGCCTTGGCCGCCGTGACGGCCGTGCTGCCGCCGCCGGTGAAGATCGCCAGCACGACCTCCACGACGACCATGCCGGCGATCGTGCCCAGGGTCTCGCCGATCTGGTACGCGGCGCCGCGCGCGTTGAGCGCATTGAGGAGCGCCCGCGCGGCGCTCTGCGCCAGCGAGCGCACGAGGCCGCGCGCCGCCGCGCGGAGGCCGTCGAGCAGGCCGCGCACGTCCTCGCGCGTGAACCCCTCGGTCGCGAGCTGGCGGAAGAACTCGCCGACGGACGGGAGATCGGGCGCCGCAGGGGCTTCCGCGCCCTCCTCCTCGCCGCCGGCCGCGCCGTCGGCGCCTTCCTCCCAGTCGCCGGAAGCCTCGCCGTCGATGCCCTCTTCCTCGTCCTCATCGGACACCGGCTTGCCGGGGATCTCCTCCGGTGGCGCGGCCACGGCCGCGTCGGTCGTGGCGGGGACCTGCCCAGCCACCGAGGCCGGCGGCGCAGGCCGCGCCCCCGGCGACCGCGCAGCGCCTGCGGCCGGCGTCGCCGCGCGACCGCCGATCGCGGCCGCCGCCGCGGCCGCAGGCCTCGCCGGCGGCGTGCGGATCTGGGGCGGCGCCTCGGACGCCGCAGGCGCAGCGCCCTCGTCGGCCTCATCGCCGCCCAGCTCCCCGCCTTCTTCGACGCCTGCCTCGGCCTCGTCGATGTCCTCGATCTCGTCGTCCTCGTCCTCGCTCTCCTGCTCGCTCTCCTCTTCCTCGTCGGTGCTCGGGCCGACCGCGCCCTCCGCCTCCTCGGCCCGCTCCGCGGGGCTCTCGGGCTCGGCGCGGGCGCGCGCCGCCTCCTCGGCCGTGGCCGAGAGCGCGGCGGGCTGCGGCGTCGTCTCGACGGGCCGCGTCTCGGCAGCTCGCTCCGGGCTCGCGCCGGCGGCGCCGGCCCCTCCAGCCGCAGCGCCGTCCGCAGGCAGCGAGTCCTCCTGTCGGGCAGGCTCGCCCGGCGGCCGCTCCTCGGCAGCGCGTGATCCCGGCGGATCGCGCGCGCGGCGCAGCACGGTCGCGCCGTCGTCGATCGCCTCCTCGGCGCTCTCGCCCGCGCTCTCCGGAGCCGGCTCCTCGCCGGCCGCGCCGCCGGGGCTCACCCCGTCCTCTTCGGTGGTGCCGTCGGCGAGGCCCGTCGCCCACTGCACCAGGCGGAACGGCAGCGCGATCAGCCACGCGACCGCCTGGAGGAGGAAGATGATCGTGCCGCCCGTGCTCTCCCAGACGCCCTTGACCAGGCCGACCGCGAAGCCGGCGGCGAGCTCCGCGTTGCCCGCGAAGATGCTGGCGAACAGATCGATCGCCTTCACCTTCTGATCGTCGGGCGAGCCGCGGATCGTCTCCAGGAACGCGAGCGCGCCGTTGTACACGGCCGCCAGGAGGAAATCGGCGGGCTCGGGGAAGAAGCGCAGGATGCGGATGCAGACGTCGAGGAAGAAGTTGAGGATCGGCGCCTTGCAGCACTGCGGGACGAGGTAGAGCCACACCGCGCCCGCGAAGAACGTGACGAACGAGAGCGGCGGCGCCACGAGCGCCGTGACGATGCCGACGGCGATGTCCGCGAGCGTGCGCAGCCAGTCGAGCAGGCTCGCGACGCCGTCGGCGATGGTGCGCCAGAAGAAGATCGCGCAGTCCGCGAGCAGGCGCACCCCCGCGACGATCGGCGCGAACACCGCCTGCACGACGCCCACGAGGGCGTCGAGCAGCGCGAGGCCCGACTCCCAGCTCAGCAGGCCCTCCAGCGTCCCGAGGATCCCGTCGGCGAACCGCGACGCGACGTCGATGAGCGTGTGCAGGACGCCGCTCACGGCCTGCAGCGCCCCCTCGATCGCGGGGATCACGGTGCCGCTGAGGAGCTCGGCGGCCTCCGCGAGCGCCTCGCCGAGGCCGTCGACGATGTCTCCCGCGAAATCGGTGAGCGCGTTCCACGCCTCGGGCAGGCTGGCGAAGAAGTCGATGATGGCGCCGATCGGCGTGTTGTCCCGCAGCCAGCGCCACGCGCTGAGGATGCCGTCGACCAGCGGCCGCACGAACCCGACGATGCCGTCCCAGACGCTCTGGATGCCGTTCCGGAGCGCCTCCAGCGGGCCGATGTTCGGGTCGATCCCGAGGGCCTCGGCGACGTGGCGCCACACCGTCTGGCCGATGTCGCCGAGCGCGTCGATCACGCCCCCGGCGGCCTGCTCGACGACCTGCCACACCTCGTAGATCGGCGCCGCGAAGTCGTGGAGGAAGTCCAGGAACCCCATCACGGAGCTCACCTGCTCCTCGGCGGCCTGGTCCCGCTGCTCCTGGAGACTCTCCTGGACCGACTGCGCGGCCGGGCTCGCGAGCAGCCCGTCGAACCAGCCGAGCGCCTGCTGGAGCAGCGCCTCGAAGGCGGCGCACGTCCGCTGCTCCGCCTCGGCGAACGCCTCCTCGCTGCACACGTTCTGCGTGTGCAGGTCCTGGAGCCACCGCGTGAGCCGGCCGAGGCCGGTGCCCTCGACCGCGGACGCCATCCAGGAGTCGATGTGATCGGCGGCGCGCTGGGCGAGCCCGTCGAGCCCCTCGTCGACGAGGTCGGCGAGCTCCGGTGAGAACTGGCGCAGGATGGTCGAGATCGGGTTTTCGAGGAAGCTCTCCAGGTCGTCGACGGCCTCGAGCAGCCCCTCCTCGAGGTCGTCGAGGGCGCCGTGGAGGTCCTCGCGGAGCCCCTCGATGCTCTCGTCGATCGAGGCGTGGAGGTCCTCGGCCGCGCGATCGACGTCGGCCTGCACCTCGTCGAGGTACGCGTGCGCGTCGTCGCGCCACTCGCGCGCGATCTCGCCGAGCTCGCCGGGCAGGTTGTCCGCCATGAGGTCGAGCGCGTCCTGGGTGGTCTCGATGGTCGCGGTGATCGCGGCGTGGCCCGCGTCCACGATCGCGTGCGCCGCGTCGCTCCACGCGTCGAGCAGCGAGTCCACCGCCTCGCGGCACGCGTCGAAGAAGTCGGTGATCCACTCGCGGAACTGGTCCAGGAGCCAGTCGAGCGCCTCCTCCAGGAGGCTCCTGTCCTGCTCCTCGTGCAGCTTGTTCTCCGCGCGCTCCTGCGCGTCGCTCCAGTAGCCCTCGGCCTCGGTGCGCGCCGTCTCCATGCACCCGCTGGCCTCTTCGTTCGTGTCGGCTTGCACCCGCTCGATGTGATCGTTGCTCTCCCGGACCAGCGTCGTCGCCTCCGAGCGGCGGGCGCCGATGTGCTCGTCAGCCTCCCTTCGCCAGTCGGTCCGGCGCTGGTCCACGCCGCGGAGCGCCTCGGTCATCCGCCGATCGCGGTCGGCGCACGCGCGCGCGCACATGGCGTCGACGCGGCGCTCGCTCACGCCGATGTGCCGATCGACGTCCGCGCGCGTCTCCGTCTGGAGCGCCAGCGCCTCTTCGTAGCGCGCCATCTCCTCGTCGCGCACGACGAGCGCCTCGTCCAGGGGCAGCGTCCCCGCGTTCGCGTCCGTGATCACGCGGTCGAGCCTCTCGCTCGACACCATCTCCTCGAGCCCGACCTCCGGGATCTCGAGCTCATCGAGCCCCTGATCGTGCCCGAGCGTGGGATCGTCCGCGGGCGCGAGGCGATCCTCGCCGAAGTCCTCCTCGGACTGCGCGCGCGCGGTCTCCGTGCCGCGGTCGAGCTCGCCCCCGAGCGCCTCGTGCCGCTCGTCGATCTGCGCCGGATCCGCCTCCTCGGTCAGCGCCAGCTCGGGCGCCTCCGGGATCTGCGGGAGCTCTTCCCCCTCGATCTGGCGCTCGAGCGCGCGCGCGTCGGCGCCCAGATCGCCGCGGCCCCGCGTCCCCGGGCCGGACTCGACCTGCCGCGCGGCGGTCGCATCCGCTTCGCGCACGAGCGCCTCCGGGTCGACCTCCTCCGGCTCGGCGGGGGCGCCGGGCGTCTCCTCCGAAACAGGGGGCACGTCCAGCGGTGGGCCCCGCGCGAACGGGCGCTCGCCCGGCCCCACGGCGCTGCGCGGGCAGACCGACACCTCGTGGCTGTCCGCCTCCTCGCTCGCGCCGTCCCATGTCGCCTGGCCCGATCGCAGCGAATCCCGGATCTCCTGCTGGCGATCGGGAGCGGCCTCGGCCTCGCGCTGCTTCCCCTCGGCCTCGCGCGCCTCTTCCGGCGTCGCCTCGGCCGGCTCCGCCGCGGCGGGCTCCCGCGCCCCCTCGGCGGGCGCGGCCGCCGGCGCCTGTGGGCTCGCCTCGCGCGGCCGGGGCGCGCGCGGCTGCCGGGCAACGGCCTCGTCCCTCGCGCCAGGCGACGCCCTTCGCCCCGGCGAGGACCGCCGGCGCGCGCGCGTCTCGGCGTCCCCGGCCGACGGGGCGTCGTCCACGTCGATGTCGCGGGCGGCGCGCGCCGAGCCCAGCGCGGCGCCTGGGCGGGGGGCGGCCGTCGCCGCGCGCCGGAGCGCCACGAAGCCGCGGCGCATCGGCGCGGACGAGAGCAGGTCGGGCGAGACCTGCTCGCCCTGCGCCGCGGCCTGCGCGGCAGCGTCGGCGCGCGCCTCGGCCTCGTGGCTCTCCGGGAGCACGCCGGGCCACTCGTTCGCGACCGTCTCGCCGCCCTGCAGCGCGTGCGCGACCTCGTGCGCCACGGTCTCGATCTGCACGTCCGGGCCGGTGAGCACGATTTGCGCGCCGCGGGTCGCGGCCTCGGCGCCGAGCGCGTCCAAGAGCGAGCGCGCCTCCGCGCCGCCGAACACCTGGAGGTGGCCCAGATCCTGGTCGAAGCGCGCCTCGAGCTCGGCGCGGTAGGGCAGATCCATCGCGGATCCGGCCGTCACCTGCGCCCACGTCTCGGAGAGCGTCGGGGCCGGCGCCGCCTCGACGGGCTCCGCGTCGAGGTGATCGAGCAAGCTCTCCCGGTCGGTGAGCTCGCGCTCCGGCCCCGCGGGCTGCGGCCGGCCGCGGTCCTTGCGCCTGTCGCGCCGCGCGCCCTGCGCGTGCTTCCGCGCCGCGTGGGCCTTCACCGCCACCCCTCGTAGAGGGCGCGGGCCACGGCGCGCCCCAGCTCCAGCGGGACCGCGGCGGCCCCGTGGTCGAGGGCGAGCTGCGGGAGCACCGCCCGCCCCTCGAGCAGCCCCTCCGGCACGCCCTCGCTCGCGAGCAGCCTGGCGAGCTCGCCCTCGATCCCGCGCGCCACGTCGAAGCGCCCCGCGGGATCGAGGCCGGCGATCTCCAGCTCGCCGATGTGCAGCGTCACCGCCCGCGGCTTCACGACAGCCACCCGCGCAGCTCGGTGGGCGTGAGCGGCTGCCCCAGCTTCGTGTACTCGAGGCGCGTGGCCTCGAGCAGGTGCTGCATGCCCACGGGCCGGTCCTGGGCCGCCGCGAGGTACGCGGCGTTGCGCGCGATGTTCTTGATGTTGCCGCCCGCCACGGCGAGGCGCGCGAGCCGCCGCGGATCCACGCCGTCGATCGGCGTCTGCGGCGGGAAGACCGCGCGCCAGATGCGCTCGCGCTGGGAGGCGTCCGGGAAGGGGAACTCCACCACGAACTGGATCCTCCGCAGGAACGCGTCGTCGATGTTCTTGCGGAGGTTGGTCGTGAGGATCGCGAGGCCCTGGTAGCTCTCCATGCGCTGGAGCAGGTAGCTTACCTCGATGTTGGCGTGCCGGTCGTGGCTGTCCTTCACCTCGGTGCGCTTGCCAAAGAGCGCGTCCGCCTCGTCGAACAGCAGGATCGCGCCGCCCTCCTCGGCCGCGTCGAACACGCGGCGCAGGTTCTTCTCGGTCTCGCCGATGTACTTGCTCACGACCGACGACAGATCGATGCGGTAGAGATCGAGCTCGAGCGCGCCGGCGAGCACCTCCGCGGCCATCGTCTTGCCGGTGCCGCTCGGCCCCGAGAAGATCGCCGCGGTGCCGCTGCCGCGCTCCCCCTGGCGGGAGAAGCCCCACTGGTGGAACACGCGCGCGCGGTGGCGCACCTGCGCCTCGATCGCGCGCAGCGTCCGGATCTCCTCGGGCGGGAGGATCAGCCGATCCCAGTCCGCGTCCGGCTCGATGCGCTGCGCGAGATCGTCGAGGCGCGCGCGGGAGAGCAGCCGGCACGCGCGCCACACGGCGCGGCCCGGGGGCTCGCCGGCCGGCCGGTGCGCGACGCTCGTCGCGGCCGAGGCGATGCCGTCGGGGCTCAGCTGAAACCGCGCGGCGAGCCCCGCCACGTCGAGAGACTCCGCGTCCGCGGCGCCGTTCAGCGCCTGGCGCCAGAGGTCCTTGGCCTCCTCGTGAGGCAGGCGCGGGAGCGACGCGCTGAAGACGCGGCGCCCCTTCGGCCGCACCACCTCGGGCCCGCAGAGCAGCAGCGGGTCCGGCGCGCGGGTCGCGAAATCGACGGTGGCGCGGGCGTGCGCTGGCTCGCCGGCGCTCGCGACGTCGAGCAGCACCAGCGCGCCGCACAGGCGCGCGTCGCGCGCGCACGTCCAGAGCAGGTCCACGCGCTCCTCGGGCGCGTCGGGCAGCGCCCACGCCGGCAGCTCCCACAGCGCCCGGCCTTGCTCGGCCGCGACCGCGGCGAAGAGCGGCCTCGCCTCCTCGGCGCTCGCGACCACGAGCTGCACGTGCGGCGCGCCTGGATCGCGCAGGATCTCGCCGATGACCCTGGCCACCGCCGCGCGGGACGGCGGGAGCGCGCGGCGCGGCTCCACGTCCCGGAGCCGCGCCTCCAGGCGTTCGTCGCGCGCCGGCGCGCCCACCAGAAAATGCAGCACGGGCTCGGGCAGCGTGACGGAGCGCCCCGTGAAGACGTCGCCCTCTCCGAGGCGCACGAGGCGGAAGCGGCAGAGCGGGCCGCCCGGCGAGAACGCGTCCCAGCGCGCGCCCGGGAGGCGGGCGATGCAGAGCGCGACCGTGGGCGCGCGGCGCGCCGGATCCCCGAGCGCGGCGCCGCAGCTCTTGCTGAAGCCCGGCGAGAGCTCGACCGCGGCGGCGCACGCGATCACCGCGACATCGAACGCGGACAGGTGGAAGCGATCGCGCAGCGCCGCGAGCGGCGAGCCGGACGGCGGCTCGGGCAGCGCGGGCGGAGGGCCGGTGTTGCTCGCGCGCTCGATGCAGGCGCGCACCGCGGCGAGCGAGGCCGAGAGCGGATTGGAGGACCCGGTCGCCGCCTGCGCTGGCTTCATGGCACGGTGAGCGTGGGGCCGGTGTACACGCCGGCGGTCATGGTGGGCAGGCTGTCCGCGCCGTCGATCGACACGCGCACGCGCCACGTTCCGCTCGGCAGATCCGCCACGTCGAACACCACGTCGGCGCCGTCGATCGTGGACCGATCGCTGCCGCGCCGCTCGGGCCCCGTGGTCGACTCCAGCGCGAGCTCCACGGACTGGTCGGCCGAAGGGAGCGGCGTGACGGCGATCCGCACGCGCCGGTTCGTGAGCGCGACGACGGACGACGACATCGCGCCGAGCGTGGGCCGCACCATCAAGGCGAGCGGGTTCGACACGCCGCCGGGGCGCAGCCCGGCGCCGGCCGCGCCCGGCACCAGCACCTGGTGCTCGATCACCACCGCGTGCACGCCGGGCAAGAGCCCCGTCACGGTCGACAGGGCCACGCGCAGCGCGTCGTCCTGCAGATCCGCGGCGCCGACGCTCACGCTCGCCGCGCCGATGAAGACGCGCGTGACCTCGCCGATCAGGCCGGTGCCCTCGATCACCAGCACGTCGTCCGCGCCGGCCACGGGCTGCCGGCTCGACACCTCGTACAGGCGGGTGATCGCGGGCGTGATCGCGGGCCGCACCACGAGCCCGGTCGTGGCCACCGGCAGCGCGGCCCTGGGCTCGATCTCTCCGCTGAGCAGGACCGCGGTCGCCTCCCACGCCATCGACAGCGCGAAGAAGCTCTGGTTGTAGAGCCCCCAGACGCGCGAGAGCTCCTCCGTGTCCAGGTTGAGGGGCGTGAGCTTGACGCGCTCGATCTGGCGCCCGAGGTCGGACGCGAGCAGGTAGTGGCCGGCGCCCAGCGTGCCGAGGTACGTCGTGATCTCGTCGGGGGTCAGCACCGGCCGCGCGTGGAGATCCGTGAGCACCAGGCCCGCGAGCCGCTCCGCCTCGAACATCGCCGCGTCGCCGACGAACGAGAACAGGTAGCGCAGGCTGAGCGCGAGCACGGGGCGCTGGCCCGGCTCGCCGCTCGCGCGCCGCGTGGGCAGATCGAGGTTCCGCAGCGCGGGGTTCGGCGCGAGGTGATACAGCGAGAGGTAAACGCCCGGCGACGGATCGGTCTTGGGGTGATCGGCCGAGGCATCGTAGCCGGTGAGCCCGACGCTGTTGATCAGGGTCTGCACGCGGTTCACGAGCGTCCCCGTGACCGTGGCGATGGCGAGGGAGTTGCTCATCGACGCCCTCCGCGGCGCTGCTCCGCCGTGTACGCCTCCAGGCTGAGCGCCGGGGGAGCAGGACGGGAGACCTCTGTCCGCGGCGCCGCGGCCGGCGCCTGCACGCGGACCACGATGCGGCCGATCGAAACATGGACCGGCGGCGGCGGGGCCGCGGGCCCCTTCGGCGCAGCGGGCTCCTCCGGGAGCGCGATCCTCCCGGGTCCAGGGGGGAGCGGCGCGGGCGACGGCGATCGCGGCGGCTCTGGCCGCGCGCGCCGCGGCGGCGCGGGCGCGGCCACGATCGGAGGCGCGTCGACCGGCGCCGGGACGCGCTCCACCACGCGCTCGGTGTGCCGCTCCGTGAGGCGCTCCCGCGCCTCGTGGACCTCGTGGATCCAGCGCTCTTCGCGCACGACGCGCGGCGCCTCGACGCGCGCGGGCGGCGGCGCGAGCGCCGGCGGCTCCTGCGCCGCGTCCTCGGAGCGCACGACGCGCTGCTCGACCCCGCGCTCGACGCGCGGCGCGCGCGGCTCGGGCGGCGCGGGCGGCGCGGGCGCCGGCGCGACGGGGCTCGCGCGGAGCGGCACGTCCATCGAGCGCCGTTCCCCGAGCGCGGCCGTCACGACACGCTCCTCGCCGCCGGCCGAGCGCGCGGCCCGTGGGAGATCCGGCTCACCCGAAGGAGGGCGCAGGATCGCCACCCCCGGCGCCGCGTCGCGCGCGCCCTCGTCGCGCTGGGCCGCGGGCCCGCCGTCCGGGAACACGTTCACGAACGGCACGCGCGGCGGCTCCACGACCGCCACGGCCTCTCGGGCGCGCCCCGCGAGCGACTCCAGGAAGTTCACGCGGCACCCGCGAGCCGGAGGTAAGCGAGGCGCCGCGGCCGCGACATCTCGAGGATCGTCAGCTCGGACCAGCAGTACGTGCGCGCCAGCGCGTCGACCTCGGCCATCAGCCGCCGCGCTTCGGCTTCGATCTCGCGCCAGAGGTAGGACACCACGTCGAACACGGTGGTCCACGCCGCGCCGCACGCGGCGCACGACAGATCGAAGCGCACGTCCGCCTGCGGATCGAGCCGCGCCATCTCGGCGGCCACGAGCTCGGCCGCCTCCGCGGGCACGGCCGCGGGATCGCCCGCCGACGCGCGCTCCGCGGTCACGCACCGCTCGAGCAGCGCGCGCACCGGATCCGCCGCGCCGGCGATCGTCAGGAGGTCACGGCTCGTGGCGGGCCGCACGCGCAGGCGAAGATCGCCGAACGTCACGACCGCCTCCGCCGCGGCGGGCGCCGGCACGCGAAGATCCGGGAGCCGAACGGGGAACTCCAGGGTCTCCTCGCAGCGGGGGCAGCGCACCACGCACGGCGCCGTGGGCCCGAAGCTCCGCGTGCGCAGCTCCAGCAGCAGCGCGTCGCGCCGACCGATGGATAGATCGGCGAGCGCGTCGCGCGTCGCGCCGGGCATCGCCAGCGCGAGCAGCGTGAGAGCCCGCTCCACGGTGCCCTGGGCGAGGCCTCCTTCCCAGGCCTCGAGCACCGCGGCCGGTCGCAGCGGCACGAGCTCAGCCATCGGCCAGCGTCGGCTCGGTCGGCTCGACCACCGAGACGTCGCGCTCCCACCCCTCGTGCTCCAGCTTGAGGGACTGGATCGCGACCGCGTTGGCGCTCGCGTCGAGCTCGGGCAGCGCCTGGTACTCCGAGACCCAGCACCGGTAGACCTTGTACGCGAGCACGACCTGGCCGGCCTCGTTGTAGACCTCGATGATGAGGTCCTTGCGGAAGTCCGCGAGCGACACCTCCGCGCCGAGGCCCGCGCCCAGGCGCCAGACCTTGGCGGCCCACTGCTCGAAGGCCGTGTCGTGCGTGACGCCGCGCTCGAGCGTGATCGCCTCCCACTTGGTCTGTCCCGGCGACTTGTGGGCGCTTGAGGGGTCGCCGCCGCTCCTGTGCTCCACCACGTCCGTCGTGCGCTTGAGCGCGCTCACCTTGCTCACGCCCGCCACGTACCGGCCATCCCACTTCACGCGAAACTTGAAGTTCTTGTACGGGTCGAAGCGCTGCGTGTTGACCGTGAAGGCAGGCATCGTCTCCTCCTATGTGCTCTGACCGGCGATTTGCTGCAGCTTGATGACGACGAACTCGGCGGGCTTCACCGGCGCGAACCCGATGATCACGTTGACGATCCCGGCGTCGATGTCGGCCTGGGTCGTGGTGTCGGCGTCGCACTTCACGAAATAGGCCTCCGCGGGCGTGCGACCGGCGAACGCGCCTTGACGGAAGAGCTGGTGCATGAAGGCCCCGATGTTGAGCCGGAGCTGCGACCAGAGCGGCTCGTCGTTGCCCTCGAACACGGCCCAGCGGGTGCCGCGCAGCAGCGTCTGCTGGAGGTAGCTCGCGAGGCGCCGCACCGGCACGTATTTCCACTCCGAGGCGGCCCGGTCCTGGCCCGTGAGCGTGCGCGCGCCCCACGCCACGCGGCCCGCCCCCGCGAACGCGCGCAGGCAGTTGACGCCCTCCCGGTTGAGCGTGCCCTGCTCGCCGTCCGTGAGGCCCACGGTCAGGTCGAGCACGCCGGCCAGCGTCGCCTCGAGGCCCGCGGGCGCCTTCCACACGCCGCGGGCCCCGTCGGTGCGCGCGAACACGCCGGCGATCACGCCGCTCGGCGCGAACGTGCGCAGCCTGTTCTCCTGGAGCGGATCCGGCGCGCGGACGTTCGGAAAGTACTGCGCGCCGTGCGGCGACTGCAGGCTGCTCATCCACCCGGCGGCGTTCGCGAGGTCCGCGCTCACGGCGTCGAAGCTCGACCACGACGGCGGCGGGTCGATCAGGGCGAACGCGCCGCGCGCCCGGCACCACGGCAGCGCCTTGCCGCTCCAGAAGCCGGCGCGGGCCGCCTCGTCGATCTGGGTCACGTCCTCCGCCGGAAACGGGACGCACAGCAGGTTCACCACGTCGAGCTCGTCGAGCGCATACAGCCCGGTGCGGCTCGCCTCGTTGCCCTCGTAGGCGCCGATGGCCGGCGGCGTGCCGTCCGAGCCGCTCGAGAGGGTGGCGCTGGCCTCCACGGCCGGGACCGCGGTGGGCACGGCGGCCAGCCGGAGCAGGGACGAGCGCGTCCGAAGCACGTCGCCGATGTACGTGAGCGCCCCCTGGGTGTGGACGAGGCCGTAGTAGATCTCGCTCTCCAGCTCGCGGCCGGTCGCGTCGACGAGGCGCGCTTGCAGCGTGAACGTGGGGCCGGTGGGCGAGATCGTGACGCGGACCTGATCGCCCCAGGTCCCCGGGTTGGCCGCGGCGAACGAGAGCGCGCCCGGGATCGGCAGGCGCACGGCGTCGCCCGTGCCTCGCACGCCCGCCGTGGCGCTCGGGCGCGCCGCGGGCGGGGCGCTCGACAGCTCCGCCAGGGCGATCGCCGGGGCGGTGCCGGTCGTGGCGCCGGCGATCGCGGCGGCGGGGTCGCCCTCGAGGCTCAGCGGGATCGTCACCTGGTAGGCCACGCCGTCCCCGTCCGTCAGGGCGGCGTCCTCGGCGTCCTCCGCCGTGATCTGCAGCGCGTAGGCCTCCGGCGCGGCTTCGTGCGTCACCGCCACGCGGAGGTGATCGAAGCCCGACAGCGCCGCGGCGTCGGCCGTCGCCGTGAGCACCATGTCGCCGGGCACCGTCGCCGTCGACGCGATCGCCCCCGCGTGGACGCGCACGATGACCGCCTCGCGCCCGCCGTTCTGGAAGAAGTGGCTGACCACATGGCCCAGATCGCTCTGGCTCCACAGGCCGCCGAAGACGCGATCGAACTCGCCGAAGCTCGTGACCCGCGTCGCCACGTCCACGGGACCGCGGCGCGCCCGTCCGATGAACGCGGTGACCGAGGTGGAGACGCCGACGATCGTGCGCACTCCGCTCGGGATCTCTTCGATGTAGACGCCGGGGGCTGTCAGGTTCGCGGGCATGTCCTACCTCCGCTCAGGCGATCGCCCGGGTGATCTGCTGGAACTGCAGGATGACGAACTCGGCGGGCTTCAGCGGCGCGAAGCCCACGATCACGTTGACGATGCCGCGATCCTGGTCGGCGGGCGTCGTCGTCTCGGCGTCACACTTGACGAAATAGGCCTCCTGCGGGCGCGCCCCCTTGAACGCGCCGCGACGGAAGAGCTGGTGCATGAACGTGCCGATCGAGAGCCGGAGCTGCGACCAGAGCGGCTCGTCGTTCGGCTCGAAGACGGCCCAGCGCGTGCCGTCCTTGAGGTTCTGCTCGACATAGAGCGCGAGGCGCCGCACGGAGAGGTACTTCCATTCGGAGGCGAGCACGTCCGCGCCCTGCGCCGTGCGCGCGCCCCACACCACCGGGCCGGCGACGCCGAGCGGGCGCAGCGCGTTCACGCCCGCGGGGTTCAGCACGCCGCACTGCGCGTCGGTGAGGACCAGCCGCGCGCCGGGATCGGAGAGGCTCGTCGTGAACCCGTCGACGCCGCGCAGGCCCGCGTCCTGCCCGGCCGGCGCCTTCCACAGGCCGCGCTCCGCGTCGGTGCGCGCGATGGCGCCGGCGACGGCGCCGCACGGGGCGAAGCTCGCCGGCCGGCCGGCGGCGAGCGGGTCCGGCATCACGAGCAGCGGGAAGTAGAGGGCCGCGTTCTTGCTCGTGAGGCTCGTGAGGCTCTTGCGCCCGGCGGCGTCGGCCGGTGTGACCCACGAGGACGGCGGGTCCACGAGCAGCATCGTGAAGCGCCCCTCGCAGTAGGCCGCCGCCGCGGTCCACACGCCGGGGAACATCGGGACCGCGCGGGCGGGGGGCGGCAGGCAGAGCAGGTTCACCGTGTCGATCGCGTCGAGCGCGTAGATGCCGCGGCGCTTCGACCGGAACGTCGCGTCCGCGGGGTCGTCGTAGTCCGTGGCCTCGAGGTCGTCGCCGTCGGTGACGCTCGAGAAGGCCTCGTCGGTGACGATGCTCGGCCGCTGCGAGGCGTCGGTCTTCACGCGCACCAGGCGGGACTGCTGCTCCAGCACCCGCTTCACGTACCGCGCGCTGCTGCTGGACACGGACACGTTGATGAACGTCTCGGTGGCTCGATCACGGCTCGTATCGCTCGGCGCCCCGGGATCCACCTCGCGCACCGTGAGCGTGAAGACCTGCGCCTCTTCCGCCGCGGGGATCACGCCCGGCGCCGGGTGGGTCACCGTCACGCGGAGGTTGCTGCCCCAGGCTCCCTCGCTCGCCGCCTCGAGCGTCAGGCTCTGCGGCGCGCCGGTCGCGAGGTCGACTGTGCTCTTGTTCGCCCCGGGCGCCAGCCGCACGATGACGGCCTCGGTCCCGCCGTTCTGGAAGTAGTGGTAGACGGCGTAGCTCATCGGGCTCGCCGCCCAGAGCCCGCCGAACTTGCGCGCGAAGTCGTCGAAGGAGAAGCACCGCGTCGCGACCTCCCTGGGGCCTCGCAACGCGCGCCCCACGAAGGCGGTCACGGAGGTCGAGCCTCCGACGATTGCCCGCACGCCGGCTGGGATTTCCTGAATCTGCACGCCAGGGAACGGCAACGGTACGGGCATTGTCACGGCCTCCATCGCCAGCCCAGCGCTCTCTCTCTTCGGGCAAGCGAGGCGCCACTATATCATCACGGTCCGCCCCGGGCGGTGATTGTAGAAGGTCCGCTGACCCTCGTATCGCGCCGACGGGGGCCCTTGGCGTGCGGGGACACGTGCGTCCGGAGGTCCTCCCCCCCACCCGACGGAGCGCCTGCCGTGGGGCGGGGGCGTCGCGCGAAACATGGAGGGACAACCCGGCTCCCCGGTCACGTGACGTGCCCGATGCTCGCCGACGGCGAGGGGGCGTGTCTCGTCGATGCGCATCGTCCCGAGGCGCGCACCGGGCGTCCTCGCGCGCAGCGTCGAGCTGGATGTACAGCGAGATCATGGCGCAGATGGAGCCCCTGTCGGGCTTCTTCATGCACTCTCGCCTCGCGGCCCTGCTGAACGTCTCGATTCATGACGCGCTCAACTCCCTCCCCGGAAGCGCTCGTTTCGAGACCTATCCGGCGACGACCCGATGACCGGCCCTCCGGGGCAGTACGTGCGGCTCGCCTCCGAAGAGACGTATCCCGGAGCGGAGCAGCCATCCTTCCGCCCCGTGGTGAGCGGCTCGGGCCTGTACGCGCTGGCGCACCTCTTCGGCCTGGGGGAGCCGTCCACGCCGCTCCTGGGGACTGGCGGGTGCGGCACCATCGAGCACGCGTCGCTGGAGGACGCGATCGACGGCGTCATCAATGCTCGCGTGTGAGGGGGTATGCACTTCCGCGGGTCGTCCGAGGTGGGCGCCGAGGCGGGCAGGCAGATAGCCCGCTACGTGCGCAGGAACCTCCTCCGGCGGCTGTAGGATATCCCGTCAGCGCGAGCTGCCGCCGGTGGTCTTCGCTCCTGGGCCACGCCGAGGGGAAGGCCCTGGCGCAGGTCATCCCACGCGCGATCGCGCCGGATGGCTCCGTCGCGGCGACAATCTTCACCCCGTCGTGGTCGGCGCGTACCTTGGCCGTCCGCGCCTCGCCCTGCGCGGCGCGTGCAAGCCCGATGTCCTCTACCTCGCCCTCCGTTCGCGCTCTCCTCGAATCCCTCCCGTCGCGAGGACGCTTGATCGAGCTCGCGCGCCACGTCGGCGTCTTCGTACCCCAGCGCGGCACGAAGGCCGAGCTGGTCGCCGCCCTGGCCCGCTCCGAGCAAATCCGCACCCGCTCCCTGGTCGGATGGATGGGTCGCGACGAGCTCCGCGCCGCTTGCCAGGCCCTCGGCGTGAACGCCTCCAGCCGCGCGCGCCACGAGCTCGCGGAGCGCCTCCTCCAGGCCCTCGGCGACCGCAAGAGCGCCCCGCCGACAGGCCTGTTCGGGGCGCCCAGCGCCCAGCGCCTCACGCCCGTGAAGGGGGACATCGCGCTCGTCCGACAGCGCCAGTACCTCGTCGAGGACGTCGTCCCGCCCGGGGCGCCGAACGAGGCCACCCGCGTCGACCTCGTCTGCCTCGACGACGACGCGCAAGGCGTCCGGCTCTCGGTGCTCTGGGAGATCGAGCTCGGCGCGAAGGTCCTCCAGCCCGAGGCCGAGGGGCTCGGCACGGTCGCCTCGCTCGACCCCCCGCGCCGCTTCGCCGCCTACTTCCACGCCCTCACGTGGAGCAGCGTCACGGCCACGCGCGCCGACCTCTTCCAGGCGCCGTTCCGGGCCGGCATCAAGCTCCTCGACCACCAGCTCACGCCCCTCAAGAAGGCGCTCGAGCTGCCGCGCGCCAACCTCTTCATCGCCGACGACGTGGGCCTCGGCAAGACCATCGAGGCCGGGCTCGTGATGCAGGAGCTAGCGCTCCGGCAGCGCGTGGACTTCGTCCTCGTCGTCTGCCCCGCCGCGCTCTGCCTCCAGTGGCGCGGCGAGATGGAAAAGCGCTTCGGCCAGCGCTTCGAGATCATGGGGCGCGAGCTCGTCGCCCGCCGGCGTCGCGAGCGAGGCTTCGGCGTCAACACCTGGAGCACGCACAACCGGTTCATCGTCTCGTACCAGACGCTCCGTCGCCCCGACTACCGCGAGCCGCTCCTCGCCCACCTCGGCCCGCGGATGAAGAAGAGCCTGCTCGTGCTCGACGAGGCCCACACCGCGGCGCCCGCCTCGGCGAGCCTGTACGCGGTCGACTCCCACCTCACGAGCATGATCCGCGACGAGCTCGGTCCGCGCTTCGAGAACCGCCTCTTCCTCTCGGCGACGCCGCACAACGGCCACTCGAACAGCTTCAGCGCCCTCATGGCGATGCTCGACCCCCAGCGCTTCACGCGCGGCGTGCCCATCCAGGCCGGCTCGAGGGCGCTCTCCGCCGTGATGGTCCGCAGGCTCAAGCGCGACCTCCAGGCGCTCGGCAAGAGCGACTTCCCCGTCCGGAGCGTCGTCCGGATCGCGCTCGAGCGCGAGGGCGACGGCTTCCGCGCCCGCTACTTCGAGGCCGAGCCGGGCAAGGCCGAGCGGCGCGCCGCGGAGGTCGCGCTCGGCCCCGTCGGCGCGCCCGAGCTCGAGCTCTCGCGGCTGCTCGCCGAGTACACCGAGGTGATGAAGCCCGGGCGCGGGCGCGGGCGGCTCGTCTTCATCAACCTCCAGAAGCGGCTGCTCTCGAGCGTCGAGGCGTTCCACCGCACCCTGAGCGCGCACGCCGCGCGCGTCGGCTCCGGGGCGGTGAGCGCCGATCCGCGAGCCTCGCAGGAGCGCACGGCCGCCGAGGGCGCCCAGCTCGATCTGCGCATCGACGCTCGGGGCTCCGGGTCGCCTTCCGGCGCCCTCCGCCCCGAACCCCCGATCGCGCGCCGGCCGCCCGAGGAGGACGAGGACGCGTACGGCGTCGACGACGAGCAGCGCGACGTGGAGGACGCGGCCGAGGTCGCCTCGGCGTCGACCGCGCTCGCGCCCCCCGACGGGCGCGCCCGGGAGCTGCTCCAGCGCATGCTCGACCTCTCCCGCCAGCATCGTCACCGTCCGGACGCCAAGGTGGTGGCCCTCTTGCACTGGCTGCGCGCGGAGCTCTGCCCCGGCGTCAGCGTCCCGGGGGGCGAGCGCGCGAGCGGAGCGTGGAACGACCGGCGGGTGATCCTCTTCACCGAGTACGGCGACACCATGCGCTACCTCCAGAAGGCGCTCGGCGCCGCCGTGGAGGACACCGATCGCGGCGACGAGCGCATCGCCGTCTTCCACGGCGGCATGGGCGACGAGGCGCGCGAGGAGCTGCAGCGGGCGTTCAACGGCGATCCGGCGGAGGACCCCGTGCGGATCCTCATCGCCACCGACGCCGCGCGCGAGGGGCTGAACCTCCAGAACCACTGCGCCGATCTCTTCCACGTCGACGTGCCGTGGAACCCGGCCCGCATGGAGCAGCGCAACGGCCGCATCGATCGCACGCTCCAGCCCGCGCGCGAGGTCCGCTGCCACTACTTCGTCTACCCGGAGCGCGCCGAGGACGCCGTGCTCGAGAAGCTCGTGGGCAAGGTCGAGCGCATCCAGCGGGAGCTCGGCAGCCTCGGCGAGGTCGTCATGGCGAACATCGAGCGCGCGCTCAGCCGGGGCATCGACCGGAGCACCGCGGACGCCCTCGACGAGGCCGAGCGGCTCCCCGAGCTGGCCGAGACCACGAGGTGGGAGCTCGAGAGCCAGCGCGCCGACGCGGCGACGCTCAGGCGGGACATCGACGAGGCCCGCCGCATCCTCGGCCGGTCCCGCAAGGTCATGGACTTCCGCGAGGAGCTCCTGCGCGACGCCATCGACGTCGGCCTCGATCTCGCCGGCGCCGGGCCCCTCGTGCCGCTCGACGAGAAGATCGAGGGGCAGCAGGCGTTCGCGCTGCCACCCTTGCCGGCGAGCTGGGACCGCACCCTCGACAGCCTCCGCCGCCCCCGCCGCCGCGACGAGCCCGAGTGGGCGTGGCGGAAGCTGCCCCCGCAGCCCGTGGTCTTCAAGGCGCTCGATCGCATGGGCGAGGACCGCGTGCACCTGCACCTGGAGCACCCGTTCGTGCAGCGCATCCTCGCGCGCTTCCTGGCCCAGGGCTTCGGCGCCCAGGACCTCTCGCGCGTGACCGTCGTCCCCGACGATCGCTCCGGCGAGCCGCGGGTCATCGCCTTCGGCCGCCTCTCGCTCTTCGGCCCCGGGGCCGCGCGCCTGCACGACGAGCTCGTCGCCGTCGCCGCCCCGTTCCGAGAGAGCGGCGAGGGCGACCACCTGAAGCCCACGGGCACCGACGAGGATCGCCAGGCCGTCGCCCACCTCGAGGAGCTGCTCACGCGCGTCGACCGGCTCCCGCCCGTCCCGGAGCCCCTCCGCCGGCGCCTGGCGAAGACGGCCGCCGCCGACTTCGGCGTGCTCTGGCGGCACGTGCAGGACGAGGCCGACGGCCGGGCGCACGAGGCCGCACAGCTCCTCGCGGCCCGCGGCGCCGAGGAGGCCGAGGATCTCCGGCAGATCCTGAGGGCCCAGCGCGCCGCGATCGAGGACCAGCTCAACGTCCAGCTCGGGCTCTTCGACCACCTCGAAGGCGACACGATGAAAGCGCAGCGCGAGCAGCTCGAGAGCGAGCGACAGGACATGAGAAAGCGGCTCGCCCGCATCGAGGACGAGATCCGGAACGAGCCGGCGGAGCTCGAGGCGCTCTACGCCGTGAGCTTGAAGCGGCTCTCGCCGGTCGGGCTCGTGTACCTCTGGCCGACGACGAGCTTCTAGGGGCGAGAAGAGAACATGAGCGACGCCGACAAGCGATTCCACGAGCAGTGGCTCGGCATGGTGCAGCCCTCCGAGGGGCTGGTCGTGTCGGTGCCCGTGCTGGTCGATGCCCAGTGCGCCGAGAAGCTCCCGCGGGAGGCGCACCTCTCCTTCCTCGAGTGCCTCGAGGAGGACCCCGAGGAGAGACTCCGCGTCTCCGATCTCGCGCGGCTCTTCTCCACCGTCCTCGACCTCGGTCCCGAGCGCTTCGACGTGGGCGACGCGCTCCCGAAGGAGCTCTCCCTCTACGTCGTCGAGGGCAAGCAGCTCCTCCGGCCGACGCGCGCGCTCCGGTGGAACAAGCCGCGGGAGGAGTCGACCGCCGCCGCCGACAGCACGCCCGCGGCGCAGGCCGGGCGGCCGTACGCGATGCTCGTCTGGGAGGTCCCGCCCGAGGTCGAGCTGCTCGACAGGCCCGAGAAGGTCACCGGCGCGTGGGAGTACCCTGCCCAGGCGAAGCTCGAGCGGCTGCTGCGGGAGTGCCGCGTGCCCATCGGGCTGCTCTCGAACGGTCACGAGATCCGGCTCGTCTACGCGCCGCACGGCGAGTCGAGCGGCTGGATCGCGTTCCGCGCCGCCGACATGGCGTCGGTGAGCGGGCGGCCGATCTTCGACGCGTTCGTGATGCTGCTGTCGCGGCAGCGCTGGTTCGGGGTGGCGGCGGAGCAGCAGCTCCCGGCGATCCTGGCCGAGAGCCGCAAGCGCAACGCCGATGTCACGACCGAGCTGTCGCGCCAGGTGTTCGAGGCGCTCGAGGTGCTGCTCGCGGGGTTCGCCGCGGCCGAGGAGCGGGACGGCACGGGCGCGCTCCGGGACGCGCTGGAGCGGGGGGACGACCCCCTCTACGCGGGCCTGCTCACGGTGCTGCTGCGGCTCGTGTTCCTGCTCTACTGCGAGGACCGGGGGCTCCTGCCGACCGAGCACCCGCTGTTCGCGCGCAACTACAGCCTGCTCGGGCTGTTCGACGCGCTGCAGGCCGACTTCGGGAAGTACCCCGACACGATGCACCGGCGCTTCGGGGCGTATCCGCGGCTCGTGGGGCTGTTCCGCGTGGCGTTCCTCGGCGTGTCGCACCGGGACCTCGTGATCCCGGCGCGGCGCGGGCAGCTCTTCGACCCGAACGCGTATCCGTTCCTCGAGGGGTGGGGGGCGGAGGGGAGCGCGCCGATCACGCAGGCGGAGGCGCGCGCGGCGGTGAAGCTGCCGAGCGTCGACGATCTCACGGTCTATTCGGTCCTGGAGAAGCTGCTTTATCTCGGCGGCCAGCGGCTCTCGTACAAGGCGCTCGACGTGGAGCAGATCGGCAGCGTGTACGAGGCGCTGATGGGCTTCGGGGTGAGGCGCATCGAGCGCGGCGCGGCGCGGATCCGGCTCGGGAGCAAGAAGGGGGCGGCGCGGGTCTGGGTGGAGGCGGACGCGCTGCTCGCGGCGCCGGCGAACCAGCGGGAGCGGTGGCTCCAGGACGAGCTCGGGTTCGACAAGAACGTGGCGGCGAAGATCGCCGGGGCGGTGAAGGGGGCGAAGCGGGCCGAGGAGGCGCTCGGGGCGCTGGAGCCCTTGAGCGGGAGGACCCCGGAGCGGGCGGGGGCGGGGGCGCTGGTGATCCAGCCGGGGCCGGAGCGGCGGAGGACGAGCAGCCATTACACGCCGCGCGAGCTGACGGAGCCGATCGTGCAGCGGACGCTCGATCCGCTGATCAAGGCGATGGGGGAGGCGCCGAGCTCGGAGACGCTGCTGAACCTGGTGATCTGCGATCCGGCGGTGGGCTCGGGGGCGTTCCTGGTGGCGGCGTGCCGGTACCTGGCGGACCACGTGGTGGCGGCGTGGACGCGGGAGGGGCGGCTGGAGGTCGTCGCGAGCGCGCACGACGACGTCGTGAATCACGCGCGGCGGCTGGTGGCGCAGCGGTGCCTGTATGGCGTCGACAAGAACACGTACGCGGTGCAGCTCGCGCGGCTGTCGCTGTGGCTCGTGACGATGGCGCGGAACGAGCCGTTCACGTTCGTGGACCACGCGATCCGGCACGGGGACTCGCTGGTGGGGCTCGGGTTCGAGCAGATCCGGGCGTTCCACTGGAAGCCGAAGGCGCAGGTGGAGCTGTCGGCGGGGCTGTTGAGCGAGGCGCTGGAGGAGGCGATCGGGATCCGGAAGAAGATCCTGGAGCTGGCCGGGGAGGGGACGTACGCGGCGCAGCGGGAGAAGGAGCTGCTTTTGGCCGACGCGGAGGACGCGCTCGACCGGGTGCGGCTGATCGCGGATCTGGTGGTGGGGGCGTTCTTCGGGCAGAAGAACGACAAGGAGCGGGAGAAGGAGCGGAGTCGGCGGCTGGACCGGGTGACGGCGTGGCTCGCGGCGGAGAGGGAGGGGGACGCGGCGAGGGCGGGGGAGATCCTGGGCGAGCTGCGGGGGATGCAGGCGGAGATCCGGCGGGAGCAGGTGCCGTTCCACTGGATGATCGAGTTTCCGGAGGTGTTTGCGCCGGGGAGGGCGGATCCGCTGGAGGGGAATCGGGCGACCGGGAGAGCGTTCATCGACGCTTTCGTGGGAAACCCACCGTTTGCGGGCAAGAACGGGATCAGCGCGGCGGGCGGCGAGCACTACATCGACTGGTTCATGGCGCTGATGCCGGAGTTGCAGGGCCGGCCCAACACCGATCTCTGCGCTTATTTCTTTCGACGCGGCATGGACCTGCTCGGGGCCAATGGGACGCTGGGGCTTGTCGCCACGAACACGATTGCGGAGGGCGATTCGCGTCTGATGTCACTCAAGGCGCTCGTGGACGCCGGCGGAACCATCTACCGCGCAGATGCCAACCAGCCCTGGCCAGGCGACGCGGCCGTCACGGTCTCCGTGGTGCATATCGCCTTCGGGTCGACCAGTCGCGACGTTGGCCAGCGGTACCTTGATGGGCGCCCCGTATCGGCGATAGACTCGAGGTTGCTGGCTCAGCGGGAACGGAGCGATCCGCAGCGTTTGTCCGCGAACAAGCAGATCAGCTTCATGGGCGGCAAGCTCGTGGGTGCAGGGCTCGCCGTGACGCTTGAACAGTATCACGAGCTGGTCGCCGCGGATCCGAAGAACGCTCGGATCCTGCGGCCATATCTCGGCGGTGAAGAGGTTAACCGGAATCCGGGAGGCAAGTTCGATCGCTACATGATCGACTTTACCTCGAAGTCGCTCGAGCAGGCACGAGAGTGGCCAATGCTGCTTCGTATCGCCGAGGAGAAGGTTCGCCCGGCCAGAGAGCGTGACAAGCGCGGCACTTACCGCACGTACTGGTGGCGACCGGGGGAGAGCGGTGGGGCTATGTACTCAGCTCTGCAGGATCGAGAGCGCTGTATGGTGACTGCACGCGTGACGAAGCATCTTATGTTTTCCTTTCAGGAGAAGAAGATCTTCTTTAGCGAGCAGCTGTATGTGTTTGCTCTCGATTGTTCGACCGCCTTCGCAACTCTCCAATCCCGCATCCACGAGCCCTGGGCCCGCCTCCTGTCGTCCTCGCTCGAAGATCGGCTTCGCTACGCCGCCTCCGACTGCTTCGAGACCTTCCCCTTCCCGAAGCCCGACCCTCGCGCCGTCATCCCTGAGCTCGAAGCCATCGGCGAGAAGCTCTACGAGACCCGCGCCCGCTTCTTGTTCGACACCAACCAGGGCCTCACCAGGACCTACAACGCCCTGAAGGACCCCGACAACGACGACCCCCGCATCCTCGAGCTTCGCGCCCTCCACGAGGACATGGACCGCGCCGTCCTCGCCGCCTACGGCTGGAGCGACATCGCCGTCCCCCCGTACTGCCCGAAGGCCGACGAGGATCGCGCCGCCGTGCAGGCCTTCGAGGACGCCGTCATCGACCGCCTCTTCGCCCTCAACGCCGAGCGCGCCGAGCAGGAGAAGCAGGCCGCCGCCGCCACCGCGCCGGCCGCGAAGGGCGCCAGCAGAGCCGCCGTCAACGAGCCGGCCGAGCCCGCGAAGAAGCCGCGCTCCCCGCGCAGGAAGGCGACGGCCACGTTGCCCGGCTTCGAGGACGAGCGCGAGCCGTGACCCGGCGCGCCGCGGGACGACCTCGACGACGAGGGCACCCGGAGCCGCCCCGCACGGGCCACGATCGGGGAACACGGCGGTCAGGGAGAGCTCGACCTCCAGCGAGGATCGCGCCGCCGTGCAGGCCTTGGAGGACGCGGGCATCGACCGCGTCTTCGCCCTCAACGCCGGGCGCGCCGAGGGCGACCGACCCGGCGCGCGCTGGCCGCAGCCGCCGCGAGCAGCTCGCTCGCCGAGGTCGAGGCCGACGGCGCTTCATGTGCTGCTTACAGTTAGGTTGAAAATTAATTCTCGCGGAGGCTGTCGGCAGCCTCCAGGTTGAATTTCAATTCTCGCCGGAGGCTGTCGGCAGCCTCGAGGGTGAATTTCAACCCTCGCCGGAGGCTGTCGGCAGCCTCGAGGGTGAATTTCAATCCTCGCCCGGGGTTCTCTCCTCCCACGGCGGGAGGGTGGCGATCCACCCCGCCCACCAGAGCGGAGCCTCGAGATCACGGGAAGCCGCCACCGCCTCGGCGAGCGTCAGGGAGAGCGTCACGGAGAGCGTCCCTTGTACGAGCGGAGCCCTGGTAACAGTTCTGACCGGGAGCAGCGGTGACACTTCCTTGAGCTACGGGCCCCTGCTCCGGGAGGACTGGGAACAGGGGCCGGATCCTCGTCGACGCGACACGCTCACCGCGCTCTCTCGGACCGCCAGGATCTATACACGAACCGCTTCCCGCGGTCTCGGTACACGCGAGCCTCTCCTCACGTTCCGGCGTGAGTGCGCGCAGGTCACCGTGCCTTGGCGAGCTGCAGCTCCTTGTTCTTCAAGGTGACCTGCGCGAGCAGAACCGGCCCGTAGTACAGCTCCCAGACGTCGTCGGCGATCGGAAGCAGCCCCACGGGTTCGTTGGCGATCAGCTTGGAAACGAAGGTGTTCGCGCCACCGAACTGAAGCCGACCCATGTCCCCCACGCGTCGCACGGCCATCGTGTCCGGATACTCCGGCGAGGAGGGCTTGCTCGGCATCGTCCGCCGCGACGGCGTGTAGCGCGAAGCCGGCGTCCTCTGGCCGAGCGCCTCGTGAGGCCGCTGGTCATTGTACTCGTGCCGGAAGCGGTCGAAGACGCGCTGCTGCGCCGCGAGCGTGGCTTCGGGCGGCGATGTCGCCTCCGCCTTCAGCGTCTTGTGCATGCGCTCGTGCCGGCCGTTCTGCTGCGGTTTGCCGGGCTCAATGCGCTCGGGAACCACGCCGAGCTTGATCCAGCTCACCGACAGCGCCGAGAGCCCTCCAATGCCCTGCGTGGCGAACGGCGGGCCGTTATCGGAGCGGATACGATTCGGCAGCCCAAACTCGCGGAACGCGCGCTCGAAGTGCGGCCGCACCGAGGCCTCGTCCGGCTTCGCTACGCCCTCGCATTTGAGCAAGTACCGCGACGCCTGGTCCGTCAACGTCAGCGGGTGGCACCGGGTCTTGTCGCCAAGCGCGAAATGCCCCTTGAAATCGGCGCACCATGTGTCATTAGGCTGCTCCGCTGGAGCCAGCGTCGACGGCATCGCTGACGTCGGCATCACCACGCGGCGCCGCCGGGGCCGGATCAGCCCGTGTTTCTTGAGCAGCTCGCCGATGGTGCTCGTCGCCGGCAGCCCCTCAAGGCCCATGCTCTCCAGCCGGGCGCGCAGCTTCTTCGGACCCCAGGTGGGTCGCTCCTTCCGCAGCTCGACCAGCGCGTTGACGATCGCCGCTGGCGTCGCATGCGGGAACGTGTGCGCCACGGGCCGCCGCTCCTCCAGACCACGAGGTCCGGCTTGCTCGTAACGCTCCACCCACTTGTACCCCGTCTTCCGGCTGATGCCGAACCGTCGGCACAGCTCCGCGAACGTCTCGTCCGACTCGTTGACCTGCGCGATGAACTGAAGCCTCTCGTCCACTGAACATGTCTCTTTCCAGGGCACCAGCGATCCTCCGTCGCCGACCCTCTACGACATGTGTCACCCAGGCTCCCGGTCCGTCCGGGTGCTACCCAGGCTCCCGGTCTGAACCGTTACCCAGGCCACCGGTCCGTACCCCTCGCTCGACCAGCGTCCACAGGAGGGCGTGCAGCCCCATGACCCGGCCAACGTCGCCAGGGAGCTCACGATAGAGCCTGGGCTTGCCCTGGACGGCCGTGATCTCGATGGGAGCATGGAACTCCTGCCGGACCCGGGTCAGCAGATCGAGCGCCGGGAACAGCGCCGTTTCGTACGGTGATGGCCCCAGGAGCTACCGCAGTCCTTCCGCGGGCATGAGGAGCTCGGCGGCGAAGGCGCGCGCCCGCTGCTCTACATGCCGTACGCCCTTGCCCACGTCGTCCTCCTGATCGACGACGAGGTGGATCTCTCCCTGCGGAGGATCGAACAGGATGTGCCCGAGCTCGTGCGCGAGGTCGACGCTGGCCGTCCATGCTGGGGAACGGACGGAGGCAGGCGCCCAGGGCAGCGACACCGGCCGGAGCCAGCTTGGCTCGCGCGAAGCTGCCATGGTATCAGCCTGCCCATGGCCGTCCTCCTCGAGGAAGCGATCCAGCAACTTCGGGAGCGCATCGCAGCCGGCGCGCGGAGAATCGCGCTCCGGGCGCCGCCGGGCTTCGGCAAGACGACGGTCTTGCGAGGGCTCTCCGACTCGCTCGCCGGGAGCCGGCGCGTCGTGCGGATCGAGGTGCCCGAGGGTGACGACGCGGCGCTGGTGGCGCTCGTCGAGGCGGCGGCGCAGCTCGACGGTGGGACGCCGGAGCTGCTGGACCGGGTGGTGCCGCGGCACGAGCCCGCCCGGGTTGCGTGGGCGAGCAGGCTCTTGGCGGTACGGGAGGCGCTCTCCCGCGGAGGGCAAGATGTCGTGGTCCTCCTCGATGGCCCCCGCTTCCAGACTGCTTCCGGCCCCGAGGGCGAGTTGTTCGCCCGGCGCGCGGTCGAGCTGACCGAGATGCTGCTCGACGCATGCACCGGCACGCTCGTGCTCGCAGGCCCATGGATCCCCGGTGGGGTCGCCGAGGACGCTGGCTTCCGGCTGCCACTCGTTCGAGATCCGCGGACGGCGCACGCGCAGGACGCGGTCCATCGGCTGGGCGGGCGCCTTCCGCACGTCCCACCGCCGGTCGTGCAGCAGGTGCTCCGGGCGCTCGTCGCGGCGAACGTCGACGTGGCGCGCATCCCCGCCCAGCAGATCCGGCTGGATCACCTGGTCCGACAGCTCGGACGCGTGCTCGCGGAGTGCCCGGAGGGGCGGCGCGTCATCGCACGTCTCACGGCCCTCCGCGTCCCGTTCTCGAGCAGTTTGCTCGAGCGCGCTGGGTTCGTTTCGCTTTCGGACCGGGTGAGGGGAATCATCGACCCGCTCGTGGAGGAGCTCGACGATGGATCGAAGCTGATTCCGGATGCGCTGGCGCGAGCGATCCGCGGCCATTGGGACTGGAAGCTCGACGAGCTGCAAACCGACGCGCATCACTTCGCAGCCGTGTACCACCGCGAGCGCTTCCAGGCCGCGCACGAGCGCGGCGACGTCGCCGCCGCCGTCCGGGAGGAGCTCGAGGAGATCCACCAGCTCACGGAGGCGGGCGACGCCGTAGCGCTGCTCTCCCGATCCCTCCAGTTCGTCGAGCAGTACGACGCGCTCGGCAAGGCGCTGAGCCAGAAGGCGCTCCGCGCTCCGCGCGAGCAAGAGGAGAGGCTGCGCCGCGACGCGGTCCGGGCCTATGAGCGGGCGATCGAGCATGACGAACGGGACGCGTATGCTCATCATTACATCGCGTTCAACCTCGATGTCCTCGGCATGGATCCCGAACGGGTAGAGCGGGAGTACATCGAGGCGCGAGATCTCGCTCCGTGGCATCCCTGGTATCACGGTCGTTATGTCTGCTTCCTCGTGACGAGGGTCTGGATGAAGGAGGCGCGGGCCGCCTGGGACCGCGCGCTGAACGAGCTCGCGGGGAGCGGTCCGTTGCAGGCCCATGTGTACGAAGAGCTGCACGGGCCGGTCGCGCGGCTCCTGCTGTCGCGCAGCAGGCTCGATTTCGCCGTGGAGGTGCTCGAAGACGTGCCCCGAGAGCTGCGGGGCTCCTGGTGGCACGCGCTCGATCAGCTTCGAATTTGCCTCGAGGAGGACCGCGACGAGCGGCTCGTCTTCCCCCCGATACTGCCGCTCGCCAAGCGCTGGGAGGGACCACACCTCGCCGACAAGCGTGAGGTCAATGACTGGAAGCCGGGGCGAGTGCTCGGCCTGGACGAGGAGATCGTGCTCCTGCTCGTGGCGAGTGGCCCGGACACGGTCTCGACCGTTGACCTCTCGGCGGACGAGCTGCGGGAGGCGTGGAGCGCATTGCCGGGCCAGCTGCGCCCGGGTACGTTCGTGGAGCTGATCGAATACGCCGACGGCACGAAGGGGGTGGAGATCTGGGATCGCCTGTCCTCGTCCTTCGAGGAGGTCCCTGGCCTTCCGAAGCTCTTTCCTCATCCTGACCGGTACGTCCGCCGTGCCTTTGCCTGAGCTCGCCCCGGATCATCTGGTCGTGCTCGCCTTCGGCCCCGGCAGGGGAGAGCTCGTCCTGGTCCGTGTGCCGCCGGACGCGTGGATGGTCGTGGACGGCTGTAGCGCCGACAGGATCGACTACGCAGCCGCGGCGCTATCGCACTACGATGCTCATCCGCGCATCGTGATCCTCACGCATCCCCACGATGATCACAGCGGGGGCCTGACCAGCGTGATCGAGGCCGCGACGCCGCGCGATCGCAAGGAGATGTGGCCCCGCATTGGTATGGTGCCGCCGCCGGGAGGCCGGCCGTCGGGCTTCGTCGGCGGCGCCACGGAAGACGTCATCGCCGCGATCGAGACACGCTGGAGTGAGGTGCCCTCCTGCCGCTGGGATATGATCATCGGCGATCTCGAGCCTCTGGGCGAGGCCACGCTGCGTGTGGTGTCCCCGCGCACGGATCTGCGCGCCGAAGCACTCAGGCGATGGGGGATCGGGCAGCCGTTCAACAGCAATATCCTCTCCACTGCGCTACTCCTGACGTGGCGAAAGCGGCGCCTCCTGCTCGGCTCCGATCTGGTCGAGCGGCCTGGCAACGGCTGGAGCCATTGCTTCGAGGTCGAGCCGCAGCTCGGTGATCACGACGTCCTCAAGGTGCCTCATCACGGCTCCGACGAGGCACTCCACGACGACATCCTGCGACCAGGCGCCCGTGTGCCCGATCCCCTCCGGATCTTCGCGCCGTTCAGCACGAAGCGATTGCCGAGCTTCGCGGCCGGGCGGGGCGCCCACCGCGTCGTATCCCTTGGCGGCACCAGCTATCTCACAGGCTTGCCGAGACGCCACGATCAGCAATCCGGGCGCGCCGAGGTCCGCACCCTCACGGAGCTCGGGGCGCACCACAAGATCTCCTTCGACCCGACGACGACCGGCTTCCCGGACTGTTACGTGCTCGTGTCGATCCCACCCGACGACGGACCTCCCACGGTCGTGCAGGGACCGGGGAGCCTCCGCGTCATGCGGGACTCCAGCGGGGCTGCGCCGACGACGGAGCACACTCACCTCCTCGGCGGCGAGAGGTAACCGGCCGCGCTTCGCGGGTTCCGGTCCCACGCCGCGCTTGATACGCTGGGGAGCCCGCATGCCCGACGTGACCGCTCCCCGAGACCACCTCGTCCGCGCTCTCCACGCCGATCTCGTCGGCCCCTACCAGCTCGACGAGGGGGCCATCGCCGAGCAGGAGATCCTGGAGCTCCCGCCGTCCCGACACTACCTCACCGGCTTCCTCGCGTCGGAGGAAGAGCGCTCGCCCGAGGACGACACCGCCGACGACGGCCTCGGCGCCGGGCCCGACGAGCCCGAGGAGGAGAACCAGGGCGGCGGCGAGGAGCCCGAGGACAAGCGCCCGAACCTGTGGCCGGCCTCCATCGGCATGAGCGTGCTCGTCCCGAGGGAGACTCGCGCGGTCAAGGCCACCGTGCGTTTCGCCGAGTACTCTCCCGACACCGTGAAGCCCGAGGGGCGCGGGCGGGGACACCGCGTCTGGAAGCGGAAACCCCGGCAGACGCTCGTCACCGAGGTGCCGCTCGACGCGCGGACCCTCCAGAGCGGCATCCGCCTCCGGGACACCGTGGGCATCATGCTTTATGGCCAGATCAAGGCCGTCGAGCGCGCCCGGGGCATCCCGGAAGGGACACAGGCGCTCGCGCTCTTCGTCGTGAACCGGCGCGGACAGGGCGACAAGGGCCGGCGCGACGAGCAGATGATCTTCCAGGTCGAGCTGGAGATCGAATGCCCGGAGGCCATCGTCCCGCGGCCGAATTTCTCCGACGAGGACAGCGACCAGTGGGATCAGAAGGTCGCCGATCTGCAGTTTCGCGAGCGCGTCGAGTACGCCGTCGGCCACGGCGTCGCCGTGGAGGTGCCCCCGGGGCAGGGCGGGGTCGACGACGGGGGCTCGCCCGGCGAGCCGGGCTCTGCCCCCAGACCCGCGGTCACGCGCGTGAAGACCACCTGGCTGCCCGAATACGAGGTGCGGCGGGTCGTCGCCCACGAGGAAGAGGGCGTGACCGTCGCGATGGATGAGCTCGCGAAGCTCGAGCGGGGAGAGGACGTGCGCGCGCGGCTGGAGCGCCTGCCGGCGGCCTACGGCGCCTGGATCCAGAAGCAGCGGAGCACGCAGGTCGAAGGCGACAAGCGCGCCGAGACCCGCGACGAGCTCATGCGCAAGGCCGAGGAGGCCCGGCGGCGCATCGAGGCGGGGATCGAGCTCCTCGCGAGCAACGCGCAGATCCGCCAGGCGTTCTGCATGGCCAACGAGGCCATGGCCGAGGCCGCGAGGCACAGGAGCCCTTCCCGCTACCAGGACGGCAAGCGCCCCGAGTGGCGCCTGTTCCAGCTCGCGTTCCTGCTGATGAACCTGAACGGCGTGGCCGACGGCGAGCACGCCGACCGCGAGCGCGTCGAGCTCATCTTCTTCCCGACCGGCGGCGGCAAGACCGAGGCGTACCTCGGCGTGATCGCCTTTTGCCTGCTCCTCCGCCGCCTCCGGCGGGCGAAGCTGCCGGATGGCGGGCTCGGCGTCGCCGTGCTCCTCCGGTACACCCTGCGCCTGCTCACGCTCGACCAGCTCGGCCGCGCGGCGACGCTCCTCTGCGCGCTGGAGTCGCAGCGCCGGAAGAGGCCCGCGGTGCTCGGTGATACGCGCTTCTCGGTCGGCCTCTGGGTCGGGCGCAGCGCCACGGCCAACACGATGGAGGAGGCGTCCAGGCTCGTCACCGGCTTCAAGCTCGGCGTGAACGGCAATCCGTGCCCGCTGCCCGCGTGCCCGTGGTGCGGCAAGGAGCTCGGCCCGAACAGCCTGTCGCTCCTGCCCTCGAAGACCGCGCCCGACGAGGTGCGGGTCGGCTGCACCAGCGAGACGTGCGAGTTCTCGTGCGCCAACAACAGCGAGGGCATTCCCGTCGTCTTCGTCGACGATCAGGTCTACCGCGAGCTGCCGAGCTTCCTCATCGCCACGGTCGACAAGCTCGCGATGATGCCCTGGCGCGGCGAGGCCGGCATGCTGTTCGGCAAGGCGAGCGCGCGCGGGGGCCGGCGCTTCTACGGCCCGATGGACGGGAAGCCGCCGCGCGCCGCGAAGAGCCTGCCCGGCGGCCTCGCCCCTCCCGAGCTCATCGTGCAGGACGAGCTTCACCTGATCTCCGGGCCCCTCGGCACGATGGTGGGTCTCTACGAGACCGCGGTCGACGCCCTCTGCTCGCGGCCGGCGAGCGCCGATCCCCGATCCACGGCGGCGCCCTCCGTCGTGCGGCCCAAGGTGCTGGCGGCGACGGCGACGGTCCGCCGCGCCGATACGCAGATCCAGGCCCTGTTCGGCCGCCCGGCCGCCGCGGTGAGCGTGTTCCCGCCGCCCGGCATCGACGATTCGGAGACGTACTTCGCGACCGTCGACGGGAAGCGCCCCGGCCGCAAGTACGTGGGCGTCGCGGCGCAGGGGCGCAGCATGAAGGCGATCCTCCTGCGCGTGTACCGGACGCTGCTCGCCGGGGCGATGAAGGCCTATGACCCGTCGCTGCCGCCCGACCAGACGGCGGACGCGTACATGACGCTCGCCGGCTACTTCAACAGCCTCCGGGAGCTCGGCGGCATGCGCCGGCTGGTCGACGACGAGGTGCTCGCCCGCACCAAGCAGGCGGAAGACGCGCGTCCCCTGAACGCGACGGGAAAGCACCTCTGGTTCGAAAACCGGGAGCTCGGGGACGAGCCGGTCGAGCTGACGAGCCGCGAGCACACGGACAAGGTGAAGCGCACCAAGGACCGGCTCAACAAGCCCTGGCGCGATCCGGAGGCGATCAACGTGCTGCTCGCGAGCAACATGATCTCGGTCGGCGTCGACATCGATCGACTCGGGCTCATGGTGGTCGCGGGCCAGCCGAAGACGACGGCCGAGTACATCCAGGCGTCGAGCCGCGTCGGCCGCCAGGAGAGGTGGCCCGGGCTCGTGGTCACCGTGTACAACCTCCACAAGTCGCGGGACCGCTCGCACTACGAGCACTTCGCCGCCTACCACGAGAGCTTCTACCGCTTCGTCGAGGCCACGAGCGTGACGCCGTTCTCGGGCCCCGCCCTCGACCGGGGGCTCGTGGGCACGCTCACCTCCATGATCCGCTTCGCGTCGCACGACCTGACCCCGCCGAGGGGCGCCATGGCGCTGCCGGCGAACCGGCACCTGGCGGACGCGGTGGTCGAGCGGCTCGCCGCGCGCGCGAGCTGCCAGCCCGAGCTGCAAAAGGACGGGCAGGAGAAGCTCGCGGAGGAGCTCCGCCTGCGCGGCCACAACCTGCTCGACACGTGGACCGACCTCGTGCGATCGACCCCCGAGGAGCCGAAGCAGCGCCGGTATTCGAAGTTCGACCGGGAGAAGGTCGGCGGCAAGCCGCTGCTCTACACGCCGCTCGACGAGGAGCGCCCGGGCCCCGACACGGCCGATGGGCGCTTCGCGGCGCCGACCTCGCTGCGAGACGTCGAGTCCACGGCGCACCTGTGGCTCGTCGGGCGCCGGCTGGGGAGGCAAGACTGATGGCCGCAAGGAAACTGATGGCCGCGGGGAAGAAGAGCGCGAAGGGCGGGCACAGGCCCCCCGAGGGGAAGATCCGGCTGAGCCAGGTCGTGACGACGTTCGGCCCGGGCGCGATGGTCGACCTGCTCGACCACGCCGTGCTCATCGGCGGCACCGACTTCTGGCGTTACGACAGGTACAAGGACCAGGGCTTCATCGACGAGCCCCGCCTGCGCGACGCGATCGTCTCCAAGGTCGGCGCGAAGCTCGGGATCGAGCTGAGCATCAACCGCGCGTTCCGCCTGCCCCCCGCGGGCGACGACGACGCGCCGTCCCAGTACAGCGGCATCCAGGTCGCCGAGTTCCCGTCGTGGTTCGTCTGCCAGCGCTGCCGCGCGCTCGGCCCGTCGAAGAACCTCGAGCGGGAGAAGGGGCGTTATTACCATCACTGCACCAACACGCAGAAGGAGGTCTGTGTCCCCGTGCGGTTCGTGGCGACGTGCAAGCGGGGGCACCTCGACGAGTTCCCCTGGAGCTGGTTCGTGCACACGTCCCGGGAGGCGCGGTGCGACGCGCCGGACCTCTACCTCAAGGAGGACGCGTCCGGCGACTTCGCCCATATCCGCGTGTGCTGCGGCGTGTGCGGCGCGGAGAGGAAGCTCTCGGAGGCGCGCGAGCCCAAGGTCCTGCCGCAGTGCCGCGGGGAGAGGCCGTGGCTCGGGCCGGAGGGGCGCGAGGAGAAGGGGTGTCAGGAGAAGCTCAACCTGCTCGTCCGCACGGCGAGCAGCGGGTACTTCTCGCAATGGATGAGCGCGCTGTCGATCCCCGACAAGGCGCGCGAGATCGAGAACAAGGTCAAGCAATCCGACGTGTGGAACGTCGTGAAGGAGGTCACGCGCGAGGATCTCCCGGTGCTGCGCAAGGTCGTGGCCGCCGTGCGCAACGCGCTGCGCGGCCACAGCGACGACCAGGTGTGGGCGGCCATCGAGACGATCCGCAAGGGCAAGCCGCCGGCGCGGGACGGGCTCAAGACCGCGGAGTACAGGGTCTTCCTCGAGGCGAGGGACGAGATCGACGGCCAGCTCCCGCCGCGGGACGACGACTTCTTCGCCTGCCGCCTCCCGCCGAAGCGTTATCCGTTGCCGCCGAAGGTGAGCCGCATCGTGCTCGCCAAGAAGGTGCGGCAGGTGCGCGCGCAGATCGGCCTGACCCGCCTGTCGGCGACGCCGCTGAACCTCCAGGGCGAGACCGAGGACGTGAGCAACCTCCAGCCGCTCGGGCTCACGACGACATGGCTGCCGGCGGCAGAGATCTTCGGCGAGGGCGTGTTGATCTGCCTCGACGAGGCGAAGGTGCAGGAATGGGAGGGCCGGCCGGCGGTGATCCGGCGCGCGGACGAGCTCGAGGACGGGTACAAGCAGGAGTTCAAGGGCAGCAGTCGAGGGCCCGCGTTCCCTGGAGCCCGGTTTTACCTGCTGCACTCGCTCTCGCACCTCCTGATGGCCTCGATCTCGCTCCAGTGCGGCTACTCCGCGAGCGCGCTGTCCGAGCGCATCTACTGTGCGCCGGCGAACGATGACCTGCCGATGGCGGCGATCTTCATCATGACGGGCACGAGCGGCGCGGAGGGCACGCTCGGAGGGCTCGTCGAGCAGGGGCGCTTCATCGAGCGGCACCTCCGCCGCGCCTGGGACATGGCCTCGCTGTGCTCCAGCGATCCCGTGTGCGCCCACCACTCGCCCAGGGATCAGTCGGGGCGCCACCTCGAGGGCGCCGCGTGCCACGGGTGCCTGTACGTCGCAGAGCCGGCGTGCGAGCGGTTCAACCGCTACCTGGACCGAGCGCTCGTCGCGCCGGCGATGGGGCACGATCCCGAGCTCGCTTTCTTCTCGGTCCGGCCGTGAAGGGACCGGGGTTATCCGCCGTCACGGAGCAGGATCTGCTCGGACTCGTCGCCGTTCTCGACCGAGAGGGCGTGCGCGTACCGATCAACGAGACGAGCCTGCGAGCCAGCGGCCTCGGGCACCTCGTGGAGCCGCTGAGGCCCTATCTCCGGCTCGGGCGGGAGGGCGTTCGCGCGCTGGTCGACGTCGCGCTCGCCGAGCGGCGGCACCGGAAGACACCCAGGCTCACCCTGGTCTGGACGGGCGACGACCCGGGCGTCAGCCATTCCCGCCACACGCGGGTCGTCCTGCCCGAGCTCTTCGCGCGGGCGCGGGAGCACGTGCTCATCGCCGGGTATTCGATCGACCACGGCGCGGAGCTGTTCGCGTCGCTGCACCGGGTCATGGCCGACCATGGCGTGACGGTGGAGCTCTTCGTCGACGTGGGACAGCTCGCGGAGCGGCTGCGGCACGCGGTCAAGGGCGCTGGGCAAAGCTGGTCCCTGGTGTCGGCGCCGCTCGAGGCCGCGCAGGGGAACGTGGAGCGGGGGAGGGCGGTCGTGGCGCTGTTCTACCGGCTGATGTGGCCGTTCGGGGATCCGAAGCCGGTCGTGTACTTCGACCCGCGGACGGCGGAGAAGCAGAGCGCGGTCAGCCTGCACGCCAAGTGCGTCGTGATCGATCACGAGTACACGCTCATCACCTCCGCGAACTTCACGGACCGAGGGCAGACGCGGAATCTAGAGGCCGGCGTGGCGATCGAGGACCGGGGGTTTGCCGCGAGCCTCGAGCGGCAATGGTGGAACCTGGTGGACGCGGCGGTGGTCGTCAGGGCATGAGGTGCTCCGTGTCGGGGCCGCGGGTCAGCCCGACGTTCAGGCGAACGGCGCGGCCTCCCGCCGGCCCCGCCGGCGAAGCGGTCACCTGTAGAACGCGACGTCGTCGATCCAGATATCGAATGCCTGGCCCGGGCCGAAGCTGAACTGGATGTTCCGGATCCTGTCCTGCGCGAGCGCCTCGAAGACGCCATATCCGGTCTGGACGAGGCACCCGGCAGGGACCTTGAAGTGCTTCCAGTCGGGCGTCAGGGTGACGATCGTGTGGAAATGGTCGTAGCAGGGCACCTGCCCCTCGTCGTCACCGCAGATCCCACCCTCGTTATCGGTCTGCTGATCGACGAGCGTCACGAACAGGTCCGTGGACGACCCTTCCTCGGCGCGGGCCCAGAAGGTGACCCCACGGTACGCGGTCGCGTCGTAGTAGCCGCTCAGGCGAATGCCGATGCCGGCTCCCCACTCGGTGAAGAGCTCGTTGCCGCTCGTGTGCACGCCCCTCTCGCTGTCGCCGCGCGCGGGGCTCATCGCCTCGACGAGCTTGGACTGGTGGGGAGGTTGTTGATCTCCGTCCTCGGAGTTGTCGTGGAAGAGGATCCAGACCCCCTGCCGAGGGATTGCGCCGTCACCCTTTGGGATGGCGGTGTTTCCATCCTCCATGTCGTCGATCATCGACAGCTCCAGGGGCTCCCCCGGCACGACCTCCAGCATGGTGCAGTCGAGCTGATCGCCCGCGCCCTCTCGCTCGGGCGCCTCGATCCCGAGGATCGCGTTGCATCCGGGCCATACCGCGGCGGCGCAGAGCGCGCCGGCGCCCGCCGCGAGGGGCACGCGCGCCACGGCTCCGCCGCCCGTCCTGCGCCGGCGGCGTCGCATCAGAAGCGCCCCCGCAGGGCGATCCCGCGCGGCCCCAGGGCGATGTGCGCGCCCGGGCGCTCCGGCGTCGGCGCCGTCAGGAACAGCGCGACGCCGCCGGCGAGCGCGGCGCCGCCAGCGATGAGCATCACCGTGCTGATGTCGCCCGCCGCGACGGCCTGCGCGCGCGCCTCGTACCCGATGTCATCGCAGATGTTTCCATGGTGGCAATGGCCATCCGCGTTGCTCTCGTCCCGCTTGAGCACCGCGCGAACCCCGAAGAACACACCGACGCCGGCCCCGAGCAGCCCCGCTCCCCCGACCACGAGACCCGCGGCGCGCTGGGCGCCTCCCGTCGTGGATCGCGCTCGCTGGGGCACGATCGCAGGGACGGGCGAAAGGGCGGGGATCGCCACCGACACCGCCTCGCCGTCCGCCGTCACGACGGCGGACCCCCTCCAGGGCCTGCGATCCCTCGCCGTCGCCACGATCTCGTGCGCTCCCGCGTCCACCGGCAGCGACGCGCCCCACTGCGCCTCGCCGAGCGGCACGCCGTCGCGCGTGATCTCGAGCCCTGGATAGGCCCGCACCGCCGCCGGGACGTCGACCGTCAGCGTCGCGAGCCTGGGCTTGAGCGCCGCGGCCCACGCGCCCGCGCGCGCCGAGCGCTCCGCCTGCCCGGCCTTGGCCGAGAGGGCCTCGACCATCGTGTACTGCGCCCACGCGCTCGCGAGCTTCCCCCAGTCCTCGTAGCACTGGGCCAGCGTCAGCTTGGCGCCCAGCCCGTCCGGCACGAGCCGCGTGACCTCCTCCAGCTTGCCGCACGCGCTCGCGAAGCGCCCGGCATCCATCTCCGCGGTGGCCTGATCGTAGAGCGCCTGGGCGGCCAAGGCGGCGTGCCTGTCGACCTCCTGGGCCTCCTGGGCCTGCGCCGGGCGGGGCGCGATCAGGGCCAGGGCCGCGACGAGCGCGATGGGGGCGAGCCCACGAGCGCCTCGATCCGCTGAGAACATCGGTGCTTCACTCCTCCCGTTCCCCGTTGGTCCGGCCTGGGCTGCCGCGCGGCACGTGCTCAGTAGATTCCCTCGTACTTCCTGCGCGGCACCGCCGGCGCCGCGGTCGAGGAGGCGGCCGCGCCCGCCGCCGTCGTGGCGGGCCCCCGGGCCGGCGCCGAGCCCAGCCTGGGCACGGACGCCGTCTGCGATGGCGGCTCGCTGGCCGCGCTCGCCGGCGCGGCCGGCGTCGAGGGCGCGGAGGCGCTCGGAGGCGGCGCCGGCGTCGGGGCGGGGGCCGGCGCCGGCGTCGGGGCGGGGCCGGCGCCGGCGTCGGGGCGGGGGCCGGCGCCGGCGACTGGGCGACGGCGCCGGGCGTCGCGGCGTCCACCGCGGCCGGGGCAGGCGCCCCCTCTCCGGCCGGGGGCCCGACCGGCGCGGGGAGTTCCTGCGCCACGCTCGCCGAGGCTGCCGGAGCCGACCGCTGCTGCCCCGACAGGGCCACCCAGCCGAGCCCGGCGGCGAGCGCGGCCAGCGCCGCGCCCGCGATCGACGCCCCCCCGGGGGACCTGCGCAGCCTGCTCCACGCCCAGTCGCTCGAGCGCGCGGCCGGCGCTGCGCGGTCGACGGACTCCGAGAGGGTCCGCGCCATGTCGTGGCCCGACGTCGGCGCCGGCGCCTCCGCCGCCGGCCGCGTCGGGCGCACGGGGGTCAGGTCCAGCGCGGCCTGCGTGTCCGCCAGCGCCGACGCCGCGCCGGGGGCCGATCTCGTGGCCACAGGCGCCGCGGCCTCCGGCCCGCTCTCGGACGTGAGCACGCGCAGCGCGGCGGCCAGCTCCTCGATTGACTGAAACCGGTGCTCCGGCCGCTTTTGCAGGCACAGCGCCACCACCGTGTCCAGCGCGTCGGGGAGCCCCGGCCGCTGCTGGCTGGGCAGGAGCGGCTCCTCTTGCAGCACGCGCGCCACCACCTCCGTCAGCGTCTCTGCGGGGAAGGGCATCATCCCCGTCACCAGGTGGTGCAGGACCACGCCCATCGACCAGATGTCGCTCCGCGTGTCCACGCGCTTGGCGCGTCTCATCTGCTCCGGCGCCATGTAAAGAGGGGAGCCGTGCAGGACGAGGGTGTTGGTCAGATCCGTGGCGTCGGGCTTGATCCGCCTGGAGATGCCGAAATCGAGCACCTTGACGAGCGGCGCCCCGCTCGGCCGGCGCGTGAGGAACAGGTTGGCCGGCTTGAGGTCGCGGTGCACGAGCCCCTGGGCGTGCGCCTCGGCCAGCGCGTCGCAGACTTGCAGGACGTGGTCCACCGCCTCGCGAACGGGCAGCGGCCCGCGCTCAATGACGATCTGCTGCAGGTCGCACCCGACGAGGTGCTCCATCACCATGTAAGGGGCACCGGTCTCCAGCCTGCCGACGTCATGGACGCGGACGATGTGCTCGCCCTTCAGCTGCACCGCGGCGCGCGCCTCGCGCAGGAAGAGCTCCGCGGCCTGGGCGTCGGCGAGCGCCCGGGGCAAGAGGAGCTTGATGGCGAAGAGCTCTCCGAGCTCACGGTGGCGCGCCGCCACGACAACCCCCATCCCGCCCCGGCCGAGGACCCGCTCCACCGTGTACTTGCCGAGTAGGACATCTCCCACATGGACCGGCGAATCGAGCTCCTTCACGGCGTCTCACCCCGGGCTGATGAGGACAACGCGACCACCGTCAGGAGGACGCAGCAATCATACGCAATCGTAGCGGCTGCCGCGGAGCTCCGTCAACGCCAGGGCTCTTTCATTGACGCCCGCCGGGAGAGCGATAATCGGTCTCACTGGAAAGATGCCGCTCCCCGGCTCATTGCCGTGGCCTTCTGCCCCATGCCGTCGTGGAGCGCGCGCCGGAGGCGATCGGCCGAGCGCCAGCCCCGCGCCGTGGGATGAGCCAGCCCCCGAGTCCCCTGATCATCCAGAGCGGCTCTCGGCCGCTCGATCAGACTCCGGCCCTCGCGGGGCGCCGGCGGCCCGCCCGCGCCGCAGGCGGCTGACCAGCACGAAGAACAGCGGCGCGAAGAAGATGCTGAGCACCGTCGCGGTGAGCATGCCGCCGAACACCCCCGTCCCGATGGCGTGCTGCGTGGCCGAGCCCGCGTTCCTCGCGAACACCAGCGGCACCACGCCCAGGATGAACGCCAGCGACGTCATCAGGATCGGCCGGAAGCGCAGGCGCGCCGCCTCGATCGCCGCTTCCCGCACGCTCTTGCCCTGCTCGCGCAGGCTCTTCGCGAACTCGATGATCAGGATCGCGTTCTTCGCCGACAGCCCCATGATGGTGATCAGCCCGACCTTGAAGAACACGTCGTTCGGCAGCGCGCGCGCCGTCATGGCCAGCACGGCGCCCACCACCCCGAGCGGCACCACGAGGATCACCGCGAGCGGGATCGCGAAGCTCTCGTAGAGCGCCGCCAGCACCAGGAACACCACGATCAGCGACAGCGCGAGCAGCGCCGGCGCCTCGGCCCCCGACAGCCGCTCCTGGTACGATTGCCCGATCCACTCCACCCCGAACCCGGGCGGGAGCTGCGCGGCCAGGCGCTCGATCTCGGCCATCGCCTCGCCGCTGCTCCGCCCGGGCGCCGGCGCGCCGCTGATCCCGACCGCCGGGAAGCCGTTGAAGCGCGCGAGCTGGAGCGGGCCGCGCTCCCACGCCGCCGTCGCGAACGCGGAGAGCGGCACCATCTGACCGGCGTCGTTCGGCACGGACAGCCTCAGCACGTCCTCGAGCTGCATCCGGCTCTCCGCGTGGGCCTGCACGATCACCTGCTGCAGCCGCCCCTGGTTGGGGAAATCGTTCACGTAGGTCGGGCTCAGCGCCGTCGACAGCGCCGCGGCCGCGCGCTCGAAGCTCACGCCGAGCGCGCTCGCCTTCTGCCGGTCGATCCGCAGCCGGATCTGCGCGGCGTCGGCCTGCGCCTCGGCGCGCACCTGCGCGAGCACGGGGCTCGCCGACGCGAGCTCGATCAGCCGCTGCTGCGCCGCCACGAGCGCCGCGTTCCCGCGCCCGCCCCGGTCCTGCAGCTTCAGGCTGAAGCCCGAGGTGTTGCTGAGCTCCATGATCGGCGGCGGCACCAGGCTGTACACCACGCCGTCGCGGATCCGGCCGAGCTCCGCGTTCGCCAGCGCGGCCTCGGACTGGGCCGTCGCGCCGTCCGGGCGCTCGTCCCAGTCCTTCAGGTTCAGGAAGATCGTCGCCACGTTCTGCCCCGATCCCGAGAAGCCGAAGCCCGGGAAGGCCGCCGTGCTGCCGACCGCGGGGCGGGAGAGGTAGTGCGCCTCCACCTGCTCGACCACCTTCAGCGTGCGGTGCTGCGTGGCCTCGGGCGGGAGCTCCACGGCGGCGATCACGAGCCCCTGATCCTCCTCCGGCAAGAAGCCGGTCGGCAGCCGGACGTAGAGCAGGCCGAGCGTCGCGACCACGATCGTGAACCCGAGCAGCATCCGGGCGCGCCGGTCGAGCGAGCCCGCGACCCACCGCCGGTACCCGGAGGTGAGCCGCTCGAAGCCGGCGTTGAACCAGCCGAGCGGGCCGCGGCGCCTCGCGTGACCGGCGGGGACGGGCCTCAGCAGGACCGCGCAGAGCGCCGGCGTCAAGGTCAGCGCCAGGAACGCCGAGAACAGGATCGAGACCGCCATCGACATCGAGAACTGCCGGTAGATCGCGCCCACCGAGCCCGACGCGAACGCCATCGGCACGAACACCGCCGAGAGCACGAGCGTGATGCCGACGACGGCGCCCGAGATCTCCGCCATCGCCTTCCGCGTCGCCTCGCGCGGGGACAGCCCCTCCTCGGCCATCAGCCGCTCGACGTTCTCGACCACGACGATCGCGTCGTCGACGATGATGCCGATCGCGAGCACCATCCCGAACAGGCTCAGCATGTTGATCGACGCGCCGGCGAGGAGCATCACCGCGCACGTGCCGAGCAGCGCGAGCGGCACCACGATCGCCGGGATGAGCGTGTAGCGGATGTTCTGCAGGAACAGGAACATCACCACGAACACGAGCACCATGGCCTCGGCCAGGGTCTGGATCACCTTGCGGACCGAGATCCTGACGAAGGGCGCCGTGTCGTAGGGCACGCTGTAGGTCACGTTGGGCGGCAGGCCCCGCGAGAGCTCCTCCATGCGGGCGCGCACGAGGTCGGAGGTCTTCATCGCGTTCGCGCCGTTCGCGAGCTGGATGCCGATCGCGGCGTCGGGCTTGCCGTTGCTCCGCGACGACGACAGCGCGCTCTGCGCGCCGATCTCGATCGTCGCGACGTCGCGGAGGAGCACGCGCGACCCGTCGGGCTTCGCGCGGAGCACGATCGCCCCGAAGTCCTCGGGCGTCTCGAGCTGCCCCTCGGCGATGAGCGCGGCGCTGATCTGCTGCGTCGGCGGGCTCGGCAGGTCGCCGACGCGGCCCGACGCGAACTGGACGTTCTGCGCGGCGATGGCGGCCGTCACGTCGGCGGGGGAGAGCGAGAGCGCCGCGAGCCTGGTCGGATCGATCCAGACCCGCATCGCGCGCTCGCTCGTCCAGAGCTGCACGCGCCCGACGCCCGGGACCCGCTTGAGCTCGTCGATGACGGAGCGGGCGAGGATGTCGCCGAGCGCGGTGGGGCTCAGGCTGCCGTCGCGCGACGACAGGCTGACGACCATCAGGAAGCTCGACGTCGAGGCCTCGACGAAGAGGCCGGCCTGCCTCACGGGCGCGGGCAGGCGGGGCTCGACCGCCTTGATCCGGTTCTGGACGTCGATCTGCGCGAGATCGGGGTCGGTGCCGGGCAGGAAGGTCGCGGTGATCTGGGCCGTCCCGGAGGTGTCGCTCGACGACTGGAAGTAGAGCAGGCGCTTGGCGCTCGTCAGCTCGCGCTCGATCAGGCTGACGACGCTCTGGTCGAGCGTCTGCGGCGTCGCGCCGGGATAGCTCGTGTAGATGGTGACGGTCGGCGGCGCGACCGACGGGTACTGCGTCACGGGGAGCCGCGGCAGCGCGATCGCCCCGAGGAGCGCGATGAACATCGCGATGACCACCGCGAAGATGGGCCGGTCGATGAAGAAGCGCGACATGCTGGCTCGATCTGCTCCGTCGATCTCAGCGCGCCGCCGAGGCGGCGGGCGTGGGCGCGATCGCCGAGGTCGTGGACGCGGGCGCGATCGCCGACGTCGTGGACGCGGGTGTGACGGCCGAGGCGGCGGGCGCGGGCGTGAAGGGGACGGCGCGGACCTCGGCGCCCGGGGCGACCTTCTGGTGGCCCTCGACCACGACCTTGTCGCCTGCGCTCAGGCCGGACGTGACGATGTAGCGGTCGCGATCGACGCCGCCCGTCTGGATCTGGCGCACGGCCGTCTTGCCGTCGGGCTGGACGACGACGACCGTCGCGTTGCCGCCGCCGTCGCGCCCGACCGCCTGCTGCGGCACCGTGAGGGCCGCCTGGTCGACGTGCTTGGCGAGCTTCACGCGCACGAACATGCCGGGCAGGAGCAGCCGGTCGGGGTTCGGGAAGCGCGCGCGCAGCGTCACCTCGCCGGTGCCGGGATCGACGCTGATGTCGGAGAAGAGCAGCTCGCCCTCTTCGGGGTACTCGCCCCCGTCGTCGAGCACGAGGATCGCGGCGTGCTCGCCCGCCTCGCCCCTGGCCGCGCCGCCCAGCGCGGCGCGGCGCAGGCGCGTGAGCTGCGAGGCGGGCTGCTTGATGTCGACGTAGACCGTGTCGATCTGCTGGATGACGGCGAGCGGCGTCGCCTCGGCCTGGCCGACGAGCGCGCCCTCGGTGACGAGCGCGCCGCCGATCCTGCCGCTGATCGGGGCCGTCACGGTCGCGTGGCCGAGGTTCAGGCGGGCCAGCGCGAGCGCCGAGCGCGCCTGGGCGATCTCGGCGCGGGCCATGGCCTGCGCCGTCATCGCGTCGTCGTACGCCTCGCGGCTGACCAGCCCCTCCTGCGCGAGCGCGCCGGCCCGCTTCGCCCGCGCCTCGGCGTGGCCGAGGTTGGCCTGCCCCTTGGCGAGGGCGGCGAGGGCGCTGTCGACGGCGGCCTTGAACGGCGCGGGGTCGATCACGAAGAGCGTCTGGCCCTCTTTGACCTCGCTCCCTTCGGCGAAGCTGCGCTTCAGGACGACGCCCGCGACGCGCGCGCGCACCTGCGCCAGGCGGAGGGGGGCGACGCGGCCGGGGAGCTCGTCGCGGAGGGTGACGGGCTCCATCGCGACCTCGATGACGCTGACCTCGGGCGGGGGCGGCGGCGGCGCGTCGGGCGCGGCGCGGCACGCGCCGAGGAGGAGGGCGGCCGGGAGGAGCCCGCCGAGCTTACGTAGATCGATCATACGTCACATTCAGCCTGGCTCGGGGGGGGGCACGGAGGGTGTCGCCCCGTGATTTCGCCCTGACGTACTGCAATCGAGGGGTGCTTTCAACCTCCGGGGCCGCCCGAGCGCCGAGCGGGATAGGCCCCGGAGCGTGAGCGCGCCGGCGCCCACGGACGTCGCGAGGGCGCCTCGAGCGGTGACGCCCCACCGGGAGCGCGCCGGCCCGGGGAGAGCGCGCGCTCGCGCGAGCGGGCGCGCAGGGGCCGCGACGATCTCGCGCGTCGGCGAGGATTGCTGTTCAGCGCGCGCCGATGATCGGCTATCCCCGCGAGCGAGCGACGGAGCGTGACGGCTCGGCAACGCGAACGTGTCGCATCGACGCCGGATGCCGATATCCACGAGACCTGAACGGGACTGAACCCGCGTATCCGATCGCCGCCAGAGGAGATTCTCATGAGCACCTGGAAGACGCCCAGCGCAACCCTCGTCGTCTCGCTCTCGCTGGCCGGGGTCGCTGCTCCGGCCACGGCCCTTGCGCAAGCGGCGGATCCGCCGGAGCAGGCTGCGCCGGTCGAGCCCGCGCCCGCGCCGCCCTCCGGGGCGGAGCCCCGTCCTGCTCCTCCTCCGGTCGAGCGGAAGGCGCCCGACGACAAGCCTCTCATTCGCCTCTACGGCATCATCAAGCCCACGATCGTCGTGGGGAACGGCCTCGAGTCCTACGGCAGCCCGAACTATGTCGCCCCCACGGCCGCGGTGAATCCGCTGTTCCTCGCCGATCCGGACGCCGTCGGCCTGAGCTTCCAGGCGCAGCAGACGCGCGTCGGCGTGGCCGTCGGGGAGGGCACGCCCGTGAAGGGGCAGATCGAGGTCGATTTCGTGGATCTCTCGAAGTCCTCGCCGGCGCAGGCGACGAGCATTCGCGTGCGCCAGGCGTTCGTGGACTGGTCTCCTGCGGACGGGCACAAGCTCACGCTCGGGCAGACCTGGGATCTGTTCTCGCCGCTGAACACGCACACGTACAACCTCGTGGGCGCGCTCTTTCAGTCCGGAAACTCGGGCTTCGTGCGGCACCAGCTCATGTACGTCGCGAGCCTCGGCCGCGTCGAGGTGGGCGCCGCGCTCGGCCTGGTCGGCCAGAACGTCACGGCCCTCCTCAACAACGTCGAGTACTCGCGCACCCCCACCGTCGCGCTGCGCGCGAGCTATCGCGCCGACAAGAGCGCGTGGGTGGGCGCCTCGGTGATCGGCACGCGGCTCACCTTCGACGCGAACCAGGAGTCCGAGGCGGCGCGGACGGCGTTCGGCGGCAACCTGTTCGCGGAGCTCACGGCCGGCGCGCTGAACGTGCGGGCCGAGGCGTACGCCGGCCAGAACCTCGCCAACCTGGGCCTCTTGACGCTCGGGCAGGGCTACCGCACGGACGACGTCGCCGAGGTCGGCGGCTGGGTGTCGGGCAAGCTCACGTTCCTCGACGCCCACGCCGTGCACCTCGTCGCGGGGGTCGCGGCGGTGCAAAGCACCGACGAGATGCTGCTCGGCTACACGCCCGGGACACCGGCGACCGGCGCCGCGCCGGCCACCGCGCCCGTGCGCGTGGGCGGCAATGGCCCCGGCATCGAGCGCAATGTGACCCTGCGCGCGGGCTACGCCTTCGCGCCCATGAAGGGGCTCTCGTTCGTGGTCGAGCCCTCCCTGATGCTCACGCGCCACAAGCTCGATCCGGCGGACGCGGCAGAGCTGGACGCCGACCGGCTGGGCTGGGGCGTCGAGGCGGGCGGCCTCTACCAGTTCTGAGGGCCCCCGACGAGGGGGGCGTTCCCGCCCGTCAGTTGTCCACCTCCGCTCGCGTCGCCTAGGCTGCGGTGCCCGGGAGCCCCCCACCCGCCGTGCCGGGCTCTCGCTGCCTGTCCGACGCGCGCGCCATGGCCGAACCCTTCATCTGCTCGATCGAGCTCAGCAAGACCGGCGGCGTGACGGTGGTCGTCAAGGACGAGGACGCCGACATCACCCAGACGGTCGCGATGAACGGCACGACCGTCACCGTCACGGTCAAGAAGGGCGAGGACAAGACGAGCACCCTCACCCAGGACGCCGAGCGCATCGTGCTCCGGGTCGCGGGCGACGAGACGAGCACGATCACGCAGACGCACGATCGCATCGTGATGAAGTGCAAGGCGTTCGATGTGGACGCGGAGACCGTCACCCTGAAATCGGAGAAGGACGCGACCCACGAGGCCGGGGGCAAGATGACGGTGACGAGCACGAAGGACATGGCCCTGTCGTCCTCGGCCAAGCTGAGCGCCTCGAGCGCCTCCGACATGAAGCTCGAGTCGAGCGCGGCGCTCGATGCGACCGCCACGGGCGACGCCAAGCTCTCGGGCGCGAACACCACGGTGGAGGCCTCGGCGAAGCTCACGCTCGACGGCGGGACCGCCGCGGACATGTCGGCCGGCAAGATCGCCATCTCGGGGACCATGAAGGCCGACCTCACCGCGCCGCTCACCACGGTCGGACAGGACGTCACCACGGTGCAGGGCTCGCTCGTCAAGGTGAGCGGCAGCCTCGTCAAGCTCGGTTGAAGGGGAGGGGCGCGTGGCACAGGACCAGCTCGAAAAGGCGTTCCTCGAGGAGCTCGCGGCGCTCGACCGGTTCCGGATCGCGTACACGGGCGCTTATCCGGCGACGCCCCTCTCGCGCGAGGACCCCGACGTCAGGCGCCTGCTCGAGGGCATGGCGATGTTCTCGGCGCGCACGCGCCTCGCGGCCGACCGCGGCTTGCACCGGAGCTTCCTGCGCATCTTCCGCCAGCACTTCTCGTACCTCCTCGGGCCCCTGCCCGCGATGGGCATGCTCCGCGCCGCGCCGACCCTGAGCCTCGCCGACGTGGCCGAGCTCCCGGCGGGGTCCGAGGTGCTCCTCATCGAGCCGGGCGCGAAGGGCGCCGAGCCGCGCGTGTTCCGGATGCGCACGCGCAGCAGGCTCCGCATCCTGCCCATCGAGCTCGCGAGCGTGAACCTGCTCCGGGCCCGGGGGCGCGGGGTCCGCATCGTCCTCCGGTTCACGAGCAAGTTCTCGCGCAACGACGAGATCGGCGAGATCGACCTGCACATCAACCACCTCGACGATCTCGCCTCCTCGATCGCCGTGCTCCACGCGCTCAAGAAGCACCTCAGGTCGGCGAGCGTGGTCTTCGACCAGCCGGCGCGGGAGGACACGTCGGGGCAGGCCTGCGAGGTGTACTTCGGCCCGCCCGAGCGGCCGGAGCACGTGATGGACCGGACCGAGCACCCGCTCAAGGAGGCCCGCGCCGCGCTCCGCTTCCCGCGCCAGGAGCTCTACCTCAACGTGCGCGGGATCCGGGCGCCGCGGAACTGGCGAGAGTTCACGGTGTGCCTCGACATGGACGACCGCTGGCCCGCCGAGCTCCGGCTCACGGCCGACGGGCTCGAGCTCTTCGTCGTGCCGATGGTGAACGAGCGGGTGGACATGGCGAACCCCATCGAGTGCGACGGCACGAGGGATCGCTATCGCCTGCGGCACCCGGACGACGCCGCGCGGTTCGTCCCCACGGGCGTGCTGGGCGTCTACCGGATCGCGGACCAGGGCCTCGTGCCGATCGAGCCCGCGGTCGTCCCCGCGCGCCTCGGCGGCAGGGAGGACGCGGCGCGCGCGCGCCGCGACAGCTACGACGTCACGTACGACGGTCAGGGGGGAGACCGGCGCGCCTTCGTGTCGCTGGATCTCCCGGGCGCGTTCGACAGCCCGCAGAAGGTCGCGGTGGAGGCGGTGTGGCACCAGCCCGCCCTGCGCGGCGTGCGCGCGAGCGGCCTCGAGGTGAAGGTGTCTGACCGGTTCCTCGCGGGCGTCGCGTGGTCGTGCTCCGGGGAGCTCTCGCTGCCCGTCGAGGGCGACCTGGAGGAAGATCGGGAGTCGCTCCTCGAGCTCCTGTCGCTCAAGAACCAGCGCTTCCTCGGGGTCGACGAGCTGCGCTTCCTCCTCCGGGCGCTGGGGATCCGGGCGCAGCCGCAGTTCGACAAGCTGGTCTCCTCGCTCGCGCGCGTGGACGTGAGCAGCAAGCCGTTCGCGAAGAGCACGAGCGGGTTCAAGTACGTCTACCGGATCGAATTCGATGGGCTCAACCCCTCGGACATGCCCCGGGTCGAGCTCTTCTGCGGCAAGCTGCTCGACGTCCTCGCCGCGTGGAGCGTGGAGGAGGTCGTCGAGCTCGTGGCGACGGTGCCCAACCTGGGCGCGGAGGTCCGCGTCTCCTGAGGGCCGGGAGGGAGCGGTGGGGACGATGGGGTCGACGACGGCGCTGTGGTTCGCGATCGAGGAGGCGTTCGCCGAGGTGGAGGGGCTCTGCGTCGAGGCGCGCGCCGCGGAGCTCGCGCTCGAGCACAAGAAGCGCGAGGAGGCGGCGGTGCGGTCGCTCGGGCGAGGCCGGACGACGGCGGTGGAGGAGGACGCGCCGCGCGCGGAGGTGGAGAAGGGCAGGCGCGCCGCGCGCGCGGCCGAGCTCGCGAGGGACCTTGCGTTCCAGGAGGCGCACCCGGGCGGCGCCGACTTCGTGAGGCTGCGGGCGCGGGTGCGGCAGCGGCTGGTGTGGCTCAAGGGCCAGCTCTCCAGCACGTTGCCCGAGCACGACGTGCATTACGTGCTCTTTCCCATCGTGGTGCACTTCGACGAGCTGGTGCGCCTCGTGAGCCGGGGTGCGACCACGCGCTGGGAGCCGTTGCAGAGCGAGCTGTACAACGTCGACAACGGCGGGGAGCTCTTCTACACGCGGCTCGAGGAGCGGCTCGTGCAGGAGGAGACGCCGCCCATCGTGTTCGAGGCGTTCTATTTCTGCCTGAGCGACGGGTTCCAGGGGATGCACCAGGGCGACGCGCGGAAGATCGCGGAGTACAAGGCCCGGATCGAGCTCCGGATCCCGAAGAAGCCCGTCGAGGATGTGGACGACGACGCGGCGGGCCCGCCGGTGGAGCTGGTGCGGTTTCCGTGGCTCTACTATGCGGCGGCGCTCGGTGCCGTGGTGGGGTTGTATGCCGTGCTCTCCTGGATAGGCGGGAGCCTGTGAGTCGGGAGGCGGCGCGTGGCGGGTGAGCCGTTCGATCTGGAGCGGCTCCGTCAGAACTGGGCGCGCGCGGCGGAGCCGCCGCCGGACGAGCTGCCGGCGCGGCTCGCGGCGGTGGAGGCGCCGCGCGATGGGGGGCTGGAGGCGCGGGCGCTGCTCGAGCGGATCCGCGCGATGGCGACGGCGCAATTTCCCCGGCGGGCGGGGACGCTCGAGCCCTTCTTTGCCGAGGCGATGGAGCTCCTCGGCAGGATGGAGCGTCCCGCAGAGGGCGCGGGGCGAGCGGGCGGTGAGGATGGAGAGGGCGGGGGAGAGGGCGCGCCCGGGGCCGTGGAGGACCCGCGGGCGAGGATGATGGAGCTGCTGGATGAGCTTACGGAGCTGCTGGAGGTCTTTGCGACGAGCGGGCGCTGAGCGGGGCGCGCGGTGGGGCGCGGCGGTCGCGAGGGCAGCGGGGAAGGGGATTGCTCTCGGGGCGGCGCTCCTCGCGGCGGAGGACGCGGCGGCGGCGGAGGTGGTTCGGTATGTCGACCGCGAGGGCAAGGTGCATGAGGTGATCGTGCGCGCGGAGGCGCCCGCGGGGGAGGCCGTCGCGTCGAGGGCCGAGGCGGCCGAGGCGGCCGCGGCGGCGCCTCCGGCGGCTCCGCCGGGCTGGGCCTGGGGCGCGGGCGGCGCGGCAGCGGAGTTCCCGTATGCGGCGTACGTGCGCGAGGCGGCGGCGCTGTACTCGCTGCCGGTGGAGCTGATCCTGGCGGTGATGAAGGTCGAGTCGGGGTTCAACCCGAAGGCGGTGTCCCGCTCGGGGGCGATGGGGCTGATGCAGCTCATGCCGGGGACGGCGGCGGAGGTGGGGGTGAGGGACCCGTTCGATGCGCGGCAGAACGTGCTCGGCGGGGCGCGGTACCTGCGGATCATGATCAACGCGCACGACGGGAGCGTGCCGCTGGCGCTGGCGGCGTATCACGCGGGGGCCGGCACGGTGGAGCGGTATGCGGGGGTGCCGCCTTATCCGGAGACGCGGCGGTACGTGGAGAGGGTGAGGGATCTGTACCGCTGGTACAAGGAGAGGGGGATCGCAGGGCGACGGGCCGGGACCCCGGGAGAGAGATATGACGCTTCGCCCAGAAAAACGCGATCTGCGTGAGGGGGCTGTCGCGCCGGCAGGCGCCCGACGCGCCCGCTCGTGCGCCGAGGAGCGCGCGAGCGACAGCATATCAACCGTGAAGACGAGGGACGAGCGATGTACGACGACATCCTGAAGGAAAACAACGAGGCCCTCTGGGACTGGATCACCTGGGAGACGCTCGGCAACCCTTCGGAGAAGTTCCAGAAGGGCAACGAGCTGCGGGGGTTCGGGCTCTGGCGCGCCGATTACACCAAGCTCTGCAGCGCGGGCAGGAGCTCTCTCGGCAGCGAGCACTCCGACCCCGAGAAGGAGCTCGGGCGCGCCGACATCCGGATCTGCGTGCTCACGACCTGCGACTACCGGAAGCACAAGGCGCTGATCCAGACCCTGCTGCCCTTCATGCCGATCGACAAGAACACGGGGAAGCTGCAGGACCCCCACAGCTCGACCCGCGGCACCTTGAAGAAGGGACCGTACTATGTGCTGTTCCCGTACAACTATGACGACAACGCATGGAACAGCAGGGCGCTCGGGAGCAACCTGAGAGGCCCGAGGGGGAGCGCCATGAAGAGCCTGGAGACGACGTACGACGCCGCGCGGCTCGAGGCGACGCTGCCCCGCTGGAGCACCGCCTCGCGGAGCTGCATCGCTGTCTTCTCCACCGATGGTGTCGACGTCGGTACGGCGCACGTCTACGGGAAAACGGAGCGGGACGACTGGCCGTTTCGGAACGGGAAGAACGAGAGAGAGAAGATCTTCGGGACCACGCTCGCCAAGGGGAAAAAAACGGGGCAGGGCAGCACGTACAGCGCGTTCCGGAGCGACCAGAAGAACAACCAGAAGATCAAGTTCTACTCGGTGAAGACGGGCGTGCACTACGTGGGCACGGAGGAGCAGAAGGTCAACGACAAGGATCTGCTGGAGTCAAACAGCGTCCACGCGATGCATCGCTCGGAGCTGATCTCGCGCACCATGGATCAGTACGGCGACGCCGCGTTCGAGGCCCGCTACCAGATCGAGATCCTGACGGTGCTGATCAAAGGCCAGTATTCGGAGTGGGACGGCTACCAGATCCGGGATATCGGCGACAGCGACGGCGAGATCTGGTTCCCCCTGCTGGCGCTCCCGAGCCAGGGCAAGGCCTTCGCGAAGCAGTGGGGAAACGACGACGACTGGGTTGGCTTCTGGGGGCGGAGCTTCGCGAGGCCGCTCGGCCGGGCGAAGGCCGAGATGCTGGTCTACTTCGGTCTGCAGCACATGACGGCCAACGCGCAGAACATGCTCGTCGCCTTCGACAGGAAGCGCGGGAAGAAGGCGAAGCGCGTGATCCTGCGCGACGTCGGCGATACCCTCTACAACGACCATTTCTTCGTGGCCCTCGGGCGCGCGCGGGGTTACTACAAGCAGGCCTGGGACGAGGAGGCCAACGACCCCCAGGGCGTGACGCTCACGTGCCAGATCGGCGGCGGGTACGAGGATCCGTACATGACACGGATCGCCACCACTCCCATCTTCTTCTTCCCTCCGTTCATGGGGGGGGACATCGCCGCCAGCGGGAAGCCGGCGAAGATCCTGGCGGCGTGGGCGGTCCAGCACAACCGCGCGTTCATCGAGTACATGGGCGAGAAGATCGGCTACAGGGCCGACTGGCAGGAGGACTGGAAGGACGGCAGCGACGAATCGCTCACGGACATCGGCAAGGCCATCCGGGAGAGCCCCGGCTTCGACAAGCTGACGCAGTCGAAGTACGTGAAGCTGTACAAGAAGGTCAACGCGCTCGAGGCGAGGCAGCGGTGGCACCTCATCCGCGAGATCGAGGCCGAGTGCCTGGCGGTCGGCGACAAGGATACGGCGAAGGCGAGGCTGCTCGTGAGCGCACACGACCTGCTCTTGAGCTCCGAGGTGGAGGGGTATGTGAAGAGCCCCGAGGGCAAGAAGCGCCTCGCCGATTACCATAAGAACCACCCGCAGATCATCGATCTCCAGCTCGTCGAGGATCGGGGGTCCAGGAGCGTGAATGAAGGTCTATGCTGCTCGATGTGCGGCAAGAAGCATGGCTCGAAGGAGAGCACCTTCCTCGGCAACTGGCACCGCTGCGGGACGTGCTCGCGAGCCTATTGCAACACGTGCGGGAAATGGTGGCTGTCGCGTGCCGTGCTCTTCGAGCGCGCGAGGGTCTGCGAGTACTGCGCGGGGAAGACGGAGCTCATCGGCTAGCATTTCGCCGGGGCTCGCGCCGGAGGCGCGTGGACTGGCTTCGCGGCTCGCAGGATGAGACCGGTCTCGCGGCGGTCGTATCCCTAAGTGGACAGGAAGGCTCAACCTGCCTTGGCGCTCGGTGTCCTGAGGGGCAGGGGTTCCGGCGTGGAGCGCAGCGGCTTCTTCCTCGCGTTTCGCCCGCCACTCGCGGGCGTTCCCGTCGGCGTCATCGGCGCGGCCATCACCTCACCGAGCCGCGCTGACCCCAGCACCCCGAGGTGCCGCGCCCCGGCCACATTGCCCGCCGCCGGCGCCGCCGCCCCCCGCGCCCGGAAGAACCGCGCCACCCCTTCGGCGTGGAACAGCACCCTTCCGTCCGCGCACCTGCGCATGGCGAGGTTCCCGCGCTGTCCATACTCGAGCAGCCGCTGCTCCCCGACCACGTAGCGCACAGCGACCTGCTCGGCGGTCATCCACTCGGCCATCGCACCCCTCCTGCCATGAGGCGTCTGCGTCTGCACGCCCCATACCGGAGCTCCTCTCCGCCGGTCCACATCCCCGCCGAACGCGACACAAACTTGCCCCTCGCGCGCGTACCGTGCGCATTCGCGCTTCCTGACGAGAGGCTCACGCGCGCGCCCATGCCCACGGAGAACGCCATGCCGCCCGGCGCCGTCACGCCCTCGCACTGCGCACGCCGCGTCCCGCTGACCTTCTCCGATCGCCTCGCCGTCTCCCTCGACCTCCGCATCGGCGCCGACGCCTTCTCGCTCCCCGCCGGCAGCATCGAGCGCCTCCACGTCGACGCCGCCATCCACGGCTTCTCCGCCGAGGTCGTCTTCTCCGTCTCCTCCGAGCAGGCGGCCGACACCCTGTTCCCCCGGTTCACCTCGCAGGACCTCATCACCGCCACCCTCGCCGTCGCCAACGGCAACGAGGGCTTCGCCGACGTCGAGGCGCCCCCCTGGAAGCTCAAGGGCCCCGTCACCGAGCGGCGCCTCGCCGAGACCGTCGCCGAGGATCGCGCGGGCCTCCCCGTCGTCCGCCGCCGCTACACCGTGCGCTTCCTCGACCCCGCCCGCGTCCTCTGGGGCCAGCACCGCCCCGTCGAGCTCCACGCCGGCGCCTCGATGAAGCAGATCCTCGAGCAGCACGCCGCCCCCGGCATGCAGCTCGACCTCGCCTGGCAGCGGCTCGACCAGGCCCAGGACATCCTCTGCGTCGGCCTCGGCGCCGACTCCAGCGCCAGCTTCCACGACCTCGTCCTCTGGTTCCTCCACGAGAACCACGGCGTCCTCGAGCTCGACGCGGCCGAGGGCAAGTACCGCCTCGGCGGCGCCAAGGCGAAGGGCGGTGAGGCGAGGCCGCTCGACGCCGACGTCATCGAGGAGATCCGCGTCCTCGCCCCGGAGCCCCCGCGGCGCGCCGCCTCGGTGCTCAACGCGTCCACGGAGGCAGCCGTCCACAGGCGGGACCTGCCGAGCGATCACGCCGTCATCGGCGTCCGCCGCGACGCCCTCGTCCGCACCCCGGTCCAGACCGAGATCGATCGGCGCGCCGCCCTGGAGGCCGCGCGCCTCGCGCCGCCCGAGCCCGGACTGGAGATCTCGCTGCGCCGCTGCCCGCCGGCCTTCTCCGCGCCCGGCGCCCTCCTGACGCTCGGCGAGGAGCTCGGCGACGACATCCACGGCGCGAGGAAGAAGTACCGCGTCATCGCCGCCGAGCTCCGCGCGCGCGCCGAGGCGGACGACCCGGATCTCGACGACGAGACCGCGCGCTACGCCACGTCCCTCTGCCTCCGCGTCGAGCGCCAGGGCGACCCGACGCCCCGGCTGCCGCCGTTCCGGCGCCCGTCATATCCGGTCGTGGTCGAGGGCAAGGTCCTCTCCGCGAGCGGCGGCGACGGGGATCGCACCTGGCACGCGCTCGAGGGAAAGGACGACTCCCGGCCTCGTTATCGCATCCACATCCCGCTCTGGAACAAGACCGTCGTCGCCCCGTTCCTCCCGGGCCACGCCCCGGGACACTTCTTCTTCCCGGCGTACAAGGACCAGCGCGTGCTCGTCGCCCTCGGCTTCGACACCGCGGAGATCGTCGCGTACCTCGACTGGGCCGGCCGGCTCGCGCAGGACACGCAGGGCAACCAGATCGTCCTCGGCAAGCGCGACCGGGACCAGACCACCGTGCGGCACGTCTACGAGGACCAAAAGCCCGCGCTGCGCGTCGAGCGGCGGCTCGGCCGCGACGTCGAGACGCTGGTGATCTCCGAGGGGACGATCCGGCTCGAGGTCAAGGAAGAGGAGGGGCAGGACGAGGCCGCGCCCATGCACGACCTGAAGCCGACCGTCGAGGCGGCGAAGGCGCGCATCGCCGCGGAGGTGCGGGAGAGCATCGGCGAGGTCTCCGGCAAGCTCGAGGGCGCGACGGGCGGCGCCACGGCCAGCCTGGAGGCCGCCTCCGCGGAGGTGGAGGCCGCGCTCGAGCAGGCGGCGGCGACCGTGAGCGCGAAGACCAGGGCGGCCGAGGCGGAGCTCCAGGGCATGATGGCGAGCGCCACCGAGGCCCTGCAGATCCTCGCGGCCAGGGTCGGTGAGGCGAAATCGGCCGTGCTCGCGGCCCTCCTCACGTGACAGGAGGCGGGATGTTCGGGGAGCTCAAGGCCAGGCTCGCGATGCCCGAGGCGCGCCTGCGCATCGCCCTCGTCGGGCTCGATGCGCAGGCGCGGGCGCTGAGAGGAGAGATCGAGGCCCTCGACGCCGAGGGGCGCGCGCTCCTCGGCCGCGTCGAGGCAAGGGGCGCGCTCCAGGGGGCGACGGCGCCGATCGCGCGCGGTCGCGCGCAGCTCGACGCCGTCGCCGCGACCGCGAAGCGGACGGCCGGGGCGAGGCTCGAGGCCGTCGCGTCCGCCGGCAAGGCGCTGGAGCGCGCGGTGCTCGGGCCGATCGAGGAGATGAACACGAGCCTCGACGAGGCCGAGCGGCAGCTCCGCGCGATCGCCGACCAGGCGAGCCAGGCCATCGACGCGATCCAGGTCGCGGCGCTCGAGCGGCTCGAGGCGCTGCTGAAGCAGGTGGAGGCGGCCATCTCGACCGCGCTTGCGCTGCTCGCGGCGGCCCGCGGCGCCGCCGCGGCGCTGCCCCGCGAGATCCTGCCGCCGCTCCGGGCGCTCGAGCAGCAGCTCGGCGAGCTGTCGTCCGCGTTCGCGGCCGGCGTGCAGTCCCTCAACAGCCTCCTTCACCAGGGCGCCGCCGCCCTCGACAGGATCCCCGCGACCGGCCTGCCCAGCGCCCTGGTCGAGCCCACCAGGAGCGCCATCCAGGGCGCGCTCGACACGGCTTTGCCCGCCGTGCAGGGGGCCGCGGAGCAGGCGGGAGACGAGCTCACCAAGCTGTCGCGGCAGATCCAGCAGCAGATCGAGGCCGGCAAGGGGCAGGCGCTCGCGCAGATCGACGCCGCCGCGGCCGCGATGGCGCAGCAGATCGACGCCGCGCTGCGGCCGGTCGCCTCGACGCTGAGCTCGGTCAAGCAGCAGATGAGCGCGCTCGTCGCGCAGGTCGGCCACCAGATCGACAGCGCCCAGGGCCAGGCCATCCAGCAGATCCAGCAGGGCAAGGCGCGGATGGCGCAGGCCGTCGACTCGCTGGCCGGGCGCCTCGGCGGGGCGCTCGACGCCGGCGAGCGGCAGATCCAGCAAGGCGTGCAGGGCGTGCGCGACAGCATCGCCGCGGGCAAGGCGCAGATCGACGCGCTGGGCGAGATCGCGGCGGCGCGGCGGGAGCTCGCGCGTCCGTGAGCGCCCGACGCGGCATGTAAGGAAGCCTGCGGCGCGGGCGCGCGCGGCGCGCCATTTCCGCGTTCGAGCCCACGACGCCACAAAAAAGTGGACTCCCGTCTTGCAAACGCGCGACCATTGCGCGGAGCGTGGACACGGGGGATAACAACCTTGACTTCGACTGCGACTACCGCTTCGGGTTCAACGTCGACCCGCGCGGCAAGGCGACGGTCGGTTATCTCCTCTTCTGGAGCGGCTGCGGGGGCCTCAACCTGAAGAAGGACATCGAGGTGTGGAACCCGTTCAACGCCGCCGGCCAGACGGCCGTCACCGGCGGCAAGATCCCGTGCATCGGCGTGCTCGAGAGCGTGCGCTTCTCCGGCGAGGAGGACGCCCCGATGCGCTTCGTGGCCTACGTGAGCCAGGGGGCCGCCGCGGATATCCGCTCCAAGCTCGGCCGCCCGCTCACGAGCACCAAGCTCCAGATGTCCTTCTACGTCCTCGCGTACGACGACGAGAAGAAGAAGTGGTACGAGGCCGCGCTCGTGAAGGACGGGAAGAACATGGACGCGAACCTCGATACGACCGGGGGGGAGCTCCAGATCTCCGTCTCGAAGACGCCCACGCGGGCCAGCGACACCCTCGACATCAAGGTTTACAGGTTCGAGTTCCAGGTCGTCCCGGCGAAGGGCAAGACCGCCATCCTCGAGTTCGCGCTCGGACCGACGCAGCGGCTCGTGAAGCAGTGGAAATCAGGTGGGGACGCCTAGCCCGCGGGCGGGACGGCGGACGCACGCAACGCGGGCCCGATGCGCCGTCGGACCGCAAGGATCGGAGCAGCCATGGCCATCACCGACGAGATCCCGAAGTCGAGAATCACGCTCACGTACCGCATCCCGCAGGGCGTCGAGCAGAAGGAGGTCAACCTCCCGTTCCGCGTCCTCGTGCTCGGGGACCTGTCCTCCGGCACGTCGAGGGACAGGAAGCTCGAGCTCGACAAGCGCGAGATCCGGCGCCTCGACGGCAAGAACCTGAACAAGGTCATGGCGGACATGAACATGTCCATCGAGACCACGGTGCCGAACCGCATCGACCCGGCCAACGCCGAGACGCTCACGGTGAACCTGCCGGTCGCCTCGATGAACTCGTTCAGCCCCGCCGAGGTCGCGCGGAACGTGCCCAAGATCAGGGCGCTGCTCCTGCTCAAGAAGCTCCTGCTCGAGATGCAGGCGAACATCGACAACAGCAAGGATTTCCGCAAGCTCCTCCGCGCGCTCGCGGGCAACGAGCAGGCCGCCGAGGAGCTCAAGAAGCAGCTCGAAGGGTTCGAGTCCTTCCAGCTCCCGCCGGGGCACCCGGACGCGAACAACGAAGGATCAGAGGCCTGACGGGCGATCTCGGCCCCAGCGAGCAAGGATTGGGTGAGCCATGGCAGAGCAAGACCTGAGCGTGAAGAGCCTCCTCCAGAGCGTCCGGCTCTCCCCGGACGCGCCGGAGGTGGCGAAGCCGCAGCCGATGATCCGGGACAACCTCCAGACCATCACGGAGGCCGTGTCCGACGAGGAGCGGTTCCTCTCCAGCATGGCCGCGGTCCTCTACAACATGGATGTGAAGGAGGGCATCGACAAGCCCAGGATCCAGGCGCTCATCGCCCGGATCGACGAGATGGTCTCCGACCAGATCAACGAGGTCCTCCACGCGCCCGAGTTCAAGGCCATGGAGTCCACCTGGGCCTCGATCGAGGACCTCGTCCGGAACACGAACTTCCGGGCGAACATCGACATCAACCTCCTCGACGCCAGCAAGGACGAGCTGCTCGACGACCTGGAGCTCAACGCGGCGGACATCGCCGGGTCCGAGCTCTTCAAGAAGATCTACGTCGCCGAGTACGACCAGCTCGGCGGCATGCCGTACGGCGCGATGATCGGCCTGTACGAGTTCGCGAACACGCGCAAGGACATCCTCTGGCTGCGCACGGTCGGCAAGATCGCCGCCGCGTCGCACGCCCCGTTCGTCGCCTCGGCGTCGCCCATGCTGTTCGGCTGCAAGACCATGGCCGAGGTCAACCAGCTCCGCGACATCGACGGCCTCTTCGACACGCCCCGCTACGCGGAGTGGAAGAAGCTGCGCTCGTCGGACGAGGCCGTCTACATCGGCCTCACGATGCCGCGCTACCTCGTCCGCGCGCCGTACAACGACATCACGAACCCGTCCGAGGACATCCATTTCGAGGAGAGCGTCCGCGGCGACGACCCGGACGAGTACCTCTGGGGCAGCTCGGCCATGCTCTTCGCCAGGAACCTCGTCCGGTCGTTCGAGACCTCGGGCTGGTGCCAGTACCTGCGCGGCGTCAAGGGGGGCGGGCTCTGCGACGGGCTCGCGTCCTACACGTTCAACGTCCGCGGGGAGGACGAGCTGCGCGGCCCGGTCGAGACGACCATGCCCGACTTCCGCGAGTTCGAGCTCGCGAAGGCGGGGCTCATCCCGCTCATCCACAAGAAGGGCACGGCCGACGCGGTGTTCTACAGCGCGCAGGCGCTCAAGCGGCCGCTCGCGCAGAAGGACCCGAAGGACGCCGAGAACCAGCAGCTCGCCGCGAACCTCTGCTACACCTTCTCCGTCTCGCGCATCGCCCATTACCTGAAGTGCATCATGCGCGACAACATCGGATCGAGCGCGGACGCGGCCTACATCACCGGCCAGATCGACGGCTGGATCTCGCAGTTCGTCACGACCGTGATCAACCCCGACGACCTGACGTTGCGGTACTACCCGTTCAAGGCCTACTCGCTCGACGTCGCCCCGGTCGAGGGCAAGATCGGCTGGTATCACTGCAACCTCTCGATTCTCCCTCACATCCAGTTCGAGGGCATGGATGTCGACCTGCGCGTCGACGCGCGGCTCGGCTGACGCCGACGAACCCGGTAGGAGACGGTCATGTACGACTATTCTTGCGACTGGAAGAGCGGGTTCGTCATGGACCCGCTCAAGAAGCAGCGGGTCGGCTACCTCGTCGATCTCAACGGCTTCGGCCTGAGCGGCGCGCTCGCCAAGGACATCGAGGTCTACACGCCCTTCAACGAGACGAAGACGTACGCGGGCATCGAGGACCTCGCGCCGGCCACGAGCGGCGACGAGACGAGCGGCGCGAACAAGGTGAAGGTCGTCGGCGTCCTCGAGAGCTTCTCGTGGGGCGGCGGCGTGGGGGATCCCATCTGCATCAGCGCCTACATCTCGTCCGAGAACGCGAACCAGGTGCAGATCAAGCAGCAGACGACGCTCAAGACCACGGTCGTCAAGGACCTCGGCTGGTGGATCGTCAACTACGACGAGGAGGTCAAATCGTGGTTCGAGGAGGCGCACCCGGCGAGCGGCACCCCCAAGGTCGCCGGCCAGCTCAACGCCCCCGGCAAGACGGACATCCGCCTCTCGGTCGCGAGCGAGCCGGTGAAGGTCGCGCCGAACATCGACGTCAACGTCTACAACATCTACTTCGAGATCGTCCCCGCCGCGAACCAGGCGTACGACCTCAAGTTCGCCACCTCGAAGAGCAAGAAGTTCGTCAAGGGGTGGGGGATGAAGGTCGGCACGCTGGCCAAGGTGGAGTGACGGGGCCCGCGCGGCGAGGGCGCGAGAGACAGCCCACCTGGCCGCGCCCCAGCGAGCGCACGTGAAGAAGGTCGCCTATCAGACGTCGCGGGTGCACTGGCACATGGGCCAGGCGCTCCTCCCGGAGCACTTCTACGCGCAGGAGAGGTCGCTCCGGGAGGAGGTCGCGCTCCGGCTCCGGCTCTCCCCCGCGCCCTCGTGGGGCCTCGGGACGCTGGAGCTCGACGGCTTCCAGCTCCAGAAGGGCATCGTCAGCGTCCAGGAGATGAGCCTCGTCCTGCCCTCGGGCACGATCGTCGACATCCCCGGCAACACGGCGCCGGCGACGCTCAACCTGAACACGACCGGCGCGTCGATCGCGCCCGTGTACGTCCACCTGGAGAGCGGGTACGAGGTCGTCGCGCTGGGCGCAGGGGACGCGGGCGAGGAGGGGATCGAGCGGATCGTCCAGAAGGTCGAGCTCTCGAGCAACGCGACCTCCGAGACGGCGGCGCAGTCGTTCAAGCTGGCCGTGTTCGAGTGCAGCCCCGACGGGCTCTGGTCGCTGAGGACCGATCACCTCCCGCCGCTCGTCTGCGTCGGGCGCTCGGCGCCGCTCTTCGAGGACCAGCGGCGGCGCATGCGCGCCATCGCCCGCGCGCTCCGGCAGACCCTGCTCGACGAGGTCGAGCAGAACCACCTCTCCGGCGACAGCCAGTCCGCGGCGAAGCAGGCGCTGCGCGGCGTGTTCGCGTTCGTGGAGCTCCTCGACGACCTGGAGCAGGGCATCGCCCCGCACCCGTTCGACGTCTTCCGCGCCCTGCGCGCCCTGTACGCCGACGTCTGCGTGTTCCGGGGCATCGACCCCTCCGAGCTCGGGGCGCGGTACCGGCACGAGGAGCTCGCCGAGTGCCTGGAGGTGCTCCTCGGGGAGCTCGAGGAGCACGCCCAGATCGGGCGGAGGAGCGTGCCCTACGTCGCCTTCGCGCAGAAGGAGGGCATGCTCGAGTGCGCCCTCGGCCCGGAGGTCAAGCGCGCGCGGGACGTCTTCCTGCTCATCAAGAAGCCGCAGGTGGCCACGCGGCTCGAGCTCGGCGGCGTCAAGCTCGCGAGCCCCACGCGCCTGCACACCGTCTATGAGCGCGCGCTCAAGGGGATCCCGTTCTCGCGGTTCGACAGCCCGCCGTTTCACCACGGCTTCTCGTCGAACGTGGAGTTCTTCGCGATCGCGCCAGGCCAGGAGTGGGATTACGCGATCCAGGAGGGCAAGGTCGTCCTCTTCGACGCCCCGCAGCTCGCGAGGTGCCGCCTTTACCTGTACTGGCGCGCCGAGTGAGCGCCCGGCGCGGGGGCGCCCGAATTCTTGGCGGCCCCCCGGCGTCGGCCTATCGTGGGCAATGCCCTCGTAAGGGTCGGATCGATCGCCCCGGATGAAGCCCCTCGACGAAGCGCAGGAGACGGTGCAAGGCCTCGTGGGCGAGATCGATCCCCGCGTCCTTGCGGCGATCCTCGTCCTCGCCCCGGTCCTCGCCGCCTTCGGCGTCGCGCTGAGGAAGCGCTACAAGGCGCGCAAGGACGCCAGGAAGGCCGCCCAGGCGCTCGCGCCTCAGGCGCCCGTGGCGGGGGCCGAGGGAGCCGCGGTGAGCCCCGTCCAGCTCGTGCGGGCGTGGCGGCGCTTCCTCGGGAGGCTGCCCCCGCATTACCGGCGGTCGATCCTCAACTTCGAGCAGTTCGTCGTGCTCGGCGCCGCCGCGAGCGGCAAGAGCACGATGGTCGACCGGTATACCGACTGGCGGCGGCAGGCGAAGCAGTTCATCGCGAGCCAGACGGACGACAAGGATCTTCCGGTCTACCTCACCTCGAGCGCCGTGGTGATGGAGGTCCCGGCCAATGTCCTGCACGATCACGGCCCGGCGTGCCGGACGGCCCTGGAGCTCCTGTGGCGGCGGCTCTATTCGAGGCGGTCGCCCACCGTCCTCGTCGCCGTCGACGCGCAGCGGCTCCTCGCGGACCCGCCCGACGCGACGGAGGAGCTGGCCGAGACGATCCGCGGCAAGATCAACCTGCTGAGCGCGATCCGGCGGCGGCCGCTCGAGGTCCGCGTGGTCCTCACGCACCTCGACGCGATCGAGGGGTACGCCGAGCTTGCCTCGTTCTGCCGCGCGCAGGGCATCGCGATGCACGTCCCGCTCCCGGGTAAGGAGGACGCCGGCGCGCGGCTCGAGGCCTGGCTCGAGGGCCTGCGGCAGCACCTGCCCCGCGCCCTCACCGCGCTCGACGCGGACGCCTACCGCCGGGTGATCGCCTTCCTTCGGCAGGCGCCGCCGCTGATCCCCCCGCTGCGCCAGTTCCTCGCCTCGCTCTTCGCCCACGAGGCGCTCTCGTTCGATCCGGTTCGCGGCGGGCTCTACCTCGCCGCCTCGCCCGCGAGCGCCCCGAGCCCGCTGCGCCGCGCGTCGGAGCGCGGGCCGGGGCCGGATCCGCGGCTCCGGCACCTCGTCGCCGCGACCCTCGTCGCGAGCGGCGTGATGACGTTCCTCGGCATCGCGTTCGCCCACCAGTACGGGCTCTGGGAGGCGGCGGACAGCGCGCTCTCCCGCTACGAGCCGGCGGCGGTCGACGCCGCGCACGAGGAGAGCCGGCGAGAGGCCATCATCGCGTTCACCGCGCGCCCTTCGTCGTGGCTCGACACGCACCCGGATTTCTTCGCGCGCACCCGCGCGCGGATGCGGGTGAGGTTCTCCGAGGCGATCCGGGACGAGCTCCTCCTGCCCGGGCTCCGCCACGTCGCGCGGCTCGGGAAGGTGCACGGCAGGAGCCACGACGCAGCGCTCGCCCTCCCGAGCCACCGGAGCCTCTATTACCTCGCGCTGATCCACAGCGACCGGCACGACGCGCTGGGGATCCGGCGCGAGCGCGACGACCGCGGCCGCAACCGGCTGCAGCTCTGGGCGTCGATGACGGGCCTCGATCCCGAGATCATCGTCGATTATCTGGAGAACACCGACCAGGCGCCCCGCGAGCCGGTGTCGTTCGAGATCAGCAATGTCCCGCTCGAGCCGTACGACACCGAGGAGCCCTGGTGGCGGTTCGTCCTCGCCGTGGAGGAGGCGATGCGGGATCGCGTGGTCGAGCCCGCGGAGCTCGAGCGGCTCCAGGCGCAGGCCTCGTCGCTCGAGCGCCAGCTCGGCCGGCTCCAGCACGCCGATCTCACGCTCGGTCTCCTCGAGGGGATGGACCACGACGGCGCGACCGACGAGGGCGCGGCGCGCGGCGCGAGCCTCGCGCATGCCTACGCGCCGCAGCTCGGGGCGTTCCTGGAGGAGCACGAGGCGTTTCGCTCGCTGGACGTCGAGGAGCTCGCGGGGATGCTCCGGGCGGTGCGCGGCGCGGGGCTCGCCGTGGACGAGCGGCGCGGGCTGCTGGGCGGCCTCGTGAGCGAGCTGGAGGGCCTGTACGCGCGTCGGTCGAGCGGCGCGGAGCCCCGGCTCGTCGCGCTCCGGAGCGGCGTCAGGATCTTCGAGGAGGACGAGTGGACCGCCGTCATGCGCGACAGCAGGGCGAGCCTCCTCCTGCAGGGCTTCGCGCGGAGCGGCGCCCAGCGCTCGATCTTCTTCGCCGCGGGGGGCGACGAGCCGCAGCCCGTCGCCTGGAACCCCGCCGCCGGCGCGGAGGCGATCTTCACCGGCCGGTCCGTGATCGCGGGGCGTTACACGCGCGCCGCGTACGAGGCCCACGTCCGGGGCCCGGTGCTCCGGCTGCGCGCGGCGCTCCGGACCCTGGAGGCCGGCGAGCGCGACGCGGCGGCCCGCGGCCACGAGGTGGAGGCGCGCCGGCGCGACCGGGAGCAGGTCGCCACGTTCGTGCGGCGCATGGTGGAGCGGTACGCGGACGAGGCGCGCGAGGAGCTCGCGCGCTTCGTCCAGGGGTTCCGGCTGTCCGCGCCCTCGTCCGAGGCGCTCCGCGTCGCGCTCGCGCTGATGAGCGACAGCGGCGGCGGCACGACCTACGACGACTTCCTGCAGATCGTCGATCACCACGCGACCCTCGACGTCCAGGACCCGGAGACCAAGCAGGAGGAGCCGATGCTCGCGCCGATGAAGCGGGTGTCCGAGGCCTTCGCGCGCTGGCACGAGGTGGTCGACGGCGCCGGCGCGGCGCCCAGGGTCACGCAGTACAAGGCGATCCTCGCGCAGATGCTCAAGGACCTCGAGGCGGCGGAGGAGGACGGCGCCGGCGCGGCTGAGGCCGGGGGCGGCGAGGCGGGGGCGGGCGAGGCGGGGGCGGGCGAGACGCTGGAGCAGGCGCTCGCGCCGTCGGGGCGCCTCGTCCTCGCGGGGCTGCGGAGCGACAAGGGCGCGTACGCGTCGCTGATCCGCGGCTGGATCAACGCCGTCGCGCTCCCGAAGGAGCAGCAGGCGCCCTTCCTCGCCCCCCTGTCGCCGCTCTCGAGCATCGGCCGGAGCGACATCCAGGGCGTCGTCTCGCGCGTCTTCCGGCGGGATTTCATGCCCGATCTCGAGCGCGCCGTCGCCCGCTTCCCCTTCGATCCCGGCGCGTCGGAGGAGGTGACGCCCGAGGAGCTCGCCGCGCTCTTCCACCCCACGGACGGGCGCATCTACGACGTGTTCCGGCGCTACCTCGAGCCGCTGTCGCTGGTCGAGGGGAGCGGCGGCTTCCGGATGCGCCCGTCGGTGCAGGCGAGCCTCGCCCTGCCCGACGATATGTACCGGATCGTCAACGCCGCGGGCGTGCTCTCGGCGCGCCTCTGGGACGAGAAGGGCAAGCCCCGGCCCCTCCGCTACCGGCTCGCGACCGTGCCGCTCGGGAGCGCGACGCGCGAGCGGCGCGCGCTCACGCTGGTCTACTTCAACGTGGGGCCCGGGTCGCTGTTCAACTTCAACCAGAAGCCCGCGACGACGGCGCTGGAGCTCGACTGGACCACGGCGTCGAGCTCGCAGGTCGGCGTGCAGCTCACCGACGTCGCCTCGAAGGAGGACACCCACCCGGCGCCGCTCAGCGCCGAGGGATCGCACTTCAGCTTCCTGCGGCTGCTCCGGAAGGCGGCGCAGCCGCCCGCGCCCGTGCGGCAGCCCGCCCCGGGACAGCTCTACACGTGGCAGGTCCCGGCGGAGGCCGGCCAGGCGGTGCTAGCCCAGCTCGTCGTCCTGGGCGACCCGTGGGAGACGTTCGCGCTCGTCAGGGCGAGGGTGAACGCGGCGAGGTCGCGGTGACGCGGCCCGCGCGCCCCGCCTTCGCGGTGCTCGCCGCGGCGGCCCTCGCGGCGCTCGCCGGGTGCGCGGGCAGCACGACGCGCATCGTCGTCGACGCGCCCGCGAAGACGAACGGCGGCGCGATGCTGTACATGATGGTCCGCCACGTGAACGAGGCGCTCGCGGCCGAGTCGTACCAGGAGGCGGCCGCGAAGCTCTTCGGCGAGCAGGCCGACGGGCAGATCCTGAGCAAGCAGCCGATCTTCCCGGGCGAGGAGGTGACGGTCACGCTCGACGACGACGGCAAGAGCGACGTCGCGGTCTACTTCTTCTTCACGGCGCCCGACGGCGCGTGGCGGATGTCCCTGCGCAATCCGCTCCCGGAGGAGGTCGTGATCCGGCTCGGCGAGCACCGGATCGAGCGCACGAAGCTGCGACGTCGCTGACGGCGCGGGCGCCCTCCCGGCCGCCGCCGCGGCGCTGGCTGGATGCGCCGCGATCGGCCCGGCGCGCCCGTCCCCGCGGCGTGCTACCCTCCCGGAGCATGAGCACGGCCCGAAAGCTCCTCCAGGAGGCGCTCGATCTCGACGAAGGAGAGCGGGCGATGCTCGCGTTGCAGCTCATGGACTCGCTCTCTCGTCCCGATGTTCGCGACGAGGCGGCCTGGATCGAGGAGATCGAGCGAAGAGCGCATCGGGCGCTGTCCGGGCAGTCGCCGGGCGTCGACGTTGACGACGCGGTGGCCCGCATCGAGCGCGATCTGGGCCTGTGAAGCCGGCCCGGCTTGGGCCCGAAGCGGAGGCCGAGCTCCATGAGGCCGCAGCCTGGTACAAGGAGCGCTCGCCGGATACCGAGGCGTGCATGGCGTGACCGGCACCACCGCCCGCGGGAGCGAGCCCACCGCTCCGGCGCCGCCGCAGCGCCCCGATGACCATGGAAGAGCCCCGCGCGCCCGTCCCCGACCCCGAGCGGCTCGACCTGCGCGCCTTCGTCGGCACCCTGCGCGCCGGCGAGGCGGACGGCGCCTTCCTGGGCGCGCTGCTGCCCGCGACCTACGAGGCCCCGGAGCGCTTCCGCCGCGCGCTCTACGCGCACGCGGCGCGGCGGCCCGGCGGGCTCAAGAGCCGCCCCGGCGAGGGGTACGACGTCTACCACGACTGCGTGGTCGCCCACCTCGGCAGGCGCCGGAGGGCGCTCGTGTCGGTGGGCGCGGCGGGCGACCAGGAGGTCTCCTACGAGAGCCTGCACCTCCGCGCCGGGGCGCTCGCGGCCGCATGGCAGAGCGCGGGCGTCGCGCCCGGCCAGGCCGTCGCCGTGGTGCTGCCCCCGTCGGTCGAGCACGTGGTCGCGCTGCTCGCCGCGCTGCGCCTCGGCGCCGTGATCTCGGCGCTGCCGCCCCTCGGCCCGGCCTTCGTCCAGCACCGGCTCGCGCGGCTCGCGCCGGATCACGTGGTGATCGCCGAGCGCCACCGGCACCTCGCCGCGCAGGGCGAGGCCGCGCTCCTGCCGCTCGCCGCGGCGCCGCGCGGGGAGGGCGCCCCGCCGCCGTCGCACTGGTACGCGCCGGACGCGCCGGCGGCCAGGCTCCTCTCGGTCTTCGGCGACCCGGCGGCGGCGCCGGTCGAGCTCACGGCCGCGGCGCTCCACGAGGCGCTCCTGCGCGACGGGCTCCTGGTCCTCGGCCTGGACGAGGCCGACACCCTGGCCGCGCCCGGGCTCGATCCGGCGCAACACGCCCCGCACCTCGCCCTCGCCGCGCTCGCGGCGGGGGCCGCCTGCGCCGAGATCGCGCCCGGCGACGCGGAGGCCGATCCGCGCCTGCTCGAGCGCGCCGGCGTCACGGTGCTCGGCGTCTCGCGCCGCCTGCGGGACGCCGTGCTGCGCGGCGGCGCGCCGGCGGTCCCGCGGTCCGCGCGCGCCTGGTTCCGCAGCCTCACCGAGGTCGTCGAGCCGGAGCGCTGGGACGCCTTCGCGCGCGCGCTCTGGGCCCGCAAGGTCCCGGGCTTCGGCGTGGCCGGCGCCGCGGCGGCGGCCGGCGTGCACCTGTTCTCGCCCCCGTCGCCCCCCTCGCCCACGTCGCTCGTGCCGCGCGTGTGGCCGGCGCCGGGGCGGCCGTGGCTGCTCGCCGAGCTCGCGGCGGGGGCGCTCCCGGCGCTGAACGCCGCGGGCATGTACACGCCGCTCCGGGACGGCGCGCCGGACCTCGCCGGGCTGCCGCGCCTCGTCCTCGTGCGCGAGCCCGACGGGTTCACCCTCGCGGGCGCCGTCGACGTCGGGCGGGACGCGCATGCGTACCCCACGGCCGAGGTCGCGCGCGTCGTGGAGCGCGAGCCGCTCGTGCGGCACGCGGCCGTCGTGGTCTCCCCGGGGCGCGCCCCGAGCGACGCGAAGATCACGGCGATCGCCTTCGTGGAGGGCGAGCGCGGGCCGGACGGCCGCGTCGCCTTGCCCGTCGGGCCGCGCGCGATCGCGGCGCGGATCGCGCGCGAGATGGGCGAGCCGTTCGCGCCGGATCGCGTCGAGATCTTCCCGCTCCGCCCGCGGCTCCTCGACGGCGTCGCGGACGAGGCGTGGTGCCGCGCGCAGTACCTCGGCGGCGCCCTGCACGACAAGGCGCGCTCGGAGCTCTTCGTGCTGCTCTCGCGGCTGGGCTACATTCTTGCCCGGCCGCCGGGCGCTGAATAACCTGCGATCGAGGTCATTCCATGGCATCGCTCGCCTGCCTGGGGGCCACCTTGACGTGCTCCATGGGCACGGCCCCCTCGGCGCTCCTCGTCCTCCCCCAGAACCGCGTGCTGGGGGCGACGCCGATCGCCAACATCCTGGACAACAAGCCGCTCCTCAACGTGCTGCCGTTCGCGATGTGCCGGAGCCCCGCGAACCCCGCGGTGGCCGCGGCGACGGCGGCGGCGCTGGGCGTGCTCACGCCCATGCCCTGCGTGCCCGTCACGCCGGCGCCGTGGATGGCGGGCGTCCCCACGGTGCTCATCGGCGACATGCCGGCGCTCGACATGAGCTCGACGCTGCTCTGCTCGTGGGGCGGGCTCATCTCGATCACGAACGCGGGCCAGGTGGTGGCGCAGGGCTGAGCGGCGGCGCCGCCGCGGAGCGGCCCGCGCGAGGTGAACGATGGCGCGTGATCTGACGATGTTCCTCGAGCCGCTCGAGCCCCGGCCCGAGCCGGGGCTCGAGGCGGACGATCCCCGGCTCGCCGAGATCTTCGCGCTCGCCGACCAGGGCAGGTACGACGCCGCGGCGGACGCCGCCGAGGCGCTCGCCGGCGAGGGCATTCACGACATCCGCCCGCTGTCGTTCCTCTATTACGAGGCGTTCCTCGAGGGCGGCATCGCGGCCCTCGGGCCGCTGCTCGACGTCGTGCTCGTCGCGCTCGGCCCGAGCTTCGAGGCCATCGGCCCGGCGCGGCGGCGCGAAGAGCACTTCAACAAGCGCCTCGCGTGGCTCTTCGACACGATCGTCGACGCGCTCGAGTACCATCAGAAGAACGGCACGCCGGCGTGGGGCGCCTTCCAGGAGGGGCTCGGCCCCGGGGTGATCGAGGCCGTCTTCCGCTCCGGCGAGCGCGCCGCCGCGGCGCTCGCGGCCGACGTGTACGCGAGCGCGGCGCGCGGCCTCGGGCGGCTCCTCGGCTTCCTGCGCGCCCGCGCGGAGGTGCTCGCCGCGCGGGCCGCGCCGCCCTCCGCGCCCGCCGCCGAGCTGCCCCCGCCGGCGCCGCGGGAGGACGCGCCCGCGGCGTCCCCCGGCGCGCCGGCGCTCACCCCGGAGGGGGCGCGGGCGGCGGCGGCCCCGGGCGGCGCGCCGCGGGCGCGGATCGAGCTCGCGGTCGCGCACCCGTTCCTGGAGCTCCTGGCCAAGCTCCGGGCGTTCGAGGTCCTGATCGAGAGGGGCGAGCTCGAGAAGGCGGCCATCGTCGCCGAGGACGTGCAGCAGATCGTCGAGGGCTTCGATCCGCGCGCCCATTTCCCCGAGGTCTTCGCCCGCTTCAGCGCGCTGCTCAGCCAGCACATCGACGCCCTGTCGGCGCACCTCGACGAGCGCGACTCGCTGGCCTGGAAGGCGCGCAGCCAGTTTTACCGGGTGGACCTCGAGGGGTTCGTCCGGGGCTAGGCGGTGGGCGTGGCGGCCACGGGGGAGCACGCGCGCGCGGCCTTCGAGCGGCGGCTCGCGCGGGAGGCGCGGCGCTTCGATCTCGGGCGGCTGCTCTGTGTGCTCCGCGAGCACGGCTACGAGCGCGACGACCTCCTGTTCGAGGGCGCGCGCGACGGCTCGACCTCGCCCTCGATCGTCGAGGCCGTCCGCTTCCTCGAGCCGCCCGCGCGCGGCGCCGTGATCACCCTGAACCTGGGGCTCTTCAGCGACGGGACCCTCCTGCCGAGCTATTTCCTGGAGGCGATCGAGTCGAGCCCCGATCCCGATCGCTTCCACGACTTCATCCGGTTCTTCGAGCACCGGCTGTGCGAGGGGTACGTGCGGGCGGTCTATCCCGAGGAGCCGGGCGGCCCGTTCGGCGATCACGACCGCGCGCTGCGCGCGTTCTTCCGGATGCTGGGGCCCGGATCCGTGAGCACGCTGAAGTGGCTCTGGCAGCTCTATTTCCCGGAGCTCCCGGTGCGGGTCACGCGGCGCGCGTTCGCGAGCGAGACCGCGAGCCACGCCTTCCGCACGGGCGAGTCGAGGCTGGACGGCACCGGGATCATCGGCCGCGTGTACCCCTGGGAGGCGGCGGGGTTCATCGTCGACCTCCTGGCCGAGGACGAGGTGGACGAGCGGGGTCGCCCGTGGCCGGGGCTCGTCCGATCGCGGATGAGCGCGCGGCTCCTGCCGCTCCTGGACCCGTTCCGGATACCGCTCCTCGTCCGCCTGGTGGTGCTCCATCACGCGAGCTGGGCGCGGGTGGAGGCGCCCGGCGGCGCGGCGCAGGGGTACCTCGGCTACGAGCGATTGCGGGACAAGGCCGCGTCGCCGCACACGATGATCGTCTATCGCGGCGTGACCGGAGAGCGCACCCAGCGCGGGGGACGCGAGGGAGGTGAGGGCGGCATGTTCCTTTACAAGCATTTCGTGAACGGGGCGGGCACGAGCGAGCTCGAGGACGTGGTGCGCAACCTGCGGTTCGTGCTCGGCACCAAGCGGGGCGCCGGGTATTTCCTGCGCTCGTTCGGGCTGACCGACGTCGGCTACCGGACGCAGGAGGAGATGGTCGTGACGCTGACCGCCGAGATCGAGGAGAACGTCCGGCTGTACGAGCCGCGCGTCGAGCTCCTGGGGATCGACGAGGCTTACAACGACGCGGGGGAGCGCGCGCGGCTGGAGGTGAAGCTCCGGCTGCGCGAGACGGAGGAGCGGCTCGCGCTCGTGGTCGATCTCGCGACGAGGACGTTCGACTTCCAGGCCGCGGCGAAGGGGGTCTCGACGGAGGGAGAGGCGCCGTGAGCTGCTTGGGAGAGGGCGAGCCGCCGTTCGTCGATCGGCTCACCGCGACCCTGGCGCTGACGACGGGCGGGGAGACGTTCTCGATCAGAGCAGGGGATCTCAAGCGATTCGAGCTCGACATCACGCCGTGGGGGTTCGAGGGCAGCGCCATGTTCTCGTTCGTCGCGGTCGCGGCGCAGGGCGAGGACGCGCTGTTCGCGAAGTTCATCGGGAGGGATCTCCTCGAGGTCTCGCTGGAGGTGGCCCGCACCTTCGACGAGGTGGAGGAGGCGGCGGCGCCCATGACGGTGAGGGGCGTCGTCACGGAGAGGAGCGTGGTGGAGCGGGCGTTCCCGGACGTGGCGGGGACGCCCGTGCTCCAGCGGCGGTACTCGATCCGCTTCGAGGATCGCGGCGGCGCGCTGCTCCGGCAGCACCGGCCGACCGCGCTCTACGTCGACAGGAGCCTGAAGGAGCTCATCGAGGCCAACACGCCGGACGGCGTGACCGTGGAGCACGCGTGGACCGCGGGCGAGGCGAAGCGCCCGGTGCTCTCGCTCGGGCTCGGGGTCGACGGGAGCGACGCGTCGTTCCGCGACTTCCTGTTCTGGCTGCTCCACCGGGAGAACGCCGGGCTCTATTACGACACGGGCGAGGACATCTACCGTATCGCCTCCACGAAGCCCGGGGAAGGCGCGGTGAAGCGCCTGCGCCGGGGCGCGGTGGCGGCCATCGAGGCCCGGTTCCCCGAGGTGCGCCGCGACGCGGTGGGCGTGCTCAACGCCTCGACCGAGGCGGCCACGAAGACGAAGCGCATCACGAACGAGCACGGCGCGCCGGGGGTGCGTACGGACTGCCTGATCCGCTCGCCGATCGCGAGCCGGCTGGACGATCGGGTGACGCTCGAGGCGGCGCGCGCGCGGCAGCGCGAGCCGGAGGCCGTGGTCTGGTTCCGTGTCTTCCCGACGACGCCGCTCTTGCCGTCGATGAAGGTCGAGATCGACGAGGCGTTCGGCGAGAACGTGATTCAGCACGGCAAGACGTATCGTGTCGTGTCCACGCGCATCCGGGCGGAGGCCGAGCGGCAGGAGGCGACGGACGACAATGGGGAGGAGAGCAACGTTTACCGAATCGTCCACGAGCTCTGCCTCGAGCTCGCCTCCGACCCTGTCTTCCGGTTTCCGGCGTTCCAGCGGCCGGCGTGGCCGTTTCACGTGGAGGGGAAGGTCCTCAGCGAGATCGGCGAGGAGCGGCAGGGCACGTACCAGACGTACCAGGAGGAGGGGACCTCGCTCGACGTCTACAAGGTGAAGGTGCCGCTCTTCGGCGATGAGAAGGTGATTGTCCCCTTCGAGCCGTATCACCAGAGCGGGCATTTCTACTTTCCGGCCGACAAGGACCAGCGCGTGCTGCTGGAGCTCGACTTCGACCGGGCCCGGATCTGCGCGTTCCTCGACTGGCGCCCGGGCGCGCGGCTGCCGGCGGACTCGCAGGGCAACCACCTCCTGGTCGGCAAGGGCGAGGAGGACGAGACGTCGATTCGCCACGTGTACGCGGACGGGAAGCCCACGCTGACGATCACGCGGTCGATGGAGAGCGACCGGCAGGTGATCACGATCTCCGAGGGGACGATCCGGCTCGAGACGCGGGAGACGCAGGACGGCGGGTGAGGCGGCGTTCCGGGAGGAGCCCGGGGCCGCGCGTGCGCCGAGGTGGGGGCCCGGAGGCGGCCGGGCTCCGCCCCTGGAGCGATGTCCAGCAGACGAGGGGCCTCTGGCCTCAGCCCCGCCGCAGGGCGACGGCCGCGGCGCGCTCGAGCACGCGGAAGGTGAAGCTCTCGGTCAGGAAGAGCTCGACGGCGTCCTTGTCGTGCCGCTCGTAGCCGATGGCCAGGTCCCCCCCGACGGTCAGCTCGAAGTCGCCGCCGCGCGTGCTCAGGAGCGCGGCGCCCTCGAGCGCGGGCGCCCACACGATCGGCCCGTCGATGATCTGGCGCTCGATGTGCTTGAGGAGCGGATAACCGTCCTCCGAGGCCGCGGCCACCTCGTCGTACGCCTTCGAGCCGAGGGCGAGCCCGTACGGGCCGCCGACGCCCGCGGCGCGGAGCACCTCCTTCGCCGCGACCACCGCGCGCGGCCACGCTTCCGGCGCCGGGACGCTCACGGGCTCGTGCGGCGCGGCCTCCAGGATCCCCTCGATCCCCGCGGCCGCGAGCCCGTTGAAGAGGGCGCCGTCCTCGAACCGCGCCACGCGCTCGGCGGCGCGCACGACCTCGTCCAGGTCCGGATCCACCGCGCCGCGGCCGACCGCGTCGAGCTCGGCGAGATCGAGGCGGAAGGGCGCGCGGAGCTCGACGAGCGGCCGCACGAGGCGGATGCCGGCGGCGATCTTGTACGCGGGATCCTGCTCGAGGAGGCGCAGGCGGCCCGTGTTGACCGCGGCGCGCTCCCAGCCGAACGGACCGCAGAAGTCGACGAGCTTGCGGCCGGCGAGGTGCAGCTTGAGCACCCGCGCGGCCTCGTGATCGACGAGATCCCACGCGGCGGGGAGGATGGGCGCGAGCTCACGCTTGAGCAGATCCATGATCAGGCTCCCTTCAGGCTCCCGATGCCGAGGGCGCCGCGGCGCGCCGGCCCGACCCCCACCGCCCCGGGCCGCGCCTCCTCGCCGGGCGGCCGCCGCGCGTCCCCCTCGTCGCCCGCCGCCGCCTCCGCGGCCGCGCGCCGGCCCGCCGGGGCGCCGAGCTTCGCGGCCTCCTCGGCGGCCTCCACCTCGACGATCGGCCCCTGGCTGCCGACGTAGATACCGATCTTCTCCCGGAAGAGGCGGTCGTTCCGCCGGAGCCACTCGATGTTCATCATCGCGTGCTCCACCTCTTCCTCGAGGTGATGGAGCAGCACGTCGCGGAGCTCCGCGTCCACGCACGCCTCGGCGCGCTGCTGGTACCAGTCGATGGCCTCGAGCTCCTCGATGAGCGACACGATCGCGCGGTGCCGCTCCTTGGTCGCATCCGACAGGAGCTCGAGCGGCTCATGGTAGTTCTCGCTCGACATCTCGCTGTGTATCACGCGGCGCGGGGTTCGCCGAGCGCGCGCGACGCCGGCCAGGCGTGGCGTCGCGGAGGAGCTCGGCAGCGTTGCAGAGGAGCTCGGCAGCGTTGCAGAGGAGCTCGGCAGCGTTGCAGAGGAGCTCGGCAGCGTCGTCGGAGCTCAGGCGCGCTGGTCGCCGGCGCGGGCGTGACGTCTTCGCGTCGCCGACAGCGCCGGGGTTGAACGGCGAGCCGCCATCGCGTGTTCATGCCGTCCGCCGACAGCTCCGAGCAGCAACACGCATCCCTCCATCAGGTCATATCGGTCGCTTGAAAATGGAGAAATCATGGACTAGGTTCAGGGCCGCTTTCGCCCTTCTGTGTTGCCACCGCGGCCATGGTGGGAGTACGAGCGCACCGGGGGTCCCTGCGACGAGGTCGCTGCAATGCGCAGGAGCCGAGGATACTCGCGGATCCAGCCCCGGCGCTGTATTTTTCGCGCCACGCGGGTGGTCCTGGACGGGTGAAATTTATCAAAAATTAACATTCGCGACACGGAGCTATCACCTTCAGCTCCGCAAGGATGCCTGCATGTCGCTTCGTTCCCTCTGGCCCGACGCATCGGACGCTCCCGGCTCGAACGTGACCACGCTCCTCGAACGGCTCGCCGGCGAGCCGGTCCGTGCCCAGGTGCTCCGCCAGGAGCTCACCCCGGTCGAGCGCAGCGACGGGGCGGCCGATCGCGGGCTATGGGCTCCCGACGAGGAGGTCCTTCGTCGATCGGTCCTGCTGCGCGGCGCGACGTCGGGTCGCGCCTACCTGCACGCTACGGCCAGCATTGCGGTGCGCCGGCTGCCGGTGGCGGTGCGCATGGGGCTGCTCCGCTCGGATATCCCGCTCGGGCGGCTCCTCCACGACGCGCAGGTCCGCATTGTCCGGACCGAGCTCTTCGAGGCCGACCAGCACCTCGGCGAGCTCTGCCCATGGTTCGACGGCCTGCCGCCCGCGACCCGCGCGGTGCGGCGCAGCTACGTGATGCGGCTCGACGACGGCGCCGCGGTTGCCCACCTCGTCGAGACGTTCCCCGTGAGCGTCACCCAGGCTGAGCTCGTCGCCACGCAGCTCTAGGCTCTGCCGGAGGGATCAAGGATCGTTCCATCGGGCTCGCGTTGATTTGCACAACTTAACATGGGTTCACGTGACTGTGCTTGATCTTCTCGGGGCCATTGCTGGATGGAATGGTGCGAGATCGTGGTGTTTGTCGCTCCCATGGCTCATGGCGCCATCTCGTTGTCGAAATGGCGCATGCCTGCCTCGCGGCATTCGGTTGTTTCAACTGTGCCTTGACATACTCTCGATTCGATGGTGTATAGCGCTCCCGCTCGCGTTCTATGTCCGCGCGGGGGCAGTGATTTCGCGCCCTTGCGCCCGCGGTAGGGTGGTGGTTTGTGCGCCCGCGAGGGCTGGTGCAACACACTCTTGTGATTCGCTTACGTCGCAGGAATCCTTATGGAGACCGCTGATCCGGCATTGCGTCGTTCGCTCGCGGACGGCCGATTCTTCACGTTGCCCGAAGCGGCGGGCCCGATCGCCGGCCGACTGACCCTCTCCGGCCACCCGACGCGCCCCTCCGGGCGCGCCGGCCCGGGGGGGCCAGCCGGAGGCGCGCCAGACCGATGAGCCGAGCGGCCGCGAGCCGCCGGCGCCACCTGCAACCCGAACGAGCCATCGACCACGGACAGCTTATGCGAGCCTACGTATTTCCAGGGCAGGGGACGCAGAAAAAGGGAATGGGCGCGGGCCTGTTCGAGCGGTTTCGCGACCTGATCGGGCAGGCCGATGAGGTGCTCGGGTACTCGATCGAGAGGCTGTGTCTGGACGACCCCGAGGGCCTGCTGAACAGGACCGAATACGCCCAGCCGGCCATCTACGTCGTCAATGCCCTCCACCTGATGAAGGAGCTCGAGCAGGGCTCGCCTCGCCCCGATTACCTGGCGGGCCACAGCCTCGGCGAGTACAACGCGCTCCTCGCGGCCGGGGCGTTCGATTTTCGCACAGGGCTCGCGCTCGTGAAGCGGCGGGCCGAGCTGATGGCGAAGGCCGACGGCGGCGGCATGGCCGCCGTCATCGGGCTCCCGGCGCGGGCGATCGAGGACGCGCTGAGGGCGCACGGCGCCGTCGACGTCACGATCGCCAACCACAACGCGCCAACCCAGCTCGTGCTCTCCGGCGACAAGGCGGAGCTCGGGCGCCTCAAGCCGATCTTCGAGGCGATCGACGGCGTGAAGGCGTTCATCCCGCTGCGGACCAGCGGCGCCTTCCACTCCCCGCACATGGAGGCCGCCGGCCGCGAGTTCCGGGCGTTTCTGGAGGGCCTCGCCCTCGCCGAGCCGGCCGCCCCCGTCATCGCCAACGCGACGGGCCGCCCGTACCCGAAGGGCGCCGTCGCGGCCCTCCTGGCCGAGCAGATCGCGAGGCCGGTGCGCTGGACCGACAGCATCCAGTTCCTGCGCCGCGCCGGCGTCTCGAGCTTCGTCGAGGTCGGCGAGGGCAAGACGCTCACGACCCTCATCGACCGGATCCTGGCCGATGCGCCGCCCCCGCCCGCCGAGGACGAGCCCTCCGGCCGGGGAGGCCCGGACCAGGGCGACGCGCGCCGAGGAGGGGACCTCGCCCCCCGCGGCGGGGACGCGGCGCCGGCGGACCCGCCGCGCCCCGAGGGGCCGCGCCCGGGAGCGCCGCTCCTCTCGGCGATCGTCGAGCGCTGCGCCGCCCACCCCGACAGGACGCTCCTCGTGTTTCACCACGAGGACTCGGTCGAGCGCGTCACGGGCGCCGAGCTCGCCGGGCGGGTCGGCGCGCTGGGCGACGCCCTGGCCTCGGTGATGCGGCCGCAAGAGAGGGCCGTCCTCTGCTTTCCGCAGGGGTCGAGCTACGTGTGCGCGCTGCTCGCCTGCTGGCACGCGAACGTCGTGGCGATCCCCACGCCGGTGACGAGCGCGGCCCAGCTCGAGCAGAAGGCCGACGTCCTGCGGGCCATCCTGCGGAGCAGCGGCGCGCGCCACGTGATCTGCGACGAGGCGATGCGCGTCGAGGCGTCGCGGCTCGCCGGGCAGCACGGGCTCGAGCTCGTCGACGTCTCGCGCGCGACGGGCGGCGCGGGCTCGCCCGGCGCGACGCGGGCCGCGCGCGAGGGCGACCTCGCGCTCCTGCTCTACACCTCCGGCTCGACGTCGCAGCCCAAGGGCGTGATGGTGGATCACGCCGCGATCTTCCGGATCGCGACCGCCGCGCAGTGGGGCATGACCGAGGAGAGCCGCGTGGTGACGTGGCTGCCCAAGTTCCACGCGTTCGGCCTCGGCTTCGGCACCCTGGCGCCGCTGGCGCGCGGCGCGCTCTGCGTCGCCACCTCGCCCGAGCGCTTCATCCGCGAGCCCGCGAGCTGGTTCGCGCTGATCGATCGCCACCGGGCCACCCACACCGGGGCGCCCAATTTCGCCTTCGACTACTGCTGCCGCTCGATCGACGCGCGGGCGCTCGAGGGCCTCTCGCTGGCCTCGCTGCGGGCGCTCGTCTGCGGCGGCGACCTCATCGACCAGCGGCAGTACGAGCGCTTCGCGCGGCAGTTCGCCCCCCTGGGCCTGCGGCCCGACGCGCTCGCGCCGCACTACGGCATGTCGGAGGCCTTCCCCATCACGCTGAAGGCGATGGGGACCCCGTACAGGCACCTCGCCCTGAGCAAGAAGGGGCTCGAGGCCCGGCGGGTCGAGCCGGCGGCGCCGGGCGACGACGCGCGGGGGGTCGTGAGCTGCGGGGAGACCGACGACGTGACCCGCGTGGTCGTCGTCGACCCCGAGAGCGGCGAGCCGTGCCCGCCGGACGCCATCGGCGAGCTCTGGATCAAGACGCCGCGGAAGGCGCAAGGATACCTGAACGACGAGGACGCCACGCGGCGCACGTTCGACGCCGCGCTGAAGACGACCGGCGAGGGCGGCTTCCTGCGCACCGGCGACCTCGGCTTCGTCGTCGGCCGGGACGTGTACCTCGTCGGCCGCGAGAAGGACGTCATCGTCGTCCACGGCAAGAAGTACGACGCCGCCGATGTCGAGCTGACGCTGGGCGGGGCGCTCGACGGCTACCCGGCGGCGAACGACCGGTCGAGCGGCGCGCGGCTGCCCTGCGCCGCCTTCTCGTACGAGGCCGACGGCCGGGAGCGGGTCGCCGTCGTCCAGGAGGTCGACGGCGAGCCGTCGGAGCAGGCGTGCTCCGAGCTCTCGAGCGGGATCGTCGGCGTCGTCTCGGAGAGGTTCCAGCTCGAGGTCTCCGACGTGCTGCTCGTGGCGAAGGGGGGCATCCCCGTGACGGGCAGCAAGAAGATCCGCCGCAGGGCCTGCAAGGAGCAGCTCCTGAGCGGCTCGCTGCCGCGCCTCTTTCACCTCGACCGCAAGCGGCGATCGCCCGGGCGCGCCGCAGCCGCGAGCGCCGCGAGCCCGGCGCGCGAGGACCTGGTCGACGGCATCCGCCGGCAGGTCCTGCTGCCCGTGGTCGGCGAGGCCGCCGGCGCGCTCGACGCGCGGCGCCCGCTCGGCCAGCTCGGCCTCGACTCGATCCAGTACATCCGCCTCGCCCGCAGGGTGGAGGAGGTCTTCGGCGTGCCCTTCACGCCGGACATGTTCTACGCGCACCCGACCTGCGCGGCGCTCGCCGAGCACCTCGCGGCGCGCGGCGTCGCGCGCCAGGGCGTCGCGCGTCAGGGCGACGAGCGCCCGGGCGCGCCGCCGGCGGCGGGCGCCCCCGCCGACGACGCGCGGCGCGCGAGGCGGCCGCTCTCGGAGGCGCAGCGGGGCCTGTGGGCGCTGCAGCGGCGGGAGCCGGGCCTCTCCGCGTACAACGTGCCGATCGGCCTCGCCTGCGCCCGCGTCGACGTGGCCGCGCTCGAGGCCGCCTTCCGCCACACCGTGGCGCAGCACCCGATCCTGGCCGCGAACGTCCGCGAGGACGAGGGGGTCCCGTACCTGGCCTACGGCGACGCGGAGGGCTTCCGGGTCGAGCGCGTCGACCTCTCGGACCTGTCGCGCGAGGAGGTGCTCGGCCGCCTGAAGCGCGAGGCCCGCCGGCCGTTCGACCTGGCCAGCGAGCCGCTCGTGCGCCTGTCGGTCCTGACCCGGGCCGAGGACGAGGCGTACCTGCTGCTGGTCGCCCACCACGTCGTGCTCGACGGCACGTCGACGGGCCTGGTGCTCGAGACCCTGCTCGGCGCGTACCACGACCGGGTCGAGGGCCGCGAGCCGCCGGTGCGCGCGGCCGCCGCGTCGTTCGACGACTTCGTCGCGTGGGAGCGCGAGGCGCTGCGCGGCCCGCGGGCCGAGGAGGACCGGGCGTTCTGGGTGCAGGAGCTCGCCGGCGCGACCCCGCTGTCGGGCCTGCCGATCGAGCGCGCCCTCCCCGCCGACGCCCCCCACGACGGCGAGGTGCACAGCCACCGCCTGTCGCAGGCCCAGGCCGAGGCCGTCAGGGCGTTCGCCGAGGCGCACCGGATCAGCCCCGGCGTCGTGTTCCTGGCCGCGTTCAACGCGCTCTTGTACCGCATCACGGGGCACGACGACCTCGTCGTCGGCATGGCGGCGGCCGTGCGGCCGCTCGAGCGCTTCGATCACGTCGTCGGCCACTTCATCAACATGCTCCCGATCCGGAGCCGGCTGACGGACGCCGAGGGCTTCGCGCAGTACGCCGCGCGCCTGCAGAGGAGCGTGCTCACCGCGCTCGGCCACGCGGCCTACCCGTTCGGCAGGCTGGTGCGCGACCTCGGCGAGCGGGGCGCGCGCTCGCCGGTGTTCCAGGTCGGGTACAACTACCAGAACTTCTCGCTGGCCTCGCGGCTGGGCGCGCTGCGGGAGCGCGTCGGCGCGACGCTGCCCTTCGCGCTGGTGGGCGGCCTGCACCAGACGGGCGAGTATGATCTGGCGCTCGACGTCGTGCCGGACGACGGCTTCGCCGTCCACTGGAAGTACCACCCCGACGTGTTCGCCGGCGAGACGGTGGCCCGCATGGCGGGGCACTTCGTCCACCTGCTCGAGGCCGCCCTCGCCTCGTCCGGCGAGGCGGCGCTCGGCCGCCTGAGCCTGCTCGGCCAGGGCGACTACGAGCAGCTCATCGACGCCTGGAACCGGACCGAGGCCGACTGCGCCGACGGGAAGACGTGCGTCGACCTCTTCGCCGAGCGGGCGGCCGCGAGCCCCGGCCGGCCGGCGGTCACGTGCGGCGGGGGGACGCTGACCTACGGCGAGCTCGACGCGCGGAGCGCCGCGCTGGCCGCCTCGCTGCGCCGGCGCGGCGTCGCGGCGGGCGACCTCGTGGGCCTGTGCGCCGACCGGTCGCTCGACACGATCGTCGGCCTCCTCGCGCTCATGCGGTGCGGCGCCGCCTACGTGCCGCTCGACGCCGAGCTGCCGCCGGGGCGCCTGTCGCACATGATCCAGGACAGCGCGTGCAAGCTCGTCCTCGGCCGGCAGGACGCGCTCGACAGGCTGTCGGGGCTCGGGCTGCCGGGGGTGCGCCTTCACGCCATCGACGGGGCCGGCGAGGCCGGCGAGGCGCGCGAGGCCGGCGAGGCGCGCGAGGCGCGCGAGGCGCGCGAGGCCGAAGGAGCGCCGCCGTCGGCGGCCGATCGCCCCGCGAAAGAGCCCGTGGCCGCCGTCATCTACACCTCGGGCAGCACGGGGCGGCCCAAGGGCGTGGTCCTCACGCACCGGGGGCTCACCAACGTGGTCGTCGACTCGATGCGACGGCTCGGCATCACGGCGCGAGACCGGCTGCTCGCCGTCGCCGCCCTCACCTTCGACATGGCGGCGATGGAGCTGTTCCTGCCGCTGGTCGCGGGCGGGCATCACTGCGCGTGCGACCCGGGCGCGGTCAGGGACGCGACGGCGCTGGCGCAGGTCATCGCGCGCGTGCAGCCGACCGTCATGATCGCCACGCCCTCGACGTGGAGCAGGCTGTTCCGGGCCGGGTGGCGGAACAGGGAAGGGGTCAAGATCCTGTCGGGCGGCGAGGCCCTGTCGGACGCCCTGAAGGACCAGATGCTCGCCGGCGGCGGCGAGGCGTGGAACCTGTACGGGCCCACCGAGGCCACGATGCACGCGACCGCGAAGCGGCTGCGCCGCGACGGGCCCGTGACGATCGGCGGGCCGATCGCGAACACGCAGGTGTACGTCGTCGACGCGCACCTGCGGCCGGTGCCCGTCGGCGTGCCGGGCGAGCTGTGCATCTCGGGCCACGGCGTCGCCCGGGGCTACCTCAACCAGCCCGCGCTCACGGCCGAGCGGTTCGTCGAGGACCCCTTCCGGCCCGGGCGGCTGCTCTACAGGACGGGCGACCGGGCGAGGCGACGGCCCGACGGCGAGATCGAGCTGCTCGGGCGGCTCGACGATCAGATCAAGCTCCGGGGCTACCGCATCGAGCTGGGCGAGATCGAGGCGGCGCTGAACGCCTATCCCGGCGTCGCCGCCAGCGCCGTCGTGGTCAAGCAGCGGGACCACGGCGACCGGCTCGCGGCGTACTTCACCGTCGAGACCGCCGGCGCCGACGTGAAGGCGCTGCGCGCCCACCTGAAGAGCGCGCTGCCGGCCTACATGGTGCCGGGCGAGCTCGTCGAGCTGCCGGCGCTGCCGCTGACCCCCCACGGCAAGGTCGACCGGCAGAAGCTGAGCGCGCTCGAGGCGCCCGCGCCCGCCGAGGGGGCCGCGCCCGCCGCGCGAGACCGGGCCGCGGCCGGCGCGATCGAGCGGCGCCTGCGGGCGATCTTCCAGGAGGCGCTCGGCCGCGACGATTTCGGTCGCGACGAGGGGTTCTTCGACGCCGGCGGCGACTCGTTCTCGGCCGTCGTCACGACCGAGCGGATCAACCAGGCGTTCGGCTGCCAGCTCAAGGTCGCGGAGCTGTTCGCGCACCCCTCGGTCGAGGCCATGGGCCGGCGCCTCGAGGCCCTGCTGCCCCCGGCCCCCGGGGCGGCCCCGGCGCGTCCGGCCCTCGGGGCGGCCCCGGAGGCGACCGCGGGGCGCGCCGCGCCCGTGGCGGCAGGCCCGGGCCCCCGGGCGAGGGCCGCCGCGGGCGACGCCGCCGACGTCGGCGACGCGATCGCGATCATCGGCATGTCGTGTCACTTCCCCGGCGCGAGGGACGCCCGCGCGTTCTGGCAGAACCTCCGCGAGGGCAAGGACAGCGTCGCGTTCTGGTCGGCCGACGAGCTGCGCGCGTTCGGCGTGCCCGAGGGCCTCATCCACCGGCCCGACTACGTGCCCCAGCGGTCGGTGATCGACGGCCAGGCCGACTTCGACCCGGCGTTCTTCGGCATCTCGCCGCGCGACGCCGAGCTCATGGACCCGCAGGGCCGCCTGCTCCTCGTGCACGCCTGGAAGGCCATCGAGGACGCCGGCCATCGCCCGCAGGACACGCCGAACACCAGCGTCTTCACGTCCGCCGGCAACAACTTCTACCAGATGCTGCTGTCGAGCCTCGCCAGGGCGACGACGGGCCCGCGGATCCTCGAGAGCGCCGAGGGCTACGCCGCGTGGATGTTCGCGCAGGGCGGCAGCATCCCCACGATGATCTCGAACAAGCTGGGCCTCACGGGGCCGAGCGTCCATGTCAGCTCCAACTGCTCGTCGGCGCTGAGCGCCCTGTACCTGGCCTGCCAAGGCCTGCTCGCCGGCGAGGCCGACCAGGCCCTCGTCGGGGCGGCGACGATCTTCGGCGCGGCGGGCCTGGGCTACGTGCACCAGCCGGGGCTCAACTTCTCGAGCAGCGGGCGCTGCAGGACGTTCGACGCCGCCGCCGACGGCATGGCCGGCGGCGAGGGCGTGGGCGTGGTCCTGCTCAAGCGGGCCCGCGACGCGATCGCCGACGGCGACCCCATCTACTGCCTGATCCGCGGCATCGCCGCGAACAACGACGGGGCCGACAAGGCCGGCTTCTACGCGCCGAGCGTGCGCGGCCAGGCCGACGTCATCCGCAAGGTGCTCGAGAAGACCGGGATCGACCCCGAGTCGATCTGCTACGTCGAGGCGCACGGCACCGGCACCCGGCTCGGCGACCCCATCGAGGTCGCGGCGCTGACCGAGGCGTTCCGGCGCACCACCGCGCGGAAGCGGTTCTGCGGGCTCGGCTCGGTCAAGACGAACATCGGCCACCTCGACGCCGCCGCGGGCATGGCGGGCCTGATCAAGGTGGCGCTGGGCCTGCGCCACGGCGAGATCCCGAGGACGCTGAACCACGAGAAGGGCAACGCCGAGATCGACTGGGAGGGCTCGCCGTTCTTCGTGGTCGACCAGAACCTGCGGCTCGATCCCGCGCGAACGCCGCCCAACCGGGCCGGCCTGAGCTCCTTCGGGATCGGCGGCACCAACGTGCACTGCCTGCTCGAGCAGGCCCGCCGGCCCGCCCGGCGCAGGGCCGAGGCGGCCGAGGGGCCGCTCCTCGTGGTGCTGTCCGCGAGGGACGGCGAGCGGCTCAGGGCGCTCGCGCGGTCCCTGCTCGAGTTCCTGCCCGCGTACCGCCGCGAGGGGGGCGATCTGCGGTCGCTCGCCTACACCCTGCAGGTCGGCCGCCGGGCGATGGCCAGCCGGGTCGCCTTCGTCGTCGAGGGCCTCGACGGGCTCTCGCGGCAGCTCGCGGCCTACGTCGAGGGGCGCGCCGCCGACGCGTTCGAGGGCGTGGTCAAGCCGCAGGGCGGCGACCTCGCGTCGCTCTTCGACCGCGAGGGCGAGCTGAAGGCGCTCAAGGCGGCCTGGCTCGCGCGGCGCGACTGGCCGAAGGTCGCCTCGCTCTGGGTCAGCGGCGTCGAGATCGACTGGGCGGCCTGCTACGGGGCGGAGGCGCCCGAGCGCGTCCGCCTGCCGACCTACCCGTTCGCCGCGAAGCGCTGCTGGCTCGCGGGGGCAGAGGCCGCGCCGGCCGCCGTCGACGCGGCGCCCGCCGCGGCCGTCGACGGGGCGCCCGCCGCGGCCGGAGAGGGGCTGCTCGCGGGGCTCGGCGAGGCCCTGGAGGCCGACGCCGCGGCGCGGCTCGACGCCGTCGCCGGCGAGGGCGGCGCCGAGGCGTTCCTGGCGCGGCACGCGCGGGCCACGGCCGAGCTGGACTCGGTGCTGGGCCAGGTGCTGTTCGCGCAGCTCTCGGCGATGGGCCTGTTCGAGGCCCCGGAGCGGGCCCCTGGCCTCGGCGCGCGCCACGGGATCCGCGAGGGCTACTCGAGGTGGCTCGAGCACAGCGTCGACGTGCTGATCGGCCAGGGCCACCTGGCCCGCGACGGGGAGCTCCTCCGCCGGCGCGGCGACGGCCCGACGGCGGACCTCGCCTGGCAGGCCTTCCGGGCGTGGGAGGCCTCGCGCCGCGACGACCCGGAGGCGCTCGCCAGGGCCCGCCTGGCCGAGCTCATGCTCGCGGCGACCCCCGACGTCCTCACCGGGAAGGTCGCGGCCACGCAGATCATGTTCCCGGGCGCGTCGCTCGAGCTCGTCGAGGCCATCTACAAGCGGAACGCGCGGTCCGACCTCCTCCACGGGGTGGTGGCGAGCGCGGCGCACGCCGTCGTCGAGGCGCTCGGCCGGCGCCGCGCGCGGCCCGCGGTCCGCCTCTTCGAGATCGGCGCCGGCACGGGGAGCGCGAGCGAGCACGTCTTCGAGCGGCTCGCGGGCCGCGCGGGCGACATCGCCGAGTATTGCTACACCGACATCTCGAAGGCGTTCGTGATCGAGGCCGAGCGGCGCTTCGGCGCGCGCGCGCCGTACGCGACGTTCCGGGTGTTCGACGTCGAGCGGGCGCCCGGCGCGCAGGGCATCGCGGCCGGCGCCTACGACGTCGTCATCGCCAACAACGTCCTGCACGCGACGCGGGACATCGTCGAGACGGTCGCGAACACCAGGGCCCTCCTGTCCCCCGGCGGCGTGCTCGTGCTCAACGAGATGGCCGAGAACGAGCTGTTCGGCCACGTGACGTTCGGCCTGCTCGAGGGGTGGTGGCGGTACGTCGACGGCCGGCGCATCGCCGGCGGCCCCGCGCTCTCCCCCGCGTCGTGGGCCGAGGTGCTGCGCGAGGCCGGGTTCCACGCCGTCGCGTTCCCGGCCGAGCGCGCCCACCGGCTGGGCGCGCAGGTCATCGTGGCGCAGGCGGGCGCCGCGGGCGACGAGGCCCGGACGCCCCGGGCGGCCATCCCGCGCGCGGTCGGCGGCGCCGGCGTCGCCGTCGTCGTCGTCGACGCCGCGCGCGACGACGGGGCGCCGCGGCGCCCGTCGCCGCGGCCGGAGCGGGCCGCCGCCAGGGGTGCGGGCTCGGTCGAGGCGTACGTCGAGGAGGCGGTGCGCGAGGCGCTGATTACCTCGCTGAAGCTCGAGCGGGACGAGCTGCAGAGCGACGGGCCGTTCGCCGATTACGGGCTCGACTCGCTCACCGGGGTCAACCTGGTGCGACGGCTCAATCAGGCGCTCGGCACCGACCTGGAGGCGACGGTGCTGTTCGACCGCCCGACCCTCGGTCGGCTGACGGCGTTCATCTCGGAGACGTACCGGGACCGGATCGCGGCGCGCCTGAGCGGCCCTGACGACCACGGCCCGAGCGCCGCGTCCGGAGGGGCGGCGCAGCCCGCGCCGCGGCCCGCGGCGGCCGATGGCGTGGCGGCGCAGCCCGCGCCGCGGCCCGCGGCGGCCGATGGCGTGGCGGCGCAGCCCGCGCCGCGGCCCGCGGCGGCCGATGGCGTGGCGGCGCAGCCCGCGCCGCGGCCCGCGGCGGCCGATCGCGGGGCGGGGCGGGGTCGCAAGGAGCCGATCGCCATCATCGGCATGAGCGGCCGCTTCCCCGGGGCGAACGACGTCGACGCGTTCTGGCGCGGCCTGGAGCGAGGCGCCGATTTCATCACCCGGATCGATCGCTGGGACCTCACGGCCGCCGAGAGCCGATGTCTGCACGGCGGGTTCATGAACGACATCGACGCCTTCGACCCCCTCTTCTTCAACATCTCGGGGCTGGAGGCGCAGTACATGGAGCCGCAGCAGCGGCTGTTCCTCGAGGAGACGTGGAAGGCGCTCGAGGACGCCGGGTACGCGGGCGAGCGCCTCCGGCGAGCGCGTTGCGGCATCTACGTGGGCAGCGCGTCGGGCGACTACTTCGACGTCGGCACGCGCGCCGATTACCCGGCCCAGGCGCTCTGGGGCAACATGGGCTCGCTGATCCCGGCGCGCGTCGCGTATTACCTCGACCTGCACGGCCCGGCCCTGACGGTCGACACGGCCTGCTCGAGCTCGCTGGTGGCCGTCTACCTCGCGTGCCAGGGCCTCTGGGCCGGCGAGGCCGACGTGGCGGTCGCGGGGGGCGTGTTCGTGCAGTGCACGCCGAAGGGCTACGTCTCGGGGTCGCGCGCGGGCATGCTCTCCCCGTCGGGGCGGTGCCGCTCGTTCGACAACGGCGCCGACGGGTTCGTGCCGTCGGAGGGCGTCGGCGTGCTGATCCTGAAGCGGCTCTCCCAGGCCGAGGCCGACGGCGACAACATCCACGGCGTCATCCAGGGCATCGGCATCAACCAGGACGGCACGACCAACGGCATCACGGCCCCGAGCGCCGTGGCGCAGGAGCAGCTCATCCGGCAGATCTACGACGAGTTCGGGATCGACTGCGCGGGCATCCAGATGATCGAGGCCCACGGCACGGGCACGAAGCTCGGCGATCCGGTCGAGTTCAACGCCCTCACGCGCGCCTTCCGTCACTACACCGATCGTCGGCAGTTCTGCTCGCTGGGGTCGACCAAGGCCAACATCGGGCACGCGCAGATGGCCGCGGGCGTGATCGGCATCATCAAGGTGCTCCTGGCGATGAAGCACAGGAAGCTGCCGCCGCTCCTGCACCACGAGAGGACCAACGCGAACATCGCGCTCGAGGGCAGCCCGTTCTTCGTGCACACCGACGCGCGCGACTGGGTCGTGGAGGCCGGCGGCAGGCGCCGCGCGGCCGTCACCTCGCTCGGCGCGAGCGGCACGAACGCGCACGCGGTCATCGAGGAGGCCGAGGTCGCGCCCCGCCCGGCCGGGCCGCGCCGGCCGCGCCTGATCGCCCTGTCGGCGCGCACGGCCGACGCGCGGCGACAGCTCGCGGCCCGCCTCGCCCAGCGCTGCCGGCAGCACCAGGACATCGACCTCGCCGACATGAGCTACACGCTCTTGCTCGGGCGGCAGCACTTCGAGCACCGGCTCGCCTGCGTCGTCGAGGACGCTGCCGAGCTGGGCCGGCGCCTCGACGCGTGGCTCTCGGGCGAGCCCGGGGCGTCGGACGGCGTGCTCGCGTCGGGCGCGGGCGCCCCTCCGCCGGGCGCGCCGGCGGCCGACCATGGGGCGGCGGGGCCGGCGCTCGGCCTGCCGTGGGCGCTCGCGGCCCGCTACGTCGCGGGCGAGCTGCCGGACTTCGCCGCGCTGTTCGGCGGCGAGCCGCGCCGGTACGTGTCGCTGCCGACGTACCCGTTCGAGCGGACGCGCTACTGGGTGCCCCGGGCCCCCGCGCCGTCGACGACCGCGCGGGGCGAGCGCGCCGCCCAGCCGGCGTCGCCCCCCGCCCCGGGCCCGACGGGGGGGACGACGACGCTCGCGGGCGACGAGCTCTTCCTGCGCGATCATCGCATCGGCGGCGCCGCGACCTTGCCCGGGGCCATGTACCTGGAGCTGGCCTGCGCGGCGCTGTCCCGGAGCGACGGGGCAGCGGCCCGCGAGGGCGCCGCCGTCCGCCTCGACAACGTGGTCCTGCTGCGCCCGCTGCGGGTCGAGGGCGGGCCGGTGCGGGTGCGCACCGAGCTCCGCGCCGAGGGCGGCGTGACGCGGTTCGACATCCAGAGCCACGGCGCGGACGGCGAGGCGACGAGCCATTGCCAGGGCGAGGCCTCGTTCGTCGAGCGCCCCGACGCCCCCCGGCTCGACGTGGCCGCGATGCGGAGCGGCTTCCGGCGGGTCGCCACGACGGCCGAGCGGTTCTACGAGGAGTTCCGCGCGCTGGGCATCGACTACGGCCCGGCGTTCCGGGGCTGCGCGGCGATGTACACGGCGCCTGGCGCGGTCCTGGCCGAGATCGCGCTGCCGGACGCGGTCGCGGGCACGCTGGCCGACTTCGCCGTGCACCCGGTCGTCGTCGACTCGGCCCTGCAGTGCATCCGGCTGCTCACGACCCCCGGCGGGGAGGCGGGCGAGGCCGGCGTGCTGTTCGCCATCAAGCAGGTCGAGATCGTCGGGCCCTGCGCCGCCAGGATGTGGGCCTGGGTTCGCCACGCCGAGGGCCCGCGCGGGGCGGAGCGGATCGACATCGATCTCGTCGACGAGCAGGGCCGGGCGTGCGTGCTCCTCCGGGGCGCCTCCGCCCGCCGCGTCGCGGCCGGCGCCGGGCCGAGCGCCGCGCCGAAGGGCCCGCCGGCGGTCGCCCTGCTGCCCGTGTGGGAGGTCTCGCGCGACGCCGGCGCCGGGCGCTGGCCGGAGGCCTCGCGGCCGGTCGCGATCGCCGGCGGCACGCGCGAGGCGCGCGCCGCGCTCGCCGGGATGTTCCCCGCGGCCCACGTCCTCGACCTCCCGCCGGGCGGCACCGCCGAGGACGTCGCGCGGGTCGTCCGGGCCGCCCCCGCGTTCGAGCACCTGTTCTGGCTCTCGCCCGAGGCGGCGCCGGCGCCGACCGCCGAGGACCTCGTGCGGGGCCAGTCGCGCGGGGTGCTGGAGGTCTTCCGCCTCCACAAGGCCCTCCTGGCCGCGGGCTACGACAGGCGCCCGCTGGGCCTGACCCTCGTCACGCACCGCGCGCAGGCGCTGCACGAGGCGGAGCGGATCGACCCGACCCACGCGAGCGTCATGGGCCTCGTGGGCTCGCTGGCCAAGGAGCACCCGCACTGGCGGGTGCGGGCGGCCGACGTGGACGAGCTCGACCGGCGGTCGCTCGAGGCGGTGCTCGAGCTGCCTGCCGATCCGGACGGGAACACGCGCCTTCATCGAGGCCGGCAGTGGTTCAGCCACCGCCTGGTGCCCATCACGGCGCCCGGGCCGGGGGGGCGGGGCTTCCGCGAGGGCGGCGTCTACGTCATCGCCGGGGGCGCGGGCGGGCTGGGCGTCGCGCTCAGCGAGCACCTGATCCGGCAGTACGGCGCGCGGGTGGCGTGGCTGGGGCGGCGGGCGAAGGACGCGCGCATCGACGCGGCCGTCGCGGCGCTCGCGGCCGCCGGGCCGGCCCCGCATTACATCCAGGCCGACGCCGTCGACGCCGGCTCGCTGCGGCGCGCGCACGACGAGGTCAGGCGGCGCTTCGGGCCCGTGAACGGGGTGATCCACTCGGCCCTCGCGCTCTCCGCCGCGAGCCTCGCCCGGATGACCGAGGCGCAGCTCCACGAGGTGCTGCGCGGCAAGGTCGACGTGAGCGTGCGGCTGATGGAAGAATTCCGGGGGCCGTCGCTCGAGCTCGCGCTGTTCCTCTCGTCGATCAACGCGTACCTCAAGGCCATGGGGCAGGCGAGCTACGCCGCTGCCTGCACCTTCCTGGACGCGTTCGCGCTCCAGGCGGGGCGCGCGTACGGGTGCGCCGCGAAGGTGATCAACCTGGGTTATTGCTTCAACAACGCCGTCGACCGCGGCGGCCGGGGCGGCGCGGCGAGCGGTGACATCGATTTCATCGAGCGGGGCGAGCTCCTCTCCGGCGTGGAGGCGCTGCTCGCGGGCGCGATGCGCCAGATGACGCTCATGAAGTTCTCGCCGGCGCAGAACACGCGCGGCATGGTCGTGGGCGAGGGCGGCGTGGTGCTCGGCCGGGGCGAGGCCCCGCCGCCGCCGGAGGGCGAGGGCGCCGGCGCGGCCGAGATCCGGGGCTTGCTCGAGCAACTGCCCCAGATCCAGGCGCGGATGCGGGAGCTCACCGCGCTCTCGATCTGACGTGATGGCCGGCTGGGGCCGGGGCGCTGCGTCCGTGTCTCGAGTTCAGAGGAAACCTGTCATGAAGAAACTGCTGATCGACATGGTCTTTTGGCATCTGCGCGAGCTCGGCGCGCTCGGCCGGCGGGGGCAGACCGTGACCGAGGCGAGGGAGGCAGGCGGCCTGCTCCCCGCCTACGACGGGTGGTTCCGCGAGTGCGTCCGCGTCCTCGAGCGAGAGGGCTATCTCGAACGGCAAGGCGACCGCATCCGCGCGGCCGTCGCCGCCGGCGCCGGGGGGCCCGACGCGCTGTGGCGGCGGTGGGACGAGGAGAAGGCCCGCTGGCTGCAGAACCCCGATCTGGCCGCCGGCCACGTCCTGCTCGAGGCGACGATGCGCGCCTTGCCGGAGATCCTCACCGGCCGGAAGGCGGCGACGGAGGTCATCTTCCCTGGCTCGTCGCTCGCGCTGGTCGAGGCCGCGTACAAGAGCAACCCGATGGTGGCGCTGTTCAACGCGGTGCTGGCCGCGCAGGTCTCCGCGCACGTGCGACACCGCATGTCCCTGGAGCCGGGGGCGGGGGTCAGGATCCTCGAGATCGGCGCGGGCACCGGGTCGACGAGCGCCGTCGTCCTGCGCGCCCTCGCCGAGCGCGGGCTCGCCGTGCGCGAGTATTGCTACACGGACATCTCCAGGGCGTTCCTGAACCACGCCGAGACCTCGTACGGCCCGGCGTATCCCTTCCTGACGTTCCGCGCGCTGAACATCGAGCTCCCGGTCGCCGGGCAGGGCTTCGACGTCGCCGGCTACGACCTCGTGATCGCGGCGAACGTGCTGCACGCGACCCGCAGCATCCGGAGGACGCTGCGCAACACGAAGGCGCTGCTCAAGAAGAACGGCCTGCTCTTCCTGAACGAGATGACGGGCAACAACCTGTTCAACCACCTGACCTTCGGGCTGCTCGAGGGGTGGTGGCTGTACGAGGACCCGGAGCTGCGCCTCCCGGGCAGCCCGGGCCTCTCGGTCGAGACGTGGCGCCATGTGCTCGAGGCCGAGCGGTTCGTGTCGGTCGCGTTCCCCTGCCTCGGCGCGTCCGAGCTCGGCGAGCTCATCGTGGCCGAGAGCGACGGCGTCGTGTGGCTGCTCGACGGCGAGGGGCCCCAGGCGCGCGAGGCCCAGGCGCGTCCGGCCCCCGGGCGGGAGCCGCGCCCGACGAACGGCGCGAACGGCGCTGCCGCGGCGCGCGTCGCGCCCGGCGACCGGGCCGGGGGCGCGGGGGCGCGCGCCGCGAACGGCGGCGCCCCGCGGCCCCCGGCCGCCGGCGACCGCGTGGGGCAGGCGATCGTCGACGAGCTCGCGGCGTCGCTGCGCATCGCGCGCGACCGCATCCGCGCGGACGAGCCGTTCTCGACCTACGGCCTGGACTCGATCCTCGCGGTGAGCGTGACGCGCGCCATCAACGAGCGGCTCGGCATCGACCTCGACATCACCGCGATGTTCGAGCACGGCACCGTGGCGCAGCTCCGCGACTTCATCGTGGCGAACCACGAGGCGAGCCTGGGCGAGGCGCCACCGGCGGCCGAGCTCGCGCCACCCGAGGCGGCCCGGGGCGCTCCCCCCGAGGCGGAGCCGGCCGCGGCGCAGGCGAGCGCGCCGCCGGCCGCGGCGCAGGCGAGCGCGCGGCCGGAGGCGGCGCAGGCGAGCGCGCGGCCGGAGGCGGCGCAGGCGAGCGCGCGGCCGGAGGCGGCGCCCGGGGCCCGCGACGGGGCCGAGGGCTTCGCGATCATCGGCATGAGCGGCCGGTTCCCCCAGGCCGAGGGCGTCGACGCGCTCTGGCAGATCATCGAGCAAGGCCGGCGCTGCATCACCGCGCCCCCGCTGGAGCGCGACGACTGGAAGGCGTACGCCGACGGCGGCCCGGGCGGCGGGGGCGACGTCGCGGCGCGGTGGGGCGGGTTCCTCGACGGGGTGCACGAGTTCGACCCGATGTTCTTCGGCGTCTCGATGACGGAGGCCCGGCAGATGAGCCCCGAGCAGCGCCTGATGCTGATGGCGGCCTGGAACGCGGTGGAGGACGCGGGCTATGCGCCGAGGGAGCTCGCGAATCGCCCCACGGGCGTGTTCATCGCCACGGGCCCGAGCGAGTACCGCCCCGGCCCGGGCCCCCTGGGCGCCCCGGGCGAGGCGAGCCTGCTCAGCACGCCCCTCCCGTCGACGATCCCGAGCCGCATCTCCTACGCGATGAACCTGCACGGGCCGAGCGAGTGCTGCGAGACGACCTGCTCGTCGTCGCTCGTGGCCTTGCACCGCGCGATCCAGTCGATCCGGCGGGGCGAGTGCGCCCAGGCCCTCGTCGGGGGCGTGAACCTGATCCTGTCGCCGACCGGCTTCGCCAGCATGGAGGCGGTGGGCATGCTGAGCCCGAGCGGCGAGGTGCGCCCCTTCCAGGACGACGCGGAGGGCACCGTCCGGAGCGAGGGGGTGGGCGCGATCGTGATCAAGCCGCTGTCGAAGGCGGTGGAAGACGGCGACTTCATCTACGCCGTGGTCAAGGGCACCGGCGTCGCCCACGGCGGCAAGGGGGTCTCGTTCACCGCGCCGAACATCCGGGGCATGAAGGCCGCCATGCAGCAGGCCTACGGCGAGGCGGGGATCGACCCGGGCACGGTCACCTACGTCGAGGCGCACGGCATGAGCTCGCCGCTCGCGGACAGCGCCGAGATCGGGGCGCTGAGCTCGGGCCTGCGGGCGACGTCGCCGGCGGCGGGCGACGGGGGGCCCGGCGTCGCCCCCGCGTACGTCGGCAGCCTGAAGCCGTGCCTCGGGCACGCCGAGGTGTTCTCGGGGCTCGCGGCCTTGATGAAGACGGTCATGGCGCTCCGCCACGGGACCATCCCCGCCATTCCGGGCTTCGGCCGGCTCCACGGCGGCATCTCGCTCGAGGGCAGCCGGCTCGCGATCGCCACCGAGAACATGCCGTGGCCGGCGCTGACGGGCGGAGACGGGCGGCCGCTGCCGCGCCGGGCGTGCATCAACAGCTTCGGCATCGGCGGCGTCAACGCCCACGCCGTGCTGGAGGAGGCCGCGCCGGGCGGGCCGCGCGGCGGGGCGGGCGCGGCCCCCGCGTCCGCCCAGATCGTCGTGCTCTCGGCGCAGGACGAGGATCGCCTCCGGGAGCGGGCCCGGCTGCTCGCGGCGCGGCTCGCGAGCGCCCCCGACCTGCCGCTCGCCGACGTGGCGTACACGCTGCAGCGGGGGCGCGAGGAGATGGATTGCCGGCTGGCCGTCGTCGCCGACACCCGGGAGGCGGTCGTCGCCGCGCTCGAGGACCTCCTGGCCGGCAGGCCGACGGGCGGCCACCGGCTCGCCCTCGCGACCGCCGAGCAAAGGAACGCCGAGATCGTCGCGCTGTGCTCGACCCGGGCGGGCGAGGCGCTCGTCCGGTCGCTCGTGGCCGAGGGCGCGCTCGACACGATCGCCGGCTACTGGGTCAAGGGGGCATCCATCGACTGGAGCCTCCTGCACGAGGGCGCGCCGCGCCGGCGGGTGCCGCTGCCGGGCTATCCGTTCAGGCGACTCCGCTGCTGGAGCCAGCCCGAGGCGCAGCGCGCGTCGCCCCCGGCCGCGCGGGCGCCGGCGGGCCCGCAGCGCGACGTCGCGCTCGGCCCGGAGGAGTTCGTCACCGGCCTCGTCGCGTCGGTGCTGGGGCTCGATCTGGCGACGATCGACCGGCGGCAGCCGCTCGACCGCTACGGGCTGAACTCGCTGCTGCTCGTGGCGATGGTGAGCCACATCCGGAGCGTGTTCCCGGCGTTCCAGCCGGGCTGGCTGCAGCCGCACGACACGCTCGACGCCGTGGTCGCGCGCCTCCTCCAGGTCGCGGGCGACGGCGCGCGCTGGGGGGTGGCCGCGCACCGCGTGCGGTACCCGGAGCTCGTGCACCTGAACGACAGGACGCAGGGCCGCCCGGTGTTCTGGGTGCACGGCGCGCTCGGCAGCGTCGAGACGTTCCAGGCGATCGCCCGCCGGAGCAACCGGCCGTTTTACGCCATCCAGGCGCGCGGCTTCATGACCAATCACCCTCCCATCGAGGGCATCGAGAGGATGGCGTCGCACTACATCGACATCCTCCGCACGGTGCAGCGCGAGGGGCCCTACGACCTGGGCGGCTTCTGCCTCGGGGGCATCATCTCGTACGAGATGGTGAGGCAGCTCCAGCTCCAGGGCGAGGCGGTGAACACGGTCGTCATGGTCGACTCGCCCGACAACACGGGCTTCACGAACACGAACGTCAGCCCCGACTTCCTGATCAAGAACGCCGCGCTGCAGCTCGCCAACACCTTGCTCTGGCCGGCCAACGAGAAGGACCTCTCGCGGGTGACGCGCCGGCTGATCCACCAGGGCGAGGTCGACAGCTCCCTCGATGACGACGCGTTCATCGCGCGGCTCGCGTCGCTCGTCGCGGAGCGCGGCCTGTCGATGACCCCCGAGGCGGCGCTCGAGTTCATCCAGCGCAACCTGAAGGTGCAGGCGGCTTACAAGGTCGGCGAGTACGTCATCCAGCCCCTCGCCCGGGCCGATGCCGTCGACTGCACCTATTTCCGCAACCGCCGCGGGCTGTTCTTCGGCGAGCTCGGCTCGTATTACAAGGTGGCGGAAGATCCGTTCTCGCTCGACCACGTGAATTACTGGCAGGACTGGGAGCGCGAGCTGAAGCGGCTGCGCATCGTCGACATCGACGCGTCCAACCACATGACGATCCTGTACGAGGACGGGCCGCTCGGCGCGATCGGCCGGGCGTGCGAGGAGCTCTATGCGCAGGAGCGGACCTGAACGGATTGCCGGCCGAGCGCGGCCCGGCCCCAGGAGTCTCACCCATGAAGATCATCGTTGATGCCAACCTCTGCGAGGGCAACGGCGTGTGCGAGGGCATCGCGCCCGAGCTGTTCCGCCTGGACAGCGGCGGCCAGCTCCACGTCCACGCCGCCTCCGATCCCACCGCCGAGCAGCGCGACCGCGCCGCGCGCGCGGTGCGCTACTGCCCGAAGGGCGCCTTGCGCCTCGTCGAGGACGACCACCCGATCCATCAGCCCGAAAGGACGCAGCCGTGAGCCAGAGTTCCCCGAGCCGAGCGCTCGACATCCAGTTCGACCCCCTGTCGCTCGAGTTCACCGAGGACCCGCAGCGGTTCTACGCCCCGATGCGCGAGCGGGCGCCGGTCTATTATTACGAGCCGGGCCGCTTCTGGGTGCTCACGCGGTATGCCGACATCGACGCGCTGACCCGGGATCCCCGCTTCACGATCGACCCCCGGGCGTGGCGCTACCCGCAGCCGCCGGCGTACCCCAGGGGCTCGGAGCTCGAGAAGATCTTCGATCACAACCCTTTCCACTCGTCCGTCGAGAACCACCTGCGCATCCGGCGCCTGGTGGCGCCGAGCTTCTCCGCGCGCGCGGTCGCGCAGCTCGAGCGCCACACGCGCGCCCTCTTCGACGAGCTCCTCGCGCGGGCCCGCGCCGACGAGCGCGACGTCATCGACTTCGCCGCCGAGCTGGCCCACCCCCTGCCGATCCGCGTCATCGCCGGCATCTTCGGGGTCCCGCGGGAGCACCAGGAGGCGTTCGGGCGGTGGGGCTACGCCATCCTCCAGCAGATCCTGCTGCGCCTGATGGCGCCGCACCGGCTCGCGGAGACGATGGACGTGGCCGAGCGCGGCGTCGGCATGATGCGCGAGATCATCGCCGACCGCCGCCGCAGGCCCGGCGACGACCTGCTCACCCAGCTCATCCAGGCGCAGGAGGCGGGCGACCGCCTGACCGAGGACGAGCTCGTGTCGCTCGTCACGATCATCATCGCGGCCGGCACCGACACCACGGTGCACGCCCTGAACTTCGCGCTCTACAACCTCCTGCGGCACGAGGACCAGCGCCGCCTGGTGCAGCGGGACCCGTCGCTGCTGAGCGGCGCGATGGACGAGCTCATGCGTTACGACAGCTCGAGCAAGGCGGCGATCCCCCGCTTCGCCCTCGAGGACCTCACGATTCGCGGGCAGCCCATCCAGAAGGGCGACCTGGTGAACGGCTATGTGGGCGCGGCCATGCACGACCCCGAGGTGTGGCCCGACGCCGACCGGCTCGACGTCACGCGCGACCCGTCGGCCACCCTGTCGTTCGGCCGCGGCGCCCACCACTGCCTGGGCGCCCACCTCGTGCGCCTCGAGGGCCGGGTCGCGCTCGGCACGCTGCTCGAGCGCTACCCCGAGATGCGGCTCGAGGCGCCCCCCGTGTACGAATACAAGCACCCGATTCACCGCAGCATGAGCTCGCTCAAGGTGCGCCTGCGCGGTTAAGGTGTCGCGCCGCGCGCCCGCGAGGCCCCGGCTTCCTTTCAACGTCCATCACCTGCTTGTCATGAACCAGCTAGAGGAGAGTTCGCGCATGTCCGACGCTGCCCCGCACCCGATGCCCGATGCCCGCGATGGCCTGGTCTCCACCCTGAACCAGACCGGGCTCGCGATCGAGCATGTCGACGACGAGTACACCAAGGCCTTCATCGAGTTCGCCGGCCAGGCCCCGGGCCAGGCGCTCGAGATCGGCACGGCCTTCGGGGCGGCCTCCCTGCAGGTCCTGAAGCGGAATGTCCCGATCATCGCCAACGACATCGAGCCGCGCCACCTCGAGATCCTCAGGGAGCGCACCCCACCGGCGTTGCGGCCCCTCCTGCGCCTGATGCCGGGGCGGTTTCCGGACGAGCTCGATCTCCCCCCCGGGAGCCTGGGGGCGGTCTTGATCTCGCGCGTCATGCACTACATGATGCCCCGGGAGATCGAGGCCGCGGTGGCCAGGCTGTGGTCGGCGCTCGCGCCGGGCGGCAAGGTGTTCGCCGTGGTCGACACGGTCTACCTGAGGTCGATCCAGGCGTTCATGCCCGTCTACCGCGAGCGCAAGGCCCGGGGCGACGTGTGGCCCGGCTGGTGCGAGAACTTCCGGGAGATCGTCGTTCCCGAGTACCGCGCCCTCGTGCCCGAGTCGGCCCACTTCCTCGATGAGGACACGTTCCCCCCGTTCTTCTCGCGGGCCGGGTTCCGGATCGAGCGGTCGTCGTTCATCCCCCGACCGTACTACCCGGACGCCATTCGCCTCGACGGTCGAGAGAGCTTCGGGGTGATCGCGGTCCGCCCCTGAGCGGTCCGTTCAAGGGAAATGTCTCGCTCCGTCCGCCCGCGGACAGGGTAGGAGAGTCGATGTCAGGGTTCGGCAAAGCGTTGTTCCTGGTCTACGCGACCTTGCTGTCGGTCGTCGGGCTGTTCGCATCCGAGATGTTCGTTCCGTCGCTCGGCGCGATCCAGCGCCATTTTCAGAGCGACGCCGCCAGGGTGGGGCTGTCGATCAGCATTTACATGGCCGGGTTCGCCGTCGCGCAGCTCTTCTATGGCGCCCTGTCCGATCAGGTGGGGCGCAAGCCGCCGCTCCTGGTCGGCCTGACGCTGTTCCTCCTGGGCACGCTCGGCTGCATCTCCGCCGGCAGCATCGAGGCGTTCCTGGCGTTCCGGCTGGTCCAGGCGATCGGCGTGGGCGCGGCGTACGTCCTTTGGCAGCCGATGGTGTTCGACCTCTTCCAGGGCGACGAGGTCCAGCGGCTGTTCGCGCGGCTCATGGCCGTCGGCAGCCTGTCGCCGGCGCTCGCGCCGCTGCTCGGCGGTTACATGGCCCAGTCGCTGGGGTGGCGCTCGGTGTTCTGGCTGCTCACGGGCCTCACGGTGGCGCTCCTCGCCTGGACGGCGCTCGTGTACCGCGAGTCGCTCTCGCGCGAGGCGCGCCAGCCCTTCTCGGCGAGCAAGCTGCTCCGCCAGTACGCGGGCCTCTTGCGGAGCCGCTTCTTCCTCGGGCACGCCGGCGCGATCGGCTGTGGCCTCGGGGCGTACTTCGCCTTCCTGACCATGTTGCCCCTCGTGCTGTCGGGGCTGGGCTACCCGCCCAACGTCATCGGCTCGATGTACCTGCCCCTCGTCGTCGCGTTCATCGTCGGCGCCGAGATCGGGCGGCGCGTCCACCCGTCGCTCGGCGACCGGGGCAGCTGCGCGCTCGGCGCCGGCCTGGGGCTCGCGGGCGCGGTCATCTTGCTGGCGAGCTCGAGCCAGGGCGTCTCGTCGCACTGGCAGCTCGTGCCGCCGGCCATGCTCTTGACCCTGGGCAACGGGTTCCTCGTACCGACCGGCACGGCCTACCTCATCAAGTCTCATCCCGATCGGGCTGGGGCGTGCGCCAGCGCGGCCGGGTTCCTGGTCGCGCTCATGGCCTTCGCGTCGACGTTCCTCGCGTCTCTCGCGTTCGACCGGATAGGGGTGCTGGCCATGACAGGCACGATGTTGCTGTTCGCGCTCGTCATGAACGTGTCGCTGTACTGGGGCAGGCGAGGCGCGCAGATCCCCGCGGTGGCCGGCGGGTGAGCCCGCCGCAAACGCCTCCACGCGCCGCCCGCGCGTCAGGGGCCCCGCCGCGCATGCGATGGCGGCGTTCTCGGGAGCACAGCAGCGCGCGTGGAGATGTGCCCCCACATGGTACACGTCGCCTTGACATGGCATCGCGCCCGATCTAGAGCGGGGAGCAGGCCCGAGGGGTACGGGCGGAGCCTCCAGGCGACGGATGAGAATCAAAAAATACGTCGCAGTGAGCCGAACGGCTCGGATGAGCCCGTATCACGCGAACCCTGCACCCCGCACCAGGCTCCACGTCTGTCCATCTCTTCTGGAGTACTAACGATGCCGCCCGAACCGGATGACGAGAAACGTCCGTCGACCGTCCTCACCGAATCGATGCGCGATCGCCTCTTCAAGCAGCGCGCGATCGTCATCAGCGGCGACATCAATCAGTCGCTCGCCAGCGAGGTGACGACTCAGCTCCTTGCGCTGTCGGCCGACAGCGAAGCTCCGATCACGATCTTCATCAACTCTCAGGGGGGTCACGTCGAGTCGGGCGACACGATCCACGACATGATCCGCTTCGTCCGGCCGCGGGTGCGCATGGTCGGGAGCGGGTGGGTCGCGAGCGCGGGCGCGCTGATCTACGTCGCGGTGCCGGTCGAGGATCGGTACTGCCTCCCCAACACGCGCTTCCTCCTGCACCAGCCCTCGGGCGGGATGAGCGGGCCCTACAGCGTCATCGACATCGAGGTGCAGCAGATCCTCATGATGAAGGACCGGCTCAACCGGATCTTCGCGCGTCAGACGGGCCAGCCCCTCGAGAAGATCGAGGCGGACACCAAGCGCAACTTCTGGCTCGATGCCGCCTCCGCCAAGGAGTACGGGCTCGTGGGCCAGATCATCCAGAAGTCCGACGAGGTTCGCTAGGCGGCCGCGGCGCGCCTTGCGGCTCACGGCTGCGCGCCGTCGCGCGCCACGCTCGACGGCGGCGCCGCCGCTGCCCTTCGGCCGAGGACGAGCAGCGCGAGGTACGCGAGCCCCGTGACCACGAGGCTCCCGAGCACGAGCAGCGGCAGCGAGTACGCCAGCCTGTCCAGGCCCGCCCCCTCGATCAGCTTGCCGGTGATGGCCGGGAGGACCATGGTGCCGAGGCTGTCGCCGAGCAGCACCAGCCCGGTCGCGAACGCCGTCATGGGCATGATCTGGCCCGCGAGCGTGAATCCGCTGGGCCAGAGCGGCGCCATGCAGAACCCGAGCCCGAGCGTGGCGCCCCACAGCAGCGCGATCGAGGGCGGCAGGAGCAGCATCAGCGCGGACAGCGCGAGGCAGGCGCCCAGCGCGACGGGGATGACCTGGCGCGGCGTGAAGCGGATCGCCACGGGGATCGAGACCAGCCTCCCGACGGTGAACGACAGCCAGAACCCCGACGTGAGATAGGCGGCCCCGGCCGCCGAGGCGACGCCCAGCGTGACGGCGTAGGTGTAGATCCAGCTCCCGAACGAGATCTCCCCGCCGACGTAGGCGAAGAGGTACACCACCGCCACGAGCACCGGGAGGAGGCGAACGTCGCGGTCCGCGCCCCGCGCTGCGGACGCCTGCGCGGTCCGCTCCGGGGGCTCGGGCCTGTCTCGCATCGCCAGCACGCTCAGGGCGGCGAGCACGGAGATGACGGCCACGCCCCAGTACGCCGCGCGGTAACCGCCCCAGGCGACCGGGATGCGCGCGACCATCAGCGGCGAGATGAAGGCGCCCACCCCGAAGCAGAAGTGAAGCCCGTTCATGTACGGGCTGACCTTCTCCCCGTGGGTCCACAGGAGCAGCGCGTTCGTGCCCGTGTTGACCAGCCCCTCCGCGAGGCCCCGGCAGAACGAGAGGGCCACGAGGAGCCACAGCCAGGGGATGGACGGGGTGGCGGCGAAGCACGCGGCCGCGGCGAGCTGCGCTCCCCCGAGCAGCATGTGCCCGTGCACGCGATCGTACAGCTTGCCCCCCCACAGCGTACCGAGCGTGTAGCCGACCCCCCCGCCGAGGAACAGCGAGCCCATGTTCCCGACGCTCGACCCCGTTTGCAGCGCCAGGTCGGGGAGGGTCGGCCCGGTGATGGCCATGTTGAGGCCCAGGCAGATGAAGAGCGCATAATAACCGGCCGTGCGGCGCAGCGCCGGGTCGCTCCACCGGCGCGGGCTGGAACGCCCTCCCACGACTGCAGTGCTCATCGATTCCCTCTCTTTCCCACGCAGGGGCTCGTGCGCGGTGTCCGGCGCGGCAGGGTATCCGGGGGGAGCGTCCACGCGAAAGGCGCTCGTGGCCCGCCGGGGGGTGGTGCGGCCCTTTGGGGGCTCACCTCCGGGGCTTGCGTTCCGGCGAGCCCCTTTCGTGGCTCGCCTGCACTTCGGCCCCTCCGGTGAGCCCCCAAAGGGCCGCACCACCCCCCCGGGCGCGAAGGAAGCTCAGCCCGGGACGATCTCGCCCGCGGGTCCCGGGCGCAAGAGGGTCACCCGGCCCTCGGTCCCGTCCACGAGGAGCTCCTGGCCATCGGGGATGCGCTCGGTCGCGCCGGCGGCCCCCAGCACCGCGGGGATCCCGTACTCGCGCGCGACGATGGCCGCGTGGGAGACCGCGCCGCCGGTGTCCGTCACGACGCCCGCGGCGAGGGTGAACAGCGGTGTCCACGCGGGGTTCGTGTACCGGCAGACCAGGATCTCCCCTGCCTTGAGCCGCTCGAACTCGCGCTCGTCGCGCACGATGCGCGCCCTCCCGCGGACCACCCCGGACGACGCCCCGACGCCGCGGAGCTCGCCGCCGGCGGCGCCCCCCGCGGCCGGCTGGAACGCCCTCTTCTGCCATCTCCCGTTGACCACCCCGTACGTCGCGCGCCTGCGTCGCACGAGCCGCCTCGCCTCGTCGAGCGGCGGCGCCTCCCCGCGGAGCCACGCCCGGACCTCGGCGTCGGTCAGGTAGAAGATGTCGTCGGGGCCCGGCAGGTGCCCGCGCTCGTGGAGGCGGCGCGCGAGCTCGGCCACGATCGCCTGGAGCGCCGAGAACGAGCGCATCAGATCGAAGTGGGAGCGCTCCCGGAAGACGATCGCGCGCCGCAGCCGCTCGAGGGTGACCTGGAACGCGGCCGGCAGACGGGGCACGAAGCGGAGCTCGCGGGTGACCTCCTCGAGCGCCGCGCGATACCGCTTGAGCCCGGCCTCCTCGGACGGCGGCTCGGCGGCGTCGAGCAGGCCGCGGAGCAGCTTCCACACGGGCGTGGGGTCTCGCTGCCAGGTCGGCGCCGAGAGGTAGAACCCCGTGCTCTCCCGGTGCCCGTGCTCGTCCAGGAACGCCTCGACCTCGGCGACGTAGGCCCGGCCGGCCTCGGAGGCGCGGAGCTCCTCCGGGCGCCCCTCGCGGATCGCGCGGGCGACCTCCGGCGCGGCGCGCACCGCCTTGCGCGCGAGGTGGAAGAGCGCGAGGTTGACGTCGGAGGTCCGGGTGTGCAGCCCCGAGACGAGATCGCCCATCACGGCGTCTGCGCGCTTCCTCCCCACGGCGAGGGTGACCGGGATGCGCAGGGCGATGGCGGCCATCTGGCTGGCGCTCCGCTCGAACCGCTCGCCCAGGACGTCGGTCGTGGTCTCGACGATCCGGTCGGCGCGGCGGAGGAGCGCGGCGTCGTCCATCGCGCGGAGATCGGCCGGCGCGCAGACCTCCTGGATCCGCGGGAGCGCCGCGCCCTCCCACCACGCCATCCCGTCGTCGCGCAGGCTGGCCGCGACCTTCCGCGGCAGCCCGAGCAGCCGGAGCGTGGGGCGCATCGGCGGCAGGACGAACAGCTCACGCCACACCTGGGCCACCAGCGCGCGCTCCTCGGCCTCGTCCACGTCGGCCCCGATGAAGCGCACCGCGCGGAGGAGCGCGGGGATGGCGATCCGGAGGCCCCATTGATCGAGCGGCTTCGGGGCGACGGGGAACCGGTCGTTGTCGTTGGCCTCGAGCATCTTCTGCTGGAGGCGGGTGAGCCTCGGCAGCGGGGGGAGGGGCTCGATCTCGGCCGCGCCGAGCGTGGTGATGGGGCGCGACTGGAGGAGGTGGATGGAGCCTCCCGCGAAGGCGAACTCCACGTCCTGCGGGCAGCCGAAGTGCGCCTCGAGGCGGAGCGCGAGGCGGCCCAGCTCGAGCACCAGGGCGTCGCTCGGCGCGGGGCGGCCGGCCTCCCGGCGGTCGCGGTCGTCGATCGCGAGGTCGTCCGCGCCGGGGGCCGGGGCGCCGTTCGGCGGGGCGGGGCGGGCCCCTTTGGGCCCGGCGAACGGCGCGCGCCGCAGGCGGTACACGTCGCCGGTCGTGTGCCCCGAGACCACGGCCTCGCCGAGGCCCGGCGCGACCTCCAGGAGCATGCGGTCGGCGCGCTGGGCCACCGGGTCCACGGTGAACAGGACGCCGGCGAACTCGGCCGGCACCATGCGCTGCACCACGACGGCGATGTTGACCCCCAGGTGATCGACGCCGCGCGCCGCCCGGTAGCGCAGGGCCCTCGGGCTCCAGAGCGACGCCCAGCACCGCCGCAGCGCGAGGAGGAGCTCGTCCTCGCCCGCGACGTCGAGGTACGTCTCGTGCTGGCCCGCGAACGAGGCGTCGGCGAGATCCTCGGCCGTCGCCGAGGAGCGGACCGCGACCCGCGCCGCGCCGAGGTCGCGGTGGGCGTCGCGGACCGCGCCCTCGATCCTGGGCAGCATCGCGCCCTGCTGGAAGAGCTCCGCCGCCGCCGAGGAGGCGGCCTCCCAGCGGCTCGCGGCGAGGTGCGCCGAGAGGCGCTCGGCGAGCCCCCACGCGCGCGCTTGCTCCGCGTACGCGTCGGCGCTCACCACGAACCCGGGCGGCACGGAGAGCCCGAGTCGGATCAGCTCGCCCAGATTGGCGCCCTTGCCGCCGGCCGTGGACAGGGAGGCTCGGGATAGCTGGCTCAAGGGATGAACAGGCATCAAGCGTCTCCTCGCGACAAGAAAGTTGCATTGTCCGCATGCGCGGCGCGCACGCGGGGTTCACGGAGCACCCCCATCGAGACGGTCGGCCATCGGCCCTCCGCCACCGCCTCGCCAGCAGGGCGCCGGGGGCGCCGAGCGACGCGGCGCGCCCTGGATGATCAGCGCCGAGCGACGCCCCGTCCTTTGGTCGTTGCCGATGGACGGGAGCCGTCGGGGCCGAGCATCGCTCGCCCCGTCACCGGAAGCGTCCTTGGATGTCTTCGCCTCGCCGGTTAGTAACTATCATGTTACTTATAACTGGCAAGGCCGCGTCACGTCATCGACATGCAGGCCCCGGTCGGGCCCGCGGAGCGCCCGGTCGCGTCAGGGCGCCGCGCCCGCGTCGGCGCGCTTGCCCACGACGATGTACTGCTCGGGCAGGTCCTCCGCGATGAGCTCGGGCGAGAGGCCGCCGGCGCGGAGCTCGGCGGCGACCGTCTCGGCGCCGATGCGGTGCTCCTTCGGGGGGCCGACGCGCGCGGCGTCGGTGAAATCCACGACGACCACCGCGCCGCCCGGGCGGAGCGCGGCCCTCAGCTTCGCCGCGTAGGCGGGGCGCTCCGGGATGTGGTGCCAGGTGTTGACCACGAGGACGCGATCGACCGAGCCGGGGTCGAGCCCGGGATCGTCGGGGCTGACCCGGCGCGCGGTGACGTTGGCGAGGCGCTCGCGGGCGGCGCGCTCCGTCATGTAGCGGACCATGTCCTGCTCGATGTCCAGGCCGATGACCGCGCCGGCCGGCCCGACCGCGCGGGAGAGGTGGGGCAGGAAGTAGCCGGTCCCGGCCCCGAGGTCGGCGACCCGCATGCCGGGGGCGAGCCGCATGGCGGCGACGACCTCCGCGGGCTTCTGCCAGGCGTCGCGCTCGGGGCCTTCGAAGGCGGCCACCCAGTCATCGGCCCGCTCGAAGCGGTGCACGAGCGGCCCCGCGCCGTGGCCGTGGCCTGCGCCGTGGCCGTGGCCTGCGCCGTGGCCCTGCTGGCCGTGGGCGCCGTGGCCGTGGGCATGGCCGTGGCCGGTGTGGGCTGCGGGACCCGCATGACCAGCGCCTGCCTGCCGACCGGGGGCGGCGTGGTCCGCATGGCCGGCCTGCGCGCCGCTCGCGGGATCGCGTCGTCCGCCGCTGCCTGGCGCGGCGGCGTCAGGGGTGGCGCTGCAGCCGCCGAGGAGGACGGCGAGGGCGACGAAGGACGCGGCGGGGTGAGGGCGGCGGTGCATGCGCGTTCCCCTACCACGATCGAGGGCGGGAGCCCCAGCCCGAGGGGGGCAAGGCCCGCGCGCCCGCGCCCGAGATCCCCGTCCGGAGCGCCGCTGCACAACTTGTGCAACCGCCTGCCTGTTCGAGCAGGCGTTCGCTCGAACCGGACGGCCCGGATCCCACGGCCGCGCACGAAAGCCGCCGATCTCGCATGGCCCGACTCCTGCCAAGGGGACCACGACTCCGCGGCATCGCGACCGTCGCCTGAAGGTCTCGTCGCCGACGCGTCCGCGCTCCGGCGCTCGACCCGGCCACGGGCGCGTCGGTCGCCGCCGCGGGGAGGAGCTCGTGCATGACGATCGCCCGCCGCGCGGCGAGGCGATGCTGGAGGAACCTCATGAACATTCGGGATTGCATCAAGAACAGCCGTATCGCGTCCGTTCTCTTCCTCGCTCTCTCGGTGGCTCCGCTCACCGTGGGCTGTCAGGTGGAGGCGATCGACGGCGACGCCGATTCGATCGACGCCGCGTCGCAGGAGGTGAGGGGAGGGGGCGACGCGTGCGGCGGCCTCCTGGGGCTCATGTGCGAGCGCGGGGAGTTCTGCAACTACGACCTCGAGGCCCAGTGCGGCGCGGGCGACCAGATGGGCACCTGCGAGCCCATCCCGGAGATGTGTTTGAAGGTGTACGATCCGGTCTGCGGCTGCGACGGCAAGACGTACGGCAACGAGTGCGAGGCGAACGCGGCGGGCGTGTCGGTGGCGTCGCTCGGCGAGTGCGCGCCTGCGCCGAACGATGCGTGCGGCGGCATCGCCGGCCTCGCGTGCGAGCGCGGGGAGTTCTGCGACTACAGCCCCGAGGCCCAGTGCGGCGCGGGCGACCAGATGGGCACCTGCGAGCCCATCCCGCGGGCGTGCACGAAGGAGTACAGGCCGGTCTGCGGCTGTGACGGTCAGACGTACAGCAACGCGTGCGTCGCGAACGCGGCGGGCGTGTCGGTGGCGTCGCCCGGCGCGTGCGCGTCTCCGCCGGAGCGGGCGTGCGGCGGCCTCCTGGGGCTCATGTGCGAGCGCGGGGAGTTCTGCAATTACAGCCTCGAGGCCCAGTGCGGCGCGGGCGACCAGATGGGCACCTGCGAGCCCAGGCCGGAGCTGTGCTTGCAGGTGTACGATCCGGTCTGCGGCTGCGACGGCAAGACGTACAGCAACGCGTGCGTCGCGAACGCGGCGGGCGTGTCGGTGGCGTCGCCCGGCGCGTGCGCAGCGCGCCTGTGAGAGAGCGCCGCGGGGGCCGTCGGTGTCGCGTCGTCTCGTGACGTCGACTCGATGGCTCCCGCTCCGGTCGCAGCCCACCGGTCAGCCCCTGCCCGCGCCGTCGCCTGCACCACCTTGCGCGATCCCCCCGGCGCGAGCTGGAACGGCGCGCGCGTAAATACGCGAACACGCTCGGTAGCCAAACCCACCTTCCGCCCCCTGTTCTCTCTGGCCGCAACGCTGGAAGAGGTGATCGACATGAGCCTTCGAATCGACGAGTCGCCCCGACGTCCACACCCCGCGCTCCCCCTCCGCTCGCCGCCGGCGCGCCGCACGACGCCCTTCGCGGCGCTCCTCGTGCTCGCCGGCGTCTCGTGCGCCGCGCCCCACGAGACCGGCGCCCCCGACGCCGAGGCGAGCTACGCGGTCTCCTCGTCCCCCTGGTCCTCGTCGGCGTCGGCCGGCGCCGCCCTCCGCGGCAGCGCCGGCCGGGCGCGGTCTGCGCTCGTGACGACCGCCGCGGTCCTCCCCGCGGCCGAGGTCGACCGCCTCGCGTACGCCGCCGCGGCCGCGACCGTCAACGACCCCAGGCTCGACCTCCTGGCCGACGCCGCGGGCCGGCTCGCCGCGCGCCACCCCGGGCTCCCGGCAGAGGAGTACCAGAGCGCCATCGCCGAGATGTGGGCGCTCCTCGAGGCGAGCCAGCCCAGCCCGCAGCACGACCTGAGCGGCCAGGAGATGCGCTTCATCAGCCGGACGCTCGCGCGCCTGATCCCCGGCCTCGGCGCCGGCGCGCCCGCGGACGCCCTGCGCGACGCCGCGCGCGGCTACCTCTCCGCCCTGCGCAGCGACCTCGACGAGATCCGCAAGGTGTCGCCCCTCGACTCGCTCCACGACCAGCTCGGCGCGGCTGCGCGCTTCCGCGAGGCGTCCTGGGAGCGCCTCCACGCCGCGGCGCGGGAGAGCGGCGCCCTGGCCGCCGCCGTCGACGACAGCGTCCTCCAGCAGCGCCTCGCCGTGAGGACCACCGACCCGGCGAGCCACATCCTCGGCGTCCACCCCGTCGAGCCGCTCCGGGGCTTCGTCCTCGGAAACCTCCAGGCGGACGGCAGCCTCGTGGCGACCCAGGGCGCGGTCGAGACCCTCATCGAGGCCGCCAGCAGCTCGGCGCTCGCGCAGACGCGGGGCTACGCCGACAGCCTCTTCGCCCTCGACGCCGCCGAGCAGGATCTCCTGGCCGCGCGATCGATCGTGGGCGCGCCCGGCGCCGGCTCGACCGCGCTCTCCGCGAGCGACGCCGAGGCGAAGCTGAAGAAGGCCATCGAGGACGCGAAGAAGAAGCAGCAAGCGCTCGCCGGAAAGCTCGACACCGTGAAGTCGGGCGCCACCTCCGCGCTCCGGGCCGCCGCGAAGCTGGCGTCGCTCTCCAACGACCCCGCGTTCGCGAAGGACATCGAGATCCTGAGTCGGACGACCTCGATCCTCCTCGACAGCTTCTCGAAATACTCCGAGAGCGCCATCGAGACGGCCTCGAAGCTCGTCGACCTCCTCGACCTCGGGGAGACCGGCCTCAAGGTCATCGGCGCCGCCGTGTTCACGGGGGGCATGGTCGCGGCCGTCCTCCAGATCGCGTCGCTGTTCGGCGAGAGCGAGCAGGAGTCGGTCAACCAGAAGATCCTGAAGAGCCTGCGCGACATCCGCGCGCTCGTCGCCGACGTCCGCACCGAGATGCACGCCCGCTTCGACCGCCTCGATCAGAAGCTCAACGACGTCTACGACGCGATGATGGAGCAGTTCGCCCACATCGACTTCGAGCTCGGCGAGATCGAGGCGGATCTCGAGGAGGTGCAGCTCGCCCTCTACACCGTGCAGGCCGACCTCGACCGGCTGGATCGCGACCTGTACGCGTTCCTCGACGCGGCGGAGCGGCAGCCGCTCGTGGAGGGCATCGCCGGCTTCCTCGACTACCGGCGGCGCACCGGGCTCGAGATGCCGTATTCCCCGACGTACCTCGACGGGGAGAACCGCTTCTACACCTGGGGCTATTTCACCGCGAAGGACGCCATCCAGGCGGGCCCGGCGAGCCGGTCCTATCAGGACGGCCAGCTCGCGTCCGAGCTCGGCAACTACCCGCTCGCGACCAACATCAATTACCTGAGCGAGCTCCCCTCGGTCCGGTTCGGCCTCCCGCGCCTCTCGGCCGAGCGGCTGGCCAACCCGCTCACCTGGATGATCGCGGCGGAGAGCTATGCGCAGCTCGGCGAGGAGTGGCCCGCGCACGCGAGCCAGATCGACCCGGGCCGGCTCGCGCGCGTCCTCGACGCGGGCGAGGACGTGGCGGCGGGGCTCGACCGGATCGCCTCGACGGCGCTGATGACGCGGCTTTCGGACCACCACCGCGGCCGGATGACCGCGCTGCGCAACGCCATCTCGCAGCTCGAGGCCACGTTCGAGAGCACCCCGAGCAACAGGCTCCACGGCATCGACCTGTGGCGCGGCCCGGACCAGGTCCCGACCACGCACGACATCAAGGGCACGAAGGAGCTCCGCTCGTGCCGGAACATCGCCTTCAAGGACGGCCGGGCATCATTTCCGCTCGACCTGAGCGCCTTCGCCGCCGACTACGCCCCGCTCGCGCCGTTCATGATCGCGGACAACCTGGGCGGGCTCTCCGACATGAAGCCGTGCATCTTCGCCACGTGGACCTGGGACACGTGGTCGGAGGTCCCCTGGGGCGCGTTCTGGACCTTCCGGCTCGATGTCGTGATCCGGGTGATGTACGGCTCGACCGCGGTCCACGAGATCCGGTTCAAGACCAACGAGCGGGCGCAGCGGCTGATCCGGACCAACGATCCGCCGTTCAACCCCGACGCCCTCTGGTCGCCGGAGGGCCGGCTCTCCGAGTCGGTCTGGAGCCAGCGCTCGCTGGTCTCGCGCCGCCTCCTCGCCACCTCGTCCCTCCTGAGCCAGACGCGCGCCGCGGTGCAGCGCAAGCTCGTGGATCTGCAGCGCGTGTTCTACGGCCAGGTGGCGGCCAGGCTCTCGCAGCTCGGCGACCCCATCGAGGCCGCCGGCAGGCAGCTCACCGGCTCGAAGCGGCTCTGGGAATCGTACGTCGCCCTCGGCTTCCCGCGCTCGCTCGAGCAGAACGACGCCCTGCGCTCGCTCCTCTACGGCGGCGAGTCGCTGCTCACCGGCGACGGCGACGATGACGCCCACCTGAACAGCGTCCGCGCCATCTACCTGGCCATGAGCCAGTCCTACGATCCTCCGGCGGACAACATCCTGCCCGCGGTCGTGTCGCTGTCGACGGAGCGCTCCGATCGGCTGCTGGAGGCGCTGAACGGCATCATCGCGGAGATCGCCGCGACCGGCGAGGCCGAGGGCCACACGCTCGTCGAGGGGACGCTCACCCGGCTGCACCTGCTCGCGGCGCAGACGCCGGACGGCTGAGCGAACACGGTCGGTCCCGGAGCGCGCACAGCGCCGTGCGGCCCGTGGTGCCGCATACAAAATCGAGGCGATGTGTGCGCTCCGTTTCCAGGGGGAAATCGCAAAACACAAAAATACTGGCGGAATGCATTGGCACGTCTTGGACGAAATCGTATTTCTAGGATCGGGGGGGTCGCACAGCATGGTGCGGCGTCTCTGCCTGATCTTGCTAGGGGGTGTTCAATGCTTCTGTCCGAACGTGACCCAAAGGACGCGTGTGCCCCGATCAGCACCGGCATGATGGGCCGAGGGTGGAGGGGGCTCCTGGCGGCGGCGGTATCGGTCGCCGCGCTCTCCTGGTCCGGCGAGGCTCGCGCCAGCCAGGAGGTACGTGACTGGAACACGGTGATGGCGCAGATGGAGCCGCTGACGGGGTTCTTCATGGCCTCGCGGCTCGCGGCGCTCCTGCACGTCTCGATCCACGACGCGCTCAACGCGATCCCCGAGACCGCTCGCTATCACACGTACCTGCCGCCCGTGGCCACCCAGGGCCCCGCCTCGCCCGAGGCGGCCCTGGCTGCGGCAGGGCGGACGATGCTGGCGACCTACATCAATTTCTACTCGAACCAGAGCCTCCCGCCGGAGTTCTCGAATCCGCTCCTCCAGGACATGTTGCCGATGGTGGAGACCACCTATGACATGCAGCTGGCGGCGATCGCGGACGGCCCGGCGAAGACCGAGGGGATCCGGATCGGCGAAGCGGCCGCCATCAACCTGTGGAACGAGCGCCTCGGCGACGGGTGGAACAACCCCGATGATCTGGAGTTCGAGTTCCTCGACAACGACGGTGATGACGACCCGATGACCGGTCTCCCGGGGGAGTATGTCATGCTCGACCCGGCCGACACGTTCCCCGGCTCGTCGCAGCCGTTCTTCTTCTGGTGGGGGTACATGACCCCCTGGACCATGACCTCGAACGATCAGTTCCGTTGCGCTCCTCCGCCCAGCCACAGAAACGGCGCCTTCCGCAGGGACCTGGAGGAGACCCGCGTCTACGGCGCGGTCGACAGCGCCGTGCGCACCCCGCAGCAGGCCTTCGAGGCCCTCTGGTGGGAAGCCTGCGATGGGTTCGTCTTCGGCGGCACGTACTCGTTCACCCGGCAGCTCGTCACGGACTTCGGGCTGGACAACCACGACGCCGCGCGGGTGTTTGCGCTCGCCATGCTCACCCAGGCAGACGCCATGATCTCCAACGTGAACAGCAAGAACTTCTACCACTTCTGGCGGCCCATCACGGCGATCGACCACTACTATCCGGGCTCCGACTGGAAGCCGCTCATGCTCACCTCGCCGAATCAAGAATACCCCGCCGGCCACCCCATGGTGAGCGGCGCGACCCTCTATGCGCTGATGGAATTCTTCGGCGGCGGCCGCCTGGATGCGCCGCTCGTCGGGACGAACACCTGTGGAGACATCGTGTTCTCATCCCTCAAGGACGCCGTCGAGGGGGTGATCAACGCCCGCGTGTGGGGGGGCATCCACTACCGCAGCTCGGGCGAGGTCGGGGCCAGGACCGGCAAGAAGATCGCCAAATACGTCCATCGGCGCTTCCTGAAGCCGCTGTAGGATCGCGGCGCGGCAAGAGCGCCCACCCTCCGCGCGACCCTCCAGCTCGACTCCACACCATTCAGGCATCGCAGGATCCTCGGTCGTCCTCGAGGAGCGGACCCGCTGGCGCGTCCGGTGCTGTCGGCTTCACATGCCTCCCGTGGGGTGAGCAGGGTCGCTCGATGTATGTTTTTGTGCACAGGCCGCTGGTCAGGTGTGCATTTTCTTACGTTCGACGGCATCGCGCCGGCTGCCCGCTCGGGACGCATGCGTTCGCAGTTGATTGAGTCTGGAAAATAGGAATAGTATGTCTACCCAACAACGGGGGCCGGGGCCTTGTCGCCTGCTGGTTCTGGGTCCGCCGCATGCGGAGGGTCATCTGTGGCCGCTGTGTGCCTCGCCGAGGTGTCCGCTCGGGTGAGGCTGCATCGGTCACCACCGCACGGGCGACCCAGCGCTGGGCTCAGTTACCGGCGCGGGAGGTTGGTGTGAGCCAATTTACGATTACCGAGGTGCTCCACTCTGGCTTGGACACCGCTCTCTATCGCGGGTACCGGAATTCGGATCACGCCCCGGTCGCGGTGAAGCTCCTCAAGCGCTCGCACGAGAGCCCTCGAGAGGTCGCCAAGCTTCGCTACGAATACATGATGATCCGCGACCTCGGTCTGCCCGGGGTCGTCACGGCGTACGGCCTCGAGCGGAGCGAGAGCGGCCTGGCGCTCGTCATGGAAGACCTCGGGGAGCAGGCGCTCCAGGACGTCCTCAGGGCGCAGCGGGTCGACCTCATGATGGCGCTCCGGATCGCCGCCTCCGTCGCGGAGACGCTGGACGCGCTGCATCGCCGGCACGTCATCCACAAGGACATCAATCCCAGGAACATCCTCGTCAACATGCGCACGGGCGCGGCGAGGCTGAGCGCCTTCAGCGTCGCGACGCGCCTGTCCCATGAGATCCAGCGCGCCCAGAGCCCTGATCTGCTCGAGGGGAGCCTCCCTTACATGTCGCCCGAGCAGACCGGCCGGATGAATCGGCTCCTCGATCACCGGACGGACCTCTACTCGCTCGGCGTCGTGATGTACGAGGTGCTCACGGGCCGCCTCCCGTTCCAATCGTCGGACCCGATGGAGATGGTGCACAGCCACATCGCCAGGAGGCCCGTGCCCCCGCACGAGATCGCACCCGAGATCCCGAGGGTCGTCTCGGAGCTCGTGATGAAGCTGCTCGCGAAGGCCGCCGAGGATCGCTACCAGGGCGCCTTCGGGCTCACCGTCGATCTGCGCGAGTGCCTTGCGCGGCTCGAGGCGAACGGGACGATCGGGGCCTTCCCGCTGGGCCGGCGCGACCTCTCCGGGGAGCTCCATATCCCCCAGCGCCTCTACGGCCGGGAGGCAGAGACGAGGGATCTGCTGCTCGCGTTCGATCGCGTGGGCCAGGGGGGCGTCGAGCTCCTCCTGGTCGCCGGCTTCTCGGGCATCGGCAAATCGGTGCTCGTCAACGAGGTCCACAAGCCGATCGCGGCGCGGGGCGGGGCGTTCATCTCGGGCAAGTTCGATCTGCTGAACCGGAGCGTCCCCTACGCGCCGATCGCGAACGCCTTCCGGGATCTCATCCGGGGCCACCTCCAGCGATCCGCCGAGGAGCTCTCGGCCTTGAAGGAGCGGCTCCTGCTCGCGCTCGGGCCGAACGCGCAGCTCATCATCGATCTCCTCCCGGAGCTCGCGGTCATCCTGGGGCCGCAGCCGACCGTGCCGGAGCTCGGGCCGACGGAAGCGCAGAACCGCTTCGCCATCGTCTTCCAGAGCTTTCTCCGGGTCTTCGCCACCAAGGAGCGCCCGCTGGTGCTCTTCCTCGACGACCTGCAGTGGGCCGACTCCGCGTCGCTCCGGCTGCTCCAGATCATCCTGGCGAACCCGGAGAACGCTCATCTCCTCGTTCTCGGCGCGTACCGCGACAACGAGGTCGGCCCGGCCCACCCGCTCGCGCTGACGATCGAGGAGATCAGGAAGGGGAGCGCGAAGCTCAGCGAGATCACGCTGAAGCCGCTCGCGCCATCCACCGTCTCGCAGATCATCGCCGACACCTTCGCGACCGAGACGGACCGGGTGAGCCCCCTCGCCGAGATCGTCTTCGAGAAGACGCAGGGGAACCCGTTCTTCATGAGTCAGCTCCTCGGCGCGCTCCACCGGGACAAACTGGTAGGCTTCAACGCCGGCACCGGCGCCTGGGAATGGGATCTCGCGGGCATCCAGCAGGCCGACATCACGGACAACGTGGTCGTCCTCATGGTCGGCAAGATCCGGAAGCTCGCGCCCGGCACGCAGCGTGTCCTGAAGCTCGCCGCGTGCATGGGCCATCAGTTCGAGCTGAAGACGCTCTCCATCATCCACGAGAAGACGCCCGCCGCGACGGCCGCCGACCTGTGGGAGGCGCTCCGGGAGGGCTTCGTCGTGCCGCTCACGGCAGAGTACCGCTTCCTCCACGCGCCCAGAGGAGAGGACGTCGAGGAGCAGCACGACGTCGAGGCGCTCCGGGTATCGTACAAGTTCCTGCACGACCGCGTCCAGCAGGCCGCCTACTCGATGATCGAGGAAGACCGCCGGCAGGAGGTCCACCTCCAGATCGGCAGGCTGCTCAGGAGGTCGCGAGGGGACGAGGGGCACGATGAGGACGTGTTCCAGATCGTTTACCACACGAACCTGGGCGCGTCGCTGATCACCCAGCGCAGCGAGCAGGTGGACGTCGCGCGGCTGAACCTCGTGGCCGGCAAGCGGGCGAAGGCCGCGACCGCCTTCCAGACCGCGGTCGGCTACTTCCGGGCCGGGGCCGCGTTGCTCGGAGAGGCAGGGTGGGGCGACGAGTACGCGACGACGTTCGAGCTCTCCGCGGAGCTGGCCGAGTGCGCGTACCTGAACGGCCAGCACGAGGAGGCCGAGGCGCTCTTCGACGTCATCCTGCGTCGGGCCCGATCGACGCTCGAGCGCGCCCGGATCCTCAATTTGAGGGTGGTCCTCTACTGCATGCAGATCCGCTACGTCGATGCCATGGAGGTCGGGCGGGCCGCGCTCGCGCTCCTCGGCATCCGTGTGCCCGAGGCCGAGGAGGAGTGCCAGGCGGCGCTGGAGGCGGAGCTCGCGCAGGTGCGCGTGAACCTCGGCGGGCGCCGGGTCCACGAGCTCATCGACTCGCCGGTGATGACCGATCCCGAGCAGCAGCTCGCCTTGAAGATCCTGGCGAACCTGTGGGGGGTGGCCTTCATCATCAACCCCGTGCTGCTCGCGCTGGTCTGCGTGATGCCGGCCAACATCTCCCTCAAGCACGGGCAGTCCGAGGAGGCTGCCTTCGGCTACCTGACCTATGGCTTCGTGCTCGCCACGCGCGGCGAGTACCAGGCAGCGCACGAGTTCGGTCAGCTCGCGCTGGATCTCAACGAGAGGTACAACAACATCTCGATAAAGTGCCGGCTTCACTACATGTTCGCGTTGAACGTGAGCTTCTGCCGGAAGTCGCTCCGTCTGTCCCTCGAGCATGCGAGGCGCGCTGTTCGTGCCGGCCCGGAGTCGGGCGACCTGAACTATCTGTCCTACACCCTCTCGAACATCGTCTGGACCAGGATCGGCCTGGGCGACGAGCTCGGCGCCGTCGGCGAGGAGATCGAGAAGCTCCTGCTCCTGGTGCGGCAGACCTACAACCCGGCGAGCACGGCGAACGTGACGGTCGGGAGGCAGCTCGTCGCGTGCCTGCGAGGGCTCACGAAGGGGCTCCACTCCATCGGGGACGACACCCTCGACGAGGCCGCCTTCGTGGAGAGCATCCAGGCGCCGGAGCTCGTCAGCACGCTGTGCTGGTACGCCGCGGCCAAGCTCCGGCTCGCGCTGCTCGCCGAAGATCTCGCCGGGGCGATCGAGATGGGGATCATCGCCGACAGGACGATCGGAGGGAGCGCGGGCCTCATCTTCTCGGTCGACATGGCGTTCCATCTGTGCCTCGTGATCCTCGCGCTGCCTCCGGCGCAGGCGTCCGGGGAGCCGCTCGGGAGCATGTTCGCCCGCCACCGGGGCAAGGTCTTCGCTTACGCGGAGGGGTGCCCCGAGAATTTCCAGCACAAGAGGCTCCTGATCGAGGCCGAGGAGGCGCGCGCCGCCGGGAGGCGGATCGAGGCGATGGACCTCTACGATCGGTCGATCGAGGTGGCCAGGACGAACCGGTTCGCGCACGACGAGGCGCTCGCCAACGAGCTCGCGGCCAGGTTCTATCTCGACCTGGGCCGGGAGAAGGTCGCCGGCGTTTACATGACCGAGGCCCACCGGTGCTACAAGGCGTGGGGCGCGTCCGCCAAGGTGGCGCAGCTCGAGGAGAAATACGGCGCCGTCCTCGCCGCGCGCTCGCCCTCGACGTCGGAGAGGCTCGGGCTCCCGATCGCGACCATGGCGATCGATCTGATGACCGTCTTCAAGGCATCCCAGGCGCTCTCCGAGGAGATCGACCTGGAGCGGCTGCTCCAGAAGCTGATGCGGATCACGCTCGAGAACGCGGGCGCCGAGAGGGGGTTTCTGATCCGGGATCACGCCGGGGAGCTGCTCCTCGAGGCGGAGGCGACCGCCGAGGGCATGGTGGTCAGCGTCCGCGGCCCCGCGGCGCCGCTGCCGGCTTCGGCCGCGCCCATGACCCTCCTCGGGCACGTCCGGAGGGCGAGGGAGAGCGTGGTCCTCGACTACGCGGCGGGCGAGCCGCGGTTCGCGGACGACGAGTACATACGGGCGAAGCGGCCGAAGTCGGTGCTGTGCATCCCGCTCCTGCGGCAGGGGGCGCTCGTGGGCCTCCTCTATCTCGAGAACAACCTGACCTCCGGCGCGTTCACGCCGGAGCGAGCCTTGACGCTGGATCTGCTCGCGTCCCAGGCCGCGAGCTCGCTGGAGAACGCGCGGCTCTACGCGGAGCTGTCGCGGGAGAACGCCGAGCGCCGGCGGGCGCAGGAGGCGCTCCGGGAGCTCAACGCCGAGCTGGAGCTCCGGATCCAGCAGCGGACGGCGCAGCTCCAGGTGGCCAACAAGGAGCTGGAGGCGTTCAGCCACTCTGTCTCGCACGACCTGCGCGCGCCGCTCCGGGTCATCGACGGCTTCAGCCTCGCCCTGCTCGAGGACCACGGCGACGAGCTCGACGAGGACGCGCGCGAGCTCTTGATGCAGGTGCGCTGGGGGAGCGAGCGGATGTCGGACCTCATCGATGACATGCTCAAGCTGTCGCGCGTGACGCGCGCCGAGATGCAGCGCGAGCCCGTCGACATGAGCGCGCTCGCGAGCGAGGTGCTCTCCGCGCTGCGGAAGTCGCAGCCGGATCGCACCGTGGAGTGCGCTGTCGCCGGGGCGGTGACCGCGAGCGGCGACTCGCACCTGCTCAAGATCGCGCTGGAGAACCTGCTTGGCAACGCGTGGAAGTTCACGAGCAAGCGGGCGGACGCCCGGATCGAGTTCGGGCAGATCGAGGGCGGGTACGAGGAGCAGCGCGACGGCGGTGCGACGTATTTCGTGCGCGACAACGGCGCCGGGTTCGATATGAAGTATGCCGCGAAGCTGTTCGGTACGTTCCAGCGCCTGCACACCGAGGAGGAGTTTGCGGGGACCGGTATCGGCCTCGCGACCGTACACCGCATCGTCGCGCGCCACGGAGGCCGCATCTGGGCCGAGAGCGCGGTCGACCAGGGGGCGACGTTTTATTTCACCCTCCAGCCTGGAACCCCATTTGCCGGCAAGACATCATCATGACTGACGGACCGATTCTCCTCGTCGATGACAACAAACGCGACGTCGCGCTGACCATCCGCGCGATCAAGAAGAGCCAGATCAGCCACGATCTCGTCGTGATGCACGACGGAGCGGAGGCGCTCGACTACCTCTTCGGCGCCGGTGCGTATATCCATCGCGACGCGCGCCGCGTGCCCTGGATCATCCTCCTGGATCTGAAGCTCCCTCGGGTCGACGGCCTGCAGACGCTGGCGCACCTGCGCGCGAACCAGCAAACGATGCTCGTGCCCGTGATCATCTTCAGCTCGTCGGACGAGGAGCAGGACGTGGCCGCGAGCTACAGGCTCGGAGCGAACAGCTACGTCCGCAAGCCCACGAGCTTCGTCGAGCTCACGAGGGCCATCGAGAGGCTGCACGTCTACTGGCGGATGAACGAGGTCGCGTCGCCGAGGAGAGCGTCGTAGATGGACACACCGCTTCGCGTCCTCCTGGTCGAAGACTCCGAGCTGGACGCGCGGCTGATCCTGCGTGAGCTCAAGCGGGGGGGCTATGGCCCGTCGCACGAGCGAGTGCATACGCCCGAGGGGATGGCGGACATCCTGGCGCGGCAGGCGTACGACGTCGTGCTCTGTGATCACAGCATGCCCCGGTTCGACTCGCTCTCGGCGCTGCGCATCCTCAAGGAGCGCGGGCTCGATCTGCCCTTCATCCTCGTCTCGGGCAGCATCGGCGAGACGATCGTCGCCGAGGTCATGCGAGCCGGCGCGCACGATTACGTCCTGAAGAGCGACCTGCAGCGCCTGGTCCCCGCGATCGAGCGCGCGCTGCGCGACCTGGACGAGCGGAGGGAGCGCAGGCGCGCGGAGATCGCGCTCAAGGAGAGCGAGGAGCGGTTCGCGCTCGCGGTGCAGGGCTCGCGCGACGGGCTCTGGGACTGGAACCTCGTGACCGGGGGCGCCTACTACTCCGAACGCTTCAAGGATATCCTGGGGTGCCGGGACGGCGCGCTCCGCGACTCCATCGAGTCCTTCTTGAGCCTCATCCACGAGGAGGACCGCGACTACGTGGCGAGCGCCCTCCGCGGCCACCTGGAGCGGCGCGACCCTTACGATGTGGAGTTCCGGCGCCGCACGGATGCCGGCGAGCTTCGCTGGCTCTGCTCCCGGGGTCAGGCGCTCTGGGACGACGAGGGGAGGGCCACGCGCATGGCGGGCTCGCTCAGCGACATCACCGCGCGCAAGCAGGCCGAGGCGACGCTCCTGGACAAGCTCGACATCATCGAGCGGCAGCAAGAGGCGATCCGTGAGCTCTCGACGCCCATCATCGAGGTGTGGGACGGCGTGATCACCATGCCAGTCTTCGGCGCCGTCGACGAGCACCGCGCCGAGCAGATGATGGATGTGCTGCTCCACGCCGTCGTGCGCACCCGATGTCGCTCGGCCATCATCGACCTGACCGGCGCCGACGTGATCGATCACCGCACCGGCGATCACGTCATGAGGCTCGTCCGCGCCGTCGAGCTCCTCGGGGCGCGCGGGATCGTGGTGGGGATCCGCGCCGAGGTGGCGCAGACCATCGTATCTCTCGGCGTGGACCTCTCGAGGATCATCACGCTGGCAAACCTCCGCGACGCCCTGGTGCATTGCATGGGGAGCGCCGCGCCTCCTTCGCCGCGGCGCTGAGCTGGCGCGCGCCGCCGCCGAGCGCAGCGCCGCTGAGCTGGCGCGCCGCCGCCGCCGAGCGCAGGGCCGACGTGCCCGTGGGCGGAGGAGATATTCTTCTGTTCAGCGCGCACCCGGCGGATAGGGCGCTCGTTCTCGATCGATGACGCGACGTGGACATCCCCCCGAGATCTCGACGGTCGGTCACGATTTCGTGACACAAAAGATTCACGGTTGACATAATATCGCCCGCGAACCGTCGAGCTTCGTAGGAGTAGGCGATGAGAGTGCAAATCTTGCGTTACGTGCTGCCGTTCGCCACGTTGGCTGCCGCACCCTTGCTGGGCTGCGGCGCATCCGATCCCAGCGCGACCGCGACCAGCGGCGGCACGGGCGGCGGCGGCACCACGGGGGTGGGCGGCAGCGGCACGACCGGCAGCGGCGCCGACGCCACCACGGGCGCGGGCGGCTCGGACAGCGGCGACAAGGAGGCTCCGGACTACGCCAAGGCGTTCCCGCAGGACCGGGTTCCCCGCATCGACATCACCATCGCGCCCGACAAGTGGCAGGCGATGCTCGACGACATGACGGAGATGATCGGCGAGTTCGGCGCGACGGGCGGGCCCGGGGGATTCCAGCCGCCGCAGGAGTGGATCGACGCCTGTAGCGGACTCGCGGCCGGCGACGCCTGCACCATCGACCTCTTCGGCACCGAGACCGCGGGGACGTGCGGGGCTCAGGGCGACAACCTCGTCTGCCAGCCGCCCCCGCCCGAGCCGCCGGACTTCCTCACCCCCTGCGTCGGGCTCGCGGCCGACGACGCCTGCACCGTCGAGATCTTCGGCAGCGAGGTCCCGGGGACGTGCACGGACGCGCCCGAGGGGCTGAGCTGCTCGCCTGCCGGGGGCCCGGGCGGGCCGGGCGGGGATCCGGGGCTCATCAGCAGCGTCGACCATTTCCCGCGCTCGCCGATGTACGTCGAGTGCGACGTCGCCACCGAGGACCGGACGTGGAAGAACGTCGGCGTCCGCTTCCGGGGCAACGTAAGCCTGCTCATGCCCTGGCAGCAGGGGAACTGGAAGCTGCCGATACGGCTCAACTTCGACAAGTTCGAGGACACCTACCCCGAGATCAAGAACCAGCGCTACTACGGGTTCGACGGGCTGGCGCTCACCAGCAGCTACCTGGATCCGTCGCTCCTGCGCGAGAAGCTCGGCACCGACATCTTCGCCAAGGCGGGGATCCCCGTGCCCGCGACGGCGTTCTACCGGGTCTTCGTCAATCTCGGGGAGGGGCCGATCTACTTCGGGCTGTACACCGGGATCGAGGTGCCGTCGGACGACTCGTTCCTCGACACGCACTTCGGCGGCCACAAGGGCAACATCTACAAGCCCGACGGCACCGGCGCGCGGTGGGCGGAGTGGGATCCCGACTCTCTGGTCAAGAAGAACCACGAGGAAGAGGCCGACTTCTCGGACGCGCGCGCGCTGTTCGACGCGCTGCACGCCGACCGGACCGACGCCGCCGCCTGGCGCGCGGGGCTCGAGGCGCGCCTCGACGTCGACGGCTTCCTGCACTGGTTGGCGCTGAACGCGGTGATCGAGGACTGGGACGTCTACGGCCGCCTGCCGCACAACTACTATATGTATTCCGATCCGAACCAGGGCGGGCGATTCACGTGGATCCCGTGGGACCACACCTTCGCGTGGACGGACCCCGACGCAGGCGCGAACATCGGGCTGACGGCGCTGTCCCTCTCGATGGACGAGGTGGGCGAGCCTTGGCCGCTCATCCGCTTCCTGCTGGATGATCCGGTGTACCTCGAGGTCTACCGCAAGTACGTGGCGCAGGCCGTGCAGCAGGAGTACGAGGCGGAGGCCGCGGTGGCGTGGTTCCAGGCAGCGCACGACCTGATCGCGCCGTACGTCGTCGGACCGGAGGGCGAGATCGAGGGGCACACACACCTCGCGTCGCCGGAGGACTTCGAGAACGGCCTCGCCACGCTGATCGCCCACGCCAGGGGGCGTCAGGCGGAGGTGGCCGAGTATCTCGGGAAGTGAGCCGACGCGCAGGGAGGGCCGGAGCGCTCTCCCTGCGCTGACCCGTGAGGAGGGCCGGAGCGCTCTCCCTGGGCCACGCGATCCATCCTACAACGAGGCGGGCTCGCAGCTCGGCGTCTCGGGCCGGCCGCGCAGCCAGTCGGCGATGCGCTCGCCGGCCGCCGGGCCGCTCCGGTGGAGCATGTACGTGTGACCGGCCCGCGGCACGACATCGAGCGTCACCGAGGGCGAGCTGACGAAGCTCTTCGCCGCGAGGGCCGCATAGGCCGAGGGGAACAGCCGATCGCCGTCGGCGAGCTGCAGGAACACCGGGACACGGACGAACGGCGCGAGGACGCGCGAGGGCTGGAGGGTGAGCGTGAGGATCTCGCCGCTCGGCGTCGGGAGGGCGGCGGCGGTGTCCGCGGCGACGATCCACGGCTCGGCCGCGGTCGTGTAGAACATCGCGGCGCGACGGGACGGCGTGCCAAGGAAGTACTCGTAATCGCCGTGAAGGGCGCGCGGGATGTCGCCAGTGATGAAGTCGGCGAAGAACTGCGTGGAGGGGAACTGGTGATACCCCATCGCGATCACGGCGTCGACGTCGTTGAACAGGCCCGCCTCGAGCTCCGAGACCTCGGCGCCGGCGCTGTGGCCGCCGATCGCGACGTGCTCGAACTCGCCGCGGAGCTCCTGGACGATCTGATGCGCGATGTCGGCGTGGGCCGCCACCGTCGCCGCATACCCGTTGTCCAGGGGGCTCGCGCCGTACCCGAGCCGGTCGATGGCCACCACGGCATAGCCGGCTTCGGCCAGGGTGCGCGCGTAGGAATAGCCGTGCTCGGGGAGGAAGTCCCAGGCCTCGGCGCTGTAGGAGAGCCCGTGCTGCAGCAGCACGACCGACGCGGCCGCGCAGGGGGGATCGATGCGAAAGCCGTGGATCTCGTGCTCGGCGCTGCGCGCGACGGGATCCGTGACGCGGTATGTCACGGGCGTTCGGGTGAGCGATCCGCTGTCCGCGCGGGCCGCGGGGAGGCCGGCGAGCGTCGCGCCGAGGAGCGTGGCGCTGGCAATCAACGAGCGGGGCTGCTTCAGGGGTCGAGAGAGCGCAAGCATCTTGTCAGGATAGGACGGGAGGCGGGGTGGGCACAAGTCAGCCCGTCTGCTGGCGCTCCGCGCGTGGGCCGGGCGGGACGACCCCCGGGGCGTGGCCATCCGCGCGGCGCTCGACGCGCTCAAAGCCGTCACCGCAGGCGCGAGCGCCGAACCTTCGACTTCAAGCACGACGACGGCACCGCGACACAAGTCGTCGAGAACGTCAAGGACACATTCATTGCGCCTGCACGTACAGCGAGAACGGGAAATTGCCCTGTCCGTCGACGAAGGTCGCGTCAGGGACGTCGATCACGAGCTCGTGCATGCCGGAGCTCGCGGCCCCCCACGGGACGATCCGGGTGTCGATCACGTCGCCAGGGCACCAGTTGCTGAACGACTGCCACTCTTCGTCCGAGCGCGGGGACAGCCCGTAGATGCCGTTGCTCTGGGTGTTGTACCTGCGAAACGGCTCGCACGACATGCGCCCGGGCTTGTACTGCAAGGCCAGCACGCCGTCGATGTACACGTAATGCTCGCGGCGAATATACTCCTCGCCGCCCTGGTTGGCGCCGTGGTTCGACGTGATCAGCACGAGCTGTGCATTCTGTGTATCTGCCGGCAGCTCGAAGCGGACGGTCTTGCGGGTCGTGCCGACCTCGTCGCTGGCGCCCATGGCGTGATTGTTGAAGTCTTCGCCGATCGCCAGCGGCAACAGGACGCTGAAGTCCTGGGCCTCCTGCGTGCTGTCGGTATACAACCGCAGCGATCCGAGCTGCGTGTCATTGCGACCAGCGCAACCGGCGACCTCCTCGTTCGCGGCGTAAGGCACGCCGAAGATGCCCAGCTCGAACCAGAGATCGTGATCGGCCAGGAGGTCGGGATCTTTCAAGATCGGCACGAGGTTGCTGGCCTCCCATTCGTAGGGGACGGTCGTCGGCTGCTCGTTCATGTTCATGAACGGCGTGATGAACCGCGCGACCTCGATCCGGTCGACCTCGCCGGGGACGTAGGTCTGGGCACCCTTGGGGACCAGCGCCAGGTTGACCGAGCCGAGTCGGTCGTAGTTGTCGCACAGCGCTCCCACGACCACGCGGACCTTCAGCGTGGTCTGGACCTTGGCGAGCAGCTCGTCGGTCAACCTGGTCGCGACCAGCGCGTTGTCGTGGCGGATCACGCCGTCCGGGAGCGGCTCGTCAACCGTCGCGGCGTAGCCGTCGTAGAACACGATGTTCTCCAGCACCGGGACCTCCTCGGGGGCCGGGGGCGGCACGTCGCCGCTGCCGCCCGTGCCGCCCGTGCCGTCGGCGCCGCCCGTGCCGCCCGTGCCGTCGGCGCCGCCCGTGCCGTCGGTGCCGCCACTGCCTGCGCTGATCCCGGTCGCTGCGCTCGTGCTCCCGGTGCTCTCGGAGGTCCCGGCGGTGCCTCCGCCAGCGCCCACGTCAGAGCGCTGGTCATTCGTGCACGCGGCGAGCAGGGGCAACAGACAGAGATACGGGGTCGCGCGACGCAGGTTCATTCGTCGAACTTATCAGAGCGCCGGTTCTCCGACCCTGATCACCCCGGGCCCACGAGGCCGTGGAGGTAGCCGGTCCCACCAGCCCGGTGCAGGTAGCAGGTGCTGCGCTCGTGCCACGTGGCCGGCACGACCACGCGCCGGCGGGCGGGGGCGTGATCCGATCCATGACCGGATGACGTTTGACTGTTGACCAATCTTCGATTTGGGTCAATGTTCAGCCGACGGGGAATGACGATGGCCGACGGGGACTTTTCGAAGCAGCGGCAGCGGGCCGAGCGGATCCTGGATGCGGCGGCGGAGCTGGTGCTCCGCTGGGGATACAAGCGCGTCACCATCGATGAGGTCGCCAGGCGGGCGAACATCGGCAAGGGGACCGTCTACCTGCACTGGAAGACGCGCGAAGCGCTCTTCCTCGCCGTGCTCGCGCGCGACTCGGTCAGGATGGTCGACGGGTTCATCGCGGCGATCCGCGAGGATCCAGCGGAGATCCTGCTGCACCGCGTGATGAAGAGGCGGCTCCTCCTGCTGAAGGAGTTTCCGCTGCTGCAAGCGATGTTCACCCGGGACACGGAGGTGCTCGGCAACCTCGTCAACGAGAGCTCGGCGCGGTCGCTCCAGAGCCAGAAATTCCTGGCCACCCACGCGTACTGCACGCTCCTGCGCTCGCACGGCCTGCTGCGCACCGATCAGGATCCGGAGACCCAGATGTACGCGCTCAACGCCGCGGTGCTCGGGTTCTATGTGATCGATCCGCTGCTTCCGCCCGAGGCAAGGCGGTCTGTCGACGAGCGGGCCGAGATGGCCGCCACGCTCGTGCGCCGCGCCTTCGAGCCCCCCGAGCCGCCGGATCCCGAGGTCCTGCGCGCGCTCGCGCCCGAGGTCATCGGGTGGTTCGAGCGGATGTGCGCGGACTACATGCACTTCGCACAAGGGAATTCCACATCGACGCGGGAGAGCCCCGAGGAGTGATCCGACATGAGCACGACCGACGTGACCGTTCAGCCGAGCCGGCCTACCTTCGATGCCTTCCTGTCCTGGCTGCGCGCAGCGCGGGAATCGAGCCCGGTGCAGCATGACGAGAAGCATCGCTACTGGCAGCTCTTCAGCCACGCCGACATCCTCCGTGTGCTGTCCGATCCGGCGACGTTCTCGTCGGACCTGTCCATGTTCATCCCGTCGCAGCCCGACTTCGAGCTGTTCAACAGGGGCAACTTCGTCCGGATGGATCCGCCGAAGCACAAGAAGCTCCGCGATCTGGTCAGCCAGGCGTTCACGCCGCGCGTGGTGTCCGCGCTCGGGCTGCGGATCGCCACGATCACGAACGAATTGCTCGACGGCGTGGGCGACGCGGAGCGCTTCGACCTGGTCGGCGCCCTGGCCTATCCGCTGCCGGTGATCGTCATCGCCGAGCTGCTCGGCATCCCCACCGCGGACCGGGATGTCTTCCGGAAGTGGGCCGACACGCTGCTATCGAGGGAAGAGCAGGACCCGAGCGCCCTGCCGGACGAGGCCGCGATGGAGCGCTCCGCGCCGATCCTGCGCGAGATGAACGGCTATCTCCTCTCGCACATCCGGCAGCGCCGCGCCCGCCCCTCGGACGACCTGATCAGCAGGCTGGTGCGCGCGGAGGTCGACGGCCACCGCCTGGACGACGAGGAGATCGTCGGCTTCGTCGGCCTGCTCCTGATCGCCGGCCACATCACGACGACCGCGCTGGTGGGCAATGCCGTCCTCTGCCTCGACGAGCACCCCGCCGCCGCGGAGGAGCTCCGGGCCGACCCGACCAAGCTCCCGGCGGCCATCGAGGAGGTGCTCCGCTACCGCGCGCCGTTCCCCCGGCTCGCGCGGCGGACCACCGCCGAGGTGGAGATCGGCGGCCAGCGGATCCCCGCCGATCGGCTGCTCGTGCTGTGGGTCGCCTCGGCCAACCGGGACAGCGCCCAGTTCGCGGAGCCCGACCGGTTCGATATCCACCGCAAGCCCAACCCGCACCTGAGCTTCGGGTACAGCATCCACTTCTGCCTCGGCGCCCCGCTGGCCCGGCTCGAGGCCAGGATCGCGCTGGAGATCCTGCTCGATCGCTACCGGTCCATCGCCGTGGCCCGCGACGATCGCTGCGAGCTCCACAACCCGTTCGCCATGGTCAGCGCCCGGCGGCTCCCCGTGGACGTGGTGCGCTTCGCGGCCTCCGCCTAGCGCAGCGCCGGCCCGTCGCCCGGCGGGCCGCCCCAGGCGCGCTCCCGCGCCGCGGTCAGCGGCCCGCGCTCGGCGCCGGCGCGGCGGGGGCGGCCGCGGGCTCCTCGCGCCGCTTGAGCGCCCGGACGTAGCGCTCCCGCTCCTCGGCCATGGCGCGCGCGACGCTGGGGCGCCCCTGGAGGCGCGCCTGATACGCGGTGATCGCCGGCCACGCCGCGAGGTCGATGGGCGTGACCTGCGACCAGTTGAGCACCGTGACGAGGTACGCGTCCGCCACCGAGAAGCGGTCGAGCAGGAACTCCCGCCCTTCGAGCCGGTCGGCCACCCGGCCGAGGCGCGAGCCGGCCTTGGTGAGCACGTACGCCTTCATCTCGGCGGGCGCCTCCGCGCTGAGCAGGGGTGAGTAGAGCGCCTTGTGGAGCTCGGTCCCGACGAAAGAGAGCCACTCCTGGATCCGCGCCCGGCCGAGCGCGTCCCGCGGCGCGAGCCCCGCTTCCGGGGACCGGTCCGCGATGAGCTGCAGGATCGCCGCGTTCTCGGTGACGAGCTCGCCGCCCGGGAGCTCGAGCGCGGGCACGAGCGCGAGCGGGTGGATCGCGCGGTAGTCCGCGCCGTCCTCGGTCCGCTTCGTCTTCAGGTCGACCTCGACGTACGAGACCTCGGCGCCGGCCTCGTAGAGCGCGATGCGGGGGGCGAGCGAGCACGCGAGCGGGGAGAAATAAAGCTTCATGAGAGACCTCCTGACGGCGACGAAGGTGCCTCGCGGGGCGCTCTGCGTCCAACGCATCCTCGTGATAGCATCGATGCGTGGCACGCATACCTGCCCCGCCCGGGCCCTCGGCGCTCGCGCCCCGCCCTCAGCTCGAGATCCGCGATCTGGAGCTCGTCCTCGCGCTCTCGGCCGCCGGCACCACGGCGGGCGCCGCGTCGGCGATGCACGTCACGCAGTCCGCCGTGAGCCGGGCGCTCACCCAGGCGGAGGATCGGGTCGGCGTGCGCCTGTTCGAGCGCACCGCGCGCGGGGTCGCGCCGACGTCCGCGGGCGAGCGGCTCATCGCCGGGGCCAGGCTGCTGCTCGCGGAGCTCCGGGACCTCGAGCGCGAGGTCGCGGCGCCGGCCGTCGCGCCGACGCGCCTCCGCCTCGTGTGCGAGTGCGCCACCGCGTACCGCTGGCTGCCCTCGGCGATGGCGAGCCTCCGGCGCAGGCTGCCCCGCCTCGAGGTGGAGCTCGCGCTGGAGCACGCCGAGGATCCGGTCGGCGCGCTCGTCCGGGGCGACCTCGACGTCGCGCTGCTCACCACGGCGTCGCTGCCGAGCGACCGCGCGGCGCGGGGCGCGCTCGTGGCGCGGCCGCTCTTCTCGGACGAGGTCGTCTTCGTGATATCGGCCTCCCATCCGCTCGCCGGGCGGGCGTCGCTCACGCGCGACGACCTCCGGAAGAGCACGCTGATCACGGGGACCAACATGCCGCCCGCCGAGGCGCAGCGGTTCATGTCGAGCGTCTTCGGACGGACGAAGCCCAGGCTCGACGTCCTGCGCTTCCCGCTCACCGAGGCCGTGATCGACGCGGCGCGCGCGGGCATGGGGATCGCGATCCTCTCGGAGTGGACCGCGGAGGTGTACCTCGGGGGCGGCGATCTCCTGGCCAGGCGGCTGTCGTCCGGCCCGCTGCGCCGGCCGTGGCGGATCGCCTACCGGCGCGCGGCGGAGGGCGCCGTGGAGCGCCTGTTCGCCGCGCTCGAGACCTCGGCGCCGCGGCTCTACCCGCGCGCCGGGTGACGCCCGCCGGTGCGCGCCGCTCGCGGCGCCGCGAGGGCTCCGCGCGGCCCGCGGCGGCTATCGCAGTCGATCTTGACCCAGGCGGTGGAGCGCGAACGCGATGCCGCTCTGGAGGCTCCCCTTGACCACGATGGACTGGAGCGCGACGTCGAGCTCGACGAACGTCCGCGCCACCTCGGGGCGCATGCCCGTGAGCACCGCCTGTGCTCCGATGAGCCGCAGCGCGGTCGCCGCCCGCACCAGCATCGCGGCGACATGCGTGTCGACGACCTTCACGCCGGTGATGTCGATGATCACCACCGCCGCGCTGCATCGCTGAGCCCCGTCGAGCGTGGTCTCGATCACCTGGCGCGCCCGCGCCTCGTCCACGGTCCCGATGAGGGGCATCACCATGACCCGGTCGGTGATCGGGATGAGCGGCGTCGACATCTCCGACAGCCGCTCCGTCTGCACCCGGATGATCTCTTCCTGGAGCGCCGCCCGCTCCTGCTCCGCGCGCTCGCGCTCGCGGAGCTCGAGGACGAGGCGCTCGTTGGCCTGGTGGAGCTCCGCCGTGCGGTGGGCGATCCGGTCCTCCAGCGCCTCGTTCACGCGCCCGAGCTCGCGCGCCGCGGCCTCCGCGCGCGCGACGAGCCGCGCGTTCTCGACGGCGATGGCGGCCTGCGCCGACAGGAGCGCGCACAGGTCGAGCCGGGCCGGGGTGAAGACCTCGGTCGCGGCGTTGTTCTCCAGATAGAGGAGCCCCGTGAGCTCTCCCTTGTGCATCATGGGCAGGCAAAGGAGCGATCTCGGCCGCCTCTCGGCGATGTAGGGGTCCCCGGCGAAGCAGCCCTCGCTGGACGCGTCGCCGAGGACCACGGGCTCCCGGGTCCTCTCGACGTAATGCACGACCGAGAGCGCGACCTCCGCGCTGGTCTCCGCCGGGACGGGGGGGCCGATCGTGACCCTGTGGGGGTCGATCGTGATCGTGGCGTCGAGCGTGAGCCGGCCGTCCTGCTGGAGCAGCAGGACGCCTCGCTGCGCGCCCGCGTGCTCGATCACGAGCCTCAGCAGGCGGTCGATGATCCGCTCCAGGACGATCTCGCCGGCGATCGTCTGCGCGGCCCGGCTGATCGTGACCGTGTCGAGGATCGCGGACCCCCTGCCCGTCGTCGTCCTCGTGACGAGATCGACGCCGTCCGCGGCGGGCGCCGCCGCCGGCTGCCGCGAGAGGTGCGGGTGCTCCTCGGCGAGAGCGGCCGCCTTCGCCGTCGCGCCCCACCGCAGGTAGCCCTGGATCGCGTCCCGCATGTAGCCGGACGCGATCTTCTTCCTCCCGCTCTTCAGGTGAAACCGCGCGGCGAGCTCGCTGGCCAGCGCCTCGTGGTGGAAGAACTCGTTCTGCCCCGCGGCCTCGATGGCCGCGTCGTAGAGGCCCATGGCCCTGAGCTCGTCGCCCTCGATCCGCGCTCGCTCCGCCTCGACGAGCAGCTTCTTGTGCAGGAAGTTCTCGGGGCAGCTCTCCGCCCACTCCGCGATCTGTCGCTGGTGGTCCGCGAGCCGCTCCGCGATCTCCCGCTGCTCGGCCGCCGGCCTCGCCGGGTAGCTCCCGCACTGGGCCATGCAGAGGAAGAAGACCCGGTCCGTCTCGGCGTAGGTGCCGTTGGCGACCGCGTTCTGCGCGTCCCCGAGGCGCGCCATCGCGAGGGCCTCCTCGTGCTCCCCGTACAGGGTCGCGAGCTGCATCTTGACCGCGTAGTACCAGGCCGCGGCCATCGCCATGCCGGGCTGCCCCAGCGTCGCGACGAACGACCCCTCGTCGAAGGCCTCGTCGCTCAGCGTGGCGCGGCCCCTGGTGCGCCCCGTCAGGTTCGCGATCATCTGCTTGCTGATCCGCAGGATGACCTCGGTGAGCGGGGTCTTGGTCCGCTGCATCAGCGCGAGGTACCGGTCGGCCTCCGCCTCCACCGCGCCGAGCTCGTCGCCCAGGCCCAGCCGGAAGTCGAGGCAGCGGTGAGCGCTGTAGGCGAGGAAGATGAGATCGCCCGACTCGAGCCCCGCGTGGATGGCCTGCTCGAAGTGGTCGAGCGACGACCGGAGGGGTTTCCAGAAGGCGTTGACCTGCCCGAAGATGAAGCTCACCTGGCACCGCTGCTCGACGGCGTTGAACCGCTCGCAGAGGTCCAGGGCGAGCCTGGCGAACTTGTACGCTTGCTCGTACGAGCTCAGCCAGCCGCTCAGGAGGACGGCATACGCTCCGAAGATGCCGGGCGACTGCTCCGAGAGGCCGTATTGCAGGGAGAGCGTCATCTCCCTGGCCATGATGAAGGCGACGAGCCTGGCGTCGACCATGTAGGCGACGGGGGCCAGGATCCTCAGGATCGGCATCGCCGCCCTCTTGTCGGGATCGGTCATCAGGGGCGCGTGCAGCAGGTCCTCGATCCGCCGCCCGACCAGCATCGCCTGCGCCCGCGCGATCTCCGCGTCCGCCGCCGCCTGGCACGCCTCGGGGGTCTCGGGCAGCTCGATCCCGAAGCGCGAGAGCGCCGCCCGGCCGACCTCGATGGCCCTGTCGAACTGGTTCCTCGCGCAGCAAACAGCGATGCTGAGCCTTCGGACCCGCACCTCGTCGACCTGGGATTTCGCATGTCCGAGGAGGGGGTCGAGCGAGGACTCCACCGCGTCGAACGCCCCGATCGCGTACTCGCACTCGGCCCGCTCCATGTGGAGCGCGAACACGAGCGCGTGGTCCTCCTCCCAGGCCGCCGCGCCGAGCACGGACTGGCCGGCCCGGAGGTAGCCGGCGGCCGCCGCGTAGGCCGCGGACGCCTTGGCCTTCCGGCCCGCGGCGAGATCGAGGCGCGCGAGGCCGAGCCGCTCGCCCGGATCCTCGATCAGCGCGGCGCCGAGGTTCAGGTGGTTCGCGATCTCGAACAGGGCCTCGTCCCGCGGCTCGGCGTCGCTCCTCGCCCGCAGGAGCCGCCCGATCCCGAGGTGCGCCGCCTGCTTCTCGGCCTCCCCGACGAGCGAATAGGCCGCCTGCTGCACCCGGTCGTGCATGAACCTGTAGGCGACGTGGAACATCTCGGAGACCGCCGCGTCCTGCTCCGCGCGGCCGTCCAGGAAGCGGTACTCGGCGTGGAGGGGCAGGACGAGGCCCTCGCGCAGCGCCTCCCAGAGATCCGCGGCGACCTCGGCCGGCGGTCGCTCGCAGAGGATCGAGAGCGAGCTCAGGTCGAACCGGTGACCCATGCAGGCGGCGAGGCTCAACGCATGTCGGGTGCGCTCCGGCAGGCGCAGGATCTTGCCCGCCATGAAGTCGACCACGTTGTCCGTGACCATCCGCCGCCGGACGCGCTCGATATCCCAGGTCCATCGGCCCGAGGGCGCGTCGAAGGCGAGGAGCGCCTCCTGCTCGAGCGCTCCGAGGAACTGGCTCAGGAAGAATGGATTGCCGTGCGTCTTGTCCCACACCAGCTCTGCGAGCGGCGCGATCGGCCCCTTGTCGCAGCCCAGGGCGTCGGCGACGAGCTGCGTGGCGTCCGGAAGGGAGAGCGGCCCGAGCCCGATCTCCGACACGGCGGCCCCGGCCTTCCGGAGCCGCTCCAGGGTGAGCGTCAGCGGGTGGGCCCCGTCCACCTCGTTGTTACGATAGGCCGCCAGCACGAGCAGGTGACCGCGGTCCGGATCCGACATCATCTGCTCGATGAGGTTCAAGGACGCCGGATCGATCCACTGGAGATCGTCCAGGAAGACCGCCAGCGGACGGTCCCGGGTGGCGACGGCGCGCAGGAAGCGCTGGAAGAGGAGCGCGAAGCGGTTCTGCGACTCCGTGGGCCCGAGCGGCGGGACGCTCGGCTGCGGCCCGACCAGGAACTCGAGCTCGGGCACGAGGTCGACGAGGAGCTGCCCGTTCGCGCCGAGGGCGAGCTGCAGGCGTCGCTTCCAGCCCGCGAGCGCCTCGCGGGGCTCCGCGAGGAGCTTCCGGACGAGCTCCCGGAACGCGTGCGCGATCGGCGCGTACGGCGTGCCGCGGTCGAGCTGATCGAACTTCCCCGCGATGAAATCGCCCCCGTCGCGGGCGATGAGCTGGTGTATCTCCTGGATCAGCGCCGATTTGCCGACGCCCGCATAGCCGGAGACCAGAAAGAGCTCGGCCGCGCCCTGGGTCGCGCGCTGCCACGCGCTCCCGAGCGCCGCCACCTCCGCCTCGCGCCCATAGAGCCTCTGCGGGAGGCGGAGCTTGCCCGACCGGTCGTGCCGGCCGAGCGGAAATGGCGTGATGCGGCCCGTCGACGAGAGCGTCGCCAGGCACTCGTCCAGATCGGCCTTGAGCCCGCTCGCGGTCTCGTAGCGATCCTCGGCGGCCTTGGCGAGGAGCTTCGTCACGATGTCGGAGACGACCCGCGGGGTCTCGGGCGAGACCTCGTGCGGAGGGACCGGCCTCCGCGCGATATGGCTGTGGACGAGCTCCACCGGATCCGTCGACGGGAAGGGGAGGACGCCGGTCAACATCTCGTACAGGGTGACGCCGAAGGAGTACAGGTCGGTGCGGTCGTCGAGGACCCGGTTCATCCGGCCCGTCTGCTCCGGGGACATGTACGCCAGCGTCCCCTCCAGCGTGTCGGGGCGCCCGGCGCCCTGGGTCTCCCGCGAGAGCCGGGTGGCGATCCCGAAGTCGATGAGCTGCGCCGACCACGTGTCTGGACGAACGAGGATGTTGTGCGGCTTGATGTCCTTGTGGATGACGCCGTGCCGGTGGATGGACGCCAGCGCGTCCGCCACCGAGGAGGCGACTTTCAGCGTGGACTCGAGATCGAGCCTCCGCGTCTTCAGGAGGATATCGAGAGGGGTGCCGCCGAAGTCTTCGAGGATGAGCGCGAGGCCGCCGCCGTGCTTCTCGAGGCCGTGAGTCCTCACGACGCCTGTCAGCGAGAGATCCTTCAGGATGCCGTGCTCGTGTCTGAGCTTGGCGAGCACCTTCGGGTCGGGGCGATCGCTCCTCGGGAGCTTGATCACCACCGGCGCACGATCGGCGTTTCGGTGGCCGCGGTACAGCACGGCGTCGGAGCCCTGCTGGATCTCCGAGGTGATCGTGAACCGAGGCACATGAAACGCTGCGCCCGCCATCTCGAGCTCTCTCCGTCTTCGAACGTGGATGTGGACACCTAGAAGACGCAGGCGCCACGCGTCCTGTCAAGCCCAATCTGTGCTGCCGCGCGTGACCAGGAGTGGGCCCGCGCCGCGCGCCTCACCGCGTTTGCGCCGTCATGGATCGGGGGGAGGTCGATGTGCGCGCGCGCTGTCGCTGGACGGGGCGCGGCCGCGGATGTGGGCGGTGTAACAGGGGCTCTAGAGCGTGAGCTCGGCCCTCACGGTCGAGTCCTCCAGATCACGCGCCAGCCGGAACCCGAGCTTCTGCGCGACGCGCTGCATCTCCTGGTTCTCGGCCATGATGTCGGCGCTGATGCGGGCGAGCCCCTCGTCGCGGGCGATCTGGACGAGCATGCCGAGGAGCCTCGACCCGAGCCCCTTGTTCTGGTGATCGTCGCTGACCAGGATGGCGAACTCCGAGTCGTCCGTGCCCGGCAGCTTGCTCAGCCGGGCGACGCCGATGATCTCGCGCTCCGCGCCGTCCGCGGGCGGCCGCTCGACGACCAGCGCCATCTCGCGGTCGTAATCCACGAAGCAGACCCGCGTCAGCCGCTCGTGCGCCGTGCGCCGATCGAGCTGCATCGGGTAGAAGTACCGCAGCCGCACGGTCCGCTCCGAGAGCTTCTGGTGAAACTTGACCAGCAGCGGCTCGTCCTCGGGCCGGATCGGGCGGATCGTGAAGCGCTGCCCACCCTTGCTCGTGATCTCGGTCACGTACTGCGTGGGATACTCGCGGATCGCCGACCGCGGGAGCGCCGACTCCGGCGTGTCGGGCGGGTGCAGGACGACCCGCGCGTCGAGGGCGATCACGCGATCGGCGCTCACGGCCAGCGGGTTGATGTCGATCTCACGAATCCATCGCTGCTCGATCACCATCTGCGAGAACCGCACGAGCAGGTGCTCCAGCGCCGCGAGGTCCACCGGCTCGCGGCCGCGCACGCCCTTGAGGGCGCGGTAGATCCTGGTCTGTTCCATCATGCGCCGGGCCAGCGTCGCGTTGAGCGGCGGCAGGCCGAGCGAGCGGTCCCGGAAGACCTCCACGAGCTGCCCGCCGGCCCCGAACAGGAGCACCGGGCCGAACTGAGGATCGATGGAGCTGCCGAGGATGATCTCGTAAGCATCGTTCAGCGAGATCATCGGCTGCACCGTCACACCCTGGAAGTGCTGCGCGCCGGCCCTCCGAGAGACGCTCTCCCGGATCTCGTCGAACGCCCGGCGGACGGCGCCCTCGTCGGCGAGGTCGAGCTTCACGCCGCCCACGTCGGTCTTGTGGGTGATCGTCTTGCTGTACAGCTTGAGGACGACCGGATACCCCATCTGCCGGGCCGTGGCCGCGGCCTCGTCCGCGGTCCCGGCGGTGGCCGTCGGCACCGTCGGGATGCCGTACGCGGCCATGAGATGCTTGGACTCGTGCTCGTCCATCAGCGTCCGGCCGGACGCGCGGACGGCGGCGACGAGCGCACAGGCCTTCTCGCGATCGACCCCGACCGCCCGCTCGTCCAGGCTCGGCGTCTCGTACAGGCCCCTGAGGTTGTACGTGTAGCGGTACATGGAGCAGAACGCGCGCGCGGCGACGTCGGGGTACTCGAACGTCGGGATCCCGGCGCGGTTCAGGATCGATTTGCCCGCCTCCACCTCCACGCCGCCCATCCAGCTCGCCAGGACCGGCTTGCCGTCGAGCTGCGCGAGCTTGCGCAGGGCCTCGGCGGTCTGGGTGGATTCGGTCATGTCCTGCGGGGTGAGGATGACGAGCACGCCGTCGTTGTCCGGGTCCTTGGCGCAGACCTGAAGGGCCCTCGCGTACCGGTCGGCGCCGGCGTCGCCGAGCACGTCGACGGGGTTGTTGTGGCTCCAGGCGGCGGGGAGGAAGCCGTTCAGCTCGTTCACGATCCCGGGCGAGAGCGGCGCCGGCTCGCCGCCGTGCGCGACGAGGGCGTCGGTCGCGAGCACGCCCGGGCCGCCGGCGTTGGTGACGATGCAGAGCCGGTTGCCGCGCGGCCGCGGCTGCTTGGCCAGCGTCTCGGCCATGGAGAACAGGTCGGCGATGTCGTTCACGCGCAGCACGCCCACGCGGCGGAACGCCGCGTCGAGCACCTCGTCCGAGCCGGTGAGCGAGCCTGTGTGCGACGCCGCCGCCTTCGCCGCCGCCTCGCTGCGACCGGGCTTGATCACGATGATCGGTTTGTTGAGCGCCACCTCGCGGGCGGCCGACAGGAACGACCGCGCGTCGCCGATCGACTCCATGTAGATGAGGATGCTGGTGGTCTTGGGGTCGTTGCCGAGATAATCGATGAGATCGCCCCAGCCCACGTCGAGCATCGAGCCGATGCTGACGAAGGCGCTGAAGCCGACCTGCTCCTTCAGGCTCCAGTCGAGCACCGCCGTGCAGAGCGCGCCGGACTGGCTGATGAACGCCACCTTGCCGGGCCGCGCCTGCCCCTTCGCGAACGTGGCGTTGAGCCCGCCGATCGGGTTCATGACGCCGAGGCAGTTCGGGCCGACGATACGCATCTTGCCGCGGGCGCGCTCCATGACTTGCTGCTCGAGCGCCGCGCCCGGCGCGCCCAGCTCCTTGAAGCCGGCCGAGATGACGATCGCGCCGGGGACCCCGGCGTCCACGCACTCGCCGATGAGCCCCGGCACGGTCGCGGCCGGCGTGACGATGACCGCCAGGTCCACCTTGGCCGGCACGGCGGCGATGTTCGGGTACGCCTTGATGCCGAGGACGCTGGCCCGCTTCGGGTTCACCGGAAACACGGTCCCCCCGAACGGGTTGCTGATCAGGTTCCAGAGGACCGTGCGGCCGACGGCGCCGCTGCTCTCGGTCGCGCCGAGGACGGCGACGTTCCGGGGCTTGAAGATCGGATCCAGGCTGTGAAACTGCTGGTGAAGCACGTCGTGGGCACGGTCCGTCTTGGGCAGGGGATCCACCATGAGGCTCCTCGCAGGGGGGTGCGGCGGGCGCTTCCGGGCGCATCGCCCGGGGACGCCGGCGGCTGTCTTGCCATGGGGCCGGGCGGGATGCATCGGCCGTCTCCGGGGCGCGGGCGGGCGCGGGGAGATGCAGATTCCTCCCTTGCGCCCCTTGCGCCCTTGCGGTTCTCTCTTTCCCGCTCATTCCACACCCACCCCCATGGCCCATGCCCCCGAGGCCGCCGCGCCCGTCGCGCGGACGGCGCCCTTCGCGACCCACGCCGCCCTCCTCGCCTGGCTCTCGCAGCACGGCATCACCCACGTCGCCCGGCTCAACCTCGAGGCGCTGGCGCCGGGCGTCGACCCCGCCCTCTGGCCCGAGCTGCGGGCGCTCGGCGCGCGGCGGCGCCTCACCGAGCTCGCGAGCGCCGAGGCGCTCGCGGGCGCGCGCGCGTGGCTCTCGCCCTCGCGCCTCCGGGACGCCCTGCCGTCCCTGGTCGTTCGCTTCCTCGAGGACGCGCGCGCCGAGGCGGACGAGGCGCGCGCGGCGCTCCCCGCGCTGCTCGAGCCGCCCGAGGAGCCGCGGGCCCGCGCCGTTCACGCGCGCCTCCGCGAGCTCCGCGCGCGCGTGCCCGACGCCGTGGCCCCGCGCCCCGCCCGGGCGCTCGCGGCCGGCGCGCTCCGGTTCGACGCCGCGCTGCCCGGCTTCCGCCTCGACGACCCGCGGCCGTTCGAGTCGGCGCTGCCCGCTTCGCCCGGCTTCGTCGTGCCCGAGGCCCGGCTGTGCCTCGCGCCCGGCGCGCTCCGCGCCGAGTGCACCTGCGGCGCGAGCGCCTGCGTCCACGCGCTCGCCGCCATCGACGCCGCGCTGCGCTGGCTGCGCCAGCCCCCCGGCGACGCCTTCTTCGAGGCGCTCGCGGAGCTCGATCGACCCGCCTGGGAGCGCACCCTCCTCCTGCTCGACAGGGCCCTCGACGAGGGCCCCGCGGCGCGCGCCGGCGTCGAGATCACCTTTCGCCTCGACGTCCTCGACGACGCCCGCGTCGAGGTCGCGCCCTGGCTCCACCGCCTGAACAGGAAGGGCCAGCGCGGCGGCGCGGGCACGCGCCTCACCCGCCGGCGCCTCCTCCAGGAGCACGGCGCGAAGCTCTCCGCCGACGACGCCCGCGTCGCCGCGCTCCTGCCCGACGGCGACGGCCTCGCCTCGCGGGCGCTGCTCGAGGCCCTCATCGGCCACCCGCGCCTCGTCCTCGGCGAGGCGCCCGACGTCGCGGTGCGCATCGAGCGCGCGCCGGTGGGCCTCGTGGCGGAGGAGCGCGGCGGCGCCGTGCGGGTGAGCGCCGGCGTCGACGGGACGGCGCTGCCCGCCGCGCTGCTCGATCGCGTGCGCCGGGCCCGGCCCGAGGAGGCGCTCTTCCTCTGGGACTGGGACAGGGACGCGCGGCGGCTCACGCTCCTCGACGTCAAGCCGGAGCTCCGCGCGCTGCTCGGCGTGCTCCAGCGCGAGGGCCACGTCTTCCCGCCGGAGAGCCGCGGCGCCCTGCTCGGCGCGCTCGCGCGGTGGGCGCAGCGCCTCCCGGTCGCCATGCCCCGCAGCGTCATGGGCGAGTCGGTCCCCGCGGCGCTCGCGCCGGTCCTGCGCCTCACGCCCCAGCCGGCCGGCGCGGTCGAGGTCGAGCTCCGCGTGCGGCCGCTCCCCGAGAGCCCGGCCCTCGTGCCGGGCGAGGGCGCGCGCGACGTGCTCGCGCGGCGCGGCGAGCGGGCCCTGCACGCGGTGCGCGACCTCGACCGGGAGGCGGACGCCTTCCGGGCGCTCGCCGCCGAGCTCCCGCTGGCCGGGGCCGAGGCGCTTCCGCAGAGGTTCCAGTTTCGCTTCGCGAGCGCGGAGGGGGCGCTGGATCTCGTCGCCGCCTGCGCGCGGCGCGCGCCCCCGCCCGAGCTCGAGTGGGTGGGCACGCCCCTGCGCGTCGTGGGCGCGGGCGGCCCCGGAGCGCTCAAGGTCGTGCTCGAGCGGCGGCGCGCGTGGTTCGGCGTCCTCGGCGGCCTGAGCGTGGAGGGCGAGCGGGTGACGCTGGCCCGGCTGCTCGACTCGGCGCGGCGCAAGGAGCGCTACGTGGAGGTCACGGCCCACACCTACGTGGAGCTGAGCGAGGCCCTGCGCCGCCACCTGGAGCGCCTGTCGGACCACGTCCACGCCTCGCAGCACGGCCTCTCGGTGGGCCTCTCGGCCGCCGAGGCGCTGCGGGCGCTCGAGGCCGACGGCGCCGCGCTCGAGGCGGACGCCGCCTTCCGGCGGCTCGTCGAGCGCGTCGCGGCGGCGCGGGAGCTCTCGCCCGCGGTCCCGGAGGCGCTCCGGGCCGAGCTCCGCCCGTACCAGGTCGACGGCTTCCGCTGGCTCTCGCGGCTCGCGGCGTGGGGCGCGGGGGGCGTGCTCGCCGACGACATGGGCCTCGGCAAGACCGTGCAGGCCCTCGCCTTGCTGCTCGATCGCCGCGCGCTCGGGCCGGCGCTCGTGGTCGCGCCCACCTCCGTGGCCTTCAACTGGGTGGCCGAGGCGGAGCGCTTCGCGCCCTCCCTGCGGCTCACGCTCTACGCGGAGGCGGCCGACCGCGACGACGCGCTCGAGTGGCTCGGGCCGGGCGACGTGCTGGTGCTCAGCTACGGCCTGCTCGTCCGTGACGCCGCGCGCCTGTCCGCCCGGCGCTTCGCGACGGTCGTCTTCGACGAGGCCCAGGCCCTGAAGAACGCGACCACCCAGCGCGTCCGGGCCGCGCGGGCGCTCCAGGCGGACTTCCGGTGCGCGCTCTCGGGCACGCCGATCGAGAACCACCTCGGCGAGCTCTGGAGCCTGTTCGCGGTCGTCTTCCCCGGCCTCCTGGGCGGCTGGGAGTCGTTCCGGAGCCGCTACGCCGCGCCGATCGAGCGGCAGGCCGACCCCGCCGCGGCGCCCGCGCTCGCCCGCGTGCTCGCCCCGTTCCTCCTCCGGCGGACGAAGGCCGAGGTCGAGGCCGAGCTGCCGGCGCGCACCGAGGTGCGCGTGCCGGTCGTGCTCTCGAGCGCCGAGTGGCAGCTCTACGAGGACGCGCGCCTCGCGGCCCTCTCCGACCTCGAGTCGCGGAGATCGGCGCTGCGGCAGCAGGAGCGGCGCGTCGAGGTCCTCGCGGCGCTCACGCGGCTCCGGCTGCTCGCGTCGCACCCGCGCCTGCACGACCCGCGCTCCGAGCTCGGCTCGTCCAAGCTCGCGCGCTTTCTGGAGCTCGTCGAGGAGCTCTGCGCCGAGGGGCAGCGCGCGCTCGTCTTCAGCCAGTTCACCTCGCACCTCGCGCTCGCGCGCGAGGCGCTCGAGGCGCGCGGCGTCGCGTACGTCTACCTCGACGGCCGGACGCCGCGCGCGGCGCGGGCCGAGCGGGTGTGCGCGTTCCAGGAGGGCACGGCGCCGCTGTTCCTCATCTCGCTCAAGGCGGGGGGGTTCGGCCTCAACCTCACCGCGGCCACGAACGTCATCCACCTCGACCCGTGGTGGAACCCCGCGGTCGAGGACCAGGCCTCGGACCGCGCGCACCGGCTGGGCCAGACGCGGCCGGTCACCATCTACCGCCTGGTGGCGCTGGGGACGATCGAGGAGAAGATGCTGGCGCTGCACGCCGAGAAGCGCTCGCTCGTGGCCGAGGTCCTGCGCGGCAAGGACGAGGCGGCCCGGCTCTCGACCGAGGATCTCGTGGGGCTGCTCTCCCGGCCGCCCGGGCCGGAGGCGCGGGGCGGGTAGGCGGGGCAGGGGGGGCAGGCGACGCGCGCGCCGCGCGCGAGGGGAGGTGGGTGCGCGCCAACCTCTCGGGCGGAAACGTCGTGCTCGCGCCGCGCCCCGCCGGCGTTTGGCGTTCGGCGCGGGAACTTTTTGCATCGCCCGGCGTGTCCTGGGAGAGGAGACGGCGTACGGCTCTCCTCCTCTCGGTCCGACCCAGTGCCTTCGTTTTCCCGCTCCTCGTTCGTCGACCGGCTCCTCGCGGAGCTGCCGAGCCTCCTGCGCGCCGCGCGCCGCCTGACCCGCTCGCAAGAGGACGCGGAGGATCTCGTGCAGGCGACGGTGGTGCGCGCGATCGAGCGGCGCGCCGACCTGCGCGACGAGGAGCGCATGCGCGCGTGGCTGCTCCGCGTCGAGCGCACGGTGCTGCTCAACGCGGCGCGCGGCGCGCGGCAGCGCCTCGAGGTGATCGAGGGGGGCCGCGGCGCCGAGTCGGTGCCGGAGCCGCGGGGCGACCTGGAGGCGGAGATCGTCGAGCGCGGGCTCGACGACGAGGTCGAGCGGGCGCTCACGAGCTTGCCGCAGGAGTGGCGCGAGGCGCTGCTCCTGCGGGAGGTCGAGGATCTCTCGTACGAGGAGATCGCGGAGCTGAAGGGGTGCCCCGTGGGCACGGTGCGGTCACGGCTCTCGAGGGCGCGGCGCGCGCTGATCGAGCGCCTCTCCGAGCGGCGCGAGGTGACGTCATGGCAGGGTGCGACGACGACTGGTTCGAGAACATCTCAGCGTGGCACGACGGCGAGGTGACGCCCGAGGACGCGGCGCGGATCGAGGCGCACCTCGCCGGCTGCGCGCCGTGCCGGGGCGCCGCGGAGGCGCTCGGTCGCGTGCGGCGCGCGCTCGTCGCGAGGGCGGACCCGGAGGTCCCGCCGCGCGTGCGCGGGCGCGCCGAGGCTGCGGCGCGCGGGGCGGCCCCGGAGGTCCCGCCGTCGCGCGCGCGCGGGCGCGCCGAGGCTGCGGCGCGCGGGGCGGCCCCGGAGGTCCCGCCGCCGCGCGCGCGCGAGCGCGCCGAGGCTGCGGGGCGCAGGGCGCGCGCCCCGCGCGCGTGGCCGTGGGCGATCACGGCGGGGCTCGCCGCCGCGGCGGGCGTCGCCGCGCTGCTCGTCGGCGGCCCGGGCCGGGGCGTGAGCGCGGCGATGGCCGACGAGCTCGTGACGCACCACGTGCGCGGGTTCGCGCGCGAGCGCCCGTGCGACATCGAGTCTCCGGACCCGGGCGTCGTCGCCGGCTGGCTCGAGGGCCGGCTCGGCTACGCCGTGACGGTCCCGGCGCTGCCCGGGGCCCGGCTGCTCGGCGCGCGCCTCTGCCAGATCGAGGGCACGCGCACGGCGGCGCTCATGTACACGAGCGGGGAAAGCCCGCTCACGGTGTTCGTCCCGCCGCCGAGCTCCGGGGCGGCGACGGCCGCGCGCGCCCTCGCGGGCCGCGGCGTGGGGTGCACGAGGGGGCCGCTCGGCAGCGTGATCTGCGCGAAGAGCGTGGCGCAGCCGATGCTGGCCGTGGCCGAGGTCGACGCGGCGGCGCTCGCGCCGGCGCTCGCGGGCGCTGACCTGTCCATCACGAGGGATCCATGACGATCGGTTCGCTGCTGACGCTGTTCGGCGCGGGGCTGTTGACGTTCGCGTCGCCCTGCGTCCTCCCGTTGCTCCCCGTGTACCTCGCGACCCTCGGCGGCGCGGGGGTGAACGGCGGTCCGGACGGCGCGGCGACGCGCCGCGTGCGCGCCGCGGGCCTCGGGTTCGCGCTCGGCCTCACGCTCGTGCTCGTCGCGCTCGGCGCCTTCGCGTCGGCGATCGCCGGGGGGCTCGGGGCCCACCGGCGCGCGCTGGTCGTGGCGGCCGGCGTGCTCATGGCGCTCTTCGGCGCGAAGCTCCTCGGCGTGCTGCGCCTCCCGTGGCTCGATCGCGAGGCGCGCCCGTTGCTCACCCGCCTCCCGCGCGCGGACGGCTTCTGGGGGGGCCTGCTCTTCGGCGTCGGCTTCGCGGCGGGGTGGACGCCGTGCGTCGGCCCGGTGCTCGGCGCGGCGCTGACGTACGCGGCCAGCGCGGGGGCCGATCCGCTCCGCGGCGCGATCCAGCTCGGCGCCTACGCGGCGGGGCTCGCGGCGCCCCTCGTGGCGGCCGCCTTCGCGGCGCCCACGGCCATCGCGCTCGCCCGGCGGGTGGCGCCGGCCACGCCGACGCTGCAGCGCGTGACGGGCGCGCTGCTCGTCGCGCTCGGGATCGCGTTCGCCAGCGGCCGCCTGGACGCCTTCACGCCGGGGCCCGATGCGGTCGCGGCGGAGGGGGCGCCGTGCGAGGGCGGCCCCGAGGGGGCGTGCGGGTGCGACGGCGGCCCCGCGGGGGCGTGCGGGGTGGGGGAGGGCGCGCTGGCGCAGGGCGACGTCGAGCTCCCCGTGGGACAGCCTCGCCTGGTCGAGTTCGAGAGCGCCGATTGCGCCGTCTGCAAGCGCATGGCGCCGCTCGTGAGGGAGCTCGAGGCGCGCTGCGCCAAGGAGGCCGGCACCCTGCTGCGGATCCGGGTCGACGAGCCGCGCGGGCGGGCGCTCGCGGCCCGCTACGGCGTGCACTTCGTGCCGACGTTCCTCGGCATCGACGCGGCCGGGCAGGAGGTGGAGCGCGCCGTGGGCGAGCTCCCTCGCGAGCGCCTCGCGAGCCTGTTCGGAGACGTCCGCGGCGAGGCTTGCCCCCCGACGCTCTGACGGATCCGGCGTGGGGATCACGCGAGCGCGTTCGCGGGCCGGCGGGCGACGTCCCGGAGCTGGGATGTCACGCCGGGGCCTTTATCAGGAGAGGACGGTAGGCTTGTAGCCACGTTGGCAGGCGCGCACGGCGGGCGCGCAGCCCGCTTGGCAGGCGCGCCCGGGGAGGGCGGCCATGCTGTCCATCCAGCCTGGGAATCGCCATCTCCGCCGCGTCGGGCCGCCCGTCATCGCTCCTTTTCCCAGGGGGCTTGAGCCCTGGGGGTGCGAGCGGCGCATCCCGCCTCCGGGGCTCGCTCAGGCGAGGAGCGCTGCCCGGAGCCTGGCCCACATGCGCGGATCGCCCAGGCCGGCCAGGGCTCGCTCGAAGGCCTCGTGCTCGTCGCGGTACATCGCGCGTTTGTCCGGGTGCTCTCGCGACGCTTCCACGTTCGCGATCCGGTCGGCCAGCTTGAGGATCGCGGCCTGCGGGTGCTTCCGGATCTTCTCGTAGGCGGATCGGTTTCGTTCCTTGCGGCTCTCGCCGGTCCCGGTCACCGCCCACACGAGCGTCGCGACCTCCTCGCCGAAGCGCGCGGCGATCTCCTCGGGCGTGGTGTCGGTGTCTTCCACGGTGTCGTGCAGCCAGGCGGCGACGCCGAGCGCTCCGCCGTACCCGTACGCCGAGAGCACCGCGCGGACCTGGGCGAGGTGCACGACGTACGGCAGCTTGCCGTACCGCTGGGCGGCGTGTCGTTCCTCCGCGAGGCGTTGCGCCGCCGCCTCGAGGGAGTCCTGATCGGCCTTCGCGCCGGTCGAGGGCTGGGGAGCAGGACGTTCCGGCATGGGTCCAGCGTAGATGGCTCGCGCCCGGCGTGAACAGGGGGAATCCGGCCCGGTGGAGCGGACGTCCGAGGTGAAATTCGATGCAGGTTGATCGGGTCGGACGGGGGCCTGGTTGCGTTCGGACCCGTCGCGGCGCCTATTCGGTGCGCAAGATCTGGAGGAGCGTCTCGGTCGTCGTAAACGCCTGGTCAGGCGACCTTCCGGGGGCGGACCGGTCCGCCTGGAGCGTCCGCTGCCCCTCCGCCTCCGCCAGTTCCTGTGCGAGGAACTGGATCAGCCTGAGCTTATCAGCACGTGGCAAAGACTGGATATCCGGGAGCAGTTCAACGAGGGACATGGCGCATTGCCTCAGTTCAAAATTCTACCATGGGGCACTCATCGTCGCAAGCGCTGCCGCCTTGATGAACAACCCGTCGGGCTCGCTCGTGTCCACGATCCGTCGGGCGATCGACGCTTCACGCCACCTCACGACGTGCTAGCGCTCGCGGGAGGCGCCGTCCTGGCCTAGGCCTTTGGAGCCCAAGGACAACCCCGACGCGGATCTCGAGCGCCGGGAGCGGCGCTCCTCCGCCGCGCGCGACGGGTTCGACGTGCATCGCGCGGTGCGCATCGCAGCGGATGACGACCAGCGGCGCGAGCGGCTGGTGCGGAACTGCACCCGTCCGGCCTTCGCGCTCGATCGAATCGCGCTGTTGCCCGATCACCGCATCGCGTATTTGCTGAAGACACCTCGGCGGGGACGCCCGTGTCCACACGGGTGATTCGCTCGTGCTTCTGGGGGGGGTGAACTCGCAGAAACAGCCCGAGTCGTCGAGAGAGCGCTCGGCGCCCGGGGAGCTCGCCGCGGTGCGGGTCGTGGCGAGCGGCGGGGTGCGCGATCTCGAGCGCCTGGGCTATCTTCGGCGGCCATGACCGCCGGCGCACAAGCCTCGCCGAGAGGCCCCTCTCTCCGGATCGTCTGCGTGAACGACGTGTACTTGCTCGACAACCTGCCGCGGCTCGCGACCCTCGTGCGGCGCCACGCCGCCGGGCCCGCGGATCGCTTCATCGCGGTGATGGCCGGCGACTTCCTCGCGCCGAGCCTGCTGTCGAGCCTCGATCACGGCAGGGGCATGGTCGACTGCATGAACGCGCTGCCGATCACCCACGCCATCTTCGGCAACCACGAGGCCGACGTCGCGCTCCCGGAGCTCAGGGCGCGGGTGCGGGAGTTCCGGGGCACGTGGCTCAACACCAACATGCCCTCGTTCGCTCCGGCGCTGCCGACGCACGAGATCCTCGACCTCTCGAGCCCGGGCGGGCGGACGGTCCGGATAGGCCTCCTCGGCCTGCTCGTCCACGCGCAGGGCCTCTACCGGCGGGACGCGTTCGGGGGGCTCGACATCGAGCCGGCGAACGAGGCGGCCCTCCGCTGGACCCGCCGGCTCCTCCGCGACGAGGGGTGCGCCTGCGTGATCCCGATCACGCACCAGGGCCGCGATCAGGACCTCGCGCTCGCGCGGGCGCAGCGCGATCCGCGCTTTCCCGTGATCCTCGGCGGCCACGAGCACGAGGTGAGCCTCGACGACGTGGGCGGCTGCTGGGTCGTCAAGGCCGGCACCGACGCGGAGAGCGCCGCGATCATCGACCTCGTGTGGCCGGTCGATGCGCCGCCTGCCGGGGTGCCCGACCTGCCCGCGGTCACCGTCCGGATCGAGGACGTCCGCGCTTACCCCGAGGATCCGGCGATGCGCGCGCGGGTCGACCGCCACATGCAGATCGTGCGCGACCTCGACGCGGCCACCCTCCTCCGGCTCCCGCCGGGGAGCGCGCTCTCGTCCATCGGGACGCGGGTGCAGCAGACCTCGCTCGGGGCGCTGCTCTGCTCGCGGATCCGCGACGCCCTCGGGGCGGACGGGTGCCTCTTCAACGGCGGCGGCATCCGCGGCGCTCGCGCGTACCGGGAGCGCTTCACCTACGGGGACCTCAAGGCCGAGGTGCCCTTCAGCAACGAGGTGGTGGTGACCCTCATGCCTGGCCGCGTCGTCCGCGAGGCCGTCGCCGCGTCGCGGTCGCGCGCCCCCGTCCAGCACGCCGGTTACCTCCAGATCGACGACCGGATGGCGACGGACGCCCGAGGCGTCCTGATCGCGATCGACGACCTTCCGCTGGTCGAGGATCGCGAGTACCGGATCGCCCTCCCGCGCGGGCTCCTCGGTGGCATGGATGACATCGCGCCGCTGGTCCGCTTCGCCGAGGAGCACCCGGAGAAGGTGCCGCCTGCGGACAGCGGGCGCGAGCCGAAGCTCATCCTTGTCGAGTCGTTCGCCGCGGACCTCGTCCGCCAACTCGGGGCCTTCGAGGCGATCGACGCCGACGGGGACGGCCGCGTCTCGGCCGAAGAGCTGGGGGCCGCCGTCGCGAGGGCGACCTCCGAGACGCCGTCAGAGGTGCTCGTCGGCGAGATGATGAAGGCGCTCGATCGCGACGGCGACAAGCTCGTGACGCGCGGCGAGGTGGACGCGCTGTCTTCCCCGTCCGAGCACGGTCACGAGGAGTGAGGGACCCCTGCGCACGGAGCTCGAGGGACGCGGACATCGCTCGCGCAATATGCCCACCCCGTTGCTTCTCTGTGCAACGGGTGCGATGCAACAGCCAGCAGAGCTCTCTGCGCTACCGATCGCGGGACGTTCATTGGTGTACCGAGGCTCATGGGGCGCCTGAGGTCGCAATGAGCTGTGACGCACAAGCTGTCTCCGTGGTCCAGCATGTAGGTCGCGAGCGGCTGGGGCTCATCTTCGTATTCCATCGGATGAGCCGCATCTCTCGATCCTCAGCTCGGCTCGTCGAGCACCTCGGCAAGGGTCTTCGCGCTGAGCACGCGCTCGGCCCACTGCTCGAGCGTGGCGCTCTCGGCCTGCTCGATCCGGGTGACGGCGGCCGCGGGCAGCTCACCGAAGCGAGCGCGCGGCAGCCGCAGCAGAATGGCGCGCTCTCTGGCGGCCTTCCAGGCGGCCCTGCGCGACGTACTTCTTGGCGAAATCGCTCTGGTACTCGTAGCCCTTCATCATCGCCTCCAGCGCCCGGCGGGCCGCCTCGTTCACGGAATTTAGCACGAGATCGCCGTAGAACCTGGCCCTCTCGTCATCGAGCCCCCGGATCGCGGGCAGCGCGGCCGCCGCGATCGCCACGCCGTGCTCGCCCTGCCCGTGCGCCATGGCGGAGAGCACGGCCAGCTCGGGCCGGCGGGCGGCCTCCACCTTGTTGAACGAAACCGCCACCCGTCAGGAGAGCACTTCGGTTGCAGTCTTCGCCCCGAGGACGTTCTCGATCCAGCGGTCGAGGGTCGTGATGTCCGAGCATGCCTGGATGCGCGCGCTCTCGTTCTCGGTGAGCACGATCCCTGCGCGCGCCAGCAACCGCAAGAGGGTTTCCCTCTTGCCCTCGAGCTTTCCCTCCCGCATGCCCTCGAGCTTTCCCTCCCGCATGCCCTCGAGCTTTCCCTCCCGCATGCCCTCGAGCTTTCCCTCCCGCATGCCCTCGAGCTTTCCCTCCCGCATGCCGCGATCGATGAGCCTCCGCACGAACGGGGGGAGAGTCGCCTCGCCTTCGATCTGCCGTTCCATGACCAACGCCTCCAGAGCCTGCTGCATGGGTTCGCGCAACCCGTCCCAGATGAGCTGAAAGTAGACCATCGCGTGCTCCTGGTCGAGCCGGCCCAGGGCCGCGAGCGCCGCCTGGACGACGGTGAGCCCGTTCGGCCCGTTGCCGTGCGCGACCGCCGACAGCACGGCGAGCTCGATCTCCTTCTCGGCGTCGGCCGGGTCGGTGATCTCGGGGACGACGGCCGGACCGAGCACCAGCGGCGTGACGGTGCCGAGGCCCAGGCCGAGGTCGATGCTCTCCGCCGCCCAGGCGGCCACGCCGGCGTCCGGCGCGACCACGAGGACGACCGCGCCGCAGCGCCTCCTGGCGCGCACGCCCGTGACGTACGTCGGCCACGAGAACTTCTTGTCCGGATCCACGTCGCGCTGGACCTCGAGGACGATCGCCAGCACGAGCTTGCCCTTCGCGTCTCGCAGCTCGAGCACCAGGTCCGCGCGGAACTCCACCGGGATGAGCTGGTCGAGCGACGACTCGACCACCGCGACCGAGGCGTGCGGCGGCACCTCGACATGGAAGAGCGTCGCGAGGACGTGGGGCGCGAGCTCCGGGTGCTCACGGAACATCTCGACGAGGGCGTTGTGCTCGAGCGTCGGCATGACACAGACCTTGCGCACGGCCCATGCCGACGCGAAACGACGGCAGAACGCGAGGAGAGCTCCAGCTCAGAGGGTGGCGGCGCCATGGCGGCGGGGGGGGCGGCCCCAGCTCCCCATGCCAGGGTACGCCGGCCCAACGACCTGCGGCTCAGCCGCCGAGCGCAGTACGGCCGGCCGCTGCCGCTCGTTGGGTGGCAACGCACGACCATCGCGCGAGCTCCCCATCACGCGTGTCCCCCGCCCACACCGGCGGAGCGATGGATTCGAGCGCCTCGAGGAGTGGCTGCTTCTTGTCCTGCCACGACAACCGGAGCATCCTCGGCGCTGGCCCGTTGAGATCGTAATCCCAGAGGTCGAATCGACCCCTCCCGGTGAACTTCGCGGGGCCCGTCGGCGTGATCTCTAGACGATGCGTACCGCCGGGCGAGTGGACAGCGAAGCTGCGCGGGAGGCCGGCGGACATGGGGACAGGCGATCACGCGCGGCGCCTGGCCCTGCGCCAGCGCGCGGGCGATCGGAACCGGGGTTCAGTGCTGTACAAGCGTTCGAGCGGCGTGGTAAACACCTGCGCAGCTCTCGGCCTGGAGAAATCTGCTCCCATGTCAAGCAAGAAGCCTCCCCCGCAAAGGACCGCCGCGAAGGCCGCCGAGCTGGTCGCGCTGCTCGGCGCGACGGACCCCGCCGCGATGAACGAGCGCGCAGGGAGCGCGAAGCGCCACTTCGAGCGCTCCCGCCGGCCGAAGCCCGCGCGACACGCTGCCGGGAAGCCCGAGGCCGCCGGGGTCGCCTCGAACCCGCCGCCGGGCGGCGCGGCGGCGGGGGGCGCGCGGCGCTACCTCCACGGCGCGCCGACGCGGTCGCCGGTGCTGAACGCGTTCCTGAACGAGCTCGGCGGAGGGAGAGGGGACCTCGTGCCGGGGAGCGTCCACGTCTTCGACGAGCACACCCTCGCGCCGAGGCTCGTGGAGCTCGCCCGCAAGCGCGTGATCTCCATGCTGCTCGCCGCGGGCAGGCCCGACGTGGCGCTGGTCCTCGGGCAGATGCCGCCGATCGCCAACGAGCGCGCGGCGAGGCTCTTCATGAGACAGGCAGTCCACGTGGGCGGCGATCTCGGGGCCATCACGCGCGACTACGGCCGTCATCACCGGCGCTCGGGGGCGCCGGAGCACGACGATCAGCTCGCGGGCTGCATCATGGCCACCTTCGCCGGACGGCTGAACGCCATGGCGGAGCAGCTCCTCGGGCCGCACGTGCGCGCCGACGTGCGCGCCGAGCTGGAGCAGCTCACGACGCCGGGAGGCCCGCCCGCGCGGCGGCGGCGGGCGAGCGACCTCCGGAGGCCCCAGGACGCCGGGCAACTGGACGACGCCCCCGGAGCGCTCGACGCCGCGGGCTCGCCGAGGCGACCGCGCGGCCGATGAGCCGTCGCGCCCCGGGCGCGGTCGCGTGACGCGCAGCGCGCCTCACGCCGGCGCCGACGTCTCTTCCACCTTCCCGCCCCCGTGCATGTTCTTGTAGAGCCGCAGGCTGTTGCGGATCGCCATGGTCACGGTCATGGGGCCGACGCGGGGCACGAACACCTTCGCCTTGCTCAGGACATCATCGCTGAAGTTCTTGAAGGTGGAGAAGTTGATGCACAGGGCGCCCTCGCGGATCTCCGCCGCCCGCACGTGGGGAAACTCGCGGGAGGGCACGCCGGTCACGACGATGTCGGCCTCCCGCAGGGCGGTCGCCCGGTCCACCGTCGTCTCCTTCACCTCGTGCATCTCGCCGGACGCGCTGGGCGCGAAGAGCAGGGGACCGTCGATATCGAAGGAGGTCACGCGGGCTCCGTCGTGCGCCATCATGCACGCGAGCGGCCTGCCGACCACCTCGCTCCGGTTGAAGATGCACACGCTCCGCCCCTCGAGCGGCCGCTCCCCGGCGAAGAAGCCCGCGGCCTCGACCAGCTTCAGCACGGCCAGCGGCGTGCAGGGCAGAATCGCCTTCCTGGTTTTTGCCGCGTCGAGGAACCGCAGATTCCCGTACAGGCAACGTGCCCAGAACGTGTGGAGCCCCTCGATGTCCTTTGACGGATCGACGGTGTCCCGGAGGTACGCGTCCTGCTCCGTGCCGAAGATCGGGTAATACACCATGATCCCGTGCACGCCCGGGTCGGCGTTCGCCGCGCGGATGGCGTCCTCGGCCGTGAGCCGCGTGGCGTGCCGGATCTCGAAGCGGACGCCCACGTCCTCGCACGCCTTGCGCGTGTACTCCGCGTACGTGAACGAGGGGCCGTGATCCGCGGCGAGCACGCCGACCAGGAACAGGGGCTCGGACAGGGTGGCGAGCTCCGCGCGGATCTCGCGGCGGAACATCTCCGCCACGGCGGCCGGGTCGAGGACGCTGGCCGTGCGGGCGTCCGGGCTCGGCTGCATGTTGTGCGGGTCCATTCTGGGGGCGGAGACGAGCACGCGCGAGCATCGCTGTCAAGAGAGGGTCTCCCGAGCTCACCAGGGGAATCCCTTGTCCCGACGAGCGCGGCCGAGGCGGGGGCGCGGCGCGCCGGGGCTCACCGGAGGGGCTGGAGTGCAGGCGAGCCACAAAAGGGGCTCGCCGGAACGCAAGCCAGGGGAATCCCTTGTCCCGACGAGCGCGACCGAGGCGGGGGCGCGGCGCGCCGGGGCTCACCGGAGGGGCTGGAGTGCAGGCGAGCCACAAAAGGGGCTCGCCGGAACGCAAGCCCCGGAGGTGAGCCCCGGCGCGCCGCGCCCCCGCCTCGGTCGCGCCCCCGCCTCAGCCGCGCGGGGAGCGTCGCCGCTCGGCGCCGGCCTCGTTGCCGCTGCCGACGGGCTGGACCGCGCGGCTGTCGGTCGCCTCCGCGGGGCCGCCGGTCGCGGGCACCCCGAGGAACGCGCCGCTCTTGTCGCGCAGCTCGTCGACGAAGTCCGGCCCGAACATCTCCTCCGGTGTGTCGCCGTCGAGCCCACCCATGCCCGAGAGCCCTTCCAGGTCGGTGAGCTTGTCGTCCTCGAGCCTGGGCGCGGGGCGCGACTGGAGGATGTCGTCGCGCGCCACGGTCAGCGCGACCACGTCCTCGCGCAGGATGTCAATCCACGACGCGGGGAAATCGGCCCTGGCGCCCGCCGGGCCGCGCACGCGCAGCCGCGAGATGTCATTGCCCGGATCGTTCGCGCCGATGCCCACGAGCTGCACCTCGGCCTGGTCCGTGGTCATCACGCGCGTCTCGGGGCCAAGCTCGATGGTGTCCGTCGAGAGCCCCAGCGCCTCGTCGAGCTCTTGCCGCCGCTCGGGCGGCTGCGGGACGCGCGAGGTGTCGACTCGCCCCTGCGCGAGGGAGCTCGTCCGTCCCTCGTAGTACCGGGGCAGCACCGCGAGCTCGTCCCGGCCCGGCCGCAGGCGGAGGGAGCCTCCCGTCGTGCCCTGCACGAGGTCCATCGAGACGAGCAGCTCCTCGCTCGCGAACGGAGCGCGGAGCACCACGTGGGTCAAGACGCCCCGCTCTCGGTCCACGAGGACCCGGTCGAGCACGCCGGCCTCCAGGCCGTCGTCGGCGACCACGGGCATGTCGAAGTCGAGTTGCATGGTTTCCTCCCCGGACCGCGCGCCTCGCGCTCGATCGAGACCTGAGGCGAGCGGGCGCCGATGTCCAGGGGAGCCAAGGAGTCTTTGCGGCGAGCGGCCGGCGGCGAGCGATCCGCGGATGGATGAGGAGCGCGCCTGTATCCGGGCAGTCCCATCCGGAGGAACGGATTTGGCGCGGAGGAATCGCTTGCCATCGATGCGCGCGGAGTCGATTTTCCTCTCCGCGATCCGTCGTTCATCATCCGCCTCCCGTCGCCTGCCTCCGGCCCTCCGATCTCCCCTCATCCGCCTCCGCCCTTCGCCACCCCCCATCCGTCATCCGTCATCCGCCCTTCGCCACCCCCCATCCGTCATCCGTCATCCGTCTTCCGTCTCCCGTCTCCCGTCTCCCGTCTCCCGTCTCCCGTCTTCCGTCATCCGTCTAGCCTCTGCGTGCGCGTGCGCGTGCGCGTGCTCGCTCATCCCGTCCGCGCTCGTTATTCGCTCCTGCCCCCGTCCGCGGATTCGTGATCGTGCGTGTGCTCAACACGTTCGAGCACGAGAACGTGCACGGGATGAGCGAGCACGCGCACGCGCACGCGCACGCGCACGCGCACGCGGAGGCCAGACGAAGACGGATGAGGGGAGACGGGAGACGGGAGACGGGAGACGGGAGACGGGAGACGGGAGACGGGAGACGGGAGACGGATGACGGAGGGGGGCCACGCTCCCCGCACCAGCCCCCCTCGGCGCAACATGGCACACTTTCCTGTGCCATCCCGCCGTCGATCCCCGCCAATTCTCGCTGTTCCCTGCCTGGTACGATCGATGCAACCTACACCCCGGCCGCTGGAGTGTGCCAGCGCCTTCCGCGGAGAACCCGACCATGCGCAACCGCTTCTTTGCCTTTCGACGACCCTGGAGCTCCATGGGCCTCCTGGCCGTGCTGGCGCTCGCCGGCGCCATCTCGGGGGCTTGCTCCTCCGACTCGGAGTCCCCGCCGACCACGACGGAGCACGGCCGACCCGACCAGCCGGAGAACGGCACGATCGCGGTCGATGAGGCCGCGCTCCGGGGCGCGATCGAGGACGACGACCTGCGGCTCCAGATCCCGGTGCGCAACCTCACCCGGGCGGCGACGCGCGGCCTCCTGCGCGTCACGCTCGTCGACCTCGACGCGAACGCGGAGCGCGGCGCGACCGAGGTCGAGATCGCGCTCGCGGGCTCGGCCTCGGCGACCGCGGAGGCGCGCCTTCCAGCGCCGCCCGTGGACGGGCAGCCGGCGCTCGCGCGGTACCTCGTCCGCATCGAGGACGGCTCGGAGGACGGGCTGGTCGTGTCGCGGAGCCTGCTCCGCGCCATCCCGCCGTACGAGGTGCAGCTCGAAGGGCCGTCCCGCGTGGTGCGAGGGCGCGCCGCGAGCTACCGCGTGCGCGCCACGGACGTCTTCACGCACCAGCCCGTGCCCGAGGTCGACGTCGAGCTCGCGGTCGGCGAGGGCGACGCGGCGCGGCGGCTCCAGGGGACGACCGACGACCTGGGCGCCGCGGTGTTCGAGGTGGAGACCGACGCGCTCGGCGCGCACCCCGTGACCGCGCGCGCGCTCGCCTTCGGGGTGAGCGCCGCGATCGACGACAGCATCACCGTCGAGGGCCCCGGCCCGAAGCTGCTCCTCACCACCGACAAGCCGCTCTACAAGCCCGGGCAGACGATCCACCTCCGCGCGCTCTCGCTCGAGCGGGGGAACAACGCGCCGATCGCCGGCGAGGAGATCACGTTCGAGGTCGAGGACGGCAAGGGCAACAAGATCTTCAAGAAGCCCGTCGCGACCGAAGCGTTCGGCGTCGCCTCCACGACCTTCCGCATCGGCTCCATCGTGAACGTCGGGGAGTTCAAGGTGCGCGTCGTGAGCGGCGAGACCACGACGGAGAAGGTCGTCACCGTGGGGCAGTACGCGCTGCCGAAGTTCGACGTCGCGATCAAGACCGACAGGCCGTGGTACCGCGCCGGCGAGACGGTGACCGGCACCGTCGACGCGCGGTATTTCTTCGGCAAGGACGTCGCCGGCGGCGCCGTGACCATCGAGGCGGCGTCGCTCGACGTCGGTCAGACGACGTTCCAGCGCATCATGGGCGAGCTCGACGCCGAGGGGCACTACGGGTTCAGCCTGACCCTGCCGCCGAGCCTCGCGGGCCTGCCGCTGGAGCAGGGCGACGCCGCGGTGACGCTCTCGGTCACCGTCAAGGACACGGCGGGGCAGGAGGTCACCAAGGCGATCCCGGTGAAGGTCTCCGCGGACGGGGCCTCCCTCGTGCTCGTGCCCGAGGCGCGCGAGCTGGTCCGCGGCGTCCCGAACACGCTCCTGCTCTTCGTCACCGACCCGCTCGGGGCGCCCCTCGCCGACACGGACGCGGTGATCGTCGCGCCGGACGGCTCGGAGCTCTCCGCGCGCACGGACGCCTTCGGGCAGGCCGCGGTGAGCTTCACGCCGCCCCTCGGCGCCACGGCCGACGCCTCGTTCTCGGTGCGGGTCACGGTCGACGGCCGCGCCGTCGAGCGGCAGTTCGCGTTCGCGGCGCAGCAGGGCAAGGAGCAGCTCATCGTCCGCACCGACCGCGCCGTGTACGAGACCGGCGAGACGATCGAGGTCGCCATCGAGTCCACCGAGGAGACGGGCAGCGTCTATATCGACTGGCTGAACGACGGCCAGGCCGTGGACATGCGCTCGCTCGAGCTCGTGGACGGGCGCGCCACCTTCAGCATGCCGGTCGACGCCGAGCTGCTCGGGAGCAACCGGGTCGAGGCCTACCTGGTCGACGACGACGGCAACCTGGTCCGCTCCGGCCGCACGGTCTTCGCGCGGGGCGACTCCTCGCTCCACATCGAGGTCGACGCGGACAAGCCCCTGTACGCGCCCGGAGAGACGGCGACGCTGCGGCTCTCGGTCAAGGACGACGCGGGCCAGCCGAAGGTCGCCGCGCTCGGCCTGCAGGTGGTGGATCAGGCCGTGTTCGCGCTGGTCGACGCGCAGCCCGGGCTGCTGCGCACCTACTTCGAGCTCGAGGACGAGTTCGCCAAGCCCACCTACCAGATCCGCGGCCCGTCCGCGAACCTCCAGGACCTCCTGTTCAGCGCGACCGCGAGCGAGGACCCCGAGCAGGCCGAGGCCGCGCAGCGCACGACCCAGGCCACGCTCGCCGCGCTCGCCGGCACGTCGCTCACCGGCCTCCAGGCGCGCTCCTGGCCCACCGTGCTGCGCGAGGTGAGCGCCGAGCTCACGCCGTTCTACGAGCGCCAGAAGGGCGAGCTCCTGCCCGTGCTCCGGGCCGCCACGGAGCAGGCGATGCAGGAGCTCCGGCGGCTCGGCTGCGAGCCGAGCCAGTATTACTGCGAAGAAGAACAGGGCTCGTTCGTCGATCTGCTCGGGCGCCGGGCCTATGACCACCTCCGCGCCTACGACGTGTGGGGCAACCCTTACCGCGTGAGCGCCAACTGGAACGGGTTCACGGTGCGGACGTCCGGGCCTGACGAGCTCTCGGAGACCGTCGATGACGGGAGCTTCTCGGCCACGTTCGCCGAGCTCGGGATCCCCGGGCTCGAGGTGGTGCCTGGCGCCGACTGGGACGCCGCCGACGGGGAGTGGCCAGGCGCGGTGGCGACCGGCGGAACGGGGACGGGATCCGGCGGCGCGTGGGCGGATCCCGCCGCCGGCGGCGGCGCCAGCGGCGCAGGCGGCGGTGACGGCGAGGGCGGGCCGCGCGTCCGGCGCGAGTTCCCCGAGACCCTCTACGTCAACCCGAGCGTCATCACGAGCTCCGACGGCACGGCGACGATCAGCATCCCGCTCGCGGACAGCATCACCGAGTGGCGGCTCTCGGCCCTGGCCAACTCCGCGGACGGCAAGCTCGGCGGGGTGCAGAGCGGGTTCAAGGTGTTCCAGGACTTCTTCGTCGACGTGAACTTCCCGGCGACGCTCACGCGCGGCGATGAGGTCGAGTTCCCGATCGCGGTCTACAACTACCTGGAGACGCCGCAAACGGTCGAGCTGAGCCTGGAGCCCGGGAGCTGGTACACGCCGCTCGGCGCGACCTCCACCCAGGTGGCGCTCCAGCCGGGCGAGGTGCGCGGCGTGCGCTTCCCGGTGCGCGTGGACAGCGTGGGCGTCAACGCGCTCACGGTCACGGCGCGGGGCGGCCAGGGCGCCGACGCCGTGGCGCGCACCGTGCGCGTGGTCCCGGACGGCAAGCCGTTCGCCGAGAGCCGGTCGGGCATGCTCGAGCCGGGCAGCGAGAGCCACGTCGCGTCGTTCCCCGAGGGCGCGGTCCCCGGCTCGAACCAGCTCTATCTCGAGGTCTATCCCGCGTTCCTGTCGCAGGTCGTGAGCGGCATGGACAGCATGCTCCAGGTGCCGTCCGGCTGCTTCGAGCAGACCACCTCGACGACCTGGCCCAACGTGCTCGTCACGCAGTACATGAAGCAGACGGGCCAGATCACGCCGGAGATCGAGGTGAAGGCCGAGTCGCTGATCTCGGCGGGGTACCAGCGGCTGCTCACCTTCGAGCACCCCGGCGGCGGCTTCTCGTGGTTCGGCGAGCAGGACGGGCACCCGTATCTGTCGGTCACGGCGTTCGGCGTCATGGAGTTCGCCGACATGATCAAGGTCCACCCGGTGGACGAGGCGATGCTCGCGCGGACCGTGGCCTGGCTCGCGGGGCAGCAGAAGCCCGATGGGACGTGGGAGGGCGATCAGACGGAGTTCTTCAGCTTCCACACGGGCACGCTCCGCAACACCGCCTTCGTGCTCTGGGCGCTCGCGAGCGCGGGGTACACGGGTCCCGAGGTCGCGACGGGGCTCGGGTACCTGGGCCAGTCGGTCAAGCCGGCCACGGACGACCTGTACACGCTGGCCATCGTGGCGAACGCCCTCGCGGTGGCCCAGCCCTCGGGCGGGCTGACGGCGACGGTGCTCGACGCGCTGGACGAGCGCAAGTCGGCCGAGGGCGACGCGTTTTTCTGGGACGACGGCGGGACGCAGACCGTGTTCTACGAGGTCGGCGGCGACGCCAGGGTCACGACCACCGCGCTCGCCACCCACGCGCTGCTCGCGGCCGGCGCCCACCGGGCGAGCGCCGACGGCGGCGTGAAGTTCCTGACCGGGGCCAAGGACCCCAATGGCAACTTCGGCTCGACGCAGGCGACGATCTGGAGCCTGCGCACGCTGCTGCTCGCGGCGAGCAAGGGGACCGAGGGCGCCACGGGGTCGCTCACCGTCGTGGTCGACGGCGAGGAGGCGGGCGTGGTCTCGCTGCGCGAGGATCAGGCCGACGTGATGACGACCGTCGATCTCACGCACCTCGCGGCGACCGGGGATCACGAGATCACGCTCTCGTTCGCGGGGCAAGGGAAGCTCAGCTACAACCTGGTGAGCCGCCACAACCTGCCGTGGACCGAGGTCCAGGGCGACGGGGGAGGGCCGCTCGCGGTCAGCGTGAGCTACGACAAGACCGAGCTCTACGTGAACGACACGGTGACGGCGTCGGTGGAGGTCCAGAACACGACGCAATCGGCGCAGAACATGATCCTCGTGACCGTCGGGCTCCCGCCCGGGTTCCAGCTCCTGACCGAGGATCTGCAGCAGTACATCGCGGCGGGGCAGCTCTCGAGGTTCGAGATGACGGGCAAGCAGCTCATCCTGTACGTGAAGGAGCTCCCCGCGGGCGGCGCGGCCACCTTCAATTACCGGCTGCAGGCGACCATGCCGGTCAAGGCGGAGGACGGCGGCGCCGAGGTGCACCCGTACTACCAGCCGGATCAGCAGGGCTTCGCCGGCGCGCAGACCCTGGCCGTGCTGGGGGAGTGAGCGGCGGAGGGGGGGAGCGCCGGCCGCCGGAGCGCGGCCGGCGCGCGCGCCGATGGAGCTGGATGCGCGCGACGATGCGGGCCTCCTCGCGCAGGCTCTCGGCGATCTCGGGCGCCGCGGCGAGCTCCGGGGGCAGCCGCTTGATGGCCACGATGCGCGAGAAGCCCGCCTCGCCCACGAGCCGGCCGAGGTGCACGGAAGCCATCCCGCCGGAGGCGATCGGACCGCGAAGCAGGTACCGACCCACGCGCCTGGGCTGCGACGGCTCCGACGACATGCCCGCGCGATGATCCACGACGCCTCAGGCCGCCGCCGCCCGGACGGCCCCGCCGGGCGAGCTCGCGCGGTCCGGCGCGCTTGCGCGCGCGCCCCGGGGCACAAGCTTCCGCGCGGAGGCCGGTCACCATGGCACGCGTTGCATTTCTCGTGGATGAGATGTTCGAAGACTCGGAATTTCGGGTTCCGTACGATCGCGTGAGGAGCGCCGGGCACGAGGCCGTCCTCGTGGGCCTCGCCGCGGGCAAGGAGCTCGTGGGGAAGCGAGGCAAGGAGACGATCAGGACCGAGCGGGCGGCCGAGGACGTCTCGGAGGACGACTTCGATGCGGTCGTGATCCCCGGGGGCTACTCGCCGGACCACGTGCGCACGAGCACGGCCGCGGTCGGTCTGGTCCGGAACGCCTTCAACCAGGGCAAGCCGGTGGCGGCCATCTGCCATGCCGGGTGGGTGCTCGCGGAGGCCGACATCGCCGACGGGCGGACGCTCACGTCGTGGCCGTCCATCAAGACGGATCTCCTGAACGCCGGGGCGCGCTGGGTCGATCGCGAGGTGGTCGAGGACGGCAACCTCATCACGTCGCGCAAGCCGGACGACCTGCCGGCCTTCTGCGACGCGCTCCTCGGCCAGCTCGAGCGCGGCGCCCCCGCCCGCGCGGAGCCCGCGACCGCGCCCGAGGGCACGGCGCAAGAGCCCGCGCCCGGCCGCGCTGCCTAGAAGCGCCCGGTCAGACCGGGACGAGCGGGCCCGGCTCCACGAAGCAGAGGCGGTAGCCGTCGGGATCGGTGACGAGGACCTCCCGCGTGCGCCACGGCTGGTCGCGCGGGCCGTCCACGGCGGCGCCGGCCGCCGCGGCGCGCGCGGCGATGGTCTCGATGCCGAGGTCGCCGGCGGCGCTGAAGCAGACGATGACCCCGAGACCGCGCGGCCCGGCCAGCGCGGCCCCCGGCGGCGTCGCGACGAGGAAGACGTCGGCGTACCGCGCCCAGCGCAGGTGGACGAACACCGGATCCTGGTGGACGCGGGCGAAGCCGAGCAGCCCGTAGAACGAGGCGGAGCGCTCGGCGTCGGCGACGAGGAGCTTGACGTAGGCAGGCATCAGGTACGGGGCGTCGTCGCTGGACATGATCTCCGGGGCGAGGGTGTTCCGCGCCGGGCTGGATGACAAGACGCGAGCGGGTGGGGCCCGCCCTCGCCCGCGCCCTCGCCCGCGGCCAGCGCCGCGCTCGCCCGCGCCGGGGGCCGGCCCGCGCTCGCCCCCCGGGACGTCGGCAGCGATTCACCGGAGCGCGCATCTTGTGATAATGCTGCACGCTCGGCGCGAGTGTGCCGCCCGGGGCGGAGCGGCCGGCGATCCAGCGAGGTGTGATGACGCTTTCATCTTATGCGATGGGGAAGCAGATTTACAATGATGCTTGCGTCGCGATCTTCGAAGGCCACTGGGGCGCCGAGAGACGGCCCGCCGTCATCAAGATCCTGAAGAGCGAGTTTCCGAGCGCGCGTGAGCTCGCGTCGATCCGGCACGAGCACAACGTCCTCCGCGAGCTCGACATCCAGGGCGTGGTCAGGCCCTTCGGGCTCGTGAAGCACAGGAACGGGCTCGCCCTCGTGCTCGAGCGGCCGGGCGGTCGGACGCTCGACGACCTCTTGCGCGAAGGCGGGCTCGGGGTCAGGGCGGCCCTCTCGATCGCCCTCGCCGCCGCCCGCGTCCTCGACGGCATCCACCGCCGCAAGGTGATTCACAAGGACATCAAGCCGCACAACCTCCTCGTCGACCCCGAGGGGCCGAACGTCCATTACTTCGGCTTCGGCATCGCCACGCTCCTCCCGCAGGAGACGCAGCAGGCCATCAGCCCCGAGGCGCTCGAGGGCACGCTCGCGTACATGTCGCCCGAGCAGACCGGCCGGATGAACCGCGTCATCGACCGCCGCTCCGACCTCTACTCGTTCGGCGTGACCCTCTACGAGATGCTCACCGGCGCCCTGCCGTTCTCCGGGAGCGAGCCGATGGATCTCATCCACGGCCACATCGCGAGGACGCCCGCGCCGCCCCACGAGCGCGCGCCGGAGGTGCCCGAGCAGGTCTCCCGGATCGTCATGAAGCTCCTGGCCAAGAACGCCGAGGACCGCTACCAGAGCGCCGCCGGGCTCTCCGCCGATCTCGAGGAGTGCCTCGCTCGGCTCGACGCCTCCGGCGCGGTGGAGCCGTTCGCGCTCGGGCGGCGCGACATCCCGGACACGCTGCGCATCCCGCAGAAGCTCTACGGCCGCGCCGCGGAGGAGCGCGCGCTGCTCGACGCCTTCGAGCGCGCCGCCGGGGGCGCGGGCGAGCTGCTGCTCGTGTCCGGGTACTCGGGCATGGGCAAGTCCGCCCTGGTGAGCGACATCCACAAGGCCATCGCCCAGCGGGGGGGCTACTTCACCGCGGGCAAGTTCGAGCAGCTCAACCGCGGCGTCCCGTACGCCTCGGTCGCGCGCGCCTTCCGCGAGCTCATCCGCCACATCGTCACCGAGCGGCCGGAGCGGCTCGCGCGCTGGAGCGCGGAGCTCCGGCGCGCCCTCGGGAGCAGCGGCCAGCTCCTCGTCGATCTCCTCCCCGAGCTCGAGTGGATCATCGGCCCGCAGCCGCCTGTCCAGCCGCTCGGGCCGGCGGAGTCGCAGGGCCGCTTTCACGCGCTCTTCAAGGCGTTCGTCCGCGTCTTCGCGGCGGCCGAGCACCCGCTCGTCCTCTTCCTGGACGACCTGCAATGGGCCGATCCGGCCTCGCTCAAGCTGCTGGAGGTCCTGGCCGCCGACCCGGAGCGCGCCCACCTGCTCGTGATCGGCGCCTACCGCGACAACGAGGTGGACCCGGCGCACCCGCTCCGCCTCGCGCTCGCCGCGATCGAGAAGGCGGGCGCGCCGCTCCGCGAGATCGCGCTCAGTCCGCTCGCCCTCCCCGACGTGACGGCGCTCCTCTCCGACGCGCTCTCCGCGGCCCCGGACCGCGTCGAGCCGCTCGCGCGCGTGGTGTTCGAGCGGACCCAGAACAACCCCTTCTTCGTCCGGCAGTTTTTGGGCGCGCTCCACGCCGAGGGCATGCTCCGCTTCGAGGCGGGCGCGTGGACGTGGGATCTCGAGCGGATCCGGCGCCGCTCGGCGACCGACAACGTGGTCGAGTTCATGGCCCGCAAGATGCGGGAGCTCGACCCCGCGCTCGTGCGCGTCATGCGCCTCGCGGCGTGCGTCGGGCACCAGTTCGACCTCCGCACGCTCGCGGTCATCGACGAGCGGCCGCCGCACGAGACCGTGGCCGCGCTGTGGAAGGTCCTGCAAGAGGGGCTGATCGCGCCCCTCTCCACCGAGTACCGCCTCGCGCACGCGAGCGACGCCGACGCGCGGAGCGCCCTCGACTTCCGCGCTCAATACCGCTTCGTGCACGACCGCATCCAGCAGGCGGCCTACTCGCTCATCGGCGAGGACCAGCGGCGCGCGGTCCACCTGCGCATCGGGCGGCTCATGCTCGCGAGCAGCGAGGGCGCCGCGCGCGACGAGGCGATCTTCGATATCGTGAACCACTTCAACATCGCCGCGCCCCTCGTGCGGTCCGCGGAGGAGCGGGCGGAGGCCGCCGCGCTGAACCTCGCCGCCGGCAGGAAGGCCAGGGCCGCCACGGCCTACGAGGCCGCCGCGGGCTACTTCCGGGCGGGGATGGATCTCCTGCCCGGCGGCGGCTTCGACGAGCACTACGACCTCGCCCTCGCGCTCCACCGGGAGCGGGCAGAGGTCGAGTCCCTGTGCGGCGCCTTCGACGAGGCCGAGCGGCTCGCCGCCGCGGCGCTCGCGCGCGCCCGGACCGCCATGGACAAGGTCTCGATCCTCCTCGTCCAAGCGAACCAGTACCTGCTCCAGTGGCGCAACCACGAGGCGACGCTGGTCCAGAAGGCCGGCCTCCGGCTGCTCGGGTGCCCGATCCCCGAGGCGAAGGACGAGGTCGCCGCGATGCTCGAGCGGGAGCTCCAGGCGGTGCCCGTCCTCCTCGCGGGCCGGAGCATCGAGGAGCTCGCCGACGCCCCGAGGATGACGAGCCCGGAGCCCCCGGTGATGCTCGAGCTCCTCCAGAACCTGTTCTTCGGGGCCTACAACTCCAGCGATCAGACGCTCGCCAACCTCGCCATCGTCAAGATGGTGACGATCTCCCTGCAGCACGGCAATTGTGACATGTCCGCCTTCGGGTACGTCGCCTACGGGATGGTGGTGGGCCCGCTGCTCGGCGAGTACAGGACGGCCTACCGGTTCGGCAGGATGGCCATCGAGCTGGCCGACCGGCTCGACAACCTCGTGCTCCGGGCCAAGACGTACCACATCTTCTCCGCGGACGTTCATAGCTGGACACAGCACCTCAGGCGGGCCGATCCCTATTACGACCGGGTCTACGAGCTCGGGCTCCAGGCCGGCGACTGGACGGCCATGGGATACACCATCAGCCAGAGCGGCTCGGACCGGCTCACCTACGGGATGCCCCTCGCGGAGCTGTCGAAGCTGACCGAGGTGCACCTCGCGTTCCTGAAGCGCGCCAGGAGCCACGACATCATCGATATCCTCCTCGCGGGCGTGATCCAGCCGATGCGGTGCCTGCAGGGGCTCACGAGGAGCCGACTCAGCTTCGATGACGAGGCGTTCAGCGAGGCGTCCTACGCGGAGAGGCACGGCGGCTCGCCCTACCACATGGGGTGGCTCCATCACGCCAAGATCCGGAATGCGTACCTGTTCGGCGACAGGGCGAGCTTCCCCGAGCTCATGCCGAAGCTCGCCGTCGTCGAGGGCGCCTTGCCCACGCACGCGAAGGTCCCCGACGCGACGTTCTACGCGGCGCTCATGCGGATCGCGGTCCTGGAGGGCGCCGGCCCCGCCGAGCGGCGCGAGCACGAGGCGCACCTCGAGCGGCTCCTGGAGCGGATGAGGCGCTGGGCCGACAGCGGGCCGGAGAACGTCCAGCACAGGCTCCTCCTGCTGCTCGCCGAGCGGGCCCGCGTCGAGCGGCGGGTCGCGGAGGCGATGGACCTCTACGAGCAAGCGATCGAGGCCGCGCGCCAGCAGGACTACATCCAGAACCAGGCCCTCGGGAACGAGCTGTACGGCAGGTTCTGGCTCGCCCAGGGGAGGACCGAGTTCGCGATGATGTTCCTGCGCAAGGCGGTCTATCTGTACGACCGCTGGGGCGCGCGCGGAAAGGTGGACGCCCTCCGCGAGGAGCACGCGGCGCTCCGCGCCTCGCCCCAGGACGGGCCAGAGGCGCCCGAGGGCCTGCCCCCCACGACGGGCACCGCCCTCGGGGGGGCCGCCGCGGGCGAGGTCTGCGATCTCGCCACCGTCCTCCGGACCGCGCAGGCGATCTCGAGCGAGATCGTGCTCGACAAGGTCCTCGAGCAGGTGCTGCGGAGCGTGCTGAAGAGCGCGGGGGCGACCCGGGGGTTCTTGATCCTCGCGCGCGACGAGGCGCTGCGGGTCGAGGCGACCATCTCGGCCGATCCGGACGCCGTGCGCCTCGGCCTCTCCACGCCGATGGACGAGCGGCTCGATCTGGCCCGCCCGGTCGTGCATTACGTGGCGCGCTCGCGCGAGCCGGTCGTGATCGGGCGCGCGGAGGACGACCCGCGGCTCGCCGGCGATCCTCACGTGAGCTCGCGCCGGCCGAGGTCCATCCTGGGCCTGCCGCTGCTCCACCAGGGGCGGCTCCGCGGCGTCCTGTACCTGGAGAACCACCTCGCCGAGCACGCCTTCACCGAGGGCCGGATCGAGCTGCTCAGGCTCCTGTCGTCGCAGGCCGCGGCCGCGCTGGAGAACGCGCTGCTCTACGCGAACCTGGAGGCCGCGAGCGCCGCGCTCCGGCGGGCGAACGAGCGGCTGGAGGGGGAGGTCAAGCAGCGTACCGAGGAGCTGTCGCAGGCGAACGCGCGCCTCTCCGCGCAGAGCGAGGAGCTCTCGGAGGCCAACCTGCGCCTCGTGCACGAGCTCCGCGAGCGCGAGCGCGCCGAGCAGGACCGCCTCGCCCTGCAAGAGGAGGTGATCCGCTTCCAGCGGGAGAAGATCTCGGAGCTCTCGACGCCGCTCGTCCCCATCACGAGGGACGTCATGGTCATGCCGCTCATCGGCACGCTCGACGAGGAGCGCGCGCAGGAGGTGCTGGAGACGCTGCTCGCGGGCGCGACGAGGACCGGCGCCCGGGTCGTCATCATCGACGTCACCGGGATCAAGGAGGTCGACCAGCGCGTGGCGAACGCCCTGATCAGCGCCGCCAACGCGCTCCGGCTGCTCGGGGCCCAGGCCGTGCTGACCGGCATCCGCGGCGAGGTCGCGCGGGCGCTCGTCGGGCTCGACGTCGATCTCGAGCGCATCGTCATCCGGGGCACCTTGCAGAGCGGGATCGCCTACGCGGTCAGGCGCGCGGGCGCCGCGTTCGCCTGAAGGCGCGCAGCGACAACGGAGGATACGGCGGCGAGGAGGAGGCCGGATACGTCCTGGTCGGTGCTGAATCGTGTGGACAGCTACACCGTGGGCGGCGCATGATGGGGGCGCGATTCAGGCAGGGGGTTTTGCTGCATCGCGCGCCGCACGGCCTTACGCGCTGTTCCGATGGACCGGCGAGGGTGGTTTGCGCGCGGCGGGCTCCCGGCAGGAGGGGAGATATCATGGTGAAGAGCATCGGTCGGTTCATCGCGGGCGCCTGCGTGGCGGCGGCGCTCGGCGCGCTCGGCTGCAACAGCAACGGTAGCAGTGGGGCGCCGGGGGCGGGGGCCAGGCCGAGGCTCGCCTACATCACGAACGGCGTCGCGCCGTTCTGGACCATCGCCGAGAAGGGCGTGCTCGACGGGGCCAAGGAGCACAACGTCGATGTGAGCGTCGTGATGCCCAGCGACGTCAACGACCAGATGCACCGGGTCGAGGACCTCTTGATCCGCGGCGTCGACGGCATCGCGATCAGCCCGATCGACGCGGAGAACCAGGTCCCGCTCCTCAACAAGGCGGCCGCCAAGACCAAGCTCATCACCCAGGACTCCGACGCTCCGAAGAGCGACCGGATCGTGTATATCGGCATCGACAACTACGTCGCTGGCCGGATGGCGGGGGAGCTCGTCAAGGAGGCCATCCCGGGCGGCGGGAAGGTGGCCATTTTCGTGGGGCGGCTCGAGGGGGACAACGCCCGCAAGCGCCGGCAGGGCGTCCTCGACGAGCTGCTCGATCGCCCGGACACGAGCGCCGGAATGGACCCCCTGGGCCAGGAGATCAAGGGCGAGAAGTACACCGTCGTCGCGACCCTGACCGACCAGATCGACGCCGCCAAGGCCAAGAGCAACGCCGAGGACATGATGCTGGCGCACCCCGATCTCGTGGGGCTCATCGGCCTGAACGCGTACCACACGCCGGCGCTCCTGGAGGCGCTCAAGCAGTCGGGGAAGCTGGGCAAGCTCCAGGTGGTCGGCTTCGACGAGCAGGACGCGACGCTGCAGGCGATCAAGGACGGTCAGACCGTCGGCACGGTGGTGCAGAACCCGTACATGTACGGCAAGGAGTCGGTGCGCGTGCTCGCGGCGCTCGTGCGGGGCGACACCTCCGTGGTCCCGGAGAACCGGTTCATCTCGCTGCCGGCGCGGAAGATCCAGAAGGGCAACCTGGCGCCGTTCTGGGCCGACCTGAAGGCGAAGACCGCGAAGCCCGAGTGATCGCCCGGGCCGGCCTGCCCCCGCGGCTCGAGGCCCGCGGCCTCAGGAAGCGCTTCCCCGGCGTGCTCGCGCTCGACGACGTGCGCCTCGCGCTCGACCGCGGCGAGGTGCTCGGCATCGTCGGCGAGAACGGGGCGGGCAAGAGCACGCTCATGAAGATCCTCGCCGGCGTCGAGGCGCCCGACGCGGGGGGCCTCTTCCTCGACGGGCAGCCGGTCCGGCTCGGCTCGGTGAAGGAGGCGCTCGCCCGCGGGATCGCGCTGATCCACCAGGAGCTGAACCTGGCGGACAACCTCGACATCGCGGCCAACCTCTTCCTCGGCCGGGAGCCGCGGCGGGGTGGCCTCATCGACGAGGGGCGGATGGAGCGGGAGGCGCGGGCGCTCCTCGCGCAGGTCGGGCTCGAGCGCTCGCCGCGCGCGCTCGTCGAGCGCCTCTCGCTCGGGCAGCGGCACCTCGTGGAGATCGCGAAGGCGCTCTCGGCGAACGCCCGGGTGCTCATCATGGATGAGCCCACGTCGTGCCTGACCCCGCACGAGGTCGAGCGCCTCTTCCGGGTCGTCGGGGAGCTGCGCTCGAACGGCATCAGCGTCGTGTACATCTCTCACCGCCTCGGCGAGGTGCAGGCGCTGTGCGATCGCGTCCTCGTGCTGCGCGACGGCGCGAACGCGGGCGAGCTGAAGCGCGAGGAGATCTCCCACGATCGCATGGTGCGGCTCATGGTGGGCCGCGATCTGTCGCAGTTCTATCCGCACGTGCCCCACCCGCCGGGCGAGCCGATGCTCGCGGCCGTCGGCCTGAGGACGCCGAGGCACCCCGGGCACGCGCTGACCTTCACGGTCCGCGCCGGGGAGATCGTCGGCGTGGCGGGGCTGCTCGGCGCGGGGCGCTCGTCGCTCCTGAGGACGCTGTTCGGCGTCACGCCTCCGGTCTCCGGTGAGGTCCGCGTGGCCGGGCGCGGGATCGCCTTGCGCACGCCGCGCGACGCCATGGCCGCCGGGATGGGCCTCGTGCCGGAGGACCGGCAGCAACAGGGCGTCATCCTGGAGATGGCGGTGAGGCACAACCTGAGCCTCCCGACGCTGCGCCGGGTGCAGCGCCACGGGGTGCTCGACCGGCGGGGCGAGGCCGGGATCTCCGCGCGGATGGTCCGCGAGCTCGACGTGAAGACGCCGAGCGACGCGCAGCCGGTGCAGCACCTCTCCGGGGGGAACCAGCAGAAGGTGGCCATCGGCAAGTGGCTCGCGATGTCGCCGCGCGTGCTCCTGATGGACGAGCCGACCCGCGGCGTCGACGTCGGCGCGAAATACGAGATCTACGAGCTGATGGAGCGGCTGGCCGCGGGCGGCATGGCCATCCTGTTCGCCTCCAGCGACATGGACGAGGTGATGGGGATGTCCGACCGGGCGCTGGTGATGCACGAGGGGCGCATCGCCGGAGAGCTCGGCCGCGCGGCGCTGAGCGAGGAGGCGATCCTGCGGCTGGCGACCGGCGGCGAGGCCGCGGCGTGACGAGGCGCCCGCGGGATCGAGGCAGGAGCGGAGCGTGAGGAGCGAGCCCTTGGCGACGAGATCGGAACCCCGGACGCCCGGCGCGGCGTCGTTCTTGCCCGAGGGGCGGCGGAAGGTCGTCGGCGTCTTCTGGCTGCTCGTGGCCGTGTCCCTGGCCACGGCGCTCCTGAACCACAGGTTCCTCCTCGCCGAGAACATCGAGAACCTGATCCGGCGCACGGCGCTGTTCGGCATCCTCGGCATCGGCGCGAGCTTCGTCATCATCACGGGGGGCATCGATCTGTCGATCGGCTCGGTCGTGGCGCTCGCCGGCTGCATGCTGCCCTGGCTGCTGGCGGCCGAGCACTGGCCGCCCGCCGTGGCGGTGCCGGCGCTGCTCGGCGCGTCGGTGCTCATCGGGCTCGCGCACGGGGTGCTCGTCACGAAGCTCCGGCTGCAGCCGTTCGTGGTCACGCTCTGCGGGCTCTTGCTCTACCGGGGCACGGCGCGCGGGATCTCGGGGGACCAGACCCAGGGGTTCGGCGTGGGGTTCGAGTCGCTGCGTTACCTGGCGGTCGGCAGCCCGTTCTCGGTCCCGGTGCCGTTCCTGTCGTGGATCGCCGAGGGGCAGTTCAGCCCGTACGCGGTGCACCCGTTCACCGGCGTGAAGACGCGCCTGGACGTGATCACGTGGATCGACGTGCCGATGCCGTTCCTGCTCTTCCTCGCGATCGCGCTCGCGGCGTCGGTGTTCCTGAACCGGACCATTTACGGCCGTTATCTGATGGCGCTCGGCCGGAACGAGCAGGCGGCGCGCTACAGCGGGGTCGACACCGACGCGATGACGATCCTGGCTTACGTCATCTGCTCGGTGCTGGCGTGCTTCGGGGGCATGCTGTTCACGCTCGAGGTCAACTCGGCCCAGCCGGTCGATTTCGGCAATTTCTACGAGCTCTACGCGATCGCGGCCGCGGTGCTCGGCGGCGTGAGCCTGCGCGGCGGCGAGGGGTCGGTGGCGGGGGTGGTGCTCGGGACCGCGCTGATGCAGGTGCTGCGCAATGCCATCAACATGCTGGGGGTCCCGACGCAGATCGAGTTCGCGGTGATCGGGGCGGTGATCCTGATCGGGGTCGTCGCGGATGAGGTGGTCCGACGGTACTCCGCTGCGAGGAAGGTCCGCCTGCTCCAGAGCGATTGATCAAACGATAACGTCAACGTGGTCGTTTACGTGGTCGTGGTCGTCGACGAGATACGGCCGATAACGTCTACGTCAACGAGAACACGGTCGTGGCCGTGATCGTCACCGTGGACGAGCCAAGAGCGTCTACGACCACGACCACGACCACGTTCATGTCCACGTTTGCGGGGGGCTGCGGCAGCGGACGCGACGGGGAGGGAAAGCGCGCCTGCGTGCTACGCTGGAGGAGCGCCCGCGATCCATGCGCGGCGGGGGGCGACCAGGTCGCGCGGGGCCCGACCCACGGACCGGCCGCGTCACGCAAATAGCTACGCGAAATCGATGGCTTGCAGGGGCTGCGTGGATCTCTGCATCGGGCGCTGCCAGGAGGTGAAACGTGATGGTGAAGCGATGTTCATGGGCCGCCAACCTCGTTCCCCTTGCGCTGGGGCTCGCGGGCTGCGTCGCCGGCTCGGAGAGGGCCACGCTCGGGGAGTCGGTCAGCGCTCCTGAAGACGGCGACTCGGACCCCGGGAACGACCTGAGGTTCGTCGGGGGCGCAGCCGAGGCAGGGGCCACCCCGGTGTGGGCGCCCGCCCAGAAGTCGTTCCTCGGCACCTCCGTGGGCGGGGACTCCAGGGTCTACTTCACCGGATACCGGGGGATCGTGTCCGAGGTGTTCTACCCCGTGCTCGACACGGTCAACACCGTCGACCTGCAGTTCCTCGTGGGAGATTCCGCCAAGACGTTCGTCGACGAGGAGAAGCTCCAGACCTACTCCGTCACCCAGCCGGACAGGCGATCCATGCGGTGGCAGGCGACCACCACCAACGCCGACCATCACTGGCGGATCCACAAGATCATCTTCACCGATCCCGGCCGCAACACGCTGATCCAGCGCGTGACGTTCGAGGCGCTCGGCGACAAGAACCTCGGCCACTTCAACCTCTACCTCCTGCACAACCCGTCGATGGACAACTCAGGTGCGGGCGACACGTCCAGGACGCTGAGCCTGACCGCGGGCGGGCGCAAGATGCTGGTCGCCTCGCAGAACAGCCGCGCCTCGGCGCTGGCCACGTCGCTGCCCTGGAGGACGGCGAGCGACGGCGCGGCGATGGTGTCGAACGGCTTCGTCGGCGAGACGGACGGCTGGACCGATCTGCTCGGCGGCGGCGCCGACAGGACCATGGACCTTCGCAACGACGTGGCGAGCGGCGGCAACGTGGCGCAGATGGGCTGGATCGATCTCGGGACCAGCGCCGCCAAGAGCGCCTCGTTCACCGTGGTGCTCGGCTTCGGCGCCACCGAGACCGAGGCGATGACCACCGCGAGCGCGACCCTCGGCGACGCCGTGGGCAGCCTGAGCGCCGCCTACGACAGCGGATGGCACGGCTACACGAGCGCGCTGAGCACCCAGGGCGGCACCGCCGACGACCAGTATTACCTCGCGGCCATGTCGCTGAAGTCGATCCAGGACAAATCCAACGGGGCCATGATCGCCGGCATGGGCACGCCGTGGGGCGAGACCAGCGGCGACAGCAACAGCGGCGGCTATCACCTGGTCTGGCCGCGCGATCTGTTCAAGTTCGCCAGCGCGCTGGTGACGGCCGGAGACACCCAGACCGCGACCTCGGTCGTCAACTACCTCTTCAACACGCTCCAGCAGACGAGCGACTGCGGGGTCGCCGAGTACGACGCGCCCGGCTGTCCCCAGGGCTACAGCCGCGTCGGCCGCTTCCCGCAGAACGCCTGGGTCAGCGGCTGGCCGTACTGGCAGGGCACGCAGATGGACGAGCAGGCGATGCCGATCGTCCTCGCGTGGCGCCTCGGCCCGTCGGTGTACGGCCCGCTGTGGCCGAAGATCAAGGAGACCGCCGACTACATCCTGGAGGTCGGCCCGTGGACCCAGCAGGAGCGCTGGGAGGAGAACTCGGGCTACTCGCCGTCGACCATCGCCGCGGAGATCGCCGGCCTCGTGTGCGCCGCGACCATCGCCCGCGCGAGCGGCGACACCGCGAGCGCCGCCCGCTACCTGGCCGCGGCCGACCATTGGCAGCAGCGCGTCGACCGCTGGACGTTCACCACCACCGGCTATCACGGCAACGGCAGGTATTACATGCGCATCAACCCGTCGGTGCGCGTCAACAGCGGCGACGGGCCCGGGCGGTATGACCCGGTGTCCGGGCCGGACGCGGCGATCACCGTCACCCTGGGCAACGGCGGCGGCACGCACGACCAGCGCTACATCGTCGACGGCGGGTTCCTCGAGCTCGTGCGGATGGGGGTGAAGCGGCCGGACGACCCGTCGATCCTCGATACGCTGCCGGAGTACGACGCCATCTTGAAGCGGACCCTCAGCGGAAAGGGCGACGCCTGGTTTCGCTACAACTACGACGGTTATGGCGAGAAGAACGACGGCACCAACTACGACGGCACCGGCCGCGGCCGGCTGTGGCCCATCTTCACCGCCGAGCGCGGCATGTTCACGATCGCCAGCACCGGCGTCGGCAGCGACGGCATCCCCTTCCTGACCGCGGTCAAGGCGTTCTCGACGCCACAGGGGTTCATCCCCGAGCAGGTCTGGAACGCGTCGACGAACGTCACCGGCTGGGTCGTCGAGACGCCGCCGACCGTCACGCCGGGCACCCCCACGGGGTCGATGAACCCCCTCAACTGGGCGATGGGCGAGTACATCAGCCTGCTCGCGTCGATCCAGGCGGGCAAGGTCGTCGACATCCCGTCGGTGGTCTGCGACCGCTACGACGCCTGCATCGTGCCGCCCGCGGCCGGCGAGGTCGGCGTCGCCATCCACGTGACCGCGAGCACCGTGTTCGGGCAGCACGTGTACGTGACCGGCAACACCGCCGCGCTGGGCAACTGGAACACCGATCTCGGCATCCCGGTCGATCCGCGCAGCTACCCGGTGTGGACGAACCGCGTCAACCTGCCGGCCAGCGCCGGCATCCAGTACAAGTATTATCGGAAGGAGAACGGCGAGGTGACCTGGGAGAGCCTGCCGAACGGCGGCAATCGCGCGCTGACCACGCCGTCGAGCGGCACGGTCACCCTCGACGACACGGTGATCTGGTAACGCGGCCCGGGCAGACCAGGGCGACCCGAGCGGGGCGCCGCCCAGGTCCAGGGGCTCTGGCCGTCGCGCGCCGGGCCCTGGACGGGGGCGCCCCGCGGCTCATCGGTCGCCCGGCCGCGCCGCCTCCCGCCCCGAGGCCGCCGCGCGGGCCTCCGCGACGCGGTGCAGACAGGCTTGCTGATGGGCCTCGGCCAGGGCCTCGGGCACGCGAAGGAGCTCCATCCTGCGCTCGACGGGCATGCAGTAGGTGGTCGCGCGCCACAGCTTCGGGTCGTCGACGCCGCGGAGCGGCTCCAGATCGGTCCACACCCGCACGACCTTGTCGTCGGACGCCCCGACGATGCGCTTGCCATCGGGGCTGAACGCCACGCTGTTCGCCGCGGAGTCGGAGACGCGGAGCACCAGGGGCTCGCCGGAGCCGTCGGCGTTCCACACCCGCACGGTCTTGTCCTGCGACCCGGTGACGATGCGCTTGCCGTCGGGGCTGAACGCCACCCCGAGGACCCAGTGCTCGTGACCGTGGAGCTCCCGGGGCGCGCCGGAGCCGTCGGCGTTCCACACCCGAACGATCTTGTCGTCGGACGCGGTGGCAATGCGCTCGCCGTCAGGGCTGAACGCCACCGCGTAAACCCCCTCGTCGTGGCCAAGGACCGAGGGCTCGCCGGAGCCGTCGGCGTCCCACACCCGAACGGTCTCGTCGTCGGACGCGGAGGCGATGCGCTCGCCGTCAGGGCTGAACGCCACCGACCAGACCACGTCGTCATGGCCTCGAAGGACCAGCGGCACGCCGGAGCCGTCGGCGTTCCACACGCGCACGGTCCTGTCCCACGACCCTGTCGCGATGCGCCGGCCATCGGGGCTGAACGCCACCGAATAGACCGGACCCGAATGACCCCTGAGGATGAGGGGCACGCCGGAGCCGTCGGCGTTCCACACGCGCGCGGTCCTGTCCCACGACCCTGTGGCGATGCGCTGGCCATCGGGGCTGAACGCCGCCGAATAGACCGTATCCTCGTGACCGCGAAGGACCAGGGGCGCGCCGGTGCCATCGGCGTTCCACACCCGCGCGGTCCTGTCGAACGACGCGGAGACGATGCGCTCGCCATCCGGGCTGAACGCCGCCCCCATGACGCCGTTCCCGTGGCCGCGCAGGACGAGGGGATCGATCGTCTCGTCGACGTCCCACACCCGCGCGGTCATGTCCTGCGACGCGGTGACGACGCGCTTGCCATCCGGGCTGAACGTGGCGGACCGGACCGCCTCGTCGTGACCCCGGAGGACCAGGGGCTCGCCGGAGCCGTCGGCGTTCCACACCCGCGCCGTGTTGTCGAGCGACGCGGTGACGATGCGCCGGCCATCGGGGCTGAACGCCGCCCAGTAGACTCCATTCTCGTGAGCGCGGAGCTCCAGAGGCTCGCCCGCGTCGTCGACGCGCCACACCCGCGCGGCCTTGTCCTGCGACGCGGTCACGACGCGCTCGCCGTCGGGGCTGAACGACGCCGACGAGACCGCGCCCTCGTGGCCGCGAAGGATGACGGGCGCGCCGGAGCCGTCGGCGCGCCACACCCGCGCGGTCTTGTCGTACGACGCGGTGACGATGCGCTGGCCATCGGGGCTGAACGCCGCCGCCAGGACCCCGTCGTCGTGGCCCCGGAGGACGAGCGGCACGCCGGAGCCGTCGGCGCGCCACACCCGCGCGGTGCCGTCTCCGGAGGCCGTGACGATGCGCCGGCCATCCGGGCTGAACGCCGCCGAGTAGACCCGACCCTCGTGGCCCCGGAGGACCAGGGGCTCGCCCGTGCCGTCGGCGTTCCACACCCGCGCGGTCTTGTCATACGACGCGGTGACGATGCGCTTGCCATCCGGGCTGAACACGGCCGAAAGCACCGAATCCGCGTGACCCCGAAGGACGAGGGGCTCGCCCGTGCCGTCGGCGTTCCACACCCGCGCGGTCTCGTCATACGACGCGGTGACGACGCGCTGCCCGTCGGGGCTGTAGCCCGCGAACAGGACCGCATCCGGATGGGTGAGCACCGCGTGCGCGACCCGGCTGTGCAGCGCCCAGCGCGCGAGGACGGCCCACCCTCGCGGCATGTCGGGCGGCTCGACCTCCCGCAAGAGCGCGAGCACGGTCGTGGGGTCGGCCTGCAGCTCTCGCGCGGTCGCCATGCGGGTGGCGTTGCGCGCCAGCAGGGCCTCGGCCTGCGCGCGGGTCGTCGCCTCGGCGCGGATCGCCAGGTACGACACCGTGGGCGCGAGCGCGGCCACCGCGGCGAGCGCGCCCACGGCGAGGTGAAAGCGCCGGCGCCGCACGCGCTCGCAGAGCGCCACGACGGCCAGGAGATAGCGCTCCTCGCGCTTGCCGAGCCCGGCGCGCCACTCGGCGCCCAGCGCGGCGCGGCGGCGCTCGTACCACGCGCAGGCGTCGTGCGCCGTGCGATCGCGCCAGAGCAGCCCCTGGGCCTGCCCGCTCGCCTCCCACGGCTGGGCCGCGGCGCGGAGCCGGGCCAGGAACTGCGCGTCCTGCTCGCTCTCGGCGAGCCACTGCCGGAGCTTCGCCCACCTGTCGATGAGCGACTCGTGGACCAGCTCCACGGTCGTGCCCTCGCGCTCGCCGCCGGTCTCGATGAGCAGGAGCCGCGCGTCGGCGAGGTGCTGGACCACCTGCGCGATCGCGCGCGCGGCGTCCTCCTCGCCGTCCGCCGCGAGCTCGCAGAGCTCGGCGAGGCTCACCACCGCGCGCGTGCGCTCGGGCGTGACCAGGCGCAGGAGCACCGCCCGGGTCAGCCGCTGCTCGCGCAGCGGCAGCGCCGAGAGCACCGCGTCCGCGTGGGCCGACAGGGCGCCGGCCACGCCGCCGAGCCGATCGTAGCCGTCGCGCGTCAGGAGCCGTCGCGCGCGATCCCGCGCCTCCCAGAGCTTCGTGGCCGTGAACTGGAGGAGCGGCAAGGGGCTGCGCGTGCGCTCGAGCGTGTCGAGCAGGTCCTCCACCATCTCCGGCGTCTCGAACCGGCAGGCGGTCGCCTCGAGCGGCCTCGTCAGGGCCTCGCGCAGGCCCTCGCGCCCCATCGGCGGCAGGAACGAGAGCCCGCGGGCCACCTCGGTCATGAACTGGTGATCCTCGGCCATGCGATCGAGGAAATCCGAGCGAACGGCGAGCAGGACGCGCAGGGGCGAGGAGGCGTCGTCGGCGACGCCCTCCAGGCAGGCGACGAACGCGGCCCGCTCCTCGCGGGAGGCGCCGAGCGTGTAGAGCTCCTCGAACTGATCGACGAAGACCAGGATACGGTGCCTCGGCCCTTCGCGGCGACAGCGCGCGCGCAGCACCGCGCCCAGGTAGCCCGGCTGGGCGCGCAGGGTGGCGACGAGCTCGTCATGGTCCAGGAGCTCGAGCGGGCCTGCCCTCGGGCCCGTGGACTCCGCCGCCGCCCCGACGATCTGCGCGAGCACGTCGACGAGCGCGGACAGGGGGCGGCGCCCCGGGCGCAGGACGAACACCTCCCCGCGGTCGCCGGAGCGCTTCAGGGCCGGGATCACGCCCGCGCGCACGAACGACGACTTGCCGGCGCCGGACGGCCCGGCGACGGCCACGAGCTGCTGCTTGTGGAGCCTCGCCACCATGGCCGCGACCTCGCGCTCGCGGCCGAAGAACCGCGCGGCGTCCTCCTCCTGGAACGCGGAGAGGCCGGCGAACGGCGGCTCGTCACCCCCCGGCGCGGGCGCCCTGCGGCCGGGCAGGAGCGCCTCGAGCTCGGCGAGGAGCTCCTTCGCCGAGCCGATGCGCTCGGCGGCGCGCTTCTTCAGGCAGCGGTCGATCACGGCGCCGAGCGCGCCGGCCTCCGGGCGCTCCTCGGCGCTGGGCATGGGGACGTCGAGGGCGGCGATGTCCATGAGCCGCGCCAGCGAGAACGGGTCGAGCGGGTGCGCCCCGGTGACCAGCTCGTAGAGCATGATGCCCACGGCCCAGAGGTCCGCGCGAGGGTCGATGTCCAGGCGCAGTAGCTGCTCCGGCGACATGTACCGGGGCGTGCCGATGATCGAGCTCTCCGGCGCCGCGCCGGCGCCTCCGGGGAGCGCGGCCTGCACGTCCGTGACCGTCGAGGCGAGCCGGGCCTCGATCTGGCTGGCAATGCCGAAATCGAGCACCTTGATGCACCCCGACTCATCCAGGACGATGTTCTCCGGCTTGAGATCGCGGTGCACGATCCCGAGCTCGTGCGCGCAGACGAGCGCGCGGAGCACCGGGATCATGATCTCGACGGCCAGGCTGGGCGACACCGCTCGGGGCTGCGCGCGCGCGCCGGGCGCGTCGGGGGCCTCGCGCTGGTTGATCCACTCGTGCAGCGTGCGGCCCTTGACGTACTCGAGCACGAGGTAGGGGTGTCCGCGGATCTCGTCGACCTCGTGGATGACCACGATGTTCTCGTGCCGGCAGCGCGCCGTGGCCCGCGCCTCGGCCAGGAAGCGCCCGGCTCCTTGCCCGCCGTGCTCGCGGAGGAACTTGATCGCGACCAGGCGGCCAAGCCGCGTATCGCGGGCCAGGAACACGACGCTCATGCCGCCCTGACCCAGCTTGCGGATGACCTCGTAATGCTTGATGGTGTCGCCGATGTCCGCGGGCATGTCGCCCGCGACGGGGAGATGCGGCGTCGTCGTCGCGTCGGTCCCGAGGGGCGCGGCGCCGGGTGCCACCGCCGTCTCCGCCTCCCCGGTCGGCGCATCCGGGAGGCGCCTCGGCGAGGGTTGTTGCAGCGGGCGCACCCCGGATGCCCGGCACTTCTCGCCCTTCCGGTTCATCTCAGGCCCTCCGCGCGGCGCGCCGAGCCCGCCTGGCGGGGCTCTCCCGGAGCAGCGAGAGGAGTTCGTGGCGGCCCTGGAACACCGCCCCTGGGGCGAGACTCTCCTGGTTCATCGCAGCCTCTCCGGTCGCGGCCGTCCGCCCTGTGGCACCACCGCGTGAACGTCTCCATGCCACGAGAGCATCGCGACGAGCACGGATGTCGAGCTCTCCCGGCGCGCGCGCGGGGGAGAGCCCGAGGCTGGGGCCGATCGGATGCTCGGGCAGCCGAGCTTCGCTACCCATCACTTCATTACATAGAGTGACCCCCGCTCGTCGTCCGGCGCCAGGGCGCCGCGCGCCGCGGAGGGCGCGGCGCGATGTACCGGACGAGCCCAGCGCGGTGACGCTGCCCGATAAGGTCGCTCGCTCGCGCGACAGGGGCGCTGCGGGCGGGCGGGCGCACGCCGCCACGCCCGGAACGCTGGAGGGGGGCGGACGGATCGCAGCATCGAGGCGGGCGGGCGACCATGACTCCCGCCTCCCTTCTGCTGGCGGGTGAGCCGAGCCGGCGCAGCGCCGGTGATTCGGGCCCTCCCTCGGTGAGGCGCCGTGCCTGTCAGTTCAATGGCGTTCGAAATTGATAGAGGGTGGCCTGTGTGACGTGCGCGCCCCTGGACGCACAGGAGGGTTGAGAATCAGCATATCGTGTGTGCGGATCACTCATGCAAAAGTGTAGCGTAATCGGTAAAGGTTGAGCATGCCTCGGAACGCCAATAGACTTGTCCGATGCTTGACTCATCGATTCGTCAATGTGCAATCGGGCTCACCGCGGCGCTCCTCGTTTCGGCGCTCGCTGGCTGCATGGGCGAGCTGGGCGGCGGTGCGGTCGACGGCGAAGACAGCGAGATATCGAGCGAACCCGGCGCCGGGAGCCACGGTGTCGGCAGCGGCGGATCCTCCACCGCGGGCAGCGGTGTCGCTGGCAGCGGCACCGCGGGCAGCGGCGGCGGTGTCGCTGGCAGCGGCGGGGCCGATGGCTCGGGCAGCGGTGTCACGACGGGCAGCGGCGGCGGCGTTCCCGGTGGTGGCGCCGCTGGCGGCGGCGGCGACGGCCCGGGCGCCGGTGGGAGCAGCGGCGGGGGCGACGGCCCGGGCAGCGGCGGGAGCAACGGCGCCGGCGGCGGCGGGGGCGGGGGCCCGGGCAGCGGCGGGGGCGACGGCCCGGGCGCCGGCGGGAGCAACGGCGCCGGCGGCGGCGGGGGCCCGGGCAGCGGCGGGAGCGGCGGCTCGGGGGCCGGCGGCGACGACGGCTCGGGCAGCGTGCAGCAGCTCTGCGTCGATACGATCAACCAGCACCGCGCCACGCTCGGGTTGCCGCCCCTGATGCGGTGGGTCGAGGCCGAGTCGTGCTCGGACGGAGAGGCCGAGTCCGACAGCAAGACCGGCGAGGCGCACGGCGCGTTCGGCGCCTGCAACGAGGGGGCTCAGAACGAGTGCCCCGGCTGGCCAGGGCCCGCCGAATCCATGATCGGCCGGTGCCTGCAAATGATGTGGGACGAGGGGCCCGGCGAGGATTTCTCGAAGCACGGCCATTTCCTCAACATGAGCAACACCTCGTACACGAAGGTGGCCTGCGGGTTTCACACCCTCCCCGATGGGCGCGTCTGGTCGGTGCAGAACTTCCGGTGACCGGCGCGGCGGGGGGGGGCGCCCTGACGGGCTCCCCGGCGCGGCGGGTCACCGCGCCGACAGCGGGAGGGTGAAGAGCACCCGCGTTCCCCGGCCCAGCTCGCTCTCCACGCGGATGGCGCCGCCGTGGCGCTCGACGAGCGCCTTGCAGATCGACAGGCCGAGACCGGTGCTCTTCTCGCCGCCGGTCGACCGGGTGCTCGTCCTCCGGAACTTGCAGAAGAGATCGCTGATCTCCTCCGGGCGAATGCCCAGGCCCTGATCCTGGACCGTCACCAGGGCCGCCCCCTCCGCCGCCCGCGCGCTCACCGTCACCGTCGTGCCCGGATGGGAGAACTTGAACGCATTGCTGAGCAGGTTGCTCAGCACCTGCTCGATCCGCTCGACATCGCACCGGACCTGCGGAATCCCGGCGGGGACATCGACCACCACGGCGATGCCCTTCTGGCGGGCGCTGTGCTCGTTCAGGGACACGGCCGCCGCGATGAGGCTCCTCAGCTCGGCGTCCTGCTCCCGCAGCGCGACGTCCCCGTGCTCCAGCATGGTGATGTCGAGCAGGTCCTCGAGGAGCTGCAGCGTGAACCCGGCGTTCGACTGGATTTTCTGGAGATGGCCCCGGGGATCCTTGCGGGGATCGCCGGCGCTCTTGAGCAGCATCGTCGCGAGCCACTGGATCGCCGCGATCGGATTGCGCAGGTCGTGCGCCGCGATGCCCACGAACTCCTGGATCGTCTGGTTCAGCCCGATGAGCTCCTGGTTCTCCCGCTCGAGCCCCTCCGCCTTCGCCCGGAGGCTGCCGAGGAGCCGCCGGCTCTCCCACAGGCGATCGTGCTGGCAGAACGCGTCCCGGATCACGGCGGCGAGCGCGTCCGGATCCCAGGGCTTGGCGATGAACCGGTACACGCCGCCCTCGTTGATGGCCTGGATCGCCGCGCTCGTGTCCGCGTACGCGGTCATCAGCAGCCGGACGGTGTCCGGGTAATCGGCCTTCACCCTCGCGTGAAACGCCGTGCCGGTCATGCCCGGCATCCGCTGGTCGCTGAGGACGACCTGGACGCGACGCTCGCGCAGGATCGCGTACCCCTGCTCGGCGCTCTCCGCGGCGAGGACCTCGTAGTCGCGCCGGAGCTCGCGGCGGAGCGCCTTCAACGTCTCCCGCTCGTCGTCCACGATGAGCAGCGTGCGCTGCTCGGAGGCCGCGCGCGTCATCGATCCCGCTCCTTCGGCAGCACGATCGTGAAGGTGCTCCCGACGCCCGGCGTCGATCGGGCCGAGAGCGCGCCGCCGTGCTGGTCGACGATGATCTTGTGCGAGATGGTGAGCCCGAGCCCGGTCCCCTGTCCGACGGGCTTGGTCGTGAAGAACGGATCGAAGATCCTCCCGAGGACGTCAGGGGTCATCCCGGCGCCGTCGTCCTCGAAATCGAGGGCCACCTGGCTCCCCTCGTCGCGCGCGCGGATCGCGATCCGACCGCCCCCTCTGCCGCGGCACTCGATCGCCTGGACGGCGTTGATGAGGAGGTTCAGGAACACCTGGCCGATCTCCGCCGGCATGCAGCGCAGCCGCGGCAGGTCGGCCCAGTCGATCGTCACCTGGACGTCGGCGCCCTTCAGCATCGGGCCCGCGATCTCGAGCGTGCTGTCGAGGCTCTCTCGCAGATCGGAGAGCTCCACGTCGGCCCGGTCGATCCGCACGAACGTCCGGAGATTCTCCACGATCCTCTGCACGCGCGAGAGCCCGGCCAGGGTGCCTTTCACGAGATCGTCCGCGTCCTCGCGCAGGAACTCGAGATCGACGTCGCCCCGGAGCGCCCCGGCGAGCTCCCGCAGGCCGCCGGGCCCTTCGCGGAGGACCGCCCCGTCGAGCGCCTGATACGCGGCGACGAGCCGCTCCAGCGACCCGCCCAGGGTGCGCACGTTGCTGCGGACGAAGGCGAGCGGGTTGTTGATCTCGTGGGCCATCCCCGCGGCGAGCTTGCCGAGCGCGTTCATCTTCTCCGCGTGGACGAGCATCGCCTGCGTGGCCTGGAGCTGCTCGAGCGATCGCTCGAGGGCCCTCTGCTCGGAGACGAGGCTCCGCTGCAGGTTCGTGATCTTCGAGTTGAGCGCGGACACCTCGGCGATGACGTGCTCGAGCTCGATGACGTCGAACTCGGCCAGGATCAGCAGATCTTCGCCGACCCGCCAGACCTCGCCCATCAGGCTGTGCGCGCGCGAGCTGAGATCCCCGAAATGCAGGATGCCCCGGTAGATCGGCGCCTCGCCGCCCTGGCCTGCCGCGGCGAGCTGCAGGAAGGTGGGGCTGACGAGGCGAGCGGCCGCGCGAGGCGGCCCATCGTCCTCGCCGACCAGCCGGCGCATCCCTCGGTTCTGGAGCCGCGGGGCGCCGTCCGGCGTGAAGACGCCGATCGCCAGCGCGGTGGCGTCCATGAGAAATGAGCAGGCCAGCTCCGCAATCCGGCCGCCGAGCGCCTGCCCCTCGGGCGGTATCATGAGCGAGGATTCTTCGCTTTCTCCTGTGCTTCGCAGCTCGCGCGATTCCATGGGAATGCAGCCCTCATCGCCGGTCGCGGTGAGGTGATGTGTTTGGCAAGCCCGCGCGGCGGTCGCTATGCCTATTGCATGCCGAGCTGGATCTCGGCCCCCCTCTTATGGGGGCTGGGCGACGGCGGCGCCATCCCGCGGAGAGGAGGGAAAATGGAGCGAGCTCCGGTGCGCCGGTCCCCGTCGGTACGATCGACCGGGGGATGCGCCAGGTCCTCGCCGCGGCCGGCCGCCTCGCCGGGGCGGCGGGGCCGGCGGGGGTCATGGGCGCCGCGCCGCGAGGAGCCTCTCCGCCACGGGGACCGCGCCTTCCGCGCTGGGCGCCGAGCCGTCGGCGCCGAGCTGCCTCCAGAGGTCGTGGACGATGCGGAAGGGCCGGCCGCCGACGAGGAGGACGACGTTCCGGCACGCGGCGTCGCCGCGCGCGGCGTCGATCAGCGCGCGGACGGCGGGGAGGTGATCGCTGAGCGAGGCCGACACCGCGAGGACGTCGGCCCCCCGGCGAGCGACCTCGTGGAGCACGTGCTCGGTCGGCGCGTTGGCCCCGAGATAGTAGGTGTCCCACCCGGCCATCTCGAAGAAGTCGGCCACGAAGCGCGCGCCGACCTCGTGGAGGTTCCCCTGCACCGCGGTGGCCACGAGGCGGCGATGGACGCGCTCGGCGCTGAAGATGAGCGGATAGAGCCGGCTCAGGATCATCTGGGTGACGGCCGTGCAGTAGTGCTCCTCGGCGACGCTGATCCGGTTGAGATGCCAGAGCCGGCCCACCTCGTACTGGCACGGCTCGAAGACGTGAGCATAGATGTCCTTGACGGGCGTGCCCGCCTCGACCGCCTCCATGATGAGCGCGTGGGCTCGCGCCCGGTCGCCCGCGCGGAGCGCGTCGAAGTAGCGGCGCGCGAGGGCGGCGAGCGGGGCGTCGGGGTCGAGGTAGCTCGGCGCCTCGATCGCGGGCGAGGTGAGCCTGTCGAGCGCCGCGGTGACGTACCGGCGCGGGGCGTCGGCGAGGTGCGGCGGGAGCGCGATCGCGAGCACGTCGCGCAGCGCGCCGAGGTGGCCCACGAGCTCGGCGGGGGCGAGGCCGCGGCGGACGAGCAGCGTCTGCGTCCAGTCCGCGTACTCGACGAAGATCCCCTCCGCCCCGAGCCTGATCGCGGCGGCGAGCTGGGCGAGGTGGAACCCGGCGTCCTCGAGGCAGCGGGCGCGCCGCTCGCCGTGGGCGAGCGCGTCGGCCGGCCGCCGCGTGTACGCGAGCGCCACGGTCATCCGGGTGATGCGCGGCCCCGCCTGCTCCAGGGCCTCCGCCGCCGAGGCGGCCGCGCGCTCGTCGGCGACGGCGGGGATGGCCGCGAGCTCGGCCGGCGTCACGAGCGGCGAGGCCTCGATGCGCCGCCGGCCGGCCTCGAGCGCGCGCTGCGCGATCCGCGAGAGCGCGGGGTCGAGCTGCTCGCCGACGCCCTCGCGCAGCGCGTCCAGCGCGGCGCCGAGCGCGCCCCGCGGCGCCCCGATCCCCGCGGAGAACACCGCGCGCCAGGCGCAGTACTCGCTGAACTCCTCGGGCCCCAGGCCGCGGAGCGCCGCCGCGAGCGCGTCGATGTGCGCCCCGATGTCCCGGCGGCGACGCGCGATCTCGTCGCGCTCGCCGTCGGGGCGCCGCCCGGCCGCCCCGGCCTCCAGGCGGTCGATCGCGGCGTCCGTCAGCGACGCCCGGTGGGCGAGGAGTTGCTCGGCGGCCCGCTCGCGTCGTGCGATCGCCATGCCGCTTCTCTTGGGCAGGGGCGCCGATGGGCGCACGTCCCATGGCGCACGGGCTCGCCCGAGCGCGCCGCCGCGGGCGGGCGCCGCCGCACCACCCTCCGGTGCGCCGAGCTTGAGCTCGCCTCATCGCTCAAGCTACGATCTCGCCGCGTTGCGCCGGAGCGCCGTCGCCCGGCGCGGGAGCTGAAGGACGATGTCGACCTCCCTCGTGCAGAACAGCTACGGCAAATCGCGGGTGCGGCTGGTCAAGGTCCGCCGGGCGGACGGGCGGCACGAGCTCACCGATCTCTCCGTCGATGTCCAGCTCGCGGGCGATTTCGACGACGCCTACACGCGGGGCGACAACAGCAGGGTGCTGCCCACGGACACGATGAAGAACACCGTGTACGCGCTCGCGAAGGGCCACCCGGTGGAGCCGATCGAGGACTTCGGCGTCCTGCTCGCCGAGCACTTCCTCGGCACGCCCCACGCCCGGCGGGTGAGGATCGCGATCACGGAGCACGTCTGGTCGCGCATCGACGCCGGCGGCGGGCCGCACCGGCACGCCTTCCTCCGCGCCGGCCAGGAGCGGCGCACGGCGGAGATCTCGGCGGCGTCCGCCTCGGAGATCGCCGTCGAGTCCGGCATCGCGGATCTGCTCGTCCTCAAGACCACCGGATCGGCGTTCTCGGGCTTCCCGCGCGATCCGTTCACCACGCTGAAGGAGGCCGACGACCGCATCCTCGCGACGGTCATGGTCGCGCGCTGGCGGACGGCGGGGCGCGACGAGGCCCCCACGAGGACGTGGGAGTCCGCCCGCCGCGCCCTGCTCGAGACGTTCGCCGAGCAGCACAGCCTCTCGGTGCAGCACACCCTCCACGCGCTGGGAGAGGCGGTGTTCGCGGCGTGCCCCGCCATCTCCGAGGTGAGCCTGTCGCTGCCCAACAAGCACTGCCTGCTCGTCGATCTCTCGCCCTTCGGGCTCGCCAACGAGGGAGAGATCTTCGTCCCGGTGGACGAGCCGCACGGGTTGATCGAGGCCACCCTGAAGCGGGGAGGGTGACGCCGCCCGCGCGCTCGCCCCGGCGCGCGACGAGGGGGCGGGCCGCACCACGGCGGGCGGAATCCCCCCCGGCCACGGCCTACCGCGGCGTGAAAATCCGGACGTCCCACGGCGCGATGTCGAGCGCGAGCGCGCCCGCGTCGAGGCGCGCGGCGGCGCCGCTCAGGCGCTCGCGCAGGCCGCCGCGTGCCCTCCGGGCGAACGGCTCCGGCACGACCAGCCGCTCGCTCACCGGCTGGTCGCTGAAGTTCAGCACGACGAGGGCGAAGCCGGGCTCGCCGTCGGCATACCGGAGATAGGCGAGGACCTCGTCGTCCGGCCCGGCGTGCACCGTGAGGAGCCCCGGGGACCGGAGCGCCGGGGTGGAGCGCCGGAGCCGGATCAGCCGCTCGTAATGCCGGAGCAGATCGTCGCGCGCGGGCCGCGCGACCGGCGTGAGGCCCGCGTAGGGCTCGTACTCGGCGCCGATCTCGTCGAACGAGTAGATGCACGGGATGCCCGGGAGCGTCAGCAGCGCCGCCGCCGCGACGCGCGTCAGCCCTGGCCCGTGGCGGGTGATGAAGCGGGCGCCGGTGTCGTTGTTGTTGATGAACCGGAGCGTCCGCTCGGGGCGCGGGGTGCTCCGCGCCGCCTCGGCGAGCGCCGCGTCGAGCCGCGCCGCGATGCCGCGCGGCGACGCGAACACCCCTTCCCAGGCCCAGCGCCCGAGCTGCTCGGTCCAGTCGTAGGCCGCGTCGAACCCGTGCCGCACGTAGTACGGGTCGCGCGCCGAGGCCTCGGCGACGAGGAGCAGCTCGGGGTTCACGCGCCGGAGCTCGGCGGCCCAGGCGGGCCAGAAGTCCGGCCGGCGCTCCTTGATGCCCCATGCGGCGTCCACGCGGTAGCCGTCGATGCCGAACCGACGCACCCAGTGGAGCGAGACCTCGCGCATCCAGCGCTCGACCTCGGCGTTATCGTAATTCAGGTTGGGCAGGTGCTCCCAGTCGAAGTAATGGGTGGGCTCCCCCTCGTCGTCACGATCGTAGAAAGAGAAGTAATGGTGACGGCCTTTGCTCTGCTCGGCCTCGAGGAAATACGGGTGCTCTGCGGAGGAGTGGTTCGGCACGAGATCGAGCAGGACCCGGAGGTCGCGCCGGTGGGCGTCGTCGATGAGCTCCTTCAGGTCCTCTTCCGTCCCGTAGTCGCCGCGCACGGTGAAGTAATCGGTGACGGCGTAACCGAAGTCGCCCCGGGGAGCCGCGAAGATCGGGGATAGCCAGATCGCCGTCACGCCGAGCCGCTCGAGCGTGGGCAGGGCGGCGCGCACGCTCGAAAGCGGAGGAGATCCGAAGAACGGCGGCACCACGCCGTACACGACGGCCTCGTCGATCCAGGCCGGCGCGCCCGCCGCGCCTTGCCCCTCGCGCGGCGCCGCGGCGCGCGCGGCGTCGCTCCGGCCGCGCGCGTCGCGCACCCGGAGCTCGTACAGCGCGGGGGCGCCGGCGTCCGGCGCCGGCAGATCGAGGCGGGGGCCTCGGCCGACGTGCTCCGGCGGCGCGCCCTTGCGCAGCCGGTGCCAGTCGAAGGCGACGATCTCGGCGCGCGAGCGCTCGGCCGGCTCGCTGCCGGCGGCGTCGAGGACGAGCCTGTCGCCCGCGCGCGCCGCGCGGGCGTGGGCCCTTGGCGCGTCGCGCAGCATCACGCGGTACCGGACGCGCGGCGACCGGAGCTCGCCCCCGCTCTTCTCCCGGCAATTCGCGAAGATCACGTTTTCCCCCTCGCGCAGCGGGACGTCGGCGGAGAGCCGCTGCCGGTCGACGGCGGCGGGGAGGGTGTCGTTGCCCACCTGCACCACGCAGCGCTCCAGCGTTCCTGGTCCGACGAGGGCGCCCTGGATGCGCGCGCTGAAGGCCCACACCTCGGCGTCGCCGGCCATGAGCTCCAGGCGGGCCTGCGCCGCGCCGGGGGCGGCCTGCGCTCCCGGGGTCGCGGCCGGCTCGCAGGACGACGCTGAAGCGAGCAGCGCCGCAATCCACCCGAGGCTTCGGAGCGGTCGCGGACGGCGAGCCGGGAGAGGCGCGCGATGTCGCCGGCCATGCAGGCTTCCCTCGCTGGACGCGACCGGTGGAGAGGAGGGCGGAGCCGGGGACGAGGGGGGCGAGCGACGGAGGACGCGCTTCACCATGTCGGATCGAGCAACCATGAGGGCCGGGGCACTGCGTGCCAGCGATGCAAAATTCGCCAGCGCTCCGTGCGGAGCGGGGGAGCAAACCGCATCCCGCCTCGCCCCGTCAACTCCCATTCTCGTGGAGCGACGAGCGGCGCGTCCCGCTCTGCTGAACCTTGCGGAAGGCCGCGGAGAGCCGGAGCGCGATGCGCGCCGGCTCTCCGCGATTGCGAGGGGACGACCACGACCGCGTTCACGTTGGTGATCGCTGGGGGCGGGGGCGGGTTTGGTGCCCTGATCGCGAGTGAACGAGCTTGGTGAACACCGATGTCCGGGGGGGGCGGCAAACACTACCAGCGGTCCGGCATCAGCCCGAGAGATGCTCCCGGTGCCTTCACGGCCAGACGATCACCTGCCACCCAGGTGCCGTGTCCCAGATGTCTCCGGATTCGGTGAGGCACTCCTGGATCCAGATCTCCTCGATGGTGCTGGCGTCGAAGTGGAAGCTGAAATATTCGTAGCTGCTGTTGTTTCCGTCCGTGTCGGCGACGAACTCCTCGCGGGGGAAGAAATCGTCGTCATACCATGCCTGGATCTGGAGGCAGGCACCATGTCCGTCGCTCAGGGTGTCGCGGACGTAGCCTGTGACGTAGACGCGGTTGTTGCTCACATAGGCGTTTCCCTGTGCGTGGGCACCTACAATGTCGGAAGCGCTGTACGTATTGCCCTTCCAGGAGCCCGCCGTCGTCAGCGCGCCGGCCTGGGTCGCGAGGGCGCTGATGGAACCCACCGCTGCGGCGACACCGACGCGACGAGCCCATCTACCCATGGCGTGTCTCCTGTGGTGACGAGTCTGCATGATCTCTCCTCCTGGTCACAAACCTGTCCCTGCGCTCACGAGGTGTCTCGGATGCTCTGGCCAGCAAAGTTGGGCCGACGAACAGCTCCACGATCGCAGCGCCGCGAGCGCTGGTACCCGAAGGAGCCACCCCCCTGTCCGCTGGATCGCCTCGCGCGGCGCCAAGAGAAAACATAACGATTCAATGGAGTCAATGGCAAATCGCCCCGCTCGCCGGAATGGACAGACGCATTCCCAATGCGATCCGCCGGTCCTGGGGAAAATCGATGATCTGTCGATAACTTCCCCGCGGGACGAAGCGGCGCCTCACGCCGTCAGCGGGGCGATTTTTGAGAGGCGGTTGCTTCGTTATTTCGGTTCAGCGACAGGCACGCCTTCCTGCTCGGTCGCACAGGGGCGCGCCCCCCGGCTTGAGGGGGCGCCGAAGTTGACCACCGCGAAGCCGCGCTGGTGCCGCCGCACGCATGCCTCGCGCTCCGTGCGCGCATCAACGGACGAAGACCCGGGCGACGCAGCGTAGAGCGCCTCTCGAAAACTCCCGTCGCCCGGCGGACGAGGGCGGGCGCATCGCGTCGTTGCTCCTCGTCGCCCTACTTCAGCAGGGCTCCTCGTCGCGCCTAGCGCTGCACCCACCCTCGTTCGCCTGGCTCGGTCCGGTTTTGTTCGGCGCTCTTATCCGCGGCCAAAGCCGCGGAGCCGGAGCGAGTTGGCCAGCACCGACACGCTCGACAGCGACATCGCCGCGCTCGCCAGCACCGGCGAGAGCAGCCACCCGGTCAGCGGATAGAGCAGCCCCGCCGCGACGGGGATGCCGATGACGTTGTAGATGAACGCCCAGAACAGGTTCTGGCGGATCGTGCGCAGCGTGGCCCGCGCCAGCCCGAGCGCCGTCGGCAGCCCCGCGACCCCGCCGCGGAGGAGCGCCACGTCGGCCGACGCCACCGCGATGTCCGTGCCGCTGCCGAGCGCGATGCCCACGTCCGCGCCGGCCAGCGCGGGCGCGTCGTTGATGCCGTCGCCGACCATCGCCACCCGGCGGCCCCGGGCCCGCTGCTCGGCGACGATCCTCGCCTTGTCCTCCGGCCTCACCTCCGCGAACACCGTGTGGATCCCGAGCTCGTCGGCCACCGCGCGCGCCGCGCCCGCCCGGTCGCCGGTCGCCATCGCCACCTCGACGCCGAGCTCCTTCAGCGCCTCCACCGCGCGCCGCGCCTCCTCGGTCGGCCGGTCGGCGACCGCCACGAGGCCCGCGAGCCGCCCGTCCACGGCCACGAACGACGGCGTGCGGCCCAGCGCGGCCAGGCGCTCGGCCTCCGCCTCCAGCGCGTCCGCGCCGACGCCCGCCCGGCGCAGCCACGCCGCGGTGCCGACGCGCACGAGGCGGCCGGCCACGCGCGCCTCGATGCCGTGGCCGATCTCCGCGCGGAACTCCGAGGCCGGCGGGACGACTACCCCGCGGCCGCGGGCGCCCTCGACGATCGCCCGGGCCACCGGGTGCTCGCTCGCGCGCTCCGCGGCCGCCACGAGGCCGAGCAGCGCGTCGTCGCCGCCCTCCGTCAGGCTCCGCACGTCCGTGAGCTCGGGCCGCCCCGAGGTGAGCGTCCCGGTCTTGTCGAGCACGACCATGTCGACGCGGCTCGCCGCCTCGAGCGCCGCGCCGCCCTTGACGAGCACGCCGAGCTCCGCGCCGCGCCCGGTCCCCACGGCCACGGCCGCCGGCGTGGCCAGGCCGAGCGCGCAGGGGCAGGCGATCACGAGCACCGCCACGAACCGCTCGATCGCCGTGGCGAAGCCCGCGGCGGTGAGGCCGGCCGCGCCGGCCGCGTCGATCGCGAGCCACGCGGCGAAGGCGAGCGCCGCGACCCCGAGCACGACGGGCACGAAGACGCCGCTCACCACGTCGGCCAGCCGCGCGATCGGCGCGCGCGACCCCTGCGCCTGCTCGACGGCCTCGACGATGCGCGCGAGCGCCGTGTCCGCGCCGGTCCTCGTGACGCGGAAGGTGATGGCGCCGCTCTGGTTGAGCGTCCCGCCGAAGACCGGGGAGCCCGCCGCCTTGTCGACGGGCATGCTCTCGCCGGTGAGCATCGACTCGTCGACCGCCGACGCGCCGCGGACCACCTCGCCGTCGGTCGCGATGCGCTCGCCGGGCCGCACGAGCACGAGGTCGCCGGGCGCGAGCGCGTCGGCGGGCACGTCCTCCTCGGCCTCGCCGCGGACGCGCCGCGCGGTCTTCGGCTGCAGCGAGACGAGCCCGCGCACGGCGTCGGCGAGCCGCTTTCGCGCGCGCGCCTCGAGCAGCCTGCCGATCAGCACGAAGGTGACGATGGCGGCCGCGGCCTCGAAGTAGACGGCCGGCATGTGGCCGTGCTCGGCGCGCGGGAACAGGCCGGGCGCGACGACCGCGACGGTCGAGTAGAGCCAGGCGGCGCCGGTCCCGAGGCTCACGAGCGTGTTCATGTCCGCGGCGCGGTGCCGGAGCGCGGCCCACCCCAGGCGGAAGAACCGGCGCCCCGGCCCGAGGACCACGACGGTCGCGAGCGCGAGCGAGAGCCAGCGCGCGAAGGCCCCGTCGAGCCCGGGGATCGCGCCGTGCGACATGCCCATGACGAGCAGGGGCACGGTGAGCGCGATCGCGAGCGCCACGTCGCGCCGGAGCGCCCGCTGCTCGCGCAGCTCCGCCTCCTCCAGGGCCGCGGCGCGCTCGGACGCCAGCGGGCGCGGGCGCGGCGACGGCGCGGCCCCGGGCGCCGCGGGTGCCCCGGCGGTCTCCGGCGCCTCGGCGGCCTCCGGCACCTCGTAGCCCGCGTCCACGATGGCGCGGGCGAGCGCCGCAGGCGTGGTCGCCAGCGCGTCGTAGGCGACGGTCGCCCGCCGGGTCACGAGGTTGACCGTGGCGCCCTGGACGCCCGGCACCGCGCGCAACGCCCGCTCGACGCGGCGCACGCACGCCGCGCAGGTCATGCCTTGCACGGGGAGGTCCGCCTGGGCGCGCTGCGCGGCCGGCGCCGCGCTCGTGTCCAGCGGATGGGAAGTCGTTGCCATGATCTCTCCTTCGACACGAGCGCGGCGCTCGTCTCCTCTTCTCCCGTGCAGACGCGCGGCCCTTCGGGCCATTACGGCCTGCCGCGCGGCGCGAGGCGCCAGGACGCCTCGGGCGCCGCGCGCTCAGCGCTTGCGCCACACCGTGGCCAGCCAGCGCTGCTGCGCGCGAGGGAGCCCGGCCGGTCGGTAGTAGTGCGCGACCTCCTCGAACCCGGCCGCGGTCACGTGCTCTCGCCACCGCTCGAGCGACCACGCGCAGCCGTACCGATCGCCGGACCACCCCTCCCGGTCGTCGCCGCGCGGGTTGGAGCTGAACAGCGCGCCGCGCGGGCGGAGCGCGGCGTGGAGCTCGCGGAGCACGCGCGGCAGCTCGCCGCTCGGGACGTGGAACAGCGACGCGTTCGCGAAGATCCCGTCGAAGCGCCCGGCCTCTAGATCGAGGCGCAGGAAATCCTGGTGGAGCACCTCGCAGCCCGCGTGCTGCCGCGCCATCTCGACGAACCGCGCGCAGCCGTCGAGCCCGATCGGGGTGTGCCCCTCGGCGCGGAACGCCGCGAGATCGCGCCCCGGGCCGCAGCCGAGATCGAGGATCGTGAAGGGGCCCGGCCCCTCCAGCGCCGCGAGCAGCGCGGCGCGGTTCTGCGATACATCGTGATCGCGCGTGCCCTCCCAGAACGACGCGGCGTGCTGGCCGTAGTGGGCGAGGGTCCTCGCGGTGATCCCGGAGACGTCGTGGTCGCGCATGGCGGCAGTGTGGTCCCGGCGCGCCCCGGAGAGAAGGCCGGCGCGCCCTGCGGCGCCGGTTCCAGAGGCGGGTGGGAGCCGCTCTAGGTCGCGAACGCGGGCGCCGCGAGCCCGCGGACGACGCTGGCGAGCTCTCCGGCGGCGACCGGCTTCGCGAGGTACGCCTGGAAGCCCGCCGCGAGCGCGCGCTGGCGATCCTCGCGCCGCGCGTAGGCCGTCATCGCGACGACCGGAATGGCGCCGCCCGCGGCCGGCGGGAGGGCGCGCAGCTCCCGGATCAGCGCGTAGCCGTCCTCGTCCGGCATCCCGAGATCCGAGACGATGACGTCGAACGGCAGCTCCGCGACCGCGCGCAGCGCCTCCCGCGCCGAGCTCGCCACCCACGGCCGCGCGCCGAGCTCCTGGAGCATCGCGCCGGCGACCTCGGCGGCGTCGGGCTGATCGTCGACCACGAGCACGCGCAGGCCGTCGAGGCGGGCGGGCGTGGCCTCCACGGGCGCGCCGTCCCCGGGGGCCGCGCCCCCGGCCTCGGCGGGGCCCGCGCGCTCTGCCCCCGGGGAGCCCGTGATCGGCAGCGTGACCTCGAACGTCGCCCCTTTGCCGTCGCCCTCGCTGCGGGCCGAGACGTGGCCGCCGTGCAGCTCGACCAGGTGGCGCACGATGGAGAGCCCGAGCCCGACGCCGCCGTGACGGCGCGTGGTGGAGCTGTCGGCCTGGCGAAAGCGATCGAAGACGAACGGCAGGAAGTCCGGGGCGATGCCTTGCCCGGTGTCGCTCACCTCGAGGCGGAGCCGATCGCCCTCGTGGGCGACCGCGACGCGCACCGTCCCGCCCGCCGGGGTGAACTTGATGGCGTTGGAGACGAGGTTCCAGCACACCTGCTGGAGCCGCGTGGCGTCGGCGGAGAGCCGCGCGTCCGGCGTCTCGATCGCGAGATCGAGCGCCACCCCCTTGGCCTCCGCGGTCGGGCGCAGCGACTCGACCGCGGCCCCGACGATCGCGCCGGCGTCGACGAGCCGGCGCGCGATCCGCACCTTTCCCGTGATGATCCGGGAGACGTCCAGGATATCCTCGATGATCTGGGCCTGACCCCGCGCGTTCCGCTCGATGGCCTGGAGCCCGCGGGCCCGCTTCTCGGGGTCGATGCCCGGCGCCTGGAGGAGCTGCGACCAGCCGAGGATCGCGTTGAGCGGCGTCCGCAGCTCGTGGGAGAGCGTCGCCAAAAACTCGTCCTTCAGGCGGTTCGCCCCCTCGGCCTGGGCGCGGGCGCGGCGCTCGCTCTCGAGCAGCCGCGCGCGCTCCGCCTCGGCCCGCTTGCGCCCGGTGATCTCGCCGAAGTGGACGGCGATCCCGTCCTGGAGCTGGACCACCATGATCCGGAACCAGCGGCGGTCCTCCTCCGGCTCACCGGGCCGAGCGCATGCGTAGGGCTGCTCGAGGTCGAGGGGCTCGCCCGTCTCGACCACGCGCGCGCACCGCTCGAGGAGCTCGGCCGTGGTCGCGCTCCCCGGCAGCCCATCGAGCAGCCTGCGGCCCACGAGGCGCTCCCGGTCGCGACCCAGGAGGCGCGCCGCCGCGGGGTTCGCGTACTCCCAGAGAAAATCCACGATCTTCCCCGAGGCATCGCGGACGGCCTGGAGCGTCGTGAAGCCGTCGAGCGAGTGATCTTGCGCGATCTGCAGCCGCGCCGCGCTGCGCTCGGCGTGCCGCTGCGCCCTGTGGAGGTTCTCCGCGATCACCGAGCTCAGCACCGACGTGACGAGAAACGTGCCGAGCTGCGCCGCGTCGTCATGCGGCGGGCTCCCGAAGGAGCCGGCGGGCGGAAGCATGAAATACCAGATGAACCCCGCGCAGAGCCCTGTCGTGAGGAGGCCCGGCCCGAGCCCTCCGAGCCACGCGCTGGCGATCACGGCGGGAACGTAGATAATGAACGAAACCTGGCTCTCCGACGCCCCGCCGAGGGCGTATTTCAGCGCGAGGGCGAGGGCTGCGATGAGCAACGCGGCGGCGTACCGCGCCGGAGCGGGCAGGTTCTTCGTGGTCATGCTCGTGATGCGCGCAGGCCGGCAGCACCGAGGCTCGAGCAGCAGCAACAGTGCTCGATTTCGAGGTGTAGTCTGGCAGCGCTCCGGCGTCGAGCCGCGGCGCCGGGGGCCGCGGCGCCGCGCTCGCTCCCGATCGCCGGGCCGCGGCCGCCGGATCGACCGGGCGCGGCCGATGGGATCTCCTGGCGCTCCTCCGCTCCTGCCCGGGCGGTCGCGGCGCCGTCACGCCTCCGCGCGGTGGAGCTCCTGAACGAGCCCGACGAGCCCGGGCGGCGAGGACGTGAAGTGGATGCGCACCTGATCCTCGGCCCGCGGATCCAGCTCGATCACCTTCGCGTGCAGCTCGCCGCCGAGCTGCTCGGCGAGCGCGCCGGGCGGGTGGAGCTTCAGGTTCGTGAACGGCGGCGGGCGGGGGTGGAGGCGCAGCACGGCGCCGAACGGCGAGAGCCCGAGGATGAGGGCGGACTGCGGCTCGCCCTCCAGCCGCTTGCCGGCCAGCCGCGCGCACAGGATCGGGAGCGGCGACGACAGCGGGAGGATCTCGGCGCGGCGCTCGGGCAGGTACAGCCGCTCGGGGTGGTCGAGGCCCAGCACCTCGTGGACCAGCACGCGGCTCGAGAAGCCCTTGACCGAGAGCGCGTGGGTCTGGCCGAGCAGGAGCCCCGCGCCCGCGGCGCGGCGCGTGCTGTCCGCGATGAGGATTTGCCGGCCGACGGTGCACGACTCGATGCGGGACGTCAGGTTGACATGGGCGCCGACGACGCCGTACTTGGTGCGCGCCTCGGAGCCGATGTTGCCGACGACGACCGGCCCGGTGTTGAGCGCGATGCCCATCTGGAGCGTGGGCAGCCCCTCGGCGCTGTTCCTGTCGTTCACCGCGTCCATCGCGAGCTGCATCTCGACGGCGCAGGCGACCGCGCGGCGGGCGTCGTCGCCGCCCGCGAAGGGGGCGCCGAACAGCGCGAGGATCGCGTCGCCGATGAACTCGATGATGGTGCCGCCCCGCGCGACGATGATGCGCGCCATCTCGCCGAGGTAGCCGTTGAGCAGCCGCATGACCACGTCGGGCGGCATGTTCTCGGTCATCGTCGTGAAGCTGCGCAGGTCGGTCATGAGGATGGTCACCTCGCGCTCCTCGCCGCCGAGGAGCTGGGCCTCGGGGGAGGAGAGCAGGCGGTTCACCACCTCGTCGCTCAGGTAGCGGCCGAACGTCTTGCGGATGAACTCGCTCTTGACCGACAGCTCCGCGGCGAGCTGCGAGAGCTGCTCGCGCGATCGCTTGAGCGTGAGCTGCGTGTCCAGGCGCCCGAGCAGGATGTCGAAGTCGATCGGCTTGGTCACGTGGTCGTTGGCGCCGAGCTTGAGCGACTCCACCACGTCCTCGCTCGCGCCGCGCGTGGTCACCATGATCACGGGCAGCTCCGCCGGCGACCGGCCCTGGCGGATCGCGGAGAGCACGCCGAGGCCGCTGATGCCGGGCATGTTCACGTCGAGCAGCACGGCGTCGAAGCGCTCGCGCGCGACGAGCGCGAGCGCGCGGGGGCCGTCCTCGGCCGCGGCCGTGCGGTAGCCGTTCGTCCGCAGCACGCGGCAGAGGACGTCCCGGTTGCCCCGGCTGTCGTCGACCACCAGGATGGATCCGCGCGTGCCGCCCTCGGGCTCGGCGGCGTGGGCCGCCGCGGGCTCCTCGTGCGCGGAGGGGACGTGGACGCGCACGCTCGACGGCGCGGTGTCCTCGCCGCCCTCCATCGCCTGCACGATGCGGAGCAGCTTGCGCGAGGCGTGCTCGATGCTGCGGAGGTCCTCGATGTGCTGCGGGGCCACCTTGCCTTGCAGCGAGGCCACGAGCAGGCGCGTGTACCCGAGGATCTGGTTGATGGGCGTGTACGGGTCGTGCCCCGATCCCTGGGCCTCCTGGGCCTTCTGCGGCTCGCGCGCGGCGGCCGGCCGCCCCGTCGGCGCGCCGTGGTGCGCGGAGGGCGTCGCCGCGGCCGACAGCCGCCGGCCCGGCGACGAGGCCGGCGCGGGGCCGCGCGCGGGCGCCGCGCCCAGCTCCTCGTGGCGCAGCCCCTCCGGCGCGCGCGCGCTCGCCGGCTCCGCCTGCGGCTGGGCCACGAGCGGCGCGGGCTGGGTCTCCGCCGGGTCCCAGCCGCTGAACGGGTCCTGCGCGAGCTGGCCGCTGCGCGCCGTGGCCGCGGCGTTCGGCCGGTCCCGGAGGCCGCGCAGGTCCTGCGCGAGCGGGCCGGCGTGCGCGCCGAGCGGCGCGCTCGGCCGGTCGCGCCGGACGCGCGCGTCCTGCGGGAAGTGGCTGGCGCGCGGCGGGGCGGGCACCTGCTGCGGGGGCGGCAGCGTGCTGCCGTTGCGGTTCGAGGGCGGCGCCGGCGGCAGGCAGCTGCTGTTGACGTTGCGCGCCGCGGACGGCGCCGACGGCACGTAGCTGCTGCTCTGGATGCGCGTCGCGGTCGGCTCCGGCGGGGTCCCTCGCGGCGGCACGGCGCTGCTCGGTGCCATCTTGGGCGGGTCCTTGTCGGAGGGGGATCGGGTCATGGTTCCCCGGATTCTACGCCTCCGCGCGTCGAGCCAGCGACGGATGACGCCGGGGCCGCGCCTTTTTTATCGCACCCCGACGCCCGATCCAGCGCGGGTGGATCGCCGGCGCCTTCGAGCCTGCGCGCCCGGACGGCGGCGCATCGGGCTGAACTCTTTCAGTGAGCCGGCACTCAGAAAGCGAGACGTGATATCGCCCCTGTCGTCCTGGGCGTGGACATCACGGATCGGGCTGAGTCGATACGGCTCCTGGTCCCGCCCCCTGGGCAGCGCGACGGGCCGCGGGCGAGCTCATCCGAGGTGGCGAGGGCGCGCCGCCGTCGTCCGGGGAGCGGCTGGATGAAGCAGCAGCGGAACGCCAGCCGGAACGCACGACAGGCATGCTTGTGCCCGGCTTCCCCACCTGATCTTCGGGTGGAGCACATGCGCGAGGCGGATTGAGCGCCGGATCCTCAAATTCTCCGCTCGCGCCTGCTCCGTGTGGAGTAGCATCGCTCAACTCGTCGACGAAGGGGCAACATGCATAAGGCGCGCAAGAACCTCACCCATTTCACGATGGATGGCTTCCACGGCTTCAGGAGCCGTTTTGATGACGTGAAGCTGGCGCAGGAGCTCCTGGAGGAGGTGCCCGGCGTGCTTGGGCTGAAGCCGGTGATGCCCCCGTTCATCCTGCCGTACTACAACGGCGTGGTGGCGGAGGACTGCGGCATCAGCGCCTTCGTGCTGCTGCTCGGCGGCCACCTCACCATCCACACCTTCAGCTTCCGCGAGTGCTTCTTCGCGGATCTCGTGTACCCGGGGACGTTCGACCCCCAGCGGGTGCAGATGATGCTCCAGACGACGCTCCCCTGCCGCAGCGTGTTCACGCAGACGGTCGATCGCGGCGACGGCGGGGACATCCGGGAGCGGAGGGGCCATGAGGTGGTGAGCCCGGACGCCGATTTCGGCCCTCACCTGTTCCTGCATCTCAGCCCCTACCGCGGGCCGACCTCGCTGGACTCGCTCTTCGACATCTTCGACCACCTGCCCTCGAAGATCGGAATGACCCCGATCATGCGGCCGTTCGTGGTGAAGACGGCGACGCGCGACGGGACTCCGGTGATCAGCGCCATGGTGATGATCGCGGAGTCGCACATCACGCTGCATATCTTCCCGGACAGCGAGGAGGCGTTCTTCGATCTCTTCAGCTGCAAGTTCTTCGACGTGGCGCCGGTCGTGCAGGTGCTGGCCGAGCAGTTCGGCAGCGACGTGGCCGAGCAGGTGCTCGTGCCGCGCGGCCAGCGCTACCTGCAGCTCAGGACCGAGCGCCCGCACGTGATGAGCCACGTCAACCAGTGGCTCGCGGCCTCGCATCCGGGCGTCTACGCGCGGATGCCGGGCGACGGCGGGCCGCTCGGGCCGAAGAGCTCGAAGGGCTGAGCGCCCGAGCGCGGGTGCGGGGCGGGGCGGCGTCGCCGAGCTGCCCGGCCCCCGGCGAGAGAGCGCCTGCCTGGACACCGCCCTCGTCCTCGGGACCGGCGGCGGGGGCGCTACCTCATCTCGCGCTCGGCCTTCATGGCGGCCTGGACGGCGGGGCGGGCGCCGACGCGCTCGGCGTACGCGACGAGGGCCGGAAAGGCGCCGAGATCGATCCTCGCGAATCGCGTCCACGTGAGCACGGTGAAGAGGTAGCCGTCCGCGACCGTGAACCGGTCTCCCATCAGGTACGGGGCGCCGTCGAGGCGCTGCGCCGCGAACGCGAGGCGGCGGCCCAGGTAGGCCCTGGCCGCCGTCTTCTGCTCGTCCGGCGCCCGCGGGGTGAAGAGCGGGGAGAACTGCTTGTGCAGCTCGGTGCCGATGAAGCTCAGCCACTCCTGCAGCCGGTACCGATCGAGGCTGCCGGCCGGCGGGGCGAGCCCTGACCCGGGCCGCAGATCGGCGATGTACTGCACGATGGCGGGCCCCTCCGTGAGCACCTGGCCGTCCTCGAGCTCCAGCGCGGGCACGTACCCCTTGGGGTTGATCCTGGTGAAATCCGCGCCTGATCTCGTCTTCTTCGTGCCGAGGTGGACCCGCTCCAGATGGAACTCGAGGCCCGCCTCGCGCAGCGCGATGTGGGGGGAGAGAGAGCAGGCGCCGGGGCTGAAATAGAGCCTCATCGTGACCTCTGGAGGAGCTCGGGGCGACATCGTTCCTCCCGGCGCCGGGGCCCGTCAAGGCCCGTCGAGGTGGTCATCGCGCGGAGGCACGTGGCGACGATCAGGCCGCCGGCCCGCCAGCCGGGGTATCCGTCAGCGCGGCGGCGCCTCGCCGTCGCGCGGGTCCGTGTCGGAGAGCGGATCGGCGTAGATCCCGGGCGTCGAGTCGGGAATGAGCGTGGCGCCGACGGCGGACGCGTAGAATTCGGCCGGCCCGACGCCGCCGATGATGCCGTACGCGTAACCCATCTCCGCGAGCCCGTGCAGCGCGGCGAGGAGCAGCGCCTTGCCGATGCCCTTGCCGCGCTCGCGCTCTTCGACCCCGGTGGGGCCGAAGAAGCCGCGGCGGGTGCACTCGTAGGCGGCGAAGCCGAGCACGTCGCCCTCGCGGATCGCGAGGAACACGCTGACGGGTTTGTTCGCGTAGCCCACGCTGATCTCGTCGGCCCACGCCGCCGTGAAGTGCCGCTCCACGAACCGCCGGACGCGGCCGATCTCGTACGGCGCCGCCCGGCGCACGACGACGCCGGCCCGCCGCAGGTCCTGGAGCAGCGGCGTCAGGGGTGGCAGCTTGAGGAGGTTGACGAGCATGTCGGCCATGGATCTGCCCTACAGGACGAGCGCTGTCGGCGCACGCGGAATTCGCGCCCGGGGGGCGCGCGGCGGCCCTCCGCCATGGCGCCGCCATGCGCGCGGCGGGCATACCACCGCCCGGATGGCCACGGTTCCGGTGTCCTGAATGCCTGGTACGCGATCTGCCGTGGGCGCCGGGCATGGGAGATGCGGACATCACGTTGCGCCACCTCGCCCGGAGGCGCCCCGAGGACCTGGTGCGCGCGCTGGTCTCCGAGGGCCGCCCGATCGAGGTGGTCGGCTGGGTCGACAGCCAGGTCACGAACATCGAGCGTCGGCTCGACAAGGCCCTGCGCCTGCGGGTGGGCGGCGCGCCTCGGGTGCTGCACGTCGAGTTCTGCTTCGCGCTCCGCGACGACGTCCCGGATCGCATCTTCGAGTACCTCGGCTTCCTCTTCGCGGCGCTCCGGCTCGAGGCGCCCGGCGAGCCGGTGCCGCCGATCGAGAGCGTGGCGGTGGTCCTGTCGGGCCGCAGGCGGCGCTTGCCGGCGACCGCGGAGCGCCGCACGGCGTGGCCGGGGCGGCCGTTCAGCGGCACGCACTTCCGCGTCGACGCGGTCTACCAGCGAACGGTGGGCGAGCTCCGGGCGCGCGGCAGCGTGCTCTGGCTGGTGTTCACGCCGCTCGCGCGGGACGCGACCGCGGCGGCGCTGCGGGGGGTCGTCGCGGAGATCGACGCACGGGCGGCGAGCGCCGAGGAGCGGGCCGAGCTGTACACGGCGCTGCTGGTGATGGCGACCGTCGATCCCTGGGGGCATACTCTGTGGAAGGAGCTCGTCACGATGGTGGAGGACAAGGAAGAGGGGCTGCTCCGGCGCACGCCGATCATCGGCGAGATGATCATCGAGGCCGAGCAACGAGGAGAGCAACGAGGAGAGCAACGGGGGGAGCAACGGGGGGAGCAGAAGGCGATCGCGGAGCTGCTGGGTCGCCTCTTCGCGCGGCGGATCGGGCGACGCCCGACGCCCGATGAGGAGCGCATGATCGTCGAGCGAGCGCGCGCGAGCCTGGGCGAGGTCGAGGATGCCTTGCTCGATCTCGAGGGCGAGGCGCTGGTTCGCTGGCTCGCGGAGCCGATCCGCCCCTCGTGAGCTCCCCGGGGGAGCACAGGATGCCGGACGCGCGACCGCCGATGCGCGGGAACCAGCGGCCGTGTCCAGGTGGAATGATCCCGTCCGTCGATCCACCCAGCTCGGGGTAACCCGCACCGGGCCGCAGCGAACCAACCCAGGCGGGGGTTGCCGAAGAGTGTGCAGCGGTGCGAATGGTGCTGCTCGGGAGGAAACGCCTTTCATGGCGATGACACGCCCTGTACGTTGATCCTGGCGAGGGGGCCTACGATCGTCCCTGGCAGGTTTGCCCCTCACGGGAGGGTGCTCGGCCATGGAAGAACTCTCGGGAGCCCTGCTCGGCGTCGCGCTCCTTGCGATCGCCGTGCTCGTCGGATGGGTCGTGAAGCTGAGGGCCGAGAGGGCCAAGCTCCACGGGGTCCGTGAGGCCGCCGAGCGGATGAAGGCGGATCTCGAGCGCTTCCGCGGCGTCCTCGACGTCGAAGCCGAGCGACAGCGTGTGCTCGCTCAGCTCGAGACGGACCGGGCGCGCCTGCAGGGGGAGATCACACAGGCCAGGACCCATGGGGAACAGGCGCAGCAGCGGCTCCAGGCGCAGCTCCAGCAGGGCACGGCGGAGCTGGTATCGCTGCAGGCCGATATCGAGTTCGATGTCCACGCGATGATCTATTCGGAGGACGCTCCGGCGCTGGAGACCGCCCTGCATCGGGCCTTCCACGAGCGGCGGATCAACCTCGTCAATGAGAAGAAGGAGTTCTTCCAGGTCGAGATCGACGAGATCGCGACCGCGGTTCGGCGTATGCACGGGGAGATCGAGATCACCCGCGCCGCGGAGGCCGAGCAGTACCGCAAGACGGTTGCAATGAGGCGTGAGCGAGAGGCTGCGCAGCAGGCCTCGGCGCCGGTCCGCCTCGCGCCGCAGCCGGCCGCCGCGCCTGCGCCCGCCTGACAGCCCGTGCCGCCGATCGAGCGCGTCTCCGTGGTCCTGTCGTTGGGCCGCAGGCGGCGCTTGCCGGCGACCGCGGAGCGCCGCGCCGCGTGGCCGGGGCGGCCGTGCAGCGGCTCGCACTTCCGCGTCGATGCGGTCTACCAGCGCACGGTGGGCGAGCTCCGGGCGCGCGGCCGCACCCGCCAGGCCCTGGCCATACAGCCGATCCACGCCTCTCGCGCATCCCGAGAGAGCGTGGACAATCGAGCTCCCGCCGAGCGGCGCTCGACCCGGCGGCCACCGAGCGGCGCTCGACCCGGCGGCGGCCACCGAGCGGCGCTCGACCCGGCCTCCGCCGAGGGCCGCACGATCCACCGCCCGCCGAGGCGCGCCCCGCGCCGACCAGCCACGGGAGGGCAGGGGAGGGAGGGTGCGCAAAAGGGCGCGCATCGCGTCGAACTTGGGTTATAGAGTGCGCGCCATGCCTGATTTCGCCAAGCTCGCCGCCGCGAGCACGATCGCCCGCGGCCTCGCCATGGACGCCGTCCACGCCTGCTCGTCCGGTCACCTCGGCCTGCCGCTCGGGGCCGCCGAGATCGGCGCCGTCCTCTATGGCGACCTCCTCCGCCACGACCCGAGCGACCCGCACTGGCTGAACCGCGACCGCTTCGTCCTGTCGGCCGGCCACGGCAGCATGTTCCTCTACGCCTGGCTGCACCTCGCCGGATACCCCCTGTCCCTCGACGACATCCGCCGCTTCCGCCAGTGGGAGTCGAAGACGCCCGGCCACCCGGAGTTCCACTACACCGAGGGGGTCGAGGCCACGACCGGGCCGCTCGGCCAGGGCGTGGGCAACGCGGTGGGGCACGCGGTCGCCGCCCGGATGCTGGCCGCCCGCTACAACACCAAGGACCACACGATCGTCGATCACACCGTCTACTGCCTCGCCGGCGACGGATGTCTCCAGGAAGGCGTGGCCGCCGAGGCGGCCGCCTTCGCCGGGCACTTCAAGCTCGACAACCTGATCCTCATCTACGACGCCAACGACGTCACCCTCGACGCGATGGCCGCGAGGACCCAGAGCGAGGACACCGGCAAGCGCTTCGAGGCCTACGGCTTCGAGATCTTCACCATCGAGCAGGGCAACGATCTGGAGGCCGTCCACCGCGTGCTCGGCCAGGCGCGGGCATCGAAGAGCGGCAAGCCGAAGTTCGTGATCGCCCGCACCCTCATCGGCAAGGGGATCCCCGAGGTCGCCGGCACGCAGAAGGCCCACGGCGAGGGGGGCGCCAAGTTCATCGACCAGGCGCGCAAGAGCCTCGGCCTGCCCCAGGAGCACTTCTACGTCAGCGAGGAGGTGAAGCAGTTCTTCGCCCGGCGGAAGGAGGAGCTCGGCAAGCAGCGCGCGGCGTGGGAGGCGACCTTCCAGGCCTGGCGCGCGAAGAACCCGGCGCTCGCTCAGGAGCTCGACGACGCCCTCGCCAGGAAGGTGCCCGCCGATCTCGACGCGCGCGTCCCGGCCTTCCCCGCCGGCACGAAGGTCGCCACGCGCAAGGCCGGCGAGACCGTGCTGCAAGCCGTGGCCGAGGCCGTACCCTCGCTCATCGGCTCCAGCGCCGACCTCTACGGCTCGACGTTCAACTACATCGCGTCCAGCACCGACTTCGATCCGGAACACCCCGGCGGTCGCAACATCCGCGCCGGCATCCGCGAGCACGGCATGGGCGCCATCCTGAACGGCATCGCGTACCACGGCGGCCTGCGCCCGAGCGGCGCCACGTTCCTCGTGTTCGCGGACTACCTGCGGCCGAGCATCCGCCTCGCCGCGCTCTCGCACCTGCCCGTCGTCTACATCTTCACGCACGACTCCGTGGGCGTCGGCGAGGACGGCCCGACCCACCAGCCGGTGGAGACCGTCGCCGGGCTGCGCGCCATCGTCGATCTGGACGTCATCCGGCCGGCCGACGCCGAGGAGACCGCCGGCGCCTGGATCGCCGCCCTGGAGCGCACCGACGGCCCGACGGTCCTCGCGCTGACGAGGCAGGCCGTCCCGCTGCTGCCCGGCGACGCCGCGGCGAAGCGCGAGGGCGTCCGGCGCGGCGGCTACGTCCTGGTCAAGGAGACGGCGGCGCTCGAGACGATCCTGATCGCGACGGGCAGCGAGGTGCAGCACGCGGTCGCGGCCGCGCAGCAGCTCGGCCCCGGCGTCCGCGTCGTCTCGATGCCCTGCATCGAGCGGTTCACGCGCCAGGACCACGCCTACCGCGAGGCCGTGCTGCCGGCCGCGTGCACCCGGCGCGTGTCGATCGAGGCCGGCGTCACGTTCGGCTGGCACCGCTGGGTCGGCTCCAAGGGGATCGCCCTCGGGATCGACCGCTACGGCACCAGCGCCCCCGGCGACATGGTCATGGATCGCCTGGGCATGAACCCCAAGGCCATCGTCCAGGCCGTTCAGGACCTCGTGCCCTGAGGCGGCGCGCGAGCTCAGGGGGCGCTGGACGGCGCCCCCGGCCGAGCTAAAAGCGGCCCGTGCCGTCGGGCGATCTGATCTCGCAGCTCCTGGCCCTCTTCGCGGTGCTCGGCGTGGGCGTGCTCCTGCGCGCCCTCGGCCGAGGCGGCCAGGCCGAGGCGGCCGTGCTGCACCGGCTGGTCATCGAGGTCACCACGCCGGCGCTGGTCCTCTCGGTGCTGCGCCGCTCGGGCATCGGCCACGGCGCCTGGGGCGCCGTCGCGGCCTCGACGGCCGCGCTGCTCGCGTGCGCCCTCGCGGGCGTCGCGGTCGCGCGGGCGCTCGGGCTCCCGCGCGCCGCGCAGGGCGCCGCCGGCCTCGTCGGCAGCTTCTCCAACACCGGCTTCCTCGGCATCCCCGTCGTGCTCGCGCTGTACGGTCCCACGGGCGGCGCGGCGGGGACGGCGATCCTCGTCGACAGCATCGTCACGACCCTGATGCTCTGGACGCTCGGCGTCGCGCTCGCCGCGCGCATGGGCGGGGGCGGCGACGTGGACGGCCGGAGCGTGCTCGCGCTCCTCCGGCAGCCGGCCGTGCCGTCGATCGCGCTCGGGCTCGCGCTCCACGCCCTGCCGATCCCGCTGCCCTCGTGGCTCACGCGGGCGCTCGACGCGCTCGGGAGCGCGACCCCGACCCTGGTGTTCCTCGCGCTCGGGCTCAGCCTCGATCTGCGATCGCTCCGCGGCCGCGTGCGCCCGCTCGCGGCGGTCGCCGCGGTGAAGCTGCTCCTGGCCCCGGCGGTCGCGCTCGGCGCGGCGGTCGCGCTCGGCCTCGAGCGGCCCATCTCCGAGGTGGCGGTCCTGCAGTCCGCCATGCCGACCTCCATGGTCTCCGTGATCATCGCCGCGCGTTACGGCTGTGATGGATCGTTCGCCGCGGCCACCGCGGTCGTGACGACGCTCGGGGCGCTCGTGAGCCTGCCGCTCGTGATCGAGGCGCTGCGCCGGCTGCTCCCGTGACGCGACCGGGGGGTCACCGGGGGTCTGAGGCGAAAAGGGCACCAGACCGGGGGGCCACCGGGGGTCTGAAGCGAAAAGGGCACCAGACCGGGGGGCACCGGGGGGCCGAGGCGAAAAGGGCGACCGTGGAGCGGTTCGGGGCACCCGTGGAGCGGTTCGGGGCACCCGTGGAGCGGTTCGGGGCACCCGTGGAGCGGTTCGGGGCACCCGTGGAGCGGTTCGGGGCGACCGTGGAGCGGTTCGGGGCACCCGTGGAGCGGTTCGGAGCGACGAAGTACCTTGTCGCTGCCATCCCGACCCAGGTTGCGGTCACGCCCCGACCTGGTACACGCGCCTGTACCCCGCCTCCACGTCCGTGATCGTCACCTCGACGATCCCGTGCGGCGTGATCGCGTACTGCTCCTCGATGAGCGGCCCCTCGTCGCCCATGCGCCGCACGGGCACGGCGGCGAGCTCGGCGCTGCGGTCGCGGAGCTGCCGGTCGAAGGGGAACACGACCTCGTTGAAGGCCGTGATGTCGCCGTGGGGCACGCCGAGCCGGTCGAGCGTGGCGCACTCGACGAACCGGTAGCGACCGACGTTGTGCGCCGCCCGGTAGACGCGGCGCGAGACCACGGGCGCCTCGCGGCTCGACGGCACGCGCGCCTCCCGGTCGAAGATCGGATCGAAGATCACCTCGCTCCCGCCGCCCCCCTCCCGGAACACGCCGAAGTGGCGCGAGAGCCGGTCGGAGAGCTCGAAGCCCGCGTCCTCGTCGACCGCGATCGCGAGGCCCATGGCGATCGCCGCCGAGGGGTACGGGGACCTGTGGACGCGCCGCCCGAACCGCTCGCGCAGCGTCCGGGCGACGATGGGCAGCGAGCTCGCGCCGCCGACCACGTAGATCCCCGCGATGTCGGCGAGCGCCTCGCCCGCGCCGGCGTCCAGGCGCGCGATCACCGGCTGCATCGCGGTGATGGTCGACTCGACGAGCGGCGCGCACCGGTCGTAGTAGTCGGCGGCCGGGATCGTGACCTCCGGGGCCGGCGCCCGATCGCCGAGGCAGGCCTCCAGGTCGATGACGATCCGCCGGGTGTTCGGGTTGAGGCGCTCCTTGGCCTCGCGGCACTGGTCGGCGAGCGCGGCGAGCGCGCGCGCCGGCAGCGCCTCGCGCTCGAGGCCGGCCGCGGCGAGCGCCGCCGAGGCCAGCGCGGCGTCGAAGTCGTCGCCGCCGAGGTGGTTGAGCCCGGCCGTCGCCACGGCGTCGTGGCTCCGCCCGGTCATGTGGACGAGCGACGCGTCGAACGTCCCGCCCCCGAGGTCGTACACGACGATGTGCTCGCGCTTCGAGGTGATGGTGCTGCGGTAGCGGTGGGTGTACTCGAAGCCGGCGGCCGACGGCTCGTTGAGGAGCGCGATGACCTCGAAGCCGGCGCGGCGGAAGGCGTCGAGCGTCACGAAGCGCTGCGTCCCGTGCGCGTTCGCCGGGGTGGCCACGACGCAGATGAGCCGCTCGTCGTCCTGCCGCTTCTTCGGCCGGTTCGAGCGGTGGAGCACCGCGTCCCGGAGCGACTTCAGGAAGAGGGTGAGCAGGTCGAGCACGCGGAGCCTGGTCCCGCCGATCGCGACCTCGAGGTCGGGCGAGGCGCCGGGGCCCGAGAGCACGCGCTTGAACGACCGCAGCACGGACCACGCCGGGTCCGAGGCGACCGCGAGGGCGTCGAGGCCGAACCGGAGCTCCCCGCCCCGCTCGGCCACCACCGAGGGGTAAAAATCCACGGGATCCCCCGCTGCATCCTGGAAGCTGAGGACGGGGTAGTTCCCGCGGTCGCAGCACGCGACCACGGTCCGCGTGGTTCCGAAATCGATCCCGAGGCGCACGGCAGGGTTCCTCCGGCCGGCATGCTGCCACATCGGCCGCCCGCGGTGAAACTCCGCGAGGTCGGCCGAGGGCCGGCCGCGGGCTCCTCGCGGGGGCGGGCTCGACGCGGGGCGCGCGCCGCGCGCGGCCTCGCGGCCGCGGGGAGGACGCGAGGAGCGCTGCGGCGGCCGCGGCGAGGACGCGGGGAGCGCTGCGGCGATCCGCTGCGCCTCGCTCAGCGATGGCCCACGACGTCAGTCGGCCGGGAGCTCGAAGGCACCGTCATAGATGGCATCGACCGAGACCTGCGCGCCGCTCGCCAGCGCGATCGTATCGCCCCGCTCGTGCACGCGATACCGCCAGGAGCCATCCCCCTCCCGTCGGTAGTGCTCGATGCGCACGTGCCACGGCGAAACGAGCAGGTAGTCTGTCAGCGAGGGGAGGCGCTGGTATCCTCCCCACTTCTCGCCGCGGTCGAAGGTCTCGGTGCTGCGCGAAAGCACCTCGACGACGACGGTGGGATTCGCGAGGACGTCGCCCTCGCCTGGCTCCGTCTGCACACCGCCGCATACGACCACCGCATCGGCGTACACGTAGCGCTCGCCCTGCCGGGCGGAGATCCGTTGATCGGACGAGAGCACGTGGCACCCCGTGCCGCGCACGCTCGCGCGGAGCTCTGCGCCCACGGCGTTCGACAGGAAATTGTGCCGTGGGCTGCCGCCGGCCATCGCGAACACGTCACCGAGGTGGTACTCGTGTTTTGCGGGCTGCTCGCGCTCCCACGCGAGGTACTCTGCGGCGCTCATGCGCCGGCGGACCGCGGCGTTGCCCATGGCGCGCACCTTAGCGCGGCGGCCGCCGGCTGGCGACGGGCGAGGGGACGGCTGGCGACGGGCGAGGGGACGGCGGGCGACGGGCGAGGGGACGGCGGGCGCCGCCGGAGCGCCGCGTTACCGGGCTGGCGGTCGCGGCGATCTCCCACCGCGAAATGCCGCGGCGCGCCCGAGGTGCAGCGGGGACTTTTTGGCGTGCGATCTCCCACGGTGAAGCGCCGCGGCGAGCTCGAGGCCCAGCCGAGGCTTTTCAGGGCACGATCCCGGTGCTACGCCCCTGGAACCCGAGGCGCATCTACCCGCAGGCCGGGGTCATCGCCGGGGAGCTCGATCTCCCGGAGTGCCGGTGGGAGTCGATCCTCGACCTCTGCGGGGCGGAGCAGCGCGGCTGGTTCGAGGACGCAGGCGCGCCCGCAGGATCCCTGGCCGAGCACCGGCTCGTGTCGGCGGCGCTGGGCAACGAGCGGACGGTCACCGTTTATACCCCGCCGGGGTTCACGGCGGACGGGGGCCTTGCCCGCTCGTGGTGATGCTCGACGGGGAGTGCTGGCCGCGTGTGGCTCGCCTGCACGTCGGGCTCGACAACCTCGTCGCCGCGAGGGCGATCGTCCCGCCGGTGGTCGCGTTCGTGCGCAACGCGCCCTCATCGCAGATCGTGCGCACCCGCATCGCGGAGACGGCCTGCAACCCGGCCTTCGCCGCGATGCTCGCGGACGAGCTCTTGCCCATGCTGCGCGCGCGCTACCCCGTGAGCGCCGATCCGGATCGCGTCGTCCTCGCCGGCGACAGCTACACCGGGCTCGCCGCGGCCCACGCCGCGCTGGAGCGCCCCGACGCGTTCGGCGTCGGTGATGTCCACCTCGGGCACCCACGGCTGGGGTTACGTGAACCACCCTGCCGCCCAGCTCGTGCTCGGCAAGGACGATGAGCCCGAGTGGCTCACCCGCCAGTACGCCATGGCGCCGCGCAAGGCGATCCGGTTCTGGATCGACGTGGGACGGCTCGAGACGGGCACGTTCATCGACTGGATGCCGGGGGTCGACCAGCGGGCCGCGAACCGCCACCTGCGCACCGTGCTGCAAGCGAAGGGCTACCAGGTGACCTATTACGAGTCTCCCGGAGGCCACGAGTTCGCCACGTTCCGCCACAGCGTGGCCAGGGGGCTGCGAGCGATGCTGGGCGCCGGGTGAGCGCCCGCTGACCGAGGGGCCACGCGGCGCGTCGCGGGTCGCGCCGGCGTGCGCCGGGGCCACGGGCCACCGCGCCCGCCCTCGCGGGGCGAGCGCGGCGGCTCCGCCGCCTATCCGAGCGACACGCCCCCGTCGACGTCCATCGCGGTCCCGGTGACGAACGACGCGTCCGCGCTCGCGAGGAACACGGCCGCGCTGGCGATCTCGTCGGGGGACGCGACGCGCTTCATGGCGTGGAGCCCTGCCGCGAAGGCGCGCTTCTCGTCGGTGTCGTTCCAGAGGCGGAACATGGGGGTGTCGGCGCCGCCGGAGATGAGCACGTTGGCGCGGATCCCCTGCGTCGCGTACTCGGCGGCGACGGTGCGCGTGAGGCCGATCAGCCCGGTTTTGGCCGCGGCGTACCCTGCCGTGCCGGGCAGCGCCTTCGTGTGTCCGACGAACGTGCCCACGTTGATCACGCTGCCACCGCCCGACTGCAGCATCGCGGCGACCTCGTGCTTGGTCGACAGGAACGCGCTCACCAGGTAGCTCTCCAGCCAGGAGCGGAAGTCGCCCACGTCGAACTGGTGGGTCAGCGCGCCGCCGAAGGTCCCTCCCGCGGCGTTGAACCCGACGTCGAGGCGGCCGAATTTCTCCAGGGTGAAGCCGACGAGCGCCCGGACGTCCTCCTCCCTGGTGACATCCGCGGCGCGCGCGACGGCCTGCCCCCCGGCCCTGGCGGCGGCCTGCACCGTGGCCTCGAGCTCGGCGGGGCGGCGGCCGGCGACGACCACCTTCGCGCCCTCCCGCGCGAACGCCACGGCGGTCGCCCGCCCGATCCCCGAGCTCGCGCCCGTCACGATACCAATCTTCCCTTCGAGTCGCCTGGTCATGGTGTCTTCTCCTCGTGCAAGGCGGTCTGCACGCAGGCGCGTCCAGCGGCCTCCCCTGCGCGTGCCCGCATCACGAGGGAAGCTAGCGACGCCCGAAGAGGCTCGCGCTCCGGATCTTGCTCTCGAATCCACAAAACGGACGCTGGCAGCCCCGGCATCTCCCGTCTCCCGTCTCCCGTCTCCCGTCTCCCGTCTCCCGTCTCCCGTCTTCCGTCTTCCGTCTTCCGTCTTCCGTCTTCCGTCTCCCGTCCCCCGTCTTCCGTCTTCCGTCTTCCGTCCCCCGTCTTCCGTCTCCCGTCTCCCGTCTTCCGTCCTCGTCTGGCCTCTTCGTGCGCGTGCGCGTGCGCGTGCGCGTGCACGCTTATCCCTCCACGCCTGGGCCCAGCCCGCGACCTCCGCGCGCCGGCCCCAGTCCGCGCCCGCTCGCCGATCGCTTGGTCCTGCACCGCGCTGGTTGTACGATGCCTCGCAGCGAGACCCGACGTCGCGCGCCCCGGTCCCGCCGGGAACCGACCGCGCCACGCTTCTCGCACGCCGAGCACGTCGCCCGAGGAGATCGCAACGATGAAGATGACCTTCCGCTGGTACGGCGAGGACGATCCCGTCAAGCTCGAGCACATCCGCCAGATCCCGGGCATCCACGGCATCGTCTCGGCGGTCTACGACGTGCCCGTGGGCGAGGTATGGCCGGCCGAGAGGCTCCAGGCGCTCAGGGCGCGCATCGAGGGCGTCGGCCTCAGGTTCGAGGTGGTGGAGAGCGTGCCGGTGCACGAGGACATCAAGCTCGGCAAGCCGACCCGCGAGCGCCTGATCGACAATTTCTGCCAGAACATCCGGCGCTGCGCGGCCGCCGGTGTGAAGGTGATCTGCTACAACTTCATGCCGGTCTTCGACTGGACCCGCACCGAGATGTCCCGGGAGCTCCCCGACGGCTCGCGGACCCTGGCCTTCGACGCCGAGGCCGTGGCGAGGATCGATCCGGAGCAGGGCATCGCGCTGCCCGGCTGGGACACGAGCTACAGGCCGGAGGAGCTCCGCGCCATCCTCGACGAGTACAAGCACGTCGGCGAGGACGCCCTCTGGGCGCACCTCGAGCACTTCCTCTCGCGCATCATCCCGGTCGCCGAGGAGGTCGGCGTCCGCATGGCCATGCACCCGGACGACCCGCCGCGGCCGATCTTCGGCCTGCCGCGCATCCTCAAGAACCGCGACGACCTCATGCGCCTCGTGAAGACGGTCGACTCCCCGGCCAACGGCATCACGCTGTGCTCCGGGTCGCTGGGCGCGGACCTGTGCAACAGCATCGTGTCGCTGGTGTACGAGCTCGGCGGCATGGGCCGCATTCCCTTTGCCCACCTGCGCAACGTGGCGGTCCAGGAGGACGGCACCTTCTTCGAGTCGGCCCACCTGTCCTGCGAGGGCTCGCTCGACATGGCCGCCATCGTGAAGGCGTATCACGACGTCGGCTTCGACGGCTACGTGCGCCCGGACCACGGCCGCATGATCTGGGGGGAGACCGGCAAGCCGGGGTATGGCCTGTACGACCGCGCGCTGGGGCTGGTCTATCTCAACGGCTTGTGGGAAGCCACGTGCAAGCTTTCACCGAGACCTGCCGGTTCGGCCACCACCAGGGGGAGAGCATGACAGTGCAGCTCAATCACACGATCGTCGCGGCGCGGGACAAGAAGGCGTCCGCCTCCTTCATGACCGAGATCCTCGGCCTCTCCGATCCTGTGCCCCTCGGGCATTTCCTGGCGGTGCGGCTCGACAACAACGTCACGCTCGACTTCATGGACAGCCCCGGCGAGATCCGCTCGCGGCACTTTGCCTTCCTGGTCAGCGAGGCCAGGTTCGACGAGATCTTCGGCCGGATCCGCGCGCGTCAGATCCCGTACTGGGCCGATCCCCGGGCCCAGCGGCCCGGCGAGATCAACCACGAAAATGGCGGGCGCGGCCTGTACTTCGCCGATCCCGACGGGCACTATCTCGAGATCCTCACCCGTCCCTACGACAGCAGCGGCTGACTCGCCACGCGCCCGCGGTGATCGCGGTGCGGGGGCGTGACGCCAGCGGATCTTTCCTCCGGTGATGTCTTCTGGAGCCTGCTGGCACGAGCGTATCCTCGCGCCGAACTGCGATCTCATCCCGGAAATGACCGCCCCCTACGATCCGATGAAGATCGATTCCCAGGACGTCTCGCCATGACCCTCGGCCATCGCTCCTCCCTGCTGCTCTTCCTTGTCTCGGTCGGCTGCCTCTCGAGCTGCGGCGGCGGCGAGGGCGCACCCCCACCCGGCGGGGCGGCCTCGGGCGGGGAGGCCGCCGCGGGCAGCGCGGCCTCGGGTTCGGGGGGCGCGGGCGCGACGACCCCGGCGACCACCAGCGCGGGCGGCGGCGCGACGGGCGAGGTCCCGGCGGGGGGCGCGGGCGGTGGCGCAAGCACCGGCAGCACGGGAGCCGGCGGCGCGGGAACCGGCGGCGCGGGCGAGGGGGGCACGAGCGCGGGGGGCGGCGGGGGCGCGGAGGCCGTCGCGCCCGGGATCGACAAGCTCGGCGAGGGGAGGCTCGCGGAGTCGGGGCTCACCGTGGTGTCCTATGGCGGCTATGTGAACGGCGAGTCGTTCCAGCAGGACGCGATCGTGTCGTTCGGCGGCTACCAGTACACGGCCTTCTGGAATACCAACCGCAACGTCGTCCTCGCGCGCCGGCGGCTGCCGTCCAGCCCCGGCGGGGCCGCCGGGGCCTGGCAGAAGTTCGACTTCAAGGACCACCGGCTGAGCGCCGACGACGCCCACAACACGATCTCCCTCGGAATCGCGCCCGGCGACGGCACGTTGCACCTCGCCTTCGACCACCACGGCAGCCCGCTGCATTACCGCCGCTCGGTCGCGGGCCTCTTGACGGATCCGGAGAACGTGGCCTGGGCCGCCGCGAGCTTCAGCGCGGTCTCGAGCGCGCTGGAGGGCTCGACCAGGGTGACCCTCGTCACGTACCCGCGGTTCGTCACCGAGCCCGGCGGGGAGAAGCTCCTTTTGAGCGCGCGGATCGGCGAGAGCGGCAGCGGCGACGAGCACCTGTGGGAATACGACGCCACGACGCACGCCTGGACCTCGCTCGGCGAGTACATCGAGGGCACGGACGCCAGCATGAACGCGTACCTGCACGGCCTCGCGTACACGCGCGGCGGCGCGCGGCTCCACGCGGCGTGGTGCTGGCGGGACACGCCCGACCCGACGACGAACCACGACCTCCTGTACATCTACAGCGATGATCACGGGCGCACCTGGCACAATAGCGCGGGAGACAAGGTGGCGACGACCGGCGCGTCGTTCGTCACGCGGGACACCGCCGGCCTCTCGGTGTGGCCCATCGGCCAGCACCGCGGGCTCATCAACCAGGAGCACATGGCGGTCGACGCGAGCGGCCGCGTCCACGTGCTGCTCTCGCACCTCCCCGACGGCGAGGCCGATAGCGCGAACTTCACCAGCGCCCGTTCACGCAGCGAGTTCTTCCACTACGTCCGCGACACCGACGGGACCTGGACGCGCCACGGCCTCGGCTTGCGGGTGATCCAGAACTTCCGTGGCAAGCTCGCGATCTCCTCCACGGAGAACGTCTATGCGATCCTCCCCGATCTGCGCATCGCCGGCGCCTCGCCGAGCGACGGCTACGCGACCTGGGAGCTCCTCGACGCCGCCGACGCGGGCCGGTTCTTCTCCGATCCTCTGATCGACGCCGCCCGGCTCGAGACCTCGGACGAGCTCACCGTGGTTTATCCCGAGCGGAGCTCCGTGAACATCTGGGGCCTGGAGTACGCGCTCCGGTGAGCTCAGCGCGGCGCGGGCCCTCGCGATGATGCGGAGCTCGCCGGCCCTGCCGCAGCGCTGGCCATCGATCTCCGCCAGGCGGCGCCAAGGCAGGATCCGGCGGACAAGCCCCGTGGCCCCGGTCGAGCGCGCCGCCGGTTGACGTCCCGCGCAGATCGGATGTAAGGACGCCCCATGCATCGAGCCCTCGCCGCCCTGGCTCTGCCGCTCTCGGTCCTCGCGTGCGCCCCGGCGTCGCCGCCGCCCGTCGCGCCGTCGACGCCGGCGCCGGCGATGCCCGACGCGCGCGCGCAGCAGGCGATGGGAGAGCAGCTCGTCGCGGCCTTCAACGACACCTGGAACCGGCACGACATGGATGCGTTCGCGGCCCTGCACGCCGAGGACGCGGACTTCGTGAACCTCTTCGGGCTGTGGTGGCACGGGCGGTCGGCGATCCGCGAGAGCCACGTGAGCATTCACAAGACCGTCTTCCGGCAGAGCCGCCTCTCCAGCGTGCGTGTCGAGACTCGCTTCGTCACGCCCGACGTCGCGGTGGTCCGCTGGGCCTGGGAGCTGACGGGCGTCGTCAACCCCGAGGGCCAACCGGTGCCCGACATGCAGGGCATCCTGGTGCACGTGGCGCGGCGCGAGGGGGACCGGCTCCGGATCGTGACGACGCAGAACACGCAGGCCACCCCCGACGCGTTCCGCGCGGTGCGCGGCATGGATCAGCCGGCCAGCCCGCCCCCGTGATCGCCCGCCGGCGCGGCCGCGCGCGGACCCGGCGGCCCCGGGCGGGGAGCCTCACTTCACCTTCGGCATCACGACGTCGAGCAGGACGAGATCGGGGACCTCGTGGCGGAGCAGCGCCAGCGCGCTCTCGCCGTCATGGGCCGTGAGGGCCTCGATCCCGGCACAATCGAGGTGCTCGACGAGCACCCGCAGGTTGTTCGGCGTGTCGTCCACGACCAGCACGCGATGACCTGTCTCGCTCACGTCCACGGGCAACCGGCTACTCCTTGGCGCCTTCCTTCTACTCCTTGGCGCCTTCCTTGTCGCCGCCGCCCATCTCCTTGATGGGAGGCACCGGGTCGGACTGGACGGTCTTCGCCTCGCCGGGGTTGAGCTCGACCATCATGGTCCGGTTGCCGCGCTCCGGGTCCACGAAGGTCACCTCGTGCAGCCCGGGCTCGACCTTGCGCCCCGAGATCGGCGTCGTCCCGATCGGCTCGCCGTCCAGCAGGATCTCGGTCGGCTGCGCCGCGATGACGTCGAGCAGGGGCGTGTCGTCCAGCGGGGGCTCGGGCTCGGGCTCGGGCGCGACCGGCACAGGCTTCGGCGCCGGCTGCGGCGGCGCGCTCGGGGCGCTGCCACAGCCGGCGAGCGCGACGACGAGGAGGAGCGTGGGAAGACGAAGCATGAGGCCGAGGCTAGACACGAAACGCGCGCGAGGAAATGGCCGAGCGGCGCCGCGCGAGCGACGCTCACGGCGCCTCCGCGAGGCCCGCGCGCACCCCGTCGATACGAAGGATCAAGGTTCTGCTGAAGCGGTATCTTTGGGACGGAGGGGCGCCCGCGCACCCTCTGTCAGGACGGCGGGGTGGCCGCGATCTCGCGCTGCAGCGAGCGGTCGAAGACGAATGTCCCGAAGGGGACGAGCGACGAGACGAAGGCGAGCGACGCGCGGCCGATCGACCACCGGTGCCTGGCGGCGGCGCGGACGAGCGCGGCGACGAACAGCACGAAGAGCAGGCCATGGGCGCTGCCGACGACGCGAACGGCGAGCGGCAGGCCGGCGAGGTACTTGAGCGGCATCGCGACGAAGAGCAGCAGCAGGAAGGACAGGCCTTCGAGGAGCGCGATGAGGCGGAGCTGGCGAAGCGCGGTCATGGCGGGAGGGTAGGGTAGAGGGCCGGGGAGGTCACGTGGACCAGCTCACACACCGGAGACGTGCGCGCTCGTTCTCGCGGTCCGATCCGCGGCGCTCGGCCCTTGGCGGGACCTGACCGCCCGCGGCCGCGGCCGCGGCGCGCCGGGCGCGTGCAGCGGGACCGGGAGCGTGCTCTGGCCTTGTCCGTGATCCGGATCGGCCGTATGCAGGATCTCGGTTCCATGCGGATCGCCTTCCTTCTGCTGTCCTGCTGCGCGGCGCCAGCGCTGGTCGGCTGCCTGAAGCCGAAGCACGGGCCACCCGAGTTCCTGGTCTCACCGGGCGTCGTCCGGACGACGCCCGTCGGCGACGGTACGGAGCCCGCCAGCCGCGGCAACGACTACGCCGGCGCCGCGGCGACCCTCGTCGGAGCGGCCGGTGCGACCGTGGTGCAGCGCGAGGTGTACGACATCTGCTATGCGTCCTGTCAGGCCGGGACGACGTGCGATCCCGAGACAGGGCTGTGTGTGCGGCTGCCGTGTGGCGGGAAGTGCCCGGCCGACCACCGTTGCAAGGTCGTCGAGGGGAGAGAGACCTGCGTGCTCGGCGCGCCCGACCGCGGCGTCGTGCCGCAGGCGGCGGGGGCCGGCGAAGAAAACCTCGGGACCGGCGGGGCGCCCGGCGAGGTGAGGGGGCCGCGCGCGGACTGAGGGGCCGGCCGCGGGGCCGCCGCTCCGGCCCGCGAGGGCGTCCGCCCGCGCGCGCGGGCGTGAGGAGGCCGGGGGCTCAGTACCCCCGCGAGAGCGTGAGCAGCGCCTTCGCGCGCGAATACGAGATGTACGGGTTGTCCCCGGAGCCGCCGAGATCGTCGCTGTCCTCCCCGGCGCCCTGGGGCCTCACCGGCAGCCAGAGATAATCCGGGTGCATCTCCTTGCCGTTGATGCCGTTGATGAACGCGGGGTTCTTGATCCACTCGCCGCCGAGCACCCGGAGCTGGTTGTCCAGCTCGAGCACGTAATGGAGCTCCGAGCTCACGGGCGCGACGTTGCGCAGCGCGGGCGGCTGGAGGAGCGCCGCGGTGCTCACCTCGTCCGAGATCATCCCGTAGCGCGCCGCGACGCGGACGAAGCGGCTCGCGCTCGGGTTGAACCTGTAATTGTAGCAGTCGGCCCCCTGGTACCCGCCGCTACAGACGAGCTGCGCCGCCCGCTGCGCGCTCACCTCCTCGATGGCGTCGATCGAGAACGACGTCACCGGGTAGCTCCAGACCTCCCGATGCCACGTGTGGTCCACGACGAACGAGCGGCGCGCCCGTCCTCCGCTCGACGTGGCGCTGATGGGGCCCGCGCCCAGCCCGAGCAGGCCGGTCATGGCCACGTGCATCGTCCCGGGGTTCAGGTCGCGGCACGCTGGATCGATGGGCCTGCCGTAGTGATCGCGCAGGACCTGGTCCGCGCGCATCTCGCACCGTCGCCCGGACGAGGTGACGGCATCGTGGTGGTACACCTCGGTCATGAGCGCCTCGATGTCCGCCGTCCGGAACAGGATGCAGCCCAGCTCGACCGACGCGCACTCGATCAGCGTGCCGCCGGCGAGCCGCACGCGGACGTCGCGCCGCGGCGGCCCGCTGCCCTCCGCGACCACGTACGCCGCCCAGCCGTTGCAGTGCCCCCACCAGTACTCCGGCGTCACGCCCTGATACAGGCCGTGATGGCGCAGCTCCCACTCGGTCGTCGGCCCCGCCACCCGCGCTGCCCGGGCGACGTGCGGCGCCGCGCGCAGCCCCTCCGGCCGGCTCATCTCGTCGACGCGAAAGCTCGTGATCGGCTCCAGCGACCGGGCCTGTCCCGCGTAGAACAGCAGATCATACTTCTCCGCCGGAGAGAGGTTGTCCGGATCGGACGTCAGATTGCCATAGTCCTTGACCACGGAGTTCCACCGGTCCGCGATGCCGTTCCTGCTATGAGGCCACCACTGCGAGGCGAACGGTCCGGTGGCCTGACCGTGCCTCACGCTCGAGTTGAAGAAGCTGTAGGCTCCCCCGAGCTCCGGGTGAAGGCTCGTGGGGAGGTTCGCGGCGTCCATCATCTCGCGCGCCCCGGTCACGGGAATGAGCAGCGTGTGCGAGCCGCCGAGGATCTGCCCTGTCTCCGGCGAGAAGCCGAGCACGTACGGCATCGAGCCACCCTCGATGAAGCGCGGTCGTGATGTCGTCCCACCGCTCTCCAGCGCGGCCGCGCTCTCGTTCTGCAGCTGCTGGTCCGTGTCCATACAGCCCAGCGCGAGACCGACCAGCGCTAGGGTTACCGAGCTCACCGAGCCTGCCTTGATCCGCGTCGTCATGGCTGCTTCTCCCTGGATGCCCACGTCCTGCCACCTGCGTCGCAGATGTCTGCAGAGGTCAGGCCAGCTGGGGGGTGAGCGCAGAGCGCAATCGCTGCACGCGGGTGCAGCCGCGTCGCGCCTGGACATAGGCACTGCCGCGGCGACGCGGATGGGCGGCCGACTTCGTTGTGTCTGGAGCGTGGGGAGAGCGCCGACGACCAGCCGCGCCATCCGCGCGCCGGGGCGCGGGAGCGGCTTCGGCGCTGCGGGCGCCGGGGCGCGGGAGCGGCTCCGGCCCGGCGCTGCGGGCGCCGGGGCGCGGGAGCGGCTTCGGCGCTGCCGGCGCCGGGGCGCGGCGAAGGAGTCGAGCTGGTCGTGCTCCGCGAGGAGCTCGCAGACCTCGTCGCGGATCGGCTCCTCGGTCCGCTCCTCGTCCGGGCCGGGGCTCGCCGCCGATCCGCCCCGGGTCGGCGGCCGTGCGCGGCGGTGTGGGCCGAAGATGCCGGTCGTCTGCCGCCGGAGCCGCCTCCCAGGCTCTCCAGCCCTCGCGCTCGGACGCGGTCTGGCTCCCGGGCAGGCCGGGGGCGATCCCGCCGGGCCGCCCTGCGCTGGGGCCGCCGTCCTGCTCTGCCGAGCTCGACTCGCCGCGTGCGCTGCGGATCTGACCTCTGCTGTCGTCCTTGCTGCCTGTCGTGGCTCACCCCGTCGCGTAGCCGTCTGACGCTCCGCCGTCTGGCGCTTCCATGGGTGCGGGCCATGTCCGACGAGGGTCACGTTTGGGGTGCTCACCGGAGGGGCCGGAGTGCAGGCGGGCCACAAAAGGGGCCGGCCGGAACGCAAGCCCCGGAGGTGAGCACCCCAAACGTGACTACCACCTCCGGCGAAGGGGCGAGCCGCCGGATGCCCGCGGCTGCGCCCGGCCTCTCGACGCGCCGGGCCGCGTCGACGATTCGCCGAACTCGCCGAGCTCGCCTGCCGGAGTGACATGCCGATCCGCTCAGAAAACGGACAGCGAGCCACGAGACAGCAGCGCGGCTCACCTCGGGCGCTCGTGCGGGAGCGGCGCGCAGGACGCTGCTGCCGTCGGTAACGCATCGCGGCGAGTCACGGCGCCTCGGCACGATGCACAAGCGAGCGACCTCAACGCCCTGCTTTCGCGCACTGGACAGATGATCACTGCCTCGCGCTCTCGTCTTCCTTCCTTCGGATGAGGGCCTCGACAGCCGGCCTGCGGCGCCGGCGTATCATCGCGGACTGGCCGCTCTGCCGGGAACAAGGCGAACCCTGCGAGTCCGGCAGAACCAGCGAACCCTGCGAAGCGGGCGATACAGGCGAAAACAGGCCAGGCCCGCTCTCCGACACGTCGTCGAGAGCCGTCTCGGACGGTTGACACCTGCGTGACCGTGGTGTAGACGAAGCCCTTGCGAATCGGCGGAACCGGAGCCTGACGGCGACAGCGCTGCCACTCTGGACCGTTCGGTCGGCCTTCCGCGAGGAAGGTTGACAGC